>CAVRFY010000005.1:747500-1882058 GCA_963720595.1 uncultured Actinomycetota bacterium | reverse complement strand
GGCGGCACGATCACGCCCGCCTCGCCCTGAATTGGCTCGACCAGCACGCCGACCACCCGCTCGTCCATGGCGGCGGCGAGCGCCTGTGCGTCGCCGTACGGCACGACGCGGAAGCCCGGCGTGTACGGCCCGTAGGAGTCCCTGCGCGTCCGGGTCGGTCGAGAAGCTGATGATCGTCGTGGTCCGGCCGTGGAAGTTGCCCTCGAAGGCGATGATCACCGCCTCGTCCGCGGGCACGCCCTTGACCTCGTAGCCCCACTTGCGCGCCGTCTTGATCGCGGTCTCGACGGCCTCGGCGCCGGTGTTCATCGGCAGGACCATCTCCATGCCGGCCATCGCGGCAAGCTCGGCGCAGAACGGGCCGAACTGGTCATGCTGGAACGCCCGGCTGACCAGGGTGACCCGCTCGAGCTGCCGCTGCGCGGCGGCGACCAGGCGCGGGTGCCGGTGGCCGAAGTTGATCGCCGAGTACGCGGCGAGCATGTCCAGGTAGCGCCGGCCGTCGACGTCGGTGACCCAGGCACCCTCGGCCTCGGCGATCACCACGGGCAGCGGGTGGTAGTTGTGCGCGCTGTGCACGGCGGCCTGGGCGCTGAGCTGGGCGGCCGACAGATGGTTCGCCTGCACGTGTACCTCCCGCTTACCTGCAGTTCCAGCGTGCAGCACTTGGGCCCGCCGCCTGCCTTCTTGAACTC
The DNA here is from genome assembly GCA_963720595.1 of uncultured Actinomycetota bacterium. GTDB lineage: Bacteria > Actinomycetota > Actinomycetes > Streptosporangiales > Streptosporangiaceae > Chersky-822. The sequence continues at coordinate 1,881,363 of CAVRFY010000005.1, read as the reverse complement.
CGACATGTCGACCGGGCACGACCGTGAAGCCGGCGGCGTCTGATCTCGCGCGCCAGGCCCTCGGCCTGCACCGGCAGCACCACGTTGCGGCCGTCGCTGATCCCGTTGAGGCCGAGCGCCTCGGCATCGGCGTCCTTCGCCTCGATCAGTTCGGGGAAATGCGCGGCAAGCGCCGCCTGCCCGGCCTCGTCGAACGCCGCGGGGTAATAGGCCGCCGTGTTCTCGTCGAGGACGATCATGGCGGTGTCCAGGTGGTAGAACCGCGGGTCCACCAGCCGGACGCTGATCACCGGCAGGCCGAACAGCGCCGTCGGCCTCGCCGCTGACGGCCTCGTCGCTGCGGAACCCGTAGCCGGCGATGATCGCCGACCGGCGTAGCACGATGTCGCCCTCGCCCTCGTTCACGTGCACCGGGCTCGACGACCTGGTAGCCGGATCGCCGGAACCAGTTCATGTAGGCGGCGCCTTCCTGGTGCCGCTCAGGATGCTTGAACCTGGATCCGAGCACGTTGCCGCCGATGACGGTGGCGCCGTTCGCGGCGAAGACCATGTCGGGCAGGCCGGGTTCCGGGTCGATGATGCGCACCGTGTGGCCCAGGCTGAGGTAGGTCGCCCTGAGCTGCTCCCACTGCCGCTTCGCAAGCGTGAGGTCGACCGGATGGTCGGGGTTCATCCACGGGTTGATCGCGTACTTCACCGTGAAGTACTCCGGCGGGCACATGAGATATGTCCGCGGCATGCGTCGACTCGCGGTGCGATGCGTGCATGCGACGTCATGGCGCCTCCCGGTGCTGGTGATCATCACGAGCCTAGGAGCCAGCGGGCCCGTATGTACCCAGGCGCCTCATGCGCGTCAGCAGCGATTCGTTGCGCAGATCGGCGCCTGACGGCGATTCCTTGCGCGCGATCCCGTGGCTGCAGGAGGCCTGCGGGCTAGGCGAGGGCGCGCGAGGCGGGCGGCTGCGGCGGCGATCCGCTCGTCGGTCGCGGTGAGCGCCACCCGGATGTGACCGCTCCCGGCCCGGCCGTAGAACTCGCCCGGCGACACCAGGATGCCGATCTCGCTCAGCACCGCTGACCGACTCCCAGCAGTCGTAGTCCGGGTGCGCCGCCCACAGGTACAGGCCGGCCTCGGAGTGCGATGACGACCCAGCCGGCCTGCTCGAGCGCGGGCCGCAGCACCGCCGCGACGCCGGGCGTACCTGGCGTGCTGCTCCGCCGCGTGGCTGTCATCACCCAGCGCCGCGGTCATCGCGGCCTGAACAGGCGCGGGCACGATCATCCCGGCGTGCTTGCGCACCTCGAGCAGCGCGGCGACCAGCGCGGGATCGCCGGCCACGAAACCGGCCCGGTACCCGGCCAGGTTGGACCGCTTGGACAGCGAGTAGACCGCGAGCAGCCCGTCGTGCGAGCGCCCGGCAGATCGTCGGGGTGCAGCACCGACACCGGCGCGGCGTCGAACCCGAGGTCGATGTAGCACTCGTCGCAGGCGAGCACGGCGCCCGAGCCGACCTCGCCCAGGCCACGAGCTCGCGCATCCTGGCCGGCGGGCAGCACCCGGCCGGTCGGGTTGGACGGCGAGTTCAGCCAGGCCAGCCTCACCGGCCCGCCGCCGGCGCGGTCCGGGCTCGTCGGTCGCCACCGCCTGCGCGCCGGCCAGCCTGGCTCCGATGTCGTAGGTCGGGTAGGCGAGCTCAGGGAAGCTGACGGCGTCGCCAGGCCCGCAGCCGAGCAACGTCGGCAGCCAGGCGATCAGCTCCTTGGTGCCGATCACCGGAAGCACCGCGTCCTGGCTGACCGCGACGCCGATGCCGGCGGGCCAGCCAGCCGGCCGCCGCGGCCCGCAGCGCGGCGGTGCCCTTGGTCAGCGGGTAGCCGGGGGAGTCGGCCGCGGCGGCTCAGCGCGTCCTGGATGATCGCGGGCACAGGATCGACGGGCGTGCCGATCGACAGGTCGGCGATCCCGTCAGGGTGCGCCGCGGCCGCTCTGCCGCCGCCGGGGCGAGCCGGTCCCAGGGGAATCCGGGCAGCCGCGATGCGAGCGTCCTGGTCCGCCGGACCGACGTGGCTGCGGCGTCGGCGACTGCCATTGCGCGGCATCGCAAGAAGTCAGTGCTCTGCGGCCTGCGGCGGCAGCGCGGCGACGATCGGGTGGTCCTTGCCAATCTTCCCGGTCTTGGATGCGCCGCCCGGCGAGCCGAGATCGTCAAAGAAGTCGACGTTGACCTTGTAGTAGTCCTTCCACTGCGCAGGCACGTCGTCTTCGTAGTAGATGGCCTCCACCGGGCAGACCGGCTCGCACGCCCCGCAGTCCACGCACTCGTCCGGGTGGATGTAGAGCATGCGCTCGCCCTCGTAGATGCAATCGACGGGGCACTCTTCTATGCATGCCCGGTCAAGCACATCGACGCAAGGCAGGGCGATGATGTACGTCACTGACGAACTCCTCTTTCACACCGCGGGCTGGGCGCCGGTCACGCGGCACCCGACTCCAAGTATCGCGGATCAGGCCGGCGCGCGCGAAGCCGACCTGGCTCGCTAGCAGATGCCGGCAACTCCGCAGGCATCGCAGGTTATCAGCCGAAACGCACCCCACGCTGGGCTGCCGCGGCAGCGAGCGTGCCCCCCTCGCAGTCTCCAGCCTTTCCTGCCGTGCGCGGCGGTCCACTGATAGCCCTGATAGTTCACGTGCCTGAGCCGGAACTTGCTCGCATGGCTGACCAGCCAGGCGGCAACCGCCCAGCCGCCGCCGGCCTGTGCACCCGCGGACCTGGGCGGCCGGATCGCCGACGTGGCTGATCCGCAGCCTGCCGAAGGTCCGCTGCAGTTCGGCTTCGGCGGCGCTCAGCCTGCTCCGGCCTGCCGACGCTCGGCCCCGTACCAGCACCACACCGCATGCGGCCGCCGGCCGCTGAATCCGCCGGCCATGGCGGCTCCCTGCGGCGCGTACTGGCTGTACGCGCTGCCCGTCCGCGCTGTGCTGCACGGCCTGCGCCGCCTGGTAGACGGGCAGGTGCAGATAGCGCGGGACCGCGGCCAGCGCGGCGAAGAACCGCGTGCTGGCGTAGACGGGGTCGAGCAGCTGACGCCTGGTGCCCCAGCCTTCCGACGGCCGCTGCTGGAAGACGCCGACCGAGTCCCTGTCGCCGTAGCTGAGGTTCTGCCAGGTCCGATTCCTGCAGGGCTGTGGCGTAGGCGATCGTCACCGCGCGCACCGGCATCGACTCGGTGCGTGGCCACGCCCGCGATCGTGGCCGCGATGCTCGCCTGACCCGGATCGAGCGGTACGTCGAACTGGCCGCCGTGAACGAGGCAGCCGCTGCTGATCGGCGTCGGGAAGCGCACATGCTTCGCCTTCGAGATCGCCAGCGCGGTGATGATCAGCACGATGACAAGAACGGCTGCCGCCCCGGCCCGGCGAGAGCGAGCTGCTGCCACGCATCAGAAGTTACCTGCTATCGGCACCCGCTAGGCTCGCTCACCATGGACACGACTCCTGTCAGGCGCCGCCGGTGAGCTCCCCGCTGCCCGACCAGATCGACCAGCTCTGGGACGGACCGCGCACGGCTGACGCCGGACGACGCCGCAGGCCCGCGACGGCGATCGCCGCCGCCGTCGACCTGATCGACGCGGGCCAGGTCGGGTCGCCTGGCTGGATCCCGACAGCGATGCCGTCGTTGTGGACGAGCGGGCGAAGCGGGCGATCCTGCTCGCGTTCCGGGTGCTGCCGATGGTGCGAGTCGCAGGTCGGCGACTTCCGCTATCACGACAGGGTGCCGCTGACCCGAACGGCTCGACGGCGTCAGGGTCGTGGCAGGCGCGATCGTGCGGTGGGGCGCCTACGTCGCCCCTGGCGCCGTGCTGATGCCCTCTTTCGTCAACATAGGCGCGCTTCGTGGACTCCGGCACGATGGTGGATACCTGGGCGACGGTCGGGTCGTGCGCCCAGATCGGCAAGAATGTCCATCTGTCCGGCGGAGTCGGCATCGGCGGAGTGCTTGAGCCTCCGAACGCCGTCCCCGTGGTCGTCGAGGACGACGCTTTCATCGGGTCCCGCTCGCATGGTCGTCAACGGCGCCAGGGTGCGAACCGGAGCGGTGCTCGGCGCCGGGACGATCCTGACGCCCGACCACGCACGTGATCGACGTGCAAACGGGCGAGGAACTGCCCCGCGGCGAGGCGCCGGCCTGGTCGGTCTGCGTCAGCGGCACGCGTGGCCGCAGCGTTCGCCGGGCGGCGAGTTCGGCATGCCGTGCGTTCTGGTGCTCAAGCGGCTGGCCGACGGGCGACCGGCACGACAAGGCCACGCTCAACGACGTTCTGCGCGATCACGGCGTCAACGCCTGACCGTGGCGGCGCCTGCCCGATCCGCGGCAATCCGCCTGACCCGGGTGGTGTGCCCCGCCCAGATGGTGTCAGCATCGCCCCTGCCGTGGCACCATCTGGTTGTGTACTTCGTGCTGCTCGCGGCTGCCATCGCGATCCTGGCTCGGCGTGGTCGTCGGTCGCGATGGGCCGGGGCGGCGAGATCGCGCGAATCCAGCCGGGATCTGCCCGTGCTTTCGCCGCGGATCAGAACGGCCGCCGACATCGCGAGGCTGAGGCTGCCGGTCGGGCTGTTCGGCTATCAGGAGCAGGCGACAGACGAGGCACTGACGCGGCCGCCTGGCTGATCGCCGAGCAGGACGCCGAGATCGCGCGGCTTGCGCCAGGAGCTCTGGCGGCTGCGGCCACGGGCGGGCGGCGGGCCCGCAGAGCTGCCGGCCGCAGGGCCAGCAGGGCTGCCGGCTGCCGGGCCCGCGGAGCTGCCGGCGCCGAGCTTGAGCCGTGCGAGGCCGAGCCCGAGCCGCCTGCGAGCGAGCCGCCGGCCTGACCGTCGGCGAAGTCCTGTCAGGACACGGTAAGGCCGCCAGCCGCGGCCGCCATCGTGATGAGAGGTCCTCGTCGCCGGCCCGGACGGCCAGCCGCGCTGCCCCTGGGCCTGGGCACCGCCGAGTACCTCAGCTATCACGACGATGAGTGGGGGAGGCCGGTCCGCGATGACATCGGGCATGTTCGAGCGGCTGTGCCTTGAAGCATTTCAGTCGGGGCTGTCCTGGCTGACCATCTTGCGCAAGCGGGAGAACTTCCGCGCCGCGTTCCGCGGGTTCGATCTGGCGGCCGTCGCGGCGTTCGGCGACCGACGACGTGACCAGGCTGCTGGCCGACGCCGGGATCGTGCGCAACCGGGCCAAGATCGAGGCTACGATCAACAACGCCCGCGCCGCACTCGACCTGCCCGCCGGGCTGGCCGAGACGGTCTGGGGCTATGCGGGCGGAAGCGAAGCCCCGCCGCTGACCCTCGATGACGTGCCTGCGTGGACTCCGGCCTCGAAGGCGCTGTCCGTGCACCTGCGGCAGGCACGGATTCCGCTTCACCGGACCGGTCACGGCCTACGCGATGATGCAGGCGTGCGGGGTAGTCAACGACCATCTCGGCGGTTGTTTCCGCCGGAGCGCTGATCCTCCCTGAATAGCGCCCGATATGGGACCTGAACATCGGCGGAAACCAGGATCCGATGGCGCCGCACGGCCGAGATAGCCCTGCGCGCCGCAAGCGGCGAATGTCACCGTCATCCAGGCCGATCAGGCCGCGGCCCGCAGGCAGCCGGACGGTGCACCAGCCAAGCCGACGCCTGCCGACCTCGGTGTGGACCTGGCCGCGCTGGACTGGCAGCGTTCCGGCAACCAGGCCGGCTCCTTCGAGGTCGCGTTCGTCGCCGCCCGCGGTGGCGGCGAGCCGGGGCACCACGACGCGGCTGGCGGGCAGGCCGTGGACTGGGTGCTGCTCAGGGTGGCCGGCGATCCGGAGGCCCGGGTGCTCGTCTACGACAGGACCGAGTGGATGTGCTTCATCGATGGTGCCGAGCGCGGTGAGTTCGACCTGGCGTGCGAATTAACTCTGCGCACTGGCGCACCCGGCCTAGGCGCGAGAAGCGCCGGGCCGTGCGGCGCCCGCCAGGTGACCGGCAAGCGAACCCGCAGCGACCGTAATGCAGTTCGCTAATTTGCCTACATAACGATTGAGGACATGAATTGTGAATCGCAACTTAAGGCACGTTAAGGTAAGCCGCAGCGGGCACGAGGAGGCAGCCGGATGAGCGATGACGCCTATGGCGCTACCATCGCCAAGCTCCGCCTGGCGCGCAGGCTGACCGAGCTCCGGGTCGACGCCGGATACACCGCCAACCATGTCTGCGACATGCTCAACTGGGGCCGGGGCAAGGTCGGGCGCTTCGAGGCCAACCAGTGGAAGCGTCCTGAGATGAGCGACATCAGGGACCTGCTGAGGTTCTACGAGGCCGACGAATTCGCCAGCAGGGAGATCGAGGCCCTGGCGCTGCAGGCGAGGGTCAGGCCGTGGTGGCGCGACTACCAGGACATCTTCGACAACGAATTTCCTGGTTTCGAGGCCGACGCATCCCGGATCCGCGTGTTTTTCCCGCTGGTCATCCCCGGGCTGCTGCAGACGCCTGACTACATCGACGCGCTCATGCGCTCGGCCGGAAAGCCGCCCGCGTGGCGGCGGCGAGCGACCGAGGCAAGGCTGCGCCGCCAGCAGATACTCGAGCGGGACAAGGGCACGCTGCCCCAGCTGCAGGCCGTGATCACGGAGGCATCGCTGCTGTACCGGTGGGGCAGCAGGGCAGAGCGGCGCGACCAGCTGCTGCATCTGGTCGAGATGGGCGAGCGCCAGGGCGTGCACCTGCATCTGCAGCGGTTCGCCGACGGTCCGCCGCCCGGCCTGTTCTCCGCCGTCCAGATCTTCGACTACGACGGCGGCGAGGCCAGCCTGGTCTTCACCGAACACGACCACGGAATTCAGGAGGTCAGCGATGCCGAGTACATGAACAGCTATGTCGAGGCCTTCGACCGGGCCGTGGACGTGGCGCTCGAGCCGCGGGACACGGCCGTGTATCTGAAGCAGCTCTCTGAACGACTGGAGTAATCGATGACTGACCTGTCTCGTGCCGTCTGGCGAAAGGCCAGGGCAAGCTATGCGAACGGCGGCTGCGTGGAGGTAGCCGCCAATCTCGGCGACGTCGTCGCCGTGCAGGGACAGCGCGCGCATCGACGACGGGGCGCACGTAGTGCAGCCGGTCGCAATTCGCGGCGCTGCTCGCCGATATCAAGAGTGGCCGCTACGACATCTAGCGGGCGGCCGAACGGCCCGCCCGGCCAGGCATACCGGGGCCAGGCCTGACAAGCGGAATCCCCCCGAGGAGGGAGCCTCGGGGGGACTCCTTTTTGTATCTGCGCCTGTCTCGAGGCGTCTGGCGGTCTAGCCTGGAAAGAAGACCGCCAATGTCAACTCTACACGGCAGCTACCTGAGCCCAATACACCATAATCGTTCTAACAAATAGTGCGAAACCACGATGCCAGTTCGGGCAGCGAGAACCGGGTCGGGCAGGCGAGATGGCAATGTGTCCGGCAATGTAGCTCACGGTTATATCTGCCAGGGTCATTGCGAAGAGTGCCAAATGACTCGTAATCTGTGTTTCACAGATGCTGAACTTGAGGAAGGCGGGGCCAGGATGTTACTGACACCCGCCGACCGGGGTCCGCGGCGCGCAGCCGAGGCAGGAAACGCTCCGCCCAGGCGGACGGGCTGGCTGGCGGCTCCGGTGTCCGAGCTAGCGGCTCCCACGATGCCCAGCGCGACGCAGGCTCTCGCGCGTGCTGGCGCACTCGCCGGCGGACCCGTCGACGATGGCGGGGCCGGGATCGGGCTAGCTGGGCCAGCGTGCGGGCCGGGGGCTGCTTCGTGCGGCCGCTGCCGCTCGACAACACCTGCGCCGGCGCTGCGCGCCGCTTCTTCCGCGAGGCGCTGGCGGGCTCCGACCTCCCGGCGACCTGGTCCACGACGGCGTCACGATGGCAAGCGAGCTTGCCGCCAACACGATGAACGCGCACGGCAACATCGAGTTCGGCGGCCAGGGCCGGCCGGTCAGCGGCATGCCTGAGATTCTGGCTGTACCTGCGCGCGCTTCGGCTCAGGCCGGGAGCTCGTCTGCAAGATCTTCGACTCCGAGCCTGGCTGGGACGCCGGCGAGCCGCTGCCGGTCGGCGCGGCCGTCCCCGCGGGGCCTGACTCGATTCGCGGTCGCGGCCTGCAGATGGTGGCGGGGCTGTCCGCCGGGCCGGTGGGGCCATCACCTGAGCCGTGGCCGGCTCGGCGCCTGGAAGGTGCAGGGCAAGGCGGTCTGGTTCGCGCTGCGGATCCCGCCAGGCAGCGACCTGGCCACGCAGCGAGCGGCTCGCCCCGCGTGGTTCGCGCGCGATCGCCGAGCTCGCGGCGGCGCTGGCCGACCGCGGTCTCGGGGCCGGCTTGGTCCCGGTCACCGAGCCATGGGCGGTGACCTGGCCGTGCTGTCGGTCAGCCGTCAGCTCACCGTCTGGTGCCGCGGCGACATCGTGTGGTGGCAGGAGCCCGACGGCGGCTATGACCGGCTGACGGTCGAGCGATCTGGTCGAGGCCACCGAGCGGATCGTCTGCGCCCACGAGGAACTGATCGCCGCGCGTACCCCCGACCCCGCCGGGCCGGACGACGCGGAACCCCGCGATGCCGACGCGGGCGACGCAGTGGCCGGTTAGCCGTACTGCCTGGCCTGGCCTGCGGCCGGTCGCGTTCCCGCCTGAGCCTGGCCCGCTCGAGACAGCAGTCCACGAAGCGCGCCGCCGCGGGCAACAGGCGATCGGCTTCGGCGTGGAACACCTCGGCGGCCCTGGCGCCTGGCCAGCGGGCCGGCAGCAACTCGGCCGGAAGCCCTGGATCGATGAACAGGAACTTGCGCCACTCGTGCACGAGCTCGCTCCGACCGCGAACACCGTCTCGTCCGGCTGATCTCCGTCGGCCGCGCTGAGCAGCTGCGCGGACTTGCCCGAGCCATTGTGCGTAGGCACCGGCCAGGCCGGCGATATCCCAGGCCCTGGCGGCCAGGTGCCGGGAGTCGCCGTCGTAGCTGGCCAGGAAGCATTCGGCCCCGATCCGCTCCGCGGCTAGCAGCGGCGTCGAGCTCGATCGAGGGACGCGGGCTGATCCAGGTGGCGCCGTCCAGGCACGCGTAACCGAGGTAGCGCAGTGCTGACCTCAGCCGCTCGCGCCGGGCTCGGTCGGCCAGCCGCTCGATGACGATCACATGCCAGCGTCCGTCCCATGGTGGCGGGTCGTGCCGGTAGATGCGGTCGGCGGCCTCCTGCAGGCGGCGCACGGCCCGCGGGGTCAGCTGGTATCCGGCGCCAGCCGGGAGCTTGACCGGGACGAGCCAGCCTTGCCTGGCCATCCTGGACACGGCCGTGCGCACGGCAGGAGCCGAGATCCCCAGCGGAGCGAGCAGCCGGACGAGCGCAGCGACCGGCGCCCGCTCATCGTCGGGAGAGCAGGTGATCGCCGTAGATGTCGAACAGTGCCGATCTGGCGTTCACGAACCTAGTCTCGCGCGCGGATTGCCCCCGGGGCGACCGTCTAACGGTGATCGATGCCACCAAGGTCAGGGAACTGAACGATAATAGAGGTACCGATTGATGTAGATGTGGCTTGGCGGCACTGGGCAGCGGGTAGCAGACGGCAGGCTTGGCGTCCGCGGCGCCGCGTTAAGGCTCGATTGCGGCGCTGGCGGATGCGGCACGGCAGGCGTGCGCGGCCCGACGACAGGAAGGGGAGACGGATGGCGGCGATGAAGCCGCGGACGGGTGATGGTCCGCTTGAGGTCACTAAGGAGGGCCGCGGGATCGTCATGCGCGTACCGCTTGAGGGCGGCGGCAGGCTCGTTGTCGAGTTGACGCCCACCGAGGCGAAAGCACTCAGCAATGCGCTTGCGTCCGCCGTCGGCTGAGGCGGCGTGAACTGATGCCCATTATTGGTACCGTCACAGCACTGAACCGCGCCGATCTCGGCACGGCGGGGGCGTACCTGCATGCCGCCGCCGACGGCGGCATCGAGTTGGCCGATTTTGTGGTAGCCCCGGTGGGAGCGGGCGGTTCGGTCGCCGCTGACGCTGCCCTTGACGCGCTGCTGCCGGCCGGCGCGGCCCAGACCGTGAGCGCTGCCCAGCTGACCGGCAAGGCCGGACAGTTCGCCCAGGTTGCTGCCAGAGTTGGCGACGCCACAGTCAGGATCGTCTTTCTCGGCGTCGGGGACAGGTCGCCCAGCGCGCTCCGGCGGGCCGGCGGTGAGCTTGGCAGGCTCTTGCAGCCAGGCAACCGCGCGGTGTCGTCCGTCGTGGCCGGTCAGCCCTACGAGCAGGTAAGGGCCTTCGCCGAAGGCGTGCTGCTCGGCTGCTACCGGTATTCGGAGAAGTCCGCCGTGACCGCTGGCCAGGCCAAGGACGCCGAGTTGACGCTGCTCGTGCCCGGTGCGGCCCGCGACGACGGCTCGCCAGCCGGGCAGGCAGACGGCGGCAGCGTCGCGGCGATCGGCGAGGCTGTCATCTTCGCGACGGCGGTGGCGCTGGCCAGGGATCTGACTAACACGCCCTCGGTGCGCAAGTGCCCGCAGTGGCTGGCCGATGTCGCGAGCAAGGTCGCGGCCGAGTCTGGCCTTGGCGTCAGGATTTGGGCAGAACAGGAGCTTGCCAGCGCCGGCTTCGGCGGGCTGCTGGCCGTCGGCTCGGGTTCTGACCGGCCGCCTAGGCTGATCGAGCTGACCTACTCGCCGCCCGGCGCGCTGCGGCACGTCGTGCTGGTCGGCAAGGGCATTACCTTCGACAGCGGCGGACTGTCGCTGAAGCCGAACGACGGCATGAAGGCGATGAAGACGGACATGGCCGGCGGGGCCGCGGTGATCGCGGCCATGTCGGCGCTGGCCAGTCTGGGCGTTGCTGACAAGGTCACCGGGCTGGTCGCCGCGGCGGAGAACATGCCGTCGGGATCCGCGTACCGGCCAGGCGACGTCCTGGCCACGTTCGGCGGCCGCACCGTGGAGGTGCTGAACACCGACGCGGAGGGGCAGGCTCGTCCTCGCCGACGCGATCGCCTACGCCGACGCGGTCTTGGGGCCGGATCAAATCATCGACGTGGCGACGCTGACCGGCGCTGCGCGAATCGCCCTTGGCAGCAGCATGGCCGCGTTGTACTCGACCAGCGACGACCTCGCGACGGCTCTCCTGGACTCCGGCGAGGCGAGCGGCGACCGGCTGTGGCGGATGCCGCTCGCCGATGACTACTGCAGCGCCCTCGACTCGCCGGTCGCCGATCTGGCGAATCTCTCGCGCGATGACGGCGGAGCCGGCTCCATCACCGCCGCGCTCTTCCTGCGCGAGTTCGCCGGCTCCAGGCCGTGGGCGCACCTTGATATCGCCGGGGCTGCCAGGAGCGGAGCGGATGACGGGGAGCTGAGCGCAGGCGGCACCGGCTTCGGCACCAGGCTGCTGTTGCGCTGGTTGGCTGGAGTCTGAAGGCCGGGCGGACTCAGGCCCTCGCCGCTTGACGGCCGCGAGCAGGCCGTCGCCGGTCGGGCAGCAGCATGGGCACGAGGCTGTCGTCGGCGAAGACCAGTTCCCGCAACTCGCCGACCGATGCGCGTTTCCGGGTCGCGGTGCGCCAGGTTAGCGCCCTCGTCCGCCCGCAACGCGTTGTCGAAGGCGACGATCCCGCCCGGCCGAGCAGGCGCAGCGCCGCGGACAGGTACTCGGGGTACTCGCGCTTGTCGGCGTCGCAGAACACCATGTCGTAGGCGCTGTCGGCCAGCCTGGGCAGGACCTCGAGCGCGCGGCCGGTGATCAGCCGGTACCTGCCCGAGCCGAAGCCCGCCTGGCTGAACACGGCCCTGGCCAGCCGTGGTGCTCGGGCTCGGTGTCGACGCTGGTCAGTACGGCTCCCTGGCGCATCCCTCGGAGCAGCCAGAGACCCGAGGTGCCGCAGCCCGTGCCGATCTCGACGACCGCCCGCGCGCTGATCGCGGCCGCGAGAAACCGCAGCACCATGCCGGTCAGCGGCGCGACCGGGACCGCACCGCCAATTCGCTCGGCGTTCGCGCGCGCCGTAGCAGCGGTTCGTCCTCGGCGACGAATTCATCGACTATGCCTGTGACGTCTGAGCGGAAGATGGCGGCCTCCGGTAACTCCAGTAAACTCTCCCCGCGCCGCAGCCTAGCGTTAGCCGAGGTCAGCCGGGAACACGCCGTGCGGGCCGGCGTTGAGGGTTTGGGTTCCGAATCAGGGTGAGCGGAGCGCGGCACCTGGCGGGTCCCTGCCGAACCAGCCGCCGCGGCGAACACGATACGCAAGGGACGGTTGATGCAGACTGAGGCGGTGGAGGAAGCCGGCCCGTGCCTACCAGCACCGCGCAGGCCCGGCCGGCGCAGGAGCGTCTCGTGCCTACTGGCACCGTGCCTACGGGCACCGTGCCGACTGGGCCCGAGCCTGCCGATTCCGCGGACCATGGCCCGGGAGCCGACGGCGCCGCTCAGGCGGCGCCATGGACGCCGCCGAGCTGGGAAGACGTTGTCAAAGAGCACTCGGCCCGGGTGTACCGGCTCGCCTATCGGCTGACCGGCAATAGCCACGACGCCGAGGACCTGACCCAGGAGGTCTTCGTCCGCGTATTCAGGTCACTTGCCGAGCTATACCCCCGGGACATTCGAGGGCTGGCTGCATCGCATCACCACGAACCTGTTCCTCGACATCACTCGCAGGCGGCAGCGCATCAGGTTCGAGGGACTCGGCGATGAGACCGCGGCCAGGCTGCAGCGGCGCCGAGCCGACCCCCTCGCAGGCTTTCGACGATCGCCATCTCGACTACGACATCGCCGAGGCGCTTGCCGACCTGCCGCCCGAGTACCGCGCGGCAGTCGTGCTGTGCGACATCGAGGGCCTGACCTACGAGGAGATCGCCGACGCGCTCGGCGTCAAGCTCGGGACGGTGCGCAGCAGGATCCACCGCGGCCGCGCGCAGCTTCGCGCAGCGCTCGAGCATCGCCGGCCCGGCCGCGGAGTCGGCGTCGACGAGCGGCGCGGCCGCTGCGCAGCCGGGTCGCTGCTCGGCGAGGGCTTGCAGCGGCAGCCGAGCGATGTCCTGGCGTGCCAGGCGCGTCGCGGGAAGGCGGGCGGGCCAGTGAGCCACCTCGGACGCTGGCTGTCCGCGCTAGTCGACGGCGAACTCGACGGCACGAACGCGACCGGGTGCTCAACCACGTCGCCGGATGCCAGTCGTGCAGGCAGGAAGCCAACGCGATGCGCGCGCTCAAGCGGCGGCTGACGGCACTCGGCGACACATCGCGCCGAGCCGACCGATCGCCGGCCGGCTGATCGAGCTTGCCCAGGATGACCAGGGCGGTGTGCCGCCTGGCGATGTGCTTGCGCCGTCGCAGGCGACTGATCGCCCAGGTGGGTCGTGCCGCCGCCTGGGGTGCCACGCCTGATCGCGCCAGGCTGGAAGATCGCCGACCGGCTCGGCGACCAGTGCGCTTGCTCGCGATCGGGGTCATCGCGTTCCTGCTCGGCAATGGCGTCGGTCGCGGCCTCCCGTGCCGAAGGTCACGCCGTCGGTCGACAGCTACCTGATTGCAGCACGCCTTCGACGCGGGCCAGGCGCCCGGCCGGACGCCCAGGCCGCAGCGCCGGTTCAGCCAGGCAGCGCGGGTACTGGTCGAGCCAGCGACGCAGGCGCGCCTGGACCCGCGCAGGCCAGGGCGGTGCAGCTTGGCAGCTGCCGAGCCGGACAGGATCGCACGTCCGGCTCCGCTCGCCAGTCCGCAGCCGACCGGCCAGACCGCACTCAGCCCGGTCTCCTCGCCACCGCCAGCCCGGCTGCGTCGGCCCCGGCGCAGGCCAGCCCGTCGCCGGGCACACCACGTCAGCGAGCCGCAGCCCCAGGTAGGCGCCGATGCTCTGGCTCTACTGGAGGCGCTCGCGGCTGGTGATCTGGGTCGCGCGGCCTTGCGCTGGGGACGACTGGCCGGCCTGGCGCTGGTCGCGAACGTCGCTTGCCGGCGAGCGACGCATGCCGGCGCAGCCGGCGGCGATGCGCGCTGGCCTGCCCGTTCAGCCGCGGGTCGCAGTGCCCTCGGCTGGCGATCCAGCCGGTGCAGCGGGGACTGCTGCTTGATGAGCGCCGCCGCGACGGCCTGCCAGCGGTCTCCTACCGCGGCGTCCAGATCGTGGCCTGGACGAGCCCGGGCGGCTCGTCGTCCTACCTCATCGACGTCTGGCACCGGTCGGGCGAGCCCGAGCTCGCCCACAGCGACGGCGACGCCGACGACCAGGACGCGCTTCGGCCGGCTGCCGGGCACGCTGGCCGGGCGGCGCGGTCGGGCGTGCTGAGCATCTCGCCGGCGCATGCTGGACCTTGCTGCGCGCCAACTACGTGGTCGAGTACGCGGGCGCCGGCTCGTCGAGCGACCGGCCTGCCCAGATCGTCGCGGTGCGACGCCACGACGGCACGCTCGCCGCGCAGTACTGGCTGGACCGTGGCACCGGCCTGCCGCTGCGCAGGGAGATGTTCGACCAGACCGGCCACCGAGTCAGCGAGGGCGCCTTCATCGACCTGGAGATCGGCGACTCAGCGACGTCGGGCTCGATGCCCCCGCCGGAGGGGCAGGACTGGAGCACCTACCTGCCCGCCGCTCGGCCTGGGACCGACCGGGCCGAGCGCGGCACGGCTGGCCGAGCTGCACGCGGACGGCTGGCCGGTGCCAAGCAGGCTGGCGGGCAATATGATCGCTGGCCAGCGTGTCACCAAGACGGCGACGCGGTCCGGCCCGGTGCTCGACGCCTTCTACTCCGACGGTTTGTCGGTCTCTCGGTCTTCATCCAGCGCGGCGAGCTGCCAGAGACGCTGCCCGGCTGGCATCAGGCCGACGTTGACGGGGCATGCCGGTGCTGCTGACCCGAGTCGGGTGACCTGGACGAGCAGGGCCTGGCCTGGTCGGCGCGGGGACTGCGTGTATACCGTCATCGCCGACGCGCCGCCCGCAAGCGATCGCCAGCGTCATCACCCAGTTGCCGCACGACGGCAGACACCGGTTTCTGGCAGCGGGTCGCGCAGGGGCCTCAAGCGGATCGGGTTCCTGGTTCGATCCGTTCGGCTGACCCGATTACCCGCCGCGGCGGTTACTCTGGATCTAGCGGACCTCGGTCGGCGGAGGTCACGACAGCAGGAGCGCGAGGCAGCTTGTTCGATCTGTCCATCACCAAGATCTTGATTCTCGGCAGTGCTCGGCCTAGTGATCTTCGGGCCCGAGCAGCTGCCCAGGCTGGCCGCGCAGGCCGGGCAGGCGCTGCGGGACCTGAGGCGGCTGGCCGACTCGGCGAGGGCCGACCTCAGCGAGAGCCTCGGACCTGAGTTCCGCGATTTCGACTTCAACGACCTCAACCCGAAGGCGTTCGTACGCAAGCACCTGCTCGACCCGGTCGACGAGGACCGACGGCGCATGGCCAGCATGGCGCCGAGATGCCCTACGCAGAGCCGGACCCGGCCGCCGCCTGCTCATCGTCGGCGAGATACCGCCGTACGACTCAGAGGCGACCTGAGGCGAGCAGGTTTCGCCGCTTCGGGCTGCCGCGTCTCAGACCGGCGTCAGGCCAAGCTGGCGGCCCGCCAGGCTGCGTGACCGGCCGCCGATTGTTCGCGCGATCCTGATCAGCTCGGCCGCCGCCGGCGCGTCGCGGCTCGGCGAGGACGAGCGGCATGCCCGAGTCTCCGGCCTCGCGCAGCCGCAGGTCGATCGGGACCTCGCCGAGCAGCGGCACGTCAGCGCCGGTGAGCTGGGTCAGCGCCTGCGCCACGGCGTGGCCGCCGCCCTTGCCGAACACCTCGATCGCGCTCATCGCAATGGGGGCACAGCAGGTAGGCCATGTTCTCGATCACGCCGACCACGCGCTGATGCAGCTGGGTGGCCAGTGAGCCTGCCCGCTCGGCAACCTCGGCTGAGGCCAGCTGCGGAGTCGTGACCACGATCAGCTCGGCGCCGGGAATCAGATGCCCAGCCGAGATCGCGATGTCGCCGGTGCCAGGCGGCAAGTCGAGCAGCAGCACGTCAAGGTCGCCCCAGTAGACGTCGGCCAGGAACTGCTGCAGCAACCGGTGCAGGATCGGGCCGCGCAAGGGCAGTGGCTCGTTGCCCTTCTTCAGCATGCCGCTGGAGATCGCCTTCACCCCGTGCGCCACGGGCGGCATGATCATCTGCTCGACCTGGGTAGGCCGCGCCGTCACCCCCAGCATCCGCGGCACCGAGTGGCCGTAGATGTCGGCGTCGAGCAGGCCCACCTTCTGCCCGGCGGCGGCCAGCGCGGCCGCGAGGTTGACGGTGACCGACGACTTGCCGACGCCGCCCTTGCCGCTGGCCACGGCGTAGACCTTGGTCAGTGAGGCCGGGCTGGCGAACGGGATCTCGCGCTCCGCCTTGCCGCCGCGCAGCTTGCCCTGCAGCTCGCGGCGCTGTTCCTCGCTCATCACGTCGAGTTCCACCCGGACCGCGTGACGCCGGCAAGCCTTCTCGACGGCGCCCTGCACGTCGCGGGTGATCGTGTCGCGCATGCGGGCAGCCGGAGACCGTCAGCCACACGTCGACCCTGACCGTGCCGTCCGCGCCCGACGTCGACGTTCTTGACCATGCCGAGTTCGGTGATCGGCTTGCGGATCTCCGGGTCCAGCACGCCGGCCAGTGCCTGCATGACCTGCTCGGCCGTCGGGGCGCCAGCCCGGCCCCGGCTGCGCGGGAAGTTGTGGTGGACATGAGTTCATGCTAGAAGCACCCGCAGTACCGCGTCGAACGGCCGCCCGGGCATCATCGATACATGACCAGCGCCCGGGCCTCAGCACCGCGGCGGGGATCCGGGCGGTCGTCCCCCCGGGCTAGCACCACGGCGGACCTGCCTGACCGTGCCGGGCAGCAGTGAGCGGTTCCTGGCCAAGGCAGCCGTGGCCTAGCCGCCGCGACGCTCCTGACGAGGTCTACTCGACCTCGAGGACTCGGTCGCTCCCGCCGCCAAGCAGCAGGCCCGCGCGCTCGTGGCCGCGGCCGTCGCCGGCGGCGCGCTGGCGCGAGCTGGCCAGCCTGCTGCTCGCGGTCCGGATCAACGGCGCCACGACCGAGTGGGCGTACCGCGACGTGATCGACGTCGTCGAGCGGTCTGGCGCCAGGCTCGACGCGATCGTCTTGCCGAAGGTGTCCGGCCCGGGGCAGATTGTCTGGCTCGACCTGCTGCTCGACCAGGTGGAACGCGCTGCCGGGCTGCCCGCGGGAGGCATCGCGCATTGAGGCGCAGATCGAGGACGCGGCCGGGCTTGGCCGCGGCGGACCAGATCGCGGTCGCGTCGCCGCGGCTGGCCGCGCTGTCTTCGGCCCGGCAGACTTCATGGCCAGCCTCGGAATGCGATCCTTGCGCATCGGCGCCCAGCCGGACGGCTACGCGGGCGATGCGTTCCACTACCCGCTGCTGCGGATCCTCGTGGCCGCCAGGGCGGCTGGGCTGCAGGCGATCGACGGGCCGTATGCGGCGATCGGCGACCTCGACGGGCTGGCCAGGGCGTCGGCGAGCGCGGCGGCGCTCGGTTACGACGGCAAGTGGGTAGTGCACCCCGACCAGATCCAGCCGGTCAACGCCGCGTTCTCGCCGAGCCAGGCCGAGTTCGACCGGGCGGAGGGATTCTCGAGGCGTACGAGCACGCCACCGGCGTTCAGCAGCGCGGAGCGGTGATGTTCGGCGACGAGATGATCGACGAGGCGTCTCGGAAGCTGGCACTCGTAGCCGCCGCACGCGGCCGCGCGGCGGGCCTGACCAGGAGCCGGTAGCTTCGGGGCCCACTGGGCCGGGCACCACTGGGCCGGGCACCACTGGGCCGGGCACCACTGGGCCGGGCACCACTGGGCCGGGCACCATGACAGCCCGGCCGCGTTTACCTTCCGGCCGGCCGGAGCATCGTATAGCTAGCACGAGGACGGCGATCGACCGGGGGAATAGGCGGGCATGGTGGCGACGGACCTGACCTGCCCCCGGTGCGGCGACGCCGTGACGGCTCCGAGCGTCTGGTCGAGCAGTTGGCGCTGCGCCCAGCACGGCGACGTCTATCCGCTGCGGCAGGTACGAAGCCTGTCTCCTGAGGGCCTCGCCGGGCTGTTGCGCAACGCCGTCGTGCCCGTCATGGTGCCCTGGCCGTTGCCCGGCGGCTGGTTGGTCACCGGTTTCGCCGCCGCCGGTGATGAGCGCAGCGGCACCCGTGGCTGCGCGGTGGCGCTATCGGGGCCCAATCCGGTCGGCGGTCCCGGCGAGATGCTGCTGATCAGCGAGGAACTCGGGGTCGGTCTCGGCGCCTACTGCGCTGGCCTCGAGGGCCCCGATCCCGGTGCAGGCTTCCCTGAGTGCTCGCCGCACGCGCAGGTCGAGTTCGGCAACCACGAGTTCCCGCTCTGGCACCTCGACGCGGCCGGGCGCGCCGCGTTCGCGGGCGAGGTGATGGGCAGCTGGCTGTGGATACTGCTCTGGCCGGACACGGCGGGCACGCTGCTCGTCCAGCCGATGCGCCTGCTCGATCTGCGCGATCCCGGCCAGGAGCTCGACCTGCCGTTCGGTGCCCGCTCACCCCGGCTGCCCGGCGAGACCGGCTAAAGTCGGCTGGTGCGCGCCGATCTGCACACCCATAGCTCAGCCTCCGACGGCACCAGGCCGCCCCCCGACGTGGTTGCGCGTGCCGCGGCCGCAGGCCTCGACGCGGTCGCGCTGACCGACCACGACACGGTCGCGGGCGTGGCCGCCGCAGCGGCGGCCCTGCCCGCGGGGCTGACCCTGATCAGCGGCATGGAGCTGTCCTGCCGCCGCGACGGCCACAGCGTGCATCTGCTCGCGTACCTGTTCGACCCCGAGCACGAGGAACTCGCGGCGCAGACCCGCGCGATCAGGGCCAGCCGGATCGAGCGCGCCCAGGCGATGGTCGCGAAGCTGGCCGAGCTTGGCACCGCCGTGACCTGGGATCAGGTGACGTCGATCGCCGGAGACGCCGTGATCGGCCGCCCGCACATCGCGCGGGCGATGGTGCAGGCCGGGGTGATCGGCTCTGTCGACGAGGCGTTCACGCCGCAGTGGATCGGCCCGGGCGGGCGCGCGCACGTGCGCCGGTATGCCCTCGATCCGGCTGATGCGATCGCCCTGGTCCACGCCGCGGGCGGCGTCACCGTACTCGCCCACCCGCTAGCCGTGACGCGCGGCTGGATCATGCCAGCCGAACTCATCGCCGAGCTCGCGCGTCGCGGGGCTCGACGGCATCGAGGTCGCGCATCCCGATCACGATCGGGCTCAACGGGACCAGCTCGGCACTCTCGCGGTCGGCCTCGGTCTGGCGCAGACCGGGGGAAGCGACGATCACGGGGAGCTGACCGGCGACAGGATCGGCTCGGAATGGACTGAGCAGGACGTTCTGCTGGCGCTGCTCGACCGGGCGACGGGCATGCCGGTGATCACCAGGTGAATTCGCTGGTCTCCGACGTCAAGTTCTTCTGGGAGGTCTTCGTCACCCTCCTGGTGATCACCGACCCGCCAGGCATCGTTCCGGTGTTCCTCGCGATGACCGTCGACCGGCCAGCTAAGCAGCGGAACCGGCTGGCCTGGCAGGCCGCGGTCGTCGCGCTCGGGGTCATCGTCGCGTTCGCGCTGTTCGGCCGGTCGATCCTCGACTATCTCGGGGTCGAACTGCCTTCGCTGCAGGCGGCCGGCGGCCTGCTGCTCCTGCTCGTGGCGCTCGAGCTGCTGACCGGCCGATCAGGCGATCCGGCTGAGCTGGAGACCAACGCCAACGTGGCGTTCGTCCCGCTCGGCACGCCACTGCTGGCCGGCCCGGCGCGATCGTCGCGACCATGCTGTTCGTTCAGCGCATCGGCTCGGTTGGCGGCGCGGTCGCGTTCGGTGCCGCTATTGTCGCAGTCGTCGCCGCGCTCTGGCTGGCCATGCGATTCTCCGGGGTCATCTTGAGGCTCCTGCGGCGCAGCGGTGTGGAGTTGCTCACCAGGATCGCCGGGCTGTTGCTGTCCGCGATCGCGGTGCAGCTCATTGTCGACGCAGTCAGGACCCTGATCAGGATCGGGCTTGGCTAGGCGGCGAGGCTCGCCCGTGCGGCGCCGCCAGGAAGCCAACACGGCCGCCAGCGGTCATCAGGAAGGCAGGACAGGATGCAGGCGAGGATCGACCGGGTCGCCGGGACAGTCAATACCTGGATCATCGGCGATGACGACGAGGTCATCGTGATCGACCCAGGCGAGTCGGCCGACGCGGTCATGAACATCGTCGGCCAGCGCGAGGTTCTGGCCGTGATCTGCACGCACGGGCACGCCAGGCATGTCGCCGCGGCGTTCGACGTCGCGGGCAGGGACGAGGCCCCGGTCGCCTTGCACGGCGCGGACCGGCTGGCCTGGCGCGAAGCGCACCACGGCACCGAGCCCGACATCACGATGGAGCAGGGCGGGCTCTTCGAGGTTGCCGATGTCACCCTCGAGGTGATCCACGCCCCCGGGCACAGCCCGGGCTCGGTCGGACTGTACTGCGAGCAACTCGGCGTGCTGTTCGCCGGCGATGTGGTCAGCAGCGCCGGGCCGGTTCCGCACGACGGGCAATTCGATGATTTCCCCAGCCAGCTCAGCTCGATCGGTGCGAACGTCCTGACGCTGGAAGGCGAGACGAGGATCCTGGCCGGGCATGGCGAGGAGTGCACCGTCGCGATGGCCGAGCGGCGGTTCGACTCGTGGGTGTCGGCCGGCCGGAGGGGCTGATCGACGAGTGGGCCGGCTAGACCAGCCGCCGGCGAGTCGGCCGACTAGACCAGCCTGCGGCGAGTCGGCTGAGCAGCCGCCGGCGAGATCGCGCCGGGTGAGCTGTTGGATGAAAAGTACGACAGGATGGCATGGTGCAGCAGCTTGGCTTCGACGGCATGCCGCGCCGGCTCTATCCGTGTACGCCGAGTCGGCTGCGGGCGTGGCTGGACTGCCCGCGGCGGTACCGGATGACCTACCTGGACCGGCCCGCCGCCGCCTAAGGGCCCGCCGTGGGCGCACAACAGCCTCGGCGCGAGCGTGCACAACGCGCTGGCGGGCTGGTGGCGGCTCAGGCGCGAGGAGCGCACGCCGGGCGCGGCCGGCGCGCTGCTGGAACGCGGCTGGCTCACGGACGGATACGCCGACGACGCTCAGTCGGCGGAGTATCTGCGCAGGTCCAGGGCGATGGTCGAGGGATACGCGGCCGGGCTGGACCCGGCGTGCGAGCCGGCCGGCGTCGAGCGCACCGTGGCGACCAAGACGGACCTGATCGCGGTCTCTGGCCGGATCGACCGGCTGGACGACCGGCCGGCCCAGGCCGGCGGCACGCGGCCAGGTCCCGACGGACGCGAGTTGGTCGTCGTCGATTACAAGACCGGCAGGTATCCGCTGACCGTGGACGACGCGCGGTCCTCGCTGGCACTCGCGCTGTATGCGCTCGCCGCCGGCCGGGTGCTGCGCAGGCCGTGCCGGACGGTGGAACTGCATCACCTGCCGACGCAACGAGTGCTGCGCTGGGAGCACACCGCGGAGTCGCTTGACCGGCAGTTGCGGCGGGCCGAGGACATCGCCGAGGAGTGTTCGGCGGCGGACGAGAGATTCCGCGCCGAGCCAGAGTCCGGCCTGGGGGACGAAGTGTTCCCGCCGGCTCCGGGCAGCCAGTGCGGCTGGTGCGACTTCCGCGCGCAGTGCCCAGAAGGCCGCGCGGCGACGGCGCCGCGCCGCCCGTGGGACGGACTGGCCGACGCCGACGCTGCCGACGCCGAGGTGGCGGGGGGCGCCGTGGCGGGGGGCGCCGAGGTGGCGAGAGGACTTACTACACCTTTGGTGAGGTTCGAATAGGTCTAAATACTGATAAATCTGGTCACAAATTTCCTCAAAGGTGTACTAAGTCGGTCCTGAGCCCGGATCGAGGACATTAATCGGCCGAGTGGGCGGGCATTGAGCCCAGTGGGCCGACATTGAGGCGAGCGGGCGGGCCTTGAGGCGAGTGGGCGGGCATTAGGCGGCCGGATGGGTCACTCGGCTTGGTTCCAGAAGGCGGTGAGCATCGCGGCGGTGGTCTCGGGCGCCTCGACGGCAGGGGAGTGCGCCGCGCCCGGAATGCAGACGCGCTCGGCGCCAAGCCGCTTGGCCATGCCGTCTTGGACGTCGGGCGGCCAGGCATCATCGTTCTCGCCGTAGCTGACCAGCTTAGGCAGATGCTCGAGCACCGCGAGGTCCTCGGTGCGGTCGGGGAAGTTGAGCAGGTGCCTGGCCATCTCGGCGAGGCCGAGCGGGCAGCTGAGCAGCGACCGCTCGGCGAGGAAGTCGATGATCTCCGCCGGCGTCCCCTCGGCCTCGGCCTGCGGTCTCAGCTGGCCGTGCCAGATCTGGCTGATCATGGCCCCGAGCAATTCGGTGTCGTGCCCGGCCGGCTCGAGAAAGTCGAGCAGTTCGCGCAGGGTCTGCGCCCGGATCCCGCCGATCGTGCCGGGACCGGATCCGAGCAGGGTCAGGGACAAGAACGCGGACGGCGCCGCCAGCGTCGCCTGGCGGGCGATGAGCCCGCCGAATGAGTGGCCGAGGAGGTGTACCCGCCCGTCGGTAGCGATGGCCGCAGCCACCGCGACGAGATCGTGGGCCAACTGATCGAGTTCGTAGCCAGACCGGGTCGGAGCGGGGCCTGACTGGTACTGGCCGCGCATGTCGATCGCCGTCACGGGCCGGCCTGCCGCGGCCAGCGACTCCAGTATGGCCAGGAAATCTTCCTTGCTGCCGGTATAGCCGGGGACGAGCAGCGCGGGCTGACGTTCGGTGATGCCGCTGGCGGGCCGGGCCGTCAGGGCCGCGAAGTCACCTCGCGGCGTCTCGACGACGATGGCCCTGACCTGCTGGGACATTTGCAGCGATCGTGGAGTGCTCACGGGTTGGCAGCCTACTCAGACTCACCGGCCCGGACCGGGCCTGTCGTAACCTACGGGTCGTACTTCGCGTTGAGGCTAAGTCGTCCCGATGTCGCGCTGCTCGGCCGGACTCGCCGGGCGAGTCGAGCCTTGGCCGTCGACCGGGTGAGCGCTGGCGGGCCGGCCACCGCGGCTACGGCCTGACCGCCGCCTCCTGCGTGGCTGGTCGCCGGCAGGCTGCCCGTCGGCCGGGGCGTGGTCCGCGGTCGGCTGCGGGTGGCCGGTCGCGTGGCCGTGGTCGGGGTTATGCGCCTGACCGTCGGCCTGTGGGTGGCCAGTGACGGCTGCCGCCGCTCCGACCGGCGTCCCGCTCCTGGTCCGCCGCCTGGCCCTGGTCTTGGCCTTGGCGGTGCGCTCGCCGCCCGCGGCGGGAGGGCCACCTGCGGCTCGTCGGCCTGAGTCGCGCTCGCCGCGTGCGGTCCGGCTGTCGCTGGCGTGCTGGCGGGACCGGTTCCGGCCGGTTTCACCGATGTCTTCCAGGTCCTCTGCCTCGAGCCCGGCGCGACCGCGGTTGGCGGACGGCAACGAGCCGGTGGCGCTGGCGGGTATACCCAGCGCAGTGAACAGGTGCTCGGAAGTCGAGTACGTCTCCAGCGGCTCTGGGTGCCCGAGATTCAGCGTCTCGTTGATCAGCTTCCAGCGCGCCATGTCCTGCCAGTCGACGAACGTGACGGCGATGCCAGTCCGGCCGGCCCGGCCGGTCCTGCCGATCCGGTGCAGGTAGGCCTTCTCGTCCTCCGGGCACTCGTGGTTGACCACGTGGGTCACGTCGTCGACATCGAGACCTCGTGCCGCGACGTCGGTGGCGACAAGCACGTCGATCTTGCCGCCGCGGAATGCTCGCAGCGCGCGCTCGCGCTGGCTCTGGCCGAGATCGCCGTGGACGGCGGCGGCGGCGAAGCCGCGCTCGGCCAACTGCGCGGTGACGTGGTCACACGCCCTGCGAGTGCGGCAGAAGACGATGGTCAGGCCGCGGCCCTCTGCCTGCAGTACCCGGGCCAGCACCTCGATCTTGTCCATCTGATGAGCACGGAATACGTGCTGGTCGCGTGGTGGGCACGTGGGCCGGCTCGTCGTGCTGCTCGGCTCTGATGTGGATCGGCTGGTGCAGGTGCCGCCTGGCAAGCGTCACGATCTCCGACGGCATCGTGGCCGAGAAGAGCATGGTCTGGCGGTGGTCGGGCGTGAGCCGCAGGATCGCCTCGACGTCGGGCAGGAAGCCCAGATCAAGCATCCGGTCGGCCTCGTCCAGTACCAGGATGTCCACGCCCGACAGGTGCAGCTTGCCCTGCCTGGCCAGGTCGAGGAGGCGGCCGGGGGTGCCGACCACGACGTCGACGGTGGCTAGCGCCTCGATCTGCGGCTCGTATGCGCGCCCGCCGTAGAGCGTGACCACGTTGAGTCGGTGCGGGAGGCCGCGGTGCGCAGGTCGTCGGCGACCTGGATGGCCAATTCCCGCGTCGGCACGACAACCAGCGCGTGCGGCGCGGCCGGCTTGCCGCGCGGCGTGTCGAGCAGGTGCTGCAGAATCGGGATGCGCGAATGCCAGCGTCTTGCCCGTGCCGGTCCGCGCCTGGCCGATGACGTCGTGCTGGTCGAGCGCGATCGGCAGGGTCAGCGCCTGGATCGGGAATGCCCTGGTGATCCCCGCGGCCGTCGAGGGCGGCGCAGATGGGCTCGGCCACGCCGAACTGCTCGAATGTGACGGCGCCGGCCTGAGCCGCCATCGCGAGCTGCAAATCCGCGCCGGCGAGGTCGGTGCTGGCCAGGTCGGGATCAGTTAGCTCAGTGCTGGCCAAGTCTGTGGCTGCTAGATCGGGGTTTGGCAGATCGGGGTCTGCTAGGTCGGGGTTTGTTAGAGCGGGGTCTGTTAGTTCTGTAGTCACTAGGTCTTCGGTGAGGTCTTGCGTAGTCAGGGCTTTCGCCTCCATCGGTGGCCTGCGGCGAACCTTGACGCATGAGGCGCCGAGTCTCGCAGCCGCAGGGCGGCAGTTGGCTCATCCGGAGGGCACGGGAATCGCTCGCCCGCATCGGGCCAGCGGAATCAGCTTCTGGCCGAGGCGGCCGCCAGGAGGAACCGGGCGCAGCCACGAGCACCAGCAGGTTCCTCGTACCGCGCTACTTATTAGAACGCGCCCCGGGGTAGTCCCATTCCACGATGATGTCGCTGACCAGTGTAGCAATGCCGGCCGACAGCCGATCATGCGCGCAAGCACCGTGTCGCGCCCGTGTCGCGTGGGCGGTACCGTCAGCGCGGGCCGGTATGCCGTCAGCGCGGCCCGGTACGCCGTCAGCGCGAGCCGGTATGCCGTCAGCGCGGCCCCGCGTTGTTACGCTGCCGGATGTGAGCGAGCATGAGCGCACGACCGATGACGTGAGCGAGCCGGCGGCGGCGACCGGCGGAGCAGGCGACCCGGACCAGGTGACCGACGGTGCCGAACTGGCCGCAGACGGCGTGATCGAACTGCTCGGGTTGCTGACCTACGCGTCGCTCGTGGCCTTCTTCCGGCTTGCCGACGATGCCTCGCTCGCTGTCTCGCTGCCCGACAAGGCGAATCTGGCCGACATGGCCGTCGCGCAATTCGGTCATTTCGAGCTGCTCAGGGCACGCATCATCGAGCTCGGGGCCGACCCGCAGCAGGCGATGCGGCCGTTCGTCGAGCCGATCGACGCCTTCCATGCCAGGACCGCGCCGTCCTGACTGGCTGGAGGGCCTGGTCAAGGCGTACGTGGGCGATGGCATCGCGGCGGACTTCTACCGCCTGATCGCGCAGCTGCTCGACCAGCCGACCCGGTCGCTGGTGCAGTCCGTGCTCGCGGACTCCGGGCACGCGCAATTCGCTATCACCCGGGTGCGCGAGGCGATCGCCGCGGATCCGGCGGTCGCCGGGCGGCTGGCGCTGTGGGCCAGGCGCCTTGTCGGCGAGGCGCTGAGCCAGGCACAGCGGGTCGCGGCGGAACGGGAGCCGCTAGCCAGGCTGCTCGCGGGTGGCTCGCCCGCCCAGCTTGGCGAGATCGGCAGGATGTTCGCCGAGCTGACCGACGCCCACGCGCAGCGGATGGCCGCACTCGGCCTGGCCGCAGTGAACGTCGCAGCGGGTCAGTCAGGACTCCGAAGCCGATCCGGCGCGGTTCTGACTGGTCGAGCTCGACGTAGGCGATCTTGTCGCCTGGCACCATGACCGTGCCGCCCCGCTTGTCGGTGATCACGAACATCTTGCTGCTCCGCGAGCGCGGCCGCCAGGGCCGCTGGATTTCCTCGGCCGACGACTCGGTCTCGACCACGAGCTCGCGCGGGGCCATCTGTATGCCGATCTTGACTTCCATGCGATCCTCCGCTCCCCAGCTAGGTCGCGCCCGCGCAATCCCGAGGCTAGCCGGTGCGCGGCTTTGGCTGCCGCGAGCCGGCTCGCTACGCCGGAGCGCTGCGCAGCCGCTGCACGTGCGCGCTCGCCAGCGGCCAGCCGCTGATGCCGCGCCAGGCCAGCCGCGAGCAGTTCCTCGGCGATGTCCTTGTCGATCACGCGCTCCGTGCTCAGCCAGTACCTGGAGCTGACCTGCGCCATCCCGACAAGCGCCATGCCGAGCAGATCGGCCTCGTCGTTGGAGACGCCCGCGTCCTCGCGGATGAACTCGCTGACCATCTCGGCGCACTCGTACATCGCGCGGTCCAGGCGAGCCCTGTACGGCCGGCTCGTTGCTGAGGTCGGACTCGAAGACCAGCCGGAACGCCTGCGCCCGCGCCGCTCACGTAGTCGAAGAACGCGCGGAACGTGGCAGGCACCCGCTCCCTGTTGTCCGTCGTCGAGGCCAGCGCCGCGGATACCGCGCCGACAAGCTCGGCGACGCTCTCGTCGAGCAAGCGCCAGGTACAGATCGAGCTTGCCGGGGAAGTGCTGGTACAGCACCGGCTTGCTGACACCGGCCCGCTCCGCGATCTCGTCCATCGCGGCGGCGTGGTAGCCCTGCGCGACGAAGACATCGCGCGCGGCACCGAGCAGCTGCCTGCGCCGGGCTGGGCGCGGCAGTCTCGTGCTGGCCGGTCTTGTGGTCTGCGGCGTCGCGATCACGAAACTCTCCGATGTCTATCGGCGGCGGTCTCTGAGCTGCCAAACTGCCATCCTACGGCCGGGTAACAGAACCGCTTGGCCGAACGCCGCGAGGGCGGCCGCTCGGGCGCTCGGCAGGCGCCGGGCTCAGCGATAGTCGTCCTCGCCAAGCTCGACCTCGCGGGCCTGCTCCGCGGCGTCGGCCTGGTTGGCCTCCAGCGGCAACTGGCTCGAGGATGCTCGGCCTCGTCGGCGTCGTCGGCGCCGCGGCACGGCTTCCTGGCTCTGCTCGACGACGTCGGGAACTGGCTCGTCAAGACCTCTGTCAGTCATGCCCACCTCCTCTGCAGGTCCTGTACTCGTCAGCTGCGGATGCGAGGCGCTATTAGCATCCTCGAACATATTGCCGAATGGCTACAGTAGAGCAACGCTGGTTGTATAAGTGTCCGAACCGCCGGGGTAAGGAGACGACGTGCGCAGCATGTGGAAGGGCGGGATCTCCTTCGGGCTGGTCATGATTCCCGTGCGACTCTACGCCGCGACCGAGCAGAAGGACATCGCGTTCCGCCAGGTACACAGGGCCGACGGCGGCCGGATCCGGTTCCGCCGTTTCTGCTCTGTATGTGGCGAAGAAGTCCCTTATGAGGATGTCGTCAAGGGCTACGAACTGCCGACGGGCGAGATGGTCGTGCTTGACGACGAAGACCTCGCCGATCTGCCGCTCCCGACCACCAAGTCTATCGAGGTGCTGCATTTCGCTCCCGCCGAGCAACTAGACCCGATCCTGTTCAACCGCAGCTACTTCGTCGAGCCTGAGGCGGCCGGAGCCCGTGCCTACGTGCTGCTGCGGGACGCGCTCGAGCAGTCGGGCAGGATCGCGATCGCGCAGGTCGCCCTCCGCCAGCGCGAGTCGCTGGCGACGTTGCGCAGCAGCGACGGCGTGCTGGTGCTCGAGACGCTGCTCTGGCCGGATGAGGTTCGTGACGCCTCGTTCCCGTTCCTCGAGCAGGACATCGAGGTCAGGCCGCAGGAACTGACGATGGCCGTCATCGCTTGATCGACTCGATGACGTCCGACTTCGACCCCGATGCGCACCATGACGGCTACCGGGAGGCGCTGGTCGAGGTCGTCGAGGCCAAGGTCGCAGGCCAGGAGCTGGCCCAGCCGGCGCGCGTGGAGATCGCCGCCAGCCCGTCAACCAGCCTGGCCGACGCGCTGCGGGCGAGCCTGGCCGCGGCGCCAGACGCCGGGCGCCGGCGAGGAGGAGGGGCGGACGAGGCACCAAGGCGATCGATGCCGGCCCGGTCCGGCAAGCCGGGATCCGCCAAGCCCGCCGGCTCCAGGACGGCCGGTTCCAAGGCTGCCGGTTCCAAGACTGCCAGCTCGAGGACCGCCAGCTGAGGACCGCCGGCTCGAGGACTGGCAGCGCGAGCACAGGCGGGGCCAAGACCAGCGGCGACGCCGACTCCGACGAGTCGGGTACCGAGCGGGCCGGGGCCGCCAAGCCAGCCAAGCCCAGGGCGGGCGCGGCTAAGTCGGGCACGCGCAAGGCGGCGACGGACAAGACGGACGGCGCGAAGTCGGGGACGGCGCGCAAGGCCAGCTGACGCACCAGGCACCACGGCCGCGGCCAGCGGCCCGGGCACACGGCCGCCAGGATGTGGACCGGGTACGTCCGGCGGGAGTGGCCAGGGCACGGCCGGCAGCAGCGGCCCGGGCACGGCCGGCAGGAGTGGTCCGGGCGCGGTCGCCAAGCGCAGGCCGGCTGCGGCCGCCGGGCAGGGCGGCCGCGCGAATTGCCAGGCGGTGCGGCTGGTGGGGTGCCTGGTTTGGGTGGAATAGCCGCCGCGCGAGGCTGGATTGGGCGAGGCTGGATTGCGCGAGGCTGGATTGCGCGAGGCTGTATGAGGAGATGCGAGGCGAGATGTCATGTTGCAGGTGACGAACGAACCGCCGGCCGCGGGATCCGGTTCCGCCAGGCGCGCGCCGCCCGAGCCGATCCCGCACTGGCCAGGTCGGCTGGTCGGACCTGCCGATCGGCCAGGTCTTCGTTCGCACCGCACCCGCGGCCGAAGGCGCAGAGCCCGCCGTCTTCATGCATGGGCTCGGCGGGTCATCGACCAACTGGACCGACCTCATGGACCTGCTGTCCCGGCCGGTCGAAGGCCGGCCAGAGGCCAGGTTGCTGGCCTGCACGGCGCTCGACCTGCCAGGTTTCGGCTGCTCGCCGCCGCCAGCCAGCGGTGACTACTCGATCAGACGCGCATGCCACCGCAGTGATGCAGTTCATCGACACGCAGGGCCTGGGTCCGGTTCACCTGATCGGCAACTCGATGGGCGGAGCGGTCAGCACCAGGGTCGCGGCCGCCAGGCCCGACCTGGTCCGCACGCTCACGCTGGTCTCGCCTGCGCTGCCTGACCTGCGGCCCAGGCTGTTGCCGATGCGCCTCGCGCTCGCGGCGGCGCCGGGCGTCGGCCCGGCCATCATGGGGTGGCTACGGCAAGCTGCCGGCCGAGGCCAGGACGGACCGTACGCTCCGCGATGTCTACACCGATCCCGGCGTCGTGCATCCGTCAAGGAGGCAGGCGGAAATTGCCGAGGTGCTGCGGCGAGACAGCCTGATCTACGCCAACCAGGCGCTGATCCTGTCGGCTCGGAGCCTGGTCACGGAGTACTTCAAGGTCGGCAAGCGATCGCTATGGCGCGACGCCGCCGTGATCACCGCGCCCGCGCTGATCCTGCACGGCAGTCATGACCGCCTGGTCAACCCGGTGATGGCTGGCAAGGCCGCGCGGGCCTTCCCGGCGGCCAGGGTACTAGTGCTGCCCGGCGTCGGCCATGTCGCGATGATGGAACGGCCTGGCCTGGTCGCGGCCGAGATCCGGTCGTTTCCTCGACCGGGCGGACGAGGCGCGGCGCACCGGCGATCGGAATCCGGCCTGACTTGCAGGCCGACCGCGGCTAACCAGGCGTAAAATCAGTCATATCCGGCGACATATGCCGCAGTGGATGCGAAGCTAGCCAGATGCTGATCGCGGCGTCACGGATCATTCCGGGCAGTGCGGACGCCCGCGGCGCGGCTACGATCCTGGCTCCCGGGTACGTCGTCTGCGAGTCAGGGAAAGTCACCGCAGTCGGAGCCGGGCCGCCGCCCGGCAGGCCCGACGCCGAGCTCACCGACAGGCATCCTGCTGCCCGGCTTCGTCGACCTGCAGGTCAACGGCTATTTCGGGGTCGAACTCGGCGATGCGGATCTGCCCGGCTGGCGGATGGTCGCCCGCCGGCTGCCCGAGACCGGCACGACCGCGTTCCTGCCGACCTTCATTACCAGGCCGATCGACGAGACCCTCGCCGCGCTGCGGCGCGTCGCCGGGTTCGCCCCCGACCTGCGGCGCGCCGCCGGGTTCGCCCCCGACCTGCGGCGCGCCGCCGGCGCTCGACTGCCAGTCCCGACGCTCGGCCGGACCGCCGAGCCGGCGACGGCTCGGCGACGGCGCGAGCCGGGGCGCGGGTTCTCGGCGTGCACCTGGAGGGCCCGTTCATCGCCAGGAGCCGGCGCGGCGCGCATAACCCGGCCTGGATCACCAGCCCAGACCCGGCCACGGTCGACGCCCTGCTCGCCGCGGGATCCGGCCTGGTCCGCCTGGTCACGCTGGCGCCCGAGATCGACGGCGCCATTACCGCGATCAAGCAACTGACCGCGGCCGGCGTGCTGGTCAGCGTCGGGCACTCGGACGCCACCGCAAAGCAGGTCAGCGCGGCGGCCGATGGTCGGCGCCCGGATGGTCACGCACCTGTTCAACGGCACAGCGGCGCTGCACCACCGCGAGCCAGGCGTCGTCGGTCAGGCGCTGGCCGACAGCCGCCTGACCAGCAGCCTGATCGCCGACCTGCATCACGTCGCCGGGTCAGGTCGCCGCGCTGGCATTCCGGGCCGCACCGGGCAGGATCTGCCTGGTCTACCGACGCGGCGGCCAGCGCGGGGATGGCCGCAGGGCCGGTACGTGCTGGGCGGCGAGCCGATCGACCTGGCCGAAGGGGACGGAACGCCGCCGGTGCGCGCCGACGGCACGCTGGCAGGCTCGGCGCTTGCGGATGGACGCGGCGTCGCGAACATGGTCGCGGTCGGGATCGGCCTGCCCGATGCGGTCGCGGCGGCGACCAGGATCCCTGCCGACCTGATCGGCCGGCCCGACCTCGGCCGGATCGCGGCCGGCGCAGCGGCGGACCTGACCTGGCTCAGCTGACGACCTGACGGACCGCCGCGACCTGGGTCGCCGGCCAGCAGGTCTACGGTCCCGCACTGGGCTAGTCTGGATACCTAGACGGAAAGCCCGTAAGATCCTAATTTCCTTCGTTCGCTTCTAGTCGCAGAAGGACGGGGTCGGCGGTGGACTCGGCGGCCCAGGCAGCATCCGCTCCACCCACATGCGGAGCGAGATCTTCGAGCAGCCCGCGGCCCTGCGCGCCACCATCGGCGCGCTGCTCCCGCGCACGGCCGAGGTCGCCGCGCTCGCCCAGCGAGCCCGCCAGGTGCTGTTCTTCGCCCGCGGCACCTCGGACAACGCGGCCGTCTACGGCACGTACCTGATCCAGACCAGGACCGGGCGGCTCGCCAGCCTTGGTTCGCCCTCGGTGGCAACGACCTACCGGAGCCGGATCGACCTGTCAGGCGTGCATGGCGGTCGGCCTGTCCCAGTCCGGCCGGACCGAGGAGATCATCGAGACGCTGCAGTGGGCACGCGACTGCGGCGCCAGCGTCGTCGGCGATCACCAACGGCGCCGGGTTCGCCGCTGGCCGAGCTGGCCGACGTCGCGCTGGTGACCGAGGCGGGCCAGGAGCAGGCCGTTCCGGCCACCAAGACCTTCACCTGCCAGCTGGCCGCGCTGGCCGTGCTCGCGCTCGGGCTCGGCGCGGATCTGGACGCAGGCCAGCTGCAAGCACGCTTCCCGAGGTGATCGAGGATCTGCTTGACCTGGCGATCGACGCCCGGATACGGACTCGACGCCGCTCGTCGCCGAACTCGCGGGCGTGGACGGCCTGGTGGTGTCGGCGCGCGGGCTCGCGTACTCGGCGGCGCTGGAGGTCGCGCTGAAGATCAAGGAAGCGTGCTACCTGCACGCGATGGGGATCTCCTACGCCGACCTGCAGCACGGCCCGATCGCGGTCGTCGACGCAAGACGCCGGCGATCATCATGGCCGCCGATCCGGCCCGACCCAGGTCGCCGCCGTGGCACCTGGCCAGCCGGGTCGCCGAGCGCCGGCGCGCAGGCGTACGCGATCGGCGGCGGCCCGCGAACTGGCGGCCGTGAGCAGCCGCGCCCTCGCCGGGCCGGTGCTGCCCGAGTGGCTGGCGCCGATCGGGCTGGTCGTGCCAGGCCAGTTGCTGACCGAGCAGTTGTCGCGCACGCTCGGCATCGACCCTGATAACCCGCGCGGCCTCAGCAAGGTCACCCAGACCGCCTGATCCACCGCCTAGCGTAGGTGCCGCGACCCGTCCTGTTCGGAGTCGAGGTTGTTGAGAACGCTATGGACCATCAGATGCTGGCGGTAGACCTTGTGCTGGGCAGCCTGCGCGCGCGGCCGCAGCACCATGAGGTCCACGTTGAAGTGCGACGGCCTGGTCAGCGCCCAGGTCACGGCGTCGGCGATGTCGTCGGCGGTCAGCGGCTCAGGCACGCCCGCGTAGACGGCCGCCGCCTTGGCCGCGTCGCCGCGGAACCTGGTCAGCGCGAACTCGTCGGTCTTGACCATGCCGGGGGCGATCTCGATCACCCGGACCGGCTGGCCGCAGAGCTCCAGGCGCAGCGTCGCCGCGATGGCGTGCGTGCCGTGCTTGGCGGCGACATAGCCGCCGCCGCCCTCGTAGGCGGTGAAGCCGGCGGTCGAGCCCATGATCACCATGCGTGCCGTCGCCGCTGTCGATCAGCTTCGGCAGCAGCGCCTGCACCGTGTGCAGGGTGCCGAGCACGTTGGACTGGTACATCGTCAGCCAGTCGCCGGCCGACGGCGTCGGCGATCTGCTCGGCGCCGAGAGCGCCGCCCGCGTTGGCGACGAGCACGTCGCACGCGGCAAGTGCCGCGGCCAGCGCGTCGACCTGCGGCCCGGTCGGTGACGTCGAGCTGGTTGACCTGGGCAGCTGCCGCCCGCGGCGGCGATCCGTGCCGCCACCTCGTCGAGCCGGTCAAGCCGTCGGGCCGCAGCACCACGTGGTATCCCTCGCCGGCGAGCCGCTCGGCGCGTCGCCGCTCCGATGCCGCTGCTCGCGCCGGTGACCACCGCTGTTCGCTGCATGGGGTGCATTCTGCCAGTACCTCGCGCGGCCGCGCCGCCAGGCGCGACTGTTCACTCCCGGTTCGCCGCGTCGCGGCCAGGCTGGGCAGTTCACCTACTATCGGGAACGTGGCCGAACCGATTCCGCGACCCCCGCGCTGCCCGCGACTCCCGCGCTGCGTGCCGTCATCTTCGACTGGGGCGGCGTGATCACCAGCCCGATCGTCGATACCGTCTCGGCCTGGCTGGAAGCCGAGCGGATCGACCGGGACAGTTACATGCCGCCGCCATGCGGCCGTGGGTACAGCAGCGCCTACGGCGACCGGACGGCCGAGTCGCCCATCCACGCGCTCGAGCGCGGCGAGGTGAGCGACGAGGAGTTCGAGGCGACGCTGGCGGCGCGCTCGTCGGGATCGACGGCGCGCCGGTCGCGGCCGCGGGGCTGCTGAGGCGGATGTTCGCCGCGTCGGTGACTCCAAGACCGAGATGCTCGAGCTGATCAAGGACCTGCGGGCGAGCGGGGTCCGCACCAGCCTGCTGTCCAACTCGTGGGGCGGTGGCGACGACGGCTACCCGCGGCACCTGTTCGGCCAGACTCTTCGAGGACGTGGTGATCTCAGGCGAGGTCGGGATGCGCAAGCCGGAGGAGCGGATCTTCCAGCTCGCCGCCGACCGGCTCGGGCTGTCGCCCAGCGGAGTGCGTGTTCGTCGACGACGTCGAGGGCAACATCGTCGCGGCCCAGGCGCTCGGCTTCGCGGCCGTGCATCACCAGGACCCGGCGCAGACCAGGACCGCGCTCGGCTCGTTGCTGCCAGACGGCTAGCCTGATCCACCATGGCCGACGATCCGGCTGCGGCTGCCGCGCGTGCGGCCTTGCTGCTGCCGCTAGCCGATGCGGCTGACGGCCGACGATCGGCGCAGGCGTCCGCGCGGCCAGCGCGTATCCGCATCCGGCCAGCGCCGGCCGCTCGGCGAACATGCAGGCGAACCGGCGCACCGACACCAAGCCCGAGCTCGCGCTGCGCCGGGCACTGCACGGCTCGCGGCTACCGATACCGCAAGGACTACCGGCTCGACCTGGCCGCCGGGGTCAGGGTCAGGCCGGACATCGTGTTCACCGCGCGGAAGGTCGCGGTGTTCGTGGACGGCTGCTTCTGGCACTGCTGCCCGGAGCACGGCAGCCAGCCTGCGGCGAATACCTGGTACTGGGAACCCAAGCTGCGCCGCAACGTGGACCGGGACCGTGCCGCCGACGCCGCCCTCGACCAGGCCGGCTGGACGGTGGTCAGGTTCTGGGAGCACGAGTCGATCGAGGCCGCCGTTGCCGCCGTGGTGGAGGTGCTCACTCTGTCGGCTGACGCGCTCAGCTGATGGGTCAGGTAGTGATTCTGCCTTCGCCCGCTGCGTCTGGCTGGCAGACTCGGTACGACTCCCCGCTGCGGCCGTCGAGGCGGACGCGGGGTGAGCAATCACAGAGCAGTGAGCTGCTTGGGGACCTCATGCGCGTCTACCTGCCAACCACGCTGGCAGACGCTGGGGTCCGCGCTGGTGGCGGGCCAGATCGGCCCGGCTCCGGTGGCCGGCTTCGCGGTGACGCCCGCGCTGCGCGAGTGGTATGCGAGCGGTGACCTTGAGGAACTCGAGTACGTCGCGATGACGCAGGCGGCGCGCGCGTCGCTGCGGATGCTGCACGTCGACACCAAGGCGCCCAGACGCCGGGTCGTGCTCGCCGCCGAGCTTGCCTGATCGGCTGATCAGCGTCAGGAACGGCATCGACAAGCCTGGCCAGGTCGCGATCACGCTGCCGGTCTGCTCGCCGACGTGGTGTCCGGTCACGTCGACGCGATGGACGCCGCGCACCGATATCGACGCCGCCGCGGCGGCGCTGCCCGCCGCCGATGCCGGCGACGGCGACGCGAAGTTCGTCGTCGACAGCGCGGAAGGGCACGAGCTGCTCTGGTACGCCACCCAGGAGCTGATCTACCTGATCGGCTGAGCCGGCTGGACCTGCGGGGCCTGCGGCGCCCGATCAGCTTGGCCAGCGGGGCCCGGGCGCCGGCCGCGGCTGCCGGCAAGCCCGCTCTCGGCAGGCGGGCGGCGTTCGTGCGACGATGAGGATCGACGAGACTGGAGAGTTACCTCACGGCCTCGGTCGTACAGCCGTCGTACGCCATCTGTCGAGCCATGGGAGCCATCCGTGTTCGATGCCGTCACCAGCGTCCCCGTTCCGGCCAACG
Organism: uncultured Actinomycetota bacterium; assembly: GCA_963720595.1. Classification (GTDB taxonomy): domain Bacteria; phylum Actinomycetota; class Actinomycetes; order Streptosporangiales; family Streptosporangiaceae; genus Chersky-822. The sequence goes on along the minus strand of CAVRFY010000005.1, from coordinate 1,845,854 downwards.
AGCCGGTCAAGACCTACGTCATCTGGCAGCCCCGAGCGAGCGGCGCTGGAAACGAAGATCAAAGAACTGGCCGGCGAGCAGGTCGACCTGACCATGACGGTCGGCGGCGTGCAGCGGATGGGCGGCGGCGACTGGATCGATGTCGTCCAGCCGCACAACCACGCGCACGTGCTCGGCCGACTCGGCGACGCGACCGACGAGGACGTCGCCGCGGCGATCGACGCGGCGAGCCTGGCCGCTCCCGGCTGGCGTGAGCTGTCCTTCGACGACCGGGCGGCGATCTTCCTGCGGGCGGCCGAACTGCTGGCCGGGCCCTGGCGCTCGGTGATCAACGCGTCGACCATGCTCGGCCAGTCCAAATCGGTCCACCAGGCCGAGATCGACGCGGCCTGCGAGCTGATCGACTTCTGGCGGTACAACGTCCACTTCGCCAGGCGGCTGCTCGCCGAGCAGCCGGCCTCGGCGCCCGGCACGTGGAACCGGCTCGAGTACCGGCCGCTGGAGGGCTTCGTCCTGGCCATCACGCCGTTCAACTTCACCTCGATCGCCGGCAATCTCCCGACGGCACCTGCCCTGCTCGGCAATGTGGTGATCTGGAAGCCGTCGCACACCCAGCAGTTCTCCGCGCACTTCCTGATGCGCTTGCTCGAAGCGGCCGGCCTGCCCCCTGGCGTGATCAACATGGTGACCGGTGGCGGCCGGGCGCTGTCGAGGGTCGCGCTCCCGCACCGGGACCTGGCCGGCATCCACTTCACCGGCTCGACCGCCACCTTCCAGCACCTGTGGCGAACCGTGGGCGAGAACATCTCCGGCTATCGCAGCTATCCGCGGCTGGTCGGCGAGACCGGCGGCAAGGACTTCGTTATCGCGCACCCGTCGGCTGATCCCGAGGTCTTGCGCACCGCGCTGGTCCGAGGTGCGTTCGAGTACCAGGGGCAGAAGTGCTCGGCCGCATCCCGGGCGTATGTTCCGCGCAGCGTCTGGCGCCGGATGGGCGACGACTTCATCGCCACGGTCGAGGCACTGACGATGGGAGACGTCTCCGCCGACCTGTCGGCGTTCATGGGCGCCGTCATCGACGATAAGGCGTTCGCGACCCATGCCGATGCCATTGACCGAGCCAAGTCACGGCCATCGGTATCCGTGCTGGCTGGCGGCACCACCGACGCGACGGACGGTTACTTCGTCCGGCCGACGGTGCTTGAGTGCTCGGACCCGACCGACGAGTTGTTCGCACCGAGTACTTCGGCCCGATCCTCGGCGTGCATGTCTTCGATGACGCCGACTACGACGCCGTGGTCGCGCAGGCGGCCGACATCGCGCCCTACGCGCTGACGGGCTCGATCATCGCGACCGACCGGGCCGCGATCGCCGCGGCAACCGACGCGCTGCGGTTCTCGGCAGGGAATTTCTATATCAACGACAAGCCGACCGGCGCGGTCGTCGGTCAGCAGCCGTTCGGCGGGGCGCGGGCCAGCGGCACCAACGACAAGGCCGGATCGCATCTTCAACCTGACCAGATGGGTCAACGCCCGCACGATCAAGGAACTGTTCGTGCCGCCGACCGACTATCGCTATCCGCATATGGGATAGCCGCGCCTGTAGTGACGCGCCTGTAGTACTTTGCGCGCTATCGGACGCAGGCGCGTGCAGCCGACAGACCGAGACGCGCAGGAGGCACATCATCCACCGCCTCATCCTGTGGAATATCGACCTGACCCTGGTGGACGTCGCCAGGGTGTCCCGCGACGCCTACGCTGAGGCGTTCCGGCGGGTCACCGGCCGTCCGCTCGTCGCGCTGCCGCAACTCGCCGGGGCCAGCGACTCGGAGATCTTCTTCGAGTCGCTCGCGCTGAACGAGGCGGCGCCGGGACCTGGTCATTTCGGTCCCGGCAATCCCAGGGCCGGCGCGGCGGGCCAGTCCGAGGCGAACGACCTGCTCGGCCAGGTACGAGACCGAGCTTGCCGCCGCCTTCGGTGCGCGCAGCGACCTGATCGCCACGCAGGGCCGGGCGCTGTCCGGTGCGCGGGAGGCGCTCGCCGCTGTGTCACGGCTGCCCGGCGTGATCCAGACGGTGATCACCGGAGCGATCAGGCAGAATGCGGCGCAGCAAGCTGCACGCCTTCGACCTGGACAGATACCTCGACCTGGAGATCGGCGGGTACGGCTCGGAGGTTTACCCCAAGGGCACCCAGATGGTGCGGTCGCTGTCGATGGCCGCCGAGAAGTACGGAGTACGGCTCAGTCCTGGCTGGGTCCGTCTACGTCGGCGACTCGGTCAGGGACGTGGCGGCGGCGACCGTGGCCGGCGTGCGCTGCCTTGGGGTAGCGACCGGTCGGTCGACGGTGAGCGAACTGCGCGAGGCCGGCGCCGATCCTGTCCTGCTCAACCTGTCAGACACTTCGCAGGTGGTGGCGGCGATCAGCCGGTGAGCGGATGGGGACTGACCGCGTACGGCGTACTCGCGCTGACGTTCATGATGACGATGTACGGGCTGGAGGGACGGCACCCGCGTTTCGTGCTGGCCTTCGCCGCCGGCTGCCTGCTCGCGAGCAGCTACGGATTCCTGTCGGGCGCGTGGCCGTTTGGCGTGGTCGAGGCGATCTGGGCCGTCGTGGCGCTGCGCAGGTATCAGCGGGATGGTCGGCGGGCCGGCTGACCGCGATTTCCATACTGGTATAAACGTCCAGTCGACCGATCAGGGGCGGTGAAGTGGGACGGGACACTCGACGGCGGATGAGCGTGACCTGCCTGCCGGTGCCGGAACCTGGCGCCGGACGCGGCTACGGCGCGACCTTGTCGGAACCCACCGACACCGACATCGAGCGGGCCAGGATCACCGACTACGCGCGCTGGCTGGGCCGCAGCCGCGGCGTGCGGACCGGCGACGGCTACGCCGGCCTGTGGCGCTGGTCGGTCTCCGAGCCCGCCGACTTCTGGTCTTCGATCTGGGACTACTTCGGCGTGCTCGGCAGCCGCGGCGACGGCGCAGGTGCTCCAGGGTGGCCCGATGCCGGCCGTCACCTGGTTCTGCCGGAACCGACGATCAACTATGCGCGCAACGCACTGCGGGCAGCGAGCACGGACCCGGACCGGACGGCGCTGATCTACCGGTCGGAGGCCGGTCACGACGGCAGCCTGAGCTATGCCGAGCTTGACGAGCAGGTCGCGATCGTCCGGGCCGCGCTGGTCGCGCTCGGGGTCAGCCGCGGCGACCGCGTCGCCGCGTACCTGCCCAACTCGCCCCAGGCGCTGATCGGCCTGCTCGCGACGGCCAGCCTCGGCGCGATCTGGACCTCCTGCTCGCCGGACTTCGGCGCGCACGCGGTGATCGACAGGTTCGCGCAGGTGACGCCAAAGGTGCTGATCGCCGTCGACGGCTACGCCTATGGCGGCAAGGTGTTCGACCGGCAGCAGGAGGTCGCCACGATCACGGCGGCCCTGCCGGGGCTGCAGCGTGATCATGGTCGACTACATCGGCGTGGCGGCCGGTCACGGCGCCCTGCCGGTGCCGGTGCCAGTGCCGGTGCCGGTGTTTCCTGGACCGGGCTGGCTGACCTGGCGGGCCCGGACGCTCCGACGCGCACCGAGTTCGACGACGTGCCGTTCGAGCACCCGCTCTGGGTGCTGTACTCCTCCGGCACGACCGGGCTGCCCAAGCCGATCGTGCACGGGCACGGCGGCATCGTGCTCGAGCACCTCAAGGCGCTCTGCCTGCACAGGACATCGGCCAGGACGACGTGTTCTTCTGGTACACGACCACCGGCTGGATGATGTGGAACTTCCTGTCGGCGGGCTGCTCGCGGGCGCGACGGTGGTCGCCTACGACGGCAGCGCGGTCCATCCGGGCACCGACGATCTCTGGCGCCTCGCGGCCGATGTCGGGGTCACCTACTTCGGCACCGGTGCGCCGTACCTGGTCGCCTGCATGAAGGCCGGCTTGCGCCCCGGCGCGGAACTCGACCTGTCCCGGCTGCGCGGTGTCGGCTCGACCGGCTCCCCGCTGCCGCCCGAGGCCTTCGACTGGGTCTACGCGGCGGTCGCGCCAGACCGTCCGACACAACATCTGCGGAACCCTGCTGTCGCTACAGCGACAGCGGGGCTCCGCCGTGCTCGTTCGTGCTGGGCTCGTTCTCCGGCGGGACCGATATGTGTACCGGGTTTGTCGGGCCGATCTCCGTTGCTTCCGGTGCGGAGCGGGATCATCGCGGGGCCGTGCCTCGGCGCGAAGGTCGAGGCGTTCGACGCCGACGGCAACGCCGGTCGTCGGCGAGGTCGGCGAGCTCGTGCTGACGGTCCCGATGCCGTCGATGCCGGTTGGCTTCTGGGGCGACGAAACCGGCGAGCGGTACGCGGCCAGCTACTTCGCCCAGTATCCGGGCATCTGGCGGCACGGTGACTGGATCATGAACCTGCCCGATGGCGGCTGCGTGATCTATGGCAGGTCCGACGCCACCTTGAACCGCGGCGGCGTCCGGATGGGAACCAGCGAGTTCTACCGGATCGTGGAGGAACTGCCCGAGGTCACCGACAGCCTGGTCATCGATACGGGCACGCTCGGCACCGAAGGACAGGCTGGTGCTCTACCTGGTGCTGGCGCCCGGCGCGAGCCTGGACGACGAACTGCGGACAGAAGATCCGGTCGATGCTCCGCTCGGCCCTGTCGCCGCGGCACGTGCCCGATGAGATGCACCAGGTGCCCGGCGTGCCAAGGACGCTATCCGGCAAGAAGCTCGAGGTCCCCGTACGCAAGATCCTCACCGGCACGCCGGTCGACGAGGCGGCCGACCGGGACTCGCTGGCCAACCCCGAGGTGCTGGCGTACTACGTCCCGCCCGAGGTGGCCCCAGCGGAGCTGGCGTCGTCAGTGACCGCGCCGGTCGGGCGGAGCTTCGGTGAGGAGGGCGGCAGGCTCACCTACGGCACCTACCTGCACCTGGCCGACCTGCTCGCGCAGCAGGTGCCGCTCGCCGAGCCGCCCGCACACGACGAGCTGCTGTTCATCACCGTCCACCAGGTCTACGAGCTGTGGTTCAAGCAGCTGCTGCACGAGCTGGCTGCGGCGCGCGACGCCATGGACGCCGATCGAGATCTGGCTGCGCGCAGGCACCTGATGCAGCGCGCGCAGGTCATCGAGCGGCTGCTGGTCGCTCAGATCGACGTGATCGAGACGATGACGCCGCAGGACTTCCTGCAGTTCCGCTCCACGCTCGCGCCGGCGAGCGGCTTGCAGTCGGTCCAGTTCAGGGAGCTTGAGTTCCTGTCCGGAGCCAAGGACCATCGGTTTGTGGCGCGATTCCGCAATCTGACCGCCGATGAGCGGGAACGGCTGTCGCGCCGCCTGGCCGAGCCCGTCGCTGTGGGACGCCTACCTCGGCCTGCTCGGCCGCCGGGGCCTCGACGTGAGCTCGGACGAGCGGGTGACTCGAGTCATTGCTGACCATCGCCAGCGACCGGGCCGGCCTACGACGATCTGTGGCAGCTTGCCGAGGGCCTGCTCAACCACGACGAGGTGTCGGCACTGTGGCGGGCCAGGCATGTGCAGATGGTCGAGCGCCAGATCGGGACGAAGTCGGGCACAGGCGGCTCGACCGGCGCCCCGTACCTGCATCGGCGGGTGCCGATGCGTTATTACCCGTTGCTGTGGGAACTTCGGGACAAGCTAAGGTCGACCGATCACCCTGAACCACAAGGGAGTGGGACCGATGTCGGAGCACCAGAGCGCCGCGCGGCAGGCGCTGCTGACCGAAGCGGCGGCAGAGCTCGGTGCGGGCCGCGTGCAGGTTGGTGACCGGGACAACTACCTGCACGCCTACTACCGGCACGTCGACTCGTCGGACCTGATCGCGGCGGGCCCGAGTCGGGCCGGGTCTGCCGCCGCCGAGCATGCCGACCTCGCGGCGATGCGGCCGCAGGGCCGTGCCGTCGCGCGGGTCAGGTCGGGCGCCGAGGCGACGCTGCTGGCCGGCCGGGACGTGATCGACGTGGTCACCGACGACATGCCGTTCCTGGTCGACACCCTGACGATGACGCTCGCCGCGCACGACGTGAAGGCCGAGCTTGTCGTCCACCCGCAGCTCAACGTCCGCCGGGACATCACGGGGTCGCTGCGCGAGGTCATCAGGCCGATCGACGCCGCGCGGCCGCTCGACCGCCAGCTGGTCCCCGGCGCCGCCACCGGCCAGGACATGATCACCGAGTCGTGGTCGCACATCGAGGTCGCTAAGCTGGCCGCGGGAAAGGCCACGGCGATCGCCGCCGACCTCGAGCAGGCGCTGGCGACGTGCGGATGGCCGTCGAGGACTACCCGAAGATGCGCGCGATGGCGCTGCGCATCGCCGACGAGCTCGCGGCCGCGAGCGCGATCGAGCGTCAGCTGGCCGGCGAGGCCGGCGTCGGACGGCGCAGGCTCCATCAGGCCGCGGATCGTCGACTCGGGCGGCGGCCCGAAGTCGGCGGGCTGGGTCATTCCGGCCAGCCCGGCGGAGTCGCAGTCGGAGATCGAGCTGCTGCTCCGCTGGCTCGTCGACTCTCACTTCACCTTCCTCGGCTTCCGCGAATACGACCTAGTCGACGGGGCTGACGGGCTCGCGCTGCGCGGCGTGGCCGGTACCGGCCTTGGCATCTTGCGGCACGACAAGGCGCACACCACGCCGCTGTCCACCCTGTCGCGAGCAGGGGCGCCAGATCGCCACCGACCCGAGTCACCGGCTGATCATGACCAAGGCGAACTCGCGCGCGACCGTGCACCGGCCCAGCTACCTGGACTATGTCGGGATCAAGCGGCTGTCCGCGAGTCGGCAAGGTGATCGGCGAGTGGCGCTTCCTCGGCCTGTACACGCACATGGCCTATACCGACAGCATCGCCAGGATCCCGATCCTGCGGCGCAAGCTGACCGAGGTCTACGAGGCGAGCGGCATCTCGGCCGATAGCCACGACGGCCGGGTCTCGCCGAGTTCATGGAGGTCTACCCGCGCGAGGAGCTGTTCCAGACGCCGGTCGACGAGCTGGCCGACGTGGCGAGCGAGGTGCTGCGGCTGCGCGAGCGCATGCAGACCAGGCTGTTCCTGCGCAAGGACATCTACGGCCGGTACGTCTCCTGCCTGATCTACCTGTCCAGGGACCGGTACAACACCAAGGTCAGGGTGGCGGTGCAGGAGATCCTGCGCCGGGTGCTCGGCGGCGCGCAGGTCGACTACAGCGCCGTCGTCGGACGAGGGCCCGATCGCCAGGCTGCACATCGTGGTGCGCGCCGAGCGCGGCAAGAACGCTGGTCGATCGCCGACGTGGCCGCGCTCGAGCAGGCGATCGCCGCCGCCGTCCGGTCCTGGGACGACGACCTGGTCCGCGAGGCCGTGGCCCAGCTAGGCGAGCGGACGGGCCGGGCGCTGCTCGCCGAGTTCGCCGACTCGATCTCCGACACCTACAAGGCGGACGTGCCCGGCCGCCGCGGCCATCTCCGACCTGGCCAAGATCCAGCAGATGCGCAAGTCGGGACTGGACATCTCGTTCGAGATGTGGGAGTCATCCGGCTACGTCGGCGGCGTCCCGGTCGAGCTTGAGCGCCCGGCGCTCCGGCCGCCGGCTCCGCTGGCCTGGCCAGCGCCGCGGATCATGCCTATCGCCAACCGGCAGCGGGGCGACGGCGAGGCGAATCGGTCCGGCGAGCAGCGCCGGGTCTGGCGGCTGACCATCCACACGGACCGGGTCGCCGATCACGCTGACCGACGTGCTGCCGCAGGCTGCAGCACATGGGCGTCGAGGTGGTCGACGAGCATCCGTACGAGTTCCCTGGCGCCGAGCCGTTCTGGATCTACGACTTCGGACTGCGCAGGGAGGCGCCGCGGCATCGGGCCCGGGCGGCCGGACGACGCAGGTCCCGCACGGTATCGCTCGCGTCCGTGGCCGGGCAGCTCGAGGGCGCGCTCGCCGCGCTGTGGAGCGGCGAGATCGAGGACGACGACTTCAACACGCTCGTGCTCGACGCGGGCCTGACCTGGCGCCAGGTCGTCGTGCTGCGCGCGTACGCCAAGTACCTGCAGCAGGCGGGAACCACGTTCAGCTCCGGCTACATCGCCCGGGTGCTGCGGTCCAACCCTGTCATCGCCCGCCAGCTGATCCGGCTGTTCGAGTCGCGCTTCGACCCGGACCGGCAGGCAGGCAGAGCTGAGCGGAGCGAGGCGCTGTTCGAGGAGATCGGCGGCGAGCTCGACGAGGTCGCCAGCCTCGACGAGGACCGGATCCTGCGCGCTTACCTGGGCCTGATCTCGCAACGCAGCGCACCAACTACTTCGGCGGCCAGCGCCGACACCGGCGCAGCGGCGCTCCGTACCTGGTGTTCAAGCTCGACGACGCGCTGGTTCCCGACTTGCCCGCGCCCAGGCCGAAGTTCGAGCTGTTCGTGTACTCGCCCAGGTTCGAGGGCGTCCACCTGCGGTTCGCCAATGTCGCCCGCGGCGGCCTGCGCTGGTCCGACCGGCGCGAGGACTTACCGCACCGAGATACTCGGGCTGGCGAAGGCGCAGGAGGTCAAGAACTCGGTGATCGTGCCCTCGGGCGCCAAGGGCGGTTTCGTCTGCAAGCAACTGCCCGACCCGGCCGACCGCGAGGCCTACCAGGGCGAGGTGCTGGCGTGCTACCGGATGTTCATCAGCGCCATGCTCGACGTCACCGACAACCTGAAGGCCGGGACCGTGATCCCGCCCGAGCGGGTCGTCAGGCATGACGCGCGATGACCCGTACCTGGTGGTCGCGGCCGACAAGGGCACGGCCACGTTCTCCGACACCGCCAACGAGATCGCGCTGCGCCGCGGCTTCTGGCTGGGGGACGCGTTCGCGTCGGGCGGCTCGGCCGGCTATGACCACAAGAAGATGGGCATCACGGCCCGCGGCGCGTGGGAGTCGGTGAAGTTCCACTTCCAGACTCTCGGCGTCGATATCGGGCAAACCGATTTCACGGTCGTCGGGATCGGCGACATGTCCGGCGACGTGTTCGGCAACGGGATGCTGCTGTCTGAGCACATCAAGCTGGTCGCGGCGTTCGACCACCGGCACGTCTTCCTCGATCCCGATCCTGACCCCGCGGCCAGCTTCGCCGAGCGCAGGCGGCTGTTCGACCTGCCCAGGTCGTCCTGGGCGGACTACAACAAGGACTCATCTCGGCCGGAGGCGGCGTCTGGCCGCGTTCGGCCAAGTCGGTGCCGATCTCGCCGCAGGTCCGTGCCGTGCTCGGCCTGGCGATGGCATCGGCGGCGCTCTCGCCCGACCAGCTGATCGCGGCGATTCTCGCCGCACCGGTCGACCTGCTCTGGAACGGCGGCATCGGCACCTATGTGAAGGCCACGGACAGTGCACGCCGACGCCGGCGACCGGACCAACGACTCGGTCCGGATCGACGCCTCACAGCTGCGGGCGCAGGGTGGTCGGCGAGGGCGGCAACCTCGGGCTGACCCAGGAGGCCAGGATCGAATACGCGCTGGGCGGCGGCCTGGTCGACACCGACTTCATCGATAACTCCGCCGGCGTGGACACCTCGGACCACGAGGTCAACATCAAGATCCTGCTCGATGAGGTCGTCCGCAAGCGCGAGATGACCACGGTCGACCGCGATGTGCTGCTCCAGTCGATGACCGACGAGGTGGCGCGGCTCGTTCTGGCCGACAACTACCACCAGAACCGGGCGCTCGCCGCGGCCCGCGCGCAGGCCGCGCAGATGCTGCACGTGCACGCCAGGTACATCAGGAAGCTGGAGCGCGAAGGCCGGATCAGGCGCCGCCTGGACGTCCTGCCCGGCGACAAGGACATCGCCGAGCGCCGTTCGACAAGCTCAGGCCTGACCCTGCCCGAGTTCTCCGTGCTGCTCGCGCACACCAAGATCGCGGCAGGGCCAGGAGGTACTCGCCTCAGACGTGCCCGACGACCCGTACCTGCGGCGGGCGCTGACCAGGCTACTTCCCGCTCCCGCTGCGCGAGCGGTTCACGGACCGGATGCCGTCGCACCGCCTGCATCAGGGAGATCATCACGCACCGCGGTGATCAACGACATGGTCGACAAGTCGGGCATCACGTTCGCGTTCCGGCTGAACGAGGAGACCGGCGCGTCGGTGCCGCACATCACCGAGGCGTGGCTGGTCGCCCGCGAGGTCTTCGACATGCCAGGCTTCTGGCTCCAGCTGCGAGGCACTGGACGGCGAGGTAGACACCTCGGCACAGGTCGCTGGCGCTGCTCGAGGCGCGCAAGCTCACCGAGCGGGCGACCAGGTGGCTGCTGCACTTCAGGCGGCCTCCGTTCGACATCCAGGCGACGATCGACTTCTTCGCCGCCGGCGTCCTGACCGTGGCGGGCGGCCTGCCCAAGCTGCTCGCCGGGCTGGACATGTCCAGCTTCGAGGAGCGCCGCGACATGTTCGCGAGCCGCGGTTTCCCTGACGACCTGGCCGACCGGGTGGCCGCGATGGTGCCCGCCTACTCGGCCTTCGACATCGTCGATATCGCGGCCAGCACCGGCCGCCCGGTCGAGGAGACCGCCGAGGTCTACTTCGACCTGGCCGACCGGCTGCAGATCACCAGGCTGCGCGACCGGATCACGGCGCTCCCGCGGGACGACCGGTGGAACACGATGGCCAGGAACGCGCTGCGGGACGACCTGTACACCGCGCATGCCGCGCTGGCCAGGGACGTGCTGACCGTCACCGATTCCGGCACGCCCGAGCAGCGGCTGGCCGCCTGGGTGGCCAGGAACGAGTCGGCGGTCGCCAGGGCCGCGCAGACGCTGGTCGAGATCTGGGAGAGCGACGCGTTCACCGTGGCTACCCTGTCCGTGGCGGTCCGCGCGATCCGCACGCTAGTCGCCATCGAGCACGCTGCCTGGCCTGATCGGCTTCGGCGGCGTGACGCGGCGCGGCGCGAATCGGGCTGCCGCCACTGTTTCGCGTAGGCTTCGGCCATGGCAATCGACTACGCGAGCGAGATCTCCGAGCTATCGGCGAAGCTCGTCAGTATCGAGGCTGTCCTTGACCCGGACGGCATGCGGAAGGAGGCCGACGACCTCCGCGAGCGGTCGGCCGACCCGGCGCTGTGGGCAGACCAGGACAACGCGCAGGCCGTCACCAGGCGCCTGTCCTACCTCGACGCCGAACTAGCCAGGCTGGAGAGCCTGCACGGCAGGCTGGAGGACCTGTCGGTGATGTTCGAGCTAGCCGAGAGCGAGCGCGACGAGCCGACTATGCAGGAGGCGTTGCGCGACCTCACCGCGATCCGTAGTCAAATTGATCAACTAGAAATCCGGACCCTGCTGTCGGGCGAGTACGACTCCCGCGAGGCGCTGATCACAATCAACGCCCAGGCCGGGGGTGCCGACGCGGCCGACTGGGCCGAAGGGCTGCAGCGGATCTACCTGCGCTGGGCCGAGCGCCACGGGTACCCGACCGAGATCTACGACACGTCCTACGCGGAAGAGGCTGGGATCAAGTCGACCACCTTCGCGATCAAGGCCCCCTACGCGTATGGAACACTGCGCGGTGAGCACGGCACGCACCGGATGGTCAGGATCTCCAAGTACGACAACCAGGGCCGCAGGCAGACGTCGTTCGCCGGGGTCGATGTGATCCCGGTGGTCCAGCAGGCCGACCATATCGACATCTCCGACGACGAACTGCGCGTCGACGTCTACCGGTCGAGCGGCCCTGGCGGTCAGGGCGTGAACACGACGGACTCGGCCGTGCGGATCACGCACCTGCCTACGGGGATCGTGGTGTCCTGCCAGAACGAGCGGAGCCAGATCCAGAACCGGGCAAGCGCGATGGCGGTGCTCCAGGCCAAGCTGCTCGAGCGCAAGCGCGAGGAGCAGGCCGCCAAGATGAATGAACTGCGCGGCGATGGCGGCCGCAGCTGGGGGACCCAGATCCGGAACTACGTGCTGCACCCGTATCAGAACATCAAGGACTTGCGAACCGGCTACGAGACCGGGAACACGGCGGCCGTGATGGACGGCGAGATCGACGAATTCATCGAGGCAGAGATCCGCTGGCTGCGCACCCAGGGGCTGTAACGGGACCGCTGCTGGAGCGTGCCCCTCCGCCAGCGGGAGACCTAGTGGCCGAGGTGCTGCAGGGCAAGGGCCACCGCCAGCGCGAGCAGCAGCAGCGCCACCGCGTACGGAAGGCTGATGCCGTGATGGTGGTGGTGCAGGTCAGACTTGGCGGCGCGGCACACCGGGCACCGGGCCTCCGCGACCGGGCCAGCGCACTGGGCGCAGATCAGGTGCTCGCAGCTCATGTTGTCCCTCCAGGGACGTGCCGTCCGCTCACTTCGACAATGTTGGACGTTCCAGCCCAGTTTCCCCCCTAGACTGTCCCGTGATCAAACCGGGGCGCCGACGTGCTTCGGTACGACTGCATTATCGAGCGTTGTGATGGGCCTGTGATTCACTTCGAGAGCGTTACCAAGACGTACCCGAATCAGAGCCGCCCTGCCCTCGAGAGCGTCAACCTCGACGTGGAGAAGGGCGAGTTTTGTTTTCTGGTCGGTCCCTCGGGGTCGGGCAAGTCGACCTTCCTGCGGCTGATCCTTCGGGAGGAGCGGCCGACCGACGGGCAGGATCTACGTGGCCGGGCGAGATCTCGCCCGGTTGACGAACTGGAAGGTGCCGCAGCTCCGACGCAGGATTGGCTGCGTCTTCCAGGACTTCAGGCTGCTCCCCGCCAAGAACGTCTATCAGAACATCGCCTTCGCGCTCGAGGTCATTGGCAAGCCGCGCCGATTCATCCGCAAGGTCGTACCCGAGGTGATCGACCTGGTCGGGCTAGAGGGCAAGGGTGACCGGATGCCGGACGAGCTGTCCGGAGGCGAGCAGCAGCGCGTCGCGATGGCCAGGGCGTTCGTCAACCGCCCGATGATCCTGCTGGCGGACGAGCCCACCGGGAACATCGACCCCGCGACATCAATCGGGATCATGAAGGTTCTCGACCGGATCAACAGGACAGGCACCACGGTCGTGATGGCCACGCATGACGCCGCGATCGTGGATTCCATGCGTAAGCGGGTTATCGAGCTTGAGTACGGCAAGGTCGTGCGCGACCAGTCGCGCGGTGTCTACGGCCAGGCCTACTAGGGGCTTAGGCGGACCGGCCGGCCGTCGGTCGGCCAAGCGAGGACAACCAAGGGATCAGCTAGATGCGTGCGCAGTTCGTTTTCGGCGAGGTATGGGTCGGACTCCGGCGGAACCTGACCATGACGGTCGCGCTCATCGTGGTCGTGGCGATCAGCCTCTCGCTGCTCGGCACCGGCTTGCTCTTCGTCAAGCAGGTCAACCACACCAGGGCGCTCTGGCAGAGCAAGGTGGAGCTGTCGATCTACCTGTGCGACAAGAACCCGCTCAGCCCGCAGTGCGCGAACAACGGGCAGGCGACGCCGACGCAGACCGCGCAGATCAAGGCGACGCTGAAGAAGCTGCCGCAGGTTGTCACGGTCACGTATCAGTCGCAGGCGGACAACCTCGCGCAGTTCAGGAAGGAGTTCGCGTACGACCCGATCTTCGTCGACTCGGTGCTTCCCGGTGACATCCCGGCGTCCTTCCAGGTCAAGCTGAGGAACGCCCAGGCCGATGCCGGGCCGGTGACGTCGGCGGTCACCGGGATGCCGGGCGTGGACTCGGTCGGCGACGATTCGTCGATCCTGACGAACTTCTACAAGCTGCTCGACGGTGCACGGAACGCGGTGATCGTGGTCGCGATCATCCTGATCATCGCGGCGATCATGCTCGTCGCCAACACCATCAGGCTCTCGGCGTTCAACCGGCGCAGGGAGACGGCCATCATGCGGCTGGTCGGCGCCTCGAACTTCTACGTACAGCTTCCGTTCCTGGTCGAAGGGGTAATCGCCGGGCTGTTCGGCTGGCTGGTCGCCGTCGGGCTGCTGGCCGCCGCAAAGGCGGGCCTGGACGGCCTGCAGAACTACTTCCCGTTCCATGCCCAGCTATCGATAGCTGACCTCGTGGAGGTCGTTCTGGTGACGATGGCCATCGGCCTGGTGCTGTGCGGCACGACCTCGTTCCTGACGCTCAGGCGCTATCTGCGGGTCTGAGGGGTCAGACTTATACCGTGGCGGCAACGCAGGGCAATAAGGCACAGCAGTCGGGCAAGGCACATGCAGGGTAAGAAGGTTATCGCGAGCAACCGGCGGGCCAGGCACGACTACACCATCGAGGACGTGGTCGAAGCCGGGATCATGCTGACCGGCACCGAGGTCAAGTCGCTGCAGGGCTGGCCGGGCGACGCTGACCGAGGGATACGCGATGATCACCGAAGGCGAGGCCTGGCTGCATGGGGTGCACATCCCCGAGTACACCCAAGGGACATGGACGAACCATGAGCCGCGCCGGGTCCGCAAGCTGCTGCTGCACCGCAAGGAGATCGACAGGCTGGCGCGGGTCACGTCCGAGGGCGGGTTGACCCTGGTGCCGTTGTCGCTGTATTTCCTCGACGGCAAGGCCAAGATCGAGTTGGCCGTGGCGCGAGGTCGGCGAACGTACGACAAGCGCCAGGAACTCGCGCGCAGGGACGCCACGCGCGAGGTCGAGCGTGCTATGCGGCGCCGAAGGTAGCACAATGGCGACTGATGGCCGACATGGCTAGGCGGGGCGCGCACGCAGCCAGGCATCGGGCGGGCAGATCCCACCCCGATGCGGCGAGTCCTGGCGCGCAGGCGGCTGAATCGGTTGGACCGGTCGGCCCGGCCGGATCGCCTCCGGCCGGATCGCCTGACCAGCATGGCTCCGGGCCCGCGCCGCAAGGCCAGCCCGGCTATCCACCGCCCGGCTATCCACCGCCGAGCGTGAGCGAGGCTCAGCCGGAGTACCCGCCTGCCGGTCAGGGGGCTGCCCCCTCTGGTTACCCGCCGCCGGACAGGAACGGAACCCAGGCGGGGTACCCGCCGCCGGGGATGAGCGGAACCCAGCCCGGGTACCGGCCAGGGGCGGGCGCTGGGCCGCCGCCCAGATATTCGCCGAACGGCAGGCAGGGAGTTCCGCCGCGGACTGCCCGACCAGGACCGCCGGGCGGGCCGGTAGCGCCGCCCGCGAGAGACGGCGCCCCGCCCGGGCCGGCCGGGGGAGCTGGAGCCGGCTTCCTCCCGCCGGTGCGCAACGCACAGGGTAGGCCAGGCTCGGCCGGCGGGCCGGGCGTGTCTGGCATGCCGCGCGTGTCCGGCGGGCCGGGCGTGTCTGGCATGCCGCCCGTGTCCGGCGGGGTTGGCGGATCTGGCATGCCGCGCATGCCCGGCGGGGCTGGCGGATCTGGCATGCCGCGCATGCCCGGCGGGGCTGGCGGATCTGGCATGCCGCGCGTGCCCGGCGGGCCGGGCGTATCTGACATGCCCCGCCTACCAGGCAGGTCTCGGGTACCCGGCATGCCCCGCGTACCCGGTAGGCCCGGCGCGCCTGCCCGGCCCGGCGGGCCCGGGAGGCAACCGCCGCCGCGCAAGCCGAGGTCATCCGCGGCTCCCGCGAAGATCTTCGGTCGGCCACGGAGCACGGTCATCAAGGCCGCGTCGCTGGCGTCCGCGGCGCTGGTCGTGATCATCGCTGGCATTACCGGGATCGGCCCGTCCGACCCCTCGGTCACGGTCAGCGTCAAGAACTTCCTGCTAGCCTGGGAGTCAGGCAACTACGCGAACGCCGCTGCCATGACGACGGGCGACCAGGCCGTCGTTGCGCGCATGCTGAAGGACGCCTACGCTCAGATCGGCGCCGCGGATCTCACCCTCGGCATGGGTCCGATCAGCGTGCGGGGAGATACCGCGATCGCTCACTTCGATGCGGCGATCGACCTGGGCAGGGGCGGCCGGCCCTGGAAGTATCGCGGCAACCTCACTCTGCGCAAGGGCAGTTCCGGCTGGCTGGTCGTGTGGTCGCCATCGGTGATCGTCCCCGGCCTGGGCGTGGGCGACCGGCTCGCCGTGCTCACCACTGTTCCGGCGCGGGCGCCACTGCTGGACGCTGCTGGCAAGCCGCTGATTCCGCTGTCGTCTGCGGTCGAGGTCGGAGTCAGGCCGGAACGGGATCCCTATCCGGCGGCAACAGCGGCGAAACTGGCCAAGGTCATCGGATTGCCCCCGTCGGACGCCGACCAGATGGCCGGCCAGATCCGCGCAGCGCCGCCGAATTTCTTCCTGGAACTCGTCCGGCTAGCGCCGGGTAAGTTCAGGCGCGCTGAGTGCGGCTCTGGCCAAGGTTCCGCACCTGACGCACCGGTGGGTCACCAGGAGACTCTTCCGCAGTGCCGTGCCGGTCGTGACCGGCCAGGTCGGGACCGAGGCGGCAAAGGAGCTCGTCCAGGACGGCGCCCCGTACCGGCCAGGGACCACGGTGGGCCTGTCTGGCCTGGAGGAGTCATACCAGGCCACACTCGCCGGGACGCCGACGACCGAGGTTGTCGTCCAGAACGCGGCCGGAGTTCAGGTCAGGGTGCTGAAGCGGTGGCAAGGCCAGGCGGGATCGCCCGTACGGACCACCATCAGCCTCGGCGTCCAGCGGGCCGCCCAGCGCGCTTTGGCAGGCCTCGGATTCTCTGCCTCTGTTGTCGCTGTCAGGGCCAGCACTGGTCAGATCCTCGCGGTGGCCGAGCGGCAGGCCGGCGGGATGCCGGCAGTCGACCCGCTGGCCGGCGAGTATCAGCCAGGCCAGTCGTTCACGATCGTGCCAACCGCCGCGCTGCTAGCCAAGGAGCGCTGGTTGAGCATCGACCACGCGGTCCCTTGCTCGCGCCGGACCCAGGTGGGTCAGCAGTTCTACGTCAACATTCCGCCCGTGCCCAGGCTCGGCAAGCCGCAGTTCGGCCAGGATTTCGCGCACGCCTGCAGCACCGCGTTCGCCACCCTGTCCGTGCTGCTGAAGCCGGATGAGTTCGCTGCGGCCGCTGGGCAATTCGGTATCGGCGTGCCCTGGCGACTGCCAATGCGTCCCGCGCCATTCGTCGGCAGCATCCGCAAGCCCACCGCCCAGGGCGAACAGGCCGCCGATGCCATTGGCACCGGCACGGTGCAGTCAGCCCGCTGAACATGGCGCTCGCTGCAGGGGTAGTCGAGGCGGGTTCCTGGCACCGCCCGTCGATCGTGACCGGCCCGTCAGGTCCGACACTGACCGCGCGAGTTAAGTTGAAAGGACTGAAGAGCCAGGTCGCCAACGAACTGCGGCAACTGATGGCAAGTACGGTCAGCTCGGGTGCGGCCAGGGCGGCGCACCTGCCAGGTACCGCACTGTACGGGCAGGTCGGAACGGCGCCGCTGGCCGACCACCATGGCATGCAGGCCATCTGGTTCGTCGGGTTCCGCGGCGGTGTGGCGTTCTCGGTGCTTGCGTTCTCGCGGTCGACGGCCTTCGACCCGGCCGTGCAGATCGCTCGCATCTTCGCCGAGTCGCTGCCTTCCGGCGCCTAACTGCGCGATCCGCGTCGGCGGCGACGGGTTAAGTCGGGCACCGTCACGGTTAACTCGGGCGTGCTGGGTTCCCTGCCTAACACGGTCCAGGCGAGATTGTTATGGAAATTCGTCACAGGGAGCAACCATCTGACAACGCACCGGCGTCTTACTAAGTGAGGCTGGTCTGCCGCTTGGGGGGTTGCGGCCCAGCCGTCATGATGAGAACCGGGCCTCATCTCGGGGGAGACCCGGCGCCATTGAGACCGGCCCCGACCCTGCCGGTCATGCCCCTGCGGGCGCGTCTTCGGCCACCGCCAGCGTCCGCAGGGGTTTCTCATGCCCTTCTGCTGCTCCGTGATCGGCGACGCGTACGCCGCGTGCGCCGGGCATCGCGCTGTATGATGAGTGTGAAAACTGCATAGGGGGTGACTGGTTTCGACTTCGGTAGTTGATCCAGGGGAAGCGGGCCGAGGGTTGCGGTGATGACCTCGCAAATCCTGTTGCCGCAAACGACAAGTGCCAAATCATCGCGCACTAGTCTCGCACTCGCTGCCTAAGCGAGCCTCGAGACCGTCAGTCCGGGAGTTCCTTCGGCCCGGTGCCTGGCGTCAGCTAGAAGGATCCACCGCTTAGCCCGGTCGCGGGACTAATCGGGACATCTAACAGCGACTGAGCCTGTCGGCGACTTGCCTGCGTGACCGCCGGGGCTGAGAAAAGCAGAGCAGGCTGCGCCCGGAGAAGCCCTGGTGAGGTACTGAAGGACGCGGGTTCGATTCCCGCCACCTCCAAGAGTGCTCAGACTACGGCCTGAGCATTGTTGGAGGTGCCGTCAGATCACTTCCGTACAGTCTCATCAGCTGTCGCCTCTGTCTCACGCGTGATACATTGGCCTCATGGCGGACGTCTCGGTGCGAGATTTGCGTAACCGTGGGGGCGAGATCCTCGATCAGGTCGCGGGCGGCGAGGCGATGACGGTCACCAGGGACGGGCATCCCATCGCTGAATTGCGGCCGCTACCCCGACGGCCGCTCCAGGCACGCGAATTGCTCCAGCGGTGGCGGGACCTGCCTTCCGTGGACCCCGTGAGGCTGCGGGCAGACATCGATGATCTCCTGGAGCCGGAGCTGTGACCCATCAGGCCCCGCAGTACCTGCGTGGCGTGCTCGACACCAGCACGGTGATCATGCTGCCGCGGATCACTGACCCGGTCGTCCTGCCAGCTGAGGCCTACATCACGACGGTCACGCTTGCGGAGCTGAGCGTCGGCCCGCTAGTAGCAACCACAGATTCCGAACGCGCTGCGCGCCAGGCACATGTTCAGCAGGCGGAGGCCGACTTCGACCCGCTGCCCTTCGACGCAGCCGCGGCTCGCGCGTTCGGCCGGGTTGCTGCCTCGCTGCGCCAGGCTGGCCGCAAGTCCTCAGCGCGCGCGTACGACGCGATGATCGCGGCGACCGCCCTGTCGAGGAACCTGCCCGTCTTCACGTGCAACCCGGCCGACTTTGCTGGCATCGACGGCCTGGCCGTCGTCGCGGTGCCCGTGCCGCCGACGTAGGCGGCGACGGGGCCAAGGTCGATGATCCAGTCGGCGTGCGCCAGGTAAGGTGCCGGAGGACGCGTACCAGAGGGGCGGCTATGGATCGGGACACGTGGCTGGGGAAGCGGCGGGACGCCGTGGAGGCCGAGTACGACCTGGGGGCGGCCAGCTATGGCGACCTCGACTATCCCGCCGACATGCAGCACGAATGGGTCGGGAGGGTCCTCGAACTCCTTGCGCCCGGCGCGACCGTGCTCGACGCGCCGTGCGGGACCGGCCGGTATTTCGCGCTGATCACCGGGGCTGGCATGCGGGTCGTCGGCGTTGACCAGTCCGCCGGGATGCTGGCCCAGGCCAGAGAGCGCGGTCTGGCCGTCTCCCTTGAGCGGTGCCGCCTGCAGGACCTGTCCCGCTCCGCGGAGTTTGACGCTGCTGTCACGATCGACGCGCTTGAGAACGTGCCGCCCGAGGACTGGCCGGTTGTGCTGGCGAACCTTAAGCGTGCCGTGCGGCCGGGCGGCGTGCTGTACATGACCGTCGAGGAAGTGGACCAGAAGCACATCGACTCGGCCTTCGAGTCACTCAGCGCGCGCGGCCTGCCCGCGGTACACGGCGAGATCGTCGAGGGGAATGTGGCCGGTTATCACTACTACCCGGGCCGGCAGCGCGTGCTCGGCTGGCTCGCGGCGGCCGGCCTGGACATCATCGACGAGGGTTACAGCGCCGAGGAGACCTGGGGTTACCGGCACTTCCTGTTGCGCTCGCCGGGGTAACCTAACCAGCGCCCGGCCGCGCACCGGTGACGTGCCGACGTAGGCGGCGAGGTGCTCGCCGGTGAGGGTGGAACGGGCGGCGGTGAGGTCGGCTGGCGTGCCCTCGAAGACGATCCGGCCGCCGTCGTGGCCGGCGCCGGGGCCTAGGTCGATGATCCAGTCGGCGTGCGCCATGACCCCCTGGTGGTGCTCGATGACGATGACCGACTTGCCGGAGTCGACAAGCCGGTCGAGCAGGCCGAGCAACTGCTCGACGTCGGCGAGGTGCAGGCCGGTGGTCGGTTCGTCGAGAACATAGACGCCGCCCTTCTCGGCCATGTGGGTGGCCAGCTTCAGCCGCTGCCGTTCGCCGCCGGACAGTGTCGTGAGCGGCTGTCCGATGGTCAGGTAACCGAGCCCGACGTCGGCGAGCCGGTTGAGGATGATGTGCGCCGCGGGGGTGGCCGCCTCGCCGTTGCCGAAGAACTCGCCGGCCTCGGTCACCGACATCGCGAGAACCTCGCTGATGTCGCGGCCGCCGAGGCGGTAGTCAAGCACCGATGCCTCGAACCGCTTCCCGTCGCACTCTTCGCAGGTGGTGGCGACGCTGGCCATCATCGCCAGGTCGGTGTAGATGACGCCGGCGCCGTTGCAGTTGGGGCAGGCGCCCTCGGAGTTGGCGCTGAACAGTGCCGGCTTCACGCCGTTGGCCTTCGCGAACGCTTTGCGGATCGGTTCGAGCAGTCCGGTGTAGGTCGCCGGGTTGCTCCGCCGTGAGCCGCGGATCGCGCCTTGGTCGATCGACACAACGCCCGCACCGACCGGGATCGACCCGAACACCAGCGAGCTCTTGCCCGAGCCGGCCACGCCGGTGACGACGACCAGCACCCCGAGCGGGATGTCGACGTCGACGTCACGCAGGTTGTGCGCTGTCGCACCGCGGATCTCCAGCGTGCCCGCTGGCGTGCGCACCTTCTCCTTGAGGGCGGCCCGGTCGCCGAGATGGCGGCCGGTGACCGTGCCGCTGGCCCGGAGTCCTTCGATGGTTCCCTCGAAACACACGGTGCCGCCCGCCGCGCCCGCGCCGGGGCCGAGGTCGACGACGTGGTCGGCGATGGCGATCGTCTCCGGCTCGTGCTCGACGACGAGCACCGTGTTGCCCTTGTCGCGCAGCCGCAGCAGCAGGTCGTTCATCCGCTGGACGTCATGAGGGTGCAGTCCCGCGGTGGGCTCGTCGAAGACGTAGGTGACGTCGGTGAGCGAGGAACCGAGGTGGCGGATCATCTTGACGCGCTGCGCCTCGCCGCCCGACAGCGTGCCCGACGGCCGGTCGAGCGCCAGGTAGCCGAGCCCGATCTCCGCGAACGAGTCGAGAATGTGCCTCAGGGCCGCCACCAGCGGCGCGACCGACGGCTCGTCGACGCCGTTGACCCACTCGGCCAGATCGCTGACCTGCATGGCGCAGGCATCGGCGATGTTCAGTCCCTTAATCCGTGAGGAACGAGCGGCCTCGCTGAGCCGGGTACCGGCGCACTCGGGGCAGCTGGTGAAGGTAACGGCGCGGTCCACGAATGCGCGGATGTGCGGCTGCATCCCCTCCTTGTCCTTGGACAGCAACGAGTTCTGGATCCTCGGGATCAGTCCCTCGTAGGTCATGTTGATGCCCGCGATCTTCATCCGGACCGGTTCGTGGTGCAGGAAGTCGCTCAGTTCGGTCTTGGTGAAGTCGCGGATCGGCTTGTCCGGGTCGAAGAAGCCGGACGCACTGTACAGACGGTAGTTCCAGCCACCCGGGGTGTAGCCGGGGACAGTAATCGCGCCCTCGGCGAGCGACTTGGAGTCATCGAAGACCTGGGCCAGATCGATGTCGGAGACCGTGCCTCGGCCTTCGCAGCGCGTGCACATCCCGCCTAGCCGGTTGAAGGTCGCCCGCACGGCCTTGCGGTCGCCGCGCTCGACCGTGATCGCACCGCTGGCACGGACCGTGGGGACGTTAAAGGAGAATGCGTTCGGGGAGCCGATGTGCGGCCGCCCGAGCCGGCTGAACAGGATGCGCAGCATCGCGTTGGCGTCGGTGGCGGTGCCGACTGTGGATCGGGGTCGGCACCCATCCGCTGCTGATCGACGATGATCGCGGTCGTCAGCCCTTCGAGTACATCGACCTCGGGCCGCGCCAGCGTGGGCATGAAGCCCTGGACGAACGTGCTGTAGGTCTCGTTGATCAGCCGCTGCGACTCCGCTGCGATGGTGTCGAACACCAGTGAACTCTTGCCAGAGCCGGAGACGCCGGTGAACACGGTCAGCGCGCGCTTCGGGATCTCGACGCTGACGTCCTTGAGGTTGTTCACGCGCGCGCCGTGCACCCGGATCAGATCGTGGCGCGACGCAGTCACCTGCGGGTCCGTCCTGGAGGCCATGCTCATCGGTCCTGAAGCAGCCCGAGTACGTTGCCGTCGGGGTCGGTAAAGGTGGCCACCAGGCGGCCGCCGCCGACATCGTGCGCGGGCTCCTTCACCGTGGCGCCGGCGGCAGTCACCTCGGCGAGCTTCGCCTCGATGTCCGGCACGTGCCAGTAGGCCACTGGCGAGGTCATGGCCTGCGGTCCACCGCCTGGCACCAGCCCGATGTGCTGGCCGGCAGCCTCGAAGCCGACGTAGTAGGAGGCGTCGTGCTGCGGCGGCATGCCGAGCAGGGCGGCGTACACCGCCTTGGCCTTCGCGAGGTCGGACACGGGATGCAGGACAGTCTTGATTCCCTCGGTGGAAGAGCCAGTCATGTTCACTCCAGAAAGTCGTGGGTCACATCGGCCCGGTGTGTGCGGTCTCGTTAAGACTCATGGAGAGGCGAGTGGTGACTCGTGATCTCCATGACAGTCATGCTAGGCAGGGCTCCGTGACCCGCGCTTCTTGAAAACTGATCGGTTCGCATCGCTAGCACTCAAGCCTGACCGGCGGTGACACTGATGCCTGAGCCGTTGCTGATCCACTGCCAAAGTCGGGCAGTACCTGCGACTCCCCTCCACTTAATCTGCGACTCCCCCCACTTACAGCACCTTTGGTGAGGCGCAAATACTGTTAGATGGTGATTAATTAGGTCACCGTTTTGCTCAAAGGTGTAGCAAGTCGCGCAGCCACTCGCTCTGGCGCCCGATTCACGCCCGGATGTCCGGCTTGGGGCACGAGTTCGTGCCCTTCGGCAGCGGAACTCGCCGCCTGGGTCCCGGGTTCGCGCAATCACGTACCGGGTGAGGTGGAAAATTGAGGCCGTGGTTTCTGCTTTGATCAGGCAGGATGGTCGATCGTGCTGCTGACCATCACGACTACCGGCCGCCAGGATCCTGACGCCATACCGGCCACGGATCTGGGATACCTGCTGCACAAGAACCCGGGGCGGGTTCAGGCGTTCGAGGTGGCGGCCGGGACGGCACACGTGTTCTATCCCGAGGCGACCAGTGAGCGCTGTACCGCGGCGCTGCTGCTTGAGGTCGATCCCGTCGCCCTGGTGCGAGGGCGGCGGGGGCCGGACGGCGGCGAGGGATTCAGCCTCGGCCAGTACGTGAACGACCGGCCCTATGCCGCCTCCAGCTTGCTCGCGGTCGCGATGTCGCGCGTGTACAAGACCGCGATGACCGGCCGGTGCGAGGCAAGGCCGAACTCGCCGCCAGCGCGATCCCGCTGGACCTGCACATACCCGTGCTGCCTTGCCGTGGCGGGGCCGACCTGGCGCGCCGGCTGTTCGAGCCGCTCGGCTGGCAGGTGCATGCCACGCCCATCGCGCTCGATCGGGCGTTTGCCGACTGGGGCGACTCGCGCTACCTTGACCTGCGGCTGTCCGGCCAGGTCAGGCTCGCGGACGCGCTGAACCATCTCTACGTGCTGCTCCCGGTACTCGACGACGCCAAGCACTACTGGGTCAGTACCGACGAGGTCGACAAGCTCGTCAGGGCCGGCGGCGGCTGGCTGGCCGGACACCCGGAGAAGCCGCTGATCACGCGCCGGTACCTGGCCCACAGCTCGAGCCTGTACAGGTCGGCTCTGGCCAGGCTCGCCGAGGTCGACGATGCCGAGCCGGAATCCTTCGACAACGCCGTTCCGGCGCGGGATGCGGCAGTCCGGCCAGCGATCTCGACGACGCCGACGACCTCGACGGCCCCGACGGCCTCGACGACGCTCGACCCGCAGGTCCCGCTTGCCGAGCAGCGCCGCGGCGCCGTGCTGGCTGTGCTGCGGGCGGCCGGCGCACAGCGGGTCGCCGACCTGGGCTGCGGTGAGGGCGCCCTGATCGCCGCGCTGCTCGCGGATGCGGCGTTCACCGAGGTCGTCGCCGCCGACGTGTCGTCGCGGGCGCTCGAGATCGCGGAGCGGCGACTGCGGCTCGACCGGATGCCGCCGCGGCAGCGCGACCGGCTCCAGCTGATCCAGTCCTCGGCGACCTACCGGGACCGCGGCTGGCCGGGTCTGGACGCGATCGTTCTGATGGAGGTCATCGAGCACGTCGACCCGCCGCGGCTCGCCGCGCTGGAGCGCACGGTGTTCGCCGACGCGGCGCCGGGCACGTCGTCGTGACCACGCCGAACAGCGAGTACAACGTCAGGTTCGAGTTCCTGGCGCCCGGCGCGATGCGGCATCGTGATCACCGCTTCGAGTGGACCCGCGGCGAGTTCGCCTCGCTGGGCCGGGCGGGTCGCCGCCGAGCACGGCTACGAGCGTCGGTTCCTGCCGGTCGGGCCGGACGATCCCGCAGGTCGGGCCGCCGACGCAGATGGCGGTCTTCGCCGCGCCGGGACCGGCAGACAGCCATCCGGGGCAGCTGAGCCGGGTCAGCAGGCACGGTGAGCGAGCACGAGCCAGCGCCTGCGGGCGGGCGCGTCATCGACGTGCCGGAGCTGAGCCTCGTCGTGCTGATCGGCGCCAGCGGCGCTGGCAAGTCGACGTTCGCCCGCTCGCATTTCGCGCCGACCGAGGTGATCTCCAGCGACTTCTGCCGCGGCCTGGTCGCCGATAACGAGAACGACCAGTCGGCCAGCAAGGACGCCTTCGACGTCCTGCATTTCATCGCCGCCAAGCGACTCGCGGCCGGCCGCCTCACCGTGATCGACGCGACCAACGTGCAGCCGGAGAGCCGCAAGCAACTGCTCAGCCTGGCGCGGGAGCACGACGTGCTTGCCGGTCGCGATCGTGCTCGACCTGCCTGAGCAGGTCTGCGCGGCAGGAACGCGGGCAGGCCGGACCGCCGTTCGGGCCGCACGTGATCCGCCGGCAGCGGGATCAGCTGCGGCGGAGCCTGCGCAGGCTGGACAAGGAGGGATTCCGGCGGGTGCACGTGCTCAGGTCGGAGGCCGAGATCAGCACCGCGTCGGTGACCAGGACCAGGCTCTACAACGACCTGCGAGATCAGGCCGGCCCGTTCGACGTCATCGGTGACGTGCACGGCTGCCTGGCCGAACTCGAAGCGCTGCTGACCGACCTCGGCTACGAGGTGAGCCAGGGACGAGCAGGCCGAGCCCGCCGGAGCGCGGCACCCGGCGGGCCGTCGCGCCGTCTTCGTCGGCGACCTGGTCGATCGCGGTCCCGATACGCCTGGCGTGCTCCGCCTGGTCATGGGGATGGTCGCGGGACGGGCGACGCGCTGTGCGTGCCAGGCAACCACGAGAGCAAGCTGCTCCGCGCGCTGCGCGGCCGCAAGGTCCAGGTCACCCACGGGCTGGCCGAGTCCCTGGCGCAGCTCGAGGCCGAGCCGGCCGGCGTTCGTGGCCGAGATCGAGTCGTTCCTCGACGGGCTGGTCTCGCACTACGTGCTGGACGGCGGCAAGCTGGTGGTCAGCCACGCCGGCCTGCCCGAGCGCTTCCAGGGCCGGGCTTCTGGCCGGGTGCGCAGTCCTTCTGCCTGTACGGGGAGACGACCGGCGAGACCGACGAGTTCGGCCTGCCGGTCCGTTATCCGTGGGCAACGAGTACCGCGGCAAGGCGATGGTGCTCTACGGTCACACGCCCGTGCCGGTGCCCGAGTGGGTCAACGGGACGCTCTGCCTGGACACCGGCTGCGTATTCGGCGGTCGGCTCACGGCGCTGCGTTATCCCGAGAGCGAGCTGGTGTCCGTGCCCGCGGCGCGGGTCTACTACGAGCCCGCCCGCCCGTTCCCGGCCAACCCGGCGCGCCGGCCGCATCCGCCGGAGCACCGGCCGCAGCAGCGATCGGCCAGCCCAGGCCGGCGCAGGCCGCCGTGATCCCGACGTGCTCGATA
This sequence comes from uncultured Actinomycetota bacterium, assembly GCA_963720595.1. Classification (GTDB taxonomy): domain Bacteria; phylum Actinomycetota; class Actinomycetes; order Streptosporangiales; family Streptosporangiaceae; genus Chersky-822. The sequence goes on along the minus strand of CAVRFY010000005.1, from coordinate 1,819,903 downwards.
TCGCCGATGTGACGGGGCGACGGACCATCGAGACGTCGCGGCACGGCAGGATCACGGTCAGGGAGGAGAACGCGGCCGCGGCGCTCGAGGTGATGAGCAGGTTCGCGGTCGACCCGCGCTGGCTGCTCTACCTGCCGCCGACGATGAGCCCCGTCGCGACGCTCGACGCTGCCCGGACTGCTCGAGCATCCCGACCAGGCGTTCGACGCGTTCCGCGCCGACGGAGTCGACGCGGTGGTGTGCGAGGAGAAGCACATGGGTTCGCGCGCGGTCGCGCTGGTCTGCCGGGACGCCGAGGTCGCGCGGGCCAGGTTCGGCTCGGATCCCGACGGGCCTAGCCCAGGCCCAGTCGGGGCGGTGTGGACGCGAACCGGCAGGTCCTTCTTCGGACCGGCGCTGACCGAGCAGTTCTTGTCCAGGCTGCGGGCCGCCGTCGAGGCGGCTGGGCTCTTCGACGAGCTCGGCGCCGGCTGGCTGCTGCTGGACGCCGAGCTCATGCCGTGGAGCGCGAAGGCAGCGGACCTGGTGCGCAGCCAGTACGCGGCGGTCGGAGCGGCGGCGAACGGCGCGCTGCCGGTCGCGGTCGGCGTGCTCGAGCAGGCGGCAGCGGCAGGCCTCGACGTCGGGGCCCTGCTCGACCGCACCAAGGCGCGGGCCGCCAACGCCGCCGCGTTCGGCGTCGCCTACCGGCGGTACTGCTGGCCCACCGATGGCCTGGACGGGATCAGGTTCGCCCCGTTCCAGCTGCTCGCGACCGACGGCGCCGCGTACGCCGACCGCCCGCACCGCTGGCACCTCGATATCGCCGACCGGCTGGCGGCCGCCGATCCAGGCCTGATCGCGCCGACCGGCCGGATCTTCGCCGACACGACGGATCCTGGCTCGCTCGCCACGGCGACCGCCTGGTGGGAGGAGCTGACCGGTTCGGGCGGCGAGGGGATGGTGGTCAAGCCCGCGGCCAGCCTGGTCCGCGGGCGGCGCGGGCTGGTCCAGCCCGGGCTGAAGGTACGCGGGCGGGAGTACCTGCGGATCATCTACGGCCCGGACTACACCGAGCCAGCGAATCTGGACCGGCTGCGCAACCGCGGCCTCGGCCACAAGCGCTCGCTGGCCTCGCGTGAGTATGCCCTCGGCCTGGAGGCGCTGGACCGCGCCGCCCGCGGCGAGCCGCTGTGGCGGGTGCACGAGTGCGTATTCGCGGTGCTCGCGCTGGAATCCGAGCCGGTCGACCCGCGCCTGTAGGCCATTCTGCAGCCCGGCGTGCGCCGGGCGATTGTGCTGAAATGAGGCATCAACTGCCTGCCGGGATCGGAGCGGGACATGAGTAACGAACTGCCAGCCACCGAGGGTTACCTGTCCTTCGCCGGCTACCGAACCTGGTACCGGGTGACAGGGGAATCCGAGGAGCCAGGCAAGTTCCCGTTGCTGTGCCTGCACGGCGGACCCGGTGCGACCTGGCATCACATGGAGCCTTACCAGGAACTGGCCGCTGACGGCCGCCGGGTCGTCTGCTATGACCAGCTGGGCTGCGGCAACTCGGCCGTCAGCGAGCCGCACGAGACCTCGATGTGGACCACCGAGCTGTTCCTCGCCGAGCTGGCGACCGTCCGCACGGAGCTTGGCCTGGACCGCTGTCACGTGCTCGGCCACTCGTGGGGCGGCATGCTGGGCATGGCCTACGCGACCACCAGGCCGGCCGGGCTGGTCAGCCTGCTGGTGGAGTCTTCGCCGGCCAGCGTGCCGTTCTGGCTGAGTGAGCTGGCCAAGCTTCGCGCCGAACTGCCGCCTGAGGTCGATGAGGTCCTGCGGCGGCACGAGGCGGCAGGCACGACCGACAGCGACGAGTACCAGAGCACCATGATCGCGTTCTACGACCGGCACGTGTGCCGGGTGCGCCCTTACCCGGACTGGCTCGACCGCTGCTTCGACGGGCTCGAGGCGAATCCCGAGGTCTACCACACGATCAACGGGCCGAGCGAGTTCCACGTGATCGGGCCGCTGAAGGACTTCGACATCACCGCCAAGCTCGGCGCAGATCGAGGCGCCGACGCTGCTGTTCTGCGGTGAGTTCGACGAGGTGACACCCGCCACCGTGGCCCAGGCGCACGCCGCCATCGCAGGTTCGCAGTTCGTCGTGCTGCCGGGCTGCTCGCACATGAGCCAGGCCGAGCGGCCCGATCTGGCGCTCGGCCTGGTCCGCGGCTGGCTGGCCGGCGTGGAAGCGTCGGCGCTGGGACCGTCACAGTCGTCGTAGGCCATCGGCCACCTGCCTGAGCAGCCGGATGTCGGTGGGACCTTCAGGGCGCGGCCGGCGAGTCTTGATCATCCCTTGGTCACGAAGGTCTGCGAGCAAGACCCGGATCACGGCGAGCGGCAAATCCAGCCGGGTGGCCAGATCCGCCACCGACATCGGTCTGGCGCACAGCTGGTGCACAGCGAAGTGCTCAGGCTCAAGTTCGGTGGTAACCGGCACGGCCGTGGTAACCGCGTATGCCATCGAGATCACGTCGAACATCTCGCCGGTCAGGCTCGACCGCCGCCGGACTAGCCAGAAGGGGCGGACCAGCGGACCGGGTCCGGTGTCAGGAGGCTGATCGCGAGCTGGATGCACGGCGGCATCACATCGTCTCTTCTGGATCGGGGAGCGGCCGTGCGACAGGATCCAAGTGCTGTCCTAGCTGCCTGACGATCAGCGCCATCTCGTAGCCGACCAGGCCGACATCGGCCTGCGGGCCTGCGAGGACGGCCAGGCAGCTGTCCTCTCCCGCAGTCGTCACGAACAAGAAGCCCTGATCCATCTCGATCAGGGTCTGATGCACTTGGCCCACGCCGAAATGCAGCGCGCCGCCGTTGGCCAGGCTCGCCAGCCCGGCCGTGAGCGCCGCGAGGCGATCCGAGTCCTCGCTGCTGAGTGCCGCCGACGAGCCGATTGCGAAGCCGTCCCTGGAAATGATGGCCGCATGGCGGACGTGCGGCAGACGTGTCACGAGATCATCAACGAGCCAGTCGAGGTGGCCGTCCCTGGTGATGGTCCGCTGGGGCAGCTGCTCGCTGTAGTCGATCGTCATCGGTTCTCCCCATCCTGGGTTGCAAACGTGTCAAGGCCCGGGGGCCACCGCAGCCACCGCAGCCGCGGCAGTCCCTTGCTGCCAGCCCTTCCTGAAGGCCGCCAGGGCGGTGCTCTGCCGGGGGGTACCTGGTCCGATTTCATTCGCCAGGACGACCAGATCTCGCGGGATCAGCACGATGGCGGTCACGCCCTGGTAGGGCGAGTCGCGCAGCGTCACGGAGATGCCATGCCGCCGGGCCAGCGTCGCGGTCACGAAGAGGCCGAGCCGGTCCGAGCCCGACAGGTCAAACCGCGGCGGGTCGGCCAGGCTGGCGTTGAGCGCAGCGAGCGTCTCAGCGCTCATGCCGGGCCCGCGATCCTCGACGTCGACGGCGTAGCCGTTCGCGATCACCGAACCGACGATCCGGACCTGGGCGTCGGGCGGGGAGAAGAGAGTCGCATTCTCCAGCAGCTCGGCGAGCAGGTGGATCACGTCGGATGCGACGACCCCGGCCAGCGCTGCCGGGGTGGTCGTGACGACCTTGATCCGCCTATAGTCCTCGACCTCGGTCGCGGCGGCCCGTAGCACGTCCACGAACGGAACCGGGTCGCTGAACGACCGCTTCGGTGAGTCACCGGCCAGCACGAGCAAGTTCTCGGCGTGGCGGCGCATGCGCGTGGTGAGATGGTCGATCCTGAACAACCCGTCCAGATCGCTGGGGTCGGCCGCCTGCCGCTCGAGCGCGTCGAGCAGGCTGATCTGGCGCTCCAGAAGTGACTGGCTCCGCCTGGCCAGGTTCTGGAACAGGGCATTGATACTGCGGCGCGCCCTAGCCTCGTCCACCACCGACTCCACGGCCGTGCGCCGCGCGCTGTTGAACGCCGCTTTGACCTGGCCGATCTCGTCAGCACCCGGATCAAGAAGCAGCAGTTCGCCCACGTCCACGTCCTCGCCGGCGCGCAGGCGCCGAACCAGGCCGGGCAGGCCGATGTTCGCCAGGTCGAGCGCCGCGTCCCGCAAGCGGTGCAGCTGCCTGACCAGCCTGATGGCGATCCACAGCGACACGATCAGCGAGACGATCACCGCGGCCAGGCCCAGTCCGCTGTCGAGGTACAGCGACCGGAGCTTGGCCGTCGCCTGCGCGCTGAGCTGCTGGGCCAGTCGTGTCTGCGCCTGCTCGACCGCCTTGCGGGTCTGCCTGCTGAGGGCGGCGACGGACGCATTCCAGGTGGCCGCGGGGACCGGTGGCGCGGCCTTGCTGGTCGGCCGACCAGCGACCAGGGTGTCCTCCAGCAAGACCACGGTGTGCGCTACCTGGGGATTGACGTCACGTTCCAGGTTCGCGCGATCCGCGGGATTCAGGTGGGCGTAACTCCGGGCATACAGCAGCCGGTGCGCGCCGACCAGGCTCACGAATGCCCGCTGAGAGCTGACCGGAAATGCCCGGGCGGCGAAGCTGCCGTCCAGCAGCGCGCTGGATTGCTGGAGGTACTCATTGGATATCGCCAGTTCGATCATCGCGATCGCGGGAAGCACCTGCGGTGCATCGCCCACCGCGATGATCGACTGCTCCAGGATCTGGTAACTGGCGGCGATCAGCTTGTTGTATGCGTTGAATGCCTGCTGGCTGCTGATCGAAGGGCCGGTGATCCGTGCCCTGAGCCGCGGCAGGCCCGCTAGGCCGGCGCGCAGCCTGGCGATGGCCTTCGCCGTGCCTGGCGAGGTGTCAGGCCGGACAGCGGCGGAATCCGCGACCGCCAGGAAGGCCGCGATCGCGCGGTCCGTGACCGCTTGCTGGCTGTGGAACGCCGTGTACGCGCGGGCGGCCGGCCGGGCGCTGTAGACGATCATCTGAGCACGTTCGCGAGTCAGCGAGTGCTGCAGGTTCGCGACCGGCTGCTTCAGGCCGTTGATCACCGATCTTGCCCGGGTCAGCGTCGAGGCGGCGGTTGCGGATGAGGCAATCGCGTGACCGAGGATGGCGACCAAAAGGACCAGTGGTACTAAGACGAGCAGGGTAACTCTGAGCGTGACGGATCGGCGTTTCAGGCTCATGGTCACGGTTCCCCCGGCAACTGACTGACGGCTGTGTCCCCGCTGAAAGACTCACAAGCTAACAGGTAACTCACCGTGTCGTATCAACAACGGTGAGTTTCTAGCAAAGATCCCCGGAGAAAGGGGAAGTAGTTGCTGCGCGCCCTCCGATGCGGTCGGATCGGCCAGTCCAAGACCGGGCATAACCATGCCGCATCCGCTGTTATCGGCTTTGCCCGAGCAAATTGACTCCAGGAGCGTCTACGTGACCGTGCGTGATATCGATCTTCAGACCCTGGCCGGAGAGCCGGCCACGCTCGGCAACTTCGCCGGCTCGACGGTACTTGTCGTCAACGTGGCGTCGCAATGCGGCCTGACGCCCCAGTACGAGGGGCTGCAGCGACTGCAGGACCGCTTCGCGGATCGCGGATTCACCGTCGCCGGATTCCCGTGCAACCAGTTCGGCGGTCAGGAGCCGGGCACAGCCGAGGAAATCGGCGAGTTTTGCACCGCGAACTACGGCGTCACGTTCCCGATGTTCGCCAAGCTCGACGTGAACGGGCCAGACCGGCATCCGCTCTACGCCGAGCTCACCCAGGTCGCCGATGCCGAGGGAACCGCTGGCGACATCCAGTGGAACTTCGAGAAGTTCCTGGTCGGCCCGGACGGGAAGGTCATCGCCAGGTTCAGGCCGATGACCGAGCCAGAAGCGCCCGAGGTGCTCGAGGCGATCGAGGCGAGCCTGGCCGGTTAGGCCCGGCCGCAGGAACGCGCCAGTCAGATGCGCGCCTGGCCGGCTCAGGCCAGCCGGCCAGGCCCGCGCTTGATCATCTGGTCGGCGATGATCGCGCGCTGCACCTCGCTGGTGCCCTCCCAGATCCGCTCAACCCGAAGCTCGCGGTAGAACCGCTCGGCCGCGTACTCGCGCATGTAGCCGCGCCCGCCGAAAACCTGCACGGCGCGGTCGGCGACCCGTCCCGCCATCTCCGCGGCGTAGAGCTTGGCCATCGAGCACTGGGCGTGCTGCACCTTGACGTCGGCGCCGGCGTCGATGCCGCGTGCCGTCTCATAGGTCAGCGATCTGGCCGCGAACAGCTCGGTGAGGCTGTCGGCCAGCATCGCCTGCACCGCGCCGAACGCCGCTATCGGCTTGCCCTGCACGATACGTTCCTGCGCGAACGAGGTCATCTCGGCGATCAGCCGGTCGGCCGCGCCCAGGCACCTGGCCGCGACCATCAGCCGCTCGAACCTGAACCACTCGTAGGCGAAGCTCATCCCGTCGCCCTCCGCGCCGACCATCTGGGCAGCGGATACCCGCACGTCCTCGAACGCCACTATCGGGTGCTGGTGCCCATGGCCGAGCGTGTGCATGTAGGCCGGCGTCCTGACCACCCGCACGCCGGGGCTCGGCAGGTCGACCAGGAACATGGCGTGCTCGCCGGCATGCTCGCCCGAGGTCAGCTTGCCCTGAAAGAACGCGTAGTCAGCGTCGTTGAAGGAGGTGACGTGCCACTTGATCCCGTTGAGCAGATAGTCGTCGCCGTCCCTGCTCGCCGTCGCCTCGATGGCATCGACGTCGGATCCGGCGCCTTCCTCGGTGATCGCGTAGCACTCGCCGCGCTCGCCGCGCGCGGACGGCCGCACGTAACGCTCCATCTGGTCGGCCGTCGCGACATCGGGCAGCCAGGACGGCGGCGTCGCCACCACCCAGGCGAGCGCGTTGGTGACCCGGCCGACCTGCTCCTGGATCAGGACCTGCTGCAAGGACGTGCACCCGCCGCCGCCGACCGCCTTGGGCATGTTCGACGCGTAGAGCCCGAGTTCGATCGCCCGTGCCTTGTGCCTGGCCTCCTGCTCCGCGGCAATCTCGCCGCCAGCCAGTTCGACCCCGGCCTCGAGGGGAATGAGCTCATCGGTGAACATGCGTGCCCGAGCCTGGATATCCAGGTCCTGCTCTGACAGGCTGTACATCGGTCCCCTTCCAGGCCAGATCACCAGGGCCAGCAGTCATCCCGGCCGGAGTCACCCGGTCTTGACTGAACGTTCAGTCTATGTCAGCATCGGCGGCATGCCAATGGTCTCGACAGCCGACGCAGTGGTCGTCGGAGGCGGCACCGTCGGCGCGTGGTGCGCCTATTTCCTGCGCACATCGGGCCTCGAGCGGGTCGTCCTGCTGGAGCAGGACAGGCTCGGCCAGGGAGCGAGCAGCCGGGCCGCGGGAGTGGTCAGGACTCAGGGCGGCACGCCGTGGGCGGTCAGGCTGGGGGAGTGGTCTCGCAGGTTCTATCTGAGCCAGGCTGACCTGCTCACTATCGACTCGGGCTTTACCCCGCACGGGCTACGTCCTGCCTTGCTTCTCGCCCGCCGACGTCACCGCCGCGCACGAGCGGATGGCGATGCAGAACTCACTCGGCCTTGATGTCCGCTGGCTCGAGCCAGCCGACGTCGACCGGCTGAACCCGGCGATGGCGGCCGGCAAGACGCTCGGCGGTACCTACTGCGCGGAGGATGGCTACCTGCACCCGCCCCGGAATGTGGCCGCCTACGCGCATGCGCTCGCCGTGAGCGGCGTCGTGGTGCTCGAGCGGACCAGCTTCACGGGTCTTGATGTCACCGGCGGCGCCGTGACCGGCGTGCAGACCAGCGCGGGACCGATCACCGCGCCGCTGGTCGTACTCACCGGCGGCCCCGAGCTCGCCGCGGTCGGCAGGCTCGCCGGCGTCACGATCCCGGCCGGCGCGGTCAGGCATCAGGTCGCGGTCACCGAACCGCATCCCGACCTCGCCCCGTCCCGGTTGCCGATGGTCTTCGACCTCTCGGTCGGGCTGTACTGGCGGCCCGAGGACGGCGGCATGCTGTTCGGGATGTCGAATCCGGACGAGCCACCGGGCGAGGCCCGCTCGGTCGACACGGCGTACCTGGAGCGGATCCGCGAACGACTGCACGAGCTGGTCCCGGTGACCGCGCGGCTCGGTCTGCGCCGCACCTGGGCGGCGACCATCGACTACACGCCCGACCATCTGCCGATCATCGGCCCCGCGATCGCTTCAGGCCAGATTATTAACGGGGCGACCGTGGCCAGTGCCGGCGGCGCCGGGATGATGTGGGGCCCGGGCATAGCCAGGGCCGCGGCCGATGTCGCGCTGACCGGAAGCTCACCGGTGGTCCAGACCGCCGATCTGGGCCTTGACCGGTTCGACGAGCACGGGCACAGCCGCCTGGCCACCGATCCGATCGCGCTGCCTTTCCCCGAGCACGCTCCGCAGGCGCGGGCGCGGACCTGACCGAACCGTCCGGCAGCACGACTCCGACGAAAGGAAGACCTCGATGACCGACAGCAACCCGGCCACGCCGTATCTTGCCGCTGCCGCATCCGCCGAGCTGGAGGACTGGGGCGCGCTCGAGGAGGCGAGGGGCGAGGAGATGACGACCGCCGGCCTGACGCTGTGGAAGGACGGCGACCAGGAGGTCGGCGTCTGGCAGTGCACGCCAGGACCGTCCTACTGGACGCTCGAGACACACGAGTTCGTGCAGATCGTGGCAGGCAGGATGACGGTCACGCCAGACGGCGGCCAGCCAACCGAGATCGGCCCCGGCGACGTGGCCGTGTTCCCGCGCGGCTGGGCGGGAACCTGGCAGATCCACGAGACCATCCGCAAGGTCTACGTGATCTTCGACTAGCCGTCAGCCGCCCGGCCCGCGCCTAGCCAGCCGTATGCCCCAGCCCGGCCCGTGGCTGGATTCGTAAGCGACAGGGCATGACGGGTCGCGTTCGGCGAGGGCGCCCCGCGCTTCGGGCTGGCGTCCGGCGAGTCGCGCAAGTCGGCGGCCTAGCTTCGCTTCCATGACGAGTTGTGTCATTACGGGGGCTAGTAATCGAATAAATAAGCGATCTGACTCAGAAGTGTCAGAGTCTCTCGCTAGCATGGTCGAAGAAGATAGGTGGTGGCGCACACGCGAGGGAGGTGGCGAGATGGCATCAGGAAGATCCCCAGTCGCGCCGGCCGGCGACGAGCATGGCCCGGAAGACCTCGGCCGCCCCTCGCCCGCTGGCTCGCTGCCGACCTCGCAGGCCCCGCCAGGTCGTGGCCGCCTGTTTCGGCGGCTGCTTCCTGGGCCGCCGCGGGGGACTGGCCGCCGTGGAGCAGATCGAGTCCCGGTCGGTGCTCGACGTCCGTCCCCCGTACGCCAGCTCCGCCCTGGTTGTCATGCGATTACTCACTCGGGAGAATCGGCATGTGCACTCCGATCGGTGAGGTGGTGATCATCCTGCGGCCAGCGCGGATCCCTTTGGCAGCTGCAGCCCTAATGCTTGCCGTCTCGGCGTGCGGTGTCATGGATGGTGGCTCGGGCTTCCCGCCTCCGCCTCGCAACCCGCCTGTCGGCTCGCCGGTCACAATCAGCCCCGACGGAAGGACCATCACCGTGCGCGCCGGAAAGCCATGCGGGCATCGCCCGTTGCTGATCGCCCGGTCATACCCTCGCCGGGTCACGCTGCGCTTGGTCAACCGGGATGTTAGCAATTGCGGCTCCCTTGCTCGATCCGTGGGTCCCTGCTGACGCATAGCTCTGCGTTGTAGCTGGTGGCGGCTCTGTTCTGGTGCTGTTGCCGCTGCTCGGTGAGCGTCCCGGCTGCGAGGGGCGTCCTGGCTCGGCGCGGGTGGCTGGCCGTGGCGCGGGCTGGCCTGCTTCCGCCGCGGTGATGATCGGCCGGCCATCGGCCGGCGTAAGGCCCTTCGGCCCCTGCCGGGTGGCCTGCGGCCAGCCTGGACCCCGGCCGCCGCCCCGGCGCGTTCTGGCGGCTATCGCAAGCAGGCCGGATCGCCGTCAGGCAGTAAGGGGCACGCCGCCCCTGCCCGTAGTGTCTGAATCGCGACAAACAAGCCACTAAGGGAAAGAGGGCGGCGTGCGCGGTTCCAGGGTATGGGCGAGGATGCTGGGCTGCGAACGGGCGGTCATCGAGGACGCCGTCTGGGAGGAAGGCGACGACGGGCAGGTGAGCCTGGTCGTTCACCTGCGGCCCCGGGCCAGGGACGCGGGCAGTGCGGGATCTGCGGCCGGCGCTGCCCGCGCTATGACGGCGGGTCCGGGCGGCGCCGCTGGCGGGCGCTGGACCTGGGCACGGTCCGCGCCGTGCTGGAGGCCGGCGCGCCGCAGGTGCGCTGCCGCGAGCACGGGGTGATCACCGCCGCGGTGCCGTGGGCGCGGCACGGCGCCGGGCACACCCGGTTCTTCGACGACCAGGTCGCGTGGCTGGCTGCCGCGTGCTCGAAGACCACGATCACCCAGCTGATGCGCATCTCGGGCGGACGGTCGGCCATGTCATCGAGCGGGTGTCCGCCGAGCAGCTCGCGCAGGCGGACCCGCTGGCCGGGCTGGAGCGGATCGGGATCGATGAGATCAGCTACAAGCGCGGCCACAAGTACCTGACCGTGGTCGTCGATCACGGCAGCGGACGGCTGGTCTGGGCCGCGCCCGGCCGGGACAAGGCCACCCTGCGCACGTTCTTCGATGCCCTCGGGCCTGGGCGGACCGCGGCGCTGAGCCACGTCAGCGCGGACGGGCGCTGGATCGGAGCCGTGGTCGCCGAGAAAGCGCCGGCCGCGGTCCTGTCGCCGACCAGTTCCACGTCGTGGGCTGGGCCACCGGCCCTGGACGAGGTCCGCCGCCAGGCCTGGCGGGACGCCCGCGCCGACGGGCAGGTCACCGCCCGCCGCCGATATCCGTCAGCGTCAGCTGCCGTCTCCCCTAGGAACCAGGGACCTGGTACAAGCGACGACTGGCAAGTCGATCAGGTATCAAGTCGTCAGCCCGTCCCATGGCGTGTGAAGTCATCCGCTCGGTCGGGCACCCCTCGGGCTGCGCGGTTCTCCGGGCCGGCATCGACCTGAGTTCGGGCCGAGCACCAGCGAAACGCTTGCGAGCCTGGGCCAAGATGAGTCTGATTGGCCCACGCGGCTATTTAGTTAGGAGGTGATCATCCTGCGATCAGCGCGGATTCCGCTGATAGCGGGAGTCCTGACGCTCGCCATCTCAGCATGCGGCACCTACGGTCCGGGCCTCCTCCCGGCACCACCTCGCAACCCGCTTGTCCGCTCGCCCGTCATGATCAGCCCGGACGGCCGGGTCATCACCGTGCGCGCAGCAAAGCCATGCGGCCGTCGCCCGCAGCTGATCGCCCGGTCGTACCCGCATCGGGTGACCCTGCGCCTGGTCAATCCGGACACTGACTGCCACGAAGAGCTTGAGCCGCTGATTGCGGTCAGCGTGACGCTGGCGGATCCGCTTGGCTCGCGGCAATTGGTACAAGCGTTGACGGGCAAGCCGATCAGATATCGAGTCAGCCGGGCCTCAAAGCGTGTGAGGTCATCTCCTCGGTCGGGCACTCCGTGTAGGGCCCTGCCTGGCCCGGCGGGGAAATGACCGCGTGAGCGCCCATCTCCGAGGGAGGGCTGGGGGTGCCGGGGGCAGCATGCCGCCGACGCCGCACTTGCGAGAGGGCCAGTTCGTGCCGTGTCTGCATCTGCGCGCCGAGGTGGTCGAAGACGAGCACGATTATCCCGTCTATCAGTTCGTAGGTCCGGCTCATATTCTCGTTGTTGCTGGTGCCGGGCCGGACAGGTTCGCGGATGTATGCGCCTGGGTGGACGATCATGTTCCGCACGCGCTCGACGAACCTCAGCGCGTCCCCGATCTCCCCGTCCAGGACAGCGAAGATACCTTCTCCGCTCTGCCCGTCTGCTGCCCGGCCCCGGGGTGCCTCCACGGTGGTGGGTCGAGCTAGGTAGGGAGCCAGCCAGCCTTCCTGGCCATGTTGTCGAGGTCGCCCAGGGACCAATAGTCGGGTCTTCTTTGCGCGGATGCCATAGGTCAGCGGCTCGCAGTTCTGGCTCGAACACGCTGGCGGTCACGAGCGGTCGTGCCGAGCGCCGCCACGATCGGCTTGCGCTTCCGCTACCTATGACGCTGCCTAGTGAAAGGCAGACCTTCTCCGATCCCGCAACTATCAGTTTTCCCAATGGTCCGCGCGCGTGATCATTGCCGGGGCGGCCGTTTTGCCGCCTCAGGCTGCCGACGTCGAAGGGAAGCTCGGCGTCGTTCGCCAGGGCCGTGAGCACCACGGCCACGACGAGGGCCAGTGCCCCGAGCGCGAGCATCCCGGCCACGGCCGCGGCGGGTACTGCGATGAACTGGGTTGCGGGCCGTGACACGTAGGGGCGGGCCATGAGAATGCTGCCGGCGGCGTAGGGACGGCGCCGGCGGCCAGCACGGCCAGCCCTGCCCGGGTGTGGACGCCGGAGTGCCAGGCGAGCCGGATCGTGGCGGCGGTGAGGTGGCCGCCGATGCCCTGGTGGCGAAGCCTGGTCCAGGCGAATGCGGCTACGCCGGCCACGCTGAGTGTCTGCAAGGTGAGCCCGGCGATCACCCAGGACTCCGAAGCGAAACGGCGGCCGGTTCTCGGGCCGGATGTCGCGGGCATTGGTCAGCCCCCTTCCGGGCAGCGGCGCCGCGTGCCGGCCGCGTGCCGGCGGCTGGCGCGGCAGGGCCGTAGCGGCACGGCGCCAGCCTACGCAGTTCGCGCCACACCGGCACCCGATGCCCCGACGGCTCGGCGGGCACCAGAACGTCACGCACGACACCCGCGGTGGACCCTCAGCCAGCCCGCGCCCGGCAAGTTCTGCTGGACCACTCCGACGGGCCGCAGGTACACGGTGCTGCCAGACCTGTATTAATGGGGCAGCGTGGCGTCGATCCCCTGGACTGTCCCGCCCGCGCCGACGGTGATCACGGTCGCCGCGGCCGCCGACGCCGCGCCGTCCCACCATTGCGTGCGGAATCCTGAGTCGCCGCAGCCGGCGGTGAACTTGACCTTGTACCGTCCTGGCTGCATTCCGGCGAGGGTGTAACTGCCGTTGTTGCCGGTCACGGCGATCTCAGGCTGCTGCACCTCGCCGAGAAACGGATCGGGCATCGCGCTGAGCGGGAACGCGATCACGCACTCCCCGGGGACGGGAGCGTTCGCGTCATCGGTGACCAGCCCGGAAATGGCGCCGTTTTCCTTCAGCGTCGCGTCGACTCCTCCGGTCTGGGCGTGAGCGGTCACGGTGACCTGATCCGCAGCGGCCTGGGTCGGCTGGTCGTCGAACCACTGGGGCGCCAGATTCGGGTCGGCGAGGAAAGCGCAGAAGGGATCACCGAAGGACACCTGATAACTGCCGGGGACCAGCCCCGTGACCCGGTATCTGCCGTTCGCCGCGGTGTTTATGAACCCGAAACTGCCGCTGTGTTGGACGGGAAGGATGAGCACGCAGGTGCCGAACTGGGGGTCAGCCGTCGGGCTGCCGGCGAGAACCGTGCCTGACAGGGATCCGCCCGCCGGAGTGCGTTCGTCGATCCCGGTCACCGCACGTGGGGCGACCACGCGAACCAAGCCAGGACGCGTGGTTGACGCGGCGGAACCACGACAGCTGGAGATGAACATCTGATACGAGCCGCTGCTCAAGCCGCGGATCGTGTAACGCCCGGTGCGATCGGTGAAGGCCAGCGCGAAGGACTCCGTGGCCGCATCGAACGCCTGGACGCAGTACCTGGCTGCGGGCTGGCCGGCGCTGGTGACGATCCGGCCGGAAATGGTCCCGCCTCGCCTCATGCGGGCGTCAATTCCCGCGGTCACGTGCCCGAAGCGCACGGACACCGGTGTCCCGGACCCCTGGGTTCGCGTGCCCGCGTACCACTGGCTGCCGTACTGGCCGCCGCGGCAGGAGGAGAACTGCAGGTCGTAGCGGCCAGCGGCTAGATGGCCGATGCGGTACAGGCCGTGCCTGCTGACTCGCGTACCCGGCCCCCCGATCAGGGCCGGGTACGGATCGCCGACGGGCACGGCGATCACGCAGATGCCGGACAGGAGACGGCCGGCCTGGTCGGTGATGGTGCCGGTGATCGTCCCCGAGGGGCGGAGGATGCCGCTGATACCTGAGGTGACCTGGCCCGCGGGCACCGACACCAGGTTGGCGCTCGCCGTGGACGGCCGGCTCCTGAACCACTGGGTGGCGGACGGGCCTATGCCACATCCGAAATTGACGCGGTAGGTGCCCGGGCTGAGGTTCTGAGCCCGGAAGGAGCCGTTGCTGGTGAACTCGATGTCGGTGAAGGTGCCGTCTCCGAATAGCTCGTCCGACAGGCTCGCGATGCCGACGCAGACGCCGCTCAGGGGATGGCCAGCGGAGTCGGTGAGGATTCCGGTCACCGTGCCACCCGGCTGCATAGTGGCATCGACCCCGGTCGTGACGTGACCTGCGGTCAGCGTGACCGGATCCGCGGTCAGCGCAGTTGGCTCGCCGTTGTAGTACTGCTCGAGGTAGCTGCCCGTGTTCCCGCAGTCGGCCGAGAACTGCACCGTGTACTTGCCAGAAAAGAGCCCGGTGGCGGAATACGACCCGTCCGGATTCGTATCGGCCTCGGAGCCGCCATTCGCGCCGTCGATCAGCACGCAGATGCCGCCGAGTGCCTTTCCCTTCGTGTTCGTCACCGTGCCGGTCACCGCGGCGCCTCGCTGGAGGAAGACGTCGACATTCCGCCTCGTCCGGCCAGCCCGAACGGCCACCGTCCGCACGACCTGCAGGTAATTGCCGCGGTTGCCGCAGTCTGCCTGGTACTGGACTGTGTACGTGCCGGCAGCCAGGCCGCTAAGCGTGTACCGGCCCGTCTTGCCGGTGCGGGTGTGGGCGGAGATACCGGTGCGAGAGTTGGCATCCACGCAGATCCCGCGCAGCGGGGGCCCCGCCGGGCCGCTCGCTCGTACCACACCCGCGATGGCGGAGCCAGGGTCGAGAACCGCGTCCACGCTGGCGAGCTTGCGGGTCCCGGCCACGGGGATGGGCGTCGCGGCCCGCTGCGTGGCGGCGTGCCGCCACCATTGCGGCGCGAAGTTGCCCGAGTTGCCGCAGCCGATGCTGAAGCTGACGATGTAGCGGCCCTTGAACACGCCGTGCACCACGTACCGTCCGTGCTTGCCTGTTCCGGGGGTCGCCTCGGTGAACCCGCCGGCGACGCGGCCCTGGACCGTGACGCAGATGCCGCGCAGCGGCTTGCCCGCCCTCGAGGTGACCAGGCCAGAGATCTGGGCGCCCCGCCGCAGGCTGGCGTCGATGCCGCGCGTCACCTTGCCGCTCGCGACCCGAACGACCACCCCGCGGTTCGGGAACGGTGAGGTGACACCCCGGTACCACTGCGAAAGCCAGTTGCCGGGATTGTGGCAGCCGAAAGCGCCGGCGAATTCCACCTGGTAGCGGCCCGCCGGCACCCGGCTCATGACGTAACGCCCAGAGGCCGACGTAGTGGTCGTTGAGCGTGCTCCCTCCGCGGGCCGGGAACCCCTGCACACAGATGCCGCCGACCGGGCGGCCTGCACCGAGGACGGTGCCCCGGATCTGCCCGGTGCCCGACCGCTCGGGTGCCGTGCCGCGGACCCGGCCGGGTCGGGCGACGGTGGGCGGCGCGGCAGGGTCGGCCAGCCGCAGCGTAATCGTCGGCAGGTCCTTGACCTGGCCGGGAACGACCATTGGTGATGCCGGCCGTTCCGGCGACGCGACGTCGGCCGACGAGATCTGGTCGAGATACTTGCCGGGGGAGAAGCAGTCGGCGTAACGCAGCGTGTACCGGCCTGGTCGCAGATGGGCCATGACGTACCGGCCCGATGCGCGGCTCAGCGTCATCGTGCCGCCCGACGCACCAGTCGCGGTGACGCAGGCCCGGGCCAGCGGCCACCCGTCAGCGCCGATGATCACTCCGGTCAGGGTCCCGTACTGCCGGCTCCAGGCGGACAGCGCGGCCATGGGCCTGCCTAAGGTCGGCCGGGTGGCCATGCGGAACGGCGCGTCGCGGGCCGCGCGCTGGCCGTCGGCCACCACGACCCGCGCTGATCCGGACGCGCTGGCCACCGCTTGGGGCGGGAGCGTTAGCCCGCCCGCGAGAACGCCGCAGAGCGAAACGGCGGCGAAGCTAATCCGTCGCACGGACATACCTTTCCGCCGCGCGGCGCGATGGTGCGCGGCCAAGCGGGCAGAGCACCATCGCCAGCACTATCCGCGCGGCAGCGTGGCGTTGATGCCGCCGGTCACGGTCGCGGCGCTGACCGTGATGACCGTCGCCTGCCTGCTGGTCCGCGCGTTCTTGTACCAGCGGGTCGCGAACCCGGTCGCGCCGCAGCCGGTGGTGAACATGACCTTGTAGCGGCCTGGCTGCAGGTCGCCGATCCGGTAGCTGCCGCCCGCGGCCGCGGTGACGCCGATCGGGATGCCTAGGCCCGCGGCAAGCGGCACCGCCTCGGCGCAGATGCCGCGCAGCGGGCTGCCGCCCGGGCCGCGGACGACGCCCGCGATCGCGCCGGCGACAGGGAGCGCGATGCCCGCGGCGGCAGTCGTCTGGCCGGACACTACCTGAACCGGTCCGAAGGATCGCGCAGACAGGGTCGGGACGTCACTGGAGCAGCCTGGGACGCCGGCCAGGATCTCATAGCTGCCCGGAGCCAGGTTGGTAGCCAAGTACTTGCCGCCCTGACCGGAGAACGTGAGCGAGCCGGTGGCCGTCTGGCTGAGCGGCAGCACCTCAACGCAAGTCCCTGGTGCGGGCCGGGTGCCGCCGTGCACGCTGACCTTCGTCACGCCGGAGACCGAGCCGCCGAGCCTGAGCTGCTCGTTGATGCCGTGGACCGACTGGCCGGCCATCACGTGCAGCTGGCCGACCCTGATCTGACCAGCCAGCGCCGACTCGCCGAAGCACGGATCGAACTCCACGAAGTACCGGCCCGTGCTCAGCCCGTCGACGGCATAGCGGCCAGCCCGGTCGGTCAGGCCGAAGCTGACAGTGCTGAAGTCGGGCGTGAACGCGAAGACGCAGACGAAGCTGATCGGACGCTGACTGGGTTTGTAGACGACCTGGCCGCTGATCAGGCCGCCCTTGGTAACCGCGGCGTCGATGTTCGGGGTGATCTGCTGCGGCCTGACGGTGACGGTGTCGGCCGACGCCGCGGCGGAATGGCCCTTGTACCACTGGTTGGCATAGTTGAGGCCGGTCTGGCCGAAGAACAGGAAATCACCGCCGCAGCTGGAGAACTCCACGGCGTAAGGACCGGCGGGCAGCGCCGTCAGCTTGTACGCGCCGTGCGACCCGCTGAACGACTCCGCGCTCGCCCCCGTGCGGCGGTTGGTGGCCGTGACGCAGGCGAAAACGGGCTTGCCCGACGTGTTCGTCACGACGCCGGTGATCGTCCCGGCCAGCGACAGCGTCGTGTCGACGCCGGTGGTGACCCTGCCGCCCGGGACGGAGATGAAGTGCGGCGTCCCGCCGATGCCTTGCCCGCCGAACTGCTGGTCCGCGTATGGCGAGGGCCCGCACCCGCGGTGCCGTGAGAATAGCCCGCTGAAGAAGACGGCGTACTGGCCGGGCGGCAGGTTGGCGGAGGTGTACCGGCCGTTCCTGGCGATCTGGACGTCGGCGAGGAAGCCGCCGCCGTCGCCGCCGGTGTTGCCGACGACGAACACGCAGACCGAGTCCACTGGCTGGCCTGCCTGGTCCCGCACCGCGCCCTTGATCGTGGCGCCCGGCCGCAGCCGGACGTCGATGCCAGCCGTGACCTGGCCGGCGGTCACCGGGATGGACGTCGGCCCGAAGAAGGTCGGGTCGTTGCGGTAGGCCAGCGGGGCCACGCTCTCGCGTGTTGCCGCAGCCGCCCTGGAAGCCGACGAAGTAACTGTCGGTGAACAACTGCCTGAGCTGGTACGAGCCGTCGCTCTTGGTGGCGGTGACCCCGCCGAACTGGCTGCTGGAGAAGGCGCACACGCCCGCGATCGGCCTGCCGTGGCTGTCCTTCACTGTGCCAGAAATGATGCCGCCGGTCGGCAGCACCCCGTCGGCGGTAGTGCTGGCCTGGCTGCTGACCGTGGCGGAGACCGACGCCGGCAGGTAGTTGCCCTTGTTGCCGCAGTTGGAGAAGACTCCGCCGGGGATGAACTGGACCTGATAGCTGCCCGGCGGAACCTTCTTGGCCGTGTAGGTGCCGTCGGCCCTTGTCCTGGTGAACGCGAAGCCTAGGCCGCTGCCCTCCGCGACGACGCAGATT
This sequence comes from uncultured Actinomycetota bacterium, assembly GCA_963720595.1. GTDB lineage: Bacteria > Actinomycetota > Actinomycetes > Streptosporangiales > Streptosporangiaceae > Chersky-822. The sequence continues at coordinate 1,801,699 of CAVRFY010000005.1, read as the reverse complement.
CCGCCGAGCGGCTGGCCGTGAGAGTTCGTGACCGTGCCAGTCAGTGAGCCGTCGAACTGCAGGACGGCATCGACGTGCGACGTGGTCACGCCCAACCGCACCGCCACCGGGTTGGCCAGCTGGAGCGGCGCGTACGGGCCCCGGTTGCCGCAGCTCGGGTCGAACGTCAGCTGATAGGTGCCCGCGGTCAGCCCCTGCAGCCGGTAGGTCCCGTTGGCGGTGCTGACCGTGAAGGCGCCGCTATTGCGGGAGAGCGCCTGCACGCAGATGCCGGACAGCTTCGTTCCGTTCGTGTCCTTGACCGTGCCGGTGATGGATCCGCCGAGCGTGAGAAATGCGGTGATCCCCGACGTCGTCTTCCCATTGGTCACGGTGACGAGCTTGGGCAGCCTGAGCGGGAGCCACGGCGAGCCGCGGCGGGAGCAGAACGGGTCGACGAAGACCCGGTACTTGCCGGTAGCGAGGCTGGGCAGGCGGAACGTCCCATCCGCGCGGACTCTCTGGAAACTCTCGAACAAGTTCTGGCCGCCGGTGCCTTGTGCGACGATGCACAGGCCGCGGAAAGACGGATGCGGGCTGACGTGGCTGCGAACGCGGCCGGTGATCATTGCGCCGGTCCCCAGCATGGCATCGATATGCGTGACGTCCTGGTGCGCGGCGATCTGCAGCGCCGTCGCGCTGGCGATGGATCCCGCGGCCTTCCACAACTGCGGCGCGTAGTTGTCCTTCGGAGCACAGGTCGGCAGGAAGATGACGTAATAGCGCCCTGGCCGCACCCTGAGCCGATACCTGCCAGTCGCTGAGGTGATCCCGCCGGCCCTGAAGAAGCGCGCGCCGACGGGCGCGGCCACCACGCAGATCCCAGCGAGCGGGTGCCCCGACCGGTTGGTGACCCGCCCCGAGACCTGCCCGACGGCCTGGGCGCTGGCAGGCGCCTGGAACGTCCGTCCTGACTCGAGCCTGCTGAGCAGCTTGTCCAGCCGCTGCGCCCCGCTGAGGTGCGGCAGGCGCAGCGCCGGCGTCGCGGGCCTGGTGAACCGCGGCGAGATCATCCCCAGCGTGACCGGAGCGAGTTCGGTCGGCGCGGCACCGGTGACCATGACCTTGGCCGCGGCGGCGCGGGTCAGCCCGCCGTACCACTGGCCGGTGAAGCGGCCGATCGGCGAGCAACCGCGGTACTCCACCCGGTACGCGCCCCGCGGCAGGCCCGCGATGATGAACCGGCCGTCCGGCCTGCTGAAGGTCTTGCGCGTGGCGAGCGGGCCGCTCGCCACGACGCACACATTCGCCTCGGGGGCTCCGCCTGGGCCGCGGACGGATCCGGTGATGATGCCGCGCTTGTTTCGCAACGCGCTGAGGTGCTCGGCGCGCGCCATGGCGCTGCGCTGAGCCGGGGTCGGCGACGACTGGGCGGCACTGGAGCGACCCGCGGAATCGCTCGCGCCGACCGGGCTCGCCACCGCGGGCAATGCGGTGAGTCCCAGGCCCGCGATGGCACCCGCTACGGCCAGGGTGTGCGCGATTCGTCGCATCGTTGAACTCCGCTCTCCTGGCCGCGCCCAGCGGCAGCCCAGCGGCAGCATAGACCGATCGAGCAGGCTCATGTACGTCAGCATGGTTATATTTAACGATTCAGTTGCGTTACGGCGACTCGCGGAGGTTGTCGCACGCCCAGACAGCGCATGTTCAGGCGTGAGTTTGGCAGCTGACGTCGCTCAGCTGACCTGGTATCTATCGGTCTACAGACCAGATAATCATGACAAGACCGCACTATGATGCGCATCGTGAGCCAGGCCGACGAAGACGTGCAGGACGTCGACCCGGGCAAGGCCCTGATGAGGCTGCCCGAGAGACGTGGCCCTGACGCCTGGGCGGATCTGCGCCCTGCCTACCGATGGATGCAAGGCAGACGCCCGGTGCTGGTGATCGCGATCGCGTTGATCGCTGCGCAGGTAGCCTGGCGGGCTGAATTCCTCAGCCGCATGTACTTCTACCGCCAGGACTTCTTCAATCTGGATTTCGCGATCAGGTCGCCGTTCAGCTGGCACTACCTGACCTACGTGGGCACTGGTCATCTGATGATCGGCGAACGAGCGATCATCTGGGTGCTGGCGAGAGCATCGCTGTATAGCTGGGGGCTAGCGTCCGCGGTGAGCCTGGCGTTCCTGGCCGCTGCCGGGCTGGCCGCCTTCGCTGTGCTGCGGACGCTGTTCGGGGAGCGTCCTGCCATCCTCGTCCCGCTGGCGGTCTACATGCTGCTGCCACTGGGGATCGCGGCTCTGGGCTGGTGGACGGTGGCGCTGGAGTCGGTGCCACTTCAGCTGGCGATGTTCATGGCGCTCAACTCGCACATTCACTACACCAGGACCGGTCGGCCGCGGCACCTGGCCGCGGCGGCGGCATGGGTGACAGTCGGGCTTCTGGCCTTCGAGAAGGGCCTGGTCGTGCCCGTGCTGCTGTTCGCGGTCACGTCGGCCTTCCTCGCGGGTGGCGGGTCATGGCCGAGCCGCCTGTGGCTCACCCTGGTGCGGTTCTGGAGAGCATGGGTCAGCTACGCCGTCGCGATGATCGCGTACGCGATCGTGCTGGCGATGTCGTTGCGGACATCGACGAGCCATCCGACAGTGCCACATGGCGCGGCGGTGCTCTCCTTCGGCTGGGGATTGCTGAAGGACTCGCTAGTCCCGGGCGCGATCGGCGGTCCGTGGGGATGGTGGGCGCTGCCAGGCCATGCCTACGCGCTGGCGGCTCCGCCCAGCGCCCTGATCTGGCTGGCGTTCATCGTCGCCGGCACGGTCATTGGTGCGAGCATCATGCGAAGGCGAGTCAGTTGGCGCGCGTGGATGACGTTCGCTGCCTGGGTTATCCTCGCCGACCTGCTGCCTGTGATTATCGGCAGGCTGGACTGGTACCCGGTGCTGTTGTCGCTGGATACCCGGTATGTTGCCGATGCCGTGCCCGTACTGACCATCTGCCTCGGCCTGGCGTTCCTGCCGCTCATCGAAGCGCCCGGACAGTTGGCGTCAGGGGCACGTGCACGAGCAGGACGCCAAACGCGGACGGATCGGGGAGGAGCGGAGCACGCGTGGCGATCGGCCGCAAGTGGCGTGCTCGCCGTCCTCGTCGTTGGATCCATCTGGTCGGCCAGCGCTTACCGGTCCGTCACGACCGGGGAGCCAGCGGCCAGGTACATCGCGAACGCCACGCGAGCGATCGAATCCGCGCCGCGGGGCACGCCCGTGCTGGACTCGGCCGTCCCTGACCAGGTAAAGGACAGCACCAACGGCACGCGCGTGGTGATCGGGGCCATCAGGCCTGGCCGGCTGACCTGGATCGAGTCCCCGCGGGGGACAGTCGACGGGCTGCGGATGTTCGGGCCTGACGGCCGCCTTTATCCAGCGTGGGTCTACGGCGCCACCAGCGGAGCACCGGTTTCTCGGCACCATGGGTGTTATCCGGTGCGGCACGGCGAGATAAGCGTCAACTTCTTTCACAACTCGCCCTATCTATCCACTGCGCTGCGAATCGGGTACATCTGGGGCGCTGATTCGCCCGGGCAGGTTTATGTCAGCTACGGCGGGACGATCCAGGGCCTCCGGGTCAAGCCCGGCCTGCACGCCGCGTACCTGCAGGTGGCGGGACCGGCGCCGGGGATTACTGTCACCGTTCTCGGTGGCGTGCGGATGTGCATCGGCGACGTCGAAGCTGGTGCTCCCGGCCCCCAGCTGCCTAACCAGGCCCAGCCGTAGCAGGTGTCGTGGAGGTCAGGTGGCGCCCGTGGCTGGACGAGTGATGAGGATGCGTAAGTGAGTCACGCCGATGGGGCCATCCAGCGAACCGGCGCCCCGGACACCGTGCTGGACGAGCGTGGCGCGGCCGCCCCGGAGGACTGGGCCGACCTGCGCTCGCTGGTCGGCTGGCTGCGGGCGAATCAGGTCGTTGTCGCGGGGATCCTGCTCATCATCGTGAGCCTGGCCTGGAAGGCGCAGTTCCTGGCCCATTTGTACTTTAGGCAGGACGACTTCCATGACCTGGACCTGGCGATCCAGTCACCGTTCAGCTGGCGGTACCTGACATTCATCGGCGCCGGTCATCTCATCATCGGACTCCGGGTCGTCGCCTGGTTCCTTGTGCGCACCACCCTCTACAACTGGGGCCTGGCGTCGGCGATCAGCTTGGCGCTGGTCGCGGCGGCGAGCCTTGCCGCGCTTCGCCTGCTCCGCATGCTGTTCGGCGACCGGCCGATCATCCTCGTCCCGCTGTTGGTCTATGCCCTTTCTCCGCTGACGATGCCCGATCTCGGCGAGTGGTCGTCGGCGCTGGAGTCGGTGCCCCTTCAGCTGGCTACCTTTATGGCGCTGCATGCACACATCTGCTACGTGCGCTCCGGCCGTGGCAGGCACCTTGCCGCCGCGGTGGGCTGGGTGGCCTTTGGCCTGATCTTCTTCGAGAAGGGCCTGGTCCTGCCCGTGCTGCTGTTCGCGATGACGGCGGGCTTCCTGACCGAGCCAAGCCGAAACTGGCTGTCGCGCCTCGCGAGTCCATTGATCCGGTACTGGCGCGCCTGGCTGCTCTACGCGCTGGTAATGGCGGGCTACGTCGTGCTGCTGCTGGTGTCGTTGCACACGTCTACGACGCATCCGGGAACACCAGCGTCGGCCGGTGCGGTCGTGACGTTCACGCGGGGGCTGCTCCAGTACTCGCTCGCGCCCGGCGCCGTCGGCGGGCCCTGGCAGTGGCTGCCGGTGTCGGGCGGGTCCTACTCGTTCGCCGCGCCGCCGTTCTCCCTGATGTGGCTGGCTCTCGTCGTGGTGATCGCGGTGATCGCCGTCACCATCTGGCGGCGGCCAATCGCCTGGCGGGCATGGGCGATGCTGCTCGTCTGGGTGGCGCTTGCCGACATGCTGCCGGTCGCTGTCAGCAGGCTCGGTAGCTTCTCGCCCGGCGTCCTCGGCACGGAGACGAGGTACGTCGCGGACGCCGTGCCCGTCCTGGCCGTCGTTATCGGACTCGCCTTGTGGCCGCTGAAAGACGATCGGCCAAGAGCGCTGAGCGGCGGCGCCAGGATCGCCGGATCGCACGCCGGTCTGCGGTCGTTCGAAGGTGCCGCCGCCCTGATCGCCGTTGTCGTTTTCGGATCGATCTGGTCGGTGCAGGCTTATGAGAACGTGACGACCGGCGAGCCGATCGCCCGCTACATCGCCAACGCCGCTGCCGCGGTCAGGCTGGCGCCGCACGGTACGCCGGTGATGAACGTTGCCGTCTCGGGCGACATGGTCGAAGGCCTGTTCGGCTCGTTCGCGCTGGAGTCCAGGGTTATTGGCGACATCCAGCGGGGGAAGTTGCAGTGGACGCGCCATCCGCACGGCACGCTGGACGGTCTGCGCATATTCGGTACCGACGGGCGGCTGTATCAGGCGCATGTCAGCGGCGTGACCAGCCTTCCCCTCACGGTGGGCCAGAAGTGCTGGCCGAGCAGACACCAGCGCATCGTGGTGCAGTTCACCGGTCCGTCCCCCAGCTACAGCGGCATCGTCAGGATCGGCTACCTGTGGCTCTCGTCGGTCCCTGGGGTGGTCGACGTGCGGTACGGCAGTCACGTGCGGGCTGTGACTGTCGAACCTGGCCTGCACAGCGCGTATGTGTCGCTCAGCGGAAGCGTGAGCCAGATCACCGTAGAAGAGGTGAACGGCGGCGGACTATGCGTGGGAGACGCCCAGGCCGGCAACCTGAGTCCGGATCGGGCGGGCTTGATACTGCCGCCGCAGGCCAGCTAGACCATAGTCGTTGGCGCAGGCCATCCGGCTAGCCGTGGGATGACCAGGGCGTCCGCAGCGACAGCGCCGTCCGGGCCGCAGATCAGCGGGTTGATGTCGAGCGCATCGATGAGGTCGCCGAGTTCGGCGGCCAGATCGGCGAGGCCGGAGATCGCAGTGTAGATGGCGCCGAGGTCGGCGGGCGCGGCGCCGCGGGTGCCGGCCAGCAGCGTGCCGACCTTCAGACCGTCCAGCAGTTCAGCGGCCTGGGCCGTCGTGAGCGGCGGCAGCGCGACGGCTCGGTCGGCGATCAGCTCGACGAGTATCCCGCCCGCGCCGACCACGATCAGCGGGCCGAGGTCGGGGTCGCGGATCAGGCCGAGCGCCAGTTCGGTCCCTGGCGGCACGGTCTCGCAGACCAAGGCCGCAGGTCCGAGCCTCGCGGCCAGATCCGCGTAGCCGACCATGAGCTCGGCCTCGTCGCGGACGCCGAGCAGCACGCCGCCGGCATCCGACTTATGTGCGATGCCCGGCTCGTCGGTCTTGAGTACCACCGGGTAGCCGATGCGCGCGGCTGCGGCGGCCGCTGCGGCCTGGCCGGTGACCCGCTCGGCGCGGGCCGTCGCGATGCCGTACTCGCGGAGCAGGTCGAACTGCACGGCGCCAGTCTGGCCGCAGAGCGAGAGCAGGGTCCTGGCGCGTTCCGCCCTGGCCCGGTCGACTAGCGGCCTGGCGGGCGGCGGTACCGGCCGACGGCCGGCGTGATCGAGCAGGTGCCGCAATGCCAGCAGGCCGGTCCGCATGCCTTCGAGCACGGGGACGCCGCCGCCGCGCACGACGGCTGCCGCCTCCCGGTCGATCGCGCCGGCCAGGTTGCTAATCACGGCGACCGGCTTGTCCGTGCTGCTCGCGGCGTCTAGCACGGCGAGCTGGTAGGACATGTCGCCGTCCAGTTCCGGGATCAGGTCGACGGCGAGCGCCACCGCATCGACGGCCTCGTCTCGCGCGAGCGTCGCCAGACAGGCCGCGAACAGCTCTTGGGTGCCGGTGCCGGTTCCCCAGACGTCGAGCGGATTCGTCGCCACGAGGCCAGGGTCGAGCAGTTCCGTCAGGCGGGCCGTCGTGGCCGGGCCGAGACTGGCAAACGGGACGCCGTACTCCTCGGCGAGATCGGCGCAGTGCGCACGCTGGAGCCCTGAGTCGTGCACGGTTGCGATGCCGCTGCGACGGCCGGGCGCGCTGCCGGCTCGGCGCGAGGAGCGCAGCGAGAAGAGCTCCAGCGTGTCGGCCATCTCGGCCAGGTCACCGACGCGGTGCAGGCCGTAGGCGCGGACCAGCGCCTCCCAGCCGCCGTCCGACCCGGCCAGCGCCCCCGAGTGCGCCGCGACCATGGCCCGGCCGCTGGCGGAGTTGCCCGCCGTCAGCAGCACGACGGGCAGGCCGCGCCCGGCGGCGAGGCCCAGTACCTCCCTGAGCCGGTCTGGCTGGCGCATCGCCTCGAGCACCAGCGCCAGAACCTTCGTCTCCGGCTGGCCGAGCGCGTAGGACAGATAGGAGGGCGCCGCCGTGACGAGTTCCTGGCCGGAGGAGACGGCGAGCGTGAAGCCGAACGCCCGGCGCGTGCGCAACAGCGTGGAGAACACCGATCCTGAGTGCGTGACCAGGGCGACCGGCCCGGCGGGAAGCGGGTCGGGTTCGACGTAGCCCATCGCACGCAGGCCGTAGCCGACGTTCGCGAAGCCCATGCAGCCGGCGCCGCAGAGCTCCATGCCCGCCCCTCGCGCAATCGAGGCGAGCCGCTGACGCAGGTCATGGCCGGGCGGGCCCGAAGGGCTGGCAGGCGGGCCCGAAGGGCTGGCAGGCGGCTCCTCGTGCGCGTTTCCGAAGATCACAGCCGACCGGGTGCCGAGTCCGGCGGCGAGTGCCAGCTGTTCCTCGAGGGTGGCGTCGGGTACGCCGAGCAGCACCAGGTCGACCGGTCCCGGCAGATCGGCGAGCGACGCGTAGCACCGGATGCCGTCGATGTCTCCGTAGCGCGGGTTTACGGGATACACCGTGGGCCTGGCCGATGACTTCATCACCTCGGCCAGCATCCGGGCGCCGAAGCTGCCCGGCCTGGCCGACGCGCCGACGAGCGCCACAGTCCTGGCCTCCAGCATTGTCCGAAGCGCCTCGTCCTGCGGGCCGGGATGCGTCCGGGGGAGCTGTTGGGCTGTGAACTCGGTCGTCATGCCTAGCCCGGCTGCTCGCGCTGCCTTGGCCGATTTGCTGACCTTGCGGTCGGCCAGCGCGGCGCGCGCCGCCTGCCAGCCCGGAATGCCGCAGACTCCGCCGCCCGCGTGGGTCGCCGAGCTGCCGTTGTACAGGCCGGTGATCGGGGTGCGGTAGTCGGCGTAACCGGGTGCGGGCCGCATGTGGAATAGCTGCTCGAGGGACAGCTCGCCGTGGAATATGTTGCCGCCGATCAGGCCGTATTCCTGCTCCATCTGGTACGGGCCGATCACGTCGCGATGCAGGATCGATGCCTTGAAGTTCGGCGCCACCTCGTCGTAAAGCTCGATCATGCGGTCCGCGTAGGCCTCGAGCTCAGAGGTGTGCGGCTCGAGGTTCCAGTCCGACGGCACCCACTGGGTGAACAGCGACATGATGTGGGTGCCCTCGGGACACAGGGTCTTGTCGAACGCGGTCGGAATCACGCCGTCGCTGAACGGCCGGAGAGACGGCTTGCCGTCGCGGGCGTCCTGGAAGGCGCGCTCGATGAACTCCATCGAGGGCGCCATCTCGACCGAGCCGGTGTGGTGCTCAGCCAGGTCGCTGCCCGGATCGGCGGTGAAGCTCGGCAGTTCGGACAGGGCCAGGTTGATCTTGACGACCCCGCTCCTGGTCTTCCAGATCTTGATGTCCCTGGCGAAGTCGGGGGGCAGGTTCTCCTCGCCGACCTGGTCGAGGAAGGCGGTCCTGGGGTGCAGGGTGGTGACGATAGTTCCTGCCCTGATCTCATCCCCGTCGGCGAGCGCGATCCCGACCGCACGGCCGTTCTCGGTCAGGACCTTGCCGACCTTCGAGTTCAGCCTGATCTCGACGCCGAGTTCGCGCGCCGCCGCCTCGATCGCGCCAGAGACGGCGCCCATGCCGCCCTCCTGGAAGCCCCAGTTGCCGAGGTGGCCGTCGCCCACGTCGCCGATCGAGTGGTGGGCCATCACGTAGGCGGTGCCAGGCTCGTAGGGACCCGCCCAGGTGCCGATCACGCCGTTGACCGCCAGTGCGCCCTTCACCTGCGAGGACTCGAACCAGTCGTCGAGCAGGTCGGCGATCGACATCGTCATCAGCCGGGTCGCGTCGCCGATCGTCCGCACGTCGAGCCCGCGGTTGCGCCAGGCGAGCTTCAGCGTCCCGCGCAGGTCACGTGGCTTGTGCGAGCCGAGGTTCGGCGGCGCGGTCAGCAGCATCGGGCCGAGAACGTCGGCGAGTCCGGCCAGCCAGGCATCCCAGCGCGGCATGGCCTCGGCGTCCTTCTTCGACCACTGCGCGACCGACTCGTAGTTGCGCTTGGCGTCGTCGGCATACAGCTTGATCGAGCCGCCTTCGGGAAATGCCTGGTAATACGGTCCCATCGGGTAGACCTTGTACCCGTGAGTCGCTAGCTTGAGATCGTTAATAATGGTCGGCGGCATGAGGCTCATCACGTAAGAAAGCCTCGTCACCTTGAACTCTGGAGCGTCAGGCCATGGAGATTCTGTGGTCGCGGCGCCGCCCGTCTTATGCCGGCTTTCGAGTACGACAGTTCGCGCTCCGGCTCGCGCGAGATAGGCGGCGGCCACAAGGCCGTTGTGCCCTCCGCCGATGACGATGGCATCGTATGTTGCGGCCATGACTGGGTCCTTTCCTGGCCTTCCGACTCGCGCACGGGCGGTGCCCGCTGTCCGCGGGCTGGCGCCCCCCGGGGTGGCGCCCCCCGGGTTGGCGCCCGGGCTGGCTCCCGGGCTGGCTCCCGAAGGACTGGCTCCCGAAGGACTGACTGAATGTTCAGTCTAGAAATTTGCTACGGTTACGACAAGTGCTGCGGAGGATTACCGGATGACTGAGCAGGCTGAGCGCGCCCCCGCCGGGCCCGGCATCGCCGACCAGCGGCGCGGGCAGATGCTGCATGCCGCCCTCGCCGTGATCTCCGAGCGCGGTTTCTCCGACACCAGGATCGCGGACATCGCCGAGCGGATCGGGATCAGCCCGGCCCTGGTCATCTACTACTTCAAGACCAAGGACCAGTTGCTGACCGAGGCAATCAGGCATTACGAGGACACCTGGTATGCCGAGGGCAAGCTCAGGATGGACAAGCTCCCCACCGCGGGTGAGCGACTCCAGGAATTCGTCGCGATGAACCTGCTGCCCGACACCGACCCGGAACTGGAGAGCAACTGGCAGCTCTGGCTAGACTTCTGGGCTCAGGCTGCGCGGAATGCCGATGTGGCGGGCGTCCGGCGCAAGTCCGACGAGCGCTGGCGCGAGGTTATTGTGTCTTTGGTGCAGGCCGGGCAGGAGGCGGGCGAGTTCGCCGACATCGACCCGAAGCCGTTCTCCATCTTCGTCTCGGCCCTGCTCGACGGGCTGACAATTCAGATTGCCCTGGATGACCCTGTAGTGGACCCAGTGAGTGCATATGAACTCTGCATGCGCTATGTAGCTGACCGTCTAGGCTTCCAATGGACCCCTAGCGGCCGCGAGCAGGGCACTGCCCCCGCCGCCAGGGCCGGAGCAGGAAGGTAGCCGCCTCATGTCCGGTGGGCAGATCGAACTGGTCTCGCTGAGCAAGCGATTCGTGGAAATGGCGGTCGACGACCTGGACCTCGTTGTCTCGAGCGGAGAGTTCTTCTCCCTGCTCGGGCCCTCGGGCTGCGGCAAGACCACGACGCTGCGGCTGATCGCCGGGTTCGAGCAGCCGACCGCCGGAAAGGTGCTGCTCGACGGCGCCGACATGACGCACGTCCCGGCGAACAAGCGCAACGTCAACACGGTGTTCCAGAGCTACGCGCTGTTCCCGTTCCTTGACGTGCGGGAGAACGTGGCGTTCGGGCTGCGCAACCGCGGGGTGGACAAGGCCACGATCAGGCGGCGGGTCTCCGAGGTGCTCGAACTCGTCCACATGACGTCGTTCGAGAAGCGGCGCCCTGGCCAGCTATCGGGCGGTCAGCAGCAGCGAATCGCGCTCGCCAGGGCACTCGTGCTCGATCCGGCCGTGCTGCTGCTCGACGAGCCGCTCGGGGCGCTGGACGCCAAGCTGCGCAGGTCGCTCAAGGTCGAGCTGAAGGCGCTCCAGGAGCGAGTCGGGATCACGTTCCTTTACGTGACGCACGACCAGGAAGAGGCGCTGACGATGTCGGATCGGCTCGCCGTCATGCGGGCGGGCAAGATCGTGCAGATGGGCGTGCCGAAGGAGATCTACGGCGAGCCCGCTGACACCTACGTGGCCGACTTCCTCGGGGTCTCCAACCTGATGGAGGTCGACGTCATCGAACGCGGCCCTGGCCAGGCGTGCAAGATCAAGCTCGGTGAGTGCGTACTGGCCGCCGACTTCGGCGGTGAGGGAACGCCTGACCACGCGCACGCCGTCATCCGGCCGGAGCGAGTCAGGATCGAGCCGTTCGGGTCCGGTCCCGGCCGGGGCGAGCCTGCCGGGCCGAACCGGGTTCCGGGGATGGTGGAGCGCCTGGTCTACCTCGGCTCGGCCACCCAGGTGATGCTCCGGCTGGCCGCGGGAATGCAGGTTCAGGCCCTGGTGCAGAACGACGGCGGCCAGATCCACCTGGACCACGGCACCCCGGTCCACGTCCACCTGGCGTCAGACGCGCTTCGAGTGCTCGCCGGGGATGCGATCGGCGCGGACGGCGAGGACCTCGAGGCCGAGCCGGCCGCTGAGCACAGCCTGGCCCGCTAGCGACTCCCGCCGCGGCGTGGATATCGGAGATATCTATCGAGGATATCCATGATACCCTTGTGGTGACGCGAGAGGGACTGACTCATGGCCATGGTGAAGACACCAATTGAGATTGACCAGGATGCTCTGACGACAGCAGCCGAGGTCCTTGGCACCACGACAAAGAAAGACACAGTGAACGCCGCACTTCGCGAAGTCGGTCAGCGACTGGTGCGACTTCGCGCTCTGGCCAGGCTCGGCGAGATGGCCGATCGCGGCGATTTCGATGAGTTCCTCGGCAACAAGGGCGCCTACCGCAAGTGACCCCGGCCATCTACCTGATCGACACATCCGGATTGTTCCGTATCTTTCAGAGTGAGCTGCGGAAGGCATGGTCAGATCAGCTGGCAGCTGGCGTTATCGCGATATGTCCGATTGTCGAGCTAGAGTTCTTGTATTCGGCGCGGTCGCTAGCTGACCGGCTGGAGAAGCAGCAGCTGATGCGGGACCTGTTCGGGTGGGTGGCGATGAGCGCGAGTGCCTACGAGCGGGCGGGGGAGGTCCAACAACTGCTGACCGAGGCTGGAGCGCACCGGTCGGCCGGGCCGGTGGACCTCCTGATCGCCGCCACCGCGGAGCGGGAGCGCCTCATCGTGCTCTGCGACGACCACGATTACGAAACCGTTGCCACCGTCACCGGTCAGCCCGTGAAACGTGTCACCGACATCTGACCCGAGCAGCTAGCCAACTGTGATGGACTGCCCGAGCCAATGGTGGGAAGATGCCGTGACTTCACCAGCATCATTCCCGATCCGGAGGTTCTGATGCAGAAGAAATCCCTCACCGCTGTTGTCGCGACATCGGCGGCTCTCATGGCAGCCGCCTTGTACGCCGCTGCGCCGGCCGTGGCCTGCGGTGGCCCCACGGCTGGAGCGAACGCGCGAGTGACGGTGGACCAGAGCAGCAGCTACCTGAGCGCCGATCAGCTCGCCGGCGGCGGTTACACCGACGCGGTTCTTACCCGCTGCGGCGTCGACCGGCGAATGCAGAACGAGCCCACGCTCGCCATCGACCCGCGGAATCACTCGATCTGGGCGGCAGGCTCGAATGACTACTGCACCGTGCCCACGGTCGGCGATGCCTGGGCCGGGTTCTACCGCAGCACCAACGGCGGCAGCACCTGGGCGGACAGCCTGCTGCCCGGCTACAACGGCGACACGTCAGCTCAGGGCACGAGTTCGCCGCTGGCACCGCTGGTGGCGGCCGGCGCCCTCGCGGCTGGAGACCCCCAGATGACGTGGGATGGCCAGGGTGACCTGTTCTACATGGGCAACAACTTCAACCGCGGCACCGAGAACGGGGTCTCCGCGCGGTTCAGGGACAACTCAGGGTCCATCTGGGTCGCCACCTACTCATCCGCGCCGAACGCGACCGGCACCTCGACCGACGGCTCGCACTACGTGCGTACCGTCCTGCTGGCGACGAACACCTTCGGCCAGGGTCACTTCAATGACAAGACCGATCTTGTCGCCGACCCGGCCACCGGCAACATCTACGCGGCGTGGTCCGACTTCCACGGCACCGGCTGCAACGAAATCCTGTTCAGCCGGTCAACCGATCATGGCGCGAGCTTCAGCCAGCCGGTGAAGATCTCGGGCGGGATCTGCGGCAACCAGGGCCCGTCGATCGCCGTCGGCCCGGGCGGGCACGTCTTCGTCGCCTGGGAAGGCAACACCGGCGGCGCGCTGGCCAAAACACCCGGCGCGGTCAATGGCGCTGCGTTCGTGGCGTCCGGCGATTCAGGGAAGACGTTCGGCAAGGCCAGCCTCGCGCTGACCTACACGCCGTTCATTTCCGGGCAGTTCTCCGGCAACGGCGCGCGTGAGTGCGGCGACAGCCCGTTCAACTGCCCGACCGGGCAGACGTTCCCGCGCTTCGACCTGGCGGGCCCGAGCCTGGCGGCGGACAACGTGCACGGGACGCTGGTGATGGCATTCGAGGTCGAGCAGTCCTCAGGTCAGGGCCAGATCGAGTACGTGTTCTCCACGAATGGCGGAGCCTCCTGGTCGGCACCGAAACTGCTGGCACCCGCCGCAACGGGGCACCAGTTCTTCCCGTGGGTGACCGCCAGCAACGGAAGGGTCAGCGCTGGCTGGTACGACTCGCAGGGTGACCGGGCGTACTCGCCGACTAGGGCGCCATGCAACAGCGCATCGGGCGCTACCTCCGCGTGCCTGAACGTCCGGTTTGCCGAGTCCGCCGACGGCGGCATGACCTGGGGCTCGAGCATCCAGGTCACCAGCACGCCGATCAACCCGAACTACGAGCAGTTCGGCGGGCGGCTCGTGCCGTTCTTCGGTGACTACCTGACGGTAGCGGCGCAGGGAAACACGATCGGCGTGGTCTGGACCGACCAGCGGAACACGGTCGGGGCGGCCGATCCCTCCGGTGACAACGACGGCGCCGATGTTTCCGGTGACCCGGAGACCGGTGGTACCTGCACGTCGTCGCTGACGGCGTGCTTCGACGGTACCGGCGGGCTTGACCAGAACATCTACTCGGCAACCGTGACTCCGTAGCCGTCGACGGGCCGGCTGGGGCGGGCGAACGCCCGCCCCAGCCGCTCCCGGATCTGGCGGAGCGCCGCTAGCTATCGTCGGCAGCGGCACCGGCGGCGTGATCGAGAATTACGTAGATCTTTCGTACATCGGGCGTGTTCGCCCAGGTCAGCGCCGTGCCCTTGCGGATCGCGAACGCGTCGCCCGCCGCGAACTCGCTGACCTGCCCATCGGCCGAGGTCAGGGTGACCGTGCCGGCCAGCAGCACACAGACCTCGTCCACCGGGTATGAGTCGATCTTTGTGTCCTGTGCATCGGCTGACCACACGCCGGCGAACAGGCCGGGGTCGTCGCCGACGAAGTTGTTCACGTAGCGCTCGCCCGGGTGCGCCGGGTCCGGCGCTAGCGTCGCTTCAGGGTCAATCCGGAATATTCCACTCATAGAGACAGCTTAGTGCTCAGCCCGGCTGGGCGGGACTGCGCCAATCCACCCTCTCGCTGTCCGTCCAGACTGACTGATCATGAAGTGCGTCGCGGGACGCGGGGAGGCGCAGGGGCGGGGCGGGAGTGCTGCGGGAGTGCGGTGCGGCAGGCTGTGCTGACGGGTGGTTAGGAGTTGAGGTAGGCAAGGACTGCCAGGACGCGGCGGTTGTCGTCGTCGGATGGTTCCAGGGCGAGCTTGATGAAGATGCTCGTGCTGTGCTTGCTGACCGCCTTCTCCGAGACGAACAGCCGCTGCGCGATCGCCGCATTGGAACGGCCCTGCGCCATCAGCTCAAGCACCTCGCGTTCCCTGGGCGACAGCGTGCTGACTGGCTCGGCCGCCGAGCGTCGGCGCACCAGCTTGGCAATGACCTCCGGGTCGATTACGGTGCCGCCTGCCGCCACCGTGCGGAGCGCCTCGACGAACTGGCTCGTCGCTGAAGACGCGGTCCTTGAGCAGGTAGCCGACGCCGCCGACCTGGTCGGAGAGCAGTTCGCGCGCGTACAGCTGCTCGACGTACTGCGACAGCACCAGGACCGGCAGCCCGGGTATCTCGCGCCGAGCCGCCAGGGCGACGCGCAGGCCCTCGTCGGTGAACGTCGGTGGCAGCCTGACGTCGATGATGGCGGCGTCGGGCCGCTGCCCAAGCAGCGCGTCGAGCAGCTCAGGGCCGGTGGCCACGGCGGCGGCGACGTCGATGCCGTGCGCCTTGAGCAGCCTGACCAGCCCGTCCCTCAGCAGGAAGAGATCTTCAGCGATGACAACGCGCATGGCACCTCGATCGCGACGATGGTCGGCCCGCCCAGCGGGCTGCTCACCGCGAGCACACCGTCGAATGTACCGAGCCGGCGTTCCAGGCCGCGCAGCCCCGAGCCGGCCGCCGGGTCCGCGCCGCCCGCGCCGTCGTCGGTGATCGTGATCCGCAGCGAACCGCCGCGGTAGCCGATCGCGATCTGCACCTGACTCGCGTTCGCGTGGCGCACCGCGTTGGCCAGCGCCTCGGCCACGGCGAAGTAGCAGGCCGACTCCACAGGCAGGTCAGGGCGGCCGGGCATGTCGATATCCACCTCGGTCCGCAGCGGCGCGTCGAGGGCGAGCGCGCGGACCGCGTCGGCGAGTCCGCGGTCGGCCAGGACCGGCGGGCAGATGCCGCGCACAATGTCGCGCAACTCGTTCAGGACGGTGACCGAAGTATCGCGCGCCTCGGCGACAAGTCCGAGCGCGGTATCCGGATCGCTCCTGATCAGCCGTTCGGCGGCGCGCAGGTTCATCCCGAGCGTGATCAGGCGCGCCTGAGCGCCGTCGTGCAGATCTCGTTCCAGGCGGCGAAGCTCTGCCGACGCCGCCTCGACGGCGTCGGCACGGCTCCTCGTCAGCCGAACGACGCGGATCGCCAGGTCCGCGCTGGCCGCCCGGCCGAGCAGCGCCCTGGTCCGGTCATCGATCGCACGCGGCAGCAGCCACAGCCCGAGGTTCAGTAGCAGCAGTCCCTGAGCGCCGGCCACGAGCGCCCCCGGCTGGCTGGCGATCCAGATCGCGCCGTAGCGGACATCCTCGGTGAAGGGTGACGGTGCCAGGAACGGCCACCACAGCGCTAGCGCGATCCCGTAGAGCCCGAACAGAATCAGGCCGGCGACCGCGAGGTCCGCGGCGACCGCGGGCGCGAAGACGATCAGCGCCGCGACGGCCAGGCCGACCGCCGCGGTCAGGCCGGGGTTCCACCACGAGATGTTCAGCCAGCGGTTCCAGCCGAACAACTCCATCAGCAGGCAGAACACGGCAAGGAGAGCAAGTCCCCACCGGGGCCGGCCGCGCTGGCCTGGACCCCGGCCTGGCACGCGGAGGACCAGGCGGCCAACCGGTCCGGCCGGATCGGTTCGGCGCCAGGCGAGCCAGAGCCCGGCGATCAGGAAGGCGTAAGCCTGGACCAGCACTACGTGAGCGAAGGTGTCTCCCGAGCCGTTGCCGGACAGGCCGTAGTTCCGCACGATGCCGGAATATCCCAGGCCAAGTTCCCTGGCCAGCAAGAAGCCACCGATGCCGATCCCGGCGACGGCACAGGGGAGCACCTTCGAGGTTACGGACCGGGGCGCGAAGGTCCATAGGCCGAGTGCCAGCGGCGGGAGCAGCAGCGTGGCCAGCACCAGCGAGGTGCCCGACAGGCCGGCCACCAGGCCGGCCGCGGGAAGCAGCAGGGTATCCAGGCCGAGCGCGCCGATCCGCGCGCGCAACGGCACCGCGCGCAGCCGCGGCGCCAGGAGCCGCCGCGCCAGGACGACGGCGAACCAGGCCAGGTACGCCAGGACAAGCACCGGGGTGATGACGGCGGGGAACTCCTGCAACATCGCTGCCTCCTGGGCGCGGGCGGCCACCTGCCTGATGGCCGCGCCATCATCCTGGAGCAGGATCGGCTGCCGCCGTAATGGCCCGCTGCCTACTTCTGCGGGTGGGCTTATCCCCACCGCTTGCGACCAATTGAGCCGGCGCAGACCCGTGCGGTGTCCTTGCGGAACCGCCAGGTCGCGCCGGCTGCGAAGACGGCGAGCCAGCCGCCAGCGTTGGCCACCCACGCCACCTGGATGCCGCCACCGAGCAGCGGAGCGTGCACGAGCTGGTTCAGGCCGTAGAGCGGCGTGAACTCGGCAACCGTCTGCAGCGCGTGCGGGAACTGGTTGAGCGGGATGAACAGGCCGCCGCCGAAGGCGAGCAGCATCATCGCGATTCCCAGCAACTGCATGACGTTTTCGGTGGGCAGCAGATAGCCCATGAACAGCCCGAACGCGGCGAAGACCAGGGCGCCGGCCCAGACGCAGAGCCCGGTGACGGCCCACAGATATCCTGGCATCGAGGCCTTGCCGGTGAGCATCCCGACCGCGAAGACCGCCGCCACCGAGATCAGCCCGAGGACCTGGGCGGTGAGCATCTTGATGCCGATGTAGGCCGCTGCGGACAGCGGGGTCAGCCGCAGCTGCCGGGTCCAGCCCGCGGCGCGCTCGATCGAGACCATGGCCCCGCCGCTGGTCGTGGCCAGCACCGCGCCGTATAGCGCCATGCTGGTCATGAGGAAAGCCGAGACGTTGCCGTGGCCCGCCGCCTCATTGGCGTATGCCTGGTTCAGCCCGAAAACCAAGAAGAAGGCGACGGGCGAGAACACCGCGAGGATGACCGTACGCCGGCTTCGGAGCAGCCTGCGTATCTCCAGCCGGAGCACGGTGATGTTGAAGCCGCCCAATCGCCGGGATCGGCGGGAGGCCGCACCGGGCGCGGGAAGCGACGGGGCGTTCATCGTGATCGAGGTCGATCGCCGCCCATAAGGCTGCCATTCCGCCAGGCGGCAATGCAATGGACGACCCCTACGGCTAGTGCGACCGCCCCGGTCACCTCCAACGTCACGCCGTGAAATGCCGCCCCGGTGACGATGAGCACCGCGCCGACGATGATCCCCAGGTAGGGGTAGCGCCTTCCCAGCAGGAAAAACATGGGGACTCCCTCGCCGCTCGCGGTCCGAAACCAATGGCGCCCGGCCGCTTGCTGATGACGTTCTTGCCTCTTGCAAGCGTGTCGGCAGGCGCCGTCGCAGTCATCGGCGCTGCGACGGATCATTCGCAGGCAGCGCACTCCACCTCCGGATGGACGGAACCTCGCCTGGGGGCTGAGGTAACAAGCTGCTGGGACCCCACCGCAAGGACGATGACCCGCGCGTGGCGGCGCCTTACGCTTACGGCATGAGCGCAACAGGGCCGGTGACGCCGAGTCTGGCCGCTCTGCGGCGCGCCCGTGCTCATCGCGAGGCGACGCTGCGCCGGGCGCGGTGGCTGAGCCCGGTTGTCGTCGTGTTCCTGCTCGTCGCCGCTTTGCGGAGTACCCCTGGCCCAGGGCTGCACGGCGAATCTCTTGGCGTTCTGATCGCCATGTGCGGGCTAGCGGCCGGCGCGCTGGGCGCGATGGCCGCCTTGCTGGCCCAGCCGTCGCGGACCGCTGTCCTTGCCGGGTGCTACGCCCCGTTGTTCCTCGGCTCGGCTGGACTGCTCTGGCTGCAGCCGAACGGGCCGGGCCTGTTCGGCCTCATGCTCGCGCTGAGCCTGACGACGCGGCTAGACCGCGGGAAGCTGCCTTCAGCCGCGGCGGCGTGCGCATTCGCCTTCGTTTTGGTGGCTGGCGTTGCTGGCAGGCACGGACACCGGTCGCCGTCATCGGTCCTCGTGAGCCTGGTCGCCCTTGGCGCCGCCTATACGGTGGCGTTGTTCTCGCGCCGTCTGAGTGAGAGATCTGACCAGACAGAGCGGCTGCTGATCGAAGCGGCGGCGCTGGCCGAGCGGCAGCGGCTGGCCCGCGAGATGCACGACGTGCTGGCACATACGCTGTCCGGGCTGGCGCTGCAACTCGAGGGGGCCCGGCTGCTCGCTACCCAGGCTCCGGCTGACCCCCGGCTGGCCGAGACGATCGAGCGCGCGGGGTATCTGGCGAGATCGGGACTTGACGAGGCGCGCCGGGCGATCGGCGTGCTTCGCGATGAGGACCTGCCAGGACCGGAGCGGCTTTCCGCCCTGGTAGCGGAGTTCGAGCGCGATAGCGGCATCAGCTGCCGGTTCGCGGTCGCGGGTGATCGGCGGGACCTGGACGCGCAGACCAGGCTCGCGATGTACCGGGTGACCCAGGAGGCACTGACGAACGTTCGCAAGCACGCCCATCCCGACCGGGTGGAGGTGCGCCTCGGCTACGCGCCGCGTGCCGCCCGACTGGTGATCGAGGATTTTGGCGGCGAGGATGGCCCGGCGCAACGTCGGGGCGATGCTGGCCAGCCTGCGCGACACGCCGATAAGGCGGCTCTGCGGAGCAACGGATCGACCGTGCTCGCCTCCGGCGGGTACGGCCTGGACGGCATGCGCGAGCGGGCAGAGCTGCTCGGCGGCACGCTCACGGCTGCGGCGACTGAAAGCGGGTTCCGGGTTGAGCTGGACGTGCCGACATGAAACCGGTACGAGTGCTCGCCGCGGACGACCAGCGAGTCGTCCGCGAAGGGCTGGCCCTGCTGCTTGGCCTGCTGCCGGAGGTCGAGGTCGTCGGCACCGCCTCCGATGGCGAGGAAGCGATCACGATGGCCGCCGAGCTGCATCCGGATGTCATCCTGATGGACCTTCGCATGCCGCGCTGCGATGGCGTTGAGGCAACGCGCCGCCTCCGTGAGCAGGCACCGGAGGTCAAGGTGATCGTGCTGACCACATATGCCGATGACCGGTCGGTCATCGACGCGCTACGGGCAGGCGCCCGCGGGTACCTGACGAAGGACGCTGGCGCGGCCGAGATCAGCCAGGCACTTCAGCAGGTCGTGAGCGGGCAGGCCGTGATCGATCCCGCTGTGCAGCACCATCTGGTGGCGGCGATCGCAGTCGGGCCGCCAGGCCCGGTCCCGCGGTTCCCCGACGGCCTGACGCCTCGCGAGGCCGAGATTCTCGCGCTGATCGCCGAAGGGCTTTCCAACACCGAGATAGCGGAGCGCCTGATCGTCAGTGCGGCGACGGTGAAAAGTCACATCAACCACCTGCTGAGAAAGATCGGCGCACGCGACCGCGCCCAGGCGGTCAGCTACGCCTACCAGCGGGGGATCGCCGCCCCGGGATCCTGATTCTGTATCGGGGGTCGCCAGGCTGCTTGAACCTTCAGGCTCCCTTTAGTCGGGGCGCGTCCCGCCGACGACGACCAGGAGGTGCTCGTCGACCCAGGAAACCTCGGAGCGGGGCAGGCGGGCCAGGAAGGTCGCGATGGACGCGCGCCTCTCGGCTGGGGTGTAGAGGGAGAACGTCGAGTAGTGGCGCCCCTCGGCCTGCGCCCTGAGCCGCTCGACCGTGCTTGAGCGCGGATGCGCGAACGGCTGAGCTGCGACCACGCTGAGCCCGTCGGTCTGCCGGACGGCTTGCCGGAGCGCCTCCTCGCTGTGCAGGCGCTGCTCGTGCTCGGTGAAACCGGGGAAGTAGCGGCCCCAGATCGTTCGCGCATTCTGCAGTGGGGTGCGGGTGTAGATGAATAGCTTGCCGTCGGGCTTGAGCACCCGGGCGACGGCGGTCAGGAAGCGGTCGAGGTCGAAGTGGTGAACGCAGTTGAAGGCCGTGACCAGGTCGAGGCTGCGGGGCAGCATCGGCAGATCTTCGGCGGTTGATCGCAGCGGAGCCAGCTTAAGGGCGCGGCCTTGGTCGTCGGTCTTGAGCTCTGCCAGCATGGCCGCCGAGACATCGCCGGCGATCAGCCTGGAGCCGTCCGGCAGCAGCCGGCCCAGCAGCCGCGAGTAGCGTCCCGTCCCGCAGCCAATATCGAGGCCGGTGACGGGGCGGTCAGGCAGAAGCTGGCGGATCCTGACCACCGGCGCCTCGTCGGTGGTGCGCAGCGACTCGTAGGCAGTGGCTACCAGCTCGAAATGGTCACTGACGGTCACTGTGGCACCTCCGTGGGCTGTGTCTGGTTGGGACCATCATGACCTAGCTGGCTCGGTTCACGCGCTATTCACTCCGGGTTTCACCCCAGGTTAGGCGACTTCGGCGCGGCAGGTCAGGTCTCGGCGAGTATGCGCAGGCGCTTCGGGTCGTAGAACGGGGCGAGCTGGAGCTTGGCCGGCCAGTCGCGCTCGCCGCCGCGCACCGTGAACTCGCCTGACTTGAGCCACTCGGCGGTCACGCCGTCTGCGCACTCCACCTGGGCCAGCGCGACCGGGCCGCCCACCGTGTAGCCGTAGGCGGCCGCGCGGACGTAGCCGACCCAGTCGCCGCCGAGGAGCACCGGCTCGTTGCCGAACAGGTCAGCGGCCTCGTCCTGCACGAGCAGCCCGACCACCCGGTGCTTCGGCGGGCCCTCGGCGCGCGCGGCCAGCAGGGCGTCCCGGCCGACGAAGCCGCCGGGCTTGTCCCAGGCAACCGCGAAGCCCAGCCCGGCCTCGATCGGGCTGTCGGAGTTGTCGATGTCGACGCCCATGTCGCGGTAGCCCTTTTCCAGCCGCAGGCTCGACATCGCCGACAGCCCCACGTTGCGGATCCCGAGGTCCGCGCCCGCTGACATCAGGTCGTCGTAGACGCCGGCGCGCGTACTCGGCGGGCACATGCAGCTCCCAGCCGAGCTCGCCGACGTAGGTGACCCGCATCGCGAGCGTTGGCGCGAAACCGACATGCACCTGCTGTGCCGTGAGATAGGGGAAGGCATTGTTAGAAAAATCGGCGTCGGTCAGCCGGGAGATGAGCTCCCTGGATGCCGGGCCCTGCACCGTGAGCAGCGTTGTGCCCGAGGTGACATCGGTGACCGTGACCACCTCGCCGGCCCGGGTCTCGCGGCGGATCAGCGGCTCGATCCTGCGGTGGATGATGTCGCTGGCCACGACCAGGAACTTCGCCTCGTCCAGCCGGGTCACCGTGAGGTCGGCGACGATGCCGCCGGCCGGGTTCAGCCACTGGGTGTAGACCAGCCTGCCCGGCTCGCGCGCCACGTCGTTGGCGGACAGCCGGGACAGCACGGCGGCAGCGTCCGGGCCCTGCACTATCAGCTTGGCCATCAGGGTCATGTCGATCACGCCGACGGCCTCGCGGATCGCGCCGTGCTCGCGGCCGACGATGTCGTGGCTGTCCTGGCGGCAGTAGCCCATCGCTGCCTTCGGGTGATCACCGTCGGGGGCGAACCACTCACCGAACTCCCAGCCCGCCGAGACGCCGAAGTGCGCGCCGGCCGCGGCCAGCCGGTCGTGCAGCACCGAGCGCCGCACGTTCCGGCCGGTCTTGGGCTGCCAGGCCGGCCAGACGGCATCGCCGAATAGCACGCCGAGTTGCTCGACCGTGCGCTGCGAGCGGAACTTGCGCGAGGTCTCGTAGGTGGCGGTCCTGTCGATGGCCACGCCGGTCGCGTCGACCGGCGGCACCCCGTCGGCGATCCAGTGCGCGATCATGTTGCCGACCCCGCCGCCGGACAGGATGCCAAGCGAGTTCAGCCCCGCAGCGACGAAATAGCCGTCGAGTTCGGGCGCCGGACCGAGCAGCGGGCGGATGTCGGAGGTGAACGACTCGGGTCCGCAGAAGAACGTCCGCACCCCGGTCTCGGCCAGCGACGGAATCCGTTCCATGGCCCGCGCCAGGTACGGTTCCATCCGGTCCCAGTCGGGCGGCAGCTTGCCGAACGCGAAGTTCCGCCCGACCCCGTCCAGCGACCACGGCGCACCCACCGGCTCGAACAGGCCGACCAGCATCCCGTCGCCCTCTGGCCGGTAGTAGCCGTAGCTGTCCGGGTCCTCGATCACGGGCAGGTCGGCGTCCATGCCGGCGACTGTGTCGGTGAGCAGGTAGTAGTGCTCGGCGGCCTGGAGCGGCACGTGCACCCCGGCCAGCGCGCCGAACTGCCGCGCCCACATTCCGGCGGCGTTGACGACCACCTCGGTCTCGATCTCGCCCTGCTCGGTGAGCACGGCCGTGACCCGGCCGCGGGCGGTGCGCACACCGGTCGCCGCGATGCCCTCGATCACGGAGACGCCCAGCTGCCTGGCCCCCTTGGCCAGCGAGGTCGCGACGCCGACCGGGTCGGCGCGGCCCTCGTCGGCCACGTAGAACGCGGATAGCACGTCGTCGGTCCTGGCGAGCGGCCACATCTCGGCGAGTTCACGCGCCGAGATCTCGGTGTCCGCCACGCCGAACCCGTGCATCCAGGCCGCCTCGCGGCGCAGCGCGGCCTGCCGCTCCGGCGTCGTAGCGAGCGAGATATGGCCGACCGGGCGGAAGCCGGTGGAATGGCCGGTCTCCGCCTCCAGCCTGGCGTACAGGTCGCGCGAGTACCGGCTGAAGAACAGCGCGGTCTCGTCGGTCATCCCCGCCGACGTGATCAGCCCGGCGGCGTGCCAGGTGGTTCCGGCGGTCAACCGGTTCTGCTCCAGCAGCACGGTGTCGGTCCAGCCGAGATGGGCCAGGTGATAGGCGATGCTGCAGCCGGTGACGCCGCCGCCGACGATGACCACGCGGGCGCGGCCGGGAAGGGCTCCGGTCATGCCTACATTCCGGTGATCGTCGAGAGGTCTTTCCGCCGGTCGCCGCGCTCACCGCGAGTCATCAGCCGGTATCCCAGGTACCCGATCGTGACGATGACGAAGGACATGATGAGCATGATCGTGCCGAGTGCGTTGAGCGCGGGCGCGCCGTTGCCGCCGTGCTGCTGGCTGTAGATGTAGACCGACATCGGCGTGCTGCTCGCGCCGGAATTCAGCAGGTCCACCAGGACGAAGTCATCGACGGTGCTGGAGAACACCAGCGCCGCACTGGCGAAGATGGCCGGGATGAGCAGCGGCATCATCACCCGGTAGGTCACCTGCCACGGGTTGCAGCCCAGGTCGGCGGCGGCCTCCTCGTACTGCCGCCCGATCGTCACGAGCCTGGCCTGCACGATGATCGCCGGCCAGCTGACGTTCCAGGTCACCAGGGCCAGGGTCTCGGCGAGCGTGCCCAGGTGGACGTTGAACAGATCGGTGAACACGAAGAACATCGCGACGCCGAAGATCAGCTCGGGGATCACGTAGGACAAGATCATCACGAAGTTGAACGTCGACGCGGTCCTGCCGCGCCACCTGTTGATCCCCAGGGCGAACGCCACTCCGAGCGGCACCGCGATCGCCGTGGTGTAGATCGCCAAATAGAAGGTCTGGAAGACGGCCGCGTGCAGGTTGGGGTTCCACCAGACCGAGTTCACGTGGTCGCCGAAATACCAGCGCCACGAGAAGCCCTGCCAGAAGCTCTGGGACCGGCCGTTGTTGAACGAGAACAGCACGGCCAGCGCCACCGGCACCAGCGACCAGATCAGGTAGAGCCAGGTGAATGACTCCAGGATCCAGGGGTGCCGCCACGGGTTGGACCGCCAGGGCAGGAACCTGCCGAAACCGGCCCGGGCGCCGGTCTCAGCGCCCGCGGCCGGGCGCTCGGCGGTCGCGGCGGTCATGACGCCTCCCGCGCTGTCCGGTTTGTCGCGATCACGTAGTAGATCATCGGGATCGCGAGGGCGAGCAGGAACAACAGGGAGAAGACCGCTCCCTCGCCTTGCTGCACGGACGTCGTGAGCTGCTGGTCGATGACGTTGCCGATCATGGACGTCCCCGTGGTGCCGGACATCAGCTGGTTGGTGAAATAGTCGCCGAGCATCGGCAGCACGGTGATCAGCAGGCCGGTCAGGATGGTCTGCCGCGACAGCGGCAGGGTGACCTTGAGGAACGTCCTGGCTCGCGAGAGCCCCAGGTCACGGCCTGCCTCGATCAGCGCAGGGTCGATCCGGTCAAGCCCCGCGTACAGCACCAGGATCAGGTAGGGAATATAGCCGTAGACCAGCCCGAGCACGACCGTGACGCCCAGCCCGCCGAGCCAGTTGACGGGCTGGCTGACCAGGTGCAGGAAGCTCAGTCCCTTGTTCACGTAGCCGTCGGTCTGCAGCAGCCCGATCCAGGCGAGCATGCGCATCATGTAGCTGATCCAGAACGGCGCGATCAGCAGCACGAGGAACAGGCCCTTGCGCGGCCGGCGAACCTCGCGACGAAGTAGGCGGCCGGGTAGGCGATCAGCAGCGACAGGGCCGACGCCGCGGCTACGTAGCCCACGGTCCGCAGGATGATCGGGCCGACGAACGCTCCGGTGCCCGCGACGTCGTGCATCGCGGCGGTGAAGTTCGCCGAACTCCAGCGCAGCGGGTTCCAGACCGCGATCGGGTAGCCGAACAACTGATTCACGGTGCCGAAGGCGACGGCCATGATCGCGTAGAACGGCACGATGAACAGCACTATCAGCCACAAGATCCCCGGGGCGGCGACGGCCGCCCAGAATAGCCGGTGCGGCTCCTTCGCCTGCTGCGCCGACCCTCGGGTCCCGGTCAGCGTCGAGAACGCCATCGGCCCTGCCTAAGCGCTCTTGGCCTGGAGCCAGGCTTGCTCCCACAGCGCGTTGGCGGCGACGGGAATCTGCAGTTGCATGACGCCGCGCCGGAAGTACGACGGCAGCACCGTGGTCGACATGAGGTTCTTGGGCAGCAGCTTCTCCTTGACCAGCAGCTCCGGGGTGATGCCCTGGATGGGCTGCATGTACCCGGTGTAGCTGTAGTTCTCCACGGCGTTGTGCTGGTCGAGCAGGTAGTTCTGGAACAGGTGCGCGAGCACCGGGTTCTGGGCGCCCTTCAGGACCGCGATCAGGTCGTTGCCGACCGGCCCCTTACCGTCCGGCGGGAACCAGTACCCGACCACATCGACCTTCGCGCCGCCCTTCATGTAGTAGGCCGCCGTTGCCATGTCGCCGGACCAGGCATGGTGAATCCAGATCGAGCCGCCGGGCACCTCGGTGTAGTCGTTGTTGTCGATGTGCACGTTGGTCAGGTGGGCGAGATTCTGGAGAGACTGGCCCGCCGCGGCGATCTGGTTCGGATCCTCGGTGTTGAGGTTAAAGATGCCGGCCTTCATCAGGGCCAGGCTGATGCTCTCCCGGGCGTCATCGAGGATCGCGACCTTGCCCTTGTACTTGCCCTGCCATGGCATCGCCCATGGGTTCGCCATCTGGTACGGGTTCTCGTGCACGAAGTCCTTACGCCATGCGATACCGGTCGTGTAGATCGTGTAGGGCACGGTGTACTGCCACTTCCCGTCGTAGAACGGGTTGGAGAAGTCCGACCAGGCCTGGGTGATGTTCGGGATGTAGCTGTGGTTGACCGGCTGGATCATCTTGCCCTCGACCAGCTGGGCCATCACGTCGATGGTCGGAAAGAAGATGTCGAAGTTCGCCTGGCCAGACCGGAGCTTGGCCATGGCCACGTCCATGTTCTGGAACGTCGAGATCTGGTACTTGCAGTTGTACTTCTTGCAGAAGTCCTTGACGACCTTCTCGTTGATGTAGGAGACCCAGTTGTAGATGTGCAGCGTCGCGTTTTGCTCCGGCTGCAGGCCGCTGGCGATGGCCTTGTTGTCCTTGTACAACGGCCACGTCACCGGCGTGCCGGGCCGCGGCAGCGGGATCGTCGAGCTAGTCGGGCCCGTGCCGCCGGTGGCCGCCGAACTGCAGGCGGCGAGCAGCGAGCTCAGGCCGGCGGTGCCGAGCATCATGCCGCCCCCGGCGGCCGATCCGGCGCGCAGGAAGCTCCTGCGGGACACCCCGGGACTCGGCGGGGTTCCGTCAGCCTTCCAGCCTTCTCTGGGATGCATGATGCGCCAACCCTTCGCTTCGGTAGCCCGGTGCAATCGTCGCGTTATGGCGGCAAAGGGATCTTGCCCCAGGGACACGGGCTGAACGGCTCTTCAACTACTCCTGATTACTCCTGATGGAGCGCGGTGACAAGGCATTCAAGATTACAGGACGATCACGCGCCACTAATGACATAAATGCAGATAAGTCACCGATTCTGAACGGCGAATCGGCCTCAGCGCTCGTGGCTAGCGCTCGTGGCTAGCGCTCGTGGCTGACCGCGTGCCAGGCCTGCCGCCAGAGCAGGTCGGCCGACTCCTGGATCTCGAATTCCTTCAGGCCGTGGTCCAGGTAGGTCGAGAGCACGGCAGCCGAAGTCAGACTAGCGGGCAGGATCCCCAGGTAGACCAGCCGGGAGGGCGTCGCGTAGGTGATCGGCTGGGTGTAGCCGGTCGCCGCGATGTTGTGGATCACATTCGTGCGGTTCAGCATGAAGTTGAGGAACAAGTGAGCCAGGACCGGGTTCTGCGCTCCGCGCAGCACGGTGCCGGTGTCGTTCGCCACCGGCCCGGTGCCGTCCGGCGGGAACCAGTAGCCGATCACATCGGCAGGCACGCCAGGCGGGAGATGCCGGGCGGCCGCCACCGCCTGGCCTGACCATGCGTGGTTCACCCAGGTACGCCCGGCAGCGACCTGCCTGCTCGTGGCGTTGTTGATCCGCAGCCCGACCAGGCTGCGCAGGTCGAGCAGCGCTTGCCTGGCGTTATTGATCAGCAGCGGATCGGTGGTGTTGATGTCCGTGCCGCCGTTCTTCAGCAGCGCCAGGCTGATCGACTCCCGGTAGTCGTCCAGGATCGCCGTCTTGCCCTTGGCGCCGGCCACCCAGGGGAACTGCCAGCCGTTGATCATGGCGTACGGGTCGGCGTCGACCAGGTCCTTCCGCCACGCGATGCCGGTCGTGTACACCGTGTACGGCACCGTGTACAGCCAGTGGCTGTCGTAGTACGGATCGGTGAAGACCGGCCAGGCCTCGCCGATGTTGGGGATGTAGCTGTGGTTCAGCGGCTGGATGGCCGACCGGCCGACCAGCAGGCCGATCACGTCCGTCGGGACGCCCAGGAACACGTCGAACCTGTCGCTGCCGTGGATCACCGTCCGCAGCGCCTCGATGATCGTGGTGAAGGTCGTGCGCTGGACCTGGCAGCCGTACGTCTTGGCGAAGTCATTCAGGCACCGCCGGCCCACGTGATTCGGCCAGGTGTATACCCTCAGCGTCGCGTTGGGCTCGGGTACCTGCCCGCCCGCGATCGGCTGGTTAGCCTGGTAGATCGGCCACCTGACCGGGCGCCTGGGCGTGGGCATCTTGGTGTGCCTCGGAGCGGCGTAGCTGCGGCCGCAGCCGGCGAGCAGAGAGCCGAGGCCTGCGGCCGTCAGGCCGGTACCCGCGGCGGCGGCGGCGCCGGCGGCACTGGCGGCGCCGGCAAGGAAGGCTCGCCGGCCGATGCCTGGCCGATCCTGCGTACGGCCAAGCCCGCGCGGGTCTCGGGGGTGCGAGCCTGGTTTCACCCAGGCGAATCTAGCAGCTACTCCACTCAGCCGACGCTAGAGGCAAACTGCATGACATTCCGATTGAATCTGGAGATATCGCTTTCGTCGTGCTGCACCGAGATCAGCCACTGCTCGGACTTGCCCCACGGGGGCAGGAACACGCCGCCGTTGTGCTGGAACAGCCAGTGCGCATGGCTGTATGCGTCGTTGATGCCCAGGAAGCCGCGGAAGTCGCGGACCGGTTCGGCGCTGAAGACGATGCAGCCCTTGGCCCCGATCGAGACGACGCTGGCAGCCAGGCCGTAGCCTGGCGATCGCCGCGCTGACGCCGTCGACGGCTTGCTTGCGCAGGGTCTCGATCCGGCGGTAGGCGTCGGCGGTCGCGACCTCATGCAGCATCGCGCGGGTCGCCGCCATCGCGAGCGGGTTGCCGTTGAACGTGCCGACCATCTCGTACTCGCCGTCGGCGACGTGTTGCATGACCTGACTGGTCCCGCCGATCGCCGCGACCGAGATGCCGCCGCCGATCGCCTTGGCCAGGCAGATGATGTCCGGCGTGACCCCGGTGACCCCGACCGCTCCGGCCGGGCCCGCGGTCAGGCCGGTCTTGACCTCGTCGAAGGCGAGCAGCGCCCCGTGGGCGTGCAGGAGTTCCCTCAGCCCGGCCAGGTAACCGGGCTCGGGCAGGATGATGCCCGCGTTCATCATGATGGGCTCGAGTATCATCCCGGCGACCTGTCCCGGGTGCTCGCCGAGCACCCGGTCGACGGCGGCCAGGTCGTTGAACCCGACGATGACGGTCAGGTCGGTGAGCGCACGCGGGATGCCGGTGCTCGCGGGCACGCTCGCTGGCCGGTCCGCGGGGCCCATCTCGTCCGGGTCAGGGTAGACCGAGACCTGCACCGAGTCGTGGTGGCCGTGGTAGCAGCCCTCGACCTTGATGATCAGGTCACGGCCCGTGAAGGCCCGCATCAGGTGCACGGCGTCCATGGTCGACTCGGTGCCCGAATTCTCGAACCGCCACAGCGGCAGGCCGAACCGGCGGGCGAGTTCCCGGGCGACGGCCAGCGCGTCGCGGGTCGGCTGGGCGAAATGCGTGCCCCGGCCGACCTGGCGGCGGACCGCCTCGACGATGGCCGGGTGCCCGTGGCCGGCCAGCGAGACGCCGTAGCCGCCGTGCATGTCGACGTACTCGGTTCCGTCGACGTCGTAGAGCTTCGAGCCGCTGCCGTGGCTGAGCCAGACCGGCTGCGGGCGGGAGATCTGCCAGCTCGAGGTCACGCCCCCGGCCAGCGCCTCGCGGGCCGCGGCGGCAAGCCGCGCCGACTCGGGCTGTCGGTCGATGAAGATGCGCTCCTGCTCGGCGATGATCTCGGGGAGGCCGGGCCGAGACCGCGGTCTGGTGCTGCCGCGCGGCGTGATCGGCCTGCGGGGAGCGGAGCGGGCCGCCGTCCGTCGCGCGGCGTGAGTGCCGGCGGCTGGGGTGGCGGAGGCGGCGGGGCCGGTTGGGGCGGCGGTGGCCAGTGCCTGGACTGGCTCGGGCAGTGCGGTTCTTTCGTCGTGCGAGGCCTGTGTGTCGGCCATGACTGACTCCCCTAACGGAGTTGACTGAATATTCAGTCTAAAAGCTCGGGCAGTGCCGGAGCAAGGCTCGGGCGGCTCGCGGCGGCTCGGGGCGGCTCGGGGCGGCTCGGAGCAAGGCTCGGAGGACGGGCGCAGAGCACGGGCTCGGAGCACGGGCGCGGCGGGTTTCGATTATGCTCCCGGCACATGCGCCGTCTGCTGTTCGTGCACCACACGCCGTCGCCGGCGATGCAGGCCATGTTCGAGTCCGTGCTGAGCGGAGCCCGCACCGACGAGATCGAGGACGTCGAGGTCGGCTGTGCTGCCCGCGCTGACCGCGGGAGCCGCCGATGTGCTGAGCGC
Source organism: uncultured Actinomycetota bacterium (assembly GCA_963720595.1). Taxonomy (GTDB): domain Bacteria; phylum Actinomycetota; class Actinomycetes; order Streptosporangiales; family Streptosporangiaceae; genus Chersky-822. The sequence continues at coordinate 1,771,355 of CAVRFY010000005.1, read as the reverse complement.
CGACGGGTACCTGCTCGGCACACCCGCCAACATCGGCTATATGTCAGGCGCGCTCAAGCACTTCTTCGACGGCATCTACTATCCGTGCCTGGAGGCGACCAAGCGCCGGCCGTATGGCCTGTACGTGCACGGGGCCAGCGACACGACCGGCGCGGTTAGGGCGGTGGAGTCGATCACCAAGGGCCTGGGCTGGCAGCAGGTCAGGCCGCCGGTCTGCGTGATCGGGGCAGCCGGGCAGGCCGATATCGATGCGTGCTGGGAACTAGGCGCGATCCTCGCCGCGGAACTCGCCGGCTGAACGCGTGAGCGGCGGGCCGGACGTGCAGCCTGGCCGACCGGCCAGCAAGCTGTTAGTGCGTGCCGTAGTTGAAGAGCTGCTGGTTTACCGGGCTCTCGTTCGAACTGGCCAGCACGCTCGTGGCGGTAAATGCCACCGCGAATGCCAGCGCTGCACCGGCGATGACGGACATCACCAGCAGTCCTAGTCGAGTCACGAAGTCCTCCTTGCCGGACCCAGCAGCCAGATCCGGGCGGCTTGGCCCCTAAGCATAGGGAATGTCGCCGGCTGCCATGCCAGAACGATACTGAATAGTAATTTCCGCCAGTCGATGCCGACGCCCGCCGGGCCGCTGGGGCGGCTATGGTCGCTGCGGCGCCGCGACTCACCGGCAGGCAGGCGGAAGACGACCAGATCGGGGCTCGCGAGCACGACCTGAGCGCCCGGGCAGCCTGGCGAGTCGCGGCGAGGCGCCGCGGCGCTGCGTGCCGTTCCGGAGCAGAGAACCCGCATCCACGATCACATACCGGACTCCGCGGCGATCAGCGCCGCGGTCCGCGGCCTGCCCGGAAGTGATCACCGGGCCAACTGGCGGGCGCGCTCGCTCTCCGCGGGCACCGTCGTTCCGCCGACCCGCAAGCGCGTCATTCCAGATCATCGGCCTGGCCACGAACCGCGGCCACGGATCGAACACCGCCTCGCCGTGGTTCCACGGGTAGCGGCGGTACTGCGCCCACGGCAGCAGCAGGACCGCCCGCCGTGCCGGTCGGCCTCGATGAGCTGGCGCGCCCAGCCAGTCGGCCGGATACTGCACCGCCTGGAGCCGTCCTGCCGCCCCCCACGCCAGCCCGGGCAGCAGCACGATCGGTGCGCGTCGAGCGCGAGCACGCCGAGCGTGGCGGCGGGACCTGCCGCCGACTGGCGCCGCCTTGATCAGCCTGGAACTGGTTCCTGGCCCTTCGCGCCGCGGCGATCAGCGCGCCGACTCCGGCGCCCAGGCCAAGCGCACGTCGAGCGCCAGCGGTGCGATGAACTGCTGGCCGTCCCTGAGCAGCGCGAATCCCGGCCAGAACGCGATCGCCGCCGCGCAGCCGCCGCGTGGTCAGCGCCGTCAGCCCGAGCGCGGCGATGCCGAGCCCGAGCGACGGCGGCAACGCCGGCGCCCGGGCAGATCCGCCGTGGCCGGGCAGCGATCACGTACCCGGCGCCCGCCAGCGACACGACGGCGAGCCAGCAGACCGAGCAGCCGGCCCGCCGTAACCCGCGGGGACCGCCTGGGAGTTCCAGATGCCGCCGAGCATCAGCAGGCTGCCGAGCGAGCCGAATGGCGTATCGGCCCTGGCGGCGAAGGCGGCGACGCCGGCCGGATCGGCGTGCACGGGATTGAGCAGCGACGGGATCACCCACGGAAGGCTCGCGACCGCGATTACGGCCGAGCGTGACCCCGAGCCTGCGTCCGCGCTGCGGCCAGTGAGCCGTGCCGCACAGCGCGACGGGCACGGCCGCGATCACCGTGATCGACATGGCGGCGAAGCCGCCGACCGCGGCCGGGACGCATCGACGGCGCCGAGCCGCCACGGCGGCGATCGCGCCCGGCACGGCCCCGATGACCTCCCGCAGCACCCACGGCAGCCCCGCGTAGCCGAGCAGCATCGCCCACTGGCCCATGATCAGCCGCTCGGCGACGAACGGGTTCCACGCGTAGCAGATCCCCGGCGGCAAGCGCGCGGGCAACGCCAGCCTGCCGCCCGCCGAGTCGTTCGGCCACGCGGCGGCGAGCAGCGCGGCCGACCCGGCGCAGGCGAGCACGAAGATCGCGATCAAGATCAGCTTTTCAAGCAAACGTCCGCCGGGATGATCCTGGCAGCCAGCGCGACGACCAGGTCGCTGGGAACCGCGCGCGGCGGACCGCCGCCGTAGTCCGAGATCGGCGTAGCCGACGGGCGGGCCGGGGACGAAGACCATGTCGTAAGACAGCACGAATCCCGCTGGCCAGAGCCGGGCCAAGGGCGAGCAGGCCGAGCACCAGCCCGGTCGCGCGGGCCAGGCGTGGGCCGCAGGCGCCTGGCAAGCCTGCGCCCAGACGGCGACTGGCCGCAGTCGGCTCGTCAGCTGCCGGGCCGGCGTGGTCTCAGCGGTGGCCGTGCCGCCCCGGCGTCCGTGCCTGTGCGGGCTGGACGGGCAGCACGCCTTGCGGGCCTGCACCAGCAAGATCGATGCCGCCGACGGCCAATGGCAGAACAGCCGGTCCAGCGGGCGCAGCGGGGCGGGCACGTCGTGGTACCTGGCGCCGCGACCGCGGACGCACTCGCAGCCCGTAGGCGGCGAGGAACTCGACCAGCGCGCGCCTAGTGAACATGTGCAGGTGCCCGGCGACCTGGCTGCCCGGCCTGCCGAACACCGACCGGAGGCTGACCTCGGAGAAGACCGGCTGAATGCCCAGGGCGAGCAGCCCGCGGTTGTACCAGGCCGCGAGGTTGGGCGTGGACAGCAGCAGCGAGCCGCCGGGCTTGAGCACCCGGTAGGCCTCCTCGATCGCGGAGTCGGTGTCGACGAGGTGCTCGATCACCTCGCTCATCATCACGACGTCGACGCTGGCCGACCTTATCGGCAGCGCGATGTCGAGCCCGGCCCTGAGCACGGCGAGCCCACGGTCCCTGCGGCCTGGGCCAGGGACGGAGCCGACCAGTCGAGCCCGGCGAAGTGGTGAGCTTTGTTCCGCCTGGCCGCCGCGACGCTCGTGGCGAAACCGTCGCCGCAGCCGAAGTCCAGGATCAGCGCCGGGCGCGCGAACGTCGGCGAGCACGTCGGCGAGCATCTCGGCCTGGCGCTGCGCCCGGTCGGGTCCCGAGCTGGCTGGCACGGCCGGGTCTTCGTAGAAGTCACGCAGCGGGTTACCCGGCGGCCCCGGCAGGTCCGCGACCGGCGGCGCGGGCTCACGCCGGCTCCGGCGGGGCGGCGCCGGTCGGCTGCGGCAGGTAGCCGACGGCGGCGTCGGCGGCGCCGGCTCTTCCGCTCCGGCCACCAGCCTGGCCTGGCTCGCCACCCTGGCCCTGGCCAGCGCCTCGTCGGCGACCAGCGAGAACCCGTCGACGGCCGCCGACCAGTGCAGCTGCCTGGCCCGCTCGCGCGCGGCCGTGGCCCATCGCGTGGCGCCTCCTGTCGTCGATCGCCAGCGACGCCCACGCCGAGGCGAACTCGCCTTCGGTCCGCACCAGCACGCCCGGTCTCGTTGTGCACGACCGAATCCCTGAGGCCGGGAACGCTGAAGCCCGACCGCAGGTGTGCCGCGGACGGCAGCCTCGGAGACAACGATTCCCCAGCCCTCGATGCTGGCCGGATGCAAGCAGCAGCCAGGCCGCCGACATCAGCCTGTGCTTCTCCTCCTCCGACACCCGGCCGGTGAACTCGACGCCGGGCCCGGCCAGGGCTCTCCAGCCGCTCGCGTTCAGGCCCGTCTGCCGGCGATCACCAGCCGCCCGCCGGTCACCTGCCTGACCCGGTCCCAGAGGCGAAGCAGCAGGTCGATCCGCTTGTACTCGGCCAGCCGGCCGAACGCGAGGAACATCGGCTCGGGCGAGCGCGGCGCGGGTGGCGGGCCCGGCTCGACGCCGTTGCAGATCAGCCTGATCCGATCGGTGGCCACGCCGATATCCCGGAGCGCGGAGAACGTGGACGCCGAAACGGTCAGGAACAGGTTGTCGCGGTGGACCCGCGGCATGACCGACCGACTCGGTCAGCCGGCCGAGCGCGGCGACGGGCTGCGGGAAGCGCAACTGCCAAAGCTCGGTATGCACGTGGTTGACCAGGCAGACGACCGGGCGCCTGGTCCACAGCGGAGCGAGGATATGGCATGCCGTTGCAGACCTCGACCACCAGATCGCAGTCGCGCAGATGCCGCCGGAACGCGAGCGGCGCCCGAACGAACTGCGTGTACGTGCCGCCGCTGCGGCGTACTTCATAGGGACGGTCGCCGACCGTGCCGCCGCACAGCAGCGTCACCCGGTTGCCGCGTGCGGTCATGCCCTGCGCCAGCCGGTCGACCAGGAGCTCGGATCCGCCGGCGTCCTTGTTCGCCAGATCGCGCCAGGCGATGAAGACGATGTGCCGCCCGGGACTCATCCGCTGGCGCTCGTTCCGCGGCTGCCGCGGGGCCGAACCGCTACCCGGAATCGCCGCTTTGTCACGGTGCTGACCTCCCGGGTTGGCGCTGCCGACCGGCGCCGGCCCGCATGTTGAAAGAAATATTGTGGTGATATCAGCGAGATCGTCAAGTGTAGACAGCAGTTGGGCCGGTCGGACGCATCGTTGCCAGGTTGTGCCGGCACTCAACCAGGCCGCGGCTCACGTCAACGGGCCGGATCATGACCTTGCGGTCCTGATCAGGACTAGCTCGGTGAAAGTCGCAGCTACGCTGACAATCAGGAGCTACTGGAAAGTAGCATGTGTCCCTGCACCGCTGCGGCAGGCTCGACCGGCCAGCGGCCGCCACGACGCGGAGCGGAGACCCGCGCAAATTGAGGGAGCCGGCGCATGTTGAGGTCCGTCCGCCTGTTCCGCCTTTTCCTGCGCGAGCAGGCGATCCCGACGGCTTCTACGCGGCGCTCGCGCACGATGCCGCGAGCCAGTTCGCCGAGTTCACCGTCGGTGCGCAGACAGACCGTGCTGGACATCGGCGGGGGCGCGGGATATTTCACGGAGGAGTTCAGGTCGCGCGGCGCCCACTGCTACCTATTCGAGCTCAGACGCCGGCGAGATGATGAGCCGCGGCGAGACGCCGCCCGGCGCCGTGCTCGCCGACGGCTACTGGCTGCCCGTCCGCGACGGCGGCGCAGACATCTGCGTCTCATCGAACGTACTCGAGCACGTCGGGATCCGAACGGGCCTGATCGAGGAGATGGTCAGGGCGACCAGGCCAGGCGGCCTGATCTACCTGTCCTTCACGAACTGGTACTCGCCGTGGGGCGGGCACGAGATGTCGCCCTGGCACTACCTGGGCGCTGGCCGTGCCGAGCGCAGGTACCAGCGCAAGCACGGCAAGCTGCCGAAGAACCGCGTCGGCAGTCCAGCCTGTTCCGGCTGCACATCGGCCGCGGTGCTGCGGATGATGCGCCGCCGCGCTGACGTCGAGGTGGTCTCCGCGCAGGCCGCGCTACTACCCGGCCTGGTGCCGCGCCGCTGCTGCTGATCCCCGGGCTGCGCGAGATCGCGACCTGGAACCTGCTGCTGATCTTGCGGCGGACCGAATGACGTCTCGCGCAGGCGGCCGGCCGGCACCGGGTCGCCTAGCGCGCTGAGCCCGATGGCCGGCGGCATCGGCGGCGGCCGGGCCGACGGCGCCGCTGCCGCGGACCGGGCGCTGGTTCGTCGCTCGTCTTGCTCGTCGCGCTGCTGATCCTGATCCTCAATTCGCGCGGGCAGATCTTCTTCGACACCAAGCTCGGCGTCGTGATCGACCCGGCTCGGCTTCTACGCGCGGCTGTGGCACCTGTGGAACCCGGACCGAGTGGTTCGGCACCCTGCAGGACCAGTACATCGGCTACGCGTTCCCGATGGCGCCGTTCTACCTGGCCGGACAGCTGTTGCGGGTTCCCGTATGGCTCGCCGAGCGGCTCTGGCTGTCGCTGCTGATCGCAGTCGGCTTCGCCGGGCTGGTGAAGCTGGCCGAGGCGCTCGGGATCGGAACCACCGGTCCAGGATCGTCGCCGGGCTCGCGTTCGCGCTCTGGCCGACCTTCACGATCGTGATCGGCTCCACCTCCGCCGGAATCCTTCCCGGGCTGCTCGCGCCGTGGGCCGTGCTCCCGCTAGCGACCGCGGCTGCGGGGGGCTCGCTGCCACGCGCCGCCGCCAGGTCGGGCCTGGCCGTGCTGTGCATGGGCGGAGTCAACGCCACGTCCACGCTGGACGTGCTCCTGCTGCCCGCGCTGTACATCCTTACCCAGTTGCGCGGCGTGCGGCGGGCGAAGCTCGCCGGCCTGTGGGCAGCCGCGGTCGCGGTCGCCACGGCCTGGTGGTTTGTGCCGCTGCTGCTCCAGGCGAAGTACTCGTTCAACTTCCTGCCGTATGTCGAGCAGTCGGCGACGACCACGGGGACGATGTCGGCCGCCACGTTCCTGCGCGGGACGGGGAACTGGACCGCCTACCTGGACCTGGGCCAGCCGTGGCTGCGGGCCGGCTGGGTGATGGTCACCTACCCGGTCGCGATCCTGGCGTCGGCGGTCGCGGCGGGGATCGGCCTGCTCGGGCTGGCCCGCCGCGACCTGAACGCCGGCGCCTGGCTGCGGATCTCGCTCGGCGCCGCTGCGCTCGTCGCGCTGGCCGGGTACCCGGGGCCGCTCGGCGGACTGTTCCATAGCGGCGTCGACCAGTTGCTGAACGGGGCCGGCGCGCCGCTGCGCAACGTTTACAAGGTCGAGCCGGTGGCAGCGGCCGTGCTCGCGCTCGGCATCGCGCACGCTCTCGTGCTCAGGACCAGGCGGGCGGCGCTCGTGTCTGACCCGGCGCCGCGTGCGCTGTGGCACCTGATCGCCGCTCCCGTCATCGGGTTGGTCCTGCTCGGGCTCGCGTACCCGCAGGTGTCCGGTCAGGTGCTCAACGCGGGTTCTTTCGCTTCCGTCCCTGACTACTGGTACCAGGTCGCCGCTTACCTGAGGATGCACTCGCCGCGCGCGCCCGCGCTGGCCGTGCCCACGGAGGCGCACGGCACCTACCTGTGGGGCGAGCCAGTCGACGATCCGCTCGAGCCGCTCGCGAGCTCGCCCTGGGTCGAGCAGGGCCTGGTGCCGTACGGCGGCGCGGGTTCGGAATTGCTGCTCAGGTCGCTGGAGTCCGCGGTGACCTCGGGTCAGCGGGTGCCAGGCCTGGCCGGGACGCTGCGCCGGTCGGGGATCCGCTATCTGGTGGTACGCAACGACCTGAGCTCGACGGCGCTGGACTACACCGCGCCGCAGGTCGTCCACCAGACGTTGCTGAGCTCGGGGTTCCGGCGGGTGGCGGCCTTCGGCCCGCTGATCACCGGAGCCCAGACCAACCCTGGCGCCACGCAGATCCAGTACGCGCTCCCGTCCTATCCCGCGGTCGAGATCTTCGCGGCCGGGCCGGCGGCGACCCGCCCGCCCCCGGCCGTCGTCGCCCTTCCGGTCAGCAAGACGGTGCTGGTGAATGGCGGCCCCGACGCTCTGCTGCAGCTCACCGGCCAGCACGTGCTCAGCCCATCGGCACCCGCGGTGATTGCCGGGGACCGGCTGGCCGCCAGGCCGGCGCTCTGGGCGGTGACCGACGGGAATCGCCGGGCGGACCACGTCTTCGGCCTGCTCGACTCGGCCGGCTCCTACACCTACACGGCGGCCGGGCACAATCCGGTCGATGATCCGCTGGGTGCCCCGGGCGGGCCGCCGAGGCAGTTGCTTCCGGTGGGCGGCACCGACCACCAGACCGTCGCCGTGCTGACCGGAGCTGCCTCGGTCACGGCATCGTCGTCAGGATCGTGGCTGGCCGAGACGCCGCAGATCGATCCGGTTAACGTGTTCGACGGCAACCCGAGCACCGTGTGGACAGAGGCCAGTCCGTCGAGCCCGGTCGGCCAGTGGGTCCAGATCACGTTCGAGCACCCGATCGTCCTGCCCGATTCCTTGAGCGTCTCACTGCTGGACGACGTCCCCTCCAGGCCGGTTCCCAGCAGGCTGACGGTCCGCACCGACACGGGAACCGTGACGAGCGCGGTGCGCAGGACGGCCGCCGCCCAGCCGCTTAAGGTCCCGCCAGGACGCACCAGGACTGTGCGGATCACGATCGCGGGCGTCGTCGGCGGTGCCCCGGGCGGTCCCGGTGCCGGACTGGCCGGCGTCGCCATCCCCGGGGTCCAGGTCAACAGGTACCTGAAGGTGCCCCAGGCTGCCGCTGGCGAACGGGCCGTAGCGACGGCATACTCCTTCGAGCGGCAGGTGCCCACCCCGGCCAATCTCGCCAACGTGGCCGCTTACCCGCCGCTCGCGCGGACGTTCGTTACTGCCCGGCAGGACGTGTTCGGGGTTAGGGCAAGCGCGATCGCCGTTCCTGGCCCGGCCCTCGACTCCGTCCTGGCCAGCCTGACGCCAGCCCGCAAGGACTCGCTCGAGGTCACCGCGAGCTCCACGTGGGGGTCGCTGCCCGGGCTCGCGCCCGCCAACCTGTTCCGCAGCGATCACCCGGGCGCGTGGATCGCCGGCGCGGCCAAACCCGTGATCAGGCTGACCTGGCAGGGCCGGCGCACGATCAGGCGGATGGTCATCCAGCCGCTGCCTGGGTTCGCCGCAGCGCCAGAGGCCATCAAGATCGTCAGCCCCCAGGGAACCAGGGACGCCAACGTCGGGCTCGACGGCCTCACTGAGATCGTGCCGCCGCTGACGACGACCCAGATGAGCATCAGCTTTCCCGTCGTCCAGTTCACGACGACCACGCAGCCCGTCTCCGGGCAGGTCGTCCCGCTGCCGGTGGGGCTGTCCCGGCTGTCGATTCCCGCGCTGGCCGGCCTGCGCCCCGCGACGCTCGTCCCAGGGACCAGATTCGCCCTGCCATGTGGTTCAGGGCCGCGGATCACGATCGACGGCCGCACGCTGCAGACCGCCGTTTCCGGCCGGGTGGGCGGGCTCATCGCGTTCAAGCCGGTACGCGTGCGGCTCTGCGGCGCGGATCCCGCGCTCCCGCTGGCCGCAGGCCGGCACTGGCTGACCGCGTCCAGGCCAGGCGCTTTCACGATCACCAGCCTCAGCCTGGGCGGGGCAGGGTCAGGAATAGTGCCTGCGGGGGCGCTGGGGCAGTCGACCGCCGCCCCGCAATATGACCGTCCGGTCCGGGTTCTGGCCTGGAAGCAGGAGTACCGCCAGGTCCGGATCGGCCCTGGCGCGGCCGCCTACCTGGAACTGCACCAGAACGCGAGCGCCGGATGGACGGCGACCATGGACGGCCGGACGCTGGCGCCGGTCAGGCTGGATGGCTGGCAGCAGGGCTTCATCATCCCGGCCGGCTCAGGCGGCGTCGTAACACTTACCTTCAAGCCGGTTAAGTTCTATCATGTCTGGATTATTCTTTCCGCAACCGGGGCGCTGGGCCTTCTGCTCGTCGCCGTTGTCCGCCGGAGGCGCAGGAGGGCAGGCGACCAGATGGACCGAGCGCTGCCTGCCGATCCGGTCCTGACCACGCAGGCGCGGCCAGTGCCGGACAGCCCGGGCAGCCGGCTTTGGCCGCCTGCGCCCGCCTGGCTCGGCGTGCTCGCGCTCGCCGTGCTGATCGCCGTGGTGGGCGGTCCGATGGTGCTCGCAGTTCCCGTGCTAGTCGTTGCTGCTAATTGGTGGCCACGCTGGTGCGGCGGGATCGCGGCCGTCGCCATGATCGCCTCCGGGGTGCTCGCCGCGATCGCCGCGCATCCGGCGCTGGCAGGCACCGGAGCGTTCGGCGCTCCCGCGCAGGCATGCGCGCTGGTGGCGCTGACCGCGGCGCTGATGCCGGTGCTGCCTGGCTTGCCGGGCCGTCCTGGCCGCCAGGCAGCCGAGGCGAGCGGGCCATGACCGAGCGCTTCGCGGTGCCAGACCAGCTGACCTGCTACTACGACCGGCCCGCCGAACCCGCCAACGTGCACCTGGAAGTGCGCGTCCCCGGCAGGCTGGACGCGACCGCGCTACGCGGCAGCGTGCAGGCCATCTTGGCCGCCGAGCCGAGGGTCAGGGCGCGGAGGGCCCGGGCCTGCCGCTGGCGGCGCAGCTACTACTGGGAGTTCCCGCCGGTGCCCGACGCCGACCCGGTCGTGGTCGCTACCCATGCCGACCAGATCGAGCTCGACGCGCAGCGGGACGCGTTCCTGTCGCAGGCCCCGCCGCTCGACGTCGCACCGCTGTTGCGGCTGCTGCTCACGTCGGGGCCAGACGGCGACTGCCTGATACTCAACGCACACCACGCCAGCTTCGACGGACTGTCCTGCCTCCGGCTGCTGCGCGGCATGGCCGAGGAGTACGGCCGGCGGCCTGGGCAGGCCGCCCCCGGCAGTTTGCCGGCACCCGATCTCGGCCAGCCGGCCACGGACCTCGCCCCGGGCGCTCTCGGCCACGCTCCGGTCACCCCGCGGATCGAGCCAGGAAAGCACAGCGCGATCGCGCGGATCGCGCCCGGCAGGCACAGCGCGATCGCGCGGATCGCGCCCGGCAAGCACGGCGCGATCGCGCGGATCGCGCCCGGTCACCCGGGCCGTGGGTCGCTGCCCGGGTATGGCACCCACCTCATGAGCTGGGACGGGCTGACCGCCGCCGCCTGGCTGCGGTCCGCCGGCGCCAGTGTCAACGACCTACTGATCGCCGCCCTGATGCTCACGATCGGCGACTGGAACGACGGCCGCGGCGGCCGGGCGGCCGACCGCGACCACCTGATCAGGATCACGATGCCGATGGGTGACCGTGCCCAGGCTGGCCGGGACGGGCAGTGGGCCAACCTGTCCAGGCTCACCTCGGTCACCGCGCGAGTGTGGTCCCTGACCGAGCCGTGCGACCTGCTCGGCGAGGTCGCGCGGCAGACCAGGTACGCCAAGGACCACCAGGGCCCCCAGGTTGACCTGGCTTCCCGCGCACTGGCCGCGGCACCGGTCCCGGTTGCCGTCAAGCACGTGCTGCTGCGCTCGGCGCTGCGGCTCGCCGGTCCGTTGTTCTGCGATACGTCCCTGGTCTCCAATCTTGGCCCGATCGAGGCGCCTGCCTTCGGCGCGATGACGGCCGACCGGGTCTGGTTCTCCACCTCAGCGCACATGCCCAGGGGCCTCTCGCTCGGCGCCGTCGGTGCCGGCGGTCGGCTTCAGCTGGCCTTCCGGTACCGCCGCGCGCTGTTCAGCGGTACTGACGCCGCCGACTTCGCTGGCCGGTTCACCAAAGTGCTCGACCAGTTCACCGGCCCGGAGGCGGCCAGATGAGCGGGGCTGGTCTCGCCGTCGCAGTGGCGCTGCTGGCAACGACCGCGTACCACCTCGGGCTGATACTGGAGAAGCGGGCGCTCGCGCGGCTGCCCGCGATCGACGCCCGGCACGCCGCCAGCCTGCTCCGCATCCTGCTGACCGCGCCCGCCTGGCTGGCCGGCTTCTGCCTGATGCTCTGCGGCTTCGGGCTCCAGGTGGTGGCGCTCACGCTCGCTCCGGTCAGTGTGGTCCAGCCGGTGCTCGGATCGGGCGTGGTCATCCTCCTCGTGCTGTCCAGGATCGTGCTGCGCGAGACGCTGGGACGGCTGGAACTGGGCTGCGTCCTCGCGATGGCAGGGGCGATCGTCGTGATCGCGCTGTCCGCGACCGGGTCGGCGGGCCATGTCGGCCACCAGACCAGCGGCCTGCTGCTGGCGGCCGTGGCGGTGCCCGCCATCCTGGTGGCGCTAGGACTGGGCGCCAGCGCGCTGCGCCCCGACCCGGCCGGCCGACACCGGGCTCCGGCCAACGGGGTTTCCTACGCGGTCGCCTCCGGCCTGCTGTACGGGGTCGCGACGCTGGCCATCAAGGGCCTGTCGGGAACGATCGCCCATCACGGCGCGCTGAGTGCCAGGCTGCTGCTCGCGGTCGCCGGGTCCCCTTACCCGTACGTGACGGTCGGCTGCTCCGCCATCGGGATGCTGATCTTCCAGACCGGCCTGCAACGCTGCCGGGTGTCGATCGTGGGGCCGGTCTCCAACATCAGCGGCAGCGTGTTCTTTATCGTCGCGGGCACCTGGCTGTTCGGCGAGCGCCTGCCAGCCGATCCTGGCAAGCTCGCGCTCCGGCTGGCCGGGATCGTGGTGGCCGGCGTGGTCGTGGTCACGCTGTCGCGCAGGCCGGCCACCGCCGAGGCCGATGTCCGGCCCGCCACGGCCGCAGTGCCAGCCCGGACGGCGCAGCCCGCGGTGCCTACGTGGCCGGCCGGTTCGGTGGAGTCCGCGGGCCAGGCGGCGGCACCGGGGTCAGCGGACGGGTCGGCCACGGTGGCCGGAGCGGCATGAGCGGCGTCCCGGCCACCGCCGTCCGAGGGAGATGATCATGCCGATCGAGCCTGCCTTGCTGGACATCCTCGCCTGCCCTATCGACAAGCAGGGCCTGCTCTACTTCGAGGATGAGGGGATCTTGTACAACCCCCGGCTGCGCCGCATCTACCGGACGGCCGAGGATCATCTGGTGATGCTGGCCGACCGGGCCGAGCCGGCTCCCGAGCAGGAGCACGAGCGGCTGCTCAAGCGAGCAGATCACGGCGACGCTTTGGGCACGGCTGGAATGTCCGCCGATGGCATCGACGGTGCCTAGCGCTGGCTAATAAGCCTTGCGGCGGTGGCGCGTTTGCGATAGCCATTGTGCTGCTGGAGGTCAGGATGATGGGACCAGGGTCACGCTGGCTGGGCACCGCCCAGCGCGGCCGGCGTGGCGCGGCTGCGCTGGCCGTCGTGGCCATAGCGCTGACCGGGTGCCAGGCGGCCGCCGGCGCCGGGCGCAGCACGACCTCGGTCTCGGCGTCGGCCCGGCCCGCGCCGTCCTCTCCGTCGCCGTCCGCATCAGCGTCTGGCCAGCTGTCGGGCCCATCGCCGCGGATCATGATCGTCGGCGATTCGATCACCGAAGGTAGCTCGGGTGATTACACCTGGCAGTACCGGCTCTATGAGCACTTGCGGGCAGATGGCGTCCGCCCCCGGATGGTTGGCCCCTACCACTCGCTCTTCAACAACATCACGAAACGCGAGGGAGCCCACAGCTACGCCGACCCCGCGTTCGAGCATGCCAACGACGCCAACTGGGGCATGACGTTGCTCCGTGAGAAAGACGCGATCGGCGCCAAGGTTGCCCGCTACCGGCCGGATTACCTGCTGGTACTGCTCGGCCTTGACGACATTTTCTGGTACGGCATCAGCGAGCCCGGCATGGCGGCGAACCTGGCGAGCTTCATCGCCGCTGCCCGGGCTGGCCGGCCGGGCATCCGGATTGTGCTCGGCCTCATCCCGCCGGATATCCATCAGCGCAATTCCGCGTTCGCCGCCAGCGTCGCCAGCTACAACCACACGATCTTCTCGACCGCCGCGCAGCTGTCCACGGCCAGGTCACCGATCGCCGTCGCGCGGGACGGAGCTGACATCAACGTCGCCGCGGATCTCTGGGACGGCACGCATCCGAACGCGAACGGCGAGATCAAGATCGCGGCTGCGTTCGCCGACGTTCTCGCGGGCAGATTCCACCTCGGCACCGCCTACCCCCGGCCGTTCCCGGTCCTGCCGACCGGCCCGCGAACCCAGCCGCGGCTGACAGTGACCACGTCGGGTAGCACCGGCCATGCAAAGCTGTCGTGGACGCTCGTGCCCGGCGCAGGAAACTACTACGTCTACCTGAAGGACCTGACTCGCGGGCAAGCCGCGTTCAGGCGGCTGCCCTGGCCGCTCTCCCCAGCCCAGAACCCGTGGACCGTCGGCCTGCTGACGCCGGGCGACACCTACGCCTTCAAGCTCCAGGCCTGCAAGGGCACCGACTGCGGCGCGATCTCCCGGGTGGCCAGCATCATCGCGCCCTAACCTGTTGACGGGGCAGTCACCATTCCCGTTTTATCGGATGTACACGATCTTAGGTGCCTACGCGGCACATGACGTCGTTACGATGACGTGTCCTGACCCTAGTGACACCACTAGAAGCGATCAGTATCATACGTCAAACTTGTATAACCCCCACTAGGCCGCCAGATTTGAGAGCCAACTCCCCAGGAGGACCCATGCGCCGCGTCGTCTGGTCAGTACTGACGGGTCTAGGCGTCTTCTTTCTCGTGCTCGCGGCCCTCTCCAAGTTCCTCGTCCCGGGGCAGTCGATCAAGTTTCCGCTGAACGAGTACTCGACGACAAACCTCGAGGCTGCCAACGCGAGCTACTTCAGCCCCAAGTTCATAACCGAGGAGTCGGGGGTGACTCTGCGGGTCACCAACACCACCAAGGGAGATGTCGCGGCGGCCAAAACCATCGACAGTTCCCGGGTGGCGGTATGGCAGTCCTATTCGGCCATCCAGGACATCACTAACCACACCCCACTTTCGATCCCGGCAGCGGGCAACACCCTGGCATTCGACAGAAAGACCGGCGCCCTGGTTCCGTGGAGCGGCAACACGGTGGCCGGCACGCACGTGGACGTCACCTCTAATGAGCAGGGCAGCCTGTTCCCGCTCGGTACCAAGCAGCAGGACTACCAGGTCTTCGACAGCACGCTGAAGAAGCCGGTGACATTCCACTACAAAGGCATCACGGCGACAGACGGAGTGGCGACCTACATCTTTGTGGCCAAGGTTCCGAGCGTGCAGATCGGCACGCAATCGCTGCCCGGCTCGCTCGTCGGCTCGACGGCTAGCGAGGTCACGCTGCCGGAGTTCTACAGCGCCCAGGAGACGTACTTCGTCGATCCGGTGACCGGCGTGCCGCTGGCCGTTCAGCAGAACGTGCACGAGGTGCTGCAGGACAGCTCCGGTGCCACCCGCCTGGTGCTGCTCAACGCCGACTTCCAGACCACGCCCGCCAGCGTGACCGCCAACGTCAGCACCGACAACGGCGGTGCCACCAAGATCAGCCTGGCCGAAGTGACGGTCCCGATCGTGGGCCTCCTGCTCGGCGTCGTGTTCCTGATTGCCGGTCTGGTGCTCAGCCGCCGCGAGCTGGAGTATGAGGAGTACGAGGACGACGACCAGACGGTCGGCGCGTCCGCGTAGCTTTGTTGCAGGTCGGCTCGGTCACGAAGTCGGAGGCGGTTGGTGGGTTTCTGGGAGCGTGCGCAGGAAGACCCCGAGTGGCTGGCGGTAGTCGAGCCGGACGGGACCGAGCACCGGGCGGGTGACCTTCTCCGCAGGGTCAACCAGCTTGTGCACGCGCTGCGCGCCAGGGGATTGCAGGCCGGTGACGGGATTACCGCGCTGGTGCCGAACGGGATCGCGCCGCAGGAGCTGTGCCTGGCCGCGCTGCAGGCCGGCTGGTACTACACCCCGATCAACTGGCATTTCACGACACCCGAGATCGCCTATATCGTCCGGGATACCGAGTCGAAGGCGTTCTTCGTGCACGAGCGCTTCGCCGAGGCGGGCGTGGCGGCAGCCGACGAGGCAGGGGTGCCCGCGGACGCGCGGTTCAGCTTCGGTGCCGTGCCCGGGTTCACCGACGTCACCGAGCTCACGGCCGGCCAGCCGACCAGCCTGCCGCCGGACCGCACCTCCGGCGCCGCGATGCACTACACCTCCGGCACGACCGGCCAGCCGAAGGGAGTCCGGCGCGCCTTGACGGGACTGGATCCCGACGTTTCGGCCGACCTGCTCACGGGTCTGCTGCAGTTCTTCGGCATCACCGGCGGCAGCCCGAACGTGCACCTGGTGACCTCGCCGAATTACCACACCGCGGTCACCATCTTCGGCGGCAGCGCCCTGCAGTTCGGCCACACCCTGGTCTGCATGGACAGCTGGGACGCCGAGCAGGCGCTGGCGCTGGTTGAGAGTTACCGGGTGACGAACACGCACATGGTCCCGACGCAGTTCAAGCGCATGCTATCGCTGCCCAAGGAGATCAGGGCGAAGTACGACGTCTCGTCGATGCGCTGGCTGATCCACGCGGCGGCGCCGTGCCCGGTCCCGATCAAGCACGCGATGCTGGACTGGTGGGGGCCGTGCATTTACGAGTACTACGCGGCCACCGAGGGTGGCGGAACGCTCGTCACGCCATCCGAATGGCTCGAGCGGCCTGGCACGGTCGGCAAGGCGTGGCCGATGAGCGAGATCATGGTGGCCGATGACGACGGCGAGCCCTGCGCGGCCGGCGTGCCCGGCACGGTGTACATGCGGATGGGAATGGATTTCGAGTACAAGGGCGATCCGGCGAAGACCGCGGCGAGCAGGCTGCGCGGCTACTTCACCGTCGGCGACATCGGCTTCCTGGACACCGACGGATTCCTGTTCCTCTGTGACCGGAAGTCCGACCTGATCATCTCAGGCGGGGCGAACATCTACCCGGCAGAGATCGAGGCCGAGATCATCACCAACCCGAAGGTCGCCGACGTCGCGGTGTTCGGTGTCCCTGACGAGGAGTGGGGCGAGCAGGTCAAGGCGGTCGTGCAGCCAGCCGATGGCGTGCCGCCGTCCGACGAGCTTGCCGCCGAGATCCTCGCCTCGCTGCAGGGCCGGCTGGCGAAGATGAAGTGGCCCAAGTCGATCGACTTCGTCGCCGAACTGCCGCGTGACCCGAGCGGGAAGCTGCTCAAGCGGCGGCTACGCGACCCGTACTGGGCTGACCGGGCGACCGCGATCTAGCTGCGCCGCGCGGCTGCCTCGGCCAGGGTCGGCGCCAGGCTGGCAGCGTGGGCGGCCACGGGCGGGGCGCCACGGGGCTGACGCCCCGCGAACTGCCTGGCCGTGCTCGTCAGCGCGGCCAGCAGAGCAGCGGCGGCCCGCCGCTCGGGCGGCCCTCCGTAGCTCACGGCAAAGACCTGCCGGCGCGTGCCCGGCTAGCTCGGCGATGCCGACCTCAGGGTGGCGGAGGGCGCGCAGCGCCAGGCCGGGCAGGATCGCGGTGCCGAGGCCGGCGGCCACCAGTGCCTGGGTGGCCACGTAGTCGTCGGTCGTCACGGCGATGTCCGGGGTGAAGCCCGCGGAGCGGCACAGCCGGATCAGGACGTCCTGGCATCGCTCGCACCCGGCGATCCAGCGGTCACCAGCGTAATCCGCGAGGCTGACGGCGCCGGCCGCGTTGCTCCGCACGGCGTTCCCGCTCCGGCCGGCCGGGGTGATCAAGTAGACCGGCTCGTCGAGTATCGGCTCGTAGCGCAGGTCCTCCTCAGCAAGGATGTCGCCGACGCCCGATGCCGAACCCCCGGCCTGGCCGGGTTCGTGGACATACCTGAAAATGAGCGCCACGTCGGCCTCGCCGACCCGCAGCATCCGCAGCGCCTCGGCAGGCTCGGCTTGAGTGAGCGAGATGTCGGTGCCGGCCCGCTCGGCGCGGAGCGCCGCGCCGGCCGCGGCCGCCAGGGTAGCCAGTGCCGAACCGAACGCCGCCAGCCTGACCTTCTCCTGCCTGAGCCCGACATGCGCGGCCAGCTCGGCCTCGGCGGCGTCGAGCCGGCCCAGGATCTCTTCGGCGCGCTCGGCGAGCAGCCGGCCGGCCTCGGTCAGCCGGATCCCCCGTCCCGCCCGCTCCATCAGCTTCGCGCCGGTTTCCGATTCCAGCCTGGCCATATGGTGACTGATCGAGGGCTGTGCGTAGTTCAGCGCCTGGGCGGCGGCCGTGACTGAGCCGTGCCTGGCGATCGCAACGAGCACGCGGAGCCTGGTGGCGTCCAGCATGGGTCAACTATAGATCGAGTGAAATACAGCGAACAGAATCATCAACCCGGCCGGCAGCCTGGCTGGTCAGGCTGGCGGACTCCCACCCGGTGAACCCTCGGTGGTGCTCCGGCGCGCATTTCGGCGCACCCGGTGAACCCCTGGTGGTGCTATGGCGCACCCGGTGAACCCCTGGTGGTGCTCCGGCGCGCTTGTCGGCGCACCCGGTGAACCCCTGGTGGGGCCACGGCGCGGGTGGGCGAGGGCGTGAGTACCTCAGCCGGCGGGGGGAGCCTGGCCGCCGGGGTGCCCGTGGACGGTCTCGTGGCCGCCCCGGCCGCGAAGCAGTGGCCAGTGCGGTTCGCGCGGTTGCTGGCCGGCCGCGGCCCTGCGGCGCCAGGCGATGCCGGACAGCGCCTCGAGCACGACCCGGTTGGCCAGGTAGGCGGTGACCTCGGCGTGGTCATACGGCGGCGCGACCTCGACCACGTCCATCCCGGCCACCGGAAGCTCCATCGCGATCCTGCGGACGGCGTCGAGCAGTTGCCTGCTGGATAGCCCGCCGGGCTCCGGCGTCCCTGTCCCCGGGGCGAGCCCGGGATCGACGACGTCGACGTCGACGGAGAGGAAGACGCCGTCGCACTCGTCGAGCGAGATCGCGAACGCCTCGGTCAGGCACTCGTCAAGCCCGCGCGCGACGATCTCGGTCATCTCGTAGCTGCGCATGGCCTGGTCGGCCATCCAGTCCAGCGTCTCGGGCTCTGGCCAATAGCCGCGCAAGCCGATCTGCAGGAACCTGTCGCCGCGGACCGCGCCCGACTCGATCAGCCTGCGCATCGGGGTGCCGTGCCCGTACAGCGAGCCGAACTGCGTGTTGCCGGTATCCGCGTGCGCGTCGAAGTGGATCATCGACAGCCGGCCCCAGCCGACGTGCCGCGCGACGCCGGTGGCGTCGGGGAAAGCGATCGTGTGGTCGCCGCCGAGTATCACGGGGATCGGCCCCCGCCTCGGCCGCCGCCTGCACTGCCTCCTCCAGACGGCGCAGTGACAGTTCGGTATCCCCAGATGGCATCTCGATGTCGCCGCCATCGGCGACCTTGAGGTCTGCCAGCGGGTCGACGCCGAGCGCCAGGTGCGGCCGCGAGCCGTCGTGCGGCAGGTAGTCCGTGAACCTGATCGCCTGCGGGCCGAACCTGGCCCCCGGCCGATGCGAGGTGCCGCCGTCGAACGGCGCTCCGATGATCATGATGTCCGTGCCCGCCCAGGACGGCGGATCGGACAGGTCGGCAGCTGGCACGCCGAGGAACGTCGCGTCAGGGCCGTACAGGTTTCCGATTCGCGTCATCGCAGGCCTCCGGAGTCCGACCTTAGCGTCACCGCAAGCGCCGCCCGCACCGGGCAGAGCGAGTCGGCGGGCCGATAGCCTGCTCATGCAGACGCGGCGCGCCCAGCGGCCGGGCCGAGCGCCCCGCGGCCTGGCCGCCGGAGTCTGGCGGTTCGTCGCCGGCGTGGTCGCGGGAGGATGGAATGGCGGGATCTGCTGCCGAGGATCTGCGCCGCGCCGATGCGGGCGACATGCCCGCGCTGATCCGCGCGGCCGCCGTCGCCCCCGGCCGACACCTCGCCGTTCCCGGCACGCTGAACTTCCGCGACGTCGGCGGGTACCCGGCCGCCGACGGCGGCGTGACCCGCTGGCGCAGGCTGCTGCGCTCCGATGGCCTGCACCGGCTCGGTCCTGGCGCGACCGACCAGCTAGCCGCGTTGCGCCTGCGGACCGTGCTCGACTTGCGCACCAGCGCGGAATGCGACCTCGCGCCGAGCCCGCTCGACGACCTCGCCGGCCAGGGCGCGCTCACCATGCACATCTCGCTGATCGGGGAGGACCTCGACACGGTGCCTGCCGAGCTCGGCGAGATCTACGACTACGTCATCGACCAGCGCGGTGCCGCAGATAGCGGCGGCGATCCGGTCGCTGGCCAGGCCGGGGGGCCTGCCCGGCCTGGTGCACTGCTCGGCGGGCAAGGACAGGACCGGCATCGTGGTGGCGTTCGCGCTCGCCGCGGTCGGGGTACCCGACCAGTTCGTCGCCGCGGATTACGCGCTGAGCGGCACGTACCTGGACCCGCAGCACACCCCGACGATCGGCCGGGTGCAGGCGAGCACCGGGCTCGGCGACCGGCTGACCGTCGCGCTGCTGGCCAGCCCGCCCGAGCTGATGGCGCGGGTGCTCAACCAGGGCCAGGCAGCGCTGCGGCAGCATCGCTGATTACCTGACCGCGCACGGGGTGCCGAGCGCCGAGCTGGCGGCCCTGCGGTCCGCGCTCGTGACACGCAGGCGAGGATCACGATGAGGCGGATGAGGCTGATGTCGCACGATGAGCTGGACCGGCGGATCCTGCGCGCGCTGGTGCAGGACGCCAGGGCCAGCTACGCCGAGATTGGCGACGCGGTCGGGTTGTCGGCCCCGGCGGTGAAGCGGCGGGTCGACCGGCTGCGTTCCGCCGGCGCCATCACCGGTTTCTCGGCCAGGCTGAACCCCGGTGAGCTCGGCTGGACCACCGAGGCCTATGTCGAGCTGTTCTGCCGGGGGCGGACCTCGCCAGCCGACATCGCCGTCGCCACGCGCAAGCACCCCGAGGTCGTCAGCGCCTGCACGGTTACCGGCGACGCGGACGCGCTGCTCCACATCAGGGCCTCGGACATGCGGCACTTCGAGCAGGTGGTGGAGCGGATCGGCGCGGAGCCGTTCGTGGTCAGGACCAGGAGCTCGATCGTGCTCTCCAAGCTGGTGGACAGGCCGGAGGCGCTCCCCGAGCTCAGCAACTGAGTCAGCCGAGGAATCTGTGCTGATCAGGCCGGTTAGCCTCGGGTGGATCGGCTAAAGTCGGGGCATGTCCGAGCACGACGACCGGTTTGCCCGCAGTGACCTGCCCCGCACGACAGGGGAATTTCGCGCCGCCCCGGATATCTCGGCGAGCACGGCTGAGTTCAGGGCCTTCGTGGCGGGCCGTGACGCAGAAGACGGCCAGCAGGCGATCGGGCGGCAGCTGGCCCGAGCAGCCCTGGGCCGGGCAGGCGCCGGCCCGAGCGGTCACGGCGGACCATGACGCTCTCGCCGCGGCGGTCGCGGTCGTCGTGGTGATCATCGTGCTCATCGTCGCGTCGGCTAGGGACTCGCGCGCGGGTTCGATCAGTGGCCGGCCCGGTGAGTCGGCGTCGGGCTGAAAGCGGTAGCCCATGCCAGGCTCGGTGAGCAGCCAGCGGGGCCTGGCCGGGTCGGGTTCGAGCTTCCGCCGCAGTTGCGCCATGTACAGCCGAAGGTTTCCCGTCGCGTCCGCATAGCCGGGCCCCCATACCTCCCGCAGCAACTGCCGCTGGCTGAGCAGCCTGCCCGGATGGCGCAGCAGCACTTCGAGCAGGTGCCATTCGGTCGGGGTCAGCCTGACGTCCTGCCCGTCCTTGGTCACGTGCTTGGCGGCCAAGTCGATCGTCAGGTCGCCGAGACTGACCCGCGGTTCGGTCGGCTCGGCCGGCCTGCGGCGAGCGACGGCGCGCATCCTGGCGAGCAGTTCATCCATGCCGAACGGCTTGGTGACGTAGTCGTCGGCGCCAGCGTCGAGGGCCTCGACCTTGTCGGTGCTGTCGGCCCGCCCGGACAGCACGATGATCGGAGCGTCGGTCCAGCCGCGCAAGCCGCCGATCACCTCGAGGCCGTCAAGGTCGGGCAGCCCGAGATCGAGGATGACCAGGTCGGGCGGGTGGTGCGCGGCTTCGGCCAGTGCCTGCGCCCCGGTCTGGGCGGTGTAGACCTCGTAGTGCCTGGCCCGCAGGTTGATCCGGAGCGCGCGGACGATCTGCGGTTCGTCGTCGACGACGAGCACCCTGGTCATGACGAAACCTGACCGGCGCCCTCCGGCTCGGTGTGCTCGCCGGGAAGAGAATGCGCGCTGCCGGGGACGACGGGCAGCGACAGCGCCATCGTCAGACCGCCGCCCGGCGTCTCTTCCGGTTCCAGTGACCCGTGCATGGCCTCGGTCAGCCCGCGCGAGAGCGCGAGCCCCAGCCCGATCCCCGTGGTGTTGTCGGTGTCCCCGAACCGCTGGAACGGCACGAACATCCGGCTCGCCTGTGCGGCGGGGATGCCGGGACCCCGGTCGATGATTCGTACCTCCACCCTGTCGCCCAGCGAACTGGCGGTCGAGCAGCGGTGGCGAGCCGGCCGGGGAGTACCGGAGCGCGTTGGCGGCCAGGTTGTAGATCACGCGCTCCAGGATGCCAGGGTCGACCTCGACCTCGGGCAGGTCCGCCGGGATCTCGACCAGCACCGCCTTGCCGCCTGGCCCGAGGTCGTCGAGGGAGCGGGCGACCACTTCGGCGAGGTCGGCGGGCCGCGGGAAGACCGACATCGCGCCCGCCTGGAGCCTGCTCATGTCGAGCAGGTTCTCCACCAGCCTGGTGAGCTTGTCCAGCGATTCGTCGGCGGTGGCAAGCAGTTCGTCGTTGTCCTCGGCGGTCCACTGCACATCATGCGACCGCAGGCTGGTCACCGCGGCCTTGGCCGACGCAAGCGGGGTGCGCAGATCGTGGCTGACCGCGGCGAGCAAGGCCGCCCGCATCCGGTCGGCTTCGGCGATCGGCCTGGCCGCCTCGGCCTCGGCGGTCAGCCGCTGCTGCTCCAGGGCAGCGGCCGCGTAAGCGGCGAACGCACCCAGCACCCGCCGGTCCGCCGGCGGGCAACGGACGGCCGCTGGCGGACAGGCACAGGTCAGCCGTCACCGGCATGGCGACATCGCCGTCCTCCGGCCGGTCGACCTGACCGGCGCCCGAGGTGGCGACCGCCCGCCATCGCGCGGGCGTCAGCTCCGACCGGTGCCGCGGTGCGCTCCAGCAGCGTCACGCTGTCCATTCCGAAAGCCTCGCGCACCCGGTCGACCACTGCCTGCAGTGGCTGCTCGCCGCGCAGGATGCTGCCGGCCGTGGTGACCAGCAGGTCCGACTCCGCGCTGGCCCTGGCCGCCTGCTTCGACCGCCTGGCGGCATCGTTCACGATCATGCTCACAACCATAGCCGACGATGACGAAGACGATCAGCGCTAGCGCGTTGTTGGCCTCGTTGATGTTAAAGGTATAGCAGGGGAGGCGTGAAGTAGTAGTTGAGGAGCAGCGACCCCGCGACGGCCGCAAGCACGGCGGGCACCAGGCCGCCGACGAGCGCCACGGCGATGACGCCGATGAGGAAGACGAGCATGTCGCTGGTCAGGTTCAGGTGCTGACGCAGGTTAGCGAGCACCAGCGCGAGCAGCGGGGCCAACGCGAGCGCGAGCGCGTAGCCCGTCACCCTGCGAGGCAGCGAGCAGGCCGCCGCGCTGGGCAGGCAGCCTGCGGCCGCGGCCCATCTGGGCGTGGGTGACGATGTGCACGTCGATGTCACCGGACTCGCGGATCGTCCGCAGGCTTACGCCCGGGCCCGGTGAGCAGCGCCGACAGCCAGCCGCGGCGGCTGGCGCCGAGCACGAGCTGGGTCGCGTTCTCGCGCCCTGGCGAAGGTCAGCAGCGCATCGGGCACGTCGTCGCCGACGACCTGGTGGTAGCTGCCGCCGAGCGATTCGGTCAGTCGCCGCTGGGCAGCCAGCGCAGCCGGGTCGGCGCCGGTCAGGCCATCCGACCTGGTCACGTAGACGGCGAGCAGGTCGCCGCCGGATGATCGGGCGGCGATCCTGGCGGCGCGCCTGATCAGCGTCTCGCCCTCCGGCCCGCCGGTCAGCGCGACCACGACCCGCTCCCTGGCCTCCCAGGTGTCGTGGATGTCGTGCTCTTCGCGGTAGCGCTGCAGGCCCTCGTCGACCTTGTCGGCAAGCCAGAGCAGCGCGAGCTCGCGCAGCGCGGCCAGGTTGCCTGCGCGGAAGTAGTGGTTGAGCGCAGCGTCGACCTTCTCGGCCGGGTAGATGTTGCCGTGCGCCATCCGGCGGCGGAGCGCCTCGGGCGTCATGTCGACCAGCTCGACCTGGTCGGCCGCGCGGACGATGGCGTCGGGAACCGTTTCCCGCTGCGGCACGCCGGTGATCTTCAGCACCACGTCGTTCAGCGACTCCAGGTGCTGGATGTTGACCGTGGTGATGACGTCGATCCCGGCGGCGAGCAGTTCCTCGACGTCCTGCCAGCGCTTGTCGTTGCGCGAGCCGGGGACGTTGGTGTGCGCGAGTTCGTCGACGAGCGCGATCTGCGGGTGCCTGGCCAGGACCGCGTCGAGGTCCATCTCCTCGAAACAGGTGTCCCGGTAGCCGATCCTGGCGCGCGGCAGCACCTCGAGGCCGAGTCATCTGCTCGGCGGTCCGCCGCCTGCCGTGCGTCTCGACGAAGGCCACCACGACGTCGGCGCCCCGGGACAGGCGGCGGTGGCCCTCGCCGAGCATGGCGAAGGTCTTGCCGACCCCGGCGGCCGCGCCCAGGTAGATCCTGAGCTGGCCGCGGCGCGCCGGGGCGGCAAGGCCCTTGGCCTGCGTCGCTGGCTGTGTTCTGTCATCTCGCTACATCACGGTACGGGGTGCTGCTTGTCGAGCGCGATGTTGAGCAGCAGCACGTTGACCCCTGGCTCGCCGAGGAAGCCGAGCTGGCGGCCGAAGGTGTACTTCTTGACCAGCGCCCGGACGGTCGCCGGGCTGATGTGCCTGGCCGCGGCGACCCTGTTCACCTGGATCGCCGCGTTCTGCGGCGAGATGTAGGCCTCAAGGCCCGAGGCCGACACCGTCACCGCGTCCGGCGGGATGGCCGACGCGGGGACGTGGTCGAACTTCTCGATCTGCCTTGATCCGCTGCTTGATGTCGGTCACCAGCACGGGGTTGTTCGGGCCGAGGTTGGATCCCTCGCTGGCCAGCGGGTCGCAGCCGCCGGTCTGGTTGGTCGCCGAGGTGGCCGACGCCGATGGCCGCGGCTGGAAGTACTGCGGCAGCGGGTTGCCCTTGGCGTCGGTGAACTCCTGGCACAGCAGGCTGGAGCCCACCACTCGGCCGTGGAAGTGGACAAGCGAGCCGTTGGCCTGCTTGTTGAACGCCACCTGGGAGATCCCGTACATGACCAGCGGATACGCGATGCCGCAGATCACCGTGAAGATCAGCAGGCCACGCAGCGCCGCGAGGAGCTGGCGCACGCTGGAAGGAAGACGCGACACCGATTTGGTTGGCACAGTGATCAACCGCCGAATCCTGGGATGAACTGAATGATGAGGTCGATGAGCTTGATCCCGATGAACGGGATGATCAGGCCGCCGACGCCGTAGATCCACAGGTTCCTGCGGAGCATGGACGCCGCCGAGGACGGCCGGTAGCGCACGCCGCGCAGCGCCAGCGGGATCAGCGCGACGATGATCAGCGCGTTGAAGATGATCGCCGAGGTGATCGCCGACTGCGGGCTGTGCAGGTGCAGGATGTTGAGCTTGGCCAGGCCCGGGATCACGCCCTGCGAACATGGCCGGGATGATCGCGAAGTACTTCGCGACGTCGTTGGTGATGGAGAAGGTGGTCAGCGCACCGCGGGTGATCAGCAACTGCTTGCCGATCTCCACGATCTCGATGAGCTTGGTCGGGTTGGAGTCCAGGTCCACCATGTTCCCCGCCTCCTTGGCGGCGGAGGTTCCGGTGTTCATGGCCACCCCGACGTCGGCCTGGGCGAGCGCGGGCGCGTCGTTGGTGCCGTCGCCGGTCATCGCGACCAGCTTGCCGCCCTCCTGCTCCTTGCGGATCAGCGCCATCTTGTCCTCCGGCGTGGCCTCGGCGAGGAAGTCATCCACGCCGGACTCGTCGGCGATCGCCTTGGCGGTCAGCGGGTTGTCACCGGTGATCATGACGGTCCTGATGCCCATCTTGCGCATCTCGGCGAACCGCTCGGCGATGCCCTCCTTGACGATGTCCTTGAGATGGATCACGCCGAGGGCGCGGGCTGATTGCGGTCCGCCTGTCCCGACCACTAGCCGCTCGGCCACGACCAGCGGCGTGCCGCCGGCCGACGAGATGCCGTCGACCAGCTGCCCGAGCTCGTCGGGCGGGGTGCCGCCGGAGGCCCTGATCCAGTCGCGCACCGCGCTCGATGCGCCCTTGCGCACCTGCCGGCCGTCGGCCAGGTCGATGCCGCTCATCCGGGTCTGGGCGGTGAACTCGACGAACTCCGCGCCGCGCAGTTCGCCCTCGTGCCGCTCGCGCAGGCCGTACCGCTCCTTGGCGAGCACCACGATCGAGCGGCCCTCCGGCGTGTAGTCGGCCATCGAGGACAGCTGCGCGGCGTCGGCGAGCTCGGCGCTCGCTCACTCCGCCGACCGGCAGGAACTCGCTGGCCTGCCGGTTGCCGATGGTGATCGTGCCGGTCTTGTCCAGCAGCAGCGTGTTCACGTCGCCCGCGGCCTCGACCGCACGCCCCGACATCGCCAGCACGTTGCGCTGCACCAGCCGGTCCATCCCGGCGATGCCGATCGCGGACAGCAGCGCGCCGATCGTGGTCGGGATCAGCGCGACCAGCAGCGCGACCAGGATGACCAGGTCTGCGGCGCCTTGGAGTAGAACGCCATCGGCTGCAGCGTGATCACCGCGAGCATGAAGATGACCGTCAGCGACGCGAGCAGGATGTTCAGCGCGATCTCGTTCGGCGTCTTCTGCCGCTTGGCGCCTTCGACCAGGGCGATCATCCGGTCGATGAAGGTCTCGCCCGGCTTGGAGGTGATCTTCACGACGATCCGGTCGGACAGCACCTTGGTGCCGCCGGTGACCGCGGACCGGTCGCCGCCGGACTCGCGGATCACCGGAGCCGACTCGCCGGTGATCGCCGACTCGTCGACCGACGCGACGCCCTCGACGACGTCGCCGTCGCCGGGGATGATCTCGCCGGCCTCGACGACTACGTGGTCGCCGAGGGTGAGCCCGGTGCCTGGGACCTCTTCCACCCGGATCTGCGTCTGGCCCTCCCGCCAGCCGATCAGGCGGCGGGCCATGGTCTCCCGCTTGGTCCGGCGCAGGGTTTCGGCCTGCGCCTTGCCGCGGCCCTCGGCCACGGCCTCCGCCAGGTTGGCGAACACCACGGTCAGCCAGAGCCAGACCACGATCGTCCAGTTGAAGATCGACGGAGTTCGTGATCGCCGTGTAGGTGGTGAGGGCGGCGCCGACCTCCACCACGAACATGACCGGGTTCTTGAGCTGGACGCGCGGGTCCAGCTTCTTGAACGGCGTCGGGCAGCGACTTCCAGAGCATCTTGGGGTCGAGCAGCCCGCCGCCGATCCGGCTCGTGCTGGACAGCGGCGCTCTTGCGCGCCGTGCCCGGAACTTCGGGCGTGGTTGTCACAGCCATGTCAGTGCAGTCCTTCTGCGAACGGGCCGAGCGCGAGCGCGGGGAAATAGGTCAGGCCGACGAGGATGAGGATGACGCCGACGAGCATGCCCACGAACAGCGGCTTGTGCGTCTCCAGCGTGCCGGCGCTGGCCGGCACCGGTTGCTGTCTGGCCAGTGACCCGGCCAGGCCGAGCGCGAAGATCTCGGGCGCGAACCGGCCGAGCAGCATCACGATGCCGCCGACGGTGTTGTACCAGTCGGTGTTGGTGGTCAGGCCGGCGAACGCCGATCCGTTGTTGTTCGCCATCGAGGTGAAGGCGTACATGATCTCCGTCAGGCCGTGCGGGCCGGGATTGAGAATCGACGCCTGCGGGTGTCTTCATCGCGATCGACAGTCCCGTGGCTGTCAGGATGAGGACCGGCAGCGTCAGGAAGTACAGCGCCGCGTACTTCATCTCGACCGGCCTGATCTTCTTGCCGATGTACTCGGGTGTCCGGCCGACCATCAGCCCGGCGACGAAGACCGTCACCATGGCCAGCACGAGGATGCCGTACAGTCCGGCTCCCACGCCGCCAGGCGCGATCTCCCCGAGGGCGATGTCGAATACCGCGATCCCGCCGCCGAACGGGGTGAACGAGTCATGGAACGAGTTCACCGACCCGGTCGAGGTCACCGTCGTCGAGGCGGCGAAGAGCGAGGATCCCGGCGTGCCGAAGATGACGTTCTTGCTTTCCATCGCGCCGTGCGCGAGCTGCGGTGCGAGGCCCGCGCCCTGTGCCTCGAAGAAGCTGATGCCGCCGACCGCGGCCAGCCAGATGATCGCCATGACCGCGAGGAGCGCGTAGCCCTGGCGGTTGTCCTTGACCATCTTGCCGAATGTGCGGGGCAGGGCGAACGCGGTCAGCAGCAGCAGGAAGATCTCGAACCAGTTCGTGAACGGGTTCGAGCTCTCGAACGGGTGCGCGGAGTTGGCGTTGTAGAAGCCGCCGCCGTTGTTCCCCGCGTCCTTGATGACCTCCTGCGAGGCCACCGGGCCGCCGGTGATGGTCTGGTGCCCGTGCGCCAGCGTCGTCACGACCTGGTTGGCGTGGAAGTTGTCGATCACGCCGGAGGCGACCAGGATGATGCCGCCCACGACGGACAGGGGCAGCAGGTACCGGAGCGTGATCCTGGTGACGTCCACCCAGAAGTTGCCGAGCCTGTCGGTCCTGGACCGGATGAAGCCGCGGACCAGCGCGATCGCGACCACGATGCCGACCGCGGCGGACAGGAAGTTCTGCACCGCCAGGCCGCACATCTGCACGACGTAGCCCATCGTGGTCTCGCCGGAGTAGTTCTGCCAGTTGGTGTTGGTCACGAACGAGGCGGCGGTGTTCCAGGCGAGGGGCGGCGGCACGCCCGGCAGCCCGAGCGAGAAGCAACAGGTAATGCTGCAGCCGCTCCAGGCCGTACAGGAACAGCACGCTGACCACCGAGAACGCGAGCATGCTGCGCAGGTAGACGGACCACTTCTGGTCGGCGGCGGGGTCGACGCCGATCAGCTTGTAGATGCCGCGCTCGACTCGCCAGTGCTTGTCCGTGGTGAAGATGTGGGCCATGTAGTTGCCGACCGGCACGTAGCACGCGCCGAGCGCGACGATGAGCAGGCCGAGCTGGAGCCAGCCAGCCGTTGCGACGGACATCAGAACCTCTCCGGCTGGATGAGGGCAATGAACAGGTAGATGGTCAGGCCGATACCGACGATCAGCCCGAGCCAGTTGCTAGCGCTCAAAGCGCTCGACCCCCTTCACGAGCAGGAAGAGCACGGCGAACACGCACGATGGTCAGCCCGATGTAGGCCAGGTCTTGCATGACGCCTCCTTCAGGCGCGTGGACACCGGCTCAGTCAACAGCCCGACTTCGGGCGCGACATCGCCCCCTAACGACGTCCATGCGGGCCGCACGCGATCCCTAACGAAGTCCATGCGGAGCTGATCTGGCTGCGGCGGATTCCTTTGCCGAATGAGGCCCTTTGGTCCTGGGTGCCGCCGTGAGGCGGGCGGCTGCGGTGGGAATAACAGCATCGGTCCGGTGGAGCCGAGGGGAACCTGGAGATCAATGATGGGCGCGTTCGCGTCATTCGCCGCGCTTGGCGACAGCTTCACCGAGGGCGTGGGCGATCCCAGCCCGGACGGGATGGGCTGCCGCGGCTGGGCGGACCGGTTCGCCGGGCACCTGGCGGCGCGACAGCCCGGATTGCGCTACGCGAACCTCGCGATCCGCGGCAAGCTGCTCAGCGAGGTGCTCGACGAGCAGGTGCCCGCGGCGATCGCGATGGGCCCGGACCTGGTCAGCATGGCCGCCGGCGGCAACGACCTGCTCAGGCCGAGCACCGATCCCGACGATCTCGCCGCGACCTTCGAGTCCGCCGTCGCCCGCGCTGACGGGCGCCGGGGGCCACCGTCTCATGTTCACCGGCTTTGACCCGAAGGCGTTTCCCGTGCTCCGCCTGATCAGGGGCAAGTCGGCCGTCCTGACCATGCATGTTCGCGACATCGCGGCCGCGCTACGGCTGCCTGATCGCCGACCTGTGGACGATGCGGATCCTCACCGACCGCCGGCTGTGGACGCCGGACCGGCTGCACCTGACCCCGGACGGACACCGCCGCGTTGCGCTGCTGGCGTGCGAGGTCGCCGGGATCGGTGCCGCGCAGGACTGGCGAGCGCCACTGCCAGGCCAGGCCGGCCAGACCGGGGCTGGCAGGCGCGGCCGCGACGTGGGCGGCCGCGCGGTGGAACGACGTCGAGTGGATCTCCGAGCACGCTGCCCCGTACCTGAGCAGGCGGCTGCACGGCATCTCCAGCGGAGACGGCATGGTCGCCAAGCGCCCGCGACTGCTCGCGGTCGGAAGCGGCCGCCGAAGCCATCGGCGGGCTGCCCGGTCGCGCCGCGCAGCCGCAGGCCAGCGAGGCAGCCGCGGCCACCGTCCGCTGCGCCGTGACGGCGGTCCCGGCTATGCTGCGCCCGTGGCGCTTGACCTCTCGCGCAGCGCGGCTGACCTCACCGCGCAACTAGTCGACATCGAGTCGGTGAGCGGCGCGGAGAAGCCGCTGGCCGACGCGATCGAGGCGGCGCTCGGCGCGCTGCGCGGCACCTGACCGTCACCCGCGACGGCAACGCCCTTGTCGCCAGGACCGAGTTCGGCCGGGCGCAGCGCGTGGTCGCTGGCCGGCCACATCGACACGGTTCCGTCGCCGGGCAACCTGCCGTCGAGGGTCGACGGCGGCCTGCTGCTACGGCTGCGGCACCTCGGACATGAAGTCCGGCGTAGCCGTTCAGCTCAAGCTGGCGGCCGAGGTGACCGCGCCGGTCGTGGACGTGACCTATGTCTTCTACGACTGCGAGGAGGTGGAGTCCGAGCGGAACGGGCTGCTCCGGCTGAGCAGGAACGACCCGGCGAGCCTGGCCGCGGACTTCGCGATCCTGCTCGAGCCGACCGGCGGCGTGGTCGAGGGCGGCTGCCAGGGCACGCTGCGGGCGCGAGATGCGGGCTGACGGCGAGCGCGCGCACAGCGCCAGGGCGTGGATGGGCCGCAACGCGATCCACGAGGCCGGCGCGATCCTCGACGTGCTGCGCGGATACCAGGCGCGGCGAGCCGGAGGTCGACGGGCTGCCTTCCGCGAGGGACTCAATGCCGTCGGCATCGAGGGCGGAGTCGCCGGCAACGTCATCCCTGACGAGTGCGTCGTGACCGTGAACTACCGGTTCGCGCCCGACCGGTCGGCCGAGCAGGCCGCCGAGCATGTACGCGAGGTCTTCGCCGGCTGGGAGGTCACGATCACCGACGCCGCGGGCGGCGCCAGGCCAGGCCTCGGACAGTCCCGCCGCGGCCGCGTTCTGTCGCCGCCGATGGGCGGCACGCCGCGAGCCAAGCTGGGCTGGACCGACGTGGCGAGATTCGACTCGCTCGGCGTTCCCGGCCGTCAATTTCGGCCCCGGCGACCCGGCGCTGGCCCACTCGCGCGGCGAGCACGTGGCGCTCGCCGCGGTCGCCAGGAGTGCGAGGCGAGGATGCGGGCCTGGCTCGAGGGCGGCCCGAGCTAGCCGGACGCAGCCGGCGCCTGCCGGCTCAGCCGGTCAGCGGGGCGGCGCCTGGACGAGGTTGAGGTTGCCCGTGTGCGTACTGGCCGCTGACGTCCACCCAGGTCACCTTGACGGACGTCGCCTGGCTTGAACCCCAGCATGACGCCGGTCAGTTGCTTGGGCGAGGTGATCTGGTGCCCGCCGACCGAGGTGATGACGTCGCCCGGCGATGATCCCGGCCTTGTCCGCCGGGGTCCCGCAGAGCTCGCCGATGATCAGCGCCCCGACGGAGACCGGCGCGACGTGGGCAGGAACCCCGGCGCCCTCCTGGTTCTGCAGGCAGACCGGCGCTGACGGCTGCACCGGGAAGCCGGACTGACCCCGGTCCTGCTGGAGCTGGCGCTCCCGCTGCTGCTGCGGGCTGGTGGCCTCGCTCGCCTGCCCGGCGGGCACGAGCACGCCCAGGAAGCCGGTCGAGCCGATCTGGATCGGACGGGCTGGACTTCCCGCTGATGATCTGCCTGGCGATCCGCATCGCCTTGTTGATCGGGATCGCGAAACCGACATTCTGCGCTCGAGTCGCCGAAGCTCCCGGTCGCGGCCGCGGTGTTCATGCCGATCACCCTGCCTGACGTGTTGGCCAGCGGACCGCCCGAGTCGCCCTGCACGATGCCGGCGTTGGTCTGCAGCATGCCGTGCA
Organism: uncultured Actinomycetota bacterium; assembly: GCA_963720595.1. Taxonomy (GTDB): domain Bacteria; phylum Actinomycetota; class Actinomycetes; order Streptosporangiales; family Streptosporangiaceae; genus Chersky-822. Next base: position 1,739,710 of record CAVRFY010000005.1, on the reverse strand, counting down.
GCGTCTCCTTGGTCGCCGCGCCGCTGTCGCTGGCCGTGATCGTCCTGTTCATGCCGGTGATCGGCGCCGACGGTCGCGGGAAGCCGGCCGGCGCCGTAGGCGTTGCCGATCGCGACGACCTGGTCGCCGAGATTGACGCTCGAGGAGTCGCCGAGCGGCACGGTCCGCAGGTTGTGCGCCCCGACCAGCTTGATCACGGCGACGTCGTCGGCCGAGTCGTAACCGAGCCACTTCGCCGGGTACTTCTTGCCGGTCGCCAGCACCTTCGCGTACAGCTGAGTGGTGCCGGTGATCACGTGGTTGTTGGTCAGCACGAGCCCGTCGCTGCTGATGACCATGCCGGTCGCGGCGGCCTGGCTGCCCTGGTAGCGGAGGTTGCTCGAGATATCGACCAGCCCTGGGCGAACGGCAGTGACGACGGCCCGCTTGGTTGACGCGCCCACCCCGGTACCTGAGGTCCCGCTGCCGGGGAAACCGCCGCCCGAGACACCGGGATCGCCTGACCCGCCCGCTGGTGACCCGCTGGCCGACGATGGCGTGCTGGGGTTGCTGATGGCATAGGCGGTCACGCCCGCACCGGCCGCCGCCGCGACCACCGCGACCGTCAGATAGGTCAGCAGCGCCCGCCGTCGCCTCGCCCGGGTTCCCGGCTGCGGGTAGTAGCCGCCCGTCTGCCCGTAGCCACCCGGATAGCCGAGCGGAGTCGTATAGCTCTGGCCGGGCTGGCCGTAACCTTGGCCTGGCCCTGGCTCGAATCCGACCCGCGCGGCCGGTGCCGGGAGCGGCTGTACCCGGGCTCCGGCTGGTGGTAATCAGGGTCGCCGCCCGGCGTGCCGTAGCTTGTGCCGCCGTAGAAAGGCTGCGGACGAACCGGCCCGGGCAGCTCTGGCCTGGCATCCTCGCCATCGGCCTGGCTGGCGCCAGCCTGACCAGCGTGGTCCGCGCGGCCGATGATCGGGCTCCGCGCCGCCTGGCGTGAAGCCCGATTCCTCAGGTACCTGGCCCTCGCTGCTGCCCTGATCGTCCTGCATCTCACCACCTTCGCCCCGGTGCCAGCGTACTGGTCGGCCGTTCCTGTTCCGATCCGCCCGGCTTGTCCGGGACGGGCTGTGGCCGGCTGGCGTCTGGCTTTTGGCTCGCCCGTGTCTGGTCCATCTGGCAACGCGCCCGAGACTGCCCGGCCGCGGCAAGCCGGGCAGTCACGGGCGACGCTGCGTGCCGGGCCCGTTTCCGCTCGGACCCCGCTGCAGACAAGTAAGCCCTAGCAGCCTGGAAGCTAGCTGAAGGCTCGCTGAGGATCCTCTCTTGTTGGTGAATCTTCCCCTACTAGTACCCGCGACGGAGTGTTCCGGCCCCTAGCCGGGGCGCAGTGTCTGGGCGCCGCACGCAATCCGAGCAATATGAATCTTTATCCCATTTATGGCCGAAACTCGATCGACTGTCGATCTAGCACCAATCTCGCTTGGTGGAATTGCGTCATGATTCGCTATGGCGCAATAGCGCAGCGTGCACCAGAATGCGCATCAGGTGATCGCCGGGCCTGCATGACCGGCGGCCTCAAGGGAGGGTTGTCGTGGGCTGGCCGCGACGCCGGGTACTGCTTGTGCCGGGCTCGAGCAGTACTGGCCGCCAGGCCGCGGCCATCGCGTGCGCGACATCGCTCGAGGCCTTCGGCTGGACCACGAGCACCCTGGATGCGACCTGGCTCGGCGGGCACGCGCACGGGCGCGGCACGGGAATGGCTGGCGATCGGCGGCCGAGGCCGGGGTCCGCCGCGCGCTGAACATCCCCGGGCTGCACGACGCCGTCCATTACGCGGCGCTGCGGACCGGAAGCCGGCTCGCCGTGCAGGCTGAGGCGGTGACGCGCGTCAAGCTGGTGCCGCGGGTCCGCGAGCGGCTTGACCGGAGCCCGGCCGAGCTGGTCCTGTCGCTCAGCCCCGCGGCCGCCTCCGCGGTCAGCACCGTCACTCCGCTCTATCCGGCGATGCGCCATGTCGTGTACTGCACCGAAGCGTCGCCGCACCGGCTGTGGATCCAGCCGAATGTGGACCTGTACCTGGTCAGGTCCGCCGCGGCAGAGCCTGCGGTGCGCAGGTTCCAGCCCGACGCAAACGTGGTCGTCATTCCGCCCGCAGTGCGCTCTGAGTTCTATCGGCCGCCCGCTCAGCGGCACGGCGCGGATCGGCCTCGGCGTCCGTGCGCAGGGCAGGTGCGTTCTGCTCGTCGCCGGAAGCAGGGGCCAGGGGCCGCTGGCCGACATCGCCGTCGGCGCTGGCAGGCGCGGGCATGAACGTGCTGGCCGTGGCCGGCTATAACGCTCGGCTCGAGCGCAAGCTCCGCGCCGTAGCCGAGCGCCGGTCGAACGTCCATGTCTTCGGTTTCACCGACCGGATGCCCGAGCTGATGGCGGCGGCCGACCTGGTGATCACTATCGCCGGCGGCACCTGCATGGAGGCGCGCACCGTCGGCCGGCCGCTGCTGCTGCTCGACATCGTGCAAGGGCACGGCAGGGACGACCTGCTGTACGAGCTCGAACTCGGCGACGCATCGGTGAGCTCCAAGCGCCCGGTGGACGTGGTGAGGTCGGCGATGGCCTGCCTGGAGCGGATCAATCCCGCCGCCGCCGGGCCGACTAGGTCGCTGGCCGCGTGGGAGGACAGGTTCCGCGTCGCGCTGGAGAAGGTGCTGACCTGACCTGACAGGGCGAGCCCACGCAGACGCGGACAAGTCTCCGGATCGCTGAACAGCGGCAACCCGTTGGGCATCCTTGAAGCATGGGGGAACACGAAAGTCCGACAAGGCGCGCCTTTCTGGGCGGGGCGGCCGGGACGGCGGCGGCGAGCGCCATGGCGCGGGGCGATCGCAGGCTGCACCGGAACGGCCGGGGCGCACCCGGTGCCGAGCAGCACGCGGGTTACGCCGCGCAGCGTGAAGGCCGAGAACGCTCTGCCCGGGGAGCCGCACTGGTGGATCAAGCACATCGGGGCGCCCGCGGAGATCCAGGGATTCATCGGCCAGGCGAGCGTACTGCAGGGCGAGCCGGTGACGCTGTACGCGTCGACGAGCGCGCGCGAGTTCCGGGTGACGGCGCTGCGGATGGGCTGGTACGGGGGCTACCTCGCCAGGCAGGTCTGGCGCTCCGGATGGCTGCGCGGCCACGTGCAGCGACGGCAGTCGGTGTCACACCCGACCAGGACGGTCAGCTGCGACTGGGAGCCGTCGGTCACGATGCAGACCGCCGACTGGACGGAGGGGAGCTACCTGCTGCGGCTCGACGCGTCGTCTGGCGCTCAGCGGTACGTCCCGCTGACGGTGCGCTCATCCAGCTTCGCTGGCAAGATCGTGATCAAGAACTCCGTGGCCACCTGGCAGGCGTACAACACCTGGGGTGGCTACGACCTGTACACGGGCCCGCACGGGCTACGGCGACCGGTCGCTGGCGGTCAGCATGGACCGGCCGTATGACGGCAGGGGCGCCGACCAGTTCCTGGTATTCGAGCGCAAGCTGATCAACCTGGCCGAACGGCTCGGGCTCCCGCTGGCCTACACGACCAGCATGGATCTCGACCGTGATCCGCGCCTGCTCGACGGCGCGGGCGCGCTGGTCTCGCTCGGCCACGACGAGTACTGGTCCCCGCTCGAGCGCGCGCAGGTGACCCGGGCCAGGAACGCCGGGCGTCAACGTGGCGTTCTTCGGTGCCAACGCGATGTTCAGGCGGATCAGGCTGGCGCCGACCAAGCTCGGTCCGCGCCGCCTGGTCATCTGCTACAAGACCAGCTACCGGCATGACCCCATGTTCGGCAAGCACAATTCGCTGGTGACCAGCGACTGGCGGGAGCCGCCGGATCCCGAGCCGGAGTCCTCGCTGACCGGAACGCTGTACGAGTCGAATCCCGTGACGGCCGCCTACGTGGTGGTGAGCCCGGACTCCTGGGTCTTCCACGGCACGGGGGCCAGGGTCGGCACCCGCATCCGCGGACTGGTGGGGGACGAGTACGACCGGGTCAACCCGGTCTACCCGGTTCCGAGGCCGATCGAGGTGCTGGCCCATTCGCCGCTTACCTGCCGCCGAGTGCACAGCTATTCCGATTCGGCCTATTACACGCACTCCGGCGGGGCCGGTGTCTTCAACACCGGGACCATGCGCTGGGTGCAGTCGCTCGCGCCGGACTACGGGCGGGAACTGTCCCCCGCGGCCGGGCGTTTCACCAGGAGAGTAACGGCCAATGTGCTCAGCGCCTTCGCGAAAGGACCGGCGGCGGCCAGGTATCCGGCGAAGGACAATCTGGCGGCCATGCACGAGTGGCCAGGTGACCCGATCGCGGCGCACCACAACCTGTGGCCGCCCGTGGTCTCCTGACGCGGGCAACGCAGCGGCCCGTGCGCCATTGCCGCGCCGGTGCCGCTCGCCGGCGGTGGGTATGCTTCGAGCAGGGCAGCCTGCCCAGTCCTGGTTGCCCAGGAGGTTCCGCCATGAGTCAGCGACGTCCGTTCGGCAGGCTGCGCTGGGCAGTCCCGGCGGCAGCGGTCATCGCGATCGGCGCGGTACTGGCCGGGACGATGCTGGCCAGCGCCGCCGCCCCGGCGCTCCCGCGCCAGACTCCGGCTCAGCTGCTCGCCGCGATGCGACAGGCGAAGCTGCCCGGTGCCATGACGGCGACCATCACCGAGAGCGCGAACCTCGGCTTCCCCGCACTGCCCGACATCGGCGGTTTGTCCTCCTCCTCGCCGCTATCCGCCGCGTCTCTGGCATCAGGCACGCACACCATCCAGATCTGGTACGCGGGGCCGCGCCAGGTCAGGATCGCGCTGCCGGTCTCCTTCGGCGAGACCGACCTGCGGGTCAACAAGGACCAGGTGTGGCTCTGGGACAGCCGCGGCCAGACCGCTACCCACTTCCTGCCCGCGCCGGCCACCCGCCACCTGCGGTACTCCGGCGGGCAGTCCGCTAAGCCGGCTGTCCGGTCGCCGTTGGAGCGGGGGACACCGCCGATGACTCCGATGCAGGCCGCCAGGCGCCTGCTCGCGCTGATCGGGCCGACCACGCGGGTCACGGTGGCCGGGACGACCGTCGTTGCTGGCCGGGACGCCTACCAGCTTGCGGTCGCGCCGCGCAGCAGCCAGTCGCTCGTCGGCAGGATCGTGATCGCCGTCGACGCCCGGACCCACCTGCCGCTCAGCGTCCAGGTCTTCGCGCGCGGCTCGTCCGCCGCCGCGTTCGGCCTCGGCTTCACCTCGCTGAGCTTTGGCCAGGCCGGCGGCATCTAACTTCCGGTTCACGCCGCCGCCCGGCGCGCACGTGAAGACCGAGCGGCTCCCGGCCGCAGGTCCCGGCGTCATGCCGGGGATGGGACCCGCGGGTGGTGGCTGGAGCGGCGTTCCGCCGGTCGGCGCCGGCCGCGGCCCGCAAGCCGGGGCACGTACCTTCGGCGCCGGCTGGCTGACCGTCGCCGCGATCCCGGCTGGACCGCTGATGGCCTTCGCCGCAACTAAGCCCGGGCCCGGACGGCGCGTGGTGCTGCGGTCGAAGTCCGCCGCAAGCGGCGCGTACAGCTCGAGCCTGACTATTTCCGGCCCCGCCGGAGTCGGACCTGGCCTGCTCGGCCTGCTGCTCAAGGCCGCCAGGCCGGTGCACGGCTCATGGGGATCTGGCCGGCTGCTGCGCACCAGCCTGATCTCAGTCCTGCTCACCAGCAAGGGCCAGTTGCTCGTCGGAGCGGTGACACCGGCCGTCCTGTACGCCGACGCCGCGAAGGTCAAGTGACACTGGCCGAGCCGACGCTGGCCGATGCCGGCTCAGGGGCCGCCGGCCAGGCGATCACGACCAGAGGGCTGGCGATGCGGTTCCGCGGCGGGCAGCTCGCGGTCGACCACATCGATCTGGCGGTCCCGCCAGGCAGCGTATACGGGTTCTTGGGGCCCAATGGATCGGGCAAGACCACGACCATCCGGATGCTGCTCGGCCTCATGCATCCGACCGGGGGCTCGTTCCGGCTGCTTGGCGCCGACGCGGCAGACGGCCTGGACGCGGTGCTGCCGCGAGTCGGCGCGCTAGTCGAGGGCCCGGCCTTCTACCCTTTCCTGTCCGGGCGGGCGAACCTGGCGAGGTGCGACGCGGCCGATCCCACCGCGGACCTGACGAACGTGGCGTCGAGAATCGACCATGCGCTCGAGCAAGTGGGCCTGCTCGCCGCCGCCGACAAGCGGTACCGTGCCTACTCGCTCGGCATGAAACAGCGCCTCGGCATCGCCGCGGGCCTGCTCAGGCCGCGGGACCTGATGATCCTCGACGAGCCGACCAACGGGCTCGACCCGCAAGGCACCCGCGAGATCAGGTCCCTGATTAAGCAGATCGCGGCGGGCGGCACTACCGTCTTCGTCTCCTCGCACCTGCTAGCCGAGGTCGAGCAGATTTGCTCGCACGTCGGCGTCATGAGCACGGGCAGGCTCGTATTCCAGGGCCCGCTGGCCGAACTTCGCGGCCGTGGCGAGCGGCGGATCCTTATCAGGACGACCGATCCGGACTCCGCGGCCGAGGTGCTCGGCAAGCTGGGGCTGGCTGGGATCACGACCGCGCAGGAGCAGGTGAGCGCGAGCCTGAGCGAGCACGCGCCGGAGAAGATCAACGCCGAGCTTGTGCACGCGGGCGTGCCCGTGGCCGGACTGGAGACGGTACGGCCCAGCCTGGAGGACCTGTTCGTCGAGTTGACCGGCGAAGGCTTCGATGTCAACGGCTAGCGCGTCGCAGGCCGCTGGGATCCCGCAGGCGAGGGCAGCCGCTCCTGTGCGGCACTGGCTCCGGCTGTTCCGTTCTGAACTGAAAATCATTTTCCTGCGGCCGCGCAACCTGGCCATGCTCGCACTGCTGGCCGCGGCGCCGGTATTCCTCGGCATCGTGCTCTGGGTCAATACTCCCGCGCCTGGCTCGGGCGGCGGCGAGGGCCCGGGCATCTTCATCGGCCAGATCGCCGACAACGGCGTGTTCCTCTCGCTGTTCGCGATCTACGTGCTGCTGCCGGTCGTGGTCCCGCTGGCCGTGGCCGTGGTGTCCGGCGACTCGGTCGCCGGCGAGTCGGGCCTCGGCACGCTCAGGACGCTGCTCACGGTCCCGGCGGGCCGGATCAGGCTGCTGGTGACCAAGTACCTGTCGATAGTGGTGTTCTGCCTGGCGGCCTACGTCCTGATCGCCGTGATCGGGCTTGTGATGGGCGCGTTGTTCTTCCCGATCGGGCCGGTCACGCTGCTGTCAGGGGACACGGTGCCGCTCGCCGACGGGCTCGCGCGGCTGGCGCTGATCGTCTGCTACGTGGTCGCCGCGCTGGCGGCGCTCGGCGCAATCGGCCTTGCGCTGTCGACGTTCACCCAGCATGCGATCGCGGTGATGGCCACGATTCTGGTGGTCGTGATCGTGAGTCAGATTCTCGACGCGGTATCGCAGGTAGCGGTGATTCACCCGTACCTGCCGACCCACTTCTGGTTCGCGTTCGATGCGATCCTGCGGATGCCCATCGACTGGGCGACAGTGCTGCACGGCCTCGCGTCGTTCGCCGCCTATACGGTGATCTTCGGAGCCGTGGCCTGGGTCAGGATGCGGCGGGCCGACATCACCTGCTGAGCCGCGATAGCGTTCTGAGTCATGCCCCCCGAGCCAGCCGCCGACGTCGACGGACTGCTCGCGCGGGCGGTTGCCGGGATCGGCGGGGCTGAGCGCCCCGGGCAGGTCACCATGGCACGCGCGGTGCGGGACGCCATCGAGACCGGCGAGCACCTGGCCGTCCAGGCCGGGACCGGGACCGGGAAATCGCTTGCCTACCTGGTGCCAGCGGCGCGGCACGCCGTCGGTCAGGACGCGACCGTGGTGGTGTCGACCGCGACGATCGCGCTGCAGCGCCAACTGATCGACAGGGACCTGCCGCGGCTGGCCGCCGCGATCGCGCCCTTGCTCGGCCGCGAGCCGGTCTTCGCGATCCTCAAGGGCCGCCGGAACTACCTGTGCCTGCAGCGGTTGCGCGGTGGCCCGGCCGATGACGGGGCCGGGGCGGGCGGGGCTGAAGCCGCGCTGTTCGACCCTCGCGCGGTCTCGGCGATCGGCCGACAGGTACAGCGGTTGCACGACTGGGCGGCTACGACCAAGACCGGCGATCGCGACGAGCTCGTGCCGGGAGTCGGCGACCAGGCCTGGCGGCAGGTATCTGTCAGCGCCCGCGAGTGCGTCGGCGTGCAGCGCTGCCCGTTCGGATCCCAGTGCTTCGCCGAGCTCGCGAGGGACGAGGCGGGCCGCGCCGACATCGTGGTGACCAACCACGCGCTCCTGGCGATCGACGCGCTGGAGGACTACGACATCTTCCCCGAGCATGACGTGGTGATCATCGACGAGGCGCACGACCTGGTAGACCGGGTCACCTCGGTGGCCTCCGACGAGCTGTCGGCCGCCGCGGTGGAGACGGCCGCCCGCCGCTGCGGCAAGATGATCGAGGAGAAGGCCGTCGCCAGGCTGCGCGACGCTGGCCTGGGCGCCGAGCGGGTTCTCGCCGAGCTGCCGGCTGGCCGGATGGACGTACTCGACGAGGCGCTGGCGACGACGCTGGAATCGCTCAGGGACGCAGCGGCCGGCTGCGCGGCGGAGTTTCGCACGACCGCGAAGAACAGCGAGGACGAGCCTGAACGGCTCGCGGCCCGCCGCGCAGCGCTGGCGGCCATCGGCGAGGTCGCAGACGCCGCGGAGCGGATGCTCGGGGCGTTCGGTGCGGGCATCGCCGACCGGGCCGACGTGGTGTGGATGGACCGGCCGGCAGCCGAGGAATCAACCAGGCCTCCCACCCTGCGGGTCGCGCCGTTGCGGGTGGGCGGGCTGCTCGCCAGCCGGCTGTTCGGCCGCCGGACGGTGGTTCTGACCTCGGCGACGCTGGCGCTTGGTGGCTCCTTCGAGCCGCTCGCCAGGCAGTGGGGCCTGCCTGGCCTGACCGGCCCGCCTGATCGGTCGGGCGACGAGTCCGCGGGCACGCCGGAGGAGGCCGGCCGGGACGTGCCAGCGGCGGACGGCGGGTCCGCCGGCCCCTCCGGGATCGGCCGGCCCCGGCGGGTCCGCCGGCCCCGGCCGAGGCACACCCGCTGGAATGGTCCGGGATCGACGTGGGGTCTCCGTTTGACCATCCGCGCAGCGGAATCTTGTACATCGCCAGGCACCTGCCGCCGCCCGGGCGGGACGGGCTGGCGGCGTCCTACCTGGATGAGATCGCCGAGCTGATCGAGGCGGCCGGCGGGCGCACGCTCGGCCTGTTCTCCTCGATGCGGGCGGCGCGGCAGGCCGCCGACGAGCTCGGCGGCCGGATCGGGTTCCCGCTGCTCTGCCAGGGCGACGACCAGACATCGCAGCTGGTCAGCCAGTTCGCCGCGGACGAGCCGACCTGCCTGTTCGGCACCATCTCGCTGTGGCAGGGGGTGGACGTGCCTGGACCGTCGCTGCGGCTGGTGGTCATCGACCGGATCCCGTTCCCGCGGCCCGACGACCCGCTGGCCTCGGCGCGGCAGCGGGCCGTGGCCAGCCGCGGCGGCAACGGGTTCATGTCCGTCGCGGCGACCCAGGCCGCGCTGCTGCTCGCGCAGGGATCTGGGCGGCTGCTGCGAACGATGACCGACCGGGGCGTGGTCGCCGTGCTCGACCCGCGGCTGAGCACGGCCCGCTACGCCGGGTTCCTGCGCTCGTCGCTGCCGCCGTTCTGGACGACGACCGACCCGAAGGTCGCGCGCGGTGCGCTCCGCCGCCTGTCAGCGGCGCCCGCCGGGGACGCTCCCGCCGAATAGGGCGCCCAGGGCACGAATGCTGCGGACGGCGCGGGTCAGGCCACGACCCAGTCGACGGCGAAATGAGCGTCCGCCAAGTTACCGGAGTTGTCATAGCAGTTGACGTAGGCGATCGGCGTGATGCCGACGCTCCAGCCGTCGCTGATGCAGTGCCGGTTCATGTCGCCGACCGCGCTGACCTGAACGTCGCCGCCTGACCCGTTGCCCCGGGAACCCACGAGCGCGACCTGGTACTGGCCGGTGTTGGTGTGGATGACCGTCACCCTGGCGCCGCTGGCGCTGTCGTACTGGACCGACGGCTGGACGAGCGCCGCACCGCTGCCCGATAGCGCGTTGGCGTCGGTCTTGCCGTTCAGGCCCATCAAGTTGTTGGTCGCCGCATAGGTCACCATGAAGACGCGGTTCGCGAACGCGCCCCCGGCGTTGCGGCAGGCCACATCGACGACCTCGCCGACGGGCGACCCGTGCCAGGCGACCGGCTGGCAGTCACCGGCCGCGTTGCCGTAAGGGCTCACCTTGACAGTGCCCTGCAGGCCAGTCGAGGCCGCGCCGCCGAACGTCACCTCGTACCTGCCGGCGTGCGGGTTGACGACGGTGATGTTCCGGTGGGCCGAGTCGTACTGGTATGTGCTGGTCAGCCGGCCCGAGTTCTTATACACGTAGGCGTAGTCGAAGGTGCCGTGCGGCGCCGATACCGGATGGGTCACGATCACGTTGAACTCGGCGTCCATCGGCGCGTGCCCGCTGAGCGCGAAGCAGTCAATGTCGGCGAAGAGGTTCGTGGAGGTCGAACCCCAGGAGCCCACGGAACAGGTGACCGATGTGCTGTACGGCGTCACCTGGACGATGGCCCGGGTCGCAATGCTGCCGAGGCCGCCGAAGGTGGCCGTGTACTGGCCGGTGCCCGTCTTGGTGACCGAGTTCGACCCGCCGGAGGAGTTGAACGAATAGAAGGTGCTGACCGCGCCGCCTGACGGCGAGGTAGACCAGAGGTAGCCGGCGATCGCCGACCCGGGCGGCGACAGCGCTGGGCGCGCTGCGGCTACCTGGCTCGCGCCAGCGGGTGCGGTCAGCGAGATCGTCGCGAGCGGTACCGCGAGCACGGAAGCAAGCCGGAGCAGACGGCTGATCTTCATGACGCTGTCACCTTCTGGGCGTGCCATTAGGGCAGCTGAACACCCTGATGGCCGGAATAGTGCGAGTCGCGAGTCGCGCCAGTCTGGCACATTCGCCGCCATCAGATAGCCGGATGTCCACTTTCGCACTGGCCGCCAATACCTGTGCCGGGGACTGCGACCCGCTGCCGGCCAGCGGCGATCCGGCTCAGAAGGAGCGCAGATCAGAGCACGTCATGACCGGGGTGCGGCTCCTCGGGAACCTCGGTCCGCCTGGCCGGCACGGTGCCGAGCCGGCCGGCCTGATAGTCCTCGAACGCCTGCACAAGCTCGTCCCTGGTGTTCATGACGAACGGGCCGTAGGCGGCGACGGGCTCCTTGATCGGTTGACCGCCGAGCACGAGTACTTCCATGGCGTCACCGGGGCCGTCGGCCTTCCGGTTTGCCTCGAAGGTAAGCACGTCGCCCGGGCCGAAGACCGCGAGCTGACCGGTGCGGACCGGTCGCTTGCTCGCGCCCACGCTGCCCGACCCCGCCATCACGTAGCCGAGGGCGTTGAAGTCGGCCCGCCAGGGCAGCCGCAGCTGCGCCCCCGGCTGCAGCGTGGCGTGCAGCAGGCTGATCGGGGTATGCGTGCTGCCGGGACCCTCATGGCCGGCCACCTCACCCGCGATGACCCTGACCAGGGAGCCGCCGTCTGCCGAGCTGAGCAGCGCGACCTGACCTGCCCTGATGTCCTGGTAACGCGGCGCGGTCATCTTCATCGCGGCCGGCAGGTTCACCCAGAGCTGGAAGCCGTGGAACAGCCCGCCGCTCATGACCATGTCCTCCGGCGGTTCCTCGATATGCAGGATGCCGCCGCCCGCCGTCATCCACTGGGTGTCGCCGTTGGTGATCAGGCCGCCGCCGCCGTTGGAGTCCTGGTGCCTGAAGGTTCCGTCGATGATGTAGGTGACGGTCTCGAAGCCGCGGTGCGGATGCCACGCCGTGCCTTTGGGCTCACCTGGCGCGTAGTCAACCTCGCCCATCTGATCCATATGGATGAACGGGTCAAGCGCGCGCAGGTCGACGCCAGCGAACGCGCGGCGGACCGGGAAGCCCTCGCCCTCGAACGCGGACGGCGCTGTCGTGACGGTCAGCACCGGCCGGTCGCGGGCGGCTGCCTTGTCGGGCTCGGTGATCCTCGGCAGAAGCAAGATGTCGTCCACTGTCACTGCTGGCATAACGTAATCCTCCCACCGGGGCAGTCAGGGGCCCAGTCCGGGCAACCCGCCGCCGAGCACGTCGTGTCTCAGGAGAACATTAATTGAACGCGCAACATTCCCGTGCTGCCGCGGACGCGCCGGGGCAGCGGTCACAGGGGAAGGCCGGCCTCCAGGTGCGCGAGCGCGGCGTCGATCCTGGCGAACATGTCCGCCCCTTGCCGTTCCTCGGTCCAGTCGCTCCACGGCATCGTCGCGGCCATGATGACGCCGATGATCGCGCCCGCCACGTTCCGCACGGCGAAGTCGTTCGGGTCGCGGCCCGAGCGGCTCGCGGCAGCCTCGGCGATCACATTGATCGTGCGGGCGAACTCGTCCATCGCCCGGGCCCTGAGCTCGGGGATCGTCAGCGTGAGCTCCGCTGTCTCGCGCAGCTTGGCCAGCTCGTCCTCGCCCAGTGAGCCGAGCGCCTCCCTGGTTGCGGCACGGAACGCCGCGACCGGAGACATGTCCGCGGGCTGTGACGCGAAGGCCCCGGCCGCCACGATGTCGAGTTCGTCCTGGAGCACGACATCTTCCTTGGTCGGGAAGTACCGGAAGAACGTGCTCGGCGAGACGTCCGCTGCCTCGGCGATCTGGTCCACCGTCGTCGCGCCGTAGCCTTGCTCGCGGAAGAGCCGGAGCGCGTGCTCCCTGATGGCAGCGCGCGTCCTGGCCTTCTTCCGTTCCCGCAGCCCAGGCCGCTGCGCGGTCGGCGCCTCGCTCATGGAGACATTCTGCTCCTGTCGAGCAGCGATGTCGCCGGACCGGCCTCGCCGCCGACCGTGTCGGCCTCGCCTCCGATCGTGTCGTCCTTGCCTCCGATCGTGTCGGCATCGCCGCCGATCGTGTCGGCCTCGCCGGATGCGGGCGGCGCTCCCTGGGCATCCTGAGCGCCCCGGCCCGGCAGGAACGCGAGCGCCAGCAGCGCCGACACGATGGCTATGCCGCTGCACATCCACAGCATGACGTCCAAGCCGTGCACATACGCGGTGCGGACTACGTCGAGCAGTTGCGGCGACCCGGCGGCCCGTGCCGCCGCCACCCCGCCGGCCACGCTGGCGCGGATCACGTGATCCGCCGCGGCGGGTAGGCCGGTCAGGTGCAGCTTGCTGCGGTAGACGGTGGCCAACACCGTCCCGAGCACGGCCACGCCGATCGTGCCACCGACCTGGCGCATCGCCGTGATCAGCGCCGAGCCCGAACCGCTGCTGGCCGGCGAGAGGGCGCCGATCGCCGCGTTCAGCGCGGTGGGCATGGCGACGCCGAGACCGAAACCGGTGATCGCGAACCAGGTCGCGGCGAAGCCGGTGCCGGTACTGACGGTGGTTCTCGTGCCGACCGCCAGCGCCACGGCCATGATCACGAACCCGGCCGTGACCAGGGTCTTCGGGCTGACCGGTGTGGCGGTGGCGCGCTTGCGCGGCGTCTGGAGCCGCTGCCCGGCGGCCAGGCCCACGGCGAGACCCCCGATCATCGGGAGCATCCGCAGCCCGGCCCCGAGCGAGTCGAAGCCTCGCACGTCAAGGAAGTACTGCGGCATCGCGAAGACGAGCCCGAACAGGGCGAAGGACACCAGCGTCGACAAGATCGTGCCCCACGTGAAGCCCGCCGAGCCGAAGAGGCCGAGGTCCACGAGCGGTGTCGGCACTGGCCTGGCCCGCTGGTCGTCCCGGCTGGCGGCTCGCGGCTGGCTGGCGGCTCGCGGCTGGCTGGCGGCTCGGCCGGCTGATCCGGCGCTCCCAGATCACGAAGGCGGCGAGGGCGACGACGCCCGCCGCCATCGTGACGACCGCGACCGGATCGGTCCAACCGGCGTCGCCGGCCTTGATGAGGCCGTAGGTCAGCGACGTCAGGCCGGCGCTGGACACCACGATGCCGATCACGTCAACATGGCCCCGGCCGCGGCCGCGCGACTCAGGCATCAGCAGGGCGACGGCGGTCACGGCGATGATTACGACCGGAATGTTGATCAGGAAGACCGAACCCCACCAGAAGTGGTCGAGCAGCCAGCCGCCGAGTATCGGGCCGATCGGGTAGCCCAGGAACGTCGCGCCGCCGACCGCCGCGATGGCCCTCGGCCGCTCGGCGGCCGTGAAAAGCACCGGCAGCACGGCGAGCGACATGGGCAGGATCACCGCGGCCGCGAGGCCGAGCACCGCCCTAGCGGCGATCAGTTCGCCGGCCGAGGTCGAATAGGCGCACGCGAGCGACGCGAACCCGAACAGCACGAGCGCGCCGATCAGTAGTCGCTTGCGGCCGACCCGGTCACCGAGCAGCCCGGCGGGCAGCAGCGCCGCCGCCAGCACCAGGCTGTACGCGTCGACGAACCATTGCAGGTCGCCGGACGAGGCGTGCAAGTCGGACGAGACGGTGGGAAGTGCCAGCGTGAGCACGAACAGATCGAGTGCTACCACCAGGACGCTGAGGGCCAGCGCAGCCAGTGCCCACCACCGGCGGGAGTCCGCTTGAGTCATGGCAGTCGCCTCCGTACGACAGTCGATGTCAAAATCATGTTAGAGGTTTGTAAGAGTAACTGTCAATTAGATGTTGATCCCAGATTTGACGGCCGCGAGGCGGGTCCCGAGGCGAGCCGGGTCCTGCGGCGGCTGGCTCCGGGCGAGGCGGGTCCCGAGGCGGGCTGGCTCTGGGGCCGAGCGTGCCGAGGGCGCGAGTTCCGGGGCCGAAGGCGGACATCCGTGCCCGAATCGGGCGCCAGAGCGGGTGGCTGCGCGACTTACTGCACCTTTGAGCAAAACTGTGACCCGATTAACCAGTATTTACAGTATTTGCGATCCACCAAAAGTGCTGTAAGTGAGGGGAGTCGCAGTCACGGCCCGACTTTGGCGGCGCGGGGGGTTGGCGGGCGGGCCTCTTGGGGGCCTCGGGCCGGGGTTGGGTGGTTGACAGCGTGGGAGAGACTATTGGTCGAGCGGGACGCGACGGCGGGCCAGCCGGCCGGGTCGTCCCCCGGGCCGATCAGGGCGGAGCCAGGAGATAGTCATGCCACAGCCAGAGGGCAAGGAACTCGAGCAGGTCCGCGCGCGGCGGGAAGAGCTGCGCGAGAAGTACCTCAGACCGAAGGGCAGCCGGCCGCCGACGACGGTTCAGGGGGTCCATCACCTCGCCCTGATCTGCAAGGACGTCGAGGAGACGATCAAGTTCTATCAGGACTTCCTCGGCTTCCCGCTGGTCGAGCTGGTGGAGAATCGCGACTACAAGGGCTCGAACCACTTCTTCTTCGACATCGGCAACAGCAACCTGCTCGGTTTCTTCGACTTCCCTGGTCACGAGCACCCGGCGTGGATGGAGACGATCGGCGGAGTTCAGCACCTGGCGATCTCAGTCTCGCCCGCCCAGTTCGATGCCGCCAAGAAGAGGCTCGACGAGGCCGGGGTGGACTACCTCGGGCCGGACCGGGGTGTCGAAGAGAGCATGTACTTCCGCGACCCCAACGGCGTCGGGCTTGAGCTGTACCGCGAGGAACTCGGCATCTTCAACGGTGAGCCGCTGCTCGACTAGCGCAGTTCGGCGAGCCGCTGCTCGACTAGCGCAGCTCGCGCCTGATCACTAGGCGGGTCCCGGTCCAGGTCTGGTCGATGGCACAGACCTTGTTGTCGACTAGGCCGGTCGGCAGGGCGATCTCCCTGATCACGTGATCGGACATGTCGGTAGGTACCTTGGAGGCTCGCTTGGGCCAGGCGATCCACAGGCCGCAGGCGGGCGCCATCCGGGAGCGCAGCAGGTCGAGTTGGTTCTCCAGTTCGGCCCGCCAGGTGACGAAGGCGACGATCACGTCGAACAGCGGCGCCTCGGCAAGGTCGCTGCGGATCTCGGCCTCGTCGCCGACCTGGGCGGCAAGCCGGTCGGAGAAGCCGTCGGGCGCCCAGAGGACGACGACCTCGTCGTCCTCGCCGATGCCGAGCTTGCGCGCGAGCGGCGTGCCTGAGTAACCCGCTTGCTCGGTCATGGATTGGCCAATGCCCGTTTCGTGAAGCAGTCAAACCATCAGATTCGAAGCATAACGCGGAGGGTCCGAGCCGGCGGGGCGAGCCTGCGGGCTCGAGCCGGCGGGCCGAGGCGGCGGCCCTGAGGCGGCGGGCTAGTCGAAGCGGAAGCCCCCTGGGCGGTCGTTGCGGTCGGCGATCAGGCCGGCCAGGGTCGCGATCGCGATCTCGGGCGGGGTCCTCGAGCCGATATTCAGGC
Organism: uncultured Actinomycetota bacterium; assembly: GCA_963720595.1. Taxonomy (GTDB): domain Bacteria; phylum Actinomycetota; class Actinomycetes; order Streptosporangiales; family Streptosporangiaceae; genus Chersky-822. The sequence goes on along the minus strand of CAVRFY010000005.1, from coordinate 1,723,341 downwards.
CGATCGGCCGGTGTACGCGCGCGACCTCGTCGGGCTTGACCCCGAGCATCGCGAGCGCCTGGATATGCGGCGGCTCGGCGCGGGGGCTGCCCATGATCCCGACCCAGCGCGCGGGCGTGGCGAGCGCGTCCCGCAGCATCACGCCGAGTTCCTCCCTGTGGTGGTCGGTCACCACCACGTCGGCGGTTGAGTCCGGGACCGAGCCAACGCCCGGCCGCACGTCAAATCCAGCCTCGCCCGCCTCTTTGGCGAGTTGGGTGTCCGGTTCGACCAGGACGGGCCGGTATCCGGCGTCGGCTGCGTAGCGCAGCAGGTACTGCGCGACGGGCGTCGCGAAGACCGCGACCAGCATCCGGTCGTCCGCCGGGGCAGGGACGGTTCCGTGCGCGACCTCGCACGCCGCGTCGTGCACATGGTCGGGGTCCCCGTGAGCCGGGTGCCCGTGAGCCGGGTGCTCGTGAGCCGGGTGCTCGTGAGCCGGGTGCTCGTGAGCCGGGTGCCCGTGCTCATCGTGGGCGTGATCGTGCGGGTGCCCGTGATCATGTTCGCTGGTCATAGGACTGAGCTTGCCATGCCGCGGCAGCCCGCGCTACGCGTGCTGTCAGGAGCCCTCGAGCAGCTCGCGAACGGCCGCGCGCAACGGATCCATCCTGGCCCGCGCCGCGCGTCGGGCCTCGGTCAGGCGGCCGGCGATCACCGGCTCCACGACCTCAAGGTAGGCCTTGATCTTCGGCTCGGTGCCGCTCGGCCTGATCACCACCCGCGCGCCGCGCAGCCAGTATCTGAGCACGTCCGCCGACGGCAGCTCCTCGGTTCCGCCGGTCAGGTCGGACGTTGCCGTGATGGGCTGGCCGGCCAGCTCTGCGGGCGCTTCGCTCCGCAGCCTGGACATCACGTGCACCGGCTCCCTGGTCGGGACGGTGATCTGCCCGGTCATGTGCACCCCGTGGGCGATCTCCAGCGCGTCATAGGCCTCGAGCAGCGACTCGCCGCCCGACCGGGCCCTCGCGGCAAGGCTGAGCACGGCGAGGGCGGCGCCGATACCGTCCTTGTCCCTGACCGTCGTGCCCACGGAGTAGCCGAGCGCTTCCTCATAGCCATAGATGAAACGGACCTCCCGGGCGAGATCTCCCGCCCTGACGATCCACTTGAATCCGGTCAGCGTCTCGGCGTACCTGGCCCCGGCCGCCTTCGCGATCTTGGCCAGCATCGTGGCCGAGACGATCGTCGTGGCGACCAGCGGTTGCTGCCGACCCGCGGCGCCCGAACCGCCTGGCTCGCCGACCGTGGCGACGTCCCGCCCGAGCAGGTACGCCCCCAGCAGCGCACCAACCTGGTCGCCGGTCAGCGTGCGCCAGCCACCCGGTGCCTCGTCGTCGGGTACGGCGACGGCCAGTCGGTCGCCGTCCGGGTCGTTGGCGATCACCAGGTCCGCCCCGGACCGCCTGGCCTGGACCAGGGCGAGATCAAGCGCGCCGGGTTCCTCGGGGTTGGGGAACGGCACGGTCCGGAAGTCAGGGTCGGGCGCGAACTGCGTGTCGACGATGTCTGGTGCCGAGAAGCCGGCCTGGTCGAAGGCGCGCAGCGCCAGGTCACCGGCCACGCCGTGCAGCGGCGTGTAGGTGAAGCGCAGCCAGGCGGACCCCTTGGGCGCGCGCGAGGTGGCGCAGATCTGGTCCAGGTATGTGGCCGCGATCTCGTCGCCGTGCCTGACGATCAGCGGGTCGCCTAGCGGGGCAACCGGGACGTCGGTGAGCGGGCCCAGCGACTTGGTCGCCGCCTCGATCTCCAGGTCGGCGGGCGGCACGATCTGGGCGCCGTCGCCGAGGTACAGCTTGTAGCCGTTGTCCGCTGGTGGGTTGTGGCTCGCCGTGATCATGATGCCGGCCGCGGCGGCTAGGTGCTTGACCGCGAAGGCAAGCAGCGGTGTCGGCTGACGCGGCGGCAGCAGGTGGACGGCGATTCCCGCTCCGGCCAGCACCCGCGCGGCCTCCAGCGCGAAGTCCTCGGACCGGTGCCGGGCGTCACAGCCGATCACCACGCCGGTCTGCGCGGCGCCCGGGTCGATGTAGAGCAGCCAGCCGGCCAGGGCGGCCGTGGTGCCGCGCACCACGGCGCGGTTCATCCGGTTAGGCCCGGCGGCGACCGCGCCGCGGAGTCCCGCCGTGCCGAACTCCAGCCGGGCGGCGAACCGGTCGGCCAATTCGTCGGCGGCGCGCTGGGTCGGCTCGTCCGAGCCCGCCCGGCCTGAGCCCGCCCCCCCCGCCCTTCCCGAGCCCGCACCGGCCGAGCCCGCACTGCTCGGCCCCCCCGTGGAGGCGGAGCGCAGCAGGGCGAGCAGTTCGCCGCGGTCACGCTCATCGGGATCGTCGGCGATCCACGCCAGGACCTCGTCGCGGAGGTCGTCGCTGATCACGTCGCCCCGCCGGAGCCGGCGTCGTCGGCTGGCAGGACCGACGGCAAGACCCTGGCCAGCAGCGCGCCGACCCGGGCGGCGGACTCCCGGCCCGCAGCGATCACCTCGGTGTGGTCGAGCCCGGAAGCGGATAGGCCCGCGGCCGGATTGGTGACCAGCGAGATCCCGAGCACCTCGGCGCCGAGGTGCCTGGCCGCGATGGCCTCGAGCGCGGTCGACATGCCGACGAGGTCCGCGCCCGCGGTCCTCAGCATCCTGATCTCGGCCGGGGTCTCGTAGTGCGGGCCGTGCAGCGCGGCGTAAACGCCCTCGGCCAGGCTGGGGTCCGCCTGGATGGCCAGCGCCCGCAGCCGCGGCGAGTACAGGCTGGTCAGGTCGACGAACCGGGAGGCGTACCCGGCCGGCGGCTCGGGCCCGGTCAGCGGGGACCGGCCGGTCAGGTTCAGGTGGTCGCTGATCAGCACGGGCTGGCCGACCCGGTAACTCTCGTTGATCCCGCCGGAGGCGTTGGTCAGCACGATCACCCGACAGCCAGCCGCGGCGGCCGTCCTGACCCCGTGCACGACCGCGTCGACCGGATGGCCCTCGTACAGGTGGGTCCGCCCGAGGTAGACGAGCACCCGGAGCGAGCCGACCAGCACGGACCTGGCCAGCGGGGAGTGCCCGGCCACGGTAGGCAGCGGGAAGCCGCCAAGCTCGCTGAGCCCGAACTCGGCAGCCGGTTGGCCTAGCGCGTCGGCCGCCGGCAGCCAGCCCGAGCCGAGCACGACCGCCACATCGTGGGCTGGCTGGCCCGAGATCCTGGCCAGGTTCGCCGCGCTGGCCAGCGCGGCGGCGTAAGCATTGTCAGTCACAAGTCACCACGGCAGCAGCGTAGTGGTGCACGATCGGGCCTCGACGCAAGGCTGGCTCCTGGCTATGCCTTGACGTAGGGCTTACCGTCGGCGGCTGGCGCCCGCACCTTGCCGACTAGGCCCGCCACCGCGATGATCGTCGCCACGTAGGGAGCCATCGACAGGATCTGCGACGGAACCGGGACCTGCAGCAAGCCGAGCACGCTGCCAAGCTGCAAGGAGAACCCGAACAGCAGCGCGGCGGCCACCGCGCCGAGCGGCTTCCAGCGTCCGAAAATCATGGCGGCCAGGCCGATGTACCCGAATCCGTTGCTCATGCCTGTGCTGAACTGCCCGACGGAGCCGACCGTGAGGTAGGCACCGCCGATGCCGGCAATCACGCCGCCCAGGATCACATTGCGGTACCTGGTCCACAGCACCTTGATCCCGACCGTGTCAGCTGCGGTCGGGTGCTCGCCGACCGCACGAACCCGCAGACCCCAGCGAGTCCGGAACAGGCCCACCTGGACGGCGATGATCAGGACGTAGGTGACGTACAGCAGAACGGTCGAGTCGAAGAAGATCGGCCCGATGATCGGGATGTCGCCTAGGACGGGGATCTTGAGTGGCGTGAAGAAGTTCCCCTTGTTGAGCGTGTCCGTGTACGGGGCCATCACCCGGTTGTACAGGTAGTTGGTCAGGCCCAGGGCGAGCACGTTCAGCACGACGCCGAGGATGATCTGGTCGACCCGGTACTTGATCGCGAAGACCGCGAGCAGCGCCCCGACCAGGCCGCCCGCAAGGGCGCCCGCGAGCACGCCGAACCAGAGCACGCCCACCGCGCTCGCAATCGCGGCGGACGCAAACGCGCCGGTGAGCAGCTGACCCTCGATCGCGATATTGATGACGCCTGACCGCTCGCACATGACCCCGGCCAATGCGCCGAGCACTAGCGGGATGGCCGCGGTCACCGCGCCCTGCAGCAGGTTGATCACGTTCAGGGACCCGTTCGGGTTGCTCGCGTCTGCCCAGCACAGCAGGGCGAACAGGAAGCACAGCAAGGCCGCGGCGATCGCGAGCCGCTTCCCCAACCGGGAGAGCTCGGTGGTCGCGCGCAGGACGCCGGCGGCGATGGAGATCGCCCCGAAGGCGAAGCAGGCGGGCGCGGCGGGCACGTGGATGCTGGGGACCTGAATCCCCGATCCGGGCAGCGAAAGCGCGAAGATCGCGTCGCCTGGATGCGAGGTCAGCCCGAGCACCAGGATGTCGAAGAGGCCGAGCAGGGCGAACGTGGCGGCGGCGATGTACCGGCGGGCAACGGTCGCCTGGGCCAGTGTCGGGGCGGCCGTGGTCGTGACTGTCATCCGTTCCACCCCTTGGCTGCGCCTTCAATCCCGGCATCGGCGGACTCACGGAGCCGGAAGATGGCCCGGATCAGCGGCGGGGCGGCGACGAAGAGAACGATCAGGCCCTCGAGCACCAGCACGATGTCGGACGGGACGGTTGTGACGACTTGGACGTGCGTGCCGCCCGCATTCAGTGCGCCGAACAGCAGGCCAGCCAGGACGACGCCGCCCGGCTTGGCCCGGCCGAGCAGCGCGACGGTAATGCCGTCGAAGCCGAAGGTGCCTGCCGTGCTGTCGACGAGTGGCGGCGGCGGCGAGCCGCCGGCCAGGATGATGGTGCTGGCCGCGAGGCCCGCGAGGGCGCCGGCTATGAGCATGACGAGTACCCACACGCGCTCGACATTGATTCCGGCGGTTCGCGCGGCGCTCGGATTAGCACCGACGGTGCGGATCCGGAAACCGACCGTGCTGCGGGACAGCAGCCAGGCGACCCCGGCGGCGGCGGCGAGGGCGATCAGGAAGCCCGCGCTCGCCTGCGGCGGCGGGCCGCCCACGTGCGGCAGGCCGGCGTCGGCGGCGATCGGCGGTGCGATCTGATTGAACTGATGCGGCGCCTGGAGCAAGCTCGGCTTGCTCAGCACGAACTGCAGCAGGTAGGCCATGACGTAGTTGAGCATGATCGTGACGATGACCTCGTGGGCACCGGTCCTGGCCTTGAGCTCACCGACCAGCCAGCCGACGGCCGCTCCGCCGACCAGGGCACCGAGTATGCAGACGATCACGTGGATGACCGGCGGCATGCTGACGCCGAAGCCCAGCCATGCCGCCACGATGGCGCCGCCGATAAGCTGGCCGGTCGCGCCGATGTTGAACAGGCCGGCCCGGAAAGCGATGGCGACCGACAGGCCGGTGAGGATCAGCGGCGTCGCCTCGAAGATGGTCAGCGACAGCGGGTAGAAGATGGCGGCGATCGAGCCGCCGTGAAACGCGGCGGCGACCGTTGCCGGGCTGAATATCGAGCCCTCGAAGAGCGCGGAGTAGGCCGAGGACACCGACGTCCAGGTGGCGGAGAAGGCCGAGCCAGGCGCGTAGCCAAGCGAATCCCAGGCGCGCAGCACGACGGGGTCGGTTACCGCGATGAGGATGCCGCCGACGACCAGCGCCGAGAAGATCCCCAGGATCGTGATGACTGCCGGGCTGCCCTGGGTGACGGCGCCCATGAAGGCGCCGGGCGTGAATCGCGCGCGGCCCGGGCCAGGATCCGGCGCCGCGATGGTGGCCTGCTGATCGGTCATGGCTGGGGCTCCTCGGCCGGCGGCTCGGACCCTGCCGCACCAGGCAGCTCAAGTTCCTCGTCCATGTCGAGGCTGGCCGGAGCGCTGAGCTGCTCCCCGGCGTCTGCGGCTGCCGCGACGTCGACCCCCGCCATCATCAGGCCGAGCTCCTGCTCGGGGATATCAGGCGGGCAGAAGCCGACGATGCGGCCTTCGTACATGACCGCGATCCGGTCGGACAGGGCGTAGATCTCGTCGAGCTCGGACGACACGATGACCACGGCGGTGCCGCGGTCGCGCTGCTCGATGACCTGCTTGTGCACGAACTCGATCGAGCCCACGTCCAGGCCCCTGGTGGGCTGGCTGGCCAGGAGCAGCTTCACGTCGCGGCTGATCTCCCTGGCGACGATGACCTTCTGCTGGTTGCCGCCCGACAGGGTTCCTACTGGGGTCGTGATCGACGTCGTGCGCACGTCGTAGTCGGCGACCCGCTGCCTGGCCGAATCGCGGATCGCCTGGAGGTTCAGCGTGATGCCCGCGGCGTACGGCGGGCTGTCGTAGAGGTCGAGCACCAGGTTCTCGGCGACGGAAAAGTCACCGACCAGGCCGTCCTCCTGGCGATCCTCGGGAACGTACCCGATGCCGGCCCGCAGCCTGGCGTGGGTGCTGGCATGACTCAGGTCCCGGCCGTCGAGCCACACCCGCCCGGTTGACGGCCGCAGGCCGAGCAGCGCCTCGCACAGCTCGGTCTGCCCGTTGCCCTGCACGCCGGCCACGCCAAGTATCTCCCCGGCCCGGACCTGGAAGCTCAGGTCATGGACAGCGGGCTCGCCGCTCTCGCCTGGCACGGTGAGACCGGCCACGTCGAGCACCACACCCTGCGGCTCGGCTGGTGTCTTGGCGACCCTGAGCTGCACCGCCCGCCCGACCATCAGGGCGGCAAGCTCGGCGTCGCTGGTGGCGGGCGGGCGCTCGCCGACGACCTTCCCGCGCCTGATGATCGTGATGTTGTCAGCGATCGACTGGACTTCCTTGAGCTTGTGCGAGATGAACACGATGGACCTGCCGCCCTCGCGCAGCTCGCGCATAATCCGGAAGAGGTCCTGCGTCTCATGGGGGTAAGCACCGCCGTCGGCTCGTCGAGCACGAGCACGCTGGCGTCGCGCAGCAGGGCCTTGATGATCTCCACGCGCTGCTGGACGCCGACAGGCAAGTCCTCCACGACCGCGTCGGGGTCAACCTGGAGGCCGAACCGCTCGGACAACTCGAGCACGTCGCGGCGAGTCCGCTTCCGGTCGAGCAGCCCGCCGCTCGGGACGCTCAGTGCGGGCACCCGAAGGGGCCCGAGGCTGAGCGGTGGGGTGCGCACACCGTGGATGCGCTCGACTCCGAGCGTGACGTTCTCAGCGACCGTGAACACTGGCACGAGCATGAAGTGCTGGTGCACCATGCCGACTCTGGCGTTGATCGCGTCCTTGGGCGACCGGATGGTGACCGGCCGATCGTCGACCAGGATCTCGCCCTCATCCGGCTGCACCAGCCCGTAGAGCACGTTCATCAGCGTCGTCTTGCCGGCGCCGTTCTCGCCGAGCAGCGCCCGGATCTCGCCGGGCTGGACCACGAGGTCGATGTGGTCGTTGGCCACGAGCTCGCCGAAGCGCTTGGTGATTCCGCGCAGCTCAAGTTTCAATCGGAGCCTCCTCCCACAGCCCCTGGCCCGCGGCCAGAAAGTAGCGAGGCCGCGGACCGGGGGATGGGTTACTTGCGAGTGAGAGGTGTCCTTAGACGGGGCTCTTCGTGGCTGGCGTGATCTGGCCGCTTTCGATCTGCCCGGCGATGGTCTTCAGCTCTGCCTGCAGGCTGGCCGGAACCTTGGTGTCCCACGGTGCCTGGAACGGTGCGAGCACCGCGCCGCCGTTGGACAGGTCGCCCACATACGTGCCGCCCTTGAAGGTGCCGTTGGCGGCGCTCAGCACGGCGGTCTTGACCGCGGATGCCAAGCCCTTCTCGACGCTGGTCACGAAGAGCGAGCAGTACTGAGCCGCACTGACGCAGCCGTCGGTGTCGACCCAGAACATGGACACGTTCTTGCCGCCCGCGTCGGCGGTCTTGATCGCGGCCGCCGTACCCAGGCCGTCACCGCCGGCCACGGGGAAGATAACGTCCGCGCCCTGGGCGATGAAAGTGTTCGCGATGCGGGCGCCGGCGCCCTGGTCACCGAACGGGTTCGACCCGCCGACGAAAATGCCCTTCTGGGTCTTCTCGTCCCAGCCCAGCACCTTGACGTTCTTGTTGTGCTTCTGGTTGTAGTACTGGACGCCGTCCCAGAAGCCATCCTCGTAGATCGTGACGGTGCCGAACTGCGCCCCGCCGTAGGTCGCGACCGTGCCGGTATTCGTCATGCCGGCCGCCAGGTACCCGCCGAGGAAGCCGTCCTGAACCGTGTTGAACACGAGCTGGTCGATGTTGGTGACCTTGTTCGGCTTGGAGGGCAGGCAGAAGGAACTGTACGAGCAGTCGACGATCGCGAACTTCTGGCTCGGGCTGGCTACCGCCGCGGACTGGGTCGCGGCCCCCATCAGGAAGCCGACCGTGACGATGATCCCGCACTTTTGTGACTCGAACGCCGTGATGTTCTTGGCGTAGTCGGCCGAGGACGTCGATGGCAGGTACTTGGCCTGGATCTTGGTCGGCTCGGCGGCCGCAGCCGCCTGCATGCCGGCCCATGAGGACTGGTTGAACGACTTGTCGTTGATACCGCCGATGTCGGTGACCATGCAGGCCAGGAACTTGGCGGTGGGTGTCTTGTTGGTGGTCGGGGCCTTCGGAGCGGGCTTGGCACAGCCTGCGGCTAGCAGTGCCGCCACGCTCAGCGCGGCCACAGTCTTGATTGTCCCTCTCACGGGAACCTCCTCTGCGGGGTGCGGCGGCTGCCGCCTGACTTCACCGGCCTGTTGATCCTGCCCGGCCGGCCAAGAGAACCCCGGAGTCCCCCCCGGGATGATGAGGAATCTATTACCGTCACGGGTGTTGCGGTAGCGGGTAAAGCAGGCAGTACGGTGCTGTTGTGAAATCGATACGCTGACAATATCGATAAATTCCCCTGGAAAACGGCTAATTACCCCATAACAACCGGAGCCGTATGCTGACCATCGATTGGCCCGCTCTGAGGACAGCTGCCACGGCGGCGGCAGGCAACGCGTACGCACCCTATTCGCGGCTCCGGGTCGGAGCGGCTGGCCAGGCCGCCAACGGCGCCGTGGTGACCGGCTGCAACGTGGAAAACGCCTCGTTCGGGTTGACGCTGTGCGCCGAGTGCGGCCTGGTCAGCGCGTTGCACGCGGCAGGCGCCGGCCGGCTCGTGGCCGTGAGCGTAGTCGCGGCCGACGGTGCTCCGCTGGTTCCTTGCGGTCGGTGCCGGCAGCTCCTGCTCGAGGCGGGCGGCGCCGGGCTGCTGATCGACTCCGATGGCGGGCCACGCCAGCTCGGCACGCTGCTGCCCGACGCGTTCACCGGCACCGACCTGGCCGAACGCCGCGATATCCGTGCCTGATGCAGTCGAGTTGATCAGAGCCAAACGCGACGGCCACGCGCTCGACGGTGGCGACATCCGCTGGCTGATCGACGCGTATACCCGGGGTCTGGTTGCCGACGAGCAGATGTCGGCGATGGCGATGGCGGTCTTCTTCCGAGGGCTGGGCCCGGCCGAGCTGAGGATCTGGACCGACGCGATGGTGGCCTCCGGCCGCCGGCTCGACCTGACCGCGGTGCCCGCGCCGACCGTCGACAAGCATTCCACCGGCGGAGTGGGCGACAAGGTCTCGCTGATCCTGGCTCCGCTCGTGGCCAGTTGCGGCGCCGCGGTGCCTCAGCTCTCCGGCCGCGGCCTCGGCCACACCGGCGGAACCTTGGACAAGCTCGAGGCGATACCTGGCTGGCGGGCCGGCCTGTCCGCGAGCGAATTTGTTGGGCTACTGTCGACGGTCGGCTGCGTCATCTGCGCCGCGGGGGAGGATCTGGCGCCCGCCGACCGCAAGCTTTATGCCCTTCGCGACGTTACCGGGACAGTCGAGTCCATCCCGCTGATTGCCAGCTCGATCATGTCCAAGAAGATCGCCGAGGGCACGCAGGCCCTCGTGCTCGACGTCAAGGTCGGCCGCGGTGCGTTCATGCGCGAACTCGGCGCGGCGCGTGAGCTCGCCCAGACCATGGTGCGGCTCGGCACCGAATCAGGCGTGCGGACAACCGCGCTGCTGACGGCGATGGACTGCCCACTGGGCCGCGCGGTCGGCAATGCCGTCGAGGTGGAGGAATCGCTCGCGGTGCTACGCGGCAAGGGTCCCGACGACCTGGTCACGGTCACGCTGGCACTGGCGCGGGAGATGCTCGCGCTGGCCGGGATCGACGCGTCGCAACCGGCCAGCGACCCGGCCGCGGCGCTCGCCGACGGGCGCGCGCTAGCCAAGTACCGCGCCATGATCGCGGGCCAGGGCGGCGACCCGGACGCGGCGCTGCCGGCCGCCGCGCACGTTCGGGTGGTGCAGGCTTCGGCGTCGGGCTGGCTGCGCGACCTAGACGCGCTCGCGGTTGGGACCGCCGCGTGGCGGCTGGGTGCGGGCCGGGCGCGCAAGGAAGACCCGGTCAGTGCGGGCGCGGGCGTGATCTGCCTGGTGAAGCCGGGGGAGCGGGTGGAGCAGGGCCAGCCGGTGCTCGAGCTGCGCGCCGACGATGCGGCGCGGTTCGGGCGGGCGATCGAGGCACTCGACGGCGGGATCGAGATCGGGCCCGAGCCACCCCCGATCGGGCCCGCCGTGCTCGAGCGAATCGGGTAGCGCGGCTCCGGCCTGCCCGGCCAGCCCGTCCTGCCCGCCCTGCCCGTCCCGTCCGCCCGCCCAGCCAGCCCCGCCCGCCAGCGGGGGCGCTGGCTGCGCCAGAATTGGCGGCATGTCGCCGACGCTTGAGCAAATCCGGCGGGTTCCCAAGGTTCTGCTGCACGATCACCTGGACGGCGGGCTCCGCCCGGAGACCATCGTCGAGCTCGCGGAGGAGAGCGGCTACCGGGACCTGCCGACGACCGACCCGACGGAACTCGGTGTCATGATCAGCGCCGCTGCCGCCGCGCACGGCAACCTCGAGGTCTACCTGGAGACGTTCAAGCACACCGTCGGGGTGATGCAGACGCGCGACGCGCTGGTCAGGGTGGCGGCCGAGTGCGCCGAGGACCTCGCGGCCGACGGGGTGGTGTACGCGGAGGTGCGGTTCGCCCCCGAGTTGCATGTCACGGCGGGGCTGAGCCTGGACCAGGTGGTCGAGGCCGTGCTCGACGGGTTCGCGGCGGGCAGCGCCGGACGGCCGATCAGGGTGTACGCGCTGCTGACGGCGATGCGGACGGCGGCCAGGTCGCTGGAGATAGCCGAGCTTGCCGTGCGGTACCGGGACGAAGGCGTGGTCGGCTTCGACATCGCCGGCGCCGAGGCTGGCAGCAGGCCCAGCCGGCACCTAGACGCCTTTCAGTACGTGGAGCGGGAGAACTTCCACATCACCATCCACGCTGGCGAGGGGTTCGGGCTGCCCTCGATCTGGGAGGCCGTGCAGTGGTGCGGCGCCGAGCGGCTCGGGCACGGCGTGCGGATCATCGACGACATCGCCACCGAGCTGGACGGGACCGCCAGGCTGGGCAGGCTGGCCAGCTTCGTCAGGGACCGACGGATCACCCTGGAGATGTGCCCGACGTCCAACGTGAACACCGGCGCCGCGGCATCGATCAAGGAACACCCGATTGGGCTGCTGCGCCAGCTATCGTTCCGCGTGACGGTGAATACCGATAACCGGCTGATGAGCCAGGTGAGCCTGTCTTCGGAATTCGCCGCGTTGTGCGAGGCGTTCGGCTACGGCTGGTCCGACATCCAGTGGCTGACGATCAACGCGATGAAGAGCGCGTTCGCGCCGTTCGACGAGCGGCTGGCATTGATCAACACGGTGATCAAGCCGGGCTTCGCTTCGGCGATGGCGCCGCCAGTGACCAGCTGGCGGGTCGGCGGGGGACGTCGGCCCTGAGTTAATTCCAGATTGCCCGTTCGAGGTCATCGAGCGCTGCAAGGGCTGCCCGGGTGGCTCAGGCCGGAGCCGATGCCAGGCCTTGTCGGCGCTGCCGAACGGGGCATCGCGCTGATGATGTGACCGACCTCGAACAGCACAGGTGGGTGCGCGGTCGATCAAGGACCAGCAGCTGTCCGAGCTAGTGGTCACTCGCCGAGCCAGTGGATCCTGACGACAAGCACGAGGTCATCGGGAGGGTAGACCAAGAAGGTAACGAGTCCTTCGTTGTGCTGGCCGAAATGTAGCGTACGCAGCGGCTTGGGCGGGTCAGGCTCTCCAGGGTGATGCTGGTACTGAAGCGGATCGACGATCGTGACGGCGTCCATGAACGCGGCTAACGCTTTGCGGCCGACGCGGCTCAAGTCGGCGAACTCCCGTCTTGCTGGCGCATCGAAGTCCCAGCGGTAAATGCTTCAGACGCTGTCCTGAGCGCGGATCTCTTCCCAGGAGATGCGGTCTGCGGGCGGTGGCGGCCCTTCCCTCTGGTAGCCCTCAACGCGGGCCAGGAACTCCCGCTGGGCGTCCGGGTCCCGCCAGGCGTCCGCCTCGAACCACCAGCGTCGCACTGTCTGCGCGAGAGGTGTGAGGTCGCCGTGCCGCCTGGCGTCCTCATACGCCGCGTCCAGGTCCCTGTCGTAGCGCAGCAGTACGTCGGGGTCAGCGTTCGCGGCCAGAACCGCGCGGATCGCCGCCGGAGTGCACGCGGGGCGGTCCATTACCTGGGGAAGACGGGCCTGCGAAGCGGTCATCGGCACCTCCGCGGATCTAGCCAGGATCCAGCATAGGCGCGCGCACCGACAGGCAAGGGCTGCTTCGGACCGGCCGCGCATGGCCTACCGAAGTCGCGCCGCCTAAGCAGGCGGCGGACACCCGCGGGTGGCGGGCTATTCATCCAAAGCGCGGCCAGGTAGCGTCGATGCCGTGGCAGTCGACGTGAGCACCGGCCAGAGCGTGGCGGACGGACGGACCGGGACGCCCTGGTCCGCGGCGGGGTCCTGGCTGGCCGAGGTCGCAACATCGGATTCGGGGCTTCGGCAGGTATTGCACGGGCTGCCGGGAGTCGATCAGGTCGGCGCCGAGGCGAGGGCGGCCAGCCTCGCGACGCGATCCATCAAGAAGGCCGCCAAGATGGCGGCGCTCGACCTCGCCGTGCGGATGGTCGACCTCACCACCCTGGAGGGCGCCGACACCCCGGGCAAGGTCCGCGGGCTGTGCGTGAAGGCGATGCGGCCGGACCCGGCCGACGCCGCGGTGCCGTCGGTCGCGGCCGTCTGCGTCTACCCCGACCTGGTCGCCGGGGCGAAGGCCGAACTGTCCGGCAGCAGCGTGGCGGTCGCATCGGTGGCGACCGCGTTCCCGTCCGGCCGGGCATCACTCGCGGTCAAGCTCGCCGACGTCGCGGACGCCGTGGCGGCGGGGGCCGACGAGATCGACATGGTGATCGACCGCGGCGCGTTCCTGGCCGGCCGGTACGGACAGGTCTACGAGGAGGTACGCGCAGTCAAGGAGGCCTGCGGCGCCGCGCACTTGAAGGTGATCCTGGAGACCGGCGAACTCGCCACGCTGGACAACGTGTCGCGGGCGTCGTGGCTGGCGATGCTGGCCGGCGCGGACTTCATCAAGACTTCCACCGGCAAGGTCAGCCCGGCCTCGACGCCGCCCGTGGCGCTGGTCATGCTGGCTGCCGTCCGCGACTTCGAGCACGCGTCGGGGCGCCGGGTCGGGGTGAAGGTAGCCGGGGGCATCCGCACGGCCAAGGATGCGATCCGCTACCTGGTCCTGGTCAACGAGACCGCGGGGCCGGCCTGGCTGACCCCCGACCTGTTCCGGATCGGCGCCTCCAGCCTGCTCAATGACCTGCTCATGCAGCGCCGCAAGCAGTTGACCGGCCAGTACTCCGGCCCTGACTACTTCACCGTCGACTGACGGATCGGTCCCGGCTAGCCGGACTCACGACGGGCTGAGGTAGCGGACCGGGCAGCGCGGCCCGCGGGCGCCGGCCAGGCGCTTGTCTGCGGTGACCAGTTCGGTGTCCAGCCATTCGGCCAGCGCCACGTACCAGGCGTCATAGACCGTCAGGTCGTCGCGCAACTGCCAGACACGCCGGGCGAACGGCTCGAATGGGTAGCTCAGCATTCTGGTGGACAGCAGGTCGCTGAGCGCGGTCGCCGCCCGGACCTGGCTCAGGGCCCCTCGGAGCACCAGCCCGCGCAGCGCGGACGTAACCTCCGCGGTGAAGATCCCTGGCACCTGGAGCTCAGCGAGCCCGCGCAACTCGTTCCGGCCGAGATCGCCAGCCGGTCCGGTCACTACCAGCGCATCTACGACGACGGACGCATCGAGCACGGACATCGCGTCCTCAATGACTCTCGCGGTCCGCGGCGACGATATCGGCCGAGGGCAGGACACTGAATCCGTCGGTGCCTTCGTCATGCAGCCGGCGCTCGACCTCGATGGCGATGTCGGCCGGGGTCCGGAGCCGGGCGCCGCGCACGATCTCGGCCAGCATGTACTCCTGAAGGCTCATTCCGACCGCGGCGGCGCGCGCCTGGTACATCCGGTGCACGGGTTCCGGCACATTGCGGATCTGGATGGTCGCCATAGCGCTATTCTAGCGCTGTTAGCGCTGCTTTGCATGCAGTGCTGGCTGTGCGAGAATGTCGCGTGATGACGGTGAGCGGCGCGGAAACGGACAGGGCGGTCGGCTCGGCCTTGGCGGCGGGGTCGGGGTGGGAATATGCCCCGGCACCGGAGTCGCGGGAGATCGTGTCGATCGCGCCGGAGTACGGGCTGTTCGTGGACGGCGAGTTCGGGCCCGCTGAGAAGGGCCGGACGTTCGCGACCATCAACCCGGCGAGCGAGGAATCGCTGGCCAGGGTCGCCGCGGCGAGCCCTGCCGATGTAGACCGCGCGGTGGCGGCGGCACGGCGCGCGTTCGACCGGGTCTGGGGGCCGATGCCGGGGTCCGAGCGGGCCAAGTACCTCTACCGGATCGCGCGGATCCTGCAGGAGCGCTCGCGCGAGTTCGCCGTGCTCGAGTCGATCGACAACGGCAAGCCGATCAAGGAGACCAGGGACGTCGACATCCCGCTCGCCGCGGCGCACTTTTTCTACTACGCGGGCTGGGCGGACAAGCTGGACTACGCGGGATTCGGGCCCGATCCGCGGCCGCTCGGTGTTGCCGGGCAGGTGATCCCGTGGAACTTCCCGCTGCTGATGGCGGCGTGGAAGCTGGCGCCCGCGCTGGCCGCCGGCAACACCTGCGTCCTGAAGCCGGCAGAGACCACCCCGCTCAGCGCGCTGCTGCTCGCCGAGGTGTGCCAGCAGGCGGACCTGCCCCCCGGCGTGGTCAACGTGCTGACCGGGGCGGGCGACGTCGGGGCGGCGATCGTCGCGCACCCGGATGTCAACAAGGTCGCGTTCACCGGCTCGACGGAGGTTGGCGTCGCGATCGCCCAGGCCGTCGCGGGGACCGGGAAGAAGCTCACCCTGGAGCTAGGCGGCAAGGCGGCGAACGTGGTGTTCGACGACGCGCCGGTCGAGCAGGCGATCGAGGGGATCGTGAACGGGATCTTCTTCAACCAGGGTCACGTCTGCTGCGCGGGCTCGCGGCTGCTCGTGCAGGAGTCGGTGGCCGAGCACGTGGTCGACCGGCTGCGGCGGCGGCTGGAGACCCTGCGGCTCGGCGATCCGCTGGACAAGAACACCGACATCGGCGCGATCAACTCGCGCCAGCAGCTCGACAAGATCACCGAGCTGTCGGCGGCGGGCGAGGCCGAGGGCGCGCACCGCTGGTCGCCGCCGTGCCAGCTGCCTGCCAAGGGATTCTGGTTCGCGCCGACCGTGTTCACGGGAGTGAGCCAGTCGCACCGGATCGCCAGGGAGGAGATCTTCGGGCCCGTGCTCTCCGTGCTGACGTTCCGGACTCCTGACGAGGCCGTGACGAAGGCGAACAACACCGCATACGGGCTGTCCGCCGGGGTCTGGACCGAGAAGGGCAGCAGGATCTTGTGGATGGCGCAGAAGATGCGGGCGGGCGTCGTCTGGGCTAATACCTACAACAGGTTCGATCCCGCGAGCCCGTTCGGCGGGTACCGGGAGTCGGGATTCGGCCGCGAGGGCGGCCGGCACGGACTGGCGGCGTATCTGGATGTCTAGCTCTGGGTCTAACAAGCTCGCTCGGGGTGCTCGGCGGGCAGCTAACGACTCGCCGTCCGCCGACGGGCCGACCCGCGGCTTGGCCGTGCGGAAGACTTACAAGCTCTATGTCGGCGGCGCATTTCCCCGGTCGGAGTCGGGGCGGTCTTATCCAGTCCATGCGGCTAAGGGCGGGGAGTTGCTCGCGCATGCGGCTTTGGCGTCGCGGAAGGATGTGCGGGACGCGGTCGTGGCGGCCCGGGCCGCCACAAGCAAGTGGGCGGGGGCGACGGCGTATAACCGGGGGCAGGTTCTCTACCGGGTCGCGGAGATGATCGAGGGCCGGGCCGGGCAGTTCGCGGAGGAGATTGTTAGTGCTGAAGGGGTTTCTCTAACAGCCGCGCGCCGGACGGTCAGCGCGGTAATCGACCGCTGGGTCTGGTACGCGGGCTGGCCCGACAAGGTCGCGCAGGTCGCGGGCGGGGCCAACGCCGTCGCAGGGCCGTACTTCAACTTCAGCGTGCCCGAGCCGACGGGTGTCGTCGCCGTGATCGCGCCGGCCGAGTCGAGCCTGCTCGGCCTGGTCAGCGTGCTCGCCCCAGTGATCGCGACCGGCAACGCCGCCGTGGTCGTCGCGAGCGAGGACCGGCCGCTGCCGGCGATCACGTTGTCGGAGGTGCTTGCGACATCGGACGTGCCTGGCGGCGTGGTCAACATGCTGACCGGCCGCACGGCCGAACTCGCGCCGGTGCTGGCCGGCCACTATGACGTCAACGCGATCGACCTGACCGGGGTTGCGCCCGGCGATCGGGCCGAGCTTGAGCGGCTGGCGGCGACCAACGTCAAACGGGTGTTCTGCGCCGAGGACGACTGGGCTGCGCCGCCCGCGCCGCGCCGGATGCTGGCCTTCCTGGAGACGAAGACCGTCTGGCACCCGGTCGGGATCTGAACCGTCGCTACATCACGAAACTGAACATTCGGTAGTCGGAGGCGGTCCAGGGGTTTCCCGAACCGGAATGCTGGATCCTGATGGTGACAGAATTCCGGCCTGCCGTTAGCGCGGCCGGCAACGGGAAGTCCTCGTCCCGCCAGCAGCGCGTGTGCCCGTCATAGCCGACGCCGTTCGACCTGCCCTGGTCAAACCAGGTTCCCGCGTAGTGACCGTCGACGAAGACCGCGGCCCGCTGGCCGGCGACGCAAGAGTCGAACATGCGCCGCAGGAAACTGCCGACGTTGTTCCCGGCGAGCCGCATGGTGAAGGTCGCCGAGTTGCTGGTCCTGGCCACTGTCCTGGTGATCAGCGGGAGATAGGGCTGGTACTCGTAGGCCGCGGTCAGCCTGAACACGGTCCCGCCCGGCGACTGATAGTGATGTGCGGTGCTGCTGGCCTTGCTGCCGACCGACACCTCGTCGGTCTGCACGGCGGTCTGGCGCGACGTTCCGTACCACATCATCGCCGCGCTGTACGGGCTCGGGGACTGATCCACGCCGCCGTGTTCCCAATCGACGATGATGTGGTTGTTAAAGGGGATCGAGTCGGCGATGAGGAACCGGTAGAGGGCGGCGCCTTCCACGTCGGTTCCTAGCGGGTTGTTCGTCGAGCTTGGCAACCCGCCCAGGGGCAGTGAGTCCTGGGTTCCGTTGTTCCACCAATTGCCGCCGAGTCCCCATTCCTCGCTGCCGGTAAAGGGAATCTGCGGTGTTCGGCTGTTATCGATGAATATCTGCGGGCCGCCTTGGAGCACATTGCCAATTGCGCCGAAGTTCACGACCGTCCCGACCAGTCTCCCGCTGCCGCTGTAGTCCAGGAAGGTCATGTCGCGACCCGGTGGCGGGCTCGGGATGCTCGTATAGTTCGCGTGGAAGGTCCCCCACCAGTTGGCTGGGGCGGTGAACGGCTCGTACGCGAGCGACCAGGTGACCGAGCTGAGCAACGCCGAGGCGTCGTTCGGCACGAGCGCGATGGTGGCGCTCGAGGCGAACGGCATCGGATAGTAGAGGTTGAAGCTCACGTAGGTCTGGCCGTCGCTGGTAATGCCCGCGAGCAGTCCCTGGACGAGTTGCCGGCCGGCTGGCTGGTAGATGCCCGCCCCGTCGCCGGCGAGATACTTCAACGGCGCGCTGACGGAGGGTGTCGTCTCGCCGTCCCAGAAGATCTGCAGGGTCGAGTTTCCGAGCTGAACTGCCTCAGCCAGCGGGACACTGATGGTCAGGGACCGGATCTGATCCTGGCCGTTGATGGTCGCCAGCGTGGTGGGGGAACCTGCCGTGCCTAGGTCCACCGTGCCGGTTTGCGACGGCAAGTTTGGTGGCGCCATATCGGTCCCGGCCGAGTTCAGCACCGCCGCGGCCGCCGCGATCGCGGGATTAGTCGCCGAGAGCGCGCTGTCGGCCGGCAGCGGAGTGCCGAATGGCAACTTGCGATAGATCCCGTCGAAATTCGCGTTCCTGGCGGTCCCAGAGAGTTCGATCGAACTTCGGAATGGAACGGGGGTCTCGACGATGCTGCTTCCCTCGGACTGGCTCGGATTGAGGGCCAGCGGAAATGGGAAGAGGCCGCCGGTCTGGCCGAGCACGTCCGGCGAGAATTGGACCGTCTTATTGTCGGCGGTCAGGCTCCACGGACTGGCGAGCGCTTGTTGCATCCGCATGAAGGTGGCGATTCCGGGGCCGAACTGGTGCAGCAGGATTCGCGAGTGAACGATGGTGTCCTGACCTCCGGGTTGCGCGGCGGTCTGGGCGGCGACGCGATCGCCGATCTCCAGGTACGAGAGCTGGCCGAGGTGGAGATAGCTATCCAGGCCCAGGTACAGCGGCGGCCGCTGTTGTGAGCTTGGGCCGGCGGCTGAGCTTGCGGTGGCGGCTGAGCTTGCGGCGGCGGCTGAGCTTGAGCTGGCGGCGCTGCTGGGGCGGATCGAGAACGGGCCCGCCAGGGTCAGGGCGGCGAGCACGACCGACGCCATGACCCATCGCCGATAGCCACTGTGACCAGTCACCATCCGCGACCACATGCAATGTCCTCGTATGTCTGAATCATGGCTTAGTAGGACTCGCGGGACGAGATATTACATGATCCAGATGAAGGAAATGAGCGTCGTTTGCTGCCCGAAGCCGCGTTACCGCCTGGGAAATCATCTCGTTCATTATCGTGGACACCTTTCGACCGCAGCTGCCGAAAATCGTCCGTGCTAATGAAAGTCCGGGGCCGCGGCGGCTCCGGCGGCTGCGGCGGCGGTCAGCCGATCACGTCGTCGGGCGGGAGGGCGGACAGGGTTCGGAGCACGCGGATGAACGCTTGCCGGTCCGCGGGCGGCAGACGGGTCAGCAGCCGTTCTTCCTGACGCTGGATTGCCGCTTGCGCGGAGTCGCGCCGATCCCGCCCCGCCGGGGTGAGCGACAGCAGGTGCACCCGCCGGTCAGCGGGGTCGGGATCGCGGCGGATCAGGCGGCCTGCTGGAGTTCGTCAAGCACGCCGATGATGCGGGTCTTGTCCGCGCCGATGGACTCGGCCAGGGCCGCCTGAGTCCTGACCGGTTCGGTGCGCAGGGCGAGCAGCACGCTGTAGCCCCACATGGACAGCCCGTGGCTGCTCAGCACCGGCAACTCGGCCGCCGTCAGGGTCCGGCCGAGCGGCACGATCATCGCGGCCAGGTCGGGCCGGCGCGGCTCCCGCGAGCCCGGCTCGGCGTGTCCGGCCGGTGACGTGTTTTCCGCCATGTGCCAAAGATACGCCTTGGCTGATCGTAAGCTAGAGCATATAATAAGTGACGACACATTATCGAGCTGCCGGACGCGGGCCGGCCCGGGCGAGGAGACGACGAGATGACTGCGAGCGACAAGGGCGACGTGCGCGATCCGAGCGACCTGCGCGACGTGCGCGACCTGCGCGACGTGCGCGACCCGGGCGACGTGCGCGAACTGGATGCCAGGGCGGTCCTGGCCAGCGTTGGCGTGGTGTCGGCGATCAAGGCCGGGGATCTGGGCCGGCCGACGCCGTGCGCTGAGTGGACCTTGGCCGACCTGCTCGCGCACATGACCGTGCAGCACCGCGGGTTCGCGGCCGCAGCGGCGGGGCGCGGCGGCGACCCCGAGGTATGGACGGCCGGCGCGCCGGCTGCCGACCCGGTGCAGGAGTACATCATGGCGGCTGAGTTGGTGATCGCCGCGTTCGCCGCCCCTGGCGTGCTCGGGCGCGGGTTCGCGCTGCCCGAGATCATTCCCGGCGTCGAGTTCCCCGCGCCGCAGGCGATCAGCTTCCACTTCATCGACTACGTCGTGCACGGCTGGGATGTCGCGCGATCGCTCGGCCTGCCCTACCGGCTCGATGCGGACCTCCTCTTGGCCGCGCTGCCAGTCGCCGCGGCCGTGCCGGAAGGCGAGCGGCGGCTGCGGCCTGGCGCCGCGTTCCGGCCAGGGCTGGTCCAGCCCGCCGAGGCCGACCCGATGGACCGGATCCTGGCCATGCTCGGCCGCTCGCCCGACTGGACGCCGTCGGCGAGCTAGGCGAGCTAGGCCATATCCCTGACTGTCAGATCTCGCCGAACAGGCGGTCGCCCGCGTCGCCGAGACCCGGCACGATGTACCCGCGCTCGTTGAGCCGGTCGTCGAGGCCGCCGCTGACCACCTTGACCGGGATCGGGAAGTCGGCACCGAACGAGGCATCGACCCTGGCGATGCCCTCCGGCGCGGCCAGCAGGCAGATCGCGGTGATCGACGCCGCGCCCCGCGCGGCCAGCATCTCGAAGACCGTGACCAGCGTGCCGCCGGTCGCCAGCATCGGGTCGAGCACGAACGTGTCGCGCCCGGTCAGGTCGGCGGGCAGCCTGGTCGCGTAGGTGGAGGCGACCAGCGTCTTCTCGTCCCTGGCCAGCCCGACGAAGCCGACGTCGGCCTTCGGCAGCAGCCTGGACATGCCGTCAAGCATCCCGATCCCGGCCCGCAGCACCGGGATGACGAGCGGCGTGGGCCTGGCCAGCCTGAAACCTTCGGCCTCGGCGACCGGAGTGCGCACGGTGATGCGATCGACCTTGATGTCCCTGGTGGCCTCGTAGGCGAGCAAGGTGACAAGCTCATCGGTCAGGCTGCGGAACACCGGCGTCTCGGTGCTGACGTCGCGGAGCATGGTGAGCTTGTGGGCGATAAGTGGATGATCGGCGACCAGAGTCTGCATGATCGGTAGTCTGACAGGCCTTGGGCGTGGCCGTTGCTAGGACTCCTCGTCGCCGGCCGGCCAGCCGTGCTTGGGCTGGTACCAGGCCGCCGTACATCCAGGAGTGCCGCAGCGGACGCACTGATGGCCGTTGCCCGGGTGAGTCAGCGCCCCCGGGCAGTCACAGGGCGACCAGCTGACGATCACCCGGCCGGGCCCCCATTCGTGGCCTGCCGGGCACTGCCCGGGGTAGGGCCACCAGCGCGGCCGCTCACGCTCACTCATCCATTCAGTAGAACACACATTCGATGTTCAGGTGGCTACGAGGCCGGCCCTCGATCCTCTCGTTCGGCTGCCGAGCGAGCGCGCTGCTCGGACAGCTCGCGCTCACGCGCGTTGGCGGTCAGTTCGGCGGCGCGACGGAACTCGGACTGCGCCTCGGACGGCCGGCCGAGTTTCATCAGCAGGTCGCCGCGGACGCTGGGCAGCAGGTGATACTCGCGCAACGACGGCTCGGCGGCGATCTGGTCCACCAGGTCGAGCCCGGCCTGCGGGCCGAACGCCATTGACACGGCGACCGCGCGGTTCAGCTCGACGATCGGGGACGGCATCACCTCGGCGAGGACGCCGTACAGCTCGGTGATCTCGGTCCAGTCCGTCTCCTCTGGCCGGAACGCCCGTGCGTGACAGGCCGTGATCGCCGCCTGCAGCACGTAGGGCCCGCGTTCGCCGCCGAGTTCGCGGGCCCTGGCCAGCGCGGCCAGGCCGCGCCTGATCAGCAACTGGTCCCAGCGCGTCCGGTCCTGGTCGAGCAGCAGGACCGGCTCGCCGGCCGGCCCGGTTCGTGCCGCGATCCTGGACGACTGGATCTCCATCAGTGCCACGAGGCCGTGCACCTCAGGCTCCTCCGGCGCCAGCCCGGCCAGGATCCGGCCGAGCCGAAGGGCCTCGTGGCACAAGGCGGGGCGCATCCAGTCGTCGCCGGCAGTGGCCGAGTAGCCCTCGTTGAAAATGAGATAGATCACCTCGAGGACGGATGCCAGTCTGGCAGGCCGCTCGTGGCTGTCCGGGGTCTCGAACGGGACGTGCGCGCTGGCCAGCGTCTTCTTGGCGCGAACGATGCGCTGGGCGACTGTCGGCTCCGGCAACAGGTAGGCGCGGGCGATCTCGGCGGTGGTCAGGCCGCCGAGCAGCCGGAGGGTGAGCGCAACCCTCGACTGGACGGCGAGCACCGGGTGGCAGGCCGTGAAGATCAGCCGCAGCAGGTCATCGTCGATGTCGTCGTCGATCGCGCGGTCGAAGTCGGCGGTGCCGTCCTCCTCGGCGGACTCCAGGTCCCGGCCGATCTCGGTGTACTTGCGCTCGAGTTCGCGATTGCGCCTGAACAGATCGACCGCCCGGCGCTTGGCAACGGTCATCATCCAGGCGCCGGGATTCTTTGGGACCCCCTCGCGCGGCCACTGCTCGAGGGCCGCGACGACTGCGTCCTGCGCGAGTTCTTCAGCGAGGCCGATGTCGCCGCCGGCGTAGCGGCCCAGGCCCGCGATCAGGCGGGCCGACTCCAGCCGGATGACCGTCTCGATCGCGGCATGCGCCTGGTTCGCCTGGGTCCCTGCCACGAGGTCCGATCACACCACCAGCGGGGCGATCGGGCAAGTCGCCTGAGCCGGCGGCGGCGGGCATGGCGCGGCGGCTGGCATGGCGGCGGCGGCTTGGCGGCGGCTGGCATGGCGGCGGGGCGGGAAGTCCGCTCGGGACCGCCCGCCCCGCCGGGGGCAGCCGCGGGTCAGTAGACCTGCCTGATCGTGGACTCGCCAGCGCCGGCGATGGTGAGGAACCGCTTGGTCCACTCGATCGCCTCGTCCTTGTCGCGGGTCTCCATCAGCGCCCAGCCGCCGACCAGTTCCTTCGCCTCAGAGAACGGGCCGTCCAGGATCGTGAACTCGCCGTCGGCGTACCGCACCCTTGTGGCCTCCTCGACCGGGCCAAGCCCGCCAGTGGCGAGCAGCACTCCGGCCTTGGTGGCCTCCTCGACGAACGCGCCCATCTTGGCGTACATCTCGGGGTCGGGCGGCGGGATCGGGGTTGACGGGTCGGCGAGCGTGTAACCGAGGTATCGCATCTGTCTGCTCCTTCTGTCCTGCGGCCCGGCCGGGACCGGCTCCGCGTCTCGCGGGGTCCGCGACCTCCGCATCTGCTCTTCTGCCCGTGCGTCGAACGCCATCGGGTCAGATCGACACGGCCGGCAGAGATTTTTCTGGTCCCGACAGGATCCCGCGGCCAGTCTGGGTTAAGCGGCGGGCGGATCCGGACTATAGGCGCTCAGCCGGTCAATTCGCTTTTCGCGCTATATACATCGCGACGACTCGCACGATTCGACGTGGTGGCGAAATCGGATCCGAATTACACCATGACAGGACACAAGCCGGAAAATCTGATTCGCCTGCCGACCGCGCGCCCAGCGTTTAACGGGCGCTGGACGTCCCTGGCACGCTCGCCGCCAGGCCGGATCGGAGCCCTTAGCATGCCTGGTGAGGCTAATCCCGTACGGCCGTATGACTGCATTTGCGGTCTGCCTGTATTTTGCATTCGCCGCTGGCATACTTGGCCCGACTCCTTACTCAAGGTATGCGCGATAGCGGGGCGGACAGTGGCGGAGCCTCCAGTTTCCGATATGTACGCGTATGAATCTTCTGATTCTCCGCATGCAGTGGCTCCCGGCTATTGCCTGGCCCAGGGAAGGCTCGCCGGGGCGCTGCCGCTCGTCGGCCTCAGGCTGAAGTATCCCGAGGCATCCTCGACGGCGGCGGCCCGACGGCGCAGCGCGGACACAGCGCTTACGGCCCGGCACGGGCGGGCCGCGGAGCGGTACGCAGACCTGCTCGGCCGTTCCAACGGCGTCGTCATGAAGGCCTGCCAATTGCTCTCGCTGGCGAGCTTGCCGCCGACGGGATCGCCCGAGCACCTGGCGATCTACCGGTCGGCGCTGTCCAGGAGCCAAGGCGATACGCCGTCGATGCCGCCGGCCTGGCCGCCGATCTGGCCGAGACGGAGCTCGGCCTGCCGCTCCACGAGATCTTCATGGACTTCGATCCGCACCCCATCGCCGCCGCGTCGATCGGGCAGGTGCACGCTGCCCGGCTCCAGGACGGCCGAGACGTCGCGGTCAAGATCCAGTACCCGGGCGTGGAGCGAGTGATCAGCGCCGACCTGCGCAACGGGCAGCTTGCCTCGCTACTGCGGCCCGGCTGCGGGATGACCTGCGTGCAGGCCGACGTGCCCGCCATCGCCCGCGAGCTGGCTGCCAGGATTGGTGAGGAGATCGACTACCGGGTCGAGGCCACGAACCAGGAGGCCTTCGCGGCCGCGTATCGCGGGCACCCGCTGATCAGGATCCCGGAGACCGTGCCCGAGCTGTGCACCGCCCGGGTGCTGACGATGGACCTCAGCGACGGCATCTGCCTGGCCCAGGCGCGGGTCGCGCCGCGGCATCTGCGGGACCGGTGGGGCGAGGTCATCTACCGCTTCACGGTCGGTAGCCTGACCAGGCTCGGCATGCTGAATGCCGATCCGAGTCCCGGCAACTACCTGTTCCACGCCGACGGCGGCGTGACGTTCCTCGACTTCGGCTGCGTCCGGCGGTACAGCGCGAAGCAGATCGTCGCCGTGCAGGCGGTCATGCACGCGATCGTCGATTCCGATTCAACGCAGCTCCTCCGCGTGATGACCGAGGCGGGCTACGTGGACCTGGCCGACCCGCCAGACGCCTGCGCCCTGCTGGCCTGGTTCCGCGAAACACATCTGCCGATCGTGGCGGAACAGCCGTATACCTACTCCGCGGACTTCGCGGCGATGCTGCACGGGGCTGACCTGGCTAGGTCGGGGCGGTATGCCGAGGTCATCAGGCGGCTGACGATACCGGCGGACTTCCTGGCCGTGATCCGGGTCAACCTGGGCATTACCGGCGTGCTCGCCGAGCTTGGCGCGACCGGAAACTGGGCGGCAATCCACAGTGAGTACTGCGGTACCGCAACCAGGCGCCAGGCGGCTGCGTCTTCTGAGCAATCACCAGATCTGTTGTGACCTGCAGAGATCTGTCCGATTATGGCCGTCATCTCGGTAGTATCCGGTGCCAACAGTGTCGGCGACATGATCGTGCGTGGCCTGCATGGACAGCCAGGAGGGGACGTTATATGTCGGTTCGGATTCCCAGCAGGAAAGGCCTCGCGTCGGCGGTCATCCCGGCGATAGCCGGTTTGCTGACCGCGGGCGTGGCCGCCGGCGTGCCGGCCGCCCAGGCCGCGCAGCGAGCGCCGGCGCGCGTTCCTGAGCTGCACACCACGGCGACGGTTGCACTCGGCACCACGAGCAACATCTTCAAGAACGCCTTCACTCAGGCGCCTGACCGGGCCGTCTTCTTCTCCCAGGGCTCGGTTGTCTACGTGCAGAAGGGCAGTTCGCCGCCGCAGGTCGCGCTGCACGCGGGCCAGCAGGTGATGGCACTGGCCGCGACGACGACTGACCTGTTCGTGCAGACCGGGCTGACGGTAACCGAGTACCTCCGTTCGGGCGGCGCCACCGTGCGGCACTGGACGCTGACCAGCCCGGTCCAGCCGATCACCATCGCCGGCCTGCTCGTGGTCGGCAACACGCTCTGGTCCTGGACCGACTGGGGGACGGACAGCAGCGGGTTCGAGTTCGCCAGGATCAGCAGGATCAACACCACGGGCCCTGCGGTCAACATCGTCGACCGGCGGGCGTACCCCTTTAACGTGGCTGCCGACTCCTCCGGGCTGTATTTCGAGGACGCCCGTGGGCCCGACAGCCTGGGCTTCCTGGTGCACTCCACGCCGGGCGGCACGCTCCGCTCCCACCGGGCCCCGGTGAACGCCCTGCTGGCGCTGGCCGGCGGCAAGCTCGATCAGCTGGCGTTCCACGCCAACGGTCATCAGTTCATCGACGCGTACAGCACGACCACGCTGGTCAGGGTGTCGTCGGCCCGGGTATCCAACAAGGACCGGATGTTCGCGGCAACAGGCATCGGCCTGCTCGTCATGAACGAGCCGTGCTCGCATCTCACCTGCGCGTTGTCGACCGTCAGCAAGCTAACGAACACCGGACACCTGAGCGGGACCCTGACGGTCGGGAACGCCTTCGAGGTGCTGACCGGGCCGCAGGGCATCGTCATCACAGATGCCGGCGGTCACATGTCGCTGGTCCGGCTGGGCGCGTAAGGCCCGCCGGGCGTCCAGCGGGCGTTCAGCTCATGTGAACGCCCGCATCGAGGTCGGGCCTGCGCTCGGGTGCACGAGCGGCAGGTACCCGGCCTCGAGCGCGCCGACGATCGCAGGCGGCGTGAGCAGATCGGCCCGCGTGCCGGGCGCCGGCCGCACCGGCGGACCGTAGCCGTCGAACGACCAGGGCAGCAGGGCGCCGCCGGCGTATAGCGCCGGGGCGCCCGCGTGGCTGACCATCGCGCCGTCCGGCAATTCGCCGAGCACAACCTCGCGGGTCAGCTTGCGCCTGGTTCGCCCGTCCACCCGCTCGGCATGCAGCCAGGCATTCATCTGGACCGCCTTCGGGCGTGCGGCCAGGCCCTGGGCGGCCCGCCAGCTCTCGCCGAACCAGTGATGGTCGGCCGTGCGGCAGTAACCGCACGGCCGGTGACCGGCAGCCAGGGCAGTCGCCTCGTCGAGAAAGAATAGCGCGGTCCATCGCCCGGGCGGCATGACGTCCCGGCGAATGCCTCGATAGTCGAGCAGGCACGAGATCCACAGCTTGCTGCGCCAGCGGGTCACACCAAGCTTCCGGTCGGCGTTGTGGATGCACCCGCGGTTGCCCATCAGCATGCCCCGTCCGGGATGCGACACGATCTCGCCCGTCGGCATCACGCGGTTCTGCAGCGGCGGCCGCCGCCTGTCATCGCTCACCGGAATGGCTCCTTGCCGCTCAGCCGATATCGTACCGGCCGCGGTGCGGCGCACCCGGTTCACCGACGGGCCCTCCGGCACGCGCAAAGGCTGGCTGGGCCGGGATGCGCTCCCGGCCCAGCCAGCCCAGCGGACCAAGCGCGGCGGCATCCCGGCCCCGCCAGCCCAGCGGACCAGGCGCGGCGGCATCGCGGCCCCGCCAGCGGACCAGCCGCGGCGGCTAAGACTTGCTGGTGGTCGAGCCGACCGGCTCGTCCGAGCCAGACCCTGCCCCGCGCGGAGCGGAGGTGCTGGCGACCCGGCGCATGCCCGAGGTGATCGGGTTCGGCCACCTGCTGGTCGTGGCGGCCGGCTCAGCGCCCGCGGTCGTGCCCGCCTCGCTGGCGGTCGGGCTGGTAACAGCGCGGCCCCGGACGCTGGCATCCCGGACGGAGACCAGCGAGAGCCGCCCGAGCGCGACCGCGGCGATGCAGACGATCACGACGCCGAGGCCGGCGAAGAAGCCGATCTGCTCCATCGCCCTGGCGAACTGCCCGCCCAATGGCCGACCCTCCGCGGGCAGCGCGGTTGTCCAGATCGGTGCCAGCGCGCTGCCCACCGCGAACCACGCGCCGCTCGCCGCGGCCAGCGAGGCTCCGAACAGCGCCATCGGCCGGAGCCTGCTGACGAGCAGGATGAACCCGCCAAGAACGGCGCCGGCGGCTGGCAGGATCTCCAGCCAGATCCGGCCGGATGTGATCCGCCACGCGTGATCGGGGGTGTAGGCGTAATGGACGTAGGGGCCGACGAGCGGGATGAGCCCGCCCCAGATCCCCAGCAGCAGGAGCAGCACGCCGCTCAGAGCGCCGCGGCTCCTGGAAACCTTCAACATCCCAGCCATTCTGATCACTCCTTTGGGGCCGGAGAGCCAATAGGGCTCATTACAGGTGATAACAATCAATAGGAACTCCGGCCGGCCCTGCCACTGCCCGCCGTTGCGGTGCGCAAACATAACCGTCGTCCGGCGGCGGCTCCGACCATGGCCGCGCGGCTCCGCGAGCCCGCGCAGGGCATGCTTCGATAGCGACGGCCGGGTTGGCAGCCCGGAGGTCAGTCGAGCACCCCGGTCGCCGGCCAGCGGCATTCGGACTGCACAATTGGCTTGCGCGAGACCATTCCCGAGTCGCTGGCTTGCGCGAGACCACTCTCGAGCCGCCGCCTACCAGCAGGAGTGTCGTTCCATGCAGGTCGGACTTCAGATTCCCGATTTCACCTGGCCGGCCGGGCCGGCCAGGCTCGGCGCAGAGCTGGCCGCGGTGGCCCGCACCGCCGACGACGCAGGGTTCGAATTCATCAGCGTGATGGATCACTTCTTCCAGATCCGCGGGGTTGGCCCGTCCGAGCACGAGATGCTCGAGGCGTACACCACCCTCGGCTACCTGGCCGCCTGCACGTCGCGGGCGAAGCTCGTCACGCTGGTGACGGGCGCGATCTACCGGCATCCCGGCGTGCTCGCGAAGATAGTGACCACGCTCGACGTGCTGTCCGGGGGCCGGGCGTGGCTGGGCATCGGGGCGGCATGGAACGAGGAGGAATCGAGAGGGCTCGGCATCCCGTTCCCGCCGGTCGCGGAGCGGTTCGAGCGACTCGAGGAGACCCTGCAGATCTGCCTGCAGATGTGGAGCGGCGATGAGTCGCCATTCCGCGGCGTCCATTACGAACTCGATCGCCCGCTGAACTCCCCGCAGGCCCTGGCGCAACCGCACCCGCCGATCATGATCGGCGGCGGGGGAGAGCGGAAGACGCTGCGTTTCGTCGCGCGTTACGCCCAAGCCTGCAACCTCTTCCCAGGGCCTGACCTGGCCCGCAAGCTCGACGTGCTGCGCGCGCACTGCGACGCGGAGGGCCGGGTCTACGACGAGATCCGCAAGTCCTGCTACTTCATCTTCGATGTCGGGCCGAAGGGCGAGAAGGTGAACGAGGTTATCGACAACCTGGGCAAGCTGGCGGAGCTGGGGTTCGATACCGCGATCGGGGCCGTCGCCAACGTCTGGGAGCGGACACCGCTGGAGATCATCGGCAGCCAGGTGATCCCGGCGGTGGCGGGCCTGTAAGCGGACCCGGGCTCGCGGGTCAGCCCGCCGACCAGCCGGTCCAGTGGGTGACGCGGATTGCGATGACCGGCCCGGCCGGCGGCGTCTGCGTGTACTGCCGATAGCGGCTGACAAGGAGGCTCACCGGCGCCGTCAACTCGGCCGGGTCGTCGAGCACCGACGCGTCGCCGTCGGCGCGGACCCACCACAGCGCTGTCCAGTTCTCGTCGTAGCGATCGGCGAGAAGGGCGACTCTTGGACTGTGGCGGATGTTGCGGAGCCTGCGCAGATCACGAGTCGTCTTCGGCTTGGCATCGATGGCCGTGTAGATCATGTCTGCGGCCACGGCGAAGGTGACCGGGACGATGTGCGGCAGTCCGTCCGCGGACACCGTCGCCAGCCTGGCCACCCGCGCCGAACTGAACCGGCTCCTCGCCTCGTTCTGGTCGATCCGCATCCTTGCCGCCCTTTCCTTGCCGCCCCTTCCTGCCAGAGTTCATGGTCGCCGGCACCAACCTGCCGGATCTGGCAGGTCAGATCAGGCGGGCTTCGATGGCCTCCTGGCGGAAGCCGCCGTTTGGCGCGGGTTCCACCCACCAGGCCCGTTTGCCTGGCGCGATGCTGACCGCCTCGTACAGGTCGGCACCCAGATAGTGCAGGCCGACGCCGTCCTCGCTCGCGTATCCGGCGGGAAGCACGTGCTCAGCGACGAGCCTGCGGTAGACGTGCCGGCGCGGCTGGCTGTCGAAGTCGTCGTGGACGCCGTTGCTGAACGGGACCAGGCCAAGGCCGTCGGTGAACGGGTCGAGGGAGTCGCCGAACGAGTCCGTCGGGCCGCTCAGATGCCAGCACAGGCTGCCCGCGCTCCATCCGGCCAGCACGACTCCTGCGTCCCAGCAATCGCGCATCGCTTCGGCCAGGCCGTGCGCGCGCCAGATCGCCATCAGGTTCACGACACTGCCGCCCTCGACGAGGATGACGTGCTGGGAGAGCAGATGCCTGCGCACGTCCGGCACGCTCGGCTGGGTGAACAGGCGCAGCACGCTGAAGTCGGTATCCGGCCAGGCGGCGGCTGCCGCGGTCATGTGATCGACATGGGCCTGGGCGTCGCCGACGGCCGTCGGCAGGTAGCAGACCCGCCTGCGCTCGGCGGGCTGGACGAGGCCGATGGCATGCTCCACAAGGGCGAGCGAGCTCTTCTGGCCGGGCTCCGGCTGCAAGATCCCGGAGAACGCGAAGATCTGCCTGGGCGGTGCCACGCTAGCCAGCGTAAACCGTTCCGGCTACCCAAAGGCGCCCAAAGCCGCCCCGGCCCCAAGGCACCCCGGCCCCAAGGCACCCCGGCCCCAAGGCACCCCGCCCCCAAGGCACCCCGCCCCCAAGGCACCCCCCAAAGCCCGCGCCTCAAGGCGCCAAGGCCCCGGCCCCCAAGGCCCCGGCCCCGAGCGCCAAGGCCAGCGGCATCACCGGAACCCTACTGCCGCAGTAACGACATCAGGGGTCCGCTGCTGTCGTTGGCTAGCGGGCCGGTCAGGCGGTTAGGGCGGTGACGCGCCTGATTACTTCGTCCGGGCCGAGGACAAGGGCCACGGTGGCCAGATCCGGGCTGGTCGTCGAGCCGGTCAGGGCAACCCTGATCAGATTCGCCGCATCGTTGATCGAGCCGGGATAGCGTTCCGGCTCCTGCTTGTACTGCTTCCGGTTCGGCGCGAAGCCGTGCTTCGCCGCCAGGTCCCTGATCTGCTCGAACCACTCCTGCCTGTCGGCGAAGTCCTGGTAGCCGGCCACGAAGTCCGCGGCGAACGCGCGCACAAGGTCATCGGGCAGTCCGCCGAGCCGTTCGTCGCCGGCCTGCACCGGCGTGAACAGTTCGGCGAAGAAGAAACCGCACGCCGATCGGAAGTCCGACCACTTGCGCAGGTCCTTGCGCGGGTTCTCGACTCCTTCGCGCTCGACGGCCAGCGCGGCGAGGGCCAGCTCCTGCTCGCCGGCCAGAACGCTGGCGAGCTCGGAATCGTAGTCGGCGGCCCAGTCCCGCATCGCGCCGAGTATCTGCTGCCCGGTCAGGGTCGCGATGTGGTCAGCGCTAATGTCTTCCAGCTTGACCTGGTCGATTAGCGGCCCGGCGCCGCCAAGTTCGGACAGCCTGATCGGTGCGGCGAGCGCGTCGTCGAGCGGCATCTCGGCTAGCGAGCCGTTGGCCAGCCCGCGCAGGTAGTACAGCACCGCCTTGGCTGGGTAGCCGGCTTCGATATAGAAGTCGACGTTCGTCTCCGGGTCCTTGCGCTTCGACAGCTTGCGCTTGCCGCCGGGAATCTGCTTCATCAGCTGCGACGTATGGGCGTACTCCGGCGGCTCGAACCCGAGCGCAGCGAACAGCTGCACGTGCATGGGGACCGAGGGAAGCCACTCCTCTCCCCTGATCACCAGGTTGACCCGCATCAGGTGATCGTCGACCGCATGCGCGAAATGGTAGGTCGGCAGGCGGTCCCCGGCAGGCTCCCCGGCCTCGGGCTGCGCGGCGGACTTCAGGATCACCACGTCGTTGAAGTTGTCCTCGGTCGAAAGCCGTCCGCGAACGGCCTCGGTGTACTCGATCCGCCGTCCCGGCACGCCCGGCGAGCGGAACCGCACCACGTACGGTGCGCCCTCGGCGAGCTTGAGCCGCACCTCGTCGTCCGCCGCGTCACGCCAGATGGCCCACTCGCCGTAGTAGCCGGGCGGTACCTTCGACTCCTGCTGGCGGCTCCTGATGTCGGCGAGTTCGGCCGGCGTCGCGAAACACAGGTAGGCCTTGCCCTGGCGCAGCAACTCGCGGGCATAACTCATGTAGATCGCCGCGCGCAGTGACTGGT
Source organism: uncultured Actinomycetota bacterium (assembly GCA_963720595.1). GTDB lineage: Bacteria > Actinomycetota > Actinomycetes > Streptosporangiales > Streptosporangiaceae > Chersky-822. The sequence goes on along the minus strand of CAVRFY010000005.1, from coordinate 1,691,230 downwards.
GATAGGGGCCGTAATCGCCGCGGCCCTGCTCCTCGTCCGGGGTCAGGCCGAAGTAGTTGAACGCCCGGGCGAACTGATCGAGTGCGCCCTCAACCTCGCGTGACTGGTCGGTGTCCTCGATCCTGAGCAGGTATCGGCCACCTGACTGATGGGCGATGTCGCGGTCGATCATCGCGCTGTAGATCGTTCCGATGTGCATGGAGCCAGTCGGCGATGGCCCGACCCGGGTGACCTTGGCGCCGTCGGGCAGTTCCCTGGGCGGGTAGCGCTGCTCCCAGTGCCCCGGCTCGGGCAGGTCGGGAGAGAACAGCGCATCGAACTCGGTGCTGGCTAGCATCCGCCCAACGTACCAACAAGCGCGGGCTGTCCCTGATGGCGCGTAACCGCGCGACACGCCGCTGTTACTCAATCAGCAGCAACCGCCCGGGCTGCGGCGATGATGGATTCCGACCTCAACCGTCACCCGCGTCACGACCGATGGAGCGCTGATGAGACTGCTCCACACCTCGGACTGGCATCTCGGGCGGACGCTCTACGGTGCCGATCTGCTGGCGCATCAGGCCGCCTTTCTTGACTGGCTGCTCGACCAGGCGGTCACGCACCGGGTGCACGCCGTCGTGGTCTCCGGTGACGTCTACGACCGGGCAGTGCCGCCGACCGACGCTGTTGCCGTGCTCGACCGGGCGCTGCAGGGCTTTGCCGCGGCCGGCATTCCCGTGCTCCTCACCAGCGGCAACCACGACTCGGCCGTCAGGCTCGGCTTTGGCTCCCGGCTCAGCGAACTGGCCGGGATATACCTGCGCACGGCCGTTGCCGACATCGCCCGGCCGGTGCTGCTGACCGACGAACATGGCCAGGTCGCCCTGTACGGCATCCCTTACCTGCTTCCCGACGCGGTCCTTGGCGAGCTTGGCGCGGAGCGCTCGCACGCCTCGGTGCTCGCCGCCGCGACGGCCAGGATCAGGGCCGACGCCGAGCGCCTGGGCATCGCGCGCACCGTCGTCGCGGCGCACGCATTCATCTCGGGCGCATCGCCGTCCGATTCGGAACGCGACATCCGCGTCGGCGGAATCGGCGATGCGCCCGCATCGGTGTTCGCCGGGCTCAGCTACGTCGCCCTCGGCCATCTGCACGGGCAGCAGGACGTCAGTTCCGGCGCGACGGCGACAACGGTCAGGTACAGCGGATCGCCCCTCGCGTTCTCGTTCTCCGAGCGGTACCACGCCAAGTCGGTGACGCTGGCCGAGATCGACGGGCAGGGCCAGGTCAGTACGATCACGCTGGCCACGCCTGTGCCCCGGCCGCTGCGCGAGGTCCGCGGGAAGCTCGAGGACCTGCTGGCCGGGCCGGGGTCGGGCACCGGTTCAGGTACCGGCGCCGCACGCGGCCGCGGCAACAGCAGCCAGAACGGGGATGCACGCGGCCGCGGTGAAGGAGGTCGGCCCGGCGCCGCACGCGGCCGCGGCAACAGCAGCCGGACCGGCGACGCAGACCTGGCCGATGCGTGGGTCAGGGTCGTGCTGACCGACGCCGTCCGGCCGCCGGCTCCGATGGAGCGGCTGCGCGAGAAATGGCCGCACACGCTGGTGCTCGACTTCGAGCCAGAGGTTCAGCCCGGCAGCGTGGCCGCCGACCTCGGGCGGCTGGCCAAGACCGCCGACCCGGTCGAGATCTGCGAGCTCTTTGTCGAATTCACCAGCGGCGGGCCAGCCTGCGATGACCAGCGAGCAGTATTGCGCGACGTCGTCGAGGCGGTGCAGCACGCCGAATTCGCGGACGGCCTGCCCGCCGATGCCGAGCACGACCACGCCATCAGGATCGACGCCGCAGGCCCGGACGAGGCTGGCTCCGACGCGGCCGGGTCCGGCGCGGCCGACCCGGATGAGGCTGGCTCAGTGGACGAGTGGCTGGCGAGCGCGGGCCGGGAGGATGACTGGCTGCTCGACGCAGAGCTGGCTTCCCCCCGGCGGGGCGGGAACCCCGCGGCGGCCTGATGAGGCTGCACCGCCTCGAGCTGCAGGCGTTCGGGCCGTTCGCGACGCCGCAGACGGTCGACTTCGACCGGCTCGCGGCCGGTGGGCTGTTCCTGCTCGAGGGTCCGACCGGCGCGGGGAAGACGACAGTTCTCGACGCGATCACGTTCGCGCTCTATGGCGGCCTGGCCGGGGAAGACGCGGGGCAGGACCGGATGCATTCGCACTTCGCCGACCCTCGCCTCGAGCCGTCGGTGACGCTGGAGTTCTCACTGCGCGGGGTCCGCTACCTGATCACCAGGGTGCCCGAGCACCGGCGGCCCAAGCGTCGCGGCGACGGGTATACCACCGAGGCGATGCGGGTGCACCTGCGGCGCGCTGGTCCCGCCGACCCGGGCGTTGCCGCGGGGCGCGCCGGTCCCGCCGACCCAGGCGCTGCCGCCGACCCTGCGGGCTGGGTCAGCCTCTCGTCGAACAAGGCCGAGGTCGGCGACCTGATCGCGGACATCATCGGGCTGAGCCGGACTCAGTTCACCCAGGTGATGCTGCTGCCCCAGGGCGAGTTCGCGCGTTTCCTGCGATGCGACGACGACGCCAGGCGGGCAGTGCTGACCAGGCTATTCGGCACTGAGCTCTACGACAGGATCACGCTGGAGCTCGACCGGCGGCGGGCGCAAGCGATCAGGGAGCGTCAGGCCGCGGATGCCGATATCGCCGACGCCGTGTCGGCCGCGGCCGAGGCGGCCGGGCTCGACGCGGCCGCACGCGGCGAGCTGATCGCGCTGCCCGTGGCGGAACGCGGCGTCAGGTTCTCCCAACTCGGCGACGATCTGGCGGCGGCCCTGGCGAGCGCAGGCGAGGAACTCGAGCGGGCCCGGGTCCTGGTCAGGGACGCGCAGGCGGCCGACCAGTCAGCGGCCAGGCAGGCGGCGCTGATGAAGCGCCTGGCCGACGCGCTCGGATCGCTGGGCGCGCACGAAGCCACCCGCCCCGAGCATGACGGGCGTGCGGAGCGGCTGGACGCCGCCCGCCGTGCCGAGCCGGTCAGGCCGCTGCTCGAACTGCTCGCTGACACCGAGGCGGCCGCGGCGGCAGAGCGCCGGGCGCTGCGCGGGCTCGTGGGCGCGGGCGCGGATGCCGAGCTCGCCTGCCTGCTCGCCGACCGGGCAGACAGCGAGCTGGTCAGGCGAACCGGCCGGGATGCAGCGGCGCGTGCCGAGGCCGGCCTGCGCGAGGCGGCCGGGCTCGACCATCTCGTTACAGCTGAATCGACGGTGCCGGGGCAGGAGGTCGCGCTGCGCGAGCTCGACGGCGCCGCGAACGAAGCCGCCGCCGCGGCCAGGTCGCTCGCGGCGGACAGGAAGGAGATGCCGGCAAGGATCGCGGTCGCGGAGGCCAGGCTCGCCGCGGCGGCGCGGGCCGCCGCCAGCCGGGACGCGGACCGGCAGCGCCTGGCTGAGCTGGCGCGACTCAGCTCCGCGGCGGGTCGGCTGGCGGATCTCGAGCCGATGCTGGCCGAGCAGGCAACGGCGATGCGGACAGCGGTCGACGCCCATCAGCGACTCGTCGACGAGCACCAGCGGGCCACCGATGCCCGGCTAGCCGGAATGGCTGCCGAGCTCGCGGCCGGGCTCGCCGACGGCGCGGCCTGCCCGGTCTGCGGGTCGGCCGAGCACCCCGCGCCGGCGGCCGGCGCCACGGCGGTGACCGCCGAGACGGTTGCGGCCGCACGGGAGCGACGGGATGCCGCCGAGGCGGCCAGGGCGCGGGCCGAGCGCGCGCACGGCGCGCTTGACCGGGAAGCTGCCGAGCACCGGGCGGTCGCGGCGGGGCATACCGCGGCCGGGCTCGCCGCGCAGACAGCGGAGGTTTCGGCGCGGCTGGCGGTGGCCGATCAGGCCGCGAGCGAGACGGCGGGCCTGGCGGCGGAACTCGCCGGCCTGCGGGCAGAGCAGGAGCGGCTCGGCGACCGGCTGCACGCCGCCCAGGCCGCCGAGACGCAGGCACGAAGGGAGTCCGAGCGGGCCAGGGCGGACTTGGCCGAACTAACCGAGACCCTCGCCGAACAAGCCGGAGTTCACCGTTCGGTCGCCACGCGGCTGGCGGTGCTCCGCCAGGCGGCCGCGGCCGGCCGCGTGCTCGCCTCGGCGCTCGACCGGCTGGCGGCGGCGCTGGACGCCGAGCGGACCGCTCGGGAGAGGGCGGGCAGGGAGGCGATGGCACGCGGGTTCGATTCGCTGGACCTGGCCAGGTCGGCGGTGCTGACGCCCGCACAGCAGGCGATGGTCGGTGACGAGGTGGCGTCGTGGACCCGCCAGCTGGCCGCGCTGCAGTCCGCCGCGGAGGCCCCCGACCTGGCCGGGCTCGATCCGGCCAGCGCGCAGGAGGTGCGCTTGCGCGCCAGCCAGGCCGCGGCCGGCCTCGCGCGCGCTCGCGAGATCGAGCAGCGGGCGCGGACCGCGCACGACGGCCTGGTGGCCAGGGCCGAGCGGCTCGGCTGCCGGCTGGCCGAGGTACGGCTGGCTGAGACCACGGCCGCCGCCCTTGTGGCAGCTACCGGGCCGGTCATCCACCTGGCCGGGCTGGCCAAGGGCATGGACGGCCATCGCAGGGTGGCGCTGACCACCTATGTGCTGCGGCACTGGTTCGAGCAGGTCGTCGCCGCGGCCAACGTGCGCCTGACCGTGATGTCCGCCGGGCGATACGAACTCCGCCGCAGCGACGAGGCCGCGTCAAGGCGGCAGCGCGCAGGGCTGACCCTGTCGGTCATCGACCGGCACACCGGCGAGGAGCGGAGCCCGCAGTCGCTGTCCGGCGGTGAGACCTTCTACACCTCGCTGGCGCTCGCGCTCGGGCTGGCGGACGTCGTTAAGGCCGAGGCAGGGGGAGTGGACACGGACACGCTCTTCATCGACGAGGGCTTCGGCTCGCTCGACGCCGAGACGCTCGACCAGGTGCTCGGCGTCATCGACGAACTGAGGGACCGGGGCCGGGCGGTCGGCATTGTCAGCCACGTCACGGATCTGAAGGATCGCGTCGCCGAGCGACTGGAGGTCCGTCGCCTGCCGGACGGCTCGTCCGCACTCCAGGTCGTCGCGTGAGCGGGCCGCAGCCACCGGGCGGACTGGCCGGCCACACCGCGATTGTGACCGGGGCGAACCACGGGATCGGCGCCGCGACCGCCGTTGCGCTGGCGGCGCGCGGGTGCGCGGTGCTCTGCACGTTCTGGCGGGTACGCGACGAGGTCGATCCCGGCATCCCGCAGGCCTACCGCGATCACCGTGCGGCCGGCGCCGAGGCGGTCGTGGCGCGGATCGGGGCGGCCGGCGGCGTGGCGGTGCCGGCGGCGGCTGACCTGTCGGACCCCGCGACTCCGCAGGCGCTGTTCGACCTGGCGGAGCAGCACCTCGGCCCGGTCGACATCCTGGTGAACAACGCCACGGGCTGGCTCGCGGACACGTTCACCCCGGCGACGGCCGACCGGCTCGGGCGCTCGCTGCAGGGGGTCTCCGCCACTTCGTGGCGCCAGCAGTTCGGCGTCGACGCGATGGCGCCCGCGCTCATGATCGCGGAGTTCGCGCGGCGTCATGCGGCCAGGGGCGCGGACTGGGGCCGGATCGTGGGCCTGACATCGGGCGGGGCGATCGGCTTTCCCGGCGAGGTGTCCTACGGCGCCGCCAAGGCGGCGCAGGAGAACTACACGATGTCGGCAGCGATCGAACTGGCTCCCTTCGGGATCACCGCGAACATGGTTCATCCGCCGGTCACCGACACGGGCTGGGTCACCGACGCGGTCCGCGACGCCGTCGCGGCCGACCCCGGCCTCGTCCACATCGCCAGCCCCGCCGAGGTCGCCGAGGTGATCGCCTACCTGGTCTCTGATGCGGCCGCGCTGATCACCGCCAACGTCATCACGCTCCGCTGAGGCACGGCGCGGATCGGCGGCGCAGGGCCCGCGCGGCCGCCCGGTAGGGTGCTTGGGTGCTGTCACTGGTCCTGCCCAAGGGGTCGCTCGAGCGATCCACGCTCGAGCTTTTCGACGCCGCCGACCTGACCGTCCGGCGTGCATCCGAGCGCGACTACCACGCGTCGATCGACGATCCGCGGATCGAGCGGGTCAGGTTCCTTCGCCCGCAGGAGATCCCGATCTACGTCGCCGAGGGGCTGTTCGACTTCGGCATCACCGGCCGGGACTGGATCACCGAGACCGGGGCCGACGTCGCGACACTGGGCGAACTGCCGTATTCGAAGGCGACCAGCGACCCGGTCAGGGTCGTGCTCGCGGTTCCTGTCAATTCCGGCTGGGAATCGATTGCCGACCTGCCTGAGGGAGTCAGGATCTCCACCGAGCTGCCCAGCCTGACCAGGCGATTCCTGGACGAGAACGGGATCAAGGCCGTGGTCACCCCCTCCTACGGCGCGACCGAGGCGAAGGTGCCCGACATCGTCGACGCGATCGTGGACCTGACCGAGACCGGCTCGTCGCTGCGCAGGAACGGCCTGAAGATCCTGCACACCCTGCTGAGCAGCTACACCGAGCTGATCGCCAACCACGCGGCGTTCGGCGACCCGGACAAGCGAGCGGCGATGGAGGACGTAGCGCTGCTGCTGCGCGGCGCGATCAGGGCGCGCGGCAATGTCCTGCTCAAGCTGAATGTGGCCGACACGCAGCTCGCCGCCGTGACCGACATCCTGCCCGCGATGTCCTCGCCGACGATCACCTCGCTGGCCCGCGGGGACATGCACGCGGTCGAGGCTGTCGTGCCCAAGCGCGGCGTCAACACGCTGATTCCCGCCCTGCGAACTGCCGGCGCACGGGACATTCTCGAGATCCCGATCTCGAAGATTATCGAGTAACGAAACTCGCGGGCCGGCTGTGCCTCTCCGGAGTCGGTCGTCGGCCAGCCGGCCGCAACACGGCGGCTAGGCTTGCCAGGTGCTCAAAAGGATTGACCTACGGGGACAACCGGTCGGCAAGCTCGGTGTCAGGCGGCTCGCCGAGATGCTGCCCAGGGCCGAACTCGATGTCGAGGCGGCGGTCGCGGTCGTCCGCCCGGTCTGCGACGACGTGCGGGACCGCGGAGCCGCGGCGGTGCGCGAGCATACCGCCAGGTTCGACGGCGTCGACCTGGCGACCACAATCGTGCCGCGCGCGGCGCTGGCCGACGCGCTGGCCAGCCTCGATCTCCAGGTGGTGGCGGCGCTGCGCGAGGCGGCCCGCAGAGCCAGGTTGGTGCACGAGGTGCAGGTCCCGGTCCAGAGCGTGACGTTCGTCGCCGACGGCAGCTCGGTGACCGAGCGATACGTGCCGGTCGCTAGGGCCGGTGTCTACGTCCCGGGCGGGCTCGTCGCCTACCCGTCCTCCGTTGTGATGAACGTGATCCCGGCTCAGGCAGCGGGCGTCGGCCAGATCGTGGTGGCTTCTCCCCCGCAGGCGGCCAACGGCGGCCTGCCGCACCCGTCGGTGCTGGCCGCGTGTGAGTTGCTCGGGATCACCGAGGTGCACGCCGTGGGCGGTGCGCAGGCGATCGCGATGCTCGGCTACGGCACCAGCGACTGCGAGGCCGTGGACACGATCACCGGACCGGGGAACGTCTACGTCGCGGCCGCCAAGCGACTGCTGCTCGGGGTTGTCGGCACCGACGCCGAAGCGGGCCCGACCGAGGTCGCGATCGTGGCCGACGGTGGCGCGGACGCCGCGTTCGTGGCCGCCGACCTGATCGCCCAGGCGGAGCACGACCCGCTGGCGGCGTGCCTGCTGATCAGCACCGATTCAGGGCTCGCTGATCGCGTCGACGCCGAGTTGATCAGGCAGGTCGCGACCGCGAGGCACGTGGGCCGGATCACCGACGCGCTGGCCGGCCAGTCGGCGTGCGTGCTCGTCGACGATGCCGACGCGGCGCTCGCGGTCGCCGACGCCTGGGCTCCCGAGCACCTGGAAATCCAGGCCGCGGGCGCCGACGCCCTGGCTGGCCGGGTGCGGAACGCCGGGGCCGTGTTCGTGGGGCCGTTCGCTCCGGTCTCGCTCGGCGACTACCTGGCCGGGTCGAATCACGTGCTGCCGACCGGCGGCACGGCCAGGCACTCGGGCGGCCTGTCGGTGCTCACCTTCCTGCGCGGCATCCACGTCGTGAACTGCACGGCAGCCGCGCTCGCCGAGGTCGCTCCGCATATCGACGCGCTCGGCGGTGCCGAGGACCTCGCTGCCCACGTCGCGGCGGTCAGGATCAGGGTTACCGATGCCGGCGGGGCCGGAAGTGTCGGCCGGGCCGGCGGGTCCGGCAGTGCGGGGCAGGCTTGGCCGGAAGCGGGCCGGGTCGGCGGCGCCAGGTCGGCGCCGCCGCTGCGTCCCGACCTGGTCGGCCGGACGCCCTATGGCGCGCCGCAGATCGACGCGCTGGTCAGGCTGAATACGAACGAGAATCCGTTCCCGCCGTCCCGGGCGCTGGTCCGCGAGATAGCCGAGGCCGCAGCGGCCGAGGCTTCGGCGCTGAATAGGTACCCGGACCGTGATGCCGTCGGCCTGCGTCGCGACCTGGCCGGCTACCTCGGCCACGGCCTGACCGCCGAGCAGGTCTGGGCGGCCAACGGGTCCAACGAGGTCATCCAGCAACTGCTCCAGGCGTTCGGCGGGCCGGGGCGGACGGCGCTCGGCTTCGAGCCGTCCTATTCGATGCACCCGATCATCGCCCAGACCACGAGCACCGGATGGATCAGCGCGAGCCGGGACGCGGACTTCGGCATCGACCCGGATCTGGCCATTGCGACGATTGGCGAGTTCCGGCCCGACCTGGTATTCCTGACCTCACCGAATAACCCGACAGGCACCGCCGTACCGTTGGCCGTCGTCGAGCGGATCTGCGCCGCGGCGCCTGGCATGATCGTCGTGGACGAGGCGTATGCCGAGTTCGCCCGTGACCGGGAGGCCACGGCGCTGAGCCTGCTGCCGCGCTTCCCGCGGCTGGTCGTCGTCCGGACGATGTCCAAGGCATTCGCGCTGGCCGGCGCGCGAGTAGGCTACCTGGCGGCTGATCCCGGCGTGGTGGACGCGCTGCAGATCGTCCGGCTGCCCTACCACCTGTCGGCGCTGACCCAGGCGGCCGCGCGCGCGGCGCTCGCCAGGTCCGGCGAGTTGCTGGCGACGGTATCGGCGATCAGGACCGAGCGCGACGAGCTGGCCGGCTGGCTGCGAGCACGCGGGCTGTCCGTGGCCGATTCCGACGCCAATTTCGTGCTGTTCGGCACGTTCGATGATCGGCGGGCCGTCTGGCGGGATCTCGTCGACGAGGGCGTCCTGATCAGGGAGGTCGGCCCGGCTGGCTGGCTGCGCGTCACGATCGGCACGCCGCAGGAGATGGACGCGTTCCGCACCGCGCTCGAGGCGGTACTCGCATGAGCGGCCGCACCGGGCGGGCGGAGCGTGCCACGACTGAGACCAGCGTCGTCGTCGAGCTTGATCTCGACGGTGCCGGCGCGGCCGATGTCGAGACCGGGGTGCCGTTCTTCGATCACATGCTCGGCCAGCTTGGCAAGCACGGCCGCATCGACCTGCGCGTTCGGGCGAAGGGTGACATCGAAGTCGACGCGCACCACACGGTCGAGGACACCGCGATCGCGCTCGGGGAGGCGCTGCGCCAGGCGCTCGGCGACAAGGCCGGCATCTGCCGGTTCGGCGACGCTCTCGTCCCGCTCGACGAGACCCTGGTGCGGGCGGCGGTCGACCTAGCGGGCAGGCCCTATGTCGTGCACAGCGAACCGGACGGCATGGCGCCGCTGATCGGCAGTTATGACACCACCCTCACGAGGCACTTCTTCGAGACGCTCGGCGCGACCGCGGCGATCTGCATACACCTGACGGTCTTGTCCGGCCGCAACCCGCATCACATCGTGGAAGCCCAGTTCAAGGCATTCGCGCGGGCGCTGCGAGCGGCAGCCGCGCCCGATCCGCGCGGCGGCGGGATCCCGAGCACCAAGGGCGTCCTGTGAGCGCCCCGGTGCAGCGGAGGCGAGCGGCAAACATTGTCGTGCTCGACTACGGGTCGGGAAACCTCCGTTCCGTGATGCGGGCGCTGCAGCGGGTCGGAGCCAACGTGGTGGTGACCGCCGATGCCGACGCCGCGCTCCGGGCCCGCGGCCTGGTGGTGCCGGGTGTTGGTGCCTTCGCTGCCTGCATGCGCGGCCTGCGCGCGGTCGGCGGTGACGAGATCATCGCCAAGCGGCTGGCAGGATCGCGCCCCGTGCTGGCGATCTGCGTGGGCATGCAGGTGCTGTTCGCCGAGGGGTTCGAGCATGGCCTGCGGACCGCCGGGTGCGGCGCCTGGCCGGGAGTGGTGGACCGGCTCGAGGCGCCGGTGCTGCCGCACATGGGCTGGAACACGGTCACCGCCCCGACCGGGACCAGGCTGCTAGCCGGAATCCCGCCTGGCGAGCGGTTCTACTTCGTGCATTCCTACGCGGCCCGCTCGTGGCCCGCCGCGGCGGGCGAGGCCGGCCGGCCAATGCTGACCTGGGCGGTGCACGGCCAGCCCTTCGTCGCGGCGGTCGAGGACGGCCCGCTCAGCGCGACCCAGTTCCACCCGGAGAAGTCCGGTGACGCCGGCGCCGCGCTGCTGGCGAACTGGCTGGAGCTGATCGCATGACGCCGGCTCTTACGCTGCTGCCGGCCGTCGACGTGGCGGGCGGTCAGGCGGTCAGGCTGGTCCAGGGCGCGGCCGGGACGGAGACGTCCTACGGTGATCCGCTCGAGGCCGCACTGGCCTGGCAACGGTCAGGAGCGGAATGGATCCACCTGGTCGACCTTGATGCGGCCTTCGGCCGCGGCTCAAACGCCGCCTTGCTCGCCGAGGTCGTCGGGCGGGTCGACGTGGCCGTGGAGCTTTCCGGCGGCATCCGGGACGATGCGTCACTCGCGACCGCGCTGGCGACCGGCTGCGATCGCGTGATTCTCGGGACTGCGGCGCTGGAGCGACCCGACTGGGTCGGCGGGGTGATCGCGGAGCATGGCGAGCGGATCGCGGTCGGCCTCGACGTTCGCGGGAAGAGGCTGGCCGCCAGAGGCTGGACGACGCTGGGCGGCGAGCTACTTGATGTGCTCGCCAGGCTCGAGTCCCACGGCTGCCGCCGCTATGTCGTCACCGACGTGACCAGGGACGGCACGCTGACCGGGCCGAACCTGGAGCTGCTGCGCCTAGTCTGCGCGCGGACCGGGCGGCCAGTCATCGCCAGCGGCGGCGTCTCCACGCTCGACGACCTCCGGGCGATTGCCTCGCTGCTGCCGCTCGGCGTCGACGGCGCGATCGTTGGCAAGGCGCTCTACGCGGGGCGGTTCACGCTCGTCGACGCGCTCAGGGCCGTGCGGGATCACCCATGAGTGAGCCGGCGCGGCGCCGGCACCGCCGGTGCCGGGGAGCGAGGAACGAGCGACGTCGGGAGTCGTCGCCTGGCGGCGCACCGAGGGCGACCAGGGGACACGGAATGACCGTCGGGGTCCGGGTGATCCCGTGCCTGGACGTTGACGGCGGACGGGTGGTCAAGGGCGTCAACTTCCTCGGCCTGCGCGACGCGGGCGATCCGGTCGAGCTGGCCGCTCGCTACGATGCCGACGGCGCGGACGAGCTGGTGTTCCTCGACATCACGGCATCGAGCGACGGGCGGCAGACGATGCACGATGTCGTGGCGCGTACCGCCGACCAGGTTTTTATCCCGCTGACCGTAGGCGGCGGGGTGCGGAGCGCCGACGACGTGGACCGGCTCCTCCGCGCCGGCGCGGACAAGGTCTCGCTGAATACCGCGGCGATCGCCAGGCCGGGGTTGCTGACCGAGGTGGCCGCCAGGTTCGGCTCGCAGTGCGTGGTCATCTCGGTCGACGCCAGGCGCGCGGAGGGCCAGGCTGGCGGGTTCGAAGTCACCACCCACGGCGGGCGCCGGGGTACCGGACTCGACGCGCTGGAATGGGCCGCCAGGGCAGCCGAGCTGGGCGCGGGCGAGATCCTGCTCAACTCGATGGACGCGGACGGCACGAAAGAGGGATTCGACCTGCCCCTGATCAAGGCGGTGCGCGCTGTGGTCGACGTGCCGGTGATCGCGAGCGGCGGGGCCGGACGGGTCGCCGACTTCGTTCCCGCGGTGCAGGCAGGCGCCGACGCCGTGCTCGCCGCGAGCCTGTTCCACTTCGGCGAGCTGCGGATCGGCGAGGTCAAGGAATCACTGCGGGCAGCGGGATACCCGGTTCGCCTCGCCAGCCAGGAGAGTCATGAACACGACTAGCGACGGCAACCTCGACCCGCGGATCGCGGCCAGGCTCAAGCGGGACGCGGCCGGGTTGATCCCCGCGATCGCGCAGCAGTTCGACACGCGCGAGGTGCTCATGCTCGGTTGGATGGACGATGAGGCACTGCATCGCACGCTGACCACCGGCCGCTGTACCTACTGGTCGCGCAGCAGACAGGAGTACTGGGTCAAGGGCGAGACCTCCGGCCACTCCCAAGTCGTCAAGTCGGTCGCGCTCGACTGCGATGGCGACACGGTCCTGGTACTAGTCGACCAGCGCGGAGCGGCCTGCCACACCGGAGACCGCACCTGTTTCGACGCTGATGTGCTGCTTTCCGGCCAATCGGACTGACCTGCACGCTCCACGCGGGCTCCACAGTCGTGGCATCAGGACTGCATCCCGGCTTGCTCTGCTATGCCGATGCGGTCGGGGATCGAATCTCACGGCGGACAGGGTCGGTCCACCGTCGATGCGGGTCAGCACGTCACGATGGCCGGGCTGTGCGCTGCCGATGGCCAGGCCGATCCTGATCGGTGCCTGGCCAGGCTCGAGGAGATGTGGCGGCAGACGGTCGACCTGATCGTGTTGCTGTCCATCGCCGACGACGAGGATCCGGACGCGCGGCTGCAAGATCGCGTGCTGGCCGCGCACGAGACGCTGGCCGAGATCGAGGAGGCCATCGACCGGCTCAAGGCCGGCGGCTACGGGATCTGCGAGCGGTGCGAGCAACCCATGCCCGCCGCATGGCTGGCCGAGAGCCCGCAGGTCAGATTCTGTCCGTGCTGCGCGCTAGACCAGCTGAGGTGGCAGCCGCGCTCCGCCGGGCCCGGCGCGGCTGGCCAGCCTGCGAGGCGGCGACTGCGGCTCGCCGCTGGCTGACTGCGCAGGTCGGGCATTGTGGTTTCAGCCGGCCCGGGGCGCCGGGCATCCGGGGTTCGATAACGAAACCGGCCACGAGGTGGCTGGGTGACGGGGGTGATGGCAGGCCGACACGGCCGTGCTGGAAATGCGGAATCAAAAGTTTCTGGGAATAGGCCAGCTCGGGCGGCGGCTCGTGCTGGCGTTCGTTGCTGTCGCGCTGGCCGCGATCGCGGTCAACGCGGCTCTCAGCGCGGAAAACCTCCGCTCTGACATCGGCCGCGTGGTCGGGCATCAGGAGCGCAGCCTGGCCCAGGCCGCCGGGCTCACCGCGGGCGCGGCCTATCAGGGGATCGGCTGGCGTCGCGCCGACCTTGACCCGGTCTTCGACCTGGCCAGGCGGGCCGGCGCGGCCGTGGAGCTTAGGGACATGGCCCATGAGGTGGTCGGTTCCTCCCCCGGGTTCGCTGCCTTTCCCACCGCGCACGAGCGCACCGCGACCATCGAGACCAGGGGGCGGTCGGTCGGCACGATTCAGGTCCGCTTCAGCCACAAGGGCATCGCGCATGATCGTGCGGCAATTCGAGTCCAGGCGGCTGCAATCGCGGCTGATAGCCGCCGGGATAGCGGCGCTGATCGCCCTTGGGGTCTCGCTCGTGATGGCCAGGGCGATCGGCGGGCCGCTCGAACTGCTGCTTGAGGCCGTCCGGGCGCGGGGCCAGGGCGGACGCTCGGTCCGGGTCAAGAACGTGCGCGGCATCGGCGTGGTCCGCGAGTTGCTGCAGTCCTTCAACCGGACGACCGACGCGCTCGACGAGCAGGACCGGCTGCAGCGCAACCTGGTGGCCGACGTGGCGCACGAGCTCCGCACGCCGGTCGCCGTGCTCCAGGCCAGCCACGAGGCCATGCTCGACGGGATCACCGACCCGAGCCGCGAGAACCTCGAGTCAGTGCGCGAGGAGGTACTGCGCCTGGCTCACATGGTGGATGACCTGCAGCGGCTGGCGGCCGCAGAGGCGGCGGCGCTTCAGCTGACACTCGCACCCCAGGACCTCGCCACCATCGCGGCAGAGGCGGCGGGAAACCTGGGCGGCTCGTTCGGCACCGCGGGCGTAAGCCTGGTGCGGCGTCTGACCGAGGTTCACGTCCGGTGCGACGCCGACCGGATGCGCGAGGTTATCTCGAATCTGCTCACAAATGCGCTGAAATTCACCCCAACCGGCGGCACCGTTGTACTGGAAACTGGGGCCGGCGAGAGCGGGCAGGCGATGGTGCGGATCGGCGACACGGGCATCGGCATCCAGCCCGACGAACTGCCGCACGTGACGGAGCGGTTCTTCCGTGGCGTCCGCGCGCCGCAAATGGCCGGCGGCAGCGGCATCGGTCTGACAATCGCGAGCGAGTTGGTGCACGCCCACGGCGGCGAACTGGCGATCACGAGCAAGCCAGGCAGCGGGACGCAAGTGACGGTGCTGCTCCCGGCGATTGATCCGGTCGAGTCGCGTCGGCTCGCGCTGCTCAGATGCGCGACCAGCTAGGTCGCCAGCCGAGAGGAGCCTGACCACGGCGCCTGACCACGGGCGCCTGACGGCGGGTCTGCTCAGCACGGGTGGATCACCCGTCCGCGGACGCGTTCGCGCCCGGTCGCAACGGACTCCCCGGGACATCCCCCCAATTGTGTCCCGGATCTGCCGGATGCTCCCCCAAGTCATCCGGACAGGTCCAACGCGACCGGGCGCGTCACGCGAGATGGCGATCGGCGCGACGCGCCGCGTGCTCATCCCCCAACCCCCGTTTCTCGTTCATAGCGGGTATGCACATAATTCTAATAGGCCGGCCGTGGCGGCGGTGTGTACCGGATGTGCAGGTCGTGTGGAACTGGTTCTTTGCCCATGTCAGCGGCCTGATCTTGGGGTCGCATAGCGGACATGGGATCATAGTTGCATGTTGACAGGCGGCCGAGCGGCCGCCGGAATACGGAGACGCCGGACGATGATCGGATCCCGATGACGGCGACGGTGCTGCTGGTCGAAGACGAGCGCAAGCTCAGGGACCTTGTCCGCACGTACCTTGAGCGTGCTGGCTTCTCCGTGCTGTCGACCGACTCGGGTGCCGAGGCGATCACGGTGGCGGAGTCCGCGGCGCCCGATCTGATCGTGCTGGATCTCGGGCTCCCCGACGTCCCAGGCGAGACCGTCGCCCGCGAGGTCAGGGCCGTCAGTTCCACGCCGATTCTGATGCTGACCGCGAAGACCAGCGAGGAAGACAGGATCGCGGGCCTCGAACTCGGGGCGGACGACTACGTCACGAAGCCGTTCAGCCCGCGGGAACTCGTGCTTCGGGTTCAGGCCATCCTGCGCCGCAACGCGCCGCCGGCCAGCGACCGCGGAGTCACCCGGTTTAGCGACGGCACGCTGGCCATCGACGAGCCGCGGCGAGTCGCCGAGGTCCGCGGCGCCGAGGTCGAGCTGACCCCAACTGAGTGGGGCATCCTGGTCGCCCTGGCCACCGTTCCTGGCCGGGTTTACTCGCGCTTTGAGCTGATCAACCGGGTCCGTGGCTATGACTTCGAAGGGTACGAGCGGACCATCGACTCGCACGTGAAGAACCTGCGGCGCAAGATCGAGGAAGATCCGGCCAGCCCGGAAATTGTGCAGACCGTGCTCGGTGGGGGGTACCGGCTAGGCCTGACCAGGGATGGCTAAGGGCACTCCGTGGATCGGCCAACTCGGCCTGCGGCTCGCGCTCGCCTTCGTCGGTGTCGCGTTCGCCGCCATCGCGTCGTCGATCCTCTTCGGATCGCTAACTTCGACCCTGGACGTCGATCAGCTTGTCAGGCAGCAGGAATCCGATCTGACCAGCGCCACGGCGCTCGCCGCCGGAGCAGCCTACGGCCACTCGGACTGGGCGCACGCGGAGCTGGCCCCGGTGATCGACTTCGCCGTCCAGGCCGGCGGCCAAGCGCGGGTGACCGACCTGGCCCGCAATGTGGTGCGTCAGTCGGCGCATTTCGGCAGTAACAGCTCCGGATCCTCTTATTCGCGGCAGATCTTCGCGAACCATCGCCCTGTCGGCTGGGTGACGGTCGAATTCGACGGCAGGGGCATTGGCGCCGCCATCTCCCGCTTCGAGGCGGAGCGGTGGACCGGGAGAATCGGTGCGACCGGCATGGCGGCGGTGATCGCGCTGCTGGTCGCGCTGCTCGTGTCGCGCCGGATTACCGCTCCAGTCGACCGACTGATCGAGGCGGCCAGGACCAGGGGCCGGGGCGATCTACGGGCGCGAGCCGGGGATGTGCAGGGATTCGGCGAGATCCGCGAACTGGCTGAGGCATTCGACGAGATGGCCGATGCCAGGGAGGAGCAGGACAGCGTGCGGCGCAACCTGGTCGCCGATGTCGCGCATGAACTGCGTACTCCGATCGCGATCCTGCAGGCGGGACACGAAGCGCTGATCGACGGGCTGGCCAAGCCGACATCGGAGCACCTGGCGTCGCTGCGCGACGAGGTACTGCGGCTGGCCCGCATGGTCGACGACTTGCAGCGGCTGGCCTCTGCCGAGGCGGCGGCGCTGCAGCTTACGCTCGTTCCGAGTGATCTCGCGGTCGCCGCCGACGGCGCGGCCGACAGCCTCGCCGACGCCTTCGCCGCCGCGGGCATTACCCTGCAGCGGCGGCTCGACCGGGCACCGGTGCTGTGCGACCCGCGTCGCGTGCACGAGATCGTCACCAACCTGCTGACCAACGCGATGAAGTTCACGTCGGCCGGTGGCATCGTGATCATGGCCGCCGGGCAGGCCGAAGACGACGGCGCCGAGATGGCGGTGCTGCGAGTCTCCGACACCGGCATCGGGATCCCGTCCGCTGAGCTGCCTATGGTCTCCCAGCGGTTCTTTCGTGGCCGGCGATCTTCCGGCGTGGCCGGCAGTGGCATCGGGCTGACCATCGTCAGCGAACTGGTTCGCGCGCACCACGGCACCATCCAGATCACGAGCGAGCCTGGCGCGGGCACCGAGGTCACCGTCAGGCTGCCGCTGGCTGCCGCGGATGCGCCAGGCAGGCCGACCGCCAGGGCATCGGCGCAGGGAGAGCGTCGCGTTTCGGCCACCGCCGCGGCTGCGGTGGCTGCTGCCGGAGCGGCCAGCGCGGCGAGCGCGGCGAGCGCGGTGGTCGCCGCGAGCGAAGTCTCCGCCAGCGAGCTATAAAGCCGGCTTCGCGCCGGGTGCCGGTCTCCTGCCTGGTCTGTCGTCGGGGCTGCTCCGGCTTCACGCCGCCGACAGGGCGCCTTCACACGATCTTCACGCTGCCGGGCTGTAGTTCGCGGGGCGACGGGCGAGCGGAGGACGGCGGGATGAGCGGGGGGATCGTGTTCATGCTCGCGCCCTGGGTGGTTCTCGGCGGGAGTCTCGCAGCGATCGGGTACCGCCTCCGCCGTTACCGCACGGCTGAGCGCGCCGGGCGCCTTCGGCTCCACAAGCGTCGCCTCCCGGTTCCGTCGAGCCGGCCATACCGGCCCGACGGTCACGGCTGATTTGCCGACGCAGAGCAACACGCACGAAGTGCTGCACGCGGTTGCCCCGGCGCCAGGGTCGTCTATATCGACAGTGACCCGATGGCGCTCGTTATCGCTAATGAATTGCTGACCGATAATGGCGCGACCGCGGTCATCCAGGCCGACCTGCGCGAGCCTGAGGCGGTGCTGAATCGCCCGCAACTCCGGGCGCTGATAACTTCGCCGAGCCGGTCGGGGGCGCTCTCGCACATTACGCGCGACAAGCTGCCCCCGAAGCTGGTGGAGACCGGGCTCGAGGTCTACCAGCGCAGGCAAGTTACAGGTTCCCCCATGAGCAGGCATGCTCTTATGCCTGAGCGCTTCCGCGGCCGGCCGCCTGGGTACTTCGCTCCCGGGCGGCTAAACGTCCTGACGAGGTGAGGCACCGGGGATTCGGGGTTCTTCGTGAAGAGACGTCATGCGGCATGGGCATCCGGGGTCGGCTGGCCGGCGGTTACCGCGATCATGGTGATACTGGCTCTGGCGGTGGCAGGATGTACCGGCGCCGCGGCGGGCGCGGCGGCACCGGCGAAGGCAACCCCGCAGGCGCGGCTGATGATCACGCCGGTCAGCGGCATGCGCGACGTCAAGCCGGCCGCGGGGATCCTGGTGCGGGCAAGTAACGGCGAGATCAAGCGGGTGGTCGTCACCGCGGCCGGCGGTTCGCTGGCGGGCGATCTGAGCGGCGGCGGAACGATCTGGCGCAGCAAGTCGCGGCTGACGCCTTCGCGCAGCTACACGGTGGTGGCAACGGCGGTAGGCGCGGGCGGCAAGAAGGTCACGGCGACTAGCTCGTTCCGGACGCTGACTCCGCGCAAGACGTTCCGCGCCACTGTTCTCGAGGCCGACCACGGTGAGTACGGGGTCGGCATGCCGATCGTGCTGACGTTCAGCCGGCCGATCACGAACCGGGCTGCCGTGGAGCGGTCGCTCAGCATCACCACATCACGGCCGGTGATCGGGGCCTGGTACTGGGACGGGAACCAGACCGTGGAGTTCCGGCCCAGGCACTACTGGTCGCCGGGCACCCGGGTGAGCTTCACCGGCCGCCTCAACGGCGTCGAAGGCGCGAAGGGCGTCTACGGAACCCACGATCTGCACGTCGCGTTCAAGATCGGGCCGTCGCTCATCGCCAAGGTGAGCACAGTCACCCACTATATGGATATATATTATAAGGGACGGCACTTCGGCCACTGGCCGATCAGCACGGGCAGGCCGGGCGACGACACGTCGAATGGCAGGTACCTGACCATCGAGAAGGCCAACCCGACGTTCATGAAGGGCCCTGGCTACGCGCTGTGGGTGCCATGGGCCGTCCGGTTCACCTGGAGCGGCGAATACATCCACGATGCGTACTGGTCGGTCTGGGCTCAGGGGTCGCTCAACGTCAGCCACGGATGCGTGAACACCTCGCCAGCGCACGCCGAGACGTACTACAAGATGGAACTGCCCGGCGATCCGGTCATCGTCACCGGCAGCCCGGTCGCGCCGACGTGGGACAACGGCTGGACGGAATGGTTCTTGTCGTGGCACAAGTACCTGAGCGGGAGCGCTCTGGGGGACGCGGTCGTAGCCGGTCCGCACGGCAGCACGTTCGTCAACGCCAGCACCGTCGAGCCGCCGGCGGTCGTCGGACCGCGCGGGCACGCGATGGTATGAGCGGCGTGGGCGGCGGGTCTGGCGCTAGTCCCGGCCGGGTGGATGGGGGATCCAGCGGGGGACCGCGCGCCGGTAGGCCTCGTACGGCTCGCCGAACCTGGCGCGCAACCTCGGCTCCTCGTCAGCCGGCGACCACCAGGTGGAACGCCGCCGCGAGTCCGGCCGCGTACAGCAGGAGCGCGGCCGAGAGGAACAGCCACGCCTCGCCGGAGACGATGAGCAGGGCGGCGATGTAGATCGGGTTCCGCGCCCAGCGGTAGGGCCCGACCGCGATGACCTGGCGCGGCGCGTCCCACGGTCCCGGCGTGCCGCGGCCGACGACCGCGAAGACTCGCACGCACCACAGGTACAAGGCGAGGCCGATGGCGATCA
Organism: uncultured Actinomycetota bacterium; assembly: GCA_963720595.1. Lineage (GTDB taxonomy): Bacteria > Actinomycetota > Actinomycetes > Streptosporangiales > Streptosporangiaceae > Chersky-822. The sequence continues at coordinate 1,671,548 of CAVRFY010000005.1, read as the reverse complement.
GCGGGGCGGCGTACCAGGCAGCCGGAGCCGGCGGGGCACCGTGCCGCGTGAGGATCAGCCAGGGCACGTAGACGCCGCCCGCGCCTGGCACGACCAGGGTGAAGATGATGTTGCGCAGCACAAGGCTCACGGGCATCACCGCCGTTGCGCTAGATAGTCAGAGGTACGGGCGAGCGAGTGCGCCGCCAGGGACTTGAACCCCGAACCCGCGGATTAAGAGTCCGCTGCTCTGCCAATTGAGCTAGCGGCGCGTGGATCCAGTGATCGTAACAAGATTCCCGCTCAGGCGGCGCGGCGCAGGGATTGCTCGTATTCGGCGGAAGCCTCAGGAGCGCTCGAGATGTCCCGCGGCCGCAGCAGGACCGCGCTGACCAGCGCGCCGACGGCGGCGATGGCGGCAGCCACCCAGCAGATGCGGTCAAGGCCGGTGACGAAGGCTGACCTGGCCGCGGCCTCGATCGCCTGCGTGCCCGGCCCGTCGGCGCGGAGGCTGCCGAGCCCGCCGCCGGACGTGATCGAGCCAGCCAGCTGGTCGGGAGCCATTCGGATGTGCCCGGTACTGCAGAGAGTGCGAGTGCACGTGCATCTACGCGGCCGCGATTCCCGACCTGACCCGGCAGCCGCCGGGCGTGAACGGATGTGGCTGCAAGGGGGCAGCCCTTTGAGGTGCGCATCGCGCGCAAGACGGCCGAGCACGCCCTGGCCGCGATCGGGTTCGAGCTGGTCTCCCGGACGGTCCGGCCCAAGGGCTGACGCATCAGCGCCCGCACCTCGGGCTGAACCGCGCCGACGTGCACCCGGCTGTGCCGCACCGCACCACGAGATGCCCCTTGCCCGGCTGCGCCAGCGCGACGGGGCTGTCGCAGGGATGCCACGCGACGATCACCCGGCCAGGCGCCCAGGGGTGCCCGGCCTGGCAGGCTGCCGGATAGTTCCACCACGCCGGCCGCTGGTCCACGCCATCGATTAGAACACGCTATCGACGGCGGCCATCAGCCCCTGAACTCACTGCATTTAGCTCTGCCGTGTGCAGCGCCACCAAATGGCGCGCAGTCGCTCGCCGCGTCCCTGCGGCGCTCGTGCCAGTCCGCGAATCGATCTCATACCCGAATATCATGAGCGGGTACGGCGGGCATGACCCACATCCGGGGGGGACCGTGACGGAATCTGGCATCGACTACCAGCGTGTTTTCAAGATCGCGCCATGCCCCACGGTTTTGCTCTCGCCAGATCTCATCATCCTCGATGTGAACGATGAGTACCTGACGGCGGCGGGGCGCAAGCGGGAAAATCTGCTGGGTCACAGCCCGTTCGACCTCTTCCCGGACCGGCCTGATCCGGCTGACACCGGGCCGCGCGACCTTCGCTTCTCGCTGGAGGCGGCGCTGGCCTCAGGCGAGCGCCAGGTCGTGTCGCTGACCAGGTACGACGTGGAGGACCAGGGCAGGCCGGGTGTGTTCGAGGAACGGTACTGGAACGTCTTCAGCACTCCGCTGCTCAGCGACACTGGGCGTGTGACGATGATCGTGCTCATCGCGCACGAAGTGACCCCGATCATCTCCCAGTTTCGGGCGGATCGGGATCAGCACGGATGACAAGTCCGCTTCACGAGCAGCCCCGCATACCACGCCATCAGCCCGAGCTGGACTGAACGCGCGCGTCCGTTCCGGCCCGCCGCGCACTAAGCGGATGCGCGCACGCGGCGCTTTCACCTGGGCCTGTTCGCCAGCGGCGTGGCGAACTCGGTCAGCGGTGGACCCAGTTGCCTGCCTTGAACGACCAGCGCAGCCGGATCGTGCTGCTGTTCTTGCTCTGCGGGTCGATGGTTTCCCATGCGTAATAGTGCCCGTGGCCGCCCGGCCGCAGCTTGGTGTGCGACAGAGTCACGCCCGCGAAGCAGGGACGGCACGCCCCGTGCTGTCTCAGCAGGCCGATCCCAAGCGCCCGCTTGCCCAGTTGCCATTGCTTCCAGACGATGTCGTTGAGCGGGTGCTTGACGTACCTGCCGCCGAGCGCTTCCGGCCGGACGGACGGGAAGTAGTGGCTCGCGTGGCGGGCTCCATTTGGCCGGTGTTCGTGGTGGATTGCGTGCCACCAGTTGAAAGCGACAACCTTCGGCCTGACGCTGGCTGACGCTGCGGGCGCTGCCGCAGTAGTTGCGGCCAGGCCCCCGCCTAGCGCGACCACGGCGGCTGCCAAAGCCATGAATCTTGTCATCATCTGTTTCCCCCAGCTACCCTGTTTAGCACCGAAGCAGGGCAGGCCACCACTGACGAAAATCACGGGAACTGGAATCGACCGCTGGTCGATTCGCGGCTTCTTGCAGCGTCTGCCCGCCGGATTAGGAAAGCGCTCGGGCCGACGCTGACCTGCAGGAACGCCGGGCAGATGGGGTCGGCACGCTGGTCAGATAGCCCTGAGTAATCGCACGAGGTATATGCGGTTATCTGCAATTCGGAATGTCCCGAATTATTTTTTCCGAATTATTTTCAGGCCATGATGGCCGAGCATATGAATCTGGCCGAGGAGATGAAGCATCCGGACGAGACAAGACACCGGGAAGCGGAGCGGGTGCCGGTAGGTATCGGGCTGCGGAGCCGTCCGACTCCGCCGGCCAGCGCCTAAAGGCGGCTGGTTAGTTGACTCCCCTAGGTGATGACGTCGAGTTTCAGTCCTTGCCCGCCGACACGAAGGCGATGCACGCGCGCAGAGCGCTGACCCTGCGTCTGCGCGCCATCGCGCCGTGTATAAGTCCGGAGCGCCTCCGCTATCTGGTAGGCGGGGCGGCCCGGTTGCGGCAGGTCAGGTCGCCCCGCGTTCCAGGTCGGGCCGCACCGCGGGCATCGCGCCGATGGCCGTCGCGTAGTCCAGCACGGTGACGGCGGCGGGGAATGCCGCAGGAGTCGGTGCGAGGGACGGCGCGGCGGCGCGGTCGCCGCCGACCACCAGGACATGGCGCAGGCCCGGGGCGGACGCCGCTACCTCGGCCGCGAGGCCGGCGTACTCGGCGTCCACGATCAGCGCAGCCAGGTCCGCGCCGCCGAAGAGGTGGGCGAGCTCCGGGCCGGTGTAGCGGTAGTTGATGTTCACCGGGATCGCGCGGGCGACCATGCAGCCGAGCAGCGACTCGACGTAGGCGACCGAGTTGGCCAGATAGAGCCCGACGGTCTCGTCAGCACCGATCCCCGCCGTCACCAGGTGCTGCGCCACCTGCTCGCTGCGCGAGGTCAGCTCGCGGTAGCTGAGCCGCTGGCCGTCGCAGACCAGCGCGCAGCGCTCGGGCACCGCGGCCGCGACCGCGGCGCACAGGTCCGCGAGATTGACATCCATGATCATGCGGGCTCCGTGGCGTCAGGCTGGCCGGGGCGCGCAGGCTCGCCGGGGTGCGCGGGCTCGCCGGGGTGCGCGGGCTCCGTGGCGTCAGGCTGGCCGGGGCGCGCAGGCAGGCCGAGCTTCCCGGCCAGTCTGCCCAGATAGCCGATCACCTCGTCCTCGGCCCGGTCCGGCATGCCGAACAGGGCCTCGGTGACGCCGATGTCGCGCCAGCGTGCGAGCGTGTCGCGGTCGGGTTTGCCGGCCAGCGCGGCTATCTCGGGCGCGCCGGGACGGCCCGCGTCCCGCCAGGCACGCAGCAGCATCGCTGCCTTGCCCTCCAGGCCATCCTCGCCGGGCGTGGTCAGCCACCCGTCGGCCGATCGTGCGATCCAGGCGAACGTCTGCTCGGTGCCGGCGGCGCCGAGCAGGATCGGCACCCGCGGGAGCTGCACCGGTTTCGGCCACGCCCAGGACGCGCCGAACCTGACGAACTCGCCGTCATAGCCGGCCGGTTCCGGCGACCACAGCACCTGCATGGCCTCCAGGTACTCGCGCACGACCGTGCGCCGCCTGGCCGCCGGCACGCCGTGGTCGGTCAGCTCGTCCACGTTCCAGCCGAACCCCACGCCGAGCGTGACCCGGCCGCCGGTCAGGTGGTCGAGCGAGGCGACCGTCTTGGCGAGCGCGATCGGGTCGTGCTCGGCGGGCAGCGCCACGGCCGTGCCGAGCCGGATCGTCGAGGTGACGGCGGCGGCCGTGCTCAGCGCCACCCAAGGGTCCAGCGTGCGCAGATAACGGTCGTCGGGCAGTTCGGCGGTTCCGGTTCGCGGGTGCGGTGCCTCGCGCCTGACCGGAATGTGCGTGTGCTCGGGGACGTAGAAGGAGTCGAAGCCCGCGACCTCGGCGGCCTGCGCCGCGCGGGCAGGGGTGATCCCGCGGTCGCTGGTGAACAGGACAACGCCGTACCGCACTCGCACTCCTCGCCTTCGCCTCGCGCCTCGGTTAGCTGCCGGCGAGCGCCTGGGACTAGCGCTCGCTGCCGCCCGTCTTGGACTGGTCCGCGATGATCTTCTCGGCCCGCATGCTCAGGGCGGCGCCGCTCGGCCAGCCGGCGTAGTGCGTCAGGAAGATGGCGATCTCCCTGAGCTGCTCGGCATCGACCTCGCCGTTCCGCAGCGCCGCGCCGATCTGGATGTCGGCGACATCCTGCTTGCCCTGCCCGACGAGCAGGCCGAGCAGCAGCAGCCGCCGGTCGCGGATGGTCAGGCCTGGCCTGGTCCAGATCTCGGCGAACAGGTGCTCGACGGTCAGCCCGAAAAAGTCGCCTGGCCCGTCCTGCACGTCCCAGCCGTAGACCTGCGCCATCACCTCCAGACCGCGCCGTCGCCTGTCGTCATCGGTCATGCCCGTCCGTCCTCTCCTGGCGGCGGAGCGCCGCCGTCCGGATGCGGCACGCCGAGCCCGGCCGCGAGATGCTCGCGGGCGAAGGCGGCGAGCGGTAGCTCGATGCCGAGTTCGGTGCCGAGTTCGAGCGCCAGCCCCAGGTCTTTTTCGCCGAGCGCCCGCACGTGCTCGAGCACAGCCAGGAGTGGATCGCCTGCCGGGACCGGCGCCGTAGCGCGGCGGAGCATGATCGAGCCGGGTCCACCCGTGACCGCGTCGGAGTGCCGCACCACCCCGCCGAGCTTGCGCAGGTCAATCCCGGCGGCCTCGGCCAGCCGCTGGGCCTCGGCGGCCGCCGTGAACGCGACGAAATGCAGCAGGTTGCGCGCGAGCTTGGCCCGCGTGCCCGCGCCGACCTCGCCCATGTGGAGCACCAGGTCCGCCCACCGGCCGAACGGCTCGCGGCATCGCTCGTAGGCCGCCCGGGTGCCGCCGATCATGACGGCGAGCCGGCCGTCGCTCGCTCCCATGAACCCGCCGCTCACCGGTGCATCGACGATCTCGACGCCGGACCGGCCAAGCTCGGCGGCCAGCATCGGGGCGGTGCTGGCCGCGATGGTGGAGTGAATCGCGACGATCGGATCCAGGTCAGGTTCGCGTGAGCTGCCGCGCTCGCGTGAGCTGCCGCGTTCACCTGAGCTGCCCCGCTCGCCGCGCCCGGCCGCGGCTGCGACGGCCCGCACGACCTGGCAGACCTGCTCGTCATCCCTGACCATGACCGAGATGATCGCGGCCGCCGCGGCGACCTCACCGGGGCCGCAAGCCGCCCGCGCTCCGGCCTCGACCAGCGGCGCCATGGCCTCCGGCCGCGCGTCGAACACGATCAGGCCGCCCGGCCAGTCCACCAGCCGGCGGGCCATCGGCGCACCCATCTGGCCGAGGCCGATGAACCCGATCGCGGGCGGGGCGGCCCGGTCCGGTCCCGTCATGGGCGGAAGACCAGCCCGCCGTCGATGTTGAGCACCTGGCCCGTAATCCAGCTCGCCTCGTCCGACAGCAGGAACAGGCAGGCCCCGACCAGGTCCGACGGCTGGCCGAGTCGCTTCAGCGCGGCCCCCTTGACCAGATCGGTCGCCAGATCGCCGACCACGGACCTGGTCGCGGCGGTGTCGGTGGGTCCGGGTGCGATTGCGTTGACTCTAATTTTTAGGTAGCCAAGCTCGTGGGCGAGTTGCTGGGTGAGGCCGTTCATGCCCACCTTGGCCAGGCCGTAGAAGCTCGCGTAGTGCCAGGCCGCGACCGAGGACTGGTTGACGATCGCGCCGCCGCCGCGCGCGGCCATGTGTTCGTAGCAGGCTCGGGTGCAGGCGAGTGCGCCGTCCTGGTTCACGCCCATGAAGGACTTGTAATAGTCCCAGTCGACCTTCAGCAGCGTGTCGAGCTTCATGCCGCCGTAGATGGCGGCGTTGTTCACCAGGTAGTCGATGCCGCCGAAGCGGTCGACCGCCGCCGCGGCCATCGCGATCGCCGAGCCGGGATCCGACACGTCGGTGCGGGCGAAGGCCGCCCGGCCGCCCTCGGCCTCGATCGACGCCGCGACCTTCGTCCCGCCCTCGACGTTCACGTCGGCGACGAGCACGGCGGCGCCCTCGGCGGCCAACGCCCTGGCGTAGGCCTCGCCGATTCCCTGCGCCGCGCCTGTCACAATCCCGACCTTGCCCGCAAAGCGGTCACTTGTTCTGGACACCCGTCCAGATTACAGTTCAGCCCATGACCGAGCGCAAGGACTACTCCGGCGAATTTGATCCGGATTTCCGGTACGAGGATCTCTCGAAGGAGGCGCTCGTCCGGCTGGTGCGCGAGTACGCGCTGATCGCCCAGCTGCTCGACCGGTCCGTCTTCGCCACAATCGGGCTGCGGTACGGCCAGCAGGCGGTGGAGGAGATCGCGATCGAGGAGTGGCGCGGCGCGAGCCCGATCTACACCGAGCGGATCCGCGCGATCATGAACATCGAGGGAAACGGGGTCCCGGCGATCTTCAAGCAGCTCCAGCTCGATCCGGGGTTCGCTCAGCACTACATGGACGTGCAGTACGAGGTCGTCGACGAGAACCACGGGTTCTTCCAGCTCAGGTCCTGCGGCGCGCTGCTCGACGTGGAACCGTTCGGCGAGCGCGCGGTCCGCGGCATGTGCCACACGATCGAGGACGGCACGTTCGATGTCACGGCCCAGGCCGTCAACCCGCGGGCGCGGATCCGGCCCGTGCACCGGCCGCCCCGGGTCCCGGCCGGCCGGGTGCCCGTCTGCCGGTGGGAGGTCACGATCGACGACGACACCGAGGTGCTGCCCGAGGCGGACATCACCGGGATCACCCGCGGCACCACGGCGGCCAGCTTCGAGTTCCCGCCGATGCGTGATGGCACCTCGCACGTCCCGGCCCGGCCCGGCGCGGCGACCTGAGCGACAGCAATGTTCCGCAGCTGTCGCTAGGACGACATCAGGGGGCCGCAGATGTCGTTACCAGAGGGTGGCTGGCCCCGTCCCGATCGGGTAGTGGCCGGGCAGACGCTCTCCCGAGGTCGAGCGTTCCATCCGGCGCCGCATGCCGTCGGAGAGCGCGTCGGCCTTGATCATTTCCAGGAACAGGGCGACCGCGTTGCCGAGGTCGAAGAAGTCCCGCTGCCACGACCACTGCCAGTTGCCGGCGTACCTGAACCAGCTGCCGCCAATGCCGGCCACCTCGTAGCGGCCGCCGCCCGGCCGCGTCGCGCCGGCGACCTGCTTCCAGAACCCGACCACCTCGCCCTGGGCGTCGTCGATCAGCACCTTCTGGTACGGGTAGGACCAGCCGTCGAGCCCGCCCATCTCCAGCGCCAGCGCGATGTCCCTGATCTCGGTTCGCCCGGCGACCATGAACTCCTCCGACGGCCCCAGGCTCCAGCCGTAGGTCGCACCTGGCGTGTACAGCTCGGCCAGCGGACGCCAGTCGCCGTCAGCCTCGCACGCGGCATTGGCCGCCAGCCACTTCCGCACCATCTCGTCGAGTTCCGCGCGGGGGAATGCGGGCATGTCGAGCCTCCGTGATCGGTCGGTAGCCAGGTCCGGCGAGCTGCACGCCGGCGGGCGGCTTGAGGTAATCTGCGGCGCGCTCAGTCATCGACGAGCCGGAGTGCCTGAGTCGGGCAGTACCGCACGGCGGCCAGTACCGCCGACCGCTCGCCAGCTGGCGGGGCCGGGTCGGTCACGGTCACCTTCCCCTTGCGGGGCACGGAGAACACGGCGGGCGCCTCCAACTGGCACATCGCGTGGCCCTGGCACAGGTCCAGGTCGACCTCGATCCTCATCCGCGGCGCCGGTACGCCACGACGCAGGGTCTGGCGAGCTGGACGACCATCTTCGAGTGATCGTCGCGATAACTGCCGGCGGGCTGCGCGAGCTCGAACTCCCAGTCCCTGAGCAGCACCGAGAAGATCGCCTTGAGCTGGATCATCGCGAAGTTCGCGCCGATGCAGCGGTGTCGCCCGGCCCCGAACGGTATCCACGTCCACCGGTTGACGAGGTCCTCCTGCCGCGGCTCGGCGTACCGCTGCGGCACGAACTTGTCCGGGTCCGGGAAGTCCTGCGGTATCCGGTTCGAGATCGCCGGGCTCGCGCCGACCAGCGCGCCTGCCCGGATCTGGACGCCCTGCACCTCAAGGTCTCTGGTGGCGGCCCTGAGCAGCAGGATGAGCGGCGGATGCAGCCGCAGTGCCTCCTTGATGGCCGACTCGAGCCGCGGGATCTCACGCAGCGCCTGGAAGCTGATCTCGGCACCGTCGCGGTACAGCCCGTCGAGTTCGGTCACGACCTGCGCCAGCTCGCTCGGATGGCGCAGCAGCTCGATCAGCGTCCACGCGGCCGTGCCCGAGCTGGTGTGGTGCCCGGCGAACATCATCGAGATGAACATCCCGGTGACCTGGTCCGCGGTGAACGCCGGCGTGCCGTCCTGGCCGCGCAGCGAGATCAGCACGTCGAGCAGATCGCGGTCGTCGCGGCCGGGCGACGGCGCGGCGGCGCGGACTGCCATGATCGCCTCGACCAGGCTGACCAGTCCGGCCCTAGCGGCGTCCCGCCTGCGGAAGCTGTCAATAGGAGCATAGGGATCAACGAACGCCACGGCGTCGGTGCCGCGTTCAAGATCGTGATAAAGCTCGGCGAACCGGCGGTCCAGCTGATCGCGGAACTTCTTGCCGATCAGGCAGGCTGACGAGGTGTAGATCGTCAGCTCGGCGAACCAGTCGAGAAGGTCGATCTGGCCAGCGCCACCCCATCCGGCCGTCATCGCCACGACCTCGTCGGCGATCGTCTGCGCGTGGCCGCGCATCATGTCGCCGCGCAGCGCCTGGTTGTGCAGCGCCTCGCGGCGCCGCTCGGGCGAGGCGTCGAACACCACGCCCTTGCCGAAGATCGGCGTCATGAACGGGTACGCCTGAGCCTGGTCCAGGTCCTCGTCCGGTGCGCGGAAGAAGAACTCGTTGGCCTCCGCGCCGGTCAGCAGGACCACCGGCCGGCCGGCCAGGTCGAGTGCACCGACGTCGCCGCACTCGGCCCTGACCCGGCGCATCAGCCCGATCGGGTCGCGGCGCAGTTCCTCCAGGTGCCCGCCTGCCTCGCCGCCGGAAACCAGGCGGGGCGCGCTGGCCGTCACGGCCCGCTCCCTGGCTCGGGCGGCTGTGGCTCGGGCGGCTGTGGCTCGGGCGGCTGGGGCTCGGGCTGCTGGGGCTCGGGCCGGAGCGGTGCTTCCGGCTGCACCTCGATCAGCGTCAGGTGCGCGCCCCTGGGCGCCGACACGACCGAGACGACGGCGCTGGCGACGTCCGACGGCCGCAGGAAGTACGGATGCCTGGCCAGCCCCCACCGCGACCAGTCATCCAGCACCGCCTGGACCGTCGCGGCATCCCAGGTCATCCCCATCCCGCTCTTGGTCGGGCCCGGTCTGATCACCGACGCCCTAACCCCCGTTCCCTCCAGCTCCATCTGCATCGCCCTGGCCAGGCCCTCCACACCGTGCTTCGCCGCAACGTAGCCGCCCATCCGCGGCCGGGGCGCACGCACGACGTCGGAGGAGATGAACACGACGTCGCCGCGGCGGCGGCCAACCATGCCGGGCACGATCGCGGCTACCAACCGGTGCACGCCGACCAGGTGGACCTGGATCTCGGCCAGGAAGTCGGCCGGGCCGAGTTCGTGCACCAGATGCGCGTCGATGTCGCCCGCCGAGCTGACGAGGACCTCGATCGGCCCGAGCGCTTCCGCAGCCGAGGCGGCGAAGGCACGGACGGACTCGTCGTCGCCGACATCGAGCGGGAAGGCGACCGCCTCGCCGCCTCCGGCCGCGATCTTCGCAGCCAGGTCGTCCAGAGCGCCGGTACGGCGCGCGCCGAGTGCCACCGGATGCCCGGCCTCCGCCAGCGCGATCGCGGTCGCGGCGCCGATGCCCGACGACGCGCCCGCGATGACGGCGGGCCGACGCTGCGGATGCGGCTCGAACCTTGGCATCTCAGCGCACCTGAGCCCGCACCGGCAGTGTCGCGAAGCCCCTGACATTCACCGAGTGGACTCGCTCCGCGCCGGTTTCGTCGATCTCGTAGCCGCTAACCCGGCTGGCAAATTCGCCGAGCGCGACCTGGGCCTCGAGCCTGGCCAGGTTCGCGCCCAGGCAGTAGTGCCGTCCGGCGCCGAAACTGATCAGCGCCGAGGTGTCGCGGTCCAGGTCGAAGCGATCCGGATCGGCAAAGACCGCCGGGTCGCGGTTGGCCGCCCCGATCAGCAGCAGCAGCCTGGCGCCCGCCGGGACGGTGCGTCCATGCGCTGGGAACTCCGTGGCCACAGTGCGCGCGGTGATCTGAGTTGACGCGTCGTACCGCAGCGTCTCGGCCGCCCAGTCGCCGGCCCGCGACGGGTCTCGCAGCACCTTGGTCAGCTCAGCCGGGTTGCGCCAGCCCCAGTAGACCGCGTTGGTCAGCAGCTTGGTGGTCGTCTCGTTCCCGGCCACCACCATGAGGAACAGGAAGCTGATTACCTCGCTGTCGGCCAGCCGGTCGCCGTCGATCTCGGCGGTCAGCAGCGCGGAGGTCAGGTCGTCGGCCGGGCTTCGGCGGCGGTCGGCGACCAGGTCGCTGTAGTACCCGGCCAGCGTCAGCGCTGCCTCGATCCCCGCGGGCGGCACGTCGTGCAGGCCGGGCTCGCGGTGCACGAGTGCATCGGCTAGGCGTTGCAACATCGGCCGGTCCGGCTCGGGTACGCCCATCAGGTCCGAGATCACGTCCATTGGCAAGAGCCCGGCGAAGTCGGCGACGAAGTCGAACCATCCCTTGGCCAGAGCCCGGTCCAGGTACCGGCAGGCCAGGGACCTGATTACCTGCTCGAGGTCGCGGACCCGCCTCGGCGTGAATCCGCTGGCCACCAGCGCCCGCATCCTCGTGTGCCGCGGCGGGTCGAGCGCGAGGAAGGACATCGAGCGATGCGCGTGTGGTCCCCAGGCCGCGGGATCGAGCGAGACTCCGTTGGCGTTGGAGAACCTGCCAGGATCACGGAACGCGGCCGCGACGTCCTCGTGCCTGGACAGCGCCCAGAAGTCCCGTTCGTCGTTCCGGTACAGCGGCGCCTCGTCCCGCAGCCGCGCATAGTGCGGATAAGGATCGTCGTGGATCGCGTAGTCGTAGGGATCGAAGGAAACGGGCACGCGGCCTCACCTCATGATCAGCTCGGCGGCTTCAGCGAGCCGGTCAGCCATGTGCCCGTACGTGGTGTATCCGAGTCCGGCCTCCACCATCGCGCCGAAATAGGCGAGCTCGAGCAGCCTGGCCGCGGCGCTGCCCGGCCCGGCGACCGCCTCGATCCGCTGGTGAATGCCCATCCCGATCTGCAGTCTCAGCTGTCTGACATCGGGCTCCGCGCCGAACATCGCGGCCGTGCACCCGGCCGCCAATTCCGGCTCCTCGGAGACCAGCAGGGCGAGTTCGCGCAGCACGGAGATGGCGCGAGCCCGGCTCGGCTGCTGGCCCTTGCGTACCGGCGGCAGCGCGTTCAGGCGGCGCCAGAAGATCTCGGTGAGCAGATGGTCCTTAGAGCCGAAATAGGTATAGGCGGTCGCCGCCGCGACGCCGGCCCGGCGGGCCACGTCCCTGATGCTCAGGTTCTCGTAGCCGGTCCTGCGGACCTCGTCGATCCCGGCCTCGGTGAGCCGGCGCACGGTGTCGGCCTGCCTGGCGGTTAGCTGCCGTCTGGTGGCCTCAGTCGCGAGACTTTCGGACATGTGTCCAGACGTTAGTCTGGACTTTCAATCGGCGCAAGGCCACGGCCAGCAGGCGGATCAAGTCTGGTATTGACGATCCTGATCAACCGCACTGCCGTCAGCCACCGGTCGCGTCGTAGGTGCCGCGTGCTAGCGCATCCCGGGTGGCGAGGGCGGCCCCGTGCTCTTTGGCTGCCAGCGCCACGAGCGAATCGTAAACGGTACCGCCTGAAGGTAGGCCAGAGCCAACCACCTGCACGGCAGGCCAGAGCCAACCGCCTGCACGGCAGGCCAGAGCTACTAGATCGGGTTCTCCCGGTCACCCTCCCGATCGCCGCTGCCTGGGGTCGTCAGCAGTGCGCGCAGCCCCTCCCAGTGATCGGCGCGCTCATTGCGGCAACGGCGCGGGTGCACGGCATGACCGTGGTCACCCGCAACGTCAAGGACTTTGAGCTCGCCGGAGTCCAGGTTCTCAACCCCTTCGCTGAGTGAACCGTCAGAGCGGACACACTGGTCTGGCGAATCTTCTTCGGATGCGCATTCTCGAGCTTGGCGAGCAGGTCGAGCTCGTCGGCCATCTGCTCATCGTCGGTGACCTGGCCGTGCCGACCGTTCGCTGATTGCCCTGATCAAGCGGCGGAAGTCCCGTTTGCCGTGAGCCACTTCAGATCCGCTTCATCCTTGATCCGCGCCTCCCAGTCGCGGGAGAAGAGCGCGTCGGTCTTGTTCAGGACGAGCGTGTAGGGGCGGCCTTGCCGCCTGGTCAAGTGGCTGACGGGCAGTTCGGCACCGTCGATCCTGGCGTGCACAAGGTGCCGGCCATCCTTGGCAAGTGGCCACTCGAAGGTGCGTCGGCTCCTGTGCTCCAGGAACGTGCCGAGGGTGCCGCACAGGTCACATGTGCAGCCCCCCGCAGGCAGTTCGATCGACCAGTCACCCGACGCGCGCTGCGGGCGGGCTAGCCGGGCGCGGAGCCGCGCCGCACAGTCGGCGGCCAGGTCGCCGAAGCTGCCGTCGCCGCGTGCGCCATCCCGGGGCATCTGGTCAGCGGCGCGCAGCGCAGACAGCTCTAGCGTGGTCACCGGGTCGCCCTGTTCCCGGATGTATCCCGAAACTATGTCCCGCGTGCTGGTCTCCCCGATCGCGGCGGCTGCCGTGAGCACCGCGGCGAGCGGTTGACCCAGGTCGCCGAGTTGCTTGTCGCGATTGCTTGGCAACGACAAGCCGAGCCCGCTGCGGATGTCCTTGCTGATCCATTCCCACGCGAGGTCAAGCAGCCATTGCGCGGCCACCGCGCCAGCACTGCCCCCGGCGTGCAGTCCCGCGCACACGCCTGGCAGGAAGTCCGCCACCCACTCCGGTCGCTCCCGGCCGCCGCCGTATGCCGAGGCTGGCTGATCCCCGCCGAACCATGTTCGCAGCAGGTCCGCCGTCCACTGATGGCCGTAGCCGCCGACGATCTTCGTGAACGAGGTCACATGCGCATCTGTCAGATTCTCGACGCGGAACGGGCGCAGCAGCATCGCCGCGGCGCTCGCGTCCACCACGGCGTCCGCCGCCCTGAGCGCCGGGCCGAACAGCCCGGTGGTCCTGGCACTTGCCTCCGGAGTCCGGCCGCGCACCGCGCCGTCCCAGAACGGCGCGAGTGTCGCCGTGGCGGCCTGAGCGCCTGGTACATCGCCCGATGACGCCATCGCGGTGACCTCATCAAGAGCCCAGGCCGGCGAGGTTTCTGCGCGGTTCGCAAAGGCCTGATCACGGGGCCAGACGGCGACCGCCGCCCGGTGGTACCAGCGGTCCAGCGTGTTGCCCCAGTTGCCCATGTAGCCCTCGTACTGCTGGGCGTCCGGCGTGAGGTCGCCGGACGGGGTAGACGCGCAGACCTCGTTGCCGCCCACGAACAGCGACATCTCTTCTAGCCGGCTGCCATCCGGCCCGGTCCAGTGGGTGAGGATAATCTCGGAGTCGATCAGGTCCTGAATCTCGTACTGGGTGGCGTTGCCGTCGTCCTCGTCTTCGTCGTAGGCGTCTTCGTCGTCGGCATCGTCCCAGCGCCGCCAGGATCCGTAGGCTTCGTCCGCCGGGAACGCGCTATGTGTTGTCCTGATGTCGGCGAGCGCGAGGATGGCTTCACAGTCTGCCTTTTCCGCGGCGGCCCGCAGCAGCGTCACCCTGCTCGCGTCCGCGCCTTTTAGGCGTCGCCAGTTCAGCCCGCGGGGCGTGTACTCGTGATCGAGGAGGTAGACGAGCCGGTTCGGCGGGTCCGCTGCGGGTCCGCCGTAATAGCGGGAGACAGGCGTGCTGAAGTGCTCGCGGAGGAGGTCCGCCAGTTCGGCGACGATTCCCTCATCGCCCTGCGGACGGCGGGTGTCGCCGCGCAGGAGCAGGTTGTAGGTGAGCGTGATGCGATAGCCCGACTGCACCTTGAGAACCTCGTGCCGGCAGTCGGCGTAGAAGGCGACCAGTGACAGCGCTGTCCTCGACCCTCGGTAGGTCTTCCACTCCCCGCCCAGCCCCACCATCAGCTCGCCGCCGGTGTAACTGGACGGCAGGGTCACCACCAGGGTGCCGATCATCGAGTCGTCTATCTCGGAGTCCTGGTGGGCGAGGAAGAACTGGTCTGGCTCGTAGACCAGGAGGGAATGAAGATCGGCAGCCAGCTCGGCAGCATTCGGGGGTCCTAGCTCCTCTTTCACCGTCGCGAGGATGACCTCCGGCATAGCGTCGCTCCACTCGGCGCGGACGAGGCGCTTCGGGATCTCCCACGTGTCCCGAACGTCCGGGTCGGTCAGCGTCTGTTCGCCACGGCCGAACCGGGCCGGCTGACCGAGACCGAGCAGCTTGCGGGCCTTCGCAGGGGTCACCGGGAACTTGACCTGCCCGAAACCCTCGACCTCCAGGCTCAAGTCGCCCGTGCTCGCCGTCAGTTCCACGCTGAACGCGGTCTGCGTGTCGCCGCGCAACTTCCTGGCCAGCCGGTCATGCGCCGCCCTCGCCATGGCCTTGGTCCTCCCGTATCCGCGGAAGCCGCCATTCTTCTAGCGAGACTGTAGTGAACCGCCGTGAGTGCGAGGCACGCATCGTCGGATTGCGGACGGACGTCGGTCCGCGACGATGCCCCCTGCGATCAGGTGACCGCGATTACCGTGACGCCGACGGCATCGTAGGTGCCGCGTGCCCGCGCATCCCGAGTTGCGAGGGCGGCCCCGTGCTCTTTGGCGGCCAGCGCCACCAGCGCATCGTAAACTGCACCACCTGCGATGCCCAAGCGGCTGAGAGTTTCCGGCAGCTTACGGGCAAGCGGCCTGCTCAGCATGAACGGCGCAGCGAAGCGCTCATTCAGCAGCCGGGCGGCGTCGGCTGGCGCCAGCCGCGCGTCGCCTGGCAGCCTGGTGAGCACCGAGTACGTCTCGGCGAGGGCGTGACCGCTGAGCGCGACCTCCTGCCCGCCCCACCATCGCACCACGCCAGCATGATGGTGATGTGAGCGGACAAGCAGCGGTATGGCGACGCTAGTGTCGACCGCGACCGTCACTTGCGGCCCGCATCGATGAGGGCGAATACCGTGTCGTCATCGACCGGGGTCTCGGCGTCCGCGACGAGCACGCCGTCCTCCTCGACCAAGCGCGCGGTCCGGCCAGCAGGCAGGAGCTGCGCGCCGGCGCCATATGCCGTGATGTCAACCTTGGTGCCGGGCAGCAGGCCAAGCGCATCGCGGATGGGCTTGGGCAGCACAACCCGGCCGGCCTGATCGATGACTGCTTCCATGGGAAAACGATACCATCGAAATCCCGTAACCGCCCGTCCCGGAACTATGACCGTTGCTGATATATCGAACCGGCCCGCGGCCTAGTTTGACGACGTCTGCTAGCTGGCCGAACAGGTCATGGCCTGGTGAAGGTGATCCCAGGCGGTGTCGGCTCGGCCGCCCGCGGCCCGCGGCCGGGTTCACGATGCAGGCGGCAGCGTGGGTGGTGTGCAGGCAATAGTCCAGTATCCGGCCGGTCGCCTGGTAGCGTTCGGTCACGCCGCCCAGCTGCTCGACCGGCTCGTTGACCGGTCGGTGCAGCCGCGAGCTGCCCCTGCGCGGGCAAGTGGCCAAGGCGCTCTACGACAAGGGCTCGGGTTCGGCGCGCTGGGCCGCCCGGACGAGGCGGTCGTCTCGGTGATCGCCTGGACGTTCGGGCTAGAGCACGGAGAACCGGGAGCGGCTCATGACCGCGATCCCGCTGGTGGCGATGAGTCCGTAGAGAGCCGGGGCGAGGAAGACATGCGGCAGGCCGAGAACGCTGACGCCGAGGCTGCCGGTCAGCCCTCCGAGGGCGCTGGCGATCGCCGTGGAGCTCATGAAGACGGCTGAGGCGGTCGCGACGGCTTGGGGCAGCAGTCGTTGGGCGACGATGATGCCCAGGGCCGCGAACACACCCCATACCCCGCCCATGAGGATCTGCCCGGCGAACATTCCGGCGGCGTCGCCGGTCAGAGCGAAGCAGAGATTTGCGCCGACGCCGAAAGTCGCGCCGAGGATCATCAGGTGCATCATGCCGATACGGCGGGCGACGACCACGGCCACGGGCATCAGGATCAGCTCCATCAGAGGTTGGATGCCGATGACCGCGCCGCTGACCGCCGTCGGCAGATGCATGTCGTAGCGCATGTAGATCGGCAGGTAGCCGTATTTGATCGGCTCACCCGCATAGACGAAGACGTACAGTCCGGTGAACGCGAGCAGCGGCAGCATCTCCCGGCGTTTCGGGCGCTGCGCGAGGCGCTCGGCCTGCACTTCGGACCCGGACGGGGTGTGCGCGCCGGGCTGAGCCGAGCCGGTGCGCGCGAAGCCCACAGGGACGATCTGCGCGAGGGCGCACGACCCGGTCGCCGCGAGCATCACGCGCGAGCCGGCGGCAGTCGCCAGGATTGAGCCCAGGACCGGGCCGACGACCCATCCGGCCGTCATGGCCATCCGTACGATGGAGACGACCCCGTCGGCCACGGGGTTCGCGGTTGTTTGCAGGTCGTCGTGGACCGCGGCGAACAGCTGCGAGCCGGCGGCGCCCGAGAAGGCCAGGACGACGGCACTGATCACGAAGGGCATCCACACCTGATCGGCCAAGGCCATCGCGATCCACCCGAGGAATCCCGCCAGGGCACACCACCGGAACAACCCGAGCCGCTTTCCGGAGCGGTCCGAGCGTGCGCCGATCAGGTAGCCGGCGAGCGGGGCGGTGATGTTGGTGAGGTAGAACAGCCCGGCCGTGGTCAGCGAGACGTGCAGGTCGTTGACCAGGAACAGGGTGATCTGCGGGGCGGCGGCGGACGTCCCCAGCCCAGAGAGGAACAGCGCGACGGTCGCTCCGCGGTAGAGCGGCGAGGCCCAGACCGAGCGCGCCGCGGACGGGGTGGTCGCAACCTCAGCAGCGGCGAGCGCGGATGGCATGGAGGAGACCCCTCGAATCTAGGCGGTTTTGACGACGGTGCCGGTTCCTTCGAGCGCTGCTATTTCGTCGGCGGGCGCGGTGGTGTCGGTGACGAGGGTGTTCACGATGGTGGAGGGGCCGACGTGGGCGTGGGCGGTGCGGCCGAGTTTGCTGCCGTCGGCGGCGGCGATGATGCGGCGCGTGGAGGCGATGATCGCCTTCTTCACCGCCGCGTCGTCGAGGTCATAGGCGGTCAGGCCCTCGGCGGCGCTCAGGCCGCAGCAGCCGACGATCGCGGTGTCGAAGCGCAGTGCTGCGAGAGAGGCGAGGGTGAGGGGGCCGGTCAGGGCGCCCTCACCGTTGCGGGGCCGTCCGCCCGGCACGATGAGAGTTGTCGGGGCGGGGGCGTCGCTGAGTGTCTGGATCGCCTGCAGCGACAGGGGCATCACGGTGACCTGCCGGCCGTGCAGCAAGCGGGCGACCTCCAGGCAGGTGGTGCCGCTGTCGAGCAGGACGGTCTCGCCGTCGGCGATGAGCCGGGAGACCTCGGCGGCGATCCGGCGCTTGGCGTCGACAGCCTCGTGGGCGCGCAGCGCGAAGGGCGGCTCCTCGCCCCGCAGCAGCAGGGTGCGAGCCCCGCCGCGGAATCGTTCGAGGACGCCTTGGGCGGCGAGGGTGCCCAGATCGCGCCGGATGGTCATCTCCGAGGCGCCGGTCAACTCGGCTAGTTCCGGGACGGTGGCACTGCCCGAGTTCTTCACAGCCTGGGCGATCAGTCGGTGCCGGTCTGCGTTGCTCATGCCGCGATTGAACACCAACCGGAACGAACACACAAGGTGTTCGTAAAGCAACTTTTGAACACCAGTCTTGTTTGTTACCCGGTCTACTGTTAGCGGCTGCCGTCCGGAACTCCTCACGGTCAGGAAGAGCGCCCGCGGAGGTGCGGCGAGCCCACCGCCTGCGCCAAGGCCGCGACCGGGACTCAGGACGCGAGCAGTGGAAAGAGTTCCGGGTTCGAATTCACCACCTTCGGGGGTCCCAGCGCGCGGCCTGTTCGCTGCCGAACTAGTCGTGCTGCGCGGCGCGGTGAGGTGCAGGCCGAGGCGGAGCAGGCCCCCGGCCGGTCCCGTCCCGGCTCAGTACGGGGAGGGCTGGTTGAAGATGACCGCGAGGCTGATGATCTTGCCGTCGCGGATGCCGAAGTAGCTGGTCATGATCAGCTCGTCGGGGAGGTTGGTCTTGTCGTAGGTGCCGTCGTACTTAGCCCGGACGATGATGTCCCCGTGGTGGTCGACGACTTCGCGGACGTCCATGGTCACCTGGTCGCCGACGAATTCCTTGACCATGAAGGCGCGGATGGCGTCGGTGCCCCAGATCTCGCGACGGTTGTCGTTGACGTAGGCGTCGGCGGCGAAGGTGTTCACGATCCGGTCGCTGTCGAAGGCGTTGACCGCGTTGATGTGCTCGGCCACGATGTGTGGCAGCACGGCGATTGCACTGGCATCGCTGGTCATCAGTGGTGACTCCCTTGCGTGTCGGTTCCGTGCGGTCGGCGTTCTCGGCCGATGAAGCCAGCGTGGGTCCTCCCCCGGCGGGAGAGTCAAGCCGCCAGGGTCGGCTTGACTCTCCCATCATGGGAGGCATGACACTCCCGCTGGAGGAGATCAACGCGGTCCTGTCAGCCCCCGGCCGTATACGTCGCCCACGCCCTCGCCTGGTACCAGGGGGCACACGGGGGGAACTGCACGCCACCCTGGCTGCCCAGCACATCACCGCCACTGGCCCTGGCGGCGGCATCTACCAGACCGAGATCGTCACCGACGAGCGCGGCGAGGCGACGATCTTCCTCCCCTGCCAGGCGCCCCCGCAGCCCATGGGCCGGGTCACCGCGCTCGACGTCCCCGCAGCCGAGTTGGCCATCGTCATCCACGCAGGGCCGCACGTCGGCATCGACCTGGCCTACGGGATCCACGCCGCCAACGCGCGCATCTGCCGCAAGCGGAGGCCCTTGATCAATAGCCGAGTGTCATCTAGACGGGAGCCCTTGGCCGTATCGGTGCAGACATGCTCCGAACTGAACGATCTGTGCGCGGGACCCTAAAGATCGGCTCAGCACAACTAAGCGCCTAATCGATCTGCTGGCCACGAGCAGCCGCAAAATGCGGTCTTGCATGTCCAGAATTCCGCAAGCTGGTGGCCGGGAGCGGCCTGGTGATCAGACGTGGCTGATTGCCCGCTCACCCCAGATGGATCGTTATGGCTGCCACGGAGCCCGTATCCGACAGAGCGATACGTACGTGAACTACGCTGCGACTGTGTCGATCACGGGATCCGAGACAATGGGATGGCTCCGAACCGCAGTCGGTCTCGCTCTCATTGCGGCACCGGGAGCACCGATGCGGCTCGCCGGCCAGCATGAGGCCGCCGGCGCCGATTTGCTGCTCATGCGAACGATCGGCATTCGAGACCTTGTCCTGGGCCTGGGCACCGTTGCCGCAGCAAGATCAGGTGACATGGCAGATCTCCGCCGCTGGACGGCAACAGCATTGGCGAGTGATTCGCTCGACGCCGTCGCCAGCCTCGCAAGCTTTCGTTCCATCGGAAAGCGGGACTCTTTGAGCGCGGCCGTACTGGCGCTCACCTTCGTCTGCGGAGACCTGCAGGCACGACGGCATTTTCCTGCCGCGCCTGCGCAAGGCTGAGGCCAAGGTTGTCATCACCGTCCGTCCTAGGAGCTTCGATCTGGCGCCAGTCCCTGCCGGCTTTCATGGCGTTTGGAGGTGCGGGCCGGGCAGACGGTTCTCGTGCTGGGCGCTAGCGGCGGCGTTGGCACGATCCTGGTGCAGCTGGCCCGGCATACGGGCGCGCGCCCGGCGCCTGGGCGCAGTTCGACCTCGGCGGCGACGCGCTCGCCGAACCGCTCGTCAGGCACGCCGGCCACCAGAGCGTCGAGCACAGCCGGGTGTGCCTTGAGTACCTGCTCGACCATCCAGCCGGCGGTCGGCGGGATCCCTCGTCTGGCGAAGGACCCCGCCGACCAGCCAGCCGGACCTGGGCAGGCCCGGCCGGTTACAGCTGAGGCTGCGGCATTCGTTGCCAGGCGAATGGGCCGAAGGTCGTGGCGGTGGTCTTGTAGTGGGCGTCGGGGTCAATGGTCAGCTTCAACCATTCGAGCGGGAATGTGCTGCCATGCACGACGACGCGGTGGAAGTTGGGCACGTTGTAGAAGGGGTGCTCGCTCCACGCGGTGCTGTTCGGGTCGTGTGCGCACACCGACATCCCGGTGGCGGGATCGGTCTCACCGACGCACGGTGCGGTCGGCGAGAGCGGGTTGTCGGAACGGTAGAGGTGCGAGTCGCCGTTGAACAGCAGTACCGGGCGGGCGTAGGCAGTCGTCCGCGACGCTATATCGCTGATGATCGGCTCGTAGTTGGTCAGGTGAGCCGGCGTCTTGCCGTCGAGGTCCCACATATCCGCCTGGGTGACGATGACGACGCCCTTGGCGTGCTGGTCGGCTGCCCGGGCGAACGCCGCGTCGAGCCAGCGAATGTCCGCGCCCGTCCGGTTGGCCCGCTCGTCGATCTGTGCCTGCGACGCGGAAGGAGCGCCATACCAGATGTCGGCGTCATTGTTCGACCCGCCGGGGACGTTGATGGTCACAAACACGATGTCCCGCTGCGACCACATCACGTTCTCGACATACTGTGCGTCCGTCGGGTGGTTCGGGTCATAGGCGGTGGCCTGTGACACCACGTTCAAGGCTCCGCTGCCGAGCGTGTGGCCAGGCTGGGAGAAGAACAGCTGGCGGACCTTCGCGAGGTTGTCGAGCGGGTTCCCGCACTGGTAGTCGGCGCACATCGACGGGTCGGTCGTCAGGCCCGACGTTCCGATGTAGTTCAGGACGCCGGCAGCGTAGAACCCGCCGCCCTCACCTGGCTTGGTCAGGCTCGTGGCCTTGTGACAGTCGGACCACTCGTTGTCCCCAGGGGTGTAGACAAGCGGCTTGCTGTACTGCTGCCAGAGCGACGCGATCTGGTTGTCGTACGCCTCGGTGCAGAAGTCCTTGCCTGAGTGGATGTCGCCGACATGGATCACCTCGCTGATCGACGGATTGGCGTTGATCGTGCTGATGAATGCGGGGCTCTTCTGCAGTTCCGCGGTGTCACCAGATTGGCCGCCCGGCGCATAGGCGGCTACGCCGTACGGTGAATCACCGTAGACCGCGACCGTCAGCGGGCCGCGGCCGCCTCCGGGCGAGGCGAGCGCGGATCCGGCAGGAACCGCCGATAGAAGCAGCCCAGCCGCAACGAGCGCCAGCAGGGGACGTTTGCGCATTTTTCCTCCAGCATGCATGGGATCCAGCCCGGCACAGCCAACTGTGATTAACCCACCAGGAGAACAAAAGGAGAGAAAAGGCCAGATGAACAGGCGATGACTCTTCTGTGCGCACCACCGTGCGCCCGGCCGTGGCTACCGAGCTCACCCCCACGCCGGCGTGAAGTGTTCGTCGCGATCGTGCTCAACGATGTCCCGCTGGATACGCTGGTCCTTGCGCAGGCTTCCAGCCGCAATGCGATCTACAAGATGTTGTTCGACGCGGCGTAAGTTGCGCGCTGCTCTGGCCGCTAACCGATATCTACCTGATGACTTTTCGAGGCGCTTATGAACGGCTGGTCGGCGCTGGACAGGTTCTTGCGGACTGATCCGCGCGACGTGGGCTGCGAGGAGGCGATGCAGATGCTCCATGTCTATGCCGAGCTCGCCGCCACCGGCGCCCCGGCGGAGCAGCGGTACCCCGGCATCGCGGCGCACTTGCGAGCGTGCGGCCCCTGCGGTGAGGACTTCGAGGGGCTGCTGGCCGCAGTATCCGACGAAGGCTAGTAACCGGCTCGCCGCTGCGGCTCCTGCCGGCGAAACCAGCCCGGCAGGCGGCATCCGCGTTCCAGCGCCCCGATCTTCCATGCCATCGCGGCCTTCGACGCCGGACAGCCGATCATTTGTCTCGGCACCCAGGCCGGCAAGCCGCCGACCGCGTTGTCGGTCCAATCCGTCGCCATGGCAGGACTTCGTCAACGGGTTCCGTTACTTGACAGTCGCCACGTCGACGGGCCGGATGTCGTGTTCCCTGGCGTAGACATCGGCCGGCACTCTGGCGAGCACCATGGGTAGCTGGCCGTCGAGGTGCTGCTGGCCGGAGTGCGCGACGCGCGGGCTGGCCGGAGTGCACGACGGGCGGGCTGGTCGGCACCCGGACGACTCGGCACCCGCACGACTCGGCACCCGCGGCGCCCGACGGCAGTTCTTTTGCTTCCCTACGTAAGACGTGGCTGCCCCCGAACGCCAACCAAAGGTAACCAAACAGCGGCGCCGCTGTGGCCCCGGCCATTCCGGCTACGCCTGAGGAAAGGGCAGCAGATGAACTTCGAGTCACGTCGGCGGAAGCAAGCAGCCGTACGGGCCCGCGATGTCCAACCAGAAAGAAGGCATGCACGGATGCACGGCGGATTGGGTGCGCTGATCCTCGGCCTGGCGGCCGCTGCGGCAGTGGCGGTGCCCACTGCAGCCTCGGCATCAGTCGTATCCTCACCGGTGGTCGGGCACGTTTATGTCAACGACAACACTGCCGGGACCAACACGATCGGGGCGTTTGACCGGCACGCGGACGGCTCGCTGACCCCCGAGGCCGGGTCCCCGTTCGCGGCTGGCGGGGCTGGGACCGGCGCCGGGCTGGCCTCCCAAGGCGCGATCCAGATCACTCCGGACGGCCAGTTCCTGCTCGCCGTTGACGCGGGCAGCAACCAGATCTCGGTGCTGCGGATCCACGGCGACGGCTCGATCAGCCGCGTGCCCGGTGGCCTCGTCTCCTCCGGCGGCGTCCTGCCGGACAGCATCGCCGTCCACGGCAAACTCGTGTACGTGGCCAACTCCGGTACCGGCGGCAGCAACTACACCGGCTTCCGGCTCGGATTCTTCGGCCAATTGCGTCCGATCCCGCGGTCGACCGTGTCGCTGGCCGCCGGCGCCGCACCTGCTGACGTGCTGTTCAACAGCACCGGCACCAAACTGGTCGGCACCGAGGTAGGGACCTCCCAGATCGACAGCTTCGCTGTCGGCTTCAGCGGGCGGCTGACCGCTGCGCCGGGCTCGCCCTTCCCGGCCCAGGGCCTAGGCCCGTTCGGCAGCGAGTTCCGGCCGACCAATCCCAGCCAGCTTTTCGTGTCCAACGCGCACAACGTCGGCGCTGGCACGGGAACCGTCTCCGCGTTCAGCGACTCCTTCAATGGCACGCTGACAGCGCTCGCGGGCTCCCCGTTCGCCGATGACCAGACCGCGCCGTGCTGGGTGGAGATCACTCATGACGGCAAGTTCCTGTTCACCGTGAACACCGGATCCGGCGAGATCTCCCGTTACCAGATCGCCGCTGGCGGCACGCTGACCTTGCTGGGCAGCACCCCCGTCAACGACACCGGCGGGGTCGGCGCCGTCGACGCACGCCTCAGCCCCGACGGCCGCTTCCTGTACGTCGACGAGAGCAAGATCGGCGTCGTCGGCGCGTTTGCGGTAAACGGCGGCAACCTGACCGAGCTTGCCACCTCCCCAACCTCGCTGCCTGCTGGGGCCAAACCCGCCGGCATCGTGGTCAATTGATTCTGACCATCCCTTAATACAGGCCGGCGCCGCGGGTTCTGACCCGCGGCGCCGGCCGCACCAGCGGCACAGCGCGTCGCCGCGCAGATCACCCAGATCCGCCAGGACTGACGAGCAAAGGTGGAGCAAACTTGGCCCAGGAGCGGGCCGCGCAAAGGCAGCCAACATCGGTATAAGGCTAGGTCAGGACGGGTGCGCCGCCAGGGACTTGAACCCCGAACCCGCGGATTAAGAGTCCGCTGCTCTGCCAATTGAGCTAGCGGCGCTGGAACCTGAGTGATGCTACCAGCGACTTGCCGGCGTGCGCCAACTGGACGATAAGTCCGAGTCGGTACCGCTTGGGCGCCTGAACCGGAACGTACGGACCGCTATTCATCGCCAGTCACCGCGAACCTGGCTCCGCTCAAGAGCGCAGCAGCCTGCTGACGACCGCGGCCGCCCGCGACGGCCGGCCGGTCTTGGCCTCCTCCCGGTCAGCCCAGGTCATCGCGCGCAGGCCGGCATTGACGCCCAGCCAGCGCAGCGGCTCAGGCTCCCACGACGGCGACCGGTGGCCGACCCACGGGAGCCTGGTGAGCGCACTGTCGGTCCCGGTGATCAGGTCGGCCAGGGTCCGGCCGGCCAGGTTGGTGGTCGACAGGCCGTCGCCGACGTAACCACCGGCCCAGCCCACGCCGGTCGCCGGATCGAGCCCGACCGAGGCGCACCAGTCCCGCGCGATCCCGATCGGCCCGCCCCAGGTGTGCGTGATGACCACGTCCTCGAGCACGGGGAACAACTCGATCAGCGTCCGCCGCAGCGCCGAAAAGACCGAAGGCACCCGGTCGAACGACGGCTGGACCGCCGAGCCGAAGTGGTACGGCGCCCCGCGGCCGCCGAACACCAGCCGGCCGTCGGCGGTGCGCTGGCCATAGATGATCAGGTGGCGCAGGTCGTTGAAGGTCGGCCTGGTCGCCAGGCCGACCTGATCGAGCACATCTTCGGGCAGCGGCGCGGTCGCCACGACCAGCGAGTAGACCGGGACTACCGCGCGCTCGTTCCCCGCCAGCCCTGGCGTATAGCCCTCGGTGGCGCGGATCACGTACCTGGCGCTGACCGTCCCCCCGGAGGTGACCAGCCGGCCGGGCTCGAGCCGCTGCACCTCGGTCTTCTCGAAGATGCTCACGCCCCTCGAGCGGAGCAGGTCCGCCAGTCCGCGGGCCAGCCTGGCCGGGTGGATCGCCGCGCAGTGCGGCGTGAAGACGCCGCCGAGCACATCCGATACCCCGCCGAACTCCTGCGCCTCCGCCGCCGACAGCAGCCGCAGATCGGTCTCGTCGAAGCCGAAGAGCCTGGCCTCGTGGATCTCTTCCCGCGCGCGTTCCAGTTGCGTGAGCGAGCGGGCGAACTGGACCGTTCCGCCCTTGGCCCAGTGGCAGTCGATACCCTCGGCCGCCGACACCTTGCCGACCTCGTCGACGGTCTGCTGCATCGCGCGGTACATCGCGATGGCGGACTCGCGGCCAGCCATCCGCTCGAGTTTGGGCAGCGGGGCGGGAAACAGCGCGGAGCACCAGCCGCCGTTGCGCCCCGAGGCGCCGAACCCGGCGATCTCGCGCTCGCAGAGGACAATCCGCAGGGCCGGGTCGGCCTTGCTCAGGTAGTAGGCAGTCCACAGCCCGGTCAGGCCTGCGCCGACAATCGCGACGTCGGCCGCGGTGTCAGCGTCCAGGCTCGCCGCCGGCTCGAGCGGCCCCGGCACGGTGTCGTGCCAGAGGGAGAGCCGACGGTATTCGTCAGCCTGGCTCATTGCGCACCGTCCCCGTTCGCTGCCCGGCCGGGTTGGCCGGCCATCCTAGTTATCATGCCCATTGACCGACGCGCGTTGCTGCCGCCACCGGCTCCGAAGGATTCGTTCCCCCAGCATTTGCTGGGAATATACAAGATATGCGTGGTATGCCTTGGCAACATCTGCCGGTCACCGATGGCAGAAACCCTGATCAGGGCCGAGCTCGCCGCCGCGGGACTGGCTGAGCGGGTGAGCGTGGAGAGCGCGGGCACCGGCGACTGGCACCTCGGCGATCCGATGGACCGGGGGGCCAGGGCCGAGCTCGCGCGGCGCGGCTACGACGGGTCCGAGCACCGGGCTAGGCAGATCGACCCAAGCTGGCTCGACCGGTTCGACCTGCTGATCGCCATGGACGCCAGCAACCTGCGGAATCTCGAGCGGATGGCGGCCGGCCGTCCCGGGCTGGCCGGTCGGATCAGGCTGCTGCGATCGTTCGATCCTGCCGCGCCGGACGGGGCGCAGGTGCCCGACCCGTACGGCGGCGGGCCTGAGCAGTTCGCCGAGGTCTTCGACCTGGTGCAAGCGGCAACGCGCGGCCTGGTCGCTGGGCTAGCCGGGACGCTGGCCGGCAGCGACGGTGCGTGAGCTGGTAGAACGACTGGCCGCTGAGGCGGGGTCGCCGGTGGCAACATGCCGTCCGGTCGGCGGCGGCCACGGGGTGCGGCACTACCGGGCACAGCTCGCCGACGGGCGCGAGCTCTTCGTCAAGGAGGCGGCTGGCGAGGTGGGCCTTGCCGCGCTGGAGGCCGAGGCCCTGAGCCTGCGCTGGCTCGCCGAGGCGGGGGCCGTACCGGTTCCCGAGATCAATGCCACCTCGCCCGGCCTGCTGGCGGTGACCTGGCTGCCGCAAGCCGGTCCCGACCTGGCAGCCGCGGAGCGGTTCGGGCGTGATCTTGCGCTGCTGCACCAGTCAGGCGCTGGCCAGTTCGGCGCGCCGTGGCCGGGGTTCATCGCGAGCCTTCCGTTGCCCAATGACCAGGCGGATTCGTGGCCGTCGTGGTACGCCGAACACCGGCTGCTGCCGTACTGCCGGCTGGCTCGCGACGCGGGGACCTTCGGTGCCGCCGAGGTGACCGCGGTGGAGTCCGTCGCCGAGCGGGTGGGCGAGCTGGCTGGTCAGGCCGAGCCGCCCGCCAGGATTCACGGGGACTGCTGGTCGGGCAACGTGCTGTGGTCGGGCGGGCGCGGCTGGCTGATCGACCCCGCGGCGCATGGTGGCCACCGGGAGACCGACCTAGCGATGCTGGCGCTGTTCAGCGCGCCGTACCTGGACCGGATCGTCGCGGCGTACGGCGAGGTGGCCCCGCTGGCCAGCGGCTGGCGGGCGCGGGTGCCGCTGCACCAGTTGCACCCGCTGCTCGTGCACGTCTGCCTGTTCGGCGCCGCCTACCGGGAATCGGCCATGGCCGCCGCCCACGCCACACTCAGGATCTGACCCGGCTCCGCGCCGTCCTCGCCCCGGGTCCGCGCCGCCCCGCCCGGCCCCGCCCGGGCCCGCCCAGGCCGAACGGCCCGCCGCGCCCCCCGCCCAGGCTCGGCCTGACGGCTCACCGACGCGGAGTGACCGAAATGCCGGACTTGATGTGTGCTGGATGAGGGCGGCTCCGCACTTACTACACCTTTGGAGGAGTGCAAAAACTAGTAAATACTGATTAATTGACCAACAGATTCCCTCAAAGGTGCTGTATGTCATCGGGCGACTGGCATCGGGGTGAATGTCATCGGGCGACTGGCTTCGGGCGTGAATGTGAGCGGGCGACTGGCTTCGGGGGTGAATGTGAGCGGGCGACTGGCTTCGGGGGTGAATGTGAGCGGGCGACGGCTTCGGGGGTGAATGTGAGCGGGCGACTGGCCTTCGGGGGTGGATGTCGGCGGGGAGTGGCATCGTGGACCGGCATGGAACCCGTTCAGTGGCTTGACTCAGGGCCGATTTCGGCCCGGTTAGCGGCAATTTGTACGACTGCTGAGCTTGTCGGGGCAGGTGTGACTCCTGACCGAATCCAGCAGTTAGTCGGTGCGGGTCAGCTCAAGCGGCTCGGCCGGGGCGCCTACGCCAGGGCCGATCTGGC
The DNA here is from genome assembly GCA_963720595.1 of uncultured Actinomycetota bacterium. Classification (GTDB taxonomy): domain Bacteria; phylum Actinomycetota; class Actinomycetes; order Streptosporangiales; family Streptosporangiaceae; genus Chersky-822. Next base: position 1,643,612 of record CAVRFY010000005.1, on the reverse strand, counting down.
CAGTTCGGTCGCCAGTGGCCGAGATGGCGAGCGGCTACTTCGGCTCGCGGCCGTCCTCGCGATCGTCGGTCCCCAGGCCGTCGCCAGTCACCAGGACGCCGCGATCCTGCACGGGCTGGCCCTGCTCGACCGCCCGAAGGCAGATGAGTTCACCGTCACCTGCCCACGGGGCGTGACCGGCCACCGAACTGGGAGAGCCGGCCTGCGGGTGCACACGGCCTCGCTTCCCGACCGGCATGTGGTGGTCAGCAACAAGGTGCCGGCGACCTCGGTCGCCAGGACCGTGATCGACCTGGCCAGGACGACCCCGTTCCGATCGGGGGTTACGCTGGCCGACTGCGCGCTGCACGGCGGGACCACGTCCAAGGCCGAACTCGGAGCCGTCATCGCGGTGTGTGCCCGCTGGCCAGGGATCGACCGGGCGAGGCGGGTCGTCGACTTCAGCGACTCGCGGTCGGAGTCGCCATTCGAGTCGATCTCGCGGGTGGCCTTCCGCGACGGCGGCTTACCTCCCCCCGAGCTCCAGGTCTGGGTTGGCGGGCCGGATCGAGCCATCGGCCGGGTGGACTTCTTGTGGCGCGAGCACAGGACGATCGCTGAGGCCGACGGCGCGCTCAAGTACGCCGATCCCGACCGGGCCCGCTCGCAATTGCGCCGCGATGCCGCGCTGCGCGAGGCAGGGTTCGAGGTGGTCCACTTCGGCTGGCATGAGCTGACGGTCGCGCCCGACCAGGTTGTGCGGTGGATCAGGGCCGCGTTCGACCGGGCCGGCGTGCTCCGGGCGTCCGAACGGGCCGGCCGGGGGAGCGGGTGACCCGGGGGGCGGGGTGACCGGGGGGCGGGGTGACCGGGGAGCGGGGTGACCGCGGAGCGGGCGGCTGCCCGGCTGCTCAGCTAGGTCTTACGAGCGAATCCGGGTGCCGGCCGGGTCGTAGAGCGGCCGCAGGTGCCTGGCGGCCGGGTGCTGGTCGCCGGCGACCTCGACCACGAAGTCGGTCCCTGGCGTGTCGGCGGCTGCAGGTGTGTCGGTGGCCGCAGGCGTGTCGGTGGCCGCGGGTGTGTCGGTGGCCGCGGTCGTGTGGGTAGCCGCGGCGACCTGGGCCGGCAGGTAGGCCGAGAAGATCGTCCGGCCGGCTGTGAACCCGGGGCCAGCGCTGCGGACGCTCGCCGTGACCGCGTGCCCCGGGCAGGTCAGCAGCTCGCCGCCGTGCATGATCACGTCGGGGGCCGCGGTGAACCAGCACAGCCGTTCGGCGGCTCCTTCGTCGCGGATTTTGCGCAGCGCCGGGCCGGCCACCAGGCCCGGCTTGTCCGGCCTGACCGCGAAGCCGAGGCCGGCCGCGTACGGATCGTCGTCGCTCCTGATGTCGGCGGACCATGCGAGGTACTGCTTCTCCAGCCGGAGCGAGTTGACGGCGCGGTAGCCCACGTCGCGCAGGCCGAGATCGGCGCCGGCCTCATGCACCCGCTCGAACAGGTCGCGCACGTACTCGGCCGGGACATGGAACTCCCAGCCGAGCTCGCCGACGTAGCCCGCCCGCAGCGCGAGCACGGGCGCGTGGCCGAGATCGATCCAGCGGGCCGTCATGTAGCCGAACCCTGCGTTCGTGAGGTCGGCGCTGCTGATCCGCTGCGCGATCTGCCGCGCCGAGGGCCCGGCCAGGGTCAGCACGCCGAAGGCCGACGTCACGTCGCGGACGGTCACCGAACCGTCGTCGGGCGCATGCCGCCGCACGAACGCGACGTCGTGGCGGCCGAAACCCGCCCCGGTGACGAGATAGAACTCCGCCTCGCCCAGCCTGGTGATGGTGACATCCGCCTCGATGCCGCCGCGCTCGTTCAGCAGCTGGGTGTACACGATCTTGCCGGCCGCGACGTCGAGATCGGCGCCCGCCAGCCGCTGGAGCAGCGACAGCGCACCCGGCCCGGCGATCTCGAACTTGCTGAACGAGCTCATGTCGATCAGGCCCGCGGCCCGGCGGACCGCGTGGTGCTCGGCCTCGATCGCGGGCCAGGCGTTGCTGCGGCCGAAGGTCAGCTGTTCGGAGGCGGCGGTCCCGGACCGCGCGACCCCGGACCGTGCGGCCCCGGACAGTGCGGCCCCGGATCGCGCGGTCCCGGCCGGGGCAAACCAGTTGGGCCGCTCCCAGCCGAATTTCGCGCCGAAGACGGCACCGCGCGCGGCCAGCACGTCATGCACGGGGCTGCGGCGCTGGCCCCGGCCGACCGCGAGCTCGCGGTTGGGGAACGCGACCTGGTAGTAGTTCGCGTAGGCGTCCACGCAGCGCTGTTCCAGGTAGCCAGGCACGCTGTGCGGTCGGCCGAACCTGCGCACGTCGAATGGCCACAGGTCCAGGCCGGGGTCGCCGTCGATGATCCAGCCGGCCATGGCGTGCCCGGCGCCGCCGGCCGCCGCGATCCCGGCCGAGAAGCCGCAGCAGTGGAACAGGTTGTCCACGTCCTCCGTCACGCCCATCAGCGGCTCGGCATCGGGGGAGAACGGGATCGGCCCGTTGATCCAGGTCCTGATGCCAGCCTCGGCGAAGACGGGAATCCGCTGCGCGCACGCGTCGGCGAGCGGCGCGAACCTGTCGTGCGCGGGCGGGAACAGCTCGGGGCCGAGGTCGGCGGGCACCGGCCGCCACGGCACCCGGCTGCCGTCCTCCCAGCCGCCGACTACCAGGCCGCCGGTCTCCGGCTTCACGTAGAACCGCGCGTCGGGGTCGCGGAATGTCGGCAGGTCGGGCGGCAGGGCGTCGATCCGCTCTGTCACCACGTACTGGTGCTCGACGGGACTGACCGCGAGGTCGGACCCGGCCATGGCCGCCGTCTGGCCGCCCCACATGCCGGTGGCGTTCACGACGACCTCGCATTCGATCCGCCCGGCCTGCGTGCCGACGGCGACCACGCGCCGCCCGTTGCGCTCGATGGAGGTGACCGTGGTGTTCTCGACGATCCGGACGCCGAGCGCGCGGGCACCGGTGGCGAAGGCGTGCGTGAGCTGGCTGGGGTCGGCGTAGCCGTCCGAGGGCACCCAGACCGCGCCGCGGACGCCTTCGACAGACAGGGGCGGGAACAGCTCGCGCGCGGTACTCGCGGAGATGAGGTCGGCGTCGAATCCGAAGCTCCTGGCGGCAGTGATCAGGCGCCTGAGCTCGTGCCAGCGGTCGTCACTGGATGCCACCCTGATGCTGCCTGCCTCATGCCAGCCGGTGGCGTAACCGGTCTGAAGTTCCAGCGTCCGGTAGGTCGCGACGCTCGACCGCATCAGCGCGGTCAGGCTGCTCGAGCTCCGCAGCTGGCCGATCAGCCCGGCCGCATGCCAGGTGCTGCCCTCGGTCAGCCGCCTGCGCTCGATCACGGTCACGTCGGTCTTGCCCCGCCGCGCGAGCTGGTAGGCGATGCTGCAGCCCACCACGCCGCCGCCGATGATCACGATCTCGCTGCGCTGCGGCAGGGTCATGTGCCTCACTCCCGTTTCGCCGGCGCGCCCTGCGCGGACGGCGATGGCTAAGGGAATGATGCCGGTCTGACCCGCTTGTGCGCCAGCGCGGTCGGCTCAGGGAATGATGCCGGTCTGACCCGCTTGTGCGCCAGCGCGGTCGGCTCAGGGAATGATGCCGGTCTGACCCGCTTGTGCGCCAGCGCGGTCGGCTAGCTCGCCGCCGTCCTGGCTTCGGGCGCAAGCGGGAGCGCGAACCCGAAGGTCGAGCCCTTGCCCGGCTCGGAGTCGACCCAGACGCGGCCATGGTGGGCGCTGACCATCGCGGCGACGATCGCCAGGCCGAGCCCGGTTCCGCCTGCCGTCCTGGTCCTGGCACGGTCGGTGCGGTAGAACCGCTCGAACACGTGTTGCTGCTGCTCGTCGGTCAGCCCGGCGCCCTGGTCCGCGACCTCGAGGATGATGGCAGGCGCACCGGATTCCGCGCCTGTGCTGGCCGCGGGCCGGTGGCCGTTGCCGAGCGATCCCGACTTGATCGTGATGTCGATCGGCGTGCCATCAGGTGTGTGTGTCATGGCGTTCGTCATCAGGTTGCCGACCACCTGGCGCAGGCCGACCTCGTCGCCGGTCACCAGCGGCGCCTCCGGCGTGCCGACGGTCAGGTTGATCGTGCGCTTCGGGGCGATGACGCGGGCGTCGTGCAGCGCGTCGGCGGCGATCGCGAGCAGGTCGACGGTGCGGAAGTCCAGCGGTCGCTGCTGGTCCAGGCGGGCGAGCAGGAGCATGTCGTCGACGAGCACACCCATCCGTACCGCCTCGCTCTCGACTCGCTCGATCAGCCGGTCCAGGTCGGCGCCGCTGAGCGGGCTCGCGGCGGCGGCGTCAGGCGGTTCGTCACCCACGCCGCCCCGTTGGCGGTAGTACTCCGCGAAGCCCCTGATCGCCGTTAGCGGGGTCCGCAGTTCGTGGCTGGCATCCGCGACGAACTGCCGCATCCGTTCCTCCGAGCGGCCCGCGGCAAGGGCCGAGCGCGTGGCCGCCTCCTCGGACCGCCTGGCCGCCTCCTCGGACGAGGTCCTGGCCCGGAACGCGGCCTCGATGTGGGCCAGCATCAGGTTCAGCGACCGGCCGAGACTGCCTACCTCCGTCCTGATGTCGGTCTCCGGAACCCGGCGGGTCAGGTCACCGGCGGCAATCTGCTGCGCGGTGCGTTCGATGTCGCTGAGCGGCCGCAGGCTCGCCCGTACCACCGCGACGCCGATGATGGCCATCCCCACCAGGGCCATGCCACCGATCAGGGCGTCGATCGCGGCGAGCTTGCCCACCGAGGCGTTGATGTCGCCGAGGTCGTAGCCGATGATGAGCGTGCCGACCTGCCACCGGTACACGTAATAGCGGACGGGGGCGGTGATGACGAGCCACTTGTCCCGGCTGGCCAGGCCGGGCACGGTGACCAGGCGGCCGGCGTGCTCCCTGACCCAATTAGGGCTGAGTGGCACGGCAGGCAGCGCGATCGACTGAGACGGGCTGTAGCCGGTGATGGCCGACGGGTTGAGCTGTTGTCCCTGCAGCCGGATCACGTCGATGTAGGGGCCCTGGACGTAAATCTTCCCGAACTGCACGCCGGGCGGCCCGCCGTAGGGCGAATCGTTCTGCCGCATGGCGGCCATGAGCTCGTGATACTGGTTCTGGAGCTGGCTGTCCGCCCTGGACATCAGGTAGTCGCGGAAGACGAACATGCCCGCCACGCTGATGATCACCAGCGCGACGCTGACCAGCGCGAGCACCGCCAAGGTCAGCTTGACGCGCAGCGGTGTCCTGCTGGGCAGCTGCCGCGCTGCCCGCCAGATGCCGCCGGTCGGCGATGGATGAGCCATGCGAAGGCCGGCTAGGTGGACGGGAGCCGCATGACGTAGCCGACCCCGCGCAGGGTATGCAGCAGGTGCGGCTCGGTGGCGTCGACCTTGCGGCGCAGCACGGAGACGTAGGACTCGACGATGCCGGTGTCGCCGCGGAAGTCGTAGTCCCAGACATGGTCGAGTATCTGCATCTTGGACAGGACCCGGCCCGCGTTCCGCATGAAGTACCTGAGCAGCTTGAATTCGGTCGGGGAGAGCTGGACCTGCGCGCCGCCCCGCCACACCTCGTGACTGTCCTCATCAAGCTCGAGGTCGGCGAAGGCGAGCCTCGGCGAGGGCTCGGACGCGCCGCCGCGGGTGCGCCTGAGCACCGCGTGGATCCGCGCGATGACCTCCTCCAGGCTGAACGGCTTAGTGACGTAGTCGTCACCGCCGAGAGTCAGGCCGCGGATCTTGTCCTCGGTCGAGTCGCGCGCGGTCAGGAACACCACCGGGATCCTGGTGCCGCCGCCGCGCAGCCGGTGCAGCACGTCGAAGCCGTCCATGTCCGGCAGCATCACGTCGAGCACGATCAGATCGGGCCGGTGCCGCTGGGCCGCCTGCACGGCGTCGGAGCCTGCGGCGGCCGTGACCACCTCGAAGCCCGCATAACGCAGGCTGGCCGCTAGCAGCTCGAGGATGTTCGGCTCGTCCTCGACGACCAGCAGCTTCGCCGTGGGTTGCGCGCGCTCGCCAGCGTCGGTGCTCATCTCGTGCCAGCCGCAGTGCTCATCCCGCTATTCTCCGCCCCCTGGCTGAACGTTGCCTGAATGCGGGCTGAGAGGCACATCGAGGTTCCCGGTGTTTCGGGTGCCTTGCCAGGCCCGTTAACCTGCCTGGGTCGAGCCGGTGATCAGGCTCTTGGGAACCTTCCGGTCGGTACGCAGGTCACCGAACAGTTGCCGCGCCTCGGTGCTGTTCCATTGCAGCGCGGCCTCGCCGCTGGGCGTCACGAGGTTCCCGGCGATGGGCACCGTGGTCGTGATCGGGTTGCGCAGCGCGAACGCTACCTGCAGCAACTGGTACAGGTGAGTGCCCTGGTCGACGGTCAGCGTGCCGGCGACGCCCGAGGCGGCCGGGAGGCTGGAGAACGGGTTGGCCAGCACCCCGGCGCTGGTGAGCTTGCGGAGCAGCGCGCGCAGGAAGATCCGCTGATTCTGGATCCGCTGCAGGTCCGCCGTGGCGAAGGTATACCTGGTGCGAACGAACCCAAGTGCCTCCGCGCCGTCCAGGACCTGACAGCCCTTATGCAGGTGCAGGCCGGCCTTCGGGTCGACGAGCGGTGCCTTGAGACACAGCCGGACCCCGCCGATCGCGTCCACCACGTGGACGAACCCGCCGAACCCGATCCCCATGTAATGGTCGATGTGCAATCCCGTGACGTTCTGCACGGTCTCGGCGAGCAGTTTCGGCCCGCCGAAGGCGTACGCCGCGTTGATCTTGTCCGAGCCGTGGCCGGGGATCGGCACGTAGGAGTCCCGGGGCAGGCTGACCAGCACCGGCCGGCCGCCGTTGGCCGGAATGTGCAGCACCAAGATCGTGTCGGAGCGCCGGCCGCTGATGTCGTGGCCCGTGGCGAGCTGGCGTTCCTGCTGCCTGGTCAGGCCCTGGCGACTGTCCGAGCCGGTGATCAGCCAGTTCTGGCCCGCGCCGACGGCTGGCCGCCCGGCGTAGTCCACCAGGATGTTCTTCCTGGTCAGCTTCGAGTCCATGTAGAAGTAGGTCGCGAGGCTGCCGATGACGGCGATGGACAGGACCACGGCGATGATCGCCATGATCGGGCGTGGTCGAAGCCAGCGCCGCCAGCCCAGCCGCGGCGGACGGGCCGACCCGCCGCCGTATCCGCTGCCCGCGCCGCCAGGGCCGCCGGGGCCGCCGGGCCTGGCCGGCAGTCCCGTGCCGCGGCCCGGCCGGTTCGGGGTGCGGATCGCGGGCTGGGCGGGCCACCCGCCGGCCGGTCCGCCAGGTCCGCCAGGACTGCCCGGTCCGCCAAAACTGCCCGGTCCGCCAGGACTGCCCGGTCCGCCAGGACTGCCCGGTCCGCCAAGACCGCCTCCGAGTGGGCCGCCTGCACCGGGGCCGTAGCCACCTTGGCCGTAGCCACCTTGGCCGTAGCCGTCCGGTCCGCCGGGGGATCCCGACCGGGCCGCGGGGCCCGGCTGCCCGCTACGGCGCGGGGCGGCCTGGCCTGGCCTGGTCACCTCCTCCGCTCCTGCCTGCCCACCGGGCGTGCCGGTGTCCTGGCCGGCCGAGCGGCGGCTGAGTTGCACGGTCGGATCTGCGCTCCCGGCGGCGGGCTTTGCGCTACCCCCGGCCTGGCCAGCGACTCCTTGTGCTGGCATGGACCCGTGATCTGACTGGCTTTCGCCTGCACCCGGTGCACCGCGAAACCAGTCATCTGGCCAGTCGGTCATGAGTGGTGCCTCACCGTCGTCGCACTGTCCTGTTCGTCTCTACAACATGACGAGCGAGCAGCCAAATTGGCTATCGACTTCGTGTTAATTTGCTGCACCGCCGCCCCACCAGATCGTCATGACCTCCCGGCCCGACGAGCCGAGATCCTGCGGGTGCGCCGGATCGACGCCCGCCTTGATCAGCGCGGCCGCGACATCGTCGGAGCGGTCGCGGCTCAAGCAGAGCCTCCTGCGGGTGACGTCGACCAGTTCCGCGAAGCTGGCGTAGTCGGGGCCGCCTGGCCGGCGCCAGCGCTCGTGCTCGGGTCGCAGGCCCATGGCGCGCAGAATCGCGAGCAGATCGTCCGCCGCCGGGCCGGCCTGCTGCCGGAGTCCGTGGAAGTCCAGCCACATCTGGTTCAGCGACGTGAGCGGATGGGTCGTGGTGGCCTCGACCACCACCAGCCGCCTGGCGTGGCCGGTGAGCGCCGCCACGAACGGTTCCAGATCGGGGACGTTGTACAGCACGTGGTGGCAGGTCACCACGTCCGCCGTCGCTACCTGGGAGGCGACCTGCGGCCACCGGCCGGGGACGCAGCAAGCCGACGCGCCGCGCGCCGCGATCCGCTCGGCAAGCAAGCCGAGCATCGGCTCTTCGGCATCGACAGCGGTCAACGCGGTGGTGCGGGGCAGCAATGGCAGGCACGCGGCTCCGGCCCCCGAGCCGACGTCCAGGACACTGCCGGGCGGATCGAGTGCTGCCCAGGCGCGGGCGAACGAGGGCCCGCCTGGCGCTGCGCTCAGCTGGTCGGCGCGCCTGGCGAAGACCTGCGCTGGCAGCACCCAGGGCGATTCGGGAGCCGCCGCGATGATGTGCTCGGGGATGGCCCAGGCTGCCAGGTCATCGCTCCAGCGGCGCAGCATCACCGCCAGTTCGGCCTCGTCCCGCTCGGCCCGGACTGAACCCGGTTCGGGTGGTGTCACGGGTGCATGCTATTCGCACCTGAGAGGTCAGTGGCCGGGCAGCTTGACCACGGTGACGAAGAAGTCGTCGATCTGCCTGACCACGGTCAGGAAGCGATCGAAGTCGACCGGCTTGGTTACGTACGCGTTCGCGTGCAGCTCGTAGCTGCGGAGTACGTCTTCCTCGGCATCTGAGGTCGTTAGCACGACAACCGGGATGCGCTGCAGGTCGGCGTCTGACTTGACCTCTTCGAGCACCTCGTGCCCGGCCTTCCGCGGGAGGTTGAGGTCGAGCAAGATCAGGTCGGGGCGCGGAGCGGCCGCGAACTCGCCCTCCCGCCGCAGGAACCGCATCGCCGATTCGCCGTCAGAAACCACGCTGAGTTCGTTGCGTACCTTGTTTTCGGCGAACGCCTCGCGGGTGATGAGCACATCGCCTGGATCGTCCTCGACAAGCAAGATCTGGATCATTATCCCCGAATCGTCGGCGATCAACTGGCCTCCTTGCGCCCGTCCGACTCGGGAAGCGTCCACCGGATAGTAGTACCTTCTCCGGTCTGGGCCGTGGTGTCGACCCAGATCTGGCCGCCATGAAAGTCCACGATTTTCCGGCACAAGGCCAGCCCGATGCCGGTGCCCGGGTACGCGTCCCGCGGGTGCAGCCGTTGGAAGATCACGAACACCCGGTCGGCGTGGGCGGGCGCGATTCCGATGCCGTTGTCCTGGCAGGCGAAGTTCCAGATCCCGTCGCCGTGCTCCGCGGTCAGACTGATCACCGGGTGATCGTCCAGGCGCCTGAACTTGATCGAGTTGGCGATGAGGTTCTGGAACAGCTGGGTCAGCAGCGTCGCATCGCCGTCGACGGTCGGCAGGTCGCCGATTATCACCTCCGCATCGGTGTCGGCGATCGTGGCGTCCAGCCTGTCCTTCGCCTCGAAGGCCACCGTGTTCAGGTTGACGGGGGCGCGGACCGTGCCCGCCTGGCCGACCCTGGAGAACGTCAGCAGCTCGTTGATCAGCAACTGCATCCGCTTGGCACCGTCGACCGCGAAGGCGATGTACTGATGGCCGCGATCGTCGAGTTGCCCCGCATATCGTGACTCCAGCATCTGGCAGAAGCTGGCGACCTTGCGCAGCGGCTCCTGCAGGTCGTGCGAGGCTACATAGGCGAACTGCTCGAGTTCCCGGTTGGAGCGCTCGAGCTCGGTGGCCTTGAAAGACAGGTCGTCCATGCTGGCCAGCAGCTGGCGCCGCATCGCCTCCATGTCGGCAGCCAGCTCCATCACCTCACGCGGGCCGCTGACCTTCAGCTCGTGGTCGGTCCCGCCGGAGGCCACGACCTTCGCCTCGTCGCCGAGCGCAGCCAGCGGCCTGCTGACCCAGGCGCTCATCGCAGCCCAGGCAGCGGCGGCGGCGGCGATCAGCGCGGCCGTGCCCGTAATCGCCACCACGATCACGGCCGTGGTGGCTGAGTGCAGCCGCCGGAGCGCCGCCCCGCGCTCGGCGAGTATCTCCCTGTTGAGCGCCGATACGGCGGCGTGCAACTGGTCGAAGTCCTTCTTGCCCATGCTCTCGCTGGCGTTGCTGACCTTTCCGTTGTGCGCGACCGTGGCTACGGCGGGATCGGCGTACTTGGTACGCCACAGGTTGGCCCTGGTCTCGACGTCGCGCAGCCGGAGGCTGAGAGCGGGATAGGGATCGAGGAGGTTATGGAGCCTGGTGATGTAGCCGGTCGTCTGTGTGACGCCCTCGCGATACGGCAAGAGGAAGGACTGCCTGCCGGTCAGCAGGTAGCCGCGGACGCCGGTCTCCTCGTTGAGCAGCGATGTGTAGAGGTAGCTGGTTTCGCGGGCGCTGGGGTCCAGCCGGTCGACCTGGAGGTTGACTGCGCTTACCATGCTGTTCAGCGCGAGTCCGCCGAGCAGGCAGCCGACGATCAGCAGGGCGCCCGCCAGCGCGAAGGAATAGCCCAGCCTGCGCTTGAGCGACCACCTCGACTCGCTGAAGTTCTGCCTGGTCTTGGCCCAGATTCTGGCCGCGCCTTCCCGATCAGGCGGCACCTTCGCGCTGATGAGCTGGCCGGTCACGGCTTCCGTCCGACGATGATGACCGCGACGTCGTCCACCAGCGGGCCGCCGTTGAGCCGCTCGACGGTCTTGAGCAGCGAGTCCGCGAGCGTGTCCTCGAAGCCGTGCACGGAAGGCCCGGGCGCCGAGGCGGCGATCAGGTCGAGCAGGCCCTCCGGGCCGAGCACCCTCTTGTCGACGCCGCCTCGGCCCTCGATCAGCCCATCGGTGTAGAGCAGCAAAGACCACTCGGCGCCGAGTTCGACCCGAACCTCTGGCCACTCCTCGTCGAACAGGCCGAGCGGCGGCCCGGCACGACCGTCTCCGAGCGTCGTCGGCGTCGAGCCGAGCAAGACAGGCGGCGGATGCCCGGCCACGTGCATTACCCCGCTGCCGGTGTTCACGTTGATGCTGAGTGTCGCGACCGTGGCGAACACCTCGGGTCTGTGCCGCTCGCGGATCAGGACCTCCTGCAGGCAGTCGAGGGTCTGGTTGGGCTCGCGGCCGGATAGCACCAGGGTCCGCCAGGCCACCCGCAGGCACACGCCGAGCGCCGCCTCGTCGGGTCCGTGGCCGCAGACGTCGCCGATCAGGACGTTCACCGTGCCGTCGTTCAGCTCCACCAGGTCGTAGAAGTCGCCGCCGAGCAGTGCCTGATCCCGGCCGGGCCGGTAGCGCAGCGAGTGATACAGGCTCGCGTCGGTCAAGATCGGGACGGGCAACAGCCCGCGCTCCAGCCTCGCGTACTCGGCCTGCCGGATCGCTGCCTCGCGCAACTGGCGGGCCGACTCGTTCGCGCGCTTTCGCTCGATCGCGTACCTGATGCACCGGCTCAGGGTCGCGCCGTCGACCTGGCCCTTGACGAGGTAGTCCTGCGCTCCCGCCGTCATCGCCGCGACTCCCAGCGACGCGTCGCTCGCACCGGTCAGAACCAGGACGGCGGCATCAGGGGCCAGCGTAAGTACGTGCCGGAGCCCGTCGAAACCGACCGAGTCGGGCAGCCCGAGGTCGAGGAGCACGCAGACCGGCCCTGCCTGCAGCTCGGGCGTGGCCGCGGCCAGGCTTTGCTGCCAGGAAAGCGAGACCCCCAGCCCGGCGTCGTGCAGGTACTCTCGCACGAGGATGGCGTCAGCCTCGTCATCCTCGATCAGGAGTACTGGCACCAACTCATCGGTGGCGGTGCCTTCTGTGGCAAGCTGGAGCATTCCGCAATCCCTCAGACGGTCCTGCCAGGTCGGTCCATCGACCGGAGCTTACTCGCGAAGGGCGAATAGTGCCTGGTTCGGCGGCAATCGGCTGCATGGTGAGCGGACGTCCTGTCGGCGCAGCCGGAGCGCGTCGGCGGCTGGTGCGCCGCCGGGTTGCGGCAGTGGCCGGCCAACTGGTAGATCCTGGTTGTTATCGGTAGCGGTTCGCTTGCGCGAGGTGGCGGTGTCAGAAGGGCAGTCAGGTGACCTGAGCGCAGAGCTCGCGCAGGCCGCAGGAGAGCTGCTGACGCTGGCGAGCGCCTCGGAGTCACGGGCCATGCACCGGCTGGTCGAGCTGGCCGCCCGGCATGTGCCTGGATGCTCGGGAGCTACCGGCGGGCTCTGGCACGGCGGCGAACCGACCATCACCGCCGCCAGCCATCCCGACCTGTCCGAGCTCGCCGAGATTCAGCAGGCGTGCCTGCGCGGGCCGATCATCGACGCGCTGGCCAGCGGCACGCAAGTGAGCTGCCAGGACACGCTTGGCGAGACGCGCTGGCCGGAGTACACGAGCCAGGCGCTGGCCACCGGGGTGCGGTCCTCGCTCACTCTCGTCCATCTCAGCGACCCGTTCGCGCTGACGCTGACCATGTACGCCACGCGTCCGCGGGTGCTCGACCCGGAGCGGACGCCGATCGGCGATCTGCTGATCGCGTTCGGCGGCGCGGTCATGCGGAACACCTCGACCTTCGACGCTGCCCAGCGGACCGTCCGCCAGCTCAGCGAGGGTGCCGATTCCCGGTCTGTGGTCGACCAGGCCAAGGGCATCTTGATGGTCGGCCTTAGCTGTACCGCGGACGAGGCACTCGCCCGGATGCGCCAGATCTCGCAAAGCAGCCACATCAAGGTCACCGAGGTTGCCAGGAGAATCATCGAGTCGCACGAACTCGAGCGCCGCTGAGGGTGGTTTGGCCGGCGGCAGCGGGGTAGCTGCCCGCGAGTTGCGACATTCCCGCCGGTCGCGCGGCAGCCGACAGTCCTGCGAGACGGGGCAGCGACCGGGGCAGCGACCGGAGACCAGGCAGAAGGACGATGAAACTTCCGGCAGCAGACGTCTTGGCCGCGGAACGGGTCCGCGCGTGGACGGCGGCACTGGATGCCGTCGCTGCGGCCGGGGCCGCGGCCGCGGCCGCGACCGCCGAGCGGGATCTGCTGGCGGACACGGCTGAGGCCCTCGCCGGGCGTCTCGCCGACTGGGTCATCGTGGATTTCGCGGCACGCGGCCCGGCATCTCGCACCGTGGCCAGCCGGCGGCACCAGCCCGAGCTGGCCACGGCGCTGGCCGAACTGCCCGCGCGCAGCTGCCCCATGATCGTCTCCGCGATGTCCCAGCGCACCCCGCTGGTGCAGGCGGCCATGGCCGACCCGGCCGAGCTCGGTATCCTTCCCGGTGGTCGGCGCGTCGCCGACGCGCTCGGGGCCGGGTCGTACGCGGTGAGCCCGCTGACAGTCGACGAAAGCGCGATTGGCGCGATCACAATCGTCCGCAGCCGCTCGCGGCCGAACGTGACGTTCCTCGAGCTGAGCGTTCTGGCTCACGTCGCTGACCTGGCGGCGTCCGCGATCGGGCGGCTCCGCCGCGCCAGGCGGGCCAGGCGCAGGCCGGCGGCGTAATCAGACATGATCGGAAGCTGCTGTCACTAGACGGTCGCGATCGGCGGCTGATCTAGTTGGCGATAGTTCCGCGATGAGAGTTGTAGATCTGCGATGAGACAGGACACCACGTGCAGGTAGCGCCCGAACCCGACGACGCGATGAGTCAGGTCGCCGAGCTTGCGAATCGGCACACCGCGTTGCGCCAGGCGGCGAGCCTTCCTGCGGCCGACCTTGCCGCGCTGCTCGACGCGGCATTCACCGAGCTTGACGGCGCCATCGGGCTGCTCGCGGCGCCGAGCGGATCGGCCGGCCAGCCGGCCGAGGGACGCGCGCAGGACCCGGACGGCGCCGAGCGCCGCCTGCTGCGGGCCGCTTTCACCGACGCGCCCGTCCCGCTGTTCCTGCTCGCCAGGGACGGCACCGTGCTCCGGGTCAACAAGTCGGGCAGCCAGCTGCTCGGGTCCAAGCCCGGATACGCGACCGGCCGGCCGTTCACCGCGTTCGTGGCGCTGCCCGGGCGGGCGACCGTGCAGACGCAGCTCAACGCGGTGGCCAGGAGCGGCAAGGCCGGCCGCGCGCGGTGCGGTCTGCTCGGCCCGGCCGTGACCGCGGTCCGTGAGCTGACCATCGGCCTGGTTGAGGTGAGCGGCGAGGCTGACCGGCTGATCGTGGCGATCACCGACGGCGCCGGCGAGGCTGGGAACGCTGGCAGCTTGGCCGGGGCGGGGGAGACGAACGGCGCCGCGAGCGTGGCCAGCGCCGGAGCCGTGGAGGCCATCACGCAGCGGATGGACTTGGTCACCGCGATCACCAGGATCCTGCTGGAGAACGAGAACTTCAGCGAGTCGATGACGCTGCAGCGCAGCGCTCGGTTGCTGGCCGACGAGCTGGCTGCCTGGGTAATCGTGGACCTTGACCGCCGTGGGCTATTGAGGCGGCACTTCGTCATCGGACCTGAAGGGCCCGGCCTGGCCGCGATCAGCGATTCCGCGGCGTCGGTGAATCCGACGCCGGGCTCGCTGCCCCAGCAGGTCCATGAGTCGGGGCAGGCGGTGCTTATCGCACATGCCGAGGACATTGGCATCCTCGGGCCGGGGCCAGCCGAGATGCCGCTGCTCATGCTGCTCGACTCGACCTCGGTCATGTCGGTCCCGATCACCGACGGCGAGAACCGCTACGGTGTGCTGACGCTGGCCAGGCGCACCGGCGAGAACCATTTTGAGATCGCCGATCTCGGCCTGCTCGAGGAACTCGGCGAGCAGCTCGCACTGGCTATCCGCGTCGATCACATGTTCCGCCGCCGGACCGAGATCGCCGATGCGCTCCAGGCAAGCCTGCTGCCGCGGCACCTGCCGGAGATCCCTGGCGTGAAACTCGCGGCCGCATACCTGGCCGCGACCGAGGGCATTGAGATCGGCGCTGACTTTTACGACGCTTACCGGACGCCCGGGGGCTGGGGACTGTCGGTCGGTGACGTGTGCGGGAAGGGCGAACAGGCCGCGGCGGTGACCGCCGCCGCGCGGCACGCGATCCGGGTTATCGCACATGGTTCGGCCGACCCGGCCGCGGTCCTAGCTGGCGCGAACGAGATCCTGCTCGCGGAGGAACTCAGCGGGGGCTTCGTCACCGCGAGCATCGCGCACCTGAGCTGGCGAAAACAAGCGCTGACCGTGGTTCTTGGCAGCGCGGGGCATCCGAGTGCCGCGGTGATCCGCTCGGACGGACGGGTTCAGATGCCCGGCGGTGGAGGGCTTCCGCTCGGGCTGCTCCCCGACGCCGAACCCGGGACCCATGAGCTCACGCTGCACAAGGGTGATGTCCTGTTCCTCTATACCGACGGGCTCACCCAGGCACGCGGGCTCGACCGGACCTACTTCCAGGCGCACCTTGCCGACGAACTCGCCGGCCTGTCGGGGCTCGGTCCGGAAGAGCTCGCGGCGGCACTGCGCCGAACGCTGCTGGAATTCACGGCCGGCAATCTCATCGACGACATCACGATGCTGGTGTTGCGGGTCGGTGACAATCCCGAACGCATGCCGCGCAAGCGGTGACCCGGGCTGGATGGCGGCCGCTGGAGTCGTGCTTGCGATCCGCGGCTACTTCTCCATGTACTCCACGATCGACTCGCGTTCCACCTGGCCCTCGGCGACCGTCGGCGCGGATTCGCCGCTGCCGAGTGCGATGATCGGCTGACGCACATCGGCCGTCGCGGTCTCGGTGAAGTCCGGCGAGCCCTTCACGAGCACGCTGCGGCGAAGCCAGCCCCGGCCGCGCCGGGGAATGATCAGCCCGGTGATTCCGGTGAGCATGAGCACCCAGCCGAGTATCTGGAGATTGAGGAATGACGGATGCGCGGTGACGGCGAACGCGAAGATCGCGCCGACCGCCAACGTCGTCAGTGCTGTCGCTGACTTCATGGTTCGGTCCCTTCGAGTTGCCGGGCTGGGAGAAGGCGCGCTGGCTAGGCCGGCTCTAGCAGGCGCTCGCGCAGGTACCCAAGGGCCTCGGCAAGCAGCCGGGAGACGTGCATTTGCGAGATGCCGAGTTGCTTGCCGATCTCGGCTTGGGTCATGTTGCCGTAGAAGCGCAACAGCAGTAGTTGTTGTTCGCGCTCAGGCAGGCCGCCCCAGTGCTTCCAGACCGCCTCCATGTCGAGCACCTGCTCGAGCTGCGGATCCTCGGTCCCGATCAGGTCGGCAAGGCTGGCCCGGCCATCCTCGTCCGCCATCGGCGCGTCGAGCGATGACGACTGGAACGCCAGCTCGGCGCGCTTGACCTCGCGAAGCTCCGCCTCGGTGATGTTCATCCGCTCGGCCAGCTCGGCGTCAGACGGCGCGTGGCCCAGGTCCTGGGTGAGCTCCGCAGTGCAGGCGCGCGCCGCGAGCCGCAGTTCCTGCAGTGACCGCTTGACATGGACCTGCCAGCGCTTGTCGCGGAAGTACCGCTTGATCTCGCCGCTGACACAGGGCAGCGCGTAGCCGGCCAGCCCCGTACCGGCGTCGGGGTCGTAGTTGTTGATCGCCTTGATCAGACCGACGTAGCCGACCTGAAGGAGATCCTCGTAGGGCTCGGGGCTGTTCTGGAACCGGCGGACGCAGGATCGCACCAGCGGGCGGTACCTGTTGACGAGCACCTCGCACGCCGTTTCCCGCAGCGGGCTCTCGCGCGGCAGGGAGCGGACCATGTCAAGCAACTCGGCGTCGTCGCATTGCTCTAGATCCCCGGCCGGCAGATCGCGGCTCGGCAGCTCGCGGCTCGGCAGCTCGCGGCTCGGCAGATCGCGGCTCGCATCGCGATCGAGACGTCGCGGATCGGGCTCGCCTGGCCGCTCGTCGCTGGTCGAATCATTCCCGGTCACCTCCGGCAACCCAGTTCTCCCACACGTGCCATTCGTGCCCGCCATGCGGATTTCAAACATCGGGAGGGCAAAATAAAGGAAGGAGGGAAGGGCAAGCGGGACGGGACGTCAGGGTTCGGGGTTCGCGTCGGAGGGATCGGCCTGGCCCGGGCGCGGGGTGTGCAGCAACTGGTCAAGGCCGACCTGGCCGTGCTGATCCCTGGCCACGTGGGCAGCGGCGCGCTCGACGATCTCGGTTCCGTTGGCCAGCACAGTGCTGGCAGTCTGGCTCGCGCGGGCGAGGAGAGCGGACACGCGGGCTATTCGGCCGGGCCGTCCCTCCGGCTTGAGGAATGCCAGGAGCATGGCGACCAAGAACACCGCGAAGACGACGACCATGGGACTGCTTCCTTCTGCTGCCGGTGAGCCCATGACCCTGCCCGCTCAGATTCCCCTAAACACTCCGCTGGCCGCTCGCAGGCCCGTGCCGCGATGCGCCGCGGGGCGGTCACGCCCGCAATGCGACGTTTACGTAGCGCAACGGGTGGTAGTTGCGGGCGGCCTGCGGCGGACACCAGCACCCCCGTTAGATCCGCCGCGGCCCGGGCGGCCCAGCCGTCGCTCGTGATGATCGGAGGCTTCCATGCGGATCCTTGGAATCGTGCTCATCGTCTGGGTGATCATCGGCGCGATCGCCGGAGCTCAGCGGCATTACTACAACTCAGACCCTGGCTGCGCCAGAACCGGCACCATCATCGTCACCGTCCTGGCCGGACCGCTGAACTATCTCGGCGCCAACCCGAAGGTCGGGTGCCCGCATCCCAGCAAGTGAGTCAGCCGCGCCCGGGCCGACCGGCGGCGGCAGACGTCGGCGGTCATGGGTGGCCGGTGATGGGTGGCGCCGATATGGTGTTGCGCCTGGCCGCCGGCCTCTCCTACGGTCGCCGTGTGACACCCGGCTACTGGCCGCTGTTCGACCTGCGGCTGACAGCACCCGACCTGACGCTGCGCCCGATGACCGAGGCCGACCTCGGCGCAATGGCGGATCTGCTGCCCGCGGACGTCGAGCAGGATCCGGCCGCCACCAGGTACGCGATCGCCGACGATCACCTCCGCCGCGGCATCGTCCTGCACCAGGAGTACTGGCGTTCGGTCGGCACATGGCGGCCAGGGGCCTGGCGACTCGGCTTCGTCGTCTCGGCGGCTGAGGAGATCGTCGGCTTCCAGGAACTCGAGGGCAACGACTTCCCGACTCTCCGCACGGTCGATACCTCCTCCTTCCTCGTCCAGCCCGCGCGTGGCCGCGGTTACGGCAAGCAGATGCGGCGCGCGGTGCTCGCGCTGGCCTTCGGACCGATGGCCGCGCGGGCGGCTATCACCTCGGCCTGGCATGACAACCACGCCTCGCTGGGAGTATCCAGGGCGGTGGGGTATCGCTGGAACGGTGAGCATTACCAGGCGCGCGGCGACCAGGTCGACGTGATGGTGCACATGCGCCTGGCGCGCGCTGACTGGGTGGCCGGCGACGGTGCCCAGGGCATCGAGATCAGTGGCTTCGATGCCTGCCGCCCGCTCTTCGGCCTGGCGGAAGCTGATCAGCAGATGTCAGGCACGTTGTACTGAGCGCGCCCATTCCCGCGGTTGGGGAGTTCAGCTATCGCCGGGCGGCGGCGCGACGGTCGTGGCGCAGCGCGCGCAGCGCTGGCAGGGCCGCGAAGTACGATCCGGCCACCGCGATCCCGCCGACGCCGAGATCGACCGAGATCCGCCCCTGTCGCGCCCAGTAGACATCCTTCAGGTCGAGCAGCAGCGCGAACTCGTCGACGACCAGGGCCAGGCCGCTGCCGTAGCAGATCGCGACGCCCGGATGGGACCGCAGCCGGTCGGTGCCGCGCACGGCGACCGCTCCGACGCCGGCGAGCATCCCGATGCCCCACAGGTAGTGGTGCAGGTGCTCGCCGCCTGCCTTGATGTTCCCGAACGGGCCGTGCCCGGCCCTGATACTCCAGGTGATGCCGCGGACCGCGCCGAAGGTGCCGGTAAAGGCGATCCAGCTCGCCAGGGCGGCCCGCTGGCGCTGGTCGAGTTCCTCGCGCAGCGACCGGCTCAGCCGCGGTCCACGATCGTTCACATGCGAACCTTACGCCGGCCTGGCACCGCGGGCCTGACCAGTGCGACCCCATGCGATATCGGCGACGACAGCGATCTGGAGGACCTCGTCCACCGCGTACGGCCGGACCAGATCGGAGATGGCCCGTCCGAAGGCCGCGGATTCCTCGACCGGCATGAGCTCGCGCGCCAGGCTCGCGGTGGAATGGAATTGCTCGACGTATTCAGCAACGGGCTGGCTGAACAGGACCGGCTCGGTCCTGACTCGGCCGGAGAGCACGAAGAGCCCGCTCTGCGACAGCGCGCTGACCAGCGAGAAGCCAGGATCGTAGTCAGGATTGCGGGAGTGCCGCGCGATGATCCCGGTCAGCTCTTCGCTCCAGGGAAGTTCATGCGGCCCGTGCTCGACGATCGCCAGGCAGGCGTGCTCGGTCATCGCAGCAGCCACCCGCGGCAGCGTCCGCGGCCACGACATCCAGTGCAGGCTCGCGCCCGCAGTCACCAGCGCGTATGGGCCGCCAAGCTCGGCTGTCTCGGCCGGGCCGACGATCCAGCGCAGATTCGCCTGCGCGCCGCCGGGCCGGCGGCGGCCGGTCTCGACCATCGCTGCCGAGATGTCAATCGCGTCGACCTGGTCCGCGATGCTCGCCAGCGGCCGCGCGAGTGCGCCCTCGCCTGTCCCAAGATCGAGGACCGTGCGCGGCCGGTCGGTGATCAGTCGCTCCAGGATGCCGAATACTTCGGCCGGATACGGCGGGCGGTACCGGTAAGCGGTCGCCACGCCGCGGTGGGTAAAGGTCGCAGCCAGGGCCGCGCGTTCTGCTGGACGGTCATCCACAGGACAGGATCATGACACGGCGGGATTGCGATCGCAGCGCCGCGGCGGTCGCCTGGTCGGGCTCGCGGCGGCCGGATCGTCAGATGCCGCCGAGCATCGCGATGAGCTGGGTGACCTGGTAGGCCGTCGGGTAGTCGGGAGCGGCGTACCGCAGGGTCCGGCCGCCAGTCAGCTCGATTCCCGGGATCAGCTGCGCTCGCTCGGTCTGGTCTGGGCGCAGCACGTCCACCTCGAGGACGACCGGCCCGTCGAAGCGCAGCGGCCGCACCGACTCCCGGTCGGCTAGCGCCTTCGGCACCTCGGCCTCGATCCGGTCGCAGGCCTCGTCGGGATGCAGGAGCGCGGCCGCGCGCGCGCCGAGCGCCCGCTTGACGATGACCGCGTGCATGCCGGGCGCCACGTCGGCGGCTTCCGCGGCCACGCTGTCATCGCCGGCCACAAGCACGGCGGCAACGCCCCGGTGTGCGGCCAGCGCGGTGTTCAGGCCGAGCTCGCCGAGGGATCGGCCGTCGCAGCGGACGTCGGCGATCACGCCGCCATGGATGGTGTGGGCCAGGACAGACCGGCCCGTGCCGGCCTTGCCGTGGTAGCCGATGAACAGCACGGCGTCGACGTCGGCCGCCAGGCCCGCCAGCATCCCGTCCGGCTTCGGCTTGCCGCGCAGCAACTCGGCGCGGCGGTCGAGCAGTTCGGGCAGCAGGTTGCGGAAGTTGCCGTGCGCTTCCGTCACGAGCACCCGCGCACCGGGCTCGCAAGCGAAGACGCCGCGGACGGCGGCGTTCGCCTCTGCCGTGATCAGCCCGCGGTTCCTGTCGTACTCACCGTGGCCGGGACTGACGTCCTCGCCGTCGACTACGCCGGCGATTCCTTCCATGTCAACGGAGACCAGCACCAGCATGCCGCTCGCTCCCTACTGCTGACTGGACGTCAGGGCCCGACGCCCGGTCAAGCTAACCACTCTCGCGGGCGCCAGGTCCGGCATGTCACCGAGCACGGGTGCGGCGCGGACGGCAGGATCGAGGTGCCAGGTGGCACCCGGGCCGGCCTGATCGCGAAGGAGCAGCGGTGGGCGAGAATCGCTGGAGCAGCGGAATGTCGACGCTGACGGCCGGGCGCAGCCGCGCGGTGAGCCCGGAGAACCTGACCGGCGGTAAGGGCGCGGGTGCCGCGGCCGTCCAGGGCACCGGAGCCGCCGCCGCCAGGGACCTCGGTCCTGGCTGGAAGGTCTCGCCGAGCATCGAGATTCCGGCCGGCCAGGTCGTGACGCTCGCCGACATCGCGGGGCCGGGGGTGATCCGGCATGTCTGGCTGACCACTCATCCCGGGCACTGGCGATCACTGGTGCTGCGCGCCAGATGGGACGATGCGACCTCGCCTGCCGTGGCGGTACCGCTCGGCGACTTCTTCTGCCAGGGCTGGTGCGAGTACGCCCACGTCAACTCGGCAGTCGTCGCGGTGAACCCGCATGGCGGATTCAACAGCTACTGGGAGATGCCGTATCGCAGCAGGGCTCGCATCGAACTTGAGAACATGGGCGAGAGCGGCGCGGTGGTCTACTACCAGATCGACTATGAGCTTGCCGAGGTCGACGAGCAGGCGGGTTTTCTGCACGCGCAATGGCGCAGAAGCAATCCGCTCGCCGATCGCGAGGTGCATACCATCCTCGACGGCGTCCGCGGGCGCGGGCATTACGCGGGAACCTACCTGGCCTGGGGGTCACATAGCTCTGGCTGGTGGGGCGAGGGCGAGGTCAAGTTCTACCTCGATGGCGACGATGATTCTCCGACCATTTGCGGAACAGGAACGGAAGACTATTTTGGCGGCGCCTGGAACTTCGACGTGCCAGGCCAGGGCTATACGGCCTACAGCACGCCCTATCTCGGTCTACCGCAGGTCCTGCGCCCCGACGGCTTGTACCGCAGCCAGCAGCGTTTCGGAATGTACCGATGGCATCTGCCCGATCCGATCCGTTTCGCGGCGGACATCCGCGTGACCGTGCAGGCACTCGGCTGGCGCGCGAATGGCCGCTACCTGCCGCTGCGCGACGACATCTCCTCGACCGCCTGGTGGTACTCCGACCAGGCCGGCGGTGCAGCGGGGACTGACCTCACCGCCGATGCGATGGAGGTGACCTAGCTGGCCGGTCGCCAGTCTCCCGCTCCGAGAGCACGCGTGATCTCGAGTTCGATCGCGGGCCAGACAAGATCGACGGCCTGCACGCGAGTCGGCGCGGACTCGCTGTATGCCTCGATTGCCACCGCGGAACTGAGACGAAGCCCGTTTCCTGGTCGGCGTCCGCGGGCTGTTCCTGGCTGTCGAAGCGTCGGCGCCCGGCGAACACGAACTTCACCCGGAGTCGCGGCGGGTCGATGGCAGCGTCGAGGCCCAGATCTCGACCGCAGGCCCGGCGCCACCCGCCAGCGCTTCCTGACGGGATACATCAGCCAGTGCGCAGCTTCCGGCGTGGCGATGGCGGTCAGCGCCGCGTCGTCGCCGTCGACGGCCCGCGCCGAGGCTGCCACCGCCTGTCGGCGCGGGCGAGGAGCGCGGAGCCGAACCTGTCGTCGCCGGCGCTGGCATCCAGGATCTTGCTGGTGACCGATGAGCCGGCCGCCAGGCTGGCCGCCCACGGTGACTCTGCCGGGCCCGCGGTCACCGCTCGCCCGTGATCGTCGGACCGCTCATCTGGCCATCCTCCGCCGGGTCCGCGAGTTCGGCCAGGACCGCGGCGGTGTGCTGGCCGAGCCGTGGGACAGCACCCATGATCGCTTCCCTGCCAGGCGCGGTAACCGGCGGCACCAAGGCCCTGACCGGGCCGGCTGGAGTGGCTACCTCGCGCCAGCGATCCCTGGCTGTTAGCTGCGGGTGCGCGCCGAACTCGGCTGGCGTCCGCAACCGGGCGTTCGCGATGCCGGCCTCGTCTAGCAGCGCGGTCACCTCGTCGGGGGAGAGTGAGCTGAACGCGTGCTCGATGATCTTTGTCAGCTCGCCGTCGTTGGTCACCCGGTCGGGATTGGTCGCGAAGCGCCGGTCGGTGCTGAGCTCGGGGCGTCGCAGCACGCGCTCGCAGAGCACGACCCACTCCCGGTCATTCTGCAATCCGAGGAACACCCGGCCGCCCGCGACCGAGTAGGGGCCGTACGGGGAGATGGAGGCGTGCCTGGATCCGGTCCTGGCCGGGGCGTGCTCGCCATAGACGGAGTAGTAGTACGGCTGACTCATCCACTCGCCGAGCGCATCGAGCAGCGAGACGTCGAAGCTCGAGCCGTGCCCGGTGCGTTCGCGCTCGTAGAGCGCGGTGAGCACGCCGGTGTAGGCATACATTCCGGCGGCGATGTCAGCCACCGATATCCCGGCTTTAGCGGGCTCGTCCGGCGTTCCGGTCACCGAGAGCAGGCCGGCCTCGCACTGGACGAGCAGGTCATATGCCTTCTTGCGCTCGTACGGGCCGCCGGGTCCGTAGCCGGAGACCGAGCAGCAGATCAGCCGCGGGTAGCGGGCACGCAGCGGTTCCGCGCCCAGGCCCAGCCGCTCGGCGGCGCCGGGGGCCAGGTTCTGCACGAAGACGTCGGCCCGGCCGAGCAAGGCGGCCATGGTGGCCCGCCCTGCCTCGCTCTTGACATCGAGCTCGACGGATTCCTTGCCCCGGTTCAGCCACACGAAGTAACTTGCCTGGCCCAGCACGGACCGGTCGTAGTGGCGGGCGAAGTCACCGGTCTCCGGGCGCTCGATCTTGATGACCCTGGCGCCGAGATCGGCGAGCTGGCGGGTGGCGAACGGCGCGGCCACCGCTTGCTCTAGTGCGACGACCGTGATCCCCTCGAGCGGGAGCATCGGCGCTACCTCCATCGACCCCGGCGTGCCGTGAGGCTACCGCACGGTCCGCGACCGTTCGCTAGGGCTGGCTATCGCCGAGCCTGGCCGCTTCGAGGTCCAGCGAGTGCTGCAGCCGCTGGCGGGTCGCGTCGCCGATCACGCCGCTGTCGAACAGGCCGGCCAGTTCGGCGTTCTGCGCCGCGATCAGGTCGCGTGCCAGCTGCCGGTCGGTCAGGCCGCCGTGCTCCTCGGCCCGCGCCCCGGCCGCGTGCGCCCTGGCCTGGCCGAGGCGCGTCTCCAGCTGGACGCGGGCGCGGTCGATCGCCTCGTCGGGCGCGACGTGGCTGTCGGCAAGCTCATCGAGGCGGCTCAGCGCTGCCTCCGCCAGCCGCAGCCTGGCGACCGTTTCCTCGTGCCCGGCGTCCGGCCGCCTTGCGACACCGGTGAACCTGGCCAGCGATTCGAGCGTCAGTCCCTGCACGATCAGCGAGATCACGATGACCGTCGTGGTGAGGACCAGGATCAGGTCGCGCTGCGGCAGCGGAGCGCCGCTGTCAGCGGCGAGAGGTATCGACAAGGCCGCCGCGAGCGGGACCACGCCTCGGGTCCCGGCCCAGGACACCACGGCGGGCGCCGACCAGGAAGGGCGGCGCGTGCCCTGGCGCCGCTGCATGACGGCGGACAGCGGGAAGACCCACAAGACCCGGGTCGCGACCAGCGTCCCGAAGACCGCCAGCGCGATGGCCGGCCACGCCACGGCCTGGGTGAGGGAGCGGATCAGGACGGGCAACTGCAGGCCGATGAGGCTGAAGACGACGCTCTCCAGCAGGAAGATGATGGTCTGGTAGAACGCCCGCACCTGCAGCCTGGTGGCGGCGGTCGTGATGCTCGTCCGCCAGCTACCGATGGCCAGCCCGGCGACGATCACCGTCGTCACCGGAGAGACATGCGCAACCTGGCCGAGCACGTACGCCGCGTACGGAGTGACCAGCGCCAGCACGGTCTCCAGTACCGGGTCGCGCAACTCGCCGGCGCACCAGGATGACCCCGCCTGCGATCAGGGCCCCGGCCGCGGCACCGCCCGCCGCCAGGATCGCGAACTGGCCTGCCGCCTTCAGCAAGATGCCGGCGGCCGAGGTACCGGCCGACGCTCCGCCGACCGCGATCGAGACCGCGATCTGGAACAGCACCAGGCTGGTGGCGTCGTTGAATAGGCTTTCGCCTTGTACCAGCGCCTGGATCTTGGCAGGCAGCGACAGGCGGCGGCCCAGCGCACTGACCGCGACCGGATCCGTGCTGGCCAGCACGGCGCCGAGCACGAAGGCCATGCTGGCCGGGACGCCAGCGATGACCCCGGTCACGATGGCAACCGCGCCCGCCGAGGCCAGCACCAGGCCCACCGCCAGGACGGTCACGGGCCGCCATACTGCACGTAGATCCCGCCACGGCAGTTCCTCGCTCGCGGCGTAAAGTAGGGGCGGCAGCACAACCAGGCTGACCACGTCAGGTGACACCCGGATCGGCGGCACCGCGGGTAGCAGGCCGACCACGATCCCGGCGATGACGAGCAGAGATGGCGCGGGGATCCGAAGCCGCCGGGCGAAGACCGCGACTATGGTGCCCAGCACGACGAGGAACAGGACAGTTTCGACACCGCGCACGGCGTTGACCTCACCATTCGATCACGAAGTCCGCCGACGAGGCTTCCCGGCGCGCCAGCAGCAGCGTACCGGGGAAGCCCGAGACAGGCTGCCGCCGCACCGGCAGGTGCGCCAGATTCAACTTGTGACCCTCAGGCGAATCGAGATATAACTTGTTCTGGCCTTGTGGTCGTGAGATGACGCGGGCTGACCTTGACCGGTGCAACCGAGATGATGGGGGAGTTGGAGCGATGAGCAAGGCCCGCGCCCTGGTGCGCCTGCCCGGCGGCCGCCGGACCAAATGGGCGGTCCTGGTCTTCTGGCTGATCGTAGCGGCGGTTGCCGGATCGCTGTCTGGCAAGCTGACCGGTGCGGAGAAAAACGACGCCCAGTCCTGGCTGCCCGCCAAGGCCGAGTCAACGCAGGTGCTGAGACTGCAGTCGACGTTCGAGTCGCCGAACGTCTTCCCCGCCGTGGTGGTCTACAGCCGGCCGGGAGCGCTGACAGCCGCCGACCGGCAGCAGGCCATGCGGGATGTCGCCTTGTTCGCGGGCGTGCACGGCGTCGTGCGGCACCAGGTCGCCGGCCCGTTTTTCGCGTCCGACGGCAGGGCCGCCCAGACGGTCGTCCCCGTTAACCTGGGCTCCAAGGGCTGGAACGGAGCCACCGCGGCAGTCGACAAGCTGCGCTCGATCGCCCAGTCGGGCAACAACGGCGTGACCGTGCACATTACCGGCCCGCTAGGCAGCGCGGCCGATTCGGCCAAGTCGTTCAGCGGAATTGACAGCACGCTGCTCTTCGCCACGCTCGCGGTCGTCATCGTGCTGCTGCTGATCACCTACCGCAGCCCGGTGCTCTGGCTGCTGCCCGTGATCACCGCAGGTATCGCGCTGACCAGCGCGGAGGCACTGATCTACCTGCTGGCCGCGCATGCCGGCCTGACCGTGAACGGCCAGTCCGCCGGCATCTTGAACGTGCTGGTTTTCGGCGCGGGAACCGACTACGCGCTGCTGCTGACGGCCAGGTATCGCGAGGAACTGCGCCGTCATGAGGACCGGCACGAGGCCATGGCCGTGGCGCTGCGCCGGGCCGGCCCGGCGATCATCGCGAGCGCCGGAACCGTCATCCTGAGCCTGCTGACGCTGACGATCGCGGAACTGAACTCCACCAAGGGCATGGGCCCCGTGCTGGCCATCGGCGTCGGCGTGGCTCTGGTCGCCATGATCACGCTGCTGCCGGCGCTGCTCGTGATCTTCGGGCGGTGGATCTTCTGGCCGGTCCGGCCGAAGTTCGGCTCGGCCGAGCCGACCAGCAGCGGAGTCTGGGCTCGCGTCGGCCGCCGGGTGGCGCTACGACCGCGCGTGGTCTGGGTCACCACGGCACTGGTCCTGGGCGTGATGGCGATCGGGCTGACCGGCTTGAAGGCCAGTGGCCTGACCGCCGCGCAGTCCTTCAGCGGTCATCACCCTGACTCCGTCATCGGGCAGCAGGTGCTCGACCGGAACTTCCCCGCGGGCGTGGGCCAGCCGGTAGTGGTCGTCGGCAGCCCGGCAGCGTCCGCGCAGCTGCGAACGGCGTTGGCCGGCGTGCCCGGCATCACGGGCGTTACCCAGCCGCAGGTCCACGGCAGTCATGCCTTCATCGACGGCACGCTGAAGATGCCGCCCGACAGTCAGGCGGCGTATACGGCCATCGATCGGGTGCGTGCGGCCGTGCATGCGGTGCCCGGAGCTCACGCGCTGGTCGGCGGCAATACGGCCGTCAACTTGGACGTTCAGCGGGCGGCGGCACATGACCGGGATGTGATCATCCCGGTGATCCTGGCCGTCGTCTTCCTCATCCTGGCCTTGCTGCTGCGGGCCATCGTCGCGCCGATCATGCTGATCGCCACCGTGGTTCTCTCGTTCGGGGCGGCACTCGGTGTCAGCGCGCTGGTGTTCAATAACCTGTTCCATTTCGGCGGCGCGGACACCTCGTTCCCGTTGTTCGTGTTTGTCTTCCTCGTTGCGCTCGGCATCGACTACAACATCTTCCTGATGACCAGGGTCAGGGAGGAAACCAAGCGGCACGGCACCCGGCGGGGCGCGCTCATCGCCCTGGCGGCTACCGGCGGCGTGATCACCTCGGCTGGGGTGGTGCTGGCCGGCACGTTCGCCGTGCTGGGCACGCTGCCGATCACGTTCCTGACCGAATTGGGTTTCGCCGTCGCCTTCGGCGTGCTGCTGGACAGCATCATCGTCAGGTCGGTCCTCGTCACCGCGCTCAACCTGGACATCGGCAGCAAGGTGTGGTGGCCGAGCCGGCTGGCGCGTGAGCCTCAGCGCGATGAGGACCTGACCGGTGAGCTGGAGACCGTCGGCTCCGACGCAAGGTAACCGGCAGGCGGATCCCGGCTTCCTGCCCTGCCCCTGATCGGGCCAGGCCCGGGTGCGATAACCTGCGGGACCAGCCGATCGGAGCCGGGCGGGAGGCGGGCCGATGACCCGAGTGCTCGACGCGCTTGGTCACGCCCTTGGCCTGGCCGGGTCGATGACCTGGCAGATCACCTGGTCGCTGATCCTCGGCTTTACGTTGTCCGCCGTGATCCAGGCCGCGGTTCGCCGCGAGACCATCGCGCGGCTGCTCGGAGATGAGCGGCCGAAGACGCTGGCGGTTGCCACCGGCCTGGGTGCCGCCTCATCGTCGTGTTCCTACGCGGCCGTGGCGCTGGCCCGCGCCCTGATCCGCCGCGGCGCCAGCTTCGTTGCCGCGATGGCGTTCGAGATCGCCAGCACGAACCTGGTGATCGAGCTCGGCATCATCCTGGCATTGCTGATCGGCTGGCAATTCACCCTGGCCGAATTCGTCGGCGGCCCGATCATGATCGTCTTGATGGCGGTCGCGTTCCGGCTCTTCGTCCGCTCGCGGCTGATCGAGGCGGCCCGCAAGCAGGCTGACCGGGGGCTAGCGGGGTCCATGGAAGGCCATGCCGCGATGGACATGAGCATCCAATCCAACGGCGGCTTCTGGCGGCGGCTCGCCAGCCGGGACGGCTACACCTCGGTCAGTCATATCTTCGTGACGGAATGGGCCGCCGTCATCCGCGACATCGTCATCGGCCTGCTGATCGCCGGAGCCGTCGGCGCGTGGGTGCCCGACTCATTCTGGCAGCACCTGTTCCTGACCGGGCATCCGCTGGCCTCGCGGCTGTGGGGGCCGGTTATCGGCCCGGTGATCTCGGTGCTCAGCTTCGTCTGCTCGATCGGCAACGTGCCGCTTGCCGCGGTGTTGTGGAGCGGCGGGATCAGCTTCGGCGGAGTCGTGGCGTTCATTTTCGCCGACCTGATCATCGTCCCGATCCTGGTCATCTACCGGAAGTACTACGGCACCAAGATGATGCTGGCGATACTCGGGATCTTCTACCTGACCATGGTCACTGCCGGTTTGATCGTCGAATTCCTGTTCGGCGGCCTCGGACTGGTCCCGACCGAGCGGACCGCGAAGGTCACCGAGACGAGCATCCAGTGGAACTACACCACCGTGCTCAACATCGTCTTTCTGCTGCTGGCCGCGGCGCTGGTGGCGCGGTTCTTCCGCTCGGGCGGCGCGACGATGCTCAAGATGATGGGCGGCAGCCCGGCCCAGGGGCCGCAGGCCGATCCTCGGTCATGACGCATTGCCGCCGCGGTTCGCCGCGGTCACGTGGCCGTCGACCCGCCGCAGCCGGCCCTCGCTGACGAGGTCGTCGACGACGGTGTCGGTCCAGTACCACTGCCAGGAGAACCAGCGCCGCAACTCGGGCTCGGGCGCGACGACGGCAGCGCGCACGGCGGCGGCGATGAGGTCCCCGAGCGCCCGGTGCGGGTCGGCGACGGTCCTGCTGGCGCCCTGATAGGCCTGGTCCCAGCGGGCTAGCTCGCTGGTATGAACGTGTTCCTGGTCGGTCGTCACCTCCAGCGAGCGCGAGATGATCGCGCCGCAGCGCTCAAGCGGGGCGCGCAGCGCCTTCAGCTCCTGCCGCTTCAGGCCCAGCTCCAGGCGCAGGTCATCGAGGCTGGACGGGCCTGCGTCGGCGAGGTGATCGAGCAGGCGGCGCCAGCCTGGGTCGGCGGCGCGCATCCGCGCGATCTCCGCTCGGCAGATCGGGTCGAGCAGGCTCGCCAGTTCGCCGGTCACGAGCAGGTTCTTGCCCCGGTGCACGGCCGTCACCAGGTAGCCGCGCCCGGCGAGTTCGCCGAACCAGGGCCATTTCGTGGCCGGCCAAGTCGCGAACCCCGGGCTGCCCGGCCGGTACGGCTCCTCATGGCAGGCCTCGTACAGGCTCGGCAGCGCGCAGTCTGCCGTGCGCGTCAGCATTCCGCGATCGTGCAGGAACGCGTCCGCGTCCGCGAGCGTCAGCAGTGCCCGGTCGGGCGTCAGCCGGCAGTCGAACGCCCGGGCCTCGGCTAGCTCGGTCAGCGATTCCACGATGTCATCCTCCGTCGCGGCCGCCTGCCCGGCCAAGTCGTCCAGCCCGCCCGCCATCTTCGTTGCGCTGTACCCGGAGCCGTATAGCATCCTGGACCGCATGAGCGACCCGCAGCCGGACCATCAGCATGATCATGACCACGGCGGAACGGGCCAGCATGATCATTCTCGCGGGCCGCGGTGGTGGCCGCGGAGGGTGCGGGGGCTGCGGCTGGCGGGGCCGGCGCGGCGGCTTCGCCATATGCTGCGGCCGCATTCGCACGAGGCCGCCGACAAGGTCGATGCGGCCATGGAGTCCAGCGCCCAGGGCTTGCGGGCGCTGTGGGTCTCGCTGGCCGTCCTCGGCCTTACGGCGCTGGTCGAGGCGATCGTGGCGGCGCTCTCGGGTTCGGTGGCGCTGCTGGGCGACACGCTGCACAATGCGGCCGACGCGCTCACGGCGGTGCCGCTCGGAGTCGCCTTCCTGATCGGCAGGCGGCCACCGACGCGCCGTTATACCTATGGCTACGGGCGGGCCGAGGACCTGGCCGGCGTGGTGATCGTCCTGCTCATCGCCGCGTCGTCGGCACTGGCCGCCTACGAGGCCGTGAGCAGGCTCGCGCATCCTCGGCCGGTATCGAACCTGATCGCCGTGGCCGTGGCGGCGCTGGCCGGGTTCGCCGGCAATGAGCTGGTTGCCAGGTACCGGATTCGAGTCGGCCGCAAGATCGGCTCAGCCGCGCTGGTCGCCGACGGGCTGCATGCCCGCACCGACGGGTTCACGTCGCTGGCTGTCTTGCTGGCTGCCGGGGGCGCCGCCCTCGGCTGGGACTGGGCGGACCCGGTCGTCGGCCTGGTCATCACCGTGGCCATCCTCGCCGTGCTGCGCCAGGCCGCGCGCGAGATCTACCGGCGCCTGATGGACGCCGTCGATCCCGCCCTAGTCGACAAGGCGGAGCGCACCTTGCGTGCGACCCCGGGGGTGCTGGACATCGGCCAGGTCCGGCTGCGGTGGATCGGCCACAACCTGCGCGCCGAGTGCGAGGTTGTCGTCGACGACACTGCTAGCGCGATCCGGGCCCACCAGATCGCCGCCAGCGCCGAGCACGAACTCCTGCACGCGCTGCCGCGCCTGGCAGCGGCGCTGGTACACGCCGATCCACAGCCGCGCGACGGCGCCGATCATCACGGCGAGCTAGCAGAGCATCGCTGATGGCTCGGCTGGGCTGGTCAGATGGGAATGCCGGAAGGCCGATGTTGCGACTGGTGTTCGGGATCGCTGTGTTGCTCGCCGCGGCCACGGGATGTGGGACGCCAGCTCACGGTCGCGCGGCGCATGGCCACCGACTCGCGTCCTCGCCGGCCTCCCTGCCGCCGGATCCGCATACCGCCTCGGCCTTGCTCCGGGTGGCCAGGGTCTTCAACGACGAGTACGGGCGAGGCGCCTACGGTCCGGTGTATGACCGCTGGGATGCGCGCAGCCAGGCGGTCATCACCAGGGCGGAGTACGTCAGGCGGCATACCGAGTGCCCGACAGCCCCGCAGCCGGGCGCGGCGCATGTCGAGGACGCCACTAAAGGTCCGCATGCGGCCTGGCTGGTGCGGTATGAGATCGGCGGCTACCAGCTGACCGACTACTGGTTCTACGTTCACGACCGGTGGGTGTTCGACCTGGTGCTGAGCAATCCCGACTCGGTCCGGCTGTACCGGCTGCCGGCGCGCCAGTACCTCGCGGCAGAAGGCTGCGCCCACTGATGGCCTGCCCAGCCCTCGCCGCTTGGTTAGTGCAGCAGGATTCCGGCGATGGCGCCGAAGGCGACGAACACTGGTTCGGGGACTTTCCGCCAAAGCATCAGGCCGAGTGAGACCACGGCGATCGCTGCGGTGGGGATATCGGTGACGGTCTGTCGGGTGAGGACGACGACGGCGCCTGCGATGGCGCCGGCGGCCGCGCTGGTAGCGCCCTTGACGAAGGCCTTGATCTGCGGATTATCGCGGTGCCTGACGAACCACCGGCCGGGGACGGCAACGCCGAGGTAGATCGGGATGAAGATGGCAGCGGTGGCGATGATCGCGCCCGGCAGGCCGGCGACGAGGTAGCCGATGAACGTGGCGGTGATGACGACCGGGCCTGGAGTGATCAGACCCAAGGCGACGGCGTCGATGAACTGCCCGCTCGTGAGCCAGTGATGCTGGACGACGACGCCCTGGCGCAGGAACGGGACGATGGCCAGTCCGCTGCCGAAGATGAAGGCTCCCGCCTTGAGGAAGAACAAGCCGAGCGATGTCAGCACCCCGCCTGAGGCGGTCAGGATGACCCACGGCGGCGCGACCTTGGCCAGCGAGGTGGCGGGCACCAGGGCCGCGGTTCCGCCGCTGCGCAGCCAGCGCGGCGGAGCGTCCAGCGCGATCATGAGCAGGCCCGCGGCGATGAACAGGAACCCGATCTCAGCGCCGGTGAGGGCAGTGACGAGGGCGAGGACGGCGCTGATGGCCCACAGCCGGGTGTCGCGGCGGTTGGTGAGCCGGGCCAGCTTGACGGCCGCGATCGCGATGATAGCCATGACAGCAGGGGCGATGCCGTAGAAGAGCGACTGCACGATCGCCAGTCCTGAGTAGCGGGCATAGATGACCGCGACGCCCAGCACGACCAGGAACGACGGCGCGATGAACGCGGCCGCGGCCGCCAAGGCACCGGCCCAGCCCTTGCGGAGGTAACCGACCCACATGACAACCTGCGCAGCCAGAGGCCCCGGCATGGTCTGGCCGAGCGCCACCCCATCAAGGAACTCGCTCTCGCTCAGCCAGCCGCGGCGCTCGACCAGGTCCCGCTGCATATAACCGACGCTGGCGATCGGGCCGCCGAAACCCCAGGTACCCAGGCCGAGGAAATAGCGCAGGAACGAGCCGAATCCGGGCGCCCGAGCCTGGTCGGCCTCATCCCCCGGCTTGCGGGGGCGGCGTGGCGGCGCTTCGGCCATCAGCTGTCCAGGTAAACCGCCGCGCCCTGGCGGGCGGGCAGGAACGCGTAGACGGCGTTGCGGTCGGGCGGGCCGGGGAACGCGGCTCGGCCGTCACCAGGCCCGCCGTGAGCATTCCGCACGGCGACGATTATGCAACCATGGTCGCAACAATGCAACCGGCCTGGTCAGCCACCGACGCAGTCGGCCGCTACGGCGGCAGGCGCCGGGGGCAGAAAGGGATGGCTAGGCGGGCGGCCGCCCGGTCATGAGCTGGCGGCGGGTGTGCTCGTAGAGGCCGTCGAAGAGCGCGCTGGTGACGGCGAGCGTCCGGTGGTCGGAGCCGCTGGTGAGCGTCAGGCCGCGGATCAGGACATCCAGGCCCGCGGCGGCCGGCGCGTCATAGCGCTCGTCGGCCAGGTCGGCCTCGTGGACGATACGGCCGATTTCCTCCAGAGCCGGGTCGGTGGCGAGGTCGAAATGGCCGATCGCGCTCTCGAACGAGCACCGGCCCGCGCGATGTCCTAGCTCGGCGCCGCGGATGTCGAACGGGGTCGCGTCGGCGGGGACACCGGCCGGATCGTCGACGAAGACAAACTCGGCGGCGGGATCGACGAAGCGACGGATCAGCCACGCGCAGGCGGCTCGGTCGACATGAACCCCTGCACGCGTCGCCCATTTCATCCGGGCACCTGGACCGGGTCCGTTGCCGCTAGCTCCTCGACGGCGCGCCGCGCGGGCTCGCGCCTGGGCGACGGGAAGTAGTCGCGGCTCTCGATGCGGTGCAGCTGGCGGCGCAGCCGTCCCGTGACGCGGCGCCGGGTTGCGGTCTCGGCTGTCCGGGCCGCCGCCGCCTCGGCAGCCAGAGCCTCGTACTCAACCGCGACCGCCGCCATCATCCTAGCGGCCATCGCCGAGCCGGCGGCTGGGTCGAGCGGCCAGCCCAGCCAGACCGTCGCCTCGCCGCCGTTCTCGGTGACCTCCTCGGCGACCCATTCCAGCTGCTCGCGAGTCCGGGCATCAGCGGGCAGGGCAACCAGGCCGTCGCCGAGCTGAACTGCGCCGAGCCGCCTTAGCTTGCGCCAGACCATCGACCGCGGCGTCGACGGCACCCTGGGCAGCCGGTAAGCCAGCAGCACCCACCGCTCCGCGGGGTGCATCTCCGCAACCACGGTCGCGATTGTAGCCGAGTTGCCACGGCGGTCGCACGACGACCAGCGCTGGCCGAAGCCGCAGGAGACTCGCTAGTAACTGCTGGCCAGCCCGAGCAGGTCCTGGAGGTCGTGAGCTGCCTGTAGAGCGCAGATACCCGCCAGCAGCGCGAGCGCGAGCACGACTGCAAGGAGGACGAGCCGGGGCCGCGGAGCTGGCTCGAGCAGCGCCGCGACGCGCCGCGGGATCGGCCCCGCGGTGTGTGTGTCGCGGTGCGTGGCGGAGAAGACGGCGCCGAGCACGGCGGCTCCGACCCGAGACGGCCGGCGAGGCGTCGCGGCCAGGGCCGCGCGCCCGATCGCGTGCGCGACCAGCCGCCGGTCTCCGACAGCCTGCGCGGCCTCCTCGTCTGCCCACCGCTCAACGGTGTATTCGACCGCCCGCGCCGCGGGACGCAGCAGCGGGTTGGCCGCGGCGGCCAGCCGCGCCGCTGAGGTGTACAAGTGGTGGAATCCGGCGAGGTGCGCTCGCTCGTGAGCCAGCAGCGCCGCCCTGCCGGTTTCGTCGAGCGCGTCGAGCATCCCAGCCGTCACGACGATCCGCCCCGGGCGTCCTGGTAGCGCGTATGCGGATGCAGCTTGGTCAGGAAGGATCACGGCCTGGCTGCGTCCCGGCAGGCGGCGTGCCTCGCGGTAAGCCTCGGTCAGCCCGCGGTGCCAGCGGATCAGGTAGTTCGTGGCGGTCACCGCGGTGGCGCCGAGCAGGACTCCCGCCAGCAGGCCCGCCGAGATCCGGTAGGCGGTGTCCGGCCCGAGCACCGCCATGGACAGGTGCCCGAGCGAGGCGACCGGCCCAAGGCGGACGACGGCGGAGGCCAGGAGCAGACCCAGGGCGAGCGTGGCGCAGGCCGAGAGCACCGTTGCCGCTCCGGTAAGCAGCCAGGTCGCATGTCGCGGGTGCAGGCGGTCGGAAAGCGGCCTGGCCAGCACAGCGAGCAGCGCGGGGAGCAGCAATGGCAGGTAGACGGCCAGCCGCATGTCAGCCGGCCCCGGCCCGCTGTCTGTGAGCAGGCTGCGCAGGAGCTGCTCATCGCGGTCGGACAGCTCGGCGACGAACCTGGACAGTACCGCTTCGCGGTCAGGTTCCCGGTCGAGCATGGCGGTCAGCCGCCTCGCGGCCAGTCCGGCCTCATCCGATGCCGGCGTGTAGCGGAAGGCGCGCCCGGCCCGCTGCCGCTCCACCGCCTTCTTGGCGTGCAGCCGGGACAGGATCGTGACGACGGTGCTGTAGGACAGCGGGGCGCCGTGCCCGTCCCGCGCCGCGAGTGCGGCCTGCACCTCGCCGGGGTTCAGCGCCCGGTCCGCCGCCCAGAGCACCTGCATGACCGCGGCTGCCAGCTCACCAGGACCACGGCGCGGCAGCTCGCCGCCCGACGGATCTGTGCCTCGCATCGGCGACCCCCGGTTGCCCAGACTATCTACATCACTGTAAAACTTATACTACGCTGTCGATCACTCGCAGCCGAGTGTGCCACATCGGCCGGCCGCCTGGACCACGGTCCCATGGCCCGCCCAGATCAGCCCAGAACCGAGGGAACCTGGCCCAGGATCCCGGCCGGAAGGAAGCCAGATGTCCCACCTGACCTACGCCGAGGCCATAGTCGTCGGGCTCTTCCAAGGCGTCACCGAACTGTTCCCGGTGTCCAGCCTCGGCCATAGCGTCCTGATCCCGGCGCTGATCGGCGGCCAGTGGGCCAAGGACCTCAACGTGTCAGCCAAGGAGTCCCCGTACCTTGCGTTCATCGTCGGCCTGCACGTCGCGACCGCTGTCGCGCTCATCGCGTACTTCTGGCGCGACTGGCTCCGGATCGTGCGCGGCTTTGCCACGTCTCTGCGCGACCGCCACATCAGGACCGCCGACCAGCGCCTGGCGTGGATCCTGATCCTGGCGACGATACCGGTCGGCATAAGCGGGCTGGCGCTCGAGCATCTGTTCCGTACGGTACTCGGCAAGCCCATTCCGGCCGCGATCTTCCTGACCCTTAACGGCCTGATCCTCTTCGGCGGCGAACGGCTGCGCCGCCGCGACCCGGTCGCCGCCAGTTCGCCAGACGGCGCTCGGTCGGCCGCGGACGGCAGCGAGGCGGGCGCCGCGGCCATGACCGGCGCGGTC
The DNA here is from genome assembly GCA_963720595.1 of uncultured Actinomycetota bacterium. GTDB lineage: Bacteria > Actinomycetota > Actinomycetes > Streptosporangiales > Streptosporangiaceae > Chersky-822. The sequence goes on along the minus strand of CAVRFY010000005.1, from coordinate 1,607,558 downwards.
CCGTCGGCAACGACGCTGACCTCGGCCCCCGCCGAACCCGCACTCGACGCTGACCTGGCATCGGACCGGCGGCTGGCCAGGCTGCGGTTCGGCGAGGCGGTGCTGATCGGGTCGGCGCAGGTCCTCGCCCTGCTGCCCGGCATCAGCCGGTCCGGCGTCACCATGGTGGCCGGCCTGGTCCGCGGGCTGTCCCATGAAGACGCCGCGAGATTCTCGTTCCTGCTGGCAACCCCGGTGATTCTCGCTGCCGGAGTGCTGAAGATCCCCGATCTCACCGGACCGCTCGGCGCGGGCATCGGCGGCCAGGTGCTGGCCGGCAGCATCTGCTCCGGGGTCGGCGCCTACCTGTCGGTCCGCTTCCTCGTGCGGTACTTCCAAACTCGTACCCTGACACCGTTCGCGATCTACTGCACGCTGGCCGGGCTCGCCAGCCTTGGCTACCTCGTGCTGAGCTGACCGCGGGGACCGCAGCGCCGTCACTGGGGAGGACCAAATACCCGACCTCGCCACGCATGTGCACGCCGCACTGGCCACAGGTTTCGTCGACCAGATCCTGACGCTGCCGCCGTGGCTGGTGCTCGCCCTGGTGTTCGCCGTCCCTGCGTTGGAGGCCTCGGCGTTCGTCGGGTTCGTGTTCCCTGGCGAGGTAGCCGTGATCCTGGGCGGCGTCGCGGCCTGGCGCGGGACAGTGCCGCTCTGGGCGGTCATCACGGCGGCAGTGGCCGGGGCGGTCATTGGCGACTCGGTCGGCTACCTGATCGGCCGGAGGCTAGGGGAGCGGCTGCTGCACGGGACGATTGGCCGCCTCCCGATCATCCGCCGGCATCTGGACAGGCACCTGGACTCGGCGCGAGCGTACGTGCGTCGACGCAGGGGCAGCGCGGTGTTCTTCGGCCGGTTCACGGCTGCGCTGCGGGTGCTCGTCCCGGGGCTCGCGGGCATTTCGCACGTCGAGTACCCGGTGTTTCTGGCCTACAACGTGGCCGGCGGCGCATTGTGGGGCACCGGAATCGCATTGCTCGGCTACTTCGCCGGGGCCAGCTACAAGCATGTCGAGAAGATCGTCGGGCGAGCCGGGCTCGGCCTGCTCGCGCTCATCGTGATCGGCCTGGCGGCCTCCCGGCTGCTGCGCCGTCATGCCGACCGGCCGCGGTTGCGGGCAGCCGGTGACCGGCTCGCCGCGACGCGGCCGATGGCCTGGTTCAGGCGCCGCTTCCCTCGGCAGGTGGCCTGGTCGCGGCGGCGGTTGCACGCCAGCGATCCGCGCGGATTCTGGCTAACGTTCACCGTGGCGGCCGGCGGGCTGGCCGGGTGGGCGTTCGGCGCGATCACCCAGGACGTTGTCGCCCACGACGAGGCTGCCCTGTCTGACCCCCACGTCGCCGCGTGGATGGCAGCGCACCGCACCGGGTGGCTGACGGACGCCGCGAAAGCGGCGGGGTGGCTTGGATCGGCGTTCGTGCTCGTCGTGCTGGTGGCGGTCGTGATCGCGTTCCTCGCTGCCCGCCGCGACTGGCGCCCGGCGATCATGCTGGCATTGGCGCTGGGCGGCTCCCTGACCGTCAACGTCATCGTGCAGCACCTCGTAGGGAGGTCACGTCCTGCCGCGGCGCTGGCGGCCGGTCATTATCCGGGGCTCGCCTACCCGTCCGGTGTGGCTACTGCGGCCGTCGCCTGCTACGGCATGCTCGCGATCATCCTGGCCGCCGGGCTGGTCGCCGCGGATCAGGACCCTGCTGTGGGTGGGCGCCGCCGGCATCACGGCGGTGGCCGGAGCGTCCCAGGTCTACCTGGGGGCCAACTGGCTCACGGACGTCCTCGGCGGCTGGGCTCTTGGCGCCCTGTGGATCGCTCTCATCCTCATCGTCGGCCTCCTGTTCATCCGGCCGGGCGCCGCGCCCGCCAGCCCCCGGGCCCGGTCTGCGGCGGCTGGTGACGATAAGCTTTCCCGCCGCGCGTATCCGGTGGACGATAAGGGCGGAGGTTGACGGGATGCCGACCGCGAAACAGGGCACTGCCAGCATCGAGATCAGTGCACCGCCCGAGTTCGTCTACCGCCTCATCACCGATGTCACGCGGATGGGCGAGTGGAGCCCGGAGTGTTACCGCTGCGCATGGCTCGACGGCGCCGGTGCCGCAGCGCCAGGGGCCCGCTTCCGCGGCTACAACAAGGCAGGCAGGTTCAGGTGGCAGACCACCGCAGTGATCACCCGCGCGGAGGAAGGCCGGTCCTTCGCATTCACCACCATGCACGACAAGAGCGGCAGGGAAGAGACCGCCTGGCGGTACGAGTTCCAGGCCACGCCAGCCGGTACCTTGCTCACCGAGTCTTATGAGTTCGTCTGGTGCCCGGTCGTCAGCCGTCTCATCGAGCTTCCCATCCCCAGGGGCCACCAGGTCGACCGCGGGATCCTGGTGACACTAGCCAAGATCAAGGCAGCCGCCGAGGCAGCCGCTGCAGCGGAACGGCCCGAGCCTGTCAACGACCCCTGAGTCGGCGGCCGCCGCTGAAAGGCCGCAGCGGATCCGCGCTGAGCCGATCACTGGCCGGTTAGGCGGGTTTGCGCGCCCTGACAATTGCGGAATGAAGGCCCGCGCTCGCAGTGCCGGTGATCGTGATACTGGCGTCAGCGAATCCCGCGGCGGCGAGCATGTCTCCGTATTCGCGCCGCGTCAGAGCGCCGTTGGCGCAGCCGACCAGATCGCATGCCGCTGCCTTGAGCGCTGGGTCGAGGTCTTCGTCGGTGACCATGTCGCTGATCCCGATTCGCCCGCCCGGCCGCAGGACTCGAAACGCCTCGCGGAGCACGCGCGGCTTGTCAGCGGACAGGTTGACGACGCAGTTCGAGATCACGATGTCGACGTGCGCGTCAGGAAGCGGGACATCCTCGATGTGCCCGTGCAGGAAGGTGGCGTTGCCGACTCTGGCCGTGGCGGCGTTGGCGCGGGCGAGCGTCAGCATGTCGGCGCTGGCGTCGAGTCCGTAGGCGGTGCCGGCCGGGCCGACGCGCCTGGCGGACAGCAGCACATCGAGTCCGCCGCCGGAGCCGAGGTCCAGCACGGTTTCTCCCGGTTGCAGGTCGGCGACCGCGACCGGGTTGCCGCAGCCCAGGCTCGCGCGCAGCGCCGAGTCCGGCACGCCCGCGGAGTCGTCGTATGCGGTCGGGCCGAACCGTCCGCTACAGGAAGCATCCTGGTCGCAGTCGGCGATGGCGCCGCCCGCCAGCGCGGTGCGGGCGAGAGCGGAGTAGCGGCTGATGATCGGCTCGGCGTGGTCGGCGATGGCGTCTTGAGTCACGGGACTGCTCCTCAGCGATGGGATGCCGGGACCGGCGGCGCGGGGACGGGCCGGCCCATGACGATGTCTGCGGCGGTCGGGAAGCAGTCCACGCAGGCGTTGTTGATCCGGTAGTAAGTGGCGGTTCCCCGGTGCTCGGATAGCAGGAACCGCACTTCGGTAAGAACCTTCAGGTGAGCGGACACGGTGGACTGGCCGACATCGACCGCTGCGACGATCTCCCCGACGTTCATCGACCCGCCGCGGCGGGCCAGCAGCGAGACGATCTGGATCCGCGTCGGGTCCGCGAGCGCCCGGAACCAACTGGCGTATTCCACGGCCGTGATCCGATCGAGCGGCCGGGCCTCGTCTGCATTCATCGTTAATCGACGATAGACGATGAATGCGGCCCGCGGAAGAGGCAGGTCCATGATCGTCGAGGGTTTTACGTCTGAGAGCCGTAAGACTCTCGACGGTAATGCTGCAGTCGAGTGTGGGCGGGGGCTCCGGCTGGAACGCATGGCAGCGTCACTCTCGGGACCGGTCAGTTAGGCCTTCGCCGCGGCGGTCAGCCTCGTTCCGGCGGTTCGGCGTTGAGTTGCCTGGCGTGGAAGGCGAAATGCTGCGCGGGATAGCGGTAAACCTCCGCGAGGGTCATGTAACTCCTGAAGAACGGATCCCATCTCGTCGGGTAGCACATGCCGCGGCGGAGGCTGCGATCACTTTCGGCGGACAGCATCCGGCGGAGCGAGGCGCAGGTCCGGTCAAATTTCCGGCCCAGGCGATCGTGGTTGTAGAACTTCGCGCCCATGACCGAGCCGAGGTAGTTGATCGTGTTGAAGGGCCTGGTCAGTGCGTTCAGCGACAGGGCAAATAGCCGGGTGGCCCGGCGGGGCAGCAGGCCGAGCAGTTTCACCAGCCAGATCAGCGAAATCGTGATCATGTAGCCGAACACCATATGGAAGAGCAGTTCCTCGTTGGTCCACTTCGTGCCGCTGCTCGGACGGCGCAGGTCCTCGGGGGACATGGATTCCAGCAGGCGATGCACGGTGACGCGATCTGACTCGAGCTCGTCGTAAAATGCCTGTTTGCTAGCCGGCGGCGCCGAGTGCGTCATGCAAGTGACCTTCCTGCTAGCAAGGCGGCACCCCTCCAGTTCGCTGACCCTGAGGGTTGCGTCTCTACAGGTAGTAACACTACTTATTGGCCTAGCGTAGCATGGCTACCTATGAGGGCGGAGACACTCAAGGGTCACCTCGACGGCATGCTGCTCGCGTCCCTGGAAACCGGCCCCCGCCACGGGTACGCGATCATCGAGGCCTTGCGGGCCGGCAGCGGCGGGCAGTTCGACCTGCCGACCGGCACCATCTACCCGGCCCTGCACCGCCTGGAGCGAGCCGGGCTGGTGCAGGCCAGCTGGGCCGAGGCGGGCGGGCGGCGACGCCGCGTCTACGAGCTGACCGCGGACGGCCGGCGAGCCCTGGACACCGAGCGGGGCACCTGGCGTGAGTTCTCCGCCGCTGTCACGGCCCTGCTGGGAACCGCGCCGCGGCCGGTGACGCCATGACGCCGCGGAAAGCGGGAGCCACCGCCGTTGAGGCAATCGGGCCGCGACTCGACGCCCAGCACGTGCTGGATTCTTACCTGGCCGAGGTCACCGCGGGCCTCAGCGGCCCGGCTCGCGCGCGAACGGAGATCGTGGCCGAGCTACGCGCGGGGCTCCTCGACGCCGTCGACGCATACCGCCGGGCCGGGCTGGCGGCCGCTGATGCCGCGCGGCTAGCCATCGGCGAGTTCGGTGACCCGCGTGTGGTCGCCGGCGGTTTTCGCCCCGAACTCGCCGCCCGCATCGCCCGCCGGACCGCGCTCACCCTGGTGACGACGGGCCCACTGCTCGGCGTGCTGTGGGTGGCGGCAGCGGCCGCCAGCGACATCGGCATCCGCCAGGTGACGCCGTGGCAGTGGGCGAACTCGCCACCAGTCACGCCTGTGGCATTCCCCCTGGCCGCCGCCGCTGCGGTGGTGACCATATGGGCCGCGCTGCTGACTATCGCCGCAACCGGCCGCCTCAGCCGGTGGCTGCCGGACCGGCCGCGCCTGGCGCCCACCGCCGCGGCCATTGCCGGCCTCGGCACCGTGGCCGCCGACTTGATCGTCTTCGCGCTGCTCGCCAGCCAATTGGCCGCAGCCTCCCGCACCCTCGAGCCGATCCCGATCGCCGTCGCGGCCACCGCCAGCCTGATCAGGCTCACTTTGGCCGGCCGCTCGGCTCGGCGCTGCCTGAACGCCCGGGCCGCCGTCAGCTACGGCTGACGCCCGGGGTGGACGAGCCGGGCTTGGCAGTCGTTCACTCGTTCCTGGCGGCCTCGGGCCCGGTGATCCGATTGAGCAGCGGCAGGGTTGAGGCGATCACGGCGAGGGAGATGAGGAGGCCGGCCAGGACGATGAGGTAGTACCCGGTTCCTGGCGGCCGGAGCGTTTCACCGAGCTCTGACTTCAGGAAGAGCCCGGCGGCCAGCAGGCCCGTTCCCGCCGATACCGTGGCGACCACAAGAAGGGGGAGCGCGGTCTCCAGGGCGACTACGCGGCGCAGTACGCCGAGTTGGACGCCGGTGAGCCGGAGCAGGCTGAAGGGGCGCCTGCGGTCGGTCAGGCCGCCGGCCGCCGCGACCGCCAGGCTGCATCCTGCAATGACCAGGCTGACGAGGATCACCACGTCGGTCACGTGTTGCAGCTCGGTATAGGAGTTCTGAGAGCTGAGCAGAGTGGCGGGCGGGCCCAGGTAGGGATAGCCGATCTCGAGGGCCGTACGTGCCCGTTCGATCGCGGCGATCGACCCGTTCGTGCCCACGACGAGCGTCTGTACCGGGAAGCGTCGCATCCGCTGCGGGGAGATGGCAGCGGCGGGCCACACGGTCGCGGCCTGGGATGTGTTTGTGGCTGCCCCGCTGAGATTCAGGGTGATCGACGCGATGTCGGCTCCGGCTGCGCAGCGGCCGAGGGCCGGCGTGCCGGCCAGCTGAGCGCACGAGATCAGGCCCGGCAGGTCGTTCTGGTTCGCTTTGGGCGAGGTTTCCGTGAGGGGGTCTGTGCGGATCACACTCACGGCCTGGACGCCTTGGACTGTCCGGAGCCTGGCAAGCACCGTGGCCGGGATCGAGGCGATCGCGGTCTGCTGGCCCGAGGCCGTCTCGCCAGTGATGAAGCTGTCCGCCAGGGTGCCCGCGGCAGCAACGCCGCCCGCCGGGGAGCCGTGGTCAGCGACGATCGTGATGGTTATCCCGATCGACGCGCTGGTGACGAAGAGGGCGAGGATCAGGCCGCTGACGGAGCGAAAGGCCGCGCGCGGGTTGTCCGCCAGCCGCCGCCCGGCGATGAGCATGGCGGGCCGGCTGGTGCGCAGGACCATGACCTTGGAGCCGGCCATGGTCAGCCAGGGCCCGGCGAAGACCAGCCCTGCCATGATCAGGAGAAATCCGAGGAAGTACGCCCTGACCTGGCCGCTGCTGCTCGCTGGGTGCCCGACGCCGGCAAAATAGGCGAGCTCGCCGACGCCGGCCAGGAGCGGGATCACCCGGTAGGCACGGGGAGCGGGCGGAGTGACCCGCCGGCTGACCCCGAGCGGCGAGATCTGCACGCGCCGCAGCGCGACTCGTGCCGCCGCGGCCGCCGCGGCCGGGACGCCGATGGCGACGAGCAGTATGTCGGCCAGCCGGAGCGACAGGTCGCCGGGGGCGAAAGGCGTGCCGGTGAAGGAGGGAATGGTTACCAGGACCGGGTGGAGCAGGAAGTACAGAATGAAGCCGATCGCCACTGCGGCGATGGCGGCGGCGGATGCTTCGACGGCTGACAGTACCGAGACCTGCCGGGGCGTCGCGCCGGTCAGGCGGAGTGCGGCGAACCGCTGCTCCCGGCGTGCCGCAGATAGCCGGGTCGCGGTGCCGATGAAGACGAGCAGAGGGAAGAACAGCGCCAGCGCCGCGAGGGCGAGGATGAATTCGAGGTCCGTCGTGCTGTAGCCGGCCGGCCCGTTGCCGCCGGGCGAGACCTGGATGCTCCGGACTTGCGCGGCGCCAGGTGCCGTCGACAGCTGGCCCGCCGTGTGGCCGATGATGATGATCAGGGAGTTCGGGGCCGGAAGTGCCGCGGGTCCGATGGTGCCGATCTGCCTGCCACCGAACCGGTCGCCGAGCTGGCCGGCCGGAGTGGAGCGGAGCAGCTGGCTCAGGGCCGGAGAGGCGTAGAACTGACTGGGTGCTGGCAGGTGCGGGATGCCGGGCGGGACGGGTGAGCGGGGCCCGGTTGCGGCGACATCGACCCGGTAGATGGGCTGGCTGGCGAACTGATCGGCGCTGGGCAGCCACCACAGCGGGTCAGGTGCCGCCTGGCTGGCGCCGCTGCGGGCGTTGTTCGCCGAGGTGCTGAGCCATGCGGCGCGGGCATTCTGGGAGTTGAGGGCGTTGATGCCAGCCAGAGTGATCAGCAAGAGAGTGACGCCCAGCGCCATCGCTGCTGCGGTGACGGCGAGGCGGACGGCGGCCTCCCTTCCGCCGCGGATCGTGAGGCGCAGGCCGAATCGGATCACGGAATGACCCGGCCGGGCGCAAGTGAGGTGACCTTGCCGTCGCGGACGATGACCTCGCGGTCGGCGTATGCGGCGACCCTGGCATCGTGGGTGACCAAGATGACGGCGGTGCCCTGGTCGCGGGCAGCGGCGGTCAGCAGGTTCATGACCTGCTCGCCGGCCAGGGAGTCCAGTGACCCGGTCGGCTCGTCGGCGAACAGCACCTGCGGCCGGGCGACCAGGCCGCGGGCCAGCGCGACCCGCTGGGCCTGCCCGCCGGACAGCTCTCCGGACCGGCGCCCCTCGAGGCCATCCAGGCCTAGCCGCCCGAACCAGGGCCGGGACTGGGCCAGGGCCGGGCTGCGGCGGGTGCCGCCGAGCAGGAGCGGCAGGGCGATGTTCTCCTCGGCGGTCAGCTCGGGAACAAGCTGGCCGAACTGGAACACGAACCCGAACCGGTCCCGGCGCAGCGCGCTGCGGTCGTTCTCGCCCATCGAGTCCACCCGGCGGCCGTCAAACCAGACCTCCCCGGCATCGGGGGTCAGGATCCCGGCCAGGCAGTGCAGCAGTGTCGACTTGCCCGAGCCGCTCGGGCCCATCACGGCCAGGATCTCCCCGGCGGCGACCGACACGCAGGCACCCCGAAGCGCGGGCGTCTGGCCGAACGACAAGACCACGTCCCGCGCCTCGATCAGGCAACTACCGGGACCAAGCCGGGCGGCAATGCCGGCGGTGTTCACGACCGCACCTGCTCCGCGAGGGCATCGAGCCGGGCCGCGGTCAGGTCGATCCACCGCAGGTCTGCCTCGAGGTGAAACAGGCCATGGTCGGCAAGCAGCCCGTCGACCAGCTGGCCAGCCCGCTTCAGCTCGGTGAGCTCGCGCATCCGCTGCAAGTGCGCTCCGCGCTGGGCATTGAGGTAGTTCTCGGCCGGGCGGCCCAGCATCAGCGCGAGCACCACCTTGGCGAACAGCACGGTCTGCAGATGCGGCTCGGCCATGACTGGCTCTGCCAGCCACTCCTCGAATTCGGTCACTCCTGCGTCAGTGATCACATAGCGCTTGCGGTCCGGCCCGTCGCCTGGCTCGAGCTCTCCGACCGCTACCTTGCCGTCGCGGGCCAGGCGCCCGAGCGTCGCGTAGACCTGGCCGAAGGACAGCGGCTTGCCACGGCCGAAGTAGGCGTCATAATCGCGTTTCAGGTCATAGCCATGACTCGGCTCGCGCTCGAGTAGGCCAAGGAGGGTCAGGGGAACACTCATATCGGCGAGCATACGCTGAGCGTATACGCCGCGCAAATACATCTGGCGGTAGGTATTTGAGGAGCGCGCGGATGATCTGTTATGAGGGCGGAACCGGACGTCGGTCCCCGGTGGCGTTATCGTGCCGCGGTCCGGGCGGTGGGCTGTCGGTGGCCGGGAAGCTGACCTGGATGTGGAGACCGCCCTCGGGCCGGGTGTGGGTGGTGAGGGTGGCGCCGTGGGCGGTGGCGATTGCGGCGACGATGGACAGGCCGAGGCCGTGACCGCTGTCGCTGGTGGTGCGGGCGGTGGTGAGCCGCTGGCAAGCATCCGGCGCTCCTGGCAATCCAGGCGGTTCTATGTGCGCTTCGACGCCGGTGCCCGACTAGGTGCCCGGCGCGGCCGGCGGCTACAGGGGCCGGTAGGCATCGCGCCTGTGCTCAATCCTTAGGATGATGACCTCGCGGGGCTCTTCGCGGATGCGGTAGAGCACCCGGTACGTGCCGCGGCGTGCTGACCACACTCCGGCCAAGTCATCGCGCAATGGCTTGCCGGCCCGGTGCGGCTGGCCGACCAGCGAGGTGGTGATGAACTCGATTACCGCCGCGGCGACTGGCTCCGGCAGCTTCTCGGTGAGCGCGCGGCGCGCCGGCGGAGTGAGCACGAGGTCATAGTCGTCATGGTGGCTCACTGCCGCAGCTGGCGGACCGCATTCACGCCGCGGACAACATCGCCGCGGGCGTACGCCTCGTCAGCTTCGCGGATATCGGCGAGTGCCTCGGGATCGCCGAGCACATCGACGGTCTCCTCAAGCTGGGCCAGGTCCTCCGGGCTGATCAGAACAGCAGCTGGACGGCCGTTCCGGGTCACCACGATGCGCTCATGCTGGCCCTCAACTCGGTCAACAAACTCGGAGAGGTGATCGCGGACTGACCTCAATGATTCCACGCTCATGACCACAATTGTGGCGCACTCTTAGGTGCTTTGTCCACTGCGTGGTGTGGTTTCCTGGTCCGCCATGTCGCGGATGACGGTGGCCGCCACTGGGTTAGTTTCGGTTCGCTGGTGCTGCCTGTGGCAGGTTCGCCAGCGTGGTCCCGGGCGCGCAGATAGCGCCGTGGCCGGGCTTGCCGCCGGGCAGGCGCATGAGCACGCTGTCGTCGAAGAGGAACCATGGCAGATCGACAGTGTGGGTGAAGAACAGGTACCGGGTTCTCACGGTGAAGGTGGGGATCCCCTGCCAGCCGTCAGGGACCGCGCACGGCCACATCTGCATCGGGAATCCGATGAACATCTCCTGGCCGGGTGCAAGCTCGACGTTGCGCAGAAGCCGCGATGTCGGCGGCGGGATCTGGCTAGAGCCGCCCATGCCGGGTGTCGAGTAGCGTATCGCTCCGGCGATCGAGAGCCCCGACCCCTGCGGCGCAGACGCGCTGACGATCGTGACCGGGTGCGTGCCGTTGTTCGTGATGGTGGCGACCAACGCGAATGTCCCGCGCTGCGGCGGGACATAGATGTCCTGGTGAAACCCGCCGAGATTGTTCACGACGCGGAATCCCTTGCCGGCCGGCAAACCCGGGAACGCGAAACTGAGGTCCTCTCCGTTGCCGATCGGCTGGTACCGGCTGGCCACCGCGGCGAGTACCGCCACGGCCACGCCGGCTAGGCCGACCGCAAGCAGCGCCCAAGCCACCCACCGGCGGCGGCGCGGCCGTCCTGGCCGCGCCGCCGCAGTCTCCGCCTCCGCGAGGGTCATCCTGATACCCCACCCTTCGGCCGGGAATCTGTCGCGCTCATTGTCCACGCTGCGGCGAGGCGGCCACAACCGCCGTAGCCGCCGCCATACAAGGGTTCGACCGGCAGCTGGGTGTTGGCGGCCACTTGCAGGGACTTGCGCGGGGCTGGCGAGGCGGGCCGGAGATCGGAGCCGCCGCACCCTTGGTGGGAGACTTCTCCCGTGGCCCGCATCTTGATCACCGGCTCCACCGACGGGCTCGGCCGCGCCGCCGCCGGCGTCCTCATGGGTGATGGTCATGAGGTTGTCCTGCACGCCCGCACGCGCGAGCGGGCGGCGGCGCTGAGCGACCTCGCCCCCGGTGCCGCGGGAGTGGTCATCGGCGACCTGGGCAGTGCGGCCGAGACGCGAGAACTTGCCGATGAGGTGAACGAGATCGGCCGGATGGACGCCGTGATCCACAACGCGGGGGTTTTCCTCGAGCCATCGCGGTCCGTGACCGCCGAAGGGCACGCGAAGACTCTCGCGGTGAATACCCTCGCCCCTTACATGCTCACTGCACTGATCGACCGCCCGGATCGGCTCATCTACCTCAGCAGCGGGATGCATCACGCCGGTACCGGGTCCCTGCGGGACATCGACTGGACCGCGCGGCGCTGGAACGCCGCACAGGCGTACTCCGAGAGCAAGCTCCACGTCACGGCGCTCGCGCTCACCCTCGCGCGCGTCTGGCCGGACGTATTGAGCAACGCCGTCGATCCGGGCTGGGTCCCGACCAAAATGGGCGGCGCCGCGGCAACCGACGATCTGGAGATGGGCCATCTCACGCAGACATGGCTCGCCGTCAGCAACGACGCAGCCGCAACCGTGAGCGGCGGCTACTGGTACCACCGGCAGCGACAGGAGCCCGCGCCACAGGCCCGTGACCCGGCTTTCCAGGACCAGCTGATGGACCGGCTGGCCACGCTCACCGGTCTCGCGCTTTCCTAGCGTCGCCGACGCGTCCAGCCAGACGCCAGCATGCCAGCGGTCTGCGGGTGAGCCGGCCAACCGGTAGCGTCCGTAGTCAGCCGGTGCGGGGTCGTTCGGAGGGAACTCACATCAAACTCGCACGGCGTTCGCGCTGTACCCGGACGGTTGGCCGGCAGGATGCAGGGGTGACTTGAGGAGCGATCAGCGTGAGGCAGATGGCTGCGCGGCCGAGGGCCGTGGTCCTTGCGGTGATGGCCTGCGGGCTGGCTGCCGGGTGCACGGCGGCTGGCGCGCCGGCCCCGGCCGGGTCGCCGGCGGGGGCGCCGTTCGTGTATGTCACCGGTGAGGGAGGGGAGATCTCCCAGTTCGCGACGCTGGGCTCGGGGGCGCTGCGGCCGCTCACGCCCCCGAACGTGGCCAGCGGGGAGTTCACCTACGACATCGCGGTCAGCCCGCAGGGCACCAGTGCCTACGCCGTCGACAGCCTGTCGAACACCGCCGGCGCGGTCTCGCACTACACCCTCAACCCGGCCACCGGGAAGCTGACCTCCAAGTCGCCCGCGATGGTGGCCACCGCAGGCGTCCCGAGCGGGCTGGTCGCGGTCAGTCCTGATGGCAAGAACGCCTACGTTCCCAGCGGCAGGCGATCTCCCAGTACCGGATCGACCCGGCCACCGGGAAGCTGACCGCCATGGCGCCCAGGAGGGTGGCCGGCGCAGGATTCCCCATCGGCATCAAGGTCGCCCCCGGCGGCCGTTACCTCTACTTCGTCAGCTTCATGAACTGCCAGGTGGCGAAGGGCAGCAAGGGCAGCGGTTGCACCGACAGCGCCAAGGCAAGAAAGGCAAGCACCGTCTCGGTGTTCGGGATCAGCCCGGTCACCGGCGCGCTGAGCGCCAGGCCCGTGCAGACCATGGCGACCGGGCTGGGCCCGCAGATGATCACGATCGCTCCCGACGGCACGAGCGCGTACGTCGCCGCCACCGGCACCAACACGATCTGGCAGTACAGCATCAACCCCGCCACCGGGAAGCTCACCCCGAAGTCCCCGGCGATGGTGGCCGGCGGGGGTGCCCCGCACGACCTGGCGGTCGCGCCGGACGGCAAGAACCTGTATGTCGTCAACAACAGCGGCGCCGCCATCGCCCAGTACGCGATCAGCCCGGCCACCGGCGCGCTGAGCGCCAGGCCGGTGTCCACTGCGCGCACCGTGCGGGGTCCCGAGGCGATCGCGCTGAGCCCCGACGGCAAGAACGCCTACGTGACCAGCGGGGGCGAGAGCGCCCTGTCGCAGTTCGCGATCAGCCCGGTGACCGGCAAGATCACCCCGTTGTCACCGGCCACCGTCACCGCGCCGTCCCACGGCTCACTCGGCGTGGCGGTCACCCCCTGAGCGGGCTCGGCCGCGAACGTCGCCCGCCCCGGCCAGTGCCTGGCACGGCTCGGAACATTCTTGAATGTCGGTCAGGGTGGAGGCGGGCTCCGTGGGCGGCGCAGAAGGCGTCCGGGCCGGTCCGGTAGCGACAACGATGGAACTCTGATGTCGCGCGGGCAGCATCAGAGTTCCATCATTGTCGTTGGCTAGCGTTACGGGGCGCCATCTAGGAACGCCGGCGTCGGCACCGGCGAGCCGGGCGCACGCGGGCATTCCTCTGTCCCGAGAAATCTCACTGGGGTGGACGATGGGACTTGAACCCACGACATCCAGGACCACAACCTGGCGCTCTACCAACTGAGCTACGCCCACCATGACCGCCGTGGCGGCTTTGTGAAGCATACCGGTTGGCGGCTAGCTGCCAGAACCGGATTCGGGTCGCTCGCCGGCATCCTGACCCGCCGAGGTGAATTTGGCGGCGATCGCGCGCGCGGTGCTGGTATCGGGGCCGGGCATCGGGACGAAGACGGCCTCCCGGTAGTAGCGCAGTTCGGTGATGCTCTCCCTGATGTCGGCCAGCGCCCGATGCCCGCCGATCTTGGCCGGGCTGGCGAAGTAGGCCCGCGGAAACCATCGCCTCGCCAGCTCCTTGACGCTGGAGACATCGATCATCCGGTAATGCAGGAAGTCGTCGAGTCTGGGCAGGTCCCTGGCGAGGAACGCACGATCGGTGGCGATCGAGTTCCCGCACAGCGGTGCCCTCCTCGCCTCCTTGACATGGCCGCGGACATAGCCGAGCACCTGATCCTGCGCCTCGTCCAGCGTCATGCCGCCGGCCAGCTCGGTCAGCAGCCCGGAGGCGGTATGCATCTGGCGCACGAAGTCAGGCATCTGGTCGATCGCCTCGGCGGGCGGCTTGATGATGAGGTCGATGCCCGCGTCGAGTTCGGTCAGCTCGCCGTCGGTGACCACGCAGGCGATCTCGACCAGCGCGTCATTGGCAAGATCCAGCCCGGTCATCTCGCAGTCAATCCAGACCAGTCGGTCAGTCACCGCTCCAGCCTAGGGCAGTCCGTTACCTCCGGTACCCGTAGCGCCAGCTTGAGTCTGAAGTTCGATGATGTGCGCGGGGACGGCGATGCCGTCCTTGAGCTGCGGGTCGGACTCGGCCGGGCCCACCGTCATCGTGATCGGGAGCAGGCCGGCCCAGAAGCCAAGCTCGTAGTCCTCGTCGTCGTCCTTGGGCCAGCCGGTCCGCTCCTTGACCGAGGCCTCAGCCAGGGACAGCGCGAGCACCGAGGTAGCCGCCATTTCCTTGCGGCTTGGCCGCCGCGAGTTGTCCCAGCGGCCGGGGATCAGGTGCTCGGTGATGGCACGGACCGCCTCGAGCCGCTCGGCCTCGTCGGTGACCAGGCGCGCGGTGCCGTAGATCACGGCGCTGCGGTAGTTCATCGAGTTATGGAACACCGACCTGGCGCAGACCATCCCGTCGAGCAGCGTCACCGTGACGCAGACCTCGGTGCCCGCGGCGGCCGCCAGCGACCGGTTCGCGGAGGACCCGTGCAGGTACAACGTCTCGCCGATCCGACCGTAGCCCGTCGGCAGCACGGCCGGCGTTCCGTCGATGATCACGCCGAGGTGACAGATCAGGCCCGCGTCGAGCACGCCGTGCAGCGCGGCGCGGTCGGTGCGGCCGCGCTCGCTCAGCCTGCCCAGCGTGGTGCGGCCCGTGGTCGAGAGGCCTGTGGGCGGCAGGTCCGTGGGCGGGAGGCCCGTGGCGGAGGGGCCCGTGGTCGAGGGATCCGTAGTCGAACGAAAGGGGTCCATATTGCCCTACGGTAACCGGACGAGGCTGGTGCGGAGAATCAGGGCGCGACGCAGCCGTGGTCGCAGAGGCGGTGCGCGAGTGCCTGGTAGAACACCTGGGCCACCCGCGACGGGTCCGTGATCTCGTAGGCCTGGCCGCCGGTGGAGAGGGCGATCTTCTTCAGCTCGGGGAAGTCGGCCGACAGCGAGAACGCGATGATGATCACCGCGACCCGGCGCGTGGGGTTACTGAACTTGGCGAGCTTCTTCACCAGTTCCTGGCCCGTGATGTCGCCGGGCGCGTTGTCCAGGCCGGAGGCGAGCACGATCACGGTATTGAAGTATCCGGGTTTGTAGGTCTTCTGCATGTACTGGTACGCGTCGAGGATCGTGCCATACAGGGCGACGTGCGGACCGCCCGTCGGCGGGAGCGTGCCGTTGATGCGCTGCAGCTCGGAGCGCCTGGTGATGACGCCGAGGTTCTCCGGTAGCGGTCCGACCGACACCAACTGCTTGTAAGGCAGTGCGCCGGTCATGTGGTCGGCGAACTCCCACAGGCCGATGTTGGCGGTATCGGGGAACAGCGCGAGACCGAGCGATGCCGTCTGGGTCAGCTCTTGTTCGAGCGTCGGTCCGTTCGGGTCAGCCGCGCTGGCCGGCTTGGCCATCGCCGATGACACGTCGACGAGCGTCAGGTCGCGCGAGCCGAGTGCCAGCTTGTTCCAGACCTGCAGCACGTTCGGCGCCTCGCTCGCCGACGCGGGCGTCGCCACCTGGAGCAGCTGCTTGCTCAGGCCGAAGGCCGGGGGGAATTGGTCGGGCACGTTCCGGCCGGACCGAAATCCCGCGTACCTGATCACGCTCTGCGCGTACCGCCCGGTCAATGCCTTGCCGAAGAGCGTCGCCGCATCGAGCCTCTGCGGATTGGAGGTGGTGAGCACGTACGGGTAGTCAAGCTCGGGGCTGCCGAAGGCGACACTGCCACCCGTCGGGTAGGTCGCGGCGAGCGGCTGTCCGGCGTTGGCCCGGTCGTAGGAGAGCACCGCCTGCTCGGTGGTGACGGTCACGGGATCGCTGTTGAGCGGCGGCGCGGCCAGTTTGACGAAATAGCTGAGCGAGGTCGGGTCGCCGAAGTATGGCGTCACCGCAGTGGAGTAGACGAACCTGGCGAATCTGACCCGCGCGGCAGTGCTCTGGCCGAGCGTGCGGCCGATCTCGATCAGGGCGGCCAGGCCTGCCGCGCTCTGAGAGGGGTCGGGCAGGTCCACGCGGAGGCTGGCCGGGACCGTGGGGCCGCCGGCAGATCGCGGGAGCAGCAGCCGCCAGCCGGTCTTGCCGAAGGCGGCGGTGCGGGCGGCGGCGGTCTTCGGCATGACGAGCATGAGCGGGGACAGCGCCACGCTGAACCCGGCGGGCTGGACGGTCTTCGCGCCGAGCGGGAGGTTTCTCGCCTGATCGACCCAGAGGCTGGAGTCGGGGATCCAGGCATCGATCCCCGGATGCGGGGTCGGCCGGCGCCCGTCGATCTGAGCGGTCGCGTCCGCCGGGTTCTCCGTGCTGACCGAGACGGAAACGCACCGGCCGTCGGCCTCGCGGCGCTGGCGATTAAAGAAATCGGCGATCCTGTTGATCGCGGGGTCGATGTCCTGGCTGACGACGACGTTGAGCACGACCTGGTTGTTCGAGCAGGAGACCTGGCTGACGATCTGGGCGGCGCCCCGGCCGACGAGGAACAGGAAGCATGCGGCCACGGCGATGAAGACCAGGAGCTTGGTGCTGACGCGGCGCCTGCGGCGCCTGCCCACCTTGCCGCGGGGGGTGCTCGGAGCGGTCACTGGGTCCTTCGATCGGCAGCCTGGGTACACGCGCCCCCCGGACAGGTGATTCTACCGAATTGCGAGAAACCAGATCGGCAGGTGGCCCGCCTGCCAGATCGGCAGGTGGCCGGCGTGACGTCGGCCGCCCTTGACGTCAGGGCCGCGCTGCCATGCGGCTCGCGAACGCCTCGCGGAGCCGGCGTTTGGCCTCGACCGATCCGCCGGCCAGGTCGAGCCCCATCAGCGCCGCTCCCGCCACCGGCACCTGCCGGAGAACCCGCACGTCCGCCCCGGGAATCTCCGCGGTGATCAGGTCGGTCGTGCGGTCGATCAGCAGTGCGTTGCCCGAGGCCATGATGCCGCCGCCGAGTACGACAGGGACCGGCTCCCGCTCCAGCCCGAGCCGCGTGGTCGCGCTCCTGACCAGCAGGAAGATCTCCTGCGCGAGGCGAAGCACCAGGCTGCGGGCGACCTCGTCGCCGGCGTCGGCGACTTGCAGGACGACCGGCGCGAGTCCGGCTATCCGGTCCCAGGAGATCTCGCCGCGATGCAGTGCCTCCGCGACGTCCAGCGGTTCCTTCAGGCCGAAGTAGGCAGGAACGGCCTCGGTGAGCGCGGTCTGCGGCCCCCTTCCGTCCGCCGCCCGGACGGCATTCCACTGCGCCTCGATGCCCAGCCCGCCGCCGCCGCCCCAGTCGCCGGTGGTGATTCCGAGCGCGAGGAACCTCGCGGTTGTCCCGTCCGGGGCCAGGCCGACGCAGTTGATGCCGGTGCCGCAAGTCACGCCCACGCCCCAGTACCGTTCCGCGCCCGCGGCCGGCACATCATCCAGGCCGGCCCGCAGCACCGCGAACGTGTCATTGGCTACTTGGGTCGTGTCGGTCCAGCCCTGAGCGGCCAGCATCGCCTCAAGCTCGCGCTCCTCGGCGGGCAGGTCCGCGTTGGCCACGCAGGCGACCAGGTGGCAGGCCAGCGGGGCGGAATCTGCCGAGCCGTGGTCGGCCAGCTTGACGGCCGAGCGGATCAACTCGTCGATCACGCGCACGGTCTCGGGGCCGAGCCGACCCGGCATCCCCGGACCGCGCACCAGCGCGAGCAGAGTGCCGTCCCGGTCGATCAGGGCGACGTCGGTCTTACTGTTCCCGCCGTCGACGGCGAGAGCGGCTGGAGGCGCCTGGGTCACCGGCAGCTCACTGCTGATCCGGTGCCAGGCCGCTATCGGCCTGCCCGCCCGCCCACGGCAAGAACGCCGCGTTCTCCGCGAGCAGCAAGTCGGTGAGCTGGTCAGCCTGGTCGTACTGGCCGATCAGCGGGTGCGCGAGCATCGCCTCGAAGACCCGGTCGCGACCGCCGAGCCTGGCTGCCTGGACCGCCAGTTCCTCATACGCCGACACGTGCGCGGTCAGGCCTCGCATCAGCGGGTTGAGCGGCGCGAAGCCAACCGGGGACGCGCCGCTGCGCGAGATCACCGACGGCACCTCGATCACCGCGTCATCCGGCAGGAACGGCATGGTGCCGTTGTTGCGCACATTCACGACCTGCGTATCGCCGGTGTCGTTGACCAGCGACGCGAGCAGCGCGACCGCCGCCTCGGAGTAGAACGCCCCGCCGCGCTGGCCGAGCAGTTCCGGCTTGCTGTCGAGCGCGGGGTCGGCGTACATCGCGAGCAGCTCGAGCTCGATCTTGGCGACCTGCTCGGCTCGGGTGGGGCTGGTCATCTGCTCGGCCACGACCCGGTCATGCGCATAGAAATAACGGAGGTAATAGGACGGGATCGAATGGGTTTGCTCGATAACGGAAAGCGGCAGCTCGATCAGGGCCGCCAGGTCGGCGCCGTGCGCGGCGATCAGATCGGGCAGCACGTCGATGCCGTCGAGCAGGACAGCTCGTTCCCAGGTCAGGTGATTGAGGCCGACATGCTCCAGGCGAATCCGGTCCGGCTCGACGCCGAGCATGCCCGCGAAGATCCGCTGGAAGCCGATCGCGACGTTGCACAGCCCGATCGCGCGGTGTCCGCCATCCAGGAGCGCCCTGGTCACGATCCCGACCGGGTTGGTGAAGTCGATCAGCCAGGCATCGGGCAGCGCGCGGGCCCTGGTGCGTTCGGCTATGTCGAGGACGACCGGCACGGTGCGCAAGGCCTTGGCGAAGCCGCCGGCGCCGGTCGTCTCCTGGCCGATGCAGCCGCATTTGTGCGGCCAGGTCTCGTCTCTATGCCTGGCCGCCTGGCCGCCGATCCGCAGCTGGAGCAGGACCGCGCCGGCGCCGTCGAGGCCGTCATCCAGATCGCTGGTCCAGCGCACGGTGGCCGGATGCCCGTAGGCGGCCATGATCCTGGCCGAGAACGGCCCGACGACCGAGAGCCTGGCCTGGTCGGGGTCCACAAGGACGATCTCGGTGATCGTGACCTGGTCCGCCAGCCTGGCGAAACCGTCGATGAGCTCGGGCGTGTACGTCGAGCCTCCGCCGACGACAGCTATCTTCATCAGAATGCCTTCAGTTCGGCGTCTGCCGTCGCCACATGGCAGGCGGCGGAATGGTGGGGAAGCAGTTCGTTCAGCTGCGGGGTGACCTGGTGGCAGACCTCGATCGCGAGCGGGCAGCGCCAGCGGAACCGGCAGCCCGGCGTCGGGTCGATGACCCGCGGCGGCTCGCCACGGTCGGTGTCAGCGCCGACCGTGAGCTCCGCCCGCGGGTCGGGCACCGCCGAGACGAGCAACTGGGTGTACGGGTGCCTCGGCAGGCTCAGCACGTCCTCCACCGGGCCCGACTCGGCGATCTGGCCGGCGTACATCACGACGATGCGGTCGGCGATGTAACGCGCGCTCGCGATGTCGTGGGTGATGTACAGGATCGAGACGCCCTCCTCGTCGCGGAGCTTGGTCATCAGGTTGAGCAGGCCGATCCTGATCGACACGTCCAGCATCGAGACCGGCTCGTCGGCCAGGATCAGCTTGGGCCGCATGGCCAGCGCCTGCGCGAACCCGACCCGCTGGCGCTGGCCGCCGCTGAGCTCGTGCGGGAAGCGCTCGAGCACGTCGGCGCCCGGCGTCAGGCCGACGACCTCGAAGATCCGGATCGCCTCGGCCCTGCGCTCGTCCCTGCCGAGCTCCGGGCGATGCAGCTTCAGGCTGCGCTCGATGCCGTGCGACACGCGGAAAACTGGGTTGATCGAGGAGAACGGGTCCTGGAAAACCATCGGCACGTCGCTGCGATAGGCGAGCAGGTCGGCACGAGACCGGATCTTCGACAGCTGCCTGCCGTGGAGGAAAATTTCACCCGCTGTCGGCTGGTATGTCCTGGCCAGCAGCCTCGCAATCGTCGACTTACCGCTGCCGCTCTCTCCGACCAGCGCGACGATCTCGCCCGCCCCGATGGTGAGATTGACATCGTCGACGGCGTGCAGCCTGCGCCGGTGCAGGCCGCCGCCGATCTTGAAGTGCCTGGTCAATCCCTCGGTCCTGAGCAACGGCGGACCGGTGACAGGCTGCACCGTCGCCTGGTCTGTCGTCGGCTCGATCATGGCGCGCTCCCGTCGGCGTAGAGCAGGCAGCGGACCTCAGTCCCCTCCACCAGGTACAGCGGCGGCCTGGTGGTCAGGCAGGCGGTCATCACCTTCGGGCAGCGCGGCGCGAACAGGCAGCCTTCAGGCAGCCTGGCCAGGTCAGGCGGTTGGCCTGGGATACCGATCAGCGGCACCCTGGCACCCCTGATCGAGGGGAAGGCGTCCATCAGCCCGCTGGTGTACGGATGCTGCGGCGTGCCGAAGACCCGTGAGGTGGCGCCGAACTCGGCGACCTGGCCCGCGTACATCACCATCAGCCGGTCGGAGAAGTGCCTCACCAGCGACATGTCGTGAGTGACGAAGATGACGCTGAAGCCGAGCTCGGCCTGGAGTTCCTTGATCTGCACCATCAGCGAGCGCTGGGCGACGACGTCGAGCGCCGACGTCGGCTCATCCATGATCACCAGGTCCGGCGTGAAGAGCAGGGCCATGGCGATCATCGCGCGCTGACGCATGCCGCCCGAGAGCTGATGCGGGTAGCTGCGCAGGTGCTCGGGATCGATGCCCACCATGCGCAGCACGTGTGCCGACCGGTCAGCGATCTCGCTCTTCGAGCGCACGCCGTGTGCCTTCATGGTGTCGGTGTACTGCGCCAGGATCGTCTTCACCGGGTTGAGCGCGTTCATCGCGCTCTGCATGACGACAGACATGTCCTTCCAGCGCACCGCGGCGAGCTCCGAGTCGGTCATCCCGACCATGCTGACGCCCTTGAAAACCACGGAGCCGCCGGTCACGGCCGCCGACGGGCTCAGCAGCTGGGCGATCGCGAACAGCAGGGTCGACTTGCCGCAGCCGGACTCGCCGACGATCCCGATGAACTCTCCCCTGCTGAGGTCAAAGCTCACGCCGTCGACGGCACGCACGTTGCCCTGCTTGGTGGCGTACTCCACCGTGACGTCGGTCACCTGCAGGATCGGGTCGCCGGTCCGCGGGACCCGGTCGACGTCGTCAGCGAGCGCGCTTGACACGGTGCCTCCGTACCGGCCGCAGCGCCGGATTGCCGATCTCGTCGAACGCGTAGTTGAGCAGGGCGAAAGCGGCGCCCAGCATCGCGATCCCCAGCCCGGGCATCAGGGCCCACAGGTACTGGCCGATTGCCAGGGCTTCGTTGTTCTGCGCCCAGTACAGCATCGTTCCCCAGCTCACCGAGTTCGGGTTTCCGAAGCCGATGAACTGCAGCCCCGCCGAGAACAGCACGTTGTAGACCGCCGTGCCGAGGAAGGAAGCGACGATCAGCGGCGTCATGTTCGGGATGATCTCGACAGCGATGATGTAAGCCGTCCGCTCGCCGCGCACCCGAGCGGCCTCCAGGTAATCTCGTCCCCGCAAGGTGAGCGCCTGGGCCCGCAGCTGCCTGGCGCCGTAGGCGTACCCCGTCACGACGAGGATGGCGATCAGCACGACCACGCCGCTGTTCGGAAGGTAGGCGGCGATGATCAGGAGCAGCGGGAAACTGGGGAAGACCAGCAGGGTATCGGTGATCAGATTCAGCCCGCTGTCGGCGAAGCCGCCGACATAGGCGGCCGTGACTCCCATGGTCACCGACAGAGCCGTGGATAGCACGCCGCTGACAACGGCGATGATGAGGGTCTCGCGTGCGCCCCAGATGAACTGGGAGAAGATGTCCTGGCCGTAGACGGTCGTCCCGAACAGGTGAGCGGCGGACGGCCCGAGCGACCGCCCGTAAATCTCGGCCCTGGGCGGATCGTGCGCGATCAATCCTGGGATGACCGCGAGCACGGTAACAAACGCCAGCAGGATGAAACCGATGCTCGCCTTGCGGTTGGAGCGCAGCGCCGCGAAAAGGCGCTGCAGCGCCCTTCCTAGCCTGGCTGCGGCCGCGCGGGCCCGGCTCGGGCCTGGTTTGGTGACCGGCTCGCCGGCGGCTGGCGTGATAGAGGTACTGAGTCCGGTTGAGATCTCTGTGCTTGCCATCGCATTTACCCCGCGGTCCTGGTCCGAGGATCAAGCAGCGCGTTCAGGATGTCGGCCAGCAGGATGGCTAGCAGGACGGCCAGCGTGATCAGCAGGAACAGCGCCTGCATCAGCGGGTAGTCCTCGCCTTCGACTGCCTGGACGAGCCAGAAGCCGAGACCTGGGTAGTTGAAGACGTACTCCACGAGCACCGAGCCGCCGAGCACGAAACCAAGCGACATCGCCAGGCCGGACAGGCTGGGCAGGAGCGCGTTGCGCGCCGCGTAATCCAGCATGATGCGCCGCCCAGGCAGTCCCTTCGCGCGCGCCATCTTGATGTAGTCCTCGGACAGCACGGTGACCATGTTGTTGCGCATGGTCAGGATCCACAGGCCGATGGAGGTAATCAAGATCGCGGCCGCCGGGAGCAGCGCATGCTGGAGCAGGTTCAGGATGAACGGCCAGTTGAACGCGGGAAGCATGGTGGTGTCGAAGGTGCCGTTCGACGGCAGGTGCGGTCCGTGCAAGCTGAACGCCACGATCAGGAGCATGCCAATCCAGAAGAACGGGATCGCCGAGGTGATCACGAATACCGGCGGCAGGACGTTGTCGAGCCAGGTTCCGCGCCGCCAGGCTCCGACTATCCCGATGCCGGTGCCGAGCACGAACGCCATGATCGTCGTGAGGCCGACCAGGCCGAGCGTCCACGGCAGTGCGTTGCTGATGATCTGGGTCACCGGGGTCGGCAGCTGGCTCAGTGAGGTACCGAGGTGGCCCGTGGCGGTATTGCGCAGGTAGTCGATGTACTGATGGATATAGCTCTCGTGGGTGTGCACGCCGAAGGCGATCTCGAGCGCCTTCAGCGCCTGACCGCCGATCCGGCCGTGGAATTTAGCCAGTAGCGCCAGTGCCGGATTGCCGGGCATCAGGCGCGGCAGGACGAAGTTGAGGGTCAAGCAGGCCCAGAGCGTGCCGACGAAGAAGGCCAGCCGGCGCAGCGCGTACCTCATCGCTTCCTCCTTCTGGTCATCGTCCCTAGTCCCAAAGGTCAGCCAATCTCGCGGAAAGCGCAAGAGGCGCGGCGAAGTGCCCCGGAGCCCCCTTCCGAAAGGCTCCGGGGCACGGTCGCTCAGCCCTTCGGCGTGAGGTGCAGGAGCTGGTAGCCCCAGTCGGGAATGCTGTACGGGGCCGGCTGGGCGTACGGGTCCTGCTGGGTGACCCAGCCGCTGAACTTGCTGGTGTCGTACTGGAACCAGTCGACGGACTCGGTGATGGGGATGACCGGGACCTGGCTGAGCATGACCTGCTCGAGCTGGTTCACGATCGCGTGCTGCTGGGCCTCATCGGCCGTTGCGCCGTACTGGTTGATCAGCTTGTCCGTTGCCGGGTTGCTGTACCGCTCGTAGTTGGTGCTGGCAAGCTGGCCGATCGGCGCGGTGTTCGGGCCGTACAGCAGCCCGCGCAGCTCGTAGAACGGGCTCGGGCCGTTGGATCCGCTGCTGTCGTAGGCGAGCTGGAACTGGCCCTTGTACACCCGGTTGTTGTAGTCGGTGCCGGCCAGGTTGACCGGCGTGAGCTTGATGCCTACCGCCTGCAGGTTCTGCTGGATCACCTGAACGGACGCGACCCAGTCGGAGTACCCGCCGACATTGACGATGCTGAACGACAATTCCTTGCCGTTCTTGGCCATGATCCCGTTGGAGTCCTTCTTGTAGCCGTCCGCCGCCAGGATCGAGGTGGCCTTGGCCGGGTTGAAGCTGTAGTTGCCGTACTTGGCCGCCGCAGCCTTGTCCACCCAGCTGGTGAACGTGGGCGTCACGATGCCGGTCTGGTTGCTGGCCGGCTCGTAGCCGTATTCGCCGACGGTCGAGACCTTCTGGCGGTCGATGGCGTAGGCCAAGGCCTGCCGGACCTTGAGGTCGCTGAGGATCGGGTCCTTCAGGTTGATGTAGACGGACACGTTCGAGACCGGCGGGAACCAGTAGTGGTAGCTCGCGCTCTTGGATGTGTAGAACTTGTTGATGCTCGGGATGAACTGGCCGCCCCACTGGGCCTTGCCGGTGGCGAGGTCCAGGTTGGCCGGATCGTTGGAGGTGTACGAGGGATACAGGACCGTGCCGATGTGCGGCTCACCTGGCTGGTAGTAGTGCGTGTTCGCCGTGTAGGTGATCAGGGCCGGGCTGCACTTCACGGTGTAGGCGCCGGTGCCGATCGGGTTGCCGTCGGTGAAGTTCACCGGGTTCGCCACCTTGGACCAGATGCTCATCGGGACGATGCCCACCTGGTCGGCGATGTAGTAGAAGTACGGCACGGCAGCCGTCTTGAAGTTCATGACGACGGTGTCGCCCTGCTGCGTCACGCTGGAGAGGACCGACCAGATCGCGTTCAGGTCGAGCGCCGGGAATTTCTTCAGCAGATTGAAGGTAAACGCCACGTCCGCCGCCGTCATCGGCGTGCCATTGCTGAACTTGACGCCCTTGCGGATCGTGAACGTGATGGTTTTATTGCCGTTCGACCAGGCAAAGTGGCTGGCGAGCCACGGGGTGGTCTTCCCGCTCTGCAGCGCGTTGACGAAGACCAGCGGCTCGTACACCGGCCCGAGGGACAGTCCGCTCACCGAGGGGTTGAACGGACTGAAGCCGCAGGTCCAGGTGGCCCCGGACTCGTTGGATATTTGCAGGACCCCGCCCGGGCCCGACGGGTTCGACGGGTTCGACGGGGTCGTGGACGACGAGCAGGCTGCGGCCAGCAGACTTGATGCGATGACGACCCCGAGCTTGGTAAGGCGTCTCATAGCTTCGGCCCTTCTTGAATGCTGCACATTGCTGTTTGGAGTACGTCACGGCGTGGCTTTGGTGCCGGACGGAGACCAGCCGGCCAGCGTGCCTGGCTGGCCGGGTGCCGACGGATCCGCATGTCGGCGATGGTCCCAGTAACCATCATGAATGTCTAGAATCTCCTGAAAATTGTGGGACGTAGTGACTAGTGACTTTCGCCTTGTTTCCCTCTGGACCTTCGTAATGTTCCTGGCCTGGGCGAATGACCTGTCCCCGGTTGCGGCGGACAGCAAGAGTCGGAGCGGGCGGGCGGGGGAGAGATGGCGGCACCGGACCTGGATCGCGGCCCCGCCGGCGTCAACTGTCCGACCATGACCCTGCCAGTTCGGTAACGATGCCGGGGTCCACTATCGTGGAGATTGTTAGGACAGTATCCTAACTATCCGAGGCGTAACAGAGTTCGTGGCCGAACCGTAATGTGACGGCGCGAACACGGCAGGCGGAGGCCGGGGGCGACGGCCTCAGCGCGTCCGGACGGCGGTGCCCCAGGAGGCTGCTCGGTGGACATGATCTCGTTCGGGCTGGTCTTCCTCGAACTGGTCTTCGGGCAGTTGGACCGGCTGCCAGGGCCCGGCGAGGAAGTCTTCACCGACGAGTTCGCGATCTCCTGCGGCGGGGCCGTCACCAGCGCGACCGCCGCCGCGGCCGGCGGGGCCAGGGCCGGCCTGTGCACGATGCTCGGCGATGACCTGGGGTCGCAGGTCGTGACCGAGCACTGCGCGGTCGCCGCGGTCGACCTGTCGCCGTCGGTGCACGTGTCGGGGCCGACCGCGGGGATCACCGTCGTGCTCAACTTCGACGGGGACCGCGGGTTCGTGACGCACCTGCCGTCGGCGGCGGTCAGCGAGCGAGCCGAGATCCAGCGCTGGCACGCCGTCCTGCGCGCGCACCGCCCTGCCTGGTGCTACCTGCACGCGGGCCGGTGGGTGCCGTCGTTCCTGGCCGAGGCGCGCGAACTCGGCTGCAAGATCATGCTCGACATCTCGCTGGGCGACGAGCGCGAGCGCGACACCGTCATCGAGTGCGTACGGCTCGCCGACATCTTCGTGCCCAATGCCGACGAGCTGATCAGGCTGACCGGGCAGCCGATCCTGCACGACGCGATCGCCGCGGCCGCGGCCTGGGGCACCCAGTTGGTGGTGACCAGTGGCGCAGCCGGGGCGGTAGTGGCCGGCCCGGACGGCTCGGTCACCGAGATTTCGCAGGGCGTCGCGGAGGTCGCGGTCCGCGATCTTACCGGCGCGGGCGACAGCTTCGCCGGCGCGATGATCGCGGCGTTGCTGGACGGAGCATCGATCGCCGAGGCCGCCGTCGTCGCCAACGCCGCCGGGTCGCAGGCCGTCGGCAGGCTCGGCGGGGTAGGTGCGGTGGATGCCGGCACCGGCGCGGGCTGGCCGTTGCGGCCCATGATTGTCAAGGACGTGGCCACGGTGCTAGCCGCAGCTGTGCGGCCTGGCGCGCGCGAACAGCGGTAGGAGCAAGCGATGAAGCTGGCGGTACTCGGGGGCGGCGGGGTCCGGATGCCGGCGTTCGTGCGGGCCGTGCTGAGCGGCAGGCCAGGGGCGTTCGACGAGATCTGCCTGTTCGAGCCCGATGCCGTGCGGCGGGAGACGACGGCCAGGCTGGCCGCCGAGGTCGCCGTTGTGCTCGGCCAGCCAGGCGTGGTGACGGTGACGGCCGACGTGGCCGAGGCGTTCACCGGCGCCGACTACGTGTTCTCCGCGATCAGGGTCGGCGGTGACCGCGGCCGGGTGATCGACGAGCAGGCCGCGCTGCGCCGCGGCATCGTGGGCCAGGAGACGACGGGGCCAGGCGGCTGCGCGATGGCGCTGCGCACGATCCCGGTCGTGCTCTCCTACTGCGAGCTGCTCGCCGAGTGCTCGCCAGGGGCGGTGCTGATCAACTTCACCAACCCCGCGGGCCTGATCACCCAGGCGATCAGCGCCCAGGGAAAGGTGACGGCGGTCGGCGTCTGCGACACCCCGTCGGGGACCATCGCGGACCTGGCTGCCTTCACCGGGCCAGGCGCGGTCACCGCCAGGTACGGCGGCCTGAACCACCTCGGGTGGATCACCTCGTTCGAGCTCGATGGCGAGGAGCAGATCGGCGACCTGATCGCCAGGTTCTCCGAGCTGCAGCGGTCCGCGCACCAGTTCGCCGCCTTCGATGCCGACGAGGTCAAGCGGGTCGGCGCGATCCCGACCGAGTACGTCTACTACTACTACGATCCGCGCAGATACCTCGACGGCGTGGCGCGCGCCGGTTCGAGCCGCGGCCAGGACGTCCAGGGCCTGAACAACGAACTGATCTCCGCGATCGGCAAGGCGTTCGCCGACGGCGACGTGCACACCGCCTGGTCGGCCTATGCGAACCTGATCGGGGTGCGGCACGACACGTACATGAAGACCGACACGCAGGGAGCGAGCGGCCAGGCGCAGGCGCGGGCGGCGCGCTCGGCCGCAGGCCCGGCCCCGATCGAGGCGGGTGAGCTGGGCGGCTACGAAGGGCTGGCGCTTCGGGTCATTGACGGTCTGGCCGGCCTGCGTGCGGGCGAGGTGATCGTCAACATGCGCAACGGACATGCGCTCGATTTCCTCGATCCCGACGACATCGTCGAGGTGCCCGCCAGGGTGGACTCAGACGGCCTGTCCCAGCTCGACGCCGCCAACCTGCCGAGGTCGGCGCGAGCGCTGGTGCTCGCCGTGAAGGAGTACGAGCGAGGAATCGTGGCGGCCGCGATGTCGGGTGATGCCGGCCTGGCCGCGATCTCGCTCGCTCAGCATCCGCTGGTGCCTGGCATCACCGCTGCCCGCGAGCTGATGGCTGATTACATCGAGCTGCACGGCGAGCATCTCGCCTACCTGCGCTAGATGACTGACGTGGCAGCAGCGCTGCAGCCGGCCAGGCCCCAGCTCATCCGGACGATGAACGAGCAGTTGCTGCTCAACCAGATCCGCCAGCTCGGCCTGTGCTCGCGCGCCGACCTGGCCAGGCACTCCGGGCTCTCCAAGCCGACGGTCTCGCTGGCGCTGGCCAACGTCGAGCGCTCCGGGCTGGTCAGGACCGCAGGCCAGCGCACCGGGGTGCCCGGCCGGTCGGCCGTGCTCTACGAGATCAGGCCCGACGCCGGCTACGTGCTCGGGCTGGATATCGGGCACGAGTACCTGCGCGGCGCGATCGCCGACCTGACTGGCGAGATCAGGGCCAAGGCCGAGTCTCGGTGCACGGCGGCGAGCGTGCGCAGGCGGGTGGATGAGCTGGTCAGGCTGGCCGACGGGATCTGCGCGGCGGCCGGCGTCCAGCGGGGCGACGTGACCCAGACGGTGCTCGGCAGCCCGGGCGTCTACAACCCCAGGCTGGACGCGATCACGCTCACCGGCGGGCTGGCCGGCTGGGACAGGCCAGCGGTGCTGGCCGGCCTGCGCAGCGCCTTCGGCGAGAACCTGGCGGTGGAGAACGACACCGACGCGGCCGCGCTGGCCGAACGGGAGCACGGCCACGGCAGGGAGTTCGCCAGCTTTGTCGTCGTCTCCATCGGGACTGGCATCGGGATGGGCCTCGTGCTTGGCGGTCAGCTGCACAGGGGTGCGCACGGGGTGGCGGGCGAGATCGCGTTCCTGCCGATCGCTGAGGGGCCAGGCGGTCACGTCGCCGACGAGGAGGTGCGCAGGCGCGGCACGCTCGAGGCCGCCGGCTCGGCCGCCGCGATCGTTCGCGCGGCCAAGCGTGCGGGTCTGCCTGCGCAGTCGGCCAGGCAGGTGTTCGCGGCCGCCGCCGCCGGGGATGAGCGCGCCGCCGCGATCGTGACTGCCGAGGCCAGGCTGGTGGCCAAGGCGATTTGCGCGATCATCGCGGTCGTCGATCCCGGGCTGGTGGTGCTGGGCGGCGGCATCGGGCAGGCGCCCGGCTTCGCGGCGGCCGTGAGTGCCGAGCTGGGCGCGATCGCGCCAGCCGTACCTGAGCTGCGGGTCAGCGCGCTCGGCACGGGAGCCGTCGTCGACGGATGCCTTGCCTCTGGCGCGGATCTGGCGTGGGGGCGGCTGACAGCGCAGCTGGCGCAGGCGCAGGGAGACCAGGTGCAGGTGGACCAGGTGCAGGTAGACCAGGTGCAGGTAGACCAGGTGCGGGTAGACCAGGTCAGCTGAAGTAGGGGCTCGAGTCCTTCTGCCAAAGGAAGAAGACCGCCGCGAGCCCGACCAGCCACAGCACCGCCGAGTAGCTGATGTTGCCGATCGTGATCGTGCCGAAGAAGTGACTGACGAAGTTCCAGGTGCTGAGCGCGAATAGCACGCTCGCGGCGAGTCTCGCCCACTTCAGGCCGCCGCGGTTGGCCCTGGCCATGAAGAGCCAGGCGCCGATCTCGACAATGCCGGACACGACGGCGATCGTGATCAGGAAGTTCTGGGTGGCGTGCAGTTGCGCCGCGGTGGCGTGCGGGTGGCTGGCGCGCAGCGAACTGGCGTCCGCGGCCACCGCGATCACGCTGATCACGAGGCCGACGGCGGTAAGGACCGCACCCGCGTACATCAGCCGCACAGCGATCAGGACCGAGCGCGGCGGTTGCGGGCGCTCGGCAGGTACCTGGCCGGCGGGCACCGCGGGCGCCTTGGCCTGCGCGGTCTGCGCCTTGGGCTGCGCCGCGGGCGCCTTGGCCTGCGCGGTCCGCGCCTTGGGCTGCGCCGCCGGCGCCTTGGGCTTGTTCATCGGCTGTTCCTTGGCTGTCACTGAGCGGAGCCTACCTCGCGGAGCCGGGCGGTCAGCCAGGTCGGCCTGGCTTGTGCTGCCACAGCCAGATGTTCTGGAAATGCGGGCACTGCTCTCCTGGCCGGAGATTGACCAGGCACATCCCGTTCACGTGGCGGAATCCCAGCGCCTCAAGATATCTGTCGATGTGGCCGAGCCGCAAAATCGGATGGTACTTGGTCCACAGGTTCCGCCACTCGATCACCCAGCCGATGTTCATCGTCCGCACGTCGGCGGCCGCCCGCCTGATCTCGGCGGGCCCGGGGCTCTTGCTGTGCTCGGCGATGTACAGATTGCGGTAAAACGCGTGCTTGCTGACCCCGCTGATGGCGGCCTGCGACACCCAGGCAGTGTACGAGATGGCCCGGGGATGACGGTCGTGCGTCGCGATGAGCATCGCGTTCGGCGAGATCTCCGAACCCGTGACTGCCACGCCGCCCCGGAGTCCGTAGGGGACGTCGACGACGATCGAGGTGGAGTGGTCGCGGGTGATCGGCCGGTCGAGCGCCGGCAGCGTGGTCGGCATGGTGCCGTGATAGCCGGAGGAGGTCAGCGAGTCGCCCGACCAGCCTGCCTCGAACACGCCCAGTGCGACAATCGCCGCGATCAGCGGCATCGTCAACCTTCGCTTGCTCAGCCACTGGACGGTCAGCCCGGCCAGCATCGCCGCGCCGATCAGCCCGACCAGGGCGAACCTGTCCGCCTCCCGCAGCCCGGACAGGCCGGGTATGCGAACCAGCCAGGTATAGGGCATCAGGTTCGACGCCACGACCGGCTTCCACACGCTGACTACCGGGTAGCCGGGCAGCGTCACCTTGGTGTAGTGCAGGTGGCCCATCAGCGGCAGGTACTGCTGACAGAACTGCCCGTACACCTTGCCTGGCCGGTGCAAGATGCCCTGGCTGATCCGGCAGTGCCGGCCGAAGTTCAGGCTCGTCCCGAGCGCGAGCACCGCGCCGGCGAACCAGAGCCCTGCGAACGCCCAGGTGGTTCGCTTGCGGCAGCCGATCAGCAGACCGAGCAACGCGAGTCCTGTCAGCACCGCGCCGAACGTCGGCAGGCCCTCGAGCACCTGGAGCTTGCTGTTGTAGCTGTAACTCGAGGCGAGATTGCCCAGGCCGAAAGTCCCGAGCCGTGGTGACGGCGCGAACAGCGTCGGCAGCGACACCCCGAACTGCGTGTAATTCAGGGCAAGCTGGCCAATCGGAGGCTGGGCCCCGCCGGATAGTGCCTGTTGCACCATGGCGATCAGTTCCGGGCTCGCGACGACCAGTGCGACCGCGGCGCCAACCGCAAGCGGTTGCACAGCGCGGCGGGCCAGCGCCCTGTCCCTGACCAGCGCCGCGACAAACCAGGGGAGCAGGATCACCGCCGCCAGGACGATGGCGACGATCGTGCTTTCCTGGTTGATCAGGATCGAGGCGCCTAGCGCAATGCCGAGCGCGATGGCCGGCGCCAGCCGCGGCGAGCGCCTGAGCCTGACCGCTGCCTCGATCGTGACCGGCAGGAAGATGGTCCCGATCGCGATATTGACGTGGTACCAGTTCTGCCACAACAGCATCGAGGACAGGCCGAAGAAGGCGCCTGCGATGATCGAGCCCGGCTCATTGAGCCAAAGTCTCGCCGCCCGGTACATCGCGTAGCACAGCAACCCGGGCGTGACGATCGTCAGCAGGGTGAAGGAGGCCGACGGCCCGTACAGGACCGTGATGGGCGCGGTGAGCCAACCGGCGAGGGGCATCAGCGTGCTGAACGCGAGATGCGTGCCGACCGGGGCCGCCATGTACTTGGTGAAGAACGGGTTATGCAGGTGCAGCACCTGGTGGGTCGACCACCAGATGTTCCAGACGAAGCTGGACACGTCCGCGGTGGCCGGGAGCTTGCCGTTGGCGAGGTAGGTGAACCTCGGCCAGGTCGCTGCGATGCCCGCGCCCTGGTAGACCACGAGCAGGATCAGGTGCCGGACCCAGGTGTGATCAAGCGCGCGGCGCAATACCCCCCGGCCGCTGCCTCCCTGGGCAGGGACGGCGTCGGCGGCGCTCGCGGCGCTGGCGGCGGGCTGCGCCGCGGTGCTGGTCACGGTCGCCTGGCCCGCCGCTTCGCGAGCGCCCTCGGGGTCACCTGACCGGCCGGCGTCCGGCTCGGCCGGATCCGGCTGCATCGGCTGGCCGCCTTGACCACGGCCTGCACGGATCATCGGACCACCTTGTGTCTACGCTCGCTGTGTCTACGCTCGCTCTGACCGATCCTTATATACCGTTTGTGCACCGGCTTATCCAGGGATCCACCAAGCCGGGCGCCCGCCGACCGCCGACCAGGCACGAGCCCCTGACCTGGCGGTAGCAGCGATCCGCCAACTGAGCAGCGTCAACGGCACAAGCTAGAGTCCATCAGGTGGCACTCAGGGAGACCAGCCTACGCCCGCCGCCGCCGTGGCTGATCCGGTGGGAGATTTTCGCAGTCTTCGCCGTGTCGCTGGGCGCGAGCGCGCTCAACGCGGTCCTGTCGTTGGTCGGCTCGCTGTTGCAGAGCAAGCCGCTAGCGGGCCAGCAGGCCTTGCTCGTCGGCTCGCTGGCGCCGTTCAATCGCTGGCTCGACCTCGCGCTTCAGATCGCCGGCATCGCCGAGAACCTGGCCCCCGTCCTGCTGGTGCTCTACCTGATGGCGCGCTCGGGTGAGCCGCCATCGGTGATCGGTCTCGACGCGACTCAGCCCGCCAGGGACACGGCCCGCGGCGCGGTACTGGCCGCCGTGATCGGCGGCGCCGGCCTCGGCCTGTACCTCGCGGCGTTCCACCTGGGCGTCAGCCTCAACGTCGTGCCGGAGAATCTGCCAGCCGTGTGGTGGCGCATCCCCGTCCTGCTGCTCAACGCGGTCCAGAACGGGCTGCTCGAAGAGATACTCGTCATCGGCTACCTGCTGCACCGGCTCGACCAGCTGGGCTGGTCGCCGGTCGCGGCGATCGCCTGCAGCGCGCTGCTGCGCGGCAGCTATCACCTGTACCAGGGGCTCGGCGGATTCCTCGGCAACGCGACGATGGGCGTGATCTTCGCGGTTCTTTACCGCCGCTGGGGGCGGGTCACGCCGCTCATCATCGCGCACTCGCTGATCGACGCTGGCGCCTTCGTTGGCTACGTCGCCCTGCACGGCAAGGTCTCCTGGCTGCCCTAGCTGCGCTGGCGGGAATCAGCCGGAATCAGCGGGAATCAGCGGGCGAGGTTCTCGATGACCACGGCGCCCGGCAGGTCAGCCAGTGACTTCCCGGCCAGCGCCAGCTTCGACCGGCGCAGCCCGCTGCCGATCACTACCTGGGCGGTGCCGGCGACGGCGGCGTCGACGAGCACGGGCCAGCCGCCGGGCAGCCCGATCGGCGTGATCCCGCCGTATTCCATCGCCGTCTGCGCGACGGCGATGTCTGTCGCGGCGAACGATGCCTTGCGGACGTCGAGCGCGCGCCTGGCCACGCCGTTGACGTCGGCCCTGGTCGTCGCCAGCAGAACGCACGCGGCGAACCTGACCTCGCCGTCGCGCCGGCCCGCGATCACGACGCAGTTGGCGGACTCAGCGGGAGAGACGCCGTACCGCTCGCAGAAGGCGGCGGTGTCGGCCAGTTGCGGGTCGATCTCGGCCACGCCGACATCGGCGGCGGCCATCGGCCACGACGGATCGGCCAGCGCGGCGGCGACCGCAGCCGCGAGCAGATCGGGCTGACTTACCGCTGGCGTGAACTCGAGCTTTCCCAGTGTGAAGGTCACCCGCGAATTCTAGGGAAGAACCCGCCGAGGTGGTGACCCGGTTAGCTGCCAGCGATGCCGAGCGTGGCGATGACCTCTCTCGGATTGCCTTGCCGCAGCACTTCGACCTTGACCCGGTCGCCCGGCCGGTACTGGGTCAACCTGTCTTCCAGGTAGGCCAGGTCCGGCGTCGGCTGCTCGCCGATCCCGGCGATGACGTCGCCTGCCTTGATTCCCGCGGCGTGCGCGGCACCGTCCGACGCGACCTGTTCCACGCTCACGCCGTCCGGCATGCCAGCGGAGTTCACGTGGGTCGCGCCGTTGATCCCCAGCGAGGCCCGGCCCGACTGGGTGACCTTGCCGCTCTTGATCAACTGGCGGCTGATGTCGACGACGGTATTCGCGGGGATCGCGAAGCCGATGCCCTGCGCCGGGTGGCCCTGTGAGGGGTCCTGTGCCGCCAGCGTCGGGATCCCGAGGACGAAGCCGGACAGCAGCACGAGCGCGCCGCCGCTGTTGCCCGGGTTGATCGGGGCGCTGGTCTGGACGGCGTTGACGATGACCGACGGCTTCTTGCCGGAGATGGTCGGCCCGTCCACGGTTCGGCCGGTGGCCGAGACGATGCCCTGGGTGACGCTGTCGATCAGCCCGAACGGACTGCCCATGGCGAGCACGATCTGGCCGACCTCAGCCTTCGCCGAGTCGGCCCAGCGCACCGGCTTGAGGTCGCGCGAGCCCTTGAGTACCCGGATCACGGCGAGGTCATCGGGCGTATACAGGCCAATCAGCCTGGCCTTCATCGGCTGGCTGGTAACCGACGCGCGCACCTCGAACTTCTTCGCCTTCCCCACGACGTGGGCATTGGTGACGATGTCGCCGCGGGTGTCGAAGACGACCCCCGAGCCGGCCGAGGCGCCGGCGTTGATCTCGACCACCGACCGGAGCACCTTGCGGATCGTCAACTCGTAAGCGTTCTGGAGCGGGCTCCGGCCGGCCGCCTGGTTCGAGCCGCGTGCCGCGCAGCCGACCGCCAGCGCAAGCACGGCCGCGAGAGCTACCGCTGCCCATGCCGAGATCCTGGTGCGGCCGCGCCGCCCAGGCACCGAAGCCATTTCGCATACCCCCCAGAGCCGGAAACCCCGGCTCTCCTAGTCTTCCACCATGACGTATTCCGAATCTCCCGACGAAACCATCGCCGGGTCAGGCATCGCCCTTGGCGGCGTGACCGTGGCCGGGCTGATCCAGGCGATGACGGCGGGGCGGCTGACTTCCGCCGATCTCGTCGGCTATTACCTGCAGCGAATCGAGCGCCACAATCCCGCCCTTGGTGCCGTGATCTCGGTCAGCTCGCAGGCCGCGGCGGAGGCACGCGCGGTCGACCAGGCCCGCGCGGCCGGCGCCGAACTCGGGCCGCTCGCCGGGATCCCCGTCCTGATCAAGGACAACATCTCGGTGACCGGCTCACCCGCGACCGCGGGATCCCCTGCGCTGCTTGGCGCCGCCGCGGCGGATGCTTTCCTGATCGGTCGCCTGCGCGCGGCGGGCGCCGTCATCTTGGGCAAGGCCAACCTGTCCGAGTGGGCGAACTTCCGGTCGACGCAGTCATCCAGCGGCTGGTCGACGCTGGGCGGCCAGGCGGTGAACCCGCACGGGACCGGCCGAAATCCGTCCGGGTCCAGTTCGGGCTCGGCTGTCGCCGTGGCGGCAGGACTGGCGCCGCTGGCGGTCGGGACCGAGACCGACGGGTCGATCGTCAGCCCATCGCACTCCTGCGGCATCGTCGGCATCAAGCCGACGCTCGGCCTGGTCAGCAGGACAGGGATTGTGCCGGTCTCGGCCGAGCAGGACACGGCCGGGCCGATGACCAGGACGGTCGCCGACGCGGCGGCGCTGCTCAGCGCCCTGGCCGGGGCCGACGGGGCCGATGCCGCGACCAGCGAGGCGGCCGGCCAGCCCGCTGACTACACCCAGTTCCTCGACCCGGCGGCGCTGGCAGGTGCCAGGATCGGCCTCTGGCGGGACGGCGGGGCGCAGGCTACGGCCGCGACGGCCGCCCTGCTAGAGGAGGTGGTCAGCCTGCTGCGTGCGCACGGCGCCGAGGTGCTCGACCCGGTCGAGCTGACCGGCGCGGACGCGATCGGGGAGCACGAGTTCGTCGCCTTGCGACACGAGTTCAAGGACGACCTCAACGCCTACCTGGCCGGA
This sequence comes from uncultured Actinomycetota bacterium, assembly GCA_963720595.1. Taxonomy (GTDB): domain Bacteria; phylum Actinomycetota; class Actinomycetes; order Streptosporangiales; family Streptosporangiaceae; genus Chersky-822. Next base: position 1,571,774 of record CAVRFY010000005.1, on the reverse strand, counting down.
CTCGGCGGCGAGCATCCGCTGTCGCTCGGCGAGCTGATCACATTCAACAGGAGTAACGCAGACCGGGTGCTGACTCATTTCGGCCAGCAGATCTTCGAGGAGGCGGAGGCCACGTCCGGCCGGTCCGCGCCGGAGTGGCAGTCGGCAAGGGAGCAGGCGCGCACCCTGGCCAGGTCCGGGCTGGACGGCGCGCTGACCGAGCACCGGCTCGATGCCGTGCTCGCGCTCAGCGGCAATCCCGCGTGGCTGACCGATTATGTGCTCGGCGACCACTACAGCATCGGAACGTCCTCGCCCGCCGCGGTCTCCGGTTATCCGGCGATCACCGTGCCCGCGGGCCGCGTCGCCGGGCTGCCGGTGGGCATCTCGCTGATTGGCCCCGCCTGGAGCGAGCCCCGGCTGATCGGGCTGGCGCACGCCTTCGAGCAGGCGCGGGGCTGACGGGCCAGCGCGAAGGCCGGCCAGGCCAGGGCGATAGCTCGAAAGTCGAGCGATAACCTAGCCGCCATGGACTCCTGGCCTGCTGCGCGCGTCCCCCGGCTGCCGGGACGAGCCCCAGAGACCTTCGTCTGGGACACGCCGACTGCCCGGCCGGCTCAGGCAGCGCGAGGGCACCGGGCGACGATCTACGCCTGCGGCATCACGCCGTACGACGCCACCCACATCGGGCATGCGGCGACCTACATCGCGTGGGACCTGCTCGTCCGTGCGTGGCGGGATGCCGGGCATGAGGTTCGTTATATCCAGAATGTTACAGATGTCGATGACCCACTGCTGGAGCGCGCGGCGCGCGACGCGCAGGACTGGCGCGAACTCGCCGACCGCGAGATCGACCGGTACCGCGCGGACATGGCGGCGCTGCGGGTGCTTCCCCCCGACGAACTGATCGGCGCGGTGGAGGCGCTGGGGCTGATCGAGGAGTTCAGCTCCGTGCTGGCCGACCGGGATGGCCTTTACGACCTTGACGGCGACGTCTATTTCTGCCGGTCGGCCGATCCGGACTTCGGCGCAGTCTCCGGGTTCGACGCGGACACCATGACCAAGCTTGCCGCCGAGCGCGGTGGTGACCCAGGCAGACCGGGCAAGAAGGACCCGCTTGACCCGCTCGTCTGGCTGGCCGGGCGGCCGGGCGAGCCGTCCTGGGAGTCCAGGTTCGGGCCGGGCAGGCCAGGCTGGCACGTCGAGTGCGCGGCCATCGCGACCCGGTACCTCGGCGAATCGTTCGACGTTCAGGCCGGCGGTTCCGACCTGATCTTCCCGCACCACGAGATGAGCGCCTCGCACGCCAGGGTCGCGTTCGGCCGCGCCGACGGCGAGGTATTCGCGCGCAGGTACGCGCACGCCGGAATGGTGCGCCTCGACGGCGAGAAGATGTCGAAGTCGCTCGGCAACCTGGTCTTCGTTTCCGTGCTGCGCGAGTCGGGCTCGGACCCGATGGCGATCAGGCTCGCGATACTCGCGCACCACTACCGGCACGACTGGGACTGGACCGACCAGGGACTCGACGAGGCGGCCGGTCGGCTAGGGCGCTGGCGAGACGCGGTCCGGGCCGGGCTTGTCGGGCGCCGGGGCGCCGGGACCGCAGCGGATGGGGCCGCCGGCGTTCCGGCGGATGGGCAGAGCGTGCTTGCGGCGATGCGCGAGCGGCTCGCTGACGATCTGGACGCGCCGGGTGCGCTCGCTGTCGTGGACGCGTGGGCAGATGCGGTACTCGCAGCGGACGGCGTGGCGGCCGGGCCCGAGTTCGCGGCCTCGGCGCGGCTGGTCAGGGACGCGGTCGACGCCCTGCTCGGCATCGGACTGTAAGACCCGCGTTGTCGGGCCAGTCAAACGACTTCTTGTTGCCTGTGGAAAGGTCGCAAATACTTATCAACAGCCCGATTTGTCCATAGGTACGGGACTGCCGCGCCAGCGAACCTGGTTGCATGACTGAATCACAGCCCCATGACCCACGGCAGCCCGCAGAACCCGAGCCGCCTGGCGGTCCGCCAGCCGACCCGCCCGCGGCCAGCGAGCCGCCAGCCAACCCGCCTGCGGCCAGCGCGCTGGACCCGCACGCCGTGGACCCGCGCACGACCGGCTTGCGCTGCCGGGTGCGGGTCGGATCGGCCGATGGCATATTAGCCGTGGTCCCGCACCTGCTCGGGTTCCATCCCGAGGACAGTCTGGTCATGCTGGGCATCGGCGGCCCGCACGCCAGGATCAGGATCGCCTTCCGTTATGACCTGCCCAATCCGCCGGAAGGAGACCTGGCCGCCGATATCGCCGAGCACGCCGTCACCGTGCTGCGCCGGCAGCGCCTGGCGATGGCGATAGCGGTCGGTTATGGCTCGGGCATGGCGGTCACCCCCGTGGTGGACGTCGTTGACCGTGCGCTGCGAAAGGCCGGGATCTCCGTCCAGGATGTGCTCAGGGTGGAGGGCGGCAGGTATTGGTCCTATCTGTGCGGCGACCCCCAGTGCTGCCCGCCGGACGGCGTCCCGTTCAGCACCTCCGGTCATCCGGCGTCCGCGGCGCTTTCCGCGGCGGGCCTGACTGTTCGTGCTGACCGGGCGGAGCTGGCCCGCACCGTTGCGCCGGTCGCCGAGACCGCCCAGCCGATGCGGGAGGCGGTCGCGCGGGCCAGGCAGAGGTCGGGCAGCATGATCGACTTCGAGGCCGCGGCCGCAGGCGACGATCCGTTCCTGCCCATCGCGGACGCCGGGCGGCGGGCCGTCAAGCAGGCGCTCGCACGGTACCGGCGCGGCGGAAAGCTGACCGAGCACGACGAGATCGCCTGGCTCGGCGTCGTGCTCGGCGACCTGCGGGTCAGGGACGACGCATGGGCCAGGATGGATCCGCAGTTCAACGACGCTCACCAGCGGCTGTGGATCGATCTCGTCCGGCTGCTGCCATCTGACCTGGTCGCTGCTCCCGCGGCGCTGCTGGCCTTCACGGCCTGGCAGGCCGGGGACGGCGCGCTGGCCAGCGTCGCGATCGAGCGGGCCCTGAAGGCTGACCCTGAGTACTCGATGGCTCTGCTGATCGCCGACGCACTGCATGCCGGGCTGCCGCCGTCGGCCGCGCGGCTGCCGATGACGCCCAAGCAGGTTGCGGCGAGCTATGCGAGAAGGCGGGCGGCGCGGTCCGGCCAGTCCGGCTGGCGGCGGGCCTGCTGACGAGTGCCGCCGTCCGGCTGCGGCTGGCGCTGCTCGCGGTTCGGCGGAAGCCGCGCGGTCAGACCGTCACCCCTGCGGCCGGATCGCAGCCGGCGGCCAGCAGGGCGAGCTCGCGCCCCTGCCGGTACGTCAGCGCGGCGGGCGGCAGGTCGGCGTGGCGGCCGCTGAGCACGACGCTCAGCGCGCCCGTCCGGCTGTCGTCGGCCGGGTAAGCCGCCGCGCCGGCCGGGTAGGCCGCGCCAGCCGGGTCCGCCGCCGCGCCGGCCGGGTCCGCTGCCGCGCCGGCCGGGTCCGCTGCCGGGCCTGCGGCCTGGACCGCCGCCGCGCAGGCCTGGACCGCGCGGCGGAGTGCCTGAGCCGCGACCGCGGCGGCCGAGCCGAACAGGGCGGCGCCCGGCACGGCGACGCTGATGAGGTCGGCGGCCAGCTCGTACTCCGTGCAGCCCATGACGATTGCTCCGCAGCCGGCCGGCGTCCTGCGCGCGGCGTCGGCGATGGCGATCTCGATCGCGTCGCTGTCTCCGGCGTCGATCGCGGTCGCCAGGCCAGGACAGGCGACCGGAGTGACCGTTGCCCGGCCGCCGAACTCCTCGATGAGCTTGCGCTGGTACTCGCTCGCGGTCGTGGCGACTGTCGCCCAGATCGCCACGGAGCTTGCCACGGCGGCGGCGGGCTTGATGGCCGGGACGGTGCCGACGACGGGGATGCCCGGCTCGAACTCCGACCGGAGGGCATCGAGCGCGTGCACGCTGCCGGTGTTGCACGCCATGACTATGACGTCGGGCCGGTAGCTTGCGGCGGCCCTGGCGAGGTTCAGCGAGCGCTCGGCTATGTCCTGCGGCGTCCGTGGCCCCCAGGGCATCCCGTCCGGGTCCATGGCGATGACCAGATCGGCATCCGGACGCAGCGCATGCAGCTCGCTGGCGGCCGCCAGCAGGCCAAGCCCGGAGTTGAGCAGCGCGAATCGCATGCGCCCCACTGTAAAAGATGGCGGGAGGCGCTTGGTTAATCCGCTGGTGGTCAGGACAGCGCGGGCAGGCCGTCGATGCTCTCGGTGTTGTGCTGGACGCGGTACGCGGTGAGATCTTCGGCTGACTTGCGCTCTGACCACCTCGTGAGCAAGTCCCGCTCCCGCGTCAGCTCCATGACCGGCACGGCATAGCCGCAAGAGTCCGAGATCCGGTCGGCGGTCACGACGATGATCGCCCGCTGGTTGCCGCGATCAGGGCTGGCCGCGGCACCCGGCGCGGCACCCGAGCCGTCACCGAAGCGGCCGGCGAGCCCGGCCCAGTCCGGATCGCCGGGCAGGACCACCTGGCCGGTCCCGTAGATCCGCAGTATCTTCGGCGCCGGATCGAATGAGCAGAACATCAGCGTGATCCTGCCGTTCTGGCGCAGGTGCGCGATCGTTTCCGCGCCGCTGCCGGTGAGGTCAAGATAGGCGACCGTGTGCGGGCCGAGCACGGCGAAGGTGTCGCGGTAGCCCTTCGGCGAGACGTTGACGTGACCGCCCTGGCCGGACTGGTCGAGGCAGGGCGCGGTCGCCACGAAGAAGATCGGCTGGCTGGTGATGAACGACACGAGCCGCTGGTCGAGTTCGGGATAGATCTGGCCCACGTTGGTCTCCTGACGCCGTCGCTAGTCGCGGGAGGTTGTCGCGTTAGCTCCATACTCGCCGCTGCATCACCGAGGCCGACTAGGCGGCCGGCCAGGCGGCCGGCCAGGCATCGGCCAGGCGGCCGGCCGCGCGGCCGACCGGGCCCCTGTCCTGGGCATGCTGGTACCCGCAGGAGGTGCCGCACCACCGTGCGGCTGACCTGGTCGACAGGGCATGGAAAGAGGGCTACTGGGCGGTAGGATTAGCCCGTTAACAGTCATTCTGGCCATGGCAGCGCGGATTTGCCGTCGGTCCGCCGGGTAAGTCGGTCCTAAGCCGGCGCCGGCCGACGTAGCGAGTCGAGGGAGGCTCCGTTGACAGAAGTCGCTGATCATGGGCAGCAGGCAAGCCCGTTCGCCGGGGGCCGGCACGCGGCAGCGGCCAGGCTGCGGCACGCCTACAACGCGATCCCGGCCGGGACGCGAGTCCGGCTGGCCAAGTCGACCTCCAACCTGTTCAGGTTCCGCGAGCAGGGCGGCCCAGGCCTGGTCACGCTAGACATCTCCGCGTTCACCAGCGTGCTGGCGGTGGATCCGGCGGCGCGGACGGCGATCGTCGGCGGGATGACGACCTATGAGGACCTGGTCGACGCGACGCTGCGGCACGGACTGATGCCGCTCGTGGTGCCGCAATTGAAGACGATCACGCTGGGCGGGGCGGTCTCCGGGCTCGGGATCGAGTCGTCATCGCTGCGCAACGGACTGCCGCACGAGTCGGTGCTCGAGATGGAGATCCTGACCGGCGACGGCCGTCTGGTCACCGCGTCGGCGGACTCCGAGGACGCCGCGCTGTACTGGGGCTTCCCCAATTCCTACGGCACGCTGGGTTACGCGCTCTGGCTCACGATCTCGCTTGAGCCGGTCGCGCCCTACGTCCACCTCCGTCATTTCAGGTTCGCCAGCGCGGCCGAGGCCATGACGGCGGTGGCGCAGATCGCGCGCGACGGAAGCTACCAGGGTCACCGCGCGGACTTCGTCGACGGCACCGCGTTCGGCACCAGCGAGATCTACCTGAGTGTCGGGGCGCACAGCGAGAGCGCGCCCTGGCTCAGCGACTACACGGGGCAGAACATCTACTACCAGTCGATCCGGGGGCCGCACGAAGACTTCCTCACCATTCGCGATTACCTGTGGCGGTGGGACACGGACTGGTTCTGGTGCTCGCGGCCATTCGGCATGCAGCGCCCGGGGATCCGCCGGTTGTGGCCGCGCCGGTACCGACGCTCCGACGTCTACCGCAAGCTCGTGGCATTCGACCGCAGGCATGGGCTGACCCGCAGGCTCGACGCCCGGCGCGGCGCTCCGGCAACCGAAGCGGTGATCCAGGACGTCGAGATTCCGGTCGGGCGCAGCGCCGAGTTCTACGAGTTCTTCGCCGGCCAGGTCGGCATGAGCCCGGTCTGGCTGTGCCCGCTGCGGTTGCGCGCGGATCGCGCCTGGCCGCTTTATCCGCTGGAGCCGGAGCAGGTGTACGTCAACTTCGGCTTCTGGGGCAATGTCGCGCTGCCGCCGGGCGCCGCCGACGGCTATTACAACAGGCAGGTCGAGGACAAGGTCACCGAGCTTGGCGGGCATAAGGGCCTGTACTCGACCTCGTTCTACTCCCGCGAGGAGTTCGCACGGCTCTACAACGGCGCTGCGTACGCCGGCTTGAAAAAGGACTACGACCCCGATGGCCGCCTGGCCACCCTCTACGACAAGTGCGTTGGCGGACAGTGAGGAAGGAGAGCGGGTATGCCGCTAGCTGAGGTATTCGAGCGCGTCGCTGGGCCCGATGCCGATGTTGAATTCGTGGCATTCGACGGCAGCAAGGCAGGGAGTTCCGGCGCGCCCGGAGTCACGATCTACATCAAAGACCCCACCGCGGTGTCCTACCTGGCGCAGGCACCCGGTGCGCTCGGGCTGGCCAGGGCCTACGTGTCCGGCCACCTCGATGTCGACGGCGACATGTACACGGCGCTGGCCAGGCTGGCCAGCGTGCAGCGGATCGATCTGTCGGTACCCGAGCGGCTGGCCGTGCTGTCCGAGCTCGGCGGGCCGAAGCTGCTGGTGCGCCGGGTCCCGCCGCCCACGCAGGAAGTCAGGGTCAACCGCAGGTGGATCACGGGGCGCCGGCACTCACCGGGCCGCGACGCCAGCGCGATCTCGCACCACTATGACGTGTCCAACACGTTCTACGAATGGGTGCTCGGCCCGTCGATGGCCTACACCTGCGCGTGCTACCCGAGCGCCGAGGCCACCCTGGAGCAAGCGCAGGAGCACAAGTTTGACCTCGTGGCCAGGAAGATCGCGCTGAAGCCGGGGATGCGGCTGCTGGACGTCGGCTGCGGCTGGGGCGGCATGGTGATGCATGCGGCACGCCACTACCAGGTCCGCGTGCTCGGCGTCACGCTGTCAGAGCAGCAGGCGGCGTGGGCGCAGCGGGCGATCAAGGAAGCGGGCCTTGAGGACCTCGCCGAGGTCAGGCACCTGGATTACCGGGAGGTCACCGAAACCGGGTTCGACGCGATCAGCTCGATCGGGCTCACCGAGCACATCGGCAAGGCCCAGCTTGCCGCCTATTTCGGCTTCCTGTACGGCAAGCTCAACCCCGGCGGGCGACTGCTGAACCACTGCATCACCCGGCCAGACAACCACGCACCTGCGCGCGTCACCGACGGATTTATCTACCGCTACGTCTTCCCCGATGGCGAGCTAGAAGGACCTGGCCACCTGGTTTCGCAGATGCACGACGTCGGCTTCGAGGTCAGGCACGAGGAGAACCTGCGGGAGCACTACGCGCTCACGCTCGCAGCCTGGTGCGAAAACCTGGACAAGCACTGGGACGAGGCAGTCGCCGAGGTTGGTGAGGCAACCGCCAGGGTCTGGCGGCTGTACATGGCGGGATCGCGGCTCGGGTTCGAGCGGAACCAGATTCAGCTGCACCAGGTACTCGGCGTCAAGCTAGGTGACCGCGGCGAGTCCGGCATGCCACTGCGCCCGGATTGGGAGCCGCCCGGCAGCTGACTTCGGGACACCTCCGGCGGGACCGGCGAGTCAGGGCCGGTTCTGCCTGTCGGGGCCGGCTGCGTCGGTCAGGGCCGGTTCCGGCGGTAGGGGCGGCGGTAGCTCTCGGCGACGGTGAAGGCCAGGTCGAGCGCCTGGCTGCGGTTGAGCCGCGGGTCGCACGCGGTCTCGTAGCGCTGATGCAGGTCGTCGGCGACAATGTCGTGGCTGCCGCCGACGCACTCGGTGACGTTGTCGCCCGTGAACTCGATATGGATGCCGCCTGGATGGGTGCCCGCGGCCTGGTGCACGTCGAAGAAGCCGTGCAACTCGGCGAGCACGTCGTCGAAGTTCCTGGTCTTGTGGCCGCTCGGCGCTTCGAAGGTATTGCCGTGCATGGGGTCGCAGACCCAGGCGACCGGAGTTCCGTCCTTCGCCACCGCCCGGACAAGGTCAGGCAGGGCGGCGCGGATCCGGCTGGCCCCCATCCTGGTAATCAGCGTCAGCCGGCCGGGCTTGCGCTCCGGGTTCAGCGTCTCGATCAGCGCGAGCACGTCGGCAGGTGTCGTCGACGGGCCGACCTTGACGCCGATCGGGTTGCTGATCGAGCGCGCGAACTCGACGTGCGCGCCGTCCAGCGCCCTGGTCCGCTCACCGATCCACAGGAAATGCGCCGAGGTGTCATAGGCGCGGCCGGTCCGCGAATCCGCCCTGGTCAAGGCCTGCTCGTAGTCCAGGAGCAGGGCCTCGTGACTGGAGTAGAGCTCGACCGACCGCAGCTCGGTCGGATCGGCGCCGCAGGCCCGCATGAAGCTGAGCGCGCGGTCGATCTCGCCGGCCAGCCGCTCGTAGCGCTGCCCGGCCGGACTCTCGGCGACGAAGTCCTGGTTCCAGGCGTGCGCCTGATTCAGGTCCGCGTAGCCGCCCGTGGTGAACGCCCGGCACAGGTTAAGCGTCACGGCCGAGCTGTGGTAGGCGCGCAGCAGCCGGTCAGGGTCGGGCGTCCTGGACTGCTCGGAGAACTCGAGCCCGTTCACGGCGTCACCGCGGTAGACAGGCAACTCGAGGCCGTCCCTGACCTCGGTCGGCTGGGACCGTGGCTTAGCGAACTGCCCCGCCATCCGGCCGATCTTGATGACCGGGACGCTGGCTCCATAGGTGAGCACGACGGCCATCTGGAGCAGGGTCTGCAGCTTGGCTCGCACCGCCGCGGCGGTCGAGCCCGCGAATGTCTCCGCGCAGTCGCCGCCCTGGAGCAGGAACGCCTTGCCCTCGGCGACCATGGCGAGGCGCTCGGTGAGCAGGTCGCACTCGCCAGCGAACACCAGTGGCGGCAGCTCGGCAAGATGGGCCGTCACGGCCGCGAGCCGGTCTGGATCGGGCCAGTGCGGCTGCTGGGCAGCGGGGCGCTCGCGCCAGCCTGGCGGCGCGGGCCGGTCACCCTGGTCGGCGGGATCGCCTGGCGCGGAGGGCGCGAGATCGAACCAGCCCTCGGAGGCGGCGGTCGCTGTCATGCTGGTGGAGCGAGCGGAGGGCGCCTGTCACGGATCACGAGACAAGCTAAGCGCAGAGCGACGAGTGCTTGGGTACGAGGGTCCTCAGTTCGCGGATCCTGGCCGCGGCGGCGAGAATGGCGGCATGGATCCAGCGTCGCTCGGCCGGCACCGTGCCGTCGTCTTGCTCGGCTCCACCGGATCGATCGGCACGCAGGCGGCCGACATCGTCCGGCGCAATCCCGATCGGTTCAGGCTGGTCGCACTCGCCGCGGGTGGCGGCAACCCGGCAATGCTGGCGAAACAGGCGATCGAGTTCGGCGTCGAGGTGGTCGCGGTCGCCGACCAGGGCGCGGTGCGGCAGGTCCAGGACGCGCTGCAGGCGCTGGCCGGCCAGAACGGCAGCCAGGTGCCGAAGGTGCTGGCCGGGCCTGCCGCCGTCGCGGAGGTCGCCGCCTGGCCCGCGGACGTCGTGCTGAACGCGGTGACCGGCGCGGTGGGGCTGGCCGCGACCCTGGCCGCGCTGGACGCCGGCCGGGTGCTCGCGCTGGCCAACAAGGAGTCGCTGATCATGGGCGGCCGCCTGGTCACCGACCGGGCGGCGCCCGGTCAGATCATCCCGGTCGACTCCGAGCACTCCGCGATCGCGCAGTGCCTGCGCAGCGGGCGCGCCGATGAGATCCGCAAACTGGTCGTGACCGCCAGCGGCGGCCCGTTCCTGCACTGGACGCGCGCGCAGCTGGCGGACGCCACCCCGGCCCAGGCCATGGCGCACCCGACCTGGAACATGGGCCCGGTGATCACGATCAACTCCGCGACGCTGGTGAACAAGGGCCTGGAAGTGATCGAGGCGCACCTGCTGTTCCAGATCGATCTCGATCACATCGACGTGGTCGTCCACCGCCAGTCGGTGATTCATTCGATGGTCGAGTTCATCGACGGGTCGACGATCGCCCAGGCCAGCCCGCCCGATATGCGGATTCCCATCGCCCACGCACTGGCCTGGCCCGAGCGGGTCGCCGGGGCGGCGCGCCCGGTCGACTGGACCACCTCGCAGGCGTGGACGTTCGAGCCGCTCGACGGCGCCGCCTTCCCCGCCGTCGAGCTTGCGCGCGAGGCCGCGCGTTCGGCGGGCACCGTGCCCGCGGTCTACAACGCCGCGAACGAGGAATGCGTGGCGGCCTTCATGGCTGGCCGCAGCGGCTTCTGCGGGATTGTCGACACCGTCGCCCAGGTAGTCTCAGAGCACGGCGGGTCCGGCCCCCGGGTCGCCGGGCTGGACGACGTGCTCGCGGCCGACCGCTGGGCGCGCCTGCGCGCACGTGAGCTGACGCAGGCGGGTGCCCGGTGACCGAGCCCAGGGCGCGGCCCGGCGTAGCACGCGAACATAACCGGGAGGGAGAATCAGCACGGTGAGCTTCCTGATCGGCGTGCTCATCTTCATAGTCGCCTTGCTGGCCTCCGTCATGCTGCACGAGGCCGGGCACTTTGTGACCGCGAAGATCTTCGGCATGAAGGCGACGCAGTTCTTCGTGGGCTTCGGTTCCACGATCTGGTCAACCAGGCGCGGAGAGACCGAGTACGGCGTCAAGGCGCTCCCGGTCGGCGGGTTCGTCAAGATCACCGGCATGACCACCATCGACGACGTTGATCCCGCCGACGAGCCGCGCTCCTTCCGGGCCAAGCCAGGCTGGCAGCGCGCCATCGTCCTGGGCGCCGGATCCTTCATGCACTTCCTGATCGCGTTCGTGCTGCTGTGGCTGCTGGCGGTCGGCGTCGGCGTGGCCGACCAGTCAGGGACCACCGTGAGCGTGCTGCGGTGCGTTCCGGCGAAGGCGCAGGCAACCTGCGCGCACGGCGACCCGCGCTCGCCGGCCCTGGATGCCGGGCTGCGGTCGGGCGACAAGATCGTGGCGGTGGCCGGCCAGCCTGTGCATAACTGGACGCAGATCGGTAACGCGATCAAGTCGCATCCGGCGGGCGCGGCCGTGCCCTTCACGATCGACCGGGGCAGCAGGCAGATCATCAAGCAGGTCCGCCTGGCCACCGTCAGCTGGCGATCAGGCGCGTTCCTCGGCGTCTCGCCGGTCGTGGTCTACAACCGGGCCGGCCCGTTCACGGGCATCACCCACGCGGGATCGCAGTTCGGCAGCATCGCGTCCCAGTCGGTGACCGCGCTGGGCCAGGCTTCCCAAGGCAATCCCTTACCTGTTCTCCAAGAACCGGGCGAACACCCCTGGCGGTCAGGTCAGCAGCATTTACGGCGCCGCCAATATCACCGGTGACGTCGTGGCGGCCAGCATCAGCTGGCAGCAGAAGGTCTCGGTCGTGCTGCTGATCGTCATCGAAGTGAATATCTTCGTGGGGATCTTCAACCTCGTGCCGCTGCTGCCGCTGGACGGCGGTCATCTGGCCGTCGTGCTATTCGAGCGGGCGCGATACTGGATGGCCAGGCTGCTGCGCAGGCCCGACCCCGGCCTGGTCGACATCAAGCGGCTGATCCCGGTCAGTGTCGGGGTGTTCGCGCTGATCGTCGCGTTCGGCCTGCTGCTGATCGCGGCCGATATCATCAACCCGCTCTCCCTGAACTAGTGACCGCGACCGGACCGGCGAATCCCGCGATCCGGTAACCGAACGAGACGACGAGGCGAGGAAGACCGATGACCGTCAACCTGGGGCTGCCCGAGATGCCGCCCGCGCCGCTGGCACCGCGACGGGCGTCCAGGCAGATCATGGTCGGCAAGGGCAAGCACGCGGTGCCGGTCGGCGGCGGCGCGCCGGTGTCGGTGCAATCGATGACGACCACGCTCACGGCGGACGTGAACGCGACGCTGCAGCAGATCGCCGAGCTGACCGCGACCGGCTGCCAGATCGTCAGGGTGGCCGTTCCGTCGCAGGACGACGCCGACGCGCTGCCCGAGATCGCTCGCAAATCGCAGATCCCCGTGATCGCCGACATTCATTTCCAGCCCAAGTACGTCTTCGCGGCGATCGACGCCGGCTGCGCGGCCGTCCGCGTCAATCCCGGCAACATCAAGGCGTTCGACGACAAGGTCGGCGAGATCGCCAGGGCGGCGGCGGACGCGCAGGTGCCGATCAGGATCGGCGTCAACGCCGGCTCGCTGGACAAGCGGCTGCTGGCCAAGTACGGCAAGGCGACGCCGGAGGCACTTGCCGAGTCCGCGCTGTGGGAGTGCTCGCTGTTCGAGGAGCACGGCTTCCGCGACATCAAGATCTCGGTCAAGCATCATGACCCCGTGGTGATGATCCAGGCGTACCGGCTGCTGGCCGAGCGGTGCGACTACCCGCTGCACCTCGGCGTCACCGAGGCCGGGCCGACCTTCCAGGGCACGATCAAGTCGGCGGTCGCGTTCGGCGCGCTGCTCGCCGAGGGGATCGGCGACACCATCAGGGTCTCGCTGTCCGCGCCGCCGGTCGAGGAGGTCAAGGTCGGCACGGCGATACTCGAGTCGCTTGGCCTGCGCGACCGCGGACTGGAGATCGTCTCCTGCCCGTCCTGCGGCCGGGCCCAGGTCGACGTGTACAAGCTGGCCGACGAGGTGACGGCGGCCCTCGATGGCCTGGAGGTGCCGCTGCGGGTCGCGGTCATGGGCTGCGTGGTCAACGGCCCGGGCGAGGCCAGGGAAGCGGACCTGGGAGTCGCGTCGGGGAACGGCAAGGGCCAGATCTTCGTGCGCGGTCAGGTGATCGCCACGGTACCTGAGTCGCAGATCGTCGAGCGGCTGATCGAGGAGGCCATGAAACTGGCCGCCGCGACCCCCGCGCAAGAAGGCTGACCAGGCACCTGTCATGAGACGAGGCATGCTCGCCTTTGCCGCGCTGGCGCTGATCGCCGTCGCTGGCTGCACGGGGTCGCCGGCAAAGGGGCCAGCGGGCGGCCAGGGCGGCGGCCCTGGCACGGTCGGCCGGAGCGCAAGCGTGCACTGGCACGCCTGCGGCAGCGGCAGCGGCAACGCCAGCCTGCGCTGCGGGAGCCTGAAGGTGCCGCTGAACTACGCCAGGCCGTCGGGGCGCACGATCACGCTTGCGCTGTCCGAGGCCCCGGCGACTGCCCCGCGAGGCCAGCGCCGGGGCGTGCTGCTCGTCAATCCCGGCGGTCCCGGCGGCAGCGGGCTCGCCATGGCGGGCTTCGTGGCGCAGGGCCTGAGCCCGGCGGTAGCCGCCCGGTACGACATCGTCGGCTTCGACACCAGGGGAGTAGGCGCCTCGGTTCCCTCGCTGCACTGCGACCCCGCGTTCTTCGCCCGCACCCGCCCGAATTACATCCCGGCGAACGCCGCGGCCGAGCGGGTGCTGATCGGCCGCGCCAGGACCTACGCGACCGACTGCCAGCACAAGTACGGCTGGCTGCTGCCGTACATGACCACCGCGAACATCGCCAGGGACATGGACCAGATCCGGGCCGCGCTCGGCCAGTCCAAGCTGAGCTACCTCGGGTACTCCTATGGCACCTACATCGGCCAGGTCTACGCGACGCTGTTCCCGCACCGGGTGCACCGGATGGTGCTGGACAGCACCGTGGACCCCACCGGTGTCTGGTACGCCGACAACATTGCCCAGGACTACGCATTCCAGGGCCGGATGAACGCGTTCTTCGCCTGGGCCGCTCGGTACGACCACGTCTACCACCTCGGCGCGACACCCTCGGCGGTGAACCGGTCCTGGTACCAGGCGAGGGCAAGGCTCGCCGCCCACCCGGCCGCGCAGCCGTCGGGGGCGAGCATCGGCCCTGACGAGTTCGACGACACCTTCGTGGTCGGCGGTTACGACAACGGCTACTGGCCGGCCTTGGCCGGCGCCGTTGCCTCCTTCCTGCACTCCGGCGCGACGGACCAGCTCGCCACGCTGTTCAACCAGGTAGGCAAGCAGAACGAGAACGAGTTCGCGGTCTACAACGCGGTCGAATGCGCCGACGTGGCCTGGCCGCGGAGCTGGGCCAGGTGGAACTCGGACACGCAGAAGGTCTACGCCTCGGCGCCATTCGAGACATGGGACAACGTGTGGTTCAACGCGGCCTGTGCCTTCTGGTCGGTGCACGGGCCGGCCAAGCCCATGCGCATCGGTGCGGCCGGGCTGCCAGGAATTCTGATGCTGCAGGGCACGCTGGACGCCGCGACACCGTATGCCGGGGCTCAGAACGCGCACCGGCTGCTGCCTACGGCCAAGATGGTCGTCGTGCCCGGCGGCGGCAACCACGGGCAGTCGCTCGCGTTCCCCGCCAATACCTGCATCAACGGCTATCTGAACAGGTACCTGGCGACGGGGGCGCTGCCGCAACGGCCCGGGCCAGTCAACGCCACCTGCCCGGCGCTGCCCGATCCGGCGCCCGGTGGCTGACACTAGTCCGCCCGCATGCCGTTACGCTAAAGGGGTGCTGCGCACGAGGGCTGCGCATTCATCTGCGCTCAGGCTGCTGACGGATCGCGACCGCGATGAGGCGCTCGCCCTGTGCGACCGCGATCCGGTCAGCAACGTTTTCGTCCGGGCCAGGATCCAGGGCAGCGGGCTCGACCCGATGCGGCTCGGTGCCCAGGTCTGGGGCTTCCACGACGCTGGACGGCTGGTTTCGCTCTGCTACGTCGGGGCGAACATGGTCCCCGTCGAGGCCATCCCGCCCGCCATCACCGCCTTCGCCGACCGGGCCAGGCGGCAAGGGCGCCGCTGCTCGTCGATCGCCGGTCCCGCGGCGGTGGTCGCGGACCTGTGGCGCCAGCTCGGCCCGTACTGGGACCGCCCCCGCGAGGTCAGGACCCGCCAACCGCTGATGGCGATCGCCGGCGACCCGCTCGTGCGGCCGGATCCCGCGGTGCGCCTGGTCCGCCCCGCCGAAGTCGGCATCCTGCTGCCGGCCAGCGTGGCGATGTTCACCGAGGAAGTCGGCGTCTCCCCGATCGGGCCGGACGGCGGTGCCGCCTATCGAGCGAGGGTCGCCGAGCTGGTGGCGGCCGAGCGGTCGCTGGCCAGGATCGAGGACGGGCAGGTCATCTTCAAGGCCGAGATCGGTGCCGTGACCGCGCGGGCCTGTCAGGTCCAGGGCGTCTGGGTGCCGCCCGAGATGCGCGGCCGCGGTCACGCGAGCCGGGGAATGGCCGCGGTCGTGGCGTTCGCCCGCCGCGGTCTCGCCCCAGTGGTCAGCTTGTACGTCAACGACTTCAACGCCCCGGCGCGGGCCGCGTACCGCAGGGCCGGCTTCGCCGAGGTCGGCACGTTCATGTCCGTGCTGTTCTAAGCGTGCCGAGCCGGACTTCCTGGCCGAGATAATCAGATGACCGCGGGCTGTGCCGGTGCTAGGCTCCCATGCCCTTGTGCCCTTGCTCCCAACGTCACCGAGGAGTTGCGCCATGGCTGCGGCAATCGACGATGACGCCAGCGCTGACCAGATACTGGCGGCCGAGCGAGGCCACCTGGCCAGCTCGCGAGAGTTCCTGCGGCTGATGCGCGAGGACGTCCTTGCCCTGCCGGCCCTGGCGGGCGACCGGGTGTCGCAAGAGTACCTGAAGGCGGACCTGTACCGCAGGGCCGAGTCGCTGCGGGACCTGCCTGACGCGCCGCTGTTCTTCGGCCGGCTGGACTACGCCTCGTCGCCTGGCACGGGCCCGCCGGGCGGCCGCGAGCCCGATGCGAGCGGGGCTTGGCACCCGGCGGCCGAGCGGTTCCATATCGGCCGCCGCCACGTACACGATCCCCAGGGTCAGCCGGTCGTGATCGACTGGCGGGCGCCGGTATCTCGGCCGTTCTACCGAGCGAGCCCGGGCGAGCCGATGGGCCTGGCCAGACGGCGCAGGTTCGGCTTCAGCGGCGGCCAGCTAACCGCGTTCGAGGACGAGGTCTTTGGCGCGGCACCGGCGCCAGGCGGGGCCGCCGGGCTGAGCCGGATCATGATCGAGGAGATCGAGCGGCCGAGATCGGGCTCGATGCGCGACATCGTCGCGACCATCCAGCCCGAGCAGGACGACATCGTGCGCGCCAGCGCGGCCGAGTCGGTGTGCGTCCAGGGCGCTCCAGGGACCGGCAAGACCGCCGTCGGCCTGCACCGCGTCGCCTACCTGCTCTACGCACACCGGGAGCGGATGAGCCGGGGCGGCATCCTGGTCATTGGCCCGAACCGTGCCTTCCTGACCTACATCCGCAACGTCTTGCCCGCGCTCGGTGAGTTCGACGCCGAGCAGACTTCGGTTACCCAACTGATCTCCGCGGTGCCGGTGCGCGGCACCGACGACGATGAGGCGGCGCGGCTCAAGGGCGACGCCAGGATGGCCGAGGTCCTGCGCCGGTTGCTATGGGGCCAGATCGTCGAGCCGGCCGAATCAATCCTGCTGGCCCGCGGCTCACGCCGATGGCGGGTGCACGCGGACCGGCTCGCCGAGCTAGTGGACGAACTGCGGGAGCGGGGCGTCAGGTACGGCACTGGCCGGGAGATGTTGTCGCACCGCATCGCGCACGTAATCCTCAGCCAGATCGAGGCGGCCGGCGAGACGTGCGACGACCGGACGCATGAGGCGGTCCGCCGGACCAGCCAGGTCCGCCAAGCCGTGAATTCGATGTGGCCGAAAGCCGATCCCGTCCGGGTGGTGTTCGCGCTGCTGTCCGACCGGCAGGCGCTCGCCCGCGCGGCCGACGGAGTGCTCAGCCCGGCCGAGCAGGCGGTGCTGACCTGGCCGCGCCCGCCGCGCAGCCCGGGCTCGGCGCACTGGTCGGCCGCGGACGCGGTGCTGATCGACGAGGTCAAGGACATGATCGAGCGAACGCCGAGCCTGGCGCACATCGTGATCGACGAAGCGCAGGACCTGTCCGCCATGGCCTGCCGGGCGATCGGGCGGCGGTGCACGACGGGATCGGTCACGGTTCTCGGCGACATCGCCCAGGGCACTACGCCGTGGGCCACGCCGAGCTGGGAACAGTTGCTCACCCATCTCGGGAAGCCGGAGGCGGCCCTGGAAGTGCTCACGACCGGGTATCGGGTGCCTCGCCAGATACTCGACTTCGCGAGCCGCCTGCTCGGGCAGATCGCCCCCGAGCTTGCCCCTGCCGCCTCGGTGCGGCAGGATCCCGGCTCGCTGGTCGTCAGCGCGGTAGCCGGCGCCCAGCTTGCCGCCGCTCTGTCCACTGCGTGTGCCGACGCGCTGGCCAGGCCAGGTTCGATCGCCGTTATCACGGCGGACGCCGACACCGCGGACATCGCCGCGGTGCTGGCAGACGCGGCGCTGCCGCACGCGATCCTCGACGGCGATTCCGAGGTGGGCCAGCTTGTCGTCGTCCCGGTCAGCCTCGCGAAGGGCCTGGAATTCGACCACGTGATCGTCGTGGAGCCGGCCAGAATCGCCGCGGCGGAGGCACGCGGCTTGCAGCGCCTGTATGTCGCGCTGACGCGCGCAGTGTCACGGCTGACGGTGCTGCACTCAGAACCGCTCCCGGCGTCGCTTGACGCGACGATGCTGCCGCTCGGATCGGCCTCAGCAGCGGGCTGATTCGCCAAGTAATGGTGACGTTGCGCTAGATCGAATGACCGGCGACCTTACCCCCAAATGGTGTCGATGCGGGTCATCGGATCCCGATAGCGCGCGCGATTTTCCCACAGAACTTGCCGGTCAGGTCTTAGGCGGTGCATTCTTTGACGAGTGCATTACTTTCCGCGACTCGATGAATACGTAAGGTGACATGGTGGCGTTGGCAGCGGACCAGGCCAGGGGCAATCCGGACACGCAACACTACGCGCAGTTCTTCCTTGACCGGCTGGAGGGCTTGGCGGCGGAACTGGCCAAGCACGGGCTGATGACCAGGCTGACGGCGCCCGCTGGCCGGGTACCCAGCCTGCACGTGGTGAACCCGGCGGTATCGATGCTGGCAGAGGACGTCTATGTCGGCCGCAGTCAGGACGGACTGTGGTGGTTCTGGTGGCCCTGGGCCGAGCGAATCGCGCCGGGCGACGAGCTCGCCGCGGCAGCCGACCTGATCGCACGGGTGCTCAGCGCGCTCGACTAGCTAAGCGACGCGGCCGGGAGCCCGGGAAAGGCCTGCGGGCGGCCGCCCCAGCGTGCCGAGCGAACAGCCGCCGCCCGCATGTTGTCGGCGGCAAACCGCCGCAGCGGCCGGTCGGTGGCGGCCACCAGTCCCAGGTAGGCCGCGGTTACCTGCCGTTCCAGCGTGATCGCGAGCGACCTGGCCTGCGCGGCCGTGCTCACCTTGATCGGCAATTTGTAAGCGGCGGCTGCTGGCCGCGGCCGACCGCCCCGCGCCGCGATCAGGCCGGCCAGGCTGTCCCTGGCCCGCTGGTGGGCCACGCAGTCCGCCGCTGCGGCCGAGAACCGCGTGCCGGTCAGGTGCGCGCCAACGATGCCGTAGCCATAGGACGCAGCCTGCTCCGCGGCCAGGGCAGCCTGCAGCGCATCGATGTCCTGGCTGGTCCCGCGGCCGCGGGCTGCGGCCAGGACACGATCGGCGCGGCTCGCGTTCACGGCGCGAGCCTGCCATATCCGAGGAGCACGACGTGCGCGGCCTCCGACGCGGCGATGCTGGCCATCAGCTGCGCGAGTTCGGGCGGCACAGCAGCCAGCTGCCCGATAAGCCGGTCAGAGGCCGCAGCCTCGGCCGTGGCGAGGCCAGCCATGATGCGGTGGCGCCCGGCGGGCGGCGGCGGGGCCGTCGGACTTGGCCGCGGGCTCGCGGTAGCGAGCCTGGGCGGCAGGATGAGCCGCGCCTTGAGCTGGACCAGGTGCGCCCGGTGCTCGGAAAGGACCTCCGCGACCACGGTCTTGGCCCGCTGGCTGGCCTTGGATGCGGGCTTCGTCCCGGCCGCGGTCGCCAACGCCGCGAGCGCCGACTGGTACCGCGCGATCATCAGTTCCTCGGCGGCGATCGAATGCTGCAGGGTCAAGACGTCCGTGCCGGGCTCCGGGCGCGGGCCGAGCACCGCGATGCCCTTGCAGCCGGCGAGCGTCAGCGCGGCGGCGCCCGCCGCCGCGAGGGCGAGCCGCCGGGTGGGTTCGGCCTTCACCTGCGCCCTGTCCTCCAGTTGCCTGCCAGCCGGGCCGAGGTGATCGGCCCGGCAATCCTCGGTGCGGCATAGCATGCCATGCGCGCGGCACCAGGACGCACGATCGGCGCTCGCGGCCCGACGTTGGCCGCCGCTCGCCCGCGGCGCGGCCAGCCGCGAAGAGCAACAGGTCAGAACGCCGAGCCACTGTCCCGGCTAGGCTAGAGCCACCGAAGCAGCCCGAGGTCGCCGGCGAGGAGGCGTGATGCGCGAGAACTCCCGTCGCGGCGCGCCGCGGCAGGCACGCGCCGCGGGCCGGTCCACAGGACGCGATGCGGGCGGCCGGAGTTCGGCCGGCCGCGGCAGCGGCCCGGGCGGACGGCCAGGCACTGACGGCGGCCGGCCAGGTCCAGGGAACCGCGGTAGCGCTCCGGCCGCGGCCGACACCGCGCGCCTGACCAGCCTGATCGAGCCGGTCCTGCACGCGATGGACATCGATCTCGAGACGGTCAAGATCGCCGCAGCCGGCCGACGCCGAATCCTGAAGATCATCGTGGACGCGGACGGCGGGGTGAGCCTCGACGACATCGCCGAGGTCAGCCGGGAGGTATCGGCCAAGCTCGACGCGCAGAACGCCATGGGCGAGGCGCCCTACACGCTCGAGGTGTCCTCGCCGGGCGTCGACAGGCCGCTGACGCAGCCCAGGCACTGGCGGCGCGCGGTCGGCAGGCTGGTCGTCGTCGAGCTGACCGATCGGGACCATTACGCCCAACGAGAAGCTCCCGCCGGTCCTGTCGCGCAAGAGGCGAGGGTCATCGACGCCGATCAGCAGCGCGTCACGCTGGAGATCGACGGCACGCGGCGGACGGTGAGCTACAGCCAGTTGGGACCAGGCCGGGTACAGGTAGAGTTCGGGCGCCTGGCGGACGAGGGCGAGCCCGACGACGAGCTGACCGGCTCGGGCAGCCTCGATGGCCCCGACGAGTCCGCCGTCGGTCGCGATGAGGAGGGACCCGATGGACATTGACGTAACGGTCCTGCGCAGCCTCGAGGCCGAGAAGGACATCTCGATGGACCTGGTGATCAAGGCCATCGAGGATGCTCTGCTAGTCGCGTATCACAAGTCCGACGGTGCCGCCCCGACCGCGCGGGTCGAGGTGGACAGGAACAGCGGGCATGTCACCGTCTGGGCTGCCGAGACCGACGACAACGGGATGCGGCTGCGGGAGTACGACGACACGCCCGCGGGGTTCGGCCGGATCGCCGCGACCACGGCGGGCCAGGTCATCCTGCAGCGCCTCCGCGACGCCGAGGACGAGCTGACCTTCGGTGAGTTCGCCGGCCAGGAGGGCAACATCGTCGCCGGCGTGATCCAGCAGGGCAAGGATCCCAAGGCTGTCCTGGTCGACCTGGGCAAGATCGAGGCGATCTTGCCGCCGACCGAGCAGGTACCCGGCGAGCGGTATGTGCACGGCGAGCGGCTCAAGTGCTACGTCCTGCATGTCAGGAAGGGTTTCCGCGGCCCGTCGGTCACGCTGTCGCGGACCCACCCTGGCCTCGTGCGCAAGCTGTTCGCGCTCGAGGTGCCCGAGATCGCCTCGGGCGCGGTGGAGATCGCCGCGATCGCGCGCGAGGCCGGGCACCGGACCAAGATCGCGGTCATCGCGCGGGAGCCCGGCGTCAACGCGAAGGGATCCTGCATCGGCCCGATGGGCAGCCGGGTGCGCAACGTGATGGCCGAGTTGCACGGCGAGAAGATCGACATCGTGGACTTTTCCGAGGATCCGGCCGAGTTCGTCGCGCATGCGCTGTCCCCGGCCAGGGTCTCGCAGGTGCGGGTGCTCGACGCCGCGAACCGGGTTGCCCAGGTCATCGTGCCCGACTACCAGCTGTCGCTGGCGATCGGCAAGGAGGGGCAGAACGTCCGCCTTGCCGCGCGCCTGACTACCTGGCGGATCGACATCCAGCCGGATACCCAGGTCGGCCAGGCGCACGACCAAACCGGCGGGCCAGGCGGCGATTCCCGCAAGGCCGGCGGCGGCGCCGGCGGCACAGGCAGCGTGGGCGGATCGTCGGCGGCGCAGGTGCAGGGTGCCGCCGACGCGCCGGCCCTGTAAGCTAGGAGCAGGCGGCTATGCGGTCAGCGCTTGCAAGCATGCCCGGATCAGTGATCAGGACATGCGTGGGGTGCGGGATGCGGGCCGCTAAGCCGGACTTGCTTCGCGTCGTGGCGGTTGACGGCGAGATCGTCGCCGATCCCACTTCGCGCAGGCCTGGCCGGGGAGCGTACCTGCACCCCAGCACGGACTGCTTGGAGCGAGCTAGGCGCCGCCGGGCGATCCCCAGAGCGCTGCGCGCGAAGGGACCGCTTGCCGATGGCGGACTCGTCAGGTATCTCGCTGGGACCTGACCGGGCCGCGGACTGCCGCTGATGCGGTGGCCGTGCCCGGCTGGTTAGGTGCGCGATGGCAGGTGAGGGATTTCAGTCGGCAGCAGGTTGGGCCGGAAAGACAGGTTGAGATTGCAATGAGCACTCGATGAGCACGCGGCGATGAACCGCAACAACTGACGCCGGACGGAGCATGCGCTGCCCCGCACCGGCTGACAGGCCCGGTCTCCGGGCCGAGTAAAGGGAGCGTAGTGGCGAAGGTCCGGGTATACGAACTCGCGAAGGAGTTCGGCGTAGAGAGCAAGGCCGTGATGGCCAAGCTCCAAGAAATGGGCGAATTCGTTCGCTCGGCGTCATCGACGATCGAGGCGCCGGTAGTCCGAAGACTCAAAGAGGCGTTCGCCGGCCAGGCCGCGACCGCCAAGGCATCGGCTGAGCAAGCGGCCGCCGACGGCAGGCGCGCCGCGAACGGGCGCGCCGCCGCAGCGGCACCTCCCGCTGAACCCGCGGTGACGGCCCAGCCGACCGCCCAGGAGGCGCCGGATCACCGGCCAGCCGCGCAGCCCGCGCCCGCACAGCCAGCCGAGGGCGGCCAGGCCCCGGCCGGGCCAGCCGAGGCGCCAGATCGGGGCGACGGACGCACGGCCGGCTGGGCGTGCCGCAGGTGCCGTTCTCCCAGCCAGGCGAAGGCGCGACGGCCGTGCAGCGGCCCGCCGCGGCCGACGGCGGCCAGGCCCGCCCGGTGCCGGGGCCCACCAGGCCCGCTCCGGCTGGCGGTACCGCGGCCAGTCCGCGGCCAGGCGCACCCCGGCCGGGCCCGCGTCCTGGCAACAACCCGTTCAGCCCGACCGGCTCCGGCATGGGATCGGCGCCACGCGGCCCGCGGCCAGGCCAGCCTGGCCAGGCAGGGCCCGCCGGGCCGGCCGGATACGCGGGAACTGGAGCGCCGGGACAGACCGGGCGGCCAGGAGGGCCAAGCCCGGCGGGCGGCCCGCGACCCGCAGGACCGCGCCCGATGGGCAGGCCCGGTCCTGGCGGGCCCGGCGACGCCGGGCGGCCGGGCGGACCGCGTCCTGGCGGCCCGCGTCCGAGCCCGAGCAGCATGCCGCCACGGCCGTTCGCCGGGCGTGGCGGCCCCGGCGGCGGCGCTGGCGGTCCTGGTGGTCCTGGCGGCGCCGGCGTCGGAACCCGGCCTGGCGGCCGGGGCGGCCCGGGAGCCGGCCGTGGCGCCCCGGGTGGCGGCGGAGCGCCGCGTACCGGCGGCGGCCCGGCGCGCCCGGGCGGTGGCGGTCGCGGCCGCAGCGGCACCCAGGGTGCCTTCGGCCTGCCGGGCGGACGTCCGTCCCGCGGCAGGAAATCGAAGAAGCAGCGGCGCCAGGAGTTCGACAACATGCAGGCGCCGTCGATCGGCGGCGTGTCGGTACCGCGCGGCAACGGCCAGGTCATCCGGCTGTCCCGTGGTGCCTCGCTGAGCGATTTCGCCGACAAGATCGGGGTCAACCCGGCCTCGCTCGTGCAGGTGCTCTTCCACCTGGGCGAGATGGTGACCGCGACCCAGTCGGTCAACGACGAGACGCTCCAGCTACTCGGCGCTGAGCTGAACTTCAACGTGCAGGTCGTCTCCCCCGAGGAAGAGGACCGCGAACTGCTCGAGACGTTCGACATCGAGTTCGGCGAGGACGAGGGCGAGGAGTCCGACCTGGCGCCGAGGCCGCCGGTGGTCACAGTCATGGGTCACGTCGACCACGGCAAGACCAAGCTGCTGGACGCGATCAGGCACACCAACGTGGTCGCGCACGAGGCGGGCGGTATTACCCAGCACATCGGCGCATACCAGGTGACCACCGAGGTGGACGGGCAGGATCGCACGATCACGTTCATCGACACCCCGGGTCACGAGGCGTTTACCGCGATGCGCGCCCGCGGCGCGGAGACCACCGACCTGGTGATCCTGGTCGTGGCCGCTGACGACGGAGTGAAGCCGCAGACCACAGAGGCGCTGAACCACGCCCAGGCGGCCGGCGTACCGATCGTGGTGGCGGTCAACAAGGTCGACAAGGAGGGCGCGGACCCGTCCAGAGTGCGGGCACAGCTCACCGAGTACGGCCTGGTTGCCGAGGAGTTCGGCGGCCAGTCGCTGTTCGTCGACGTGTCAGCGCGGAATGGCACGGGCATCAAGGAGCTGCTCGAGGCGGTCGTGCTGACCGCCGACGCGGAGCTTGACCTGCGGGCCAACCCGCATCAGCCGGCCCAGGGCGTGGCGATCGAGGCGCACCTGGACAAGGGCCGCGGGCCTGTCGCGACCGTTCTCGTGCAGCGCGGGACGCTGAGGGTCGGCGAGTCCATCGTCTGCGGCGATGCCCACGGCCGGGTCAGGGCGATGCTCGACGACAATGGCGACCAGCTGGCCGAGGCACCGCCGTCCTGCGCGGTGCAGGTGCTCGGGCTGACGGCCGTTCCGGACGCCGGGGACAGCTTCCTCACCGTCTCTGACGACCGGGTAGCCAGGCAGATCGCCGAGCGCCGCGAGGCCAGGGAGCGGACCGCGCAGTTCGCGCAGCGGCGACCGCGGGTCACGCTGGAGGACCTCGAGTCCGCGCTCAAGTCGGGCGCTCGCGAGGAACTGCTGCTGATCATCAAGGGCGACGTGTCCGGCTCGGTCGAGGCGCTGGAAGACGCGCTGCTCAAGATCGACGTCGGCGAGGATGTCGTGCTGCGGGTTATCGGCCGCGGTGTCGGCGCCATCACCCAGGACGACGTCAACCTGGCGATCGCCTCCGACGCGGTGATCATCGGGTTCAACGTCCGGCCGGCCCCGCGGGTTGGCGAGCTTGCCCAGCGCCAGGGCGTGGACATCAGGTACTACTCGATCATCTACCAGGCGATCGAGGAGATCGAGGCCGCTCTCAAGGGCATGCTGAAGCCGGAGTTCGAGGAGGCGCAACTCGGCACGGCCGAGGTCAGGGAGGTCTTCAGGGTTCCCAAGATCGGCAACGTGGCCGGATGCATTGTCCGGTCAGGGACGATCACCAGGAACTCCAGGGCCCGACTGGTCAGGGACGGCGTCGTGGTCTCCGACAACCTCACGATCGAGTCGCTGCGCCGGTTCAAGGACGATGCCACCGAGGTCCGCGAGGGCTTCGAGTGCGGTATCGGGGTCGGCTACGGCGACATCAAGATCGGCGATGTGATCGAGACCTTCGAGATGCGGGAGAAGCCGCGAGCCTGAGGCAAGCGCCCGAGGCGAGCGGGTAACACCGCGAGCGGGGCAACACGGCGAGCGGGTGACACTGCGAGCGGGGCAACACTGTGTACGTGGGCGCGCTGACCTTGGACGTGCTGCTCGGTGACGTGAGGTCGCTGAAGCAGAAGCGTTCCGAGGTCAGGCCGCTGATCGCCGAAGTGCACAGGAAGTTCCCCGGCCTGGCAGTGGCCGAGACCGGCTACCTGGACCTGCACCGCAGGGCGGAGATCGGCGTCGCGGTCGTGGCCTCGACGGCGTCGCACGCCGTCGAGGTGCTCGACGCGTGCGAGCGGTTCGTGGCCGCGCGCCCGGGCATCGAGTTGCTGTCCGCCAGGCAGCGGCTCTTCAACGACGAGGGAGAGTGAGCAGCGATGG
This sequence comes from uncultured Actinomycetota bacterium, assembly GCA_963720595.1. Classification (GTDB taxonomy): domain Bacteria; phylum Actinomycetota; class Actinomycetes; order Streptosporangiales; family Streptosporangiaceae; genus Chersky-822. Next base: position 1,546,480 of record CAVRFY010000005.1, on the reverse strand, counting down.
ATCCGGCGAGGGCGCGCAAGCTGGCAGAGCGGATCACGCAGATCGTTGCGGAGATGCTCGAGCGGAGGATTAAAGATCCGCGGCTGGGCTTCGTCACGGTCACCGATGCCAAGGTGACCGGTGACCTGCGCGAGGCGACGGTGTTCTACACGGTCTACGGCTCGGCGGAGGAGGAAGCGGCCACGGCCGCCGCGCTCGCCAGCGCGACCGGCGTGATCCGCTCGGAGGTCGGCAGGCAGACCGGGCTCAAGCACACCCCGTCGATCGCCTTCGAGCAGGACAAGCTTCCCGAGGGCGCGAAGTCCATCGAGGACCTCGTGACGAAGGCGAAGGAAGCCGATGCCCGGCTGGCGAAGGCCCGGGCGGGCGCCGTGCACGCGGGCGATCCCGACCCGTACCGCGACACCGACGAGCCGACCGGCGAGCAGCCGTGACGCCGCGGCAGGGCGGCCGCCAATCCCGGCCGGGCCAGGCTGCCGATGGGCCCGGGCGAGATGGACCCTTAATGGCCGAGTCCGGGCTGGTGATCGTTGATAAATCGGGCGGGATGACGTCGCACGACGTGGTCGCGCGGGTGCGGCGGCTGGCCGGGACCCGGCGCGTCGGGCACGCCGGGACGCTCGATCCGATGGCGACCGGAGTACTGGTCATCGGGATCGAGAAGGCCACCAGGCTGCTCGGCCACCTGGCGCTGACCGAGAAGGATTACGCCGCGACGATCAGGCTCGGCCAGTCGACCGTCACCGACGACGCCGAGGGCGAGGTCCTGCCCGCGGCCGACGGTGCCGCTCCGGCCGGCCTTCTCGACGACCAGGCGCTCCGCACGGCGCTGGCCGGGTTCACCGGCGAGATCAGCCAAGTGCCGCCCCGGATCAGCGCGATCAAGGTGGACGGCCAGCGCGCCTACCGCCTGACGAGGTCAGGGGCAGCCGTCGAACTTGCCGCCAGGCCGGTCACGATCAGCCGGCTCGACCTGCTCGCCTGCCGGCCTGGCGGACCCGGCATGGCGGACATCGACGTCGTCGTGACCTGCTCGAGCGGTACCTACATCAGGGCAATCGCCCGCGACCTGGGGGCCGCCCTGGGCACCGGCGGTCATCTCACGGCGCTGCGCAGGACCCGCGTCGGCCCGTACGAGATCGGCCTGGCGCGCACGCTCGACCAGCTGGCTGGCGACTTCGAGGTCACGCCACTGGCGCAGGCCGCTGCGGCGGCCTTCGCGCGCCTGGACCTGACCGCCGACGAGGCTCGCCAGGTCTCGCACGGCGGCCGGCTCGCTCCGGTCGCCGCAGCGCGGATCGTGCCCTCGGCCGTCGGCCCCGGAGCCGCGTCGCGCGCGCCGGGAGGGCAACTGGTGGCCGAGCGTGTGGCCGGCCCGCCGGTTGCCGCGTTCGGGCCAGCTGGCGACCTGATCGCGTTGCTGGCCTGCAAGGACGGCGAGATGCAGCCCATCGCGGTCTTCGTGCCGTGAGTGAGTCCTGATCCAGCGCCACATGACCGGGGGCCGCGTCGCCGCGGGCCGTCCGGCCCCATTTTGCGGCAACGGCGGCCGGACCGGGGAATCGGTCATGGCAGTCTGGGAGACTGCAGAGGTGAGCGGACCGGCGAGCGAGCGCCGTCCGCCGCGCAGCGACGTTCCGCGAAGGGAGCCCGAGGTGCAGCGCTGGCATGGCCTGCACGACGTGCCCGCTAACTGGGGCAGGTCGGTGGTCACCATCGGCAACTTTGACGGCGTGCACCGGGGTCACCAGCGGATCGTGGCCAGGGCCGCCGAGATAGGCGCCGATTTCGGCCTGCCGCTCGTCGTGGTGACCTTCGATCCGCATCCGGACGAGGTGGTGCGCCCGGGATCGCACCCGCCGCTGCTCTGCACGCCCAGGTACCGCGCCGAGCTGCTCGGCAGGCTTGGCGCCGCCGCGGTCCTCGTGCTGCCGTTCACCTACGAGTTCTCTCAGCTACCGGCCGAGGAGTTCGTCCGGTCCGTGTTGGTCGACGGGCTGCACGCGGCGGCTGTCGTGATCGGCGAGAACTTCAGGTTCGGCCATAAGGCAGCAGGCAACGTCGCGCTGCTGGCCGAGCTTGGCGAGAAGTACGACTTCGCCGCGGAGGGTGTCGAACTGCTGGCCGACCACGGCATCACGGTCTCCTCCAGCTGGATCAGGGACCTGCTGTCGGCCGGGGAGGTGGCGGCCGCGGCGGCCGATCTCGGGCGGCCGCACCGGGTGGAAGGGGTCGTCGTACGGGGTCACCGGCGCGGCCGGGCGCTGGGCTTCCCCACGGCGAACGCCGAGCCGCCGCCGCACACCGCGATCCCCGCGGACGGCGTCTACGCGGGCTGGCTGGCCAGCCTGGACACCGACGGCACCGAGCTGGAGCGCTGGCCCGCGGCGATCTCGGTCGGCACCAACCCGACCTTTGACGGCGCGGAGCGTACCGTCGAGGCCTACGCGCTCGACCGGGACGACCTCGACCTGTACGGCGTCCACGTCGCCATCGAATTCGCCGACCGGATCCGGCACCAGGTCAAGTTCTCCTCGGCCGACGAGCTGGTCGAGCAGATGCGCGAGGACGTAGCTGTGGCCCGCCAGCTGACCCGCCGGGCGTGATACCGTAGCTATGGCTGAAGTATCTGGCCTGGCCTGCTGCGCCCTCATGCGGCTGGCCGACTCGGGTGCTGGGCAGTTCTGCCCGCTCCCTCCCACCAGCCGGTGCGGACTACGCATATACGCGCATACCCGCCGCCGGAGGCGAACCGTACGGACAAACGACACGAGGGAGCACTGTGCCGCTCGACACCGAAGTAAAGAAGGAGATCATCTCCGAGCACGCGACAAGTGAGGGTGACACCGGCTCGCCGGAGGTCCAGATCGCGCTGCTGACCAAGCGGATCAGTGATCTGACCGAGCACCTGAAGGTGCACAAGCACGACCATCACAGCCGTCACGGGCTGCTGCTGCTCGTCGGCCGCCGCCGGCGCTTGCTGAAGTACCTGGCCGCCGAGGACATCACCCGCTACCGCGCGCTGCTCGAGAAGCTCGGCCTGCGCCGCTAGCCGATCGGGTCCGCACGGGATGGGCACGGGCGGCGACGTAATCGCGCTGCTCCGGCCGCTGGCGCTAGATTGGTGGACAGGGCCAGGGCGGTGCATCGCCCGCCGCAACTGAATAAGAGCACGAACCCGACGCACGAGGTACAACCACAGACGTCCCGCGGCCCCGGCCCGGAGCGGTCAGCGTGCCTGAGGGCCGGTCCTCGGTAGTGGTTCTCGGATAGGCCTGCCGTGCCTTGCTATGGCCGGGCAGGGCTCATCCGAGGGCTTCGATCGAAGACCGGTCGGCAGCTTCCGTCCAGCAAACTGGACGCCGACGACGCTCCGCTGGCGGCGGGCACACGCGGGACCTTCAACAAGGAGGTCTCACCCCATGGAGGGTGTGCACATTGCCGAAGCCGTTATCGACAACGGCTCCTTCGGCGTACACAAGATCAGATTCGAGACGGGCCGCCTGGCCAAGCAGGCGTCCGGGTCTGCCGTCGTCTACCTGGACGATGAGACGATGGTGCTGTCGGCGACCACGGTGTCGAAGCATCCCAGGGAGAACCTGGATTTCTTCCCGCTCACCGTGGATGTCGAGGAGCGAATGTATGCGGCGGGCCGGATTCCCGGCTCGTTTTTCCGTCGTGAAGGGCCGGCCGTCCGAGGACGCGATCCTCACCTGCCGCCTGATCGACCGCCCGCTCCGGCCGTCATTCGTCAAGGGCCTGCGCAACGAGGTGCAGGTCGTCGAGACGATCATGTCGCTGCATCCGGAGCACCTCTACGACGTCGTGGCCATCAACGCGGCCTCGTTGTCGACACAGCTGTCCGGGCTGCCGTTCGCCGGACCGATCGGCGGCACCAGGGTGGCGCTGATCAAGGGCCAGTGGGTTGGCTTCCCGACTCACCCGCAGCTGGCGGAGGCCACCTTCGACATGGTGGTGGCCGGCCGCGTGCGCGATGACGGCGACGTCGCCATCATGATGGTCGAGGCCGAGTCCACGCCGAGCACGCTGCGGCTCATCGCCGACCCCGGGAGCGGCGCCGTCAGCCCGACCGAGGACATCGTCGCTCAGGGCCTTGATGCCGCCAAGCCGTTCATTAAGATCCTCTGCGAAGCGCAGCAGCAGGTGGCCGCCGCGGCCGCGAAGGAGACGGCCACGTTCCCGACCTACGCCGAGTATCAGCCCGACGTCTACGAGGCCGTAGCCGCCGAGGCCAGCGGTGAGCTTGCCGCCGCGCTGACCATCGCCGGCAAGCAGGATCGCGATGGCGAGACTGACCGGATCAAGGCCGGCGTGACCGAGCGGCTGGCGGCGAAGTTCGACGGCCGCGAGGGCGAGATCAGCGGCGCATTCAGGTCACTGACCAAGAAGCTGGTCAGGGAGCGGATCGTCAGGGACGGCGTGCGGATCGACGGGCGCGGGCTCGCCGATATCAGGCAGCTCTCCGCCGAGGCCGGCGTCATCCCGCGGGTGCACGGTTCCGCGCTATTCGAGCGCGGCGAGACCCAGGTGCTCGGGGTGACCACGCTGAACATGCTCCGGATGGAGCAGATGATCGACACGCTCAACCCCGAGCGGACCAAGCGTTATATGCACAACTACAACATGCCGCCCTATTCGACCGGCGAGACCGGCCGAGTCGGCTCGCCGAAGCGGCGCGAGATCGGGCATGGGGCGCTGGCCGAGCGGGCGCTGGTCCCAGTGCTGCCGACCCGCGAGGAATTCCCGTACGCGATCCGGCAGGTCTCCGAGGCCGTCGGATCGAACGGCTCGACCTCGATGGGATCGGTCTGCGCATCGACGATGGCGCTGCTCGACGCCGGTGTTCCGCTGAAGGACATGGTGGCCGGCATCGCGATGGGCCTGATCTACGAGGGCGGCAGCTACGTCACCCTCACCGACATCCTGGGTGCCGAGGACGCGTTCGGTGACATGGACTTCAAGGTCGCGGGCACCAAGGACGTCATCACCGCCCTGCAGCTCGACACCAAGCTCGACGGCATTCCCGCGTCCGTGCTCGGCGCCGCTCTCACGCAGGCCAGGGCGGCGCGGCTGACGATCCTGGACGTCATGCGCGAGGCGATCAGCACCCCGGCGGACATGAGCGAATTCGCGCCGCGGATCATTACGGTCAAGGTCCCGGTCGACAAGATCGGCGAGGTCATCGGGCCGAAGGGCAAGATGATCAACTCGATTCAGGAGGACACGGGCGCCGAGATCACGATCGAGGACGACGGCACGATCTACATCGGCGCCACCGACGGCACGTCCGCCGAGGCGGCGAGGGCGGCGATCAACGCGATTGCGAACCCGCACGTTCCCGAGGTCGGCGAGCGGTTCCTCGGGACCGTCGTGAAGACCACCACCTTCGGCGCATTCGTGTCGCTGCTGCCCGGCAAGGACGGCCTGCTGCACATCACCCAGATCCGCAAGCTGCACGGCGGCATGCGGATCGAGAATGTCGACGACGTGATCAAGGTCGGCGACAAGATCCAGGTCGAGATCCGCGAGGTCGATGACCGGGGCAAGCTCTCGCTGGTGCCGGTCGAGGTCGTGGAGCGCGAGGCGGCCGGGGAGGATCTCGGCGGCGGCGGCGGTGGCGGCGGCGACCGTGATCGCGGCGACCGTGGCGATCGAGGCGACCGTGCCGACCGGGGCAGGGACCGAGGCGAGCGGGGTGACCGCGGGCGAGGCGGTGACCGTCGTGGCGGCGAGCACCTCCGCACCAGGCACCGCGAGCGCGAGTCCGGCAACTCATGACCACCCCGCGGAGGGATTTTGTGGGGTCGTCCACCAGGGCCAGTGCCAGCGGGCGGCCGACCGAAGGCACCGAGCAGCTGACCGACGGCGAGGGCGTCGTCTGCCGCACGGTGCTGCCCGGCGGTCTTCGGATCATCACCGAGTCGCTGCCCTCGGTCAGGTCGGCGTCGTTCGGGATCTGGGCAGGCGTGGGCTCGCGTGACGAGGACCTCTCGCACGCGGGCGCCACGCACTACCTGGAGCATCTGCTGTTCAAGGGCACGGCCAAGCGGTCCGCGCTCGACATCTCGGCGGCGATCGACGCGGTGGGCGGTGAACTGAACGCCTTCACCGCCAAGGAGTACACGTGCTATTACGCCCGGGTGCTCGACGCCGACCTGCCGCTGGCGATCGACGTCCTCGCCGACATGGTGACGGGATCGCTGCTCGAGCCCAACGAGGTCGAGGCCGAGCGCGCGGTGATTCTCGAAGAGATCGCCATGACCGACGATGATCCGGCCGACACCGCGCACGAGGCCTTCGGCTGGCAGCTATTCGGCGACACGCCACTTGGCCGGCCGATTCTCGGCAGCGTCGACTCGATCAACACGATCACCCGCGATCAGATCGCCGAGCACTATGTCGCCAGGTACTCGCCGGAGAACCTGGTCGTGGCTGCCGCCGGGCGGCTTGATCACGACGAGGTCGTCGAGCTCACCAGCGCCTGCTTCGCTCATGGACTGAAGGAGCGGGCCGAGCCCGTCCCGCCGCGGCTGCCCGGGCTGGCCGGGCCCGAGGTCGGTGCCGGGACCGGGGTGCGGCTGATCTCACGGCCGATCGAGCAGGCGAACCTGGTACTGGGCTGTGTCGGGCTGGCCAGGACCGACGAGCGGCGGTTCGCCCTCGGCGTCCTGAACGCGGCGCTCGGCGGCGGCATGTCATCGCGGCTGTTCCAGGAGATCAGGGAGAAGCGAGGACTGGCCTACTCGGTTTACAGCTTCAACTCCCAGCATGCCGACGTCGGGATGTGGGGCATCTACGCGGGCTGCCTGCCGGCCAAGGCCGACGAGGTGCTGGCGATCTGCACCGACGAGATCGCGAAGGTCTGCGAGGGTGGCCTCAGCATGGAAGAGCTTGATCGAGGCAAGGGCCAGCTGCGCGGGTCCATGGTGCTCGGACTTGAGGATCCGGCATCGCGGATGACCAGGATCGGCAAGTCCGAGCTTGTCTACCCGCGCCTTGAGCCGGTTGACGAGATCCTCGCCAGGATCGATGCCGTGACTCTCGACGATGTGCTCGAGGTGGCCGTCGCGATCCTGTCGCAGCCCAAGGCGCTGGCCGTCGTCGGCCCTTATGACGACGCCGACTCGTTCACGGCGGCCGTCGCCGCCTGACCAGACGGAGGAGCCCGGTGATCAAGGTCGGAGTGCTCGGCGCCAAGGGCAGGATGGGCTCGCTGGTCTGCCAGACGGTCAGGTCGGCCGGCGATCTGAACCTTGTCGCCGAGGTCGATGTCGGGGATTCGCTCGAGGCGCTAGCCGACTGCGATGTGGTCGTCGACTTCACCAGCCCCGCCGTCGTGATGGACAACCTGCGCTGGTGCGTGCGGCACGGCATCAGCGTCGTGATCGGGACATCGGGCTTCGGGGAGGCCAGGCTGGCCGAAGTAGCGGCCATGCTTGGCACCGCCCGAGACGACGGTGGCCCTGCGGCGGCATCGAAGCAGAAGGTCTTCGTTGTGCCCAATTTCTCGGTTGGCGCCGTGCTGATGATGAAGTTCGCGGAGCAGGCCGCGCGATTCTTCGAATCGGCGGAGATCATCGAACTGCACCACGCCCGCAAGATCGACGCCCCTTCCGGCACGGCGGCGAGGACCGCCGCGATGATCGCCTCGGCGCGTGCCGCCGGCGGCCTCGGCGAGGCCCCGGACGCGACCACGACGCAGCAGGCGGGGGCGCGTGGGGCGGTCGTCGACGGGGTACATGTGCATTCAGTGCGGCTGGCCGGCCTGGTGGCACACCAGGAGGTGCTGCTCGGCGGCCACGGGGAGACGCTGACGATCAGGCACGACTCCCTGGACCGGGAATCATTCATGCCCGGGGTGCTGACGGCCGTGCGCGGCATGGCGGCCCTGCCCGAGGGCCTGACCGTGGGCCTGGAGGGTCTGCTCGGCCTGACCTGACCGGGCGAGGGGGTATGGCATGCGAGTGATCCTTAACGTGATCTGGCTGGTGCTGGCCGGCTTCTGGATGGCGATCGCCTACACGCTCCTGGGCGTTCTCGCCTGCATCCTGATCATCACGATCCCGTTCGGCATCGCGTCCTTCCGGATCGCGAACTACGTGCTGTGGCCGTTCGGCCGGACCACGGTGCCGCGGGAAGACGCGGGGGCCGGGTCGGTGATCGGCAACATTATCTGGATCATCCTGTTCGGCTGGGAACTGGCGCTGATGCACCTGATCACCGGCATCGCGCTCTGCATCACGATCATCGGGATACCGCTCGGGCTGGCGAACTTCAAGCTGATCCCGATCTCGCTGCTGCCGCTCGGAGTGCGGATCGTCGACTCCGACGACGTCGCCGCCCGCCTCGCCTGACCTCGATCCCCGGGCACAACCATCCGGCTCATCACGGACCCCTGACCCGCAACGATGGAACTCCGCTGTCGCCAGCGCAGTATCAGATTTCATCGATGCTGCGCTGGGTCGCGCGGGAGTAGGCAGGCGGCCGGACCGAACGACAATTGCGGCCCGTTGATGTTTCCAGGGCAGCATCAACGGGCCGCAGATGCTCTAAAGCGGACCGGACCGGCTAGAGCGGGCCGATGGCGGTGACCCAGATGACGGCCTCGCCCGCCTCGTCCGAGCCGGCTAGGTCGACCTCGGCGGAGAACCCCCAGTCGTGGTCACCCGCCGGGTCGTCGAAGATCTGCCGCACGCGCCACAGGTCCTTATCGCTGTCGTCGATGATCAGCATGGCGGGTCCGCGCGCGTCGGCGGCGGTGGAGATGTCGCCGTGCTCGGCGAAATACGGCCCGAGCGCGTCCGCCCAGGCGCCGGCGTCCCAGCCCGCCTCGGCGTCGAGCTCGCCGAGTTCGTCCCACCGGCGCAAGGCCGCCAGCTCGACCCGGCGGAAGAGCGCGTTGCGCACCAGGACCCGGAATGCCCGCACGTTGCCGGTCACCGCGGGCGGCCGCTCGTCCAGCCGGCCCGTGACCTCGGCCTCCGCGGCCTCCGGGTTGGCGAGCCGCTCCCATTCGTCCAGCAAACTGGAGTCGACCTGCCTGACCAGCTCGCCGAGCCACTCGGTCAGGTCGATGAGTTCCTCGGTCTTGGCCTCGTCCGGCACCGTCTGCCGCAGCGCCTTGTAGGCGTCGGCGAGATAGCGCAGCAGCAGCCCCTCGGAGCGGGCCAGGCCGCACCAGGCGATGTACTCGCTGAAGGTCATCGCCCGCTCGTACATGTCCCTGGCCACCGACTTGGGGCTCAGCTCGTAATCGGCCACCCACGGGTGGCCCTGCTTGTAGATCTGGTAGGCGGACTCGAGCAGATCGGCGAGCGGCTGGGCGTAGCTGACCGAGTCGAGCAGCTCGAGCCTTTTCTCGTACTCCACGCCCTCGGCCTTCATCTCGGCGACAGCCGCACCGCGCGCCCTGAACAGCTGGGCGGCCAGGACGGGCCTGGGATTGTCGAGCGTCGACTCGATCACCGACAGCGCATCGAGCGGGTACTCGGGCGCCGTGACGTCAAGCAGGCCGATGGCCGCGAGGGCGAGCGGCGAGAGCGGCTGGTTGAGCGCGAAGTCAGCCTGCAGGTCGACCGTGAGCCTGGCCATCCGGCCCTGGTCGTCCGGCTCGGCGAGCCGCTCGACTACCCCGCCCGCCAGCAGCGCGCGGTAGATGGCGATCGCACGGCTGATGTGCCGGCGCTGGCTGGGGCGGTCCTCGTGGTTGTCGGTCAGCAGGTGCCGCATCGAGGCGAAGCAGTCACCCGGCCGGCTGATCACGTTCAGCAACATGGCGTGGCTGACGGCGAAGCTGGACCTGAGCGGTTCTGGATCGGCGGCGACCAGCCGGTCGAAGGTCGGCTGGCCCCAGGAGACCAGGCCCGGCGGCGGCTTCTTGCGCACCACCTTGCGCCGCTTCTTGGGATCGTCGCCGACCTTGGCCAGTGCCCGCTCGTTGGCGATGACGTGCTCGGGGGCCTGGACCACCACCATGCCAGCGTCGTCGAACCCGGCCCGGCCGGCCCGCCCGGCGATCTGATGGAACTCCCTGGCCTGAAGCAGCCGGGTGACGTTGCCGTCGTACTTGCTCAGCGAGGTGAACAACACCGTGCGGATCGGCACGTTGATGCCCACGCCGAGGGTATCGGTGCCGCAGATCACCTTGAGCAGGCCGGCTTGAGCCAAGGTCTCGACCAGGCGCCGGTAGCGCGGGAGCATCCCGGCATGGTGGACGCCGATCCCGTGCCTGACCAGGCGGGACAGCGTCTTGCCGAATCCGGCCGAGAACCTGAACCTGCCGATCAGCTCGGCGATCGCATCCTTCTCCGCCCGGCTGCAGACGTTGACGCTCATCAGCGCCTGCGCCTGCTCGATCGCCGCGGCCTGGGTGAAGTGGACGACGTAGATCGGGGCCTGCTTGGTGCTCAGCAGTTCCTCGATCGTCTCGTGCAACGGCTCGAGCACGAACCGGAAGGTCAGCGGCACGGGGCGCTCGGCGGACTTGACGACGGCCGTTGGCCGGCCGGTCCTGCGGGTCAGGTCCTCCTCGAACCTGGCGACGTCGCCGAGCGTGGCCGACATCAGCAGGAACTGCGCCCTGGGCAGCTCGATCAGTGGGACCTGCCACGCCCAGCCGCGATCGGGGTCGGCGTAATAGTGGAACTCGTCCATGATCACCAGGTCGGCATCGGCCCGCGCGCCGTCCCGCAGCGCGATGTTGGCGAGCACCTCCGCGGTGCAGCAGACGATCGGCGCGTCGGAGTTCACGCTGCCGTCGCCGGTCATCATGCCGACGTTGACCGGGCCGAAGATGTCGCAGAGGGCGAAGAACTTCTCCGAGACCAGAGCCTTGATCGGAGCGGTGTAGAAGCTTCGGTCCCCGGCCGCCAGGGCGGTGAAGTGGGCGGCCGTGGCGACCAGGCTCTTGCCCGAGCCGGTCGGCGCGGACAAGATGACGTTCGCGCCAGAGACGATCTCGATCAGGGCCTCGTCCTGATGCGGGTACAGCCCGAATCCCGCCGCCTGCGCCCATTGGCTGAAGGCGGCGTAGAGCGCGTCGGGATCGGGGGACTCCGGCACCAGGTCGGCAAGGGTCATGGTCCCTCCATGGTGCCAGTTCCGTCGCGTACTCTGGCCGGCCGGCCGTGGCCACCGGCAGGCCGGCATCGGGCGCGAGTCGGCAGCGAGGCCCTGCTGCGGCTAGTTTGGTCTCATGTGCCGAAGCATCAAGACCCTGCGAGAGCCCTACACCGAGCATGTGACCGACCAGGACATGCGGGCGGCAGCCCTGCAGTACGTGCGAAAGATCAGCGGATTCCGTGCCCCGGCGGCGCACAACGCCGACGCGTTCAACGCCGCGGTCGACGCCGTGTCGCGGGCCACGGCTGACCTGCTCGGGCAGCTCGAGGTCCGGTCGGCGCCCGCTCGTCCCGCGGGCTAGGGCGAGCCCAGGATCTGCTGTCGCTGCGCCCCGAACTCTGATTCGGTGAGGATGCCCTTGTCGAGCAGATGCTGGAGCCTGGCGATCCGCTCGTCCTTGGTGCCCTGGCCGCCGCTCGTGTCGAACGCGCCGAACGAGGACATGCTCGGCGAGTACGGGCTCACGGGCGAGGGCTGACTAACCGGCGCGAAGCCGGCTGGCTCGGAGAACGATGAGAAGCCTCCGGGCTCCTCGGAGAAGCCGACGGGCTCCTCGGAGAAGCCGGCCGCGGGAGAGGTCGGCCCGCCACCGGCCTGCTGCTGGGCGGCGCGGTCGCGCGCGTGCTCCCTAAGCTCGCGCAGCCGGTCGATCGCGGCTTGGTTCGCGGCCGGGTCACCGGATCTCTTCGCCTGGGCCAGGTTGCTGATCTCACCCGGCGCCAGGTGCACGGGCAGCTCCTGGCCACCCGGGCCGACCTGGCCGTTTTCGGCCCGGTACAGCATCTCGCGGACCAAGTCGGCTTTGGCGCTGGGATCGAGCCTGACCTCGCCGGTCTTCGTATGCACCTCGACGCCGATGGTGATGCCGACCGCGTGCACGAGGACGTTCTTGTCGGTCACCTCGCGGCGGATGACCTCACCGGTCGGCTTGCGGACCTCGATCACGTAATAGTTTTGGGGGCGTATCGTGGCGGCGATGCTGTCTCCGCTGGCCGGGCCCCTGTAGGCCTCGACGATTGTCCCGCGAGCCGATTCCCACTTATGTCCGAGCATGCGTTCCCTCCCGTACCGCAAGTCAGAATGGACTATACCGGCGGGATTGAGCAGGTGGCAGGTGGCGTGTGCGCGCGCTACGGCTGCCCGATGGTCGGCGCGTGCCTGATCAGGAGGGAGTCGGGCGGAACGAGGTCGACCCCGTCAGGATCATTCAGGTACCCAGGCGACCGGCCGGCGATGCCGGTATGGCCGTACTGCCACACGATGCGATTGTTTGCGGGATTGATAACGATCACCCGGTGGTTGAAGTCGTCATTGACCAGCACGTATCCGTTGGGCATGGGGAGCGCCAGCGATGGCTGGTTGAGGTCGCCGAAGCGCCAGAGCAGTTTTCCCGCTGAATTGAACTCCACGACCTGCCCAGGGTTGGAATAGTCGGACGTCAGGTAACGGCCAGGGCTGACCTCGTTGGTATCTGAGGGGTAGTAGACGCCGGGCGGATTTACCGACCAGTGAACCCGCCCGTCCAGGCTCATCGCGCTGGCCCAGTCCCCGTTGATCTCCGTTACGACGTAGCCGCCGTTGCTCATCGGGAACGCGCCGTTGGGGCTGCCGAATAGGCGGGGCGGGTCATGGCCGCAGGCGTTGGAGGTGTGGCCGATGATCCGCAGCGGCCGGTGCGCGGGCGGTGCGATCAGGATGATCCGGCAGTTCTTGATGTCGGCGGCGATGATGTCGCCGTTCGGCAACAGCATCGCGTCGTCGGGGTTGTCCAGCAAGCCAGGACGAAGCCCCGGGATGCCCGGCCTGCCGTAACGGTAGATGATCTTCCGCGTCGCCACGTCGATGACCGAGATGACCTGGTCGTCCTCCTGGGTCGCGACGATGTACCGGCCGTCCGGGGAGAAGAAGGCGTCGTCGGGCACCTTGAACGTCTGGCCGGGCGCCAGGTCGCCTGCCCTGGGAAATACCCACCTGACCCGGCCGTGCGGGTCGATGACCACCAGTCGGTTGTTCAGGTGATCGGCGATCAGGACGTCGGCCGGCAGCGCCGAGGGACGCGAGCCCCGCGCGAGGTGGCCTGGCCCGTGCGCCGGGGCCAGCCATGGCGCGGACCTGGTTCCGCCGCCGACCTCGGCCCGGCCTTGGCGGCCGCCGGTGACCGAACCTGGCAGTGCAGCGCGGGCCCGGACCAGCCGGAGCGCGACGACCGACGGCATGGCCCGCGCCGCTTCGGTACCGCCGACCAGGTATCCGGTGCCGTTGACGACGGCGCTCGCGGCGTGCGCGATCGGCGTCGGCAGCAGGCCGGCGACCCGGACCGCTGCGGTTTCCTCATTCACGCTGAGCACGGTGCCACTGGTGCCGAACGCCGATCCGCTGGCGCTGGCCTGTGGAGCCTGATGCGACCCATAGCGGCGGGCTGCCGGACTGGTGGTCAGGCCGCCAGCGACGAAGATCTGCCCGCCAAGCACGAACGCACTCGCGGCCGCGAGTGGCCGGGGCAGCCTGCCAACGATCTTGGCCCGCCCGGCGGCGAGGTCGACGCGTTGAATCACGTTCGTCAGGCCGGCGGGCGTAGCGCCGCCGAACACCCACAACTGGCCGGCGGACACGACCGCCGCTGCGTCGTGCACCGGTACGGGCAGCGACCCGGCAGCGGCGAAATGCAGGCCGTCCGTTGTGCTGAGCACCTCCGCCAGCCGGCCGGCGCCTGCTGCCCCGCCGACCACGTAGGTCGTGCTCCCGGTGGTCACCGCGGTCAGGCCGGATCCGGCCCGCGGCAGGCTGGCCAGGCGGCGCGCTCGCGCCTGCGGGCCACCTGGTGCCATCGCCTGGACACCGGAGGTACCGCTGCTCGGCCGGCCCCCGAACACGAGGAGGCGGCCACGCAGGAGCGCGGCGCTCGCGCCGGTGACGGGCGCCGCGAGCCGGCCTGGCGCTCCTGCCCGGTGACGGGGTTCAGCAGCGTCACGGCGCCGGATCGGGCGCTCCGGCCCGCGGACCCGCCCGCGATCAGCAGGTGTCCGCGGTAGGCGACGGCGACCGCGCCGGAAACAGCGGCAGGAAGCTGATAAGGGGTCCAGGTTGCCTGGAGCACCGTCAATTGCGACCGCGCCAGGCGGTGCGCAGCTTGGTCGAGCGCCGCGGGGCCGGGCGGGCCGCCACTGCACGCCACCGCCAGGACGAGGACGGGCAGCCACCATGCGGCCAGTCGCCTAGCGGCCAGTCGCCTGGCGGGCAGCCACCCGGCGGGCAACCACGCGGCGGGCAACCACCCGGCGGCGCCAGGTGGCCTGCCACGTCGTTGCCCGCCACGCGCCCGGGCTGAGTTGTCGGGAACGGAGACCTCCCAGCGATTTGTAAATACAAAGCGTACCCATGTGACTACGAAAGGTGATTCCCGATTCGGGAAAGACGCGGCATCACCCGCCGGCATCACCCCGCCGGCATCACCTCGCGGGCCTTACCCTCGCCTGGCAGCGGTCCTGCTGCCTGCCCGGCGAATCAGCCGGAAATTCGTGACAGCGCCGAGCGTCCTCGAGCCGTCCACGCCGCCGACCAGGTAGGCGACTCCGCCGGCCACGGCCACCGCCGAGTGGGCGTCCGGCACGGGCAGCCGGCCGGCCGTGGCGAACGACGGACCGGCCGGATCGAAACGCAGCACGGCGGAACTCGTGATCAGCGGCGCGCTGCCCCCGGCGCGACCTGACGAGCCGGAAGTCAGGCCGCCGGCCACGTAGATGGCGCCGCCGAGGCTGAATGCCGCTGCTGCCGCGAGCGGGCGTGGCAGCCGGCCCTCCAGCCGGGCCCGGCCAGTCCGCAGGTCGACTCGCTGAACGGCGCTGACCGGGCCGCCTGGGGTCAGACCGCCGAAGATCCACAGGTCAGTGCCGGACAGCACGGCTGCCGGGTAGCGCACGGGCAGCCTCAACCGGGCGACGACCCGGAAATGCCGGCCGTCCGTCGTGGCCAGCACTGACCTGTCGTAGGCGCTGACGCCGTGCCCGCCGACCAAATAGATCGTCCGGCCGCGCATGACGGCGAGCAGGTCGGACCTCGGCGCCGGCAACGCGCCGTACACGGTGCCGCCGGCCGGCCCGGGTCGCTGCACGTTGGCGCCACTAACCTGGGTGCCGCCGCCGAAGACGAGCAGCCTGCCGCCGAGCACGGCGGAAGCCGCGTCGTGCACGGGGATGGCGAGGTGACCGGCGGCCGCCGAACGGCCAGTGCGCAGGTCGATCCTGACGACCGATCCGCTGCTCGACTGGTCGGCCAGCAGGCCGCCGGCGACCAGCAGATGGCTGGCCTCCGCGCTCACGGCCTCGCCAGAGACGGCCCGTCGCAGCCTGAAGGGTGCCAGTTTGATCTGCAGCACGGCCCGCGGCCGGGCGGCACCTCTTGCGGTGCGGTGCGGGACGGGCGTGTCGTGGCGCTGCTGCCCAGATCGTGCTGCCTGGCCCGGCGCGGGACCGCTCGCGCAGGAAGCGGCCAGCCCGATGACCGGCAGCAGGACGACAAGGCGCGCTAGCCTCGTCATCGCATTGCGCACAGTCATCCCCCTGGCACGTTCCTGCGTGACAAGACGTAGTCAAACCTGCCAGTCAATTTGCCACTCTCGGGCAGGGCGGAAACGGAGCAGCGGGAAGTCGCCGGTCACGGGGGGCACGCGCAGCCGGCCGCGCGGGTAGTCCGTTGCTAGGCGGTCCTGGTGTGGCTGGCTTCTTCCAGGCCGAACTCGGTGATCGAGGTCTCGCGCATCTTGAATTTCTGCACCTTGCCGGTGACGGTCATCGGGAAATCGGGCGTGAACCGGACGTAGCGCGGGATCTTGTAGTGCGCGATCTTGCCCTGGCAGTACTCCCTGACCTGGTCCGCGGTCAGCTCCTGGCCGGGCCGCAGCCTGACCCACGCGCACAGTTCCTCGCCGTATTTCAGGTCGGGGACCCCCACGACCTGGACATCCTCGATCGCCGGGTGCCCGTAGAGGAACTCCTCCACCTCACGCGGGTAGATGTTCTCGCCGCCGCGGATCACCATGTCCTTGATCCGGCCGACGATGTTGAGGTAGCCGGCCTCGTCCATGACCGCGAGATCGCCGGTGTGCATCCAGCGGGCCGCATCGATCGCGTCGGCGGTCTTCTCCGGCTCGTCCCAGTAGCCCAGCATCACCGAGTAGCCGCGGGTGCACAGCTCGCCAGGGACGTCCCTGGGCAGTACCCGGCCGGTCTCCGGGTCGACGATCTTGACCTCCACGTGCGGGTGGACGCGGCCAACCGTCGAGACCCGGCGCTCCATATCGTCGTCGGCGGTGGTCTGAGTGGAGACCGGTGACGTCTCGGTCATCCCGTAACAGATCGTCACCTCGGTCATGTGCATCTCGCTGACCACGCGCTTCATGACTTCGACCGGGCACGGCGACCCCGCCATAATGCCGGTGCGCAGCGTGGATAGGTCATAGCCTCCGAAGTCGGGCAGCGCCAACTCGGCGATGAACATGGTCGGCACGCCGTACAGCGAGGTGCACCGCTCCGTCTGCACCGCCTCCAGGGTCTGCGCCGGGTCGAAACCCGGGGCGGGGATGACGATGCAGGCGCCGTGCGTGGTGCACGCCAGGTTGCCGAGAACCATGCCGAAGCAGTGATAGAAGGGCACCGGTATGCAGACCCGATCCTGCCGCGAGTAGCGGCAGCCCTCGCCGATGAAGAATGCGTTGTTCAGGATGTTGTGGTGGGACAGGGTCGCGCCCTTCGGGAAGCCGGTCGTCCCGCTCGTGTACTGGATGTTGATCGGGTCGTCGAACGACAGGCTCGCCGCGCGTTCGGTCAGTGACTCCGCGCCGGCCGCCCGCCCGGATTCGAAGAGGGCATCCCACGGCCGCGTGCCGAGATAGATCACATCTTGCAGATCCGGCAGGCCGGGCCGCACCTCATCGATCATGCCCACGTAGTCGCTGGTCTTGAAGCGCTCCGCGCTGACCAGCACCCGGACGTCGGCCTGCCGCAGCACGAAGGCGAGTTCGTGGCTGCGATAGGCAGGATTGATATTGACCAGGATGATCCCGGCTTTCGCGGTCGCGTACTGCAGTTGCATCCACTCGGCGCAGTTGGGTGCCCAGATGCCAACCCGGTCGCCAGCCTGCAGCCCGGCCGCGATCAGGCCGCGGGCCAGGATGTCCGTCTCAGCGTCGAATGCGGCGTAGGTCCACCGGCGGCCAGTCGGGACGTCCACAAGCACCTCTGCGTCAGCGTGCGCGGCGGCGACCCGCCGCAGGTTGGCCCCGATGGTCTCGCCGAGCAACGGGATGCCTGAGACGCCATGGCTGTAGGAGAGCGTTGCTTGCGCGGACATGACCGGTCCCTTCGCCAGGTGATGAACCCCATCGTGCCCGTTATGCCTGCTGGTTGTGAAGCCAAGCGCGCGGCCCGCGCTCGCGAAGGTGCCGATGCGGGGCAGAGAGGATTATGGTGTGCATTGCAGGATTGGATAGGACTTTCAGCGGAGTGGCGCGTGGCCTTAATCGTGGTCTGGCTGATCGTGGCCGTCGTCCTCGGCGTGGCTGAGATGATGACGACGACGCTCGCGGCCGGGCTGATGGCGGTCGGGGCGCTCGCGGCCGCGGTGACCGGGGCCGTCGGCGGAGATCCCCCGCTCCAGGTTTCCGCGTTCATCGCGGTCTCGCTGGCCGGGATCGTGGTGATCAGACCCGTCGCACTGCGGCGGCTGCAGCGCCGGTCGACGCTGCGCACCGGGACAGCCGCCCTGGTCGGCCGCACCGGCTATGTGCTGGAGGATGTCGGGCCGCACGGCGGCCGGATCAGGATCGGCGGCGAGGAGTGGTCCGCCCGGCCTTACGACGACACCTCCGCCTCAGTCATGCCGACTGGCTCGACAGTCGACGTCCTGCAGATCAAGGGCGCGACCGCCCTTGTCCACCCGAGGGAGTAGAGATGTCGTCGCTGGCGATTGAGATCATCCTGGCTGCCATATTCGTGCTCGTGGCCGTATTTCTGTGGAAGGCTATCTACCTGGTGCCGCCATCGCGGGCGCGCAACGTCGAGCGGCTTGGCCAGTTCCACAAGACGCTCGAGCCTGGCATGCATCTGGTCCTCCCGATGATCGACCGGGTCAAGCACATCATCGACCTGCGCGAGCAGGTGGTGTCCTTCACCGGCCAGCGGGTGATCACCGAGGACAACGTGGTCGTGGCAATCGACACGGTGCTCTTCTTCCAGGTGACCGACCCGCGGGCGGCCGACTACGAGATCAACAACTACATCGGCGCGATCGAGCAGCTAGCCGCCACGATGCTGCGCAGCGTCATCGGCAGCATGGACCTGGAGCAGACGCTTACCTCCCGCGACAGGATCAACACCGCGCTGCGAGGAGTACTCGACGACGCGTCGGGCAAGTGGGGCATCAGGGTGACCCGGGTGGAGATCCGCTCGATCGACCCGCCTCAGTCGATCAAGGACTCGATGGAGAAGCAGCTCAAGGCCGAGCGGGAGAAGCGGGCCGCGATCCTGACCGCCGAGGGCGTCCAGCAGTCCCAGATCCTGACCGCCGAAGGAGACAAGCAGGGCGCGGTCCTGCGCGCCGAGGGCGAGAAGCAGTCGGCGATCCTCCGGGCCGAGGGTCAGGCACAGGCGATCTCGACGGTCTTCGAGTCCATTCACCAGGGCAATCCCGATCCGAAGCTGCTCGCCTACCAGTACCTGCAGACCCTGCCGCAGCTGGCCCAGGGCACGGGCAACACCGTCTGGATGATCCCGAGCGAGCTGACCGGCGCGCTGCGGCTGCTGAGCTCGGCGTTCGGCGGGCAGGACCAGCCGGAGGCCGCGGTTGCACCGGCGCAGGCCGCGCCGGTGGCAGGCGCCGGCCTGGCCCGACAGCGCAAACGGAGCGCCGCTCGCCGAACCTGGCCAGAGCGCGCTCGACGACGGCGCCGTCGACTACCGGCGCGGCATTCCTGGACCTGCCTCAGGGGCGGACAGCTAGGCCGACGGTCAGCAGCAGGCCGAATGCCAGTTGCAGCCGCCCGGTGGCGCCGAGGACGGCGATCAGTGCCCGGCCGGAGACGGCACGCAGCACCTGCCTGACCGGGATCACCGCCAGCGGCACGGCGGCGAGCGTGATCAGGGTCAGCGGTGCGGCCAGCGCCATCGCGGCGGCCACCGCGAACGGCGCGAGCACGCAGCCCGCGTACACCACCCTTGTGCGCTGATCGCCGAGCACGACGGCCAGCGTGCGCTTTCCCGCGACCTGGTCGGTCGGGATGTCGCGCAGGTTGTTGATCACGAGCAAGGCGCAGGCCAGCAGGCCGACGGGGATCGCGGCGGCGACCGCGAGCCAGGTCAGCCTGTCCATCTGGACGTAGGCGGTGCCCGCCACTGCGCCGACGCCGAAGAACGCGAACACCGCGACCTCGCCGAGCCCGCGGTAACCGTAGGGGCGGCTGCCTCCGGTGTAGAACCAGGCGGCGCCGATGGCCGCGACGCCCAGCAGAATCAGCCACCAGGAGACCACGGCGGCGAGCACCAGGCCGGCCAGCCCCGCGACGAAGAAACTGCCGAGCGCCGCGGTGAGCACCTGCCTCGGCGTGGCCAGGCCGGAGCCGACGAGCCTGACCGGTCCGACGCGCAGTTCGTCGGTGCCGCGGACGCCGTCGCTGTAGTCGTTGGCATAGTTGACCCCGATCTGCAGGGCCAGCGCCACGACCAACGCGAGCGCGGCCCGCGAGGCGATGAAGTCGCCGTATCCCGCAGCGACTCCCGAGCCGACCGCGACCGGGACGATGGCGGCCGGCAGTGTCCGTGGCCTGGCGCCCGCCATCCAGTCTCGTGCCGCCGTCACGACCTGTCCCGTCTGCCGCGTTATGGAGGGTCACAGACTAACGGGAGCGGGGGAGCGGTCCGGCCGCGCCTCAGTTCAGCGGCGGGAGCGCCCGCGCGGCGGCGGCGAAGACCATCGCGATCTGGCCAGTGTTCAAGCGGTGCTCACCCGTGGACTTGGACTGGCGCCTGAAGTACGTGCCGATGCGACTGCCCTCGAACACATCGACGCCCTTCACCTTCATGATCACCCACGAGATGTTCGGGCCGTACATGACCATCGCGGGGCGCACTCTGACCCGTTGCCCAAGCTCGGCCGCGATCAGCGAGGCGACATGCTTGGCCTCGTGCTGGGCGTGTTCGAGCCGGTCCTCCATGCTGGTCCTGCCGTGATAGAGCATCCCGCCGATGACGCGCAGCGGGAGCCTGCGGTCCAGTCGCTGCGAGTCGAGCGTGAAGACGCCGGCCGGCCCGACGACGATATGGTCAACAACGTGCCTGGTCCCCGGGATGGTCCTGGCGTGCAGCGCCAGGTAGCCGGCCGACTGCAGGATCTTGAGGCGGCGCCTGGTAAAGCGCTGGGCCGAGGTGATCCTCGCCGCCGGGGGGACCACGGCAGTTGTCTTGGACCGGTAGACGGTGTCGGCGGCCGCATAGATGACGGCGGCGGTCACTCCGTATCGCCAGCCAAGCCCGATGGTGAAGCCGAGGTAGACGGCGAAGGTGACGATGCTTCTGATCACCCAGACCCGCAGCCTGGGATCGGCGCGCAGCCGCGGGTTGACGAGGGGACGGCTGGCCAGCGAGCGGACGTACTGCTGCCGCCTGGCCAGCTTGGTGCCGGAAGCGGCCGGCTTGGCGCTGCTCACGGACTGCGCGTCCGGCACCGCGTATTCCGCTCCGCTGTCCTCCTGGTCGGCCTTGCGGAATAGCGCGCGCAGGCTGCCGCGCTTGGTGGCCTGATCGGTCGACTGGCCGGGCGGGTCATCCACGTCCGCGTCCACAGCCCGAGCGTAGCTGATTCCCTACCGGCTGAACACGCGCGCGTCGGCCTTCAGCCTCGGTCAGGTCGGGCCTAGACGACCCGGGCCGTGCCGTCTACTGTTCGGTAACGTGACGCAGATTCATGACATGACAGCCCTTGAGCTTGCTGCCGCCATCAGGGAAGGGCAGCTTTCGCCCGTCGAAGTTACCGATCACTACCTCGACCGGATCGGCCGCCTGAACTCCGAGACCGGCGCCTTCTATACCGTGACCGCGGACCTGGCCAGGGAGCAGGCGACGGTGGCCGAGAAGCTTGCCGCCGAGAGCCGCCGGACGGGCGATCAGGCGACGCTGCCCGCCCTGACCGGAGTGCCGATCCCGATCAAGGACCTGAACATGGTCTCCGGGGTGCGGATGACGCTCGGGTCGACGATCTTCGCCGACAACGTCGCCACCGAGGACGACTACGTGGTCGCCGAGTTGCGGAAGGCCGGCATCGTCATCACCGGCAAGACCGCCACCCCCGAGTTCGGGCTGCCCTGCTACACGGAAACCAAGATCGGGCCACCCGCCAGGACGCCATGGGATCTGTCCCGGTCGGCCGGTGGTTCGAGCGGCGGGGCGGGCGCGGCGGTCGCTGCCGGGCTCGCGCCAGCCGCGCAGGGCAGCGACGGCGGCGGCTCGATCAGGATCCCGGCGAGCGTGTGCGGCCTGTTCGGGATCAAGCCGAGTCGCGGCCGGATCTCGGGCGGGCCGTTGATGCCCGACCTGTCCGGGCTGTCGACCGACGGGCCGCTGGCGCGGACGGTCGCCGACGCTGCGCTCCTGCTCGACGCCATGACCTGCAGCTATCCCGGCGACATGTATATCATGCCGCCGCTGCCCGCGGGCGAGACGTTCCTCGGTCACGCCAGCCGCGAGCCAGGCAAGCTGCGGATCGGACGCTCGCTGGCCAACGTCGTCCCCGGCGCGGCCGTGCATGAGGACTGCGTGGCCGCGTACGAGGACGCGAGCAAGCTGCTGGCCGATCTCGGCCACGAGGTCACCGATGTCGAATTGCCGTTCGGGCCGGACGCGGTGCCGATGTTCGAGCTGCTCTGGTACTCGCTGGCCACGCTGGCGCCGATCGACCCGGCGCAGGAGCAGGAGCTGCTGCCGCTCACCAGGTACCTGCGTGGCAAGGGACTCAAGGTCACGGCCAGCGAGCTCATCTTCGCCGAGGCCTACCTGCAGGGCGTCACGCGGCCCGCCCTGGCCACGCTGAACGCCTACGACGCCTTCCTCAGCCCGACCCTCGCCTCGCCGCCGGTCCCGGTCGGCTACTTCGACGAAGTCGATCCGGCCGAGAACTTCGAGCGGCAGAAGCGATTCACCCCGTACACGGCGCTGTACAACATCTCCGGCCAGCCGGCGGTGAACCTGCCGTTGTACTGGAACGCCGACGGGCTGCCGATCGGCGTCATGCTGGCCGGCCGCTGGGCGATGAGGCGACCCTGATCTCGCTGTCGGCGCAGATCGAGGCGGCCAGGCCCTGGCGCGACCGGCATCCGGCGATCTGGTAGAGCGGCCGGCCCGCTCCCAAACCGGCACAGCTATCCCCTGCGCCGGCCTGGCAAGCGGCAGGTCCTACCATCGGTGATTAGCTGTGCTTGCCGTGCGTAGCTATATGCGGACGCAGGGTGAGCGGGGCCGCCCGTGCTGACGGGCGGAAGCGGGGATCCGGAGGCTATCGCGTGGTGCCGGGGCGTCGGCGGTGGCGGCTTGTACGGCAGGTCGGCAACGGGACCGCCGCGGCATGCGCCGCGGCGGCAGTGCTGCTCGCCTGCGCGGCCGGATACGGCGGGTGGCCGGCGCTCGGGCCAGCGCTCGATCCGGGGCACGGCGCGTGGGCGTCCGCCGCCGGCGGGCTGCTCCCCAAGTCCGGGGCACTGGCGTTGCCCGGACTCGCGGGGCCAGCCGCCGTCTCCTTCGATGCCGATGGCGTCGCGACGATCGGCGCGACCCGGCTGCCCGATGCCATGGTTGCGCTCGGCTACCTGCACGCCAGCTTCCGGCTGGCCCAGATGGATGTGCAGCGCAGGCTGGCAGAGGGCAGGCTCTCCCAGCTCATCGGCCCCGCCGGGATCGGCTCGGACACCTTCGAGTTGCGGCTTGGCCTGGTCAGGACCGCCCGCCGGGAATGGGCGGCCATGCCGAAGAATGGCGTGGCCGCGAGGATGCTCACCGCGTACGCCCGCGGCGTCAACGACCGCCTGGCGCAGCTGCGCTCGAGCGGCCAGTGGCCAGCGGTGTTCTCGCTCGCCGGGGTCTATCCCGCCCGCTGGACACCGGTCGACAGCCTGGCGGTGCAGGGCGGACTGACCCAGGAGCTTGACTACACGACGACCCCGCTCGACTATGCGCTGCTGACCAGGGCGCTGGGGATCAGCCGGGCGATGCGCTGGCTACCCGTGGCCGCCGCTGCCGCTCAGCAGCCGTACGACCCGGGCCCCTATCGGCCCCTCGGCATCACCCCGATCGGCGGGGCGAGTACGACAGCCGCGCAGGTCCCGGCCTCGGCTGGAGCGGCCGCCGAGGTGTCGGCCTCGGTCGCGCGAGCGGCGGCGGCCGCGCTGGCCGTCAGCGCCGCGCTGCCGTCGGCCGGGGCGGGCGGGACAGGCGGGACGGGCGGGCGGGTGGCAGCCAGTGGGCGGATTGGGGGCAAGGTGCTGGCGGGGCCGGCAGCGCCTGGGCGGTGAACGGGCCCAAGGTGGCAGGCGGCGGCTCGATGCTGGCCGGCGTCACCCCGGCGCCCGGGCCACTCCCTTCGGCCTGGTACCAGGTCGCGATCTCGGCGCCCGGCTACGACGTCAGCGGCGTCAGTCTGCCCGGCCTGCCCGGCATCGTCGTCGGCCACAATCGGCGCATCGCCTGGTCGATCGGACCCGCGCAGGACCAGTCGGCGCTGTTCTACGTGGAGAAGACGAGACCTGGCCACCCCGGCCAGTACTTCTGGCGCGGCCGCTGGCGGTCCATGCGCAGCGTGCGCTACACGATCCCGGTTCGCGGCAGCCGGCCGCGGCAGCTGACCGTCGATCTCACGGCGCACGGCCCCGTGCTGACCCGGGCTGGTCAGGCCCTGTCGGTCGACTGGACGGGCAGCGCCGGATCACCCGACGTGGCCATTCTCGCCAGGCTCGCAGCGGCCGGTAGCTTCACGCAGTTCCGGGCGGCGCTAGCCGGCTGGCACGCGCCGGCGCTGACCTTCGCCTACGCTGACCGCGCCGGCCACATCGGAGCCATCGCGGCCGGCGACTACCCGGTCGTGCGGCACGGCGCGCCGTGGCTGCCGCTGCCGGGGACCGGCGCCGACGACGTCGCCGGCGTCATCCCTTACGCTGCCCTGCCGCATAGCTACGACCCGCCTAGCCACGTGATCGTCGCGGCCGGGCAGCGACCGGTCACCGGCGCGTACCCGTACTACATCGGCACGGCGGCGAGCGGCCGCGACCCGGGCTACGGCGCGGCCCGAATGTACGGGTTGCTGGCCAGGCGGTCTCGCCTGCGGCCGGCCGAGCTCGCGGCGTTGCAGACGAGCCTGGTCGATCCGGTGGCGGTGCGGCTGCTGCCCCGGCTGCTGGCGGCGCTGCGCGGAACCCGCCTGGCGCCGGCCGAGCGGCAGGCCGTAGCGGAACTGCGCGGCTGGAATCACTCCATGGACGCCAAGTCCGCCGCCGCAGCGATCTGGGCGACCTTCTGGCCCGGCTACGTTTCCGCGACCTTCGGGCCGTGGCTGCGTTCCGCTACGGCCCGAATGGGGCGGGATCCGGCCATCGTCGCCGCGTGGGCCGGCCAGGTCGGATTGGCGGGGGCCCTGGAGCACTGGACGCTCGCCGAGCCGGCGAATCCCGCGTTCACCCCGCCGGGCGGCCCGGCCGGAACCTCGGCGTCGGTCATGCGGGCAGCCTTCCGCGCGGCAGTGGCGCGCCTGCGGGCGCTGCAGGGCGGGGCCCCGGCGAGCTGGGCTCTGGAGCGGTTGCCGGGCAGTCCGGCCGCTGCGCCGGTCGCGGCATCTGCCGCCCAGATCCCCGCTCTCGCCAGGCGAGCCTGGAGCGCGAACTGGACCGCCGCGGAGCGGTCGAGGCCCGGCGCGGCGGGCGGCATATCAGCGCTGGCGGCGGGGGTGCCCGGGCCATTGGGCTGGCGGATGGTCGTCCGCCTCGGCGGTTCCCGGGCCGCGAATGCCGCGCGCGGCGGGATCATGGCCGAGGGGGTCTACCCGGGCGGTCAGAGCGAGAATCCCGCCTCGCCGTGGTTCTGGAGCCTGGCCGACCGCTGGAACAGCGGCGGCTATCTGCTCATGCCGCCTGCCGGCGGGGCAGTGTCCGGCCGGATCCGATGGGAGTTGCTGCCGTGAACCGGCCGGTAAGCCGCTTCGTGAACCGCTCGGAGGCGGACCGGCTCGGAAAGCGCGGGTCGTACCGGCTCGGTGTGGGTCCGCCAGCCGCAAGCCGGCCCGGCCCGCCGCGGCCATTCCGGCCGATGTTCCTGCGGTCACAACATCGCGGCCCGGCGGTCGGCTGGCTCGTGGCCGCACTGGCCGCGACCGCGCTGGTCGCTGGGTCGGCGGCGCTCGGGGTGTGGTTCATGCCCTTCGTCATCGGCTTCCTGACAGGAGTCGTGATGCGCTGGGGAGGCTGGCGGCTGCGCGTGACCATTCCCGCGGTGGCCATCGTCGCCACGGCCGGCTGGGGGCTGGCCATCTGGGCGTCGGCGCTGCGCGGCCTGCCGGTCGGCCCGACGGCGCAGACGATCGCCGCGGTCGCCGGGCTGCCCGCGGCGGCCGGGACGGTCATCGCGATCACGCTGGCGGTCAGCGTCGTGCAGGCCCTAGCCGGGCTGTGGCTGGGCCGCGCCCTCACGCCCCGCCCGGCGAGGGACTAAGCGGGCGCGGGCTCGGGCGCGGCCTCGGGCTCGGGCTCGGCTGGCGCCTTCGTCACCGACAGGCTGGCCGCCAGAGCCCCGGCGCAGGTGAGGACGGCGCCGAGCACCTGCAGCGGGGTCGGCTGCTGGCCGAGGATCACGGCGGCAAGTACCAGCGACGCGGCCGGCTGAAGCAGCAGCATCAACGAAGACACCGCGGCAGGCAGTCGCGGCAGCGACGACGTGATCAGCAGCCAGCCGGCCGTCTGGCTGAGCAGCGCGAGCGCGGCCAGCCAGCCGATCGACGGCCAGATCGGCTCCAGCCGCAGGCCGCCGAAGACCAGGCCGAAGGCCAGCGCGGCGATGGCCGCACCAGCGGTCGCCTCGGCTACCGGCGCCGCGACGTGCGCGGACGTGGCCGAGGACCGGCGCAGCACCAGCAGGTAGCCGGCGTAGGCGATGGACGTCCCGATGCCGTACCAGATCCCGGCCAGCGGATGCAGGCCTGCGGCTGGAGTCCCGATCAGGCCGGATACGAGCACAACGCCGAGCATGACCACCGGAAGCGCGAACGCCACCGCACGGCTCGGCCGCTCGCGCCAGAGCAGCCACGCGATGCCGGCCACGAACAGCACCTGAAGATTGCCGAGAACGGTCGCGACTCCGGCGCCGACGTCGGTGATGGCATGCGCCCACAAAATCAGGTCCACGGCGAGCAGCAGGCCGGCGAACATGGCCCTGACCCGCTGGGCCAGCGGCCGGGGGCCGTGTCTGCGCTGCTCGGCCACGGCCAGCACGATCAGCAGCGGAAGCGCCAAGGCGGTCCGGTAGAACGCGGTGCTGACCGCGCTCGCACCGGACAGCGCGACGAGCACCGCGGACGACGAAATGGTCGCCGCGCCCAGGCCGGCCATCAGAAGCGGCCTTCTGGAGGGCACGGCAACGGCACCGCCATTGGCGGTGCCGTCGTTGCCAGTAAGGACCGTAGCCTTGTACGGTGCTGTCACGGCTTCAGCATACGCGGCAGGCAGGCAGGCGGGGAGGCGGGGAGGAACATGGCATTCGGCGTCGACCAGCTCGAAGCCCTGGCCGAGTGCGTCGAGCTGATCAACACGGGCCGGGCGACGGCTGGCGGCGCCGCCGCCGCGAGCGACCAGCGCGCCGACCAGCTCCCCGGCCAGCGCGCCGACCAGCTCCGCCAGGCCAGCGCGCCGACCAGCTCGCCGGCCTTGACGACGTGATCGCGTTCGGCGTCCGCCACCGGGTTGAGAACCTCGGCGCCGCGCGCGTCGGCGATCTCGCCAGGCTCCGCGAGCTACGGGCCAGACTCGACTCGGTCGCCGTCGCTTGCCAGGCCGGGGACGAGGAGGCGGCGATCCGCGGCCTCAACACGCTGCTCGCGGAGACTGGAGCGGTTCCGCAGATCGTCAGCCACGACGGGCGCCCCCCGCACATCCACGTCACTAGGGCCGCGGCCCCGCTCGCGGACCGGATCGCCGCGCACAGCGCGATGGGCTTGGCCGAGCTGGTCGTCGCCGGGGCAGCCAGCCGCGTCCGCACCTGCGCGTCGCCGCGGTGCGACGCGGTCTTCATCGACCTGTCGAGAAATCAGTCCCGCCGCTTCTGCGACAGCCGGACCTGCGGCAACCGGGTCCATGTCGCGGCCTACCGCTCCCGCCAGTCCGCCACCCCGCGCTGACGCCGCCCGCCGATCTGAAGGTCCGCCGCAGTGGGCCCGTCCGCCAAATGGCGGCGCTGCGCCGCGCTGCCCACGACATCGGCGGAACCCTACTGCCGCCCTGACGACATCAGGGTTCCGATGCTGTCGTCCGGTCGGCCGGGCTGCGGGCGGCGATGCGCCGAGCCGGTCGGCCGCGCCGCAGTGGCCCGTCCGCCAAATGGCGGGCTGCGCCGCTTTCCACGACATCGGCGGAACCCTACTGCCGTCCTGACGACATCAGGGTTCCGATGCTGTCGTCCGGTCCGCCGGGCTGCGGGCGACCGCGCGCCGAGCCGGTCGGCCGGGCTGCGGGTGGTCGCGCGACCCAGGCGCCTGGTCGGCTTAGGCGCCGAGCCGGGCCGAGATCGCCGCCCTGAGCAACCTGATATCGGTGGCGGCGTCGGTGCTGTCGACGAACTGGTCGACTGCGCCAGTCGGGGGCAGCCGCCGAATGTCGTCCGCCTCGATCGAGGTCAGAAGCGGCGTCACGAAACGTTCGGCGCCGATTACGTGATAGGGCCGGTCGTAGAACGGCCGGGTCGACGGGTCCACCGGGCCAGTGAGCCCGAGGCGATTGTGCATCGCGGCAGCGGACTGGTAGGCAGCGCACAGCCAGCGTTCGCGGTCCGGCCAGGCACCGGCGGCCAGCGCGGCCGTCAACTGGGAACGCAGGCCGGCCGGATCGGGCAGCCGTCCGAACGCCGTGCCCAGCCATTTGGTGTACGGGGGATAGCTACGGTGCATCAGCAAGGTCAGCCGCATCAGGTCCCTGACCAGCCTGGCCGTCACCACGGCCGACCCCAGGTCATCGCCGGCCTCGGCACACCGGCCAGGAAAGGCCTCCTCCTGGCCGATCCTCGCCCATTGGCAGGCGAGCACGTAGCGCCAGACATCGTCCGGGTACCAGGCGAGCGCGGCCCGTGCGACGTTGAGGCCCGGGGCGCCGAGTCCGTCCCAGAAAACCGCGCCGCCGGTGACTTCGGCCAGGACTTGGGTCGGGGTGGCCAGCCAGTCGAGCAGGCTGACTTCGTATCGCGGGTCGAATCCCAGGCGGTCGGTCAGCCAGCCGCCGAGTTCGGCGACTTCGACCCAGTGCCGCTCAGGCGTGCCCGCGGCGGTCACGTCAGCGAACCTCGTCGGCCAGCCCAGGAAGGAGTCGGGAAGCGCGCTGGCCAGCGCGACCGCGATGTCCTCTGCCCGGCCACAATCTGCGGGGGTGAGGAAGATCCGGCACCTAGGCCCCCAGTTGTGATCCGTCGAGCGGAGTGAGTCGAACCCGAGCACTTCGGATCCCCACCCGATCAGAGCGGCTGAGTGCTCCAGGCCAGGAAACAGCCGACCGAGCAGCGGCCTGATGACCTCGGAGTAGTAGCGGCGCGCCAGTTCGACGCCGGGCAAGAACGCTGCGGCCATGTGCCGATCGTCCCAAGCTCATAGACACCGCGCATGCGTTCCCCGCCGTGCGGACATCATGGTGTGCATGACCGACGGCGAGCTGATCAGCCAGGGCGAGGCGCTCGGGGTCTCGGCGAGTTACGTGAACTGGCGCAGGGAGCGGGTCACGGTGCCGGACGAAACCCTGCGGGCGATCATCGACGCTCTCGGCGGGCCGCCGAGCCGCGGCCCGCGGGAGGCGGGGGAGTCGGCGGCCGCGGTCACGGCGAGGCTGCCGCGCAAGCGCTGCTGGGGGTTCACGGTCCAGCTCTACTCGGTCAGGTCGCGGCGGTCCTGGGGTCACGGGGACCTGCACGACCTGGCCGATCTGGCCCGCTGGTCCGCCACGCACCTCGGCGCGAGCTTCATCCTGACTAATCCGCTTCATGCCGCCGAGCCGGTCGCCCCGGTCAGCAACTCCCCCTACCTGCCGATGAGCCGCAGGTACACGAGCCCGCTCTACCTGCGCATCGAGGACATCAGCGAGTACCAGCGGCTGAACCCGGCTCAGCGCCAGCATGTCGACCAGCTCGCCGAGCCGCTGCTGGCCGCCAGCAACACTCCTGACCTGATCGACAGGAACCAGGTCTGGGCCGCGAAGTCGCAGGCGCTCGAGCTGATCAGGCAGGCCGGCCGGAGCCCGGAGCGCGAGGGGAGCTATCGCAGGTTCGCCGACCGCGAGGGTGCCGAGCTAGCCGCGTGGGCAAGCTGGTGCGCGCTAGCCGAGCGGTACGGGCCCGACTGGCGCAGGTGGCCGGAGGAACTGGCCAATCCGCGCCGCGCGCTGGAAGTGACGGCATCGGGACCGCTCGCCGAGCGGGCGGCGTTCCACGCCTGGGTGCAGTGGCTGGTGGACGAGCAGCGGGCCGAGGCGCAGCGGGCCGCCCGCGGGGCAGGCATGAGCATCGGCGTGATCGGCGATCTCGCGGTCGGCGTCCATCCAGGTGGCGCGGACGCCTGGGCCCATCAGGACCTGCTGGTCAGCGGCGTGAGCGTCGGCGCGCCGCCCGATGGGTTCAACCAGCGCGGTCAGGACTGGGCGCAGCCGCCCTGGCATCCGCAGCGGCTTGCCGCGGCGGGCGCCAGGCCGCTCGCTGATCTGCTCGGCGCGGCGTACAGGCACACAGGCGGCCTGCGGGTCGATCACGTGATGGGCCTGATGCGGCTCTGGTGGGTGCCCGCAGGAATGTCGCCCGACCGCGGCGCTTATGTGCGCTACGACCACCGGCTGATGGTCGGCGCGCTTACCTCGGAGGCGGCCAGTGCCGGGGCGCTGGCGATCGGGGAGGACCTCGGCACGATCGACCCGTGGATCAGGCGCTTTCTGGCCGGCCAGCACGTACTCGGCACGGAGCTGGCCTGGTTCGCCAGGGAGCTTGACGGCTCCCCGCTGCGGCTGCGGCATTGGCGCCGCGGCTGCATGGCCACGGTCGGCACCCACGACGTTCCCCCGGTCGCCGGGTTCGTTACCGGCGACCACGTGACGGTGCGCGCGCGGCTCGGCCTGCTGCAAGATCCCGAGGCGGAGCGCCGGGCGTCCGAGCTCAGGCTGTCCGCCTGGCAGGACCTGCTCGTGGCGGAGCAGCTGCTGCCGCCGGGCCGGCATCGAGGCGTCGAGGAGTTCACCGTGGCGATGTACGGCTATCTGGCGCTGACGCCGGCCGTACTGGTCGGTGTCTCGCTGGCCGACGCCGTCGGCGACCGCAGGACGCAGAACATCCCTGGCACGTCGGATGAGTACCCGAACTGGCGGGTTCCGCTGTGCGACCGCGAGGGCAAGGCGGTCCTGATCGAGGACCTGCCCGAGATCGCTTTCGTGCGGTCCGTGGTCAGCGCCGCCTCGCGGTTCACGAGGCGCTGACAGCCGGCCGGGCCGGCGTGGGGGCGCGCGGATTCGGCTCGGCGTCGTGGGCGCCCCGGGTTCGGCTCGGCGTCGTGGGCGCCCCGGGTTCGGCTCAGCCGGCCTGGGCGTCTCGCTCCCGGCAGCGCAGGGCGCGGGCGACGTCGTCGCGTCCCTCGGCGAGCAGCCGCCGTAGCGCCGCGGGCGGGTCGGTCCGCTCCAGGTAGCTGGCGGCGGCGTCAACCGCCTCCTGGGTGACGACCGTCGTCGGGTAGCCGTACTCGGCGAAGAACTGGGCCATGTCGCCGGTCC
Source organism: uncultured Actinomycetota bacterium (assembly GCA_963720595.1). Taxonomy (GTDB): domain Bacteria; phylum Actinomycetota; class Actinomycetes; order Streptosporangiales; family Streptosporangiaceae; genus Chersky-822. Next base: position 1,515,318 of record CAVRFY010000005.1, on the reverse strand, counting down.
AGTCGCGCCAGATGGCCGTCACCACGTCGAAGAACCGGTGCGCGAATGGGGCCAGCAGATCCTCCTGGTCGGCGGAGTAGAACCCGCCGAGAGCGGCCCGGAAGGAGGCGTTGGGCAATTCGCCGGACACGATCTGGTTCCAGGCTGACTCCTTCGCGGCCGGGTCGGGAATCGCCGCCTCGCAGTGCAGCGCGTGCCGTTTGCCCGCGTCTGTCTGGTCCCTGTCATGCTCGGACTCGATTGCCTCCAGGCCGGCCGCGCCGCGGCTGACCAGGCGGTGCAGCAGCAGCCAGCGGAGGTCGGTGTCGACGGCCAGCCCCTCGATCGCCTCGGTTCCGTCGAGCAACCCGCCAAGCAGCCGGAGATCTGTCGGTGAGGTCGCGACCGACGCGAAGGTCTGGGCGAAGGCAAGCTGGAAGTCCGAGCCGGGCTCGGCGTCGAGGAGGTGCCGGCGCAGCGTGTCCGCGAGACGAGCCAGTCCCTCGGCCCGCCAGCCGGGGTCGGCGAATCTGCGCAGCGCCGCGACCACCTGAGCCAGAATCGTCTGGAGCATCGTGATGTCGGCGACCGAGCCGAGGCCGGACAGGACCAGGTCAACGAAGTCCCTGGCCGCCAACTCGGCGTCTCGGCACATGTCCCACGCGGACGCCCAGCAGAGTGCGGCAGGCAGCGTCTCGGCGAAGTCGCCGATGGACCCAATCAGGGTCCGGAGCGAATGCTCGTCGAGCCGGATCTTGGCGAAGGTGAGGTCGTCGTCGTTGACGAGCACGAGGTCCGGCAGGACCTCGCCGGCCAGTTCGGGCACGTCGGTGCGCTCTCCCGTCAGGTCCAGCTCGACGCGACGCCGCCGGGACAGGCCGCCGGGACCGCGGTCGTACAGGCCGACGGCGATCCGGTGCGGCCGAAGGACCGGATGGGACTGCGGGGCGCTCTGCAGCACAGCGAATTCGGCGAACGTGCCGTCTGCCGCGGTCTCGTACGCCGCTCGCAGCGTATTGACGCCCGCGGTCTCCAGCCACGCCTTGGACCAGGCCGCCAGGTCTCTTCCCGATGCCTGCTCGAGCGCGTCGAGCAGGTCGGCCAGCGAGGCGTTGCCCCACGCATGCTTGCCGAAATACGCGCGGACGCCGGCCAGGAAGTTCTCGCGGCCGACATAGGCGACCAACTGCCCGAGCACGGCCGCGCCCTTGGCATAGGTGATGCCGTCGAAGTTCACCTCGACCGCGTCGATGTCGACGATGTCGGCTGCGATGGGATGAGTGGAGGGCAGCTGGTCCTGCCGGTACGCCCAGGCTTTCCATATCTGGGTGAAGGTGGTCCACGCGCGCGTCCAGCGGGTCGCCTCACTCTGCGCGAGGATGCTGGCCCAGGTCGCGAACGACTCGTTCAGCCAGAGGTCGTCCCACCACCGCATGGTGACCAGATCACCGAACCACATGTGCGCCATTTCGTGCAGGATCGTCTCCGCCCGGGCCTCATGCCGGGCGTCAGTGACCCTGGACCGGAAAATGTAGTCCTCGAGGAACGTGACGGCGCCCGCGTTCTCCATCGCGCCGGCCTTGTACTCGGGCACGAAGATCTGGTCGTACTTGCCGAAGGGGTAACGCACGCCGAAGGCGTCGTGGAAGTAGTCGAAGCCCTGCCTGGTGACCTCGAAGATCTCGTCGTGGTCCAGATAGCTGGCCAGTGATTGGCGGCAGTAGAGGCCGAGCGGAATGCCGTCGTGCTCGCTCTTTACCACGTGGTAGGGACCGGCCGAGATGTGCGTGATGTAGGTCGAGATCCGCGGTGTCGGCGGGAAATGCCAGCGCTCCACGCCGGGTCCGGCCGGCTGGCCGGAGGTGTCGGGGGCCATGTTCGAGATCACCAGCCAGGAGTCAGGGCACAGCACGGTGAATTCGGCCGTCGCCTTCAGGTCAGGCTGGTCGAAGCAGGCGTAGATCCGGTGCGCGTCAAAGGTCTCCAGGTCGGAGTAGAGGTACACGCCCTTGTCCGCCGGGTCGGTGAACCTGTGCAGGCCCTCGCCGCTGCGGGAGTAGGCGCACTGTGCTCGCACGGTCAGTTCGTTCGCCCCGGCAAGGCCCGGCAGCGTGATCCGGTCGCCGTCGAACGCCGCGGCGGGAAGGGCGCTGCCGTTGAGCGTGACCTCGCTGACCTCGGGCGCGGTCAGGTCGATGAACGACGTAGCACCGGGCGACAGGCAGCCGAATCGCACGGTGGTCACCGAGCCGAACGTGGTCTGGTCGCCAGTCAGGTCGAGTTCGACCTGATACGACTCGACAGTCAGTGCTCTGGCGCGCTCGGCCGCTTCGTTGCGGGTGAGGTTGCTGGTCACGGTCGCTTCCCCTCTTGGCCAGATGGGTCTGGCCTCCCTGGCATGATTTCACGGCCGCCGCTCAGGAATGCCTGGCCGGCGGCCCGGGTTGTCAGCAACCAGGGGGCGACGCAGCGAGGGAATTCGCAGAGGAGATGTCGTGACGGAGCAGCCATCTGTGCAAGTCGATTTCTGGTTCGACCCGCTCTGCCCATGGGCCTGGATAACGTCCAGGTGGATGCTGGAGGTGGCGCAAGTCCGCCCGGTCGAGCCGCGCTGGCACGTGATGAGCCTCGCGGTGCTCAACGAGGGCAGGGACGACCTGCCCGAAGGCTATAAGGAGCGGATGGTCCAAGCGTGGGGTCCGGTCCGCGTGTGCGCCGCCGCCGAGCAAAAGTTTGGCTCCGAGGCCCTTCTTCCGCTCTACACGGCGATCGGCAACCGGTTCCACAACGATAAGGCCGAGCGGAACCGCGAGACGATCGAGGCGGCCTTGACCGAGGCCGGCCTGCCCGCCGATCTAGCCAATGCGATGGAGTCCTCGGAATACGACGACGCGATCCGCGCGTCGCATACCGACGGCATCGAACGCGTCGGAGTCGAGGTCGGGACGCCGGTAATTTCGGTCGGCGGTGCCTCCATCTTCGGTCCGGTGATAACGCCGATTCCGCGCGCCGAAGCGGCGGGCAAGCTGTGGGACGGAGTGCTGCTCTGCCTGCAGACCCCTGGCTTCTACGAGCTGAAGCGGAGCCGGACCGCGCCGCCGATCTTCGACTGAGGCGCGAGCCGGGGTCACGCCCTGGGAGTCAGCGGACCGACCGGGACCTCGTTGGTGTGCTTGCGGCCGGTTCCGCGGCCGGGATGGCGGCCGCGGCCATTGCCTGGATCGCTGCCGCGGCCGTGCCTGGCCTTCTTGCCGTGCCCGGCGCCGGGACCGGCGCCGGGACCGCGCCGGTCCGTGGCCGGGGTGATGCCTGTGCTTGGAGCCCTGTCCGTGCCGGTTGCCGTGCTCGCCCGAATGCTGGCCCCTGGGGTTTGGCCCGGGCTGGCCGGCCTTTCCCGGCAGCACTATGATCGCGTGCCACGCGCAGTCGGAAAGGAACAGCAACTGATGATTCCCCGGTGCGTGGAAGTCCCACCAGACCCCGTGGCCGTGATTGGCTGAGTCCGTAATCCGCACGGTGCCCGGTGTGCCGTCGGCCACGGTGAAGCCGGGATTGCGGCCAGGCTGGCAGTGGAAGGTCCAGGCGATGCCCCACGTGTCGGGCACGTTGATCGTCCTCCTGGCCTGGTGCGTCAGGCCCGCGCCGCTGAAGGTGGCGACCGTCGCGCCGACGGTTAAGGTTGTCTGCTCGAAGTGACCGGGCCGGCTTCCGGCACGCGCAGCGCCAGAGTGCACCGCGCCGGGATAGCCGATCGTGGCAACCAGCGCGACCAGCCCGAGCACCAGGCACAACCCGGCAGCCGCGGCACCCGCTGTGACGGTCAGTCGCACCGCCCGGCCGGCCGGAGACGCAAGCCATCGGCCCTGGCCTGGCCAGGCCTGCGTGCGCATGCGTCCACGCGGTCGACGAACGCGGATCGGGCGTCGATGCCGGGAATGCCGCATAAAGGCTCTCCGATTATCACCCGTAGCCATTGGCCGGCTAATGGGCAAGACGAAAGCGTTGTATCACGAAAGTCAGCCTCGCTTGGCGTTAACCGGGACTCTGGTCCGCCGACCAATGGGCGAGAATGCAGAGATGCGCACCAACTACATCAACAGCACCTGGGCACCCTCGGCCGATGCTGGCGGCATCGACGTAATCAACCCGGCGGACCAGTCGGTCATCGATCGCGTGCCGGCCGGCCATCCGGCCGATGTAGACGACGCGGTCTCGGCGGCGCGGGCGGCGTTCCCTGGCTGGGCCGCGACTCCGGTTGCCGAACGGGCGCAGCGGCTTGATGCGGCCCGGCAACTGCTCGAGGCGCGGGCTGACACCGTCGCGGCGACGATCTGCGCCGACCTGGGCTCGCCGCTGGCATTCGCGCGCAAGGTCCAGGTCGGTACGCCCCTGGCGGTGCTCGCCAGCTACGTCGAGTTGCTCGCAGGGTACGACTTCGGCGGCGAGCGGACCGGCAATGCGCTCGTGGTTCGCGAGCCGGCCGGGGTCATCGGCGCGATCACGCCCTGGAACTACCCGTTGCATCAGGTGGTGGCCAAGGTCGCCGCGGCGCTTGCGGCCGGCTGCACCGTGGTGCTGAAGCCCAGTGAGGTGGCGCCGCTCGCCGCCTACGAGCTAGCCAGCATCTTTCACGAGACCGGGCTGCCGCCGGGGGTGTTCAACCTGGTCAGCGGCACGGGCAAGGCCGTCGGGGAGGCGATCGCCGCGCACCAGGCCGTCGACGCGGTCTCGTTCACCGGATCTGTGCAGGCAGGCCGGAGGGTCGCGGAAGTGGCCGCGGGCACCGTCAAGCGGGTCACGCTTGAGCTGGGCGGGAAATCGGCCAACCTCATCCTGCCCGATGCCGACCTCGCGACCGCGGTGAAGGTCGGCGTCGCCAGGGCCTTCGTCAACTCCGGCCAGACCTGCAACGCGCTGACCAGGATGCTCGTGCCGGCCGGGCGGGCCGAAGAGGTCGTCGGCCTGGCGGTGGCGAATGCCGCGAAGTACCCGGTCGGCGACCCGCGTGCCGAGGGAACGAGGCTCGGCCCGCTCGCCTCGGCCGCGCAGCGCGACCGGGTCATGGGGTACATCGAGCGCGGGATTGCCGAGGGCGCCACGATCGTCACGGGCGGGACCGAGCCGATCGCTGGCCTGGAACGCGGCAACTACGTCAGGCCCACGGTCTTCGCCGGCGTGACGCGCGAGATGACGATCGCCCGCGAGGAGATCTTCGGGCCGGTGCTGTCGGTCATGGCCTACCAGTCCGAGGACGAGGCGGTCGCGATCGCGAACGGAACGCCGTACGGCCTGGCCGCGGCCGTCTGGTCGGCCGACCAGGAACACGCGGTCCGGCTGGCCAGGCGGCTGCGAGCCGGTCAGATCGAGATCAACGGCGGCGCGTTCAACGTCGCCGCCCCATTCGGCGGTTTCGGCCAGTCCGGCTACGGCCGCGAGCTCGGCGTGCATGGCCTGGAAGAATTCCTCGAGCTCAAGGCCCTTCTGTTCTGAGTCAGAACGACATAGGGGACCAGGGAGCGGGATCCCAGAACATGGCCGCCGACAGTTCAGCCAATGCGCCGGGGCGCTGCTCGGTGATCTGGCCCGCGGCGGCCAGGCCGCCGAGCCTGGTCCCGCCCAGGTAGGCGGCGCCCAGCGCAACGACCGGCAGCAGCACATCCGGCTCAGCGCTCGTTCGCTCGCACGTCGGCTTGCCGCCGTCGGCCGGCCCGCCCGCCTGGAGCCGCCACCGGCCCTCGTTGGCGGGCAGCAGCGCGTCGGTCACCTCGATGACGACGTCGACCGCGCACGCGTAGCGCCGCCGCTGCAGCGCGTCAGGCAGGTCGATGATCCGGACCCAGAGCCCGTCGGACAGCCTGGTCCTGGCCCGCCGGGGATCGACCAGGAGGTGCCGGATCGGATCGTCAGGCGGGCGCATCCTGGCCCGCACCTCACCCACGAGGTCCCTGGTGAGCAGGTCGGTCCACAGCGCCGCGCATGCGGCCGCATCGGCCCAGTACAGGTCCTTCACGATCAGCACGCTGGCTGGAATTCCATCACGCCCCCACTCGGGCTTGACGGCATACAGCGCGTATCCGACCGGGCCTGACCGATCCTCAGCGATAACGCACCGCTGCGGGCTACTGCCCTCCCGCATGAACTCAGGGTCGGCCACATACCCTGCCCACCATCCGTCATGCTTGGTCAGCATGCCTGGCCTGGACGGCCGCAGCGCCTCATAGACCGCCTTCATCTCGGTCAGCACGTCCGGCGGGTCTGCTAGCCGGAGCGTCGGCGCGGCCCCAGCGACGCCAGGGACCTGGCGCAGCTGGCCCTCACTGCGACGGAAGGAGAAGCTGAGGTTCTCGGCCGCCGAGCCGTACCCGTAGCGGCCGTAGATCGCCGATTCCGACGCGAACAGCGCGGCGACGGGCTCGCTCCCCGCCGCGATGTCATTGAGCTGGCGCCGCATCAGGGAGGACAGGATGCCCCGCCGCCGGTAGGTAGGCAGGACGGCGACCCCGCTGATCCCGGCGGTCGCGACGACCTCTCCGCCGGGGATGGTCATGCCGAAAGAGAAGGCCAGCGTGCTGCCCACGGGCTGGTCGCCGTCAAAGGACACCAGGGTGCGCTCCGGCTCGATCACGAGCCGGTCATACCGCAGCGTCTCCTCGGGTGGCCAGCTGGAATTGAACGCACGGTCGGAGATGTGGCCGAACGTAAACAGCTCGGATTCGTCGACGGGCCGGATCGGGTAGCTGACGCTCATGCGTGCCTTCGTACCGCACGGTCCGCCGATTATGCCACTGCTTTTACGGCCCGCTGCGGCGGCGGGCTCCAGGCATGTGCTTTTACGGCCCGCTGCGGCGGCGGGCTTCACGCATGCTTGCCTGCTGGGTCGCTAGTTTGTGTGGTCACGGTCACGCTCGTCGGCCATAGTCATGATTTGGACAACGAAATCTGATATGTAATCCCGACCGCTTGATCACCCGAAATAGACAGTTCAGATATTGATCGCGCTATTGCTTGCCGACTAGGGTGTCGGTCAGCATATGTACGGGATGGGGCGGCCGGTTCGCTCGCCTGCCCGGTGCCGGCTGAGCGAGGGGAACCGATGAGACGACACCGGGTAGTGCTGGTCCTTTTGGGTGCGGTGGCAGCCTGGTCTCTGACGCCGGTAGCGGTCGCCGGCGCCGCGACGGCAGCCGGCGCCGGGCCGGGCGCGTCGGCGGTCTCAGCGACCGGCACCTGGGGACCGGCGATCAAGTTGCCCGGCTTGCCGAAGCTGAGACGGGCCGCGGGCGCGGCAAGCGGGCGACGACGGTAACGGTGACCCGGCGCGGGCCGGGCGAGCGAGGGGCGGCATAAGCGATGGGCTCGAACGGTGACACCCCTGCTGCGGGGCCCCGGCTGGCGCGGCGTCTATTACGGCGGGCACGCTCGGGCCGGCCAGGCGGGCGCGGCATGCGTTGTGGGCGATGACGTTGCCGGGACTAACTCGCTCGGCGTAGGCGCGGGCCGGGGGCGGGACTGGCGGCACGTCGGGAGCGAACAGGGCGGCGCGGGCAGGACGATCCTGGCGGGCACCGCGAGCACGTACCTGAAAGGCACGGCGCCGATCATGTCGGGGACGTTCTCGGCTGCGAATACTGCCGGGGCGGACTAACGGCGGCTCGAATGGCGGTTCGGGCGGCGGTGGCGGCGTGAATGCTTAGCTGGGGATTGGCAGCTGTGCGGAAGATGCCAGCAGTGCGATGCTGTGGGTGGCTAACGTGTTGGGCGGGCGATCGCCGCGTGTATCTGGGCGATGAGGTCGCCTTCGGTGAAGGGCTTGCGTATCAACCGGGCCAGGTCGTCACGTGGCTTGTCTTCTGGGCTGGCTTCCTCGATCGAGCCGGTCATATGCAGGACGGCCAGGCGCGGGTGATTCTCCTGGGCGTGCCGGGCGAGTTGCGCTCCGGTCATGCCTGGCATCACCTGGTCGGTGAGCAGGAGTTGGCAATCTTCGGTGGCGAGCAGCCTCAGTGCGTCGGCCCCGTTGTTGGCCTCCAATGTCCGGTAGCCGTTGCGGCGCAGCATGCGGGAGGTGATGGCCAGGACGGCGGGCTCGTCGTCGACGACAAGGACGGTCTCCCCCTGTGCCTGGCGCCTAGGCGCGGCGGCGGGCTGCTGCTCGTGCTCTGCTGTGGCGGCAGCTGGGAAGTAGAGGTGCACAGTGGTGCCGGCTCCAGGCCAGGAATCGATGGTCATGGTGCCGCCGATGCTGGTGACGATGCCATACACGCTTGACAGTCCAAGGCCGGTGCCTTTGCCGACTGGCTTGGTGCTGTAGAACGGCTCGATGGCGTGGCGGGCGGTCTCTTGGGTCATGCCGCTGCCCGTATCGCGGACGGACAGCCGGATGTACTGGCCCGGCGGAACCCCGTCCATGTCGGTCAGCCGGGCCTGGCTGGCGGTCAAGGTGAGAGTGCCGCCGTCGGGCATAGCGTCTCGGGCGTTGACCGCGAGGTTGAGCAGGGCATGCTCTAGGCGGCCAGGGTTGGCCAGGATCGCGGGGAGGTCTGGCGGGATGGCGGCGTCTACCTTGACGAGGCCACCGACGGCGATGGCAAGAAGGCTGCGGAACTCGGATAGCACGCGGTCAAGCGTCAGCGGCCGGGGCACCGCACCTTCCTGGCGGCTGAAGATCATCAGTTCCTTGGTCAGCTGCGACGCGTGCTGCGCGGCCCGGAAGATATTCTCTAGATCCGAGCGGGTCCTGGACTCGAGGCCGGGCTCGGCGCTGATCTGCTCGGCGTAGCCGAGGATGACGCTGAGCATGTTGTTGAAGTCGTGGGCCAGGCCGCCGACAAGCAGGCCGACGGTCTCCAGTCGGTCGGACTGGCGATGTGCGCGCTCGACCGCTGCGCGGCGCTCGGCCTCGGCCCGGATGCGCCCGGAGATGTCCCGGGCGAGGCTGGCTCCCCCGATGACCGCGCCATCCGATCCCAGGACCGGCGAGATTGACACCGACACGTCGAGCAGCGTGCCGTCCTTGCGGACCCGCTTGGTCTCGAAGTGGTCGATCCGCTCCCCGTGCCGGAGTTTCTCGAGGATTGAGGGGAGTTCGTCCTTGTGGTCATCCGGAAAGAGGTCATCAATTTTCCGGCCGATCATCTCCTGGGCCTGATATCCGTACATCTCGGCAGCAGCGGCGTTCCAGTCGGTGATCGTCCCGTCAAGTGTCTTGCCGATGATGGCGTCGGTGGACGACTCGACGATCGCGGCCAGCCACTCCTTGCCGCCCGGATCCGGGTCGAGCCCGCCGAATCCCGCGCTGCCCCTGGTTCGTGAGGTCACCGCTTCCCCCCGCGCTGAACCGTCAACACAAAAATCTACCTACCCGTGCGCGCTCGGTAGTTACCGTCAGTGACGTACCGGCGGCTCCGGGTCAGCTCGTGAGCAGGAGCGCTGCCAGGTCGTAACGCATCACGCGGGCTGCCATTTCGAACATCGAGTGTGACCAGGCAAATGCGTGCTGGCGGCTACGGCAGCGGGCTACCTATCGGGACGCGAACCGCTGGTGTGTTCTAATCAGCCTGTGGACGTGCGGCTACCGGACTGGTGGACATATCCTGCCGAGTGCCAGGCCGGTCACTCGTGGGGACCGGGCCGCGTGATCGTCTCCTGGCATCCGTGCGACTGCCCGGCCGCGCCCGCCGAGCCCGGCAACGGGCACTGGGTGGTGCGGTGCGGCCAGCCTGGCTGTACGTCGGCCTGGTACAAGCCACGGCACGGGCCGTCAGCCGCCGCTTGACGCATCGCCGCTGTCAGCGTCCAGCGGCGGGCGTCCGGCGGACGGGTGGCCAGCCGGGTAGGCGTACCCGCCGGGATGGTCCGTCAAGTGCCGGACGATCTTTAGATGGCCGCCGCGGCGTGTATCCAGACCGGGTCGAGCCCTGCCTTGAGGACGCACCGTCAGTGGACGAGCCGCCGGTCACGCAGGCGGTAGAACTCCGCGTTGCTGTCCATCAGCCTGCCGCAGAGCCTGCATTCGATGTCGATGTCGCAACTGGTCGTTCTCGGCCCGCAGCCGGGTCCGGGCCGGGTGGCGGTTCATGCTGAACGCTCCTCAACAAGTTGCGCGGCCGTGATGATGACCAGGCCCCCGATAGCGGCGATCAGATCGGCCCGGGTGATCCGGCCTGGCGAGTAGGCGCGGAGCCAGCGAGCCAGGCAGTCTCCGGGCGGGGAGACCTGGCACGGGCCGTAGGTGCGGGCGCCGCATCGCGTGCAGACGTTCCGGCGTACGCCGCCGATCACCACCGCACGCGCCATCCGGCGCACCTCGTCAGCGCGCTCGGCCTGAGTCAGCGTGCGGGCCGGGGGCGCTGTGGAATCTTCATGACGTGTGTCCTTCCGGTTGTGCGGATGGATGCCAAGGGCCGCCGCTGCCTTGCAGGGCATGCGGCGGCCCGCCTTCGCTGGGGTTCTGGCGCGTGCCTGAACTGGCAAGTTCTGGCGGCTCGGCGGGAGCCAATCCGGGAGCAACGCACATGGATGCGAGCAGATTCCGGCGGACTACTGCGGACGTGAATCCCAGATCACAGGCACTCGCGCGGGTGCAATGAGGGCAGGTACCGGTACAGTTTCGCCATCATGGTTTCGAGTTCCGCCCGTCGGCCCTGGTCGGCGATTTCCAGCGTCGCGCTGTCGTTTCGCGGCCTCGTTAGCCGCCAGTTCATCACGCGGAACCGCCGGATGGCCTTCGTTCTCGCGCTGGCCGTCGTGGGCATCGGCATCTCCGCCGTGCAGGTATCGGCCTCGTGGTTCTCGCCGGGATTGATGATCTTGCCGATCCTGGCCGGCGGCCTGCTGCTCTGGCCGCGGGCGCTGGTAATACTTTTCGCGATCGTGGCCGGGATGCTCGGCTACGACGTGACGCAGAATGACGCGCGGACCGGTTTCGGGATTGTCGCCACCATCGTGATCACGGCGGTGTTCGCCTTCCTGCTGGCCAGGGCCAGGGCCAAGCTCGGCCTGCTCGGTCTGCGCGGCGACCAGATGCTCATGGAGTTGCGGGACCGGATCAGGGCGCAGAGCGCGCTGCCCAGCCTGCCAGAAGGCTGGGGCTGCGAGTCGGTGCTGCGCCCGGCCGGAGGAGCGTCATTCGGGGGAGACTTCGTTGTCTCCGTGTGCGACGGCAAGATGCTCGAGGTCGCCGTCGTCGACGTGCCGGGCAAGGGTATCGATGCGGGAACCAGGGCGCTGCTGCTTTCCGGCGCGTTCGGCGGCCTGCTCGGCTCGGTTCCCGCCTCGGAGTTCCTGTCCGCGTGCAACGGCTACCTGCGTCGGTCCGAGCGCCCCGAGGGGTTCGTTACCGCTGTGCATCTCGCACTTGACCTGACAACAGGCAGTTACGTGATCGGGTCTGCTGGGCATCCGCCCGCCGCGCATTTCGAGAGCGGAAGCGGGAGGTGGCTGCTGACTCAGGCCCGAGGCATCGTCCTTGGCGTCGTGCCCGACCTGCGGGAGGGCGAGGAGCACGGGATGTTGCGGGCGGGAGATGCGCTGATGCTCTACACCGACGGGCTGGTCGAGGTGCCGGGGCGTGACATCGACGTGGGGATCGACCGGCTGCTCGGCGAGGCGGACCTGCTGGTCACGGCCGGGTTCAGCGGGGGAGCGGCGCGCCTGGTCCAGGCGATGCAGGTAAACGGGCGCGCGACCGACGACTGCGGGCTGGTGCTTATCTGGCGGGCGTAACGGGCCGGCCGCTGCTGAGTCTGGCGACCGCATGCTCGACCAACGCGACCAAGACGTCCCGGCTGGACGAGCGCTGCCTGGCGTCGCAGAGCAGCAGCGGGACGTCGTCGGTGAGGTTCAGCGCGGACCGCATGGTCTCCGAAGGGTACCTGCGGGCTTCGTCAAAGCAGTTCACGGCGACGACGAAGGGCATGCCGCTGCGCTCGAAGTAGTCGATCGAGGGGAAGCAGTCGGCCAGCCGCCTGGTGTCAGCCATCACGACAGCGCCGAGCGCGCCGTAGGCAAGCTCGTCCCACATGAACCAGAACCTCTTCTGGCCGGGCGTCCCGAACAGATAGACGACCAGGTCATCGCTGATCGAGATCCGACCGAAGTCCATCGCGACGGTCGTCGTGGTCTTGCGCTCCACGCCGTCCAGCTCATCGACGAGCGAACTTTGCTCGCTCATGTCCTCCTCGGTGCGCAGCGGCCGCACCTCGCTCACCGCGCTGACGAGCGTGGTCTTGCCGACGCCGAACCCGCCCGCGACCAGAATCTTGATCGCGACGGGCACGGGCGCACGCGCGCCCGGCGGTTCAGAGTCTGCGAAGGGCATCGGCGACTTCCTTCAGTATTCGCACGTCGTTGAGCCCCGGCGCGACAGGTTGATTGATGTTCACCAGACCACGTTCCCGCAGGTCCGCAAGGAGGATGCGGACCACCCCGAGTGGAAGATCAAGCTCGGCCGCGAGGTCAGCGACCGATGCCCGCGAGCGGCAGAACCGTAGCAGCCTCATGTGCTCGGGGCCAAGTTCGCGGGCATCATCAAACGCAAGTTCGGTACCCGTTCTTCCCCGAACCACGGATACCAGGGCGATCAAGTCGATGGTGCCGCCGCTTGGCCTGGTTCGCCCGGCCGTCAGAGCATAAGGCCTGACGACCCGATCGCGGCCGTTGAGGAACCCGGCACGCCAGGGATTCACGCGGGACACTCCTACCTACTAGCTAACCTGCGCGGGGCGCGGCCGCACGCCAAGGTGCTGGCCGACTCGCTTGACGAGCAGCGCCATCTCGTAGGCGATCAGGCCGGCATCGGCGCCGGTCGTCGCCAGGACCGCCAGGCAGCTTCCTTCGCCGGCGGCGGTCACGAAGAGGAAGGCCGACTCGAGTTCAACGATCGTCTGGAGCGGGCTGCCGCAGCTGAAGTGCTGGCCGAATCCGCGCGCCAGGCTCTGGAATCCCGCCGCCACGGCAGCGAGATGCTCCGCATCTTCACGGCTGAGGTCGGTGGATGCGCCAATCGCGAGGCCGTCCCTGGAGAGAATCACCGCCTTGTCGATCTGCGCGACCCTCGTGACGAGATCGTCCAGCAGCCAGTCCAGGTTGCCGCTGGTGTTCATAGGGATCCTCCTTCGTCCGGCGAGTCGCCGGGGTCCTGCGGGCGTGGCTCGGCCGGATGCTCGTCTTCGGTCGGCTCGGTGACCGATCGGCCGCGCTGCCAACCAAGCTGGAGCGCGGCCATCGTGCTTCGCGCGGCCTCCGGTGACGGCCCGGCGGCAGGCTCGTCGGCTTCGGCGGGAGCCACCGCGGGCTGTTGGCGCAGCTGGGGCGCCAGGTTCGCCTGGCGCACGCGCACTGGGAGGCCCTCGAGTTCGAGCAGGCTGGTGTCGGCCTGGTCAGCCTTGACTAGGTCCGGTTCGGCTGGCGCGGTCGGCTCGCGCGGCGTCGGCTGCGCGGTGTCGGCTGCCGCGGTGTCGGCTGCCGCGGAGTCGGCCTCGGCCGCCTCGGGCTCGGCGGGCCAGGCGTAGTTGGGCCAAGTTCCGCTCGTCCCCCCGGCGGACGGTTGAGATGAGAATGGGGCTGGCGCCCCGTTCTCGGTCCAGATAGCGGCGTCCGCGTTCCAACTGGAACTCGGATCCTCGTTCCAGCTCAACCCGGTCGTGCCAGGCTGCCGCCGCGGCAAGTCGGGCGTGACGGCGTCGGTGCTCGCGGACGCGGCAACGGTCCATATGCCGGGGTCAGAGGTTCTAGCCGGCTGCGGCTCGGTCCCAGGATCCGTCGTGGGCGGCGTCAGCTCCGGGTCCAGCTCGAAGACGTATCCGTCGGGTGCCCGGGCCTGCGGCACGGCTATCACCATGCGGCCAGGATCGAGCACCGCGCCCGGCAGCTCGGGCACCGGCCTGCCGCCGAGTTCGCGGATGCCGGCGATGGGCAGCGGCTCCTGAGGCTCGCCCGTATCGACGACCAGGTCGTCGGGAATGAGCACGACCGCGGTGACTCCGCCGTAGGCAGAGCTGCGCAGGGTCAGCTTCACGTCATGGCGCCTGCCGAGCTGCCCGGCGATGAACAGGCCGAGCTGGTCGCTGCCCGACAGGTCGAACAGCGGCGGGTCGGCGAGCGTGGCGTTGATTCCGGCGAGCTGCTGCTCGCCCATGCCGAGCCCGCGATCCTCGATCTCGACCACGACGCCGCGGGCCACCCGTTCGCCGTCCACCCGCACCGGCGTGCTGGCCGGCGAGAAGGTGGCCGCGTTCTCGACCAGTTCCGCCAGCAGGTGGATGATGTCCGCGACCGCATGTCCGGCCAGTGCGGCACCGGTCCGCGAGGTCACCCGGATCCTGGTGTAGTCCTCCACTTCGGCGGCTGCGGCTCGCATCACGTCCACGATCGGCACGGCCTCGCGCCAGGCCCGTCCCGACGAGCCGCCGGCCACGATCAGCAGGCCCTCGGCGTGGCGCCGCATGCGCGTCGTCATGTGGTCGACGCGGAACAGGTCGGCCAGTTCCTCCGGGTCGTGGACTCGCCGCTCCATCGAGTCGAGCAGCTGCAGCTGCCTGGTGAGCAGCGACTGGTTGCGCCGCGCCAGGCTGCGGAATACGTCGTTGACGCCGCGGCGGATCTTGACCTCGTCGGCGGCGGCCATGATCGCGGTCCTGGCTGCCGTGTTGAACGCCAGCCTGACCTGACCCATCTCGTCGTTGCCAGGCTCGAGTTGCGGGACCTCGGCGTCGACGTCTACGTTCTCGCCCGCGCGCAGCCGGCTGAGCGTCCCGGGCAGCTGCTCGGTCGAGAGCTTGACTGCGGACTGCCTCAGGTCATTGAGCTGGCGGATCAGGCCTCGCGCGACCACGATGCCGATGCCGATGGAGAGCAGGATCGCGATCAGGCCGACGCCCGCGATCAGTCCCAGCCGGATCAGCAGGACCCTGGCCTGGTGCGTGGCCCGGGCGGTCAGTGTGGCGTCGGACTTGTTCAGGGCCTTGAGCGCGCTCTGCCCGAACACCTTCTCCGTCGCCGTCCACGTCTGCAGCGGCACCGACCTGACCCCGGACGGCGTACCGGTGATCTCCGATTCCAGGCTGTTCAGCTCGTTCACCGTGGCCCGCGGGATCATGGTACGGAAGTAGCCCTGCAGCACGGGATCAAGCTCGGGCAGCGTTTGGGCCCACTGCTCCTGATGCAGCGCCGCGAGCTGGTTGATAAGCGTGAGATCCGCGGGTGCGAAGGAGTGGGCGAGCAGGTCCGCCCTGAGCAGGTCGCTTTCCTCGCCCAGGTTATGCACCGCCTTGGCCATCGCCAGCACGTCGATCGCCTGCACGCCGATCGGCCCGGTCAGCACCGGAATGATGGCCTGAGTGAGTACATTGTCGCCCTCGCTCAGCATGGTGCTGTAGGCGTGGGCGGCCTCGAATTCGGTCAGCGCGAAGTTGAGTACCGCGGCCCGGAGCCGGCCGATATTGGCCAGATTCCCTTGCCAGGACAGAAAGGCTTGCCGCTCCTTCGGCGCCGGGCCGCTCCGCAGTGCCGTCCTGACCGAGGAGCGGAAGTTCTTGATGGCGTTGCCGGTCTGGTGCTCCTGCTTCCGCAGCAGGCCAAGGCTGGCATTGCCGGGCCTGGCCAGGTACTCAAGAGCGAGCGTCCGCTCCTTGCCCAGCTGGTTCTGGACGTCGGAGACAGGGAGCGCGACCAGCTGCCTGATGGCCGCTTCCTGTCTGAGCGTCAGCAGGTTGTTCACGGTGAGATTGAGAATCTCCGCGTACAAGCCGAGAAGCGTGACCACGGGTACCAGCACGAGCACGATGATCCGCAAGCGGATGGACCGGCGACGCAGCATGGCTATGGTCCTCAGGATCATGCAGGCCGGGGAGGCCGGCGTTCTTACCCGGGGGAATGTGCAGAGAAATATAAGCCTACCTGGCTATTAGCAGCATTACAGCGGCAACGAACAGGCCTGCGATCAAATTTCGCAATCCATTCGCCTCATGGGCGTGTAGCGTGCACGCTGCAAGTGTCGCGCGGGCGGGTAGACCATCATGCGGGCCGCGGGATCGCGGCTCACTGACATGAGACGGCGCTGCCGTGACTACGATTGGGGACGCTAGCTCGCCAGGATCCGAGGTCCGCGAGCCCGGCATTCACGTTCAGCCCGCTGAGGATAGGGACATCGATGACATCACCCCGCGGCTCCTCGGCCGTAGGACGGCCCGCCGGCGGCGATGAACTCCAGGCAGCGCCGTCAGTTAACGGGGCCGAACACGCCGAGGCCGCAATCGCGGAGGCCCAGGCGTCGAGCCAGCCGGCCGCCGAGACCGCCGCCCGCAAGGGTTACGACGCGGGCCCGCTCTGGGCTCGCTGGCTGCCGCCGGCCGTGGCGCTGGTCATCTCGCTGTGGCGGATCACCGGACCGTCGTACTGGCGCGACGAGGCCGCCACGATCGCGGCGATCCGGCGGCCACTCGGTGACCTGATCAAGATGCTCGGCAACGTCGACGCAGTCCACGGGGCCTATTACCTGATGATGTGGCCGATCGAGCACGTACTGGGGTCCGGAGCCCTGGTGCTGCGGCTGCCGTCGGCGATCGCGATCGCGGTGGCCGCGGCCGCCGTGGCGGCCACCGGCCGCAGGCTGATCTCGCCCTGGGCCGGCCTGGCGGCCGGGCTGCTGCTCGCGTTCCTCCCGGTGGCCAGCAGATACGGCCAGGAGGCAAGGTCATACGCGATGGTGATCGCCTTCGCCGCGATCGCGACTTACCTGCTCGTCCGAGTCCTCGGAGCCGAGCCGGCCGCGCGCCGTCGCTGGCTTGCGGGCTACGGGGCGAGCATCGCGGCGCTCGGCATACTGAACATCTTCGGGCTGCTGCTGATCCCCGCGCACGCCGTCACGGTCGCGCTGGTATGTCGCCGCGGACTGCGCGAGCCAGCGACGAGGCGGCTGGCCGTCGGCTGGCTGGTCGCGGCCGCCGGCGGCGTGATCCTCGCCAGCCCGCTGCTCCTGCTGGGCTGGCGGCAGCGCGGGCAGATCGCGTGGCTAGGCGTCAACACCTCCGCGTCCGGGCTGAACACGCTGTTCTCGCTGAGCGGCTCGTTCCTGGTGACGACCGTTGTCCTTGCCCTAATCGTCGTGGCGCTGGTGCTCAGCACCGAGCAGAGCAAGGAGCGGCGCAGGGCCGCGTGGCCCTTGCGGCTTGCCGAGGTCAGCCTGCCGTGGGTGGTCGTGCCGCCGCTCGTCCTGCTGGTCGCGTCAACGGTGCAGCCGGTCTACACCTCGCGGTACATCCTGATCTGCGTGCCTGCGATCGCCCTGATCGGCGGTGCCGCGATCGCCTCTTACGGCAAGCTGGCCGGAGCCATCGTGCTGACCGTCGCGCTGATCGCCGGGGCGACTACTCAAATCGGTCAGCGCACCACCGCCGGCCACTATGACGACATCGTGGCCCTCGACCAGTTGATCGCCGCCAACGCGCATCCTGGCGACTACGTCCTGTACACCAACCCCAACGCGGAGAGCTTCGGCGCCGCCTACTCCTACGGGCTCGGCAAGCTGCCCAATATCGCGCTCAAGCAAGGGCCGATCCCATCGGGCACGCTGGCGGGCACGACCGCGCCGATCGCGCAGATCAGGGCCAGGCTCAAGCACGCGAAGCGGGTCTGGGTCGTCGAGATCAACAGCTTCAACGCCGACCCCGTGCTGCTGGGCCTGAACGGCCTGCCGCTTTCGCTGACGCCGATCATGACCAACGTGCCGCTGCAGTTCACCGCCTACTGGCACGAGCGCGGCGACTACCTGATCCTGTTCACCCACACCTAGGGGCTGTCAGACCGGGAAGGTAGCGCAGCCGAAAACGCCCAGGGCCTTGCCGTGCCCTGGGCGCGCTCGTACAGCAGTCGGGCCGTACGTAACCGCGATCGCGGCCTCAGGGGCGCGACGTTCCGCTGATCTGGTCGAGCAATGCCCGGACCTCGGCCTCTGGGTAGCGGCGATGTCCGCCTAGCGTCCGTACCGAGGTGAGCTTTCCGTCCTTGGCCCAGCGCGTTACGGTCTTCGGGTCTACCCGGAACATCGCCGCGACCTCTGCGGGGGTCAGCAGCCTGGTAAATTCCGGTGCCTGTCGACTAGTGCTCATATTGAACGATTCCTCCCCACGATCGCTCACGGACTAGCCAAGATCCAGCGAACGATCATAATCATGGTTATTAAAGCATAAACAGGGCACCGATGAGAAGACGTTATGCCGACGTGTCGTTTCAAGTACCTGAAGAGATGACACGTGCCGCGGCTAAGCCGGGTTCAGCTCACCGTAGGGCAGCGGTCTGGATGGCGGCCGTCCCTGCCTGACCTGCGGCGGCGTCGATCATCACGGCGGGCCGTGAATTCTGGTCCGGCAGCCTCGTGGGGATCGGCAGCTCGCACCAGACGACCTTGCCGGTGCCGGTCCGCCTGGTGCCCCAGCGCTGCGCGATCTGGCTGACCACTTGCAGGCCGCGGCCTCGTTCGTCGTCATCGGCGGCCTGCCGCAGCCTGGGCAGAGCCGCGGAGTCGTCCAGGACCTCGCAGAACAGGGCGCCTTCCAGCACCAGGCGCAGGCTGATCCTGCTCTGGGCATAGCGAACGGCATTGGTCACCAGTTCGGAGACGACAAGTTCCGCGGTGGGTATCAGTTCGGCGAGGCCCCATTGCCGAAGCGGGCGCCTGATAAGGGTTCTGGCACGTCTCGCCGCGGTCAGCTTGGGCGTGAGGTGCCACGACACATGCCGGTCGGATCCGATCCGCCGCAGCCTGGCGATCAGGATCGCGATGTCGTCGCGCTGGTGATCGTCGTACACGTCGGCCAGGGTCCGCCGGCATAGGTCGTCCAGCGGCTCGGCCGCCGACCCCGGCCCGAATATCTCCCGCAGCCCGGCCAGACCCTGGTCGATGTCCTCGGTGCGCTTTTCCACCAGGCCGTCGGTGTACATGACGAGCAGGCTGCCGTCCTCGATCTGAAGCGTCCGGCTGGCGATCGGGCTCGCCCCGATGCCGAGCGGAGGCGCGGGCGAGACGTCGAGGAACTCGCTGGTTCCATCCGGGCGGACCAGCAGCGGCGGCAGGTGCCCGGCTGACGCGAGCTCGCAGGTGCCGTCGACCGTGTCGTAGACGGCATAGACGCACGTCGCGAAGTGCGGCTCCTGTTCGCCGAGCTCGTGCATCAGGTCATCGAGCCGCTGCAGTGTCTCGGCGGGCGTGAGCTCGAGCATGGTCAGCGTCTTGATGGCGGTACGGAGCCTGCCCATCGTCACGGCGGCCTTCACACCGTGCCCGGCGACATCACCGACGACCAGGGCCACCCGCCCGCCCGGCAGGGCGATGGCCTCGTACCAGTCGCCGCCGACCTCGATCAGTTTGCTGCCAGGCAGGTACCGATGGCGCACCTCCACCGACGCCGGGTAGGACAGCCCGGTCGGCAGCATGCTGCGCTGCAGGGTCAGGGCGGTCGCCCGCTCCCTGCTGTAGCGGCGCGCGTTGTCCATGAACAAGGCTGCCCGGCCGGCGAACTCCATCCCCATCTCGGTGTCGTAGGCGTCAAAGCGGTGGAACCCGATCTCCCTCGTGCACACGAAGAACCCGAGCAGCAAGTCCCCGGCCAGCAGCGGCAGCAGCAGCAAGGATCGCCCCGCGATCAGGCGGGATACCGGAGTGCGAACCCACGCTTTGGCCAGCTCGGCAGCGGCGTCGTCGCTCATGATGACGCTCACCGGCTGCCTCGTCATCAGGCACTCCGTATACGGCGTGCCCGCCGGGTAACGCAGGATCTCGCCGATGGGGAAGGCTGCGTCCCAGCTGGGGTCGCGGTCGTCGTAGGCCACCGCAAGCCGACGGACCAGAGTGGTCCCGTCGCTGGCCATGTCTGGATGCTCCGCGTCGCTCATGATGCTCTCGAGTATCAGCAGGCCCGCCGAGTTGCAGAAGTGCGGGACGAGAATGTTCACGAGCTCGGGCGCCATCTGCTCGATGTCCAGCGCGCCGCCGATCCGCCTGACCGCTCCGTCGAGCAGCGCATGGCGCATCAGCGCGGGATCGATGAACCGCTCGGCGGCCGGCGGCGGCACGCGCATGATGACCTGCGCGAGCAGCTCGGGATCGTTCGACCGGATCGGCTCGACCGTGACAACCGCGTCCACCGCGGACCTGCTGGCGGTGCGGATCGTGAGCACCGTTGTGTTCTCGCGGTCCGCCTTGGCGGCGTCGATCAGGCCGCTGAGCGCCTCGGCCGGGTCACCAGGACCGGTAATCAGGGTGAGGAGGTTGGTTCCGAGCAGAGCGCCGGGCTGTGCCGAGAGCAGGTCGCCGGCGCCACGGTCGTGCTGGAGAATCCTGCCTTCGCGGTCGATGCCGAGGGTCAGCGTCTGCGCCGAGGTGCCGGACAGGACGGCCGACATCTCGGCTGCCATTGCCGACGCCACCTCGTCCTGGCCTCCTCGCAGTGCGTGCACGAACCAGTATGAAACATCGTGGCGCGAAATGAGCGCGAAAGCGTGATCACCGGGAAGCCGGCTCGCCATGCCCCGCATTGCCGCGGCCACGTCCCCAGTAGGCCTTGGCGGAAACCTGCCCATCGGCGAGGCCCCTGCCTGCCAGGATCTCGCGGAGCGCCAGTACGACCGTTGCCTCGCCGAACAGGTACGCGTGCCCGGCACCGGCGTCAAGCTCGATCTCGGTGGCCTCGGCACAGAGCAGAGCCGGGCCGCCGGCTGGCCCGCCGAGCCGATGCAGCCAGGTCAGTCTGGTCCGTGCGGGCGCGAGGAGTTCCTGCTCATCATCGGGCACCGGAACCTCGATGACCAGCGTCGCGTCCGCATCTCCGGGAAGCGACTCCGTCATCGCCACAATGGCAGGCAGCGCCGATTCGTCGCCGATGAACAGATGCCAGTCGGCCCCTGGCATCGTGGTGATCTTGCCGCGCGGGCCGATCCCCTCGATCGTGTCACCAGGGCGAGCCGATCGCACCCAGCGCTCGCCGGGGCCGTCTGTATGCCGAACCACGTTGAGGCTCAGCGTCAGAGCCGCGCGGTCAAGTGAGCGGATCGTGTAGCGCCGCCGGACCGGCCGCATTCCCTCCGCGCCCACCAGGAGCATCACGTCCTGGCCCGGCTCGTACCTGAAGTCGGCCAGTTCCGGCGCGGTCAGCACGATCCGCTGCATGCTCGGCGACATCAGCTCGGACTCGAGAACCTCGAAGGACAGCCGCCTGGCGGCAGCCAGCGGGCCGGTCAACTCGGCGAACGGGTCCTCAAGCTTCGAGCGGACCGATTGCGGCAGGGCGTCGCTCACGCGTGCCGACCATCCTTCCTGGCAGTCACTATGACCGGGGCTGAAGATCTTCTTACATTAGCGAGCGTCTTGCGGCGCTGCTGCCCGGGAGCCGGCGGTGCGATCCGTTGTGGATTCGGTCGTCCCGCGGGCGGGCGAAACCGCGTGGAAGGCGCGCCGCCGCCGGATAATCGGGGCCATGACCCAGCACCCGCCCAGCGGAGCCGAGTACTGGCCGATCGCCGGGCTCCGGGTCCTGGCGCCTCGGCTCGAACTTCGGCTCCCCGATGAGACTGACTTGTCCGCGCTCGCCGCGCTCGCCGAGGCAGGCGTGCACGACCCGGCCGTGCAACCATTCAGCGTGGCCTGGACGGATGTGGAGCCCGTCGCCCGGGCACGGTCCGTCCTGCAATATCACTGGGCATGCCTGGGGTCGTGGCGCCCGGACAAGTGGGAACTGAACCTGGTCGTCGTCGTGGACGGCGCTGTCGTGGGCACCCAGGGCCTGAGCGCTACCGACTTCGGTCTGCTCAGGGAAGTTGGCACTGGCTCGTGGCTCGGCCGCGAACATCAGGGTCAGGGCATCGGCACGGCGATGCGAGCGGCGGCGCTGGCGCTGGTCTTCGATGGCCTCGGTGCCGAGTTCGCGGTTTCGTCCGCCTTCACTCACAACGCCGCGTCCCTGGGCGTGTCACGCAAGCTCGGTTACCTCGACGACGGTACCGAGCGGCAGGTGATCCGCGGCCGCGCGGGCGAACTGCGGCGGCTCAGGCTCGACCGCGCAGGGTGGCAGGCGCTCAGGGCAGCCGCCGGGTCACCGGCCGACGACGTCGTGATCGAGGGCCTCGAGCCGTGCCTGCCGATGTTCGGGCTTGGCTGACGCGGCGGCTGGACGTCACGGTCAGCGCGCAGGGCCACCCAGGTAACGCATAAGCGGGCTGGTGCAGGGCGCTGAGCCCGCGGTGGTGCCGGGGCGCACCCGGTGAACCCCTGGTGGTGCCAGGGCGCACCCGGTGAACCCCTGGTGGTGCTCCAGTCCGCGGATCGGCGCACCCGGTGAACCCCTGGTGGTGCTCCCGGCCCGGCCGCTGGGCGCCGCCGCGCGTGGTCGAGTGCAAGATGACCAGCTATGCAGCCAGCGGCAAAGTTGTTGCGAGGCTGTGACTGTGCCCGGCGGCGGGCACGGCCGGCCCGGTTCCTTGATCGCTACCGTGGATAAAACTGTCCTACTGAAGGCATGACCATGCGACAGCCTGATCCAGGCGTCCACTAACCCACCTGGTGCGTCAATGGCACGAATGGGTACTCACACGGACGCGATTCTAGATATTGGCAGCTACACAGCCAGGGCGCAGCCCAGCGCAGCTGGTATCGGGTCGCTCGACGGCCGAGGATGGCATTGCCGTCCTCAGCCGTTCAGTTAGCGGTATTGGGGCTAGGCCGCGGTGGCGCATGCAACCTTTTGACCTCGTGGAGCGTGCAAGAGGTGTGCCCAGCGCCGCGAGGACTTCGAAGACCCACGGCGATCACGCCGATGGCCCGGACGACATGTCGTTCGAGGAGTTCGTTGCGGGTGCGTCTGTCCGGCTGTTCACCATGGCACTGCTGCTGACCGGGCGTCATCGGCCGGAAGCGGAGGATCTGCTGCAGGACGTGCTGGAGCGCGCTTACCGGCGCTGGGGCAGGATCACCCGGCACGGCGGGCCCGAGCCATATGTGCGCAAGATGCTGATTAACGCGGCGATCGATCGAGCGCGCCGACTGCGGCGGCGGCGTGAGGAGCCGCTCCTGGTGGACAGCATCAAACTGTCCGTCGGTGATCAGGCCGGCCGGCTGGCGATCGGGATGTGCTGCTGCGCGCTCTTGCCGGCCTGCCGCGTCGCCAGCGTGCGGTGCTCGTGTTGCGCTTCTTCGAAGATCTGAGCGAAGCGCAGGCGGCGGCGGTCCTGGGCTGCAGCGTCGGCGCGGTCAAGAGCCAGACCTCACGCGCCCTAGCGAAACTGCGCCTGGCCATCCCGCCCCCCGGAAGCGAGCATTCGGCCGGGGAGGGCACCGCACCGGAGGATCAGCGACAGAAGGGCGCGGGAAATCATGGATGACATCGAACGCCGGCTGCGGGCGGCGATGCTCGGGGCAATGGAGCAGCCGCCTTCCTGGCTGATGGACGGGATCCGTCGGCGGCACCGGCAGCACCTCAGGCTGGTCGGCGTGGGCTGCGTGGCGATGGCCGCAGCCATCGGGCTGGCTGTTCCCGCAGCCGTGCACGGGTTGCGACCTCGCACGCATCAGGCGATCCGGGTGCCCGCAGGTCGGGGGGCCAGCCCAGCGCCTTCGACGGTCGCGGCACCTGGCACGATGTTGCTGACCTGCGACGCGGCGAACTGGGGTCAGTTGCCGTCGAACTGGCGGTCAGCGAGCCTGCGGGTCGGCCCGCTATGGTTCGTCAACGGCCGCCAGTTCGGCTACGTGCACCGCGACGTCGGCGGCGGGCGTGCGGTACACCGCGGCTCGGGCCGCGGCATGCCCCGGCTGGGAGTGATGATCATCGAGGTTGCCGACGGATCGACCGTGGTGATGAAGGCCGCACCGGGCACCCGGTCGTACTTCAGGCTGCTGCAGGGGTTCGACGCGAGCCGGGGCATCAAGCTGGCCCGCGGCGATTCCGGCTTCACCTTCGTCTCGTGCCCCAAGGGATCGCCGGGATTCAACGGCGCCATGACGGACTTCTACCTTGGCTTCCAGATCCAAGCAGGCAGCAGCGCTCCGGTGAATGTGTGGACATCCCCGACGGCGCGGCCGATCCGGGTGATCTTCACGTGCCCGGGCCGCGGGTGCGAAGGGTGAACGTCCTCGCCGGAGGCATTCCGGGCTGCCGCGGGCCAGGTCGGCCTGCTTGGGCGCAGGTCAGCGGCCGTGTTAGCTTGCCCTGGGAACGATCGCTGTTGCCCTGGCTCACTGCCAACCGGGCACGCAGCGGGCACGACTAATCCCTTCGGCACCGGTTGTGCGTTGGATGAGTTTGGGAACGCAACGACGGGACTTCGCGGAGTTCTACCGCAGGTCCGAGGATGACTGCCTTCGCGCCGTGCTGATCAGCGTAGGTGACCAGGACTTGGCGCAGGAGCTTGTTGCCGAGGCTTTCGCGCGGGCTTGTGCATCATGGCGAACTCTAAGCAGGCATCCGGCCCCTGCGGCCCGGCGATTGATGTCGATGATCTGCGCGCTGATCTAGACGAGGCCGTCTGCCAGGATCTGCGTGACTCGTACGAAAGCACTGGCCTGTGACCGCGCACCATGTCGCGGTCTTGGACACCAGCGTCATCGCGGCGACCAGGCTCTATGACCCGTCTGCGCGGCGGTTCGCGCCGCGGGGCGTGAGCCGCGTAAGGGGGCTTCGGACCTGATGATCGCGGCAACCGCGGGTAGTAATGACCTTCCTCTGTACACAGCCAATCCTGACGACTTCAAAGGCGCGGAAGGACTCGTCGAAGTAATTGCCGTCCACCCGCGACCCAATAGCCTCTGACCTCTGTAGCTTGACAACCGGGATTCATGGCGGGGTGCCTGGACGGGATATCTGCAATACCGAAGCTCAAGGTCGCGACTATTGGCCGGAATGGTCGCCGGGTGTGCGTTGGAGGTTCCCCTGCGGTCAGTGTTCCGATGAGTTTCGGCCCCGGCAGTTGTCCATCTCTGAGCGCCAACCCTAGGCGTGTACGTTCGACGTGACGCATACGACCGGCGGGGACACATGGCTTGTGCGGCTGTCCCCGCGCCACCGGTCTACGACGCTGGCCTGGAGGTCACGATGTGTCTTATGGTCCACTTGTTCCGCACGTCCGGCGGCGTCGCCGCGACGGGGGAGGCACGATGACGACGGTCGAGGCGAACGGCGTCACCGTCGGGGTCGAGCACTTTGGCGACGCGGCGGCGCCGCTCGTTCTGCTTGCGGGCGGCACGACCATGCTTTCTTGGCCCGACATGCTCTGCGAGGCGCTCGCGCGCGGTGGGCGCCACGTTGTGCGGTACGACCTGCGCGATTCCGGCGCGTCGACCACCGTCGATCCCCAGGCTCCGGCGTACACGCTGCGCGATCTTGCAGCCGACGCCGCGGCGCTCGCCCGGGCCCTCGACGACCGGCCGGTGCACCTGGCGGGCATCGGCGTCGGCGGGATGGTCGCGCAGGTCGCCGCGCTCGACCATCCGGGCGCTTTCTCTGCGCTCACTCTCGTCGGAACGCGGCCTGTGGCTCCGGGCCCGGTCGACGATGACCTGCCTGACCATGAGACGGCGACGATGGGCCGACTGTTCTCGCACTCGATGCCCGATTGGTCCGATCGCGCTGCGGTTGCGGACTTTGCCGCCCGAGGCGCAGAGATCCTCGGCGACGACCCCGCGGCCGCGCGCGCGACCGCCGAGCGCAAATGGGACCGCACGCCGGGTACGGAGCCCGCGGTGCAGCTGGCCAACCAGCTGGGCACGGTGTTCGCCAGGCTCGACTGCACTCCGCGCTGGCGCCAGCGCCTGTCCGAGCTGGCGATCCCGGTGCTGGTGGTGCATGGTCGCCGCGACCCGTTCTTTCCTGTCGGCAACGGCGAAGCGCTCACTCGCGAGATCCCCGGTGCGCGGCTCCTCGTGCTCGAACGGGCCGCGACGGCGATCCCGGATGCGGCAGCCGATGAGGTCGCGGCGGCGATGCTCGCGCTCTAGGCGCTCACGGTGCTGGCGGCCCTAACAAGGACAAGCGTCTCGGACTGGGCCGAGCAGTTGTATGCAAAACATATTGAGGCGATGAGCAGCGGCGGAGCAGGAGATCGATGATGCGCTGGGAAGACCTTTATGACGAGCTGTATGACGCCGATGACCGCGCCGAGATCGAGCGGCTTAAGACTCGGCTGCTGACAGATCTGAAGGCACACCGCCCTAGCTCAAGCCCGGAAGACCCGCGGTTTGACGCAGCGGGATGTCGCGGCGGCGATGGGGCTGAGTGTCGGGCGCGTCTCGCAGATCGAGCGCGGCGAGGTGACCAGCGTTGAGGTGCTGGGCCGATACGCGGACGCGGTCGGGGGTCGGCTACGCGTCGTCATCGACTTCGGCGACGAACTCATCGTTGTATGAAACGACTGAGCGATGACCCAACCGTTGAGGCGCACCTCGCGAAGATGGCGTAGTGGCACGAGTCCGGCTGGTGGTGTGCATCTGCAGGAAGTGCAGCCTGGGCACATGCTCTGAACTGCGGAAACTAGGTTAGAGCGGGCGAAGGGAATCGAACCCTCATGACCAGCTTGGAAGGCTGCGGAACGCAGGCTCCTGAACTGCTGCGGCCCAGGTCAGGTGGTATTCACTGATCACTGCGAGTACCCCTGAAGCACCGTCACTCGCCTTCCGATCGGGCACGCAACGGGCACGCCCATCCAACGACTGGCCTCACGTGCCTCGCGTGGGTGACCGCCGTTGCTCATCACGCCAGTGGCGTAATTCTTATTGGGCACGGTCGGGTCATGCGAGCCTTCTTCCCATGGTAGAGATCCGGCTGCGGCCCGATGCGTCGCTTGCCGACCTGGAGAAGTCTCTGCGCGAGCAAGCTGATGCGGCATACAACGCCACATCGAATTTCGCTGGCGGTCACACGCCTGCAGCCGCGCATCACCCCAGGCCGAACGGCGTGTCACAGAGCCGGGATCACGCCATCCGGGGCCGGCACCGGGACGGCCGCACAGGACGCGCCAGGCGGCACGCAGCGCCTGGCATCATGATGGCGTGCGCAAGGTGGTCATCCTCGGCCGGGGCGGCGCGGGCAAGTCAGCCCTGTCCCGGCAGCTCAGCGACGTGACAGGCATTCCAGCCGTCGAGCTCGACGCGCTGTTCTGGCAGCCTGGCCTTGCCCCGATGGACCCGTCCCGGTGGGCCGCGTGCCAGCACGAGCTGGTCCAGCGCAGCTGCTGGATCCTGGACGGCGACCTCGGGCCTTACGACACGGCGCTGGCGGCCCGGCTGCGGGCAGCCGACACCGTCGTCGTCCTGGACTTCGCTTTCCTGCGGTGCGCCTGGCGGACGCTGCGCCGAGGCCGCGAGCAGGCAGGATACTGGCGCTGGGTACGGGCGTACCGGCGTCGCAGCCTCCCGGGCGTCATGCGGGCGGTCAGCTCTGAAGCACCCCACGCGAAGCTGTACGTCCTGCGCAATCCCGCCATGGTGCAGCGCTTCGCAGCCAAGGCCCGGCAGGCCGCCGCGCAAGAACGCCGCAGCGGATAACCCTGCAGAGCCAAGACCTGGCCGGGCTGCGTCGGCGTGAGCTAGATCTAGAGCGGTGCACTGTGCGGGTGGCGGTCTCGACTGCGGAGATTGACGGCGGGTTGCTGATCGATGACGACCCGAAGTCAAATGCCGGTCGGCGGACCGTCTCTTTTCCGAAGGAGATCGCGCCGGAACTGCGCTGGCACCTGACGACCTTCGCACAGCCCGACGATGACGGCCTGGTCTTCGTCGGCCCGAAAGGCGGGCGGCTGCGACGGTCGAACTTCCGGCCGATCTGGACCAAGGCCCGCAACGCGATCGGCATGCCCGATCTGCACTTCCACGATCTAAGACACACCGGAAACACGATGGCGGCGGGCCAAGGCGCGAGTCTTCGCGAGCTGATGGAACGCATGGGCCACTCGTCAGCACGGGCCGCGCTGATCTACCAGCACGCCACCCGCGAGCGTGACGAAGCCATCGCGGCGGGCATGGGCAAGATGCTCACGCAAGCTCGCCGCCACGCACAGTCAGGCGGGGGATCGGGCACACAACGGGCACGGCGTCGCCGTCAGGCATCCTGAGAGCGACTGAGAAGGAATTGATCATGCCTCTGACCTGGGCTGGAGCAAAAGAGCGGGCGAAGGGAATCGAACCCTCATGACCAGCTTGGAAGGCTGGGGCTCTACCATTGAGCTACGCCCGCAAGGCGGCTTGGCCGCCACGGTGTAGCGTACCGGTTTCGCGCGCGTGCCGACGCAGAGCGGGCGCGGACTCTGGCAACTGCCCAGTGCGACTCACGGCCCTTGTCGTGTGGCTTTCCGTCGGGCCCCGGCCCCCATCATTACGTCAGCGCAGGCTGCGCGGCATGACAAGATAGGCTTCGGGGTCCAGCGGGATGTGGCGCAGCTTGGTAGCGCGCCTGCTTTGGGAGCAGGAGGCCGCGGGTTCGAATCCCGCCATCCCGACGAGTTCATGCAGGTCAGGCGCACCTAGGTCCGCGAGAGGTCCTCTGAAAGCAGGAGGCAACCTACGGATCTATGATCGTTTCGTACCTCTTGTCCGAGTCCTGACGCGGCACCCGAGGGTAATGGGAACCGGCATCATGCCGAGTGAGGCACTCCCGCCCGGTCGGCTCGCGCAGATCGCATAGGCGCAACTGCGGAGGGCGTGCCTGCCACACTTGAAGTGCCGCGGCGTCCCGGTGAATCCGAGCAGGCGCAGCGCGTGGCCGATGACGCCGCACATCATCTGGTCGTAGGCCCCGCCACCCTCGCGGGCATGGTCTCCGCGGACTGATCTGCCGTTACCGGCCGATCATCGCACCGCTCCGCCAATCAGAACAACGCCGGGCCACGCCCGCCACCCGCTGGGCTATCCCCAGGTACTGCCGTTCCAGTGGAGTGCTACGGGCCTGGGCTGCGGGTTGAAGAAGCTGCCTGTCTCGCCGACGGCCCAGGCGTTCCGTGCCGAGATGGCGGCCAGGGCGTACAGGCTGGTGCCCGCCGGGGGTCTGGGGCACGGCACCCGCTGCCACGTCGCGCCGGTCCAGCGCAGGATCAGCGGCCGGGGCGCAAGAAGGTAGCCGGTGCCCGCGACGCCGGCCGCCCAGGCAGCGCCGCGCGGCCCGGCGGCGATGGTGTACAAGGCGCCCCTTGCCGGGCTGGCAGAGCGAGTCCAGGCGGCGCCGTCCCAGCGCAAGATCAGTGCCTCCTGATTCGCGCCATTGCAGTCCGTGCAACCTGCGGCCCAGACGCCGCCGCCGGAGGCGGCGACAGCGTCCAGGACGCCCGGGCCGACGCCGGGAATGGCCGCCCGCGTCCAGGCGTGCCCGGTCCAGCGGACGATCAGCGGCTCCCGTCGCCCGGAGTGCCGGTAGGAGCCGACGGCCCAGGCGGTGCCGCCGGGACCGGTGGTGACGGCATACAAGCTGGCGCCGCCGGCCGGTGACGGGCTGGGCACGCGTGACCAGGCGGCGCCGTTCCAGTGCACGATCAGGGTCTTCTGCGCATGCGCGCAGGCTGCGCAGCCGACGGCCCAGGCGCTGCTCGCCGATGCCGCGGCGACGCTCCACAGGCGGCTGCCGCGCGCCGGGTCCGGGCTTGGCACCCGCCGCCAGCGTGTGCCGTTCCAGTGCAAGATGAGCGACACCAGCCGGCGGTCACCCACCGCCCAGGCGTGGCCTTGCGGCGTCACCGCGACGCCGTTGAGCTCGCCGTCAACAGGAGCCTGCAGCCGGTGCCAGGCCCGGCCATTCCACCGCGCGATCAAAGTTGCCGGGCGTTTGAGGTTGCACGTGCCTGCGCAGCCGACGGCCCACAAGTCGGTCCCGGATACCGCGGCGACGCCGTTAAAGACGCCCCGGCCGGGAAGGGAGCCCTCTGGGCCGGAGGCCTCGGTACCCGCAGCGGCCGGCACCGCCTCCGGCGGCATCATCAGCGCGATCGCTGCCACCGCCAGGGCGAACCCGGCCACCGCGCGGCCCCGGCCCAAACCAGCGGTCAGCACCATGCCCGACACCCTCTGCCATAACGGGCGAGAACGCAACCACGATCGGCCGGGCGATGCCCCACGCCATGCGCTCACTCAGCCAGAAGATCCACCAGCCGCCCCGAACACGTTCGGCGGTTACAGAACTCAATTCACATGCATGCTGCTAAACAGCAAGGTCGCCCTCATCTGTTGTCAACTGCGGCTGCTCGCTGGTGTCTGCGTCGCCCGAATAACGAACCCTGTTTCGGCGCAAGGGATTCAAAAATTGATCCGCGGTTTCTCAGCTGCCACGACCTCAAACCCATGAGGCGTGCTGGCCTGGCGCAGATTGCCAAGGTATCCGGGTCGAGGGGCTGCGAGGCCACCGTTTAGGGCGCGCCGAACGAGCCGCAGGTGTGCGGCTAGCTGGCGAGAAGGGTGGTGCGCCAGGTAGCGAAACGGTGGCGCAAGGCGGTGATGTCGTTGGAGCTGGTGCCGTATTCGGTGAATGCGGCATCGGTGATCTGGGTGAGTGCTCCGAGGGCGCTGGCGAACAGCTGCTCGTCAAAGCCCGTGTCTGCCGCGGCTGCGAGCTCGAGGAGGCGCTCTGAGGTGTAGCGGCCGCTGGTGAGGATCGCGTCTACGTCCAGGAAGTCCCGGGCTAGCGCGCGGCCATACAGGGCCGCCATCTTGTTGGCGACCGCGTCGTCGGCGTGCAGTACCGGGCCTACTTCCAGCATGACCGGAGCATGCGAGCGCCAGTCTGCGGCCACCTCGACTTTGTCGGGTTCACCGTCGGATGCCGGGTCGGCTACGAGCAGGCGCGCGAATGTCTCGTCTCGAGCGACCACGGTGACCTTCATCCCGTGTTGCTCTAGAGCGCCGATAACGGCACCGACAGCATCATCGAAGTCGTCGCGGCGGGCCCAGTTCAGGAACAGGTCCACGTCACCGCTTGGCCGTGACCCGATGCCGTGCGCCTGGATCGCATAACCGCCGGCCAGGGCGAGGCTGTATTTCCCGGCGGCGGCCAGCGCGATCTCGGCGATCTGGCGGTGATGTTCTTCCACGAAACAGCTTATGCCGAGGCGGCGAGCGCATCTATGGCGGCCAGATCAGCGAACTGGGACTGCCACATGTGCCTCACCGTTGCGGGTAGCCAGATGTATGACCACAGGCGCTTGAGGGTGCTGGCATTCAGGTACGTGTGCAGATCTTCTGGGCTGGTGGCCTCGATGATGACGGCCCGGTACAGGTCCACCACGCGGCCCGGGGTGTCCAGGTCGTAGACGGCGCTGCCTGACCAGGTCAGATGACGCGGAAGCCGGACAGTGCCCATGATCGGCCCGGTCAGCAAGTCCAGGCTCTTCGGCAGGACATACGGCTTTGCGTAGCGGCGCGGGCCGGGTCCCTCCGGGTTGCTCATGCATACAGAGTGTCACATCGTCCTCGCGTGGGCGAAGCAAGACTGCCCGGTCGGCTCGCGCGTGCCGCCGAACAGGAACATCTACTTTTAGGTAGCTATTCGTTCGCCGAGGCGCACAGATCAGCCTGCTATGAGTTGGCAAGCTAACCACGTCGGCGGTGTCCTCGGTTAAGCATCGGTAGTTAAGACGCTGCCGCCGGCTGTCCGGCGGGACGTTCGCCTCGACCGCGCCCGCGCCCGCGCCCGTGACCATGGATTACAGCGGCGCTGCCAGCGCGAGGGTCGGCTCGGCTGAGTGCTTCGCCCAGGCCCTGGCTGGCGCCGGGCGTGCCAGCCGCGTCGCGTGCTACCGGATAGTCCGTCCGGTTCATAGCGCGGACAAGAAAGGATCGCGCGATGCGAAGGCACATTTGGGTGACGGCAGTCATCGCGGCGGCAGCCACGCTGACCGCATCGGCCGCGGCTGCCGCCGCCCCGGCCGGCGCGGTGGCCCCGGGCACGCGGACGGCGACAGGCGCACAACTGTGGGAGGCGCGCTATAACGGCCCCGCGAACAGCATCGACGACGCCTACTCGATGGCAGTGAGCCCTGGCGGCAGCACGGTGTTCGTGACCGGGCAAAGCTACGGCGGCCCGACGACCGGCCACGATTATGCGACGGTGGCGTACAGCGCCGACTCCGGCGCTCAGCTGTGGGTCAGGCGCTATAGCGGTGCCGGTAACAGGGCCGGAGACCTCAACGACACCGCGAGATCGGTCGCGGTAAGCCCGGACGGCAGCACGGTGTTCGTGACCGGATCCAGCCGCGGCCGGATGACCGGCTACGACTACGCCACTGTGGCCTACGGCGCCGCCACCGGCAAGCAGTTGTGGGTCAGGCGCTACAACGGCCCGGCGACCAGGTCCGACGCCGCCTTCTCGGTGGCGGTAGGCCCGGGCGGGAACACGGTGTTCGTGACCGGGCAAAGCGACGGCGGCCAGACGACCGGCGCCGACTACGCCACGGTGGCCTATAACGCCGCCAGTGGCAGGCAGCTGTGGGTCAGCCGTTACAACGGCCCCGCGAACGGCGGCGACGCCGGCTCTTCGGTGGCCGTGAGCGGGGCCGGGACCGCCGTGTTCGTGACCGGGAGCAGCGTCGGCCGGGGAGCCTCCGACTACGCCACGGTCGCCTACGGCGCCGCCAGCGGGAAGCTGTTGTGGGTCAGCCGCTACAACGGCCCGGCGAACAGCGCCGACGCCGGCTCCTCGGTGGCGGTGAGCCCGGGCGGGACCAGGCTATTCGTGACCGGCTACAGCGCCGCCCGGCCGGGCGGCTGGGACTACGCGACGTTCGCCTACCGCGCCGCTACCGGAAAGCGGCTGTGGGTCAGCCGCTACAACGGCCCCGCGAACCGTGACGACGTCGGCTACTCGGTGGCAGTGAGCCCGGCCGGGACCACGGTGTACGTGACCGGGGGCAGCCTCCGCCGAGCGGGCTCCGGCTATGCCGATGGCTACGCCACGGTCGCCTACGCCGCCGCCACCGGCAGCCAGCTGTGGGTCAGCCGCTACAACGGCCCGGCGAACGATGACAGCACCGCCTGCTGTGTGGCGGTGGGCCCTCGGCGGGCCACGGTATTCGTGACCGGCTCCAGCAACGACGTGACAACCCGCAGCGACTACGCCACCGTTGCCTACCGCGGTTGAGGCAGCCAGTACCCCGAGGCACCAGTGCCGTTCGGGAAGATGAGCACCGGTTACTCAGGCCCCGGTATTCCCCGCGATGCAAACGTTGGCCTAGCGGGCCGAGCAGCGGTCCGGTGTTTCCGTTGAAGGGAATGTTTGATGTTTGCACTGGCGCGTAACATACGGGCCGCGGGCCGGGCCGTGGCGGGCACCCGAGCCTTGATGGCGGTCGGGGCGGCCGCAGCGGCCGCCGCGGCCCTGGTTGCGGTCCCGGCGGCGGCGGCATACGCAGCGGGATCGGGTTTCCCGCCGGCGGAGCAGGTCAAGCCGCCGTCGGACGCCTCGGCCGCCCCGGTCAACTCGTCGCTGTACTCGACGGCCTGCACCGGCAGCGGAACCTGCGTGGCCGGCGGAAACTACACCGACTCGCTCGGCCGGCTCCAGGCCTACATTGCCTCCGAGTCACGCGGCCACTGGCTGCGAGGCGTCAAGCTTGCCCTGCCGGCCATCGCCGTCGCGCAGCCCAATGCTCAGGTCGACGGCGTGGCCTGCATCAGTGCCGGCAATTGCGTGGCAGTCGGGTCCTTCGCCCACGACGCCTCGAACGCAGACGCGCTGATTGTGTCGGAAACGCATGGCAAGTGGAGCCGTGGTTTCGTACCGCGGCCGCCAGCGAACGCCAACGGCACGGTCAGTTTCATGGACGCCGTTGCCTGCACGCCCAAGGGATTCTGCGCGGCGGTCGGCGGCTACCACGACAAGTCCGGCCACTTCCAGGCCATGGCGCTAGCGAAGCCCGCCGGCCAGCGCTGGCAGCAGGCCGTGGAGATCACGGCACCCACCGGCGCAGCCGCCGACCCGATCACCACCCCGAACGGGATCGCATGCACGGCGACCGGCAAGTGTGTCACGGTCGGCTACTACGGCGTTCCGGGACCCGGATCGCACATCCAGGCGTTCGGCGCCGTGCTGAGCGGAGGCAACTGGCACCGCGCGGTCCGGATCAGCCTGCCCGCAAACGGCCAGACAGCGGACCGCGCTTACCTTGACGGCGTGTCGTGCCGGTCAGGCACGTGCACCGCGGTCGGCGGCTACTACTTCGGGGCGAACGCATACCGTGCCATGTGGGTCACCGAGTCGAACGGGCACTTCCGGGCAGGCAAGGAGATCATCAAGGCGCCAGCGGATGCTGCGCCGGTCGCCGACACCGTCCTTGCCGGCATCTCATGCCCGACCTCCGGCCCTTGCGTGGCAGCCGGCTACTACAACAACACCCCGGGCCACCAGGTCGGGATGTACATGACCCTCGCATCCGGCAAGTGGACGGCCGCCACGCTGAAGCCGCCGCTGAACGCCGGCGCGAACTCGGCGCAACGATCCGTCGTCAACTCGGTGAGCTGCACAGGGACCGGACATTGCACGGTCGCGGGCTGGTACACCGACGCCGCCGGTCACTTCCGCTCAGAGGCGTCGTCCACGAGGTGACTCCCGAGCGGCGGGTTGGCCGGGTGCCGCGCCAGCGCAACTCCGCTGGCGCGGCACCGTCGTCGGCACGAGGGAATCGGCCATCGGGCGGCGCCTACGGTCCTTCCTGGTAGGCATGTGTGCATGGCGAAAGATCAGATCACACTCGACGCCGGCACCATCAGGGGGCGCGGCAACACGCTCAATCCGTTCGTCATCTTGGCGGGAGCGGCCGGCTTCATAACGTTCGCCGAGGAGGTTTTTGACGCCCGTGAAGTCGCAGAGGCACGAATCCCGACGCCGACGGGCAAGCTGATTCACGCTGAGCGGACGTGCCGTCCTGGCTTCTTATCAGGTGACGAACCCCTGGAAGCGGCGGAAGCGGGTGCGGTCGGTATAGGACCCGCCGGCCGTGCAGCCGCCGGGCGAGGCGCAGGACACCGAGTTGACGCCGGCGTTCCCGCCCTTATTCAGGAAACCCAGGCCGGGCAGCTCGACCGCCCGGCCCCACACGCCGTTCTTTTCGCTGACCACGAACCCCTGCCAGTGACGGAGCTGGTCCCGGTAGGCTCCGCCGGCCGCGCAGTTGCCCGGCGAGGCGCACGACACCGAGACGACCGCGGCAAACTTGCCCAGGTTCCGCAGGCCTGGCACGTTGATCGCCTGGCCCCAGACGCCGTTCTTCTCGCTGACCACGAACCCCCGTCTACCTGCGTGGCCTGCCTGGTAGAACCCGCCGGCCGCGCAGTTGCCCGCCGAGGCGCACGACACCGAGCCGACCACGGCGTAGTGCGGCCCGGCCAGGGCCGCCAGACCAGGCACCTCGATCGCGTGGCCCCAGACGCCGATCTTCTCGCTGACCACGAACACCCCGCTGCCGGCGCCGTCGTAGCTGCCGACGGCTTCGCAGCTGCCCGCCGAGGCGCACGACACCTGGACGAGCTCGGCGTGCCCGCCCGTGTTCAGGGCCGCGAGGCCGGGCACCTCGATCGCGTGGCCCCAGACGCCGTTCTTCTCACTGACCACGAACCCCTGCCCATGACCATGGTCGTCCCCGTAGGACCCGCCGGCCGCGCAGTCGCCCGCCGAGCCGCACGACACCGAGGCGACGTCGGCGCCGGTGCTCAGGGAACTCAGGTCAGGCACCTCGACAGCCTGGCCCCAGACGCCGTTCTGCTCGCTGACCACGAACCCCTGCAGGTGGCCGGAGCTGTCGGTGTAGGACCCGCCGGCCGCGCAGCTGCCCGCCGAGCCGCACGACACCGATACGACATGGGCGAACCCGCCCGCGTTCAAGATGCCCAGGCCGGGCACCTCGATCGCGCGGCGCCACGCGCCGTTTCGCGCGCTGACCAGGAACCCCTGCTGATGACCGTCGCCGTCTGCGTAAAACCCGCCTGCGGCACAGTTGCGGCGCAGGGAGCATGACACCGACAGGACCCGGGCCGCAGTGCCCTTCCTCAACGCCCCCAAGCCGGGTACCTCGATCGCCTTGCCCCAGACGCCGTTCCGCTTGCTGACCACGAACCCCTGCCCATGGCCGAGGCGGTCGTGGTAGAACCCGCCGGCCGCGCAATTGCCCGCCGAGCCGCACGACACCTGGAAGACCTCGGCGTGCCCACCTTTGTTCAGCGCCCCCAGGCCGGGTACCCCGATCGCGCGGCCCCACGAACTGGCGGCCGGGGCGGCCCAGGCGCCCGCCGCGCCCGGGATCCCCACCTGCCCGGCGCCCCACACGGCAGCCGCAACCGCAACTAGCGCCAGAACCCGACGTCGCCTCATTCTTTCCGCCTCACGAAATTCCGGAACGGCACGCGCCAAAGGCCCGGCGGCGCTGCGTGCCGTCTCCATTCAACAGACGCGGCAAGCACCAGGCTGGTTGGCAGTAGACCGCAAAGGATCACCTTCCTCAGCACTCGATGCAGCATCCGCGACTGTAATCCCGCGCAGGTCGTCCGCTAGCGCGGGGTCACCTGCACCGTTATGGGAGAGGGACCGGGGACGAGCTGGCGGACCTGGAAGAGCACGGCCCGGTAGATGCCCGGTGGCAGCGCAGGCGGCAGGACCAGGCTGGCCGAGATCGGAGCCGCAGTGCGGCCAGTGCCTGGCACAGCCATCGTGTCGCCAGCCACGTATCAGCGCCGGTCAGTGCCGTGCGACGACGAAGAGGTGCGCCCCCGTGGACCCGTTGCCCAGGTAGTAATCACCGAGGGCGATGCACCTAGTTGCTGACCAGCAGCGAACGATGCCGACCGCGGAACTGCCGCTGGTGAGGTTCTCGAGGCCCGGTACCTGCGCCGCCTTGCCCCAGTGGCCATCCGTCTCGGTGACCAGGAACCCGTGGCCTCCGCCAGGGACGGTGTAGAAGCCGCCGGCGGCACAGTTCGCCGGCGCGCCGCACGAGACCGAGTTGATCACGACCGCCTTGCCTGGATGGAGCCTGGCCATGCCTGGGACCGCCTGCGCCGCGCCCCATCTGCCGTTCACCTGGCTCGCGATGAACGGAACAGTGGGACGCACGCTGTACTTGTAGTCGCCGGCCGACGTGTAGTACCCGGCCAGGGCGCACTGGCCCGGCGCGGCGCACGACAGGCCGGTTATCGCCAGCTCGCCGAGTTTCTTGCCGAGGATAGCCGCCCCTGACAGGTTCCGCGCCTGGCTCCACGAGCCGTCCTGCTCGGAAACCACGAACACCTGCCCCGGAGAGTTCGAATAGCCCCCTGCGGCGGTGCAGTCCCCGGGCCTGGTGCACGCGATCGCGTTGATCGCGCCGACCTGAAAGGGCGACGTCACACTGCTGATCGCCTGTCCGGGTCCCCAGACGCCGCCGCGCTCGCTGACCACGAATGGCTGCGTCTGGCCGGACGGAGTGCTGTAAGACCCGCCGGCCGTGCACGCGCCCTCCGGGTCGCAAGAGATGGCGAGGATCTGCGCGGACCAGTCAGCGCTCAGCCCAGCCAGTTGGGGGCGCGGCTGCGCTGTGAGCCATTTTCCGCCACGCTCGCTGACCACGAACGGCCGGAATTGTCCGTGCGACGGCGAGTTCTGACCAGTCACATAGAACCCGGCCGCGCTGCACAAGCCCGCCGTGCCACACGACAGCGCGCTGATTCCGTCGTAGGCACCGCGATTCAGGGTCGCCAGGCCGGGAACTTGCTGCGGGCCGCCCCAGATGCCATGAAGCTGGCTGACTACGACGGCCTGGCTTGTGCGAAGAGAGTTTGCGGCAATAACGCACTCGCCCGGCGCAGTGCACGCATAAGACCCTGGTGTCTGAACCGGAAACACCTGTGGCCGGCCCCAGTCGCCGTGGACCTCGCTCACGGCGAATACCTTCCGCTTCGGCGAGACCGTGTAGACGAGGGTGCAGTTCGCCGGAGAGGTGCACGCGAATGAGTTGCCTGACAAGGCCACGTTCGCCAGGCCGGCGACTGCGGAGATCTGCCGAGCAGAGCCCCAGCCTGCACTGGAGACCTGAGCGGGCTGCTGGGTGCAGCCGCCTGCCACGAGCCCCAGGCACGCGCAGGCGACCGCACTCAGCTTTCCCGGGATCAGCCTCACTGGCACCTCCAGGCTTTGCGCCGTCAGGCGCGCAGCCGGTGGGGGGTGATGATCAGGGCTTCGCTGTACAGGGCGGCGAACTGGGCAGGCGTGCCAAATATCGCCCCGATGCGCTCCACGTACTTCACGACGTACTCCGGCACCTGGTCGGCTGCGGGGAATCCGGGAACGTGCTCGGCTGTCCCGTCGACGCGGATGATGTCCCGGCCCAGGTCGGTCACGTCGAGTCCCAGTGCGACCGCCGGGTTGCTGCTGAGGTTGCGGAGCTTGATCTTGGCCGGCTGGCTGTAGATCAGGATCGTCTCGTCGTCGCGCAGCAGGAACCACACCGGCACGCTGTCGGGCCGCCCGTCCGGGCGCACGGTGGTCAGCCACGCCATCAGGTTCGCCCGCAGCCGCCCCTCCACGTGCATGCGGCGGTCATCTGGCAGATGCGAGGTCAGCTTCATGACGGGCATCCTGACAGGCGCGGCTCGCGGTCGGGTAGTCGGCGCGCAACTCGCCCGGCGAGCGTCCGTGTACAGATCACCATTCTCTGGGCGGCTTCTTGCCGGCGAGCCGTGCCCCGATTCCAAGACGGGGCGTGTTGAGGGCCCTCAGCGGAGCTGATACAGCCAGGCAGCCGCAAAGCGCCCGATGACGGTGCGCTCGCCGTCGGGCCTGGCCAATTCCGCGGTCACCACGGCTGCGGTGCAATCCGGGTGCCCATTCCGGCGCAGCCATCCGGCGATAGCGGCCGCCTGACCGACGTCAACGACGAACGGCTGCAGGTGGTCAAGTTCGCTCTGCCGTGCTGAGTCGATGCTCACCGGGACCGGCCCTCCGCTCAAGAGTCACTAGCCAGGCGTTCGCCGTGCTGCGCAGCCCTACCGGGCACTGCTCTCGCCACGGACCTATCGCACCCGGCAGCGAGTTAAGAGCCGGTCAAGCCTTTATCAAGGGCTCCTTCCATGTCAGCCCACCGCGCGCAGGCGCGGCAGCAGGTCGCCGACCTGTTCGGCGAGGCCGGCCGGGTTCTGGCTCTGCAGCATCAACACCACCTCGGTGACCCCCACGGCGCGGTACGACCCGACCAGCTCGAGCAGGGCGTCGTTCGCTTCCGCGGCCCGGAGTTGCACTGAGCGGCGGATCTCCGCCGGATCGCGGCCGATCTCGGCGCACCGCTGGTCCAGGACGGCCGACGCCTCGGCGACTTCTTCGGGCGAGCCCCCCGCCGCGTTCCACACATCGGCGTACCGCGCCGTGATCCGCAGAGTCCGCTGCCGGCCCGACCCGCCGATCCAGATCGGCGGGTACGGCTGCTGCACCGGCTTCGGTTCCGCGATCGCCTCGGTGAGTTTGTAATGCGAGCCGTCGAAGCTGGTCCGCTGCTGGGTCCACAGTGACCGGATGACCTCGCAGGCTTCCTCCAGCCAGTCGGCCCGGTCCACTTTGGTGCCGAACGGCAGCCCGAGCATCGTGTGCTCGTTCTCCGCCCAGCCAGCGCCGAGGCCGAACTCCAGCCTGCCTCCAGACAGGTGATCCACCGTCACCGCAGTCTTGGCCAGCACCGCCGGGTGGCGGTAGGTATTGCCGGTGACCATGCAGCCGATCCGGGTCCTCGTGGTAGCCACGGCCATCCCGGCCAGCAGCGTCCAGGCCTCGAAGATCGGCCCGTCGTCGCGCGGGCCGAGGGTGGCCAGGTGGTCCATGCACCAGCAATGGTCGAACCCCGCCTCGTCAGCGACCCGCCACACCGCCCGGAGCTGATCGATGGTGGCATTCTGGCTGAGCTTGATTCCGAAGCGCATATCTGCCATGGTCCATTCCTACCCGACGGCAGGCCCTCGCGCAGCGCTCCCACTGCCGCGCCTAAAGGGGCCCGCCGATGGCAGCACCATGATCGTGCAAATACTCATCTTCACCCCAGCGCAGGGGACTACCTCCGGGCCAGCCGGGAACACTGTCGCCGGGCCGGCAGGCAGCCAGGTCCTTCGGGGGAGAAGGAATCCATGCGCACGTGCTGCAGGTGCAATAACACGGCCGGATTTTGGGTCATGGCCTTGGGCGCCAAAGTTGTACGTCGCCCGTGGTGCCTGTCCTGCATCGGCGAGTTCCTCGACAAGGACCAGGTGACGGTGACCAGTATCGAGGCGGCTCCGCGCGCCCGGCGGGCCCTCGCCCGGCGGGCCCTCGCCCGGGGCGAGATGCCCGTCCGCCCTGGTTCCTGATCCCGGTCACAGCCTTGCGGTAGGCGGCGAGCGCCGCTGGCCTGCCCTCCAGCCGCCACGGCTGCTTGCGGTTGAGGTCGAACCAGACGAGTCCGCGGAGGTGGTAGGTCTTCAAAGCCGCAAACAGGCCGGCGATCTGCCAGCTCTCGTCGGGGCCGCCGGCGACTCCGGTCTCGGCGAGGTAGACCGGCCTGGACGTGACGTGCCGGATGTTGCGCAGCTGGGTGGCGAAGACCTGACCGAAGGTCTGCCCGCTGCCCAGGTAGCCGTCGATGCCGATCCAGTTCACGTACGCATCTCCCGGGTACCAGGCACTGGCCATGGTGGCCCGGTAGCGGTACTGATGTGACGGATCCCAGGACCAGATGACGTTGCTGGCACCTTCCGCCACGAAGATGTCGTGGATGTGCCGCCACGCCGCGATGAATGTGGCCGGCTTGGTCCACGGCTCGCCCCAGGTGTACCACCAGCCATTCATCTCGTGGCCGAAGGAGATGACGACGCGGCAGCGGAAGTCGCTGACCGACTGGGCATAGCGGCGGATCATGCCGTCGTACCGGCCAGCCGCGATCCGCGCCAGCGAGATGTGCCGCGGGTTGAGCTGTATCAGCGGCAGGTCGCCGAGCGCCGTTGCCTGCTGAGCCTCCCAGCGTTGAAAAGGCTTGGTGAAGGCGTTGTAGAACTCGACCATCTGGATGCGGGTGCCCGTCACCTTCTGGAACGACCTCACGTGAGCCGTGACCTGCGGATTGATCGCGACACCGGTGAACGGATGACGGGTAATGCCGCGCTCGCACCGCACCACATTGGCTGCCGCGCGCGGCCCGCCGGCGCCCGCCGACGGGCTCAGTGACGGAAGCGTCGTGTGGTGCGACGCCGCCAGCAGCCCGGCCATCGCAGCCGCGGCGGCGACCGGCATGGCCAGCGCGGGTACCGCCGTCCTTTTAACGCGCAGGAGCTTGAGCTTCACTGGCAGCCTTGAAGGCTCTGATAGTCGGGCCTGATCGTCCAGACGGCCGTGCGGTACCCGCCGTAGGTGGTGACCGTCGCGAGCCGGTAGCGGTCCTTGCGGTCAAGCAGCCGGACGATCGCGGGATCGTAGGGCTGTTGATAGCTGCGACCGTCCATCCGGAGCACGACAACCGAGACCAGGCAGGAGCGAAGCTGGTCAGCGAGGCGTGTTCGCTGATCGGCGGTATGGGTGTACGCCCGTATCCACGCGGACGGCGGAATGGCAGGCAGGTAGTACTGCTCCACCCGCGAGGCGCCGTCGGACAAGACCAGGGTGCCGGGACGGTAGTTCTGCATAATCGCGGTCGCCACCCCGGTAGCCGCGGCGATACCCTGCCCGCGGAACTGGACATGAGCAAAGCGGCCTGTCAGCAGCACGGCGAGGACGACGACGACGACGGCCGCGGTCCCCGCGGCTGCGCCCCAGGAGCGGCGCTGCGCGAGCCATTCCGATCCGGCGCTGAGCGCGTACCCGGCGCCGATGGCGGCGAACGGCAAGCCGAAGGCCATGTTCTTGTCGAGCGAGGCTAGCTGGTGGATCCTGGCCTGCTCGATCGGAGCGAGAAGAGCGGCGAGTACGAGCAGGCCGAGGCAGATGGTCACCGTCGGCGGCTTGCGGGCGAGAATGCTCACCGCAACGGCCGCGATGGCGGGCACCAGCAGCGTGCCAGTGATGGTGAACGCGCGAGCAAGCACGCTGGCGGCCGAGCTCGGCGGACCCCATTGAATGGACCGGAAGATCGTGGTGACGATGATCCCGCGCGCGTAGGCCGGCCCGCCGAACATCACGAACCCGAGATCGAGCACGGCCGCGGTGGCGGCAACCGAAGCTGCCCGGCCGATCGCCTGCCAGCTGGCACTGTCCCAGCCATGCACGACGATGATTCCGATCACGACCGGGTCCCAGGCGAGCGTCGCGTACTTGGTGGCGTTCGCCGCCGCGAGCAGCAGAGCGCACGCAGGCATCCAGGCGAAGCTGCCGTCGCGGATCCGGAAGGCCGCCCACGTCGCGGCCACGACCAAGAACAGTGCCGGCGGGCCGAACGTCGCGAACGCTCCGTAGTGCACGACCAATCCGCACACCGCGAAGACCAGCGCCGCGATCGCGCCGGCCATCCGGCCGAAGATCCGGCAGCCGATCAGGTACACCATTGCTGTCGTCGCGAGCATGAGGATCAGGGACAGTCCGCGCGCGGCGGCCAGGCCGCCCGCCGAGTCAGCCGCCGCGGCCAGCGGCGGGTAGAGCACCGGAGCGCCAGAGAACCAGCTTGCGTAGTCCGGCAGCGGCGCGTGCTGCAGCCAGTGCGCCCACTCGGCGTGCCCCGCCTGCAGGTACAGCGCCTCGTCGCTGAAGGGTGCCGTGCGCCAGATCCAGCGCTGGGTCAGCACGGCCTGTGCGACCAGGACCGACCACAGCGGCCAGGCGGCAACGATCCGCTCCCTCATACCGCTGCTCCGCCAGAGGTAGCCGTACTGGCCGTCACCGTCCCGGCGGTCTGCGAGCCAGCGGTCTGCGAGCCAGCGGTCTGCGAGCCGGCGGCGACCCGGACGCCAGCCGTCCTTGGCTCGGGACGGATGACGATCTCCGCGCCCTTCTTCCTCGTCGTCCAGCCCTGCCGCATCAAGGTGACCGTGCCGAGCAGCCGGACGATCCGCGCCAGGACAAGTCCCGACCACAGCGCCGACAATGGCCGGATCAGCACGAGCAGCAGCCGGTCCCGCCAGCGCTCGTCATTGCGGCGGAAGCACAGGGTGCGCAGGCCGTTGGGTACCGACATGACCAGCAGCACCAGGCAGGCCCGCGCAACGACATTCGCGCTCACCGGCCACAGGGCCATCAGCAGCCCGAGCAATGCTCCGGTGAGCAGGAAGCCGTGGATTCCGCTGGCCGTGAACCACCAGCAATAGGACCAGACCGGCCGGTACCTGATGCGCCAGAAGTTCCGCACCGCCCGGCCCCGCGCCCACCGCAGCCGCTGCCGCAGATGATGCCCGAGCCGTTCTGGCCACATCGTCAGGCCGTATGCGGACAACTGCTGCACCGACCGGCCGCGCTCGCTCGCGCACAGGGCCAGCAGTGAGTCATCGCCCAATGTCACCTGTCGGCCGAAGAATGTCTCGTCCCGGTAGACCGGCAGGAACTCGCGGACCATCGCCGCCCGGTACAGCGCGAACGGGCCGCGGTTGGTGTACATGTCCCCGGCCACCGACCACGCCGCGCCGATCACTGCCTGCGCGTACAACTGGAGCGAGGACTGCAGCCTGGTCAGGAGGTTCACGTTCGCGTTGAACCCCATCTCAATCCCGGCCACGGACATCACCCGCCGGCTCTGCAGCGGCTTGAGGCCCTCCTCGAGTGCCCGCCGCTCCAGCGTGGTGTCCGAGTCCACCGTCACGAAGACATCCGCCTCCGGCACGGACTCGAAGACCCTGGCATGGGCCCGCCGCTTTCCCTGATTGTGCTGCCGCGACCAGCGCACCTCGGTCCCGTTGGGCCACGAGCCGACCCAGTGCCGTGCCAGGGCGGAGTAGTCGGTCATCGACCCGTCATCGACCACCCAGATGAGCTGGGCGGGCCTGGACTGGTTGACCATGGCGAAGATGCACCTGTCGAGCAGTCCAGGGTCCTCGTTGAAGACGGGGACCGCGATGGTCACGTGCAGCCGGTCCAACCGCTCCTGGCCAGCGGGAGTTGCCTCAACGGGCTTGTCGAACAGCGACAGCACATAGCTGAGCGCCCGGAAGGTCGTCGCCGGAGCGGTGCAGGCCAGCAGCACGAGTGACTGGTAGCCGAGGTGCCATGAGACCCAGCCCGCGATGAGCATGGTTGTCAGCAGCAGAACCCGGCCATCCCTCCTGCTGAAGGTCACCTCAGGAATGCGATAGGAGTCCCTCAGGGCTCCCGGAGCGACTTTCCTCGCCGCCAGCACGTCCGAACGGTGATAACGAATGCCAGAGTCACGGCCGCCGAGATCGCCGAAGCGATCTCGATGCCGGCTCGCAAGGCTGGGCTCATCACCAGGGCCCTCCCAAGCCTTCGACGTGACGCAGTAAGCCAGATCCGGCAAATCCTCAATGCCACTCACCGCCGAATCGGGGCGCGGCCTGCGTCGTTGCGAGCCGCTCTTATGCCTGCCTGACACGTGGCTACCCCTCGCCGCCATGGCACTTACGGGCAATTAGTGGCAATTTACAGCGGATCTGGCTGACTTCGCTCGCCCCGCCGATTCCGCGATCCCCAGGTACTCGATGGTACCGGCTGTCATTCGGCGCTATGAAATCGCCCGGCCGGCAGCGCAGCTATGTGACGGTTTTCGCGACCACTTCGGCGTGTCAGGGCGAGCTTGAACGGTCTGCTGAATAAGAATCTCCTCCGAATTGGAGGATCAGATTTGGGGCTGAGGACCAAGTGGAATTCGCACGAATCGGGTCACTGGGACAGCCCTCTTGTTCCAGAACGGTTACAATCGGGGGAAATGGATGTTGGGCAAGAACCGTAGTATCTTGCTGTACGTCGCCGGGGGCGCAGCGTTCATCGCCTGCATGTCTTTCGCCGCTCCGGCGAACGCGGCATCCTCGG
The DNA here is from genome assembly GCA_963720595.1 of uncultured Actinomycetota bacterium. Lineage (GTDB taxonomy): Bacteria > Actinomycetota > Actinomycetes > Streptosporangiales > Streptosporangiaceae > Chersky-822. Next base: position 1,470,439 of record CAVRFY010000005.1, on the reverse strand, counting down.
CAGACTGGCCCACCTACCTGGACAACACAGGCCGCAGTGGCTTCAATGCAGCGGAGACCGTCATCACCCGGGCCACGGTCGGCGGCCTGCATCCGGCGTGGACCGTCAGTTCCGGTTCAGTGTCGGCAGAGCCGGTGCAAGCTGGCGGCGTCGTCTACTACGGATCCTGGGACGGCTTCGAGCGGGCGGTGGACGCGTCGACCGGGAAACGGTTGTGGTCCACGTTCCTCGGGCAGACCGCCAAGAGCACCTGCCAACCGCCCGCGGTCGGGATCGCCAGCACTGCCACCGTCGGAACCATCCCCCTGAACGGCGTCGCCACCCGGGTCGTATTCGTCGGCGGCGGCGACCACAACTTCTATGCTCTTGACGCCGCGACCGGCTCGGTTATCTGGAAGCGGGCGCTGGGCACCACGTCCGCCACGTTCCTGTGGAGCTCGCCGCTGTTCTACCACGGCATCATCTACGAAGGCGTCTCCTCCTTCGGGGACTGCCCCCTGGTCCGCGCCAAGATCGTCGCGATCCGAGCCACCAACGGCGCGATCCGGCACACCTTGTTCACCGCCCCGAGCGGTTGCACAGGAGCCAGCGTGTGGGGCTCGCCAACCCTGGACGGCACAACGGGGGACATCTACTTCGCCACCGGAAACGGCAGCACGACGTGTACCGAGCCGCTCGCGCTCGCCGTCATCCAGGCGGGCTCAGATCTGTCCTTGCTCGGTAGCTGGCAGGTACCCGTGAGCGGCCACGGACCGGACAGCGATTTCGGATCCACGCCCACGTTGTTCACCACGGGCGGCAGGCCCATGGTCGGCCTCCAGAATAAGAACGGCATCTATTACGCGTTCGACCGCCGCTCTCTCAGCAGCGGGCCGGTCTGGGAAACCACCATCTCGAAGGCGGGCGATTGCCCCGAGTGCGGAACCGGCAATATTTCTCCCAGCGCGTGGGACGGCAAGCAACTGTATGTGGGCGGTGGTAGCACAACTATCAACGGCACTAGCTGCCGGGGCACACTGGACGCGCTGCAGCCGGCGAATGGAGATTTCGTCTGGCGGGACTGCCTGCGCGATGGTCCGGTGATCGGTGCGGTTACGGCTGTGCCCGGCCTGGCGTTTCTCGGTGAAGGGGCATTCTTCAAGGCATTCGACACAAGCACGGGCAACACCCTTTTCACTTATAACGATACCGCTTCCGGCTCGAACTTCTGGGGACCGGCAGGAATATCGAATGGAACGATCTATATCGGGAACCAGGACGGCAAGCTCGTCGCCCTCCGGAGCTGATCCCACGTATCGTGGGCAGGGGCGGTGTGTCGCGGTTGCGGCTCGCCCGTTATCGGTGGCAGGCACGGGCAGGTGACTTTGATGGACATCACCAGGCGCCGCGAGCTAGCCAGCAGGCTGCTCGACGGCTATGTGCATGGCCCGGCGGCTGCGACCGAGGCCACGGCCCGGGCACTGGTGAAGGCGGCAGTCGCGGGAGCCGTCGTGCTGGTCGAGGGCGTCAGCGATCAGATCGCGCTCGAGACCCTGGCCGTTCGCCTCGGCCGGAACCTCGGCGAGGAGGGCATCGTGGTGCTGCCGGTCGGTGGCGCTCACGCGGTTACGCGCTACCTGACGCAATTTGGCCCCGCTGGGGCTGGCCTGAGGCTGGCAGGCCTGTGTGACCTGGCCGAGGAGAAGATCTTGCGGCGCGGCCTGGCGCGGGCCGGCCTGGGCTCGCCGCGGACCAGGGACGATCTGGAGCGGCTGGGCTTTTACGTCTGCATCGAGGACCTGGAAGACGAGCTGATTCGCGCGGTCGGAGCCGCCGGAGTCGTGGCGCTCATCGAATCGCAGGGCGATCTCGGCTCGTTCCGCAGCCTGCAGCGCCAGCCCCAGTGGCGCGGTCAGCTCGTCGAGGCGCAACTGCGGCGATTCCTGGGCAGCGGGGCCACGCGCAAGCTCCGGTACGCGCGCCTCCTTGCCGGGGCGTTGGACCTGGCCCGGCTACCGCACCCGCTGGAAGCGGTGCTCGCGAACTGCAGCCCATGAAGTTCCCGGTGCCCAGGTACCTGGCCGAGACCGCTTCCCGCCAGGGCGGCATGAGTGAGTGGATCGCTGGACTGCCGGGGGTCGTTGCTGACCTGGCGGACCGGTGGTCGCTGTCGGTGGGCGAGCCGTTCCAGCCGGGCGGGCAGTGCTCGTGGACGGCGCCTGTGACCGGACCGGCCGGCGCGGAGCTTGTCGTGAAGGTCGCGTTCCGGTCGCCGAGCGGTGAGGAGCGGGATGAGGCGGCTGGGTTGCGGACCTGGGGCGGGAACGGGGCCGTCCGGCTGCATGCCGCCTGCGAGAGCGAGTCCGGCTATGCGCTGCTGATCGAGCGGTGCGTACCAGGCACGCCACTCGGCCAGGTGTTGGCCGAGCCCGAGCAGGACCTGGTGGTGGCGGAGTTGCTGCGTCGGCTCTGGGGGCAGCCGCATGCGGGTGATGTGTTCCGGCCGCTGGCACAGATGTGCCGCGCGTGGGCGGATGAGTTCGAGGCAGAGTACGCAGCCGCCGGTGCGGCCTCCCGGATCGATCCCGGGCTCGCCCGGGCCGGGATCGCGTTGTTCCGGGAACTGCCCGCCACGGCAGATCGCGAGGCGCTGCTCTGCACCGATTTGCATGGCGACAACATTCTCGCCGCCCGGCGGGAGCCGTGGCTCGTCATCGACCCCAAGCCATATGTTGGCGACCCGGCCTACGACGTGCTTCAGCACATGCTGAACTGCGAGGACAGATTGGCCGCGGACCCAGCCGCGCTGGCGGCCAGGATGGCTGGACTGGCCGGACTGGACCCCGGCCGGGTGCGGCAGTGGCTGTTCGCCCGCAGCGTGCAGGAGTCGCCCGGCTCGCCGCTCATGCGCCAGGTGGCCAGACGGCTTGCGCCCGAGTAGCTCGGTGCCGCCGGCGGCCTGGCTACACTCCGGCGGCATGGCCGAATTCTTTGACGCAGGCGAGCGGGCAGAGCTCAGCGACCTGCTCGACGAACTCGGTCCCCAGGCACCGACGCTGCTCGAGCCATGGACGACGCGCGACCTCGTCGCGCACCTGGTCCTGCGCGAGCGCGACTACCTCGCCGGTCCCGGCCTTGTCGTGCCGGGCGGCTGGGCCAGGTTGGCTGAACGACGAAGTGCAGCGCTCGCGCTGCGGGACTTTACCTGGCTCTGCGCGACGTTCCGATCGGGACCGCCGCCGGGCTTCTTCAGGATCGGATGGGTGCGCCGGGTCCCTACCCTGAACGAGTTCTTCGTCCACCACGAGGACGTGCGCCGGGCCAACGGCCGCGGCCCCCGGACCAACGAGCATGCGATGGACGTGGCCCTTTGGTGCAACGTCACTCGTGCGGCCTGGTTCCTCGCCCGGCGGCTGAATGGCGCAGGACTCGAGCTTGTGTGGGCAGGGACCGCTCAGACCGTCCGGGCACGGCGTGGGGAACCCGCTGCCCGCATCGCCGGACCTCCTGGCGAACTGCTCATCTACCTCTTCGGCCGGCCGAGCGCAGCACAGGTCGAGGTGAGCGGGCCCGACGCAGCGGTCGAAGCCGTGCGGCGCACACGATTCGGCATGTAGCGCAAGCTGCCGATTCCTTACGCTCGCTGTCAAATGCCGCTTTACTAGGAGGGGCCTGCAGGACTAACGGCACGGACGGGGTGAACTGTCATGATCCGGCGGATGCTGAGGTTCGGAGTCCCGGTTAGCGGGCTGGAGCTAGTGCTCGCGGGCGGCGCCGCGTACTTCGCGTGGGAGCACGAGCAGGGCAAGCACGGTCAGCCGCACTTGGTGTGCCCGATCTGCTGGCTCAACAGGATCGCCCCCGCGGCCGAGCCGCCGGAAGGAGCCCAGGCGGCCGCGCAGGAGTAATGGCCACACCATCCTGCCCTGCGTATCCAGGGCAGGGCAGGATGAAGTTGCCAGTCGCGGCAGCCGTCAGCCGAGCGGATACGAGACGCCGTCGAAGCTGGTGAAGTCCCTGACGAACGTGTCGGTGCCGGATTGGTCGAACACGGTCACCTGCCCGCTGGGCAGGATGCTCAACGCTCCGAGTTGTCCGCCGCTGGCGTAGATGACCATCGAGATCACGTGCGATGGCCTGACCGAAGTCGGGAGGCGGAACACCGGCTGGCCGGCGGTCCCGATCCGGGCCGAACCGCGCAGGTGCACCACGTGGTTGGCGTCCAGGTAGTACGCGGCGTGGAACGAGTTGAACCCGCCGTATTTCCAGCCGTTGATCAGGGTCAGTTGGTGCCAGGTGACCGACGTCGCGCCAGTGTCGCGGCTGATGGTGGCGGCGGTCGCGCCGCCGGCGAGGGACAGGACCAGCGCGACAGTCGCGATCGCGATGGCGGGCGACTGGCCGATGAGGGAACGCAAACGACTCAAGGGACTTCTCCTTTGGCTGCACGGAGCGCCGGCCGGCCAGCCGGCCGCGCGATTTGTGATCAGGCTCGCACATACGACCGGTGTACGTATTGAGCACTAACTACTCAATCGTGGGCGTCCGGCGGGAAGATCGTCATATCGGGATTGGGAGCCACATGCTGCACATGTTCGCGTTCTCGCGGTGTGCCATCCTCGTGCGGCACTGGTTCGAGATCGATCTCACCGACGCCTCCATGGAGCCCGGATCGAGGTCAGGGAACTGCTCGGGCATCCGCATCGCGGCAGTGAGTCCGCCGCTCAGCCAGTCACCGCGGACCGGCCGCTCTGGCGGGCCGACCTCTTCGACCGCGTGTCAGATAAGCCAGGCAGCTTCGCCGTGGCCCATTACCATCCGGGATTTACCGGTGCTGAGCCAGCTGACCGGGCCTGGGATCCGGCGCTGACCGCCGATCCCTGGCGCTGGCTGGGCGATCAGATCAGGACTGTCGGCGCCGCGGCCGGCCGGGAGCCCTGGCCGATCGATCCCGCCGACGCGGAGGAATTGCCTGGCTACGCCGACCAAGTGGTTGCGAGCGCGCGGCTGGCCGCTCCGAACTTGTGCCGCTCGGCCGCGCAGTGCCACCGGCTGACGCGCGACGTTCGGGGAACCGTCCGGCTGATGATCGACTGCCTTGAGCGTCCCGAACTTCTGGACATGGCCTGGGTCGAGCCGTGGACCGCGGCCGATTGACGCGGCGTTGGTGTGCTACGCCCGCCTTGCCGCGCCCGCCCGGCTGAATCGGCGGCCCCAGTCCTGGACCCGGTCGAGCAATTCAGGCGGGGAGATCACCTGGAAGTCCGCGCCAACCGCGCCGAGTGCCATGGTGGGCCAGTCCAGCGAGTCGGCGGTCATGAGCACCCGGCAGCGGCTGGCGCTGATGTCCTCGACGGTGGACCACCGGCCGATCCGCTCGCGCACGGCCGCCGCCGGGGCGTCTATCACGACCTCGACGGCGTATGCGGGGAGCACGTTGTCGATGCCGGAGCGCACGAATGCGGCGGCGTCGGCCGCAGGCAGTTCGCGGGGCCGGAACCGGGTGCCTGTGCCACGCGGTGCGGTCAGCCGGTCGAGGCGGAAGCTGCGCCAGTCTTGGCGGGCGAGATCGAAGCCGACCAGGTACCAGCGGCGCCCGAGCAGGACCAGGCGATGTGGCTCGACGTGCCGGTCAGTGTGCTGACCGCCCGCTGCGGTATAGGAGAACCGCAGCCGCTCGTTGTCCCTGCAGGCCAGCGCGGTGGCGGTGAGGAGGCCAGGATCCACGCTCGTCCTGGTCGCGTCCGCCCAGCTCGCAGGCACGGTCATTGCCCCCAGGGCTTCGACACGGCGTCTCAGTCTGGCGGGCATCACCTGCACTACCTTGGCCAGCGCCCGGACCGAGGACTCCGCGATGCCTTCGACCGCACCCTGCGCGGCCGCCTGGAGGCCAAGGGCAAGGGCGACGGCCTCGTCGTCGTCGACCACCAGCGGCGGCAGTGCCGCGCCAGCGGCGAGTTGGTAACCACCCTCCACGCCTCGGTGTGCCAGGACCGGGTAGCCGAGCTCACGCAGCCGGTCGATGTCCCGCCGCAGGGTGCGCGGCGACACCTGCAGCCGGGCGGCCAGTTCGGCTCCGGGCCAGTAGCGTCGTGCTTGCAGCAGTGACAACAGCCGCAGCGTACGTGAGCTGGTGTTGGCCATGAGCTCAATTCTCGCGCAATTCAGGTCAGAAACTGGCCGCTTGGGTCGGTAGCGTGAACCTGTGATCGACAAGAAGCCCGCTATCCGCAGCGACGAAAGGTGGACATCATGAACATCGGCAGCGAACGCGCCGACTTGCTGGCGATGCTCGGCAAGCAGCGGCACTTCCTGCGCTTCACTACGCGTGACCTCACCGACGAGCAGGCCAGGCAATGCCCCACCGCCAGCGAGCTCTGTCTGGGCGGCCTGATCAAGCACGTCACGTCCGTTGAGCGGGGCTGGGTGAGCTTCATCTCCGACGGCACATCGGCGATGAGTGATTTCACCGCCATGACCGAGCAGGACTTCGCGCGGCGCGCTGACGAGTTCCGGCTGCTGCCCGATGAGACACTGGCCGGCGTCCTTGACGACTATGCCGATGTGGCCCGGCGGACCGACGACCTTGTCGCCAGCCTGCCGGACCTCAACGCCAGCCATGCGCTGCCAAAGGCCCCGTGGTTCCCGCCCGGCGAACGCTGGTCGGCTCGCCGGGTGCTCATGCACATCATGGCCGAGACCGCGCAGCACGCCGGCCATGCGGACATCATCCGCGAGTCCCTGGATGGAGCGAAGTCCATGGGCTGAGGACTGCGATGTTCGTAACTGCCGGATTGGTGGGATTGGCTTTGGTAGAACAATGAGCGTGCCTAACGTGACGGAATTGCGTATCGCGCTCACGGTGGATGATTTCGACCGGGCGCTGGCCTTCTATCGCGACGCGCTCGGGCTCGGGCAGGTCGCCGATTGGAGTTCCGACAGCGGGCGGGTCGTGGTCCTTGAGGCGGGCAGGGCGACGCTTGAACTGCTCGACGCGGCGCAGGCCGACACAGTGGACGCGATCGAGGCGGGACGCCGCGTGTCGGGAACGGTAAGGCTCGCGCTCCAGGTGGCGGACAGTGACGCTGCCGCACGTCAGCTCATCGCGGCCGGCGCGACGGAGGTGGCGCCGCCGGTCACGACGCCGTGGGGTGACCGCAATGCCCGCATCCAGGCACCAGACGGCATGCAGTTGACGCTGTTCACGACGGAGTAGGGGCGTGCGCCTGGCGCGGCCTGCGAGCCCCCCGCCCGGACGCCGCTAACACGCTACAATGCCACGAATCCGATGATCTGCGCCCGCCGAGGGCTACGCCTCTTGGAGGATTGGTGGCGTTCGCGGCATGCCATATGACGCTTGATCTCACGGCCCTCCCGTCGCAGTCAGATGAGCTCGGCGTCGGTTTCGGAATGGGCATCGGAAACGACAAGAACCCCCTCCTGCTGGTTTATCAGGGCGCGGGCACGCCAGCCGAGCCGCTGCAGGCCAGATTTGCGGTCTACATGCGCCTGACGTTGGGTGACGGCACCCAGGCCGGTGATCTCGGCCAGCTGCTCGTATCGGGTCAGCGCCTGATTGGCATGATGACGCACGGGTCGGCGGCGGGCGCCAGGCTGAACGAGTCGGCAGGCTCGGTATACGCCTTCGCGCTGGACCTGGCAGACATTCAGTCAGTCAGGACCAAGACCAGATGGACCGGCCGGCTGGCCGGCGTGGTCGTTCAGTCGCTGGCCGGGCAGAATCCGGGATTCGTGCTCGAGATCACGTCCGTGGTCGGCGTGCTGGCCGACAGCGGGCGGCTGAGCTACGGCGCGTCCTTCACTGACGTGCTGAGCCGCCTCACGCCCGCGCCGGGCTGACGAGTAGCGGCGGCACAGCCTTAAACCGGAGGGCCTCCCGCGGGCCCTCCCCGGCACACCTGCCCCCCGCCTCCGAGGCCGTAACTCGCACGTGGCGCTCACAACGTGGGCGCAAAGCTGCTCCTAGAACAACATCAACGCGTCCACGTTGTCCCGAGGGAAGCCAACGCGACCGCAACGTGGGCGCAACGCTGCTCGGGAATCTCGGGTGGCATCGGTGACGAGCGGTTGTATGCCCGAATTGATCCAATTAGTCGGTCTATGTTGTTTTGGTATGGGGTTGGGTGCTTCGAGTGGTCGCAGACCAGGTCGGCCCGGCGTCAGGACCCGAATTCGCTGTTCATCCACTCGACGCCGAATCGCACCAGCGGCCTGGCCGAGAACAGATGACTTTCAGCTCTACCGACCAGACCGCCGATACCGCAGCCCGCATCGAGGGCCAGCTGACCGATGACCGCAAACGGATCCTGGTCGCCGACTACCCGCTCATAAGGGAAGGCGCCAATCGCCGTGGACGTGTCGTGGTCAGACACCATCCGCCAGACGACCTGGCCGCCCTCCCGAACGGGAATCACATGACTTGCCATCCGCTTCTCCGGGCTGTCCACCAGAGACTCGGCATGGTGAAGGATCGTCAGCCGGTCCAGCGGCGCACCGAGCAGCAGAACTTGCCCGTCTGCCTCGACGAGCTTGGCCAGCGGCGATCCCGGCCCGAAGCCATGATTCCACGGCTGATCTTCGGTCAGCCAGCCTGCTGCAGAGCCGATGGCCGCCATCCGCCGGAAATGGCTGCGGCTGACCCTCGCACCAGGCCAGGTGCGGATGCGCTCAGGGACACGACCCATCTGCCGGTCGGTCTCGGAGAACTCGGGGTCGAACGGCGGGCACTCGGACCGGTACGCCTCCTGCCACGCAGGCGGCCATCTGGTCAGACCGCCAGTGCTGTCATTCCAGCCGACGTAGGCCATCAGCGTCCCGGCCGGACCCAGGACATCCAGCAGTGCCGTCACGACTGTCTCGGCGCCTCCGACCACCCAGCCGATCGCGCTCATCCGGGTATGCACCATCAGCACACCGCCCGGCTGGACGCCCAGCGCACGCAGATCCCTGACCAGCTCAGACCGCAACACCGGGCGAGCGTTACGCATCACCTCAGCAGAAGGCATGCGCGGCACCGTAACACTGTGACCCCTAGGCCAGCCAGGCAGTATTGTCGCCTCGGCCAAGCCGGTGAATGCAGCGTGCCACAGACGGGCCATGCGCCGATGGTGCCTAGTCGGGCAGCCTTAACCGGGAGGGCCGCCCGCGAGCCCTCCCGGCAAACCTGTCCCCCCGCCGCCGGGTGCTGGGTCAACTGTCCGCGGGCGGTATCCGCTGCCCTGAGCGGTCCTCGCTGAGGGTGTCGTCGCGGGCGCGGATCGGACTCTCGAGAGGGCCGACGCCACGGCGGAGCGGCAGCCAGGCTGCGCGCAACTGCGCGGCCGTCTTCCTGTGCTTGCCGGCGTATCTCAACTGCCCAGCGTGGCCGTCCCTGTCGAAACTCATCATGGTGTGTAACGCAGCCTCACCGCATTTGGCGCTGCCGGTCCGGCAGGCCGCCGCTTCCTGGTCACTCCTGCCCACGCAGCTAATCGCGCGGAGGTCACGTCGGGCTATCCCCGAAGTCAGGGATGCGCACGGTATCGGAGGAAACCTAGAATGCGCGCTACCGCGTTCGCGGGGCCGGCGCGAGCAGAATCCCAGGATGGGCTGGCAAATGACGGTCGACTCAGCCGCGGTGACGGCGCACGTCACGACCCCGGCAGGTCGGGTGATCCGGATTCCGGACCGAAAGAGCCTGGTCTTCGGCCGAGGGCCCGACGCCGATCTTGTCATCCCCGCCGGGCGCGGGCTTTCCCGGCGGGCCGGCGTGATCAGGGCTATGGCGGGCGGCGTTCTCATCGCCAACATCAGCTACACGCACGCGCTGTACACCGAAGGCGACGGATTCAGGATCCGGTTGCCGCGCATGGACCAGGGTGGTGAGCCGCCGGGAGGGTGGTTCGTGCAGCGCGGAACGGCCCTGGTCGGCTCCCGGGCGATGCTGGACGAGGGTCAGCCGCTGCGGGTTGCCGTCGTGTCGGGCATCGCCGGTCCTGCCGAGACGGATCGTGGCACGGGCCGTAAGCAGGCTGGCGGGGATCCGACGGTGCTGCCGCTCTATCTCGATCCGAACACCAAGCTCTTCCTGGTGGCGCTGATCTGGTGCCAGCCATGGCTGATCGACCCTGGCCGTAGCATGCCGCTGCCCCGTACTCCCGAGATCGCCCGCGCCGCGCTCGAGGTGACCGACGCCCAGCACGAGATCGAGTGCTTCGACGCCGACCCGCTCTACCGTGACCGGCTGGCGGCCAGGGTCGGCGAGCATCTCAAGGTGATCCGCAGAAAGATCATCGAGCGCGGCCTGGTCCGCCCGGAAATCCGCCTGTCCGACGAGGTCGCCGTCGGGGTGCTGATCGAGAACGGCGTCATCGGCGCCGACGACCTCGGCCGGTTCGCCGACCCGGCCTGGTGCTCCAGGCAGGAGGATCTTTGGTGGACCCCATCGGACTGACCGGCCGCGTCAGGTTCTGGCCGGGGCCACGCTGAACGAGGCAGTCTGGCGAAATCCCCCTGGCGCGGTCACCTCGACGCGGTAGGTCCCGGGCGGCAGCCACCCGCGGTAGAACTCATGACCCTGGTTGATCGCGAAATTGAAAGCGCCGGAGTCGTCAGCGGTGGTGTGTCCGGCCGGGACGCCCGCACCTGCCAGCCTGATCGTGATGCGCGCCCCGGCAGGGAACCCCGCCCCCATCACCACGAAGGTCGTGTGCGTGTCCCCGAACGGCTGATTGAGCGCCATGGCCGGCCTGCCGGTTGCCTGGGCCCGGCGACGGACGTTGGGCAGCGGTGGTGGCAGCGGGCCGAGCCCAGGCGGTCCGGCTCCGGGTGGCGGGCCGGTGGCGCCGGGAACCACGCCGCCGCTATGGCCGGTGCTGCCGCTGGCCGGGCTGGTTGACGCCCGGCCCGCTGCCTGCGGATTCGGGTCACCTCCGGCGTTCGCGCGGCCGCCGGCCAGGTAGCCGCCGAGTGCTGTGCCGGCGGCGAGCAGTGCGATCGCGGCGACGCTGGCGGCGAGGACGGCGAGCGCCCTGCGCTGACGGCTGCTGGACCGCTGCCGCGGGCCCCCTGGTGAGTCCCGGTTGTCGGCGCCGGGCGCGCCGCCGGGCGCGGAGTCGGAGTCGGAGCCGGGCGCAGAGTCAGAGCCGGGCGCGCCGCCCGGCGCGGGGTCGGAGCCGGGCGCGGAGGCAGAGCCCGGCGCGGAGTCCGGGTCCTGTCCCCAGTGCAAGCCGAGTGCGGGCAGCGAGCCGAGCGTGTCATCCCCGCCGGCGTCCGCATCGGGCCGGGCCAGCGGCCGCAGCGCGCGGCGGTAATCGGCGATCATGGCCCGGGCGGGCACGGAGAGCAACGCGGGGCCGAGATCGAAGGTCTGATCGTCCTGATTGCCCTCGGTGAGCTGGGCGAGCATCGCCGCCGCGGTTGGCCGCCTGGCCGGGTCGGGTTCCAGGCACGCAGTCACCACGTCTGCCAGGTCGGCCGGGAGGCCGCTGAGATCGGGTTGCGCAGTGGCGAGCTGGGCGAGCACGTCCAGGACGGTCTCGCCCCGGTAGGGGGGGTGGCCAGTGGCGGCCATCAGCATCGTGGCGCCCAGCGAGTAGACGTCGCTGGCGGCCGTTGCGTGCCGGCCGTCTCTGGCTTGCTCTGGCGCCATGAACGCGGGCGTTCCGACGGCGCCCCGGGTCAGCGTGAGCTGGATTTGCTCGGCCGCCCTGGCGATGCCGAAGTCGATGACCCGCGGGCCATCCGGCGAGACCAGCACGTTGGACGGCTTCAGGTCCCGGTGCACGAGACCAGTGCCGTGGATCGATTCCAGGGCCTCGGCGCAGCCCGCCGCCAGCCAGCTGACCGCCGGCCCGGACATCGGGCCACAGGCCCGCACCAGCGCACTCAGCGAGGGCGCGGGGACATAGGCGGTGGCCAGCCACGGGACATCGGCCTCCGGGTCGGCGGCGACGACGGCCGCGGTAAAGGCCCCGCTGACGCGGCGGGCGGCGGCGATCTCCTGAGAGAACCGGGTACGGAAATCAGCCTCGTCGGCGAACTCGACCTTGATCGTCTTGACCGCGACCAGCCGCCCCGCCGCCGACCGGCCCAGGTAGACCTGTCCCATGGCGCCGGCTCCGAGCCTGCCGATCAGGACGTATCCGCCGACCTGCGCAGGATCCCACCGGCGCAGCGGCTCGATTAATGCGGAATGGGCCACAATAATGTCCTCCTCGTGCCGCACACTAGTCGGTGCGATGCGGGCACGAGGTGGCAATTCGGCTATGTGGCTTAGCTGTCGCCGCCGGCCGGCTTGTCGGCGGAGTTCCTGGCCGCCGCGGCGGCCGGCCGGAAGCTGGCGACCAGTTTGGCGACCAGCGTGGCAAGGAAGATCTGGCCCGACATTGCCTCGAGCATCGCCACAGCCCGGCCGCCGTTCAGCTTGGCCGTGAAGTCCCCGTAGCCCAGCGTGGTCAGCGTCGTGAAGCTGAAGTATTGGAAGTTCGCTGCGTTTCCCGGCTGTCCGTTGACGAAGAAGGTTCGGTCGTGCAGGTAGTACATGGCTCCGTAGAACGCCGAGTACATGAGCCCGATGACCAGGTACGCGCAGATCGCCCCGTAGATGCTCTGCAAGGTGACCTCGGGACCCGACAGGATCTGGCGGACGACCGTGATGACCATCGCCAGGAGCAGCAAGCCGGCCCAGGCTGCCGCCACGCCCCGGCCGGTGTTGCCGCCATGGTGGTTGGCGATGATGATCATCAACAGCGAGACCAGGAAGCCGGCCGCGACGACGAACCTTACGGTGCGCAGCCGCAGCGATGAGTTGCGAATTGCCACCAGGCCAGCGAGCGTGAAGAGCGCGACCTGGGCATCTGCGATCCACCTTTTGTTGACGAACGCTGACAACAGGTACGCGGTAATCAGGAGCACGAGCAGCAGCCCGTACCTGCGTTGGAAGGTCGCGCCCGGCCGCTGACCGAACCGGGCCGCGGCTTTCCCGGTGCCCTGCCTGCCGCCAGGACTATCGCTGGCCCGCTCGCTGGCCGTCGTCGTCTCCTCGTCTGGACGTCCGCAAGCCCCGCCGCGATTCGCGGTTCGCGGCGGGGCTCATCGGCGGGTCACCGGCCTCAGGCGAGGCAGCCCAGAGGCCGGTGACCCCTAGAATTCCGCGGACGCCCGGCGCGGCGTGAGCAGCGCCCAGATGATGAACGCGTCGAGGACGATCATGATGATCGACCACAGCGGCGTGTACGGGATGAGCATGAAGTTGGCGATCGCGCTGATGACCGCCAGAGCCGCGCCCAGGTACCGCGCCCAGGCCATGCCCAGGAAGACGCAGACACCTGCGGCGAAGATGACGATCCCGAGTCCCAGCGTTGCCCAGCCCCAGTTGTTCACCGACCACCGGTAGGTATAGCCCGTCGCCGGCGCCGTGATGTAGACGTGGCTGCTCGACACCGCGACGATGCCCTCGATTACGCCCCATAGGCCGCCGAGGACCATCAGGGTGCCCGCCAGTGCGGTGAAGGTGACGACGGAACCACGGTGCTCCGTAGCCCCGTGCCTGCCGGTTGCCGGGTAACCCCGGCCCGCTGCCTGCTCGGCCTCGTAATCCCGGCCCGTGGCCTGTCCCGGCTGCCGCGCCTGGCCCTGCTCGTACCCCATCGTGGAGCCTGACGCGCCCGCCGGTCGTTCTTGTGGACTACTCATGTCAAGCCGCCCCCTTTTCTCGCTAGCTGCGAGCGGAGTGCTCGCGGCCTAGGCCCCGCAGGCGCCTTCGTGCTTCCCCCTGGCGGCCAGCGAGTACTGCGATCGTTCTGCGTCATACCCGGTCCTGACCGGTAAACGCACCTACAGGTGAGCTATGCGGATGCCACATCACCTACGTTCGTGGCTCTGGTCGCGCTGTGGCGCAGGGTGAACGCGGTGATAGCGGCGACGAGGCCGTAGACGATCAGCCAGATGCCGATCACCCGCACCAGGACGATCACCGTGATCGACGGCCAGAACAGGACGATGAGCCCCGCGAAGAGGCTGAGGACGCCGGTCAGGATCGTGAGGCCGCGACCGGGGAACGGGCCGCCGAACAGGCCAATAGCGATGTCCGCAATGCCGTGAATAACCCAGAACAGCCCGACAATGATGGCCAGGACGCCGATCACGAGGTTGAAATGCCTGATGCAGTACAGGCCCACGACGATGGCCAGCAGGCCGATCAGAACATAGGCCACGCGCTTGCCGCCGCTCGCGTCATGCGCCGTGAAACCGTCGATTAGCCGCAGCATCCCGGCGACTATGAGCGCTATCCCGATCAGCACGGCGACGACCGTCAGGGTCGCCTTCGGCCACACGAGCAGTATCACGCCGACGGCCAGGGCGCCGAGGCCCCCGGCCAGGAACGCAGGCCAGGCGCTCCGGGCGAATTCGGGCTCGAACCCGGCCTGGTCGGCCTGCTGGCCGGGCGCGTACCAGCCGCCTGGCTCGCCAGGCGGCCGTGTCGGATGCGGTGTGCTCATGCCGGATCTCCTTCTGCTTGGCCCTTGTCCTCGGCTCGCGGAGGGTGGGCTGCGTGCGCCCTGCGGGCCCAGGCCCGCGGCGTGACCTCATCGTGAGGCGGCGAGCCTGCCCGATCACCACCCGTGACGGGTGAATGTTGCGTGCAGGCCATAGACTTGGCGGCCGTAGCCGTAAGCGATTTCGCCATTGACTGCGCGGCGGCAAAACGACCCCATCCGACCGGAACGCGGTACGCCGAAACTGGTGCCGCGTTGCCGGTCCGCCGAGGCCGGCGCCGGGGACCTAGCAGCCGGACGGCCAGAAGCCGGAGATCCGAGGAGTGACCACGTCGTGAAGACCGACGTCGAGGAGCTGAGCCCGACCCGAGTACGCCTCACGGTCGAGGTTCCGTTTGATGAGCTCAAGCCGAGCCTGGACCATGCCTATCGTGAGGTCGGGCGGCAAGTTCGGATTCCCGGGTTCCGGCCGGGACACGTCCCGCGCCAGGTTCTCGACCAGCGCGTCGGCCGTGGAGCCGTCCTCGAGCACGCGATCAACGAGGCCGTTCCCGAGTTCTATGCCAAGGCGGTGCGCGAGGCTCAGGTATCCGCGCTCGGCCAGCCGGACGTAGAGATCACCAAGCTCGAAGACGGCACGGAAATCGAATTCACGGCCGAGGTGGACGTGCGGCCGAGCTTCGAGATCCCCGATCTCGGTGACGTCAGCGTCGTCGTGGACGATGCCGACGTGAGCCCCGATCAGGTCGAGGAGTACCTGGGCGCGCTCCGCGAGCGGTTCGCCTCGCTGCGGGCGGCCTCGCGGCCGGCTAGGACGGGCGACTACGTCTCCATCGACCTGGCCGCGCAGGTGGACGGCAAGCCGGTCGAGGACGCGCAGGCGACGGGCATCTCCTACGAGGTCGGTAGCGGCACGATGCTGGACGGCCTCGACGAGGCACTTGACGGCATGTCTGGCGAGGAGACCGCGACGTTCCAGACCGTGCTGGCGGGCGGCCAGCATGAGGGCAGCCAGGCCGACGTGACCGTGACCGTCCGTAGCGTCAAGGTGAAGGACCTGCCCGACCTGGATGACGACTTCGCGCAGTCCGCGAGCGAGTTCAACACCGTAGGGGAGTTGCGGGCGAACACCCGCAAGCAGATGGAGACGATGCGGCAGGCCGGGCAGGCCGGACAAGCCCGTGACCGGGCCATCGAGGCATTGCTCACCAGGATCGACATTCCACTGCCAGATTCGTTGGTCGAGCATGAGATCGAGCACCGGCGCGAGTCGCTGCAGCGCGACCTCGACCAGGCCGGTCTGACGATGGAGGGCTACGCGGAGAGCCGCCAGGTTTCCGCGGCAGACCTGGAGAAGGAGATCGCCGACGACGTCAGGCGGTCGGTCAAGGCCAGGTTCATCCTCGACCAGCTCGCCGAGGAGGAGAACCTGGGCATCGAGCAGGAAGAGATCGGCCAGTACATCACCCAGCTCGCCTACCAGCAGGGTGTCCCGCCCGACCAGTTCGCCCGGCAGCTGACGAACTCCAGCCAGCTCGGTGCCGTGGTCGCGGACGTGCTCAGGTCCAAGGCCGCCGACCTGCTCGCGGAGCGGGTGAAGGTCACCGACGAATCGGGCCGCAAGGTCGACGTCGGCCCGGCCGCCGGCCAGGACGGGGAGCAGGATGGCGAGGCGGCCGCAGAAGCCGCCGAGGGCGCTGCGGCCGCCGACTCGGAAGCCAAGGGCGGCGAGCAGGGTACCGCGGCCAAGCCCAAGGGCCGGGGGCGCCGCTCTCGCAAGGAGACCGCTCGGCAGGAGGACGCGGCCCCGGCCGAGTAGGCAGCCGGGCGCACCGGGCCATGACCCGGTGCGCGTCCCGGCCGGGAGCGGCCTTGCCTGCGCCTAGAGCGAACAGGGCCTAGCGGTGGACGATGCGCCCTCGCCAGGGAGCTAGGGTCATTTTCATCAGAGCTACGAAAGTCAATGACGCCGGACGGGGCATGGGGCGGTGGGCGCACATGCCTGTCCATATATCCAGGAGGCACCGTGACCACGTCGCCTGACGACCAGCTGCCGGCCCGGGTGCTCGCGCGGGCCGCGGACACCCAGTTGATCCCCATGGGCGACGCGCTGTTCCAGCGGCTGCTGCGGCACCGGATCATCTTCCTCGGCCAGCAGGTCGACGACGATCTGTCCAACCGGATCTGCGCCGAGCTCATCCTGCTCGCCGCCGAGGACGCCAAGCGCGATATCAACATCTACATCAACTCGCCGGGCGGCTCGGTCAGTGCCGGTCTCGCGATCTACGACGTCATGCAGTACGTGCCGAACGACATCGCGACCTACGCCATGGGGATGGCCGCCTCGATGGGCCAGTTCCTGCTCTGCGCGGGGACTGCTGGCAAGCGCTACGCCATGCCCCACGCGCAGATCATGCTGCACCAGCCGCACGGCGGCATCGGCGGTACGGCCTCGGACATCAGGATCCAGGCGGAGCAGATCCTGTACGTGAAGCGGATCCTGGCCGAGCGCACCGCGATGCACACCGGGCAGAGCATCGACCAGGTCGAGACTGACTCGGACCGCGACAGGTGGTTCACGGCCGAGCAGGCGAAGGAGTACGGATTCATCGACCACGTGGTGCGCAGCGCCAACGAGGTCCCATCGGAGGGCTCGGTTTCATGAACATCGATCCAGGAGCGAACGACCGCACCGGGACGACCGGCCTGACCGGCAGGGTCCGGCACGGCCTGGCCGAGTCACGCTACGTGCTGCCGTCGTTCGTCGAGCGCACCCCGTACGGGATCAAGGAGATGAACCCGTACAACAAGCTCTTCGAGGAGCGGATTATCTTCCTCGGGGTGCAGATCGACGACGCATCGGCGAACGACGTCATGGCCCAGCTGATCACGCTGGAGTCGATCGATCCCGAGCGCGACATCCTGATCTACATCAACTCGCCGGGCGGGTCGATGACGTCGATGATGGCGATCTACGACACCATGCAGTACGTCAAGCCCGACATCCAGACCTTCTGTCTGGGCCAGGCGGCGTCCGCAGCGGCGGTCCTGCTGTCGGCCGGCACCAAGGGCAAGCGGATGGCGCTGCCGAACTCGCGGATTCTGATCCACCAGCCCGCCATCGAGAGCGGCTACGGACAGTCCAGTGACCTGGAGATTCAGGCCAGGGAGATCCAGCGAATGCGGCAGGCAATGGAGGCCGTGCTGGCCAGGCACACCGGCCGGGACGAGGAGCAGATCCGCCGGGACATCGAGCGCGACAAGTTCCTGACGGCCCACGAGGCCAAAGAGTACGGGCTGGTTGATGACGTACTGACGATGCTGAAGCGCCAGCCCGATGTAGTGTCGTCTTAGCGCGCAAGTGCGCCAGCGCGACGCGCGCGCCACGACGTTCCGGAGGAAGCGAGCAGGCCCAAGACGAGGTACCGTCTAGTTCCGGGCACACGGCGGAATGCCGCACCAGGGCAAAGACGGCAGCTGGCTCTAATCGCACATGTACGCGACAGCGGGAGAGGGAGTAATGCGGTGGCACGCATTGGCGACGGCGCTGACCTGCTGAAGTGCTCGTTCTGTGGTAAGAGCCAGAAGCAGGTCAAAAAGCTCATCGCCGGCCCAGGCGTGTACATCTGCGACGAATGCATTGACCTGTGCAACGAGATCATCGAGGAAGAGCTGGCCGAGCCCTCCGAGATCAAATGGGACAGCCTGCCCAAGCCGCGCGAGATCTACGAGTTCCTCGACTCTTACGTAATCGGCCAGGAGAAGGCGAAGAAGGGCCTCTCGGTCGCCGTCTACAACCACTACAAGAGGATCCAGTCCGGCGGGGAGCGGGTGGCCGAGGACGGCGTCGAGCTCGCGAAGTCCAACATCTTGCTGCTGGGGCCGACCGGCTCGGGCAAGACGTTGCTCGCTCAGACACTCGCCAGGCTGCTCAACGTGCCGTTCGCGATCGCCGACGCCACCGCGCTGACCGAAGCGGGCTACGTCGGCGAGGACGTGGAGAACATCCTGCTGAAGCTGATCCAGGCCGCCGACTACGACGTGAAGAAGGCCGAAACCGGGATCATCTATATCGATGAGATCGACAAGATCGCCCGCAAGAGCGAGAACCCGTCGATCACCAGGGATGTGTCAGGCGAGGGCGTGCAGCAGGCGCTCCTGAAGATCCTGGAGGGCACGACCGCGTCGGTGCCGCCGCAGGGCGGCCGCAAGCATCCGCATCAAGAGTTCATCCAGATCGACACCACCAACGTCCTGTTCATCTGCGGAGGCGCCTTCGCCGGGCTCGAGAAAATCATCGAGCAGCGCGTGGGCCGTAGCGGTATGGGCTTCGGTGCGGTGCTCAGGGTGAAGACCGACCTTCCGAAGTCGGACCAGTTCGCGGACGTGATGCCAGAGGATCTGCTCAAGTTCGGCATGATCCCCGAATTCGTCGGCCGGCTGCCGGTCATCACCAGCGTGCACAACCTGGACCGGGAAGCGCTGATCAGGATCTTGACCGAGCCCAAGAACGCGCTCGTCCGCCAGTACCGCAGGCTGTTCGAGCTGGACGGCGTCGACCTCGAGTTCACCGACGACGCGCTCGAGGCGGTCGCCGATCTGGCCATCCTCCGTGGCACGGGCGCTCGCGGGCTCCGCGCCATCCTCGAGGAAGTCCTGCTGTCGGTGATGTACGAGGTGCCGAGCCGCAAGGACGTCGAGCGGGTCGTGATCACCGCCGAGGCCGTCCTGGAGAACGTCAACCCGACGCTGGTGCCGCGTGACGTCGCCCGCCGGACACCGCGCGAGAAGTCGGCCTGAGCCAGCCCCTGACCTGAGCCAGCCCTGATCAGGGGCGCTGCAAGTCGTACCGCATCTGGGTCAGCATCGCCGCGAGTTCGGTGACGCTTGTCTCCCGCACCGGTGAAGCCAACGCGCCGAGCGTGCGGTCGGTTGCCCAGCCGCAGACCGATACGGACGTCTGACCCAGCGAGGCCACCGTGCAGTTCGCGCTGCCGCCGCGGTGACCGGCGGTGACACGCCACGGGCCGATCACGGCATCCGGCCCGAGCAGCCCGGTCATGAGACGAGCGAGGGAGTCGGCCTGGCCGAGCGCGCCGGTGGCGTCCATGCCCACGTACATGACCCAGGACGGCCGGTAGGTGCTGGGATCGAGATGGCCGGGCTCGCCGTAAAGCGCGGACGTCCACGCGCCACTGATCTGCCTAGCCGGCTGAGCTGTGCCTACCGGGTCGGCCGCGCGTCGCGCATCGGCCACCAGTGCAGCGCCGACAGCACCGAAGCGGTGTCGGAAGTCGCTCACAATCGACTGGGCCGCCGGGTCGGTGATGGCCCCGAAGCGGCGCGGGAACCCGCCCGCATCCCTCGGCGCCGGCATCACGAGCGGGCCGCCCACCATCATGGCCGCCTGCCGGCTGGCGGTGACACCCCGCTCGGCGACCTGGACGGTGGCCCACGCCAGCACGATCGCGGCGGCGGTCATCAGGGCCAGCAACGGAACGGCAAGGCCGGCCTTGACCCGGGCGCTCATCGGCCGCCGGCCGATCCGAACGCGGGGTAGCCAGCGGGACGGCCGCGGGCCGACCGGGAATGATGGCGGGCGCGACGCGAGGTCGGGCGGGACGGGGTCGAGTGCGGTCACGGGCGGGGCCAGTGTGGACACCGACGGGGCCAGGGCGAGCGCGGTCACGGACGAGGCCAGTGTTGTCACCGACGTGGCCGGCGGGGTCACCGACGGAGCGGATGCGGGCTTGAGGTTCCGCGCGGCCGGCCCGATCGGCAGGGCGCGCCGCGAGCGTGTCCTGGCTCGGCCGAACGCGGCCCGCAAGTTCGCGCCGCCCGTCCGGACCGGCCGGTCACGACTGATGGTCCACAGCCCGGCCAACGGATCATCACCTCAGCTTCGAGATATAGCCATCTACAGCAGCACTTGAGCGGCACGGGCCAGCAACTTGACCTGAATTAAGCATATGTCCTGACCGTATTCGGGCGACTGGCGGCCCTGAGTCGCTCCGCCCCATGAGTCCCGCCAGCCTCGGCCGCCTTGCGCTCGGCCGGAACATATCACGACTTACAGTCGCTTCGGCGGCCGATTTGCGCCTTTCGTGACACCGCAACCCGTGATAAGACGCCGGCCCGCCCTATTCCGCGGGGCCCGGCCCTCTGGCTGGTCGACCTGACGTGCGATTCTCGGCCTTTTGGGGACATGTACCCGGGCCTTGCGCGCTCGCCGGTGCGATATGGCGCACGCAACGGTGCGTGCGCCCCTCTAGACTCTGCTGACGTGACGACCGCTGAACTGCCGCCGCAGTATGTTCCCGGCGAAGTCGAGTCCCGACGCTACGAGGGCTGGGTGGACGCCGGTTACTTCACCGCCGATGCCGCGTCGAAGGCTCCGGCCTTCACGATCATGATCCCGCCGCCGAATGTCACCGGCTCGCTGCATATCGGCCACGCACTCGACCACACGCTGATCGACGCGCTGGTCCGCCGGCGCAGGATGCAGGGTTACAACGCCCTGTGGCTGCCCGGCACCGACCACGCCGGCATCGCCACCCAGAACGTGGTCGAGCGCGAGCTCGCCAGGGAAGGGTTTGTCCAGGCACGACCTCGGCAGGGAGGCGTTCGTCGAGCGGGTCTGGCGGTGGAAGTCCGAGTACGGCGGCAAGATCCTCGGCCAGATGCGGAGCCTGGGCGACAGCGTCGACTGGACCCGCGAGCGGTTCACGATGGACCAGGGCCTGTCCCGGGCGGTCCAGACAATCTTCAAGCGGCTGTTCGACGACGGCCTGATCTACCGCGCCGACCGGATCATCAACTGGTGCCCGCGGTGCATGACGGCGCTGTCCGACATCGAGGTCGACCACTTTGATGACGACGGCGAGCTCGTCAGCATCCGGTACGGCGAACCGGACTCGTCCGTTATCGTCGCCACGACCAGGGTCGAGACGATGCTCGGCGACACCGCCGTCGCCGTGCACCCCGACGATCCGCGCTACACCCACCTGGTCGGCACCAGCATCGAGCTGCCGCTGACCGGCCGGCACGTCCCGGTCGTGGCCGACCCGCACGTCGACCCCGAGTTCGGCACCGGCGCGGTCAAGGTCACCCCGGCGCACGATCCTGACGACTTTGAGATCGGCCGCCGTCACGACCTGCCCAGCCTGACCATCATGGACGAGCGCGGCATCATCACCGCGAGCGGCCCGTTCGAGGGACTTGACCGCTTCGAGGCCAGGCCGGCGGTGCTGGCGGCACTGCGCGCGGATGGCCGCGTTGTCGCTGAAATCCGACCGTACGTGCACGCCGTCGGGCACTGTGACAGATGCGGAACCACCGTGGAGCCCCGGCTGTCCCTGCAGTGGTTCGTGAAGGTCGGCCCGCTGGCCAAGGCGGCCGGCGACGCGGTGCGGGACGGCCGGGTGCGGATCTATCCGGCCCAGCTCGCCGCCAGGTACTTCGACTGGGTCGACGACATGCACGACTGGTGCATCAGCAGGCAGCTGTGGTGGGGGCACCGGATCCCCGTCTGGTACTCCGCCGACGGCCAGGTGCGGTGCGTCGGGCCGGACGAGGACCCGCCGGGCGAGGGCTGGACCAGGGACCCCGACGTGCTCGACACGTGGTTCTCCTCAGCGCTGTGGCCGTTCTCCACGCTCGGCTGGCCGGACGACACGGCGGACCTGCGCGCCTTCTACCCGACCAGCGTGCTGGTCACCGGGTACGACATCCTCTTCTTCTGGGTCGCGCGGATGATGCTGTTCGGCTTGTACGCGATGGCCGATGCGGGGCCCGAGCGGTCGGTGCCGTTCCGCCAGGTCGCGCTGCACGGCCTGGTCCGCGACGCGCAGGGCAAGAAGATGTCCAAGTCGCGCGGCAACACCGTCGACCCGCTCGACTGGATCGAGCGCTTCGGCGCGGACGCGACCCGGTTCACCCTGGCCAGGGGAGCCAGCCCGGGCGGCGACGTCGCGCTCAGTGAGGAATGGGTGGCCGGCGCCAGGAACTTCTGCAACAAGCTGTGGAACGCCACCAGGTTCGCGCTCATGAACGGCGCCGAGGCTGGCGGCCCGCTGAGCGCGGCCGAGCGGTCCGCGCTGAGCGTGCCCGACCGGTGGATCTTGTCGCGGCTGGCCGCGGTCATCGCCGAGACCGACGCGCTGTTCGAGGAGTTCGAGTTCGCCAAGGCCTGCGACTCGCTGTACCACTTCGCGTGGGATGAATTCTGCGACTGGTACCTGGAGCTGGCCAAGCCGGCGCTGGCCGAGGGAGGGTCCGGCGGTGCCGACGAGGCCGCGGCCGGGCGGACCCGCCGCGTGCTCGGGCACGTGCTCGATCAGTTGCTGAGGCTGATCCACCCGGTGATGCCGTTCGTCACCGAGGAGCTGTGGACCGCCCTGACCGGCGGCGAGTCCGTGATGATCGCGGACTGGCCGGCGGCGGCGCCGGCGGACGCCGACCCGGCTGCCGAGGCGGTCGTCGAATCGCTGATGCGGCTGGTCACCGGTGTGCGCAGGTTCCGCGCCGACCAGGGCCTGCGGCCTTCGCAGCGGGTTCCCGCCTCGTTCGAGGGGATCGCGGAATCGCTGCTCGCGCCGCACGAGCCGTCGATTCGCGCGCTGCTCAGGCTGACCGAGCCCGCCGACGGCTTCAGCCCCAACGCCTCGGTCCAGGCGGAGGGCATCACGATCCAGCTGGACACATCGACGGGAATCGACGTCGCCGCTGAGCGGCGCAGGCTCGCCAAGGAGCTCGCCACTGCGCAGGAAGACGCCCAAATTTCGCAACGAAAGCTCGCGAGCCCATCCTTTGTCGAGAAGGCGCCGGCCGACGTGGTGACCAAGAGCAGGGACCGGCTGGCCGCCGCCGAGGCCGAGATCGCCAGGCTGGAGGAACGACTTGCCGCGCTGGTCACGCCGTGATTTCTGAGTTCCAGGCGGAGCTCCGCGAGGTCGAGCAGCAGATCCTGCTGCGCCGGCCCGAGCACTCGATCGACCCGTCGCTGGACCGGATCAGGGAGCTGACCAGCCTGCTCGGCGACCCGCAGCGGTCCTACCCGGTCATTCACATCACCGGGACCAACGGCAAGACGTCCACGGCGCGGATGATCCAGACCCTGCTGCGCGCTCGCGGATTGCGCACCGGCCTGTTCACCAGCCCGCACCTGACCTCGATGCGGGAGCGGATCTGCGTGGACGGCGAGCCGCTCAGCGCCGAACGATTCATCGAGGTCTATCGCGAGATCGAGCCGTACCTGGAGCTGGTCGACAAGAACCAGCCGGTCCGGCTGTCGTTCTTCGAGGTCCTGGTCGGCATGGCGTTCGCCGCCTTTGCCGACGCCCCGGTCGACGCCGCAGTGATCGAGGTCGGGATGGGCGGCACCTGGGACAACACGAACGTGGCCGACGGGGCCGTCGCGGTTGTCACGCCGATCTCGATCGACCATGCCCAATACCTGGGCGACACCGTGGCGGAGATCGCGGCCGACAAGGCGGGGATCATCAAGCCGGGTGCCGTAGCCGTGCTCGGCCAGCAGCGGGTCGAGGCGGCCGCCGAGCTGATGCGGCGGGCGGCCCAGGTCGGCGCGACCGTGGCCAGGGAGGGAATCGAGTTCGGCGTGATCAGCCGCGAACAGGCGGTCGGCGGCCAGTTGGTGGCGATCAAGGGGCTGCTCGGCGAGTACCACGACCTGTTCCTGCCGCTGTACGGCGCGCATCAGGCCGCCAACGCCGCTTGCGCGCTCGCGGCCGTCGAGGCGTTCTCTGGCGGGGCGGGCTCTCCCGGCGACGGCGACGAGTCACTTCTGCGCGGCGGCATGGCACTCGACGCCGATCTAGTCGGCCAGGCCTTCGCGGCCATGACCTCGCCAGGACGGCTGGAGATCGTCAGGCGCAGCCCGGTCGTCCTGGTCGACGCGGCGCACAATCCGGCAGGGATGGCGGCAACGGCCGCGGCGCTTGCCGAGTCATTCGGCTCGGCCGAGGTGATCGCCGTGCTGGCCGTGAGCGCCGACAAGGACGTGGCCGGCATCCTCGACGAACTGGAGCCGGCCGCTGCGGCGGTGGTGGTCACCGCCAACTCTTCCGCGCGCTCCATGGCCGCGGCCGAGCTAGCCGAGCTGGCCATACCGGTGTTCGGCCCTGACCGGGTGCACGTCGCCGAACGGCTCGATGATGCGATCGAGATCGCGGTTGGCCTGGCCGACGACGCGGCCGCGGCCATCGGCGGTCCGCTGGCGGGCCTGACTGCCGGACAGGATGACCTGCAGTTCGCGCGGCCGGCGCGATCGTGCTGGTGGCCGGCTCCGTCATCACCGCGGGGGATGCCAGGCTGCTGCTCACGGGGGGCGCAGGCGGCCGATGAGCAGGCTGAGCGCCACCGTGCTGATACTCGAGGCGGTCGTGATCGCGCTGACCATCGTCCCGGCCGTGAAGCTGGCGAACGTGGCTCCGCTGACCGCCGGGCTGGCGGCCGGGCTTGCCGTGGTGGCGGCCGTGCTCCTCGCGGCCATGGCCAGGCGCCGGCTGCGGGTTACGCTCATCGGCGGGAGCCTGCTCCAGCTATTCGTGATCGCATCCGGCGCCGTGCTTTCCGTTATGTATATTCTCGGCGGAATCTTCGCGCTGCTTTGGGTGACCGGAATCTGGCTCGGTCATCGGGTGGAAAGCTCGTCGTAACGTCATTGCAACTTCTAGCGACTCGCCAGCTATTACCCGGCCCGGGTGAGGAACGGTGCGAGGTCGCCGGGTAGGCTCATTCCCTGCGGAGAGCGGATGCCCGCCCTGGTCAGATTTGGGCAAATTTGCGGGAATCCGGGCCATGCATATGCACAGTTTCATATGCGGGCCAAGTCATCCGAAGTACGTAGCACGCACTCGCTGGACAATAGGGATGCAGATGAGCAACGCGCTGGCCTTTCTGGGCCGGGACATGGCCGTCGACCTGGGGACCGCCAACACTCTGGTGTACGTCAGGGGGCGCGGGATTGTTCTGAACGAACCATCGGTAGTTGCGCTCAACACCAATACCGGACAGATAGTCGCAGTCGGACTGGAAGCCAAGCGCATGATAGGTCGCACTCCTGGCAATATCATCGCGGTCCGGCCGCTGAAAGACGGAGTCATCGCGGACTTCGACGTCACCGAGCGAATGCTGCGCTATTTCATCCAGAAAGTCCACCGGCGTGGCGGGCTGGCCAAGCCGCGGATAGTCATTGCCGCGCCGAGCGGAATAACCGGCGTCGAGCAGAGCGCAGTGAAGGAAGCCGGTCATCAGGCGGGCGCGCGCCGCGTCTACATCATCGAGGAGCCTATGGCGGCCGCGATCGGCGCCGGCCTGCCGGTGAACGAGCCGACCGGCAACATGGTCGTGGACATCGGCGGCGGCACCACCGAGGTCGCGGTGATCTCCCTCGGCGGCATCGTGACCGCACAGTCGATCAGGGTCGGCGGCGACGAACTCGACCAGGCGATCATGACGTTCGCCAAGAAGGAGTACTCGCTGACGCTCGGCGAGCGGACCGCCGAGGAGATCAAGATGGCGCTCGGTTCGGCCTACCCGGCGCCGGACGAGCCGAGCGCCGAGATCCGCGGCCGGGACTTGATCAGCGGCCTGCCGAAGACCGTGGTGATCTCCGCTGCCGAGGTGCGCAACGCGATGGCCGAGCCGCTCGCGGTGATCGTCGATACGGTTCGCACCACGCTCGACAAGTGCCCGCCTGAGCTTGCGGGCGACGTGATGGACCGTGGCATCGCGCTGACCGGCGGCGGTGCCCTGCTCCGCGGCCTTGACCAGCGGCTGCGCGAGGACACCGGGATGCCGATCCACGTCGCCGACCATCCGCTCGACTCGGTGGCTCTCGGCACCGGCAAGTGCGTCGAGGACTTCGACACTCTGCGGCAGGTGCTTGTCCCAGAGTCACGCCGCTAGCCGGGCCGGTCGACGTGCGCGACACCCGCCGCACCAGGCTGCTGCTCAGCATCGCGATCGTGGCCGCCCTGGCCCTGATCGCCGTCAACTATCAGAACAAGTCGTCGTCGCTGATCACGACGGCACGAGGCATCGCCGGCTCGGCCTTCGGCAATGCCGAGCGGGCGGTCGCCACGGTGGCCAGGCCGATCGGCAGGTTCTTCGGCGCTGGGGTGGCGGGCGCGGGAGGGGCCGGCCGGACCGCGGCGATGCAGCGTGAGCTGGTCAGGATGCGCGCCGAGCTGAGCGCGACCACGCTGAGCCAGGCCGAGTACCGCCAGCTTGGCAGGCTGCTCCAGATCTCGGGCCGCGGCGGCTACCGGGTGCTCGCGGCCTCGGTGATCGCCTACGGCCAGGGTTACCAGCAGACCGTGACGCTCGATGCCGGCCGCGCCGACGGCGTCAGGCCGCAGCAGACCGTGCTCGATGGCGACGGCCTGGTCGGCCAGGTGATCTCGGTGAGCCCGCGAACCTGCACGGTGCTGCTGGCCACCGATCCCAGCTCGGTGGTCGGGATCCGGCTGGCACCGGGCGGCCAGGTCGGATGGGTCACCGGCCAGGGCCGCGGCGCGACCGGGGCGGGCCTGCTCAAGCTTCAGGTACTCGACGCCGCCGCGTTGCGCAGCGGCGAGCAACTGGTGACCGCCGCGTCCGTGCGCGACCGCCCGTTCGTGCCTGGCGTGCCGATCGGCACGGTGGTCGCGGTCCGGAACCGTGCGGGCGGCCTGACCGGCCAGGCCCTGGTCCGCCCCTTCGCGGGGTTCGGCTCGCTCGACGTGGTCGGGATCGTCGTCTCGCCGCCCAGGCACGACCCGCGCTATGCCGTGCTGCCGCCCAAGCCGCAGCCCAGCCCGGCGCTCGGTTCGCCGACAGCGCGGCAGGCGGCCCGGGTATCGCCATGAGGCGCAGGGTCGTCCCGGTCATCGCGCTGGCAGCGATACTGCTGATCCAGCTCACCGTCGTGAACGGCCTCGCGCTGCCCGGCGGCGGTGCGCCCGATCTCGTGCTGCTCTGCGTCGTGGCGCTCGGGCTTTGCGCCGGCCCTGCGCCCGGACTGATCGCCGGGTTCTGCGCGGGTCTCGCGCTGGATCTGGCACCCCCGGCCAGTCAGCTGGTCGGCCAGTACGCGCTGGTGCTGTGCCTGGTCGGTTACGGCGCTGGGCGATTGCGCTTCACCATGCGCTACTCGGCCGTGCTCGCGGTGATTGCGGCGGCGGCGATGGCGGCGATCGGCGAATCGCTGTCGGCGGTGCTGACGCTGGCTCTCGATACGCCCGAGGTGACCTGGTCGATTGTGGCGCAGGCACTGCCTGCCTCGGTGCTCTACGACCTGGCCCTGAGCCCCTTCGTGCTGCTCTGCTCGGTCAGGATCGCCGTCGCTCTCGGCGTCAGCTTCGACCCGCTCGACGACACGCCAGCACTCGAGACCGGCGGCAGCGCGGCGCCGGTGACCATCGCGGGCAGCGTGGGAGCGCCTGGCCGCCCGAGGTTGCGGCAGGCGGGCCAGCGCCTGGCGATCGGCGGCGACAGCCGGGCCGCGGCCAGCGGCCGGTGGCTGGTCGGCGACGTCGCGGAGGCCGCTCCCGCGGTAGGGGCGATCGGCTGGCTCGGCGGCCCGGCGCGGTCCCGCCGCGCACGGCGCGAGCAGGCCAGGCTCACCGCCATGCTGACCGGGGCGACCGTGCGCAAGGGCGCGTTCTGGGTGGGCAGGCGCCCGCCGGGGCTGACACCGGTCGCGCGGCCGGCATCGCCGGGCCAGCGGAGGCTGGTGCGGCTGCGGCCAGGTTCCGGCGTAGCGGGCAGCACGGCGACGGCGGCCAGGCCAGCGCCCGCGCTGCCGCCGGCGCGGCCCGTCCGGCTCGGGCTGGCCGAGGAACAGCGCAGGCGATCACGCACGGCCGGCCGGACGGTTCGCTGGCACGGCCTCGGCACCGGCGACGACCGGCATGGGCCCGACCGGCATGGGCTGACCGGCCCGGGCGTGCAGAGCATCGCGTTCGGATCCGGGGCCCTGCCGGGGGCGGGACGGGCCGCGGAGAGGCGGGTGCCGAAGATCGCGTTCGGGTCCGGGAGCTTGCCCGGGGCGGGACGGGCCGGCGGGCAGGGCCCGCGGGTGCCGAAGATCGCGTTCGGGTCCGGGAGCTTGCCGGGGGCGGGAAGGGGCGGCGGGCAGGGCCGGCGGGTGCCGAAGATCGCGTTCGGGTCCGGGAGCTTGCCGGGGGCGGGAAGGGCCGGCGGGCAGGGCCAGCGGGTGCCGAAGATCGCGTTCGGGTCCGGGAGCTTGCCTAGGGCGGGGTGGGCCGGCGGCCCGGGTCGGCGGGTGCCGAAGATCGCGTTCGGATCGCTGAGCACGGCAACAGCGGCGCCGCGCGGTGCCGGGCGCAAGCTCAGCCAGCCGAGATTCGGGCACCACGGATCCTCGCACCAGATGCCGCGAACCAGGCGACCGAAGACCGCCAGGATGAGCGCCCGCACGTTCGGGCGGCTGCCGTGGCTGCGGCGCCGGGGTGACCGGTCCACGGTCTGGCGGGTCGGCGGCGTGCGGATGGGGGGTTACTGAGTGATCCGGGCCTCGCGTCCTCGGCTGATCGTGCTGTACCTGGTGGTGGCGGCGCTGCTGCTCGGGCTCGCCACGCGGGTCTGGTACCTGCAGGTCAGGAGCGGCGCCTCGTATGCGGCGCAGGCGACATCCGAGCGGGTCAGGGAGGTGATCGAGCCCTCGGTACGCGGCCCGATCACCGATGATCTCGGGGCGCCCATAGTGAACAGCAGGTCCGCCCTGGTGATCTCGGTCAGCATGCCGACGCTGTGGAACGAGCCTGACGGCGGCGTCGCCGTGCTCGGCAGGCTGGCACGCCTGCTGCAGATCGGGCGGCACAAGCTGAGCCGCGAGCTCCGGCTGTGCACCGTCGGGGTCAAGCAGCCTTGCTGGCCGGGATCTCCCTATCAGCCCATCCCCGTCGCCGAGAACGTGCGGGCCAGTATCGGCCTTCAGGTGCTGGAGAACCAGCGGCTCTACCGCGGTGTCACCGCGGCCGTGCAGCCGGTCACGCACTACCGCCAGCCTATTTCCACGAACCTGGCCCAGACGCTCGGCTACCTCCAGCCGATCACCTCGAGCGAGCTGGCGAAGGAGGGTCTGCCGGTGACCGGGTTTTCCGCGGTCGACCTCGTTGGCCAGGCCGGGCTCGAGCTGCAGTACGACCGCCAGCTTCGCGGCATCCCCGGTGACACCAGGCTCGCGGTGAACGCGGCCGGCCAGGTGACGGGGACGATCAGCTCGGTGAAGCCGCGACCAGGCGACTATCTCGTCACCAGCATCAACTCGGCCGTGCAAGCGGACACCGAGCGGGCACTGGCCGACGCTGTCCAGCGCGGCCAGTTCGCCGGCAACTCGATCAGCAAGGGCGGCGCAGCGGTCGTGATGACGACCACGGGCCGGGTTATCGCCCTGGCCAGCTACCCGACGTACAACCCGAAGATCTGGACGGGCGGCATCTCCCAGGCCGAGTTCCGCCGGCTGTTCGGCCGGGCCGACGGCGAACCGATACTCGACCGGCCGACGCAGGGGCAGTACGCACCGGGGTCGACCTGGAAGGTGACCTCGGTCGCCGCCGCGGTGGCGGCGGGTTTCTCGCTGCATGGCACCTACCAGTGCCCGGCGGCGGTGAACATCGGCGGCCGGTCCTATCTCAACGACGGCAGCCCGTCGCTGGGACCGATGAGCCTCTACACGGCGCTCGTGGTCTCCTGCGACACGGTCTTCTACAACCTCGCCTACCAGATCTATCTCAAGGACCATCCGCGCGCCAACGTCGCGACCTCGCCGCGCGCTCCCGTGCAGGAGATGCAGAAGATGGAGCTGGCCTGGGGATTCGGCCGGCCGACGGGGATCGACCTGCCCGCCGAGAGCGCCGGCGGCGTGCCGACGCGCGCCTGGCTGTACTACCTGTGGAAGGACAACGCCCACCGGGGTCAGAACTGGTGCAAGTACGGCAAGGCGAACGGCACCTACGTTCAGCAGATCGAATGGGAAGACTGCCGGTCCGGCAACATCTGGACCGCGGGCCAGTCCGTGATCGCCGCGATCGGCCAGGGGTACGTGTCGGTGACGCCGCTTCAGCTGGCCCGGGCCTACGCGGCGCTGGCCAACGGCGGCACGCTCTACAGCCCGCGCATCGGCGAGGCACTGATCGGCCCTGACGGCACGGTGGTGCGCAAGATCACGCCTCCGGTGTCCGGTCATCTGCCGGTGGCCAAGTCGACGCTGGCCTATATCAGGCACGCGCTGGCTGGCGTGGTCACCAGCGGGACCGCGGCCGGCACGTTCGGCGGCTTCCCGCTCGGCCGGGTGTGTGTCGCGGGCAAGACCGGTACGGCCGAGGTCCGCGGCACGCAGTCGACGTCGGTGTTCGCGTCGTTCGCGCCATGCGATCACCCCAAGTACGTCGTGGTGATGATGATCCCCAACTCCGGCTTCGGCGCGCAGGTCTCCGGGCCCGCGGTCCGGCAGATCTGGGACGGCATCTACGGGCTCGAGGGGCACCCGGCGGCGCTGCCCGGCGGCGCGCTGCCTGGCCTGCCGCATCTGAACCAGGCCGGCCAGCTGGTGCCGCCGGCCGGATTCGTCCCGCACGCGCCCAAGCCCAGCCAGAAAGCCACGCCAAGTCAGCCCGGCGGGCCAGCCGGCCACCGGCGGACGCACGCGTGAGCTGGGTCAGCGGTCAGTCGCACCGATACAGCCCCGCGCGGGCCGCCGTCCGCCGGGCCGCGGCCAGGCTGACGGCCCGAGATTCGGTGCTCAGGCAGGCCGACTGGCTGCTGCTCGGCACGGTATTGGCGCTGACCTTGCTCGGCACGCTGCTGATCTGGTCGGCGACCCAGCCGATGCTGGTGAGCCAGGGCGCCAACCCGCACGCGTTCCTGCTGAAGCAGCTGCTCAACATCGCCCTTGGGTTGGTCCTGATGCTGGTCGTCAGCTCGCTGGACACCAGGCAGCTCAAGATGTTCGCGCCGATCGTGTACGGGCTGTCCTGCCTCGGGCTGCTCGCGGTGCTGACCCCGCTCGGCACGATCGTGAACGGCGCCAGGTCGTGGATCTCGATCGGCGCCGGGTTCCAGATCGAGCCGTCGGAGTTCGCCAAGCTGTCGGTGATCGTGATCAGCGCGATGCTCCTGTCGGAGCTGCGCTCCGGCGATACCCGGCCAGGCGCCAGGGCCGTGGTCCGGACGCTCGGATTCGCGGCGATCCCGATCGGGCTCGTGGCCGCCGAGCCTGATCTCGGCGTGATGATCGTGCTCGTGCTGCTGGTGGTCGGGCTGATAGCGCTCTCCGGCGTGCGCCTCCGGTGGCTGGCGGCAATGCTGGCCGCAGCGGCTGTGGCTGTCACCGCCGTCGCGAAGCTGCACCTGCTGAAGGCCTACCAGGTGAGCAGGCTGACCTCATTCATCAACCCGTCGGCCGATCCGCGCGGCACCGGCTACAGCGCGGCGCAGGCCAAGATCGCGATCGGCTCGGGCGGCCTGCACGGCACCGGGCTGTTCCACAGCCCGATGATCGCGGGCAGCTTCGTGCCGGAGCAGCACACCGACTTCATCTTCGCGGTGGCCGGCAACGAGCTCGGCCTGGTCGGCTCGATGCTGATCATCGGCCTGCTCGGCCTGCTTCTGGTGTGCGCGCTGCGGACCGCAACCCGCGCCGAGGATCAGTTCGGCATGCTGGTCGCCGCGGGGATCGCGATCTGGTTCGCGGTGCAGGCCTTCGTCAACATCGGGATGACGATGGGGATCATGCCGGTCACCGGCCTGCCGCTGCCGTTCGTGTCCTACGGCGGCTCGGCCATGTTCGCCGACATGATCGCGGTCGGGCTGCTGCAGTCGGTGCGCCGGCCGCGTAACGTCTTCGCCAGCTGACCCCCGTCCAGGGCGGCCGTTTCAGCTCGCGTTCTGGCCCGTCCGGCTCGCGTTCTTGTACGCGATCGTCATCAACTGGTCGAAGGCGCGGTCCGGCAGTATCCGCCTGGCCAGCAGCAGCGGGTGGGCGCCGAAGCCGGTGACGTAGCGCGTCCGCGGCCGGCGGCTGGCTGCGGCCCTGGCGATGACCTCGCCGACCACCGCCGGGTCGGTGGCGCGACGCGGGTTCGTGTCCATCGAGCGCAGGACAGCGCCGACCCGGCCGGCCTGGTCCGCATAAGCCGTCGAGCCCGACGTCTCCTCCAGCTTGCCGGCGGCGATAGCGGCCCACTCCGTCCTGATCGCGCCAGGCTCGATGATGACCACGTCGATGCCGAACGGCTTGAGTTCCAGCCGGAGCGAATCGCTCAGTCCCTCGACCGCGAACTTGGTCGCGTGGTACCAGGCGCCGAGCGGCTCGTAGATCTTCCCGCCCATCGAGGAAACGTTGATGATCCGGCCCGACCGCTGCGCACGCATGTGCGGCGTGGTCAGCTTCACCAGCCTGGCGAGGCCGAAGACGTTGACGTCGAACTGATACCTGGCCTCGGCCAGGTCCACGTCCTCCAGGGCACCGTATGAGCCGTATCCCGCGTTGTTGACCAGCACGTCGATCCGGCCGCTGGTGTCGATGACTTGCCGCACGCCCGCGGCAGCGGCCGCATCGTCGGTGACGTCCATGGCCAGGGCCGCGATGCCCTGGCTCGTCAGCCCGGTCATCCGATCGGCTCGCCGCGCCGCGGCGTAGACGACGTAGCCCCGCCTGTGCAGGGCAAGCGCGGCGGCCTCGCCGATTCCCGACGACGCCCCGGTCACCAGCGCCACCTTGTCCATGGTCCGCCCTCGGTGGTTTAGTCGAGGCCGGCGCGGCGCGGCTGAGCCGGGGCCTCCGCGGGCTTGGCCTCGCCGTTGGCCGTGGCTCCGCCGTTGGCCGTGGCTCCGCCGTTGCCCGAGGCTCCGTTGGCCGTGGCATCGCCGTTCAGCGGGATCGTCACCGGAGCGGGCACCGCGGCTCCGGTAGCACTGCTGGCCTCTTCGCCTGCCGCCTGGTCGCCCCGCCAGGGCTGGGCGCGCAGCAGCCAGACTGTGAGTCCGACGACGGCGACGGACACGAGGATGATCCCGAGCGGAGTGGTCGGCACGCCGACGTACTTCAGCCCCGAGGCGAAGATCACGAACGTGATCACCGGCCTGATGTAGCGATCGGGCGCGCGGGACGACAGGAACGAGCCGACCAGCACCGCGGGCACGCTGCCGATCGCGACCGAGGCCGTGACCGCGAACACGATGTGATTGAAGGTCAGGGCCCCGAGCGCGGCGGCCGCGGTGAGCGGGACAGCCTGCGTCAGGTCGGTGCCGACCAGCTGGTTGGCGCCGATCAGCGGATAGACGAAGAGCAGCAGCACGATCATCAGCGAGCCAGATCCGACCGAGGTGAGGCCCACGATGAGGCCGCCCACGGCGCCGATCGCGATCGTCGGCAGCGGCCGGACCACGATCTCGTTGATGGTGGCGAGCCGCAGGTGACCGGCCCGCCGGTCCAGGAAGTAACGCAGCACCATCGCGCCGGCGCCGACGAGCAGGGCAACGCCGAGCGCGGTCTCGACGTGGGTCTGGTCCACCGCGCCGCCGCTGCCGAGCAGGTGCAGCAGATAGGAGCCGAGGAAGGCCATCGGCACCGAGCCCAGCACCATGAAGCCGACCATGCGAATGTTGACCGTTCCCTTGCGCAGGTGCACGGCGGCTCCGAGCGGCCGCATGAACACGGCAGCGACGAGGTCGCTGGAGATCGCCGACGACGGTGTGATGCCGAAGACCAGGATCAGCATCGGGGTCATCAGCGCTCCGCCGCCCGCGCCGGTGAGGCCGACGAGCAGGCCGACCACTGCGCTGCCGAGAATCATGAAGGGATTCAGGTGCATGTCGTCCGTTCCTCGAGTCCTCGTGATCACCAAGCGCGGCCTGGTCGGGGATTACCTATCGTTCTGACCTAGAACATAGCTTAAGCGGGCTGGCGGCGGAACGTCCCGTTTATCTGGCTAGCGAGTTGGCTGGCGACAGCCGGCCCTCGCCGGTCGGTAAGCTGTAACAATGCCTGTCCAGTCGGTCTACCCCCGGCTCGAGTCACTGCTCCCGCTGGTGCGCAAGCCGATCCAGTACGTCGGCGGCGAGCTCAACAGCGTCGTCAAGGACTGGGACGGCGCTGAGGTCCGCTGGGCGCTGATGTACCCGGACGCCTACGAGGTAGGCGTCCCCAACCAGGGTGTCCAGATTCTTTACGAGGTGCTGAACGAGCGCGCCGACGCGCTCGCCGAGCGCACCTACTGCGTCTGGCCTGACCTGGAGGCCCTGATGCGCGAGCACGGGGTGCCGCAGTTCACCGTCGACGCGCACCGGCCGGTCAGGGCGTTCGACGTGCTCGGCATCAGCTTCGCGACCGAACTCGGCTACACGAACCTGCTGACCGCGCTCGACCTGGCCCAGATCCCGCTGTCGGCAGCCGATCGCGGCGCCGACGATCCGGTAGTGCTGGCGGGCGGGCATGCGGCGTTCAATCCCGAGCCGATCGCGGAGTTCATCGACGGCGCCGTGCTCGGCGATGGCGAGCAGGCCGTCCTGACGGTCACCGACCTGATCAGGGACTGGAAGCGGGCCGGGCGCCCCGGCGGCCGCGACGGCCTGCTGCTGCGGCTGGCGACCGACGGCGGCGTCTACGTGCCGCGTTTTTATGACGTGAGTTACCTGCCGGACGGGACCATCGGCGGGGTCCTCCCCAACCGGCCCGCCGTGCCGCGCGCGGTCGCCAAGCACACCGTCACCGACCTGGACTCCTGGCCCTACCCGAGCAAGCCGGTCGTTCCGGTGGCCGAGTCGGTGCACGAGCGGTTCAGCGTGGAGATTTTCCGAGGATGCACCAGGGGCTGCAGGTTCTGCCAGGCCGGCATGATCACGCGGCCGGTTCGCGAGCGGTCGATCAGCACGATCGGCGAGATGACCGAGGCCGGCCTGGCCGCGACCGGCTTCAGCGAGGTCGGGTTGCTGTCGCTGTCCAGCGCGGATCACAGCGAGATCAACCAGATCGCGACCGACCTCGCCGACCGCTACGCGGGCACGAACACCGGCCTGTCGCTGCCGTCCACGCGGGTAGACGCGTTCAACGTGACGCTGGCCGACGAGCTCAGCAGGAACGGCCGCAGGTCGGGCCTGACGTTTGCGCCGGAAGGCGGCACCGACCGGATCCGCAAGGTGATCAACAAGATGGTCACCGAGGAGGACCTGATCTCGACGGTCACTACCGCGTACGCGAGCGGCTGGCGGCAGGTCAAGCTCTACTTCATGTGCGGCCTGCCGACCGAGACCGACGAGGACGTGCTGGCGATCGCCAGGGTCGCGCACCGGGTGATTGAGGCCGGGCGCAAGGCCTCGGGGCGGCGCGACATCAGGTGCACGGTGTCGATCGGCGGATTCGTCCCCAAGCCGCATACGCCGTTCCAGTGGGCTGCGCAGTGCGATCACGAGACCGTCGACGCACGGCTGAAGGCGCTCGGTGCGGCGATGCGCGCGGACCGCGGTTACGGGTCGTCCATCGGGTTCCGCTATCACGACGGCAAGCCGTCGGTGGTCGAGGGACTGCTCTCCCGCGGCGATCGCCGGGTGGCGAAGGTGATCAGGGCGGTCTGGGAGGACGGCGGCAGGTTCGACGGGTGGAGCGAGTACTTCAGCTACGACCGCTGGGCCGCCTGCGCGGCGTCGGCGCTGGCCGCCGACGGCGTGGACCTGGCCTGGTATACGACGCGGGAGCGCGCCTACGCCGAGGTGCTGCCATGGGATCACCTGGACGCAGGTCTGGACCGGGACTGGCTGTGGCAGGACTGGCTGGCGGCCATCGACCCGCACGGGCCGGCCGAGGTCGAGGACTGCCGGTGGACTCCGTGCTTCGAATGCGGGGTCTGCCCGGCTATGGACACGCAGATCGAAACCGGGCCGACGGGCGCCCGGCTGCTGCCGCTCACCGTGCTTGACCGCGCTCCCGCGGCAGCGAGCGCCGGCCAGGGGAGTGAGGCCTAGTGGCCAGGCCCGTTCCCGGCGGCCCGCCGCCTGCGCCGACCGTTCAGCGGCTGACGATCAGGTACGCTAAAAGAGGCAGGATGCGCTTCGCGAGCCACCGAGATGTGGCGCGCGCGATCGAACGGGGAGTTCGCAAGGCCGGGATCCCGGTCGCTTACTCCGCGGGATTCTCACCGCATCCGAGGATTTCGTATTCGGGCGGGGCTCCGACGGGATCGGCGAGCGAGGCAGAGTACCTCGAGCTTGCCGTCACCCGGCGTTGCGAGCCAGACGACGTCGGTCGGAGGCTGGATGCGGCCCTGCCGGACGGGATTGACGTGATCGAAGTTGTTGAGGCGGGCACCGCGTCCGCCGGCCTGCAGCTTGAGGCCTCCGCGTGGGAGGTGACGTTGCCGGGCGTGACCCCCGGGGCTGCCGCGTCCGCGGTCCTGGCGTTCCTCGCGGAGTCCAGCGTCGAGGTGCAGCGCCTGACCAGCAAGGGAACGAGGACGCTCGACGCTCGAGCCGCGGTGATCGCCATGACCTGCGACGCCAGCGGGGCCGCCCAGGCCGATGCCGCGCGGCGCGCCGGACCGGAGCAGGCTGCCGAGTGTGCGATACTTCGAATGATTGTTCGGCAGCTGACACCTGCCGTCCGACCAGACGACATCCTGGCCGCGCTTCGCCAGCTGTCGGCTCTCGAGCCCGCGTCGCCCCCCGTGGTGACCAGGCTGTGGCAGGGGCCGACGAGCGCGCTGGATACGGCTCAGACGGGAGCCAAGACGATCGCGGAATCACCGATCGCGATATCGCAGAACCTGCGGCCGGGGCCGGACAGCCCAAGGCCGGAAGCACGCCTCGCGGAACCAGGACCGGCGCAGCCGGCGATGGTGGGCAGGCAGTCAGAACAGCTACCAGGACGCAAGACAGACAAGGCAATGCGGCTGGAGGCGGAGAGCGCCGTAATGGCGCCAGCCAGCCAGACGCGTGCGAACGAACAGCTTCCGCGCGGCACGCTCGGTCAGTTCGCTGACCCGCGCGCCCGGGAGCCCTACGGAAGAGATTGCCCGGATGCTCGAAACCGAGCCACAGAACAGACAGCCAGATCCCAATGAGCCGCGAGGCGCAGGCGCAGGTCAGGAACAGCCAGCCAGCCAGGATCCGGCGGCGAGCCAGTCGGGCAACCCCCGGCGTGGCTTGTTGCGCAGGGGCCGGCGAGCCGTAGCCAAGCCGGCCGAGCTGCCGGCCTTCAAGTCGGGCGCTCCGGCGGAGGCAGGCCAGGCGGCCGCGCAGCCGCCCGCCTCGCCGGCCGGCGAGGCGGGCGGCGGTGCGAGCGCCGCAGGCGCAGGCGTACCCGCCGTGCCCGGCATTGGTGGCCAGGAGCAGCCCCCGCGCGGCTCGGCCGCGCGGAGCGGCAAGCCCGGCGGCAGCTCCCAGCAGCCGGTGCCGGCCGCTGCCTTCCAGCCGCCCGTGCTGGTTTTCCAGCCGCCCGAGATCACCGACCGGCCGTCGGCCGAGCCGGCCAGGCCGCGCTCCGGCGGCGGCGAGGGCGACGCCGACGGCGAAGGAGCGGAGTCCGCTTCGCGCAGGCGGCGGCGTGGCGGCCGCGGCCGCGGCAAGGGCGGTGCCGGCGAGGCTGGCCATGACTCCGCTGACGGCGGCGCCGAGGCTGCCGCGGCTGGCGGCTCAGGCCAGGCCGCGGCGGGCGGCACGGCCAGGGCAGCAGCCGATAGGCGGCCCAGCGCGGCCGAGCGCGCGGAGGGGGCCAGGCAGGATGGCTCCGCCGGCCAGCCAGGGACAGCGGCCGCGAGCAGGCCGACGATGACGGTGCGGACGGCGAGCCAGGCAGTTCGTCGAGCAGGCGCAGGCGCCGTCGCCGTCAGCGCAACGGCTCGGTCTCGGCAGGCGGCGAGGTGCCGGCGCCCGACGAGCCCGCCGACACGGTCGTCCACGTCCGCGAGCCGCGCCCGGTCAACGAGCCCGACGACGTCCGCGCGGTAAAGGGCTCGACTCGGCTGGAGGCCAAGCGTCAGCGGCGCCGCGAGGGGCGGGATACCGGCAGGCGCCGGCCGCCCATCATCAGCGAGTCGGAGTTCCTTGCCCGCCGCGAGGCGGTCGAGCGCAACATGGTCGTGCGCCAGCAGGGCGAGCGGACTCAGATCGCCGTGCTCGAGGACGGCGTTCTGGTCGAGCACTACGTGGACAAGGCCAGCCACCAGTCCTACGTCGGCAACGTCTACCTCGGCAAGGTGCAGAACGTGCTGCCGTCGATGGAGGCGGCATTCGTCGACATCGGCAAGGGCCGCAACGCGGTGTTGTACGCGGGCGAGGTCAACTTCGACGCGAGCGGCCTGGAGGGAGTGGCCAAGCGGATCGAGTCGGCGCTCAAGTCTGGCCAGTCGATCATGGTTCAGGTCACCAAGGACCCGATCGGTCACAAGGGCGCCAGGCTGACCAGCCAGGTCAGCCTGCCGGGCCGCTACCTGGTCTACGTGCCGGGAGCCTCGATGACGGGGATCAGCCGCAAGCTGCCCGACACCGAGCGCAACCGGCTCAAGCAGATACTGAAGAAGGTCGCGCCGGAGGACGGCGGGATCATCGTCAGGACCGCCGCGGAGGGCGCGTCGGAGGAAGAACTGCAGCACGACGTGACCAGGCTGGTCGCGCAGTGGCAGGCCATCGAGCGCAAGGCCAAGACCGCCAGCGCGCCTGACCTGCTCTACGGCGAGCCTGACCTGACGATCCGGGTTGTCAGGGACATTTTCAACGAAGACTTCACCAAGCTCGTCATCGCTAGCGACAGCGAGTGGGACCTGGTCGACGAGTACGTCCGCTATGTCGCGCCGAACCTGGCCGACCGGCTCGACCGCTGGACCGACGACAAGGACCTGTTCACCGCCTACCGGATCGACGAGCAGCTGACCAAGGCGCTGGACAGGAAGGTCTGGCTGCCCAGCGGCGGCTCGCTGGTGATCGACACGACCGAGGCCATGACGGTCATCGACGTGAACACCGGCAAGTTCACCGGCCAGGGCGGCAACCTGGAGCAGACCGTCACCAGGAACAACCTGGAGGCGGCCGAGGAGATCGTCCGCCAGCTCAGGCTGCGCGACATCGGCGGCATCATCGTCATCGACTTCATCGACATGGTGCTCGAGAGCAACCGCGATCTGGTGCTGCGGCGGCTGATCGAGTGCCTGGCGCGGGACAGGACCAAGCACCAGGTCGCCGAGGTGACCTCGCTCGGCTTGGTCCAGATGACCAGGAAGCGGGTCGGCTCAGGCCTGCTCGCCGCGTTCTCCGTGCCGTGCGAGCACTGCAACGGCCGGGGGATTCTCGTCTCCACCGAACTCACTGAGCTGCCGCACCCGCCCGGGCGCAACGGACAGCAGGGCGGGACCGCCGAAGCCGGGTCCGGCCAGGTCCAGGTCGGCGCGGAGCAAGGCGATCGCGCAGGTCGCGGCGAAGACGATCGAGTCGGAGGCGGCTGACTCGACAGCGGCCGCGGTGACGACGCCGGAACGGTCCGAGCCTGCGGAGGCAGGGGTGGCCGTGGCCACCGCCGACGCCAGCGTGGCCGAGGCAGGCGGCGCATACGCCCAGGCTGGCCCGCCCGACGCCGCGGTCGCCGCAGCACCGGCGGATCTGGTCCCCGAGCCGCGAGGCCCGGCGGCGGCCCCGGCGGTCCGCGCACCGGGCAGGCCTGGTCCGGCCGGACTCCGTGCTCGCGGCGGAGGGCGGCCCGGCGGTGCAGCCCGGGACGAGCGACGGCGAGCAGGCCGCGGACGAGCGACGGCCAGCACGGCCGGGACCGAGCGACGGCCAGCCAGCCGGGACGAGCGACGGCGAGCGTCGCCGCGACGGGACCGAGGTGCCGGTTGCCGGCGCTGCGGTCGGAACGCTGCCTCGGGCGAGGGTGGGCACGCAGTCCGATATTCTTTGTCGTCGGCATTTCTGGCTGCCCAGGGCAGTGATGCACGTATCCCGAGTTCCGGCGTCGGCGTGTGGCGGGTGCACTGTCGGCGGGCCCGGTCGCCTCGACGTTCTGACGAGGCCGCGATTGCGCGGCGGGCTGACACCAGGGAGAGAGAGTTCTTTCGTGTACGCGATCGTTCGCTGTGGCGGCAAGCAGAGCAGGGCATCGGTTGACGACGTCCTGACCGTAGACAAGCTCGCAGGTGAGGTCGGCTCCACCGTGACGCTGCCTGCCGTCCTCATCGTGGATGGCGAGAAGGTGATCAGCGACCGCACCGAACTTGGCGGCTACGAGATCACCGCCGAGATCATCGGCCCGCCAGCGGCCCGAAGATCAACATGATCCACTACAAGAACAAGACGGGTTACCGGCGCCGTCAGGGTCACCGGCAGAAGTACACGCAGGTGAAGATCACCGGCATCGGTTCTGGCAAGGCCAGCGCCAGCCAGAAGAAGAAGGCCTGAGAGGTAACGCTGAGATGGCACACAAGAAGGGCGCCTCGTCCAGCAGGAACGGGCGTGACTCCAATGCCCAGCGGCTCGGCGTGAAGCGATTCGGCGGCCAGGTCGTCAACGCCGGCGAGATCCTGGTGCGCCAGCGCGGCACGCACTTCCATCCCGGCGTCGGCGTGGGCCGAGGTGGCGACGACACCCTGTTCGCGCTGGTGGCAGGCAAGGTCGAGTTCGGCTCGCGGCGCGGCAGGCGCGCGGTCAGCGTCATCCCGCTGTGGCGGAGGCCGTCGCCGAGGCGAGCTAAGGCCGACCAGCCCGGTCCGAGCGGCCCGGGCAGCTTCGCCCGCGGCCCGTGCAAGCACATCTATCAGGGGGCTGGCGTGGCGGAATTCGCTGATCAGGCAGAGCTCCGGATCCAGGCAGGCGATGGCGGCCATGGCTGCGCGTCGATCCACCGGGAGAAGTTCAAGCCGCTCGGCGGCCCGGACGGCGGCAACGGCGGTCGCGGCGGCGACGTCATCTTCAAGGTCGACCCGAGCACGGCGACGCTGCTCGACTTCCACCGCCGGCCGCTGCGGCGGGCAGGCGACGGCAAGGCCGGCGCTGGGTCGAACCGCAGCGGCGCCGACGGAGCCGACCTGACCGTGAACGTGCCGGACGGGACCGTGGTCAAGACCGCCGCCGGCGAGGTGCTCGCCGACCTGATCGGCGCCGGGACCCAGTTCGTCGCCGCCCAGGGCGGCCATGGCGGGCTCGGTAATGCCGCGCTCGCGTCAACCAAGCGCAAGGCGCCAGGGTTCGCGCTGCGCGGGGAGCCAGGAGAGCACAAGGAACTGCTGCTCGAGCTCAAGACGATCGCCGACGCCGGCCTGGTCGGCTTCCCGAACGCCGGCAAGTCATCGCTCATCGCCGCCATGTCCGCGGCTCGCCCGAAGATCGCGAACTACCCGTTCACCACGCTGATTCCGCACCTCGGCGTGGTCGAGGCGGGGGAGACCCAGTTCGTGGTCGCGGACGTTCCTGGCCTGATTCCCGGGGCCAGCCAGGGCCGTGGCCTTGGCCTTGACTTCCTGCGGCACGTGGAACGGTGCTCGGTCCTGGTGCACGTCATCGACTGCGCGACGCAAGAGCCAGGCCGCGATCCGGTCAGCGACCTCGATGCCATCGAGGCGGAACTCACCGCCTATGACGAGCTGATCGACACCGACATGGCCAGCCGGCCGCGGATCGTGGTGCTCAACAAGGTCGACGTTCCCGAGGCGCGCGATCTTGCCGAGATCGTCCTTCCTGACTTGCTGGCCAGGGATCTGCCGGTCCACCTGGTCTCGGCCGCAACAGGCGAGGGCCTGCGCGAGCTCGCGTTCGCCCTGGCCGCGGTCGTCTCCCAGGCCAGGCTTGCCGCGCCGGCAGCGCTGCCGACCAGGCTGGTGATCAGGCCAGAACCGGTCGCGGGCCCGGACTTCGAGCTGGTCGAGATCGGGGAGAACTCGTTCAGGATCCGCGGCGCCAAGCCGCGCAGGTGGATCCAGCAGACCGACTTCAGCAACGACGAGGCGGTCGGGTACCTGGCCGACCGGCTGGAGAAGCTCGGCATCGAGGAGGCGCTCGCGAAGGCCGGCGCCGGGCCCGGCGCCGAGGTACTGATCGGCGAGCAGGACAACGAGGTCGTATTCGACTGGGACCCGATGCTGCCGACCGGCGCCGGATTCGGCCCGCGCGGCAGCGACCCGCGGCTCGAGCGCGGCCGTCCGGGCCGCTAGCTGTACTGCCGGCGCACTCCTTCGCCCGAGCGACTAAGCTGTATGGGCACTTTCAGCGGCCCGAGGGAGCGCGCGGTTGTCGAAGCAAGACCGGTTCGATGTCGATCAGGAGAACGAGCAGGAGTACATCACGGCGCTGTATGACCGGCTCGATGAGCTGAGGAAGCGGGCAGCCGACCGGCTGGCCGTGGTGCTCAAGCAGGCAGGCGGCACGCCAGCGGCCAGAACCGAGCGCGAGGCGCTCACGGTCATGTACCGCCAGCAACTGGCACAGCTCGACGCCGCGGAGAACGGGCTCTGCTTCGGCCGGCTGGAGTTCAACGACGGAGTGCGGAGCTACATCGGCCGGCTCGGCATGCATGCGGACAACGAGAACTACGACCAGCTGCTCATGGACTGGCGAGCCGACGCGGCCAGGCCCTTCTACCTGGCGACTGCCGCGTCGCCTGGCCAGGTGAAGGTTCGCCGTCACATCAAGACCAAGGCCAGGTTCGTGCAGCGCCTCGACGACGAGGTGCTTGACCT
Source organism: uncultured Actinomycetota bacterium (assembly GCA_963720595.1). Taxonomy (GTDB): domain Bacteria; phylum Actinomycetota; class Actinomycetes; order Streptosporangiales; family Streptosporangiaceae; genus Chersky-822. Next base: position 1,427,283 of record CAVRFY010000005.1, on the reverse strand, counting down.
CGCCGCCGCCGACCCGAGCAGGCACGAGGGCCTGACCGGAGAGTCGGCGTTGCTGGCCGCGCTGAACACGAGCCGGACCGGGCGGATGCGCGACATCGTGGAGACGATTCAGGCCGAGCAGGACCACATCATCAGGTCCGGGCTGCCCGGCGTGCTCGTCGTCCAGGGCGGCCCGGGCACCGGCAAGACCGCCGTCGCCTTGCACCGTGCCGCCTACCTGCTCTACACCTACCGCCGGCAGCTCGAGAAGCGCGGCGTGCTCGTGATCGGCCCGAACGCCACCTTCCTGCGCTATATCGGCCAGGTGCTTCCGTCGCTCGGGGAGACGAGCGTGCTGCTCGCCACCGTCGGCGACCTGATGCCGGGAATCACCGCGACGGGCGCCGAGGACGCTGAGGTCGCGCGGATCAAGGGCCGGATGGCGATGGCCAAGATCGTGGCCAACGCCGTGCGGGACCGGCAGCGGGTGCCGCACGAGGGGCTGGAGGTGAGTTTCGAAAAGAACCGGTACCGGCTCGGCAGGCAGGCACTGTCGCGCGCAAGGGAGCGGGCGCGCCGCTCCCGCCGACCGCACAACCAGGGCAGGCAGATCTTCATCAGGGAGGTGCTCGACGAGCTGGCCAGGGTGGTGGCCGGGAGGCTGGGCGCCGACCCGCTCGGCGGCGCGAACCTGATGGGGCGCGCGGACATCGAGGATCTGCGGGCCGAACTGCGCGATGATCCCGAGGTCCGCGGCGCGATCGGCCGGCTATGGCCGGTGCTGACGCCGCAGCAGCTGATCGTTGACCTGCTCGCCTCACCCCGGCTGCTGGCCGCCGCGGCTCCGTCGCTGCCGCAGTCCGAGCGCCAGCTGCTGCGGCGGCCTGCCGGGTCGCCGTGGACGACGGCCGACGTGCCGTTGCTCGATGAGGCGGCGGAGTTGCTCGGCGAGGACGATCGGGTGTCGAAGGCGGCCGCCCGGCGCAGGCGCGAGGACGAGGAGGCGTATGCGCAGGGCGTGCTGGAGATCATCGGCCGGGACGAGGAAGATGACCCCGAGATCCTGATGGGCGCCGACATGCTCGACGCGGCCCGGCTGGCCGCGCGGTTCGACGGCGACATCTACCTCACCCCGGCCGAACGGGCGGCCGCCGACCGGACCTGGGCGTTCGGGCACGTGATCGTCGACGAGGCACAGGAGCTGTCGCCGATGGCCTGGCGGACGCTGATGCGCCGCTGCCCGGCCAGGTCGATGACGATCGTCGGAGACGTCGCCCAGACCGGCGACGCTTCAGGGTCCGCCTCGTGGTCCGACGCGCTCGGGCCGTTCGTGGGGGACCGGTGGCGGCTGGCACCGCTTACCGTGAACTACCGCACGCCGGCCGAGATCATGACCGTGGCCGCGGACATACTCGCCGAAATCGACCCTGGCGCGCGGCCGCCGCGGTCGGTCCGCGACTCGGGGACCGCCCCGTGGCGGCTGCGGGTCGCGGACCCGCGGGAGTTCGCCTCGGTTGCGGCCGAGGCGACAGTCGCGCTGGCGGCGCAGACCGGAGACGGGACGCTGGCGGTGATCGGCCCGCAGGGCCGGCTCGCCGAACTCGGCAAGGCGGTCACGGCCGTGCTGCCCGGGGCCGGGGTTGGGGAGCCTGGGGCCGGACCGGGAGCCGGCGCGGACGGGCCCGACCTGGAGCGGCCGGTCGTCGTCCTGACCGTGCGCCAGGCCAAGGGCCTGGAGTTCGACTCTGTCCTCGTCGCCGATCCGGCGATGATCCTGGCCGAGTCGCCGCGCGGTCTCGGCGACCTGTATGTCGCGCTGACCAGGGCTACTCAGCGAGCCGGCGTCGTTCACACCGGCGAATTGCCCTCCGTGCTCGCCGGCCTGGCCGCTATCGGCAGCGTCGCCGAGGTGGGCGCGGCGTCGGTCGGGAGCGCGGCCGCCGGTCCGGTGAGCGCGCCCGCCACCGAGGTCGCCTAGCGCCGATATTCGGTGGCTGGCGGGCGCCGAGATGGCTTACGTTGTGCCGGGCGGCGGTCAGCCGCGCCGCCCGGCGGCCAGCGCAAAGCCGCCGCCCAGCCGATCGAGGGAGCGGCCATGGTAATGGTCATGTTCTTCCGTGCCAGGGCGGTCGCGCGCGCGGTCATGGCCGCCGCAGCGCTCACCCAGGTCGCGGCGGCCGCCGCCGCCTAATCCGGCAGGTGCGCACTTCCTGACTGACCGCGGGCTGATCGGCCAGCTGGTCAGGGCAAGCGGCGCGGGCGCCGGCGACCTCGTCGTCGACCTCGGCGCCGGATACGGCGCCCTGACCGGCGCCGCTTGCCAGCGCCGGGGCGCGGGTGATCGCGATCGAACTGGATCCCCGGCTGGCCGGCGGCTGCGGCGCAGGTTCGCCGCGCGAACCGCTCGTCGGCGTCGTCGAGGCCGACCTTCGCCGGGTTCCGCTGCCGCGGCGGCCGTTCCATGTCGTGGCCAGCCCGCCGTTCGCGCTGACCACGTTGCTGTGCCGGCGGCTGCTCGGCGACCAGGGCATCCGGCTGACCGGCGCCGAGCTGATCCTGGAGTGGGGCGCGGCGCGGTGGCTGTCGAGCCCCGAGCCGCGCGACCGGGAGACGGCGCGCTGGGCGGCGGCGTACGAGATGCGGCTGGTGCGCCGGGTGCCCGCGGCCAGCTTCTCGCCGCCGCCGGGTTCCGACGCCGCCTACCTGCGGATCAGGCGCGCGCCAGGGACACGCGCTAGACAGCTCACAGGCCGATCGACGCCAGCGCCGCCGAGAACGCGCTCTGCCAGGCGCCCGGCGAGCGGGTCGGGCCTGCGGCTGGCGGCTTGGCGTCCTCGAGCGCGGCGAGCGCGCCGCGGACGACGTCGGCGGCTCGCCCGAGGTGACACGGCGGCGTCGCCGAGCTCGAGCTCGTGCTGCAGGTTGTCGCGCCCGTGTCCCTGGACGACGTCGAGCAGCAGCAGCGGGCGGCCCACCGTGCGCGCCTCGGTGCAGGTGTCACCCGAGCTGGTGATGACCAGGTCGCTGGCGGCCATGAGCTCCGGAATCCGGTCGGTGTAGCCGAACGGACGCACCCGCGGCTGCCGGCGGGCCGCGGCCCGGAGCTTGCGCTCGAGCCCGGCGTTGCGCCCGGCGACGGCCAGCACGTGCACCCCGGCGTCTCCGAGCGCCTCGGCGGCCTCGGCGACCGGCCCGATGCCCCAGGCACCGCTGATCAGCAGCACGCACCGCTCGTGTCCCGGCACGCCGAGCTGCCGCCGCGCCTCCGGCTGCGACGGCGGGTCGTAGAACGCCGGCCCGCAGCGGCGCGGGCACGACGAGCACCCTGTGCATCGGGCTCGAACCGGCGCACGGCCCGCTCCGCTACCGCCGAGGTGACCAGGTACAGGTCCACGTTCGGGTGCACCCACAGCCGGTGCGGGGTCGCATCGGTGCAGAACACGACGTGCCTGGTCGCGGGATAGCGCGGGGCGAGCCTGGCTGATCGCCGAGGCTCCGGTGGCGAACACCGACACGCACCAGTTCGGCCGGGCTGGCGTCCAGCCTGGCCCGCAGCCTGGGCAGGACCTGCCGGCGCGCGGCCGCGTCGGCCAGGTCCGCGAGCCTGCCGCCGGTCCGCAGCGCGGCGAAGTGGAATGCGTCGTATAGACGCCGGGCACCGCGAGCATCGACCGGAACACCGCGGCGCCGACCGAACCGGCACCGCGGCCGAGCAGTCGCATCAGGTCCAGGGTCTCTGGCGGACCAGCCGTCGGTCACCAGCATGGCCGAGCAGGCCTCGGCGAGCGTGTCGTGGCCCATCCCGATCGATCCGGAGAGCAGCAGCGCCCGCCGCCCGCTGGCTACCGGCGGCCGCACGGTCACCGGCCAGCCCGCCGGGTTGCCGAGCCAGGCCAGGTACCTGCGGATGCCCTCGGCGAGCGGAGTGGTCGGCGACCAGTTCAGCAGTTCCTTCGCCAGCCGGTTGGAGATGGGAATGCCGTCGTAGTCGGCGGCGCGGCCGCTGACATGCCTGATCGGCACCGGACGGACCAGATGCTGGACCGTCTCGGCGATCTCGTTCACCGACACCGGCGTGTCTCCCTCCAGGGCCAGCGTCTGGTTGGCGGCCGCCGGCGTCAGCGTCAGCACGTGGGCATCGGCGAGATCCTCGACGTAGACGAAGTTCCGCTGCTGCTCGCCGGTGCCCGCGATCGTGATCGGCTCGCCGTTCCTGGCGGCTCGGACGAACCTGGCGACGACGAGCGCGTCCCGCATCCTGGGGCCGTACGGGATGCCGTACCGCAGGATCGTGAACTCCTGGCCGTACATCTCCTGGTAGCTGTGCATCAGCATCTCGGCCGCGAGCTTGGTCGCGACGTACAGATGACCGGACCTGGCGCAGGTCAACGGGCGCGTCCTCGGTCCGCTCGCCGAGGCCGGCGGTCGCGCCGTAGACCCACACCGTGCTGGCCAGCAGGACGCGCCCGCACTTCCCGCGGCGCGCCGCGTCCAGAACCCTGGCCGTGCCCTCGATGTTCAGCCGAACCGCCTCCACCGGGTCTGGTGGTCACCTCGTTGACATCGGCGACGCCGGCCAGATGAAAGACGGCGTCGCGGCCGTCGAGCGCGCGCTCCAGCGCCTGGTCGTTGAACACATCGCTGATCAGGTACTCGGCGCCCGGGTTCGCCCAGTTCTCGCGCCGGTCGATGACCAGCACATCGTGGCCGGCCAGCAGCAGACAATCGACGACGTGCGAGCCGATGAAGCCGCAGCCGCCGGTTACCGCGATCCGCATGCATGCTCCCGCGTTGCCGGAAAGCGCGTCGGCGGCGACCTTGGCGACCGCCTCGAGCACCTGGTCGATCTCGTTGTCGGCATGTCCGAGTGGACGGGCAGGCAGACATGGCGCCGGGAGATGTCCTCGGCGGCCGGCAGGCTCTGGCCGGACGCGTACTCCATCAGCACCGGCTGCAGGTGCAGCGGGAGGTCGTAGACCTCGCCGGCCAGCCGGACATCGTGCCGTTCGGCGAGCTGCCGCTTGAACCAGGCACGGTCGACGCCCGACGGCAGCAGCGCGATGTACTTGTAGAAGTTGCTCCGGCAGCCGTCCGGCTCGGCCAGCGGCCGAAGGAAGCCGATCGTGGCGAGCCCGGCGTCATAGCGCGCGGCGACCTGGCGGCGGCGGTCGATGAACTGTTCCATGCGGCGCAGGTGGACCAGCCCGGCGGCCGCGCTGAGTTCGCTCATCCGCCAGGCGTACCCGTGCCTGACGTGATGATTCGCCCCGAACGAACCCTTGCCCTGGTCGCGGTAGATCCGTGCCTCGTCGGCCAGATCTGCCGACGAGGTCAGGATCATGCCGCCCTCGCCGCTGGTCACGACCTTGGTCGGATAGAACGAGAACGCGGCGGCCGTCCCGAACGCGCCCGCGAACCGGCCGCCGAGCGTCGAGCCGTGCGCGTGCGCCGCGTCCTCGATCAGCGGGATGCCGGTGATCTGGCACTGCCGCCGCAGATCGTCGGCGGCCGGGGTGATGAGCCCGCCGATGTGCACGAGCACGACCGCGGCCGTGTTCGGGGTCAGCGCCGCGGCCAGCGTGCGCGTGCTGAGCGCGAAGGTCGCCGGATCGACGTCCGCGAAGACCGGCCGGCTGCCGGCGCTGATCACCGCTGCCGCCGTCGCGTAGAACGTATTCGCGGGCACGATGACGTCGCGGCCCGCGACGCCGGCGCTCCTGAGCAGGATCTCGAGCGCCGCCGTGCCGCTGGAGGTACCGATCGCGTGCGGCGGGCTCGCCGCCTGCGCCGCGAGCGCTGTCGTGGGCGGCGGCGAACGCGTGCTCGAACTCCTTGGTGTACGGGCCGAGGTGAGCGCGCCAGCGGCGAGAATGCTGGTCACGGCGGCAGCTATCTCGGCCCGGTCCGGCTCGGGAAAGACGACACGCGCTGCTGGAACTCCCACTGAATACCCCCGAATCCGGCCAGCTGATTTCGTGCTCACAGCTCGTGGCGGCCGCGCTCCCCGCTCGGCAGGTGACATGATTGCAGGAAGGGCTGAGGCTGGCCCTGCCGACTTCCGCGAGCGTCCCAGAAGAACGCATCTTGGGTAACGTCGCCATCCGTGTCTGTTTGGTGCAGGAAAAGACCGTGACTGATCAGCGAGCGCCGGGCGGTGGATACCCGCCCGCATGCTGCCGCAGGGGCCGGGAACGGCGCGGCTCGGCCGGCGGCCAGGCGGCTGCTCACGCTGACCGGCGGCCTGGCGGTCGCGCACGCGGGACCCGGGATCACCGCGCTGCGCCCGGTCAGGTCGGCGTTCTGCCCGCTGCTGTCGGGGCAGGGCGCCCGCGACCACGTCGCGCTGACCTTCGACGACGGCCCCGACCCCGAGGCCACCCCGCTGTTTCTTGACGTGCTGCGCGAGCGCGGCGTCCGGGCGACCTTCTTCCTGCTCGGCTCTCAGGTGTCGCGGACCCCCCGCCTGGCCGCCGATATCGCCGACGCTGGCCACGAGATCGGCGTACACGGCTGGCGGCACCGGTACCTGCCGCTGCGCGGCCCCGGCGCGACGCACGCCGACCTGGCCAGCACCAAGGAGATCATCGCGGCGACCGCGGGAGTCGCTCCGTGGCTGTTCCGCCCGCCCTACGGCGTGCTGAGCACGGCGGGCTGGTCGCGGCACGCCGGCTCGGCCTGACTCCCGTGCTCTGGAACTGCTGGGGACGGGAGTGGGCTCGCGGGGCGACGCCCGAGACGGTGTTCCAGACCCTGGCCGGAGATCTGCAGGGCGGAGCGACGGTCCTGCTGCACGACTCCGACTGCACCGCGCCAGCGGGGTCGGCGCAGGCGGCGCTCGGGGCGCTCGGGTTGCTGCTCGACGAGTGCGAACGGCGCGGGCTCCGGGTCGGCCCGCTCGGCGAGCATGGCCCGCACTGGCAGGCGCCCTGACCCCGGTACGGATGCGCTGAGCCGACCTGAACTCCGGGCCGCGATCTCGGGGTCGGCATTCGAGAACGACCCGCTGGTTTATCGTGCCTCTGCCTGCGAGTCCCAGATGCCTCAGTAGCACCATGTGGTGCGCTGGCCACAAGAGTTCCTGCTCGGCCGAGACCGTTGCCGGATGAATGGACCTTTCATCTGGCACAACCGTGATGAATGGTCCATTCATCGATCGTGCCTTCGACCAGGCATTCGGGTAAAAGGTGTGAAATAAATGAAACACTCACATATGCGGTGCTGCTAGGCATGGCGCGCGTTGTCTGCGTCGCTGTCATGCACCTGGTGTCGGTATTAGGCCGACGATGCGCATCCGGCGGGCGAGCGTACCGAGGTGGACGTCGAGCACGAACCGCGCCACCGGGCGGCTGGCGTGGCGGCACGACAGCATGCCTGGCGGCGGGTGCTGCGCGCGCCGGCCGTGTCCGTCTGGCGTTGGATGCCCATGCGATATATCGTGCTGATGTGAATAGCCCGTCGCTCACCCCGGACGAGATCCGCGCCGCGGCCGGAGCATCATGAGCTCGGCCCCGATTACCAGCCGGCCGTCATTGAGTCCTTCCTCGAGAAGGTCGGCAGGGAAATTGACGCTCGCGTCGACGCGCGGCTCGCGGCCGGTCAGGCCGGCCAGCCTGGCCCGTTCGCCGGGCCGGGTCAGTACCCGCCGCCGATGCCGTACCCGCAGCCGGGGCATTACGGTCAGCCGGGGCAGTACGGTCAGCCAGCTCATTTCGTGCCGCCGCCACCGCCGGCCAGGCAGTCGCGAGGAACGTACGGCCTTCGCCCTCGCCGTCGTGTCGATGGCGTTCGGCATCCCGCTGACCGCGATCGCGGTGGCGGCCGGATCGAACCCGGTCGGGCTCGGCGGCGTGTTCGTGATCTGGCTGGCGATCGCGGTGATCAACATCGCCTATTCGCGCCAGGCCAGGCCGCCGGACGAGCGCCGCTAGCCAGCATCTGGGGCAGGTCCTGGCCGGGCCGCCGAGGCCCGGCCCGTCAACGAGCTAGTCGCTGGAGTCCGAGTCATCTCGGCGCGTGCCGAACCTGTTCATCAGCCGCTCCCCGGCTCCCACGGCCGATCCGGCCACGCCGCGGACCGCGCCGATCAGCGGGTCGGCCGAGCGGTTCCACGAGTCCTGGTACGACTTGGTGGCGGCCTTGAACTCCTCGCCCACCGAGGTGTCGGTGTCCGTTTCGCGGCGCGGGTAGTTGCCCGCCAGGATGTCGCGGTACTCGCCCTCCGCGGCCCAGCGGTCCAGCTCGGCGAACCGCACGACGGCGAACGGGTGCGTGGTGCCCTGCAGCTGCAGCAGCTTGATCAGGCCCTCGCGAACGTCGGGCACCGCGTCGTACTCGCGCGCCTGCTCGAGGAACGCGTCGTGGCTGAACTCGGCGAGGTGCGGGCCGCCCGCCAGCTTCATCAGCGCGCGGCGCGCCGCGGCCACGTCCTGGCCGACCAGCAGGCCCGCCCGGTCGCAGGACAGCTCGGACTTGCGGTGCCATTCCTCCAGGCCCCAGATGACGGCCTTAAGCCCGACCCAGGCGAACGGGACAAGGGCGAGCCGCGCGGCAAGGGCCACCAGGTAATAGAGCATCGTCCGGTACACCGAGTGACCGGACAGCACGTGCCCGAGCTCGTGCCCGATGACCCACCGGATCTCCTCGGCGTCCATCAGGTCGACCATGCCGGTCGTGATCACGACGAACGGCTTGTCGGTGCCGAGCGCCATTGCGTTGACCCGCGGGTCCTGGCTGATGAACAGCTCGGGGACGCGTGGCATGTCGAGTATGTACGCAGCCGTCCAGCAGCATCTGGTACAGCTGCGGGAACTGCTGCTCGGAGGCGCGGACCGAGCTGGCCAGGAACATCAGCCGCAGGCTCCGGTCGCTGAACAGCCCCGCGAGGTTGCGCAGAATGACATCGAAGCCGGTCAGCTTGCGCAGCGCGACAAGCGCGGAACGGTCAGCGGGGTGCTCGTAGGCCCGTGAGCTGATGTCGGGCAGACGAACGCGGGAGCGATCGGGCACAGTGTTCATGCCGTCATGCTATGCGGCATAGGGAAAGCTGGCAGCCATGCTCGCAACGCAGTTTGATAATGATTCGCTTCCGCCGATTTTCGAGCCCGAGGCCGAGTCGATGCCCGCCGAGGAACGCGCGATCCTGCAGGCAGCGCGGCTGCGCGGGCTGGTCGACCGGCTGCTCGCCGCCGGCGGCCTGCAGGCGGGCAGGCTGGCCGCGGCCGGCGTGACCAGCGGGGCTGATGTCAGGCTTGAGCAGCTCGCGGCGCTGCCGATGACGAGCAAGCAGGACCTGTGGGACAACTATCCGTTCGGGTTGCTCGCGGTGCCCCGCGACGAGGTCGTCGCCGTGCATGGCTCGAGCGGGACCGGCGGCCGGCCGACGCTGGTCTCGTATTCGCGGGCCGACATCGCGCTGTGGTCGCGGATGTGCGCGCGGGCGCTGGCGGCGGCCGGCGCAGGACCAGGCACGATCGTGCACAACGCGTACGGGTACGGGTTGTTCACCGGCGGGCTCGGGATCCACCAGGGCGCTATCGAGCTCGGCGCGCTGGTGGTCCCGGTCTCCGGCGGCATGACGGCGCGCCAGGTGACGCTGATCGCGGACCTGCGCCCGCAGATCCTCACCTGCACGCCGTCGTACGCGATCCGGCTCGGCGAGGCGCTGGCGGAGGCGGGCCTGACCCAGGAGACCGGCCTGTCGCTGCGGGCCGGGGTGTTCGGCGCCGAGCCGTGGACGCAGGAGATGCGAGTCAGGATCAACGAACTGCTCGGGATCCGCGCGCTGGACATCTACGGGCTGTCCGAGGTGATCGGCCCTGGCGTGGCGGCGGAATGCCTCGTCGCCGCCGACGGCCTGCACGTGAACGAGGATCACTTCCTCGTCGAGACCCTCGACCCGGTGACCGGCGAGCCGGTACCGGAAGGCGCGCCTGGCGAGCTGACGTTCAGCACCCTGACCAAGGAGGCGCTGCCGCTGCTGCGGTACCGAACCGGCGACATCGCCGCGCTGCGCCGCGGCCAGTGCGCATGCGGGCGGACCCTGGTCAAGATGTCCAAGGTGACGGGGCGCAAGGACGACATGCTCGTGATCAGGGGCGTGAACGTGTACCCGAGCGAGATCGAGCGGGTCCTGCTGGCCGAGCTCGCGGTGGCGCCCGACTACTTGCTGGTGATCGACGAGCGGGACGGCGGGCGCGACCTGATCGCGGTTTGCGAGCGGATAACGGGCTCCCAGGCCGGCGGCGCCGGACGGCGAGCTCAAGGCGGCGCTGGAACGCGGGCTCCGCGAGGCTCTCGGCCTGCGGGTCACGGTCGCGATCGTGCCGCCGGGAGCCGTGCCGCGGACCGAGGTCGGCAAGGCGGTGCGGGTCAGGCGCTGGTCGGGCGGCGAGCCGCCGGTGGCCGGCCTGACCGAGCCGGCGGGCTAGAGTCGGCGAGCATGGGCGGCGGGACGCGGATCGGCGTGCTTGGCGGCACCTTCGACCCGATTCACAACGGGCACCTGGTGGCGGCCAGCGAGGTCGCGCACGCGCTGGCGCTGGACGAGGTGATCTTCGTGCCGACCGGCCAGCCCTGGCAGAAGGATGACAGGGAACTCGCGCCGGCCGAGGACCGCTACCTGATGACGGTGATCGCCACGGCGTCCGACCCGCAGTTCTCTGTCAGCCGGGTCGACATCGACCGGCCGGGCGAGACCTACACCATCGACACGCTGCGCGACCTGCGCGCCGAACGCGGGCCGGACGCCGAGTTCTTCTTCATCATGGGCGCCGATGCCCTGAGCGGCATCAGTACCTGGCGCAATACCGAGAACCTCTTCAAGCTGGCGCATTTCGTCGGATGCACTAGGCCGGGGCACCCGATCGACAGGGCTGCCCTGGCCGGGCAGGATGTCACGCTGGTCGACCTGCCCGCCCTGGAGATCTCCTCGACCGGCTGCCGGGAGCGAGTCAGGACCGGGCGGCCGATCCGGTATCTCGTCCCTGACGGGGCCATCCAGTACATTGCCAAGCGCGGCCTGTACCGGGATTAGGCGTTCGCGCCTGGGCGGGCAGGTGACAGGCTGGAGGCGTGGTGCTGCTGGACAAGGTGGGCAAGCGGTACGGGATCAGGCTGCCGTGGGTGATCAGCGAGGTGAGCATGGAGATTCCCGCTGGCGGGCTAGTCAGGTTCGAGGGCAGGAACGGCAGCGGCAAGTCGACGCTGCTGCGGATCATCGCCGGGGCCGCCGAGCCGAGTCGCGGTACCGTGACCGGCCGGCCGGTGCACCGGATACGTGCCCGAGCGGTTCCCGCCCGCGCTGCCGTTCCCGGCGCGGGAGTACCTGTCCCACCTTGGCCGGGTGCACGGCCTGACCGGCTCCGGCCTGGAGTCGAGGATCGACGCGTGCCTTGACCGGCTCGGCGCGCGCGAGTTCGCGGGCGTCCCGTTGCGGAATATGTCCAAGGGAATGTGCCAGAAGGTCGCGGTCGCCCAGGCGCTGCTGCCCGAGTCCGGGCTGCTGGTCCTTGACGAGGCGTGGACCGGCCTGGACGCCGAGGCGAAGGCGGCGCTGGACGAGGCGGTCGCGGAGCGGATCGCGGGCGGGGGAGCCGTGGTGTTCGTTGACCACGAGCCTGCCAGGCTCGTCCGTCTGGGTCCCGAGCGCTGGCGACTGGAGAACGGGGCGGCCGTGCGGGTCGACGGGAGAGCGCAGGCGTCGGGCGAGGCCGGCGTGGAGCCGGTTCCTGCGGTGGAGATCGAGGTGTCCGGCGTGCCGGACGCTGAGCTTGCCGTGCAGCCTGGCGTGCTGTCGGTGCGCCGGGAGGATGACCGGCTCGTCGTCCTGGCGCAGCCCGATGACTCTGATGAGGTCCTGCGCCGGCTTCTGGCTTCGGGCGAGGACGTGCACGTGCTCAAGGTCGGCCGGAGCCCGGGACCAGCCGCGGCGCCTGAGCAGCAGGACGGCAGCCTGTGATCGCGCTGACCAGGTACCAGCTCTCACTGTTGCTGCGCTCGCACCGCTGGATCCCGCCCGCGGTGCTGTTCGTGCTCGGGGTGGCCGGGCTCGGCGGGGCCACCCTGCCGCACGGCGCGGGCCTGCCACAGGGGCTGGCCTGGTCCGCCCTGATGCTCGTCCCGACGGCGGCCTGGCTGACCAGGGCGATGCTGACGGCCGAGCCCGCGGCCGCCAGGTCGTGCGTCGCGGCGGCGGGCGGACCGCGCCGTGCCCAGGTGGCGGCGCTTATCGCCGCAGCCGTGGTGGGAGCGGCGTTCGGGCTGCTCGGCGTGATCTGGGAGGTGCTCAGCCTTGGGGTGCCCAGGTCGGCCGAGACCAACTCGATCCGGATGAATGCCCTGTTCTCGCAGGTCGGCGGCGGTTTGGCGGCGGCGCTGATCTGCCTGCTAGTCGGCTCGGCGATCGCGGCTCTGCTCAATCCGCCGGTGATCAGGCGGCCCGCGACCGGGATGCTCGGCACGACCGGAGCGGTCGTCCTGGCGCTGGCCTGGAACGTCTCGCCCGCCAACGCGGCCGTCCGCAGCGTGGGTTACGGCTCGCAGGAGAGGTCATGGCCCGCCGGAGTGGCGCTGGTCGCCGCAATCGCGTTGGTCGCGGCGGCCTGGGCGGTTTCGGCGCAAATTGCAGCCCGGCGGGACGGATGACGTTCGGCATTGTCGGCGCGGCGGGATACGCTGAACGTGCCGCTGTGGCGTTCTGTACCGGGTCGGCAGGGCCGGGAGTCCGCCGAGGGGTCGCAGCTTCAGCCAAGGAGGACATGCAGCACTCGTGACTGCCACAGAACGGGCCACCGAGCTCATCAGGATCGCGGCGACGTGCCGCGGCCGACAAGCTAGCAACCGACATCATCGCGTACGACGTCAGCGAACAGCTGGTGATCACCGACGCCTTCCTGCTCTGCTCGGCGCAGAACGACCGCCAGGTACGGGCCATTATCGACGAGATCGAGGAGAAGCTCGCCAAGGCCGGCGCCAAGCCAGTCCGCCGCGAGGGCGAGCGCGAGGGCCGCTGGGTGCTGCTCGACTACCTCGACGTCGTGATCCACGTTCAGCACGCGGAGGAGCGGGTGTTCTACGCGCTCGAGCGGCTGTGGAAGGACTGCCCGCAGATCGCGCTGCCCGAGATAGTCACGGCGGGCCGGTCGATCAGGGACCGGCACTGAGCGCGGGCGAACCCCAGGCGGAGGCGGCGGCCGGGTCCAGCGCCGCGCCTGGCCAGGGGATCATGCCCAGCGGAGCCCCGACTGCCGGTGCAACGGGCCCGGCCGACGGCGGTGCCGAGCGCTCGGCCGGCGCTCGCGCGGAGTTCGGCAGTGGCCGCGGGAGCTTGTTGCGGCTAGTGCTCTGGCGGCACGGCCAGACGACGTATAACGCCGAGCGCCGGTTCCAGGGACAGCGTGACGTGCCGCTGAACGCGCTCGGCCGGGCGCAGGCCAAGCGCGCGGCGCGGCACCTGGCCACCCTGGAGCCGGCGCAGATCTGGTCGTCCGATCTGGTACGCGCCAGCGCGACCGCCGGGTACCTCGCGCGGCTGACCGGCCTGGAAGTGCAGCACGACAAGGACCTGCGGGAGCGGCACGGCGGGGCCTGGGAGGGCCTGACGACCGACGAGATCAGGCAGCAGTACCCGGACGACCTCGCCGCGTGGCAGCCGCCCGGCGGCGAGACCTCGGAGGTCGTGGCCGAGCGGACGGCGGCCTCGCTGACCAGGATCGCCGACCAATCGGACCCGGGAACGCTGATCGTCGCGGTCGGGCACGGCGCGTCTTTGACGTGGGGAATGTCGCGGCTGCTCGGGCTGGATGAGCGGGTAACCGGCGGGATGGGCAACTGCTGCTGGTCGCTGTTGTCGCGGCGGGTGGGCGGCGGCCGGTGGCGGCTGCTGGAGTTCAACGTCGGGGCGCTGCCCGAGCCCGTCGAGGTCGCGGAACTCGGCGCCGAGGATTGACGCCGGCCGTCACCGGGCCAGGCTGCCGGGCGACGGATGTGCGCTAGTTTCTTGTACACTGGCGAGGCGCTGGCTGCGGTTGCCGAGTCGTCCCGCCGGTGCGTCGAGGGGCTATAGCTCAGTTGGTAGAGCGCTTGCATGGCATGCAAGAGGTCTGGGGTTCGAATCCCCATAGCTCCACTTCAGAGACATTTTTCGAACTAAAGCTACCGGTCAGGAACCAGTTCTGGCGAGCTGCCTTCCGCTCGCATCCGCCAAGCTTTGAGTTGTGCTTCTATGCACGTCAAAGGGCTGTTTCGCCGCTGTGATCGCATTCCTCGGAGCGCTTGAACTGCGTGCAAGAGCTCCGATGAGGAGTGCGACATCCGCGCAGGCAGAAGCGCCTAATTCGATAGGCGAGCTTCGCAGGGGAGCCAGTTGGGGTGCCACCCGGTCCGCTGGCCCGCAGCATAACTACATTCGGCTACGGCCGAATGGCGGTCATCAGCCTCAACGGCCAGGCGCGCACCCTTCAGTCTGCTGCGGCGGCCCGCGTGGACGGCCATGCTCGCCCTGCACGGCACGGCTAGCCGCTGGGAACCCAGGCGGCTGCTCCTTCGGCTGTTCTCCGCCGCCTGGCGGATCGTCCGCGGCGTGAGCCTGAAGATCTCCAGCGCGTGGCCCTGGACCACCCAGGTCACCGCCGCCATCACCGGCTCGACCTCCTGGCGCCCGGCTAGCACGCCGCCAAACGTTCCGGCGACCAGGAAAGGAACAGCACGAGGGGACCGTGGAACCCCGCCTGCCGGGCGCGAGCCGGCCAACCCGGCACGACCCGGCGCTCAAAGACAGCCGACCAGCCGAAACTCAGACCAGCAGACCAAGATCAAGAAAGATCGAGGTTAGTCCGCGTGGACCTTGATATGCGAACTGCTGCTTTCCTGAGCATCGGTCTGGCATACCGCGATCTGCATCTACTTACGGACTTGATCGTTCGAATCATGGCCTTTCTCCGCCTTCGACGCGATAGCGAGCAATGGCTGGTGGCCGGTTGATGCAGCGCCAGTTTTCCGGATGCGCCGCCGGATCCAGATGATCGCCAGGATGACTAGCACCGTCAGGCCAGCAGCCGACTCTGCAAGTGGGCCGCTGATCAATGTGCCGCTGGTGGGGTCGGCAGCGGTAGGGGTCTGGCTGGCGGTAGCGGCCGTGTCTCCGACCTGGGTCGTGGCAATCGCGGTAGGAGTTGGGACCAAGCTGGTCGTCATGAGGGTAGGGCTTGGCAAAGGGCTGAGCGAAAGTGAGGACGTGCCGGCTGGCAGCGTCTCGGTAGCTGTCGCGGTCACAGTGGCGGTGACGGTTACCGTAGGTACCGGAGAAGGTGTAGGGGTTGGGCTGGGCCGAGGCGGCTCAACTACTGTCGCGCTAGCAGTGGCAGGGCTGGCGTTGCGGCCGGTCGCAATGAGGGCGATGCGCAGGACGGCACCGGGAGTGGCTCGCCGGATCGCCACGCGAATCCGCAGCCAGATAGCCTGCCGGGACGGGAGTCGGCGCAGCTTGCATACTGCCTTCCTGGCCGCCGGGCAATGAGTGAACCTGACCGCCGCGCCGATCCCGCGGTTGACGGTTGCCGTGACGGTGATCCATCTCGCAGCATGACCTATCGCCTTGACCCAGGCGTAGAAGACGACATGGCCACCTCGGCCGACTGTGAGCGGCTGGATGGTGACGCACAATATCGCGGGCGGTGGCCTGCTGGGCGAGGGCGAAGGGCTGGCTGCGGCGCGAGTTGGCGAGGGTCTTGGAGCGTCCGCACGCAGAGCAGCGGCTGGATGGCGACAGAGTCTGGGGCCCAGGGTGCCGGACTGGCTGCGAGCAGCCACGGCAGTGCTCGCCGCGCACGTGGCCACGATCGCCGCGGTCGCCAGGATCCAGGTCCAGACGGCCCGGCCACGCAGTTGCCTCACTCCAGTTCCAGCCAGCCGCGCTGGGAGGCGGCGAGGGCGACTTGAACGCGGCTTGTGACGTCGAGCTTGTATTTTAGTTCCGCGACGCGCCGTCTGGCGGTCCGCAGCGAGATGGCGAGCTTCCTGGCGATGGCCGCGTCGGTAGCGCCCATGGAGAGCAGTTTCAGAACTTCTAGCTGGTCATCGGTAAGGTGGCGGCTGCCGTTCACGCCGTTCATGGTTGGTGGCCTGGGCCGCTCGGTGACAAGCACTCCACCGTCACCGGACTGGAGGGCAAACGAGGCAGGGTTTAGCGTCGGCCGGACTGGACCGTTCGCCATCTGCTGCTCCTTCCCGCTGTTGCTAAAGTGCCACGGCTGGTTCACGTGCCTGACGCGCAAGCCGATGAACCTCAAATAGACGTTAAGTCGCATCAAAGGTCTTGAAAAGAGCGCATTCATTGCCCCGTTGGCATCTTGCTGCCATCTGTGACTCTTCGTCCTGCTATGCGATCTACCAGGCAGCTCGGAACAGAAGGGCCAGCTGCAAACTGATTGGCTCACCGCGGATCCCGGCGCTCACGCCTATCCGTCACTAGGTTGCGCCCGCCAGCGACTGGGGCGAAGCGGCAGTTTGCTGCCATGTGACGTTTCCGCAGCTAGGAGGCCGGTGGCCGGTTGCTGCCACCGGCCAGCCCTTGCGCCGCCTGTCGGCGCCGCGGACTTTCAGCGGTAGGAGCATGCACGCCGGCGTGCCGTCAGCCGGAACCCGGATGGCGTGTGCCGAAGCTGCAATTCGCCGTAAGGGGAATGTCATGTCCTGGTTGCGCTGGTCCGCAGGTCTGACTCTCGGGACCGGTTCCCCCGGCCCAATCGACAAGCGCCCGCGGCGCTCGATCCGCAGGGCCAGCGTGCGAATACGGCGCGCACTTGCAGTGCTGTCGGCACACGGCCTGGTGGCCTCGGGCCTAGCCCCGGTGGCCGTCGTCGCGGTAGGTGCCGTAGCGATCACGGCGACGGGCTGGGCAGTGTCGCATGCGCCAGCGCGTGCGTCTATCTCGGGATCCGTGCTGATCCTCGGGTCAAGCGTGAACGGCGGCACCGGCAGCGCGGAGGCGAATGCCGCGTCGGCGCTTGGCCTGTCGTTGACGGTGGCGACCGATACGCAATGGCCTACTGAGAATTTCGCTAACTTCAACGCGATCATCATCGGTGACCCGTCCAGCAGCAGCTGCTCCACATCGGTCCCGCCGGAGGCCCTGTCGACGGTGTCGACGTGGCAGCCGACGGTGACCGGGAACGTGGCGGTCCTGGGGACGGCGCCGGCGCTGGCTGGGTCGTCCGGGACGGCGCTGATCACCGACGCGATCGCCTACGCCGCGTCGGCCTACAACTCGCAGAACCACACAGGCACGGGCCTATACGTGTCGCTGAACTGCGAGGACTCAGGCGACTCCGCGGGCACGCCGGTGGGTGGCACCGGGTCGGCGAAGAACTGGCTGAATGGGATCGAGGGCATCGGGACGGCAGGCGGACTGACGGATAGCGGGCAGGGCTCGGCGTGCCCGAACGGCACGGTCAACACTCAGGAAGCCGTGGCGACGCCGGGATTCAGCGGAAAGGCCAACCCGGCGCTATCTGGGTGGCCGTCGCCGGCATGCCCGGTCCAGGAGAGCCTCAGTTCGTGGCCGGCGTCGTTCACGCCGGTCGCCTACGACGCCGCGGCGACCCCGGCGAATTTCACCGCATCAAATGGCGTGTCGGGGCAGCCGTTCGTACTGCTCGGCGCTCCGGTTAGCGGCAGCACGGCGGGCCTGGCGGCGTCGCAAGGCGGGCAGGTGCCGCCGGGATCTGCGGTCGGCGGGTCCAACCCGGCCGCGCCGGGGGTGTCGCAAGCGATGGCGGATCCCGTAAACACTGAGAACGGCGACTTCACCCAGATGTCCAATGACCTGACCATCCCTACGTTCGGCCCGGCCCTGCAGTTCTCCCGCACTTACGATGCGGCGCTCGCGCAGCAGGAAGCGATCACAGCATCGCCCAAGCCTGCCGGGGCGCTCGGGTCGATGGGATACGGGTGGACCGACAACTGGGACACCTCGCTGTCGGCGAACAAGTCGGTCCTGCCCGGCGACATCTACACGATCGACGGGCTCGCGACGGCCACCGGGAACGGCGGGTCGGCGACGGCGGCTGCGCTGAACAGCCCGGCGAGCGTGTCGGTGTCTGGCAGCGACGTGTACATCGCGGACACGGCCGGAAACCGGATCGAGGAGATCCCGGCCGCATCCGGCACCCAGTGGGGGATCTCGATGACCGCCGGGAACATGTACACGATCGTCGGCAGCGACACCGGGCAGGCCGGCGGGTGCGCCAACGGCACCGCCATGGCCGCCTGCAAGCTGACCGCGCCGCAAGGCGTCACGGTCGACTCGGCCGGGAACCTGTTCATCGCCGACACCGGGAAGAACCGCGTCTTGGAGATCCCGGTCGCGAATGGCACCAACTACGGCATCCCGATGACCCATCTTGACGTTTACACGGTCGCAGGGAACTGGGGCGGCAGCGGCGGCCACTCCGGTGACGGCGGTGCCGCCAGCCAGGCGTTCCTGTTCGGGCCAGCCCAGGTCGTCCTGGGCCCGAGCGGCGACACGTCGCTGTACATCGCCGACGCCGGCAACAACCGGGTCCAGGAGGTCTTCCAGACTGGCGGCCAGAAGTGGGGCCAGACGATGTCGAACAACGACATCTACACCGTCGCCGGCCAGGCCGACGGCACCGGCGGGAATAACGGCGCCGGCGGCCCCGCCACGATGGCGAAGCTGGCCAACCCCGAAAGCATCTCCATCAGCTCAGGGGGCGACCTGTACATCGCGGTGACCGGCAACAACAAAGTCCAGGAGGTCGCGCAGTCCTCCGGCTCCCAGTGGAACAGCCAGTCGATGACCGCTAACGACATCTACAACGTCGCCGGCGACCCCAGTGGCGGCTCCGGGAGATCGGCGAACGGCACCGTAAACACCAGCACCTTGCTGTTTAATCCGACCGGGATCGTGGTGAACAACGGCACCCAGATGTACATCACCGACGCCCTGAACAACCGGGTCGCCGAGATCGCCCGCACCACGCACACCGAGTGGAACATATCGATGACCGCGAACGACCTGTACAACATCGCCGGGTCCGCGCAGGGCACTTCCGGGTACACCGGGAACGGCGGCCTGGCGACCGCTGCGACGATGTCCCTCGGCAATGGCGCCGGCAAGGTGGGATATTCCTCGGCCGGAATATATGTGGCCGACACCGCCAACAACGAGATCCGGCTCGTCTCATCGTCAAACTACAAGATCACCGACTTCGCGGGCGGCGCCGGCACGTTCGGCCAGGACGGTAACGGCGGCATCGCCGTGAGCGCGGGCCTGCGCACGCCCATGGGCGTGGCCTCCGACAGGCACGGCGACATTTTCGTCGCCGACGCCGGCGGCAACCGCGTTCAGGAGATCGCCGTCTACAACCACATACAGTTCGGCGTCACCATGACCGCCGGGAACGTGTACACCGTCGCCGGGTCCCCGGGCGGGTATCACGGCGGCGGCCCCTGCGGCACCGGCAACCCGGTGACCGCTGCCCTGCTCTGCCAGCCTGGTGCTGTCGCCGTCGACCTAGCCGGGAACCTGTACATCGCCGACACCTTCGACAACCGGGTCCAGAAAATGGCGCCGGACGGGACGATCACGACCTTCGCCGGCCAGGCTGACGGCACCGGAGGGAACTCCGGCCAGGGCGGCCCGGCGGCGCAGGCGAAGCTGACCACCCCGCAAGCCGTCGCCACCGACGCCGCCGGAGACGTGTTCATCACGACCAACAACCAGGTCCTGGAGGTCCCGGCTGCCGCCGGCACCTACTACGGCGTCAGTATGCCGGCCGCCGGGGACGTCTACACCGTCGCCGGGTCGGCTGACGGCACGCCGGGCAACACTGGCGACCTCGGCAAGGGCTACTCATCGAAGCTGGACAACCCGGTCGGTCTGGCCGTCGACTCCTCCGGCAACATCTACATTGGCGACTACAGCAGCAACCGGGTTCGGGAACTCGCCGCCGTCACCCACACCCAGTGGGGCGTCAAGATGTTCCAGCAAGACATCTACACGGTTGCCGGACCCAGCAGCAGCCAGTGCACCCCCAGCCCGCCATCCTGCCCGGGCGGCGCATCCGGGGACGGCGGGCCGGCCACCGCCGCGCGGCTCGGCGGCCCGCAGCAGATCGCGATCGACTCATGGGGGAACCTGTACATCGCTGACTCCGGAAACGACAAGATCCGCGAGATCGCCGCCGCGAGCGGCACCCAGTGGGGCCAGGACATGACCGGCGGCAACATCTACACCGTCGCCGGCACCGGCTCGCCGGGCAGCACCGTCGACGGCGTCCCCGCCACCGCCTCGCCGCTGGACGCCCCGCCCGGCATCGGCGTAGACCCTGCCGGGGACCTGTTCGTCACCAACTCCGTGGTCGGCTCGACCACAGCGAACCGGCTCCAGGAGATCCCCGCCACCGCCACGCCGCTGTTCGCCACCGACCCCTTGGCCGCGACGACCTGGGACACCAGCGGGATTACGATCACCCAGCCCGGCGGCTCCCAGGTCACGTTCTACCCGAAGAACTCAGGGTCGTGCGTCACTCCCTACGTCGCGGCCGGCACCGGCGGATACTGCTCCCTGCCCCAGTACGTCGCCGCGAACCTGACCTACTCCGGCGCCAACGGCGGCCAGTACACTTACACGCCGTCGCCTGGCCTGTCCTACGTCTACGGCTCCAGCGGGGCGCTGTACAGCGAGACCGACATGGCCGGGAACACCCTGTCGGTCGCCTACAGCACCCCACTCCCAGGCGGCACGAACTGCCCCACCTGGGTAAACACCTGCAACACGATCACCGCGGCGAATGGCCGGGCAATGGTCATCGGGTACAACGCGACCGGGATGGTCCGGGAGTTCACCGACCCGATGGGCCGCCAGTGGGACTACACCTACACCGGCTCGGACCTGGCCACCGTCAAAGACCCGATGCTGAACATCACCAGCTTCAGCTACGACAGCGGCAACGCCAGCCCGTTGCTAGACCATGACCTACTCACCGTCACCAGCCCGAACGGGCAGACCAGCGGCAAGTCCAGCGTCAACACCTACGACCCACTTGGGCGGGTCAGCTCGCAGACGGACCCAATGGGTTTCACCACCACATTCAGCTACTGCGTGAACGCTGCGGCCGGTGCGTGCATGAACGAATCGCTCGGCACCGGATACACCAACGTCACCGACCCGGACGGTAACACCGCCGTCTATGGCTACACCGGCGGCACCCTCACCAGCCAGGCCGCCTGGACCGGCAACGTCGGCGCGACACTGAAATCCGAGCAGGACTACGCCCCCATTCAGGCAACCGGCGTAGCCGACGCCGGAACCCAGCTCGACACCGCTACTGCGGACGGCAATGGCAGCGTCACCCAGTTCTCTTACGACCCGTCCGGCAACGCGACGGTCACGACCGACCCGCTCGGCAACAGCACCACCCAGGCCACCCCCGCAGGGCAGGACCAGCCCGCATGCGACGGAACCCCCCTCGCATCCGGGACCAGCAGTTGTGCCCAGAACGTCGGCCCGGCCCCGGTCGCCCCTGGGGGTGTCATCACACCGCCATCGGCGGCCCCGCCGGTCGGCCTCACGTACATCCTGTACGACAACGACGGCAACGAGCTGTACGCCACCAGCGGGGTGTACGAGCCAGGCAGTAACAACGCCGCGTACTCACAGACGACTTATCAGCTGTACAAGAACAACAGCGTCACCCTGCCCGGCGCCAGCAACGCTATCACCTGCGCAAACAACAACCCGCCATCCCCGTCACTGCCGTGCGCCAGAGTCAACGCCGACGGCGTCGTCACCCAGCTTGGTTACGACGCTCAGGGGGACCTGGTGTCGAGCAGCGCCCCGGACGGCAACGGCAGCGAAGTTGCTGTGACCACCTACGCCTACAACGGCGACGGCAGGCAAACGTCTATCACCTCGCCAGACGGGAACCTCAGCGGCGCCAACGCCGCCAACTACGCCACCACGACCGCCTACAACGCCGACCAGGACCGGTCCTCCGTTACCCAGGCCGGCGGCACCGGCGCCACCGTCACTCCCCGCACGACTAACTACGGATACGACGCCAACGGCAACCAGACCACGGTCCAGGACGCCCGCGGCTACACCACCACCACCACCTACAACGCCGACGACCAGGCCACCGTCGTGGCTGACCCGGACAATAACAGCACCCTGACTTGCTACGACGGCGCTGGCCACGTCACCGAGACCGTCCCTCCGGTCGGCGTCGCGGCGAATAACCTGAACGCGTCGTCATGTCCGTCGTCATACCCATCCGGGTACGGGAATCGGCTCGCCTCCGACGCCACCACCTACAAGTTCGATGCACTCGGGCATGACATCCAGGAGACAACGCCTGCTCCTGCGGGGCAGACCGGATCCGAGGTCACGACCTATAGCTACGACGGAGCTGGGAATCTCACAATGACCACCGCGCCGCCGACATCGAGCGGCGGCCCGAACCAGGTCACTGCTGACGCCTACAACTCCCTCGGCGAGCTCACCTCCGAGACCACCGGCTCCGGCACCACCGCCGCCGCCAGCATCAGCTACTGCTACGACCCCAACGGCAACCTGACAGCGGTCGTCTACCCTGATGGCAATGCTCAGTCCGGAACCGCTCCCTGCGAAACCAGCTCACCCTGGATCATCGACAAGAACAGCTATCCGACCCAGGCCCAGTACCAGACCACCTCCAGCTACGACTCAGCGCAAGAACTAGTCGCCACCACCGCGCCCGCCACAACGGCCGCGCCCAGCGGAGCAACGACCACCTCAACCTACGACCCGGCCGGGAACATGCTGACACGGACGGACCCGAACGGTATCACCACGACCTGGACCTACACGCCGCTGAATAAGTCAGCCACAGTCACCTACTCTGGCTCGTCCGCGCACTCGGTCAGCTACGGATACGACGCCAACGGCATGAAGACCGCGATGACCGATGCCACGGGATCATCGAGCTATGTCTATGATCCTTTTGGAGAACTCACCTCGGCCACCAACGGCGCCAGCCAGGCAACCGGCTACGGGTACAACCCTGACGGCGAGGTTGCCTCTATCAGCTACCCGCTTCCCGCCTCCGCGACTTGGGCCACGTCATCGACGGTGTCGTATGCCTATGACAACGCTGACCTGCTGACCGCAGTCACCGACTTCAACGGCCACCAGATCAGCATCGGCAGCACCGCAGACGGCCTCCCCAACTCGGTCGGTCTCGGATCCTCGGGCGACACGATCACCACCAGCTACGACAACACAGACAACCCATCAGCCATCAGCCTCAAGAACGGCACCAACACGCTGCAGTCCTTCACCTACGCCGATTCCCCGGCCAGCACCATCCTCAGCGAAGCCGACACCCCGAACTCCGCCCAGTCACCGGCCGCCTACACCTACGACGCCAAGGGTCGCGTCACCTCCATGACCCCCGGAACCAACCCCACGCTCAGTTACGGCTTCGATGCCTCCTCCAACCTCACTACCCTGCCTCCCGGCGGCACCGGCCACTACGACAACGCTGGCGAGCTCTCTTCCGCAACGCAGTCAGGAACCACGACGAGCTACACTTACGACGCCGACGGCCAGCGGCTCACCGCCAAGCAAGGGGCCACCACAGTCGCTTCAGCCAGTTGGAACGGGCCCGGCCAGTTGACCGCTTATTCCGACCCAGCGGCATCAATGGCTGCAGTTACTTACGACGGCAGTGGCCTGCGCGCATCGGCGACATTCACTCCTTCTGGCGGCTCACCGGTTACACAGCAATACGTGTGGAACGGGACAAGCCTTCTTACGGACGGAACGAACGTATACATTTACACCGACGGACCAACTCCGGTGGAGCAAGTCAACGAAACAGCAGGTACGATAACGTACCTTGTTGCCGACTCACTCGGTTCGATTCGAGGCACCGTCAACTCATCCGGCGTTCTAGCAGGCACGACTAGCTACGATGCTTGGGGCAACCCTCAAACTGCAGGCGGACTTAGCGGCACGAGTCCATTCGGATACGCCGGCTCATATGTCGACCCAACTGGTATTGAATACCTGATTCACCGATACTACGACTCCGTCACTGGCCAGTTCATATCAGTCGATCCGGCGATCATGGGAACGGCGCAGCCTTACCAGTATGCGTTTGGAAATCCGGTTGACAATAATGACCCAACGGGCCTTTATGGCGGCTGGACAGGTATATGGAATGGACCTAGATGGGTGTCATGGTACTATAGGACCCGCTTCTGCCTCGACCTGGTTATAGGCAAATTCTGCCCGTGGGTGAGCGAAGCGCTAGTCCTGCAGCTCGTAATTCTATTCCTGGATCACCGTCTGACGGAGCGGATTGTAGCCGATGCCGGATGGACAGGCGGAGCAGTTGGGGCCGGTAGCGCGGCTGCGGCCAGAGTGACTGAGACACTTGCGGGGTGGGCTGCAGACACCTCCGCAGTTGCGTTCTACCTCACAGCGTTGATGTACAGAATGGATCGGGCTGGTCATGATCACGGTGTTCAGATATGGCTGTATCGGGGTCGGATCAGGATTCACTATCGTCGAATCCCTATCCTGGGTACCGGATACCTGTTCCCTTGGGGATGGTTCTGGCTCCCGGGCGCTGGCGTACTTCCCCAATAGCAGTCGAGTTAACGGCTGAGCTGATGATGCCGGCGGAAAGGCAAGCACGCGTGGAATCTGGCTCAGCGTCCTTGAGATTGTGCTGGGCATCTCAGGAGCAGGCGGACCACTGCTGCAGAGCGTCCGAGTCCGTGACTTTCGTTCGAGGACTCCAAGAACTTTGATCTTGATCGGCGAACGGTGTGAAGTTGGCCAGGGCGTAGTCTCGGCACTCGTGTCGATCGCAGCGATGTTGATCTTGATGTTCGGGTGGAGATATGCCATGCTCGACGGTCATAGGGTTACTTGCGGCTTATCCGCTCGTGGGTCGAGAGGCCATGCACGCTAATGCACTCGTCCTTGCGCTCGCCGCGCCGCGCGCTATAGATTTAGCGGTTATGTTGAGCCTATGGCGCCCGGGAACTGAAAGATCGCCAACTTCCATTCGCAGGAATACTAGAAGTTACAACCCGGACCGAATATGGAGGCTGGTTAATGCAACACACGATGTTGATTGTTGTGAGATGGGGAATATGAAACTGGTACTGACAGCCGAACAAACACGCCGTCGCTGGGCAAGTCAGATTGCCGGACTAATAGGCGTAAGCATCTATATACTAGTTCTAAGCCTGATCGAAAAACCCAAACTATGGTGGCCCTGGGCAGTTGCATGCGCAATCGCTATTAATATGGTCGCTTACCTGTATGAGAATATCATGTATACGCGCGCTTTCACCGAGTGCACTGATTCCGGGATCCTTACTCGCGGCTTGGCGGGAAACCGCGCATGCAGTTGGCCGGAGGTCCGCGAGATCACCTGTCGTACGAGGGTGTGGGGTACGGACGTCCTCGTGACGACGGTATCTGGCGTACGCTTCCGACTTGGCGTCCCGGTAGACCGCTCGACTATGCGCGACCCAGACATTGCCGCCAAGATCGAACAGATAAGACGGTACTGGCGCGCTGCTATGCGCGGCACATGCGCCTAGCGATCGAGGTCCGTCAGCCGGCAGCCAGCCCTCACCGAGCCATTTTTCGGTCATGCGACGTGATCTTGCCGGCCACAGGCAATACTTCGCGTAACGACACGCACTATCATGATCGGCTTTGCCGGATAATCGAGCCAGGCTCATGGTTGAGCTCCGTTCAGAGGTGGCCATGACCAGTGAACCCAGACCACGACCCGTCTCGCCTCTCGCCGGGTTCACGCTGCTAGCCGTACGCGGCGTGCTGCTATGGGTCATGATTCCGCTTGCCACGTTGTTCAGGCTTCCCGGCTCATTCTGGCTTCGCCGGCGTAACGTTGGCCCCGGCCGGTTCCTGGGCTGGGCAGACCTCAACCTCGTCGCATGCCTGCAGCGCACTGTCCTGCGGCCGCTGTTCCGAGCCCCCCTCGCGTGGTTCCTGCGCGATCGATGCCGCAGGTTACGCACCGCGTGGATGCCCTGAGCGACCTAATGTGAGACAGTGCCGATCGGGTGACCGCTGAGCAGCAACGCGAAGCCAAACGCCGATCCACAGGGCAAGCAAGCGCCGATGACTCAGCGACACCCGAGCCCACCTACAGCCCCGCTCACATGAACCGGGACTCGGGTGAGGCGCCCGCCTCACTTTTCGCGTCGTAGGCTCGGTCTGCGACGAGGGCCGCTTGTCGCGCGCAGTAGCACGTTAGCCACGCGAGCAGTTCACGGGCGAGGGCAGGGTGATCAATCTGCCGTATTAGCTGGCCGCGTGCCGGATTCTGCCGTCGGTCGCGCTCGCCTGCGGCCGAACTGGCTATCAGCGCTAGCGGGTCCTTGCGTACGAGGACCGATTAGCACCTCCCGGTTCCGGCGGCAAGCCAATCGAGAACCTCGGTGCAACCGCGCCTGGCCTAGCGCCGTCCTGGTAGTGGGCGTCACGTACCGCTGCGGAGGCAATGCCATGAGGCCGAAGATCATCCGGGCACCGCTCGTGGCACTGGGCCCGATGCTCGCCGCGCTCGCCCAGGCGGCCTGCAGCGCCGGCATCACCCCGGTCACGCGCGGGCCCGCGCCCGGGTGCCCCGCGCACGCGCCCGCGAACTCCGGGCAATCGCCCGCAGCACCATCGACACAGCGGCCCGGCGGGTCAGCTCCCTCGCTGATCCCGCCCGGGGCCGTGGTCGTCTCGATCTGCCAGTACGCCCGCCCGCTGCCGCCATCCAAGGCGAGGCTCACGCCGGCCTGGAGGATCGTGCTGCGCGGGATCCCCGCAGCCGGCCTGGCGGCGATCATCAACACCGGGCGGCCGGTCACCGGCCCCGCGCGATGTGACGGGCCCCGCGGCAGGCTCCCGTTCTCCCAGGCGCTCGTGTTCGGCTACCGGAGCGGACACCGCGTGACCGCCGCGATCTCTTACACCGACTGCTCGCTGGCGATCGTGGCGGTCACAAGCAGGGCAGCCCGCTCGCCGGCCCGCTTCAGTCCGACCTGTCCTTCCTCGCCAGCGTCACCAGGCATCCGCACGGCCCCCGCACCCCGGACCTGGCGGGCCTTCCGATCCGGGCCGCTGCCGCCGCAGCGGCGCGTCATCGCTGGAGCATGTACGTCGACGGCGCGGCCATCGACCGCGCCGTCGAGCCTGGCACCGTCATCTTCCAGACGCTGCCCGCCGGGGTGCCCAACGCCGGACCCGGCAAGGACATCAGCGTGGTACTGGCGGTCCGGCCCGCGCCTGCCTGCACGGCCGGACAGCTCGCCCTCAGCTACCGCGGCGGCGGGGCCGGAACAGGCAACGACTTCGGATCCGTCATCGTTCGCGACGACTCGCCCCGCCCCTGCACGCTGATCGGCCCGCTGCGCCTGGCCGGGACCGGCAAGTCGGGGCGGCCGGTCACGCAGCCGGTCACGTTCCCGGTGGCCGGCGTCGCCGTGCTGAGCCCGGCCACGGGCCCGGTCAGCCAGCGCATCACCGTGGATGGCAGCCCGCAGTCCGCGGCGCACGGCGCCTTCGTCGCCAGCCTGGCCCTGGCAGCCGAGTACCGGGACGGCCCCGCCAGCGTCGACCACGGGTACTGCCAGCCGCTCTGGATAATCCCCGCCGCCTGGCGCGTCACCCTGCCCCACGGGCAGGTCCTCACGGTCGCCAACGCGGACCGGCTCAACCCTGCCGGGTCCGGCGGCTCCAGCGGCGGACTGGTGACCTGCCGCGGCGAGCTCGGCGGGATCCGGCCCGCCACCGTCATCTGGCAACCGGGCGCCACCCGCTGACTTCGCCCCCCGCACAAGCCGAAGCGGGGCGGCGACTCGCCAGGTAAGGCCCCGGAGATCGGGGGACTTGGGCGGCAGCCACTCCCGCCCCACCGGGCCGGCATACTCAACCTCAACCCGCCGCGCTTGTCCTGTCGCGATCGATCTGAGCCGTGATCAGGCGCTGACCTGCGGTGGCTCAGGTTCGTGAAACGTCGATAGCGGCGCTCGTCTCACTGATTGTGAGCTGTTTCGCCACGGTCACCGGTCACGGGAGGGTGCCTTGTTTCGAGCGGGCCAGCAGTGGTGTCGTGTGTCACGTGACCTGAGGTGCGGCTGGCGTCGAGGATGAGCCTGCTCGCGGTGCCGCCAGCGTTCGCCGGAGTTTTTCGGGCCGCTCCCCAACCCGGCGGGCGACCCGTTCGTTGGAGAAGGTGAGGGTCCGGGTCGTTGGGGTGACGGGTGGTGAGGTGGAGAGCTGGGAGCAGGCGCTGGCCGGCCTGGCCAGCGGGCGCGGCGCGGCACTCAAGCGCCACGCGTTCCTGCTGTGCGGGAACGAGGCCCAGGCCGACGACCTGATCCAGGAAGCGCTGGTCCGGGCGTTCACCCGGCCGCGGCGAGTGCTGCGGCCCGGCGCGGCCGAGGCGTATGTGCGGGTGATCATGGTGAACCTGTTTATCGATGGCGCCCGCAGGCACGCCCGCTGGAGCCGGGTGGTGCCGCTGCTGCGGCCCGCGGAGATGGCGCCGGATCTCGCCGATCAGGTGTCCGACCGCGACGCCATGCTGGCGGCGCTCCGGAGCCTTTCTCCCCGGCAGCGCGCCTGCGTGGTACTGCGCTACTACGAGGACCTGCCCGTGGCCGAGGTCGCGGCCGTGCTCGGCGTGGGTGAAGGCACGGTCAAGCGGTACCTCAGCGAGGCGATGTCCCGCATGGCCGTGCGGCTGTCCACCGCGGAAAGCGATAGCGGGAGGGAATAAGGCGATGTCGATCGGTGAGCGGGAACTGCGCTCGCGCCTGGCGGAATCGGCGGCGCTGGCTGGCCCGCCGCGCTTCACCACTGACGACCTGGCCGCGCGAGTCCGGCGAATCAGACGGGGACGGCGCAGGCGCGCCGGGATCATCGCGGCGGTCTCGGTGGCGGCGGCGGCATCGGCGGTCGCGATCCCGCTAACACTCGGCGGGACAACCCAGCCCGTCATCAGCGCGCCGCCGCCCCCGCCGCCTGGACTGTCGTACACGGTGACGGCGAACGGCCAGACGAGAGCGGTTTCGGCTACGGGGGCGGTGCCCTTGTTCACCATCGCCCCGGGCGCGAGGCTCAAGGTGACGGTCGAGGTGACTGTGCCCGGGCCGCAGCCGATGAGAGCCCTGTGGCTGGGCATCACCAACGGCATCCTCACACCCCGCCCCGGCGGGCCCGCCGACATGAATCCGATCCTGGCGGCCAGCACCCGCGTGCCGCTGCGGCCCGGCGCGCACCGGTTCGTGCTGCACTGGACCGTGCCGGCCAGGCTTAGCCCCGGGACCAGCCGCGAGCTTTCCGTGGAGTGGGCCTGGTCGGGGCGGAAGCCAGGGGAGGCTGAGCGAGAAGTCGCTGACTTCGCAGTGCGGCGTGCCGCGTCCCCCGCCGCGGTGGCGCGCCGGCTCCGCGCTATGGCCCTGCACGAGGTGGCGGTCTGTGACGGCGCTAGGCCTGCCTCGATCCGCGCGGTGCGAACGACCTTCAGCAAGGCGATCGCCACAGTGGGCGGAGACAACGACATAGCGGACAATGCCACCGATGCCGTGTACCTGGTGCTGATGAAGGGTGACTTCACGCTCTCTAACGGCGGCCCCGCGCCGTCGTGTGGCCACGCGCCGACCGGACACTACTTCTCGGTCATCTTCGACGCCGCCACCTTCGTGACCCTCGAAGCCGGCCTGGGCAACCACCCGCCCCCGGTTCCGCTGCACACCCTCGGACCGGTGTCGAACCTGAAGTAGACCAGTCCGGGGTTCGGTCCGCCGGGCCGGGAGCCGCCCGGGTGAGCGCAAGCTTGGCCGCAGCCTGGCTCTCGGCTCGTGGCTGAGTCCGGACAGCCGCCCGATATGGATGGCGTGCGTGGCTCTACTTGGATGGTGTCCTGCCCGTTGAAAGTTGCGAGGCTCCTGCACGCTGAGCTGGGTTCGCTGGATAGGTCTGGACGCGCCGGTGTACTGAAGTCCAGATTTAGGCCGCGTAGTCGGGAACGTGCTCAGGGACCGCGGCGACCTGGACGGCTGGCGCGTGGCCTGGCAGCGGGCTATCGACGCCGGATACCGGTTCGCCGATGACCTGCTGGAGGAACTGTCACCACCAGCCGAATACGAAGATGACGACGAACCCGCCGACGTGCCACCCGAGTTCGACCCGCGGAACATGAAGCAGACCGGCATCGCCGTCCTGGAGAACGGGCTGCCGCCGCTGCCCGAGCTACTGAACCGCCACATGGCCGTCCCGATGACGTACTGGGCCGGCCGCGATGGTGCCGCCGTGCTCTTCCTGCGCTTCCACCGCCACCGCCGCAGCTGGCAGCCGATCGCCCTGACGGCCACGTTCACCAGGCACGACGGACAGTGGACGGCCGACGGGCCGCACTGGTTCGGCACCGACTTCCACGACCCCTTCACCGACCCCGCCGGCCTGCACGGCCTCGGCGGGGAAGCCATCGTCTACAGCAGCACGAGCAGCACCATCTGGCACGGCACCGCGGCCCCATCCGTGAAATACCTGGCCCTCATCCGGGACGGACACGAAGACCGCCGCCCCCTCGACAATCACTTCGGCGCCTGGATCGTCCACGCAGACCAGCCCGGCCCATTCCGGGTGGCAGCCATCGACGAGAACGGCACGACCATGGCCGAGATAGAACCCCGATTCGGGCACCACTGAGGCAAGGACTCGCACTTGGCGGGCTGCCCGGGCCGGGCAGCGCCGAGCCGTTACGGGTCGATCCGCGCTCGCGGGACATTCTCCGCCCGGCCGAACCCGAAGCCTGGCAGCGACTCGCAAGGTGATCCCGGACCTCGCAAGATCACTGTCTCGTTCAGGTGAAGCTCGCGTGCGCGGCCTGCTGGTAGCCGGCGTACGAGAGGTGGAGCTGAATGGCCTGGCTGTCGGCTGTTCAGGTCATTTCCGCGTTGTCGGCGGCGGCTGGATTGGAGTAGGCGGGCGCGTCAGGTTCGGAAGGGCCGGGATTCCTTGACTGTGGGCAGATCGCCTGGGATCTTGACCCGGAAGTCACCGACGTCGGTGGTGACGTCGCGGAACTCGTGGTGCTGGACGGGATTGGCGCCGATGTAGGAGGTCATGCGCAGGACGAGACCCAGGTCGGCGTCGACGACGGCTACCGCGGCTGGGAACATCAGCGCCAGCGAGTCGTCGCCTTGCCTGCGGCCGGCGTTGAGCCTGTAGGCGCCGCGGCTGCCCGCCGGGACCATGGTGCCGCCGGACAGCCAGCATCGCAGCAGCCAGGACGGGTCAGCGAGATCGCGTATGTCATGTGGCAGGGGCCTTGCGGGGCCAATGATGATCTTGTCTGGATAGACCTGCCAGCGTTGCAGCCCGTCGCAGGCGATCGTCACCGGGCCGCCGCGCGGCTGGTAGGCGTGGTCGATCTGGTACCTGCCCTGCCCGGCGACGCGGACACGGGAGATCAGGTGGGCGGTGGCGGGCGTCTCGCTGATCGCGTCCATCAGCAGGCCCAGGCCGCCGAACCCGGCCCGCCGGGCCGCGGCCGGCACCGACGAGGCCAGACCGCCGACGCCGATCCATTGGTGCAGCGTCGCGGCGAACTGGTCCGGGCCTCCGGCATGCAGCAGGTTGAGCAGGTCGTCGCTGACCGGCGGCCCGCCCGGAACGTGGTCCGGCGACAGGTCCGGCGGCGGCTCATCGCCCGGTATAGCGGTCACGAGATCGATGCCATCGGCTCCGGCTGGCTGGGCGCGGCGGGACGGGGAGTACCTGATCCAGGCGCCGAGAGCGCCCGCGGCCAGGCTGGCCGCGGTCTTGGCTGCCCACCATGCCGGCCCGAACGCTCCGCCGAGGGACTCGCCCAGTCCCTCGGCGATCCGGCTGCCGGCCTGCGGAGCGAACCGGCCCGGGTCGATGACCGGGTCGAAGTCCGCGCTGAGCAGCTCGGTCACCTCCGGCTCCCGGCCCGGCTCAGCGATGCGCAGCAAGATCCCCAGCTCGGCGTCGACGAGGACCCGCCGCCGCGCGGAAGGGTCATCCGCCGCGACGGGTCCGCCCCGCTGGCCCGGCCGGCGGGTCATCACCACGTCGAGGGCGTCGCGCCCGCATGCGCGGACCCGGCCCTGGACCTGCAGCTCCGAGTCCTCCAGCAGCCAGGCTGGGCACAGCATCCTGGGCAGCGGCGGCTCCGGTCCGCTGATCCAGTGCACCGAGCCGTCCGGGTCATCGTCGTCCAGGGATAGCTCCCACGGGCGGCCGCCGTCGCAGCCGGTCACATACTCCGCGCTCTGGAGCCGGTAGCGCTTTCCGGGTGCAATCAGCACGGCCGAGCCGTCGCTGACCTCGGCTGACATGCTCAGCCGCGTCCAGTCGGCGCGGTGCAGCAGGCCGACCAGGCCACGCTCATCACTCACCACGGCTCCCTGTTCATCTTAGTGATCTTGTAAGCTGCGCTCTTCTGCCGGTTCTGCCGGTTCTGCCGCTTCTGTCGTCATCATCCTTGCTCAGATCCTCGACTACACACCTATGCATCAAGATGATCAAGGCGGTCCTGGGCAAGATCCAAACACCTACGGGCGTTCGGCGGGAGGCAGTCGTGACGGTCGTTGTTCAGTTCGCCCGCGGGCGCGATGCGTACCCAGTTAGGACAACGCGATGCGTACTCAGTTAGGACAATCGGCGCCGCCGATGGCGCGACCTTCACGGCGACGGCGGGAGCGGGCGACAACTCGGCGGCCGTGGTGCAGCGGGAGGCAGGTTAGGGGACCGGGCACGCCGGCGGGCGGATCGACGCTCTGGTAATGGCGGGCTCGAGGCCCCGTGAGACCCCCGTGCGATCTTGACGCAGCCACCAGCCGCAACGTTGGCAGCTGCACTGCGCGTGTTATGGCTGAAGAACGCCGAGACGATCTGCGATGGAGCTGGCGGCGATCGATTCGGGTCCATACCGGGACGAGAGGGGGCCGACGCGGCGGTTCGGGTTGGATGGGCAAGCCGCTCACGCGGTTCTCCTTCCGGCGCACGCAGATCATGAAGACCGCGCCGGCGCTCGCGCACTCGAACGAGATCGACCGCTGCGCAGCTCTGGCTGGCATGTGCCAGTTCGCGAAAAAGCCGCGCACCCGTCTTCCACGTAAGCAGGCACGCTGAACTTGGGTCAGCTCATGCGCGAGTGGGAGCAAATTTCGTGCGAGGCGGACTCGGGATGCTGCGCGAACTCGCCGCTGGATCTGGCCCGTCGCGCAGACACGATGCAGGGCGACTGGCGTCACGCGGGAACTCGCGCACACGCAAGAGCGCGCAGCCGTGGTCCCGCAAGTCTCGCTCAAGCGCCGGAGTCACGCGCGCATGGGGCCCCGCGGACCTTGGTCGACTGAGTCGCCCGGCAGTTGCCCGACCTGGCCATCGGTCAGGACCAAGAGCATGCCCGGCAGCTTCTGGGCGACCTCGCCAAGCGGGCGCTGGCAGGCGATGCGGCCAGGCGTGCTTCGTCTGGACGCCCCGAAGAGACTGCGCGTCT
Source organism: uncultured Actinomycetota bacterium (assembly GCA_963720595.1). Taxonomy (GTDB): domain Bacteria; phylum Actinomycetota; class Actinomycetes; order Streptosporangiales; family Streptosporangiaceae; genus Chersky-822. The sequence goes on along the minus strand of CAVRFY010000005.1, from coordinate 1,393,729 downwards.
TCAGTTCCCGCGCCGGGCTAAACGGGGAGCGCATTTGCGGGCCGCACTGCACCGAGCTGCGCGCCACGCAGCCAGCTCGCGCCGGAAGAGCAACACCTCGCCGCAGACTCGCCGCGTTACACAGCGCGTCATCTTTGTCCATGTAAGGGTAGCGTGGACATTGTCCACGGCGCAGGGGTAGGATTGATGCTCATGGCCAGGGAGCGCCATCAGCGCAAGCAGGTGGAGCAGGCTCTCAGATTCGCGGAGTCCGAAGGCTGCGAGGTCGAAGTGCGGCACGCCGGTCATACCTGGGGCCAGGTGGTCGCGCCGAACGGGCAGCGGCTGCGGGTCTGGAGCACGCCCAAGGACGCCGATGTTGCCGCCCGGATTATCCGGCGCTTCGTCCAGAAGAATCAGGAGGACTGACGGAAATGGAGACCTTCGCCTTCCGCGTCCGGCTGCGCGACGCCGTGACGGACCGCGATGCCGACCGTCTCCACGAGGCGCTCGACGACGAAATCGGAATCGAGGACGGCCCCCGAGGGCACTTCATCGGGTTCGAGCGCCACGCCGAGTCGTTCCTCGATGCCGTCCTGGATGCCCTGGCCGAGGTAATGGAGCTCGGGTTCGAGCCCCTGGCGGTGGAAGACGAACTGGTGTCTATCTCCGACATCGCCGAACGGGCCGGCCGCAGCCGCCAGTCAGTGTCCATGCTCGTGAACGGCCAGCGCGGCTCAGGGAACTTCCCCCGCCCGGCGGCGGGCAACGTGCGCAGCCCGCTGTGGCACTGGGCCGATGTTGCCGCCTGGTTCGAGGACCAGGGCGCAGATGCTAAGGGCTTCGAGGACCGGCTCCAGGCAATCGCCTCGATCAACGGCGCGCTCGCTAACCGTGTGCTGGCGCGCGCACGGCCGGCCGACGTCCGCCGGATACAGGAGCGACTCGCGGGATAATCTCCGGCGAGAAGATCTTCCCTTTCCGAGCACGACGATAACCGCGGGCGCAACGGCGACCCACGGATCACCCGCAGCCCGAAACGTGAGGCGGCCGGAAGAAGCCCAGGCCGTTTCTGGCGCCTTTCGTCACGCGCCTTGCGCCACGAAATTCGCACTCGGTGCAGCGCTGGTCTTGGGTGCGGCGTCTTTAGGTTGTGAACCCAGAGCTGGCCGACGGCGATCGCGCGTTCGCGCGTGGCCGGTCCGAGGCTGCGGGTGCGAGCGTGACGGCGTTGTTCCGTGCCCATCACATGGAGTTGGTGCGGCTCGCGCTGGTGATGACGGGCGATGTGGCGACCGCGGAAGATGTGGTTCAGGATGCCTATGAGCGGCTGCATCGCAGCTGGCACCGGGTGCGGCAGCACCGCGCGATCGTCCTCAACGCCTGCCGGTCGGTGCACCGCCGCCACGCCGTCGCCCGGCGGAACCGGATCAGGCTGGGCCCGGGCCCGGGCTGGCTGCCGGATGCAGCCGCGGCTGCGGCGGACCGGAGCGAGCTGGCCGCCGCGCTGCGCCTGCTCCCTGCGCGGCAGCGTGAGGTGCTGGTGCTGCGCTACTACTGCGACCTGTCAGTCGAGCAGACCGCGCGCACTCTGGGAATCGGTCCCTCGGCTGTCCGCTCGACCGCGTCTCGCGGCCTTGCGTCGCTGGCCGAGACGCTGAAGGGAGCCCGGCGATGACCGGCATCGAGGAACTGCTGCGCGAGGAACTGCGGCGGGAGGCGGCTCGGGCGCGGCCTGAGCTCCTCACTCCGCTGCGCGAGCCCTCGCCCGTCGGCGGGCGCACGGCCGCACGCGGCGCGGCCCGTGCCCGGTTCTGGCTGGCCCCGCTCGCCGCGGGCGTCGCCGTCGCGGTGGTCGCGGCCGGCATCGCCGTCGTTGCCCGGATCGCCGGCCCGCCCGATGGCAGCGGCCGTGGTCAGCAGGCGGCGACCGCCCACGGCGCGATGCCCCCGTTCTACGTCCGGCTCTACACGAACCTCGTCGTGGTGCGGGAGTCGCAGACCGGCAAGATCATCAGCCGGCTGCAGCTGCCGCCCGTGACGGGGCATCCGTCAAAGCCGGAAATCGCCGCCGCCGCGGACGGCCTCACCTACGTGATCTCCGTCCGGGGCGAGTTCTTCCGGTTCCGGCTCGCAGCCGACGGCCGCTCAGCCCGGGCGCACGCGCTGCCGATCCCGCCGCTGGCCACCTCACAGTTTGTGGAATCGATCGCGCTCACCCCCAACGGACGACACCTCGCCATGGCCATCCAGCTGCCCGCCGAAGGAATCAACGGCCGCAACCGCGGCGAGATCATCGTCGCCTCGACACGCACCGGCGCCGAGCGGACCTTCAGGCCAGGCGATCCTGGCATGTCCTGGCAGGTCTCCTGGGCCGGCAACAACACCCTCGCCGTCGCCTGGGAATCTGAGGCCCGCCGCGCCGCCATGAGCGCACGCCAGACCGGCCTGTGGCTCCTCAACACCCGCGCACCAGGCTCCCGCCTGTTCTCAGGGCAACGCTTCCGCAGCTCACTGGACCCGCAGTCCTCCGCGATCCTGCCCGGCGCCCGAGCGGCGATCTTCTCCACCGACGGCATCACGCAGATCGACGCGCACACCGGGGCAAGCCGCGTCCTCATCTCCTGGGCACACGGCAATGTCGCACCATGCAGCATCCTCTCGGTCGCCCCCGCCGGCAACCACGCGCTCATCCAGTGCGGCAAGTTCGGCAGAATCGACAACGGCGCCTTCACCTCCCTGCCCGGCGTGCCAACCGACACGACGACCCCGGTCGCCTGGTGACGAAACACGCGAGGTCCACCAGCTAGGTTCAGGGCTGCCTGGCTGCCCACCGCCGCTCCGCACGCCGGTCCCTCCCCGCGGCGGTCTCACGCATGGAGTCGGCGATCGGCAGTGAATTGCTGAGCTGTGGCATGGGAGTCCGGCTACGGTCTGTCATGGCGCCGGCGACACATTCGTGACCAGCGAGCGAGAAGCTCGAGTTCGAGATCGGGAGTCCCAGGCGGCGTGTGCCTACGGCACGAGCGCTCAAACAGGACGTCGTTATGGCTGGTCCTGTCGGCCAATCTGTCGGCCATTCTCTATACACTCCGAGACCCACCCAGCCTCTTGGAACGGACATCATCACAGGTGAAGTGACCACTAACACCCGTCCGGACCCGCCCGAATCCACGGCGAAGTCGTATGGCATGCAAGAGGTCTGGGGTTCGAATCCCCATAGCTCCACTTCAGAGGATTTTTTCGAACTAAAGTTACCCATCGGAAACCATGCTCAGGGACCTAGATTCCTCGCCCATCGGTTAGGTCGTTAACTGTACTCTGTGCACTTCAGAGGATGTTTTCGCGGCTGTGATCGTAAGATCAGGAGCGCTTGAATGACGTTAAGCGCTCCAAGTGAGAGTGCGACATTTGCCCAGGCAGAGCGGTCTTTTCGACAGGCGAAACCCGCCTGGGGGCCAGCTGGGGTGCCACCCGGGGGCCACCGGGGTGCAGATCGTGTACTCCTCTCATCATGGGTCGCGGGACATCGAGCACATTGGGTCAGCGCACGACGACGCCGAGCGGGAGGTGCTGAAGGCAGTGGCGCGTCAACCACCCAGTCGCGCCAATCGGTGCCATGTCGCCCGGTGTGAGTAGGCTCCGGCTCAAGCGGTGCACCGCCCGCGGGGGCCTGAACCATATCCGCGCCGAGATCGTCGGCGTACCAGGGTCGGGGAGCTTATGCGGTGGATCAGGGTCCGCGGCCGCGTGATGATGGGGGGATGCACGTGACGCTGCTCGCAGTGCCTGGCTGCCCGCATCTTCGGGTGCTGGAGGAGCGCCTGGCCGAGGCGCTCGACGGCCTGCCTCCCCTGACCGTCAGCCACCAGGTGATCGCCACGGAAGACGACGCGGCCCGGAGCGGGATGCAAGGCTCGCCGACGATCCTGATTGACGGGCTCGACCCGTTTGCCGAGCCGGGGCAGCGGGCCAGCGTGTCGTGCCGGCTTTACCGGGACAGCGACGGGCGGGTCGGCGGCGCGCCCTCGGTCACCCGGCTCCGCCACGCGCTCACCACCGCAGCCGCCAACGATGACCCTCCCGCCAGCTCGGGCTGGCTGGACGCGCTGGGGCGGGCCGGCCGAGGCCGGATAGCTCCAGCCGAGCGAGGCATGCGGGCCGTTCATCAGGCGATCCTGCGCTCCTTCGCAGCGACCGGCCTCGCGCCGGACCCAGAATCGCTGGACGCCGCTGCCGGGCCTTTCAATTCCGCCGCCGCGCTGGCAGAGTTGGCCGCCGGTGACTTCCTGTGCCTCGATAGCGCCGGGCGGATCAGAGCCGCCTACCCGTTCTCGGCCACGGCGACAGCGCACCGGGTCCAGATCACAGGCGGCAGCCGCGCGTATGCCATGTGCGCCATCGATGCCCTCGGGATCGCCGCGATGCTGGGCACGGCCGTCCTGATCAGCTCCGCCGACCCCGTCACCGCAGAGCCGATTGCCGTAACTGTCGATGGCAGCCGCGCGGATTGGCGGCCAGGGACCGCGGTGGTCTTCGCCGGCCGCACGGCCGGCCAGGGCGCGGGCCCGTCCGCGGCGACCTGCTGTAGTTACATCAACTTCTTCGCCAGCCGCCCGGTCGCCGCGGCATGGGCCAGGGACCATCCCGAAATCGACGGCGGCATCCTCAGCCAGGCCCGCGCCCTGCAAGTCGGCGAGCAGATCTTCGGCCGGCTGCTGCGGTGAGTCCGGCCCGGAGTGTCAACAGCGAATGCTAGGTCCGTTCACGCAGGCTGCTTCACCAGACTCCAAGCCACCTTCGTGGCCGGATTCCAGGCATGTGCGGGCTGCGAGTGCGACCGGCCAAGGACCCGACCCTGCCCGGCGGGCTGCCCGCGTTATCCGGCCTGGCGCAGCCGTTCTGTGGCCGCGAGGCGCAGCATGTCGGGGCTGGAGCCCAGCGCAGCGAGGACCGATTCGAGCCCGCTGCTGCCTGCGTCGAGCAGTGACAGCAGCGCATGCCCGCTGGTCGGGAAGCCAGCGTGGCCCTCGGTTCCGAACAGCGCTTTCTTCAGCCCTGGTGCCATCCGCGGCCCGCATAGCGGCCCCCACGGCAGGCGGCGGCCTACCGGACTGCGGTACAGCTCGTCGATAGCGTGCGGGCCGTAATCGGCGCGCATCTGCCGCTGGATCGCCGGCAGGTCCACGCCGAGCGTGGCGAGCAGGTCGGTCGCGTTCCAGCGCGGCCCGTCCCCGGCTCCGGACGAGACGACGCCGACTACCGCGGCCCGCGCCGCCGGCAGGTTGACCCCCCGTTCGGCCAGGATCTGTCGCGCGGTCGGGTCCTTGTCGGCAATCAGCGCGAGCAGCAGGTGCTCGCAGCCCACGTACCCGTGGCGAGCCCGGTCGGCTTCCTCACCCGCAGCGCGCATCAGCCGGGCGGCAATCGGGTCCCGGCCTGGTTCAGCACGACGTGTCATGTGAGCCTCCGGCCGGGGAATCGCCGGCTGGCGTACTTGCGGTGCACCGACTGGCGGGTGACGCCGAGCGCGGCCGCGATCCTCTCCCAGGTCCAGCCGTCCTCCCGGGCCGTCTTGACCTGCAGGGCCTCCAGTTGCTCCACCATCTGCCGGAGGGCGGCAACGGACGCCAGGCCGACCTCCGGGTCGCGATGGCCGGCGGCCTCAGCGAGGGAGATTGCCTCAGACATGCTTGTCAGCCTACGCTGACAGAGCCCTCTTGTCAGCACAGGCTGACAAGGAATTCACGGAAGTCCTCAGCCCCGCAACCTCGCCGGCCCGCCGATCGTCGACAGCCAATTGCCGGACGGCCACGGCCCCGTCCGCCGGTAGCGGCGGGAACAATGATGCCTGCAGGTCGAGGATCTCGATCATCTGCTCCGTGACCAGGTCGTTCAGCTGAGGCGGCCGCTGGCCGTCTGCCTCGACGGAGCAACAGGCGCCTGCGTCGGCGCGTTCCGCGGCTACAACATGCGCGGCCGGTACCAGCGGGCAACCACGGCCGTCATCACCATCGTCGAGGAAAGCCGGTCGTTCGCCCTCACCGTCTTGCACGACAAGACCGGAAGGGACCAGACTGCCTGGCGATTCCAGCTCGCACCGGCGGACCCGGTCATGTCCGGGCGGGCTGGGCATCCTGGCCGGCCGCGACGGGAAGCCCGGCGAGCCGCCACTCGGGCAGGCCGCCGGCAAGGCGGCGGGCTGGGCGCCGCTGACCGCGTAGCAGGCGGACGGCGTCGTGGGCGAACACGCAGTAGGGGCCGCGGCAGTAGGCAACGACCTCGGTGCCTTCGGGCAGCTCGGCGAGCCGCTGCCCGAGCTGGTCGATGGGGATGGACACGGCGCCGGGGATGTGCCCGGCAGCGAATTCGGCGGTCGGCCGCACATCCAGCACGATGACATCGCCCGCGCCCGCTCGGCGCAGGAGCTCGTCGCGGGAGACCTCCTCCACGTCGGTGCCGAGGTAGGCGTCCCGGGCGGGAGCGACCTCGGCGAGCAGTGCCGCGGCGGTGTCGCGGACGCCCGCGTAAAGGCGGGCGACGTCGTCGCTGGCCAGGGAGTAGAAGACGCGGGTGCCCTGCTTGCGGGCGGCCACCAGTCGCGCGTGGTGGAGCACCTGCAGATGCGCCGAACAGGTGCTCAGTCCCAGGCCCGCCTCGGCGGCGAGGTCCTCGACGCTGCGCTGGCCCTGCCCGAGCAGGTCGAGCAGCTCCAGCCGTTTCGGGCTGCCCAGGGCCTTGCCGATGCGGGCGAACTGCTCGTACAGCTCGGCCTTGCGCTGGCGGTCACCCATCGGCGCTCCTACCTGCTATCGCCCCGCTGGCCGGCTCTGCCACGCGGCAGCACCGGAGGACTGAAACAGTCTTCCAGAGAACTATGGAACAGTGTAGCTTATGCATGTGCCAAGCGCCGCCTGCGCACGCACCACCCCGCGAGAGGAGCTGGCCGTGGCCCGAACGCTGATAGTGCCCATCGTGGACGAGGGCCTGGGGAACTCCGCCTACCTGGTCGGCCTGGGCGACGGGCGCGCGCTCGCGGTGGATGTGCCACGCGACCTGCGGGCCGTGGACGCGGCCGCCCGCCGGCATGGGATGACGGTCGCGTTCGCCGCCGACACCCACCTGCACGCCGACTTCCTGTCCGGGGCGCGGCAGCTCGCCGCCGGCGGTGCGCTGATCCTGGCGTCGGCCGCCGGGCAACGGGACTTCGCCCACCAGGGGCTGGCTGACGGAGACGAGGTGGACCTGGGCGGGCTGACGCTGCGGGCGTGGGCGACCCCGGGTCATACGGCCGAGCATCTTGCTTACCTCCTGCTCGACGGCCAGGACGTGCTCGGGGTGTTCACCGGGGGGTCGCTGCTGGTTGGCGCGGCTGCCCGCACTGACCTGGCCGGCCCGGAGCATACCAAGTCGCTGGCCCGCTTCCAGTATGCGTCGCTGGGCCGGCTGCTCACGTTGCCGGATACGACGCCGGTGTACCCGACGCACGGGGCCGGGTCATTCTGCTCCGCCCCGCCCGGCGCGGCGCGGACCACCACTATCGGGCTGGAAAGAGCCGCCAACCCGCTGCTGGCCGCCGGCGATGAGGATGCGTTCGTCAAGTCGCTGCTGGCCAGCCTGGGCACCTTCCCGGACTATTTTCTGCGGCTGCCGGAGGAGAACCGGCGCGGACCCGCCATCCTGGCTGACACCGCCGTGCTCGCATCTCTGACAGCGGACCGGGTCCGCGCGCTTCAGGCTGAGGGCGGCCAGGTCGTTGACGTGCGCCCGGTGGCGGACTACGCGGCGGGTCACATCCCCGGGTCGCTGGCCATCCCACTGCGGGATGCGTTCGCGACCTGGCTGGGCTGGCTGGTCCCCGACCCCACCACCCCGGTCATCATTGTCGCCGGGCCCGGCCAGGATCTCGGCGAGGTCATCTGGCAGGCGCTGAAGATCGGCTACGAGAACCTCGCCGGATCCCTGGCCGGGGGCGTGCCCGCCTGGCAATCCGCCGGGAACCCGGTCACGGCCACCCCCTTGCACGCACCCGGCGAGGTGAACCCAGCCGGCGTGATCGACGTGCGCCAGGCCAGCGAATACGCCTCGGGGCACCTGCCCGGCGCCCGCAACATCGAACTCGGCGCCCTCGCCAGCCAGGCGGCCAGCGTGCAGGGCCGGCCGGTGGTGGCCATGTGCGGGCACGGCGAACGCGCCGTCACTGCCGCCAGCGTCCTGGAGCAGGCGGGGCATCACAGCGTCGCGGTCCTCGCGGGCGGCCCGCCGGACTGGTCCGCTGCGACCGGCCTGGCGCTGGAGTTGCCCGCGTGACCACCCCTGACCCAGGCCAGTCCGCATCCGCGCCGTCCCGGCCGGACCCGCCGGGAGGTGCCGGGCGCAGCCCCGGGTTGCGGCTCGGCTTGCGGGCCAACCTGGCTCAGTTCTCGCTGCTAGTCGCGGTCAATGCGCTGGTCGGCGGCACGCTCGGGCAGGAGCGCACCGTCGTCCCCCTGCTGGCCACTCAGACCTTCCACCTGGCCGCGTTCAGCAGCGCGCTCACGTTCATCCTGGCGTTCGGTGCGGTCAAGGCGATCACGAACTTCTTCGCTGGCACCCTGTCGGACCGGTTCGGCCGCAAGCCGGTGCTGGTCGCCGGATGGCTGGCGGCGCTGCCGATCCCGGCGATGCTGATCTTCGCGCCGAACTGGCGGTGGGTCGTCGCCGCGAACGTCCTGATGGGCGTCAACCAGGGCCTGACCTGGTCCACCACCGTGATCATGAAGATCGACCTGGTCGGCCCGGCTCGCCGGGGCCTGGCCATGGGCCTGAACGAGGCGTCCGGGTACGGGGCGCTCGCGATCACCGCCCTGGCCACCGGGTACCTGGCGGCCGCTTACGGCCTGCGGCCGGCCCCGTTCCTGCTCGGCGCCGCCTACATCGCGGCCGGCCTGGGACTGTCCGCCGCCGCCGTCCGGGAAACCCGCGGTCACGCTCGCCATGAAGCCGCCTCTCACATCGCCCCCGACCGCCTCGCCGGGCACCTGACCACCCGGCAGATCGCCTCGCTCACCAGCTTCCGCGAACGCGCCCTGTCCGCCGCCTGCCAAGCCGGGATGGTCAACAACCTCAACGACGGCGTCGCGTGGGGCCTGTTCCCGATCCTGTTCGCCCGCCACGGCCTGACCGTCAGCCAGATCGGAGTGCTCGCCGCCCTGTACCCGGCCGTGTGGAGCGCAGGTCAGCTCGTCACCGGCGCGCTGTCGGACCTGTTCGGCCGCAAATGGCTCGTCGCCGCCGGGATGGGCGTGCAGGCCGCCGCAATTGCCCTGACCGCAGCGGGGACCACGTTCTCGGCATGGGTGATCGCCGCCGCGCTGCTCGGCGCCGGCACCGCCATGGTCTACCCAACCCTGCTCGCCGTCATCGGCGACGTCGCCCACCCCGCCTGGCGGGCCCGGTCGGTCGGCGTCTACCGCCTATGGCGCGACGGCGGGTTCGCCGTCGGCGCGCTGCTGGCCGGCCTGATCGCCGACGCCTTCGGGATCCCTGCGGCGATCTGGATGGTCGCCGCCCTCACCGCCGCGTCCGGGCTCATCGTCGCCATCCGCATGTACGAGACCCTGCCTCTCCGTCACGCCGTTCGCCGGCGACCTGAAACGGCGCCCGCCAGGCACGACGACTGAGGCCCGGCCGCAGTCCTGTCAGCGGACCTCCAGTCCGGTGCGTTTGGCGGGGCCGGCCATCCGTGGGTTAGAGTCCGATCAGCCGCCACGTTCGCCCCTCGCGGACCGGAGGTTCCTTGGATGCCGACTGCGAAACGCGGCGTCGCGCGCATCGAGATTGCCGCGACCCCGAACAGGTTTACCGGCTCATCACCGACATAACCCGGACGGGTGAGTGGAGCCCGGAATGTTACCGCTGGAAGTGGCTCAGCGGGTCAGGCGCAGCAGTCCCGGGAGCACGGTTCCGCGGATATAGCAAGCTCGGCCCGTTCTGGTGGCACACCACCGCTGTCATCACAGCTGCTGAGGAAGGCCGCGCGGCGCTATGACCTGCTGCCCTTACCGGCAGGGACTTTGCTCGCAGAGCCCTTCCAGTTCGTATGGTGCCCGGTAATCAGCCGCCTCACCGAACTTCCAGTGCCCAGAGGCCGCCAAGTCAGCCGCGGCATCGTGCTCACGCTCAGCAAGATCAAAGCTGCCGCCGAGGCGGCAGCAGCGCCTGCAACATAGCGCGCCGCTGGCCGGTTCTGAGGTCCGGCGGGCACTGCAGTCCGCTCTGCACTGCGGGACGGCAGGCAAGGAGATGTCGCAGTCTCTGGCGGGTGATGCCTGATGATCGCTGGCTTGCCGCGGTCTGGCCATTCGTCCGCGGCACAGCTGCCGCCGGCGCTGGCCGCGGTGGCCGAGATCGGGTGCGGGCCGCTTGGCGGCTTCGTTCCCGTGCTGCGTTCGGCTGGCTATGACGCTGTCGGCATCGATCCTGGGGCGCCGGAGGGTGCCCGGTGCCGGCGGGCGGAGTTCGAGCGCTATGAAACCGGACCCGTCGCTGCGGTTTGTCGCGTGCACGTCGCTGCATCATTGTCGCGGACCTTGGCGAGGTGCTGGATCGTGTCCAGGCAGTGCTCGCGCCTGCGGGCGTAGTGGTCGCGGTGGAGTGGGCGCGAGAACGGTTTGACGAGGCGACTGCCCGGTGGTGCCAGGACCGGCTTCCGCCACCCGGGCCAGACCCTGGGTGGCTCAGCGAGCGGTGCGCGGAGCGGCGCGAGCCCGGTGTCAGCGAGGCTGACGAGCAGGCGGCCATCGACGAGGGCTTGATCCAGCCCGGTCGGATCCAGTACGCGGGACGGCCACGGCGCCGCCAGCCGCAGGCAGGCGGCAGCCCGGGCGATGCCTGATTGCTGGAGAGTGATGTCGAACAATCCGGTCAGACTCGCCCGGCAGTTAGCCAACGGATAATCGTGCGCGAGATCGGGCAGGCGGTGGGCACGCCACGGCGGCGCATCTCGCAGGCCTTGACAAAGACGTATCGGTTAGAGAATCCTAACGGTTAGTGGATGCTAACAGAGATGCTGGCCGGTGGGGTGCGCTTGCTGACGGCACGCGCCTGGCCATCGTGGCCCGCCTGGCCGAGGGACCCCGGCCTGTGGGCAAGCTGGCGGCCGGGCTGCCGGTGAGCCGGTCGGCGGTGTCGCAGCATCTGAAGATTCTCAAGGACGCCGGGCTGGTGGAGGACGTCGCCGAGGGGACGCGGCGGATCTACCGGCTCAACCCGGTCGCGCTGGCGGCGTTGCGGGATCAGCTTGACACGTACTGGCAGCGGGCGCTGGCGGGGTACGCCGAGGCCGCGCAGGCGCCGGAAACAGAGACCAGGGAGGCCTGATGGCTCAGACCGATGCAGCGACAGTCCGCAAGCGCGTCGTGGTTGACGCGCCGATCGAGCATGCTTTCACGGTATTCACGGACCGGTTCGGGGACTTCAAGCCGCCTGAGCACAACATGCTCGCTATGCCAATCGCCGAGACGGTGTTCGAGCCCCGGGTCGGCGGCAGCATTGTGGACCGCACAGCGGATGGCAGTGAGTGCCGGTGGGCGCGGATCCTGGCCTTTGACCCGCCGGACCGGGTGGTGTTCAGCTGGGATATCAGCCCGCGGTGGACGATCGAGACTGACCAGGCTCAGACCAGCGAGGTCGAGGTGCGGTTCTACGCCGAGTCGCCAACCCGCACGCGCGTCGAGCTGGAGCACCGCCACCTGGACCGGCACGGCCCGGGATGGGAAGCGATCACGGACGGCGTGGAGGGGCCGGAGGGCTGGCCTTTGTACCTGGACCGGTACGCCGCGCTGGTGAAGGAAGGCCGCTGACATGCCGCCGATCGTTACCAGCGCCGAGATCGGCCGCCCGGCCGCTGAGGTCTTCGCCTACGCCACCGACCCGGCCCGGTTCAGCGAGTGGCAGCAGGGCGTGGTGGACGGGCACATGGACGGCCCGGGCAACGGCAGCCAGGCACCGGCTGTCGGCGCGAAATGCGTGACGACGCGGCGCATCGGCGGCGCCAGGAGGCCCTCCACGTCCGAGCTGGTGCACATCGACCCGCCGAGGGCCTGGGGCGTGCGGGGCACAGACGGGCCGATACGGGCGGCTGTCGACGTCCTGGTCGAGCCCGTGACCGGTTCCCACTCCCGGCTGACCATCAGCGTCGATTTCACCGGCCACGGCATCGGGAAGATCCTGGTCCCGCTGATGGTCCGCCCGCAAGCACGCAAGGAGATGCCGGGCAACATGGCCGCGCTCAAGCAGAGGATGGAAGCGGGCTAAGCCGGCAGACGCCGGTCGATGCAGTTTACGCCAGTTCCGGGCGGCACCTTCCCGTCCGGTCGGCACGCCGTTCCCCTCGTGGCAAATCTCCGGGCAGTTGCTGGCCAGGCCATTCTCCAGCGCTCGTCCTGGCCTTGACCTGACGCCGCCCGTGTGCCCAGGCCGCCCCGGATTCGGCTCAGCGCGTTGTCGAGCTGGCGGTCATGCTGGCCGACGTTATCTGTGAGGGCGCCGTCATGAGGGATGTACCGCAGTCCGCTGGAATCACCGCCGATCCGGCTGGCGGCCGGGCGTGCCAGGGAGGACGGTCATCGCTATGGCCACAGCTGAAGAGGGCATCCAGGCCCAGATCCGCAACATCGAGGCCACCTTCGGCAAATCGATGAGCCAATGGCTGGCAGTTATCGCCGCCAGCGGCCTGACCAAGCACAACGACGTGGTCAGCATGCTCGAAGCCGATTACGGGATGACTCATGGCGCCGCCCACCGGGTCTCGCTCGTGTCCCGGCAGGCCAGCGCCCCGCCGCGCGCCTCCCGCGATCAGGCAGATCCCGCCGGCGCGCTGTATGCGGGTAAGAAGTCAGCTCTGCGCGCGCTGCACGATGCCCTGATGACCGCGATCACGGCGTTCGGCGATGATGTGGAGCTGGATCCCAAGAAGGGCTATGTAAGCCTGCGGCGCAAGCAGTTCGCGATGCTGCAGCCCAGCGCGGCCGGCCGGATCGACGTCGGGCTCATCCTGCCCGGCGAGCCAGCACGGCAGCGCCTCGAGCACGCCGCGGGGTTCAACGCCTTGTTCACCCACCGCATCCGCGTAGCGAGCCTCGCGGATATCGACGCTGAGCTCATCGCCTGGCTTCGCCAGGCATACGACAGGGCTTAACCACGCGCACCCCGGCATCGATCCGCACCTAAGGCGGCCGGGGCCGCGGCAAGCCCCGGGCTTCCTCCGGGTAGAGCTGCGGGGAGGGGGCGTGCTCGCTGCGGCCCGCGCCGGCGCTGCCCGGCCGGTCACCGCCTGCATGCCCGGCCTGGGGCGGGCCTGCCGGAAGGGCGGCTAGCGATGAACGTGTAGCCGTACACCTCGAACGCGCGGGCCTTGTCCTCGCCTTTGGCGCCGCCGAAGGTATCGAATGCCTCGCCGGTTACTACGTTGGTGAAGCCGCTGTCCTCGAGCATCTTCTGCCAGCCCGCACGGGGCAGCCCGCCGGCTATTCAACCGGTCCACAGGTCGATGTCGCGCAGCGCCTCGGCTGGCACCGGGCGGCCGTTGGCGATGTCGGCGAACTGGAGCCGCCCGCCGGGGCGCAGCACCCGCAGGATCTCGGCGAAGACCGCCTGCTTGTCGGCGCACAGGTTGATGACGCCGTTGGAGATCACGACGTCGGCCCAGCCGTCCGCGACGGGCAGCGCCTCGGCGAGCCCGTCGCGGAACTCGACACGCGCGAGGCCGAGGGCTTCGGCCGTCCGGCGTGACTTAGCGAGCATCTCGGCCGTCATGTCCACGCCGACCACCTGGCCACCGGGGCCGACCTGCCCGGCGGCGATGAAGGAGTCGAACCCTGCGCCCGAACCGACGTCGACCACCCTTTCGCCCGGCGCCAGCCGCCGCAGCGAGAACGGGTTGCCCACCCCGGCGAACGACTCCACAGCAGGGTCAGGCAGCGCATCCACCGCGGCGGCATCGTAGCCGAGGCGACTCGCCAGACCGCGACCGGTATGGAAGTGGAAGCTGGCGCCAGGGTCGGCAGCCACCTCGCGGTACTTGCCGCGTACCTGCTCGCGCAGCGCCACCGGGTCAACCAGCAGATCGTGCGCGAACGTGCCCGCTGCAGCATGTGGATCATCGGCGTGCATGGTCAACTCCGCTCATCGCTCGCAGCAGCCGGATCAGTAGCTGAAGGTGGTGGCGGCCTCGTCGCCGATCCATGCCCACATCGGGGCCGTGCCCTGGAGCTCGGCGGCGCCGATGAGCGATGCGGGGTTCAGCTGCTTGGTGTTGAAGCAGATCGGGCAGACGTAGTACCGCCCGCCGGCGGCCTCGTACCGCTTGGCCAGGTCGGCGAGGGGCGGGCAGCCGTCGCAAGCGATGCCGGTGGCGGTGCCTTCGGTGGCGAGCCGGACGGCTTCCTTGGTGAGGAACATCAGCGTCGGACGGCCCGCCTCAGCGGCGCCGACGGCGACGAGGAATGCGACGGTGACCTTCTCGGGATCCTCGAGCCCGGTGGCCAGGCTGATGACGGCCTTGCCTGTCATGGGTATGCCTCCTTGTGCGCGGGGCCTGGACTGGCCCTATGAGCAGCACGCTAGGCCTGGCCGCGCCTGGTGTCGTCCGGGGTTTCCCCTACAAACCGGCGGGGCCGAGGCTGTCTAGCAGGCCATGCTGCATGGCGAACAGCGTGGCGGTAGACCGGGTCGAGGCGCCGGTCTTGGCGTAGATGCGCTCGATATGGGTCTCTGCCGTCTTGGCGGTGATGCCCAGGGTGCTGGCGGCCTGGCGGGTGGATGCGCCGCGGGCGATCAGGATGAGAACCTCGGTCTCGCGAGGGCTGAGCCCGGCGGGCCCGGCGCGCCGCTTGGCGCGCTGCCCGGCCGCGGTGAGCACGGCGTCGACGGCGTCGGCCGCGAGCCGACCGGACCGGGCTTCCTTGCGCAGCTCGCCGGCAGCCTGCCCGGAGGACATGGCAGGCCGGTGCGCTCGCGGCTCGATCATGGCCTGCCAGGCGTCAGCGGCGGCGAGGATCCGGCCCGCAGCCGGGATCGCCGAGCCGGGCAAGCCCCGGTGGTAACCGGAGCCGTCGAGGCGCTCGTTTGCCAGCGAGGCGATCGCGCCGATGCGGGCCAGGGCTGGCGGTCGGGCCAGGACCCGCGCTGTCCAGTAGGAAGCCAGCCGCATCCGCTCTGTCTCGGCGGCGGTCAGCGGCCCTGGCTTGTCGAGGATCGAGGCCGGCACCCCGTGCAGCCCGATGTCGTGGACGAGCGCGGCGCGACGCAGGGTCGTGATCTCGCGGTCCGGCAGTCCGCACAGCGAGGCGGCCGAGGCGGCCAGGCGGGCCACCGCGCGCGAATGGCCCGCCCGGGGCGGAGACCGCAGGTCGGTGAAATCGGCCACTGCCTCAAGCGCCGAGTCGAGTTCCCCTACGCTCAGTTCCTGGCGCAGGCCGGGTTCGGCCTCGACCAGCGCCTCGAACTCGGCCATAGCGTCCAGATCGGCCAGGATAGGACGAGCTTCCTCGCAGAACAGGTCCACCAGTTCCGGCTCGAAGTGCGCGCCCCGGCGGGATCGGGCCAGATCGACGGCGGCCTCAACGCCACCCGCCCGGTGGAACACCTCAACGGTGTCGGCCAGGTGGAACAGCCGAACTGACGGCGCGATCTGACTGCCCCCGACGCCGTCGGGCACACCCTTGCCGTCCCAGCGCGTGAAGACCTGGCGCAGCGGATCGCACACCTCGGCGGGCAGCCCCAGCCGCCTGGCCAACTGCGTCGTGCTCAGGCAATGGGACATCAACCCCCGCTCGATTGCCCGGCCCCCGCTCAGCACTAGATTGGTGGCCAGCCGGAGCCGGTGCAAGAACGGCGTGCCAGCCCCAACGTGACTGAGCGCAAATCCCATCAGCGGGAGCCCGGCCAGGTCGACGCTGTAGCTGTCAGCGCGGAAGGCGATGTCATCACCGAACCAGGTCGCCACCTCCGAGGTGTCGGCCACGCAGCCCGCCCATGCCAGCACCATCACGTAATACAGCGCCACCCGGCCCTCGGCGTCCAACGCCAAGCGTTCCCCCAGCCGCCCGGCAATCAGCCAGGACCGCAGCACATGCTCCAGTGGCTGGCCCATCCCCAAATCGGTCGCCAGCGAAAAGGCGGCCACCACCTCCGCCAGCCGGACCCCTGACCCCTGATCGTCCGCGCCCACGCCGATCATGCTACGGGCCAGCCGCCCGTCATCGGCTCGCAATCCACGAGACCCCGATCTCGGCCGGGTATACGGGGCCTTGGCGCGCTCGCGCGGCAGCGGCGCATCGGCCGGGTGCAGCTGCGGCACGACGCGCCGGGCGATGAACCGCAGGTTGGTGCGCAGCGTCCGCCGGGTCACGCCGGAAAGGCCCGGCGCGCAGGTGGCGAACCGCTCGATCACCGACGGGTGCAGCAGCACCTCCGGCGCCGGCTCCAGCCCCAGCCCGATCCCGTAGCCGGCCAGGCTGCCCGCAGCCCACAGCAGGTTCTTCGCCCGGTCCCCGCCGTGCGGGCCGGCGGCCTGAACCACGGCGCGCGCGAACGCGGCGGCCTGCGGGCTCACCGACGACGGCCGCCAGGACGCGATGTACCCGGCGTCGGCCGCGCTTGGTCCCGGCATGCCGCCTCCTCTCCGCAGTAAGTTACTGTGGAAAGACGGAGACAGCCCGGATCTGAGACGGTGTGTCGGATGGAACCAGCCACGGCCCGGACCCTGGAGACGATCGCCGCCGAACTCGCGGCCGCGGCCGGGCCCGCCCTGCCCGGCACCCTCACCGTCCGCTCCTACGCTTGCGGCAAGCCCCGCTGCCGCTGCCACGCGGACCCGCCAGTGCTGCATGGCCCGTACGCCGAGTGGACCCGCAAGATCGGCGGCAAGACCGTCACCCGCCGGCTCACCGACGCCGAGCTAACCGCCTGGCAGCCCCTGTTCGACAACGCCCGTAAGCTCCGTGACCTCTTCGCCGAGCTGCAGGAACTCACCCTCAAGGCCGTAGGCGCAGACAACCGCCACAAGCAATGACAACCACCGCATAAACCCGTGGATGCAGCGCGCTTAACCTGTGGGCAGCCCCGGAATCAGGAACTCTCTCCGCAGGTCACGGCCAAACGTGAAGACCTGACCCCAGGTCAGAGGCACAATCGGGCGTTCGTGCCGGGGCTCTGAGCCAGTTCGTGTCGGCCAAGCTGTCGGCCATTCTCCTGAACCAACGTGGCTCGTGAAGGCTGTCGGGCTAGCCTCGTTGCGTGGCGGAGCGGCGCGGCTGGGCCGAGGACAGCATCTACTGGAGCGAGCAACGGCGCCGCTGGGTGGGCGTGATGTCGCTCGGCTACGGCCCGGACGGCATGCGCAGGCGTCGGCAAGTTTCGGGCCGAACGAAGCGAGAGGTCCAGGACAAACTCTAGGCGCTGCACGAGGAACTGGACGCCGGGGTCAAGCCGAAGGCCGGGTACACGGTCGACAAGGCAGTCGCCGACTGGCTCGCCAAAGGCCTCAGCGGCCGGTCGCCCAGGACTGTGGCCATGAACAGGCTCATTCTCCAGCCAGTCCTCGCGCACGTCCCAGAGGGGTCGTTCAGGTTCGATTGACTGATCGGTGCGCCAGGCACGGACATTCCTTGTATGTCCAGCGCATAGTCACCGCCGAATATCTTCGCGAGCGCTGGCGAGGGAAGACTTGGGACCATGACCCATGTACTCCGAGGAGTATTCTCGTGGGTATGAGTGACGGTTCCCTGTCTTTCGATGCCGAGGTCGCTGATCATCAGGTGATCTTCAGGGCGGGTCAGGTCGAGGCGGTCGTGGTTCCCCTGGAGGAGTATCGCGCACTCAAGGCACTGCAGCAGCGCGAGGCTGAGCTGTACTGGGTCGCTCACGAGAGTAGGTATCCGTCCGGTCCCGGCGGCGACGTTCCCGACGGTGGCGTGTACGACTCGATGGAAGCACTGGTGGCCGATCTCGGCGCTGGCGAGTGAAGTACGTTCGCACGGCTGGGTTCCTGATTGACCTGCGTCGCCTGCCTGAAGAGCACCGCAAGCTATTCGTGCAGGCCGTGCATGAGACTCTCCGTCCCGCGCTGGACGCGGGGGCTCACAAGGGGGCGGCGCCGTGGCCGAGAGCGTTGCGCGTCCACCGGATCGGCGCGAATTACTCGATGACGTGGAGCTTCACGGGACCTGACGGCCGGGCGCTGTTCCGGCTGGCGGAGGTCGCCGGCGAAACGGTCGTGGTGTGGCTACGCGTCGGCAACCACGGTATCTACGACTCCTGAAGCACGAGTGGATCCGGTGGACGGAAGGTCGATCTCATTCGAGTGCGCGAGCGCAAATCGCGCCGTGCTCCGCTCGCTGTCATCCGCCCGCGATTGTGGCGCGTCCTTGCTGACGAGCCACGGTGTGCAGAACCGCCGTTAGGCGCGATCGAACCGGTCCACATAATCGGCGTGCGCCAGACGCCAGATCTGGCCGATCTGCGCTGCCGTGACCCGCACGCTCGTGCATGTTATGCCTGTGATCTTCCTGTCAATTCGGCCAGCCTTGGTGAGGTTGGGTCGTCTGTGACGATGGGAGCTTTGCTGTGCATGCTGATGATCTGCGCGTGGCCCGTTCAGCTGACCGTTCCGACGGGCTGGTGTCCGTCGGAGTACCGCTGGCCGATGTCTATCTGGAGTTCCTGGCCGGGCGGGCCCGGCCGAACACCGTGCTGGCTGCGGCGTATGACCTGAAGGTGTTCTTTACGGTGGTGGGCAAGTCACCGGAGGAAGTCCGGCCTGCCGATGTGCTGGCGTTCATCACAGCCCAGCGCACGGGCCAGGACCGGCGAGTACGGCGTGCTGCAGCCGGTGGATCGGCTGCATGAGCCTGCCGGGGTGTCGAGCTGCCACAGTGCGCCGGCGCCTGTCGATCGTGTCGGGGTTCTTCGCGTTCTTGCAGGCCCGCGGCGATGTGCCGGCTAATCCGGTGCCGCGGGGGCTGCCGACACGGCGGGAGCGCTCCCGCCCCGGGCAGGGCGTCCCGCTGGTCCGCGTCACCCGGCGGCTGCCGCGGATCTTGTCCCCGGCCGAGGTCGATGCGCTGACCGCTGCTTTGCGCACGCACCGGGACCGGGCCATGGTCGCGGCGATGGTGCTCGGCGGGCTGCGGCGCTGCGAGGTCCTCGGGCTGCGGCTGGAAGACGTGCGCGTCGCCGAGCGGCGGGTATTCATCGCCGACGGGAAAGGGCGGCCGGCAGCGGCTGATCCCGGTGTCGGGCCGGTTCTTCGCCGCGGTCGGTGCCTACCTGGATTCCGAGCGGCCGGCTGATGCCGGCACCGACCGGGTCTTCGTGGTGCTCAAGGGACCGCGCCGCGGGCAGCCGCTATCGGCCAAGGGCACCGATGAGGTCCTGGCGGCCGCGCGGCGCCGGGCCGGGCTGGCCCACGCGACCTGCCACGAGCTGCGCCATACCTGCCTGACCCGGCTGCGGGAAGCGGGGATGGCGCTGGAAGCGGTGCAGGCCCAGGCCGGGCACGCCTCGATCGAGTCAACCCGGATCTACCTCCACCTGGCCGATGACTGGCTCGCCGCCCAGTACCGCAAGGCCGCGGAAGTGATCGACGCGCAGGTCTTCGCCATCCAGCCCGCACCTGGAGCCATGCCGTGGAGCCAGCGGTGAACGGCCCGCTGCGGCGGGGAGCCAACGGGATGGGCGTGCTGCCGGCCTGGGCCGACCTTGAGCCCGCCATCCCGCTGGTCACCGCCACGATGCGCCGTTACCTGACCCAGATCGGCTGCGTGCTGCGGCCGCGGCAGCGTCGATGGCGCCGACATGGCCCTGCGGTCATTCGCCGGTTTCCTGACCGAGATCGCACCCGAGGTGAGCAGCACCGCGCAGGTCACCCGCCGGCATATCGAGGACTACAAGCCGTGGCTCGCTGCCCGTCCCGGGCAGAACAAGCCGCGGCTGACTACCGCGACCATCGCCCACCGGCTGGGCACGCTGCGGATGTTCTTCGTTCGCCTTGATGAGTGGAGCTGGGACGAAGCCCCGCCGAGGGTGCCGATGTTCCCCGGCGACCTGCCCCGCCAGGACCATCCGCTGCCCAAGGCTCTCGATGATGCCGCCGCCGCGAAACTGCTGCGCGCCGCGCAGAACGACAAGCGCCTGCTCGTGCGCGTGACCGTGGAGATGCTGCTGCGCACCGGGCTGCGGGTCAGCGAGTACACCTCGCTGCGCGCCGATGCCGTCGTGCACATTGGCGCCGGGCCGTGGCTGCACGTCCCGGTCGGCAAGCTCCGCGAGGACCGGTACCTGCCGCTGCATCCGCAGCTGGTCGCCCTCATCGACGACTACCGCACCGCGCACGTGGATCCGTCCAACCCGCTGCTACTGCCCCGGGAGAACGGCAAGCCCGCCGACCGGCACGCGGTCACCCGCTACATCAACAAGGCCGGCGCTGCGGCCGGGCTGCCGCATATTCACCCGCATCAGCTCCGGCACACGCTGGCGACCCAGGCGATCAACCGCGGGATGAGCCTGGAGGCCATCGCCGCGATGCTCGGCCACCGCAGCCTGGACATGACGCTGCGCTACGCCAAGATCGCCAGCCGGACCGTCGCGGATGAGTACTTCGCCGTCACCGACAAGGTCGACGCCCTCTACGGCCAGGCCCCCGTGCTGCCCGCCGACGCGATCGGGCCGAAGATGGCCCGGCTGCGCCGCGAGCACCACCGCATGCTCGGCAACGGCTACTGCACCCGGCCCGCCGAGCTGGACTGCACTGATGTGAGCGAGTTCCGGCATCGCCTTCTTATGCAGAGGCCAGCATCTCCATTCGTGATCAGCAATGTGCCGAGAGAGGTACGTGGCTGGGCGCCGGTACCCCGCCCTCGGGTGGGGCAGGTCGCCGAATCCGGCGTCGGTTGAGGCGCAGAGCCCTGATGTTGGTCCCGAGCGCGGATCGGCAGTTACGGGCGGCGGTCGGCGCTGACGATCAGCTTTGGGTGGTGCGGGTGTACCGCCGGACGGGGATCTCAGTCGATCGGCTCGCGATGCACCCACTCGACGAGGTTGTCGGACGCGAGCGCCCGCACGCGCGCGGCGTACCGGGCGAGGTCGGCGTCGTCGAGGAGGTCGCGCCACTGGCCGCTCGTGCCGCGGCTGAAGAACGCGGCGGGATCGATCCAGTGCTCCGGGCCGCCGCCGGGGACGGTCGTGCCGGCCCTGCTGCGCATCGACTCGAACGTCGCCGCCTGGACAAGGCGGGGCCATCGGCGCTCGCCGACGTCGATGCCGAGGCGCGCGGCCATCTGCCGCATCTGCCCCTCCAGGTCGGCCTTCAGGTCGTCGTAGTGCACATACACGACGTCGAGATCGCCGGCGGCGTCCCGGAACGTCTGCAGGTGCTCGACCGTGCGCCGCAGCGACGACCCGACCTGCGTCGACGGCGTCTCGTCGTCGACCCACTGCCAGAAGCGGTCCCGCTCGCCGCCGGGGCGCGGCCGCGGTGGCCGCCATGGTCCGAGCTCGATACCGTCGGCCGCGGCCGCCCGTTCGCGTTGGCTGAGGAACGCGCCGATGTCGGTGTTGTCGATATGGTGGTCCATCGACAGCCCCGCGTCGCGCGGGTCCCGCCCGACGCAGATGTAGGTGACCGTCGGATCGTTGGGTATCCCGTCGAGCGGCGTGTGGGTCTTGATGAACCGGCGGTGCGTCTGGGCTTCCAGGTCCGCGAACACGCCTGTGCGGGCGCGAGTCACCATGTCGATCCACGGCGAGAGCGTGTCCAACGGGAGCGGCAGCTCCGGTTCCTGCAGTATGAGCAGGGCGCAGATCATCTGCGTCCACGTCGTCCCGCACTTGGGCGGGGTGCTGATGATGATGTCGCCGGGGCGGAGCTCGAAGCCGTCCCAGCGGTTGCTGTCGTACATACTCGCCTCGTAGCGGCGCACGGCCGTCATCCTTGCAGCGGATCCGATCCCGTGAGGCCCAGATGATTCACCGCACGACATCCTGCCGAGGGCTCAAGACTGAGGTTCCGAAGGGGCTCACGCCATCGCCTCGACCGGGCCGAAGTCGCCCTCAGTGGCCGCTGCCGCCTGCGCGTACAGGTTCTTGTCGGCCTTGATCCGCGCTGTGGCTCGCCAGCCGGCGATTACCTCACGGGCGGTCGCGTCGATGCCCAGCTCGGCCGCATCCGACAACGCGGCGGTAAGCTCGGCCGCGAACTCCGCCCGCTCGGCCGCTGAGAGGTGCCGGGCCCAGGCGAACACCTCTTCGGTCGCCGCTGCCACGGCGTGAGCCCCCTCGGGATTGCGGGACAACGCGGCGAACATCCGCGAGGCGGTCAGCAGGTTCTCGTCCCGCTCCTCCTCCCGCTCCGCAGCCGTCAGGTAGAAATCGTCAGCGTCGCGGTGCGTCACCCGCAGCCGCCCAAGATGCCGGGCCCGCTCGGCCACCGCCCGCGGGTTGCGGGACAGATCCGAGAACGTCACGGCGTCGGCAGGCTGAGCAGTCATCACTTCAGCATATCAGAACACGATCTGACACCAGGCTCTAGGCCGCTCCAGCGCCGACAGCCGCTTCGCCCTGCGCTGGCGGGCACCTCGAGGCCCACCGCCGATCTCGGCGGGCGGGCCGGGTCGACATGGGCAACCGGGTTCGACGGGAGCATAGGCGGGCTATGATCCGCCGCGTGGTTCCGGGCCGACGATCGCGGAGTGGATCGGCTCTCGGTCGCGCTCGCCTGCAGCCGAACTGGCTATCAGCGCCGGCGGGCCTCGCGTGCGAGAACCAACCAGCACCTGCGTTCCGGCGGCAGCCAGTCCAGGATCTCGGTGCAACTGCGCCTGGCCTAGCGCCGTCCTGGTAGTGGACGTCACGTACCGCTGCGGAGGCAATGCCATGAGGTCGAAGATCCTCCGGGCACCGCTCGTGGCACTGG
Organism: uncultured Actinomycetota bacterium; assembly: GCA_963720595.1. Taxonomy (GTDB): domain Bacteria; phylum Actinomycetota; class Actinomycetes; order Streptosporangiales; family Streptosporangiaceae; genus Chersky-822. The sequence goes on along the minus strand of CAVRFY010000005.1, from coordinate 1,370,796 downwards.
GCGCGATGCTCGCCGCGCTCGCCCAGGCGGCCTGCGGATGATCTGCAGATTCATAGTTGATACTGTCAGTTTCCTGTATCGCAAAGTTGACAGCTTGCCTACCATGGATGATGTGAGCAACAAGAGCGTGGCGGCAGGCGTGCGCGAGAGGGTTCTTGCCTCCCGCGACCGCTTCTGGAGGCCTGCCGATTTCGATGGTTACTCCTCGGACGCAGTTGTCCACGCCCTCGACAGACTCGTGGGGCGCGACGAGTTGCGCCATGTCCGCAGAGGACTCTACTGGCGTGGCACCCGGACACCGCTCGGCATGGCTCCTCCGCCCGTTAGCCGCCTGGCCAAGGAGCTGTCGCCAGGCAGTGGCAGCGGGCCCGCCGGCCTAAGTGCTGCGCTCGAACTAGGGCTCTCCACGCAGATGCCTAGGCGCACGGTAATTGCCGTTCCTGCGCGAGCTCCTGCGGGTACGGACACTCTACGATTCGTCAGCCGCGCCTCCAGCACGGGGCGCAAGGGCTTGCGGCGTTCTGAGGTGGCCCTGCTGGAGGCACTCCGCGATTGGGACAGACTGGTGGAGTCTCCTGCCGCGGCGACCGGCCGGATCGCAGGCCTGGTGTCCTCGGGTGACATACGCGCCGACCGCGTAGCCAAGGCATCCACCCGGGAGCCTGCGCGAGTGCGCGAGCGCCTCCGTGGCCTCCTGACTGACATCGGCGAGCCTGAAGCGGCAGCCACGATCCCGCCCGCCCGGAGCCGACCACTGGTGGCTTTCTAGTGGCGCCCTTTCGCGACCGCAAGGATTTTCCCGCAACTATCGACGCGGTAGGCGGGCAGCTAGGGATCAGTTCGGCCATCGTCGAAAAGGACTATTGGGTCACTCAAGCCCTGAGAGTTCTAGCTCGTGAGTTCTCTGCCGACTTCATCTTCAAGGGTGGGACAAGTCTGTCCAAGGCCTATGGATTGATCGAGCGCTTCTCTGAGGATGTCGACATCCTGGTCGTCCCGCGGGATACCAAGAGCGCCACCCATACGCTGATGAAGCAGATGGCCGCGGCCGTTGAGGCCGAACTTGGTGGTCCAATTGTCGTGGAAGCCTCCGCTACGGGCATCCATAGGAATGCCAGGGTCAGCTATCCGGCGCGCAAGATTCCGGCCGGCATCCGTCCGGATGTCCTGCTGGAGGCAGGGATTCGCGGCGGCCCACAACCTTGCCAGAGGATGTCAATCGGGTGCCTCATCGGCAGCGCGATAGGGGACGACAGCGCCGCATACGATGACCTCGAGCCTTTCGACGTTGAGGTTCTTCATCCCGGCCGAACCCTGATGGAGAAACTCGGCCTGCTCCATTCGAGGATTGGGGTGGAGCCTGATGCTGCCGAGGCACTCAGGCACGTACGGCACTATTACGACGTCTACAAGCTACTGGGCGACGACCGCGTGCTGACGGTGCTCCAGGACAGAGCAGCGTTCCAGCAGATCCTGGAGAGCATGCGCCAAGTTAACGACCAGTGGTACGGCGGGAAGGAGTTGCGGCAGGCGGCGGGATGGGCTATCAGCTCTGCCTTCGACACTAGCGGTGCCGGTTACAAGCAACTACAGCGTGCCTATACGTCGACCATGTCTGAGCTGTACCTGGGCAACGGTGATCCACCCTCATTGGACGTGATCTGCGCGCGCGTCGCCGAGCTAGCCGATCTGCTGTAGGTGACCCGACCACCGCCCAGCATGCACCCTGACGCGGGGTATCAGACCGTACCGTTGGCCCCGCGCGCTCAGTCTGCAGCGTCATTGCGGCTGGCCAGCCGATCTCACGGCCTGGGAAGTGGGAAACCATTTCGACCAGCCCTCGTCCAGGACCCGAACCGTCGAAATACTGGAAGCGCCAGCGGAGATAAGGCCGCCGTCGGCATGATCAGGCCCGGATGCGCCGCGGCCTGGTGCCCGCCGATTCGACGGCAGTGTGTTCAGACCGCCCCCCGGCACGGCGGGAGTCAAGCCGGCCCGGTATCTCCACATCGCTTGGCGTCCTCGGCCTCAATGGTCTGACCGCCTACTTCGCCCTCTTGGAGATTGGCCAGCCCAAGGCGGGCGAGACCACGGTCGTGTCGACGGCCGCGGGAGCGGTTGGGTCCTGAGTCGGTCAAATCGGGCTAGCTGACCCGTCCCAGATGATCTGGGATCTTGACTACCTGGGTGGATCGGACCGGGCAGCAGCAGCGGGGGAGTTGCGGACATGGCTGCTGGCCTGCCAATGAGCCACCTCGTGCTCAAGGCGTCCTCCGTCGCCGACGATCTCGGCTATGTCGCGCTCGCTGACGTCGCCAAGGCCGTCGAGAAAGCTGCGGGTGACCACCGCATCATGGGCGGGCACATGATTAGCGTGCTGGCAGCGCGATGGAGGCTCGGCGCCGATCTGTACCGCGAAATCAGTGACGCCGACCTCGGCGTCGACCCCCACACCAACATGCGATACGACCGGCCCTCCCGGGGGCGCTTCCCGGGTCAGGCAATTCGCGAGGCGCTGGACGCGCTAACTGCGGTTCAAGCTCACGCCGTGCCAGTTGACGCACGCCGTGCCCGTTGACGACCGACCGGCGAGGTTACCTGCCGAGATGCTCACCAGCACCAATGGGCTAGCCAAGGCGCACTGCCGCGATCACCAGTATGGTGGCCACAGCAGCGCAAAAGACGACGCTACCGATCGCGTCGCCACGCGTAACGGGCTTACGGGGCTTGCCGAACATGGCCACGCGGCCTATAGCGGCCGTCACGTTCAGGCCCGCCAGGACATACAGCGCGTAGCTCACAGCCGCGAGTGTAACCGTCCCAAAACGTCTCTGCGTCCTCCATACCCTCTAAATAGCTTACGCGTGAGAACGGTAGGATCGCCCTGCGCGTCATTGCTGGCCGACTCACCCGAGGAGATCCTGCTCCCGATGTTCCGCCAGCTCGGGTTTCAGCGGATCACGTCGGCCGGGCACAGGGACAAGGCATTGCCTGGCTGGGTTTCTGCGGCCCTGGCGGCACGGTCCCGGCAGTCACCCGCAGGATGACCCCTAACCGCCCGGCCGGCTGTACATGTCGGGTTCCTACAACGTGATCGGCGGGCCAATCTGCACCCAGCTTCGCCGCCCTGCCGCGACAGGGCGGGCGGGGCGGATGGTCTCTCACCTCCGCTCGACTCGTCAGCGCCTCACGGGCCACGTGGATCGAGGCTTAGTATGTGGCCATTCTTGCTTCCGCTGAGCGCAAGTGTCCACTATGTACCACTCTCAGCGGCGCTGCGGCGGCGGCGCCGGGCCGGAGGAGGTCAGGTCGTGCCTGCTCACCGTCACAGTCGTCGGGCAGCATGCCTTGAGCGTCAGGTTGTTGCGGGCGTGGGCGTTGCCGTTCCTGCCCCTGCTGGCCATCTGGTCCTTCACGGCAGAGGCCTCAGCGGGCCGACTGCGGGCGAAGCCCTGCTGGACCTCCCGGTCATGCGTTCAGAGGGAGACGCCTGCCGACCGGGCCGACCTCGCCGGAATTGCCATTATTCGGCCTACTCCCGGTCAAGCAGTACTTTTGCGGCGACCTTCAAGGCTCTCCGCGAGCCGACGTCCCAAGCCGGGAACTGCTGGAGAATGACGCGTCACGCCAGGGCTCGGCCTTGACCCAGGCTCGGACGCGGAGGAGCTTTTTCGTGCTGGCCGGGATATCGGCAGCCAGTGCTGCCGGGCTGGGCGCGAGCGGATGCAAGGACATTGCGGACAGGAGGGCCGGCAGCCCTCCGGCGAGCCGAAGCAGCGTGCGACCGGCCAAGGAGCGCTTCGTGTCACGCCCCGACTTGACGCCGCCGCGGATCACCGTGCGCCGCCACGGCCACGTGGGCGGCCCGCGATATGTCTTCCTGAACGCGCCGGCCTCAGGCCCTGGACACGGGGGCACGATGATCCTCGACTCCCGCGGCGAGCTGGTCTGGCTCGGGCCGGATACGGCCGCGGACCACAAGCTGGACCTCGACGTCCAGGTGCTCGATGGCAAGCCCGTGCTCACCTGGTGGCAGGGAGAGTTCGTTCAGGCCCACGGCGAGGGCGAGGCGGTTATCGCCGATGCCTCGTACCGGGTGCGGCATGTCATCCGCGCGCACAATGGCCTGATGGCCGATCTGCACGAGTTCAACATCACCCCGCATGGGACGGCTCTGATCACGGCCTACCGCAGGCACGCGAACGCCGACCTGCGCGAACGGGGCGGCCCGGCTAACGGCTACCTGCTCTCCGGCGTGGCCCAGGAAATTGACATCGCGACCGGGGAGCTGCTGTTCGAGTGGGACAGCTACCGTCATGCGCACGCTCCGGTGCCTGTCGGGGAGAGCTACGAGCGGGTCGGTGACGGCTATGGCACATCCGCCCGGCCTTTCGACTACTTCCACATCAACTCCATCGCTCCGGACGCTGACGGAGACCTGCTCATCTCGTCCCGGCACACCTGGACCGTTTATAAGGTCAGCAAGAAGAACGGCTCCATCATCTGGCGGATGGGCGGCAAGAAGTCCGACTTCAGCATGGGCCCGGGCAGCAGGTTCTCCTGGCAGCACCACGCCCGCGCGCACGGCGACGGCAAGCTCACCGTTTTCGATAACGGCAGTCCTGCCAAGGACAAGCACTCCAGGGCGCTGATCCTGCAGGTTGACACGGCGGCCATGCACGTGACGCTGCGCAGGGCGTACGTCCACCCGGGAACCGTATTCGCCGCGACGGCAGGAAGCGCGCAGACGCTGCCAGACGGCGGCATGTTCGTCGGCTGGGGCGCACAGCCGCGCTTCTCCCAGTTCCTCCCCGACGGCCGGTTGCTCCTCGACGGGACGATGGCATCCGGGGCGCAGTCGTACCGGGCGTTCGCGAGGGAATGGAAGGGCCATCCGACGGAGCGTCCGTCCATTGCGGTCCGGCGCGCAGATGGCGGCGCGATCATGTACGCGAGCTGGAACGGCGCCACCGACGTGGCCTCCTGGACCGTCTTCGCCGGACGGTCCGAGGGCTCGCTGTCCACGGCGGGCTCCGGTCGCCGCAGCGGGTTCGAGACACAGATCGGTGTCCGCAGCACTGGACCGTACTTCGCCGCCCAGGCCAACGACGCCTTCGGCCGCCCCCTGGCGACCTCACTGCCTGTCATGATCGCCTGAGCTGCGCTCACCGGCCAAGGAGAAGGCACTCAAGATCACTTGACAACAAAAGGGAACCCGATCTGGATATGGCGCGATCGCCGGCCGCCGGGTGCGCGGAGTCCGCATCCGATGTTCTGGAGTCCGCGTGCCGCCTACCTGGGCGGGGGCGCGCACTGGCGGGTTGTCCCGGGGCCGGCGGCGGCCGGCCTGCGGCCGGTGACTGTCGGTGACCCCCCGCGGCAGCGGCCGTTCGGCCTTTCCCTCTCACACTCGGTGCCACCGCACGAACATGCGCGATTCAGTCATGCGTGATCAGGTCGTGGGCCGCGACGCGGAACTGCCCAGCTGCCGCTGCCAGGGCGATCGAGGCGACGCGGGCGTGTGGGTCGCTGACGGGCATTAGGCCGGCCCGGCGCGCGGCCCGCAGCGCCGGGTGGCGTTCCTCGCAGGCTCGGCGCACGCCGATGACGTTGACCAGGCTCGGTCCGATGCGGTCGAATTCGGTAGATGTGATGCTCGGAAATGTCCTGGCAGGCGTTTGCGGCACCTGATTGTCAGCAGCTGTCAGATAAGACCGTCAGATGGGAGACAGGCGACGCTGTTTCGGCCGATCAGTCAGCATTTAGGGTCTACGGTTCCGCCATGCATCAGATAGGACTCAGAAAGCGAAGGAAACTGCATGAGAGCTTCATACGGGTGGCGTACGGCGATCCTGGTGGCCGGCGCGTTGCTGATCGGCTCGGTGATCGGGGCGCCGCTGGCCCAGGCTGTGTCAGCGGGTCTGGTCCGTATCGAGGGCGGGCACACCGCGAATCTGGCCGCGGTAAGCAAGACGGGCCAGTTGTCGGTGAACGCCGGGCTAGCGACCACGCCGTCCGGGCAGGTGAAGTTCGCGCTGGCCAGCCCGGCCGACTCGGTTGCGGTTCTCGGCAATGCGGACTGTGCAGCCAACGGCATCTACAAGATCCCCTCGGGCAAGGCGCTGATCATCACTGGGGCGACTTTCTCCAATTTCGCCCATAATGTCGGCCAGGAGCACAACCTCAACCTAGAGGCCGGGCCGGCCGCCGCTCCGTGCACCTTTAGCCTGTCCTTTGCGATCGCACCCAGCAGCGTGGATGCCATGTCGCAGAACCAGGTATTCAGCCCGGGGATCGCGGTCCCGGCGGGCGATGCCATCGGCCTTGCTGAAGGCAACGAAGATGGCGCCGTCGAGTTCTACGGCTACCTGGTACCTGCGGCGGCCGTCCCGGCCGGCATCCTCACGAATACGCGTTCGCCGCGCGGCGTGCTGGCGAGCAAGCCGGGGCAATAGCCGGCAACTGGAATCGCCGCTGCTCTGGTTCGAGGCCGGCGTGGCGGCCCTGCCGGTCACCGTCCTGACATGCTGGCCAAGTGCGCGGGCATCGCCTGTGGATGCCGACGGACATGCACGAGCCGGTGCAATGGCAGCTGACCGCGGCCTGGGTGCCCTCGGCGTCAACTCGGTGTCGTGCGCCCGGCGGGCAGCTGCGGCGCCCGATGCTCCTCCTGGGGCGCGAGGCCGACATCACCGTGATGCGGTCGCGGGTTCAGCACTCGCCCAGGTTCAGCACTCGCCCAGGAAACGCGCCGACCACGGCCAGCGGGAGGCCGAACACGACCCCCGACCGAAGGCGTCTGCTGAGACCCCGCGAAACTACGCGGCTTGAGTCCCGGTGTTCTCCAGTTCGCGCTTGAGCCGCTCCAGCGTGGTGCGCATGCCGGTCTGGTTGATCTGCGGCCGGATCTGCGCGGCCCGGCCGGTGAACACCCGGCCCAGCAGGTGCGCACCCCGGCCGCGGCGGTCAGCCCAGTGCTCGGTCACCTCAGTGCCGTCGGGTACTGCCGCCAGCCGGTAGCTCCACCGCGCCACCGGCATCCCGAAGGTCGTGACGTCGAATGCGAACTCCTCGCCCGGGCTCGCCGCCACCACCCGGCAGGTCGTGAACCAGACCCATGGCCCCCGCCGGTTAAATCCGACGAACCTGGCCTGCCGGCCGACCTCGCGCGACCACACCCAAACCGCGAAGCATTCCGGGCTCCAGCGCGCCATCCGGCGCACATCAGACACCGCCTCGAATACCGCGGCGGGTTGGACGCCGACGACAATGTGCTCGGTCAGTTCGGCTGGCATGAGCACACCATAACGGCCCGCGCCGGCGTCGGCGCCAGCCCGCGAGGTCAAGGCCGGGAAGTTGATGACCGGATCCGGCATGCGTCGCGGCGATCTGCTAGGCCGTGATCGGGGTGGAGTTGCGCGCGGTGATCGGCGCAGTGCCGCACTGCCGGACCGAGGGCGCGGACCGGTGGCGCAACGGCCACCGGCCCGGCCCCCTGCGACCTGGGGACCGGGCCCGCCTGCCGGGCTGGAGACTCGCTACGCCGGCATCTACCGCCGGATAGCGGCCATGACGTTCTGCCCGAAAGTCTTTCCGCGGTAGAACCCTGCGGCCGTGCAGCCGCCCGTCTGGCATGAGACCGCATCAAGGAGACCGACCTGCATTGCGGTCGTCAGTGCGCCGCGCGGTTCCTGAACGCCAGCCGCCTGCGACCATTTGCCGGTAGCGGACCTGAGGACCGAATAGGCCAGGTTGCGGCCGGAGCTGGCGGTGAAGTTGCCGACCGCCACGCACTGCCCGTTGGCCAGGCAGCTCACGGAGTGGAGCCCGGCGATGACTGCGCCCGTCGGAACCGCTTTGACTTGGGAGAAGGCGGAGAAATGACCGCCGAACTCGACTGCTGACATTGCTTGCACGTGAGGATTGGGAGTCGGCCTGTATTCCCCGACTATCACGCAATGGCCGTCTTGCCTGCATGTTATCCCCGTGGGGTTCGTAAATGTCCCGTCGGCATTCGGCGGAGGGCTGATGGCCGTAGCCGTCCAATGAGCGTTTGACTCGATGGCGCCGAGCGCGCGCTCGTGTCCCAGCGTGTCGGTGTACGAGCCGACGGCCGCGCAATGCCCGGTGCTCTGGCACGCCACCGCAGTGAGCTCGGCCAAGGGGTTCGCGGCCGCGTCGGGCGGCAACGAAAGCTCGACGGCCGGTAGCCACGCGCCTTGCCGCTTCACGACGACCATGGCCTGGAAGTGCTGCGCGTTGTCCGTGTAGCCGCCGACCGCGACGCACGCGGAACGCGAAGGACACGACAGCCCGGTCAATATCGCGGAGACCGGCGCCGCGGCGTTCACCGGGAGTCCGATCTCGCTCGCCCGCCGCCACCGGCCGCCGACCTCGTTGACCGCGAAAACCCTGCCGGCGTCGGCGCCCGCCTTCGGATAATTTCCGACAGCCGTGCATGAGCCCGCACTGCGGCACGCCATGCCCGTCACCCTGGAGCTCGTGACAGCCGGCGCGTCGGCCGGCATGCGCAACGCCACGCCGCGCGCCCACCGCCCTGACCGCTCCGATATGGCCATCGCGTGGGCGTGGTGCTGCGAGTCGTCATAGGTGCCCCCTGCGGCGCAGCTGCCGAAACCAGAGCACGACACGGTGAACAGGAACGCCTGCGGCACAGCGGAAGAGTTCGCCGGCCCGGTCAGCTTGATGGCACGGCTGAAAGCCGCACCTGGCACCGCCGTCCTGGCCGGCGGCCAGCCGGTCGCCGCCTTCGCCGCGGTGCCGATCAGGCCCAATCCGGCGAAAGCCACACTCGCCGACGCCGCGCACAGCACCAGCCGCTTCGTTATATTCAGCATTGAGCCACTCCTTCGGTCTTGCGGATGATCCGCTGCCCGGACCCTCCTGTCTGCGTCACTGTCAACGATGCGCCGCCCGCCTGCCCCGCCGGATGAGTAGCGATTGCTCATTTCCGCCCCGGGCCTACAGCGGCCTGCGCCCGAGTAGGAACCCGGCGTGGGATGACCGGCGAACAGGGCCTTGTCCAGTTGCGGGAGAGTGAGTGCTGCACGCTGCGCTGACGGTGCGCGAACGGCCGGCCTCCGCGACCGACATTCCGGCAGCGCGCGGCGCCGCGGATGTCATCCTTCTGCACACCCAAGATCGCCACTGAGCGAAGCGCCAGAGGCTGGATCTGAGCAGCCGCATCGGGCATTGGGCTGACGGTCGGTTTCGCGTGGAATTGGGGTGCTCTGGGTGGCCTGGCGCGAGCGCCTCATGCTTCCGGTCCGGCCAAGCATCTGGAACATCGATCCTGATGGAAACGCGCACGTTCTGGCCGGCTGTCCATCGCCGCGCTTCCTGTTCGTCGTCAGAGCAGAGCTCTCGCTAACCTCGCGAGTACGGCAACGGCGCATGCGCCAGGGAGGCAGTGATGAACGAGCAGCCGGAGAACATGAAGGCACCGCTGGCCACGGCGGAGGTACCGCTGCCGGACATGACGGACCGGGCGACCTGGCAAGCGCAGATCGACCAGCTTGCGGTCAGGGAGAAGGCACACACCCGCGAGGGCGACTCGATCGCCGCAGCCAGGCGGCGGCTGCCAATGGTGGAAGTGGAAGCGTCGACCCCGGTGACCGGCGGGAACGGGAAAGTTCCGCTGATCGACGTCTTCGAGGGCCGCCGCCAGCTGGTCGTCTACTACCACATGTGGCACAACGGCAAGCCCGCCCCCGGCCAGTGCGAGGGCTGCACATTCTTCAACGGACAGGTCAGCGAGCTGTCCTACCTGCACGCGCGGGACGTCACGTACGCGACCTTCACCGAGGGGCCCTACGAGGAGGCCGCTGCATACCGGCGCTTCATGGGCTACAAGATGCCGTGGTACTCGGCGCAGGAATCAGCCGACGTACTGCTAGCCGGACGGTGGTTCGGGATGCTGGTCAGTTACCTGCGCGACGGTGACCGGGTCTTTGAGACCTACTGGACGACCGGCCGCGGAACCGAGGTCATGGCGCCGGCCTACGGACTGCTCGACCTGACGATCTACGGACGGCAGGAACCGCACGAGGACTCGCCGGCGGGCTGGCCTCAGTACTTTGCGAACAACGGCGCCCAGTTCCGCACCGGCAGTCGGCCGAGCGCGCAGTGGGAGCGGCTGACCGCGGGCCGGTCAGACAACCTCATGGCGACATCGGACTGACCGGTCCGGCGGGGGGGTGGCCTGGGAGATCGCTGCGGCGGATCTACGCCGGCGAACTCGCCTTCAGCGGGTTCGTCCAGTTCCCACCGGTACACGTGTCAGACGCCGTATCGTTCGCGGACCTGCGCGCTGGTCACCCGTTTGCTCTGCGGCGGCGGGCCGGCAGTGAGGTAGTGGCTCACGCGGGCCTGGTACTCACGGCGGGCAGCGGGGTCGCGCCAGGTGTCGGCTTCGAACCACCAGCGGCGGACGGTGTCCAGGAGCGGAGTCAGGTCACCGCCGGTGCGGGCCAGCTCGAAGGCGGCATCGAGGTCGGCGTCGTAGCGGCCGAGCGTGTCGTCGTCGGCGTTGGCGGCCAGGACGGTCCTGATCGCGGCCGGGGTGCACGCGGGGTGTGGCAGCCGTGCCGGTTCGCCCGGGTTTGTCGCGGTCATCGTCACCTCCCGGCGGGTCCAATTGGGCTCAGCTTAGCCCTGGCAGCTGACAGCAAGAGGCCCCAAGCATCCGAGTTCCAGAACTCGACGTCGCCTCATCTTTCTGCCTCACGAAATCCGTACCGGCCTGTGCCAAATGCCCGGCGGCGGGCAAACTGCGGGGCCGGCGGAGCCTACCGGACCAGCTTCATCACTGGCAGGGGATCGTTGTCAGGGACAAGAGCGGCGTATGGGGCCGGGCGGTCGAGGTGCCCGGCCTGGGTTCCCTGAGCAAGGGCGGGAACGCCGGCGTCAACTCGGTGTCCTGCGCCTCGCCGGGCAGCTGCGCGGCCGGCGGGTCCTATACGGACCGCTCTCGCTTCCGCTTCCGGGGGTTCGTCACCTAAGTGGGCACGCGCATGCGCGCCGCGGTCGCCGCTGGCGAGACGGCGGCCGGCACTGTCTTACTAAGCCCCGACATGACCTGAAACAAGCGTTCGCCTCTCAGGTACCGAGCCAAGCGCGAAGCTTGTCAGGTAACTGACCTTCGACTCCTAACAACGCGCTCCGCGTGATCTAGATTTCCCGGGCCAGATCCAGCATCAGCCGGGTCAGCCGGATGCGCCGTGCGATCAGCGCCACCGTGTCATCGGTCGGCTCTGAGCTGCTGAGCTGCTCCGCGGGGATCGCGCACAAGGCGGATCGTGCGGCCAGTGACCCGATATACCCGGCACGGACGTGTGCCGGGTCGACCTTGTAATCTTCGCTGGCCAGTCCGTCGAGATAGGCGGGGAAGATCGCCGCATCGATAGCCGGGAGCTGCGACAGGTCGGTGTCTTGAGCATGGGCCAGGCCCACCAGCAGCTGGCCGAGGTCGAACCCGACCGGCAGCAGCGTGCCGAAGCCCCAGTCGATAACCGCGATTGTGCGGGGCTCGTCCTCGGGGAGCAGCAGGTTCTGCGGGCTCGCGTCGCCGTGGGCGTGGGTCTGCGGCAGTTCGTCGAGCATGTCGAGCAGTTGCGGCAGCCGTTCGCCAAGTGCCAGCATGTCGGCTGGCAGCGCCGGGTCGGCAGCCTGACCGAGTGCCGCCTGCAACGCGGGGTGGTGCCAGATCTCGCCGGCGCGCAGCGCGGGCAGCACGGCCGAAAAGACCCGACGGCTGGTGTAGTACCGCAGCGCCGACGCTCGGTTGCGCGTCACCTCCGGCAGTGCCTTGTTGACCTCCGCGCCCGCGCGGCGCCTGGCGGCGAGCTGGCCGAGCAGCCTGGCGGCGAGGCGGTAGTCCGCCAGTTCCCAGCTGCCGGGACGTTCGCCGATGAACTCCCACCACAGGCCCATATGATCGTCGTCGGGCTTGGTCACGTGATGCAGGACCGGCATGCGCATCCCGTCGGGCAGCACGGACTCGATGCCGGCCTGATGAATGTCCAGCTCGAAGCGCCAGGGAAAGTAGCTGACGAACTCAGCCCGGCTCCCCTCGTCGGGCAGGTGACTCAGCATTGGCGACAGCCGCGTGTGCCGAACCAACTTCACGAACAACGCGCATACGGCCTCCTCGTCGCTGGTGACTTCGACACGCCATAGGCCAGCAGTCGCCGGCGAGCCCCAGTCGTAGGCGATCGGTCTCGGGTGGGCGACGGGCCGCGCGACTGGCGATCCCGCGGCTGCGGTGGCGATCGCGACAAGCTCGGCGTGTGTGACCTGGGCGAGCCGGAACATATCCTGCGGCTGGCCGCTCGCGTGTGACATCGGACTCCCCGGCAACTGGTAAGGTAACCTGCCTAGACTGATTATAGTAAGGTAGCCTTATGACAATTAGCAAGCCGCCGCACGATGACGGGCTGCCGGACCATATCGCGCGCTGGCTGGAGGCGGTCAGCAGGCGGCTGCATGGTGAGCTGAGCACGCGCGGCTTGCGCGACTTTCCCGGCCTGCGCGGCAGTCATCGGCGCATCCTGCAGATGATCCCACCGCAGGGAATCAGGATCACCGACCTAGCGCTGCTGGCAGGCATGACCAAACAGGCGCTCGGCGAGTTCGTGGACGGGCTCGAGGAGTCCGGGTTCGTTTCGAGTCGGCGAGATCAGGCCGATGGCCGCGTCAGGCTGGTGACCCGGACCGCGCAGGGTGACCAGGCGGCAGCCACTGCGCAGCGGGCGCTTGAGGACGTCGAGCGAGCATGGCGCAAGGAGATCGGGGCTGAGCACTACGACACCATGAAACAAGCGCTACGGGCGATCGGCAGGGACAGTTTCGCCCGACCTTGACAGGCTGCGGGTTGTTCAACGGAGCCATCCCTGGGCAGGCGCCATCATGAGATATCACCTGGAGGTGGTCGTGACTGACATGCTGATCAGGGATGTGCCTGATGATGTGCTGGCCGCCGTGGACGCGCGCGCCAGGCGGTTGGGACTGTCGCGCAGCGAGTACGTGCGGCGCCGGCTGTGCAGGACGCCGTGGTGCCCGAGGCGGCGGTGACGGCGGCCAGCCTGGCCCGGTTCGGCGAGGTGTTCGGCGATCTGACGGATCCGGAGATCATGGACCGGGCACGGCGGTAACTGCCTGGCTGGTCGACAAGTCCGCGCTAGCGAGGCTGGGCGCCAGCCCGGACGCTGAGGAATGGGCGTCCCCCATCGGGCGGGGCATGGTCCGGATTACGACGCTGACCAGGCTGGAAGTCGGCTTTTCGGCCCGGTCCGGACCGGATCTGCGAGCGGGACTGCGGCTGCCGCCGCTGTCGGCGATGCCGGTGGAGTCCCTGACCCCGGCGATCGAGGACCGGGCTGTCGAGGTTCAGGCGGCGCTGGCTGACCGGGGCCTGGACCGTGCTCCGTCGGTTCCGGACCTGATCATCGCCGCGACCGCGGAGCTGGCCGGGCTGACAGTGCTGCACCTGGACAAGGGCTTCGAGCTCATCGCCGAGGTCACCGGGCAGCCCGCGGAACGCCTTCACGTCGCCCCGAGCAAGTAGCGGCCTACAGCGCGGAAGTACCTCAACCGAAGGTGGACGGAGGCGCGCACTGCGTCGCACAGGTCAGGACGGTGGCCTGACCTGTGCGACTGCACTCCCGTGGACGAACTGATGGGTTACCCGACGGACCACATGCTCCCGTGCCAGTGCAAGGCCTGGTTGGCGCCGCTGCTGGTGCCAGCCATGCCCACAGCCCAGCAATTGGTCGCGACCGTGCAACGAACCCCATTCAGGATGTTGATGTTCCCGTCCGCGGTGCCGGCGGGATTCGGCGGGGAGGTCACCGACCACGCCTTCCCGTTCCAGCGCAGCGCCTCGTTGAGGATTTTACCGACACCGTTTTGGATGCTCCCGAAGTCACCCACCGCCCAGCAACTGCTTGCCGAGATGCAGCTGGCACCGTTTAGCTCGTTGGCGGCCCCTTGGCCGGAGCCATCGGGGTTGGGAGTGGTCTCCTGCGACCAGGTATGGCCGTTCCAGTGCATGATCTGATTCAGTGATGTCCGCACAGGACTGAAAGTGCCATACGACCCGGCCGCCCAGCAGTTGGTCGCCGATGCGCAGGCCAGGCTCGACAAGATGCTGAAGTCGCCGTTGCCTGTGCCGCCGGGGCTCGCGATGGTGAGCCTGGACCATTTCTTGCCGTTCCAGCGAAACGCCTCGTTCTCCAACAGGAGCGTGCTGCCTTCGGAGCCGAACGTGCCGGTGGCCAGGCAGTTCGACACCGAGGAGCAGCGGACGCTACCTAGACCCTGGAAGGCCCCATCGGCTGTTCCCGTCGGCTGAGGCGTCGAGACCAGTGACCACCGGGTGCCGTTCCACCGCAGTGCCTGGTTCAGGGAGATTCCGTGGCCGGCATCGCTGCCGTATGCGCCGGCAGCCCAGCAGGCGCGGGCGCTTGTGCACACGATGTCGAACAGCTGGTTGTTGTCGCCGGTGAGGATCCCGCCCGGGTTGGGGGTCCGCACAGCTGCCCACCGGCTGCCGTTCCAGTGCAGGGCCTGGTTGAGCGTTGCCCCGCCCTTGATGTAGTCCCCCACGGCCCAGCAGTCGCTGGCCGTGCGGCAGCGCACGGCGTCGAGTTCGCTGAAGTTCCCGTGAGCAGTCCCGCCCCGGCTGGGAACACTGACCGTCGACCACTTGTGGCCGTTCCAATGCAGCACCTGGTTAAGCGTGGCTCCGCTGGAGGTGGAATCGAAGCTGCCCACGGCCAGGCAGTTGCTCGCCGAGATGCAAAAGACGCCGTGGAGCGCGCTCTGGGTGCCGGGAGTGGCGACCCCGGGAACCCCGGCCCGCACGCCATGGACCCCTGCTGCTCCTGTGTCCTTGACCGCAGACTGGCTCCCGCGGTGCCCGAGCAGCGCCAGCGCCTCGGCCCTTGCGTTCAGGTGGCCCGCGCCTGCGCTTCCACATGCCGACACCGGCCCCGCGCCCCCGGTCCCGCATCCAGACCCCAGGGCCATGGCGGACGCGCTGCCAGCTGAAATGCCGGCAGCCGCCAGCACCATTCCGAGCAGCATCGTCGCATTCCGACCTGCTCTCACCTTGACCTTCACCGCTAGTCCTCCCCCGTCTTCCCCGTTTTGCGAATTGCCTCCCGACGGACAGTCGGGCGCAAAGGCGACCATACCTCACCGCGAACGGTGCGCCGAACGGCGCTGAAACGGCGATCGGCCGAGCCGCTTTGAGCCCGCCCGGATGAGCGTGGCGGGCCCGCTGCGAGGTGGATGAAAGGTGGGGGGACGTCTCCTGGCAGGTCGCGGTCAGTGACCAGCAGTCGTGCGGGTAGAGCCCTCGACGGCTCTGATTGTGTACGTGCAGGCGCTGCGGGTTCGCCCGTAACGTTCAGGGGTCTGGCGGCTGGCTCCCTATGGCTCGGCCGGCCGCGGCTTGCGGCCTGGCCTTCGGACGAGTTGCCAGCTGCCGGGTCCTGCCGCGGCGCATGCCGGCCAGCTGCTGGAATAGGCGGCGCCGTGGCCGGAACGCACCTGGGCGGTCGAAAGCGCCGGCCGGTGGAGGGCACCTGCTGGCCCAGCAGGTGCTGGCCGCCGGGGAGTGGGCCCTGGACATCCAGCCTAAGCTCGGCTCCCGGGTCGGGCTGCTGTCCTCCAGCAAGTCCGGCAAGAACGACCCCAACGACGCCCGATGCCAGTAGAACGGAGGCGGAACCGGATGCATACCATCCGCCCCATAGCAGCCCCGATCTGAGCGGTGCAGCCGGGCGCAATTCGCGCCGCCAGGTACGCCGCAGCGCGCCCCTGGCCTCGGAGCGCACCGCCAGTCGGCCGCTGCCGGTGGCGCGGTTACCCGCGGCTCAGCCGCAGGAAGTTCAGCAGGCGCGAGTGCTCAGCGCGAAGTCGCCCCTGTTCAATCGTGACATCCGCGCGAACCCCGCACGTTGCCTTCGAGCATGAAGTCACGCTGACTGCGGCGCGGCCAGTTCCCCGGTCCAGCTGAACACGACCAAGTGCCCGGCCATCGGCAATCGCAGCCATCGGATCATTGACCGAGGGCCACCGTACACTTGAGCTATGAGCGCGATGCGCGAGGAACTCCATCATCTGGTGGATCAGCTTCCGGAGACTGAACTCCGGCCCGCTCTGCAGCTGATCCGGGGCCGCGTGGAAGATTACGGCGGCTCAGGCCGGAACCTGCCTTTCTTCGCGTCCTTTGAGGCTCAGCCCGATCTTGCTGAGCGGTCCGAGGACATCCTGCGGACCGAACTCGGCCGCTGAAAATGCTGCTCTGCGACACGGGCGTACTGCTCGCTGCCGGTAACGTCAAAGACCGCGCTCACCAGGCGAGCCTTGGTCTGCTGCGAACAGCAGAGGGCCCGCTCTTGGTGCCGTCGCCGGTGCTGGGCGAAGTAGGCTACCTCCTTCAATCGAGGGTCGGGCCGCAAGCGGAAGTGATATTCCTGCAGTCGTTCGGTGGTGACGGATTCCGTATCGCTGAACTCGAAGATGAAGACATCCCTCGAATGGCAGAGCTAGTCGACACCTATCTCGATCTTCCGCTAGGTATCGTCGATGCTGCGGTCATCGCCATAGCCGAGCGTCTCAACCTGACCACCGTCGCGACGCTAGACCACCGTCACTTCACAGTCGTGCGACCGCGCCATGTACCGGAGTTCATATTGTTGCCGGCCAAGGACTGAGCGACCGCTCCCTTGTCGCTCGCCTCGCCGAGACGTGCCCGCCGCCGGTCGCCGCCACGAGCAAGAGAGCTGAGAACAAGCCAGGTGTGCTCCGGACTCCACCTGGTCACCTCCAGGGCAGCGGCGGACTTACGGGGTTACGTGCCGTTGTTATCGTGGGGAACCCCCGGTGCCCTATTCGGATCCGTCTACAACGAGGTTGACCTCGGCCTTCCCCTTCGACGCGATAAGGCGCGAAGGCGACCATACCTCACCGCGGACGCGGCACTGACATGGCAAACCGGCGCCGCCGCTTAAGGCCGGTCGGATGAGCATCGCAGGGCCCGCTAGGGGGATGGATGAAGGGCGCAGGCAGGGAACTCGCGGCAGAGTCCGGACAGCCGCCGGATATAGATGAGGTGCAGAGTCCGGCGGCCTTTGTGACCACTATTCCCTGGCGCAGGGCGACGATGACGCCGTCGGCGTGCGGCGTTAGGCGGGCCCGGCCCGGCATCCGCACGTGGTCAGCTCCGCAGCTGCTGGTCAAGGAAGATCTTGATGATGGTCAGGACTTGGACGGAGGTCCATTGCTCTGCTTGGCGGCGGGTGAGCGACAGCTGGCCGTGTCCGGCCCCGGCCAGCACGTAGCGAGTGCTGTCGGCGCCAGCGCCGATCAGCGCACGGTGCAGCAGTCCGGTTTGAGCAGGGGTGATGATTCGGTCATCGTCTCCGTGCAGCAGCAGGAACGGCGGAGCGGCCCGGTGCACGAGGTCGGCGGGATTGGCGCGGACTGCCTCGTAGCGCTGGATCGGGTGGCGGGGGTCGGTGACCGTCTCGTGCATGCGCGGGTCGAAGCCGTCGGCGGCGTGGGACAGGTCCGAGGCGCCGAACTGGTCGACCACCGCCCTTATGCGGCGGTCGGTGAGCCCGACGAGGCTGGCGAGATAGCCTCCGGCAGACTCGCCCCAGATGCCGATCCGGCTGGCATCGATGGCGAATTCACCGGCGTGGTCGCTCAGGTAGGTGATGGCGCTCTGGATGTCAGCGACGCCGTCGGTGTAAGTGGCCTGCTGGCGAGTGGTGCGGTATCCGACGCTGGCGACGGCGTACCCGGCCGCGGCGATGTAGGCGCGCTGGCGGCGGGCCATCCGCCGGGGCGCGACCACGAATCCGCCACCGGGCACGTACACCACCAGCGGATGCGGGCCTTTTGTGACCGGCAGGTGCAGGTCGAGACGCAGCCCGTCGCGGTAGGTGAGTCCCCGGCGCAGCCGGCTGCCGGCCGGCGGCGGGGGATCTGGGGCACCCGATCCACGGTCATTTGAACGCCGTCGATTTGCTCGGGCGGCGCCGCCGGGATCGTCGAGTACGGCATGCGCAGCACGATTCTCATGATCTTGAGGTTCATCGGGCGTCCCTTCCGAGGTTGGACCTCCACGGCGGCACCATACGGCCCAGGCCGTAGCCAGAATCATGCATCGGCATGAACGTACGAGCGGGGACAGGCCGGGCACCGGTTCGGCTGAGCACGCGGCCCGCGCAGCCGGCAGGTGCACCGAATGCGCACGCGGCGCGTCCATTGCATAGAGCTGACTGGCGAGTGCCGGCACCGGTCATTGACATGAAGCACCGGCGATACCGTGAGGGACATGATGAGGCGACACCGGGTTCTGGCGGTTGTAGCGGGTGCGGCCGTGCTGCTAGGTACCGGGTGCGCGCAGGCTGCGGCCGTCGGGGCGGCGGGCTCGTGGGGCCGGGCGATCACGGTGCCTGGCCTGGGTGCCCTGAACATTGCCCGGAACGCCGAGGTCTTGTCGGTGTCATGTGCCGCGCCGGGCAGCTGCGCGGCCGGCGGCTTCTACCAGAGCCACGGTAGGCATGGGTTCGTGGTCAGCGAGAGCAACGGCCGCTGGCGCCGGGCGATCGAGGTGCCGGGCCTGAAGGTGTTGAACAAAGGCGGGTCACAGGTCTCTGAGGTGTCTTGCGCCTCGCCGGGCTACTGCGCGGCCGGCGGATACTACGGGAACCACGCCAGGAATCCTTATGACCTCACCACCGGGCGGGGATTCGTGGTCAGCGAGCGGAACGGCCGGTGGCACCAGGCGGTAGAGGTGCCCGGCCTCGTGGCCCTGAACAAGGGCGGGAACGCCGATGTCAAGTCGGTGTCGTGCGCCTCGCGGGGGTACTGCGCGGCCGTCGGGTTCTACACCGACAGCGGCGGCCATCAGCAAGGGTTCGTGGCCGTCGAACAGAGCGGCGTCTGGGGCCAGGCGGTCGAGGTGCCCGGCCTGGGGACACTGAACGCGGGCGGGAATGCCGATGTCAGCTCGGTGTCGTGCGCCTCGCCGGGGAACTGCGCAGCCGGCGGGAGCTATACCACCGACGCCGCCGGCGCACAGGCCTTCGTGGTCGCTGAAAAGAACGGCAGCTGGGGCACCGCCCAGAACGCCGCCGGAAACCTCAGCGGCCCGGGCGGGGACGCGCGCGTTGACACAGTGTCGTGCGGTTCGCCGGGCAACTGCGCGGCCGGCGGCCAGTTCAGCGATGCCTCGGGCCACGCGCAGGCGTTCGTGATCAGCGAGGTGAACGGGACCTGGGCTGCCGCCAAGGCAGTCGTCGGCACCCGGAGCTGCTGCGGGGGCGCGGACGTTACCTCGGTGTCGTGCGCCTCAGCAGGCAACTGCGCGGCCGGCGGGCAATACGACTACGGGGGTTACGACGCGGCGTTCCTGGTCAACGAGAAGAACGGCGTCTGGGGCACCGCGATCGACGTGCCCGGGCTGGGCCGGGTGGCCCGCGACGCCTTCCTCAGCTCCGTGTCGTGCTCCTCGGCGGGCAACTGCGCGGCCGGCGGCAGCTACGACGGCTTCGGCAGCGGGGCGTGGGTGGTCAGGGAGAACAACGGCGTCTGGGCCAAACAAACCCCCGTGCCCGGCCTGGGTGCCCTGAACAAGGGCTCGTCCCTCGGCGTCAACTCGGTGTCCTGCGCCTCGGCGGGCAACTGCGTGGCCGGCGGGTACTACCAGGAGACCGGCAGCCGCTACGCCCTCCAGGGGTTCGTCACCTAGGTCCTCCCGGCCGCCGGGTTCTTGACTGTGGCTCAGGCGACAATTTGCTCGACGTTCTCGTTGGTGGTGTTTGGCACTACCCAGATGCCGCCGGCGCCGTCGACCGCCATCACGCTCGGCTCGGGGTAGCACGGGCCGGCGGGCGTTGTCGGCGGCGAGCCGTTGGTGGATATTGGCACCGGGCACTGCACGCCTGGAAGCTGCAGCGTGACTGATCCTGCGGTGGCGGAGGCGACCGTGGTGGCGTTGCCGGGGTACTCGAACACGCCGCCTTTGCCTATGATGCCGAGCTGGCCGTTCGGCAAGGCGATGATCGCGTGTCCGCTGTCCGGCGTGTAGGCCCCGGCCGCGGCAGCCGGGACGGCGACCGGCGAGACCGTGCCGGTGGTGGTCAGGAGCGAGGGGTTGGCGGCGCCGACGATGAAGCCGCCGGTGCCGTAGCTGGTGATCGACCGGGAGTCGGGGACGGGGATCGCCGCGGGCGCCCTGGTGGTCCCTGGCCTGACAACGAGCGCGGTATCCCACCGGTGGGTCTGGTAGTTGGCGAGGCCGGCGCCCAGGGTGCCGTCCGGGGCGTAGGCCAGCGACACTGGCGTGTCGCTCGTGGCGGGCATGGCGATCTGGGTGAACGTGCCGGCCGCGGGGTTGAACAGCTCGACGCTGCTGGAGAGGTCCATGCCGATCGCGATCTGGCTGCCGTCGGGACTGGCAGCGATCGCCTGCACGAGGTACAGGCCCTGCGTATCGGCGGGCCTGAAGGATTCGGCGGCAGGGTTGTCGCCAGGCGCCGGGATCCGCCAGGTCTGGACCGCTCCGGTGCTGGGGTCAAGCCTGGTCAGGGTTGCGTTGATCCCGAGCCAGACTGTTCCGGCCGAGGTGACCGCCAGGCCGGACTCAGCCTGATAGGCGTTGTCCGCGCCGGTGAGCATCGGCCATGAGGTCAGTTTCCCCTGGCCGTCGACGTCGAAGATGGACAGGGTGGTCTTGGTGTCGGCCCAGAACCAGACGCCGCTGCCACTGGGGTCACCGGCCAGGGTGGTGATCGGGTTGTAGCCGTCGGGCAGCGTGACCGAGTCCTGCGCCGAAGTTTGGACAACGCTGGCGGAGTGGTAGTTGCGGTCCGCCTTGCCGGACGGGACGTGCCCGCAGCCGGCCGCCAGGAGCAAGAGAGCTGAGAACATCCCTGGCATGCTCCGGACGCGCATGTGGTCACCTCCAGAACGGCTCACGTCAGGTGCCGTTTGCTGGTGAGCCTATGGGTAACAGGCATGAAGACGGGGACAGGCCATGGCATCGACCATGGACATCCGCGATTTGATCAACGTGGAGGACAGGAGGACGTCCGACTATGAACGTGACACTTACTGGTTCTACCGGTTTCATCGGATCGCACATACTCACCGAACTGCTAGAGCACGGCCACGAAGTGACCGCCCTCGTCCGCGACGACGCCCAGGCCGACAGTGTCGCAGCAATGGGGGCTACGCCGGCGGTCGTCGACCTCTACGACCGGCCAGCGGTCACGAGCAAGTTCAGGAGCGCAGACGGCGCCATTCACACGGCCAGTCCCGGTGACTCCTCCAGCGCGAACCTCGACTCCGCGGTGGTCGACGCGGCGACCGACGCCTTCGCGGGCACCGGCAAGCCCTATCTCCAGATCAGCGGCGACTGGATCTACGGAGACAATCCAGACATCACCGAGGAGTCACCGATCAGGGCACCTGCGATGGTGGCATGGAAGGAGCCGATCGAACGGCGGGTGCTCGACGAGGCAGGCATGCGCGGAGTCGTTATCGTCTCCAGCGTCGCTTACGGGGACGGCGGCGGAGGGATGCCAGGGCTCCTGCTCGGCTCTCCCCGTGACGACGCCGGCAACCTGATCATGCTCGGCACCGGACAGCAGCACTGGTCCACCGTGCATGCCGCGGACCTGGCCGACTTCTTCCGACGCGCCCTGGAAAGCGAGTCGGCCCGTGGCCGCTACATCATCGGTGACGGATCGAACCCGACCGTTGCCCAGCTCACGGAGGCGGCCGCGGTCGCGGCCGGCGCGCCAGGAGCGGTAACCGGCTCCGACGATGAGGCACGGGCTCGCCTGGGCGACTATTTCGCCGAGGTCCTGCTGCTCGACCAGGGCACCGACGCGGCCAAGGCGCGATCCGAACTAGGGTGGCATCCGTCCCGTCCTGCGCTCGCCGACGAGTTCCGGCACGGGAGTTACCGAATGTGATGGCAAGCCGGGAGGTCGGGTTCTGATGACGGCGGTCAGCAACCTCGAGGACTTTCGGGCCCTGGATCCGTTCTTCCGGATAATCGAGGAAGGCGTCGCCGGGCTGGCGGACGGTGAGCACTTTTTCGACCTGCTGGCCGACGACGTCATCTTCGAGTACGTCATCACGGTTCCTGGCTACCCGCGGCGCGTCGACGGGCGCCAGGCCGTGGCGGAGCTGTATCGCCCGTATGGCGCCACATTCTTCCTCGATCGTTGCTATGACCTGGCCATCCACCACGACCAGGCCACGGGCGTCGTCGTTCTTGAATACGCCTCGCAGGGCCGTGCCGTCCCGACTGGAGCCGCCTACGGCAACCGCTACATCTCGGTGCTGTCAATCGTCGACCGCAAGATCGTTCACTGGCGGGACTACCTCGACCCGCTAGCAGTCTTCGACGCGATCGGATGGCCCGCGGGCAGTGGTCAGCCGGCCAGCTTGCGGCCGACCGACCATGGCCCGTAGCCGACCGCGGCCTTCGCCCGGACCTGGCAAAAGTAGCTGACGCCGCGGATGAGCGAGGTCACCTTCACCGGTGAGCGGGAGTTTGTGCCGTAACGGGTGGTTCGGTGCGCAGCCCGACAGCGGCCCTGGTAGGAACGCACAAAGGAACCCCGGGGTCGCGCCGCGCGGAAGGAGAGGTAGCCCACCGTCGCCGACGCCCGCCGCGTGCTCAGGCCGGTCGGGGCGCTCGGGGTGATGCTGCCGCGCTTGATGTGCACCGTCCTCGCAGAGAAAGTGATGCCGGTGATCGCGATCTCGGTCGAGGTCGGCCCTGGCGTCACGGTCACGGACCCGGTCCCCACACTGGCCGAGATTCCGGCCGGGGTGAGCGTGGCGGGGTCGTTGATGCCCATGTCCACGAGAAGTGCGTTGGGCAGCACGGCGTGCCAGGAGCCGTCGAACACCACGCCGTTCAGTTCGTGGGAGTTGCCAAGCGTCTCGGTGATGGTGAGCGGGTCTCCGGTGATCTGCGGGGGTATCTCGGTCAGTTCGACGTTCGTCCACTGGTTGAGACCATTGAAGTCGCCCCGCTGGGCCGGATCGGACCACTGCTGCCAATCGCCGATCTCGCCCTGGAACGCGACGATCGTGTTGGTCTCGTTGAACGGGCAGGTCCAGGTGACCGCGTTGCAGTCGGCGTTGACGCCCTGCGTGACGGCGGTGCCGGAGATAGTGACGTTCCATGTGCCAGCTACGTTGTCGAAGGTCTTGGTGACGCTCGCACCGCCCGCGTACTCATCGACGACACGCGGCGGGTGCGCGCCGACGTTGACGGTGATGCTGAACGCAACCCCCACGTCCCCGGGCGCGAGCGTTGCAAAGCTGCCGGGTTGCGATGGGTCGCTGATTGACCACTGAGTGAGGAACTCGCCGTTGCCCTGCGTAGACCCCGAGGCGGACACCGCATAGGTCGGATCATTCGGCGGGATATCGCCCCCGTTGCGCGAGGCGGACACCACACACGGCGGCGCGTGGTTGACGCACCATTCGGACGGGAAAATGCCCGGCCGGGCGCGGCGCCGCCTGCGCCGACGTGCCGAGGGGTACGGTCAGGCCTGCCAGCGTCGCGAGCATCGCGGCCAGGAGCGTGGTGCGTTTCATCACCGGGTAAGCATGCCCCAAAGATCACGAATTGGCCAGTGGCAGGCCCTTTCGGGTGCCGACGTGCCGAAAACTACCGCTGGACCGGTGCGGGCGAGCGCCGTAGGTTGGCGTCATGTGTGATGCTGGCGAGGAATCTCGGTCGAGTCCGAACCCTGCGACCATGTTCTCGAACTGGGCGAACTACGACGCTCCGTTCGCCAAAAAGCTGCGGATGGCCGCCTCGAACACGCTCATCAAGCTGCGCGGCCGCCAGGCCTGCTGCGGGAACCACGGCCAGCCGGGCTGTTGACTGCCATCCGCTCCGCCCCGTGAGGGCGGGACTGCCGCCGAGGATCATCCGCATGACCACGGCCACGATCACGAGGACTGACTCCGCGACGACCGCCGCCGCCGCTCAAGTCTCCTGACGGCGTCTGACCGGCCGTGTGGCGATTTCCCTTTCTAGCCCGCGGGAGTGGCCTTCCGCGGGTCGAGGAACGGAATCGACGCGGTCTTGGCGGCTGACCGGCTTCCGTCTTTCCATTCGATCTCGAGGTCATTGCCGGGACCCGCGAGCCCGATCGGGACCCACACGTAGCCGATGTTGCGCTCGAGGCGGGGTGACCAGACCAAGTCTGTGACATGCCCGATGGGCTGGCCGCCGGCCAGCGCCGGTCGCGGCTCGGAAAGCTCGAAGAAGGCAGGATCGCCTGGTGCCTCGATGCCGACGAGCTTGCGGGTCACGCCTTCGGTGCGGATCCGCTCGAGTGCGGCCTTGCCGACGTAGCCTGCCTCCTGCTGTTCGACCAGCCTCTCCAACCCCATGATCTCGAAGGGGTTGTTATGCAAAGTGAAGTCAGAATTGCAGTTGAAGATCCCGGCCTCGATGCGCCGTGCCTCGCACGGCGCGATCGGCCTGATGCCGTAGGGGGCGCCGGCTTGCATGATCGCTTCCCAGAGGTCGTCGCCGCGGCTGGGGTCGGTCAGGAAGACCTCGTAGCCGATCTCGCCGGTCCAGCCAGTGCGGCTGATGACGACGGGGATGCCCGCGATGGTCGAATCGGCGCACCAGTAGTACCGCAGGCCGAGGATCGCGTCGCCGACCAGGTCGCGCATGAGGTCTTTGGCTTTCGGCCCCTGAACCTGGACCGGATAGACCTCTGGGAGCGAGACCGTCGCGTTGAGCCGGAGGCCCTCGGCCAGGCCCATGGCGTAGAGGTGAGCGTCTCCGTCGGCGAGGCAGAGCCAGAACGTGTTCTCGCCGCGGCGCAGCAGCACCGGGTCGTTGATGATGCCGCCGTCCGGGGCGATGATCAGCGCGTATTTGCCCTGGCCGATCGCGCACTTGGTGAGATCGCGGCAGGTCATGGCGTTCGCCAGCTCGAAGCCATCCGGGCCGCTGATCTCCACGACGCGCTCGACTGCCACGTCCCACAGCGTGACGTCGTTGACCAGCGCCCAGTACTCCAAGGCCAGCTCGTCGTAGTAGGCGGGCAGGTACATGTGGTTGTAGATGTCGTACGCCTGGCAGCCCGATCGGAGCGTCGCCTCGAAGAACGGCGACTTGCGGTACCAGGGACCGAAGTAGAGGGTTGTCGATGACGCATCTGGGAGAGTTCTGGCCTCCGCGCTCATTGCCGCCTCCTTGATCGCCTTGCTCGATGACAGGCCCGGCGTTTTCGGGTGCACCCGGCCGGGCTCGGCGCTTCAACTGAATGGTTAGTCAGTCTGACCGATCCCGCAAGCCCCTGTGCTGTCCGTACTGTTGGGACATGCGGTTCGAGCAGCGGCTGCGGGACGGGATCCACTCCGGCGCGATCGTTCTGGCTTTCCGGCGCTGGAAGCGCAGCCAGGTCGTGCCTGGCCACCGCTATCGCACCGGGATCGACATGGTCGAAGTCGAGTCGGTGGAGGTGGTCGAGCCGTCATCGGTGGACATCGCCCAGGCACGCCAGGCCGGATACGCCAGCATCGGCGACTTGCAAGCCGACTTGCGCGGTGACCCGGCTCTGCCGGTGTACCGGATCCGGCTGCGACGAATCGACGCCCCGGACCCCAGGGACGAGCTGGCCCGTTCCGCCAGTCTGACCGAGGCGGACGTCGCCGCAGTCAAGGCCCGGCTGGCCAGGATGGACCGATCAAGCAGCCGCGGGCCGTGGACCACCGCTGTGCTGGCGCTGATCGCTGACCGACCCGGCGTCGTGTCCACGGTCCTGGCCGAAGCCGTGGGCTGGGAGCGGCAGGACTTCAAGCTCCACGTCAGGCGGCTGAAAGAACTCGGGCTGACCTTCAGCCTCGATGTCGGCTACCGGTTGTCACCTCGCGGCGAGTCCTACCTGAAGTACGTGCGGACCGATGAGCAGCACGAGGCGCGCTGACAGGTGGTGGTTGCGGGTGACCAGCATCACAGCCATTTGCGGCATGACCTGGGCTAACGGCTGGTTGACCCAACGTGATGGCACTCCGCAGGATGCAACTAGAGTCACTTGCCAGTTAGGTCGCGAAACCTACGGGCAAGTAGGACAAACCTGGCCGCATACTCGAACCACCTTGCGCCGCCGCCAGCACAAGCAGATGGCCCGGCCCTCCGAGAGGGGGCCGGGCCGAATTGCTAACCTGAAGCTGCCCGATGGTCTCCTCAAGTACCGTCCAGTGGCCGAATCAATCGTTTTATGCAGATAGGTGGCGGGTAAATGCGCTGCGTGCCCGCCCGGGCGCTCTTTCATACCGCGCCGCGCTGTGTGGAGATCAGGGAACTGCCCACACCTCGGCCTGGGGCCGGTGAGGTCCTCGTCCGCACCTTGCGTTCTGGCATCAGCAGCGGCACCGAACGGCTGGTGTACCGTGGCGAGGTTCCTACCGAGTTGGCGCTGGACGACACGATCGACGTGCTTGGCGGTACTTTCTCCTATCCGTTCGCCTACGGATACGCATGCGTCGGCGAGGTAGCGGAGTCCGGCCAGACGGTCTTCGCTTTCCATCCGCACCAGGACATATTCACGGCGCAGGCTGGTGAACTCATTCCGCTGCCCGCCATCGATCTCGCATCCGCAACCCTCTTCCCCTTGGTCGAGACGGCGATGCAGGTGACGCTCGATGCCGGGACCGGATATCGCGACCGGGTCATCGTGCTAGGCGCCGGTGTGCTCGGGCTGCTGACTGGCCTGCTGTTGCAGCGCTCCGGGTGGCGGCCGCTGATTGCCGAGCCGCAGGAGTGGCGCCGCGCCATGGCCAGCAGCCTCGGCCTCACCGCCGCAGCACCGGCGGAACTGGTGAAAGAGGAGGTTCCGCTGGTCATTGATGCCAGCGGTAACCCGGATGCGCCGGCGATGGCGCTGAACATGCTGGCCCACGAGGGAACCCTGTTGATCGCGTCGTGGTTCGGCACCAATCCGGTGGTTCTGCCGCTCGGTGGGGCCTTCCACCGGCGGCGTCTGACGATTCGCAGCACTCAAGTTTCCACCGTGCCGGCCCGGCTGTCCGGGACCTGGACCCGATCTCGGCGCCGCCGGGAGACCGTTGAGCTGCTGCCGGAACTGCCGTTGGCGCAACTGTGCACTGACGTCTTCGAATTTGGCCAGGCAGCCGAGGCGTTCCGAGCCGTGGACCAGGGGAAACCCGGGTTGATGCATGCCGTTCTTGACTACGACAGGAGTGCTGCCGGTGACCTGTGAAGTCGGGTTGAGCCGTGGCGTCCGTGCTTTCCACATCATGCCGGGAATGCCCGGGCCTGAGGGGCAACTCCATGATCATGACTACCGGATTGAGATCGTGGTGGACCGCGAGCAACTCGACGGGCGGGGCATGGTCTGTGATCTGGATGTGCTGGAAGCGGCGCTCACCGAGCTGACCAGCCGGGTCGAAGGCCGCAACCTGGAGGAGATTCGGCCAGTCGGGGCCGAGGCGGTCACAGTCGAGGTGTTCGCCCGCTGGGTGCATGACAGCCTCTCGCCCGCCGTCACTGCCGCAGGCGGCGAGGCACTGGCAGTGCGGGTGTGGGAAACCCCCACCGCGTTTGGCGGATACCGGGCACGGTGCTGACAACATTGCTGACTAGCCCGGGCGACTGAACCGTTCAGCTGGCGTGTTCGTCTGGTGTCATAGGAGCACGCCATCTTCGTCATCATCGTGGGGGGCAGCCAAATGACCCTGGGCTGGGATAACCCCACACCAGATCCCACCACCACCGTCCTGCTGCGGCATGGCGATACCCAGCTGTCACCCGAACACCGGTTCAGCGGGCGGCGCGACCTCCCGCTTAGCGCCAACGGCACCCGGCAGGCCCAGGCCGCCGCCTGCCGGCTCGCTACCGGCGCTCCGCTCCACGCTGTGGTCAGCTCGCCATTGCAGCGCGCTGTCGCCACCGCCGCCATTGCGGCCGGCGAACTGGGCCTGACCGCAACCATCGATGATGATCTTCGTGAAACCGACTTCGGTGACTGGGATGGCTTCACCCTGGAAGAAATCCAGCAGCGATGGCCCACGGCTGCGGCTGCCTGGCGGCGCGACCCCGAACAGGCGCCGCCGGGTGGGGAGAGCTTCGCCGATACCGCACACCGGGTGAACCGGGCGTGTGACCGGCTGCTGCGGGATCGTGGCGGCCAGAGCGTCCTGGTGGTGAGTCACGTGACCCCAATAAAAATCCTGCTGTGCCGGGCTCTCGGCGTCCCGCTTAGCACCCTTTACCGGCTATATCTCGGTTCCGCATGCATTAACGAGATCCAATGGTACGACCGTGGATTTGCCGTCGTCCATCGCGTGAACGACACCAGCCACCTTCCCTGACTAACCGGGCTTGTGTGCCGACGCCGCCTGGGACGAGGTCGTGCTGAATGCACCGAGGAACTGATTGCGGAAGGCGTCCATGCGCTCGAGCGGAGCCTGGGGACCAGGCAGCAGCCCGTCCTGCCAGTGCCAGGGGGCGATCTGCCTGAACACCGAAGGGTCGTGGGCGATGATCGAGACCGGCACCACGTGGTTGGCCCGGTTGCCGCTGATGACGCTGGGGGGCTGCTCGTCGCCAAGCAAAATGAGCACCAGGTTCGGGTCTTTCAGCTGGGTGACCCATGACGTCAGCGCATCCAGCGAGTACCGGATCGACCGGCCGAAGAACTTGTGCAATGTGTCGGCGTCGCGCCAGACCTTGGTCACCGGTTCGCTCCGCGCGGGCATGGGGTCGAATATCGAGCCGTCGCCGACCTTGTCCCAGGGCACCATCGTCGGCAACGGGGCCCACGGCCAGTGCGAGGAAACCAGGTCAATCTCGGCCATCACGGGCTTGTGGCCCGGGGCGAGTTCGCGCCGCTGGAACTCGGCCAGGGTGTACTGGTCAGGCATCGTGGCGTAGCTGAACTTCGGGCCCTGGTAGCCGACGTTGTGCCGGTTGTAGACCTTGCCGAAGTGGTAGAAGGACGTGCCCGGCACCCAGTCGCCCTGGTCAGCGGGAGAGTCGCTGACCGTACGCCAGCCGGCCTTGTTGAAGGCGCCGGTGAGTGTGAACCGGCGGCTGGCGACAAGCTTGGCATACAGCTGGTCGGTGTCGACCCACAGCCCGGACTGCAGGGTGGAGTGGCCGAGCCAGCTGACGCCACCGAAGGTAGGGGAGGTGAGCCAGGCACTCCGCGAGGGCCAGCCGGCGAGGGCCAGTGACGCGGTGGTCCGGCGCAGGTCGGCGTCTATGCCGGGAGAGAAGCTGCCGCCCTGGACCGCGGCCTGCCCGTAGCTCTCGACGAAGGCGACGACGACATCCTTGCCGCGCAATCCCGTGAGCAGGTCCGATGCCGGGATGCCGGCTTGGGGGTCAGGCTTGCGGAGTAGCAGCTCGAAACGGTGCTGCTCGCGGATCATTCTCTGGGTGTCGCGCACCTGCGCGACGACCAGGCGGGCGGAGCTGGCCGAGGCGACCGGGAATCCAGGGACGAGTTGCAGGGACAGGCCCGCGCAGAGCGCCCAGACCACCGTGAGGGCTGCCAGTCCGCGAACCGTGCCGCGGCGGTGCCGGGCGGCCACGGCAGTGATGTGAATCACCGCTGCGGTGATTGCGCCAATGACCAGGATGACGGCGAGAACTAGCTCGACGAGTGCGGCGTCCGTGGACCTGGCGCCGATGGCGTCGCGCACCGCGCCAA
Source organism: uncultured Actinomycetota bacterium (assembly GCA_963720595.1). Classification (GTDB taxonomy): domain Bacteria; phylum Actinomycetota; class Actinomycetes; order Streptosporangiales; family Streptosporangiaceae; genus Chersky-822. The sequence continues at coordinate 1,341,022 of CAVRFY010000005.1, read as the reverse complement.
CAGCGGGGTAGACCTCGCCCCAGCCGAACACCGGGTTGAACACCCGCCCGATCTCTTCGTAGAAACCCATGCTGATGACGTTGATGAGAGTGACCAAGCCGAGCGTGATTCCCGCGACCGCCGCCACGATCCGTCGCGGTCGGTCCGGCAGCACCAGAGCGACAGCGACCAGGCCAAGCCCTTCCACGGGGATGCGCACAAAGGCGGCCGGGGTGAGCTGGAAGAGACGGTCGGGTACGACGAGAACAGCCCACACGAGCACGACCGAAGATGCGGTGCTGATCAGCAGCACAGCCCGGCGGGCGCGCTGGCCGACGGCCTTGCGGTACAGCCAGATCACGTCCCGTCCGAACGACTCGGCCAGTAGCAGCAACGCCGCGGCGACCGCGAACATCCCGAGGAGGCGGTCCAGCACTCCAGATGCTGCGACGGTGAGCACGATGCCCTGAACCGCGGCCACGACCTTGCGCCAGTACCGGGGCGGCAGCGGGGCGGCCAGCCATGGAATCAGCCAGCCGGCGATCAGAAATACGTAGCGGGCGGCGCCGATGGCCAGCACCCAATTGCCGTAACTCCGGGACACGGCGATGCTGAGCAGCAGGATGAGGAAGGCGTCGACCTCGCCGTCGAGGCGGGCGCCCAGCGGGGTGGCGGTGCCGGTACTGCGCGCCACCTGCCCGTCCACCGCGTCCAGGACTAGGGCCACAATGGACAGGGTGAGCAGCGCTGTGATCGACACCGGCCGGCTGAACGAGTCTGCAACCAGGCCTGCGACCCCGGCGACTAGTACCGCCCGGGTCAAGGTGACCCAGTCTGCCGGGTGTACGGACGGCTGGTCACTGCGGGTGCGAGCGGCGGCGATCAGCACGGCCGCCGACACGCCGGTAGCCAGCCCGGCGAGCCAGCCTGCGACGGCCAGACCGGTCGTGGCGGAGAGGATGCCGAGCAGGGCGGCTGTGGCGAGCGCCCCCAAGATCGACGTACGCAGAATCATGCGCGGCGCGCCGTTGTCCCGGCCATGATCCGTGCGCAGCGTGCCGTCGTCGCCAAGCTGAACCGTACGCACGGCCCTCCCTCTTCGTGGCGATCTGCGGTCGCTCCTGATGGGAGAACGGGTCCGCGGTCAGGCCGGTTCACTGCGTCAGGCCGGCGGCCTGCGCTGTCGCCGTATTCGACGATTGAACGATCTTCCCACCCGGCCCGTATATCCGGTGTGGCCTCCCTGCGCTCGGTGACTGTCAGGGTCGGTCCGGCCGCCCGCCGGTTCGGCCTGCCGTTGCTGCGCCCGGTCGCAGCCGTCATCGTGCTGTGGTTTCTCTGGCGGCTGGTGGGCGCGGCGCCGTTCAGGGACGGGGTGCGGGCGATCACCTGGCCGGCGGTCGCAGGCGCCGTTGCGCTGACTGCACTGACCACGGTGTGTTCGGCCTGGCGATGGCGGGTCGTCGCCCGGGCGCTCGGCGTCGGCATCGGCCTGTCAGATGCGGTCAGCGCTTACTATCGTTCCCTGTTCCTCAACTCCGTGCTCGTCGGCGGGGTTGTCGGCGACGTGCACCGCGGGGTCACGCACGGCAGGAACGCCGGAGACGTCGCGCGGGGGCTGCGGGCGGTTGCGTGGGAACGGCTGTGCGGTCAGGTCATTCAGGCCGTGCTGACCGCGGCCGTGTTGCTGACCCTGTCCTCGCCGGTACGGCCCGCGCTGCCGTATGTCCTGGCGGGCGTGGCAGGGGTGGCCGGGTGCGCTGTGCTGGTGGTACGCGGCGCTGCTCGCCGCCGCGGATCGCGGCTGGCGCAGGCCGCCAGCGCCGTTGCCGACGACCTGCGACACGGGTTGCTGGCCCGAGATGTGTGGCCCAAGCTCACGCTCGCGTCGGTGCTGGTCGTCGCCGGGCATACGGCCACCTTCGTGATCGCGGCCCGGGCGGCCGGCTGCACCGCACCCCTGCGCGAACTGGTCGCGCTGCTGCTGGTGGTCCAGACCGCAGTGGTGATCCCCCTGAGTATCGCCGGGTGGGGGCTACGGGAGGGGATCGCCGCCTGGGCCTTCGCCGCGGCTGGCCTCGGAGCGGCTACCGGGATCACCGTCACCACCTTGTATGCCGTGCTCATGCTGATCGCGGTTACCCCGGGCGCTGGCCTGCTACTGGGGGACGCCGTTCGCCACCGCCGGCACGGCGCAACTCAGGCGAGGGCGGCCACTAATGCCCGGCGCGACGGGCATGATCTGTTGAGGGCGGCGCCATGAACACGTCGCCGAGCCGCACCGACATGCGGGTCCGCGTTGCATCAGGCAATGTCAGCCCGGCTGCGTCCGCATGGCGCTAGGCGGGCGAGCGGCCCACGAAATCAAGCTGGTGGGCGATATAGACCAGCTCGCCAGCAGTTAGTTGGCGGTGGCGCTCGGCCAGCCAGTCGTCCAGATCCTTAGGCTCCACCCAATCCAGGCGATTCCGCAGCGCGCCATGGATCGTCTGAAGGATGGCGCGCAGGAAGTACGCCTCATCGCCGGGGTAGTTCCCGTCCGTTCCGGCGCTGACGATCCAGTCGGAGGACCCCGCCGCCAGCGCGGGTGCTCCCGCAGCCCGCAGGTGGTGAAACAGGCGCGCGGCCTGTCCGACTGTCACCAGCCGGGCGGCCGTAGCGAACGCGCTCATCCATGTCTCGGTGGTAGGCCTGCATGATTCGGTCGTCGTGCGGGTGGCCGGGAACGAAGATGCTCTCGCCGTCGTAATTGATCGTGAACCAGTAGACGCCGCCAGGGCGTAGCACCCGGAGCAGTCCGGGCAGGACGGCCGGCACGTCCACCAGATCCAGGACGGCGTTAGCGATCAGCACATCGGCCGGTGCCCCATGAGCAGCTTCCAGGTAACGGCCGAGCTCGGCGTGCACCAGGCGCACTCGCAGATCACCCACCCGCAGCCCATCCGGCAGCAGGTTGCTGCGCAGGCCCCGCGCGTCTGCCCAATCGCATAGCCACCGGCGAGAGCGATCCAGCAGTTGCCGATCCGCGTCCAGCAGAATGTACTCGCCGGTGCCGACCACGCCCCAGTCCGTCAGGCGGGCCACCATTGTCCCCAGGCCCGCGCCGACCTCCAGCACCCGCGGCGCACCCGCGGGCATCAGGCGGCGAAGCTCGGCCAGCACATGCCGGTTGATGGCCCGGTCGTCCACTGTCGTCTTCGCGGCCAGGTAGCGGGCGCTGTCGAAGGGCATCCAGGCTTCATCGATGCTCGTCATTGCTTCTCGGCTAGCATCGCGAACTTGCGCACCCGACCGCTGCCGAGCCAGTCACTCCACAGCCGGTGGGCTGTGATCAGGTCGGCGGTGGCCTGCTTTCCGATCTGGTCGGCGATCTGCTGCGAATCAGCTTGATAACAGCGATGCAGCGCCGTCGCTATCGCGTGATGCGACGAGCTGTACTCCTGCCGCCAGGTCACCGTCAACCCCGCGCCGCGCAGGACGCTCGTCAGTTCCGTCAGCTCCATCAGCCAGACCGTATCGGCGCCGGGCATCAGTGCCCGTTCCTGCGGGGTAAGTGGCCGGCCTTCCTCGACCGTGAAACCGAAGCGCCCGCCTGGCTCCAGCACGCGCGCCACCTCACTGACCAGGGCCTCCTTGTCACCGAAGGCCAGCATTGTCTCCAGCAGGAGTACCACCTCGAAGCGACCGGTGGGCAGCGGCGGGAGGTGAGCTTGCTCGAACCGGCAGGACAGATTCCCGGCGAGTTCCCGGGCGGTGGCCAGGGCGCTGGCGGAATGATCGATACCCAGGTAGTCGCATCCCGACTCCGCCGTGATCATCCGGCCGGGGCCGGCCACCCCGCAGCACAAGTCGAGCACGGAGACGCCGGGGCCGATCCGGGCCTGATGAGCCAGCGTCCGGATCTCGCTCGCCCGCACGAAACTCTCCTGGCCGACATACTCGTCCGCGGGGAAGGCGGCCGCCCGGGCCCGCTCTAGCGCCGTCGGCGATGGGTGCTCGCTGATCCTGCCTCACCTCAGGTTCCGCACGGTCGAACCAAGTCCGCCGCTGCTACGTACAATCCTGTGTCAGATATGACGGATCGGCGGCGAGCGCGGTTCAACTCGACCGCAGGATGGGGAGGCTGTCTTGCTGCGCACGTCAACAGAGTCCGCCCGATGACTATCAGAACCGAGAGCCGCATAACGATCGCCGGCAGCGTCGGCGAAGTGTTTGAGTATATCTGCGACGTCGGACGCTGGCAGGAGTGGGCGCCGACGGTTATCGAATGCCGGGTTCGCGGCGGAACTCCGTTTCAGCCCGGCGCGCTGTTGGACCAGCGGGCGAAGGGGATTCTCTGGTTGACCCGTGGCCGCAGTCAGGAAGTGACTGCTGTCGAGGCACCCCGCAACGTGGCGTTCGCCGGGCCGATGGGAACTTCCTCGGCGCGCTGGGGAATGGAATTCGAGCCGCTGGACGATAGGCGGACCGACGCCATGATGTGGATTGAAGTCGACCTCGCGGGCATCATGCGCGCGGTCCCCGGCATTCTCAAAGGCAGCATTCAGCGGGTAAGCGATCGCGAAATGGTGGCGATCAAGGCTGCTGTCGAGTCCACGCCGTGAGCCAGGCCGACCGTACGCGAGAGCGCCTGATCGAGACCTACCGCAAGAAGGCGAAGCATTACGACGTCACCTCTTGGCTCTACCCCGCGCCCGGCTACCCGCATCGAGCACAACGCCGCTCGGCCGTACAAGCGCTCGGCCTTCGGGCCGGTGACACCGTCGTCGACATGGCTTGCGGCACCGGTCTGAACTTCCCGCTGATTGAAGAGGTGATCGGTCCCGACGGCCGGATCGTCGGCGTCGATCTGACCGACGCGATGCTCGCCCAGGCCCAGGTTCGGATAGAGACGAACGGCTGGAGCAACATCAGCCTGGTGCAGGCCGACGCGGCCGGCTTCGAGTTCCCCGCCGCGGTCAACGCGATCCTGTCCACGTACGCCCTGACGCAGGTGCCCGAGTGCGCTGAGGTCATCGCCCACGGCGCCGCGGCCCTCTCCCCAGGCGGCCGCTGGGTTGTGCTGGATCTCAAGATTCCTGACAACACGCCTGAGTGGCTAACCCAGCTCGGAACCGCAATTGTGCGGCCATTCGCCTCCATAGATCAGTGGAAGATGCGCCGTCCGTGGGAAGCGATTCGCGTAGCCATGCGCGAAGAACTGGCCGATGACTCCTGGACCGAGTTGTTCTTCGGAACCGCATTCCTCGCTGTCGGGTCCCGCCGCCGTGGAAGCTCCTCTGCCACCTGATGAGCCGACTTGCCGCCTGCGTTCAGGCGGCGAGGCCATGTTCGACTCTCCTCGCCATCAGCACCGCGATCGTGGCGCTCGCTCTCACGGCGTGGAGTGGATCGAGTCGTGCGGTGCCCGGGACTTCCGCCATTGCCGCCAATCCGGTGCAGCGAGAGAATTCGCGCCCGGGCACCCCTGGCTGGAAGATCCCAGCCGGCGCGGGGACGGTGATCACTGGTTATGCATCGCCGACCAGCGTCGCCCCGGGGCAAAGCTTTCGCCTGCACGTGGCCGCGCCGCCTGGCTCGCGCTATCGGGTGCTCGTGTACCGGCTGGGTTGGTACCGGGGGGTCGGGGGGCGCTTGATCATGTGCATGCCTGGCTGCCGCTCGAGCCACGTCGCGATTGCACAGCCCCCGCCAACCACACCCGGCTCCGTCACGGGACTGCTCCGGGCCCCCTGGCGCGTGACCGATCGTGTCGAGATCCCGCCAGACGCGGTCTCCGGCTACTACGAGGCCAAGCTCGAGATCGTGGGTGGCCCGAACGCCGGCGCCGTGGGGAGCGTTCCGCTGATCGTGCGCCAGAGCCCGGCGGCTCCGGCGTCCGCGGTGCTGGTCCAGGTGCCGGTCAATACGTGGGAGGCCTACAACCCTTGGGGCGGCAAGAGCCTGTACCAGTTCGGCACCAGCAAGCACGCCGTCGAAGTGTCGTTCGATCGGCCCTTCGACCAGCAGATGTACGACGACATGGTCACGAGGCTCGAGCTGCCCTGGGTCCGCTTCCTGGAGCGCAACGGTGTTGACGTCTCCTACCAGACCGACGTCGACACGGACAGGGCCCCCGGATCGCTCCTTTATCACCGTCTGGTGTTCTCAATCGGCCACGGCGAGTATTGGACGCAGCGAATGCGCGGCGCCTTCAACCGGGCGCTGGCGCTGTCGACGAACCTGATGTTCGGCTCCAACAGCGGAGAGTGGCGGATGCGCTACGCCGCCGGCCGGCGAACGATCGTGGAGTGGCGGAATCACCTGACCGATCCGATCCACAACTTGCGCCTCGACAACGGGTTTTTCAGGACGTTCGGCGAGCCCGAATGCAAGCTGATGGGAGTCCAGCACCAGTGGGCCGCGCAGCGCAGTCTGACCGCGGCTCCCACCTCGTACACGGTCGTAGGGCCGGGCAGCGATCCGTGGCTGGCGGCTGCCGGCTTGGCGCCCGGGGATGTCATCCCGGGGGTCGTCGGCTACGAGTGGGATTCGTTCGTCCCTGGCTGCCTTGCGGGTCAGGTGGTGCCGCTGATGACCGCTCTGGTTCCAGGATCCGACGGCGTTACCCACAGCGCAGACATGGTCCGGGCAACCGCGCCGAGCGGAGGCCGCGTGTTCGCGATGGGCACGATGGAGCTGGCTTGGGCGCTCGATGACCTGGCCGGGCGCACCCCCAACCCGCAGGTGGTCGCGTTCGTCAAAGCAGCGCTCCGCGATCTGACTCGTCCCGCCCCGCCGGCCGCTTTGATCATCCGGCATGGCGCGACGGGATTGATCGTCTCGGCACGCCTGCGTGCCCCAGACCCGCGCATCCTCCGGGTGATCGTGCGCCCGGTAACGGGCGGTCGCGGGTGCGCGGACAGCCTCCGGTCGGTGTGTCGACTACCGCTCCCGCGGCGCGCCACCCGCTATGTTGCCGTTGCCATCGACCAGTGGGGCGCGTCACTGCCGCTGACCGTCACCGTGCAGCCGGGAAGCCGCGGACGCCGATAGTCTGGGGAACCGCGTCCACCACTGGTGGGCCACAGGGTGGAGGCTTGCTCGGTGCCCCACGCGCTCTGGAGGGCCGGAATATCGTGCGGGTCCACGTAATAGCCCCGGCTGGGTTCGACGATCCCGGCCAGCCTACTGGCGGCAACATCTACGACCGGCGCGTCTGCGCCGGACTGGCCGAAGGCCGGATGGGATGTGCTGGTCACGACCGTAGCCGGGGCGTGGCCGGCACCCGGCCCGGGCGCGCGCGCCGACCTTGCCCGCATCGTTGCCGCCATCGGAGACGGTGAGGCCGTCCTGATCGACGGGCTCATCGCTTCGGCGGTCGCCGCGCAGTTGCTGCCACACACCGGCCGGATACGAATGACTGTGCTGCTGCATATGCCGTTGGCCACGGCTCTCGACACCCACCATGACGCCAGCGCGCAGCGCTCCGAACGGGTCGTGCTTCGCGCGGCCGCCGGTGTGATCGTCACCAGCGAATGGACCCGTCAGCAGGTATTGACCCGATACGCGATCCCCGCCCGCCGGGTGCACGTCGCCCGGCCGGGCGTCGATCAGGTAACCGCCCCGGCCCGCCCCGTCCGCGGCCAGCTGATCTGCGTCGGAGTCCTCAGCCGCCACAAGGGGCAGGACCTCCTCGTCGAGGCGCTCGCCGAGCTGGGTGACCTGGACTGGAATTGCGTGCTGGTCGGACCGCTCGACCGCGACCCGGACTTCGTCGAGCAATTGCAGGCCCGTATCACGCGCCTCGGCTACGGCCACCGCGTCCGGCTCACCGGCGTCCTGACCGGCGCGGCACTGAGCCACGCGTACACCACCGCTGACCTGCTCGTCGCGCCGTCCCGGTCGGAGACCTACGGCATGACCGTCACCGAGGCGCTCGCCCACGGCCTGCCCGTCATAGCCGCCGCTGTCGGCGGGCTACCCGAAGCGCTCGGCTCTGTTGCCGATGGCACCCGGCCCGGCCAGCTGGTCCCGCCCGGCGATCCGGCTGCCCTCGCCGCCGCGCTGGGAGACTGGCTGGGTGACGAGCGACACCGGCACCGGCTACGCGCCGCCGCACGACAGCGGCGCTCGACCCTGCGCGGCTGGGACCAGACCACTCAAGAGGTAGCGAACGCACTGCTGTGCGGGTGCGGTTCGATGTCGAGGTATTCGTCGTACTGCCCACGGGTGCCGTAGGCCTGGGGCCATCTGACCGGGTGCTAACGGACAGCCTCGCGGCGCGCCGGAGGCACGCTGCTAGCTGGCATCGGCGAGAAATGCGCCGACGTCGGCGGCAAACTCGGCGTGGTGCTGGAACAGGAAGCCGTGTGCTGAGTCGGGGTAGATCTTCAGCCGGGCTTGCGGGATCAGGCCGGCGAGCAGGTAGGAGTAGCGGGGCAGGATCATCGGGTCGCTGTCGCCGTTGGCGACGAAGACCGGCATGTCGAGGGCGGTCAGCCGTTGGAGCAGCGAGTGGTCGGGGATCCCCCAAGTGCAGACCGCGTCGTACTGCGCTTGGCGGGTCTGCCACGTTGTGGCCTTGTCCCGGTCATTGGTCCTGGCATGCATGCGCCGCAGCGCTTCGGTGCCTGCTCGCCGGCTTGAGGCTGACCCGGTGAAGAACACGTCCAGGTAGGCGTCCGGGCTGGTTTCTGGGGTGCCGATCTCGCCGATGACCTGGGGCGCCCAGCCGTGCATCCCTACGGCGCCCTGCGGGGCCGAGGAGGCGAGCACCAGTTTGCGGACGATGGCCGGGCGGACCAGCGCGATTTGCTGGGCGATGAAGCTGCCGATGGAGAAGCCGAGCAGGTCCACCTGGCTGAACTGCATGGCGGCTATGAAGGCGATAGCATCGCGGGCCATCTGCTCGATGGTGTCCGGAGTGGTGCCGGCGGAACCGCCGACGCCGGCGTTGTCGAAGGTCACGACCCGCCGGGACGCCGCCAGCGCGTCGATCAGCGCCGGGTCCCAGTTGTCCAGGTTGCCGCGAAAGTGCTGGAGCAGGACCAGCGGTACCGCGCCATCGCCGCCGCGGGTGTCGCGGTAGGCGTACTCGAGGCCGTTGGCGGCACGCACGGCCTCGTTCGGAAGCTCCGCATATGCCTTGGCCATGGGTGTTCGCCCCGTCCGTGAGTCGGCTGAGCTCGATCGGAACTACGAGTGTTGTCGTGCGCAGGCGGGCACGCGCTCAAACGCTCACCGCAACATGTGCGGCGTCGTTGCTGGAACCCGGGCTGGCGCCCGCGTGCGGGTTCAGGCAGCCAGTTCGCGGGCACGCTCCAGCGGTTGGAGCAGGCATCTTCCACGGGGGGCGATGATCATGGCCGCAGACACCAAACTTCGCGAAGGCTACGCCGAGATTGGCGACCAGCGACTGCACTATATGGAGGCTGGCGAGGGGCCGCTGATCGTTCTACTGCACGGCTTTCCCGAGTTCTGGTACGGGTGGCGGCGGCAGATCGAACCGCTCGCTGCGGCCGGATTCCGGGTCGTCGCACCTGACACCCGCGGCTACAACCTGTCATCGAAGCCAGACGGCGTCGGGGCCTACGACACCGCCAAGCTGGCCGCCGACATCCGCGGGCTGATCCACGAACGCGGCGCCGAGTCCGCGATGCTGGTCGGCCACGACTGGGGCGGATCCATCGCGTGGTACACCGCGATGAACCACCCCGAGGTCGTGGACCGGCTGGCCATCCTCAACGCAGCCCACCCGCGGAAGCTCTCGCAGGGACTGCATCACCCGGGCCAGCTCCGCAAATCCTGGTATTTCTTCTTCTTTGACCTTCCGGAATTGCCAGAGAGCGTCGTGCGCGGCGACCACTGGCGGTTCTTCCGGCACTTCCTGCGCGATGCCGACCCGGCCTACACGCCGGAGGAGATCGACCGTTATGTCGAGGCGTGGTCACAGCCGGGCGCGGCAACCGGGATGATCAACTATTACCGCTCCTCGGTGCGAACCCCACCCAAGCGCGCCGAACAGGCGATTCGCCCAGTCCAGGCGCCGACCCTGGTCATCTGGGGACAACGGGATCGCTACCTCGGCGAAGAGCTAGCCGAGCCTGACCACGACGATGTGCCTAACCTTGACCGTGTCGAGCGCCTGCCTGACGCATCGCACTGGGTCCATCACGACGAGGCTGAGCGTGTCAGCCAGGTGCTCACGGACTTCTTCTCCCCCGCCCTGGCAGCCCAGAACTAATGCCGGCCAGGGCAGCAGCCGCCGCTTAGGGTGGTGAGGTAGATGGCTGAAGTCCTGGGGACGTCGTCACGGCAGCGGTGGACGCTGGTGCTGGTGTGCACTGCTGTGTTCATGTTGCTGCTGGACATCACATGCTCATCTGGTAACTAGCCAGTCCGCAGACATGGAAGCGCCCCCCGCAACGCTGCGAGGGGCACGGTCGTGGAGGAGGAGCTAAGTGGTCTCTATCTGCCCGGCGAGCACTTCGGCCTGCCGTGCAGCTTCCGCGAAGTCCCGCCGTGGCGTTCGCCGACGAGCGCGACGGCCAGTGTGACAGCAGTTAGTAGACATGTCAGTGCAACAAAGGTCGCTAGCCCTGCGCTCGTTTTGAACCAGCCGGTTGCCAGGTATTCGATAAACAGCAGAGAATACAAAGGCAGAGCAAATAGTACAGTCTTCAGGGACCAGGCTATCCGCTTCCCGCGCTTGCTCATGATGAATGCATACAGGAAGCCGTAAGCTGCCAACGAGATGCATATTTCCGTCACTCGATCCATGGCTGAGTTCTCCCTTGAGATTCTCCTAGATCAGACCATAACGCACGACTCAGGCCGCTAGTGTCGCGTGAATGATGTTCTTTGACCGCCGGTGGCTTTGGCGAGGATTTCGTCGGCGGTCTTGGTCCAGGTGAAGGGCTGGCAGCGTTCGTTCCAGCCGTCGATGTAGGTCTCGATCGCGGTGATGAGGTCCTTGACGCTGCGGTGAAGGTGCCGCGGCGGATGGCCTGGCGGGTGATGATGCCGAAGAAGATCTCGACCATGTTCAGCCAGGACCCTGAGGTCGGGGTGAAGTGCATGGTGATCCGCGGGTTCTTCGCCAGCCAGGCCTGCACGGCCGGGTGCTTGTGGGTGGCGTAGTTGTCGGCGACGATGTGCAGCTCGACGCGCGGGTAGGCCCTGGCGACCTGCTTGAGGAACTTCAGGAACTCCTCGTGCCGGTGCCGGGGGTAGCAGGCGTCGGTGACCTTGCCGGTGGCGATCTCCAGCGCGGCGAACAGCGTGGTGGTGCCGTGGCGGACGTAGTCGTGGGTGGCCTTCTCGGGCAGGCCGGGCCGCATCGGCAGGATCGGCGCGGTCCGGTCCAGGGCCTGGATCTGGGATTTCTCGTCGACCGACAGCACCACGGCCTTGTCCGGCGGGTTCAGGTAGAGCCCGACGACATCGCGGACCTTGGCCTCCAGCTCCGGGTCGGTGGAGAACTTGAACGTCTCCCGCCGCCAGGGCTGCAGGCCCCACTTGCGCCAGATCCGCGCGACCCACACGTTCGAGATCCCCAGCTCGGCCGGCCAGCAGCCGGCTCGACCAGTGCGTCACCCCCAGCCGCTCCGGCGGCGGCTCCAGCGTCGCCAGCACCACCGCGACCTCATCGACCTGCGCCGGCCGCCCCGGCTTCGGCCGGTCCTCCAGCCCGCCGATCCCCTCGGCCGCATACCGCTTCTTCCACGCGATCACCGTCGGCTTGGACACCCCGGTCCGCGTCACGATCTCGTCCGTCCCGACGCCGTCGGCGGCCAGCAGCACGATCCGCGCCCGCTGCGCCAGCCCGGCCGGCATCGACGGCGCCCGCAGCCACCGCGCCAGCTCCGCGCGATCGGAATCCGGCAGCTCCACACAGTATTCAACGGCATAGCCAAGCCTACCGCGAAGTTAAGCTACTTCATTCACATGACACTAGTACATCCATAGCCCGCGCCGCCTGTGGAACGTCTGTGGCAGTGCCCTGGATAGCTCGGCCCGAGTCTGCCCGACTGCGATCCACTGCTGTAGCTGCTCCTGGTCCGCGCCCGCCGCGATGCACAGGTCCGCGATCCGATCCTGACCGCATCCTGTGTGCATGGATTGAGGGCACTGCCCGGCATCTCGCGACCGACGCGACTGTGACCGACGCGGACGCGGCAGCCGAGCTGCGGGCGCTCGCCGCTGGCCGCGCCGACCTGCTGGCCGAGGTTGCCGGGGTGTCACTCAGCTTCAGCGCTGGCGACCCGACCACGTCCGCTCACGCGTGCGGGATGGCCGGGACGACCTCATATCGCGGTGAGTTAGTAGCGACTGGGTTGGATGACCTGGTGATGGTGGTGATGGTGGTGATGGTGACTCGAACCGCAAGCCGTAACGCCGAGGGCAGTAGCGAGCGCCGTGATGGCGACAACCACCAACCCGCGTAGCAGCCGTTGCATTGGACCACTCCAGTCCCGAGCCACCACAGACTCATAGGCCGAATAAGCCGAGCGCCGATGCTCAGGGTGTCAGGACGCACGGCCCTCATTCTGCCTTAGCTACGGTCGCCGCGCCGCGACCGCAAGGGGAGCGCACACGCCACGTAGACCGCAGCAATCAAGATCCACACGACAGCAAGGGACAGAATCCAAAACCCCGACTCCATGTGATGGTCATACATCCACCGGCTGAAGATGCTCAGCGGAATCGCTGCGCCAACCGACCCGAGCGCCATGTGCTTCAGCGCCAGCCGCCGCCTAGCGAGCGTGGCTGCGTCCAACTGTCGGCTAGGAACCGGGGGCGAGCCGGTGAGACGCGCATCGACACGCGCCTCTATCTCCTTTCTCGACCTTGGCAAGGAACGACTCCACGACCGCATCCCGGTTATTCAGGGCCGAGTTCCCTGTTGCGTCTCGGCGGCGGCGCGAATCTCGTCCGGAGACAGGTTCGACGTGCTCATGGATGTTAGAGTAGCCGCCATTTTCACGTCGGTACTCGAAGGGACGCTGGCAGGCGTGAGCGCTGCGGTTGATTAAGGCGGCAGGTCACAATGAAGTTCTCGGGCAGGTCGCCGGTCGAATAGCTGACGTGTATGGTCAACTCGTTTCCACGACTGCTATTCCTGGCCGGCGTGGTCATCTTCACCGTCGGGTCGCTGGCGTGTGCGCTGGCCCCGACCGCGCTGGCGCTCCAGTTGTTCCGCGCGCTGCAGGGAGTCGGCGGCGCGGTGCTGTTCGCCACTGCGACGCCGCTGCTCCGCGCGGAGTTCTCCGGCGCTGCCCTGGCCCGGGCGCTGGGCGCCTTCGGCGCCACGCTCGGCGGCGCCACCGCCATCGGGCCGCTGGCCGGCGGCTTGCTGACCGACACACTGGGCTGGCGGTCCATCTTCTTCATCAACCTGCCCATCGGCGCGGCGGCATTCGCGAGCGGGGTAGCCCGGTTGCGCGAATCCCGCGACCGGCCGGCGGACGGGCCGACTGGGTTGGCACGGCGCTGATCACTGGGGCGCTGACCGCTCTGATGTTCGCGCTGATCCGCGGCAACGAGCTGGGCTGGGGGAGCCCGGGTGATCGTGGTCCTGTTCACGATCGCGGCCGTGGCCTTTGCCGGATTCGTGATATACGAGCTGCGCATTGCCGCCGCGCCCATGGCCGACCTGCGCCTGTTCGCCCGGCGCAGCTCGCCGGTGGAAGTGATGCCCAGGCCGATCCCGGCCAGGATGAGGCCGGGCAGCAGCACCAGCCAGGTGGAAGTGGAGGTCAGGTGGGCCATCGAGACCAGGCTGGCCGCGGCCGAGACCATGGCCACACCCAGCAGCACCCGCATCGCCACTTTGCCGATCAGGCGGCCGGTCAAGAGGGCGACCGCGAAGGAAACCAGCGACAGCGGCAGAAACTGCAATCCGGCTTGGACCGGGGAGTAGCCGAGCGTGTTCTGCACATACAACGACAGGTAGATGATCATCCCGATGACCGTCGCCGAGATCGCGAACGCCACGAATCCGGTTGCGGCAACCTGGGCTAGGCGGCGCTTTCGGCGGTGGAGCCTGCCCACGCCGGGATGGCCGCCGGCCTGGTGAACACGCTGCGCCAGGTCGGCACCGCCACCGGAGTGGCCGTGCTCGGCGCCCTTTACGCCTCCCGCGTGACCATCGCCACCTTGCATTCCGTGGCGGGCCTGCCTGCCCCGCCTGGCGCTGCCCATCGGCTGGCTGGCGCAGTCGCCTCCGGCGCCGGCACCCGGGTTGCCGCCTTCGCCCCGCCCGCCGCCCGCGCGGCGGTCGCTCATGCAGCCCGCGCCGGTACCGCCAGCGGGCTCAACGACGTTCTGCTCGCCGCAGCCGCCTTCGCCGCGCTCGGCGCGATCGCCGGATTCGCCTACGGGCGCGACCCAGCCAGGCAGCCGCCGGCCCCGCCCAGCGCCAGGCGCAGCGACCTTCCGGGCCAGAAGCAGCGGCGCCGGTCTCGGGGGACCACAAAGACGAGTAGTAGGGGCGGATCTGCCCGCTCCAGCGGCTGCCGTCGTCTTACGCCTGGATTGCCCATGGCTGGCCTGTTCTGGCTTGCTTTCGGCTGGACTGTGGCGCGGGCGTGTGGAGGCTTTGATGGTGTCTTCGGCGGAGGGGCTCGTGGGCCGGGAGGCTGAGCTCGCCGTGGCCGCGGCCGCGGTCGGCCAGCTCAGCGAGGGGCGGGCGTTGGCGCTGGCTATCGAGGGGGAAGCCGGCATCGGCAAGACCCGCCTGGTGCAGAGCATCATCGATGATGCGCGTTCTCGTGACGTGGCGGTGTTCTGCGGCCAGGGCCATCCCTTTGAGCGCAGTCGTCCGTTCGGTGTAATCGGCGCGGCGCTGGGTTTTACCGGCGGTCACCGGACCCGCGCAGAGCGGCGATCGGCGCGCTGTTGGCCGGCCAGGGCTCCGGGGCGCCGGCGCGGGCCGTTGGCGACATCCAGTACCAGGTCGTCGAGGAGATCGTGGACCTGGTGGAGACGTCGTGCGCCGAGCGCCCGGTGCTGCTGGTGGCCGAAGATATCCACTGGGCGGACAGCTCGAGCCTGCTCGCGATCTTGTCGGTGGTCCGGCAGTTGCCGCTGGCGGCGTTGCTTGTCGTGGTGACAGCCCGGCCGTCACCGCTGCCGGCCGAGGTGGCCCGGCTGCTCGATGATCTGGCGGCCGGGGGCGCGCGCACCCTGCGACTGCAGCCGCTGACGTCTGGCGATGTGGGCGTGCTTGCCTGTCACGTGCTCGGGGCGCCTGCTGGTCCGGCGCTGACCGCCATGCTGGCCAAGGCCGGCGGGAATCCGTTGTGGGCCGTGGCCATGCTGCGCTCGCTTGCCGATGAAGCAATGCTGCGCCGCGACGGGGACAGCGTCGAGGCGATGACCTCGGAGCTCCCGGCTTCGCTCAGTGACCTGGTGGTTCGCCGCCTGCAGGACCTGCCGAGGGTAACGCTGGAGCTGCTGCAAGTCACGGCGGTGCTCGGCGATGCCGTGTCGCTTGGCGATGTCGCCGCTGTGGCGCGCAGGCCGCCGGCCGAGGTCGTCGGGCAGCTCAGCGACGCGTTCGCCGCTCAGCTTCTCGACGATGCTGACGACCGGGTCGTGTTCCGGCACCAACTCGTCCACGACGCGATCTATCAGCACATGCCCGTGCCGGCCCGCCGCCTTTTGCACCGCGAGGCCGCGGTCGCGCTGATGGCCGCGGGCGCGGACCGGCTGGACGTTGCGGATCATCTGTTGCTCGGAGCGGAGCGGGGGGACGAGCAGGCGGTCGCATGGCTGCGGGACGCGGCTCGTGAGGCGTCGGCACAGGCGCCACTGGTGACCGTTGAGCTCATTCGCCGAGCCGAGGCACTGCTGCCAGGCGGTCACCGCGACGCGGATCTGGTGTCGTCGGAGGTGGTCCGGGCGTTGCTGCGCGCCGGGAAGGTGGCCGAGGCGTCAGCACGCGCGGAAGTGGTGCTCGCCCGGCAGCACCCCGTCGAAGTGGACACCCCATTGCGCCTTGCGCTGATTGGCGCGCTGGCTCTGCAGAACCGCGCCGCCGAGCTCATCGCCGTAGCGCATGCTAGCCTCGCCGGCTCGGCCCGGCTTCGGCCCTCCGAGCAGGTGCCGATGCTGGCCCAGCAAAGCTGGGCTCTGACCTATACGGGCGACCCCCGCGCGGGTGAATCGGCCGCCAGCCGGGCGCTCGTCATCGCCGAGCAGGCGGGCGATGCGGCGATGATGGTGTGGGCCCTGACGGCTCTGCTAGTGGCGGTCGGGCGGCAAGGCCGATACGGCGAGGCGTTGGCCCACGCCCGGCGAGCCGCCGCGCTGGCGGCTGACTCGCACGATACAAGATCGCTGCCGCTCCAGCCGAAGCTCTTTTTGGGCCTGGCGCTGTTCGACTGCGACCTTGTCGGCGAGGCACGAGCCGCGTACCGCGAGGCGCTCGACGACGAGTTCGCATCTGGGTGGTGGCTCTCGGAGACGCTGATGGCCGACGCTCAGGCGTCAGTTGTCATCGGAGAGTGGGAGGACGCGGTTCCCGGCCTGATTGCGGGCGGCCAGGCTGCGCAGGAGAAGGACAACCAACTGCTGGTGACACAATCGCTCGCCTACCGGGTCATCATCGCGACGGCAGCGGGAGATCACCGCGCCGCGGGCGAGCTTGCCGCCGGCATCGCCGGCTCGCTGGAAGGCGGCCAGCTGAGTTACAACGCGGGAATCCTCGCGTTCGCGGTGGCAGGGCTGAAGGCGGCCTAGGGCGACCGGCAGGGCGCCTATGACCTGTTGCTGCGGTGCTGGCGGTTCGACGCCGCACGGGAGAACCGCTTCTACCACCGCTGTCTCGCCCCTGATCTCGTGCGGTTGGGCCTGGCGCTGGGTCATCGTGACGTCGTTGCCGAGGTGACCAGCACCGTCGCGGCCGGAATTGCCCTGGCGCCGGATGTGCCCACGGTGCGCAGCATGGCGCTGCGCTGCCAGGCATTGGCCGGCGGCGAGGTCGAGCCGATGATGGAGGCGGTCGCGCTCGCCCGCCGGGCGCCGCTCCTGGTCGAGCACGCCGGCGCCTGCGAGGACGCGGCCATGCTGCTGGCCCGAGGCGGGTGGCAGGACGAGGCAACCGCGCTGCTGGCTGAGGCGCTGGAGCGCTACGAGCAGGCCGGCGCCGATGCCTGGGCGGGCAGGGTCCGGGCGCAATTGCGGGCGCTTGGCGTCCGGCCTGGCCCGCGCGGGCCCAGGCACCGGCCGACGGGCGGCTGGGAGAGCCTCAGCGCGACCGAGCGCGCGGTGTCGCTGCTGGTGGCCGAGGGCCTGACGAACGGTGCCGTTGCGAGGCGGCTCTACATCTCACCGCACACTGTGAACACCCACCTCCGGCATGTGTTCGCCAAGCTCGCCGTACCGAACCGGGTTGCGCTCGCCGCCGTGGTGCATCACTCGATCAAGTGATGTCTTCGCGGTCGGCCGCCGGCACAATCGATCGCGTGCAGCAAACCCTGCATTGACCGCAACAAGGGGGTGCGAAGGTGGACCACGGAGCGACGATGCGGAATTCCTACGAGCGGCTCAACGCGGGAGACATCGCCGGGTTCGGCGCACTGGTAGCGGACGACTTCGTCGAGCACCAGGGCGGGCCAGGTTTCCCCGCCACGAAGGAAGGGACGCTGCAGTTCTTCCGGACCATGTATGACGCGTTTCCCGATTGGCATATGACCGTCGAGGACCTGATCGCGGGCGGGGACAAGACCGTAGCGCGCGTGAAGGTCACGGGAACGCACAAGGGCGAGTTCATGGGGGTGCCGCCGGCCGGCACGCGCGTGGAGGTGCAGCTCATCGACATCATGCGGTTCGACGGCGCTGGCCTGGTCTGTGAGCACTGGGGCGTCGCGGACATGCTGTCGCTCATGCAGCAGCTCGGTGTCGTGCCAGCCGGCCCTCCGGCTTGATCGTCAGGGACCAGATGGCCATCAAGGTAATTGTCGAACTGCAGGCCAAGCCCGGTCGGCGGGATGAGCTTAAGCATGTGCTCGAAAGCCTGATCGCGACGTCGGGACCGGGCCAGGACGGCTTCCTGGGCAGCACACGCTACGGGTTGCTCGACGACCCTGACGTCTTGGTCGAGATCGCCGATTGGGAGTCGGCCGAGGCGCGGGAGGCCCACATGAAGGAAGCTGCGGCAACGGGCGCCTACGCACCGCTGCTCGAGCTGCTGGCAGCCCCATTCAGGGCCACGGTTATCAGCCAGCTTCCCTGAACAGATATTTCCTATTCCAGTGCAGGAGGATCACATGCCGAGAATCGTCATCACTCATGCCGTCCAGGATGTTGACCGCTGGCTTGCGGGTAAGGCCGAGCGCGCCGCGGCCTTGCCGGGTGCTGTGGACGTCACTGACCTGGTGGCCATGGACGGGAGCAATCACGCCGGTGTGGCGTTCGACATCGATGACCTGGATGCCCTCACAGCGATTCTGTCCTCTGTTCCCCCGGAGATGGCGACCCAGGCGGAGTCACACGGGGTCATCATGCCGATGACCGCCTACGTCCAGCGATAGGGGATTCGGTCACGGTCAAGGAGTGGGAGGGAAGGATATGTGGGCGCAGCTGATCAAGGTGCGGTTGAAGCCGGGCAAGGACCTGGCCGTGGCCGCGGCGCACTTGCGGGCCGCCGAGCAGCCAGGGTCGGGCCTGGTGCGGGAGATGTTCCTGAGGGACCAGAAGGACCCTGACCAGGCCTACATCCTGGCCGTGTTCGAAAGCGAGGAGAAGGCCCGCGCCCGCGAGCAGGACCCGCGCCGCCAGGAAGGACTCAAGGTCATGCAGGCGAGCATGGCAGACGTACTCGCCGGACCCCCGGAGTTCAGCGACCTGACGGTCACCGATGAGTGGACAGGTTAGCCGGGCGGGATGCTGTTACGGTCTGGAATCTCGAGTCGCTGGAGCAGGTCGGTGACGCGGTCGCGGATCTGGTCGCGGATGGGCCGGATCTCCTCCAGGGGTTTGCCGGCCGGGTCGTCGAGTTCCCAGTCCTCATAGTGCTTGCCGGGCAGCAGTGGGCAGGCATCGCCGCAGCCCATGGTGACCACGACGTCGGCAGCCAGGACGAATTCCTCAGCCCACGGCTTGGGGAACTCCCGGGAGATGTCGATCCCGGCTTCGGCCATGGCCGTGACCGCGCCAGCGTTGACGGCCGCCGCGGGCTCGGACCCGCCCGACCAGGCAATGGCCCTGTCCCCGGCCAGATGAGCGAACCAGCCGAGCGCCATCTGCGACCGCCCCGCGTTGTGCACGCACAAGAACAGCACGGACGGGATCTTCCCGGCCGCCGGGCTCTCCGCGTGGGCGAGAGCTTCCAGGCGCTGGCGGGCGTATCGCTCGGCGCCGATGCACAGCCAGTTATGCACCGTCGCCGTTGCGGCGAGTTCCTCATAGCTGGCCACCAGGAGATTCTCGATTGTTTCTGCGCCGAAGAGGCCGCGGAACTGCGCGTGCAGATCCCGGGCGGCGCCTTTGAGGGACATGCGCACAGCGTTGGTGAGCACGGGAGTAGCTGGCATGGGATCCTCCTTCGTGACTTTGAGGGTCAGCCGGACCGGGCGAGCCGGGCCCACGCCTGAGCGCCCATTTGGACGGCTTCCCAGGGGCTGCCGAGCGGCGGGGTGTAGGACAGGTCCAGGTCGCTGATTGCGTCGACGGTCATGTCATGGGTACGCATCCGCGACGACTACGGTGACGTCAGCGGAGGCGGTCGAGCTCGCGGGCGCGCAGCGCTGCGCTTATCCCTGCATCGCTGCCGCCCACCATGACCAGATGCATCGCGGCTCCTTCTCTTCAGGTGCGATACCTGTGCGGGTCCTAGTCGGAAGGCCCGCCGGCCACTGCCCGCCCGCTGCTGGGCGCAGCGTCTCCGGCTGCGTCCTGCAGGTGCGGAACGACGATGTCGGCGGCCTCGGCCGGGGTGAACCGGGGATACAGCGCCCGGATCACGAGGACGGCAAGGACGCCTCCGATCACCTGGGCGGCGATGAATGAAGGCGCTGACGAAGGGGCGATGCCGGCGAAGGTGTCGGAGAACATCCGGCCGATGGTGATCGCCGGGTTGGCGAAGCTGGTCGAGGACGTGAAGAAGTAGGCCGCACCGATGTAGGCGCCGACGGCCGCCGGAGCGGACCGGGACCCACCCGACCGGGCGAGGGCGAAGATCACCAGCAGCAGCCCGAGCGTAGCGACGATCTCGGACAGGAAATGCGCAGGCGTCGCCCGGTCCTTGACTGAGATGCTCACGGCCGGCTGGGCGAACATCAGGTTCGCGATCACCGCGCCGAAGATGCAGCCCGCCACCTGGGCGGGCAGGTAGGTGGCAGCGTCCCGCCATCGCAGCCCGCCGAACGCTGCGTCTACGAAGGACACCACGGGGTTGAAGTGGCCGCCGGATACCGGGCCGAACATCAAGATGATGGCGAACAGCCCGGCGGCGGTTGCTGCAGCGTTCTCCAGCAACTCCAGGCCGGTGTCACCGGGTGACAGGCTCACGGCAGCGATCCCGGAGCCGATCACCACCGCGGCTAGGAACGCGCTGCCAGCGAACTCCGCCGTCAGCCGCCGCCACAGAGCGACATCATCCACCTGCCCGCCTCCGGCTTCATAGATGGCAGTCAATGCAGCTACAGCCAGCTTGCCAGCCTGCATCGACGGGCGTCAACATAGAGTCATGTCGATTTATGCTGGCCAGCTGCACGTCATCCCGGCCGCTGACTCACTCGCCGATGACTCACTTGCCGCGGCTGGGGAGTGCAGCATTCCGCTCGTCCGTGAACCAGTCGCGGAAGCCGCGGCCGCCGGGCTGGCGCAAGTATTCCGCGCGCTGGGCGACCCGGTGCGGCTGCGGCTGGTGTCCCTGATCGGCGCGCACCAGGGTGGTGAGTCGTGTGTTTGCGACCTCACCGCCGCGTTCGACCTGACCCAGCCCACCATCAGTCACCACCTGAAAGTCCTGCGTGAAGCCGGGATCATCGACAGCGAACGCCGCGGCACCTGGGTCTACTACCGGCTTGTCCCGGCAGCGCTCGAGCGCATGGCCGCCCTGCTCACCGCCCCGCGCTCCTGAGAACTTTGGCGGTTGGTTGCCGCCTTCCGTGGCGTGCCCGGCAGGGTGAGCTGAGCGGTTGCTCGCCACTGTTGGCGCAGATCAGCCTGGGCGGTTCCGGACTCGCCGTTGCAGGCCCGACCCGGCGACGTCGTCTTGACAGTGGTCGCGGTGCCCGGTTGGCTAGCCATTGCGCTGGTCGTTTGGCTCATTTGGTGGCGCGCTTCGCCTGATTGGCAGGCGCGTGACCTTGGTCCTATTCTGCGAGGTGGGCAATGCCGATTGACCACGTTGTCGTGCTGTGCCTGGAGAACCGCTCGTTCGACCATATGCTCGGGTTCCTCAATCATCCGGCTGATGATTTCGATGGAGTGCTGCGGGGCGGGCCCTACGAAAGCGCGGGCTGGGATGACGGACGCCGGGTACCTGCGAGCCCAGAGGCTAAGAGCGTCCTGCCGATTGGTCCCGACCATTCTCACGACGCGGTCATGGAGCAGCTGGCTGTTACCGGGAAAGGGGCTGACCGGCTGGCGACTAATGACGGCTTCGTAAGAAGCTACGAGCGGAAGGCGCGTGGCCTTGCCCCGGCCCGGCTCGGTGGTGCACTGGGGTCGGTGCTCAATTGGTGGCAAGGGCGCAGGCGGGGGGCCGCGCCTGTGGTCACCGGGCGCGGCCCGCTGGTGATGCTGTGCCAGCCCCCGGCGCAGGTGCCCGTGCTGAGCCGGCTGGCCTTGGACTTCGCGGTATGCGATCGCTGGTTCTGTTCTGTCCCTGGGGAGACGTGGCCCAATCGCAACTTCCTGCACG
The DNA here is from genome assembly GCA_963720595.1 of uncultured Actinomycetota bacterium. Taxonomy (GTDB): domain Bacteria; phylum Actinomycetota; class Actinomycetes; order Streptosporangiales; family Streptosporangiaceae; genus Chersky-822. Next base: position 1,319,187 of record CAVRFY010000005.1, on the reverse strand, counting down.
CCGCGACGTCGGATGGTGAAACCGACATCGAGATCAGGGCTTACACGAACCGGACGATCTTCGAGCTGCTTGAAGATCACGGCGCGACCTGGCGTATCTATCATGACGACACGCCGCAGGTCTGGGCATTCCCGGCATTGTGGGACACTCCTGAGCGGCACCGGAACTGGTTTCCGGCCAAGCGCTTCGCCGAGCACGTGGCCGCGGGCGACCTGGCCAGTTACTCATTCATTGAGCCGAATCACCGTCCGCCGCTGCACCTGCTGGACCAGGAACCGGTCTTCAGCGGCACGGGTGTTAGTGACAGCCAGCACCCGGAGAACAACCTTGTGTCCAACGAGGGTTACGACGCATTCGATTCGCGCACGGATACCGATTTCGCGCGGGGCGAGAGCCTGATCGCCGTCATATATGAGGCACTGCGCGCGAACGCCGAACTGTTTTCCCGCACTCTGCTGCTGATCACCTACGACGAACATGGCGGGCTGTACGACCACCGGCCGCCACCGACCGGAGTCCCAGCACCCGGCGGGGGTCGAGGCCCGGTCGCCGGCATCCTGCATGCGATCTGGCACCGCAAGGTGCACAGGTTTGACTTCACGATGCTAGGACCGCGCGTTCCAGCCGTGATCGTCTCCCCGCTGATCGACGCCGGCACAGTAATTCATCAGGTCCACGACCATGCCAGCGTCCCGGCCACGTTGCGCGCGCTGTTTGCCCCCGACGCGGCACCGCTGACTCGCCGCGATGCCTGGTCGCCGCCCTTCCACAACGTTGCGAGACGCCAGCACCCGCGCACCGACCTGCCCGACCTTTCCGCCTACCTGCCTGGGGCCGCCCCAGCAGCGCCCGGACCGCCCGCGGCCGACGGTGCCGTCGCAGGCGGCGCCGTACCGGGCTATTACCAGGAATTCATTAAGCAGTCCGACCAGGTGCGGCAAACGCTGCGCCGGGTCGGGGAGCCGGAAATACCGGCCACTCCAGCCCCGACCGGAATCCAGAGCGCCATTCAGACCAGCCAGGCCTTTGAACAAGCAGCCCACCGCCACCGGCACACGACGTGAAGACTGCCTGCCCTCAGAACGGGTAGGGCGCGATGTCGCGCCGCATGGTGATCCAGCGTGTCTCGGTGAAGGCCTCGAGGTTGGCGGTGCCGCCGAAGCGGGTTCCGGTGCCGGAGTCCAGGATGCCGCCGAAGGGGATGTTGGCCTCGTCGTCGACGGTCTGCTCGTTGATGTGGACGATCCCGGTCGGGATGCGGCGGGCCAGGTCGAGGCCGCGCATTACGTCTTTGGTGAGGATGCCGAGCGACAGCCCGTACTCGCTGCGGGCGGCGATCTCGGCGACGTCGTCGGCCGAGCCGAACTTGAGCACGGGGGCGACCGGGCCGAAGACCTCCTGCGCGTAGGCGGGCATGTCTGGGGTGACGTCGGCCAGCACGGTGGGCTGGTAGAACAGTCCCTCGTAGGTGCCGCCGGCGGCCAGCCGGGCCCCGGCGCCGGTGGTCGCGGTGACGAGCGAGTGGACCTTGTCCCGCTGCCGCTCGTCGATGATCGGGCCGAGTGCGACCTGGCCGGAGGCCGGGTCGCCCACCGGGAGGTGCGCCGCCTTGTCGGCGAGGGCCTGGACGTACTTGTCGTAGATCGCCTCGTGCACGAGGTGCCGGCCGGTGGTCATGCAGATCTGTCCCTGGTGCAGGAACGACCCCCACGCGCCGGCCGACGCGGCGAGGTCCAGGTCGGCGTCGTCGAGGATGACCAGGGCGGAGTTGCCGCCGAGCTCGAGGTGGGTCCGCTTGAGGTGGCGGGCAGCGAGCTCGCCGACGCGGCGGCCGGCGGCCGTGGATCCGGTGAAGGAGATGATCCGTACCAGCGGGTCGGTGATCAGGGCCTCGCCGGCCTCCGGCCCGCCCGGGATCACGTGCAGCAGCCCGTCGGGCAGACCGGCCTCCTCGAAGACCCTGGCCAGCGCCACGCCGCCGCAGACGGCGGTGCGCGGGTCGGGCTTGAGGACGACCGCGTTGCCGACGGCGAGCGCCGGCGCGACCGACCGCATCGCCAGGACCTGCGGGAAGTTGAACGGCGCGATCACGCCGACCACGCCGGCCGGGACGCGCTCGGTGAAGCTGAGCCGCGGGCTCTCGCTCGGGATCAGCTCGCCGTAGGGGCGGGACGGCAGCGTGGCCGCCTCGTAGAGCTCGCTGGTGACCAGGTGGGTCTCGAACTGGGCGGCAGGCCCGATCTTCCCGCTCTCGCGGATGCTCCAGTTCTCGATTTCGGCGGCGTTGGCCAGCCAGATGTCGGCTGCCTTGCGCAGCAGCGCCGACCGTTCGGAGTGCGGCCGGGCTGCCCACGCCGACTGCGCTTCCGCTGCCTGCCGGGCGGCCCTGGCAATGTCGGCCGGGCCGCCGATCCCGGTCCGGCCGAGCTCGGCACCGGTCGCTGGCTCGGTCACGGCCGCGTCGCCGCCGCTGGCTGCCACCCAGCCGCCGGAGTACACGCGGCCGCGCCAGGTCGCTTCGTCAAGAAATGCCATGGTCACTCCAGGGGGCGTTCTCGATGGTAGTCACAGTGAGACCACCGCAAACGGTAGCGGGTCCTCGGTTTTATCGCTACGGGTGCCAGCGCGGCCAGGCCGTGAAGCCGTCCTGGACCGGCGCGCAGACCTGCGAGCTCTGAGGGGCACGAGGGCCGAGAGATGGCAGGCCGGTGCCGCTGTGCACGAGGGCCTGCATCCATTCCTGGAGGTCAAATTCATGATTCTCGAAGGACCCCCCGACGGTTACGAAGGCACTGCCATTTAGAGCAGCTCTGCGCCCACGTCGATATCGCGCTGCCTCGCCCTGGCACGACGTGGGCGCATGGGTGTCGTTCTATGAGCAGCTTTGCGCCCATGTTGTGAGCGCCTTTCGTGCTGGCCGGGCCTGGTGGCTCCCGGGAGGTGCACCCGCATCGTGCGGCGAGGGCTGCGCTCTGGCCGCTTGCTGCTGCCTGGTGCCGTCGGGGTCGTATGGGTAGAGTGCGCTGGTGACCGCTGCCAATCAACGCTCCATCCGGGTGGGCTTGCAACTTCAGCCCCAGCATGCTGACTACGCCACGATCCGCCGCACAGCGGCGCGGGCCGAGGAACTCGGCGTCGACATCTTGTTTAACTGGGATCATTTCTATCCTCTGTACGGCGAGCGGGATGGCCTGCACTTTGAGTGCTGGACGATGCTCGGGGCCTGGGCCGAGGCGACCTCAAGGGTTGAGATCGGCGCACTGGTCACGTGCAACAGCTACCGCAACCCCGAGTTGCTGGCTGATATGGCCCGCACCGTCGACAACATCAGCGGCGGCAGGTTGATCCTCGGGATCGGCTCAGGGTGGTTCGAACGGGACTACACCGAATACGGGTACGAATTCGGCACCGCAGGCGGGCGCCTCGACGACCTGGCCGAGGCCCTGCCGCGGATCGAGAAACGGCTCGCTCGGCTGAACCCTTCGCCGATCAGGGATATCCCCTTGCTCATCGGCGGCGGCGGGGAGAAGAAAACGCTCAGGCTGGTCGCCAAGCACGCCGACATCTGGCACGTCTTCGCCGACTTCGCCGAGCTTGAGCGCAAGTCGGCGATCCTCAGCCAGCATTGTGCGGACGTCGGGCGAGAGCGCGCTGAGATCGAGTGTTCCGTCGGCGTGGATGAGCGGATTGGAAGCCCGGCCGAGTGCGGCCAGAAACTGCGCGACCTGGGCGTCTCCCTCTTCACCGTAGGGATCAGCGGCCCGCGTCATGACCTGGGATATCTGCGCGACTGGATCGCCTGGCGCGATGAGCAGAACGGCTGAGCGAAGGCGGACGGCGTTCGGCCAATATTCCGTTCGTGTCAGCTACGAATAGTTGGCGTGACGGCAGAAGCGTCAAGACGCTAGCGGCGGGCGGTCAGGCGTGGTCGATCTCATCCTCATCGGGGTGGTGGCCGGGTTTCTGGCTGGCATCTCGCCGTGCATTCTCCCTGTCCTGCCTGTCCTTCTCGTGGCCGGAGCACGCACATCGGCGAGTACGGAACCGGACACAGAACCTGATAGGCCGCGGTCCAGGTTCGGCCGTCCGTTCGCCGTGATCGCAGGCCTGGTCTTGAGTTTCAGCCTGATCGTCCTGGCCGGGTCGGAGATCCTTTCGCTGCTGCACCTGCCGCAGGATTCCCTGCGCGATGCCGGCATTGCCGTGCTGATCCTGGTCGGCCTGGGCTACCTGATCCCGCCGCTGGGCGCGCTGTTCGAGCGCCCGTTCGCGCGAATCGGCTCGCGCCGGCCAAGCGGCGGAGCTGGCGGGTTCGTGCTCGGCCTGGCACTTGGTGTCCTGTACGTGCCCTGCGCCGGCCCGATCCTGGCCGCCATCACGGTGGTCGGAGCGACACACCGGGTGAGCCTGGCCGCCGTCATCCTCACCGCTGCCTTCGCCGTCGGCACGGCCGCGCCACTGCTGGCGATCGCGATCGCCGGCGGCCATCTCACCGGCGGGATCGCCGCCATCCGCCGCCGAGCGCCCCAGGTGCGCCAGGTCGGCGGGGTCGTGCTCATCGTCATGGCCGCGGCGATCGCGTTTAACATCTTCGGCGGGCTTCAGCGCAACGTCCCCGGCTATTCCACCGCATTCCAGGGTTCTGCCAAGGTGCGCAAGCAACTCAATGCGATCACTGGCGCCCGGCCCACCTCGCTGACCCACTGCAACCCGCACGCCACCAGCCTCGTCAACTGCGGTCGGGCGCCGGACTTCACCGGAATCACTGCCTGGCTGAACACGCCGGGCGGCAAGCCTCTGACGCTCAAAGAGCTCCGGGGCAAGGTAGTCCTGGTCGACTTCTGGACCTACTCGTGCATTAACTGCCAGCGAACGCTGCCCCACGTCGAGTCGTGGTACCGGCAGTACGCCAAGGACGGATTCGTCGTCGTCGGCGTGCACACACCGGAATTCGCCTTCGAGCACATCGCGTCGAACGTGCGCTCCCAGGCAGCGTCGCTTGGCGTGCATTACCCGGTGGCGATCGACGATAACTACGCCACCTGGAACGCCTACAACAACGAGTACTGGCCGGCGGATTACCTCATCGATGCCCGGGGCGTCGTCCGGCACGTCCACTTCGGCGAGGGGGACTACGGGGCGACCGGGCAGATGATCCGCCAGCTGCTCCGGGCGGCTCATCCGAGTCGGTCCGTACCGGCATCGATCGAGGTACCGGACACCACCCCGTCCGGTGAGATGAGCCCGGAAACCTACCTCGGCTACCAACGACTCCAGTACCTCGTTCCGAGCAACAACGTGGCCAGGGACACGCAGGCCAGCTACCACTTCCCCAGGACTCTTCCGCTCGGCGGGTTCGGGTTGTCAGGCACCTGGACGGACCACGCGCAGGAGGCCACCGCCGGCGCGGGCGCTGAACTGGAACTGGCCTTCGTGGCCCGGGACGTTTACCTGGTTCTCGGCGGCAGGGGGACTATGTCAGTCTTCATCAGCGGCCATCACACGAAGACCATCGAGGTGCGAGGGCCACCCAGGCTCTACACCCTGATCAATTCCCGATCGACCGTCACAGCCAAACTGCTGCTGCGCCCCTCACCTGGCGTCCAGGCCTACGACTTCACCTTCGGCTGACTGCTAGTGGCCGGCATTCAGCTGGTGCCCTGGTGCGGGGGGCGGATCGGTGGTCGCATGCTGGAGGAGTGCCTGCGCGGACCAGCGCGTCAGCGCGACGGCGTCGTTCCTTGACAGGCCGGCGACGTCGATGAGCCAGACGATCGCCTCGATGCCGATGGTGGCGCGGATGCTAACGACGAGCTGGCGGAACTGCTCGTCGGTGAGGTCACCGCGGATGCCGTCGAGCGCCTCGGTGATCCAGGCGATCGCACGTCCCTGGCGGAGGGGCAGCGCGTCTCGTTCGGCGGCATCGGCCTCGAGGGAGAGGCGCAGCATCGTTCGCTGCTGGGCCTCGGTGTCCAGGATCATGGCGCTGAAGTTGCGGACGACGGCATCGAGCCTGGCCGCCGGGTCGTGCGGCGGGTCCGCCGGCAGCATCGACGTGGCCACGATCTCCGGGTGCGCCGCCACGAGCAGCGCGCGCTTGTTCGGGAAGTAGCGGTACGCAGTGGTCCGTGAGATGGACGCGGCGGCGGCCGCGTGCTCCACCGTCGGCGTGATGCCGGCGGCGACGAGTTCACGGGCAGCAGCGACGAGGGCGTCTCGGGTCCGGGCCTTCTGGGCCGAGCGTCCGCCGGTCTCATAGGGCGTTGACATCACCTTCATGGTATGCCAATCTCGTCATGGGACGCTAGTCCCATAAACTGAGGGGAACGCCATGAACACGAGCACAGCACGAACGTCGCTTGTCCGGGCAACGGAGGACGGCGAGCGCCGCTGGTTCTTTGGCGGCGGCATGCACATCTGGAAGGCGACGGCCGAAGAGACCGGCGGCGCGTTCCTCCTCTTCGAGGACCGGATGGACCGCGGCAAGGTCACGCCGCTGCACTCGCACCCCGACTCTGACGAGACGATGATCGTGCTGGCTGGCGAGATTCTCATGCACCTCGACGGAGCGGAGTACACGGTCCGCGCCGGCGGCATTGCCAGCGCCCCGCGAGGCATCCCGCACGCATTCAAGGTCACCGGCGCCGACGGCGCCCGGCTGCTGTGCCTCCACACGCCTGGCTGCTGCCAGGCGTTCTACTGGGATGCCAGCGAGCCCGTCGCGAGCGATGACAGCCGGGGCATCGATGCCGGGCCGGTGGACATGGGGCGCGTGCAGGCTTCGGCCAAGAAGAACGGCGGCATCCAGATCCTCGGCCCGCCCCCGTTCAGCCACGTCGCTCACGGCTGACTTCGCTGGCCGTCATCTAAGTGCCCGCTGGGCGGCCGCAGGCCGCTAATACGGATGCGCGGCATACCGAATGCCAAACGGCCGGATTGGATCTGCCCTACCGTCTGGGTATGCCTGCCAGGAAGCTGCCCACGCCGCAGGACGCGGCCACAGCCCGCCGGATCCTGCTCGGCGGGCTCGCCCAGGGGTCTGAGGTAGCCGAGCTGGCGGGCGAGCTAGCGCCGCTGCATCCCCGCAACAACTCGTTCCCCGGCGAGGTCCTCCTCGATGTCGCCGCCGACGCGCTGGAGTGGTGCGGGGCCAGCCGCGCCGATCCGCTGGCGCTGGAAGAGATGCGGGAGAGGTTCCTGCCCGAGTGCGCCATCCGGGGCCGACAGAACAAGAAGCTTCAGTTCGCGATCCTGGCCGCGGCGGCGCTGAGCGGCGGAGCCGAGCCGGACCTGCTCGACGAGATCGTCTGGTGGCAGACTGACGATTTCTGGGAGTATGCCCTGTACGCGGCGGTTGCCTATATCCGCGCCGCCGCTGGCCGAGCCGGAGTGCCGGTGCCCCAGGCATGCGAGGAACTGGCCCAGCGCGACGGCCCGCGACCCGAATGAGCCTCCGCTGACGCACCCTGATGACCGGGCTGGAGGTGTGAAATGGCGCGGACCTGGTTGTCGATCCGGGTCGACCTGATCGAGGGCCGCGGCGATCAGAACTGGCCGCGGCCAGGGCGGATCTTCGCGGCCGCGCGCAGCCACACCTTCAAACAGCTCGCCGACGCTGTCGACGACGCGTTCGCTCGCTGGGATCGCTCTCACCTGCAGGAGTTCACCCTCGCCGACGGCAGGCGCCTGTGCGATCCGGACCCGGATTGGGAGGTCGAGGGCGAGGTCACCGAGGATTACCAGCTAACAAAGCTGTCGCGACTGCACCCGGGAGAGCAGTTCTCCTACGTGTTCGATCTCGGCGACAACTGGGCCCACCTGTGCACTGTTGGCACGCGGTGGATCGATCCGGTCGAGGTCCTGGGGATCCTGCCAGGCAAGCCGCTGCCGTACTGGGGATGGGGCGACATTCCCGACCAGTACGGGCGCCGCTGGGACGACGACGACGGCGAGTCACCTCCGCCCAGGAACCCGGGGCTCGCTGATCTTCCGCCGCTCCGGCCTCACTGGGGGCCCGACAGCCAGTGACCGGGGTGAAGGTTCACAGCGCTATGACGCTAACCCGGTACTCAGGGAGGATGATGAGCGTATGCGCAGTCGCTGGCTGGTCATCGGGGCCGCAGTCTGGACCGCCGCGTACGGCGGGATCTACCTTGCCGTCGTCAGCGCCCAGGGAAATCCTCCTGCGTGGTGGTACGTCGTGCTGCTCGCAGTTGCCGCGGCGTCGCTGGTTTTCGGCTCCGCTGCACGAACGCCCAGGCCACCCGTGATCGTGGCGGCGGTCTTGCTAGCCGTGGCCGCGCTGGCGGGGGCGCTGTCAGTCGGAATGCTCCTGGTCCCGGCCGTCGTGGCCGCAGCGGTGGCGGCTGGCCGCTCTTCCGGGCGCTGGCAATCCGGCCAGCCAGCCAGCTAGGCCGGGTCCGGCGCACAGCCGCTCGCTGGACTCGCTGACCGGAACTGAGCCGCCAGCGCCGGGTCCTCAGGCCGCCGACCGAGTCTTGGTCGTGTGCTGGCGGGGATCCCCGGCGTGGGTGCTGGCCGATGACAGTTTCCGGCCTGCGCCCGCTCGTGCCAGGTAGCGGTGGACCTGGGGGATGGTGGCGGCGCCCTCGCCGACCGCGGCGGCGACCCGCTTGACCGATCCCCGGTGGACGTCACCAGCGGCGAAGACTCCGGGCAGGCTGGTCTCCAGCGGCAGCGGCGGGCGGGCGGCGGGCCGGCGGGGGAGAGTGCCGGCGGGCAGGTCTGGGCCGGTGAGGATGAACCCCCACCGGTCGCGGGCGACGGCCTCGCCGAGCCACTCCGTCCGCGGCTGCGAGCCGATGAGGACGAACAAGGCGTCCGCGGGGACGGTCCGACGCACCCCAGAGGCCGTGTCTTCCAGTACCAGTACAGTGACTGGAGGTGGCCGGTGCCGGTGCCGGTGCCGTCGGCCCTCCGTGGAGACTCTCGCCTGGGTGCGGCGTCGATGGGCCGGGGCAGCGCGTAGTTGCAATCGCCGGTTGACCGGTGGCCTCTGCTCCCGCCGTGAATCGGTGACTGTCGAGCGACGTAGAATGCGAACGATCGTCGTCTTGCGGCAGTACCCGGGCGGCCTTGGCCTGCAGGCAGCTTCGAGAAGGAGGTCACCCACCTCTGATGCGGAGGCGGGGAACGCAGGCGCCCGATCCCGGGCATCCTGGCTACTGATGACGCTGGAAGCTTCGACGGGGGCCGCGCCATCGCTGCTGATGACACGGTTGCAGCGGCCTGTTCACCTCACTTCGGCGGAACCTCGATCGTGGATGACGAGGATCGCGGCGATTGCTGTATTGCTGCATTCCCTCGATCTTCCCCGCGAAGCTTTTCAGACCTTCGACGGATTCTTGGATCGCTCCACTAGCCGGGTTTCAGGTGCCGGTCGGCGCACAGAAATCCCGCTGTGTGGAAGGCCGCGTTTGGTGTCAAGGCGGCGCCGCCGCCAAAGGACCCTGCCGGCTTTCATGCACGCGATCCTGCTGGCCGCCGACCAAATTCGTCCTGTTGTCGACCGCGGTAGAATTACCCGCCTGTCCGCCACCGGCTCGGCCTCACAACAGCGGACACGCGCGAATTGACGTCGGGCCCTGCGGGATACCTGGAGGCGCTCTACTCGCCCGAGTGGTCGGGAGCACCTGCGGTCGCGCTTCCCATGCGTCGATCGCCAGGGCGACTCGCGATCCGTGGTGGGATCTGTATGCGCTGGTGCACTATGACGATAGCGGGCCGAAATGGATCGTTGGTCAGGTCGCTGGGGCCGGCCCGCGATGTGCGCGTCATGATCCCGGGCGAGGTCGCTATCGAAACAGCGCTGCGGCGCCTACGGACCACTTCGGGTTCCCGGCTGGCCGCGCTTCCGGTTCTGGCACGCCGCACAGACTGCCGCCGGAAGGGCCGGGCGCACTCGCGTCTTCCCACCCCAGCTAATGACGAGGCGTGACCACGTTAGCCGCTCAGCCATACCGCCCTGATGGCTCGTCATGGAGCCATTGTGCTTCAGCATCGGCACTGCGTGCACTGAGGCGCCATCCGTACAAAGATCCGTAGGTTGCACGGCTGATTAGCCGCTCGCGAACACCGAGGGTGGTAGCGGAAGCAGGTCGGCATCAGCGAAAGGAACTACCATGCACAAAGCTGTCGTAAGCCTCAACACGGGTCTGGAGGACCCGGAGACCGTCACCGTGGCGTTCCTGGTCGCGGTGGGCGCGGCCGAGCAGGGACGGCCGACGCTGATGTTCCTGACCAAGGAGGCCGTACGGCTGGCCACCGAGGGGTTCGCCCAGGCCGTGGCCTGCGACGGCTGCCCGTCGCTGGCAGATCTGGTGGGTCGGTTCGACAAGGCCGGAGGCCGGCTCCTGGTGTGTCCGATCTGCATGAAGTCTCGGAACGTAGACTCGTCCGGGTTCCTGAGCAACGCCGAGGCGGGCGGCACCGCACCCATGTGGGAGTGGATCGGCGACGATCCGGCGGTCACATTCAGCTACTGAACTGGCCCCGCTGCTCAGACAGGGGGAGGGTGAGGCATGACCTGGGATCTGGAGTTCGACCGAGAAGCGCTGCGCGAGCAGGTACGCGATAAATACCGTGAAGTGGCGATTGACCCCGGCGGCAGTTTCCACTTCCACACCGGCCGAGAACTCGCAAGTCGGCTGGGCTACCAGGCAGGCGCGGTGGACGCACTGCCTGACCGCGCCGTGGAGTCCTTCGCCGGGATCGGCAACCCATTCTCGATGCGGCGGTTGGTGCCAGGCGACAAGGTGGTCGACGTCGGCTCGGGCGCCGGGTTCGACTCGTTCATCGCCGCCGGCCAGGTCGGCCCCGGCGGCCGGGTGGTCGGCATCGACATGACGGCCGAAATGCTCGACAAGTCACGCCGAACCGCTGAGGCGCTCGGCCTCGCGCAGGTCCAGTTCCGGGAAGGGCTCGCTGAGGCCCTCCCGGTCGGAGACGCCTGGGCGGATGTCGTGATCTCAAACGGGGTCATCAACCTGTGCGTCGACAAGCAGCCGGTCTTCGCTGAAATCTTCCGGGTACTGCGCCCCGGCGGCCGGCTTCAATTCGCCGACATCGCCAACGGCCGCCCCGTGCCAGCCGAGGCGATGCGCGACATCGATCTATGGACCGGTTGAATAGCGGGCGGGCTGCCCCGTGCGGGCTGGCAGAAGATGCTGCAGGACAGCGGTTTCACTGACGTGGTGATGGGCGAGGCGGTCGACACGTTCGGCGGTGCGAAAGGCGAGGGCAATGCCCGCACGTTCGACGTGTACGGCTACGTGTTCATGGCGAGAAAACCGTCGGAAGCCACGGCCGGCCGCGACGTGCGGTGACCGGACGGTTCGCGGCCGGCCAGTGGAGGCTCAGCTGCTGAGGGGCAGCAAGGCAAACCCGAAAGCACGCGCGAGCCGGGATGCAAGAGGCCGCGGTCGTGCCATCTCAGTCGTAGCTCCCGGCGACTCAGCCGTGCGCCGTGCCTGACGCCGCGCGGCTGGACTGACTCACGGACGCCGACCGATTCGCATCCGGTGTTCCGCGGCCCATCTCGTGCTTGTCATTGTGAGTTAATTATGAGTAGGTAGCGTCCAGCCCGACTGACCAGTCGCCTGCGGGCCGGTGATCCGGCGGCGGGTCCGGTAGCGGGTCTTTCGGGAGGCAAGCATGATCGGTGACGGCCACGCAGGCTCAGACAACCGGTTGACAGCATCTCAGTTTGGTCGGCGGACGTTCCTGAAGGCCGCCGGAGCAGCCGCCGTGACGGGTGCTGCCGCGCAACTGCTGTCGGCCGACCGGTCGTTGGCGGCCACCAGCGCCCGCTTGGCAGGGGCGGCGGCGACGCCGCTGCAGCACGTCATCATCGACTGCCAGGAGAACCGGTCGTTCGACCACTACTTCGGCTTCGCGCCGTTCGCCGGTCCGGCAGGTGTCCCTGCCGGGTACAGCCAGCCCGACGGCGCCGGCGGGTCCGTGGCGCCGTTCCACTTCCCTGGCTTGTCCACCCCGGACATCGGCCATTCCTGGGACGTCGTGCATTCGGAGTGGAACGGCGGCCAGATGGACGGTTTCTATACCACCGACGGCATCAACTGCATGGGGTACTACACGGCCGCCGACCTTCCCTTTTACTACAGCTTGTTCGACGAGTTCACGCTGTGCGGCAACTACTTCTGCTCTGTGCTCGGGCCGACCTGGCCGAACCGGTTCTATCTCGCCGCGGGAACCTCCGGCGGCATCACGACCAATGGCGTATGGGGATACGGGGTGTTCGACTACCCGATCATCCTGGACCTGCTCGAGGCCGCGGGCGTGACCTGGAAGGTCTACAACATCGGCTGGGACAGCGTCCCGTTCGGCAACACCGACAACGTCTTCGTGTTCTGGAAGCGCTGGGCGCACGACCAGCGGACCCGCGGCAGCAAGGGCGACTACCTGAACGACCTGAGGCTCGGCAGGTTGCCGCAGGTCTCGTTCATCGTGCCCAGCTTCGCGCGAGGCTGGGACGAGCATCCGCCCGCGGCAGTGTCGGTCGGGATGGGCATCCAGCAGGAGCTGATCACCGCGCTGCAGGCGTCATCGGCGTGGCCGACCTCGGCGTACATCCTGACCTATGACGAGCACGGCGGCTACTTCGACCACGTAGCGCCGCCGCAGTACGACGCCTATGGCGCCGGCATCAGGGTGCCGACCTGGGTTATCTCGCCGTTCGCCAGGAAAGGTCACGTGGAGATGACAGCGTACGAGCACACCTCGACGCTGAAGTTCCTGGAGGCAGTGTTCGGGCTGCCTACCCTCGCGTCCGTCAATCACCGGTTCGACCATTCCACCCCGGGCGGTCCCAACAACCAGGCGGCCGGCGGAAACCCGACTGGCCCGCCCGCCCCGCCGCGGGACGGCATCGGTGAGATCGGCAACCTCCTGGAGTGCTTCTCCTTCTAGTCGAGCGCTCCCGCGCAGAACTTGAAGGCCGGGTTGTGGGACGAACTGCCAGCGGCGTAGCGTCCCTGAGGTGACGTCTGAGTCTTCTGACCCGCTGAAGGACGGGCAGGCAGCCCCGCCCGTCAGAGCGCAGACCCTTGCCCTGCAAGGGCTGGCGAACCGGCTGGTCCGTGGGCTCTTGCGGACGCCGTTGGTGTGCCGCGCAGTGGGCAACCGCCTGGTCACGCTCTACCTGGTGGGCCGCAAGTCCGGGCGGCGCTACAGCGTGCCGGTCGCCTACACGAGCCACGACGGGGTTCTGTTTATCGGTACGCCGTTCGCCTGGGGCCGTAACCTCCGCACCGGCGACCCGGTGGATATCCGGCTCAAAGGCCGGCGGCGGCCAGCCGATGTCCAAGTCATCACCGACGAGGTCGGCGTTACCGAGCAATATGCCGCCATGGCGCACGATAACCACGCCTTCGCAAGGTTCAACAAGATCAGCCTCGATCACGACGGTAACCCGAACCCGGCCGACCTCCGCCTGGCCTGGTCGGCGGGCGCCCGGGCCTACCGCCTGACGCCGCGCTGACGGTGCAGCGGATGGACGCGACGATCTTCTTCATAACTCTCGCTGTCGACGACCTCGACCGGTCAGTCGCCTTCTACCGCGACGGCCTTGGCTGGCCGACCGAGGGCATCGTCGGGCAGGAATTCCACGACCAGGTCACTGGCGCCGACGGCACCATCGCGATCTTCACCCTCGACGGCGGCCTGCTGCTGACGCTGTATGAACGCACCAACCTGGCCAAAGATGCCAGCCTGCCCGCCGGGCCGCCCAGTTCCACCGAGTTCAGCCTGGGTGTCCCCGCCGGGTCCCGCGAGGAGGTCGACCGGCTCCTGGCCCAGGCCCAGGCGGCCGGCGGCACGCTGACCGCACCGGCGCACATGCGCCCGTTCGGCGTGTACTCCGGGTACTTCACCGACCCCGACGGCCATCTCTTCGAGATCGCCTGGGACTCCAGCCCATAAGTCGGCCGGCCGACCGGGCACGGCACTGCTGATGAGGCCGGAGAGACGCTGAGCGAGGCTCCCATCCGCGTCGAGGAGCGGGTTGAAGATGGTGACCTCGAGGCCGCGCACGCCATCGGTGCCCAGCAGGCCGCCGAGGATCTCCGTGACTTCGTCCCAGGTGAGGCCGCCGGGGTGGCGGTAGTCAACGGCTGGCATCAGGTCGTCGTCGAGTACGTCGACGTCCAGGTGGACCCAGAATCCCTCGGTGCCCGGACGGGAGACGGCGGCCAGTGTTGCTGCGAGGGTGCTGGCAGCGCCATGTTCGCGGATGTCCGGGAAGTCGATGACCGTGATCGCCGTATCCCGAACGTGCTCGCCGAGAACGTGGTCGTTGTCGCCGAACGCTCGGTAACCGACTAGTGCCACGTCCTCGTCCCTGACCAGCGGCCTCAGCCCGTCCAGGTCGGCGAGCAGTTCCGGGCCGCGTCCGGTCACCAGGGCGAGGTCGAGCGAGGCGACCTCGCCGTTTGGCTCGTCGGCGGGGTGCTGGAAGTCGGCGTGGCCGTCGATGAACACGAGCCCGTAGCGGCCCCGGCGCCGCAGCGCCAGCATCGGCCCCAGCAGGATGCTGCAGTCACCGCCCAGCACGATGGGGAAACGGCCGTCGTCGAGCGCCGCACCCACCGAGGCGGCAAGGTCCAGCGCGACAGCGGCGATCCCTTGCGGATTCAGCAGTCCGGTCGCCGGATCGCGGACCTCGCAGTACGGCGGAACAGCGATGCGCGCCGAACCAGTCTGGCCGAGGCGCGCATGCAGGCCCGCCTTCCGGAGCGCACCGGGAGCGGCTTGCACCCCTGCAGGGCGGAGGCCAAGAGGAGACGGCACCTCGATGATCAGGGGAGTCACTGGCAGCAGCCGACCGGTGGTCATGTTCCCATCCTGTGCCTCGACACGCCCAGGAATGAGTTTCGGGGTCGCCTTCTGACCGAGGTTCGCTGTTCACCGCCGAGTTCTGCGGATCCGGTACGGTTCGTGGTGTGCATGACCCGGCCGCCGTGTCGCCAGCGCTGTGGGTCGTGGGCATTCTGAGCGCCGCGGCGGTTGTGGCGATAACGGCAACGGCGATCTGGACTGGATTCGCGGGCCTGGGCACCCCCCGCGACCGCGCCGCCGCTAACCAGATGCTGCAGGTCGTGGCCGCCCTGCTGGGCGGACGATTCCGGGACCGGCTCGACTATCCCTGGTATCAGCGGCCCGCCCAGTACGGGGCCGTCGAGGGTGAGCTAGGCGGCCTGGGTGACCTGCAGTATGAACTGCACCTGATGCCGCGCAATGCTGAGGACTGTGCCGGTGCCGCCCTGTTGCAGATCCGGTCGGTGCAAGGCCCCCGACTCGCAGGCGGCCAGTCAGGATTCGTGGCTTTCACCCCGGAGCGGCGATGGCACTGGCCCGACCGGGCCGATCCCGACACGCTCGCCGACTGGGTCCGCGAGACCATCGCCACCGTGGACACCGGCGGTATGCCAACCGATTCGGTCTGACCCGCATGGCCGCGAGATGGCCCGTGGGTGTTGTTAGCTACCTGACTTGTGACACGTTTGTGCGCAGGGTCGGTAGCGTCAGCTGACCAGCCAGGGCCGGTGTTGCTGTCGTTGGGACCTGCGTGGCTGTACGTAGTTGTGCATGTCGGGTCAGGTGGGTAATCCTGGCGCAGTGACCCGGGCGTATTAGGGGTGATGGGGCCGTGGATCGGCGGGACAGATGAACCCGGGTAGCGAGCGTCGGCGTCTCGCGGGCGTCGTGGCGGTGGCTGCGGTGACGGCTGCCTGCGCGGCCTCGCCCCCAGCTGTCTGGCCGCCGGCCCTGCACGGGCACCCTCCCCAGGAAGTCGCCTGCACCACCGCGCCCACGGCCAGCGCGCCGGTCGTCGGGACAAGCGGCCAGCGCTCGCCGCTGGACATGCCGCCGGCTCGTCGAGGCGGGTTGCTCGACGTCGCGGCCCGGTCGGCCAGCAGCGCCCTGGTCGTCGGTTCGTCAGCTCAGTTGGGGCTGCTGGTCGCGCAGTGGAACGGCGCGGTCTGGAAGACGCTGAGCGACCCGGCCCTGCCGCCGCTAAGTGACCTGGCCGCTGCGGCCGTCTTCCCTGGCGGCGGGTGGGTTGTTGGCGAGTACGGTCTGACGGACCACGGTGACGGAGGAGGCGTGGGCACGCCGCTCATCCTGCGGGTGACCGGCACGACGATGCGGTCAGTGCCGGTCCCCGAACTGGCGTACAGCAGCGCCCTGGAGGACGTGGCGGCCACCTCGGCCACTGACGCGTGGGCGGTCGGCCTCACCGGTCGTGGCCCGCTGGTCTTGCACTGGGACGGCACGGCCTGGACGCGCACGCAGCTGCCAGCCACGCTTGAGCGCCGCGTCATGGCGGTCGATGCCGTGGCCGCCACGTCCCCGGCGAATGCATGGGCCGTCATCCGGTTCCGGACGGGCAGCTCCCCGCGGCTGATGTACTGGAACGGCAGCCAATGGGGACAGGTCGTCATGCCGGACATCGGAATGCGTTACGGCCTCTATAGCGTGGCCGCCACATCGGCCAGCAATGTCTGGGCTGTCGGGTCCGGGGTGATCCTGCACTGGAATGGCCGGAGGTGGACGTGTGCCAGCATCCAGAACACTCTCTATGACGTCAGCACGTCATCGGAGGACAACGCCTGGGCTGTGGGCGGTGGTGCCGGAGATGCCGCAGCGCTGCACTGGAACGGACACACCTGGAAGGAGGAGGACCTGAACCCCGCGCCCGGCCGGGTGTACTTCTTGCAGGGCGTCGCCGCCATCCCGCGGTCCGGCCGCGCCTGGGCGGTCGGCAGCACGGAGAGCACGGACACGAAGACGATGATGTTGTACTGGAACGGCACCGCCTGGCGCTGAAGGCCGTTCTGCCGCACGCAACGGGCTGAGTTAGTCTGACCCGCATGGCCGCGAGATGGCCCCGTGGGTGTTGTTAGCTAAGCGTGTCAGTGATGCTCTCCATGACCCTGTTGACGAAGAGGCCAACAATTGCCAGGCCGCCGATGGCCGCGTCAAGCCAGTAGAGAGAGACGGCGTGCACATTCAGCAGGAACACTAGCGTCTCGGCGATGAGAACCCCGAGCACCGTCCCGAACACGCCGGCCCGCCGGCCGAACACGCTGACACCACCGACAAGCACGGCGGCGAGCGCGAGAAGCGTCAGGTTGATCCCGTCCGATGACGGCTCACTGACCTGCAGGTAGGTCGCCAGCGACACGCCACCGAGTCCGGCCAGGAGGCTCGATCCCGTCAGCCCTGCCAATGCGCCAAGTCCCGCCGGCAGGCTGGCCCACCGGCCGGGATCTCCCGCGTGCCGCGTCGCGCTCAGCGCGGTGCGGACTCCGGGGACCAGCCACAGGGCACCGCCGCCGATGGAGACCGCCGCGAAGACCGCCAGCCACAGCGTGGCCGGGTAGGAACTGATGCCGTGGAGCACGACGGGCTGCCCGCCGGAGATTGCCAGCGCCGCCGCCTGCGCGAGCAGGGCAACCGCGAGCGTGACCGCCCAGGCCGGAACTGACAACCCACCGACGATGAGGCCGGCGACGAATCCCGTTGCCGCTGCCAATGCCACGGCCGCGGCCATTGCGGTCCACAGCGACCATCCGTCGGTGCTGGCCAGATGGGTGCCGACTACACCGGTAGCAGCTGCGATGCTGCCGACGGCGAGGTTGGGGGTGCCAGTTCGCAGCGACAGCGCGAGCCCGGTGGCTATCAGGCCCACGTATCCGGCTGGGCGGAGGACATCGGCGACATGCGCCCCCGAAATGGTGGCTAGGGCCAGGCCGACAAGCCCGCCGGCGATGACCAGAAGAACGCACTCCCAGACCAGGTGAACGGCAAGGCGGTCCTGCGCCGCGGGCGAGATCTCTGGGCTTTGCGGGGCCGAACTTAGCCCGATGGCCTGGCTGCCTGAGGGCGCTGCGCCAGCGCCAGGCCAATCCGCGCCGGCAGTTGGCCGCTGAGGCCGCGCGCCAGACCAAGGTCGCGTGACATCGGCTGGACCGACCGGCTCAGAGGGCCGCGTTTCGTCGGGTGGCTCGCTCACGGTCCCCTCCAGGCCGGGGCAGCATAGGGCGTCCTTATCCTATAAGCCAGCCGCCAGGTAAAGCGCGAAATGGCAGCTTCTTTGCATACGGCTATTTACCCGTGGCTGTAGACCGGGATGGAGTGCGTTGGCGCCGTGACCTTCTGCGGCTGGCCTATGTTCAGGAAGCTAATCCATGCCGATGCCCGCTCGACGCCATGGCGTACCGGCACGGGCGGGCCCACCTTCTTGACCTTGAAGGTGCCGTTCTTCTTCACCACGAAGAACTCCTTTCTTCTGTTCGTCGTTACGTGCATCTGTGACGTGACATGCATCCGGCGGATGACCCCATGGCTATCGACCCAGACATTCAGGGATGTCACTCGTCCGATCGGCGCGGCATCGCCCGGCAGCGCGGACAGACCGGGCAGGTGGCCCAGCCTGGTGGCACGCAGGTGCTCAACCCGAACCCCGCCGATGACCTGGTAGCCGACCCGCACGAACCGCGCAGTCGGGTCCAGAATGCGCAGCAGGTTGCGTGGGTCCGGGGCAGTCACTGACGTCACCCTGGCGAGCTCACGCGGGTTGGACTCGCGGTACCAGCGCAAGCCGGCCCTTCCCGTGAGGTAGTAGTACGCCTGGCCGCCGACCACTCGGTTGATCGTCCGCCCGTTCGGCGGGGCGGTCTGGTTACTGACGTAGTTCCAGGCCTTGCCTGAGAACGTGATGTCGTCCGTCCCGGCGCTGCGGCCGCTCGGGTCAAGCGAAGACATATCCGAGTACGTAATTCGCACCTGGCCTGAGTGCGCCAGCGCCGTCCCTGACGCGGTCGCGACCTGGCGCACCATGGCCACGGTGAGCACGGTGCCAGCATGGCCGGATGGTGCCCGGCCCGCCTGCCCGCCGAGCAGGGCGACGGTGATGGCGGCCGCAATGCAAGCGGCGGCAGAACTGGCGGCGATCGCTGCGGCCCGGCGAGGATGGTGCCTTACTGGCATCTTTGCGGTTCGCGGCATTGTCACTTGCTGGCGGGCCATGACCTCGGTGATCGAGACCGGGCGCGTACCGCCGTCGATCAGCTCGCGGATTTGCTCGTTCAGGTTATTTCTCATCTTCTACTCCCAGCTTTGCGCGCAGCCGGGCAAGGCCCCGCTCCGCGTGGTTCTGCACGGTCGTCTGCCTGATACCAGTCAGCTCCGACACCTCGCGCAGCGTGCACCCATAGCCATGCACGAGCACGACGGCCAGCCGCTGCCGCTGGGAGAGCGCGGCCAGCGCGCCCGGCAATCCGGGTTCGAACCGGTGCTCAGCCCAGCCTGGAGTGTCCGAAACGACCGGAGGGCGTTTTTGCCGTTGGCGGCTCTGAGCGACCCGGAACAGGTAACCGGGCAGGTTAGCGACGTCCCGCAGCCGGTCCCAGTTCTCCCAGGCCCAGGCGAATGCCTCGGCGGCCGCGTCACGCCCCTCCTCGAAGCCGTAGGCGGCGACCAGCGCGCGGCGCAGCTTCGGCTCGTTCTCCCGGAACAACACCTCGAATGCCCGGCTGTCCCGGCATGCGGGAGTGGCCATCACCGGTTGCGCACCAGGGGTCACTTGGGTCATGGGCCCGCTCCCAGTCCGGGTCGCCAGCAGTTCTCTCTACCCGGATAGACCATCGGAGGTGACGTCCTTACCACAGCACGCCAGCAATCAGTGGCGCTAGCCCAGTCGCGCGCCAAGGCTGAACCACACATAGCTGATCGGCTGGGGTGCGTTCCACAGAGCGGCCTGATGCGGGGCTACCGGCTCGAAGCCCGCCGAGGCGTAGCAGCGCCTTGCGGCGATGTTGTCGGGATGGACCCGCAGGAATACGCGGGGATGCCTGGTGCGGGCCAGGTCGGCCAGCGCCATTGCCAGACGCCGACCGAGGCCCTGACCTCGTTGACCGGGATCGACTATGAGCCGCGCGATCTCCACCTCGGCTTCGTCGTCATCGACCCACAGTTCGCCGTAGGCGACAAGCTGCCCGGCACGGAACATCCCGAATGGCTGCACCCCGTCCTCGCGTGCCCAGGCGCCGATCTGCTCGGCCGGCACCGGCGCGGTCTGATAGCCGCACCACATCTTCACTTCCTCGCGGGTAACGGCCCAGCCGGAGACAACGCCGGCCGAGTCAGGGGGGAACGGTTGCAAGCTGATTGCGAGAATGGTCACAGATACTCGGCGAGAAAGGCGGTGACGGCTTCGACTGCCTGGGTGACGTAAGGCTCGCCGTCGTACAGGTCAATGTGCAGCTTGGCGTCCAGCCAGACGATCCGTTTCGGCTCACCAATACGCTGGTAGGCCTCGCGCGCACCATCGGGGGAACAATAGGCGTCTTCGACTCCATGCACGATCAGGCCCGGTGTCGGCGACAAGAAATCTGCACCGGCCATGTTGTCGACGGTGAGCAGCTCACGAACTGACGTGCGGGTGACGGTGTTCTCCCAGAATGCCGAGGCGCCCCGGTCGGTGCCGTAGTAGGCAAATGGTTCGCTGCCCGCCATGGCTGCCTCTCCCTCGGCCGCCACGGCCGGGATGTACTCAACCTGGCCGCCGAGGTCGTGTTCTTCCGCAGCAGCGGTGAACGATGTCAGTGCCTGCCGATACCCATCGGGGCCCATCCCCGAGCGCATGGCATACGGGGTGTTGTACGCCCCGGCGACACCTGCGAATGCCTTGACCCGGGGGTCGAAGGCCGCGAACTTCAGCGCGTAGCCTCCGCCCAGGCAGATGCCGATGACCCCGATCCGCTCCGGGTCGGCCTCCGGACGTGCGCGCAGCAGTGATACCGCGGCACGCAGGTCATTGAGTTTGCCCTGAGGATCCTCGTGGCGGCGTGGCTGCCCGCCGGACTCGCCGAAGTTGCGGTGGTCGAATGCCAGCGTGACGAAGCCAGCAGCCGCCAGCCGCTCGGCATACAAGCCGGTCACCTGGTCGCGGACGCCGGTGAACGGCCCGGTGAGAACCAGGCCGGGCGCGCGGCCCGCCGCATGCGGCACCCGAAGGTCACCCACCAGCGTGATGCCATCAACTCCAAATTCGACCCGCTCCACTGCCGAGCTCCAATCCCCGAAGACCATGGTCACACGCTAGCCCCGGCACCGAGGACCTCGCGCAATGTGGCGGCGAACGCGTCCGGCTCGCCCATCCGGCCGTATTCAGTGCCGAGGAATCCGTCGTGGCCGCCCGGGAAGGTGACGGGCTGCGTGCCGAGCCGTTGGGCGACCGCCACGGCCGCCCGGCCGGCCAAGGCCGTGCCGGACTGCGCTCCGACGCCCACGACGAGGCGGGTCGATGCAGCCGCGAGCGCATCGAAGTCGTGCCGGTAGCCAGGGCACGAAGGCATGTTCAGGCACAGGAGCGCGTCGTCGCGGGAGCCATCGTCCACGGTTGGCAGCCCGAAGGTGGCTGGATCGGGCCCAGGCTGGTCGGCGAACCCGGCCGGGATCGGACCCGCATAGCTGACGAGCGCGATGAACTTCGCCATCGCCGGGCCGAAGCCGTCGCGCAGATAGGTCTCCTTGATGCCATCGCACGCGGCCAGCACCGCCTCGCGGTCCGGCAACTCCTGAGCAGCCGGCGGCTCGTGCGCCACCAGGATTCGGACCCGCTGCGGGTGCTTGGCCACCAGGGCAAGCGCGTTGACGGCGCCGCCGCTGCTGGCGAAGATGTCCACGGGCCCGGCGCCCAGGGCATCGATCAGCCGGTGCAGATCCTCGGCATGCTCCTCGACCGCGGTCTCCGACGCGCCGTCGGTGCGCTTGCTGCGACCCGCGCCGCGGGGATCGTAGGTCACGACCGGGCGGTCAGCGAAGTGCCCGGCCTGAGTGACAAATGCCGCTGCGCCCATGGGCGAGCCTATGAGCAGCAAGGTCGGCTGCGTACTGGCGTCATTCCGCCGGACCTCGTAACGCAGCACCGCGCCCGGCGCGTCCAGGGTGTGAGTTTCCGGCTCGGTCATCACGGCCCCCTTCCGAGGGTTTCTTCTTCACTCGTGCCGACTCATCATCCCGCGGGGATGGCCGGCGGCGGCAACCAGTTGACAGCGGCGCCGTCAGCTGTAACCTTGTCCTATGACAATAGATAAAGGGACCAGCCGATCAGGCGGGAAGGCTGGCGCCTTCCCGCCTGACGCGGGTGGCGGCGGCACAGCTGAGCGCGGGTTGGTGTCGCCGATCGAGTTCCGGCTCGATCCCGCTGCGGGGGTGCCGACCTACTTGCAGCTCGTGCACCAGGTCGAGCACGCGCTACGGCTCGGGTACCTCAAGCCGGGCGACCAGTTGCCCAAGGTCAGGGACGTGGTCGCCGAGCTGGCCATCAACCCGAACACGGTGCTCAAGGCCTACCGCGAGCTGGAGACCAAAGGCCTGGCGGCCGGCCGGCCCGGCCAGGGCACGTTCATCCAGGCCACGCTCAGCCAGGTCACGCAGCCGGAGCTGACGGGGCTGCACCAGTCCCTGATCGGCTGGCTGACCGCGGCCGAAACGGCAGGGCTGGACGAGGACGGGATCGTGGCGCTGTTCACCACCGCGCTGCGCGGATTTCGTGACCGCTCCGGCGGCTCCGGCGATCGCGCCGGGCGGGCAGGCAGAGATAGGAAAGGCGTCGCATGAACGTCATCGAGGCCAGCGGCCTGGGGAAGCGGTATGGCGGCAGTTGGGCGTTGCGCGAGTGCACGCTGGCGATTCCCGACGGGCACGTAGCCGCTCTGGTCGGCCCGAACGGCGCCGGCAAGACCACCTTGCTGAACCTGGCGGTCGGCCTGGCGGCGCCGACCACGGGTATCGTCTCCGTACTCGGGGGCCAACCCGCCGGGTCCCTGGCTGCGCTGGACGGCATCGCGTTCGTCGCTCAGAACACACCGCTGTATCGGAACCTGTCCGGCGCCGACATGCTGCACATGACGCGCAACCTGAACCGGCGCTTTGACCAGCGATACGCCCAGGACCGCCTTCGCGAACTGGGCATCCCGCTGGCGCGGAAGACGGGCCAGCTGTCCGGCGGACAGCAGGCGCAGCTCGCGCTGACCCTCGCACTGGCCAGGCAGCCGCGGCTGCTGGTGCTGGACGAGCCGATGGCGATGCTCGACCCGCTGGCCCGGCACGACTTCATGGCCACGGTGATGACCGCGGTGGCCGACGACGGCGTCTCGGTCGTGCTGTCCTCGCATGTGCTGGCCGAACTGGACCGGGTCGCCGATTACCTCATCCTCGTCTCGGACGGCCGGGTTCAGGTGGCCGGCGAGGTCGACGACCTGCTCGGTCGACACCGCGTGCTGACCGGCCCGGCTGCCGAAGCCAGCAGCTACGCCGAGCGGCTGAGCGTCGTGCATGCGCGCCACGGCGCGGCGCAGGCCCACCTGCTGGTCAGGACCAACGCAGCGACCGACCCAGTGCCGGCCGGCTGGGACGCGCACCCGGTCAGCCTGGAAGAACTCACACTGGCCTACCTGCGCGAGCCTGCCGCGGCGGTGCTGCCCGGCCCGGCCCGCGCCAGGGGGAGCGAACCTTCGGAGGCAACGAGATGACCACGCTGACCGTGCCCGCGCGACCGGATCGGGACGCGAGCCTGCGGCCGCTGCCGTGGCGAAGAATGGCGTGGGTTACCTGGCGCCAGCACCGGCTCTCGGTGGCCGGAGTGGCCGCGCTGTTCGGCGTGGCGACCCTGTCCCTCCTGATTCGCGGTCTGCCGATGCACCAGGCCTATGCCGCCGTGGCCGCCTGCCGGCCGGCGGGCTCAGGTCCCTGCCGGCAGGTAGCAGGGAACTTCCTGGGCACCTACGCGCCCGGCGTGGGGTGGGTACTCGGGCTGTTGCAGGTGATCCCGGCGCTGATCGGCGCGTTCGCCGGAGCGCCGCTGCTGGCCAGGGAGTTCGAGTCTGGCACGTTCCGGTATGTCTGGACTCAGGCCTTCGGGCGGGCCCGGTGGACCATCGCCAAGCTGGCGCCGCTCGCGGTCGCGGTGACCGTCGCGGCCGGGGCGTTCAGCGTGGCCGTCTCCTGGTATATCCAGCCGATCTTCGGCGCTGGTGACGAAAACGGTCCGCTGTATCCCACGATCTTCGACTTGCGGGGAATCGCGCTCGCCGCCTGGACGCTGGCCGCGTTCGCGATCGGCGCCCTGGCCGGCATTGTGATCCGTCGGGTCATCCCCGCCATGTTTGCCACCTTCGCCGCGTGGGCCGGGCTCGCCTTCGTGACCGGGGCCTTCCTGCGCTCGCACTACGAGGCGCCAGTGATCACCACCAACCCCAACGTGCCACAGCACGTGTGGGTGATCAGCCAATTGTGGACCAGGGGCGGCCACCCGGCCAGCCTGTCCATGATCAACCAGACGCTCCACGCGATCGATGTCCAGGCGGTGACGCTCGGAGTATTCCAGCCCGGGCCCGCAGCCCGGGCCAGCATCAACCCGGTGCGCTATCTCATCCGCCACGGCTACGCGCAACTGACGACCTACCAGCCTGACGGCCGGTTCTGGACGTTCCAGTGGATCGAAGGCGGGTGGCTGCTCGCGCTCTCCTTGGTGCTCATCACCGTGACCCTCTGGCTGGTCCGCCGCCGCGCGACCTGAGCTCAGCCGAACCGCTGGCGGTCAGTAGATAGCATGTGCCAGTGACGACGTGGCTCACTAGCGACGATCCGTCCACCTTGCATGCGTCAACGATCGGCGAGGCCTGGCTCGCCGTCGCGCGGCGGATCCTTACCGATGGGCAAGCCAGCTTCTATGACGATTTGCCGATCCGCGAAATCGCGCTGCTGACGCTGGCGGTCGATCGTCCTGACCCCGTCGATGACATCATCGCCCGCCATGCCGATCCCGTGCGGCTCGCGTGGATGCGGGACAACTTCACCCGGCATGCTCCCGTCGCGGAGCTAGGCGGAGCGGACAGCTATGCGACCCGACTGTTCGACTACGACCATTCGGGCCGCGACCAGATCGGCTGGGTCATCGACCGGCTGCGCCAGAGCCCCGCATCGCGCTCAGCCACCATCACTACCTTCCAGCCGCATACGGACTCCGCCTACATCCCCTGCGTCAGCCTGCTCGATTTCTGGCTGCCGCGCGGCGCGGTCGAACTCGTCGTGTACGCCCACAGCATCGACTTTGGCGCCAAGGGATACGGCAACCTCGTCGAGCTCGCATCCTTGCAGCAGCACGTGGCCGCTGAGCTCGGGCTGCCCGTCGGGCGGCTCCTGATGACGGTCAAGTCGTCACATGTGTATGACACCGAAATGGATTATGTGCTCAAGGTTCTCGCCGGGGGCCAGTCGTCCTAGCGATGAAGTCCGCCAGGACCGGCCAGTAAAGGTCCGGGGCGTCCTTCCACGTGAAATGGCCTGCCCCGGCGATGATCGCGAGCTGGGCGATGCCGTCGGGCAGGGCGCTGGCAATTTCCTCGGCGGCGGCGACCGGAGTGACGGGATCGAGTTCGCCGGCCGATACCAGCGTCGGCGAAGCGATATGGCCAAGCTGGTCGACGATGTCCAGATGGCGGATGAGCTTCATCCCGCTGGCGTTCAACTCGAGGTTCTTTGGCGTGTTCGCCTCGCGCTGCTCGTCCGGGAGTTGCGGGCCGAAGGCGGCGAAGACGCGAGCCCACTCATGATCGGGCACCTGCTCGCCCGCGTAGCTACGGCCCGCGATCTGGGCCACTTCGTCGCCGGCGACGCGGCGGAAACCCTCGACCAGCCGCGCCGGGTCCCACCGGGCGAACCCGGACTGAATGACGAGCCCGGCCGCATGTCCCGGATGACGCGCCCCGTAAAGCAGGACGATAGGCCCGCCCATCGAGTGCCCCAGAACAACCGGCCTGGCTATCCCGACGGTGTCGCAGAAGGCGCGGATGTCATCGGCGCAGATCTCGAAGCTCCACTCGGCAGGGTCGCCCCAAGCTGACCGGCCGTGCCCGCGCAGATCAAGGTAGACAACCTGCGCGAGGTCCCCGAGCCGCGCGAAATCCGGCTTGAAGTAGGTGTGGTCATAGACCCCTGGACCGCCGTGCACCAGCAACAGCGTCGGCCGCTGTCGCATCCGGTCCCCGTCCGGCACCAGTCCAGGACCTTCGACGTCGAACCACAACCGCGTCCCATTTACGTCGACCTGCATCGAGCTACCCTCCGTTCCGTGCCCGCGGAAGTCCCCACAGCATGTCGTAGAGCACCTCTGGCCGCCCAGCTTCGTCGAACGCCCCGAACGTCACCGTCGGGGTATCCGGATCCGCAGGGTTGGTAAGGAACGTCCGCTCATCGAGCGGCAGCGCCTCGGTCTGGTCGTCGCCGCTGCGGATCAGCAGGCCGTTCATGGTGGAGGTGACCTCAATCTGCCGGTCCGGCCAGGCGTAGACCCCGGCAAAGCGCGAGAGGTCGCCGGCCACACCCGGTGCTGCGTGCAGGCGCAGCGGCGGCACGCCGATCCCGCATTGCGATGTCATGAGATCGGTGAACAGCGAGCGATACATCGCCCGCCCGGAACCGCTGTTGGTCAGGAGCACGACGGCGAATTGCTGATCTGGCACGAGCCGCAGAACCGACCGTTCGCCGTTGACCAGGCCGTCCCATCCCCACACCTGACCGCCCACCCAGCCGAACCACGCCCAGCCCAGGCACCACGCGTCGAGCCAGCCATGGATCGGAACCTCCGAGTGCACAACCCGCAACTCGGCGAGGGACGGATCCAGCAGGTGCAATTCGGCGAACTTGAGCAGGTCAGTGACCGTCGTCACGATGCTGGTGCCGGCCGGCCCGTACGCGCGTGCCACCAGCGGCTCGACTGGCATCGGGCCATCCGCGGTGACCTTATGCCCCTTCGCGCGCTGTTGCGCGCCGCCCGCGGTGACGAAGGCCGTCTTGCTCATACCTGCCCGGTCGAAAAGCTGGCGCCGCATGGCGTCCTCCCACCCAGCGCGCGCCGCGGTCTCGATTACCCGCCCGAGAACGCACCAGCCCACGTTGGTGTATGACCAGCAATCGCCACCGCGACCAGCTGCGGCGGCATCGGCCACCAGCCGCGAGAGCGCACCCTCGTCCTGGTCCTGCCGGTCGGCGAAGCCGAACTCCAGCCCCGCGCGCAACGACAGCCCGGAACGATTCGCCAGCAGGTCGCGCACGGTAACGCGCCCGGGCCAGTCGTTGGCCCGCAGTTCAGGCACGTGCGCGGCCACCGGATCATCGAGCGACAGCCGGCCCGCTTGCGCCAGGGCACTGATCGCGGTCGCGACCATCGACTTGGTCAGCGAGCCGGCGCTGAACCGTGTCCCGGCTATGACCGGCTCGCCAGTCGTCACATCCGCGACCCCGTAACAGGCGACCGTCGCCGTGCCCTCGCGAAGAACCCCTAGTGCCGCCCCGGGAACTGAATGCCGAACCGCATGCTCTCCGAGCAACGCCTCGAGGTCCTCCGACACGCCTCAACCTTAACGGCGCACCAGGCACGGGGGATTGCGTTATGACTTAGTTGTCAGTTGACCTGACACTCTGCTAGAGTCAGGTACATGTCAGACTCATTGACAACTAGCCCTGGACCAGAGGCGAACCTTGGCTACCTGTTTCGGCTCGCCCACCAGCGGTTTCGCGCTGCGCTCGAGGATGCACTGCAGGAGATAGGGCTGTCCGCGCAGGAGTACGGCGTCCTCAGCGTGTTCGAGGCCCGGCCGGAGCTTTCGGCTTCCGAACTGGCCCGCATCACGCAGGTCACCAGGCAGACGATGCATGCCGCCGTTCTCGGGCTCGAGACGGCCGGTTTGCTCGAGCGCAAGTCGAAAAACCAGAGGGTCGTCCTCGTCAGCCCGACCCAACAGGGCCTGATGACCCTCAAGGCCGCCACAGACCGCGTCCGCGCGGTTGAGCGGGCAGCGCTCGCCGGACTCAGCCCCAACGACGTGCGGGCGGTGCGGACCTGGCTGGCCAGCGTGGCCGCCATCACGACTAGCGCTCGACATATCAGTGTCGAGTAAAGGAGAAGTACACCGATGATGACTCTCGAGGAACGTATCCGCCAGGCCGAAGCCGATCTCTTCCAAGCCGTTGGAGCCAAGGTTGACGAGTCCTTTTTGGACCTCGCCAGGACCGGCCTGCGCGTGCGGTTGCTGGCGGCCGGCAGCGGTCCGCCACTGGTTCTGCTGCACGGCGTTTCGCTCAGCGCCGCCGCTTGGGCACCGCTATTCAGCGCGCTCCCGGATCGCAGACTGCTCGCGATCGACCTTCCCGGCCACGGGCTCTCAGACCCCGCCTCCTATCGACGCGGTCATGTCCGCCAGGACGCACATCAGCTGGTCGAGGACATCTTCGACGCGCTCGAACTCGACGAGGCACCCGTCGTCGGCCACTCGCTGGGCGGGATGCTCGCGCTCTGGTACGCGGCAACCGGCGCCAAGCGGATCTCGAGTTTGGTCGCGATCGGAGAGCCCGCGGTCGCCTTCCGAGGCGTCCGGGTCCGGATGCCTTTGTCGCTGCTGACGGTCCCCGGCCTCGGGGTGGCTACCTTGCGATCTCCCAGCCCGCGCCCCGTCTACCGACGCCTGCTCGCCCAGGGCCTGGGCGAAGCGGAGGTCGCCGCCGCACCGGACTCGCTTATCGACGCGCTACGCCTATCCGCCCGTCGACCGGGGAACGCGAGAACTGTGGCCTCGCTGATGCATGCGATCGACCACTTCCGCCGGCCTCGGGCCGACAGTGTCCTCACCACCCGGCAGCTGGCCGCGATCTCAATACCCACGATGTTCATCTGGGGAACAAACGCTCCCTACCAATCCGCCAACGGTGCCCGGCCGTCGATCGAGCAGATCCCGATCGCGACGCTTCACGAAGTGCCCGGAGGGCACGGCCCCTGGCTCGTCGACACCAAGCGCAGCGCGGAGCTGATCCACACGCATCTCGACCAAGTTGCTACAGTAGTAGCACCTCCGCTACAGTCGTGTACATGGGCGCTATACCTGCGCGGGATCTGCGGAACCACACTGCAGAGGTGCTCCGTCGCGTGGAGGCCGGCGAGGAGATCGAGGTCCTGCGAGACAACCGCCCGGTGGCGAAGATCATCCCGCTGTCGTGGCGGCGGCGCTGGCTGCCCGCATCGGAGATCGCCAGCGAGCTAGCGAGGCTAGGTCCTGATACGACGGGCCTGGCCGATGAGCTGAGGGAGACGCTGAGCGAGACGACAGATGACCTGCCATGGTGACTATGCGGCGAGCACTTGCCGACACGTCAGTCTTCGTCGGCCTGGAAACAAAGCGCCTGGATGCGAGCCGGTTCGCCGGCTTTGAGTGGGGCATTTCTGCGCTCACCCTCGGCGAGCTGAGGCTTGGCGTACTGCAGGCCAACGATCCGGAGTCAGCCTCGCGGCGACTGTCGACGTATCAGCTCGCCCAGCGGTTCGAGGCCATCCCCGTGGATGAATCGGTCTCCGATGCCTGGGCGCTGCTGGTCTCGCGGCTACGCACTGCTGGCCGCAAGGTTCCCATCAACGACAGCTGGATCGCGGCCACAGCTATCGCCCAGGACATTCCCGTCGTGACCCAGGATGCTGACTACGACGCTATGCCCGGCGTTCAGGTCATTAAGATCTGACCGTCCCTTCAAGCCCGGACGGCTGCCGGGTGAGTCGCCAGGCCACGTCGGTCCCGGTCTCGCTTGGCGCGGATAGCCCCGTGTCCCTGGTCGGCCGTTCGCCGAGCCTGGCGAAACCCAGCTTCGCCGGAATGCGACCGCTGGCTACGTTGGCGGCATCGTGATAGATCTCCACCCGGTCGATGCCCGGCAGGGCGAACGCGGCAGCGGTCAGCGCCGCGGTGGCGTCGGTCGCGATGCCGCGGCCGGTCCAGTCGCGGTGCACCCAGTAGCCGATCTCCAGCCCGCCATCGCCGACCCGGCGGTGCAGGCCGGCGCTGCCCACGATCTGATCGCCGACGATGATCGCAAAGGCGAACGCGTCACCCGCGGCCCACTGCGTATCGCAATCACGCAGGTATTCTGCCGCCCTGACCTCGTCGTAGCCCTCGGCCCATGGCATCCAGGGCCGCAGGTGCTCCTGCGACTCGATGATCGCTGCCAGCAGCGCGGGCGCGTCGGCCGGGCGCCATCGCCGCAGGATGACCTGGCCGTGACTGAGCGTTTCCGAAGGGCTTGTCATCGGCCCAGGATGGCGGCCAGCCCGGCTCGCGGCAACGGATTATGGTGAGCCGAGGTCTGGCCGGGCCTGCCGGCAGGCCGCCTCTCGGCGAGGGCCGATCATTCAGCGCGCTCCCGCGGCCGCCAGGAGTGCGACGGTCCGGTCGAAGCCCGCGTTCGTCGCGATAGCGAGCGGCGTTCTTCCCTTGGCGTTCGGCGCGTTCGGATCGGCGCCGAGGTCAAGCAGGGCCGCGACCTTTGTTGGATGCTCGCTCTTGTCCGCACGGCAGGCCATGGTCAGGGGTGTCTCCTGGTTACGGATGGGAACGTTCAGGTCGAACCCGTTCGCGACGAGGAGCCCGCCGATGGTTCGGTCGTTGCCGACCGCGCCGAGGCTCTCCGCGTCGGCGGCGTTGTGCAGCCGCCATCGTCTGTGCCTGGCGGCCGGATATATCGCTGACCGGACGCTCCGGCCTTTATCACTAGTTGCCCGGCAATACGTGATGTGTACGATGGAGCCGCGTTAGTTCGCCCCCGGAAGGGTTACGAACATGCGGGCATGTCGTATTACCCACCGTGTGCTTGTCCTGGCCAGCCCGCTGATGATCGCGGCAGCAGTCACCGCGGTCCCGCTGCACTGGAACGGAACCGCATGGAAGTGACAAGCTCCAGCTGCACTGCTGGCTTACTACGCGTCGGCCGGTTCCCGATAGCGACGGCCCTTCTGGCCATGCTGCTCGTCGTTGCCGTATCCGGGTGCGCCGCCCTGGGCGCAGCGGTGGGAACCGCCGCGGTCTTGCAGGGGGCCGGTTATCAGAACGTCAGCGTCAACATCGCGACCGGGGCGGGGCAGCCAGCCGGCGGACTGGTCCGGGTGTCCTATAGCCGTGGACCGAGCGGGAACGACCAGCGTGACGCAGAGCACGCCGAGCGGATCGTCTGGCATACCCTGCGCCACCACTTCGGAGCGCTGGTCATCGTCAAGGACGGCGGTGGATGCGCGGGCCCGGTCTGCGTGTCGGAGTCAGGAGTGATCGCGCGGGCGACCTACTCGCATCTCGCCGCAAGATTCGGGCCGCGACCAAGGGGCCTGGAGGCCGCAGGTGCGGCAGACGCGATCAGGTTCCCGGACTGGGCCATTGCACTCGCGATAGGGGTGGCGGTCGCGGTGACGGCGGCAGTGGCCGCCGTCTTGGCGCTGATCATGCGATCGCCTGGGCGGCGCTAGGCGAGGCCTTTCTTCCTGAGCCTTTTAACCTTGCGCACGTTGCTCGCCTGCTCGGGCGGATTCCAGTCAACGGTCCTGATGTGCCGATCGTGCACAACCGCGGCCCGTTGATGTCGTGATAGCAGCATCAACGGGCCGCAGATGTTGTTCCGTTCTGCGCCGCCTAGCCGCCGCGGCCTATTCCCAGCGGTGACCTAGCATCGCGGACCTCCTGAC
Organism: uncultured Actinomycetota bacterium; assembly: GCA_963720595.1. Lineage (GTDB taxonomy): Bacteria > Actinomycetota > Actinomycetes > Streptosporangiales > Streptosporangiaceae > Chersky-822. The sequence continues at coordinate 1,287,584 of CAVRFY010000005.1, read as the reverse complement.
CCAGCCGTTACTTGAGCAACCGGCATGCACTGGATTCTCACATGCAGAATAATCTGCCCGCCGCCGGAACCCGAGTCCGTATCGCTCCGTCCAATGACTGACATTCGACTAAGGCGGTGGCCAAATGCGAAGTAACCCCGGTCAGCGGACCCGGATACCCCGGACGGCTGTCATCATCTGTGCAATCATCGTGGCCGTCGTCGGCGTGGCGGCGGGCACCTGGCGGACCAGCCATCACCCGGCCGCGCTGCAGCGCGCGAGTTGCGGCTCGGCTGTCACCCACTTCCTCACCAACCACACGCAGATTCTGGGCGCAGATTCCGGCGCGCTTACCTGTTTCGTCAAGGCTGCCCGGGAATGCAGGCGGGCCGGCCTCCACGTGACCGAAATGGGCGTCGACACCGGAACCGATCACGTCTTCATCATCGAACCCGGCAAGGCATCGTGTCGGATTACCGAGCAGAGTCAGGCCTATTCGGCCAACTTCGGCGGCAGTCAAGGCGCGGTGCATACCGCGCAGTGCCACCGGATCGCCGTCACACGTAGCGGCGTCGCGCTGCGCTGCGGCGGCCGGCACGTGGTGATTCCGGCGAAGGTGAGCGCCCCGTCCCCGCGCTCAGTCTGACCGGTACTGGTCCTCGCCCGGGCCAGCATCGCGCATGCCGCGCCGACCCCGCCCAGGACAGGGCGGAGTCGGCGCGGCTATCTGTCCATCCGGTGACCCTGCGATCGTCGTATCTTCGTCAGACCGCCTAGCGAGGAGCGCGCACCGATGAAATACATGATGTTCGTCATTGTCGACCCGGACGCAGCTGCCGAGGCCGAGCCGTCAGCCGACGACCTGACCATCGAGCAGTGGCTGGCTGAGGTCGAGGGCCAGGGGAAGCGCTTCATCGGCGATGCGCTGAGGCCGGTCAGCGAGGCCGTCACGGTCAGGGTCAGCCGCGGGCAGGTGCTCGTCGCTGACGGGCCCTTCGCGGAGACGAAGGAGTGGATCGCGGGCTTCGACATCCTGGAGTGCGATGACCTCGACGAGGCCATCGCGATCGCCGCGCGGCACCCGCAGGCCAACGGCGGCAAGCTCGAACTCCGCCCCTTCTGGATCGATGCGGGCTAATTTCCCGGCTTTGCCGGACCTCTGGAGCGCCGCGGAGATCCAAGCACGGGCGCAACAAACGTCAGGGCCCGAGTGCTACGTCTACCTGGTGCAGGACTCCGGCGGAGTCCACTACTACCGACAACGTGAGCCTGGCGTGCTCGCCATCGAGTTGCACCGTGGTCGAGATGGCCCCGTCACCGGCCCGCGACGCAGCCGCGACGATCCGGCCGGACCAGGCTCCAGCCATCCGCAGCTGCCGGATGAGGAGGCCCTTGTCCAGCGAAGCGGCCGCCGGCAGAGCGGCAAGGACACCAACCCCGCCTGCATCGACGATCGAGATCAGGGCCGCGATCAGGCCGGCCAGCGGTGAATCCGTGGCTGGAGGGATCGCGAGCGTCAGCGACTGCACCCGCGGTTCGCGTTCTGGGGTGAGCGTGATCTCGGCCGCGACCGCGCCATGCTCTCCGCGCAGCCACCACCGGCAATGCGCGGGCGAATCGAACTCGGCGGCCTGCTCTCGTCGACGCTGAAGTTCCCGATTCGCTCCCTGATCGTCTCGATGCAGGTGCGGCGTTCGGCGAATGGTTCGTCAAGCGCCACGTTTTTGGTGAACAGCCGCCCGGCGGCTGCGTCGTCCCAGTTCGCGAGCAGGCGCATTACCTCATCGCGAGCGGCGAGCGTCTGGGGCCACGCCCTTCCCGGGCGCAGGGCCGGACCGTGCACCGGCGGCCGGCCTCCGGGTCGCTCCAGCTCCAGCAACAGGACATCCAGCATCCGCTCGGCCAGTATCCAGGGACCGGCGTAGGTCCGGTTCGCGAGCGCGATCACACCAAGCCCGGTGGCTCGATGCCAGCGCATGTTGCTGCCGAACCCGGGGTAGCCGCCGCTGTGCTGCACGACCACGCCGTGGGCTGGGTGCTGCTCGATGAACAACCCGAAACCGTAGTCGGGCGGCTCGCTGCCGGAAAGCCCGCCGGGAACCCGGATGAACGCTGCTGGCGGGATCGCGGCATGCGCCGACTGCATCTCCCGGCGCGACGTGACGCGCAGCGGATGATGCCTACCGGGCTGCTCATCTCCGGGCAGGAAGGCTGCCAGGAACTCGCCGACCCAGAGCGCAAGGTCGCGCACGCAGGAGAAGATGCCGCCCATTGGCGCGAACGCCCCGTTAGGGTCCATCGCCAGTTCCTGCCAGGCGCCTGCCTTGCCCTGGTAACCCCGCGCGAGTTGGTCCGGGTGGAACTCCTCCGCGTCGAAGCCGGTAGCCGTCATGCCTATCGGCTGGAACAAGCGCGTCCGCACGAAATCTGCATAACCCTCGCCGGAAGCCGCCGCGATCAGGCGGCCGAGGATCGCGTAGCCAAGGTTGGAGTACTCGAACCGGGTCCCAGGCGCCCACGCGAGGCTGACTCCGCCAGCCAGGAACTCCGCGAATTCAGCTAGCGGCTGCCCCTGGAGACGATCCCCCCACGGGTCATCGGTTGGCAGCCCGGCAGTCATGGTCAGCAACTGGCGGATGGTGACCTGGGCCAATCCGGCGACGGGGCCATGTGCGGCCAGCTCAGGCACATACTCCGCCGCCGGGTCGTCCAGCCTCAGCGCGCCCTGATCCCGCAGCAACAGGACGGCGGCCGCGGTGAAGCTCTTCGTCATCGACGCGATCCGGAACACCGTCTGCTCGTCCGGGGCAGGCCCGCCAGTCCGCCGCTGTCCGAGCCCCCGCGCGTGCACGAGACGGCCGTCCGCGACCACCCCGTATGCGAGTGCGGGTTGCCCGCCCCGGCTCTGGAATTCCGCCGCGATCGCGTCTATCACCGCGAACTTCTCCGACATCCGCGCCTCCCCGCCAAAGCCCAAGATCATCGAGGCTAACGTTTCGGCGGTCCCGATGCCAGCGAGGCTGCAGCCCGGCCCGGCGCCGGTCAGCAGCCTCGCGCACCCGTCAGTCGGTTTGGGCGGTTCTGGCTGGCTGCAGGTTGGTGAACATGCCGTGCAGGGTGGTAACGCCCGTTCCGGTAGAGCGCACGTCGAGCACGAGTTGCGCTCCGTTTGTTTCCACCGCCCAGTCGGCCCATGGGCAGCACTCGTTCTCCACGGCGACGAGGCTGCGCAGTTCTTCCTCGGCACCTGGCTCGGCGCGGAAGGAGATGCGAAGGCCATGCCCGGTCTCGGTCCGGCGGGTCATCGCGCGGTCGGCGAGCTGCTCCCAGCGGCTGGCCTGCGCCGCCAGGCCGGCCTTGGTGAGGCTGCAGGCGACTGGCGCTGCGCCGGCGTTCTCGTCGGTGGTGACGGATTCTGTGGTCATGAGAGGCGCCCTTCAGTTGGGGGATCTGGTCATCGGTCGCCTGCCAGCCTGGCTGTTAAAGTCGGCTTGATGTCAAATCCCGATCCAGTCCCGGGCGGCGGGCAGTTGCTGTCCATCGGCTCGGTGGCCAAGCTGACCGGCCGGCGCCCGTCCTCGATCCGCTACTACGAACAGATCGGGCTGCTGCCCCGGCCTGTCCGGGTGAGCGGACGGCGGATGTATGGCCCGGCCGTCGTGCGCACGCTGGCGATGATCGAGACCGCGCAGCGAGCCGGCCTGGCTCTCGACGAGATCAAGGCACTGCTTTCGGCTCCGCCAGGCGATAGGGCGGCGATCGAGCGGCTCAGGGAACTGGCGGAACGAAAGCTTCCAGAGATCGCGGCGCAGATCGAGCGCAGCGAACTCGTTCGGGACTGGCTCGAATGCGCCGCTCGCTGTGAGTGCCACGACCTTGATGAATGCCCGCTCTTCGACGAGCCATCGTCGCTTCCGAACCCGGCTGGTTAGCTAGCCCGTGCGCATCTACCGCGATGAGTGGGGCATCCCGCACGTGCGCGCCCAGTCGATGCACGATGTGTTCGTCGGCCAGGGCTACGCGCACGCCATGGACCGGCTGTGGCAGATGGACGCGAGCCGCAAGCAGATGCAGGGCCGCTGGGCGGAGTGGGCGGGCCCTGGCGGTATCGCGGCTGACAGGCTGGCCAGGCGCCTGGGCGCCGGCGCGGCGTCAGTCCGGGACTATGAGGCCCTGGGCGCGGATGCGCGCATGATGGTCGACGCCTACGCGGCCGGCGTGAACGCCTATCTCGCGACTGGCACGGTTCCGATGGAGTATCGCCTGGTCGGCGGCACGCCGGAACCGTGGGAGGGCTGGCATTGCATTGCCGCGATGCGCCATCGGGGCTACCTGATGGGCTCATTGTGGTTCAAGCTCTGGCGCGCCTGCGCCGTGAACGTCGTGGCGGTTGATGATCTGGTCAAGTTGCGCTACGACGACGGGGGAGCGGACCGCCTCTGCATCCCGCCGGGCGCCGACACCAGGCGATGGATGGCTGGCCTGGCCGAACTCCGTTCGCCGATGAGCGCGCTGGCCGGGCTGCATCGAAGCGACGAGATGGCCGGCGGCAGCAATAACTGGGCGCTGGCTCCGGGCCGCACGACGACGGGCCGGCCGTTGCTGGCCGGTGATCCGCACCGCGCCTTCGATCTGCCGGGCATGTACGTGCAGATGCATCTGGCCTGCGATCAGTTCGACGCGATCGGCTTGAGCGTGCCCGGCGTTCCTGCCTTCCCCCACTTCGCGCACAACGAGAGCGTGGCGTGGTGCGTCACCCACGCCTTCGCCGATATTCACGACCTGTACGTTGAGCGGTTCGACCCCGACGATCCGTCGCGTTACCGGTACCGGGGGAAGTGGCTGCAGGCTGCCATCAGGACCGAGGAAATCCTGGTCCGTGGCGGCCAGGCGGTCGACATGGGCGTCACTGAGACCATCCACGGCCCGGTGATCGCCGGGGAGCCCGCGCAGGGCGTCGGCCTGACCCTGAAGTCAGTGCAGTTCGCCGACACAGATCACTCGCTGGACTGCCTGATCCCGATGCTCCGCGCGGATTCCTGCGACGCCCTGTTCAGGGCCGTCCGTGGCTGGGGTCTGATCGACCACAATCTGGTGGCGGCCGATATCGGCGGCCACATCGGACACCTCGTCCGGGCAGTTGTCCCGCGCCGTCCGAGCATCAATGGATGGCTGCCGGTTCCAGGGTGGACGGGGGAGTACGACTGGGATGGCATGATTCCCGCCGATCAGATGCCCAGGGTGGATGACCCTGACCGCGGATTCATCGTCACCGCCAACAATCGCGTGGTCGCTGACTTTCCCGGTACCGGCGATTACTTCTGCACCGACGCCCACCCGCCGTACCGAGCCAGGAGAATCGAGGAGCTCGTGGCCGGTCTCCAGCCGGCCGCACCGCACGACATGGAGGCCATCCACCGCGACGATGTCAGCGAGGCCGCCCGGCTGTTCCAGGCGGCGCTGGCGGGAGTGAGGCCGGCCAGCGCACGCGCCCGCGCGGTCCGGGACCTCGTGGCCGGATGGGACTTGCGCATGTCGCCGGACTCAGTCGGCGCAGCGTGCTACTCCCGGCTGCGCTGGGCACTGGCGCGGCTGGTCGCCAGCCGCTCGGGCCTTGGCTCGATCTCGGAAAGCGAGCTGATGCGGCTGCCGCCGGGTATCTCCGCTGTCAGCCAGGTCTGGTGGATGTTGCCGAGCCTGTTGCGATCAGCTGATGTCGGGCTGACCGGCGGTGCAAGCTGGCCTGAGCTGCTGGGGGAAGCCCTGAACGCCGTGGCCGACGATACCGCTGACGCCGAGTGGGGAGACCTGCACCGGGCAAAGCTCATGCACCCGCTCGCGCCGCTGTTCCCGGCGGAGGCCGCGGCGTTGAGCCCGGAAGGCGCGCGACTTGGCGGCGACAACGAGACCGTCTGGGCGAACGGATGCCGGGCGGAGTCGGGCACGGAGGCCGTCTACGGCGCGGTCGCCCGTTATGTCTTCGACGTAGGAGACTGGAACCGGTGCAAGTGGATCGTGCTCGGCGGGGCTTCCGGAGATCCGGCCAGCCCGCACTACCTGGATCAGCACGAGGCCTGGTCCAGGTGCGAGCTGATCCCGATGCTGTACGACTGGGACGCGATCACCGGGGCGTCAGTTCCGCTCACTCTTGAGCCGCTCGCAGGGTCAGGTCAGTGATTGTGCCGGAGCACGCGATGCAGCCATCGGTGCGGACAAGGGCGAGCGGGCCGCCTGCCGTCGCGTCCCTCGCTCAGCGTGATCCCTGGCGTTCACAACAGCCCGGTGCCACCCATCATCCGATATCGGGCGATCCCTAATTCGCCAGGACACTTGACACCATAAGCCGGCAACGAGAACGTGTCTCCAGCTGGGCACCTTGGTCAGGGCTGGGGCCGACAGTCCGGGCGTCCGGCACATTGCGGAGGATACGAATGAAGAGAGCATTCAGGGCACGCCGTCTGCGCGCAACCCTGACCCTGATAGCGGTCGGTGCCGCTCCACTAGCGGCGGTGAGCGCATCGGCGCACGCGGCCTTGCACCCCTCGTCGCACTCGCCAGGTGTCTGCGCCAAGGTCCATAGCCGAGCGCGGGTGGGCCACTTCGCCGGCATCGTGCGGGCGCAGCCCGTCAGGTCCGCCGGCTGCCAGGTGCACAACACCAGCGATGCGGCCAATGGCACCCCGCCGCTGATCTTCCACGGCGGACCGGTCATGGGGACGGACTCCACCGGACCCGTGGTCGTCACGCCGATCTACTGGAGCCCGGCGGGCCACTCGATCCCGTTCGCCTACAAGAGCATCATCACGGGCTACCTCCATGGCGTGGCGGCGGCCAGCGGCCAGCACACCAACGTGTATTCGACGTTGAACGAGTATTTCGGGAACAACGGGAATATCCACTACCGGATGAGACTCGGCGCGCCTATCAATGACACCAGCCCGTTGCCCCAGAACGGCTGCAAGGTGAATGGTCAGGACACCAGGAAGATCTATGTCGACAACTCCGGCTATAACGCCTGCCTCGATGATGCGCAGATCATCGCCGAGACCGACAATGTCGTCTCGGCCCGCGGCCTGCCGCGGGACTTCGCGCATATCTACGTGATGTATCTGCCCAAGCACGTCGAGTCCTGCTTCTTCGCGGGTTCGACGACCACCGCGGCCAACGCCTGCACGATCAACCACCAGCCGAGCGCGGCCTACTGCGCCTACCACAGCCAGGCCCCGAGCGGCACCGTGTACGCGAACATGCCGTTCCCGATCTACGGGTCGCCGGTGGGGTTCACGTGCGGTAGCGATGCCAGATTCCCGGCCATCCAGGCGCCGAACGGAAACCCCGATGCTGACACCGAGATCAGCCCGACGAGCCACGAGGTCATGGAGTCGATCACCGACCCGGACACCAACACGGGCTGGTATGACTCCAGCGGCTTCGAGAACGGTGACGAGTGCGCCTACGTGTTCGGAGCGACCCAGGGCAACGCCGGGGCGCTGTATAACCAGGTGATCTCACACCATCACTACCTGACCCAGGAGGAGTTCAGCAATCGCGACTTCGCCCTGACTGGCGGCGGGTGCCTGCCATTCGAATGACTCCGGCCCGCAGGTGATGGAGCCTGCCACCGGAGCGGCGTAACCGCCACGGCGGCCCCGGACATTGTCCGGGGCCGCCGTGCGCCGTCAGGCCCGGCGGCGATCAGCGCCGTCACTATGCTGCAATTGCAACCTAAGAGCCAACTGCTGGGGGAGCGTCATGACTAGCGGGACAACCGGCTCACTGACCGCCAGCCAGACGCTGCTGGAGGCGGCGGCGCGAACGGCCGACCTGCTCAGGGGCGTACAGCGGCCGGATGCGGCGGCACCGGGTCTGGACTGGACCGTCAGCGAGACCGCGGCGCACGTTGTTGCCGAGTTCACGGACTACGCGGCGTTCGCCAGCGGTCAGCGGGAGGCCGGGTCTCCGCTCGGCCCCGGCGGGACCGAGACGGCTGCGCGGCGAGGCGCGTCATCCAACACCTCGCAGCTGTCACGGTTCACCGAGCGGGACATGTCCCGGCTGGCCGCCATGGTGGTCCCCGTGGCTGAGGAATTCCTCGCAGCGGCCGCCAGCCACAGCCCCGATGATCGCATCGTCGCCAGCAACGGGCTCTCCATGACCCCGCAGACGATGACCGCGGCACTGCTCGGCGAACTGCTCGTCCATGGCCTTGACATTGCCAGGGCGGAGAAGATCCCGTGGCGGATCAGCGGTGCGGAAGCGCTCCATGTCGTCGCGGGCGTCATGGCCATGGTGCCCGACTACCTCGACCGCCAGCGTGCAGCCGGCCTGCACGTCAGCTACGAACTGCGATTCAGAGGCGGCCCGCGCTATCGGGTCGTGGTCGACGACGGAGCGGCGACGGTTTCCGACGCGCTCACCCCGGCCGGGCCGCGGCCGGATTGCTGGATCTCCGCCGACCCGGCGGCGTTCCTGCTGGTCGGATACGGCCGAACCGGCCAGTGGACCCAGATCGCCCACGGCAAACTCCTCGCCGGCGGGCGCAAGCCGTGGCTCGGGCTGGCATTCGGCCAGCTGATCACCGGCCCCTGAAAGGCCGGCGAATACCGTGGCGAAATCGTGCCCTAGGCGACCGGGTTGGCTGCTGCACGCGAGCTTCTGCCCGGAGGTCATGCCGATCTGGGAGGAGGTCGATCTGGTCAGGGACCGGGCGGCGGCACAGCGCCTGGTCGGCCTCCTCGGCGATGAATCCATCGCGTTGCTACGCTTGCACGGCGCCGTCATCGTGGGCGCGACGCTGCACGAGGCGCTCTTCCGGGCCATGCTCGCCGAAGAGCACGCCAACCCGCTGGTGACAGCACTCTCACACGGCCTGCCGCTCGCGCCGGTGCCCGCGACGACCAGCCGGGACGAGCTCTACGCGAAGGTTCTCTCGCCCCGTACGCACGACATGCACTGGAACTACGCGGGCTAGTTCGTGACGGTTCCGCCAGACGCCCGCGGCCGCGCCTGATCCCGGCCCACTACCAGCGGGTTTCGCAGGCCGCGCACGATGACGGCCACGATGGCGTCAGCGGACTCCCTTGGTGAGCTCACGAGGGCCGGGATGACATCGGGCCGCGCCAGCTCGCGCCCGACTTCGCCGAGCACGCGCGCGACTGCCGCGGTGTCCACGGGGGCCATCTCCGCCCGGTCGACCGCCTGATCGAGCAGATGGCGGCACATCGCCACCAGATAGGCCTTGTGATCATCCTGCAGCCGCTGAGCGGCCGGGTAGAGATCCACATCGCGGGCGAAGGCCTGTGTTGTCCTGGCGACGGCTTCGTGGGCCGCACGGAGATAAGCCTCGAGCGCATCGAGCGGCGCCATGGTGGTCGTGATGGCGTTCTGCGCGTTCCGGCCGATGCGCCACAGATGCCGGTCTATCACGATCAGCACGAGCTCGTCCCGGCTCGGCGCCAGCGCGTACAGCGTTCGCATCGAGCAGTTCAGCCGGGCTGCGATCTCGGCCATGGTCAGATGGGCGAAACCGTCCTCGAACAGATCGCCGAGCCGGTCGAGCAGTTCGCGCTGGCGTGCGGTGAGGCAGCGCTCCCGCGCAAGCCCGAGTACCGGCCGAGGCCGCGCCACAGGGGCCGGCGCGGTAGCCGCAGTCGCGGTCTCGGTCGCCGTCGGGTCGGCCGTTGCCAGCACTTCGCGCATCTAGGCCGGGTCCTGATCCATGAGCAAGAGGACATCGCCCCGCTTGACCTGCTGCCCGGCCGCGACGCGCACCTCGCTGACCCGGCCGTCCTTCGGCGCCTTGACGTGATGCTCCATCTTCATAGCTTCCAGCAGGACGAGCGTGTCGCCGGCCGCGACGTGATCACCAGGCTTGCAGCGCACCTCGATCACGGCGCCCGGCATCGGAGCGACGAAGCCGCCGTCCGGGCCATTCCGGTCCGGGACGGCGAACCGCGGCTCGATGTGCAACTCGGTCGTTCCCCGCGGCGTCTGGACGAGCAACCGGTCGCCGAACCGCGTCGTCCGGTAGCGCGCACGGTGACCGTCGATTTCCACGTCGATGGAATCGGGCGTCCAGCGATGGACGATCGCCGCGCCATCCCCGGTATCGAACATCCCGTTCCCGCGACTCACGTACCGCACGTCGACGGCGCGGTCGCCGGCGGTGAACGTCACGCGCTCGGCGGGCAGGCGGGCATTGCGCCATCCCGACGGAACCTCGCGCAGCACCGGCGCCGTCGCGCGGTTCGCGCCCTGCAGCCAGAGCGCGGCGGCCGTGCCGACCCGGCGCAGCAGGTCGTCGTCTAGCTGTACCGCGATGGCTGGCCGCAGCCGCTCGATGAAGTCGGTCGTCGTGTCGCCGGCGAGGAATCCTGGGTGCCGCAGCGTCTCGACGAGGAAGTCGCGATTGGTCCTGACGCCGCCGAGGTGCAGCCGCTCGAGGGCGAGCGCCAGGCGGCCGGCGGCCTCGGTGCGCGTCGGAGCATGCGAGACCACCTTGGCCAGCATGGGGTCGAAGTCGATCGTGACGACCGAGCCGCGCGCGACGCCGCTTTCCCATCGCACTTGCGGTTGATCGGCCGGCTCGAACGCCGCGACGGTGCCGGTCTCGGGCAGGAATCCGCTGGCCGGATCCTCCGCGTACAACCGGACCTCGATCGCGTGTCCGGCGAAGGTGATATCGTCCTGGTCGTACCCGAGTGGCTCGCCGGCGGCGATCCGCAGTTGCTCGCGCACGATGTCGATGCCGGTGACCTCTTCGGTGACCGGATGCTCCACCTGAAGGCGAGCGTTCGCCTCGAGGAAGAAGAACTCCCTGGTTACGTCGTCGACGATGAACTCCACCGTGCCCGCGGACGTGTAGCCGATCGCGCCTGCGAGCCGGAGCGCCGCGGCACCCATCGCGGTCCGCATCGCCAGGTCGGTGACCGGTGACGGTGCCTCCTCGACGATCTTCTGGTGCCGGCGCTGGATGGAGCATTCCCGGTCACCGAGGTGCACGAGTCCGCCGTGGGCGTCGCCGAGGATCTGGATTTCGATATGCCGTGAGCGGGCAACGTACCGCTCGAGGAAGACCGTCGGGTCGCCGAAGGCATTCGCCGCCTCGCGCTGGGCCGCGGCGATCGCATCGTCGAGTTCGTCCGCGGTCCCGACGATGCGCATGCCCTTGCCGCCGCCGCCGGCCGCCGCCTTCACCAGGACGGGGAAGCCGGCTTCGCGACCGGACGGCAGAGTCGGCACCCCGGCCGCCATCGCCGCTTCCTTTGCCCTCAGCTTGTCGCCCAGCGCCTCGATCGCGGCCGGAGGCGGCCCGACCCAGGTCAGTCCCGCGGCCTGGACGGCCCGGGCGAAGCCCGCGTTCTCGGACAGGAAACCGTAGCCGGGATGGACGCTGTCGGCGCCGGCGGCGACGGCCGCGGCAATGATCGCCGGGCCGTCCAGGTACCCGGTGTGCAGGCGGATGGCCTCGTCGGCGTCGGAGACGTAGGGGGCGGCGGCGTCCGCGTCGGTGTACACCGCGAGGCATCTGATCCCCATCGAGCGAGCCGTTCTGAACACGCGGCGCGCGATCTCGCCGCGGTTCGCCACGAGAAGCGCGCGTACCTGCGGGGACCCGGTCAGCGTGGTCACAGCCGGAACACCCCGTATCCCTGTGCGCCGCGAACCGGCGCATTGCAGACGACCGACAAGGTGATGCCCAGCACCGTCCGGGTATCCCGCGGATCGATGATCCCGTCGTCGGAGACCGCGCCCGTCGCGACCAGCGCGAGCGATCCTCGCTCCTGTATCTCCTCGACCGCGGCCGTGAGCATGGCGTCCTCTTCCTCGTCGAACGCCAGTTGCTTCCTGGCTGCCTGCGCCCGGCGGACTTGCGACATGACGCCGGCGATCTGCTTGGGCCCCATGACGGCGATCTTCGCCGTCGGCCACAGGAACGTGAACCTGTTGCCGAACGCGCGGCCCGACATTCCGTAGGTGCCCGCGCCGTAGGAGGAACCGATGATCACGGTCAGGTGCGGCACCGTCGAGTTGGTGACCGCGTTCAGCATCTGCGAGCCCTTTTTGATGATGCCCGCCGCCTCGAAGTCGCCGCCGACGATGTAGCCGGTGATGTTCTGGAAGAACACCAGCGGTGTGTCGATCTGGTTGCAGAGCTGAATGAACTGGGCGGCCTTCTCGGCCGACTCAGGATAAATGACCCCGTTGTTGCCGAGAATGCCTACCGGATAGCCGTGCACCGAGGCCCATCCGCACACCATGGTCGACCCGTAGCGCGCCTTGAACTCCTCGAACCGCGAGCCATCGACGACGCGCGCGATGACCTCGCGGACGTCGACGGGCTCGCGCAGGTCACGACTCACCAATCCGAGCAGATCCTCGGCGTCGTGCACGGGAGGATCGGGCGCAGCGGCCGGCTCAGGCCCTTGCTTGCGATGATTGAGGTGCGAAATCACTTCGCGGCAGAGCCGGATGGCATCCATCTCGTCCTCGGCGAAGTAATCGCCCAGGCCAGAGACGTCGGCATGCAGGGCTGCGCCGCCCAGCGTCTCATCGTCCGTGATCTCGCCGGTCGCCATGCGGACCAGCGGCGGACCGGCGAGAAAGATCTTCGACTGCTCCTTGATCACGATCGTGTAATCGGAGAGCCCCGGCTGGTACGCGCCGCCCGCGGTCGACGACCCGAAGACTACGCAGACCGACGGGATCCCGAGCTTCGACAGCTCAATCATGTCGTAGAAGGGCCGGCCGCTCTCCGCGAAATGGTCGGTCTGGACGCGCCGCCGGGCGCCGTCGCCTTCCGGCTGCACGCGCAGATCGGCTCCGGCCGATTCGACGAAGCTCACGTAGGGGATCCGGTTCTCCCTGGCGAGCTGAATGGCCCGCGACCACTTCTTCGCCGCATAGGGCGTGAGCGCGCCGCCGAGCACGGACGGATCGTTGCCCATCACCACGCACTCGGTCCCGGCAATGACGCCGATGCCGACGACCATGCCCCCGCCCAGCGCGTAGTCGGACCCGTAGCCGGCGAGAGGGCTGATCTCGAGGAAGGGACCGTCGGGGTCCAGTACGGCCGCGATCCGCTCCCTGATCGGGAGCTTGCCGCGCTGGCGCAGCCGCTGCATCGCTGCCGGGCCGCCGCCCGCGGCGGCGTCGTCGAGCAGAGCGTCGATGACGGCGAGCTGGTCGAGGACGTCAGCGCGATTGCGGCGGTAGGCCGCACTGTCGGCATCCACGCCTGACGGAAGGGACGGCACAATCCCGGCACTGGGCACGCAGGGAGCGTAGTGAAGTAATTTCTTACCGTCAAGATTACCGAACGATGGCGCCAGCGCCGCGGCTGACTGACCGGCAAACGACGGTGCCTAGCCGCTCTTGCTGACGATGACAGTGAGCCGGAACCTGCCCCGGGATCCGGTGCACGCCAGGGCTTCACCGCAGGTAGTGCGGTGAGCGGTGATGACCGCTGTCCCTGGCGCGAGTGCGGTGAAGTAGGCCCGCACCGGGCGGCAGCCAAACCCAGGCGGGCAGCTGCTCGGCGACGGGGCGAGCAGCTTGACCGGGCCGCGCTGGCGCAGGACGCCTGGCGCGGAACTGCCGCGGATTTTCCAGTAGCTGCTGGCGAGTGTCAGCGTGACCTGGTCGCCGACCCCGATCCTGACGGTCTTTCCATTCGAGGCGTCATGCTCGACGAAGACAGCCGGACGGTGTCCGCCGCCGGGGGAGACGTGACTGGCGGTCGCGCAGCCCGCCGTCAGCGTCGCCATGGTGACGGCCGCCGCGGACATTGCCGAGATGATCAATGCTGAGTGCGGAAATCGAGCTCGCGACATCGGACCCCTCCCGTGCTTTCTGGGCGCCGATTGGACGGCCGTGACCCGCCGCCGGTTCCCTCGCGGATCACGGCCCGAGTACCGCGTTCGCAATGGCCTGCACGTGCCGGGCGTCGGTGCCGCAGCAGCCGCCCAAGATGGATATCGCCGGGTCGCGTGCGCGCAGCCGGACGTACTCCGCCGCTAGCCCGGCCGGGTCGCCGGCGTCGAGGGTCGGCGACCCGTCGATCTCGGCGTGGCTCTTCCTCGAGGCGTTCGCCCGGACGCTCCTGAGCCGTGCTCCGGTCGCCCCGGCCGGAAGCGCCGACTCGAAGTGCGAGGGGTGCGCGCAGTTGATTCCGTAGTAGACCGGCGCGCCGCCGGTGGCCGCGTCGACGGCGTCGACCGCCTCGGTGATGGATGTGCCGTCGGGCAGCCTGCCATCGGTCTCGGTGGTGAACGAGATCGCGGCCGGGATGCCCGCGCGGGCCGCGGCCCTGGCGATCCCGATGGCCTCTGCCGGATAGGCGATCGTCATCGCGTGGACCAGGTCCGCGTCGGTCGCCGCGAGGACCTCGACCTGCTCGCGGTGATAGTCCTCGGCAGCGCCCGCCGGCATGCAGGACTGCGGTGTGAATGCCTCGGCACGCGGCCCGATGCAGCCGCTCACTACGATCGGTGCGCTGCCACTGCCCTGGTAATCGCACCGGATCCGGGAGAGCAGGCCGACGGCCGACTCGTTGATCCGGCGCAACTCGGCCGCCGGGTACCCGATGCGCGCACCCCAGTCACTGCTGGCCCGCCACGTCGGCGCCTCGAGAATAAGGCCGCAGTCATGCCGGGCTGCGATATCCGCATGGCGGCGGAAGTAGGCGTCGAGCGCACTCCTGCCGCTGGCGTCGTCCATCAGAACGAACGCCGCGAACTCCGGCAGGTCGAACCCTTCGTTGAAGATCAGGTCCGTTTCCAGCCCGGAGTCGGTCAGGAACACCCCATCGGTCAATTGCGGCAACTCCTCGCGATACACGCATCCACCCCCAAACAACCCGGTCGGCAAGCTTGATCGATGCCTCATGCTACGGGCCGGCATCTGTTCCAACGGACGGGCCGCGGTTGGCGTCTGATAGGTAGGCCCGTCGTCCGGTGCTGAGCAGTCGCATCGCGCCGGTCGCCGGTGCCGGTGCCGGTGCGAGTCCGAACCGTTCGCGAATCCGCCGCGTGGATAACGGTGGCGACACAAGTAGTCTGGATTGGCGGCCATGACAGAAGTAGTAAGTAGTTGGGACGCAAACATGAATCAGTCCCTCTCGGGGCCGACGGTACCGCCGCTGGAGCTGCGGACCTCGGGGACTGACCGCATCCTGCAGCCGGGTCCTTCGTACACGATCGGCCGCGACCTGGACTGCGACATCGTGATCATCGATGACCGGGTATCGCGCCGGCATGCTACGCTCACGCTGGTCGACGGCCGCTGGGTGCTGGCGGACGTGGGCAGCACCAACGGGATCTACGTCGGCGACCGCCGAGTCGACCGGGTCGAGATCGACGGTGCCTGCCAGGTCAGGCTCGGCCATCCGGCCGACGGATACCTGCTGAGCTGCACGCTCGGCGCGGCCGCCCAGGACGCAGCGGGCCGGTCTGCGGTGACGGTGGTCAGGCCGGTAGCCCAGTTCGGTGCCCTCGCCGCGGCCGGCCAGCCCGCCGAGACGCCGCCCGCTCCAGAGTTTGGCGTCTGGCCGGTGGCCGCAGACGTCGGCGTCTGGCCGGTGGCCGCCGAGATGGCGCCCGCCCCAGGACGTGGCCCGCGTGAGATCCCTTACGCGGTCCGCTGGCTGGTGCCGCGGGGCGAGCGGTTCGCGAACTTCGACCTGCTGAACGACAACGACACTCAGCTCGACTACTTCCGCAGGTTCGGGCACATCTATGCGGTCGGGGTGCCGACGAAGAAATGGCGGATCGTCGTCGTCTCTGACCCAGAACTGCTCGACGAGGTGGCGGCGGACGAGCAGCAGTTCGGCAAGAAGGTCGAGGACATCAACTTCTTCGATCAGCTGGCCAACTCGCGCGGCGGCGGTATCTCGGTGATCGGTGACGGCGAGCACGCCGAGCAGATCCGCCGGGTGATGTTGCCGTGGTACGCGCCGTCGAACCAGCGGACGCAGCTGCCGATGATGAAGGACCAGGCGAGGAAGCTGGTCGCCGCCTGGTCTGCCATCAGAGACGACGAGCCGCTCGATGCGCGCTCGTGGATGGAGCGCTACACGCTCGAGGTCTCGGGGAGAGGGGCGTGCAGCTACGACTTCGGGCTGCTCGGCGACGGCGGCGAGGCTGAGGGCGCCGGGCAGCACGCGTTCGCCCTGGCCGTGCCCGAGAGCACGAAGGAGAGCATCCTGCGCGTCGCCGAGCCGCGGCCCGATTTCACGCTCTTTGCGGGCCCTGCCCGGCGCGCGCGCAAGAAGCGCTACTGGCAGCAGCATGAGGAACTGTTCGCCACCGCAGGCGCGCTCGTGCGCGCTCGCATGCACACCCGGCCGATCGGCCAGCAGACCGATCTGCTCAGCCGGCTCGTGACCACGCCAGATCCCGAGACCGGCGAGTACCTCGACGCCGAGACCGTGCGCGACCAGGTTCTGATGCACCTGTCGAACGGGTTCAACGGCCCGTCGATCACCGGCGGCTGGCTCGCCTACGTGCTGGCCAGCTACCCGGACGTCGAGCAGAAGCTGATCGCCGAGATCGACCGGATCACCGGCGGTGACCCCGAGTATGACCTGCAGTATGACGACCTGTCTGCGCTCACCTACACGACGCAGGTGATCAAGGAGACCATGCGGATCTACCCGCCGATGCCGGTGACGATCCGGCGCAGCCTGAAGGAAGGGACGCTCGGGCCCTACGCGATCAGGAAGGACGACATTATCTTCGTCGGGACGCTTGCGGCGCAGCGAGACCAGCGCTACTGGGGGCCGGACCCTGACCGGTTCGATCCCGAGCAGTTCGCGATCGAAAAGGTCGTCGACCGGCCGCGGCACGCCTTCATCCCGTTCTCGGTCGGCAGACGGCAATGCATGGCGCAGGAAGTCACGTTCATGATGCTCCGCGTCGTCCTGTTCGAGATCTACAAGAGCTACCGGCTGCGGCTCGCGCCAGGCGCGACAGTGCAGAAGAACACGATCGTGACGACGAAACCCGCGTCGGTCCCGGTAATTCGATTGCCGCGCGAGCGCCCCGCTCATGGCCAGGCGCCTGCCGCGCGGCTGGCCGCTGCGCCCGCCGCGGCCCCGGCTGCCGGGATCGCGGCCGCCGCAGCTCCCGCTGCCCGGCCGCAGTCCGGGCGTGACTGGGACGAACCGCCGACCGAGATCCCGGCGAGCAGTGCCTACCGGCATCTGGTGATCGCCTACGGCAGCAACTTCGGCGCGAACAAGGAGCTTGCCGAGCGGTTCGCCGAACGGAGCCACTATCACGGCTTCACAACCGACGTCATTACGCTCAACGAGCTTGCCGATTCGCCGCCGCGCACGCGGCCGTGGCTGCTCGTCGTCATGACTTCGACCTACACGTCGAACCCGCCCTCGAATGCGACCGCGTTCAAGTCGTGGCTCGACCGCACCGAGCCGGGAACGCGGACCTGGCGGAATTGCCGCTACCTCGTCTGGGGGCTCGGCAACACGCAGTGGAACGCGTTCCTCGCCTTTCCCCGCTATGTGCACAAGAAGCTATCCGATCTCGGTGCGACTTCGCTGACCGAGTTCGCGTACGGCGACGTGGGCACGCCCGCGTGGGAGGGCAAGCACGCAGAATGGAACGCCAGCCTCTGGCCGGTGCTCATCGAGCTGTCAGGGGCCAGGCCGACGGCGGCGGCGGCTGCGCGCGACGCCGCAGAAAGGGCAGCCGCGGGCGCGCTGACGGGAGCCGACTCGAGCACCGCCATGCAGCGGTCACTGCACGGTGACGACCTGGTGCCGGTGACCGCCGGGGCACCGGCGGCCGCCAGGCCGTCGAGCGCGTCGTCGATCATGCGCCTGATGTCGGCGGGATCGCGGCGATGGGCCATGCCGGGACACGGCCAGAAGCCGGTACCAGCAGGCCGTAGCGGCACCCAGCCGCGGGCTTCCTCGCTCCGACGATCCTCACCAACGCCGTCGGGCTCGCCACTGCCGAGGCACGCGTTCACGCGTGCCGCGAACTCCAGCCTCCCGGGTCACCGAAGCGGACGCGGCACGTGGAGATCAGCCTGCCGCCCGGCGTCGCCTACCGGGCCGGTGACCATATCGGCATCTGCCCGAAGAACGGCGAGGATCAGGTCGAACGGCTCGCCCAGCGCCTCGGCAGCGCGCTGGACGGGCTTTTCATGGTGCCGAAGACCATGAACGTCCGGGTCGTCCCGAAGGGCGCCGTGCTGCAGGTGCGCAATGTGCTCACCAACCTCGTCGACATCGCCGGCCGGCCGACGGTGCCGCTGCTCGACGTCCTGCTCTCCAAGGCGGCCGATCCTGCCGACTGGTCGAGGCTGGCGGAGATCTCCGATGTCCTGCGGGCGCCGGACGGGCCCGCCTCGCCGCTGCGCGCGGTGATCGACGCTGGTGGCTACGACGTGCTCAGCCTGCTGGACGAGTTCCCCTCCTGCCGACTCAACATCTTCGAGTTCCTGCAGGTGGTGCAGCCCCTGCGACCTCGCTACTACTCGGCGAGCTCGAGCCCGGCGATCCACGGTGGCGGCATCGCGCACCTGACCGTCGGACTGGAGACGGTGCCCGTGCCTGGCCCGGCTGGCGGTGACTTCCGCGGGATGGCCTCGCGTTACGTGCACGCGCTGCGGGACGGCGACCGGCTGACCGTCTTCGGTGACAGCGCCGACGGTTTCCACCTGCAGCAGGACGTGACGATGCCGATGATCTTCGTCTCCGCCGGGACCGGCTTCGCCCCGATGCGGGCGTTCTTGTGGGAACGGCTGGCGATGAAGAACGCCGGCCTCCAGCTCGCCGAGGCCGCGCTCTTCAACGGCATCCGCTCGAGCCTGCTCGATTTCCTCTACCGCGACGAGATCGAGCGGTTCACGGCCGAGGGAGTTCTGGATCACCTGCACGTCGCGGCCTCGCGGGAACGACCCGGCCGCCACGATCATGTCCAGGACAGGATCCGCGAGCAGGGGGCGCTAGTCTGGCGCCTGCTCGCCAGCGGTGGCTACGTCTACGTCTGCGGGTCCCAGCCAATGCGCGTCGCCGTCCGGGCTGCCTTCGTCGACGTCATCTCCGAACATGGCTCGCTGCCGCGCGAGCGCGCGGAGGCCTATTTCGGCGAGATGGAAACAACCGCTCGCTACCGCCCAGATCTTTGGGGCTAACCCAGGAGACCGCATGGACGCACTCGCCCTCATCCTGACCATCGCGGCGCTGGTCATGTTCGCGTTCGCGGCCAGCGGCCGCGAACTGCGCCGCTTCAACGAGATCTCGCTCGGGCTCGTCTTCCTCACCGCCGGGCTGATCTGCCAGTTCACGTCGATCACGAACACGCACATCGGCCGGTGAGCAATCTGGATGCGTACCCGGCCGGCCAGCGGATCAGGGCCGCGGCCGCCGGCGCCGCCAGCGGTGCCAGCGCGGGCCTGGCCGCCTTGCTGCTCGCGGCGTGCAGCGCAGGAACGACGGGTGCGGGGATCGCGGCGACGCAGACCAGGCACCTGCCCGCGTTCAGCGCCATCGACCTGGCCGGCAGCACCGCGGTGACCGTCCGGGTCGGCGGACAGCAATCGGTGGTCGTCCGGGCCGACCGTAACCTGCTGAGCCGGGTGACCACGAGAGTGCGCAACGGCATCCTGGTGATCGGGACCACGGGCAGCTTCACGACCAGGGTCCCGATGACCGTCCAGGTCGCCATGCCGTCGCTCACGGCGCTGAGCCTCAGCGGCAGCGGTCACATCTCGGCCGTCAACCTCAACGCCGGGCGCCTGAGCGTGACGCTGTCCGGGAGCGGGGTCGTGCGCGCCAGCGGAACCGCCGACCGCGTCGTGGTCTCGCTCGGCGGCTCGGGCGACGCGCGACTCGGGCAACTGATCGCGCGCGAGGTTCGTGCGGAGCTGAGCGGCTCCGGCCAGATCATGGTGCAGGCGACCGACACGCTCCGCGCCTCGGTGCCCGGCAGTGGCACCGTCGGCTACTCGGGCAGTCCCGCGCACGTGACGAAGAACATCACCGGCAGCGGCTCCATCGTCCACCGATGACGCGCCGGCGCGAGCGGCCGGCCAGGGGCTGGCTAGCTGGACGCCGACATGTCGACGACAACCTTCCCCAGCGCACGACGGTACTTGAGCTCATCGATCGCCTGGCGCGCATCGCCCGCGCCGAAGCGGCCCGAGATCACCGGGCGTACCGCGCCTGCCAGGTAGAGCCGCAGGACCTCCTCGCAGTTCGCCCGGTCGGTCGCCGGATCATCGGCGGCGAACGCCCCGTACAGGACGCCGACGACCTGGCATCGCTTCAGCAGCACGAGGTTGGTCGGTAGCCGCGGAATCCCGGCCGGGAAGCCGACGACCAGCAGCCGCCCGTCAGGTGCCATCGCCCGCACGGCCGCCTCGGTGTACGGGCCGCCGACCCCGTCAAACACGACGTCGGCCGCGCCTGCCGGACACCGGTCCTTGATCAGGGCGGCAAGCTCGCGCCGCTCGGCATCGCTCGCGGCCGTCGCCGGGTACCTGAACGCCACGTCGGCCCCGGCCGACCGCGCGAACTCGGCCTTCTCGTCGCTGGAGGCGGCGGCGATCACCGTGGCGCCGAGTGCCTTGCCGACCTGGACGGCCGCGAGGCCGACGCCGCCCGCGGCGCCGAGCACCAGGAGGCGCTCGCCGCTCCTGATCATCGCCCGCTGCACCAGGGCGTGATAGGCGGTGAGATAGGTCGTCTGCAGCGCGGCGGCGTCGTCGAATCCCATGGAGTCGGGGATCTTGTGTACGCGGGCCTCCGGCACCGCGACGAGCCCGGCCATACCGCCGTATCCCATCCGCGCCATCACGCGATCGGCCACGGCGAACTCCGTGACGCCCTGGCCGACACCGGCGACCGTGCCTGCGACCTCGCCGCCTGGGCTGAACGGCCGCTGCGGGCGCAGCTGGTACCTGTCCTGCAGCAGCAGGACATCCGGATAGTTAACTCCGCAGGCACGCACGGCAACCAGCACCTCGCCGGGGCCCGGTACCGGGTCAGGAAGGCTGACCACGCGCGTTTCTTCGACGCCAGGCGCACTGGCGCTGACCACTGCCTTCATGCCGGCTTCACGGCATCGAGATTACTCAGCCGCCGGCGCGGCGGCCTGTTCGGCCATCAGCTGCTCAAGCCACCGCGCGCTGGCGCTGGCGATCCTGGGCGCGATCCCGAGGTCGGCCAGCAGTTCGGCGGCCGCGGCCATCTCGTCCGCCCGCCGCCGCGCGTGCTGCACGCTGCCCTGCTCTAGCCTGTCGACGGTCTGTTCCGACGCGCCGGCGAGCTCGTGGCGGATGTTCTCGCGCAGCCAGTCCTCGCATCCGGCCGCGCGGGCGGCGCGGAGCGCCTCGATCACCGCGGCCGCGAGCCCCTTGTAGAAGACGCTGCGCACCAGCTTGCGCGCCGCGGCTGTGCCCGGCGGTCCCGGCAGCACCTGCACCGAGCCGCCGAGCTGGCCGACGACATCGGCAAACCGCGCGGCCGCGGGACCGCAGGCAAGCATGGGCGTGCGGAGTCCGTTGCCCGGCACCGGGGACATCAGCGCCACGTCGGCGAACGCGATACCGGCCTGCGCGGCCCGGTCGGCCAGGCGTGCCTTCAGCACCGATGACGCGGTGTTCAGGTCGGCGTAGACGGCCGAGGTGCCGATGCCGGGCAAGGCATCGGCAAGCGCGCCGTCGGCCTCATGTGCGCAGGTCAGCGAGAGCACCACCATCGCGCCGCGGCACGCGTCCGCGTCGCCGTGGCACCCGATCACCCCGGCGACTTGAGAACCGGCCGGCACCCGCGGGTCGAAAGCCCGCACCACGGCGCCGGCCGCCACGAGGTCGGCCGCGATCTCGGACCCGGCCTCGCCCAGGCCGAGAACGGCCACGACGGGCGGGCCCGCGCTCACCGGCCCGCCTGTCGTGCCGGGAGTGCCTGTCCTGCCGGGAGTGCCCGTCCTGCCGGGAGTGCCTTCCCGGCCGGGAGTGCCTTCCCGGCCGCGCGTCCTGGCGTGGCCTCGAGCGCCTCGAGCGCGTCGATCACGCTCTGCAGGTGATCGTGCATCGCCTGCTCGGCCGCCGCGGCGTCCCTGGCCGTCACCGCCGTGACGATCGCTTCGTGCTGAGGCAGCGAGACCGCCGGCCGGCCAGGCACCAGGGCCAGCGTGAAGTGATGCCTGACGGTCTGGTCGCGCAACTGGCGGAGCAGGCGGGCCGATGTCTCGTGCGCGGAGATGTCGCGGATCGCGGCGTGCAGGCGCGCGTTGAGATCGCTGTAACGCAGCAGCTCAGACCCTCTGACGGCGGCGTGCATGTCGCTGATCATGGCGCGCAACGCGGTCGCCTGCGACCTGGTGACGCGGTCGGCGGCACGGGCGGCCTGGTGGCCTTCGAGCAGCCTGCGCACCTGGGTGATCTCGATCGCCTCGGCAAGGGAGATCTCGCGCACCCGCGCGCCGCGGTTGCGCTCGAAGGCGACGAGGCCCTGCCCCGCGAGCTCTTGCAGAGCGGCCCTGGTCACGAACCTGGACATGTCGAAGCGCTCGCACAGGTCGGCCTCGACCAGCCGCTGCCCGGGCGCGAACTCACCGCCGACGATCGCCGCGCGGATCGAGTCGGCTGGCCCGGACTCTGCCCGCTGGCTGCTCATGCGACCGGCGGCGTTCCGTGGCTGTGGAAGGACGGGATGGTGGCCAGGCCCCAGGCCTGGCCCTTCGCCCGCTCTTGCTGCGTCCAGCTGACCGGTGCCCAGTCTGGCGCGAAGATCAGCCTGGCGCATGGATTGCAGAGCTCGATCCGGTTCCCGCCTGGCTCGTACACGTAGAGGAAGAACGTCTGCTGGATCGCGTGCTTGTGCGGTCCGGTCTCGATGAAGACGCCCTTGTCCAGGCAGATGTCCGCGGCCCGCAGGATGTCCTCCCTCGTGTCCGTGGCGAACGCGAGGTGATGCAGCCGCCCCGAGCACCCGGTCCAGTCGTTCGTGTACACCAGGTCGTAGGATTTCTGCGCGAAGTGCAGCCACTGGGCCGCGATCGTGCCATCGTCCAGGACGATCTGCTCGGTGACCCGGCCGCCCAGCGCGTCGCAGACGAACCGCCCGCTCGGCTCGGTCTGTGCCGCCAGAAAGTTGACGTGATCCAGGCGCCGGACGCAGACGCCGCGGCCAGGGTATGCCTGAGCCTGGTTCTTTAGCGCGGGCTTCAGTTCGCCCGCCGCCTGGTACCACTCCGTTTCCCAGTACAACTCGAACTCATGGCCGTCGGGGTCGCGGAACAGGTAGGTCGGGCCAATGCCCGCATCGCCGTCGCGCCACCCGTCGCCCAGTCCCGCTGCCTCGATCGCGGCCACCCGCCTGCGCAGGGATTCCTCGCTCGCAGCACGCAGGCCGGTGCGGCGGATCCCGGATGTCGCCGACGCGGTGAGCTTCAGGCTGTGGTGCTCGTAGTCGTCCCAGGTGCGCAGGTAGACCGAGTCGCCACTGGCGCCGTTCTCGGTGAGGCCGAGGACTTCGGTGAAGAACCACAGGCTCTTCTCGGGCTCGGGCGTGAGCAGCTCGGCGTGGCTGAGGTGGGCTACCTCATGCAGCAGGGGCATCGCCGTGTCCTATCGGGAGCTGGGCCGGCCCCGTTGGGCCGGGCGTAGGGAGCGGGGAAGATGATCCCGTCGAAGAGCTTGCGTGCGGTCCTGACCACGCCCGCGCTCAGCACCGCCGGCGGGTCGGCCGAGACATCTAGCTCGACCTCCACCGTCAGGTGACCCGACGGATGCTCGACGTCGACCAGGCCGCCGTGATCGCCAGGCCCGACGCGCTCGGCAAGCTCGGCGCCGACCCCGCCCGGGAGCAGCAGCGCGGTCGCGACGCTGACCGCGCCGAGCACGCCGATCGCGGCATGCGGCAGGACCGGGATGAACGTCCTGGTGCCGATCGTCCCGCCGTCGCGCGGCGGGCAGACCAGCGTGGTCTTGGGCACGGACAGCCCGCTCACGTCGCCCAGGCCCATCAGCTGTCCGGCCGTCAGCCGCAGCGACTGCACCCGGGCGGTGAGCGCGTCGTTGCCGGCCAGTTCCGCCGGCGACTCGCCGCCGCTGATGCCGAGATCGGCGGCGCGGGCGATCACCACGGGCATTCCGTTGTCGACGCAGGTCACCTCGACGCCGTCGATGACATCGGTGATGCTGCCGGTGGGCAGCAGGCTGCCGGTCGCTGATCCCGCGGTGTCGCCGAAGCGCAGCAGGACCGGCGCGGCAGTGCCCGGCACGCCGGCGATCTCGGTCTCGCCCGAGTAGTCCGGCGTCCCGCCGGGGGTGGGGAACGTGGCCGCGACAATGCTGCCGGAGTTCACCATCGCGATCCTGGTGGTCGTCGAGTCGTCGCCGGGCGACACCAGGCCTCGTTCGACCGCGAAAGGGCCGACGGCGGCGAGCAGGTTGCCGCAGTTCTGCCGGTCGGTAATGGTCGCGTCCGCGACGCCGAGTTGCAGGAACAGGTAGTCGAGGTCCGCGTCGTCGCCGGTCCGCACCGAGACCACCGCGACCTTGGATGCCAGCGGGTGGGCGCCGCCGACGCCGTCCACCTGCATCGGGTGCCCGCTGCCCATGACCGCGAGCAGCAGCGCATCCCGGTCGGCGGGATCGGCTGGCAGGTCCTGGGCGAGGAAGAACAGGCCCTTCGACGTCCCGCCGCGCATTAGCATGCACCGGACGCCCGCGGTCACGGCGGCTCCCGGTACGACTGGTAGTCGACGTACTCCACGCCAAGCCGCGACAACTCGGCACGCAGTCCGTACCGATCCAGACCGAGTTCGCCGCGACGGAACGCCTCGCGAGCTGCGTTCTCCCGTTCTGTTCTGTCCCTGGCAGCTGCCAGGGCGCGGGAGACGCCATGTCGCGGCACGACCACCACGCCGTCGTCGTCGGCGACGATCGCGTCGCCGGGAGCGATCGGCTGGCCGCCGATGCTCACGCCGACATTCACCGCGCCGGCGGTGGCCTTCACGGTGCCCTGCGCCGAGACGGCCGCGCAGAAGACCGGGAATCCCATCTCGTGCAGTTCGCCGACATCCCGCACCCCGCCCGTGGTCACGAGCCCGCGCACGCCCCGGTGCTGCAACGACGTGCCGAGCAGTTCGCCGAACGAGCCGTCGGACGATGGCGACGTCGTGGTCACGACCAGGATGTCGCCTGGGCGGCACTGCTCGACGGCCGCATGGATCATCAGGTTGTCTCCCGGCCAGCACACGACGGTGACCGCCGTGCCGCCGACGCGCGCGCCCACGTGGACGGGGCGGATCGCCGGGCCGAGGAAACCGGCCCGGCCGATCGCCTCGTGCACGGTCGCGACGCCGAACGCCGCCAGCTCGTCGACCTCGGTGAGGTCCGCGCGCGGGCAGCCCGTCACCACCACGTTCCTCACGCCAGCACCCTGGTCACCTGCGGGTACAGCCGCATGTACGCCTCCGCCATAGTGTCGTGGGCCAGGCCGAGATTTGGCCCGGCGTTCCGGCGCAGCTGTACCCCGCGCCGTCTGGCCAGCTCGGTGTAGTAGTCCCACATGTGCCGCTGCGCGGGCAGGCACTCCATCGCCCGGCGCTTGACGTCGAACACATCGGTGATGTCGAGCAGCACCTGGGGCTTGAAGTCGCACATCTCGGGCTGGTGCGGCTCGAACAGGAACACCGGCGGCGCACCGAGCGGCTCGCCAGGAGCGTCATAGCCGGCGGCCTGCGCGAGCACCCGCGCCTGCAGTGCCATTCTGGCGGCAGCCGGGTGGTCGGGGTTGTACGGATCGGCCAGCGGGTGCGTGATCACCACGCTGGGCTCGAGCCGGCGGAAGCTGCGCACGATGTGGTCGACGAGGTCCTCGGACTCGCGCAGGGGGTAGTCCCCGGCGTCCAGGAACTCGATGTCGGCTCCGAGCACGGCCGCGGCCGCGGTCGCCTCGTCGCGCCTGATCGCCTTGATCTCCTCCAGGTTCCTTCCCTCGCGCCACGCCCGGGCGGACTCGCCGCGCTCGCCGAAGCTCAGGCACAGCACGGTGACCGGCGCGCCGCGCGCTGCGGCCAGTGCCATCGCGCCGGCGGCCCGCCAGACGAAGTCGCCCGCATGCGCGCTGACCACCAGGACCGGGCCGGTACCCGGCTCGCCCGCCTCCCGGTCGCCCGCGCCCGGGCCGCCTGCCGCCCGGCCGCCCGCGCCCGCGTCGCTCAGCACGTGCCCCAGACCTCTTGCGCGGTCTCGACGATCAGGGCTAGCTTGGCCCACTGCTGGTCAGCCGACAGGTCGTTGCCCTCCTTAGTGGAGGAGAAGCCGCACTGCGGGGACAGGCAGAGCTGGTCGAGGTCGACGAACCGCGCGGCGTCGTCGATCCGCCGCTTCAGGTCGTCCTTGCTTTCCAGCTCGCCGCGCTTCGTGGTGACCAGCCCCAGCACCACCCGCTTGCCCTTGGGCACATAGCGCAGCGGTTCGAAGCCGCCGGAGCGCTCGTCATCCCACTCGCAGAAGAAGCCGTCTACCTCGAGCGTGTTGAACAGCGCCTCGGCCACGAAGTCGTAGCTGCCCTCGGCCGCCCACATGCTCTGGTTGTTCCCGCGGCACATGTGGGTGGTCACCGTCAGGTCGGCCGGGCGGCCGGCCAGCGCTCGGTTGATGTTCGCGATGTAGTGCTCGTGCTGGTGCTCGGGATCCCCGCCGATGTCGGCGACGTGCTGGCGCTGGGCAGGGTCGTTCATGTAGGCGAGGCTGGTGTCGTCGAACTGCAGGTAGCGGCAGCCGAGGTCGTACAGCCGCCGGACTTCCTCGGCGTAAGCTCCGGACAGGTCGGTCCAGAACTGCCCGAGGTCGGGATAGACGGACGCATCGATGGCCGACCGGCCACCTCTGTAGTGGACCATGCTGAGCGATGGGATCGTGAGCTTGGGGACCGCGGCGGTGGCCGCTGCGGCCAGGAACGAGAACGCGTCGCCGAAGATCGTGTGCGCGAGCGTGACCGGAGCAACGATGTGGGCGGACGGCGGTGCCCACTCGTAGGTCTTCTGGTCGTTGTGGAAGTTCACCCTGATCGTGT
The DNA here is from genome assembly GCA_963720595.1 of uncultured Actinomycetota bacterium. Classification (GTDB taxonomy): domain Bacteria; phylum Actinomycetota; class Actinomycetes; order Streptosporangiales; family Streptosporangiaceae; genus Chersky-822. Next base: position 1,260,547 of record CAVRFY010000005.1, on the reverse strand, counting down.
CGTCCTGAACCTTGCTGACGCCGCCGAGCTGGTAAATGAAGTCCATATGCCAGGACTCGCGGCGCAGCTCCCCGTCGGTTGCCGAGCGCAGCCCGGCCTCGGCCTGCTTGCGCACGACCTCGCGGATCGCCGCGTCCTCGATCGCGCGCAGGTCATCGGCGCCGATCAGGCCCGCGGCGAAGTCATCGCGGGCTCGGAGCAGCTCGGGCGGCCTGAGCAGGCTGCCGACATGATCGGCGCGGAACGGCGGCAGCGGGGGGAGCGGGGGGAGCGGGGCAGCGTGCGATTCAGTCATGCGGGCGGGCTCCTCTTCGCAGATCGTTCACAAGATTGTAGACAATCTTCCAGCGAGCACATCACCCCCCCGCGCCCTCCTGACACACGCTCCGCGGCCTGCCGCGCCCAGCGCGACACCGTTGCCATGGCAACGCTCAGTGCGACTACCGGGGCAGCGACAGCGCCGGAACTCTGATGTCGTCAGGGCGGCAGTAGGGTTCCGCCGCTGTCGCTGAAGCCGCGCCGAACAGCCGGCGGTGCGCGCCATGATCACGCATGGATACCGGGCGCTGAGGAGTTCAGCGGTCATACCGGGGCGAAATGACCCGGCGCCACCATCGGGGCCGGCGTGCGGCCGCGTCGGCGGGCTGGGCGGCGCCGGGCCGGGCATCGGCGGGCTGGGCATCGGCGGGCTGGGCGTCGGCGGGCGGCGGGCCGGGCTCGGCGCCGGAAGACTGTGCGCGGCGCCACCTGCCGACCATCAGCTCCTCGTCGACTAGGGGCACGAAGATCGGCGAGCCGAGCGGTAGCCGCCGCCACTCGGCGATGCGCTTGTTGAGCTCCGCCACGACGGCGCGCACCTGCTCCTCGGACCGCAGGGCCTGGACCGTCTCGGTCAGCCGCTCGGCCTCTTTGCGCAACCGCAGCGGCGTGGGCAGGAGCTCGTCGCTCGAGACGCCTTCCCTGCTCAGGTAGTCCCGCAGCCACGCCTGCGCAGCGTCCTCGTCGCCCCGGTTGGGCAGCGGCTTGCCCGCGCCTGGCAGGTCGTCGAAGGCGCCGCGCTGTTGCGCGTCCTCGATCTGCTGGTCGATCCAGGAGCGGAAGCTCATCCCAGCGGGCTTGCGATCTACTTCTTTGGGCTCTGTGGGCTCCCCGGGCTCAGTAGGTTCGTCGTCAGCCATCGATATCTATGCTCGCGTGTCACCGGAGAGCGACCGCGACCAGGCCACCATGAGCGACCAAGTCGCATCGTGACGCGCAGGCGCTGGTTGTCTCAGGGTTTCAGATTTGGTAGCTGGTACCAGCTGGTGCCGTTCCATTTCTCGATGAAGGAGCCGTGGTTGCCTACGCCGATCGCCCAGGCGTGGCCGGGATCCACGGCTGCGACTGAAGTGAGGTACACATATTTCACACCCGGCAGCAGCTTGTTCGGCACATTCGTCCAGCGGACGCCATTCCAGCGCTCGGTCAGCGGGTGTGCTCCGTATCTTCCGACGGCCAGGGCGCTGGTGGGGCTCAGGGCAGCAATCGCAATGACGCGATGTTCCCCCCGGTCGCCAGGGGGGCCGTTCGGGCTTGGCTGCAGTTGCCATCGTGTGCCGTCCCAGTGCTCGATCAGCGTGCTGCGGTGGCGGCCGTTCGGGCCGGACTGATACCAGCCCACTGCCCAGGCGTTGCTGCTAGACGAGCCGCTGACGGCGTCCAGGCCGATGTTCGGTGTTTGGTCCTGGTACGCGTTCGGCGCAGGCACGACCGTCCACTTCGCACCGTTCCAGTGCTGGACCGGGGTGTGGTACTTCAGCCCCCCTCCCTCCCCAACCAGCCAGATGTCGCGGGCGGATATCGCGGCCAGGCCGCCGGCGAGAGGGCCGCCGGGCGCATCGCCAACAGGGCTGGGCAGGTACCGCCATCTGCTGCCGTTCCAGCCCATGAAGACCGGGACGGAGTGTCCGCCGGCGACGCCCTCGCCGATCGCCCAGGCCGCAGTCGGAGAGATCGCCGCGACTGCGGTCAGCTGAACGTCAGTGACGTGACGGCCTGAACTCGGGCCGGGCACCAAGGTCCAGGTAGCGCCGTCCCAGTGCTCGATCAGCGGGTACGTCGGCGGAACATGTCCAACTGGCGACCAGTCGCCCACCGCCCAGGCGTCGTCTGGCGCGTCGATGGCCACCGCGTTCAAGCTGCTTTGGGTCCAATCCGCGTTAACCCCCGGGCTCGGGCATGGCACCGCCGTCCAGCGCTGGCCGTCCCAGTGCTCGGTCAAGGGGTAAATCCCCTTGGGCAGGGGTGTATGCGTCCCGACGACCCAGGCGTCAGACTCGCCCTGAGCCGCGACCGCAAGCAGGCTCTCGGCGCCCCCGGATGGTGCGGTAAAAGCGCCAGTCACGGCCGGAGATGGACCCGGGCTCGCCGCTTTGTGCCCAGCGCCAGCCGGCCCGGTGGTCGCGCAGCCAGCACCGAGAACGGCCGCTACGGCAGTGATGGCAACGGTCGCGATGCCTGCCAGAGGCCCATGCTTGGCACAGAGCTTCAGCCGTCCGATGCTGCTGATGTTCATAAGACGCTCACCGGTCATTTCGCGTGAGTGGCGACTCCCTGGCTGCCGGCGTGCCTTTGCCTAGCCAGGCCCGCTCAGGTCGTGGCTGCCGGTGAGCAGGTCCTGCAGACGATTCTTCAGCCGGTTCACCGGCTGGCGCCAGCGCTGCTCGCGGCGTTCAGCGACGGCCAGCTTGCGCGGCCGAGCCAGATACCGCCACCGCGCCCACGGCGACCCCGGACGTCCGAGCCTGACCGCCCCAACGAACAGCGCGACCGGGATCACGACGCCGATCAACGCGGTCCATGGCTTGCCCTTGAGCAACGTCACGACGGCTAGCACGAACAGCACGGCGACCGTGGCTACCCCGGTGGCGACCGCCGGCGGGTCTCCCGGCATGTGGTGGTAGTCCGCCACGTTCCGCACTCCGATCGGGCTTGCGCCGATGATCAGCAGCGCCGTCACGCCCGCGGCGGTGAACACCGCGTCGACCGACAGCCGGCCCTCGTGCGTCCAGTACACGTCGCGCAGGTGCAGGATGAGCGCGAACTCGTCGAGCACCAGCGCTGTTCCGATGCCGAACACCGCCGCCGCGCCTGCCCGCCAGGGCAGCGACCCGGTCGGCGCGGCGAGGCCTGCGATGCCGCCGCCGACCATCAGCACCACCCCGAAGACCATGTGGTGGATATGCAGGCTCCCGGCGATCAAGTCGCCAGGCCACCAGCGGACCCCGGCCTTGATCAACCGCACCGAGAGCCGGATCGCCGCGAATCCGGCCACCAGGGCGACAAAGAAGCAGAACAACGGCAGTCGGCCGGTGTGTACGACCTGCGCGTCAAACCACCCAGACAATCGGGGTCACCACGAGGCCGTGATGCAGAATGGGTGCCCGGCCGGGTCCAGCAGGACGGTCCACGTGTCGCCGCCAGGCTGGAAGTCAGGCTTGGTCGCACCCAGCGCGAGCAGTGCCGACTCGGCGGCCGCGATGTCGGCCACGCGGAAGTCCAGGTGCGTCTGCTTGCCCGGGCCTGGCCAGGGCGGGGCGACGTAGCCGTCGACCCGCTGGAACGCGATATTCACCTGACCGCGGCGGCCGATGAATGAGTAAGTCTCATCCTCGAACAACACCTCGGCGTCGATGACCTGAAGGTAGAACGCTGCCAGTGCGGGGGGATCCGCGCAGTCGACGACCGCGCATGTCAGGGCGGCGATGCTCATGGCAGTAGAGCCTACGAGCCGGCGGAGTCGGCAGCGTCGGCGCAGGCGGCCGGCGCAGGGGATGAGCCAGGGTCAGCCGGTCGTGAGCCGGTCCGTGTCGATGCGCCCGCGCCCGAACGCGTCGACCTGCCGCCAGCGTCCTGGCAGGTCGAGCAGTTCGAGATGGCCGATGCGCTTCGGCAGCGCAGGGTCGACGATCAGGTGCTCTCCGGCCGGCTCGAGGCCGAGCGCGGCCCTGAGCAGGAGCAGCGGCGCCCCGGTGGACCACGCTTGCGGGCTGCAGGCGGTCGGATACTCCACTGGGTACCTCGTCAGGTGGCGCGGATAGCCGCCGAAGGCCTCGGGCAGCCGGCAGGCGAAAACCTCTGCGGCCTCCAGGATGCCGGCCACAAGACAAGCGGCCTCCTCCTTGAACCCGTAACGCCGCAGGCCCCAGGCGATAAAGGAGTTGTCGAACGGCCATACCGCGCCAGTGTGGTAACCGATCGGGTTGTAGCGTGCATCGCCCTCGGCCAGCGTGCGCACCCCCCAGCCGGAGAACAGTCTCGGGCCGAGCAGGTGCTGCACGACCGCACGGGCTTTGGACCTGTCGACGATGCCGCTCCAGAGCAGGTGGCCGTTGTTGGACGTAAGCGAGTCCACCTGGCGTCCGTCGCTGTCCAGCGCGACCGCGAAGTACCCGCCATCGGCCACCCAGAAGTCCCGGTTGAACCGGCGCTTCAGGCTGGCAGCTTCGTGCTCGAGCCGAACGGCGAATTCCTCGTCGTGCCAGACGGCCCTGGCCAGCCGAGCGCCGCGGATCTTGGCATCGTAGGCGTAACCCTGCAGCTCGCAGGTCGCCCGCGGAAAGCCGGGCAGGTCGCCGTTGCGGTAGGAGATCGAGTCCCAGGAGTCCTTCCAGCACTGGTTCTCCAGGCCGGTGATCGCGTTGCGGCGCTGATAGGAGACGTAGCCGTTGCCCTGGAGATCGGCGTACTCGTCGATCCACGTCAGCGCCGCCCTGGCCGCGTGCTCGAGGTCCCTGACCAGCTTCGCGTCGCCGGTCCAGCGCTCGTACTCGTCGAGCAGCACGACGAACAGCGGCGTGGCGTCGGCGGAGCCGTAGTAGGGCGAGTGCGGTCGCTCCCCGAATGCGGTCAGCTCGCCGTACCGCATCTCATGCAGGATCCGTCCGGGGTCCTCGTCGCGGAAGTCATCGATCCTGGTGCCCTGCCGCTCGGCCAGCGCACGCAGCGTGGTAGCCGCAAGCTCGGAGGTGAACGGGAGGGCCTGCAGGCTGGTGAGAATGCTGTCCCGGCCGAAGATCGTCATGAACCAGGGCAGCCCGGCCGCCGGCAGCGACCGGCCAGGCATCGTGAGCGGCGAGAAGCGAAGCGCCGCCAGATCGGTCAGGCAACGGCGGTAGATCAGTTCAAGCGGCTCCCAGTCGCACCGCAACTCGGGCGCGCGGTCCAGCCACTTCTCCAGGCCTCTGGCCATGTTCCTGCTCACCCGGCGCTGACCGAGACCATTCTCGGCTGATCGCTCAGCCGCCCCGAGCGAGGCGACCACGTCCAGCACGGTCGCCCATTCGCCGTGCGCGGGGACGTTGACCTTGAACGTCAGGCCAGCCTCGTCGAGGGCGGCCGGCTCGCTGGAGGTGATCCAGGTCTCGCGCACGTAGGTGTCGCGCCGGTAGCTGAGGACCAGGCTGCCGTCGGCGACGCGGGTCTCGTATTGGCCCTGCTTGACCAGTGCGTCCTTGACCTCGAACAAGTCGGCGAAGTCGCTCGCCGCGTCGATCCGGATCTCCAGGTCCACCGGTTCGGTGGAGTGGTTCAGTACCTTCAGTTCCTCGTGGAAGCCGTCGGCAACCTCGCGCTGGCGGATGACCGTCAGCGTGGCGTTGACGTAGACGGTGCTGATGCCGGGCACGAGGAAGAACCTGGCCTGGAAGTACTGGAGATCGTCGGTGGACAGCGCGGTCAGCCGCTCGCCGCCCACCGTCAGCACCCACCGGGACAGGAACCGCGTGTCGAACGAGAACAGCCCGGCAGCCTCGGCCGGCGAAACCTCGATGTCACCGCGGTCGTCGCTGACCACGAAGGTGTTCCCCTCGAGGATCTGTACTGCCGCCCCGCCGCTCATGTCTGCCTCCGCTGCGCCGTCACCGTCTGCGAACTGATGGCCTCGACCCGGCCGGTCGAGTCGGGCGGACCGGGGAGGGCCCGCTGGAACATCATCACGGCGGCCATGCTGCCCTCGCAGGTCAGCAGGCCGCGCAGCAGGGCGGCCTGGGCGTTGAGTTGCCCGGTGACGATCGCCTCGAAGTGCGGCCGCCGCACCCGGACGATCGCGTCGGCCGCGGCGTCCTGTCGCGTGACGGCCACGTCCCCGTCCGTCACCGCCAGGTACCAGCGCTCGAGGTCGGCGTCGTCGGAGATATCGAAGCGCAGCGTCGCCGATTCGCGCTCGAACGTGGCGACGTGCCCGTCCGCGCTGAGGTCGGCGAAGAACTGCTCGATCGGGCTCACCAGGATGCCGTCTTGCAGATGGGATGCCTGGCCTGCAGGCTCAGGGCGACGATGCTCATGCTGGTATCGTCCAGCCTGATCGGGCTGGTCGTCGCCTGCGATGGCGAGTCTTTACGCAAAAATGGCCAGGTCACGAACCCGCGGAAGCACCGGGAACCTCGCGCAGGAACTCGCGGAGTACCGCCTGAAACTTGTCGGCCTCCTCGGTCTGCGGCGAGTGCCCTGAGCGCTCGAAGATCACCAGGCGGGCGCCGGGAATGAGTGACGCGATCGCTTCTGACGACGCTACCGGGGTGATCCAGTCGGCACGGCCGACCGTCACGAGCGCGGGGCACCGCACGCCGGGAAGCTGGGGTTTGAGGTCGTAGCCGGGCATGTTGTGCTGGAAGCACCAGTTGTGCGTCTCATAGCGGTAACTGCCTGCCTCGACGCGCTCTGCCGAGCGCACCGGGTCGTACTCGAAGTCGTAGAGCGGGATGATCTCGGCCCACCGTGCCTTGAGATCGGCGTCGTCGCGGATCCGGCCGGTCCAGTACCGGTCGAAGTTGGCCCAGTCGATCGTGATCCGCGTCTGGTTCCGGGCGTTCTCGTAGGCCCTGGCCAGGTTCGAGTTGTCTGGCGAGGTGTCCCGCAGGATCATCGCGCGCGTCCGTTCCGGGTAGGCAATGGCATATTCCATTGCAACGAACCCGCCGTAGGAGCCGCCGGCGACGACCACCTGATCGGCGCCGAGCCATTGCCTGAGGCCATCGATATCCGCCGCCCACTGGGCGTGCGAGAACGGTGGCCGTCCCTCGCTCTGCCCGCAGCCCCTTGCGTCGAATACCACCACTCGCATGAAGTCGGCCAGCGGCCCGAACGTCGACCTCGGCTCGGCCAGCGAGCCGATCCCGCCGCCGCCATGATGGGCGATCAGCACGGGCGCGCCGGGCGGGCCGAGCACCTCGACGTTGAGTTCGTTGCCGTTGATCGTGACAGCGGTCATAGCCCACTCTCCCTGGCGAACATCGCGCGGTAGTCCGCGGCCGTGGCCGCGCGCGGGTTGGACGGCGTGCTGGTGTTCGCGGCGGCCTTCTCGCCCAGGAGGTCGAGGTCCTCGGCCCGGATCAGCGCGCTCATCGCGGGTACCCGCAAGTCCTCGTTCAACGCCCTGATCGTCGCGATGGCCGCCCGCGCCAGCCGCTCCTCGTCGTCCCCCGGCCGTCCCGAGCCCATGGCGACGGCCAGCCGCGCGTACTTCTCCGTGCACGCCGGCAGGTTGTACTCCATGATCGCCGGCATGCTGACCGCGCAGCAGTACCCGTGCGGATGCCCGTACAGCCCGCCGATCGCCTCGGCGAGCGCGTGCGCGCCCGAGACGTCGGTCAGCCCCACGGCCAGCCCCGCGGTCAGGCTGCCCTGTGCCATCCCGCAGCGCGCCTCGATGTCGGACGGCTGAGCGAACGCGCGCCTGATGTAGCGGGCGACGAGCCGGGCTCCCTCGAGCGCTAGAGCGTCTGAGGCAGGCGTCGCCAGCAGGCATTGCAGCGAGTCCACGGCGTGCGAGAGCGCGTCCATCCCGGACGAGGCCGTCACCCAGGCCGGGCAGGACAGCGTGAGATCGGGGTCGACGAGCGCCACGCGCGGGCAGTTCCGCACGTCGAACAGGTTCATCTTCTTCTTCCGCGCGGTGTCGGTAATGACGGCGGACGGGCTCACCTCGCTGCCGGTCCCTGCCGTGGTCGGGATCGCGATGGTCGGCAGCGGGTCGTGCCGTAGGGCGCCGAAGTCCTCCCAGTCCCTGGGATGCCCGCCGTTGGTCAGCAACAGGCCGATGCATTTGGCGGTGTCGATCGCCGACCCGCCGCCGACCGCGACCAGCGCTCGCTGCCCTTGCGAGCGGGCGACGTCGGCGCCGGCGAGGCAGTCCTGGTCCTTCGGGTTGGGCTCGACCTGATCGAAGACCGTCACGTCGATCCCGCCGCGGGTCAGCGCGTCCGCCACCGGCGCGACAAGGCCGGCGGCCAGGACGCCTGGGTCCGTGACGAGCAGCACGGACGCGGCGCCGAGCGCGGCGACGTGCTCGGCGGCCTGGGCGGCGATTCCGCGGCCGAACAGCGCCCTGGTCGGCATGTGGAACTCGCCGTCGGCCGTGATGCCCGTGCCGTTGCGCAGCAGCGCCGGATGCGCGGGCTTGTCACCTGCGGGCATCGCTCTCCCTCGCTCGTCCCTGCCGGTCACGCCGGACGGGCCGCGTCCCGGCGCGCCATCAGCGTGATCAGGTCATAGGCGACGGTCGCGGCGGCGACCGTCGTGAGTTCGGCGTGGTCATACGCGGGGGCGACTTCCACCACGTCCGCGCCGACCAGGTGCAGTCCGGTGAGCCCGCGCAGCACGCGAAGCAGTTCGCGGCTGGTGAGCCCGCCGGCCTCCGGCGTGCCCGTGCCCGGCGCGATCGACGGGTCGAGGACGTCAATGTCTACCGAGAGGTACACGGGAAGGTCGCCGACCCGGTCGATCACAGCATCGATCGTGCCGCGAATGCCGAGATCATCAACGTCGCTGGTCCGGATCGTGCGGAAGCCGAACCGGCGATCGTCGGTCAGGTCGGACTCCCCGTACAGCGGTCCGCGGATCCCGACGTGCACCGAGTGGTCCTCGATCAGCAGACCCTGCTCGAACGCACGCCTGAACACGGTCCCGTGCGTGGTCGGCGCGTCGAAGTAGGTGTCCCAGGTGTCCAGGTGGGCGTCGAAGTGCACGAGCGCGACCGGCCCGTGCTGCGCCGCGACCGCCTGGAGCATGGGCAGGGCGATCGTGTGGTCGCCGCCGATTGCCACGATCCGCCGGTCGCCCCCGATCAAGCTGGCGGCATGGTCGCGGATCTGCGTCATGGCCGCGCCGATGTCGAACGGTGTCACCGGGACGTCGCCGGCGTCGGCGACCTGCACCGCCTGAAACGGCGCCAGCCCGAGCTCAACGTGATAGCCGGGTCGAAGATGACGGGAGGCCTGGCGGACGGCCATCGGCCCGAACCGCGCTCCGGGACGGTAAGAGGTCCCGTTGTCGAACGGCACGCCGAGCACGGCGATGTCGTAGTCCGTCACCCGGTCGATCTCGGGAAGCCGGGCGAAGGTCGCGGCTCCGGCGAAGCGCGGTACCAGTCGTCCGTCGACCGGCCCCACCGGCTGCGGGCTTGCCTCGGGCAACGTTCCTCCAGGTTGTGTGGTGCGGTCCAGCTCGGATCAGGCTCTGGTGCGGGTCACGCCGCCGCTGGGCTGCAGCACCTGGCCGACGAAGGCGCTGCCGCCCTGGCCGGCCAGGAAGGCCGCGGCGGCGGCGATGTCGCCGGTGCTGGCCAGTTGGCCGGTCGGGACCAGCTCGCGGTAGCGGTCGCGCATTTCCTCCAGGGTGATCCCGGCGTCCGCAGCGTCGACGCGCAACTGCTCGGTGTCGATGTAGGCAGGGGCGATCGCGTTGGTGAGGATGCCCTGCGGGCCAAGCTCGCGGCCCAGGCCCTTGGCCAGCGCGATCAGGCCCGCCTTGGACGCCGCGTAGGCGGTGGCGTTCGGGTGGCCGATCACCCCCCATCCCGAGGCAATCAGCACGATGCGCCCGCCGCCCGCCGCGCGCATGTGCGGCACTACGGCCTGGACCAGGCGGAAGTGGCCGGACAGATTCACCTCGACCTGCCGCCACCAGACCGCGCTGTCCTGGGTCAGGAACGGTCCCATCTCCATCGCGGCCGCATTGGCCACGAGAACGGCGACTCCGCCGAGCCTGGCGACGACCTCGGCCGTCATCGCGGATACCGCGCCGGGATCGGCGATGTCGCCGGCGACGGCCAGCCCGCCGATGCTCGCGGCCAGGCTGGCCAGCCGACCGTCGTCACTGATGTCGTTGACGGCCACGGCGAAGCCGTCGGCGGCCAGCCGCAGCGCGGTCGCATGCCCCAGTCCTTGCGCCGCTCCGGTAACCAGGGCCACGGGCCGGCCCCGGGCGCCGTCCGCCACCTCAGATCACCGCCCCGGCGTTCGGCGAGAGCACCTCGCCGCAATACATAACGCCCTCGGTAGCCAGGTAGTACACGGTGGCGGCCACCTCGTCGGGCCGGACCAGCCTGCCGAGCGGCAGCGTGGCAAGGTAGTCGGCCTTGCGCCACAGCGAGTCAGCGGCGAGCAGCGGGGTGTCGGTCGGTCCTGGCGCCACGATATTCAGCCGGATCGGGGTCGCGGCAAGCTCGGCGGCAAGCGACTTCACCAGGCCGAGCACCGCTCCCTTGGCAGCCACGTAGTGCAGGTCCGTGGCGCTGCCCGCCAGGGCGAGCTCGGAGGAGATGGCGATGATGGTCCCGCTCTGCCTCGCGATCATGTGCGGGAGCACCGCGGCGCATGTGTTGACCGTGCCGCCCAGGATGACGCCGAGCATCGAGTCCCACTGCCCGCGGGTGATGTCGCAGACGTCGATCCCTTCCTCGTAATAGCCGGCGGCCGACACAGCCGCGTCGATGCCGCCAAGCTGCGCCGCCACCTCGTCGGCGGCGGAGCGGACCCCGGCCGCGTCGGTGACGTCGCACCGCAGCGACAGGTCCGTGTCGGACGGGCGCAGGTCAATCCCTGCCGTGCGCCAGCCGCGCCGCCGGAACATGGCGGCTGTCGCCGCGCCAATGCCGCTGGCAGCCCCCGTGACCAGGGCGACCGGAGCCTGTGAGGCACCCGGCTCGCTCACTCGCCCTCCGGGTCCGAGACGACTGGGGTGAAGTGGGCCGTCGCCGCGTCGCCGCCTGGCCGGAAGACGTATGCCGAGACCAGTGCGCCGAGGACGCCGAGCACGGCGATCACCAGCACGATGCCCCAGTTCAGGTACCAGACGCCCGCGTAGGTATTGCGAGGCCAGGCGATGTTGATGATCTCGACGATCATCCAGACGGCCGCGAAGTACGTGACCGTGGCCGCGGCGTTGCCCATCGATACCGGGCCCGGGGCCCATCCGCCGCGCAGCCGGGTGATGGCCGCCGCCACGACCGGCAGCGCATAGGACACGAAGAAGCCGGCGGTGGCACCGCTGAGCAGCAGCGTGAACACATGCGGGTTGTGGATGAACACCAGGATCCCCGCGACGATGAAGGTCAGCCCGATGACGTGGCGGGGCAGCCGCTCCGCGCCGCTAAGCCGGCCGAGCAGCCCGGACGCCGGAAGCTCGCGGGCGCGGGCGCTGGCCCAGATGGCGCGGGAGACGGCGGCCTGCACGGCGATCATGCTGGCGGTGAAGCCGATCGTCAGCATGACCAGCAGCGCGCGGCCCGTCCCCGAGCCGAGTCGGGTCTCCAAAGTTGTCGCGATCGGGTTGAGGTCCTTGCCGGACAGCACCGCGCCGAGGTCGGGGAGTGCCAGCAGGAGGCCTAGCGTCGCGAACATGACCAGCAGACCGCAGGAGAGCAACGCCAGGCTGATCGCCTTCGGCAGCACATGCCGCGCTCCCTGGACCTCCTCAGCGATGGACCCTGCCGATTCGAAGCCCACGAAGGAGAAGCCGATGAACGCGACGATGGCGAGGAATGGCCCGAAGAGCCAGCCTGCGCCGTGCGCGGTTCCCGCGCCGCTAAATAGGAACGAGAACGAATGCGTGCGGTGGAAGAACAGCAGGGCGACGCCGATTCCCAGCGAGGAGATCAGTTCGGCGGTCATCGAGACATACAGCAGGGCGCGCAGGAACTTGCTGCCGATCATGTTCGCGAACGTGCCGAAGAGCAGGACGCCGAGCGCCAGCAGGCTGGTCTGCGTCTGGCTGAGCGAGTTGAGCCCCATCGCCGGCCCGAGGAACTCGGCCGCGAACAGGGCGACCGCGCCGAGCGCGATCGTCAGCCCCCAGCTGTACGCCCAGTTCGCGAACCAGCCGTAGCGGGGGCCGAACAGCTCCCGCGCCCACGCGTACACGCTGCCCTGGAACGGCCACTTCGAGACCAGGTCGCCGAAGACACCGGTGACGGCGAGCTGGCCGATCAGGACGATGGGAAAGCCCCAGAAGAACGCGGGGCCTGCTACGAGCAGGCAGAGGCCGAACACCGAGTAGATCCCGACGATCGGTGAGACGTCGGAGAAGGCCAGCGCGAACGCGGACCGGAGCGTGAAATCCCGGACAGGAGTGTGGGACAGGTCAGCCGTGACGGCTTGCTCAGGCGCGATCTCCGCCATGTCGGTTTCCCTTCTCGATGTGGTCAGGTGTCGGGCGCGCGACCCAGTAAGCCGCGTCGGGCAGGACCGGCTGCTCGCAGGTCCGCGGGGTCAGGCCAAGGTCGGCGACGTGCCGCGCGACCTCGCCCATGGTGGTAACCCAGAGGCCGGGCAGTTCCGCCATGGCATCGAGCAGTTGCTCAAGCGCGTAGGCCCGCGCCGGACGGCCCGACAGGAACGGATGGCAGGTGAGCACGAACGCGGCGCCGATCCGGTGCATCGCCGCGAGCTCGAGCGACCACATCTCCAGCGCCTTGGCTGGGCTCTCGATGACGCCAGAGCCGATCAGGTCGGGAAGGAATGCGTACTGCTCCCAATCGTCGAGTCCCCACCAGGCGGGGATCTCGACGAGGCTGGACTGGGTCTGCGACCCGGCCACCGCGAGCAGGTACGGGTAGTCGGAGTCCATGAGGCTCGAGTCGTACAGGAATCCGCGGTCGGCCAGCAGCCTCGGCGTGTTATAGGTCAGCTCCCACATCGGCGCGCGGTAGCCGGCCGGCCGCACGCCGGCGACGTCCCACAGCGCCCGCAGTCCGAGGTCGAGCATGTCGGCCTCGGTATGCGCGTCCATGCCGATGGTGTTCTCGTGGAAATAGGAGTGGTGGGCGATCTCGTGACCCGCCTCGGCGATCGACCGCACCACGGCTGGGTACCGGTGCGCCGAGTAGCCGGGCACGAAGAAGGTCGCGTGCGCGCCGTGCCGCGAGAGCAGGTCGAGGATCCTGGGCACGCCGACCAGCGGGCCGTAGGCCTGGTGGCTCATCGGGCTCATCCGGTCGACGGAGGCGATGTCCGCGGTGAGCACGGCGGCCTCGGCGTCGAGGTCGAACGTCAGGCACGCGGCCGCGGTGTAGCCAGCCGGCCAGGCAACCGGCTCGGCCGGCCGCGCGGTCGTCGCGAGTTCCTGGTGGGCGGGGTTCTGGCCGGCCGCGGTCACCCTGGCGTCCGATCGGCGTCCATGCCGGCAAGCATCGGGCCTGTCGCAGGCCTTGACCATCCGACTGGAGCGCAGACTTCCCGTTCGGGTTCATAGCGTGGTATGACGGGAACCGCCCGGCCGGTCCCTGGCGGCGGCGCCCGGGCGGGGGAGCGGACATGACGATCACCATCCGCCGGCTGCTTGACCGGCCGAGGCTGCAGCTCACCCTGGTCGGCGGAGCGTCGGGCCTGGACCGCGAGATCAGCTGGGCGCACGCATCGGACCTGCCCGCCCCGTGGGACTACCTCGGTCCCGGCGAGCTGCTGCTGACCAACGGGACCGGGATCGGCTCGGCGCCGGCCGCGCAGGTGCGGTTCGCCGAGCGGCTGGCCAGGATCGGCGCGAGCGGCATGGTGATGGGGCTGGGCACCGGCGGCGCCCCGGTCACCGCGGAGCTGGCGCGCCGGTCCAGCGAGCTTGAGCTGCCGCTGCTCACGGTGCCGCAGTCGATCCGGTTCAGCGACATCGTGCGGACCGTGGCCGAGAGCAATGACCATCGCGACCACGAGCAGCTCGGCGACGTCGCCCAGTTCTACGACCTGCTCAGGCTCTCGCTGGCCGCCGGCGACCTGGGGCCAGCGACGTTCGACGCGCTCGGCCGCCAGATGGGCCTTCGGCTGCACCTGGTCGACGGCGAGACGGGAGCGTCGGTGTTCGACGACGAAACCGTCGTCCCGCTCGGCCAGGTACTCGCACGCAGCGTGGCCGAGCATGGTCACGCCATCCCCGGGCTGCTGCGGCTCAGCCGGGACGGCAGCGCCGACGGCGAGGTGTGCGCGCTCGCGGTGGCCGTGCCGGGCGAGCCGCTGACCGCCCTGGTGGTCGAGCCGCTCGGCTCGCCGCTGCCGAGCGTGACCGTGCTGCAGCACGTGGCAATCGCCGGCGCCGTTCAGCTGGCCCAGATCGTCTCCCAGCGCCAGCGGCGGCGCCGGCTGGGCGCCGAGGCGCTGGCCCAGTTGCTCGACCGGCACCGGGGCTGGCCGGCGCCCGGCGGCGGGCCCGGGCACGACGGGATCGACCTGGCGGCGAGCGTGCTGGTGATGCTGCGGTCAGCGCCGCCGGGCGCCGAGGAGGTCCTGCACCGCGTTTGCTCGCGTGCCCACCTGCCCTGCCTGCTGCTGCAGCGCGGTGACCTGCTCTACGCGATCGTGCCCGAGGCCGCGCTCGCCGCCCGGCTGCTGCCGCGGATCGCCGAGCTAGGCTGCTCGGCCGGGGTCAGCGACGTGGTGGGCGCCGCGGACCGGATGCCCGACGCCGCGGCGGAAGCGGGCTGGGCGCTGTCGCTCGCGGAGGCCAACGGCCTCCCGGCGGCCCGGTACGGTGACGGCGCCGGGCTGCTGATGCCGCGCAGCCCGGCCGAGGCTCAGGCACTGGTCGACGAGGTGCTCGGCGGCCTGCTCAGCTATGACCGGGCGCACGGCGCGCACTACGTGGAGACGGTGCGGGCATTCGTCCGCGCGGACCGTTCCTGGCAGCAGGCCGCGGCCGACATGCACGTGCACAAGCAGACGCTGGGATACCGGCTGCGGAAGGTCGAGGAACTGACCGGCCGCGGCTTCGCCCGCACCCAGCATCTGGCCGAGTGGTGGTTCGCGCTGCAGGCGCTCGACCTGCTCGCTACGGGGAGCCGTCAGTGAGCGAGCCAGCGCGGGCGAGCAGGCGCCAGAGCTGTTCCCATGCCCGCATCCCCTCGTGCAGCCGGCGGATGCGCAGGTACTCGTTGGGCGCGTGCAGCTTCTCATCGGCGGTCGAGAACGAGAAGAAGAGCGTCTTGACCCCGAGCAGGCGCTCGAACATGGTGGTCGCGGGGAGCGTTCCCGGCACGGATGCCTGCAGCACCTGCTGGCCTGGGTAGACCGCCTCCAGGGCGGCGGTCGCGGCGGCGATGGCCGGGTGGCTGGCCGGGATGGTGTACGCGGGCACCCTGGCCTCGTCGGGCTGTACTCGCACGCGCATGCCAGGTGCCGGCTGCGCCGCGACGTGGGCAATGATCGCCTCGATCACCGCGTCGGGGTCCTGGCCAGGCACCAGCCTGCCGGAAATGTGCGCGGTGGCGACGTGCGGGATGACGGTGTACTTCCCGCCGCCGCGTACCCCGTTCACGTCGAGCGTCGGGCGTTCCCAGAGCCGCTCCAGCGTCGTGTACCCCGGCTCGCCGTGCGCGCGCGCCAGGCCGAGTCCGGCGAGGTAGTCCGGTTCAGAAAAAGGGATCGCGGCGATCTGGGCGCGGCGCTCGTCGGTAAGCGAGGGAATCCCGTCGTAGAAACCCGGCACGGCGACCGCCCCGTCGGCGCGGTGCAGGCTCGCCACGATCTCGCCGAGCACGTGCAACGGGTTGGCGACCGTGCCGCCGAACCGGCCGGAGTGCAGGTCGGTGCTGGCTCCCTCGACGGTGATGTCCATCGAGACCAGACCCTTGGACGAGATCGACACCGACGGCTCACTGGCACGCCACATCGCCCCGTCCGCGGACACCACGAGGTCGGCGGCCAGATCCCGCACGTGATCGCGCACGAATGCTGCCAGGTGCGGGCTGCCGATCTCCTCCTCGCCCTCGAACAGGAACTTCACATTCAACGGGAGCGCGTGCTCCTGCGCGAGAAAGGCCAGCGCGGTGCGGAGAACAATGTAGACGGGCCCCTTGTCGTCCGTCGCGCCCCGCCCGCGGACGACGTCACCGACCCGGGTCAGCTCGAACGGCGGCGACTCCCATTCGGCCAGGTCGCCGGTCGGCTGCACGTCGTAGTGCCCGTAGACGAGTATGGTCGGCGCCCCGGCCGCTCCGAGCCACTCGCCGGTGACCACGGGGTGGCCCTGGGTCGGCACCACCCGGCCGTCGGCGAAGGACAGCTGCCCGGCTAGCCAGTCTGCGGCGGCTCGCATGGTCGCCGGGCTGGCGTCCCTGCTCACGCTCGGTATGGCGACGAATTCGGCAAGCTCGCGCAGGTAGCCCGCCTCGTCGGAGTCAAAGGAGAGCATCGCCGCCGTCGATCGCGATCGTCTGCCCGGTCACCCAGGACGACTGAGGCGCAGCGAAAAACAGCACCCCGTTGGCGATGTCGGCGGGGTCCCCGAGCTTGCGCATGGCGATGCCCTTGACCAGGTCCCGCTGCCCGCCGGGGCCGTAGCTCTGCCACTGCCGCACGCTTGTCGGATTGGAAAGGATGAACCCGGGCGCGATGCAATTCACGGTGATGCCGAACGGCCCAAGCTCGTGTGCCATCTGCCTGGTAAAGCCGATCTGCCCGGCTTTCGCACTGGCGTACGCCTGGATGCCCGTCTTGCTGACCGTGAGCCCGGCGGCGGAGGCGATGTTGACGATGCGGCCCCAGCCCTGCTTCTTCATCGCTGGCACTACCGCGCGGGTGCAGAGAAAGGCGGTGGTGAGGTTGGCATCGACGACGGCGTGCCAGTCTTCGATGCTGACCTCCTCGACCGGGTGCCCCACCTGTCCGCAGACACCGCCGGCATTGTTGACCAGGATGTCGACCCCGTCGAGCCCGGCGAAGAACCCACGAACCGCCTCGGCGCTGGTCAGGTCGGCGGAGTCCTTGTCGACCCCGTGCACGACGGCGCCCGCGGAGCGGAGTGCGGCAGCGATGGCGGCGCCGATTCCGTGCGCGGTGCCGGTGACGACCGCCGTCTTCCCGGTCAGTCCGCTCGTCATGGGCCGAACCCTACTGCACCCGCCCCAAGCGGGCGGGCGGGGCATGGCGGGCCCAGCCCGGCCGGGGCGGGCGGGGGCGGGCCCGCGGACCGGTCGGTACAGTGCGCATTAGCAGACCGGCCAGTGCAACAGCGACGACAGTGCAGTGGAGTCAGCCGTGACAGCAATGCAGGGAGTCGACCAGAGCGCCGTCCCGACCGGGACCGGCTGCGTCGAGTGCGATGCCAGCGGCGGCTGGTGGGTTCACCTGCGCCGCTGCGCCCAGTGCGGCCACATCGGCTGCTGTGACACGTCGCCGTCGCAGCACGCCAGCTTGCATGCCGCGACCTCGGGCCATCCGGTCATCCGCAGTTTCGAGCCGGGCGAGGAGTGGTTCTTCAGCTATCAGGACGGCGCCTTCTACGAATCAGGGCCGGCCCTGGCACCGCCCGACCACCACCCGGCCGATCAGCCCGTTCCCGGCCCGGCGGGCCGGGTGCCGGCGGACTGGCAAGCGCACATCCACTAAGCGCCGGGCGGGTCAGGGCGAGCGCCTGCTGGCCGGGGTCGAGTGCTCCCAGTCGGCCAGCAGCGTGCGCAGCCCGGTGACCAGTGCGATCGGATGGTCAAGCATGACGTGGTGCCCGGCGGCCGGGATCTCGATCAGCGGCGCCCGGTGGCCCAGCCGGTCGTACATGAGCTCGCTGGTCTGCGGCGTCACGATGCCGTGCTCGGCGCAGAACAGTGCGACCCGGCAGTCGAGCCTGGTCAGCAGCGCCGGGGTGAGCGGCGGCCGGCCGAAGACGCGCGGGTCGAACTTCCAGCTCCAGCCGCCATCGACCGGGCCGATCGACGTTTCGGCCACGTGCGCGGCGATGTAGGGGAGTGCGGGCTGGTCCGGGATCGGGTGGAACCGTGCGATGGCGGCCGCACGGGTCGGGTACACCCGGAGCGGGCCGAAGGCGCGCTGGTCCCGCGCGGCCTGTTCCTCCGGCGTGATGTCCCTGACCGGCGAGTCGATCACCACCACGCCCTCGATCAGCGAGCCGTGCAGTCCGGCGACCCGCAACGCGACGAAGCCGCCCATGCTGTGCCCGACGACGATCGGCGGACCGCCGATGCCTGCCGCGCTCGCGACCGCCAGGACCTCGTCAGCCCAGCTGTCCAGGGTGTAGACGTCGCGCCTGCCGCTGTCGCCGTGGCCCGACAGGTCGACCGCGACCACGCGCGTGGCACGTGCTAGCAACGGGGCGATGTGATCCCACCAGCGGGCGTGAGCCGCGCCGCCGTGCACGAGCACGATGCCGCTCTCGGCTCGGCTGCCGTAGGCCCGGTAGCTGATCGGGGTTCCGTGCACACGTACCGATCCGGTCTCGACGCTCGCTCCCAGCGCGGCGAGGAACCACGGCGGTGGCCCGGCTTGGGACGGCGGCTCGGTCGACGCGGCTGAAGTCATAGCTGACAGCGAACCAGAAGCGCGGCCCGGCGGCATAGCGAGGTGGCCAGGTCTTCGCGGACAATGTCGTCATGGACTCTAGCGGCGATCCCGCGCCGGGCCTGGCCGTCTCCGGCGTCGACCCGGCAGCGGCGAGCCTGGCCGACCTGACCGGTCGCGGCGCTGCCCTGCTGGTCTTCGTGTCGCAAGAGTGCCCTACCTCGTTGCTGGCGCTGCGGAATCTCGGCCCGCTCTGCCCTGGCTGGCAGGCGGCCGGGCTGACCGCCGCCGCGGTATTCGAGGATCCGCTCGATGTCGCGCTGCGCGTGGCGCGCAGGCTCGGCTGGGCCGGACTCGTGCTGTCGCAGGCGCCGCCGTACGCGACATCGCGTGCCTACGGCCTGGCCGCCGTGCCGACCTCGGTCCTGGTCGACCGCGCGGGGACGCGCGCCGGCACCGTTGTTGGCTGGGATCAGCCGGGCATCGCCGCGCTGATCGCGCGGGCCGCGGCGATCATCGGTTCGGACCCGCTGGCGGCGCCGCCCGCGCTCGAGCCGCGCTACAAGCCGGGATGCTCCTCCAAGTCCGCGATCGACCCGGAGTTCGCAGCCGCGATGTCCAGCCCAGCGTCCGACGACGAGATGGAGGAGATGTTCGAGCGCGGCTGGACCGACGGTTTACCGGTCGTGCCGCCGACGGCCGACCGGGTCGAGGCCATGCTCGGTGGCGTCGACGGGTCGGCCTCGCTCGGCCCCGTGCCGCCCTCGATGGGCGAGGCGACGCTGGAGCGGGTCGCCGCCTGCGCCGTGCTGGCCGGCTGCCGGCCGAGTACTTCCCCGTCGTGCTGGCGGCGTCGAGGGCCGTGCTCGATCCCGCCTTCAACCTGCATGGCCAGGCGGTCACCACCCAGCCGGCCGGTCAGCTCGTGGTAGTCAACGGCCCGGTCAGGCACGCGATCGGCCTGAACAGCGGGATGGGCGCGCTCGGCCCGGGATTCCGCCCGAACCTCACCATCGGCCGGGCGGTGCGGCTGCTCGTCACGCTCTGCGGCGGCGCCATGCCCGGCGGGCTGGACCGGGCGACGCTCGGGCACATGGGCAAGGTCGGCTTCTGCGTCGCGGAGGACGAGGAAACCAGCCCGTGGGAGCCGCTGCACGTCGAGCGGGGCTTCGAGCCCGGCCAGTCCGTCGTCACGGTGATCGGCAGTGACGCGCCACAGAACATCTCCGACCACCGCAGCCGGACCCCCGAAGACCTGGCCTACGTCCTGGCCTGGGCGGCCGCCAGTGCGTGGTCCACGAACTGGTGGCCGCTGGCCGAGCCGTCGGTGTTCGTGATCTGTCCCGAGCACGCGGCGATGTTCCGCGAGGCCGGCTGGACCAAGCGGCGGCTGCGCGAGTTCATGTTCGCCGCCGTGCGCAAGCCAGCCGGCCAGCTGCGGCGCGGCGAGACGACTCCGTTGGTCCATGCCGCCGACCCCGACGCCGAGGTGCCGAAATGGGCATCGCCGGAGGCCATCGTGCTGATCGTGGCGGGCGGCGAGGCCGGGCGTTATTCTGCAGTCCTTGGGCCGTGCACCGGCATGGGAGCACAGATCGTCTCGGTGGAGGTGGAGTCAGGTTGACTTCTCAGTACGTGAGCCCGTTCGACGAGCGGGTCAGGGTCCCTGAGCCGCTCGCGCCGCGGCCTGCGGCGATCGCGGGCCGCACCGTCGCCCTGCTGGACATCAGCAAGAACCGGGGCGCAGAGTTTCTCGACCGGATCGAGTCGCTGCTCGAGGCGGCAGGAGCGGTCACGAGCCGTTGGACGAAAGAAATCTTCTCCAAGCCCGCCGCGCTGGCCCTGATCGACGAGATCGCCGGCCGGGCCGACCTGGTGGTCGAGGCACTGGCCGATTGAGGCTCGTGTACGTCGTGCAGTGTGTGCGACCTCGTCCACCTCGAGCGCCGGGGAATCCCGGCCGTCGGCATCGCGACCACGCCGTTCGCCGATGAGGCCATCGAGCAGGCCAGGATGCTCGCGATGCCCGACTGCCGGATGCTGTACATCCCGCATCCGGTCCAGCTGCTGACCCCCGGCGCGCTGGCCGGCCGGGCCGAGGCCGTCCTGCCTGCCGTCGTCGGCGCGCTGACGCAGCCTGACCCGTCGGCCGGGATCCGCAGCCCGGCGAACTGGCCGTAGGGGACCGCGCGCCCACATGTCCAGGTCGGTAGTTTGGCACCAGACGAAAAGCGGGGCAAACGGAGGAGCCGACCATGCGGGTAATCGTCGTCCGGCATCACGCCGAGGACTCAGCCGGCTTCATCGCCGAGGCGTTCCTGGCCCGCGGTGCGGAGCTGAGCGTTCACCTGTTTCCCGACGACGGTCCGCTGCCGCCGGTCGGCGGCGTCGACCATCTCGTCATGCTCGGGGCGATCTCCGCCGTGTATGACCCCGACGTGAGCTGGATCGAGCCCGAGCTGCGCTGGCTGCGCGCCGCCGACGAGGCTGGCGTGCCGGTGCTCGGGATCTGCTACGGCGCCCAGGAGCTGTGCACCATCTTCGGCGGCCGGGTAGCGTCGGCCGGGCGGAAGGAGATCGGCTGGCACCTGATCGAATCGGTCGAGCCTGAGCTGATCCCGGCCGGGCCGTGGCTGGAGTTCCACGGGGACCGGTGTGACCCGCCCGCGCACGCGGCGATCCTGGCCAGCAACGAGTTCGGCGTCCAGGCGTTCTCGGTAGGCCGGCACCTGGGAGTGCAGTTTCATCCGGAGGTCGACGGGGCGCAGCTCAGGCTCTGGCTCGAGGCAGGCGGCCGGCGTGACGTCATCGAGGCCGGGCTGGATCCCGCGCAGTTCCTCGCTCGGACGATCGCCGAGGAGTCAGGGGCCAGGGCCCGGGCCGACCGCCTGGTGGATACCGCGCTCCGGTTGGCCAGTTCGCCGTCCGCCACCATCCCGGCGTCGTTGCTACCACGGTAGGGAACGCGGCGACCGGGCTGCCATCGCAAGGCTCCGCATGGCACAGCAGCATGGCCGCCGCAGCCGGTAACCGGGCCCTCGTCATCCCCTGCTAGAACGCGCGGCCTTGGGGAATGGCGGGAATAGGCCGAGGGATTTGCATCCGGATAACCCGCTCGGCCTTGTGCCGTCGCAGCCTATGAAGGGCCCGGATTTGGCGCGGCGGTCACCGCCCAAACTGAACTTAGTCCTGCACAATGGCAGGCGGGCGCAGGGTGCGGTTCCTGACCGGGGCCGACGCGTCCGGCGCGGTCAATGGGGCGCACGTCGACTCAGAAGAAGGAACCATGAAGATGAAGCTGAAGACGCGGGTGATCGCGATCGGTGCGGCGGTCGGGTGCATGCTGACCGCCGGTGGCTGGATCGCCGCTGATGCCTCGATCCCGGACTCCAGCGGAGTCATCAACGGGTGCTACAACAAGGCCACCGGAGCGCTGCGCGTGATCGACACCAGCGTGGTGTCAACGTGCCGGATAGGCGAGACTCCGCTGGACTGGAGTCAGACCGGCCCGCAGGGCACCCAAGGCCCGCAAGGGCCACCAGGACCGGCTGGTCCGGCTGGGGCCACCCACGCCTGGGCGGCGACCAGCGCGTCGGTGGTGGCCCCAAGCGACCCCAACGAGCTGCTCGGCATCGAGGTCGTCAGTGTCAGTAACCTGCCGCCTGGCAATTACGTCGTCTGGGTCGCGGGTGAGACCAACGTCACCGGCGCGGGAGAAGACTTCTCCGAATGCGCCCTGGAGTCTTCCACCGGCATCATCCAGGAGCAGGACCTGGAGCTTAATCCGCCCGACCGAGGCACCTACGCGCTCACCGGAGCGGCCAGCCTGCCAGATGGCGGCTCGATCAGCCTGAACTGCGGGAACAATATTCCGGGCCGCGGCGCCATCGACTTCGTGAACAACTCGCTCACCGTGATCCAGGTCGACGCCGTCAACTGACAGGCTTCCTGGTGGGGGGTCCCGAGGCCTACGCTGTGCCATGCCCCCACCACCAGGCTGGACGCCTCCGTCGGGCTGGCAAGCTGTGCCGCCGAT
Source organism: uncultured Actinomycetota bacterium (assembly GCA_963720595.1). Classification (GTDB taxonomy): domain Bacteria; phylum Actinomycetota; class Actinomycetes; order Streptosporangiales; family Streptosporangiaceae; genus Chersky-822. The sequence goes on along the minus strand of CAVRFY010000005.1, from coordinate 1,237,975 downwards.
TCCGCCGCAGCCGCCACGTCGAGGATGGCGTAGGCCAGGGTTGGCGATCCCCGCAGCTGCCGTCGTCACGATCGCTGTGCTCGCTGTATTGGGCGTAATGCTCGTCACTGTCCTGGCGTCACCGGCGAGCCCCGGCGGCCAGTCCTACCGCTGGACATGCCGGTTGGCTTCCATGGGCGAGCCGCAGGTGAGGATCACGAACATGAGCGGTCAGCCGCTGCGAGTCGGCTGGGTCAACATTGCTGTGTTCAGCGAGTCAGGCGCTCAGGTCGGATCGATGAATCTGTTCGCGCCGACCGCGAGCTTCTCTGTCGCCCCGGGCTCGTCGCTGGTCTTGACCGGCCATCCCGATACCCAATCTGGGGGCACGAGCTGCCGGGTCGAGAGCCTCAACTCGTGACCGGCCCTGATGTAGAGCCAGTCGAGTCCGCCGGCCAGCGGCACGAAGTGGCTGTTGAAGTAGGCCTTGAGTTGCGGTGTCCACGGAATCCGGCGGTACGACACAGTAGTCAGCCAGGCGTATTTGGCGGCCCGGAAGGCTGACATCCACGCCGCTTCCACGGTCGGCGAGGTGCCGGCGGCAATCTGCGGGTTCCGGCCGTTGGACAGCTCGTAGTCGGTACCCAATCCATCGATCATGAGCGAGCACCCCGGCACCGTGGAAACGAACCGGTCGATGGCGATCGTGTACGAGGCCTGGTCGGTAGCGACGCAGGCGCCGGGTGGGATCAGCCGCTGGGCAGTCGCAATTTCGTTTGCGGGCACACTCGTATGCGCCCGGGACTCGAGGATTACCTGAAACACCGTCAAGACCACGAGAGTGACCGCGGCGGTCGTCATGGCGGAGCGCCGCAGCCGCCCGAGCCTGGTGCGGGTTCCCCCGGCGGGCATGGCGGCGAGCAGTCGCTCCGCAGGGAGCGCCAACGTCAGTGCCAGGAACGGCGCGAGGAAGGCCGCGTAGTGGTAGTAGAAGTCGACCGGCCACAGGAACGCCGCCACCACTAGCACGAAGCTGCCCGTCGCGAACCGATCAAGTGCAGGTGGTGAGCTGTGGGCCAGCCGCGAGCCGAGCACGGTCACGGCGGCGATGACGAGGACGACCACGATGCCGATGATCACCAGCGGGGGAGTGGTCAGCTGAGGGAAGTGGGCCAGCCCGAGCATCTGCTGGAGCCGGTACCCCTGCGGGATCCGCGCAATGTCTCTGCGGACTAGCTGAACGACGATCACACCGCGGTAGAAGGCCTTGGGCGCGCTAAGCGCGAACGGCAGGACGGGCACGCAGAAGCCCAGTGTGACTCCGGCGGCGAAGGCAGATGCCTGGCGCGGGCGGCGTGCTGTCAGCACCAGGATCACCACGACCGGCAGGATGGCCCATACCTTGACCGCCCCGGCGAAGCCGAAGAGCACGCCGCCAATCAGGAGCCGCCTGGTACTGCTCGCGACGTGGTCGCCATCGAATAGCACTAGCGCGCCCAGCAGGCAGGACAACACCAGCCACGGCTCCAGCAGCACGGTCCTGGCTGCCAGGATGCTGTCCGGGAAGATCGCAAGCACCCCGCAGGTCACGAGCGTCGCAAACGTGCCGCGGTGCCGGGTGAGCAGGCCCGCCACCGGGATCGCCGCCGCGCTTGCGAGAGTGGTGAGCACGCGGGCCACTGCCAACCCGATGTCGGTGCCCATGGCCTTGGTGGCCAGCGCGACCGGGAACATGAGCAGCGTGATTCCAGGCGGCTGAACCATGACAAAGTCGCGGTAGGGCAGCGCGCCGTGCACGAGGCGGATCGCGCTACCGAAATCCGTCCCCTCGTCGTACTCGTTGATGCCGAGCAGGAAACCGGGCCGGCTGAGGTCATACAGGCGCAGCCCGACGGCGATTAGGGTGGCAGCAAAGATCACCGCGATGAGCGCCGACGGCCGTGGACGGTCGGCCGGCCGCGCGTCAGCGACTGCGGAGAACCGAGTGCCGGATGCTGTCATCGCCTGATCTGTACCTCCGCGCAACTACGGAACGGCACGCGCCGGCGGCCCTGCTCATCCCTGCCGGGCGCACCCGCTGTTCCCGGCACCCCGCCAGTTACGTCTATCCAACAGACGCATCACGGGTGCATTCTGCTGCGCCGGGCTCGCTCATCAATCCGGTTGCTCAGAGTCGGTACGGCTATCCCAGTGGTCGTAGTACGGGCGCTTTCCGAGCGCCCTGCCGAGCGCCCACAGCGGCGGAAGAATGAGGTTCTGGATCCAGATAGGCGGGGAACTGACGCGGCTTTCGTGCCGAAAGTGCCAGAAAGTGGCGCCGAGCTGGAGGACATTCCTGGGCGCGCCTCGTGGCGTGGTGGGGAAGTCGGCGACCAGGCCGGCGAGGGCTTCATGCCACTCCTTCGCGCGCAGAGCGGGACGGAGCTCGACGATGCCCTCGATGTCCACGGTTCCCGGGTTGCCCTCGGAATGGGGCACCCCTGCGGGGACCACCAGGGTCTCGCCGGCCCGGGCGTGGCGCTCTTGGCCGTTGATAGTGAAGCGGGCCTGGCCGGAGGTGATGATGAAGCGCTCTTGCTGGTGCGGGTGGACGTGTTCGGTGATCACACCTCCAGGCACGCTTCGCCAGGTGAAACTGACCAGCTCGCCGCCGGTCGTCTCGGCGGTGTCGGTGAACTTGATGAGCTCGCCTGTGGCGGGGTTGAAGAACTCGCGGAAAAAGGTCATGGCGCTCCAGACGGGAGGCTGATGCCAGGTTCAACGCTATTGCCAGCTTTGATGGCCGTGGAGCAGAGTTTCGGCCCTGGAGCATGATCACCGCAAGAGCCTGTCTAGTCCTACGCTAGAGCGCATGCTATAAGCCGATGGTGAAGTCGCCTGGAGCGCAGCGGGAGTCCGAGGGGGTCGTAGTACCTGTGATCGGCGTGCAGCATAACGCGCCGGGAGGGAAGGGCCCTCACTTTGATCATGCTGGTGGCGAGGGTAAGCGCGAGGGCATGGCCGGGATCGCCCGGTCCAATTTCCCCGGCGGGCCAGTGCCCGTCGTAGCGGTGGACGGCAAGCCGTCCGCGGCGAAAGTGCGACAACTGCAGCGCCGGCTATGGACTGCGGCCAAGCAGTCGGAGGATCGGCGGTTCCACGCCCTGTATGACCGTATCTGCAGGGGTGACGTCCTGTGGGCGGCGTGGGACCGGGTCCGGGCGAATCGCGGTGCCGCCGGGGTGGACAGGATCACCCTGGCGTATGTGCAGGAGGTCTACGGGGTTGCCCGCATGCTGGGCGAGCTTCAGGCTGACCTGCGCGCGGGCACGTATCGTCCTGCGCCTGCCAGGCGCGTGGACATCCCGAAACCACAAGGCGGGAAGCGGCCGCTGGGCATTCCGGTGGTCCGCGACAGGGTGGCTTAACCTCGCATCCGGCATCCTCGTCGACGAGCTCGATCCCGGTATCCGCCCCCAAGACGACCTGTTCCGGCACGTCAACGGCCGGTGGCTGACGCGGACCGAGATCCCGGCGGACCGGGCTCGTGACGGCGCATTCCGGATTCTGGCTGACGAGGCTGAGCAAGCGGTGCGCGAGATCGTGGAAGGGGCTGCGTCGGCGCCAGCGGGCGGTGAGGAGCGGAAGTTCGGCGACCTGTATGCCAGTTTCATGGACGCGGACCGAGCGGAGCTGCTGGGTTCGCAGCCCATCAGCGAGGCGCTCGCGGCGGCTCGGGCGGTCGGCTCCATTCGGGAGCTGCTGGAGACGCTCGGGCGGCTGGAGCGACTGGGAATCCGGGGCCTCTACCGGCTGTTTGTCCGCACCGACCCTGGCAACCCGCAGCGTTACGTGGTGTTTTTCGAGCAGGCTGCCATCTCGCTGCCGGACGAGAGCTACTACCGGGAGGAGCGGTTCGCTGGCGTCCGCGACGCGTTCGCCGGTCATGTGCAGCGCATGTTCGCGCTGGCCGGGTTGCCGGATGGCGGCCGGGCTGCTCAGCGAGTGTTCGAGCTGGAGACGGCGGTGGCCGGGCACCACTGGGACAACGTCGCGAGCCGCGACAGCGAGAAGACTTACAACCTTGTTACTTGGGAGGACGCCTTGTCGCAGGGGCCGGACCTGCGCGGGTGGCTCGCGGCCCTCGACCCGCCCGCTGGTGCCTTCGACGAGGTCGTGCTCCGCCAGCCGAGCTTCAGCGCCGGACTGGCCTCGTTGCTCACCGACGAGCACCTTCCGGCGTGGCGGGACTGGCTGTGCTGGCAGGTCATCCACAGCGCCGCCGGGTACCTGTCCGAAGCGTTCGTCAGCGAGGATTTCGACTTCTACGGCCGGACCCTGAGCGGCACCCCCGAGCTGCGCGAGCGCTGGAAGCGGGGTGTCTCGCTGGTCGAGGGGGCGATGGGGGAGGCCGTCGGGCGAGCTTACGTCGGCCGGCACTTCAGGCCTGAGGCCCAGGAGCGGATGGATGTGCTGGTGGCTAACCTCCGCGAGGCGTACCGCCAGAGCATCGGGGAGCTCGACTGGATGGGGGCAGACACCCGCCTGCGGGCCCTGGAAAAGCTGGGGAAGTTCATGCCGAAGATCGGCTACCCGGCCAGCTGGCGGGACTACTCCAGCCTGAGGATCGACCCGGCGGATCTGATCGCCAACGTGCGCGCCGCTCATGCTTTCGAGTTTGACCGGCAGCTGAACAAGATCGGCAAGCCGATCGACCGCGACGAATGGTTCATGACTCCCCAGACCGTCAACGCCTACTACAGCCCCGGCATGAACGAGATCGTGTTCCCGGCTGCGATCTTGCAGGATCCGTTCTTCGATCCCGGTCGCGACGATGCGGCCAACTATGGCGCGATCGGCGCGGTCATCGGTCACGAGATCGGCCACGGCTTCGACGACCAGGGTTCCAAGTACGACGGTGACGGCAAGCTCACCGACTGGTGGACCGCGGCGGACCGGCAAGCGTTCGAAGCGCGGACCCGGTCGCTGATCGAGCAGTACAACGCCCTGGCGCCGAAGCAGACTCCGGACCAGCATGTGAACGGAGCGCTGACGATCGGGGAGAACATCGGCGACCTCGGCGGCCTCGGCATCGCATGGAAGGCCTATCTCATGTCGCTGCACGGCGAGGACACACCGGTGATCGACGGCTTGACAGGCGCGCAGCGCTTCTTCCTCTCGTGGGCTCGCGCCTGGCAGTACAAGGCTCGGGACGAGGAAGTCATCCGGCTGCTCGCCATCGACCCGCATTCCCCCAATGAGTTCCGCTGCAACCAGATCGTGCGGAACCTCGATGAGTTTTACACCGCGTTTGATGTCGGCGCTACCGACGAGCTGTGGCTCGAGCCCGTGGCTCGGGTCCGGATCTGGTAGCGAGGCCACGGCTCAGCCGCGGGCGAGTTCCTCCAGCCGGGCGTGCAGCTCGGTGACGTAGGCCTGCGACTCCGGCTTCATCAGGACGCTGCGCAGGATCCTGGCGCGCTGCAGGTCGGATGTCACGTCCGGGTGGCGGCGGGTCATCGCCTCGGCGCCGACCGTGAGCGTGCTGACGAACACGGGGTGCTCCCGATCGGTCATGCCGTCGGCCAGCATCCGCGCCGAGACCTGGTCGATCGCGGTCAGGCTCGTCCCCGCGGTGACGGGGAAGTAACTGACGATGTCAAGCTCGGGCCGCTGGTACAGGCGCAGCCGGTCAGAGGCGGCGAGCAGGTCCGCCCAGCTGAGCGCGGCCGAGCGGCAGGCGGCAAGCACCTGCCCGAGCCCGGCAGGCTCGGGCGGCAGCAGCCGGAAAGTCAGCCACAGTGCGGCGGCCGCCGCGCCTGCCCGTGAGCATTCCAGGCTGATCTCGCCGAGGTGCAGCTCGTCGGAGGTGAAATAGGTATACGGCGAGTCGTGGGCGTAGAACCGGCCGACCGAAGGATCGGCGAACAGCACTGCGCCGCAGCCGTACGGCTGAAGCCCGTGCTTGTGCGGGTCGACCACGACGGAGTCGCACTCGGCGATGGCACGCCAGGGCCGCGGGTCAATGCCCGCCGGACCGTCCGCGCCCGCCAGCAGGGTGAAGAATCCGCCATAGGCCGCATCGACATGCACCCTGACCCCGTGCCGGCGGGCGACCGCCAGCACGTCGTGCACCTGGTCGACCGCGCCCAGCCCGGTCGTCCCCGCGGTCGCAACCACGGTCCCGATGCTCCCGCCGGCCAGCAAGTCGTCGAGCGCGCCGAGGTCGATCCGGCCCGCCGCATCGGTGACTACGGTGGTCCCCGCCACGCCGAGCACGCCGCACATCCGCGCATGCGTGTAATGCGCCTCGGCGCTGTAGGCGACACCCTCGTTCGGGTGGAGCTCGCGCGCGACGTACAGCGCTTCCAGGTTCGCGATCGTGCCGCTGCTCGTCAGGTGGCCGAGGTGGGTGCCGAATCCGAACATGCCGGCCAGCTGGGCAACCACCTCCTTCTCCAGCTGCGACGTGGCCTTGCCGCCGTCCAGCGCGTGGTTGTTCGGATTGACGAGCATCGCGGCGAGATAGCCGGCGACCGCCGCCGGATGCGGCGGCTTGAGCATCTGGCCCGCGTAAGACGGGTGGAAGTACGGGTAGTTGTCGCGCATCCGGTCGGCGAATTCGGCGAACGCCTCGGCGAACCGCTCGTCGGTGACCTCCAGCGACGGGTGCGGGCCGAAGGGCGGATAGCCCGACTGCCACTGCTCGACCGAGTCGAAGGCCTGGCCAAGCCAGCCACGCAGATCCATCGCTGTCCCGTTCCTCGCTCGTCGTGTCATGGCTGCTTCGGCCCGGCACCCGGTTCAGGCGCCGGCTACGTTCCCTGCGACGTAGGTCGTGGCGGTGCTGGTCGGCGGGATTGCGGCGGCGTTCCTGTCGATCAGCGGCGCGATCAGCGCCGGGTGGGTGCCATAGACGTTGTTCCCGTCGTAGACGCCGTTCGTCGGGGCGCCGCCAGCGCCCTTGAGTAGCTGGAGCAGCGCCGTCATCGACGAGTTGTTGGCCCGGCAGTCGTTGCCGCGGAAGGTCAGCGCCTGGCTCGCGGTCGCGACCGTGACGATCGGGCCGGTGCAGGCGGTGTCGGCCAGGAAGTGGTTGTCGCTGAGCTTGCCCCTGGCCGTGGCGAGCAGCACCGCCGGGTCCGGGCCGTTCTTGTCGAAGTAGTTCCCGGTGATCACGAAGTCGCCCGCACCCGCGCCGAGCGACAGCCGGTACGCGCCGGGCGGCGCCGACGCGTACACCAGATGGCAGCCTGACATCTGCAGGCCGCCGCCGCCTGCGGTCGCGCCGAGGGTGATCCCGAGCGTGTTGGAGTGCTCGAGCAGGCCGGACAGGCGCAGGTCGGTGACCCCTGCGCCGTCGCCGTAGATGCCGCGCCAGCTGCTGGAGATGACCCCGCCGGTCACGCAGAAGCCCACGCCGTGGCCTGCCGTGGCCGCTCTCAGCCAGACGGCGGTGCCGCTCGCTCCGCTGCGATCGAAATCGGCCAGGAACGGCTCCACCAGGTGCACGTCGGCGGTATCGGTCACGAGGATTCCCGTGCATCCCCTGACCGCCGTCCCGTTCGGCGACATGCCGGACAGCCGCGGCATCCAGAACGTGGTCCCGCACGGATTGCCGCCTGGCTGCGACGCCTGGCCGATCGAGAACAGCGGCGTGTCTTTGGCAAAGCCGTTCGCCGGACGTACGTGCCCGCCGGTCAGCGCATCAGGGTTCACCTGCCGATTGCCCGCGCCAAGGCACCAGAAGTGCACGGCATCCCCGGCCGTGACGCTGATCGTCGACTCGACCGCGTAGGGCTGGGACAGCACGACTACGCCGCCCCCGGCGGCCCTGGCCGCGGCCGTCGCGGAACCGATTGCCACGGCATCGGCGCCCGCCCCGATCCGCCCGTAGTTCTCCGGGAAATACAGCCCGTGCAGCATCGTCGGCCGCCGCCCTCCGTGGTGCTGTGAATAGCGCCCAGTCTCGCGCAGCCGATACCCAGCCGCCAGCGCCGGACCCGACCCCTTAGCCGGACGCCGGGTCACGCCGCGGCCGGCCGGGCCCGCGCATCTCCCTCGCATGGCCGGGGAGCCGGCCCGCCTCGGCCAGCGCGCGGCGCAGCAGGAACTCGATCTGGGCATTCGTGCTGCGCAGCTCGTCGGCCGCCCACCGGGCCAGGGCGTCATGCACGGCCGGGTCCAGCCGCAGCAGCACTCCCTTGCGCTCGGTCATGACGATTCCGCGCGGATCGTCACTGGTACAGCGAGCCGGTGTTGACGACTTGCTGCGTGGCCTGCTCGCTGCACAGGACCACGAGGAGGTTCGAGACCATGGCGGCCTTGCGCTCCTCGTCAAGCTCGACGACGCCCTCCTCCTCGAGCCGCTGCAGAGCGAGGCGGACCATTCCGACTGCGCCCTCGACGATGATGTGCCGTGCGCCGACCACCGCGCTGGCCTGCTGCTGGCGCAACATGGCCTGGGCGATCTCCGGTGAGTAGGAGAGCCTGGTGAGGCGCGTCTCGATGACGTGCACGCCGGCCGGCCTGACCCGGTCCGTCAGCTCGGCCGACAGCCGCTCGGTGATCTCGTCAGCGTTATCCCGCAGCGACAGCTTGCCGCTGCCGCGGCTGTCGTAGGGATAGCTGGATGCGATGTGCCGGACCGCGGTCTCGGTCTGGATGGCGACGAAGTGCCGGTAGTCGTCGACGGAATATATGGCGTGCGCCGTGTCCTCCACCTGCCAGACGACCACCGCGGCAATCTCGATCGGGTTGCCGTCAGCGTCGTTGACCTTGGCCTGCGCCGATTCCAGGTTGTGGATCCGGGTTGAGACCACGATCCGGTTGGTGAACGGGTTCACCCACTGCAGGCCTGGCTCGCGGATGGTGCCGCGATACTTGCCGAACAGCTGGATGACATGGGCCCGGCCGGGAACGACGGCGGTGAGGCCCCTCGCCACCAGGACGCCGGCCACGAGGACCAGCGCGCCAGCCCAGATCAGGGCCGTTGCCGCCTCGCCGCTGAACTGGCCAGACCGCCAGATCAGGGTAATGCCGCCGACCAGGATCACCAGTCCAAGCACCAGCATCCGCAGGCCTGGCACGAACCGCGCGGTCCGCTCGGGCACCCGCTGGCCGGAGCGCAAGCCGCGCTCAGCGTCAAGATCCTCTGCTGCCATCTGATCCACCTCCACTTGACGTGCTCTATAGCACATGCCTATCATAGTGATATCAGTTTTATTTGGCAAGAACCGCGGGCGGGCAGCCGGCGGGGCAGACGGCCTCGGTGCAGGAAGGTGGCACGATGGACAGCCACGATGCCGTGGGAAGGGGCGCAACGGCGATCAGCGTCCGGCGCCTGACCAAGCGCTTCGGTGACCGGGTCGCGTTCGAGGATGTCTCCTTCGAGATCGGCCGCGGCGAGATCTTCGGCTTCCTCGGGCCGAACGGTGCCGGCAAGACGACGACCGTGCGGACGCTCGGCACGCTGATCGCGCCGACCTCGGGCACGGCAACAGTCGCCGGGCTGCCGCTCACGCCGGAGAACGGTGTGGAGATCCGCAGGCGGATCGCGATTATGCCGGAGTCGCCTGGCCTGTACCTGCGGCTGAGCGTGGCCGAGAACCTCGCCTGCTTCGCCGACCTGTACGAGGCTCGCGACCCTGCCGATCGCATCGAGAGTGCGCTGCGGGCGGTCGGCATGACCGACCGCGCGCACGATGCCTGCGGCACCCTGTCCAAGGGGTTGCGCCAGCGGGTCGCGCTGGCCAGGGCGCTGCTCAGCGATCCCGAGGTGCTGTTCCTCGATGAGCCGACCGCGGGCCTGGACCCGGCGGCGACCCGTGATGTCCACGACCTGATCGAAGCCCTGCGGGAGCGCGGCGTCACGATCTTCCTCACGACGCACCGCCTGGAGGAGGCCGAGCGCCTCTGCGACCGGGTCGCCATCTTGAGCACGACGCTTCGTACGATCGGCCGGCCCGACGAGCTTCGCGAGCGGCTGTTCGCCAGGAGGCTCGCGGTCAGGACCCTGGCGCCGCTTGCCGACCCGGACCGCGTGTTCCGCGGCTTGCCCGCCGTCGACGGCTGGCGCCAGGACGGACACGGCGGCTACGCACTCGCCGTATCCGACCCGGTCGCCGCCGCGCCCGCGGTTACCAGGGCGCTGGTCGCGGCCGGGGCCGACGTGCTGTCGGTCAGCGAGTCGAGGCACTCGCTCGAGGATGTCTACCTCGAAATGATCACCGAGGACAAGGAGGGGAGCCTGCGATGACCATCAGCACCAGGCGCGTCCGCGCCATCTTCCGCAAGGAACTCAGGGACTACCGGCGCAACGGCCACATCGTGGCGACCATGGTCGTCCTGCCTGCCATCTTCCTGATCCAGCCGCTCGTCATCGTCCTGACCCTGCCACCGACCGTAGCGGGCACTATCGCGCACGGGCATCTGCTGATCTACATGCTCGCCATCCCCGCCCTGGTGCCCGCCACGATCTCCGCGTACTCGGTGGTAGGCGAACGCCAGCAGGGCACGCTCGAGCCGGTGCTCACCACACCGATTCGCCGTGAGGAGTTCCTGCTCGGCAAGGCCATGGCGGCCCTGCTGCCGTCGCTCGCGGTCGCTTACGGTGTTTACGCCGCATTCCTCGTCCTCGTCGAGGTCTTCGCTCAGCCGGCCATAGCCCCGGCGCTCATGCGCGGCCCCGAGCTTGCCGCGCAGGTGATCTTCACCCCGCTGCTGGCTAGCTGGTCGATCTGGGTCGGCATCACGATCTCGACCCGGTCAAGCGACCTGCGCGTCGCACAGCAACTCGGCATCCTCGCGAATCTTCCCGCCGTCCTGGTGACATCGCTGATCGCCTTCAACGTGATCAGCGCCTCGCTCGGGCTCGCGATCGGCGCCGCGGCGCTGCTGCTGGTACTCGGCTGGCTCGGCTGGCGGATCGCCTCAGCCGCGTTCGACCGCGAGCGGCTCATCGCGGGCACCAGGTGACGGCGTCCCGCCGAGCCTCTGCTGCTCGTTGGCCGACCAGGATCGGGCAAATTAGGATCGCGGCGAGGAGGTCGTCGCGATGACCGAGGTGCTCGTCGAGATTGCCGATCTGGTGGCTGTGGTCACGCTGAACCGGCCGGAGCGGCGCAACGCGATCTCGGCCGCGCTGCTGGCCGGGCTGCGGGACACGATGGCGGCGCTTGACGCGCGGCCAGAGGTGAGGGCGATCGTGCTGACCGGCGCGGATCCGGCCTTCTGCGCCGGACTCGACCTGGCCGAACTGGGCCAGCCCGGCGGCCCGCTCGCTGCGGCGGCGCGAGGGCCGGTGCTTCCGGGCCTGGACACGCCGCTGATCGGGGCGGTCAACGGCCCTGCCGTGACCGGCGGCCTCGAACTCGCGCTGGCCTGTGACTTCCTGGTGGCCTCCGAGCGGGCCAGGTTCGCCGATACCCATGCCAGGGTGGGCGTGCTGCCGGGCTGGGGACTGACCGTGGCGCTGCCTGCGGCGGTGGGACTGCGGCGGGCTCGGGAAATGAGTGCGACGGGGAACTTCGTTCCTGCGCAGGTAGCGCTGGAGTGGGGCCTGGTCAACCACGTGGTGCCGCACGGGGAGCTACTCGGGTTCTGCCGAGCGCTCGCGGCCGATATCGCCTCAGCAGATCCGGCGGCCGTGCGGGCGATCTTCGCGACCTATGCCGAGGGCGAGCAGATCACCGGCGGCCCCGCCCGGCAGGTCGAGCAGCAGGCGCACCACCGGTGGCATGCCCGCGGCATCGACGCCGGCCAGGTCGCCAGCCGCCGGGACGCCGTCATCCAGCGCGGCCGCTCCCAGAACTGAGGCCGCGGCGGAGGGCCACGTCGCGCAGGATGCCGGGGTCGAGTTCGGCTAGTGAGCTGACGGTCAGTGCCGCCGTGCCGTGGTCGTGTCCGCGGGTGAGCGCTGTCCTGACGGCGACGCAGACTAGGCCCGCGGCACTGGCTGCGGCCACGCCGCTGGCCGAGTCCTCGATCGCGACTACCCCCGCGGCTCCCACTCCGAGCCGCTCGATCGCGAGCAGGTAGACGTCGGGGGCCGGCTTCGGCCGCCGCACTTCCTCGCCCGATGCGATCGCGGACAGGTCGGGCTCGAGGCCCAGGGCGCGCACGACCGCGCGGACCTCGGCGAGCGGCGAGGATGAGGCGAGCGCCATCGGCACCCGCGCCGCACGGAGCCCGGCGACGAGCGGCACCAGGCCGGCGGTCGGCACCGCGGTCGCGGCCAGTTGCGGGAGGTACCGGCTCTCGTAGGCTCGCCGCAGGTCGCGGGTATCGAGGTCGCGGCCCGAGCGGCGGGCGGCGAGCGTGAGGGCCTCGTCCAGGCTCCGCCCGACCAGGTCACCGAAGCTGGCGGAGTCGGCGGTGCCGCCGCATTCCCTGATGACCTCGGCAATTGTCCGCAGCGACAGCGGCTCTGAGTCGACGACCACGCCGTCCATGTCGAAGATCACGCCGCGCAGCGCCGGGACCGGCAGGCCTTTGGCACGAACAAGAGTCATAACGCAGCGCCCTCCCGTACCGCGGGAACCAGGGCCGATGCCGCAGCGTCGCCTGCCACAACAGGTCAAGGTGACGGCGGGTCTGACGCACCCCGCCGCCGTTCCCGCTCGCCTCATGTTGTCACAAAAGGGACCGCGGCCGGATCAGGGCGCCATCGTCGCCCGCTCGCTCAGGAGTGTTTGCGATCGGCGAGGAGGGTAGCTCGACAGGCTGATAACTCGTCAATGGGAGGCTTCGATGTCGGTAGTCCTGATCGCGCTGCTCGTCATTATCGTCCTGGCGCTGCTCGGCTTCGGCCTGCACTTCCTGTGGTGGATCGCGTTGATCGCGCTGGTCGTGTGGCTGCTCGGGTTCGCATTGCGGATGGGCGAGGGCGTCGGCCGCTCGCGTCGCCGGCGCTGGTACCGCTGGTAGACCGCCGGTGCGGCGACTCGTGGCGCCATAGCTGCGCTGCCAGGTACGCGGCGTTTGGCCGGGTCGTTCCCGGGCAGTGGCGGGCCCGTGAGTCTGCCTGCATACCAGCGAACAATCCTGACCGGAATGGACCGCGCGCTGGAGACGTGCGATCCGCAACTGGCGTCGATGTTCGCGATCTTCACGGCGCTGACCAGCGACGCGGGTCCGCCGTGCGCCGAGCGGCTGGCCAGTGAGCCGAACCCGGTCCTGGCCAGGCTCCGCGCCTCAATTCGCTGGGCACAGGCGTCCGCCGCTGTTCCAATTGTGCTGATAGTCAGCCTCATGGCCGCGATCATCGCGCTCGGCATGGTTACTTCTGGCGGAAGAGCCTGCCCGTCCGAGGCGGCGACGCATCGGGTCGGTCCGGCCAGGAGCGCGGCGTGTCCCTCCTCGGCCAACGGCCAGGACAGGTAATCCGCGCCACCAGTTCATGGATCTCGACCAAGCGAGAAGGCTGTGGCGTAGTCCGAGGTGGCGGTCAGCCCGCATTCAGCCGGCACTCAGGTTCAGCGCCGAGAATGGTGGGGTACTCAGCCGATGGCTACGTGCACAGGGAGCCGATCGCATGACCAGCATCTATGACCCGTCGACCGGTACCGTGGCCAGGTCCGCGACAGGCCCTGCGAACCCGGCAACCTGGCCAGGGCCCGGCTACTCAGGCGAGCCGTTCGGTCCGCCTGGGTACGGGTCTCCCGGCGGCCGCCGGCCACGCCGCCCGTTGCGGCGGCTGCGGCGCCGGTTCGTGATCGCTGTCTACATTGTCGTCGTCGCGCTGGCCAGCTACTGGGGATTGCAGAACTCACCGAGTCACAGCGGGCCGGGTGGGCATCAGTCAGTGCAGAGCGGGGCGGGTGGGCACCAGCCGCTGCCGATCGGCAGGATCGCCTCCCGAGTCGATGCCGGGCTCGTGGACATCTTCACGACACTGGGCTACCAGCACGCCGCGGCGGCGGGAACCGGGATGGTCATCTCGTCGTCAGGCGACGTGCTGACGAACAATCACGTGATCGAGGGCGCGACGTCGATCAGGGTCACCGATATCGGCAACGGGCGCACCTACCGGGCCACCGTGCTCGGGTATGACCGCAGCCATGACGTCGCGTTGCTGCACCTGCGCGGGGCCTCCGGGCTGACGACCGTGCGAACCGCGAACTCCGCGATGGCCAGGGTCGGCCAGAAGGTGGTGGGCATCGGCAATGCGGGCGGCCGGGGTGGCACGCCGTCGGTCGTCACCGGCCGGATCGTTCAGCTCGGCGCGCCGGTAACCGCCACCGACAGCGCGGCGGGTACCTCGGAGCGGCTGACCGGGCTGATCGGCCACAACGCGCCGATCAGGCCGGGCGACTCCGGCGGACCGCTGGTCGACCGGGCCGCTCGGGTCATCGGGATCAATACGGCCGCCTCCAGCGGGCACGGCGGCTTCCAGCTGAAGGGCAAGACCCAGGCGTTCGCGATCCCGATCAACCGGGCGCTGTCGATTGCTCGCCGGATCGAAACCCGGTCGGCCTCGGGCACCGTTCACATCGGCGCGACCGGGTTCCTCGGGGTGGCGGTCAAGTCCGTGACCCAGGCGGCGGCTGGCGGCGTTCCGGCCGGCCACGGCGTCGCCATCGCCGGCGTTTTCTCCGGCTCCCCGGCCGGTCAGGCCGGCCTGGCGGCCGGCGACGTCATCGTGAGCGCTGACGGCCGACGAGTGGGGTCGCCGCTCGCGCTCCAGTCCGTGCTCGGGCGGCATCATCCCGGCGACCGGGTCAGCATCACCTGGATCGGCCTGGACGGCGCGAGCCGTTCGGCAACGCTGACCTTGATTAGCGGACCGGCCGGCTGACTGCCGGGCGGCGACTCGCCGGTGTGTCCTGGTGCATTTGCTTGCTACGGGTAGCCGCGCACAGTAGCCTGCCGAAAGTTTCCGTTACGCGCGGTAATCCTTAGCGTCCACGTTCGGTCGATAAGTAACTGACTGGCCGGTATGTCCACCGCGACCTGGTGCCTGACAGGGAGTGATCTCGACTGGCCGGATCAGCCGAGCAGGCGGGGCCTGCCGATACCCGGATTTCCTCGGCGCTGCAGTCTGCGGAGATCGCCGCCATGCCGTCCCGCAGGCCGGGTGCCGCGGGGCCGGGTAGCGAACCGCCCAGGGATACAGGGGCGGTGCGGCCGGTGTGGGCGGACGACGGCCCGGTCGCACCGCTGCCGCCCGAGTCGCTCAAGCGGGTGCTGGACGGGCTCAGGAAGCTGAGCTAGGGCGCCCCCCGAGGTGAAGGCGTCGTAGGCTGCAACCGGGCGCGAAGGAGGCCGTCATGGACTTCGAGAACATTTGCTCGACTGGTCTGGCGAGTTCGCCACCGTGACGATGAACCGGCCGCAGCGCCGAAACGCGCTGTCCCTGGCGCACATGCGCGAGCTGATCACCGCGTTCACCAGATCGGCGAGAGCGATGCGCTCGGCATCGTGCTGGCGGGCAACGGCCCGGTCTTCAGTGCCGGGCACGACTTCGCCGATGTCGCCGAGGCCGACCTGCCGACCGTGCGCGTCGCTGCTCATGACGTGCACGGAGCTGATGACGCTGATCCAGCAGGTGCCGCAGCCAGTGGTGGCACAGGGTGCATGGCCTGGCCACCGCGGCCGGCTGCCAGCTGGTCGCCTCCGCCGACCTCGCGGTGGCGAGCGAGGACGCCGCCTTCGCCGCCCCTGGCGGTAAGGGCGGCTGGTTCTGCCACACCCCGATGGTGGCGATCGCCAGGAACGTCGGCCGCAAGCGCGCGGCTGAGATGGCTCTGTCGGGGGACATCATCGACGCGCGCAGCGCGCTCGACTGGGGGCTGGTCAACCGCGTCGTGCCGGCCGACCAGCTCGATTCGGCCATCTACGACCTGCTCAAGCGCGTCACCAGTGGATCGGCGCAGAGCAAGGGGATCGGCAAGCAGGCGCTCTATGCCCAGATCGATCTCGACCAGCAGAAGGCTTACGCTTACGCGATCGAGGTCATGGCGGCCACGAGCCAGCTGCCTGACGCCCGCGAGAGCATGCGGGCGTTCCTCGACAAGCGCAAGCCGCACTGGCAGCGACACCTCGCGCTACCGTCGCGCGGCCGCGTGAGTGCCGTTACCCGACCGGCAGCCGGTAGCTGCCCACGACCGCGGCGTCCGCCGCAATCGGGCCCTCCTCGCACCTGCTCGCCGATGCCCGACTGGAACTGGCCGAACGCGCCGAGCTGTGCTCAGCGGGTTCTCCTCGCCCTCGATCACCGCGACGTGCACGAAGCTCACCCCGTCGTCGAGGCGGAAGGCCGCATAACGCATGACCTTCGGGCTCGATGGTCGGCCAGCTCGGCGAATACCTTGCGGATCAGGCGCTCGTTCTCGTCCGCGCAGCTCGGGCTTCGTGGTGTACCTGACGACCTTCGCCACGGTCATGGTCTCCCTCCTCGTTAGATTGCGCGCATCCGGTTGTTGCGCGGCGTCGTGCGTGACCTCGGCCAGGCCGAGTGCCTCAAGCAGCGGCGGCAGGTACATGCCGAACCTGCCGCGATAGCCGTTGCGGAGCCCGTACCAGCCGCCGACCGGGTTGTCTGGCGAACGGCCCCACGCCTCGACCGTGCCGTCGGCGGCGGGCTTCTTCTCGTCCGCCGCGCCGAGCGGCACCCAGTCGCCCTGCTTGGCAGCCAGGCGTGCAGGTCGGTGATAGCGCTCAGGCGGTACTTCAGGGTTGTGGAGCCGACCTGGCAGACGAGGGCAGGCGGATCGGACTGCTCGTCGGCGTACATCGTGTAGCCCGAGGTGCCCGGCGGGGTCTTGAGCTCCCACGGGTCCTGCTTCGTCCCAGCGGCCATCAGGGTCTCCTCCTCATCGCGGCTTTCTCGCTGCGGCCATGAAGTGCGGCATCAGGCCTTGCCAGCCGGCCACGTTCCGGTCGCGCCAGCTGCGCGCTCGCGTCGCCGAGCCGTTCCCAGCCCCGGTGCTCGATCTCGATCCTGGTCGCGGCCTCACCCCTGGCGATGAAGCGAATGTCGACCTCGGTCGCGCTCGGCTCGGTCCAGCCCGAGATGCCAGAGGTAGGCCAGCCTCGTCGGCGGCTGCCAGACGGTCACCTCGCCCCAGTCATGCTCGGCGCCGTCGGCCGTGCGCTCGTAGATCCGCCCTCCGACGTCGCCCTGGAGAACCACCTGCTCGGCCTCCCCGGTGACGGTGTGATCGGCGCGGCCACCAGGTGCCGATCTTCGCGATGTCCAGACGCCGAACGCGTGCTCCGCCGAGCACGCGACGTCAAAGGACATCCGCAGCGGCTCCGGGTCATGGCCCCGGATCCGCAAGGCAGCCGCTCCTCGCCGGTGTTCTCGGCCAGCAGCCTGAATCGCGCCGCGGCGTTGCCCCAGACTCGCTCGAGATAGGCCTGGATCGCGTGCATGCCCTCCTCGCGCAGGTAGTAAATCCGCCGGGTGCCCCGGGCCCGCTCGGCGACCATCCCCGCCTCCTTCAGCAGGCGCAGGTGCCGCGAGACGGCGGGCCGGCTGATCGGCAGCGCCGCGGCGATCTCGACTGACCGGCTTGTCGCCGGCGGCGAGCAGCCGCAGGATCTCGCGCCTGTTCGGGTCGCCCAGCGCCTCGAACGGATCGCCCGCGGCCCGCGCCTGCGCCATGTGGTCTCCTTTGGTAACCGTCGAGGCTACCGTAACACATAGGTTACCGACAGCGATCTAGGGAGCGGCCCGCGCCTCAGGCGGATCGGTGAGCAGGGTCTCTCCCTTGATCAGCCAGGCAATGCCGAAGGCGACCACCGCGACGGACTCGCCCCAGAACACCGGATGCCAGGCATTGCGAAAGGCATCCGAGGTGAGCCAGCCGAACAGCCCAGCGACAATCACGCCGGCCGTGATGGCGACGCCACAGCCGCGGTAGATCATGTTGCGCTGCTTCTTTTGCCTGGTCATGGCATCCGGGGTCGCATCAGACCTGGTGAAGAGGAAGAGGCAGAAGTACGCGAGGATCAGCAGGAACAGGCCAGCAAAGACCAGGTGAAGGATCATCAGCGAAGAGAACGGCGCGCCATAAGATCCCGACTCATCGCGCTTGCCCTGAGTACTCGCGCTTTGGCGGGGCGGCGGCACGGCGAGTAGGTTGAAGGTTCAACTTCCTCGGGTAGGCTCGGGCGGGCGGGAGACTAGCGCGGAAGCCGAGTATGACGAGGGAGCAGATCGAGGCGATGACGGACTACGGACACGACCTGCTGTTCGGCAGCTTCATCACGCCCTCTGCCCGAGCCGCCCGAGCGCGTGGTCGAGCTGGCTCAGCTGTCTGAGCAGGCCGGGCTCGACCTGGTCACCGTCCAGGATCACCCGTACCTGCCCGACTTTCTCGACGCCTGGACCCTGCTGTCCTATCTGGCCGCCGCCACCACCAGGATCAGGCTGGCGCCGAACGTGATCAACTTGCCGCTGCGGCAGCCTGCCGTGCTCGCGCGCAGCGCCGCCAGCCTCGACCTGCTCAGCGGCGGCCGGGTCGAACTCGGCCTCGGCGCCGGCGCGTTCTGGGAGGCGATCGAGGCCAACGGCGGCCGGCGGCTGAGCCCTGGCCATGCCGTCGGCGCGCTCGGCGAGGCGATCGACATCATCCGCGCAGGTCTGGGACGCGGACCAGCTCGGCGGCGTCCGCGTGAGCGGCCAGCACTACCGGGTCGCCGGCGCCAAGCGCGGTCCGGCGCCCGCGCACGACATCGGCATCTGGGTCGGCGGCTACAAGCCGCGCATGCTCGACCTGATCGGCCGCGCCGCCGACGGCTGGCTGCCGAGCCTGTCCTACCTGCCAGGGCGGGCCGCCGAGCTGCCCGACCTCAACGCGCGGATCGACGACGCCGCCGCCGCGGCCGGCCGTGATCCGCGGTCGGTGCGCCGGCTGCTGAACATCTCAGGAGAATTCTCCGGCGCGGGGTCCGGCCCGCTGACCGGCCCGCCCAGCGCAGTGGGCAGAGGAGCTGGCCGGCCTCGCCCTGGACTGCGGGATCTCCGGCTTCATCCTGATGGGCGACGACCCCGTGGTACTGACCAGCGCTTCGGCCAGGAGGTCGCGCCCGCCGTCGCGCGAACTGGTCGCGGCCGAGCGGCCGATCCGTGACCGCGGCAGGCCGGCCGGCGTTGCCGGGCAGCGACGGGTCTGGTCCCGACGACCTGCGGCTCGGCCGAGCGCACCGCCCGCTCCTGCCGGGTACCGCCTACTCCGCGCGCGGGATGGCCGTCGGCAGGCACCTGGCCGAGGTTCATGACCACCTGCGTCAGGAGCTCGACCAGATCCGCGACCTGCTCGAGCAGGTGAAGCGGGGGCAGCGTGACCGCGGGCGGGCGCGCGCGGTGCTGAACGAGATGACGATGCGGCAGAACAACTGGACGCTCGGGGCTTACTGCGCGGCGTACTGCACCATGATCACGCAGCATCACGGACTCGAGGACCGGGCCGTCTTCCCGCACCTGCGCCGGGCCGATCCCGGCCTGGTCCCGGTGATCGACCGGCTCGAGCAGGAGCACGTCATCATCCACGAGGTCGTCGAGGAAGTTGACCGCGCCCTGGTCAGGCTGGTCGGCCAAGCCGGACGACTTCACCGAGCTGACAGCGGCGGTCGACGCGCTCACCGGCACCCTCCAGTCGCACCTGGCTTACGAAGAGCAGCAGATAACCGAGCCGTTGTCCCGGCTCGGCTTCTTCCCCGGCCAGGTCTAGGTCAGCTCGATGGGGTCGGACCTTCCGTGAACGCGGCGGCGTGATCGGCGACCCATTGGCGAAACGACCGCGGCGCCGATCCGAGGATGTCGAACACAGTAGAGGTGATGAACGCCGGACTTCCGATCGTTGCGCCCCACGCGGCGAGAAGCATGTCCACTACCGGGAGTGGCCAGCTTCCCTGAGTCTCGTCTCTGAACTCGTCCGGCGACAGCTCCTCGAAGGCGATCCGGCGCCCGAGGACGTCACCGATGATGCCCACCTGCTCTGCCTGACTGAGTGACTCGGGGCCCGTGAGGACGTAGTCGCCTCCGGCGTGCCCGTCCTGATACAGGACGCGCGCGGCGACCGCGGCGACGTCGCGGTCATCGACGGGTGCGGTCTCAGCGGCACCGTAAGGCCACCGGACGACACCGCCGGCGCGAATCGTGGCGGCCCACCAGGACAACACGTTCGACGCGAATATCCCCGGGCGGATGATCGTCGACTCGAGCCCGGCGGCCACGATGAGCCGCTCAATATCGGCGTGCAGCACTGCCATCGGATTCGGTTGCCGGAAGAAAGGGTGCGGGGTCTGGTGCGGTGAAGAGAGAAAGACGACGCGCCGCGCGTGCGCTGCCAGATGCTCGACAACGGCCTGAGCGGTCGCGGGCGGGGCGGTCCAGACAAGGAAGACGGAGCTGACACCCCGCAGTCCTGAGTCGAGCGATTCGGGCACGGTCAGGTCGCCGGTGACGACTTCGACGCTGCCTGGCAGCGTTGCCACCGCCTCGGAGCGATGCGTGAGGGCGCGGACCGGTACGCCCGCCTCCACAAGCAGGTCGACGACGGCGCGTCCGACCCGGCCGGTCGCTCCGGTCACGAGCACCGGCGGCACTCTCGTCCGCGTCACGAGGACCTCGACGTCCGCAGCAGGCGCACGCAGTGAATCATGCCATCGCCGGCTGTACCATCGACGAGCGAGGTGACGGCCTGAGGTACTACCGGCTCGAGCGCCTGCGCCGGCTGCCGCACCCCCGGCGCGGATTCACCCAGGGCCTGGTCGTGCGCGGGACCACCGTGTGGGAAAGCTCGGGCCTGTACGGGGAGTCCGCGATGTGCCGATACGAGATCGGCGCGCAGCAGCCCGAGCGGAGCGCGGCGCTCGCCCCCGACCTGTTTGGCGAGGGTATCTGCCACGCTGGTGATCATCTCTGGCAGCTCACGTGGCGCGAACTGGTCGCCTTGCGCTGGCACCCGCAGACGCTTGACCTGCTCGAGACCGTCCCCTACAACCGCGAAGGGTGGGGGATCTGCCAGGTTGGCGACCGCATCGTGACCAGCGACGGCACGAGTGAGCTGATCTGGCGCGACCGGCGGACACTGCAGCCGCTCGGCATGATCAAGGTGCGAATCGCCGGGCAGCGGCTGCACGGACTGAACGACCTTGACTGGTCGGCGGGCAGGATCTGGGCCAACATCTGGACCAAGCCGTACCTCGCGGGAATCGATCCGGCGAGTGGCGAGGTGACCGATGTGGTCGATGCCCGGGCCGCCAGGGAGCGGTTCCCCGGCGATCCCGATGCGGTCATGAACGGCATTGCCGCCCTGCCCGCACCCGGCGAGTTCCTGCTCACCGGGAAGCGGTGGCGATTTATGCATCATGTCCGGCTGACCGAGAGCCGGGGAGGTGACCGGCTCCCCGAGCGGCTGCTGGACAGCTGACCGTTAGGCTGGGTTGGCGGGCGGTGGCGGAAGAAGTCGCCAATACGGGGCGGTCGATCCGGGCTTTGCCTAGACGGGCAGGCCGAGGCGGAAGGGAGCCGGTGCCGGGAATGCTGGATGGCGCGGCGCCCCCTGGCGGACGGCCGCAGTCCGTGCTGCGCCTCGGACGGCATGCCTTCGGCCCGGGCCGGTTGCTGGTGATGGCGATCGTGAACCGCACACCCGACTCCTTCTTCCGGCCCGGTGATGCCTGGGACGAGTCGGCGGCGATGGAGCGGGTGCACCAGGTCGTCCAGGAGGGCGCCGAGATCGTTGACATCGGCGGTGTTCCTGCGGCGCCCGGCCGGGAGGTAGACCCGGGCGAGGAGATCCGGCGCACGGCTGGCTTCATCGCCGCAGTCCGCAGCGCCTACCCCGACGTGGTGATCAGCGCCGACACCTGGCGGAGCGAGGTCGCCAGGGAGGCGTGCGCCGCGGGTGCCGACCTGATCAATGACAGCTGGGGAGGCTGGGACGCCGGGCTCGGCAAGGTGGCTGCGGAGTTCGGCGCCGCACTGGTTTGCTCGCACGCCGGCGGCCAGCCGCCGAGGACCAGGCCGTTCCGTCCCCGTTACCGCGACGTGGTCGCCGACGTGCTCGCCCACACGCGCGGGCTCGCGGCCCGTGCGATCGAGGCCGGCGTCGACCCAGCCAGGATCGTGATCGACGCGGCCCACGACTTCGGCAAGAACACCTGGCACTCGCTCGAGGTGACCAGGCGGCTCGCCGAGATGACCGCCACCGGCTGGCCCGTGCTCGTCTCGGTCTCCAACAAGGACTTCATCGGCGAGACCCTGAACGTGCCGCTGACCGACCGGCTGGCGGGAACGCTGGCGACCACTACGGTCTGCGCCTGGCAGGGCGCTCGGATCTTCCGCGCCCACCATGTCGTCGAGACCCGCCAGGCGCTCGACATGGTCGCCGCGATCAGGGGCGACTCGCCGCCTGCCCGCGCGGTCAGGGGCCTGGCCTAGCCGATGATCATCGCAGCCGCCCTGTGTCCCGCGCCGCCGCTGCTTATCCGCGAGCTCACCGGTGCCGATCCGGCCGCTCCCGAGCTGCGCAGCGCCTGCCTAGACGCCGTGACCGAGCTGACGGCGGCGGCGCCGGACGTCATTGCCGTGGTCGGCGCCGCGGAAGAGACCACGCAGTGGGACGGCGGCAGCACGCTCGACCCGGCCGTCTTCGCGCCGCGCACCGCAGCGATCGGGCAGGCGGAGGAGGCTCTTGCGGCAGATGGCTCCCGGCCGTCGCCTGATCTGCCGCCGTCCCTTGGCGTCGGCGCGTGGCAACTCAGCCGGGCCGGCTATCTGGGCGAGCGAGTCCTTCTGGCGGTGGCCGGCGACGAGCCGCCCGGCCGGTGCGCCGAGATTGGCGCACAGCTCGCTGCGTCGCGTGACCGGGTCTGCCTGCTGGTGATGGCCGATGGCAGCGCGCGCCGGACGCTGCGGGCGCCCGGGTACCTGGACGAGCGCAGCGCCGGGTTCGACGCCTTTGTGGAAGACGCGATCCGGGCCGGACGACTGGGCGATCTGCTGTCGGTCGATGCTGGCCTGGCGCGTGACCTGATGGCGACCGGGCGCCCGGCGTGGCAGGTACTGGCCGGCGCTGCGGCGGGCCACGTGGTCGCGAGCGAGATTCGCTACTGTGACGATCCGTTCGGGGTGGCCTATCTGGTCGCCTCGCTGCGATTCCATTAGGTTCACTCGATCGGGGCAGTGATCCTATCCGGCGATCAGATCCAGCTCTCTGAACCCTGCTGCGGCAGGCCAGGTGGCGGCGCGGGACCCCATGGCGGCCCGGCCGGGCCCGGCGTACGTGGCTTGGGAATCCTGCCCCTGACGTGGCGCGCCTCATAGCGGCCGCGCCCGGTCAGGGCCGTCTTGCGTGGCGCGGGCGGCGGTGCGTTCGGGCCAGCGGGCACCGTTAGCGGCCATAGCCCCTGGGGTGGTTCAGCCGCCGTCCAGCCGGGCTGGGGCGCCGTCTGCTCGCCGTCACCATCCGGTTGTGCCGTGCCAGCGGGCGCCGACTCCACGCGGGCGATCACCGTCACTGCCATCCCCAGCAGCAGGATCATGACCGCCAGGGTGACTTCGAGTACCTGATTCAGCATGACCGGGCTCAAGTCAGCCACTCGTCCCTTCTCAGCCGACCGATCGGGCGTTCGCTGCCGACCTGCCCAGCGGCACGCCGTTTGAACACCCGATGCTGACTGTCGTACCACTACCCCGGCCAGCAGCGCAGCCCGTCCAGAATGCTGATCCTGGCGACCAACAACCGGCCGGTGTCACTATCGTCGCACAACTGGCCAATGGGAAGCAGATGAGATGCCGCGCAGTTGATGTCATTTCTCCGGAATGCAGTACCGCGCTCGATGTCGGAGGCGGCGAGGGCGCGTTGAGGCGCCTTGACGCGGGGCAGCGCCTCGCCGCGAGAATAGCGGAAACGGTGCTGGCGGCCGCGCACAAGGAGCCCAGGTGAGCGTGTATCAGGAGATCTTGTTCGAGGTCGATGATCCGGTGGCGACCATCACGCTCAACAGGCCGTCATCGCTGAACGCGTGGACTGACCGGATGGGCTTCGAGGTGCGGCATGCCGTCGCGCAGGCGGAGCGCGACCCGCGTGTTGTCGGGATCGTGATCACCGGTGCCGGGCGCGGATTCTGCTCGGGCGCCGACATGAGCCGGCTGTCGGCGGTCAGCGCCGGCCAGCGGAGCGCCGAGCGCCCGGCCGACGATCTGCCGGCCGACCCTGGCGACGCCACTTTCGGCGACGACCTGCACGGCGGGACGCATACGTACCTGATGTCTGTTCCCAAGCCGGTGATCGCGGCGATCAATGGTCCGGTCGCTGGCATGGCCGTGCCGATCGTGCTGGCGTGCGACATCCGCTTCATGGCCGAGGACGCGGTGCTCATCACGGCGTTCGCCCAGCGCGGACTGGTTGCCGAGTGGGGCCTCAGCTGGCTGCTGCCGCGCCTGGTCGGTACAGGGGCCGCGCTCGACCTGCTGTTCTCCTCCCGCAAAGTCACCGGCAGGGAAGCGGCCGCGCTGGGCCTGGTGAACGCGGCGCTGCCGGCGCGCGAGGTGCTGGAACACGCCCAGCAGTACGTGCGCGGCCTGGCCGAGACGTCGTCGCCGACTTCCATGGCGATCATGAAACGGCAGGTCTATCAGCAGATGCATGCCGGCCTGCTCGTGGCGGAGCGCGAGGCACGGGAGCTGATGATGGAGAGCTTCGGCCGGCCGGACTTCCGCGAGGGCGTCCGGTCGTTCATCGAGCGCCGCCCGCCTCAATTCGAGCGCTTCCCGCCCGCCGCCCCGCCCCCGCCAGCCGCGCCGCACCCGCCAGCCGCGCCGAAATGAACTAACCTGTTCCAGTGGCGAGCGGCACCGCGACAGCGCAAGACGACGTGCCCGCGCGCCCCGGCCCGAGCCCGACATCGAAGCGCGCCGAGCAGGTCGCGGATCAGATCGTCGGCGACGTCATGGCACTGGGTTGGCCGGTCGGCGAGCTCCTCGGGTCCGAGGCCAGCCTGCTCGCGCGGTATCGGGTAAGCCGGGCGGTCTTCCGCGAGGCGGTCAGGCTTGTCGAACATCAGCAGGTCGCGCGGACGCGGCGGGGGCCGGGCGGCGGCCTGGTGATCACCGAACCGACCGTGGACGCGGTGATCAACGCGGTCGTGCTGTACCTGTACCGGGTCGAGGCGAGGCTCGACGAGCTGTTCGAGGCGCGGATTGTCATCGAGGAGATCGTCGCCGACGTGGCGCCCGGCCGGCTCGACGACCGGGCACTCACTCGGCTGCGCTCGTTTGTGAACGGCGGCGATCCCGGTCTCGGCACCGACCCGCGGGCGCTGCATGCCTTGCTGGCCTCGGTCACGGGGAATCCCGCGCTCGACCTCTTTGTCGACGTGCTCAACCGGGTCGTCCTGCTGTACTCGGCCGACTGGCGGAGCCTGGGCCCGAAGGTCGGAGCCGACAGCGTGTACGCGCATGCGAAGATCGCCGAGGCAGTCATCGCCGGCGACCCAGGCCTGGTCAAGCACAGGATGCGCAAGCACCTGGAGGCTGAGAGCGAGAACTTGCTCAGGCTGCAGTCCACGCGCGAGCTGTTGCCCGGTCATGTGGTTGTCCTCGGCGAGCCGAGCAGCGGCAAGCGGGCCGAGGCCGTCGCGCGGCAGCTCACGCTACAGATCGCGGGCAGCGGTCTGCAGCCCGGAGAATTGATCGGGGCCGAGAAGGAGCTGATTGACCACGAAGGGGTCAGCCGGGCGGTGCTCAGGGAGGCGGTGCGCCTGCTCGAGCACCATCAGATCGCCAGGATGCGGCGCGGGCCGGGCGGCGGGCTATTCGTGTTCGAGCCCACCGCCGATGCGGTGACCGAGATCGCGGCGATCTACCTGGCCAGGCGCGGCATGCGCCGGGCCGACCTCGCCGAGCTGCGCACCGGCGTCGAGGTCGCACTCGCCGGGCTGGCCGCCGAGCGGGCCGACGCGGCCGGGACGGCGGGCATCACGGCCGCGATCGGAGCAGCGGGGATCGCCGAGGCGGAGCGGCCGGCGGCGCGCGACCTGCACGCGGCCATCGCCGGCGCCGCGGGCAACCGCGTGCTCGAGCTCGTGGCTCTCGTGCTGATCAGGCTCAGCCGTCTCGGCGAGGCCGAGCGGCTCGCGCCGGCGGCACCTCAGCGGGTCAGGGCCGAGGTACGGCAGGTCCACGAGCGCATCGCGGCTGCTGTGGGATCAGGGGATGGCGAACTGGCCAGGCACCGGATGCGGCGGCACCTGGACGCGCTTACTTGACCAGCGGATCGCGGGGGAGGCCGAGTATCCGCTCGCCGATCTGGTTGCGCTTGATCTCCGAGGTGCCCCCCGCGATCGACATCGCGCGGTGCATCAGTGAGAGCGTTCCGCCGAGCATGCCAGGTCCGTCAAGGAACGCCAGGTCGGGCCCCGCCAGGGCCGCGATGATGGCGGCCGCCTCGTGCCCGATCTCCGAGAGCAGCAGCTTGGTGACGTTGCCCTCGGGACCCGGCCCGCCACCTGCGACCGCGCGATGCGCGGACCGCAGGTTCAGCATGCTCATGGCGTGAATCTGCGCGATGTGCCTGCCGACCCGCCCGGCGCCGCCAGCCAGCAGCTCCGGCGCCGCATCCAGCGGCGCGATGAACGCCTCGGCCGGCATGGACATCCCGCCGCCACCGCCGCCGATGCTCACGCTCTCGTTTCCCAGCGTGGCCCTGGCGACCGTCCAGCCCCGGTTGATGTCGCCGACCACGTCGTCATCGGGCACGAACACGTTGTCGAAGAACACCTCGTTGAAGTCGGAGTGCCCGGTCGGCATCTTCAGCGGCCTGATCGTGACGCCCTCGGCCTTGAGGTCGATGACCATGGTGGTGATGCCGTTGTGCTTGGGCACGTCCGGGTCGGTTCGCACGGTGGCCAGGCCGTACCTGCTGTAGTGCGCTCCGCTCGTCCAGACTTTCTGGCCGTTGATGATCCAGCCGCCATCGGCCCTGGTTGCCCTGGTCCTGATGCCGGCCGCATCGGATCCGGCGCCTGGCTCGCTGAACAGCTGGCACCAGATCACTTCCTGGTTCAGGGCAGGAACCACCCAGCGCGAGACCTGCTCGGCCGTCGCGTACTGGATCAGCGTGAGGATGACCCAGCTGGTGATGCCGTACGACGGCCGCTTGAGGCCAGCGGCGCTGAATTCCTGCTCGACCACCAGTTGCTCGACCGCCCCCGCGTCGCGGCCCCATGGCCTTGGCCAGTTCGGCATCACGTAGCCGGCCTTGACCATCGCCTTCCGCCTGGCGTCCTCGTCAAGGTCGCGGATCCGGCCGATGAACTCACGCACGACCTCGCGGATCGGCTCAGCCGCCGCCGGCAGGTCGATCGCCCGCTCCCGCCGCACGCCGCGCCGGACGCAATCGGTGACCGTCTCGGCGGCCGCCTCGGCGTCCACGATCGCCTTGATCGCCGTGGCCCGCCGCAGGTACAGGTGCGCGTCGTGCTCCCAGGTGAAGCCGATCCCGCCGTGCACCTGGGTGTTCAGGTTCGCGTTCAGGTCGGCCGCGGCCAGCGCGAGCGTCGCCGCGGCCGCCGCGGTATACGTGAACTGGTCGCCACCGGACGCTCCGGCCCTGGCGGCATCCCAGACCGCTGCGGTCGCGACCTCGGCCGCGACGAGCATGTTCGCGCAGTGGTGCTTGACCGCCTGGAACATGCCGATCGGCCGGCCGAACTGCTCACGCACCTTGGCGTACTCGCTGGCCATCTCGGTGCAGGCACGGGCCACCCCGGTGGCCTCGGCGGCCAGCATCGTGCGAGTGAGGTCGAGGAGTACCTGGCGGCCGCCCGCGGCGAGTTCGGCCTGGGCTCCGGCCAGCGTTACCCTGGCCGCCCGGCGGGCCGGGTCCAGGTTGGCGGGAACCTCGGCGGTGACGCCGCCGCCGCGGCAGTCGACGATCGCAACATCCTCGCCGACCGCGACCAGCAGCACGTCAGCGAGGTGGCCGCCGATCACCGCACCGGCTGGCCCGGAGACGGTGCCGCCGAGTAGGTCACGTCGCCGCCGAGAGCCACCGCGCCGATGACGGAGCCGTCGGCGAGCCCGGGCAGCAGCCTGGCCTGGGCGTCGGGCGACCCGGCAACGGCGATGACCGCGCTCGCGGTCACCGTGGGGATGAAGGGCCCTGGCGCGATCGCGCGGCCCATCTCCTCGGCAACAATGACCAGTTCGGGCAGGCCGAATCCTGATCCGCCGTGCTCCTCGGGAATGTGCAGCCCCAGCCAGCCGAGCTCGGCGAGCTCGCGCCAGAAGGTCGGCAGCTCCTCCTTGTCGGCCTCGAGCAGCGCTCTGGCCGCACTGCGGGCGCCGTGCTTGGCGAGGAAGTCGGCAGCGGTCTTGGCGAGCTCACGGTGCTCGTCGGCGATGGCGATCGACATGGATAAACAGTATCCTCTATTATTCGGCCGGTGCGGCAGCGGATCTGATGAAGAAACTCGGCTCGGTGGTCGTCCCTGGGCGACGACCAGGATCCATTTGCACGATACGTGAAAATACTTCGGGGCGCAGTGGCCGGCTTTGGGTGGTTGGCCCGCCTATTCCGCCAGCGGGCCGCGCGGCCGCCTCCCCGGGCGGAACGGACCATGTTGCGATGACCCGCCGCTAGGCAGCCGTCGACGGCCGACGATGCGGCCGGTGTACATGCCACGGCCGCCCGCGCGGACTCCGGCAGCAGGTCCATGAGCAGCCCCGTCGTCGAGCGCGGTCGTCCGGCTCGGAACCACACCGCGTGGTCGATCCCGCAGTCGCGCGGCATCCGGTCCCGCTAGCCGCCGGTGAGCTTGTCCTTCAGGATCTTGCCGAGCGCGTTCTTGGGCAGCTCGTTGCGGAATTCCACGATCCTGGGGTACTTGTAGGCGGCCATCCGCTCCTTGCAGAACTCCACGAGTTCGGGCGCCGTCAGCGACGCACCTGGCCGCAGCGTCACCACTGCCATGACCTCCTCGCCCAGCCGGTCATCGGGAACGCCGACGACAGCGGCTTCGGCGACTGCCGGGTGCGCGTGCAGCACGTCCTCAATCTCCAGCGGGTAGACGTTATATCCGCCGCGGATAATGAGTTCCTTGATCCGGCCGACGATGAACAAGAATCCGTCCTGGTCGAAATAGCCGAGATCACCGGTGTGGAACCAGCCGCCGCTGAACGCCTCGGCGGTTGCCTCCTGGTTGTTGAGGTAGCCCTTCATCACGTGCAGCCCGCGGGTGACGATCTCGCCGACGTTGGCCTCGCCGGGCGGCAATGCCTTGCCGCTGTCGTCCCAGATCTCGGTTTGCGTTCCCCAGATCGGCTTGCCGACGCTGTAGACGCGGCGGTCGCTGGTGGTCCGGTTGAATGTCGTAGTCGAGGCCGTCTCGGTCAGGCCGTAACCCTCGAGGATCACGACGCCGAACCGCTGCTCGAACGCGTCCAGCACCGGCTCGGGGATCGACGCTCCGCCGGAGATCGCGATCCGCAGCGAGGACAGGTCGTACCGGCCGAGATCGGGGTAGCCGAGCAGCCCGAAGAACATGGCAGGAACGCCCTCGAAGATCGTGGCCCGGTCCCGCTCGATGGCCGCCAGGACGGCGGCCGGATCGAATCGCGGGATCAGCGACATTGTGCAGCCGAACCGCACGCAGACGTTGACGATGCTGGATAGGCCGAAGATATGGAACAGCGGCAGCACGGTGATCACGACGTCATCGGGCTGGACGTCGAACAGCCGCCCGGGAATGTCGGCGTTCATATAGAGCTGCATGTGCGTCAGCTCGGCGCCCTTCGGGCGGCCGGTGGTCCCCGACGTGTACATGATCACCGCCGTGTCACCCATCTCGGTGCCGGCCAGCCTGCGCCCAGGGTCCGCGGCGGCGAGCAGCCGCTCGAACGGCAGGGCGCCGGCCGCGGCCTCGGACTGGCCTACCGCGTAGACCGCGGTCACCTCGGCAGCTTCGGCGCCGGCGGCGGCCTCGGCCAGCGCGCCAGCCCAGGTGATGAAGATCCGAGCGTCGCAGTGGCGCAGGGTGAACGCCACCTCGGGAGCCTTGTACATGACGTTGAGCGGGACGACCACACCGCCGGCCTTGAGTATCCCGAAGTACGCGATCAGGAATTGCGGGATGTTAGGTAGCTGGAGGCCGACCCGGTCGCCCGGCCGCAGCCCGGCCAGGTCAAGCCCCGCGGCCAGCCGGTCAGATAGCGCGTCGAGCTCGCCGTAGCTGAGCCGGCCGCCTTGGTAGACGGCGACGGCCTTGTCCGGTGTTGCCAATGCGGTCTCGCGCAGCATGACCGCCAGGTTGAATCTCATCTGCCTGCCCTCCCCTTCGCGGCGAGCCAATCGCCGATCTCGGCCGCGCACTGCGCTGGTGCCTCGAGCTGCGGGGTGTGGCCGACGCCGGACAGGATGACCACCGACCACGACGGGTGCGCCCTGCCGGCGCCGGCCGCGGCGGTGACCGGGACGAGCCGGTCGGCTGACCCGTGCAGCAGCAGCACTGGGCAGCTGACCGCGTTGATGCTGCGCCGGTAGGCCTGGCCGCGCAGATAGCCGGCCGTGGCGAGGACGGACCTCATAGCAGCGGCGAGGTCATGGCCGGCCTCGCCGAAGGCTGCCCGCTGGCGTGCGAGCTCGACATGCCTGGCGATGATCTCAGGCGGCACGCGCGAGGGGTCCGCGCAGCACAGCGCCAGCACGCTGGCCACCGCCGCCTCGGGCGACATCCGGCGTCGGCTCGCGGTAATGAGCTGGCCGATCCCCGGCATCGCGTACAGGGCGAACATGGCCGTCACGCGAGGATCGGGCCTGGCCGGGACGAACGGCAGCGCGGGGTCGACCAGGATCAGGCCGCTGACCAGGTCCGGCGACGCGGCCGCCTCGAGGAGCGAGATCATGCCGCCCATCGAGTTTCCCATCAGGACCACCGGGCCGCCCACCGCGGACTGCACGAAGCGATGCAGCAGCGCCTGGTTGGCCGCCACGCTGCTCGAGCGACCCATCGAGCGAGTCAGGCCGTGCCCGGCCAGATCCGGTGCGAGCAACCGGTACCGGTCCGCAAGCAGCGGCGCGAGTGCGGTCCAGTTCTCCGCCGATCCCGACAGCCCGTGCACGCACACGATCACCGGCGCACCGTCGGGGCCGCCGAAGTCGAGGTAGTGCACTGGCCCGCTGAGGTCAGTCCACCTGGACCGCACCGTCAAGGTCACGGGGCGTGGAAGGCCGCATAGATGATGGCGCTGAGCCTGTCGATCATCTCGTCGCGCGGCAGCCGTACGTCGACGCTGAGCAGGTAGTTGACGCGCTCCAGCATCATCAGGCAGGCCAGCGCCGTGAGTTCGGCGTGGTCGCCCGTGCTGCCGCCGGCCGGATCTGAGCGCTTGCGCGCCGCCGTCATCCCCTGGGCAATGGCCTCGGAGAGGCGGAACAGCATGCGGAGACCGTCTCCGTAGACCTCCTCGCCCACCACGTCGGCCTGGCTCAGCACCCTGATCACCGTGGCATGATCGGCGTAGGTGTCGGTGAAGCTCTCGATCCACCGCCGCAGCGCCGTGCGGCCGGGCTCGTTGCTCGTGACGATCGGGAAGTCGTCGGTAATGAGTTCCATGTCGTGCAGCGCATCGAGCAGCAGGGTCCGGAAAAGGTCGTCCTTGTTCGCGAAGTATAGGTAAAAGGTCCCGTGCGAGGTCCGCGCCCGCCTGACGACGTCGTCGACCCGCACGGCCTGAAAGCCGCGCTCGTCGAACTCGGCCAGCCCGGCCTCGAGCAGCCGGCGGACGGTCTGCCTGCCCTGGGTTCCCAGCTCGCGTCCCTGGGCCGGGATCCCCCCGCCCATCGAGGGGCGCCGCGGGCGGACGCCGATACCCCGGCTCGGGCCGGCCGGTCGGCGGGGCGACGGCTCCGCGGCGGCTACCGCACCTCCGGCGGAAAGGGTGCCGACCGGGCCGTCGGCGACCTGGGCGCGCTGCAACGCGCCGACCGCCAGGCCGTCAAGCCGCGTAGTCTCTGCGGGCACCCCGGCGGCGCCGGACGCCGATGCCATCGGCGGTAGCGGCGCATCCTGGCGAGGTTCCCTGGTCATGTTCGGGACACTAGTCCTTCTGTTGTTCCCGGGCCTCGGCAAGGTTCCCAGGTCATGCTGCAGAGACTAGCCCTTCGGCCAGCCCGAAGTGACGGTAAGGTGCCGCGTCCTCGGTGCTGCCGGACTGGTCCGCTGTTCCCACCGCCCGGGTAGTTTTCGCAGGCCAACAGCGGGCAGCGGTGCACAGCCGCATAATTAAGCTCTTAGCGTATGAAAAGATCTCATTACCGCACATCGACGCAGTCCCGCTGCCCGACTCGCGTTTGCAATGCTCAACGGGGTAAATGCGACACCCGTATCAGGTGACGTCGATGTCATTGTTTGCATTTCATTTAGAGTCCGTGCAGGAATAGTGGACAAGGCCGGGGTCAGGCGGGGTGCGGCTGAGCCGTGCCTCTCGGGGAGGACGTGGCAGAGCAAGTGACGAATCAGCCAGTGCGGCAGCGGTCCGCGGCGGGGTCGCCCGCGGCCGCGACGGCGGTCCCTGTGCTTCCTGGGGCGGACCCGCCGGCCGGCCCGGTGCCGTCCGCGGCGGCGCTGGCGGCTGAGGCCGTGGCCGCAAAAGCCGCCTATGAGAACTTTCCGGTTGCGATGCGACTGCTGCCCCGCCGCTACCGGCAGCATTTGATGGCGCTATACGTGTTCGCCAGGACGGCCGATGACATCGGGGACGAGGCGCCCGCCGCCGAGCGGCTTCGCCTGCTCGCCGAACTCGAGGACGACGTCAGGCGGCTGTATGCCAGCATCGGCGAGCCAGGTGCGGCGCGCGGCGACGGGACGGGCCCGCCCGTTTCCGGACCGCCGGAGATGTCGGCGGTCAGCGGGCTGCGGCGCACCGTGACCGAGTGCGAGATCCCGATCCAGCCCTTTGTGGACCTGATCAGGGCCAACCAGCAGGATCAGGTGGTCACGCGCTACCAGACGTTCGATGACCTGACCGGATATTGCCGGCTGTCGGCCAACCCGGTCGGCCGGGTCGTCTTGCACATCTTCGGCCGCTTCTCCGTGGCCCGCGCGGAGCAGTCCGACCTCATCTGCACCGGATTGCAACTAGCCGAGCACTGGCAGGACGTCGCCGAGGACCTGCGCGCCGGCCGGATCTACCTGCCGCTCGAGGACCTCGCGGTGCACGAGTGCACCGAGCGGGACCTCGCCGCCCGCCCGGCAGGGCCGGCGGTCAGGGAGCTGATGGCGTTCGAGGTCGGCCGCGCCAGGTCGCTCATCGACGCTGGCGCGCCGCTGGTCGGCTCGCTGGGCGGCGGCGCCGCGCGGATCGCCGTGGCCGGCTACGTCGCGGGCGGCCGTGCCGCGCTGGCCGCCATCGCGGCCGCCGACTACGACGTGCTGTCGGCCACGCGGCGGCCGGGCAAGCTGCGGACGACGGCCGGGCTCATCACCGCGTTCGCGAGGGGCAGGTGAGCGCCGTGGCACGCCGCGAGGCGGTCGCCGAGCCGGTCATGCAGGCCTACCGGGAGTGCGAGCGAATCACGCGCTCGCAGGCGAAGAACTTCGCCTACGGAATTACGCTGCTGCCCGGCGACAAGCGCAGGGCGCTGTCGGCCGTCTACGCGCTCGCCCGCCGGATCGACGACATCGGGGACGGACCAATGCCGGCCGAGGACAAGATCGACGCCCTCGAGCGGTGCAGGTCCGAGCTCGCGGCGTTGAGCGACGGCGGCGTCGCGCCGCCAGGTGACCAGGTGCTGACCGCGCTTAGTGATGCCGCGGCGCGGCTCCCGATCCCGCTCAGCGCCTTCGGCGAGCTCATCGACGGCTGCGAGGCCGATGTGAGCGGAACCCGCTACACCACCTTCGATGAGCTCGAGCATTACTGCCGGTGCGTGGCGGGGTCGATCGGCAGGCTCTCGCTGGGAGTATTCGGCAGCGCCGACCAGTCCGCTGCGGAGCCGCTGGCCGACGCGCTCGGCATCGCGCTGCAGCTGACCAACATCCTGCGCGATATCAGGGAAGATCTTGGCAACGGCCGGGTCTACCTGCCTGCCGAGGACATCGAGCGGTTCGGCTGCACGATCTCTCCCGGGGGCCAGGACGGCCGCGGAATTCTGGCCGGCGAACTCGGCGACCTGATCAGGTTCGAGGCCGACCGAGCCAGGAAGTGGTACGCCGTCGGGATGCGGCTGATGCCGTACCTTGACCGGCGCAGCGCCGCGTCGGCCGGGGCGATGGCCGGAATCTACTCGCGGCTGCTTGACCACATCTGCGCCGCTCCCCAGGTCGCGCTCGAGCGCAGGATGTCGCTGCCGGCCGGCGAGAAGGCGATGGTGGCGGCCCGCGCCCTGGCCGGGATGGCCAGGCGCCCGCGTGCCGCCCAGCATGAGCGGCCCGTGCTGGCCGGCGAATCTGGAGGCAAGGCATGACCGCGCGCCACGTGGTTGTCGTCGGCGGCGGCCTGGCCGGGATCACGGCAGCGATCGGGCTGCGCGAGGCGGGTCACGAGGTCACGCTCCTCGAGGCCAGGCCGAGGCTCGGCGGCGCGGCGTCATCCTTTGCGCGCGGCGACCTGACCATCGACAACGGCCAGCATGTGTTCCTCCGCTGCTGCTCCAGCTACCAGGAGCTGCTGGCCAAGCTCGAGGTGACGGATCTGGTGACCGTCCAGGAGCGATTTGACGTGACCGTCTTGTCGTCGCGCGGCCGGGCCAGGCTCAGGCGCACGGCGCTGCCCGGCCCGCTGCACATGGGGCGGGCGCTGACCGGATACCGGCTGCTGCCGCTGGCCGAGCGCCTCAAGGTGGCCAGGGCGGCGCTCGCCCTCCGTTTCGTGGATACCGCCGACCCGGCGACCGACGCCATCGCGCTCGGGGACTGGCTGGCGGCCAGGGGCCAGAGCGAGCGAGCTCGAAGGCTGCTCTGGGACCTGTTCATCGTCTCGGCCATGAACATCGACGGGGACGCAGCCAGCCTCTCGCTGGCAGCCACGGTGATCCAGATGGCGCTGCTCGGCGCGCGCGACGCCGCGGACATCGGGATCGCCGCGGTGCCGCTCGGCGACCTGCACGGGAAGGCCACCGCCGCACTGCTCAGCCGGCTTGGCGCCGAGGTCAGGCTCGGTGCCCGAGCGTCCGGCATCGAGCCGCTGCAGGGCGGCGGGTTCAGGGTCAGCCTCAGCTACGATCGCAGCGGCGCCGGCCAGGACGACGGCGGCGATGCCGATGCCGCCCTGGCGGCGGATGGCGTGGTGCTCGCCGTTCCCGCTGGCCAGGCCGTCCGGCTTGCCGGGGCCGCTGGTGCCGCCGAGGCCGGCCGCTGGGAGCGCCTCGGCTATTCCCCGATCGTCAACGTGCACGTCGTCTACGACCGCCAGGTTACCGATCTGCCGTTCGCGGCGGCGGTCGAGTCGCCCGTCCAGTGGGTCTTCGACAAGACAGGTCCGTCCGGCCTGGCGGCGGGCCAGTACCTGGCGGTGTCGCTGTCGGCCGCGGACAGCTATGTCGATGTTCCCGCCGCCACGCTGCGGGAGCAGTTCCTGCCCGCGCTCGAGCAGCTGTTCCCCGCGGCTGCCGGTGCGCAGGTTACTGATTTCTTCGTCACCAGAGAACGTCGCGCGACGTTCCGGCAGGGGCCGGGGGTTGGCGCCCTGCGGCCAGGCACCGTGACCTCGGTGCCCGGGCTGGTACTTGCCGGAGCGTGGACCGACACTGGCTGGCCGGACACGATGGAGGGTGCCGTGCGTAGTGGGCAGCGAGCTGCGGAGGAGACGATTCAGGGGCTGGTCAGCCGGCCCGCGCAGGACAGTGCAGGAACCATGCCTGCCGCGCCGGCGCAGGCGGGAGCCGGGTCGTGACCGCAACCATTCCCGCGGGCGTGGAGACCGCGCGTGATCTCGTCGGTCCTGGCATCGAAGCGGCGATAGCCAGGCTCAGCCCCGATATCCGACCGGTGGCCGGCTACCACCTGGGGCTATGCGACGCCGCGGGCAAGCCGACGGGTACTCCGGTCGGCGGGAAGGCGCTGCGCCCCGCGCTGACGTTGCTGTCGGCCCGCGCTGCGGGCGCACCCGCCGAGCAGGCCGGGCCGGCCGCGGTGGCGGTAGAACTCGTGCACAACTTCTCGCTCTTGCACGACGACATCATGGACGGCGACACCGAGCGCAGGCACCGGCCGACCGCGTGGACCGTGTTCGGCATCGGCCCTGCGATCCTTGCCGGAGATGCGCTCCAGGCGCTGGCGAACGACCTGCTCCTCGAAGGGCCGGCTCCGCAGGCGGTCTGGGCGTCGCGATGCCTGTCAGCCGCGGTACATCGACTCATCGCCGGCCAGGGCGCCGACCTCGCCTTCGAGCGGCGGGACAGCGTGACGGTCGACGAATGCCTTGACATGGCCGCGGACAAGACCGCCGCGCTCATGGCGTGCGCGTGCAGCATCGGTGCCATCTACGTCGGCGCCCCGGCGAGCACAGCCATGACCCTGACCGCGTTCGGCGCCTATATCGGACTGGCGTTCCAGCTCACCGACGACCTGCTGGGCATCTGGGGCAGCACCGACGTGACCGGCAAGCCGGTCAGGTCGGATCTGCGATCCAGGAAGAAGTCGCTGCCCGTGGTCGCGGCGCTGGCCAGCGAGAGCGATGCGGGTCGCGAGCTCGCTGCGCTGCTCGCCGAACCAGAGCCGCTGTCGGAGGATCAGCTGCTGGAGGCGGCCGAGCTGATCACGGCGGCCGGCGGCCGGAAGTGGGTGGAGTCGGAGGCCGATAACGCGCTGTCTTCGGCGCTCGGCTGCCTTGCCGACGCCGAGATGCCTGACGACGTGCGCGCCGAATTCGCCGGCATCGCCGAGTTCGTGACGGCGAGGCAATGGTGAAGCCGGGCACGGCAGCGCCGGAGACGGCCAGCCACGGCCTGGCGGCGGCCGCTGCCGGAGCAGGCGGCGGGCCTGCCGTGGCCTCTGGCGACCTGGCCGGCTCGCCTGCTGCCGAGGTGGCCCAGATGGCGCTCGACCGCGCGACTAGTCACCTGCTCGGCCTGCAGCACGGCGAGGGCTGGTGGCAGGGCGAGCTCGAGACCAATGTGACCATGGACGCCGAGGACCTGCTGTTCCGCGAGTTCCTCGGCGTGCGGACGGCGGACCAGACGGCGGCGGCGGCGAGGTGGATCCGGTCCTGCCAGCGATCCGACGGGACCTGGGCCAACTTCCTCGGCGGAGACGGCGACCTGTCCACCACGGTCGAGGCCTACGTCGCACTGCGGCTGGCCGGCGATCTTCCCGAGGCCGCCCACATGGCGAGGGCAGCGGCCTGGATCAGGGACTCAGGCGGAATCGGCGCGACCCGGGTCTTCACCAGGATCTGGCTGGCCATGTTCGGCCAGTGGTCCTGGGATGACCTGCCCGTCATGCCGCCCGAGCTGATCTTCCTGCCTGCCTGGTTCCCGCTGAACGTGTACGACTGGGCGTGCTGGGCCAGGCAGACGATCGTGCCGCTGACCATCGTCGGCTCGTTCCGGCCGGTCAGGCCGCTGGCGTTCGACCTCGCCGAGCTGGTTTCCCCGGCCGGGACCGTCGCGCTGACCCCGGCGGCGGACGGCTGGACGAAGGCGTTCGCCGGACTCGACCGGGTACTGCGCTCCTATGAGCGTCATCTGGGCGGCCGGCGCCCGGCCGCGGCCGTGCGGACCGCGGCGATGCGTCGTTGCGCGGAATGGATCATCGCCAGGCAGGAGCGGGATGGCTGCTGGGGCGGCATTCAGCCGCCGTGGGTCTACTCCCTGATCGCGCTCAGCCTGCTCGGCTACGGCCTCGACCACCCGGTCATTCAGCGCGGCCTGGACGGCCTGGACAGGTTCACCATCTGGGAGGAAACCGCGGACGGCCCGGTCAGGCGGCTCGAGGCCTGCCAGTCGCCGGTGTGGGACACCGTGCTCGCGCTGATCGCGCTGCGTGACGCAGGCCTGCCAGCCGATCATCCTGCGCTCCGGTCGGCGGCCACGTGGGTGCTGGCCGAGGAGATCCGCGGGCCAGGGGACTGGCAGGTGCGCAGGCCCGGGCTGGCCCCGGCGGGCTGGGCCTTCGAATTCGACAACGACGGCTACCCGGACATCGACGACACGGCGGAAGTAGTCATCGCGCTCGACCGGGTGCAGTTGCCCGCCGGATCCGGCCAGGGCACGAGCGCCGCCGCGGCCGATGCCGCGCAGCGGGCGATCACCTGGCTGACTGGCATGCAGTCGAAGGACGGCGGCTGGGGGGCCTTCGACGCCGACAACACCACAACGCTGGTGACCAGGCTCCCATTCTGCGACTTCGGCGAGGTCATCGATCCGCCGTCGGCCGACGTCACCGCGCACACGGTCGAAGCTCTCGCCGCCGCCGGGCTGGCGGGCAGCAGAGCCGCACGCCGGGGAGTGGCCTGGCTGCTGCGCAACCAGGAGCCGGACGGATCCTGGTTCGGCCGCTGGGGCGCGAACTACGTCTACGGGACCGGCGCGGTGGTCCCCGCGCTGATCGCGGCTGGGGTGCTGCCAGGCAAGCCGACGATCAGGCGGGCGGTCGACTGGCTGGTCAGCCACCAGAACTCCGACGGCGGCTGGGGTGAGGACCTGCGCTCCTACGATGACCCGGCGTGGGCTGGCCGCGGCCCCTCGACACCGTCGCAGACTGCCTGGGCGCTGCTTGCCCTGCTTGCGGCGGGCGGCGAGGACGCGCAGCAGGCGGCGGAGCGCGGGGTGCGCTGGCTGGCGCAGACACAGCGGCCGGACGGCAGCTGGGACGAGCCGCAGTTCACCGGAACCGGGTTCCCGGGGGACTTCTACATCAACTACCACCTATACCGGCAGGTGTTCCCGGTCAGCGCGCTCGGCCGCTACCTGGGGGGCGGCCGATGAGCGGACCCGTGATCTGCGCACCGCTCCGGGTCGAGGCCAGGGCGCTGCGGCGCGGCCTGCGCGGCGCGGGCCCGGATACGCCGGCGGCCGTGACGGTGCTCCGCACCGGCTACGGCCCGGCCAGATCCGCCGAGGCGGCTGCGAGGCTCGGGCGGTCAGGAGCTGGCCTGATGGCCGTCGGCGGAGTCGCCGGGGCGTTGGTCGACGACCTGAGCATCGGTGACCTGGTGGTCGCCTCCCAGGTGACCGGCGGCGGCCTGGTCGTCACATGCCCGTCCGCGCCGCTGCTGGCCGGCGAGTTGCGCCGGGCCGGCCTGCGGACCAGGGTGGGTCCGATCGCGACCGTAGACCGCCTGCTCGGCCGATCCGAGCTGGCGGCCCTGGCGGCGGCCGGGGCGATCGCGGTGGACATGGAGTCGGCGCCGCTGCTCGGCGGCGCGGACGGCCGGCCGTCAGTCGTGGTCAGGGCAATCTCGGATACTCCTGAGCATTCCCTGCTCAGCCACAGGACCGTGACGGGCGGCCTGGCCGCCTTGCGCTCGCTGCGGCAGGCCGGCCCGGTGCTGGCCAGGTGGGCGGCGGCGGTGGGCACCAGAAAGGTGCTGATGGCCAGCCCCAGGTCGTTCTGTGCCGGGGTGGAACGGGCCATCGAGATCGTCGAGCTGGCGCTGGAGCGGTACGGGGCGCCGGTCTACGTCCGCAAGCAGATCGTGCACAACACGAGCGTGGTGGCGAGCCTGGAACAGCGCGGCGCGATATTCGTGGACGAGCTCGACGAGGTCCCCGATGGCGCCAGCGTGGTGTTCTCCGCGCATGGCGTCTCACCCGAGGTTCGGCGTGAGGCGGACCGGCGCGGCCTGGCGACGGTGGACGCCACGTGCCCGCTGGTCGCCAAGGTGCACGCCGAGGCGCGCAGGTTCGCCTCTGACGGCTACCTGGTGGCGCTCATCGGACACGCCGGCCACGAGGAAGTCGAAGGCACCATGGGCGAGGCGCCCGAGGCGACGGCGCTGGTGGAGAACGCCGCCGATGTCGCCAAACTGAACCCGGCCGATCCCGGCAAGGTCGCTTACGTGATGCAGACGACGCTGGCCGCCGACGAGGCAGGCGGAGTGGTTGACGCCATCCTCGACCGCTTCCCCGCGGCCAGGGGTCCTGGCAGCGACGACATCTGCTACGCGACCACGAACCGCCAGCGTGCCGTCCGCGCGATCGCCGCCAACTCCGACCTAGTGCTCGTCGTCGGCTCGGCCAACTCATCCAACTCGCTGCGCCTGGTCGAGACGGCACTGCGGGCCGGGACGCAGGCCTACCTGGTCGACCGGGCAACCGACATTGAGCTCGGCTGGCTAGCCGGGGCATCGACGATCGGGATCACCGCAGGAGCCTCGGCGCCGCCGGCCGTAGTCGGGCAGATAGTGACGGCGTTGTCCGGGCTCGGCCAGATCGAGACAGAGGAAGTCGTGGTGACGACGGAGGACGTTCAGTTCGGGTTGCCGAGGGAGCTGAGGCGGTCAGCGCCGAGCTGACGCCCTCGGGGGGCCACGGCAGCAGCACGAATGCTGAGGCGAAGAACAGCCTCGGCGGTAACTGATGAAGCAAGAAGCAACTAAAGAGAAAGCTGGTGCCCAAGTGTCTATGCCGCTGCGCCAGAGCCTGCGTATCGGGGCTTACCTGATGGGCCAGAAGCTGGCCCGCAAGGACAAGTTCCCGCTGATCGTCGAGCTCGAGCCGTTGTTCGCGTGCAACCTGGCCTGCGCGGGCTGCGGCAAGATCCAGGAACCGGCGTCCATGCTGAAGCAGCGGATGCCAGTGGAGCAGGCGCTCGCCGCCATCGAGGAATGCGGCGCGCCCATGGTGTCGATCGCGGGCGGCGAGCCGCTCATGCACCCGCAGATCGATGTGCTCGTCAGTGAGCTCATCAAGCGCAAGAAGTATGTCTTCCTGTGCACGAACGCCCTGCTCATCCCCAAGAAGCTCGACAAGTTCACGCCGTCGCGCTATTTCGCCTGGGCGGTGCACATCGACGGCCTCGCCGAGCGGCACGACGCGTCGGTCTGCAAGGACGGCGTGTTCGACGAGGCGGTGGCGGCGATCAGGGAGTGCCAGCGGCGCGGCTTCAGGGTCACTACGAACAGCACCTTCTTTAACACCGACTCGCCGCAGACCGTGATCGACGTGCTCAACTACCTCAACGACGACCTGAAGGTCGACCAGATGATGATCTCGCCGGCCTACGCCTACGAGAAGGCGCCGGACCAAGATCACTTCCTCGGGGTGACGGAGACCCGCGAACTGTTCCGCAAGGCATTCGCCGAGGGGAACAGGAAGCGCTGGCGGCTGAACCACTCACCGCTGTTCCTCGACTTCCTTGAAGGCAAGACCGATTACGGCTGCACGGCATGGGGCATTCCGTCTTACTCACTCAAGGGCTGGCAGCGGCCCTGCTACCTGATGAGTGATGGCTACGCCAAGACCTACCGCGAGCTGATCGACGAGACCGACTGGGAGGCCTACGGGCGGGGCAAGGATCCGCGGTGCGCGAACTGCATGGCGCATTGCGGGTACGAGCCATCCGCCGTGCTGGCCACGATGGGATCCCTGCGGCAGTCCATCCGCGCCATGCAGGGAAACTGACCGGTTAGCCGCCGCTGGGCTGGGTCCAGCTACCCACAAGCGCGCCGGCGCCACACAATCTCCGCGCCGGGCTGAACGGGCGGGCCCCGCCCGTCGTAGTAGCTTTTGTGAACGCTTCCGGTCGTGACGACGTGGCGGACACCTGGATGACGTCCTTCCGCCGCCCGCTGCTCGGGTTCGTGTTGCCCTACGTCAACGGCGACGTCCAGGCGGCGGAGGATGTCGTTCGGCCCGTCCGCGCCGATGTCGGGTCCCCGACGGCGCAGCGGGTGCCGTGAGCCGCCGCACCCTGCTCGGCTCGGCCAGGGTTCTCGTGGTCGCCGGCCTCGCGGTGGACGGCTATGTGCACTTCCACCTGGCCTCCACATACGCCGAGGCCGGCGGCGTGATCAACGAGGGAGTGCTGTTCAGCGCGGAGGGGGTGGCCGCCCTGCTCGGAGCGCTGGTGGTCGCGATCTACGGCAACCGGGCCAGCTACCTGGCCGCGTTCGCCGTCGCGGCCAGCGCCGTCGCCGCGCTATTGGTGTCGCGGTACGTGGACCTCGGGGCGATCGGGCCGCTCCCCGATCTGTACGACCCGATCTGGTTCGGCGAGAAGGTGCTCGCGGCCGCGGTGGAAGCCATCGCGGCACTTGCCGCCCTGGTTGGCCTCATCCTCTGAGCGCTTCTTGTGGTGATTATCCGCTGGCCAGCGAGCGAATTCGGGAGCCAGCCGCTGAACGCCGCGACTGGCCAGAGCGTGTTACAGGTGTGGGCGAACAAGCGATTTCGGAAGGAAGCCAGCCCGCCGGTCATTCGCAGCCACCATCGGCGGATGGCTACTCCTACTCCGGCGGCGGTCCGACTGGTTACGGAGGCTGATCTGCCGGCCGCGTTGCCAACCAGGCCGATGCGGCAGGCAGGGGAGGGGGATGACGATGAGCCAGGCATGCGCAAGCTGGCGCGGTGAGATCGGGGCGTACATTGTCGGTGCGCTCGACTCGAGCGCCGGCGCCAAGCTGCGAAGGCACCTTCGCGCCTGCTCGGCCTGTCGTGCCGACTACCAGGATCTCATTCCCGTCCGTGACTGGCTCACCAGGCTGACCCCGGCCGACGGGTCTGCGGCCGGAAGGCTGCCAGGCGGTCACGCGCTGAGGCCGGTCTGGCCGGTGCGGCACCTGCCGTACCCGCGTTGGATCCGTGCCGTGACAGCGGTCGCCGGGGCGGCCGTGCTCACGGTGCTCGCTTTCGTGCTCGCACGCCCAGGTCCGCCCGGCCTTTCAGGCTGCTGACCGGGTGACCGGAGTGCACGGCCGGGCGCG
Source organism: uncultured Actinomycetota bacterium (assembly GCA_963720595.1). GTDB lineage: Bacteria > Actinomycetota > Actinomycetes > Streptosporangiales > Streptosporangiaceae > Chersky-822. The sequence continues at coordinate 1,195,194 of CAVRFY010000005.1, read as the reverse complement.
CCTGCAGGCCACTGCCGCGGGTACTCAGATCGATCTGCTCGTCATCGGGCTGCCGCCCGACGAGCGCTGCGTGCTGGTCGCCGTGTCGCTGAGCGGTACGGACGTCGCGGCGACCTGGAACGCACGCTACGACGGGACTGCGCGGGTCAGGGGCACGAGCGCCATCCCGGAGAGTCAGCTCACCGCCTTGCGCATCGAGTCACCCGGCGGCCACCTGCTCCTGCGCATCGATGTTGACAGCGCCGCCCGCCCAGGGCCCGGCGGCCCATGACGCTAACGTGCTGAGCGCGGCTGCCTGCAGGCGTCTCACCTACGTTTGCGGGGAATAACCGGTGCATTGCTCGGACGACGCGGCGGACCGCCGCGGCGCCTTGTCCCCGAGATCGGAGCTCAGATGTCAGTCACCGATGAGTACCTGGCCAACAACGCACGGTACGCGGAGTCGTTCTCCGGTCCGCTGCCGATGCCGCCGTCGCGCCAAGTCGCCGTCCTCGCCTGCATGGACGCGCGGCTCAATGTCTACGCGATCCTGGGCCTGGCCGACGGTGAGGCGCATGTGATCCGCAACGCCGGCGGGGTCGTCACGGACGACGAGATCCGCTCCCTGGCGATCAGCCAGCGGTTGCTTGGCACCAGGGAGATCATCCTTATCCACCACACCGACTGCGGGATGCTCACCTTCACCGACGACGTGTTCAAGCGGTCCATTCAGGACGAGACAGGCATCAAGCCGCCGTGGTCCGCTGAGGCCTTCGGCGACCTGCCCGAGGACGTGCGGCAGTCGGTCGCCAGGATCAAGGCCAGCCCCTTCATCCCGCATACCGATGCCGTCCGCGGCTTCGTGTTCGACGTGGCCACCGGCAAGCTCAACGAGGTCAGCTAGCGGCCTCGCCGCCGGGCCGCCCGCTGGTGAGGGGAACGAAGCCCGAGCACACCAGGCGGAGCCAGGTGATCTTGCCGTCAGTGATCTCCAGGTACGCCTGCTGCTCCACGACGAACCGGCCGCCTGGGTTGGCGACCACGAGGCGGTACCCGAGCCGCAGGCGGTGCCCGACCAGCCCAGACTCGATCGTCTCGACCTGCTCGATGACATCATCAGGCGCGAACCACATTCCGAGCATCACATCCGAGACCGCCTGCTCGCCGGTCCCCGCCTCCCAGACGCGGCCGGGAGTCATCGCTCGAAAGTCGATCTCGGCAGCGAACATGGACAGCAGCGCGGGCGTGTCCTTACTGGCGAGCGCCGCCACGAACCGGTGCTCCCATGAGTCGGCGGTCGTTTCCTCAGTGGCGGTCGTCCCGGGGTCCGACGTGATATGCACCTGCACCATGGCCTGTCCTCCCGTTCATTGCGTACGGTACGAGTCTGCCGCCTGCGCGTGGGCGCGGCATCCGTGCGATGCACGGATTAACCGCCCGTGGCGTCTGCGAGGATGCGACCGTGGAGCTTGCTGGGCAGGTCCGGCTGCGCGCCGCAGGCGTGACGGAGCGCGAGGCAGAGGTGCTGGCTGCGATCGGCCTGCGGCTAAACAACCGAGAGATCGCCGTCCGGCTGCTGATCTCCGTGCGGACGGTGGAGAGCCACGTCTCGTCGTTGCTGCGCAAGCTCGCCGTCGCTGACCGGGCGGCGCTCGTCGCGCTGGCCAGGCAGGTACCCGCGGGGCCGGCGGTACCGCGGTCGCTGACGACCTTCGTTGGCCGGGATGCCGAGCTGGCCGAGATCGCCAGCCTGCTCTCGGCCAGTCAGCTGATCTGCCTGGTCGGACCGGCTGGCTGCGGCAAGACCAGGCTCGCGTTCGAGGCCGCGCGCGGCTGGCCGGGCGAAGTCCGGATCGTCGAGCTCGCCGCGGTGACGGACGGCGATGTCAGCGCGGTGATCGCCGCGGGGATCGGCGTCGGCTACGAGGCCGCCGATCTTGCCGCATCGGCTCAGGTCGCCCTGGCGGGCCGGAGCATGCTGCTGGTCGCCGACAACTGCGAGCACGTACTCGCCGCCGCGGCGCAGGTGCTCGGCAAGCTGCTGGCTGCCGTGCCCGACCTGCGGGTCCTCGCGACCAGCCGCCAGCCGCTGGGCGACGGCGCCGAGCGCGTGCTGCCGCTGCGGCCGCTGCAGCTCCCTGCCGACCTTCGCCTCTACGACATCCAGTCATCCGCTGCCTGTCAGCTGTTCGCCGATCGCGCCCGGGCGGCCGCGCCCGGTTTCGCGCTCGACAGCAGGTCGGCTCCGCATGTCGCAGCGATCTGCGGCCAGCTCGACGGCTTGCCGCTCGCCATCGAGCTGGCGGCGGCCCGGACACGCAGCCTCGACATCGCGGCCCTTGCCGAGAGCATCGCCGGCCACCCCGCGCTGCTCGAGCAGTCGGCCGGGCCGCAACGGCACCGGTCGCTGACCGCGGCGATTGACTGGTCGTGGCAGCTACTGGACGACCAGGAGCGCGCCATGCTCGGCCGGCTCTCGGCGCTGCCCGGCGAGTTCCCGCTCGAGCTCGCCGAGGATGTCTGGGCCGGCCCTCAGGCCGTTGATCCTCGTGCCGTGCTGCTGCGGCTGGCCGACCGCTCCCTGGTCGCCGTCCGAGTCGGCGAGGGGGAGCCTGCCAGCTACCGGTTGCTCGGCATCATCGGCGCCTTCGCCGCAGCACATCTGCTCCCCGCCGAGGCCGATCAGGTCCGCGCCGCGCACGCGCGCTACCACCGCGACCTGGCCGCGCGGCTAGCACGCCGCCTGCGCGGCCCCGGGCCGGCGGGGGGCCAAGGGGACGCCGTGGCGGCTGCAGGCGCCTGGCGCTTCGACGAGGCCAACATGCTTGCCGCGCTCGCATGGTCGGTCGGCCGGGATCCTGCGCTCGCCGACGAGCTGCTCAGCCTTCTCGGCGAGCTCGTCGAGGTCCAGCCGACCCGGCGGGCGATCGAGACCATCAGGCAGACCATCGCGGCCCGGCCGGCGATCTGGAGCGCTGCCGCACTGGCGCACGCGGGCATGCTCGTGACCTACCTGAGCCTGGACGACGCGGACTGGCTCGCTGGCCTGAGCCGTGAGCGCGCGGCCGACGACGCCGGCGCGGCCTACGCCGGCCTGCTGACCGGGTGGGTGCGCGCGTACCGGCACGAGGAGGCGGCGGCGCTGAGCTGCCTCGACCCGGTGATCGCCTACGCGACGGCCGCGCGGAATGCCTGGCTGGAGGCGTCCGCGTGGCAGGCCAGGGGCGTCGCCCGCAACCTGGACGACGACGCCTTCGGCGACTGGGAGCGCGCTGTGGCGCGGTTCGTTGCCGCCGGGGACCTTATGCATGCCAACAACGTCCGGTACATGCTTGCGGGACGTGCTGTCGAGGCCGGAATCCGGCTCGGTGACGTCCCCGTCTGGCTGTCGGAGTGCGAGGCGTACGCCAGCGCGCACGGACTCTCCCATGAGCTCGCGCATGTCAGGCTGACGCGTGCTTCCTACGAGCGAGTCAGCGGCCGGCCGGACTCGGCGCTGCCGATGCTCGACGCCGCGCTGCAGGTCTTCCGGCAGGCAGGAGACCTGCGCTGCGTGGCGAGAACGCTGATCGAGATGGCGGCTCGCGAGTCTGGCCGGGACCCGGCCGCCGCCGCCGACCTGCTCCTGCAGGCGCTGCCCGCGGCCACGGTGAGCCATGCCAACCTTCGCGTGGCGGTGCTCACGGAGCTGATCGGCGCCGGAGCCGCGGCCGGCAACCTCGTGCTCGCGGCGCGGTGCCTGGGTGCCCTGCAGGCGCTCAGGCCGCTGGACCAGCCCTGGCCGCCTGCCGGGGCCAGCGCCGTGGACGAGGCGCTCGCCGCACGCCTGAGGAGGGACGCCTACGCTACCTACTTCGCAGAGGGCCAAGCGGGCGGAGCCAGCCTGGTCAGCGCGCTCTACCCGCGTTGAGTTCAGCTGACCGGCGGCGGGGTTCCCTCGGCACTGGCGGCGAGGTTCGGGTCCCAGGCGCATGCCTCGCAGCCGTGCCGGAACGCGGACCTGGCGAACTCGAGCGCGTAGGCGTGCGGGTCAGCCGCACCCCGGACGTCATCCCAGGCCAGGACGTACTCACCGAGCGTGGCGTCCCAGCCCGCGGCGGGCGGCGTCAGGGCCGCGCTGGCGAAAGCGTCCGCCGGAGGATGCGCATAGGCGTAGAAGCCCGCCTGCGGATGGCGCGGATCGCCTGGCCACCAGCCCACGGCGATCTCCTGTGAATCCATGGCGTTGCGCATGATGAAGTCATCGGACGGCGGGCTGGCCGGCTTGCCCGAGAACAAGCTCACGGCCAGGTCGAACGAGCCCCACCAGGCGTTGACCGGGGTCGACTTGCCCCGGAAAGGCGCCCGGAACTCCGCGAGCACCGCAGCCGCCCCGGTCGCCGCGGCGAAGTAGGCGCTGACCTGGACCTGGTCATAGCTGGCATGCTCGTAGTCCTGGTCGAGCGGCACGCTCCAGGGCACCTCCTGGGGTGCCGGATCGATCCGCACCGCCCCGCCGACGTCGCTGACCGCGCCAAGCAGTTCGCGGGTGACATCGGCCACCGGCCGGTCAGGGGTGAGTGCGACTCGCGCGACCTGCCCGCCGCTGTGCTCGGCTACGGCTTCGTGTGAGCGCAGGTCGAGCAGGACCACCAGCGCGCCCGAACCGTCGGGAGCCGGTAGCGGCGCCGTCTCCCAGCCGCGCGCGGTGAGGCGCAGCGCCGCGTGCTGCAGTTGCGGCTCAGCGGGCGCGAGCCTGGCCGCCAGCTTGCCGAGGACCTGTGTATGAGCGTGCAGCGTGTCACAGGTCGCGCTCCAGCGCTCGTAGGCAACGTCAGGCCAGTTCGCACCCATGGCTCTCCACGGTATTCCGGCACCGGCGTGCCGCTCAACCCGGCACGCCGGGCTGCTGCTCGCCTCATCGGCCTAAGGTGATCGTCATCAGCGAGTTCAGGCTGGAGGTAGTCGGTGGCTGAGGCAAGGTACACGCTGCGCCCGATCGGGTGGGTTTCCTCGCCGCTGACCGATCGTGACCAGTCGCCGCGGCAAGCTGATGAGGGGGCGCCGCCGGCCTGGCTCGTGCTCGACCACGAGCTGCACGAGGCGATGGACGGCTTGGCGGTCGGTGCCGAGGTCGTCGTGCTTACCTGGCTCGACCGCGCCAATCGTGGTGTGCGCCAGGTGCATCCCCGCAGCGACCTCGACCGTCCGCCGCAGGGCGTGTTCAGCACACGTTCGCCCGACCGGCCGAACCCGATCGGGCTGCACCGCGTGCTGATCACGGCGATCGAGGGAACCAGGATCGCCGTGCGGAATCTCGAGGCGCTCGACCAGACGCCGATCCTGGACATCAAGCCGTTGCTCGGTCCGGTCGACCAGAGGTGACGCGCACCCGCGACCGGCGGCCTGCTGGCTGGCGTGGATACTGCTGTTATGCCGACTGAATCCGATGTCTACCTGCATGGTCACCATGACAGCGTGCTGCGGTCGCATCGCTGGCGCACGCCGGAGAACTCGGCCGGTTACCTGATCCCGCACCTGGCGGCCGGCGCCGAAATACTGGATATCGGCTGTGGGCCAGGCACGATCACGGCGGGACTGGCGGAACTGGTGCCAGACGGCCGGGTAGTCGGGATCGACGCGGCAAGCGACGTGCTCGCCGAGGCTCGGCGCGAAGCCGACCGCCGAGGGCTGACCAACGTCAGCCACGAGGTCGGCGACGTATATGGCCTGGCCTTCGCGGATGCCTCGTTCGACGTGGTTCATGCGCACCAGGTGCTGCAGCACCTGTCCGATCCGGTCGCCGCGCTCGGCGAGATGCGCCGGGTCTGCCGGCCCGGCGGGATCGTCGCGGCCAGGGATAGTGATTACGGCGGGATGATCTGGTTTCCCGAGGACGCCGAACTGGCCGAATGGCGGTTGCTCTACCAGCGGGTCGCCCGGGCGATCGGCGGTGAGCCCGACGCCGGCCGGCACCTGCTGTCTTGGGCGCGGGCGGCCGGCTTCGACCAGGTTGAGGCCTCGGCCAGCGCCTGGTGCTACGCGAGCCCGCAAGACAGGTCCTGGTGGGGCGCGCTATGGGCCGAGCGGCTGACCGAGTCGTCTTTCGGCCTGCGAGCGATCGAGCACGGGCTCGCCACACGGCAGGATCTCGGCCGCCTCGCCGACGCCTGGCACCGGTGGGCGGCCAGCGAGGACGGCTGGTTCCTGATCCCGCACGGCGAGGTCCTCTGCCGGCCTGCCGAGGCCGATTAGCCGCAGGGTATCGGGGTACCTCAGCGTCCTTGAGATCGGCACTCGAGGAGAAGCTGATGCGCAAGCTGATCGTGACGGAATGGATGACACTTGACGGGGTCGTGCAGGCGCCCGGCGACCCCGACGAGGATAAGGCGGCCGGATTCCTGCATGGCGGCTGGCACCTTCCCTACTTCGACGACATCTCGCGGGAGTGGGTCATCCAGAACCTGACCGAAGCCGGCGGCTTCCTGCTCGGGCGCCGAACCTACGAGAGCTTCGCCCCGCACTGGCCGAACGCTCCGGCGGACGAGCAGGTGATCGCCGAGCCGCTGAACAGCCAGCCAAAGTACGTCGCGTCGACCACTCTCAGCGAGCCCACTCGAATGGCAGAATTCGTCGCTGCTCAGGGGCGATATCGCAGCGGCGGTCGGCGCGCTCAAGCAACGCGACGGCGGCGACCTCCTCGTTATCGGCAGCTCCGGGCTGGTCAGGACGCTGATTGCCAGGGATCTTGTCGACGAGTTCAGGCTGATGCTTGATCCGCTGCTGGCCGGCGGCGGCAAGCGCATCTTCGGCGACGACGGCGTCCTTCGGCCGCTGCGCCTCATCGAGTTGCAGCCGACGACGACAGGCGCCTTGCTGGCGACATATGGGACTGCGCCGGGATGATCGGCTGGCGTCTCAGGGCACCGATTTGCCCGGCCGGCGGCATGCTCGCCGGCTGTCTCGGCAGGCGGTCTACCAGCGGCATCACTCTAGGTCAGCCGGCAGAGCAAGCAGTACCAGGTCGAACTGCCGGTTAGGATTCCCCTGAGCTAATAGTCGCGATTTTCGTCGAGCTCAGCCGAAAACCGCGGTTGCGCGGCTGAGCGAAGACGGTACGGGGTGCGGTCCTAGCCGCGCTGATGAGTTGGCTATCGTCTCGCCGGTCAACCTGGCGGGACGGCGCAGTGAGTGAAGCGGGAGGGCCGTTCATGCGTCGACGCCGCGAACGTCAGGTGCCCAGCGAGCCCGCGAATCCGGAGCCCGGTCAGCCTAACCCGGCGCCGCAGCCGGTCGCCGGGCAGCCGGTGCCTGAGTGGCCGGCTGCCGCGCAGCCGCATCAGGCCACGCAGTGGCGGCCAGAGCAGGGTACGCAGTCCTATCCTGGCCAGCCGTCCTATCCGGCCCAGCAGCCGTACCCCGGCCAGCAGCCCTACCCCGCCCAGCAGCCCTACCCCGCCCAGCCGTCCTACCCTGGCCAGCGCCCTACCCCGCCCAGCCGTCCTACCCTGGCCAGCCGTCCTACCCGGATCAGCCGTCCTACCCGGGCCAGCCGTCCTACCCGGGCCAGCAGCCCTACCCGGACCAGCAGGCCTACCCCGCCGACCCCACGGACCCCTTGTCGCCGGCCTGGGATGGCTCAACCTACCGGCAAGGGGCTCGAAATTCCGGCCAGCAGCCGTATCCGGGCCAGCAGCCGTATCCGGGCCAGCAGCCGTATCCGGGCCAGGAGTCGCACGGCGAGCAGCAGTCCTACCCCGGCCAGCAGTGGTACGGCGAGCAGCAGGCCTATCCGGGCGAGCAGGCGTATCCGGGCCAGCAGTGGTCCGGCGAGCAGGAGGCTTATCCGGGCCAGCAGGCCTACCCCGGCCCGCAGCCGCCCGGAGGCCACCAGCCCTACCCCGGTCAGGACGCTGCGGAGCCACACCCGCAGCCGGCGCAATGGCACACCGGGCAGCAGGCGTACCCCGCGGGTGGAGCGCAACTGGGCGAGGTCAGTCCGGCGATCCAGCCCGGCTCCGCGCCGTTCCCCGGATGGCCGCAGCCCGGCGGAGCACCGCCGTCAGCGGCAACGCAGCAGCCCAGGCCGTCCCCGGCCGTGCAGCTAGTCAATCCGGTGAAGGTAGCCAGCACGGGCCGGGTGCCCCAGGTCGCCGTGGCCGGCCAGAGCCCGCCAGGCCGGCCGAAGAGGCGGCGGCGGACGATCGGCATCCTCGTCCTGGTCACGGTTCTGATCGCGGGCGTGGCCGCGGCCGGCGGTGGTTACCTGCTGCTGCGCACCAAGGGCAGCCCGCAGGCGACCGCCGCTGCCTACCTGCGTGCCTGGCAGCAGGGCAACTACGCGGCGATGGGCAGGGTGAGCGTCAGCGTGCCGCACGGCGGCCTGGCCGGCCCGCTGGCCAAGGCGGCCGCTCAGCTTGGCGTGCGCAGTACCGAGCTGAAGCTGGGCAAGGTGACCGTCGGCAACGGTCAGGCGCAGGCCAGGTTCGCGGTGCAGGATCACCTCGTTAGCAACCACACCTGGACCTACCAGGGCCTGCTTCACCTGGTTAACCGGCACAAGCGCTGGTGGGTGAACTGGAGCCCGTCGGCCATCTATCCGGGATTGAAGACTGGCGAGCGGTTCACGCTCTCGAGCGCCTGGCCGGCCAGGGCGCCGATCCTCGGAGCGAACGGCACCGTGCTCAGCTCGCCAACCGTCATCGCGGAATCCGGCTCGATCGCCCTGCTGACCGGAATCGTGGCGAAGGCGACGGCGAAGGAGGCGAGGAAGCTCGGAGCGCCGTACAAGGCGGGTGACCCGATCGGCCTGGGCGGTATCGAGGAGGCCTATCAGAACCGGCTGGCGGGCAGCCCGTCGCTGACGATCAGAATCACAGGACCTGGCAAGCAAACCGACATGACCGCGCACCAGTTCAGCGCCCGCAAGGGGAAGCCGGTGGTGACGAGCCTCGACCTGTCCGTGCAGCTAGCCGCGTCGCGAGCCGTTATCGCTGCCAGGACGTCCAAGCCGGTCGACATGGTCGTGATCCAGCCATCCACCGGCAAGCTGCTGGCGATGGTGGAGCGGCCGGGTTCCTGGGATCGCGCGATCGACGGGGTCTATCCGCCCGGGTCGACCTTCAAGGTCGTCACAGGGTCCGCCCTGGCCAGAGCGGGCCTGACACCGTCCAGCCAGGTGCAGTGCCCGAGCACCTACACGGTCGACGGCCGGACGTTCCACAACGACGCCAATGAGCACCTCGGCACGACCAGCCTGCTTGACGCGTTCGCCATCTCCTGCAACACGACCTTCGCGATGCTGGCGACGGAGCGGCTGAGCGGGGCATTGCTTGCCTCGATGGCGCGGTCCTTCGGGTTCAACGCCAAGCCCGCGCTTGGCATCCGCGCCAAGCTTGGTTCCTTCAGCCTGCCGGCCTCGAAGGTGGACCTCGCCGCCGATGCTTTCGGTCAGGGAACAGACCTGGTCAATCCGCTGAGTCAGGCGACGCTCGCGGCGGCGATCGAGGACGGCACCTGGCGGCCGCCGCTACTGGTCACCAGCCCGGCGCCGAAACAGACCGCCCGCCCGCACCGGATCAGCGCCAAGATCCTGAACGCGCTGCGGCCGATGATGGCAGCGGTGGTGAGCAAGGGCACGGCAGCTGGAGTCGGCTTCCCGTCCGGCGTCTACGGGAAGACCGGAACTGCCGAGTTCGGGACGGGCGCGCATCCGAAATCGCACGGATGGTTCATCGGCTACCGCGGCAACCTGGCGTTCGCGGTGCTGGTCGAGGGGGGCGGCTTCGGTGCGAGCAGCGCCGGACCGATCGCCAACGCATTCTTGCGCGGCGGCTGACCGCTACGTTACGCCAGGACCAGGCGAGGAGGACTAGTGAAGGCCGTCCGTTTGCACGCGTTTCACACCCAGCCGTTGATCGACGAGGTCCCTGAGCCGGTCATTGCCAGCCCGCTCGATGTGATCGTGAAGGTCGGCGGGGCGGGCGTATGCCGCACCGACCTGCACATCATCGAGGGCCAGTGGGACGCGGCGATGGGCACGCCGCTGCCGTACGTCCTCGGTCACGAGAACGCAGGCTGGGTGCATGAGGTCGGTTCCGCGGTCACCAACGTCGCCGTCGGCGACACGGTGATCCTGCATCCGACGACGACCTGCGGGCTGTGCCATGCCTGCCGGGCGGGTAATGACATGCACTGCGTCGCCGCGGAGTTTCCCGGCCTGTCCCGCGACGGCGGGATGGCCGAGTACTTGCGCACGTCGGCCAGGGCCTGCGTGAAGCTGGACCCGCAGACCAGGCCTGCTGACGTTGCCGCGCTCGCCGACGCCGGGATCACGGCCTACCACGCCGTACGGAAGGCCATCCCGCTGCTGTATCCCGGCACGACGTGCGTGGTGATCGGGGCAGGCGGCCTCGGCCACATCGGCATCCAGTGCCTGGCCACGCTGACCGCGGCGACGATCATCGTGGTGGACAAGAATCCCGACGCGCTCAGGCTCGCCGATCAGCTTGGCGCCCGGCACAGCGTCGTGGCCGACGGCGGGCACGTGGCCGCGGTGCAGGAACTGACCGGCGGCCAGGGAGCGGAGGTCGTACTCGACTTCGTCGCCGAGCAGGGCGCCGAGAACGACGGGTTCGCGATGACGCGCCGGGCCGGCTGTACTTCGTGATCGGGTACGGGGGCACGGTCACGATCCCGACCCTGGACATCATCGCGACCGAGCGCAACATCATCGGCAACATCGTCGGCACCTATAACGACCTCGTCGAACTGATGGTTTTGGCCGAGGCGGGCAAGGTGACGCTGCATACCAGGACCTATCCACTCGACGCAGCCCTGGAGGCGGTTGCCGACCTGGATGCCGGCCGGGTACGCGGGCGCGCCATTCTAGTCCCCTAACCAGACCCCGCTCGTCGCCCATGGCCGTCGTCGGAGCGTCCGCGTGGGCGATCGCGGGCGGGCTGGCGCCGAGCCCGGCCGGTCCCGGCAGCATGCTGCTCACGGGGTGCCCGGCTCCGCCACCGCCGCGGTCCTGGTGACCTGCCGTCCGGCCTGCCTGGCCTGGCCCGCGAACGCGGCCGCGTCGGCGACGGCGGCGCCCCGCTGGTCGTTGTTGAAGTAGACGTGCACCGGCGACTCGCCTGGCCAGCAACTGGCCACCCTGTTCACCCAGGAGCGCAGGGCGCGCGCACCGTATCTGGGCCACGGCGCGGCCGCGCCCTCGTGGAGCCTGAGGTAGCCCCAGTCTGCCGTCCGCCACAGCGGCGTGACCGGGCGCCCGCGCCGGTCGGCCCAGCACAGCGCCGCGCCGTGCTCAGTGAGAACCTGCCTGATCTCCTCGGACCACCAGGACGGGTGCCGCGGCTCGACCGCTACTCGCACGGTGTCGGCCAGGTCGCAGTTGCCAAACGCGGCCAGACAGGCTTCGAGCAGGGCGGCGTCGGCGGACAGGTTGGGCGGAAGCTGGAGCAGCACAGGCCCGAGCCGAGGGCCGAGGCCGGCTGCGGCCCGGACCAGCCGCTCGACCGGCTCGGCGGGATCGCGCAGCCGCCTGATGTGGGTGAGGAACCGGCTCGCCTTGATCGCCATCACGAAGTCGTCCGGCACCCTGGCTTGCCAGCCGGAGAACGTCTCGGCGGCGGGCAGGCGGTAGAACGTGCCGTCATTCTCCACCGTGGCGAACCGCTCGGCGTAGTGCTCGAGCCAGCGCCGCTGCGGCAGGCCGGCCGGGTACACCGCGCCGCGCCAGTCGCGGTACTGCCATCCGGACGTTCCGACGAGCAAGGGCACGCTCGAATATGTGCCCGGATCACGTCGTCATACCCGGTGGGCAGAAAGGTGCATAATGCGGTACTGCCCTCTCGCGCCACGAAATACGCTGAGGTCGTGCAGAGCAGTTACGGACCGTATTCCGGTTATCTTCAGCCACCTGGTAAGACCTTCAGCGTCGGCGTCTACGCGGGCTTCCGCTCGCGGCGCTGGCCGTTCGCGAGGTTCTCCGTCAGCCCAGCCGGGCTGCAGGTGACCGCGCCGGCCAAGCGGGCGGGCACACTGTCCGTGCCACGGGAGGCGGTGATCTCCGTCTCCGTCGGCCGCGGCATGTACGGGCACCGGTTGAAGATCGCCGACGTGGCCGGCGCGATGACCAGGATCGGCATCGAGGTGCCATTCGGCCGGAAGAAGATCATCACCGAACTGCGCCGGTGCGGGTACGTCGTCAACGAGCCGGGCGGCCCGTTCGGCCTGCTGCGGTCCTGACCTCAGCCCCGCAGCCCGGCCGGCAGCAGGGCGGCGTGCGCCTCGAGCAGGTCGTCGCAGACGGCGATGATCTGATCGGTGGTCAGCGTGGCCGACGCGTTGGGGTCGAGCAGCGCCGCCTGGTAGACGTGGTCCCTATTCCCGGTCAGCGTCGCGCTGACGGTCAGCTCGACCACGTTGAGGAAGGTCCTGTTCAGCGCCGCCAGCTGCACGGGCAGCGCGCCCACCGGCTGCGGGCGTGGGCCGCCGCTGCCCAGGTGGCACGGCACCTCGACGCAAGCGTTGGCTGGCAGGTTCTCGATCAGGCCACCGTTGCGCACGTTGACGTAGATCTCCTGCTCGGCACCGGTCTGGTCGGAGTAGATGAACTGAGAGGCCAGCTCGCGGGTCGGCTCAAGCTCAAGCGCCTGACCCGCCTCGAGCTGCGCGCTCCACTCCTCCAGCTCGCGCAGGTTCTCCTCCGAGCGGGCCAGGTAGTCGCCTACGAAGATCCGGAACTGCTCGACCTGGGAGTCGTGCCGCATGAACCAGGGCACGTATTCGGCCGAGTGCTCGCTCGACTCGGTGGGGAAGTAGCCGAACCGGCGGAAGATCTCGACCCTCACCCGGCGCTGGAGCTCCGGGTCGGCGTCGATGACCTCGGCCAGCCTCGGGTAAAGCGACGTGCCGTTGTGCTCGAAGCGCAGCACGAACGCCTGATGGTTGAAGCCCGCGGTGACGAAGCTGATCTCCGCCTCGTCCACGCCGACCAGGTCGGCCAGGAACGCGTGCGTGTCTCGTACGGAGTGGCACAGTCCGAAAACCCTGGTGAAGCCGGTCCCCTCGTAGACGCCCCAGGGCACCATCGCCATCGGGTTGGTGTAGTTCAGCAGGTAGGCGTCCGGGCAGCAGCGCAGCATGTCCTCGGCCAGCGAGACGGCGACGGGGATGGTCCGCAGCCCGCGGAAGATCCCGCCGACGCCGAGCGTATCCGCGATCGTCTGCCGCAGCCCGTACCTGGCCGGGATGTCGAAATCCAGCCGGGTAGAACGGTAGCCGCCGACCTGGATCTCGTTGATCACGTAAGCAGCGCCGGTCAACGCGTCGGCACGGTCCGCGGACGCGCTGACCTTGGCCGCGGATCCGGTCTGCGCGACGATCTGCCGCACCAGCCGCTCGGCGAAGGACAGCCGGTCGGGGCTGATGTCGTGCAGGGCGAGCTGCAGTTCGCCGCCCAGCTCGGTAAAGCCGCACAGGTCGGTGACGACGCTGCGGGTGAACTCGATGCTGCCTGCGCCGATGAACGCAACCTTGATCACAGCTCGAAAGTGTTCCATTGCTGCCAGATTCGTGCAAGAGCGATCAGGATGCGCCACGATGCTCGTTCATGACCAGCGGCACATCTGCGTAACCGTGATCGGAACGTGGTTGACACGAGACATCCGGGACGCCGAGGATATGCCTCAAACATAGCCTTTCCGTTCCACCTGGGTTCGTCCCCCCAAACAGCGTGAACGAAGGACACCGATGGAATCTCCTCGCCAGCGGACCCTGCGCACCTCCCGGCTCGTGCGGACCCTTCCCGCGCTGATGGCATGCGCGCTGGTCACGCTCGGACTCGCCGCCTGCGGCGCCGGCAGCGGCGGGTCGGGCTCGGGCAAGTCCATCTCCATCTGGGAGGGCTGGACCGGCGCCGAGCAGAAGGAGTTCACCCACCTGGTCTCGGTCTACGAAAAGGCCAACCCGGGCGTCAAGGTCAACTACCTATACGTGAACAACGACAACACGCTGCAGAAGGTGCTGACCGCGGTGCGCGGGGGGACCCTGCCCGACATCGCCTACCTGTACGGCTCGTGGGCGCCGAACATCGCCAAGATCCCGCAGGTGGTCAACCTCACCGGCGTCGTCGCGAAGCCCTCGGTGCACTGGAATGACTTCTGGGTCGGCGAGCGGAACGTCGCGACCGTCAACGGGAAGGTCATCGGCATCCCCGCGCTGGTCGACAACCTCGCGGTCGTCTACAACAAGACGCTATTCGCTAAGGCCGGCCTCAAGCCGCCGTCGGCCAACTGGACCTGGTCGCAGTTCCAGGCCGACGCCAAGGCCCTGACCAACCCTGCGATCAAGCAGTACGGCACCGCGTACGTGACGCCGGGCTCGGAGGACACGGTCTGGCACTGGGAGGCACTGCTCTGGGAGGCGGGCGGCCAGATCCTGAACTCGTCGAACACCAAGGCGGCGTTCGACTCGGCCGCCGGGCTGGCCTCACTGAACACGCTGCGCACGATGGCGGTCACCGACCACTCCATGTACCTGGACCCGGCGGACTCCGCCTACGCCAACCTGTTCAACTCCGGCAAGCTCGGCATGGTGGTCACTGGGCCGTGGGACCTGTCCGGGTTCCCGAACGTGCAGTACGGCGTGCAGGTGATGCCGCAGTACCCGGGCACCGGCGGCGGGCATCAGACCATCGCTGGCCCGGACAACTGGGTGATGTTCAACAACGGCGCGGCGCAGGTGAGCGCGGCCCAGAAGTTCCTGCTGTGGCTTACCGCCACGTCGCAGGCGAAGGCCTGGTCGCTGGCGACCGGCGACCTGCCGATCCGCGCGTCCGTCTCCAACTCGCCAGGCTTCGCGGGCCAGATGAACGCGGCGCTGCCCGACGTCAACACGTTCGTCACCAACCTCGGCAATGTCAAGCAGTCCAGGCCGCAGCTCGCGAGCTACCCGCAGATCTCCCAGGCCCTCGGCCAGATGATCGTGTCCGTGCTGCTCGGCAAGTCCGAGCCGAAGGCCGCGCTCGCCGCGGCCGCCGCGAAGGTGAACGCGATCCTGGCCGGCTCCGGCGGCTGAGATGGCGGCGAGCACGGTGGCCGCCGGCGGCGCGCCGCGGGCCAGGCGCGTGGCCGGCGCGGCGCCGGGTCGGCCGGATCGGAGTCGGCGGCGGGCTGGGCCTTCGTCACGCCCGCCGCCCTGATCATCCTGCTGTTCGGCGCCGTGCCGATCGTCTGGTCGCTGATCATGTCGTTCCAGCGGAACAACCTGCTGTCGCCGAATACGCCGTTCGTCGGCCTGCACAACTACCGGCAGCTGGCACACGATCCCGCGGTCATGTCGGCGACCGAGCACACGATCATCTACACCGCGCTGTTCGTGCCGGGGACGATGATCGTCGGACTGTTCCTGGCGGTCGCGATGAACCGGCAGCTGCGGTTCATGTGGCTGTACCGCACGGCCGCCTACGCGACCATGGCGATCTCCACGATCAGCGAGGCGCTCGTCTTCATCTGGCTGTTCGACCCGTCCTACGGCATCGTCAACTACGCCTTCAGCCAGGTCGGGCTCCCCCAGCAGCAGTTCCTGAACGATCCGAACGAGGCGCTCGGCGTGATCGTGGTGATGACGATCTGGGGCTGGACCGGCTTCGCGGTGGTGATCTACCTCGCCGCGCTGCAGGGCGTTCCCAAGGAACTGACCGAGGCGGCGGCGATCGACGGGGCCAGCCGCTGGGCCAGCTTTCGCCGGGTCACGCTGCCGCTGCTGTCCCCGGCTTCGCTGTTCTTGGCCGTCTGGATGACCATCAACGCGCTGCAACTCTTCGACGAGGTGTACCTGTCCACCCAGGGCGGCCCGCTCGGCGCTACCACGGTGCTGGTCTATTACCTGTACCAGCAGGCGTTCGTGAACTTCAACGCCGGATACGCCTCGGCCATCGCCTACCTGCTGTTCATCGTGATCCTGGTGGTGACGGCGATCCAGTTCCGGGTCGGCCGCCGTTTCACCTTCTACCGGTCATGAGCGCGACCCAGGTGAGCGTCCTGCCCGGAGGCGCGCCAGTGATCATCGCGCCGGAGCAGCGCTCGTGAGCGCCGTCGACCTGGTCAAGGACTCGGCCCCGGCTCCGCCGTCCGTGCCGGGGGTCGCCGGGCCGCGAAGGCAAAGCTGGTCGCTGCCTTTCAGCCCGTGGCACCTGGTGCTGGTGCCTGCGACGATCCTCTTGATCTTTCCGTTCTTCTGGATGATCGTGACCTCGCTGGAGACCCCGTCCGAGGCGCTGCGATTCCCGCCCGACCTCGCGCCGCACGTCCTGCAGTTCGGCAACTACCCGGCCGCGCTGAGCGCCGCGCCGTTCGGCCGGTTCTTCTGGAACAGTGCCGTCGTGGCGCTGACCACCGTTCTGAGCAACCTGGTGCTCTGCTCCGCGGCCGGCTATGCGTTCGCCAGGTTCCGGTTCCTCGGCCGCGGCCTGCTGTTTGTGCTGATCATGACGACGCTGATGGTGCCGTTCCAGGTGACGATGATCCCGCAATTCATCATCACCAAGTGGATCGGCGTGCACCTGCTTGCCGACGTCGGCATCGGCCACATCGGCGCGCTGATCGTGCCGAACGCCGCGACGGCGTTTGGCGTCTTCTTCCTGCGCCAGTTCTTCCGCACGCTCCCGATCGAGTACGAGGAGGCAGCGCGGGTGGACGGCGCCACCAGGCTGACCGTGCTGTGGCGCATCGTGCTGCCGCTATCGGCGCCGGCGCTGGCCACGCTGGCCGCCCTGACCTTCCTCGACTCCTGGAACAACTTCCTCTGGCCGCTGATCGCGATCAACTCGACGGCCGCGTCGACGTTGCCGCTCGGCCTGGCGACATTCCAGGGTGCGCACGCTACCGAGTGGCCGCTGCTGATGGCCGGGAACGTGATGAGCCTGGCCCCGATGCTGCTCGTCTTCCTGCTGGCCCAGCGCTACTTCGTCCGGTCCGTTGCCGCGACCGGGCTGACCGGAACCTGACGATGGGGGAGCCAATGGCGGGCACCGAGATCGGAGATCGCGTCTCAGCCGGACTGCTGGCGGCGCGCGGTAGCGCTGCTGCCCGAGGTCGCGGGCCTGCTGCCCGCCGCTGGCGAGCGGGTCGCGATCGTCGGCTGCGGAACCTCGTGGTTCATCGCGCAGTCCTACGCGGTCGCCAGGGAAGCGGCCGGCCAGGGCGAGACCGACGCGTTCGCGGCCTCGGAGATGCCGGCCGGCCGCCGGTACGACCGGCTGATCGCGCTCTCCAGGTCGGGAACGACGACCGAGATCCTGCGGCTGCTCGGCGAGATCGGGCGGCAGGCAGCCGACCCTCGCGATCACCGCTGACGCGGGCACGCCGATCGCCGCGGCGGCCGACGCCCTCATCGCGCTGGACTTCGCCGACGAGGAATCCGTCGTGCAGACCAGGTTCGCCACCACCGAACTCGCGCTGCTGCTCGCGCACCTGGGCGACCGACATCGAGCCGGTGGCGCAGCGCGGCCGAGCGCGTGCTCGCCGAGCCGCTGCCTGCCGCGCTGACCGGCGGACGGCAGTACACCTTCCTCGGCGCGGGCTGGACCTGCGGCCTGGCCAGCGAGGCTGCGCTCAAGCTGCGCGAGTCCGCCGGCATGTGGAGCGAGGCCTACCCGGCGATGGAGTTCAGGCACGGCCCGATCGCGGTTACCGGTCCTGGCAGCGTCGTCTGGATGCTCGGGCAGGCGCCGGACGGCCTCGCCGCGCGAGGTCGAGGCGGCTGGCGGGCTGATGTGGCAGGCCGCCGAGCACCCGCTCGCCGAACTGGTCCGCGCGCACAGGGTGGCGGTCGCGGTCGCCACGGCAGCCGGACTTGATCCTGACCGGCCGCGCAACCTGACCAGGTCGGTGATCCTGGACGGCGCGGGCCCGTCCGGCCCTGCCGATCAGGCTCGATGATCCTGGTCGTCGCGCTCAACCCGGCGCTGGACATCACGCACCACGTGGCGGGGGCGGACTGGGCCGGAGTGAACCGCCCGTTCGCGGTGCACGCCAGGGCCGGCGGCAAGGGACTGAACGTGGCCAGGACGCTGCGCGCGCTCGGCCGGCCAGTGACCCTGACCGGGCTGGCAGGCGGCCTGACCGGGCGCGCGGTGCTCGACGGCCTGGCCGGCACGGGGATCATGACCGAGCTGACGCCGGTCGCTGGGGAGACCAGGCGAACATTCGTGGTCGCGGACAGCGTGACCGGCCACGCGGCGCTGTTCAACGAGCCGGGGCCGGCCATTTCCGAGCATGAGTACCAGGAGTTTCTCGTTGTATATGACAAGGCACTGGCGTCCAGCGCGGCGGTCGTGCTGTCCGGCAGTCTGCCGCACGGCGTTCCCGCGGACGCGTACGCCGGGCTGATCGCCGCAGCCGCCGTGGCGGGTGTCCCGGCCATACTCGACGCCAGCGGTGCGGCCCTGGCCTGCGGGGCGGCGGCCGGACCCGCGCTGGTGAAGCCCAACCTGTCCGAATTGGAGGCGGTCGCAGGACACCGCCTGCGCACGGGCGGCGAGGCGGACGTGGCGGAGATACCCGACCTGCCGGGGATCGAGGAGGCCGCGCGGGGGCTGGCGGCACCCGGCAGCACCGTCGTGGTCTCGCTCGGGCCCGCCGGGCTGCTCGCCGTCGGGCCGGCCGGTACCTGGCACGCGCGGCCGCCCGCGCCGGTGGCCGGGAACCCGACCGGGGCCGGCGACGCGGTCGTGGCCGGACTGGCCGACGCCCTGGTCTCCGGCCTGGACTGGCCGGCCACGCTGCGGCACGCCGTCGCGCTCGGCACCGCGGCGGCCGCGCACCGCGGTCGCGGGCGAATTCGCGCTCGCCGAATACGAGCGCCTGGTCACGACGGTCCAGGTCATCGGCGCCGGACAGGAGGGTGGCTGATGCCCGAGGCGGGGACCGGGGAGATCATCGCGGCGGCCATGGCGGCGGGCCGTGGCGTCGGCGCCTTCAACCTGATCGGAATCGAGCACGCCGAGGCCATCGTCTCGGGCGCCGAGTCGGCCGGGCAGCCGGTCGTGCTCCAGATCAGCGAGAACTGCGTCAGGTACCACGGCGCGCTCGAGCCGGTGACGCTCGCCGCGCTGGCCATCGCGCGGGCGGCCTCCGTGCCGGTCGCCGTCCACCTGGATCACGCGACGAGCGCCGACCTCGTCACCGCGGCGGCCGGGCTAGGCGTCCGGTCGGTGATGTTCGACGCGTCCGCCCTGGATTACGCGGATAACTTGGCGCAGACGGCCGATCTGGCCGCGCGATGCCATCGGCTCGGCATCTGGATCGAGGCCGAGCTTGGCGAGGTCGGCGGGAAGAACGGCGTCCATGACCCGGGCGCGCGCACCAGGCCGGACGACGCGGCCGCGTACGCCGAGGCGACCGGCGTCGACGCGCTCGCTGTGGCCGTCGGCAGCTCGCACGCGATGCTCACCCGGGATGCCGTGCTCGACCTCGACCTGATCGGGCAGATCAGGGCACGGGTTCCGGCCGCGGTGCCGCTCGTGCTGCACGGGTCGTCCGGCGTTCCCGATGCCTCGCTGGCCAAGGCGATCGTGGCCGGGATGACGAAGATCAACATCGCGACCCAGCTGAACAAGGTGTTCACGGCGGCGGTGCGCGAGCGGCTTGCCGCGGAGGAGCGACTGGTCGACCCGCGCAAGTACACGGCGGCGGGCCGGGACGCGATCGCCGCCGAGGTGGCCCGCCTGCTCGGCGTGCTCGACTGCCAGCCAGGCGAGACGGCGGCGCGCGACCTCAGGGAAGCCCGCGGATGAGCAGGTACCGGCGGCTGAATGACCTGCTCGAACTGCTCGCCGCCGACGGTCAGGTCAGCGTGCAGCAGGCGGCCGGCGCACTCGGTGTCTCCGCCGCGACCGTGCGGCGCGATTTCGACGACCTGGCCGAGCAGCAGATGCTGACCAGGATCCGCGGCGGGGCGGTTACCCGCGGCGTGACCTACGACCTGCCGTTGCGGTACAAGACCGAGCGGCATCCGACCGAGAAGCACCGGATCGCCGCCGTTGCCGCCGCGATGGTGCGGCCCGGCCAGGTCGCCGGGCTGAACGGCGGCACGACCACAACCGAGGTAGCGAGGGCCCTCGCGGTCCGCGCCGACCTGGCTTCGGGTGACCCGGTCGCGCCCGCGCTGACCGTGGTAACCAACGCGCTCAACATCGCGGCCGAGCTTGCCGTCAGGGAGAACATCAAGATCGTGGTGACCGGGGGAGTGGCAAGGCCGCAGTCCTACGAGCTGACCGGGCCGCTGGCGACGGGAGTGCTCGATCAGGTTGCGCTCGATGTGGCGATCCTGGGGGTGGACGGGATCGACGCCGCGGCAGGCGCGACCGCGCACCACGAGGGCGAGGCCAGCATCAACCGGCTGATGACGCTGCGGGCCGCCAGGGTGGTCGTCGCGGCCGACTCGTCGAAGGCCGGGCGGCGGGCCTTCGCCAGGATCTGCTCGGCGTCCGAGGTTGACGTGCTGGTGACCGACGCGGGCATCGAGTCGGGCCAGGTCGCCCGGCTGACTGAGGCCGGCGTTCAGGTCGTGATCGCCTGACCGCACGCCGACGCCGGCGTCGGCGTCGGCCTGAGTGGCTCGCGGGCGGCGGCCGGGCCGAGCGCGATCTCAGCCGGCGGACACCTGGTCACCGACGCTGATCTCGCCGTCGGTCAGGATGTCCGCATTCAGGCCGCCCCGGTGGACCAGATCCTTGATGATGCCAGGGCGGGTCATCTGCTGCAGGTGCAGGCACGGCTCGCAGAGCCTGACCCCGAGGCACTCGACGTCGCCAACCCGGAAGCGCTTGCCGACCAGGTCGTTGAGCCGCACGCCGCGGACGACCACCTGGCGGCGCGACTGAGCGCCAGTCAGGCCCACGTCCTCGAGCGCTTCCGCCTCGATCAGGGTCAGCGCGTCGCCAGGTTCGGCGCCATGATCGAAGAACTGCCGGTCGCCCTTGAGCCCCTTGCCCGCCAGGACGGCAACCGACTCGACGGGTGCGATGGCGTGACTCGGCCCGATGTTGATCTCCTCGACCTTCATGTGAACCATCATCGCCGCGCGGGTGGCCGCAGGCCAAGTCGATATCGCGCGGGAGGCCGAGGCCTTTGGGGTGCCCGCCCGTCAGCGCGGTCGCGTGAGCGCTGCCGATCAGGCACCCTTGAGTCATGAGCATGGCTGGACCGGGGCACGTTCCCGCGGACGGGGCGCGGCCGCACGATGCCGAGCGTGAGCCCAGGCTGGGCATCGATATCGGCAAGGTGATCATCGACGGGCCGTCGCACCCGGGCGGCGGGGACACTGCCTTCTTCCAGGGCGATGAGGCGGCGCTGCTCGCGACCCCGGAGATGGCTGGCTCGGTCGAGGTGATCACGCGGCTGGTCGCCCTGTTCGGGGCCCGGGTCTGGCTTGTCTCCAAGTGCGGGCCGCGGGTGCAGGCCAGGACGCTGCGCTGGCTCGCCGGTCATGACTTCTACCGCCGGACCGGCCTGCCCGCCGCGAACGTCAAGTTCTGCCTGACGCGCCCGGAGAAGCGCATCCACTGCGAGGATCTGGGCCTCACCCACTTCGTGGACGATCATCCCGAGGTCCACGCGGCCATCTGCGGCGTTGTCCGGTATCAGTATTTCTTCGGCCCGCAGCACGACCCCGTTCCCAGCTACGGGTTCCATGCGCGGACCTGGTCGGAGGCCGAGGCCCTGATCCGGGTATCGCTCGCCGCGGACCCGGGGAAGTCGTCGGGGCAGCTGCACGGCCGCGCGGACGGACTCAGAATGCTCGGTACATGATGTGCAGGCCGACGCGGCCGAACGCCGGATGCTCGAACGCGCCTGGGACTGTCCCGATGACGTCGAAGCCGAGCCGAAGGTAGAGCTCGACTGCCGTGCGATTGGTCTCCACCACTGCGTTGAACTGCATGCCCGCATACCCGCGCTGCGCAGCCCAATCCAGCGCGAACCGGCAGAGCGCCGTTCCCACGCCCTTGCCCCTGGCGCTGGGGTCGACCATGAAGCTCGCCGTCGAAATATGCGATCCGGGCCCCGGCCGGTTCGGGCCCATTTTCGCGGTTCCCAGAATCCGGCCTGCCTCAGCTGCGACGACGGTCAGCCCGGACGGCCCGTCGAGCCAGATGTCCCTGGCCTGGTCCGCGGTCATCGCCGGGTCGTAGGGAAATGTCTCCTGCGCCCGGACCACATCGCGGATGATCGCCCAGACTCGCGGCCAGTCAGCCTCGGCGAACTCTCGTATCTCCACCCGCCGAAGGTACCCGCTCCGCCTGGCCGGTACCGGCCGCTGGTCAGGGCGTCTGCAGCGTCGTGCCGGCCGGATGGCCGCGCCGCGGTCCGTCGGCGATCGTCCACGCCTGCTGCCGGCCGTGCACCTGCCAGGTGCGGCCGGCGCCGGTCAGGTCGACGATCGCCGTGTCCTCGTCGATCCCCAGCACGGTGGTTCCGGGCGGGGGATGCAGCAGCGCCCTGGTCAGCAGGTCGGGCACCCAGCCGAGCATCTTGTCGAAATGCGGCAGCACCCGCAGGGCTGGCAGCAGCCCCAGGCCAGGGTCGGGCTCCCGGTGCAGCGCGCGCATCGCGGGCACCCACCCAGTCAGCGCCATGGCCCCGGCCGAACAGCCGGCCAGCGCCGCTCCCGACCGCCATCCGGCGAGAATGGCCTCCCACACGGCGGTGCCACGCAGGGTCTGCGCCAGGTACGAGGGGCTGCCGCCGGACAGGTAAATCAGCCCGGCGCCGCCGATCAGCGCGGCCAGGTCGGGTGAGTCCGCCTCGGCACGGTCATGCACCACGACGGGAACCTGCTCCACACCGAGCCGTTCGGCCTGCGCCGCGCCGAGATCAAGCCAGCGCCGCAGGCTCCGCTCGCCCTCCGGCGCCGCTGCGGTCGGAAGCTGGACGTACCTCGGCGGTCGCCCGGCGATCAGCAGGCCCTCGACGTCGGCCATGACGGGCAGGTATTCGCCGCTGCCGACCAGGGCCAGCGGGCCGGGGCTCAGGCCGTGCTCCCTGGCCGGCCCGCCGTCCGTCAGGGGCAGCATCCAGCTTCACGTATGCGCGGCATAGGGCCATCATGGACCGCGCCGACGCCGGAGCGCCAGCGAGCACGCTGATGCCTGCTGTGGTCCCTGAGTTCTGATGATGTCGTGAGTACAGTGGTGCATCGTGACCCATTACAGCCGGTTGAGCAAGATCGTTATCGACGTGCCCGATGATCTCCATGACCGGGAACTCGGCTTCTGGCAAGGAGCGATGGGCCAGGAACTGACTCAGCTCGAGCAGCACCCCGAGTATCACGGAGCCGACCTGCACGGCCAGGAAATCGGCCTGCTCGTCCAGCGGCTCGGCGGCGGCGAGCCCAGGATTCATGTCGACATCCACACCGACGACATGACGGCGGAGGTGGCCAGGCTGGAGGCGCTCGGCGCCACGAAGGCGTTCAAGTCGCAGGAATGGTGGGTGATGAGCGACCCGGCAGGACTGCTGTTCTGCGTTATCCCTGACGACCCAGGCGCGTTCAGCGACGAGAACGCGCAGCGCTGGGACTAGGCGACAGCAACCGACGTCAGGTCAGGGGTGGCCGTGTGAGGCCCAGGCCGTCCAGCCGTAGCTCCGGGCCGTCTGCCAGAGCCACCTGGTGATGTCGAAGACGAACAGCTCGTGGCGGCCGTCGCCGCTCGCGGCCAGCTCGGGAGCACCAATGAGCGCGGCCACCGCCGATCCCCTCCGTATCGCCCGGCCGCGCCGTTCGGCCACGTGCCGGGCGCCCTGCCAGCGTTGCGGTTCGCCCTTCCTGTTCGATTCGCCGGCCGCACGTGTATAAGAGAACATATGGACCCCGTCTGGGCGCTTCGGCAGATCGCGTTCCAGTTGGAGCGCGCGAGCGCGCCGACCTACCGGGTCCGCGCCTTCCGGGGTGCTGCCGAGACTGTCAGCGGCCTGCCCGCTGATGAGCTTGACCGTCTGGTGCGGCATGGCGCGCTGCAGACTCTGGCCGGAATTGGCCCGGCGACCGCCGAGGTCATTACCCAAGCGGCAGCCGGCCAGGAGCCGGAATACCTCACCAAGCTGCTCGGCGGCGCTGAGCCCGTACCAGCCAGCGCCATGCGTGCCGCGCTGCGCGGTGACTGCCACGCACACTCAACCTGGTCTGACGGGGGCAGTCCGCCCGCCGAGATGGCCGCGGCCGCTCGTGATCTCGGTCACGAGTGGATGGCCATGACCGACCACTCGCCAAGGCTGACCGTTGCGAACGGGCTGTCCGCCGAGCGCCTGCGACAGCAGCTTGAGCTGATCGGGGAGCTGAACGCTGAGTTCGCGCACTTCCGCATCCTGACCGGGATCGAGGTAGACATCCTGGAGGACGGGACGCTCGATCAGCGTGCGGATATGCTCGCCGCCTTGGATGTCGTGGTCGCCAGCGTTCACTCCAAGCTGCGGATGCCCGCTCGCGAGATGACCCAGCGCATGATCACCGCTGTATCCAACCCGCACGTGGACGTGCTCGGGCACTGCACGGGCCGACTCATGGTCGGCCGTGGCAGGCCGGAGTCGGAGTTCGACCCTGAGCGCGTCTTCGGTGCCTGTTTCGAAAACGGCGTCGCCGTCGAGATCAACTGCCGGCCTGAACGCCAGGACCCGCCAGACAGGCTGCTGCGGATCGCGGCGGACATGGGCTGCCAGTTCTCCATCGACACCGACGCGCACGCGCCTGGTCAGCTGGATTGGATCGGCAGCGGCTGCGTCCGGGCCGAGGCCATGGGCATCGATCCTGACCGGGTGATCAACACGCGCAGCGCCGACCAGGTCAGTGCGCGCTAAGCGGTGACGTAACCAACTCACTCTAAGAAATCTCCGCACTAAATTGGCAACTTCACCTAATTAGTCACTCCAGCGCCTGAATTCCATCAGCTCGCTATTCACAGCGTTGTTACTCATATGTCACAATCCCGGCAAGAGCCATGGCAGCCGTCAGCATGCATGGATCCGGGAGTGCTATGACATGAGCGGTAAAGATCTTGCAATGTCTCCCCCGCCACTGCAAGAAATGGTGCAGCGGATCGGGCAAATTCAGCCGCGACTGCCAGCAGGCACGGCGCTCGGGATCGGCCTGGCGTGCCTGATCGTGGTCGCCTTTCCCGTCACATGGTCATTCATACGCTATTTCAACACAATGGCCCATGAGGGCTCTCACGCCGTCACTCGCTCCTTGCTTGGATTCACGATCGCAGGAGTGTGGCTGTGGGCGAAAGATGCCAACGGTTTGACGGCGCCGAAGGAACGAGTTCCCAGCGTCGCCTCGGGTTTGATCGGCTACCTCGGTCCGAGCCTATTCGGACTGGCCGCGGCCAAGTTGATCTCGATCGGGCATAGCGTCGCGGTGCTGTGGCTGACGCTGGCCCTTCTGGTACTGCTGATTGCCCAGGTAAGGAATGTATTCGGGATCTTCGTCGTCGTTGTCGCCGGCTACGTGGTCTACGTCTTCGCGCGATACGGGACGGTGGCCCGCGAGACGATGGCGGCTTACGGCATCGCGTGGCTGTTGCTGCTGTCTGGCGTCAAGGTCGTGGCGATGCATTGGGACGGGGCCGGGGACGCGGAGAACCTGAAGGCGCAAACAGACATAATGCCGGTGGTATTTGCGAGGATGTGGATGGTCGGCTCCCTCTTCGCGCTCTTCCTCGGCACGCGGCTGATGATGTGACCGGCCCGGCCTGGTGCGGCCACGGCAACGCTGCGAGAATGCCGGCATGCCACCTGAGAACGGATCAGCGCTGTCGGCGGCCTCGTCCGGGTCGATCCTCTCGATCGCGTCGAGCGGGTCGATGCTGTCGATCGGGTCCAGTGGGTCGATCCTGTCGATCGGGTCCGCGGGTTCTGTGCTTTCTATCTGGTCGGCTGCCTCGTTCGGCTCGGCGCTGTCGGTGGGCTCGCTGTTCAGCGTGGCCTCGGCGTTTTCCGGCTTCTCGCGCTGGTCGGTGCTTTCCTGGCGGTCCGCGGGCGCAATCAGGTCCGCCGGCACCAGGCCGGGCGTGACCAGGGCGGGCGCCGGCCGGTGGCGCTGGCCGGCCGTGCGGTGATGAGCGCGATCGCCGCGACGACGTCGGCCGGCGAGGACGTCGCGCGCCGTCTGACGGACGACGGCTACGTGGTCGTGACCGGCATGATGTCAGGCGAGGACATCGAGGCCGCGCGCGCGGACCTGGGCCGGGTGCTCGAGGCGACCCGCACCGGCCGGAACTCGTTCGAGGGGTACTCGACGCAGCGGATCTACGCGCTGTTCGCCAAGACCAGGACCTTCGACCAGGCTGCGACCCACCCGCTGCTGCTTGACGTGCTTGACCGCGTGCTCGGGCACTACCAGCTCAGCGCGCCGGTGGGGATCAGGATCGGGCCGGGGGAGAAGGCCCAGATCCTGCATACCGATGACATGATCTACCCGCTTCCGCAACCGCACCCGCCGGTAGTGGTCAACACCATGTGGCCGCTGGACGAGTTCACCGCGGAAAACGGAGCCACCAGGTTCATCGCAGGCAGCCACGGCTGGGAGCCTGGCCGCACGCCGGTCGGCGACGACCCGGTGAGCACGGCCGTGATGTCGCCCGGATCCGCGATGTTCTACCTGGGCGGCCTCTGGCATGGCGGCGGCGCGAACCGGACGACCCGGCCGAGGCTCGGCGTGATCCTCGAGTACGCCGCGGCCTGGCTGCGGCCGCAGGAGAACCATTGCCTGGCTGTGCCCCGCGACACGGTCAGGCAGTTGCCCGAGCGACTGCAGGAACTGCTGGGCTACAACATCTATCCGCCGTTCGTTGGATACGTCGACGGCAGTCACCCGCGCAAGGTCCTCAGCGCCGATCAGTGAGCTCGGACCTCCGGCACGTCCGGATCTCCCGACGGCGACCAGCCGAAGCCATCCGACATATCGCTCCCGCTACTCGGCCGACAGCTGCGGCGCTGGCCGCCTCGTCTGATCGACCCTGAGCGACATGAACGGCGCTCCCAAAGCGTGAGTTACTGACTTTCCGGAAAGCTATCGACACCCCCGGCCGCCCGGCCCCGTTCCGCGAGTGCCGGACTTCATGATCACGGTTGGTTGTCGTCGCATGGCGCAGGTAAGCCACCGTGATCATGAAGTCCGGGAAATGCGCGGCTGTGAATGCGCAGCCCAGTGAGGTGAGCGACGGTGACGGGTGGCCAGCGGGCGAGGATCGAGCGGGCTAGCGCGAATGACCTGATCTCGGCAGTTCTAGCCGACCCGCGCGTTCCAGGTTTGCGGATCCAGCGGGCCAGGGTCCTGACGTACCCCCGTACCGCCAGGTTGGCTGCGGCGCTGTCAGCCTGCACGCTGCGGAAAGCAGCGCGGCCGCGCGGCGGCAGCATCCCTGGCCCGCCTGGGGCGGCAGCTTTGACGTCGGCCCGGCGCCAAGGTCCCCCAACCTTGAATGCCGCGTCGCGCATGAGAACTGCCGCGTGCGAGGATCCGGTCGCACACTGCGACGATACCGGCGGATGGACGACAACCACGACCCCTCAGATGGTCTGTCTTCGGCACCCATCTGGGCCGCAAGCGGCTCGCTTATTGGCGGAAATATCGGAATCGGCGCACTATCTGCGATGCGGTCCACGCTGCAGCAGTCCGGCCCTGGTCGCCACCACGACCGCCTCTAGCTGGGTGTGCGCCCCGAGCTTGGCCATCACGTTCTTCACGTGGCCACGGGCGGTGAACACGCTCACCACCAGGCGCTCAGCGATCGCGCCCGGATCCAGACCATCGCCCATCAGCGCGAGCACCTCCTCCTCCCGCGCGGTAAGCCTCGCCCCGTCTGGGCCGCTCGCCCGGTCCGCTCCAGGCGACCAGCGTGCTCCGGGCGGCTGGCCCTCGCCGGGCGCCGAGCGCGCTCCAGGCGCCCAGCGCGCTCCGGGCGGCTGGCGTGCTCCGGGCGACTGGCCCTCGCCGGGGGCCGACCGCTCCCTGAGCAACTCGCCGAGCACCGCGCCCTTGATCACCATGTTTCCCGTCGCCGGGTTCCTGATGGCGGCCAGGATGTCCGACAGGACGCTGTCCTTGCCGAGGAAGCCGCCCGCTCCCGCGGCCGCGGCCTCGGCCAGGCGACCGGGAGTGGCACCTGCAGTGAGGATCAGCACCCTGGCGGCAGGGTAAGTGGTCTTGATCATGCGAGTACCGGCGATGCCGTCGGCGCCAGGCAGCTCGATGTCCATCAGCACCACGTCGGGCCTGGCCGCCGCCATCAGCAGGAGCGCGTCGTCCACTGAGCCGGCCGTCCCCACGCAGTTCAGGTCGGGCTGGGCGCCGATCGCGATTTCCAGCGCGGAGGCAAGCACCTGCTGATCCTCGACCACCAGGACCGCCGTCATGCCGCGCGGGACGCTGATGGAAGGCGCAGGTAGAAACGGGATCCGTCCCGCTCGCCCGGCTCATAGCCCGCGTCGCCGTGGTTGGCCTGCGCCAGAGTTCTGACGATCCACAGCCCGAGGCCCACTCCGGGTGTGCCGCCTGAGTCCGGTGCCCGGGTGAAGCGTTCGAACAACTGGGGCACGAACGCATCGGGCACGCCCGGCCCGTGATCGGACACCTGGATCTCCGCCCATCCCTCTGCCTCGTGCGCGCTGACCTCGACCGGCGGCTTGGCATGGGTCAGGGCGTTGTCGAGGTAGTTGGCGAGCATCATGCCGAATTCGGAGCGATCGGCGACGACCGCGAGACCCGGGCTGCAGCTCACGGTGATGGACCCTGGCTCGGGGTCGATGACGGCGAGCTGGTCGATAATCACCTCAAGTACCCTGAGCTGCTCTGGTTCGGCTCGCGAGCCGCCGGCCTTGAGCTTGGCACTGGTGAGCAGCCGGCGCATCAGCAGTTGCAGCCGGCCAGCCAACTCGGCGATCCGCGCGGCGACCTTGTCGCGCTCCGGCGGGGCCATCGTGATCTGATCGTCGGCCAACAGCCTGGCCAGCACTCCGATCGCCGCCAGCGGACTGTTCAGTTCGTGAGCGGCGACGGACAATGCCGAGGTCTGCCGCTCCAGCGCCGACTGCAGCGCGCGCTCGCACATCCTGCGGTGGGTGACGTCGCGCAGCACGGCGACCAGGAGGCGCTCGCCCGCCACCAGGGTGGCCGCGGCGCGGACATCGAGTATCCGCTCGGACCCGTCGGGCGCGGTCAGCTCGATCTCGGCCGCCTGACCCGGCATGATCTCATAGCCGAGCGGCGTTCCGGGCAGCTCAGCGGCGGGCACGCCCAGCAGCATCCCAGCCGCCGGGTTGCCGAACCTGACAAGACCGCTTTCATCGACCACGACGACTCCGTCGGCAGCAGCCGCCAGCATCTCCTGGCTGACCTCGCCCGCGTCGGCAGTCGGCTGATCGCCGGGAATGTTCCCGTTCATCGTGCCCAGTCCGCTAACGCACTGACCCATCGACCGGCCGGCTCGAAATCTCGCGCGCCGGTCGAGGTCATCGGTGTCCGCATCTGCCTCCGCTGCCGCCTTCGCTTTGCCCGGTGCGGCGAGAACGTACCCGCCGCTGCAATGATTACTCTACGTAACATTTCGCGGCCGCACTAGGCGAAGGTGGCGTGCCCGGGGCACGTGATCCGGGAAAACAATTCGCCGGGCGGCGGCAGTGCCGCCTTCCGGCGGCCGGGAGCTATCACTGCAAGCGATTGCAGAAATCACTAGTCGCACAGCCGAGGGCGCCGGTAACGTCAGACCCGCCAGACCCGCTGCCGCAGCGGCCCGCGGGTACGTCTGGCCATAAGGGATTCGGCGTGGCCCGGACCGTTGCCGGATGAATGGACCTTTCATCCGGCAAAACAGTGATGAATGGTCCATTCATCGATCGCGCACTCGTCTCTGTATTCGGGTAAAGGGTACGATATATATTAAACATCCGGCCGCTGCAGGTCTGCGGCGCGCGGTCAGGTCGGCCAGGCTGGTCAGGTTAGCCAGGCTGGTCAGGTTAGCCAGGCTGGTCAGGCTGGTCAGATGAGGAGATCAGGGAGATGGCGCTGCACGACGGGATCGGCGGCCAGGAGCCGGGAGCGGCGCCCGGCGTGGTGAGCGCCTGGGACGCGATCCGGTCCCGCCGGAATGTCCGGCAGTATGTCGGCCGCCCGATCCCGGCAGCGGACTTGGATCAGATCCTCGAGGCCGCGCGCAGGTCGCCATCGTCGCAGAACAGCCAGCCGTGGGACTTCGTCGCAGTCACCGACAGTGATCAGCTCGGGCGGCTCGCTGAGGTCTGGTTCGGTGGCTCGCACATCGCCGGCGCCGCGGCGGCCATCGCCCTGATTACGGCCGCGGATCAGTCAGCACGTGGCCGGGTTCAATTCGACCTCGGCCAGGCCGCGATGTCGATCATGCTGGCGGCGGCCGGCCTGGGCATCGGAAGCTGCCACTCGGCCGTCGGCGATCAGGACCTCGCCCGAGACCTGCTCGGCTACCCCACGGACCGGGCCTGCGACCTGCTGATCTCGCTGGGTTATCCGGCCGATCGGCCGCTGGCGCCGATCCGGCACCCCGATCGGCGCCCGTTCGGTGAGGTGGTCCACCGCACCCGCTGGTAACTCCCGCTCGTCTGAGGGTGGCCGCAGGGCCGGTCTCCCGCGCGGGCCGGTCGCCCGCGCAGGCCGGTCGCCCGCGCAGGCCGGTCGCCCGCGCAGGCCGGTCGCCCGCGCAGGCCGGTCTCCCGCGCAGGCCGGTCTCCCGCGCTAGCCGGTGGTTCGCCTTCGGGCGGGAGCGGAGTTGGGCCAGGCAGGCGGATCAGGCGGCGAGGGCTTGCGGGTGGCCGATCGCCAGCCCCGAGTCGGCGTCGAAGAACTGCAGGTTGGACGTGTCGAGCGCGAGCTCGACCGGCTGGCCGGGAGCGATCCGGCTGCGCGCGGCGACCCTGGCGGTCCACAGCGACCGGCCGGCGGCGAGCGGCAGCGCGCCCTCCTCGTCGTCGCCTACCGCGGCGTCGCCGAGTGCCGCGTGCCGGACCGGCGGGGCGTCGATCCTGAACAGCACGTGCAGTTCGCTCCCGAGCGCCTCGGTCACGTCCGCCCGCGCCGCGATCCGCGGCCAGGTCACGTCGGCGAGTTCGGCATCCTCGAAGTCCGACGGCCTGATGCCGAGGATGAGCTCGCGGTCGACGTACTCGGCCAGCGCGGGACGCGACGTCAGCAACGCCTCGGGCACAGGCAGCCGGAAGCCGGCGAACACGACCGCGAGGCCATCGTCGCGGACCAGGCGGGCGTCGGCGAAGTTCATCGCAGGAGACCCCATGA
The DNA here is from genome assembly GCA_963720595.1 of uncultured Actinomycetota bacterium. Classification (GTDB taxonomy): domain Bacteria; phylum Actinomycetota; class Actinomycetes; order Streptosporangiales; family Streptosporangiaceae; genus Chersky-822. Next base: position 1,163,901 of record CAVRFY010000005.1, on the reverse strand, counting down.
ACCCCGCGACGAACAGGTTGACCGGCGCGTTGAACAGTGCCTGCGGGCTGTCGGCCTGCTGAAGCTTGCCGTCCCGCATCACGCAGACCCGTTGCCCGAGCGTCATCGCCTCGACCTGGTCATGGGTCACGTAGACCGTGGTGACGCCGAGCCGCTCATGCAGCTGAGACAGCGAGGCTCGCATCGACACCCTCAGCTTGGCGTCCAGGTTCGACAGCGGCTCGTCCATCAGGAACGCCTTGGGCTCGCGGACGATCGCGCGTCCCATCGCGACCCGCTGGCGCTGGCCGCCGGACAGGGCGGCCGGCTTGCGCTTGAGGTAGTCATCGAGGCCGAGCAGCCCGGCCACCTCACCAACCCGCTGCTTGATCTGGTCCTTAGGCGTCTTGCGCTGCTGGAGGCCGAAGGCCAGGTTCTGCTCCACGGTCATGTGCGGGTACAGCGCGTAGTTCTGGAACACCATCGCGATATCGCGGTCCTTGGGCGGCAGGTCGTTGACGACCTGGGCGCCGATCGAGATCGTGCCCGACGTGACGTCCTCAAGGCCGGCGATAGAACGAAGGGCCGTCGACTTGCCGCAGCCGGACGGGCCGACCAGGACCATGAATTCGCCGTCGGCGATATCCAGGCTCAGGTCGTCGATCCCCTTCACGCCGCCCGGGTAGACCTTGGTGACGTGGTCAAGGACGATCTGGCCCATGGGCGCTCACCTCTTGTGTCAGGCGGAGCAGTTCTGCGGCCGCCAGGCTGCTCGCGTGTGTTGCACCAAATGTAGCGAGATATGCCCGTGCGTGGGGCCGCCAGACCGGCAGTCCCATCTCGACGACCACGGCGTCCGGCCTGGCGGCGACCAGCGCGCTGACGACGGACCTGGCGGCTGGGTACCGGTGCGCGTCGCGCACCACGATCAGCAGCGGCCGGCCGGCGGCGGCCGCTATGACTGCTCCGAGATCGGGTACGGCTTGGCCGGCCCCGGCGCTCGTCGTGATCCGCTGGATGCTGTCCGGGCGCACCCACCGGCCGAGCCCCCACGGCACCGTGCCGACGGCGATGTTGGACGGCGGCACGATCTCGACCAGGACCGGGTCGGCCGTCGACCCTGGGTTGCCTTCCAGCCGCAGTGCTCGCCGAGCCGCGACCAAGCCGACGCCCTCGATGCCCGGGCCGCCCGCGCCGGCTTCTGGGCCGGAGTCCCTTCCGAATTCTGTCCCGGAGTCCTGGCCGGTTAGGCTGCGCGCGGCCGCGACCCAGGCGCGCAGGTCAGCCACACGTGCCGCCGACTCCTCGAACCTGGAACCCGCAAGTCGCCCGGACCGCACCGCGGCCATCAGCGCCTCCCTGACCCGGAGGTATGTCAGCTCGTCCTGATCCCGCCCGAAGCACAGCAGGTCGGTGCCGGCGGCTACCGCCATGACGGCGGCCTCCGCGATGCCGTATGGCTCGCTGACCGCCCGCATCTCGAGCGCGTCGGAGACGATCACGCCGTCGAAGCCGAGTTCGCCGCGCAGCAGGCCGGCCTGCGCGGCGGCGGACAGCGACGCGGGCAGGTCGCCGGTCAGGCCGGGAACCCGCAGGTGACCGGGCATCACCGCACGTAGTCCGGCGTGGATCGCCGCCACGAAGGGCGGCAGGTCCCGGTCGGCGATCAGGTCGACCGTGCCGGTCACCGTCGCGACGGCGTGATGGCTGTCGGTGCTGGTGCTGCCGTGGCCGGGGAAGTGCTTGGCGCACGCGGCGACACCGGCTTCCTGCAGCCCGGTCACCGCCGCGGCCGCGTGCCGCGCCACCAGCGCGGTGTCCGCGCCGAACGAGCGGGTGCCGATGACGGGGTTGTCGGCCGCGGTGTTGACGTCGACCGACGGCGCGAGGTTCAGATTGATGCCGAGCGCCGCGAGATCGGAGCCGAGCGCGCGGTAGACGGACCTGGTCAGCGCCGGGTCGTCGACGGCGCCAAGGGCAGCGTTGCCCGGGTACGGGCTGCCGGTCAGGTGGGCGATCCTGGTGACATCGCCGCCCTCCTCGTCCATCGCGATGAGGGGTTCGTCGGCCGCGGCACGCAGCCCGGCGATCAGCTGGGCCAGCTGGCCCGAGCCCGCGATGTTCGGGCCGAACACGGTCACGCCGGCTAGGCCGCCGGCCAGCGCGTCCAGCACCCAGGCCGGTGCGCGCCTGCCCGGGAACGGCGGGATCAGCAGCGCATCGGCTAGCCGGCCAAGCGACGGGTCGGCTGCGGCGTACGACGTCACCCCTTCACCGCCCCGGCGACCAGGCCGCCGACCAGCCGGCGCCGCACGATCAGGAAGAAGATCATGACGGGGATCGTGTACATGGTCGAGGCGGCCATGATCGGCCCCCACTGCGCGCCGCCGCGGCCGAAGAAGTAGGTCACGTAGATCGGCAGCGTGTAGGCCGAGTGCGCCTGCCCGAGGAAGGTCAGTGCGACGATGAACTCGTTGTACGCCGTGATGAACGCGAAAATGCTGGTCGCGACCAGGCCGGGCATCACGAGCGGGAACAGGATCCGCCAGAAGATCACCGGCGCGCTCGCGCCGTCGATCGCGGCCGCCTCCTCGAGTTCCTTCGGCACCGTCGCCACGAAGTTGCGCAGCATCCAGATCGACACGGGCAGCGCCTGGGCCGCGTACACGGCGATCAGGCCAGCCAGGTTCTCCAGCAGGCCGAGCCGGTTGAAATCGAGGAACAGTGCGATGATCAGTGCCTGGCCGGGGATCATCTGCACGATCAGCAGCATGATCAGGATCGCGGCCCGGAACCTGAACCTGAACCGGGCGACCGCGACCGAGGCGAGCAGCGAGACCACGGACGCCAGCAGGACCGTCGCCAGGGTCACGGCGATGCTGTTGCGGAAGAACAGCCACACCGAGCCGATCCCGGACACGCGGCCGGAGATGACCTCGGAGAAGTTGCCGAGCGTCGGGTGCACCGGGGTCAGGTGCGGGGTCAGCGAGAAGATCTCCTGCGACGGCTTGAACGCCGTGGAGACCATCCACGCGATTGGGAACAGCGTGACGAGGGCGACTAGCACCCCGGTCCCGTTAAGGCTCGCGGTCTTGATCCTCCGCACGGCGACCGCACGCCCCGCGCTTCCCGCACGCCCCGCGCTTCCCGCACGCCCCGCGCTTCCCGCACGGCCCGCACTTCCCGCGCTGCCCACCTGGATGGCGCGGCCGCTCACGTCAGCGCTCCCTGGCGGACAGAGGCGCGCACGTAGCCGACCGTGACGACGAGCAGAATCAGCGTGAAGATCAGCGCGAGCGCGCCGCCGAGGCTGTAATCGGGCGGGAAGCCGGCGAACGCCTTGTCGTAGATGTACAGCGACAGGTTGAACTCGTCCCGGTTCCCCGGGAAGCCGGTCAGGATGTAGGTCTGGGTGAAGACGTTGAAGTCCCAGATCACCGAGAGCAGCAGCAGGACCAGGAAGATCGGCTTGAGCAGCGGGTAGGTGATCTTCCAGAAGACGCGCGACGCGGTCGCGCCGTCCACCCTGGCGGCCTCGTAAAGCTCGGCCGGGACGGTCTTGAGCCCGGCCAGCACGGTGACCGCGATGAACGGGAACGACTGCCAGATGACCAGGACGGTCAGCACCGTGTAAGCCGGCAGCGGCCCGCTCGTCGTCCAGTTGAATCCCGCCCAGTCTGTGCTGCCGACCAGCCAGTTCGGCAGCTTGCTGAGCGTCCAGTCGACGAGCCCGCCGTCGGGGTTGAACAGCCAGTAGAACAACACGCTCGCCGAGACCGGGGGAGTGGCCCAGGCCAGCAGTGCGGCCGTTCCGACGAAGGCCGCCATCTTCTTGCCGAGCTGGTTCAGCAGCAGTCCGACCAGCGTGCCGGAGACGAGGGTGAGCGGCACGACCACGATCGCGAACAGCACCGTGATCCGCAGCGACAACCAGAACTCCGAGTCGGCAAACGTGGTCGTGAAGTTACCCAGCCCGACCCACTGGGTCGGTTCCGCGCCGGTGATCTGCGGCAGGCCGTAGTTCTGGAACGCGTACAACGCCACCTGAGCCAGCGGCCAGAGCAGTACCAGGGCGATGCCGGCCAGCGCCGGGGCGAGCATCAGGTAGGGGGCGAGCCGGTGCCGCCTGACGAACGCGGCAACGGGCGCACGGCGATGCTCGGCGAGCCCGCGCCGCCAGACGAACTCGGCCATCTCGCCTGCCCTCCTCTCCGCGGTGCTGGGTTCACCCCGGCTTGGGTCCGTAGTGTGCCGCGCGGCCGGCGGTCCTCGGGAGGAGGCGACCGCCGGCCGCGACGGCCTGGGTGTACCGGCCGCTACTGCTGGCCGGTGTTGAGCACGTTCTGCAGCTCGGTGTTCGCCTTGCTCACCGTGGCCGCGAACGGCGCGCCCTTCATCAGTGCCTTCATCATTGTCGGGATGATCGCATCGGTCGCGTCGGCCGTTGCCCAGTTCTTGGAGTTCAGTGGCGAGATCTGGGTGTACGCGGCCGCCTTCGCGAATCCGGCGAGCACCGGGTCGTTCGCGTAGCCGCCGCCGGAGAGCGCGGAGGTGAATTCGGGGAAGAACCCCTGCGCGTTGGCGAAGGTGGTGGCGTTGGTCGGGCTGTCCATGACCGACAGCAGGGCCCAGGCGGCCTTCTGGTTCGGACTCTTGGCCCAGACGCCGAGGTCAGATCCGCCGGCGAAGGCGGGCGCCGGGTTGGGCCCGTTCTGGCTCGGGATCGGGAACGATGCCCACTGCGACGCGTACTTGGTGCTCACCGCGGTCAGCCCTGCCTTGGCCCACGGACCGTCGATGTACATGTCCAGGGTGCCCTTGGCGAAGTCCTCGTTGGCCCCGCCTGAGGTCGCGCCGGGAGCCCCGAGTTCGGTCTGGCCGATGTACTTGGACGGCGAGACGTGCTCGGCGCGGTACAGGTCAGCGTAGAACTTGATGCCTGCCTCGGACTGCGGGCTGTTCAGCTCCGCCTTCCACTGCCCGTTCTGCTGGACCGCCACCTGGCCGCCCGCGCCCCAGATGAAGCTGACGATGCCGTTGGTGAAGTTGCTCGGCGCGCCGAGCCCGTAGGTGCCCGGGTACTTCTTCATCAGCAGCTTCGCGTCGGCGATTAGCTGAGCCCAGGTGGCCGGGGCCGAGGTGATGCCGGCCTTGGCGAACTGGTCCTTGCGGTACCAGATGCCGCGGACGCCGCCGAACCACGGAACCGCGAAGCTGGCCGAACCGATCGTGTCGTTGGCGAGGTTGCCGGGGATCAGGTTGGCGCCGGCGGACCACGACTTAACGTCGGCCGTGATGTTCGCGAGGGCGCCCTGCGAGGCGATTCCCGGGGTGTCGGTGTTGCCGAGCTCGGTGATGTCGGGGCCGCCCTTTCCGCTGGTCAGGGCGTTTGTCCAGTCCGTGACGCGGTTGCCCCACGGGATCCAGTTCACGACTACCTTGGTGTGCGCGTACTGCGGGAACTGCGCGTGGAACTGGCTGACGACGCCGTTCATCCAGGTGACCTGTGACGGCACGGACCCGCCCATCCGCCACACGACCAGCTTGGCCGGTGCCGCCGACGTGGTCGATGGACTGGTTCCTGAGCTGCAGGCCGCTGCGGCTCCGGCGAGCACGACGGCAGCGCCGACCGCTACTGCCGATCTGGTGAGGTTCACTGCTCGATCTCCCTTCCCGGCTTTCTCGAGGAAGGACGTCCTCCGGGCGGACGCCTCCAGCAGACCCCGTTGCGCTGTTCGCCTCTAGGCTGTGTGGCTGACCGATGTGCACTTTGGCCAGGGTCAGCCGCGCGTCCTTCGGTGTCGCGGCCGCGGCGGGGAACCGCTTGGTTAGTCTGCGCAGAAACTAACAGGAAACTTTCCTATAAGATAGAGTCTGTTGCAAGATTGAGATAACGAAGAACAACCGCGCGGGCTCCGCAGGCCGCGGGACCCGTCGTGACGGCCGGAAATCCCGGCCGTCGAGCGTGCCGGACCCGCGACTGGCGCGGCACGGAGGGGGCGGAATGGACCGACGGCCGGGAACACCGCGGCTGCTGCGGGAGCTGAACGACCGGTCCGCGCTTGAGCTGCTGCTCACCGGCGGCCCGATGACGCGGGCGCAGCTAGGCGAGCGTACCGGCCTGTCGAAGGTGACGGCATCGCAGCTGCTCGCGCGACTGGAAGACCGCGGCCTGGTGCAGGTCGCGGGCGAGCAGGCTGGCGGCAGGGGCCCCAACGCGGCCATCTACGGCGTCGTGCCCTCCGCCGCGTACGTGGCCGGCCTGCATGTCGAGCGCGATGAGGTCAGTGCCGGCGTCGCCGACGTCACCGGGCGGGTCGTTACCGAGATCTCGGTGGACCCGAATGGCGAGGGCAATCCCGTCGAGCTGGTTCGCGGCGCGATTGCGCGGGCCTGCGCCGCAGCCGGGATCTCACCGGAGGCACTGCGGGCATTCGTGATCGGCACGCCGGGCGTGCTAGACCCGAGAACGGGCGACCTCCGCCTCGCGGTCAACCTGCCCGCGTGGCACGAGGGGGTGCACGACGCCCTGCGCGCGGATCTCGGGCGCCCGGTGACCATCGAGAACGACGTGAACCTGGCGGCGATGGCCGAGCGCGCGGTCGGCGCTGGCGCCGGCACCGGCGACTTCGTCCTGGTCTGGATCGGGGTCGGCCTCGGCCTGGCGACGATGCTCGGCGGCCGGCTGCACCGCGGCGTGGGCGGGGCGGCGGGCGAGATCGGCTACCTGCCCGTGCCGGGCGTCCCGCTGCCGCAGGACATCACGCACCCCGCGACCGGTGCCTTCCAGTCGCTGGTCGGGGCGCAGGCGGTGCTTCCGCTGGCGGCGAGCTACGGGTTCTCGGCGCCGACGGCGGCCGGCGCGGTCGCCGCCGCCGTGCGAGCCGAAGCGGGTGACGCCGCGGCGGGAGATCGGCCGGCCGGAGCCGCGTTCCTGGCCGAGCTAGCCGGGCGGGTCGCGCTGGGCGTGGCCGCCATCTCCGTCGTCCTCGACCCTGGCCTGGTGGTCCTGGGCGGCGAGGTCGGCTTGGCCGGGGGCACCGCCCTGGCGGGCCGCGTCGCGGCCGAGGTCGGCCGGATTAGCCCGGCCAAGCCCGAGGTGGTCCCGACCTCGGTCAGCGGCAAGCCGGTGCTCCGCGGCGCGATCCTCGCCGCGGTCGACGCGGCCCGCGCCGAGCTGCTCGCGTCGGTTGCGAACTGATCGATCAGCCTGCCGGCTGGATGTTCTGGTTGAGATGGAAGAGGTTGCCCGGATCGTAGCTCCGCTTGATGTCGGCGAGCCGGTCGTAATGACCCTGGTAGTTGTCCCTGACCCGGGCGCCGTCGTCGTCGGCCATGAAGTTGACGTAGCCGCCGGGCTCGGAGTAGGGCGCGATCGCCGCGTGGTAATCGCGTACCCAGCCGATCCGCTCCGCATCGACCGCCTTGTCCTGCCAGGCCGCCACGATGACGGGCGCGAACGTCGCGTGCCGGTAGGAGAACGCGGTGTCGTCCGCGCCGACGTTGTGGCAGGCGCCGTTGATCGGATACAGGTGCATGGTGGCGCTGACCTCGGGCACCTGCGCTCCGTGCCGCACGTGCTCCTCGATGGCCTCGTCGGTCAGCTCGCTGACGAAGCTGCCCTTCCAGTAGCTGCGGATGCCCTTCGGGAACAGCGCGTCAAAGGCGGAGTTCAGCGCCGGATACGGCATCGGCCCGGCCATCTCGGCGACGACCGGTGCGATCGCGCGGAACGGCGCCATCGCGCGCTCGCCCTCGCTGAGCGGGCCCGACCAGTGCACGATCGCCGCGCAGAAGGTATCGCCCACGCGCTCCGGCGGGACGAACGGCAGCGGCGGCGCGATCTGGAACGCCGGGAAGGCGCCGTAGGACTCGTCGGCGGTCGGGATGAACTCGCGGAAGAACCGCAGCAGCTCCGCCGCATGCTCGATCTCGTAGAAGAAGATCCCGGCGTAGATGTCATCGACCGGATGCAGCCCGAACTCGAAGTTGGTGACAACGCCGAAGTTGCCGCCGCCGCCACGCAGCGCCCAGAACATGTCGGCGTTCTCGTCCGCACTCGCGGTCATTACCTGGCCGTCGGCCGTAACGACCTCGGCCGAGCGCAGGTTGTCGACCGACAGGCCGTGCGACCTGGTCAGGTATCCGATCCCGCCGCCCAGCGTGAGGCCCCCGATGCCGGTGGTGGACACGATGCCGCCCGTGGTGGCCAGGCCGTAGGCGTGGGTGGCGTAGTTGAAGTCGCCCCAGGTCGCGCCTCCGCCCGCACGCGCGGTCCTGGCAGCAGGGTCGACATGGACGTCGCGCATCTGGGCGAGGTCAATGACCACGCCGCCCTCCGTAGTGCCAAAGCCCGGCGCGCTGTGCCCGCCGCCCTTCACCGCGAGCTCCAGGCCAGCGTCGCGGGCGAAGTTCACCCCGCCGATGACGTCGGCGACCTGCTGGGCGAGGATCACCGCCCGCGGATGCTTGTCGAACATGCCGTTGTGCACGGCACGGGCTTCGTCGTACCCTGCGTCGCCCGCGACCAGGACTGGCGCCCTGACCTGCTCGCGTAGCTCATCCGTGGATGGTTTGCTCATGACAGCGCTCCCCCGAGATCGACTGGTCTGGCTCAGCACGTACTAGGCGCCGTCGCCGGCGCCTAGGTGCCAGCTAGCCCAGAGCCATGTGAAGATCGTGTGGAGTAACCGTGTGTGCTGTGTCAAGCGACTGCGCGCCGGCGGTCCGGCCGGCGATGGGAGACTGTGACCGTGACGGTGACCGCCAAGGTCGAGCATGTGGGGAGCCTGCTACGCCCTGGCTACCTGCTCGAGGCGCGCGAGGCGCACGCCAGGGGGTCGCTGGCGCCCGCCGGCCTCAAGGCCGCTGAGGATCGCGCGGTGCGCGCGGCCATCGCCCTTCAGGACGATCTTGACCTGCCGGTCGTGGGCGACGGGGAGATGCGCCGCGAGTCGTTCCAGGCCGAGCTCACCGCGGCGTGTGACGGTTTCACCGGCGTCAGCCTCGATGCCTGGCTTTGGGGCAGCTGGCATTCCGACGAGGTCGGCGATGCGACCATCGCCAGGCCGCGCGAACTCGCCGTGACGGCGCCGCTCCGCAAGCGGCGCAACCTGGCCGCGGAGGAGTTCACCTTCCTCCGGGCAAGCACTTCGCGCCAGATCAAGGTCACCCTGCCAAGCCCCTCGCTGTTCGCCAACCTCTGGTCACCGGAGTTGTCAGCGGGCGCGTACCCGACCCTGGACGCGTTCCTGGCCGACGTGGTCGCGATCCTCCGCGACGAGGTCGCCGAGCTGGTCCGGCTGGGATGCGACTACATCCAGCTGGACGCCCCGCATTACCCGCTGCTGATCGAGCCGACATGGCGGGCGTTCTATGAAGCGCGCGGCTGGCCCGTGCAGCGGTGGCTTTCCTACGGCATCGAGCTCGACAACGCGGTGATCGACGCGGGGCGCCCGGCGACCTTCGGCTTCCACCTGTGCCGTGGCAACCAGCTCAGCCGATGGCTGGTCTCCGGCGGGTACGAGCCGATCGCGGCGCCGATCTTCGGCGGCGTGCACGCCGACCGGTTGCTCCTCGAATACGACGATGAGCGCTCAGGCACGTTCGATCCGCTCCGCCTGGTGCCCGACGACAAGGTGGTCGTGCTCGGCCTGGTAACGACGAAAACCTCGCGAGTGGAGCCCGAGGCCGAGGTTGCCGAGCGGGTCAGGCAGGCAGCGGCCCTGGTCGGGGCCGAGCGGCTGGCGGTCAGCCCGCAGTGCGGATTCGCGACCTCGTCCGCCGGCAACTCGATCACCGAGCAGGCCCAGCGCGCCAAGCTCGCGCTGCTCGCGGCGATCGCGCGAGATCTCCTCGGCGGCTGAGCGGCAGGCGTCTGGCCCCGGGCGTCTGGCCCCGGGCGTCTGGCCCCGGGCGTCTGGCCCCGGGCGTCTGGCCTGGTGTATGGCCCCGCGGCCGGCTCCGCCGTAAGCGGCTCAACCGATGCCAAGCTGGGCGGCCCACCGCCGCACGCACTCACCGAAAAAGGCGTCGCGGTCACCGGGTTCCTCGCCGATGACGTTCTGGAACTGGCCGAACAGCTCGAGGGAGACGGTTCCGAGCATCCCGGCCCACAGCATCAGGCCCGCCTGCAACGCCCCATCGGGAACCTCGGCGGGCAGCACCGCGCGGAGCGGCGCGAGCGCAGCCCGGCCCGGCGGGCTAGGCGGGCCGCCGGTTGGTTCCGGCACGGCTAGCCCGCGGGCGGCTGCGTCCACCAGGATCTGGACCAGCAGGTTCGACACCCGGCTGGCCGGCCCGATCGTGTCTGCGGGAGCCACGTATCCCGGCACCGGCGACCCGTAGATCAGGGCGTATTCGTTCGGGTTGGCCAGCGCCCAGTCCCTGACCGCGCGGCAGATCACCGACCAGCGGCGCAGCAGGTCGCCGCGGTCCACGGCCGCTTCCGCCGTCTCTGCCGCCGCGCCAAGCGAGTCATAGGCATCGATGATCAGCCTGGTCAGCAGGTCGTCGCGGCTCGTGACGTAGCGGTAGACGGCCGACGACGCCATCCCGAGGTCGCGGGCCACCGCGCGCAGGCTCAGCCCGGCCGCGCCGTCCGTGGCCAGGTGCCGCCGGCCCGCCCCGAGAATCTCCCTGGTGATCTCGGCCCGCGCCCGCTCACGCGCGGTCCGCGGCACCGAGGGCGCCCGCCGCTCACCGCCGGCGCCATCGGTGCCGGCGGACGGGCCGCTCGGCTGGATTGCCTCGTCGCTGCTGCGCATTCCCGCATCCTGACATAAAACAAGAGCAGGAGCAACAAAGCAGAGCAGTGCTCTTGACAAGAAGGTCGGACGAGGTGTTTCCTGACTGTAGAGAGCACTGCTCGCGATTGCGAGCGATGAACACACGGGAGCTGGAGATGACTAACGATCTGAGCGGCCGCATCGCGGACCCCCGCGAACTGCATGTCGTCGTCGGAGCAGGCCCAATCGGAAGCGGCGTGGCGTCGGCTTTGGCCGCGCAGGACCGCCGGGTCATGATCGTCACGAGGTCGGGATCGGGTCCGGCCGGATCCTCGGCTGAGCTCGTGGCTACCGACGCTGGCGACGCCGCCGCCATGGCGCGGCTGACCGAGGGCGCCACCGCCATCTACAACTGCGTCAACCCGCCGTACCACCGCTGGCCTGAGCTGTGGCCGCCGATCGCGGCGTCGCTGCTCGGCGCCGCCGAGCGCAGCGGGGCGGTGCTCGTCACTGTCTCGAACCTGTACGGGTACGGCCCGGCCAGCGGCTCGCAGGGTACCGCCGGCTACGACGCTGACCATCCGATGACCGAGGACACGAGGCTTGCGTCGACGGGCAAGAAGGGTGCCGTCCGCGCGCAGATGTGGCGCGACGCGCTGGCGGCTCACCAGGCCGGCCGGGCCAGGGTCACCGAGGTCCGCGCCAGCGACTACGTGGGCCCGGGCGCCGAGAGCGTGCTAGGGGAGCGGGTCGTGCCCCGCTTGCTCCGTGGCCGGGCGGTGTCCGTCCTCGGTCGGACCGACCGGCTGCATACCTGGTCCTTCACCGGCGACGTGGCGCGGATGGCCGTGATCGCCGGCCGCGATCAGCGTGCCTGGGGCCGCGCCTGGCATGCCCCGTCGGGACCGGCGCGAACGCAGAGCGAGGCGGTTGGCGACCTCGCGCGGATGGCCGGTGTGGGGCCGGTTCCGGTGCGGGCGATACCTGCGGCGGTGACCAGATCGGCGGGCCTGTTCTCGCCGCTGCTGCGCGAACTCGCGGAGACCAGGTACCAGTTCAGCGAGGACTTCGTGATGGACTCGTCGGCCGCCCAGCGGGTCTTCGGCCTGGAGCCAACGCCATGGGACAGCGTGCTCGCCGCCGTGCTGCGCTCCTACGGCTGGCAGGGCGCCGAGCAGGGCGCCGATCAGGGAGCGGACCAGAGCGCGGACCAGAGCGCGGACCGGCGGCGATAAGTGCCCCCGGCCCCGGCGAGATTCGTAACGGACTGTTATCTAACCTAAGCTCACGGTGAGTTCAGGGAGGTAGCGAAATTGCCGGAATCCGGAGCCGGATCTGGGCCCTGGCCCGGTCCCGGGCGGCGCCGCTCCCGTCTCGCGGCACCCGGGCTGGCCAGGGCCTTCGGCGCGGCGGCACTGGTGCTGGCGGTGGCCGGCGTGGCCGGAACTGCGGTGGCGGCTTGTGCGGCGCGGCCGGATAGCGCCAGGCACTCCGCCGGTACGGGGACCGGGCCCGCGGCGGACTCCGGCACAGCCTCCCGCCAGGCAAGCCCGAGCCAGGCCGGTACGGGGGCGCGCAGCCCGGCGACGGCTGCGGGCAGCAAGCCGGACCGGTTCTGGGCGGGGACCGACGGTTTCCCGATGCCGGTGACCGGCGCCGGCCCGTACCGCGAGCCGGTAACCGGCGGTAGTTACGGCGGATACATCGGCATGGCGGGCAACTGGGCGCACTGGCAAGGTTGCGGCGGCGGGCTCGTCTGGTCGGCCGCGAACGCCAGGCAGGCCGCCGCCAACTTCGCGACCTACCACAAGGGCATCGGCACGGCCGAATTCTGGTTCATGGCCGGGCCGGGCGTCGATCCGAACTATGACGGGACGGTAGCGCAGGCCACGCGCTGGGGCCGGCAGCAGGCCATCCGTGCGCTGGCCGGAATCCACGGTGCGGAGACCTACCCGGTGCTCTGGATGGATGTCGAACTGCCCGGTGCCGCGCCGCAGTTCACCCCGGCGCCCGACAACGGGTGGCGCGCCGTTTACACCTCGCCGTGCAGCGGCCGGGTCTCCTCTAGGCACATCTCGCCTCAGGTCGACCGCGGTGTCGTAACCGGATTCGCCGGCTACCTGACCGCGCACTCCCGCTACCAACCTGGCGTCTACTCCGCGCCGCGGGACTGGGTCCGCATCTTCGGAACGGGGAAAGCGTCGAAGATCCCTGGCCTGTACGAGTGGACCTATACCGCGAACACCAGCAGCCTCGGCCGCCTTCCGTCCGGCTGGTGCCTGAGATCCACCTCGACCTGCGCACGCTTCTTCGGCGGGCAGCACCGCTCGGACGCGACCGCGCTGATGTGGCAATGGTCGGGCGGCGGCGGAACCAGCAACGGCTACGGCGACTTCGACCAGATCGACGGCACGAGAACGCCCTAGCCGCATCGCGAGCAATGGTCGGCCTCGCCAGACGCCGACCCGGTCCGCTGGCCGGCGGGCTAACCTGCTGAGATGGCCGCGAAGTCGCGCAAGGCCCGGCTGGACGACGTGCATGAGATCGCGACGAGCATGCCGCACGTCACGGTGATCTATGGGCCGCACGGCAATCCGATCTACCAGGTCGGCAGCAAGTCGTTCATTTTCTTTCGCAACCCCCGGCCGGACGCCATTGATCCGGAAACCGGCGAGCGCTATCAGGACGTGATCGTGTTCTGGGTGCCGTCGGAGGAGGACAAGCTGTCCCTGGTTCAGGACACCGACTCGCCGTTCTTCTCCACACCGCATTTCGAGGGCCATCTGTCGGTGCTGCTGCGTGGCGCTCACATCGGCGAACTCTCGCTCGGCGAACTCACCGAGGTGGTCCAGGACGCCTGGCTCTGCCGGGCATCACGCGCACGCGCCGCGACCTGGCTCGCCAGCCCCGACGCCGCGGGACTGTGAGGCCTAGCGACATCGATGGAACCCTGATGCTGTGATCGCGACCTTGGGCTCAGTTCCGCCGATGTCGTTGGGGCCCAGGCGCCCCGCCATATGGGCAGCAATGGGTCGCGGTGATGTCAGAGCAGGCGGTCGGTGGCCGGATCGGCCTGGCCGCCGAAGTACCTGGCGAGCACCTGGCTGAACCGGGGCTCGCCGGCGCCCGCCCGGTCGAACAGCGTCATCGACGAGCGCAGCTTGACCGCGTCGATGCCACCGAAGATCGTCTCGGCGCTGGTTCCGGCGAGCCCGGCGAGAATGTCGGCGCACTCGCGCAGGCGCGGGCCGAGCACAGGGTGCTCCAGGTAGGCTCTGGCCTCGTCCAGCGTGGAGATCGAGTAAAACCGCGAGGTGGGGCTCTGGCCCAGCCCGGCAACCTGCGGGAACACGAACCACATCCAGTGACCGGTCTTGCGGCCCGCGCGGAGTTCGGCCACCGCGCACTGGTAGGTGCCCCCCGATTCCTGGGCGGCGACGAAGCGCGCGAGGTGGTACGGATCATCCACGGTGTCACCCGCCTTCTCGGTCACAGCGCGTCGCCGGGCGCGAGTACCCGAACGTCGGCCCGGATGGTCTCGGGGTACTTCAGGCCGGTGCCAGTGTTCAGCACGACCACCTGCTCGCTTCCCGACAGCCAGCCAGACTCGCGCAGCCGGCGGACGGCGCTGAAGCAGGCGGCACCCTCGGGACAGACGAGGCACCCTTCCAGCCTGGCGACCTCGCGCTGGTCAGCCAGGAGCGCCTCGTCGTCAACGGCCACCGCCGTGCCGCCCGTCCCGTAAAGCGCATCGAGCACGAGGAAGTCGCCGAGCGCATGCGGCACGGTGATGCCGAACGCCACCGTCGCCGCGTCGGACCACGGCTCGCTCTGTCGCGCGCCGCGGGCGAACGCTGCCACGATCGGCGCGCAGCCGCTGGCCTGGACGCTCACCAGCCTGGGCAGCTCGCCGACGGCCCAGCCGAGCTCCCGCAGCTCGAGCAGGGCCTTGTAGATGCCGATGATCCCGACGCCGCCTCCGGTCGGATAGACGATCACGTCGGGCAGCCGCCAGCCGAGCTGCTCGGCGATCTCCAGCCCCATCGTCTTCTTGCCCTCCAGCCGGTACGGCTCCCGCAGCGTGGCGACGTCCTGGAAGCCGGGCAGGCCGGGCAGGGCGGCGGCGACCAGCTTGGCGGCGTCGCCGATCAGCCCGTCGACCAGGTACAGCTCGGCACCGGCCGCCGTGCACTCGAGCATGGTGATCGCCGGCGCCCCGGCAGGCATCACGATCAGGCTGCGCAGCCCGGCCCTGGCCGCGTAGGCCGCCCAGGCGGCTCCGGCGTTGCCATTGGTCGGCATGGCCACCCCGGTCACGCCGAGTTCGGCCGCGCGGGACACGCCGACCGCGGCACCGCGCGCCTTGAACGTGCCGGTCGGGATCAGCCCCTCGTCCTTCATCAGCAGCCGCGGAACGCCGACCGCCCGGCCCATCTCGGGCAGGGCGAGCAGCGGCGTCATGCCCTCGCCCAGGCTCACAACTCTCCCAGCGCCGCTGACCGGGAGCAGCTCGTGATATCGCCACAGGTCGGGTGGCCTGGCGGCGATCTCGGCCGGGCTGACCTGCGCTGCGACCCGGTCGATGTCGTATCGCGCGAGTAGCGGCGAACCGCACGAGCAGGTTCCCTGGACCTGCGCGGCCTCGTGCCGGGCGTCGCACCGGGAGCACTCCAGGTGCGACAGGGCCGAGTACGAGTCTGACGGCATGTGCTCCTCCTCCGCGCTCCTGGCGCTTGGCAGCCTAACGAGGCAGCCCGCCGGGCCGCGCCGCGCCGTCAGGGTCGTCCGGCGGCCAGCCGCCAGGACCGTCCGGATACCTTTCGGGAACAACGTAAGAGCAATTGAATTGTAATTGAATTGGTCTTTCACGAATAACCAATTTGTGCTAAGCTCTAAATCAATCGGATATTGTCGTTAAATGATCACGGCATCGAGTCAGACCGCGTTTACCGCGGCCGCCGCGCGGGCGGCGCACCTCATGGTCGACCGGCCTCCGGTGATCTACGCCGATCCGCTCGCGCTCCCGTTGCTCGGCGAGATGGCCGACGAACTGACCGGGTATCACCGTGCGCACGGCGACCACGTGGTCCTGGCGGGAGCGCGGGGACAGGTCACCTGCCGCGCCCGCTACACCGAGGACGCCCTGGCGGCGGCGATCGGCCGTGGCACCACCCAGTACCTGATCCTGGGCGCCGGGCTCGATTCGTTCGCCTACCGCTCTGCCCTGTCCAGCCGGGTCAGGGTCTTCGAGATCGATCACCCAGGCAGCCAGGAGGTCAAGCGCGGCCGGCTGTCCGGTGCGCGGATCGCGGAACCGGACAACGTCGTCTTCGTGCCGTGTGACTTCGAGGCCGAATCTCTCGCCGCGGCGCTCACCGGGAGCGGATTCGATCCGTCGCGGCCGGCCTTCGTCGGCTGGTTGGGCGTGACCATGTACCTGACCGAGGCCGCCATCGGCCGCACCATCGCCGAGCTAGCCGACTTCGCTCCGGGGACCGAGATCATCGCGGATTACCTGCTCCCGGCAGAACTGCGCGACGAGGACGGCGCTGCCTACGCCGACCTGGTCGCCCCGGTGTCGGCTCAGCGCGGCGAGCCGTGGCTGAGTTTCCTGGCACCGGCCCAGATGTCTGCGCTGCTGGAGCAGAACGGATGCGTCACGGTCAGGCACGTCCGCCAGCAAGACGTCGGTGACGCTGCGACCTGGGACCGGTCAGACTCGCTGCGCCCAGCCGCCCTGTCGGTGCTCGCGCACGCGGTCGTCCTGGGCAGAGCCGGCACCTGAACGGGCTGTGGCCGGCCGGGAGCCGGACCGGACATCTATCGTGCGGCGCCGAGGTCTGACAGCAGGGCGGCCAGCATCCGGCCGGTCGCCCGAGGGCCGTTGATCTCCAGCCATCTGACCCGCGGACCGGCGACCGTGACCCCGACGTAGAACGGCTGGGCCATGTGGCACGCGCACATCGGGGGCTTGATCAGCCAGCCGGGCTGGCCGCCGAGTGCGAGCCGCCGGCTGGACGCGAAGGGGTAGAAGAAGTTGAGATGGCTGTCCAGGTAGCCGACGAACGCCTCGGCGCCCGTCCGGCTGCGGAACGTCAGTGATCTGCTGACGACCAGGGTCAGCCGGCGCGACTCGCCCTGGAACGTCCGCTGCCAGCCGCCGAGGTAACCCCACAGGTGCAGCCGGGCGGTCAGGCCCGGCCGGCTGGAATCCTTCTGCACATCGGCGGCCGAGAGCGGCCTGGTCGTGGCCGGCAGCCCGCTGACCGCGCGGACCGGCAGCACGTCGGCGGGCACCTGAGCGGGCCCCGGCGCGCTGCCGCATCCCGCCAGGCACGCCTCGATCAGGATGGCCGCGGCGGCTGCCAGGCTGCCCAGCCGGGCGCGGGCCGTGCCCGCGGCCGGCCCGGTGCGGCAGCCGGATATCACCCGGAGCCCGCGGCGGGCTGAACGTCGCCCTGCTCCCCGGCGGGCTGGTCCCCGGCTAGGATGCGCAGCCCGGCTGGCGGCAGGTGACAAGCCACGGACATGCCAGGCGACCACGCCGCGGCCGTATCCTCGCCGTTGTTCGGCACCAGGGCGGTGACCGAGTGCCCGCTCGCCAGCTGGATCGCCAGTTGCAGGCCGCTGCCCAGGTACACCACGTTGGTGAGCAGCCCGGGTACCCGGTTAGGACCGGGGCTGCCGGCGGGCTCAACGCCGATCCGCTCCGGCCTGATGACAACCTTGGCGGCACCGCGGAACGCCACATCGCCGCGTGATACCTCGACCGAGAAGCTGTCGGACAGCCGGACCAGCGCCCCGGAACCCGAGGGTCCCGCGACGGTGGCGTCCATCAGGTTGGACACGCCGAGGAAGTCGGCGACGAACGCGTTGGCGGGCTCCTCGTACAGATCCTGCGGCGTGGCCGCCTGCTCGATCCTGCCGCGGTTGACGACCGCGATCCGGTCGCTCATCGTCAGCGCCTCTTCCTGGTCGTGGGTCACATAGACGAAGGTGATCCCGACCTGGGCCTGCAGCTGTTTCAGCTCGATCTGGAGCTGCCGGCGCAGCTTCGCGTCCAGGGCGCCGAGCGGCTCGTCGAGCAGCAGCACCGAGGGCTGGAGCACGAGCGCCCTGGCCAGCGCGACGCGTTGCTGCTGGCCGCCGGACAGTTGCCCGGGCTTGCGGCTCGCGTACTCGGAGAGCTGGACGAGTTCGAGCGCCTCGCCGGCCCGGCGCCGCACCTCGCTCTTGGCCACCCCCGCGCGCCGCAGGCCGAACGCCACGTTGTCGAACACGCGCAGGTGCGGGAACAGCGCGTAGCTCTGGAACACGGTGTTCACCGGCCGCTTGCTGGGCGGCGTCCGCGCGATGTCCTGGCCATCGAGCAGTACCTGACCAGAGGTCGGCTCCTCGAAGCCGGCGATCATCCGCAGCGTGGTGGTCTTGCCGCAGCCCGACGGGCCCAGCAGGGAGAAGAAGCCGCCCGGCGGAATCTCCAGGTCGATGGCGTCCACGGCGGTGAACGTGCCGAACCGCTTCGTCAGCGCGACGAGGCTGAGCTGCCCGGTACCCGGCGCCGCCGCGCCGCCCCGCCCATCTTCGGGTGCCTGACCCACCGCCGTGCTCGCCACCTTCGCGCCCGCCTAACCGTTGATCATGGCAAATGTTGCCGGGGGCTGCTCGCCGTCCGGCGCGGACAACTCCGCGCTCGCCGCCCCGGTCTCCCCGACGATCTTGCGCTCGGCCCACCGCCTGCCGCCCTCGGCCAGCCCGACCAGCAGCAGCGATCCGGCGATGATCAGCGCGCCGATGGCGATGACCTCCGGCAGCAGCGCCGGCGTGCGCGCGCTGGCGTACAAGAAGACCGGATAGGTGGGCTGCCCAGACGGCGCGAGGAAGGAGGCGATCGCGAACTCGTCGAAGCTCGTGACGAAGCAGATGATGGCGCTGGAGACCAGCGCGGGGGCGAGCAGCGGCAGCGTGATCAGCCGCAGCGCGGCCAGCGGCGAGGCGCCGAGATCCTGCGCGGCCTCGTTCATGGCCGGATCGAGTGAGCGCAGCCTCGGCATGATCACCAAGATCGCGAACGGCAGCACGATCACGCAGTGCCCCAGCACCACGGCCACCAGGCTGGGCTTCGCCCCCACCTCCTGCACGAGGATCAGCAGGCCGACCGCCAGGCAGATATAGGGCACCACGAGCGGGAGCAGCAGCATGGTCAGGGCCAGCGCCGCGGCACGTCCGCGCAGCACCAGCAGTCCCAGCGAGGCCATGATTCCCAGCCCCGTGGCAAGCAGGGCCGCGATCAGCGCGATGCCGATGCTGCGCACCAGGGCCCCCGTCAGCGTCCCGTTGCCGAAAGCCTCGTGGAACCACTTGGTCGTGAAGCCGGACAGCGGCAGGGTCGGCGTGGGGCTCTTGTTCACCGAGAAGATCAGGAGAACCACCAGCGGCGCGAACAGGAAGACGACGAACGCCCAGAAGTAGATCGCGAGGCCGGCGCTGCCGAGCCTGCCGGTCAGCCTCACTGGCCCGGCCTTGGCTCGGCGCGCAAGTCGGTCTGCAGGAACCGGCCGAAAACCAGGGTCAGCACGATCACGACGACGATCAGCGCGATCGCGAGCACCGACCCGTAGTTCCAATCCGGCGTATCGCCGAAGAAGGCCTGGATCGAGTTGCCGAATAGCTGGTTGTTCGGCCCGCCCACCAGCAGCGGCGTGATGAACTCCCCGGTCGTCGGGATGAGCACGAATACGAATCCGGCGATCACGCCGGGCAGGCTGAGCGGCATCGTCACCCGCCAGAACGTCGCGGCCCGGCTTGCGCCGAGGTCAGCGGCCGCTTCCTGCAGGCGGTGATCCATGTTCTCGAGCACCACGAAGATCGGCAGCGACACGAACGGTATCCAGGTGTAGAAAAGCACCAGGGCGACCGAGAAGTTCGAGTAGATCAGCCACGAGATCGCGCTGCCGCGCGGCCGCAGATGCAGCGTCCACAGCAGCGAGTTCACGACCCCGTCGTTGTTGAGGATGATCTGCCAGGCGATGACCCGGAGCAGGTAGCTGGTGAAGAACGGCGCGAGCAGCACGAGCAGCAGCGCGTACCGCCGCCTGCGGGCCACGAACGACAGGAAGTAGGCGAGCGGATAGGCCGCCACCGTCGTGATCACGGAGACGAGGAGCGCGATCTCCAGCGAGTACACGAACCGGTGGCGGAACGCGCTACCGCCGCCGGTCAGGAAGTCCTTCCAGCCCGAGAGCGAGAACGTGGTCGGCACGCCGGGGATGTTGGTACGCAGCCCGACGCTGTACAGCGTGATGAAGGCCACGGGCAGCAGGAGCAGTGCTCCGACGAAGACCAGCGGCGGCAGCACGAGCGCCCCCTTGCCGGGCCGCGGCCGCCCGGCAAGGAAGGATCCGGCACGGAACCGGCCGTGCCGGGCAGTCATCGCGCCGGCCGCTTCCGCTGGGCGCCGGTCAGGCCGCGACAACTTCCTGCCAGGCGAGCTCGAGTGCGGACCGGTTCGGGGTCCAGGTCTGCAGGTGCACGTCGGAGGCGGCGATCGCGCTGGGATTGCCGAGCTTGAGCGCGGTCACCAGTTCCTGGTTCTTGATCTCGGACGCCTTCACCGAGGCATTCGACGTCCCGTAGTAGTACAGGTTCGTCATGTTGGCGCAGGCGTTGTGGTTGATGAACGACTCCACGTAGTCGTGCGCGTGGTAGTAGTTCTTGGTGTTCGCGCCGAGCATGAACCCGCAGAGCCAGGACAGCCGGCCCTGGCTGGGGTTCATGAAGGCGACGGGCACGCCCGCGGCCTTCATCGAGACCAGCGTGTCCTGCCAGGAGTAGGCGATCCAGACCGTTCCCGACTTGACGTCCGGCTGCATCTGGCTGTATTCGCTCTCCCAGTACAGCTTGTTCAACGGCTTCTGCTGCAGCAGGCTCGCCTTGGCCGCGTCGAGCTGACTTGTCGAGAGGTTGTCCATCTTCGGGAAGCCCAGCTTCAGAGCCGCGATCTCGAAGTTGGTCGATGCGCCGCTCCACAGCGAGATCTTGCCCGAGTACTTCTTGTTCCAGGCCAGTTCCCAGCCGGACGCGTCGGCGCTGGACACGTGGTCGGTGCGGTAGGTCAGGCTGCCGTAGCCCCAGTCCCACGGGATCATGTACTGCTTGCCGTTGATCTGGCCCTGCTTGACCAGGTACGGGTTCAGCTGGGAGAAACTCGGAATCAGCGATGTGTCGAACGGCTGCACGAGATTGCGGGACACGTAGTCGGGCAGATTCTCGTGGCAGGGGTGCATCAGGTCGAACGGGCCCGCCGAGGTAGCCTTCTCCAGCGCCTGGTCGTCGTTGGTGATGTAGGTATAGGTGATCCCGCTGGTGCCGAACTTCGCGGTGTAATCCTGGCCGGCTTTCAGGCCATTGGTCTGCGCCTTGGTGCCTGCTGCCTCATAGCCGCCCCACTCGAGGATGGAAAGCGTGCCCGGCTCCTTGCTGAGCGGCGGCCGCTTCGTGGGAGCGGGGCTCGCGGCCGGGCCGGACGAGCCGCATGCGTCAAGCAGCACGGCGCCGCCGAGCATCGCGGTCCCGCTCGTCAGGAACCTGCGGCGGCCGAGTACCCGCCCGGTCATCGGGCCTTGGACAGAATTCATCTCAAAATTCCCCCCACCACTTCAAGTCACCAGCAAGCGCCAGTGATTTAGCTGTTAGTACACCCAGGTCGGCGAGGGTGTCAATACTGATACATCTGACACTCCTGACACCCGCCAGGTCTCGATGGTCTCGATCTATTCAGCCGATCTCGACCTGGTTGCCGGACATCATGCCGTGATTCGCCGTTTCGCCGCAGCGATCTCGCCCGAATGGGGTGACGTCCTGGCCACCGCTGCCGGGGAGCATGTGTGGTATGAACATGCAGCGCCAGGTCACACGGGCCGGTCCCGTCCGGCTCGCGGCGGCAACGCTGGCCGCCGCCGGCGCCATGCTGCTGGCGGCCTGCAGCTCCGGTACCAGCGGCTCGGGCAGCGCGACCTCGGCCCCGCCGGCCACCCACTCCGGCAGCCCGGCGACGACGGCGACGGCCTCCGCGGCCACGTGCAAGCACGTCGCCTCGATTCGCTCCTCGCTCGACAGCCTCTCGCACGTGCCGCTGAATGCCAGTTCGGCCGCCCAGATCAAGACCGACCTGACCAACATCAAGACTCAGCTGACCACGCTGAAGACGGAGAACACCGGCACGCTGTCGACCCAGCTCGGCCTGCTGTCTAACTCGGTGCAGCAGGTCCAGAAGGCCGCGCAGGGCGTGTCCGCCAGCAGCCCGTCGGCGGCACAATTCCAGGCGATCATCACAGCACTGACCGGACTTAAGGCCACGTCCCAGACGGCAGTCAGCAAGATGGCCGCGGTGTGCCCGCACTCGTAGCAGGCCGGGGTCAGGGAGCTAGAGGTCGCTGCCCGCGAGCAGGCCCTCGAGCACGGCCTCCTCGACCGTCCGCGGCGCCAGGCAGTCGCCGATCTCGCGAACGTCGAGCCCGGAGCCGGCCAGCTCGGCGGCCAGGCCGGTTACCGGCAGGTGCCCCGCCGACAGGACCAGCGCCGCGGCAGGCTCGATCAGGACCGGCTCGCCGGTGAGTACGTGCTGGAGGTAGATGGTCTCCTCGTCTGCCCCGTACGGACGGACTAGCGGGAGGATCTCGACGCCCAGCCGCAGCGCGTCGGCGATCATGGCGTCGCGCACGTACTGCTGGATCCGCTGCCCGGCGTGGTACCCCGTGACTCCTAGCGTCACCCTGCGGCCGCGCTGGGCCAGCAGGGTCGCGACCCCGAGGCCGATCCAGTCGCATCGCCAGTCGGCTACCACCACGCGGCCGGCCGGCACGACGGCGCCGCGCAGCACGTCCCATGCCGTCAGCACCGCGGGGGAGCCGGTCAGCTCCAGGTCGGGCACCCTGGGCAGCGCCCCAGTGGCCAGGAAGACCGCGTCCGGGCCAAGCCCGCGGAGCAGGTCCGCGTCGGCCGCGGTGCCGAGCGTGATCTGGACGCCTGCTCGCTCGGCTTCGCCTGCGAGATTGCCGATCGCGCCGCCGAACTCGGCTCGCCCGGGGATCTCGCGTGCCAGCAGGATCTGGCCGCCAAGGCGGCGCCCGGCCTCCAGCAAGGCGACTCGGTGGCCCCGCTCGGCCGCTACGGCGGCCGCCTTCAGGCCGGCCGGGCCGCCGCCAACTACGACGAGGTCCTTGACCTGCCTGGCCCGCCGCCGGACGCCGAAGCTGAGTTCCCGGCCGGTCTCCGGCCGCTGAATGCACGAGATGGGGTATCCCGCCTGGAAGTGGCCGATGCAGGCCTGGTTGCACCCGATGCAGGCCCGGATGGTCGCCGCGGCGCCGGCCTTGGCCTTGGCGGGCAGGTCAGGGTCGCAGATCAGGGCCCTGGTCAGCACCGTCGCGTCGGCGTCGCCGCGGTGCAGGATGCGCTCGGCGTCGGCCGGCTGGTTGATCCGCCCGGCGACCATGACCGGGACGGAGACGATCTGCTTGACCCGCGCGGCCAGCGGGGCGGTGTACCCGGCAGGGAAGGTCATCGACGGCACGATGTGATCCGAGCCCGCCGCGGTTGCCGACGTACCCGCCACCACGGATATGTAGTCCAGTACCCCGTCGGTGTCGAGCGCGGCGAGCGCGGCGAGCGCCTCATCGGCGGTCAGGCCCTCTGCCGACCCTGACTCCTCGCCGACCGAGATCCTGAGCCCGACGGCCAGCCCGGGCCCGGCGCCCCGCCTCGCGGCCGCGACCGCCTCGCGCAGGAACCTGAGCCTGTTGGCGGCCGAGCCGCCGAACTCGTCGCGCCGCAGGTTGGTGCGCGGGTTGAGGAACTGAGCGGGCAGGTAGCCGTGCGAGGCGACGACCTCGACGCCGTCCAGCCCGGCTCTGGCAACCCTGTCTGCGGCCGCCTCGTAGCAGCCGATCATCTCGCGGACGAAGGCCTCAGGCATCTCCCGCGGCATCACGGCGAAGCGCTCGTTCGGAACCGCGGAGGGCGCGTAGGCGACCGGCAGCGTGCCGTCCGCCGACTCCATCAGCTCGCGGCCGTCGTGGAACAGTTGCTGGAAGATAGGCGTGCCGCGGGAGCGGACCGCGTCGGCGAGCCTGGCAAGTCCCGGGATGCAGGTGTCGTCGTCGGCCATCAGGATGTGGCTGCTGTACCTGGCCGAGGAGTGGATCGCGGCGACCTGCACCACGATCAGGCCGGCGCCGCCCTCAGCCCGGGCCGCGTGGTAGGCGACCATCTGGTCGGAGACCTTGCCGTCGACTGCCATCACCGTGTCGTGGCCGGAGGAAACGATGCGGTTGGGTATCGTCACCGGCCCGAGCCGCAGCGGCGTGAAGAGCAGCGGGAAATGATCTGGTTGACCGGGCTCGACGGAGCCGGTGGTGCCGTGTCCCATGGATCGCCGTGCCCCTCGCCGTGTCAGGATCGAATCGTATCCACTCGCATTCGGTGACGATTCGGACTGGTCACGAGCTGGCCAGCCCGATCGGCAAGGATCGGAGATGATGGTGGGCGCTCCCGTTGAGCTCGAGCAGGCGGCGGCCTTCCTGGCCGATCGCTACGCCGGGCGGGCGGCGGGCGTCGGGCGGCTTGGCGGCGGCGACTGGTCGCGTGCGTACTGCTTTGAGCTCGACGGGCGGGCGCTGGTCGCACGGTTCGGCGGGTACCGGCAGGACTTCGAGAAGGACCGCTCGGCGACGATGTTCGCCGGCCCCGACCTTCCCGTTCCCGCGGTTATCGAAATCGGCGCGGCGTGCGGCGGCTGGTACGCCATTTCGGAGCGATACTCGGGCGTCTTCCTCGAGTCGCTGGACCGGCCGCGGTTTGGGCGGCTCATGCCCGCGCTCATGAAGGCGCTGGACGCGCTGCGGCGCGTCCCGGTGCCGGCCGGTGCGTCCCCCGAGTGGCCGGATGAGCCAGGCTCCCCAGCCGGCTGGGGAGCCTGGCTGACCGCCACGCTGCAGGACGTCGATGGTGGCCGGGTCAGCGGATGGAGAGCGAAGCTGGCCGAGTCGGCCAGCCTGGAGGGCCTGTTCGCCGCCGGAGAGCGGGAGCTGCGCGCGCTGCTGCCCAGCTGCCCTGAGATCAGGCACGTCGTGCACGGGGACCTGCTCAACAGGAACGTGCTCGTCCGCGCGGACACCGACCGGCTAACGGCCGTCTTCGACTGGGGTTGCTCGGTATTCGGCGACTTCCTGTACGACGTCGCCTGGTTCACGTTCTGGGCGCCCTGGCATCTTGGGCTCGACTCCGTCGGGTTCCGCGCGGCCGTGACGCGGCACTACGAGAGGACCGGGCTGGACGTTCCCCTGATGAGTGAGCGGCTCAGATGCTATGAGCTGCACATTGGCCTGACGCACCTGGCTTACTGCACCTTCTCGGGCCGAGACGACGCACGCCGTGAGGTGGCGCAGCGGATGGCGCAGATCCTGAGCTAGCCGTGAGCTAGCCGTGAGCTAGCCGTCGGCCCCGGTCGGCCTGACCTCGGCGGCATCGAATTCCCAGTACGCGCGCAGCGCGGCAAGCTTGCCCGCTCCGTCGGACCGGTAGGTGTAGACACCGCGGACGACGACTACGTGGCTGCCGCCGGCCAGCGTGGTCCTGATGACGCCAACGTCGGCGACCTCGTCACCGCACAGGTAGGACCGCTCGATCTCGAAGCTGATCTGCTCGTTCGGCGCGATGACCGTGTCATAGAACGCGGCGATCGCGGCCATCCCGCGGTGCCCGCCGCCATCGGGATCGAGCGGCGACGGGCCGATCGGATCGGCCACGACGGCGTCGTCCGCGAACAGGCTCAGCCAGGCCTGCCGGTCCTTCGCATGGACCGCCGCCTGAGAGCGCCGCGCGAGATCGCGCGCGGTCGGCTGGCCCGTGCTCGCGTGCCCGGCCACGCCGCTCAGTCCTTGACCTTCGCGATGACCTTCTCGGCGAACGCGTTGAGCGCGTCGATCTTGTCCGCCAGCGGCTGGGTGTCAGGCTCGACGATGTACGGCCACCGGAAGCCGACGATCACGTCCGTGACGCCCTGGTCAGCTAGCCTGCGGACCCCGTCGGCGCTGAATGCGTCCATCGAGATCACGTGCACCTCGAACGGCCGGTCGGCGGTTCCTTCTTCCCGGCGAAGCTCGGCGAGCCTGGCCAGCAGGCCGGGCAGCAGGGCGGGATCGCCGCCGCCGTGCATCCAGCCGTCACCGGTCCGTGCCGCCCGGCGCAGCATCGCCTCGCCGTGGCCGCCGAGCAGGATCGGGATGGGCTGGGTCGGCACGGGCGAGATCTTCACCGGCGGGAACTTCACCAGGTCGCCGTCGTACCCGAAGTACCCGCCCGCTGCCAGCCCGCGGATGATGTCGATTCCCTCGTCGAGGCGCCTGCCCCGGCGCTCCCACGGGACGTTGAGTATGTCGTAGTCCTCGCGCCATGGGCTGGTCCCGACGCCGAGCAGCAGCCTGTTGCCCGTGAGCA
This sequence comes from uncultured Actinomycetota bacterium, assembly GCA_963720595.1. GTDB lineage: Bacteria > Actinomycetota > Actinomycetes > Streptosporangiales > Streptosporangiaceae > Chersky-822. The sequence continues at coordinate 1,137,697 of CAVRFY010000005.1, read as the reverse complement.
CCGCCGTGGACGTTGCCTGCTTGGCGACCAGAACCGGATTGCGCACGGGCAGCTTCAGCACGAACGTCACGAATCTCAGCCGCTGCGTCACCGCGCCCAGCGCGGGGATCAGCGAGAACGGCTCGAGGAACGGCTTGCCGTCGAGGAACTCGCGGGTGCCGTCCGGGCTGTACGGATACGTGCTCATGGCCTGCTCGGGATAGCAGATGCTGTCGGGGATGACCATCGAGTCGTATCCGGCTGCCTCGGCCGCCTGCGCCAGCGGGAGGTAGAACGACGGGTCGGTCATCGACTCGGCGTAGGAGAAGCGCACGGGACCTCCGGGGCGATCGGCTCAGGCCCGATCCTGCCAGCCCGGCACCGAAATTGGTAGAACAGGTTCTAGTAACGGCCCGTTCAGCCGTCGGCCGCAGGCAGGTCGATGGCCGCCAGGTCGGCGGTCACGAAGGCGCCCATCTTCGCCGGAAGCGCGGCCCGATGGTCGCTCGGAAGGTGATCGCCGGCCTCGGCCAGCAGCCCTGCCAGGCTCCGGGCGGCGGCCAGCAGTCGGCCGGGATCGAGGTCGCTGACGGTGGCGGCCATCCCTGGCGGGATGCGTTCTGGGGCGAAATCCAGGATGCTCGTGAGTCCGTACTGCGGGTTCGGGATCGCGTAGCCAGTGGCCCAGAGCTGCCACACCTGGCCGCGGGCATCATTCAGCCGCTGCAGCGCTTCCCAGGCCGACCCGCGGCGCAGATACTTGCCGAAATCGGCTAGGGCGCACCAGCCGCCGAAGGCCCACTCCCTGGCCTGCTCGCTGGTTACCGGATCCGGCACGAAGGAGCTGTTGAATGCCTTGTCCGGGTCGTAAAGCACTACCTGGCCCAGGACCGGGCCAACCGGCTGGGAGGCGAGGAAGACAACCAGGTCGACCTGGCAGCGGTCGGCGTACTGGGCGAAGATCCGCTCGTGCGGCATGGTGAGCCCGGGCAGCTTGTGGTGGTAGCTGTCCACGAGGTCGCCGAGGTCGTCGACCGCGCGGCGGACATCGCCCATCGCGTCGGCGAACTGATCGTCGGCGATGCCGATACCGAGGTCTAGGTCGGACAGGTGATCCGCCGCGCCGCGGCCAACCGAGCAGGCGACCGCGAGCCACCTGAAGCTGGCCGTCGACTCGCAGGCCCGCAGCAGCCGGCGCAGGATTGCCCGCTGTCCGTCCAGTTCGGCGGGAAGCTGCTCGATCCACTCGTGCCCGTCTGCGTTCATGCCGCTATGAAACACGGGATTCGGTGCCAGAATCCACCGTATGGCCGTGAACCTTGTCCGCAGCTCCAGCCTGCATGCCGGTGTGCCGTACGCGTACGCGGCGACTGCTCCCGGGACGGGCCTGATCCTGACCGCGGGAGCGTGCCCGATCGACGATCACGGGGTGGTCGTCGCGCCCGGCGACGTCGCGGCCCAGACCAGGCAGGTCCTGGCGAACCTGCGTACGATCCTGGCTGAGTGCGGGGCGACCTTCGCCGACGTCCTCAAGACGACCGTCTACGTGGCCAGCGGCGATCGCGCGGATCTTGTCGCCGCGTGGACCGAGGTCGCGCGCGCGTTCGGCGATCACGACGCGCCGAGCACCCTGCTCGGCGTAGCCACTCTCGGCTACCAGGACCAGCTGGTCGAGATCGAGGCGATCGCGGCGGCGCCGTCAGGCTGACGCGCGCAGGAGACCGGTCAGGGGGCAACCAGCTCGACGGTCGGGAAGTATGTGCGATAGCGCGCATCGTCCCTGGTCAGCAGCCGGTATCCGCGAACAGCGGCATGAGCGCCGATTTAGAAGTCCGGGAACGGGGACCCTCGCTCGCCGCCTCGCTTGCGATGGGCCAGGAACGCCTTGCCCGCCAGGAATCCCGCGTCGTATGGCAGGGACTCGCGGTCGAAGTCGTCCGCGGACACGGCGTCGTCGAGGTCCGCAATCTTGTCGAAGCTGGTCGAGACCTCGGCGTTAGATTACCAGGGCACTCGTTCCGCCGCCGAGCTTGCCAGCGCCCGGCCGGCCCAGGTAGAACATGTTCTAGTATTGACCCCGGGCAGCGTGGGAGGCTGGTCTCATGGACCTTGTCGAGCTGGAGAAGATCCGCCGGCTGAAGTACCGCTACCTGCGCTGCGTCGACCTGAAGCTGTGGGACGAGATCGGCGACGTGTTCACCGAGGACGCCACCGCGGACTACGGCACCCCGTCGGCGGGCAGGCCGCTGAACCTGACCAGCAGGGATGAGATCGTCACCTTCCTGCGCGACAGCCTCGGCAACGGGATCATCACCCTGCACGCGGCCGGGCAGCCCGAGATCGACATCGACGGCGACACCGCGACCGGGACCTGGCGGTTCGAGGACACCGTGATCGCGACGGAGTACGACGTAGTGATCGCGGGGGCCGCCTTCTACGAGGATCGCTACCGGCGCTGCGCGGATGGTCAGTGGCGGATCTCGCATATCGGCTACGAGCGGATCTTCGAGGCGTCGATGTCGCTCGCCGACCTGCCGAGCTGGAAGTTCACCGCGAATCGCTGGGCGGTCTGAGCAGGTGCCCGCACCGACGCCTCCGGCCCGGCAGGCGCCCGCCGATCTGACACTCACCCGGTCGCTGGCCGACGCGCTGGCCGAGGCCGAGCAGATCATCACCAGCGCGCCGCACATCCAGACCGAGCAGGACCTGGCCGAGGGTTATGACTACCTGGCCGGCTCGATCAGGGCCTCACTGACGCTGGCCTGGGCCTACCAGCGTGATTTCCCGTATTTCGTCGCCTCCACCGGCCCCTACACCAAGCTCGGCCTGGATAACCCCGACACGCTGTACTTCCATGCCTACCTGCGGGACGACGCCGAGTACGTGGTGACGGGGCGGCGCGGCAGCACCGCTGATCTCAGCTTCCAGGTGCTCGGCGGCGACTACTCGCCGGTGCACGTGCCGGACAGCCTGACCGCGTTCGACGACCGGGAGATCGACATCGCCGGCGACGGCTCGTTCGAGCTGCGGTTCGGCCCTCCCGTCGCGGATCCGCCGCGCAACTACTTCCCGCTCGGTCCCGGCTCGGCGATGCTGATCGTCCGCGAGGTCTACAGCGACTGGGCGAGCGAGCAGCGCGGCCTGATCACCATCCGCCGGGCCGACACCACGGGTGCCGCCCCGCCCGCCGCCCAGACCAGCGCGCTGGCGAAGCGGTACGGCGTGGCTGGCAAGATCCTGATCTCGCGGCTGAAGACGTTCCTCGCCTTTCCCGAGTGGTTCTACCTCAAGCTGCCGGTCAACACGCTCACCGAGCCGCGGTCCACGCCCGGCGGGCTGAGCACCCAGTTCTCCTCGGTCGGGCACTATGACCTCGACGACGATCAGGCGATGATCGTGACCGTGCCCGCGGCAGCTAAGAACGTCGCGCCCTATCAGGGCATCCAGCTGGGCAGCATGTGGTACATCTCGCTCGACTACATCAACCACCAGACTTCCCTCACCGCGGACCAGGCCCGGCATGATCCGGACGGCATGCTCAGGTTCGTGATCAGCGAACGCGACCCCGGCGTGGCCAACTGGCTCGAGTGCACCGGGCACCGGCGCGGTTACATCCAGCTTCGCTGGCAGCGGCTCGCCAGGGATCTGCGGCCCGCCGACGGGCCGCGCGCCGAGGTCGTCAAGATCGCCGAGCTTGAGCAGCGGCTGCCGTTCTACCCGCGGTCGAGGCTGACCAGCCGGGAGTACACGGAGCGGATCGCCGCCCGGCAGGCCGCCGTCGCACAGCGAATGCTGGGCTGACACGTCGAGTGCCCGGACAGTCGGATAGTCGGATAGTCGGATAGGGAGCCCCGCATGCTGCTGCAAGGCAAGGTCGTCATCGTCTCGGGCATCGGCCCGGGGCTCGGCCGGTCGATCGCCGTCCGCAGTGCCGAGCAGGGCGCCGACGTGGTGCTTGCCGCGCGGACAGAGTCCCGGCTCGAGGAGGTAGCCAAGGAGGTCACGGCTCTCGGCCGGCGAGCGCTGGCGGTGCCGACCGACATCGGTGACCCCGCCGCGGCGGAGCGGCTCCGCGACGCCACGCTCGCCGAATTCGGCCGCGCCGACGCGCTGGTGCACAACGCGCTCGCGATGCCGCCGATCAAGGACCTGTCCGACGTGGACCTCGACGCGGTCAGGGCAGCGTTCGACGTCAACGTGCTCGGCGCCCTGCGGCTGACCCGGCTGTTCACTCCGGCGCTCGCCGAGAGCGCTGGGTCGGTCACGATGATCAACTCGATGGTGGTCAGGTTCTCCCAGCGCACGATGGGACCGTACAAGGCGACGAAGGCCGCGTTGCTGGCGGTCGCGCAGTCGCTGGCCAGCGAGCTCGGCCCGCGGGGCGTCCGGGTGAACACCGTGGCGCCCGGTCACATCTGGGGCGACTCTCTCAAGTGGTACTTCGGGTATCTCGCGAAGAAGCGCGGCGTCGACGCGCAGGACATCTACGACGAGACGGCGATTAACACAGACCTGCGACGGCTGCCCGAGCCCGACGAGATCGCCGACGCCGTGATCTTCCTTTCCTCGCCGATGGCCCGCGCCATTACCGGGCAATGCATCGACGTCAACTGCGGCGAGTACCACCATTGACGGCCCAGTCAGCTCGCGGCGTCGGTACCGTCGAGGACTTGCATGCCTCGGCGACGAGGCTGACCGGGCTCGACGACTTCGGCGCTGACGACTTCGGCGCTGACGACTACCGCGACGGGCTCGCGGTCCTGCTCGAGTCCTATGCCAGGGACGAGGACCTGACCCCGCTCGGCAGCAAGATGAGCCGGGTGTTCCTGCGCGGCGCGCTCGTGGCCCGGCTGCTCAGCGAATCGGCCTGGCGCAGGTACCCGGACTACGCCGCGGTGCGCATCGACCGGCCGATCTTCGTGACCGGACTTCCCAGGACGGGCACGACCGCGCTGCACCGGCTGCTGACGGCCGATCCCGCGCACCAGGGTCTCGAGCTCTGGCTGACCCAGGCGCCGCAGCCGAGGCCGCCCCGAGAGTCCTGGGCCGCCGATCCGGTGTTCGCGCAACTGCAGGCGGTGTACGCGCAGCACCATGTCGAGCATCCCGAGTTCATGGGGGTGCACTACATCGCGGCCGACCAGGTCGAAGAGTGCTGGCAGCTGCTGCGCCAGTCGATGCGGTCCATCTCGTTCGAGTGCCTGGCTCACCTGCCGGCCTACTCGGCCTGGCTGGCCGGCCAGGACTGGACGCCTGCCTACCGTCGGCACCGGCGCAACCTGCAGCTGATCGGGCTGCCCGACGCAGGCCAGCGTTGGGTGCTGAAGAACCCCAGCCACCTGTTCGCGCTGGATGAGCTGCTGGCCGTGTACCCGGACGCGCTAGTGATCCAGACCCACCGGGCGCCGCAGGTCGCGATCGCCTCGGCGTGCAGCCTCGCCGCGCACGCGACCGAGGGCTGGTCGCGGACGTTCGCCGGCGAGGTGATCGGGCGCGACCAGCTCGAGCTGTGGGCGCGCGGTCTTGAGCACTTCACCGCCGTCCGCGCCAGGCACGATCCGGCCAGGTTCTGCGACGTCGGCTACGAGGATTTCGTCGCCAATCCGATCGGCACAGTCGAGAGGATCTACGGCCGTTTCGGGTTGTCGCTCGGCGGCGAGGCGGCCGACGCTATGCGCTCGTTGCAGGGCGGCAGCGCGGACGGTGCCGCGGGCGGCTCGACCGCGGGCGGCTCGCGCGCTGGCGGCTCGCGGGCGGCCCACCAGTACTCGCTCGCCGACTTCGGGCTGACCGCCGAGCAGGTCGACGAGCGGTTCGCGGGCTACGTCAGGCCGGACCACTCGTAGTCGAGGATCGCGAAGAGCAGCTCGTCGGTCCACTCGCCCTTCGCCCAGCTGCTCTCGCGCAGGTGGCCTTCGCGGCGCATGCCCAGCCGCGCGAGCACGCGGGCGGACGCCTCGTTCCGCGCGTCGCAGCTAGCCCTTACCCGGTGCTTGCCGCGCTGGCCGAACAGGTAGCCGAGCAGCGTTCGCGCGCCCTCCGTGGCGTAGCCATGGCCCTGGAACTCCGGGCTGAGCGTGAACCCGATCTCGGCCTGGCGCGGGTCATCTGCGTCCGTGCACGCCGCGCAGTCGCCGATCAGCTCGCCTGACGAGCGCAAGGCCATCGCGTACTGAAACCACTGGCCAGGCGTGTCGGGATCCTCGCTAAGAAGCTCTGTGATCATCCGGTTGCCGTCGGCCAGCGGATAGGGAGCGTCCCAGCTCTGATAGCGGGCAACGTCTGGGTCGGACCGGTAGCGGACGAAGGTCGTCAGGTCGGCGAACGCGAAGCGCCGCAGGACAATCCGGCCGGACACGAGTTCGGTGAAATTCTCGTCGGGCTGGAAGTCGGTCACCGGGCGTCACTCACTTGGCGTCGCTCACTTGGCGTCGCTCACTTGGCGGCCGCCGCCCCGACGTGAGCATCAAGCCAGGCGGTGAGCGGCCTGGTCATGACCAGGAGCTCCCTGACCCGGTCGGCGGCCTCGGGCGTGCCCAGCCAGCGCTCGACTGGCCACTCCCGGAAGGCCACCAGGCCCTTGCGCTTGAGCAGGTCGATCCGCGGATGGTCCGCGGGGTAACCGCGCGGCGCCGACTTGAGTACCTCGGGGCCGATCAGGGTCATGCCGTGCCCAGCCAGCCCGTCCGTGATCTTGGCAAGCTCGGCGCCGCTGGCGTCGTCGGCCACGCTGTCCCGGTAGCGGCTCAGCTGGTCGGAGGCCAGATGGAACATGCCGTTGCCGGCCGCGAGGCCAGCCGCCGACAGCCGGATATAGGCGGATCCGATGATCGCACCGATCTCGGTCCGGTACGGCGACTTATCGGCACTGAACCTGATGTCGCGGTAGGGCCGGAAGATCTTCGCGGCGCCGAAATCTGGCGCCAGATCCTCGGTCAGCTCCGTCATCGGCGCGAGAACAGCCTCGTCGTAAATGGTCCGGTGCGCGGTCCAGTATGCCTTGGAGTTGTCACGCTCCAGGCCCTCGAAGTAGTCAAGTGCGGCCTCAGGCCACCCCTGGAAGGACATCGCCCCATGCTAGCGGGACGCGCGGCACCGGCATCTGGATCAGCACGGACATCTTTTTGGTCAGGTGCCGACGATCACCTTCGGCGGGTTCGGCGGGGTTCCCGACTTCTTGATCATGTGGGTGCCGTTCCAGCCGTACACGTAGGTGTCGGTGCCGCCGTTGCCGCTCTGGGCGCAAGAGGTGTTCTGCGAGCGGTTGACCCCGTAGATCACGGCGAATTCTTTCGCGCCGTGCGCCCGAACGCCCTCGACGCCGCCGACGCTGTGCGGCGCGAGCCCCCGCGTGCTCACCAGGAGCGTCTCGCCGTTGAAGAAGAACACCCGGCCGCGGTCGCAGTCGTCCATCGTCTGCTGGGTGATGTCTATGGCGATGAGCGTGCCGCCATGGCCGTTCGCCGTCGTGGCGACCTTGAACGGGCAGCGCCGCGAGGCGAGAAATGCCGAGCAGTGGTGATACTTGCCCGCGACCACGGCCTTGTCGTGGGCGATCTCGGCCGTGAGCGTCCGCGGTGCGGCGCTGGGGCCGCGGCCTGCGCTGCGCCGCATCCGGCCGCTAGTACCAGGCCGGCCAGGCTGAGTAGCATCGTCGCGGCGCGCCGGACGTCCGGGTGGCGACCCCGCCGCGGCGCCGCAAAATTCGATCATGAGTTGTGCCCTCCCTCGTGACTGACGTTCCTGGCAACTATGACGGCAAATGTCTTGCGGCGGTTACCCCCGCTGGGCCGGGGATAGCGGCTGGCGCCAGTTAGGTCTTCGGCCCGGCGGCCCTGCCGCCCCTCCTCGCCCGCAGCACCACAGCCAGCAAGATCCCGAGCAGCGCCAGCAGCCGCGCCGGCGAATGCCCAGGGAGGGCGGAGGTGTGCCCGGCCGGAACTGCGGTGCGGCGGGCCCTCGCGGTCAGCCGCCTGGCCTGCGCCGCGGTGCCGACCTGGTCCCGGCGGCCCGGCGCGGGAGCCGGCAGGACCGCGGCCGGGTTGGCCGGCGGCAGGCCTTTCGCCACTAGGGTGCCGATGGAATTGGCCGGCCCGTGCGGCACAGATGCGTACGGGTTGGCGAACTTGGCCTGCGGGCCTACGAGAATCCGCCTGGTGATCACGCGTGGCCGGCCCCGGCGGAAACCGTCAGCCGCAGCCGGTAGCTGCCGGCGGCCGCGTAGGTGTGGCGCACCGCGCGGCCCGACGCCGACTGGCCGTCGCCGAAGCTCCAGGCATAGCTCAGCCGCGCGCCCGGCTTGCCTGGGTCGTACGAGGCGTCGGCGTCGAGGCTGACCGGGTGCCTGGGCAAGACCACGCCGATGTCACCAATAGCGGCGGCCGGCCGGCCGTCGGGCCTGGCCTGCCCGAGTACCGGCGGCTGGCTGAGCAGCCAGGTGGTGAGCATTCCCGGCAGGCCCAGCGCCAGTTCGAGCGCGTGACTGGCCGCCGACCCGCCGTCGGCGAACGTGTTCATCAGCGCGATCGTGTCCTGCGGCCGGTCGTAGGGATAGGAGCCAGCCGGGGGATTGCGCTGGTAGTAGGTCGAGTTGCCGACGAACATCGCGCTACGGACTCCGGCCGCGGTAAACGGCACCTGATCGCTGCTGCCGAGGTTGTCGGTGAGCACGTGCACCTGCGCGGCCTGCGCGGGCGTGAAGACCGCCCGCCATAGGTCGGGTCCGGCCCGGCGGTGGTAGGTCAGCATCTGATCGCCCATGGCGCGGAACTGCCTGAAGGTCGCCGGCACGGCCCGCCGCACGAGCCTCGTGAGCTGCGTCAGGCCGGCCCGCTGCCGCGGCGTCGTCGAGTACTGCTGGTAGATGCTGTTCGCCGTGAGCGGCGAGGTGTAGGCGAACAGCGGCATCAGCGGATTCGCCGACTTGCCGAGATAACGCAGCGGGTAGGCAATGCCGTTCTGCTCCTCGTTGATCATCGCGGACATGTCCGTCAGGTCGCCGCGGGCGATCTGGTTCACGTACTCGTACGAGCCGAAGATGCCCTGCTCCTCGGCGTCGAACAGGACGAAACGCAGGGTCCGCGCCGGGCCGAGATGGTTGTCGCGCCAGTAGGCCGCCATCGCCTTCGCGACACCGAGTTCGATGGCGCAGCCGCTCGCGTCATCGTTGGCTGACTGGGTCGAGTCGGCCTCGGCATCGTAGTGGCAGCCAATGATCACCTCATGAGCCGGATCGGCCAGGCCGGGAACGGTGACCTCGACATCGGCGGCCGGCGCGGTGGCAGGCCGGCCCAGCCAGCCCCTGACCGCGAACGGGTAGTTCCGTGCCCGTGCGCCGAACTGGCCGAGAAGAGCCAGCATCTGCCGCTGCCAGTAACGGGCGAAGCCCGAATGCCCGGCGGAACCTGCCTGGTAGCCAGCCTCGCGGTGCTGGAAATGGGTGACCATGTAATCGAGCTCGCGGTAGATGTACGCCGGGTCGATGCCAGGCGGCGTGCCGACGGCCGCGGAAGCGATGCCCGGCGCTGCGGTGCTCGCCAGCGCGGTACTCGCCAGCCCGGTGCCCGCCAGGCCTGTGATCAGCGTCGGCGCCAGGCCGCCGGCCACTGCCAGCAGCGCAAGCCGCGACCTGATCCCGCTGAACGCCATCGCCGCCTCGCCGTGCGTTTAGTTGTCAGCACAAAAGACGCTAAACATATGTCTCAACACTAAAGCGGCGCCACGTGTCGCACTAGCTTGCTATTTGTCTGTTGGGCAACGGCGAGGTCACAATTCGGTGCGGGGTCCAACCTGACGGTGTCCCGTGTGCGACAGTCCGTCCAATTTTCGGACTCACCTGATATTGTCTGGGCATGGTTTCCGTCTCCGCGCAACCGCGTGAGTGCTCCGTAGCGCGCACGCTCGAGGTCGTCGGCGAGAAATGGGCGCTCCTGGCCGTCAGGGAGGTCTTCCTGGGTAACGGACGCTTCGACCAGATGGTTCGACGGACCGGCGCGCCGCGCGACACGATGGCTGCCCGCCTGCGCGCTCTGGTCGGCTCGGGAATCTTCGAGCGTCGCCAGTACTCCGAGCATCCGGCCAGATTCGAGTACCACCTGACCGACGCGGGGCGCGACCTGTACCCGGTGATCCTCACTCTCATGCGGTGGGGCGACAGATACCTGGCCGGCGAGGCAGGCCCGCCGCTCCAGCTCGAGCACGATTGCGGTCAGCGACTCAGCGCGCAACTGGTCTGCGAGGCGTGCGGCGAGCCGGTCGTGACGGAACAGACCAGGCCAGTCCGAACCCGATGACCATCCGCGCCCTGCCAGGATCATGCAGTTCCTCCACATCGGCACCGGCATCCCGGCCGCGAACGCGGCGTTGCCGGTAAGCCCTGACCAGGGCGGTCTCGCGGAGCCCGGGTTGGCCGCGGCTACCGTGGCCGGCCCGCTAGGCCGGATCGACAAGTCATGCCCGAATGTGCACTGTCGGCCGATTACTGATAAGTGCCTTCAATTGCAATCGATATCATTGTGCCGAAGATCATCCGTCTTGACAAAACAATGGATTCTGGGTAATGCCATATGATTAGCTTCTGCTTGCGGCGGCCCAGACCCTGCCCGTCCCGGTAGTCGGCGTATCGACAGCTTGGGAAGGCGGGGCAAGGAATTGAAGGTTATCGGTAGATCCGAACCGTCACAATCCACCGATGCTAGTACAGAAGCCCCGGCGCGGATCGCGGGGCTGCTGCTCTCGGCCCGCGCGGCGCGGGGTTGCTCGGCGGCGGGCGGGTCAGGCGGGTTTCACGACGTCGTTCCGCTTGGCGGCGGGCGATGGGGCGTAGCCGTGGGCGACGTCACGGCGCAGGCGCCGGAGACCGACGTCCCGTTGGCGGAGCATGTCGATGTCGCGCGCACGGTCATCCGCACCATGGCTCAGGCCGGCTTCCCGCCGAGCATGGTGCTCGCGGGCACGAACCGCGCGCTGCTCGCCACGCGCGACCAGTCCGGGAGCGAGGTGCCAGCGTGCTCGCTGGCGGCTGCCTACGCCACCGTCCGTCCCTCGCCGATCGGTACCTGGGCCAGAATCTGCCTGGCCGGACCGCGCACGGCATTCCTGCGGCGAAACGGCGGGCGCCTGCTCGCGGTCGGGGCGCCGGGCGCTCCGCTCGGCGTGCGGCCCGATCCTGAACTGCTTGACTGCCGCGTGCTGTTGCGGACCGGGGACATCTTGATCCTGGTGACCGCGGGAGTGACCGAGGGCCTCGGCGGGCCCGAGCGAATCTGCCAGCTCCTCGCCGCCGCGGGCCGGGCCTCGGCCGCACGCAGCACCGACAACATCCTGCGCGCGGTCAGGGACGCAGGCGGCGGGCTGATCAAGCGCGAGGCTGTCGCGCTCGCGCTGAAGTCGCCGGGCAGCAAGCGGGGCCCTGGCCAGCACTCGGCAGGCTGGCCGGGCCGGGGCCGCTACGCCGAGGGCGAGCCCATAGCCCGGTGGCCAGGCCGCCGGCGCGGAGCGGCCGACCGGACCCGGTTTCCCTTCTGAGCCAGGCTGGCTACCGAGGCCTGCCGCGCGAGGTATGCAGGGCGGTGACGGCCCGGTGGTCGGGCCAGCGGTGGTAATGTCACCCAGCTATGGCCACTCACCCGCCGTCAGAGCTGCCGGCCGGCCAGGCTCCGCTGCACCGCAGGATCGCCGGCGAGCTCGGCGTCCGCGAGGGGCAGGTGCTCGCGGCGATCGATCTGCTCGATGGCGGCGCCAGCGTCCCGTTCATCGCCCGTTACCGCAAGGAAGCGACCGGGACGCTGGACGACGCGCAGTTGCGGACACTCGAGGAGCGGCTCAGGTACCTGCGCGAGCTCGACGAACGGCGCAGCGCCATCCTCGAGTCCGTCCGCTCTCAGGGCAAGCTCGACGATGCGCTGGCCGCTCAGATCATGGCCGCCGATTCGAAGGCGCGCCTGGAAGACATCTACCTCCCCTACAAGCCGAAACGCCGAACCCGGGCGCAACAAGCTCGCGAGGCAGGCCTCGAGCCGCTAGCCGGCCTGCTGCTGCGTGATCCGTCCGCCGACCCTGTGGCCAGTGCCGCGGCGTTCGCCGATCCTGGCCGGGGCGTCCCCGACGCCGGCGCGGCGCTGGACGGCGCGCAGGCGATCCTCGTCGAGCGATTCTCCGAGGACGCGGACCTGGTCGGGGCGCTGAGAGAGCGGATGTGGGGACGGGGCAGGCTGTCCGCACTGGTGCGGGAGGGCAGGCAGCAGGCCGGCGCCAAGTACGCCGACTATTTCGAGTTCAACGAGCCGTTCACCAGGCTCCCGTCGCACCGGATCCTGGCGATGTTCAGGGGCGAGAAGGAAGAGGTGCTCGCCCTTACCATGGATCCCGGCGACGTTCCCGCGCCGGACGCGGGCGGGCGCGCTGCCGCCAGGCTGAGCGACTACGAAGCGATGATCGCCCAGCGATTCGGCATCGCCGATCAGGGGCGGCCGGCCGACCGGTGGCTCGCCGACACCGTCCGGCTGGCCTGGCGGGCCAGGATCCAGGTGCACCTCGGAGTCGACCTGCGGATGCGGCTGTGGCAGCGGGCGGAAGACGAGGCGGTTCGGGTGTTCGCGGCGAACCTGCGTGACCTGCTGCTCGCCGCACCCGCCGGGGCCAGGACGACAATGGGCCTTGATCCTGGCCTGCGAACCGGCGTCAAGATCACCGTCGTCGACGCCACCGGCAAGCCGGTGGCGGCCGACACCATCTACCCGCACGAGCCGCGCCGCCGGTGGGACGAGTCGATTGCGGTGCTGGCCAGGCTCGCCGCCGCGCACAAGGTCGACCTGATCGCCATCGGCAATGGGACGGCGTCCAGGGAAACCGACCGGCTGGGCGCCGACCTGATCAAGCGCCATCCCGAGCTGAACCTCACCAAGGTGATGGTCTCCGAGGCCGGCGCGTCGGTGTACTCGGCCTCGGCTTACGCGACCCGCGAACTGCCGGGCATGGATGTGTCGATCCGCGGCGCGGTGTCGATCGCCCGCCGCCTGCAGGACCCGCTCGCCGAGTTGGTGAAGATCGACCCGCGGTCGATCGGAGTCGGGCAGTACCAGCACGACCTGGCCCAGGCGAAGCTCTCCAGGTCGCTGGATGCTGTGGTCGAGGATTGCGTCAACGCGGTCGGCGTCGATGTCAATACCGCCTCGGCGCCGCTGCTGGCGCGAGTCTCGGGGATCAGCGAGGGCCTGGCCGAGACGATCGTCGCGCATCGCGACGCGCGCGGGCCGTTCCCGAGCCGCCAGGCACTGAAGCAGGTGCCCAGGCTTGGGCCGAAGGCATTCGAGCAGTGCGCGGGCTTCCTGCGGATCACCGGCGGCGACGATCCGCTCGACTCATCGAGCGTGCACCCGGAGGCCTATCCCGTCGTGCGCCGGATCCTCGCGGCAGCGGGAACGCCGGTCAGCGGGCTCATTGGCAACGCCGCCATGTTGCGCTCGCTCAAGGCCCAGGAGTTCACCGACGAGCGGTTCGGCCTGCCGACGGTGACCGACATCCTGCGCGAGCTCGAAAAGCCGGGCCGCGACCCTCGTCCGGCCTTCACGACGGCGGCGTTCCGCGAGGGCGTGGAGACAATGGCCGACCTCGCTCCCGGCATGGTGCTCGAGGGTGTGGTCACCAATGCGGCCGCCTTCGGCGCGTTCGTCGACATCGGGGTCCACCAGGACGGGCTGGTGCACGTATCGGAACTCTCCCGTGGCTTCGTCAGCGATCCGCGCGAGGTCGTCAAGCCCGGTGACATCGTCAAGGTGAAGGTGCTAAGCGTCGATGCTGCCCGAAAGCGGATCTCGCTGAGCATGCGACTCGGCGAGGACGAGGACGGCCCGCGCGGCCGGGCAGGCAGGGAGAGGGCAGGCCGGGAGCAACCAGGCCGGGAGCGGGCGGGCCGTGAGCAAGCAGGACGGGAGCGTGCAGGGCGGGAGCAGGCAGGACAGGAGCGGGCAGGCCGTGGCGGCCCACCGGCGGGCCGCCCAGGGGGCAACGGCGGTGCGATGGCGGCGGCGCTGCGCCGGGCGGGCCTCGCCGGGCCAGACCAGGGTCCGCGGGCAAGCCAGCCAGAGCCTCCGCAGGACGGCAGCTAGGCCTCACGAGGCCCGGTGGCTTCTCCTGGAACGATCGGTGTGCTGGCCGCTGCCGAGCCGCACGCCGGGCTCGAGAAAGCCCTCGACCTGGGTGGCCTCGGTCGCGACCCGGACGCCATACCGGAAGGTGAGCTTGCCGCCGAGATAGCCGGACACGCCGAGCGCCGCAACGCTGGCCGCCGACAGCGCGATGATCCGCGGGTCCACGGGGGAGCGCGACTGGCTGTGATAGCGCCACGCGAAGTTCCCCGCGTACGCGGTCATGAGCAACAGGTTGATGAACATGTGCGTGCACGCGGTGCGGAACGCAACGGTGCCGACCGGGATCGCGGCCAGATCAAGCAGGCCGGCCAGCCCCGCCGCGACGCCGCCGGCCAGGCCGGCCGCGATCAGCCACTCCGAGCCCTGCACCAGGAAGGCCGGCTTGCTGGCCAGATGCGAGGCGATGTCGAAGCCGAGGCTGATCACCCAGGCGCCGATCGGGATCGTCACCAGGATCGGATGGTAGGGGTGCCCGTAGGGGCCGGCCAGCACCGCACTCACCGGGTGCTTGGCCCGCCGCATCTCAGCCGCCACTGAATCCTCCTCGCCGGAACCGATGATGCCCACCTTCTGCCGCGATTTTCCTGGCCCATCACTAGGACGTACTCACCTGACCATCCGTTCAAGGATGTGCGGATTTTCCGGTGACGCCCGGTGGCGCGGGCGACAGCCGAGCGCCCGGTCCGGGCCGCTGAGCCCGGCGGCGCTGGCGCGGCTCCCTCTCGGCCTGGGATACCGGGGCCAGCGGCAGCCTGGCAGGCGGCTTGACCTCCGCGAGTTTCAGGTGCGTGATCAGCCGCTGGCCGCCCCTGGCAGCCAGCCTGGCCAGCACCTGCTGGAGGTCGGTGACGTCCGTGGCGACGACCGTGAGCAGGTAGTCCATCTCCCCGGCCACGTTGTCGGCGGCGACGATCTGCGGAAGCGCCCTGACCTGGTCCTCGAACACGCGGCAGGACCGCGGGTCGTGCCTGGCCAGCGTGGCCATGACGTAGACCTGCAGCGCGAACCCGACCGAGGCCGGGTCAACCTGAGCGGTGATGACGCGGATCACGCCAGACTCTTTCAGCCACCTGACCCGGTGCAGCGTCGCCGCCGGTGACAATCCGGCCAGGCGGGCAAGTTCTACATTGGTCCGATCGGCATCTGCCTGCAGTGCGGTCAGCAGGATGATGTCAATATCGTCAAGCTCTACGGCCATACTGCCAAATTTTATCGCGTTCTTAGGCCTGACGCTCTAATTTCTGTGTGCTGACTTGCACGATGGTCGCATGCCAGCCAGCAATCACCGCTCCGTCGCGGCGCTCACCGCCGCCGGTCTGCTCTGGGGCACGACAGTGCCCTTGTCCAAGGTCGCGCTGGAATGGCTGCCGCCCGGCTGGCTCGCATTCGCGCGATTCGGCCTGGCCTGCGCCATCCTGGTCCCGATCGCCAGGGCCGGTTTCCTGGCGCCTGCCGCTGGCCGTGCTGGCCTCGGGTGCGGTCGGCTACGGCGGGCCCGTGGTCCTGCAGAACGCCGGGATCGCCAGAACCAGCGTTAGTCAGGCGGCCCTGCTGATCGGAGCCGTGCCCGTTCTGGTCGCGGTCATCGCCGCGGTCTGGCAGCGCGCCGTGGCCAGGCCGCTGGCCTGGGCGGGATTCGCCGTATCGCTCGCCGGCGTCGGCCTGGTCACCGCGGGCGGCGGCGGCAGGGCCTCGCTGTCGGGGGATGGCCTGGTCCTCGCGTCGCTGGTGCTGTCGGCGATGTTCATGGTGGCGCAGCCCGGCCTGCTGGCTGGCCGGGACCCGATGGCGGTGACGGCCGTCCAGTTCCTCGGCGCCACGCTGGCCGTGCTGCCCGTCTCGCTGATCTTCGAGGGCCTGCCCGCTGCGCCGGGCGGTGCGGGTACCGCGCTGGCGACGGTCGGGCTGGCCGTCGGCGGAACCCTCCTGCCGTTCACGTTGTTCGCCTACGGCCAGAGCAGGGTGGCTGCCGAGATCGCGGGGGCGTTCGTGAATATCGAGCCGGTCGTCGGCGCGCTAGCCGGCACGGTCGTCTTCGGTGATCCTGCCAGCCTTGCCCTGGTCGGTGGCGGCCTGGCCATCCTCATAGGCATCGCGATGAGCAGCCGCGACGTGCTGACCGCTGGCCGGACCGGGACTGCAGGAACCGGATGGCCCCGTCATGATCGCGGGCTAGATCAGACACCTCAACATGTCACGACGGGTCCCAGGCTCCCGCCGTGCAGCACTCCTGTCGCTTAGCATCGGCCTATGGTTCGATTCCTCGTGCTCTACGACGCGCCCGACGATCCTGAGGCGTTCGATCGCCATTACCGTGAGGTTCACATCCCGCTGGCGAAGAAGCTTCCCGGTCTGCGCCGGTACACGGTCAGCCGGAACGTCACCGGGATCCGTGGCGGCGGCTTCTACTACCTGGTCGCCGAACTGGACTGGGATGACATGGCCGCGCTCCGCCAGGCATTCAGCTCGCCGGAGGGCCAAGCGACCGCCACTGACGTGCCCACATTCGCCGGCGACCGGGTGCGCAGCATGATCTACGAACTCGAAGAGGTCTAGGGGGCGACCGGTCCTTGGCAACCCGGCGCGGCGAGGCGGCCCTAGTTGCGGTTCGCGAACGTGCGCCCGCACTCGGGGCAGGCCCACATCGGCTGCACGCGAGTCAGCGTAGCGCCGCCGCCGCAATCAGGAGCGCGCCGCCAGCGTGGCCACGCCATCCCCGCTGAGTTCGCCCGGCGCGACCTTTCGTCCGGTCATGGCAACGAGCAACGTGAGCATCGGGCCCGCAACCTCGGGCCCGGTGCCGGCCGACCAGTCGGTGTCGGTCGCGCGGAGCTTCAGCCCGGCGATCCGCCGCTTCGTGCCGATGATCAGGTTCGAGCCCTTGTAGAAGTCCGCGACCTGCACAAGGGCCTGCATGGGATAGTCATGCCGGAGCCCCAGCGGGCGCCGAACATCCTCAGCGTGGACGATCGTGTCGCCGAGCATCGTGTTCGCGGGTCCAGGCGGGCCACCGGTCGAGGCCATAATCGCCTCGAAGCCGGCCAGGGTGTCCGCCGTGGAGCCGCCCTTCTCGGCGACAATGTCCTTGGCTTGCAGCCTGGTCAGGCTGAATCCGGACCCGGCCAGCTTGACGAAGAATGACGGCGGGTTCATTCTGGCCGTCGCCGTCATATGCGCGACGACATCGCGGACGGTCCACCCGGAGCACAGTGAGGGCGTCGCCCAGCGGTCCTCATCCAGCGAGCGCAAGTCGGCGGCGAGACTCTTGCGCTCCGCGTGGATCACCGGCCAGATATCCATTTCCCACCTGCGGCTTTCTCGAGTTCGCACCCGCGGCCTTCTCGAGCGAATTGAGCCGGGCGCTGAACATGTGGCACCCTATCGCGGCCGTCCGCGCCGGAAAAGTTATGCCCGGCGGCACCGAGCCGCTGCCTGCTCGCTCTGATGCCGCACTGGGCAATTTCCGTGCCGCCATTCGCTCGTCATGCGGCGCTGCTTGCGGCCCGATGGCATCGACGTCGTCGTCACCGAGTGCTCCACGTGCGTGATCTGCGCCGTGGCTTTCCGCCGCCCGGCGCGCAGGCCGGACGGCCTGGCTGTGCGGCGCAGGCCAAGCCGGGCAAGCAGTTCTGTGAACCACTCCAACGGCGACCACTCCTAACGGCCGACAAGGCCCCCACCCGAAATGGTACGGCTGTTCAGGTCGCACGGTCACGGGCAGGGCGTGGCCGCCCACCGCCCGTCCGGCCGGGCTTGCGAGGATGACGGCAGCGCGACGGCGACGATGCGGAGGTACTGATGGCTGACACGGCGCGGACGGCTGAGACCCGTGGCGGCTACGCCGCTTACTCCTATCTCCTCGCCGGCGAGGACTTCCGCGGGTTCGAGTTGGCGCCCGAGTTCGGCCGGGTACCCGCCTACCTGGCCGAACTGAGCGCGGACCAGGAGCAGCGAGCGGCCAGGCTGCTCGCCGACAGCCTGGTGATCAGCTTGCATGACCACCCGGTCCGCTTCCCGCTGCGGATGGAGGAGACACCGGAGTACAACAGGACAGGCCGCCAGCATGCCGCCTACGCGGGGCTGGCCGCGTCGGGAATGACTGTCGTGTTCGACAACATGATGGACGGGACGGCCTGCGTCACCGGGAACGCCCCGTGGCGCTGGGACGACATCATCACGGACCTGGGGATGCGCCAGGCCGACCTGGCGCACCAGCGGGAGGTCATGACCATCAGGACGGTCGCCGATATCGATGAGGCCCAGCGGTCGGGGCGGGTCGGGCTGGTGTTCGGACTCGAGGCGGCCACGCCGATCGAAAACGAGATCGACCGGCTCGACGTGCTCTACGGCCTGGGGCTCCGGCAGATCGGGATCGCCTACTCCGACGCCAACTCGCTCGGCAGCGGCCTGGCCGAGACCTTCGACGGCGGGCTGACCGCGTTCGGCAGGCGGGCCGTGACCCGGATGAACAAGCTGGGCCTGGCGATCGACCTGTCCCACTCCTCCGACCGCACCGCGCTCGACGTCTGCCTGCACACCGACAAGCCGGTGTTTCTGACCCACGCCGGCGCGCGGGCGGTCTGGGACACGGCCAGAATGAAGCCCGACGACGTGCTGCGCGCCGTCGCGGAGACGGGCGGCGTGATCGGCATGTCGGCGGCGCCGCACACCACCTTGTCGGCCGCGCATCCCAGGCACAGCATCGAGTCCGTGATGGACCATTTCCGGTACTGCGCGGACCTGGTCGGAATCGAGCATGTCGCGTTCGGGCCCGACACGCTGTACGGCGATCACGTCCAGCTGCACACGATCTTCGCTCGCCTGCTCAGCCTGGGAGCGACCCGCGGCCCGGACTTCGAGCGCGTCGAGTACGTCGACGGGCTGGAGAACCCCACGGAGAATTTCGCGAACATCTGCGGCTGGCTGGTCAGCAACGGGTACGACGACGCGTCCATCAGGGCCGTTATCGGCGGCAACGTGTACCGTGCGCTTCAGTCCATCTGGGTGGGCTGAGCCCAGCTGGTTGGGCTGGCCGGCACCCGGTGGCTAAGGAGCGCGCTCAGGGCCGCAGGCCGCGCGAGGCGGGGCCGGCCAGCGTGAGTACCAGGGAGACCAGCGCGAGCGCCGTGACCGCCACGGTCACGAGCGGAACCCGCCGGGCCGCGATCCACTGGTTCCCGGTTCGCGCGGCCCGGCCGAAGAGCCAGGTCACGGCCGCGAAGGCCAGGACCGGGATCCCGACCGCCGGCTTGAACTTCAGGATCGCGATGCCGAGAGCGAAGAATGCGATCGAGCTTCTGGTCCACGCCAGCTCGGTCCGCTCGCGGGCGAAGGCCGGGTCGGCGTCCTCCATGTCGTCGGCGGGTACCTCGTCGCGCGCCGAAGGCTCGCTCACCGCGAGGTCACCCGCGAGTACAGGTTGACGGCCCCCGCGAGCAGCGCGATCACTGCGATCGTGACCGCCAGGATCCTCGGCAGCTGGGAGCGGCCGAGCGGCTCGCCGTGCCGCAGAGCGCGCTGGTTGGCCTTCCATTCGTAGTAGCTGAGCACCGACATGACCGCGCCGAGCAGGATCAGCGGCGTCGCGATCACCGACCGTCCCCACGGAACGCCCGCAAACGGCGGGAGCAACTGGGCGATCGCAAGGCCGCCGACCACCAGGGCGAGCGACGTGCGGCTCCAGGCCAGGAAGGTGCGCTCGTTCGCCATCGTGAACCGGGCATCGGGCTCTGTGCCACGGTCAGCGTCCGGGGTTGCGTTATCGCTCAAGGTCGTGGTGCGCTCCTGTCGACAGGTGATAGCAAGCAATGAGAGCAGTCTGTCGCATCGCGGCCGGACGCCGCCGAGGTGGTCCTGCCTGCACTAACCGGCCCGCAGGCCGGGTATCGGGCTGATGCGAGTGATAGGGCAAGCGGACTGGAGGAGCGTGATGGGCCGTTACGCGCGGGAGTTCAGCCGGAGCATGGCCGATCCCCGGGGATTCTGGGGCGAGGCCGCCGGCCTGATCGACTGGTACAGCGCGCCGGCCGCCGCGCTCGACGACTCGGCGCCGCCGTTCTACCGCTGGTTCACCGGCGGCACCATGAACACCTGCCACAACGCGCTCGACCGGCACGTGGCCGCCGGCCGAGGCGGGCAGCCGGCGCTGATCTACGACAGCCCGGTCACCGGGACCAACCGCGTCCTCAGCTACACCGAGCTGCTCGGCGAGGTCGCGCGGTTCGCCGGCGTGCTGCGCGGCGCCGGGGTCGGCAAGGGCGACCGGGTCGTGGTCTACCTGCCGATGATCCCCGAGGCGGTGATCACGATGCTGGCGTGCGCCAGGATCGGCGCCGTGCACTCGGTCGTGTTCGGCGGTTTCGCGCCGCACGAGCTTGCGCTGCGGATCGACGACGCCGCACCCAAGGTAATCGTCTCGGCGTCGTGCGGGATCGAGGTCGGCAGGGTGATCGAGTACAAGCCGATGCTGGACCGGGCGATCGAGCTGGCCGCGCACAAGCCGCAGACCTGCGTGATCGTGCAGCGGCCGCAGGCCGACGCCGCCATGGTGGCCGGCCGGGACGTGGACTGGCACGAGGCCATGGCCACCGCCGAGCCGGCCGGCTGCGTCGCCGTGGCGGCCACCGACCCGCTGTACATCTTGTACACCTCCGGCACGACGGCCAAGCCGAAGGGCGTGGTCCGCGACAACGGCGGGCACGCGGTCGCGCTGGCCTGGACCATGCGCAACATCTACGACACCGGTCCTGGTGAGGTGTTCTGGGCAGCATCGGACGTCGGCTGGGTGGTCGGCCACTCCTACATCGTCTACGCGCCGCTGCTGGCCGGCTGCACGACGGTGCTGTACGAGGGCAAGCCGGTCGGAACACCCGACGCGGGCGCGTTCTGGCGGGTCGCCGCCGAGCACGCCGTCAAGACCTTGTTCACCGCGCCGACCGCGATCCGGGCGATCAAGAAGGAGGACCCGGACGGGAACCTGGCCGCCGCGAGCGACCTGTCCGGCCTGCGGTACCTGTTCCTGGCGGGGGAGCGGCTGGACCCTGAGACCTACCGGTGGGCCTGCGGCCTGCTCGGCATCCCGGTGATCGACCACTGGTGGCAGACCGAGACCGGCTGGCCGATCGCCGCGAACCCGATGGGGCTGGAGCCCTTGGCCGCCAAGGCGGGTTCGCCCACCAAGCCGATGCCGGGCTTTGACGTGCGGGTGGTCGACGCCGACGGGGCGGATGTCGGTCCCGGGGTGACCGGCGACATCGTGATCAGGCTGCCGCTGCCACCAGGATGCCTGCCCACGCTGTGGAACGACGACGAGCGGTTCGTCAGCTCCTACCTCGCCAGGCACGCGGGCAGCTACGCGACCGGCGACGGCGGCTTCCGCGACCCGGACGGCTACCTGTACGTGATGGGCAGGGTCGACGACGTGATCAACGTCGCCGGTCACCGGCTGTCCACCGGCGAGATGGAGGAGGTGCTCGCCGGCCATCCCGCGGTGGCCGAGTGCGCGGTGATCGGCGTGCACGACGAGCTGAAGGGCCAGGTGCCGCGCGGGTTCGTGGTGCTCAAGGCCGGGGTGCTGGCCGACCATGCGGCGGTCGCGGCCGAACTCGTGCAGCTAGTCAGGGACCAGATCGGGGCCGTCGCCGCGCTCCGGCAGGTCGACGTCGTCGCCGCGCTGCCGAAGACCCGCTCGGGCAAGATCTTGCGCAAGACCATGCGCGGCATCGCGGACGGGCGCGAGGAGCCAGTTCCGTCCACGATCGATGACGCGTCCGTGCTCGACTCGCTGCGCCCGTTCCTGACCGGGAGCGGCTGACGGCCGATCCGCCGCCAGGGCATGTCGAGAAACGGGCCGCGGCTCCGACTGACGGGTAAGAGCGTGCCAGCAGGGCGCGCGGAACACGAAGGACGCAAACGATGAAATACCTGTTGCTGATCTACGGGACCCAGGAGAAGTGGGACTCGCTCGCCGCCCTCGAGGACTGGCCGGCCGCGATCGCGAAGCAGGACGCGTTCAACAAGAAGTACGCGCAGACCGGCGAGCTGACCGGCGCGTACGGCCTGGCGGACGTGGTCAACGCCAAGCTAGTCAGGCGGGCCGGTGACGGCACGCCGGCTGTCACCGACGGCCCGTACCTGGAGACCAAGGAGTACATCGCCAGCTTCTACCTGCTGGACTGCGAGAACGAAGAGCGGGCCAGGCAGATCGCGGCCGACATACCGTGGGCAGACGAGGAGCCGGTGGAGTTGTGGCCAATCCTGCATGACGCGTCTGACGACGTGTAATGCCGCTGGACCGCGCTGCCGAGTACCTGCTGCGCGACTTGGCGCCGCAGGTACTCGGCGCGCTGGTCAGGCGGTACGGCCAGTTCGACGTGTGCGAGGACGCGACCCAGGAGGCCCTGCTCGCCGCGGCCCTGCAATGGCCCGCCGACGGCACGCCCGCCAACCCGCGTGGGTGGCTGATCACGGTCGCGTCGCGGCGGCTGATCGACGAACTGCGCAGCGAGCATTCGCGCCGCGTGCGCGAGGACCTGGCCTGGATGTCGACTCCGCAGGCGGCGCTGCTCGGGCCCGCCGACGCGGAGCCGGTCACAAGCTCCGACGACTCGCTGGCGCTGCTGTTTGGCTGCTGCCACCCCTCGCTATCGCCGCCCAGCCAGGTCGCGCTCACGTTGCGCGCGGTCGGCGGGCTGACCACGGCCCAGATCGCCGCGGCCTTCCTGGTGCCCGAGGCCACCATGGCCCAGCGGGTCAGCCGGGCCAAGCAGACGATCAAGGCCAGCGCCGAGAAGTTCGGCATTCCGGCGGGCCCTGCTCGCGCCGAACGGTTGAGCGCCGTGCTGCATGTGTTGTATCTCATCTTCAACGAGGGCTACACCGCGACCGCCGGCGACGAGCTGACTGCTCCTGCCCTTTCTGATGAGGCCATCAGGCTCACCAGGTGGCTGAGCAGGCTGCTGCCGGACGACGCCGAGGTGATCGGGCTGCTCGCGCTGATGCTGCTGACCGACGCGCGGCGGGCGGCCCGGACCCGACCGGACGGGGCGCTGGTCCCGCTTGCCGAGCAGGACAGGGACCGGTGGGACCGCGACCGGATCGCCGAGGGAGTCGCGCTGATCAGCGCCGCGCTGCCGCGCGGCGAGGTCGGGCCTTACCAGCTGCAGGCGGCGATCGCCGCGGTCCACGACGAGGCGCCGACCATGGAGGCCACCGACTGGCCCCAGGTCCTGGGCCTGTATGACTTGCTGGTCCGGATCGCGCCGAACCCGATGACGGCCCTCAACCGCGCGGTCGCGCTGGCCGAGGTGCACGGTCCGGCCGCCGGGCTTGCCGAGCTGGCCGATCTTGAGGGCGACCAGCGGCTGAAGGACCATCACCGGCTACTCGCGACGCGGGCGCACATGCTCGAGCGGGCCGGCGACCCGGCCGCAGCTGCCGGCTGCTACCGGGAAGCGGCCAAGCGGGCGACCAGCCGGCCGGAACGCCGTTATCTCGCAAGCCGGGCGGCTCAGCTCGATGAAAAGCCCGAGCCGCCAGGCAGGTAAGGCGGGCGCGGCGAGCTGCTCGGGCGCGGTCCGGCGAGCTGCCCGGGCGCAGTCCGGCGAGTTGCCCGGGCGCGGTCCGGCGAGCTGCCCCGAGCCCGGCCCGGCGAGTTGGCCGGGCCCAGTACGGGCCGGCAGACCACTTACAGCACGTTTGCGGTATCGTGAAAGGTGATAAAGCCTAATAAATTTGCCGCGGATAGCCCTGAAAGGTGCCCTAAGTGGGTGGTCACATCCGATTGGCTCCGGCGGCGGCCCGATGAACCAGACAGACTGCCGGCACGATGCGCGGGTACAGCGCCGATCATGGCAGATTGATCGGTATTTGATCTTATGAGGCTCGCCGCGATTCCTGGAACCCACTCGGTATGGGGCGTCTCGTGGATCGGCCCGAACTCGACCACCGACCAGAGCACCCAGGCGGCGATCGTCAAGTTCGGTCCCTGATCGCGGCGATGGCGGTCCGTGTTCAGGGTGGCGCTACCGACCGTAGTCGGCGCGGGGTAGCGTCCAGCCATGCACTCAGTCGGGCTTGTCCTGCATCCTCAGCGCGATTCCGCTGGCGCGGTGGACGCGGTGCTCGGCTGGGCCGTCCGCAAGGAGATCGCGGTCTTCGGCATCGAAGACGAGATCAGCAGGCTCCGCTGCGCTGCCATCCCGGTGACCGCGGACGAACTCGGCCGGCGGGCCGACCTGGTCGTCAGCCTCGGTGGCGACGGGACAATGCTGCGGGCGATGCGGCTCGCCGACCGGCAACTCACCCCGGTGCTCGGTGTGAACCTAGGCAAGCTCGGGTTTCTGGCCGAGGTCGATGTGGCGGACCTGCCCGAGGCGCTGTCGGCAATCGACAGTAAGCAGTTCACGATCGAGTCCAGGCTGGGCGTCGACGGCGCGCTCGGCGACAAGGCCATCACCGCGTTCAACGACGTGGCCGTCGTCCGGGTGCCGGGAGAGGGCTCGGCCGTCGTGGCGGTGCATGTGGGCGGCCAGCCGTTTGTCAGCTACGCCGCCGACGCCGTCGTCGTCGCCACTCCGACCGGCTCGACGGCGTACAGCTTCTCGGCGGGCGGGCCGATCGTGAGTCCGGCGGTCGAGGCGCTGCTGGTGACGCCCGCCGCGCCGCATTCGTCCTACAACCGCGGCATCGTGGTCAGCTCGTCCGACACGATCGCGCTGCAGATCCTGCCCGACAGCGGCCGCCTCGCCGTCGAGGTGGACGGGATCGTCGCCGGGTATGCGGGACCGGGTGAGCGGATCGAGTTGCGAGGTCGACTCGGGGCAGCGCGCGTGATCCGACTCGGCCGGACGACCTTCTACGAGCGTGCCAGGCGCAAGCTCCGTCTGACCGATTCGGCCGAGATCCCCGCGAGATCTGGCTATGACGCCAGCGGGCCCGGCGACGACCAGGCCGCCCGCGCCTGAGGCCCGTCATCGGCCGGCGTCAGCGGGCTGGCTGGGCATGCTGGACAGGCTGGCCGGCGGCGGGTGGGATCGGGGTATTGCAGCACTCGCATAGCGCGCTGATATGTTCATTATTGGCGTGAATGCGGGCGAGGGCGAGGGGATGCGGAGCATGGACCGGACTTTGGGTGCTGGCGATCTTGAACTTCTCCGCAAGGACTTCTCCGCGAACCCGGCCTACCGGCTGGCGCAGAACGCGGTGACGCGCGTGGCCGTCGACGACGTGGCGATCAACCGCGACGTGGTCAACAACTCCGATCACTCGCTGTCGGTCCTGCTTGATGACTGGAAGGTGACCGACCAGCAGCGCAGCGGTCGCTGCTGGCTGTTCGCCGGCCTGAACCTGCTTCGCGTCGGCGCGATGAAGAAGATGGGGCTCAAGGAGTTCGAGTTCTCTCAGAACTACGCGATGTTCTGGGACAAGATCGAGCGCGCCAACTACTTCCTCGAGGCCGTGATTGAGACGGCCGAGCGCGACGTTGACGACCGGACCGTGGCGCACCTGCTCGAGGCGGTCGCCGATGATGGCGGGCAGTGGAACATGTTCGTTGCCATCGTCAATAAGCATGGTCTGGTGCCTAAGGCGTTCATGCCTGAGACGCATAGCTCGTCCGACACGGGCCGGATGAACTCGGTGCTGCGCAGCCAGCTGCGCCAGGGCGCCAGGTCGGTGCGCGCGGCGCGGGGCGAGGGAATCGACGCGGCCCGGGCCGAGAAGGCCGAGGTCCTCAGGGTCATCTGGCGGGTCCTGTGCATCCACCTCGGCACTCCGCCCGACCAGTTCGACTGGCAGTGGACCGACAAGGACCGCGAGTTCCACCGCGATGGCGTGCTGACGCCGCGCGAGTTCGCGGCCAGGTACGTTGACCTGCCCGTCGACGACTACGTGTGCCTGGTCCATGACCCGCGCCCGTCGAGCCCGGTCGGCAGGACCTTCACCGTCGAATACCTCGGCAACGTGCTCGGCGCGCCGCCAGTCACCTATCTCAACGTCGACATGGCCGTGATGAAGGGCATCGCGTCGCAGGCCCTGGAGGGCGGCGAGCCCGTGTGGTTCGGCTGCGACGTCGGGAAGATGATGAGCAACGACTACGGCCTGTGGGACGCGGGCCTGTATGACCTGCCGTCCGTCTATGGAGCGGAGTTTGCGCTCGGCAAGGCGGACCGCCTGATCTACCACGAGACCCAAATGACGCACGCGATGCTGTTCACCGGCGTCGACCTGCTTGACGGGGTCACCCGCAAGTGGCGGGTGGAGAACAGCTGGGGCTCGGAAAGGGGCAAGGACGGCTTCTACACCATGAACGACTCGTGGTTCGACGAGTACGTCTTCGAGATCGCGGCGCGCCGCGACATGCTCACCGACGAACTGCGCGGAGCGCTCGACGCGAAGCCGATCGTCCTGCCCGCTTGGGATCCGATGGGGGCTCTCGCCCGCTGACGGCGCGGCCGCGGTCACAACCGCACGCCGTCGTTGTGACCGCGCGCCCATGGTCACAACCGCCCGCCTGTCGTTGTGACCGCCCGCCCGTCGTTGTGACCGCCTGTCCGCCGCGCGGCTCCTGCGGCAACCCGATAACCCGATACTTGAGTTTCCGACATCCGACATCCACTGCAAATTGGTCAATCCGCGCTGCGGATACCGCTCGTGGAGTACCTTCGCGTCGATGAATGGACCATTCATCCGGGTAAACAGTGCCTGCGCTCAGGGGATTGTCGCAACGCCTGATGTTATGAGGTGGCGGCGATGGCAAGCGGGACGGCGTTGGGGCCGGGGGTGGTCCGCGAGGTGGTGGATCACTTGGCGGCGGGGATGAATCCGCGGCAGGCGGCGCGGGCCTGCGGCGTGTCGAAGACGTGGGCGTACGCGCTGTATCACAGGATCGGCGGGGTGTGCAGGCCTGCGGGGACGAACTACAGTGACCGGTACCTGGACCGCGGCCAGCGGGACGAGATCGCGCGGCTGCGCGAGTCCGGGCTGGGAATGCGGGCGATCGGCAACCGGATCGGGGTGCATGCCTCGACGGTGAGCCGGGAGCTGCGCCGCAACGCCGTCCCGGGGACCGGGCAGTACCTGCCCGGCCGGGCGGACCGGGTGGCGTGGGAGCGGCAGCGGCGGCCCAAGCCGTCCAAGCTGTCCCGGGACCCGCAGCTGCGGCAGGAGGTGCAGGCGATGCTCGACCGCCGGTACTCGCCCGAGCAGGCCGCCGGGCGGCTGAAAACGCGGCACCCCGGCGACGCGGCCCGCCAGGTCAGCCACGAGACGATCTACCAGTCGCTGTACGTCTACCCGCGCGGCGAGCTGCGCCGCGAGCTGCGGGCCTGCCTGCGGTCCGGCCGGGCTGCCCGCCGCCCCCGCGGCCGCCGCGAGGCCCGCGGCCAGATCATCGGCGCCGTCCCCATCGGCGACCGCCCGGCCGAGGTCGCCGGCCGCCTGGTCCCCGGTCACCACGAAGGCGACCTCATCCTCGGATCCCGGGCCTCGAACTCCGCGGTCGGCACCATCGTCGAGCGCACCACCGGCTACCTCACCCTGCTGCACCTGCCGCACGGCCGCGACGCCGACTCCGTCGCCGACGCCATCATCGAGCAGATGACCGACCTGCCGCCCTGGTTCGCCAAGACGCTCACCTGGGACCGCGGCCAGGAACTCGCCCGCCACCAGCGCGTCACCGCCGCCGCCGGCCTCAGCGTCTACTTCGCCGACCCCTACGCCCCCTGGCAGCGCGGCAGCAACGAAAACACCAACGGCCTGCTCCGCGAATACCTCCCCAAAGGCACCGACCTCAGCCAGCACACCGCCGCCGCCCTCCAGGCCATCGCCGACGAACTCAACGACCGCCCCCGCAAACGCTACGGCTACCGCACCCCCCGCGAACAACTCGCTACACTCCTGGCCGAACACGAAAACACCCAACCCGTTGCAACGACCCCCTGAATACGCCGTGATGAAAGGTCCATTCATCGACCCGGTCGCCTGGCTGCCTGGGGCGCCGGGCTGCCTCGGGCGCCTGCCTGCCTGGGCGCCTGGCTGCCTTGGGCGTCTGGCTGCCTGGGGCGCCTGGCTGCCTGGGCGCCTGCGGTTTCTCGGTCCTGGGTTTCTGGGGCTCCTGGGGCTTCTGAGTGACCGCGGTCGTTGCCGTCGCTGCCAGCGGCCGTCGGCCGCTGCCTTCACGCGCCATGGCCCGTCAGCCGCTGCCGCTGCCGCTGCCTTCACGGTCGATGGCCCGTTAGCCGCGGCCGATGAACGGCATCTTGGTCGCGGCGATCGTCATGAACTGCACGTTGGCGTCCAGTGGCAGCGCCGCCATGAAGAGCACCGCGTCGGCGACGTGCTGGGGATCGAAGGTGGGCTCGGGCGCCACCGAGCCGTCGGCCTGCAGGGCGCCGCGGCTGAGGCCCCTGGTCATCTCCGTCGCCGCGTTGCCGATGTCGATCTGGCCGCAGGCGATGTCGAACTCGCGCCCGTCGAGCGCCAGCGACTTGGTCAGGCCGGTGATGGCGTGCTTGGTCGCGGTATAGCCGGCCGCTCCGCGGCCGCGGGCTGTGCGCGGAGATCGAGCCGTTGTTGATGATCCGCCCGCCACGGGGCCGTCTGCGCCTTCATCATCCGCACCGCGTGCCGGGCGCATAGGAACGCCCCGGTGAGATTGACGTCGACCATCTGCTGCCAGTCCGACGCAAGAGATCTCGTCGACCGCGCCCGCAGGGCCGAACACACCCGCGTTGTTGACGAGCAGGTCGAGGCGCCCCCAGCGGCGCCTGACCGCCTCGAACAGCGCCGCAACGGACTCAGGGACGCGGATGTCGGTCGAGAAGGCGAGTGCGGACCGAGCGGGCGACCCCGCCACGGTGTCCTGCAGTTCGCGCTCGCGGCGGCCCGCGGCGGCGACCTGCCAGCCCGCCCCGAGCAGCGCCCGGGCGATGCACCGGCCGAGGCCCGAGCCTGCCCCGGTGACGATCGCGACTCCGGTCAAGATGGCACGACCGACAGCCCCGCCTGCGCCACCTCCATGTCCTGGGAGTAGTGACCGCCGCTGACGCCGATCGCGCCGACGATCGAGTCGCCGATCTTGATCGGGATAGCCGCCGCCGAACACGATCAGGCGGTCGATTCCGGGCGCGGCTCCCATCGCGAGCGGGGCATCCTCCTTGACGAACTCGTGCCAGCATGTCGGTCGCCATGCCGAAACCGACCGCGGTGTAAGCCTTGTCCTGCGCGACCTGAATCGACAGCAGCGCGGCGCCGTCCATTCGGCTGAACGCCTTGAGCACGCCGCTCTCGTCCACGATCGCGATCACGAACGGGTGGCCCATCTCGTCGGCCTTGCGCTCGGCTGCCTCGATCATCGTCTTGGCCAGTTCGGCGGACACGCTCGGCCGGTCAAACGTCGCTGCCACTGCTACCTCCAGATGCGGTGCCCGGCCCGGGGTCAGCGGCGTAGCGCTGCTCGACCTCTCGGACCTGGGGCAGTCCGATGAAATCCACGAATTCGCCGAAGCTGGGCAGCTCGCCGAGAACAGCGCTCGGAGTCCCCGCGGCGGCGATCTCTCGAAGTATCCCGCGCATAGCGGCCGTAGCGGCGAGAAGCGTGCTGATCGGAAAGATGACAATCCGGTAACCGAGCTCGCGCAGCCTGGCCAGGCTGACTGGCGGCGTCTTGCCGCCCTCCGCCCAGTTGAAGAGCAGCGGCACGCCGGGGAAAGCCCTGACCGCCTCGGCGGCCTCTGCCTCGCTGACGACGGCCTCGATGAACAACACGTCCGCCCCGGCCTGCGCGGTACAGCCTGCGCGCGGTCGAGCGCCCGCTCGAGCCCTTCGACGGCGCGGGCGTCGGTCCTGGCGATGATCACGAAGTCGGGGTCTGGTCCTGGCCTCGACGGCGGCCCTGACCTTCTGCGCCATCTCCTCCGCCGGGATGACCTGCTTGCCCTCCATGTGCCCGCACTTCTTGGGCGCGACCTGGTCCTCGATATGGATTCCCGCGACGCCCGCCGCCTCGTATGCGCCGACGGTCCTGATCACGTTGAGCGGGTTGCCGTAGCCGGTGTCCGCGTCGGCGATCACCGGGATGTCGACGCACGCGGCGATCCGGCCAGCGTTGTCCGCCATCTCGGTCATCGTCAGCAGGCCGACATCCGGCCGGCCGAGCAGCGCCGCCGAGGTGCCGAAGCCGGTCATGTAGACGGCGGGAAAGCCCGCCTCCTCGACAAGTCGCGCGGCGAGCGGATCGAACGCGCCAGGTGCCACGATCAGTCTCACCTGAGGCGAGCAGCTCGCGTAGCCGGGCGGCGCCCCCGGCCCCTCGCGCCAGCCTGGCGGTCATGGCATCGTCCCGGCCGCGGTCATGGCATCGTCCCGGCCGCGGTCGGGTCATCGGCGGCGGCGCCCTCGTGGTTCTCGCACCCGCACGGTCGGGGTGCCGTGGCGATGAAGCCCGCCATCACCAGGCCAAGGATGGTCTCGAAGATGTCGTCCGGGCTCACGCCCGCCAGCTCGTCCCTGATCTGCCAGATGTTCGGGTACTCGTGCCCGGTCGACCGCCAGGTACGCCCGCGTCCATGCGGACCTGTCTGTCTCCTGCAAGGCGGGGTCAAGCGCGAGGAACGCGGCCTCGCTGCCCGCCCAAGCTAGCGTGAAGTCGCCGAGCGCCCGGTACATCCGGCGGCCTCGGCTCCGGTGAACCCCGCCTCGAGAACCGCGCCGATCAGCACGTTGACGACCCGCATCTCGGCGGGTCGCTGCGTCGTCCTGGACGCCGACAGCGCGGCGGCCGCTGGATGAGCGCAGTAAGTGGCCCGCAGCCGCCTGGCCCCATCGGCGACCGTGTCGACCCAGCACGGCTGCGTCGCGAACCCGGTCATGAGCTTCCTCGATCAGCCGGTCGGCGATGGCCAGTACGAGGTCGTCCTTGCTGGCGAAGTGCCGGTAGACGGCGGTAGGGTCGGCGCCGAGCGCGCGGCCAAGCTTCGGCAGGCTGAACCCGTCCGCCCCCTCTTGTCGAGCAGTCGCAGGCTCTCTGTGACGATCGCCTCTGGGCGTCAGGCTGCCGCGCCGAAGCCTCCGACCCTCGCGGCGCCCAGCGGTAGTGCTCGTCATCGCCTGCCTCTTGCCTGATTAATCCGGTTGGCTTGATTAACCCCGCTAACGAGGAAGCTACTTCACACCGCGGCACTTGCTACAAGGCTTTGTCAGAAGCATTGACTACATGCCGGGCAAGTGATCTAATCACCCGCAATAACCCCCTTGTACCGGAGGTCCGGGTGCGGCCGGTCCCGAACTGGCGTTCCGCAACGGAACGGTCTTCGACGGTGCCAGGTTCCTGCCCGCCGGGACGGTCGTCCGCGTCGGCGGCGGCAAGATCACCGCGGTCGGCCCGGCCGGGGACGCCGGGCGGCTCGGCAGCGCCGAGCCGGTCGACCTCGGCGGCGGCACGCTGCTGCCTGGCTTCATCGACGCCCACGTGCATCCCGTCTTCGCCGGCGACCGGATGTGCCGCTGCAATCTGGCCGGCGTGAAAACCGCCGCCGAGTACGTCGAGATCATCGCCGCGTATGCGGCCGCACATCCCGAGGCCGAGTGGATCACCGGCGGCGGCTGGTCGATGGAGGCGTTCCCTGGCGGAGTGCCGACCAAGCGACGTGCTCGATCCGTGGTGCCGGCGACCGGCCGGCGTTCCTGCCGAACCGGGACGGTCACGGCGCCTGGGTCAACAGCCGGGCGCTGGCGCTGGCCGGCATCGACGCGGCCACCCCAGACCCGCGCCGACGGGCGGATCGAGCGCGACGAGTCGGGCGAGCCGGTCGGCACGCTGCAGGAGGGCGCGCAGAACTTGGTCGCCCGGCTGCTCCCGGCAGACCACCGTGGACGACTGGTACGCGGGCCTGCTGGCGGCCCAGGAGTACCTGCTGTCTCTCGGCATCACCGGCTGGCAGGACGCGATCGTCGGCAGCCAGCCCGGGCCTGCCTGACCCGATCGACGCGTACCTGCGCGCGGTCGCGGCCGGCACGCTCAAGGCCAACGTGGTCGGCGCGCTGTGGTGGGACAGGGAGCGCGGCATCGAGCAGGTGCCGGAGCTGATCGACCGCCGCAGGGACGGGCAGGCGGGCCGGTTCCGCGCGACCAGCGTGAAGATGATGCTCGACGGCGTCGCTGAGAACCACACCGCCGCGATGCTCGAGCCGTACCTGGACGGCCACGGCTGCGCGACAGAGGTCACGGGGCTGGACTTCATCGACCCCGCTGAACTGCCGCGCTTCGTGACGGCGCTGGACCGGGAGGGCTTCCAGGTTCACTTCCACGCGCTCGGAGACCGCGCCGTGCGGAACGCGCTCGACGCCATCGAGGCCGCCAGAGCGGCGAACGGCGCCAGCGGGCAGCGACACCATCTGGCCCACCTGCAGGTAGTGCATCCCGACGACATCCCGCGATTCGCCGCCCTGTCGGCGACGGCCAACATCCAGCCGCTGTGGGCCACGCACGAGCCGCAGATGGACGACCTCACCATCCCCTTCCTCGGCGAGCGCAGGAGCGGCTGGCAGTACCCGTTCGGGTCCCTGCTCGCGGCCGGGGCTCCGCTTGCGGCTGGCAGCGACTGGTCCGTCTCCAGCCCCGATCCGCTCTGGGGCGCGCACGTCGCGGTGAATCGGTCGATGCCGGTCGATGCCGGCGGCACCTCGTCCGAGCCGTTCCTGGCCGGGCAGGCCATCAGCCCCGAGGTGATCTTCGGGGCCTACACGTCGGGGAGCGCCAAGGTGAACGGCCTGCAGGACGTTACCGGCGCGATCCGGCCTGGCCTGGATGCCGACTTCGCGATCGTCGACGCCGACCTGGCGCACGGTGCGGCTGCCGAGATCTGCCGGGCCTCGGTGACGGCGACCTGGGTCCGCGGTGAGGTTGCCTACGAGCGACGACGTAATACGACTTGCCAGTGCAATAAGCCAGGCCCGCCGACTGGCCGGGCCGGGAGATTTGAGGAGGACGAATGGCCAGGATTTCCAGACATCGGGCGGCGATTTCCGTCGTGGCAGCGACGGCGGCCGCGGCGCTCGCGCTGGCCGGCTGCGGCCGGTCCGCCGACTAGCACGGGCAATACCGCGGGCAACTTGTCGCCGACCAAGGGCCTGGTGGTCAGCACCAAGGCTGGGACAAAGCCGGTGGCCTCGGTCACCTGGGCGGTCTACCGCGATGTGAACTCGCTTGATCCCGATCTACGCCTTCGACTACCCGGAGAACACCGCGCTCTCACTAATGTGCGAGTCCCTGCTCAAGCAGTCGCCAGACGGCGGCATCGGGCCTGGCCTGGCGACGCTGTCGACGCCGTCGCCGACCAAGTTCGTGTTCACGATCCAGCAGGGCGCAAAATTCTGGGACGGCCATCCGGTGACGCCGGCCGACGTGGTGTACAGCCTGGACCGGGCCAACAACGCGAAGCTGGGCAGCTTCTACACACTGGTGTTCAGCCGGGTCGCCTCTATCGCCGCGACCGGCAGCAACCAGGTGACGATCACGATGAAGCAGCCCGACTACTGGCTGCAGGGCGAGCTTGCCTCGATGCCCGGCATCATCATCGAGAAGGCGTTCGCTGAGAAGCAGGGCAAGAAGTACGGGACCCCGACCGGCAGCATCATGTGCACCGGCGCGTACAAGTTCAAGTCCTTCGTCCCGGGCGTCGGCGTCACCGCGGTGCCCAACACGAGTTACTGGCAGCCCTCGGTCAAGCCGCTGGTGAGCCAGATCATCATCAAGGGCGTGGCCTCCGATACCACGCTGACTGCCGGGCTGACGACCGGCGCGATCCAGGGCACGTACACCTCGGGCGGCCTGTCGACGCTGCGCCAGCTCGAATCGAACAGCGCGGTCACCATTTACAAGGGCCAGGGCTGGTCGACCGACGCGTTCATCGTGGACAGCACCAAGGGCGTGCTCGGCGACGTCCGGGTCCGCGAGGCGCTGTCGATGGCGCTGAACCGGAACGCGATCATCAACAACGTCTTCAAGGGTGCCGGGCTGCTGCCGCGCTGGCTGTCCAATCCCGGCGTCTTCGGCTACGGCAAGTCGGTCTTCGACAAGGCCTACAACGCCTCGCCGGTGCTGCCGTACAACCTTGCCAAGGCCAAGCAGCTCGTCAAGGCGGCCGGGGCCGTCGGTAAGACGTTCACGATCGGCACCTCGAGCCAGATCTCCAACATCGCCCAGGAGACCGGCGCCTACCAGGCCGCCGCCAACGCGATCGGGCTCAAGACCGTGCTCAAGTCGGTCTCCGCGCAGAACTACATCAACTTCTTCATCGACCCCAAGGCGCGGGTCGGCGTCGACGGGTTCCTCACCGTGAACTACGGCGACTATGCCGACCCGGCCGCGCTGCTGTCGACGCTCGTCATCCCCGGCGGCTCACAGAACTACGACAACTTCAACGACAAGCAGATCGTCTCGCTGCTCGAGCAGGCACGCTCCACCGCCGACCCGAACGCGCGGGCCGCGCTGGTGGCAAAGGCCGAGGAGCGCTCGGCGGCGCTGTTGCCGTGGATCCCCGACGTGCAGCCGGTCAACATCATGATCTTGTCCAAGAACCTGACCGGGGCGACCGCCTCGTTCGCCTACATGTTCGCGCCGTGGGCCAACAGCCTCGGGGGGAGCTAGCCGCGTGCGCTTCAGGTTCATCGGCCGCAGGCTGGCGATGCTCGTCGCCAGCCTGCTGGTCGCCAGCTTCGTGATCTTCGGCTCGCTCTACCTGGCGCCGGGGAACCCGATCGCCGCGCTGTCCGGCGGCAGGTCACTGCCGCCGAGCAGCCTGCGGGTACTTGAGGCGCGGTATCACCTGAACCAGCCGTTCTTCGCCCAGTACTGGTACTGGCTGAGCAACGCGCTGCACGGGAACCTGGGCATCTCGATCACGCTAAAGGAGAACGTGACCACGCTGATCGCGTCGCGGGTCTGGACGACGGCCGGCCTGGTCCTGTATGCGTCGCTGATCATCCTCGTGCTGGGCATCGGCATGGGGGTCCTGGCCGGGCTCAAGCCCGGGCGGCTCGACACCTCCGTGCTCGTCACGAGCGCAATCTCGGCCGCCATTCCCTCGTTCGTGGCGGCGATCGCGCTGACCGCCCTGTTCGCCGTGAAGCTGGGCTGGTTCCCGGCGCTAGGCAACGGCACCGACCTGGTCAGCAACGTGCAGCACTTCACGCTGCCCGCGCTCGCGCTTGCGCTGTCCTCGCTCGCCATCGTTGCCAGGGTCACCAGGTCGGCGATCCGCGAGGAGGCCGACCGCGAACACGTGCAGACCGCCATCAGCCGTGGCATCCCGGGCCGCCAGTTGGTCAGGCGGCACATCCTGCGCAACGCGGCGATTCCGATCACCACGGTCTCGGGCATCACGATCGCCTCGCTGATCGCCGTGGCCGCGGTCGTCGAGACGGCGTTCAGCCTCAACGGTCTGGGCGCCTACCTCGTGACATCGGCTCAGGACAAAGACCTGGCGGTGGTCCAGGGCATCTCGCTGGTCTTGGTCACCGCCTTCGTCGTGATCAACATGGCGGTGGACCTTGCCTATGCGGTGCTCGATCCGCGGGTGGCGCTAGGGAGCCGGGCCATATGACAGCCATGACAGAGGCGCGCAGATGAGCACAGCTATTCCGCTGGTGACCGTCCGGGCACCGCGCGGCGGCCGGGCGGCCGGCCTGCTGCGCGGCACCGGGACGGCCGGGATCGCCTCGGCTGCCGTGATCGCGATCGCGACGGTGATCGCCGTGATCGGCTCGCTTATCGCCCCGTTCAGCCCGACGCTGCCGAACCTGGCGCTCGCCTTCGTCGGCCCGACCGGCGGGCACCTGCTCGGGTTCGACGTCGAGGGCAGGGACGTGCTCTCCCGGCTGCTGGCCGGAGCGCAGTCCTCCATGCTCGGACCGCTGGCCGTGGTGGTGGGCGCGCTGATCGCCGGAACGCTGCTCGCCGTGATCGCGGCCTGGCGGCGCGGCCTGGTGGACGCCGTGATCTCCTCCGGCCTCGACATCCTGTTCGCGTTCCCCGGCATCTTGCTGGCCGTGCTGGCGGCGGCCGTCTTCGGGGCGGGGCTGCCCGCGGCGGCGATCTCGCTGGCGATCGCGTACATGCCCTACGTCGCGCGGGTGCTGCGCGGTGCGGCGCTGAAGGAACGCAGCCAGCCGTACGTAGCCGCACTCGAGGTGCAGGGCGCGTCAGCGACCACGATCTGCCTGCGGCACATCGTGCCGAACATCATGCCGCTGATCGTGGCGCAGGCCACCATCTTGTTCGGCTACGCGATGGTCGACCTCGCCGCGATCTCCTTCCTCGGCCTCGGCGTGCAGCCCCCGGCCGCCAACTGGGGCGTAATGATCTCGGAGAACCAGGTCGGCATCCCGCAGGGCTACCCGCTGCCGGCGCTGGCCGCTGGCGCGTGCATCGTCGCGGTCGTGATCGCGTTCAACGTGCTCGGCGAGCGGCTGTTCGAGCAGGCGCAGGCACGCCGATGAGCGAGACGCCGGGGCGCGGTGGCGCCTGGACTGAGGAGCGTGGGGCGAGCGACGGGGGACTGCCGTTGCTCAAGGTACCCAGGAGTCGGGCGGAGGCTAGCACCGCTCCGCTTCTCGAGGTCGAGGGCCTGACCGTCAGGCTCGGCGTAGAAGGGTTGCAACGGGCCGTTCTCCGCGATGTGAGCATCAGTATCCGGCCAGGCGAGGCGGTGGGACTCGTCGGGGAGTCAGGTTCTGGCAAGTCGATGACGGCCCGGGCGATCGACCGGCTGCTGCCGCGCGGAGCCGAGGTCAGCGGTCAGCTCAGTTACGACGGAGCGGACATCATGTCCTTGTCCGGTTCCGGCCTGCGCGGGTACCGGAACCAGGTCGCCATGATCTTCCAGGACCCCCGGGCGCACGTGAACCCGGTGCGCAGGATCGGCGACTTCATGACCGAGGCACTGCGCACCAACCTCGGGGTTCCGGCCGCGGCGGCACACCGCAGGGCGGCGGAAATGCTGGGGCAGGTCGGCATCGCGGACGGGGAGCGGCGGCTGCGGCAGTACCCGCACGAGCTCTCCGGCGGCATGCTGCAGCGGGTGATGATCGCGGCCGCGCTGCTGACCGAGCCGAAGCTGCTGCTGGCCGACGAGCCGACGACCGCGCTCGACGTCACGACCCAGGCCGAGGTGATGGCGATACTCGACGACCTGCGCCGCGAGTTCGGCCTAGCGATGCTGTTCATCACCCACGACCTGGAGCTCGCAGCCGCGATCTGCGACCGGACAGCGGTGATGTACGCGGGTCAGATCGTGGAGGTTCGCGAGTCTGAGCTGCTGCACGGCGATCCGCTGCATCCGTACACCGCGGCGCTGGCCGCGGCCAGGCCGGACATCGCTCAGACCGCGCAGCGGCTCGCCGCGATCCCCGGCAGGCCGCTGTCGGCCTTTGAGGCGCCGGACGGCGAGTGCGCGTTCGCACCGCGGTGCCCGCACGTGCGGGACATCTGCCGCGCTGAAGTGCCGGAGCTGACCAGCCTGGACGGCGGGCTGTCAAGGTGCGCGCGGGCGGCCGAGCTGCGCGGCCAGCTGCGGGCCGGCCTTGTCGAGCACAGCGGCGGCGAGGATGGCGGCAGCGATGGCTGAGCTGGTGGCGGCCGTCGAGGGCGACTCCATGGACGACACGGGCGCCGTGCTCGAGGTATCCGGCCTGCGTAAGGAGTTCGGCGACCTTGTCGCTGTCTGCGACGTGAGCTTCTCGGTGGCGCAGGCCAGGTCGCTGGCTATCGTGGGCGAATCGGGCTCGGGCAAGACGACGATCGCCAGGATGATCGTCGGGCTCGAGCGTGCGACCGCGGGAACGATCACCGCGTGCGGGCGGGACCGGTCGAGTCCGGCACGGTCGGCCAGGGACCGGCGCCGGCGCGGTAGCGAGGTGCAGATCGTCTTCCAGGACCCGTACACCAGCCTGGACCCGCGGCAGACCGCCGAGGCGACGATCGACGAGGTGCTTCGGCTGCACCACGGCTGGTCAGCCGACCGCCGCCGCGCCAGGATCGCCGAGCTTGCCGAACTGGTCGGCCTCGACGACCGGCAGGCCCGCGCGCTGCCGCGCGCCCTGTCAGGCGGGCAGCGGCAGCGGGTCGCGATCGCCCGCGCCCTGGCGGCCGAGCCGCGAGTGCTGATACTCGACGAGTCCGTCGCCGCGCTCGACGTCTCGATCCAGGCACAGGTGCTGAACCTGCTCGCCGACATCCGCGACTCCACGGGCGTCTCCTACGTGCTGATCAGCCATGACCTGGCGGTCGTACGCCAGCTCACCGACGACGCGATCGTGCTGCACCGCGGCGTCGTGGTCGAGCGCGGCCCGACCGCGAGCGTGCTCGACGACCCGCAGCACGACTACACGAAACGGCTGCGCGCGAGCGTGCCGCGGCCCGGCTGGAAGCCGAGGCGCGGGGCACTGCTCGGCGCGGGGGAGGAACCGATCAGCTCATGAGCGACCTGCACTACCTGTCGGCGACCGAGGCCGCTGGCGAAGTTTCGCTCCGGGGAACTGTCGCCGGTGGAATTGATGGACGCGGTGATCGCGCGCGCGGAGTCGGTCGAGCCCGCGATCAACGCGTTCGCGGAGACCCGATTCGACGAAGCGCGCGCGGCGGCGAAGGCCGCCGAGGCCAGGTACGCGGGCCGAGGTGAGCCGCTCGGCCCGCTCGACGGGCTGCCCGTCGCGGTCAAGGAGGAGGCGCCGATTGCCGGGCAGCGCAATACGCTCGGCTCGCTGCCGCTACGCGACGTCGTCGCCGACCACACCGCCGCCTTCGTCCAGCGCATCCTTGACGCGGGCGGGATCGTGCACGCCAGGACGACCACGCCCGAGTTCTCCAGCGCACCGGTGACGTGGTCGAAGCTCTGGGGCGTCACCAGGAACCCGTGGAACCCGCAGTACTCGCCTGGCGGGTCGAGCGGCGGCTCGGCCGCCTCGCTCGCGGCCGGGTCGACGACCCTGGCCACCGGGTCCGACATCGGCGGCTCGATCAGGATCCCGTCCTCGTTCTGCGGCGTGGTCGGGTTCAAGCCGCCGTACGGCCGGGTGCCCGAGGTCTCGCCGTTCAACCTCGACCACTACTGCCACGAGGGCCCGCTGGCCCGCACGGTCGCCGACTGCGCGCTGCTGGAGAACGTGATCGCCGGGCCGCACCCCAGCGACGTGGCCTCGATCCGGCCGAAGCTCGAGATACCCGCGCGGCTGGAGTCCGTGGCCGGCCTGCGGATCGCGTTGTCGCCCGACCTCGGCTGCTACCACGTCGACGCCGACGTGGCCGCGAACACGATGGCCGCCGCCGACCGGCTGCGCGACGCAGGGGCGAGCGTGCACGAGGTCTCGCTGCCATGGGACCTGGAGACCATCGGGCGTGCGGTCAGCATCCACTTCGGCATGATCTTCGGCGCTTCGATGAAGGAGCTCTGCGACCAGCATGCCGACGAGCTCACTTCGTACGTCAGGCGCCTGGTCGCCGACGCAGAACTGGTGAGCAAGGACGACTTCATCGCCGGCCTGGAGCTCGAGGCGGAGATCTACGCGCCGCTCGGCCAGGTCCTGGAGGATTACGACGCGCTGATCTGCCCGACCTTCGCCGTGCCCGCGCTGCCCGCGGAGTACGACACCGACGAGGTGGTCGAGGTGAACGGCAGGCGGGGCGAGCAATGGTTCGACGTCATGATGACGCTGCCGTTCAACATTGCCAGCCGGTGCCCGGTACTGAGCGTGCCGTCCGGCCTGTCGAGGGACGGCGTGCCGACCGGCCTGGCGGTCGTCGGGAAGACCTACGACGACGTGACGGCCTTCCGGGTGGCGGCGGCTCATGAGGAGCGGCTGCCGTGGCTGATCGGGTCCGGCCCTAGGCCTGGCCTGTGACGCGCGCGGCGCCGGGGGAGGCCAGGTGAGCGAGGTCACGCCGCCGCTGATGAGCGGCGCGCCGCCGTTCGGGCCGCAGTCCGCGGTCACGCTGGCGAACTGGCAGGACCCGCCGTTCAACCGGTGGGCGTTCCAGCACATCCGCGAGCTGATTCCGGGTGCCAGAATCGCCCGGGCGACCGGCCGCGCGCGACCGCTGCCTAGGTCCGAACGGGAACTCGGAGGCGTTGCGTTCTCCTTCGAAGGACGAGAGCGGACCGTGGCCGAGATGCTCGACGACACCTGGACCGACGGGTTCCTGGTCCTGCACCGGGGCCAGGTGGTCTGCGAGCGGTACTTCAACGGCATGACGCCGCAAACGCCGCACCTGCTGATGTCGGTCTCGAAGTCGATCACCTCGACGGTGGCCGGCGTGCTGGCCGGCCGCGGGATGCTCGACGTCGGCGCGGAGGTGACGCGCGTCGTGCCAGAGCTGGCCGGCACCTCGTTCGAGGGCGCGACGGTACAGCAACTGCTCGACATGCGCACCGGGACGCGGTTCAACGAGGACTACGCCGACCTCGACGCCGACGTGCGCGTCTACGAGCGGTTGTACCTGTGGCGGCCCGCCATCCCGGCGGCCGGCGGCGCGCCCGAGGTGCAGGACGCGCTCGGCTACTTCGCCACCCTCGGCAACGACGGCCCGCACGGCGGCCCGTTCCGGTACCGCTCGGTCCTCACCGACGTGCTCGCCTGGGTGATCGAGCGGGCGGCAGGGGAGCGGCTGCACGACCTGATCGCGCGCGAGCTGTGGCAGCCGATGGGTGCCGAGTTCGATGCCGAGATCACGCTCGACGGGCGGGGCAACCCCATGGCGGACGGTGGCATCAGCGCCACCCTGCGCGACCTCGCCAGGTTCGGCCAGGTGTTCCTGCGCCGTGGCCGGTCCGGCCGCAGGACAATCGTGCCGGCCTGGTGGATCGATGACACGCTGCGCGGCGCTCCGGACGGGCTGCGGGCGTTCGCCGAGGGCGACGGCGAGCCCGGCGATCCGCCCGGCAGTCACTACCGGAACTGCTGGTGGGTCAGAGACGGATCGCTGCCGTTCTTCTACGCCAGCGGGATCAACGGCCAGCACGTCTTCGTGCACGGGCCGTCGCAGACGGTCGTCGTCAAGCTGTCCACCTGGCCGGACGCGTGGAGCGATGATCTGAACAACCAGACCGTGGCAGCAGTGCTGGCAATCGCCAGCGCGCTCTCCGGCGGCCAGGTCCTGGCGTAACGGCCCCACGGCCAGTCCGGGGCCAGGCCCGGTCACCGCGGTCCGCGAGCCGGCCAGGGCGCAGCCTATCCTCGGCCAGCTCGCCCGGCCGGTGCCCGCAGCGACATCATCGGAACCCTGATGTCGCTAAGACGACATCAGGGTTCCGTTACTGTTGCTCGGGTTCCGGGGTGCTGGCAGCGGGGGCTGGAGGGCTGGGGGCTGGGGGCTGGGGGCGCAGGGTTGGGGGCGGGGCTGGGGGTGGCCGGGAGGGGGGTGGGTGGGATTTACTTGGGTTTGTGGCGAAGCTGATCAGTGAGCTCGATCTGCCGGAGTTCGACCTCACCGACTCCGGTCTCGCGGGTGATGCGTACCACGAGCGGCTCGCGGCGGCCGCCGGCCTCGGCTGGCTGGTCAAGTCGCCGATCGCGTACATCGTGCTGGACAGGGAATCCGGTGAGTTCTTCTTGCGGTCCAGGCAGACCGCCTTCCCCGGGCGCGAGATCGCCGGGTTGTTCGGCATCACCGACGGCAGGCTGGCCGAGCAGATCGACGCCAACATCCTGAACCTCACCGGCGACCGGCACCGGCGGCTGCGCGCGCTGGTCGCCCCGGCCTTCACGCCGCGAGCGGCGGCCAGGTGGCGTCCGGTGATGCGCGACATCGCAGCGGCGCTCTGGCAGGACCTGGCTGGGGCGGCCGAGTGCGAGTTCGTGTCCTGGTTCGCCGGCCCGTTTCCCGCGCGGACGATCGCCGCGGTCATCGGCGCGCCCCAGCGGGACGCCGTCGCGCTGCACGAGTGGTCCAGCCTGGTGCAGCGCCAGTTCGACATCCGCGCCCTGGAAGCCGAGCCCGAGCGGATCGAGCGTGCCGTCGGCGAGTTGTACGACTACGTCGCTGGCCTGCTTGACCAGCGGCGCCGCGAGCCAGCGGATGACCTGATCAGCACGCTGCTGCGGGCGGAGGAGGAGGGTGAGCGGCTGTCCGGGCCCGAATGCGTGAACCTGGTGCTCAACGTGCTGGCGGGCGGCGTGGACACGACGGCGGCCCAGCTCGCGCACGCGATGCGGCTCTTCGCCGCGCGTCCTGGCCAGTGGGAGACGCTCAGGCAGCGGCCAGAGCTGGTCGGCAGGGCGGTCGACGAGGTGCTCAGGTTCGAGCCGATCACGCCATTTACGGCGAGGCTCTGCACCGAGCAGATCGAGCATCGGGGCGTGATCTTCCCGGCCGGCACGATCGTGGCGGTCTGCGCCGAGCGGGCCAACCGCGAATCCGAGTCTGGCGAGGTCTTCGACATCACAGCGGAGCGGCCGGCCGACCGGGTGCTGACGTTCGGAGCTGGCGCCCATTTCTGCCTGGGCCAGAACCTCGCGAGGGCCGAGCTTGAGGAAGCGCTCGGATTCCTCGCGCCCCGACTGCCCGGGCTCCGGGCCGCCGGCTCCGAGCGCCTCGGCGGAGTCGAGGGCATTTACGGCATCGACGAACTGCCGCTGGCCTGGTCGCCCTGACCGGCCCCCGGGCAGCGCTCGGCCAGACGCGCCGTCAGTCGGCGAGAACCGGCGGCTCGGGCTGATCGAGCACGCACCGGGTGCCGCTGTAGATGCTCACCATGCACTTGTTGCAGTGCACGCAGGTACCGCCTGCCGCGGTGCCCGCCTGGAACCTGGCGACCAGGTCGGGCTCGCGCAGTAGCGCCCGGCCCATCGCCACGTACTGGAATCCCTCGGCCATCGCCTGCCTGACCGAGGCAGCGGTGGTGATCCCGCCAAGCAGGATCAGCGGCATGGCCAAGGCCGCCCTGAACTGCCTGGCCATCGGCAGGAAGTAGGCCTCCTGGTACGGATACTCACGCAGCAGGGCCGGGCCGAGCAGCCGGAGCCCGACCCGCTGCGGTCCCGGCAGCACGCTGGCCAGCTCCTTGCGCGGCGCGCCGCCGCGGAACATGAACATCTGGTTGGCCTGCGACCCGCCCCCGGTGAGCTCGAGCGCGTCGAGCCCGCCGTCCGCCTCAAGTAGCCGGGCGACGGCCAGGCTCTCGGCCGGCTGGAGACCGCCGCGGATTCCGTCCGTCATATTCAGCTTGGCTATGACGGCCGTGCCGGCGCCCGCTTCGGCCCGGACCGCGGCCAGCACCCGCCTGGCGAGCCGTGCCCGGTTCTCGACCGAGCCGCCGTAGTCGTCGGAGCGCCGGTTCCACCTCGGGCTCAGGAAGGCCGAGATCAGGTAATGGTGACCGAAATGGAGCTCGATGCAGTCGAATCCGGCCTGGACGAGCATGCGCGCTCCGGCTGCGAATTGGCCGATGACCTCGTCGATGCCGTCGGGAGAGATGGCGCGGACCGGCGTTCCGGCGAGGGTGCGGGTCTTCGACGGGCCGAATGCCAGCTTGCCGCGGACCATTCCGACGGCGCCCGCGTGACCGAGTTGCGCAGAGATCCGCGATCCCTCGCCGTGCACGACCTCGGCGATCCTGGCCAGGCCGTCGGCCGCGGCGTCGTGGATGTAGATCTCGGCCGGAGCTCCCATGCCGTCGCGGGAGACGGCGAGGTAGGAGACCGTCGTCATCGCGGTTCCGCCCGCTGCCATCCTGCGATGGAACTCGATCAGGCTGGCCGACACCGAATTACGCGGGCTCATTCCCTCGAAGGTTGCCGCCTTCAGCACCCGGTTGCGCAGCTGGACGGGCCCGAGGGTGGCCGGAGCGAACGGGTCGGGCGGCTCAGGCGCCGCCGCGTTAGCCGGGACCTTCGAGGCCCGCCCTGGCTCTGTCACCAGGCCAGCTTGGCACGATTGGGCCGGAACGCGCAGGCTGCCGCTGCCCGGGGAGGTGGACAGCGACAGCCGCGGGCTCTGCTAGGTGTTGCCGTCGCCGTCGCTCGGGCCGCCGTTGTTGTCGCCGTCGTGGTCGCCGCCGTTGCCCTGGGGGACCGGGTTCGAGCTAGGCGGTGGCGGCGGCGGTGGTGTCGAGGTGGCCTGGGACGGCGTCGCGTGCTGGTGCTGGCGGTGATGATGGCGTTGGCGCATAGCGGACGGGCTCGGCGCGGCGGAGGAACTCGGCGCCGCCGCAGGCGAGGCCGGGGCCGACGTGTGCTGGCCGCCGCTCGAGGTGGCGTGACTGCTGCCACAGGCGGTGGCGATCGCTAGCAAGACTGCCACCCCCGCGACAAGTCGTGCCAATCTGAATGACATCTGGAATCCTTAGGCTCGGGAGGTTCTGACCGGCGATCGCCGCACTCCCACACATGACACGGCGGTATCCGGATCCCGGTTCAGCCGGCACCGGCATCTCCCGCGGCGCACCGAGCGCGCTAGGTTGGCGCGCCGACCGCCCATTTCGTGCCGTCCGGCGAGTCACGCAGTTCGACGCCCGCGGCGGCGAGCGCGTCCCTGATCACGTCGGCCGCCGCATACGACCGGTCCGCGCGCAGCGCGTCCCGGAGCGCGACCAGCGGCTCGACGGCGGGCCGTAGCCGTTCGGCCGGATCGGTGAGCCCCTGCTCGGCGGCCTGGCCCAGCCGGACGACCAGGCCCCG
Source organism: uncultured Actinomycetota bacterium (assembly GCA_963720595.1). Classification (GTDB taxonomy): domain Bacteria; phylum Actinomycetota; class Actinomycetes; order Streptosporangiales; family Streptosporangiaceae; genus Chersky-822. The sequence goes on along the minus strand of CAVRFY010000005.1, from coordinate 1,092,899 downwards.
CAGCACGGCTCTGGCGCGGTCCGCGCTGTCGTTCTCGTCGGTGTCGGTCGACCATGCCTCGATGGCGGCCTCCAGGTCCAAGATGGCGGCGACCATGATCGCGCTGTCTCGGTCGCGTGCGGCCGCCTCGAACCGGCCAGCCGCGTCGCCGGTGACCTCGCTGAGTGCCTGGCCAGGAGCGCCCTGGCCATCGGCGGGCCGCGACTGCGGATCCTGGCCTGGCTCGGCCGGTCCGGTCCGGCTCTGGTCGCCGGTCCCGCTGCGGACCATGGTGCGCAGGTCGGCCAGCGTGATCTGGGTTCCCGACGGCAGCACCGAACTCACGCCGCCCTTGCGGACGGTCGCGCCACCGCGGCCGACGACATCGGCCTGCTCGGTCTCCAGGTCGAGAATCAGCGCGGTGTGCTCGTCGACGCCGAGCACGGCGGCGTCGGCGGGCAGGTCAGACTCGAGCATGGCCAACCGGCGTTCGCCCAGGTAGCAGAACCTGGTGTCGTGGGTACCGCCCTCGGCGTTGTCGTAGTGCGGAATGACCGCGACCTTGAGCCCGAGCACGCCGAAGAGGTCGAGCCCCTCCAGCCAGTGCGGGTCGGCGCCGACCTTGTAGATCTCATAGACCGGTACGGCCACGAGCCCGATCGCGGCGGCCGCTGCCGAGGCGATCACCGTGATGCCCGTCCCGGCCGCGATCCGGTCTCTGAGCGCCTCGGCGACCGGCCCGCCGCGCCATCTGGCAAGGGCATATGAGGGACTGCCTGGCCCGGCGAATACCCAGTCCGATGAGCGGATCGCGGCGAGGCCGGCCGCGGCGTCCGGATTGCGATCTGGGGGCAGGTCGGCGTCGCTGACCACGCCGACCTTCAGCCCGACGCTGCGCGCGAAATAGGCCTGGGTCCGAGCCGAGATGTCACTCGCGTTTTCCTGGAAGGCATAGGGCGTGTCCAGCAGGACCGCGCTGTGCGGGCCGTTGACGAGCCCAGCGGTCAGGTCCTTGTGGATCGTGACCATCGTCGGGCTGGTCTCGCCGGAGCCCATGATGGCGAGCACGCGGGCGTGCGGCGTTTGGCTCACCGGCTACCTCCTCACTACTCGCGGCCTCGGCCACAACACCGCACCTGCCGCCGCCCGTACCATACTTGTCCACTCTGACGCCCGGACAGTCGTGCTCGCGGCTTGGCGGCCTCAGCAGCCGCCGGGTCAGCCGCCGCCGGGTCAGCCGCCGCCGGGTCAGCCGCCGCCGGGCCAGCCGCGCCGCGCCATCGTGGTGAGCACAGCGAATCCGGCGACGCCGAGTGCCATCTCGGTCAGCCACACCGCCGGGTATCCGGGCACCGGGTAGGCGGCGCCGCCGCCGATGCGCCGGCTATACAGCCACCAGGCGACAGGCTCGAGCACGAACACCGCGGCTAGCAGTACCGCCGCCAACCGCGAGCCGTGCCGGCCCCACAGGTAGCCGAGCGCGCCGAACACCGGTCCGGTGACCAGGCCGCGCTCGCCGTAGTACACGACAGCGCCCATGGTCAGCGACAGGTCGGTCAGCCACGGATGGGACCCGAGATCCAGCACGAAGCTCTCGGCGAAGTAGAACCCGGTCAGTGCGGCCAGCGTCGTGGCGAGGCCTGCCGCCGCACCAACCACGGCGCCTACCACGGCGCCCGCCCCCGGTCGGCGCGACGTGGTCAGCGCGCCGGCCGCGAACGGCAACAGCAGCCACAGCGCGCTGACGTTGCCGATCGCGTCGCGGATACCTGACCCGTTGCCCTTGATCCAGGCGATCGTGATGCCGAAGGCCACGGCCAGCGCGAGCACCCCGGCCGCGTGTCGCACGGGGAACGAGGGTCGCGGCCGCGGCACGTCCGGATCCGGTGGCTCTGCGTCCATATCGGGCGAGATTAGCGCAGCGCCACGCCGGTGTCAGAAGCCTGGAGGATCATAAGTCCATGCATCGCATCGATGTCATCGAACGGCGCCGCAGGCTCGCCGCCCGGCACGGGCTCGGGCCGCACCGGGTGGGCACTGCGCCGCCGGACGGGCCGGCCGACCCCGCGGCGGTCGCCAGGCGGCTGGTCGCCCTGCACGCGACCGACCCGGCGACGGTCTTCCTGTCGCTCCTCGCCAGGATGGCGGGCCAGGTTACGGCCGGCGCGATCGAGGAGTCGCTGTACGGACGGCGGGACCTGATCCGGATGCTGGCCATGCGCAGGACCGTGTTCGTCGTGCCGGCCGAGTCCGTGGCCGTCGTGCAAGCATCGACCACCGACCGGATCGCGAAGGAACAGCGCGCCCGGCTGCTGAAGCTGCTCAGCGAGCTAGCCGGGATCGCCGATCCCGACCCATGGCTGGCCGACGTGGAGCGGTCGGTCCTGCGCCTGCTGGCCGACGCCGGGGGAACCGCCACTGCCGCCGAGTTGTCCGCTAGGGAGCCGCGGCTCAAGACGAGCGTCGTGATGGCGGCCGGAAAGTCCTATGCGGCGACCCAGGCCATCACAAGCCGGGTGCTGCTGGTGCTGGCCGCGGACGGGAAGATCGTCCGGGGACGGCCAATCGGCAGCTGGCTTTCGCAGCAGTACCGCTGGGTGCTCGCCGAGCACTGGCTGCGGCCGGAGGCCAGCGAGATTAGCGAACACGCCGCTCGCGCGGAGCTGGCGAGGCAATGGCTGCTCGCCTTCGGGCCAGCCCCGGCAACCGACCTGAAATGGTGGACGGGCTGGACGATGAGCCAGGTCAGGCAGGCAGCCGCCGCGATAGGCGTGGTGGAGGTGGATCTGCCAGGCGGCCCGGGCTGGGTCCTGACCGACGACCTTGGGCAGACCCGCGACCCCGGCGACTGGGCGGCGCTGCTGCCCGCCCTGGACCCGACCGTGATGGGCTGGTCCGACCGGTCCTGGTTCCTCGGCCCGCATGCGAGGTCGCTGTTCGACACCAACGGCAACGCCGGGCCGACGATCTGGCTGAACGGGGAGGTCGTCGGCGGCTGGGCGCAGCGGGCCGACGGTGAGATCGCCACTCGCCTGCTAGAGGATGTTGGCGCGGACGGCGTCGAGTTGATCGAGGCCGAGGCCGCTCGCGTGGGCGCCTGGCTTGACGGGGTCCGGGTAATACCGCGGTTCAGGACCCCGACCGAGCGCGAACTGTCGGGCTAGCCGGTATCGGGGCTAGCCGGTTTCGGGGCTAGCCGAGGCGGCGCAGCAGGTTGTCGCGCCGGGCGGCGAGTTGCTCCGCGAGCGCGTCCTGCTCGTCGGCGGACTGAATCAGCGAACCCCGGTCCGCTGGATCCTCCGCCTCGCCGATTCCCGACCGGATGTCGGCGGCGGTGCGGCGCAAACTCGCCAGATCGTCCTCGACTTCCTTGAGCTCAGCTCGCAGCAGGTCCGCCGAGACATCGCCGGTCATCATTAGTCCTCTCCCCGGTCGCGTGCGGCCCGTGCCGAGGGCTGCCGCGATGGCGTTCGATCGCACGCCCAGACTAGTGCGCCGCTAGCCAGGTACCGCGAAGACCTCCTCGACCGCACAGGTCGCCGTGGTCGAGAGTTCACGGGTTAACCACCCACTGTACGGTGATGGCGCGTTCCGTGTGTGGCCGGCGGAGTCAGCGCAGGTGACCTGGAGCTCCGGGACCGTCTTGCGCAGCAGGTTGTACCCTAGGCGATCGTGAAGTTCCGGTTCTGCGGTATGCCCGAGCCGGAGAAGCAATCGACGCCCACCAACTGGCCGGTCATCGAGTTGTGGCAGCTCGCGATCGGGCAGCTACCCGCCAGCGCGGCACCGGCCATGGGCGTTCCGTTAGGAAAGATGCTCGAGCGCCCGCCTGGTGAGGACCCGCGCAAGGTGCTCACGGAACGCCCGGTCCGCGTGGATGTCCTCGCCGGGCGTTGTCCCTTCCGCGGCGAGCGCGGCCGCGTCCGCGGCGCTCGCGCCGCCCGCCAGCGCCTCCTCCGCGGCGCGGGCGCGGATCGGCACCGAGCCCATGTTGGCCAGCGCGATCCGGCCGTTGACGGCGGCGGCGCCGACGATCGCCCAGTCGTTGGCTCGGCGCACGAACTTCTGGTAGCCCCAGGGCATCCCGGCCAGGCGCGGGACGCGCACCGCGGTCAGCAGCTCGCCCTCGGCCAGCGCCGTCTCGAAGAAGCCGGCGAAGAAATCGTCGGCGGTGACCCGGCGAGTCCCGGCCGGGCCGGTCAGCTCGACCGAGCCGCCGAGCGCGACCAGCGCCATCGGCAGGTCGGCCGCAGGGTCCGCGTGGGCGAGCGAGCCGCCGATCGTGCCGCGGTGCCTGATCTGCGGGTCGCCGACCAGCGAGGCGGCATGCGCGAGCAGCGGGGCATCAGCGATAACGAGCTCCGAGGAGGCGAGGTCGGCGTGGCGCGTGGTCGCGCCGATGACCAATTCGCCCCCGTCGACGCTGATCCCGGACAGGCCATCGGCCCTGGCGATGTCGATCAGAACGGCCGGCGCGGCCAGTCTCAGCTTCATCATCGGCAGCAGCGAGTGGCCGCCGGCCAGAACCTTGGCATCGTCGCCGTACGTGGCGAGCAGCTCGATCGCGTGTGCCGCCGAGTCGGCGGCGACATAGTCGAATGGGGCGGGGATCACGCGGTCACCTCGGTCTGGCCCGCCGCGGCGAGCACGGCGCGGACGATGTTGTGGTAGCCGGTGCAGCGGCACAGGTTGCCCTCGAGCCCCTCGCGAACCTGCTGCTCGGTCGGGCTCGGGATTTCCTTCAGCAGGCTGACGGCCGCCATCACCATGCCAGGGGTGCAGAACCCGCACTGCAGGCCGTGCTCGGCGCGAAACGCCTGCTGTACCGGGTGCAACTCGCCGTCCGGAGCCAGGCCCTCAGCGGTGACGACGTCCTGGCCGGCCGCCTGAGCGGTGAGCACGGTGCACGACTTCACCGACTCGCCGTTCAGCAGGACCGTGCAGGCACCGCACGAGGTGGTGTCGCAGCCGATGTTCGCGGCCCGCAGGCCGCAGACCTCGCGGAGGTAATGCACGAGCAGCAGGCGGGGCTCGACTTCGTCTGACCGCTGCTCGCCGTTGACGGTGAGCTCGACCTGCATCTACGCACTCTCCGATCGGGCCTGGGGCTGGGGTTCGGCCTGGGGCTGGGATTGAGCTGGCTGGGATTGAGCTGACTGGATGGCGCGCCAGATCCGCATCGGAGTGGCCGGCATCTCCACGTGCCTGACGCCGAGGTGGGCGACGGCGTCGACGATGGCGCTCTGGACCGCGGGGGTTGCGCCGATGGTTCCGGCCTCGCCGATGCCCTTCGCGCCGAGCGGGTTGTAACTGGTCGGGGTCTCCATGCTGGCCAGCTCGAAGCTGGGCAGCTCGGTCGCCGAGACGATCGGGTAGTCGGCGAAGCTCGCCGTCAGCGGGTTGCCCTCGGCGTCGTAGACAAACTCCTCGAGCAGCGCCTGCGCGGCGCCCTGGGCGATGCCGCCGTGCCGCTGGCCCTCGGCGAGCAGCGGGTTGAGCACCAGCCCGGCGTCGTCGACTGTGATCACCCGGCGCAGCACGGCCCTGCCGGTCTCGGTGTCCACCTCGGCGACGGCCACGTGGGTTCCGAACGGGAAGGTTGCTCCCGGCGCCGTGAAAATCGAGTGCACGAACAGCCGCTCGTCCTTCGCGAGGTCGGCGAGCATGACCGACGCCTCCGGGTCGCCGGCCACCGCGAACGCGCTGCGGCTCGGATCGAACTGCAGGTCGCTGGCGCTGGCCTCGAGCGTGGCCGCCGCGCGCTCCCTGGCCACCTCGATCAGCTCCTTGGCGGCCTGCTGGACGGCCGCGCCGCCCTGCTGGAGGCTGCGCGAGCCGCCGGTTCCGCCGCCGACCGGGATCAGGTCGGTATCGCCCCACTGCACGGTGAAGTTCTCGACCGGGATGCCGAGTTCCTCGCTGGCGATCATGGCCCAGGCCGTCGAGTGGCCCTGGCCGTGCGGCGAGGTGCCGGTCAGGATCGTCGCCGTTCCGTCCGGGTGGACCTCGACGGTCGCGTTCTCCTGCGGGGCGCCCGACTCATCGCCGCCGCCGGTGATCTCGACATAGCAGGAGACCCCGACGCCAAGCTGGACGGTCTCGCCGCTCGCGCGGCGCCTGGCCTGCTCGGCGCGGATGTCGTCATAGCCGGCCGCCGCCAGCGCCTTGTCCAGCGCGGCCGCGTAGTCGCCGCTGTCGTACAGCGCGCCGAATGCCGTCTGGTGCGGCTCGCTGAATGGCGGCAGCAGGTTTCGACGCCTGACGGCGGCGGGATCCATCCCGATCTCGGCGGCGAACAGGTCGAACGCCCGCTCCAGGGCGGCCGTCGCCTCCGGTCGCCCGGCACCGCGGTACGCGCCGATCGGCGTCGTCGTGGTGACGATGGAGGTCCCGATCGCCTCGGCGTTCGGAATGGCGTACGGGCCGGTGGCCATCATGATCGTCAGGAATGGGAGCACGGCGCCAATCCGCGGGTAGGCTCCGCCGTCCTGGATGATCTCGAGCCGGTAGCTGAGCACGTCGCCGTCCCGGCTGCCGCCGATCGTGATCGTGTGCCGCTGACCGCGGCCGTGCGTCATCGCGATCAGGTTCTCGAATCTGGTCTCTGTCCACCTGGCCGGCCGGCCAAGCTGCCTGGCCACCCAGGCGACCACGACGTGCTCGGGATCGGCACCGAACTTGGCGCCGAATGCCCCGCCGACGTCCGGGGTGATCACCCGAACCTGACTTGTCTCGATGCCGAGCAGCTTGGCGAAGTCGTCCCGCGCGCCCTGCGCGCCCTGATTCGGGATCCAGCTGGTGAGCCTGCCGTCCTCGCCCCAGACCGCGGCGGCCGCCCGCGACTCCATCGGGGCAGGCGCGACCCGCTGGTTGGTGAAAGTGCGGCTGACCACGACCTCGCAGCCTTCGAAGAGCTCGGGCTTCAAGCTGTCCGCGTTACCGAACTCCACCACCACGTTGGTCCCGGCGTCCTCGAACAGGATCACATCGTTGGACAGCGCGTCGTCGAAGTCCACGACGGCGGGCAGCGGGTCGTAGTCCACGTCGACCAGTTCGAGCGCATCCTCGCCCTGGTAGGGGTCCTCCGTCACGACCACCGCGACCGGTTCACCGACGAAGCGCACCGTGTCGATGGCGAGCAGCCGCCTGGTCATCTTGGCGTTGAGCATGCCCGCCATCATCGGCTCGATGCTCGGCAGGTCGGCGAGATCGGCGCCGGTATAGGCCGCGATTACGCCGGGTGCCGCGAGCGCCGCGCTGACATCGACCCGGCGGATCCGCGCGTGCGCGATGGGGGAGCGGACGAAGAACACGTGACAGGCGCCGGCGAGCCGGTCGTCGGTCAGGTCCTCGGTGTAGACACCTCCGGTCGTCAGGAACCGCGGGTCTTCGGTCCGCAGAACCCGGGTTCCAAGGATGCTCATCAGGCAGTGGCCTCCTCGATCGCTGCACTGGACGGCCGGTCAGGCCGCTGCCGGGCGATGGCCCGCATGCAGACTCTACAGATCGGCCGCGCGATTTTCGCCGCGGGATCGTTGGCGAGCAAGGCGTTGCCGCGGCTCGGCGCGGCGCGCGGGGGGCCGCGCCGGGGGTCGGAAATGCTCGTGGCAAGGAATGCCGCACCGCCGCCAGAGGTTGCCACTATGGCGCCGGGCATTTCCGGCGCTAAGCTACGTAACCCCCAAGTGAGCATCCGGACCGCAGAACGGCACAGGCGCCACCCGGCGGGCCCGGCGACCGCCGACCGACGGGCCGCCCGGATGACCGTGCCGACAGGCCGAAAACCTGTTGGGCGCCCCTGACCGGCGCAGCTAGGATCGAGGGCCGGCCACTCACCTGATCAGATTGGATTCGCGAAATGTTTACGCGCGCGCTGAGGCGCCGCTACCCCGTCCTGGCCAACCGTAATTTTCGGCTTCTGCTCGCCGATCGCCTGCTGGCCCCGCTGGCGGCGACCTTCTCGCTCGTCGGGGTCTCGTTCGCGGTGCTTGCCGCGACAGGGTCGACCGCCGACCTGTCGTACGTGATCGCCGCCCAGGCCGCGCCGTCGCTGGTCTTCCTGCTCGTCGGCGGGGTGATCGCCGACCGGATCGCGCCGCAGCTTGTCATCGTGGCCGCGAACGTTATGGTCGCGGCCGGCGAGGGCACCTTCGGCATCTTGGTGCTGACCAGTCATCCCGCGCTCTGGGTGATGATCGTCCTCGAGCTTGTCACCGGCAGCGGCGTCGCGCTGTTCTACCCCGCCTCGATGGCGTTGCTGCCCAGGCTGGTCCCCGCTGAGCAGATGCGCGAGGCCAGTGCGATCAGCCGGCTGACCATGAACGCGGCCATGATGGCGGGCGCCGCCCTGGCCGGTGAGTGCGTAGCGCTCTTCACGGCCGGGTGGGCTCTGGCCGTCTGCGGCATCGGCATGCTCGGGACCGTGCCGCTGCTGCTCGCGATCCGGGTAGCGCCGCTGGAGCGGGCAGGCGCCGCGGCCGGGAACAAGCAGGAGCATGCGCCGAGCATGTTCCGCGAGCTGCGCGAGGGCTGGTCGGAATTCCGGTCGCACACCTGGCTGTGGGCGACGGTGCTCCAGTTCACCGTCGTGCTGGCGGCCTGGTGCGGTGGCTTCCAGGTGCTCGGGCCCGTAGTGGCCAGGGCTCACCTGGGCGGCCCGGCTGCCTGGGGCCTGATCTCAGCGGCCGAGGCGGTCGGCCTGATCGTCGGCGGGCTGGTCTCGCTGCGGTGGTCGCCGAGTCGGCCGATCCTGTATGTCGTGCTGATCGGCGCGGCGATCGCGATCTCGCCGCTGTCGCTGGCGATGCTGCTGCCGCTGCCCGTGATCTGCGTGACCGCGTTCGTGCTTGGTGCCGCCATCGAGGTCCTGGCGGTGCTCTGGACGGTGACGATGGCCGCCAAGATCCCGGCCGACAAGCTCGCCAGGGTGTCTGCCTACGACGGCCTTGGCACCACGATGGGGATGCCGGTCGGCGCCCTGGTCGCTGGCCCGCTCGCGGCCAGCATCGGGGTGTCGGCGACCCAGTACGGTGCCGCCGCGATCACGCTGGTCGCGTCGGCGCTCGCGCTGATCCCGCGCGACGTGCGCACCATGCGGTCCTGGTCGGCTGCCGGTGCCGGCCGAGCGGGTGCCGGTGCAGGCCGACTCGGCGCCCGTCCTAGCCGAACCGACGCCGGCCGGAATCGAGCTGTTGGAGCCGGTAGGGGCCGTGGTCCCCTCGCTGAGCCGCTAGTCGCCGTAGCCTCTTCCGCAAATCAGTAGGAAAGGATGCTGTAAGTCCCGGCTTGCTACCGGGCTGAGGACACAAATGGCGCAGGTGTGGCCGATGCTGTTCAGGCGATGTTCCAGCAAGGACTGAAGATCGCCTGACGGCAGGCAGCCAGCGGGCACTGTCTGCCGGCAGGTTCGATGGCGGGCGCGCCGCGACGCACTCGAGTTCACCCGCCGCCGCCCGGCCCAGTTGCTCTCGCACCGACAGCTGTGCGTGGTCAGCCGGACTGACTCCAGAAGTCATTCATACGGGCGATCGCTTCCTCCTTGGACATCAGTGCGACTTCTGCGCTGGAGAGGCGCAGGCGGGTCACAAGGAGGTGGGCGAGGTCGGCGGGCAGGGCGGACGCCGGAGTCTCGGGCTCTCCGCGATTCGGCTTGATCCCATCTCGTACGCATGCCCAGAAGGTCTCCTCTTCCACGTCTACCTGGTCACGAAGGATGTGACCCCAGATGTTCGCGCCATAGGTTGACGCGTCCGGGGGGTGGGAGATCCGCGTCCTGAGGATGCTGCCGTCGGACAACTGGAGTTCATAGGTAGCGGCATGACGTCCGCTGATCCTCCCGCGAGCATCACGCACGCGCTCCCACCCCTCGGCTTCGCAGAAGGCCTGGTGATCCCTGGGGGTAGGAGCCGGCCAAGTCATCGCACGGCCCCCGTGATCCACCGACGTAGCTGGTCATCGTCGCTCAATGCGACCAGTTGCACCAACCCCCAGTTGTCCCGGTGGTTCGGCGCGTACTGCAAGCGCTCCCAGTCGTCGGCATACTCTCGCAGCGCGTCCGCCACGTCAGATACCGCCGCGTCGTAGGTGGGGCCAGCTCCAGCCACGGGGAGCCCAGGGATGAGCGCTGACCAACCCTCGCCCTCGGCGACCACCTTCACGCAAGGAGGAACGACCGATGCCAAGTAATGCTGAAGACGAGCCGCATCGAGCACCACGGCTGTGATCGACTCTCGCCGAACTGTGACTGCGGCACCGCTCGCAGCGTGGTCCAAGAGATCCTTGAAGTGGTCCCGTGCTGCAGTGAAGCTGTCGTAGTGAACTGCCGCCATCGAGGGTCCTCCCGTGGTGATGGTTGACGCTAGGTCAACTCAGATCACCGTACTTCACGTACGTGAAGTACGCGACCTAGGGAGCAGATCGCCATATCTGCTGAGCATCGCCGCAGGGAACCGTCCGGTTGAGCACCCGGCATCTTGATGCCGTAGTTTCATGGCACTATGATGCCAATATGCGCACGACCCTCACCTTGGATCCCGACGTCGCGCAGCTCGTCGAGGACGCCGTACATCGATCCAGGACCTCGATGAAGCAGGTGATCAACGACGCCTTGCGGCGGGCGCTGTCCCGGCAGCCGTCGCGCCGGGAGCACTATCACCTGCCGGTCCATGAGGCGAAGTTGCAGCCCGGGCTCGACCTGGCCGGCTTCAATCGCCTGGCAGATGAGTTGGAGGACGAGGCGATTCTTGCCGCAGGAAAGCGTCCTGGGTCGTGATCATCCCCGACGTGAACCTGCTGCTCTACGCGGCGGTGTCGGCCTTCCCGCAGCACAAACCCGCCCACGCGTGGTGGGAGGAAGCGATCAACTCCGGCGCGGAGATCGGCCTGGCATCACCAGCTATCTTCGGCTTCATCAGGATAGCGACCAATCCGCGAGTGCTGTCGCCGCCGCTCACGGTCGATGCCGCCTTGGGGTACGTTTCCGCGTGGCTCGGCCAGCCGAACGTCAGCCATCTCGTCCCTGGCCAACGGCACCTTGAGATCGCATTCAGCCTCCTGCATTCAGTCGGGACCGGCGGCAACCTCACTACGGACGTCCAACTAGCCTCGCTAGCCTTGGAATACGCTGCGGACATGTATTCGAACGACACAGACTTCGGTCGCTTCCCCGGCCTGCGCTGGTGCAACCCCTTGACGTGAGTCGCCGACCGAATGGACAGCAGCTTCCACGCGTGGCGCGGCTCCACCCTGCGAGGTCATGTCGGGGCGGCGGCTGGCAAACCCGCTGCCATCGCGGCGTCCAGCAACCGCTTGTCGTAAGTGACGAATGAGGTCAGGCTGCGCCGGATACTGAGGGCTGCGCCCAGGTGGTTGGCGTCCAGTGAGCGGACCGTGACCGACCTGATGGTCTGGGCGAGGATGCGGATGCGAGGGCTCATGTCGATCAGGTCGATCTGGTCCAGCACCGGCTGCAGCCTGGTTATTGCACCATGTGGGCAGGTCCGGGCAGGTCAGGGCGTCGCGCCGGGAGGACCGATGGCGGGAATGTTCAGCTCGAGCCAGAGCCGCCACGGGCCTGCGTCAACGTCCGCGGCGTCGTCACGCGGCGAGTGTGGCCTCGCCCGTAAACGCGGACCACAACGAGCTGTAGGCGCCGCCGGCCTCGAGCAGTTCGGCGTGCGTGCCGACCTCGGCGATGCGGCCGCCGTCGAGCACCACGATTCGGTCGGCTCGCGCGGCGGTGCTGAGCCGGTGCGCGACGAGCAGCGTCGTGCGCCTGGCCGTCAGCTGCTCAGTAGCCCTGATCACCGCGGACTCGGCTGCCAGGTCGAGCGCGGCGGTGGCCTCGTCGAGCAGCAGGATGGCCGGATCGACCAGGTAAGCGCGCGCTAGCGCGACCAGCTGTCGTTGCCCGGCCGACAGGTTGCGGCCGCGCTCCGCCACCTGGTGGCTGAACCCGCCTGGCAGCCGCGAGATCATCTCGATCGCGCCGACCCCCCTGGCCGCGGCCTCGACCTCCGCGTCGGTCGCATCCGGCCTTCCGTAGGCGATCGCGTCGCGCAGCGTGCCGGGGAACAGGTAGGGCTCCTGCGGCACCACGCCAAGCTGCCTGCGATAGCTGCCCAAGTCGTAATCGCGGATGTCTGTGCCGTCGACGAGCACCCGGCCTGCCGTCACGTCGTAGAACCTGGCGACGAGCTTGACCAGCGTGGACTTGCCCGCGCCGGTCTGGCCGACCAGGGCGACGGTCTCGCCGGCGGCAATTCGCAGGCTGATCCCGGCGATGGCCTGCTGACCGAGGTCGCGGTAGCTGAAGTGCACGTCGGCGAGCTCGACCTCGCCGCGCAGCCGGCCCGCGACAACCGGGTGCTCGGCCGCGGGCGTGCTGGTCGGCGTCCTGAGCAGGGACGAGACCCGGCGAAGACCGACGGCGGCCTGCTGGTAGCCGTCGAAGACCTGGGATAGCTGCTGCACGGGAGAGAACAGCATGTCGATGTAGAGCAGGTACGCGATCAGGCTTCCGGCGGTGAGCACCCCGCTGTGCACCTCACTCGCGGCGGCGAACAGCACCAGCGCGCCGGCGATCGTCGACAGCGCCTGGACGAACGGGAAGTACAGCGCGATGTACCGCTGCGCGCGCAGCCGTGAGGTCAGGTAGGCATTGCTGAGCGCGGCGAAGTTGTCCTGGTTCACCTGCTCCCGCCGGTACGCCTGGGCGACTCGCAGCCCGGCGACGTTTTCCTGGAGGTCAGCGTTGACTGCGCTGACCTTCTCCCTGGCGTCGGCGTAGGCCTTCGAGGACTTCGCGCGGAACAGGATCGTGACGACGATGAGCACGGGCAGCACGCTGAAGAGCGTCAGCCCCAGCCTGACGTTGATCAGCAGCAGGGCGATCATGACGCCGATGAACGTCAGCCCGGCGTTGACCATCGTGATCAGCCCGGTCTGCAGGAACGTGGACATCGCGTCCACGTCCGTCGTCATCCTGGTCATGATCCGGCCGGCCATTTCGCGCTCGTAGTAGTCAAGCCCGAGGCGCTGGAGCTGGGCGAAGATCTTGACCCGCAGCGTATAGAGCAGGCGTTCGCCATTGCGGCCGACGACGACCGTCTGGATCGCGTTCACGACCCAGTCGGCCACCACGATCGCGAGAGCTGCGATCGAGATAAGCAGGATGACCCGGAAGGCGCCGGCCTCGATGCCGTGGTCGATGCCGCCTCGCGTCAGCCACGGTAGGGCGATGCCGGCGATCGCGTCGAGACCGTCAAGCAGAAGGCCCGCCACGAGCGCGATCGCGAACGGCCGCATCAGCCTGCGCAGGGTGAAGTGAGGGTCACCTGCCCGGCTGAAGGCCTGGTCGACGCCCGGCTCGTCGTTGGCGGGCGGCAGGGCAGCGACCTTCGCGAGCAACTCGGGGGTGGGCGGGATGCCCGCGAGCATGCTGCCGTCGGCGACGGGCGCGCTGCGGCCGGCCGTCGCGGCCCGGCCGACGCCGGCCCCGCCGCCGATGCCCATTCCGCGGCCGACAGCGGTGCTCGCCTGGCTCGCGAGCAGCCGGCCCGCGGCGGCCGGCTCGCTGCGGGCGGGCCAGAGCGCGGGCGTGATGGCCGGCACGCCGACCGTGCGGCCGATGGCGGAAGGCCCGGCTGCACGGCCCGTTCCAGGGGAGCCGGCCGGCATTCCCTCGCCGCTGGCCGTAGCGGTCTCGTAATAGGCAAGCTCGCCCGCGTCTACGCCCTCCGCATCATCGCCCGGACCCGCGAGCAGCAGCCGGTACAGCGGGCAGCGCTCGGTCAATTCCTCGTGCGTGCCAAGATCGACCAGCCGGCCGTCATCAAGCACCGCGATTTTGTTAGCGAGTTGGAGGGTCGAACGGCGGTGGGCAATCAGCAGCGTGGTTCGGCCCGCCATCACCCGTCGCAGCGTCTCGTGGATCTGCGCCTCCACCCTCGCGTCGATCGCCGAGGTTGCGTCGTCCAGGACCAAGATCGCAGGGTCGGTGATCAGCGCCCTGGCCAGCGCTACCCGCTGCCGCTGCCCACCGGACAGCGTCAGGCCCTGCTCGCCGATCACGGTCTCGTAGCCGTCGGGCAGCCCCAGGATGAACTCCTCGGCCTCGGCCGCCCTGGCCGCCGCGATGACCTGCTCGTGCGTCGCGTCCGGCCGGCCGTAGGCGATGTTCGCCGTGATGGTGTCGGAGAACAGGAAGCTGTCCTCGAGCACCAGGCCGATCGCCGACCGAAGCGAGTCGTGGGTCAGCTCGCGCACATCGTGCCCACCGATCCGCACGGCACCGCCGGTCACGTCGTAGAAGCGAGGGAGCAGCAGCGAGATCGTCGACTTGCCCGACCCGGAGGTCCCGACGACCGCGACCGTCTCGCCCGGCCGCACCCGCAGGGACAGCCCGCGCAGCACTGGCTCGGAAGGCAGGTATCCGAACGTGACCTCGTCGAGTTCCACGTCCGACGCTCCGGCCGGCAGCTCGATGGCGCCTGGCTTCTCGGTCAGCACGGGCCGCGAGTCGATCACCTCGTAGACCCGGATCACGCTTGCACGGGCCTGCTGGCCCAGCGTGATCAGCCCGGTCAGGGAGCGGACCGGGCCGACCAGCTGAGCGATGTAGGACGAGAACGCGAAGAACGTACCGAGATTGATCTCGCCGTGAATCGCGAGCCAGCCGCCGAACACGAGGACGCCGACCTGGCCGAGCGACGGGATGGCCTGGAGCGACGGGTTGTACCTGGCCACCAGCCTGACCGCGCGCACCCGGGCCGCGTATAGCAGCGGCAGGCTCCCTCGAGCCGCTCCACCTCCTGCTCCTCCTGCCCGAATCCCTTGACGACCCGGACGCCGGTCACCGCGCCGTCGACGACGCCCGCAACGTTGGCGGCATGTTGCTGCGCGTCCCAACTGGCCGGGAACAGCTTGTTCCTCGAGGCGAGCGAAATCACGAAGAGCGCCGGGCCGACGGCCAGCGCGATCAGGGTTAGCAGCGGCGAGAGCCACGCCATCGCGATCAGCGACAGGAAGAACAGCAGGATGTTGCCGAGCAGGAACGGGACCATCGCGAGCAGGCCCTGGATCATGTTCACATCGGAGATCGACCTGCTGACGATCTGGCCGGTGTGCAGCTGATCCTGCCGCGCCCCGTCCAGCCTGGACAAGGCGGCGAACATCTCGGTCCGCATGTCGTGCTGAACGTCGAGCGACATCCGCCCGCCGAGATACCGCCTGGTGAACACGCCTGCGAAGCTGAGGATCGCGGCGATGATCAGCGCGGTCGCGCCGAGCCAGATCGGCTGGCGGTGCGTGAGGATCGCGTTGTTGACGATGTCGCGCTGGATCAGCGGAATGAGTACCGCGACGATTGTGGCGACCAGCGAGCCGCAGAGCGCCAGCGTCACGTGGCGCGGGTAGCGCCAGCAATACCCGACCAGCCGTCGCAGCCAGCGCCCGTGCGGGTCGGCCGCCGATCTCACCCGCCGCTCCCTTCCGCCCGCCGCAGCATTGACTAACGGCGGGGTGTAGTTCGTTAGGCTAACAAAATTAGCCGGCTTGCGAGGGTGCGCCGGGCCCGGTGCAGGCATTTTGCGGGTGCCTGACCGATTGCTGCGCCTGAGTCTGGTCTCAAGATCGCCTACCGTGCTTGACCACGTGCGGCGGTGCCCAGCGGCCGGGCCGGGAGCCCCACCCGGGGTTCACCGGGTGGGTGGATCGGCGGGCTGAGGCACCACCAGGGGTTCACCGGGTGCGCCCTGGCACCACCAAGGGGTTCAGCGGGTGCGCGGATTGTCGAGCCGGGCCGCGTGAAGGCGCCAGGCTCAGGCAGCCACCGGCTACAGCTTGGCCTCGATCGCGGGGATCGGGCCGGCGGTGCAAACGGCGGCGGGCTTGTTGTTCGTCATCTTGCAGATAGAGGCCGTGATGTAGTTGGCGGCGCCGTTGATGTTGGTGGCGACCGGGCTGGTCGGATCCTTGAGCTGGCTGGCGACCTGGGCCCAGGTGAGGCCATGGAGCACGGACGGGACGAACAACGGGCCGGTAATGATCGTCTTGTTGCCGAAGTCAATGAACGGGTACCCGGTCTGGCCGTTGGAGCTGTCGTACTTGGTCCACAGGGCCTGCTCCGCCTTGGTGACAGGTTGAAGCACGGCACGGTTGACCTTCTGGTGCTCGACGGCGGTGAAGGTGAAGTAGGGACTGGTGTACTTCTGGTTGGCGAAGGTCAGCGTCGGAGTGTTCGGATAGACATCGGTGCTCGACGAGTAAATTCCCGTGAACGGACCGAAGGTC
The DNA here is from genome assembly GCA_963720595.1 of uncultured Actinomycetota bacterium. GTDB lineage: Bacteria > Actinomycetota > Actinomycetes > Streptosporangiales > Streptosporangiaceae > Chersky-822. The sequence continues at coordinate 1,076,630 of CAVRFY010000005.1, read as the reverse complement.
CCGAAGCGGCTCATGGCCACCGCCATCGACCAGCGCATCGCAGCGCAGTACGGGCAGAACTCGGCGCCGATGTACAGCATCTGAGGCTTGCCGGCGCTGGTCAGCGGGGTATCGCTGATGGTCTTGAGCGGCAGGCCAGATGGCGCCAGCGCGCCGGTGCCGATCTTGGCCAGCGTGGCCGCTGGCACGCCGGTAATGTTCTTGGCCACGGCGGGCGGGAGATGGCCAGAGTGGAGATTCTTGTTGTTGGTCAGGCTCTTGATGACGATGAAGCCGACGACAATGACCAGCACGAGGCCGATGGAGCCGCCGACGATCAGCAGTCTGCGCCGCTGCTCGGACTTTCGCGCCGCTGCCTGCTGGGCGGCGATCCGCTCCCGGGTGTTACGTGTCCGGTTCCGTGTTGCCTTACTCATCTGTCCTGCTCTGCCTCGTCCTCAGGTAACCGCGAATCGCCGTCGTAGCGAATGTGGGAATCAGGCTAGTGCCTGTCGGGCGCTGCTCTTACTCCGGAGAAGGCGGCGCGGCCGATAACTAGCCCGAACAGGATAAACGTGAGCACGTGGACGCCGGTGCAGTACAGGCAGATCGCGTTGATCCTGAACAGTTCGGCCCAGACCAGGTACAGCACGAACACGATCCCGACCACCACGGATCCCAGCCTGGCCCAGTGCACGGCCGGCCAGGGGGCTCGCCAGCCCCAGGGTGAGTTGACCGCCACCATGAAGGCGAAGAAGGCCAGACCGAGCACGGAAACGGGGAACGGTCCCAGGTGGGACCAGGCGCTTGTCGTGACGGCGAGGCAGTTGATGCCGGCCTTATCCGAGCAGCCCAAGAAGGCCTTCGCCTCACTGAAGTGCTGGTAGGTCAGATACGCGGCGTCGGCGAGGCCCAGAACGGAGACGATCAGCGCGAGGAGCGGAACGCCGCCGCCTGCCCACCGCGCGGCCGCCAGCCATCGGCGGCCCGCCCACCGCATGGCCGCCAGCAATGGGCCGCTGAGCCTGGCGAATCGCGACGGACTCACGCCAGGGCCAGGCTGTCCGCCGGACGGCCGGGACGCAGCGGCGGCCGTGCCCCTCATGGTTTTCGCGGTCGGCGCCGGCCGGGCCGATGAGCGGGCGGAGGGCTTGCTCGCGGCCGATGAAGCCGGGCGCTTGGCCGGCTTGCGGGCGGTTTGCCGTGTTGCCATCAGATGCTCCCGCTGGCTGAAGTGACTCCGGTTGAGGTGCACACAGCACTCGGCTGGTCATGGGTGAGCTTGCGGCTCACCTGTGAGCGCCTGCCGCAAACCATGCTAGGGGTCACGGACCTATGCGGCTGCGCTGTTCGCGAAGCAGCGCCTGGCCGGCCCGGTCACATCGGCCCGGGGCAGTTAACCGCGCGAACCTGGGCGGATGCTGAAGGCCGGCCGCAGCGTCGCTGCAGGATTCGCGTTGCCCGCCGCGCCATGACCGGCCGGGACTGCGGTCGAGCCGTGTCAGGTTTTCTTGCGCGACGCAACTATCAGTGGCTATCGTCCCGGTTATGACGCTGAAACTCAGTAAATTGCAGATTGGAATGGCCGCGCTAGCGTGCCTGAGCTTGGCGGCCGCTGGCTGCGGCTCGTCGGGCGGCTCGAGCGGGAGCACCAGCACCCCCAAGCCGTCGGGGACCGCCAATGTCGCCTATGCGGCGTCCCTGGCCTACCTCAACGAGCAGGTATTCGGCCCGGCCTTCGCCAAGGCAACCGGTTACAAGTACGCGGGCACGGCCGGGCCATCTGACGGGCTGTCCGCCGAGATCGCCGCGAAGACGATCTTCCCGAATGTCTTCATCAGCGTGGGCGGCAAGTCGATCTCGGAACTCGGCCCGAAGTTCACCAAGTGGTATGTCCAGTACGCGTCGACGTCGATCGTGGTGGCCTACAACCCGGCCAGCAAGTACGCGCCGCAGTTCCAGGCGATCGCGAGCGGCAAGAAGCCGATCTCTGACCTGTTCACGATCATGCAGCAGCCCGGATTCCAGCTCGGGCGGACCGACCCGAACACCGACCCGCAGGGCCGCGCCTTCATCTACATGCTCGAACTCGCTCAGATGAAGTACCACCTGCCGAAGGACACGGTGACCAAGATCCTCGGCGGGCCGCCGGCCTCGCCGAAGTCAACCCAGATCTTCGAGGAGGCCGCGCTCGACTCGCGGCTGCAGGCCGGCCAGGTGGACGCGGCGAGCGCATATCTGTCGCAGGCCAAGCAACTGCACCTGCACTACATCACCTTGCCCCCGGACATTAACCTGGGTGACGCGTCCTTCGCCGACCAGTACGCGAAGGCCTCGATCACGATTACCACTAGTAGCGGCCCCGACACCAAGACCGGATCGCCGCTGACGCTGGACATCACCACCATCAGCGGGGCGAAGGACGCGGCGGCTGGCAACGCGTTCGTCGCCTACGTGCTCTCGCCGGCTGGCCGGGCGCTGTACGCCAAGCAGGGCGGCTACACCCTGCTGGCGCCCACGCTGACCGGCCCGGCAAGTGCCGTGCCCGCATCGATCAGGAAAGAGCTTGGCAGCTAGTCAGGTCACTGTCACTCCGCCGGCGCCCGGACGGGGCGGGCCCGGCGGAGCGGCGGTCCCACGGGGGTTGCGTTCGGCAAACCGGTCACTGACTGTCGCGGCGACCGGCATCATCTGGATCGCGCTGCTCGGGCCAGTGATCGCGCTGGCCACTCACCTCTCCTGGCACAGCATCACCACCTCGCTGGGCGCGCCCGGTGCGTTCGATCCGCTGATCCTGTCGGTCGAGTCCGGGGCTGTGACGCTCGGCGTGCTGGTGCTGCTCGGCACCCCGCTGGCCTGGGCACTGGCCCGCGGCACGCTGCCGTTTCCGCGGGTCTGGGAGGCCGGGGTGCTGGCCAGCCTGCTGCTGCCGCCGCTGGTCGTCGGCCTGCTGCTGATCTTCATGATCGGCCCGTTCACGCCGATCGGGCAATTGCTCACCGGCCTGCACCTGTCGACGACCGATACGTTCCTTGCCCTGGTCATCGCGCAGGTGTACGAGTCGGCTCCGTACTACGTGCTCGGGGCGCAGGCGGCGTTCGCGAGCGTGGATCCGCGCCTGGAGCAGCAGGCCGCGCTGCTCGGTGACCCGCCGCGGCGGGTGTTCCGCCGGGTGACCGTGCCGCTGGCGGCGCCGGGGATGGCGATGGCGCTGGCGATCGCCTGGGCCAGGGCGATGGGCGCGTTCGGCGCCGTCGTCATCATCGCCTACCATCCAACTGGGCTTCCGTTGCAGATCTGGACGACCCTGCAGGAGACCGGCCTGCCGTCGGCGCTGCCGTTCGCGCTCGTCCTGCTCGTGGTCGCGTTGCCGCTGCCGATCGCCGCCTACATCTGGAGCGCCCGTGCTCGAGGCCGACGTCGAGGTTGACCGCCGCGACTTCACCGTCCGCGCCTGCTTGACGGTCGCGCCCGGGGAGCGGCTCGCCCTGTTCGGTCCGTCAGGGGCGGGGAAGACCACACTCCTCGAAGTGATCGCCGGGCTCGTCGTACCACGGCGGGCGCGGATCTCGCTCGCGGGCCGCGTGCTGACCTCGACCGCCGCGCCCGTGACGGCGTTGCCGCCATGGCAACGGCGGGTCGGGCTGCTACGCCAGGATCCCGGGCTATTTCCGCACCTGTCCGTGCGGGACAACCTGCTCTACTCCAGGTCAGGTGCGGCCGCGGAGGCGGAGCTCACCGAGATGGCCGAGGTGCTCGGCATCACCGGGCTGGTTTCCGCCATGCCTGCCAGGCTGTCGGGCGGTCAGGGGCATCGGGTCGCGCTTGGCCGGCTGCTGCTCTCGCCGTGCGACGCCCTGCTGCTCGACGAGCCGTATACGGGCCTGGATGCCAGCCTGCGCAGGACTCTCACCGACCTGGTGGTCTCGCTCGTCGCGCAACGCGGTATCCCCGCGATTCTCGTCGCCCACGAACTCGCCGAGGCGCAGGCGTTCGCGGACCGGTTGGCGGTCCTCGATAACGGCCAGGTGCTCCAGACCGGCGCGCCGGCCGACGTCGTGCTCCGGCCGGCCTCGCGGCGGGTTGCCGAACTGGTCGGGTACGGCGGGTTCGTGCCCCTGCCGAGTTCGGAGCCGCAGGACGGGCTCGTGCTCGGCGCCGAGCCCGCGGCAGCCGAGAGCGGAGCTGAGCGGGACCAGGACGGCGAGCCGCCGGCGGGCTCCGTAGCGGACCAGGACGGCGGGCAGGTCGCGGGGATCCATCCCGACCGGGTGGTCAGCGGCGCTCATCTAGATCGCGGCGTCGTGCTCGCCGGCGTGGTAACCGGCTGCCGGCCGGCCGGCGCGCTGTGGGAACTCACCGTCCGAACGTCGGGCGCGACGCTGACCGCGCGGCTGCCTGACGCCGCGCCGGCTGGCCAGCACGTCGTGCTGACGGCGGTCGATCCGCCCCGGTTTGGCGATGACGGGGCGGCGGTCGTCCCGCGCGGCCGGGCCGGGCAGGCCAACCCCGCGGTAGCCGGACGGGACGGCAGTGCAGGACGGGACGGCAGTGCCGGACGGGACGGCAGTGCAGGACGGGACGGCAGTGCAGGACGGGACGGCAGTGCAGGACGGGACGGCAGTGCAGGCCGGGACGGGGCTGGCCGGGACCGGCCCGGCCGGACGGGAGTCCAGCGATGATCAGCGGGGCCAGGCTCAGGCTGGCCCGACAGGCGCGCGGCTTCTCGCAGCAGCAGCTCGCGGGCATGGCGGGTGTCTCCCGGCAGGCCGTCTCCGCGGTCGAAAGCGGACAGTCTGACCCCTCGCTTCGCGTCGCGCTTGCCCTGGCGCAAGCACTCGGCATGACGGTGGAGGAGCTGTTCGGGGCGGAAGGCAGCGTCCCTGAGCTGCCCGCGCGCCTGGTCGGCGGACAGGAACAGGCTCGCGGACCCGGCAGCGACCGGGTCAGCTTGGCCGAGATCGGCGACTCGTTCGTCGCGCTGCCGCTGGCAGGCGCGACGGTGAGCAGGGCCGGCTTCCTGCAGGCCGGCGGCATGCTCACGGCGGGCCGCGGCGACGGCCCCCCGGCCGGCGGCCGTCCGGCGGGCGCGGCGGCGGCCCGGCCGGCGGCGGCCCGATCGGCGGCGGCCCGGCCGGCGACCGCCTCGGCGCGCGGCTCGTGAACGTCCGGCCGATCGGCCCGCCCAGGCCGACGCTGGTGGTCGCCGGATGCGATCCGGCGCTGCCGCTGCTCGAGGAGCCGCTGAGCCTGCTCGACCCGCCGATCGCGTTCGCGTGGTGGCCGTGTTCCAGCCGGGAGGCGCTGCGGCTGGCCGCCGATGGCCTGGTCCACGCGGCCGGGGCGCACCTGCGCGATCGCTCTGGCGAGTACAACACCGAGGCGGCCGCGGAGCTGCTCGCGACCGGCAGCGAGGTGATCGGCTTCAGCGCCTGGCGGGAGGGCCTAGTCCTGGGGCCCGCGGCGGCCGCGGCCGGCGGTGTTTCGGGCGTCGGCGACGTGGTCGGCCATGGCCTGCGGCTGGTGAACAGGGAACCCGGTGCCGAAGCGCGCCGGGTGCTCGACCGCGAGCTCGCCAGCGCCCGAATTGACGGCTCCCAGGTGCCCGGCTACCAGACGATGGCGACCGGACACCTCCAGGTCGCCGACGCGATCGCCGCGGGCCTGGCCGACGCCGGGGTGGCCTGCGAGCCGGCGGCGCTGGCGTACAGGCTCGGGTTCATTCCGCTGGTCGCGGAACGCTTCGACCTGGTGATCCCGGCTGGGCAGGCGGCGTCGCGCGAGGTGCAAGCGCTGGTCAAAGTGCTCGGATCGCGCTGGCTGCTCGACCAGCTCGGCAGCCTGCCCGGCTACGATCCCTCGTCGTGCGGCCGACACATCGCCACCCTGTCGGCGGTGTGATCCAGCTTTCCCGCTGGCGCCTGCGATTCCCGGTTCGGGCGCGCACCCGCCTACCTTGGGGAGTGTGACTCACGCTCGCTGGGGAATGTCACACTCGTCACCGTGTGCAACATGATGACCGGGGAGGGACGCCGGGCGGCGGTTACCGCAACTGCGGTAGCGCTCGCGCTCGTTACGGCATTTGTTACCGGGGCGGCGGCTCCTGCCGCTCCGGAGTTGCTGAGCCAGGGCATCGCGGCGGTTCCTTGCTCGCCAGGCCAGGTCAGGCAGCTGCCCGCGACCATTCGCGGGCAGTTCGATCCCGGCACTAGCGTGCTCCGCACCGCAGCAGGCAGCGGCTACGGCGGCTCGCCCCGGCGGATCGGTCGCGTCGCGGCCCTGACCGGCTGCACCGCCGCTGCCGAGCGCGCGAGCAGGCACTGGCTCCGTTCCGGGCTTATTCCCGGTGCCGGGCCGCGCCAGCGCACCATGGCCGTCAGGGCACTGCTTGACCTGCGCCTGCTCGCCCGGCCTGACGGGGCCGTACTTGCCGGGCCGCACTCGATCTGGCGGTACGCCTGGCCGCGTGACTGCAGCTGGGTCGCCGTGGCTATGGCCGAGACCGGCCACCTTGACCTGTCCCTCCGCATCCTGCGGTTCCTGCAGCGGATGCAGTCGCCCGGCGGGACCTGGGCGGCGCGGTACCTGCCGTCGGGCTCTGCACCGGTGCGCGATGGCCGGCCAGCTGAGCTCGACGCGGTCGGCTGGGTGCCCTGGGCGGCCTGGGCCTGGATCACCGCCGCGCGCCGCCAGGGCCGGAACGTTCGCTCCGAGCTGAGCGAGCTGCTCCCGATGGTCACGGCGGCGGCTGGTGCGGCGGAGCGGTCGCTGACCGGTGACGGGCTGCCGCGCGCTGCCATGGACTACTGGGAGGACAAGCCGATCCAGGTCACGCTGGGCACCGCCGCCCCGCTGCTGGCCGGCCTGCGGGCCGCGGCCGCGATCGCGGAACAGGCGAGCGATCCCGCGGGGGCCGGACGGTGGATTGCCGCGGCGGCGCGGCTATCGGCGGGCATCGCCCGCGGCTTCGGCCGATACGGCTTCCACCGGGTTGCCTTCGCGAGCTCAGGGGAGGACGCCGCGGTCACTTTCCTCGGCCCGCCTTTCGCGGTGCCAGGCAGCGCGGTCGTGCGGGCGGCTGACTTCGCCGCGGACGCCCTGCGGGTGGCGAACGGCGGGATGCAGCCGGGCTCGGACTGGACTGGAACTGACGAGGTCGCCTGGACGCCGGAGACCGCCTTCTTCGCGCTGTTCGACGCCGGGCTCGGGCGGACTGGCGCATCGGACCGGCTGCTCGACTGGCTCGCCGCGCACCGGACCAGGCTGGGGGAACTGCCTGAGAAGGTCGACGCGTCCGGTGCCCCCGTCTCGGTCGCGCCGCTCGCGTGGACCGACGCGGTGGTGCTGCTCGCGATGCTCATGCAAGCACACAGGGTTCCTACGATCCCCGCCGCCGGCGCAGCTCCCGCTGGCCGACAGGCCTGAGCCACCTGGTACCCGTTCACCCCGCGAGGGTGACGCTCTGTGGGCTGCTGGCCAGCAAGGATGTCGGTCCAGAGCTGGGAGGCACGGGCCCGGCGGGTGCGCGACGCGGAGGCGGAACCGTGAACAACCTGCTCGAACGGCTGGGCAGCTGGTCCGCGCGGCGGCACTGGATCGTGATCATCGGCTGGCTGGTCATCCTGGGCGGCCTGCTCGGCGCCAGGCACGAGTTCGGCGGCGGCTACGTCAACAACTACACGGTATCCGGCAGTGACTCCGCGGTCGGCCTGGACGTCCTGAACAGCACCTATCCGCAGCAAGGCGGGTACGGCGGCCAGATCGTGTTCGAGGCTCCCGGCGGTTCGGTCGCGGCCCAGCAGTCGGCGGTCAACCAGGCGGTCGCCAACGTCGCGGCGCTGCCGCACGTCAGCAAGGCGATCAGCCCGTTCGCCTCGGGCACGTCGGGGACCGTGTCCAAGGACGGCTCGATCGCGTATGCGTCCGTCACGTGGCAGGTGAACCCAGACTCCCTCGGCACCGGGTACCTGAACAAGCTGAACAAGGCGGTGGCGCCGGCCAGGAAGGCCGGCCTGCGGGTGGACTACGGCGCCGGCGCCGGGCAGATCGGCCAGCAGACCAGCGACCGGACCTCGGAGATCATCGGGCTGTCCTGCGCGCTGGCTTTGCTCCTGTTCATGTTCGGCTCGCTGATCGCGGCCGCCGTTCCGCTCGTTTCCGCGGTATTCAGTGTCGGCGCGGGCCTGTCGCTGCTCGGGCTGCTCGCGTCGGCGGTCACGTTTCCGACCACCGCGCCGACCGTCGCCACGCTGCTCGGCCTCGGCGTCGCGGTGGACTACGGGCTGTTCCTGACGGCCAGGCACCGTGAACAGCTCGACACCGGGATGGATGTCATCTCGTCGGCCCGCCATGCCGAGGGCACGTCGGGTGCGGCGATCGTGGTGGCCGGGAGCACCGTCGTGATCTCGATCCTCGGCCTGTACATCGCGGGCGTGAGCTTCGTCGGATCGCTGGGCCTGGCCGCAGCGACCGTCGTCGCGGTGACCATGCTGGTCGCGCTGACCCTGGTTCCGGCCTTCATGGGCGTGGTCGGCGGGAACGTGCGGAGCCTGTTTTCGCGCATCAAGGCCAGGAAGGCGGGCATCTCGGTCCGCGAGCAGGCGGCGCAGACCGCCCAGGTGACGCAGGAGCAGCACGAGAACAGCGGGTTCGCCCGCTGGGGCAGGAGGGTGAGCGCCCGCCCGTGGCCATGGGCCGTAGTGAGCGTGGCGATTCTCGTCGTCCTCGCGATCCCGTTGTTCTCGATGGTGCTCGGCCAGCCCGACAACGGCACGAACCCGACGACGCAGAGCAATCGCCGCGCCTACGACCTGATCTCCCGCGGCTTCGGTGTCGGCGTGAACGGCCCGCTGACGGTCGTGGTCAAGCTGCCGAAGCAGTCGCAGCAGGCGACCAGTTCGCTGCTGAGCGGCATGCAATCCAGCCTGGCCAAGACGCACGGAGTCGCGTCGGTGACCTCGCCGGCGGTGAACAAGGCAGGCACGACGGCGGTGCTCAACGTCATTCCCACGACCCGCCCGCAGGCGACGGCCACCACGAACCTGGTGAACACACTGCGCGATAACGTGCTGCCCAAGCAGCACGTCACGACGTACGTCACCGGCACCACCGCCGGCGCCGTCGACTTCACCCACCGGATCACGAGCCGGCTCGTCTGGCTGATCCTCGCCGTGATCGCGATCTCCTACCTCCTGCTGACGATGGCGTTCCGATCGGTGATCATCGCGACCAAGGCCGCGATCTTGAACCTGCTGTCGATCGGCGCCGCCATCGGCGTGATCGTGGCGATCTTCCAGTGGGGCTGGGGCGCCAGCCTGATCGGCCTGCACCACACGCTGCCGATCCCCGCCTACGTGCCGATGCTGGTGTTCTGCATTGTCTTCGGCCTGTCGATGGACTACGAGGTCTTCCTGCTGTCCCGGATCCACGAGGCCTGGATCACGACCGGGGACCCGCACCGCAGCGTCGCGATCGGGATCGGCGCGACCGCGCGGGTCATCACCACCGCCGCCGCGATCATGGTCGTCGTCTTCGCGAGCTTCGTGCTCAACACCGACCCGACCATCAAGATGCTGTCGATCGGGATGGCCTTCGCCGTGCTCATCGACGCTTCGCTGGTCAGGATGGTGCTGGTCCCGTCGGTGATGACGCTGCTCGGCAGCCATGCCTGGTGGATGCCGCGCTGGCTGGAGCCCGTCGTGCCCAGTCTGCACCTGGAGGAAGGCGCGACCGGCGCGGCGGCGGCCGGAAACGCCGACCAGGCCAGCAGGCCCGCGGCCTGATCGATACGCCGTGAAAGAACAAGTTCGACGTGGCGGGGGAGCGCCTTACAAGATGGCCGCATGAGACTTCTCGTACTAGGCGGGACACATCACGTGGGCCGTGCCGTCGTCGAGGCGGCGCTGGCCCGCGGCGATGAGGTCACCACCCTCAACCGCGGCGTCAGCGGCGCCGACGTTCCCGGCGCACAGGCACGCCACGCCGACCGGTCAGATCCCGCGCAACTGCGCGCGGCGCTCGGCGATGACACCTGGGACGCGGTCATCGACACCTGGAGCCGCGAGCCGCGCGTGGTGAGCGACTCGGCCTCGCTGCTGTCCGGACGGGCCGGCCATTACGGCTACGTGTCCAGCCGGTCGGTGTACACGTGGCCGATGCCTGCCGGCGCCGACGAGAGCGCGCCGGCCGTCGACGGCGACGCGTCGAGCGAGCAGGCTGACGATTACGCGGCAGCCAAGCGCGGCGGCGAGCTGGCCGTTCTCGAGCACTTCGCCGGCCCGTCGGTGCTCGCCAGGGCGGGCCTGATCCTGGGTCCCTACGAGCTAGTCGGGCGGATGCCGTGGTGGCTGCGCCGGATCGAGCGCGGCGGCGACGTGCTGGCGCCCGGTCCGCGCGATATGCCGATCCAGTACATTGACGGCCGCGACCTCGCCGCACTGGCTGCTGCACGCGGCGGACGAGCGGCTCAGCGGCACCTTTAACGCGGTCAGCAGGCCGGGTCATGCCACGATGGGCAGCCTGCTGGACGCGGCCCTCGCGGCGACGGGGTCGGACGCCCACCTGGTGTGGACGGACCCCGAAGTGATCGAGGCCGCCGGGATCCAGCCGTGGATCGAGCTGCCGGTCTGGGTCCCGCCCGTCGGCGAGGATGCCGCCATCCACGACGGGGACGTCTCGGCGATATTCGCGGCCGGGCTGACATGCCGGCCCGTGACCGAGACGGTGGCCGACACCTGGCGATGGCTGCAGGACGAGGGCGACCCGCCGGTCAGGGAGGGCGGGCTCAAGCACGGGCTGGACCCGGACCGCGAGCGCGAGGTGCTGGCCGGCCTTGCTTAACGGCGGCCGGGCCGCCCGACGGCGGCCCTCGGCGGTCGGCCGTGGCGGGGAATTCACCGGCTGCGGCCGGCGCGCCGCTATCCGTGCGCGACCAGCCGCGGTCGGTTCGTTGAATAACGAAAGGCAGCCCGCTGGCCTGACCAGCAGGCCGGCGTCAGTGCCCGAAGACTGGGACGATCACCGCGCGGGCCAGAGTGTGGAAGCGCAGGTTGAAGCCGGCCACTGCGGGGGAGATGTCGGAGTCGACTCCGAGCGAGTCAGTGTCGAGCGCGTGCACGGCGAACACGTACCTGTGCGGCGGGTCGCCCTGCGGTGGCGCGGCGCCGCCGAAGTCCTTGGATCCGTAGTCGTTGCGGACCGAGAACGCCCCGGCCGGCAGGCCGCTGCCGTCAGGGGTACCCGCGTTGGCCGGCAGTTGGGTAACCGACGCGGGGACGTCGAGCACCAGCCAGTGCCAGAAGCCACAGCCGGTCGGGGCATCGGGGTCGTAGCACGTCACGGCGAAGCTCTTGGCCGCCGCCGGGAACCCGCGCCAGCGCAGTTGTGGGGATATGTTCTGGCCGGTCATGCCGAAACTGTTGTATACCTGGTTATCGCTCATCTGCTGACCGTCGGCAACGTCGTCGCTCTCGACGGTGAACGAAGGCACCTGCGGCATGAAGTCGTAGGGCAGCGGAGCCCTGTCGGACATGGATCCTCCTAGCGTCACAGTTCGTTGGAGTCACGTGTCACTCTGGCTGCCCACGCTACTGGCGCGGCACGTCGCGCCGCTAACCAGGCGGCGATCAAAGCGGTACCCAGCCGGGGATACCGTGGCATATCGGCTAGGCGGCCGGCGGGAAGGGCGGATCGCGGACGTGAAGCTCAGCCGCGTTGCGAGGATCCCCGTTCCGCGCGTGGCGCTGGGGGTGCTCGTCGCGGCGGTGATCGTGACCGGCGGGCTCGCCGCCCGACTCGAATCCGGGTCCTGCCGGGGAAGCCAGTGCGCCACCGACAGGATCGTCCGCTGGTCTCGCGCGCTGCCCGGCTCGTGGGTCGCGGACAACGCCGTCGAGGGGACCGTGTTCGGCCAGGGCCAGGCCTATGCCGCGGCCGGCGAGGGCGTGGCGGTGATCGGGTTCGGGCTCACCGTCAACGCCTACGAAGTGACGACGGGATTCCCGCGCTGGGCGGAGACCCTCAAGGGGCTGCCCGCTGGCTCGGCGATCGTGTCGGTGCGCGCCTTCCGCGGTGTGGTGACGATCGGGGTCGCCCCGCCGAGCGAACTGACCGGGGACGTCACCTCCAGGCAGGAGGTCGTGCTTGACGGCATGACCGGCAAGCAGCTTAGGACGTATCCGGCGGCACGCTCAGGCGGCGCAGTCTGGGCCAGCCCGACACGCACGGTCATTGTCGGCCAGGCGTCAGTGACCAGTTACGCCAACGGGACAGGGCGCGCGGTCTGGCGCGACCCGACTGGTCCTGCCCAGCAGGCCTGGCGAGTCGCGGGGCGCAAGCTCTACGTGACCGTCTCGGCGCGCGGGCAAGTCGGCACCGCGCCGGTCACGGCGGTCAGGCAGATCGACCTGCGCACCGGTTCGGAGCGGCTGATCAGGCCGCCACTGGACTCGTTCGACGGGACGCTGGCCGGCGCCGTGGACGGCGTCCTGGTCTTTTCCGGCAGTTCGGGCCTCAGCACGTACAGCCTGGCGAGCGGCCACCTGATCGGGCAGCGTCCCGGTGCCGTCGTCGAGGGGACCGACCCGGTGCGGCGGATACTGTACGCGGACATCGGCGGAGCGTTGACCGGCATCGACCCCGTGACCGGGCGCAACGAGCCTGGCGCCGGCGCGGCGGTGCCTTCCGGTAGCTACGGAGTCCGGGACGGGGTGGCGCTCGGCCTCGATCCAGGATCCAACGGGGCGGCCTGGGGATACAGCATCGCGAGGGGCCACATCATCTGGACGGCCAGGTCGCTGCCGTGGCCGCATTACTTCGACGACTCGTCAGGCATCGGCGGCGCCGTCGATGCGAGCACCGGAACCGTGTTGCTCGTGACGTGCGCGGCGGCCGGCCAGCCCGTGCACGGGACCGTGGTCGGCGGTGACGGCCAGGCGTGCCTGAAGCCGCGGCTGGTTGCGCTGGGGCCGTGGGGCGCGACCTCGTGACGCTCGGCCGGCGCCGAAAAGCTCGTGCGGGCCGGCGGATCGGTGCGAGTGTGGCATGTCCGGCGCGTAGCCTGGATCGGGCACAATATGCTTCGAGCGCCTGTAGCTCAGCGGATAGAGCGGCTGCCTTCTAAGCAGCGGGTCGCAGGTTCGATCCCTGCCAGGCGCGCTGTGTGATCGCTCAGGACATAGGAATGAGCCCGAACCTGCGTCAGGGTTCGGGGTTTTTCGGTCTGCGGGGTGTTGCGGGCGGGGGGCCGGGCAGGCCGGCGGGCTGGTCCAGCACGTCGGGCCGGTCACCCGGTAGCGACAACGATGGAACCCTGATGTCGCCAGCGCAGCATCAGGGTTCCATCGTTGTCGTTGGCTCGCATACCGGGCGACCAGGCGGGATACCCATATCTGGGGAAAGGCCGTAGGCGCGGGCTACCTCGCCCCGGGGACCGGCCCTGGAGGACAACAGCGGTGAGGACAAGGCGTGCCTCTGACCTCCGCTGACCGTGCCGGCCAGGCCAGTCCTGTGTCCGGAGACGCGGCGCGCGGCCACCGGGCGGATCGCCCGTTCCGACGCGGCCGGCCGCACTCGGGCATTCCTATGTCCCGAGGCAACCCATTCGGATGTCTTGAAACTGGACACTTTCGGGCGCGCTGGTCAGAGGGGTCGTAGTTGGCTCCCGGAAGCCTCTGGGAGCCGAACCCCGGTATTCAACTCAGTCAGACGCCTTAATTCTCCGCACGAACTGCACACGGCCTTCATGCCACCTGCAAGCCTCCGGAAATCGAGGGGTGGAGACGTCGGAAGCGGAACGGCGATCATCACCCCCGGCCCATCAAGCACGGCACCCGCATGGGGCGGCGCGGTGAGGCCCTGCGAACTGCCCACTTACCTGGCCTAGACGGCCTGACGAGGTCGCCGGGATGGGCTCGTCGTTGGTTCGCTAGGGCTGGATGACCTTCCACTGCGACCGAGAGGAGTTCGGCATGGGGTCCATTTCGGAGCGGGAGAGCAGGGAGATCGAGGCGGCAAACGCCTCCGGCACCACTCCGGTCGTCTTCATCCACGGCCTCTGGTTGCTGCCGAGCAGCTGGGCTAACTGGGCGGACTTCTTCAAGCAGGCCGGTTACGCGCCGCTGACGCCGGACTGGCCAGACGATCCCGAAACGGTTGAACAGGCGCGGGCGGACCCGGACGTCCTCGCCAAGAAGACGCTGAAGCAGGTTGCCGATCACACGGAAGAGGTGATCGGCAAGCTGGAGAAGAAGCCCGCCGTGATGGGGCACTCGACCGGCGGATTGCTCGCCCAGATGCTCGCCGGCCGTGGGTTCTCGGCAGCCACGGCTGCCATCGACCCGGGCGTATTTCGCGGCGTCCTGCCGCTGCCCGCCTCCACGCTCAAGGCGAATGGACCCTTCCTGTTGAACCCCCGGTATCGGGGCCGCGCCATCACACTCACCTTCGACCAGTTCAAATACGGCTGGACGAACGCCCTCGATGAGGACGAGGCGAAGCGCCTTTACAAGGCCTACCACGTGGCCGGGTCGGGGATGGCCCTGTCCCAGATGGCCAACTCCAACCTCAACCCCTGGACCGAGTCGATGGTCCGCACAAAGAACCCCGATCGGGGCCCGCTGCTGATCCTCGACGGGGAGAAAGACCACACGGTCCCCTGGGCGATCGCCAACGCCACCTACAAGCGGCAGAAGCGCAACCCGAGCGTCACCGAGATCAAGAAGATCCCCAACCGCGGTCACTCGCTGACCATCGACCACGGCTGGCAGGAAGTCGCGCAGACCGCGCTCGACTTCATCAAGCGGTTCGTCCCGGCCAAGCCGAGCTAGCCGGGAAGCCCTGCGGTGTCTAGCCGCGTATCGGCCGGGCGGGTCGCGTCTCACCAGCCATGGTCCGGGCCCGGCTCTCCCTTGACGAGCTTGCCGTCGTGCCGGATCGCCCGTTCCTCGGTACTGCCGTCGTGGTACTCGTGGCGGAGCCGGCGGCAGCCGCATTGGTAGAACTCGTCGCGGATGACCAGGCCCTCGTTATCCCCTTCTGCATAGTGATCGCCGTCCCGGACCTGGCCGCACGGTGCCCGCTCGGCCTTGAAATGGAACTTTGTGCCAACCACCAGTTCCTCCCATCGCTGAGGCTCACGTGGCGCCGACCGGCCGCCGGGAAACCTGCGCAGGATCTCCGCCCGTCATCCATCAGTCCTCCTGATAGCGGAGGGTCCCTAAGGGCAGTTCGCGCCAGATCGAGTGCTCAGCGCGCGAGCCAGTCCCGGTAGGCGGTCTTGGCGATGACGGCACCGTCCTTGGCAATCAGGGCGTCTCCCGAGGCGGCAGCGAACATGCCGGCGCTGTCGTCGGTGACGACGGTGCGATGGTCACCATCAGCGGCGAGGGTGATCCTGCCAAGCTCGTCGAGCGCGAAGACCTCTGGGCCGGCGATGTCGCGGGCGCCGTGCAGCGGTGCGCCGACGCTGACATCGGCCACCGCCTGGGCGACGTCAGCCGACGCGATGGGCTGGACGAGCGTGGCAGGCAGGCGGACGGTGCTCTCATCGGCCGTCTCGGCCACCACCGTGCCCATGAACTCGAAGAACTGTGTGGCGCGGAGGATCGAGTACGGTACCGGGCCGGCCATGAGGCTGTCCTCCTGCAGCACCTTGGCGCGGTAGTAGACCAGGCCTGGCACCTGGTCGGCGCCGACGATCGAGAGGATGGCGGCGTGGCCGACGCCGGCGGTGTCGGCGGCCGTGAGCAGGTTGTCCATGGTCTTCGCGAAGAACGCGGGCGAGGCGTCGTCGAATGTCGGCGAGTTCGTCAGGTTGACGACGACGTCGGCCGCCTTCAGTGCCTCGGGCAGGCCCCGGCCGCTGAGCAGGTCCAGACCGGTGGACGGCGAGTGCGGCACCGCCTCGTGCCCGCTCGCGTTCAGGATCTTGACTACCTGGGATCCGATAAGCCCGGTCCCGCCGATGACAGCGATCTTCATCTCGTTGACCCCCTTCACCCGCGCGGTTATGCCCCTCAGCTTCGACGCTACGCCCGACCGCGGGCATGACCGCCGCTCCCGGCTCGGTGTTCTGACCCGCCTGATCAGCTTGGAAGGCTGACGTCTTACCGTTGAACGAGTGCCGCAGTGACGTCGTCAGCGAGAGGAGAACTTCGATGACCGAAGCCAGCCTTGAGCACAACATGACGGTGGCTCGCCACGAACACGTGGTTCCTGGCCGCGAGATCCACATGCAGGACATGCGCGGCTACCGGTTCTGCGAGGTAGGCCTGGTCACGGGCACCAGCCCGGACACCGCCGTCGCGAACATCTGGAACACGACCGGTGCGTGCCACCCGGCAACCGAGCAACTCGACGCGCTCGACGCCGACGCCATCGCGCGCGAAAACGGGGCCCAGGGCGCGTGGGTCAACCCGGTCAGGCGCTCAATGTTCGACCGGCTCGATGTCTGGGAAGCCGGGGACGACAAGACATTCGGGGGCATCACGGGCACTTGGACCGGCGTGGCAGGAGCGGCGGCGATGATGCCGGCCGCGGTTCACGGCAGCTACCAACCCGGCTACATCCGCCGCAACACCACCGTCACCTTCAACTGCGGCAGCGAAGTATTCGTGCTCGACGCCCCCGACGGTGAGGTCTTCGTCATGCAGTCCTTCAGCCGGCACTGGGATCCGGCTCTGAGCGAAGACAACCTCGCCCAGCTCGGCGGCGGGCTCGACCTCCCGAGCGGCTGGGGCTTCCGTGTCGAGCGGCTCGACCAGGACATGGAGGTCTCCTCCAACCCCGACAAGCTCGCCCACGTCCTGCAGGACAACCTGCACAACGGCTACCAGGGCTCGGATGTAGCCAGGGCGTTCAGCCTCCTATGCCGAGAATACGAGCGGTGGTAGGCACGTCTGCGGAGCCAGCGGAGGTCACCGGCAGACGACACTCACCGGCTAGCGGCCTAGGTTCCGTCGGATTCTCAGTCATGCGCTGCGGGCTGGCAACGACCCTGTTGTGGGTCGGGGCACTGAAGTTCAAAGACTACGAGGTCCAGAACTCAGAGGTTCTGGTCACCGCGAGCCCGCTGACCTCGCAGCTTCGTGAGAAGCTGGGCGCGCAAAAGCTCGGACGGCTTCTCGGGGTCACGCAGATGACCCTGGGCTCTTTGATCGCGGCGAAGCCACTTGCGCCCCGGGCCTCGGCGGCTGGCAGCCTCGGGGCTGCGGGGATGATGCTCGGTACGCTCAGCTTCCTGGCCACGACGCCGGAAGCGTGGCAGGAGGGGCAAGGGGTGCCGCAGCTGTCCATGCTGGGCGAGGCCCTGCTGAAGGACACCGTTCTCCTCGGCGCCGCCCTATTGACGGCTGCCGATTCGCTGCGAGCCGCTCACGCACGTAACCGTTCCTAGGCCCGAATAGCGGCGTGCGTCGCGGGCCGGCGTGGTGTCAGTGATCCTGGTGGCGCTGCTGCTTGCACGGCATTCTCCGTGATGAGACTATTCATGCGCGTCTAGCCTCTTTTCCGAAGTTCGCGAATCAGCGAGGTGCCAGTGTTCGCACCGGCTCTGCGCCGTGCCTTCCTAATGTTGCCTGCGGCGGCGCTGGGCGCGGTCAGTGGGCTGCCGGCCCAGGCGGCCGTTGTTCCGGGCTGGCACGTCCAGTCGGTCATCAGTGCCGGAGGGCTCTCGGACGTCACTGCCGATGCGCCAGCGGACGCCTGGGCGGTCGGCGTGACCGTGACCCGCGCCTCTACGCCCAGGCCGCTGATCGTGCACTGGAACGGCGCGGCGTGGAGCAAGGTCACTGTGCCCGCCTCAGTCATGACTACCCCGATCGTCGAAGCGGTCAGCGCGAGTTCGCCGAAGAACGTGTGGGCCCTTGGCCTGGGCGGCGTCTGGCTGCATTTCGATGGGACTACCTGGACCTCAGGTCAGCTCGGCCGGGCTGGCCGGGTCCTCCCCGGGTCGGTCCTCGCGCTGAGCAAGACCAATGTGTGGGCGCTCGGAGCCACGACGACGCCGAGCGGCAGGCGCCCCTACGCCGCGCATTTCGATGGTGCCGGGTGGACGGCAACCCGGGTGCCCGGCACCAGCCCGATCAGCAGCAGCAGCGCGGTCAGCAGCGGTGACGTCTGGGCGGTCGAAGGTGCTGGCGTGCATACCGCCCGCCCGGGTCGCGGTGCGCTGGTCCACTGGTCGGGCGGCGCGTGGCACTTGATGACCGTGCCGACAGTACTGGCCAGGTCGGGGCTCGGCAGCGTGGTCGCCGGGGGTGACAAGGACATCTGGGTCGGCGGCGCGGTCAAGAACAGCAAGAACGGGACCACGGAGGCGGTCGGGCACTGGAACGGCACGACCTGGGCCGTGTCGGTACTTCCGGCGGCGGCATCGTCGCGGAAGTACGCGGTGACCGGGCTCTCCGCCGACGGCCACGGCGGGCTGTGGGCCGTCGGCAACTGCCTGACCTGCCAGGCCTGGGCGCCGGCGCCGGCGCAGAGCCGGGTCTGGCACGAGTCAGCGGGCATGTGGAAGCGAGCGGCCGTGACGGCCAAGCATCCTGTCAGCATCTTCGACATGGCCCTAGCCCCGGGGACTACCTCGGTCTGGGGCGCCGGGTACCTCAACATCTTCGGAGACGGGAACGCCCTGATCGCGCTCGACGGCAACGCGCCGCACTAGCCGTCATTAGCGCATGGCGAGGCAGACGGCTGGCGGCGGTGGTACGGGCTGAACCAGGCGTCCTCGGCCCCGGCTTTCAGCTCTGCAAGGGGGACCGGGCAAGTCCGCCTCAGCCTGACCTAGTATATCCAACTCGTCATGGTTTCGTATATCCTGGTAGGGGAGGTGGCCGGAGATGGCTAAGACGCTGATCGATGTGGATGAGGAGTCGCTGGCGGCGGCTCAGGAGGCGCTGGGGACGGGGACGAAGAAGGACACGGTGAACGCTGCGCTCCGGGCCGTGGCGGCGCTGGCGGCGCGGCGCAGGGACCTGCAGCGGTTGGTGGGCGGCGGCCTGCCGGATCTTGAGGACGCCGAGGTGATGCGTGCCGCATGGCAACGGTAGCGAGGTATCTGGCGGACACGAGCGCGCTGGCACGACTGCGGCATCCGCCGGTTGCGGAGGCGCTCGGCTCGCTGATCGAGACTGGCCTGGTCGCCACGTGCGGGGTGATCGAGTTCGAGCTGGCGTGGGCAACCAGGACGGCTGCGGAGTTCAGCGAACTGCGGGCTGATCGCGACGCTGGCTATGAGTGGCTGGCCACTCATGATGAGGACTGGCGGCGAGCGCTGGAGGTTCAGGCTGTGCTGTGGCAGGGCGGGAAGATGCGGTCTGTCGGCCTGCCGGATCTGCTGATCGCTGCGGTGGCTGAGCGGGAGCGGGTCACCGTGCTGCACTACGACTCCGACTACGAGATCATCGCGAAGGTGACCGGCCAGCCGATCGAGTGGGTCGTGCCGCGCGGCTCCGTGCCCTGACCGAGGTGCATCGGTGCGTTCTGGGCGCTCCCGCGTGCTATCCGTGCAAGCAGGGCTCTGAGGGCGGTGGACCGTCCGAATGGTAATGAGAAGGGCGCCGTAGTGATCCCCAGCGACTCAGGGCGCAACAAGTCTTCCCCGCGTGGCAACAATCGTCTCCAGTCAGCGTCCCCTGGTTGGGGAAGTGACTCCGCTGCCACCCGGCTGGCGGTTCCGGGGCACGGGAGGAAGGGCCGGCCTGTGAGTATGACGAAGTGCTTGCGTGGCGCCAGGGTCGCGGGCGCGACGTTGCTCGCGCTGGGCTTGGCCGGGGGTTGCACGTCTTGCTCGGGCTTGAGGAGTACCTCAAGCGCGAGCCGGTCGCCCTCGTCGGCCGGGCTGAAGAGCACACCTTGCCCTACGCCAACGGCGGCAGGACACGTCGCAAGGGTCACAGAGCCAGGCGGCGGGCACCGGGTTGGGCCGGCGGCGCCTGCCCGGCAGGTGTGGGCCAGCACGCTGCGCGGCGGGTCGTCGGTCGCCGAGGCTCTAAGCCCGGATGGGACCAGGCTGTTCGTCCTGGGCTACGTGGGGTCTGCGGTGAAATCCGAGACGGTCGCTTATAGCACCGCGACCGGCGCGCAACTATGGGCGAAGACCTATCCGCCCGAGAACACCGGCGGCCCGGACGAGTCGATCGCGGTGAGCCCGGACGGGGCGCAGGTGTACGTGACCGGCTACTCGGCCAGCCTGGGCGATGTCACCATCGCCTATGCCGCCGGCACCGGCAGGCAGTTGTGGGCGAGCCGACACAACAAGCGCGTCAGCGTGCTCTCGCTTGCCGTGAGCCCGGACGGCACGACCGTCTACGAGGCGGGCAGTGGCTTTTTCTCAGGCCAGGTGTCGTACCTCGGGGTGATCGCCTACGACGCGGCCACGGGCCGGCAGCGGTGGCAGCGCCATTACACCGGGGTGAAGCACGCCGGGGCCGCCTATAAGGACCTTGCCGTCAGCCCGGACGGGAGAACGGTCTACGTCGCAGGCCAGGCCGGCGCTCTGTTGCCCTCCTCGTACTCCCTCCTCGTCCTCGCCTACCGGGCCACCGGCACCCTGAAGTGGGCGACCCGGTACGCGAACCGCTATACCGGCGGAACGTATGCCGGCGGAGCCTTTGGCGGCCCGATCGTGCTCGGTCCCGGCGGGCGCGACGTCTACGTCGCCGGCACGGTTTCGAGCAAGTACGGGCACCAGGTCGCCGCGACGTTCGCGTTTGGCGCGGCGACCGGCAAATGCCTGTGGCTGGACCCCGACAGGGCGCGCGGCGGGGGAGGCAAGATCGCGGTGACTCCCGACGGCCGGACCGTGATCTTCGTCGCGGACCGATCCGGCGACACGGGCGGCGGATACGCGATCACCTCCTACAACGCGAGCACCGGCGCGACCCGGTGGGCACGGCGGGCGCCCGTTCCCGGGAATGCGCCAAATGACGCGGCCGGGCTGGTCATCGACCCACACGGGGACACGGCGTTCGTCGCCAGCCCGGAGTACGGGGGAGGCTATGACATCGCCGCCTGGTCGGTCGTCAGCGGCTCCGTACTGTGGACGACCAGCAAGCCCTACTCCCCGGTCGCGATCGCGCTCAGTCGCGACGGCACCCGCCTGTTCGTCACCGGCTCGGTACGGTCCGACGGTGGCATGACCACGATCGCCTACCGGACATGAACACGTGCAGGCGTCCTGCAGACTGACCGCGGGCCGCAGGCCGCCCATCGTTCCGAGAGCAGAGGATGGTGCTCGTTAGGAATCTGTAAAGCGGGTTTCGCAGGTAGCGGTAGGCGCCGCCGACGGTCAGCTGCCTGAGGTCGGCTCGGTCGGCACCCGGACGCCGACTGCGGCTAGTGCTGGCACCGGAGCCACAGGAAGTTTGCCCGATCGGTCAGACCCTGAGTATCCAGTGCGGCGATCGAGCCGTCGGAGGTGACGGTCAGGCCGACGGAGGCCAGCGGTCGTATGTGCCCGGCCTGCCCGAGTGGCAGGTTCCGCCATCGGGTGCCGTCCCAGTGCTTGATGAAGGTCTGATGGGTCGTGACATAGAGTCCGGTCACCCAGGCGTCATCGGCGGATACAGCGGCTAGCCCGGTTAGATCTACCGAATCCACCTTGCCGAGGGAGAGTTCAGCCTTCCAGGTGCGCCCGTTCCAGTGCAGGACCTGGACGGGGCTGATTCCGTAGGTTCCGGCGGTCGTGAAGCTGCCGCCCGTGATGGCCCACACGTCGTCGGGAGCGACCGGAGCCACCCTTGTGAGCGGCTCGTTCCACGCGGCGTGCCTATCCACCTCCCACCGGCGGCCATTCCAGCGCTCGACAGTTCCTCCGCCAGGAACACCGCCCTCGCCATAGCCTCGCATCCATCCCCCGGCCGCCCACAAACGTCCGCGCTGATCGGCGGCGATAACCTGCATCGCCGCCGACCCGTAATGCACGCCGATGTTCGGCCCGCGGAACAGCTTCCAGGAGGTGCCGTTCCAGTGCAGATAGACATCACTGGAATTAGAGCCGGGAGTGCCCAGCACCCAGACATCGCCGGGAGCCACGGCCGCAACGGAGGTCAGGGTCTGCGGCAGGGCTGTCTTCAGCCGGGTGAGGGCGTGGGTGGGCTGCAGCGACCACGATCTGCCGTTCCAGTGCTCGATGAGCGGCGCTGGCGGCACTGGCCCGACGGACGCGAAGTCCCCGACCGCCCAGACATCGTCGGGGGAGAGAGCCGCCACGCTCGTGAGGTAGGCCTGCCGTCCGCCCAGGGATGCTCCGGCGGAGTGGGCCCACCGGTGGCCGTCCCAGTGCTCCAGGAGCGGGAACACGTGCCTCGGGTCCGGCAACCGGTCACCAACTGCCCAGATGTCGTCAGAAGCGGACCCGGCGATAGCGACCAGCCGATCCTGGTGGTCACCGGCTGGCGCTGCTCCAGGGGCGGCATGCCATCCCGAACGACAAGGCACGGGCGCGGCCGACACGCCTGGGGCTGGCCGCCGGGCCCGGATTCCCGAGCTGGCCAGACAGGCCAGCGCTTACCGCCGCGACCAACGCAATAGCGGTGGCGGCCCCGGCGGCGGCGACGCCTCGCCGCCTGGCCATTCGGTCGCGTACAGCCTGGACTGTTACCCGGGCCGGCGGATCGCCCACGCCTGCCTTCAAGAGCTCGGCCAGCCTGTTCTGCAGGTCATTCATCGGACCCTCCGCTCCAGCAGGTCAGCCAGGTGGGGATCGCTGCGCAAGCGGGCCAGCGCCTGGGACAACGTCGCCTTGACCGTGCCGACCGCACAGCCAAGAATCTGCGCAACCTGGGCTTCGGGCAGGTCATCAAACAGGCGCAGGACAACCACGGCCCGCTGCCGGTCCGTCAGCGCCGCCAGGACCTGTTGCACGGCAACACGCGTCGCCACGTCGGCCGCCATGTCCCCAGCTCCCGGCCGGTCCGCCAGCACTCCGGACGGCTCCTCGGCTCGCCACCGGCGCCGGCGCCACGTCGCCCAGGTGTTCACCATGACCCGGCGCACGTAGACTTCCGGGTCATCGCCGCGCCTGATCCTGCCCCAGTACGGCCATGACCGCGCCAGCGCCGCCTGAACCAAGTCCTGCGCCAGTGCCCAGTCATTAGTCAGCAACCAGGCCGTCCGTTGCAACGCCTGCTCGCGCGCCTCGATGAACTGCGCGAAACCCTCAGCGTCGCCGCCCACTGCGCCTCCGGTTGCCTGGCACGTCGGACTATACGACTACCGGAGCAGCACAAGTCGTTTAGTGTTCGACGCCGAATCTTGAGGCGACCGTGTAAACGTCCCCGGGATCGCGCCGCCAGCGCACGCACCTTTGCGGGACCGGGCTGGAGATCATTTGCCGCTGGCAATGCCTAGGAAGTCAACCAGCACCAACGGGTCAGCCGTGGTAGGCGATCGTAATGTAGTCGTCGAACGTCGCGGTCCGCACGGCGGAACCGATGACGTACACCGCGCCGCTGATCGGGCTGACCGCCAGCCCAATGCCTCCGCCCCGATGCAACCTGGTCCAGCGGGTGGCTCCGGTCGCGGCGTTGTAGGCGACCGTGGCGGTGTACTTGCCGGGGCCTCCCGCGATGTACACCGTGTGGCCGCGCGGGCCTACGGCAACCTGCGGGGCGCCTGAGTAACTTCCGCCTGGGCCGTTGAACCGGCGAGCCCAGCTGCGCGCTCCGGTGGCCGCGTTATAGGCAACCGTTTCGAAGTCCGGGAAGGCAACTCCGGTGACGTACAGCATGGTCCCGCTTGGGTTTACTGCGAGCGAGTTGGCGCCGAGTACGCTTCCGGGTTTGCCGCTGAACCTGCTCTGCCACCGAATGGTGCCGGTCGCGGCGTTGTAGGCGACCGTGCCGTAACTCAGGCCGAATGCACCGGCTACGTACACCACGTGACCGTCGGGGCTGACAGTGACCGCGCGGGCATCCCCGCCTCTACGGCTCACCCATAGCTGCTCGCCGGTAGCGGCGTTGTAGGCGACCGTGGCGATGTCGCGGCCGGAGCGGCCGGTGACATACACCGTCGCGCCGTTCGGGCTTGCCGCCAGTGAGTAGGCGGTCTCGTAAGGGTTGCCTGGACCGCTGTAACGGGTCACCCACAACTGCTTACCAGTAGCCGCGTTATACGCGACCGTCGCGTAGTCAGCGTTGGAACCCGGCCGGCTGGACCCGGTCACGAAGACTCGCCTGCCGTCAGGGCTGACTACCACGTCGGACGCGTAATCGTGGCCGCTGCCCGGACCGTCGTAGCGCCCGAGCCAAAGCTGCGCCCCGGTGACGGCGTTATAGGCAATGGTGACGTAGTCAGTGGCCGTACCCGCTCCGAGGCTGTAGCCCGTGACGAACACCCTTTTCCCGGCCGGGTCAACAGCCTCTGCTGTTGCGATGCCGCCCATGCCGCCGACGCCGGTGTAGCGCCGTGCCCACAGCTTCGCGCCGGTCGACGCCTTGTAGGCGACCGTTGCATAGTCCCGATCTACTCGGTCGGCCGACGTGCTCCACCCGGTGACGAACACAGCGGACCCGTTGCGGGCAACGGCGATCGCCGCGGCGTCGTCTTCCTGGGCGCCTGGGCCGGAGTAGAAGCTCACCCACTGCTGCGCACCGCCTGAACCCGCTGGCACTACTTCGGCGCCGCTGACCCGAGCGGCTGCCGGAACGGCGGCATTCATGCCTGCTAGCAGCCCCATGCAGCCAACCACCACGATGGCCAGGAAGCCGGGTCTGGCCAGACGTGGAAGAACGCGCATGAGACCCTCCGCATCATGGTTTGCACCTATAAGTACGACGCACCAGGAATCCGCCGGGTTGACGTCCGCGGAACGCCTGAGCTATGGAGTCATGGCCCGGATCGAGCAACGAGCAGCGCGGGCGGGGCTGGGAATCCCCGCCCGCGCGCTTGCTCAGCTACAGCCGGTACGTGAGGCCCGCGTAGGCCCACGTCAGGCAGTCAGTCACGGTGGTGAGGCTGTTCACGGGCCCAAGCGGGTTCGGCGCCTTGACGGAGGTGCTGCGATCGTCCCACCAGGCACCGTCGGTGGCACTGAACGCATTCGCGGCGAAAGCCGTTGCCGCTCCTATTGTCATCGCTCCTTCGGTGCCACTGTCGCCCGCACCGATACCGACGTGGAGGTCGCCGTTCACGATGGACGGTGCCGCCAGCGGGAAGGTGTGGCTGATCGTTTCGCCTTGCAAGGCGGTCATCGCGCCCTGCTGTATGACCACGCCGCGGTTGGCGGTAGCGGGATTGGACGCGACGATGACCAGCGAAGCTCCTTCACCGGTGCCAGTACCAGCGACGCCGCTGATCTTGTAGCTGCCATTGCCCGCCACGTTGTTGGTGACATCGGCTCGGTAGATGCGGGCCGCGGCGCCATTCGCGACGGTGCAGGGGTCGCGCGAAGCACCGACGAGCGTCGCGGCAAACGGAATCCCGTTGACCGAGACGCTGCGGTCGCTGTCGCTGCCGTTTGCCGTCATGAAGTAGAGGTACGAGCGCTTCACGACATCACCGGCTGGGATCCCGGTGATGTTTATCGTGCCACCGCCGAGCCTGAGCCCAGTTCCCTGGGAGACAATTTTCGCGCCGGGGAGCTTGCTCTTATAGCCAGTGCTGAACGGCTGCTCGCCCAGCTTCACCATCGCTGTCAATATGCGGATCCTCGGCTTTGTGACCCCGTTGCCCGGATCTGTGATCGGCTTTCCTGTTTGCTCGAGGGCGCTCAGCAACGTCCCCACATCGAGGTTGGGGAATCGCTGCCTGAGTACCGCGAAGGCACCGGCCACATGCGGCGCCGCCATCGACGTCCCGGACAAGGCCGCGTAGCTGCCATTGAACGAGGAGACGATGTTGGTGCCGGGCGCGAGTAGCGACAGAAATGCAGAGGAGTTCGATGTTGGGTTGACGGTATCGCTCTTGGTCGTGTTGCCGACACTGACAATCCCCGGCGTGCACGCCGGCGATGCGAGCCCGTTTTTCAAGCCGTTGTTGCCCGAAGAGGCCACGACGGGGATCCCCTTGGACCAGAGCTCGGCGACGGGCGGCGACCACGCGAAGTCGGGACAGGGTCCGTTGCCGGAGCCGAAGCTGAAGTTCACCGCGGCGAAATGGAAGGTGGAGTTCCACGAATCAACCTGGTAGAGCCCCCAGATCGCGGCGGTGTCGGACGCCTCAGGGCACGGAATGTCCCAAGGCGGAGGCCCGTTGGTGCAGCCCGCCAAATCGGAAACGGGCGACGCGACCTTGATCGCGACGATGTTGGCCTTGGGGGCGACGCCCGAGAACGTGGTCCCGTTAAACGTGCCGTTCGCGCCGGCGGCGATTCCCGCAACGTGCGTGCCATGTTGGCAGAGGTTCGTGTTGGGGGTGTATGTGCACGGAGCCGCAAGCGCAATGGAGGCCGGGTCATCCAGTTGGCATACAACCAGGTTCGCGTCGCAGCCCGCGACGACCCGCCCGCCGAAGAACAGATGAGACGCGTCGACGCCGGTGTCCAGGATCGCGATCGACTCGCCCTGCCCGCCGAAACCTAGGGCCGCCGTATCGTCGGCCTCGACCAGTGGCACGCTCTGCGCCAGGTCAGGCGGGATGGGCCGGTCTTCCTCGATTTTGGCGACACGCCTGCCCCGCTCGAGCGCTGTCAGCGCCGACGGCGACAGTTCGAGCCCCAGAAGCGGCAGCGTCGGGTACTTGCGCAGGACGCGGTACCGCTGGCCCTGCATGGTTGCCAGGACGGCCTTGACCGCGGCGGCAAGTTCATCGTGCTGGCGAACGCGCCCGGCGTTGGTGAGCCGGCCCTCGGCCTTCCAGAGCACCTGCAAGCCGACGATCGCTCGCACGCTGCCGTTCGCGTTCGCTTTCGTGATCAACGGTGCGAACGACGCGGCCGGAGCTACTAGCGAACGCCAGTCGAACGTCATCTGCACCCTTGAATACGACGCGCCTGGGCTCGATCTGCCACTGACGCTGGCGACAGCGGGAGCGGTACTAAGGCCGGGGCCAGCCGCCATGCAGGCAGCTGCCAGGACAGCTGTGAGAACCAGCGATCGCGAGAAGCGGTTCTTTCTCATCGTGCTTTCTCCTTAGTCGCTCGGGACACAGACACAACGGGGTGATCGCCATTGCGGCGCGCGGCTCGCCGAGCGCCGCGCAATGGCGGCCGAACAACCGTGAGTAGGACGTGGCACACCCGAGCGAGGTTCCGGTGAGATTCCGGGGATCGTTTTCATCGCCGCGCTACCCGTTAGGTGAGCGGGTGGATGGAGCCGTTGAGGTGAGCGCATCGACCCTCGGCGCGTCGTCCTGGCGCGAGCGACGGAGCGTAGCCAGCGCGATCCCGGTGAACGAGGCGGCCACGATGGGTGCGACCACGAGGTCAGACCCCGCGGCGAAGTACCCGACGCCGTCCCCGGCCGCGACTCCCACCGCCCAGGCGAGAACGCTCGCGGCGACCCACCACCGTGCTCCAGGCAATCGGGTCCTCAGAACGAGCCATTGCAGCGTCCCGATGACAGCCCCTCCCAGCGCACCTGCTACTGCGCCCTCTGCGATCTGTGCCACCAGCGCTGTGGTGTCGCCGAGTCCGAGGGCCACCGCCAGCGCTATGCCGAGCCCGAGCCCGAGCCCCGTCGCCAGCGCCCAGCGCCGTGCGTCAGCCATGGCCCGCCGCAGGACACGTTGCTGGAACGCTCCGATGACCAGGCCGAATCCGGTCATGATGATCGGGAAGAGCGCGTTTCCGGGATCTCCGATGATCGAGAAGAGCGCGACGAACGCCGCGAACGCCAGCACTACGCCGGCAATGGTCGCGGCCATCCACCACAGCCAGAGCCTGGACCCGGTCCACGCTCCCGTCCTCGAGTTCCTGTCGTCCATTACCGTTGCCTCCTCCCGCGTGCTCAGTGCACGCCGATGACGCAGAGGATGGCCAGCGGTGTTCAGGTGGCGTTAAAGTCGGCCGCGGTCACGAGTTCAAGCGGACTTCGAGGCAGGAAACGGCGCGGTCGGCACCCCGATCTCGGCCATCCGGGACGCATAGTCCACGTACCGCTTCCTGGCCTCGCCGTGCCGCCCGCCCCGTTCCATCGTTGCAACGAGGGCGAGGTGGGCGCTCTCGTCCCACGGATCCATCTCCAGGATCCGCAGGTAACGCCGGACAGCGTCGTCCGGGCGCCCGGCGGCCTCTGCCAGCGCGGCAAGCCCGCGGAGCACCGAAACGCAGCTCTGCCGCGCCTCGTCGCGCAGCGGTTCGGCCCAGTCCTCGTACATATCTTCCTCAAGGAAATTTCCCTCGTAGGCGCGCTCAGCCGCGGCCAACTCAGCCTCGGCGTCGTTCGTGCCGCCGGCGCCGAATCGCGCCAGGCCCGCGGCTGCCGCGGCCAGGAACGCTTCCACGTCCACCGGGAGGTTCGCGAGATCCAGCCGGATGGCGTCCTTGTCGCCTACCACGAAGTGATCGGGGGGGTAGCGCTTTGCGGGGTCGAGCACCGCCCGGACCGTTGACAGGGCGACGGAGAGTCGCCGCGCGACAATGTCCGGGTTCTCCTCCGGCCAGAGCGTGTCCATGAGGTAGTCGCGAGTGGTCGCGCGTCCTCGCCTGGCCACGAGGATCTTCAACAGCGTGCGTGCCTTCTTTGACTGCCAGGCGGTCAGCGGCATCAGGTTCCCGTCGCGGAACACGCGGAATGCCCCGAGCGAGCGGATGGCGACGCCGGCCTGCTGCTCGGCCACGGTCGGGGTTCCGAAGACGAGCCGCCGGGCCAGGCGGTGCAGACGGTCCCTTACCGGCTGCAGGGCCACTGCCACCAGCGCGGTGGCCACGACGGCCAGAGCCAGGTTCGAGCCTGCTCCCCGGCCGACCGCGGCACCGACCCCGACGACCAGCGCGACGTACACGACGGTGATGAAAGCCGCAATGCCGCCGAGCACCACTGTTCTGCTGATGACAACGTCGACGTCGTACAGGTGATATTGCAGGATCGCCACGCCGATGGCGGCCGCGATGGCGAGCAGAGAAGGGGGTCCGATGTAGCCGGCCAAGTCGGAGAGCCCCAAAGCGCCCAGGATGTGATAGGCGGTGAATGCCAGCGCCACCAGGCAGGCTGCTAGCGCGAGCCACCTGAGTTGATGGCGCTCAACGCCTCCGGCTCGGCGGAACCGGAAGACCAGCGACAGCATCGCTGCCCAAGCGGCCGGCTGGAACATGAGGTTGCCCGTTATCAGCGCGGCGTGAGTTACGTCGTGCAAGCCATGGACGCCGAATGGATTCGACACCGGTTGCGCGTTCGGCATCGGCCCGGGCGCGATCACGGCCGAGGCCAGGGACAGCGCGAAGGCAACGGCCAGCAGCCATACCGCCGCCCGCCAGCGGCCGGATGGTGCGCGGCCGTCGGGGAAGAGCAGGAATAGAAGCACTGCGGCGGCAATGGCCGGAATATAAAGCCAATTCAGGGCCCAGGCCGCGACGGTACCCCCGGCCAGGAAGCCCGGCCGGGCGAATAGCACATAGTTGGCGTAGCCCGCCAGCGCTGCTGACAGCTCCCAGCACAGGCCCTGAATCAACAGCAGCCAGCCGACCGGGTTGGCGGGCAGGCGAGCCGCAACGAGGGAGCCGATCGCGCTGAATCCCAGGAACGTGACGGCGAACGCGGTGTCGTAGTCCAGGTCGCTCGCGGTCGGATGACCGACGACGTTGAGCGCCGCTCCGGCCAGCGCCAAGGCGAACGAGACGCCGCAGAGTGACCAGGCGAGCCACGAGGCACGTCGAGCGCCCACGGGGCCATCTTGTATTGCCGCCGCCCGGAAGGGAAGGGAACTGGCCCGCGTCATGGCCGCAGGCACCAGGCGCCTGACAGCCCGGCCGGAACTCGCCACGGTCACCCCGGCATCATCGACCGCAGAGCAATGATCAGGCATCCCGAAGGCGAAGCAGGATCCCGCCGGTTGCGAGCGCCGCTCCAGCCCACAGGGCGAGCACCCCAAGGCCGGCCCACGGGCTGATCGGCAGGCTGTGCAGATCGGTGGTGGCCTGAATCGCGAGTCCGGCCGTCATGGGACCGATCTGTTCCAGATGCCGATGCCAGACCGGATCGGTCACGACTTGGGCTAGCAGTGGGAACAAGTAGAGGAGCCCGAGAACGACCCCGATCGCCGTGGCGGAGTCACGTACCGCGGTGGCGACGCCGAGGCTGAACAAACAGATGAGGACGAGATACAGGACGGAACCACCCGCCGCCCGCAACGTCGCGCTATCAGCGAGCGACAAGAGGGGATAGCCGTGCGGGACGGTGAAGCCCTGGCCTGGCAGGATGAGCCTCCCGGCGAGTAGGCACCCGCCCACCGCGACGATCCCGGCTGCAACTGCAGCCCCGGTGAGGAGCGTCGCCTTGGCGGCGAGGACGACAAGACGGCGCGGCATGGCGGTGAGGGTGGTGCGAATCATGCCAGTGCTGTACTCGTTGCTCATCACCAGCACGGCAAGGATCGACACGACAGCCTGACCGACGTCTATTCCAGTGAGGGAAAGTCTCGGCGTGTCCTGGTAGCCGAAGGGCTGGTAGCTGCTGCCTGCGACGACGGCAGCGCTAACCCCGACAGTGAGGACGGCCGTGCTCGACAGCAGCCAGGACGTGCTCGCCAGGGTGCGCAGCTTTGTCCACTCGGCATGAAGTGCTTCTCGCAACTGCCCGTCACCCCCCGTCCCGGCTGATCACACGTCTCGGCGTCGTAGCAGCCAGGTCGCCACTCCCAGCGCGATGGCGGCGTAGCCGCACAGCACGGCGAGGCCGGCCCATGGCTCGAGTGGGTAGTAGCCGTTCGTCACGGTGTACGCGTTCGCGACCAGCGGAGAGCTCGGCTGGGTCCCTTGGACGGCGAATGCCGCGGTCGGCGTCAGCCTCATCAGCCAGTTCGAGTCGCCCGCTGGCAGGGTGTACACAAGGATGAACGGCAGCACGAGGAGCACGATCCCCGTCACCACCGCCGCCGCGCTCCGACGGAAGGCCGTGCCGAGCGCCAGCGCCAGAACCGCGGCGACAGCCATCAGGAGGGCGGTGCCGACGATGACCCGCGCCTCGGTGGGCCCGCTCACCGGGAGCAGGTAGAGGCCGTTGGTGATCAGTACGTGATGGGCGATCACCCCGGCGAGAGCCGTTCCGACGAGCCCGGCGGCAAACGCGACCGAGCCAACGACAATGGCCTTGGCGGCGAGGACGCGGCCCCGGCGCGGGCTAGCGGTGAGCGTGACGCGGATGAGGCCGCGGCGGTACTCAGAGGTGACAAACAAGGTCGCGACGACGAGTGAGCACGATCAGACCCGGGATTCCGCCGACGAGGATGCTCGTTCCTATGTCGCCGCTGAAGATGCCGCCACCGACCCGCGGGGCGATGTCGCCCGAGCCGGTGATCGTGAATGCGTCGCGGGACAATCTGTGCCAGCTCGAGGCGGTCGCAAGGAGCAGGGTAGAAGGCGTTTGCGCCGATCGCCTCGCCGGTCCAGGAGTTCGTCGGGAGGTCGCCGCGGACGGAGAGCTCGTCGTAGCTGGCGGTAGCCATGCTCGGGTATCCGCTGTTGCTCCCGGCAGGGAAGTACGCGGGGGAAGCGACGAATAGCCCGATTTGCACCGTCGTCGACGGGCCGCCGCGAAGCCGCGCCGTGCCGATTTCGCTCCAGTGTGAGCCATCAGTGGAGTCATAGCCCGTGATGACATCGCCAATGCGGGTGAGCCGCAGCCACCTCGGCGACGATACCGCTGCGGCACCGGGAAGTCCGGGCGCGTCGTGAGTGTAGTTGTACTGCATCCGGACCCCGTGAGCTCCGGTCACCATCACCGCCGCGTAGGCGGCTCCCTGGCTCGTGTCCCTCTCGCACGATGATGCCGGCTTTGGCCCACGGAGCCAGCACGGCCTGGGAAGTCGACGCGAGGGTCGCCGTTCGGCCCCCCTCCGACCGGGCTGCCAGACAGAGAGGTGACCCGCACGGTGACTGACCCGTTGCCGACGAGCGGCTGGTGCACGAACATGAAGCTGTCGGTGACCGGCTCCCCTCCTGGACCAGTCGGCACGGCGGGGTGTCTTGACGTACAGGACGATGGACCCGTCGGGCAGAACGTAGAGCGGTTGCCCGATGCGCTCACGAACGACAGGAGCACCATGACCAGGGCCGCGGCGCCCAGCGCGATCACCCAACTGCGCACCGACCTGAACTTTGTCCACTCGGCCCGCAGCAGTTGAGCGAAGCCATCGTGGCCGACGGCCTCCGAGCGGTGGGCGTTGATCCCGGTCGTCACGATCCCACCTCGTCAGAAGACACCGGGCGGTAATCGACCTGGTTCCTCGTGAGCTCCATGTAGGCCTCCTCCAGCGTCGCCCGGTGCGAAGAGACCTCCGAGAATGCAGTGGCGCGTCTCGGAGAGCAGGGTCACGACGCGCTCCGAGGTGAGCCCAGCGATGGTAAGCGTGTCGGGGCCGGTCACCGCGACCGTGGCACCGGCGCTGGCAAGGACAGTCGCCGCCTGAGAGCGTGCCACGGTCCGCAGGTTGACTCGGCCGTCGGAGGCGGCGGCGATCAACTCGGCCACGCTGGTGTCCGCGACGAGGCGGCCGCGGCCGATCACCACGAGATGCGTCGCCGCGTCCTGCAACTCACTCATGAGGTGGCTCGAGACCAGAAGTGCTCGACCCTTGGCGGCCAACGACCGCAGGAAGCCACGCATCCACACGATGCCCTCGGGGTCCATCCCGTTGAAGGGCTCGTCGAGGATCAGCACGGCAGGGTCGCCGAGTAGAGACGCTGCGATACCGAGCCGCTGTCGCATCCCCAGCGAGAAGCCCCCTGCCTTACGGCGGGCTACCGCCTGCAGCCCGGCGTCGGCGAGCACCTCGTCTACCCGGCGCGCCGGGAGGCCCTGAGAGTAGGCGAGCCAAAGGAGGTGGTTGCGGGCCGTGCGGCTTGGGTGCAGCGCTCCGGCGTCGAGAAGGGACCCGACCCGGCTCAAAGGGTGGCGCAGCGCCGCATACGGTTGCCCGTCGATGACGGCACTGCCTTCGTCGGCGGCATCGAGCCCCAGGATTACTCGCATGGTGGTGGTCTTGCCTGCCCCATTAGGTCCGACGAACCCGGTCACCTGCCCCGGCGCCACGCTGAACGAGATCCCGTCGAGGGCGACAGCCGGCCCGAAGCGCTTTCGTAGGCCGGTCACTTCGATGGTCGCTTCCATGATCTTGAAGGTAGGAACTCGACTACCTGTTGTCGTCGCCCTATCGAGCGATCTTTCCCGGTAGCTCCCGGAGGGCCGCCGGCATAGTCCCTGGCGAGAGGGATGCCACGCCCTGTTGCCGGGGCGACAATGGTGTCGTGACCCGACTGGAGAGCCGCCAGCGACCGATGGGCCGACACGGCCCGGCGGGCTGTGCGCTCCCCGCGCGCGATCGTGGTGGTTGGATCATCACTCGGCCTCCTAGCGCTCCTTGAGGTCGTGACGTCGACGTCGATCTCGGGGCTCGATGCCGAAACCTCCTTGGCGGTCGCGCTCCTGGCGCTGGGGAGTACCTTGCCCTTGGCGCTCTTGGGCACTGCGTCGGCTGCCTTCCTCGCCACCGCGGCGGTCGTCCTGTCGTTGGCGGGTTTCCACACAGCCACCGTCGCCAGCTCAGCCGCGATGCTCATCGCCCTGTACCGGCTCGGACGCGGACGACAGCACAAGGGTCTGCTCCAGCTGTCGGCGATCGCCCTCTCCGTCCCCTTTCTGGTGTTGGCATTCATGGGACCGCTGCCCTCGTCATCCGAGCGCGGGGCCCTAATGGTCTTGCTTGCGGTACTCGCGCCGGCGGCCGCACTCGGCGGAATCGCCGTGAACGCCCGCCGCGAGGCGCAGGAAAACCGAGCGGCGATTCAAGTCATCGCCGAGACGCTGGTCGAGAGCACGGCACGCGGTGAGCGGGTTCGCATCGCACGTGAGCTGCACGACGTGGTGGCGCACCACATCTCGATGGTCGTTGTCCAGGCGGAAGGAGCCCGGCTGGCCGTTCCAGGCCTCCCCGCGGCCGCCGCCCAGCGGCTCTCCGTGATCGGCGACACGGCCCGTGCCGCACTGGTCGAGATGCGCCAGCTACTCGGAGTGCTGCGCGACGGCGCACAGGTTGACGCGGACGACCGCCAACCCCAGCCTGGACTTGAGCAGGTGACAGCCCTGATCGACGAGGCGCGCACGGCATCTGGAGCGGCCACGCGGCTCATCCTTCGTGGGGCGCCGCTACCGCTCGATCCGAACGTCGAACTCGTTGCATACCGGATTGTTCAAGAGGCTCTCACCAATGCGAGGAGGCATGCGCCGGGTGCCGCCGTGGACGTCGAGCTGACCTTCGCCGATGCCGAGCTTGAGCTGCGAGTGCGCGACAACGGACCAGGTCCTGACCCCTCGGGACCGCTCGGTGGCCATGGATTGGAGGGCATGCACGAGCGTGCGGCCGCAGTCGGCGGCATTGCGCGAACAGGCGCTGCGCCGGGGGTCGGGTACCTGGTGGAAGCCATCCTTCCGGCCAAGGTCGAGACGTGTCCGTGAGCGAAACCGGACCCATCCGTGTCGTCGTCGCCGACGACAATCAGGTCGTGCGTGATGTCTTCGCCGAATTGCTGAACACCCAACCGGACTTCACCGTCGTCGCCACGGCATCTGACGGGGCGGGGGCAGTACGGACCTGCGAGGAGTTGCATCCCGATGTCGTGCTCATGGACGTCCGCATGCCCGGGATGGATGGCATCGAGGCGACTCGCCGACTGGCAGGGCACGGCACAGTCGGTCCGCGAGTACTCATCCTGACGACGTTCGATCTTGATAGGTACGTCTACGACGCACTGAGCGCCGGAGCAAGTGGATTCCTGCTGAAGGACTGCACGGCGGAACGACTGTTCGATGCCGTACGCGTGATCGCGGCGGGCGAAGCGCTGCTTGATCCCGCAGTCACGCGTCGCCTGATCCGTGAGTTCGCCGCGCAGCGACCCACTCCTCACGGGCGCACGCCGACATTCCGCTTTCTGACACCGCGCGAGACCGAGGTGCTCCGACTCCTTGCGGAGGGCCTCTCAAACGTCGAGATTGCGGTCCGCCTCGTGATCACGGAAGAGACCGTGAAGACCCACGTCAGCCGCGTGCTGACCAAGCTCGGGCTGCGTGACCGTACCCAAGCCGTCATCGCGGCGTACGAGTCGGGGCTCGTCGTACCACACGGGAACTGAGAAGACCTTTCGCGGCTGGGAGGAACTCAAGTGGTCACCATAACCGGCGAGCCGAGGTCATCAAGGAGAACCCGGCCAGCGAGCGGTTCGGAGAGGGTGACGGTGATTTGGCGCGCCTGGCCGACGAGGGGCAGTGATCGCACTTGTGGGGCCTGAGTTGCTGGCGGCATCGGAATCAGAACCATTGTGGGGACGATGGCCACGGCTCCGCCGGATTCGAGGATCTCGGCATCCGGGTAGTCGGCATAGGGACTGCCAGTAAAGGTCATGGTGACGGTGCGCCCGTCCGCATCCAAAACCGCGGTGCCGCCGGGCCAATCCGGCACATAGGGGGCTGGCGGCTGCCAGGCCTGCTCGCTGACTGATGGCTCCAGTACCCAGATCGGCTCAGGGACGTCAATAGCGCGGACTTCCCACGCGGGCAGCTGCAGCCGCCCGCGATCGCTGCAGAACTCGGCGCTGGCCAGCGTGGCGGTGGTCACGATCAGTGGCGGGCCGACATAGTCGGTCGGCGTCCGCGGGGTGAACGGCGGGGAAGAGCAGCACCAGCGGCCGCAGCTGTCGGTCGGCAGGAAAGCCAGACCATGCTTGCACACCCCGCCGGGCCCGCTCCTGTCGCCGATCGGAGGTCGTCATACCCGCACCCGCGTCGCGTGATCATCATCCGCGTGCTGGTCATCGCCTGGCTGTTGGGCCTGACCGGCATCCTGCTGGCCGACGGCTACTGGGGCTGGGCGCTGGTCACGATCGCGGGCGCAGTGGCGAACATCGTGCTCGCCTATCGCGTCTTCCGGGCGACTTGACCAGCCCCTTCGTCATATCACGGGACGGTCAGCGGGATGAAAGTGAGATGCAGGGTGCTCAGGCAGCTGGTGCTGGCGGGCGGAGATGTGGGGTTGTCGACCCAGGAGTTGCGGATTGATCGAGAGCATTCGTCCTCGCCGAGGACGTTGTGGCCGATGCTCGGCACCAGTTCCATCCAGACGCGGCTGAAGGTGGTGGCAGCCTGGCGGGCCACCGGCAGTGCGCCGAAGGGGTCGAACTGCCCGGCGAACATCAGCGTGGGGACGCTCGTGTGCACGGGCCTCACGACGGACGGGTCCGCGGGGCGCACCTGCCAGCGCGTGCATACGTCGAGGTAAGGGTCGTGAACAAACGCCTCGACGTAGGCGGGGTCATGGCCGCCGAGCCTGGCGAGGGCGCTCCGGTTGGTAAATGGCTGGATGTCTCGGCAGAGGATGGAGTAGTAAGCGCCCTCGGTGAGTTGATGAAGGTCGTCGCATTTCGGCTGGTACCCAGCACAGTAGGTTTGATCGGTTGCCATTCTTTCCGCGAACGGCTGCAGCGAGGAGCTTGCCGCCGAGCCGAGCAGCTGGTGGATCAGCGCGGGAATCTGTGGTCCCACGTAGTCCCGGGGGATCGCCGCGAGCAGGTCTCGGAGGCCGCGGAGGAATAGCGCACCGTCGAACAAGATCCTTATCGGCTGGCCGGACGCAGCGGGAACGGTTACCATGACCGGCTTCTTGGTCAGCCGTGATGCAACCTTGGACACGGCCTGCGCGAAGTGGGGGAAGTGCCGGTTGCATGACGGGTAAGCGGAGCAGGCAGCGTCCATCTGGCCGATCGCGTAACGCAGGCCCCGGATCGCCTCGGAAAAGGGGTCGGCCTGCGGGAAATCCGCGCTATCCAGAACGACCTCCCGCAGATGATGCGGATAGTCTCGCAGCACCTGCACGATGACCCGGGAATCGGTGCCTGTCGCGGTGAGCCCCCACTGGCGAATCCCCAGCGTGCGCCGCAGATCCTCGATGTCGGCCGCGTTTTGATGAAGGTCGTAGCTGGACGGATCGATGCCCTCCCGCCGCAACCGGTGATAGCACGCGCCAACCGCGTTCAGGAACCGCGACCGCATGGTGGCATCGCCGGTCGGGACGCCCAGCGATGACGCCGAGAGCCTCTCGACCTCGGGGCAGGCCAGATTTGGGCTGGAGTGACCGACTCCCCGCGCGTCCATGGTGATGATCTCGCGGTCGGTGCGCTGCGCCATCGGCGCGATCCCCGCGTAGTCGGGGGCTACGGCGAGGTCTGCGCCGACGAACATGGGATCGGGCTTCGGGTGACCCTGCGGCGGTTCGATGCGGGTGACGAACAGCTTGATGGTCCGGCCTGCCGGTCGGCTCCGGTTCTCCAGCACGGTGAGGTAGCCGCACGTCACCTTCAGAACCACGATGCCCTGCACATCGGCCGGGCACTTGACGGTCGCGAACGTGGGCGTGAACGCGGCTGTCCTGGGTGACCCGGTGCACGCCGCCGTCAGCGCAGCCACTGCCACGAGGACGGCAGCGGCATGCGCCCGGCCGGGACAGATGCGCGAGACGAGGCTCATCAGAACTTCACGGTTTGCATGATCTTGGTGGCAGTAGCGAGGTTCGAGCTGAAATGGGAGGTCAGGTCGCACCAGGCCACGGCGACCGGGGTCCCGTGGACATCGAAGATCCAGATCCGGTCGGAGTAGCCGGCTTCGAATGGGGCGCCGAAGCCACCGTCAAAGGTCGGCGGGAAGTCCGGCGTCGTTCCGATCCGCATACAGGGATGGGGGTCGCCGTTGCAGGACGGCGGGCCGGGCAGCTTGCCGACGACCTGGACGTCGAGCTGCTGGCCCGAGATCCCGCCGATCGTGACCGGGGTCGGCTTGGCTGTCACCCGTAGGTTCGGGTTGTGGACAAGGCAGGTAAGGAGCTGATCCGGCGCGGCGGTGAGCCGGCTGGGCGAGTTCGGGTCGCACACCTTCGCGAACCGAATGAAATAGAATGCCGCAAAGTAGGAGTTCCCGTAGATCTTGATCGAGAAGTTCGCGACGTCAGGTGAGTCCGCGCCGCCGCTGGCGGTCATGGTCGTGCTGAAGGTAAACGGCGGCCGGAATTGGACTGTCGCATATTTGCCCGGTCGCATGGGCGATCTCACATCGTCGGGAATCACCGCGGGTGTCGCCGCCATCGCTGGCGAGGCAGGGGCCGATGTGCCGGTGCTCGGCGGCCGGACTGTTTGTGGCCGGACTCCCTGAAGCTCCCGGGCCGCACCCGGTCATGATCCACACTGCTAGCACCGCTACCACGGCCGGCGTGGCGATCGTCCATCGCTTCATCGGTCCCCTCCTCCGCGCGGGCTTCTGCTGGTACACAGGCCGGGCGAGGCGGGGAGGTTACGCGGCATCATCCGCGGGTGTGCCAAGGCTTTGTGCTGAACAAGGCCCGGCGCAGCGCGCATGTGTCGCTGACCGGCGTGAACACCAGCGTCTCGCCCGCCCGCTGCCACCGGTACACCCCGACGTCGTTGGAACAGCGGGGATCGTTCACGAACGCGTTGGTGGTGAACCGGTCACCCTGGACCCGGAAGGCGATCGAGACGAGATCGC
This sequence comes from uncultured Actinomycetota bacterium, assembly GCA_963720595.1. Taxonomy (GTDB): domain Bacteria; phylum Actinomycetota; class Actinomycetes; order Streptosporangiales; family Streptosporangiaceae; genus Chersky-822. Next base: position 1,038,015 of record CAVRFY010000005.1, on the reverse strand, counting down.
CGCGGAAGGACCGGGGCGCGGACAGAGTGACCACGCCGTTCGCCTTCAGCCGTAGCGTCCACGTGCCGGCCATCCCGTTGTCACCGATGACCGCCGAGGTGGCGCCCAGCGTGGAGGTGTAGGACCCGGCGATCACCGCATCGGGCCCGGGCGTCGCCGTCGGCCCCTGCACAGAGGGGTGCTGGCTGCGCTGGATGAAGCCGGTGACCTGAGGTACCGCGACCCCGATGACGGCCAGCGCGGCAACCGTACCCGCGATCAAGCTAGCCCGCCTGGCACGCCGGTGCCGCCGGCCCGGGCAATGGCCTCTGGCAACCGTAGGCCCACGTCCGGCTGGACCGTAGCGGCCGACCGCTCCAGCCCCTCGCGCAGGCGGCGTTCAACCGACATCTTCGGCGACCTCCTCCTGGAGGAGCCCGCCCAGTCGGCGGCGGGCCCGCATCAGCTTCACCTTCGTCGCCGACACCGTCCAGCCCAGCACCGACGCGATCTCCACGATGGGCATGTCCTCGTAGTAGTGCAGCACGAGCGCCGCGCGGTAGGCGGCGGGCAGCTGCCGCATAGAACGGAGCAGATCAACGTCGTCAGGCTGGGCAACCGGCGGCGGGTCGGTGCTTGTTTCCAGGACAGCCCGGATCCGCTCCCGGTTCTGGTGGCGGAGCGCGAGCCGGATGGCCACCCGGCGAACCCAGGCCCCTGGCCGCTCGTAGCGCGACACTCGCCCCCAGTGCGAGTAAAGCTGGATGAACGCGTCCTGAGTGATGTCCTCCGCCCGCTGCCGGTCATGGAGGATCAAGAAGACTGTCCGCGACACTGACGTGAACTCGGCCGCGTACATCGAGGCAAATTCGGATTCCTGATCCTTCACCTCAGTCCCCCGGCATCTCCGTGTTTGCGGAGAAGTCTCCAGCGGTGCCGGTCTCAGGGCAAGGGGTAGCGGCATAACGGCCTCCCAACCCGACACAGGCGCGAGCAGGCCGATAGGTTACACGCCGGGCAAAGCCATCTAAGCTCGTCGTATGGCCAGGTACTTCAACATCCACCCGGCCAACCCGCAGCGGCGGGCGATCATTGCGGTCGCCGAGATCGTGCGCGAGGGCGGCGTGATCGCGTATCCGACGGATTCGTGCTACGCGCTCGGGTGCCGGCTCGGCAACGGGGATGGCATGGCGAGGATCAGAGCGATCCGCGGCCTCGACGACCGGCACCACCTCACGCTGGTCTGCCAGGACTTCGCTCAGCTAGGCCAGTTCGCCTCCGTGGCCAACCCGGTGTTCCGGGCCATCAAGGCGGCGACCCCCGGCAGTTACACCTTCATCCTGCCCGCGACCAAAGAGGTGCCGCGCCGACTGCAGCACCCGAGGAAGAAGACCGTCGGAGCGCGAATCCCGCGCCACGTGGTCGCCCAGGCGCTGCTCGCCGAGCTTGGCGAGCCGCTCGTCTCCAGCACCCTGCTGCTACCCGGCCAGGACGAGCCGATGACAGACGGCTGGGTGATCGCTGAGCAGCTTGACCTGGCGCTTGGATGCGGTGATCGACTCGGGCGACTGCGGCACCGAGCCGACAACGGTGATCGACTTCTCCCAGGAAGAACCCGAGATCGTGCGCCGAGGGGCAGGCGACACGTCCGGTTTTGAATGAGCAACCAGTTACCAGTTGCGCTCAACACTGTCGCTCTACTAGTCTAGTAATAGACCGACAGCCTGGGAGGCGGCCATGTTCCGTGTCGATGCCGGGTCCGGTGTGCCGATCTACCGGCAGTTGGTCCAGCAGGTGCGCCGGGACGTGATGCTCGGCCGGCTGCGACCCGGTGACCAGCTGCCCAGCGTGAAGGAGGTTGTCGACTCCCTGTCGGTCAATCCGAACACGGTGGTGAAGGCGTTCGGCGAGCTGGAGCATCAGGGGATGGTGGTACGCCGCCAGGGCGTAGGAACCTTCGTCGCGGCGTCGCCGTCGGTGACGTCGCCACCGGTCGCGCCGAAGCTGCTGGGCTCGCTGGCCCGCTGGGTGGACCGGGCCAGGCAGGACGGCATGTCGTCCGAGCAGATCCGGATGCTCCTCGAGGTTGCCCTGGATGAGCCGGAGGTCAGTCTGAGTGACCGCCGCGCTGCCGGCGGTGCGGCATGACCACCGCGCTACGGTGCACGGGACTCGGGCACCGCTACGGGCGCGAGATCTGGGGCTTGCGTGACTGCGATCTGGACGTGCCAGCCGGGCGCGTGGTGGCACTGGTCGGCCCGAACGGCTCCGGCAAGACCACCCTGATGAGCATGGCGGCCGGCCTGCTTCCTGCCAGCACCGGAAGGGTCGAGGTAGCTGGCGGCGCACCGGCGCAGCGGCTGGACAGGATCGGATTCGTCGCCCAGGACGCGCCGCTGTGGCCGCGACTGCGCGTCGCCGACGTGCTGGAGATAGGCCGATGCATGAACCGCGGTTTCGATGCGGCGATGGCCGCACAGCGGATCCGGCGGCTCGGCGTCCGGCCACGGGCGCGGATCGGCACCCTGTCCGGCGGCGAGCGCGCCCAGGTGGCTCTCACCTTGGTGATGGCTAAGAAGCCGGAGCTGTTCTTGCTCGATGAGCCGATGGCCGACCTTGACCCGCTGGCCAGGCGAGAATTCCTCGGCTCGATGTTCGAGGCCTGCAGCGAGACGGGCGCTACCGTCCTGTACTCCTCCCACGCCGTGGCGGAGCTGGAGCGGATCTGCGACTACCTGATCGTGCTTCGCTCAGGGCAGCTGCGGCTAGCCGGCGACATTGACGATCTGCGCCAGCAGCACCGGGTCATCTGCGGGCCGGCCGGCTGGCCCGACCGCGGCGGCTGGCAGGTGATCAGCCAGCGCAGCGCGGCCGGCCAGACGACGGCCCTGGTGCGCAGCAACGAGGCCTGCCTCGCTGGCCCTGGCCTGCAGGACGAGGCACCAACCTTTGACGAGCTGGTGCTCGGCTACCTCGAAGGCGATGCGGCCGCACTGCGCGAGGAGGCCCTGACATGACTTGCCTCATCTGGCGACAGCACCGCGGCCAGGTCCTGTGGACCATGATCACCGTCGCCGCCCTGTGCGCCTTCATGGTGAGCTTCGGGCTCAGCGCCGAGCACTGGCTGGCGGGCTACCATGACTGGCTCCGGCAACTGGCAGCCGCCGGATGCCCGCCGCCCACCGCGCATAGCGGCTCGTTCCACGTCCGGTCGGCCGCAACCTGCAGCGCCCTCAGGAATCGTTATCCAGGCGGCCTGCAAGCCTCCTTCACGTCCCGCTACAGCTTTGCGATCCTCTTCTCCCAGGACGGCCTGCCGGCCATCTTCGCGCTTGTCGGCGCCTTGATCGGCGCCCCGCTGGTCGCCAGGGAGGTCGAGCAGCGCACTCACCTTGCGGCCTGGACCCAGTCCGTGTCTCGACGCCGCTGGTACATCACCAAGATCGCTGTTCTGGCTGCCGCGCTGGCCGTGGCCGGCGTGGCCGCCGGGACCGCCAACGCCTGGCTGCAGCACCAGCTATCCGCCGGTGACGCCACAAGCTCGCGCTGGTCATGGTTTGTCTCCATCAACCTGGCCCTGGCCGGCGAGGCCGCGCTCGCCTTCGCCCTGGGCGTGGCGTTCGGTGCCTTGCTCCGGCGCACGTTGCCCGCCATCGGCGCGGCCGTGGCCGGATTCACCGTCCTACTCCTGGGCGGCCGGTGGATGGTGCAGGATCTGACCCCGGCCATCAAGACGACCGGGCCGCGCTTTGCCGCGCCGCCCGGCAGCTGGGTCCTCGGCTCGGGTAGCGGCGTACCGGTGCCCTACCACCCGGCCAGCCAGTACTGGCCGTTGCAGCTCATCCTGCTCACCGTCCTGCTAGCGGCCGCTGCGGTTGCGCTGGCCTCGGGCTGGCGTGCGACCCGCACGCACGCCGTATGAGCTAGGACTTTTGCCTCTACCCGTTCCGGCTACGGTCGGATCTGATGGGGTAGATCGCCAGAAGTAGCGCAGGGCGGCAGCGGCAGGAGCGGAGCCAGCTATGAGGCCATTCGATTCGGAAGTCGGCGATACCGAAAGCTGGTTTGCCAGTCCTCGATTCGCCGGCACGACGCGCTTGTATTCCGCGGGTCAGGTCGTGGAGCAGCGGGGCACCATCCCCACCGACTACACGGTCGCGCGAATGGCGGCCGAGCAGTTCTACGACCGGCTCAGGCAGCTCTTCGCCGAGCGCAAGCAGATCACCACCTTCGGCCCCTATTCACCCGGTCAGGCCGTGGCGCTGAAGCGGATGGGCATCGAGGGCATCTACCTGGGCGGCTGGGCCACGTCGGCCAAGGGATCGGTCACCGAGGACCCTGGACCTGACCTGGCCAGCTATCCGCTCTCTCAGGTGCCCGACGAGGCGGCGCCGATCGTCCGCGCGCTGCTGACCGCGGACCGGAACCAGCGTTTCGCCCGCCTGCACCTCAGCGAGGCGCAGCGTGCTGCCGCTCCCGAGATCGACTACCGGCCCTTCATCATCGCCGACGCCGATACCGGGCACGGCGGCGACGCACACGTCAGGAACCTGGTCCGCCGTTTCGTCGAGATCGGGGTTCCCGGCTATCACATCGAGGACCAGAAGCCCGGCGCCAAGAAGTGCGGGCACCAGGGCGGCAAGGTGCTCGTGGGCGTGGACGAGCAGATCAAGCGGCTGAGCGCCGCCCGGTTCCAGCTTGATGTCATGAAGGTGCCCGGCCTTATCGTGGCGAGAACCGACGCCGAGGCGGCCACGTTCCTGGAGGGGCGCGCGGACGAACGCGATCATCCGTTCATCCTGGGCGCCACCAACGTCGAGCTGCCGACCTACAAGGTCGGCTACCTTGCCATCTTGCGGAAGCTCAGCGAGCTTGGCGTGGACGACGCCCGCGGTCATCTGCTGTTCAAGATCTCCGCTGAGGAGTACGACGAGGCCAGCGCCTGGCTGGCGCAGTCAGGCGTGACGCCGATGCTCGAGGAGGGCGCGACGGCGTTCGGCGAGGCTGACGGGTCGTCGGTCGAGGAACTCCTGGAGCAGATCGAGACGGCCTACCTGGATGCGTGGCTGGCCGAAGCCAACCTGAAGAGCTATCCCGACGCGGTCGCGGACGTGATCGAGTTCCGCGCCAGCGAGGGTGAGCGCTTTGATGTCAGCGCCGACGAGTGGCTGGCATTCGCAAACCGAACGTCGTTCCACGCCGCCCGGGCCAAGGCCAGATCGATGGGCATCGACATCGCCTGGGACTGCGAGCTCTCCAAGACCTCCGAGGGCTACTACCAGATTCAAGGCGGAATCGACTACGCGATTGCCAGGTCGCTGGCCGTCGCTCCGTTCGCGGACCTGTTGTGGATGGAGACCAAGACAGCGGACCTGGCGGACGCACGGCGCTTCGCCGAGGCCATCCACGCTGAGTTCCCGGCCATGATGCTGGCGTACAACCTGTCGCCATCGTTCAACTGGGACACGACCGGGATGAGCGAGCAGGAGATGCGGCAGTTCCCCGAGGAACTCGGCAAGCTGGGCTTTGTCTTCAACTTCATCACCTACGGCGGACATCAGATCGACGGCCTGGCGGCGGAGGAGTTCGCTGCCGCGCTCAAGCAGGACGGCATGCTCTCCCTGGCCAGGCTGCAGCGGAAGTTCCGCCTGGTCGAGTCGCCGTACCGGACGCCTCAGACGCTCGTCGGCGGGCCGCGACTGGATGCGGCGCTGATGGCTTCCTCTGGCGGCACCGCGGCTACCAAGGCGATGGGCAAAGGCTCGACGCAGCACCAGCACCTGGTCCAGACCGAGGTGCCGACCAGGCTGCTCGAGGAGTGGCTCGCCATGTGGACGAAGCACCACCAGGTCCCGGACTCGCTGCGGGTCGAATTGCGGCCGCACACGGCCGGTTCGGAACTGCTGGAGCTCACCCTGTCCAAGCCAGACGGTGAAAAGGTCGCCAACATCGTCTTCGACGTGATCGTGGATCGCCGGGGGCGGCACATCCTTTCGGTCAGGAACCAGAACACCTTCGACATGACGCTGCGCAAGAAGCGGCTGATGACGCTGAATCACCTATTCCTGGTCCATCGCTACAAGATCTGGTCGGTCCACTACGTCAGCCCGACCGACGACAATCGCTACCAGGCCCAGAAGATGAAGTCGCACGGCCTCTTCAGCGACGTCCACGACGAGGTCGGCGACGTCATCGTCGCGGATGTGAGCGCGGCGGGCGTCAGGGCACTGCTCGCCCCGGACCGGGACCGCTTGCACGCCCTGATCCAGCGGGAGTATCCGTACCTGACGGCCGACGGCGCGGCGCAAAGCTAATCCATGCGGATCCCTCAACCGCCGGCGGGAACGCGACTAGCCGCTGGTGAATCGGAGCCGCTCGGTCTGCTCGTCCCAGGCACTCGCCCGCCAGAAGGCTGTTGCCAGGGGCTCCGATTCCACCACGATCGCCTGGAGACGCACGGCGCCGAGCGCGGCAAGCCGGTTCTCCGCCTCGCTAAGCAGGCGCTGGCCGAGTCCCCGGCGACGCAGTTCCGGCGCGACCGCGAGCCGGTACACGCTGCCGCGCCAGCCGTCCCAGGCCGCGATGACCGACGCGACGATCTGGCCGTCTGCCTCGGCGATCAGCAGCGCCCCCGGATCGTGAACCACCAGCAGCCGCAAGCTCCGGATGTCGTCGGTATGAGTTGGCTCGGCCCCGGCCCGCCGCCAGAGCGACAGGACCCCAGGCAGGTCGTCGGCACTGGCAGGGCGAATAACCGGCTCCACCCGGCCGATCGTACCGACCGCGTGCCGGCGCTCCGGAGCACCACCAGGGGTTCAGCGGGTGCGCGTCGCCGCCCGTGCGCTCACCCGAGCCCGGTCGGCAGCAGCGGCCGGATCTCCTCGGCCACCGCGGCTCCGTAGGCGTCCCGCAGGCGCCTGACGGCGGGCCCGGATTCCAGCGACCATTCCTGGCTGCCCGTGCTTTCGAGCACCAGGGTCGCGATGAGCGCGCCGAGCTGGGCGGCGCGCTCGGGACGCAGGCCGCCGTCGGTGCCCGCGAGGAAGCCGGCCCGGAACGCGTCGCCGACGCCGGTCGGGTCCACGATCTGACTGGCCGGGACGACGCCGACATGCAGGTCCGTCCCGTCGCGGCCCACGATTCTGACGCCTTTCGCGGACAGGGTGGTGATCCGCATTCCCACCCGGCCGGTGATCTCGGCCGCGCTCCACCCGGTCTTGCGGATGATGAGCTCCCACTCGTACTCGTTGCTGAACAGGTACCTGGCGCCGTCCACAAGCCCGCGGCAGTCTCCGGCGTCCAGCCGGGGCAGTTGCTGTGATGGATCGGCGGCGAACGGCACGCCGAGGCTCCGCGCTTCCCTGGTATGGGCGAGCATCGCGGCGGGGTCGTTGGCTCCCACCAGGATCAGCTGGATCGCATGCGCCTCGATGAGCGGCGCGAGCGCGATGGCGCGTGCCTCGCTCATCGCACCCGGGTAGAACGAGGCAAGCTGGCACTGGTCGTCATCGGTGGTGCAGGTGAACCGGGCGGTGCTCGCCGCGGCGGAGGTCAGCACGCCGGCGCAATTCACGCCATGGCGCTCAAGCCAGGCTCGGTAGTCGCCGAAGTCGGCGCCGACCGCGCCGACGAGTACTGGCCGCCGGCCGAGCACCCCCATCCCGAATGCGATGTTGGCGCCGACCCCGCCGCGGCGCACGACCAGGTCGTCGACGAGGAAGCTGAGCGACAGTCGGTCGATGTGCTCGGCCAGCACGTGCTCGCCGAACCGGCCGGGGAAGTGCATGAGGTGATCGGTGGCGATCGAGCCGCTGATCGCAGTGGTCCCGACAGGCATGCTTCCTCCGCGCCGGTGCTAGAACGCCGGCAGCCCGGCCGCATCGCGCAACTCGGCGGCGCGGTCGGTCCGTTCCCAGGGCAGGTCGGCGTCGGTCCGGCCGAAATGGCCGTAGGCCGAGGTGAGCGAATAGATCGGGCGGTGCAGGTCCAGGTCCCGGCGGAACGCGGCCGGGCGCATGTCGAAGCGATCAGTGACCAGCCGCGCGAGCAGGTCGTGGCTGACCCGCTCGGTGCCGAATGTGTCGATGTGCAGCGAGATCGGGCGGGCAACCCCGATCGCGTAGGCGACCTGGACTTCGGCCCGCCTGGCCAGGCCGGCGGCGACGAGGTTCTTGGCGAGATGCCGCGCCGCGTAGGCGGCACTGCGGTCCACCTTCGAGGGGTCCTTGCCAGAGAACGCGCCGCCGCCGTGCCGCGCGAAGCCGCCGTAGCTGTCGACGATGATCTTCCGGCCGGTCAGGCCCGCGTCACCGACCGGGCCGCCGACCACGAACCGCCCGGTCGGATTGACCAGCAGCCCGGCCATGAGCGCGCCGGCGTCGTAGAGCTCGGCCGGAATGGCCGCGCTGACGACGTGCTTCCACAGGTCCTCGCGGATCTGCTCGGTCGTGACCGCGGGCGCGTGCTGAGCGGATACCAGCACGCGCTCCACGCTGACGGGCACGTGGCCGCTGTACCGCACGGTGACCTGGGTCTTGCCGTCCGGGCGCAGGTAGGGCAGCGTGCCGTCCTTGCGCACCGCGGCCAGCCGCCTCGCCAGTCGGTGCGCGAGCGCGATCGGCATTGGCATCAGCTCGGGCGTCTCGTCCGTCGCGTAGCCGAACATCATGCCCTGGTCGCCGGCGCCGGCCAGGTCGAGCAGGTCGTCGGAGAGCCGGCCGCGGTGCTCGTGCGACTGGTCGACCCCCTGGGCGATGTCCGGGGACTGCCGGTCGAGCGCGATCAGCACAGCACACGTTCGGCCGTCGAAGCCGCTGTCGCCGTTGTCGTAGCCGATCCTGATCAGTGTGTCGCGGGCGATCTGGGTGTAGTCCAGCTGCCCGGGCGTGGTGATCTCGCCGGCGATCACCACCATTCCGGTGGTGATCAAGGTCTCGCAGGCCACCCTGGAGAACGGGTCGCTGGTCAGCGCGGCGTCCAGTACCGCATCGGAGATGGCGTCGGCGACCTTGTCCGGGTGTCCCTCGGTCACCGACTCGGACGTGAACAGGTAGTCACCTGCGGCCGGCTGCGTCATGGTTCAGGCTCCTTATCGTTCCGCGGCGAAACCTCGGTTCGGCCCAGCTCGGTCCGGCCTAGCTCGGTCCTGACGGCGCGAGCACCTTCGGCCATCGCGGCCAGCTTGGCCCTAGCGACGGATCCCGGCAGGTGCCGTAGCCCGCAGTCGGGATTGATCACCAGCCGGTCCGCTGGCACGATCTCCAGCGCCCGCCGGATGCGGTCGGCGATGATGCTGGGCGACTCGACCGTGGCGTTCTTCACGTCGATCACCCCGAGCCCGACGCCGCGGTCCCAGCCGGACTTCTCCAGCACGGGCAGGTCCTCGTACCCCTTGCGGGCGAACTCCAGCACAAGCTGGTCGACGGCGGCGCCCAGCACGGCGGGGAACAGGAAGTCGTAGTGCCCCTCCCACAGCGGGCGGGCGTACCGGTTGCCGTAGCAGACGTGCAGTGCCCAGGTAACGTCCACGCCCTCGGTGACCACGTTCACGGCCTCGACGGCGGTCCCGACCTGATCGGGGTAGCCGGCCAGGAACGGCTCGTCGATCTGCAGCAGCTGAGCGCCGCGGTCGCCGAGCGCGCGCGCTTCGGAGTTCAGGAACCTGGCGATCGCGAGCACCATGTCGCGCTGCTCCGGATACGCGGTGCCGCGCACGTGCCTGGCCAGCGAGAACGGCCCGGTGAAAGAGAACTTGACCGGGGCCGATGTCTGGGCGGCGGTGAAGGAGAAGTCGTCGGCGAGCCGCAGCGGAGTCCCTTCCGGGTCGGGCAGGGGAGCGCTCAGCGTCGCCTCATAGTAGTCGAAGTAGAAGTCCTTCGCCGGGTCGGGGATCTCGATGCCCGGCAGGCGGGCGAGGAAGTAGTCGATGTCGTTGTCGCGCCGCAGCTCACCGTCGGACACGATGTCGATTCCCGCGAGCTCCTGGTCGCGCAGCGCCGCCTTGATCGCCATCTCGTGCAGGTCAGCGAGCTGGACGCGGCTCATCCGGCCGCGGAAGTAGTCGGTCTTCAGCCGCTCCATCCACTCCGGCACGGGATAGGAGCCCACCACGGTAGTCGGCAGCAGCGGCAACTCCGAAAACGCGGATCGGCGGGCCATGTCAGTCCCGCGCCTGAGCCGTCATGGTCACGATGTTGCCGCTGGTGCGGTGCCGGAACGGCTCGTACCGCACGTCCAGTCCATGTCGGCGGCCGACGTGCGCGAGCAGCGGCCCGTTCACCCAGTTCACGACCGAGCCGTCATACTTGCCCGGCCCGCGGAACCCGGTGCGGTACGCCTGGATGTTAGTAACGAACAAATCATGACAAACTATCTTCCCGAACGGGTGCAGCAGCTCAATGCTGTCGGCGAAGCTGGCCAGCGCCCCGTTGTTGACGTGCATGCGTACGTCGGCGCCGGACTCAAGCAGCGGCCTGAGCATCTCGCCGTTCATCGAGCGGGCCAGCGGGTACAGGTCGAGCCCGGCAAGCGGGACATAGCGCTCAGCCAGCCGCAGCAGTGACCACGCCCGCTGCCAGAAGGCGACGGCAGCATCGACATCACCGACCTGACCGGGCGCGGCGTCGGGCAGCACGGCGGGGCCGAGCCGCAGCAGCTTGTGCACGAGCCCGGGCAGCTCGGTCGGCGTGGCGGACACCGAGGCCGCGAGCTCGGCGGCCGCTGCCGCCGGGAAGTAAGCCCTGACCTGCACCTGGTAGGTGCGGCCGCCGAGCTGAGCGACCTCGTCGGTGGGCAGGTTGTCGTAGACGTTGGAGATGTAGAGCAGGAAGATCTTGCCGCGCAGGAATCCGAGCGAGGTGCCGGGCCGGGTGGCGTCCAGCGGGAGGCAGCTGACATGACCGTCGTGACCGGCGACGGTCTGGATGGCCAGGTCGAGTACGTGCTGGGAGTAATCGCACATCAGGTAGTGCAGCCTGCGGTAATACCCGAGGCCGCGGGCGCGGTCGAGTTCGGCGAACTCGTCAAGGAACACCTTGGCCTGGCTGCCGTTGCCCACTCCGAGCTCGGTCACGTAGAGCTCGCTCGGCAGCGCCCGGGCGGACTCCAGCCGCTCCCAGACGGCGAAGAGCTCGGTCACCAGGTCGCGGGCCGCGTCATGGTTGCGGGCATCGCTCTGGCCGCCGGGCAGGGCCTGCTCGTAGCCGTGCCCGGTCGCCTTCTCCCACAGCTCGAGCGCGGACCAGTAGCGTGCGTTGAAGTCCCAGATGCAGCTGCGGCTGCCCAGCACCCAATCTTCCAGGAAGATCCGGTCCGCACCGTCGTGCAGCAGCCGCGCGGCCGTCAGTTCGCGCAGCGGCACGCCGCCGCTGCGCCGGACGTCCACCGCGATCTCCCGGTCGTAGGCGGGAACCCCGGCCGGCCCTGGCGCCTGGCCGGGCTGGCCGGTCCCGTCCGGAAGGGCCAGCACCGGCCGGACGTCGATGATGTCGCGGAAGTTTTCCTTGTACTGCACCCAGTCGCAGGCCACCCTGACCCGGTCCAGGTCGGGGGTCACCCGGCCGGCCGGCTCCGCGGCGAGTGCCACCAGCACCGGGGTGACCGACGTGGTGAAGTCGACCGGACTGGTGCCGCGCAGCCTGGCACCAGGGCGGAATTCAACCAGCATGGCCGCCGGCCGTCCTGGCTGCCGGGGACAGGCCCGCCCGCTCGAGAATGTCAGGGATCCCGCGTTCGAAGCCGAACGCCATCAGGTGGACGCCGCGGACGCCCGGGATCTCCGCAAGCTGCGTGATGGTTTCCACGCACAGGCCGATGCCCTCAGCCTCCACCCGGTCGCCCGGCACGCCGCGGAGCCGCCGCTCCACCTGGTCGGGCACGGTGATTCCCGGCGCGCCGCCGCGCAGGAACTCCAGCATGCGCAGCGAGCGGATTGGCCCGACGCCGGCGATGACGCAGCACCGCTCGGCGATGCCGAGTCCGCGGACGTCAGCCATCCAGCGGGCGAATCCGCCGAGGTCGAACACGAACTGGGTCTGCACGAATTCCGCGCCGGCGGCCACCTTCTTGGCCAGCCGTCTGGCCCGAAACGAGGCCGGCGGAGCAAACGGGTTCTCGACGGTGCCGATCAGCCAGCTTGGCCTGGCCGCGATCGGCAGGCCGGACATCAGCACGCCATCGTCGCGCATGGTTCGCGCCACCCAGGTCAGCTGGACGCCATCGAGGTCGAACACGGGCTTGGCCTCCGGATGATCACCGAAGCGCGGATGGTCTCCGGTCAGCAGCAGCACGTTGGGGATGCCGAGCGCACCGGCCGCGAGCAGCTCGGACTGCAGCGCGAGCCGGTTCCGGTCACGGCAGGTCAGCTGCATGACGGGCTCCACCCCGGCGCTGTGCGCGAGCACGCTCCCGGCCAGGCTCGACAGCCTGACCTTCGCGCCCTGGTTGTCGGTCACGTTCGCGGCGTCCACCCAGCCGCGCAGCAGGCTGGCTTTGCGCGCCACCGGGTCGGGGCTGGCAGCCCTGGGCGGCCCGATCTCGGCCGTGACGACGAACCGGCCTGAGGCGATCGCGGCCCGGAGCCGGCCTGGGAGCACGGCAGGCCCCGCCGCCTGGCCAGCTTCCGCCGCGGACGCCGCCGCCTGGCCAGCTTCCGCCGCGGACGCCGCCGCCTGGCCTGTCATCGGCTGGCGGATCTATGCTCCGGGCGCAGCACGGGCGGCGGGCCGGCGTCGGAGATCTCGGCCCACAGGCCCTCGTCGCGGCCCTGCCAGTAGTTCAGCCACGAGCTGCGGCCCGCTTCCCGGTAGTCGACCGGGCGCTGCAGCAGATCGAGGTCGTCGCCGTGGCCGGTCCGCGCGGCCCGCTCGAACGCCACTACCCAGACGCAGCGCAGCTCTGGGTGCACCTCGCAGCCGCCATCGGGCGACACTCCGCCGCATGGTCCGTTGCGCAACTGCTTGGGGCAGGTCATGGGACAGGCGTAGCCAGTGGCGGGCAGCGCACACTGGCCGCACATGCGGCAGCCGAACAGGAGTTCCTTCGTGACCCGCTCGGCACCGGTGAAGGAGCGCCGGGCGAACCGATGGCGTTCGATCAGCGCGGCGAGCCACCGGTAGGACGGCCTCACGGCGAGCACCGCGTGCATCCGGTACGCCAGGCGCGCAGCAAGCCGCGGCCGGACTGGCCGTGGCCATCCGGACCCAGAACGATCGTCCCGCACGCCGATCTCCCGCCAGGCGACATCCGGCCCAATGCCATGCTGCCAGCCGTCGCTGCGCGTGTCGTCGGGCCGTGAGTGAAGTTCGGCGGACCAGCCTTGTTCGCTGGCACAGTGCCGGGCGGGCGAGCAATGGGCGACGCCCGTCCCAGGTGCTCGGAAGATGACGGGCAGCGTCACGACGTCGGTGCACCATGTCACAATCGGATTCGGTTGCTGACTGTGTTCCAGCACAACGTTCGTGGCTGGCCGGGCAGCGACTTTGCGTGTGCCATTGCCTGCCCGCCACCGAGGCGGTTACAGTCCGCGCATGGCCATCCCTGGCATGCCGGCGATAACGGCCAAGGCGGAGCCTCAACTTGCCAGGCCGGCTGCCGTGGTCGGCCTGGGTGGTCTCGACGAGGCCGCGCTGCTGCGCAGGCTGGTCGCTATGTGCAGTCACCTGTCCGCGCTCGCCTCGCAGACGACCGAGCTGGCGCCGATCGCCAGGGTGCTCGCGGAGAGCACCCGGTCAGGCGTCGCGATCGTCGACCGGGGGCTGGAAATCCTGGCGTTCGCCGAGGGCTGCGGGTCGGCCAGCAGGCTGCGCGAAGATGTGCGGGACGGCAGGCTGCGGACCGTGCTGGCCGCAGCGGCGAGGAGTCGCAGGCCGCTCGCCGTGCCTGGGGCCGGCCGCGGCGGGCAGCAAATCGTCGTCGCGCCGGTCTCCGTCGGCGAGGAGGTTGCCGGATACCTGCTGACAGCGGGCAGCCGGGACACCGGTCTTACCGAGGACATGCGGCTGCTCGCCGTCGAGCACGCGGCCATGGTGTGCGGCATCGTCCTCGGCCGGGACCTGGTCGTGACCGCCGCCGCCGGGCGGGCCCGCGAGCAGCTCGTGGAAGGCCTGCTACTGAGCCGTGATCACGGTGATCCCGAGGTAGACCGCTGGGCTCGTCACCTCGGCCTCGATCCGACCAGGGAGCATTACGTCTTGGCGCTCGCCGTGCCCGCCGCGCGTACCGGCGCCGGATCGTCACCGGTTGAGCTGCTGATCGCCCGGCATGCGCCGGACGCCATCGTGGCCAGCCGCACCGACGAGGTCGTCGCGATCGTCCCGATCACCGGTGATGGAGCCAGGCCGGTCGACCAGGGCCGTGCGCTGGCCCGCGCGTGTGCCGCGGGCAGCGGGCAGCGGGCCCGCGTCACCGGCGCCGGCATCGGCAATCCCTGTTCATCGGCGGGCGAGATATCCCGCTCCTACGCCGAGGCTAGCCGCGCCCTGGCCGTCAGCCGGCGGATGGGCCAGCCCGCTGCCGTGACCGCGTTCGCGGATCTCGGGATCCACCGGCTGCTGCTCCGGGTGCCCGATGTCGGTGATCTCAGGACCTTCGCGCTCGAGGTCCTTGGCGGCCTCGGCGACGAGGAGCGCAGCACGGGCGTCGACTACCTGGCCACGCTGTCGGCCTATTTCCGGGAGAACGGCAGCCCGCGCCGGGCCGCGCAGCAGTTGCACGTTCATCCCAACACGGTCAGCTACCGGATCCGCCGGGTCGAGCAGATCACCGGCCTGTCCCTGAGCACCCATCGTGATCGCCTGATGGCCGAGGTTGCCGCGGAGATTCTGAACGGCCTGGCGGACCAGCGATGAACCTGCGGGCCGCGTTGTCGAGCAACGTCATCCTGGTCTGCGACGGGGCGATGGGGACCATGCTGCACGCGGCCGGCAACTCTCTCGACCAGGCTCTGCCGGCGCTTAACCTCACCAATCCGACGCTGGTGCGGACCATTCACGACAGCTACATCAGCGCTGGCGTCGATATCTTGCAGACCAATACCTTCGGCGCCAGCAGGATCCGGCTTGCCGAGCGCGGGTTCGCTGACCGCGTCGCGGAGATCAACCGGATCGGCGTCCGGATTGCCAGGCAGGCGGTCCTGGCCGGAAGCGGCGTACTGGTGGCAGGCTCGGTCTCGCCGCCGGTGACCGTTCAGCAGCGGCCAAGAGTCAGCCGGAGCGAGCGGGCCGACGCCCTGCGCGAGCAGATCGACGCTCTCGCCGGCGCAGGCGCAGACCTCATCATGCTCGAGACCTTCGGATACCTCGACGAGCTCGCAGAGGCGATCGAGATCGCTGCCGACATCACGCAGATCCCGGTCATCGCGCAGGCCACCTTCGGCGCGGACACGCTGACCCTCAGCGGGCACACGCCGCGCGAGGTCGCAAGCGCGGCGGCTGGCACCGCGATCGTCGCGCTCGGCACGAACTGCACGCTCGGGCCGCAGCGGTCGCTGGCCGTCCTGCGCGAGCTTCGCGAGCACAGCGACCTGCCGCTGACGTTCCAGCCGAACGCGGGCCTGCCGCGCCGGGTGGCTGCGGCCCGGTTCGAATACGACATCGACTCCGAGTACTTCGCCCGCTACGTTCGCCAGGCACTCGAGGCCGGCGCGGCCGTCGTCGGCGGGTGCTGCGGCACCACCCCGCAGCAGCTCGCCGCCGCCGTCCAGGTCGCCGGCGGCTACCGGCAGGCCAGGTTGCCGAGCGCGGCGCTGGCCAGCCCGGCCAGCGCGGCAGCGCCCGCCGCGGCCGGCGAGTGCCTGTCGGTCTCGCTCGCTCAGCCAGGCCGCCAGCTGGTCGCCGCCGAGCTCACCACACCGCTTACCGGCGACGTCGGTCAGACCGCCGAGCTGGCCAGCGAGCTACGCGACGTCGGCGTCGATCTCATCTCTGTCACCGCCGCCCGCACAAGCCGAGCTCAGGTCAGCGTGCTTGACCTGGCGCTGCACCTGCATCAGTCCGCCGGGATCGAGACGATCGCCAGCGTCACGACCTGGGACCGGACCATCATGGCGCTGCAGGCCGACCTGCTCGGCGCGCACGCGCTCGGCCTGCGGCGAATCGTCTGCGAGACGGGCATGCCCCCGCTGCTCGGCGACTACCCGCACGTGGACGGCATCTGGGACGTCGACTCGATCGGCCTGATCGAGCTGCTGGCCGGCCTCAACCGGGGGAGCGACTACTACGGCCTCCAGCTCGGAGCCAAGACGGACTTCGAGATCGGCGCCAGGATCAATCCAGGCAGCCACGACCCGGCGCGCGAGGCGGTGCGGGCGCTGGCCAAGATCGCGGCCGGGGCCGGCTTTCTCATCACCCGCCCGGTCTACGAGCTGGCCGGCCTGGAGCGGCTGCTAGAGTCCATCGACGGCCGGGTCCCTGTGCTGGTCGCCGTCCGGCCGCTCGCCAGCTTCGAGGAGGCCGAGTACCTCGCTCACGAGGTGCCCGACATCACCATTCCGGCGAAGACGCTGCACGCACTCGAGCGAGCGGGGCACGACGCTGCCCGGGCCGGTGTCATGCTGGCGGCGGAGCTTGCCTCGCAGGCCAGGAAGCTGGCCCGCGGCATCGTCATCACGGCGGGCAGGGACATCGTCGCCACCACCCGAGAGCTCGCGGCCGTCCGATAGTGGGCTGTACTCGCCACCGTCGCGAGCCATAGTGTCATGTATCGTCAAATGCGACGGCCCCTTGCCCCCGCCACCGGCAGGGTAAACGGCAGGCCAGGCGCTGTCAGAGCCGTTCGGACGGCCATGAGGAGCGGTCATTGAACGTGGACGATCTCGTCGCGATCGACGTGCACACCCACGCCGAGGTATCCGAACGCGGCCAAGGCTCGCTCAGCGCCGAGCTGCAACAGGCGTCACGCACCCTGTTCAAGGCGGACCGGGCCGTCCCGACGCTGCCGGAAATCGCCGCGTACTACCGGGAGCGGCAGATGGCATGCGTGGTCTTCACGGTGGACGCCGAGACCACGACGGGGATCCCCGGCGTGCCGAACGAGGAGGTGGCCGTGGCGGCGGCCGCGAACGCGGACGTGATGATCCCGTTCGCGAGCATCGACCCGGCCCGCGGCGTCGCCGGAGTACGGGAGGCGCGCAGGCTGGCCAGCGACTTCGGCGTGCGCGGCTTCAAGTTCCACCCGAACATGCAGGCGTTCTATCCGAATGACCGAGCCGCCTACCCGCTTTACGCGGCGATCGAGGAACTTGGCCTACCGGCCCTGTTCCATACTGGGCAGACCGGCATCGGCGCGGGTACCAGGGGCGGCGGTGGCGTCAGGCTGAAGTATTCGAACCCGCTCTTCATCGACGACGTGGCCGCGGACTTCCCCGATCTGGCCATCGTGCTGGCCCATCCGTCCTTTCCCTGGCAGGACGAGGCGCTGTCGATCGCATCGCACAAGCCGCTCGTCTACATCGACCTGTCCGGCTGGTCACCGAAATACTTCCCCCCGCAGCTCGTCCAGTACGCCAATACGCTGCTGCAGGACAAGGTGCTGTTCGGTTCCGACTACCCGCTCCTCACCCCGGATCGCTGGCTCGCGGACTTCGACACGCTGCCGATCAAGCCTGAAGTCCGGCAGAAGATCCTCAAGGACAACGCGGTGCGCCTGCTCGGGCTGGGCTCGGGCTGAGCAGGGGTCAGGATCTCGTGGCAGTCAGCGCGCCCTCCTCGGCGGTGCCCTGGCTCGCGGTGCCCTCGGCCGCGGTGCCCTCGCTTGCCGTGGTCTCGCCCGCGGAGTCAGCCGTCAGCGCCGAACTGTGCGACACGGCCAGCGGCGCCAGCTCACGGCTGTACCGCGCGATGATCTGGCGCACCCGGTGGGTGGCGAGCGGCCCGAGCAGGTCGTAGGTGGCGATGAAGAGCTCACGGGCTGCCGACCGCGGCCAGGCTTGCGGCAGCAGCTCACCGGGCAGATCGGGATCGAGCCCCGGGAACGCGCGCCACTCGTCCATGATGCGGGTCCTCGCGACGAGCGCCTCCACCGGGGAGATCCGGCCCGCGTGGGCCCTGCCTCTCAGCTCCTCGGCGTACGCGGTGAATTCGTCATACCGTGCCCGCAGGCCATCGAGATCCCACGCGCGCTCCGGCAGGCCGTCTCGTTCCGTGCCGGGAACCGAAGTCGCGCGGAACGCGGTACCCGTGCCGATGCCCAGCTCGTCGAGCAGCCCGATCACCTCGGTGACCAAGTCGCGCGGGGCGATCCAGAGCCCGTCGTACAGCGGGGCGAAGCCGAGCCAGCGTAGCTGCTTGCGTAGTGAATCACGAGCCGACCGGTTGTGCTCGGGGATCGAGAAGGCCAGCAGGCTCCACATCCCGTCCCACGGCTCGGTGCCCGCGCCGAAGGAGAAGATGTGGCGAGCACCCTCGTCGAGGATCTGGGCGGCGCGCTCGCTCAGCCTGACGAAGGTTCGCCGTCCGCTGCGCGAGGTGACAAGCAGCTGATTGCGGTTCAGGCGGCTGAGAGCGGCCCGCGCCGCCGAGTCGCTGACCCCGAACTCGGCGAGCAACGCGACCAGGGCCGCCGACGGCAGCGACTCGGTTCGCTGCCACCAGTAGTCACCAAGCAGCGTGAGCAGCAGCCGCGGCGGACGCTGCGAGACGCCCCAGTGCCGTGTGTCGGGAGCCTCGTCGTCGGCGACGCTCGCATGATCGCCGGTCGGATCGGAAACGGCCATGGTCACCCCATCATGTGCGGCTGCTGGGCAGCGAGGTGCTCGCCAGGATCGGATGAAGATCGCCATTGCCATAGCTGACCGCCTGCCGTTCGATGCTGCGCACGGCGGCCCGCAGGTCAGGCAGGTAGCGGTCGGCCACTTCGGCCTCGGTCAGCGCGGCCCGCCGCCAGGTCAGGTTCAAGCAGCCGAGCACCCGGCCGCCCGCGCGGATGGGCATGGCGACGGAGTTGCGGCCGTCGTCGGCCTGCTCGCGGGTCAGGGCGTAGTCGCCGCCGAAGTCCGGTGCCCGCACGCCGTAACCGCGGCTGCGGGTGGCATCGACGACGCGCCGCAGTTCGACCGGATCGCGGGCAAGGTCATGGCCGGCCCCGCTGCTCGCGGCGAGCCTGCGCACCACGGCCTCGCGCTCCTGCTCGGAGCAGAACGCGAGATAGGCGCGACCGGACGCGGACCGCAGCATATTGGCGCGGAATCCCACGGGCGCCGCCGGGACGTGGTCGAAGCACGCCCGCGGGCTGTTCGTATCGATCGTCTCCATGTACTCAAGCCGCGGCACCGACAGCACCGATGGCCACGGCACCCGCTGGCAGAGCCGCTCGAGTACGCCTGACGCGACCTCGCTCAGCCAGGCCGCGTCATCGACGCGCGGTCGCCACGGTGACCGCGACCTGACCTGGCTGGGCAGGAAGGCGCCGTCGGCCATCCGCTGCCAGACCAGGCCGTCGGAGTGCAGGGTGTGGAGTATGCGGATCAGCGTGGGTTTCGGGATGCCGGTCTCGCGGTTCAGGTCGTGCAGGCTCGCCGCGCCGGCATCGTGCAGGAACTCGAGAACCTGCAGCCCCCTGTGCAGCGCGCCGATCGTCTTGACCTTGTAATCGCGCATCGGCCGCCCGCGGTTCTCTCAGCTTTTCACCTAGTGAAATCCTATCAAATCGCCGTTGCCACCGTCTCCGGCATGTGCGAATGTCGGCCGTGTAAGAAATGGATGACACCTGAGCGCGCCGCCGACGCGGATGTTGCGTTGTATCACCCGTGGCCGGGCAGGTGATCGCCTGCCAGGGGGAGTGGTGGGGGGCGCGGAGAGGGTCGGTGCATGACCGAATCAGCTACCACGGAGTCAGCTACCACGGGGCCAGCTACCACGGGCCTCGCCGCCACGGGCCCGGTGGCCGAGGGCACGCTGCTGTGGACGCCGAGTCCCGAGCGGGTGGCGGGCGCCAAGCTGACCGCGTTCATCGCCTGGCTCGGCGAGCGCGGCCACCACTTCGACTCCTATGCCGCGCTGTGGCAATGGTCGGTCACCGACCTCGATGGTTTCTGGCAGGCCATCTGGGACTACTCGGGGATCGAGGCATCCGTGCCGCCCGAGCGCGTGCTGGGCAGCCGGGCAATGCCGGGAGCCCAGTGGTTCCCCGGAGCCAGGCTGAACTACGCACAGCACATCCTGCGCCGCGAAACCCCTGGCCAGGTCGCGCTGCTGTCGCTAAGCGAGACCGCGCCGCTGGCCGGCCTGGACTGGGCGGACCTGGCTGGCCAGACCCGCATACTCGCCACCCGGCTGCGCGCCATGGGCGTGCGTCCCGGTGACCGGGTCGCCTCCTACCTGCCGAACATCCCCCAGACGGTCATCGCGATGCTGGCCACGACGAGCATCGGCGCGATCTGGACGAGCGTCTCGCCTGACTTCGGCTGGCGCGGAGTCCTCGACAGGTTCCGACAGCTCGCCCCGAAGGTCTTGTTCTGCGTCGATGGCTACCGCTACAACGGCCGGCACTTTGATCGCCGCGGCGAGCTGCGCGAGATCATTTCCGGCCTCAACGAGCTCGAGCAGGTGATCTGGCTGCCTGGCCCCGGTGACGGTGCGGGCGACCCACCCATGGCCGGAGCACTGCGCTGGGACGAGGTACTCGATCACCCGCCGGTTCCCGCCAGCGAGTTCAGCTTCGAGCAAGTCCCGTTCGACCACCCGCTGTTCATCTTGTTCTCGTCGGGAACTACGGGGCTCCCGAAGGCGATCATGCACGGCCACGGCGGGATCCTGATCGAGCAGCTGAAGCTGCAGCCGCTGCACATGGATCTCGGGCCCGCCGACCGGCTGTTCTTCTTCACCACCACGGGCTGGATGATGTGGAACTTCCTGGTCAGCTCGCTGCTCGTCGGCGTGGTGCCGGTCCTGTACGACGGCAGCCCCGCGTATCCCCAGCCGGATGTGCTGTGGCAGCTCGCGCAGGACGCCGGCGTGACGTTCTTCGGCGCCAGCCCGTCGTTCGTGGACCTGATGGCGCAGGCCGGGGTCGTGCCGGGCGACCGGTATGACCTGACCGCCCTGCGGACCATCATGCCGGCCGGCTCGCCCGTGTCGGCCGAGCATACGGCCTGGTTCTACCGCAACGTCAAGAAGGACGTCTCGATCGCCACCGGCAGTGGCGGAACCGATGTCTGCACGGGATTCGTCGGCGGCGTGCCGACCGAGCCGGTCAGGGCCGGCGAGATCCAGGCTCGCCACCTCGGGGTCGCCGCCCGGGCGTTCAACGAGCGCGGCGAGAGCGTAGTCGACGAGGTCGGCGAGCTGGTGATCACCGAGCCGATGCCGTCGATGCCGGTCGGCTTCTGGGGCGAGGGGGGCAACTCCCGGTACCGCGAGTCGTATTTCGACCGGTTTCCTGGTGTCTGGCGCCAGGGTGACTTCTTCCGCCTCAACTCCCGCGGCGCCTGCTTCGTGCTCGGGCGGTCCGACGCGACGCTGAACCGGCACGGCGTGCGGATCGGCACCGCCGAGGTGTACCGGGCGCTCGCGTCGGTCGCCGAGGTGACCGACGCCCTCATCGTCAATCTCGAGCTTCCAGGCGGCGGATTCTTCATGCCGCTGTTCGTCAGGCTGGCCGACGGCGTGGTGCTGGACGACGCGCTCGACCAGCGGATCCGCGACCGGCTGCGAACCGAGTACACGCCGCGCCACGTCCCCGACCGGATCATCGCCGTGCCGGAGATCCCGGTGACCCTGACCGGAAAGAAGATGGAAGTCCCGGTACGCAAGATCCTGCGCGGCGTGCCGGCGGACGAGGCCGTCAATCGCAACGCCATGGCGAACCCCGACTCGCTGGACTTCTTCATCGGCTATGCGGCAGCGCATCAGGACTATTCGAATGCCTGACGCCCGCCGCGCGGCGGCGGGCTCTTGACCAGGAGGCTCTTCATGGACGGAACCGGCTTCAGCTTCCCGCTCCCCTCGCAGATCGAGGACGTGCCGGGCGCCGAGGGCTGGCGCTCGATGTACCAGTACTTCACCAGGTTCCAGCCCGAGGACGACAACCGGTTCTGGTTCAACAACGCGATGCATTTCCCCGAGCCGCTGCCCGCGTTTGACGTCCTGACGTGCGAGATCCCCTACGCCGCGATCGGCGCGAATACCGCGCGGATCTTCGCGTTCCCGACGACGCTCGGCATCGAGCACCGCATCCTGAACGGACGCGTGTACATCACCGCCATTCCGGTGACCGATCCGGCCGAGATCGAGCGCAGGCTGGCGGTCTTCACCGAGCGGGCCGGCTACTACTACGAGAACTGGGATCGCCTGTTCGGCCTGTGGAAGGACAAGATGGCCGCCCTGATCGCGGAGATCGACGCGGTCACGGTGCCGGAGCTGCCCGAACTGGACGACGCCGACGTGGTCTTCAACGCCACCGGGGTGGCGCAGAATCATTACGTGCGCGAGAACTGGCACAAGTGCATCGACCTGTACTCGAAGATGTGGCACCACCACACTGAGTTCCTGATGCTCGGCTACGGCGCGTACGTGGTGTTCTTCGAGTTCTGCAAGAAGGCATTTCCCGAGATTCCCGACCAGGCGGTCGCGCGCATGGTCGCCGGGATCGAGGTGATCATGTACCGGCCCGACGACGAGCTTAAGAAGCTGGCCAGGCTCGCCGTCGAGGCCGGGGTTGACGACCTGTTCACCGACGGCTGCTCGCCCGAGGCGGTGCTGCGGGCGCTCGCCGAGCGCGGTGATGACGGCCGGCGCTGGCTGGCGGGCTTCGCCCGCGCCCGCGATCCGTGGTTCAACGTCTCGACCGGAGACGGCTTCTACCATCATCACAGGAGCTGGAACGATGACCTCACGGTGCCGTTCGCGGCGCTGCCGCGCTACGTCCGGCTGGTACGCGAGGGCGACCCGCTGATCAGGCCGACCGAGCGGCTGCTCGAAGAGCGTGATCACATCGTGGCCGAATACCGGCGCCTGCTGCCCAGCGACGACGACCGGGCCGCCTTCGACCAGATGCTCGGCCTGTCCCGCCAGGTCTTCCCCTACGTGGAGGATCACAAGTGGTACTGCGAGCACTGGTTCACGACCGTGTTCTACGCCAAGGTCAGGCAGTTCGGCGAGCTGCTGGTCAGCCGCGGCGTGCTCGCCGAGGTCGAGGACCTGTTCCAGCTGCACCACACCGAGATCGACCAGGCGCTGTCCGACGTGATGCTGGCCTGGGCCGCCGGGTCCGAGCCGCTCGGCGCCGCGCACTTCGGGCCGATCATCGCCGAGCGCAAGCGGATGCTCAAGGTGCTCAGGGGCTGGTCCGCGCCGCCGGCCATCGGGCCGGTGCCCGAGGCGCTGAACGACCCGGCGGTGCGGATGCTGTGGGGCGTGACAGCGGAGACCCTCGCGACCTGGGCGGCGGCTGAACACGGTGACGGCCAGGAGATCCACGGATACGCCGCCGCGCCGGGGGCCGTGGAGGGTCTCGCCCGGGTGCTGCGCAGCGTCAATGACATCGGCCAGATCCGCGACGGCGAGATCCTGGTCTGCGCGGTGACCGCCCCGAGCTGGGCGCCGGTGTTCGGCAAGATCATCGCGGCGGTCTCCGATATCGGCGGGACCATGTCGCACGCGGCGATCGTCGCGCGCGAGTACGGCATGCCGGCCGTGGTCGGCACCGGCCATGCGACCAAGCTGATCAAGACCGGCCAGCGGATCCGGGTGGATGGCGACCGCGGCCTGGTCACGATCTTGTCCTGACCCGCAGACGGATGACCATGAAGAACCGGTACCTAGTCCGCGGGCTCGACCAGGTTGGCATCGGCGACCGGCCGCTCGTCGGCGGGAAGGGCGCGAGCCTCGGCGAGCTAGCCAGGGCGGGCATGCGCGTCCCTGCCGGGTACGTCGTCACGGCCGCCGCGTTCGAGCGGGGGATCGCAGCGCTGGACCCGGACGGGGCGATCCGCCGCGAGATCGAGCGCCTGCCGCCCGCCGACGGTGCAGCGATCGCGGCGGCCACCGCGGGCATCAGGAGCCGGATCGTGAGCGCCCCGCTGCCCGGTGACGTGCACGAGGCCATCGTCGGCAGCTATCTGCTGCTCGCTGCTGATGCCGCCGCCGAAGGCGGCCCGCCGGTCGCGGTCCGGTCAAGCGCGACCAGCGAGGACAGCTCGGACGCGAGCTTCGCCGGGCTGGCGGACACCTACCTGTGGGTGCGCGGCGCGGAGTCGGTCGTGGCGAACGTGCGCAGGTGCTGGGCAAGCCTGTACAACGCCGAGGCCGTCTCCTACCGGCTGCGCATGAAGATCGGCGAGCAGGACCTGGCCATGGCTGTCGTGGTGCAGCGAATGGTCGAGCCGCGCTGCGCGGGCGTCATGTTCACGTGCAGCCCGACGACCGGCGACCGTTCGGTGGTCGCCATCGAGGGCAGCTGGGGCCTCGGCTCGGTGCTGGTCGGCGGCGAGGTCACACCCGACTCCTTCGTCGTCAGCAAGGTGACCGGTGACATCGTGCGGCGCACGGTAGCGGTCAAGCTCCGGTTGCACCGGCTGGACGACGCCGGATCCGGGGTGACGGCGGACGACGTACCCGCGGAACTGCGCGAGCAGGCGTGCCTCACAGACGACGAGGTCCGCGCCCTAGCCCGGGTCGCGCAGCGGGTGGAGAGCCATTACGGCACGCCGCAGGACATCGAGTGGGCGCTCGTCGACGCCGGGGTCGACGCCGGGGTCGACGCCGGGGCCGCGGACGGGATCGTGCTGCTGCAAAGCCGCCACGAGACCGTGTGGGCCGCGCGGGCGGCCGGGCCGATCGCCACCGCGAAGCCCAGGGCGGTTGACCACGTGTTCGAGCACCTCAGCCGCGTCGTGACGGTACGGAAGCCGGAGCGCTGACGTGGACCTGACCGGCGACGACGTGCAGGACATCCTGCACCTGCTTGACACGCTTCCGTTCGGCGAACTGCACCTGGAGACCGCCAGGTTCAAGCTGTCGCTGCGCCGTGCGCCGGACGGCGGCTGGACGCAGGAGACGCAGGTGCTCGGGGCGCCGAAGATGCTGCCCGACCCGGCGGGGACGGCGGCGCCCGCGCCCGCACTCCAGGCGGCGCCTGCCGGCCCCGACCAAGGGCTCGAGGACGGCCTGGCCGACGTGCGCTGCCCGCTGCTCGGCACGTTCTACCGCGCGCCCAGGCCGGGGGCACCGCCGTTCGTGGATGTCGGCAGCGCCGTCGACGAGCACACGGTCGTCGGCATCGTGGAGACGATGAAGCTGATGAACTCGGTCGCGGCCGGAGTCAGCGGCACGGTGGCCGAGATCGTGGCGGGCAACGCCCAGTTCGCCGAGCAGGGCAGCGTGCTGATGCGGATCAGGCCGGGCCGATGATCCTGCGCCGCATCCTGATCGCCAACCGCGGCGAGATCGCGGTGCGCATCCTGCGCACCTGCCGCCGGCTCGGCATCGAGGCGGTGCTCGCCGTCTCCGACGCCGACCAGGACTCGGTGCCGGCCAGGCTGGCCGACGCCGTCATCCGGGTCGGGCCGGCCGCGCCCGCCGACAGCTACCTCGACGTCGCCGCGGTGGTTGGCGCTGCCGTGGCCGCCGGCGCCGGCGCCATCCACCCCGGCTACGGCTTCCTGTCCGAGAACGCGGAGCTCGCCAGGGCCTGCACGACGGCTGGCCTGGTCTTCATCGGCCCGCCGGCCGCGCAGCTCGACGCGGTCGGCGACAAGGTCGCGGCGCGCCGCCGGGCCACAGCGGCCGGCCTGCCCGTCGTTCCTGGGGGCGAGGTGACGGGCGAGGCGCAGGCGGCGGAACTGGCCGCGGCGATCGGCTGGCCGGTCCTGGTGAAGGCCGCCGGCGGCGGCGGCGGGCGCGGCCTGCGGCTGGTGCACGAGCCCGCGTTCCTGGCCGAGGCAATCGCGCGCTCGATGGCCGAGGCCGGGTCGGCCTTCGGTGATCGGAGGGTGTACCTCGAGCGCTACGTGACCCGCGGGCGGCATGTCGAGGTGCAGCTTCTCGGCGACGGCGAGCACGTCATCCACATCGGCGACCGGGACTGCTCGGTGCAGCGCAGGTACCAGAAGATGGTCGAGGAAGCGCCAGCCCCGCTGCTCGCCGACAGCTTCCGCGCCGCGATTCACCGGGCAGCGCTGGACTTCGGCCGGCAGCTGGGCTACCGCGGCCTCGGCACCGTGGAGTTCCTTGTCGACACCGATCGCGAGGCCTTCTATTTCCTCGAGCTGAACGCGCGCATCCAGGTCGAGCATCCGGTCACCGAGGCGATCAGCGGGCTCGACCTGGTCGCCGAGCAGATCTGGGTCGCCGAGGGCCGCCCGCTGCGCCTGGACCAGGACGGCGTCGAGCTGACCGGGCACGCGATCGAGTGCCGGATCAATGCCGAGGACTGGACGGACGACTTCCGGCCGAGTCCGGGAACCATCTCGGCGGCGGCCTTCCCGGCTGGCCCCGGCATCCGGGTGGACACCCATGTGCAGCCGGGCTCGCAGGTCCCGCCGTTTTACGACTCGCTGCTTGCCAAGCTGATCGTCAGCGGCAGCGACCGGGCCGAGGCGCTGGCCAGGCTGCGGGCCGCGCTCGGCCGGTGCGAGCTCGGCGGGGTGGCCACAACCATCGGCCTGCACGCCGAGCTGACCGCGGCCGGCGACTTCGCCGCGGGCGGCGTGGACACCGGTTACCTCGAGCGGTTCCTGAGCCGCCGGGCTACCCGCGGCCTCCAGCCGGCCGGGGGCAAAGGCCATGGCTGACGTCCAGATCGTCGACGTCTCGCTGCGCGACGGCAACCAGAGCCTGTGGGGCGCGACCGGGCTCAGCACCGCGCATATCCTCCAGATCGCCCCGGTGCTTGACCGGGTGGGCTTCCGGGCGATCGACTACAGCTCGAGCACCCACATGGGCGTGGCGGTGCGGACGTTCCGTGAGGATCCGTGGGAGCGGATCAGGCTGACCAGGGCGGCGATGCCGCGCACGCCGCTGCAGTTCATCGGGTCCGGCCTGCGCTTCATCTCCTGGGAGCCCGTGCACCCCGACCTGATCAGGCTCGCCTACTCCCGGCTCGTCGCGGCTGGCATCGACCGCTACGTCGTGCTTGACCCGATGCACGACATGACGGCCGTGCTGCAGACGGCGCGCGACATCCGCGCGGCCGGCGGCACGGAGATCGTCGGCGCGCTGACGTTCACGGTGAGCGCGGTGCATGACGACGAGTTCTACGCCGGCCTGGCCGGCCAGATGGCGGCCTGCAAGGACATCGACCGCGTCTACGTGAAGGACCCGGCCGGCCTGCTGACGCCCGACCGCGCGCGGACGCTGCTGCCCGCGCTGTGCGCCAGGCTCGGCGCGAAGCCACTCGAGCTGCACTCGCACACGACGATCGGCCTGTCGCCGCTGACCTACCTAGAGGCCGTTGACCTCGGGGTCCAGGCACTGCAGGTGGCGTGCGGGGCGCTGGCGAACGGAACCTCGCTGCCCAGCGCCGAGCGCATCGTCGCGAACCTGCGCGAGGCCGGGCACACGGTCGACATCGATGACCGGCTGCTCACCGCTGTGGCGGATTACTTCACCAGGCTCGCGCAGGTGCAGTCGCTGCCAGCGGGCGTGCCGCAGGAGTACGACGCGTCGTATCTGCGTCACCAGATGGCCGGGGGAGTGGTCACCACGTTGCGCCGTCAGCTCGGCGAACTCGGACTGGCCGACCGGTTCGAGGCGGTGCTGGACGAAGTCAGCCGGGTGCGCGCCGAACTCGGCTATCCGATCATGGTCACGCCGTTCCCGCAGATGGTGTGCGGCCAGGCGTTCTACAACGTGATCGGCGCCGAGCGCTACGGCAACGTCTCCGACCAGGCCATCCGGTACGTGCTCGGCCGGTTCGGCCGGCCCACAGCGGCCGGTGGACGCCGACGTCCAGGACCGCATCCTGTCCCGCCCGCGGGCCAGGGAGCTGGCGGCCGAGCCGCCGCCTGCCCCGCTATCTGAGCTGCGCAAGAGGCTGCCGCGCGGCATCAGCGACGAGGAGTTCCTGCTGCGCGCGACGATGCCGGCCGAAGAGGTCGATGCGATGGTCGCGGCCGGCCCGGCGAGGCGGAACTACAACCCTGAGCTCCAGGGGTTGCTCGACCTGCTCCGCGGCCTGCGGACCCGGGAGCGGGTAGCTGACCTGCGGATCGACAGGCCTGGCTTCCGGCTCGAACTGCGCGGCGGCGAGGTCGGCGGGGCAGCGCATGGCTGACCTCGCCGCCGCGCCCGATGCCGATCCCGACGTTCAGGCTGCCGAGGCAGCCAGGCGGCGGCTGCGCGAGATCCGCGGCTTCGTCTTCGACCTGGACGGCACGCTCGTGCTCGGCGACCGGCTCAACCACGGCCTGCGGCCGCTGCCAGGAGCGCTGGAGATCACGAGCTGGGCCACCCGGCATCAACTGCCGTTCGCCGTGTTCACCAACGGCACCACCAAGACGCCGCAGCAGTACACCCTCGAGCTGCGGGCGATCGGCTTCGAGCTGCCTGATGATGTCGTGCTCACGCCGGCCAGCAGCGCCGTGGCCGTCTTCACCAGGCGCCGGCACCGCCGGGTGCTCGTGCTGGGCGGCGAGGGCCTGACCGGCCCGCTGCGCGCGGCAGGAATCGATGCCGTCACCGCGGACGCGGGCGAGGCGGCTGGCCGGCATGTCGACGCGGTCCTGGCGGGCTGGTACCCGTCCTTCAGCCTGTCCGTGCTCGAAGCCGCCTGCCACGCGGTCTGGAACGGCGCCGCGCTGTACAGCTGCTCGCAGTCGGTGTTCTTCGCGACCGCGGGCGGGCGGGCCATCGGCACGTCCCGCGCGATCTCGGCAATGATCAGCAGCCTCACCGGCTGCCGGGTGCGCCTGGTCGGCAAGCCGTCGCTCGATGCGCTGCGCGCCGCCGGGCCGCCGGATCGGCGTGCGCCCGGCGGACCTGGCCGTGGTTGGCGACGATCCTGACCTGGAGGTGCCGATGGCGCATCGGGGACGCGCGCTGGCGGTCGCGGTGACCTCGGGCCTCGGCGACGCGGGCTCCTTCCGGCACCTGCCGCGGGACAGCTGGCCGCACCTGCACCTGCGTGGCGTGGACGAGTTGCTGTCGGTCTGCCGGCAGGCGCGCTCCGAGACCGCGGGCTGAGCATCAGCGCACCGGGAGGTTGACGTGACGGACATACCGGCCGGCTCGTACCGGCGGATCGCCACCGAGGAGGCATTCTCCATTCCCGAAGTATTCGCCGCGCTGCAGGACTGGGCGGCAGGCGCCGGGCCGGACGAACCCGACCAGGATTTCCTCAGCTTCCTGTTCGGCTAGGACCTGCCCGGCCTGCGACGGGTGCGCCGGCAGTTGCTCGACCTCGAGGACGAGCGGCTGGCCGTCATGGACGCCAACGGAGTCTACGTGCACCTGCTGTCGCTGACCGCGCCCGGCGTGCAGACCCTGGACGACGGCCAGGCCACCGCGCTGGCGGCACTGGTCAACGACCGCCTGGCCGAGGTGATCGCCAGGCATCCCCAGGGTTCGGCGGGCTCGCCGCGATCGCGCCGCAAGATCCTTGGGCCGCGGCCGCGGAGATCGAGCGCGCGGTGCGCGAGCTGAAGCTCCACGGCGTCGTGATCAACTCGCACACCCGCAGCGAGTACCTCGACGAGCAGAAGTTCTGGCCCATCTTCGAGGCCGCCGAGGGCCTGGGCGCCGCGATCTATATCCACCCCCGCTCGCCCTCGGCGCTGATGGCGCGGGCGTACCAGAAGTACGGCCTGGCGACCGGCATCTACGGGTTCCAGGCCGAGACCGGACTGCACGGCATCAGGCTGATCTGCAGCGGCGTCTTCGACCGCTTTCCTGACCTGCGGATCGTGCTCGGTCATCTGGGCGAGGGCATTCCGTTCTGGCTCTGGCGGGTGGACTACATGCATCCGGTGAGCAGCTCGCATCACACCAGGCCCAGGCTGGCGCTGAAGCCGAGCGAGTACTTCAAGCGGAATTTCATGATCACGACCAGCGGAATGAACTGGCATCCGGCCCTTCGCGTCTGCATCGAGGCGGTCGGTGCCGACAACATCATGTGGGCGATTGACTACCCGTATCAGCTCACCGAGGGCGCGGTCGAGTTCATGAACGACGCGCCGATCTCCGATGACGACAAGCACAAGATCTTCCAACGGAATGCGGAGCGTGTGTTCGGCATCGCCCGCGGGGTGCCGCGGCCGGCGGCTGATCATTTCCAGCGAGGAGCACCCTTATGCGAGCGGTGGGCATCACCAGGTTCGGGGGACCAGAGGTCCTGCAGGTCGTCGAGCTGCCAGAGCCCGAGCCCGCCGACGGCCAGCTCCGGATCAAGGTCGCGGGGACCGAAGGACTACGGGTGGTTGCCGATGCGGCGCCAGCCGACGCCGACCTCGTCCGGGCGCTGGGAGCCGGCTGATCGTCGAGCGCGGCCCTGAGCTGGCGGCAGCGATTCGCCGCGCCGTGCCCGGTGGAGTAGCCGCGGTCCTGGACGCGGCGGTGATCGGGAGGCCGGTGCTCGCCGCCGTCCGCGATGGCGGCCAGGTGGCCGCCGTCCGTCCGTTCCGCGGCGAGACGGACCGGACGGTAACCGTCCGCCTCGTGCTGATCGGCGATTACTTGCACGCAGGAAGCAAGCTGGCCGAGCTCGCGGGCCTGGTGGCGGCAGGCAAGCTCACGTTGCGGGTCGCGGGGAGATTCCGGCCGAACGGGTGGCTGAGGCGCACCGGCGCCTCGAGGCTCGCGGCGTCAGGGGCAGGCTCGTGCTGACGTTCTAACCTCCGAGCGTCCGTGCGAAGTCCGGCGGGATGACCAGGTCGGCCGGCGACAGGTCGGCGATCGACGTGCGGCCGAGTGCGAGCAACGTGGCGTCGATGCCGCCGCGCAGGATATCCAGCACGTTCCCGACGCCTGCCTCGCCGTTCGCCGCGAGTCCCCACAGGTAGGCGCGTCCGATCAGCACCGCGCGGGCTCCCAGCGCCAGTGCCTTGACGACGTCGCCGCCCCGGCGGATGCCGCTGTCGAGCAGGACCTCGACCTGGTCGCCGACGGCGGCCGCGATCGCGGGCAGCAGCCTGATGCTCGCAGGCGTGCCGTCGAGGTTGTTGCCGCCATGGGTGGAGACCGATAGCGCGGTGACCCCGGCATCGACGGCCCGCTTGGCGTCGTCCACCCGGGTGACACCCTTGAGCATGAAGGGCTGGCCCCACTCCTTGCTCAGCCACGCGAGATCGTCCCAGGTGGGCGGTGGGGTTTGCATCCACTCGCCGTAGGCGCCGAAGAACGCGGGCGGCGGTTCGCCGGCCGCGCCGATGTTCGGCACGGTCAGGCTGGGCAGCCGGCCAGTCCTGGCATACCTGAGCAGATATCGCGGCCGCCGTGCCACCTCGGGCGCGAAGCGGGCCATCTCGCGCAGGCCAAGCCGCTCGGGTATCCGCGGACTGCCCCAGTCCCTGCCGTGCGAGAACGACCAGTCCGACGTGAGGATAAGCCCGACCGCGCCCGCCGATCTCGCCCGCTCGACGCGGCGTGCCATCTGATCCCTGGAGCCGATCCAGAAGCACTGGAAGAGGGTCTGCGGGTTCGCCGCCACGACCTCCTCGATCGGCTTGGTCGCGAACGAGCTCAGGCTCATCACGGTGCCGCGCGCAGCGGCGGCCGCGGCCACCGCCACCTCGGCACCGGGGTGCACGGCCTGCACGCCGGTCGGTGCGATGAGCACGGGCAGGGTTACCTGCTGGCCCAGCACGGTCGTGGTCAGGTCGCGCCGTGCGGACATGCCGATCGCGTGCGGCGCGAAGCCAAGCTCGTCGAACGCGGCCTGATTGTCGGCGACGGTACGGCCGTTCTCGGTTCCGGCGACCAGTGCGGCATACACCGAGGCGGGCAGCCTCTTCTTCGCGCGGCGCTGCGCCTCCGCGACGGATTCGAACCAGTCAGAGCTCATCTGCTATCCCTTCAGGGGCGCTGTCACGCGTGCGGTCGGGGGCGTGCGGCCGCGGCTCGATGCGCAGGGGCCGGCGCACCAGGACGGGTCGGACCGGCACGGCCGTGCCCGCCAGGATCGCGCCGGTCCAGACCCCTGCCCCGTAGCAGACATCGTCGGCGATCTGGGCGACCGCGAACGGTGCCGGGCCGATGCCGGGGCGCCGGCTAGCCCAGGTGACCAGCGGCGGTCCGAGCAGCAGCGAGGCGGCCGCCGTGCGCCGGCCCCACCGGCGGGCGGCGGTGCTGCCGCCGGGTCTCGCGATGGCGGCGACCAGCAGCGGAGCGGCGAACTGGGTCAGGTAGCGGCCGATCCCGAGCCATGTCTGCCTGGTCGCGGTGACGGTGGCCGGTACCAGGCCCCGGGTCGGGACGCCCGCGTGCCTGAGCGTCGCCGATATCGTGAGCACCGCCGCCGCGAAGCCGGCTCCGGCGATGACCGGCTTCCTGGCGAGCAGTCCGCCGACCGTGACGGCGGGCCACGGCTGCAGCGCGAGCGGCGCCATCGCCTCGGGGTGGCGCATGGCCAGCGGGCCGGCCGAGGTTCCGTACCTGAACCGGCGGCCGAGCAGCTCCGCCCAGGTGGCGGGCTCGTGATGCGGCACCTGGACCGCCGGGTCGTAGCGGACGCGCCAGCCCGCCTTGTGCAGCCGCCAGATGAGGTCGACGTCCTCTCCGTAGCGCAGCGCCGGGTCGAACACCGCGCGGTCGCGGGAGACATCGGCCAGCGCCGACCGGCGCGCCAGCAGCGCGGCGGTCGGCACGTACGAGACCCGGGTCGCCGGCGCGACCCTCGCTTCTCGGCCGCCCAGGTCCAGGCTGCGACTCGCCACGCCTCGCGGACCGGACGCGGAATCTGCCAGCGGCGCGGTGATCCTGGGTGCCACCGCGCCTACCAGCGGATCGGCGAAGTGCCCAGCCAGCATCTCGATCCAGTCCGGCCCCGGCTCGCAGTCGCTATCGAGGAAGGCCACGAACTCGCTCGTCACGCCGGCCAGCCCGGTGTTCCGCGCTGCCCCAGGGCCGGCGTTGGGCTGCCGCACCAGCGTCGCCCCGCGGGCGGCGGCAACGCCCGCGACCGCGGCAGGCTCGCGCGATCCGTCATCCACCACCACGACCGGGTAGCGACCGCCCAGCGCGTCGAGCGTCCTGGCGAGCATGGCCGCCCGGTCCCTTACCGGGATGATGACCGTGACGTCGGGCGCGCCACGTTGGTGCGGCGGCCGCGGGTGGGCGAGCCCCGCGTCGGTCAGCCGGCGCGCAAGCATTCCGCTGGCTGCGGACCGGACGGGCCCGGCACGCAGGTCGGCGAGGGCGCGGGCCCCGGCGGGCGCCAGCCGCATGATCCGTGCCGGAGAACCGCCGAACAGCAAGGTGTCGTCTAGCTGCCTGGTATCGGCGTCGAGCGCGACGCGGAACCCGGCCGGCAGCGGCTGGCTCGCGGATCCGGATCTGGTCATAGCGCGAGCCCGCCGTCGACGGGCACGACGGCGCCGGTCATACCGCTGCTCGCCGGGCTCGCCAGGAACGTCAGCACGGCGGCGATCTCGGCTGGGTCGAGCAGCCGCCGAACCGGCTGCTGCTCGGCGAACGCCTGGGCGTCGGGCAGCCCGTACAGGCGCGCGCTCTCGGTGAGCATCGCGGTAGCGGTCGAGCCGGGGCTGACGGCGTTGACCGTGACGCCGGTGTCGCCAAGCTCAGCCGCCAGCGCCCTGACCAGGCCGGCCACGCCGGCCTTGGCGGCGCAATAGGCGGCCAGCATGGGCAGGCCACGGCTGGCGGCCGCCGATGCGACGGCGAGAAAACGCCCCGACCTCGGCTCTGGCCGCCGCAGCAAGGCCGGGATCGCGGCCCTGGCCAGGTTGAGCACGCCAATCAGGTCGACGTCGAGCACCGCACGCTCCTGCTCGGCAGGCAGCCGCCACAGCGGCGCGCCGCCGGCGATAACCCCGGCCGCGGCGACTGCCGCGTCGACCCCGCCCCACCGCGCCTCCGCCTCGGCCACAGCCGCTTGCATCGCGTCAAGGTCGCGCACGTCAGCGGTGAGGGAGCAGACCCGATCCGCCGACCCCGCCAGCCGCGCGGCCTGCCCGGTGACGGCCGCGAGGTCGCCAGGGCCGGCCATCGGGTAAGGCAGCGCGGGATCATCGCGGGCGACATCGACGGCGAGGACCGACCAGCCCGCCGCGGCGAGGCCGAGCACGGTGGCTGCCCCGATCCCGCGTCCCGCGCCCGTGACGATCGCGACGCGGCTGACCTGGCTCACCCCGAGTCCCTGCCTCAGCTCGGGCCGAGTCCGGCGAGCGGACTCTCGTTGCACGGGCTGACCGGCGGCCGGCGGGTCAGCGTCAGCGGCACGGGCCGCCTGCCCGCCCGGGCGGAGTGCGAGTGATCCTGCGAGGGTCGCGGCGAGCTGGCCCGATCCGCCAGCGCCAGCGCCCGTTCGCCATGGCCGAAGACACACTCCGGGTCAGGCCCGTCGAGCGGAAGCCCGGTAAAGAATTTCGCCGCCATGCATCCGCCGCGGCACGCGTCGAACGCGGAGCACGATTGGCAGGTGCCGCCGGACTGCGGCTTGCGCAGGTCAGCGAAGAGTGCGGAGTTCCGCCAGACGTCGGTGAAACCGCCGTGGCCGCGCACGTTCCCGGCGAGGAAGGCATCGTGGATGGCGAACGGGCAGGCGTAGACGTCTCCGACCGGATCGATCAGGCACACCACGCGTCCCGCGCCGCACATGTTCAGCCCGGCAAGTGGCTCGCCGTAGGCGGCGAGATGGAAGAAGGAGTCGCCGGTCAGCACGTTCTCGCCCTGCGCGACGAGCCAGTCGTACAGCTGCCGTTGCTGCGCGGACGTCGGATGCAGTTCGTCCCACACGTCCGCGCCGCGGCCGGAAGGGCGCAGCCGGGTCAGCCGCAGCTGCGCGCCGAACCCGTTCGCGATGGCCAGGAACTCGTCAAGCTGGCCGATGTTGCGGCGCGTCATTACGACCGAGATCTTGAAGCCGGCGAAGCCCGCATCGGCGAGATTCCGCATGGCCCGCAGCGCGGTGTCATACGAGCCCGGCCCGCGCACGGCGTCGTTTACCTCGGCCGTCGCTCCGTCCAGTGAGACCTGGACATCGACGTAATCGCTGGCGGCGAAGCGCGCGGCGACCTCGGGCGTGATCTTCACCCCGTTGGTCGAGAACTTGACGCCCACCTGATGCTCGGTCGCGTACTCGACGAGTTCGGTGAAGTCCTGGCGCACGGTCGGCTCACCACCGCCGATATTCACGTAGAACACGCCCATCCGCGCAAGCTCGTCGATCACCGCCTTGCACTCGCGCGTAGTCAGCTCGCGCGGATCCCGCCGGCCGGAGCTCGACAGGCAATGTACGCAGGACAGGTTGCAGGCATAGGTCAGCTCCCAGGTGAGGCAGATCGGCGCCTCAAGCCCGAGCTGAAACTGCTCCACCAGCGGCATCACCCCGGTGTTTCGGCTGGGCGCGGCCGACCCGGCGCTCACTGCGCCGCTCGCGCGCAGATCATCCGCGAGGTCGCCAGAACGCCAAGCGCATGCCGGTAGCTGGCCAGGTCCTCGGCCGGAACCCCCGCCGCCAGGCATGCCGCCCTGGCGCTCGGCTGGTCACCGAGCGAGCGGAGCACGTTCAGCAAGGTAGGGCTCTTGAGGAAGGACAGCCTGCGGGTGCCGAAGTGGTAGAGCAGCGCGCCGAACCGTTCTGCACGCATCGAGACCTGGGGGTGCACCTGCCAGGCCGAGTCGAGATCGAACGGCTGCGCGGGCGAGTCAGTAGACACCACACATGCCATCGATCGAGATCTCCTCGACGAGCAGATCGTCGATCAGCGGAACCTCGTGCTGCGCTGATCCGGCTGACCAGGTTGGCTGGCCGGCCTGGTCGTCATGGGCCTGGCCGGCGTCGGCCAGCCCGGTTTGCGGCCAGCGCGGTGTCGGCCAGCCCAGCGTCAGCCAGCCCAACCTCGACCAGCCCAGCGGCAGCGTTCGCCATGTCGGCTCCCCTCGGGATCTCGGCGCGGATCTTCGAATTTTGGCACAGGGTGCCGAATAGTAGGTAGGTTAACGTGACGACAGGAGCGGATCAAGGCCGATCCACGAGAGACCTGCTGATGACGATGACGGGTGCGGACGCCGAGCACGCACGCCGGGGACGGCCGCGCGGCACGAGCGCGCGCGAGCTCGAGCTCGTCGCACTGCGACTGTTCACCGAGCAAGGGTTCGAGCAGACCACGGTCGACGAGATCGCCGCGGGCGCGGGGGTCAGCCGGCGGACGTTCTTCCGTTACTTCGACTCGAAGTCGAGCGTGCTGTGGAGTGCATTCGATACCGAGGTTGACCGCATCCGCGCGCTGCTCGAGGAGATGCCGCGCGACCTGGCGGTCATGCAGGCGGTCCGGCAGGCCGTCGTGGCCGCCAACCACTACCGGGCGCAGGATGTGTCTGAGCTACGGGCCCGTATGAACCTGATCGGCTCGGTGCCCGGCCTGGTCGCCAGCGCGGCCGTGCACTATGACGCCTGGGAGCGCGCGGTCAGCGATTTCGTCGCCCGCCGCAGCGGGCAGCCCGCCGATTCGCTGTACCCGCTCGCGGTCGGCCGGGCGACCCTCGCCGCCTGCCGCGCCGCCTATGACCTGTGGGTCAGCCGGGCCGACGCGGACCTGACGGTCTACCTGGACGCCGTGCTCGGCGCGCTCGCGGCCGGATTCGGCGACGACGTCCTGCATTCCGAGCCGGCCTTCCCGGCGCGGTCCCCCGGTAGCGA
Source organism: uncultured Actinomycetota bacterium (assembly GCA_963720595.1). Lineage (GTDB taxonomy): Bacteria > Actinomycetota > Actinomycetes > Streptosporangiales > Streptosporangiaceae > Chersky-822. Next base: position 1,001,289 of record CAVRFY010000005.1, on the reverse strand, counting down.
TCAGCTCACGCCGGGTAGGCGAGAAGTGCGCCGCCGTCCACTGGGTAGACCGCGCCGGTCATGAAGCTCGAGCCGCGCGACGCCAGCAGGATCGCGATCCCGGCCAGTTCCGATGGGTATCCCATCCGGCCGCCAAGCGGGACTGTCTTCTCCCAGACCGGGCCAAGATCGAGTTCGGCCTCAGCGGCGACCGGCTCGCCGATTCTGGTGCCTCTGATCGGTCCGGGCGCGATCGCGTTGACCCGCACCCCGTGCGGCGCGAGCTCGAGGGCAGCCTGCCTGACCACGTTGATGACCGCGGCCTTCGAGGCGGCATACGAATAGCCGACTAGCGGGTCCGCACGCAGGCCCGCTGTGGACGCGGTGGCGATGATGCTGCCCTCGCCCTGGTCCTTCATCGGCGGCGCGACTGCCTGGAAGGTGGCGAGCACCCCGGTCAGGTTGACGTCGAGCACTCGCTGCCAGCGATCCCAGTCCAGCCCGCGCAGCTCGCCGGCCGCGAAGCCGAAGCCAGGGGTCAGCGACACCCCGGCATTGGCGAAGGCCACGTCGACCCCGCCCCAGTGCTCCTTCATCTGAGCCACGGCGGCGCCAAGGTGACCCGGCGAAGTCACGTCGGCGAGCGCGGTCAGGTGCTCGCCCGCCAGGCCGGCCAGCGATTCCGAGGCGGCGGCGAGCCCTTCGCGGTCACAGTCACCGAGCAGCACCTTCGCGCCGCAGGCGACCAGAGCGCGCGCAACGGCGAGCCCGATGCCGCTCGCGGCGCCGGTGACCAGCACGCGCCGCCCCTGCACGCCGACGATTTCCTGCAGCGCCGCCGCCGCGTCGGGCGGGACCGTCACAGATACAGTCGCTCGTCGATCGGGATGCCCTGCTCCTGGCAGTAGGTCTCGTAGTGGTTGATGAACCAGAACACGTCGACGGTCTCCATCACGCGGTCCTGCTCATCGAGGAACTCGAGCGGGCCGTTCAGCCAGAAGATCGTCTTCATGCCTTTCTCCGAGTACAGCGTGTGCGTCCGGCCCGGACTCTCCCTGACGAAGTCACCAGGCTTCGCCACCCAGGAGTACTCCCGGTAGAGCCAGCTTCCCTCGAGCACGTACCCGGACACCGGCCCGCGGTGACGATGCCGGCCGAGCTCGCCGCCTGCCTGCACCCACAGCACATTGGCCGCGCTGCTGCCGCGGATATCGAACGTGAGGTGCTTGATGAAGACGTTGGGGATGAACGGCACCCACGGCGAGCCCTCGCCGTCGATGTAGCCCTCCTTGAGCGCGTACTTGTCCCGCATCTTGTCCACGCGCGCTTCGATCTCGACGTAGTTGCTGATGACATCCTCGGCCGTGGTCATGGTGCTTCCTTTCGACGGATCGAGGCTAAACGTCCTGTTCAGCAGGTGCTTGACTGTGAACGCACCGATGTTTGACTCTTACTGCATGTCAGTGCGCTTCTCGACGGTGACGGTCGACCGGCGATCTCAGCTGAGCTACTGGCATGAGGTGGTGTGCGCCACCTTCGTCCGGCTCGGCGTGGAGCCGATGAAGCAACGAGCCGTCGGCTTCCGGGCCGAGGTGACCGCTCAGGATCTGGGCAGCCTCCGGGTGGCGACCGTCATCTCCGATCCGCACGCGGTGTACCGGTCACCGGCGATGATCCGCGGATCGCCCGATGACGACATGATGGTGAACCTCGCGATCCGCGGGCGCACGGTGGTCGCCCAGGACGGCCGTGAAGCAGTCCTGCGGCCGGGCGATTTCACCGTCCACGACAGCGCCCGTCCGTGCCGCATCGTCTGCCCGGAGCCGTTCGGGCTGCTGATACTGAAGATTCCGCGGGATGTATTCGCCTCGCACTGCCCACTGCCGCCGGGCTCGATGGCAGTGCCGGTCTCGGGCGACCGTGGCGTGGGCGCGCTGTTCTCCGCATTGCTCGGCTCGCTGCCTGCCCATATCCAGGGGCTTCCGCCCGACGTCGCCGGGCAGGTCGGCATCAATGTGCTCGAACTGCTGGGCACCGCCACCTCGGATCTGGCCTGCGGTTCCCGGCCCGCGCTGCCGCGGCAGGCCCAGCTGCTGCGGGCACAGCGTTACATCACCGACCATCTCGGCGACCCCGAGCTATCGCCGCCCACGGTGGCCGGCGCGCTAGGGGTGTCGGTCCGCTACCTGTACCTGCTCTTCCAGACCGAGAACTGCTCGCCGTTCCGCTGGATCCTGCGGCGCCGGCTTGAGCTTGCCGCCAGCCTGCTCGCCGACGCTCGCCAGGTCAGCCGGAGCATCACCGATATCGCGTTCGGCGTGGGCTTCAAGGACACCTCGCACTTCTCCCGCGCCTTCAAGGACCTGCACGGCGTCAGCCCGCGCGAGTACCGGGAGCGCCGCGCAGACGTCAGCCTGTCCTGACCGCGGGCCCGGTCAGCCGCACCTGATCATCACCTTCATCACGTCCGCGGGATTGCTCATCGCGAAGCGCACCGCCGCTGGCGTTTCCGCCAGCCCGAACTCGTGGCTAATCAGGCGGGCCAGCGGGGCGGCGTTACGCTCCACCACGGCCACGGCCTCGGCGAACTCACGGTCGCCGCAGCAGCTCACCCCGAGCAGGTCAAGCTCCTTCTCAGTCAGGCTGCCGACCCGGATCAGCGCCTCCTCGTTGGACATGCCGACCTGCACCGCCCGGCCCGCCCTGGCGACCATGGCGATCATGGCCTGGACCGCCGCCGCGGAACCGGTCGCGTCGAAGACCACCGGCGGCCCGCCCCGGCCCGCCCATTGCCGCGCGGCCGCCACGACCTGGTCCGCGTCCTGCCAGGCGATCGTGTCCGCGCCTAGCTCGCGGCTCAGCGCCAGGCGGCGCTCCTGCAGGTCGATCATCAGCACGCGCGCGCCGCGCTCGCACGCGACCAGGCAGATGCTCTGCCCGATCGGCCCGGCGCCGAGCACGACCGCGGGCTCGCCAGGCACGATCGCCGCTCGGCTCACGGCCCGCACGGCGATCGAGACGGGCTCGGCCAGCGCTGCGATCGCCGGATTCTCGGTGCGGACGGCGAACAGCTGGCCCTGGCCGATCACCAGCCGCTCCTGCAGGCCGCCGTCGAGGTGGATGCCGGTCAGCTTGAAATCGGCGCACACGTTCGGCCGGTCGACAGAGCACGGATAGCACTGCCCGCAGGCATGGAGCGGCCAGACCGCGACGCGCTGCCCGACGGCGAGCCCTGGCCGGCAACCGGGACCGAGCGCCGTGATCGTGCCCGCCAGCTCATGGCCCTGTACGCGCGGGAAGCTGGACCCGCCCGCCGCCTTCGCCAGGTGCCCGGTCACGAAGTGGTAGTCAGAGCCGCAGATCCCGACGGCCTCGGGACGGAGCACGACTTGGCCGTGCGCAGGCTCGCCAGGGTCGGGACGCGCGCGCACGACCATCGTGCCCACCCCCTCGGTGACCACCGCCTGCATCAGGTCGTGCCCTGACCGGGGCCGGCTCTGCCCTCGCTTCCGCGCAGCAGGTATGCCGACCTGAGCACCTCGGGATTGGCGCGCAATTCACTGGCAGATCCTGAGAAACGCAGCTGACCGCCCTCCATGAGGTGCGCATGATTGGCCAGCCCCAACGCAACCGCCGCGAACTGCTCGATCAGCAGTACGCCGACGCCGGATTCGGCGACGGCTCGGATGGTGGGGATCAGCCGGTTCAGCACGACCGGCGCGAGCCCCAGCGACAGCTCGTCGATCAGCAGGAAGCGCGGCTCGGAGACGAGGGCCTGCGCCAGCACGAGCATCTGCTGCTCGCCGCCGGAGAGCGCGCGTGCGTGCGTCGAGAGCCGCCTGGTGATCTCGGGGAACAGCTCAAGAACGCGGGCGCGCCCGGCTCTGGCCTGCTCGCGCGGCAGCGCGTAGGTGGCGACGCGGATGTTGTCCTCGACGGACAGATCCGACAGCAACCTGCGGCCCTCGGGAACGATGGCGATCCCCGAGCCGCGGATCCGCTCTGGCCGCCGGCCGCCAGGTCCGCGCCGTCCAGCAGCACAGCGCCGCCATCTGGTCGCAGCACGCCGCCAACCGCGAGCACGAGACTCGACTTCCCTGCCCCGTTGGGCCCGAGCAGGGCGGTCACCTCGCCGGCTGGTATCTCGATCGAGACGTTCCTAACCACGGCGCGCCCGCCGCGGCTGACCGTGAGGTCGCGCAACTGCAACGCGCCGCTCACCCCGGCAGGCCGGGGCTCGGGCGTCCCGTTCGGGGTCCGGTGTGCCTGGCTCACAGCACGTCCGCCGTGCCGAGGTAGGCGCGCGCCACTCGCTCGTCCCGCAGCACCTCGGCGGTCGGGCCTGCGGCGATCAGCCTGCCGAAGTCGAGCACGGCCGTCGTATCGCAGCAGGCAGACACCAGGCTCATATCGTGATCGACGAGAATCGTCAGCGCGCCGGTGTGCTCGGGGATAGCCCGGATCACCGCGCCCAGGTGCTCGGTCTCCTCGTCGGGCAGCCCGGCCGCGGGCTCGTCAAGCAGCACGACCTTCGGCCGTCCGACGATGGCGCGGGCGACCTCGATCAGTCGTCGCTCGCGGACGCCGAGCGTACGGACCCTGGCTTGCGGATCGACGCCGATCCCGGCGAACGAGATCGCGCCGAGCACGTCCTGGCGGCGTGCTGCGCCGCCCAGCCCGGCGTGCTCGTGCACCATGGCGACGTTATCGAACACCGAGAGTTCCTCTATCGCCTGCTCGGTCTGGAAGGTCCGCCGCACGCCCCACCGCGACCGGCGATAGTGGACCATCGCGAGCAGGTCCGCACCGAACGCGGTGACCGTCCCTTCGGCTGGCCTGACGAAGCCGCTCAGCACGTTGAAGAAGGTGGTCTTGCCGGCGCCGTTGGGTCCGATCAGCCCGCAGGTACCCCGCTCGAAGGTGACGCTCATGCGATCGAGCGAGGTGACGCCGCCGAAGCGAACGGTCAGGTCGGTGACCTCGATCACGGCGCGTCACCGCCGGCCGCTGCCGGCCTGCGCAGCCGCCCGAGCATAAGGCGCCTGAGGCGGGCAAGGTCTCTGGGCACCTGGTCGGCGAGTCCGGCCGGGGCGGTCGTCAGCACCTGAAGCACGCCGATGCCGAACAGGATCGTCAGCCAGTCGGCCGAGACGCCCCAGTCGTTGAGCAGGGCAGGCAGCAGCTGCAGCAGCAGCGCGGCCACGATGGCCCCCCACAAGCTGTAGGCACCGCCCATCAGCACCACGGCAAGCAGCGTGATCGAGTCCTGTGTCGGGAAGCCGATCGAGTACAGGTAGTGGACGGCGCCGGCGAGTACGCCGCCAGCGACGCCCGTGACGAACGACGCGAGCGCGAACGCCCACAGCTTGTAGAGCGTGACGTTGATCCCCGCCGCCAGCGCGGCCGGCTCGCTTTGCCTGATCGCCGCCCAGGCCCGGCCGGGCCGCGCCCTGATGTGCGCGAGCACCAGCCCGAACATCAGCGCCGCCACCACTACGGAGTAGCGGAAATAGGCCGGGTCGGTCGCCGCGATGCTCGGACGGCGGATCGGCGGGATGTGCAACGAGCTTGCGTCGTAGCCGAGGAAGCCATGCCCGCCGTTGGGGAAGTTCGCCGTGGCCAGCACGACCGTGATGGCGCCCGCCAGCATCAGGGTGATCAGCGCCAGGTACAGCCCGCGCAGTCGCAGTGCCGGCAACCCGATCACGGTCCCGAGTACCATCGTGATTACGCCGGCCGCCAGCAGCACGACCGGATACGGCAGTGCGGTGGCGAACAGGATCCTGGCGGCAACCCAGGCGCCGATGGCGAGCACCGCGACCTGCCCGAGCGAGACCAGCCCGACCCGGCCGACCAGCACGCCGAGTCCCAGCGCCACCATCGAGTAGATCGCGACCTGCGTCATGGCATCGATGTAGTACAGGCTCAGCAACTGCGGCAGCGCGACCAGCGCGACCAGCAGGAGCGCCGCCACCGCCGCTGCGGCCGTGAGCGTCCGCCGTCCCGGCCGCCACCTGGCCAACAATCGAGTCTGGCGCTGGCGCGCGATGGTGGTGGTGCCCGCGTCGTCCGGCACTAGGCCTCCTCGCGTGACTTCGATGTCGCGCGCCGGCCGGAGAGGACAAGAAGCGCGACGGCGGCGAGGGCGAATGGCGTCATGTCGCGGTAACCGGAAAGCGACTCGATCGGGGTCACCAGGTCGTGGATCAGCCCGATCACGATCGCGGCCGCGAAGGTCACGGTGATCGAGCGCAGGCGGGCGATCAGCGCCGCGGCGAGAGACGAGATCACCAGGAAGGTCAGTGTCGTCGCGTCAAGCGCCACCAGGTCGGCCAGCAGCAGCCCGGCCACGCCGGCTAGCACGCCGCAGCCGATCCAGGCCGCCGCCTCCACCCGCCGCACCGGTACCCCGAGCGTGGCGGTGATCTCCCTGTCGTTGGCCATCGCCCGCATCGCCGTGCCGAGCTTGGTGTAGCGGAGGAAGGCGCCGGTCACCGCGGTGATCGCGACGCCGACCGCCAATCCGATCACCTGCGTCCAGTTCACCTGGATCTGGCCGATCAGGAACCCCCCGTTATCGGTGGGCAGCGTGATCGAGCGGCTCTCGCCGCCGCTGGTCGTCCACAGCAAGTCCATCAGCCCGAACAAGACGAGCGTCAGCCCGAGGGTCGCCACGGCCTTGACCAGCGGGTCCCGCCTGGCCAGCGGCGGGCCGAAGACCATGCCGTAGGCCAGCGTCACCGCGGCACTGAACAACACGCAGGCCAGCCAGGCGAGCCAGCCGGGAATGCCCGCGTTGGTCATGGACCACGCGATCAGCGCGCCCATCGCGCCGACGGCGCCAAAGGCCAGGTACACCACTCCGGTTGCCCGGTAGAGGACGACCAGCCCCACCCCGGAGAGGGCGTATACCCCTCCCAGGGCGAGGCCGGTCACGATGAACGACTGAAAGTCCAGCCAGGGTGGCATTCTCAGTCCGCCGCGGCCGCCTCGGCCGCGTCCTTCCTCGGGTGACTCATGGCGCGAGCGGTGCCGTCCCGGCGACCTTGCGGTACGCCGCGATCTCCGGGTCGACCGCTGAGATTGGCGTGCAGCCCTGCGCTACCACCATCTTGCCGTTGTCTGGCGTGACCGTGTAGTCCACGTTGTTGGGGATATGACTCGGGTAATTGCCGTAAGTCCACAGCTGGCACAGCATCCCGGTGTTGAAGTTCGACACGGCCTTGACAGCGGCGTTGACACTCGCCGCCGTGTAGGCGCCCTTGACCGACTCCAGCGCGTGGACGAGGATCTCGGCCTCGGCAAACCCCATCTGGCTGAAGCTGCCGATGCCGCCGGAGACGGCAGAGCCGTATTGCTTCAGTATCGCTTCGTACAGTGCCATCGATGGGGTGCTGGTCGAGTCGGGCGGGGCAAGCTCGGCGTTGACGAACAGTTTGTTGTTCCATTTCGGACCGAGCGCCTGGGCCAGGAAATCGGTATCACACGGCGTCGAGCAGCCCCACAGCTTGACCCGGTCCTCGAGACCGAGCTTCTGCGCGGCCTGCAGGATGATCAGCGCCTCCGGCGGGGTGAAGTTGAGCACGACGGCGCCATCCGGGCCGGCCGCGTTGACCTCCTTGAGCGCCACCGAGTTGGCATCGGTGATCGGAACATTCTCGGTGAGCTGGGTGATCGGCACGTTGGCAGCCTTCGCGAGCGCCGCGGGACCAGCGCCGATGTACCCGGTGCCCGGGACGTTCGACTGGTCGAAGACGATCTTGGAGACGTGCTTGCTGAGCGCGTACTGAACGGCTCCGTCCGAGCTATAGCGCGGCCCCATATTGACGGCGGCGCTGTTCGAAGTCGAATAGCACTCCGGCGCGATTCCTGAGTCGACGATGAAGAAGCCGAGCTTCTCCCAGTAACTGTGGTCGACCGAGCATTCGATAATGCTCGTATTGCCCACGATTCCGACCACGTGATCGGTCTGCACAAGCTTCTTGGCCAGTCCGGCTATCTGAGCCGGATTGGTCTGCTCGGGCTCGATGAAGTATTTAATCGGGTGGCCGTTGATGCCACCGTTGGCATTCACGCACGTGAAATAGGCGTTAGCCATGTTCGCGATATCGCTGAATGACGTTCCCGGCTGGTTAGTGACGATGCTGCCGAGCGCGATCGGGGTGCCGGTGGCGGCGACGCCTGGCTTCTGCCCGCACTGCGACGTGCTTACGGTGGCTATGCTGGTGCTGCTTGGATTGGGTGTGGTACTGCTCGACGGCGTGCCGCTGCTGCTGCATCCTGCTGCCGCGGACGCTCCAATTACCGTGAGCGCTATGGCTGCCCGGGCACCCGACAAACGCCTGTACATCCCCATCCCCACCTCCTGGTGGTGACGGCGTAAACTCGCCTGGTTTGGGCGAGGTGACCTGATATTAGAACTCAGCAGACACACGCGCAAGGCTTTGTCACACACTTCGAGTCGTCAATAAATATCTTTGTGTGAATGCCCAAATCCGGGCGCCTTTTGGCTGTGCGGCATCACAAAAACGCTGATCAGAGGGAGCTTTAGGCGGTGAATCGTGGATAACCTAAAGAGTCGTCGCATCTGGCCTCCCGGGATTACCCGCCTGACCGGTTCCCGGCAAGCCGAAGGGCACGGACGTGGCATCGCGCAGACCCGCGGACCGCAAGTCGCAGATCAGGTCTGCGGCAGCAGCCTTGTTCCTGGAGCGCGGCTACCACAACGTGTCGGTTGCCGATGTGGCCGGCAGCCTGGGCATCACGGCCTCGGCGCTGTACCACCACTACCGGAACAAGCAGGACCTGCTGCTGTGCGCGGCACTTGACGGAGTGGACGCCGTCGGTGCGCGGATCGCGGCGGCCACCTCGCTGGACGAGGCGTTGCGGGCGCTGGTGAGGTCGGCCGCGGCGCGGCGGTGCCTGCTCACGGGGTGGGAGCGTGAGGTGCGTTACCTCCCGGGGCCTGAGCGCGCGATTGTCAAGGCGCGCCAGGCGAAGGTGGCGGCTGGCCTGGCTCGGCGGCTGCACGCCGCCCGCCCGGAGCTTGGCGGCGACGACGCCGACCTGATCGCGTGGGCCGTCCTGGGCGCGCTCGGCGCCTGCGCGCCTGAGTGGTCGGGTCCGCCGAGCGGCGAGGAGCTGATGTACCGCCTCGGCTCGGTGCTGGCCTACTGCGAGCTGCCGGAGCCCGGTCGGCCAGCAGACAGCGGCCCGCAGGTGCCGCTCACGACCAGTCCGGGGTCCCAGCGCGGGTTGCGCCATCGCCGCGATCAGCTGCTGGCCGAGGCGATCGTCCTCTTCGACCAGCGGGGTTATCAGTCCGTCACTATGACCGACATCGGAGCGGCCGCCGGAATCGTCGCCTCAGGCGTCTATCGCCATTTCGCCAGAAAGGTCGATCTTCTCGCCGCCGCCGCCACCTGCGGGGCCGAGCGCATCCGCGCTGGAACCGACCTGGCGCTGGCCGCGGCTGGGAGCCCCGCCGAGGTACTTGGGCTCCTGCTCCGTGCCCATATCGCGCTGTCCGTCGAGCACCGGCACCTGATCGGGATCCTGGCCCAGGAGAGTGCGCAGCTTCCCGACAAAGAGCGCACCGCACTCGCCGACCTCCAGGCTGACTCCCTGGCCACCTGGGTCGCAGCCCTCGGGGCGGTAGTCCCTGACCGCCAGCCCGATGAGCTGACGCTGCTCGTTCGCGCCACCCACTCCATGATCTACCTCGTCGCCCGGTGCCGGTGCGCCGAGCTATGGCCGGGCCTGCCCGCCCGGCTGGCCGCGATGGGCATGACCATCCTGCTCAGCGGATGACAGGATGACGCATGCTCAGCGGTGAAGCGCGTGTCCAGGGCAGGGTCACGCCGAACAATCCCAGGTACCACGTGACGATGGCCGCCGCATAGCCGGCGGTATTAGCGGGCGGGGCGAGGACAAGGAGCAGGTCGCCAGCAACGGGATCACCACGGCGCAGATTGCCGGCACATAGGCCGGGGCGACTCGCCTGATTCCGCGCATCGGTTGCCCTTCGCCACCCTGGCCGACGTTGACGCGGGCGTGCCGAAGTCCAGCCTAGGCGGAGTTCGCGTCCGTGCAATCAGGCCGCGTACTTCAGCACCAGGTCGCCGACCCGAGGAAGCGCGGCCTCGACGTGCCGGGCCGCGCTGCCGCGGACGGCACGGTAAGCCTTGATGATCGTGGGCCGGCCGGATTCCGCGGCCCGGGTGTCGGTCACCGAGAGCAGGGCCTGCGACACCTCCTCGCCCCGCTTGGCGAGGTAGTCGCCGAACGCCGAGCCGCCTGAGGCGCTGAAGTCCGCCCAGTACGGCTCGAGCCTGTCCACCATGTCGGGCAGCAGGGACTTCACCATGTGCCGGATATGGCCGGGGGCAAAGGTAATGACCGTCTTGTGGGCGATCTTGACTGCGGCACCGGAAGCCCCTGACAGGTCCGACACTTCCTGCTCGAGCAGCCGGTAGCAGTCGTCGATCACCTTGGGCTTGGTATCCGGCGCGAGCAGGATCTGCCGAAGCGTGTCCACCATCGATCGGCTCTCCTTTGGGCTACCGGACCCGGCCAGAACGGACTCGGCGCGCCACGGCGCCGCGCCAGTCATCAGTAGACGGCGAGCGCCAGACTATGGTTTACCGATGCTCGGAGCAACATACATACCCACATCATCCGAAAGGGGGTTGGTAACGTGGCTGAGCCGGACCGAGTACGGCCGCTAGGTCCTGCCAGAGCTTTCCGTTCCAGCCCGAGTCGAACTGGGTCCTCGCCTCGGGGGTCCCGTGCTCCCAGCCGCTGTGAACCATCCTCAGCAATGTGCCGCCGCCGACGGCGGTGAGTTCGAACGAGACCACCGTCGCGCCGAACGCCGCGGTCCACTCCCAGGTCATGGAGCGGGGCGGTGCCACCTCGAGGACGACCGCCTGGATCTCGCCGAACGGATCGCAAGCCATGGTGAATTTCCGGCCGGCAACCGGAGCGAAGCCAGCAGTCGGCATCAGCCACTTGGCGAGTTCCGCCTGATCCACGAGGGCGCGCCAGACTCGCTCGGGTGGGTGCGGGTAATGCACCTCGTAGACCACGGTGTTGTCCTTGATCACGGGTTCGCCTCCAGGTGGCGTCCCAGCCTGGCAGTGGCCGAGCCCCAGGCGGCATCAAGTTCGCCCAGCCACTGCCTGACCTCGTCGAGCCGGCCAGGATGCAGCCGGTAACGGTTCTCCCTGCCGACCCGCTCCTGACTCACGACGCCGACGTCGAGGAGCAGCCGCAGGTGCTGCGAGACGGCTGGGCGGCTGATTGGCAGGTCGCTGGCCAGTTCCCGGACCGGCTTGGGCCCCGTGGCCAGCGCGATGAGGATCCGGCGGCGCAGCGGATTGGCGACGGCCCCGAAGGCATCTGTCGCGGCCGGTACGCCGGCGGATTCCATGAACCTGGACCTATGCGCCGATGATCACGCGGGTCATCGCGAGCAGGCGGATCGGCGCATCACGCCAACGCCTGGTACGGCTTGCCGGTGCCAGTGGCGCATAGCAGCCGGAGGCTCTCCAGGTAGTAGCCCCAGTTGAAGTTGTAGATGCCGTAGTCGTCATCACTGAGTTCGGTGGCGTAATTCTGGGTGAACCGCAGCCGCGTGCGGCCGTCGTCGGGCGCGACCAGCTCGAAGTCGAACGTATTGTCCTGCCAGTTCTTGTGGCCGTCGGTGCACCGCCAGCGCAGGACCTGCCCGTCGGTGAGGTCGGTGACCTCCATGACCGGATTGAAATCGCCGCCGAAGGTGAACCTGACCTGGCTGCCGACGGTCGGCTGGCCGGTGGCGACGCTCGTGCTCCACCATCCGGCCAGGCCATCCCGGTCGGTCAGCGCGTGCCAGACCGCAGCTGCCTGGGCTTCGATGTCGAGCACGTGATGGATCGTCCGCATGTCTGCCTCCCGAGTCGCTGGCCGACCGCCGATGTCAGTTTGGTAAGGAAAACCTTACGTGTCAAGTGACCCGGACCCGGGCCTGGTCAGCTGTCTCCCCAGGTGTTGACATGCAGCGCGATGTGGTCGTAGCAGCCGGGCGCCGGCGTCGGCGTGAGTGTCGTCACCGGGCACGGCTTCAGGATTATCGGAAGCCGCGGGTTCTGGGTGAAGTCGAAGTCGTTGATGAGGTTGCCCAGGATCGACGCGTTCTCCCGGACGTCGGGACGCGTGTCGGGCCGGCCGTCCGTGGCGGGGTTCAGCCGGGCCCCGCCCATGAAATCGTCCTCGATGAACTTCAGGTAGGCGTCGGTGGTCAGCGTCTGGGTGTCGATGAAGCCAGCCTTGGCGTACGGGCTGATCACGATCCCGGGAACCCGGATTCCGTAGCCCTGGCCATCCACCTGCGGCGGGTTGACATTGTCGTAATAGCCGCCCCAGTCGTCCCAGGTCAGGAAGATCGCCGTGGAGCTCCATTCCGGGCCGCGCATGACCGCGTTGATCAGCCTGGTCACGTACGCCTGCCCGGTGCTGACCAGGGCGGGCCCGTGCTCGCTGTCCCTGAAGTCCGGCGCGACCCACGACACCTTCGGCAACGTCCCTGCCTTGGCCTGCTTGTAGAAGACCGAGAGCGGGCGCAGGCTGCCAAGCTGGCCGTCCTTGTGCACGTCGGTGAAGCCGGGCAGCGGGTTCCAGTGCACCGACACCCCGCCTTGGTGGTGCAGGTCCACGGTGACGGCGCCGTGGTCGAAGTAGTAGCTCCAGCTCACGTGGTGCCGGTGCAGCAGCCAGGTGACGTCGGTCCAGGCGAACGGCGTCAGCCGGTTCGGCAGCCGCTCCGGCGGCATATTAGTTCCGTGGCAGCTCATCGGGTCGCCGGTCTTGGTGCACTTGGCCGACCACGCGGACACCTCGTACAGATGCGCGGGCAGGCTCCACGAGCCGGGTGCCTCGAAGAAGTGGTCCTGCAGCACGAAGGCTTGGGCGTACTTCCAGTAGTTCGGGATGTCCGATGCGACGTGGTAGCCCATGACGTCGGGATGGCAGGGCGCGGGCTTGGGCTTGCAGAGCATCTTCTCGGCGATGGACACGAAGCCGTTCATCTTCCCGCCGTTGATGTCCGTGGCCGAGGGCACCTCGGCGTGCGGGTCGTTCCCGTTGCTGTCGTGGTGGTCCACCCACGGCTTGCGGCAGACCGGGTTGCCGCTGGTGCTATAGCGCGGATCGGGCAGGCAGACGCCAGGCGGAATGCCGTCAGCGCCGGGGAACGTGCCGAAGTAGGAGTCGAAGGACCTGTTCTCTTGCATGATGACGATGACGTGCTTGATCTTGTGGATACCCGAATCGATGAGGAGGGCCGGATCCTGCTTGGTGGCATGCGAACCCGCCTGCGCAGCCATGGTGACTGCCATGGTGGCGGTCACGGCCAAGGCCGAGGCCGCTATCACCGCGCGGCGAAATCTCATCCAGTCCCCCCAGGGGTGCTCGGGTCAGCGGGTACGGCTACGCCGGCCGCCGGGCGGGCGACAATCGTGTCACCATAGCGGCCGGGCACGCGGTCACATGCGCAGCGATGCCGTCCAGGGCATAGGCAGATAATGCCCCATCTCAGGCAGCGTCAGGGCCGGAACGCGCCAGGTAAGCCGATCCGCGGCGCGACCGCGCTCGGTGGCCTGCGCTTTTGCCGGGCCGGCTGTTGAGCCCTGGCCTAGGCGGCGCCTTCGTCGTACAGGCCCGCGATCTGGACCGCGCATGGTCCATCTCGCGTCAGCCGAGCAGGGCGGCGAACCGGCTCCGCACCGTCGCCGCGGTCTCGTCGCCCGGCGCGTCCCAGATCTCCTGGTTGAGGATCTCCACCTCCGCGTAGCCGCCGTAGCCGGCGGCCAGCACCTGAGCAGTGATCTTCCTGAAGTCGATGAACCCGTCGCCGAGGTGACCACGGCCGAGCAGCATGTCCTTCGGCAGCGGCAAGATCCAGTCGCAGAGCTGATAGCTGACGATCCGGCCAGCGGCCCGGCCGATGTCGGCTGCCAGCTGCGCGTCCCACCACACGTGGTAGGTGTCCACCACCACGCCGACAACCTCGGCAGGGAAGCCGAGCGCGAGGTCGACGGCCTCGCCGAGGCGGGAAATCGCGCAGCGGTCGGCGCAGAACATGGGGTGCAGCGCCTCGATCCCGAGCCGCACGCCCGCCTGCTGGGCGAACGGGACCAGGTCGGCGATGGCGTCGGCGATCATCCGCCTGGCGAGGGCCAGGTCCTTGCTGCCGGGAACGAGCCCGCCCGACACCAGGATCAGCGCGTCCGCCCCTAGCTCAGCCGCCTCGGTGACCGCCGCACGGTTGTCGGCTAGCGCGGCAGCGCGCGCCGCCGCGTCGCCGTGCGTGAAAAACCCACCGCGGCAGAGGCTGGAGACATGCAGGCCGGCCGACTTCACCGCCGACGCGGTGGCGGCCAGCCCAAGCTCGGCCACTCGGTCGCGCCACAGCCCGATCCCGGTGATTTCATTCGCAACGCACAGCCGCACGACATCTGTCGTGGTGAGGTTGCGCACCGTCGCCTGATTGAGGGAGAGCCGGCTCAGGTCGATCATGCAGCAGCCGTCCCGGCGAGGTACTCGCTCATCCGTGTCACCGCGAGCTCAGGATCCGCCAGTGCTCTCGCGTGGGCGGCGAGCTCGAATATCCCGGCCAGGTGCGCCGGCGTCCTGCGGTTCTGCAGGCCGCCGAGCATCGCGAAATGCGGCTGCAGGCCGTTGAGCCAGGCCAGGAATGCCACCCCGACCTTGTAGTCCTGCGTCGGCGCGGTGAAGATCAGCCGGCTCAATGGCACGGTCGGGCCCATGGCGCGGTCGAAACCGGGCAGGTCGCCGGCGTCGAGTGCGTGGAGTGCGGCGGCGGCGGGCGCGGTGATGGCGGCGAATGCGCCGAGCAGGGCGTCGCTGTGCCCGTCGGCGTCGCCCCTGATCAGCTCGGCGTAGTGGAAGTCGTCGCCGGTGTACAGGCGGACACCGGCTGGCAGGCGCCGCCGAAGCGCCCGCTCGGCGCTGGCGTCAAGCACGGAGAGCTTGACGCCCGCGACCCGGCCATCGGCCCGCCCGATCAGCTCGACGACAGTGTCTGCGGCCGCGTCGAGCCTCTCGCTACCCCAGTAGCCGCGTAGCGACGGGTCGAACACCGCACCAAGCCAATGCAGCAGCACGGGCCGGTCGGCGGACTTCAGCAGTTGCTCGTAGACCTCCAGATAGTCATCGGCCGACCGCGCGCTCGCGGCGAGCGCCCGGCTGGCCATCACGATGGCCGCTGAGCCGCGATCCTGCACGAGCGCCAGTTGCTCCTCGTAAGCCCGGATGATCACGGACAGCGGGTGGGCGCCGGCTGGCAGCTGGTCGGTGCCCGCCCCGCTCACGAGCGCGGCGCCGAGTTCGGCTGCCCGGGCCGAAGACCGGCTGATCAGCTCGCTGGCCTGGTCGAAGGAGAGTCCCGTGCCGCGTTGCGCGGTGTCCATGGCCTCCGCGACGCCGAACCCGTGCCGCCAAAGGTGCTCACGGAAGGCCATGACCGAATCCCAGTCGATGGATCCGTCGGGGAAGGCAGCGACGTGCGCGGCTGCGTACACGCTGCGCCGGGTCGGCGGGGGATAGGAACGCTGCCAGCCGGGGTCGGGCACCTCGAGCACGGCCGTCCGGCCAGGCAATGCGATCCGCGCGGTCATCTCAGATCGCCAGCGGCGGGACGGGGACCCGGCGGCCCTGGGCGGATGACTGCAGCGCCAGCTCTGCCAGCTGGACGCCCCGCGCGCCCGCGGCCAGGTCCCAGGGGAATGGCCTGCCTTCCGCAGCGGCCGCCAGGAACAGTTCCCACTGGATCTTGAAGCCGTTGTCGAAGACTTGGTTGTCAGGAACGTCAGTCCATTGCGCGGGGTAGTCGATCGGGTCGGGCAGGTCAGGGTTCCATACCGGCATGGGCGTGGCGACCCGGTGCTGGACCGCGCAGTGGCGCAGCCCCGCGACCGCGCTCCCGTCGGTGCCGTCGACCTGCAGTTCGACGAGTTCCCTGCGCTTGACCCTGACGGCCCACGAGGAGTTCACCGACGCGAACGCGCCAGATGCGAATTCCAGCACCGCGTAGGCAGCGTCGTCCGCGGTGACGTCGTACGGTGCCCCCGACTCGTCTCGCCGCCGCGGCACGTGGGTGGCCTGCCGGGCGTAGACCGCGGCAATCGGGCCGAAGAGCTCCTCGAGCAGGTACTGCCAGTGCGGGAACATGTCGAGAACGATCCCGCCGCCGTCCTGCGAGCGGTAATTCCACGACGGTCGCTGGGCGGGGAAGTCGTCGCCGTCGAACACCCAGTAGCCGAACTCCAGCCTGGCCGACAGCACCCGGCCGAAGAAGCCGGAGCTGATCAGCCTGCGCAGCTTGATCATGCCGGGCAGGAACAGCTTGTCCTGCACGACTCCGTGCGTAATCCCCGCCTGGCCGGCGGCGCGCGCGAGCCGGATCGCGCCGTCCAGCGAGCCTGCCGCCGGCTTTTCCGTGTAGACGTGCTTGCCGGCCGCGATGGCACTGGCCAGGCTCGCCTCCCGCGCGCTGGTGACCTGGGCGTCGAAGTAGACGTCCACGGCCGGGTCGCCCAGCACCTCGTCCAGGCTCGCCGACCAGCGCTCCAGGCCGTGCCGCTCGGCGATGTCCCGCAACTTGTCCTCGCTCCGGCCGACGAGGATCGGCTCGGGGAAGACGGTGGTGCCGTCGCCGAGCAGCACGCCACCCTGCTCCCGGATGCTGAGCAGGGAGCGCACCAGATGCTGCCGGTAGCCCATCCGGCCGGTGACACCGTTCAGGGCGATGGTGATGACCTTGCGCGTCATGGATCGCCCCTCAGCGCTTCTTTGGTGTCTGCCTGCCCGATTTCGGAAAGCACTTTCCAAAGACTAGGCTGGCTCGCGAAAGCGGGTCAAGGTCAAGCGCCCGAGGGACACACATGCACGATGCCAGCGTCGCGGGCCGGGATCCGGCGGTCCGGCCAGCCGCCGGGCGCCAGGACCGCGGGAAACGAGCGGCCGGGCGGCCCGGTCAGGTCGGTCAGGCCGTCCGCGGGGCCGGGGCGCGCACTGGGTCGGCCGACGCCGAGCGGCCAAGAGACGTCGCGGGATCCCGGGTGACCCTGCAGGACGTGGCTGACCTGGCCGGCGTCTCGCTGACGACTGCGTCGCGCGTGGTCAGCGACGGGCCGAGGCGCGTCGGCGGGCAGCTGGCCCGCCGGGTCAACCAGGCGGTCGCCGAACTCGGTTATACCGCCAACCTCCAAGCCCGGGCGGTGGCAACCGGCCAGAACAACATGGTCGGCGTGGTGGTCCACGACATCGCGGATCCCTACTTCTCCTCGATCGCGGCCGGGCTGATCGAGGTCGCCTACCCCAGGAGGCTGCTGGTCTGCCTGTCCAGCACGGCGGCAGGCGAGGCTGGGGAGCGCGAGTACGTGGCACTGATGCGGTCGCAGCGTGCGCGCGCGGTGATCCTTATCGGCAGCAGGTCAGACGACGCGGCCATGGTCGCGGGCCTGCGCGCAGAGATCGAAGCTTTTACCAGCTCAGGCGGTCGTGCCGCGTGCATAGGGCAGGACCTGCTGGGCATCGACACGATCCTGCCCGAGAACGCCGCCGGCGCGGAGGCGCTCGGCCGGTCACTGGTGGTTCAGGGCCATCGCCGGTTCGCGGTGCTGGCGGGCCCGCGGGTTGTGCTGACCGCACGGGACCGGCTGGCCGGCTTCATCGAGGGGCTGCGCGCCTGCTCGATCGGCGTTGATCCGCGGTACATCATCCACGGCGCGTTCACCCGCGACGGCGGGTACGAGGCGATGAGCGCGGTCCTCGCGATGGCAGAGCCGCGGCCCGACTGCGTGTTCGCCGTCAACGACGTGATGGCCGTCGGCGCGCTGGCCAGGCTGCGGGCCGACGGGCTGTCGGTGCCCGGCGATATCGGGCTGGCGGGGTTCGACGACATCTCGACGTTGCGGGACGTGTACCCGCCGCTGACGACCGTGCGGCTGCCGCTGGCGGCGATGGGGGAGATGGCGGCCAGCCTCGTGCTCGCCGACGCGAGCCCTGAGCGGCCGCGGGTGCTGCCGGTCCCCGGCGAGGTCATGGTCAGGGAGAGCACGGTCAAGCCGCCACCGAGGCGCTGACCCGCCTCTTGCGCCCGCCTGCGGCGTCCGGTACTTTGCGCGTAATGGGAAAGCGCTTGCCAAACCAAGGGCGCGCAGGGCGCGGCGCCGCCACGCCAGCCGGGTCCGGCCACCCCAGCCGGGTCCGGCCACCCCAGCCCGGCGGCCGCCAAGACCGCTGCGCCAGCGTGGCCAGTTTGGGACGGCGCAGTCTCTTCCCTTAGGCACGAAGGCGCCGGACAATTCAGGCAGCGGTACCCGCGAGTGCGGCTGACATGAGGGAGCAGAGATGAGCGAAGCGGCGTCCGTGCCATTCAGTGAGACCAAGGCGCCTGAGAGTGCGGAACGGCTGCACCGCGGCGCCCTCGGCCTGATCGATATCTCGGCCTCGACGATGGCCAATATCGGCCCTGCCTACAGTTTCTTCTTCGGCTTCGGCTTCCTCGTGCTGACGGCGGGCGTGGCGGCACCGTTGACGATCATCGTTGCCGGGATCGCGATCGCGTTCCTGGGCAACACGCTGGCCCAGTTCTCCCGGGCACAGCCGTCCACCGGCGGGTTCATCGCGTTCGTCGGCAAGACATTCGGCGGCAGCAGCGCGGTGACGACGGCCCTGCTGTGCGGAGCCGGGTACATCATCGCGATCTCCTCGGTGTTCGCGATCTCCGGCGGGTACCTGTCCGACGTGCTGAAGTACTACTTCGGCTGGAACATCCCGTGGATCATCCTGTCGGTCGTGCTGACCGCCGCGGCCACCGTCATGACGGTCCGGGGCGTGGGCGTCTCGACCAAGCTGGCTGGCCTGTTCTTCGCGTTCGAGATGATCATCCTGGTCATCGTCTCGGTGGTGATCCTGATCAAGAACGGCGGCAACCTCAGCCTGGTGCCGTTCGAGCCGAGCCACATTACTGGCGGTTTCTCCGGCCTGGCGGCTGGCTTCCCGCTCGCCGTCTACCTGTTCATCGGCTGGGAGAACTCCGCGGCGCTGGCCGAGGAGACCGGCAACCCGCGGCGGAATGTTCCCCGCGCGGTCTACATGTCGATCATCTTGATGGTGTCCGGCTACGTGCTGTTCGCGTTCGCCACGGTCACCGGGTACGGCTATAGCGCGAACAAACTGACCGCACAGGCGATCCCGTTCATTCCGGTCGCGCACGACGTCACGGCGTTCCTCGGGTTCCTCGCCTATGTGGCCGGGTTCACCTCCACGATCGGCGTGCTGATCTCCGCGATCAACTCTCAGGCCAGGCTGATCTTCAACGCCGGCCGGGAAGGGCTGCTGCCCGGCTGGATCGGCCGGATCCACGCCAGCCGGCGGACCCCGATGAACGCCATCTACGTCTTCGTGGGGATCGCCAGTCTCATCATCATCGTCTGGGCGGTCGGCCATCTTATCGGCGGCCACAGCAACAGCATGGATCCGCTGAACTTCTTCTTCGAGTCCTCGACGATGGGCACGATCCTCCTGCTCGTGGTCTACTTCCTGGCGAACCTGGCGCTGCCGTTCTACTACCGCAAGTACCGGCCGTCGGAGTTCAACGTGGTCAAACACGCGGTGCTGCCCGTGCTCGGCATGATCGCGATTGGCGTCCCCGTGTACTACCTGTGCAAGCCTGGCCAGGCCGCGCCGTACGACTGGTTCCCGTACGCCGCGCTGGCTATCGTGATCATCGCCGCGGTCTACGGCTTCTGGCTGAACCGGCGCGATCCGGCACTCGGCGACCGGGTCGGGTCGATCGTCGCCGACGAGTAGGCGGAGCCGGCGCTCGCCCGCTTCTTGGGGTCGGCGGGCGCCCTTCGTTGGGGCAAAAAAAGGAGATCCGCCATGACCGACACCGCGACCGTGCGGGCGGACGCCGCCGGGACTGGACCCGGCAATCCGCTGGACCCGGCGAGCGGGCCCGAATACCTAGCGGGGAGGCGGATCTTGGCGGCCGCCGGGCTGCTGCCCGAGTCGGTCAGGTTCGCATATTACGGGCTGGAGGAGCCGCCGAAGGACCAGGTGCTGGCCGCTGGCCAGTCATCAGGCGCGCCGCCGCCGGACCGTCGGCTGCGGGCATTCCTGCTCGACACGCGCTCGGGGGAGTCGGCGGATGTCGTGGTCTCGCTGAGCCGCGGCGAGGTGGTCAGCCGGCGCGTGCTCGACCCGAGGGTCGACGGGCACCTGCCGATCGTCAACGAGGACTTCGCGGTGTGCGAGGAAGTCGTCCGCGCCGACCCGCAGTGGCGCGCGGCCATGGCCAGGCGGGGACTGACGGACGTCACCAAGATCCGGGCCTGCCCGCTCACCGCCGGATCGTTCGGCGCCGCTGACGAGGAGGGCAGGCGGATGGTCCGCGTGCTCGCGTTCGTTCAGGCCAATCCGCACGACTACGCGTGGTCGCATCCGGTGGACGGCGTCTCGGCCTATGTGGACCTGATCGAGCGGCGAGTGTTCCGGCTGGTCGACGAGTTCGAGCTGCCGGTCCCGGCGGAGTCCGGCGATTACGACGACCCGGCGGTGCGCGGGGCGTTGCGGACTGACCTGCGCCCGATCGAGATCACGCAGCCGGACGGGCCGAGTTTCCAGCTCGACGGCAACAGGCTGACCTGGCAGAACTGGTCGATGCGCATCGGGTTCGACGCCCGCGAGGGGCTGACGCTGCACCAGATCAGCATCGCCGACGACGGCCGGCAGCGGCCGGTGATCTACCGCGCGTCGGTGCCCGAGATGGTGGTGCCATACGGCGATCCCGCGTTCCGCTACTGGCAGGCGTACTTCGACTCGGGTGAGTACCTGGTCGGGAAGTGGGCGAACTCGCTCGAGCTGGGCTGTGACTGCCTGGGCGAGATCGCCTACCTGGACGCCACCGTCACCGACGACTTCGGCGAGCCGCAGGTGATCCGCAACGCGATCTGCATCCACGAGGAGGACCACGGGATCCTGTGGAAGCACACCGACATCTTCAACGGCTCGGCCCAGTCGCGCCGCCAGCGCCGCCTGGTCGTGTCGTTCTTCACCACGGTCGGCAACTACGACTACGGCTTCTACTGGTACTTCTACCTGGACGGCGCGATCGAGTGCGAGATCAAGATGACCGGGGCGCTGTTCACGGCGGCTTACCCGGGCGGCGACTACCCGTACTCGGCGGAGATCGCGCCCGGGCTCGGCGCGCCCGTGCACCAGCACCTGTTCAGCGCCCGGCTGGACATGACCGTCGACGGCCTGGTCAACGCGGTGGACGAGATCGACGTCAGCGGCTGCCCGGTAGGACCTGACAATCCCTACGGCAACGCAATACTCCAGACGGTCTCCCGGCTCAGGACCGAGTCAGGCGGCGTGCGCCGTGCCGACGCGTCGCGCGGGCGGACCTGGCGGGTGGTCAGCACTGAGCGGCTGAACAGGTTCGGCCGGCCGACCGGTTACACGCTGTATCCGCAGGCCGCTCCCGTGCTGCTCGCCGACCCGTCCTCGTCGCTGGCCGGCAGGGCCGGGTTCGCCGCCAATCACCTGTGGGTGACCAGGTACGACCCCGCGCACCGATATCCCGCGGGCGACTTCGTGAACCAGCACCCCGGCGGAGCCGGGCTGCCGGCCTTCATCGCCGGTGACGCGGACATCGACGGGGCCGACATCGTGCTGTGGCACACCTTCGGCCCGACGCACTTCCCCCGGCCCGAGGAGTGGCCGGTGATGCCGGTCGCCAGCTGCGGGTTCACGCTGAAGCCCACCGGCTTCTTCGGGCGCAACCCGACCCTGGACGTGCCGCCGAGCCGGCACTGCTGAGGTCAGGCTGCCCTCAGCGGTGCCGGGCCGGTCGGCGTGGCTGGGTCTACGGGGTATGCAGGCTCAGGCAGTCCGCCTGGAAGTTCTGGCTCGAGTTGGCCAGGTTGGAGGCGTAAAGCGAGTAGCGGATCAGGTCGCCTGAGCCCTTGGCGGTATAGGCGGAGGTGATCTGATGCCAGCCGGTGTCGCCGAGGGTCATGGTCGTTGTGTGATAGCTCACGCCCGTTCCCGTCGGCGTCGTCTCCCTGACCAGCAGGCTGATCGTCTCGCCTGGCGTACTAGCCTGGACGACGGCGCTGCCGGTGAACACCTGGCCGGCCGTGGTCGCCGCGCCCGGCGGTCCCGGCACCCAGATGGGATTGGCATTGTTCACTCCTGCCGTGCCCGTGCTGCCTGACTTGAGCGCGACCTGCAGCGCCCAGGAACCGTCGTAGCTGCCGCCGGCCGGCTGGACGCGAGTGTTGACGGAGGCAGTGCTGTAGACCCCGGTCCAGCCGGTCTGGCTGCTCTCCAAGCTGAGGTTGCCCGACAACTCGGTCGCGCCGGGCGGCGGGGCAGGGCAGGACGTCGTGGTGACCGTGTTGCTGACGGTCACGGTCACGCTGGCCTGGCCGGTCAGGCCGCCGGTGTCAGTGGCCTGGGCCGTGATCGTGTGCACGCCGTCTGCCAGGGCGGTCGTGTCGATGCTGGCGGTCCAACTCGCCGTGCCGGTGGCCGCTATCGGTGCTCCGTTGTCGACGCTGACCTGCACCTGCGCGATACCGGCTCCGCCAGTCGCGTTGGCGGTCCCGCTGAGGGTCAGCGTTCCGGAAACAGTGCTGTTGTTACCCGGCTGCGCGATGCTGACCGTCGGCGGGGTGGCCGTCGGCCCTGAAGTGATGCCGAAATGGCCGACCAGGCTGGTCGTCTGGGCATCGCCGGCATGCGCCAGATAGGGCAGGCTGAAGAGGTCCTCCACGGTCTTGGTCACGGAGTAGTGATCGAAGAACGTCGGGTCGACGGTCCCAGCCGCGGTGTACGGGTAGACCACGAATAGCGCAACGTGGCAGGAGTCCTGGTGCGCGCTGACACCGCCGGTCACGGGCAGGTCAAGGCTCTTGTTGGTGCAGTCCTCGCCATTCACCCGGTCTGACCCGGTGCCTTCGTCATAGGTCACGAGCACGAGCGTGTTGCCTGCCAGGTAGCTCGGCGACTGCTGGATGTTGGCCATGAAGGCCTGCAGCCACGCGTCGGCGGCCTGCTCATTTTGCGCGGCGCTCCACGGACCCTCGCCATCGTTAGTCAGGTCCGGGGTAACCCAACTGAGTGCGGGCAGCGACTGGCCCTGCAGGTCGTCAAAAAAGGCGCCGTACTGCGCGGTCAGGTCGCTCACCCCGATGTCGGCTGCCTGGCAGGTGGCCGCGGGCACGTCTTGGTAAAAGAGAACCGGATTATGCCCGATCTTGTATGCGCCGCCGCTCGACGGATCACACGCGGTCGGCATTGCTTCCATGAATGCCGTCCAAGTGCGACCGGCCACGGTCAGCTGGTGATAGAGATTGTCCGAGGAATCCGCGCAATGCGAGACCGAACCGCATCCCGGCGGACTCGATGCGGGAAACTCACCGGCCGACATCGCGAGGTAGTTGGCGGCCGAGCTATGCGTCGCAGCAAAATCCGCAGAGGCGACACCGCACTGGCCAGCGAGGCTAGTTTCGTAGGGTGCGTTAGGGCTGCCCACGACCTGGCGATAGCTGGCGTTCTCCAGCATCACGACGATGACGTGGCTGATATTTACCGGCGCCGGGCCAGGATTTCCGCACAGCGACAACTGCGCAGCCTGGGCACCTACCATCGGCATGGCGCCGACCGCGAGGGCCGCCACTGCCGCTGCCATGAGGTAGCGCGCTCCCGTTATCCTCATATTCCCCCCTTAGTAATGAATAGCTAGAATAAGAAGCGATCACACTCCTCTTAGCAGGAAGTCATTGCTATCAACACACGATAGCCGTCAGGTCGGAAAAGTCGAGCGGGAGCAATTATGTGGAAATCATGATACTGCTGCAAAAACCTCTCATTGGAGGACGGAATCCGGGGAGCGAAAACGGCTGAGTTTCGGGCTGGCCGCCCCGGCATCAATTCGCGGCGCTCAAGGGCCTGCGCAAAATAGCGCGGGTGCCGCCAGCCGCCAGCCGCAAGCCCCGCCCCGCCAGCCGCAAAGGCCACCGCTCTGCCTGACCCGGCTCACCGACCAGATCGGAACACGACGTGGGCGCAAAGCTGCTCATAGAACGACACCAACGCGCCCACGTTGTCCCACGGCAAGCCGGCGCGGCCGCAACGGGGGCGTCAAGCTGCTCTTGGAGCGACAGCAACGCGGCTGACCGGAGTGGTGAGCGCAATGCCGGGGAGCGCCGAGAGCCGAGCGGCAACAGCGGAACCCTGATGTCGTGGGGGCAGCATCAGGGTTCCGCCGCTGTCGTTGGCTAGCGGTGCGCAACCCCGGCTGGGGCGGCGGGTGCGGGCCGGGGGCGGCGGTGGTGCGGGCTGGCGGCGGGTGGTGCGCGGCCGGACTACAGGTTGGACCTGATGCTTCCGCCGTCGACCTGATACGCGGCGCCGGTGATATAGGAGGCCTGTTCCGAGGCAAGGAACGCGACCAGGTTGCCGAGTTCGATCGGCTGGCCGAGGCGGCCGAGCGGGATGGTCGCGGCGAGCGGCGCGAAGCGCTCCTGCACCGCCGGGTCGATCCGGCCGTCCGGCGCGTCAAGCTCCTTGCTGATCCGGGAGGTCAGGAACGCGCCGGGGAGCACGAGGTTGATCGTGATGCCGTCCTTGGCCAGGTCGGGCATGATCGCCTTCATGAGCCCGGCGATGCCGGGCCTGATCCCGTTCGACAGGTCGATCCCCACGACCGGCTGCTTGACCGAGCTTGACTGGATCCCGATCACCCGGCCCCATCGCCTACGGCGCATGTACGGCGTCACCTCGCGAATGAACCGCACGAAGTTCAGCGTGACGACCTCGAACGCCTGCCGCCAGTCGTCGTCGGAGAAGTCGGCGAAGCTGCCCAGCGCGGGCCCGCCGGAGTTGTTGACGAGGATATCGATGCCGCCGAACCGGTCCACGGTCGCCGCGACCACGCTCGCGATGCCCGCCGCGGTGGTGAGGTCCGCGGGGACACAGAGCACCTCGCCGCCCGTCTCGCGCCTGATCTCCTCGCCGGCCTGTTCGAGGGCCGTGGCCGTCCTGGCGCAGATCGTGACCCGCGCGCCCTCGCGGGCGAGCGCGAGCGCGCTGGCCCTGCCCAGGCCCTTGCTCGACGCGGCAACCACGGCGACCTTGCCCGCCAGCCCAAGATCCACGTCTTCCTCCAGTCAGGTCCCTGCGGGTGCGCCTGCGCCCTCGCCAGCACCGACTGTAACGCTCGTGCTCGGACTCCGGCGCTAGCTGACATACGCTGACACTCGTGGCGCAACTCCGGGAGGCCAGGCGGGTGTGAAGGTCCATGTGCTGCACGAGAATCCCGAGTGGTTCGCGCCGGTAGGCGCGGCGCTCGATGCCGAGGGCGTCCCCTACGAGCAGTGGCTGCTCGGCGACGCCATGCTGGACCTCGGCGAGCCGCCGCCCGCCGGGGTGTTCTGGTCCCGGATGAGCGCGTCATCGCATACGCGGGGCCACCCGCACGCCAAGGACCAGACCCGCGGGGTACTGAGTTGGCTGGAGGCGCACAGCCGCCGGGTGGTCAACGGCCGGCCGGTGCTCGAACTGGAGATGAGCAAGGTCGACCAGCTTGTCGCGCTGCGGGCCGCCGGGTTCGACGTACCGCGGACGATCGCGGTCGCCGGCACCGTCGAGCTTGCCGCGGCGGCGAGGAAACTGCCCGCGCCATTCATCGCCAAGCACAACCAGGGCGGCAAGGGCCTGGGCGTCAGGCTGTTCGCGACCCACGAGGATTTCGACGCCTATCTCGGCTCAACGGACTACGAAGCGCCGGTGGACGGCATCACGCTGCTGCAGGAGTACCTTCGCGCCGACCAGCCGCGGATCACCAGGGCAGAGGTCGTGGGCGGCGAGTTCATCTACGCGATCTGCGCCGACACGGCCGTCGGCGGCTTCCAGCTCTGCCCGGCCGATGCCTGCGAGGTGCCGGGAGGCGACGGGCCCGCGCCGATCTTGTTCTCGCTTCGCGAGAATTTTGATCATCCGATCACCGGCCGCTACGTCGAGTTCGCCAAGCAGCAGGGAATCGAGATCGCGGGATTCGAGTTCATCGAGACCCGCGACGGCCGCCTCGTCACCTACGACATCAACACGACAACGAACTACAACGCAGGGATCGAGGCGCAGGCGCCCAGGTCGGCGCAGCGCGCGGTGGCTTCCTACCTAGGGCGGCTGCTCAAGGAAGAGACAGGAAAGGCGGCGTAACGGATGCGGTTCGGCTACTGGATGCCGGTCTTCGGCGGCTGGCTTCGCAATGTCGGTGATGAGGGCATGAGCATCGCGTGGCCGTACATCAGGGACCTGGCGATCGAGAGCGAGCAGCACGGCTTCGACCTGACGCTGATCGCCGAGCTCAACCTGAACGACATCAAGGGGCACCGGGCGCCGTCGCTGGACTGCTGGACCCTGGCGCCCGCGGTGGCGGCGGTCACGAGCCGGCTGGAGCTGATGCTCGCCGTCCGGCCCAACTACCACTCCCCGGCGCTATCCGCGAAGGCGCTGTCCACGCTGGACGTGATCGCACCGGGAAGGGTCTCGCTCAACGTGGTGTCGTCCTGGTGGAAGGACGAGGCGACTCAGTACGGCGCGCCGTTCGACGTGCACGACGCCAGGTACGCCAGGACCCAGGAGTGGTTGGAGGTCACCTCCCGGCTGCTGCGCGAGGAGACCGTGACGCATTCGGGGCCGCTGTACCAGCTCGCGGGCACCGTGCTCGAGCCGAAGCCGAGCCGTCCTCCGGTCGTCTACATGGGCGGCGAGTCGCCGAAAGCCAAGCTGGTCATCGCGGCGCAGGCCGACGCGTACGTGATGCACGGCGACGCCCCCGAGGTCATCGCGGCGAAGGTAGCGGACCTGTCCAGGCTGCGTGCCGAGACGGGCAGGCCGCCGCTCGAGTTCGGCGTCTCCGGCTACGTCATCTGCCGTGACACCGAAGCGGAGGTCGAGGCGGAACTCGACCGGATACTCAACGTCCGGTCCTCGCCCGAGGCATACGCCTCCTACCAGGACTTCATCGAGGGCTCGCAGCTGGAGTCCAGGGTCTCGCTCGAGGAATACAGCGTGTCGAATCGCGGCCTGCGCAGCGGGCTGATCGGCACGCCGGACCAGATCGCCGACCGGATCAGCGCGTATGCCTCGGCCGGCGTCGGGCTGCTGTTGCTGCAGTTCTCGCCGCAGCGCGAGGAGATGGCGCGATTCGGCGCGGACGTGATCAGCAGGTTCAGGCCCGCATTGGATCGCGGCTGACGCCGCGCGGGAATGGCCCCAGAATCTGGGGTAGCTGCGGGATGACTCGGCGCGGGCCGTAGCGTTATCTGTCAGAGGCGCATTGCCAAGGAGGTCGACGATGACCGGTCAGCTTGCCGGAAGGGCGGTTACGGGCGGGCGTGGCCGGGGTCCGCGAGGCCGGCTGACGACGTTATATTCCGGGGTCCGCCGCTGTCCGATCGCTGGCTGCAGCGATCAGATCGACCCGTCGCGCCTGATGTGCCGCCTGCACTGGTACACGGTGCCCAAGGAACTGCGCGACCAGGTATGGGCTAGCTGGCAATCGGGCCAGGGCGCGTACAGCCGCGCGCATCGCGATGCGGTGAACTCGGCGGTCGACGCCGTGCTGGCCGCGATCGGAGCCAAAACTGGGCGGTTTACGGCGGGCGGCTGACGCCGCTGTAAGCCTCGTCGGCGGAGTCGGCGATCGTGAACCGGCCGCCGGGCCCGGTCTCCCGCAGTTGCTGCCGCATCGGCTCAGGCACGTCCGCAAGTACCAGCCGCGCCGATCGCATGGCGTCAGCGTGAGCCTGAGCCCTGAGCAGTGCGGCGATGCCGAAGACATCCCAGAACACCAGGCCGGCCAGGTCGATGATCACGCATGGGTCGGAGGTCTTGGCCAACTCGGCGCTGACGGCCTTGGTGAACTTCCCGGCCGAGTTCAGGTCAAGCTCCCCGGCCACCGCCAGGACCGTGCAGCGGCCGCGGGGAAGCCGGCTGACGGTGAACGGCAGCCCGTCGGCCGGACCGAGCCTGAAGCTGATCGTGACCGCGGTGCCGTTCGGGCCGGGATGCAGGCTGGTCCGGTCGGCGAGCTGCCGCACCAGCCACAGGCCGTGGCCCGGCAGGATCTTCCACGGCGGAGGGGTCGGGTCCGGCGCCGCGCCCTCATCGGTGACCTGGCAGTGCAGCACCTGGTGATGCTTCCAGATGCGCAGCCGGCCGCGCCCGCTGCCGTGGCGGACGACGTTAGCGGCTAGTTCGTGCACGGCGATGACCAGGTCGTCCGCACGTTGCCTGGACAGGCCGACCTCGGACGCGCTGGCTCCCGCCGACGCCCGGAGCTGATAGAGCGAGCCGCCATCTACCTCCTGGTCGAGTAGCGGCTGCACCCCATCGCCGGTCTCGATGGCCCCATCCGGCCGGCGGCGCGGCAGCCTAGCCGTCATCGTTCACCGCCAGTTCGGTGATTCGCGCGCCCGCACAGACCGTCACCCCGGCCACCAGCCCATCGCACGTCGGATGGCCGCTCATTACCCCCGATGCCGCAAGTCATTCGGCGATCGGCAACTCGGTCCGCGCGCCACGATCGGCGGGCAACCGGCCGATACGCTCAGCCTGACGACCGGACACGGCGATGGGATGGATGAGATGTCGCTTCTGCTGCCCGAGGCAGACGGGATCGCTGACCACGTCGAGCGGCGGCTGCCCGAGGCCGCCGTGGTCAGGTACGGGCAGGCCGGCCGTGGCCAGCTCGACGAGGTGACGTTCTACTGCCTTCCGTACATGGGCGATGCCGCGAGCATCGCGTTGATCGCCGAGCTAGGCCGGCTGGAAGTCGTGCAGTCCCTGAGCAACGGGGTAGACGAGGTACTCGGCGCGGTACCGCCGCGGGCGACGCTGTGCAACGGCTACGGCCTCGGTCACGAGGAGGGAACCGCCGACCTCGCACTGACTCTGATCCTGGCCAGCCTGCGGCAGATCCCGTGGTTCGCCGGGCAGCAGGCACGGGAGGCCTGGTCGCACGTCAGGACCGAGTCGCTGGCCGGCAAGCGCCTGCTGCTGGTCGGCTATGGCGCGATCGGCGCGGCGATCGAGGCCAGGGTCGTGCCGTTCGGCGCCACGGTGAGCCGGGTCTCGAGGACCCCGAGAGAGGGGGTGTCTGGCCTGCAGGCGCTGCCGGCGCTCGCCGCCCGCTCAGATGTCGTCGTGGTTTGCATCGCACTGCATGAAGCTACTCGCGGCCTCATCGGCCGTGAGGTTCTGGCCGCCTTGCCCGACGGAGCGCTCGTGGTCAACGTGGCGCGCGGCCCGGTCGTCGACGCGGCAGCCCTGACCAGCGAGCTTCAGGCCGGGCGGCTGCGTGCCGCGCTGGACGTGACCGATCCTGAGCCGCTACCCGCCGGACGGCCGGAATGGACGCTGCCGAACGTGCTGATCACGCCGCACATCGGCGGCAACACGGCCGAGTTCGCCAGGCGCGCGCCCGAGTTCGTGGCGCAGCAGGCAGAACGTCACCTGGCCGGACGCCCGCTCGAGAACGTCGTTCAGCCCCCGCTCGCGTGACCGCCCTGAAGCCTGGCGGTTTCGTCTGCAGCCCACAGTCCGGTCAGCCCGCGCAGGTGCGCGATGAACTGGTCATGCTCGCTCCCGGGGTAGACCAGCCTGACCGTATCGACCAGCAGCCGGTCGAAGTCCGGCCCGGCGACCCAGTCGAGCACGACCTCATCAACCCGCGCCAGGCTCGATGAGCAGAACTCGACGTACCGCTCGGATTCGAAGTAGGCATCGGCGAGCGTGGCGTACGCCTGAAGCTTCTCCGGATAGGACATCTCAGGGTCGTCGCCGATCGCGAAGAACCGGTCGGTCTCCAGGTCGAGCCTCGGCTTGCGCCCGGTGACCAGCGCGAAGACGCACCATTTTACCAGCGCCTTCATCGCCCAGGGAAAGTAGTAATGCAGGCTGGTCAGGGCAACGTCCGGGCACGCATTCGCGTAGTCGATCGGATAGACCTCGCCGTCCTTGACGAGGGTCTCGCAAGAGTTGAACTCCCACCGGAAGAACGCGTTGACCAGCCGCCCGATCGTCAGCACCTCGGCACCGGCGGCGGGAGTCAGGAAGCTGTGGTCGACCGCGTACCGCAGGTGCATCGGCTCGTCAGGCCGGAACCGCATGACCATCGTCTCGGCGCCGATGGACAGCGAGCGAGCGAAGACGTCGTAGTCTTCGATCGCCTTCTGCAGGTGCATGAGCATCTCGCCGCTCTGGTCGTAGGCGGCGTGCAATTCGGCGGCATTGCCTATCCGCGACACCCCGCGCCAGGCGCCGCCGTCGTACGGCTTCATGAACAGCGGGTAGCCGATCCGCTCCGCGATCGCGTCGAGGTCGAAGGCCCGGTTGTACCTGGCGGCCGTGTAGGCGTAGCGCGCGTTGTCGAGCGGATGCTTGAACGGCACGAGCACCGTCTCCGGCACCTTGAGTCCGAGCCGCATCATCGCGCAGTACGCCGCGTGCTTCTCCATCGACTGGAACGTGAACGGGCTGTTCAGCAGGTACACGCTGTCCATCAGCGCGACCTTCTTCAGCCATTCCCTCGGGTGGTAGTACCAGTAGGCGAGCCGGTCCACGGCCAGGTCGTAGCGGGGGCGGTCGCGCAGGCTGAACGGCTCGATGGTGATCCGCTCGCACTCGAAGGAGTGCTGCGAGCCGCCGGGCCCTCTGACCGGCCCGAGGCGGCGCAGGATCTCCTCGAATGCCGTCGGCCAGTCTTCCTCGGTGCCGAGCAGCATCCCGATGAGGTGCGTCGTGGCGGTCAATGGGGGCTCCCGTCCTCAGCAGAATCTCGGCAGGTGATGTGCCATCTGGGCGCGCCAGGATGGCCAGTCGTGCGGCACGTCGTAGCCCCACAGGTCAAGCTCGTGCCTGAGGTGCTTGTCGGCGAGCACGGCGGCGAACCGCCTGGTGCTCTCCAAGGCGCCGGTGGTGTCCTCCCACTGGCCCTGGCCGCAGACCAGCAGCAGGCTGATCCGCTCGCGCAGCCAGTCCAGATGATCGCCCTGCAGTTGACCGACATAGTCCAGCGGGTTATTGAAGTACGCCTGATCGCCTCGCTCGCCCCATCCGTTCCAGGCGGCCGGGTCGTAGGTGCCCGAGAAACACATCGCCAGCGGGAAGATGTCGGCCCGCTTGAGCGCGAAATTTGCCGCATGGAACGCGCCCAGGCTGCAGCCGAGCGTAATCAGGTCGGCTGCCTCGCCGCCGCAATCCTGGCGGATCCACGGCATGACGTCGCCGAGAATCCACGACTCGTACCGGCCGTGCCTGCGCGCCCGTTCCTCGACACCGATGGCCGAGTCTGACCAGGATTCCGCGTCGTAGCTGTCGACGCAGTAGAGCTTGACCCGCCCGGCCTCGAGCAGGCCAGACACCGCATCGACCATGCCGTTGTTCTCGAAGTCGGAGGCCCTGCCCTGCTCGGAGGGGAACACCAGGACCGCACGGCCCCAGTGGCCGTACCGGATCACGGTGCCGGCACCGCCGATGGCGTCCGACCATAGCTGCGTCTCGACCCGGTTCACGGCCGCAACTGCCCGATCAGCCGGGTCAGATGCGGGTCGAACGCGTCCCGCCAGGCGGTGTAGTTGTGCCCGTCCGGTACCTCGTGCAGTACGGCGCCGAAGCCATGCGCCCGCAGCGTCCGAGTCATGAGCCGGTTGTTCTCGGCGTTCTCCTCGATCGCACCGCAGGTGAGGGTTACCGGAACCGGGCGGCCGGGGAGCCTGCCCGCGTGCACGCCGGCCACGAAGGCGACGATCCGCCGGTAGTAGGGGAAACGCCGCTCGTGGCCGTCGAATCGCGGCGTGAAGAAGCTGCCCGACTGCAGGAACAGCGCGTCGAACGCGTCGGGGTAGCGGCACTGCGCGTGCAGCATCGCGAGACCGCCGAGGCTGGTGCCCATGCCGATCCGGACGGTGGTCGCCAGCGGCCCGGCCAGCGCCGGGATGACCACCTGCCGCAGCGCGCGCGCATAGCCGGCGTTGGCCGAGTACCAGCGGTTCCGCGGCCCAGGGCCGAGCAGTGCCGCGCGCAGCCTCGGCAGCCACTGTCCGGCGACGCCGGCCGCCAGGTACCGAGTCAGGTCGGCCAGCAGGTCATACTCCGGGCCGTCGTGCACCACGAGCAGCGGCAGCGGCTCGTCGTCAGTGGTGCCCGCCGGAGCCCAGGTGAGGACGGAGATCGCCGCGCCGAGCGCGGCGACCGGCAGGTCGAGCACGCGGCTCACGCCTGGCTCGGCATCGGCGGTCAGCCAGCGCGGCGGCGTGTAGCAGGGAAATTCACGAACGCTTTTCATGCCGAACGCACCGCCTACCCGCAATGGGTTGCCAGGGTCGGTCGCTGTTTCGGTGCTGCCATTGGCGTGGCGAAGCTCGAGCAGGTACTCCATCCTGGTGACCGGCGGGCGGCCGACGACCAGTTCCCACTCGCAGCCGTTCCAGCTGAAGTCCAGCAGGTCGCTCGCAAAGCGCACGTCCGGCCGCAGTCGCACGCCGGCCAGGTCGCGGCCGGGATCGGCAAGCCGGAAGACGACGGTGCCATCGGCCGGGGGCCTGCCGTCATGGGCCGACCCGGCGCGGGTAACCGGGGATTCCGGTGCGGAGTCGGCCGTCACTCGCACATACTGCCCGCCGCGCGCCGGGAAGACAATGTCGCAGTGATCCGGCTGACCGGGCGGCCCTGGCCGGGAGTGCGACCGGTCGCGTGCCGCCCGGCCCGCCGCCGCCGATGCTGGCGCGGGCCTGTCTGACGTGCGACTGTGTAGGCAGGTGCCGGGAGGGGCACGTGGTTTCCATGTCTAGCGGAGCGAGGCCGCATGGGCCGTGACATCCAGCCGATCACGATCAGCGGTGAGGACAGGCGCAAGTACCGGGACAAGCTCAGGCGCTCGCTTGACGTGTTCGACCGGATGCTGCGGGAGAAGGTGTTCGACGAGAGCGCCTCGCTGGTGGGGCAGGAGATCGAGCTGAACCTCGTCGACGAGGACGGTGCGCCGTCCATGCGGAACGCCGCCGTGCTCGACGCGATCGCCAACCCCGCCTGGGCGACCGAACTCGGTCAGTTCAACGTCGAGATCAACGTGCCGCCTCGGCGGCTCGACGGCGACGCCTTCGCCGTGCTCGAGCAAGAGGTGCGGGCCGACCTGGACGCGGCCGACGCCAAGGCGCGCGGCAGCGGCAGTCGCCTCGTGATGATCGGTATCCTGCCTACGCTGCGGCAGGAGGACGTGCACGAGGGCAACCTGTCGGCGAACGCGCGGTACCGGGTGATGAATGAGCAGATCTTCGCCGCGCGCGGCGAGGACATCAGGATCGCGATCGACGGGCCCGAACAGCTGCTCACCCACGCGGACAGCATCACGCCTGAGGCAGCCTGCACGAGCGTGCAGTTGCACCTCCAGGTCAGCCCGGACACCTTCGCGAGCTACTGGAACGCCGCGCAGGCGATCTGCGGCGTCCAGGTCGCGCTGGCCGCCAACTCGCCGTTCCTGTTCGGCCGGCAGCTCTGGCAGGAAACCAGGATCACGCTGTTCGAGCAGGCCACCGACACCCGCCCGGAGGAGCTCAAGCAGCAGGGCGTGCGGCCCAGGGTGTGGTTCGGGGAGCGCTGGATCACCTCAGTGTTCGACCTTTTCGAGGAGAACATCAGGTACTTTCCCGCGCTGCTGCCCATCTGCGAGGACGAGGATCCGCTGGCGGCCTTCGAGGGCGGCGTCTGTCCTGCGCTGGAGGAGATGAGCCTGCACAACGGGACGGTCTACCGGTGGAACCGTCCTGTCTACGCCGTCGTCGACGGTACGCCGCACCTGCGCGTGGAGAACCGCGTGCTCCCGGCTGGCCCTTCGGTTGCGGACACAATGGCGAACGCGGCGTTCTACTACGGGCTCGTCCGGGCGCTGGCCGAGGCGCAGCGGCCGATCTGGACCCAGATGTCGTTCGCGACCGCGGCGGAGAACCTGCATACGGCGGCTCGGCACGGCCTGGACGCGCAGCTCTACTGGCCAGGTGTGGGGGAGGTGCCAGCGGCCGAACTGGTTCTCCGCCGCCTGTTGCCGCTGGCCAGGGCCGGGCTCAGCGAATTTGGCGTCGGCTCGGAGCACGCCGACCGCCTGCTCGGCATCATCGAGCAGCGCTGCCTGACCGGCCAGACCGGCGCGGCCTGGCAGGTGGCCACGGCCGACGCCTTCGCCACGCATGGCAGCGCGTCACGCTGGGAGGCGCTGCGGCTGATGACCAATCGCTACATCGAGCACATGCATACCAACCAGCCGGCGCACACCTGGCCGCAGCGCCCCTAAGGCCGTTGCGGGCCGAGCAGCCCCAGCGGGCTCGGTGCGGTGAACTCGATCCGGAATACCGGCCGACCGTCCGCGGCCCTTGCGGGGCCCGCCGACCCCGGGCGGTACACGGCAGGTTGCGCGTGCAGCACCTTGAGCAGGAACCCGAGGTAGTCGGACCTGGTCAGTTTCGCCGCCTGATCGGTCTGGGCCAGGTCGGCCACCCGGAGCGGCAGGCCGGCGCTCGCCCCGGCGGACGGCGGGCCGAACGCCACGATGTCGACCGGGTGCACGGAGGCCAGCGCCGTCAGCACGACGATCAGGCGCGCGTCCACCAGTCCGCTCACCAGCTGTTTCCTGGCCTTGGCCGTGACCGTGACGTGCCCGCTCGCCAGCAGCCCCGCGCCTTCGACTTGGCGCAGCTTCAGATCGGCGTGCAGCGCCGACCGGTAGGCGGCCGCGCCTTGCCTGGCGATCACGCGCACCGAGATGGCTGCGGTTCCCGAGCCGAAGCTGACCAAGGCGTCCGGGGCCCACTCCGCGGCCAGGCCGCCGCCGAACTGGCGCCGCACGGCCCGGCGTGACGACTACGACATCGCAGCGCAGCGGCTCCGCTGACCCGGGCCTGATGAGCTGCAGGTGGCGCCGGGGAACCCTTGCGCGGTGAGCGCATCGCACATGGCCTTGTCGCACGCCACGCGCGTGTCATGGCTTACCTGGCTCGCCACCCAGGCAGCGGCGTGGCGGGTGACCGCGGCCTGGCCGGACACCTGGCCCCCGGGCTGGCCGGTACCGTCCGTCCGGTCAGCAGACCCGCCGGAGAGCAGGACTGCCATCACGGATGCGGCGGCAGCGATGACGACGACGAGCGCGGCGGCTACAGCTACCCGTGGCCCACGCCCGGCCGCCTTGCTTGCTGCAGCCTTGCCGCCGCCCGCCCGGCCGGTCTCTGCTGCCGCCTTGCCGCCGCCCGCCCGGCCGGTCCCTGCTGCCGCCTTGCCGCCGCCCGCCCGGCCGGTCCCAGTTGCCGACGCTAAGGTGCTGCTCGGCTGGCCGACGTGGGATACGGCCGACTCGTCCTGGCTGGCATCACGGTCGGGGGGCGCGCCGGGATCCGGGCTGGGCGTGTCGTCCGGCTCAGCCGTCGTGCCGGCGAACGCCTCGGCATCTATCGCGTTTTTGCTCGCGCTGCGGGATTCCGCCGCGTCGACCGAACTAGCGTGCGTCCCCGGCGACGGTTCGGTGCTGGGATCAGCGTCCTCAGGCGGATCCGGCCGCTCGGCGCGAGTCGCCCTGGCGGCGTCCACCGCGGCCTGCATCCGCCTCATGACGGCGTCGGGGAGTACCGTCCGCGCCGACGATCCAGGACCACTTCTCGCGGCACCCGGCACCCGCCTGGCAAGCGGTGGTGTGGGTTCGTCATCGGCCATCGGCTCACCCCCAGCCGTTTCCTGTGGTGCGCGTTCCTCTGACCTAGACCTCTGAACCTGGATGACCAGAGCAGCACATGATGAACCGGTATTCAAGCACTATGGCTAATTGTCCGGAACCATGAGCCTTAAGCGTCGGCCCGACCGGCCGCCCCACCCCCGCCGCTACAGAACGCCCGACCGCCACCCCCACGCCGGTATCCCGGCCGCCGGGTGCCGACGCTCAGTCCAGAGCAAGCAGTCCCGCGCTCGTCGTGGTGAAGCCGCACGCGCCGAGGTAGAACGGGCGAAGGCGGTCCTCAAAGTCCACGTGCAGGTACTCGCAGCCGGCCGCCTTGGCACCATCCCGCGCGGCCGCGATGAGCGCGGTGCCGATTCCTCCACCGCGGGCATGCACGGCGACCATGGTGTCCTGGAGCCAGGCATGAACGAGGCCGTCCCACAGGACGTTGACGAATCCGACGAGATTGCTGCCGTCCCTGGCAACCACCCAGCCGAGGCTGTGCCGGCCGGTCAGCGCGACCCAGTCCCACTCGGACTCCTCGTAGACGCGGCCGCCGAACGCCTCCGCGTGCAGCGCGTTGACCTCCCGGTTGGTGAAGGCACCGCGCCACGCCAGCTCGATCGTCACGTCTCGACCTTAGCGAGGGCGGCCGGGATGGCAGGTGGCCATCGGCCTGACTCGCCGCGAGCGTGGCACGATGACCAGGTGACCACGCTGGAGACGCCCAGGCTCGTGCTCCGGCGCTGGCGTGCGGCGGATGTTGTCCCGCTGGCCGCGATCAACGCCGATCCGGAGGTGATGCGCTGGATCGGAACCGGGCAGGTGCGCGATCTCTCTCAAACCCGAGCTGCGGTGGAGGCACTGGAACGCGAGTGGGACCGGACCGGAATCGGCCTGTTCGCGGTCGAGGTCCGCGCAACCGGTGCGCTCGCCGGGCTCACCGGCCTGGCGGTACCGCACTTCCTGCCAGAGATCATGCCGGCCGTCGAGATCGCCTGGCGGCTCGGCAAGCCCTTCTGGGGCGACGGGATCGCGACCGAGGCGGCCCGCGCCGCGCTGGAGTTCGGGCTGGCGGGCCGCGATCGGATCGTGGCGATCGTCCAGATCGGCAACGTAGCCTCGGAGCGGGTCATGCAGAAGATCGGCATGAGCCTGGAGCGCGAAACCGTCGACCCCACCTCCGGCCGCCCCGTCAGGGTCTACGAGATCACCAGGGAGCAGCACAGGGCCTGGACTTCATGATCACGGTGGAATTCATGCGCCCCGCGACAGAAACCCACCGTGATCATGAAGTCGGCCCGGCCGGGCTCGGCCCGGACGGCTCGGCTGGACGCTAGGGCTGCTAGAGGCCGTTGGGGAACGTGATGTTCTCCGGCGCCACCAACGGCTTGCCGACCTCCAGCTGAATCTGGGCGTGCTTGTTCAGCGGGATGTTGCGCGGGTTGCCCTGATACACCCTGCCGTTGTAGATGGCGACGACGTGACCGCTGACCGGGCCGACCGCCGATGGCCCGAGTGGCTGGCCCCACTCGTCGAAGAAGTCGCCGAGGGTGAAGACGCGCGTGACCGGCGATTCGATGTGGATGATTCCGTCAGGCGCGTGCGTGTGCAGCCAGTAGAAGCAGTGGCCGCCCGCCGCGACCGGCCCATGCGCACTCTGCTGCACCTGGGAGCCGGGAATCCCAATTCCCCCCGCGACCTGGCGCGGCGAGCCGTTAACGAAGATCGTCAGGTGCGCGTGAATATGGAAGAGCAGTTGCTCATTTGACTGGCAGCGGATGCCGTCGACGTTGGCGCCCGTCGCGGCCGCGCCGGTTCCGGCCAGCGGTGCCGCGGCCGGGATGGGGACCCCCTCGAAGCCGGCCGGGCCCGGGTTCGGAGCGGGCTGAAGCGTGCCGAGCGAGCTCAGCGGGCCGGTCTTGAGCGTGGGGGTGCTGCCCGCTGACGGCGTACGTGCCGTTGCCGCCTCCGCTGTTGACGGCAAACGCGATGCCCACCGCCGCGGCGATCGCGATCACGACCGCTCCGGCCACGATGAACAGCCTGCGCTGCCTGGCCTTGCGCGCCTCCTGAGCCCGCATCTCCGCGACCTTCGCCCTGGCAATCTCGCGGTTCCTGCTCGCCTTGGACACCTGTTCCGTTCCTCCCTGCCATGGCCCGTGCCGGTGGCACGAGCGGCGGTCCTGGCCGCTGACCGCAACCCGAGCCTATTGGACAGTAAGAGCACGCAAATCCACCCCGCCCAGTTCAATCCGATCACCCCGAAGAACCGTCATTACCGCGAGCCGTGCCGGGCCGACCGCCGGACCAACCGCGAGCCACACGGACCGATCGCGCGCCAGGACGGCCGACTGCCGGACCGACCGCGCGCCAGGCCGGCCGACCGCCAGCCAGGCAACGGGCCCTGATTTCGTCAGGGAGCGGTCGCGGCCAGCGCCTTCGCGGGGGCCGCGTCGGATTGCGAGTCGCCGAGCAGCCGCGGCCCGGCAGCCCTGATCAGGACTACTGCCCAGGTGCGCAGCGGCTTCCATGGCTCGGCGAGTTCGGCGAACCTGGCCGACGACACGGGCTCGGCTAGGTCGTAGAGCCGGGCGGCCAGGGCGAGCGCCCTTGGCTCGGCGACCGGGAGAACGTCGGCGAAGCCGGTGCCCCTGATCACGATCAGCGAGCTATAGAACGGCCCGATGCCGTTGATCTGCTGCAGTTCGGCCATTGCGGCCTCGGGTCCCAGCGCGAGTAGCCGATCAGAAGCCAGCCGGCCGCTCAGAGCGGCCTCGGCGACGCCATGCAGCCGGGTCAGCTTGTCGGCCGGAACGCCGGGGAAGCTCTCGACGCCGAGCAGTGCCTCGGGCGTCGGGAACGCGGCCACTGCCTGACCGGCCAGGTCGAAGACCGCGCCGTGCGCTTCGCTCAGCCGCTGCCTGACCGCCATCATCTGCGCGGCGGGCCGCCTGGCGCTGAGCACCGACCACGCGGCGGCCTCGTAGGGCGAGTAGAACAGCGGCGGCCGCAGGCCGGGCGCTATCTGCTGCAGCCGCCCAATCACCGGGTCACGCTCGCCGATGTGCGTGAATTCGGTACCGTCCTGGTCGAGCGAGAGGACCCGGGCGACGTGGCGCCTGACGGCGTCTAGGTCGAGGTTGCCCGTCCCGCTGACGTCGCCGCGCACGATGCCATCGGCGTCCTGGCGCACCGCGACGCCCGCTTGCGCGGCGTAGCCGTCGACGCAGAACGCCAGCCGCATGACACCGTCCCACTCGCTGGCGTGCCGCTGGCCGAACCCGAACGTCGCGGCTTCGGCGAGCGAGAACGGGCCGCTCGGCGTGATCGTGAACGTCGGCGCAGGCATGGCATCTCCTCGGTGGTTCGGGCTGATGCCATCGTCGCAGCGGGGTCTGACAGCGCCGCCCCCCGCGTGGGCCGCCCGCGAGCGCCGTCCGGCAAGCGCGGCCCGCGAGCGCCGGGTCGCGGTCAGTGGCCGTTGCGGCGGTACCGGCGCTCCCAGCTCCGCTCGCGGATGAGCACGCCGTCGCGCCGCAACTCGCGCCTGAACCGATATCGCAGCGACTCGGCGTCCCCGTCCAGGTCGAGCGCAGAGCTGAAGATCAGCAGCCGGTCGGGCAGGTGTACCTCGGTCCGCGCCTCGCCGCGCGCGGAGGCTTGGGCCGGCCGATCGTCGTGGACCTCATACCTCAGGTACTCCTCGTCGACGACCCTGCCCCAGCCGAACTCGGTGCCCGCCGTACCGCGCCAGGAGATCGAGGCGGTGCCCTTATCGTCGCGGACCAGGGTCCAGCGCACCGGCAGCACGTCGCCCCATCCGCTCACGCCGTCGATCTGCTCGCCAGGCTCAAGTTCGCCGAACTGCGACGCGGGCCGCGACTCCGCCGGAACCACCGGCAGGGCGAGCCTGGTCCCGGTGGCGCCGAGCCGCACGGTCGCGGTCGCCGGGTGCGGGGTCGGCCAGATCATCGGCCACATGGCGTTGGAGATCGCGAGCCGGATCCGGTGGCCGCGGGGAAACACCCAGGAGGACGCGTGCAGTTGGAGCGGCAGCCAGTCGGGCTCGGCCGCGGCGCCTGCGCCGCCAGGACCCGGCACCGGCGCTTGCGGGTCGCG
Source organism: uncultured Actinomycetota bacterium (assembly GCA_963720595.1). Lineage (GTDB taxonomy): Bacteria > Actinomycetota > Actinomycetes > Streptosporangiales > Streptosporangiaceae > Chersky-822. Next base: position 961,346 of record CAVRFY010000005.1, on the reverse strand, counting down.
CAGCGGGTCTGGCCGGTCGGATCGCCCGCCGCCGGCGACCAGGGTGGTCGTGCCGTCGGGCGCCACGTCGTTCACCCTGGCGAACCAGTTCAGTGGCGAGGCGTCGGCGCTGCCGTGGATCTCCACCTGGCAGAACCCGAGAATCTCCAGGTCGTCGGCGAGCGGCTCGGAGTCGAACACCAGGCTGTAGGCGTCCGCACCACGCTGGTCGACGGTCAGCTCACCCCACCAGTGGCCGGCCTCGACCCCGGCCGACGGCACGTAGCGCAGCCGGAGCGAGTCGTCAGGCCCGGGCTCCTCGCTGAGCGAGCGCCCAGAACCGCAGTACAGCACCTGCTGCCTGGTCCGCTCCGGTGGGAGCGCAGTCTCGGTGCGCCAGTAGCCGGGCAGCTCGGTCAGGTCAGGATCGGGCGCCCGCCAGGTCTGCACGTACACGTCGGCCAGCGGTTCGGCCAGCATGCCGGTGTCGATGCCCTTCAGCCAGTGATCGAACCAGCGAATGGCGTGAGCGCGCCACTCGACGGCAGGACCCGGCATCGCGTGGTGCGGCCAGGTGTGATTCCACGGCCCGAGCAGCGCCCTGATCGGCGCGGAGCACTGCTGCGCCATCCGGAACACGGAGTCGCGGTAGCCGTCCCACCAGCCGGTGATCAGGAACGCGGGCACCTTCAGCCGGGAGTAGTCGGTGCGCAGCGAGTTGCGCAGCCAGTACGGACCGTCCTGCTGCTGGCCGAGCCAGGTCATCAGCCACGGGTCAGCATCGAAGCGCCGCGCCAGCACCCCCTCGTCGACCGGGTAATCCGGCGATGGCGGCAACATATTGAGCTGGTCGATCATGACCGCATACTCGTCGAGGTGCAGCAGCCCGTCGATGTAGTGCACGTCATCGTGGAACATGTCGTCGGAGGCTTCGCACGCGACGATGGCCTTCAGCGCCGGAGGAGGCGGCTGGCGCATCGCGATCTGGATCGAGTTGAAGCCGCCCCAGGAGATGCCCCACATGCCGACCGACCCCGTGCACCAGGGCTGGGCGGCCAGCCATGCGATGACGGTATCGGCGTCGCGCTGCTCCTGCCCGGTGTACTCACCCTCGGGCAGTTCGCCCTCGCTGGCGCCCGTTCCCCTGATGTCGACCCTGACGCCCGCATAACCGCGCCTGGTCAGGTAGGAGTTGAGTTCGAGGTTGCGGCCGACGGAGTCGTCCTTGCGGTACGGCAGGTACTCGAGCACCGCGGGCACCGGCGTGGTGTCGGCGTCGGGCGGCAAGTACAAGGTGGCCGACAGCATGACGCCGTCGGGCATTGCGATCGTGGCCTCGCGGATGACCGTCGCGCCGTCGGTCACCACGCGCTCTCCTTGCTGGACCTGCCGGTTTCTGGCGCCGAGATGGCGCTGCGGACTAGCTCGACGAACTGGAACACCCGCTGCTCCCGCATCTGCGCCGACTGGCTGAAATAGCCGAACAGCCCGGGATCGAGCTCCTCGGTCACGATCGCATCCTGGCAGCGGTCGATCAGCCAGTCGACCAGGGAAACGATCAGTTCGATCTCGATGTCGCGCCTGACTTCGCCCCGGTCGACGCCGAACTGCACGAACTCCCGCGTCCCGTACGGGTCCTCGCGCCGCATGTACTTGGAGATCTCGCGCTTGAGCTGCAAGTCCGAGCAGTAGCTCCCGATCAGCACGACGCGGTACGGGATCCAGTCCTCGTGGATCAGATGCGGCGTATTCGCCAGCCAGTAGCTGATCGTGGCGAAGAAACCCAGGTCAAGTACGTCGTCCGGGGCCTCCAGGTACCGGCTGAACGTGCGGGTAGCGCTCTGGTAGGCCGCCAGGAACAGCCCGGCCTTGCTGCCGAAGTAGCCGAAAATCGCGCCCTTCGATACGCCCGCGTCCGCGGCGATGGCCTCGGCCTTCGCGCCCTCGTAGCCGTGCTGAGCGAAATGCTCCATCGCGGTGCCGATGATCTTGTCCTGTTTGGCCCGCTGGCGTTCCCCGGCGCGAACCGCGGGGCGCTGGCCAGCGCGGATCGGCAGGTGAGTGGTTGTTTGACCAGAAGTCATGAATCCACCGTTACCGAGTTATTGACATCGCTCAAGCTAGCATTGGATACTCGGCAAAATCCAGACTTCTTAACAAACCTCAGGTCAAACTCGGGTGCACGAACGGGGCCCGGCTCGGGAGGCCTTCGGATGGTCGGTCAGGCCGCGCGAGGCTGGCCCAGAAACGGGCAGCCTCGGATGGTCGGTCAGCGGCCGAGCGAGGCTGGCCGCAGACGCGGGCGGGGCCGCGGGTGACCGCACAGCGGCGGTGGGACGCGATCGTCGTCGGGGCGGGGCATAACGGGCTCACCGCGGGAGCTCTGCTGGCCAGGGCCGGCCTGACCACGCTCGTGCTCGAACGGCGCGACGTGATCGGCGGGGCGTGCGTGACCGAGGAGATCGCCCCTGGGTGCCGTGCCTCGACGACGTCCTATATCGCGAGCATGCTGCGGCCCGAGGTGATCAGGGCGCTCGACCTGGGCAGGCACGGCCTTCGCATGATCGCCTGCGAGCCGGCCGTCCAGGTCGCGCTCGAGGGCGGCGACGTGCTCGCCAACTGGAGCGACCCGGCCAGGACGAAGGCCGAGATCGAGCGGTTCTCCGTGCGGGACGCGCGAGCCTTCGCGGACGTGACGAAGGAACTCCAGCAGCTCAGTGCGAAGCTCCAGCCGATGCTGACCGAACTGCCGCCCGACACCAGGGCGGGCTCGCTGCGCGGGCTGGGCGAGGCGTTGCGGATGGGCAGGCGGCTGCGCGGCCTGCGCGGTTCCGACATCGAGGGCCTGACCAGGCTGGTCTCGTCGAGCCTCGGCGATTACATCGACGCCCGGTTCACGTCGCCGCAGGTCAAGGCGCTCCTGCTGGCCAACAACCTGTACGGCAAGCACGGCGGCCCGTACCAGCCCGGCACCCTGATCGGCCTGGTCTTTCATATGCTCACCGGCGGCGATCAGGACGAGCAGGGGTTCTTCGGGCACGTGATCGGCGGGATGGGCGCGATCAGTGCGGCGATCGCGGCGGCAGGCCGCGCCCACGGGATGCAGATCAGGACCTCCTCGGACGTGGCGGCGATCACGGTGCGCGGCGGCCGGGCGGCCGGCGTCACGCTGGTCGACGGCACCGAGCTGAGCGCCGGAGTCGTGCTCTCTTGCGCCGACCCTAAGCGCACGTTCCTCGAGCTCGTCGACAAGACCGAGTTGCCTGCGGAGTTCCGCAACGCGGTCGGCGCGATCAAGATGGACGGGCCGTGCGCCAAGGTCAACCTGGTGCTCGACGCCGAGCCCGCCGTGCTCGGAATGCCGCCCGAGGCCGGTCCTGGGCAGCGGGCGCTGTTCACGCTGCCGCCGAGCCTGACGGTCGCCGACTGGTGCTATGACCGGTCCAAGCGCGGCGAGATCGCCGCCGCCGATGAATTGTTCATCGACTGCGTAGTGGCCTCGAACGTGGACGACACGCTGGCCCCGCCTGGCAGGCACATCATGACGTGCTTCGTGCAGTACGTGCCCTACCGGCTGGCCGAGGGCGATTGGGACCAGCGGGCCAGCGAGCTCGGGGACAAGGTGATCAAGCGGATCAGCGAGTTCGCGCCGAACGTGCCGGGCGCAGTCGTCGCCAGGCAGGTGCTGACGCCGCTGGATCTCGAGCGCACCTACGGGCTGACCGAGGGGAACATCTTCCACGGCGACATCAGGTTCGACCAGCTGTTCCACATGCGGCCGGTTCCCGGCTGGGCCCGCTACGCCTCCCCGGTTGAGGGCCTGTACCTGTGCGGCGCCGGCGCGCACCCCGGCGGCGGCGTGACCGGCGCGCCAGGTTACAACGCGGCGCATCAGGTGCTCGCGCGCCTGCGCCGGCCACGCCGGGGCGCGCGGTGAGCGGGGGGAGCCCGGGCGGCGGGGGGAGCGTGGGGTCGTCCCCCCGGGCAGCAGGCGAGGGGAGCGGGGGGTCCTCCCCCCGGGCGACACCGAGTGACGTGCTGATCGTCGGCGCCGGAGTGATCGGCGCGGCGACCGCCTTCCACCTGACCAGGCTGCGGGCAGGCTCGGTCACCGTGCTGGACCGGGCGGCGGTGGGCTCGGGAATGTCGAGCCGCTCGTCGGCCCTGGTCCGGATGCACTACACGTTCCCGCCCGAGGTCGATCTCGCCGTCCGCAGCGATGCGATGTTCGACGCCTGGACGGAGCTGACCGGGCGGCCGGCCTGCGTGCGCCGGACCGGCTTCGTGCGCATCGTTGCGAAATCAGAAACAGCACGGTTGCGGCAGAACGTCGCCATGCAGCGCACTCGCGGGGCGAACGCCGAGGTGATCGACGCCGCCGAACTGGCACGTCTCGCGCCCGGGCTGCGTGCCGACGACGTCGAGTGCGCCGCCTGGGAGCCGCACGGCGGATACGGGGACGGAGCGATCGTCGCCGGGGATCTGCTGGCCGCCGCGCGCGACGCCGGAGCGCGCTACCTGCCCAACACGGCCGCCCGCCGGCTGTTGTGCAACGGCGACCTGGTCACCGGGGTCCAGACCGACGCGGGCCCGGTGCACGCCGGAGTGGTGGTGCTCGCCTGCGGTGTCTGGTCGCCGCCGCTGCTCGCCGGGGCCGGGATCGATCTGCCGATCGAGACCGAGGTGCACAAGGTCGCGATCGTGCGGCATCCGCCGGGCGGCGGCGCCGGGGTGGCGTGCATCGACTCAACAACGCAGACCTACTTCCGGCCGGAGGCGGCCGGGCAGCTGACCCTGGTCGGCAGCTTCACCGGGCCTCGTGGCGGCGACCCTGACCAGATACCGGCCACCGCGCAGGCCGGCGAGCTGGCCGAGATGGTCGGGTCGGCCGCGCGCCGCGTTCCCGCGCTGGCCGACGCCGGGATCGTGCGGGGCGTCACGGGGGTCTACGACATGACGCCGGACGCCAGGCCCGATGCTCGGCGGGGTGCCAGGCCTGGCCGGGCTGGTGGTCGCGGTCGGTTTCTCCGGCATGGGCTTCAAGATCTCCCCCGCGGTCGGTGAGGCGCTGGCGGAGCTGATCGTCGCGGGCGCCGCGGCACGGGTCGACCTGACGGCGTTCCGGCCTGGCCGGTTCGCGGACGGTGCGCCGATCAGACCGGAATTGGCTTATTCGGACGACTGATGATCTTTGACGCCGCTGTGTCGGTATATTCCGACGAGCGTGAGGAGGTAGCGGTGCAGACGCGGAATGCGGTGCCCGGCGGGACCGGCGAGCCAGCTGCAGCCATGGCCTCCGTCCCGCTCGCGCTGAGCCTGCCAAAGGCCAGCTTCACCTCCGAGTCGGAGTTCCGCAGGGAGCGCGAGGCGGTCCTGTTCGCCAGCTGGTTCTGCGTCGGTCGGGCCGAGACCCTGGCCGCGGCGGGCGATTACCTGACGGCCGACGTCGCGGGCGAGAGCGTGATCGTGGTCCGCGGCGACGAAGGTGACCTGCACGGGTTCTACAACCTGTGCCGGCACCGCGGCTCCCGGCTCGTCGCGCCCGAGGACGGCGAGCCCGCGGCGGTGACGGAGGCGCAGGCGGCGGTTCCCGGTCGCACCGGCTGCTTCGCCGGGGCGATCCGGTGCCCGTACCACGCCTGGACCTACGGGCTCGACGGCACGCTGCGGTCCGCGCCCTTCCTGCCCGACCTGCGCAGCTACCGCGCTGCCCTGTCCCTGCACCCGGTCGACGTGGATTGCTGGGGCGGCTTCGTGTTCGTTCGGCTTGAGCCCGGCGCTGGCCCCTCGCTGGCCGAGACCCTCGGCGAAATTCCTGACCGGGTCGCTGCTTACCAGCTGGCCGGCCTGCGCAGCCGGCGCGAGGCTGAGCTACGAGGTTGCCGCGAACTGGAAGGTCTTGCTCGAGAACTACAACGAGTGCTACCACTGCGGTCCCGTCCACCCGGAGCTGTGCGAGCTTGTGCCCTCGTTCGCGCGCGGCGGCGGTGACGTCGACTGGGCGGCGGGCGTGCCACATCGGGAAGGCGCCTACACATTTACTTCAACGGGAACCACCACGCGACTGCCGTTTCCAGGCCTGTCCGAGGTCGAGCGGACCCGCCATTTCGGCGAACTTGTGCTGCCCAACCTGATGATCTCCCTGTCGGCCGACCACGTGGCCGCGTTCACCGTGTGGCCGCGGGCGGCGGGTCGCACGAGCATCGTCTGCGATTTCCTGTTCCACCCCGATGAGCTGGCCAGGCCTGGCTTCGACCCGGGCGACGCAGTGCGCTTCTGGGACCAGGTCAACCGCCAGGACTGGCTGATCTGCGAGCGCGTGCAGGACGGCATGACCTCGCGCCGGTTCACCGCCGGCTACCTGGCACCGATGGAGGAACCGAGCGCCGACGTCGGCAGGTTCGTCGCCGCGCGCCTTTGCCCGGGCACCGATCAGCAGGAGGCGAATAGCCAATGACGCAACGCAACAGATCAGGCAGGCCCTGGCCGCCGGCGCGGCCGGCGGCAGGCGGACTGCCGCTTGACCGGCGCGGATTCCTGCGCGTGGCGGGCGCGGTCGGAGCGGTCGGCGCGGCCGGCCCGCTGCTCGCGGCGTGCTCGTCGACCGGGTCGGGAAGCCGGGCCTGGCGGCAAGACCGGCGTGCAGATTTCACGGGCATGTGCCTGGCCCGCAGCCGGTCTCGGGCGGCAAGCGCGGCGGCACGGTCAAGGTCGCCTGGGTCGATCCGCCCGACTCCTTCGACCCGGCCAGAGGCGAGAACCTCACGGCCTGGGACTGCGTCACCGAACTGGTCTACTTCGGCTCGCTGATGGCCTACGACCAGCAATTCGGCGGGCCCGGTTCCGAACCTGGCGGCCGACCATCCGGTGATCAGCCAGGACGGCACCACGCTGACGTTCAAGATCAGGCCCGACGTCGAAGTTCCACCACGGGCGCACGATCGTCGCGGCCGACTTCAAGTACGCCTGGGAGCGCATGCTCGACCCCAAGACCCAGTCGTGGGGCTCGAGCTACCTCGCGTCCATCGTCGGCGCGAGCGCGGTCACCTCGGGCAAGGCCAAGCTGCTCGAGGGCGTCGAGGTCCAGGGCGACACCACCCTGGTCGTCCACCTGACCTCGCCGGACTTCACGATCCTCAACGCGCTCACCCAGCCGATCACCGCACCGGTGCCGAGCGAGGAGGTCGACCGGCTCGGCAAGGCATTGGGCCAGACGCCCGTGGGATACGGGCCGTTCATGATCACCTCGTACGACTCGGCGGCGCAGACCGCGCGGTTCGACCGCAACCCGCATTACCTGTACTCGCCGCTGCCCTACCTGGACGCCGTCGAGTACCGCTGGGGAGTGGACCCGCAAATCGAGTTGCTCCAGCTGGAACACGGCGACATCGACATGATCGGCGATGGCATCCCGCCGAACTCGGCCGGGCTGATACTGGCCAGCCCCGACGCTGCGGCCGCTCGCGCAGCCGAAGGCGTCGCCAGGCAACCTGTACCTGACCATGTACCCCGACGCGGCGCGCCGGCGTTCGCCGACCGCGCGGTCAGGCAGGCGATGAACTGGGCGATCAACAAGGAGGCGCTCGGCAAGATCACTTATGGCACCAGCACGGCATGGGGGGCGCCGTTCCCCAGCCAGCTGCTCGACTTCACCCGGACGTTCCAGCCCTACGGCTACGACCCGGCCAAGGCGAGGCAGTTGCTGGCGCAGGCCGGGCTTCAAGCAAGGCTTCTCGGTCACGCTCACGGTCGCGGCCGCGCCGCCGTTCCCGAGCATCGCCCAGGCCGTGCAGCAGCAACTCGGGGCGGTCGGCGTGCACGTGACGCTGAACCAGGTGGATTCGAACGCGCTGTACAGCCTGGAGTACGCCGAGCAGCGCGGCAGCAAGAAGCTGCAGATGTCCACTGACCTCTGGTACATGGTGCAGCCGACCGCGGCCGACGAGGTCGACGCGCTCTACGCGACGCAAGCGTCGAGCAACTACTGCGGGTACTCCAACCCGCAGGTCGACCAGCTCGCCAAGCAGGCGGCGGCCGACTTCGATCCGGTCTCGCGCAACAAGCTCTATGCCCAGATCCAGCAGCTGGTCGGCGAGGACGCGCCGTTCATCTTCCTGGCTTCGACCGACTTCCTGGCCGGCGTCTCGCAGCGGATCAACAACTACCAGTACCGCGCCGAGACCTACAGCTACTACGACCGGATGTGGGTGTAGCCGGGTGTCGCTGGTCGCGGCGCCAGGACGCGGCGAACCCACCGCGCGAGTCGCCGCGGCGAGCGGCAGCGGGCAGCGGGCCAGGCGGCGCTGGCCGTGGCAGCTCGTCGCCGGTGCCGCCCTGCTGGCCGCCTTCGCCGGGCTGGCGATCGCCGCGCCGCTATTCGGCAACCCCAGCCACCAGGACCTGCTGCACGCCCTTGGCCCGACCGGGCTGCCGGTCGGGCCGAGCTCGCGGTACCCGCTCGGCGCCGACCTGCTCGGTCGCGACGAGCTGATCAGGCTGGTCTACGGGATCCGGGTATCGCTGATCGTCGCGATCGTGTCGAACGCCACGTCGATCGTGATCGGGGCGTCGGTCGGCCTGCTCGCCGGGTATTTCCGCGGCCCGGTCGAGCAGTTCCTGATGCGATTCACCGACGTCGGCCTCGCGCTGCCTTACACGCTGGCGGGCCTGGTCATCGCTGCGGTGATGTCGGCCGGGCATGACCAGGGTGATCGTGATCATCACGGTGCTGTTCTGGTCCTACCCGGCGCGGCTCGTCTACGGCGAAGTGCTCAGGCTGCGCAAGCGGGGCTTCGTCGAGGCCGGCGAGGCGATGGGCGCGGGTGGGCTGAGGATCGTGCGCCGGCATCTCGCCCCGCACGTGACGTCGATGATGATCGCGTACTCGCCGCTGAACGCGGCGTCGGCGGTCGCCTTCGAGGCGACGCTGTCGTACCTGTCGGCCGGGATCAACCCGCCGACCGCCTCGCTTGGCAACATGATCTCCGACGGCCAGGCGGCGATCAGCTACGCGCCGCTCCTCGTGATCGCCCCGGGACTGGCGATCATGGCACTGACCCTCGCCTTCCTGCTGGTCGGCGAGGGAGTCAAGGCGTTCAACCCCGACCTGAGGAGACTGTCGTGGCTCGGGCGGTGATCCGCCGGCTGCTGTTCGGGCTGATCGCGGTCGCCGGCGTCGTCGTGCTGGCGTTCCTGCTCGAGTTCGTCGTGCCAGGTGACCCGGCCAGGGCGATCGCGCCGCGGGCGCAGAACCCCGCGGTGCTCGCCAGCATCCGGGCGCAGCTGCACCTGAACCAGCCGTTGATCGTCCAGTTCGCCGACTACTTCAGCAACCTGTTGCGTGGCAACCTTGGCACCTCCTACGTCCAGGGCCAGTCCGTCGCCTCGCTGATCGGGCCGCGACTGCTGACCACGGGCGTGCTCGCGCTCGCGGGAGTCGTCGCCGAGGTGCTCATCGGCGGCGGACTCGGGGTCCTGGCGACGCTCTTCGGCCGGGTCAGGGCGCTGGTCAGCGCGATCAACCTGACTCTGCTCGCGGTGCCGATCTTCGTACTCGGCCTGCTCCTGCTGCTGGTATTCGGCTTCCGGCTCGGCGTCGCGCCGGTCACCGGCGGGGCCGGCCCGGCCCAAATCGTGCTGCCGGCGCTGACCCTCGGCCTGATCGGTGCCCCCTGGTACGCCCAGATCGTGGCCGACCAGATGCAGGACTCGCTCGCCTCGTCCTACATCCGCACGGCGGTGTCGAAGGGCCTGTCGGACTCCTACATCCTGCGCAGGCACGTGCTGCGCAACGTGCTGTCACCCGCGATCACGATGGTTGGCCTCGATCTCGGCTCGTATTTGTCCGGCGTGGTCACGGTGGAGGTGGTCTTCGTCTGGCCGGGCATCGGGCTGCTCGCGGTCAACTCGCTGCATAACCTGGACCGCCCGATCGTGATGGGCACCGTAATCGTGGGCGCGGTCGCCGTCGTGTTCTTCAACCTGGTCGCCGACATGCTGCGGATGTTCGTCGATCCGCGGACCAGGGAGGAGATGTGACGGTCAGCCAGGTCGATGTCGGGCACGCCCCAGCGCTCGAGCTCAGCGGGCTCGATGTCCGCTACGGCCGGGTGCACGCGGTCCGCGAGGCCGGCCTGACCGTCGGCGCCGGGCAGGTAGTCGCTTTGATCGGCGAGACGGGCAGCGGCAAGAGCTCGCTCGCGCTGGCGGCCGCGCGGTTGCTGCCGTCCTCGGCGACCGTGACCGGCCAGGTCAGCATCTCCGGGCGGGACGTATCTGGGATGTCAGACGGCGAGTTCCGCCGGGTCCGGGCCAGACTGCTTGGCTGCATCGCCCAGGACGCGATGGCCGCGCTCAATCCGGTCGTCCCGGTCGGCAGGCAGGTGGGCGAGCTCTTCGCCGTGCACGCCGGGATGGGCAGGCACGAGGCAGCGGAGGCCGCGGTTGCCGCGCTGGCCCAGGTAGAGATCCGCAGTCCGGCCGCGGTCGCCAGGCTGTATCCGCACCAGCTCTCCGGCGGGATGCGCCAGCGGGTGATGATCGCGATGGCGATGGCGCTTGCTCCGCCGCTGATCGTGGCCGACGAACCGACGACGGCGCTCGACACCTCGACGCAGGCCGAGATCCTCGGGCTGATCGGCGAGCTCCGGTCGCGGGTGCGGTCAGGGTTCTTGTGGATCACCCACGACATGGGAGTGGTCGCGGAGCTGGCCGACTGGGCCGCCGTCATGTACGCCGGGCGGATCGTCGAACAGGGGCCCGTCGAGGCGATCTTCGACGCGCCAGCGCACCCCTACACCAGGGGGTTGCTGCAAACCAGGCGGGACCTTCGCTCCGGGTCAGCCGGCGCGCCGCTGTTCCAGATACCTGGCTCGCCGGCGTCTGCGGCCGACGCGCCCGGCGGCTGCGCGTTCCGGCCGCGGTGCCCGCTGGCCACGCAGGTCTGCGAGGACCTGGACCCGGTGCTCGCTCCGGCCGGCCAGGCTGGTTCGGCCGGCTCTGCTGGCCCGGCTGGTCCCGACCGGCTTGGTCACCTGGCCGCCTGTCATCACCAGGACGGCTCGCGGCCGGACGGCCGGGTGGAGGACGATTCGCGGCCGGACGGCCGGGCGGAGGACGAATCGCGGCCGGGCGGCCTGGCGGAGTCCGACGGCGCGGACGAGGATGCGGCGGGGGACACCGGGATGGTGGCGACATGAGCGCCGGGGTCCCTGCGCCCTCCGGCGGGCCGGCCGTTCCCGGTCTGGCCGACCCGCGATCGCCGGCCGTGATCGCCTTCGACCAGGTGAGCAAGCAGTACCGAGGCGGTCGGCTGGCGCTGGACGAGGTCACGCTCAGCCTGCCGGCCGGCGGCAGCCTCGGCCTGGTCGGCGAGTCTGGGTCGGGCAAGACGACCTGCGTCAGGCTCGCCCTCGGCCTGGAACGGCCGACCTCGGGGCGGCTGACCTTCAACGGCACCGGTTATCCAACCGGCCGGGGCGGCATGCGTCCGTTGCGCCGGCAGATCGGCTTCGTGCTGCAAGATCCCTACGATTCGCTCGACCCACGGATGACGATCCGCGACATCGTCGCCGAGCCGCTCCGGATCCACCGGCTGCCAGGCGGCCGCGGCGGCCAGGGCGCCCAGCTTGTTGCCGAGCAGCTCGCCGCGGTCGGCCTGCCAAGCGCGGATCTGCGGAGCTACCCGTCGCGCTACTCGGGCGGCGGCCGGCAACGGATCGCCATCGCGCGGGCGCTCATCAGCTCCCCGTCGGTGCTGATCTGCGACGAGCCGACGTCCAGCCTCGACGTCTCGGTCCAGTCGCAGATCGTCAACCTGCTGCTCGAGGCGGGCCGGCAGCGCGACCTGTCGATGCTGTTCGTGACCCACGACCTCGACCTGATCGGCCGGGTCGTGGAGACGGTGGCCGTCATGTACGCCGGCCGGGTGGTCGAGACCGGCCCCGCCGAGCTGATCCGCCGGTCGCCCCGGCACCCCTACACCAAGGCGCTGCACGATGCCGTGCCCGCGGATCACCCCAGGGACCGGCGGCTTGCCGCACGGGGATCGGGCCAGCTGGGCGGCGAAGACGTTCAGGTCAACCGCGACAGCTGCGTCTTCGCCGGCCGCTGCCCGCGGGTCCAGGTTCGCTGCCGGCAGGAGCGACCGCCGATGACCGAGGAAGATTCGCTCAGGTCATATGCTTGCTTTTATCCGGTGTAGTACGCCTAGTACCTTTCGGATGGAGCGCCTGGCTGATGACGGCTGAGTATGACGTGGTGATCGTCGGCGGCGGGCACAACGGGCTGGTCGCCGCCGCCTACCTGGCCAGAAGCGGGCTGCGCACGCTCGTCTGCGAGCGGCGGGAGATCCCGGGCGGCGCCGCGGTCAGCGAGCATCCGTTCGGTCCCGAGTACACGGTCACCTCGCTGTCCTACGTCGTCTCGCTGCTGCCGCCTGACCTGGTCAGCGACCTGCGGCTGGACCGGTACGGCTACCACGTCTACCCGCAGGGCCCGTACTTCGCGCCCCGTGCGGATGGCCGCTACCTGCGACTGCCCGCCGACCCGGCGGAGCGGCACGCGGAGATCGCCAAGTTCAGCAAGCAGGACGCCGACCGGTACGACAGCTACGAGGCGAGGCTGGCCAGGATCGCCGCGATCCTCGGGCCGCTGCTGACCGAGATCCCGCCCAAGCTGGGCTCGCGGCGGCCCGGCGACCTGCTCGGCCAGGTGATGCTACTGCGGCACCTGCGCAAGGTCGACGCCCGGCTGGCCGTCGACATCACCAGGCTGCTCACCAGCAGCGTCGCCGACATGCTCGACCAGTACTTCACCAGCGATGCGCTGCGCGGCCTGCTGTCGGTGTCCGGCGTGATCGGCATGTGGGCCGGTCCGAGGTCAGCCGGGACCGGGTACGTCACCTTGCATCACCACATCGGCGACACCGGCGGCCAGGCCGGTGTCTGGGGCTTTCCGCGCGGCGGGATGGGCGCGATCAGCGCGGCGCTGGCCGACTCGGCCCGTGCCTTCGGTGCCGAGATCAGGACCGCAACCGAGGTCGCCGCCATCACGACCGTGGCAGGCCGGGTGACCGGCGTCGACCTGGCCGACGGCGAGCACGTCCGGGTGGCCACCGTCGTCTCGACCGCGCATCCGCAGATCTCGTTCCTGAAGCTGGTCGATCCCGCGTTGCTGCCTGCCGACTTCGTGGCCGACATCCGCGGCTGGCAGACCCGCAGCGGCACCGTCAAGATCAACCTGGCGCTCGGCCGGCTTCCGGTCTTCGCCAGCCATCCGAGTTTCGACCCGCAGGTGCACGGCGGGACCATCGTGCTGGCCGAGAGCCTCGACGAGATCGAGACGTCGTTCCAGGAGGCGGTGTCGGGGATCCCGTCCTCGGCGCCGTTCGCCGATGTCTGCATCCCGAGCGTCTTCGATGATTCGCTCGCGCCGCCCGGTCAGCACGTGATGTCCCTGTTCACCCAGTGGGTGCCGCACAGCTACGCCGACGAGCCCGATGAGTCGGAGCTCGAGCTTTACGCGGACCGGGTGATCACCAGGATGGACGAGGTCGCGCCGGGGTTCGCCGAGTCGGTGCTGCACAGGCAGGTGATCGGCCCGCACGAGATGCAGCAGGAGTACGGCCTCGTGGGCGGCAACATCTTCCACGGCGAGCTGACCATGGGGCAGATGTTCCACGCCAGGCCGGCGGCGGGGTACGCGGACCTGCGCACTCCGCTGCGCGGCCTGTACCAGGCCGGCTCGTCGACCCACGGCGGCGGCGGCGTCACCGGCATTCCCGGCCGGAACGTCGTCCGCCAGGTGCTGGCGGACCGACGCTCGGCTCGCTGGCGCCGCCGCGGCCGTAGCTAGCCCAGCGAGTGAGGGCGGCCGGTCAGGCCGGGGCGGGCTCCTCGGCGGCCAGCCCGTCGCCGCTCGCGCTGCTGCCGCCGCTCCCGCTGCCGTGGCCGCTCGCGCCGGTCTCGCCGCTCCCTCCGCTCCCGGCCCTGGCCAGGGTCGCACGGCGCAGCGCGGGATTGACGGCCCCGAGAATCAGTGCGCCTGCGACGCACGCCAGCCCTCCACTGACGACGGAAACACCCGCCGAGAAGAGCTGGGCGACCAACCCCGCCTCGACGTTGCCGAGCGACGGCGCGGTTGTCACCTGGGCCAGGTACAGGCTGGACACGCGGCCGCGCAGTGCATCGGGGGTGTACTGCTGCAGCAGTGCGTTGCGCAGCACCTCCGAGATCAGGTCCGCCATCCCGGCCAGCGCCAGGAAGGCCAACGCGAGCGCGAGGCTGCCGCTAAGCCCGAAGCCGATGACCGCGGCGCCCCAAGCGAGGCCGGCGATGATCACGACGACGCCTGGCCGCCTGAGCCGGCCGGTCCAGCCGCTGGTCGCCGCGCCGATTAGCGCGCCGAGCCCGGGAGCGGCCGACAGCAGCCCGAACGTGGCGGAGCCGCCGTGGAGCTCGTGCGCGATCGCCGGGAACAGCGCCGACGGCATCCCGAAGATCATCGCGCTGGCGTCAACGGCCAGCATGCCGCCGACCACCGGGTTGTGCCTGACGTGGCGCAGGCCCTCGGCCATCGACCGCAGGCCAGGCCGTCCGGCGCGCACCGTCGGTGGCAGCGGCCTAATGAACCACACTGTCAGCCCGAATACCAAGAAGCTGGCCGCGTCGATGCCGTAACACGATGCCAGCCCGGGCCCGGCAATCAGCGCCCCGGCCAGGGCAGGGCCGCCGAGGTCGCCGAGCTTGCTGCTCAGGGAGTTCAGCGCCGCAGCGGCAGCCAGTTGCTCCGCGCCGACCAGCGATGGAAAGGCCGCCGTCGAGGCCGGCGAACCGATCCCCGACAGCGCTCCGACAAGCATGACCAGCAGGTAGACCGCCCACAGCGCTGGATGCGGCAACAGGCTGTTGACCATCAGCAGCGCGGCGAACACTGCCTGCGGCGCCCGGCTCGCCAGCATCAGCGTGCGCCGATCGTGCCGGTCGGCCAGCATCCCGCCGGCCATCAACCCGGCGAACATCCCCGCGCTGCTGGCCAGCGTCAGCATGCCTACCGCAAGGGACGACCGGGTCAGCCCGTAGACCTGCCAGTTCGCCGCCGTCGTGGCGACCGCGTTGCCCGCCATCGAGACGAACCGGCCAGCGAACAGCAGCCGGAAGTCCCTGCCCTCACGCAGCGGCGCGACATCGATGGCAATCTGCCCGATGCGCATCCCGCTCCGTCCGCTTTGTCCGCTTCTGGACGGCGTCAGAATCCGCCGCAGCCTCTCCCGTAGGGTAACCGGCCAGCCCAGGACCGGAGAAACCGGGCATAGACCGCTCAATCTCGCCCCCTGCCCGGACCCAGTTTCATGATCACGGACATCTTTCAACGTCAGCGGTAGAAAGGTGACCACGCTAATGCCGCTGCCCGGGTCGGTCGGCCCGTCCGGGGTCGCCTTGACGGGGTCCGTGGGCGTGGCTCGGGCGGTCGTGGTCGCGCTACTGCGGCCGATGCTGGTCCAGGTAGGGTTCGGGCAGGGAGGAACCATGCATCAGCCGCCGGTCCCGCACGTCGCGAGCACCGATCCAGAGATCGCCAGCCTGATCGAGGCCGAGGCCAGGCGCCAGTTCGAAAAGCTCAGGATGATCGCGTCGGAGAACTACGTCTCGCTGGCCGTGCTCGAGGCGAGCGGCTCGGTGCTGACCAACAAGTACTCGGAGGGCTACGCCTGCCGGCGCTACTACGAGGGCCAGCAGTGCATCGACCCGATCGAGACGCTCGCGGTGCAGCGCGCCAAGGACCTGTTCGGCGTCGATCATGCCAACGTCCAGCCGTACTCGGGTTCGCCTGCGAACCTGGCCGTTTACCTGGCGTTCGCGAGCCCTGGCGACACGGTGATGGGGATGGCGCTGCCGATGGGCGGGCATCTCACCCATGGCTGGTCGGTCTCGGTGACCGGCAGGTGGTTTCGCTCCGTCCAGTACGGCGTCCGAGCCGACACCGGGCGGGTCGACTTCGACGAGGTACGCGACCTGGCCCGCAAGGAGCATCCGAAGATCATCTTCTGCGGAGGGACGGCGATTCCGCGCACGATCGACTTCCCGGCCTTCGCCGGGATCGCGGCCGAGACCGGCGCGCTCCTGGTCGCCGACATCGCGCACATCGCGGGCCTGATCGCGGGCGGCGCACATCCCAGCCCGGTCGGGCATGCGGACGTGATCACGACGACCACGCACAAGACGCTGCGCGGGCCGCGCGGCGCGATGATCATGTCGAATGCCGAGCACGCGTCGGCGGTCGACAAGGCCGTCTTCCCCGGACTGCAGGGCGGCCCGCACGATCACACGACGGCCGCGATCGCGGTCGCGCTGAAGGAGGCGGCGGCGCCCGAGTTCAGCCAGTACGCCCATCAGATCGTCGCGAACTCCAAGGCACTCGCGGGGGCGCTGGCCGAGCGAGGCTACAGCCTCGTCTCCGGCGGCACGGACAACCACCTGATCCTGATCGACCTGACGCCGCAGGAGATCGGCGGCAAGCCTGCCGCCCGGGCGCTCGACCGGGCAGGCATCGAGGTGAATTACAACACCGTGCCGTTTGACACCCGCAAGCCATTCGACCCTTCTGGGCTGCGGATCGGGACGTCGTCGATCACCACCCGCGGACTGACCGAGCAGCACATGCCCCAGGTCGCCGCCTGGATGGACGAGGCGATCAGGGCGGCCGCCAAGCAAGATGACGCGGTGATCGAGCGGATCGCCGGGCAGGTGCGCGACCTGCTTGCCGGGTTCGCCATGCCGGGGTTCGCGCCGCTGCCCTGAGCCTGCCCGCGGCGCAGGCCGACGCCGATTTGGCGAACGCCATTTCCCCTATTGGCTCTTGCAATTCCTCGCTGTCGAATATACTTTCGAACTAAGAGCAGCTGCCTGTCTTCCCCTGGGTGGCCGACGGAGCGAGGAGTCCTGACGGGCGCGCAGGCGCCCGGGCGGGGACCCGGCGCTGGCCACGGCGCCGGACCCGCGGGTCGGGGCCTTGCCCGGGAGCGCAGGGACGCGCACGCAGGGAGCAAGGTGAGCGGGGTGCGATCAGAGCCGGTGGAAGTGTGGCTCATCAATGGCCGGCCGGCCAGGTTCGTCTGGCGCGAGCGGCTGTTCACGGTGCTGTCGATACTCGAAGGACCCCCCGCCGAACCCGCTGCGCCCGCGCGGCCGGCCCGGCACGAGGGCGGTGAGAGCAGCAAGGGCCATCAGGCGGGTTCAACCGTCTTGCGGTGCTGGCGGGTGACGGCGGCCGCGGTCCGGAATATCCCGCCTAGCAACTTCCAGTTGTGCCACGATCCGGCGGCCGATCGCTGGCTGCTGACCAGGAACGGCCATTAGTCCGGGCCGGGATTTCGGCGCTCATGCGGCCACATCACTTCGGCCGCTATGGCATCCTTGCCGCCATGACGGCTGCCTGGCTTCCTCAGCAAGCGCAGATGAGTTCCAGACAGTTCGTGGCGAGCAAGGTGCCCGTCATCACCGCCTACTTCTGGATCATCAAGATCCTCAGCACGGGCATGGGCGAGACGACATCGGATTTCCTCGTCCACAAGTACAACCCGTATTTCGCCGTCGCCGTGGGCGCAGTGGGCTTCGCGATCGCGATGGCACTCCAGCTTTCCGCGCGGCGCTATGTGACCTGGATCTACTGGCTGGCCGTCGTTATGGTCAGTGTCTTCGGAACGATGGCCGCCGACGTGACGCACATTGTGTTCGGCGTCCCTTACGCGCTGTCGACAGTGGCCTTCGTCGTCATCCTCGGCGCGATCTTCACGCTATGGCAGGCGACCGAGGGGACGCTGTCAATTCACAGCATCCACACGCCGCGCAGGGAACTCTTCTACTGGGCCACCGTCCTGGCCACCTTCGCGCTGGGCACCGCGGCGGGCGATTTGGCGGCGCGGACCTTGAAACTAGGCTTCCTGGACTCGGGCATCCTATTCGCCGTGGTCTTCGCGATCCCCGCGATCGCGCATTGGAAGCTGGGAATGAACCCGATCCTGGCCTTCTGGTTCGCCTACGTCGTCACGCGGCCGTTCGGGGCGTGTTTCGCCGACTGGATGGCCATCCCGCATTCGATCGGCGGCCTCGGCCTAGGCTATGGGCTGATCAGCAGCGCGCTGACGATCCTGATCGTCGGCCTCGTCGGATTCCTCGCCGTCACCGGCAAGGACGTCGAGGAGCGGACCGGGGCCAGGTCGCGTCAGCGAGGCAGGCATCGCGCCCAGCAGCACGCAAGGCCGCGCCCGGCTGCCCGTGATTCAGTGAACTGGTGAGGAAGGGACGGCATGGCCGAGAACTGGAATGACAAGATCATCGAGGAGTTCCGTGCCAACGGCGGCAAGGTCGGCGGGCCGTTCCAGGGCGCGCCGCTGCTGCTCCTGCACACGACCGGGGCCAAGTCAGGTCAGGAGCGGGTCAACCCGATGATGTACCGCAGCGACGGCGACCGGCTCGCGGTGTTCGCGTCGAAGTCCGGAGCGGACACGAACCCCGACTGGTTCCACAACCTCCGCGCGAATCCCCGTGTGACCGTCGAGATTGGCGCCGATACCCGCAGCGTGCTGGCCAGGATGGCGGAACCTGACGAGCGAGAGCGCCTGTGGTCGGCGCAGAAGAAGGACTATCCGGGTTTCGCCGAGTACGAGACCAAGACCACGCGCCAGATCCCGGTGATCATCCTCGAGCCCGCCAGCTAACGAACCCCGGACCAGCGGGATCCTTAGAGGCTGATCTGGCTCGCGGACCTGCGCCAGTCGATCGTCGGCACCATCGATTCGGGCCTGACCCGGTGCGCGAAGCGCTTGGTGATCCCGAACAGCGACTCGATCAGCGTGTCGGAGAGCAGGTGCGGCTCCAGGCCAAGCTCGACCAGGCCGGAGTGCACCACGTTGTAGTGATGCCCTTCCTCCTCGACACGCGGGTTCGCCAGGTGCTCGATCGTTACCTTCTCCGGGCTCACCCTGGCGATCGTTTCGGCCATCTGAGTGATGGACAGCGACTGGGTCATCTGGTTGAACACCCGGAACTCACCGGGGTCGGCCGGGTTCTCGCAAGCCAGCTGGAGGCAGCGGACCGTGTCCCTGATCTCGATGATGCCGCGAACCTGGCTGCCGTTGCCGTAGACCATCAGCGGCAGGCCGAGAACGGACTGGATGACGAACCTGTTGAGCACCGTTCCGAAGACGGCGTCGTAGTCGTACCTGGTGGCGAGCCGGTCGTCCCTGGCTGTCTCCGGCGTCTGCTGGCCGTAGACGATGCCCTGGTTCAGGTCGGTGGCCCTGATGCCCCAGATCCGGCAGGCGAACTCGATGTTGTGGCTGTCATGCACCTTGGACAGGTGATAGAACGACCCTGGCCGCTTCGGAAAGAGCACCCGGTCCTTGCGGCCCTTGTGCTCGATCTCCAGCCAGCCTTCCTCGATGTCGATGTTCGGCTCGCCGTAGGCGCCCATGGTCCCCAGCTTGACCAGGTGGATTCCGGGATCGATCTCGGCGATCGCGTAGAGCACGTTCATCGTCCCGACGACGTTGTTGACCTGCGTGTAGACAGCGTGCTTGCGGTCCACCATCGAGTAGGGAGCGGCGCGCTGCTCGGCGAAGTGCACGATCGTGTCCGGCCGGAACTCGCGAACGACGTGATAGGTGAAATCCGCGTCGGTCAGGTCGCCGACAAAGCACGCGATCGTGCGGCCGGTCAGCTCGTGCCAGACCCGGATCCGCGACTGCAGCGGCTCGATCGGCACGAGGCTGTCGACGCCCATCTCGAAGTCGTAGCCGCGGCGGGCGAAGTTGTCGAGCACGGCGACGTCATGGCCGACTTCCGACAGGTGCAACGCGGTCGGCCACCCCAGGTAGCCGTCTCCGCCGAGTACCAAGATTTTCACGTGAGCTCCCGCTGTCTGCTTCGCAGCCCGGTCCGCGGTTGTCGGTCCGCGCCCGCCGGGGCAGCGGCTGTGCTGCATCAACCATCGCACACGGGGTAATAACTTGGGCCAAGTGCCAGGCCGGTAGCTGGCCAGCGCGGGGCACGTCCTTTTGGGTGCGTTCCCGCCTCGGGTCAAGCCGGTTCCCGTACTGTATACGTGTCCGTTGACCAGCATGTCTTCGCGCAGCAAGGACATCAATGCCAAACCTCATCGACAAGCTGCCTACCGCGCTCGCCAACCGGCTCAGGACGAGCCTCGGCAAGCAGTTCGGCCGGTTTGCCGTGGTGGCGGTCGTGTCGCTCGGCGTGAGCGAGCTCGCGCTCTTCGTGTTCACCGAGCTGCTGCACCTGACCGGCGGCATCTCCGGGGTGTCAGCGGCGGCGATCGGCGCGCTGGCCAGCTATCTCATGAGCCGGTGGGCGTGGCGGCGCAAGGGGAAGCCGGATGTCCTGCGCGAGACGATCCCGTTCTGGATCGTCTCGGCCGGTGCCTGGCTCGTGCTCGGCCTGGCGACCAAGTTCGGGCTGTACCTCGCAAAGGCTGCGGGCGCCCAGGGGTTCAGGCACTTCATGATCGTCGGCGGTGTTTACTTCCTGGCCAACTGCCTCACTTTCGTGACCAGGTTCGTGATCTTCCACTACGTGCTCTTTGCCGACCGCGGATCCAAGAGCGAGCCGGTCGAGGCAGAGTCGCTCTCGCCGATCGCCGCGATGGCACCCGGCCCGGACGACACCGAGCCTCGCTAGCGACCCCAGGCGCTGGCGGGCCGGGGCGGGGGCGGGCGCGGGCACTGCCGCCGAGCCGGGGTGCGTCGGGCGCGGGCACTGCCGCAGAGCCGGGGCCCGTCGGGCGCGGGCACCGCGGCGGGGGCAGCTCTGGTCAACCCGCCGAACGCGTCCTGCGGCGCTCGCGCCACCAGGTGCCGCCAATGACCCGGGCGAAATACAGGCCGTACAGGGCGTTGTGGCCCTTCTTGCTGTGCCCGACCTTGCGCTTGTGGATGGTGGCCGGCCGCTCCGTCACCCGGTACCCGTGCGCCAGGACGCCGATGAGCAACTCGGCCGCCTGATACTGCGGCTGCGCGAGCAACACCGCGCCGGTGACCTCGGCGCGCATGGCGCGCAGGCCGAAGGACGGGTCCGTGATCCGCTGGCCCGTCAGCGCGCTGATCGTCAGGGCGAAGACCCTGACTCCCAGCTTGCGCACCGGGTCCTTTGTCTCCTCGCTGCCCTGGGTGCGAGAGCCAGATACGAAATCAGCCTCGCCGGCCAGGATCGGCGCTAGCAGGTCAGGTATCTCCGCGGGGTTGTACTGGCCGTCCGCGTCGGTAGTCACGATGTACTTCGCGCCGCCCTCGCGGGCGAGCTGGTAGCCCAGCCTGAGCGCGGCGCCCTGACCCCGGTTCACCGGCACGTCGCAGACCAGCGCTCCGGCCTCGTCGGCCTCCTTGACCGTGCCGTCGGCCGAGCCGTCGGACACCACGATCTTGGCGACGTCGAGTCCTGAGATGGCCGCAGGCAGCGCCTCGATGACGGGGCCGATCGCGCCTTCCTCGTTGTACGCCGCGATCACGATCGCCAGCGGCGGCAGCGCCGTGGCCCGCGCGCCGTACTGTGTCGCGAACGCCTCGACGGCCGCGGCGTCAACCGCCTGGTGGTCGATGACCTCGCTGCCTGCAGCGTGGCTCTGACGGGATGTCACTTGGCTGTCTCCGAGAATTCTGGCCACACAGTGGCGATGCCTGCCTTGAGGTCGTAGCGGGGCGCGTAGCCCAGCGACTTCGCGGCCGAGATATCGATGATGACGGCCGGCATTTCCCCCGGTTTGGGCGGGACATGCTCGACGGGGATTTCCGCGCCGGTCACCGACCGCGCGGCTGCCACGATCTCGTTCACCGGCACCGACTCGCCTGACCCGAGAGCGAGCGGCCCGTTGTGGCCGGACCGCCAGGCGGTGAGCGTTCCGGCCACGACATCGTCGACGTGAACCAGGTCGCGAAGCTGCGTGCCGTCGCCGTGGATCTGCACGCCCTTGCCGTCCCTGGCGGCCCGCATGAGCCTGGATATGAGGTCGTCCTTGGCCTGGTTGCCAGGACCGTAGACGCTCGAGAACCGCAGCGCGGCTCCGGTGATGCCGTAGCTGGCCGCATAGCCGGCCAGCAGCATCTCGCCGGCCGCCTTCGAGGCGCCGTACGGGGTCAGCGGGCTGAGCGGCGTCCGCTCGTCGATCGTCGCGTGGCCGACGTTGCCGGCAACCGCGTTAGTGGAGGCGAGCAGGAACGTGCCGACGCCTCGCTGCCTGGCGTGCTCGAGCAGCCCGGCGGTCGCCTCGACGTTCAGCCGGTAGGTGCCAACTGGGTCCTCCGCCGACCGCAGCACCGAGGTGACCGCCGCCAGGTGGATGATGACATCGGTGCCGGGGCTGACGGCCTTGGCGATGACCGCGGGATCGCAGAGGTCGCCGACGACCGAGCGGGCCCGCCCGTCGCCCGAAGCGCGCTTGTCGGCCAAGGTCACCTCGTGGCCCTCGCCGAGCAGCGCGCTCACGAGTCGCCTGCCGACGAAACCGGCGCCGCCGGTCACGAGCACCCGGGAGGGACTGCCGCCCGCCAATTACGCTCCTCGCCTTGTTCCGCGCCGGCATCGCGATGCCATCTGGGCGGATTGTCGTGTTATTGAGATTCAACGAAACGCTTCACCGGATCGTGCCAGCAGGCTAACTGCCGCACCGGCCTGTGATCCGCTCGCCGCGGCCGGATCGCCGGTGGCGGGCACCAAATGCCACGCCAGTGTATCTGCCGGGCAACAGGCGGGCGCGCCGATAGGCCGGCCGGGCAGGCTCCGCCGATGACCGGGCGAGTGGGCCACCGCTATGCCATGCTGAGATGCCGGCACAGAGTGTTCGTACCAGTGCGCTGAGCGACCGAGCACGAGACGGCCAGCGGGCGGGGCCAACAACGGCGCGGGGCGACAACAGTCATGCGAGGGGCCGTGACATTTCGCGATTATCGGGAGACGCAGGGCGATGCGAGAACTGGCGAGCCGGATGACGCGGCTGACCAGGAGTGCCTCGCGGTCAGGTCGCGGATCGACCTGTCCGGGCTGGCTCCGCTCACCCGGGCCGTGACCGAGCGGGTCATCGGCAGCACCGCGGACCTTTGTTATTCGAATGATCTGATCTGTTTCGAACCCTGGCTCGAGGCGGCGGTCGATGTGCTGGCGGCCGGGGCCCCGGTCATCGTTGATGGCCCGATGGTGGCGGCCGGGATTACGAGCGACTCGCTGATCTGCAAGGTCGGCCAGTCGCTGACCGAGCGGCTCGCGCGGACCGCCGGCATCGCGCCCGCGGCGGCCGCGGTCAGGCTCGCGTTCGGCGAGGCTGGGGCGGGTGCCGTTTGGGTCGTCGGCACCGAGCCCGTGGCAATCGGCGAGATCCTGGCGAGGGACGTGCAGCCGGCACTGGTCATCGCGATGCCGGCCGGATTCGTCGCGGCCGTGGCGGCGAAGCAGGCGCTCAGGGACAGCGGCCTGCCGTCGCTGACCAACGTCGGCGAGAAGGGCGGGCCAGCCGTCGCCGCCGCCGCCTGCGGCCCGTTGCTCCTCGCGGCCCGCGCGGCCGCGGCGGCCCGGGCCGCGGATCAGGATGATGCAGTTCGCCGGCGCCGGGCCGCCCCGCCCGGGCAGCCCGTCAGGACGCGCTGACGTCGGCCGTGGACTGGCTGCGCTAGCCGGCGTCGGTGGCCGTCCGCTATCACCCGACCGCTCGTTTTGCTCATTACCGACGGTAACCTGCGTTGGCGGCGCACAATTACGCCATGAGGCATTGTTTGCGGATGTGACGGCATCTGACGGGTCATGGCTGAGTAGCCGGTGACCTGGTTGGATGGGTGCTTCGACCATATGTTGGATAGCGGAGGCCCGTAGGCATGAAAGAGGGACATCAGGTGGCTCCCGCGTCGGTGCCTTGGGGCAGTTCCGACGATGCCGTGCGGCCGCCCGTTCCTGCCCGCCAGGCGCCGTCGAAGCCGGCCGGAGCGGGCGAGCCGTCGAAGTCGGCCGGAGCGGGCGAACCGTCGAAGCCGGCCGGAGTGGGCGAACCGGCGGAGCTGGCCGAGCCGCACGTCAGGGTCGATGCGCGGAAGCTCGAATCCTCGCTGCTCGAACTGCGCGACGCGGTCGGCAGGACGCAGCTGCTGCTCGACTTCCCCGGCATCGAGACCGCCAGGGCGGAGCGGCAGCAGTTGATCAGCCAGGTCGACGATTACCTGCTGCCCAGGCTCCGCCAGTCGGGCGCGCCGCTGCTGATCGCCATGGTCGGGTCGACCGGCGCAGGCAAGTCCACGCTGCTGAACAGCATCGTCGGGGACCAGGTGAGCGCTACCGGTATCCGCAGGCCGACGACAAACAGCCCCGTGCTCGCCTGCCATCCCGAGGACGTCGGCTGGTTCGCCGAGAACGTCTTCCTGCCTACGTTGCCGCGGGTGCGGCAGGAGGGCCTGGCCAGGCCGGGCCGGGACGGCCTGCTCGTGCTGGCCACGAGCGAGGGAATGCCGCGGGGGATCGCGCTGCTCGACACGCCGGACATCGACTCCGTGGTGGCGGCGCACCGGCAGTTCGCCCGTCAGTTCCTCGACGCCTCTGACCTGTGGCTGTTCGTCACCACCGCGCGGCGTTACGCCGATGCGGCGGTCTGGGACCTGCTGAAGGACGCCAGGGATCGCGGCGCGTCGCTCGGTATTGTCCTGTCCCGGGTACCGCCGGCAGCCACCCAGCAGCTCGGTGACCACTTCAACGCGATGCTCGAGGCAAACGGCCTGGGCGACGTGGAGCGGTTCGTCGTTCCCGAAACCACCGTGACCAACGCGCAGTTGCCCGCCGGGGTCTCCGCCCCGGTCAGAAACTGGCTGGAGGACACCTCCCGCCGCGACGACCGCCGGATCGCGATCCTGACGCAGACGATGTCTGGCGTGCTCGACTCCTTCGAGACCCGGATTCCCGCGCTGGCGGAGTTGGCCCAGACTCAGCTGGCGCTCCGGGCCGAGCTGCGGTCCGCCGCCGATGCGGCCTACGCGGCCGCGCTCGCCGAGCACGACGAGGCGATCAGGAGCGGATCGTTGCTGCGCGGCGAGGTGCTTGCCCGGTGGCAGGACTTCGCCGGGACTGGCGATTTGATGCGAACGCTCGAGGTGCGCAAAACCAAGCGCGGCTCGAAGCGTTCGAAGCGGCACGCTGCGATGTCCGCCAGGACGCAGGCCCTCAAGCACGCGATGCGGCAGAGCCTTGAGGCGCTGACGATGTCGGTAGCCGATCGGGCCGCCGAGGATGCCATCGAGCGGTGGCAGGCCAGCCCGGCCGGCGCGGGGCTGCTCGCCGAGGCCGGCCAAGCGCAGGAAGGGCTAACCGGCGCCGAGCTGTCCTATGCCTCGCTGCGCAAGTGGGAGGGCGAGCTTCAGTGGGGCTTCCCCGGGGCGCAGAGTGACCTAGCCGCGAGCCTGCCAGAGGGCGGCATCGACGCGCTCGGCCGGTCCTCGGCCGACCTGCCGCGCCGGGTCGCGCACGCGGTGGCCGCATGGCAGGATCATCTGCTGAATCTGGTACAGACCGAGAGAGTCACCAAGCGGTCGATCGCCAGGATCGCGTCGTTCGATCCCGAGTCGCTTGCGCTCGTGATGACGATCGGCGTACTCGGCTACGGTGCGGGTGATGTGGTTGTGAGCGAGGGCGCGAGCGCGGTCCCGCAACGGGTGCTGACCTCTCTGTTCGGCGCGGGCCTGATGCGTGACATCGGCGGGCAGGCCAGGCAGGACATGCACGAGCGGATCGGCCGGCTCTTCTCCGACGAGACGCTGAGGTACACGGCGTTGATCGACGCGGTGGGTGCACCTGACGAGACGGCGCCGGCCGATCTGTATCAGGCCGGCTACTCGCTGGAGTCCGCGCGATGAGCCCGCGACGTCAGGCGACGGCCGACCGGGCGAGGCGAGCCCGCGTGGCGGCCGGTGCCGAGGGTGGCCCGGATACCGGGAGCGGGACTGAGACCGGGCCTGCGTCGGAGACCGGTACCGCGACGGAGACCGGGATCCCTGGCGGTGCCGTTGCCGGGAGTCAGACTGAGACCGCGACTCAGGCGGTGACCGCGACGGAGACTGGTAGCGGGACGGAGACTGGTAGCGGGACGGAGACTGGTAGCGGGACGGAGACTGGTAGCGGGACGGAGACTGGTAGCGCGACGGAGACTGGTAGCGCGACTCAGACCGGGATCCCGGGCGGTGCCGCCGCCGCGGAGCAAGAGGACGCTGGCCAGCCCACTGGTGCCGAGGCAGGTGAATCGCGGGCTGCCGGTGGCACGGCGGCTTCCCGCCGCTCGCATGCGGGTGGCTCGCATGCGGGTGGCTCGCATGCGGGTGGCTCGCACGCTGGCGGCTCGCACGCTGGCGGCTCACGTGCTGGCGGCTCGCACTCTGGTGGCTCGCACTCTGGTGGCTCGCATGCGCGTGGCTCTCATGCTGCCGGCGGTTTGGGCGCTGATGGTGAATCGTCGGAAGCGGCGGCCGCATCAGCGCCGGCCGGCGCTGCGGACGACCCGGGCGCGGTGCCGACGCCGAGCCGGAAGCGGCTGCCCACCCGGGTGCCCCCGAGCCAGCGCGGCCGCGCGCAGCCCGGGTCAGGTCCGCGACGGCCGGGAGTCGGGCCGTCAGCACCTAGCACGCCATCCGGGGATCCGGCCGAGGATGCGGCTGAGGATGCGGCGCCCGAACGCGTGCAGGTGGCGAGGCGCTCGGCCGCCGATCCGCCGGCCCCGCCCGACCTCGAGGTGGCTTCTAGCCTGTCGGCCCGGCTAATGGCGCTCGCCAGGATGATCCAGATCGGCTCGGCCAGAAAGGGCAGGGACGGGTTCGGCGAGAAGTTGCTCGCGGACGCGGAGGGCGTGCTCTCGCGGGCGGGCGAGCGGATGCGGCTCTCCTCCAGCCACACCGTCGTCGTGCTGGCTGGAGGTACCGGCAGCGGGAAATCCTCGCTCTTCAACCGGTTGGCGGGCGCGGATTTCTCCACGGTCGGGGTCACCAGGCCGGTAACCAGGGAAGCGCACGCATGCGTCTGGGGCCCGACGGGCTCCGACGGGATCCTCAACTGGCTGGACGTGCCGCCGAGGTATCGGTACTCGCGCGCCAGCGCGCTGGACAGCGGTGAGGACGATCTCGCCGGCTTGGTGCTGCTTGACCTGCCCGACCACGACTCGGTCATGGCTAGCTCGGGCGAGCTCGTGGACCGGCTGGTGAACATGGCTGACGTGATGGTCTGGGTGCTCGACCCGCAGAAATACGCGGACGCGGCCGTGCACCGGCGATTCCTCGTGCCCATGGCCGGGCACTCCGATGTGCTAGCCGTCGTGCTGAACCAGACGGACCTGCTGGCACCCGCGGACGTTGACGACTGCGTTGGCGACCTGCGCAGGCTGCTCGACTCGGAGGACCTGCAGGACGTCGCCATCCTGGTGACCTCGGCCGTCAGCGGGACGGGCGTGCCAGAACTGCGGGCGCTCCTGGCGGCCGGTGTCGCTGACCGGCGCGCGGCGGCAGCCAAGATCTCGGCCGACGTCGACGATCTTGTCGCCCGATTCGAGCGACATTCCGGCGACGGCGACGCGCCGGCCTGCCAGCTGCAGGCGGCCAGCGCCGCAAGGCTCGCCGACCGGATCGCCGCAGCGGCCGGCGTGCCGGCGATTAGCGATGCGTTGCGCAGCGCCAGGGAGTTGCGAGCGATCGACTTCGTTGGCTGGCCGGTCGCCTGGTTCGTCCAGCGATTGCGCGGGCGTGATCCGATCCGCAAGGTCAGGCTCGGCATGCTCTGGAACGACCTGCGCTCGGTGACCGCCGGGCCGGCCGACGCGCAGCAAGCGGAGATTGACAATGCGCTGACCGACCTGGGTGACGAGCTCGCCGATGGGCTGCCGAAGCCCTGGTCGCATACGGTGAGGTCGGCCGTGCGTTCAAGGGCCGACGAGATCCCGGCCGCCGTCGGCTCCGCCATCGGCGAGGCGCTCCCGTCCGAGGACACCGTCGTGTGGTGGTGGCGCGTGGCTGGCCTGTGGCAGGGACTGCTGCTCGGCGCCGCGGCGGTCGCCGTCGCGTGGTTCGCGCTGGTTCTCGCGTTCGGCGTCTTCCACGCCGCCGCAGGCATGCCGGCGCTGCTGAGCGAGGCTGGCGCGCTGCCGTGGATCGCGGCGGGCCTGGTTGTCGCATTGGCACTCGGCGCTGGGACGGCCGCAGTCAGCCTCCGGAAGGTCAGGCGGTCGGCGGCCGCCGAGGATGGCCAGGTCACGGCCGAGATGAGAGAGCGGATCGCGGTTACGGCGCACGAGATGGTGATCGTTCCGGCCGAACAGGAGCTCTCCGAACTCGCGCGTTACCGCGAGGAAGTCAGAATCGCCGCGCACGGACCAGAGGCGGCCCCGGCGGGTTGACCACCCGGCGAGCGGTGGTCGACCGGAGACGGGCCGAGCGGAGAGCGGGGCCGGGCGTGGACCCGGGGCCGGGCGTGGACCCGGGGCCGGGTTGGACCGGGAGCCAGGTGGGACCGGGAGCCGGGCGGTGCGGAGACCGGGCCGACCGTCCGAGCCAGTCACCGCTGACATACCACACCTTTGAGTGAACTCGCCGCCTGATTAATCAGTATTTAGTTGGATCTCATCGGCTCCAAAAGTGTAGTAAGTCAAGTATCGGAGCCGCGAAGTCATGGTAAACCAGGCATTTCGGGCCGGGGGGGCCGGGCTCGGGTTGCGCACGGGGCCGGGCACGGTCGGGCCGGGCGGGCCGGGCGCGGACTGGTCTCGCCGGTCCGGATCCGCCCCGGGCGGGCGCTGATTGGTCTCGCCGGGTCCGGATCGGCCCCGGCCGGGCGCGGACTGGTCTCGCCGGGTCCGGATTGGCCCTGGCCGGGCATTGACTGGTCCAGCCGGGCCCAGCTTGGCAAACTTTGCGGCCGGACATGATCCCACGCGGGCTCGGGGTCGGCACTGGGCGTGTCCACAGGTTCGGGGCGTCGGCGGACCGTTATGCACAGGCTGATCAGGTGCCCTGCCGGTCTGCGTGCGAAGGCGCGATCTTTGGTGCGAGCGAGGAGGCGGCGGCTGCCGCCGTCGCGGTAGTCCCTGCGCGAGACGCGCGCTGCTGCCGCGCAGCTCTGGAGGATCGCGATGGTGAACGAGGCTCAGATCAGCCTGACCGGCTACGTCGCTACCCAGCCGGTCGCCAAGCTCGTGAAGCCGGGCTTGAACACAGTGTCGATGCGGGTTGCCTGGACCCCGCGCAGGCAAGACAAGGAAACCGGCGAGTGGATGGACGGCAACACGTCCTACGTGACGGTGAACTGCTGGCGGAAGCTGGCTACCAACGTCGCGCTTTCCCTGCGCACGGGCGACCCCGTCCTGCTCGCCGGACGGCTGAACGTGCGCACGTATGACGACAAGGACGGCGTCCGCCGGACGGCGGTCGACATCGATGCGAGCTCGGTCGGCCACGATCTGTCGCGCGGGATCTCGCAGTTCCAGCGGGTCCGACCGCAGACCGGGATGACCGCGCAGGAGTTCGAGGCATCCAGGGCGGCCGGCGATCAGGACGGCAGCGGCTCCGGCGGCGACGGGGCGGTGAGCGGGCATGAGTCCGATGGCGCAATGTCCGACCAGCCGGATCAGTCGTTCTTCAACGAGCCGGCGATCAGTGAGCAGAGCGGGGTGCCGGAGGCCGTCGCTGCGCCGTTCTAGGGATGGTCTGGCAGCTCGGCTAGCCCTTCAGGCGGGTGGGCGCCTCCGCTCACGCGGGTGGGCGGCACCCGCCTGGGGCTGGCGAGCTCAGTTCTGGCCTGCCGTCGTGCGCGGCCCGTCCGCATAGCCCCTACCCTTGATGGCATGCCCGAGTTCATCTATCAGATGCAGGCTGTGCGCAAGGCGCATGGCGACAAAGTCATCCTCGACAACGTCACGCTCGCATTCCTGCCTGGTGCGAAGATCGGCGTTCTCGGTCCCAACGGCACCGGCAAGTCGACCTTGCTGCGGATGATGGCGGGTACCGACCAGCCGTCCAACGGCGAGGCACGGCTGATGCCGGGCTTCTCGGTCGGGATGCTCGAGCAGGAACCGCAGCTTGACGAGACCAAGTCGGTGCTCGGCAATGTCGAGGACGGCGTGGCCGAGACCAAGGCGCTGCTCGACCGGTACAACGAGATCGCCGAGCAGATGGCGACGGATTACTCCGACGACCTCCTCGAGGAGATGGGCAAACTCCAGGAGCAGCTCGATCACAGGAACGCCTGGGACCTGGAGAGCCAGCTCGACCAGGCCATGGACGCGTTGCGCTGCCCGCCGCCCGACGCCGAGATCAGCGTGCTCTCGGGCGGCGAGAAGCGCAGGGTCGCGCTGTGCCGGCTGCTGCTCGCCCAGCCTGACCTGCTCCTGCTCGACGAGCCGACGAACCACCTCGACGCCGAGAGCGTCCAGTGGCTCGAGCAGCATCTGGAGAAGTACCCGGGGACCGTGGTCGCCGTCACGCACGACAGGTACTTCCTGGACAACGTGGCCGGCTGGATACTCGAGCTGGATCGCGGTCACGCCTATCCCTACGAGGGGAACTACTCGACGTACCTGGAGACCAAGGCCGCCAGAATCAAGGTCGAGGGCCAAAAGGACGTCAAGCGCCGCAAGCGGCTCGAGGAAGAGCTGGACTGGGTGCGGTCGAGCCCGCGGGCCCGACAGGCGAAGAGCCGCTCCAGGCTTGAGCGTTACGAGGAGATGGCCGCCGAGGCCGACCAGAACAAGAAGCTGGATTTCGAGGAGATCCAGATTCCGCCCGGCCCGCGGCTCGGGACGCAGGTCGTCGAGGTGAGCGGGCTGTCGAAGGGATTCGACGACCGGATGCTGATCGAGGATCTCAGCTTCTCGCTGCCGCCCAACGGCATCGTCGGCATCATCGGCCCGAACGGCGTCGGCAAGACGACGCTGTTCAAGATGATTATCGGCGAAGAGGATGCGGACAGCGGCTCGATCAAGATCGGCGACACCGTCAAGATCGCCTATGTCGACCAGGCCAGAGGCCGGATCGACCCGGACAAGAACGTCTGGGAGGTTATCTCCGACGGCGAGTCGTACATCAGGGCAGGCAAGTCCGAGATCCCCAGCCGGGCGTATGTCGCGGCGTTCGGGTTCAAGGGCGGAGATCAGCAGAAGCTGGCCGGCATCATGTCCGGCGGCGAGCGCAACAGGGTGAATCTGGCGCTCACGCTCAAGCAGGGCGGCAACCTACTGCTGCTCGACGAGCCGACCAACGACCTGGACGTCGAGACCTTGTCCTCGCTGGAGAACGCGCTGCTCGAATTCCCCGGCTGCGCGGTGATCACCAGCCACGACCGATGGTTCCTGGACCGGATCGCTACCCACATCCTGGCCTGGGAGGGCGGGTCGAACTGGTACTGGTTCGAGGGCAACTTCGAGTCGTACGAGAAGAACAAGATCGAACGGCTGGGCGCCGAGGCGGCAAGGCCGCACCGGGTCACCTACCGCAAGCTCACTCGCGGTTAGGCCGGCGGCCAGGCCGCACCGGGTCACCAACCGCGAGCCCACCCGCCGTTAGGGCCGGCGGACGGCCGCCGCGGTTAGGCCGGCTGGCACGGGCGGAACGGCACGATGACCAGCTGATCGCTGGCATATGCTCATCCATCGACCCATTTGCCGCCGGATAGGGGTAGCCGTTACATGACCACGCAGGGAAGCGACCGGTCAGGGGATGACCGGCCAGGGGCCGACCGGCCAGGGGCGGACCGGGCAGGGGCCGAGGCAGGGCCGGCCAGGTAGGCGCGGTTCAGCCGGTGCGCGCGAGCCGCGCGCTGCCCGGCCGCGCTCAGGTCGTCGTCGTGGGCGGCGGGATCATCGGCACGTCGGTGGCTTATCACCTCGCGCACCTGGGCATGAAGGACGTTCTGCTGCTCGAGCGAGACCGGCTCACCTCGGGCACGACCTGGCACGCGGCCGGCCTGATGGCGACGTTCGGCTCCACATCGCAGACATCCACCGAGCTTCGCCAGTACACCCGCGACCTGTACGGGCGGCTGGAGGCCGAGACTGGCCTGGCCACCGGGCTGAAGCAATGCGGGCTGATCGAGCTGGCGATCGAGCCTGGCCGCCTGGAGGAGTACCGGCGGGTGGCGGCGTTCAACCGGCACCTCGGCGTCGAGGTGCACGAGATCTCGCCGGCAGAGGTCGCCGAGCTGTGGCCGCTGGCCAGGACGGACGACGTGCTGGCGGGTTTCTACATCCCCGACGACGGCCGCGTGAACCCGGTCGACGTGACGATGTCGCTGGCCAGGGGGGCCAGGATGCAGGGCGTCACGATCATCGAGGGCGTGCCGGTCACCGGGTTCCTGCGCGA
Source organism: uncultured Actinomycetota bacterium (assembly GCA_963720595.1). GTDB lineage: Bacteria > Actinomycetota > Actinomycetes > Streptosporangiales > Streptosporangiaceae > Chersky-822. The sequence continues at coordinate 929,002 of CAVRFY010000005.1, read as the reverse complement.
CCGGGGCACCGTGACCGGGGTCAGGACTGCCCAGGGCGACGTCGAGGCCGAGTACGTGGTCAACTGCGCGGGCATGTGGGCGCGCCAGCTTGGCGAGCTCGCCGGGGTCTGCATCCCGTTGCAGGCTGCCGAGCATTACTACCTGCTCACCGAGCCGATCGCCGAAGTAGACAGCTCCTGGCCGGTCCTGGAGGACCCGGCCTCGTACGGCTACTACCGCGAGGAGGGCGGCGGCCTGATGCTCGGCATGTTCGAGCCGGTCTGCGCGCCGTGGCGGGTCGACGGCGTCCCCGCCGATTTCTCGTTCGGCGAGCTGCCGCCGGACTGGGACCGGATGGGCCCGTACCTGGAGACCACGATGGCCAGGGTGCCGATCACCGAGCGGGTCGGGATCAGGAAGTTCTTCTGCGGCCCGGAGAGCTTCACCCCCGACCTGCTGCCGATCATCGGCGAGGCCCCCGAGCTGCGCAACTTCTTCGTCGCCGCCGGCCTGAACTCCATCGGGATCCTGACCGGCGGCGGGATCGGCCGCACCATCGCTCAGTGGATCATCGACGGCACCCCTGACGTCGACATCACCGGGATGAACATCGACCGGCTCCATCCCTACCAGGCGAACCCGCAGTACCGGGCGACAGCGCACGGTCGAGTCGCTCGGCCTGGTCTACGCGACCCACTACCCGAACCGGCCCACGAAGACGGCCCGCGGCGCGCGGCTGTCGCCGATCCACGACAGGCTTGCCGCGCCAGCGGGCCTGCTTCAGGGACGTCAGCGGCTGGGAGGGCGCCGACTGGTATGCGCCGGAGGGCGTCGCCCCCGAGGTCGGAGAACTGAGCTGGGGCCGACCGCACTGGTTCGGCTACTGGGAGGCCGAGCACAACGCCACCCGCAACGGCGTGATCGTGATGGACATGTCGTTCATGGCGAAGTTTCTGGTGCAGGGCAGGGACGCGGGCCGGGAGCTCGAGCGGATCTCGGCTAACCAGGTGGCGGCCGAGCCTGGCCGGATCACCTACACCCAGTGGCTGAACGAGCGGGGCAGGCTGGAGGCCGACCTCACCGTCACCAAGCTGGACGACGAGCAATTCTTCGTGGTCGCCTCCGACACGGCGCACCGGCACGCCGAGACCTGGATGCGCCGCCACTTCGGCGACGCTCATGCGTTCGTCACCGACGTCACGTCCGGCTACGCGCAGATCAATGTGCAGGGGCCGTTGTCGCGCGAGTTGATGGCGGCCGTGACGCACGCCGATATGTCGAACGAGGCCTTCCCGTTCCGCGCGGCGCGGTACATCGACATCGGGTACGCCCGGGTGCTCTGCATCAGGATCACCTATCTCGGCGAACTCGGCTACGAGCTGCACATCCCGGCCGAGCAGGCCGCGGCGGTCTACGACCTGCTGGTCGCCGCCGGCCAGCCGCTCGGGCTCCGGCATGCGGGCCTGAAGGCGCTGGCCAGCCTGCGGATGGAGAAGGGCTACCGCGACTACGGGCACGACATCGACAACACCGATTCGGTGCTTGAGGCGGGGCTCGGCTTCGCGGTGGCCATGGACAAGCCGGGCGGATTCATCGGCCGTGACGCGGTGCTGGCCAGGAAGGCGAGCGGCCCGCTGACCCGCAGGCTGGTCCAGGTGCTGCTGAGCGACCCCGAGCCGCAGCTCTTCCATGCCGAGGTCGTCAGCCGTAACGGCCGGCCTGCTGGGTATATCCGTTCTGCTTCTTACGGATTCACGCTGGGCGGGGCGGTCGGCCTGGCGATGATCGACGCGGAGGAGCCGATCGACCAGAAGTATCTCGATTCTGGTGAGTGGACGGTCCAGATCGGCGACGCTGTGCACAGAGCACGCGCGTCCCTCGGCCGCTCTATGACCCGGCGAGTAAGCGCGTGCAGATGTAGGAGTTGTTGCCGCTGCTAAGTCAGTACGTGGCAAGACATGGCGCGGCCTAGCGGCGAGATGAGCGAGGGAGATGAAATGGCCGAGTTGGCCAAGTTCGAGGCTATGGTGCCGCAGGATCATGGCCTGGTCGTGGTCACTGTGATCGGGCCGGATGGCCGAATGCGGCCGTCAGTCGTCAACGCCGGGGTGATCGATCATCCGGTCACCGGGACCAGGGTCGTCGCCCTCGTCATTCACGGCCAGGCACGCAAGCTTGCCCATCTGCGCGCGAGGCCGCGGGCGTCGGTCGTGCTGCGGGCCGGGTGGCAGTGGGCCGGCGTGGAGGGACCAACCGAGATCATCGGCCCCGACGATCCGGCGGATGGCATCGGCCCCGAGAGGCTCAGGCTGCTGCTGCGGGAGATTTTCACGGCCGCTGGCGGCACGCACGATGACTTCGAGGAGTACGACCGGGTCATGGTCGCCGAGCGCCGGGCCGCCGTCCTGGTCACCCCTGAGCGCGTCTTCGGCTGACCGGGCCGGTCAGGCGGGGGAGATGCCGAGGTCTGGGCGGCCGGCGCCCGGCTCCGGGCCGCCCTCGGGAGGCCGGTTGACCAGGCTATGGGCCGCCTGCACCAGGTAGCTCCACAGCTCGCTCGTCATGCGCCTGCTCCAGCGCCAGCTCGTCAAGCGCGGTCCGCATGTGCCGCAGCCACGCGTCCCGTTCGGCTTCGCCGATCGAGAAATGCGCGTGCCGCATCCGCAGCCGCGGGTGACCGCGCCGCTCGTTGTAGGTGCCTGGCCCGCCCCAGTACTGGATCAAGAACAGCCGCAGGTGCTCGGCCGCCGGGCCTAGGTCCCGGCTCGGGTAGACCGGCCTGAGCATCGGGTCGGACTCGACCTCGGCATAGAACCTGCTGACCAGGCGGGTGAAGGTTTCCTCGCCGCCGACGGCCTCGTAGAAGCTGGTCGCTGGCTCGGCGGTTTCCGGTTGCGCGGGGTTCTCCATGACGCGCTCCAGCGTACTGGCCGCGGCGGGGAGCCCCGACCGGCGTGCCGGCGTGCCGCCGGGCCGCGACACGCCGGCCGCTCGCCGCGTCAGCTGCGACGTCATGCGGAATTCACGGCCGGTTCGCCATCTCGGATGCGATTAGGTGGCAATTTGGTGTTGGCGGTTCGGCCGGTCTGGCGGTCACACTGGTCACGGGTGCCCCGGCAGCCAGCGGGCCGCCCAGCCTGGGAGGTGGCATTGCGCAGGGTATTGCTGCTCAACATCACGTATGAGCCGCTGACCACCGTCGGCCTGCACCGCGCCGTCGGTCTCGTTCTCACCGAGAAGGCGGAGATCCTGCACGACGAAGCCACCGGCCTCGTGCTGCACTCCGCCTCGGTCAAGCTCGCGGTTCCCTCGGTCATCAGGCTGCGCCGGTATGTGCGGGTCCCGCACCGCAACCGCGTGCCGCTGACCCGCGCCGCCCTGATGCGCAGGGACAACTACCTCTGCGCCTACTGCGGCTCGGCTGCCGACACGATCGACCACGTAGTGCCGCGTAGCCGCGGCGGCGCCGCATGCCTGGGAGAACTGCGTCGCGTCCTGCACGCAGGTGCAACCATCGCAAGGCCGACCGGCTGATCGAGGAACTCGGCTGGAAGCTGCGCTGGGACCCGCTCGCACCGCGCGGCGTGCACTGGCGCCTGATCGGCGCCGCCCGCGACGGCGACCCGCAGTGGGCCACCTACCTGGCCGCGACCACCGCCGCCTGACCGGCTGGCGGAGCCGCCGCGGCCCCGAAGTCGCGGAACTGCGCTGAGTCGCGGCCAGCAGCGACGGCGAGCGCGAGCACGGCACCGGCGGCCGGGAAGAACGGCGCCGGCCCGATGTGGCGCACGATCACGCCGGACAGCGCCACGGACGCGGGAAACGCGCCGATGCTGGCCAGCATCACCAGGCTCATCACCCGGCCGAGCAGTCTGCGGCGGCGCCCACTGCTGCAGCAGCGTGACGATGACGACGTTGCCGAAGCTAGCCGGCCGCGCCGAAGACCAGCGGCCGCAGCGGCGGCTCCCGGCAGGCCGCCCGAGGAACGGCACGAACGACACCGCCATCGCCGCCGGCCAGGAACGCGGCGCACGCGGCCAGCGCGGGCCGGCGCAGCCCGCCGAGCCTCGCCGCGGCCAGCGTGCCGACCAGCGACGCCGACCCCGAAGCAGGCGATCAGCGCGCCGTAACCCGGCGGCGCCGAACCTGGCGTGCGCGAGCGCGGGCAGCGCGACCTCGAACGCACCGGCGATGACGAAGTTCGCCAGCACCGCGATCAGCACGATCACCTGGAGCACCCGCGCGCGCAGGAACAGCCGCCAGATGCTCGTCTCCTCGCTGGCGCGCGGCCGCGGCCCGATCGGCGGCACCGGCCGGTGGCCGGTGGCGTCGGCAGCTCGCCGGCACCGGCCGTGGCGGCGGGCGGTGGCCGGCCGGCGAGGCGACGGCAGCGCCTGCGTCCGCGCATCAGCGCCAGCGCAGCCCGCGGAGACCGCGAACGATGCCGCGTCGACCGCGAAGGCCGCGGTCGAGCCGCCTGTGGTGACCAGGATCGCCGCCGAGCACCGGCCCGGCCAGGCTGCCGACCTGGATCATCGCCGCCGACAGCCCGTTGCCGGCCTGCAAGCGACTCGGCGGGCAGCAGCGACGGCATGATCGCCGCCGACGCAGGCAGGAACAGGCCCTCGCCGGCGCCGATCAGCGCCGCGACCGGGCCGAGGAAGGCGATCGAGACCAGGCCGCGCGCCGCGAACAGCGCGAGGACCGCGACGAGCACGCACCGGACGGTGTCGGCGACCAGCATGACCGCGCGCGGGCTCAGCCGGTCGGCGAGGACGCCGCCGACCGGAATCAGCACCGTGCGCGGCACGCCGTAGCAGGCCAGGACGGTGCCGAGCAGGACCGTGCCGCCGTGGGACGACAGCACCAGCCACGGCAGCGCGACCGCGTAGCAGAAGTCGCCGACGGTCGAGGCGAGCTGGCCGAGGCTGAGCAACCTGAAGTCCCTGCACCGCCAGCGGGCCGCTGCGAAACGCGCCAGCCGCACGCACGCCGCGCCAAGCGCCTCGCCGGCGCCCCGCCCCGCCGCCGTGAGGTTTCCTGGCGCACCTGCGGACTCCTTGTCTCGCCGGTCATGGCCGGGCGTCGGGGGTGAACCAGGGGGTGAAGTCCAGCATCACGTGCACGCGGCGCGTACCAGGCGGCTGATCCTCGCGCCGCAACCGCCTGTTCTCGGCCAGGATCTGGTGGATCTTATCCTTGATCTGCTCGAGTTCGGATGCGGTCACGTGCAGTACGTCCTGGCTGCTGCCTGCGGCTCGCTGCCACTGCGGCGGATACTCGGCCTCGCGGTCGAGGTACTCCGCGCGCACCTCGTCGAACCTGGCCTGCAGGCTCTCCACGAGGAGCCTGCTGGCGGCTCGCACCGCCTCTGGCCTGCGAGGATCAGAACCGACGGTGATGGCGACGAAACGAGCTCGCCAGGGCCGGTGCCGCCGGTCGGCGCCGCCGGAGGGGTCCTCGTCGACGAAGCCGTACCTGGCCAGCGCGCGCAAGTGGTAGCTGCACGCCGACGGTGACAGGCCGGCGACCTCCGCGCATTCGGTCGCCGTGGCCGGGCCGTCCAGCACCAGGTGCTGCAGGATTGCCAGTCGCGCCGGGTGCGCCAGCGCGCGCAGTGCCCGGGGATCGGAGATTTCCAGCGGCTTGTCAACACTGTCAGATCCGGGGCTTGGGCTTGGGCCGGGGCCGGGGCCCGGGCCGGGGCTGTGGCCCTCCGGCTCGTCCTGGTCTGCGAAGGACATGTTGCGAAAGCTTAGTTGCGAAAGAAGTCCTTCACAATAGTTCCTGCGTCAGCAGTTCAGCGATCGGCACGCTTTCGTGCTGAAAGTACTGAGGCCAGCGACAGCAGCGGTACTTTACTGTCGCAGCAGCGACATCAGAGTTCCGTTGATGCCGCTGCTGCGGTGGTGTGCGCCCGAAGGTGTCGTGTTGCCGCCGACCGAGCTCGTCCTAGCCGAGATGGCGACTGAGCTCGCCGGCGCCCGACTGGGCGTCTGAAGCGGATCGCGGCGTCTGGCGTGCGGCGGACACGAGCGGCCGTCAGGCGCGGGACGGATAGCTCATCGCGAAGAACGCGTACTTGCGGCCCAGCATGCAGGTCTCGTGGCCCGGCCCGCCGCCGCCGCCGAGCTTGATCCGCTCCCCGCCTCGGGCGACGACGCGGCCGCGGGAGTCGAGCAGCTCGACCGGGTGCCGCCGCGCGCGGAATCCGGCCGGCCAGACGACGGGATTTCGCCTTGACCCTGGCCCGGTGAGCCACAGGCACCACCGGTGCCGGTCCAATCCGGCGGTCAGGGTGCCTACGGCCAGGGCATCCAGCGACGGGTCACCGGGTCGCCACGAGGATGTCGGCACCCGGTGCAGGCCGTGCCCGAATGAGCGTGTCCCCGTTGTCGCGCAAGAGGCCAGCAGGCCGACCGCCAGGAGCGCCGCCGCTGCGGATCTGACCGCACCCGATCGCGTCATGGGCGTTCCCTGCCCCTCTCGTGCCATCCGGAGGCGCTAAGGGATTCCGGCTGCGGCTCAGTATCGCTGCACGATGGCGGAGCGCCAGGCCGGGCTCTCGTCGGCACCCACGCTAGTCCAGTACTCGGTCGCCCGGGCGATCTTGCCGCCCGCCACGGTCCAGAACGAGGCGACGCGGAACACGCCGAGTTCGGCGTGCGGGACCTCGACCTCCGAGACGACCTGGTCGTCCTCGGCGACCACCCGCAGCACCTTGATCGCCCATCCCTCCGGGTACTCCCGGTTCATCGTCACGTAGTTATCCCGGCCATTGATCCGCTCGCGGCTGACCGGCCACTCCACGACCACGTCCTCGGCCAGCAGGTCGCCGACGCCGACCCAGTCCCGGTCCTGAATCCGGCTCCACAGAGCCCGCACTACTTCTGAGGGTTGCATGCGTCCATAGTTGCGCGCGGGTCCGACAGTGTCGCTATCCGTTCCGCAGGCGCCGCCACGGGCGAACCGGGAGCAGATCGCGGAAACTGCCACGGATCGGATTGTGCCGGACGAGCCGACGGCTTAGCCTGGCCGGGTGATCACGCGGCGAGTGCGGTTGGCAACGGCAATCACGGTGGCGGGCATGGCGGCGGGGGTGATCACCGCCGCGGTGCCGGCCGGAGCGGCCACCGCGCGGGCCGCCTGCCGAGTGCCGGCGCCGCACGCGGTCGTGCGTGCCGGCACCGCCGCCTCGGCCGGGCGCGCGCTCGGCGCGCCCCCCGCGGCGGTCATCAGGGTCGATCAGGTCGGTTACGCGTCGGACGGCTCGAAGCTCGCGGTGATCATGACCAGATCCGCGGCGCGCGGGCACCGGCTGGGAGCTGATCAGCGCCGGCTCGTGCCGGGTCGTCGCCCGCGGCGTCGCGACGGACCGATCTCGGCTCCTGGAGCCACCGGTACCCGGCAGTCTGGGCGGTCAGGTTCAGCGGCGTGCGCCGGTCGGGGATCTACCGGCTCGCTCTGACGGCCAGCCCGGCCGCCGTGTCGCCGTGGTTCAGGATTGCCCCGGCGAGCCAGTTGTACGCGGGCGCCGTGGCGAACGCGCTGTCGTTCTACCAGAACGAGCGGGACGGACCGAACTTCATCCCGAGCGCGCTGCGGACCGCCGCCGGGCATCTCAACGATGCCCGCGCGATGACGTTCCGGGCGCCGAAGGTGACCCCAGACGGCAATTTCCGCGGCAGTCTGCGGCCATACGCGACCGGGCTGCGGATCAACGCGACCGGCGGCTGGTTCGACGCCGGCGACTACCTGAAGTTCACCGAGACGACCAGTTACACCGTCGCGATGATGCTCCAGGGCATCGCCTCGTTCCCGGCACAACTCGGCGGTGCGGGGAACGGCCAGCACGGTCGCGGTCACGGCCGGGTCAGCTTCACCGCGGAGGCGAAGTTCGGCCTGAACTTCCTGCAGCGAATGTGGAACCAGCGGACCAGGACGCTGTACTTCCAGGTCGGGACCGGCGAGGCGAACAACCGCTACCCCGCTGACCACGACATCTGGCGGCTGCCGCAGGCCGACGATCATTACCACGGCACCGACCCGCGCTACCAGTACATCAGGCACCCGCCGGTGTTCCGCGCCGGGCCGCCGGGCGCGCCGATCAGCCCGAACCTGGCGGGCCGGCTGGCAGCGGACTTCGCGCTCTGCTACCGGGTATTCGCGGCGAGCGACCCCCGTTACGCGGCGCGATGCCTGCGATCGGCCGAGACCGTCTACGCGATGGCGGGCACGCACTGGAAGGGCCACCTGCTGACCGTGCTGCCGTTCGACTTCTACGGCGAGACGTCCTGGCGCGACGACATGATGCTCGGCGCCACCGAGCTTGCGCTCGCGCTCCGGTCCGCCGGGCACGGCCGAGCCTGCCCGCCGGGCTGCCGGTCCGCTCGGCGGCGCACCTACCTGGCCGATGCCGCGCGCTGGGCCAGGCAGTGGATCGGCACGGCACGTCCGCCTACGCCGACACGCTGAACCTGTATGACGTCAGCGCGCTCGCCGACTACGAGCTGTACCGCGCGATCGGCCGGCACCACCCGCGCCTGCGCGGTCACCAGGGCGGCGCTGCTCGCGAACCTGCGCGGCCAGATCAGGAGTGCGATCGGCACCGCGTCCGGTGACCCGTTCGGCTTCGGCTTCGCCTGGGGCCAGTGGGACACCACCGCCCACGGCATCGGCCTGTCGGTCATGGCCAGCGAGTACGACAGCGCTGGTCGGCCGGCCAGCCTACGCGGCCTGGGGCCAGCGCTGGCTCGACGATGTGCTCGGGACGAACGCCTGGGGCGTGTCGCTGATCGTCGGCGACGGGACGGTCTTCCCCGACTGCATGCAGCACCAGATCACCAACCTGATCGGCTCGCACGACGGTCGGCCGCCGATCCTGGCGGGCGCGGTCGTGGAGGGGCCGAACAGCTTCGCGGCCACGGGCACCGTGTCCAACATGCGGCCGTGCTCGGCCTACGCCCCTGGCAATGTCCCGTACTCGGCGTTCCGCGGGCATAAGGCGGTGTTCCGCGACAACGTGCAGTCGTACTCGACGGTCGAGCCCGCGATCGACCTGACCGCCCTTTCCCCGCTGGCCTTCGCCTGGCAGCAGGCAGCAGGCCAGGGCGGCTTCTAAGAAGTCACCGATGCCGTGCCGTCATTAGCTGGCATAACGAACTCGCCCTGGCTAGCCTCGCCGCGTGGATGACGCTTTCTACGCGGTGCACTCGCCGTGGACCGTAACCACAGGCGTGCAGTCGCCGGAGACGGTCGAGCGGCTGCTCAGGTCGCTGCCCGGATGGTTCGGCATCGAGTCGTCGATCGTCGAGTACGTGGCGGCGGCCGCTGAGTTGCCCACCTACCTGGCGCGGGCCGAGCGCGGAACGCCCGCCGGCTGGCGTGCTGCTGGCCGCGAGGCACTTCCCCGGGGCCGCCGAGATCCACCTGATGGCGGTCGATCCCGCAGTACACAGGCAGGGGTCGGCCGGGCACTGGTCGAGGCGCTGGAACGGGACCTAGCCGCCGACGGTGTGCGCCTGCTCCAGGTCAAGACCCAGGGGCCGTCGCGATCCCGATCCCGGTTACCGCAGACGAGGCGCTTCTATGAGGCCATGGGGTTCGAGCCGCTCGAGGAGATCACCGGCCTGTGGCCGGGGAACCCCTGCTTGTTCATGGTGAAGGTGCTCGGCGCTGGCGGTGCGAGATAACAGCGAGGTCGCCGTCGGGGGTGCGCATGACCCCCACGCCGGCGCCGAAGGTCTCGCTGAGCAGGTCGTCGCGCAACACTGCGGCCGGGGTCCCGGCCGCGGCCACGCGGCCGCCGGAGAGCAAGACCAGCCGGTCGGCGAACTGCCCGGCCAGGGTCAGGTCGTGGATCGCCGACAGCACGGTCAGCGAGCGCTCGCGGCGCAGACTCGTCGACCAGCTCGAGCGCGTCGACCCGGCGGCCCAGGTCCAGCGAGCTGGTCGGCTCGTCGAGCAGAAGGACCGGAGCCTGCTGAGCGAGCGCACGGGCCAGGACGAGTCGTTGCGCCTCTCCGCCAGACAGCGTCGCGAGCGCGCGGCCGGCCATGTGCCCAGCGCCATCTGGTCGAGCAGGTCCAGGCAGATCCGTCGGTCGGCGTCGGACTCGACCGCGAAATATCCCTGATGCGGCGTCCGGCCGAGCAGCACGTAGTCCAGGCCGGTCATCGCCGCCGGCAGCTGCGGATGCTGCGGCACGTAAGCGATCGAGCCTCGCCCGGCGGCGGTGGCCGAGGTCACGGGCCGCCCGGTCATCCAGGCGGATGACGCCCGCCGAGTGCGCCAGGCCCGCGACCGACGCGCAGCAAGGTGGTCTTGCCCGCGCCATTCGGGCCGATCAGCGCCACCCATTCGCCGGCCGCCACGCTGAGCGTGATGCCCTGCAGGGCGATCGTCCGCCCCGTAGCTGACCCGCAGGCCGTCGATGTCGCGATCATGAGATGTCCGCTCTGGCGCGCCGTGACCGGAGCACGAACAGGAAGAATGGCGCCCCGATAGCGGCGGTGATGACCCCGATCGGGACCTCCGTGTCCGGCTGCACCGTCCTCGCCGCGATGTCGGCCAGCACCAGGAACGCCGCGCCCCCGATCATCGAGACCGGAACGATGATCCGGTAGCTCGCGCCGGCGGTCAGCCGGACGATGTGCGGGACGATGATCCCCACGAAGCCGATCAGGCCGCTGACTGACACCGCGGCCGCCGCGCCGAGCGTCGCGGCGATGACGACGATCAGCCGGAGCCTGGGCACGTTCACGCCGAGCGTCCCCGCCTCGGTCTCACCCACCCGCAGCACGTCGAGCAGCCGCCGGTGGGCCAGCAACGTCGATCCCGGCGACGATGCACGTACGGGCATGATCAGCCGGCCTGGCTCCAGGTCGCGTCGGACAGGCCGCCCAGTATCCAGAGTAGACCGACTGGAGCGTCTGGGTGTGGGCCTGCTGCAGATACGTCTGCGCGGCGGTGAGCAGCGCCGCGACCGCGACGCCCGCGAGCAGGATGGAGGCGGTGCCCGCGGCTCTCGCCGGTCCCGGCGTCCTCGCCGCGTCGGCCGGTGCCCGCGCCGAGCGAGTAGGTCAGCGCAACCGCGGCGATCCCGCCGCCAAAGGCGGCGGCGGGAAGCAGGGCCAGGCTGCCGCCGCTGATGATCACGGCCGTCGCGCCGAGACCGGCGCCGGCGGCGACCCCGAGCAGATAGGGGTCCGCGAGCGGATTGCGGAACACGCCCTGATAGGCGGCGCCGCCACCGGACAGCATCGCGCCGACCAGCGCGCCGAGCACGACGCGCGGCAGCCTGATCTGCCAGATGATGGCCGAGTCGATCGGCGGCACTCCGGTCGCGGGATGCCAGGGCAGATGCGAGATGCAGCGCGTCGGCGATAGCGCCGAGCGGCATGCGACACCGGGCCGATCGAGACGCCCGCGATCAGCGCGACGATCAGAACCAGCGTCGCGCGCACCGGCGGTCAGTCCCGGCCGCCGGACCGCGCCCCGTCGCGGCGGCCCCCGGCGGCCCGGCCGGCGGGGGCTGTGGCGGGCCGTATCGCCGCCGGGTTCCTGATGGGCCGCAGCGCGGGCAGTTGCCCGCCCCGACTCCGGGTCGGGGCGGGCGGGCGGCCCGGACGACCCGGGCAGCGTGGACTTCACCGGCCGCGGACTCCCGCGAGCACGGTCCGAAGCAGGTCCACGACCCGCGGGCCCCAGCGGGACGCGATGTCGTCGTTGAGCATGATCACGTGCTCCGACCTGACCGCGGTCATGCCGGCCCAGCCTGGCCGCGCCCGCACCGTGGCCGCGCTCTGATGGCAGCACAGCGTGTCCGCCAGGATGATGAAGTCCGGGTTGGCCTTGACGACGTACTCCGCCGACAGCTGCGGATACCCGCCGGCCGCCGCTGCGCCCTTGGCCGAGTCGGCGATGCTCTTCATCCCGAGCAGGCCGAGCAGCCGCCGATGAACGTCGTCGAGGTCACCGAGTAGATAGGTCTGGTCGAGTTCGTAGTAGTAGGTCAGCGGCTTGCTGCGGTGCGGCACCGCCGCGATGATCTTGCTGATCTGGCTGCGCAGCGTCGATACCTCGGCTTCTTGCCTGCGAGCTCGTGACCGGTCGCCTGGCCGAGCTGGCTGAACTCGGCGTAGACGCCGCTGAGGTTCGGCGGCGCGGGCAGCGACAGGACGGGGATGTGCAACGCCGCGAGCCGCTTGGTCAGCGACGCCCCGCTGCCGGAGTCGTTGGACACCACCACGAGGTCGGGCTGTTCCGGCGGCGATCGCCTCGACGTTGGGCGTTGAAGTCGGAGAGCTTGGTGCGCGGAGCCTGGGGCGGGTAGTTGGAGTCGCTGTCGACGGCCTTGACCTGGGAGCCCGCGCCGATGGCGTAGAGCATCTCGGTCGCGGTGGGGGACAGCGACACGATCGCTTCGGGGCGCCTGGGCACGTGCACCGTGCCGTTGGCGGCGGTCACGCTGACCGGGAAGGCGCCGCCGGCGCTGCGCCGGCGCGCCCGTCGGCGTTTTCGCGGGCTGGCTGGTGCATCCGGCCGCGAGCAAGCCAGCCGCGAGCAAGCCGGATGCGAACGCGACGGCGATCAGCCGCCGCATCGGGAACTCGAGTCATCACTCATCCTCCGGTTCATCGTGGAGGACGAAGTGCGTCCGTTGCGACTCCCCGGAGGGATCGGAACGAGCCGCCCTTCCTCCGAGGACAGATCGCCGACACTGGCCAGGCGTCCGGGCTTGTCCTCCGGCCGGAGGCATCACCGTTGCGGGACAGCGCCGGATTCACACCGGCTTCGCTGTGCTCAGCATCATCCCGGGGCAGCGCCACGGGACACCCGAAGCGTACTGCACCTGAAGCCGAGCGCGAATGCAGGCGCGCTGGCCCGGTGGGACCGTTCCCTACGATCGGGCCGTGCCGTCCTGCCACCCGTGAACCTGGTGCCCCCGGAGATCGGCGCACCCGGTGAACCCCTGGTGGTGCTCACCCGGTGCCTGGGTTCGGCCCACTACGGTGAACCCCTGGTGGTGCTATGGCGCACCCGGTGAACACCTGGTGGTGCTGTAGCGCGCCCGGCGAACCCGTGGGCGCTGGCGAACCGTGGGAGCCTGCGGTGGCACGGTCTCCCAGCCGCGCTGGGTGAGGTGGAGCGCCGCGTGCTGCTTATTACACTGATCCGCACTTTCGGCCTTAGGCTGTCATAAGTAGGGCAGCTGACCCGCGCGCCGTGGCCCGGGTGCCGCCGGCCAGCATGATCATCGCCGTCCCCGAAGGAGCGCCGCCATGTCGGACCCGAAGGTCGATCGCGAGCTAGTGATCCCCGAAGGCGGGTTCTGGCCCGCGCCGGAGATACCGAGGCCGAACATCTACCCGATGGAATGGCGGGTCGAGACCGAGAAGCTCGCGGCGATCTACCAGAAGTCCAAGCTCGCGGCGTGGAACCCGGCCGACCTGCCCTGGGATGGCCTGCGGGCCGAGGATTTCACGACCGAGCAGCGGCTCGGCATCATGTACTGGTTCTCGGTCCTGGCGAACTTCGACGCATCGGGTCCGGCGGTGTTCGCCAGGGCGACTATCCGCGCGTTCGAGCAGCACGAGGAGGACCCGGTACGCAAGTGCTTCTTCTCGATCACCAGGGACGAGATGAATCACGAGGAGTGCTGCCAGCGCACGATCGCGGCGCTGTGGCCGGGCGGCCCGCTGAACTGGACTCCGTCGACCGACCTCGAGCGTGCCGCGCATAACAACATCGGCTGGCTGTACCACAACGGCGGCCGGTACTGGACCGGGTACAGCAACGCGGTGGGCAGGTACTCGCTGCCCGTGCTGTTCACCAGCTTCATGATGGGGGAGATGGCGGCGTCGACGCTGTTCCGCGGGATGGCATCGGGCACTACGCATCCGGTCTTCGCCGATATGTTCCAGCGGATCGGCCGCGACGAGTCACGGCACCTGCAGATCTGCATGACGATCCTGGAGAACGAATGGCCCGGGCTGACCGATGACGTCCGGTCGACGATCACCAGGCAGCTGCGGGCCGGCTTCATCTTCCTGTCGATGATCTTGTGGGAGCCACCCGAGGGATTCTGGGACTTGCCGCCATACTTCCTGACGAATCACCGGGTACTGATGGACCACGCCAGGGACGCGGGCCTCGGCGTGCTGTCGTTCGAGGAGCAGGCGGAGAACTGGCGCAGCGCGATCGCCAAAATCCGGGTGATCGTGCAGCGGTGGGGGATCGAGTTCCCCGCCATGCCTGAACTCGACATCGAGGGCGTCGACGTGTCGGCGGACATCAGCGCCGAGGACATCATCCCGGTCTTCTGAGAGCTGCCCACGAAAGCCGGCGGACGCCGTTTGCGGCAGTGGCCTGTGGATGACGCCAGTGGATAACGAAGGATTCTGTGGACAACTAGGCCCGTGAGCGGTGGACAGTCTGTGGACCGCTAAAGAATCATGGAAATGTTCGCCGAATCCTCTTGTGCGCGATGCCCGAGGGGCTGTACAACTTCCCTACCAGCGAAAACGGGTACCACTCGGAGAAGACTTCGGGAGACCCGGGGGAGACTCCGGGAGGACCGAAGGCGATTCCGGGAGTCTCGGAACGCGCTCCGAAGGAGTTGAGGGCAACCTCGATTCCTGAGGGGGCCGCCGCCGGGAGTGCCGAGGGAAACCTAGGCGCTCGAAGCGGACTCTGTGGGCCTTTGGGGGCAACCCCGGAAGGACTGCGGAGGGACTCTGAGGGCCTCGTGGGGGTAACCCCGCGGGGAATTTGGAGGCGGACGCCGGGGACCGCAGGGGCAACCCTGAGGCTCTGGTGACAGCACCGAGGCTGGCGCTGGGGGACCGGGCAACCGGGCCTCCGGCGGGTGTCCTGGACCGGTGGCGGACAGATGAGCGCGCGGATCGCCGATTGCCCCGGCGGCCCAGCTCGCCGGGGCAGTCGGCGAGTTGCGCTGGTCGGTCCTGGCGAGGCCCCTGCATCTCATACATGCGGGGGCCTCGTCTTTTTGCGCTGGTTTTTGCTCTGATGCCGCTGCAATGGCGGGTTCGCGGACTCAGCCGGCCGGTTGCCGGGGTTCCGTACGGCCACGGATTGTGCTCATCCTGTAACGGTGCGCCTAATGGCGAGCGATAATGAGTTAGACGCAGGCGGCGTGGGTACCCCCGAGCTCACGTCGCCTGGTCCTTTTCTAAAGCGCCGCGAAGACCAGCAGGAAGACGGCTGCCGAAAGCTCGATCATGGCGCCGAAGACATCGCCGGTCAGGCCGCCCAGCCGCCGGACGGCGACCCTGCGCAGTCCCGCCGCGACGACGAGTGCGGCGGCTACCGCCGCCAGTCCACGCGCAGCTAGCAGCGGGCCGCCCGCGGCCGTCCCTGCCGCCGTGACGGCTGCGGCCAGCACCGCGGCCGCCGTCACCTGTGCCCGGCGGGTCGCGGTGCCGGCGAGCAGCGCGCCGAATCCCTGCGGCCGTGCGGCCGGTGCATGCGCCGCGAGCAGCACCGCGACCCGGCTCGTAATCACCGCGGTGATCAGCACCGCGGCGCCGAGCCAGCCGGGCGAGACCGCGGCCAGGGCCGTGACCTGCATCAGCACGACGAGCACCAGGGCGGCTACGCCCATCGGCCCCGTGTCAGATCGCCGCATGATGTCCAGCGTCTCCTGGCGCGGGCGCCTGCTGCCGAGGCCGTCGATCGTGTCGGCCAGTCCGTCGAGATGCAGGCCGCCGCTGAGCACGCCGAGCACCGTCACCGCCACGGCGGCGGCGAGCAGGCGGCGCGGCGCTGCGTCGCCGCCGAGCTCGACGGCGAGCAGTGCGGCCGCACCCGCCGCTCCGAGCACGGCGCCGACCGCCGGCAGCCACAGCACGACCCGGTCTGCCGTGCCTGGTCCGACGTCCCGCGGGCCCGCCACCGGAATGATCGTGAACATGGACATGGCGGCTCGCCAGGCCGGGATCGCGGGCCGGGTCGTCATCGGAGTTGCCGGGCGATGCCAGCCGTGCACAGCCAGACTTCGTCGGACGCGGCGGCGATGCGGGAGTTGAGCCAGCCAAGTTCATCGCGGAACCGCCGTCCCGAGTGCGTGGCGGGCACGATCCCCGAGCCGACCTCGTTGCTGACCGCCACCGCGTGGCGCTGGGTCAGCCGCCACGCCTCCACCAGGCCGTCGAGCCTGCGCGCCAGTTCGGACTCGGCGTCCTGTTCGCCGGACCAGACACCGCAGTCGTCCATGACCCGCGCCAGCCAGGTCGAGATGCAGTCGACGAGGACTGCCCTGGCCGGGCCCGGCTCGCCCAGCACCGCCTCGACGTCGAGCGTCTCGATCGTCGTCCAATGCCCGGGCCGCCGGTCCCGGTGCGCAAGAACACGCTGGTCCCATTCCTGATCACCGTCGCCTGGCCGGTGGCCGGTGGCGAGGTAATCGACCGCGCCGGCCTGCGCCAGCATCGCCTCCGCGGTGGCGGACTTGCCCGACCGCGCGCCGCCGAGCACGAGCACGCGGCGGCCGGGGCGGAGCCCAGCTGTCCCGGCCTGCCCCACCGTCACGGCCTGCCCGGCCGCTGCGACCTCTGCGGCCGCCGCGAGCACGATGCCGTCCGTCCCGTCCGGCGCCGGCAGCAGCGCCGACGAGCCCGCGTCGTCGCCGGTCGTGACGCACCAGATGCGGTTTCGCTCGGCCTCACGGGCTATCGCGGCGTTCACGCCTGGCTGGCTCGCGCAGGCCAGCACCAGCCAGGCGCCGTCTAGGTCGGCGGCGACGGCGCTGCGCGTGACCGCCGAGATGAGCCCGCGCTCCGCGAGCCCCGCTAGCTCGTCGTTCAGTACCGGCGCGACCAGGAGCACGTCGGCCTCCGCGGCGATCAAGCCAGTCGCAATCCTGGCCGCGGCCGCCCCGCCGCCGACCACGACCGCTCGTCGGCCTTGCATGCGCAGGCCGAGCGGATAGGTCACGGTGCGGGCTCCGCGCGGCGCCAGGGCCGGAACCTCGGGCGCATGGGCTACTCCTTCGCGCCCGATACTCCGGCACTGTCGAAGGTCGCGACATCGCGCAGCAGCCGGGCCGCCGACTGGACGATCGGCAGGGCGAGCGCGGCTCCCGATCCTTCGCCCAGGCGCATGTCCAGGCTCAGCATCGGCCGCAGGCCGAGCGCGTTAAGCGCGACGCCGGCACCTGGCTCGGTGGACAGGTGACCGGCCACCATGGCATGGATCGCGTCGGGCGCCAGCGCGGCGGCCGCCAGCGCCGCCGAGCAGGCAATCACCCCGTCGAGCACGACCGGTACCCGCTGTGCGGCGGCGCCGAGCATGAACCCCGCGAGCGCCGCATGCTCGAGGCCGCCGACAGCCGCGAGCACTCCGATCGGGTCGGCCGGATCCGGCTGGTGGCGGGCGAGTGCCCGGCCGACCACGGTGACCTTCCGCCCCAGAGTCTCGTCGTCCACGCCCGTGCCCCGGCCGGTGACTTGCGCCGGGTCGGCGCCGGTGAACGCCGAGATCAGGGCCGCCGAGGCGGTGGTGTTGGCGATGCCCATGTCGCCGGTCACCAGGCAGCGCGCCCCGGCGGCTACCAGCGCCTGCGCGGTCTCGATGCCGGTTTCGACGGCGATCGCGGCCTCGGCGCGGGTCATCGCGGGCTCGGCGGTCATGTCGGCGGTACCCGGCCGGATCTTCCTGCGCAGCAGTCCTGGAGCAGCAGGAAGGTCGGCGATGACACCAACGTCAACAACGCAGACCTCGGCGCCGACCTGCGCCGCGAAGGCGTTGACGACAGCCCCGGAGGCCAGGAAGTTCGCGACCATCTGAGCGGTGACCTCCTGCGGCCACGGCGTGACGCCCTGCGCGTGCACGCCGTGATCCCCGGCGAAGACCGCGATGACCGCAGGCTCAGGGACGGGCGGCGGGCATTGCCCGGCGAGACCGGCGAGGCGGATGGAGAGATCCTCGAGAATCCCGAGCGAGCCACTCGGCTTGGTCAGCAACTCCTGCCGCTCGCGCGCCGCCGTGAGCGCGGCCGGGTCGGGCGGCCTGATCGACGCGACCGTCTCGGCCAGCAGGCCAGGTCGCCGTGGTCCGCGCGGGCCGGTGCTGCCAGGCTGCGCAGCCAGATCGTCGTGCGTCACGTGCACATGCCTTCCTCGGAGTCACCACGCTCCGGTCCGAAAAAGGATCGGCGGCCGGAATTGCTGGCTTCCGGATCGGGCAGTGAGCCGCTGCCGATGAGGCGGTTGGGGCCTCAGCTGAGCCCGCTCTCTCGGTTACCGTGGCGGGACCGCGCCGGATTCACGTCGGCTTCCTGCCGCACCGTCGAGCGGACGTGTCAGAGTAAACATCGTCGCGCCTGCGCCGTCAACCGGAGCGTCGGCCAAGCGTGCCGAGAACGTGCAGGTAGGAGCCACGGCATCGGACGGGTCGTGCGCCGCGCCCGGGGTTTAGCACGCCCAGAGTGTAGCGTTCCGGTTCATGAGTGAAACCGCGACTTCTCAGAGCGGCGAGTCCGCCGCGATGCCTGTCGCCCCGTTCGGGCGATTGCTGACCGCCATGGTCACGCCGATGACAACCGACGGCGCCGTCGACTACGCCGGGGCGGCGCAGCTTGCCGACTACCTGGTCACCCAGATGCGCAACGACGGCCTGGTCCTGAGCGGGACCACTGGCGAGTCGCCGACCACCTCAGACGCCGAGAAGGACCGGCTGCTCAGGACCGTGATCGGGGCGGTCGGTGACCGGGCGCAGGTAATTGCCGGGGTTGGCACCAACGACACGGCCCACACCTGCGAGCTGGCCAGGCAGGCCGAGCAGGCCGGAGCCGACGGCCTCCTGGTCGTCACGCCCTACTACAACAAGCCGCCGCAGCACGGCCTCGTCGCCCACTTCACCACGGTCGCCGACTCGACCGGCCTGCCGGTCATGCTGTATGACATCCCTGGCCGGACGGGAGTCCCGATCAGGACCGAGTCGCTGCTCCAGCTCGCTCAGCATCCGCGCATCGTCGCGGTCAAGGACGCGAAAGGTGACCTGACCGCGAGTTCCATCGTGATGTCCGCGACCGACCTGGCCTTCTACAGCGGCGACGACCTGGTCAACCTGCCCTGGCTGTCGGTCGGAGCCTGCGGGTTCGTGAGTGTCGTCGGGCACGTCGTCGGCGACCGGCTGGCCGAAATGATCCGCGCCTACCTGGCCGGAGACGTCGCGACCGCGCTGCGGCACCACCGCGAGCTGCTGCCGGTCTACACCGGCATCATGACCAGGACCCAGGGCGTGATCACCACGAAGGCCGCGCTCAGCCTGCTCGGGTTGCCCGGCGGGACGGTCCGGCTGCCGCTGGCGGACGCGACTGCCGCCGAGGTCGAGCAGCTGCGCACGGACCTGGTCGCGGGCGGTGTGAAACTCAAGTGAGCCATCCGCACCCAGAACTCGGCCCGCCGGGGCCGCTGCCCGACGGCGGGCTGCGGATCGTGGCGCTCGGCGGCCTCGGCGAGGTCGGCCGCAACATGACCGTCTTCGAGTTCGACGGCCGCCTGCTGATCGTCGACTGCGGGGTGCTTTTCCCCGACCCGGACACCCCGGGCGTCGACCTGATCCTGCCCGACTTCAGCGCGATCGACGGCCGGTTCGGTGACATCGAGGCGGTCGTGCTCACGCACGCGCACGAAGACCACATCGGCGCCGTGCCATACCTGCTGCGGCGCCGCGCCGACATCCCGCTGATCGGATCGAGGCTGACGCTCGCCCTGGTCGCGAGCAAGCTCACCGAGCACCGGATCACGCCGCAGACCGTGGAAGTCGACGCCGGCGGCCGGGAGTCGTTCGGTCCCTTCGCCCTGGAATTTTTCGCTGTCAACCACTCCATTCCCGATGCGCTGGCGGTCGCGATCAAGACCGGCGCCGGGGTCGTGTTGCACACTGGCGACTTCAAGATGGACCAGCTGCCGCTCGACGGGCGGCTGACCGACCTGGGCGGATTCGCGCGGCTCGGCGCCGATGGCGTCGACCTGCTGATGTCGGACTCGACAAACGCCGAGGTTCCGGGCATCGTGACCAGCGAGCGCGCTATCGCATCGGTTTTGTCCGAGGTGTTCAGCGGTGCCGATCAGCGAATCATCGTGTCCTGCTTCGCCAGCCACGTGCACCGGGTGCAGCAGGTGATGGACACCGCCGCCGAGCACGGCAGGAAGGTCGCGCTGGTCGGCCGCTCGATGGTGCGCAATATGGGGGTGGCAAGGGACCTCGGCTACCTCAAGATTCCCACCGTGCCGGGCGGCCTGATCGTGGACATGAAGGACGCCGAGGAACTGCCGCCCGACCAGATCGTGCTGGTCTCCACCGGGTCTCAGGGTGAGCCGATGTCCGCGCTGGCCAGGATGGCGGGGCGGGACCATCCGATCAGGATTGCCAGGGGCGACACCGTGATCCTGGCATCCTCGCTGGTGCCAGGGAACGAGACCGCGGTCTCGCGGGTCATTAACGACCTGACCAGGCTGGGAGCGCGAGTCGTCCACAAGGGCAATGCCCTGGTGCACGTTTCTGGGCACGCGCCAGCCGGCGAGCTGCTCTACGTGCTGAACATGGTCAGGCCGTCCAACTTCATGCCGGTGCACGGCGAATGGCGGCACCTCAAGGCGCACGCCGAGCTCGCCGCGCTGACCGGCGTCCCGGCGGAGAACATCGTGCTTGCCGAGGACGGCATCGTGGTCGACCTCGTCAGCGGCAAGGCATCCGTTACCGGCAAGGTGCACTGCGGGTACGTGTTCGTCGACGGCCTGTCGGTCGGCGAGGTGACTGAGAGCTCGCTGAAGGACCGGCTGATCCTCGGCGAGGAGGGCTTCGTCTCGGTGGTCGTGGTGATCGACATGACCAACGGCAAGCTCGTGGCGGGGCCTGAGATCCATGCGCGCGGCTCGGGCATCGACGAGACCGGATTCGAGCAGGTCCGCCCGCTGCTTGAGGAGGCGCTGGCCAGGGCGGCGGCCGACGGGATCAACGATGCACATCAGCTCGGCCAGCTGATCCGCCGGACCGCCGGCAAGTGGGTGAGCAGCAACTACCGTCGGCGGCCGATGATCATCCCGGTGGTGGTGGAGGTCTGAGCAGAGGTAACTCGCTCGCCTGAACCGGGTCGCTCGGCGATGATGGTCTGCCATGGAAGGGCAAGAAGATCCCGCCGAGCAGCCCGGGTCCCGCCAGGCGCTGCGCCGGGTTACCGGCGCGGCCGGGGGATCGCAGGTGCTCGAGGCGCTTGGCGGCCGGCTCTCTGGCGCCGACCTGACCACGCTGCTGCTGGAGGCGTTCCGCCGCCGCGCGGACCGACTCGGCCCGGCGGACGTGCTGCGCCGGTACCGCTCCGACCGGTTCGTCGCACCCGCG
Organism: uncultured Actinomycetota bacterium; assembly: GCA_963720595.1. GTDB lineage: Bacteria > Actinomycetota > Actinomycetes > Streptosporangiales > Streptosporangiaceae > Chersky-822. The sequence goes on along the minus strand of CAVRFY010000005.1, from coordinate 907,653 downwards.
GCCGTCGGTTTCGCCGCGTTGCGGCGAGCCGAGAACGCCATGCTCGGGGCGCTGCCCGATGACTTCGAGGCACTCGTCCTCGCGCCGGTGCTGCCGCTCGGCGCGCACACCGCGACCGGGGACGTCGACCCGCGCAACGTTATCGCGACGATCAGGGGCACCGAGGTTGCCGCCGACCCGACCAACGGCCTCGCGCTCGAGGGCGCCGTGCGCCGCGCAGCGCTGCTTAGTGAGTCGCCCCGCTCTGCCGAGCCGGTGCGGCTGGCGGCCAGCCAGCGGGTGACCAGGGCCCAGGTGTTCGCCGGGCCGATCAGCTTCGCCCACTTCCAGCTTTTCGGCATGGTCACGGCCGGCCGCGACACGGGCAGCCGGTCGTTCGAGCACCAGCACCTCGCCGAGCACCTGCGGTTCGCGTCGCAGGCGCTCGGCGCACTCGGTCTGCCGCAGGTCACGATCGCGATCACCTGCCTGGATGAGAGCGGGCAGCGGGTTCTTGCCGCGATCAGGAGCGTGCTTGCCGGCTCGGCCAGGTACCGAGGTGACCGAGGCCCCCGAGCGGGCGAGCGGGCGCGCTTACTACCGCGGCCTGTGCTTCAAGGTCTTCGCCGCCCGGGCAGCCGAAGAGCCGGTCGAGGTGGCCGACGGCGGCTTCGTCGACTGGACCGCGAAGCTGCTTGGTAACCGCAAGGAGCGTCTGCTGATCAGTGGCTACGGACTCGATCGACTCGCGATTCTGAGCGAGGGACCCCGCGGCTAGACATCAGTGAATCCGAATTTGCTGTGCTTTAATTACCGCGACAACTTGCCAGACTAATTACAGGATGGACGGTTATCGCGGTGATGCATGGGCTGTCGCGATTCGGGCCGAGTAGGCGCCATTTCCTGACGGGAGCCGGCGCGGCTGGGGTCGGCGCAGCCGGGCTGGCATCGGCGCCCGCGACGCGCGCGAGAGCGAGTGGCCGGACTGTCTCCAGCCCGCCACCCTCGCATGTCGCGGCGATCGCGACTCAGCAGTCGAGGTCGCTCACCCCTTGGTTCGCCGGATTGTCCAACCGAACGTCGGCCAACTGCAACCTCGTCTGCCTCGGTGACTCGATCACCGAGGGCGAGCACGCCAGCGGACCGCCGTTCTCGGGCTTCGAGAATCGGTGGGTGGCCCGGCTCAGGGACATGCTCCGGGCCAGGTACCCCACGCAAGGGCTTACTGGAGGCGGCCGGGGGTTCATCGGAGCGGTGTCGACCGGGGAGACATCGTTTACGTGGCCGACAACGCTTGCCGGAAGTCCCAGCACGGTGAATACGGGCGGCCCCAAGTCGAAGTTCGTGCAGCTGGGCGCCTCGGGCCAGTCGGTCACCTTCACCTTGACCGGCGATTCGGCCGACATCATGTGGATGCAAGCCGCCTTTGGGGGCACCTTCTCCTGGGCCGTCGATGGCGGCGCGGCCTCGAAGATATCGACGAACGGGGCAAGTACCGCCGACGGGAAGATCACGCACATCTCACTCGGATCTCGCGGGACCCACACCCTGGTCCTGTCGTGGGTATCGGGGAAATCCAACGTCGCCGGCGTGATCGAGTACAACGGCGATCATGGCCAGGGTATCGGCGTCCTGGACGCTGGCCATTACGGATGGCAGACGTCAAGCTGGGTGAATGCCCTGAACAACGGCGCCGCGTCCGGCCCGGCCGCGGCCATCGCCGCCCTGGCCCCGTCAGCCGTCATCATCACGCTGGGTGCGAATGACCAGTACAGCGGCGTCGTGCCGGCGACTTTCCAGTCCCGGCTTCTGGCGATCATCGCCGATCTGCAGGCGCGGCTGGCGACGCCTTACCCGGCGTTCGTCCTGAACATGTTGCCGCCACGGGTCAACCAGGCCAGCTATACCTACCCGTGGGACCAGTACGTGACCGCCGCGTACAACGTCGCCGCGGCCGACACTTCCGGTCCCGGCGGCACCTCCATCGTGACGGTCATGGACTTCACGACGATTCCGAGCATTCCCGGGGCCGACACGGATGCCTACGGGTTCTGGCAGGCGGGCGACCTGGTCCACCCGTCCAACCGGGGTCATCAGATGATCGCCGACTGCCTGACCGCGCTGTTGTCCTTCAGCTGAGGTCTTTGCGGCAGCGGCGCGGAGCGGATCGGGGTCGGCGACGGCGGATTCGTCGACTGGACGGCGCGGCTGCTCGCGAGCAAGAAGGAACGCCTGCTGATCAGCGGCTACGGGATTGACCGGCTAGCGACCATGAGCGACGCCTAGGCCCTGAAGCTCGACGAGGGCCTCATATCCAATCCGGGCCGGTGCTCAAGTCGCCGAGTTTCAGGACGTTCGTCACCATCGCTGGTGCCGTCAGTCCCTGTCAGCCCGCCTCCTGGAAGGCGGATAAGTGGGATGATGCGCACGATGTCGGGCCGTATCAACGATAGTTCGGCGTGGAGTTCCCATGAGTGCAACTGACTCGCCCGAACGGGCGGGCCCGCCGGTCGATCGTCCCGCGCCGGGCTGGTATCGCGACCCATCAGGAGGCTATGAGGTCCGGTGGTGGACGGGGCTTGGTTGGTCTGGACACGTGCGCCAGGGGAATGCGAACCTCTTCGCCCCGATCCCAGGGTCACGGCCAGACGGAGACTCCGGTGATGGCGCGGCCGACGAACTCGCGCATTTGGAGTACGTGGAGCATTTCCTGGATCTGGCTCGCCGGAATGCGGTCCTTGGCAAGGGGCCGCACGACGCCCTGATGCGGAGGGTGGCCGCCATGAGGGCGCCGCTCGTCGCTCGCCTGCTGGCTCCGGCGCAGCAGCCAACCATGGGCCAGGAGGCCGCACAAGGGATCCCGGCTGCGGCCGCGGCAGGACCGGCGGGGCCAGTGCTGTCACCGGCGGCCCTGGTGCCTCCACCGCGGGCCCAGATGCCGCAGGCACCGCCGGGGCTAACGCCGGAAACGGACCTCGGAGCGCGGCCGGCTCCGGCTGTGGCTCGGCCCGAGCGGAGGCCGCGCGCGGTGCGTGCGGCTAAGCGCTGGTCACGGACGGCCAGCGAGACAGTCCGGTCCGACCTTGCCGTCAATGGCCTGGCCTATCTGGGCGTGCTTCTGCTGTTCGCTGGGCTGTTCGGCGTCGTGGCGTTCTCATTCAACTCGGTACGCGTCGGGTTCCGGCCGGTCGCCGAGGCGGTAGTGCCCATTGCCGTCTTCGGTTCGGGTTGGCTGTTGGCTCGGCGCAGGCTAGTCACCCCGGCCCACGCGCTCGTTCTCGTCGGCGGACTGCTGCTCCCGGTCGGTGCCCTGGCGGCGTTCGCGGACGGAGCACCTATCCCGCCGGATCTCACCGGGGTGCCCTTGGTGCTGGCACTTACGGGAGTTTCGGCCGTCGTGGCCGTCGCGTACTGGGCGTGGGGACGACGCCAGCCATCCAGCCCGCTGCGACATCTTGTGGCTCCAGCGTTGTGGCTGACAGTCGCCATGGCGGCCCTCGGCTGGTATCAGGCCATCCCCGGTGGCCGGGACATCGTCATACCCGGTGCCGGGCAGTTCGCGGCGGTACTGGTCGCGATCACGCTGACGCTGGCAGTATCGCGGAGCCGCGTTGGCCGCAAGATCACCACGATGATGGTGTTCCCAGCTGGGCTGATCGCGCTCGGCGTCGCGGTGTTCGTGGAGGGCCTGACCGCGGGCGTAGCGGGCTGGCCGGCGGTGCCCGTCGCCGTCTCAGGCGCGGCTGCCGCACTGGCGCTGGAGCTGTCGGACCGACAGATTCACCTGTCGGCTCGGGTCGTTCTGCAAGGCCTCGTCGTCGGGCTGACCGCGCTCGCGCTCCAGCCCGCGCTCGGCGCGGGCTGGGCTGGCGCGATCGCGGCGGTGGCCGGCATCGCCGTGATCGAGCGTGCGCTTCGCCGTTCCGTTTCCGGGTACGCGCTGCTCGTGCCGGCCGTTGTCACCCTTGCCGGGTTGGCTTTCGCCGGGTTGGCGCCATGGGCGCTGCTCATCGCGAGCGCGGCCGTGTCGGGCTGGGCGCAGGCGCGGCGGTTGTGCCCGGGTGAGTGGCCATATCCGTTCGTGCTGCTGACAGTAGCCGCTGCCGCAGCGCCAGCCGGCGTGATCGCTGGCCTGGTTGGCGCGCTGCCGGCTGGCCCGGGCGTGGCGGGCTTGGCCTTGCTGGCCGGGACCGTGTGCGTGCGTGTGACCGTGGGCCAAACGGACCGGTTCTGGCAATGGTGGATACCGGCAGCTGCCGTCGCCGTGCTGGCGGCGACAACCGGTCAGACCGCGACGACCTGGTTCGTCGTCGCAGCCGCAGCGGCGACCGCGGCCATGGCCATCTCGGCACTGCCCGGGTTCCCGCGGGTCTGGCTCACCGGAGCGGCGGCGTTCTGGACGGCCTGGCTGGTCTGCGAGGTGACTGACCTCGGATTCCCGGCCAGGATGATCGCGATCACCGGAGCGGCCCTATTGGCGGTGGCATTCGCCGCGTGGCGACACGACGCATTGGCAGGGCACGTCGGCCTGTTCGGCCATCTCGCCGGCCTGGCGTGCTGGCCGCTCGCCGCCGTGGACGCCGGCCGCCTGGATGCGGCCGCGCCGACCGCAGTGCTTGGCCTGGTGGTGACCGGCGCTGTCCTCACCACGGTGGCGCAGGAAGCCGGCCATGCCGCCGTTCCCGACCTGCTGGTGCGCTGCGGCAGGACCGTGAGCCGCGGCCTGTCCGGCCGCCTTGCCGCAGCAGTCGAAGTCGCGTTGCGGCAGGTCCCGGCCGTGGCGGCAGCTGTCCTGCTGATACCGTTCGCCGCCGACCTCCTTGTGCCTTCCGGCTTCAGCGAGCAGCGGCCGTGGTGGCCGGTGGGGCTGACCGCGGTCGGGCTGGCCTACCTGCTGCTGGCGCGCCTGCCCCGTCTCTGGCAGCGCGTCGCCGGGGTTCTCGCCGACGTGGGGGCATGGGCGACGGTGCTCGCGGCGGCTGGTTGCCAGCACCGGGACCCCGCGCTCGTCGCGATAGCAGCTGTCATGGCCGCGCCGGCGCTGCAGGCGCCCGCGTTGCGGCGGAGGGCGGCGATTTGGCTCGCCTGGGCGGCGAGCGTGCCGTTCGCCGTGCTGGCCGCCGATCTGGCCGGACTGCCCGCGCCGTATTGGTATGCGGTGACCCTTGGCTGGGGCGCCGTGCTGCTGATTGGCGGCCTCGTCGCCGACGACGTCAAGGAGGGACGGCGTCAGCCCGGCGAGTGGGTCAGGGTCGGCTGGCTGTCCCGCCCCGTTGCCGTCGGCTCGACGGCCTGCGCGGTGGGGCTGATCGGAAGTTCGGGCGGATTCCCGCACCAGGCAGGCTGGACGCTGATCGCTGCCGGCGCAGTGGTGATCGCGGCCGGAGTGCTGCTCAAGGTGGGAGGGCTCGGCGCCGCCGGGGCGGTGCTCGCGGTCTGCGGGCTCGGCGCGGCGCTGCCGCAGAGCCTATGGGACCATCCGTGGCTGCTGCTGGTTGTCGCAGCCATTCTCCTGGTCACGGCCGACGTCACCAGGCCGCGTGAAAGCTCGAATGTGCCGCTCTGGCAGCGCTGGGACCTGCCGCTGTTCGCTGTGGCGCACGCGACAGCACTGGTCGCGGTGGCACTCGCGGTGGCAGCAGGGACAGCGGTGGCGGCAACGACGGTCGGCTGCGGTGCCCTGGCTGTGGCGGTCGCGGCTCGGTGGCGGCGCTGGCCGTGGGCGGTCGGCGGGGCTGTCCTGATACTGGCGGGCGCGGCGGATGCGGGAGCGGGCTGGGCGACTCTGGCCTTCGCGGCACAGTCGGTGATGGCCACAGCACTGGCAGCCGGACGCCAGCGGCGGCTGAGCTTTATGCTGCACGCGGCCGGCGCGCTCGCCGCGATGGGAGCGTGGGCGGCCGGGCTCGTCTGGCGCGACGTCACTGTAGGGACGGCGGTATCGGCCAGCAGCGTCGCCTCCGGTGCGCTTGTCCTGCTCGCTGCCGTCGGGGTCAGGATCTGGACCACTGCGCAGGACTGGGCCCGTGCCTGGGGCTGCGCGGCGATCATGCTGGCCGCTGTGGCGGCAGCCGCGCTGAGCGATCCGGCGACGCCATCCGGCGACGGCCTGTTCGTCGCCGCTGGCCTGGCTGCCACCGCAATCGGCTGCGGGCTGGCGGCCGGCCCGCTGGCGGTCGCGCTGCTCAGGGAGGCAGCCGCCGTCGTCGCTGTCGCGGCAGCATTGACGTGGGCGTACGGGATCTCCGCGGACCTCACCGCCGTGGCCTGGGGTGCGGTTGTCGCCGGGCTGGCAGCTAGCGGGATCCTGCTCGCGCCGTGGACCAGGCGGGTAGCGCCTATCTGGGTGCGTCCGACGACGCTGGTCGGCATCGGCGCGACCGGGGTCGCGATCGGTGCGGGAGCGGCGGCGCTGCCCGACGTCGCCCTGCTAGTACCAGCCTTTGTGCTCGCCGCCGCGCTGATCGTAGCCCTGGCGGTCGCCTTCCGCCGTCCGGTCCTGAGCGCGGCGGCCCCAGTCCTGTTGTGCGCAGCGTGGCTCGCTTACGCCTCGCAGGCGCTCACCGGCCAGCCGCAGTGGTTCAGTGTGCCCGTCGGGGTTGCGATCATCGCGGTAGCCGGCCTGCTGCGGTCGGCCCGTCGCGCCGACGGCCGTCCGGTTAGCGCGCGCGAGGTGGTCGCCCTCGAGATCACCGGCATGGGCATGATGATGGGCGCGTCGCTCGTCCAGGCGGTAACCCGCGGGTCCCTCTACGGCCTGATCGGTGTCGGCCTTGCGCTAGCGCTGATCGGCTGGGGTGCGCTCACCCGGGTGCGGAGGCGCCTGTTCGGCGGGGCAATCGCGTTCGGCGCATCGTTGCTCCTGCTCATCGTCGTCCCGCTGACTCCAGCCGTGCCGCACCTGGGTGGTGCCGCGGTCTGGCTCGCCCTGGCTGGCGCCGGAGTGGTCGCCATCTTCGCCGCGGCGCTGCTTGACGTCACCCGAGCGGCGGCCCGCCGCGGCGTGGCCAAGTTCGCCGACCTCACCCGTGACTGGGAGTGAGCCCGCCCATGCGAGTCGGCCGGCACGCTGACGGGCGTCCTTCCTAGGCGAGATCGCGCAGCTTGAAGCGCTGCAGCTTGCCGGTGTTGGTGCGCGGCAGCGACGGCAGGAACTCGATCGCGCGCGGGTACTTGTACGGCGCGATCTTCCGCTTCACCAGGTCCTGCAGTTCGGCTGCCTTCTCCGGGCCGGCCTGCACGCCATCGGCCAGCACCACGATAAGCCTTGACGATCTGGCCGCGGTCTCGTCGGGCACGCCGACGACACCGCACTCGGCAACATCGGGGTGGGTCAGCAGCACGTCCTCTACCTCGGGTCCGGCGATGTTGTAGCCAGCGGAGACGATCATGTCGTCGGAGCGCGCCTGATACCAGAAGTAGCCCTCGGCATCGCGGATATATGTGTCGCCGGTGAAGTTCCAGCCGTTGCTGACGTAGTCGCGCTGCCGGTCGTCGGAGAGGTAACGGCAACCGGTCGGGCCCTTGACGGCCAGCCGGCCGGGCTGGCCGTCGGGCACCGGCTGCGCCGGCCTCGTCCATGACGACGGCGCGGTAGCCGGGGACTGGCACTCCCGTCGAGCCCGGCTTGACCTGGTCGTCGGTCGCCGAGATGAAGATGTGCAGCAGTTCCGTGCTGCCGATTCCGTCGAGGATCTTGACGCCGGTCGCGTCGTGGAATGCCCGCCACACCGAGCCTGGCAGCGTTTCGCCGGCCGAGACGGGGCGGCGCAGCCCGCGTAGCTGGTCGGCCTTGCCGGAAGCCAGCATGGCCCGGTACGCGGTGGGCGCGGTCGAGACGCACCGTCACGCCCCGGGCCGCGATCTGATCCGGCAAGCTCTGCGGGCGTGGCTCGCTCGATCAGCAGCGTGGACGCGCCGGCCCGGATCGGGAAGATCAGCAAGGCTCCGAGGCCGAACGTGAAGGCGAGCGGGGGAGTGCCGGTGAAGACGTCGTCCGGCGTCGGCTTCAGTACGTGCGCCGAGAAGGTGTCGGCAACGGCGAGCACGTCCCGGTGGAAATGCATGGCGGCCTTCGGCCGGCCGGTTGTTCCTGACGTGAACGCGATGAACGCCACGTCGTCGGCGGCCGTGTCGACGGCCTGGAACGTGCCGGGCTCGACGTTGGGCCAGCTCGTTCAGGCTGCCGGCCAGGGCCGAGCCGAGCCCCCCGGCCCAGCGCTGCCGGCGGCCGCGTGGAAGCTCACCGTCCGCAGCCCAGGGACCGCCGCGGCCTCAAGTTCGTCGAGGAACCTGTCGTCGCACAGCGCGAGCCGAACCTGGGCGATGTCGCAGATGGTGGCCAGCTCGCGCCGACCGCAGCAGCGACATCGTGGCGACGACCACGCCGCCGGCGAGCAGCACGCCGAACCAGCACGCCACCAGCCACGGATTGTTCGGCCCGCGCAGCAGCACCCGGTTCCCCGGGACGATGCCGAGATCGTCGGTCAGCACATGAGCGATCCGGCTGGCCGTCACGAGCAGGTCGTCATAGCTCCAGGCCGGCTCGTCCGGGTCCTGCGGCAGCAGGCACGCCCGGTCGCCGCCGTGAGCCGCGATGGTGTCGGCGAGCAGCCGGTGAGCGCAGTTCAGCCGGTCGGGGTAGGAGAGCTCGGGCAGCGTGAACTCCAGCTCGGGCCACTGGTCGGCCGGAGGCAGATGGTCACGGCAGAAGGTGTCGACATGCGCGGACGGCGTGAGCGTCATCGGCCAGGCCTTCCTCGGACAGGGGCGGTGATCGTGCCCAGTATTCCGGCTATGTGCCGCCAGTCAATGGGTGCCCGGCTAGCTGTGCGCTAGCCGATCACCGCGAAGCCCTGAACCTCGACCACGGCGGCGTCATCCCACAGCCGTGCCACCTCGACCGCCGCCATGGCGGGATAGCGCGGCCCGGCCAGGCTCCGCCAGACGGCTCCGATCTGCTTGGCATGACGCCGGTAATCGCGCAGGTCGGTGGCGTAGATCGTCAGGCTGGTCAGGTGCTCGGGCTGGCCGCCCGCCGCTCGCAGCGCGGTGAGCAAGTTGCCGAGCGCCTGCTCGAACTGGGCGACCACGTCCCCGCCGACGATCGCGCCCGACGCGTCGAGCGCAGTCTGTCCGGCCAGGAAGACCAGCCGGCCCGCCGGTCGTGACGACCGCGTGCGAGAAACCTGACGGCCTGGCCAGTTCCGGCGGGTTGACCGGATCGATCGTCACGGCGATGCCTCCCTCGGCGGCTGCGCGGTGGCCGCGGGCAGGGCCGCGGACCTGTTCTTGGCGGCTGCGGCCGTGCTGCCGGCTGCGGCGGTGCTGGCGGCTGCGGACTTGCTGGCGGCCGCGGGCGGGCGCCAGCGGGCGTGCCGGGTCCCCGCCGGTCCCGAGGCTGGTCTCGCGGATGAGCGCCAGCCGAGGCCGCGGCCCGTCGGTACGGCCGGTCTGCGGCGCGCGGCTCCCCGCCGCCCACTGGTCCGGCCATGCCGCTGCCGGGCCTGAGTATCCCTGCGCAGCGGCGGCGTGCAGCGTCCAGTTCGGGTCGTACAGGTGCGCCCGGCCGATCGCGCACAGGTCGGCGCGCCCGGCCAGGATGATCGAGTTGACATCGTCGTATGACGAGATCACGCCGACCGCGACAGTCGCGATGCCGGTCTTGTTGCGAATGGCATCGGAGAATGGCGTCTGGTAGGACCGGCCGAATGCTGGCTGCTCGTCGGGGGTGACCTGACCGGTCGAGACGTCGATCGCGTCAGCGCCGGCGGCAGCGAACGCGCGGGCGATCTCGAGAGCGTCGTCGCCGCTTATCCCGCCAGGCACCCAGTCGGTCGCGGAGATCCTCACCGTCATCGGCTTGCCCTCCGGCCAGACCGCGCGCATCGCCGCGAACACCTCGAGCGGATAACGCATCCGCGCGGCCAGCGAGCCGCCATAGCCGTCGGTCCGGTGGTTGGTGATCGGAGAGATGAACTACGACAGCAGATAGCCGTGTGCGCAGTGCAACTCGATCAGGTCGAATCCTGCCCGCTCTCCAGCCAGCGTCGCGGCGACGAACTCCGCCTTGATCTGCTCCATCTCGGCGACGGTGAGCTCGTGCGGTACCTGGTTCAGCCCCGCCAGGTAGGGGATCGGCGACGGCGCGCAGACCTCCCAGTTGCCGTGATCGAGCGGCTCGTCGATACCCTCCCACATCAGCTTGGTCGACCCCTTGCGGCCCGAGTGGCCGAGTTGGAGCCCGATCTTGGCGGTCGTGTACTCGGTGCGCGAACCCGGTGATCCGCCGCCAGGCCGTCTCGTGTTCGGGCGCGTACATCCCGGCGCAGCCCGGCGTGATCCTGCCCTGCGCAGAAACGCAGACCATCTCGGTCATCACCAGCGCGGCACCGCCTGCCGCCTTGCCGCCGAGATGGACCAGGTGGAAGTCGGACGGCGTGCCATCGCCGGCCGAGTACATATCCATCGCCGAGACGACGATCCGGTTCTTGAGCTCCAGGTCGCGCAGCCGGACCGGCTGGAACATCGGCGGAATGACCTCGCCCGTGCCCAGCCCGCGCCGCTCGCAGTCGGCCGCGAACCACGCGTCGACGCTCGCGGTGAACTCAGGATCACGCAGCCGCAAGTTCTCGTGGGTGACCCGGCGGCTCCTGGTGATGATGTTGAAGGCGAACTGCTCGGGGTCCTGGTGCGTGTACTGACCGAGGTTCTCGAACCATTCCAGGCTGGCCTGCGCGGCGCGCTGGGTGGACTCGACGACCGGGCGGCGCTCGGCCTCGTAGGCGGCCAGGGCGGCATCGACGTCGGGCTGCTCGTTCAGGCACGCGGCGAGCGCCAGCGCGTCCTCCATCGCCAGCTTGGTGCCCGAGCCGATGGAGAAGTGCGCGGTGTGCGCGGCGTCGCCGAGCAGCACCACGTTGTCGGTGCCGCCAGCTACGGCAGCGCAACGTGCCGAAGCTGATCCACTTGGAGTTGTTGGCCTCGATCTCGTGGCCGCCGATGATGGGCGCGAGCAGCTCGGCGATCCTGGCGATGGACGCCTCGTCCGACCGGCCGGGCGGCAGGCTGGCCGGGGCCAGGCGCGCCGAAGCCCGCGGCCTGCCAGACGTCCGTCGTGCATCTCGACGATGAAGGTGCTGCCGGTCGCGTCGTATGGGTAGCCGTGCACCTGCATGACGCCGTACGGGGTCTGGACGATGTAGAACTTGAAGGCGTCGAAGACCAGGTCGGTGCTGAGCCAGATGTACTTGCACTCGCGCTGCTCCACCTCGGGGCAGAACGCATCGGCGAACTCCGCCCGGGTCGCCGAGTTCGCGCCGTCCGCGGCGATCACGAGGTCGTAGCCGGTGGCCAGCGTGGCCGGGTCGGGAGCCTCGGTGCGGAAATACATCCGCACTCCGAGGGCGGCGCACCGCTGGCGCAGGATGTGCAGCAGCCGACGCCGGCTGATCGCGGCGAATCCGTGCCCGCCGCTGGTGATAACCCGGTCCCTGTAGTGCACATCGATGTCGTCCCAGCGGGCGAACTCGCGCTCCATCGCCGCGTAGACCTGCGGGTCCGCATGTTCGATCCCGCCGAGCGTCTCGTCAGAGAACACCACGCCGAAGCCGAAGGTATCGTCGGCCGCGTTTCGCTCCCAGACCGTGATCTCGTGGGCCGGACTGAGCTGCTTCGCCAGCGCCGCGAAGTAGAGCCCGCCAGGGCCGCCGCCAACGACCGCGATTCGCACCCCTGCCGCCCCTTCCCGCAGCCCGGCCGTTTCCCGCGGCCGGGACTGTGCCGAAGCTACGTGCCAGCCAGCCCCCCGGTCAATGACGCGACGACACTCCGGCCCGGTACTTGGGATTTGGCCGGGCTCTGGTTACCGTGTGCAGCATGGCGACTCGTGCGCCCAAGGGTGCGGCACGCCCTAAGGGCGGCGCAGCCGCCGGGCGGAGCAGCTCGGCGGGCAATGCAGCGTCGTGGCTGGCAGCGGCTCGGCGCGGGCAGGGCCGGGGCGGACAGCAGGAGCCGGTCGGGTGCGGGCCGGGCTGGTCGCGGGCCGGAGCGGCTCGGGCCGGTCCGGGCACTAGCGCGCGACGCGGCGGCACACCGTACTACCGCCGTCGCGGCAGCCCCGCGCCGCCCAGGCGCGGCGGCGGCAGGCCAGCGCGTCGGCCAACCCGTTCGTGATCATGATCGGCTGGATCGCGAGCGCGATCGCGGCGATCTGGATGGAGCTCGCAGGCGCGGTCGGGTTCGTCGCGAGGCGATTCGGCGACAGCGCGCGCGAGCTTGATCCGGCACACCGCAGGGACGGCGCCGGGCTCGCGGTGCTCGCGACCGCGATCGTCGCGGCCGGAGCGGCCTGGTTGCGGCTCGGCTCGCCGACCGGCCGGGCGCTGACCGCCGTGTTCCGCGGCACGTTCGGGGTGGGATCGTGGACGTTGCCGATCCTGCTCGCGCTGCTGGCCTGGCGGCTCCTGCGCCATCCCGACAAGAACGCGCACACGGGCCGGATGGTGATCGGCTGGACGGCCTTCCTGATCGGCGGCCTCGGGATCGTCCACATCGCGCTCGGCAGCCCCGGCGCCGTCGGCGGGCATCAGCGGCGATACAGGCCTCGGGCGGGATGATCGGATTCGCGATCTCGGCGCCGCTGCAGGCACTGCTGACCACCTGGGCGGCGATCCCGCTGCTGGCGCTGCTTGCGGGGTTCGGCGTGCTGGTGATCACCGGCACGCCGCTGCACCGGGTTCCCGAGCGATTCGCCGAATTCGCGTTTCTCGTCCGCGGCGGTGCCGGCGCGCGGAGCAGGAGCAGGCCGAAGTGGACGCTGAGGACGGCGTCGGCGGGCCTGCCACGCCGCGGCTGGGTCGCCGCAAGAACTCCGGCGCGATCGAGGCGGGTGAGCACGACCGGCCGTATGACACGCCGCTGCTCGGCGGCCTGGTGCCGCGCGGGTCAGGCAGGCCAGGTTCGACGAGGGCCGGCCAGTCCGGCGCGGCCGAGCCAGCTCGCGGCATGGCGGAGTCGGCCGCCCAGGCCGGGGTGCCCGCGAACCGGTCCACCGACGACGAGGTCATCGCCGAGGCGCTGATGTTCGGTGCCGCGCAGTCCGGATTTGGCGGGCACAGCGCGGCCGGCCGTGCGGCATGCCGCGTTCGTGGGCAGTGGCCAGGCTTCAGGTGCCGAGGCCGAGTGGCGCAGGTCCTGGTTCGGCGGCGACGAGCCGCGGCCGGGCCAGCCGCCGACGGTGCACGCGGCGCTGCGCGTGAGCCGGGCAAGTCCGGTCGTGCGGCCGAGCAGCTGACCTTGGCCAGCGCCAGCTCGTCGAGCTACACGCTGCCGCCCTCGGCGCTGCTCAAGCCGGGCACTGCGCCGAAGGCGAGGACTCGGGCCAACGACGCGATGGTCGAGGCGCTGACCATGGTGCTCGACCAGTTCGAGGTGGATGCCCAGGTCACCGGGTTCAGCCGAGGCCCGACGGTGACCAGGTACGCGATCGAGCTCGGACCCGCGGTCAAGGTCGAGCGGGTGACCGCGTTGTCGAAGAACATCGCCTACGCGGTGAAGAGCGCGCGACGTGCGGATCCTGTCCCCGATCCCCGGCAAGTCGGCGATCGGGATCGAGATCCCCAACACCGACCGGGAGATCGTCAGCCTGGGCGACGTGCTCAGGTCGCCGGTTGCCGAGAGCGATCACCACCCGATGGTCGTCGGCCTCGGCAAGGACGTCGAGGGCCGGACGGTGGTCGCCAACCTCGCGAAGATGCCGCACATCCTTGATAGCTGGCGCCACAGGTGCCGGACAAGTCAACGTGTATCAATGGGCTTATCACGTCTATCCTGATCCGGGCGAACCCGGATGAGGTCAGGATGATCCTGATCGACCCCAAGCGGGTCGAGCTGACGGCCTACTCCGGCATCCCGCACCTGATCACGCAGATCATCACCAGCCCGAAACGGGCCGCCGACGCGCTGCAGTGGGTGGTCGGCGAGATGGACCGGCGGTACGACGACCTGGCGGCGTCCGGGTTCCGGCACATGGACGACTTCAACAAGGCGGTCAGGGCGGGCAAGGTGACGGCGCCGCCGGGCAGCGAGCGCGAGTACGTCCCCTACCCGTACCTGCTCGTGATCGTCGACGAGCTCGCCGACCTGATGATGATCGCGCCGCGCGACGTGGAGGACGCGATCGTGCGGATCACCCAGCTCGCGAGGGCGGCCGGGATCCACCTGGTGCTGGCCACGCAGCGGCCGAGCGTCGACGTGGTCACCGGGCTGATCAAGGCCAACGTGCCCTCCAGGCTGGCGTTCGCGACCTCGAGCCTCACCGACAGCCGGGTCATCCTCGACCAGCCGGGCGCGGAGAAGCTGGTCGGCCAGGGCGACGCCCTGTTCCTCCCGATGGGCGCGAGCAAGCCGATCAGGCTGCAGAACGCGTACGTGACGGAGAAGGAAATCCGCGAGATCGTCGGCCATTGCAAGCGGCAGGCCGAGCCCGACTACCGCGAAGACGTGACGGTCGGCGAGGGCAGGCAGCGCGAGATCGACGCGGACATCGGCGACGATCTCGATGACGCTGCTCCGCGCGGCCGAGCTTGTCGTCAGCACCCAGTTCGGCTCCACGTCGATGCTGCAGCGCAAGCTGCGGGTCGGGTTCGCCAAGGCCGGCCGGCTGATGGACCTGCTCGAGAGCCGCGGCGTGGTCGGGCCGAGCGAGGGATCCAAGGCCAGGGACGTGCTGATCCGCCCCGACGACCTGGACGAGCTGCTCGACTCGCTGAGCGGCAAATAGCCGCCCGGGCCCGGCGACGCGGTGCCGCCGAATTGCCGGTCCGGTTCCGCTGGCCGGCGAAAGGTCGCCCGATGCGTGGGTGTTGCCTGGCTGACCTGTGGGCATGAGGGGGTGGATTGGTAATCGGGTGATACGGGTGAGGCACCGGGATCGTGGCGCGTAGTGCCGCGAATCTGACTGGTACAGCGGTCGGGGAGAAAGGAACCGTCGAGGCGCGGCACGAGCATCGGTGACGTGCTGGCGCAGGGACGGCACCAGGCCGGACTGACCATCACGCAGGTGAGTCAGCGCACCTGCATCAGAGAGACCATTATCCGCGGGATCGAGGGCGGCGATTTCTCCGGCTGCGGCGGAGACTTCTACGCCCGCGGCCACATCCGCAGCATCGCCGGCGTGGTCGGAGTCGACCCCGCGCCCTTGATCGAGGAGTACGACGCGACCCTGGGCGCGCCGCAGGCGATCAGCGCCGCCGACGTGTTCCAGCCGGTCACGCCCGTCAAGCTGAAGGAACGGCGGCGTCCCAACTGGACGGCGGCCATGGCGCTGGCGCTGGTACTGATCGCCGGGATCTTCGCCTACCAGCACTTCGCGGCGCACGCCGAGCACCGCCGCGAAGCAGGACGCGCAGGGTGCAGAACCCGAGCACGGCGTCCAAGCCGAAGGTCAACACGTCCCCGGCGGCGGCATCAGCACGCACCGCGGCACTGCACATCTCGCTGCCTGCGACGCGGGACTGCTGGGTCCAGCTCACAAACACCCAGCGGGGCGACGCTGTTCAGCGGCATGGTGTACGCGGGCAACTCGATGAACTGGACCGAGCGGCATCGGGTCACGATGTCCTGGGGAACCCGTCGGGCGTGCGGTTGCTCGTCAACGGCAGGAATCCGGTCCCGCGAGGGTCGGTCAGCACGGTGACGCTGCGGCTGCGGGCCGGGTCGGCCCACTAGCGGGACCCGGCGTCCGGCGGCTGCCGCAGGCAGTGCCTTACCGTAGTCTGCCGGTGTGTCATCGACAGGCTCCGCGGCATCAGCCAGCGCATCGCCGACCAGCGCATCGTCGGCCAGCGAATCGTCAGCCGGCAGGCGCACGGTACGGCTGGTGACGCTCGGCTGCGCCAGGAACGAGGTCGACTCGGAGGAACTTGCCGCCAGGCTCGAGGCCGGAGGTTGGGACCTGGCAGGCGATGCAGGACGGTGAGGCGGACGTCGTTGTCGTCAATACCTGCGGATTCATCCAGGCCGCCAAGCAGGAGTCGATCGACGAATTGCTCAGCGCCGCCGAGTCCGGTGCCGCGGTGGTCGCGGCCGGATGCATGGCCGAGCGATACGGCGCCGGGCTGGCCGAGGCGCTCCCCGAGGCTCAGGTACTCAGCTTCGACGACTACGCCGACATCTCGGGGCGGCTGGACGCGGTCCTGGCGGGCCAGCGCTGGCAGGCGCACGAGCCGCGGGACCGCAGGAAGCTGCTGCCGATCTCGCCCACCGGCCGGCCGGGGGCCGCAGGGGCTCAGGTGCCAGGTCACGGCGCTGGCCGGTCGGGCACGTCAGCGGGCCAGGCCGCCGGTACCGCCAGCCAGGCAGGCGGCGCCGCGGCCGACCTGCCCGATGGCCTCGCCCCGGCATCCGGGCCGCGGGTGCTGCGGCGCCGGCTCGGCGAGGGCGTCGTGGCCCCGCTGAAGATCGCTTCGGGCTGCGACCGGCGGTGCAGCTTCTGTGCGATCCCGGCGTTCCGCGGCGCGTTCATTTCCCGGCCGCCGGACGACCTGGTCGCCGAGGCAGGCTGGCTGGCCGGTCACGGCGCTAGGGAATTGCTGCTGGTCAGCGAGAACTCGACCTCATACGGCAAGGACCTAGGGGACTTGAGGTTGCTCGAGACGCTGCTGCCCAGGCTCGCCGCGGTTCCCGGGGTCAGCCGGATCAGGGTCAGCTATCTGCAGCCCGCGGAGGTTCGCCCTGGGCTGATCGAGGTGATGACCTCGGCCGCCGGGGTGGCGCCGTACTTCGACCTGTCGTTCCAGCATGCCAGCGGCCCGGTGCTGCGCGCGATGCGCAGGTTCGGCGACCGTGAGCGGTTCCTCGGGCTGATCGAGCAGATCAGGCGGCTGTCGCCGGAGGCGGGCATCAGGTCTAACTTCATCGTCGGCTTCCCCGGCGAGACGCAGGCGGATGTCGAGGAGCTCGAGCGGTTCCTCGGCGAGGCCAGGCTGGACGCGATCGGCATCTTCGGCTACTCGGACGAGGACGGCACGGAGGCAGCCACGCTGCCCGGACAGCTGAGCGAGGACGAGATCGCCAGGCGGGTCGAGCGGCTCGCGGCCCTGGCCGACGAGCTGATGGATCAGCGCGCCGCGGACCGGATCGGCGAGGTCCACGAGGTGCTGATCGAAGAACTCATCGAGAATGCCGGAAACGGCGCGGCGCTGCGGTACGGCGGCCGGGCGGCCCACCAGGCTCCCGAGGTGGATGGCGCCACCGAGATTCGGTCCGGCCGGCCGTTGGCCATCGGCGACATCGTGCGGGCCCGGGTATCAGGTTCTGAAGGAGTCGACCTGGTCGCTGAGCCGATCGGTGGGCGCGAACCCGGATACCACGGCCAGCACGAGACCGTTGACTAGCTCGGACGCCAGGACCTCGGCGGCCGCGCCCAGGCTGGTCAACCTGCCCAACGGGCTGACGGTGCTGCGGCTCGCGCTCGTGCCGGTGTT
This sequence comes from uncultured Actinomycetota bacterium, assembly GCA_963720595.1. GTDB lineage: Bacteria > Actinomycetota > Actinomycetes > Streptosporangiales > Streptosporangiaceae > Chersky-822. The sequence continues at coordinate 890,188 of CAVRFY010000005.1, read as the reverse complement.
CGTCACCTTCCTGGTCGCCGGCGGTACCGGGTCCCGGATCGTGGCGTTCTTCGTCTTCGGCGTTGCCTCCGTCACCGACCTGCTCGACGGCCAGCTCGCCAGGCGCAGCGGGATGATCACCGATTTCGGCAAGATCGCCGATCCGATCGCCGACAAGGCGCTGACCGGGTCGGCGCTGATCACCCTGTCGGTACTCGGCGAGCTGCCATGGTGGGTGACCGCGTCATCCTGTTCCGCGAGGTCGGCGTCACGATTGCTGCGGTTCTGGGTGATCCGGCACGGGGTCATCGCGGCGAGCCGGGGCGGCAAGATCAAGACGGTCCTGCAGATTGTCGCGATCGGGCTCTATATCCTGCCTGATTCACGTGGCCTGGCTGCGTTCGGCGGTGATGGCCGCTGCCGTGGCCGTGACGCTGGTTACCGGCGCGGACTACGTGGCCAGGGCGCTCAGGCTGCGCCGCGCCGCCGGCGGCCATGCGGCCCAGCCTGGCGAGGGCGGCCAGTGACGCCGTCGCCGGCCGTCGGCGAACTGGCGGAGCAGGCGATCAGCCTGCTCGTGGGCCTCGGCCAGACGATCGGTACCGCGGAGTCGCTGACTGGCGGCCTGGTTGCGGCCGCCCTGACCTCGGTGCCCGGCGCGTCGGCTGTCTTTCGCGGCGGAATCGTCGCGTATGCGGCCGACCTGAAGATGTCGCTGCTCGGGTCCCTGCCGAATTGCTTGACCGGGTCGGCACGGTCCACCAGGACGTGGCGCTGGCGATGGCGGGCGGCGCCAGGGAGCGGCTCGGCGCCGCGATCGGGCTCGCCACGACCGGCGTGGCCGGCCCGGACCCAGCTGACGGCCAGCCGGTAGGCACCGTTCACATCGCGGTAAGCACGCCGACTCGCTCCGGCACGTGCCCCTGACCCTTGGCGGCGCTCGTGCCGACATCCGCGAGGCGACCGTGGACCATGTCCTGCGGCTGCTAGTCGGGACACTCTTGGAAGCAAATGCGTGATTACAGCGTTACTCATCACGAACACGCGCCGATGCCCTCTCCCGTACGTCATTCCGGGCCAGGTACGGTGGAGGTGTAAGCGGCCAGTCCTCAGGAAGGGATCGCGACGATGGTCCTGCTTCGTCACTTGCTTGGTGACGCGCTGCGGCGGCTGCGCCTGCGGCAGGGTCGCACCCTCCGCGAGGTGTCTGCTTCAGCGCGAGTTTCGCTCGGCTATCTATCCGAGGTTGAGCGCGGCCAGAAGGAAGCCTCGTCTGAGCTGCTCGCCGCCATCTGCTCCGCCCTTGGAGCCCCGCTGTCTCAGGTGCTCAGAGAGGTTTCCGACAACTTCGCGCTGGCCGAACTGCAGAGCGAGCCCGTGTTCGCGGACGTCATGGAGCCCGCCATCGAGGTGGCCGGCGTCGGACACCGCAGAGCTCAGGACGGCGAACCGGACGGGCAAGTGCCCGTGGGGCCGGTTGCCTCCGCCCATATCGGCAGCGGTCCGCTGTCGGCCAGCGGGTGTCCAGCTGGCGCCGCGCAGCTCGGGCGCCGGCCGAGCTGCCTGCGGGTCACATCGCTGCCGGCCAGCTGCGTCCGGGACAGAAGATCACGGTTCCGGCGCGGATGCCGATTGCGGCCAACCTCGCCGTCGGCGAGCCCGCCTTCGACCAGGTGTCGCGAACGGTGCGCGAGTTCACCGATATGGTGCCTGTCTAGACGCATCCAGGCTCAGTGGCCTACCCGTGCCTCCCAGGAGCCGGGCAGCTCGGCAAGCCGCTGCACGCTTTCTGGCAGCTCGCCGGTCACCAAATGCGCCAGCGTCACTTCCTCGAGGATGGCCCGCTCGTTGGCACGCAACGCGATCCACACGGTCTGCAGCGGTGCGGCCGCGCCGATATAGCCGAGATTCTCCGGCCGCTCGCCGCGGACGCCGAGCAGCGGCCCGTCGATCGCGCGGATGATGTCGGCGAGTGAGATCTCCGCGCGGCCTTGCGAGCCAGAATCCGCCATCCGGGCCGCGCTGGCTGCGGACCAGCCCGGCGCGCCGTAGCTGAGTCAGGATCGCCTCGAGGAACTTGGCGGGAATCTGCTGCGCCCTGGCCAGCTGCTCAGCCGTGACGTGACCCTCACCTGAGGCCGCGAGCTCGATCGCAGCGCGCAGGGCATAATCGGCTCGGGCTGACAGTCGCATACGAAGCATTATGCAGGCAGCTAGCACAAGTTGCCGAACTCATACGGCACGACCGGAAGGCTCGCCCATGCTGGAATGGCTGCCCGCAGGATCGTCGCACCGGCTCGCGGTGATCACGTTGCTCGGCTGGGGCGCGGCAGAACTGGCGCTGCGGCTCAGGCTGGCGCTCAGGCCAGGCTGGCGGGACCGGGTGCGCACCTGGTCAGACTCGGCAGGCGGCATTCTCAGCGAGTGGACGTTCTTCCTGATCGTTCTGGCCATCGCGGCGGCGGTGATCGGCGCCCTTTCGCTGATGCGGCTGAGCCAGTTCACCATCGGAGGCGGCCGGCTCACCCTGGTGATCGGGGAGGCCGTGGCCGTGGCCGGGATTGCGCTGCGGGTCTGGGCGATCCTGACCCTCGATCGGTTCTTCACGTTCGTGGTCGGAATATCGGCCGACCACCGCGTCGTCCAGCGTGGCCCCTACCGGCTGCTCCGCCATCCCGGCTACGCGGGCGCGCTGCTGACGCTGCTCGGCATCGGGGTCGCGGTACGGAATTGGCTGTCGTTGCTGCTGATCGTGGCGGTGCCGGCGCTCGCGCTGGCCATCAGGATCACGGTGGAGGAGGCGGCCCTGGCGGGCGCGCTCGGCGCGGAGTACCGCGCCTACGCCGACCGGACCGCGCGGCTGATCCCCGGCATCTGGTGAGCGCAGGCCGGCCCGGCCTGGTGCCTGCCGACTTCGCCGCGGCTGAGCCGGGCTGGGACTGGGCTAGGACGGCCCAGCTTGCGAGCGGTGCCGTCCTTGTCCAAGATTGACGATATGCGCTATGTCATGTCCAGTAAGTGGGCCTTTACCGAGCATTTCGCGATCACTGACGACGCGGGAAACCCTCATTTCGACGTCCGGGGCAACCTCGGCCTCACGCAGCGCCTGTCCTTCCGCGACCAGAACGGGCAGGAACTCGCCGAGATCACCAAGCACCTGATGACCACCAGGCATGACATCCTGCTCGGCGGGCAGCGCGTCGCGGAGGTCCGGCACACGGGATTCCTCGGCGAGCACTATGAGATCGACTCGAGCTTCGGGCTGTTCACCGCCAAGGGCAGCTTCACGGGCTGGGACTACTCGATCAGCCAGGGCGGCCAGGTGGTAGCGAGGATCTCCAGGGAGCTTGCCTTCAGGGAGAAGTTCACAGTCGAGGTGGCCGACGGGGCGAACGACATCTTCATACTCGCGATCGTGCTCGCCATCGACGCGATCCACGACGAGCGCAGGGACCAGGGCAACCGGCGGAGGGCCGGCGGAATCGGCGGCATGATCGGCGGGAACTTCCCTTAGCCAAGAACGGGACGTCAGTGTCGATGCCAACCGCCGTCGTGGTCGCCGTCAGTTGCGACCCCGCGCATGCCTTTAGCAAGCCTGCCCGCGCGTCGGTCATGCTCGTCGCGGGACTCGGAGTGGAAGGCGACGCCCACGCCGGGCGCACCGTGCAGCACAGATCGAGGATCGCCAGGGATCCTTCGGCGCCGAACCTGCGCCAGGTGCACCTGATCCACGCCGAGCTGCACGACGAGCTGAACGTGCTCGGTTACGCGGTGGCGCCCGGTGACATGGGCGAGAACATCACCACCAGGGGCCTTGACGTGCTCGGCCTGCCGTCCGGCGCCCGGCTGCGGCTGGGTGCGCAGGCCATGGTCGAGGTTACCGGGCTGCGCAACCCGTGCGCGCAGCTGGACGGGTTCCGGCCCGGGCTGATGCGTGCCGTGCTTGACCGGGACGAGGACGGCGGGCTCGTCCGCAAGGCCGGCGTGATGGCGATCGTGCTCGCCGGCGGCCAGGTCCGGCCCGGCGACCCGATCGGCGTTGACCTCACCGGCGTTCCGCACGCCCCGCTGCGCCCCGTGTGACGGCCTCGCAGTGATCACGGATCCTGACCACTCGATGCCGGCTGAAGCCGGATGCCAGCTGGAATACGCTAACTGCGTGAACCGAGAGCCCCCGGCCGCGTTCGTGCTCGCATCCGGGTCCGCCGGGCGGCTCCGAGTGCTGCGGGACGCGGGAATGGATCCCGAGGTCGTCGTCAGCGGCGCGGACGAGACGGGTGGCGATGGCCTGGACACGGCGGGTCTCGTCCAGATGCTCGCTGAGCGCAAGGCTGCGGCGGTGGCAGAGCGCCGGGCTGACGCGCTGGTGCTGGGCTGCGACTCGCTGCTCGACCTGGACGGGTCGGCTTTCGGCAAGCCGGAATCGGCCGCCGAGGCGGCCGCGCTGTGGCGCCGGCTCTCCGGCCGCGAGGGCACGCTGTGCACCGGGCACTGCCTGATCCACGGTCCTGACGGCCGCCGGGTGCGGGGCGTCGCGCGAACAGTCGTGCGCTTCGGCCGCCCGAGCGATGCCGAGATAGCGGCCTACGTGGCGAGTGGCGAGCCCCAGGAGCTGGCCGGGGCATTCAGCATCGACGGGCGCGCCGCGCCGTTCGTCGACGGCATCGACGGCGACCCAGGCACGGTCATCGGCCTGTCGCTGCCGCTGCTCAGGCGGATGCTAGCCGACCTGGGGATCGCCATTACCGACCTGTGGACGCCGACAGGTCGATGACTTCGGCCACGGTTACGGCGGGGGTGGGGCTCACGGCTGGACCGGACGACCGGCACCGAAGATCGCGCGTCCGAGGTTCCCGGCCCGCCGCGCCACGTCCGCGCTCGCTCGCGCGGTGAGCCGCGAGTAACCGGCCAGCAGCGGATACGGGCGCTCCGCGGCGAGCCTGTCGAGCGCTGCCTGCATGCGCCCCGTGATGTCGTCATAGCATCTGGAGACGGTTTCCTGGTCATCGGCCGCGTCAGGACCGTAGCTCGTCCAGTCGACTGCGGGCAGGAATTCGACGGTCAGCTGCGCGGGCATCGGCAGCGGCGGAGTCAGCACGGACTCGATGCCGAAGGGAGGCCCGGCCAGCACGGGGAGGACCTTGACCCGCAGGCTGTGCAGGCCAGCGGCGCGGGCCAGGCGCTCGCCGCGCGTCAGCACCACCACGGCGTGCTGGCCGCCGTGCGCCACCACGGGGACGACCGGGACTCCGCAGCGCAGCGCCAGCCGCACGAAACCCTGCCTGCCGCCGAAGTCGATCTGGTTGCGCTGGGTCCACGGCCGGCAGGCCTCCAGGTCGCCGCCGGGATAGACCATCACGCAAGCGCCCCGGTGCAGGGCAGCCTCAGCGTCACCCGAGCTCGCGGGGATCGCACCGAGTCGGCGCAGGAACGGCCCGACTCCCGGCATGGCGAGCAAGAGATCGTAGGTGAGCAGGTTGACGGGCTCGCCGATGCCCCGGCGATCCAGGACCGCCTGTCCGCAGATCCAGACCTCCGGCATGTAGAACAGGCAGGAGTGATTGCCGACCACCAGGGCAGGGCCGTCGGCAGGAAGCAGGCCGATGCCCCGCACTTCCGGTGTGAAGTAGCTGGTATACCGGGCGATGGTGGGCAACTGCCTGCGGATGAACTCCGGGTCGCGCTGCGGCCCTGCCTGTTCGTGCACGTCCGAGATTCGCCGGCCGAGCGGGGCGAGCAACCATGGCAACGGCCCGCGATCCGGCGGGCGATCCGGCTCGTGGTCCGGTCCGCGCTCCGCGGGCACCGGAGGCGCGTGTACTGGCATGGCTCCTCCTGGCGCTCATCCTGCCCCGCTGACGCCCCGGCGGCAGGGCCCTTGGTCGCGGCTACCAGGGACCTAGGTCCATTCGTCGCACCCAGCTAGCCGCGCAGTCGCAGCCCGCGCGGCGTGGGCCGGAAGCCTGCCGTCTCGAGCGCCTGGGCGAGCGGGGAATCGTACACGCCGCCGCCGTCGGCGCGTTCGACGGTCAGTCTGCCGAGCGCGCCCGCCCGGACGGCGCCGGCCAGCGCGGCGGTCGCCGGACCGAGCAGCGCCGGGTCGGACGTCCATGAGAGCAGTGTCTTGCCGCCGCGTTCGACGTAGAGCACGAGCTGGCCGGCGACCAGGATGACCAGCGCGCCCGCCTTACGGCCAGGCCGGTGCCCGCCGGGAGTCTCGTCTGGCCGCGGCGGCCACGGCAGGGCGGCGCCGTACGCGCTGGCCGGATCGGCGGCCGCGAGCACCACCACGGGCGGAGCTGCCGCCGACGGGCCAGCCGACGGGCCACCCGGCAGCGCCAACACCGAGTCGGCCATCGCGCGCATCCGGTCGACGGCGCCAGGCAGCGCGAACTGAGCCGCGCCGAGGCCCTCGACGAAGTAGCCACGGCGGCACTGGCCCGTCTCCTCCATCGCTCGCAGCACCGGGTACAGGCTTCCGAAGCCGCCAGTGACCCGCTCGGCGGCCGCCACGCCGCGGATCACGATGCCGTGCCGGTCGAGCAGGGCGAGCGCCCTGGCGTGCAGGCGCCTGGTCGGATCGGGGTCAGCCGGCGGCAGCAGCGACCACCTTCCGCTCACGGTCGGCGGGCCCGCCTGGGACGGCAACGACCCGCGGCCGAAGCCAGGACGCCGGGCGACGCGACCGCGGTGCAGCGACGGGCCTCCGGCGATCGGCCGGAGGTCGTCGTCGGGAGCCGCGGAGGCGGGCCCTGGCCTTGGCGCGAGGGCCGGACGTGGCTTTGGCCCTGGCGCCGCTGACCTGCCTGAGCCGAGCACGGTGCGCAGCGGCGCCAGCGTGTCGTTGGTCAGCAGGCCTGCCCAGACCAGGTCCCAGACCGCGACCGCGATGGCCTGATCGCTGACCCGGCTGAGCGCGCGGACCCTGCCCGCCGCTGCCTCGCCGTCCTGAGCTCTGCTCGCCCCGGCCCGCTGTGCCGTCACCAGGTCCACGACCCGGTCGGCCAGCCCGCGGAAAAACAGCGCTCCGCCACCGCCGAGCACCGCGAGCACGGCCTCGTGCACCGGCGTCATCGTGATTTCGCCGGGAGGCGGGAGCAGCAGCGGTGCGGACTCGGCGGGCGCGAGCACGAGCCAGCCGTCGCCGCCGGGCAGCGCGCCCGCGCCAGCCCATACGACGTCGCCAGCGGCGGTCAGCTCGTCGAGCATCGCGGCAGAGTACCCCTCGATCCTGGCAGGCAGGATCAGCGATTCGAGGGCCGCGGCAGGCACGGCTGCCCCGGCCAGCTGCTCGACGACCGAGTAGACCGCGTCCGGGCCGGCCTGGCGGCCACGTCGCCTGGCCTGCCAGGTCCCTGACCCGTTCCGGCCCGGCGCGGGCGCCCAGCCACCGGAATCGTGCAGCGCGTCCTGCCAGGCGGGCAGGAACGCGGCGAGCACCTGCGCCGGCACCGGTTCGGCCTCCTGGCGCAGCCTGGCCAGGCAGCGGCGCTTGAGCATCCGCAGTACGCCCGCGTCGCACCACTGCGGGCCAGGCAGGCTCGGCAGGAACTCGCCCTCGACCACCTTGCCGTCGGCCGTCAGCCGGTGCAGCATCCCGGTGACCACCGCGACGCCAAGCCCGTATCGGTGCGCGACGTCGGCCGCCGTGAACGGCCCGTGGTTGCGCGCGTACCTGGCGACCAGGTCGCCGAGCGGGTCGGGCAGCAGCTCGGTGAAGGCGACCGGGATGCCGGTCGGCAGCGCGACCCCGAGCGCGTCCCGCAGCCTGCCCGCGTCCTCGATCGCGGCCCAGCGCTGCTCGCCGGCGATGCGGACGTCGATGATCCGGCGTTGCCCGGCGAGCTCGGCGATCCAGGCCCCAGCCGCGCCCGCGGCGGAGCAGCGCTCCTCGATTTCGCCCGCCGACAGCGGGCCCATCTGCATGATCAGGTCCGCGAGCCGCTCCGCAGATGAGCACTGCCTGGCCGGAGAGATCCACTGGAGGTCTTGTTGGGCATCGAAGACGATCTGCGGATCGAGCAGCTCCCTCAGGTCGGCCTGGCCGAGCAGCTCGGCGAGCAGCGCGGAGTCCAGGGCCAGCGCTTGCGCCCGGCGCTCGGCCAGCGGCGCGTCGCCCTCGTACATGAACGCGCCGATGTAGCGGAACAGCAGCGAGCGGGCGAACGGCGAGCCGGTCGCGGTCTCGACCTCGACGAGCCTGACCTTGCGACCGGACAGGTCGCGCATCAGGCCGGCCAGCGCAGGGACGTCGAAGACGTCCTGCAGGCACTCCCGCATCGTTTCCAGCACGATCGGGAAGCTGCCGTAACTGCTCGCCACGGCGAGCAACTGGGCGGCCCGCTGGCGCTGCTGCCACAGCGGCGAGCGGCGGCCAGGCTGTCGGCGGGGGAGCAGCAGCGCTCGGGCCGCGCACTCGCGGAACCTCGCGGCGAACAGCGCAGACGACCCAAGCTCGGCGGTCACGACCTGCTCGATCTCGTCGGGATCGAGCACGGCAAAGCCGGCCGGCGGCGGGTCGTCGGAGTCGGGGACCCTGATCACGATCCCGTCGTCGGTGTACATGGCCTGGACGTCCATCCCGCCGTACCGCTCGCGGAGCCGGGCGGCGATGGCCAGCGCCCACGGCGCGTGCACCTTGGCTCCATACGGGCTGTGCAGGATCAGCCGCCAGTCGCCGAGCTCATCGCGGAATCGCTCGAGCACCAGCGTCCGGTCGTCCGGCAGGTAGCCGGTGGCCTCGCGCTGGCTGGTCAGGTACGCGAGCAGATTCGCCGTGGCGAGCTCGTCGAGTCCGTCGCCGCGGAGCCGCTCGATCGCGGCGGCGGGCTCGGCGGCGGCGAGCTCGCGGCAGTACTCGCCGATCGCGCGGCCGAGCTCGGCCGGCCGCCCCGGCGTGTCGCCGTGCCAGAAAGGCAGCTTCCCCGGCTGCCCGGGCGCGGGCGAGACGATCACCTGGTCGGCCGTGATGTCCTCGATCCGCCACGAGCTGGCGCCGAGCACGAACACGTCGCCGACGCGGGACTCGTAGACCATTTCCTCGTCGAGCTCGCCGACCCGGCGGGAGTGACGGCCGCTCTTGTCGGCGGCGCCGGCCAGGAACACGCCGAACAGGCCGCGATCGGGGATCGTCCCGCCGTTGGTGACTGCCACGCGCTGGCCGCCTGGCCTGCCACGCAGCGTCCCGGTTGCGCGGTCCCAGACCAGCCGCGGCCGGAGTCCGGCGAACTCCTCACTCGGGTACCTGCCCGCCAGCATGTCGAGCACGGCCTCGAGCAAGGGCCTGGTCAGCGAGCTGAACGGGGCGGCCCGCCGGACCACGGCGAGCAGGTCGCCGACGGTCCACTCGTCCATCGCCGTCATCGCGACGATCTGCTGCGCCAGCACGTCGAGCGGGTTACGCGGCATCCGCAGTTCTTCGATCTGGCCGGCCCGCATCCGGCCGGCGACGACGGTGGCCTGGACCAGGTCGCCCTGATACTTGGGGAAGAACACGCCGCGGGAGACGTCACCGACGTTGTGGCCGGCCCGGCCAGTCCGCTGCAATCCGCTCGCGACCGATGGCGGCGATTCGACCTGGATAACAAGATCCACCGCGCCCATGTCGATGCCGAGCTCCAGGCTCGACGTGGCGACGACGGCGGGCAGCCGCCCGGCCTTCAGCGCCTCCTCGATCTGGGCTCGCTCGATCCGCGAGACCGAGCCGTGATGGGCCCGGGCCACGACGGGCAGCGTGAGATCCGCCGGATCCGCGCCTGCCAGTTCAGCCCGCTCGGCGGCGCGCTCGGCGGCCAGTTCGTTGAGCCGGGCGCAGAGCCGCTCGGCCAGCCGCCGCGAGTTCGCGAAAACGATCGTGGAACGGTGCCGCTCGATCGCGTCCAGCACCTGAGCCTCGACGTGCGGCCAGATCGAGTTGGACCTGCCCTGCCCGCCGGCTGCCGGGCCGAGCGCCGGCCGGGTTGCCGATGCCGGCCTGGGCGCCGAACTCGGCAGGCCCGACAATCGCGCCTGGCCTGGCCGGCTGGCGGCCGGGGAGCGAGCCGCCAGGGAGCGAGCCGCCCGGGCCGGGCGCCGCGGCGGCCGATGGCAGGCCTGTGCCGTCCGAGCCGAGGTCGGACATGTCCTCGACCGGGACGACGATCCGCAGGTCGAGCCGCTTCTCGCTCGGCGGTGCGGCGATCGTCACCGGGAGCGCCCCGCCGAGGAACGACGCGACCTCCTCGGGAGGCCTGACCGTCGCCGACAGCCCGATCCGCTGTGCGGGCCTGGCCCGCTCTGAGCCGTCCGCGCCCCGTAGCGCGTCGAGCCGTTCGAGCGACAGCGCCAGGTGCGCGCCGCGCTTGCCGCCGGCCAGCGCGTGCACCTCGTCGATGATCACGGTCTCGACGCTGCGCAGCGTGTCCCTGGCCCGCGAGGTGAGCAGCAGGAACAGCGATTCAGGGGTGGTGATCAGGATGTCGGGCGGCTTGGTCGCCAACTGGCGGCGCTCGTCGGCCGCGGTGTCGCCGGTCCGCACGCCCACCCTGATCTGCGGCTCGGGCAGCCCGAGCCGGCGCATCGCCTGGCCGACGCCGGCCAGCGGCGAGCGCAGGTTCCGCTCGATGTCGACGGCCAGCGCCTTGAGCGGCGAGATGTAGAGCACCCGGCAGCGCCTGGCCGCCTCGATAGGCGTCGGCTCGGTGGCCAGCTTGTCGATCGCCCACAAGAACGCGGCGAGCGTCTTGCCTGACCCGGTCGGCGCGATGACCAGCGCGTTCTCGCCCTTGCCGATGGCCTGCCAGGCTTGTGCCTGGGCCGTGGTCGGCTCGGCAAAGGCAGCGCGGAACCAGGACGCTGTCGGCTCGCTGAATCCGGCCAGCGCCGGGGCAAGCGCTGGCCCAGCGGCCGCTGGTGACCGGGCAGGCATCCTCCTATCCTGCCGCTTACCTCTGACAGCCGCATTCTCGTGCGGCGGGCAGCGCGATGGCGCCCGGCCAGTCCGTGGACCGGCGGGCGCCACCGCGTTCCTGGATATGGCGGCTAGACGTGCCGGAATCCAGCCGGGATCGGCTGGCGCAGCCTGGCGAGGTTGGCCGCGGTCGGCGCCAGCCAGCGGAAGTCGATCTGGAAGCTGAAGTGCCGTCCGTGCGAGACCAGGCGCACGGGCAGGAACGTGTTGGCGTTTGCCCACAACGTCCCGGTCCAGCCCACGGAGACGGGCTGGCAGCGGCCTGCGTCGCTGGAACCGGCGCACGCGCGGCTGTAGCTGCTGCTCAGCTTCAGCCTGATCGCGTCGACCCCGTCGACCCGCTGCCGGCCGGCGACGGCGGCACCGCACGCCAGCAGTTTCCTGACCTCATGTGCCCACTGCGATGGTGTCCTGTTGATCGCGCCGACCTTGCAGCCAAGCGCGGGCTTGGCCGCCGTCGGCGCCTGGTAGGTGCCGCGCCACCAGACGCGCTGCGGATAACTGATCATGGTCTGAACGCTCTTGCCCGAGCTCGTATCCGTGACCGTGCTGAGCGCCGGCTGGCCCGCCGGCGTGCCGAAGATCACGTGCTGCAGCGACCCTCGCGACCAGGTGCTGGTGACGCTGCCCTGGACCTGGATCGGCTTGCCGTGCGGGATCATGAGGAAGATCCTGACGCCATGATTGGTCTGCCTGGTGTAGGCGACCGGGTTGCCGGATGACGCGGTCTCCAACGCGCGGTCGACCCGGCTGATGACCGTCGCGGTCGTCTGAATCCGGGCAGGGTGGCCACCGGGTACTTGCGGCCGGGTCGGGGCACCGCCAACGGCCACGACGCTGATGGCCACGGCAGCCGCGCCGGCGACGGCGGCGCCGCTCGCGAGCCAGCCGAGCCTGGCGCGCTGGTGCCGCCGGTGCTGCTGGCGAGCGCCGGCCGCCAGCCGCTGGGGCAACTCAATGCCGGCCGTGAATTCAGTCATGCTGTCGCGCACTAGTTCTTCGAAGTCTTGGTTCATGTCCTGTTCTCCATTAGCTCGACATCGTTATCCAGCCAGTCGGCGGCGAACTCGCGCATCTTGCGCAGGCCGCGGGACGTCGCCGCCTTGACCGTGCCCTCCGAGCAGCCGAGCACCTCGGCCGCCTCGGCTTCCGACAGCTGCTCCCAGTGCCGGAGCACGACGGCAGCGCGCTGTTGCGGCGGCAGCAGATGCAGCGCGCGAATGAGCGCGTCCCTGAGATCCACGGCGGCCGTCAGGTCAGCCTCGGTCGTCCGCTGACCCGCTCCGATCACCGGCAGCTTGCGGCGCCATGTCTCCTGCCGCCGCCACCGGTCGGCGGCCAGGTTGTACAGCGTCCGCCTGAGGTATCCCTCGGGGCTGCCGATGATTCGTCGGCCCTGCCTGAGCAGCCGCTCGAGCGCGGCCTGCATCAGGTCCTCGCCATCGTGGCGGCCGCCAGCCAGCAGCACGGCCGTCCGCATCAGCTGGGTACCGCGTTCAGCCAGAAACAGCTCGAGGGCATCGGCGTCCTGAGCGTTCTGCACGCAATCACCTCCTCCTTTCGCCTACCAAGTACGAAGGAGGCGGCTCCGGCGTTGACCGGCGATCAGGGCCGGCGAATCTGGCCGGGGCCTACGACTCCGCTGCGGGCCCGGCCGCCGGAGCGAGCGGCGGCCACGGCCGCAGCTGTTCGATCTGCGCGGCGAGGCTGAGCAGTACGGCCTCGCCGCCCGGCGGGGCGACGAGCTGGATGCCGATCGGCATCCCGTCGTCCAGGCCGAACGGCACGGAGGCCGCCGGGAGTCCGGCGACGTTCCACGGCGGCGTATAGATCCAGTTCGCCACGCCGAGCATGGTCCTGACCCAGCCCTTGCCTGCCCAGGTGCCGACCGGAAAAGCGCCGCGGGTCAGGGTCGGGGTGAGCAGGACGTCAAAGTCGGTGAACCACTCCGTCACCTGGCGGGTGAACGGGTCGGCGGACGCCGGGCGGATCCGCCCTGACAGGCGGGCGCCGAGCCTGGCCATCCGCTGCGTGCGCGGTTCGAGCGCGCTGTGGTCCAGTCCGCTGGCGTCCTGCGCGATACCCGCGAGCCAGCGGCCGTTGAAGCGGAGGCCGAGCGTCTTCGGGTAAGCAGGCGATCGCGGCACCATGTCGTGCCCGGCCTCGCGCAGCAGATCGGCGGCCTCCTCGAGCGCAGCTCGCACGGCCGGCCCGGCCTTGGCGCCGGGCAGCGGATGCCTGGCAGAGAAGGCGATCCGCAGCGGTCGCGCGGGAGGCCGCGGCTCGGCGTAGCTGGTCGTGCCTGCCAGGACGTCGAGCATGACGGCGGCGTCGGCCACAGTCCTGGCCAGCGGACCGAACGCGGACAGGCCGAACCAGTGCTCGCTGCCACCGCCCGGCAGCGGGACAAGCCCGGGCGCCGGCTTAAGCCCGAACAGCCCGCAGCACGCCGCCGGGATTCTGATCGATCCGCCGCCGTCCGAGCCCAGCGCGAGCGCGGCCATCCCCGCCGCGACGGCCGCGGCGCCGCCGCCGGTCGAGCCGCCAGGCGTGCGGCTGCGGTCCCAGGGGTTCCGGCTGGCAGCGGCGGCATCCGGCTCGGTGAACGGCCAGATCGCCAGCTCCGGCAGCTGCGTCTTCCCGATGACAACGCACCCGGCGGCCCGCAGGCGCGCGACAAGCTCGTCGTCGGCCGCCGCGGGCCGCGACGGCGTGGCTGCCGATCCCGACCTGGTCGGCTCGCCGGCGACGTCGATGTTGTCCTTGATCGCCACCGGCACGCCGGCCAGCGGCAGGCTGGCCAGGTCTGCCCGATCGGCCAGCGCGGCAGCCTCGGCCATGGCCCGATCGGCCCGCACGACCTGGAACGCCCCGATCGCGGGATCGACCGAGGCGATGCGGTCGAGATGGGCGCTGATCAGGTCGCCTGGGCTGATCAGCCGGTCGCGCACCCGGCTCGCCATCTCGCTGGCGGACAGTGCGCACAGATCGCCCGCGGCCTGCGGTGCTCGCTCGTCCATCGGCGCCTCCTGGGGTATCGGCCGAGAACTTGCTCCGATTGGTAGCTAGGTAGCAGTACTCAATCACCTTTGAGTAGCCGGGCAGATCCGCGCTGGCCGGCTGGTCCTTAGTCTCACAGCATGAGCGACATGCACAGGCCTGCCGCCGTCATCAGATGGTGGGCCATGATCGTGGCCGGCACCGTGGCGGCCTTGCTGATCGCCTGGCTCGGCCATCTCGCCGGGGTATCGCTGCAAACGGTGCTGTCCATCGGCGCGGCCGCCGCCGCGCTCGGGTGGCTGATCGTGCTCGTGGCCGTGCCCTGGAACCTCTGCTTCGCCGCCCGCCGGGTCGTCACCGAGATGGCCGCTTCGCGTGCGCGCGGCATCGTGGTCCAGCCGGCTCAGCAGGCCGAGGCCGCCAGGATCGCACGCCGGATGCTGTGGTTCGCGCTCGGCGGTCATCTCGTGACCGCGGCCGTCGCCGGCCTGATCACCTACTTTTCCGGCGCGAGGATCGGGTACTACGTCACGGCCGCCTACCTGCTGTCGGCGTCGATCCGGCCGGCTGCCGCCTACTTCGCCCATCTCCGCGAGCGGATCAGCACGCTCTCGCGCGAGAGCGTGCACCCGCGGGACGACATCGTCTCGCTGCGCGAGAAGGTGGACCGGCTGGGCATGGCCACCAAGAGCCTGGAAAAGGAGCTGGCCGAGTCGCGCCGTGGCCTGGCCGACGAGCTGGCTAGGACCGGGGAGAGGATGGCGGACGGCATCTCGCATGCCAGGCAGGTCATGACCGCGGACCTGGCCAGGCTGCAAGATGCGCAGGTGACCGACCGGGACGCCGCGCGCGGTCGCGACGAGGACCTTGGACGCCGGATCGAGGCGATGGTCAGGCGGATCGAGGAGACCCTGGACGGCATCGGCAACCACCAGGAACTGCTGACCGGGCTGCGCGCCCTGGTCAGGATGATCAGGGCCGAGCCGTCGTCGCCCTGATCCGCGTTCCAGAAGCATAGTTCGCCTGGTGATCGGACAGAAGCGCGTGCTGTGCGTCAGGTGCCGGACACGAGGATCAGCCGGATCGACGCTCTGGCCTGGTCACGGCGGATCCCCAACGCGAGGCGAGCCAGCTTCGGCGTGCGCTGCCCGAGTTTCATCGACAGCAGCGGAACTTTACTGCCGGCCATAGCGACATCAGGGTTCCGCTGCTGTCGTTGACCTACTTCAGGCCAGCTGGCGGCGAGCCGCTCAGTCGCGCTCGCAGCGCTGATCTGATCAGGCCGGGGAGTTCGGCTGGCCAGATCGCCTCGGTGGTCGAGTCCAGTTCCGCCAGCGTCCACCAGCGCCAGGTGGCGATGCCGTCGGACGCGTGCATCGCCTCCACGCCGGTGATCTGCCGCTTCGGCTCGCCGGTCCTGGCCAGGAAGAGCCGCTCGACCTGCGTGACGATCTCGTCGTCGTACTCCATCGTGTACGTGCGCCGGTGGATCTCATCGAGCAGGACGATGTCGTGCCAGCCGGTTTCCTCGGCAAGCTCGCGCGCGGCGCCAGCCGCGAAGTCCTCGCCAGGATTCAGTCCGCCGCCCGGAGTTGACCAGTGCACGCCGTTCGGCGGCCCGTCGTCGTATCGCATCAGCAGTACCCGGTCGTCGGGGTCGAGCAGTATCACCCGGCCGGCCTGGCGGACGCGGGCGGGGGACATGCATGCATTGTCCCAGCTTCGGCTCAGGCGGCTCGTGCCGCCTGGGCCTGGTGGACTCGGTACCGGTCGATGATCAGAGCCGCAACGGCCGGATGAGCACCGAGCGGCGCCGTCACCCAGTCCGCTCCGCTCTGCGCTAGCCGGTCGTGAAACTCTCCGGGCGCCAGCAGGTAGGTCGCGACCGCAACCGGGCCGCCGGTCCTGGCCCGCAGTTCCGCGACCGCGTCGCCGACCGCGGGGCCGCCGGCGGCGGCGAAGGCGGCAGTTACCGGGCCGCCGATCTCGTCGGACAGCAGGTCCGCCTGGGCCTGAACCTCGGCCGCGGCTCGCGGGTCAGATGAGCCGGCGGCGGCGAGAACCAACGGGGTGCCGGGCGGGACCCCGGCCTCGGCGAGGCGCCCGGTCAGGGCGGTCACCAGCAGGGAGTCGGGGCCGAGCGGGCCGGTCACGCGAGTGGCTTCCCCGCCCGCCGTGAACGCGGTGTTGTTCGCCGTCGCGGCGCCCGCGATGTCCGAGGTCAGGTGATAGCCGGTCGACAGCAGCAGCGGGACGATCACCACGTCAGGGCCTGCGGCGTCGAGCGCGTCTGGCAGGCTTGGCGCCGCGTGCTGCACGAACGCCACCTGGATATCCAGCACCGGGGCGAGCCGCTCGACTTGCCCGGCCAGCGCCATGATCGTCGCGGTCGCTGCCTGATGCCTGCTGCCGTGTGCCACGGCGAGCAGAGTCGGACCGCTCATGCCGCACCGCTCGCGCTCAGTTGCGCGCGGAGCCCGACGACGTCGCCGATGACCACGACCGCAGGTGGCTTGATCTGCTCCCTGGCGGCATCGGCGGCGACCCGCTCGAGAGTCGAGGTCAGCACCTGCTGGCCGGGCATCGTCCCGTCCCTGATCACGGCTACCGGTGTCGTCTCGGCCCGGCCGCGCTTGATCAGCTCGCTGGCGATGGCCTCAAGGTGAGCGACGGCCATCAGCAGGACCAGCGTTCCCGGGCCCTTGGCGAGCGCCTCCCAGTCGACGCTGGCGCCGGGCTGAGACGGGTCCAGGTGCGCGGAGACGACCGCGAAGTCCTGGGTGATGCCACGATGGGTCACCGGGATCCCGGCGTAGGCAGGAACGGCAACGGCGCTGGTGACGCCGGGGACGACCAGGAATGGCACTCCGGCGCGAACGCAGGCCAGTGCCTCCTCGCCGCCCCGCCCGAACACGAACGGGTCGCCGCCCTTCAGCCGGACCACGCGCCGGCCGCCAGCGCGCGGTCAACAATCAGCGCGTTGATCTGCTCCTGTGTCATCGTGTGGGCGCCCGGCGATTTGCCCGCCAAGATGATCTCGACGTCGGGATCGAGTTCGTCGAGCAGTCCGGCGGGCCCTAGCCGGTCGGCGACAACCACGTCAGCCTCGCCGAGCAGCCGCCGGCCGAGGACCGTGATCAGGCCGGGGTCCCCCGGGCCGCCGCCGACGAGCGCGACGGTGCCGGCGCCCGGACGGCTCCGGGCCGGCCAGGTCACCCTGACCGGCCTGGATGGCATCGAGCCGTCGGCCAGCGCCTGGCTGATTGCTGCCCGCAGCCGCTGCGACCGCCGCGGGTCGCCGCCGGAGGTCACAGCGACCGTGAGCTCGCCGTGCCTGGTCACGGCGGGCACCCGCGCCGCAGATGCGGCCGCGTCGTCGGCCCGGACGCACCAGATCCGCTCGCCCACCGCCTCGGCGGCCACGGCCGCGTTCACGGCCGGATCGTCGGTCGCGGCATGGGCGAGCCACGCCCCGGCGAGGTCGCCGTCGCGGTAGCGACGGCGACGCACGGTCACCGGCAGCTCGCCGAACCCGTCCGCGAGCTCTGGCGCCACGACGGTCAACCTGGCGCCCGCCTCGACTAGCGCCCGAGCGCGGCGCAGCGCGACCGTGCCGCCACCGACCAGGACGACGAGTCGGTCATTGAGGTCGATTTCGACCGGGTAACCGTTCATCTTGAGCCGCTCGTCATGAACCAGCACCCGCTCCCGCCGACACCAGGCCGGCGAACTTCAGCTGGAAACCGCGGGCGCAGGACCGGCACTCCCAGCCGCCAGGCTTGGACCCGCTCGGGCGCAGTTCCTCCTCGCCGCAGTACGGGCAGAAGAACGGCACCTGCCGCTCCCCGGCGGGGCTCCCTGTCCCGGCCTGGCCGCCGTCCCCGGCCTGGCTGCCGTGTTCGGCTGGGCTGACCCCGCTCATGTCAGCAATTTCTCGTCGGCGCGCCGGACCCAGGCCGCGAAATGCTCGCCGTCCGCGCGGTCGGCGACATAGCCGCGAAGCAGCCGTTCCACGTAATCGGGCAGCGCATCGGCCGTGACCTTGAGCCCTCGGATCTTCCGCCCGAATGCCGGGTCGGCGCCGAGTGAGCCGCCGAGGTGCACCTGGAACCCTTCCTCGCCGTCCACGATCGATCCCTTGAGGCCGATGTCGGCCAGCTGGAACCTGGCGCACGAGTTCGGGCAGCCGTTGACGTTGATCGAGATGGGGGTATCGAAGTCGGGCAGCCGCTTGCCGAGCTCGGTGTACAGGTCACGGGCGCGCTGCTTGGTCTCGACGATTGCCAGCTTGCAGAACTCGATCCCGGTGCACGCCATCGTGGCGCGCCGGAACGGGGACGGGGTAGCCGGCAGGTCGATGCACTCGAGCTCGGCGACGAGTTCCGCGACGTTGTCCTCCGGCACATCGGTGATCAGCAGCTTCTGCTCGATGGTGGTCCTGACCCGGCCAGAGCCGAAACTCTCGGCCAGATCGGCGACCTGCCACAGCTGCGTGCCTGACGTCCGGCCGGTGTGCGGCGCGACGCCCACGTAGTACAGCCCGTCGCGCTGCCTGTGCACCCCGACGTGGTCGCGGGAGCCTGGCGGCGGGGGCGGCGGCGCGGGGCCGTCGGGCAGCGCGGCGTGCAGGTACTCGCGTTCGAGTACCTCGCGGAACCGCTCCGCGCCCCAGTCGGCCACGAGGAACTTGAGCCTGGCCCGGCTGCGCAGCCGCCGGTAGCCGTAGTCGCGGAACAGCCCGGTCACGCCGGCCCAGACGGCGGGCACCTGGTCGGGCTCGACGAAGACGCCGAGCCGTTGAGCGAGCATCGGGCTGGTCGACAGGCCGCCGCCCACCCACAGGTCGAAGCCTGGCGTGCCGTCCGGGCCGGTCACGCCGACGAAGGAAACGTCGTTGATCTCGTGCGCCGTGCACTGGGACGGGCAGCCGGAAATCGTCGTCTTGTACTTGCGCGGCAGGTTCACGAACTCGGGATTGAGCGCCGCCACGGCTTCGGTCGCGCGCAGGACGGCGGTGGCGTCGATCACCTCGGCCGCGTCGATCCCGGCCACCGGGCAGCCGAGTATGTTACGCGGCACGTCGCCGCACGCCTGCAGTGAGGACAGGCCGACCTCCTCGAGCCGCGCCCAGATCTCCGGTACGTCCTCGATCCTGATCCAGTGGAACTGGACGTTCTGCCGGTCGGTGATGTCGGCGAGGTCGCGGCCGTACTCCTTCGCGATCCCGGCGACGGTACGCAACTGGCTCGCGCTCAGCTGGCCGCCGGGGATGCGGACCCGCATCATGAAGTAGGCGTCCTCGATGTCAGCGTCCTCGAGCGCGCCGGTCTTGCCGCCGCCGATGCCGGGCCGCCGCTGGGTGTACAGGCCCCACCACCGGAACCGACCGCGCAGGTCGGTCGGGTCGATCGAGTCGAAGCCCGTAGCGGCGTACTGGGAGACGATCCGGTCCCTGACATTCAGGCCGGGATCGTCCTTCTTGAACCGCTCGGCCGCATTCAGCGGCTCGTAATAACCCAGCGCCCACTGGCCCTGGCCGCGCTGCTGCTTGGGAGACATGCGGGGAGTCCTTCTGCTTGAGGTCGGCGCGCGCGTCTGATGGGCCCGGGGAGACCCTCCGGGCACGGTCGGCCGGGCGAATGCGCCCGGCGGCGGCGTGGAGCGAGATCAGCGGAAGGAACGACAGATGGCGCTTGCGACGCGCTGCAGGTCGACGTGGCGCCGGCAGTAGAGCATCAGGTCCTGGCTCGCGGCCGTGCGGGTCATCGCGGCCTCCGGGTCTAGGTGATGCGACGTTCTGTCTCGGACACTAACATCGCGGGCTCGCGATCCCATACCAGCGGGAGCACGGAATCTTGCCCTCAAAATCGCCGGGCCGGTCCAGGTTGCGGCCGCGGAGTCGGCCAGGCGGACCGGGCGGAGTCAGCCGGGCGGACCGGGCGGAGTCAGCCGGGCGGACCGGGCGAAGTCGGCCGGGCGGACCGGGCGGAGTCAGCCGGGTGAACTTCATATGAAGAAAGGCGGTGCGGTATTGCCGCCGCGAATACCCCGGCCTTGAATGGTCGTGCGGCCATGGTGCCCATGTCGTCCGCGCCTGCGCTCCTTTGTAGATCTGGAGGCACACTGTGGGCACCCGCATGGTTCTTGCCAGTACGATCCGGCTGTCGCCGGGCACCAACCTCTTCGTCTACGTCGCGATCTGGGTCGCCTGCGCCGCCGCGGTCGGCATTTTGGCCTGGGCGGCCTTGCGGTCGAAGCGATGGCCGCGCTGGACCACGCAGGACATCCTGATCGTCGCCGCGCTCGGCGTGCTGCTCGAGGTTTATGACAACATCATCGGCGACCAGTTCATCAAACCGGTGCTGAGCCCGGTGCCCGCCTTGGAGTTCCTGCAGCTGCACGACCTGCCGTACATGTTCCTGCTAATGGTCGGCGTCGCGCTGGTGCGCAAGCCGGGCTGCGTGACCGCGATGGTGTTCATTAACTTCCTGCTCGCCGCGCTGCTGTTCGGCAGCGGGCACGGGGTGCTCGACTGGACCGACGGCCTGACCCAGGGCATCTTCTGCGACCTGTACATCGTGGCCAGGCGCGGAGCGGTCTTCGGGCCGTCCGCCAGCAGGCTGTCGATGGTGCTCGACGGGCTGGCGATCGGCATCCTGCGCGGCGGCCCGAACGCGTTGCTCGGCGACTTCAACTTCGATCCGTACTTGAATGCGCAGTTCTACACCTGGCTGCAGATGTGGAACGACACCTGGAGCAACGGGTTGTTCAATGGCATCGAGGCCGCATTCAGCGCGCTGCTCGCCCAACGGGTCGCCGCGGCGGTCGTGCCGTCCCTCGGCATCGGGAAGGCGCGCGCGGCGTCCGCGTCGGGAGCGCCCGTCGACCCGTTCGCCGAGCCGGCCGAACCAGACCCGGCTGATCCGGTGCCCGCGGAAGGAGACCGGACATGAGGCGGGTCGCGGTCATCCTGACCGTCGTGGCCGGAGCCGTACTGGTGCTCGGGCTGGTCGAGGATCTCACCAACTACAAATGGTCGGCCGGCGACCAGAATGCGTTCTTCGGCAATCAGCACCTGCTCATGAACGACGGCACAAGCGCGCTGATCGTCGGCGGGATCCTGCTCGCTGGTCTCCGCCGCCGTCTGGGCGGCTGCCAGCCGGAAGGGCCGGAGCAATCAACAGCGCTCGTAAGCGGCCGCGCGGCGGCTTGCCCGACGCGCGCGCTCCGGCAAGCACTGAGCGGCCGCGCGGCGGCTTGCCCGACGCGCGCGCTCCGGCAAGCAGCGAATTGGTCGCGTGCGACATCTCGTTCGCCTACCCCGGCGCCGCCAGGGCAGCGCTGAGGCACGTCGACCTCGCCGTCTCGCCTGGCGAGCTCGTGCTGGTCACCGGCGCTTCCGGATGCGGCAAGTCCACGCTCGCGCTCGCGCTGGCTGGCCTGATCCCGGCGCGGGTGCAGGGCGAGTTGCGCGGCACGGTCCGCTTCGAGGGCCGCCCGCTGTCCGAGATGGCACCGCATGACGCTGCCCAGTTCGTCGGGCTGGTCTTCCAGAACCCGAACCTCCAGCTGATCAACATGACCGTGCAGTCCGAGGTGGCGTTCGGGCCGGAGAACCTCGCGCTGCCCCAGCCGGAGATCGCCGCCAGGGTGGACTGGGCGCTGGAGGTCACCGGGATGGCCGATATGCGCGAGTCCGCCGTGCTCACGCTGTCCGGCGGCCAGAAGCAGCGCACGGCGATCGCGGCGACGCTGGCGATGCGGCCCAGGGTCCTGGTGCTCGACGAGCCGCTGTCCGACCTCGACCCGATCGGCGCGCAAGAGGTGCTCGGCACGCTGCGCCGGCTGGCCCGCGAGCACAGCACGGGCGTGGTGGTCATCGAGCACCGGGTCGACGAGGTGGTTCCCTGGGCCGACCGGATCGTGCTCATGGACGACGGCCGGATCATCATGGACCGGCCGCCACGCGGCGCCTGGGCAGACCAACGCCCGTGGCTCGCGACCGGAGTGGGTATCCCCGACATCGTGCGGCTGGCGCATGCGGTGCCCGAGGCGTTCGGAGCCGAGGTACCGCTGTCGGTCGACGAAGCGGTTACCGCGCTGCGCGGTGGCTGGTTCGCGGCGGCGCTGGCCAGCAGGTCGGCAGTCACCGGGCGGAGTTCGTTGCATAACGAAAATCAGCCCGTGCTGTCCTGGCAGCACGTCAGTGTGCGATTCGGGGACAAGACGGCCGTCGACGACGTGACCCTCGACGTCGGTGATGACGAGTGGGTGGCGCTGATCGGGGCTAACGGCTCGGGCAAGTCCACGCTCACCGGGCTGACCGTCGGCCTCGGGTCGCCGTCGTCGGGCTCGGTCAGCTTCCGCGGCAAGCAGGTCAGGCCGGGACGGGTTTTCGAGCACGCCGCGCAGGTGGCGCTGCTGCTGCAGGCGGCGGACGAGATGCTGTTCACCGAGAACGTGCTGAACGAGCTGGAGTTTGGCTTCCGCTTCCGCGCCAAGCCGCCGCGCCCGGTGCTCGACGTCGCCGGCGCCATCGAGTTCTTCGGCTTCACCGGGCTGGAGCAGGTCAGCCCCTGGGAACTGAGCCAGGGCGGCAGGCAGCGGCTGGCGCTGGCTGCGCTGCTGGTCGGCGCGCCTGGCGTGCTCGTGCTCGACGAGCCGACGACCGGGCAGGACGCCGACCATCTGCGCGCGTTCCTCGCCCTGCTCGACCGGATCAGGGACCGGACCGGCCTGACCGTGCATCACGGTCACCCACGACATGCGGGCGGTGGCTTCGCGCGCGTCTCGCGTCGTGCTGCTCGGCGGCGGCCGGATCAGGCTGGACGGCCCGCCACGCCGGGTCTTCGCTCGCACGGCCGAGCTCGCGAGCTGCGGGATCCTGGCGCCGCCGCTGGCCAGGCTGCAGTCCGATCTGCTCGGGGGCGAGTTGGACGAGGTTCTGCTGACCGTCGAGGAGCTAGCGGCCGCGGTCGGGCCGGCCAGGCCAGACGCCGCTGTCACGGCAACGGCCAGGTGACGCCGATGCTGTCGTCGCTCGCCGCCAGGACAGTGATCGCGTACGCGATCGTCTTCGTGGTGCCGCTGATCCTGCCGGTCGCGTTCTTCAAGCTGGTCGGCCTCGGCGGGCTGCGCGAGCTGGTCACCTACGAGGCAAAGGACACCCCGCTGCACCGGCTCGACCCGAGGCTGAAGGTCCTGTACCCGATCGCCATGGGCATCCTCAGCATCCTGCTGAGCTGGACCTTCATGATCATTTTGTTCGGGCTAGCATCCTGCCCTGGTTCTGGCTCAGGCCGTCCAAGCAGCGGGTCAGGGTGCTGCTGGTCATGGCGATCGGCCCCGCACTCGGCGGGTTCTGGTCGCAGGGCCTGTCCTACCTGCCCAACCCGCCGATCCACTTCCTTTACCAGTTTCCGCCGACCATCAGCTGGCTGGGCTCGCCGGGCCTCACCAGCTACGGGTTGATCTTCGGCCTCGAGCAGTCCGCGCGCGTACTCGTGACCGTCTCCACGTCGATGCTGATCCTGGTCAGCACCGACGTCGGGGACTTCACCTGGGCGTTCGAGCGGTTCGGCGCCCCGCCGCAGATCGGCTTCGCGCTGACGGCCGCGCTGCGTTTCCTGCCCGAGCTGATCTCTCGCACCACGCTGGTGCTGAGGGCGGTCGAACTGCGCGGCTACGACCTGTCCAGGCCGCGCTGGTTCCAGCTCGACCGGTGGCCGGATTTTGTCCGCCGGGTGTGCCGATGTGTGGTGCTGATCACCGTGCCGCTCCTGGTCGGGACGCTGCGCGGGACCACGACGATGGCGATGGTCGCCGACGCCCGTGGGTTCGGCGTCCACCGCAAGCGCGGATCGCTGCGCGTGCACAAGCTGACCGCGGTGGACATCGGCGGCTACGCGATCCTCGTCCTGCTCGTCGGGGGCGCACTGGTCCTGAACCACCTGCACATCGGGGCCCGCTACTACGGCTAGCGAGCCCAGTCACGGAGGAAAGATGCGATTCGACGCGGTGCTGTTCGACAACGGCGGCACACTGACCCACCGCACCTCGCCGGTCGCCGCGATCAGGGCGCTGGCCGCCCGGGTCGGCGTCGAGATCAGCGAGGAAGACGCGGCGCGGTACTGGCGCAGGTCCAAGGACCTCGGCAAGACCCTGAAGGAGGAGAAGCGGCGGCGGAACCTGTCCAGGCCCGACCACCGCGCGGCCTATGTTGCCGCCTATGCGCCGATCGGCGAGATCGGGCCCGGGCTGGCCGAGGCGATGTACGACGAGTGGAAGACCAATCCGCTGACGATGGTGCCCTACCCGGACGCACCTGGCGTGCTGAAGTCGTTCAGCGCGGCGGGCATCCCGATCGCGATCGTGAGCAACACGGGATGGTCGATCGACGCCGGCTACGCGGCGACCGGCCTCGACGCCTTCGTAGCCACCTTCGTCCTGTCCTGCGATCTGGGGGTGGCCAAGCCCGCGCCCGAGCCGTTCCTGACGGCTTGCGAGCGGCTCGACGTGGCGCCAGAGCGCACGCTGATGATCGGCAACAACCGGCTCGCGGATTCCGGCTCGATCTGCGTCGGCTGCCACTGCCTGATCCTGCCGCCGGTGCCGCCAGGCGCCACCAGGGGCCTGCGCGCGGCCGCCGACGTCGCCGGCATCGGCTGGGTCGCGTAGCGCGGCTCAGGCCGGGCGCGGGTAGCCTGTCGGCCGTGCGGCTCACTGAGTTCTGGCAGCGGATGGACGAGCAGTTCGGCTCTGCGTACGCGCAGAGCGTCGCCAAGGACTATGTCATCGCCGGACTCGGCGGCCGCACGATCACCCAGGCCCTGGCCGACGGCGAGGACGTCAAGGTCGTCTGGCGCGCGGTCGCCGCGGCGTTCAACGTGCCCGACCGGCTCCGCTGAGGCGGCTGGCCGGTCATTGGCCTGACATGGGCGCTATGCCAGGGGAGCGCCCGAGGAAGGCGGCGAGCCGGTCGCTGGGTCCGGCCATACCCGCCACTGCGACTGGCGCCGCGAACAGCGGGTGCCGGCCGGTGCGGGGGACCAGCACCGGGGCTACCGTCAGCAGGCCGATAGCAAGGGCGCGCGGGATCGGCTCGCGCTGCCCGCACGCCCTGGATATGTCCCACCCGTGGACGGCGACCTCGAGGGCTGCCGCAGCGGCCATGACGCCGGCCGCCAGCGGGCAGCCGGCGATATCGACGGCCTGGCGCTGGTGGCCGGGGTCGGCCCAGGCGTCCAGCAGCTGGCAGGCACGATCGCGGAACGCTCGGGCCGGGTCAGCTACCAGGTCCCCGTCCTCCGCGGCCGGGTCCAGGCCAACGCGTCCGGCTTCGATACCCTCACCGAACGCGGCCAGGGATTCGCAGGCGTGCCTGAGCAGCATCCGCAGGTCCCAATCCCGGCAAGGCGTCGGGCGCGGCAGGATCTCCGGCGTGACGGCCAGGACCACGCCGAGCGCGTAACTGACCGCCGGTTCAAGCAGCCGGGCACCATCGGCCGGCCATGCCGCCAGGGCCGCCGGGGTCATCTGCCCGATACCGGGAGCGCGGCAGCCGGGGCGGTCTGTGGCAGACCGAAGGCCGCGAACAAGCCGGGATCGTTGAACGAGGTGACCCGTGTGACGCGCGATGCGGCGATGGTGAGCACGCATATCGAGTGTGCGCGGTACCCGCCGTCGAGGTCGCGCAGGTAAGCGGCCAGCGCAGGCTGGCCGTTGGCGGCCACCGGGATCATCTGGAAGCGGCCGGGTTCGGTCAGGACCTGAGACCGCAGGAAGCGGCCGATGAGCCGACGGCCGCTGAACCAGGTCACCTCCGGCGGCATCTCGAACACGGCGTCGTCGCGCAGCAGTCGCATGACGGCCCTGACGTCGGCGTCCTGGAACGCGGTGGCGAACCTGTCGAGCAGGGCCCGGTCCTGCGGGTCGGCGGGCTCGTGAATCTGATCCTGGTCGGGGGCCGCCTGCTCGAGCCGCGCCCGGGCACGCTGCAGCATGCCATTCACCGCAGTCGTCGTCGTGCCGAGCAGCTCGGCAACCTCCGCGGCCCGCCAGCGGAGCACGTCACGCAGGATCAGCACGGCGCGCTGCCGGGCAGGCAGATACTGCAAGGCGGCGATCAGGGCCAGCCGCGTGCCCTGCCGCGCCACGGCGACCTCGGCTGGATCGGCGGACACGGCGCTCACGAGCGCGTCCGGAATGGGCTGCAGCCACGGAACCTCCGGCCGCGCCGCGGCCAACGGGGCGTCCGGGTACTCGCCAGGGCCGCCGAGGCCGGACGGCAGCGGTCGGCGGTCGCTGTTTTCCAGCGCGCGCAGGCAGGCGTTGGTTGCGATCCGGTACAGCCAGGTCCGCAGCGACGCCCGCCCCTCGAAGTCGTCGTAGGACCGCCAGGCACGGATCATGGTCTCCTGCACCTGGTCCTCGGCATCGTGAACCGAGCCCAGCATCCGGTAGCAGTGCGCCAGCAACTCAGGCCGGAACGGGTCGGTGAGTCGCGCGAAATCCTCGCCGGCTGCCATGGCTGCTCCCTCCTGGCGTCGCGTGCTGCGCCGTCACTGCTACAGATCCGGCCCGGACGCGAAAGTAACCGGCTGGCGGCGCGCTATCTTCCCGGCGGATTCCCCGGTCAGTTCTCGGTGCTTCCCGGATCTGCAGTGGTGAAGGCGGATGAGGCCCGCCGCACACATCTCAGGGAGCCCGCATGTCAAGCCACCAGGTTTCTGCCGCGATCACCTACCAGGAGGGTCAAGGGCCGGCACAGGTCCATCGCTGGCGCGCGTTCGCGGTGCTGGCTGTTTCGTTCTTCATGACGGTCGCGGATCTCGCGATTGTCAACGTCGCGTTGCCGACCATCGGCCGCAACCTGCACATGTCGGAATCGAGCCTGCAATGGGTCGTCACCGGCTACGCGCTCACCTTCGGCGGCTTCCTGCTGCTCGGCGGCCGTGCCGCGGATCTCCTGGGACGCCGCCGCATCCTGATGGCCGGCCTGTTCGTGTTCACCGCGTCGTCGCTGGGCTGCGGGCTGGCGACAGCGGACTCGGTCCTGATCCCGATGCGCTTCCTGCAGGGTCTCGGCGCGGCGATCGTGCTCCCGGCGGCGCTGTCGATCGTGATGAACATGTTCGCCGAAGGTTCCGAGCGGAACAAGGCCCTGGGCGCGTGGGGAGCCATCGGAGCGAGCGGCGCGGCCGTGGGGGTGATGGCCGGCGGTCTACTCACCCGCTATGTCGGCTGGCAGTACATCTTCTTCATCAACGTCCCGATCGGGGCCGCCGCGCTGCTGCTCGCCCCGCGCGTTGTGCCGGAGAGCCGGGCTCGACACGGCACGCCGGCGCTACGACCCGTTCGGCGCGGTCGCCGTGACCGGCGGCCTCTCGCTGCTCGTCTACTCGATCTCGACCGCGCCGCAGGCCGGGTGGGGTACGGCCAGAACGGTGATGCTGCTCGCGGCCTCCGTCGCCCTGCTTGCCGCCTTCGTGGTCATCGAGACGCGAGTCGAGGCGCCGCTGATGCCGCTGCGGATCTTCCGGAACAAGACGCTGGCGGGCGCGAACGCGGTAGGCGTGCTGCTCGGCGGCAGCTTCTTCGCGTACATCTTTGTTGGCACCCTGTACATGCAGCAGGTGCTGGGTTACTCCGCGCTGACGGCTGGGTTCGCCTGGCTGGAGATGGCGCTCATCTCTGTCGCCTTCGCCGGCCTGTCGCAGGCGCTGGTCACCCGTGGCATGGCCAAGCTCGTGATGGCGGCCGGAATGGCCATGATCGGCGGCGGCATCTTGTGGTCAACCCAGGCGCCCGTGCACGGCCACTTCTGGGCGAGCCTGGCCGGACCGTTCTTCATCGTCGGAGTCGGCACCGCATTTGCCTTCATCCCGGTCTCGATCGCCGCCCTGGCCGGGGTCGCCGAACACGAGGCCGGCCTGGCCTCCGGGCTCATCAACACCTCCCAGCAGCTCGGCGGGGCAATCGGCATCGCCATCGCTTCCACGATCGCCGCCACCCACGCCAGCACCCTGCTCCACCAGGGTGCCGCGCGAGCCGCGGCACTCACCAGCGGCTTCCACTGGGCTTTCTGGGCCTGCGGCGCCATCGGCCTTGCCGCGGTCCCGGTGACTTACCTCCTGGTCCGCCGCCACGAGCTAGCCACGGCGGTTGCCCGCACATCCCAGCAGCCGCAGCCAGCACCTGCCGACGTTTGACCAACCATCGCTACGCATCAAGGGAGTCCCCATGCCCACGCAAGAACTTTCCGGAACGACGGCACTGGTCACCGGCGCCAGCCGAGGTTTCGGCCGCGCCATCGCCATCGCCCTGTCCCAGCACGGCGCGCACGTCGCCGGGGTCGCCCGCGACCGCGGCCGGCTCGAGGAGCTGCACGCACAGCTCGGCGGCACCTTCACCCCCGTCGTCGCCGACGCCGCCGATCCCGTGGTCGCGGGCCAGCTCCTCGACAAGTACCGCCCCCGCACGCTGGTGCTCAATGCCGGGGCAGTTCCCCTGACGCGGCCGATCCACCGGCAAACCTGGCGGACCTTCAGCCGCAACTGGGAAGTCGACGTGCAGCACGTGTTCAACTGGACCCGCGAGGCGCTGCTGCTTCCCCTGGAGCCGGGCAGCGTCGTCATCGCCCTCTCCAGCGGCGCCGCGGTCAACGGCTCGCCACTCAGCGGCGGCTATGCCGGAGCCAAGGCCACCATCCGGTTCATAGCGTCCTATGCCGCCGCGGAGTCAGGCCGGAACGCGCTCGGCATCAGGTTCACGTCAGTGCTGCCGCAGCTCACCCCGGAAACAGACCTGGGCGCGGCCGGAGTAGCCGCCTACGCGGCTAGGCAGGGCGTCGATATCCACGCCTTCCTCGACCGCCTAGGCCCGGCGCTCACCCCGGAGCAGGTGGGCACAGCGGTCGTCGGCATTGCTACTGGCGCCGCCGATGACCGCGACGCGTACCTGCTCACCGCCACCGGTCTCAGCCCGGCCGGGTAATGCCGCGGGTCGAGGCGATTCCGTTCGGCGAGTCGGCTTCATGATCGAACAGTTGTTCGTTAGGCTGGTCCAGCCGGAAGCTCCTCGCGGCCGCGCCTGATCGCGGGGACTCCGGCCCGGCTACAGCGCCAGCCCGGCTACAGCGCCAGCAGAGTGTCGGTGGCCGCGCGTAGCGTCAGCACCGGCGGCTCGTAGCCCTCGGACCCGACGGGAGTTCACATGGCACCGAACGACAAGCTGGGCGGCATCAAGGCCGGGGACAGGGACAAGGTCCTGGAGACTGCACTCGCGCAGATCGAGCGGCAGTTCGGCCGCGGCGCCATCATGCGGCTCGGTGACGATGCCCGCGCTCCCGTCGAGGTGATCCCGACCGGGTCGATCGCGCTCGACGTCGCGCTCGGCATCGGCGGCCTGCCCCGCGGCCGGATCGTGGAGATCTACGGGCCAGAGAGCAGCGGCAAGACGACTCTTGCGCTGCACGCGGTGGCAAATGCGCAGAAGGCGGGCGGCATCGCGGCCTTCATCGATGCCGAGCACGCGCTGGACCCCGACTACGCCAAGAAGCTAGGCGTCGACACGGACGCGCTGCTCGTCTCCCAGCCAGACACCGGAGAGCAGGCGTTGGAGATCGCCGACATGCTGATCCGCTCGGGCGCGATCGACGTCGTCGTGATCGACTCGGTTGCGGCGCTGGTGCCGCGGGCCGAGATCGAGGGCGAGATGGGAGACAGTCACGTCGGCCTCCAGGCCCGGCTGATGTCCCAGGCGCTCCGCAAGGTGGCCGGCGCCCTGAACCAGACAAAGACGACAGCCATCTTTATCAACCAGCTAAGGGAAAAAATAGGAGTTATGTTCGGTTGCATGTCCTATGCGACGAGAGTGTCGCTGGCGGACGGCACCCAGGAGAAGATCGGGAAGATCGTCAATCAGCGACTGGACGTCGAGGTGCTGTCGTACGACCCGGACTCTGGCGAGATCGTTCCGCGCCGGATTGTGAACTGGTTCAACAACGGCCGCGCCGAGCGCTTCCTCCAGTTCACCGTGGCCAAGTCAGGCGGGAACGGCCGGGCGCAGTTTGCCGCGACAGAGAATCACCTGATCCAGACGCCAGGGGGATACCGGCAGGCAGGGGAGCTAGTCGCCGGCGACCGGGTGATCATGGCGGAGCCGAAGCTGCTGGGCGATCAGCAGGTTCAGGTGATCCTGGGCTCGCTGATGGGCGACGGCAGTCTTTCGCCCAACCTGCGCGGCAGGTCAGGAACCAGGTTCCGGATGGGCCACGGCGTTCGGCAGGCGGCCTACCTGGACTGGAAGGTCTCCATGCTCGCGAACATCGCGTGCTCGCGAACCAGCAACGCCAAGGGAGCGGTCTTCGCCGACTTCACGCCGTTGCCCGAGTTGGCCGAACTGCACGAGGCGGTCTACTTCGGCGACGGCAAGAAGCACCTGAGCTGGGACTACCTGAAGGCGCTCACTCCGCTGGCGCTGGCAGTCTGGTACCTGGATGACGGCGGATTCACTGTTCGGTCGAAGGGCGTTCAGGCGCGTACGCAAGGCGGATCGGGCCGGATCACCATCTGCGTCGAGGCGATGAGCCCCGGGACCCGTGACCGGCTTGTCCAGTACCTTCGGGATACGCACGGACTGGACGTCAAGCTCCTCAAGAGTGGCGCGCGTAAAATTGCCGTTCTGCAGTTCACCACCGCGGCGACAGCGAAGTTCCAGAAGCTGGTAGCCCCGTACGTCCACCCGTCCATGGAGTACAAGCTCCTGCCCGGGTTCCGGCGGCAGTTCGCCGTCGAGCCGCAGTTCGCGCCCGCCGAGTTGCGCCCGCAGCCGGCCTGCATCCTCGACATCCACGTCAAGCCGCCGACGCGGTCGATGAACAAATTCGATATCGAGGTCGAAGGCGGCCACAACTACTTCGTCGATGGCGTCATGGTGCATAACAGCCCGGAGACGACGACCGGTGGCAAGGCGCTGAAGTTCTACGCGTCGGTGCGGATCGACGTACGGCGGATCGAGACGCTGAAGGACGGTAACGAGGCGGTCGGCAACCGGACCAAGGCCAAGGTCGTGAAGAACAAGATGGCCTCGCCGTTCAAAATCGCCGAATTCGACATCCTCTACGGAATCGGGATCAGCCGCGAGGGCAGCCTGATCGACCTGGGCGTCGAGCAGGCGATCGTCCGCAAGTCCGGCGCCTGGTACACCTACGAGGGCGACCAGCTCGGCCAGGGCAAGGAGAACGCGAGGAATTACCTGCGCGAGAACCCGGACATGGCGAACGAGATCGAGAAGAAGATCAAGGAGAAGCTCGGCATCGGGCCGCGGCTTGACGCCGACGTGACGCCGCCGGCCGCGCCGACGGGCCTGCCGTCACTCGGGGTGGTGACGGGGGAGGGTGGCAGGTAGGCGCCGCCCCGCCGCTACGGGCGGCAGCGCACGTTCCGGCGAGCCTGGCCGAAGATGTTGACCAGCCGGGCCGACCCGGAAGCTGTTGCGCGGCTGATCTGCCTGCGCCTGCTGGCCGTGGCCCCGCGCACCAGGGCACAGCTGGCCGACGCGCTGCGCCGCCGCGGGGTAGAGCAGGATGCGGCAGCGGCTGTCCTGGCCAGATTCGCCGAGGTCGGACTGATCGACGATGCGATGTTCGCGAGCACCTGGGTCGAGTCCAGGCACCACGGGCGGGGCCTGGGACGCCGTGCCCTGGCGTCAGAACTGAACCGGCGCGGGGTGGACCGCTCCGACATCGATGCAGCGGTTGCGCAGATCAGTCCCGAGACGGAGCTGGCGACCGCGCGGGCGCTGGTGGAGCGCAGGCTCGCCAGCACGGCTGGCCAGCCGGCGCAGGTGCGGTTCAGGCGCCTGGCCGGGATGCTGGCCAGAAAGGGCTACCCCGCCGGGATTGCCTACCGGGTCGTCCGGGAGGCACTCGAGAACGCGGACCAGGAGTCGCCCGCGGACGGCTTCGAGTCGCTTCTTGAAATGTGAGCAGCTCACACCGTCCGCTCACGGTGCTCTCATGGCTGATCGAGCAGCCTGGAGGCACATCGCGGGATCGGCCTAGGTCCCGCATCAACGTGAAGCGAGACTCAGATGAATACAGACCGCTACCGTTTGCCCGGGGAGCAGTCACCGCCGAGGCCAGACCCGGGCGCTGGGCAGGCGCGAGGCCAGGCACGGAAGACCGGCCTGAGGCGGGTGCGGCACATGTCCAACTGGACGGCGGCAGCGCTGTTGGTCGGCACCGGCGCGACCACCGCGGCGCTGGCCAGCCATGCCCTCCCGGCCGGCACTTCCGCGTCGTCCACCTCATCCGGCTCCGCAGCGCAGGGCACTACGGCGCCTGGCGTGCAGGCCCCGCACGTGAATGGGGCTGTGGCCACCTCCGGCGGCTCAGGTGTCACGGTGACGAGGACCACGCACACGGTCAATGGCAAGCCTGTCGTTACGGTCGTCAAGCACGCGGCCACGTACCGTGACCACTAGGCGGGCCGATGCCGGCGTGGCTCGGCGCCGGGCGCGTGCTTGACCGTCTTGCCTTCCCGGCTTAGCCTCACGGACAGTGAGGTTTACTCCGCGCGAGCGGATTAAAGCATCGGATGAATAGTGATGAGCTGCCAGGCGGCGCTGATTGTCGGCAAGCGCCTGCCCAGGCGCCATAACCTTGTTGGGCCCGGTCGTGCAATGGCCGGGCGTGCCAATCATGGCGGATAGCCGGAAAGGATCAAGAACGCGGATTGGGGCACGCCCGCTCGGCGGGCGTTCTGCGGCGGGCCAGCGTGGCGCTGGGCCGGATGACTGGCGCGCGGCGCCAGGAAGGCGATCCCCGGACGCGCGGTAACCCTCGCTGCGGCGGATTCCGTGGCACCGGACCGACGGGTGCACGGAGTCTTACTAGCGGAAGGGGTGCGCGAATTGGGAACTGGCATCGCGCTGATTCTGGCGGTTGCCGCCGCGCTTGCACTGCTCGTGGCCGCTGCGGCGGTCATGTTCATGGTCCGGGTGTCGCGCCGGCTGCCTGCGGCCGATCCGGCCGCGACCGCGACAGCCGCAACCGCCACGGCGGCCGCCGGAGACGCGGGGTCTGCCAGCGCGACTGACGCCGGACCGCCGGAGCGGGCGGCCATTACCGCGCAGCCGGGACACGCGCAGCCGGAACACGCGCAGCCGGGACACGCGCAGCCGGGACACGCGCAGCCGGGACTTGCGCATGCTGAGGTGTCCAGGATCGAGGCAGCCGAGGCGGAGGCCGCGGCGATCGTCAGGACGGCCGAGGAGACGGCCGAGCGAGCGGCCGATGCACGCAAGGACCTGGACGAGGAGGTCCGAGCCGTCACGGCCGAGGTCAGGCAGCTGCGCGGTGACCTGGAGCGCCGGGAGGCACGGATCGCCGAGCGTGAGCAGCGGCTCGACGACGAGGCGCGTCGGGTGGACAAGCTGGCCGGCGAAATCGACCTGCTCCGCCGCCAGCTCGATGAGCGGCGCGCCGAGCTTGACCAGGTGGATGCCAGGGGAAAGGCCGAACTGGAGCGCGTAGCCGGACTCACTGCCGAGCAGGCCAGGACCGAGCTGGTGGCGGCGATCGAGCATCAGGCCAAGCGCGAGGCAGCCGTCATCGTCAGGGAGATCGAGGGCGAGGCGAAGAAGGAGGGCCAGCAGCGGGCCAGGAAGATCGTTACGCTCGCGATCCAGCGGGTGGCCAGCGAGCAGACGAGCGAGTCGGTGGTCTCCGTGCTGCACCTGCCCGCGGACGACATGAAGGGCAGGATCATCGGCCGCGAAGGCCGCAATATCCGTGCCTTCGAGACCGTGACCGGCGTGAACCTCATCATCGACGACACGCCCGAGGCCGTGCTGCTGTCCTGCTTCGATCCGGTCCGCCGCGAGGTCGGCAGGCTGACGCTGGAGCGGCTGGTTGCCGATGGCAGGATCCATCCGCAGCGGATTGAGGAGGCCTACGAGCAGAGCAGGGTGACGATCGGGCAGCTGTGCGTCCGGGCCGGCGAGGACGCGCTCATCGATCTGGGCATCACTGACATGCATCCCGAGCTCACTCATCTGCTCGGGCAGCTCAGGTATCGCACGTCCTACGGCCAGAACGTGCTGAAGCACCTGATCGAATCGGCCCATATCGCCGCGATGATGGCCAGCGAACTAGGCCTGGACCCGGCCATGATGAAGCGCGGCACTCTGCTGCACGACATCGGCAAGGCGCTCACCCACGAGGTCCAGGGCAGCCACGCGCTGATCGGCGCCGAGATCGCCCGCAGGTACGGCGAGAACGACGACGTCGTGCATGCCATCGAGGCTCACCACAACGAGGTCGAGGTCAGGACCGTCGAGGCCGTGCTCACCCAGGCGGCCGACGCGATCAGCGGCGGCAGGCCGGGAGCGCGACGGGAGTCTCTCGAGGCCTATGTCAGGCGGCTGGAGCGGCTCGAGCAGATCGCTCAGGCACAGCCGGGCGTCGAGAAGGTTTACGCCATGCAGGCGGGCCGCGAGATCCGCGTGATGGTCAAGCCGGGCGCCGTCGATGACATCGGCGCCCAGGTGATCGCGCGCGACGTGGCGCGGCAGGTGCAGGAGGAGCTGACCTACCCGGGCCAGATCAGGGTCACCGTGATCAGGGAATCACGCGCCACCGAGTACGCCCGCTAGACCGCTCGCGCGAGGTGCCTTCCTCAGGCGGTGCCGCCGTCGGTCAGTTTGATCTCCGGCACGCCTGGCGGGGCGAACCCCATGATCTGGCCGTAGAACGACAGCTCTGCCTCCAGCGACGTCACCATCGAGTCCGCCCTGCGGAAGCCATGCGACTCGCCGGCGAACGCGATGTAGGCGTGCCGGATGCCATGCGCGGCGAGGTCGGCCGCGATGCTCTCCGACTGGTGTGGCGGCACCACCGGGTCGTCGAGTCCTTGCAGCAGCAGGACCGGGCAGGTATTGGGATTCACGTGGCCGACCGGCGCCCGCTCGGCGTAGACGGTGTCGAATCCTGGCAGCGGGCCGATCAGGCCGTCCAGGTACCGCGATTCGAAGTCGTGCGTGTGCTCGGTGAAGCCGCGCAGGTCGGAGACGCCGTAGTAGGAGACCGCCGCGCTGAAGACCGGATCGTGCACCGCGCCCGTGGTCACGGCGGCGAGCGCCGTCCAGCCGCCGGCCGAGCCGCCGCGGATGCCGAGCCGTGCCTCGTCGGCCTCGCCAGCCTTTGCCAGCGAGCGCGCCGACTCCTTCGCGTCGGCGACGTCGACTACTCCCCACTCGCGGTTGAGCCGGTTGCGGTACAAGCGGCCATAGCCAGTGGACCCGCCGTAGTTGACGTCGATGATTCCGATGCCGCGGCTGGTGAAGTAGGCCTTCTCCAGGCTCAGGCGCGAGGTGACGTGGCCGGTGGGGCCGCCATGCACCCAGACGATGTACGGCGGCAGTTCGCCGGGCAGGCCGGTCACCTGTGGATTGGTTGGCGGGTAGATCAGTGCGTGCACGACCCTGCCGTACGGGCCCTCGAGCTCGACCTGTCGCGGCACGGGCAGGTACTGGCGGTCGGGCAGCTCGCTGATCTCGGCTCGCAGCACCGCGCACGCCCCGGTCGCCACGTCAATCCTGGCCACGGAGTTCGATTCGAGCGGGGCGCCGCC
The DNA here is from genome assembly GCA_963720595.1 of uncultured Actinomycetota bacterium. GTDB lineage: Bacteria > Actinomycetota > Actinomycetes > Streptosporangiales > Streptosporangiaceae > Chersky-822. Next base: position 854,626 of record CAVRFY010000005.1, on the reverse strand, counting down.
GACGCCCGCGACGGTGGTCCCGTCCGCCGACAGCCCCTCGAGGAACTCGCTGAACGGCAGGTCCAGGTCGGTCAGCTCCGACGTCTCCGGATCGAGCAGCCCGAGCCTCGCGCTGGCTCGGCCGTGCCGCACTACCAGCCTGCCGTCGCCGAGCATCGCGAATGGCCGGGCGCCGAGTTGCCAGAGCGCGTCAGCGAATTCCTCGTCCGCCGGATACAGCGCCTGCGGCGGTTCGCCGCTCAGGCCGATCTGGTAGATGTTCCACCAGCCCGTCCAGTCCGTTGCGACATACAGGCTGGAATTGTCACGCCAGAGCGGGGCGAGTACGGACTCCCGGTTGCTTCCCTTGATGAGCCGCGCCTTCCCCGGCACGCCATTCTCGACCGGCGCGACCCGCAGTTCGGTCCCGTCCCACGGCATGTGCGGGTGATTCCAGCAGATCCAGGCCAGCCAGTTGCCGTCCGGCGAAGGTGTCGGGAACGCGAAGAAGTCGAAGCCGGTCACCAGCACCCGGATGGCGGTGGCGTCGGCCGCGCCGGATCCGTCGAGCGGAACCGCGACGATCGCGCGGGTGACCTTGCCGCTCTGGTGCCGTTCCCTTACGCACCAGACCTCCTGGCGGTCGGGCGAGATCACGAAGTCCGCGTACCGCAGGGCGCGTGGTTCCAGTTTGCCGCCGGATCGCGCCCCGCGGCCGTCGGCGCCCTCCGGCTGGGCCGCGCTCCCGGCAGCGCGAGGATCGGGGGTCAGCGGCACGGGCTCGCCCTGTCCGGCTGCCACCGCGCTGCCCGCCAGGTACAGGCGCTGGTCGTCGAGGTTCGCGAAGACGATCGGGATCTCGGCATCGTCGGTCGGCCCGTGGCCAGCGAGCGCGCCGGCCGCGGCCGGCGAGGGAACGGGAAGGTAGGACAGCCCGCCATACTCGTGCACTCTGGTGCGTGCGTTCCAGGGCCCTGGCAGCAACGCGGTGTAGCGTGCCGTCCGCCCCGCGGCGGACAACGGTGGTCCGCCCGGCCTCGTCTGGCCGGTCCTCCTGCCACCACGTGTTCTCGCCGATGACGGTAGGAAACGCGACCTTGATCCTGCCGCCCGCTACCTGGGCGGCGGAAATCGGCGATGTCCAGGCCCCGTAGGGCACCTGCGGCAGCGCGGGCTCGGCCGCCGCAGCATCTGCCGGGCCCGCGCCGTGGTCTGCCGTCGGCTCGCCGGACGGCGCGGCATGATCCGCCGGGCCGGTCAGCCCGGCGGCATCCGCCGCGACACCCGGGCCGCCTGTCGCACCCGTCATCGCCGTCACGTTGTCCGTCATAGGGACATCGTGCCCTACCTGCCCGGCTCGGTTCGCGCCGAATCCCGACAACCAGGGGTGCGTGATCCGTTTCGCACGAGCATCAGCCCCGGTAAGGGTAGGCCGGCAGGCCGCGTCACTCCGGCTGCGCAGGTGAACAGCGCGCCGGCCGAGCGTCCGGGGCCATCGGCCGTCGTGATGTAGATCTGATCGAGGTTCGGGCCGCCGAACGCGCAGCTGGTCACGTTGGCGGCTGGCAGCCGCACCACCCCGGTGAGCCGGCCGGCCGCGTTATAGCGCTGGATGACGCCGCCGCCCCACACCGCGACCCAGACGCCGCCCTCGGCGTCGACGGCCATGCCGTCCGGCATCACGTCGCCCGAGCCCAGAGTGGTGAACGGCCGCCGCTCGCCGAGGTCGCCGGTCGCCGGATCGTAATCGAGCACGTCGACCCGGTAGGCGAGCGAGTCGATGTAGTACATCAGCCGGTCGTCCGGGCTCCAGCCGAGACCGTTGGAGAGGCCGATCCCGGAGAAGAGCTCGGTGACGCCTTGGTCGACGTCGAGCCGGTAGAACGAACCCTTGCCCGGTGACTCGTCGTCCGCCATCGTGCCCGCGTAGAACCGGCCCGCCCGGTCGCACTTGCCGTCGTTCATCCTGGTGTCCGGCTGGCCGGGGGCGACGGCGAGTTCGGTAACCACTCCAGTCAGCGGATCCAGCGCGAGGAAGCTGTTGCCGGCCGCAACAACCAGGCCGCCGCTTGCGCGCGGGACCACGGCGCCGACCGGCTGCCCGACGCCCCAGGACGAGTGCACGCCGGCGGCGCTGAGGCGGTGCACCCGCTCGGCGGGGATGTCGACCCACAACAGCGACTGGGACTCCGCATCCCAGCAGGGTCCTTCACCGAGTTCCGCGGCGGGTACATCCACCTTCTCGGGTTCCAGGATGATCAGGTCGGCGGCATGCTCGGTCACGGTGGCTCCTAGCGGGCTGGCCGGCCACGGCATCTCGGGTTGCTTGTGCTGAGGGTGGACCGACGATGCCAGCCGCATGGCAGCGGTGTCAATGGCCGGGTCAGCCGAGATGGCCCATGGTCGTCGTGAGCGCGGGCTCGCCGTCATAGCGTCTAGGCTGATTGGCATGCCGGGCGCAGACGGTCAGCGGACCTTCGAGATCCGCACCTACGGGTGCCAGATGAACATGCACGACTCCGAGCGCCTGGCAGGCATGCTCGAGGAGGCCGGCTACCGCAGGCCCGCGGACGGTTCCGAGCCGGACGTCGTCGTCTTCAACACCTGCGCAGTACGCGAGAACGCCGACAACAGGCTGTACGGGAACCTGGGTCACCTGCTTCCGGTCAAGAACTCTCACCCCGGCATGCAGATCGCGGTCGGCGGCTGCCTCGCGCAGAAGGACCGCGCGGTAATCACCGAACGCGCGCCATGGGTCGACGTGGTGTTCGGCACCCACAACATCGGCTCGCTGCCGGCCTTGCTGGAGCGAGCCAGGGTGCAGCAGCAAGCCCAGGTCGAGATCGCCGAGTCGCTGGAGCGGTTCCCCTCTGTGCTCCCGGCCAGGCGCGAGTCGCCGTATTCGGCTTGGGTCGCGATCTCGGTCGGCTGCAACAACACCTGCACGTTCTGCATCGTGCCCAGCCTGCGTGGCCGCGAGGAGGACCGCCGGCCAGGTGATGTGCTGGCCGAGATCAGGGCGCTGGTCGCCGATGGCGTTCTCGAAGTGACGCTGCTCGGGCAGAACGTCAACTCCTACGGGACGGCATTCGGCGACCGGCTCGCGTTCGGCAAGCTGCTGCGCGCGTGCGGCCAGATTGACGGGCTCGAGCGTGTGCGGTTCACCTCGCCGCACCCGAGGGACTTCACCGACGACGTCATCGCCGCGATGGCGGAGACCCCGAACGTGATGCCGCAGCTGCACATGCCGTTGCAGTCGGGGTCGAACGCGGTCTTGCGCCAGATGCGCCGCGCCTACCGCCGGGATTCCTACCTGGCAATCCTGGACAAGGTGAGGGCCGCGATTCCCGACGCGGCGATCACCACCGACATCATCGTCGGGTTCCCCGGTGAGACCGAGCAGGACTTCGCCGACACGCTCGACATCGTCCGCCGGGCTGGATTCGCGGGAGCCTTCACGTTCCAGTACTCGATCAGGCGGGGGACGCCGGCCGCGACGATGGACGGCCAGATTCCCGCCGAGGTTGTCGCTGAGCGGTACGGCAGGCTGGCCGCGCTGGTCGAAGAGAGCACGCTGGCGGCCAACCAGGCGCTTGTCGGCCGCCAGGTCGAGGTTCTCGTCGCGGACGGCGAAGGTCGCAAGGACGGCGCCACTCGCCGAATGTCGGGCCGTGCCAGGGACAACCGGCTGGTGCACTTCACCCCGCCGGCCGACGAGGTGCCGCGCCCCGGTGACGTCATCACCACGGTCGTCTCGAGGGCAGCGCCGCACTACCTGATCGCCGATGGCGCACCGCTCGCGGTGCGCCGGACCCGCGGCGGCGATGCCTGGCAGGCTCGCGCTGACGGCGCGGTACCGGTCGGCCAGGGCAGTGCCAGCCAGGGCAGTGCCGGCCAGGGCAGCGCCGGGCCGACAAGCGCGGGCCAGCCAGTGCTGCTCGGCATGCCCGCGCTGGGCACCCCGGCGCCGGCCCAGCGCTCCTGACCTCGTCGGCTCTCATGATCGCGGACGATTTTCGACCGATCACGCGGAAAGGTGTCCGTGATCATGAAACGCCGCAGGAGTGGGCTGCGGCGGGGCGGGCTGCGGTGGGGCGGGCTGCGGTGGGGCGGGCTGCGGTGGAGCGGGCTGCGGCGGGGCCGACGGGGAGGGCGGTAGTCGCGGTTGTCGGGCCTACAGCGGCTGGGAAGTCCGAATTGTCGCTGCGGCTGGCCGCGGCGCTCGACGGCGAGGTGGTCAACGCCGACTCGATGCAGCTCTACCGCGGAATGGACATCGGCACCGGCAAGCTCACCGCCGCCGAGCGCGGCAGAGTCCCGCATCACCTGCTGGACATCTGGGACGTCACCGAGACCGCGAGCGTCTCGGCGTACCAGCGCCTGGCCAGGGCCGTGATCGGTGACATCGAGCGGCGCGGCCGCACCGCGATACTCGCGGGCGGATCCGGGCTCTACGTCAGGGCCGCCATCGACAACCTCGACTTCCCCGGCACCGAGCCCGCGCTGCGCGGACGGCTGGAGGCCGAGCTTGCCGCTCTCGGCCCCGCCGCCCTGCACGGAAGGCTGGCAGCCGCCGATCCCGCCGCCGCGGCCGCGATTCTGCCGAGCAACGGCCGCAGGATCGTGCGCGCGCTCGAGGTAATCGAACTGTCCGGGCGGCCGTTCAGCGCGACGCTGCCGGGCTACGCGTCCGTGCTTCCTGCCGTCCAGCTCGGCCTGGCGCTACCTCGCCCCGAGCTGGACCAGCGGATCGCCGCGAGGGTCAGGCAAATGTGGCGGGACGGGCTCGTTGACGAGGTCAGAGCGCTGGCCGGCAAAGGCCAGCGGGGGACGGGCCTGCGGGCGGGCCTGACCGCCAGCCGGGCACTTGGGTACGCCCAGGTGCTCAAGTTCCTGGACGGCGAGTGGTCAGAAGCCGAAGCTGAAGAGCAGACCGTGCGGGCCACGCGACGGTTCGCTCGCCGGCAGGAATCCTGGTTCCGGCGGGATCCGAGAATCCGCTGGCTAGCGGCCGGCCGAGCCGGTGCCGACGGACGTGGCACTGGCGGCCATCGCGGAATCCGCCGCCGCGGCTGACTAGCATCGGGGCATGCGTTACGCCAAAGGTCACGGAACGGGCAACGACTTCATCGTCGTTCCTGACATCGACGACCGGCTGGATCTCGGTGCCGGCCTGGTCCGCCGGCTGTGCGACCGGCACACCGGAATCGGGGCCGACGGCGTGCTCCGGGTGGTCGGCCTGACGTCGGGGCCGGCGGCGTGGTTCATGGACTACCGGAACTCCGACGGCAGCATCGCCGAGATGTGCGGCAATGGCATCAGGGTGTTCGCCAGGTACCTTCTCGATCACGGGCTGTCGGCCGGGCCTGAACTGGCGATCGAGACGCGCTCCGGCGTCCGGTCGGTGCGCCAGGAGGCGGACAGCGCGCTGACCGTCGACATGGGGCCCGCGCAGGTCGGGCGGGCCGGATGGGCGGTGCTTGGCGGCCGCCGGTACACCGGAGTCACGGTCTCGGTGGGCAACCCGCACCTGGTGTGCGTGGTGGCCAAGGCACTGAGCGGCATCGACCTGACCGATCCGCCCGAGGTGGACGCGGCCGCGTTCCCCGACGGGGTAAATGTCGAAGTCGTGCGGGTCACCGGAGATCATGCGATCGAGATGCGGGTCTACGAGCGCGGGTCGGGGGAGACGCTGTCCTGCGGGACAGGGGCCGTAGCGGCAGCCGCGGGCGCGGCCGCCGCCACGGGGCAGTGGCCGGGCGGCGCGGGCGCGGCCGCCGCGACGGGGGACTGGCCGGGCGGCGCGGGCCGGACCTGGGCCGTCGATGTCCCTGGCGGCAAACTCGCCGTCGCGCCGAGCCCGACCGCCAGCTTGCTGACCGGTCCCGCGGTCATCGTCGCCGAGGGCGAGATCTGCGCCTCGTGGCTCGCCGATCAGCTAGTGGCGTCACCGACCGCCTGACGCGGCGATCCGCAGACCGAGCGCGATGAGCGCCCATCCGGTCTGGCTCCTGATCGGCTGCCGCGCCGCGCGGCGGGCGGCGACGCGGCGGCCGGTGCTGGCCTTCTGCCTCAGCTCACCATGACGAAGTTGCTCACTATGACGAAGGTGCGCAAGCTGCTCGAGTTGGCGCGAGTACATGGACCCGGTTCCTCTCTGAGAGTCTCTGACGTGTCTGACTAGCTGGCCATCTCGGCAGCCGTGGCCCTGGCGACCCTGATCGCACCGCTGACCGTCCGGCAGTGCAGTTGCAGGTTCTCCTGGCCGCCTTCGTCGGCAGGCTCCAGGTCGCTGCTGATCCGCCCGGTAATCGACGCCAGGTCGAGATAGACGCCGATTCCCTGCACGACCTTGACCTCGACCTCACCGGAGACCGTGTTCACGTCGGTGCGGCCGCGGGCCACACTGCCGACCAGCACCTGACCGCTCGCGCTGCGCGCGGTCACCGAGCCGCCGGCGGTGCCGATCACGATGTCGCCGCTCGCGGTGCGGGCCGTGACGTCGCCTCCCACGTGGCGAACCGAGATGCGGCCAGATGCCGTATGCAGGGTTGCCTCGCCAGTGACATCGCGGACCCGGACGTCGCCCGACGTCGTGAAGATCTCGGCTGGCCCGTTTACGGCGGCCGCATCGACGGTGCCACTCGCGGTGCGCATGTCCAGCGAGCCCGGCTCACCATGGAGCATGACGTCTGCCGACGCGGCCTGGACGGCGCAGCGGGATCCGTCTGGCACCGAGATCCGCAGATGCAGGTCCTTGGCATGCCAGCGCAGGCCGTGCCGCTCCGGCTCGCTGATCTCCAGCCTGCCGTCGGTGAAGTCGACGATGAAGTCATCGGCATTGCCGTCGTCGGCAGCTGGCGTCGCGGCGGCGCCGGACCGGCCGCGATTCGCGCGGACCGTTACCTCGTCCGTAGGTGCGGCGGTGATCGCCACCGTTCCCGAGGCGAGGACAACCCGCAGGTCGACCGGTTCCGAGCAGGGAAATTCCCAGGTAGACATGACCTCTCCAAACTGGTGCTGGGTACCGAGTGTGAGTTCGACGTGCGCCGGCGGCGCGCGCCGCTAGCTGCGGGCGTAGCCGGTGATCCGCTGGCCGACGCCGGAACGGGATCGCTGACCTCGCGCTGGGCCTGAGTTGGGGCCTTCGAGCGCGTCGATGGCCGCGTGAGCTAGCCAGGAATTGACCGATATCCCGTCGGCCGCGGCCCTCGCCTCCACGCGGCTCTTCAATTCTTTCCACAGCCGCAAGGTCACGCGCGCGGTGCCCGCCTCGTCAGGGCTGCCGCCGTCGGCCTCGGCCGGCCCGGCGTGCTGGGCCGGGATGGCCGTGACGACAAAATCCGGCTCGCCAGCGCTGAGCCTGACCTCGATCACGACGTCGTCCAGCCGGGTCGTGATCTCGGCGGCCGCCGCCGACAGCACGTCGAGCAGCGTGAGCCTGACCGAGGAATCGAGTGCCTCGGCCAGCTTGTCGGCCACCTGGATGACGTCATCGGAGGCGAAGCGGGTCAGTGAGCCGAGTTCCCTGCGCAGTCCCTCGACGTAGGGTGACAGTTCCATGACTTCATCATGACGTCATGAAGTGACGTCTGTCAAGTTAGTATGACGTCAAATAGTGACGTCAGCAGGCGTCACACTGACGCCAGGGTGTTCGTTGTTGAGCTCAGCTCCGCAGCGCGCAGATCGGGATGGCGTCCAGCCTCACGGAGTCGACGATCCGCGGCAGATAACGGTGACAGACGTGACGGCACTCCCGGCGTCGTCGGCGAGCTTGGTATTCCGGCCCTAGCACACCGTTCGATCGGACTTTGGCACAAACTGCGGCCGGTCTTTAGCACGGATCACCGAGCAGAAGTGCGGCGATCATGGCGGGCTCTACCTGGCCTACTGCGCGCCGACGAAGACCACGCAGTGCGCGCGCCTGCACCTGTGGCGGGTGGGCGCATCGCGCACGGAGACCATCCCGGGGTCGGCTACCGGGCGCGCGGCCCGGGTGGCGATCAGTGCCGCTCCGCACGGCCGGCTCAGGCTCGATTGGTTCGACACCGGGTCAGGCAAGATCCACCTGGTGCAGACCGGTGCCACAGGGTCCGGCTTCGGCGCAGCCAGCGCGATCGGCCAGCCAGGCCCGGCGTTCATCTTCGACCAGCTACAAATCGAGGGATCGGCCGGCCGCCTCGACCTGATCGTCAACGTCACCGTGACCAAGCCGACGACCCGTCAGGAGCTATGGCATATCCAGGTGCCCTAGCCCGCCGCACCGCCGATCCCGGCCTGCCGGGGCCAGGTCACAGCAGTGAGCTGGCCCGGCGGCCGCGGATCGACGCGTCGAGCACCTCGGCCACGTGGGCGACCGGCATCGGGGTGCCTGCCTCGCCGAGTGCCGAGGCGATCTGGAGCGTGCACCCGGGGTTGCCCGAGACGATGAGGTCGGCGCCCGTGGCGGCGACCGAGGCCGCCTTGCGCGCGCCGAGCTGCCGCGCGGCCTCCGGCTGGACCAGGTTGTAGATTCCGGCCGACCCGCAGCACATGCCGGCGTCGGCAATCTCGGCGACGACCAGGTCGGGGATCGCCTTCAGCAGCTCGCGCGGCTGGCCGCTGATCCGCTGGGCATGCGCCAGGTGGCAGGCATCGTGGTAGGCGATCGTCAGCGGGAGCGAATGCCTGGCCGCGGCCGGTCCGAGATCGGCGAGGAACTCACTGAAGTCCGCGACCTTGTCTGACAGCGCCGCAGCGCGCGCGGCCCAGCCAGGCTCGCCGTCGAGGAGGTCGGCGTACTCCTTCATCGCCGAGCCGCAACCCGCCGAATTGACCACGATCGCCGCTACATCGGCCCGTTCGAAGGTCTCGATCAGCTCGCGGGCGAACCTCGCCGCCTCGGCGCGCCTACCGTCGTGCAGCGACAGCGCGCCGCAACAGCCCTGCCCGGCCGGGATGACGACATCGCAGCCCTCGCTCGCCAGCACCCGCGCCGTCGCGATGTTGACCTGCGGGAAGAAGACCTGCTGGACGCAGCCGGTCAGCATGCCCACGACCGCCCGGCGCTCGCCCCTGGCGGCGACCCGCTCGGGGAGCCTGCCGCGCGGCAGCCGGCTGGCCGGCCGGGCAGGTGCCACCCGGAGCGCCGCGGCGACCTCGGGAGCGAGCCGGCCGGCGAGGTTGCCGCGCTGGATCAGCCGGTCCACTCCGGTCAGCTGGGCGACCCGGAGCGGGCCGATCAGCCGCCTGAGCCGGTCTGGATAGGGGAACGTCGCGAAGATCGCGGCGCGCAGCGCCCGCTCCCGGCGCGACCGCGGCGGAAGGGCGCGGGCCGTCCCAGATCCGACCGGCCCAGATCCGACGGGCCCAGATCCGACCGGCGCAGCCCCGGCTCGCCCCGGTTCGGCCGGTGCCGCCTCGGTCGCCCATGACCTGGCCGCCTCGATCAGCCGGTCGTACCGGACGCCGGACGGGCAGGCGGGCAGACAGGCCATGCAGCCCAGGCACCTGTCCAGGTGCTCGGCGGCAGCCAAAGTGCCGTCCGCGCCGTCGAGCAACTGGCCGATCAGGTGGATCCGGCCGCGCGGGGAGTCCATCTCCTCGCCCCAAAGCTGATAAGTCGGGCAGGTGGTCAGGCAGAACCCGCAGTGCACGCAGTCGCTGACTACCTCGCGCAGCCTGCCGGTCGGATCCAGCGCACTCGGCCCGGGGCCGGGCGCGGGAACGGGCGGCAGAGTGCCGTCTGGCTGGCCGTCGCCGGCGTGGTCGGCGGTCATCAGATCCCTCCGGCGAATCGCCCGGGCGCCATCGTCGCGGCCGGGTCGAACTGGTTCTTGACCGCGCGCATCAGGGTCAGCGATGGCACGGGCCCGAACAGGTCGACGAGTTCGCCGACGGCGCGCGGGCAATGCAGCACAACCACATTGACCCTGGCCGGCGGCCCCTCGCCCGATCTCGCGCCGTCGCTGCCGCGGCCAGCGACGCCGCCGCTCCCGGACTGCACGGCGGCCCGGGCCCCGCGCCGCCTGGGTTCGGCGGGCGCATGCCTGGCACCCGGCTTGGCGTGGATCACCGGCTGGCGCGCCACCGACAGACGGCGCCCAGAATCAGCGGGCAACCCGTGCCCGAGCGCGCCGCGCAGCGCGGTGACGAACCCGGCCACGGCGGCCGGGTCCGTGCCTTCGGGCAGTGCGGCATGCAGCACGCCTGCGGCCGCCGAACCGCCGACGGCGGGATCGAGACCGGCCGCGTCCGCGGCGGCGCGGATCTCGGCGAGCACCATGCCGAGGTCGCCGGGCCAGAACGCGACCTGGAGTACGGTGCCGTCCCGCTGCGCCGCCGGGCCCGCGCCCCACCAGCCCGGCGGCCCGGGACTGACGTGCGGCGTCACGCGGCCGAGCAGGTCGGTGAGGGCGACCGCCCGCTCGGCGACACCCGCGGGATCGCCCTCCAGGGCGATGCAGAGACGGACAGGATCGGCCGCGGCCGCCCAGTCGACCTCGACCGCGACGGGACCGGCCCGCGACTCCAGCGCGGTCGCGACCGCCTGGCACGCGTCGAGCGCCGTCGGGCACAGCGCGGTCACGTAGGCGGTCTCGGCGGGCAGCGGGTGCAGCCGGAAGGTGGCCTGCGTGATCAGGCCGAGCGTGCCGCGCGATCCGGCGAAGAGCTTGCCGATGTCGTACCCGGCGACGTTCTTGACCACCTTGCCGCCCGACTTGGCCACTGTGCCGTCGGCCCGCACCACCGTGATCCCGATCAGCAGATCGCGCGGCGTTCCGTAGCGCAGCCGCAGCGGGCCCGGCCGCGGCCGCCGCCAGCACCCCGCCGACGGTCCCGCCACCCGGCGGGTCGAGCGCCAGCCGCTGCCCGGCCGCCCCGAGCACGCCGGCGAGCCGGTCCAGGCCCATCCCCGCCTGCACGGTCGCCACCAGGTCGCCCGCCTCGTGCTCGACGAGCTGATCCATCCGCGTCATCTCGAGTACCAGGTCGCAGCGCAGTGGCGGGTTCCCCCAGTGCAGCCGCGACCCCGTTCCGCGCGGGAGGACGGCCAGGCCGAGCCCGGCGGCAGCCGTCAGCAGGGCGCTGGCCTCGGCGGTGCTGGCGGGAGCGGCCACGATCCGCGGTTGCATGCCACCGACTGCGTCGGCTGCCGTGGCGGGCCTGACCGCACAGGCCGCCGCGATCGACGCGGGAACCGGTTCAGCAGCCATGCGCACCGGCCACGGGCGAGTGGTTAATCATGATCAAAAGATCTCCGCCTGGCCCGATGCCACCAGCGGATGCGGGCCGCGCCGGACGCCGGGAACCTCGCCGCACATCCGCGGCGTCGGGAAGATCTTGCCGGGGTTGCACAGGCCAGCCGGGTCGAACGCGCAGCGCAGCAGCTGCATCGTGTCGAGATCGTCGGCGTTGAACATCCGCGGCATGTACCGCGACTTGTCGACGCCGACTCCGTGCTCGCCGGTGATCGACCCGCCATGCGCGATGCACTCGTCCAGGATCGCGCCGGACAGCACCTCGGCAGCCGCGGATTCCTCGGCGCTGGAGTCGTCGAACAGCACCAGCGGATGCAGGTTGCCGTCTCCGGCGTGGAACACGTTCGCGACCCGGATCCCGGCCTGCGCCGACAGCGCGCTGATCCGGTCGAGCACCTCAGGCAGCGCGGTGCGCGGGACGACACCGTCCTGGACGATGTAGGCCGGCGAGATCCGGCCCACGGCCGCGAACGCAGACCGGCGGCCGGTCCAGATCGCGGCGCGCTCGGCCGGGTCGGCGGCCTCCCTGATCTCGAACGCGCCCGCCCGCTCGGCGAGTTCGCGCACGGCTGCCGCCTCCGCGCGCACTCCGGTCTCCGGCCCGTCGAGCTCGACGATCAGGACCGCGCCCGCGCCCTCGGGGTAGTGGCAGGCCACCGCTGCCTCGGCGGCCTCGATCGCGAGCGCGTCCATCATCTCGATCGCGCCGGGCAGGATCCCGGCCGCGATGATGGCCGAGACGGCCGCGCCGCCATGCCCGGTCGTCTCGAACGCCGCGAGCAGGGTAGTCACGGCCTGCGGGATCGGGGTCAGCCGGACGACGATCTTGGTCACGATGCCGAGCGTGCCCTCCGAGCCGGTGAACGCGCCGACCAGGTCGTAGCCGGGAGCCGCGCCGGTCCCGTCGCCGAGCCAGGTCAGCTCGCCCTCCGGGGTGACGATCTCCAGGCCGGCGACGTGGTGGACGGTGAAGCCGTGCTTCAGGCAGTGCGCGCCGCCCGAGTTCTCCGCGACGTTGCCGCCGACCGAGCAGATCTGCTGGCTGGACGGATCGGGCGCGTAGAACAGCCCGAACGGCTGCGCGGCCTGGCTCACCGCGAGGTTGGTCACGCCCGGTTCCACGATCGCGCGGCGGCTGGCCGGATCCACCTCGATGATCCGCCGCATCCGGGCGGTGACGATCAGCACGCCGTCGGCCCTGGGCAGCGCCCCGCCGGACAGGCCGGTGCCGCTGCCACGGGCGACGAACGGCAGGTTAGCGCTGGCGCAGGCTCGCACGACGGCTGCGACCTGTGCGGCTGTCTCGGGAAGAACGACAAGACCAGGGGAGCAACGGTGCGATGTCAGCCCGTCGCACTCGTAGGTGCGCAGTTCCATCGGGTCGGTGATGACCAGGTCGGGGCCCAGGATCGGTGTGAGCTGGGGGATCAGGGCGCGCGAGAGCGGCCGTCTGCGTGGTCATCGTCCCGCCTCCCGCCCGGCTCGCGTCATCCGTTCTCCCTATCTTCCCCGGGTGGCAGCCCGGCCGCTACACTGACCAGTTCGATGATCATGGACACCAATCCGCCCGAGCCTGCGGGGAATCGACCGCCAGCCGAGAATCGGGCGATCCGGCGGGTCTTCTCCGGGACGACGTGGGAGCCGGTTGTCGGCTACAGCCGGGCCGTAGCGGCAGGCGATTTCGTGTTCGTTTCCGGCTGCACCTCCGTCGACGGCGCCCAGTTCGTGCATCCGGGGGATGCGTACGCGCAGACGAGGCAGGCGATCGGCAACGCCGCGGCCGGGCTGGCCGGGCTGGGCGCGAGCCTCGCCGACGTGGTCCAGACCAGGATGTACGTCACCGACATATCCCGCTGGCAGGAGTACGGCCAGGCGCACGGCGAGGCCTTCGCGCAGGTGCGCCCGGCCGCCACGATGGTCGAGGTCGCGGCGCTGATCGAGCCGGGCATGCTGATCGAGATCGAGGTCGTCGCCTACCGGCGCGGGATCGGTGAGGCTGCCGCTCGCTAGGTCATAATGGCGTGAGCACGGCAATCCGGACTGGAGGTGGGCGTGAGGCTCAGAGGAACCTGCGGCATTCTGGCCATGGCGGCGGCAGGCACGCTTGTGGCCGCGCCTCCGGCGGCGGCCCAGCGCATCGCGACGCCGCCCCCCGCGCACGGATCCTTCGCGAATCTCAGGGTCCCAGGCGCGGTGCTGAGCCAGGCCGAGGACGTCACTGATTCCGGCCTGATCGTGGGGTGCTTCCAGCGCAAGGGCGGACTTGAGCACGGATTCGTCGACCGGCACGGCACCTTCGTGACAATCAAGGATCCATTGGCTGGAAGTACCGGACTGACGTGCGCTCTCGCGATCAACACCGCCGGGACAATCGTGGGCGAATACCAGGACAAAGCCGGCGTTCTGCATGGCTTTGAAGACGACAATGGGCTGTTCACCACCATCGACCCGCCCCGCGCCAATCACCGCGCTGGTGAGGGTTCCGTCGCGGTCGACATCAACAACGCCGGCGTGATCGCGGGCTGGTTCTTCACGAGGAAGCAGGTTGAGCGCGGATTCGTGCTCAAGGACGGCATATTCACCACGGTCAGTGACCCGGCTGCGGGCCACTCGCTGTTCCAGGGGACCGTGCTGGTAGGAATCGCTGACGACGGCACGATGGCCGGTTCCTACACCAACGCCCGCAACCACCAGCACGGATTCTGGCTTCGCGACGGGAAGTTCCACCGCGTTAATGTTCCTGGCGCGGTGAACACGGACGTGGCCTGCATCTCTGACCGCAATGGTCTTCTTGTCGGCGGATACCAGACGAGTTCCCGCGGGAACTTCGTGGGCTTCACTGATCATCACGGCGTCTTCCGCAGTCTCCGCGATCCGGCAGCCAGGTTCGGCACGCTGCCGCAATGCGGCAACGACCTCGGCAAGGTGGTCGGCTTCTACTTCGGCGCGCAGCGCAGTGAGCACGCCTTCACCTTCACCCCGGGCCAGGCGAGCCCGGCGGCAGTCGGCGGCCTGGCGGCGCCGACGCGCGGTCATGCCCCCGCGATGCCGCCGTCTCGGTTGCCGTAGCCCGGCCAGCGGCTAGCTTGGCCGTATGGCCGCTTCCGTGGATCTTGAGGTAGGGGACCGGACGATCAGGATCTCCAATCCGGACCGGGTGTACTTCCCGGCTCGGGGCGAGACCAAGCTCGACCTGGCCAGGTACTACCTCTCGGTCGGCGACGGGATCGTGCGGGCGCTGCGGGAGCGGCCGTGCATGCTGCACAGGTTCCCGTCGGGGGTGGCGGGCGAGAAGGTGCACCAGAAGCGGGTGCCGAGCGGGGCGCCCGACTGGCTGGAGACAGTGCGGGTGAGCTTCCCGCGCTACGGCAGGCACGCCGACGAGCTGTGCGTGACCGAGCTGGCCAGCATCATCTGGGCGGTGCAGATGTCGACCGTCGAGTTCCACCCGTGGAACTCCCGCCGCGCCGATACCGAGCGGCCCGACGAGTGGCGGATCGACCTCGACCCGATGCCGGAATGTGGGTTCGACACGGTGCGCCGGGTCGCCGGGGTGGTGCGCGAGGTACTCGGCGAGCTGGGCGCCGTCGGATGGCCGAAGACATCGGGCGGGCACGGACTGCACATCTACGTCCGGATCGAGCCCCGGTGGGGATTCGGCGAGGTGCGCCGAGCCGCGCTGGCCTTCGCGCGCGAGATCGAGCGGCGGGCGCCTGATGACGTCACCACCACCTGGTGGCGCAAGGACCGCGACCCCGCCAAGCTGTTCGTCGACTACAACCAGAACGCCAGGGATCATACGATCGCGAGCGCCTACTCCGTGCGCGGCGTCCCCGAGGGCACGGTGTCGACGCCGATCGCGTGGGAGGAAATCGACGACGTGGAGCCGGCAGCGTTCACGATCGCCACGGTGCCGGCCAGGTTCGCCCAGCTCGGCGACTTGCACGCTGGAATCGACGACACCGCCTACTCGCTGCAAACCCTGCTCGACTGGGCCGATCGCGACGGGCTGGAGTAGGGGTCGACGCGTACGGGGTCAGGCGCCGAACGCCGCCCTGGCGGCCGCGCCGCCGGACCTGGCCGGATCCCAGTAGCCGTAGGTGCCCTGATCGCGGAGTTCGATGGCGGCCTGCGCGACGGCGCCGATGCCGACGAAGGCGAACGCTCCGCCGACCGAGATCCGCTTGACGCCGATCCCGGCCAGCTCGGCCACCGTGGGAGTTCCCGGCAGCGCGAGGACGTTGACTGGCCGGTCGACCGACGCGACCAGCTCGGCGAGTTCCTCCAGCTTGATCACGCCAGGGGCGAAGAGGACATCGGCGCCGGCCTCCTGATAGCTCTGCAGCCTCGCGATAGTGTCGGCCAGGTAGGGCCTGCCGCGCAGGTAGTTCTCGGCCCGCGCGGTCAGCACGATGCGGACAGCGCCGCTGTGCGCGGCCTCGGCCGCCGCCGCGACCCGGTCCGCCGCCAGCGCCCGGTCGTAGATCGGATCGGTGTCCCGGCTGGCGAAGTCCTCGATCGAGCATCCGGCCAGTCCGGCGCCGACCGCGAGCCGCACCGTCTCGGCGACGCCCGCCGGATCATCGGCGAAGCAGTTCTCCAGGTCGGCCGAGACGGGCAGGTCGGTGCCGCCGGCGATCCAGGCGGCGTGCTCGATGGCCTCCTCGCGGGTCACCGAGCCGTCCAGGCGCCCGAGCGTCGCGGCGAATCCGCTGCTCGTCGTGGCGAGCGCGGCAAAGCCGAGCGAGGCAAACAACCGCGCCGATCCCCGGTCCCAGGGGTTCGGCATGAGCAGCGGCTGCTCGCCTTGGTGCAGGGCCAGGAACCGGTCAGCTTTCTCCGTCTGCGTCGGCATAAGGCGAACCTAGCGCCGTCACGGCATGTGCTCGTAGGCGGGCAGGGTCAGGAACTCGGCGTAGTCGTCGGCGAGGGCCACGTCCTTGAACAGGCCGACGGCCTCGGCGAATTTCGCCTCGTCATAGGCGTCGCCGAACGTTTCGGCGATCTTCGCCAGCTCCTCGTCGATGATCCGACTCTACCAGTTCCCTGGTGACCTGCGGGCCCTCTGCGAGATGAATGTCGTTATGCAGCCACTGCCAGACCTGGGACCTGGAGATCTCGGCGGTGGCGGCATCTTCCATCAGGTTGAAGATGGCGACCGCGCCCTGCCCGGCCAGCCAGCTCGCCAGGTACTGCAGGCCCACGCTGACGTTGTTGCGCAGGCCGGCCTCGGTGATCTCGCCCGGCGTGCTGGCCACGTCGAGCAGTTGGGCCGAGGTCACCTCGACGTCCGCGCGGACCTTGCCAAGCTGGTTCGGCGCGTCGCCGAGCACGCCGTCGAAGATCTCCCGGCACACCGGGACCAGGTCGGGGTGCGCCACCCACGAGCCGTCGAACCCGTCCCTTGACTCGCGAGTCTTGTCGTCGCGCACCTTGGCCAGCGCGACCTTGTTGACCTCGGGGTCGCGCCGGCTCGGGATGAACGCCGCCATGCCGCCCATCGCGTGCGCGCCGCGGCCGTGGCAGGTCCTGACCAGCAGTTCGGTGTAGGCGCGCATCATCGGCGCGGTCATGGTGACCGCGTTGCGCTCGGGCAGCACGAAGTCCCTGCCCCTGGTCCGGAACTTCTTGATGATGCTGAACAGGTAGTCCCACCGGCCCGCGTTCAGGCCCGCGCTGTGTTCCCGCAGTTCGTAGAGGATCTCCTCCATCTCGAACGCCGCCGGGATGGTCTCGATCAGCACGGTCGCCCTGATCGTGCCGCGCGGCATGCCGAGCGAGTCCTGCGCCAGGTTGAACGCGTCGTTCCAGAGCCTGGCCTCCAGGTGGCTCTCCATCTTGGCCAGGTAGAAGTACGGGCCCTTACCCTTCGCGAGCTGACGCCCCGCGCAGTGGAAGAAGTACAGGGCGAAGTCGAACAGGCTGCCCGAAATGCGCTGCCCGTCGACCAGCACGTGCTTCTCGTCCAGGTGCCAGCCGCGCGGCCTGACCACGATGGTGGCGAGCTGATCATCGGGAGCCAGCTTGTAATCCTTGCCGTCACTGCTGGTGTAGTCGATGGTGCGGTCCAGCGCGTCCTTGAGGTTGAGCTGGCCGGTGACCATGTTGTCCCAGAGCGGTGTGTTGGCGTCCTCGAAGTCGGCGAGCCAGACCTTCGCCCCGGAGTTGAGCGCGTTGATCGTCATCTTCTTGTCGGTCGGGCCGGTGATCTCGACCCTGCGGTCGACCAGGCCGGCAGCAGGCGGAGCCACCTGCCAGCTCCGGTCGGCCCTGATCTGCGCGGTGCCGGGGAGGAAGTCGAGCGCGGCGCCCGCGATGAGCTCGGCCTGGCGGGCCGTCCTGGCCGCGAGCAGTTCGGCCCGGCGCTGACCGAGCTCGCGTTGCAGCAGCGCGACAAGGTCCAGGGCTTCCGGCGTGAGGATCTCCTCGTACCGATCCTTGACCGGGCCGTTGATCTCGATTCCCTCGCCGTAGCTCATTGCTGGCTGCTCCTTCGTGCTCGGCAAAACGCGGCCGCTCCTAACCATGGCACATTCAGCCCTTCCGGCACATCCTGCGCTTCGCCGCCCCGTCGGTGCGCGCCCCGGCGGCGGTTGCGCCGGCGGTGCATGGCCCGACGGTTGGCCGGCGGTTGGTCCGGCGGTTGGGGCACATCTGGGGGTCGGGTGGTGTTATTGAAGTGACGGCCCGGCTCTGCCGTGGCAGCATCGAATGGACCGCCGAGCAGCGGCGGTCCCGCTATGGATGGCAAATGACAGCAGAATCCGATAGGTACGCCGAGCACACCGATGAGGCTCAGGAGAGCTTCGATCCCGGCCAGCGCGACCTGGAAGACCGGCACTCCCTGCGCCGGGTCGCGGGCCTTTCCACCGAGCTCCAGGACGTCAGCGAGGTCGAGTACCGCGCACTGCGGCTCGAGCGAGTCGTACTGCTCGGAGTCTGGACCGAGGGCACGCTGGCGACGGCTGAGAACTCGCTGCGCGAGCTCGCCCTGCTCGCCGAGACGGCGGGATCCGAGGTGCTCGACGGCCTGACTCAGCGCAGGAGCCGCCCGGACGCGTCGACCTATGTCGGCGCCGGCAAGGCGGCCGAGCTGGCTGATCTGGTGACGGCTACCGGCGCGGACACGGTCATCTGCGATGGCGAGCTGACCCCGAGCCAGCTGCGCAAGCTCGAGGGCGTCGTTCGGGTCAAGGTGATCGACCGGACCGCCTTGATCCTGGATATCTTCGCCCAGCATGCCAGGAGCAAGGAAGGCAAGGCCCAAGTCGAGCTTGCCCAGATGCAGTACATGCTGCCGCGGCTGCGTGGCTGGGGTGAGTCGCTGTCCAGGCAGGCCGGCGGCCGGGTGGCCGGCGGTGGCGGAATCGGTACCCGCGGTCCTGGCGAGACGAAGATCGAGACTGACCGGCGGCGGATCAGGACGCGCATCACCAGGCTGCGGCGCGAGATCGCCGAGATGTCGGTAGGCCGCGAGGTGCAGCGCGGCCAGCGCAGAAGGCGGGAAGTCCCCTCCGTGGCCATCGCCGGCTACACCAATGCGGGCAAGTCCAGCCTGCTCAACAGGCTTACCGGCGCTCATGTGCTGGTCGACAACTCGCTGTTCGCGACGCTCGATCCGGCGGTGCGCAAGGCCAGGCTGCCGTCGGGCGCGCCGTTCACGCTGACCGACACCGTCGGGTTCGTCCGGCACCTGCCGCATCAGCTGGTCGACGCGTTCCGCTCGACGCTCGAGGAGGTCGCCGAGGCTGACCTGATCCTGCACGTGGTCGACGGATCTGACGCCGATCCGCGGTCGCAGATCGCAGCGGTGCGCGAGGTTCTCGCCGAGATCGGCGCCAAGGACGTGCCCGAGCTCGTCGTCTTCAACAAGGCGGACTGCCGCGGACGAGATCGACCTGAAGGGCCTGCAGCTGGCCGAGCCGCAGTCGGTGGTCGTGTCGGCGCGGACCGGGGCTGGGCTGGCCGTTGCTGCTGGCGGAGGTCGAGCGGCTGCTGCCGAGGCTGAGCGCCGAGGTGAGCGTCGTCGTTCCGTACTCGCGCGGCGACCTGATCGCCCGGGCGCACCAGAGGGCGAGGTCCTCAGCATCGAGCACACCGACGCGGGTACCCAGCTGACGGCACGAGTGCCGCCCGGCCTGGCGGCCGAGCTCGACCGGTTCGTCGCCGCGCGACCTAGCGATGTCGGCCTGATTGTCGCAGGTCATGTCGTAGACCACTGAGTCACTGCGATAACACTGGTGCGGCATTGAGTAGTGCAATACCGTACGCAACCGATATGGTATGTGCGTTCCCATTGAGCTGTGGCCTTTGCCACATAACGCTATTCGCTGAGCAGGTCGTAGCTGGTTCTTGAGCAGCAGGCAGATTCATGGCAGGTGGCATGGCAGCGATCAGGCGGTCGGCTCGGGCCTGCGTTCTGGCCAGGCACGGCGTGGCAGGATGAGCTTTCCGACTCCTTACCAATATCGGCCGGTTGTGGACCGGTTCTGAGGTATGGAGTAATGCAGCCATTTTCATGCAGAATGATCGCATTGCCTGGGCTGGCCCTGCCGCGCGCTTCCGACCAGCCTGCCGGGCATCATCGAGCACATCGTCGATGTCGACCATGTCGAGAACCTCGGCGGCGCGCTGGTCACTCCTGGCCTGATCGACGCCCACTCGCATCCGGTCTATGCGGGCAACAGATGGGCCGAGCTGGCGATGCGGTCCGGCGGCTCGTCGATGACGGAGATCGTCTCCGCGGGCGGCGGCCTCACCTCGACCGTGACGGTGACCAGGGGAACCGACCCGTGGACGCTGTGCAACCACGTCAGGGGCCGGATGCGGGACTGGCTGCTGAGCGGCACCACCACGATCGAGGCCAAGACCGGCTATCACCTGACCAGGGACGGCGAACTGGCTGACGTGCGGCTGCTGCGGTCGCTGGAGGACGAGCCCGGCATGCCGCGCGTGCATGTCACGTTCTTCGCCGCGCACGCGCTGCCGCCCGAGTTCTTCGGCCGCCGCAACGACTACGTGGACGCCGTCAGCTGCTGGTGCGCCGACGCGGCGACCGCCGGCGCCGACAGCGTCGACGTCCACTGCGACGACGGGCATTTCAGCGAGCCCGAGTCGCGCTGGATCCTCAACGCGGGCCGCGCGGCCGGCCTGCTGCCCGCGGCTGCACGCGGGCGGCGACTCGCAGGCTCGGCGCCGCGCGACTGGCCGCCGAGCTTGGCTGCGCCTCCGCCGACCTGCTGAACGGGGCCGATGACGACGACGTGGCCGTGCTCGCGAAGGCCGGCGTCACTGCCGTGGTCTGCCCGGCCAATACCGCGGAGAACGGCCGCACCCCGCCGGTCCGAGCGCTGCTCGACCGGGGCGTGATGGTCGCGCTTGGCACCGGCCATTCGCCGGGAACGAACGGGATCACCTCGATGCCCCTGGTGATCACGCTGGCCATCGCGAACCTCGGGATGAGCGTCACCGAGGCGCTTCGGGCGGCGACGGTCGGCGGCGCGCACGCGCTGCGCGCGCCGGACCGCGGCGCGATGACCAGCGGGCCGGCTGGCCGACGTGGTCGCCTGGGACGCCGACCACGAGGGCGCGTTCGCCTGGTCCTACGGCCTTCGGCCGTACCGGGTCTGGCGCGGCGGCGAGCCGGTGCCGGTCTAGGCTGGATCGCCGTGCCTGACCGCAGCGGGGAGTTGCTTCGCCGGGCGGTCGCCTGGCGGGCTCGGTTGCCATCGTCACCGACTCCACCGCCAGCCTGCCCGCGGCGGATCCCTGCCTGTTCCGGCGTGCCCGTCGTGCCGCTGCGGCTGCTCGCCGGCGACGCTGATCGCCGACGACGGTGATCGCGGCCGCGGTGGCGGCCGATCGAGGCGGCGGCCGCCCGCGGCGAGCGGCTGACTACTGCGAGGCCTGCCGCCCGCGCGAGTTCGCGGCCGCTTACCGGCCGGCCGCGAGCCGCCGGCGCCCGAGCGGTCGTGTCGCGTGCACGTGTCCGGCCCTGCTGTCGGGCACGGTCAGCTCGGCGGCGCTGGCCGCGGACGGCGCGCCGATCCCGGTCCGCGTGGTCGACGCCCGCACCATCGGCTCTGGCCTCGGCCTGGTCGTGCTCCCGCCGCGGCCAGGGCCGCCGCTGCCGGTCATGGGCCTGGACGAGGTCGCCGCCGGCGGCCGGGCGTGCGCGAGCCAGGTCCGGCTCGTTCTTCGCGGTCGACGGCGCCGACGCGCTGCTGGCCGGCGGGCGCGCTGGCCGGAGCTGCCAGGCCGGCCGCGGTGCCCGCTAGCCGGAGGCGCCGGCGCGCACCCGGCTGGTCGCGCGGACCGTGCTGCGGTCAGTTCGGGCCGGATCGTGCCGGTCGACCGGGTGCGCACCTGGGCCGCGGCGCGGACCTGCTCGCGGTCGAGCTGGCGGCCGGCGTCGCTGGCTGCCAGGCCGTGGACCTCGGCCGGTCGTGTCGATGCACATCGCGGCGAGGCGGGCGAGCCGAGGCGCTGGCCGACCGGCTGGCTGCCGGGCTATCGCCGGAGGTCGGAAGCGGTCGTACCTGATCGCAGGCCAGCGCCGCGATCGGGCGTTCACACCGGGCCAAGGATGCTCGGCGTCTCGGTGGCGCCGCACGCGGCCCGGCGGCTAGCCATGGCATGCTGCGGTCATGCCTCGGACGCGGGACGATCGAGTGCGGCCGAGCCGGCCGCGGCCGGAGGCGCGTCCGGTCACCGTCGTCGTCGGCGAGGAGGAACTGCTCGTCGAACGCGCTGTGGCCGCCCTGATCCGGGCTGGAGCAGGCGTCGGCCAGCATCGCCGCCGATGCGCGGCGCCGGGCTGGAGCGGGTCGGGCTGGAGCGGGTCGGGCGATATCGGTGCCGGGGCCGACGTGCACGATGTGCGCGGCGCCGACCTGGCCGCGGGCGAGCTTGGCATGCTGACCGCGCCTTCGCTGTTCGGCGGTGACTGCGTGGTCGATCATCAGGGCCGCGCAGGACGCGAACGCGGCGGTTGCGGCCGAGATCGGCCAGCTTGCGGCGGCGATGCCGGCCGAGGTGACGCTGGTCGTCACGCACGCGGGCGGGGCCAAGGGCAAGTCGCTGCTGACCGCGCTGGCAAGGCCGGCGCCAGGCGGATCGACTGCCCGACCATCCAGCCGGTTCGGCGAGCGGATGGACTTCCTGCGCGCTGAGCTGGCCAGGGCCGGGCCGCAAGGCGGACGACGGCGGCGCTGCGCGGCGCTGATCGACGCCGTCGGCACGGACCTGCGGGACCTGGCGGCGGCCTGCGACCAGCTCGCCTCGGACACCACCGGCGTGATCAACGCGGCAGGTGGTGGCGCGGTACTGGCGCGGCCGGGCCGAAGCGAGCGGGTTCAGCGTCGCCGACCGGGCGCTGGAGGGCAATCTGGCCGAGGCGCTCGCCCAGCTGCGCTGGGCGCTGGCGATCGGCACCGCGCCCGGTGCTGATCACCAGCGCGCTGGCGCGCGGGATCAGGACGCTCGGCCAGGTCGGGACGGCGCGCGGCAAGGGCGCGGATGCGCTGGCCGCCGAGCTCGGGATGCCCGCCTGGAAGGTCGACAAGGTCCGGCAGCAGCTCCGCGGCTGGAACGCGGTCGGGCCTGGCGCGGGCGCACTCGGCCGTCGCGCAGGCAGACGCCGAGGTCAAGGGCGAGGGAGCGAGCGCGGGCTACGCGCTGGAGCGGGCCGTGCGGGTGATCGTGGCGTCGCGCTCGGCGAGCCGGTAGACGTCGAGCCGTGAGCGCCCGGAGTCAGCCGGGCTGCGTTCAGCCCGTTGACGGTGGCGGCGCGCTTGGCGAGCGCGGACTTGCGGTTGGCTGCCTGGTTCTTGTGGATGACACCCTTGCTGGCGGCCTTGTCCAGCTTGACGTAGGCGGCGCGCAGCGCCTCGTTCGCCTTGTCGGCGTCGCCGGAGTCGGCGGCCTCGCGGAAGTTCCGCACGGCGGTCTTCAGCGACGACTTGACGGCCTTGTTGCGCTGCCTGGCCTTCTCGTTCTGCTTGTTGCGCTTGATCTGGGACTTGATATTCGCCACGCGTATGCCTCGCTACTTTCTCGTTCAATTGGGTCAGGTGTGCCCGGCGCGAGCCGAAGGCGCGGTTGCGCGCCCGGCACGAGAGGTGCGGGCATGCGGGCAGCCGAAGCAGAAGGATATCCGAGATCGGCTCGCCCGCTCAAACCGAGGCCGATCCTTCGCTGGCGTGCGCCGCTGGCGTGGGCATCGGCGGCGGCATGCGACCATAGACGACGACGAGGAATTACCGGCTGGGCACCGGAGCGCCTGGGTCATGATGGTCAGCGGGCCCATAGAGCGCCGGTGCGGCCCGGAGACGGACCGTGGCGGCCCAGGAGACTGGCCGAATTGGTTCCCGGCGTCAGGAAAGTCGCAACCTATACCGAGCGGATGACTCGTGCCACCGATGTCCGAGCCGTCGAGGGCGGCAGCGCCGCTGCCTCCGAGCGCCCGCGCCGCCGCGGCGGCCGCGGCGGCCGCGGCGGCCGCCCTGCCTGAGCCGTCGCGGACCGACCAGGCGGTGATCAGGAACTTCTGCATCATCGCCCACATCGACCACGGCAAGTCGACGCTGGCCGACCGGATGCTGCAGCTCACCGGCGTCGTCGGCGACCGGCAGATGCGCGCGCAGTACCTGGACAGGATGGACATCGAGCGCGAGCGCGGCATCACGATCAAGAGCCAGGCCGTCCGGCTGCCCTGGCGGGGCAGCGACGGCCAGAACTACGTGCTGAACCTGATCGACACCCCTGGCCATGTCGACTTCTCCTACGAGGTGTCCAGGTCGCTGGCCGCGTGCGAGGGCGCGATCCTGCTCGTCGACGCCGCGCAGGGGATCGAGGCGCAGACGCTGGCCAACCTGTACCTGGCGCTCGACGCTGACCTGCACCTGATCCCCGTCCTGAACAAGATCGACCTGCCCGCCGCGCAGCCGGAGAAATACGCGGCCGAACTGGCCAAGATCATCGGGTGCGAGCCCTCCGACGTGCTGCGGGTCTCGGCGAAGACCGGCGAGGGCGTCGCCGACCTGCTGAACGCCGTCGTCGCGCAGGTGCCCGCGCCGGCCGGGAACCTGGACGCGCCGGCCAGGGCGCTGATCTTCGACTCGGTCTACGACACCTACCGCGGGCGTCGTCACCTACGTCCGGATGATGGACGGCCGGCTGTCGCGCCGCGAGCGGACGCTGATGCTGTCCACCAGGGCGGTGCACGAGACGCTCGAGGTCGGCGTCATCTCGCCAGAGCCCGTACCGTCCGACGGCCTGGCGGCTGGCGAGGTCGGCTACCTGATCACGGGCGTCAAGGACGTGCGGCAGGCCCGGGTCGGCGACACGGTGACCAGCGCGGCGCGGCCGGCTGCCGACGCCGCTGGCCGGCTATGCCCACCCCAAGCCGATGGTGTTCTCCGGCCTGTATCCGGTCGACGGCGACCAGTACCCGGACCTGCGCGACGCGCTGGACAAGCTGCGGCTTAACGACGCCTCGCTGGTGTACGAGCCCGAGACCTCCACCGCGCTCGGGTTCGGGTTCCGCTGCGGGTTCCTCGGCCTGCTGCACATGGAGATCATCAGGGAGCGGCTGGAGCGCGAGTTCGACCTGTCGCTGATCTCCACGGCGCCGAACGTCGTCTACCGGGTGGTCATGGACTCCGGCGCCGAGGTGGTCGTCACGAATCCGAGCGAGTTCCCCAGCGGCCCCGGCGGGATCGCGACCAGCGATCGGGGTCATCGCGGCGGGCAAGATCGGCCAGGTCTTCGAGCCGGTCGTGCGCGCGACGGTGCTGGCGCCGTCCGACTACATCGGCGCGATCATGGAGCTGTGCCAGTCCAGGCGCGGCGTGCTGATCGGCATGGAGTACCTGTCGGCCGACCGGGTCGAGATCAGGTACACGATGCCGCTCGCGGAGATCATCTTCGACTTCTTCGACCAGCTCAAGTCGCGCACCAGGGGCTACGCGTCGCTGGATTACGAACCGGCCGGGGAGCAGGAGGCCGACCTGGTCAAGGTCGACATCTTGCTGCAGGGCCTGCCGGTGGACGCGTTCAGCCAGATCGTGCATGCCGACAAGGCGCGCGAGTACGGGCTGGCGATGACGGCGCGGCTGAAGGAGCTGATCCCGCAGGCAGCAGTTCGAGGTCCCGATCCAGGCCGCCATCGGCGCCCGGATCATCGCCCGCGAGAACATCAGGGCGCTGCGCAAGGACGTGCTCGCCAAGTGCTACGGCGGCGACATCACCAGGAAGCGCAAGCTGCTCGAGAAGCAGAAGGAGGGCAAGAAGCGGATGAAGACGATCGGCCGGGTCGAGGTTCCGCAGGAGGCCTTCGTCGCCGCGCTGACCGCCGACCAGAGCCAGCGACCGGAAGCGGCCTGAGTCCGGCGTCGGCCTGCACGACGGCGAGCGGCGATGAAGGCCACGCGGCGATGCAGCGCGATGATCGGCGCAAGCACTCCCGACATAGCCGAGGATCAGGCCGGCCATCGCCATCCCGTCGCCCGCCTCGCCGCGTCTGCCTGATCTGGCGGCGGGCCACGTGGCCGCAGACGATCGCGGGATTCCCCGCGACGAACCAGAAGAAGATCTGGCAGACGCCGCAGACCAGCGACACACGGCCATCTGTTGGTGCGCGGCCGGCGGCCGGATAGGTGCCCTGGCCGGTAGGGCACTGGCTGGCGCAGGTCGACGGTCAGGGCGCCGAGCTGGTCGTAGGTCTTGGCCTCCATCAGGCTGGTCGACCGTGAGTCGAACTCGTCCCAGGTCAGCCTGCCGTCCGCGTAGGCGGCCTGGAGCAGGGTGTGCACGCTGTCCCGGTCGGCGTCGGTCGCCCGCATCGGCCCGTAGCTGCCAGCAGTCATCGGTCCCGTCCCCATCAGGCATCGCACGGGTGATATCTCGTTCCCAGATTAACCCGCAGTCTCGGCTAGCCTGCGGTCATGGCTAGCCGCTCGCATCGTCTCGGTCAACGTCGGTCCCGTGCGCGGATCTGGTCATCGCAGGGCCAGCCCGGATCACAGCGCCATCGACAAGCGCCCGGCCGGCGGCGCCGTCGCACGTCGGCTGGCTCGGCCTGGCCGGGGACGAGCACGGCGACACCGAGAACCACGGCGGTCTCGACCAGGCCGTGTACGCCTACGCCAGGGAGGACCTGGACTGGTGGACCGAGCAGCTCGGCAGGGAACTGCGCAACGGCGAGTTCGGCGAGAACGTCACCACCGCGGGCCTCGACGTCACGCACCGCGCTGATCGGCGAGACCTGGCGGATGGGCGACGTGGTGGTCCAGGTCACCTCGCCGCGGATCCCGTGCGCGACGTTCAAGGCGTGGACCGGCGAGGACCACTGGGTCAAGCGGTTCGCGGCCGCCGGGCGGCCCAGGTGCTTACCTGCGGGTGCTGACCGAGGGCGAGATCAGGCGCGGGGACGAGATCGAGGTGCTGGCGCGGCCCGAGCAGCGGGTGACCGTCGCCGAGTCGATGCTCGCCTACTACGGCGACGCGGAGCTGATGCGCGTCGCTGCTGACCGTGCCGGGACGCGGCGCGAAATGGGACGCGATCGCCGAGCGGGTGCTCGGCCGGGCGGCGCGCGCGAGAGCCAGGCCTGCATCACGATCGCGGGCGACCTGAGCATGCCAGGCGCACCGCCCGACGGAGCGCCGGTGCCGCCGGACGGCAGGCTGCCCGCCTGCGTCGCTCGACCAGCTCGAGCGCGGTCCCGTTCGGGATCTATGTGCATGTCCCGTTCTGCGCCACCCGGTGCGGGTACTGCGACTTCAACACCTACACCGCGGCGGAGCTGGGCGGCGGGGCGTCCAGGGAGAGCTACGCGAGCCTGGCCGTCGGCGGAGATCAGGCTCGCGCGGCAGGGTGCTCGGGCCGCGGCGCCGCGCGGTCAGCACCGTGTTCTTCGGCGGCGGGACGCCGACGCTGCTGCCGCCTGGCGACCTGGCCGCGATCCTGCGCGCGATCGACGCCGAGTTCGGGCTCGCCGCCGACGCCGAGGTCACCACCGAGGCCAACCCGGAGAGCGTGGACCAGCGGAGCGCTGGCGCGAGCTGCGGGCAGCCGGGTTCACCAGGATCTCGCTCGGCATGCAGAGCGCGGCCGAGCACGTGCTCGGCCGTCCTCGACCGCGCGCACTCGCCCGGCCGGCGCCGAGCAGTGCGTGGCCTGGGCGCGATCGGCCGGCTTCGCGCACGTCAGCCTCGACCTGATCTACGGCACGCCGGGGGAGAGCGCGGCGGACTGGGAGCGGTCCGTGCGGGCCGCGATCGACGCGGGGCCCGACCACGTCTCGGCCTACGCGCTGATCGTCGAGGACGGAACGCGGCTGGCGGCCAGGATCAGGCGCGGCGAGCTGCCGCCGCCCGACGACGACGAGATGGCCGACCGCTACCTGGCCGCCGACGAGCTGCTCGGCGCGGCCGGGCTGGGCTGGTACGAGGTCTCCAACTGGGCCGCCGGGCCGGGCTCGGCCTGCCGGCACAACCTGCTCTACTGGACGGGCGGCAACTGGTGGGGCGTCGGGCCAGGCGCGCACAGCCACGTCGGCGGCACCCGCTGGTGGAACGTCAGGCACCCGGCCGCCTACGCGCGGCCGGATCGCCGCAGGCCACCAGCCCTGGCCAGGCCAGGGAGGTGCTGACCGGCGCCGAGCGCAGGACCGAGCGGATCATGCTGGAGACCAGGCTCGCCGCGGGCTGCCCGCGTCGGCGAGCTCGGCCCGGCCGGGCGCGGGCGCGCGGCGCTGGCGCGGTGGCCGACGGGCTGGCCGACGCAGGCGCCTTCGACGCGGGCCGGGTCGTGCTGACCCGGCCGGCCGGCTGCTCGCCGACGCGGTGATCCGCGGCCTGACCGAGTAGCTGCCGAGCCGGTGGTCAGCTGACGCAGTGACTTGACCGGGCGTGTCACAGTATCGTTCGGCCATAGACTTGGCACTCGGGCTGATGCGAGTGCCAGGGGAGGTGACCACGTGCTAGATGACAGGAAGCTGGCGGTCCTGCGGGCCATCGTCGAGGACTACGTCTCCACCAACGAGCCGGTCGGTTCGCGGGCGCTCGTCGACCGGCACAACCTGGACGTCTCCCCGGCGACGATCCGCAACGACATGGCGGTGCTCGAGGAGCAGGGCTACATCGTCCAGCCGCACACCAGCGCCGGGCCGGATACCGACCGACAAGGGCTACCGGCTCTTTGTGGACAGGCTGTCGGCGATCAAGCCGTTCTCGGCGGCCGAGCGGCGCGCGATCGAGACCTTCCTGGCCGGGGCGTACGACCTCGACGACGTCGTCATGCGGACCGTCCGGCTGCTGGCCCAGCTGACCCGGCAGGTGGCCGTCGTGCAGTACCCGTCGCTCAGCAAGTCGGCCGTCCGGCACGTGGAGCTCGTGCCGCTGGCCGAGCGCCGGCTGCTGCTCGTCCTGATCACCGACACCGGCCGGGTCGAGCAGCGCGTGGTCGAGCTGCCTGCCAGCTACGACGAGGACTCGATCATGCAGCTGCGCGCGGTGCTCAACGCGTGCCTGGACGGCCGTAAGCTCACCGACGTCGCGTCCGTGGTCGCCGAGCTGCCCGAGCGGGTCGAGCCGCAGGGAACGCGCCAACGCGGCGGCGGTGTTCTCGGTGATACTGGAGACGCTCGTCGCGCGGCATGAGGAGAAGATCATCGTGGGCGGCGCGTCCAACCTGACCGCCGCTGACTTCTCCCAGGGCCTGCGCGAGGTGCTCGAGGCGCTGGAGGAGCAGGTCGTCCTGATGCGGCTGCTCGGCGAGTCTGATGACCAGTCGTCGGTTACGGTCAGGATCGGCGCGGAGAACGACGTGCTCGGCTTGCGCAGCACCTCGGTCGTGGCGGCCGGCTACGGCTCGGCGGACCGGCCGCTCGCCAAGCTCGGGCGTGGTGGGCCCGACCAGAATGGACTACCCGACAGCGATGGGGGCGGTACGCGCGGTGGCACGGTATACCGGTCAGATCCTGGCGGAGTCGTAGGGGATGAGCGTGGCAACCGACTACTACGCCGTGCTTGGCGTGCGCCGGGACGCGAACGCCGAGGAGATCAAGAAGGCATACCGGCGGCTGGCGCGCGAGCTGCATCCCGACGTCAACCCTGACCCGGTTACCCAGGAGCGGTTCAAGGAGATCACCCAGGCCTACGAGGTGCTCTCCGACCCGGACAAGCGCCAGATGTACGACCTGGGCGGCGACCCGTTCGCGCCAGGCCGGCGGTGCGGGCGGGTTCGCGCGCCGGGTTCCCGTTCAGCGACATCATGGACGCCTTCTTCGGCGGCGGCGCAGGCGGCGCGCGGCCCGCGCAGCCGGGCGCGCCGCGGCCGCAACGCCACGATCAGGGTCGACCTGGACCTGTCCGAGTGCGTGTTCGGCGCGACCAGGGAGCTGACCGTCGACACCGCGGTCGTCTGCCCGACCTGCTCGGGCGAGGGCAGCGCGCCCGGCAGCCACCCGGCCACCTGCGAGGTCTGCAACGGCCGCGGCGAGATCAGCCAGGTCACCAGGTCGTTCCTCGGCCAGGTGATGACGTCGCGGCCGTGCCCGGGCTGCGGCGGGTTCGGCACCGATCATCCGTCGGCCGTGCCCGGAGTGCGACGGCGACGGGCGGGTCAGGACCCGGCGCACCGTCAAGGTCAGGATCCCGGCCGGCGTCGAGGACGGCACCCACATCCAGCTGGCCGGCGAGGGCGAGATCGGCCCGGGCGGCGGCCCGCCCGGTGACCTGTTCCTGGAGATCGTGCAGCGGCCGCACCAGATCTTCGAGCGGCACGGCGACGACCTGCACTGCACGCTGACGATCCCGATGACGGCGGCGGCGCTCGGCGCGACGCTGCAGATCCAGACGCTCGACGGCCCCGCCAACATCGACATCAGGCCGGGCACGCAGTCCGGCCAGGCGATCCCGCTGTACGGCCAGGGTTCCTCGCACCTGCACGGGCCCGGCCGCGGTGACCTGATCATCCACGTGACGGTCGAGACGCCGGTCAAGCTGGAGCCCGAGCAGGAGGAGCTGCTCAGGCAGCTGGCCAGGATGCGCGGCGAGGAGTCACCGCCCGGCAAGTTCTCGCCGGGGGAGCAGGGGTTCTTCTCCCGGCTGCGCGACGCCTTCAACGGCCGCTGACCGCAGGCAGGCCGCGCTGATCGCCGCCGGTCTTCTCTGCGACGCCGCCGGCTCGGCTGCGGCCGCAGGCCGCCGGATCACGCTGGCCGGCGCCGAGGGCAGGCACGCCACCACGGTGCGCAGGCTCGGCGCCCGGCGAGCGGGTCGACCTGACCGACGGCGCAGGCCTGCTGGCCGAGTGCGAGGTCGTCGCGGCCAGGCCGCGGTCGGGCGAGCTCGACCTGGCCGTGCTCGCGCGCCGGACGCGAGCCAGAGCCGCGCTGCCGGGTGACGGTCGTGCAGGCCATCCTCAAGGGCGACCGCGGCGAGCTGGCGGTCGAGCTGATGACCGAGGTCGGTATCGACGCGATCGTGCCGTGGGCGGCCGAGCGCTGCGTCGCCAGGTGGCGGCCTGACCGGGAGGACAAGGCGCTGCGCCGCTGGCGGACGGCCGCGCGCGAGGCGGCCAAGCAGTCGCGCCGGAGCAGGTTCCCCGAGGTCACCGGGCAGGCGCAGACCGCCGGCGTGTCGCCAGGGTGCGTCGCCGCGGCGATCTGGCGCTGCTGCTCGATCCGCAGGCCGACCGGCCGCTGACCGCCGTGCCGCTGCCGGCCGCCGGTGAGATCGTCCTGGTCGTCGGCCCGGAGGGCGGCGTCAGCCCGGCGAATCGGCCGAGCCTGACCGCGGCGGGCGCGATGCCGGTCGGCTCGGCCCGACGTCTCACGGGCTCCACCGCAGGAGCCGTGGCGGCGGCGCTCGTGCTCAGCGGCTGCGGCCGGTGGGCTGGCGAGCGACGGCAGCCCGAGACTCCTAGGGCGATCCGCACGGCGCGGCCGCCCGATGCGTTGCCGACCTGCGGCGCCGGAGAGGCGAGGGCTTGAGCCGGGCCGGTGGTCGTCGCCGCGGTGGATGGCGAGACGGTCGGCGATGGCGTGCCGGTGCCGGTTGAGGTCGACGGTGACGGACTCGGTGACGAGCTCGGCGACGGCGACGGCTCGGGACTCGGGCTCGCCGAGCTACTCGGGCTCGCCGAGGGCGACTCGCGGTGGGCGGGCGAACTCGACGTGCAGCTGAGCTGACGGCGAGTGGCGAGCCGGGGACCGTCGGACCGATCGTCGCCGCCGACGCTGGCGAGCCGTGCCGTATGCGTCGCCGCTCGGCATCGGCCCGCCGGTGCCGTTGCCGTTGCCGGTTCCGCCGGGCTGGAAGTGGTGTCCGTTGGTGGTCGTTGAAATGACCTGGGGCAGCGCGGCGATGGCCCAGGACGCGGCCGGCGACGACGAACAGGCCGGTGGCCAGCGCCGCCGCGGGGCGCAGCCAGCCGAGCCACCCGGCCGCGATCAGGTCGGGCTTGAACCTGCTCCACCGACGATGCCGAGCGCATACCTGAGCCAGATACCGCGGCGGTCGAGCCGCCGCAGCAGCGGCCGAGCAGCGCGACAGGTACCTGGCGCGCCGGCGGACAGTCCAGGCCGGCTGCGGCGCGGGCTGCCTGGCCGCGATCTTGGCGCGGATCCGCTCCAGGCCGTCGGCGGCGGGCTCGACCGAGTCGGCCGCCGAGCCGCAGCGCGCTCCGCAGCATCGACTCCAGGCGGGCCTGGCGCGGGTCAGGGCGACGGTGGCTCATGCCTCACGCTCCAGCACCGAGCGCAGCGCGGCCATCGCGCGCGACGTGTGGCTCTTCACCGCGCCTCTGGTGATCCCCATCGCCGCGGCGATCTGAGCCTCCGACAGGTCACCGTAGAACCGCAGCACGACCACCTCGCGCTGCCGGTCGGGAAGCGAGCGCAGGGCGGCGACCACGGACGACCGCTCGATCAGCGCGAGCGCGCCGTGCTCGGCGCTCGGCATGTCGGGAGCGGGCTTGGGTGCGTTGCGATCGACGACCACGCGGTGCCTGCAGCACCGAGCGTGCTCGGTTGACAACGGCAGCGCGAAGGTAGGAGAGCGTCTTCTCGCTGTCACGCAGCCGGTGCAGACCGGCGTGCAAGGCGACAAACGAGTCCTGCACAACTTCCTCCGCGGTCGCGATGTCGTGAACGAGCAACGTCGCCAGGCGCACGAGCGACCGGTAGTGCGCGCCATACATCTCGGTTATGGCGGCGTCCGCGTCGGTCGCGCGGCTTCCGTTGACTGGCAGCTGCGTCCAGGGCGGTCCAGATGCGTCTCTGCCGTGACCCGCCCCAGCGCCGTGTCCGCCACCAGGGTCTCGGTCACCTTGTCTTGACGCGCGGCCATGCCGCTAGGTTCACGCGCTGTCATCACAAGATGTAGCGCGGGACCCTCGCACACTGCCTCCGCCTCACGAATCCCACCGCTCCACGATCGCCTCTGACCCGACCCAGCCGCACCGCGGACGGGCAGGGCCGCATGGGCGGCCCTCCGGCTCGTCGAGCCCGTCGTGACGTCCCGCTGCGTGTCCGCTGCGCGGCAGGGTCCGGGGCGCCCGCACCATCCGCGCACTCACAGCACACCATCGACCTGCCGCTACGATCAGGCTCGCGGCGCGCTGAGGTTCGCAGTGGTGCAACCATATATGTCGGCAGCCCGCCGAGCACGCCACACGTTAGTATCGGCCCGTGCCTGATTGCCTATTCTGCAGAATCGCGGCTGGCGAGGTCCCGGCTGCTCGCGTGCTCGAAACAGAGCGCACGCTTGCATTTCGTGACATCAATCCGCAGGCACCTATTCACGTGCTGGTCATTCCCGAAGGCGCACTATCCTGACCTGGCAAGCCTTGCGGCGGCCGGGGACGCGGCTGCTGGCCGAGGTTGCCGGGCAGGCGCACGAGGTTGCGCTGCCGACGGGCATCGCCGAGACCGGTTATCGCGTTGTGTTCAATACGGGCAGCCACGCAGGGCAGACGGTCGATCACGCGCACGCGCACGTGCTCGGCGGCAGGGCGATGGCGTGGCCGCCAGGATGAGGAACCGCACGATGAGGCGGGGGTATTGAAGAAGAATCCACGGGGCGAGACCGGTGCAGCCGGCGCAGGCTGACGGCGCGACGTCGCTGCGGATCGTGATCCCCGAGCCCCACTCGATGGTCAGCCTGCTCGGCTCGCGAGATGAGCTGCTCCAGGTGATCGAGGAGGAGTTCGACTCCGACATCCACGTTCGCGGCAACGAGATCACCGTGACCGGGTCGGCGAGCGAGGCCGCGTCATCGGCGAGCTGTTCGAGGAGCTGACCACGCTGATCGCGAGCGGTACCGAGGTGACGGCCGACGTTGGTCGAGCGCAGCGTCGCCATGCTGCGGCGCAAGTCGGGAGCGCGCCCGGCCGACGTGCTGACCCTGGACATCCTGTCGACCAGCGGCCGGACGATCCGGCCCAAGACGCTCAACCAGAAGCGGTATGTCGACGCGATCGACAAGCACACGATCGTGTTCGCGATCGGGCCTGCCGGCACCGGGAAGACCTACCTGGCGATGGCCAAGGCGGTCAAGGCGCTGCAGGCCAAGGAGGTCAACAGGATCATCCTGACCAGGCCGGCGGTCGAGGCAGGCGAGCGGCTCGGGTTCCTGCCAGGCACGCTGTACGAGAAGATCGATCCCTACCTGCGGCCGCTCTACGACGCGCTGCACGACATGGTCGACCCTGACTCGATCCCGCGGCTGCTGACGGCGGGCACGATCGAGATCGCGCCGCTCGCCTACATGCGCGGCCGGTCGCTGAACGACTCGTTCATCATCCTGGACGAGGCGCAGAACACCTCGGCCGAGCAGATGAAGATGTTCCTGACCAGGCTCGGGTTCGGCAGCAGGATCGTGGTGACCGGCGACGTCACCCAGGTCGACCTGCCATCCGGCCAGGTCAGCGGCCTGCGCATGGTTCAGGACGTGCTCGACGGGCGTGCCGGACGTGTACTTCTGCAGGCTGACCGCGCACGATGTCGTCCGGCACAGGCTGGTCGCCGACATCGTGGATGCCTACGCGCGGTATGACGAGGCGCGGGCCGCGGCCGAGGCCGAGCCGCCTGCCTGCCAGCAGGGCGCGGCGCGATGCCAGCAGGAACCGGTGATCGCGATCACGGGAATACCTGTGATTCATGACTCAACAGGCTCCCTGGAGCTGGCGTGAGCATCGAGATCGCCAATGAGTCCGGGGTGGCCGTCGACGAGGCGGCGCTGGCTGGCCTGGCCAGGCACGTGCTCGACGAGATGCGGGTGCACCCGCTCGCTGAGCTGTCGCTGCTGCTCGTGGACGAGCCGGCGATGACCGAGCTGCACGTCGGTGGATGGGCGAGCAGGGTCCCACCGACGTGCTCGCGTTCCCGATGGACGAGCTCCGCCCGCCTCAGCCTGGCGGCGCGCACGCCGAGCACGGCGGATCCGAGCCGTCCGGCATTCCCGGCCTGCTCGGCGACGTAGTGATCTGCCCCCAGGTCGCCGCGGCGCAGGCGCGGCGGGCCAGGCATGACGTCGCCGACGAGATCGACCTGCTGTGCACGCACGGCATCCTGCACCTGCTCGGCTACGACCACGGGGACGCCAAGCGAGCACGCGGCCATGTTCGGCCTGCAGGACAGGCTGCTGGCCTCCTGGCGGGCCGAGCACCGCCAGGACGGCGGGTCGGGGACGAGACGCCCGCCGCTGGCCCGCCCGCGGCTGGCGGCGGCATAGGCGACCACGCGGACCTCGGCTAACACGTCATGGGCTGGCTGATCCTCGCAGCGGCGGCACTCGCCCTGTTCGCCGGGCTGTGCGCGAGTGCCGACACGGCGCTGCTGCGGGTGTCCAGGGCCGGCGCCAAGGAACTGGCGACCTCTGGCCGGGAGGCTTCTGCGCCGCTGCAGGCTGTGCTCGCGGAGGTGCCGAAGTACATCGCCGTGCTGCTGCTGGCCAGGGTCGCCGCCGAACTCGGCGCCACGCTGCTCGTCACGTGCGGTGCTGCTGCACTGGTCCGGCCCGTCCTGGCGGCCGTTCCTGATCGCGGGCGGCGATCATGACGGCAGTCATCTACGTGGTGGCCGGGCATCGTGCCGCGCACGCTCGGCCGCGAGTACGCGGCCGAGCGTCGCCGACACCGCTGCCTCCGTCATGCAGCCGGTCGTCCGGTTGATGGGCCCGATCCCCGCGCTGCTGCTCGCGATCGGCCGGGCGCTCGGCCGGGGCGGCAGGCGAGCAGAGCGGCCCGTCCGGTGAGGAAGAAGACCTGCGCGGCCTGGTCGACCTGCTCGAGCGCCGCCGGGTGATCGAGCCTGGCGAGCGGGCGATGATCCACTCGGTCTTCGAGCTCGGCGACACGATCGTGCGCGAGGTCATGGTGCCGCGCACCGACATGATCTTCGTCGAGAGCGGCAAGACGCTGCGGCAGGCGCTGTCGCTCGCGCTGCGCAGCGGTTTCTCGCGCATTCCGGTGGTGGGGGAGAACCTGGACGACGTCGTCGGCATCGCCTACCTCAAGGACATCGTCACCGCGGACCTACGAGTTCGCGGACGGCCCAGGCGACGAGCCGGTGGACCTCGGTCATGCGGCCGGCCACGTTCGTCCCCGACAGCAAGCCCGTCGACGATCTGCTGCGGGAGATGCAGGCCAGGCAGACCCACGTGGCGATCGTGATCGACGAATATGGCGGCACAGCCGGACTGGTGACCATCGAGGACATACTCGAGGAGATCGTGGGCGAGATCGCCGACGAGTATGACAGGGAGCAGCCGCCGGTCGAGTGGCTCGGTGACGGCCATGCCAGGGTGACGGCCAGGCTGTCGGTGGACGAGCTAGCCGAGTTGTTCGACGTGCGGATCGAGGTCGAGGACGTGGAGACCGTCGGCGGCCTGCTCGCCCAGCGGCTCGGGCGGGTGCCCATCGCCGGCTCGACAGCAAGGGTGGCGGGACTACGCCTCACCGCGGAGAGCCTGGCCGGCCGCCGCAACCGGATCAGCACGGTTACCGTCTGCCGGGTCAGCGAGGACGGTACGGGCCGGGACGGCGCCGGCCAGGACGGGGCTATTCAGGTCAGCGTCGGCCAAGACGGGGCTCAAGCCGACCAGCCGGAGGAGACGCAGCCTGAGGGCTCGCAGCCTGAGGTCACCCGGCCTGAGGTCACCCGGCCTGAGGTCACCCGGCCTGAGGTCACGCAGCCTGAGATCGCGCAGCCTGAGGGCACGCAGCCGGCGAGCGCGCAGCCGACGAGCGCGCAGCTAGCGAACGGCCAGCCGACCGACGTCGCCGAGCCGGGCTCGGCCAGCCGGGACTCTCACGGTCCGGTCACCGCAGGGCCGGAGTCTCCGCGGCCGGATGCTGCCGCGCAGGATTCTGCCGCGCAGGATTCTGCCGGGCAGGTTTCTGCCGGGCAGGTTTCTGCCGGGCAGGGTGCTGCCGGGCGAGACTCGGCCGCCGCGCAGGCCGCCGCCAGCGCCGCCGCCGCTCGGGAAGCGGCCGGAGATGACGACGGCGCAGTAGGCTCGGGGCGTGACAGAGGCTGAGCTCGGGCCGGAAGACTTGAAGATCATCACGCTCGCCCGCTCGGCCAGGGCGCGCGTCGGGTCCGTAGAGGGCGCCGCCGTCAGGGACGAAACCGGCCGCACCTACGCGGCTGCGGCGGTTGCGCTGCCATCGCTGCGGTTGTCAGCGCTCACGCTGGCCGTGGCGATGGCGGTCTCGAGCGGCGCGGTGTCGCTGGAGGCGGCGGCGCTGGTCAGCGACGGCCCAGGACCGGCTCCCGAGGACATCGGCGCCATCAAGGACGTGGGATCCGGCGCGCTGATCATTCACGCCGGGTCGGATGGCAGCATCCGGCAGCTGCTGAAGCTGTTATCGGGCGCGTCTGCCGCCAAGACCGCGGCCGGATCGCCGGCCCCTCCCCAGTCAGCTGACCGCGGAGGTGTGAAAGTAGGGGAGAATCACCAGCGTGGAAGCGCTGCCCGGACAGGCTAGGACCGGCGAAGGGTTCTCGGCCGGCTTCGCGTGCTTCGCCGGCCGGCCGAACGTGGGCAAGTCCACGCTGATGAATGCGCTGGTCGGCACGAAGGTCGCGATCACGAGCAGCAGGCCGCAGACGACACGGCGCGTGATCAGGGGCATCGTGCGCAGGCCGGACGCCGAGCTGATCATCATCGATACCCCAGGGCTGCACCGGCCGAGGACGCTGCTCGGCGAGCGGCTCGACAGCCTGGTTCGCTCGACCCTGACCGAGGTGGACGTGATCGGGTTCTGCGTGCCCGCCACCGACCGGATCGGCCCTGGCGACAAGTATCTGGCCGGCGAGCTGACCGGGCACGCGGGGACTCCCGTGGTGGCGATCGTGACCAAGACCGACCAGGCCTCGAAGGCGCAGATCGCCGGCCAGCTCGCCGCCGTCGCCGGCTTGGGCGCGTGGGCCGATATCGTGCCGGTCTCCGCCGTGACCGGCTTCCAGCTCGACGTGCTGACCGACGTGCTGGTCGGTTACCTGCCGCCCGGCCGGCCGTTGTACCCGGACGGGGAGCTGACCGATGAGCCCGAACAGCAGCTTGTCGCCGAGCTCATCAGGGAGGCGATCCTGGAGGGAGTCAGGGACGAGTTGCCGCATTCGATCGCGGTCGTGGTCGACGAGATGGTTCCGCGCGAGGGCAGGGACGATCTGGTCGATGTCCGCGCGGTGATGTACGTCGAGCGGCCAAGCCAGAAGGCGATCGTGATCGGTGCCAAGGGAGCCAGGCTCAAGGAAGTCGGTTCGAGGGCCAGGCAGCAGATCGAAGCGCTGCTGGGCAGCCGGGTCTACCTGGACCTTCGGATCAAGGTCGCGAAGGACTGGCAGCGGGATCCGCGACAGCTGCGCAGGCTTGGCTTCTACGACTAGTTCCTGCCAGGCCCGTCCAGCCCCGTCGGCAGCCGTGGCAACGCCGCAGGTCAGCTGGCCACGCGCGATCGGCGCGGGGCCGCGAATTCCGCCGAATCGCTGACCCAAGATCGACGGTCATGTGATGATCGGGACTCCGGCGTGCGGTTCACCCCGGCTAGCTACTCGCCCGAGAGGGCGGGCTGGAGGCAAAGCAATGCTGGCCCTTTTCGGGTCGAGAGTCTGGTACCGGACGATAGGGACCGGGGTGTTCCACTGCGAGCGCTGTGGCGGAGACCGGCCCTACCGGCATCGGTCGGGTCGGCGCTGCGCGCACCTGCTCGGCATCCCGGTAGCCGCGCTCGGCGATACCGGGGAGCACCTGAGGTGCACGGAATGTCACACCTGCTACCGGGTGGAGTTGCTGGCCGTCCCGACGATGGAGCAGATGCTGCTCGCGCTGCAGACTGCCACGGAGGCGGCCGTGCTCGCGATGCTCTCGGCTGGCGGCGGGGCCAGCCGGGCAGCCAGGCGCCGCGGAATCTTGATGATCAGGGCCGCGGGAGCGCCAGAGTTCAATGACGCCGGCCTGACCGCGGCGCTGGCCGAGCGCGGGCTGGCCGAGGACAGCTCAGCCGAGGACGGACCGTCCGCCAGGTCGCCCCGGACGAGCAACCCCGCCGTCGCCCTTCGGCCAGCGATCGAGGCATTCGCGATTCAGCTCGAGATGCCCGCCAGGGAGTGGTTTCTCGCGAGGATTGTCGCGGTAGGGCTCGCGGACGCACCGCTCAGCAATGCCGAGCGGGCCGTGGCCGAGGACGTCGCGAGGTACCTGGGGATGACGACGTCGCAGGGCGAGGACGTCATCTCGCTCGCCGAGGAAGCCGCCCAGGCCGGCTAGTGCGAACGCGGGACGTCGCCGGGCATCTGGGCATGACCGCCGCTCAGGCCGTCGGACTCATCACGCTGACCGAGGAAGGCGCATCCGCCGGTTAGCCGCGCGCATGCGCGAGAATGGCACGGTGAGCATCTACCGCGACGACGGCATCGTGCTGCGCACGCAGAAGCTGGGCGAGGCCGACCGGATCGTCACCGTGCTTGCTCGCAAGTCCGGCCGGGTCAGGGCGGTAGCCAAAGGCGTGCGCAAGACGAAGTCGCGGTTTGGAGCGCGACTTGAGCCGTTCACCCATGTCGACCTGCTGCTGTACACCGGGCGGACGCTGGACGTCATCACCCAGGCGGAGACTGTCCGCGGCTACGGTGCGGTCCTGGCCGCCGACTACCCCAGGTACACCACGGGCACCGCGATGCTGGAGATTGCCGAGCGGTTCACCGCAATCGAGAAGGAACCGGCGCTGCGCCAGTTCCTGCTGCTGGTGGGCGGGCTGAGGACGCTCGTCGACGGCGGCCACGAGCCGCGGCTGGTTCTGGATGCCTACCTACTGCGGTCGCTGGCCGTGGCCGGGTACGCGCCGGCGCTCGAGGAGTGCGCGATCTGCGGCACGCGGGCTCCCTCCGCGCAGGCCGACGCCCCGCAGGCAGAGGAGGCGGCGCCGGCTGAGGAGGCCGCGCTGGCTGAGGAGGAAATGTTGGCTGAGGAGGCCTTTCCGGCTGAGGAGGTACTGCCGGCAGAGGAGGTACTGCCGGCTGAGGATGTACTGCCGGCTGAGGAGGCCGCGCCGGCGGCACGGCCCGGCTCGGCACGGTCCGCCTCGGCACGGCCCGGCTCGGCGCGGCGTACGTTCGGCGTCGCCGCGGGTGGCCTGGTCTGCCGGTCATGCTGGGCGCCCGGCGCCGCGAGCGCCTCGGCGCCGACGATCGACCTGATGAGCGCCCTGCTGCGCGGCGACTGGGGAATCGCTGATGCCAGCGAG
This sequence comes from uncultured Actinomycetota bacterium, assembly GCA_963720595.1. Lineage (GTDB taxonomy): Bacteria > Actinomycetota > Actinomycetes > Streptosporangiales > Streptosporangiaceae > Chersky-822. The sequence goes on along the minus strand of CAVRFY010000005.1, from coordinate 814,654 downwards.
CGCCGGTACCGAGTCGAGTGCAGCGGCCTGGTGGCGGCCTACGTCCAGTGGCATCTCGAGCACTCGATCCGCTCGCTGCGGCACGTGGAGCACGCGTGAGCCGGGGCGGGGGCGCCGCGGGAAACGGGCAGGGCGCCCGGCCGCCCGGCACGATCAGGCCGCCAGACCCGCACGTGACCGGTGCCCGGCCGCCGGCGATCCCGGCCGACCTCGTGCCCACGCACGTGGCCCTGGTGATGGACGGCAACGGCAGGTGGGCCAAGCAGCGCGGCCTGCCGCGTACCGAGGGCCACAAGGCTGGCGAGCACTCGCTGTTCGACGTGATCATGGGCGCGATCGAGCTGGGGATTCCCTACCTGTCCGCCTACGCGTTCTCGACCGAGAACTGGCGGCGGTCTCCCGATGAAGTCCGGTTCCTGATGGGCTTCAACCGCGATGTGATCCGCCGTCGCCGCGACCAGCTCAACGAGATGGGCGTGCGGGTCCGCTGGGCCGGGCGCAGGCCGCGGCTCTGGCGCAGCGTAATCAGCGAGCTGGAGGATGCCGAGCGGATGACGGTCGGCAACTCGGTGCTCACGCTCCAGTTCTGCGTGAACTACGGCGGACGGGCCGAGATCGCCGATGCTGCCGCGGCGATCGCCGCCGACGTCGCCGCGGGCAAGCTGCGGGCCGACCGGATCGACGAGAAGGTGTTCGCCAGGTACCTCGATGAGCCTGGCATTCCCGACGTTGACCTGTTCGTGCGATCGTCCGGCGAGCAGCGGACGTCTAACTTCCTGATCTGGCAGTCGGCCTACGCCGAGTTCGTGTTCCTGGACACGCTCTTCCCCGATTTCGACCGGCGGCACCTGTGGCAGGCCTGCGAGATCTTCGCCAGCCGGGACCGGCGGTATGGCGGAGCGCTGCCTAATCCCGTCGGCAGCGAGGAAATCGGTCTCTAAGCTTGCAGCCCTGCGTGTGCACGGGCCCGGGCTGGCACCCTTGGTCGCGGCCTCAGTGCAGGGCGCGGAGGACCGCGATCGCGGCCACCGCGGCCACGACCGCCAGCCTGAGCACCCGGCCCTTGGCGGACAGCCGCGGCCAGGACACGATGGCCAGCCAGCCGAGCGCGGCGGCGAGCACGAACAGGGCGATCGCCCCGGCCCAGCCGCCGGCGGCCAGTCCGATCAGCAGCAGCGCGACCGCGAGCACCGGCGGGAGCCACGCCGGCAGCTGATGCAGCCACAGCAGAGTGGTGGCGCTGCGCTGCTCGACCGAGGCTCTGGCCGGCGACGGATCGGGCGTGAACAGCGTGTCGCCATTAGGCAGCGGCCTGGGCGACCGTGATCGCCCGGGTCGCGGCTGGCGCGCCTGGCCGCCCGCCTGGCGGGCGCGATTGGTGCTCAACCGTGCGGTCCTTCCGGTGGCTGCCTGGCCCGCGGAGCGCGGCCTGCGCGGTAATGCAGTTGCGGACTGCCAGGTCACCGACCACGATAGCGGCACCACCGGATAGCTGGATCACGGCTAAGCTTGCTGGCACCGCCGCCCCTTCGCCGGGATCATGGGCGTCCCGCACCCTGTCAACCGCCTCAGGCGCTGGAGAAATCTGATGGCTCGTCGCAGCGACCGCATGGAGACCGTAGTCAGCCTCTGCAAGCGACGGGGGATCGTGTACCCGTCCAGCGAGATCTACGGTGGCTTGCGGGCGTCCTGGGACTACGGGCCGCTCGGCGTAGAGATCAAGAACAACATCAAGCGGCAGTGGTGGAAGTCCGTCGTCACCGAACGCGACGACATCGTGGGGCTGGACTCCAGCGTGATCCTGGCGCCGCGAGGTGTGGGAGGCCAGCGGGCACGTCACCGAGTTCGTTGACCCGCTGACCGAGTGCCAGTCGTGCCACCGGCGGTTCCGCGCGGATCACCTGATCGAGGCTTACCAGGAGAAGCACGACGGGAAGGAGCCCGAGCACGGGCTCGCGGATCTGGCCTGCCCGAACTGCGGCACCAGGGGCGCGTTCACCGAGCCGCGGATGTTCAACGGGCTGCTGCGCACCTATCTGGGCGCCGTGGATCGAGCCGGGGAGTCGGGCGAAGAGTCGGGGCTTGCCTACCTGCGGCCCGAGACGGCGCAGGGGATCTTCATCAACTTCAAGAACGTCCTGCAGACCTCGCGCAAGAAGATCCCGTTCGGCATAGGCCAGATCGGCAAGTCGTTCAGGAACGAGATCACGCCAGGGAACTTCATCTTCCGTACCCGCGAATTCGAGCAGATGGAGATGGAGTTCTTCGTCAAGCCGGGCACCGACGAGGAGTGGCATGAGCGCTGGATCGAGGCGCGGATGTCCTGGTACCGCGACCTCGGGCTGAGCGAGGAGAACCTGCGGTTGTACGAGCACCCGGCCGAGAAGCGCTCGTTCTACTCCAAGCGCACCGTCGACATCGAATACCGCTACGGCTTCCCTGGCAGCGAGTGGGGCGAGCTTGAGGGGCTGGCCAACCGCACCGACTTTGACCTGTCCACGCACGCGAAGGCGTCGGGCGAAGACCTGTCCTTCCTTGATGACGAGTCCGGTGAGCGATACGTCCCCTACGTGATCGAGCCGGCCGCCGGCGTGGACCGGTCGATGCTGGCGTTCCTGCTCGACGCCTACGCCGAGGACGAGGCCCCCGATGCCAAGGGAAAGCTGGAGAAGCGGACCGTCATGCGCTTCGACTACCGGCTCGCCCCGGTCAAGGTGGCGGTGCTGCCGCTGTCCCGCAACGCCGACCTCTCGCCCAAGGCTCGCGACGTGGCGGCCCTGGTGCGCAAGAACTGGAATGCCGACTTCGACGACGCCAGCGGGATCGGCCGCCGCTACCGCCGCCAGGACGAGATCGGGACGCCGTATTGCGTCACGGTCGATTTCGACAGCCTGACCGACCAGGCGGTCACGGTTCGCGAGCGGGACTCGATGCAGCAGAAGCGGATCGGCATCGACGGCCTGGTCGCCTATTTGTCGGAACAACTCGCGGGCTGCTGATCCCGGCTTCCAGGCCGGTCCGGGCTCCGGTGGAGCCTAGTTCATAGACAGACCGGAAAGTAAAGCGAGGCCAAACCGGGCGATTTCGCGCCCTTCGACCGCGGTCCTAGCGAACGAGATGTCATTGGATCCGTGTTCCGCGGAAGACGGCCCGGCCCGATGGCGGCCCGGCCCGATGGCCCGGCCCGATGGCGGGCCCGGCCCGATGGCGGCCCGGCCCGATGGCGGCCCGGCCGGACACGCGCGCCGGGCAGCCAAGCGGCCCTGCAGCGGTCTATGTTTCATATATATCGTACCTTTTGCCCGAATGCTGACGCGGGTCAGCGATCGATGAATGGACCATTCATCACTGCTTTTCCCGATGAATGGTCCATTCATCCGGCAACTATCTCCGCCAAGCAGGACCTGTCAATGCGGTCGGCGAAGTGACTGGAGCGGATCCAATGTCGCCGGCGGGCGTTGGGCGGCGCCACCGGCGGTGGCGGCACGGCGGGGAAGGCGGTGGGGGCTAGGCCGCGGCCGTTGAGCGGGTAGTGGCTGCTGACGGCTCAGGGCCGCGCTCGGCTGCCGGGGTCGCGGCCGCCGGGCACGTGCGGGTGGAAATCGAGGCCGGCGATCACCCCTCGCCTACGCGCAGTCGGACCTGATCGCCGCGCTCCGGGAGCAGCGGCACCGAGCGCGTACGTCCCCAGCCGCTAGCTGCCGGCCTGCGCGGGTGGCTGGACGGACCTAGGGTCCCAGGCACCACAATGCGCTGACCGGGACGGCACGCATGCGCGGGCCGAACGGGAGCGTCTGACCGCCCGTGTAGAGGACGAGCCCGGCGATGAAGTCGCCACCGAGCCGGGCCTCAAGGTGGCGCAAGCCGCGGAAGTCCTCGGCACGCACCGTCGATGCGGCCTTGATCTCGATGGCCACGACCTGACCTTGGCGGTTCTCCAGAACAGCGTCAACCTCCGTGCCGTCCTTCGTCCGGTAGTGGAACAGCTCAGCGCGCTCCCGCGACCAGGTCAGCTGCCTAGCCAGCTCCATGAGTACGAATCCTTCGAGCAGCGGTCCCAGCTGCCCGTCGGGGCGGATCAGGTTCCTCGCGTCGGCGCCGAGCAGGTTGGCGGCGATCCCAGAATCCACGAAGGCCACCTTCGGGGTGCCCGTCGCCCGGCTGGTGAGATTTCGTGACCACGCGGGAATCCGCTTAATCAGGAAGATCTCCTCCAGCAGGCCGAGGTACCGGTGCGCGGTGGCGGCAGAAATCCCGGCATCGTGGCCAAGAGCGTTGCCGACAAGGAGCTGGCCGGACCGTGCCGCCAGCAGGCGGAGCAGCGCGCGCATCTGCGCTGGCCGCTCGATCTCGGATAGCTGAGTCACGTCCCTGGAGATGAGATCGGACACGTAGGAGTCGAAGAAACGCTCGCGCCGCCGCGGATCGGCACGCCGGACGGCTTCCGGGAAGCCGCCCCGGACCAGGCGCTCTGCGTACTCGCGTCTGCTGACTGCGGACCGGAACGTGAGCGCAGCGCCGTCACGGAACACGACATCGACGAAATGGTCGTCCGTTCCGTCGATCTCGCCTTGCGAGAATGGCCACAGCTCGACCGTCTCAGCCCGGCCAGGCAAGGTATCGGGAAGAGTTCTCAAGCCGAGCACCCGGGCCGATCCCGTCAGCAGGTACCGTCCCGGTCGCGGATCGTCATCGACCTCGGCCTTGATGGCGAGCAGCAGCTCGGGAACGCGCTGAATCTCGTCGATGACCATCAACTGCGGGTAGGCGACGAAGCCCGTCGGATCGCTGACGGCGGCTTGGCGTGTCGTCGCCCGATCGAGATCACGCCATTCAGCGAGATCGTCCTTGGCGATCACCCGGACAAGGGTGCTCTTGCCGCACTGGCGAGCCCCGGTGACCAGCACGACGCGAGTGTCCGCCAGCGCATCGGCGATCGCCGCGCAGGCTCGTCTCGGAATCAGGGCGGGCTGGGATGTCACTAGACGATGATGCCACGAGCAGTCGGCTTGCTGATACATTCGTCGCTCGTCTGCTGAGACGCTGGACGGCAGGTTGCTGAAGCGTTCGTCGGAGGTGGGCAGAGACGTTGGCCGCGGCGGCGTCAGGCCGGGGCGGTTGAGCGGGTGGTGGCTGGCGATGGCTCGCGGCCGCGCTCGGCTGCCGGGCTCGCGGCCGGCAGTCGGCGCAGGCCGGTGAGGAAGGCCAGGCCGTACAGGGCGGCCACCACGATCAGCAGCGCCCGGTAGCCGGTAATCAGCGACATGTACTCAATGACGCCGCCGACCATCGCGCCCAGCAGGTTGGCCGCGAACGCGACGGTGGAGTCGCCGACATCGCGGAAGCGCTGGGTGAAGACCAGGTTGGCCAGGAAGATCGGCGTGAATGCGACCAGTACCGCCAGCGCGAACCTCGGCACGGGCGCGAGCGCGAGCAGCGATTCCTGTGGCACGACCCAGGCGACGGCGAGCGCGGCGAGCAGCCAGGCATAGAGCAGCCGCGGCCGCTTGATCACCACCCGCCGTGACGTCTCCACCGCGGCGAGCACCGCGAGCAGCACGCCGCCGAACACGAGCGCGTTGACGAACCAGGTCGTACCGAACAGCAGCGCGAACTGGACCACGCTCTTGGTCTCCAGCAGCAGGAACGCCGCTCCCATGAAGAACAGGTCGGCGAACCTGCCCGCCCTCCGGTACGGCCCGGAGACGGTCCGCACGAGCAGCACCGAGGCGAGCAGGATCAGCGCCAGCGTCACGAGGTAGAACGAGGGGATGGTGTTGCTGGCCAGGTAGATGAACGGATGATCGTCGGTCGCCGGCGTTAGCACGTCCGCAGGGCGGTGCCAGGTCTTGATGCAGTGCACGGCCGCCGGGTTGGCGCTGATCGTGAGCACGGAAAGCTGCTGCTCGTTCATGCCGACCGAGGTTGCGCACGGCGCATGCCCGTAGGCCACGTCCAGGGTGTTGGCCAGCCGGTCCCTGAGCCAGGCCGTGCGGTAGTAGTTGTACATCGCGAAGACGCCGGTCCCCGGGACCAGGTGGGCTCGCGCGGACTGGATCGCCTGAAGCGTGAACAGGTAGCTCTCCAGCCGCAGCGATGACTGCCCGGCCACGAGCGTGAGCGAGTCAGGCAGCGCGAACAGGATCAGGTCGTACTTCTTCTTGGTCTGGGAGAGGAACGCCCGGCCGTCGTTCACATGCACCGTGACGCGCGGGCTCTGGTAGGGCCGGTCGGTATTGAGCTTCGCGCCGAGCTTGTAGATCGTCGGATCGATCTCGACCGCGTCGACGTGCCTGGCGCCCATTCGCAGGGCTCCCGCGACATCGTTGCCGGTCCCGGCCCCCACGACCAGGACGTTGTTCAGCGGGTTGCCAGGGGACTGCAGGTACGGCGTATAGAAGATCCGCGGCCGCCGCACCGCGGTGGTGATGGCCTGGTGCGGGATGCCGTTGACCATGACCGGGATGGTCTGGGCGGAGGTCTCGGCGCCGACCGTGATCCGGTAGTACGGAGACCAGAGGTCGCGGGACGTCAGGCTCTGTGCGGTGAGGATGCCCGCCAGGCTCGCGAGCGCGCCGAGCTGGATCAGCCCGATCCGCCTGCCGTACGCCGCGAGCAGCACGACCGCCGTGATGATCCCCCAGGCCAGCGGCTTGGCGTCGAAAAACGACAGGGCGGAGAACGCGGCGATGCCGAGTATGCTCCCGGCGATATCGAGCCGGTAGGCATCGAGCGGCTTGAACAGCGTGAACGTGCGGGCGACACCTTCGCCGATCATGGCCATTACGCCGGCGACGGCCAGGAACACGAGCGGCAGCATCAGCCAGGTCGGCAGCCCGGTGTATCGCAGCGCGCCGAAGAAGATCAGCTGCTTGCCCGTGGTGTGGCTGATCTGGACCGGGAAGCGCAGCACGAACAGCACGAGCAAGGCCAGTGCCAGCGGCGTCCAGGGAAAGAGGTTGATCCGCGACCTGGCCCGCAGGAAGCCGATCCCGATCCCGAGGAAGCTGCCGAGCAGGACGAAGTTCGAGTAGTAGGACAGGTAGACGATGTTGGCGCCCAGCCAGCGGATCAGCGCGAGCTCGACGAACAGCATCAGGAAGCTGAGCAGGACGAGCCGCGCCTTGACCGCGGTGCCAGGCGCGGCGGCCGTGCCGGGCGCCGCGGCCGGGCCAGGCGCCGCGGCCGTGCCGGGCCCCGCGGCGGCGGGCCGAGCGGGCAGCGCGTCCCTTCCCAGCAGCAACTCGCCCGCGCGCCTCGCCGCGGAACGGTCCTGCTCATGGCGCATCTGGTCAGGCCGGGAGTTACCTGAGTCGCTGCTCATGGGGGCCGTGGTCCTGTCGTCCGGGAGATGGATACGACAAATCTAACCTTTTGCTCTCACGGTCCGACTGGTGTTCAGCGGGCCTTTCCGCAATGGACGCCTCCTGCCCCCGTCAGCCCATGCCTGGCCTCGGATAGCGGCGGAAGATGTCCGCGGCCGCCTGCCCGAATCCTGGCGGTAGTCCGGCCGCCGTCATCGCCGCGGCGATCTGCTCCATCTCCGCCGTCCAGCGCCAGCCCTTGCCGGCCGCGGCGTCCGCGGCGGCATGCCGCCTGGCCACCAGGCCCGGCTGGGACAGATCCCACTCCTGGCGCAGCACGTCGGAGACTCCCTCCGCCTCGGCGAGCGCCGCGCAGGCGAGCAGCAGCGCGGCCGAGCCCTTCGTCCACGCCGCGTAGGCGAGCTTGACCGACGAGGCCGACCAATGGTGCCCGCCGGTGATTCTGGCGTCGAGCGCGCTTCCCGCGAACAGATCGCGGACCGTCTCCGCGTCAGGACCTGACAGGTAGAGCCTGGTCGTGCCGGGGGCAGCGGGCGGCGGCCCGATGATCCCGCCGTCGACGTAGCGGGCGCCGCCGCCCTCCGCGATGCCGGCCACCTCGCGCGCCGTCTGCGGCGCGACGGCGTTCGCGTCGACGTACAGCCCGCCGAAGCCGGCGACGGAGCGTGCGACCTCCTGGGCGGCATGCGGCGGGCAGACCGAGATGATGATGTCCGCCTGGCTCACCATCGCCGCGGCCGAGCCGACATCGGCCAGGCCGGCCGCCTCGGCCCTGGCTGCCGTCTGCGGCCCCCGGCCGCGGGATGCCCACAGCACCCGGTGCCCGCGGCCGGCCAGGCAGCCGCCGAGCGCGGATCCCATCTCGCCCGGGTGCAGCAGTCCGATCGTCAGTGGCTCTGGCACAGGCATAGCTGAGTCTGGCACGCCGCTGGCCGGCTACCAGGCCGCGGCGGGGAAGGGTACCCGGGCCGGGCTCGGCAGCAGCCGCATCCGGGTGCCGCGGATGATCGCGATCCGGCGCGGGTGGCCGGGGGGAGCGCTGACGACGAGCGTGCGGCCCGACCGGCTGGCCCACAGCACGTCCATCGGCCCGGCCGGAGTGCCGCCGTCCAGCGGCCGCCAGTCCAGTTTTCGCAGCAGGCGCCCGGTGGCGGCGGAGAACTCGGCGAACCCGCCGGTCGTGCCTGAGCGCGAGACCACCGCTGCCACCACGGTCCTGCCGTCCGGGGTAAGCATGGCGACATCGGGCACGAGGCCGGTCGGGTCGGGATGACCGCTGAGGTGATACAGGCGGACCGCCAGGCGGCTGGTGGCTACCAGATCGCTGCCCGCCTTGCGGGTGTCGAGCAGGCGCACTCCGGTCGTGGCCAGCAGACCGCGGCCGGACCGGCGGGATCCGTACCAGTTGAACGCGAGCGTCGCGTTGTCATCCGCCCAGCTCAGCGAGGACGGTGTCACGCTCGGCGCGGCCACCGATCCTTGCGTGCTTGTCCAGGTGCGCACGGTGCCCGCGGCGATGTTCAGTATCCGGATCTCGCAGCTGAGCCCTGGTGCGCTGCGGTCGGGCTCGAAGGCCACCGCCAGCCGGTCGGCGTTCGGCGACAGCGCGAACGCGTCGAAAGACGCCCCGGCCGGCACCGGCGACATGGCCAGCGCGCTCACGCTGGCCGACCCGCTGGCCGGGTCGAACCTGACGAGGTAGAACGCCACCGCCGATGGCCGCCGGGCGGTGAAGTTCTCGGCGGCAACTGCGAACGTCAGGTCGCTGGCGGCGGCGGATACGTCGACGAAGGTGCGGTAGGGCCGGGGAACGGCGACCTGGGCCGCCATTCGGCCGGTCGAGGTCTCGTAGATCCCGGCGATGTACCGGTGGCCGGTCTGCGGGGATGCCGTGCCCGTCAGCGCGATGTAGTAGGGCGGGACGCTTCCCGGGGCGAGCGGGCCGCCCGCGGCCTGCGGGTTGGCGAGGCGGTGGCTGAGGTCGGCTAGGGCGGTGATGCCGGCGACGATCGCCAGTACCGAGGCCGCGGCCGCGAGCGGTGCCAGCCACCTGGCCGTCGGCAGGCCGCGCCTGGCCGACGTGGCCGGTGCCGGTGCGCCGCTGGCGGTTCGGCGGAAGGCGCAGCGGCGGCACGGCGTCGGCGGGAACGTCGCCCGCGACCTCGTGCAGTGCGTCCCGCAGCCGATTCTCGATCATGCTCATGTCGCCTCCCCGAGCAGGCGTTCAAGCGAGGCCAGCGCCCGGTGCCTGGTGGATCTGATCGTGCTCGGGCTGATTCCCAGGTCGGCGGCGATCTGCTCGTCGGGCAGATCGAGGTAGTACCTGAGCACCAGGACCTCCCGCTGGCGCTCTGGCAGCCTGCGCAGGGCCAGTACGACCTCGCGCCGCTCCTCGCTGGACAGGACGGCGGCCTCGGCGGATATCGCCGCGGGCTGATACGTCGCGACGTGCTTGGCCAGGCGGCCGCGGCGCAGCGCCGACCGGCATCCGTTGAGCACCGAGGACCGCACATAGCCGAGTGCCTTGTCCTTGTCGGCCAGGTGCACCCAGCGCCGGTACAGGCCGCAGAACGCGTCGTGCACGACGTCCTCGGCGCCCGCCCGGTTGCCCAGCATGATGTGAGCGAGCCGGATCAGGCTCAGCGCGTGCTCCTGGTAGAGCGCGGTCACGGCGGCAGTGGCCGCATCCGCCTCCCGCCTCGGCTCCCTCCCCGGTTCCCAATCAGGCTCCGGCTCCGGCTCCGGCTCTGGCCAGGCGAAGCCGGCAGCGGATCCCGGCATTGCCGAAATGGCGGCTCGCTCCCTGGCTAGGGAAAGGCCCGCAACGGCAACTGGCGCGGCCGGGGACTCGAGGTCCATACCCATTAGACGATGCGCGGCCCGATTTGTTGCCCGCCGGAGGAGAGAATCTGTCCCGGCGTGGCCGGGCTGAGGCAGAAGTTCACCGCCCGCACCTCCTGCGGCGGGCATGAAGTCCGGCCGGCTCGGTAGAGTCGTGCACGAGGGCCGAGAAGGCCGCGATCACTGAGCCGCAGGGTGCCCGATATGGCGGGGGTTCCCGGGGGACGACTCCCGGAGGCCAGCCGAGACTGTCGGGCCCGCGGCACCGCAAGGAGAGCGTGCAGTGCCGAAGCTTGTCTATGACTTCATGAGGGCAACAAGGACATGAAGGACCTTCTCGGCGGCAAGGGTGCCAACCTCGCCGAGATGACCAACCTTGGCCTGCCCGTCCCGCCCGGCTTCATCATCAGCACCGACGCGTGCCGGCACTACCTCGCCGAGGGCAGCGTCCCCGACTGGCCTCGCCGCCGAGGTGACCGAGCACCTGACCAGCGGCTGGAGCAGGCGATGGGCAAGACCCTGGGCGATCACGACGACCCGCTGCTGGTCAGCGTCCGCTCGGGCGCCAAGTTCTCGATGCCGGGGATGATGGAGACGGTACTGAACATCGGCCTGTCCGACGCCTCGGTGCATGGCCTGGCCAAGCAGGCAGGCAACGAGCGGTTCGCGTGGGACTCCTACCGCCGGCTGATCCAGATGTTCGGCAAGACCGTGCTCGGCATCGAGGGGCACGAGTTCGAGCACGCGATCGACGAGGCCAAGCAGGCCAAGGGCACCAAGAACGACCTCGACCTGGACGCCGACGACCTGAAGGCGCTCGTCGACACCTTCAAGCAGATCGTCAAGGCGCAGACCGGCAGCGACTTCCCGCAGGACCCGCGCGAGCAGATGGACATGGCGGTCAACGCCGTCTTCGACTCGTGGAACGCCGACCGCGCGATCCTGTACCGGCGTCAGGAGCGGATCCCCTCCGACCTCGGCACCGCCGTCAACATCGTGGCGATGGTCTTCGGCAACCTGGGCCAGGACTCGGGCACCGGCGTGGCGTTCACGCGCGACCCGGGCAGCGGCCAGCAGGGCGTCTACGGCGACTACCTGCAGAACGCGCAGGGCGAGGACGTCGTCGCCGGGATCACGCAACACTGTCCCGCTGCAGGAACTCGAGCGAGTTCGACCCCAAGTCCTACGGCGAGCTGATGCAGATCATGCAGACGCTGGAGAACCACTACAAGGACCTGTGCGACATCGAGTTCACGATCGAGCGCGGCAAGCTGTGGATGCTGCAGACCAGGGTCGGCAAGCGGACGGCAGGGGCGGCGTTCAGGATCGCGGTCCAGCTGGTCGACCAGGGCCTGATCGACATGGACGAGGCGCTGCGCCGGGTCGAGGGCGCGCAGCTTGCCCAGCTGATGTTCCCCAGGTTCGGCGACACGCGGCGGCGCCACGCTGATCACCAAGGCGATCAGCGCGTCACCGGGCGCAGCGGTGGGCAAGGCCGTGTTCGACTCGGCGACCGCCGTGCAGTGGGCCGACCGCGGCGAGGACGTGATCCTGGTCCGGCGCGAGACCAACCCCGACGACCTGCACGGCATGATCGCCGCCCGCGGCATCCTGACCAGCCGCGGCGGCAAGACCAGCCACGCGGCCGTGGTCGCCCGCGGCATGGGCAAGACCTGCGTGTGCGGCGCCGACGAGCTCGAGGTCAACGTCAATGCCCGCCAGTTCACCGCGCAGGGCAAGCGGCCAGCTGGTCGTCCGCGCAGGGCGACGTGATCTCGATCGACGGCACGTCGGGCGCGGTCTACCTGGGCGAGGTGCCGGTCGTCGCCTCGCCGGTGGTCGAGTACTTCGAGGGCAGCCTCGACCCGGCCGCCGACGAGCTGGTCAGCGCGGTGCACCGGATCATGGCGCACGCCGACGAGCGGCGCAGGCTCGGCGTCCGGGCCAACTCCGACACCGGCGAGGACTCGGCCCGAGCGGTCCGGTTCGGCGCCGAGGGGATCGGCCTGACCCGCACCGAGCACATGTTCCTCGGCGAGCGGCGGCAGCTCGTCGAGCGGCTGATCCTGGCCGAGGACGACGCGGGCAGGCAGGCGGCTCTGGCCGAGCTCGAGCCGCTGCAGCGCGGCGATTTCGTCGAGATCCTCGAGGCCATGGACGGCCTGCCGGTCACGATCAGGCTGCTCGACCCGCCGCTGCACGAGTTCCTGCCCGACCTCACCGACCTGTCGGTCAAGATCGCCCTGGCCGGCGACGAGGCCACCGAGAAGGACCGCAAGCTGCTTGAGGAGGTCCGCAGGCTGCACGAGCAGAACCCGATGCTCGGCCTGCGCGGTGTCCGGCTCGGCCTGGTCATCCCCGGCCTGTACGCCATGCAGGTGCGCGCGATCGCGCACGCGGCCGCGGACCGGATCAAGGCAGGCGGCAACCCGCGGCCGGAGATCATGATCCCGCTGGTCGGCGCGGTGCAGGAACTCGAGATCGCGCGCGAGGAGGCCGAGCAGGTGCTCGCCGAGGTGGCCGAGGAGACCGGGGTCAGCGGGCACACGCTGATCGGCACGATGATCGAGGTGCCGCGGGCGGCGCTGACCGCGGGTCAGATCGCCCAGGCTGCGGAGTTCTTCTCGTTCGGCACCAACGACCTGACCCAGATGGGCTGGGGCTTCTCCAGGGACGACGTCGAGGGCGCCTTCTTCGGCCGCTACATCGAGATGGGCATCTTCGGCGTCTCGCCGTTCGAGACCCTGGACGCCGACGGGATCGGCAGGCTGGTCAAGATCGCGGTCGCCGAGGGCCGGGCCACCAGGCCGGACCTGAAGGTCGGGGTCTGCGGCGAGCACGGCGGCGACCCCGAGTCGGTGCGGTTCTTCCACGGCGCCGGCCTGGACTACGTCTCCTGCTCGCCGTTCCGGGTCCCGGTCGCCAGGCTCGAGGCCGGCCGCGCGGTCGCGCTCGAGGCAACTGGGGGCAGCGACAGCAGGTGACCGAGGGCTGGACCGCGGGCGACGGCGGCCGGATCGCCGCCTACGACGAGAACGCGACGGCCAGGTTCGCGGCCGAGCCCGCCAAGCACGCGCACGTGCAGCAGCGCAGCCCGTTCCAGCGCGACCGGGCCCGGGTGCTGCACAGCTCGGCGCTGCGCAGGCTCGCCGCGAAGACGCAGGTCGTGGAGGTCGGGCAGGCCGACTTCCCGCGTACCAGGCTGACCCACTCGCTGGAGTGCGCCCAGATCGGCAGGGAGCTCGGCGCTTCGCTGGGCTGCGATCCTGACCTCGTCGACGCGGCGTGCCTGGCGCATGACCTCGGCCACCCGCCGTTCGGCCACAACGGGGAGTCCGCGCTGGCCCAGGTCGCCGCGGACTGCGGCGGGTTCGAGGGGAACGCGCAGAGCCTGCGCCTGCTGACCAGGATCGAGGCCAAGATCAGCGGCGCCGGCCTGAACCTGACCCGCGCCACCCTGGACGCCACGCTGAAGTACCCGTGGCTGGCCCGCGACTGCAGACCCCGCGTCGGGCAAGTACGGCTGCTACGACGACGACGAGGAGGTCTTCGCCTGGATCAGGCAGGGGGCTCCGGCCGGCCGGGCCTGCCTGGAGGCGCAGGTCATGGACTGGGCCGACGACGTCGCCTACTCCGTGCACGATCTTGAGGACGGCCTGCACAGCCACCTGATCCTGCTCGGCCAGCTGCGTGATCCTGGCGAGCGGCGGCAGGTCGCCGAGCTCACCAGTGCCGTGTACTGCCCGCCGGGCTGGGCCAGCGTCGGTGAGCTGTGCGAGACGTTCGACGGGCTGCTCGAGCTGAGCTGGTGGCCACGGCACTTCGACGGCGAGCCGCAGACGGCCGCCGCGGTGAAGCACCTGACCAGCGAGCTGATCGGGCGGTTCTGCGATGCCGCGCTGCTGGCCACCCGTCGGGCCGGGAGCACCCCGTTGTTCCGTTATATGTCCGATCTTGACGTGCCCAGGCAGCAGCGGATGGAATGCGCACTGCTCAAGGGAGTGACCGCCTATTACGTGATGGGGCGCGCAGGTGCGGTCGCGTCGCAGGCCAGGGAGCGGGAGGTGCTGACCGAACTGGTGGCGGCGCTCGCGGCCGGTGCGCCCGGGTCGCTGGATCCGATGTTCAGGCCCGGCTACGACCGGCCGGCGTCGGACGCGGCGAGGCTGCGGGTGGTCGTGGACCAGGTCGCATCGCTGACCGACACCTCCGCGCTGGCCTGGCACGCCAAGCTCTGCGGCTAAACGCCCGGCAGCCAGGCGCGGGCCGCCAGCTCAGCTGCCGATCGCGGTTTCCGGGTCGCGGCCCGACCTGACCAGGGACAAGATCTCGCCGAGGCCGTCGAGCGACCAGCCATCCTCGCGGACGTCAACCGACACCCTGGCGCCTGCCACGTGCAGCGACTCGATGTGCAGCGGCAGGAACCTGGCCGGGATCGCGGGGTCGCACCACAGCTTGCCCGACGGCACCGACGGGTCGAACCGCAGCAGCGTCCGCAGCAGGTGAAACGGGGCCGCCGAGGCCCAGGCCTGCGGCGAGCAGGAGGTCGGGTAGCTCACCGGCTCGCCGAACTCCTCCCGGTCGAACCCGCAGAACAGCTCGGGCAGCCTGCCGCCGAACGATTCGGCCGCCTCCAGGATGCCGGCGAACACCTGCTGCGCTTCCTTGACGAAGCCGTACCGCATCAGGCCGGCCGCGCAGATCGCGTTGTCGTGCGGCCAGATCGACCCGTTGTGATAGCTCATCGGGTTGTAGGCGTCGCTCGACCTGGCCAGCGTCCTGATCCCGAAGCCGGAGAACATGTCGGGCCCGGTCAGGTGGGCCGCGACCGAGGCGGCCTTGCTCGCGTCGACGATGCCGGTCCACAGGCAGTGGCCCATGTTGGAGGCGAGCGAGTCGATCTGCCGCTTCTGCCGGTCCAGCCCAAGCGCGAAGTAGCCTTTGTCGGCGATCCAGAACGCCCGGTTGAACTCGTCCTTGAGATCCTGCGCCTTGCCGCGCCCAGTAGTCCGCTCCCGACACGTCCTCGCGCTCGGTGCAAAAGTGTGACTTGGCCAGGTACGCGGCATAGACGTAGCCCTGCACCTCGGCCAGCGCGATCGGCGTCTCGGCCATCGTGCCGTCCGCGAACGTGATGCCGTCGAACGAATCCTTCCAGCCCTGGTTGGCCAGCCCGAGCTCGGTCGTGCGGCCGTACTCGACGAAGCCGTCGCCGTCCCGGTCGCCGTGGTTGACGATCCAGTCCAGCGCGCGGTCGGCGTTCGGGAGCAACTCGTCCACGATCCGGCGTTCCAGGCCCCACCGCCGCATCTCGCCAAGCAGCATCACGAACAGCGGGGTCGCGTCGACGGTGCCGTAGTAGACGCTGCTGCCGCCCAGCCACAGCGAGGCCTGCATCCCGAACCGCATCTCGTGCAGGATCTTGCCCGGCTCCTCCTCGGTCGCCGGGTTCACCTTGGTGCCCTGCAGGCTGGCCAGCGTGCGCATTGTGCCGAGGGCGAGCGAGGGGTCGAGCGGGAGCACCATCCACGAGGTGATCAGCGAGTCCCGGCCGAAGATGGTCATGAACCACGGGGCTCCGGCGGCGATGACCGCACGGTCCTCGTGCTCGGGATCGAAGATCCGCAGTGACCCGAGGTCCTCGGTGCTGGCGGCGAAGACCGCGGCGAGCCTTGCGTCTGACGCCCGGACCAGCGGGGTCTGCCTTCGCCAGTCGGCCAGCCGCTGTTCAGGCCCGGCCGCGGGCCGTTCGCCGGCGCGCTGGGCCTTGGGCCTGAGCTCGACCAGGTCCCGGCCGTTGAGCGACGGCGTGATCTGCACTGACGTGCTCCAGGCGCCGTGCGCGGGCACGACCGCATGCCAGGTCAGCTGGCTGGCTGACACCTCGAGTTCCGCGTCCGGGTGGGTGGCGCCGGTGATCCGCGTTCCGCGCAGTGCCGAGCCGACCTGCCGGTTCAGCTTGATCGAGTCGCCGTCGACGTCGACGGTCAGCCCGTCCACGCCCGCCGAGTCGCCGTGCACCCGGCCCTCTTTCACCTCGAACACGTCGGCGAAGTCGCCGCCGATGCCGATCCGCAGGCTAACCGGGAGCGGCTCCGCGCTCATGTTGCGCAGCGTGATCTCCTCGCGCATGCCGTCGTTGAGCAGCCGCCGCCGCGCGACCAGCATCGTGCTGTCGGCCAGGCCCGGCATCGGCGGCATCCGGCTGAGGAACGTGCAGGCGAACGGCTCGCGTGACTGCGGCGCGAGCGGCTCAGGCACGTGCCCGTTGATGCTCAGCTCCATCCGGCTGATCAGCCTCGTGTCGCGCACGAACAGGCCTTGCGAGCCGCCAGGCCGCAGGTCGCCCGAGGTTTCGCAGATACAGAACGTAGTGCCCTCGAGGAGGGTGACGAGGCCGCTCGGCGCTCCCATCGTCGTCGCGGGAGCGCCATCGAATGTCCAAGCCTGGCCCATCTGGTGCCCTTCCGTGCGGACTGGCGTGCGGACTTGGCTGCCTGGACTGCCTGGACCGCCGCCCGTGACCCCGACCGCGTGGTGCGTTGCCTGGGGGCCGCGCCCGGTGAGGAGTTGGCCGCGGCTTGACTGCACTACGTAGTTCAGAGATCGCTACCCGCGCCGCGACTACGGCACACCACTGGCGCGCGGATACCCTCGGAATGGCTCACCTGCAATCTCGGGCCCTGCAATCTCGGGAGGGATATTTGCCAGCCAGTGACGCGGCGCTCGTTCGCTCATCGCTCCCGCCTGACCAGCGGTCCGCCCGGCAGGCCAGGCCGCCAGGACGACCGTCGGCCCGCACCGCCGCCGTGGGCGTGCTCGCGCTGCAGGGCGACGTCGCCGAGCATGTGCGGGCGATCACGGCCGCGGGAGCGCACCCGGTTCCGGTGCGCCGCCCGGCCGAGCTGGCGGCCGTCGACGGCCTGATCATCCCCGGCGGCGAGTCGACCACGATCTGGAAGCTGGCCGCGATCTTCGATCTGGTCGAGCCGTTGCGCGAGCGGATCGGTGCGGGCATGCCCGTCTTCGGGTCCTGCGCCGGGATGATCATGCTGGCGACCAGGCTGGTGGAGCGCGCCAGCGAACAGGAGACGTTCGGCGCGATCGACATGACGGTCAGGCGCAACGCGTTCGGCCGTCAGGCCGACTCGTTCGAGAGCGACATCGCGCTCGCCGGTTCGGCCGGGCCGCCGTTCCGCGCGGTCTTCATCCGGGCGCCCTGGGTCGAGGAGATCGGCCCTGGTGTCGAGATTCTGGCTACCGAGCCCCGCACCGGTAGGATCGTCGCCGTCCGCCAGGGTCCGGCTCTCGCCACGGCATTCCACCCCGAGCTCACCGGCGACAACCGCGTGCACACGATCTTTACTGACATGGTGAGGGAACTGTCATGAGCGGCCACTCCAAGTGGGCCACGACGAAGCACAAGAAGGCCGTCGTCGACGCCAGGCGCGGCAAGCTGTTCGCCAAGCTGATCAAGAACGTCGAGGTGGCGGCGCGCAGCGGCGGGCCAGACGTGAATGCGAACCCCACGTTGTACGACGCGGTGCAGAAGGCCAAGCGGAACTCGGTGCCGAACGACAACATCGACCGGGCGCTCCGGCGCGGGGCCGGCCTGGAGGCGGGCGGCGCCGCGTACGAGACGGTCACCTACGAGGGTTACGCGCCGGGCGGCGTGGCCGTGCTCGTCGAGTGCCTGACCGACAACAAGAACAGGGCGGCGGCCGAGGTCCGGGTGGCGCTGACCCGCAACGGCGGCTCGATGGCCGACGCGGGCTCGGTCTCCTACCTGTTCAGCCGCAAGGGCGTGGTGATCGTGCCCAAGTCGGGCGCGCTCGGCGAGGATGACGTGCTGATGGCGGTGCTGGACGCTGGCGCCGAGGAGGTCACCGACATCGGCGACTCCTATGAGGTGGTCAGCGAAGCCACCGACCTGGTCCCGGTGCGGACCGCGCTGCAGCAGGCGGGGATCGAGTACGACTCGGCCGAGACGCCGTTCCTGCCCTCGGTGGAGGTGCCGCTGGACGAGGAGACCGCCAGGAAGGTTTTCCGGCTGATCGACGTGCTCGAGGAGTCCGACGAGGTACAGGACGTGTACGCGAACTACGCGGTCTCCGACGAGATCATGGAAAAGCTGAGTTGAGTCGCTGAGCAGGCCAGGGCCATCCCGTTGCTGACGATCCGGCCGATGCGGGCCGACGACGACATCGACGCCGAGCTTGACCTAAGGCACCGGGCGTTCGGCCCGATGGATGCCGCGTCGCACGAGTACTGGCGGGCCGAGATGCTCGGCTGCATCGCCGACGAACGCCAGTTCGGCGTGTGGGACGGCGGCCGGCTGGTCGGCGCCGCGCGGTACTACGACATGCGCCAGTACTGGCTGGGCAGGCCGGTGCCGATGGCCGGCGTAGGCGGCGTCAAGGTCGCGCCGGAGGCCAGGGGCCAGGGGGTCGGCCGGGCTCTGATGAAGGAACTGCTCGGGGTGATGATCGAGCGCGGCTACGTGTTGTCGGTGCTGTACCCGGCAACCGCGCGCCTGTACCGGTCGCTCGGCTGGGAGCTGGCTGGCGGCAACTATCGCGCCGACGTGCCTGGCCGGTCTCTCGGCTCGCTGCTGCCCCCCGATCCGGAGGTGACGGCCGATCCGGCCGATCCGGCCGATCCGGCCGGGCCTGATCTGGCCGTGGGCGGCGCCGGCCAGCAGACGCAGGTGCGCAGGGCAGGCCCGCAGGACGCCGAACAGGTCATCGCGGTGCTCGCCGGGGTGCACGCCGCCGCCGGCGACTGCGGGCCGGCCGTCGGCGACGCCGGCACCGTGCGGCGCTGGCTGGCCGACCCCGACCTGTTCTCCTACCTGGCGGCCGACGGATTCCTCGGCTACGGCTGGCACGGCAGCGACCGCGAGATCAACGTGCACGTGCTCCAGGCCGGCTCCGCCCGGACCGCCCGTGCGCTCTGGGGGATCGTGGCGTCGCACGCCTCGGTCACTGAGGTGGTCCACGCCACCGTCGGCCCGCAGGATCCGATCGCGTGGCTGACCACCGAGCCCGACGTGACCCTGCACATGCACAGGACGTGGATGCTGCGCGTACTCGACCCCGCCGCCGCGATCGCCGGCCGCGGCTTCCCCGCCGGGGCGAACGCCCGCGCCGTGCTGCGGCTTGCCGACTCCGCGGTGCCTGCCGGCGCCGGGCTGCACACGCTCACCGTGCGCGACGGCGAAGGCTCGCTCATTTCCGGTCCAACGACACCCACGGCCGGCTCGCGCGCGCTCCCGCCGGTCTCGCTGGGCCCGCGCGGCTTCGCCGCGCTGTACGCGGGGGTCCCGATGAGCACGCTGCGCCTGGCGGGGCTCGCGGCCGGCGGTGATGAGGAATCTGACGGCCAGCTCGACGCCGCTTTCGCCTGTCAGCCCTTCCTGCTCGACTATTTCTGACCGGTCGCGGCTGTTGCCGCCGGTGCGGTCGCGGCCGCCCGGCCGCCCCGGCGGTCCGGTCCTGGCTGGCCGCGCGGCGACACGCCGGGCGGGCGCAAGACCAGGGGCGGCGGGGCCCCAGCCGGTAGTGTCGCTGACGAACAAGTGTTCGGCTGTGACTCAGGCGGTGGCCTCATGCGGGTGCTCGGCGTCGACCCCGGCCTCACCAGGTGCGGACTGGGCATCGTCGAGGGCGGCCAGGGCGTCGCGCTGCGGCTGATCGGCACCACGGTGGTCAGCACGCCGGCCGGCGCGGACATCGGCAGCAGGCTGCTCGCGATCGAGGAGCGGATCGAGGCGTGGCTGGGTGAGTACCAGCCCGATGCCGTTGCGGTGGAGCGCGTGTTCAGCCAGCACAACCTGCGTACCGTGATGGGCACGGCGCAGGCAGGAGCGGTCGCGATCCTCTGTGCAGCCCGGCACGGGGTTCCGGTCGCGCTGCACACCCCCAGTGAGGTCAAGGCCGCGGTGACGGGCAGCGGGCGGGCGGACAAGGCGCAGGTGACGCACATGGTGACCAGGCTGCTTCGGCTGTCGGATCCGCCGCGGCCCGCCGACGCGGCCGACGCGCTCGCACTGGCGATCTGCCATCTGTGGCGCGGTGGCGCGCAAGCGCGGCTCGCGGCCGCGGCAGCAACGGCGGGAGGAGCGACCTGATGATCGCGCATCTGGACGGCGTGGTGACCGCCGTTGCCCCGGAGGGAGCGGTGATCGACGTCGGGGGAGTCGGCCTGCTCGTCCAGTGCTCGCCGGGCACGCTTGCCGGGCTGCGGCCCGGCGAGCGGAGCCGGGTGAGCACCTCGCTCGTGGTCCGCGAGGACGCGCTGACCTTGTACGGGTTCGGCACCGACGATGAGCGCAATACCTTCGAACTGCTGCAGACCGCCAGTGGCATCGGCCCGCGGCTGGCGCTGGCGATGCTCGCTACCTTCAGCCCCGACGGGCTGCGTCGTGCCGTCGCGGCCGAGGACCTGACGGCGCTGACCAGCGTGCCCGGCATCGGGCGCAAGGGCGCGCAGCGGATCGTGCTCGAATTGGCCGGGCGGCTCGGGTCCCCTGGGGAGGGCGGCCGGCAGGCCGGCGGCCAGGGCGCCGCTGGCTCCGGCGGCGCCGGCCGGCTCGCCGGCGTTGCCGCGCTGACCTGGCGGGATCAGGTTCGGACGGGCCTGGTGAACCTCGGCTGGCAGGTCAGGGACGCCGATCAGGCGATCGCCCTGATCGAGCCTGAGCTGCTGGCCGCCGCCCAGGCCGGGGATCCTGGCGCGGATGGCGGGGCGGATGGCGGGGCGGAATCCGGCAACGGCGCCGCTGGCAGCGCGGGCGAGGTCGACGTCGCCTGGGCGCTGCGGGCGGCGCTGCGCGTGCTGGGGCGGGCATGACCGAAAGCGATACCGACCGGTTCGTGTCCCCGCTCGCGGACGCAGACGAGCGGCAGATCGAGGGCGCGCTGCGGCCCAGGCAACTGGCCGAGTTCGTCGGCCAGGCCAGGCTCCGCGAGCAGCTCACCCTCGTGCTCGAGGGCGCGATGCGGCGCGGCAAGGCGCCCGACCACGTGCTGCTGTCCGGGCCGCCGGGGCTGGGCAAGACGACGATCGCGATGATCATCGCGGCCGAGATCGGCGCCCCGCTGCGAATCACCAGCGGGCCCGCGATCGAGCGGGCCGGCGATCTGGCCTCGGTGCTGACCTCGCTGACCGGCGGCGAGGTGGTCTTCATCGACGAGATCCACCGGCTGGCCAGGCCCGCCGAGGAGATGCTCTACCTCGCGATGGAGGACTTCAGGGTCGACGTGATGCTGGGCAAAGGCCCTGGTGCGACCGCGGTGCCGCTCGACATCGCCCCGTTCACCCTGGTCGGCGCGACGACCAGGGCCGGGCTGCTGCCCGCGCCGCTGCGTGACAGGTTCGGTTTCACCGGCCACCTCGACTTCTACGACCAGGCCGAGCTCGGCGTGATCATCCGCCGGTCGGCCGGCCTGCTCGGCGTGACGCTGCGGGAAGAGGGCGCCGACGAGATCGCCGGCCGGTCCCGCGGCACGCCGCGGATCGCGAACCGACTGCTCCGCCGGGTCAGGGACTTCGCCGAGGTGCGCGGCGACGGCATCGTGAGCAAGGCGGCGGCCAGGGCCGCGCTCGAACTGTACGAGGTCGACGAGAGCGGGCTCGACCGGCTCGACCGGGCGGTGCTGACGGCGCTGGTCGTCCGCTTCGGCGGCGGCCCGGTCGGACTGTCAACGCTCGCCGTTGCTGTCGGCGAGGAATCCGAGACCGTCGAGGTGGTCGCCGAGCCGTTCCTGGTGCGGGCCGGGCTGATGGCCAGGACGCCGCGCGGCCGGGTCGCCACGCCCGCGGCGTGGGCGCATCTCGGGCTCATCCCGACGGCGCCTGGCCACGCGGCTGGCGGTCCGGGGGATGATGCAGCCGCCATCACGCTGTTTGACTAGGGTGAGAGCATTCGGGCTGCGGTACGAACCCGGGCATCTGGTTGCGGCCCGGTCACGATCACTCTGCTGACGTCGTAGCCTGTTTGTGCGCGGCGTCCGCGCCGCTAAACTTCGGCAGTTGGTCTTTCCCAGCCGCCTGGTACCGCAGCCGGCCCTGCCGGTTCGGTACCTGCGCTGCACCCGGCCGCTGCGCCATCAACTGGAAGGAAGCCCCGCGATGGGGACTATGATTCTCGCCGCCGCCGCCACCGCTCATAAGAGCAACCCGGCGTTCACGTTCATCATCCTCGCCGTGCTGATCGGCCTGTTCTACGTGCTGATCATGCGCCCGCAGCGGAACAGGCAGCGCAAGGCGGCGCAGACCCAGAGCGCGGTCATGCCGGGCCAGCGGATCCGCACGACCGCGGGCATGTACGGGACGGTAATCTCCGGCGACGACCGTGACGTGGTCATCGAGATCGCCCCCGGCGTGCAGGTGACCATGCTCCGCCGGGCCGTCATGGAAGTCGTGTCCGACGACGCCGTGCCCTCCGATGAGGACATGCCGTCGCACGAGGACATCGTGTCGGACGAGGCCGAGTACACCGATCCCGAGCCCGACGAGGATGAGACACCGTCGGCCGACGGCCCGGACCTCAAGAAAGACCGCAACGTCTAGCCGCACTGCGGGCCGATCGAGTTAAGGACAGGCACAGGTGGCACCCCCTAGCAACAGGCCGTCCCGGCCGCGCTCCTCCGCGTCCCGGCCGGGCGCCGGATCGACGAGGCAGCCGGGAGTAACTTCCCGGCCGTTTCGGTATCTCGGGATACTGGCCGCCCTGCTGATCGTCATGTTCGCGACGATTCTCGGCGGCACGTTCACGCACCCGGGAAGCTGGCACGACAAGTTCAAGGTCGGCCTCGGCCTCGACCTGTCCAGCGGTACGACGGTGACGATCAAGACCGTAGTGCTGACTCCGGGCAGCCCGGCGCCGACAAGTTCGCAGATGTCGCAGTCGATCGCGATTCTGACCAGCCGTGTCAACGGGCAAGGCTTCACCGGCGCGAAGATCCAGCAGCAGGGGACCAACGACATCGTGGTGTCGGTGCCGCACAAGAGCGCGCAGGACATTGCCCCGCTCCTGCGGTCGGCCGTGCTGCGGTTCCGGCAGGTGCTGCTCACCGCGCCAGGCAGCCCCCTGGCGCTCCCGCCCGCTCCGGCATCGAACGCGTCGCCGCCGCCCGGTTCCTCGCCCTCGCCGAGCAGTTCCGCCTCGCCGAGCAAGAAGGCCGCCGCGCAGGCGAGCCCGTCCGCATCGCCGTCCCCGTCCGGCGGCTCTGGCCAGGCGGCCGCGGCCCGGGCGCTCGGCGGAACCGGCAAGTCGGGCGCCAAGGCGTCGAGCAGCGCGTCGCCGTCCCCGTCGGCGTCGGCAAGCCCGAGCGCCTCGGCGAGCGGATCGCCGGCGCCGAGCCCGAGTCCGAGTCCGTCGCTCACGAAGCGGCTGCCAACGGCCGCCGACGCCCAAGGCGACATCACCAAGGTGCACAGCCAGGCGGTGATCAATGACTTCAACCGGCTTAACTGCTCGCACAAGAACTGGCAGAAGGAGATCTACGGCAACGACCCCACCAAGTGGGACGACGCCAACGCGCAGGTCGTCGGCTGCGACGGCCAGGGCCAGAAGTACGTGCTCGACGTGGCCAAGGTGCTCGGCACCAACCTCACCAGCGTCGCCGCGGTCCTGAACCAGACGGGCCAGTGGGTGGTTAACTTCAACCTCGACGGCAAGGGCCAGAAGGCCTTCGGCACCCTGACCAGCCAGATGGTCCAGAAGTACTTCAGTAACGGCGTCGCGACCTCTCCGCTCGACCAGTTCGCGATCGTGCTCGACGGCAAGGTCGTCTCGGCGCCGCAGGTCACGAGCCCCATCACGCAAGGCTCCGGTGAGATCACCGGCCCCGGCGGCAGCTTCACGCACGCGCAGGCCACGTCGCTGACCAACGTGCTCAAATACGGAGCCGTGCCGCTGGCGTTCGTTCCCCAGTCGACTCAGTCGATCTCGCCGGAGCTTGGCGCATCCCAGCTGAGCGCCGGGCTGCTCGCCGCGGCGATCGGGCTGCTGCTGGTGGTGATCTACTCCTTCCTGTACTACCGCGGCCTGGCGATCGTGTCGGTGTTCAGCCTGGCGCTCGCCGCCCTGATCTCCTGGCTCGCCGTCATCCTGCTCTCCAAGTACCAGGGCTACACGCTGTCACTCGCCGGCGTCGCCGGCCTGATCGTCGCGATCGGCATCACGGCCGACTCGTTCGTCGTGTACTTCGAGCGGCTTCGTGACGAGGTCAGGGAGGGCCGGTCACTGCGGGCCGCGGTCGAGCGCGGCTGGCAGCGGGCCAGGCGCACGATCCTGGTCTCCGATACCGTCTCGTTCCTGGCCGCCCTGCTGCTCTACATCCTCGCGATCGGCGACGTCAGGGGATTCGCGTTCACGCTCGGACTGACAACCTTGATCGACATTGTCGTGGTATTCCTGTTCACCAAGCCGATGGTGACGCTGCTGGCCAGGACGGAGTTCTTCGGCCGCGGCCATAAGTGGTCGGGCCTTGATCCGGTCAGGCTCGGCTCGAAGTCGCCGTGGCGCGGCTCGCGGTCGCCTTCGCCCAGTCCGGCCGGCGCCGCCAGCAGTGCGCAGGCCGCGGCCAGGACCACCCCGAAGGAGGCCTGATGTCCAGGATCGGCGGCATCGGCGGGCGACTGTACCGTGGCGAGGTCTCCGTCGACTTCGTCGGTCGTCAGCGGCTGTGGTACAAGATCTCCGGCGCGATCCTCGCGATCGCGATCATCGCTCTGGCGGTCTTCCATCTCAACTTCAGCGTCGACTTCAAGGGTGGCGACGTCTACAAGTTCTCGACGCCCGCGACGGTGCACGCCACCCAAGCGCAAGTGTCGAACACGGTGACCGGCGCGGGCGGCGGGACGACGATCACCGTCCAGCAGACCGGCAAGTCAGGCTGGAGCGTGCAGACCCCGGTACTGAAGAACCAGAAGACGCAGTTCGCGATCCAGAACGCGCTGGCCTCCAGGTTCCACATTCCGAAGGGGGCGGTCAGCATCCAGGCGATCGGCCCGAGCTGGGGCAGCCAGATCTCGCAGAAGGCGCTGGAGGCGCTGATCGCCTTCCTGGTCGTGATCGCGCTGTACCTGTCGATCGCGTTCGAGTGGCGGATGGCGACGGCCGCGCTGGTGGCACTGGCGCACGACATCGTGATCACAATCGGCGTGTACGCCTTGCTCCGCTTCGAGGTCAGCCCGGCGACGGTGATCGGGCTGCTGACGATCCTGGGTTACTCGCTGTACGACACGGTGGTGGTCTTCGACAAGGTCAGGGAGAACACGGCGGGCCTGCTCGCCACCCGGCGTACCACGTACAGCGAGGCAGCTAACCTGGCGCTGAACCAGACCCTGGTCCGGTCGATCAACACCTCGGTCATCGCGCTGCTGCCGGTCGCCGCGATCCTGGCGGTCAGCGTGTTCCTGCTGGGCAACGGCGAGCTGAAGGACCTGTCGCTGGTCCTGTTCGTCGGCATGCTATCCGGCACGTACTCCTCGATCTGCATCGCGACGCCGGTGCTGGCCGACCTGAAGGAGCGCGAGTCCGAGTTCAGGCAGTTGCGCAAGCAGATCGGCCAGCGGGCGAGCAGCGCGAAGCGTCAGGCTAAGGTCACCGTCGGCGGTCCGCAGCGCGCCGGCCAGGTGGTCGAGGAGACCACCGACGCCGGTGAGCCGGCAGGCGCCGAGATCGCCGAGGAGGCCGCGCCGGTCGCCGCCGCTCGCCCGGCAGGCGGGACAGGGTCCCGGCCGGCTTCCGGGCCCCGCCAGCAGCCTCGCCGGCCCAACGCGGCGCAGCGGCGCCCGTCCGGCAAGAAGAAGCGCAGGTAGGGTTCGGTGGCCGCGTTCGACGCCGGCAGCGGAGAGCCGGCTGGACCGGATCAGCCCGGCGCCGCATCCAGTGATGGCCAGGCGGCCATCGCGGCATTCCTGAGCGGGCTGATCAGGGACGTTCGCGATTACCCTCAGCCTGGCGTGGTGTTCAAGGACATCACCCCGCTGCTCGCCGACGCCAAGGGATTCGCGACGGCGATCTCGGCGCTGGCGTCCGGCCATGACCGGATCGACAAGGTGGCCGGGATCGAGGCCCGCGGCTTTATCCTCGCCGCTCCGGTCGCCCATGAGCTTGGTGTCGGATTCGTCCCGGTTCGCAAGGTCGGTAAGCTTCCTGGCCCCACTCATTCCGTGACGTACCAGCTGGAATACGGCACTGCGACGGTCGAGGTCCATGTCGACGCGTTCGCGCCCGGTGACCGGGTGCTGATGATCGACGATGTTCTCGCGACCGGCGGGACGGCAGCGGCGACCGCTGCCCTGATCAGGCGCTGCGGAGCGGAAGTCGTCTCGCTCGGTGTGCTGATCGAGCTTGGCTTCCTCGGCGGCCGGGCCAGCCTGCAGGGCGTGGACGTCCGTGCCCTGCTCGCGTTGTGAGCGCGGCGGGCTGCCGCTGACCGCCGCATCGGTGCCCGCTCCGCGCCTGCGCTGCGTCGGGCCATGGCTCGCGACCGGCCTTGTCGCGGATAGACTAGTTGCTTCAACTGACGCGAGGAGCGGCAGTGGCCGGTGACGTGGCGACGGCCGGAAAGGCCGGAGGCGGAGTCACCCAGGAGGCCGCGGGGCAAAGCCCTGTAGACCAAGAGCTGCCCGTGGCTGGCAATGGGGTGACCCCGCCAGTTGGCGCGCCCGATGGCCCTGCTGCCACGCAGCCTGCCCCCGCCGGTCCCGGCCCGCTCGACGACGAAAACCCGGCCGACGGCCAGACCGTCGACGGCCAGACTGAGGTCGGCCAGGGCGATTCGCCCACCCGGTCGATGCCGCGCGAGCTGTCCACCGCCGAGGGTTTCGGATCGGGGTCCTCAGGACCTGCCCACTCCGGGGTGCGGCGCCGGCTTAGCCGGTTCAGCTCGTCCAGGGGCGGCGCCAACCCCGTGCTCGAGCCGCTGATCAAGACCGTGCGCACCACCCATCCGAAGGCCGACATCAGACTGATCGAGCGCGCCTACGACGTCGCGGCCAAGCACCATGACGGCCAGTCCCGCAAGAGCGGCGACCCGTACATCACCCACCCGCTCGCCGTTGCCACGATCCTGGCCGAGCTCGGGATGAACCACGACACGCTGTGCGCCGCGCTGCTGCACGACACGATCGAGGACACCGCCTACACGCTCGATGAGCTGCGCGGCGACTTCGGGGACGACATCGCGGCGCTGGTCGACGGCGTGACCAAGCTGGACAAGGTCAAGTACGGCGAGGCGGCCCAGGCGGAGACCGTCCGCAAGATGGTCGTCGCCATGTCGCGCGACATCCGGGTGCTGGTCATCAAGCTGGCCGACCGGCTGCACAACATGCGGACGCTGCGCTATTTGCCCAGGCCGAAGCAGGAGCAGAAGTCACGCGAGACGCTGGAGATCTACGCCCCGCTCGCGCACCGGCTCGGGATGAATACGGTCAAGTGGGAACTGGAGGATCTCGCCTTCGCGACCCTGTTCCCCAAGCGCTACGACGAGATCGCCAGGCTCGTCTCCGAGCGGGCACCGCGCCGGGAGGCGTTTCTGCAGGAAGTGGTCGAGGAGGTATCCGCCGACCTGCGGGAGGCGAAGATCAAGGCGAGCGTGACCGGCCGCCCGAAGCACCTGTACTCGGTCTACCAGAAGATGATTGCCAGGAATGTCGGCTTCGACGATATCTACGACCTGGTCGGCATCAGGGTCCTTGTGGACACGGTGCGGGACTGCTACGCGGTGCTCGGCTCCGTGCACGCACGGTGGAACCCGGTGCCCGGCCGGTTCAAGGACTACATCGCGATGCCGAAGTTCAATATGTACCAGTCGCTGCATACCACGGTGATCGGCCCGGGCGGCAAGCCCGTCGAGCTGCAGATCAGGACGTGGGGCATGCACCGGCGGTCCGAATACGGCGTCGCCGCGCACTGGAAGTACAAGGAAGAAGTCGCGACCGGCCGGAGCCCGTCCGACCTGGCCTGGCTCAGGCAACTCGTCGACTGGCAGCGCGAGACGGCCGATCCTGCCGAGTTCCTCGAGTCGCTGCGGTTCGAGGTCGGCAGCGCCGAGGTATACGTGTTCACGCCGCGCGGCGAGGTCATCGCGCTGCCGCAGGACGCCACCCCGGTTGACTTCGCGTACGCGATCCACACCGAGGTCGGGCACCGGACGGTGGGCGCCAAGGTTAACGGCAGGCTGGTATCGCTGGAGTCGCCGCTCGCCAACGGCGAGACGGTCGAGATCCTCACCTCCAAGGCGCTTGACGCCGGCCCGAGCCAGGACTGGCTGGGCTTCGTCAAGAGCGCCAGGGCCAGGAACAAGATCAAGCACTGGTTCTCCAAGGAACGGCGCGAGGCCTCGGCGGACACCGGCAAGGCGATGATCGCGCGGACGATGCGCAAGTTGGGCCTGCCGCTGCAACGGCTGGCCACGGCCGACGCGCTGCAGGCGATCGCGATGGAGCTGCGCTACCCGGATTTGTCCGGGCTGTACGCGGCGATCGGCGACGGCCACGTCAGCGCGCAGTCGGTGGTCGCCAAGCTGGTCAGATCGGCGGGCGGGCTGGCCGGCGCTCAGGAGGACCTGGCCGAGGCGACGGTCCTGACCAGGGCACCGACCGCGCGGCCGACCACCGGCGACTCCGGCGTATCTGTCGAGGGAGCGGCCGACGTCTGGGCCAGGCTGTCGAAGTGCTGCACCCCGGTGCCCGGCGACAAGATCACCGGATTCGTCACCAGGGGCAACGGCGTGTCGGTGCATCGCACGGACTGCGTCAACATCTCACACCTGATCCAGTCAGAACCCGAGCGCATGGTCAACGTGCACTGGGCGCCGCGGGAGAGCTCACGTTTCCTGGCCGCGATCCAGGTCGAGGCGCTCGACCGGACTGGCTTGCTCTCGGACATCACCAGGTCGATCTCCGAGCAGCACGTCAACATCCTGTCCGCTTCCGTCACCACCAGGCGTGATCAGGTAGCGCTGAGCAAGTTCACATTCGAGATGGGCGATCCCGAGCATCTGCGCCACGTCCTGCGGGCCGTCCGGACCATCGACGGCGTCTACGACGCCCACCGCGTCACAAGCTAGGCGCCCTGGCGGCGTACTCGGTCGTATGTGAGCCTTACCGCCCCGTCACCGGTCCCGGCCGTAGCCCGCCCGTCGCTCAGCCCCGTCGCCAAGCCCATCGCCAAGCCCGTCGCCCGAAATGTCGGGATTGACCGGCTCAATGCCGCGGATCCTGACTTACAGCACCTTTGGTGGAGAGCAAGCCGTAATAAATCCAGATATGTCATCCACTCATTTACCTCAAAGGTGTGGTAAGTCAGCTACGGCAGTTGCCCGGCCGCCGTTTGAACCTGCGCTCCGTCACGTTGGCGGGCGATTTGCGGCGTTTGCGACACTGAAGCGGATCCAGAGCCGGGCGGGGTCAGCCGGCAGGTCGGCCAGGGTCTTCTCGGCCTCGGCGAGCCAGGCGCGCCTGGTCGCCAGGGCTGACGCGGCGCGCTGGCTGGCGGCCTCGTCGCCCTTGCTGTTCGCCTGCTCGAGCTGACCCTCCAGGTTGTGAACCGTCTTGCGGATCTGGTCGACCGTGTCCCTGGCGCGCGACAGGGCCTCGGGGTTGGTCCGGCGCCACTGGATGTCCTCGGCCTTCCGCACCGCGTCATCGACCTTCTTCAGGCCGCCCTCGAGCCGCTCCACCGCCTCCCTGGGGACCGAACCGATCTTGTCCCAGCGCTGGTGGATCGAGCGCAGCGCGGCCTTGGCGGCCTTGGCGTCGGTGACTGGCAGCAGCTTCTCCGCCTCGGCCAGCAACTCCTCCTTCGCGGTGGCGCGCTCGCGCAGCTGGTTGTCCTTGGCCGACATCGCCGACGACCGAGCCTCGAAGAAGGCGCTCTGGGCCGCCCTGAACCGCTTCCACAGCTCATCCTCGGCCGACCGGTCGGCGCGCCCGGCCTCCTTCCACGCGGCCATCAGGTCGCGGTAGGCGGCCGCGGTCGGAGCCCAGTCCGTCGACGAAGACAGTTCCTCGGCCCGGCTGACCAGCTCCTGCTTGCGCTCCCGAACGCCCTCGCGCTCCTCCTCCAGAGCCGCGAAGTAGCTCTTGCGCCGCTTGGCGAATGCGCTCCTGGCGGTCGACATCCGCTTCCACAGCGCGGCCTCGGCCTGCCGGTCGCCGTGCGGAGCCGCCTTCCACTCGTCGAGGAGTTCCTTCAACCGTTCTCCGCTGGACTTCCAGTGCGTGGCCTCTTCGGCGAGCTTCTCGGCCTCGGCGACGATCCGGTCCTTGACCTCGATCGCGTCGATCCTGGCCCGGTCCCTGGCTGCCCTGTGCTCGGCCTGGCGATGCTCGGCGCGCTCGGACAGCGAATCAAGCCTGCGCTTGAGGCCGGCCAGGTCGCCGACGGCCTTGGCCTCGTCGATGGCAGCGTGCAGCCTGGTGATTGTCGCCTTGGCCTGGGCGGCAGCCAGGTCGGTGGTCGCGAGCCGCCGCTCGAGCAGGCTGACCTCGGTCGCCAACGAGTCGTACCGCCTGGTGAAGAAGGCGAGCGCCTCGTCCGGGCTGCCTGCCTGCCAGATCCCGACCACGCGCTCACCGTCTGCGATGCGCACGTAGACGGTTCCGTCGTCGGCTACCCGGCCCCATGGGTGGCTTTCGGTACTCACCGCTTACCTCCAGCTAGGTACCCGCCTCGGCGATGCCCGGTCTGGCACGCCCAGTCAGGTCTTCTTGATGGTCACGCTCTCGATAACGACCTTCTCCTTAGGATGGCCGTCGCCTGTCCCGTTGTCAGTGCCTGCGGCGGCCACCTTCTGGACGACACCAAGGCCGCTGACGATCGTGCCGAACGGCGTGTACGACGGCGGCAGCGACGTGTTCTTGTAGACGAGGAAGAACTGGCTGCCGTTGGTGTTGGGTCCCGCGTTCGCCATCGCCAGCGTTGCCGCCGGATAGGTCGCGCCCGCCAGGTTCTCGTCGTTGAACTTGTAGCCGGGCCCGCCGCTGCCCGTCCCGGTCGGATCCCCGCACTGGAGCACGAAGATGCCGCTGGTGGTGAGGCGGTGGCAGTTGGTGTTGTTGAAGTAGCGCTGGCCGGCCAGGTAGACGAACGAGTTCACCGTGCATGGCGCCTTCGAATTCAACAGGTTGATGACGATGTTGCCACGGTTCGTCTTGATCGTCGCCTGGTAGTTCGCCTTGAGGTCCGGCTTCGCTGGCGGCAGGCCGACCTTGCGCGAGGCTGGCGGGCTCGAGGTGTAGGCGCAGGTGCCCGCCGGCGCCGACGCCGACACCGTCGGGCTGACGCTGGGGGTAACTGCCGCGCTCGGCGACGATGCGGCGGCGGTCTTGGCCTTCGCGCCGGTGGCCAGGTGATAGATGGTGAAGACCACGACGCCCGCCAGAACCAGCAGGACGAGGCCACCGGAGACCCACTGAGTCGTCTTGCGAGCCCTGCGCTGCCGCTCGGATGCGCGAGCCTGCCGGCGCTCGTAGCGCTCCCTGGCCAGCTTGCGCTGACGCTCCTGCTTACCCGCCACTCGTCCAACCTTCCCGTTATCGACCGGAGTGGTCCTATTGAAAAACTTCGCGCATGCTATCTGGACCAGGCAAGTGCCTACGCCCTGTGTTACCGGTTCGACGCACCAACCGCGCCTTCTTGTAACTGGCACTCGCCCCGGCACTGCTGCGCCAGGCACGCCGACGGCAGGCAGGCCGCCATGGGTAGCCTGGTCTGCGTCGCGCGCCAGCCGCCTCGGCGCCGGCTGGCAGGCGACTCGATCTGCGTCTGCGCCGCCCAGGAGGTCACCGTGTTGATCGCCGGATTCCCGGCCGGGTCGTTCGCCGCGAACTGTTACATCGTGGCACCAGGACCAGGCGCGGAGTGCCTGATCATCGATCCTGGTCAGGATGCCGAGGCGGGGATAGCCGATGTGCTGGCCGAGTACCGGCTGCAGCCCGTTGCCGTGCTGGCCACCCACGGCCACCTGGACCACATCTGGTCGGTGGCGCCGGTTTGCGGCGCACGGGACATCCCCGCCTACATCCACCCCGCCGACCGTGAGCTGCTCACCGATCCGGCGAAGGGGTTCTCGCTGACCGGCGGGCAGCAATTGTTCGGCGGCATCACCTTCAGCGAGCCCGACGAGGTGCTCGAGCTCACCGACGGGATGACGCTCGACCTGGCCGGGATCAGCCTGGTCGTCGATCACGCGCCCGGCCACACCCCGGGCTCGGTGACGTTCCGGCTGCCCGAGACCCTGTTCACCGGCGATCTGCTGTTCGCGGGCTCGATCGGGCGCACCGACCTGCCCGGCGGCGATTACCAGACCATTCTCGATAGCCTGGCCAGGGTCTGCCTGCCGCTGCCTGACGAGACCGTCGTGCTGTCTGGTCATGGGCCCCAGACGACCATCGGGGCGGAGCGGGCTGGCAATCCGTACCTCGCCGGGCTGGCGCCCGCCTCGGGCCCCGCTAGGGGACTGTGAGCGGGACCGCATGCGACAGAAGGGCTGAACCGAGATGATCCGCACGCACCAGGCAGGCACGCTGCGCGTCGCACAGGCGGGCCAGCAGGTGACGCTGACGGGCTGGGTCGCGCGGCGCAGGGATCATGGCGGCGTCGTCTTCATCGACCTGCGCGACGCGAGCGGCGTCGTCCAGGTCGTCCTGCGCCAGGAGGACGTCGCGCACGAGCTCCGCGCCGAGTTCTGCGTGCTGGTCAGCGGCGACATCAGACTGCGGCCGGCCGGGAACGAGAACCCCGAGCTGCCGACCGGCGAGGTCGAGGTCGCCGCGGACCGGATCGAGGTCCTCGCCGAGTGCGACCCGCTGCCATTCCCGATCGATGGCCACGCGGGGGGTTCAGGGGGGTCGGCCAGCACGGCAGAGCTCAATGAGGAAGTCAGGCTCAAGTACCGGTACCTGGACATTAGGCGGGCCGACATGGCCGCCGCGCTGCGGGCCAGGTCGACGGCCGCGTACCTGGTGAGCGATGTGATGCGGGACCACGACTTCGTGAACGTCGAGACGCCGTTCCTGACCAGGTCCACCCCAGAAGGCGCGCGGGACTTCCTGGTCCCGGTCCGGCTGCAGCCGGGTAGCTGGTACGCGCTGCCTCAGTCGCCGCAGCTGTTCAAGCAACTGCTGATGGTCTCGGGCCTGGAACGCTACTACCAGCTCGTCCGCTGCTTCCGGGACGAGGATTTCAGGGCCGACAGGCAGCCCGAGTTCACGCAGGTCGACATCGAGATGTCGTTCGTCACGCGCGAGGACGTCGTGCAGGTCGCGGAAGACCTGGTGCAGCGGCTCTGGCGGGAAATCGCTGGGTACGAGCTGCAGCGGCCCATCGGCCAGATGACCTACGCGGACGCGATGGTCCGGTACGGCTCGGACAAGCCCGATTTGCGGTTCGGCTGCGAGCTGACCGACCTGACCAGCTACTTCGCGGGCAGCGGGTTCCGGGTCTTCCAGGCGCAGCATGTCGGGGCGGTCGTAATGCCGGGCGGGGCGAGCCAGAGCCGCAAGGAGCTGGACGGCTGGCAGGACTGGGCCAAGTCGCGCGGCGCCAGGGGGCTGGCCTACGTGCTGACCGGCGCCGACGGCTCGGTGACCGACGCGGGCCCGGTGGCCAGGCACCTGTCGGAGGAGGAACGATCAGGACTCGCGGCCGTGACCGGCGCCGGGCCCGGTGACTGCGTGTTCTTCGCAGCGGGCGGGCCGGCCGCGGCGCGGACGCTGCTCGGCGCGGCCCGGCTGGAGATCGCCGAGCGGTGCGGGCTGATCGATCCGGCGGCATGGGCCTTCACCTGGGTGGTCGACGCTCCGATGTTCGAAGATGACGGCGCGGGCGGCTGGACCGCGGTGCACCACCCGTTCACCTCGCCGCTGCCCGAGTGGGCGGACAAGTTCGCCGCCGAGCCGCCGGCGCGCTCGCGGACGCCTACGACATCGTCTGCAACGGGACGGAGATCGGCGGCGGGTCGATCAGGATTCACCGGCCCGCCATGCAGCAGCAGGTCTTCGATGTCATCGGGCTGTCGAGGGACGAGGCGCGGTCGCAGTTCGGCTTCCTGCTCGACGCACTGCGGTACGGCCCGCCGCCGCATGGTGGCATCGCGTTCGGCTGGGACCGCATGCTGATGCTGCTTACCGGGCGCGAGTCGATCAGGGACGTGATGGCCTTCCCGAAGGCGGCCTCCGGCAACGACCCGCTGACCGGAGCGCCGACCCCCATCACGGTGGCGCAGCGCAAGGAAGCGGGCGTGGACGTCCTAACCGCCGCGGCCGCCAGGCCGGCCAGGGCGGCATCTGACTCGAGCTGAGCGGGAGTGGCCCGGAGTAGGGTCAAGCCGTGGCCGCACGGGATTCCAGGACGCAGCAGGGGGCGAGCCTGTTCGACGCCGCCGGCGAGGAGGCGGCCAAGGCGGTCGCTCCGCTGGCGGTGCGGATGCGGCCGCGAAACCTGGACGAGGTGCGCGGCCAGCCGCACCTGACCGCCCCTGGCTCGCCGCTGCGCAAACTGGTCGATCACGCGGCGCCCATGTCGGTGCTGCTCTGGGGGCCGCCCGGTACCGGAAAGACCACGCTTGCCTACGTACTCAGCCAGGTGACCAGCCGCCGGTTCGTCGAACTCTCCGCGGTATCGGCCGGGGTCAGCCAGGTCCGCGCGGCGATCGAGTCCGCGCGGGCCGAGCTTGGGCTAACCGGGGCGCAGACCCTGCTGTTCATCGACGAAGTGCACAGGTTCAATAAGGCGCAACAGGACGCCCTGCTGCCTGCCGTCGAAAACCGGTGGGTGTCGTTCGTGGGTGCGACCACCGAGAATCCGTCGTTCTCGGTCGTCGGGCCGTTGCTGTCGCGGTCGCTGCTGCTGACCCTGCGCCCGCTGCCCGACGAGGACCTGCGCGCGCTGATCGAACAGGCGGTGACCGACGAACGCGGGCTCGGCGGCGCGGTGACGCTGGCCGGTGACGCCGCAGAGGAACTGCTGCGGATGGCGGGCGGCGACGCCAGGCGGGCGCTCACCTACCTGGAGGCCGCGGCGCTCGGGCTGCCGCCAGGCGGCGTGATCGGCCTGGCGGTACTCGAACGCGCCGTAGACCGGGTGGCGGTCCGCTACGACCGGGCTGGCGACCAGCACTACGACGTGATCAGCGCGTTCATCAAGAGCATCAGGGGCAGTGACGTCGACGCGGCGCTGCACTACCTGGCCCTGATGATCGAGGCGGGGGAGGACCCCAGGTTCATCGCCAGGCGGCTGATCGTGCACGCGAGCGAGGACGTGGGGATGGCCGATCCGTCGGCGCTGTCCGTGGCCGTCGCCGCGGCCCAGGCGGTCGAGTTCGTGGGGCTGCCCGAGGTCAGGCTCAACCTCGCCCAGGCGGTCATCCACCTGTCCCTGGCGCCGAAGTCGAACGCGGTGTACCGGGCGATCGGGGCGGCGGGCGATGACGTGCGGTCGGGCCGGTCGGGGCCGGTGCCCGCCCACCTGCGCGACACCAGCTACCGCGGCGCGGCCAGGCTCGGCCACGGCAAGGGCTACCTGTATCCGCACGACTTCGGTGAGGGCATCGTCGAGCAGGCGTACCTGCCGGAGGCCGCGGCCGGCCGCCGGTACTACGAGCCGACCAGGCACGGCGCCGAGGCCAGGTTCGCCGACCGGGTCGAACGGATCAGGGCGGTGCTCGGCGGCTCGGACGACGATCAGGGGTCGGCCGGGCCTAGCGAGGGCGATAGTTGAAATCCTGACGGCCAGCAAAGCGGCCGCGACGGCAAGCGATAGGGTCGGCCCAGTGGAGCCAGCCGAGCCAGGCTAGCCGAGCCAGGAGGGAGCGCGGACCGATGGACGCCGGGCAGCTAGCGGCGCTGATCGCGGCCGCGTTCTTCGCGGTCGGTGTATGCGCGGCCGTGTTCGTGATGGCCAGGCTGGCCAGGCTGATCGGGGCGGCTACCTCGCTCGTGACCAGCTACCAGACGGGAGCCGACGACCTGCTGGCCCGCACCCGGGCTACGGTCGAGCGGGCCGACGAGCAGCTGGCCAGGACCGGCGCTCTCGCCGATGGCGTGGACCAGGTGAACGCGAGCATGTCCGAGCTTTCCGAGCAGGTGTCGGCCGTCGCCGGGACGGCCAGGCTGATCGCGGTCGGCCTCGGGGCCCCGGTGCTGCGGCTCGCAGCGGCCGGTCACGGCATCAGGCACGCGCTGGCGATCCGCCGGTCCGGCCGCCTCGCCGCGCCCGGACCGCGCGGTGAGGCGGCCAAAGCCGGCCTCGCCAACGCGGGCATCGCCCGGACTGACGTCGCCAGGACCGACATCGCCAGGGTCGGCCCAGCCAGGCTGCCGGCCTTGCCCGAGCGCGCCGGATCGGCACACGCTGGAGCTGATCGGCTGGCGTTGGGCCGCCTGCAGCGAGAGCCGGCCCAGCGGGTGACGCCCCAGGGGGTGACGCCCCAGCGGGTGACGGCCCAGCGGGAGACGTGGCGGGAGCGGACCGAGCGGGTCAGGGCCGCCAGGGATCGGGCGCAGCGATGATCCGCCGGCTGATCTGGCTGACCATCGGCGCCGTGCTCGGCATCACCGGTTACCGGCGGGCCAGCAGGGCAGCGAAGGCGTTGCTTCCCGCGCCTGGCGTGCTGGCACCGCTCGCGCGCCGGGCATCGGGTGCGGGGCAGGCCGGGCCCGCGGCCCGCGGCGGCCCGTCCAGCGCCCGAACGGCGGAATTCGTCCGTGATGTCCGGGCCGGCATGGCGGAGTACCTGGACCGGCACCGCGACATATGAATCGGCATTCGCTGCCTGAGGCAATACCCTCGTAGGTCAGCACCCTCGTAGGTCAGCGAGCCCGCGCGGCGCGGGCGCGAGTTAGCAGGACAACCCTAAGGATGGCCGTTGATGGAGTCGGCAGAGATCGCCCGCCGTTTCCTTGACTACTTCTCGCAGCGCGGGCACACCGTCGTCCCGTCCGCCAGCCTGGTCGCGGAAGACCCGACGCTGCTGCTCGTCAACGCCGGGATGGTCCCGTTCAAGCCATACTTCCTCGGCCAGCGGGTGGCCCCATTTCCGCGCGCCGTCAGTGCCCAGAAATGCGTGCGGACGCCGGACATCGAGGAGGTCGGCAAGACCACCAGGCACGCCACGTTCTTCCAGATGCTCGGCAACTTCTCCTTCGGCGACTACTTCAAGGAGCAGGCCATCCCGCTCGCGTGGGAGCTGCTGACCAGGCCGGAGTCAGACGGCGGCTTCGGCTTCGCCGAGAGCAGGCTGTGGGCGACGGTCTACACCGGCGATGACGAGGCCTACTCGATCTGGCACGACGCGGTCGGGGTGCCGGCCGACCGGATCCAGCGCCGCGGGCTGGCCGACAATTACTGGCACATGGGCGTGCCGGGACCAGGCGGCCCGTGCTCGGAGATCTATTACGACCGCGGTCCTGAGTACGGTCGCGAGGGCGGCCCGGAGGCCGACGAGGACCGTTACCTCGAGGTCTGGAACCTGGTGTTCATGCAGTACCAGCTCAGCGCCGTGCGGAGCAAGATCGACTTCGATACTCAGGGCGAGCTGCCGTCGCGCAACATTGACACCGGCATGGGCCTAGAGCGGATGGCGGCGCTGCTGCAGGGCGTCGACAACATCTACGAGGTCGACACCATGTGGAAGGTGCTCGAGTGCGCCGCCGAGCTCACCGAGCAGAAGTACGGCCGCGACCACGCCGGCGACGTGGCGCTGCGAGTGGTTGCCGACCATGTCAGGGCGGCGGTGATGCTCGTCGCCGATGGCGTCATCCCGTCCAACGAGGGCCGCGGCTACGTGCTCCGCCGGATCGTCAGGCGCAGCGTGCGGAACCTGCGGCTGCTGGCCGGATCCCAGCGCGGTGGCGAGGGGGGCCGCGGCGGCCTCGGCGAACGCTACCTGCACGAGCTCGCCTCGGTGGCGATCGGAGCGCTCGGCGACCAGTACCCGGACCTGACTAGGGACGCGCCTAACATTCACACCGTGCTCGACGCCGAGGAGAGCGCGTTCCTCGGCACCCTGCGGACCGGAACGGCGATCTTCGACGCGGCCGTCGAGGAGGTCACCCGCCGCGGCGAGCGCACGCTGGCCGGGGCGCAGGCGTTCCAGCTGCACGACACGTACGGCTTCCCGATCGACCTGACCCTGGAGATGGCGTCCGAGCAGGGGCTGAGCGTCGATGAGCCGGAGTTCCGCCGCCTGATGACCGAGCAGCGGCAGCGGGCCAAGCAGGATGCGGCGGCCAAGAAGACCGGCAACGCCGACATCTCGGCCTTCGCGCGGTTCCTCGAGCGATCTGGCAAGGTGATCTTCACCGGCTACGACGAGGTCAGCTCCGAGGGAACGGTCATCGGCCTGCTGGCAGGGGGCGTCTCGGTGCCCGCGGCTGGAGCGGGTACCGAGGTGGACGTCGTGCTCGACCGGACGCCGTGCTACGCGGAGGGCGGCGGCCAGTTGGCCGACACCGGCCTGATGCGGTCGGCGGGCAGCGGCGCGAATGACGGCGCGGTGGTCGATGTGCTCGACGTGCAGGCACCGGTTCCGGGCCTGATCGTGCACCGGTGCCGGGTCACCGCGGGAGAGCTCGCGGTCGGCGACATGGTGCACACCGAGATCGACATCGAGCGGCGGCGCGCGATCTCCCGCTCGCACACGGCCACCCACCTGGTGCACCGGGCATTTCGCGGGGCCCTGGGCGAATCCGCGGCGCAGGCAGGTTCGGAGAACTCACCAGGCCGGTTCAGGTTCGACTTCACTGCGATCGGCGCGGTGCCAGCCGCGGTGCTCGCGGATGCGGAGCACGAGGTCAACGAGGTCCTGATCAACGACCTTGACGTGCACGCGTTCCACACCTCGATCGAGGAGGCGCGCGCGATGGGGGCGCTCGCGCTGTTCGGCGAGAAGTACGGCGAGCAGGTGCGGGTCGTCGAGGTGGGCGACTACTCGCGTGAGCTCTGCGGCGGCACCCACGTGGCGAGGTCGGGCCAGCTCGGGCTAGTCAAGATCCTGGGCGAGTCCTCGATCGGCTCAGGCGTCCGGCGCGTCGAAGCCCTGGTCGGCATCGACGCGTTCAGATTCCTGGCCAGGGAGAGCCTGCTCGTGAGCCAGCTCACCGAGCAGCTGAAGACGCCGCGGGCCGACCTGCCCGAGCGGATCGCCGGGATCGTTACGCCGGCTGCGCGACGCGGAGCGAGACCTGCAGCGGATGCAGTCCGCGCAGCTGTCAGACGTCGCGGCCGGCCTTGTCGCGCGCGCGGATGACGTGAACGGCGTCGCGTACGTGACGCACCAGCTGCCGGACGGGACGCCCGCCGATGGCATCCGCAAGCTCGCGCTCGACATCCGCGGCCAGATCCCGGCCGGCCGGCCTGGCGTCGTGGTGACCGCCGGAGTTCCCGCTGACCGGCCCGCTGTCGTAGTCGCCGTCAACGATGCGGCGCAGGCCCGCGGCCTTCTCGCCGGTGCTCTGATCGGCACCGCCACGGCCGTTCTCGGCGGGCGGGGCGGCGGCAGAGACGACATCGCGCAGGGTGGCGGCGCGGCGTTGGGAGCGCAGGCGGGTCAGGCGGTGACCGAGGCGTTTAGTGCGGTTCGGGGTGTTATTGACAGCATAAGTCCGGCGGGTAGCGTAACGTGAGACCGTGTCGCCGCCGAGTCTTGTCAGTTCTGAGACCAGGCGCCGGGAGCTCAA
This sequence comes from uncultured Actinomycetota bacterium, assembly GCA_963720595.1. Classification (GTDB taxonomy): domain Bacteria; phylum Actinomycetota; class Actinomycetes; order Streptosporangiales; family Streptosporangiaceae; genus Chersky-822. The sequence continues at coordinate 774,788 of CAVRFY010000005.1, read as the reverse complement.
TCTCGTGAGGCCGGGCGTCAGGCTCGCCGTGGACGTCGGCTCGGTTCGGATCGGGGTTGCCAGCTGCGATCCCAGCGGGTTGCTGGCCAGTCCGCTCACAACGGTCCGGCGTGGCAAGGGCGATTTGACCGAGCTTGCGCGGCTGGCGGCCGACCGGCAGGCGATCGAAGTTGTCGTCGGACTTCCCACCAGCCTTTCCGGAACGGCTGGACAGGCCGTTGACCAGGTACGAGACTTTGCCAAAGCGCTCGCAAGCGTGATCGCGCCGGTGCCCGTCCGGCTCGTCGACGAGCGTTTCACCACAGTCATCGCCCATGCCGCGCTTCGCGAGGGCGGACGCGACTCCAAGGAGCGCCGTACCGTGATTGATCAAGCCGCCGCGGCACTGCTGCTCCAGGGAGCCCTCGACTCCGAGCGCGGGGCGGCTCGGCCGCCGGGCGAAGTTGTCGACCCGATCCGGGGCGGTCGCTGATGCCCGGCGATGCCGGGTACTGGCCGCCTGGCGGCCAGCGTCGGGCGGATCATGGCGATTACCTCGACGAGGATGACCTTGACCAGTTGCCCGGCTACCACGGACGCGACGAGTACCGGGGATCCGGCGGGCACGGGCAGCCGGGCTATGAGGCCGATGGTTTCGCGCGGCGTGGCGAGCTAGAACGGCCGTCAGGCTACGGCGAGCCTGACCATTACCGCGATGGCGCGTACGGCGAGTCTTCCGGCTACGGTAACCGGCCGGGTTATGGCGACCCAGCGGACTACGGTGACCAACCGGGTTACGGCGACCCGGCGGGCCAGCGCGGCTACGGCGGCCAGGACGGCGGCTACGGCAGCCAGAACGGCTATGGCGATCCATCGGGCTATGGCGATCCGGGTGGCTACGGCGAGCCAAGCGGATACCGCGACCGGGCCGGTTACGACGATCACCGGGACTACGGCGCCCGCGAGGCGGAGCGAGGGCGTCATTCCGGCGGATCAGCGGCCAGCGCGCCCGGCCATGACAGCACAGACCCGTACGGCGATGCGGCCTACGGCACCGAGTCGGGCGGCAGCCCGTACGCGACCGGCTCCTACAGGCAGGAGCCTGGCTACGCCATCGATCCGTACGATCCGCTCGGCGGCTCCTGGGCGAGCAGCGCACGCCGGCGCGAGGAGCCAGGGCCGGGCGAGCCTAGCTCGGCACCGGGCTACCTGCCGTCCGGCCAGTATTCGCGGCCGGATCTGTCGTCGGCGGGCCGTTACGAGCCCGACGGCTACCTCGACACGGGGTCGTTGAACGGCGCAGGGCCCGACTACCTGGGCTCGGACCCGCTCGGCCTGGCTGGCACGGGATCGTTCGATGCGGCCGAAGGCAGCCCTGGCCGAGCCGATGGCGATTCGCGCAGCGGATGGGCGTTCCGGCCGGACGCGGCCTCCTACGGATCAGGAGCGCTCGGCGATCCGGGCACCGGATCATTCCCCCGTGCCGACAGCGAGTCTTTCGCGCGTCCGGATAGCGGCTCCTTCGCTCGTCCGGATAGCGGCTCCTTCGCTCGTCCGGATAGCGGGTCTTTCGCTCGTCCGGATAGCGGGTCTTTCGCTCGTCCGGATAGCGGGTCTTTCGCGCGCCCGGATAGCGGATCCTTTGGCCGCCCCGATACCGGGTCATTCGAACAGGGCTACTCGACCGGCTCCCGTCATCTCGAGTCCGTCCCCTCCAGCCGTGACGACATGGACGACGATTCAGCCTCGCTGGATTCGGACATCCACGATACGGGCAGTATTCGGTGGACAGCAGGACCACCGCCTCTTAAAACGCGAGCGGACCGAAATCGGGAGGATGCAGGATTGGCTGGGCCCCCTTCGGGAGGGCCGGACGGCTATGCGGAATGGCATCACGATCCGGCCGATAACTACTGGCCGGACGACGAGGGGGGCGGGCTGCTCTCTCGCCGGTTCGGCCGCGGCGGCGGTGACGATCCCCCTGGCGGCCGCAGGGGCGGCCGCAGCAAGAACCGTGGCCGCAAGCGCCGCCGGTTCCGCGGAAAGGCCGCTTCCACGCTCGCGATCCTGGCCGTTGTTTTCGTACTCGGCGCCGCGACCTTCGTCGGCTACAAGTATGTCAACGGCGTGATCAGCAACCGGTACGGCGACTACAGCGGTGCGGGCCACGGCGTGGTCGAGGTGACGGTGCCGCAGGGCGCGTCGCTGGTCGGGCTCGGGCCCTTGCTGGTTAGGAAGGGCGTGATCATGGCGGTCCGGCCCTTCGACTCGGCCGCCGCCGCAGCAAATGGCAACGCGCTCCAGCCCGGGCTTTACAAGCTGCATCTCCACATGAACGCGGCCCTGGCCGTGCATTGGCTGCTCGATCCCAAGACGCGGGTAAAGGATCAGGTCACGATCATCGAAGGCTCCCGGGCCCAAACGATCGCTGACCAGTTCGCCGCCCAGACCGGCCGCTCGGCAAGTGCCTTCATGCAGATCATCAAGCATCCTCCGGCGACGCTCGGGCTGCCGAACTGGGCCGGGCCGACGGCGGAGGGATTCCTGTTCCCCGACACCTACACACTGACGCCGAAGGAGACGCCGCTGCAGATCCTGCAGGCGATGGTGGCGGAGTTCAACACGAAGGTGGCCGGCATCAGCCTGGCCACCGAGGCATCGAAGGTCTTCACCACGCCGTGGCACGTGCTCATCGTCGCCAGCATGGTTCAGGCCGAAGGCGGCCGCCTGCAGGACTTCGGCGGCATCGCGCGGGTGGCCTGGAACAGGCTGAAGGCGAACATGGCGTTGCAGTTCGACAGCACGGTCTTCTACGCGAAGGGCACGCACGGCACGGCGATCACGCAGCAGGACGAGAAGTACCCGTCGCCGTATAACACGTACCTGCACAAGGGCTTGCCGCCGGGTCCGATCGGCAACCCTGGCATTGACGCCATCAAGGCGGCCCTGCATCCGGCGTCGGGGGACTGGCTCTACTTCATTACCGACACCAGGCCCAAGCACCCGCCGTACAAGACCTACTTCACCAACAGTCTCACGAAGCTGCAGCAATGGCAGCAGCAGTTCCAGAACTGAGTGGCCAGGACCGTCGGAGGGTGCGGGCAGCGGTGCTCGGGTCGCCGGTCGGTCATTCGCTCTCCCCGGTGCTGCACGGAGCCGCCTACGCGGCGCTAGGGCTGACCTGGTGGCGCTACGAGGCGATCGAGTGCGACGGGGCAGGCCTGCCTGCGCTGCTCGACCGGTGCGGGCCCGACTGGGCCGGGCTGTCGCTGACGATGCCGCTGAAACAGGCCGTGCTCCCGCTGCTCGACCGGACCGAGCCGCTCGTCACATTGGTCGGCGGTGCCAACACGATCGTGTTCGCCGCCGCGCAGCGCCTCGGCTACAACACAGATGTCCCTGGCATGGTCCGGGCGCTTGCCGAGCATGGCATCGACGGCAGTCGCCCGGCCGGACCCGCGGTGATCTTCGGCGGCGGCGCGACTGCCTGCGCGGCGTTGGCGGCGCTGCGCGACCTTGGCGAGCGGTCGGTCACCGCCGCGGTGCGCGAGCCTGCCAGGGCGGCGGACCTGGTCGCAGCCGCGCCGGCTCGGCATGACCGTCTCGCTCCGGCCGTTCGACGCCTTCGCGCTGGCAGGCGCCCGCCTGGTGATCTCTACGCTGCCCGCCAGCGCCGCCGATTTTTCCGCCCAAATTTTCTCCCGGCTACTGCCCGCGCCGGCCGTGGTCTTCGACGTGGCCTATCACCCGTGGCCGACGCCGCTCGCCGCTGCGGCCGGCAAGGCGGGTGCGGTCGTGGTCGGCGGTTTCGATCTGCTGCTGTATCAAGCAGCGCTCCAGGTCGAGCTGATGACCGGGCGGCCCGCGCCGGTCGGCGAGATGCGGCAGGCGGGCATGGCGGAATTGAGCAACCGGTCCGGCGCTGCGAGCTGGCCGGTGGTTCCGCCCGGGCCGCGGGCCTGATCGCGGCGTGGCGTTCGCGCCGAGACCTGATCGGGCGGAACAATCAAGCGTGATCAGACCGCCGGAGCGCCGCGGAGGCGAACCGTCCTGCGTGGAGATCTGTGCCGGCGCTGGCGGGCAGGCGCTCGGGCTGGAGCAGGCCGGCTTCGCGCACGCGGCCGCCGTCGAGATCGATGCCGATGCCTGCGAGACCCTCAGGCGGAACCGGGGCTCCCGCTGGAAGATCATCGAGGCGGACGTGGCCGAGGTAGACGGGACCGAGTTTCGCGGCGTCGACCTGCTCGCCGGGGGCGTTCCCTGCCCGCCGTTCTCGGTAGCCGGGCGGCAGCTGGGCGCAGCCGACGAGCGCGACCTGTTTCCCGAGGCGCTCAGGCTGGCCGCCGAGATCGGCCCCCGGGCCGTCCTGCTCGAGAACGTGCGCGGCCTGGCCGCCAGCCGGTTTGACGGCTACCGCGAACAAGTCGTCGCCCGGCTCTCCGAACTCGGCTACCAGACCTGGTGGCGCCTGGTGCAGGCCAGCGAGCACGGCGTGCCGCAACTGCGGCCGCGACTCGTGCTCGTCGGGATCAGGCGGCCGTGGGCTGCGGCTTTCCGCTGGCCGGCGCCGTCGGCGGCGCCGCCGACGGTGGGTCAATGCCTAGCCGACCTGATGGCGGCGGAGGGCTGGCCTGGCGCGCCGTCGTGGGCGAGCCGTGCCGCCGCAATCGCGCCAACGATCGTCGGCGGGAGCAGGAAGCACGGTGGTCCCGATCTCGGGCCGACCAGGGCGCGTGCGGCCTGGCGGCGGCTCGGCGTGGACGGGCTGGGCATCGCCGATGCCGCACCTGACGGATCGTTCCCGGTCGCAGCCGCGCCGCGGCTCACCACCCGGATGGTTGCCAGGCTGCAGGGCTTCCCCGATTGTTGGGAGTTCGCCGGCCGGAAGACTGCCGCCTACCGCCAGGTCGGCAACGCCTTCCCGCCGCCGGTCGCGTGCGCGCTCGGCGTCGCAGTCGCCGCGGCGTTGGCCGGCGAGCCGGCGCTGGCCGGCCAGCCGGCGGGCGGCTGTCTGGCCGCCGGGGAATAGCGGCCGGAAACTGTCGGCGCGGCATCCCGGGTTGGCGCGGCGCGGCCGGCAGACGGGCTCGGAGGGCGCCGAGCGCCGCGACTGCAGCGCGACCGGCAAGATGCGCTACTCTTACTGGGAGAACTTAATGCCCGGCGTAGCGCGCCGGGCGGCAAGCGGAGGACCACCTCGGCCACCTCCCACCTTGCCAGCGCAGCGGCACCTTCGGGCGCGGCCCCGCTGGCGGGTAGCAGACTGGCAAGCCGATGAGGCTGGCTGGCGATGGCCGGATGCACCGGGCTGGCGCGCCGATGGCAAGCCGAGCTCGGGTGCGTGCGTGGCGATGCTGCGCAGGCGCGGAGCCTGTGCGATGTCTGCCATGTCCGTGGTGGCCCCGCATGTGAGCCGTGCGGGGCTTTTCTGCTTTCACGGCGAGCAGCGATTTACCTGCCTCGGGACAGCCCCGGAACAGGGAAAAGGTGACACTGGAGGTCACATCAGCACTGAACCTCGTATCAATGACCGTATCCGGGTACCTGAAGTTCGCCTCGTAGGGCCGTCAGGCGAGCAGGTCGGAATCGTCTCGATCACCGACGCGCTACGGCTTGCCCAGGAGGCCGACCTCGACCTTGTCGAGGTCGCGCCGACCGCGCGGCCGCCGGTCTGCAAGCTCATGGACTTCGGCAAGTTCAAGTACGAGTCGGCCCTCAAGGCCCGGGAATCGCGCAAGAACCAGGCGCAGACGGTCATCAAGGAGATCAAGATCCGGCCGAAGATCGACCCGCACGACTACGGCACCAAGAAGGGCCATGTCGAGCGGTTCCTCCGGCAGGGCGACAAGGTGAAGGTGACGATCATGTTCCGCGGTCGCGAGCAGTCGAGGCCGGAGCTCGGCTACAAGCTGCTGCAGCGACTGGCCGGCGACGTCGAGGAGCTTGGCTTCGTCGAGTCGCAGCCGAAGCAGGACGGCCGGAACATGATCATGGTGATCGGCCCGCTTCGCAAGAAGGCCGACGCCAAGGTCGTCAGGGGCCCTGACCGGGCCAGCGCCAGGGCCGCGGCACCTGTTTCGGCAGCTAGCCAGGAAGCCGCCGCCGCCGTCACGGCGACGGCGCGGACGGCTGCGCCCGCCAGGGCGGCAAGCCGCCCGCAAGCCGTCGGCTCGCCCAGCGCGAGCACTGCAGGCAACGGCACGGCCAGCAGCGGCACGGCCAGCAGCGGCACAGCTAGCAGCGGCACAGCTAGCAGCGGCACAGCTAGCAGCGGCACGGCCAGCAGCGGCACGGCCAGCAACGGCGCGGCAGGCACGCAAGGCACTGCGTCGCCCAGCACGAGCGCACCGGCGGCGAACGCGCCGGCCGCGAGTTCACCGGCCAGGAGCACGGCGTCCGGGAACTCGGCTCCTGCCAGGTCTCAGCCGGCCGCGTCTCGGCCGGCCGCGTCCAGCCTGCCGGGTCTCAGCCGGCCGGGTCTCAGCCGGCCGGGTCTGGCCAGTCATCGCCCAGACCGGGCCCGCCGCGGCCAGGTCCCACTCCGCGCGCAGCGGCGCCCAGGCCAGGTCCCGGCTCGTCAGGCGCGGCCAGGCCGGCCCGCCAGCCAATGCTGGGCCAGCCGACAGCACCGGGTCATCCAGCACCGGGTCATCCAGCACGGCATCGTCCGGAGCCGGGTCATCCGGCAGCGGGTCATCCAGCACGGGGCCGAGGCCAGGTCCCGCCGCCGGAACGCCGAGGCCGAGCCCGCCTAAGCCGGGGCCCTCGGCGAGCGGGCCGAGGCCAGCCGCGCCGAAGCCGGGGCCGGCCACCCGCGCCCAGGCCGACCGCGCCGCGGCCGCCGGCCGCCAAGCCGGACGAGTCAGGCCAGGTTCCGCGCGCGAGGCCTGCCGAGCAGGGCGCGCCGGACGGCCAGGCCGGAGGCTGACGGAACCGCTCGGCAGGGAAAGAAGATGTGCCCGCCTGACAATCGTGGTCGGCGGGCGGACATAGGACGCGTGCTCCGGCACGCCAGGAACGAGGGATGCGGCGAGATGCCGAAGATGAAGACGCACAGCGGTGCCAAGAAGCGGTTCCGCATTACCGGCACCGGCAAGATCACGCGCCGCCGCGCGAATCGTGCCCACTACCTTGAGCACAAGCCGAGCACCAAGACCCGCCGACTGGCGAACTACGTCACGCTCGCGCCTGCTGACGGCAAGAACATGAAGAAGCTGCTGGGCAAGTGACCCGGTCCGACATAAGGGAGTCGAACAGATGGCACGCGTAAAGCGGGCGGTCAATGCCCACAAGAAGCGCAGGGTAGTCCTCGAGCGGGCGAGCGGCTACCGCGGCCAGCGGTCCAGGCTGTACCGGAAGGCCAAGGAGCAGTCGCTGCACTCCATGACCTACGCGTACCGCGACCGCAAGGATCGCAAGGGCGCGTTCCGCAGGCTGTGGATCCAGCGCATCAACGCGGCCGCGCGGGCCGAGGGCATCACCTACAACCGGTTCATCCAGGGCCTGAAGAACGCCGGCGTCGATGTCGACCGCAAGATGCTCGCGGAACTGGCCGTCGCCGACCCCGCGGCCTTCACCGCGCTGGTCGAGGTTGCCCGCAAGGCCCTGCCCGAGGACGTCAACGCGGCCGGGGCGGCCGCCTAGCCAGGGTTGATCGCGAAGGATTCACCCGTTCATGCGGGGCGTGATCCTTCGCGATCGTCATGTCCAGGCTAGGGCAGGGGGCATCGTGACGAACACTCGGTCGCCGCGGGTCAGGACCGCGAGGTCCCTGGCGAAGCGGGCGCTACGGGAGCGTTCCCGGCTGTTCCTCGCCGAGGGCCCGCAGGCTGTCAGGGAGGCGCTGGGCCGGGACGGCCGGCCCAGCCTGGTCAGGGAACTCTTCGTCACCGGGCCCGCCAGGTCCAGGCACGCGGACCTGGTCGCTGCGGTCGCGAGCACCGGGGCACCGGTGCACGAGATCAGCGGCGAGGTGATGACCGAACTCGCGCAGACGGTCACCCCGCAGGGACTGCTCGCCGTGTGCCCGTTCATCGACGTGCCGCTGCCGGACCTGATCGCGGCCGCCCCGCGACTGGTCGTCGTGCTCGCGAACGTCAGGGATCCCGGTAACGCGGGCACCGTGCTGCGCACCGCCGACGCGGCCGGTGCGCGCGGCGTGATCTTCGCCGACGCGTCGGTTGACCCCTACAACAGCAAGTGCGTGCGGTCGTCGGCGGGCTCGCTGTTCCACCTGCCGCTCGTGCTCGGTGTCCCGGTGACTGAGGCCGTCGCCGCGCTGCGCGAGGCCGGCCTCGCCGTACTCGCGGCCGACGGGGGCGCGACGGCCGGGCTCGACGACCTCGACCGGGCCGGTCGGCTCGCCCTGCCAACCGCCTGGCTGTTCGGCAACGAGGCCTGGGGCCTGCCCGCTGACCTCATCTCGCTCGCCGACGAGGCCATCGCGGTTCCGATCTACGGCCAGGCCGAGAGCCTGAACCTGGCCGCCGCGGCCGCCGTCTGCCTGTACGCCTCGGCCCGGGCGCAACACGGGGGTGCCGCTTAGTCTCCCGCACGCGCTAGGCTCTGATCACGTTGTGTCATGATCGGCGCGGGATGGGTCACGGTGTCCGGTTCATGACGCGGCAGCTGCCGACTGCGGGTCAACCCCCGGACCGCGGACGGCTGCGTATGCATGCCGGGGCAGCGCTGCAGGCAGGAGCGGCAGTCCTATGGACCGGCGAGTGAGCGCGGTGGCCGCGGGCACCGGCGACCCTCACGGGTCAGCCGCTGCGTACCGGCCGAGGCCGGCCAGCCCGCTGCGCCCCGCCGACCTGATGAGTGCCGACGAGTTGCCTGACGGCCTCGTCGTGGCCGACCAGTGCGGACGGGTCATCATCTTCAACCGCGCCGCAGAGCGGCTGACCGGGACCGCCGCGGAGCTGGCGATCGGCAGGGAACTGCGCGAGGCGCTGCCGCTTACCGACGCGGACGGGCGCTGCTGGTGGCGGCAGTCGCGGCCGTACGACGGGCTGTCGATCCGGAGCAGGCACCCAGAGCGATCGCTCTTCCTGGCCGACGGAACCGAGCTGCTCGTCACCGTTGGTTACGTACGGGCCCCGCGCGGCGAGAGCGCCCGGGCCAGCTGGCCGTGCGACCCGGGTGCCGTCCGCAGGCTCTCGATCACCCTGCGCAGCGCGGAGCAGCGCGCCAGGCTCGAGCGGACGCGTGCCGATCTGGTTTCCACGGTCGCGCACGAGTTGCGTTCTCCGCTGACCAGCGTGAAGGGATTCACCGCGACGCTGCTCGCGAAATGGCCGCGGTTCACCGATGACCAGAAGCGCAGCATGCTCGAGACCGTGAACGCCGATGCGGACCGGGTGACCCGCCTGATCACCGAGTTGCTCGACGTCTCGCGCATCGAGGCGGGCCGGCTGCACATGCAGCGCGAGCTCGTCGACATCGGCGCACGCGCGGCGAAGCTGGTGGCCGGCCGGGTGGCGGCCGGAGAATCGGCGAGCCGGTTCGAGATCGTGGTCGCCGACCGGCTGCCCGAGACCTGGCTGGATGCCGACAAGATCGACCAGATCCTCGCGAACCTGATCGAGAATGCGGTCAGGCACGGGGCTGGTACGGTTACTACCGTGATTGAGCCGGCGCAGGTCCACGGCGGACCGGGAGTCGCGGTGTCCGTGCGCGACCATGGTCAGGGGATCGCGCCCGAGTTCGCACCGAGGGTGTTCCGTCAGTTCTGGCGTGCCAAGCGCCGCGGCGGAGCGGGCCTCGGCCTGTTCATCGTCAAGGGCCTGGTCGAGGCCCACGGCGGTTCGATCACCGTCGCACAGGCGCCAGGCGGCGGCGCGGAATTCCGATTTACCATGCCCGCCGGCGTGCCAGATCACGGCTGAAACCCCGATCTGAGCGGTCCGGCGGGCCACCGGGAGATCCCGTGCGGCCTGACCCGCCCGCGGCCGCGCTGCCATCCCGCTCCAGCGGGCTGGCCGCCGTTGCGGCAGGAACGGGCGCGAGCCGTTAGCGGAATCTCGTGATCGTGCCCAGTGACCGACTTCCCGTGACATCAAGGAGACCAGCACCGATGTCCGCACCGAATAACGGCTACGACCCGGTCCGCGTTGCCGCGCTGGCTCCGGCAGAGGTTGAACGCATGACGACGGAAGGGCTCGCCAAGATTGCCGCCGCGGCGTCCTTCGATGACCTGAAGGCGGCTGAGGTGGCCCACCGGGGCCGCCAGGCGCCGCTGACGCTGGCCAGCGCCGAGATCAAAGCGCTGCCGCCCGAGGCCAAGGCCGAGGCGGGCCGCCGGGTTGGCGTGGCTAGGAAACTGCTCGACGAGGCGCTGGATGCCCGGCGCGCGGAACTCGAGGCAGACCGGGACAGGCGGGTACTCGAGGAGGAGACCGCCGACGTCACGCTGCCATGGGACCGGGTCAGGGCCGGGGCCAGGCACCCCGTCATCTCGCTGGCCGACCGGCTCGCCGACGTGTTCATCGGGATGGGCTACGAGATCGCCGATGGCCCAGAGGTCGAGGCTGAGTGGTACAACTTCGACGCGCTGAACTTCCCGCCCGACCACCCGGCGAGGGAAATGCAGGACAGCTTCTTCGTGGCCGCCGATCCGGGTGGCCCCACCCGCTCGGGGATGGTGCTGCGCACCCACACCTCGCCGGTTCAGATCAGGGCCATGCTGACGAGGCCGCTGCCGCTGTACGTGGTGAGCCCGGGCAAGTGCTTCCGCAGCGACCCGCTCGACGCCACCCACAGCCCGGTGTTCCACCAGATCGAGGGACTGGCCGTGGACGAGGGCCTGACCATGGCCGACCTGCGCGGAGCCATCACGGCCTTCGTGGGCGCGATGTTCGGCGAGGGCCTGCGGACCAGGCTGCGGCCCGACTTCTTCCCGTTCACCGAGCCGTCCGCTGACGTGTCGATGGAATGCCATGTCTGCCGCGGCGAGTCGACCAAGCCGGGCGCGCCGCCGTGCCGGGTCTGCAAGTCACAGGGCTGGATCGAGATCGCCGGCTGCGGCATGGTCAACCCGCGCGTGCTGGTCGCGTGCGGCATCGACCCGGACAGGTACAGCGGCTTCGCGTTCGGACTCGGCATCGAGCGGTCCCTGATGATCAGGAACGGCCTGGCCGACATCAGGGACACGATCGAAGGCGATGTCAGGTTCTCTACGGCGTTCGGAGCGGAGGCGTCATGCTAGTCCCGCTTTCCTGGCTGCTCGAGTACGCGGCCCTGCCCGAGCCTGTCGATGTCAGCGAGGTCTCCAGGCGGCTCACCGCGATCGGCCTGGAGATCGAGTCGATCGAGCAGGTCGGCCACGACATCAGCTCGGTCGTCGTGGCCAGGGTCCTGGAGATCGAGGAGCTGACCGGGCACAAGAAGCCGATCAGGTACTGCCGGGTCACCACCGGGCCCGATACCAGGCAGGTCATCTGCGGCGCTGTGAACTTCACCGTCGGCGACCTGGTGCCACTCGCGCTGCCGGGCGCCGTGCTGGCCGGCGGCTTCGTGATCGGCTCGAGCACACGGTACGGCCGGATCTCCGACGGCATGATCTGCTCGGCGTCCGAACTCGGCATTGGCGATGACCACACGGGGATCATGGTGCTGCCCACCGACGCGCCGCTCGGCGCCGACTTCGTGTCCTATGCCGGCCTGCGTGACGTGGTGCTCGACGTGAACGTGACCCCCGACAAGGGGCACGCGCTGTCGATCAGGGGCATGGCCAGAGAGCTCGCGAGCGCGTTCGGCGTGGCGTATGCCGACCCGGCGGATGCCGGGCTGCCCGCCGGGTTCGAGGACCCCGGCACGCCGGGGGAGGTGCACCAGGCGAGTATCGCCGACCCCACCGCATGCGACCGGTTCGCGCTGCGCGAGGTCCGCGGGATCGACCCGGCCAGGCCGACGCCGCTGGCGATGACGATCAGGCTGGCACGGGCCGACATGCGCAGCGTCTCGCTGGCTGTTGACGTCACGAACTACCTGATGCTCGAACTCGGCCAGCCGATGCACGCCTTCGACCTGGCCGCGCTCGACGGCCCGATCGTGGTCAGGCGGGCCAGGGCCGGCGAGCGGCTCGAGACACTGGACCACGTCGTGCGCTCGCTTGACCCCGACGACATCGCGATCACGGACGACTCGGGCCCGATCGGGCTGGCCGGGACGATGGGCGGCCTGGCGACCGAGGTCAGCGAGACCTCGACCGACCTGGTGATCGAGGCGGCGCACTTCAGCGCCGCTGGCGTGGCGCGGATGAGCCGCAGGCACCGGCTGTTCAGCCAGGCGTCGGCGCGGTTCGAGCGCGGCGTCGACCACGAGTTGCCGCTGCGCGCCTCGGCCAAGGCCGCGGCGATGCTCGCCGACCTTGGCGGCGGCACGGTCGTGCCCGGCTACACGCTCGCCGCGGCGCCGGTCGAGCAGGTCACGATCGTGATCCGCGCGGATCATCCCGACCGGGTGGCCGGCCGGAGCTACGGCACACCGACCGTGATCACCAGGCTGCGCGAGGTCGGCTGCACGGTCGAGGCCAGCGGCGGGGGCGGCGGTGGCGGCGAGGGCGGCGCCGAGCTGCTCACCGTCACGCCGCCGTCCTGGCGGCCCGACCTGACCGACCCGAACGACCTGGCCGAGGAGGTAATCAGGCTCGAGGGCTACGAGTCGGTCGGCATCGCGATGCCGCGCGCGGTCGCGGGCAAGGGCCGGACGGCGGCCCAGCGGCTGCGGGGTGCCGTGGGGCGGGCCCTGGCCGGCGCGGGCTACGTCGAGGTCATCAGCAGCTCGTTCGGCTCGGCGGCCGATTTCGACCGGCTTCAGCTGCCCGCCGACGATCGCAGGCGGGCCGCCGTGCTGCTGGCCAACCCGATCAGCGAAGAGGAACCGCAGCTTCGCACCACGCTGCTGCCCGGCCTGTTCCGGGTCGTCACCCGCAACACCGGGCGGGGTTTCGCGGACCTGTCACTGTTCGAGATCGGGCTGGTCGCCAGGACCGCGGCCAACCAGGCCGGCGGCAACGGGTCTGGCAACGGGTCTGGCGGCCACGGGCACTCAGCCGCGGCAAGCCGGGTCGCGCCGATCCTGGCCGTCGACCGGGGCCCGACCCAGGCGGAGATCGCCGAACTCGAGCGGGCGCTGCCCGACCAGCCGCGGCTGGTCGCTATCGTGCTGACCGGCGAGCGGGAAGCCGCGGGCTGGTGGGGCGCCGGCCGGCTGGCCAGCTTCCATGACGCGGTGCAGGCTGCGCATGCCGTGCTCAGGATCAGCCGCGTGCCCTACCTGCTGAGGCCAGGCCGGCGTGAGCCATGGCATCCGGGTCGGTGTGCCGAGTTCGTGCTCGAGCCCGGCGGCGCTGGCGGTGAGCAGGCCGGCGGGTCGGTCACCATTGGCTACGCGGGCGAGCTGCACCCCAGGGTCATTGCCGCGTTCCGGCTCGCGCCGCGGACGTGCGCGGTGGAGCTCGACCTGTCACTCATCGAGGAGGTCGCGGCGGGCCTGCCCGCGATTCAGACGCCGGTGATCTCCGCCTATCCGGTCGCGAGCCAGGATGTGGCGCTGGTCGTGGCCGACGAGATCCTGGCCGCGGACGTGGAGTCGGCGCTGGTAGCCGGGGCCGAGTCGGCGGGCTCGGAGCCGCTGCTCGAGGAGGTACGGCTGTTCGACGTTTACACCGGCGAGCAGGTCGGTGCGGGCCGCAAGTCACTGGCCTACACACTCAGGTTCAGGGCGCCGGATCGGACGCTCACTGACGAAGAGGTGGCTGTGGCCAGGGATGCCGCGGTCGCGTCGGCGGTGCGGCTGACCGGAGCGACGCTGCGCGGTTCGGCGCCGGCCGCCGGCGGCTAGGAGGAAGCTGCGGGCGAGGGCAGCGGCGGAAGGATCTCGAGAATCTCGCTGGCGTCCCGCGTGCACTTTGACGCCTTGCCGGTTTGCAGCACGATCGGCGTCGCGAAGCCCTGGCACGTCCAGCCCATGACCTTCACCGGCCCCCCGCCGCCGTTGCCGGGAGCCAGGCCCGACCTGATCGCCTTGGCGTACGCCAGCTCCACGGCCGTCGCGGTGCCGCACGAGATGCTGCCCTTGGCCACCTCGACCTTCACCGGGACGCTGGCCGCTGTCCGCGCGGTCCCGCAGGACCTGACATAGCTGGCCGCCGGGGTCGGAGACGTCGGCCCGGCCGCGTGCGACTTGGTGCATCCCGCAGCGGCCGCCGTCACCAGGATGGCGAGCGCGGCAGCCCTCAGGACTGCTCCGCGCGCCGGCCGGCCGGACGGGCCTGACGATCCGCGGGGGTGCAATGGCGTCTCCTTCCTGCGCACAACATCATGCCGTCTGCCCGTATCGGCCCGTACGCCGAACCCGCCTGTTCGCCGCCAATACGTCCGTGCAGGGTTATCGGGACCGGCTTGGCACTCCCGCCCGGCCAGCACGATTTGCATATGCAATCACTATCCTGCATAATAATGCGAGGGGTCACGAAGGGTCAAAGACGATGCGGGTCGCGGTGGTCGGCGCGAGCGGGTACGCGGGGGGCGAACTGCTCCGCCTGATCAGCGGGCATCCGGACCTGGAGCTGGCGGTCGTCACGGCCGACAGCAGCGCGGGGAAGGCGGTCGGGGAGGTCCACGCCAATCTGGCCGGGGATCGCGCCTTCGCCGGGCTGACCTTCGAGCCGCACAGTGCGGCCAAGGCGGCGGGCAGCGACCTAGCGTTCCTGGCGCTGCCCGCCGGCCAGTCCGCCGCAGCCGCGGCGGACATGCCCGACGACGTCGCGATCGTCGACCTGGGACCCGACTTCAGGCTGGCCGATCAGGCCGACTGGGCGCGCCACTACGACGGCGATCACCACGGGCGCTGGGTCACCGGCCTGCCCGAGCTGCCGGGGACCAGACCACTTATCCGCAACGCAACTCGCGTCGCCGCTCCCGGCTGCTACGCGACCGCCGCCATCCTCGCCCTGGCCCCCCTGGTGGCGGCGGGCCTGACCGCCGCGGACGACGTGGTCGTGGTCGCGGCCTCGGGGACGTCGGGCGCGGGCCGGTCGCTGCGGGCCGATCTGCTCGGCAGCGAGGTGATGGGCTCGGTCTCCGCCTACCAGGCCGGTGGCGCGCACCGGCACACGCCGGAGATCGAGCAGGCCCTCACGGAGATCTCCGGGCAGACGGCGCGGGTCTCGTTCACCCCGATGCTCGCCCCGATGCCGCGCGGCATCCTCGCGACATGCACCGCCAGGCTCGTCTCGCCGGATACCGGCACGGGCGAACTGCGGGCGGCGCTGGCCGCGGCCTACGCGGGCGAGCCCTTCGTGACCGTCCTGCCGGAGGGCAGGTGGCCGGGGACGGCTGCCGTGGCGGGCGCCAACGGCGCGCACGTCCAGGCCGCGGCCGACCGCCGGAGCGGCCGGGCCACGGTGGTCGCCGCCATCGACAACCTGGGCAAGGGCGCCGCGGGCCAGGCGATCCAGAACGCCAACCTCATGCTCGGCCTGCCGGAGACGGCCGGCCTGACCTCGATTGGAGTAGCACCATGAGCGTCACCGCACCGCTGGGATTCCGTGCCGCGGGGGTCGCGGCCGGGATCAAGGCCTCGGGCAACCCCGACGTTGCGGTGGTGATCAACGACGGGCCGTCGCCGGCCGCCGCGGGCGTCTTTACCTCGAACCGGGTCAAGGCCGCGCCGGTGCGGTGGTCCGCCGATGTGGTCGCGGGCGGCCGGGTACGGGCGGTCGCGCTGAACTCGGGGGGCGCCAACGCCTGCACCGGACCCGAGGGGCTGGCCGACACCCAGCAGACCGCGGCGCACCTGGCCGGGCTGCTCTCGGCGCCGGCCGGCGAAGTCGCGGTCTGCTCGACCGGGCTGATCGGCGAGCGGCTGCCGATGCACCGGCTGCTGGTGGGCGTGGACGCCGCCGCGGCCTCGGCGTCGGTCGCGGGCGGCCAGGCGGCGGCCAGCGCGATCATGACGACCGACACCGTGGCCAAGACCTGCTCTGTCCAGGGTGACGGCTACCTGATCGGCGGGATGGCCAAGGGTGCCGCGATGCTCGCGCCGGCGCTAGCCACGATGCTCGTCGTCCTTACGACCGACGCGGACCTGCCGGCCAGCGACCTGGACAAGGCGCTGCGCGGCTCGGTGCGCACGACCTTCGACCGGCTCGACTCCGACGGCTGCATGTCGACCAACGACACCGTCCTGCTGCTCGCCAGCGGCGCCTCGGGTGCGCGGCCCGATCCCGCCGAGTTCACCGCGCTGCTCACGGCGGCCTGCGCGGACCTGGCCGGTCAGCTCCAGCTCGACGCCGAGGGCGCGACGAAGGCCATCGCCATCGTGGTGACGGGGGCGGCCAGCGAGGACGACGCGCTGGCCGTGGGCCGGGCGGTCGCCAGGTGCAACCTGTTCAAGTGCGCGATCACCGGCCAGGACCCGAATTGGGGCCGGGTGCTTGCCGCGGTCGGCACGACCAGCGCGGCCTTCGAGCCCGACCAGCTCAGCGTCGCGATGAACGGAGTCTGGGTGTGCAAGAACGGCGGTCCAGGCGCCGATCGCTCGGGCGTGGACCTGCGGCCGAGGGACGTGACGGTGACCGTCGACCTGTCCGCGGGGCAAGCCACCGCCACGGTGCTGACGACCGACCTGACCGCCGCGTACGTGCACGAGAACTCGGCGTACTCGACATGAGCGCCGCCAGCCTGGCCGCCGACGTTGCCCAGGCCGGCGCGCTGGCCAAGGCGGCAACGCTGATCGAGGCGCTGCCGTGGCTGGAGCGGTTTCATGGCCAGGTCGTCGTGATCAAGTACGGCGGTCACGCGATGGCCGACGCGGGACTGCGGCTGGCCTTCGCCGAGGATGTCGTCTTCCTGCGGTACGCGGGGCTGCGCCCGGTCGTCGTGCACGGCGGCGGCCCGCAGATCAGCGCGCACCTGGACCGGCTGGGCATGACCTCGACGTTCAGGGCCGGGCTCAGGGTCACCACGGCCGAGGCGATGGACGTGGTCAGGATGGTGCTGACCGGCCAGGTGAACAGGGACGTCGTGGGCCTGATCAACCGGCACGGCCCGTTCGCCGTCGGAATGTCGGGTGAGGACGCGCACCTGCTGACCGCCCGCCGGGTCATGGCCACCACCGACGACGGCGAGATCGTCGATATCGGCCACGTCGGCGAGGTCGAGTCGGTCAATCCGGGAGCGGTCAGCGCGCTGATCGCCGACGGCCGGATCCCGGTGATCTCGACCGTGGCGCTCAGCGGCACCGGCGAGGTGCTCAACGTCAACGCGGACACCGCCGCGGCTGCGATCGCGGTCGCGCTTGGCGCCGCCAAGCTCGTGATGCTGACCGACGTGGCGGGCCTGTACGCGAACTGGCCAGGGAGTCCGATCGCGGCGAGCGGGACGGCGGTGGCGGACGGTGCGTCCGGCAGCGCAGACGGCCGGCCGGCCGAGGTGATCAGCGAACTCACGGTCAGCGCGCTGGCCGCGATGCTGCCCGGGCTGAGCGACGGCATGATCCCGAAGATGGCGGCCTGCGTGAGCGCCGTCCGCGGCGGCGTGCCGCAAGCACACGTGCTCGACGGGCGGCTGCCGCACGCCGTCCTGCTGGAGATATTCACCGACTCGGGGATCGGCACGATGGTCGTGCCTGACGGAGAGCAGAGGGCAGCATGACCACTTCGGACCTGGCACCAGCGACCACGACCGCGACCGACGCGCTCAGGGAGCGGTACGCCGCGGTCATGATGCCGAACTACGGCGTGCCGGCGCTCGCGCTGACGCGCGGCGAGGGTTGCGTGGTCTGGGACGCCGATGGGAACTCCTACCTCGACCTGACCGGCGGGATCGCGGTCAGCGCGCTCGGGCACGCGCACCCGGCGATCGTTGCGGCCGTGAGCGAACAGGTCGCCAGGCTCGCGCACATCTCGAACCTGTACCTGCACGAGGGCCAGGTGCGACTGGCCGAGCGATTGCTCGGCCTGCTGGGCTACGACGGCCGGGTCTTCTTCGCCAACTCGGGCACCGAGGCCAACGAGGCGGCCTTCAAGCTGGTCCGCCGCGCGCAAGGGCCCGGCCTGCCGGTCTTCGTCGCCGCCGAGGGCGGGTTCCACGGCCGGACCATGGGATCGCTCGGCCTGACCGGCAAGAGCGCGATCAGGGAGCCGTTCGCGCCGTTCGCCGCTCAGGTGCGCTTCGTGCCCTACGGCGACCTGGACGCGCTGACCTCGGCGATAGGGCCGGACTGTGCCGGCGTCTTCCTCGAGCCTTGCCTGGGCGAGGGCGGGGTCGTGCCCGCGCCGCCCGGGTACCTGCAGGGAGCGCGGGCGGCGTGTGACGCGGCGGGGGCGCTGCTGGTGCTCGATGAGATCCAGAGCGGCATCGGCCGGACCGGGGCCTGGTTCGCCTGCCAGACGGCGGGGATCGTCCCGGACGTGATCACGCTCGCGAAGGGCCTCGGCGGCGGGCTGCCGATCGGGGCCTGCATCGGCATCGGCGCTGCGGGAACCGCGCTCGGCAAGGGCGACCACGGCAGCACCTTCGGCGGCAACCCAGTCGCGTGCGCGGCGGCGCTAGCCGTGCTCGACGTGATTGAGCGCGACGGGCTGCTCGGGCACGTCACGGAGGTCGGGGCGGCGCTGGCGGCCGGGATCACCGGCATCGGCCACCCGCTGGTCGCCGGCGTGCGCGGCAGCGGGCTCTGGCTGGCGATCGCGCTCACCGCACAGGCGGCCGGCGCGGCGGAGGCGGCGGCACGCGGTGCCGGGTTCCTGGTGAACGCGGTCCAGCCCGACGCGATCAGGCTCGCGCCGCCGCTGATCCTGAGCGCCGGCCAGGCCGCGTCGTTCACCGACGCGCTGCCCGGCATCCTGGATCAGGCCATGGCGGGGGTGAGCTAGTGACCAGGCCGTTGATCAGCCCGGCCACCAAGGCCGCCAGGCACGCGAAGATCGCTGCCATCCTGGCCCAGCACGGTGACCCCGTGCGGTCGCAGGAAGAGCTGGCCGATCGGCTGACGACGGTCGGCATCACGGTTACCCAGGCGACCCTGTCCCGTGACCTCGACGAGCTGGGGGCCGTCCGGCTGCGCGGCCCGGGCGGCGCGCTGGTGTACGCCCTGCCGCCGGATCCGGCGGATGTCGCGGTCCATGACGCGGACGATGTTTTCCGCCAGGCCGCCGCGGCCGTCGCCGGCCTGGCCGGCTTCGCCGCGAGCACGCCGGCGGCCGCGGCGGCGGCCCTGGCGAAGGTGGCGGCGGACTTGCTGCTATCCGCCGAGGCCAGCGGCAACCTCGTGGTGCTGCACACTCCGCCGGGAGCCGCTCAGCTGATGGCGTCGATGATCGACAGGACCGCGATGCACGCCGTGCTCGGGACCATCGCGGGGGACGACACCGTGCTCGTCGTCGCGCGCGAGCCCGCTGGCGGCGACGACCTGGCGAACCTGCTGCTGCGGCTCGCCGAGCGCCGCGGCAAGCCGGAGCCGAGAACGGGCCGGCCATGACACGACCAGGCACAGGCCACGGGGACGCGGCATCGGGCCGCGGGACTAAGGAGGAGTTGTGACACAACGAGTCGTGCTTGCCTACTCGGGCGGCCTCGACACGTCGGTGGCGATCGGCTGGATCGCCGAGGAGAGCGGTGCCGAGGTGATCGCGCTGGCCATGGACGTCGGCCAGGGCGGGGAAGACTTGGAGACGATCCGGGCTCGCGCGCTGGCCTGCGGTGCGGCCGAGGCCGTCGTGATCGACGCCCGGGCCGAGTTCGCCGCCGGCTACTGCATGCCGGCGCTGCGGGCCGGCGCCTTGTACATGGACCGCTATCCGCTGGTTTCCGCGTTGTCGCGGCCGCTGATCGTGTCCCACCTGGCCAGGGTGGCCAACGAGTTCGGGGCCAGCGTCGTGGCGCACGGCTGCACGGGCAAGGGCAACGACCAGGTCAGGTTCGAGGTCGGCATGGCCGCGCTGGCGCCTGACATGAAGTCGATCGCCCCGGTCCGTGACTCCGGTATGACCAGGGACAAGGCGATCGAGTTCGCTGCCGCCAAGGGCCTGCCGATCGACGTGACGGCCAGGTCGCCGTACTCGATCGACCAGAACCTCTGGGGCCGCAGCTGCGAGACCGGCCACCTGGAGGACATCTGGGAGGCTCCCCACGACGACGTCTACGGATACACCGACGATCCCGCCGCCGGCAAGCCCGCCGAGGAGATCACGATCGGCTTCACCGACGGCCAGCCGGTGGCGCTCGACGGCCGGCCGTTGTCGCCGCTGGAGATCATCACGGAGCTGAACGCGGTGGCCGGAGCGCACGGCATCGGCCGGATCGACATGGTCGAGGACCGCCTGGTGGGGATCAAGAGCAGGGAGATTTACGAGGCACCGGCCGCGATGACGCTGCTCGCGGCGCACGCCGAGCTGGAGAGCGTATGCCTGGAGCGGGATCTGGCCAGGTTCAAGCGGCTGGCGAGCCAGCGGTGGACCGAGCTGGTCTATGACGGGCTATGGTTCTCACCGCTGCGCCAGTCGCTCGAGGCGTTCATGACTGAGGCGTCGAAGCATGTGACCGGCGAGGTTCGGGTGCGGCTGCAGGGCGGTCAGGCCGTCGTGACGGGCCGCCGCAGCCCGGCCGCGCTTTACGACTACGGCCTGGCCACCTACGACACCGGCGACGTGTTCGACCAGTCGCTGGCCAGGGGATTCGTCGAGTTGTTCGGCTTGCCCAGCAAGATCGCCGCCGAACGCGACCGCAAGGCGGTGCAGGCGTAACCCGACCGTTAGTAGCGTCGGGGAGACGGAGGCCGGTAAATGACACCGCCGTCGGATGCTGCCGCGCGCCGTTACGGCAGGGTCTTCGACGAGATCGCGGCCGAGTACGACCGCCATCGTCCGGCCTATCCGGACGAGCTCATCGATCAGGCCTGCCGGGTCGCGGGGATCGGGATCGGTGATCTGGTGCTGGAGGTCGGGTGCGGAAGCGGCCAGCTCACCCGTTCCCTGGCCGGCCGGGGACTGCGGGTGACGGCACTGGAACCGGGCACCAACCTCATGTCGCTGGCCAGGCAGAACACCGAAGGCGCCGGAGAGGTGGCGTTCGTGAACGCTCCGTTCGAGAGCGCGCAGCTTCCCCGTGAGCGGTTCCTGGCCGTGTTCTCCGCGTCCGCGTTTCACTGGGTCGACCCGGATGACAGCTGGCAGCGGGCCGCTGACGTGCTTGTTCCCGGCGGAACGCTCGCCCTGCTGCAGTACTTCGGGATGGCGGAAGCGCGCACCAAGCCCGATCAGGACGCGGTACTCGCGGCCCTTCGAAGGGTCGCCCCGGACATCGCCGCCAGCTGGCCGGCCTACCGGGATCTGGATGCGACGCTCGCCGGGATCGAGCGACGCCGCGGCAACATCTCTCGCGCCTGGTCCTGGCTCGGCAGCTATGACCTGGAGCGAGAGTGTGCCGGCCGTCTGTTCGGCGAGGTTCGGGTGGCGGTCATGCCGAAGCTCATCGAGCACACGCCGGACGAACTCGGTGCGCTCGTTCGCACGATGTCGTTTTACGCCCGGCTCTCACCAGACCAGCGCCTGGGCCTGGACCGCGAGCACGAGGCGATCTATCGGCGATTCGGGCGGCCGATACGCGCCAGCGCGATCGCGGTTCTCCTCACGGCGCGGCGCCGCGCTGAGCCGGCCGGAGCGAAAGGGCAGAAATGACTCCGGCGCGACTCCACCGAAGCCCATCAAACCATCGCTGCGGGGCTGCACCAGATTGTTGTTCTCGCTGCTCTTCCAGGGTTAACAGTCGCGAACGCCCTACTCTTATGTTTAACTCCGGTGTTTAACTCCGGGCCGGGCATGGTGCTCGCGAGCGACGCGGGGCGGAGGCAGGTCGCGTGGGACTCCAGTTCAACCCGGCGCCCGGCTGGCCGATCCCTTACGGGTTCGAGCCGCCTCCCGGCTGGGAGCCCGACCCGGCCTGGCCGCCCGCGCCGCCCGGCTGGCCGCTGTGGATCGGCAGCGACGCGCCGCGGGTAGCGCTCCCGCCCAGCACCAGCGGCGGCTACGTGCCCGGCTACTTGCGCGACTCGCAAGCACGCTCAACGTCTGCCCGGCGGGCCACTCGCAAGCGGCGCGCGCAGCGGCCCGGCAGTTACGTGCCTGGGCACGCCATCCGGCCGCCCGTCCAGCCCAGGCGCCGCAGCCGGACGGCGCGCAGCCTGGTCATCGTGGCGGCCTGTATGGCCCTGGTCGTCGCCGGCGGAATCGCCAAGGCCGTGGTCGGCGCCGCGGACCGGTCGCCCGCCACGGGCCGCGTCGTCAAGAAGGGTCACCTGGACGCGCTCTCGCTGCGAACCGGAGACTGCTTCCAGAGCAAGCCATTCAGCGCGCTCGCGCGCGGGGTGGCGGGCGTGAAGGCCGTGCCGTGCCGGACCGCGCACAACGCGCAGGTCTTCGCGCAGTTCAAGGCGGCGGATGCGAGTGACTACCCGGGCCGCAAGAATCTGGTCATGCAGGCCAACCATGGCTGCGGCAAGCGGCTCGGCGTAATCGACAAATCGAACGCGCCTCCGACGGTCCGCGTCGGCTTTATCTACCCTGACTCCGTGGCATGGTTCGATGGCCACCGAACGATCAGCTGTATTCTCCGCAACACCAACCGGGACCTGCATACCTCGTTGCTGCGGCCGGGGCGCGGCTAGCTGAGGCCCGTTCGCCCCGCTGATTCCGGACCGGCCTGAAGTGGCCGCGGTCGCCAGGGCGAGCTGTTATGCCGATAGCTTGTGGGTGAACGGCAGGCACGGACTGCGGGAGGGGCTGTGAACGGCGAGCCGGGGACGTCTGCGGTACGGCTGTGGGGCGGGCGGTTCGAGTCCGGGCCTGCCGAGGCCCTCGCCAGGCTGTCGATGAGCGTCCAGTTCGACTGGCGGCTGGCGCGCTACGACCTGCTCGCGTCCGGCGCGCACGCCCGGGTGCTGCACCGGGCCGGGCTGCTCGACGACGGCGAGGTCGCCAGGCTGCTCGCGGCGATCGACGAGCTGAGCCGGGATTGCCACACGGGCGCGTTCCGGCCGTCGGCGGCGGACGAGGACGTGCACACCGCGCTGGAACGCGGGCTGCTCGAACGAGTCGGCTCGCTCGGCGGCAAGCTGCGCGCGGGCCGGAGCAGGAATGACCAGGTCGCGACCGACCTGCGGCTGTACCTGCGCGACCACGCCAGGCAGGTCGTCGCCCGGCTGGCCGAGCTGCAGACCGCGCTGATGGACCAGGCACAACGGCATCTCGCCGCGCAGACGCCCGCGCCGGGCATGACCCATATGCAGCACGCCCAGCCCGTGCTGCTGGCCCACCAGCTGCTCGCGCATGTACAGGCGATGGCGCGGGACGTCGGCCGGCTGCGTGACTGGGACAAGCGGGCCGCGATCTGCCCGCTCGGATCCGGGGCGCTGGCCGGGTCGTCGCTGCCGCTCGATCCCGAGGCGGTCGCCGCCGAGCTCGGCTTCGACGCACCCGCCGCCAACTCGATGGACGCCGTGGCCGACAGGGACTTCGCGGCGGAGTTCTGCTTCGTGGCGGCGCTGGCGGGGGTGCACCTGTCCCGGCTCGGCGAGGAGGTCGTGCTCTGGACGACCCATGAGTTCGGCTGGGCCGAGATCGACGACGCGTACGCGACCGGATCGTCGATCATGCCGCAGAAGAAGAACGCCGACGTGGCCGAGCTCGCCAGGGGCAAGGCCGGGCGGCTGGTCGGCGGGCTGGCCGGCTTGCTCACCACGCTGAAGGGCCTGCCGCTGACCTACAACAGGGACCTGCAGGAGGACAAGGAGCCGGTCTTCGACGCGGTGGACACGCTGCTCCTCGTGCTGCCTGCCATGGCCGGCCTCGTGAGTTCGATGCACTTTCACGCCGAACGGCTCGCCCGCGGTGCCGCCGCCGGCCACGCGCTGGCCACCGACGTAGCCGAACTGCTCGTCCGGCGGGGCGTGCCGTTCCGCGAGGCGCACGAGGCCGTCGGGCACCTGGTCGTCTGGTGCCAGGTCAACGACTGCGAGTTGGGCGAGGTGAGCGATGAGGACCTGCAGAAGGTGTCGCCGCACCTGACGCCCGATGTGCGGTCGGTGCTCTCGGTCGCGGGGGCGATCGCGGCCCGGGACAGGACCGGCGGGACCGCGCCGGAGCGGGTGGCCGAGCAACTCGACGGGCTGCGGCAGCTGGTCTCGGCCGACGCGGCGTGGGCCGCCGAGGGATGAGGCCGACGTCCCCTGCCCCGCGGGAGTTCTTTGACCGGCCGGTGCTGACAGTCGCGCCCGCGCTGCTGGGCTGCGTGCTCGCGCACCAGACCGAGGATGGACTCGTGGCGGCCGAGATCATCGAGGTGGAGGCGTACCGAGGCGAGTCGGACCCTGCGTCGCACGCGTTTCGCGGGAAGACGCCGCGCAACGCGGTGATGTTCGGCGAGCCCGGGCACGCGTACGTCTACTTCACCTACGGCATGCACTTCTGCGTCAACCTCGTCTGCCAGGCCGCCGGGGAGCCGGCCGCGGTCCTGTTGCGGGCTGGCCGGGTGGTCGAGGGTGCGGGGCTGGCCGCGGTGAGGCGGGGGGCGGGCGGGCCGCGGCAGGGCGGGCGGGCTGTCGCCGAGCGCGAGCTGGCAAGGGGCCGGCCCGGCTGTGCCAGGCGCTGGGCATCGGGCGGTCTCAGAACGGCGCCGATGTGTGCGACCCCGCGGGACCGCTGCGGTTGCTGGCTCCGGCTGACTCTGGCGGGCTCGCCGCGACGTCGATCGGACGCGGGCCACGAGTCGGCGTGCGCTACGGCGCCGAGGTGGACTGGCGGTTCTGGGTGGTCGGAGAGCCCGCCGTGTCGGTCTACCGGCCGCACGTGCCGCGCAGACCCCCTGCCGTCGGGGCCCCGCCCCGGGCCGGTGTGCCCCGCCGTTGCCTCGTTAACGCGGTCACTTTTCTACCGCTGACGTCGAAAGGTGTCCGCGCTCATGGAACTCATCGTGACGGGGCCGCGACCTCGGCGCCTGGGGTTGTCTCATCATGGAACTGGCACCGGCCGGGCCGAAAGCGATATGACCGTGCGGCTGCGAGATGGGAGTATGCAGCGGTGAGCGACATCATTGACGAGCTGGCGTGGCGCGGCCTGATCGCGGTCTCGACCGACCTGGACGATCTGCGCAGATCGCTGGATGCGGGTCAGTTGACCCTGTACGGCGGTTTCGATCCGACGGCGCCGAGCCTGCATGTCGGCAACCTCGTGTTGCTTCTGACCATGCGCCGGCTCCAGCAGGTCGGGCACCGGCCGATCGGGCTGGTGGGCGGCGCGACCGGCCTGATCGGGGATCCGAGCGGCAAGTCGGCCGAGCGGGTGCTGAATCCGCCTGACGTGGTAGCGGGCTGGGTCAAGCACATCGGCGATCAGGTCGGCAGGTTCCTGGACTTCGAGCCGGGTCCTGCGTCGGCCCTCATGGTCAGCAACCTGGACTGGACCGAGGGGTTGTCGGCGCTGGCGTTCCTGCGCGATGTCGGCAAGCACTTCCCGGTGAACCAGATGCTGTCCAGGGAGACCGTGCGGGCCAGGCTGGAGGCCGGCGGGATCAGCTACACCGAGTTCAGCTACCAGATCCTCCAGGCCAACGACTTCCTCGAGCTGTACCGCAGGTACGGCTGCACGCTGCAGATCGGCGGCAGCGACCAATGGGGCAACCTGGTCTCCGGCGTTGACCTGATCAGGCGAGTGACCGGCGAGTCCGTGCACGCACTAGCGACGCCGCTGATCACCAAGCCCGACGGCACCAAGTACGGCAAGACCGAGGGCGGCGCGATCTGGCTGAGCCCCGATCTGATGAGCCCCTATGCGTTCCACCAGTTCTGGCTGAACCGCTCTGACGCCGAAGTGCCAAGTCTGCTCCGGGTGTTCACGTTCCGCAGTCGTGCGGAGATCGAAGACCTCGAACGGCAGATCGCCGAGCGGCCAGCGGCGCGGACGGCGCAGCGCGTGCTCGCCGACGACCTCACCACGCTCGTGCACGGCGCGGCGGAGACGGCGCGGGCGACGGCGGCCGGCCGTGCTCTCTTCGGCCAGGCAGACCTGCGCGAGCTGGACGAGCAGACGCTTGCGGCGGCGCTAGCGGAGATACCGCACGCGACGGCCGGCCTGGCCGGAGCGACCGTTGCTGAGCTCATGGTTGCCTGCGGCATCGTGGCCAGCCGGTCCGACGCTCGGCGCGCGATCGACCAGGGCGGGGCCTACCTGAACAACGTGAAGGTGACCGCGAACGACGCGGTCCCGCAGGAGGACGACCTGCTGTACGGCAGGTTCCTGGTATTGCGGCGGGGCAAGCGGCAGGTGGGCGGGGTGACGGTCAGCCGCTAGCCTGGCCAGCCGGCCGCTGGCCTGGCCAGCCTGCCGCTGAACTGGCCGGCCAGGGCACGGCCGGCCTCGGCTGCGCTGACTCCCTGGCCACACGCGTCAGGCACAAAACGCTCGAGAAAGCTCAGAAACGGATACCCGCACAGCTCAGATGCTCGGCCGCGGCCCCGATTTGACACGGTAGCCATGCTTCCCTAGTGTTCACTACGGCTCGCTGCGGACCGGACGGCCTGAGGCCCCGCCCGCAGGAGCCACCAGCAGACCCCTTCCTCTAGTTGCCTGGTCCGTGCGGCCAGGCGGCTACTGTAGGGTTACGTTAACTAGCACTGAGTAACCGAACAAATATGAATGAATCTGCTGACAAACTTGACAGCGAGGTAACTCGCAGGTAAGTTAGCAGGGTTGCCCCCGAGGGAGTTGCGAGACTCCTGACGGTGAGCGTCCGCTCCTTGAGAACTCAACAGCGTGCTAAAAGCCAGTGCACATGCACATACCCCGTCATACGGGTTCTGCACCGCGAGGTGCGGTACCCAGACGGTAATTGCCAGATCGCCTCACCGGCTCGGTCTTCTCCGGATCGTTGAGGCATCTCTTCAGTCTGCAGTCCGCTCGCGCGCCCTCCGGGGTTAGCTGCGGGCTGCGATAGACATCCAATGGAGAGTTTGATCCTGGCTCAGGACGAACGCTGGCGGCGTGCTTAACACATGCAAGTCGAGCGGAAAGGCCCTTCGGGGTACTCGAGCGGCGAACGGGTGAGTAACACGTGAGCAACCTGCCCTTAGCTCTGGGATAGCTCCGGGAAACCGGGATTAATACCGGATATGACCTCAGTCGGCCTCGACTGTGGTGGAAAGATTCATCGGCTAGGGATGGACTCGCGGCCTATCAGCTTGTTGGTGAGGTAACGGCTCACCAAGGCGACGACGGGTAGCCGGCCTGAGAGGGCGACCGGCCACACTGGG
>CAVRFY010000005.1:0-745000 GCA_963720595.1 uncultured Actinomycetota bacterium | reverse complement strand
TGGCCTAGGGGGCCTACAAGCTTACTGAAGTCAGCCAAACTCCGAATGCCGGTAAGTTAGAGCGCGGCAGTGAGACTGCGAGGGATAAGCTCCGTAGTCGAGAGGGAAACAGCCCAGATCACCAGCTAAGGCCCCTAAGCGTGTGCTAAGTGGGAAAGGATGTGGAGTTGCAGAGACAACCAGGAGGTTGGCTTAGAAGCAGCCACCCTTGAAAGAGTGCGTAATAGCTCACTGGTCAAGTGATTCTGCGCCGACAATGTAGCGGGGCTCAAGCACACCGCCGAAGCTGTGACATTCGCGTGATAGCCCGGCCCGCATTCATTTGCGGGTCCAGGTGCGCGGATGGGTAGGGGAGCGTCGGGTGGCGAGCGAAGCGGCGGAGTGATCCAGCCGTGGATGCCACCCGAGTGAGAATGCAGGCATGAGTAGCGAAAGAGGGGTGAGAAACCCCTCCGCCGAATGACCAAGGGTTCCTGGGGCAGGCTAATCCGCCCAGGGTAAGTCGGGGCCTAAGGCGAGGCCGACAGGCGTAGTCGATGGATAACGGGTTTATATTCCCGTACCCGCACAAGTGTGCCCATGCTGAATCTGGCGATGCTAAGCGCATGAAGTGGCAGATCCTTCGGGACGAGCCGCGGACCGCGCGACCCAGACCGGTAGTAGGCAAGCCGAAGGGGTGACGCAGGAGGGTAGCTCTACCGGGTGTTGGACGTCCCGGGGTAAGGATGTAGGGCGATGTGTAGGCAAATCCGCACATCATGTGCCTGAGATCTGACGCCGAGCCGTTTTGGCGAAGTGAGTGATCCCATGCTGCCAAGAAAAGCCTCGCGGTTAGCACTTGAGTGGCCCGTACCCTAAACCGACTCAGGTGGTCAAGTAGAGAATACTAAGGCGATCGGGTGAACCGTGGTTAAGGAACTCGGCAAATTATCCCCGTAACTTTGGGAGAAGGGGAGCCGTGTCTGGTGAAGGGACTTGCTCCCTGAGCTGGGTGCGGTCGCAGATACCAGGGGAAAGCGACTGTTTACTAAAAACACAGGTCCGTGCAAAGTCGCAAGACGACGTATACGGACTGACGCCTGCCCGGTGCTGGAACGTTAAGGGGAGAGGTTAGTGGCCTTCGGGCTGCGAAGCTTTGAACTTAAGCGCCAGTAAACGGCGGTGGTAACTATAACCATCCTAAGGTAGCGAAATTCCTTGTCGGGTAAGTTCCGACCTGCACGAATGGCGTAACGACTTTCCCACTGTCTCAACCACGGACCCGGCGAAATTGCACTACGAGTAAAGATGCTCGTTACGCGCAGCAGGACGGAAAGACCCCGGGACCTTCACTGCAGCTTGACATTGGCGTTTGGGACGTCTTGTGTAGGATAGGTGGGAGACTGTGAAGCGGAGACGCTAGTTTCCGTGGAGTCAACGGTGAAATACCACTCTGGTCGTTCTGGATGTCTAACCTGGGTCCGTGATCCGGATCAGGGACAGTGTCTGGTGGGTAGTTTAACTGGGGCGGTTGCCTCCTAAAAGGTAACGGAGGCGCCCAAAGGTACCCTCAGCCTGGTTGGCAATCAGGTGTCGAGTGTAAGTGCACAAGGGTGCTTGACTGTGAGACAGACATGTCGAACAGGAGCGAAAGCTGGGACTAGTGATCCGGCGGTGGCATGTGGAAGCGCCGTCGCTAAACGGCTAAAAGGTACCCCGGGGATAACAGGCTGATCTTCCCCAAGAGTCCATATCGACGGGATGGTTTGGCACCTCGATGTCGGCTCGTCGCATCCTGGGGCCGGAGCAGGTCCCAAGGGTTGGGCTGTTCGCCCATTAAAGCGGTACGCGAGCTGGGTTTAGAACGTCGTGAGACAGTTCGGTCCCTATCCGCTGCGCGCGTAGGAGTCTTGAGAGGGGCTGTCCCTAGTACGAGAGGACCGGGACGGACAAACCTCTGGTGTGCCAGTTGTTCTGCCAAGAGCACGGCTGGTTGGCTACGTTTGGAAGGGATAACCGCTGAAAGCATCTAAGCGGGAAGCTCGCCTCAAGATTAGGACTCCCTCAGGGTTAACCTGGTAAGGCCCCCAGCTAGACGACTGGGTTGATAGGCCGGAGGTGGAAGCACGGCAACGTGTGCAGCTGACCGGTACTAATAGGCCGAGTGGCTTGGCTCCTACTTTACGATCTTGTTTCGCGTCCACTGTGTAGTTCCCGAGGTGCGGTCGGCCCCGGTGAATCTGAGCCTCGTGCTCGGTCACCGGGGACTCACATCTCAATAGTGTTTCGGTGGCCATAGCGAAGGGGAAACACCCGGTCCCATTCCGAACCCGGAAGTTAAGCCCTTCAGCGCCGATGGTACTGCGTGGGTGACTGCGTGGGAGAGTAGGACGCCGCCGGACATCTTCCCGCTGAGGGCCGTTACCGCAAGGTGATGGCCCTCAGCGCTTTTGTGGTGTTCGCACGCGAGTCTGGTGGGCCTGTGCGGGATAGGCGCACGGGATCTGACCAGTTGGGTTGTCGCGGACGCCGGCATAAGCAGACCGTGCGGAGTTGTTGGTTCAGGGACTGGCATGCCATCGGCGTGCCAGGGCCCCAGGTGTGAATGGTGGAGATTCGACGTGGCAGGTAGCGCTGGCGGCCCCGCGCCGGACGGGGAGCCGACCGGTGGCCGGGCGGGAAGCGGAAGCTCTGGCCGGAGCGGGACCGAACCCGAGGTAGGCGGCGCCCCGCGGAGCGCGGGCGGTGCGGCCGGTCCGCGTGGCACGGCCGGTCCGCGTGGCACGGGCGGTCCGCGTGGCACGGGCGGCCCGCGTGGCACCGGC
The DNA here is from genome assembly GCA_963720595.1 of uncultured Actinomycetota bacterium. Classification (GTDB taxonomy): domain Bacteria; phylum Actinomycetota; class Actinomycetes; order Streptosporangiales; family Streptosporangiaceae; genus Chersky-822. The sequence continues at coordinate 742,196 of CAVRFY010000005.1, read as the reverse complement.
GGTCCGCGTACCGCGGGCGGTCCGCGTGGCGTCGGCGGCCCGCGTACCGCGGGCGGTCCGCGCGGCACGGGCGGCAGCAGTTCCGAAGGCCGGGCGTCGCGGAGCGCGCCGGCGGCCCGTGGCTCCTCCGGCAGGAGCGGCGCGCCGGGGCGCGGCGGGCCGGGCGGCGGGGCTCAGCGGGGGCAAGGTCAGCGCCGATCGGATCAGGCTGGCGGCCGGGGCGGTTGGAGCGATCGCGGCGGGCAGGACGAGGCAAGTCCAAGCGCTGGCCGGTCGGATCGCCACGGCCGGTCAGACCGGGGCGACCGAACAGACCGGCCTGATCGAGCAGGTCGCCCGGTGCGCGCAGACCGGCCCGACCGCGCAGACCGGCCTGCGCGCGCAGGTCGAGCCGATCGGACGGATAGCACTGCCGGGTCTCGTCCTCCGCGTCCTGGCGGGAGCGGCAGGGGCAGGCCGCCCCGCGAGGAAGAGGTGCGCGGGACGTACGACAGCGGCCGGGCACGGGCGCCGCGCAGTGGCCGTCCGGAGGTGTCCGGTCGGCCAGGTCAGAGCGGGGCGAGCCGTGACCGTCGGACTGAGGGCCCCGGGGGACGGTCGCCGGACGCCAAGTATCCGCGGCGCGGCGATGCCGGTAGTGGGAGTTCGCGGACCCCGGACAGTGGCTACCCGTCACGCCGGCCGACTGGCGAGGACTATCGGGCGCCTGGTGGGCGCCGCGACGACCGTACGGCCCGATCGGACGGTCAGGGTTCGCGGGACGGTTACCGGTCGCCGGCGAGAGGCGGCGAGGACCGGGCCGGTCAGGTGCAGCGCGGGGGCTACCGCGGGCCAGGGCGCCGCGATGACCGGCCTGCGGGCGACTCGCCGCGAGAGGGTTACCGCCCATCGGCGCGAGGCAGGGACGACCGATCCGGTGGCCAGGCACCGCGCGACGGTTACCGTGGGACTGGAGGCCGCAGAGACAACCGGCCTGGCGATTCGGCTCGGGAGGGTTACCGCTCGTCCGGGCCGCGCCGGGATGACCGGTTCGCCGGGCAAGGGCCGCGGGATGGTGGCCGCTCGCCCGGGGCGCGTCGGGATGACCGGTCCGCCAGCCAGGGGCCGCGGGAGGGTTACCGGTCATCTGGAGGGCGCAGCGATGACCGGTCGGCCGGGCAGGGCCCGCGGGAAGGTTATCGCTCGTCCGGAGGACGCCGCGATGAGCGGTCCGGAGGGCAAGAGCCGCGGGAGGGCTACCGTTCGTCAGGAGGCCGCAGGGACGAGCGATCCGGCGGGTCGCCGCGGGAGGGCTACCGCTCGTCCGGGGTACGCCGGGATGACCGATCCGGTGACCGGGAACCGCGCGAGGGATACCGCTCGGCCGGACGCCGCTCGGCTGACGGTTCCAGCGATCGGGCCCCGCGCGAGGGATACCGGGCATCCGGCGGATCCTCCAGGGGCGCGCCGCGTGAGGACTACCGGGCGTCAAGCGAGCGCCGGGACGACCGGTCAGGTTACAGCCGGCCCGGCGGCAGTTATCGCGGTTCTGGTGAACAGGCTGACGACGGCCGGGCCGCGCCGCGGCTGCCGGCGGTCCCCGCGACTATCACTGCCGACCAGCTCGACCCGGCCGCGCGGGCCGAACTCAGGACGCTGCCCTCCGACCTTGCCGAGGCGGTCGCGCGATTCCTCGTTGCCGCGGGGCAGGCGGAGGACGCCGAGCGCGGCTTCGAGTACGCGCAGGCCGCACGCCGTCTCGCTGCGCGGGTCGGAATCGTACGCGAAACGTGCGGCATCGCGGCATACCGCGCCGAGAAATGGGCCGATGCCCTGGCCGAGTTGCGCGCCGCGAGGCGGCTCACCGGCAACAGCAGTTACCTTCCGCTCATGGCCGACTGCGAGCGCGCGCTCGGCCGGCCCGACCGCGCCCTGGCCCTGGTGACCGGCCCCGAGTCGCAGGGCGTCAGCCGGGACACCCAGGTCGAGCTGCGGATTGTCGAGTCGGGCATTCGCCGAGACCAGGGCTTTCCCGAGGCGGCCGTGGTCGCGCTCCAGGTCCCCGAGCTCACCGACGGCAGTCAGCGAGCCGGATCAGCGCGGCTGTTCTATGCCTACGCCGACGCGCTCGCGGAGGCCGGCCGTCAGGACGAGGCGCGATACTGGTTCGGGAAGGCGGCGGCGTCCGACGTGGACGGCGAGACCGACGCCGCGGAGCGAGCAGACGACATGGACATGCTCATTTTCGACGATCTCGAGCCTGAGCTGGCCGACCCCGACAGCGACCCGGACCCGGACACCGACTCCGACCCGGACGCCGAGACCGACTCCGACCCCGCGTCCGCCGAGCAGCCGCCCGGCGACGGGCGGCTGTGACCGGGGGAGCAACAGCGCCGCGGCAGGCGAGGGAGTCCGACCTGCCGGGCATCCGCGAGGTGATCAGGACGGCGTACGCGCGGTACTCCGACCGCATGGACCGGCCGCCTGCCCCGGTGCTGGCTGACTACCACGCTGCTGTCCAGGCGGGCAGGGTCTGGGTGCTCGGCGAACCGGTTGCCGGCGTGCTCGTCCTCGACGACGTCCGCGACGGGGCCGGCGACGGCCTGCTGGTCGAGAACGTCGCCGTCCGTCCGGCCGCTCAGGGAGCTGGCCTGGGTCGGGCGCTGATGGAGTTCGCCGAGCGGCAGGCACGGGCGCGCGGCCTGCGCAGGCTTGTGCTCTACACCAACGAGGTCATGGTCGAGAATCTCGCCTTCTATGCCAAACTCGGTTACCGCGAGACGGCCCGCCGCACCGAGGACGGGTACCGCCGCGTGTTCATGGAGAAGCGGCTGCCCGACCGGCCCGGCCAGGCCAGCGAGTCCAGCCTGCCCGGTTAGGCCGCCGTCGGGCCTGGGTGGTTGTTCGTTCCCAGGAGCGGCGATTATTCAGGTGCGGGCGGCCGCTGGGCGGTGGCAGCATCGGGCGGGTGGGTGGCGGCGAGCGGCGCTTGGCGGCCGAGGGCGATAGCTGGCGGTCTCGGGCCAGCATGAGGGCGGGCGTGGTGTATCGCGATCCCGGCCCGTGGAGCCCGGCGGTGCTGGCGTTGCTGCGGCATCTGGAGGATGCCGGGTTCGCTGGCGCCCCGCGGGTGGCAGGCAGCGGGTTCGCGCCAGATGGCCGTGAGATGGTCAGCTATGTTGACGGGTCGAGCCCGCATCCGCGTGCCTGGGCTGATGATGCGGTTGGCGAAATCGGTGCGCTGCTGGCCAGCCTGCACGCGGCCGGCACAAACTTCACGCCGCCTCCTGGCGCTGCCTGGAAGCCATGGTTCGGCCGGAGCCTGCCCGGGTCGCGGCTGGTTTTCGGGCACTGTGATGCCGGGCCATGGAACATCGTGGCCAGGGAAGGCCGGCCGGTGGCGCTCATCGATTTCGAGTTCGCCGGGCCGGTCGGCGCGGACTGGGACCTGGCTCAGGCGGCCTGGCTCAACGCGCAGCTGCACGACGACGACGTCGCCGAGCAGTGCGCCCTGCCTGCTGCCGCCGTCCGGGCCCGGCAGCTCAAGGCGATCCTCGACGGTTACGGCCTGCCGCGCAGCGACCGCGAAGGATTTGTCGACAAGATGATCACATTCGCCGTGCACGACGCCCGGGCGGAGGCCGTCAGCGCCGCAGTCACCCCGGAGACGGCCAGCGCCATCAGCCCCGGCGGATACCCCTACGCCTGGGCCATCACCTGGCGCGTCCGCAGTGCCTCGTGGATGCTCACCAACCGGTCCCTGCTCCAGCGGGCCATCACCTGACCGCACACGTAAGCTCCACACCGCTGGCCCACCCAGCCCGCAATAAATCCAGGATTGGTGCCCAACTTCAGCCTTCACGAGCCACGGCCAAGCAGGTCAGCTGCCCGCAGAGGCGCGCCGAGCCAAAATGTGGCCCAACTCGGGTTTGACGGCGCGCCGGCGACGCGGTCGTACGTCCTGGGCGGCTATGCAGCTGATCGCGTCGAGACGCTATGAGCGAATGTCACCGCTGCCGCCGCCGGATCGCCGAGCGAGCGCGACGCTATGATGCAGGCATTGTGTGACAATATGCCCGTGCAGGCATCGGCGGCTCGTTGGCGTTCGAGTTGCCGGATAGCGGGCTCCGTCGTCGCTCGGCGGGCCTGCCTGATCCTTGCGTCATGCTGGGCGCTAACGGGTGCGTTGCTGGCCATGCGGGTTTTTCGGTCATGGTGGACGCATCCTGTGCCGCCCAACCCGGCCACCGACGGGCCATTGCCAGCTGACTTCTTTGACTCGTTGCTCGGCGCGATGATCCTGGCGTTGCTCATGACGTTGCTGCTGGCAGGCCTGTGGGCTGCGGCGACGGCCACCGGGTTCGGGTACCTGTGCAGTGCCGGGCTAACCGGGCGATGGCGGACCGCGTGGGCGTGCGCGGCGACCGCTGCGGCTGCGCTCGGCGCGGCGTTTATCGGCGTCTTCTTGGATCCCGTTCCCCTGTTCGGGCAGATGGTGCTTGGGCACCCAATCTGGGGCCTGCTGGCCTTCTCCGCTGCCTTCCTGATTGTCGGCGCCGTGATGGTCGCGATCATCGCCGCTGCTGCGCGCGAGATACCGCGGCAAGCGGTGGGATGTCTGCGGGCGATGTGATGGGCTCAGCTCGCCTTCGTCCGCCGCGATCCTGCCGCCGCGGCGAGGGACACGGCCCGCACCGCCATCGCGGCTGAGCTTCGTTCATAGTGCGCATGTCCGGAAATCCCTGGCCCGCCTGAGGGCCAGGATTAGCGCGCAACCTCAGCGATCGCCGCCAGCCAACCAGCAGGTCAGCGTCGTGTGGAAGCGATCATGGCCAAGATTTGGCCTAACTCAGGACCAGCCCGGCTAGGTCGGCTCGCCGGTCTTGTCCAGCCAATGCATGATGCCGGAGACGTTCGACGGCGCGCCGCCGACGTGGTTGTATTTGGCCGCGAGCTCAGGGTCGGCACCCGGCGCGAAGATCGCGTACCGCTGCCTCGTCCGCTCGGCAACCATCGCCACCGCGTGATCGAGGTCCAGACCTGCGCTGCGTGCGTTCCTGGTCTCGGCGACCCAGAGCTGAATCTCCTCCGCCGCCCGGTCCAGGGCCTCAGGAACCGCGGCGACCGGTCCGTAGTGGCTGAACAGCAGCCTGGCCGGCCGCAGCGCGGCGAACATCCGCAGCGAGGCCAGCGTCACCTCTAGGTCGAAGTCCGGCGGCGGCGTCGCGGGACGCTGGTCGCCGGTCTCCGGGATGTAAATTCCCGCCGCATCGCCGACGTACAAGTCGCCGCTGGCCGAGTCGATCAGCCCGACATGGTGCTTGGCGTGGCCTGGCGAGTAGTGGCTATCCAGCCGCCGGCCGCCGCCGAGATCGACCGAGCCGGTACGTTCGACGGTCCTGATGCGGTCCGCGGGAGTGGGCGCGAGCTCGCCGAACAGGCCGTCGAGTTCGTCGCCGTAGACCATCCGGGCACTGGCCATCAGGCGGGACGGGTCGGCCAGGTGCCTGGCGCCGAGTTCGTGCACGACGACCTGCGCGGCAGGAAACATCCGGGCGATATCACCGACGCCGCCGGCGTGGTCCAGGTGGATGTGGGTGACGACCACGGTGGCGAGGTCGGCCGCGGCTACGCCGAGCGTCGCGAGGGCGCTTCGCACGACCGGTGCCGACGGGGCCGTCCCGGTCTCGACCAGGCACGGGCGGTCGGACCTGATCAGGTAGCCGGCCGTAATGCCCTGGTAACCGGCCATCTGGGTATCGATCTGGAAGACCTCATGCCCGAGCGGGGTAATGATGTCCGATTCCGGGGATGTGCGCACGTCGTCTGCCATGTCGCCTATCGTTCCAGTCGCCCGCAAGTTCCCAGGCCAGCGGGCTGGACCGGCAGGCGATTCAGCCCTGAGCGAACGATCGCAGGACCAGCCCGGTTCGCGGCTTGGGGGCGAAGGATGTCGACTTGCGCGGCACCTTCTCGCCCCGCGCCGCGACCGCGTACACCTCGCTGGGCAGCATCGGGCTGCACAAGACGGCCGTGCCGCCACAGCCTGCGCCGCCCGGACAGCGGCCTCGGCGTCGTGATGCACCACTCGCACGGTGCTGTCGTCGTCGGTCAGCTCCCACAGCCTGGTGATCAGCAGTTCCTGCAGCACCGAGGCGGGCAGCGCGCTCCACTCCGCCGACCGGCCCGGCGGCATCGCCAGCGCGAGCTGGGCCTGGTCGGGCTGGCTGATCAGGTACGCCGACTCGTCCCCGGCCAGCACGAACGCCGGCCCGCTCGTGCTCGCCTGGGCGAGCGCGCTGACGGCGGCCGACACGTCGGCAGCCCCGCCGGGCAGTGCCTGCACGGCGAAAGCGGGCGCCGCGAGCTTGACGGCGTGCTGCACGTCCAGCGCCGGGATCACGCGGTGGATCGCCCCGATCTGCGGCGGGTAGCTGGCCGAGTCGACCAGCAGTGCGAGCCCGTAATCCCACGGTCCTGGCCCGAATCCGGCCTGATGGCGGCGCGCCTGCAACTGCAGGTACGCGGCATAACGATGGTGCCCGTCGGCGATCAGCGCCTGCCGCGGCCCGAGATCCGCGGCGATCGCCGCGAGGTCGGCGTGGTCGGTCACGGCCCACAGCCGGTGCCGCAGCCCGTCTGATGTGCAGGTATCGATCAACGGCTCGCGCGCGGCAGTCTCGGCGACGATCCTGGCCGTGGCACCGGGCCCGATGCCCGATCCGGCGTCCGCGGTCCCGTTGCGGGTCGTGCCGAGGCCGTCGTAGAGCAGGAAGATCGGCTCCAGGTTGGCCTGGGTGGCCTCCATCAGCGCGAGCCGCCCGGCAACCGGAACCGGGGAGACATCCTCGTGCGGCAGCACGATGCCGGCCTCGGCGGGCACCAGCCTGATCGCCCCGATCAGCCCGCGCTGCACCCAGACCGGGCTGTCGCCGCAGGCCGAGTCCTGCTCGTACACGTACAGCGCAGGTGCAGGGTCGGTGCGCAGGATGTGATCGTCCTGCCACTGACTGAGCGACTCGGCCGCATGGTGGTACTCCTCGCCTGGACGGCCGGGCACGGGGCGGGGCAAGATCAGGCGGACCACGTTGTGCGGATCCGCCGCCATCAACTGGACCTCTTTATCTCTGAAGATGACGTCGTACGGTGGAGATGTGACCTCGGCGAGCCCGCTCACCCGGTCCTGCGCGTAACGGACGCCGCGAAACGGCGCCAGTTCCAGTGCGGCCGGGAAGTTGGCCGACGCTGGAGAAGACGGAGGGATCTGCACATATGTCAGAAGGATCTTCAGGCGGCAAGGATTCCCGTTCCGGCGAAAAGCCTGGCTCGGCTGAGCGGGCCGAGACCTGGGCAAGAAGACATCTACGCCCTTTACCGGCGCGGCCTCGACCTGCTCAGGCGGGGCAGCGCGGCGGCGGCCGCCCAGCTGCTCGAGCGCGCGGCTGCCGCCGAGCCCGATTCGCGCAGCATCCTGGAGGCGCTGGGCCGGGCGCAGTTCGATACCAGGCGCTACGAGGAGGCGGCGGGGAGTTTCCGCCGGATCGTGGATGCCAGCCCGAGCGACGATTACGCGCAGTTCGGCCTGGGTCTGGCCCTGGCCAGGACCGGAGATCACGGCGCGGCGGCCGAGCACCTGGCGCTGGCGGCCGCGATGCGCCCGGATTTGCGGCACTACACCGAGGCACTGCGCAGCGTGCGGGCGACACTGCGCGCCAGGAGCCTCGTTGAAGGCCAAGAATGAGCCTGGCGCGCGACGACATGCGGGCTGCCGGGCGGCTGGCGGAGCCTGTGCTGCTTAGCCCTGCCGAGAGCCCGCTGGTCGCGGAGTACGACGTCGCGCTGCTTGATCTGGACGGAGTCGTCTATACCGGGCCTGACCCGGTGCCGGGGGCGGCGAGCGCGCTGGCGGCGGCCAGGACCGCCGGGATGCGGCTTGCATTCGTCACGAACAACGCCTCACGGTCGCCGTCCGCGATCGCACAGCAGCTGAGCGGGCTGGGCGTCGCTGCCAGCTCTGCGGACGTGGTGACCTCGGCGCAGGCGGCCGCGACACTGATCGCGGATAGGTTTCCGGCCGGATCCAAGGTGCTGGTCGCGGGGGCGATCGGCCTGCGGCTCGCGCTGCGCGAGCGCGGGATGCGGCCGGTGTCGATGGCGGCCGACCGGCCGGTCGCGGTCGTGCAGGGTTACGCGCCCGACATGAACTACGGGCTGCTCGCCGAGGCAGGCGTCGCGGTGCGGGACGGCGCGCTCTACGTGGCGACCAACTCCGATTCCACGCTGCCGTCACCTCGCGGTCCGCAGCCGGGCAACGGCTCGCTGCTCCAGGTGATCATCACGGCGACCGGGAAGCAGCCGCTGGTGGCGGGCAAGCCCGAGCCGCCGTTGCACGCCGAGGCCGTCGCGCGAACCGGGGCGCGGCGCCCGCTGGTGGTCGGTGACCGGCTCGATACCGACATCGAGGGAGCGGTCCGTGGCGGCGCCGACAGCTTGCTCGTGCTGACCGGCGTCAGCACGCCGCAGGACGCGGTGCTGGCGCCCGCGGGCCGCCGCCCGACGTATCTCGCGGCCGATCTCGGCGGCCTGCTCGAGCCGCAGCCGCAGGTCGGGCCTACGGGCGGCCGCGCGGTTGCGGGCCCCGGCGCGGTTGCGGGCCCTGGCGCGGCTGCGGTCGCCGGCGCGGCTGCGGGCGCCGGCTGGGCTGCGAGGCCCGGCGAGCCTGCTGGCCCGGGCGAGCCGGTCGGCGTGTTCCGCTGCGGCGGATGGGAGGCCCTGCGGCCTGGCGGAACCGAGCCGCTGGAGCTGACCGGCAGACGGCGCCTGGATCGACGGGCTGCGCGCGCTGTGCGCGGCCGCCTGGTCGGCCGGCCAGATCACCGCTGACCAGGCCGCCCCGGCTCTGACGGTCCTCGGCCAGCCCGTCTGAACTGATTTTGGCCGCCTTGCCTCGCCGGGGCCAGTCTCGGGCCGGACGATGGGGCGCGTCGGTCTATGTGCGGTGCTTGCGGGCTCAGGCGCTGGTCACAGCCCAGGGATCAATGAGCTCGATGCCGGTGCCGTCGAAGCCAGGCAGGTTCCGGGTCGCCAGTGCGCCGCCGCGCGACCGGCAGACGCCTGCGATAAGCGCATCGAACCCGGGGATCGGCTTCCCGGCTCGCTCGCGGGTGCTGGCGATGATCGCGTAGTGCTCGGCAGCTGCTGCGTCGACCGGCAGTACCTGATCGGAAAAGGCCCGGAAGATGTCGTCGGCGGTATCCAGCAAGGCCTGCTTCCTCCGGCCGTCCGGGAGCCGGGCGATGCCATACCGGATCTCGGCGAGCGTGATCGAGGTCATGCGCAGTTCGCGCCTGTCCCGGCTGCGGATCCAGGTGGCGACCTGTGATGCCGGTTCCTGGCGCATCAGCTCGGAGACCACGTTGGTGTCGAGGATGATCATGCGGTGAAATCGGCGGCACGAGCAGGTTCCCGCCGGTCGGGCAGTTCCAGGTCTACCCCGCCGAGCATGCCGAACCGATCCAGCAGCGCCGTGAACAACCCTGCAGAGTCCGCAGGTTCAGAGACCGCTTCCGTGAGGATCGCGCGTGCCTCCGCCTCCATTGACCGCCCGTGACGAGCCGCGCGTGACTGGATGCGCCGCTTGACCGACTCGTCAAGGTTGCGGATACTCAACGCCGCCATCAGAAGCCACCACCCGGAATAATGCTAGCAAATGTTGCTATCAATGCCTGCACTGCCTGCAGTCAACCCGGCGATATCGAGCCCGATGGTCACCAGGTTCGGTCAGCGACCCTCCCCTCCCCGTAGTAGTCGTCGATGAAAGGACCATTCATCCTGGAAAAGCCCGATCGATGGACCATTCATCGACTGCGATCGGGAACCAGAACAGTGTCAAAAGAGCCTCTTAGGCGCAAAACGACCCCGAATTTGCCCGGCCTTCCGCCCTATCACGCAAACCGCGCGCCCAGTCACGCAAACGGCGCCCAGCGGCGCCCAGTCGCGCTGCGGCATGGAGCCGCACCAAGCGGCACGGCGACATGCTCGCCGTCGACGACCTGTCCTTCACGGTTAAGCCAGGCCGCATCACGGGTTTCCTCGGCCCATGGCGGATGAGTGCGTCGCTCTCAGGTCTGACCCAGAATCAGACCGGAGGGCGACGCGCGCACGTGGCGGGCTGAGCCAGACTGGTGCGCACACCCGCTGGCGTAGGCCGATGCCGCGGCAGGCGCTCTACCCATCAAGCCGGCCGACGCGAAGTCGCCGCCGGCAGGAAGGATTTTCAATGATTGAGGCACAAGGCCTCACCAAGCGCTACGGCGACACGCTCGCCGTCGATCAGCTGTCGTTCACGGTCGAGCCGGGCCGGATCACTGGGTTCCTCGGGCCGAACGGGGCCGGCAAGACGACGACGATGCGGCTCATCCTCGGGCTCGACCGGCCGACCAGCGGGACCGTGACCGTGAACGGCAAGCCGTTCAGCCGGCTCGCCTGGCCCATGCGCGAGGTCGGGGCGCTGCTGGACGCCAAGGCGGTGCACGGCGGCCGGAGCGCGTACAACCACCTGCTCTGCGTGGCGCAGACCAACAACCTGCCCAAGCGCCGGATCGACGAGGTACTCGAACTCGTCGGGCTGCCCGAGGTGGCAAGAAAGCGGTCCAAGGGATTCTCGCTAGGCATGGGCCAGCGACTCGGCATCGCCTGCGCGCTGCTCGGCGACCCCAAGATCCTGATGTTCGACGAGCCGGTCAACGGGCTCGACCCCGAGGGCATCTTGTGGATCAGGAACCTGATGAAGGCACTCGCCGCCGAGGGCCGGACGGTATTCGTTTCCAGCCACCTGATGGCGGAGATGGAGAACACGGCCGACCACCTCATCGTCATCGGCCGCGGCAGGCTCATCTCGGACTGCACGACCGCCGAGTTCATCGCCGCCAACTCCCAGCAGTCGGTCAGGGTCAGGACGCCGCAGCGAGACGAGCTCGTCATGGCGGCCTCGGCGGCAGGAGCGACGGTGCGCGAGGACTCGGGCGGCGCGCTGGTGCTGCTCGGCATTACGGCGGCGCAGGTCGGTGACCTGGCGTTCGAGAACGGGATCAGGCTGCACGAGCTGGCGGCAGCGCATGCCTCGCTGGAGCAGGCGTTCATGGAACTGACGGCGTCGAGCGTGGAGTTCCACGCGGGCCTCCCGGGCGGTGGCCTGGCGGCCGCCGGCGTGCCGGGGGGCACGGGCCAGGAGACGGCCCACGCGGGAGAGGTGGCCTGAGATGGCGATAACGACAGCTCACGAGGCGCTGGTCGGCGGCGCGGCAGGTCGCCAGCCCGCCGGCCGGGCCGGGTTCTTCGGAACGGTGCGGTCCGAGTTCACCAAGATCAGGTCGGTCCGTTCGACGTACTGGACCATGCTGGCGCTGATCGTGGCGTGCGTCGGCATCGGCGCGCTCTTTAGTTGGGGACAGACCGAGCGGCTGCTCAGGTTCAAGAGCGGCACCAACTTCCGGGGCGAAAGGGTACCGCCCGGCCTGGTCGCGCACATCGCCGCGAACATTCACTCCAATGCGGCGAGCATCAGCATGTTCGGGCTGCTGTTCGGGCAACTGGTCATCATCGTGCTCGGGGCGCTGGCGATCACGTCGGAGTACTCGACCGGGATGATCAGGACCTCGCTCACGGCGATGCCGCGGCGGGGCACGGTGTTCGCGGCCAAGGGAGTCGTCTTCGGGCTGGTCGCGCTGGTCGTCGGCCTGGTGACCAGCTTCCTGGCGTTCTTCACCGGTCAGCTGATCCTGTCCAGCCAGCACGTCAACACCACGCTCGGGCAGCCCCACGTGCTTCGCGCGGTGATCGGCGGCGGGCTGTTCCTCGCGGTGTGCGGGCTGCTGTCATTCGGCATCGGCGCCGCACTCAGGCACACGGCCGCGGCCATCGCGGGCGGGATCGGCCTGATGCTCGTGCTGTGGATCCTCAGCCAGTTCCTGCCCGGGCCGCCGAGCGGCTGGTTCGGCCAGGAAGACATCGACAAGTGGATCCCGTTCAATGCGGGCTCGGCGATCTGGGAGAACCAGGCCAACGGGCTGCACCCGTTCTCGCCGTGGATCGGGTTCGCGGTGTTCTGCGGCTACACGGCCGTCGCGATCCTCTGCGGGCTGGTCGTGTTCCTGCGGCGGGACGCGTAGCGTGCCAGGTCCTGCCCGCCGGGCAGCTCAGCGCGGGCAGGACCGGGCAGCTCAGCGAAGGGTCAGGATCAGGACTCGCTTGACGTCGGCGTCCTCGAGTTCGGCGATGACCGGGACATCGTAGGCGGCAACCTCGCGCATCAGCGCGCGCGGCAGGAAGGCACGGCCGATATCGCCGACGAGGACGCCGGCGCCGCGCGCGCTAGCCCGCCCGAGCAGGCCGGCGGCCCGTTCGGCGAGCCGTCGCTCGTACCAGATGTCGCCGGCGAGCACCACGTCGGCGCCCTCGCCGGCACCGCCGAGCACGTCGCCGGTGATGGCGACGGACACGCCGTTCGCCGCGGCGTTCAGCCCGATCGCGGCAGCCGCGAACGGGTCGAGCTCGCTGGCGTGCGCGGACGAGGCCCCGGCCAGCAGGGCGGCGACGGCGATCAGCCCCGATCCCGACCCCAGGTCGAGGACCCTGCGCCCGGCGACGTGCTCCGGGTGATCGAGCAGGAAGCGCGCCAGCGCCAGTCCGCCCGGCCAGGCGAACGCCCAGAACGGCGGCGGCTGATCGGGCTGGCCGAGCTCGCGTTCGACCTGTTCCCACAGGCTGAACGCGTCATCGGCCAGGTGCAGGCTGACCTCGGGTACCAGCGGCACCGGCCGCAAGGTGCTGTTGGCCAGGACAAAGGATTCGTGCGGGCTGGCTGGCTCGGCCGGCCTGGCCGCGCTCGCCTGGGTCACCGGGACTGCTCAGGCTGGCATGCCGGGCACCAGAACGTCACGCGCTCCTGCGACGGGGTGCCGCGGCCGGCGTAGCCGTCCGCGGAGATCGCGCTGCCGCACCTACGGCATGGCCGGCCGGATCTGCCGTAAACCCAGGTCTCCTGGCCGCGAGCCGGGTTGCCGGTGGTGACCTGGCCGAACCGGTTCTTGTTCGCCTCGAGCAGGCGCCTGGCCAGTTCGACGACGGCCGCCAGGTCGTCGACGGCGCCAACCGGCCGCCACGGGCTGATGCCGCGCAGGAACAGCACCTCCGCCTTGTACAGGTTGCCGATCCCGGCCAAGTTGGCCTGGTCGAGCAGTGCCTCGCCGATCGCCCGATCCGGTGCCGTGCGGAGCCTGCGCACCGCCTCGGCCTGGTCCCAGTCCTGCCCGAGCAGGTCGGGCCCGAGATGCCCGACCGCGCGGTCCTCGCGCGCAGTGGACAGCACCTCGACGACGCCCAGCAGGTAACCGACTGCCTGCCAGTCCTGGTTCGCCAGCACGAGGCGGATCCGGTGATCGCGCGCCGGGGGCCTGACCGCAGGCGAGATCCGCCAGGATCCGTCCATCCGAAGGTGGGTGTGGATCGTGACGCCGCCGTCTAGCCGGGTCAGCAGGTGTTTGCCGCGCGAGGTCACCTCATGGACGACGCGGCCCGTGAGATCCGTCGTGGCGAATCGCGGGACCCGGAAGTCGCTGCGGGTCAGTGCCCGCCCCGCGAGCGCATCATGCAGTTGCCGGGACACCCTCCAGACGACGTCGCCCTCGGGCATCAGCCGAGCCCCGACTCGCGCAGCGTGATGTTGAGCCGGCCGGACGGCAGGCCGATCCCTGGCTGCTCGGTGCCCGGGATGGTCTTCGTGACGCCGTGGTAGGCGTACCGGGATTCGCCGCCGAAGACGAACAGGTCGCCGGACTCGAGCGTGATGTCGTGCCATGGCCTGCCACGAGTCTGGGCATTGCCGAACCGGAAGAGGCAGGCCGACCCGAGGCTCAGCGAGACCACCGGCGCCGCCGACCGTTCGTCCTTGTCGGCATGCATGCCCATCCTGGCGTGCTCGTCGTAGAAGTTGATCAGCGCCACATCCGGGTCGTAGGACGCCGCGAGTGCCTCTTCGTCATAGGCCGCCGCGAGCGCGCGGCGACCCAGTTCTGTCACCCAGCCGGGGAATGGCTTGACCGGGGCGCCGTCCACGTCATCGGCCGTGCGCGAGTAGCGGTACGGCATCCAATGCCAGCCCAGGCAGACCGTCTGCACGGACATCTGACCGCCCGACGGCATCGTCGTGTGCCGCATCCCGGCCGGCGGCTTGGCCCACTCGCGGCACGCCGCGACCAGGCGCACCTGCTCCTCGGCCGCCAGCCAGCCCGGCACGTGCACCGCTCCGGGCGCGATCTCGGCCCTGGGTCGCGCGAACAACCCGGTCATGGCGCCACGGTACCGGGGGCGGGCCTGGTCCGGTACCGGCCCCGATGGGCGCGGGACTGTCGGTGGTTCGTGGCAGGTTAGGCGTATGCAGCCGACTGGATTAGCCGCCCACGGGTCCGATGAGCTAGAGCAGCCGCCTCAGGTGGAGCAGGTCGAAGAAATTTCCCTCGACCCTGAGTCTGCCCGACAGCCAGGCCTTAGCGAAGCTGCCGGGATCGCCGGCGATGGCCACGACATCGTCGCTCTTGGCCGTGAAGCGAATCTGCGCCGGGGGGAAGCCGTCCTGGGTCGCCTTGATCGGGTCCGCGCCGTGCGGGCCGAGCCGCGTCAGGTAGGTAACTCCCAGGTCAGAGACATGGCAGCTGAGCGTCCTGTCGATCAGCTTGGCCTGGCGTACCGAGGCATCCATGTCCGAGATGCGTCCCGTCAGCTGATCAAGAGCCAGGCGGCACTCTTCCTCGGTCGCCATCGTCACCCCGCTTTCAAGGTCATTCTCTGCCGGTCGGCCCGAAGTCAGAGGTCGGGGGGCGCGCTAGCGACTGCAATGGCGACGGCCCGACCCGCATGACGGTAGCGTTCCTGGCAGGGCGCACGACAGCAATCCGCGCCGGCACGAGGAGCTGGTAGCACGATGGAGCACGATACCGGGCCCGAGCAGGAGCCGAACGTCACAGGCGGGCGAGCCGCCGCCGGCCCTGATGAGCCCGCTGCGGGCGAGGGTCCGGCGATGGGCGACGGGCCCGCGACGGGCGAGGAGCCGGCGACGGGCGAGCGGCCAGCGACGGGCGAGCCGAGGGTGGACGCGGCGCTCAGCCGGCTCGGCGAGCTCGACGAGCTGTCGGTGACCGAGCACCCGCCGGTCTACGAGCGGATCCACACTCAGCTGGTGGAGGTGCTCGGGGAGCTGCACTCCAGCCCAGGGGCATCCGGGCCCACAGGGCCAGCCGGGCCCACAGGGCCAGCCGGACCAGGGCCCCGAGGGCCAGCCGATCCCGCCGGGTCGGCCGCAGGCTAGGCGCGCAACACGGCCGCGCACGCGACGAGACGACGATACGAGGACGCCGGCAGATGGCGAAGAGGGCACGGCTGGACGCGGAGCTGGTTCGCCGCGGCCTGGCCAGGTCGCGGGTGCAGGCGGCCGACCTGATCGCCGCCGGTCAGGTGAAGGTCGCCGGGCAGGCGGCGGCGAAGGCCGCCACTCAGGTGAACCTGGACTCGCCGATCACCATCAACCGGGCCGGCTCCGACGAGGACTACGTCTCCCGCGGCGGCCGCAAACTGGCCGGCGCGCTCACCACATTCACCGAGTTGCGGGTGGCGGGTAGGCGCTGCCTGGACGCCGGCGCCTCGACTGGGGGCTTCACCGACGTGCTGCTGCGAGCCGGCGCCGCCCACGTGGTGGCCGTTGACGTCGGCTACGGCCAGCTCGCCTGGTCGCTGCGCACCGACCCGAGGGTCACGGTCCTGGACCGGGTGAATGTGCGCTCCCTGCAGCCCGACCAGGTTGCCCCGGCGCCCGAGGTGGTCACCGCCGACCTCTCCTTTATCTCGCTCGGCCAGGTGCTGCCCGCGCTAGCGGGCTGCGCCGCGCCAGATGCCGACTTCGTGCTGCTGGTCAAGCCGCAGTTCGAGGTTGGCAAGGGCAACGTCGGGGCCGGCGGCGTGGTGCGCGATCCGGAGTTGCGTGCGGGCGCCGTGGCGGCCGTGGCGCGGGCCGGACTCGGGATCGGCCTCGGCGTCCGCGGTGTCACGGCCAGTCCGCTGCCCGGCCCGGCCGGCAACGTGGAGTACTTCCTGTGGCTGCGCCGCGACGCCCCGGAACTCGACGACGCGGCACTGGCGGCGGCCGTGGCCGGGGGGCCGCAGTGAACGAAAACCAGGCGGCGGGCCGCAGCGGCGGCCCTGGCGGCGGTACCGGCGGCACTCCGGCCGACCGGACGATGCTGTTTGTCGTGCATACCGGCCGCCCCGAGGGCGTCGATGCCGCGCGGCTCGTCGCCAAGCGGCTGAGCTCCGCTGGCGTCACGCTGCGCGTTCTCGCGTCGGAGGCTAGCCAGCTGAGCTGCGCGGAAGCCGTGGTGCTGCCCGCAGCGCCGGTGGCCGCCCAGGGCGCCGAGATGGTGCTGGTATTCGGCGGCGACGGCACGCTACTGCGCGCCGCGGAACTCGCCCGCCCGGCGGGGGCGCCGCTGCTCGGGGTCAATCTCGGCCACGTGGGCTTCCTCGCCGAGACCGAGCCCGACGTCCTGTCCGACGCCGTGGATCACCTGCTGGCGGGCCGATACATCGTCGAGCCGCGGATGACCATCGACGTTACGGTCCTGCAGAACGGCTCGGTCGCGGCCACGACCTGGGCGCTGAACGAGGCGACGGTCGAGAAGGCGGCCAGAGAGCGCATGGTCGACCTGGTGACCGAGGTCGACGGCCGGCCGCTGTCGCGGTGGGGCTGCGACGGCCTGGTCTTCGCGACCCCGACCGGGTCGACCGCCTACGCGTTCTCGGCTGGCGGGCCGGTCGTCTGGCCCGACGTCGAGGCGCTGCTGCTGGTGCCGATTAGCGCCCACGCCCTTTTCGCAGGGCCTATGGTGGTATCACCGGACTCGGTGCTAGCGGCCGAGGTCATCGGCGCAACGGGCGGTCACGGCGAGATGTCGGGTGCCGTGCTGTGGTGCGACGGCCGTCGCACCGTTGACCTGCCGCCGGGCGCAAGGGTCGAGGTCAGGCGCGGGGCCCAGCCGGTACTGCTCGCCAGGCTGCGCGGCGGCTCAGGCGGCTCAGGCGGATCGGGCGCCGACATCGGGGCCTCCTTCACCGACCGGCTGGTGGCGAAGTTCGGCCTGCCGGTCACGGGCTGGCGCGGCCGGGCCGAGGCGCGGCAGGACGCTGCCGCGCGGTTGGGAGACGAGGAGCCGGCTGGCGATGCTTGAGGAAGTCAGAATCAGCGGCCTCGGCGTCATCGACGAGGCGGTACTCGAGCTGTCGCCCGGCTTCAACGTGGTGACCGGGGAGACTGGCGCCGGCAAGACGATGGTGGTCTCCGGGCTTGGCCTGCTTTTCGGCGGCCGGGCCGACCCCAGCAGGATCCGGCCAGGTGCCGACCGGGCCACGGTCGAGGGGCGGCTGCGGACCGACCCGGACGGCGAGGTCGCCAGGCAGGTCAACAATGCCGGCGGCGACCTGGATGACGACGGCAGCACGCTGGTGCTGATCAGGTCGGTCTCCGCGGAGGGCCGGTCGCGTGCGTTCGCTGGCGGTCGATCGGTACCGGTGTCGCTGCTCACCTACCTGTCCGACGACCTCGTCGCGGTGCACGGCCAGGCCGACCAGCAACAGCTGCTCAAGCCTGGCAGGCAGCGCCAGGCGCTCGACCGGTTCGCCGGGCGCCGAGCTTAGCCGCATGCTCGGCAACTACCAGCGGGCCTACCAGCAGCACCTGAAGGTCGCCGGGGAACTCGCGGACCTGACCTCGCTCGCGCGCGAGCGCGCCGCGGAGGCCGAGGACCTGCGGCACGGGCTCGCCGAGGTCGAGCGCCTCGCGCCCGCGGACGGCGAGGACATCGCATTGCACGCCGAGGCGGAGCGGCTGTCGAATGCCGACACCTTGCACGGAGCGGCGACGAGCGCGCACGAGGCGCTGATCTCGGACCCCTCGAGCGCTTCCTACGAGGCGGCCGACGCGCTCACGCTGCTCGGCGCGGCCCGCCAGGCGCTCGAGGCCGCGGCGCCGCACGACCCCGCGCTCGGCGAGCTCGCGGACCGGCTCGGCGAGGCTTCCTATTTGATCTCCGACATCGCGGCGGAACTCGCGTCATACGGCGACTCGGTGGAGGCCGACCCGGTCAGGCTGGCCGCGGTACAGGACCGCCGCGCGGAGCTGACCAGGCTCATCCGCGCGTACGGGTCGGTGCCGGTTCCGCAGGCCACCGTCGGCGACGACACCGTCGCTTCTAGCCTCAACGGGACCAGCGGCGCCACTGCAGCCGGAAGCGGTCTCGATCTGGGGCAGGACAGCTCCGGGCCGGTCGTGACGAGCGCCGCCCCGGAAGGCGGCGCGGCGGGCGGCACCGGCCTGGCCCAGGTTGGCGGGCCCGTCGTCCCTGACCTGGCCGCGGTGCTCGCCTGGGCCAAGGGAGCGGCGGCGCGGCTGGCGGAACTCGACAGCGACGACGACCGGATCGCCGGCCTGGAGGCCCAGGAGGCCGAGCTGGCCGCCGCGGTCAGGGATCTGGGCGGCCAGCTCACCGCGATCAGGCAGCAGGCCGCGGCGCGGTTCGACGCCGCCGTGACGGCCGAACTGACCGCGCTTGCCATGCCGCACGCCAGGCTCTCCGCGGTGGTCAGCGCGCTCCGCGAGTACGGCCCGCATGGCGGCGACGACGTGGAGATCCGGCTTGCCGCCCACCCAGGCGCCCCCGTTCTTCCGCTGCATAAAGGGGCCTCGGGCGGAGAGCTGTCCAGGGTGATGCTCGCGATCGAGGTGGTCTTCGCCGGCGCCGACCCGGTCCCTACCTTCGTGTTCGATGAGGTCGATGCCGGCGTGGGCGGCAAGGCCGCTGTGGAGATCGGCCGCCGGCTAGCCAGGCTTGCCCGGCTCGCGCAGGTCATCGTGGTGACCCACCTGCCACAGGTCGCCGCGTTCGCGGACACGCACCTCGTGGTGGAGAAGGCCGAGGACGGGCTCGTCGTGTCCAGCGGCGTCAGCAGGCTGGACGACGCGGGCCGGGTCAGGGAGCTGTCCAGGATGCTGGCCGGACTCGAGAACTCCGAGTTCGGCCGCGCGCACGCCGGCGAGTTGCTCGCGGCCGCTGCCGCCGAGCGGGCGGAGTCGCCTCGGTCAGCGGAGTCGGCGAGGCCGCGGTGAGTCCGATGACCGGGTGGGGCGGCTGAGGCGCGATGACAGCAGGACGTAGCCGGTCTGGCACACTTGGTAACACAATGAGGGTTTACTCGCGACGGCTCGCTGGCAGGCGCGGGAACGGGTCGATCGACCTTCCCGGCCTGGTGGCGCCCGCTCGCCTGGACCACCGCACCAAGAGCCTGACCAGGCGGCTCCAGCCCGGCGACATCGCCATCATCGATCATGCCGACCTGGACAGGGTCAGCGCGGAGTCGCTGGTGAACCGGCAAGTCTCGGCTGTGGTGAACGTGGCGGCCAGCATGACGGGGCGATACCCGAACCTCGGCCCGCAGCTTCTCCTGGAGGCGGGCATCCCGCTGCTTGACGACGTCGGGCCCGACGTCTTCGAGAAGGTCAGCGAGGGTCACCTGGTCCGCCTTGACGGCGACACGCTCTATGCGGGCGAGGTGGTCGTGGCCAAGGGCACGGTACAGACCCATGAGTCGGTCGCCTCGGCCATGGTCAAGGCCAAGGCCGGGCTCGCCGCCCAGATCAGGGCGTTCATGGCGAACACGGTCGAGTACATCGGCCGCGACTTCGAGGAGTTGATCGACGGCATCCGGGTGCCCGAGCTGCGGACGAAGCTGGAGGGCAAGCACGCGCTCGTGATCGCGCGCGGCTATCGGCACCGCGAGGACCTGAAAGCGCTGCGCGCCTACATCAGGGAGTTCAAGCCGGTCCTCGTCGCGGTGGACGGCGGCGCCGATGCGCTGCTCGACGCGGGATACCGGCCGAATCTGATCGTCGGCGACATGGACTCGGTTTCTGACCGCGCCCTGAGCTGTGGAGCCGAGATCGTCGTGCACGCCTACCCGGACGGCGACGCTCCCGGGCTCGAGCGCGTCCAGGCGCTCGGCCTCCAGTCGGTCCAGTGCCCGGCGACCGGCACCAGCGAGGATCTGGCGCTGCTGCTCGCCGACGAACTCGGCGCCCCGCTGATCGTGGCCGTGGGGATGCGGTTCACGCTGGTAGAGTTCCTGGACAAAGGCCGGCCGGGAATGGCCAGCGCGGTCCTGACCAGGATGCGGGTTGGCGATAAGATCGTCGAGCCGAAGGGCGTCAGCCGGCTCTACAAGAGCCGGATCTCGACCTCGTGGCTGGTCCTGCTCGTCGTAGCCGCCGCCGTGACGATGTTCATCGCGCTGGTGTCACTGCCCCCCGGCCAGATCACCATTCGGCTGATCGGGCTGCAGCTGAGCCCCTTCTGGCACTGGCTAACAGGACTATTCAATTGATCGACTTCCGCTATCACCTCGTTTCCATCGTGGCCGTGTTCCTCGCGCTGGCGATCGGCATCATCGTGGGCTCGCAGGCACTGGTGCCATCGGTCACCAACCGGCTCAACAACGTCTCCACCGCCGAGGCGAATACCAACAGGATGCTGTACGCGCACAACGCCCAGCTCAAGCACGAGATCGCGGCTGACGAGTCCTTCGCCCAGGCCGCCGAGGGCAGGCTCCTGCATGGTCTGCTGACCGGGGAGAGCGTCGTCCTCGTGCTCGCGCCTGGCACGGATGGCGGGACGGTCGACGGCATCACCAAGGCGCTGCAGCAGGCCGGGGCCGCGGTCACCGGGCAGGTTGTCCTTACGCCGCAGTTCTTCGACACCAGCGCCGCCAATGAGCAGCAGCTGCACTCGACCGCGGTGGGCCTCGCGCCCGGGCTCGCGCTGCCCAAGTCGGCTTCGGACCCGCAGATCTTCGGCCAGCAGGCGGCGGCGCAGGTGATCGCGGCCACGATCGTGAACAAGAACGGCCTCCCCAGCCCGTCCCAGCAGGTACTGGCCGGGCTCGGCAACGCGGGCTTCCTGCAGGTCAACGGGGTCAATGGCGCTAGTTTGCTGGCGGGTCCGGCTGCCTTGGCCGTGGTGGTCGTCCCCGGTACCGTGCCTCCCGCCAAGACGAGCGGCCCGTTCAATCAGGCGCTGGTCTCCCTGACCAATGATCTCCAGGAGGCGGGCAACGGCGCCCTGTTGGCAGGCCCGCTGCTCGGCTCCGGCCCGCACAGCGCGATCGACCTGGTCAACAGCGGTGCGGCCGGGGTCGCGCTGACCACGGTCGACAACGCCGAGACCGTGGTTGGGCAGATCATCGTCGCCCAGGCGCTGTTCGAACTGCTGCAGCCGAACGCCTCGCCGACGTCCTACGGCGTCCGGCCTGGCACCGTGCCGTCCCCGGCACCGAGCGTCTCCGCGTCGCCGTCGGTCAGCCCGAGCAGCAATCCGACCAGGAAGAAGACGACGAAGTGACCAGTCAGCGGACGATCGTGCGCCTGCTTGCGGCGGGCTCTGGCGCCCGGCTGGCCTATGCCGCGCTGACCCGCGCGCAGCCAGGCGGCGAGAAGACCTGGACCAGGACCAATCACCGAGGCGAGCCGGTCACGCTGCTCGAGGGACCCGCCGTCGCGGCGGCGGCCGCCACGGCCGCGCTGGCCGTTCCCGGCCTGGACATGCGGCAGCGGCTGGCACTCGCGCTGGCCGGAGCGAGCGCGGGCGCTGTCGGCTGCTACGACGATCTGGCCGGCAGCGGCGACCGGCGCGGCTTCCGCGGTCATCTGGGCGCCCTGGCCAGGGGCGAGGTCACCACCGGCGCGATCAAGATCGCCGGGATCGGGGTAGCCGGGCTGGCGGCCGCGCTGCTGCTCGACGACCCGGATAAGGACCGCGGACTGGCCGGCGCGGGGCGGGCCGCCGACGCGGTGATCAACGCGGGGCTGGTGGCCGGTACCGCGAACCTGATGAACCTGTTCGACCTGAGGCCAGGCCGGGCGATCAAGGTCTCGCTGCTCGCCAGCGCCGCACTCGCTCTCGGCGGCGGGCACGCGCGCGCGGCAGCCGCGGCACCGGCCGGCGCAGCGGCAGCGCTGCTGCCCGAGGACCTCGGCGAGCGCGCGATGCTGGGCGACAGCGGGGCCAACGCGGTCGGCGCGATGCTGGGGGTCGCGGCGGCCTCATCACTGCCGCGGTCGGCCAGGGTGGCAGCGCTGGGCGTTGTGGCCGCGCTGACCGCCGCCAGCGAGAAGGTCAGCTTCACCAAGGTGATCGCCCGGACTCCGACGCTGAACTGGCTGGACATGCTGGGACGCAGGCCCGTCCAGGCTGCGGCCGCTGCGGCCGGCCCCGCCGTGCGTCCCGAGGGCGGGACGCCGCTGGCCGGCGGGCCGCAGACCTCGGCAGCGGCCGGGACCCCGCACCCGAGGTGACCGGGCCGGGCGGGCCGGGCGGCGCCGGCTCGGCCGACGCGACGAGGCGGCAAGGTGGCGCCGAGAGCCCGCCGCCCGACGACATCCCGTCGGCCAGCGGCCCTGAGCCGGCCGCCGGGCCTGAGCCGGCCGCTAGGTCGGAGGCGGCCGCCGGATCCGAGGCGAACGCCGGGTTCGAGGCGGCCGGCGGCCCTGAGCCGGTTGCCGAGGCCGGGCCCGGCGCTAAGTCCGAGCCGGTCGCCGGGCCGCAGGTCCCGCTGGGCGCCGCCACAGGTATCGGGCGGGCGGCGCTGCTGATCGGCGGGCTCACGATCGTCGCCAGGGTGCTCGGATTCGCCAGGACCGTCGTCTTCGCCGGCACGGTGAAGACGTCCTGCCTGAGCGCGGCGTATGTCACGGCCAACCTCGTTCCCAACGTCATCTACGACATCGTGCTCGGCGGGGCACTGACCGCGATCGTGGTGCCGGTCCTGGCCGGTCCCGCCGAGCGCGCGGCGTCAGCGGCAGGCGCCAGGGCGGCCGTCAGCGGGATCTCCTCGGCGCTGCTGACCTGGACCGTGCTCATTCTCGCTCCGGTCAGCCTGATCCTGGCGGTCGCCGCGGGCCCGGTGATCTCGGTGCTGATGCCCGCCAACCCCGCATCAGGCTGTCCGCGGGCCAGCCTCCAGCCGGTCGCCTCAGGCATGCTTGCCGCCTTCGCGCCGCAGATCCTGCTCTATGGCCTGGCCGTGGTGCTGTACGGCATCCTGCAGGCGCACCGCAAGTTCACAGCGCCCGCGCTCGCCCCGATCCTGTCCAGCCTCGTCGTGATCGGGGCGTACGTGCTCTTCGTCCCGCTCGGCCGGCCGTACACGACCAGCGTGACCGGCCTGCCGTTGTCGGCCGAGCTGACCCTGTCCTTTGGCACGACCCTCGGCGTCGCGGCGCTCGTGGCAACCGCGCTGCCACCAGTCTGGCGGCTGCGGCTGCACTGGCGGCCGACGCTCCGTTTCCCTGAAGGTATTGCGCGACGAGCCACGAGCCTGGCAGCCGTCGGCGTCGCGGCACTGGTCGCGCAGGACGCCTCCGTGCTCGTCGTGACCAGGCTGGCCAATGCCCGCGGCGGCAGCGGGGGAGCGGCCGTCACCGTGTACCAGTACAGCTGGCAGGTGTTCGTGTCGGTCTACGCCGTGCTCGCGATCCCGGTTGCGATCAGCGCCTTCCCCGTGCTGGCCGCCAGGAAGGGCGCGGCGTTCGACGAGGCGGCCGCGTCGTCGACCAGGGCGACCGCGCTTGCCTCATGGCTCGGCGCGGCGCTGCTGGCCGCCGCCGCCCTTCCCGTGGCCAGGGCCTTCCCTTACCTGCAGCACAGCGTCGCCGGGCAGTTCGCGGTCGCGCTAGCCGCCTTCGCGCCCGGCCTGGCCGGATACGGGCTCACCGCGTGCCTGTCACGGGTGCTGCTGGCCGACGGGCGCAACCGGATCACCGCGATCATCATGGTCGCGGGATGGCTGGTCGTGATCGCGGTCGACGTGATCGCCGTTCCGCTGGTGCGGGCGGACTGGGTCGTGCCGGTGCTGGGGCTGGCCAACACGATCGGGATGACCGCATCGGGCGCGGCGTTGCTCGTGGCGGTCGGCAGCGCCAGGGGCGCGGCGGCGCTGCACGGCGCGTGGCGCGCGATCGGCGCCGGGCTGGCCGGAGCGGTCGCCGGAGCGGCGGCCGGTCTCGGCGTGACCGCGCTGCTGCCGGTCTCCGGGCACTGGCTCAACGCGGCAATGGCGGTGCTGGCCGGGACCTGCGCGCTGGTCGCGTTCTGCGCCGTCGTGGCGGTTCTGGACGGCGGCGACCTGCGGAGCGCGGCGTCGCGCATCAGACGCCGGGTCAGGGCGTCGTGAGCGGGCCCGCGGTGGCGTTCGTGCTCGGCACGACCGAGGGTGGGACCGGGCGGCATGTCGCCATGCTGGCGCGGGGCTGCGCCGCGGCCGGCCTCGGCGTTGGCGTATTCGGGTCGGCGGAGACGAGGGTAGTGCCCGGTCGCGGGCCGGCGAGCGGGGGAGCGGCCGTACCGGTCAGGTTCGGGGTGGTGCCGATTAGCGACCGGCCGAGGCCGGCCAGGGACCTGGTCGCGATCCGGCGGCTGCGAGGGCTGCTGGTCGCGATGGCGCCCAGCGTGGTGCACGCGCACGGGCTGCGGGCAGGCGCGCTCGCGGCGCTGTCACTCCGGCCGTTTCCCGGAGCCCGCTGGCCGGGCGGCGGGCCGCCCCCGCTGGTCGTCACCGTGCACAACGCGCCGCCGTCGGCCGCCGCGACCGCCGCGGTCTATCGGCTGCTCGAGCGACTGGTCGCGGGCCGGGCCGACGTCGTGTTGTGCGTGTCCACTGACCTGGAGGCGCGGATGCGCCGCCTCGGCGCGCTGCGGGTCGGCCGGGCGATCGTCCCGGCGCCGCCCGCGGCGGCTGCGGATCAGGCGGGCGCGGGATCGGCCGGGCTGCCGAGTGCTGAGCTGTCGGCGGCCGGGCTGTCGATGGCCGGGCTGTCGATGGCCGAGCTGTCGACGGCCGAGCTGTCGACGGCCGAGCTGTCCGCGGCGGGCAGGCCGGTCGTGCTGACCGCCGGGCGGCTGGCGCCGCAGAAGGGCCTCGAGACGCTGATCGCTGCGGCGGCCCTTTGGCGAGACCGGCGGCCCGCGCCGCTGACCGTTATCGCCGGGACCGGGCCGCTGGCCGATCAGCTGGCCGGTCAGGCGCGTGACCTCGCGGTCGACGTCACGTTCCTGGGGTGGCGGGACGACGTGACCGCGTTGCTGGCCGCGGCCGACGTGTTCGTGTTGCCCAGCTGGTGGGAAGGCCAGCCGCTGGTGCTGCAGGAGGCGCTGCGGGCCGGCCTGCCGGTCGTCGCGAGCGATGTCGGGGGAGTCCGCGACCTGACCGGCGACACCGCCGCCCTGCTCGTGCCACCCGGCGATCCGGCCGCGCTGGCGGCAGCCGTGCTGGGAGTGCTCGACGCCCCGGGCCTGGCCAGCAGGCTCGGTGCCGCCGCCGCCGCCCGCGCCGCGACACTGCCGACCGAGGCCGATGCGGTGGCCGCGGCCATCGCGGTCTACGAAGAACTGGCTACGGGCCGCTAACGGGCCGCCGGCTCGTCGCCGAGGACGAGCGCGAGATACGAGCGGTACACGATGCCGAACGGCTCGCGGGCGTCGGTGACCGCGGTCTGCAGCCAGGCGGCGGCTCGTTCGGCTGCGATGATGACGTCGGCGGAATAGCCGTACTTGACCTGGTGGCTGGCGAACTCGTCCTCGTCGTGCAGCTCGACCGCTCCGGCGCGGGCCCTCGAGACGTCCAGGTCGAGGTCGATCATCGTGACCTCCCCGGCGCTCGGCCACTGCGGCGGGGTGGTGATGTCGCAGTAGATCTCGGTCCAGGCCGGGCTGTCGTTGAAGGCCGCGGTCCACCAGGCGTCGCGCGGGAACAGCATGACCGACGCGTAGTCGAGCGTGACCAGCGGCCCGTCGCCCTTGCGCATGATCGTCGGTCGCGGCGCCCCTGTCCAGATGCCATGCTCGTCCTCGCCGAGCCAGCGGGTCATCATGTTCCAGTGCAGCGAGCCGTCGTGCTTGCGGTATACCACCCGAACATCACCGGCCATATCGTGACCGTACCCGGAATGGTCGCGCCGAATGACGGCCCAGACAGCTAGATGTAGCCCGGCGTGAACCTGGCGAGGGCGAACCGCGCGGGAACCTCGGCCGGGATTGGCGGCGCACCGGTGCTCATCGCGAGCGAGGCGAGCCATTCACCGAGCAGCGGGCCGAACTTGAAGCCGTGCCCTGAGGTGCCGGAGCCGATCACCACGTTGCCGATCCTGTCGACGATGAAATCGGTATCGGGCGAGTTGTCGTAAACGCACCGCTCGACCGCGACCGCGCGCGGATCGTAGCCGCGCAGGAAGGCCCTGGCCGCCAGCTCGATTCGCCCGGTCAGGCCTGGGTCGGCGGTCTGGTCCTGCCGGCCGGGATCGACCACCGGGCCGCCGTGGTGAATCCCTATCTTGTAGCGGTCCGAGCCGGGCACCGGAAGGCCGTAGGCGAATTCGCCGCCGTAATGGACGAAGATCGGCATCGGCGGCGCGGGGCCGGCGCTGGCGGCCGTTGCCGGAGCGACGTAGCTGACCTGCTCAAGCGTGGCCGAACCCGGCACCGTGACCCCGCCAGCCGCCAGCAGGCTCGCCGTCCACGGGCCGGCGCAGACGATGACCAGGCGCGCTTCGACATCGCCCGCGGTGGTGCTGAGCAGGACCCGCCGCCCGTCGTCGGCCAGGCGGGTGACCCGCACGCCGGTGCTGATGTCGCTAGTCGCCCCGGCCAGGCTGGCCAGGGTGGCCAGCGCGCGGTCGGCGGCGATCACCGCCGAGGCAGGCTCGAGCAAGACTTCGCCGCTGGATCGCACGCCGGGAAACCGGATCGCGGCCTGCTCCGGCGGCAGTAGCTCGCAGTCCGCTCCCGCCTGCCGCATCGCGGCCCGTACCTGCGGCATCTGCGGGCCGAACGTCAGCTGCGGGGTCGGATGCAACAGCCGCTCGCCGCCGGTCTCCTCGAGCTCGGTCCACAGGTCCCTGGCCCGTGCGGCCAGGGACACGTCGTCCGGGTCCTCGTACCCGAGCCGGAAGATCCGGCAGGCTCCGTGCGATCCCCCGGCTAGGTGCCCGATCTCGGCCTGGTCGAGGACGGTGACCTCGCGCCCGCGCCTTGCCAGCGCCCACGCTGCGGACAGGCCGGTGATCCCGGCGCCGATGACGGCGAACTCCGTCCGCGTGAGAGGCTCCCGCCCCGGCGGCCGGATGTCGCGGTCACCAGCCGCGGGCACGCCACTCGGGCACGTGCGGGCGCTCCGCGCCGATCGTCGTGTCGCCGCCATGGCCAGGGAACACCCAGGTTCCGTCGGGCAGCTCGGCGAAGATCCGGTTCTCCAGGTCGGTCATGAGCGAGCCGAACCTGGCCGGGTCCTGTTCGGTGTTGCCTGGACCGCCGGGGAACAGCGAATCGCCGGTGAACAGCTGCGGCTGGTCGGCAAGCGCCCCGCCGGCGTCGTAGCACAGTGCGATGCTGCCTGGCGTGTGCCCGCGCAGATGGATGATCGAGAGCCTGGCGTCGCCCACGTGGATGGTGTCGCCATGGCTGACCAGCTCGGACGGCGCAACCGGCAGCGCAGGGGCGTCCTCGAGATGCGCCACGGTCTCGGCCCCGGTGGCCTTGGCGACCGCCTCGAGCGCTTGCCAGTGATCGCCGTGCCGGTGCGTGGTCACGATCGTGGCCAGCGGGCGCTCGCCGATCAGGGCCAGCAGCGTCTCCGGTTCGTTGGCGGCGTCGATCAGCAGCAGCTCGCCGGTGCTGGCGCAGCGGAGCAGGTAGGCGTTGTTGTTCATCGGGCCGACAGCGACCTTGGTGATGGTCAGGCCCGGAAGCTCCCTGGTCTCGGCCGGGCCGCCGACGCTGACGTTGCCGGTGTAAGTCATGGTGTCCTCTCGTTGTTGCTGTCATCCATATGGCGGAATGGCAGGCAGCGACCCGTCGGGGACGGCCGACAGGCCGGCGCCGCTGTCTCGCCCGAGCAGCCAGGCAAGCAGCCCGTGCCCGGAACCGAAGATCTCCAGATCCGAGGTCGAGTCTGGCCGCAGGAAGTACTGCCTGCCGGTGTCCACGTCGCTGAGGACGGCGGCCGGCGTGTCCGCGTTCATGGCCAGGTCGCCGGTGATCCGGTAGAGCTCGGCGGTGACGAACCAGTCCGGCCAGTCGGCTGGCTCGTATCCGGCGGCGAGGTCCGCGTGGTGGATCTCGACCTCGAACAGGCGCCGGTGCAGCGTGAACCAAGCCGGGTGGGCCGGCCCGCGACTGCCGCGAACCTCGGCGAGCCAGGCGTCTTCCGGCAGCTGCCTGGCCTGGTCGGCGAACGCGCTGGCGGACTGCGAGATGTCGGCTGCGAGCTCGTCGGCGGGTCGGCCGGAACCCGTCTCGATCTGCGCTTCCCGGTCATCGATGCTCGGGTACTGCGGTGTCTCGACACCGGACTGTGCCCAGATCAGCAGGTTCCGGAGCCCGTCAGCGTTGCGGGCGATATGGGTGAGGACATGCCCGCGGCTCCAGCCGGGCAGCAGGGACGGCTCGCGGACCTGATCGTCGGACAGCGCGGACGCCGTGGTGAGCAGGCGGTCGATGGCGGCGTCGATCCGGCCGATGGTCAGATCGACCGAGTGCATGGCGACGGGCTGATGCACGGCTGACTCCTTCCCACAGGCCATCCTTCCCTACGAGCCAGCTAAGCCGGAAGGCGCCGTGCGGAAGAGGAAAGCGGAGGAATAACCGGCGCCGTGCGCAAGGGCGACGGGCAGGAACAACCGGCGCCGTGCTGACGTTGCAGCCGGGGCGGTCAGCCAGATGGCTCGCTTCCGCCGCCTGCCAGCCCGCCCGCGGCAGGAGGCTGGCTTTCTCAGCGGCGGGTTCGGGCGCGGCTGACGCCCGGCAGAATGTCAGTGGGCCCGGTTACCATTGGGGCTGCGCCTCCCAGGCGAGCGACCCCCCTGTTCTCACCGCCCAGACCAGGAGAAATAGAGCGCACAGTGGCAGAACGACTGGTAGTGCGCGGCGCCCGCGAGCACAACCTCAAGGACGTCTCGCTGGACCTGCCCAGAGACGCGATGATCGTGTTTACCGGGCTGTCCGGCTCGGGCAAGTCGAGCCTGGCGTTTGACACGATCTTCGCCGAAGGGCAGCGCCGGTACGTCGAGTCGCTGTCGGCGTACGCCAGGCAGTTCCTCGGCCAGATGGACAAGCCCGACGTGGACTTCATCGACGGGCTGTCGCCGGCTGTCTCGATCGACCAGAAGGCCGCCAGCCGCAACCCGCGCTCCACGGTCGGCACGGTCACCGAGGTCTATGACTACCTGCGGCTGCTGTTCGCCAGGATCGGCAAACCACACTGCCCGAAGTGCGGCCGCCCGATCGCGCGGCAGACGCCGCAGCAGATCGTGGACCGGGTGCTGGAGTTCGATGAGGACACCAGGTTCCAGGTGCTCGCGCCGGTGATCCGCGGCCGCAAGGGCGAGTACACCGAACTGCTCCGCGAGCTGCAGACCAAGGGGTACTCCCGGGCCAGGGTCGATGGCGTGACGATCCGCCTGGAGGACGCTACCGACGGCGGCAGCAAGCTGCCGGTGCTGAAGAAGTACGAGAAGCACACGATCGAGGTGATCATCGACCGGCTCTCGGTGAAGCAGTCGGCCAGGCGGCGGCTGACGGATTCCGTGGAAACCGCGCTCGGCCTGTCCGGGGGCGTGGTGGTGCTCGACTTTGTCGACCTGCCCGAGTCCGACCCCAACCGGGAGCGGATGTACTCCGAGCACCTGGCCTGCCTCTACGACGACCTGTCGTTCGAAGAGCTCGAGCCGCGGTCGTTCTCGTTCAACTCGCCCTGGGGCGCCTGCCCGGCTTGCACCGGGCTCGGCACCCGGATGGAGGTCGACCCCGAGCTCGTGGTCGCCGACGAGGACCTGTCGCTCGCCGACGGCGCGATCGGCGTCTGGAGCGGCGGGCACGTCAGCGACTACTTCCTCCGGCTGATGGAGGCGCTAGGCACCGCGCTGGGGTTCGGCGTCGACACGCCGTGGGCGAAGCTCCCGGCGGCCGCGAAACAGGCCCTGCTGTATGGCTACGGCGAGCAGGTGCACGTCAGGTACAAGAACAGGTACGGCAGGGAGCGGTCGTACTACACGAACTTCGAGGGCGCGATCCCCTACATCACGCGGCGGCATTCGGAGGCGGAGAGCGACTCAAGCCGGGAACGGTTCGCTGGATTCATGCGGCAGGTGCCGTGCCCGTCCTGCCACGGGACCAGGCTGAAGCCGCTGACACTGGCGGTCACGATGGACGGCCGCTCGATCGCCGCCTACTGCGAACTGCCGATCGGCGAGCTGACCAAGCTGCTGCGGACCCTGGAACTGTCCGACCGGGACACCCAGATCGCCGGCAGGGTGCTGAAGGAGATCAACGCCAGACTTGGGTTCCTGCTTGACGTCGGCCTGGATTACCTGACGCTGGACCGGGCGTCGGCGACGCTGGCCGGTGGCGAGGCGCAGCGGATCAGGCTGGCCACGCAGATTGGCTCCGGCCTGGTCGGCGTGCTCTACGTGCTGGATGAGCCGTCGATCGGACTGCACCAGCGGGACAACCACCGGCTGCTCGAGACCCTGCTGCGACTGCGCGATCTCGGCAACACGCTGATCGTGGTCGAACATGACGAGGACACGATCAGGGCTGCCGACTGGGTGGTCGACATCGGCCCGCGGGCGGGCGAGCACGGCGGCCAGATCGTGGTCTCCGGGCCGCTGGAAGAGCTGCTGGCCAGCGAGGAGTCGCTGACCGGCGCCTACCTGACCGGCCGGGAATCGATCCCGGTTCCGGCCAAGCGCCGCAAGGTCTCCAAGAGCAAGGAGGTCGTGGTCAAGGGCGCGACCGAGCACAACCTGCAGGGCGTGGACGTGGCGTTCCCGCTCGGCTGCTTCATCGCGGTGACCGGCGTCTCGGGCTCGGGCAAGTCCACGCTGGTCAACGACATCCTGTACGCGGCGCTGGCCAAAGAACTGCACGGGACGAGGATCGTGCCTGGCCGGCACGGCAAGGTGACCGGGATGCACCAGCTTGACAAGGTCGTGCACGTCGACCAGGGGCCGATCGGCCGCACGCCGCGATCGAACCCGGCGACCTATACCGGCGTGTTCGACCACGTCAGGAGGCTGTTCGCGCAGACGACCGAGGCCAAGATCCGCGGTTACCAGCCCGGCAGGTTCTCGTTCAACATCAAGGGCGGCCGGTGCGAGGCGTGCTCGGGCGACGGCACCATCAAGATCGAGATGCAGTTCCTGCCCGACGTGTACGTGCCGTGCGAGGTCTGCCATGGCGCCCGGTATAACACCGACACGCTCGGCGTGCACTACAAGGGCAAGACGATCGCCGACGTGCTGAACATGCCGATCGAGGAGGCCTCCGAGTTCTTCGAGCCGGTCCCGGCCATTCACCGGCACCTGAAGACCCTGGTCGACGTCGGCCTCGGCTACGTCAGGCTCGGCCAGCCTGCGCCGACCCTGTCCGGCGGCGAGGCGCAGCGGGTCAAGCTGGCCTCGGAACTTCAGCGGCGGTCGACAGGCCGGACGATCTACGTGCTGGATGAGCCGACGACCGGCCTGCATTTCGATGACATCCGCAAACTGCTCGGCGTGCTCGGCAGGCTCGTCGACGGCGGCAACACGGTGATCGTGATCGAGCACAACCTGGACGTGATCAAGACCGCGGACTGGGTGATCGACCTGGGCCCCGAGGGCGGGTCGCGCGGCGGCCTGGTCGTCGCGACCGGGACTCCCGAGCAGGTCGCCAAAGTGCGGGACTCCTACACGGGCCAGTTCCTCGCGAGGACTTTGTAACCGCTCCCCCGGGCGACTCCCGGCGCTCAGGGCCGGCCCGGCGGCCGGGAGGAGCACGGTCAGTACGTGAGCAGGCCGTAGTAGCTGAATTCTGGGGCGAGGCGGCCCTCGCAGCTGACGAAGGGGTCGGACGGGAGGATCGGGTCAGGGCCGGCGGGATCGGCGTTCGGCACGGTGCGTGACACGCCGGCGATCACCACCCGCCAGGCACGGACCACGCCGCACGCCCTGGCCTTGGCCGGCGTCGAGCCGTAGCGGCCCTCCAGGCGGATCCCAGCGGCCAGGCCGCCGGGCGGCGGCGGGAAGCCGTACGGGGCCGCGAGACCGTCGGGGATCGGGCCCATCCGCGGACTGAGGATCAGCGGGGCGGCAGTGGGCATGGTGTAGATGGTCCCCTTGATGCTGCCGGTGTACGTCGCCGTCATCGGACGGCCCGCCTGGTCGAGCCCGGTGATCCGCGCGGACCCTGGCAGGCGGCACGCAGCCCGGCCGGCATCGCTGATGACGACCGTGCCCCAGTCGGTGCCGCGGTAGTTGCCGTTACCGCGGTAGGTCAGCCGCAGCTGTGCCTGCGTGCAGGCGGGGGCCGGCCGGACTGCGACGATCACGCGTACCGCTGGGCCGCCTGCCAGCCGGGACGGCGCGCCCGCCGGGACGGACTGGTACAGGACCGAGCCGAGCGGCGCCCCTGGGTCGGTGATCACGCCGCTCAGCTGGATCGCGAGCCCGCGCTGGCGGGCGGCCGTGGCTGCGGCCGCGAGGCTCAGCCCGGTCAGGTCAGGCGCGCGCGGGCCGTTATTGCCCGCGGCATCGGCCGCCGGGGCCATCAGCGCGCTGAATACCGGCCACGGAAGCCGGAAGGACCGTCCGCCGACCTTGACGTTTCCATAATCGCCGCAGGTCGGCTGGTGCACGATCGCCGAAATCACGCGGGAGCCCGGGTAGCCGAACAGCACGACTACCGCGTGCGCGTGCGGCGGGAGGTCTCCGCCGCAGCTGCTGGCCTCGGGGTGCCAGGTCGCCGCGCTGTCCACGACGGCCGCGATGCCGTGAGCGGCCTGCGGGCTGAGCGTGGCCTGGCCGGTCAGGCGGGCCGGGCGATTCTGCTGATAGGGCCAGTACTCGTACTCGCAGATCATCGCGACGGCTGGATGCGGCTTGATGCCCGGCGCCTCACCGGAGCGGGCGCCGGTCGGCTGGGGACGGTGCCGGCCGCAGTGCATGGTCCGGCGGATCGCCGCGGCCTGGCTGGCTGAGGCGCTGGTGGCTGAGGCGCTGCTGGCTGAGGCGCTGCTGGCTGAGGCGCTGCTGGCTGAGGTCGGGTCCGACCCGGTTCTGTGACCAGCGTCGTGCGGAGCGGCGCATGCTGCCGAGGCGAGCAGCACGAGCAACGCTGCCCCCGGGCCCGTGAGCCTGCCGCCCATCGCCTCCGCCTTTCAGCCGACTGTTTCCTGACGGCACCTTAGTGCCGACCAGATCGGGATGCGGCGGCTCGTTACAGATAATCCTCCCGGCGCATGACACCGGTGACGGGCTCGCCGCGGAGGTAACGGCGGACATTCTCGGCGGCCTTCGCGGCCGCGGTCGGCAAGACACCCGGGACGATGCCCGAGTTGTGCGGCGAGCCGAGGACGTTGGGCAGGTCGAAGAACGGGCGGCTGGTCGTGAACGGCGCGCCGCCGCGCGGCTCGTGCCACCATGCGTCGATGCCGGCGCAGAAGCCGGGATGCTCCGCAAGGTGCTGGTAGAGCGCGTCCTCGTCGATGATCGCGCCCCTTGCGACGTTCACCAGGATTGCCTCCGGCTTCGTCAGCGCGAGCTCGCGGGCGCCGATCAGGCCGCGCGTGGCGGTGGTCAGCGGCAGCGTGACGACCAGGACGTCGGCCGCGGCCAGCACCCGGTCCAGGTCGGCCAGCGTGCCGATGAAGTCCACTTCCTCGCGGGTTCGCCCCGAGGAGTTCACCGCGTGGATCCGCGCGCCGAGCGCACGCATCAGCGCGGCCGTCGCCGTGCCGATGCCACCGAAACCCAGGATGCCGCAGACGGCGCCGTTCAGCGTCAGCAGCGGCTCGGCCTGCTTCCACTCGCCCCTGGCGAGTGCGGCGTGCCGCTGCGGCAGCCGTCTGGCCAGGGCGAGCGTCATCGCGAGCACATGCTCGGCCATGGGCTTGGCATAGGCGCCGACATTCCCGGCCAGCGTGACGTGCTCGGGGATCGCGCGGAAGTCCACGCTGTCCGCGCCCGCCGACAGGAGCTGGATAAACCGCAGCCGCGGCATCTTGCCGAGCGCGCCATCGGGTAGTTCCCTGCCCACGATCCAGCCGATCAGCGCCTCCGCCCCGGCGAGAACCTCGAGGCGGTCGGGTTCGGGC
The DNA here is from genome assembly GCA_963720595.1 of uncultured Actinomycetota bacterium. Lineage (GTDB taxonomy): Bacteria > Actinomycetota > Actinomycetes > Streptosporangiales > Streptosporangiaceae > Chersky-822. Next base: position 707,945 of record CAVRFY010000005.1, on the reverse strand, counting down.
ACCTGCCGCAGGAACGCGACGGCTGCCTCGCCGCCGAGCGTGTGCGCGTTGATCCTGGCGTAATCCTCGTCTGCCGGGTAACTGACCACGACAAGGCGCTCGCTGGGCATCGGTCTCCTTCTGACTGGGGTTCCGTGCGTTCTGCCGGTCCCAGAGTGCCCCACCTGGCCCGGATCATGCCCGCCGGGTCGCCGATCACGGAGGATGACCTGATGAACGCGGACGACGGCGTCGGCCTGCCGCCTGGTGCGCGGGAAGCCATGACTGAGGTCGAGTTCCGGCAGTTCTACGATCGGCTGCGCGGCAAGCTGCGATGGGATGCCGCAGACCGGCGCGGTGCGCTGAACTACCTCACCCCAGCCGAGGTAATCGCCGCGATCGGCGAGGTCACCCTGGGGCGGACGGTGTCGCTGGCCGTGCCGATTGAGAGTACGAGATCGGCGGACAACCCCCATCCTGCGGCGCACCAGATGACCGGGACGGCGGCAACGGCGAGCCCGGGCGGGCTGTCGTTCGGTACCGACCGGATCGCGATGAACGTGCACGGCAACGCGGACAGCCACATCGACGCGCTCTGCCACGTGATGTTCGACGGGGCGCTCTACAACGGCGTGCCGGCCAGCCAGGTCACCGAGTCCGGAGCGGACGCGCTGTCGATCGCGGTGGCCACGGATGGCATCGCCGGCCGGGGAGTGCTGGTCGACATCCCCGCGCTGCGAGGCACGGCGTGGCTGGAGCCTGGTGACGGTGTGACCGCCGGGGACGTGCTCGCGGCCGAGCAGCGGCAGCAGGTCCGGGCCGGGCGCGGCGACCTGCTGTTCATCCGCGTGGGGCACCGGCGCAGGCGGATGGAATTGGGGCCGTGGGACGCCGCCACCGCGCGGGCCGGCTGCATCCCACCGTGCTGGCGCTGCTGGCCGAACGCCAGATCGCCGTGCTGGGCAGCGACAGCAATAGTGAGACGGCGCCGAGTGCCGTGGACGGCGTGGACTTCCCCGTCCACGTGCTGGCGATAAACGCGCTCGGCCTGCACCTGCTCGATTACCTGCAGTTCGAAGAGCTGATCCACGCGTGCGAGCAGGCCGGGCGCTGGTCATTCCTGTGCGTCATGGCGCCGTTCCGGCTGCCGCGTGCGACCGGGTCCCCGGTCAACCCCATCGCGATCATCTGAGCAATGCGGGCGCTATGCCAAGCAGCCCTGCAACTCCAGATGTTTCATATGTATCGTACCTTTTACCCGAATGCTGAGCCGACTTCGCGATCGATGAATGGACCATTCATCACTGTTTTCCCGGATGAAAGGTCCATTCATCCGGGAACGATCTCTGCCAATCGCGAATCAGCCGCCGTGACAGACGTAAGGCGGCAGCTGGGCCCGCGACCGGCCCGCGGTGACCCCGGCTGGCCAGGCCGGCCAGGCACAAGCCGTTGCCGCAGCCGACATCGACCACGGTCTCGCGGCCGGCCAGGCCAACGGAATCGATCACCAGCGACGGGAGGTCCTGCCGGGGGCGCTGGTGGGTGTAGATGGACTGTCTGGCGGCCAGATTGCGGTCGTCGGCGTACTGGATATCGCGGAGGTACGCGGGGTCGGCCCAGAGCGGCTAGTCGACTGCTGGCACGGCATGCACGGTAGCGCGAAACTGGCCGGGACGGCATGCACGGTAGCGCGAAGCTGGCCGGGACGACAGGGGCAGTCCAGGTCGGCGCACATGCCCGTACCCTGCATGCCATGGACATCTTGACGGCAGCCGGCCCGGCACGCGCCCAGGTCGACATGCCACCCAAGCCGGAGTTCCTGCTGGTCCTCACACACGGCGCGGGCGGCGGCGTGCAGAGCAAGGACCTGCTCGCCACCGGCCAGGGCGGACTGACGGCAGGCGCGGTCGTCGCGCGGATCCTGCAGCCCTACCGGGTGCGGGGCGCCAGGGCGCCCGGGTCGCCCGACCGGCAGGACGCGGCCTGGCTGGAGATCATCGACGACTTGCGGGCCAGGTATCCGGGCCTGCCGCTGGTGCAGGGCGGCCGCAGCAATGGCGCCAGGGTGGCCTGCCGGACGGCACGTGCGGCCGGCGCGCTGGCCGTGATCGCCCTGGCGTTTCCGCTGCACCCGCCGGGCAAGGGCGGCGATCCCGAGCGATCCCGAGCCGGCGAGCTGCGGGCAGCCGGCGTTCCGGTGCTTGTCATCAGCGGTGAGCGGGACCCGTTCGGGATTCCCGGGCGTGGTGATGCGGACAGGCTAGTCGTGCTGCCCGGTGATACGCACGCGCTCTCCCGCGACCCCGAGGCCATCACGGTAGCGGTGGCGTCCTGGCTGCGCGGTCTGCCAGTCCTGGCCAGCGTGGCCCGCTCAGATGAGGCTGGGGTTCGCAGGAACGGGTCGCCTGGATGAGCGGCGCTGCTGCGGTGCGGCGCGGGATCGGTAACCGTCCCGGCGGGCGGCGGGCTGCGATGGCCGCCGGAGCCCTGTCAGCGCGGCCTGACGTCTAGGTCAGGCGGCAGGAGTGGCCGATACCGGCCGGGTAATCAGGTCAGTAGGACGGTGGGGGGCGATGGCGTCGCCGCCTGGCAGCAGTTCTCCGGTGTCCTCGAAGACGACGATGCCGTTGCAGAGCAGGCTCCAGCCCTGTTCGGGGTGGCTTATAAGGGTCCTGGCCGCCTCGTGGTCGGGGTCGCTAGCGCTCGGGCACGGGGGCGAGTGCGGGCACATCCGTGCGCCTCCTGATCAGTGGTGGGGGGTGTGGTGATCATCACAATCTAATCTGCCAGCTAACCACTCTGTGACGACATGGCACATTGTGATGGTTTTTGGGCAGAATCTTTGTAGCTTTCCGTCGTGACTCCGGGCGGTCCTTCGGCCGATTCCGGCTCCACGTTGCTAACAACGCTGGGCTGAGCCTGCCAAAGTCCCATGATCACAGTTTATTCGTATCGCTGACCGGCTGGTCAGTGTGAGCCATGCGTGCTCAGCGCGTCAGGCTGCAAGCCGACGCCGTCCGGCCGCGGCGGTATGCCCGTCAGCCGGTGCGTCTCGCGCAGCGTCAGCAACCGCTCCGCCTCGGCGTGCAGCGCGTGCACGGTCGGCGTCGCCATCGCCTTGCGCTTGTAGATCCTGTCGTCGTAACCGCGCGGCCCGATCTCGGCCCGAACCGCCGCGTAGGCGGAGCGCATTACGTCGGTGAGCACGGTGTCCAACTGCTTCGCCAAGTAGTACTGCTCGGCCAGCGGCGCCGCCGTGGCCTGCGCCGCCCGGTACCGCTTCTCGGCCGACTGAGCGTCGGCGAGCAGCTCATCGAAGGTCGCGGCAAGTGCGACATCCGCCAGGTATTTGGCCTGAGCGTCCTCGCTGGCTTGCTTACGTCCCGCAATCACGCCGCTGAGCTTAGCGGACCGCCGGGCCCGGTGGCCGGCCTGGCCGGCGCCACGCCAGGGCGCAGCCGCGCGGGCGGGTCAGGCCAGGCTGGCCAGCCAGCTCTGATGCAGGTCGGAATACTCGCCCCCGCTGGCGAGCAGGTCCGCAGGCGAGCCGTCCTCGATCACCTCGCCGCGGTCGAGCACCAGCACGCGGTCCGCGATCCTGACCGTGGACAGCCGATGTGCGATGATCACGGCCGTCCGCCCAGCCAGCACGGTCTGCAGCGCCCGCTGGACGATCCGCTCGCCAGGCAAGTCGAGCAGCGAGGTCGCCTCGTCCAGGATGAGCACGCTTGGCGCGGCGAGGAACGCGCGCGCGAACGAAATGAGCTGCCGCTGCCCGGCTGAGAGCCGGCCGCCCCGCTTGCCCACGCTGGTGTCGTAGCCGTCGGGCAGTCCAGCGATGAAGTCGCCGGCTCCGACCGCCCGCGCGGCGGTCTCGATCTCCGCCCGGGATGCGCCGGGCTTGCCCAGCTCGATGTTCTCTGCGACGGACGCGCTGAACAGGAAGTTCTCCTGGGTGATCAGGATGACCTCGCGGCGCAGGTCCGCGTCGGCCAGGCCGCGGAGATCGACGCCGTCGAGCAGTACCTGTCCCTCGCCGGGGTCATAGAACCTGGCGAGCAGCCTGGCGATCGTGGTCTTGCCGGCCCCGGTCGCCCCGACCAGCGCAACCGTCTGGCCCGCCGGGATCGTCAGGTCCAGCCGCGGCAGTACCACCGAGTCCCGGTAACCGAATCGCACCGACGCGAGCTCGAGCCGCCGACCGGGACCCCCGCCCGCCGGGCGGTCAGGCAGGAGAACGGCGTTCCGCGGCTCGGGAACCGACGGGGCCTCCTCGAGCACGCCGGACAGCTTCTCCAGCGCGGCGGCGGCCGACTGGAACGTGCTGTAGAACTGCGACACGTCCTGGAGCGGCTCGAAGAATCGCCGTAGGTAGAGCAGGAAGGTGACGAGTACCCCGACGGGCATCGCGTGGTCGATGACCCGCACTCCGCCGTAGAGCAGGACCGCGCCGACGGCCAGGTTTCCGATCAGCGTGACGCCAGGGAAGTACAGGGCGACCAGGCGCATCGACTTCAGCGACGCGTCGGCGTAGGCCTGGTTGAGCTCGCCGAAGATCTCATCGTTCCGCTTCTCCCTGCGGAAAGCCTGCACGGCGCGTATTCCGTTGAATGTCTCCACGAATTGAACGATGACCAGCGCGATGGTCTCCCTGGTTCGCCGGTAGGCCACGGCCGACTCGCGCTGGAACCAGGCGCTGAGCCAGGCCAGCGGGACGAATCCGGCCATCACCGCCAGGGCCAGTGGCCAGTCGAGCAGTAGCATTCCGGTGCCCACGAAGACCAGCGAGAACGCCGCGTTCAGCAGCGAGTCCAGGCCGTCGTCAAAGAGCTCGGACAGCGAGTCCATGTCGGAGACCTGGCGGGAGATCACCTTGCCCGACGTGTAGCGCTCGTGGAACGCCACGGACAGCCACTGGAAGTGGCTGAAGATCCTGAGCCGCAGCTCGCGAACCACCTGGCTGCCCATCCGCCCGAGCGCCGAGATGAAGGCGGCGGTGGCCGTCGCCTGCACGCCGATCGCGACGCAGAACCCGGCGACCACGATGATGATCGGCACCGCGTTGTGGGTACTGATCAGCGCGGGCAACCGGTCGACGCCGATGCCGATCAGCCACGGTCCGGCCAGCCCGGCCAGGTTGGCGGTGAGGACCAGCAGCACGATCAGGGCCACCGTCCTGCGGTGCGGTCGCAGCAGATCGGCGAGTAGCGCCCGGCTGCGCCGGCGCAGCAGCAGCGACAGCCCCTTGGAGACGTCTGTGGCCTCCTCGGCGGCGATGCCGCGCCATGACTGGGTCGCGGGCTGGCTCATCGCATGGCTCCGGTCTCCGCGTCCGTGCGCATCAGGAACTGGTAGTGCGGGTTCGACGCCAGCAATTCGTGGTGCGTGCCCACCGCGATGATCTGGCCGTGCTCGAGCACGGCCACCCGGTCCGCCAGCGCGACGGTAGACGGGCGGTGCGCGACCACCAGCGCGGTTGAGGGCGCGAGTACCTGACCGAGCGCAGCGGTGACCTTGGCCTCGGTGTGCACGTCGAGCGCGGACAGCGGGTCGTCGAGCAGCAGCACCGAGGGCCCGGCCAGGATTGCCCTGGCGAGTGCGATCCGCTGCCGCTGGCCGCCAGACAGCGACATGCCCTGCTCGCCGATCCTGGTGTCCAGCCCCCAAGGCAGGTCGTCGACAAAGTCGGCCTGGGCCGCCGCGAGAGCGGACCTGACTGACTCGTCCGAGGCGCCTGGCACGCCGAGCGCCACGTTCTCCCTGACGCTGACGGAGAACAGCGTCGGATCCTCGAACGCGCACGCAACCACGGTGCGCAGCGTGGCTAGCGGCAGCCGGGTGATGTCGGTGCCGTCCAGCGTGATGGACCCGCTGGTCGCGTCGGCCAGCCTGGCGATCAGGTACAGCAGCGTCGTCTTACCCGAGCCGGTGCCGCCGACCAGCGCAACCGTCTCGCCAGGGGCGAGCTCGAGGCAGACGTCGCGCAGCACCGGGTGCGCCGCGCCTGGGTAGCTGAACCCGACGTGACTCAGCACGAGCCTGCCTGACCGCTCGTCCGGACCGCGCTGCGGCGGCACCGCGCGGCGTGCCTGGCCGGCCTGGCCGGTCCGGGCTGGCTGACCGGCTACGGCGGCCGGGCTGGTGATCGTCGGCTGCGTATCGAGTATCTCGTAGACGCGCTGTGCGGCGGTGGCCGCTTCCTGGCCGAGCGCGATGATGTAGCCCATCGCCTCGATCGGCCAGACCAGCTGCAGCACCAGGGCGACGAACGCGACCAGCCCGCCGATGGTCAGGCCGCCATTGGCGACGGCTAGGGCACCGATCAGCAGGATCGCCGCGATCGTCATGTTCGGGACCAGGTCCAGGCTGGCCCAGAAGGCGCCGCGCAGGCGCGCCTTGCTGACCTGAGTCTCGTAGACGGTCCGCGCGAGCATGGCGTGGGCGGCGGCGGACTGGTCCTTGCGGCCGAGCGCCTTGATCACCCGGATGCCGGCCGCCGCCTCCTCCACGTAGGTCGCCAGGTCGTCCTGCTGGTCCTGGACCCGGCGGGACAGGATGCCGTAGCGCCGCTCGAACCACAGGCACAGCGCCGTGACGGGAGCGAACACCGCGGCGGTGAGCAGCCCGAGCAGCAGGTTGAGCCTGATCAGCAGCACGACGATGACGGCGAAGCTGGCCAGGCTGGTGATCATGAAAACCGTGCCGAAGCCGAAGAACCGCCTGATCGCGGACAGGTCCGTGGTCGCCCTGGACAGCAACTGGCCGGACTGCCAGGCATCGTGGAACGGCGGCTCGAGCCGCTGGAGATGCTGGTAGACGTCGTCCCGCATCGACTGCTCCAGGCCGGCCACCGCGGTCGCCTGCGCCCACCGCCTGATCAGGTTCAGCACGACCTCGGCAATGCCGAGTGCAATGGCGGCCACTCCGATCGGGATCAGCAAGCCGTAGCCGTGCTGGCCGGCCTGCCGCGCAGAGGCCGCGATCGGCTTATCGATGGCAACCTTGGTGAGCAGCGGGATGGCGATCTCGGTGCCGGCCCCGAGCAGCGCGGCGACGAGCATGACGAGGATCTGGCCGTAGTAGGGGCGCAGGTACGCACGGACCCGCCAGAGCGAAGCAAGCTGCTTCCGAGGGCGCGGATCCGCAACCGGCGAGACCGCTGAGGCTGGGGTGACCTGCTGTTCCGGCTGGATGCCGACTTCAGCCTGAGCATCCTGGGTAGCCACTGCCGGATGTTATCCGCACGCCCCGTTCACTGTCACTTTGTTTTCCGGTCGAACACGGGTGGCGAAGGGAGTGGAGTTTCTGGCAATCTGGCGAAGCGCGTCGATTTGGTCGGGGGGCCGCGGCGCGGTCAGGGAGGTACCCATGAAGCACAGCGATTCCTGGGACAGGCCTGTGCCGCTGGCGGCTCCGATGCTGGCAGAGTCCGAGACCGAGGCTCCGGTCGCCTATTACGACGGGATCCGCGCGATCGTGCGGATCGCCACGCGGTTCACCCGGGCGAGCTGGAATGCCCCGACCGCGTGCCCGGAATGGCGGGCCGCCGACCTGGCCGGGCACTTGCGGTGCGTCGCGGACGACTTCCACGAGTATCTCGACGACGCGCCGGTCAGCCGGCTGTCCAGGCTGATGGCTACCGGCGCGCACCAGCAGTCCATCGCGAGGAAGCTGGCCAGGCAGAACGCCGCCGAGCTAGCTGCCCTGCCCGAGGTGCCGCCTGAGCAGCACATCGCAGCCTTTGCGAGGTCGGCGACGAGGTACGCGGCGCGGCTCGGCCCGCTGCTGCGGCTGCCGCATCACAGCTATCGCGGCAGGGTGATTACGGTGGCCGGAATGGCCGGAGCTGCCTGCGTGGAGTGGCACGTGCACGCATGGGACCTGGCCCGCGCGCTTGGCGTCAGCTACCGGCCTGCCGATCCCGAGGCGGTGCTGGCGGCGTGGCTGGCCGGGATCCCGCAGCTGCCGCTGCATGCCGACGAGGACCCCTGGCTCGCCGTCCTGCGCTCATCGGGCCGCCTACCCGGCTAGCCGGCGCCTGGCCACCACCGCGCAGCACCTGATCCGGGCGCTGACATGATGGCCAGCGAAAGCGAAGGGGGATGACCGCAGATGGCATTCGACGTGAGCAGGGTTCGCGCCGCCTATCCCGCACTGGCCGACGGCTACGCCTACCTGGACGGCGCCGCGGGGACTCAGGTGCCGACCTCGGTGATCAACGCCATCGCCGGCGCCTACCAGGTCGGCCTTGGCAACGACGGCGGCGCCTTCCCGGCCAGCGAGCGGGCCGTGGCGATCATCGACCGCTGCCGGGCGGCAGTGGCCGACATGGTCGGCGGGGAACCGGCGGGCGTGGTGCTCGGCCCGAACATGACGACCCTGACCTACCGGATGGCAGCCGCCATCGCCGGCACCTGGCGGTCCGGCGACGAGGTGATCGTGTCCAGGCTCGACCACGACGCCAACATCAGGCCGTGGATTCAGGCCGCGGCCCGGGCCGGCGCGGTCGTGCGCTGGGCCGAAGTGGATCCGGCCACCGGCGAGCTGCCGGCCGCGCAGTACGCGGACCTGATCGGCGACCGTACCAGGCTGGTGGCCGTCACCGCGGCCAGCAACGTGATCGGCACCAGGCCGGACGTCCGGGCGATCACCGCGCTGGCCAGCGCCGCGGGGGCGCTGAGCTACGTGGACGGGGTGCACGCTACCCCGCACGGGCCGGTGGACGTACGCGCGCTTGGCGCCGATTTCTATGCGACCAGCGCCTACAAGTGGTCGGGTCCGCACATCGGCGCTGTCATCGCCAGCCCTGCCCTGCTGGAGACGCTGCGGCCGGACAAGCTGGTCCCCTCGCCCGACACCGTTCCCGAGCGGTTCGAGCTCGGCACGCCCCCGTTCGCCGACCTCGCCGGGGTCGCTGCGGCGGTCGACCACCTGGCCGCGCTCGACTCGGCCGCGGCCGGGAGCAGGCGGGATCGCGTGCTTGCCTCGATGGCCGCGGCACAGGCCCATGAGCAGCGGCTGTTCGCGGTCCTGCTCGGCGGCCTGGACGGGATGCGGCACGTCACGACCTACGGCAAGGCGGCGGCGCGCACGGCTACCGCCTACTTCACCGTCGCGGGCCAGACGCCTGACCAGGTCGCCGAGTACCTCGCCGGCCGCCGGGTCAATGTCTGGAGCGGGGACAACTACGCCTGGGAGGTGACCGGAGCTCTCGGAATCAGGGAGTCAGGCAGCGCCGTGCGGGCCGGCCTGGTGCACTACAACGACGACTCCGACGTGGCCAGGCTGCTGGAGGCCGTCTCCGAGCTTGGCTGAGCCGCGCGGGCCGGTCAGGACAGCGCGTACCGGTAGACGCGGGAATCGCGTTGCTCGAAGCCGAGCCGCTCGTAGAGCCGGCCCGCGGCCACCCTCGATGGTCTCGTGGTCAGGTCCACGGTCCTGGCGCCTGCCCGCCTGGCGACCTCGATGGCCTCGGCGGTGAGCGCCTCGCCGACCCGCTTGTCGCCAAACCGCTTGCCGCGGGCCGCCTCGTCGACCACGACGTCCTCGACCCACGCCCTGATCCCGGTGGGGATCGGGAAGACGACCAGGGTCAGGGTCCCGACGATCTCGCCGCCCGCACGGGCAATCAGAACCGTGCTGGCCGGCGCGGCGACGATGGCCTGCAGTGCGCTCGCATCCAGCGGTGGGGCACTGGAGGACAGCTGGGGCAGCAGCTTGCCGAATGCCTCGACTACCTCGGTCGTGACTTCGCTCAGCACCTCAACGTCGACGTTCACCGGCGCAATCTACCCGCTCGGCTTGAGCCGTAACGCGTGGACCCGCCGTTACCGGGCGCGGGTTCACCCGATGCCGGCCAGCCGCAGCAGCGCCGCCGTCGTCGCGGCGACGATGATCACCACCAGGAACGGCGCCCTGAGCAGCAGGGCGACCACCGCTGCGGCCAGCCCGGCGAGCCTTGGCGGGTCCAGCACCAGCGCCGAGCCCTTCGCCGCGGCCTGGACGGCCACCAGAGCGGCGAGCAGTGCGACGGGGACGAGCTCGGCGAACCGCCGCAGCCACCGATTGCCGAGCACCCGCTCGGGCACGGTCAGCCCGGCCAGCTTGAGCGCGTAGCAGCCGCCGGCGGTCGCCAGCACCGCGATCCACGGTCCGCTCATGCGGCCGCTCCCGGCCAGGCCGGCCATGGTGCCGACCAGGGCTGCGACCGCAGCGAGGATGACGGGCGCCCCGGGGGGCAGGACCGGCGTGGCGGCCAGCGCGATTGCCACGCCGCCCACGGCCACGCCGCGTTCCGTGCCGCCCGCGGCGAGCCTGGGCCAGATCAGCGCCAGGAACGCGGCGGGACCGATGACGTCAATTCCGAACTCTTGGGGCGAGCCGATCGTGCCCGCGCCGACCGCTCCGGCCAGCGTCGCGACGTTCCAGGTCAGGTACAGGCTCGCGAACGTGGCACCGAATCCGGCCCTGGCCGACGCCCGGTCGGGCTGGGCGAGGGCGAGCGCCGTGGATTCGTCGGTGACGCCCTGCGCCGCGAGCAGCCGGGAGATGCCTCGGACCCTGAGCAGGTCAGCCAGGCGCAGGCTGTACAGCGCGTTCCTGCTGCCCAGCAGGATGGCGCCGGCCGCGCCGGCGGCCAGGCTGCCGCCGCCGGCGATCGCGCCGGCCAGCGCGAACTGCGAGGCGCCGGTATAGGCGAGCAGGCTGAGCACGCAGGCCTGCCAGACGCTCAGCCCGGCGCTGACCGCCGCCGCGCCGAAGGCCAGCCCGGAGACGCCGACGGCCAGGCCGAGCAGGATGCCGTCGCGCACTGGCCTGGCCGCGGGCGGCTGGGTGATGGAATGCTCGTCGCACAAGGCTGCGCGGTCGCGCTGGCCCTGCGGGTCGGGGGGCTCGGCCATGGACCGAGATTATGCCGCAGATCGGAAGAGACCAGCGCCGGTGGCAGTGCAGATGACGGAAGGGATATAAAGGGCGTATGGAGGAAAAGGCTCTAGTGCTCGGCGGCGGCGGCGTGACCGGCATCGCCTGGGAAATCGGGATACTGGCCGGCCTGGCCGAACGCGGTATCGACCTGACCGACGCCGACCTGGTGGTCGGCACCTCGGCCGGCTCGGTGGTCGGCGTGGACGTGCGCTCAGGGGCGGCGATAGCGGACTTGTACGCGGCCCAGACACAGCCGCCAGGAGCCAGCGAGATCTTCGCCAGGATGGGCCCGATGATCATGGCGAAGTACGTCGGGGCCATGGTCTTCACCAGGAAGCCGGAGGTCGCGCGGGCCAGGGTCGGGGCGCTGGCGCTCCGCGCGCGAACCGAGTCCGAGGAGGTGCGGCGGCGGGTGATCGAGTCCAGGCTGCCCACATTCGAATGGCCGGCCAGCAGGCTCCAGATCACCGCGGTAGAGGCGGCGTCCGGCACGTTCACCGTCTTCGACGCCGCCAGCGGGGTCAGGCTGCTGGACGCGGTCGGTGCGAGCTGCGCCGTTCCCGGAATCTGGCCGCCCGTCACCATCGACGGCCGGCGGTATGTCGACGGCGGCATGCGATCGGCGGCCAACGCCGACCTCGCGGCGGGGTATCAGCGCGTCATCGTGATCGCGCCGATCGCGCAGGGATTCGGCGCGATGGAGAGCGTCGCGGTTCAGGCGAGAAAACTGGCCGACTCCGGGGCCAGGGTTGCCGTGATCAAGCCGGACAAGGCCGCGGCGAAGGCGATCGGCAGGAATGTGCTCGACCCGGCTCGCCGTCCGGACGCAGCCAGAGCCGGTCATGCCCAGGCCGCGTCGGTGGCCGCGGCCGTCAGCGCGATCTGGTCGGCCGGCTAGGACACGAATTGGAAGAGCCGGGCCCGGCGGGAGGTCGGGCCCGGCTCAGCTCGGGGGCGGTCGGTCAGACCGCGTATTCCAGCAGTGGCTGCGCCCTGCTCGGATGCCGCAGCTTGGATAGCGACTGCTTCTCCAGCTGCCTGATCCGCTCCCTGGTCAGGCCCAGCGCCTTGCCGATCTCGTCCAGCGTGTGCGGGTTGCCGTCGTACAGCCCGAACCGCATCGCCATGATCGTGGCCTCGCGCGGCGTCAGCGCGTCGAGCGCGTGCCGTAGCTGGTCGGCCATCAGCTGCCGGTCGACCAGTTCCGATGCCTCTGGCGCGTCGACATCCTCGATCAGGTCGCCGATCGAAGTCTCGCCGTCCTCGCCGATCGTGGAGTCCAGGCTGATCGGCTGCCGGCTGGTGCGCAGCAGCTCCTCGATCTGGTCGGGCGTGCGGTCGAGCTCCACGGCCAGTTCCTCAGGCGTCGGCTCCCGGCCAAGGCGCTGGTGCATGTCCCGTTCCACCCGGCTCAGCTTGCTGAGCATCTCCAGCACGTGCACGGGCAGCCGGATCGTCCTGGCGGAGTCGGCGAAGCCGCGCTGGATCGCCTGGCGGATCCACCACATCGCGTAGGTGGAGAACTTGTAGCCCTTGGTGTAGTCGAACTTCTCGACGGCCCTGATCAGGCCCAGGTTGCCTTCCTGCACGACATCGAGCAGGGACAGGCCGCGGTCGCTGTACTTCTTGGCCACGGAAACGACCAGCCGCAGGTTGGCCTCGAGCATGTGCGCCTTGGCGCTGCGGCCGTCGGCGGCTACCGCCTCGAGTTCCTCGCGGTCTCGGTCAGTCAGGTCAGTCTCGGTGTCCAGCTTGTGCTCGGCGTAGAGCCCGGCCTCGATCCGCTTGGCCAGGTCGACCTCCTGCTCGGCCGTCAGCAGGCTGGTTCGGCCGATCGACTTCAGGTACGTGTGCACCGAGTCGCCCATCACCGAGGTCTGGTCGTCAAGATCGACCTCGCCGGTGTCGTCGTCGGTCGCCGGGGCGGAGGCTGCGAGCTCGGCCGCGGCTGCGGTTCCGCGAGATGCCCGGCCGCGCGCGCGGCCTGACCTGATCCGCCCCGCGCTCGGCCCGACGCCATCAGATCGGGCGCCATCCGGTGCGGTTTCGTCGAGCTCGACGTCGAGCAGGTCGGAGTCGTCAAGCTCGGCCACGGCAAGATCCCGGCCGCCGAGCTCGATCTCGGCGAGGTCCGGCACGGCGTGAGTCACTTCGGCGGGCTCCACTTCGGATCCTTGATCGGCCGAGCTGGCCGTCGATGCTATGGAAGGATCGCTCGGCTCGTTACCAAGCTGAACGCCCTGGTCGGAGAGCTCGCGCAGGATGGACCGGCCCTCCGCAGGGGTAACGTTCGCCTGCTCGAAAGCGTTCCGCAGCTCGGGAAGCATCAGATATCCCTGGCGGCGCCCGCGCCTGACGAGCTCGTCGACGTGGTTAGCGGCGGCCTCGTCATCATGGCGCTCGGAGAGAGCGCTCGCGGTCCTTGGCATCAGACACCTCCGTTCGTGTGCGTATCGCTCGCGCAGATCGCATCGCCCGCGATCGCCAGTACCCAAGAGCCGCTGCGCTTGGTATTGTGCAATGCAGGCGCTACCTATAACGCGCGACGGGCCTTTTTGTTTCCCGAGTTGCGGGAGCGTGCCGGAAAATCCGGCCCCTCCGGCACTGCGGCGTGCCTGCGCGTCCCTTGGCCTGCAGCCCTCAGGATCCGTCAGCGGTCAGTTCGCGTGCCGCTCGGCGATGTCCCTGATGAGCTGTCTGTCCGGTTTTCCGGAGGCGAGCATCGGCAATTCGGAGACTATCGCGACGGCGCGCGGGGCCGCGTGCCGGGGCAGCCTGTCCCGCAGGTAGGACCTGAGCTCGTCCAGGCTCGGCGAGACCGCGGGGTCCGCCGGGACGATCACCGCCGTCACCCGCTCACCCCAGTCGGGATCTGGTGTCCCGACCACGACCGCGTCACGCACCGCGGGACAGCCGCGCAGCACCTGCTCGACGTCTCCGGACACTACCTTCTCGCCGCCCGTGTTGATCACGTCGTCTGCCCGGCCGTGTACCAGCACCCGGCCGGCCGCCGTGACCTCGCCGAGGTCGGATGTGACGAACCAGCCGTCACGCAGGACGGCGCTGGTCAGCTCGGGGGCGAGCCGGTACCCGGAGAACAGCACGGGGCCGCTGATCGCGATCCGCCCGTCGGTGCCGGCGGCCACCTTGACCCCGTCCAGCGGCACGCCGTCGTAGACGCAGCCGCCGCAGGTCTCGGTCATCCCGTAGGTCGTGACCACGCGGGCGCCGGCGGCTGCCGCCTGGTCCAGCATCCCTGGCGGGATCGGCGCGCCGCCGAGCAGGATGGCGCGGAACCCATCCAGCGGGGTGCCCGCGTCGAGCAGCCTGCGCAGCTGGGTCGGGACGAGCGAGACATAACTGCAGCCGGCGGACTCGGCGTCGACTCGGTCCCGGACCACCGGGACCGACCCGGTCAGCAGCGACCTGATCAGGACGCCGAGCCCGGAGATGTGGTGCACCGGCAGGCAGCACAGCCAGCGATCTCCGGGAACCGCGCTGAGTCTGGCCAGGGACGCCCGCGCCGAGGCCAGCAGCGCGCCGGCGGTTAGTTCCGCACCCTTGGGCATTCCGGTTGTGCCTGAGGTGGCCAGGACCACCGCGACGTCGTCGGCGACTCCGCGCGAGACCGCACCAGCCTGCCCGGCGCGACCGGCGCTCGCGAGTCGTTGCGACCCCTGCATTGTTTTTATGTAAGCAGGGGCAAAGGCCGCGATCAGCTCGTCGAGCCGACCGCGAGGCAGGTCGGGGTCGAGCGGCAAGATGGCGGGACCGCTGCCGTCGAGCGCGGCGGCCAGGGATTCGAGCAGCCGTCCTCCGGCCTCGCGCGGCGGCAGCAGGACCGCGTGCAACGGCCGGGAAGTCACGGACGTAAGGTTAATCGGCGTTTTCGTGCACCGGAAGCGAGGGGGAGACGTGACGGGCCAGCCGGGCCGGCCGGGCGATGGCCTGCGGGAGTTGCTGGTCGGATTGCTGCCGACCCTGCGCGCGTTCGCGATCCCGATGCGGAACCGGTTCCGCGGCATCACGGTGCGCGAGGGCGCGCTGCTGTGCGGGCCGGCCGGCTGGGGCGAGTTCTCGCCGTTTGCCGAGTACGGCCCGGCCGAGAGTTCCCGCTGGCTGGCGAGCGCGATCGAGTCGGCGGCGATCGGGTGGCCCGCTCCGGTCAGGGACGCCGTGGGCGTCAACGTCACGGTGCCCGCGGTCGGACCGGAAGCCGCGCGCGAGATCGTGGCCGGCTCTGGCTGCCGAACCGCGAAGGTGAAGGTGGCCGAGGCCGGCCAGGCCGCAGCCGAGGACATTGACCGGGTCGCCGCGGTCCGCGACGCGCTCGGCCCGGAGGGCAGGATCAGGGTGGACGCCAACGGCGGCTGGGATGTCGACCAGGCCGCCGGCATGCTGGCGCGGCTGGGCCGGTACAGGCTGGAATATGCCGAGCAGCCGTGCGCGACGCTCGACGAACTGGCCAGGCTGCGCCGGCTCGTCGATGTCCCGCTGGCGGCCGACGAGTCGATCCGCAAGGCCTCCGACCCGCTGGCCGTGCGGGTGGCCGGCGCCGCGGACATCGTCGTGCTGAAGGTGGCGCCGCTCGGCGGCGTGCGCCAGGCGCTGCTAGTCGCGGCGGAATGCGGCCTGCCGGTGGTCGTGTCGAGCGCCGTCGAGTCGTCCGTCGGGCTGGCGGCCGGGGTTGCGCTCGCCGCCGCCTTGCCCGAGCTTGGCTATGACTGCGGGCTCGCGACCATGAGCCTGCTCACCGGGGACGTGACGGGAAGTCCGCTGGTGCCGGAGTGCGGAATGCTGCCGCTGCGCCGTGCCGAGGTGGACTTCCAACGGCTCGCCGTCTATGAGCGTGATCCCGGGCCCTGGCGCGAGCGCGTGCTGGCCGCCGCGGAGTTCCTCCGGTGAGGCCGTGCAGCCCGCCTGGTCGGGCCGGCCAGTGAACCCGTCGACCGCACTGGCGACGGCCCTCGTGGACGAGCTGATCAGGTGCGGCCTGCGGGAGGTCGTGGTCGCGCCCGGATCGCGCAGCGCTCCGCTCGCAATGGAGTTCCACCGTCGCGCGCAGGATGGCGACCTGCGGCTGAGCGTGCGGATCGACGAGCGGAGCGCCGCCTTCTGCGCGCTCGGGCTGGCCAAGGCGAGCCGCAGGCCGGTCGCCGTGATCTGCACGTCGGGCACGGCGGCGGCGCATTTCCACGCGGCCGTCATCGAGGCGGACGAGTCCGCGGTCCCGCTGCTCGTGCTCACCGCCGACCGGCCGCCCGAGCTCCGCGGCACCGGAGCCAACCAGACGATCGACCAGTTGCGGCTCTACGGGCCCGCGGTCC
Organism: uncultured Actinomycetota bacterium; assembly: GCA_963720595.1. Taxonomy (GTDB): domain Bacteria; phylum Actinomycetota; class Actinomycetes; order Streptosporangiales; family Streptosporangiaceae; genus Chersky-822. The sequence continues at coordinate 691,713 of CAVRFY010000005.1, read as the reverse complement.
GCTGGTTCTGCGAGATCGGCGCACTCGAGGCGGGCGCCGGGCAGGACGGATACTGGCGCAGCGCGGCGTGCCGGGCCTGGGCGCTGGCCTCGGGAGCCGTCGGCGCCGTGCCAGGCCCGGTGCATCTGAACCTCGCGCTGCGCGAGCCCTTGGTGCCCGACGTAGCGGGCGAGCAGCCCGGCGGCGAGGGCGGCAGGCCGGACGGCATCGCGTGGACCAGGTTCGCGGCGCAGGCCGAGCTGGCGGCCGCTGAGCGTGGGTTGGTGGTCTGCGGCGACGGCGACTACGACCCGGCGGCGCTGCTTGACCTGGCCGCCAGGGCGGGCTGGCCCGTGCTCGCCGAGCCCTCGTCGAACGCCAGGCGCGGCCCGCTCGCGCTGTCGGCTTACCAGCACCTGCTCGCCGATGCCGCCTTCATGGCCGCGCACCGGCCCGACGTGATCGTCTCGGCCGGCCGGCCCGGGCTGTCCCGCGGCCAGCTTGCGCTGCTGCGCACCGGCGGCAGCGCCCGCGGCGGCTGGACGGTCCGGCATCTGGTGCTGGCCCAGGGTCCTGGCCGGTGGTCCGACCCGGCCAGATCCGCTACCGACGTGGCGGCCGCGGTCAGGCTGCGCGGCGCGGCCAGCGAGCCGGCCAGCCATGACGCCGGGCCTGATGCCGCCGGCTGGCTGGCCAGCTGGCTCGATGCCGACCGCGCGGTCCTCGCGGCGACCGACGCGATCCTGGACGCCGACGAGGTGCTGAGCGAGCCCAGGCTGGCCAGGGACGTGGCCGCGACGCTTCCTGACGGCGCGCTGCTGTGGGCGGCCTCGAGTCTGCCGATCCGGGATCTCGACCAGCAGCTCAGGCCGCGTTCCGGGCTGCGGATCCTGGCCAGCAGGGGAGCCAGCGGCATCGACGGCCTGGTCTCCTCGGCGATCGGCGCGGCGCTCGCGCACCAGTCGGCGGGCGGCGGGCCGGCCGCCGCGCTCCTGGGCGACCTGGCCCTGCTGCACGATGCCCCTGGCCTGCTGCTCGGCCCCGGCGAGCCGCGTCCCGACCTGTGCATCATCGTGGTCAACAACGACGGCGGCGGCATCTTCTCGATGCTGGAGCAGGCCGCCTTCCCCGGACCGTTCGAGCGGGTGTTCGGCACGCCGCACGGGACGGGCATCGCCGACCTCGCCGCCGCGGCGGGACTGCCTTACCGGCGGCTCGAGCGGGCGGCCGAGCTGCCCGGGGTGCTGGCGACGGCGGGATCACGCGACGTAGGGATCAGCCTGGTCGAAGTGCGCACCGACCGCCACGGCCAGGCCGCCCTGCGGCAGCGGCTGGCCGAGGCCGCCGCCGCAGCGCTTAACTGATCCTGACGCGCGGGTCGAGCGCGGCGTAGGACATGTCCACGATCAGGTTGGCGAGGACGACGAACAGCGAGGCGAGGATCACGAAGCCGATCACAATCGGCTGGTCGCCCTGGCTGATCGAGGTGACCGTCTCCTGGCCGAGGCCTCCCAGGCCGAACACCTGCTCCACCACGAGGACGCCACCGAGCAGGGCGCCGAGGTCGATGCCGAGCTGGGAGACGACCGGGGTGAGCGCGGAGCGGACCGCGTGCCGGTACAGGACCCGGCGCTCGGAGATGCCCTTGGACCTCGCGGTCCTGATGTAGTCCTCGCCCATCGTGTCGAGCAGCGAACCCCTGGACAGCCTGGTGTAGACGGCGGCCTGGACGATGGCCAGGGTGATCCAGGGCAGGATCATCGTCCCGAGCCAGCCGCTGGGGCTCTGGGTTATCCCTATGTAGCCGGTCTGGATGAAGCTGATGCCGTGGTCATTGAGCTGGACGAAGACGAAGATGATCAGCAGTTCGCCGACGACGAAGGTCGGCGCGGAGATCCCGGCGAGCACGCCGACGGTGGCGAACCGGTCGAAGAAGCTACGGGCCCTGGTTGCGGACAGGATCCCGACCGAGAGCCCGACGATCAGCCAGAGGATCACACCGCCGATTACGAGCGAGATAGTCGGCGGCAGATCCTGCTTGATCACCGTGGTGACTTGCTCCTGCAGGAAGTACGACTTGCCGATGTTGCCGTGCACCAGGCCGTTCATGAAGTGCAGGTACTGGGTCAAGACCGGCTTGTCCAGCCCGTAGTACCTGGTCACCTCGGCGATGACCTGAGGCGTCGCGGCGCGGCCGGCCAGGTTGCGCGCGACGGCCACCTCCGGCACGGCCTTGAAGAACAGGAAGAACGTGGCGGAGGCGACCACCCACAGGACCAGGATGCCGGTCAGTATTCGGCGGACGAGGAATCGCAGCATGCCCATGGCTCAGCCCTCCCCGCCCAGCGTCGCGGCGAGGCCGGCGGCCGCGCCGGTGTCCCCCGCGACCGTCCCGCTGCGCTTGGCGCGCTTACGCCTGGCGGCCTTGCTGCCGGCGAAGATGCGCTCGGTGCGGGGGTCCATGGCGTCGCGGATGCCGTCGCCGAGGAGGTTGAAGGCCAGGGTGGTGATCAGCAGCGCGGCGGCCGGGAACACCACGTACCACCAGGCGATCTGGTAATAGCTCTGTGCCTCGCCCAGGATGTTTCCCCACGACGGCGCCGGCTCGGGGATGCCGATGCCGAGGAAGGACAGGGTGGCCTCGAACGTGACCGCGGTGGGGATGTACAGGGTGGCGAGGACGAGGACGGGGCCGAGCAGGTTCGGCAGGATGTCGATGAACATGATCCGCCAGGGCCCGGCGCCGAGTGATCGGGCTGCCTCGATGTATTCCTTTTCTTTCAGCGACAGGGTCTGGCCGCGGACGATGCGGGAGATGCCGGCCCAGGAGAAGAAGGTGATCACGCCGATCACGATGGTCAGGCTCGGGCGGAAGACGGCCGCGAGCGCGAGCGCGAGCACGATGAACGGGAAGGCCAGCGCGGCGTCGATGACCCTGGCGAGGATCGCGTCGACGAGTCCGCCGAAGTACCCGGCCATCAGGCCGATGCTCACGCCGGCCACCGTTGCGATCGCGGTGGTGAGGAACCCGACGAACAGCGAGATCCTGGCGCCGTAGGCGATGCGGACGAGGAGGTCACGGCCGATCTGGTCGGTGCCGAGCAGGAAGCCGTGCGTGCCGGGGCTGACCGGCGAGCCGGAGGCGTTCTCGCCCCTGTTGGGGAACGCCACGTCCACGCCGTGCCCGGTCGCCTTGGCGATCAGCGGCGCGCACAGCGCGAACACGATGACCAGCAGGATGACGACGACCGAGATGACGGCAACCTTGTCGCCGCGCAGGCGGCGCCAGGTGAGCTGCCACTGGCTGCGGCCTTCGATGGCCCCGACCGGGGCGTCTTCGACGGAAGTGGCCTGGAATTGGACTTCGGTGATGCTCATCGCTGTACCCTCCGGTCCGCCCTGGCCAGGATTTCGCCTTCCTGCACCGGGAAGTGGCAGGCGGTCAGGTGTGTGCTGGGGTCGCCTGCCTTGGTGTCGAGGGCGGGCTCGTCGGTGGCGCACAGGTCCTGGGCTTTGGGGCACCGGGGGTGGAACCTGCATCCGCTGGGGGGGTTGATGGGGGAGGGGACGTCGCCGGTGAGCAGGATGCGCTGGCGTTCGGCGGCGGCGTCGGGGTCGGCGGCGGGGGCGGCGGAGAGCAGGGCGGCGGAGTAGGGGTGGCGGGGGTGGCTGTAGACGGCGTCGCCGGGTCCTTGCTCGGCGATGCGGCCGAGGTACATGACGGTGACGGCGTTGGAGACGTGCCGGACGACTTCGAGGTCGTGGGCGATGAACAGGTAGGAGAGGCCGAATTCGGCCTGGAGGTCGGCGAGGAGGTTGAGTACCTGGGCCTGGATGGAGACGTCGAGGGCGGAGACGGGTTCGTCGCAGATGATGAGCTTGGGGCGCAGGGCCAGGGCGCGGGCGACGCCGATGCGCTGGCGCTGGCCGCCGGAGAATTCGGCGGGGAACCGGTTGTAGTGCTCGGGGTTGAGGCCGACGCGGGCCATCAGGTCCTGGACGGCGCGTTTGCGTTCGTTGCCGGTGGCGGTGTTGTGGATGGCGAAGGGGTCGCCGATGATGGCGCCGACGCGGCGGCGGGGGTTGAGGGAGCCGTAGGGGTCCTGGAAGATCATCTGGATTTCGCGGCGGACGGGCTGCATGGTGCGGCGGGGCAGGTTGGTGATGTCGCGGCCTTCGAAGTAGACCTTGCCGCTGGTGACCGGGATCAGCCCGGCGATGCAGCGGGCCAGGGTGGACTTGCCGCAGCCGGTCTCGCCGACCAGGCCCAGGGTCTGGCCCCGGCGGATCGTCAGCGACACCCCGTCCACCGCCTGCACCTGCGCCACGCTGCGGCGGATCAGGCCGCCCCCCCGCACGGGGAAGTACTTCACCAGGTTGTCGACCCGGACGAGGGCGTCATCCTCGGCTCCGGGATCGGAGGCAAACGTGCCGGCGGGCGCCTTGCTCAGCATGTCGCTCATGCTGTGCCTCCCGCTCGGTTGCGCGATGCCGCCAGGCAGCGCCATATGGCGAGTTCGCTCATGCGATCACGCTTCCTTCTGATTCGGGGGCGGCGGCGATGGCCTGGGCGATCTGGGCGGCTTGCTGGGTGCGGCCGAGTTCGACGGCGCGGGCGCGGAGGTTCTCGGCGTGTTCGGTCAGGCCGATGGCGGCGGTGGGGAGCCAGCAGGCGGAGCGGTGCTCGCCGGCGTCGCCGACGGGGATGAGTTCGGGCTGGTCGGCCAGGCAGCGGTCCATGACGTAGGCGCAGCGGGGGTGGAAGGCGCAGCCGCGGGGCAGGTGGATCAGGCTGGGGGGCTGGCCGGTGATCGGGATCAGCCGGTCGGTGCGGGCGGCGGAGGAGCGGGGGATGGATTCGAGCAGGCCCTTGGTGTAGGGGTGGTGGGGCTGGTAGAAGATGTCGCGCTTGGTGGCTTTCTCGGCGGCGCGGCCGGCGTACATGACCATGACGTCGTCGGCGATGTCGGCGACCACGCCGAGGTCGTGGGTGATCATGAGCAGGGCGGTGCCGGATTCTTGCTGCAGGCGCAGCAGCAGGTCCAGGATCTGGGCCTGGACGGTGGCGTCCAGGGCGGTGGTGGGCTCGTCGGCGATGACGAGCTTGGGGTTCAGCGAGATCGCCATGGCGATCATGGCGCGCTGGCGCATGCCGCCGGAGAACTGGTGCGGGTAGTCGTTGACGCGTTCGCGGGGCCGGGGGATGCCGACGTGGCCGAGGAGCTCGATGGCGCGCTCGGTGGCCTGGGACTTGGTGATCGACTTGTCGTGCGCGCGGATCATCTCGCAGATCTGCCAGCCGACCTTGTACAGCGGGTGCAGGCTGGTCAGCGGGTCCTGGAAGATCACCGCGATGTCCTTGCCGCGGATTTCCTGCAGGCCCTTCTGGTCCAGGCCGACCAGGTTCACCCCGTCGAACATGGCCCTGCCCGAGATCTGGCCGCCCGGGGTCAGCCCCAGCAGCGACTGGGTCAGCACCGTCTTGCCCGAGCCGGACTCGCCCACGATCCCCAGCGTCCGGCCCCGCTCGACAATGAACGACACCCCCCGCACCGCCTGCACCACGCCGTCAGCAGTCGGGAAACTCACCCGCAGATCCGACACCTCAAGCAGGCTCATCAATTCCTCCACAAGTTGGCTATCAAGGCAGAGCTCATCTCAGATGGCTGCTGACGGTGCAAAGGGTGGGTGTCTACGTACTTGACGATATTCGCGAAAGTCAATTTTCTGTACCCTGGCGACGATCCGGCCGGGAATGAGCAGTTGCTCTCTCCCGGCCGGATCGCCTGTCCTAACTCAGTTAGGGCGTGTTCGGGTTGAGCCAGACGTTGGTGATGTCGGGCGTGCCGATGTTCGGCGCGAACGTGATCGCGGTCGAGCCGGCGTTCTGCACTCGAGCGCTGGAGTAGCCAGGAAGCTCCGCGCCGGCCAACGGCACGATCGCGGCGTCCTTCATGACGATGTTGTCCGCCTTGGCCCACAGCGCGGCCGACTGCGACAGCGGTGCGGCCTCGGCGGCCACGATGGCCTGGTCCAGAGCCGGGTCGCTCAGGCAGCCGTAGTTGTTGGTGTTGAGCACGCAGCGGGTCTTGAACAGCGGGTCCATGATGGTGCGGCCGTTCGGGCCCCACCAGTCAGCGATCCAGCCCGGCTGGCCCATGTCCCAGGTGCCAGGCTTGTTGTTGACCGGGGAGTTGCCCAGGTCGACGAAGAAGCTGGAGCCGGGCTCGGGCTTGCCGACCAGGTTCACGCCGCACGGCTTCAGGCTGGCCTGGATGGCCGCGAAGATCCGCGAGTTGACGCTGTCGTTCGCGTACAGGTAGGTCAGCGAGACACCGTGCGGGTAGCCCGCCGCGGCGAGCGTGGACTTGCACTTGGCGGTGTCGCCCTGGCCGTTGTTGTCGGGGTACAGGTTGCCGGGCACGTAGCCGATGTTGCCTGGCGGGATGGCCGTGTTGATGATCTTCTCCACGGCCGGGCCGCCCTCGGCCTTCTGCACCGCCACCTTGTTGATCCCGTACTCGATCGCCTGGCGGACGCCGACCTTGGTCATCGCGCCGCCGCTGTTCGGGCTGCGCGTGTTGAACACCACATAAGGAAGCGTGGCGGCATAGGGCCAGATCTTGAACTTGGGATCGTGCTTGGCGAGCAGCGTGGCAATGGCCGTCGGCTCGACCCCGGTGTCGTTGACCATGTCGTAGGTGCCGGTCTTGCCTGCCTGCATGTCGGCGAGCTGGGTAGCCGCCGAGGTCACGCCCATGGTCAGCGTGATCTCGTTGACGTACTGGTGCCTCGCGGTGTCGGTCGACTGCTTCCAGGCCGGGTTCTTCTGCATGACCAGCGACTTGTTCGGCACGTACGAGGTGATCTGGTACGGGCCGTCGGAGATCGTGTGCTGGTCAAGCTGAAGGCTGTTCGGCACGTAGTTGTCGTACTCGGCCGGGCGGGCCGAGCTGAACGGCATCGCCAGCATGTAGATGAAGTCGCCGGCCGGCTGGATCAGGTTGAACTGAAGCTCCGAGGGGCTCACGGCCTTCAGTCCGGAGATGGTGTGCGAGTTCTGGAACGCCGTGATGTTAGCCGCGGTCGGCTTGTTGCTCTTCTTGGCGAAGAACGCGGTCTCGGCGTCGCAGTACTGAGTCAGGCCGGCCATCGTGGAGCTGTAGTACCCCAGGTTGCCGACCGGGCTGACCGGATTGCAGAACGCCTTGAACTCGCGGATGAAGTCGTCCGCGGTGACCTGCCGGGGCGGGCTGGTGTTCCAGTCCACGCCTGGCTTGATGTGGAAGGTGTAGGTCTTGCCGCCGTTGGTGATCCCGCCATTTGTCTCTGTCGGCACGGAGGTCGCGATGTCGGGGATGGGGGTGATGTCCTTCTTCCATCCCGCCGAGGAGAACGACGGGTCGGGCACCGTCGGGTAGGTCAGCAACTGGCGCGCGTAACCGCGCTCAAGCATGTAGTCCGCGGTGTAATACGCCGGGACAGTGTCGAGGTGGTCGGGGCCTGAAGCGGCCACGATCCTCAGAGTTCCGCCGAAGACTGGCTTGTTGGCCGAGCCTCCTTGGGGGCTTCCGGACCCCGAACCGCTGCTGCTGCAGGCGGCCAGGCCGGCCACGACCAGGCCAGCCGTCGCCAAGGCAGCAATTCGATGGATGTGACGTGTCATGAGCGAACTCCTTCTGGCCTGGGGGTTACCGCAGGCATGTCCGTATTCCCTTCTGTGGGTACACGGAATTGATCCCGCCGTCTACCGGCCTCAGAGAAGCGGTCGCGTGCATTTACGCAACCGCAACCGCCCCGTGATAATGAAACGGATAAATCGGGCAAGTGCGGAGATCGTACCACGAGTATCAGCCCGATAACGATGAGCGCCGTCAGCGAGCTAGTTGACCCTGACCCGCGGATCGAGCAGGGCGTAGGAGAGATCGACGATCAGGTTGGCGACGACGACGAACAGCGCGGCGAGGATCACGAAGCCGATCACCAACTGGCCGTCGCCCTGGGTGATCGCCGTGACCGTCTGCTGGCCGAGGCCCTGCAGCCCGAATACCTGCTCCACCACGATCACCCCGCCGAGCAGGGCGCCGATGTCGATGCCGAGCTGGGAGACGACCGGGGTGAGCGCGGAGCGGACCGCGTGCCGGTACAGCACCCGGCGCTCAGAGATGCCCTTGGACCTCGCGGTCCTGATGTAGTCCTCGCCGAGAGTATCGAGCAGCGAGCCGCGGGACAGCCTGGTATAGACGGCGGCCTGGACGATGGCCAGCGTGAGCCACGGCAAGATCATGCAGCCGACCCAGCCGGAGAAGCTCTGCGTAATCGGCGTGTAGCCGGTCTGGATGAAGCCGATGCCGCGGTCGTTCAGCTGGACGTAGACCCCGACGATCAGCAGTTCGCCGACGACGAAGACGGGAGCGGATACCCCGGCGAGCACGCCGACGGTGGCGGCCCGGTCGAACAGGCTGCGGGCTCTGGTGGCGGACAGGATGCCGGTGCCGAGCCCGGCGATCAGCCACAGCAGCGTGCCGCCGATAACCACGGAGATCGTCGCGGGCAGCGCCTGCTTGATGATCGTGGTGACCGGCTCCTGCGAGTAGTAGGAGTAGCCAAGATTGCCGTGCAGCAGGTTGTCCAGGTAGTGCCAGTACTGAACAGCCTTGGGCTGGTTCAGGCCCAGGTTCCGCTTGACCTCGGCGATGACCTGCGGCGTCGCGGCACGGCCCGCCAGGTTGCGTGCCACCACTTCCTCGGGTACCGCGACGAAGAACAGGAAGAACGTCAGGGTGGCGACGGCCCACAACACGAGGATGCCGGCCAGGATCCTGCGGATGAGAAATCGCACCATGCCCATTGCTCAGGTCACCTCGCTCGCCGCGGCGCCGCCGGAGCCACCAGGTGGCGGGCGATCCACGCTCAGGTCGGCCTCCTCGCCGACCAAGATCGCCTGGTCGAGATCGAGCCCGTGCTGCTTCGGGCCGCGGCGCTTGCGCCTGGTGGCCTTGCTGCCGGCGAAGATGCGCTCGGTGCGGGGGTCCATGGCGTCGCGGATGCCGTCGCCGAGGAGGTTGAAGGCCAGGGTGGTGATCAGCAGGGCGGCGGCCGGGAACACCACGTACCACCAGGCGGTCTGATAGTGATCCTGCGCCTCGGCCAGGATGTTCCCCCAGCTAGGCGCGGGTGGCGGGATGCCGATGCCGAGGAAGGACAGGGTCGCCTCGAAGCTCACGGCCGTCGGGATGTACAAGGTGGCGAGGACCAGGACGGGGCCGAGCAGGTTCGGCATGATGTCGAGGAACATGATCCGCCAGGGCCCGGCGCCGAGTGATCGGGCTGCCTCGATGTATTCCTTTTCCTTCAGTGAGAGGGTCTGGCCGCGGACGATGCGGGAGATGCCGGCCCAGGAGAAGAACGTGATCACGCCGATCACGATCGCCAGGCTGGGGCTGAGCACCGCCGCGAGCGCGAGCGCCAGCACGATGAACGGGAAGGCGAGAACCGCGTCGATGATCCTGGCCAGCACGGTGTCGATCCAGCCGCCGAAATACCCGGCGATCAGCCCGATGCTGACCCCGAAGACCGCGGCCACCGCGGTGGTGAACAGGCCGACGAACAGCGAGATCTGGGCGCCGTACAAGACCCTCACCAGCAGGTCACGGCCGATCTGGTCGGTGCCGAGAGGAAGCCGTGGATACCGGGCCCGACCGGCCGGCCGAAGGAGTTCGTGCCCGTGGTCGGGAATGCCTGGTACTCGCCGTGCCCGATCGCTCTGGCGACCAGCGGGGCGCAGAGCGCCGCGCGCAGATCAGGAGGATCACCACGATCGACAAGACCGCGACCCAGTCACCGCGCAGGCGGCGCCAGGTCAGCTGCCACTGGCTGCGGCCTTCGATCGCCTCGACCGGGGCGTCTTCGACGGCGGTGGCCTGGAATTGGACTTCGGTGATGCTCATCGCTGTACCCTCCGGTCCGCCCTGGCCAGGATTTCGCCTTCCTGCATCGGGAAGTGGCAGGCGGTCAGGTGTGTGCTGGGGTCGCCTGCCTTGGTGTCGAGGGCGGGCTCGTCGGTGGCGCACAGGTCCTGGGCCTTGGGGCACCGGGGGTGGAAGCTGCATCCGCTGGGGGGGTTGATGGGGGAGGGGACGTCGCCGGTGAGGAGGATGCGCTGCCGTTCGGCGGCGGCGTCGGGGTCGGCGGCGGGGGCGGCGGAGAGCAGGGCGGCGGAGTAGGGGTGGCGGGGGTGGCTGTAGACGGCGTCGCCGGGCCCTTTCTCGGCGATGCGGCCGAGGTACATGACGGTGACGGCGTCGGAGACGTGCCGGACGACCTCGAGGTCGTGGGCGATGAACAGGTAGGAGAGGCCGAAGTCGGCCTGGAGGTCGGCGAGGAGGTTGAGTACCTGGGCCTGGATGGAGACGTCGAGCGCGGAGACGGGTTCGTCGCAGATGATGAGCTTGGGCCGCAGGGCGAGGGCGCGGGCGACGCCGATGCGCTGGCGCTGGCCGCCGGAGAATTCGGCGGGGAACCGGTTGAAGTGCTCGGGATTGAGGCCGACGCGCTCCATCAGCTCCTGCACGGCGCGTTTGCGTTCGTTGCCGCTGGCGATCTTGTGGACGGCGAACGGGTCGCCGATGATGGCGCCGACGCGGCGGCGGGGGTTGAGGGAGCCGTAGGGGTCCTGGAAGATCATCTGGATTTCGCGGCGGACGGCCGCATGGCGCGGCGGGGCAGGTTGGTGATGTCCCTGCCTTCGAAGTAGACCTTGCCGCTGGTAACCGGGATCAGCCCGGCGATGCAGCGGGCCAGGGTGGACTTGCCGCAGCCGGTCTCGCCGACCAGCCCCAGGGTCTGGCCGCGGCGGATCGTCACCGACATCCCGTCCACCGCCTGCACCTGCGCGACCGCCCGCCGCCAGCAGCCCGTTGCCGTAGACGGGGAAGTGCTTCACTAGGCTGCTCGACCGTGTCAGCGCATCGCCGCCCCGATCCAGCGCGGTCGGCGCCTCGCCGGGCACGCACCTGTTCATGCGGTGTCTCCCGCTCGGTGTCGCGGCGCCGCGTCCCTTCACCTCGCTCACGCGATCACGCTTCCTTCTGATTCGGGGGCGGCGGCGATGGCCTGGGCGATCTTGGCGGCTCGCTGGGTGCGGCCGAGTTCCACGGCGCGGGCGCGAGTTCCTCGGCGTGTTCGGTCAGGCCGATGGCGGCGGTGGCGAGCCAGCAGGCGGAGCGGTGCTCGCCGGCGTCGCCGACGGGGATAGTTCGGGCTGGTCGGCCAGGCAGCGGTCCATGACGTAGGCGCAGCGGGGGTGGAAGGCGCAGCCGCGGGGCAGGTGGATCAGGCTGGGCGGCTGGCCGGTGATCGGGATCAGCCGGTCGGTGCGGGCGGCGGAGGAGCGGGGGATGGATTCGAGCAGGCCCTTGGTGTAGGGGTGGTGCGGCTGGTAGAAGATGTCGCGCTTGGTGGCTTTCTCGGCGGCGCGGCCGGCGTACATGACCATGACGTCGTCGGCGATGTCGGCGACCACGCCGAGGTCGTGGGTGATCATGAGCAGGGCGGTGCCGGATTCTTGCTGCAGGCGCAGCAGCAGGTCCAGGATCTGGGCCTGGACGGTGGCGTCCAGGGCGGTGGTGGGCTCGTCGGCGATGATCGAGCTTGGGGTTCAGCGAGATCGCCATGGCGATCATGGCGCGCTGGCGCATGCCGCCGGAGAACTGGTGCGGGTAGTCGTTGACGCGTTCGCGGGGCCGGGGGATGCCGACGTGGCCGAGGAGCTCGATGGCGCGCTCGGTGGCCTGGGACTTGGTGATCGACTTGTCGTGCGCGCGGATCATCTCGCAGATCTGCCAGCCGACCTTGTACAGCGGGTGCAGGCTGGTCAGCGGGTCCTGGAAGATCACCGCGATGTCCTTGCCGCGGATTTCCTGCAGGCCCTTCTGGTCCAGGCCGACCAGGTTCACCCCGTCGAACATGGCCCTGCCCGAGATCTGGCCGCCCGGGGTCAGCCCCAGCAGCGACTGGGTCAGCACCGTCTTGCCCGAGCCGGACTCGCCCACGATCCCCAGCGTCCGGCCCCGCTCGACAATGAACGACACCCCGCGCACCGCCTGCACCACGCCGTCAGCAGTCGGGAAGCTCACCCGCAGATCCGACACCTCAAGCAGGCTCATCAATTCCTCCCCCACGGTGCCGGTGGCAGCGCCTGACGGGGGTGCTGCCGGCACGCTCTCGGCAGGGGGAGCCGGAACTTCGGACTTGGCCGGTTGGCTGTCGGTTGCAGTTATTGCCGGTTACCAGTTCACGCCGGCACATGGCATGCGCATCGTTCATCGCCGGCCAGCGCGAACGGCCCGGCCTGGCATGTCTACCTGCATACCCGGCCGGGCCGTCGCTCACTCACTTACCCGTTCTTCAGCCAGACGTTGGTGATGTCCGGCCCGCCGACATTCGGTTGGTACACGATCGCTGACGTGCCCGCCTGCTGCACGTTCGTGCTCGAGTACATCAGCAGCTGCTGGCTGAGCAGCGGGACGATGACGGCGTTGCTCATCACGTTGCGGTCAGCCTGGCCCCACAAGTTGGCGGTCTGGCTGACGCTCGTCGACGCCTCCGCCTGCTTGATCAGGCTGTCCAGCTTGGAACTGCTGTAGCAGCCGTAGTTGCTGGTGTTCAGCACGCAGTTGGTCTGGAACAGCGGCGAGATCACGGTGCGGCCGTTGTTGCCGAACCAGTCAGGGAACCAGCCAGCCTGGCCCATGTCCCACACGCCCGGCTTGGCGTTGGCCGGGGCGTTGCCCAGGTCGACGAAGAAGGTCGATCCCGACTCCGGCTTGCCGACCAGGTTCACCCCGCACGGCTTCAGGCTGGCCGCAATCGCCTCGAACTCGGCCTTGTTGATGCTGTCGTTCGCGTACAGGTACGAGACGGTCAGGCCGTTCTTGTACCCGGCCTTGGCCAGCATCGACTTGCACTTGGACGGATCGCCCTGGTTGTTGGTGCTCGGGTACAGGTTGTAGTTCTGGTAGCCAACGTTGCCGGGCGGGATCGCGGTGTTGAGTATCGTCGCGACGGTCGGGCCGCCCACGACCTTCTGCACGGCGACCTTGTTCACGCCATACTCGATCGCCTGGCGCACGGCGAGCTTGCCCATGGCGCCGCCGTTGTTGGGACTGCGCAGGTTGAAGACCATGTAGGGAAGCGTGTTGCTGCCCGGCCACGCCTTGAACTTCGGATCGTGGGTCGACTCGAGCGTCGGGATCTCGCTCGGCACTATGCCGGTGTCGAGCACGAGGTCGTACTGGCCGGCCTTCATGTCGTTGAACTGCGTCTGCGCATCCGAGACGCCCATCGTGACCTGCACCTGGTTGACGTACTGATGCCGGCTCGGGTCGGTGGACTGCTTCCATGCCGGGTTCTTCATCATCGTGATCGACCGGCTCGGCACGTACGAGGTGATCTGGTAGGGGCCGTCGGAGATCGTGTGCTGGTCAAGCTGAAGGCTGTTCGGCACGTATTTGTCGTACTCGGCCGGGCGGGCCGAGCTGAACGGCATCGCCAGCATGTAGATGAAGTCGCTAGCCGGCGCCATCAGCGTGAATTTCAGCGTCGACGGGTTCACCGCGGTGATCCCGGAGATCGTGTGCGTGTTCTGGAAGTTCGCGATGTTGGCCGCGCTCGGCGCGTGGCTCTTGTTCGCGAAGTAGGCGCTCTCGGCGGTGCAGTACTTCTGCAGGCCCGCGATGGTCGCCGTGTAGTAGAGCGGGTTCCCGACCGGGCTGACCGGGTTGCAGAAAGCCTTGAACTCCCTGACGAAGTCCGCGGCGGTCACCTGGCGCGGCGGGCTGGTGTTCCAGTCCACGCCCGACTTGAGGTGGAACGTGTAGGTCTTGTCGCCGTTTGTAATCCCGCCATTCGACGTCGTCGGCACCTTGGTGGCGATATCGGGCACCGGAGTCACGTCCTTGGTCCAGCCCGCCGAGGTGAGCGTCGGGTCAGGAACGGTCGGGTAGGTGAGCAGCTGGCGGGCGTAGCCGCGCTCCAGGATGTAGTCGGCCGTGTAGTAGGCGGGAACGGTGTCGATATGGTCGGGACCAGAGGCGGCGACGATCTTCAGCGTTCCGCCGTGCACCGGCTTGCCCCCTGAGGACGAGCTGTTGTTTGAGGAACTGCTGCAGGCGGCGAGTCCGGCTGCTGCCAGGCCAGCCATCGCCGTCACGGCAATCCGCTGGGAACGACGTGTCATGAGCGGGCTCCTTCTGACCTGGCGGTAGCACAGGCGTATCGGTAGGCTCCGAGGTAACTACAAGTAGTCGCATGTTCACGTTCTGTAACTACACGTCATTGTGAAACGTGCCCAGCCCGAGCCGTAGGGCGGGTGCGGGCGTTTATGCAAACGCAATCTCTCCGTTACCGCGGCGATAACGAAGCACGAGCCAGCTGGCCAGCCCGTCAGCCTTCCACGGCATAGCGCATCGGCCAGAACTTGGCCTGCGCCTCGGCCACCTCGGCGGGCGGGTCGGAACCGGCGACGATGCCGCAGCCGGCGAAGAGCCTGGCGTTACGTCCGGCCACCAGCCCGCACCGCAGGGCAATGCCCCACTCGCCGTTGCCCCTGGCATCGACCCAGCCCACCGGGCCCGAGTAGCGCCCCCTGTCCATGCCCTCGAGTTCGCGGATCAGGTCCATCGCCGCCTCGGCGGGCGTACCGCAGATCGCGGCGGTCGGGTGCAGCGCGGCCGCGAGTGCCAGCGCGGAGTGGCTAGCGGCCTCGCCGGCCGCGAGTTGCCCGTCCACGTGGGTGGACAGGTGCTGGACATTGGCCAGCCGCAGCAGCGAGGGCTGCTCCTCGATCCGCAGGTCACCGCAGAGCGGCTGGAGCGCGGTACGCACGTCGGCGACCGCGTACTGATGCTCTTCGCGGTCCTTCGCGGAGCCAAGCAGGGTCGCGCCGAGCACCGCGTCCGACTCCGGCGTGCCGCCCCTGGGCATCGTGCCGGCCAGGACCAGTGAGTGAAGCTGGTTGCCCGACCGGCGGATCAGCAACTCAGGGGTCGCGCCGACCAGGCCCTCGCAGGCGAAGGTGTAGCAGTCGTCATACCGGCCGGCCAGCCGCGCCAGCAGCACCCGGGAGTCGATCGGACCGGCGGCCGTGGCGTTCAGCTCGAGCGCTAGCACGACCTTGCGCAGGCTGCCCGAGGCGATGGCGGCCACGGCCGTCGCGACGGCTCGTTCCCACTGCGGCGTCGTCAGGCTGCCGTCTGCCCAGCGGACGCCGGTCGGCACCGTGAGCGATGCCGGGACCGGCAGGTCGGCCAGCGCGCGCTCGCCGGGCTGCGCCTTGGTCCGCGGGGCTGGACCGATCGTGGTGAGCCAGGTCAGGCCGTCCTTGCGGCCGAGCACGGTGCGGGGCACCACCAGCACAGATCCATCCGAGGCCGGATCGAAGGTGAAGCTCCCGAACGCTACCGGACCGGTGCCGGGAACGGCGACGTGATCGGTGACATGCGCGCCGTCGAAAAGCTCGCGCAGCCATTTCTCGCCGGTCGCGAACCTGTCGTCTCCGGCCGGCAAGATGATCCTGGCGGCGATGCCCCAGCCAACGAGGCCTTCGCCGCGCCGGATCCAGGCCAAGGTGCCAGGTCCAGGTAGCCGGCCGATCAGGTCGCCGGGATCGGGAACCTGCACGGTCCGCACGACCAGGCGACCAGGCGAGCGCTCGGCCGCTTCATCGTGCTGATGTCTCACGGCACACAACTTTACGTGCGAGCCGTTACTGGCCAGTCCACCGGATATGGCTATGCCTGGCAGGCGCTGGCCGGGGCCGAACGCGTCCGTCGCATCGGTCAGGCTAGAGCAGGCGGAGCTGTACACCCTGCTCGCATGCCGGCTGGCCGGCCCCGCGGCCGGGCGGAGCCTCCGGCCGGGCCCGCGGCAGTCTGCGCGCGGCCGCCGGGCTCGCCCGCCCGATCCCGTACCTGGCGGCCAGGTCGGCGACGCGCGCCGAGATCCGCTGCTGGTAGTCCCGGGGGGCGTAGGCGCCTGAGCCGTAAAGCCGGCGGTACTCCGGCACCAGGGCCGGGTGATGCTCGGTCAGCCATCCGAAGAACCATTCGCGTGCGCCTGGCCGCAGATGCAGCACGATCGGGCTGATGCTGGCCGCGCCGGCGGCGGCGATCTGCCTGACGGTCTCGTCAAGCTGGCGGGGAGAGTCGGTGAGGAAGGGCAGCACGGGGCCCATCAGAATGCCGCACCGCAGGCCCCTGGCCGTGATCGCGGAGCAGGCATCGAGCCGCCGCTGCGGCGCGGGGGTACCTGGCTCGACCGAACCTGACAGATCGGCGTCGGTGAACCCGACCGACAGGTTGAGCCCGACATCGGTGACTTCGCTTGCCTCCTCGAGGAGGTCGAGGTCCCTCAGCAGCAGCGTGCCCTTGGTCAGGATCGAGAACGGGTTGCCGGCATCGCGCAGCGCGCCGATGATGCCGGGCATCAGCTGGTACCGCCCCTCGGCGCGCTGATAGCAGTCGACGTTCGTACCCATCGCGATATGCTCCCCGGCCCATCGCGGCCTGGCGAGTTCGGTCCTGGTCAGTTCCGCAGCGTTCACCTTGACGATGATCTTGGAGTCGAAGTCGAGGCCGGTGCCGAGATCCAGGTAAGCGTGCGTGCCCCTGGCGAAGCAGTAGACGCAGGCGTGACCACAGCCGCGGTAGGGGTTGATGGTGAACTGAAATGGCATCCTGGACGACGGTGGGACCTTGTTGATAATCGACTTAGCGTGCACCTCGAAGAACGTCATGCCGCGGAAGCCGGGAGTATCGAAGGTGCGCGCCAGCGCCCCGCGCTCGAATAGCGCCGGGCCCGTGTCCCGGTCTGCGGCTCCGATGGTTTCCCAGCGCACGCGCCAACCCTAGAACGACTGTTCGAAGTAGTCAAACACCCGTTCGATGGGCAGCGCTCCGATCAAGGGCGGCGATCCGCAAGGACGCAGAACTCGTTGCCTTCCGGGTCGGCAAGTACGACCCAGCGCTCATCGCCCTGGCCGACGTCGGCGTGTCGTGCACCGAGGTTGAGCAGGCGACGGACCTCGTCGTCTTGCTCCCTGTCGGTTGGGTTGACGTCCAGGTGGAGCCTGTTCTTGGCGGTCTTGCCCTCGGGGACATGCGCGAATGTCAACGTGGGCGGCACCGGGCCAACGTAGTTCCCGCATTGAGCCACCATAGGAGGGCCAATTGTGACAATTCCGTCGTCTTCGCCTTGCACCTCATAGTCAAGGACCGAGCACCAGAACCGGGCGAGACCGCTGGGATCGGCACAGTCGATCGCCAACTCGGTGAACTTACTCGTCACGGCGGGACCTCCCAGAATTTGGACTCGCTCGAGGGCGACGTCGCCGAACACAAGTTCGAGTATCAATAAAAGGTGAGAGCGCGACTAGTCTTGGGTCAACGTTAGGTAAATAATCTTCCAGCAGGGGATAGTTAGGAAATGCCCCGTCGTCCTGGTCACGCGGCGGCAGCGGAGGTGGTAGGTGGCGCTTCCCATGGACGAGCAGCGCATTCTCGAGCAGATGGAGCGCATGCTCGCCGCCGACGATCCGCGCCTCGCCGCGCGGCTCGCTGCGTTCGGCCAGCCCGGCCTCGGCCAGTCCCTGCGCACGAGGCGGGCCAGGGCGGCCCTGTCCGTGATGGTGCTGGTACTGATCGCCGCCGTCGCCGCGGTGATCTACATGATGAGCTCGCTCCGTCCTGGTGCCACCAATTCGCCCTGGGATCGCCAGAGCTCGTCCGCGGCGCCGCGGACCCCAGGATCGCCGCAGGTAACCAAGCCCGCTTCGGCCGCTCCCGCCGCTCGCCCAGGTAGCTCGGCCGGCCCCGGCAATGTGCCGCACTGCGCGGCCACGGTCTCTCCGGCCAGCTGCGGGACCTGGTCGTTCGCGTCGGGACTGATGCCGACCCGGTCCGGGCGCTAGCCATCGAGGGCGTGAGCCGCAGGACCGTCGACGTAGGCGGCCTGACTATGCACATCGCCGAGGCCGGGACCGGACCGTTGGTGCTGCTGCTGCACGGCTTCCCCGAGTGCTGGTACTCCTGGCGCCACCAGCTGACCGCGCTGGCCAGGGCCGTACCACGCCGTTGCGCCAGATCAGCGCGGCTACGGCAGGACAGGCGGGCCTGCCGAGGCCGATCAGTACACGATGCTGCACCTGACCGGCGACGTTATCGGCCTGATGGACGCGCTCGGCGAGGAGACCGCGGTCGTGGCCGGTCACGACTGGGGCGCTCCGGTCGCGTGGAACACCGCGCTGTTGCGTCCAGACCGGGTCTCCGGCGTGATCGGGCTCAGCGTTCCTTACCTGCCGCGAGGCAGCAGCCCGCCGCTCGAGACGCTCCGCGCGGTCTACACCGACGGTTTCTACATCTGCTATTTCCAGCGACCCGGCGTCGCCGACGAGGAGCTGAGCCGAGATCCCCGCGCAACGTTCAGGCGGCTGCTCAGCGCGGCCTCCGGCGACGGCCGTGGCGGCGGGATCCCCGTGGTGCCAGCCGGCGGCGGCTTCCTCGACATCTGCCCCGAGCCCCAAGTGCTGCCCGGATGGCTGACCGAGGACGACATCGACGTGTTCGTCGCCGAGTTCGCGCTATCCGGCTTCACCGGCCCGCTGAACTGGTACCGCAACCTCGACCTGAGCTGGGAGCTGATGGCCGCGTGGAAGCACGCCCACGTCACCGTTCCCGCGCTCTACCTGGCCGGCGACAGGGACGTGGTGGTGAGTTTCTCCGGCGGGCAGCCCATGCTCGAGGGCATGCGGGCGGTCGTGCCGCGGCTGGCGGACGCGAGGCTGCTGCCTGGCTGCGGGCACTGGACCCAGCAGGAACGGCCGCAAGAGGTCAGTGACGCGATGATCGGCTTCATGGCCGGCCTTCGGCTAAGGCCCGCCCGGTCCTGCGCCTCCCGCCAGAGGTCGGCGTAGTAGCGCGCGCCCAGGCTCGCGTGGCGCCGTTGCGGTCACCGGTGCGCGCTGCACGGACATTCGCTCGATCGCCGACAGTGCCGGTATCGCGGTCGCCGCGACGTCGGCCCGCTCGGTGGGCAGGGTCTCGGCGATCTCACGGTGCAGCCGCTTGCGCCGGTCGATCATCGAGATGAATGCCAGAATCTGCGGGCGCTTTCCTTCGAAGCCGGCAACGAACTCCGTGAGCTGATCCAGCGTCCGCACCGACAGGGTTGTCGGGATCAACGGGACCAGCAGCAGGTCGGCCGCGTGCAGGACGTTCTCCGACAGCAGCGAGATGCTCGGCGGGCAGTCGAGCACGACCAGGTCGTACTCGCGGCGCAGCGGGCTGAGCAGGCTGCGCAGCCGGGTCGCGGATTTGCGCTCGCCGTCCAGGTGCAGGTCCAGATTGCGGTAGGTGAAGTCGGCGGGCAGCAAGTCCAGGTTCTCGAAGTCGGTTGCCTTGATCGCGTCGTCGATCGGCCGCTTGCCCGCGATCAGCGCCTTGCCGCCGCCCTTGACCCTGGGCTTGACCCGGAACAGGAAGCTGGCAGCGGCCTGCGGGTCCAGGTCCCACAGCAGCACCCGGTACCCATCCGCGGCGGCGAGGTAGGCGATGTTCACCGCGGCGGCGGTCTTGCCCACGCCGCCCTTGATGTTGTAGGCCGCGACGATTTTCATGACTCCGCCCGGGTGAGGGCCGCGATCCTGGCCAGGCCGCGCGGGCTGGCGAAGTCGGCGAACCGGCCCGCGAACTCCGCGCGCGCGGCGCGCTGCCGCAGCGCCAGGGTTGCTGCGATCTCGCCCATCGCGAGCAGCGTCTCGGCGGGCGCGCTGCGAGTTGCCATCATCTGCCCGGCGAAGGCGCGCAGCTCGGCCTGCTGGACCTCGTTGTCCTGGAACTCGCCCAGGCAGTCCTGCAGCGCCTTGAGCTCGTTGACGGCCCGCCATTGCTCGGCAGGTTCGTGCAGGGAGGCGAAGACCTCGAGCATGTAGCGCAGCTCCTTGCAGCGTTTACGCAGGTCATGCAGGGCCTGCGGGGGACTTGCCTGGCCGATGCCGCCGCCGTCGCGCAGCACCCGCTGGTGTGCCCGCGCGATCTGGCCTGCCGCGAGCTGTCCGGTCGCCGGCCGCCGACCTGGCGAGGCGGCTGCCTGCTGCAGGTCATGCCGCCATCGGCCGGCCAGGGTCTTGAATCGCGCCGACCGCAGCCCCCTGGCAAGCTGGCGCTGCGCTGCGGCCCGCTGCTGCGCGAGGTAGTCGTGGAACGGGCGCAGTTCCGGCTCGGTCCCGGCGACCAGCTTCCTGGCCATCTGGGGGTAACCGAGCAGGTAGACGTCGAGGTCGCGGGTCGGGGTGGTCAGGTCGCCCAGCCACTTGAACTCCGGCCGGTAGCGATCGGCCATGCTGGCGGGCAGCACCGACCCTGCCATCTTGAGCACGGACCTCGTGCGCCTGATCGCGACCCGCAGGTCATGCAGGAACTCGGTGTCGATATCGCGGATCGTGCCGGGAACGTTGGCCAGCGCGGTATCGAAGAGCCTGGTCAGCACCAAGCAGACGGCGAGGGCGGCGGGCATGTCGGCAGTCAGCTGCACGTCGATCTTGCTGGTGTAATCGCCAGGGCGCCGGCCGGCCGCGGCCAGAGCTGACTCGAAGGTGGAATGGCTGGCGAGGGCGATGCCGGGCGCCTCCGCCAGCGCGTCGGCCAGCCGGGATGCCTGCGCCTGGTACCCGCGCAGCGGGCTGACCGCGATCCGCAGCGGCGTCGGCGCACGCCGCGGCTGGGTGAGTTCCATCTGGTCGAAGGTGAGAGCCGCGATCGTCTTGTCGTCCGCATTGAGCGCCCGCCGCCGGGTCTGGACGCTGGTGGCCCTGGCGACCGGCAGCAGCGCCCGTACACCCACCACGCTGGCGATGCGCTCGCGCAGCGGGCCGACCGGTAGCTCGTCGACCAGGCGCGGCCAGCGGAGCGGCCCGGACGCAGGCTCGGCGGCCGGATCCGCGGCGTCATCGGGAGCCCGCTCGCCGCGGGGCGGACTGGCGTCCTGCACCGCCACGAGCTCGCCGTCCGGTCCGCTCAGGACGAGCTCCGAGGTCCCGCGCGCGGTGCGGTGCTCCAGGCTCAGCCCGGCGCGGAACAGCAGCCAGTCGAACGTGTCAAGCCAGGTTCGCCGCTGCCGGTGCGAGGTGCCGCCGGGCGCGATGCGGAACCTGGGATCACAGAGCTCCGGGATGCTGGCGTCTGCCTGGGCGGAGTCGTCCGCTGGGACCAGGACGAATTCCCGCAGAGCGTTCAGCAATAGCGGAACCTCGCAATTCAGATAACGCTGGCTAGTTTCACCAGCCTACTCGCTGCGCCTGCCCTGGGGAGGAGCCATGCGGACCCCGGCGAAGCGGGCTGTGCTGGCTAGAAGGCGGTCTGCTCGAGCCAGCGGTCGAGCAGGGCGGCATCGCCGAGCACCCGGACCGTTCCGCCCTCTGGCGGCACCCGGCGCATCAGCACCAGCAGGACGTCGGCAGCCGGTCCGGACAGCTCCGCGTCGGCGCTTGCGTGCTCGGGCAGGACCTCCACCCCGTCGCCGGAACGGCGAACCAGCCACTGGCCAGCGACACCGAGCCCGGGATCTAGCGCGTGGACAGCCAGCGCGCTTCCGGCCGGCAGCGCGCTGGCGCGTACATCCCGCTCGCCGTCGGCTGCCAGGCCGCTCATGACGGTGAGCCATTCGTCGATGGCATCGGCCGCAAGTTCGGCCGGGATATCCACCTCGTCGCCGACTGCCTCCTGGGCATCGGCGCAGTGCACCAGCGTTTCATGCGCCATCCGGCGGGCCCAGAACCTGGCCGGTGTCAGCTGGCCGAAGGCCCAGACCCGCTCGTCGCCGGCCTCGCGCAGCGCGCCGATGAGCGTGGCGGCTCCGGCGGTCAGCCAGCGCCCGCGCTGAGCCTGGTCGGCCGGGAGCTTGCCGTCCGGCACCGAGCGGAACTCGATGAACTCGGCCGACCGGGTAGCGACGATCTACCTTGCCCAGCGGTGCGCCCGACCGACGTGCGTCGCGAGCTGGCGCAAGGTCCAGTCCGGGCACGCGGGTATCGGCAGCGCCGGGTCCTCGCTGTCAACCAGTGCGGCCAACCTCGCCGTGCAGGCGTCGAGTTCGGCATACAGCAGCTCAGCCGGAAGCTGGCTCATTTCCGTTCCGGCGCTCAACGGCACCCGCACGCACCGCCGCAGCAGCCGCCACCGCCGCCGCCGCCACCACCGGCTTGCGGCTTGCCGGTGCTTGCCCGGCCGCCGACCGAGATCGTCGAGAGCAGCCGGACGGTGTCGTCGTGACCCTGCGGGCACGGGCAAGGGGCGGACGACTCGCTCATCGGGCGCGTTCGCTCGAAGGTGTCGCCGCAGGCGCGGCAGCGGTACTCATATCGGGGCACCGCTCGATCCTACGCCAGCCGGCGGCTCCTTTTCCCGCACGGACCTGCGTTCATTCAACCGGAGCGCGCGTACCGTGACGGCTGGCTGGTGCCTGGCCGGGGGTGGCTGACCTGCCGCCTCGGGCGAGTCGTAGTAGAACTGGCCGCCCCGTAGCACTGATACGACGGCCGCTACGAGCGACATGGCGATCGCGACGCTGAAGACGATGACGAGGCCGTGGTGAAACGGCCCGGAGATCAGATGCGGGAAGTACTCCTTGCTCGTCAGCACAGCGGCGTCGTGGCGGGGGAGACGCGCGAGGACTCCGCTTGGCCGGAGCAGGCTGCCGATCGGGTTGTAGCCGAGGAAGGACGCGAACAACGTGCTCACCGGCGGCAGGTTGGCGACGTGCGCGGCCAGCGGGGCGGGAACGCCGTGCGCCCGCAGCCCGGCGCTGAGCGTCTTGGGCAGCGTCGCCGCGAGGCCCGCGATCATCAGGGAGAAGAAGATGCCGATCGACAGGGACATGCCGGAGTTCTGGAACGTGGACCGCATCCCCGAGGCCGCTCCCCGATAGCGGGCAGGGACGCTGCTCATGATCGCCGAGGTGTTCGGTGAGGCGAACAGGCCGGAGCCCAGCCCGTTGCACAAGATGATCAGCGCGAATAGCCAGTAGGGAAAGACGACGGGCAGCAGCAGCAGGCCGGCGAACGCCGACGCCGAGACCAGCAGTCCCGAGGTCGAGAACGGCCGCGGGCCGTAACGGTCCGACAGGTAGCCAGAGACCGGCCCGGCGATGAGGAAGCCCGCGGTCAGCGGCAGGAGATACAGGCCCGCCCGCAGCGGAGTCTGGGAGAAGTCGTAGCCATGCAGCGGCAGCCAGATCCCCTGCAGCCAGATGATCAGCATGAACTGAAGGCCGCCACGCGCGATCGAGCTCATCAGGCTCGCCAGGTTTCCCGCGGCGTAGGCGCGGATCTTGAACAACCCGAGGCGGAACATCGGCTCGGCGATTTTCGTCTCGATCAGGCAGAAGATCACGAGCAGGGCCACCCCGCAGGCCAGGCCGCCGAGCACCCGCGGGCTGGTCCAGCCGGTCGGCTGGCCGCCATAAGGCTGGACGCCGTAGGTGATCGAGACGAGCAGCAGTCCGGCGCCGGCCGCGAAGGTGATATTGCCCCACCAGTCGACCGACGCCTTCCTGACCGTCGCGATCTCGCGCAGCTTCAGGTACGACCAGATCGTCCCGAACACGCCGATCGGGACGTTCACCCAGAACACCGCGCGCCAGTCCCAGGCCGCCAGGACGCCGCCCAGCACGAGGCCGATGAACTGCCCGGAGATGCCGCAGATCTGGTTGATGCCCAGCGCCATCCCACGCTGCCTGGCGGGAAACGCGTCGGTCAAGATCGCGGCGGCGTTCGCCATCAGCATGGCTCCGCCGAACGCCTGGGCCAGCCGCCACAAGATCAGCCACAGCGCGCCCGCGGGCCCGGTCAGGGGATCGAGCGAGAGTGCGATCGAGGCAAGGGTGAACACGACAAACCCGAGGTTGTAGATCCTGACCCGGCCGAACATGTCGCCGAGGCGGCCGAGCGTGACGACGAGCACGGCCGTGACCAGCAAGTAGCCGATGATCATCCACAGCAGGTAGCTGATGTTGCCTGGATCGGTCGGGTCCAGGTGAATGCCGCGGAAGATGGCGGGCATCGCGATGATCACGATCGACGTGTCGATGGTGGCCATCATCATGCTCAGCGTGGTGTTCGAGAGCGCGACCCACTTGTACCTGCCGCTGTCGGCGTCCTGAGGATCGGCCGCGGCCAGTTCGGCTTCTGCTGCGCTCACAGCCAGAACCTTAGCACGGCTAAGGATCTGGGCCGTTGCTTCGGACAGGTGTCCTGCCTGTTCGTGCTCAGGCCGGACGCGCTCGAAGGACCGCCGCTGACGCCAGGAGATCGGGATCGATGGCCGCGACGGTCGCGCAGTCATCGGCGAACGTGATGTCGGCGCGGACCCGCTGGCCGGCGAGCACGAGCGGCAGCCAGTACCTGGCGTCATCCCACATGAGCTCGAGCGGAAGCGAGTCTAGGCCGAACCAGCGGGGGATCAACTCGTCCGACTCGGCCGCCTCGCCCGCGAAGTCCGTCGCGACGAAGACGTCCGCGGTCTGGTCCCACGCGGGCCTGGCGGGGAAGACGAAGTTGAGCCAGGCCATGTGCGTCAGCGAGGACGCGGTGACCATCAGGCTGGACTCCTCGGCGACCTCGCGGGCCGCGGCCTGGGCAGCTTCCTCGCCGTCTTCGATGTGACCGCCGAGCCCGACCCACCGCCCGGCACCGAAGCCGGTCTTCTTGAAGCCGAGCAGCACTTCGGCCGCGCCGGGCTCATGGTCATCGCCGACGCTGGCGTTACCTGCGGGGGCGGGCCTGATGATGAGGCACAGGCAGGTCCTGACGGTCACCGGACAAGAGTACTCGCGGCCGTTAGCAGGTGCCGTGGACCATGCCGATCAGCCGGTCGAGAACGGCGCCGCGGCTGAGCCGAAGCCCGTCGTGCTCGTACTCGCTGGTCACCCAGCGCCTGATGCCGCGAATGCGTGCGGCCGTTTGCACCGAGTACTGCTGCGGGACGTACATGTCGTCGTAGTAGACCGCGGCCGCGACCGGAACCTCGTTGGCGCTGAGCCGCGCCGGGTCGTACAGCATGGGCCACGAGTCATGCTCGGCGAGAATCTCCGCGGCCTCGGCCAGCGGGCGCAGGACAGGATCGGACCTGAACATCCACGGATAGATCATCTCGCCGGTGAACAGCACGGGGTCGCCGCGCTCGACGGCGGCCTCGGCACTGAAGGCGGGAAACTTCTGCCTGATCCGGTGCGCGGACCACCGGGTCGCCGTCCGCTGCGCGTAGCAGGCCTCGTGCAGCACGGCATACAACGGCCCGCGCGCGAAACTCAGCAGCGCATCGGCGCGGTACCTGAAGTCGTCCCCGATCTCGTCGCCCTCGAATGCCGCCTCGAGCAGGTAGTGCAGCTCGTGGCTGCCCCATGCCATGCCAAGGCCCGTGCCGAGAGCCTGAAACGCCTCGGCGGTCAGCGGCGCTCCGGAGGGCAGCCGCACATCGTGGCTCAGCAGGTAGGTCGCGATCCGGCGGGCCTGCTCGGCGTCGGGCGGATACCGGTCGTAGTGCGCGGCGTTCTTGGCGGCGACCAGCGGATACGTCGCCAGGTAGACATCGTCGGGCGAGGTCTCAAGACCGGGCAGCCCGCCGGTGATGAAGACCTCGGCCAGCCCGTCAGGTGCCTGCGAGAGGTAGCTAACCGCGCAGAATCCGCCGAAGCTCTGCCCCAGTACGCTCCACGGCGCGCCGTCGGTGAGCTTGCGCCTGATCAGCTCGGCGTCCGCCACGATCGAATCGGCCCTGAAGTGCGTCAGGTAGTCCGCTTGCGCCTGCGGCGTCGCCAGGCCGGCCAGCGTGCGCCGGTTGGCCGGGGTGGACCGGCCGGTGCCGCGCTGGTCGAGCAGCAGCACCCGGTAGTCCAGCAGGGCACGGTCGAGCCAGCTGTCGCGCCCGTTCGGCCGCGGGCTCGGCTGTCCCGGGCCGCCCTGCAAGAAGCACAGCCACGGCAGATCGGCATCGCGCCGCGCCGTGGTGCCGGCGGTGACCACCTCGCGCGCGTAGACGGTGATCTGCGCGCCGCCCGGGTCGGCGTGGTCGAGCGGCACTTCGAAGACATGATCGGTCAGCACGGTCCCTGGCTGGCGGAAAGAAGCCATGAGCGACACGCTACTTGGCGGCCGTGCGGCAGGATGGCGACATGACGGCTGGCATGACCGTGGCGGAGGATTTCTCGGCCGTTCCCGCAGGCGAGCGCCAGGCCAGGGTCGACCGGCTGATCGAGGCGATGGAAGCGGCCGACGCGGCCGGCTGCTATCCGCGGCTGACGGTGGAGCGGCCGTGGTCAGCGCACAACCCCGTGCTGGACGGCGAATTCGCCTCGCCGCTGGCCATCCGCTGGTACCTCCAGCGCGAACTGGGCCGGCTGGCAGCCGCCGGCGCCAGGATCAAGGTGTACTCCGGCCGCGATGCAGTCGATCTGCACGACCCAGGCATCGGCCCGGCCGTCGACGAGACCTGCTGGGACCTGCGGCGCAAGAAGCTGTTCCTGTTCGGGCCGGAGCGGATGGCCCTGTCGATCGACCGGCTGCGCCATTACACCGGTACCGCGGCGGAACGGTTCCAGCGGTATGTGCTGCTCACCAACTACGCGTGGCACGTCGAGGAGTTTCGCGCCGCGCTCCCGGATACCACCGGCCCTGATACCGCCGACCGGCAGATGCCGGCCTGGCACTACGAACGGCCGGACCGGTCGGGGCTGACGATCGTGAACATCGGCGTGGGACCGTCGAACGCCAAGACGATCACCGATCATCTCGCCGTTCTCCGGCCGGACCTCATGCTGATGATCGGGCACTGCGGCGGCCTGCGAAACCACCAGGACATCGGCGACCTCGTCCTCGCCAGTTCCTACCTTCGCGACGACCGCGTCCTGGACGACATGCTCCCGCTGAGCATCCCGGTGATCTCGAACCATACGCTGAACACGCTGCTCCTCGACGAGCTCACGGCGCGGCGGCTGCGGAGCCGGATGGGCATCGTCTTCACCACTTCCAACCGGAACTGGGAGCTGCAGCTGGCCGCCTACCAGGAGCGGCTGTCGCTCGCCCGCGCGGTCGCGGTGGACATGGAGTCCGCCACGGTCGCCGCGAACGGGTTCCGCTACCGGATCCCGACCGCCACCCTGCTCGCCGTCAGCGACAAGCCGCTGCATGCCCGCCCCAAACTCAGCTCGGAGGCGCAAGACTTCTACGCCGCCACCCGGCGGCAGCATGTCGAGATCGCGATCGCCGTCGCCGGAAACGTCAGACGCAAGTATCCCGGCGGCCTTCCCAATGCCGACCTGAGGTCTGCGGACGAGCCGCTGCTCGGCCTCCTGGAGTCCGGTCCCGAGCTGGCCTGACGCTGGCTAGCGCGACGTCTCGGCCGAGCCGGTCAGGTCCCGTAGCAGCCGCGGCAGCTCGCGCGGGTAGAACCAGTCGGCGGTGGACTCCAGCTCGCCCGCCGTCCACCACCGGTGGCCGTCGATGACGGCGGCCTCCTCATGGTCAAGCCCATCCGTGCTGACCGCGGGGCTGCCGACCCTGAGCAGGAAGAAGTCCTGCTCTTGCCGGTAGCTGACTCCTTCGTATCCGAACTCGGTCACCTCGTGCCATACCGGATCGCCTAGCTCCCCGGTGGTCGCGGTGAGACCGGTTTCCTCGCGTAGCTCCCGGGCGGCGGCCTGCACGAGGCTCTCGCCTGGCTCGGCGCCGCCGCCGATCGTCAACCAGTACGGCTCGCTGGGCCTGGCCGGGTCGAATCCGTGCAACAGCAGTACCCGGTCACGGTCATCGACGACGAGCACGCGGCCCGCCCGGCGCCGCACCATGTCAGCTTGTCCCACGCCAAGTCACGATACCGAGCTTGGCCGAATCCATGATCGTAACGGCCGGGCTGGACCGCTCGCGCCTATACTCCGGCAGGTGTCGACCACTCCTGCCCCGCCGCGCCGCGGCCGCCCGCCGCGCCACAACCGGAGTGACATCCTGGACGCCGCGTCCGAAGTGATGATCTTCCGTGGATACGAGGCAACGCGCTACAGCGATGTCGCCGAGGCCAGTGGCGTGCCGGTGGCGAGCCTGCAGCATCATTTCCCGACCCTGGAGGTGCTCAGGCGCGAGGCGCTGCGGAACAAGGTCCGTGCCGAACTGACGGCACTGGCCGAGCAGGTCGCCCTGATCGCCGATCCGTGGGAGCGCATCTCCCACATCATCGTCACGGCGGTGTCGCTTGATCCGGCGCGGCGGCGCGGCGGCTGGGTGCTGTGGCTCGAGTACTGGCGTGCTGCGGCCCACGACCCCGCACTGGCCGAGGACAGCGGTGAAGTGACGGCGCAGTGGCTCAGCCTGATCACTGAATGTGTCGCCGACGGGGTCGAGGCAGGGCAGTTCCGCCTCGAAGGCTCGGCAAGCGAAGCTGCCATCGAACTGCACGCGCTGCTTGACGGGCTCGGCATCCGCCTGGCAGTAGCGCACCCGCCGGAGGTGGCCAGGGAGGCGATCTCACTGCTCGAGCGTGCCGCGCGGCGGATGCTCGGCACGCCGTGACACGACCCTGGCTGCAGATGGCACTTGGGGCGAAAGGCATCTTTCCGCCAGAATTGAATGGTGACCGCAACCCCTGAGCCGGCCAGGGTGCCGGGTACGGCAGGACGGCAAGCCGGCCATGGGGTAGGGCTATCCGATTTTGCCCGGCTACCGGTATTCGCGGCGGCATTGGCGCTCGCGGCGCTTCTCGTCATATTCGCTGACCGTTACGGCTACCACCGGGACGAGTTGTACTTCCTGGCCGCCGGCCGCCATCTCGCCTGGGGATACCCGGACCAGCCACCGCTGGTCCCGCTGCTCGCCAGGGGCATGTCCGGCCTGGCGCCGGCTTCGCTGCTCGTGCTTCGGCTGCCGTCGGCCGCCGCCGCTGCCGCACTCGTGCTGCTGACCGGCCTGATCGCGCGTGAACTCGGTGCGCAGCGGGCCGCCCAGGCGCTCGCCGCCGTCTGCATGGCGGTCGCTCCGCTGACGATCGGTGCCGGGCATCTGCTCAGCACCACCGCCATCGACCTGCCTGCCTGGGCGCTGGCCGGCTGGCTGATCATCCGCATCCTGCGGACCGGCGATGACCGGCTCTGGCTGGCCGTGGGCGTCGTCGCGGGGATCGGCCTGCTCGACAGCGACCTGATCGCGTTCCTGCTGTTCGCCGTGGTCGTCGGTCTTGCCATCGCCGGCCCGAGACGGCCGCTGCGCACGGGATGGCTCTATGCGGGCGGCGCGATCGCGATCGCCGTGTGGCTGCCCTACCTGGCGTGGCAGGCTAGCCACGGCTGGCCGGAGCTGGCGATCGCCAGGTCGATTGCCAACGGCGGTTCGGGGACCTCGGAGCCCCGCTGGGCACTGCTGCCGCTTCAGCTCGGGCTGTTCGGATTCCTCGCGCCAATCTGGGTGGCCGGCCTGGTGCGCCTGCTGCGGGCCGGCGCGCTGCGCTGGTGCCGCGCGCTGGGCATCGTGTTCGTCGTCTTGCTGATTACCTTCACCGTGACCGGCGGCAAGCCGTACTACCTCAGCGGGATGTTCCCTGTGCTGCTGGGAGCGGGCGCCCAGCCCACAGTCGACTGGGTCGGCCGCGGCCGGTCCCGGCTGCGGGCCGGGCTCGTCACCGCGGCGGTGGTGTTGAACCTGACCGCGATCCCGGTAGTCCTGCCTGTGGTTCCCGTCTCTGATCTGCACCGCACGTCGATCGTCGCGGCGAACTACGACGCGGGCGAGACGGTCGGCTGGCCGGCCTTTGTCCGCGAGATCGCGGCCGTCTACCGATCGCTGCCGGCCTCGCGCCGCTCGTCGGCGATCGTGCTGGGCAGCAATTACGGCGAGGCCGGTGCCGTGGCGCACTACGGGCCGGCCGACGGGCTGCCCGCCGCCTACAGCGGCCATAACGGCTTCTGGTACTGGGGGCCACCGCCCGAGGCGGCCGGGACCGCCATCGCGGTCGGGTTCGGCCGGGCACAGCTGACCCCCTTGTGCGGGAGCCTGCGCCTTGCCGCCCGCCTGGACAACCACGTGGGTGTGCACGATGACGAGCAAGGCGCCCCGGTGTGGGTCTGCTCGGCGCTCCGCGAGCCGTGGGCCGTGATCTGGCCACGCCTGCGGGCCTTCGGCTAGGGGCTGGTAGTCACCCCCGAGTGGTGACGGAGGTCCCGCGGGGTGGCGACGTGGGGCCCTGAGGTTGGTGGCGGCGGGGGCCTGATGCTGGTGCTGGTTAAGGAAAGGCAAGCCGGATGACCAGGAATGGCGCCGGCATCGGATGCTAGGAGGCACCGAAATGCGCAGGAGGACTTTCGACGCGCTGATGGTTTTCGCGGGACTGGCGCTGACCGCGATTTTGCTGGTTGCGGGCGGGTTGCTGACGTGGGGTCATGTGTTCGTCAACAGTGAGGTGCATGCTCAGCTGGCGGCGCAGAAGATCGTGTTCCCGCCGGCGTCGAGCCCGGCGGTCACGTCGCTGCCGAAGGCGGACGCGGCGGCGATGGGCGTGTATGGGGGGCAGATGATGACGACCGGGGCGCAGGCGCAGGTCTATGCCGATCATTTCATCAAGGTGCACCTGGCCGAGATCGGCGGCGGGCTGACCTACAGCCAGCTGTCGGCCAAGGCGATGGCGGCGCCGGCGGATGTCAAGCTGGCCGATGAGGTGGCGACGGTGTTCAAGGGCACGACGCTGCGGGGGATGCTGCTGAACGCGTACGGGTTCTGGCAGATGGGCCAGATCGCGTGGATCGGCGCGATCGCCTCGTTCGCGGGCGCGGCGCTGCTGCTGGTCTTCTCCTTCCTCGGGCTGGCGCACCTGCGTCGGGTTCCTGAGACCGCCGAGGTGCTCCCGAAGGTCAGCCACCCTGTCAAGGTGCAGACCGCCTGATCTGCGCACAGGCTGGAAGGCCCTTGCAGAAGCTGTCCCCGCCGGCCGCGGCCGGCGGGGACAGCTGCGTTTTCATGCGGCCCGCGCCGCGCAATCGGCCAGCGCCGCCGTCAGTGCGTCCGCGAACGCGGGAACGAGGCTCGCGGTGAAGGCCAGCGGCGGCCGTACCTTCAGGACGTTGCCCGCCCGGCCGGTCGAGCCGACCAGCACGCCGCGCGCCCGCAGCGCGTCCTTGACCGCCGCGGCGGCTGCCGGATCGGGGCTCCTGGACTCGCGATCGGTGACGATCTCGATCGCGTTGGCCAGGCCGACACCGCGCACATCGCCCACCATTTCGTCCTGCGCGGTTGCGGCCCTCACCGTCGCGCGCAGAACCTCGCCCGCCTCCCGCGAGCGGGGGAGTACCCGCTCGTCGGCCAGGACGTCAAGAACCGCATGCGCGGCCGCCATCGAGACCTGGTTCCCGCCGAAGGTAGAGAAGAACACCGTGTCCCTGGCGAACCGCTCGGCGAGTTCCCGGCGGGTGATCACGGCGCCGACGGGCTGACCGTTGCCCATCGGCTTGCCGAGGGTCACGAAGTCGGGAACGATCCCGAACCGCTCGAACGACCACATCGCCTCGCCGGTCCTGCCGTGGCCGCCCTGCACCTCGTCGGCGATCCACAGCCCGCCCGCTTCGCGGGTCAGCCGCACGAGATCGGCCACGTAGGCGGGGTCAGGGTCGTGCACGCCGTCGCTCTGCAGTACCCCGTCGAAGATGGCAGCGGCGGGGGCAATGCCGCGGGCTGCCAGCCGCTGCAGTGCGGCGGCGAACCCGTCAGTACCGAGGTGCAGCCCGCGGTAGGTGTCCGGCGGCGCCCACGTCTCGACGTGCGGCGGCGCGAGCGCGCCGGGCAGGACCTCAGGGGACAAGTCTGCGGTCGCCGCGGTGACGCCGTGATAGGCAAACTCGGTGCACAGGCCCCCGGCCTGACCCGTGTGGTGGCAAGCGAGCCGCCACGCCACGTCGTTGGCCTCCGAGCCCGAGTTCACGAACAGCACCGTGTCCAGCCCGGCCGGGCAGGTCGCCACCAGCCGCTCGGCCAGCTCGATGGCCGAGGCGTGCAGGTAGCGCAGGTTAGTGTTCAATGCCCGCCACTGCCGGGAAACGGCGGAGGTGACGCGCGGGTGGGAGTGCCCGACACACACGACGTTGTTGTACATGTCGAGGTAGCGGCGGCCGCCGGAGTCCGTCATCCAGACCCCGCTCGCGCTGGCCATCTCGATCGGCTCGGCGTAGCTCAGTGGTTCCATCGCCGGCCCGAACACGGCGTCCCGCCTCGCGGCGAGGCGGGCCAGCCCGCCTGGCCGGTCCGCGCCTGGCACGGATCGGGCGGGATCGGCTCCCAGCAGCCGCGCGGTCCGGCTCCAGCCGGCGGTCAAAATGGTGTCGATCATGGCCAGCGCGCCGGCGTTGAACCGTTCAGCGAATTCCGGCTCCTCGAGGCCGGCCGCGGCGCGCCAGGACCCGATCGCCACGGTCACGGCTGCCCTGGCGGCCCATAGCTCGCCGATCAGCTCAAGCTCGAGCGGCTCGAGGGGAAGGACTCCCTCGTAACCGTCGATCACGAGCCGGGCGACCCGGAACATCTCGGCGCTGTCGCGCCCGCCAGCCAGCGAGTCAAGTACCGAGGCAAGGTCGGCCACCAGCGCGGTGTGCGTCATGTCCCCGAAATCCACGATGCCGGTGATCATCCCGTCGTCGTCGGCCAGCACGTTGTCGGCGGTCAGGTCGCCGTGGATGACCTGCGCTCGCAGCATCGGCCAGCGGGGAGCGACGACTGCGTCGAACCGGTCAAGGACCGCAGTCACGGCGGCCCGCGCCGCCCGGTCGCCGATGGCCCCGGTCATCGGCCTGACGGTCGCCGCGTGCTGGACGTCCCAGGGGAGCCGGCGGATCGCCCGCGGATGGATGAAGCCGCGCAGCGCCCGGCCGAGGCGGGCAGTGATCTCGCCCCAGGCCGTCAGGGCAGGATCGGCCAGCGTGGTCGCCTCCAGCCGAGCGCGGCCGGGCAGCAGATCGTAGGCCCGCACCCAGCAGGCAACGCCGTCGTATTCGGACCGCACCCTGAGGTTCGCGACGTGGTCGCCGGCGGACAACTGGCCGCCGGCGACCGTGCGGGGGAGCCGGGGGAGCGCCACAGTCAGGCCGGGGTCGCACCGCACGGCATGCAACGCGGCGAGCGCCTCCATGTCCAGCATGGCCGGGTCCTCCGCCGGGTTGGAGACCTTGAGTACCGCCACGCCTGAGCCGCCATGCCCGGTCAGCAGGAAGGCCTGGTCTCGCTCGCTGCCCAGGCTCCGTGCGCCCAGCGCGTCGATCCCGAAGGACGCCCGCCCGATCTCGCACGCCTGCGCGGGCGAGAAGGTCGGCGGCGGTGCCTGCAGCACGGCATCGACTCCTTCGGACGAAACCGTCATATCGCCTCCAGTCGCGGCCAGCTGCCGCATCGGGATGACCCGACGATACAGCGTGTTCACCGAACCAAACCTACGGCGGGCGGGCGTAGCATCTTCGCACGTAGCGGTCAGTAGTCGAACATGAGCGCGGCGCCGACGGCCAGCGGCGGAGCGGTCCGCAGGCCGCCGACGGGGGAGCGGCCCGCCCAGCCAGGAACGCAGCCGGACGGGGAGCGGCCCGCCCAGCCAGGACGGCAGGCCCGCGCACCCGCGTGAGGTTCGGGGCGCCTCACCGACCGGCTGGCTCGGCTTCCGGCGCCGCAGCCGGAGCCGAGATCGGTCGCAGCGTGCTGGCCAGCATGGTGGCGATGGCGAGGAGGACGGCGACGGCGGTAAGGGCGTGCAGGACACCTTCGTGCGAGCCGAGGAACCCGATCAGCGGCGGGCCGGCGAGGAAGGCGCAGTAGCCGATCGAGGCGACGACGCTCACCCGGCCGGCCGCCGCGGCCGGCTCGTCGGCGGCGGCGCTCATGCCGACCGGGAAGCCCAGCGAGGTGCCCACGCCCCACAGCAGGGCGCCGGGGAAAGCAAGCGCGGTGCTCGGGCTGAACACGAAGAGGATCACGCCGGCCACGGCCACGGCGGCGAGCGCGCGGACGACGACGACGCGGCCGTACTTGTCGAGCAGGCCGGGTCCGATCCAGCGGCCAGCGGTCATGGCGGTCAGGAACATGGCGAAGCCCAGCGTGCCGACGGCCGGGGGAGCGTGGTGGCCATCGATGAGCGCGACGCCGATCCAGTCATTGCCGGTTCCCTCGGAGAACGCGAACGCGAGGACGAACAGGCCGACCAGCACGGTGCGCGGCTCACGCCATCGGCTGAGCAGGCTCGGCCCGGTCCGATCGGCCCGTTCGGCCACGGTTCGAGCGCCCGCCGCCGCGCGGGCCGGGCCGGCGTCCGGCAGGTAACGGCGGACCATGAGCGGCACGATGGCCACGACGATGACCGCGACGGCGATCAAGTGCGCGGTCACCGGGATGCGCAGCGCCACCATCGCCGCGCTCAGGAGCGCACCCGCGACCGTTCCCAGGCTGAACCCGGCGTGGAACCTGGGCATGATCGCCCGGCCGAGATGCCGCTCGACGTCGGCGCCCTGGACGTTCATGGCGACGTCCCACGCGCCGTTGGCGAAGCCGAACATGAACAGGCCGATGACCACGGGGACGACGCCGATGAGGTAGCCCGTCCCGATGGTCGTCAAGGCCACGGCGACCAGCACCGCCATGACCGTGACCGTGAGCCGGGTGGTCAGCCGGTGGATGATGAAGCCCGAAATTGGCAGGGCGATGACAGAACCAGCGGCCATCGCCAGCAGGACCAGGCCGAGCGTGGCGGGAGTGAGGCCGAGCTGGACGCGGACCTGCGGGATGCGCGATGCCCAGCTGGCGATACCGAAGCCGGACGCGATGAAGGCGCCATAGCTAACCCGGGTAGCCATCAGGACCCGGTCCGGCGAGTAGGAGGGGGCTGCGGTCTCGTTCGTGCTCAAGGTACCGAGCCTACGAGCACGCCGGCGGTGCGCCGGTCCCGGCCACCGCGTGTCTTCCGCGCAAGGATGCAGGAGCCGTACCATGTGGCACAGCCGGTCAGCGGCCAGCATCGAGGTTCAGCACATGTCCAGCGCGCCAGTCGGTGACCAGAGGGACGACTGGGTGTGGCGCGGGTTTGGTCGCTGGCGCCTGGTCACCGTGGCGGCCGTCGGACTAGTTGCCGTCGGGGCCTTGCTCTGGGGTCCGATAGGTCTTGGCAACGGCCCGCTGACGGCGGCCGACGGCTCCAGCGTGAGCTGGCCCGATTCCGGTGGCGGGCCGGTGGGTTTCGTCATCGCGTTCCGCAATCCAGGAGACGCGCCCGCGGTCGTTGACAGCGTGGAACTCATCGGCGGAACGAGATACGCCGCACCGCGCTTGCTCAGGCTCGAGGTCCTGACGTCGGGTCGCTGCGGCGGCCCGTGGCCCGCCCGCCAGGCAGGCCGCGGTTTCACGCTTGTCGGCTGCGGCGGCACGGGTGCGGGCCCGCTCCTGGGAAGCGCGGTAGGCGGGCATCACACCGCGTTCTTCGGGTTCCCGGCGGCCGCGGAGGTAGCGGCACCGGGTCCGGGCACCTGCTGGGTCATGACCAAGATGGTCACGCATTATCACGTCGGCATCAGGCACTACAGCGCCAGTGATCGGCGGGTGCTGGTCGTCTGCGCGGACCCCGGCCAGGTCAAGTCCGCCATGACCGCGGCGGAAGCGGCAGGTTAAGACGGCCGGTCATCACATGCCCATGTGGGCGATCACGCGTCCGGTGGCCGCCGCCGTGGCCAGCGCCTGATGGTCACGTTCGGTCTGGTCGGCGTAGGCGCTGGCGAAGCTGTCGATGGCTTGGTCGAAGGCATCGGCGTTGCCCAGGTAGGCGGCGATGGCTATGGCGTCTCCCGACTTGGCGTGCGACCGGGCCAGCGTCCAGGCGCATAGCTCGCCGTAATTCAGCATGCCGGATGGCCGCATGGCGTCGATGTCGAGGGAGAATTTCCAGTCGCGCAGCTGGCGGACGTAGAAGTCATGGGCCTTGCCATCCAGCAGCTTGTCCGTCCGCTGCCAGCCGAGGAAGATGTCGCTGACCGGCTGGATCAGCCACTGCCCCTCGACCACCCGCTGACCCTGGTTGGCGTACTTGCTGGGGCCGACGAACGCGGACAGCACGGATGGCTGTGCCTCCTTGACCTGCAAGAGGAGCGGCTCCGTGCCGTCGCGGGCGGTAAACAGGAAGATCCAGCAGCGGGTACCGACGCTGCCTACCCCCACCACCTTCCTGGCCAGGTCGACGAGCTGGTAGCGCTCGAACAAGATCCGGTGCGCCCCGTTCAGCGTGCGCCGGTAATCCGCCAGCAGGCCGTCCAGCTGCGCCTCGAGGCCCAGCCGGTCCCGCTGCTGCGGCAGCAGGTGGGACACCGGCATGATCAGCGGCGGGTCGGCGATGATCCGCGTCTGCCCCTCCACCACGCCACACAGCTTGCCGAAGGCCTGCATGCTGTCCCTGGTCTGAGCCTTAGCCAGTTGCTTGGCCACCACCTTGCGGTCACGCGCGGCCATCCGGGACTGGAACATCTTCTCCACCATGGCCAGGTCCACTCGCGCGTACCACACATCCAGGTCGCGCATCCCGGCGAACGTCCGCATCGTCTCCCGGTAGCGCCTGACGCTGGCGGTCACGATCCGCCGCCGCTGCTTGCTCGAGAAGCCGTTGCCGCGAGCCGCAACCTCAAGGCTGGCCGCCAGCCGCTTGACGTCCCACTCCCACGGACCGGGCAGTGTCTCGTCGAAGTCATTGACATCGAACAGGAACTTGCGCTCGGGCGAGGCGAAGATCCCGAAGTTGGACAGGTGGGCGTCACCGCAGGCCTGCACGACCAGCCCGGTGGACGGCGTGCCGGCCAGATCGCTGGCCATCGGGAGGGCCGCGCCGCGGAGGAAGGCGAACGGGGACACCAGCATCCGGCCGTACCGGATCGGCACCAGCTCCGGCACCCGCGACTCGGCCTGCTGCTGGAGCAGTGCTACGGGGTCCGGCCGGTCCGCGGGCGGATCGAAACCTGCGTGGTTTCCCCGCGGCACCGCGTCCCGGGCCGCCTTGCCGCGGGCCACCCGCTCGGCCATCGTCAGCCGGCCCAGGTCAGGGTCCAGTACGCCGCCCGCCACGTGGCCCGGCGCTCGCAGGGCGTGGCTGGAACCCATGATCCGACCATGGCACGCGCACCGGTTGATCTCCTCACCCGCCACGGGTGAGCAAGCCCGCTGGGCCCCGCGAGGTTAGCTCGCCGGATGCGCCAGGTAGCTGGCCAGGCCGTCGACCATCTCGGTCGTGCCTTCCTTGCGCAGCGCCGGCGCCTGCGGTCCGTCGATGCCGTCCAGGTAGGTGCCCTGCTCGGTCCAGGTCAGCGCGGTGCCGTCGCCGCCCTTGGCGAACTCGATGGTGGCTACCGATACCGAGATCCTGGCGCCGTCGGCGTACATCTCGTAGGTG
The DNA here is from genome assembly GCA_963720595.1 of uncultured Actinomycetota bacterium. GTDB lineage: Bacteria > Actinomycetota > Actinomycetes > Streptosporangiales > Streptosporangiaceae > Chersky-822. Next base: position 654,256 of record CAVRFY010000005.1, on the reverse strand, counting down.
TAGACGATCCGCTGGTCCGCCACGATGTCGTAATACAGTGCGTCGTACCGGTAGATCGTGCCCGCGACCCTTATGCCGAATCGCTCCCGGCCGCCCGGGCGGAAGTCGAACTCCGCGGTGCCTGCCTCGCCTGCCACGGGCTCCAGGCCGCCGGTGTCGCCCCAGGCGCTTTTGGCCTCAGCAGATGCAAAGGCGGCGAACACCCTGGACGGCGCGGCCGGGTAGGTCCGCTCGATCGAGAACGTGTCGTGGATGACGGAACGATCAGTCATTGGTATGCCTCGGTTTCGCTGGTCTCATCGCCGGGTTCTGCGTCCCAGCCTGTCTGTGGTCGATCGGCGGTCGCCGCCAGGTATTCGCCAAGCTGGTCGAGGCTGCGCTCGACCATGGTGCGCCGGTCGGCGATCCAGCTCTCGGCGGAGCGGAGGGCCGCCGGGTGGATGCTGCAGGTGCGGGTGCGGCCGAGCTTGCGAGACCGGATCAGGCCGCATGCCTCGAGCACCTGCACGTGCTGCAGGACAGCGGCCAGCGAAATGTCCAGCGGCCTGCCGAGCTCGCTTACCGACGCCGGGCCCCGGCTAAGCCGCTCGACCATGAGCCGCCTGCCGGGGTCGGCCAGCGCCTGGAACACCCTGTCCAGGTCCGGCGCATAGTCAAGCATGAACTTGAGTATCTGCCCACGCGCACCGCATAGTCAAGTGAACACTTCAGCGTCTGCGGCCGGAGCATAGAGGGGAGGCCAGAAGCACCGTACTTTACATAATGTACATTATCGGCGCTTAGCCTAACGGGAGTTGCGGTAGATGCGCCGGCTTGCTTTCAGGGGCCAGCTCACATCGAGTTCGCACGGCATTCACGCGGTTCCCGGAGGGTTGGCCGGCAGGATGCGAGGGGTGACGTGAGGAGCATCATGGTGCCGGTCATGGCCGCGCGTGTCCGCCCGGTTTCGCCTGGGCCACAGGGCGCCGGGCAGGCCGGTCGGCGAGGACAGCCTCGCTGAGCAATGAAGGGAGCCTGGCGTGAGGCAGATGTCCGCGCGGCCGAGCGCCGCGGTCCTGGCGGTGCTGGCCTGCGGACTGGCTGCCGGGTGCACGGCGGCTGGCGCGCCGGGCCCGGCCGCCTCGCCGGCGGGGGCGCCGTTCGTGTATGTCACTGGTAAGGGAGGAACGAACGAGATCTCGCAGTTCGCCTCGCTGGGCTCGGGCGCGCTGCGGCCGCTCACGCCGAAGAACGTGGCCGGCGGGGAGTTCCCGTACGACATCGCGGTCAGCCCGCAGGGCACCAGCGTCTACGCGGTCGATAGCCTGTCTGACACCGCCGGCGCGGTCGCGCAGTACACCCTCAACCCGGCCACCGGGAAGCTGACCCCCAAGTCGCCCGCGATGGTGGCCACCGCAGGCGTCCCGAGCGGGATCATCACGGTCAGTCCTGATGGCAAGAACGCCTACGTTCCCAGCGGTAAGGCGATCTCCCAGTACCGCATCGATCCGGCCACGGGGAAGCTGACCGCCATGCCGCCCAGGAAGGTGGCCGGCGCAGGCAGCCCCATTGGCATCAAGGTTGCCCCCGGCGGCCGTTACCTCTACATCACCACCGGTACGCAGTGTCTCGCCCGAATGGGCACACACGCCGCCTGCGGCAGCGCCAGCGCCAAGGCCAATACCGTCTCGGTGTTCCGGATCAGCCCGGCCACCGGCGCGCTGAGCTCAGTGTCGGTGCAGACCGTGGCCACCGGGGAGAACCCGCAGATGATCACGATCGCCCCCGACGGCACGACCGCGTATGTCACCGCCGGCAGCACGATCTGCCAGTACAGCATCAACCCCGCCACCGGCAAGCTCACCCCCATGTCCCCCGCCACGGTGGCCACCGGAAAAGGCGCGCACGACCTCGCGGTCACGCCGGACGGCAAGAACCTCTACGTCGTCACAGTCGCCGACGACACCATCGCCCAGTACGCCATCAACCCGGCCACCGGCGCGCTGAGCGCCAGGCCGGTGTCCACTGCCCGCACCGTGCCGGTTCCCGAGGCGATCGCGCTCAGCCCCGACGGCAAGAACGCCTACGTGACCAGTGAGGGCGAGGGCGCCTTGTCGCAGTTCGCGATCAGCCCTGTGACCGGCAAGATCACCCCGTTGTCACCGGCCATCGTGACCGCGCCGTCCCACGGCTCACTCGGCGTGGCGGTCACCCCCTGACGCGAGTGCCTACCAGTTGCCCGGATGCGCGTGTCACCCCGGTCAGGCGCGTTGGTGCCCTTCCAGGAGCATCGTTGCGCCCACGTTGATGTCGCGCTGGCTTGCCTCGGGACAACGTGGGCGCGTTGCTGTCGTTCTATGAGCAGCTATGCGCCCACGTTGTGAGCGCCTTTCATGCTCTCCGGGCCCGGGTGGTTCCCGGCTATGCCCGGGAACGCCGCTGGGCGACGCAGCACTACCAAAGGGCTCAGCGGGTGCGCGGATCGGCGGGCGGTACGGCTAATTCCCGCACTGGCAAAGGTCAGCGGAAAGTTCTCGCAAAGGAGCCAGCAACCGCGTATACGTGTGTGCATTATTGGGGATCACTGGGCGGGGGGCCAGAGCGATGAACACAAATGTCAATGCCCTGAATGCGGGACCGGCGTTCTATGACGATTCGGGGTTCAATTACCGGGAATATTGGACCGGGCGGGAATACGAGCACCTGGCTGAGGTGATCGCGCTCCGGCGGCTGCTTGCGGGGCAGAAGTTCGACCGGGCCGTGGATGTGGGCGGCGGCTACGGCCGGCTGAGCGTGGTGCTCGCCGAGTTCGCAGCCAAGGTAACGCTGGTGGACTCCAGCAGGCAGCAGCTCGAGCTTGCCGATGAATTCCTAGCCGGCAATTCGGCCGTCGACAAGCGCCTGATGGACGCCGCGAAGCTCGCCTTCCCCGACCAGAGCGTCGACCTGGTGGCCATGGTCAGGGTGCTCCACCATCTGCCCGATCCGACCAGAGAGCTCGCCGAGGTGTACCGGATCCTCCGGCCGGGCGGGACGGCCATCGTCGAGGTCGCGAATGTGGCGCACGCGCTCAATCGGCTTCGCCACCTGGCCCGGCGCGAGCCGCTGCCGTTCACCGCGTTTGACATCAGATCGGAGCAGACCAAGAAGCGAGGCGGCATTCCGTTCGTGAACCACCATCCCGTGACGATCGGCGCCCAGTTCGCCGCCGCGGGCTTGGCGGCCGAGCGCGTGCTGTCGGTCTCCAATCTCCGGCACCGGGTATTCAAGAAGGCGCTGCCCGGACGGGCCAGGCTGATGGCCGAGCGGATGACCCAGGCCAGCCTGGCGCGGGTGCAGTTCGGGCCGAGCTTGTTCTTCCTGCTCAGGCGTGAGCCTGAGGCGACGTCCAGCGCGGCCGGCGCGCAGGCAGAGCCCGGACAGCTCGCCAGCTAGGCCGGCACCTGCAAGCCCGACCGGCCCAGTCCCGACCGCCTGGCCTGACCAGCCCTGGCCCGGCCAGGGCCTATCGTGGAGGTCCGGGCTCTTTCGGCCGCGGGCGGCCAAGGCGGAGGCGGCGGTGGCTCCACGCATCAACCTCATCGACGCTGACGCCTACCAGCGCTGCGGTCCCCCGCATGATCAATTCGCCTGGCTGCGCGAGCACGCGCCGGTGTTCTGGCATGTCCATGGCGGCGGTCACGGCTGGCCGGGGTTCTGGGCGGTCACCGGGCACGAGGACGTCGCGTTCGTGTCCAGGCACCCTGAGCTGTTCTCCTCCGCCCGCCGGCTGGTGGTCTTCGGCGAGGTTCCCGAACCGCACGCCGCGTTGCAGCGGCTGATGATGGTGAACATGGACCCGCCGCAGCACACCAGGCAGCGGGCGTTCGTGAACCGCGGGTTCACGCCGCGGATGATCGGCCGGCTCGAGGAGCACATCACGCAAGTGTGCGACGAGCTGATCGGCCGGGTGCGCGAACGCGGCTCGGCAGACTTCGTCACCGACATTGCGGCACCGCTGCCGCTCCAGGTGATCTGCGAGCTGATGGGCGTGCCGCCGCGGGACCGCGGCCGGATCTACGAGCTGTCGAATAACCTGGTCGGCGCCGACGACCCGGAGTTCCAGAGCCCGACCGGGCAGCGCCTGCAGCATGCCGCGGCGCTGGAGATCTACGCCTATGCCGGCGAACTGGCCGAGCGCCGCAGGGCGCAGCCGGCCGACGATATCGTGACCAGCCTGCTGCAGCCCGACGACGCCGGCGAGGTGCTCACCGACGACGAGTTCGAGCTCTTCTTCCTGCTGCTTGCCGTGGCAGGCAACGAGACCACGCGCAACGCGGCCGCGGGCGGCATGCTCGCCTTCTTCGAGCATCAGGACCAGTGGCAGCGGCTGGTCGATGACCCTTCGCTGATCCCGTCCGCCGCCGAGGAGATCGTGCGCTGGGTCAGCCCCGTGAACATGTTCCGCCGCACCGCGAACCGCGACACCGAGCTTGGTGGCCAGCGGATCGCCGAGGGCGACAAGGTCGTCGTCTTCTATAGCTCGGCCAACCGCGACGAGGACGTCTTCGCGGCCCCGCAGCAGTTCGACATCGGGCGCGACCCCAACCCGCACGTCGGGTTCGGCGGCGGCGGCCCGCACTTCTGCCTCGGCAAGCACCTCGCGGTGCTCGAGCTACGGGTGCTGCTCGGCGCGCTGACCGCTCAGATCCCGCGAATCACGCCGGACGGCGAGGCCAGCAGGCTCCGGTCCAACTTCATCAACGGGATCAAGCACCTGCCGGTACGGTTCGCGCCCTAGCCGCGCCCGTACATCGCCGCGAGCGAGCGGACCGTCCAGGCCAGCCGCTCGCGCAGTTCCGCGGGCTCCAGGACCTCGACCTCAGCGCCGAGCCGCAGGAAGTCCTGGTGCGCGTACGCGACCGACTCGATGGGCACCACCGCGGTGACCCAGCCGTCCTGGTCAGGCGCCGAGGCCGTCGCGTCCGCCGCGCTGACCACGGCCTGGCTCATCATCCCGGCCAGCCGCTCGCGGCCCGCCGGCGAGAACCGGATCCTGGCCTCGCCCTGCCACAGGCCCGCGCGGAACCCGGTCACGCTCGACGCCCAGAACGCCGCCAGGTCGAAATCGGGCACGCGGGCGAACCGCTCCCCCGGCACCGTCAGCCCGAGGATTTGGTTGATCCGGTATGTCCGTATCGCAGCGCCGGAAGCCTCGGCTGCGTCGCGCGCGACGAGATACCACTTGCCGCCCTTGAGCACGATGCCGTGCGGGTCGAGCGTCCTGGTCACGTCCGTCGGCGCGGTCCACCGGCGGTACCTGACGATGATCTGGCGCTGGTTCCACACCGCGTCCGCGACCGCCGCCAGGTGCGGTGCGGTGTCGCCGTCCTGATACCAGCCTGGCGCGTCGAGCAGGAACCGCTCGGCCACCCGGGAGGCGCCCTCACGGAGCTCGGCCGGAAGCGCCGCCTGCACCTTGAGCTGCGCGGTCGCCAGGACCGTGCCGAGGCCAAGATCGGCCGCCGCCCGCGGCATCCCGGCGAGCCATAGCGCCTGCGCCTCCCCCGCGGTCAGCCCGTCCAGCCTGGTGCGGAAGCCGCCGAGCAGCTGGTAACCGCCGTCCGGCCCGGCGTCGCCGTAGACCGGGATCCCGGCCGCGTTCAGCGCCTCCACGTCCCGGTAGACCGTCCGCACCGACACCTCGAGCAGCTCGGCTAGCTGCCGCGCGGTCAGCTTCCCGCGGCCCTGCAACAACAGCAGGATGGAAACGAGCCGGCTCGCGCGCATATCACTGACAATAGATGTCAGTGATAACGGCATACGGTCCTGGCATGTCATTCAGCGAGAAATATCTCAGGGCGCTCGGCCCCGTGCCGGTCGGCGGCCGCCAGGTCAAGCGCTACCACGTCAGCATCGAGCCGGAGATCGAGGACAGCGTCCAGCAGGCGGCCTACGCCTTCCTGCCCAGGCTGGTCGCACCGCCAGACGACGAGACGCCGCCGGCCGCGTTCGCGATCGTGCACCGGGGAGGGGGTGCCGGCGCGTACCTGAACGCGTACAGCTGGGTCTGGGGCAACGTCATCGAGTGCCGGACCGCGGCGGCCGGGGTCCCGTTCCTCGGCTGCGTGGACGAGGATCCGCGGCACTTCACCGAACTCCGCCGGCCGTGGATCGGCTGCGTCTGGGAACTCGCGCCGCTCGGCCACGAGCGAGCCGCCTGGATCAGGCACGTGCTCGCGCCCGAGCGCCCCGACCTGGCCGGCTACCTCGCCGACGTGCTGCGCGGCGAGACCACGGCGGCTGGCCTGGCCGCGGTCGGGACGGCGGTGCCCGCATGAACGAGATGACGGGCACCGGATCGGCCGGCGACTTCGACTTCTTCGTCGGCGAGTGGAACGGCAGGCAGCGGCGGCTCCGCGAGCCGCTGGCGGGCTGCGACGACTGGGACGAGTTCGCCTCGACCACGCGATGCTGGTCGCTATTCGGCGGGGCGGCCAATCTGGACGAGCTGTCGGTGCCGGACCGCGGTTTCTCCGGGATCTCGCTGCGGCTGTTCGACCCTGCCGCCAGGAACTGGTCGATCTACTGGGCGAACAGCAGGAACGGCCTGCTCGCGCTGCCGCCCGTGGTCGGCGGGTTCGACGGCGGAATCGGGCGGTTCTACTCCGATGAGGACTACGGCGGCCGGCCGATCACGGTCCGGTTCACCTGGTCGGACATCACCGCCGTCTCGGCTAGGTGGGAGCAGGCCTTCTCCCTCGATTCCGGCCGGACCTGGGAGGTCAACTGGATCGCCGAGTTCACCAGGCCGGAGGCGTAGCCGCTAGCGGGCGGTCAGGCCGGCACGTCGACCTCGGTGATGGCCTGCGCGAACTGAGCCGCGTAGAGCCTGGCGTAGGCGCCGTCTGCGGCGAGCAGCTCGGTGTGCGTGCCCTGCTCGACGATCTGGCCGCTCTCCATCACCAGGATGGTGTCGGCGTCGCGGATCGTGGACAGCCGGTGCGCGATCACGAAGCTGGTCCGGCCCTGGCGCAGCGAGTTCATCGCCCGCTGGATCAGCACCTCGGTCCTGGTGTCCACCGAGCTCGTCGCCTCGTCCAGGATCAGGATGGCCGGCCTGGCCAGGAACGCGCGGGCGATCGTGATCAGCTGCCGCTCCCCCATGCTGACATTCGATCCCTCTTCATCAATGACCGTTTCATACCCATTAGGGAGAGTTTTAACGAACCGGTCCACATAAGTCGCCTTCGCCGCCTCGATCACGTCCGTGCGGCTCGGCGAATCGGCGCCGTAGGCGATGTTCTCCGCGATCGTGCCGCCGAACAGCCACGCGTCCTGGAGCACCATGCCGGTCAGCGACCGCAGTTCCTCCCGGCTCATCTCGGCGATGTTGACCCCGTCCAGGGTGATCGCGCCGCCGTCCACCTCGTAGAACCGCATCAGCAGGTTGACCAGGGTTGTCTTGCCCGCGCCCGTCGGCCCGACGATCGCGACGGTGTGACCGGGTTCCACGGCCAGGTAGAGGTGCTCGATCAGCGGGACGTCAGGGTAGTAGCGGAACGAGACGTCCTCGAACCTGACCCGGCCGCGCACCGGGTCGGGGCGAGCAGGGGCGGCCTGGTCGGGTTCCTGCTCGTCGGCGTCGAGCAGCGCGAACACGCGCTCGGCCGAGGCGACGCCGGACTGGAGCAGGTTCGCCATCGACGCGACCTGGGTCAGCGGCTGGCTGAACTGGCGTGAGTACTGGATGAACGCCTGCACCCCGCCAAGCGACAGGGCGCCGGACGCCACCCGCAACGCCCCGACGACCGCGACCAGGACGTAGTTCAGGTTCCCGAGGAACATCATCGCGGGCTGGATCGTGCCGGAGATGAACTGCGCGCGGAAGCTGGACTGGAAGAGCTTCTCGTTCTGCTCGGTAAAGGTGGCTTGGGCGGCTTCGGACTGGCCGAAGACCTTGACCAGCGAGTGGCCGGTGAAGTTCTCCTCGATGTGGCCGTTCAGCTTGCCGGTCGTCGACCACTGCCGGACGAATTGCGGCTGGGCGCGCTTGCCGATCCAGGTCACGATCCGCACCGAGGCGGGCACGGTCACCAGCGCGATCAGCGCGAGCAGCCAGGAGATCCAGAACATCGCCGCGAGCACGCCCACGATCGTCAGCAGGGAGGTCACGACCTGGCTCAGGGACTGCTGAAGCGACTGGGCCAGGTTGTCGATGTCGTTGGTGACCCGGCTGAGTATCTCGCCGCGCGGCTGGCGGTCGAAGTAGCTGAGCGGCAGCCTGGACAGCTTGGCCTGGACCTGCTCGCGCATGGCGAACACCGACCGCTGCACCATCGTGGCGACCACGCGGCCCTGGAACACCCCGGCAACGGCCGCGATCACGTAGATCACCGCGATGAACGCGAGCAGCCGCCCGACCTGCCCGAAATCCACGCCATGCCCTGGCGTCAGGTGGACCGAGCCGATGAGCTTCGCCTGCGTCGTCTGGCCCGATGCCTGCAGCCTGGCCACGACCTCCGCCTTGGTCTGCCCGGCCGGGATCTTGGAGCTGATCCACCCATCGAAGATCAGGTTGGTGACGTTGCCGAGCAGCTTCGGCCCGAGCACCGTCAGCGTGACGCTGACGACGGCGAGCGCGAGGCCGAGGGCGATCAGCAGGCGCTGCGGCGACAGCATCCTGAGCAGCCGCCGGCCGGATGTGCTGAAGTTCAGCGCCTTCTCGGTGGACATGCCGCTCATGAACCTGCCCGGGCCTTGCACCACCGTCCCCGGGGCCGGCCCGGGCCCCGGCGCGGAGTGGGCCGCTCGCCAGGTCCGACCTGCCCGTCGGCCTTCGGGTCCGCGCTCATGCGGCGGCCTCCTGCTCGGTCAGCTGGGACAGCACGATCTCCCGGTAGGTCTCGTCGGTCCGCATCAGCTCGTCATGCGTTCCGGCCGCGACGATCCGGCCGGCTTCCAGGACGATGATCTTGTCGGCGGTCCTGATCGTGGCCACCCGCTGGGCGACGATCAGCACGGTGGCCTCGGCCGTCTCGCGGGCCAGCGCGGCCCGCAGCGCGGCGTCGGTGGCGTAGTCCAGGGCCGAGAACGAGTCGTCGAACAGGTAGATCTCCGGCCGGTGCACGATCGCGCGGGCGATCGCGAGCCGCTGCCGCTGGCCGCCGGACACGTTCGTGCCGCCCTGGGCGATCGGGGCATCCAGCGCGCCGGTCATCTGGGCGACGAAGTCACGCGCCTGCGCGATCTCCAGCGCCCGCCACATCTCGGCGTCGGTGGCGTCCTGCTTGCCGTAGCGCAGGTTGGACGCGACCGTCCCGGAGAACAGGTAGGGCCGCTGCGGCACCAGGCCGATCAGCCCGGACAGCACGAGCGGATCGAGATCCCGCACGTCGATCCCGTCGACCAGGACATCTCCGGCGGTCGCGTCGAACAGCCGCGGTATGAGGTTGAGCAACGTTGTCTTGCCCGCGCCGGTGCCGCCGATGATCGCGGTGACCTGGCCGGGCTCGGCGAGCAGGCTGACGTCGTGCAGCACCGGCTGCTGGGCGCCCGGATACCGGAACTCGACGCCGCGCAGCTCCAGCCGCCCGTGCAGGGCGCCGACGCGGGCCGCTGCGCCGGCGGCAGGACGTCGGGCTCGGTGTCGTACACCTCCATGATCCGCTCCGCGCAGACCTCGGCGCGCGGGACCATCACGAACATGAACGTCGCCATCATCACCGACATCAGGATCTGCAGCAGGTACGTCAGGAACGCGGTCAGCGCGCCGATCGGCATGGCACCGCTGGCCACCAGGTGCCCGCCGAACCACAGCACCGCGATGCTGGACAGATTCAGCACCAGCATGACCGCGGGGAACATCAGCGCCATCAGCCTGCCGGTGCCGAGCGAGACATTGAACAGATCGGTGTTGGCCGTGGCGAACCTGACTCGCTCGGCGCTGTCCCTGACGAATGCCCTGATCACGCGGACGCCGGTGATCTGCTCCCGCAGGACCCGGTTGATCTGGTCGATCCGGTCCTGCATCTGGCGGAACAGCGGCCGCATCCGGGCGATGATCAGGGACACGATGATGCCGAGCGCCGGAACCGCGACCAGCAGCAGCGACGACAGCCTGACGTCCTGGTTCAGCGCCAGGATGATCCCGCCGACGCACATGATCGGCGCGGACACCATGAGGGTGAAGGTCATCAGCGCCAGCATCTGCACCTGCTGGATGTCGTTGGTGTTTCGGGTGATCAGCGACGGCGTGCCGAAGTGGCTGACCTCCCTGGCGGAGAACTCCTGGACCCGGCGGAAAACCTTCTGCCGGATATCCCGGCCGAGCGCCATGGCGGTCCGGGCGCCGAAGTAGACCGCCCCGGTCGCGCAGACGATCTGTACGAGCGCCACCACGATCATGAAGCCGCCCGTCCGCCAGATGTAACCCATGTTGCCGGTGATCACGCCGTTGTCGATGATGTCGGCGTTGAGCGTCGGCAGGTAGAGCGTCGCGAGCGTCTGGACAAGCTGCAGCGCCACCACGAACCACAGGTCCCTGCGGTACGGGCGGAGGTGTTCGCGGAACAGTCGGATCAGCACGGTCACTGCCTCGGGGTTGATGTCGGGGTCGGAGGCTGCCGGGCGGCTCCAGCTAGCCTCGGCGGGCGGGCCGCCGGCTGGCAAGCGAATTCGCTGTCAGCGTGCCGGTCCGCGGCTGATGGCCAGCGAAGCTGGCCGAGCGCCTGCCTGAGCAGCGGCACGAGCGCGACCGGCGGCTCAGAGCGCAGCCACCGGTCGAGCGCCACCTGCATCGCGGCCGCGACAGCGCCGGCCATAACGGCGGGGAACATGTCGGTGTCGAGGTCGGTGCCGATCCGGTCGGCGATGGCGCGGGCGAGGGTCTGCTGCGCCGCGTAGTGCGTCCGCAGGTACTCCCCCTGCAGCGCCGGTGACTGAACCACGAGCCTGACGCCCTCGATCCATTCCTTCTCTGGCGCCCTGGTGCTGCCGATATATGGCTCGAGCACGGCGCTGGTGATCGCCTCCATCAGCGGCTCGGATGGCGGCCGGTTCCGCAGCGCGACGCCGATGCAGCCGGCCGCGTTCCATCGCCAGTGCGCAGATCGCCTCGTGCTTGCTGGCGAAGTAGTTGTTGAAGGTGCGGGTCGAGACGCCCGCCTCGGCCGCGATGTCGTCGACGAGAACGTTGTCCAGCCCGCGCTGCACGGCCAGGCGCATCGCGGCAATTCCCAGGGCGCGCCTGGTCGCCGCCTTCTTGCGCTCGCGCAGCCCATCGGGCGCGCCGCAGTCGTCCTGGGTCACCGTCACGTTCGCTAGCTTAGCTAGACTTTCGCTTCACGCAAACTTGATGGGACTTTCAGTTTGCGCGGTCGGCAACAAGGCCCACTCTGACAAACGGCCGCCGACTGCGGGCCCGGAACCGGCCATGTCGCATTTTCGCTAGACCCGGGCCTGCGCCGGCGGGGATGCTTGCGGTATGTACGAGGACGCCGAGCGCTGCATCAGGGCCGTCCAGTCGAAGGACGAGAGGTTCGACGGCTGGTTCTTCACGGCCGTGCTGACCACCGGCATCTACTGCCGGCCCAGCTGCCCGGCGGTCCCGCCCAAGCCACAGAACATGCGATTCTTTCCCAGTGCGGCGGCCGCCCAGCAGGCCGGGTTCCGCGCCTGCAAGCGGTGCCGGCCCGATGCGAGCCCGGGATCGCCCGAGTGGAACCAGCGGGCCGACCTGGTCGCCAGGGCCATGCGCTTCATCGCGGATGGCGTCGTCGACCGCGAGGGCGTAGCCGGGCCTGGCCGCACGGCTCGGCTACAGCGTCCGGCAGATCGAGCGGCAACTGCTTGCCGAACTCGGGGCCGGCCCGCTGGCGCTGGCTCGCGCGCAGCGGGCGCAGACCGCGCGGCTGCTGATCGAAACCACCGGCCTGCCGATGGGCGACGTCGCGTTCGCGGCCGGGCTTTCCCAGCATCAGGACCTTCAACGACACCGTCCTGCAGGTCTTCGCGATGCCGCCGACGGAGATGCGCAGGCGTACCGGCGGCAACCGGACCGCGAGCATGGCGGAGCATCCCGTGGCGGGCCAGGCGGTCAGGCTGCGCAGGCCGGCGGCGGGTCGCTGGGCGCGCTCTCGCTCCGGCTGCCGTTCCGGTCGCCGATGTGTCCTGACAACTTGTTCGGCCACCTGGTGGCGACGGCGATCCCTGGCGTGGAGGAGTGGCGGGATGGCGCGTACCGACGTACGCTGCGGCTGCCGCACGGCCCCGGCGTGGTCTCGCTCCGGCCGGTCTCGGAGTACATCGCCTGCCAGCTCGCGCTCAGCGACCTGCGGGATCTCGCGATGGCGATCAGCCGGTGCCGGCGCCTGCTCGACCTCGATGCCGACCCGGTCGCGGTCTGCGACCAGCTTCGCGAGGACCCGGTGCTTGCCCCGCTGGTCGACAAGGCGCCGGGGCGCCGGGTGCCGCGCACCGTCGACGCGGCTGAGCTCGCGATCCGTGCCGTGATCGGGCAGCAGGTCTCCACGGCAGCGGCCAGGACGCACGGCGCGCGGCTCGCGCAGCGGTATGGCGAGCCAGTCGATGATCAGGCCGGCGGGCTCACCAGGCTGTTCCCCGAGATGGCCGTGCTCGCGGAGGCGCAGGATGACGCCCTGGCCATGCCGGCCGCCAGGCGGCAGACGGTCAGGGCGCTGGCTCGCGCGATAGCCTCGGGCAAGGCGGATCTCGGGCCGGGCGCCGACTGGGATCTGGCCAGGAGCGCGCTCGCCGCGGTGCCCGGCATCGGCCCGTGGACGATCGAGCTGGTCGCGCTGCGCGGGCTGGGCGACCCTGACGCCTTCACCCCGACCGACCTCGGCGTCCGCGTCGCAGCGGCGGGGCTCGGCCTGCCGGGCTCCCCCGCCGCGCTGACCAGGCGGGCCGCGCCGTGGCGGCCGTGGCGCGGGTACGCGGTCCAGTACCTGTGGGCGACCGGCGATCACGCGATCAACCATCTTCCCGCCGCCTGACGGACCGGGCGAAGGGGCCGACATGACGAGGAAGGACCTCCGCGATGACTGTGCGTACGGCTGACGGACAGCGCACCCAGGCCGTGATCGACAGCCCGATCGGGCCGCTGACCCTGATCGCCCAGGGCGGCCGCCTGGTCGGCGTGCACATGGAGATGACGCGGTACGAGCCCGACCCTGGTGCCCTCGCCGTCGCCGTCGCGGCCGAGGCTGAGCCGGTGCTGGCGGCCGCAGCCAGCCAGCTGCGCGCCTACTTCGGCGGCGAGCTGACCAGCTTCGAGCTGCCCATGACGCTGCAGGGCACGAAGTTCCAGCAGGCCGTATGGGCTGGCCTGCAGGGCATACCGTACGGCGAGACGATCTCCTACGGTGAGCTCGCGAGGCGGATCGGCCAGCCGTCGGCGTCCCGCGCGGTCGGCCTGGCCAACGGCCGGAACCCGGTCTCGATCGTCGTGCCCTGCCATCGCGTGATCGGTGCGGACGGCAGTCTCACTGGCTACGGCGGCGGCATGGAACGCAAGCGGTTCCTGCTCGGGCTCGAGCAGCGCGTTACCGGCCAGACGCTCGTCTGACCCGATTCCGCCGCCCGACCTTTGGTGTTTCGTTTAGCTGTGCGGCGCGTTACCTTGGCTACTGGTCCCTTAGCCCAAAGCGCACATCGCGGCTCGCCCAGAGGCCTGGCGGCATTATGGAGTCTAGTTTTCCCGGCAACGCCGACGAGGAGCTCAATGCCTTCGTCGGCCGCGAGCGTGAGCTTGATGAGCTGCGCGAGATCGCGGGGCGGACCCGAGCGCTGACCCTGTGCGGGGCCGGCGGCATCGGCAAGACCAGGCTGGCGGTCCACCTGGCTGCCGCGCTGGCGCCCGGGTTTCCTGACGGAACATGGTTCGTCGAACTTGCCGACCTGTGGCAACCCGAGCTGGTGGCATCGCGCATCGCGTCGGTGATCGGCATCGTCGAGGAGCCTGGCCGCCCGCTGGTTGCCACGCTGGCCGATGCGCTCAGGCCGCGCCAGATGCTGCTCGTGCTCGACAACTGCGAGCACCTGATCGAGGCCTGCGCCCTGATCTGCCAGCGGCTGCTCGCGTCCTCGCCTGGCCTGCGGGTCATCGCCACCAGCCGGGAACCGATGCGGGTGGCGGCGGAATCTGTCTGGCAGGTTCCCCCGATGGCGATGCCGCTCGCGCCGGGCACTGCGGATGCGGAGCTGATGGCAGGCGACGCGCATCAGGCTCTTCGCAGACCGGGCCGCCGCGGCCAAGCCGGACTTCGTGCTCGGGCCCGCCAACCTGGCCGCCGTGGCCGCGATCTGCCGCGCGCTCGACGGCCTGCCGCTGGCGATCGAGCTGGCGGCAGCGGGGGTCAGGGTCCTGGCGGTGGAGCAGATCGCGGCGCGCCTGGCCGACCGGTTCCGGTTGCTCAGTTCGGCCGAGCGGATGGCCCCTGAGCGGCACCGGACGCTGCGCGCGGCCATCGACTGGAGCCATGATCTGCTGTCCCCGCAGGAAAAGATCCTGCTGCGCCGGCTGTCCGTCTTCGCCGGCTGGGCGCTCGAGATGGCCGAGCGAGTCTGCGCCGGGCCCGCCGAGGGCGGCGAACTGGCCTCGGGCGATGTCGTTGACCTGCTAACGGGCCTGGCCGACAAGTCGCTGGTGATCGCCGAGCCCGACGCCAAGGGCCAGACCAGGTACCGGATGCTAGACACGATCCGCGACTACGCCGCGGCGCGGCTTGCCGAGGCAGGCGAGAAGGAGCGGTTGCGCGCCAGCTTCCGCAGTTACACGGTGGCCGAGGTCGAGCAGCGCGCGCTGATCGGGATGGCTCTCGTGCGCGCGACGTGGGCAGAGCGGGCGGAAACCTTCCGCCGGTTCGAGCAGGAGACCGCCAACCTCCGGCAGGTGCTGAGCTGGTGCCTGGCGGACGGGGACGCGACCTGCGGGCTGCGGATCTGCGTGGCCATGCGGCCGGTCTGGATCGTTCAGGGTTCCTTCGCCGAGGGCGGGACCTGGATGGACAAGTTCCTCGAGCTCGGTGCCGACGTGCCCGACACGGTGCTCGGCCCGGCGCTCGTGGGCCGAGCGCAGCTTGCCCTGGCTACCGATCCGGCCGAGGCCGGCCAGCGCGCGAAGGCGGGGCTCGATCTTTGCCAGGCTCCTGGACTGGAGTTCTGGGCTGCCTCGGCGCTCAACTTGCTCGCGGAGGTGGCGCTGCACGCCGGCCAGGCTGAGGAGGCCGACGCCCGGGCCGCCGAAGCGCTCGCCATCGCGCGCGCGTCAGGGGACGGCTTCAACGCCAGCTACGCCTTCGGAACCAGGGCGGCGGCAGTCGCCTATCAGGGCGACCTGGCCGAGGCACTCGCGCTCGCAGAAGCCGCGCTGGCGATCGCGAGGGAGATCGACCAGCAGTGGGCGGCAGCCAGGACACTGCTCGGTCTCGGCGATCTGGCCAGGCTCACCGGGAATCCCGCCCAGGCCCGTCAGCACTATCTCGAGGCCTTCGCCATCCTCGCCGAGGTCGGTGCGAGGCCGGAGATGGCGCGCAGCCTGGCCGGGCTGGGTCGGATCGAGACCGGTCAGGGCGAGCTGGCGCTCGCCAGGCAGCATTTCGGCGAGAGCATCGAGCTCAGCCAGTCCACCGGCAGCAGGATCGGCGTGATCAGGGGGCTGGAGTGCTTCGCCGCGCTCGCGATCGCGCAAGATAGCCCTGGCCTGGCCGTGCAGCTGGCGGCGGCGGCGGCCGCGCTGCGCCGGGAGGCGAACCTGCCCGACGCCCCCGCGGGCCGAACGGAGCGGCTGCTCAGCGCGGCCGCCGGGCTCGGCGAGAGCGCGGTGTCCGGGCACTGGGCGGCAGGGTCGATGCTGAGCAGCGACGCCGCGGTGGCGCTCGCGCTCGACAGCCCGGATGTCACCGACGCCGTGACGGAGCTGACGGCCAGGGAGGCCGAGATCGCGGCGGCGATCACCAGGGGGCTGAGCAACAAGGCGATCGGCGACGAACTCGGCATCGCCCAGGCCACGGTCGCACGGCATATCGCCAACATCATGCTCAAGCTCGGGTGCAGTTCGCGCGTGCAGGTCGCCAGCTGGGCCGTCGAGCACGGTTACTGATCGTGGAACAGGGCGCTGACCGATTCGCCCTCGTGAATCCGCCTGATCGCCTCCGCCAGAGCAGAGGCAACGGAAATCACGTGCAATTTCTCGTGCCCCTCGGTCTCGGGGATCGCCACTGAGTTCGTGCAGACGATTTCCTGAACCTCCGGATTGGCTGCGATCCGCTTCAGCGCACCGTCACAGAACAAGCCGTGCGTGCAGGCAATGCGGACCGATCGTGCCCCGTGGTCGCGCAGCCTGGCGAGGATCTCGATGATCGTCGTGCCTCTCGCGATCTCGTCGTCAAGGACGATCACGTTGCGGCCAGCGACGTCGCCGATGATCGAGGTGATCGTCACCTTGTCGTCGCTCAGCCGCTCCTTGGCTCCGGCCGCGACCGGGAGCCCGAGCATCCGGGCCAGGGCAGCGGCGGCCTTCGCGTTGCCCAGGTCGGGCGAGACGACCACCGCCCCGGACAAGTCCTGCCCGGCAAAGTGATCGGCGATTTCGCGCAAGGCGTGCAGGTGATCGACGGGGACCGAGAAGAACCCGTGCACCTGCGGCGAGTGCAGCGTCATCGTCAGCACCCGGCTGGCGCCCGCCGTGACCAGCAGATCCGCGACGAGCCGCCCGCCGATCGAGACTCTCGGCATGTTCTTCTTGTCCGAGCGGGCGTACGCGTAGTGCGGAATGACCGCGGTCACCCTGGCCGCCGACGCGCCGCGCGCCGCGTCCAGCATGAGCAGCAGTTCGACCAGGTGCTCCTGTACCGGTGCGGCCAGCGGCTGGATCAGGAAGACGTCACGCTCCCGGCAGTTGGACTGGAGCTGAACTTCCAGGCAGTCGTTGGCGAACCGGCGGACGATCGCCGGCTGGAGCGGGACGCCCAGGTGCCCGCAGATCTCTGCCGCGAGCGCTGGGTGGGCAGTTCCGCCGAAGACCGAGATTTCCCGCACAACCCCAGGCTAGAGGTATCGGGTCCGCCACTGCCTATGATCGGCCAGGTGATTTCCTGCGGGCCCGGCGCAAAACGGCCTGCCAGTCAGTAGTTCAGGCCGCGCTGCGGCGGATCACGAGCACCGCCGCGGCGATCAGCAGCGCGGCGAGCGCGATCAGCCAGCCGAACTCGATGTACTCGAAGATGCCGTAACGGCTGCCCGGCTGGTAGCTCATCCACACCCTGATGTGGTGATCTCCGAACCAGGCCGCCGACCGGTAGAGCTGTGAGTCGCTCAGCGGGCGGCCGTCAGGAAAGCCCAGCCAGGTCCCGAGTATGTTCGGCCCGGGCCGCCCGGAGGTGCGGCCGTAGCTCACGTAGTAGCCGCCTGGCGCGGCGAAGTTGATGCCGCCACCCGGCATGATCCGCGCGTCCGTTACGACGCGGCGCAGCGGCGACAGATAGGCCATTCGCAACCACAGCGCCGTCACGTACTGCAGCACCGCGTAGGACACGAGCGTGACCGCCATCGCCGGTACCATGCGGCGGATCACCGCCCCGGCCAGCACGCCGATGCTGAACGCCAGCGTCACCCAGCCGGCCAGTGGCAGCGGATTGAGGCTGAAGTACTGCGGCAGCCACGGATCGGACGCCGACCAGTTCGCGCCGAGCCACCAGCGAACCTCCAGGCCGAGTCCGGCCGCCGGCCAGCGCGAGCACGGCGGCGACGGGCACCGTCTGGGACAGCAGCCACCTGGTCCGGCCGGTCGCCTGGGTCCAGGCCAGCCGCAGCGTTCCGTGTTCGGATTCGCGCGCGATCAGCGGAGCGCCGACGTACAGCCCGACCAGCACGGGGGTCAGCTGCAGCACGATCAGACGGCGATCTTAGGCCCACCCGGAGCCGGTCGTCGGTGTAGCTAGCTCCGTAGGTTGGCGCGTGCGAACGCCGCCATTGCCACCGCGGCGGCAGCGGGCGCGGCCAGCACCCAGGCCAGAGCAGCCCGGTGCTGGCGCCAGGTCACCCAGGCAAGCTGCCGCAATGGCACCCGGCCGAGCGGCGCGCTGCGGACCTGGCCTGCCGTCGTCGCCGTCATGCCGGCACCGCCGAACCGTCAGCCGCGACGGCGGGGCCAGGCAGGGCGCTGGCGCGCGGATCGCGCAGGTAGGCCAGGACCAGGTCCTCCAGGCTGGCCGGGGCGGACAGCCAGCCGTCAGGGACCGGATCGTCCGGTGCGGCGATCCTGACCAGCAGATGCGCCTGCGCGCCTGCTGGCCGGGCATGGACCACAACGAGCCGTTGCGAATCAAGGGGCAGATCGCGGCTGGGGCCGGTCAGGATGCGGTGGGCGGCCAGCAGCGCCTCGACGTCCCCGGCCAGCTGCAGCCGGCCGTGGTTGAGCACGACCAGGTAGTCGGCGATTCGCTGCAGCTCGGAGACCACGTGCGAGGAGAATACGACCGACAGGCCCTGCTCGGCCACGGCCGCCATCAGCGCCGCCATGAAGTCGTGCCTGGCGAGCGGGTCGAGTGCGGCCAGCGGCTCGTCCAGGATCAGCACCTCGGGCCGCTTGGCGAGCGCGATCGTCAGCGCGAGCTGCGCGCGCTGGCCGGCCGACAGCCGGCCTACCTTCCGGTCCAGCGGGATGCCGAGGTCGGCGAGCCTGGACCGGGCGCGGCTCTCGTCCCAGGTCAGGTTCAGGTTCCTGGCCACGCGGAGCATGTCGCCGGCCGGCAGCTCACCGTACAGCGGCGCGTCCTGGGCGACGAAGCCGATCTTGCTCCGCGCCTCGGCCGAGCCGGGCTCCTGGCCGCCGAGCACCCGCAGGCGCCCCTGCGTCGGCCGGAGCAGGCCCCCGGCCACGTTCAGCAGCGTGGTCTTGCCCGCGCCGTTCGGGCCGACAAGGGCGACGACGTGGCCGGCCGGGATCGCGAGCGTGCAGTCGCGCAGCGCCCAGGCGCGGCGGTAGCGCTTGGCCAGCCCGCAGCTCTCGATCACGTTCATGCGACCTCCCCGGCCCTGGTACCTGACTTCGATGTGCGGCGGCCGCGGGCGCCGCGACGGGTGCCCGCGCCGCCGCGGCGATCAAGAAAATCCCGCAGTGAGTCGGCGAACAGCGCGCTGATGCCGTCCGGGTCCAGGCCCGCCTCGTCGGCCGAGCGCAGCCAGTCCTGCAGGCCCTGGCTCAACGCGGCCCGCTCGGGCAGCCCGACCTGACGGAGCGTCCCGGCGATGAACGTGCCCTGCCCTGGGCGGCCGGCGGTCAGTCCCCTGGTCTCCAGTTCCCGGTAGGCCTTGAGCACGGTGTTCGGATTGATCGCCAGCGTCTCGACGGCTTCCTTGACCGTGGGCAGCCGGTCCCCTTCCCGCAGGTAGCCAAGCCGGAGTGCCTGTTCCACCTGCTGGACGAGCTGCAGATAAGTGGGAACACCAGAACCGGGGTCCAGCCGGAACGCGATCGGTGACCCGGCCTGGGCCGCGCCGCCGCCCGCCGGCTCTCGATTAGACCCTTTATCTATAGTCATAGATAAAGAGCTTAACCGCGCGCCGGGGCTGCCGTCAACGACCGGGCCGCCACGTCAATCGGCGGCGATCTGCGCCGGCTGCCGGACAGATGTCAACTGCCGGTCAGTGCGGTCACGAGCGCGTCCGCCAGCCGGCCGAGTTCGGTCCCGGCCGGGTCGTGGGTGGGGTTGACCTCGGTGAGCACGAGGCCCGCGAACGACGGATGGGCGCGCAGCACCCGCAACGCGGTGACGACCTGGTCGAGCCGGACACCCGACCCGTAGTGCGGGAAGTTGCCGAGCGGCAGGTCCGCCGAGTCCACCACGTCGACGTCGAAGTGGACGAGGAGCGGCCCGCTCGCGGCCGTCACGGCGGCCAGCGCGCGATCGGCGGCGCCGGCCGGATCGGCGGCGAAGGCGGGCCCCTCCTGGAAGCTGACCCCCTGCGCGGCGAGGAACTGGCGACCCGCGTCTGAGGTCTCGCGCGGGTCTGATCCGAGGATCGCCAGCCTGGCCGGGGTTAGCAGCGGCACCTCGCCGCCCAGGCTGGCCAGCTCGGGCGCGCCCAGGCCGAGCAGGTGCGAGACGCCCATCGAGTCGAGGATCCCCGAGCCGCCGTCGCCGGGGACGCCGAGATCGGCGTCGCCATCCACGTAGACCAGGCCGGCGTCCCGGTGCTGGCGCTTGAGCCCGGCGACGGCGCCGAGCGTGATCGTGCAGTCGCCGCCGAGCACCAGCGGCATCCGGCCGGCGCCCACGACCCCGGCCACCGCCTCGGCGACCTCGGCGGCCACCCGGACCACGGCGGCCAGGTTGCGCGCGCCGGGTGCGTCGCGGTCGGCAGCGAACACCGACCCCGGCAGGTTGCCGCCGTCGGTGACAGGCTGGCCGGCCGCGGCGAGCCGGTCCGCCAGCCCGGCCACCCGCAGCGCGTCAGGCGCGAGCTCCTGGCCGGCGTGATGGGCGCCCGCGCTGGACGGCACCCCGATCATCACCCACTCGTTCATGCTGACTCCCTGTCGCCGATAGTAACCAGCTAGATGGTCTTGATGGTTACTACGACGCTAACTCCGATGCTACGGTTCGCGCAACCGGCTACCTCGATATGCTGGTGACGGCGTGCCTTGATGGGCGAGGTTCGCGAGGCGAAGGGCGGCAGGAGGCTCAGATGCCGGGAAACGCGCGGCGGGCGGGCCGCCAGCCGGTGACCGCCCCGGCTCCTGGCCGGCTGGAACTGGTGCGGGCGTTCGTGAACACGCTGGACATCGAGGCGGGCACGGACAAGCTCAGCACGCCCGAGGCGCTGGCCGCCTGGCTCGCCGGGCACGGCCTGACCGGCGGCGGGATGGGCGAGCGCGAGTCGGCGGGCCAGGCTCGACTGGCTGACCTGCGGCTGGCTGTCGCGCTGCGGGAGGCCGTCCGCGACGTGCTGCAATCGCATGTCGGCCAGGGACGTCCGGCCGCGGCGGAGGTGGCCGGGCTGCGTTCGCTGGCCGCCGGCCTGCCGGTGCGGCTGGAGATCGGCGCCGACGGCGTTCCTGCGCCGGCGCTGGCGGCCAGGGCACTGCGTTCGGTCTGGCAGCACTGCTGCTGATCGCGGCGGAGGCCGCGACGCTCGGAACCTGGCCGCGGCTCAAGGTGTGCAGCGCCGATGACTGCCGGTGGGCGTTCTACGACCGGTCGCCGACCAGGAGCGGCTGCTGGTGCAGCATGGCGGGATGCGGCGCCCGCGCGAAGTCGCGCGCCTACCGCCAGCGAAGTAAACCCACCGTGATCATGAAGTCAGTGGCGGCAGGTTCAGCTTGAGCCGGATTTGCTGCTGGATCTCCTCAGGCGATCCCGTCGCGTCGACTGTGAGCACGTACTCCTTGCGGCCGAAGATGGCGAGCACCGGGTTGGTCTTCTCGTGATACTCCCTGAGCCTGACCGCCAGTGCTTCCTCGGTGTCGTCTTCCCTTCTCTCCAGCGCCGAGCCGCAGAGGTCGCACCGGCCTGGCTCGCGCGGGCTGCTCGCGATCAGGTTGTAGTCCATCCCGCAGCCCGAGCACAGCCGCCTGGCAAGCACCCGCCTGCGCACCTCGCTGTCGGGCAGGTCCAAATGGATGACGCCGTCGATGTCGTAACTCTCGAGGAAGAACTCGGCCTGGCGCTCGTTGCGGGGGAAGCCGTCGACGATGAAGCCGTAGTTCCAGTCGTGCTGGCTCAGCCGGTCCCTGACGACGCCCTCCACCAGGTCGTCGCTGACCAGCCGGCCCGCCGCCATCGTGCGCCTGACCTGGGCGCCGAGCTTGGTGTGGTGCTGGACGTTCCAGCGGAAGATGTCACCGACCGCGATGTGCACCAGGTCGAGGTCGGCCGCGATCATCGATGCCTGGGTGCCCTTGCCGCTGCCTTGAACCCCCATGATGACGTATTTGCGCACCTGGTAAGGCTATCGGGGGGCCCTGGCCGACGTCGGGTTGGCGGCTGGCCCGGCTTCCCCGCGCGCGTTCAGCGCGAACCGCCGCTCGCACCGGCGCGCCAGCCTGCGATCCAGCGAGTTCCTGATCAGCGGCCAGTCCTGGCGGAGCAGCGCGGCGTTGACGAACCTGGCGACGTCGTTGCGGCTGCCCTGGGCCAGGAGAATTCCGTAAAGACCGCGCCTGACCCGGTCGTCGCCGACGTCACACTCGCGCATGCCGGGCCAGGACAGGTTCCTGGGCAGCTTGATCACCCCGCTGGACGGTCCGCGCAGATCCTCGATCCGGGAGGGAAGTCGTCCCGCCAGCCCCAGCCGGCCAGGCAGCATGTCCGCTAGCAGCCATGACTCTGATTATCACCGACCACCCAACTACGCTGCGTCACGACTCGCTGACATGACCGATTCGCGGTGGTCGTGCGGGTCGCACCGGAGGCGGCGCTAGGCTCAAGCCATGACCGACGCGCCGACCGCGCCGCGCTGGCGGATCCTGCTGACGCCCAGGTGGCTCAGCTGGCATCTGTTCGCGGTCGCGGCGATCGCGGGGATGATGTGGCTCGGCGACTGGCAGTTCCGGCGCGCGATGGCCGGAAACACTCTGAGCTGGGCGTACACCTTCGAGTGGCCGATCTTCGCCGTCTTCGGCGTCGTCTTCTGGGTGAAGACGATCCGCGACGAGGTGCGACCGGCGACCCCAGGCCAGGTAGACCAGATCGCGCTGCCGCCCGGCGCGAAGGCGGCCTCGGGCAGCCCGGCCGGGCCGGGCGCCGACGGCACGGGCGACGTGGAACTCGCGGAGTACAACGCCTACCTGGCCAGGCTCAACAACGAGGTCAAAGGCCACGGCAGATGGCACGGCCTGCGGTAGCCGGGCCAGGCCGGCCGAGGCGGACCGGCTAGGCACGCTGGCCGGCCGGAGCGCGCAGGCAGCGGGCACGGAGGAAGCGGACGAGGAGGAAGCAGTGGATGCCGACCGGCAGCTGGCGCTGGTGGTGCGTGCGTACCGGGCGATGGCCTACCTGACCGGGACGGTGCTGATCGTCCTGTGTTTCGTCGGGATACCGCTCCAGGTGTTCGCAAACAATCTGATCGTCGTCAAATATGTCGGCACCGCGCACGGCGTGCTCTACATCGGCTACGTAATCGTCGCGTTCGTGATGACGAGGATGGTGCGGATGAAGGTCGCCAGCCCCGGCACCGTCATCGTGCTGCTGGCCGGCACGGTCCCGGTGCTGACGTTCGTGGTGGAGCGGTGGGTCACCCGCACCTACATCGACCCGGCGCTGTCGGCGGCCGCGGCACGGCGGCCGATGTCGGCGGCCGTCGGCAGGTGAGCGAGCAGTACTTCGCCAGCCGGCCCGCCGCTGCGCATCGCCCCGGATCTGTCCGCGTGATCCTGCCCGACCTGCACCTCGAGCTCGGCACGGACGCCGGCGTCTTCTCGCCACGGCGCCTGGATCCGGGTACCAGGCTGCTGCTCGACGTCGCCCCGCCGCCGCCGGCGGCCGGCGACATTCTCGATCTGGGCTGCGGCTACGGCCCGCTCGCGCTCGCGGCCGCGATCCGCGCTCCGGCCGCGCGGATCTGGGCGGTCGACGTGAACACCAGGGCGCTGGCGCTGACCGCGGCCAATGCCGAACGCGCCGGGCTGGCCAACGTGACCTGCGCGCTTCCCGACGACCCGCGGCTGCCCGCGCGGTTTGACCTGATCTTGTCGAACCCGCCGGTCAGGATCGGCAAGAGCGAACTGCGCGCGATTCTCGGCCGCTGGCTTGACCGGCTCGCCCCCGGGGCGGCTGCCTATCTTGTCATGCAACGAAACCTCGGGTCCGACTCCCTGCACCGATGGCTGGCCGAGTCCGGCTGGACCGCCGAGCGTGCCGCGGCCCGGTCCGGCTACCGGATGCTGAAGGTGACCGGGGCGCGGCACGCCGCGGGCACCGCACCGGGCGCCGAGGCGGCCAGATGAGCCGCCAGCTCGGGGCGACCGAGGTCAAACGGCTGAACCGGTCCTGGCGCCGGGCCACCCAGGCCAGGGTTTGCCTGCTGCTTGAGTCGGTGAGCCAGCCGTTCAACGTGGGTTCGATCGTCAGGACCGCGGCGGCGTTCGGGGTGGAGCAGCTGTGGCTGTGCGGGGAGGGCGCCGATCCCGGGCACCCGTCGGCGCGCAAGACCTCGATGGGCACCGGCCGGTTCCTGGTCATCGAGCAGCTGCCGGGCGCGACGGCCGCCGGTGCCGCGATCAGGGCGGCCGGCCTCCGGCTGATCGCGATCGAGCTGGCGCACGGCGCCGCCCCGCTGCACCGGGCCGACCTGGACGGTGACATCTGTCTGGCGCTCGGCAACGAGGATCGCGGCTGCTCGCCCGAGTTGCTCGCGCTCGCCGACCTGGTCGCCTATATTCCGCAGGTGGGCCGGGTGGGCTCGCTCAACGTCGCGGCCGCGGCCGCGATCGCCCTCGCCGAGGCCCGCCGCAGGGAATGGGAAGCCGGACCGCCCGGGCACGCCGGCGCGCGCGACGATCGGGAGGATGGCCATGCCGACCGACTTCCTTGACCACCCCACGCCGATCGCGTTCGCGCATCGGGGCGGCGCTGGGCACTTCGCCGAGAACTCCTGGCGAGCGTTCGAGCACGCGGTCAAGCTCGGCTACGCCTACCTGGAGACCGACGCCCACGCCACGCTCGACGGCGTCCTCGTCGCGTTCCATGACAAGACGCTCGACCGGATTACCGACCGGACCGGGGCGATCGCCGGGCTGCCCGCCAGCGAGGTGACGGCGGCCAGGATCGGCGGCACCGAGCCGATTCCACTGCTGGCTGACCTGATCGGCGCGTGGCCGGACGTGCGGTTCAACATCGACGTCAAGGACGGCCCGGCCGCGAGGCCCCTGGCCGACCTGATCCGCAAGCTGGCGGCCTGGGACCGGGTGTGCATCACCTCGTTCTCCGCGGCCAGGCTCAGGGCTACCAGGCGGCTGCTCGACCGCCCGGTCTGCATGGCCACCTCCCCGATCGGCGCGGCGGCGCTGCGGTCCGGCTTGCCCGGGCAGCTGCTGCGGCCGGCCTTCGCGAGCCACTGGGTCCGCTGCGCCCAGTTGCCGATCGGCCTGGCGACCGCCCCGCTGATCGGCCGCGCACACCGCGCCGGACTGCAGGTGCATGTCTGGACCGTGAACGACCGCGATCTCATGACCGAGCTCCTCGACCGTGGGGTTGACGGTATTATGACCGATAATACTGAATTGTTGCGTGAAGTCATGATTGACCGCGGCGAATGGCATCCGCGAGCCTGAGCCTCGCTGCCGCGCGGCGGTGCAATCGGGTCGCATCGGCGCATCCATGACATCCGACACCGCTCACGCGATTGGAAGGTCGGGCGGGCGGGAATCTTGCAGGTATCCCTGCCGTTGACATGTAGGAACGCCGAGCGCCCGGAGGCAACGAGCACATGGCCGAACGCGCACTACGTGGCACCCGCCTAGGAGCCACGAGCTATGAGAACGACCGCAACACCGACCTGGCCCCGCGCCAGGAGGTGGCTTTCGACTGCCCGAAGGGCCACCGGTTCAGCGTGCCGTTCGCTGCGGAGGCCGACGTGCCGGCGAAGTGGGAGTGCCGCATTTGCGGCGCCACCGCGACTACCGCGACCGGTGACCAGCCCGCCACCGCGAAGGCCAAGCCGCCGCGCAGTCACTGGGACATGCTGATGGAGCGGCGCAGCATCTCGGACCTGGAAGAGGTACTTGCGGAGCGGCTTGCCATTATCAGGGGCCAGCGCGGCGAGACCGAGCCCCGCTCGACGTCGGCACGGCAGCGGCGGAGCGCTTAGCCCGCACTGCGCAGCCAGCCGAGAACCGGCCAGTCAGGAACGCGCCAGTCAGGAACGCGGCTGGCGTGGCCTGCGGCCGAGCCGCCTGGCCACGCCCCACTGGGCGACCCGCCATAGCGCCTCGGCGACCACGGCCTGGCTCATCTTGCTCGCGCCGCGGGCGCGCTCGGTGAACGTAATCGGCACCTCGGCGATCGTGAATCCGCGCTCGGCGGTACGCAGGGTCAGGTCGACCTGGAAGCAGTAGCCCTGCGACGCGACCTGGTCAAGGCCGATGCCGCGGAGCGTCTGCGCGCGGTAGGCGCGGAAGCCGGCGGTGGCGTCATGGACGCCGATGCCGAGCATGATCCGCACGTAGATGTTGGCGCCGCGGGACAGGAGCTCGCGCGACTTGGGCCAGTTCACTACCGTCCCGCCCGGCACGTACCTGGAGCCGATGACCAAGTCGGCGCGAGCCAGGGAAGCCAGCATCTTCGGCAGGTCCGCGGGATCGTGCGAGCCGTCGGCGTCGTGCTCGACGAGCACGCCGTAGCCGTGCTCGAGGCCCCAGCCGAAGCCGGCGATGTAGGCGGTACCCAGGCCAGACTTCCCGGCCCTGTGCAGCACGTGGACCTGCGGGTCAACGGCCGCGAGCTTGTCGGCGATCTCGCCAGTGCCGTCCGGGCTGTTGTCATCGACGACGAGAATGTGCGCGTCCGGCACGGCCGCCCTGACCCTGCCGACGATCGGCTCAAGGTTGTCGCGCTCGTTGTAGGTCGGGATGATGACTGCTACCTGACCTAGCGGCTCGGCCGGCCGCTCCGTGGAAGTCACGCGTTCCTGCCTCAGGATGTGTGGTTTCTTCGGGCGTAAGCAACAACGACTTCAGGCCGCCGGCTGGTTCCGGCTATCGGGGAGCGCGCGCCCCACAGCCCCAATCGCGTCAGCGTAGTCGATCACGCGGCTGCACGAGGAAGAGGCCCAGGCATCCTTCGGACCGAGGGGCGTCCCGTCGGCCACGGGATCGCCCTTCGTTGTCTACTGGATGTCTGGGCCCCTTCCAGGTTCAACCCCGCTCGGCCGCCCGGCGGGTGCGGCCAGCCGGGCCAGGCAACCGCGGGTCATGGCCGGTGGCGCCGCCCGATGGCACTGCCGGGGGTCGCAATGTAGGCCCTGCTCCGCCCCCGGCCCGGTACATGACTGGCAAGAAGATACCGTGCGTGGCAGCGATGTCAACCCGGTGCCGGCGACCGCTGCCTGATCGTTGCCGGCCTTCATGCGGGCACTGTCGCTGACCCATCTAGTCTGTCGGGGCTTGTGTTGCGGCGTTACGATTTGGTAGCACTCAACTGTGCGGATGGACTGCTTGACGAGAACGGCATAGTCCGCTTTGCGGAAACCCCTTCAAGCTGGAGGTCGAGCAATGACGAATAACCCGGAATCCGAGGTATCCGAAGCCCAGATCGCTGTGCACTGGCGGGAAGAGGACTACTACCAGCCGCCGCAGCAGTTCGTCGCTCAGGCTAACGCCGCCGATCCGGCCATCTTCGACAGGTTCTCCGAGGACAAGTTCCCTGAGTGCTTCACCGAGTATGCAGATCTACTCACCTGGGACGAAAAGTGGCACACGATACTTGATACGTCGAACCCGCCATTCTGGAAGTGGTTTGTGGGCGGAAAACTCAATGCGTCCTATAACTGCGTCGACCGGCATGCCCAGGCCAGCCCGGACAAGACCGCGATCATCTGGGTGCCCGAACTTGAATCCGACGAGCATGTGCACGTCAGCTACGCCGAACTGCACCGCCGGGTGAGCGAGTTCGCCGCGCTGCTGCGAGACTTCGCCGGGCTGCAGGCCGGTGACCGGGTGACGCTGCACATGCCGATGGTGCCCGAGCTTGCGGTCACGATGCTCGCCTGCGCGAGGCTCGGCGTGGTGCACTCGCAGGTATTCGGCGGCTTCAGCGGCAACGCCTGCGGCACCAGGATCGCCGACTCGGAAAGCAGGGTCCTGATCACCATGGACGGCTACTACCGGGCGGGCAGCATGACCGACCACAAGGTAAAGGCGGACGAGGCGCTCGATGAGGCGGCCAGGCAGGGCCAGGAGGTCGACAAGGTGCTGGTCTGGCGACGGCACGCCGGCCAATACGCCTCGGCCACGCCGATGGCGCCGGGCCGGGACTTCTTCGTCGACGAGTTGCTGACCCAGTACGTCGGCGCCGTCGTGGATCCGGTGCCGATGCCGGCTGAGGCCCCGCTGTTCCTGATGTACACGAGCGGTACAACAGGCAGGCCGAAGGGCGCGCAGCACTCGACTGGCGGATACCTGTCATATGTCACCGGGACGTCGAAGTACTACCAGGACATCCACCAGGACGACATGTACTGGTGCATGGCCGACATCGGCTGGATCACCGGCCACTCCTACATCGTCTACGGCCCGCTCGCACTCGGCACGACGACCGTGATCTACGAGGGCGTCCCGAACTATCCCGACGGCGGCCGACCCTGGCGGATCGCCCAGCAGCTTGGCGTCAACATCTTCCACACCTCGCCAACCGCGATCCGGATGCTGCGCAAAGTCGGTCCCGAGGAGCCGCAGAAGTATGACTACCACTTCAAGCACATGACCACGGTCGGCGAGCCGATCGAGCCTGAGGTCTGGCGCTGGTACCACTCCGCGGTAGGCAAGGGCGAGGCCGCGATCGTCGATACCTGGTGGCAGACCGAGACCGGCGGCTTCCTCGGGAGTACGCTGCCTGCCCTGCAGCCGATGAAGCCGGGAAGCTGCGGTCCCGGCGTACTCGGCATCTACCCGGTCGTGTTCGACGAGGATGCGAAGGAGGTTCCGGCCGGATCGGGCCGGGCAGGCAACATCTGCATCAGGAACCCGTGGCCGGGCATCATGCAGACCATCTGGGGCCAGCCCGAGCGGTTCATCGAGGTCTACTACGCCAAGTACAACAAGGACCCGGAGAGCAAGGACTGGCACGACTGGCCGTACTTCGCCGGCGACGGAGCGCTCCAGGCGGCCGATGGCTACTTCAGGATCCTCGGCCGGGTCGACGACGTGATCAACGTGGCGGGCCACCGGCTCGGAACCAAGGAGCTCGAATCTGCCGCGCTCACCGTGCCCGAGGTCGCCGAGGCAGCAGCCGTGCCCGTGATGGACGAAATCAGGGGCAGGATCGTGGAGATGTACGTCTCGCTCAAGCCCGGGGTGCCGGCCGAGGGCATGGAGGCAAAGGTCACCGCGGCGATCGAGGTCGAGATCGGCAAGATCGCCCGGCCGAAGAACGTCTGGATCGTCTCGGACATGCCGA
The DNA here is from genome assembly GCA_963720595.1 of uncultured Actinomycetota bacterium. Taxonomy (GTDB): domain Bacteria; phylum Actinomycetota; class Actinomycetes; order Streptosporangiales; family Streptosporangiaceae; genus Chersky-822. The sequence continues at coordinate 625,160 of CAVRFY010000005.1, read as the reverse complement.
AGACCAGGTCGGGCAAGATCATGCGCCGGGTCATCGCCTCGGTCTCGAATTTCGCTGACGTAGGCGACGTGACCACTCTGGCCAACCCGGAGGTGGTCGATACGATCCGCCACCACGTGCAGAGCACCAAGGTCGCCAAGGGCGAGCTGCCGCGCGAGCTGAGCGAAGCCGAGTACGAGGAGATCGCCAAGTACGGGGCGGCCGAGTAGCCGGCGGGGCGGTCCGCGCGCGGAAGGCCGCGCCGAGTACGGGGGTAACTCGGCGCGGCCTTCCGTCGGCCAAGACCGTGCCGAGTAGGGGGGTAACTCGGCACAGCCTCGGCCGGCCGGCGGCAGCGAGGACGGGGGGATCCCCTGTGGTGCCGCCCTCTCGGGGCGTGCGCTGGCTAGGCCGCGACGCTCAGCTGAGGTTCAGGCAGACCCTGGTGGAGGTCGCCCGATGTCCGTGGTGCGTAGGCCCGCAGCTTGTGGCGCAGCATCGCCCTGCCGCGATGGATCCGCGACATCACGGTGCCGAGCGGGGTTCCCATCAGCTCGGCGATCTCGCTGTACCGGTAGCCTTCGACATCGGCGAGGTAAATCGCCTCCTTGAAGGACGGCGGCAGGTCGTCGAGCGCCCGCATGACCCCGGAGCCGCCCAGATTGTCGAGCGCCTCGGCCTCGGCGGACCTGGGTGGTTCGCTCAGCGCGTCCCTGGCCTCAGCGCCCTCGTAGATCTCGGCCGACAGCACCTCGCCGACCCGGCGCTCCCGGCGCCTACACGTGCTGTAGAACGTCCTGACCAGGATCGTGTACAGCCAGGCCTTGAGGTTGGTGCCCGGGCTGAACTGATGGAACTTGACGTAGGCCTTGGCGAACGTCTCCTGGATCAGGTCCTCGGCGTCGCTGTGATTGCGCGTCAGCCGAAGCGCGGCCGGGTAGAGGCGGCTCATGTAGGGGATCGCCTCGGCCGTAAAACGCTCGTCGTGATCGCCGCCGGGCACCTGCTGGAATGCCGGCTGCTGGGGTACAGCACTGATCGTCATGCGTCCTCCTCGCGGGAACGCCCCGGCCGGCGGACCCGCAATAAGCGGGCCCGCCGTGTAGTGCGCGAGCACGGGGGCAGCTCGCGCCGCTGGTTACCTTCACCTGACTTGGTCTCGGCCTCGTCCGGTCCGGCAGCCTCGCAGCGCCTCGGTACTCATTCATGTTCGCTGATCGCACTACGTGTGCGCATCGGGTAAAACCTGAGCTACAGGCTGTGACGTCCTGAGTTAAGCCACGTCGCCATCCGCTGGTGCCGGAGAGTCGCCCGGGCAAGTTACGCTAAATACCTCGAACCATCCAAATATTGCCCACCGGCATAGCACTCAGTGCGGCACGAAGCGCGCAGCATGCGCCACGAGCTCGCGCCGCCCGGTCTGACCGGTTTTAGCCACCAAGCTAGCGATGTGTGTCTCGACCGTCTTGGGCGAGATGAACAGCCGCTGGGCGATCTCCGCGTTCGAGAAGCCGCGTGCGACGAGCAGGAAGACGTCCATCTCACGGCTGGTGATGCCCAGCCTCCGCATCTGCGCCGGTACCTGCGCGCTGCCACGGCCCGAGCGGGGCACCCGTTCGCCCGCTCGCCGCAGGATGCCGCGACAGGCCGAGGCCAGCCGGGCGTGGCCGTCGGCCTCGAAGTCGGCGGCTGCCTCGCGCAGCCAGGCAGCGGGCTGTCCCCAGCCGTCGGCGAACGCCGCAGGCGCGACGAGCCGCCTGGCCAGGGCGTTCCACCGCGGTGCGTAGGGCGCGAGCAGCCTGCTGCCTTCTCCGGCGAGGCGATCGGCCTCCTCCGGGTGCCCGTCCCGCCCTTCGAGCACCGCCTGGGCATAGCACAGATACCCGTGGTTCCAGCCCACCGCCGCTCCGGCGGCACGGGCCTGAGCGATCGCGGCCCGGCCTTCCTTCTCGAAAATGGCCTGCAAGATCGTGTAGTAGCCCCAGGTGCGCCTGGGCGACATCAGGGCGGTGTCTCCGCCGTAGGAGATCCCTGCCTCGCTCTCGTGCAGGGCGCGGGGCAGGTCGTCGAGGAACAGGGAGGCTGTGGTCCTGGCCAGCCCCCAGGTGGAGAACAGCACCTCGGGATCGTCGGGAACCACCTGCTCGGCCCGCTCGGCGGCCAGCGTGGTCTGGATGCGGTTGCCCCTGATGCCCGCAATGAGCGCCTGGATGTTGATCGCGATGGCCTCGCTCCGGCGCGCCGCGATCAGCCTCGCGCTCTGCTCGCACTCGCGGGCCGCCTCAAGCGCGCGGTCCAGATCGGTGCCGAGGCTCCAGGTGTTGGCCAGTTGCAGGTCGATCAACGTCGAGACGGAGACCGCGCCGGCCTGGCGCGCGAGTTCCCTTGCCTCGCTCAGCACGCTGGTATCGCCGCTGTTCAGCATGTCGATGGTGCCGAGCTCGTGCAAGGTCTCAATGCGACGGATCGCGAACTGTCCGCCGGTCGCGATCTGGTAGGCACGCTCGAACGCCGACCGCGCGGCGACAAGGTCACGCTGCCGCTCCCTGCGCCCGATCACCTGGAGCGCTTCGATCGCGACCTCGGCCGCCCAGGGCTGCGAACTGGCCGCCTCGGCGCTGGCCAGAGCGACGTGTGCCAGCTTGTCGGCTCCGTCGAGATCGCCGCTGTCCATCGCGCAGCGGGCGGCGGCCGCGTCGACCCGGCTGGCGAGCTCGGCATCGTGCAGCCGGTCGGCGATTTTCCGCGCCCGTTCCAGCTGACCGGCCGAGGCGCTGCAATGGTCCTCGCAGTTGGTCCGCGCGACCGTGATCATGGCCAGCGCCTGCCGCCGGGGATCGGCTCCCGCGGCGCCAAGCTCGGCGATCAGCCGGTCGGCGGCCTGCCGCAGCTTGTTGTAGTCCCCGGCATGCGCGAGCGCGTCGATAAGCGCCTCGTCGATCTCGATCGCCAACATGGGCTCGGCGGTCGCCGGCGTCGCGACCAGATCATGCGCGTCGGCGAGTGAGGTCGTGGCGGTGCTGAGCGCTCCCTGCTGCAGCGCCCGGTTGCCGAGCTGCAGCAACAGCCTCGCGGCCTGCACGTGATCCCCGGCAGCCTCGTGCAGTTCGGCCGCCAGCTCGCACCACGCCCCAGGCAGCCCAGGATGGGACCGCTCGATCTGCGCGGCCGCCATCGCCGACCGGCGCGCGAGGTCGGGCGGCAGCAGATCGGCCAGGATCGCGTGCCTGGTGAGGCTGTGCCGGAACCTGAACAGGTTGCTCCCGGCCGAGACTGGCTCGATCAGCTGCATCTCCTGCGCGCGCTGCAGGGCCGCGAGCACCACAGACTCCGGCAGGCCGGCGATGTCCGACAGCAGCGTCCAGTCGAACTTCTTGCCGAGCACCGCCGCGGAGGCCAGCACGTCGGAAACGTAAGGACCGAGCGCCGCGAGCCTGTTGCGCACCGATCCGGCGATCGAGGCTGGCACGCCGGCGGCGACGTTATCGTGGACCTGCCAGCCTGCGGCGTTGGCGACCAGGCGGCCGGACGAGACCGCGCTGGCGAGCAGTTCCTCGACGGCAAAGGGCAGCCCGTCGCAGTCGGCGAGCAGCTTGCCGACCGCGCCAGGCATCTTCTCGGTGTCAAGGCAAGCCGCCGCCATTCGCCGCACCGCCTTGTCGCCCAGCCGCCGCACCTCGATGCAGCTCGCGGCCCGCCTGGCCGTGATGGACCTGAGCAGGTCCAGGCCAGCCGACGGCTCGCTGTCCCTGATCGTCGCCAGGCAGACCACGTTCGCCTGGGCTAGGTTGTCGGCGAGGTACTCCACGATCGCGAGCGTCTCGGGGTCCGCCCAGTGCAGGTCCTCGAGCACGAGCAGCGTGCCCCTGGAGCCGGCGGGCGTGAGCAGCCGGATCAGGGCCTCGCCGATGATGAGCGGCGATATCTCGGCAGGATCATCGCCCGGCCTGGTCCATTCGGGCACCAGCGTGGCCAGTGCGGGCAGGTGATTGGTCAGCTGCCCCGCATCGGGAACGACCCCGGCCCTGGCGAGCTTCATGAGCGCCTCGGTGACCGGCCGGAACGGAACGGGAACCGCCGATTCGGTCGAGCGCCCGATGAGGACGTGGAATCCGCGTTCGGTTGCCAGCGAGGTGGCCTCCCTGGCCAGCCTCGACTTGCCGATCCCCGCGTCGCCCACGAGGAAGACGACCCCGCCGTGCCCGTCGGCTGCCCGGTCGAGACTGTCGGCGAGAGCCTGTACTTCGGCATCGCGCTCGATCAGCAGGGGGCACAGCATTGACCTCATCGCACCGATACTACCGGTAGTTACCTCGTAATTACTGAGTGCAACATACGGAAATTCTGCGGATGCAAATGCCCCGAATATTTCCGGTAAAATCGCCAAATCCCTCATCGGGTCAGCTGGCCGGGGCGACGACCGTCCCGGTGGCGGTGACCACGACGACTGGCTCGTCAAGCACCGTCGCGGCGGACGGACCGCGGGCCGGATCGGCCCGGCATAGCACCCGCGCCTCGAAGCGCATTTCCCTGCTCCTGCGCCCCACCCGTGTGATCGTGGCGGACGCCTCGAGCACGTCGCCGGCCAGGACGGGCGCCAGGAACTGAACATCGGAGTACGCGGCGAACAGCCCTTCGTCGCCATCCGCGCGGACTGAGGCCTCGGTGGCGACGTCGCCGAACAGGCCGAGTACATAGGCGCCGTCGACCAGGTTGCCGCCGTAGTGCGCGTGGCTGTGCGGCACGTACCGCTGATGGCGGACTGTGAGCCCGAGCCGCGGATCGGCGCCGGCGCCGTCGGCGGTCATGCCGGCGCCTCGGACATCGGCTGCGCCGGTGCGAGCCTGTGCACCAGGTAGCTGGCGACGTCGCGCGGCGTGGTGCCCTTGCCGAAGATCTTGTCGACGCCGAGTTCGGCGGCTAGCTGCGGGTCGAACCGCGGGCCGCCGATGATCAGCAGCGGCCGCCCTGGCCCGGCCGCATCGAAGGCGGCGGACAGCTCGCGGGTGTTCCTGATATGCGCGTCCTTCTGCGTGACGACCTGGCTGACCAGAACCGCGTCGGCGGCCTCCGCCCCGGCCGTCGCGACCAGCCGCGGAATCTCGACCTGCGACCCGAGGTTCACGACCTTGATCTCCCGGTAGTACTCCAGGCCCTTCTCCCCCGCGTGACCCTTGACGTTCAGGATCGCGTCGATCCCGACCGTGTGCGCGTCGGTGCCGATGGTGGCCCCGACCACCACCAGCTTGCGGCCGAGCGCGGACCGGATCCGCAAGTTGATCTCGGCGGGCGAGAGCTCGTCGAATTCGCGCTCGGCGACCGTGACCTGCGACAGGTCGACAAGATGGCCGACCCGGCCGTATACCACGAAGAACGTGAAGTCGGGGCCCATGCCCTTGGCGTGCACCACCATCGCCGGGTCAAGTCCCATTTTGCAGGCGAGCTGGAGCGCCGCTCCCTCGGCCCTGGCCTTGTCCTCCGGCGTGCCGAACGGCACCGGCAGGGTGAACGAGAGCTGCACCTGCCCGTCTCCGGTGGTGTCGCCGTACGGCCTGATCACTGTCTTGTCTGGGCGGCCGCCCGGAGCCTGCTGGGATTGCTGGCCCGTCATCGCGCCCCTCCGTTCCGGCCGGCCCCGGCCAGCGCTTCGGCTGGCGCGCCGTCCAGGATTTCGCCCGCGGGGTTGAAGTAGCCGTCGGCTCTGGCGACCACGCCATCCAGGCCGCGCCCGCCGTCGGCGGGCCGCTTGGTGATGCCGAACGTGCCGTCGGCGATCGCGGCTAGCAGGCCCTCGTCGCGGATCCGCCGCAGCAGGTCGACCGACTCGGCGAGCACCTGGTTCGCGCGCCGGTCGATGAAGCCGCCGGGCTCCGGCCTGAAGCTCTCCCCGAGCCGTCCGGCCGCGTTCCGCACATAGTGCGCGTTCTCCAGCGCCAGGTCACGGTCGGACAGGAATGGGGTGTGAATGCCCTCGGTCATCATCCCGATCAGCAGGATCTCCTGCTCGGTCATCACGGCCGCGAGGTTGAAGAACGCGTCAAGCAGGTACCCCGCGAAGATGTTGCCGGTCATGTGCTTGGTCGGCGGCATGTACTTCAGCGGTGCGTGCGGGAACAGCTCGCGGACCAGCTGCGCGTGCGCCAGTTCGAGCAGGAACGAGTCGGGCACGTCCGGGCCGATCTCGAACGCATGACCCAGACCGAGCTGGCTGTCGGCCAGGCCAGCCTCCTTGGCGAAGAACTCGTTGAGCAGCTGCGACACGATGACCGTGTGGGCGCCGTCGACCGGGTCAGCGGTGGTCAGGTAGTTGTCCTCGCCGGTGTTGATGATGATGCCGGCCCTGGCGTGGATCTGCCGGGAGAAGCGCTGGTCAATCAGCGTGCGGCGGGGGTTGATGTCGCGGAAGATGATGCCGTACATCGAGTCGTTCAGCATCATGTCGAGCCGTTCCAGCCCGGCCAGCGTGGCGATCTCCGGCATGCACAAGCCCGACGCGTAGTTGGTCAGCCGCACGTACCTGCCGAGCTCGCGGGAGACGTCGTCCAGGGCCGCCCGCATCAGCCGGAAGTTCTCCTGGGTCGCGTAGGTCCCCGCGAAGCCCTCCCTGGTCGCGCCTTCCGGCACGTAGTCGAGCAGCGACTGCCCGGTCGAGCGGATCACCGCGACGACGTCGGCGCCCTCCCTGGCTGCCGCCTGTGCCTGCGGGATGTCCTCATAGATGTCGCCGGTCGCCACGATCAGGTACATCCACGGCTTGCGTGCCTCGGCCGTCGCCTCGATCAGCTCGCTTCGCCTGGCCCGGTTGGCATCGATCCTGGCGAAGCCGCCGACCTGCGCCTGCCGCGCGGCAACCCTGGCGGCCTCCGCATCGGTCCGGGCCGGGATCCTGAATGACACCTGGCCCGCCGCCGCGGCGCCGGCCAGCGCCGCAAGATCGGGGTAGCCGCCGGCGATCATGGCGTCCCAGGCGGGCAGCGCGACGCCGTGCTCGAGCCCGGCCTGTGCGCGGACCGCGTCGACCAGCAGGTTCACCAGCGGCATGCCGTCGGCGTCGGCGCCGGACAGCCCGGCCAGGCGCAGCACGGCCCGCTCGACCGAGACGGTCGTGTGCGTCCGCGCCATCTCAACGATCGGCTGGCCGGCCTGGCTGGCCAGTTGCCTGGCCTCGCGGACGACCGCCGGATCGATGCTCAGTTTCGGCGTCCTGCCAGCTGCGGATGTCATCGTCATTCTCCCGTCGTCCTCGCGTCGAAGATCTGGCGGACGCCGTCCGATGCCCTGATCAGGTCGATAGCGAGCTGAGCGTGGCCGGGCGTATAGCCGTTGCCGACCAGCATGGTCACGTCCGCCGCGACGCCCTCGGCGCCGAGGGCGGCAGCGGTGAACGAGGTGGCCATCGAGAAGAAGATCACGGTACCGCCCTGCGCCGTGGCCAGGATCGCGCCACCCTCGCAGCCTGGCACATCGACGCAGACCACGGTCACGTCCGCCGGGCCACCGGCTCCTCGCACGGCCTGTGACACGCCGACCGGGTCGGTCGCGTCCGCGATCACGATCTCGTCGGCGAGGCCCGCTGCGCCGAGTGCCGCCGCCTCGCGGCGGTGCGGCACCACCCCGATCACCCGGCTCGCCCCGGCCCGCCTGGCTGCCGCCGCCGACAGCGAGCCGCTCTTTCCGGCGGCGCCGAGGATGGCGACGACCGGGCCCTTCCCCGGCGCGTCACCGAATCGGTCGGCGGACTGCGATACCACGCGGTGGGTCAGCGCGGGAGCGCCGCAGACGTCCATGACCGCCAGCGCCAGCGGGACGGGCAGGTCGTCGGGCAGCACGGCTGCGATCGACCGGCCGAACAGGATCGCATGCCCTCGGCAGGGCACTTGTTCGGACCGTCCGTCCCAGGACGCCAGGCCGTCGGTGATCACGAGCGGCGTCAGGCTCAACGAGACCAGGGTCGCGATCCGGTCTCCGGCCGCGAGGCCGAGCGGCGAGTCGGGGCCGGCCTCGCGGACCACTCCGGTCAGCATCCCGCCTGACCCGGTGACGGGGTTCTGCATCTTGCCGCGGTCGGCGACGATCCCAAGTACCGCTTCCCGCATCGCCGCTGGGTCGCCGCCAGTGGACTCGTGCAGCTGGCGGAACGACGCCGCGTCCAGGTTCAGCCGCTCGACGCTGATAAGTACCTCGTCGGGCCAGATCGACGGATCGGGGTCAAGTCGCCGAGCCGCCTGCGGCAGCACCCCAGGCGGCTCGATGACGCGATGCAGCCCGAGCGGTGAGCCAGGCTCGCGGGCCGATCTGCGCACGCGACCCGTCCTTCCTCGCGACGGCTGCCAGCGCTGGCGCGAGGCCGCGCGGCGGGGGTAGCCTGAGTTCGCGAATCCGTAGAATTTCTCGTATCGAACTATACTGACAGTATCTTCTAGCGTGCCAAGCCCGGCTGGCAGGCTATCGTGCGGTTTCTAGCATAAGCAGTGGGCGACGGGGAAGTGCGCTGCCGCAGGCGGCGAAGGAGGCGGTGGAGCAGTGATCGAGCAGCCCTACGTGTACCGGCACCAGGAGCTTGTCGAGCCGGACTGGCGACGCTTCCCTGGCTGGTCGGCCGTGACCGAGCGCGAATGGGAATCCGCGCAGTGGCAGCGCTCGCATTGCGTGAAGAACATCCGTCAGCTCAGGTCGGTATTCGGTGACGGCGTGGACGAGGCGTTCTATGCCGACCTGGAGCGCGACCAGGCCGAGCGGGCGACCATGTCCATGCTGGTGCCGCCGCAGATGGTCAACACGATGGTGCCGCGGCTGGCGCCAGGCGATGCCGGCTTCACCGAGGCCCTGTACGCCGACCCGGTCCGCAGCTACATGATCCCCGTCTTCAGCGACCGCAGGACAGACTGGCCGTCGCATCCGTACTCATCGAGGGACTCCCTGCACGAGGCGGAGATGTGGGTGACCGAAGGCCTCACCCACCGCTACCCGACCAAGGTGCTCGCCGAGGTCCTGCCGACGTGCCCCCAGTATTGCGGGCACTGCACCAGGATGGACCTGGTCGGAAACCCGACCCCGATGGTCGACAAGCACAAGTTCGGGATGGCACCCGCCGATCGGCTAGGCGCGATGATCGCGTACCTGAAGGCCAGCCCCGGCGTGCGAGACGTGGTGGTCTCCGGCGGCGACGTCGCCAACCTGCCGTGGCCGCGGCTCGAGGCATTCGTCGCTGACCTGCTGACCGTCGAGTCCGTCCGCGACATCAGGCTGGCCACTAAGGCACTGATGGGGCTGCCGCAGTACTGGCTGACCGATCAGGTCAGGGCCGGAATGGAGCGGCTGGCGGTGACCGCCATCCAGCGCGACGTGTCGATCGCGATCCACACCCACGTGAACGCTGCCCAGTCCGTGACGCCGCTGGTGGCCAGGGCGTCGAAGGCCATGCTGGAGACGGGCATCAGGGACGTGCGCAACCAGGGCGTCCTGCTGCGCGGCGTCAACAGCTCGGCCGACGCGCTGCTCGACCTGTGCTTCGCTCTGCTCGACGACGCGAAAATCATGCCGTATTACTTCTACATGTGCGACATGATCCCGAACGCCGAGCACTGGCGGCTCGGCCTTGGCGAGGCGCAGCAGCTTCAGCACCAGATCATGGGCTACCTGCCGGGCTTCGCCACCCCGCGGATGCTGTGCGACGTGCCCTACGTCGGCAAGCGGTGGGTGCACCAGGCCGCGAGGTACGACACCGAGCGCGGGATCTCGTACTGGACGAAGAACTACCGCACCGCGGTCGAGGCCACCGACGAGCAGGCGCTGGACCGGGAACATGAGTACTACGACCCGATCTACCTGCTGCCGGAGTCCGGCCAGGAGTGGTGGCGGGCCAAGGCTGCCGAGCTTTCGGCGGCTGACCGCGTCGCCGTGACCGCCGAGCCCGTACCCGCTCCGGCCTGAGCACGGCTGTTCCTGGCGTCGTAGCGCCACAGGGCGGGCAGCGCGAACGTGACGATGACTGCGCCGAGCACGCTCATGATGCCGCCCGAGACCACCGCGAGCCGGACCGAGCCGGTCAGCGTGGCGATGGCGCCGGCCTCCACGTTGCCGAGCGGCTCACCGGTGGAATAGCTGATCATCTCCAGCCCCGCGAGCCGGCCGCGCACCCGGGCCGGGATGGTCTGGTTCCACATGGTCATCCGGAACAGCCCGCTGACCATGTCTGATCCGCCGGCGGCTGCCAGCGCCAGCACGGCGAGCGGCAGGTTGGGCGCGTACGCGAACCCCATGATCGCGATGCCCCAGCCGCAGACCGCCAGTGCGATCGCGCGGCCGTGCCGGTGGACATGCCTGGTCCAGGTGCTGGTCAAGCTCACCAGCATCGACCCCATCCCGGGTGCCGCGTACAGCAGCCCGAGCACCGCGGGACCGCCAAGGCCCGCCGCGATCTGCGGGAACACCGCGTACGGTGCGCCGAAGAACATCGCCCCGATGTCGATCAGGTATGTGCCAAGAAGATCGGGCCTGCTCCTGGCATAACGCAGCCCCTCGGCGATCCCGCGCAGGCTGGGCCGGTCCGCGTCGGGGGCGGGCGGGCAAGGCCGCATCAGCGCGAACGGCGCGGCGGCGAGGGCGCAGGTCGCCCCGCCCACGGCGTAGGCCAGCGGCAGGCCGCCGACGAGCAGCGCGCCGCCGACCAGCGGCCCGCCGGTGCTGGCGACGGTGCCGAGCAGCCCCGCCAGTGCCGAGGCGCCAGGAAGGTCGTCGTGGGCCACCAGCCGCGGGACGAGCACCTGGACCGACGGCCGCTGCACGCCGAACGCGCCGGCGAGCAGGCCGGCCATCACGAAGAGCACCCAGAGCCGATGCCAGGTCAGCGCGTTGACAAGCAAGATAGCCGTGCAGCAGGTGGCGGCGCCCTGCGTGATCAGGATCAGCCGCCGGCGCTCGATCGCGTCGGCGAGTACGCCGCCGAGCATTCCCGCGAGCAGCACCGGCAGGAGTTCCGCGCAGCTGAGCAGGCCGACGATGAGCGAGGAGTGGCTGATCTGGTAGGCCTGGTACGGCAGCGCGACGTAGCAAATCATCACCCCGGCCGAGGCGGCCGCCTCGCCGGAGTAGAGCAGCCTGAACTCGCGCGAGTGCCTGATCGGAGCGAGGTCGGGGCGCAGGCGGGCGAAGATGTTTGCCATTTCCGATCATGCTGGGCGTTGTTTGGGGGAATGTCGAGGGATTAACCCTCGCTGGGAGCTGGCCGACCGGCCTAGCGATCCTGGTCGCTAGATTTTGGACGTTTGTGTCAAGTTTCACGCGGCTCGGGAACGATCCGAATCAGACGCTTGCCGAGATTCTCGCCGCGGTACAGCCCTGCGATCGAACCCGGTGCCTGCTCGATTCCGTCGAGGATGTCCTCTCGATAGTGGATCTGTCCGTCGCGCACCCAGCTCTCGAGATCCCGCAGCGCCTCGGGACTGCGCTGGACATGGTCAAAGATGAGAAACCCCTGCATTCGTGCGCGTTTGACGAGAAGATGACGCTCGACTCGTGGCCCCTGGGGTGGCGGATCCCAGGTCGCGATGGACGCCGTGCCGCAGATGACCACCCGTGCTCCGACCGCGAGACGTCGCATGACGGAATCGCTGATAGGGCCGGCCGTGTTGTCGAAGTAGACATCGACGCCCTCAGGGCAGGCAGCATCGAGTGCGGACTCAAAGTCTTCAGCCCCGTAATCGACGGCGGAATCGTAGCGGAACTCCTCGCGACACACACGCACCTTGTCAGGCCCGCCAGCAATGCCGACGGTACGGCACCCCTTGATCTTGGCGATTTGCCCGACGCATGACCCGACCGCTCCCGCTGCCGTCGACACGACCGCGGTCTCGCCCGCCTTGGGCTGGCCAATCTCCAGGAGGGCGAAATAGGCGGTCAGACCATTGAGGCCGAGGACGCCAAGCGATGTGGAGATAGGCAAGCCTGAGCCGCCGACCTTGCGATCGATCGCCTCGGCGTCCACCACTGCGTAGTCCTGCCAGCCGAACATGCCAGTCACGTACTCGCCCGGGCAGAAATCAGGACTTCGCGACTCTTCGACGCGCCCGACAGCTAGCGAGCGCATGACCGCGCCAAGCGCTACAGGCTCGGAGTAGTTGGTGACTGCGCTGACCCAACCGCGCATCGCGGGATCCACCGACAGGTAGATATTGCGCACCAGAACCTGACCATCCGACGGGTCCGGCACAGGCGCCTCGACGATCTCGAAGTGCTCCGCCTGGGGAATGCCAGACGGCCTGGACTTTAGTCTGACCTGCCGGCTCACTCGCTGATGCATAGCTGGTACCCCCGCTAGGTCCGGCGGCCCGATGCGTCTGGGACGACTCCGGCGTCCTCCCCTGCGGCATCGTCATGCGCGGCGATGGGGCCGCTGCTCGGCTCGTCGGGGGCTGCCTGGTCGGGGTTGGCCTGGTCGGGGTTGGCCTCGTCGGCGTTGGCCTCGTCGGGGTTGGCCTCGTCGGCGACGTCGGTGCGTGGGTCGGGTGTTACTGCCTGGGGGCGGCGTTGGGAGATTATGAACCAGGTGAGGCCTGCGGCGGTCAGGGCGGAGGCCACGTAGAGGTTCAGGCGGAGGCCGAGGAAGTGCTGGGATGAGTCGATCCGCAGCGTTTCCTCGTAGATCCGGAACGCCGAGTAGCCGGTGACGTACAGGGCGAACAGGCCAGGCGGCCTGATCTTGGTGTGATGGCCGAGCCAGACCAGGGCCGCCGCGAGTGCCAGGTCGAAGAGCAGCTCGTACAGGAAGGTCGGGTGGTACACGCCGGGGTGGCCGGTGATCTGCAGGCCCCAGGGCATCGTCGTCCGCCTGCCGTAGAGCTCCTGGTTGAAGTAGTTGCCGATCCGGCCGATTGCCTGGGCGACGAGGAGCGCGGGAGCCACCGCGTCGGCGATCGGTGCCACCTTGATGCCGCGCCGCCGCAGCCGCCAGATTCCCGCCAGCGCGCCGGCCGCCACCCCACCCCAGATCCCCAGGCCACCGGTCCAGACGGCGAAGGCCCCGTACCAGACATGCGGGATGTCGGCCGGCGTGGTCAGGTCGAAGTAGATCCTGCCGCCGATGATGCCCGCCGGCACCGCCCAGAGCGCCACGTCGGCGACCACGGACGGGTCGCCGCCCGCCGCGCGCACGCGCCGCTGGGTGATGATGACGGCCAGCGTGATGCCGATCACGTACATCAGCCCGTAGAAGTGGACGAACAGCGGGCCGAGATGGAACCCGTTGATCGACGGGCTCGGTATGTAGGCCAGCGGCGCGTGGTGCAGCGAGGTCATGTAAGAGAGGGTAGACCCGAGCGACCGGTGCTCGGCGCTAGGTTATCGTCAAAGTGATGACCAGGAGAAGCGAGCACCTCAGCCAGGCGCTGCACGACTACGTCGAGGCGCACAGCGCGCAGCCGGACGAGATCCTGCGGGAGCTGGCGGCGGAGACGCAGGACCGGTTCGGCGAGGACGCCGGCATGCAGATCGGTCCCGATCAGGGCACCTTCATGACCATGCTGGCCAGGCTGATCGGCGCGTCCCGCGCGGTCGAGGTCGGCACGTTCACCGGCTACTCGGCGATCTGCATCGCCCGCGGCCTGGCCGACGGCGGCCGGCTGCTCTGCTGCGATGTCAGCGAGGACTGGACGTCGGTGGCGCGAGAGTACTGGAAGCGGGCCGGGGTGGCCGACCAGATCGACCTGCGGATCGGGCCTGCCGCCGGGACCCTGGCCGGCCTGCCCGCGGGAACGAGCTTCGACTACGCGTTCATCGACGCGGACAAGACGGGCTACGTCGAGTACTGGGACCTGATCGTGCCGATGATCAGGCCGGGCGGCCTGATCCTGGTCGACAACACGCTCTCCCACGGCCGGGTGGTCGACCTGCGCATCCAGGATGACTCCGTGCAGGGGATCAGGCGGTTCAACGGCCACGCCAGGGCTGACTCCCGGGTGGACCTGGTGCTGCTGCCGATCGGCGACGGCCTGACCCTGGCTCGCAAGCGCTAACGGTACAGGGCGGGGCGACGGTCGGCGTGCGCGTTGTTGCGTGGTCCGGTGGCTTTGTCCCTGGCCAGCCGCAGGTCGCAGTCGGCGACCAGCATCTCCTGGTGCGCGCCTCCCGGTGAGCCGCAGGTGCTGGCCGGTCCGGCTACCGGGTAGCCGTCCGGCCCCGCGATGACGCTGCCGCCGGTCCAGGCCACCCCGCGCTCGCTGCCGCATCGGCATGCGGCGGCGAGGAACATCCGGTTGGCGAAGGCGGCGACGCAGACGTTCGCGGTCACCATTGGCCGCTCCCCCGGCGGGGCCGGCTCGGCGGGCCAGTTTGTCGGCACGGCAAGCAGGTCGGCACCGGCCAGCGCTGGCCGCCTGACCCACTCGGGAAACTCCACGTCGTAGCAGATCATCATCGAGATCTGGCCGAATCGCGTCGCGACGACCGGCGGATCCTGCTCCCCGGGGGTGAAGAAGTCGGCTTCGGCGTCCCACAGATGCACCTTGCGGTAGACGGCCCGCACGCCTGACTCGTCGACGAGCACCGCGCTGTTGTACAGCCGCCCATCCGCCCCCAGTTCGCTGAAGCCGCCCACGATCACGATCTGGCGGGAGGCCGCCAGGTCCGCCCACTGCGCGGTGGTCGGACCGGCCGCGGGCTCCGCGAGTGCGCGCGCCTCGGCCGGATCGGCGAACACGTAGCCGGAGTTAGCCAACTCGGGCAGCACCACAATGCCGGCACCCAGGCCCGCCGCCTCGGCGATGGCGGTGCCAGCCGCGGCGCGATTCCGCTCGGGCTCGCCGACACGCAGGCTGAGCTGGCAGGCGGCCACGCGGACCGGATGTGTCTCGACATGAGGTGGCACTATGCCTCCCTGGTAACCGTGGCTCGATACTATGTCGCGCTATGGCACCGTTGTTTAGGAGGATCATCCCGATTCTGTTCGTCAGCGACCTGCGCGCGGAACGGGATTTCTACCTCCGGCTCGGGTTCCGCGTCACGTACGAGGGCCCCGAGTACCCGTACTTCATCGCTCTCGGCCACGGATCGGTCGAGTTCGGCATCGAATGGCACGAAGGCTTCTCGCCGGCGGGCCCGGACCGGGTCTTGACGTGGCAGTTCGGCGTGAGCGACATCGACGAAGCGAAGAAGCTGTTCGAGGCGGCTGGGGTGCCGTGCCGTGAGGAGCTGATGACGCCGAGCGCGGACTGGCAGTATCGCGTGCTGCATGCCAGGACGCCGAACGGATATCACCTGCTGCTCGAGGAGGGCAGCGGCTAGCGGCTTTCAGCGCTCCGGTCACGGGGGCGGGCCGTTTCGGCGACAATGGCATGGTCATGGGCACCACTACCGGGCCGGTCTACTTGCGCGTTCTCGAGGACCTGCGATCGAGGATCTCCTCAGGCGTGCTCCAGCCCGGCGCACGGGTGCCCTCGAGGAACGCGATTATCACGAATTACGGCGTGGGCGAGACCGCCGCGAAGCACGCGCTGCAGGTGCTGGTGGCCGAGGGTCTGATCGAGGCCAGGCCGGGCTCGGGCTGCTATGTCCGCCGCGCTCCGGCGGCGGGATTCCTCGAGCACGACAGGCCGCAGTTCCCTGGGTCGCCGTTCGGCGTGCAGGAGACCGTTGGCCAGCCTGCCGACGAGATCGACGGGCGCGCGCTGCCCGTGACCCGCAGGCTCACCTGGGAGCATCAGAGCGAGAAGGTGACGGCCACGCCGCGGACCGCAGCCCGGCTCGGCCTGGCTCCGGGCGCAGTGATCGTCGTGACCAGGTACCTGATGCGGGCCGACGGCGAGCCCGCGCAGCTCGCGACGAGCTGCGAGCCCGCTGAGCTGACCGACCTGACCCCGGTCGCGCTGCCCGAGCAGGGTCCCCTGGCCGGGCGCGGCGTCGTGGAGCGGATGGCATCGATTGGCATCGAGGTCGACGACATCGCCGAGGAGATTTCGGTCAGGCCGGCGCAGCTCACCGAGGCGGCGTCGCTGGCGGTCCCGGCCGGGGCGACCTTGCTGGTCGTGGACCGGATCCATTACAGCCACGGCACGGCGGTGGAGTTCGCCGAGATCGTCGTTCCGGCCGACAAGTTCAGGCTCAGGTACCGTTTTCCGGCCGGGCCGGGGCCGGGGCCGGGGCCGGGGCCGACCAGGCCGGGACCGGCCGGTGACCAGCCAGGCCGGCCCGATCGCGATCAGGCCAGCCAGCGCAGGCCGACGTGCCGCGCATTCTGGAGCTGATCAGGGAGCTCGCCGAGTATGAGAGGTCGCTGGACCAGGTAACAGCGACCGCCGAAGAGCTGCACGACGCGCTGTTCGCCGCGCAGCCTGCCGTGTTCGGCCACGTCGCCGAGGCCGACGGCGATGTGGTCGGGTTCGCGCTGTGGTTCCTGAACTTCTCCACCTGGCTCGGCCGCCACGGCATCTACCTCGAGGACCTGTACGTCACGCCGGCCATGCGCGGTCGCGGCTTGGGCACGGCCCTGCTGGCCGAGCTGGCGGCGACGTGCGTGCGACGCGGATACGGCAGGCTCGAATGGTGGGTGCTCGACTGGAACGCGCCGGCGATCGGCTTTTACCGCTCGATCGGCGCGGAACCGATGAACGAGTGGACCGTGCAGCGGCTGACCGGGACCGCGCTGTCCCGGCTGGCCGTAGATCATGACGACCGCATCGTGCCACCATGAGGCATGCGGATAACCGAGGTCGCTTCGACCGACCTGTTCTCCGGCACGCCCGCCAAGCCCCTGCAGATCGTCAGGGTCACGCTGGTCAATGACGGCCCCGGCATGATCAGCGACCCGGCCGGCCAGGTCAGCGTCAGCGTGCACGGCGCCGGAGTGGTGACCCCGAAGCCGGTCATGGTGACCAAGCTGCAGCATGGCGAGCAACGGACGGCCGAGGTGCCGGTCGAGGTCGGCGCGCCGGCCAGCCCCGGCGCCTCGCGCCAGGTCACCGCGGTCGCGCGGAGCGGCACCGGGGACTGGGAGGTTCCGGGCCAGATCATCGTTGCCGACCCGGGCTGGACGATGTGGATGGTGAGCCACTTCCACTACGACCCGGTCTGGTGGAACACCCAGGGTCAGTACACCCAGACCTGGCCGCTGCTGCCCGGGCAGGACGGCGGGCTGCCCGAGGTGCGGACGGCCTTCGAGCTGGTCAGGCTGCACCTGGCGGAGGCCAGGAGCGACCAGGACTACAAGTTCGTCCTCGCCGAGATCGACTACCTCAAGCCGTACTTCGATGCGCATCCTGACGACCGTGCCGACCTGCTCGCGTTCATCGCGGCCGGCCGGATCGAGATCGTCGGCGGCAGCTACAACGAGCCGAATACGAATCTGACCTGCGCCGAGTCGACAATCCGCAACGCCATGTACGGCCTGACGTACCAGCGAGAGGTGCTCGGCGCAGCGCCGACCACCGCGTGGATGCTCGACGCCTTCGGCTTCGATCCTTCGTACCCGGGCCTGATGGCGGCGGCCGGAATGGCCGAGTCGTCCTGGGCCCGCGGGCCCTTCCATCAGTGGGGGCCGGAGAAGATCCTCGGCGGCAACCGGCGGATGCAGTTCCCCGCCGAGTTCGAGTGGCTCTCGCCGGACGGCAACGGCCTGCTGACCAGTTACATGCCGAACCACTACTCGGCGGGCTGGATCACCCAGCACGCGGCCGACCTGACCGGCGCCGAGAAGGACGCCTACGCCCAGTTCAGCTCGCTGGCCCCGGTGGCCGCCACCCGCAACGTGCTGCTGCCGGTCGGCGGTGACCATGTCGTCCCCTCCAGGTGGGCGACGGCCATCCACCGGGACTGGAACGCCAGGTACGTGTGGCCGCGGTTCGTGACGGCCGTTCCGAGCGAGTTCTTCGCGGCGGTCCGCGCCGAGCGAGCGGCGACCGGCGGCTGGTTCATGCCGCAGACCAGGGACATGAACCCGGTCTACCCCGGCAAGGACGTCACCTACATCGACACCAAGCAAGCCCAGCGCGACGCCGAGATCGCGCTGCTCGACGGCGAACGGCTGGCCACGGCCGCCTGGCTGGCCGGAGCGCCATACCCGGCCGCCAGTCTGGACAAGGCCTGGCGGCTGCTGGCCTTCGGCGCGCATCACGACGCCATCACCGGCACCGAGGGCGATCAGGTCTACCTGGATCTGCTCGCAGGCTGGCGGGAGGCGTTCGAGCGCGGCGACCAGGCCAGGCTCCAGGCCGCGGCACACCTGGCCGGGCTGGCCGACACCTCGGCAGCCGCGGCCGCCGCGGCAGCCGCCACGCCGGATCTCGCCTCGGCAGTGACGACCGGGCAGGCGCGGGCCGTGATCGTCGTCAACACGCTCGCCTGGCCGCGATCGGGCCTGGCCCGCATCCTGATGGAGTTCGCCGCGGGCGAGGCGGCCGCGGTCAGGCTCGCCGACGCTTCGGGCGCGGCCGTCGGCTACCTGGCCGAGGGGATGGCCAGGCACGCCGATGGTTCGCTCGCGGCGGCGACCCTCACATTCCGGGCCGCCGACGTCCCGCCGCTGGGCTACCAGACCTACCTGGCCGTTCCCCTGCAACCCGGGCAGGCCGTGCCGGAGCCAGCTGGCTTGGGCTGGCAGGTCGCCGCGGGCGTGATGATCGAGAACGATGCCTTCACGGTGACCGCCGCCCAGGCGGACGGCGGCTCGCTCGAGTCGATCCTGGACCGGCGCACCGGGACCGAGTTGCTCTCCGGGGCCGGCAACGAACTCGTGCTCCAGGACGAGTACGCCAGCCATCCGCGCTGGGGCGAGGGACCCTGGCTGCTCTGCCCGACCGGCCGCTGGCGCGGGCCTGCCGACCGGCACGCCCGCGTGCGGGCGGAGCGCTGCCCGATCGGCTCGCGGCTCGTGACCCAGTTCAGCTTCGAGGACCTGCGGGTGACGCAGGAGACGCTGCTCTGGGACGGCAGCGACCTGGTCGAATTCCGCACCCACGTCGACGGCTCGATCGGCCACGACCGGCTGCTGAGGGTCAGGTTCGCCGCCAACGTGCCCGGCGGCCTGCCCATCTACCAGACTGGCATGTCGGTGATCGGGCGGCCGCTGGGCGATGCCGAGGTCGACGCGGCGGAGCACACCTACACGCTCGACAATCCCGCGCACGAGTGGTTCGGGATCGGCTCGACCGCGCGGATGTCGCTCACCGGCCAGGCCGGCGAGCGGCGGCTGCACGCGATCGGGGTGGCCGAGGTCATCGCTCCCGCCGAGCCCGCCAGCGACGGATTCGCCCCGCGGGACGCCCTGGCCGGCGGTGATTCCCGGCAGGCCATCAGGGACCTGCTCATCGCCCTGGCCAGGCAGGGCGTGACAGCGACCTGCTCGGTGCCCGAGGGACCGAGGTACGGCTCGGCGGAGCTGGATTCCAACCTGCCCGACGTCAGGATCGCGCTCGGCGGCCCTGAGCAGAACGAGTTCACCGCGCACATCCTGGCCTCGGCCGGGCCTGCCGTTGCCGCGAATCTCGACAGCCAGCTTGCCGCCACCGGCGTGGCGCGGATCTGGGTGCCAGCCGCCAGGAGCAGGCGCGAAGCGTTCCGCCCGGGAGCCGACCTGTGCGGGCCCGCCGACCTGCCCGTGCTGATCCTTGCGGGCACCGACCTGAACGCGGCCATCGGCGCGCTGATCGATGACCTCGACGACGCCCAGATCGAGGCGCCGTGGCCGGATTACAGCTGGAGCGACGAGCCTGGCCTGGCTAGCCACACGATCGCGCTGCTGAACCGTGGCCTGCCAGGCAGCCTGGTGACCCCCGCTGGCGACGCCTGTATCTCGCTGATGCGCGCCTGCAGCGCCTGGCCGAGCGGTACCTGGATGGACGGCGAGAAGCGGACGGTGCCCGACGGCAGCAGCTTTGCCTGGCAGCACTGGAGCCATACCTTCGAGTACGCGCTGGCGGCCGGCTCGGGCGACTGGCGCACGGCCGGCTTCCCTGTCGCCGGGCAGGAATATAGCCATCGGCTGCTGACCTGCGAGACCGCGGTGCATCCTGGCCCGCTGCCCGCCTCGGTCAGCCTGGCCAGCGTCGCGCCGGCCGGCGTGGACCTGATGGCGCTGAAGCCGCGCGGCAATCCGCTGTCACCGCTCGCGCAGCCGGATCGCCGCGACGGCATCACGATGCGGCTACGCGACCTGGCCGCGCGCGGCGGGCCGACCTCGGCGTGGGTCAATCTGTTCACCGGCATCTCCGGGGCAGCCGTGACGGACCTGCTTGAGCAGGCCGTCGGCCGCCCGGCGGTGGCCAAGGACGGTGCCGTCGCCGCGGTGGTGCCCGAGCGGGGTACCGTCACGCTGGCGGTACACCCTGACCGGTTCCTGGCCGACGATGGCACCCGCGGGACGGTGCCAGCGGTGGCCGGAGTGCCGCCCGAGCCAGCCCAGCCGATCTTCACCAGGTACTGGCTGCACGGCAAGGGCCCGGCACCGGCGGGCAACCTGCCCGTGGCGGTGCACCTGTCCCCTGGCTGGCTCGGCGCGCAGGCCGGCGCGGAGGTCACCGTTCAGCTCACGGTCGCCTGCGGGCCGGTCCCCGCGTCTGGCACCGTGACGCTTGACGTGCCTGACGGGCTGCGGCTCGTGTCGGCGACGCGCACCGACGGGGCGGCGGCCGGCCAGGAGACGAGGACGGCCGAGACCGACGCGGGCAAGCTGCACTTCCACCTGGCCGGCCGTGGATACGCCGCCTGGGCCCTGGTGGTACAGGTGCCGGTGGGGACGCAGCGGCAACGGTACTTCGTCGCGGCGCGCATCATGGACGGGGTGGGCCAGGTGCTCGAGGACGCGGTCGTCGTCGCGGTCGGCGAGGCCGAGCCGCCCACCGTGGACGTGCCGCTCGACGAACTGTTGCCTGGCCTGGAGGCGATCAGCCTCGCCGAGGCGGCGGAGGCGGAGCTAACCATGCTCAGCGACCATCTTGAGCTGCCGCCAGGCGGCAATGGCGAGGTCGCGCTGCGGCTCAGCAACAGCACGGCCTCCGAGCTCCGCGGCGAGGCCCAGCTGATCTCGCCGCACGGCAGCTGGGCGACGCTGCCAGGTTGGGTGACGGACTTCTCGGTCGATCCTGGCTGTAGCACTATGCTGACCTTCCGCGTGGCGGTTCCGCGCGATGCGCGCCCTGGGCAGCGATGGTGGACACTGGTGAAGGTGATGTACTTCGGTCGGCTGCGCTACAGCGAGGCCATCTGGATCAACGTCGTCCGCTGACCCCGGGCGCCCGATATCCTGACAATAGACAGAATTCGACAACCATGATGACGGCCAATGATCTCCAACTCTGCCCCGGCGCCGGGTAACCTCCCCGCCGAGCCGAACAGCTTCATCGGCCGGGAGCGCGACCTGACGGAACTGGTCGCTATTCTCGGCCGGGTGCGGGCGCTGACGCTCTGCGGCCCGGGCGGGATCGGCAAGACCAGGCTCGCGCTGCGGCTCGCGACAATGCTCAGCTCTGGCTACCCGGACGGCGTCTGGCTCGCCGACCTGGCCGATCTCGATCCTGGCGCGGACCAGGACGACCGGCTCGTGCCGCTGGTGACGGCGGCGCTCGGCATCCGCCAGGAGCCCGACAGGCCGCTTGCCGACACCCTCGCCGAGGCGCTCCGGCCGCGGACGTCGCTGCTAGTGCTGGACACCTGCGAGCACCTGGTGCAGGCGTCCGCGGAGCTCGTCCAGCGGCTGCTGGCGGGATGCCCTGGACTGCGGGTGATCGCGACCAGCCGCGAGCCGCTCGGGGTTCGCGGCGAAATCATCTGGCGGGTCCCGCCGCTCGGGTTGCCACAGGCGGACGACGGCGGGGCAGGTCTGGACGCCGATGAGGTGTCGCATAGCGAGGCCGTCCGGCTGTTTGTCGAACGGGCCGCGGCGGTCAGGCCGGGGTTCAGCCTGGACGACGGGAACATGGCGGCGGTCGCCGAAGTCTGCTTGCGCCTGGACGGCGTGCCGCTGGCCATTGAGCTGGCCGCGGCCCGGATCAGGGCGCTGTCCGCCGAGCAGATCGCCGTGCGGCTGGCGGACAGGTTCGAGCTGCTCGACCTGGGTAACCGGGCCGCGCCGCCCCGTCAGCAGACGCTGCGGGCCGCCGTGGAGTGGAGCTATGACCTGCTCAGCCCGGCGGAGCGGCTGCTGCTCAGCAGGCTGTCGGTATTCCACGGCTGGAGCCTGCGGATGGCCGAGGAGATCTGCGCCGACGAGCAGATCCCTGCGGAGGAGATACTCGGCCTGCTCACCGCGCTGATCGACAAGTCCCTAGTGAGCCTCGACGCGGAGCTGAACGGCAGCGCGCGATACCGGCTGCTGGATACGGTCAGGGAGCTCGCGGCCCAGCAGGCGATCGAATCCGGCGAGATGTCTAGGCTGCGGGTGGCGCACCGCGATTGCACCCTGGCCCTGGCGGAGGCGATAGCCGGCCAGGCCTTCGTCCGCGGCGAGCCGTCCTGGCCCGAGCGGGTGGCGATGTACCACCGGGTTCGGGCCGACCGGGCGAACTTGCAGCTCGCGCTCGCGTGCTGCGTCCAGCGCGGCGATGCCGAGGAGGGACTCCGGCTGTGCCATGCCCTCAGCGGCTCCTGGCTGGCCAGTGGTGACGTGGCCGAGGGGGCGGGCTGGCTTGACCGGCTGCTGCCGATCGACAGCCCGGTGCCGCCTGGCGTGCGGGCCAGAGCGCTTGCCGTGCGTGCCGAGCTCGCGTTCGAGCAGCTCGATTACGCGGGCGCCGCGGGTTTCGCATCGCAGTGCCACGAGCTGAGCCTGGCGTGCGGAGACGGCAATCCGGCCGCGGCGCTCAGGGTGCTGGCGCTCGTCGAGCTCATGTCGGGCCGGACCGAGGAGGCGCTCGCTCACGCGGACGCCTCCCTGGCCGCCGCGATCGGCATGGCCGACGAATGGGAGCGGGGCGTCGCGCTTGCCGCGCGAGCTGCCGTGATCGCTGGCCAGGGCGCGCTCGCCGAGGCCGAGGAAGCTTACGCCCTGGCGCGGGAGGTGCTCAGCGACAACAACGGCTGGGGCCTGGCCAACGTGGTGTACGGGCTCGGCCGGGTGGCCAGGGCGCGCGGCGACCTGCCAGGAGCGGCGCGGTACTTTAACGACGCCCTGGTGCTGTACCAGCAGATCGACGCCAGGCCGGAGATGGCCCGCTGCCTGGCGGGAATCGGCCTGGTCGCGCTTGCGCAAGAAAACCTCCGGCCGCCGCCGCCAGCCTGACGCAGAGCATGCGGCTGAGCCTGGCAGCGGGCCACCGGCTCGCCATCGCGCGCGGACTGCAGGCCCTGGCGTGGCTTGCCGGGGCGTCAGGAGATCTCAGCCAGGCCGTCAGGCTCGCGGGAGCCGCGCAGGCGGTCTTCGACGCCCTCGGGGCGCAGCCGTCGGCGGCCGCGGTCCGCAGATCCGCGCGCCAGCTCGACGCGGCCCGCGCCAGCCTCGGGCCGGATGCGGTCTCGTCGCTGCTAGCCGAGGGCAAGGCGATGAACTCGCAGCAGGCCGCGCAGCTCATCACCGCGCCTTTGGAGGAGCCGCCCGCGCCGGGCGCGGCTGGCCACCGCGCGGGCGTCCCGCTCACCGAGCGCGAGACCGAGGTCGCCGTGCTGGTGGCCAGGGGCCTGTCGAACCGGTCCATCGGCGAGAAGCTGTACATCACCCAGGCGACGGCGGCCCGCCATGTCGCGAACATCTTCACCAAGGTCGGCGTCACGTCGCGGTCCCAGCTGGCCGCCTGGATGGCGGAAAACTGGCCGGATAGCCAGGACTGACCGGCCAGGCGCAGTGCGGCGGCCGGTGCGCTGACGCGGCCTACATACATCGCGCGCTGTTCTACATATCGGATTTCCGCGATTACATACGTTGGTGCACATTTCTGACGATGCCGGGATCGCGCAGCGCTCCTATTGTCCTAGTTGCAGGTTTGCCGCCGCGGGAAGGACACGTCGATGTCGAAGCTAGACGACCTCATCACCGAGACGTCGGTGACGAGGCGGCTGGTGTCCATCGCGACGGACCGCGCCGGGCTGACTGCGCTCGTCGGCGGCCCTGGACCCGACGGCCAGCCGGCCGGGGGGTCGTACAGCTACGCCAGCTTCGCCACGACCGTCCAGACCGCGGCAGCCGGCCTGACCTGGCGCGGGCTGCGTCCGAGGGACGTGGTCGGCGTGCTCGCTCCCGATGCGGTGGGCTTCGCGCTCGCGACGCACGCCGTCCGGGCGGCTGGCGGGGTTCCCTCGCCGCTCGACGCGGCGCTGTGCGCGGTCGAGACGGCCGGCCAGCTCGCGGAGAGCGGCGCGCGGATGGTGATCACGGCTCCGCCGCTCGCCGACACCGCACTCGCGGCCGTCGACCGGTCCTGGGTGCGCCAGGTGTTCTCGTTCGTCGACGCGCCGGGGGCCACTCGCTTCAGCGACCTGCTCGGGCTTGACATGATCCGACCGTCCAGGGGCCGGCCGGATGATGTCGCGCTGCTGCCGTTCTCCCGCGGCCAGGACGGCAGGCTCCGGCCCGCGCCGGTGAGCCATCGGGAGTTCATCGAGCTCATCGACCAGGCAGACGCGAGCGCGGGATTCACCGGCCGGGACGTCGTGATCGCGATGCCGCCGGTAGGCGACGGGCTTGCCTACGCAACCCTGATCGACACCGCCCTGCTCCGCGGCGCCACCGTCGTCGCGGTCAGCAGGCCAGAGCTGGCGATTGCCGCGGCTACCTATCACGGCACCGTCGCGCTCATTCCCAAAGACGCCGGGATCACCATTCCTGCCTCGGTACGGGCGATCCCGGTCTGAAGATGTGCTCCGGGGGGAGCATCGGGCTGCCGGCCGCCGTGAGGCGGCCGGCAGCACCGCGCCTGCGGGCCGGATCCGCGGCCGGCTAGCCTCCGCGGTCATGCCGTCGCTGCCGCTCGTGCTCGAGCCTGACCCCGATGACCCGGACTGCGCCGTGCCCGTGGTGGCGGGCACCGTCGCCGGCCGCCCTACCGGTTCGTACTCGACACCGGCGCAGCGCGCACGACCATGGCGGCCGACTCATACACGTCGGCCTTGCCGGCGCAGGGGCGGGACGGCTCGCACGGAGCGTTCGCGTCAACGAGCGATCCGCTGGTGACCGTCACCGATCTGCGCGCCGGTCCGATTCACGCAGGCGAACTCAAGGTGGCACGGACCGGCGGCGGGCGCCCGGGTGCTCCCAACCTGCTCGGCATGGACGTGCTGCGACGGTACCGCTGCCATTTCAGGTTCGGCAGCGGTGTTGTTGACGTCGGCGCCGAGGCTGGTGCCGAAGCGGTCCAGCGGGCCGAGTTCGACCTGTGGACCGACGCCGCCTGCCATCCGTATGTCGACGTCGAGTGGCCGGGCGTCATCGCTCCCGCATGCTGGGACAGCGGTGCCAGCATCACGATCGTGCACAAGGACTTCTGGCTGGCGCACCGCGGGCTGTTCGAGGAGACCGGAACGGCGACCGGCACGGACGCCTCGGGCACCCAGCTGGAAACCATCGTCGTGCGGATGAGCCGGGCGGTCATCGGGCACCGGCAGTTCGCCGCGCACAAGGCGGCGGTCGTCGACCTGACCCTGGCCAACGCCTCGGCGGAGCGGCCGATGGACCTGATACTCGGCTACCCGGCCTGGCGGCAGGCCGATTGGCTGTTCGACTTCCCGGCGCGGAAGTGGGCGCTGACCTGAGCCCGCAGGGGTCGGCTAGCCGGGTCGGCTAGACGTCAGGCGGCCGGCCCTCGTACGGGGTGCTGAGCACGATGGTCGTCCTGGTCGACACCCCCGCCGCGGCGCGAATCTCCTGCAGCAGATCCTCCAGCGCCGCCGGCGAGGGGACCCGCACCTTGAGTATGTAGCTCTCCTCGCCGGCCACGCTGTGGCAGGCCTCGATCGCCGTGAGGTGCGCCAGCCGCTGCGGCGCGTCGTCGGGTGCGGCCGCGTCGAACGGCTTAATCGAGACGAACGCGGTGAGCGGCAACCCGGCCTCGTCCGGGTCGATCACCGCGCTATAGCCGCGGATCACGCCCCGTTCCTCCAGCCGGCGGACGCGCTGCTGCACGGCGGATACCGACAGGCCGGTCTGCCTGGCGAGCTCGGTGAAGCTCAGCCGGCCGTCTCCAGCCAGCAACGTCAGGATCTTGCGGTTGATCTCCTCCACCGCGCTACTCCCCCGAGCCCGCGGTGCCAGCCCGGGGGGACGACCCCCCGGAGCCCCCCGCGGTGCCAGCCTGGGGGGACGGCCCCCCGGAGCCCCCCGCGGGGAGGCCGCGCGCCAGCGCCCGGCCGATCACCATGCGCTGGATCTGGTTGGTGCCCTCGACGATCTGCAGCGCCTTCGCCTCCCGCAGGTACCGCTCGGCAGGAAAGTCCTCGACGTACCCGTACCCGCCGAGCACCTGCACCGCGTCGATCGTGACCTTCATCGCCGCGTCGCTCGCGAACAGCTTGGCCATCGCGGCCTGCTGGCCATAGGGCAGGCCGGCGTCCTTACGCCGTGCGGCTGACAGGTACAGGGCCCGAGCGGCCGCCACCGACGTGGCCATGTCAGCCAGCATGAACGACAGCCCCTGGAACTCGATCAGCGGGCGCCCGAACTGCTGGCGCTGGCCTGCCCAGGCGGTGGCCGCGTCCAGCGCGGCCTGGGCCAGGCCGGTGGCGCACGCGGCGATCCCGAGCCGCCCGGCATCGAGAGCGGCCAGCGCGATCGAGAAGCCCTTGCCGCGCTCCCCTACCAGCTGGCTGGCCGGGACCGCCGCAGCATCGAAGATCACCTGCGCGGTTGTCGAGCCCCGCATGCCCATCTTGCGTTCGGGTTGCCCCGGCCGTACCCCAGGGGTCGAGGCGGGCACGTGGAAGCAGCTGATCCCGCCGGCGCGATCCCGCGCTTGCGGGTCGCCTGAGGTACGCGCGAAGACGGCGTAGAAGTCCGCGACCCCGCCGTGCGTGATCCACGCCTTCGTCCCGTTCAGCACGAACTCCTCGCCATCGGCCTGCGCGCTGGTGCGCATCGCGGCCGCATCGGACCCGCTGCCGGGTTCGGACAGGCAGTACGCGCCGAGCAGGTCGCCGCCCAGCATCGCGGGAAGCCAGCGCTGCTGCTGCTCCAAAGTTCCCGCGGTGGCCAGCGCGAAGCAGCTCAGCGAGTGCACCGACAATCCAAGCCCGATGGTGAGCCAGGCTCCGGCGAGTTCCTCCACCACCTGCAGGTACGTCTCGTACGGCTGGCCGGCGCCGCCGAGTGCCTCGGCGTAGGGCAGCCCGAGCAGCCCGGACCTGCCGAGCAGCCTGAACTCGTCGCGCGGGAACCGGCCGTCGCGCTCAGCCGCGGCCGCGGCAGGCCGCAGTTCCTTGTCCGCGATCTCGGCGGTCAGATCGAACAGCGCCCTGGCCGTCTCGTCGCGGCACTCGCGCTCGACCCCGGCCATCAGGCGGGAACGGATACCAGCTCGCGGGTCACGGTGTTGAGCCGCTCACAGCCGGTATCCGTGCAGACGACGATGTCTTCGATCCGGGCGCCATGCTGCCCGGGATAGATGCCAGGCTCGACCGAGAAGGCATGGCCGGACCGGAGCGGCTCGGCGTTGCCCGCCACGATGTAGGGGTCCTCGTGGGTCTCCAGCCCGATTCCGTGCCCGGTGCGGTGCACGAAGTACGGGCCGTAGCCGGCCGCCGTGATCGGCTCGCGCGCCGCGGCGTCCACGGATTCGGCGCTGACTCCCGGCTTGACCGCCGCGCACGCCGCCTCCTGGGCCGCCTTGAGCACCCCGTAGTAGGCCGCGAACTCATCCGGCGGCTCGCCGATGACGTACGTCCTGGTGCAGTCCGAGCAGTAGCCGCTCGGCATCGTCCCGCCGATGTCGACGACGACCGCGTCGCCCGCGCGCAGCACCCGGTCGCCGGCCGTGTGGTGCGGGCTGGCGCCGTTGGGGCCGGAGGCGACGATCGCGAAGTCCGCCCGGCTGTGCCCCTCGGCGATGATGGCGTCACCGATGTCGGCGGCGACCGCTGCCTCGGTGCGGCCCGGCCGCAGCCAACCCGGCACCTGGGCGTGCACCCGGTCGATCGCCTGGCCTGCCTCCCTGAGCGCGGCCACCTCGGCCGGCGATTTGAGCGAGCGGAGCGGGCTCAGGGCCAGGCTGGCCAGTTTCTGCCGGGAGCCTGGCAGTACCGCGGCGAACCTGAGCACCATCAGGGCCCACATCCGGTCGGCGAGGCCAACGGCAGCCGGCGAGCCGAGCCGGCCGGCGACGAGCGCGTACGGGTCGTCGGTCTCGTCCCAGGCGAGCATCTCCAGGCCGAGGCGGCCGGCTGGCGACGCCTGTGCCGCCGGCAGTTCGAGCCGCGGGACGACCAGGAATGGCTCGCCGCTAGCCGGAATGGCCAGGCAGGTCAGCCGCTCCAGGGCGTGCGCGTCGTACCCGACGACGTATCGAAGGTCGGGCCCTGGCGTGAGCAGCAAGGCATCGAGCCCGGCGCGCCCGGCCGCCGCGGCCGCAGTTGCCGGTCGCGCGGCCGGGTATAGCTCGTCTAGCATGGTCACTGTGACAGCTCCCTGGGACGATGCAGTTCCGGCACGGTTACGCTCCAGATCTCTGGCCTCCCGGTCCGATGTCCTACCGGGAATCATCTCACCTCGCCCGCACACGGATGCACCTAGACAGGTGCACCCACAATGCCTCACGATGGGTGAACTACGTCTCACGAATTGTGAGCAGTGATGATATCTGAGGCAGCTGCGACTCCCGTTGCTTCGGCGGCGCAGGGTGCATCGAGCGTCCCAGGGGTGCGGCTTCTCGGCGCCCGTGCGACCGAGGCCAGCCTGGCCGCCGAACTCGCCCAGGAACGCCATATCGTGCTTGAACTTCAGCATGCCATCCTGCCGCTGCACGACGCGCCGTTCGATCTGCCCGGGCTGCGAACTGTGGTCAGGTACCTGCCCGCCTCCCGGGCCAGCCGGGTCGGCGGCGACTGGTACATCACCGCGGAAATGCCGGAAGGACATGTGCTGCTGGCGATCGGCGACGTGGGCGGCCACGGCCTCGAGGCGGCGGCGGGCATGGCCAGGCTGCGGGGCGCGCTGGCTGGCCTGGCGATCACGGGCGCGCCGCCCGACCGGCTCGTCGGCTGGCTCAACGACCTCGTCTGGCACGTCTCGCCCGAGCACACCGCTTCGGTGATCGCCGGCTACTTCGATCCGGCCGAGCGGCTGTTGACCTGGGCGCAGGCCGGCCATCCGCCGCCGGTCCTGGTCCGGGGAGCGTGGGCGCTGCCGCTCGACCCGCCCGCGGGAATCCTGCTGGGGGCGGGCAGGAGTAGCTACGAGGTCAAGACGCTCCGGTTGCGCCAGGGCGACCTGCTGCTGATGTACAGCGACGGCCTGGTCGAGCGGCGCGACAGGTCCCTCGATGAGGGCGTTGCCCGGCTGGTCGCCGCGGTGCGCGGGACCGACGACCCCGAGCGGATGATCGCGGTCGCGCTCGACGCGCTCGGCCCGACGCACACCGACGACGACACCTGCCTGGTCGCCCTGGCCGTGGAGTAGCACCCGGCGGGCCTAGCTGCCGTCCCGCAGGTCCGCGGGGGCGCCGTGGCGCAGCGCGATCTCCTCGAAGCTGGCCGTGCAGCCCGGGCCGGTCGGCGACTGCGCCAGGAAGCCGACCCGGACAGGATGCTGGTCACCGAGCGAGAAATAGCGGAGCAGCCGCCACCACCGGCCGTCGGTCGAGGCGTGGAATGCCCACGCCCTGCCGGAGCGCGTGATCCTCAGCCACAGTGTGCTCCCGGCCACCTCGAAGGAGTTGCAGTCGTCCGAGGTGTCCCTGGTCACGACGGTGACCGCGGTCGGCTCGCGCTGTGGAGAGAGCTCGAAGCAGAGCTTGGCCCACCGCCGCTCCGCCGCGTGCAGCAGCAACACGCCGGCGTCATAGGTGCTGCCGAACTCGACCGTCACCCGCGCGGCCAGGGTGAAGTCGCCGTCGGGCGGCATGCCGACCAGCCGTCCCGCATCTGGCGCCGTCCCGCCGCCGGCCGGATCCACGAACAGATCGGTTGATGGCTCGCTGGTCACTACCAGGGCGCCGTCGACCACGCGATGCCTGCATGGCGGCGATCCCTCAGGCATCAGCGGAAACGGGAGCCAGGGAACGGTCAGCGCAGCCATTGCGCCAGTGTCGGCAGTAAGGCGGCATTCGTCAACGCCGCGGCAGCGGGGCGGGCCTGAGCCGGGCCGAGCTGTACCGGCTCAGCGCAGCGGCACGCGCGCATCACCGAAGTCGGCGACAACGTCCAGCCGGCCGCCGAGCGCCTCGACGTACCCTGCGATGGCGCCGAGTCGCGTGATCGATGGCTCGTCGCGCTCGATTGCCGCGACGAGAGCTGGCGGTACTCCCATCCGCTCGGCGACCTGCTCCTGGCTCAGGCCGAGCCAGACCCGCCTATCGGCCAGCGTCCCGGCGCGGGATCTGGTCACCAGCTCGGCCGCCCCGGCCATCGCCTCGTCGGCGCGGCCGGCCAAGAGCGCGTCGGCGAAGACCCGGCCGCTCCCGAAGGCCACGGCAACTGCCTCGCGGTCCTCGCCGGCCCTGACTTGCCGCAGAATCCGCGCCGATACCGAGACGGCCTGGTGGTGCTGGACAGCGACGACATCACGCCCGTGCAGGACCGAGATCAGCAGCGCGGAGCCGGCGGGCTCGACCGCGAAGATGACGCGGACGTCGCCGCCGAGCCCGGCGGGAACGCCGGGCCGCAACTCCATCAGCCCGCCTGCCTCGTCTCGCAGCTCCCGCTCGATCTCCGCCGTCAGGGCGCTGATCCGCTGCGCGCACTCGGCGCTGGTCGGCTGGTCCGGCGCGAGGTCTTCGTCGCCCGCGTCGGCACCGGCGAAGGGCCGGGCGAGGGCCTGAAACGCAAACGCGGCGCTGTAGCTGGCCTTCAGTATCTCCTTCCTGACCCGGAAGGCGTCGAGGTCGGCCTGCCCTCGCTGGCTGGCGTCGGCCAGCTGCTGCTGGGCCCGGCGCAGCCCTGGCAGCAGCCGCCCGAGATCTGCGGCCTCGGCCGCGGACCGCGCTGCTTCTAGCTCGGCGATCTGAGCCAGGATCCGCGCCTCCAGGACGGCGGCGTCGGCGGCCGCATGCCGGGCCAGCCGAAGCCGTTCGAGCCGGTCCTGGCAGGCGTAGTCGAGAGTCTCGCGCGGGTCGTCCGCCAGCGGCGGCACGAGTGCCACGACAGCCGGCGGCCCCAGCTCCGGCCCGGCGTCGGCGAGCGCGATCACGGCCTGGCCGACTGCCAGGGCAGCGAGCGGATCGGTATCGCAGAGTTCAGCCAGCCAGTCGCGGATCTCGGTGGACATCAGCAGCGTGTAACCCATCTGACCAGACCCCGGTTCCAGTTCACGTACTATCTCGATTCTGCTTACATGAGTACTATCTCGCCACGCCGCGACGTGCACAAGCGGGCGAAGCGCGCTACAGCCTTCCCCCGGACGTAGCCCGCGAATTAGGTTGAACAGTCATGAAAGCTCGCCTGAGATGAGAATCACGGCGGTTTCCCCGCATCTGGACGACGCCGCGCTATCGGCCAGTTCGGCGCTGGTCGGCGCGACGATCGTGACGGTCTTCACGGCGCTGCCGCCGCCGCACCTGCCGGTCAGCTGGTGGGACCGGCTGACCGGCGCGACGAGCTCCCTCGACCGGCAGCGGGAGCGGCTGGCCGAGGACGCCGCGGTGATGCGGCTGCTGTCGGCGCGCGGCGTTCACCTGGACGAACCTGAGGCTCAGTACCGTGACGGCGACCCCGACCTGACCGTAGCGGTCGACCAGCTGACCAGCCTGCTGGCCGCGGCGGACGAGGTGTGGCTGCCGTCGGCGATCGGCGGCCATCGCGATCACGCGTTCGCCAGGGACGCCGGGCTCAGGGCAGCGGCAGCCGCCGGGCATTCGCGCGTCGTGCTCTATGCCGATTTCCCTTATGTCCTCGCGTACGGCTGGCCGGCCTGGGTGAGCGGCAAGCCGGCCGGGCCGTGCCTGGATGCGGCGTTCTGGCTCGCCGAGCAGATCGTCTCCGCGGGCCTTGACGCTGACCGGCTCGAGCCGGCCGTCACCCGGCTGACCGCCGCCCAGCGCGCGGTGAAGTCGGCGATCATCGCCGCCTACCGCACCCAGGCGCCGGCGTTGCGCCTGGCTCCGGCCGATCTCACCGCGGACCCGTCCAAACTGGACTTCGAGGTGTGCTGGCGGATGCCGCTGGGCAGCGGCTAGCCGTCCTGCCCGGGTCGCATCGCGAGCGCCGACAGCATCCGGCCCAGCGAGCTGCCGAGATCCCAGCGTTCGTCAAGGGCGGCCAGCGCCGCCGGGTCGGGCGGCCTGACCGGCAGGGATCCGTCGGCGGGCGGGACGGGGGCGTCCGAGGCCACCTCGACCACCGGGAGCGCGGCCTCCAGGTACGTCCTGGCCGCGACCAGCTTGGCGCGGCTGCCGCCCGGCCAGCCGCCGTGCCCGGCGTCGATCGCGGCCAGCATCGCCTCGACCGAGCCGAACGCCCGCACCAGCGCGGCAGCCGTCTTCTCCCCCACGCCCGGCACGCCGGGCAATCCGTCGCTGGGATCGCCGCGCAGTGCCGCGAAGGCCGCGTAGCTACGGCCGGGGATCTGATAGCGCTGGGTCACCGCCGCCTCGTCGATCTCCTCCAGGCGGCTGAAGCCCCGCGCGGTGTAGAGGATCGTCACCTTCCGCGCGTCGTCGACTAGCTGGAACAGGTCCCGATCGCCGGTCACCACCTGGACGGGACCGTCGGCCCGCGCGGTCAATGTGCCGATCACGTCGTCGGCCTCGTAGCCGTCGGCCGCCGCCATCGTCACCCCGGCCGCGGCCAGGACCTCGGTGATCACCGGGATCTGGACGGTCAGTTCAGCGGGGACCTGCTCGGAACCGTCCGGGTTGGCCCGGTGCTGCTTGTACGAGCCGATCGCGGCGACCCGGAAGGCCGGCCGCCAGTCGGCGTCCATACAGGCGACCAGCCGGCCTGGCCGGCGCGCCCTGACCAGCCTGGCGATCATGTCGAGCAGGCCGCGCACGGCGTTCACCGGGGTACCGTCCGGCGCCGTCATGCTGTCGGCGGGCACGCCGTAGTACGCACGGAAGTACAGCGAGGCGGAATCGAGCAGCATCAGCGGAGCCACCCTGCGATCCTGCCAGAATCGCGGGCCGGGCTAGCCGAGATCGAGGATCATCTGCGCCTCGATGTGGTCGGGCTCGTCCGGCCTGACCGGCTGCCTGGCGCCGGTCGGCGTGAACCCGAGCCGCCGGTAGAACGCCTTGGCCCGGTCGTTGACCTCCGTCACCCACAGCACGAGCACCGGCGCGCCCGCGGTCCGCGCGTGCCCGGCGACGGTGTCGATCAGCAGGTCGGCGACGCCTGTCCCCCTGGCGCGCGGGTCCACCCACATCCCGACGAGCTGCCAGGCTCCGGGGACCGCGAACTCGTCGTCGGGGTCGTCGATCTTGCCGGTCGCGGTTCCGCTCGGCTCGCCACCCACCCAGGCAAGAAACGTCACGGCCGTCGTCGACGCCAGCCGCTGCCGCCAGACCTGCTCGTCGAATCGCTGCTCGCGCTCCAGCGTCGACATGAACGCGTAAGGCGCCTCGGCCAGCGCGGTCAGCCGCACCTGCCGGCTGATCTCCCAGTCGTCTGGCCCAAGCCTGCGCACGACCGCCCGCGGATTGCTCACTGGACCGAGGTGTAGGCGACGACCCCGCGCCGCAGCGCACCGACCGCGGCCGCCGCGGTGGCCGCCAGCGGCGTTTTCCCCGCCCCCGCGCGGATCTGGTCGAGCAGGTCGATCAGCTGCTTGACGGCCCGCACGAAATCGCCAGGGGTCATGTCGTCACCGAGCAGTACCTCGAGCGGCCGGCCCGAGGCCCAGGCATGTGCCCGCGCGGCAAAGCCTGAGTCCGGCTCGCGCAGGAACGACAGCCGGTGGCTCTTCTCGATCCCGTCCAATTCGTCCCACAGCCTGGTCATCGCGGTGAGCACCGCGGCTGCCCGGCCGCCCGGCAGGCGCGACGGAGCGGCGTCCTCCGGGCGGCGTGACTCGAACGTGAGCGCGGACACGCACGCAGCGAGTTCGGCCGGGTTCAGGTCGTCCCAGACACCACGGCGCAGGCACTCGGCGGTCAGCAGGTCAAGTTCGGAGTAGATGCCGGCCAGCATCCGCCCGTCGGCCGTGACCTGGTCGCCTTCGGTGTAGCCGAGCTGACCGAGTACCGCGCAGACGCGGTCGAACGTCCGCGAGATCACGTGCGCGCGGCCGGCCACCCGCCGGTCCAGGGCGGCCGCCTCCCGGTCCATTCGCAGGTACTTCTCCGCCTGCCTGGCGTGGGTCTCGGCGTCCGGGCAGCCGTGGCAGGGGTGCTCGCGCAGCCGGCGCCGCAGGCCAGCGATGGCAGCCCCAGCTTCGCCCTGGCTATCGCCCGGCCGGCCACCCCGTGCCGCCCGGCGCAGCTCGCGCTGGTCGACGCCCGCGAGCTTGTTGCGCATCGTGGCAGCGAGGTCCTTGCGATGCTGCGGCGACCGCGGATTGAACCTGCCGGGGATCGCGATCCGCTCGACCGGCACCACCGGATCGGGGCACTCCGCGGCGGACAGGCGTTTGAGCTGGCGATGCTCGGTGAGCAGAACCGGTACAGGCGCGGCCTTGTCGGCGGCGGCCTCCAGCACCACGGCGGTTCCCGCGCGCCGCCCGCCAGGGACCACGATGATGTCGCCCCGGCCGAGGCTGGCCAGCGATTCCAGCACCGCGACCCGCCTGGCGGCCGAGCGATCCTTGGCCTGCTCCCGCTCGAGTTGCGACAGCTCGGCCCGCAGCCCGGCGTACTCGGTGAAGTCGCCACGGTCGCACGCGGCCGTCAGCTCCGCCATCGACGCGCGGATCCGGCTGGCCTGCCTCGCGATCCCGACCACCGCCCGGTCGGCCTGGAACTGGGCGAACGACGACTCGAGCAGCCGGGACGCTCGCTCGCGGCCGACCTGGCCGACCAGGTTGACGGCCATGTTGTATGACGGCTGGAAGCTTGAGTTCAGCGGGTACGTCCTGGTACCGGCCAGCCCGGCCACGGCCTCCGGGTCGATGGCGGGTTGCCAGAGCACGACCGCGTGCCCCTCGACGTCGATGCCGCGCCGCCCTGCCCGCCCCGTGAGCTGGGTGTACTCGCCGGGGGTGAGCGCGGCGTGGGTCTCGCCGTTCCATTTGTCCAATTTCTCCACCACGACGGTCCGCGCGGGCATGTTGATGCCCAGGGCCAGGGTCTCGGTGGCGAAGACCGCCTGGATCAGCCCGGCGGCGAACAGTTCCTCGACGACCTCCTTGAAGGTGGGCAGCAGGCCGGCGTGGTGCGCGGCGATCCCGCGGACCAGCCCGGCCAGCCAGTCGTCGTAGCCAAGCACCGGCAAGTCCTCCGACGGGATGTCGGCGGTCCGCCTGGCGGCGATCCCGGCGATCTCGCGGGCCTGATCGGGCGTCGTCAGCCGCAGCCCGGCGGCGAGGCACTGCTGTACGGCGGCGTCGCAGCCTGCCCGGCTGAAGATGAACGTGATCGCGGGAAGCAGCCCCGCCCGGTCTAGCCTGGCGATCACCTCGGCTCGCCGAGGTGGCGCGAACCTCGGCGGCCCGCTCGCCCGGCCGCCCCGGCGATCGGCGGATCTCGAGCCGCGCGGAGCGCCCCGTCCCGGCCGCCCGTCCCGGCCGCCCGGCCCCCTGGGCGGGGTCACGGTGCGATGCGCGGCCTTGAGCAACTCGGGGTTGACCTGCGGGTGCCGCGGCGGCAGTCCTTCGGGTCCGCCGTGCGCGAGCGGCCCGGCGAACAGGTCGTAGAGCCGGCTGCTGACCATCATGTGCTGCCAGAGCGGCACGGGCCGGTGCTCGTCGACGATCACGGAGGTGCCGCCACGGACTGAGGTCAGCCAGTCGCCGAACTCCTCGGCGTTGCTGACCGTCGCGGATAGCGCGGTCAGCGCCACCGACTCCGGCAGGTGAATGATCACCTCCTCCCAGACCGCGCCGCGGAACCTGTCGGCGAGGTAGTGCACCTCGTCCAGCACCACGTGACTGAGGCCGGCCAGCGTGGGCGAGCCCGCGTAGAGCATGTTCCGAAGCACCTCGGTGGTCATGACCACGACCGGGGCTTCGCCGTTGATGCTGTTGTCGCCGGTCAGCAGGCCGACCTTGGCAGCGGAGTAGCGCCTGACCAGGTCGCCGTACTTCTGGTTGGAGAGCGCCTTGATCGGCGTGGTGTAGAAGCACTTGCGGCCACGGGCCAGCGCGAGATGGACGGCGAACTCGCCGACGACGGTCTTGCCTGACCCGGTCGGCGCGGCTAGCAGGACCCCGTGTCCGCCTGCCAGCGCCCGGCACGCGTCAAGCTGGTAGTCGTCGAACTCGAAGTCGTAGAGCGCCTGGAAGGCGGCCAGTTCGGGTTCTTCCGCAGATTTGCCGCGCATGTAGGCGGCATACCGGTCGGCGGGGCTTGCTGAGCCGGCAGGACCGGCGGGATTGGCATGGCTGGCGGGGCTGGCGGGGCTGGCGGGGCTGGCAGGGCTCGCGGGGCTGCCCGGCTTGGTCATGCACCCAAGGCTACGGCCCGCCCCGACCGTCCGAGCGACCGGGCGAAGCACGCAATTCCGGCTCCCCTAAGTGTCGCCGGCGGCACATGCTAGCGACCGGCGTCGGCGTCGTCGAAATCGCTGGCGGCGACCGGTTCGGTATCTAGGCCGTACTCGGCGATCTCGTCGGCTGAGAGGCCAGGGTAGAGCGTCCCGCGCTTGGCCCGGCGCCGGTCATTGGCCCAGGCGAACAGCTCGGCGGCCTCGACGAGAACCACGCAGGGAACGGCAAGCAGCAGCATGCTGATCGGGTCAGGGCTCGGCGTAGCGACCGCGGCGAACGCGAACACGGCGAAGATGATCATCCGCCGCCACTTGGCGAAACGCTTGTGAGTCAGCACCCCCGCGAGGTTGAGGAGCACCATGACCAGCGGCAGTTCGAAGGAGAGGCTGAAGATCAGCAGCATCGCCATCGCGTAGCCAAGGTAGTTGTCGATCGTGATCAGCGCCGTGAAGCCGGTAGGCGACAAGCCGAGCAGGAACCGCAGGCCCTTGGTCATCGCGAAGTAGGCGATCACGCCGCCTGAGGCGAAGAGCGGGATCGCCGCGCCGATGAAGAAGTAGGTCCAGCGGCGCTCCCTGGCGTGCAGGCCGGGCGCCAGGAACGCCCAGATCTGGTACATCCAGACCGGGGCGGAGAGCAGCACGCCGACCGCCACCGCGATCTTCAGCTGGAAGAACAGCGGATCGAACAGGCCCGTGTAGTACAGGCTGCAGTGATGGCTGATCGACCCAGGCGGGCTGATCAGCTTGGCGGGCAGCTTGCAGTAGGGCGCCTGAAGGAACGTGATGACCGGGTGCCTGAGGTACCAGCCGATGATGGCGCCAGCGGCGATCGCGAGAAGTACCTTGATCACCCGGTTGCGCAGTTCGCGGATGTGCTCCATGAGCGGCATCCGCGCTTCTGGGTTCACTACCTTGCGGACGCGCGGCAGGCGCATCTTACGGGTGCCACCACCCGGCGCCGAGCCGTTAACCGCCGAGCCGTTGGCCGACGGGTCATTGACCTGGGCCGGGCTGTCCCCCTCAGCGGACATCACCGTCCCTGCGCTCAGAAGGGCCGGGTGTCGGGCTGCCCGGCCGTGGCTGAATTGCTCTGCTGCGCGTCATTGCCGGCCGACTGCTTCTGCAGGTCGCTGAGCTGCCGCTGGAGAGCGTCGATCTGGGCCTGCTGTGACTGGCTGGGCGGCGGGCTCGGCAGCTGCGCGGGCGGCGGCGGCACGTACGTCGCCTGGCTGCCCGGGTTGTCGGGCTGCTTGTCCTCGTCGAGGCCCTTGATCGACTTCTTGAAGATGTGCATGGACTTGCCGAGCGCCTGGGCGGCTCCCGGCAGCCTGGTTGAGCCGAAGAGGAGCAGCACCACCACGAGCAGGATGATGATGTGCGGAGCGCTGGGATCGAACATGATGGTCCCCAATCCAGTCGGGAGGGCTCGCTCGCGTCGGGTCAGCGGTTATTCGTCACTGGCCGGCTGCCAGATTGCCCGCACCGTATTCTACATGTGCCGCCAGAGCGTCCCGTCTTTCGTCAAGCGTACTGCGCCAGTGCCGCGGTCGCGTCTTCCTCGATCTCCCGCACCAGGTCAGCGGGCGCAATTACCTTCCCGTCCTCGCCGAGCCGCAGCGCGAGCCGCCTGACCCATCGGGTGTCCGGCGTCCGCAGCACGACCCTGAGCCGCCCGTCCCCGAGATCGGTGACCTGCTCGCATGGGTAGTACTCGGCGACCCAGTGCCCGGCCCGCGCCAGCTCGAGCTCGACGCTGACGTCGCTGGCCGAGGGCCGGAACAGGCCGGAGTCGACGTCCACGTGCTTCGCCTCGCCGGGTACCTCGGCCGCGACGTCGAGCACGGCCAGCCCGAGCACCCGGTCCAGCCGGAACAGCCTGACCGCATCGGCGCTGCGGCACCAGGCCTCCAGGTACGTCCTGCCCTCGAGGAGCAGCAGTCGCATCGGGTCCACGTCGCGCTCGGTCGCCTCGTCCCTGCCGGGCACGTAGTACGACAGGTGCAGCCGCCTGCCTTGCCGCATCGCCTCGGTGACCTGGGCTTGCACGTCGGCCGGCGCTCTGCCGTCCAGGTGCACGGCGACCTGCGCGCTGGCCGCGCCGGCCTCGCCGGCGGCGGCCTCCAGCTTGGCGATGGTCCTGCGCAGCGCCGACTGGTCCTGCGGGCCAGGCAGCTCGGCCAGCATCCGCAGGCCGATCAGCAGCGCGCTCGCCTCGTCGGTGCCGAGTCGCAGTGGCCGGTCCATCGACTCGGCCTGGCTGACCATGATCTCGCCGCCCTCGTACGACAGGTCTATCGGGCAGTAGGGATCGGGTGACCGCAACTCGACGCACCAGAGCATGTTCAGGTCCTCGACCAGCTCGTTCTCGGTCACGCCGAAGGCCGCCGCGGTCTCGGCCAGCCCGACGACCTCCCTGCTCACCACGTAGGGCACCAGGGCCAGCAGCCGCTGCAGCCGGTCGGTCGCGGTCCCAGACCGGCTCACGCCAGCGCTCCCTTGAGCCGGCGGATGACCGCCTCGCGCAGGTCTACCGGCTCGATGACCACCACGTCCGCGCCGAACGAGGCGATGTAGTCGGCGTACCAGCCGGCCTCGGAGAACGGCGCCTCGACTAGATCCCAGCCGTCCGGCCCTGGCCGGTCCGAACTGGCCCTTCGGCGCAGCCCATGACCGGTACCGTGCCTGATCCGGAGCACAGCCGACCTGACCGCCGGCGGCGCACCGTCGGTGACCTGAACCAGGTTGCGAACGTCGGTGCCCGGCGGCACCTTGACCGACCCTGCCGGACCGGTGAAGCTGACCGGGCCGTCGATCCGGCTCAGCCTGAACACCCGCTCCTGGCCCCTGTCCCGGTCGAACCCGGCCACGTACCAGCGCCCGTGCCTGTTCACCACGCCCCACGGCTCGAGGTTCCTGCGCTGCGGCGTCGCCCGCCCGGCCGCCTGGTAGCCGAACGCCACCGGCCGCTGGTCCCTGACCGCCTGCCAGAGCGGTCCGAACGCGGCCTCACCGGTCTGCAGCCTCGGCTCGATTCCCGGCTGGGTAGTCTCCTCGGCGTCGATGCCCGCCGCGCGCAGCTTCAGCAGCGCGCCCGCTGCCGCGCCTGCGAGCTCAGCCTTGCGCCAGACCCGCGCGGCGAGGCCGAGCACCGCCGCCTCGTCCGGCTCGAGCCTGATCTCGGGCAGCTCGTAAGCCTGCCGCGAGATGCGGTAGCCGACCTCCTCGTCCGTGCCCGAGTTCGACCCGGTCTCCAGCGGGATGCCGAGCTCACGCAGTTCGTCCTTGTCCCGCTCGAACATCCGCTTGAACGCGTCGAACGCGTCAGGGTAACCGGGCACGGCGTCGCGGATCTGGCCCGCGGTCAGGTACCGGCGCGCGGATAGCAGGCAGACGACCAGACTGAGCAGACGCTCGGTCTTCTGCTTCGACATCGCCACACCCCTAGCTGCACTGCACGTCTCCGATTGACGATAACGCGTTCGAGCGATGACGCGCCGGATTGTGACACGTTCGGCGGGCGGCGCGGCTAGCCTGCCACAGTGATCAGGTGGCGGCGCGGCACGGTGACGGCGATCAGGCGCGAGTGGCCGGGAGCGGCCGAGCTTGACGTGACGGTGGGCGGTGCGCGAGTGCGCGCGCTGGCCTATCCCCCGCTGACCGGCCGCCCAGAACCCGGCGACGAGGTGCTGCTCAATACCGGTGCCCTCGATCTCGGCCTCGGAACGGGCGGCTACGCGCTCGTGGTGGCGGTTCCTGACCGGCTGCCGCCGGACCCGCCGGGGCCAGGTCACCTCGTCAAGGCCAGGTACACGCCGCTGCAGGCGACCGTACTCGGCGCAGACGAGCAGGGCTCGCCGTATCACGACATCCTGCGCGACGCCGACAGCCTGGACGGCATTCCTGTGGTGGTTGCCGACCTGCACTCGGCGCTGCCGGCCGTGCTGGCTGCCTATCTGGCCCAACGGCTCCCTCCGGCCGGGGCCGGCGGGCAGGCCGGTGCCGGCCCGGTTGTCGTCTACGTCATGCTGGACGGCGGCGCGCTCCCGATCTGGTTCTCCCGGACCGCCGCGGCGCTGCGCGAGATCGGGTGGCTGGCGGGGACGATCACGGTCGGCCAGGCGTTCGGCGGCGACCTGGAAGCGGTGACGCTGCACAGCGGGCTGCTCGCCGCCAGGCACGTGCTGGGCGCCGAACTGGTGGTGGTCTCGCAGGGACCTGGCAACCTCGGCACCGGCACCCGCTGGGGCTTCTCCGGCGTGGCCTCCG
Organism: uncultured Actinomycetota bacterium; assembly: GCA_963720595.1. Taxonomy (GTDB): domain Bacteria; phylum Actinomycetota; class Actinomycetes; order Streptosporangiales; family Streptosporangiaceae; genus Chersky-822. The sequence goes on along the minus strand of CAVRFY010000005.1, from coordinate 584,279 downwards.
GCGAGGCGGTGAACGCCGCCGCGGTGCTCGGCGGCCGGCCCGTGGCCGCACTGCGCATCAGCGAGGCCGACCAGCGTGAGCGGCACCGCGGCATCTCCCACCACAGCCTGACCGCGTACGGCCGGGTCGCGCTCGCGAGGGCCGACGTGGTCGTGCCCGAGCTGCCCGGCGAGTTCGGCGCGCGGGTCACGACGGCCGCCGAGCCGCTCGGATCGCGCCACAACCTGGTCAGGGTTGGCGTGGATGGCCTGCACGAGGTGCTGGCGGGCTGCCCGGTGCCGCTGTCAACGATGGGCCGCGGCCTCGAGGAAGACCTCGCCTACTTCCTGGCCGCGGCGGCGGCCGGCCGGCACGCCGCCGCGATCAGGATCAGCCGGTAGCCGCCAGGACGTCGATGACGAAGACCAGCGTGTCGGTGCCCTTGATGCCGCCCTGAGGGCTGCCCTTCGGGCCGTAGCCCTCGGCGGGCGGCACGACGAGCATGACCCGGCTGCCGACCGGGACACCGACCAGCGCGGTGTTCCAGGCCGGGATCAGCGAGCCGAGCTTGAATACGGTGGGCGGCGCTGTCGGCTGCGTGGTCGAGGGCCAGTTGCTGTTGATCACCTTGCGGGTGCGCCAGATGGACAGGACGTACCGCGCGACGATCGACTGGCCGGCCTTGACCGGGGCGCCGGTGCCCTTGATCAGCGTCTTGGCGATCAGCTTGCCGGGCGGCGCGGTCTTCGGGACCGTGACCTGCGGCACCCCGCCTGGTCCGAGCGAGATGAGCGGCAGGCTGCCGCCGCCGTTGCTGATATGCGCACCGGTCGCGCTGGCGTTGGCCGGGAAGGCATGCAGCAGGTCGATGACCCAGACGAGAGTGTCGGTGCCGGTCACGTGGATCTGCGGGTTGCCCTGCGTGCCGTAGCCGTACTTGGGCGGCAGCACCGCGAGCACCCGGCTGCCCACCCGCGCACCCGTGACGGCCTGCTGCAGGCCGGACAGGCCGATCTTCACCGGCAGCACCTGCGGTGCGCTAGCGAAGCTGGAGAAGAGCAGCTTGCTGGTCTTGCCGCGCCACACGTAGACGTTGAAGTTGGCCAGAAAGGACTCGTCGCCCGTCAGCTTCTGGCCGTGCCCGTGCACGAGGGTCTTGGTGACCAGGTGCGGATCGGCCTGCTGCGCCGGGATGTGCACGGTCGGCGCCTTCCCCTCGGTGCCGGAGACCTGGACCGACTCGTTGGAACCGGTCGCGGCCGGCGTTGAAGAGCATCCGGCTAGCACCACCGCCGTGACGGCGATCGGGGCCAGGAGCGCTGCGGTCAGGCGTCGCATGGAAGTCCTTCGATATATGAGATCAGGGCTTGGTCAGCCTACCGGCTCTGGCAGGCTCGGCCGTCCGCACCCACCCGGGCGGCGCCGTCCCGCGCCCGGCCGTCCTGGGTCATGCCAGCACTCCTCGGCGCAGCAGGTTCCAGATGTCGACGACCGGCTTGCCGGTCCGCAGGTCGCGGTACTGCGGGTGCGGCGCGCCGATCACGAGCAGGTCCGCCCGGTCGAGCACCTCATCGAGTGGCAGCAGGTCGGGGTCGCCGCGGACCAGCGGGTCGGTGCACAGCACGTCCCTGGCCTTGGCCGCGAGCAGGTCGGCGAGCAAGTAGGCCAGGCTCGACCTGGTGTCGTCCGAGCCGCCCTTGGCCGCCATGCCGAGCACCCCGACCGTCATCGCGGCCAGGTCGAAACGCAGCTCAAGCCGGCTGACGAGATATCCGGGCAGGCCCTGGTTCACCGCGATCGCCGCGCGGCCCAGCGTGAAGCTGGCGTTCGACCGCGCCAGCCCGGCGGTGTCCTTGAGCAGGCAAGGGCCCGCGGTCAGGCCTGCCGGAGCCAGGTCGCCTGCTCGCGGGTAGCCGCGCACGAGGTTCTGGCGGATCCGCTCGTAGTCGAGCCCGAGATCGCTCGCGATCATGTAGAACTGGTTGGCCGCCGCGAACTTGATGTACTGCCAGGCATTGGCGAAAAGCTTGGCGAGCTCGGCGTCCTCGCATGTCATCGGGATGATCTCGGGGGTCAGCATCGCGAACAGCCTGCTCGCCCGTTCCAGGCCCCGCGCGGTCCTGCTCGCGACGATCTGCGGAAGCTGGTGCAGCTCGCTCATCGCCTCGCCCTCGGTGATTCGGTCGGGGCAGAAGGCCACGTCCATGTCGATGCCGCGGCTGGCGACCAGCTTCTCGGCGATCGCGGTCGTGCCGGGCGTCACGGTGCTGCGCAGGATCAGGATCTGCCCGTCGCGGAATCTGTCCGAGCTGTCCTTGAGCGCGGTCCTGATCGAGTCTGGCTGCCGCCCGGCGTGCTCATCCAGTCCGCTGATCACCACGATCACGTGCTCGGCGGCGCCGACGACGGCGGGATCCGCCGAAGCCACCAGGCGGCCGGCGCCGACCGCGCGGCGCAGCGGCAGTTCAGCGCCTGGCTCTCGGAATGGCATCTGGCCGGCGTTGACCGACTCGATCGCGTGGTCGCTGATGTCATAGACCACGACCCTGGCGCCTCGGTCGGCGAAGGCCACGGCGAGTGGCAGCCCCGCGTGACCGCATCCCCCGACCACCACCACGTCGAAGGCGAACCGGCCGTCGCGTACCCGTCCCGTCACGAAGGTCCCCCCGGCTCCGCTCTGGCATGACCCGCCTGCGCCGGCGGGCCGCCCCCGCGCGCCGGTGCTGTCGGCTGTGACGACTGTACCGACGTTTAGTAGCGGAGGAATGACGATCAGTAATGACCGCCGCGATCTCGCCGACCGGACGCGCCGGCCGAAGGCAGATTGGCCCCGCCGGGTGCTGTCAGATTGCCGCGTTCGCAGGGCCTACATGCCGGCGATTAGCTTCTCGACCCGCTCGTCCACCGACCTGAACGGGTCCTTGCACAGCACCGTCCGCTGCGCCTGGTCGTTCAGCTTGAGGTGCACCCAGTCGACCGTGAAATCCCTGCGCCGCTCCTGAGCCCGCCTGATGAAGTCGCCCCGCAGCCGCGCCCTGGTCGTCTGCGGCGGGATGGACTTGGCCTCGAAGATGGCCAGGTCGCTGCAGACCCGCTCGACCGAGCCGCGCCGCTGGAGCAGGTAATACAGGCCGCGGCCGCGATGCACGTCGTGATAGGCGAGGTCGAGCTGGGCGACCCTGGGCGAGGCCAGCGGCAGGTCATGCTTGGCCCGGTACCGCTCGATCAGCTGGAACTTCGTTACCCAGTCGATCTCCCGCGCGATCAGGTCGAGATCGCCGGTCTCGACGGCCCTGATCGCGCGCTCCCACAACTCGAGGACGCGCTGGGTGATCTTGTCGGCGCCCCGGCTGTCGGTGAAGGCCCTGGCCTTGGCGAGGTACTCGTGCTGAATCTCCAGCGCGCTCATCTCCCGCCCGCTGGCCAGCCTGATCTTCCGCCGTCCGGTCATGTCGTGGCTGACGTCCCTGATCGCCCTGATCGGGTTCTCCAGCGTCAGGTCACGCATGACGGTGCCCGCCTCGACCATCCGCAGTACCAGGTCGGTCGCGCCGACCTTGAGCAGCATCGTGGTCTCGCTCATGTTCGAGTCGCCCACGATGACGTGCAGCCGCCTGAACCGCTCGGCGTCCGCGTGCGGCTCGTCGCGGGTGTTGATGATCGGCCGGGACCTGGTGGTCGCCGACGACACGCCCTCCCAGATGTGCTCGGCCCGCTGGCTGACGCAGTAGACGGCGCCGCGCGGGGTCTGCAGCACCTTGCCGGCGCCGCAGATGATCTGCCTGGTGACCAGAAACGGGATCAGGATGTCGGCGAGCCTGCCGAATTCGCCGTGCCTGGCTACGAGGTAGTTCTCGTGGCAGCCGTAGGAATTCCCCGCCGAGTCCGTGTTGTTCTTGAACAGGTAGATATCCCCGGCGATGCCCTCCTCGCGGAGCCTGCGGTCGGCGTCGACGAGCAGGCCCTCCAAGATCCGCTCCCCGGCCTTGTCGTGGGTGACCAGGTCGACCAGGCTGTCGCACTCCGGCGTCGCGTACTCGGGGTGGCTGCCCACGTCGAGGTAGAGCCGTGCGCCGTTGCGCAGGAAGACATTGCTGCTCCTGCCCCAGGAGACCACCCGGCGGAACAGGTATCTGGCGACCTCGTCGGGAGACAGCCGCCGCTGGCCGCGGAACGTGCAGGTGACGCCGTACTCGTTCTCCAGCCCAAATATTCTTCTGTCCACGGGGGGCTCAGCTCACCAGTCCACGGCGATGTACTTGGCCTCGGTAAATTCCAGCAGCCCCTCGTGGCCCCCCTCGCGGCCGAGCCCGGACTGCTTGACGCCGCCGAACGGCGCGGCCGGGTCGCTGACCACGCCGCGGTTGATGCCGATCATGCCGGCCTTGAGCGCCTCGGCGACCTGGAGCGCTCGCCGCAAGTCCGCCGTGTAAAGGTAGGAGACCAGACCGTACTCGGTACCGTTGGCCATCGCGATGGCCTGGTCGGTGTCGGTGAACCTGACGATCGGCGCGACCGGGCCGAAGATCTCCTCGTTCAGGATCCCGGCCGTCGGCGGCACGTCGTCGAGCACGGTCGGCGCGTAGAAGTACCCGCGGCGGTCCGGTGCCTGCCCGCCGGTCACGACCCGGCTGCCGTCCCTGGTCGCCTCCGCGACCAGGGTCGCGACCTTGGACCTGGTGTCGGCGTTGACCAGCGGCCCGAGGTCGGTGCCGTCCTCGAGGCCAGGTCCGACCGTCAGCGCGCTCAGCCGCGCGGCGAACTTCCGCGAGAACTCGTCGGCCACCGCCTCGTGCACGTAGAACCTGTTCGCCGCGGTGCATGCCTCGCCGCCGTTACGCATCTTCGCGATCATCGCGCCGTCGACGGCGGCGTCGATGTCGGCGTCGCCGAAGATCAGGAACGGCGCGTTGCCGCCGAGTTCCATCGAGCAGTTGGTGACCGTGTCGGCCGCCGTGCGCAGCAGCGTCCTGCCGACCTCGGTTGACCCGGTGAAGGACAGCTTGCGTACGCGCGGGTCGGCGAGCATGGCGCCCACCACCGGGCCGGGCGAGGAGGTCGGCAGTACGTTCACCACTCCGTCCGGCACACCCGCCTCGGCCAGGATGGCGGCGACCGCCAGCGCCGACAGCGGCGTCTCCTTGGCGGGCTTGAGCACCACCGTGCAGCCGGCCGCCAGGGCCGGGCCGATCTTGCGTGTCGCCATCGCCGCGGGGAAGTTCCACGGCGTGACCAGGACGGAGACGCCGACCGGCTGATGCTGCACCAGGATGCGGTTCGCGCCCGACGGCGCCCTGGTGATCATGCCGTCGATCCTGACGGCCTCCTCGGCGAACCACCTGAAGAACTCGGCCGCGTAGGTGATCTCGGCCTTGGCGTCCCGGAGCGCCTTGCCGTTCTCCATCACCATCAGCTTCGACAGCGCCTCGGTGTCGGCGATCATGAGCTCGTAGGCGCGCCGCAGGCACTCGCCGCGCACCCGCGGCGGGGTGGCCGCCCAGCCGGCCAGCGCCTGATGCGCGGCCGCGACGGCGTCGAGCGCGTCCTCGGCGGTGGCGCTGGCGACCTCGGCGATCGGCTCCTCGGTCGCCGGGTCGATGACCGGCAGGACTCCCGCGCGCCCGGTCCCCCACTGGCCGCCGATGAGCAACCCCGTCGGCGTGTTCATCCCCGTAATGCTCGCCAGGTCGGCCGCCACGCTTCCTCCCAGGAATTCATGCAGTAGCGGGCCCATCGGCTCGCCATGCCCGACATTACCAACGGCCCGAGTCATACCCCGCCGCGGTCGCGGTCAACGAGGCCGGCCGGTCACCGGCCCGCGTTCATCTGACGAGCCCAGGCCGGCGGTCCGCCGGGCGGCGTGGCGGTGTCGCGGCCGGGCCAGGCCGCCGCGGACCCGACCACAAGGCGGGCGGCAGGTCCAGGTGCAGCGCCAGCTGGTAGGCGGCGGCCTCGTAGTTGACCCGCCAGCCGTGAAAGTGCGGCCATGCCTCGTCCGCCGAGCGTTCGGTCTGCCAGCCTGCCTCGTGCAGCCAGCGCACGGCCTGGTCGAATTCGTCCCTGGTCAGCTCGATGGGGTCGTTCGGACTCGGGTCCTGCTCGACCGGCAGGTTCAGGTTGGCCGCCAGGTGACGCATCGTGAGATACCCCACCCGCAGCAGCGGCCTGGCCTCGTGCGGCGCGGACGACGGGTTCAGCGCCAGGTGCAGGGCTGCGCCGTCGAGCACGGCGAGCAGCGCGAGCAGCCACGAGGCCTGCGGGTCAGGCGAGCGGAAGTAGACCAGCGTCCGGTAGTTGATGTGACTCTCCGCGATGTCGGCTGCCCATTCCGTCCACCTGCCGTATAGCCCAGGCAGCGCCGCCGAGTTGTCGATCAGAGCCTGGCGGGCTAGCAGTTCCGGCCCCCACGGCGGGGCGCCGGTCAGCGCCTCGAGCATGGTCACCAGCGTCTCGCGGCGGTTGAACGCCGTGTACAGCAGCGGCAGGTAGGCGATCAGCAGCGCCAGCACGGCGAGCCCGGCTGCCGCGGCGATGAACACGATCGCGCTCGCGCCCGCACTGTGCGGCAATGCGAATCCGAGCGTCAACAGCGATGACCCGGATTCCCGCAGCGCGAGCGTGAAGCTGCCTGCGGCCGGCCAGAGCAGCAGCGCGAAGCCGGTGAACAGGCAGCCAAGCCAGGCGAGCAGCAGGCTGAGCAGGAAGGCCGGCGCGCCGACCGCGTGGATCCGCTCCCGGCGGGCCAGGTCCTCGACCCGCGCTGTCACCAGCCGGAACAGGCCGAACACGGTCGCCGAGACGATCTTGTTGATCCGCGTGTGGGTCGCCCGCGGGATCATGAACGTCTTGATCACGCTGGCGGCGGTGAAGCCCACCAGGACCAGCCCGCCGGCAGCGCCCAGCCACGCAATCACCGGCGGCCCCGGCGCGGCCTAGCCGGCCGGCTCGCCACCGGGCCCGGCCGTGTCGGCACCGGGATCCTCCGCGGCGTCCGCCTGCTTCGCCTGCTGCTCCTGCTGCTCCTGCTGCGCGCTAGTCGCGGATTCCCGCACGCCAGCCGCCTTCTTGGACTTGCCCTGCGCCGGCGCGGGTTGCGGCGCCGCGTCCGGGGTCGCCGCAACCGGCGGGACCATGTCGACCTCGGTCAGCAGGTTCTCCAGGCGCGCGCCGGTCAGCCGGCGGAAGGTGCGGTGATCCCTGCTCCTGTCCAGCACGGCGACCTCAAGCTGGCCGGCCGTGATCTCGATCCTGTCCCCGTTGGCCTGGGCGCCGAGGCCCGCGATGGCGGCCGTGAGCGCGCCAGACAGGGTCATGCCGTCGGCGTAGTGCTCCTTGAGGACGGTGGCGATGGTCTCCGCCTGGCCGCCCATCGCCACGTAGCCGTGCTCGTCGTTGACTGACCCGTCGAAGGTGATCCGGTAGATCTGGTCCTCGGCCGCGGCCTCGGCGACCTCCGCTACCACGATCTCGACCTCGAAGGGCTTGGGGCTGTCGGTGAAGATCGTGCCGAGCGTCTGCGCGTACCAGTTCGCGAGCCCGCGCGCGGTGACATCCTGCCGGTCGTACTGGTAGCCGGTCATGTCGGCATACCGCACGCCCGCCTTGCGGAGTATCTCGTACTCGTTGTAGCGGCCGACGGCGGCGAAGGCGATCCGGTCGTAGATCTCGCTGATCTTGTGCAGGGCACGTGACGGGTTCGGCGCGACGAACAGGATCCCGGCGTCGAACTGGATCACGACCCCGCTGCGGCCGCGTGCGATCCCCTTGCGCGCGTAATCCGCCTTGTCCTTCATCGCCTGCTCGGGCGACACGTAGAACGGCATTGACACCGCGGGTGCTTCCCTTACTTGAGTTGGTCGGGCAGGTCTGGGCTGGCTACTCGCTGGCACCCTGCACGCGCCGTGGCACGGAGGTCGGGCCGTCGGGTTCTGACATCCGGTCGTGCGACGACGGATTGCGCGTAAGAGCCCGCTTCCTCCTCGCTCAGCCGCTGGAAGCCGTCCGCGGTCACGGTCATCACGATCGGGTAGATCCGCCTGGTCATGTCGGGACCACCGGTGGCGGAGTCGTCGTCTGCGGCGTCGTACAGCGCCTGCATGCAGGCCATGACGGCATCGGCGGCCGTCCATGCCATCGGTGTAGAGCTTCTTCAGGGAGCCGCGCGCGAAGACCGAGCCCGAGCCGATCGAGTGGAACCTGTGCTCCTCGTAGCGGCCGCCGGCGACGTCGTAGCTGAAGATGCGGCCGACGCCCTCGTCGGTGTCGTACCCGGCGAAGATCGGGACCACGACCAGGCCCTGCATCGCGCCGCCCAGGTTGGCCCTGACCATGCCGGCCAGCCGGTTGGCCTTGCCTTCCAGCGACAGCGCCCTGCCCTCGATCTTCTCGTAATGCTCCAGCTCGACCTGGAACAGCCTGACGAGGTCGATGCCGATGCCGGCCACGCCTGAGATGCCGATGCAGGAGTACTCGTCGCTGCGGAAGACCTTCTCGATATCCCGCTGCGAGATCATGTTGCCGGCCGTGGCCCGCCGGTCGCCGGCCATGACCACGCCGCCGTCGAAGGCGGCCGCGACGATCGTCGTGCCGTGCGGCAGTTCCCTGGCAAAGCCGCTCGGCACGCTCAGCCCGCCCGCCCCTGGCAGCAGGTCCGGCGCGGCCGAGGTGAGGAACTCGCTGAACGAGGAGGTTCCGGCACTGAGGTACGACGCGCTCATCATCGGGCGGTGAGAATCAGAACCCAAGGGAATCCTTTCCTGGTGCCCACAGGTACGCCACTGACCCTACTGCCACGGCCCGGCACGCCGCATATCCGGTCGCCGGGTTACTGGCCACCCTTCTGCACGTATGACCGGACGAACTCCTCAGCATTCTCCTCGAGCACCTCGTCGATCTCGTCGAGGATCGCGTCGACGTCATCGGTCAGCTTCTCCCTGCGCTCCTCGTCCATCCTTGGTGCTCTGCTCGAGTTCCGCCTCCTCGTCCTGTCCACGCTTGGTGGTATGCCGCTGGCCACCGGTGTCCTTCGTCGCCATCGCGAACCTCCGTGTTCCGCCTGTTGTGCCGAGCCTAAAGCTATCCTCGCCACCCGGTAGTGGTGCTAACCCTGCCCGGCGTTTCCGACATTCCGGCCTGCGCGGGATCCAGCCTTGGCCGGATGACGGAACTGGCCGCGCGTGCCTACTTGCCCGTCAGCGCGGTGACGAGCTCGGCGGCGGTCTGGCAGCGGTCGAGCAGGGCGCCGACGTGGGCTTTCGTGCCCCGCAGCGGCTCGAGGGTCGGGACTCGCTGCAGTGATTCCCGGCCGGGAATGTCGAAGATCACCGAATCCCATGAGGCGGCGGCGACGGAGTCCGGGTATTGCTGCAGGCACCGGCCGCGGAAGTAGGCCCTGGTGTCCTCGGGCGGGTTCGTGACGGCCGCTGCGCACGTCCGGCTCGTCGAGCAGCCGCTCGCATCCGCCCGGCCGCGACCAGCTTGTTGTACAGCCCGCGGTCGGCCCTGACGTCGGAGTACTGCAGGTCGACGAGCTGCAGCCTGGGGTGATTCCAGCCGATGCCGTCCCTGCTCCGGTAGCCGTCCATCAGCTGGAGCTTGGTCACCCAGTCGAGCTTGCCGGCCAGCCGCATGCGGATCGATCGGCCAGCGTGACCAGCGCGGACTTCCCAGCGGTCGAGCACGTCGGCAGTGAGCTCGTCGACGTCGCCCCCGACCGCTCCTGGGTGTACTTGCGGGCAAGTTCCAGGTACTCCATCTGGACCTGCACGGCGGTGAGCTTCCTGCCGTCGCGCAGCGGGACCAGGTGCCGGCACGTTGGATCGTGGGAGACCGCCCGAAGTTCGGCGACCGCGCCGTCGATGCTCAGGTCGGTAGTGAGGAAGCGGTCCTCGATCATCGACAGCACCAGCGCCGTCGTGCCGAGCTTGAGGTACGTCGACAGCTCGCTCATGTTGGCGTCGCCGATGATCACGTGCAGCCTGCGGTACTTCTCCGGGTCGGCGTGCGGCTCGTCGCGGGTGTTGATGATCGGCCGCTTGAGCGTCGTCTCCAGGCCGACCTCGACCTCGAAGAAGTCGGCGCGCTGGCTGATCTGGAAGCCGTCCTCCCGGCCATCGGCGCCGAGGCCGACCCGGCCGGCCCCGCAGATGACCTGCCTGGTCACGAAGAACGGGGTCAGGTACCTGACGATCTCGGCAAACGGCGTCGCCCGGCTCATCAGGTAATTCTCGTGACAGCCGTAGGAGGCGCCCTTATTGTCGGTGTTGTTCTTATACAGCTGGATGGGCGCGGTGCCGGGAATCGCGCTGGCCTGCGCGGCCGCCTCCTCCATGACCCGCTCGCCTGCCTTGTCCCACAGCGCCGCGGCCAGCGGGTCGGTGCACTCGGGACCGGAGTACTCGGGATGGGCGTGGTCGACGTACAGCCTGGCGCCGTTGGTCAGGATGACGTTCGCGAGCCCGAGATCCTCGTCGGTCAGCTGGCTCGCGTCGGCGGTGTCCCTGGACAGGTCGAAGCCGCGCGCGTCACGCAGCGGGTTCTCCTCCTCGAAGTCCCACCGGGTCCGCCTGGCCTTCGCCGCGGTGGCCGAATGGTAGGCGTTGACCACCTGGGAGGAGGTGACCATGGCGTTCGCGCCGGGCTGCCCTGGTACGGAGATGCCGTACTCGGTCTCGATGCCCATGACCCGGCGAACGCTCATAGCTCACACAGTAGTGCCGGGCAGCAAGCGAGCGCCGCCGAGCACGCTTGCGCTTGCCCGTGTCGTCCCGCTGCGCCCGGCCGCCGCAGCGCACCGTCACAGGTACTGGCCGGTGTTGGCCACGGTGTCGATCGACCGGCCCGCCTCGTTTCCGCTCTTGCCGGAGACCAGCGTCCTGATGTAGACGATCCGCTCGCCCTTCTTGCCGGAGATCCTGGCCCAGTCGTCCGGGTTGGTGGTGTTGGGCAGGTCCTCGTTCTCGCTGAACTCGTCCACGCATGCCGAAGCAGGTGCGCGACCCGCAGGCCCTTCCTGCCGGTCTCGAGGAACTCCTTGATCGCCATCTTCTTGGCCCGGTCCACGATGTTCTGGATCATCGCGCCGGAGTTGAAGTCCTTGAAGTACAGCACTTCCTTGTCGCCGTTGGCGTAGGTGACCTCGAGGAACCTGTTCTCCTGAGTCTCGCTGTACATCCGCTCGACGACCCGCTGGATCATCTCGGCCACGGTCGACTCGGCGGAGCCGCCGTGCTCGGCGATGTCGTCGCGATGCAGCGGCAGGCCGGCGACCACGTACTTGGAGAAGATGTCCCGCGCGGCCTCGGCGTCGGGCCGCTCGATCTTGATCTTCACGTCCAGGCGGCCTGGCCGCAGGATGGCCGGGTCGATCATGTCCTCGCGGTTGGAGGCGCCGATGACGATGACGTTCTCCAGGCCCTCCACGCCGTCGATCTCGCTGAGCAGCTGCGGCACGATCGTGTTCTCGACGTCGCTGGACACGCCAGAGCCCCTGGTGCGGAAGATCGAGTCCATCTCGTCGAAGAACACGATCACCGGCATGCCCTCGCTGGCCTTCTCCCTGGCCCGCTGGAACACCAGCCTGATGTGCCGCTCGGTCTCGCCGACGTACTTGTTCAGCAGCTCGGGGCCCTTGATGTTGAGGAAGAAGCTCTTGCCCTCCTTGGCCGCCTGACCGGTGTTGGTGTCGACCTTGCCCTCGGCTGGCCAGTTCGGCGGTCCGCCTCGCGACCTGCTTGGCGAGCGAGTTCGCGACCGCCTTGGCGATCAGCGTCTTGCCGCATCCTGGCGGCCCGTACAGCAGCACGCCCTTCGGCGGGCGCAGCTGGTGCTCCTTGAACAGGTCGGCGTGCAGGTACGGGCAGCTCGATCGCGTCCCTGATCTGCTCGATCTGCGGCCCGAGGCCGCCGATCAGGTCGTAGGTGATGTCGGGCACTTCCTCGAGGATGAGCTCCTCGACCTCGGCCTTGGGAATCCGCTCGTAGACATAGCCGGACCGCGGCTCGAGCAGCAGCGAGTCCCCCGCGCGCAGCGTGCCGGCCAGCAGCGGCTCGGCCAGCCGGACGATCCGCTCCTCGTCGGCGTGCGAGATCACCAGCGCGCGGTCACCGCCCTCGAGCAGCTCCTTCAGCATGACGACTTCGCCGACCGTCTCGTAGCCGAGCGCGATGACGACGTTCAGCGCCTCGTTGAGCACGAGTTCCTGGCCGGGCCGCATCTCGTCAAGCTCGATGCTGGGGCTGACCGAGACGCGCATCTTCCTGCCGCCGGTGAACACGTCGGCCGTACCATCGGCGTTGGCCTGCAGGAACACGCCGAAGCCGGACGGCGGCTGCGCGAGCCGGTCGACCTCTTCCTTCAGCGCGATGATCTGGTCCCTGGCCTCGCGCAAGGTGGCCGGTCAGACGCTCGTTCTGGCCGCTCAAGCCTGCCAGCGCCGCCTCGGTCTGGGCAAGCCGGTCCTCGATCAGCCTGGACGTCCGTGGCGATCCGCGAGCTTGCCGCGCAGAGCCGCGATCTCCTCCTCGAGGAAGGAGACCTGGTCTGTCAAGCACCTTGACCCTGACCTCGTCATCATGGCGTGCGGCGCGAGCGCTGTCGTCACGAGCGGCCATGCCCCTCACCCCCTCCTGAGAGCGGACTTACTTAGACCCTACCTACGCGCGGTCATTCCGTAACCTCGCGTCGGCCTCCAGAGTTGACTTTTCTGCCGATACGATCCGGTCTCGCGGTCGCATCGTTACTCATCAGCGACCGCCTCGTCTAGCCTGCTGGCGATGTTAGCTACCTGGATTCCGTTATATCCGGATTCCAGATATTCAGATTCCAGATTATCCGTCACTCTCACCGCCGTCATCCGGGTCGGGATGCGCCCCCTTGGCCGGTCGCCGCCGGCGCGGCGGCGCGGTGACCCCCGGGGCCAGCCTGCGCGAGGTCACCAGGAAGCCGGTGTGGCCGACCATCCGGTGCTCGGGCCTGACCGCCAGGCCATCGACGTGCCAGCCGCGTTGCATCGACTCCCATGCGGCTGGCTCGGTGAAGCCACCATGCCCGCGCAGCGCCTCGACCGCGCGCGACAGCTGGGTCGTGGTCGCTACGTAGCAGCAGATCGAGCCCGCCGGGGATCAGCCAGCCTGCCAGCCCGGCGATATGTTCCCACGGCGCGAGCATGTCGAGGACAACCCGGTCGAACTCCCCCGGACCTGGTCCGGCAGGCTGGGCTGGACCGGAAGCCTGATCGTCCCCAGTGACCTGGGCGGACGCGGTGTCCGCGGGCAGGTCGGCGACGACCAGCCGCCAGGCCGGGTGCGGGCCGCCGAAATAAACTTCCACGTTGGCCTGCGCGACGGCGGCGAAGTCCGCCCTGCGCTCGTAGGAAACGAGCACGCCATCCTCGCCGACTGCGCGCAGCAGCCAGCAGGACAGCGCGCCAGATCCGGCGCCGGCCTCGAGCACCCAGGCCCCGGGAAATATGTCAGCCAGTCCGACGATCTGGGCCGCGTCCTTCGGATAGACGACGGTGGCGCCGCGCGACATCGAGACCGTGTAGTCGGCCAGCAGCGGCCGCAGCGCGATGTAGGACATGCCGCCTGAGGCGCGCACCACGCTGCCCTCGTCCATGCCGATCAGGTCGTCGTGCGCGATCGAGCCGCGGTGGGTGTGGAAGGATCGCCCGGCCGCGAGCACCACCCGGTGCCTGCGGCCCTTCTCGTCGGTCAGCTGGACCTGATCCCCGGGCGCGAACGGCCCGCGGCGCTTGATGATCACCCGGCTCAGGCTAGCGCGTTACACCCCGGCGAACGCGAGATCCAGGTCCGCGGCCGCGAGCACGCCGAACACCTGCCCGGACGGCTCGATCAGCAGGTACTCGCTGGCCGGGGCCTGCTGCACGGCCTTGAGCAGGTCCATGCCGGACAGGTCGGCCGAGAGCACCATCTCCGGACTCAGCGTCCTGGCGAGCGAGCCGACCTCGATCCACGGCCGGCGCTCCTCCGGGCGTCGCGAGCACCGCGGCCTCGCTGACCAGCGCGGTCGGCGTGTTCTCGTGGTCGACGATCACCAGCGCCCGAGCGCCGGCCGCCTGCGCGCGCCTGACGGCCTCGGAGAGCGGCACATTCGCCGCGACCGGTATGGCCTTCCTGCTGAGCGTGCGCGCGCTGACCGTTGGCAGCCGCTCCCTGATCTTGGCGGCCCTGATCGCCTGAGTCGACTGGATCCAGATGAACCCGGCGATCACCAGCAGCCAGAGCCAGTACAGGCTGATGAAGGAACCGGTCTGCGCTGGCCGAACAGCGCGAAGCCGACCAGCGCGATCGCGAGCACCCGGCCAGCCCAGGCCGCCGCCATCGTCGCGGCGACCGGCCGGCCGGTGATCTTCCACACGCCTGCGCGGAAGATCCGGCCGCCGTCCAGCGGCAGGCCGGGCAGCAGGTTGAAGATGCCGACGACCAGGTTCGCGAAGAACAGCTGCGCGATCAGCTGATGCGCCAGGCCGTGCGGGATGACCTTGGCCAGCAGATAGCCGATGCCCGGCCAGCGCGAGCGACACCGCTGGGCCGGCGCCGGAGATCAGCGCCTCGCGGCTCGGTGAGCATGGCTCCTGCTCGATCTCGGAGTACCCGCCGAGCGGATACAGCAGCACCCGTCGGACGGGCAGGCCGAAACCGCGCGCCACCACGCAGTGGGCGAGTTCGTGCACGAGCACGGAGGCGTAGAGCAGCACGACGAAGGCGGCGGCGACGATGTACCTGCTCTGCGTGCTGACCAGGTTGGTCTCCGGCGCTGTTGGCGTACATGACGACCAGGACGACGGCGAAGACAAGCCAGTACGGCGAGATATAGACGGGGATCCCGAACGGCCGGGCGACTACCAGGCCGAGCCTCGGATCGCGCCTGGGCGGGCGGTCTGGTGGCTGTTGCCCCGCAGCGGCGGTATCGCGGTCCGGCGTGCTGGTTGCCACGACACGATGCTACGTGGTCTGGCGCGCGGATGCTCGGTCCGCGCTGCGCCCGGGCAATCGCGGGCCCGCTGTCGGCGAATTGGAGCTCTGCCCTACCCTGCCAAGTGTGGACCAGATCAGTCCGAGGACACGGCGCGGCACCGAGCCGGCGGCCGCATCGGCCGTCGCGGACCCTGGTCGTTCCGGAGCAGGGCCCGGAACCGGCGGAGCAGCGCCAGGCGCTGGTCGCTGTCGCCGTCGCGCGCCGCCGATTTCCTGACCTGCCCGCTGCTGTACCGGTTCCGCGTCATCGACCGGCTGCCCGAGGCGCCGAGCCAGGCAATGGCGCGCGGGACGCTCGTGCACGCGGTGCTCGAGCGGCTGTTCGACGAGCCAGCGGCGAGCCGGGCCCGGAGTCGGCCGACCGCTGATCGAGCCGGAGTGGGAGCGCATCGTGTCCGCCGAGCCCGACCTGGCGGGGCTGTTCGCTGACGAGGCCGAGCGGGGCGTCCTGGCTCGCGCAGGCGCGGACGATGATCGACCGGTACTTCACCCTGGAGGATCCGACCAGGCTGGAGCCCGCGCACCGGGAACTGCTACGTGGAGGCCGTGATCTCTTCCGGCCTGCGGCTGCGCGGCTACATCGACAGGCTCGATGTCTCGCCAGACGGCGAGATCAGGATCGTGGACTACAAGACCGGGACCGCGCCGCGGGCTGACTTCGAGGCCACGCGCGCTGTTCCAGATGCGGTTCTACGCGCTCGTGCTGTGGCGCACGCAGCGGCGCCGTGCCCCGGCTGCTGCAGCTCATGTACCTGGGCAACGGCGAGATCGTCAGGTACGAGCCCGACGAGGCTGATCTGCTGGCGACCGAGCGCAAGATCGAGGCGCTGTGGCGGGCCATCGAACGGGCGCGGCAGGCCGGCGACTGGCGGCCGCGGCCCAGCAAGCTCTGCAACTGGTGCGCACATCAGTCGCTCTGCCCGGCGTTCGGCGGCACGCCGCCGCCGCTGCCGGCAACGGACGGCCGACCGGGATCTGACAGCCAGACCGGGCCAGGCGAAGTCAGCGCAGGTTCCGAGGGGATCGCACGCGACAAGGACTATGAGCTCCTGACCGGCAGGGGAAGACAGTGATCATCGAGGCTCAGGGCCTGGCCCGCACGTTCAGGAGCCGCAAGGGGTCGGTCGAGGCGGTACGCGGCGTCGACCTGACCGTCAAGGCAGGCGAGATCGTCGGCTTCCTCGGCCCGAACGGCGCGGGCAAGACGACCACCTTGCGGATGCTGACGACGCTGCTGCGGCCGACCGCCGGCACCGCCAGCGTCGCCGGATGCGACCTGCTGCGCGATCCGATCGGCGTGCGCAGGCGGATCGGCTACGTCCCGCAGGCGATCGGCGCGACGGCCGGAGGAACGGATCCGAACTGCCTGGTCAGCGAAGAACTGGCGATCCAGGGCCGGGTCTACCGGCTGTCCGCGGAACAGGCCGCCGAGCGCTCCGCGCTGCTGGCCAGCCAGCTTGAGCTCGTGGGCCTGGAGAACCGGCTGTGCAAGACGCTTTCCGGCGGTCAGCGCCGCCGACTGGACATCGCCCTCGGGCTCGTCCACTCCCCGCTGGTCGTGTTCCTCGACGAGCCGACCACCGGCCTTGACCCGCAGAGCCGCAGCAACCTGTGGGATCACATCCGAGGCTTGCGCGAGCGCCTCGGCACGACGGTCTTCCTCACCACGCACTACCTGGAGGAGGCGGACGCACTCTGCGACCGCGTGCTCGTGATCGACAACGGCAAGATCATCGCCGAAGGTGTGCCCGACGAGCTGAAAAGGCAGATCTCCGGCGACGTGGTCACGCTGAGCGTGAGCGCCGACCCGGGCCGGGCCCAGCTGATCCTGAGCGGCCACCCTGGCGTGCGGGAGATCGCCGCGGACGGGCGTGCGATGAGGATGACGGTGGAACACGGCGAGGAGGCTCTGCCCGGCATGCTGCGTGCGCTGGACGCCGAAGGGATCACGATGGAATCGATCCAGCTCGCACGGCCGACGCTGGACGACGTATTCCTCACCCTGACCGGGCGCTCGCTGCGCGATGACTCGCGCCAGGCGCAGGACGGCCCGCTGGATGGCGAGCCACTGGCGGAGCCCGCATGAGCACCTTGCCGACGACCGAGCCGAGGGAGCCCTCAGCAGTGACCGCCACCACCGCCACGCCGCGCCAACCCCGCCCGCGCTCGACGAGCGGTACGGCGCGGGCCCGCTCGCCTTCTTCAGCGACACCATGCTGATCTTCCGGCGCCAGCTGAAGCTGTCGGTTCGCAACCCCGCCTGGGTCATCATCGGGCTGGTCCAGCCCATCTTGTACCTGGCCTTCTTCGGGCCGCTGCTGGCCAGGATCGCAAGCGGTGGAGCGCTCGGCGTCCCGGCGAGCAACCCCTACAGCTTCTTCGTACCCGGCCTGCTGATCCAGCTCGGCCTGTTCGGCGCGGCGTTCGTGGGGTTCTCGATCATCGCCGACTGGCGAGCTGGCGTCATCGAGCGATTCAGGGTCACGCCGGTCAGCCGGATGGCGCTGCTGGCCGGGCGGGTGCTCAGAGACGTGCTCACGCTCACGGTCCAGGCGATCGTGCTCGTGCTCGCCGGGCTCGCTTTCGGCCTGCGTGCGCCGGTCGTCGGCGTGCTTATCGGACTGTGCTTCGTCGCCATCGTGGCGGTAAGCCTGGCAGCCGTGTCCTATGCGGTCGGCCTGATGCTGAAAAGCGAGGACGCGCTGGCGCCGCTGCTGAACATGATCATGGTTCCGCTGATGCTGCTGTCCGGGATCATGCTGCCGATGACCCTCGGCCCGCTATGGCTGCGCGACGCCGCGCGGGCGACGCCGTTCGGCTACATCATCAACGCGATGCGGGACGTGTTCGCCGGGCACTACTTCAACTCGGTGGTCGCCGAGGGCATCGCGGTCTCCATCGCCCTGGCGGCGCTCTGCCTATGGCTCGCCGGCCGGGCATTCGCCAAGGAGAACGCGTAACGAGGACGGGGCGCCGACGGCCGGCGGGACGACCATAGCGCGCATGCGGGCCAGGTTCAGGTCGGCCAGCGAGGCGACGATGGCCAGGCCTGGCCGTGGCCGCGACCGGCGCGACGCCGGGCACCGCGATCGTGACGCAGCCGGCCGCCAGCGCCGCGGCGACCCGTTCGGCGAGTCTTCGAGCGCCACGCAGAACTCGCGGGTCGGCGCCGATCAGCGCGGCGGCCGCAGGTAGGGCTCGGGGTGCGGCTTGGGGTCGCGCGACGTCGGCTCCGCACACGGTCGCGCTCGAACGTGATGCCGTGCCTGGCCAGGCTGGCCAGCACCGCCTCCATGATCACCCGCTTCGGAAGAGGTGACCAGCGCCGTGCGGGATCCCGGCGGCGCCGCACCTCGGCGAGCAGGTCGAGCGCGCCGGGCATCAGCGCGACCTCGCGCTCGGCGAGCAGGCCTGGCCATTCCGCCGACCAGCCAGTCGGCCACCTCGTCATGGCTGGCGGGCCTGGCGTCGGCCCGGCCGAGCAGGTAGCCGACGCTGCGTGTGCAGCGAGCCGCCGACCAGCGCCTGCTGGTCCTGCGCGGTCCACTCGCCGCCGAGCCTGGCCATGACCGATTGCTCGACCTCGAACCAGAGCGGCTCGGTGTCCACGAGCAGCCCGTCCATGTCGAACAGGACGGCCTGGAGCTGGCCTCGGCCGCCGCATCAGGTGCTGAAGTATTTCGCCTCGCGGTGATGCACGATCAGCGCGTCGGTGGACTGCTCGGGCGCGAGCTGGAACTCCTCGGACAGCGTGACCCCGATCCGCTCCGGCTCGAGCAGCCGCATCACCTTGGCCCGGTCCTCCAGGTCAGGGCAGGCCGGGTAGCCGAACGAGTACCGGCAGCCCTGGTAGCCGACCCGCAGGATGCCGTCGAGGTCGTCGGGGTCGGCGCCGCTGATGCCGAGCGCTGCCCTGGTCCTGGCGTGCCAGTACTCGGCCAGCGCCTCGGCGAGCTGCACGGACAGCCCGTGCAGCTCCAGGTAATCGCGGTACGCGTGCTTGGCGAACAGCTCGCCGGTCGCCTCGCTGATCCGCGGCCCGATCGTGACCAGCTGGAACGCCACCACGTCGGTCTCGCCTGACGAGCGCGGCCTGAAGAAGTCGGCCAGGCAGAGCCTGCGGTCCCTGCGCTGCCGCGGGAAGGTGAACCGCTCGCGCTCCGCGCCCGTCGTCGTCGAGCACGACCAGGTCGTCGCCCTCGCTGACGCACGGGAAGTACCCGTGCACGACCGCGGCCTGGAGCAGGCCCTCGGTCTGCGCGCGCTCCAGCCACATCCGCAGCCGTGGCCTGCCCTCGGTCTCGGCCAGCTCCGTCGTGCGAGGGCCCGTGCCGCCCCTGGTCGGCTTGAGGCCCCACTGGCCGAGGAACAGCGCGCGCTCGTCGAGGTAGCTCGCGTAGTCGGCCAGCGGGATGCCCTTGACCACCCTGCGTGCCGTAGAACGGCGGCGTGCGGCACGGCTTCGTCTTCGCTGACGTCGGAACGGACCGCGGGTGCCGCGGCATCGTCCGGCTGGTCGGCCCGCGGGTGCCGCGTCGGCGGCTGATCTGCGGTGATGCGGACCCGGCGCTCGCGCAGCGCGGGCAGCGCCGCGCCAGGCACGCCGCGCTTGACCGCCATCATCGCGTCCATCAGCCGCAGGCCCTCGAACGCGTCCCGCGCGTACCTGACCTCGCCCGTCGAACAGGCTGGCCAGGTCCTGCTCGACGTAGGACCTGGTCAGCGCGGCACCGCCGAGCAGCACCGGCCACCGCTCGGCCAGGCCGCGCGAGTTGAGCTCGGCCAGGTTGTCCCGCATCACGACGGTCGACTTGACCAGCAGGCCCGACATGCCGATGACGTCGGCGTCGTGGTCGGTCGCGGCCTGCACGATCGCCGAGATCGGCTGCTTGATGCCGAGATTGACGACGTCGTATCCGTTATTGGAGACGATGATGTCGACCAGATTCTTGCCGATGTCGTGCACGTCGCCCTTGACGGTCGCCAGGACGATCTTGCCCTTGCCCGCCTCGCCCGACCGCTCCATGTGCGGCTCGAGGTAGCCGACGGCCGCCTTCATCACCTCGGCGGAGGTGAGCACGAAGGGCAGCTGCATCTGCCCGGAGCCGAACAGGTCGCCGACCGTCTTCATGCCGTCGAGCAGCACGTCGTTGACGATCTCCAGCGCCGGCCGCTGGCCGAGCGCCTCGTCCAGGTCCGCCTCGAGCCCGACCCGCTCGCCGTCGATGATCCGCCGCTTGAGCCGCTCCCACAGCGGCAGCCCGTGCAACTCGGCGGCGCGGCTGGCCTTGAGCGAGGCGGTGTCCACGCCCTCGAACAGCTCGAGCAGCCTGGCCAGCGGGTCGTAGCCGTCCTTGCGCCGGTCGTAGACCAGGTCGAGCGCGACCTGCAGCTGGTCGGCGGGGATCCGCGCGATCGGCATGATCCTGGCGGCGTGCACGATCGCCGAGTCCAGCCCCGCCTTGACGCACTCGTTCAGGAAGACCGAGTTCAGCACCGCCCGCGCCGCCGGATTGAGGCCGAACGAGACGTTCGACACGCCGAGCGTGGTCTGCACGTCCGGGTAGCGCCGCTTGACCTCCCGGATCGCCTCGATCGTCTCGATCGCGTCCCGCCTGGTCTCCTCCTGGCCGGTGGCGATCGGGAAGGTCAGGCAGTCCACGATGATGTCGCACGTGGCGCATGCCCCAGTTGCCGGTCAGGTCGTCGATCAGCCGGCTGGCCACCGCCGACCTTCCACTCCGCGGTCCTGGCCTGGCCCTGCTCGTCGATCGTGAGCGCGACCACCGCCGCGCCGTGCTCGCGGATGATCGGCATGACCTTGGCGATCCGCGAGTCTGGCCCGTCGCCGTCCTCGTAGTTGACCGAGTTGACCACGGCCCGGCCGCCGAGCCGCTCGAGCCCGGCCCTGATCACCTCGGGCTCGGTCGAGTCGAGAACCAGCGGCAGCGTGGCCGCGGTGGCCAGCCTGCTGGCGATCTCGGCCATGTCGGCGACGCCGTCCCTGCCGACGTAGTCCACGCACAGGTCGAGCAGGTGCGCGCCGTCTCTGGTCTGCGCCCGTGGCGATCTCCACGCAGTCGTCGAGGCGGCCGTGGATCATCGCATCGCGGAACGCCTTTGATCCGTTCGCGTTGGTGCGCTCGCCGATCGCCAGGAACGCGGTGTCCTGCCGGAACGGCACGTGCTGGTAAAGCGAGGCACGCCGGGCTCCGGCCGCGGCCTGCGCTCTGGCGCGCGGCCTGCCGGCCAGGTCGTCGCGACACGTCGGCCAGGTGCTCGGGCGTGGTGCCGCAGCAGCCGCCGACGAGGGCGAGCCCGAACTCGCGGACGAAACGTCTCGTGCGCGCCGGCCAGCTCAGTCAGGGGTGACCGGGTAGTAGGCGCCGTTCGCGGTGAGCTCGGGCAGGCCGGCGTTCGGCATGCAGGACAGCGGGACCCTCGAGTGCGCGGCGAGATAGCGCAGGTGCTCGCTCATCTCGGCCGGTCCGGTCGCGCAGTTCAGCCCGATCAGGTCGATCCCGAGCGGCTCGAGCGCGGTCAGTGCCGCGCCGATCTCGCTGCCGAGCAGCATCGCGCCGGTCGTCTCGATCGTGACCTGGGCGATCAGGACGACGTCGCCGGTGCCCAGATCCTGCGACTCCGCGATGGCCCGCTTGGCGCCGATGATCGCCGCCTTGGCCTGGAGCAGATCCTGGCAGGTCTCGATGATCAGCGCGTCGACGCCGCCGTCCAGCAGCCCGGCCGCATTGAGCTGATACGCGTCGCGAAGTTCTGCGAAGGCAACGTGGCCGAGCGTCGGCAGCTTGGTGCCAGGGCCGATCGAGCCGAGCACCCAGCGTGGCCGTCCGTCGGCCGCCGCCTCGTCGGCCGCCTGGCGGGCGAGCGCGGCTCCGGCCATGGACAGCTCGTATATCCGCTCGGAGATCCCGTACTCGCCCAGATTGCCGAGGTTAGCGCCGAAGGTGTTGGTCGAGATCGCGTCGACGCCGGCGTCCAGGTAGCCTTCGTGCACCGAGCGGACGATGTCCGGCCTGGTCACGTTGAGTATCTCGTTGCAGCCTTCGTGGCCGGCGAAGTCGTCGAGCGTGGCCGGCGCTGCCCTGGAGCATCGAGCCCATCGCGCCGTCGGCGATGATACTCGCTCGGCCAGGGCTGTACGCAGCGGCGGTGCTGCGGATCGGCGGTGCGCGACATGATGGCCCCATCTTAGGGCCCCGCGGTGCTAGCGGGGGACGACCCCAGAGCGCCGGTCCGCGGGGGGACGACCCGCCGAACGTCCCCTGGGTGCACGTAGGCTTGGCCCGGACAGCGAACACTGTCAGGTAACGAAGCGGGCCCGCGGCCACGATGCGTCAGTCGTGGAGGTGGCTTCAGATCAAGTTCGACGGCATCTCAGAACTGACCTCGCCAGCGGTCATCGCGGCCTTCGAGGGCTGGAATGATGCGGGAGAGGCCGCCAGTGCCGCAGTGTCCCATCTCAGCGCGGTCTGGGACGCCAAGACGATCGGCGAGATCGATCCAGAGGACTACTACGACTTCCAGGTGACCAGGCCGGTACTCGAGGTCACCGACGGCCAGACCCGCAAGCTCTCCTGGCCAACCACCAGGCTGGCGCATCGTAGGCCGGCCGGGATGGAAAGGGACCTCATCCTGGTCCACGGCATCGAGCCGAACATGCGCTGGCGCGGCTTCTGCCGCGAGCTGGTGGACGGTTTCACCGAGCTCGGCGCCGAGCTCGTGATCCTGGTTGGCGCGCTGCTCGCCGATTCACCGCACACCAGGCCCGTGCCGGTGACGGTCGCGGCCTCCGATGACAAGCTTGCGTCGACGCTGCAGATCGAGCCCGTCGACTACCAGGGCCCGACCGGCATCGTCGGCGTGCTGCAGGACGCCTGCACGGCCAGCGGGATCCCCGCCGTCTCGCTCTGGGCGGCCGTGCCGCATTACGTCGCGCAGCCGCCGAGCCCGAAGGCCACGCTCTCGCTGCTGCGTGGCGTCGAGGACATTCTCGACGCGCCGATGCCGCTCGGCGACCTGCCAGACGAGGCCAGGGCCTGGGAGCGCGGCGTGGACGAACTTGCCGAGCAGGACGCCGAGGTCGCCGAGTACGTGCAGCGCGCTCGAGGAAGCCAAGGACGCCACCGACCTGCCAGAGGCCAGCGGTGACGCGATCGCCAGCGAGTTCGAGCGCTACCTGCGCCGCCGCGGCGAGCATGGCGGCGCGGAAGCAATCGGCGGCAGCGCCGGTAGGCCGGCTTAAATGGGCGGCCAGGGTACTGCCGGCCAGTCCTCGGGCGGGTACGGGTGGACCTCCGTGCCGCAGCAGCATCTCGATCCTGATCCTTGTCGCCAGGATCTCCTCGCTCGGTCAGCCATTCGCCGCAGGGTCGAGCTCAGCTCGCCGTCCTTCAGCGCGGCGAGCGCTCGAGCGTCCGCACGGCGTCGACGGGCAGCCGGTCGCCGCGCCACTGCCAGAGCACGGTGCGCAGCTTGTACTCCTCGGCGAAGCAGACCCCGTGGTCGCAGCCGTACAGATGGCCCCCTGGCGCGGGCAGCAGGTGGCCGATCTTACGGTCGGCGTTGTTGATCACCGCATCGAAGACCGCCATCGCCCGCAGCCCTTCTGACTGCTGTTCCTGGCGAGCGCGATCAGGTCCACGGCGGGGTCGGAGTCGATCCAGAGCTGGCACATGCCGGGCCGAACGGGCCGTCCCTGTAGACGGTCGGCGGCACGATGTCCCAGCCCGGGCGCGGGAGACCGCGTAGGCGGCGAGCTCGCGGCCGGCCAGCGTGCCGTGCGGGAAGTCCCAGAGCGGCCGTTCGCCCGCGACCGGCTTGTACACGCAGGCTGCCTCGCGGCCGCTCGTGTCGTGATGGTGCAGTACAAGCGTGGCGTTGGACGCCTCGGCGAGCCGGCCGGCGACTTCGAGCTGCGCCCGCCGTCAGCAGCTCGATGTCCTGGTCGCCGTTCCGAGCACTCGCCTGTTTGTCCGCTCGATCCGGTTCAGTCGCGGCCAACCCGGTGTCCGTTCTGGCGGGGGCAGACGTGACCGGACGCGTCGAGCGGCAGGCCGCACAGCGGGCACGGCGGGCGGCCAGCCGTGACGAGCTGCGAGCGCGCGCTTGGCGAACGCGCGCGCCGCCGCCGCGGTAATCGTCACCCGCAGGATCGCTGGGCCGTCCTCCGGCAGTTCCTCGGCCAGCGGCTCGATCGGCTCGTCGCTCAGTTCCTGTGCCTCGATGATGACTCGCTCGCTATCTCCGTCCCAGGCCAGCGCGATCGCGCCGACCCTGAAGTCCTCCATCAGCGGCTGGTCGAGCGGGCCGTCGTCGGCCAGCGCCTCTGGCGCTACCGCCGGGATCGACACCGAGCCCCGCGGTGCGCCGCAGCACCTCGTCGAGCAGCTCGTCAAGCCGCTCGGCGAGCTGGCTGACCTGGCCCTTCTCCAGGGCCACGCTGGTGACCCTGCCGCTGGCCGTCGCCTGCAGATAGAAGGCGCGCTGACCAGGCTGGCCGACGGTTCCCGCGACGAACCTATCGGGCGGGTCATATGCATACACCGGCATGTGCCCTATCCTCCCGCGCCGCCGCCCACAGGCGCATCACCTGGCCGCAGGGCCGGTGACCCGCTGCCGCCGCTTCCAGCCGGTCTTGTCCGTCTGATGAGTGCCGTCACGCTTCCGCCGTGTCATTCATCCGTTCGACGAACGGACGCAGCGGCGTGTAGCGGATGACGCTCAATGAGCACGGATCGATCTGGATCCGCTGGTACAAATCGAGATGCAGGCCAAGGCTATCGGCCAGGATGGCCTTGATCACGTCAGCATGCGAGCAGATCAGGTAAACCGCCTCCGGTCCCAGCCTGGCATTCCAGTCCCTGATCGCGGTGACGGCCCGGCGCTGGATATCGGGCAGCGTCTCGCCGCCAGGCCCGGGAACGTGACCGCGCTCGGATGTGCCTGCACGACGCGCCAGAGCGGCTCGCGGGACAGCTTGCGCAGCGACTGGCCGGTCCAGTCGCCGTAACCGACCTCGATCAGGCGCTCGTCGACCGTGACCTGGCGCAGCCGACTGCCCTGCCGGCGATGGCCGCAGCCGTCTCGGCGCACCGTTCGAGCGGGCTGGAGATGATCGCGTCGAGCCTGCACCTGGCCGAGCCGCTCGGCGATCGCCGCGGCCTGGGCCCGCGCCCTCGGTCATCGAGCGGTATGCCGGGCGTCCGGCCCGACAGCGCCGTACCGGTCGCCGCGGTCAGGCCATGCCGCACCACAAGGACCAAAGTCACGCACCGACTCTACGGCGAACGCCTTAGGTCGGCACGCAGACCTGTGCGCGGAGTCCTCAGCCCGCGCTGTGGTTGCCGACGGCCGGTCGGTGATGACGAAGCTGATCGAGCCGAAACTCACCTGGTCACCGGGCTTGACCGGGACCCCGGTCGTCACCCGCCAGCCGTTCAGCCTGGTGCCGTTCGTCGAGCCGAGGTCGGACAGCAGCCACTGGTCCTCCTCGGGTACAGCCGGGCGTGCCAGCGCGACACGCTCAGGTCGGCGAGCGTGAAGTCGCAGGCCATCGCGCGGCCGATGGTGAACCGCCGGCCATGCTGCGGCGGCAGCGGCAGCGGCGGCAGCGGGCCGCTGGCGCCGGGCCAGCTGAGCCTGGGCTGCGCGCACAGCTTGCGTGCATCGGATCCGGTCGCCCGGTCACGCGCCATCCGGACAGGTCAGCCGTTCCCGCAGCCGTTCGCCGCCTGCGGCGCTGCTGGTGCCGCCGATGGACCCCCTTCGACTCGCAGCTGTGGCAGGTCGGTGAAGAGCTCGGCAGAGCTCTGACCGGTCCTTGGCGTTGACAGCGCAGCATCCATCCGGTACAGGAACGTCTCCTGGCTCAGCCGACCCTCGGCGAACCGTGCCTGAGTTCACCGATGGCATGGTCGCGTTCGGCATCGGAGGCACGCACACCATCATTGTCGTCCGCGAGCCAGTCACTAGACGGCTGCATACCAGAAAGTATCGGATCACCTTGCCCGGTGCACAAGCCAGCTACCGCGGCAGTCGCTCCAGCGTGCGGCTAGCCGGCAGCGACGCTTCGATGCGTGACCGGGCATCGGCTGCATCGGCAGATCCTCCGGGCCCTGCAACGGGAAATGGCAGGCTGCGGCGTGGCCGGGCCCGAAGGATCGCAGCAAGCGGTTCCTCCACCGAGCAGATCTCCTGGGCCAGCGGACACCTGGTGCGGAACCGGCAGCCAGACGGCGGGTTGATCGGGCTCGGCAGCTCGCCGGCGATGCCTGCCCCGCGCCTGGTGCGGGCGATCTCGCGGCTCGGGCACCGGGATGGTCGCGATCAGGCCAGCCGTGTACGGATGCGCCGCGCGCTGGTAGATGTCGTCACCCGAGCCGATCTCGACCAGCTTGCCCAGGTACATCACGCCGATCCTGGACGCCATGTACTTGACGACGGCCATGTCGTGCGAGATGACGACATAGGTCAGGTCGTGGTCGGCCTGCAGCCGCTTCATCAGGTTGAGCACCTGCGCCCTGATCGACACGTCGAGCGCGCTGACCGGCTCGTCGGCGACGATCACCTGCGGGTTCAGCGTCAGCGCCCGCGCCAGGCCGATCCGCTGGCGCTGACCGCCGGAGAACTCGTGCGGGTACCGCTCGACCGCGTTCCGCGGCAGCCCGACCTCGTCCAGCAGGTCGTAGACGCGCTGCTTGCTGTTCTTCCCTCGATCCGATCTTCTGGATGGCCAGCGGCTCCCTGATGATCGCGCCGACCCGCATCCTCGGGTCGAGCGAGGAGTACGGGTCCTGGAACATCAGCTGCAAGTTCTTGCGGTATTGCGCCTCAGTTCGATCCCGGTGAGCGCCGGAAACGTCGCGCCCGGCCAGCGAGACGCTCCCGAGTTCGGCCGCTCCAGCGCCACGATCAGCTTGCCGATCGTCGTCTTGCCGCAGCCCGACTCGCCGACCAGCCCGAAGGTCTCGCCTGCGTTGACGGTGAAGGACACGTCGGAGACCGCGTGCACCGCCCCTGCCCTGCGCTGCAGGATGGCGCCCGAGGTGACCGGGTACTCCTTCACCAGGTTCCGCAGCTCGAGCAGCGGCTCGCCGCGGAGTACCTGGTCAGCGTTGACCAGGGCCTCGGGCGCCGTGCGCGGCTTTGTCATCGTGACCGCGGTCTTCGTCTCGCCGTTGGCTGCTGCTAGGATTGCCGGGCCGTCCACCGGATGCCAGCAGGCGAACAGGTGCTCGCCGGTCTCGCCGGTCAGCGGCGGCTCGTCTGACCTGCACTTGTCCGTTGCCTTGCTGCAGCGGGGCGCGAACCGGCAGCCGGCCGGCGGATTGCGCCAGGTCGGGCGGCAGGCCGGGGATGTTGAGCAGCCGCTGACCGGCGTCCTGGTGCAGCCGCGGTATCGACGCGAGCAGCGCCTGGGTGTACGGGTGATGCATGCCGGAGAACAGGTTGTCGGTCTCCGCGGTCTCCACGATGCGGCCCGCGTACATGACGTTGACCCGGTCCGCGTGTCCCGCGATCACGCCCATGTCGTGCGTGATCAGCAGCATCGCCATCCCGAGCCGCGTCTTCAGGTCATCGAGCAGCTGGAGTATCTGGGCCTGAATCGTCACGTCCAGCGCCGTCGTGGGCTCGTCGGCGATCAGCAGCTTGGGCTCGCAGGTACAGCGCCATCGCGATCATCACGCGCTGCCTGAGGCCGCCAGAGAGCTGGTGCGGGTAGTCGGTGAGCCGTTCCCTGCGGCTTCGGCAGCCCCACGAGGCTGAGCACCTCGGCGGCTCGCTCCATCGCCTCGGCCTTGGTGCCGTTCGCTGTGCAGCCTGAACGGCTCGGCCACCTGGTAGCCGACCGTCTTGGTCGGGTCGAGCGAGGTCAGCGGATCCTGGAAGATCATTGCGATCTCGTTGCCGCGGATCTTGCGCAACTCGCCGTCGGGCAGCCCGACCAGCTCCCGGTCGCTCGAGCTTGATCGAACCGCCGACGATGCTGTCCGCCTGGCGGCAGCAGGCCCATGATCGACAGCCCCGTCATCGACTTCCCGCAGCCTGACTCGCCCACCAGGCCGAGCGTCTCGCCCGGCTCGATGCGCAGGCTTACGTTGCCGACCGCCTGCACGACCGACTTGGTCAGCTGGATATGGGTGGACAGGTCGTTGATCTCGATGACGGGGGGCATCCGCGGGGGTACCTCTCAGCTCAGTGGGGGCGGGTTGGCGACGATTACCGGCGGCGCAGCCTGACGTCCAGTGAGTCGCGGAGCGCGTCACCGATCAGGTTGCAGGCCATCACGACAAGGACGATGGACGCGCCGACCGGGAAAACGAGCCACCAGTAGCCGTCTCTGCATGTAGGTCACGCCCTTGCCAGAGCATGTCACCCCAGTCCTGGTTCGGGTAATGCAGCCCGAAGCCGAGGAAGCCGAGGGCCGCCACCGCGAGGATGGCGTCGGCGACATTGAAGGTGACGTTCACGATGATGACGCCGAGCGCATTGGGGATCAAGTGCCTGTTGATCAGGCGCCACCGGCTCGGATCCAGCGGTTCTGGCCGCCGCGACGAAGTCCCTGGTCCGCAGCGTGAGCACCTCGCCCCTGACCAGCCGGGCAGGCACCAGCCAGGTGAACGCGCCGATGATGACGGCGAGCCCGAGCACGGACGCGCCGTACCGGACGGCCACGATCAGCACGATGAACAGGAACGGAATCGACAGGAAGATGTCGACGACGCGCATCATCGCCGAGTCCACGATGCCGCCGGCCAGCCCGGCGATCGCACCCCACAGCATGCCGATCACGATGCCGATGACCGCGGCGGCGAACCCGACCTCGAGCGCCGCCTGGCCGCCCTTCATCAGCAGGGCAAGCTCGTCGAAGCCCTGATCCGTCGGTCCCGAGCGGGAAGCCGCTGCCTGCGGCGGCAGGTCGGTGTGGACGAGATCGGAGATTGACGGTGTTGCCGTGATAGAACAACGGGCCCGACGAAGCAGAACACCACGTAGAACAGCAGGATCCCGATGCCGATGACGGCGAGCCTGTTCCGCGTGAACTCGCGGAACGCGAGCCGCCAGCCGCTCTGGACGGCGCCGATCTCGCCGCCTTCCGGCGCGCGGTGATGTCCAGCGGGCTGAGCGAGGGTGCGATGTTGGCCACTGCTGTCTCCAGATCCTCTAGCGCGCCGTCAGGAAAGCCTGATCCGCGGATCCGCGATGGTCAGGGCGATGTCGGCGACGAAGTTGCCGGCGACGGTCAGGAACGCGCCGATCAGCGTGTAGGCCAGCAGCACGTAGTAGTCGACGTTGGACAGGCTGGTGTAGAACAACATAGCCGAGGCCCTGGTAGTTGAAGACGGACTCGGTGATCAGGTTGCCGGACAGCAGGAACGGGATGGACAGACCGATCAGCGTCACCATCGGCAGGCAAGCGTTGCGCAGCAGGTGCCGGAAGAGCACGAGCCGCTCGGGCAGGCCCTTGGCCCTGGCAGCCTTGATGTAGTCCTGAGCAAGCGTGTCGATCGAGGTCGATCGCATGTACCGGGAAAAGCCGGCCACGGACAGCAACGTGAGCGTTGCGATCGGCAGCGTCATTGAGTGCCAGTCGCCGCACGACGCGCCAGATCGACAGCGACTGGCTGGCCTCGAAGCTGAAGATCGGGAAGCTGAGCGCGAAGACCTGGATCAGGATCAGCGCGAGGAAGAAGACCGGCATGGCGTAGGTGGTGAAGGCCAGTGAGGTGACGACGTTGTCGCCGACCGTGTTGCGCCGCACAGCCTGGTAGATGCCGAGCGGGATCGCGATCAGGACGGCTAGCAGCAGCGAGATGCCGGACAGGTATGCGCTGCGCACCCAGCGCTCGCCGAACAGCGCGGCGACGCTCTGGTTCACCTTGAAGGAGTAGCCGAGTTTGCCGTGGATCAGGTGGTTCATGTAGGTCAGGTACTGCACGAGCCAGGGCCGGTGAATCCGTGCTGCTTGTTCCAGGAATGGACCGCGACCTGCGTCGCCCTCGGCCCGAGGATGTCCTGGGCCGGTGTCGGGTAGATCGTGTGCAGCAGGAAAAAGATGAAGATCGACACGCCCAGCACCACGATGATCGAGGTGGCGAGCCTGCGGATGAGGTAGGCGGTCACGCATCGCCCTTTCTCTCGCCCTTCGGCGCGGACAATCACTTGCGCGGACATACCGCGCTGGCACTCCCTGTTCTCCTGCTACCACAGGAGAACAGGGAGTGTCCAGCAATCCGGGTCAGCGCCCGGAAGAAGGAGTTACTTCGTGAAGTACCAAGTCTCCGGCTGGAGCTGGTACTGGGTGAGCGACTCGAACGAGAACGGCGGGCCGGAGATGGTCTTCTTCCACACCTGGATGTTGTCCGCCAGTGGCTCGAACAGGCTCGGCACCTGCGTGGTGAGGTAGTCGGCCTCCGCCTTCACCGCGGCCGGGTCGCTGCCGCCGGTCGATGCCGCGATCAGCTTGTCCGCTTCGGGTCAGAGTACTCACCGATGTTGTAGACGCCGTTGGTGTTGAAGATGCCGTTGGTGGTGGGGTAAGTGGAGATGCTGAACCCGCCGAATTCCTCCATCGCCCACTTGTCGATGTTCTGCGGCGCCGCAGCGTCGTAATAGGTCGAGATCATGTGGTTGAAGTTGTCGGACTTTATGGAGAGGTCGAAGCCGGCCTTCTTGCCCTGGGACACCAGATCGGTGACCTGCTGGACGTGGGTCGCCGGCGAGGTGTTGACGATGATGTTCCACGCCAACTTGGTGCCGGCCGGGATGCCGGCGCCGCACTGACCAGCACCCGTGCCCGGCTTCGTGCACACGTCGGCGCCGTTCGGGTGGATCGATCCAGCCGTGTGACTTCAGCAGGTTGATGGCCGCTGCGATGCTGAACGGGTACGGGTCCTTGGTGGCGCTGGCCGGGGTCCACGGGTTCGGCGGAATGGCCGGGATCGGGCCGTAAGCCGGACCGCCCGCGCCAAAGAAGAACGCCTTGATGAAGCCTTCCTGGTTCTCCAGGTGCGCGAACGCCTGCCTGATGTAGAGCTGCTTGATGATGTTGTTGAAGTCGCCGGTCTTGTCCTTGAAGTTGAAGGTCGATGTAGTTGAAGCCGAAGCCCGGGTAGCCGAACACGTTGTACTTCGACTCGATCGACTTGACCTGGGGCAGGTTAGCGAACGGGACGTACCCCTGGTCGATGCTGCCGGACTTGACGGCGTTGAACTCGGCGGTGTCCGAGGTGAACGGCACGGCCGAGATCTTGGACTGCTTCGAGGCATGCGGGCCGCTGTACTTCGGATTCGGCGACATCGTGAACGCGCCGGTCGTGTTGTTGAACGACGTCAGCGTGTACGGGCCGTCCACGACCTTCCACAGCGGGTTGGTCGCGTAGGTGGTGACCGACTTCGACTGCGCGGCGAGGAACTTGTAGATCGCGGTGGCGTTCTCCGGGACGTTCGGGTCAAGGATCGGGCCGTTAGCCGATGCCTTAGCCCATGCGTGCATCGGCAGCGGCGAGACGCCGGCCAGGTTGTCCTCGAAGAACCAGGTCGGGTTCACCGACGCGTTCAGGTTGATCACGAGCGTGTGCGGGTCCGGCGTGGACATGCTCACGACCTGGTCGGGGATGCCGACGCCCTTGACGTACTGCGAGTAGTCCGCGGGGCTGATGCCTTGACCGCGGCCCTCGTCATGTCGATGAAGAACTCGGCGTCCTTCGAGGTAACCGGCTGGCCGTCAGACCACTTCCAGTTCTTATACCTGACCGTGACGGTCTTGTTGCCGTTGCTCCACACCGGCTCGCCGGCCAGGCTCATGCGCCTTGTTCTCATCTGGTCTGGCTCCGCTGGGGAAGAAGTTCGTCGGCCGCCACATCTGGTACTGGAACGAGTATGCCGTGTAGACCGAGCCGTTGGCGCCCGGCGTGACCGGCATGATCCATGTCGGGGTGGCGCCAGGTGGCTCGGCGATGGTGATCGTGCCGGCGTGCGGCGTGCCGGTCTGGGCAGGCACCGAGCCGAAGGCTCCCTTGATGGTCGGTGCGACGTTCGCGTTGTTGTTCGAACTCTTGCTGCAGGCGGCAAGAGCGGTAGCGCCGACGACGGCACAAACCGCCATCTTCATAACCGGATGGGCGACTTTCATCAGATCCCCTTGCTCTCAGGGCGGTCACGGTGGGGAAGGGCTCCTGCGACGCCTGCCGAGAGCAGGGGTGAGCGTCACGGGCGCGCCTACCACCTTCCTGTGGTCCGCGCCGGCTGTCCTGCAGCGCAAGATCCAGGCCGGCAGCTTGGCCGAAGCGTAAACTGTCCGAGGTAGCGAACCCAGGCCAACATCGTCACAAATTGCTATCGATAACGATCGGCGGCCTCGGGAAAGATGCCGTAGCCGGCGCGGTCGGCTACGCGCAGTAACGGCGCGGCAGCGAGTACCGCTCCCCCAATTTGTCAGCCGCCGATCGCGTGCACACCGCCGTCGACGTGCACGATCTCGCCAGTGGTCGCCGGGAACCAGTCCGACATCAGTGCGACACAGGCGCGCGCGGCGGGCTCGTGATTGGTCAGGTCCCAGCCGAGCGGGGCCCGGCCTTCCCACATCGACTCGAACTGGTCGAAGCCAGGGATCGATTTGGCTGGCCATCGAGCGCAGCGGCCCTGCGGCCACCAGGTTGACCCTGATCTGGTACTCGCCGAGATAGCGGGCGAGATAGCGGGCACAGGACTCAAGGCCCGCCTTCGCCACGCCCATCCAGTCATAGGAGGGCCAAGCCCGGCTGGCGTCGAAGTCCAGCCCGACCAGCGACCCGCCGTTCTCCTTCATCAGCGGCAGCGTCGCCATCGCGAGGGCCTTGAGCGAGTACGTCGAGACGTGCATCGCCGCCGACACGTCCGGCCAGGGCGTGCTGAGGAAGTTGCCGCCGAGCGCCGTCTGCGGGGCATTGCCGATCGCGTGCAGCACGCCGTCGAGCGAGCTGACATACTCGCCGACCCGCTCGGCCAGCGATTCGAGCTGCTCGGGACTGGTCACGTCGAGCTCGATCACGGGCGGCGGGTCGGGCAGCCGCTTCGCGATCCGCTCCACCAGGCTCATCCGGCCGAACCCGGTCAGCACCACGGTTGCGCCCTGCTCCTGCGCGACCCTGGCGACGTGGAATGCGATCGAGGAGTCGGTCAGGACCCCGGTGATCAGAATCCGCTTGCCGTCGAGAAGCCCCATGGCCGCCCTTCCTGTGTGTGTTTAGTGGCCCATGCCAAGGCCGCCGTCCACCGGGATGACCGCGCCGGTGATGTAGGCGGCGTCGGGCCCAGCCAGGAACTGCACGACCCCGGCCACCTCGTCCGGCGACGCCGTGCGGCCCGAGCGGCACGCTGGCCACGATCGCCTTCTTGCGCTCCGGCGTCAGCTCGGCCGTCATGTCGGTGTCGGCGAAACCAGGCGCGACGACGTTGACGGTGATATTGCGGCTGCCCAGTTCCCTGGCCAGGGAACGGGCCATCCCGACCAGCCCGGCCTTGGATGCCGCGTAGTTGGCCTGGCCGCCGGATCCGAGCAGCCGACGACCGAGGAGATGAAGATGATCCGGCCCCTGCGCATTCGCATCATCGGCCGAACGGCCCGCTTGGCCACCCGGTAGGCGCCGGTCAGGTTGGTGTCGACGACCGAGGTGAAGGCTTCCTCGCTCATCAGCGCGAGCAGCTGGTCGCTGGCCATTCCGGCGTTGGCCACCACGACCTCGACCGGGCCATGCGCGGCCTCGGCGAGTGGTGAACGCCTCGTCGACCGACGCCGCGTCCCGCACGTCGCACCGGGCGACGGTCAGGCCCTCGATCTCCTCGCCGGACCGGGACGTGACCGTGACCGCGTCCCCGGCAGCCGACAACCGCCGGGCGATCGCCAGCCCGATCCCCCGGTTGCCGCCGGTGACCAGGACGGACCGGCTCATCTGCTACCTCCCGTGCAAGGGCCTTCGCGGCAGTCAGTATCGCAGAACCCGGTCGCGGCCGGCTCAGGAGTCTTCGAGCCTGGAAGCCGACCTTCATCCCGACCTGGATGTGCGCGATCTGCGCCGCCCTCGAGCTGCCCGCGGATCTCGGTCACCTCGAACCAGTCAAGGTGCCGCAGCGTCTGGCCGGCCCGCTGCAGGCCGTTGCGGATCGCGGCGTCGATGCTCGTCGGTGACGTGCCGACGATCTCGGTCACCCGGTAGGTGCGATCGGTCATGGGTTCCTCCCAGATGCCGGTGCTCGTGCCCTACATGTACCCGATTAGCTTCCCGGCCGTGTGCGGCCTACCGTGAGAAGGTGCGAAGCCGACGCGTCCGAAGCGAGACCTACCTGGTCACCGAGGCCAGTCAGCCCCGCGCGGCCGAGATCGGCCAGCGGGAGCGGCGCTACCTGGTGATGATGGGCATCCGGGTGCGTGTGCTTCGTGGTCACCGTAATCATGTTCGTGAACCACGCCGGCTGGCTGACGGTGATCCCCGCGGTCGGCGCGATCGCGCTGCCCTATTTCGCTGTCGTCGTCGCGAACACCAGGCGGCCGACGGTCGGGACTCCGGCCTACCAGCCGCTGCCTGAGCGAGTCCGCCGGTACGTCAGCGCGGCGCCTTGCGGCCCGAGCGGTACGTGCCGCCCGAGCAGCTGGCCGCCGGCTAAGTGCCGGCTGCCCGGCGGATCGGGCAGCACCGGCGGTTTCCTTAAGGGGCGCAAGGCAGCAATGTCGGGCGCAAATCGGCGATCCAGGCGGTACTAGCTACCCGTCATCCGCAGATTCGCTTCTAATCCGGTCTTGACGCACATGGGGGAGGTTCGGTGTAACATGCTTACCGGTGCTCTGGTCCCCCGCTGGGGCACCGTTGCCGGCGTTCCGGGCCCCCGTCGGAGCGCCGATGAATGCGACGCCGGGTGGTTTGCCCCCGTAGCCACCCGGCGTCGCCCTTTTCTTTGACCGGCTCGGTTCGTTTGCCCGTGGATCCGCGGTCCTTTCGGCGATTACTCGGTCTTGCGGAACTGGGCGATCGCGATCGCCATCATCGCCAGGCCCATGGCCGCGACGATCGCCAGCGACAGCCACTGCGGCACCAGCCAGCCTGCCCCAGGTGACCCCGGGCGCCAGCAGATGCTGCGCCGCCACTGGCATGCTCAGGTGGCTGAATACGGCGTGCCGCATCGGGCCGACCACGTAGGTGAGCGGGTCGATCCTGGTCAGCACGGTCAGCCAGCCGGGCAGGCCGTTGAGCGGGTACAGCGCGCCGGACAGGAAGAACAGCGGCATGACCAGCATCTGGGTCAGCGCCATGAACGCCTGGAACTGCTTGATCCTCGCCGCCATCATCACGCCGAACGCGGTCAGCGTGAACGACAGCAGCAGCAGCTCGCCGACCAGCGTGAGCAGCAGGACCGGGTTGTACGGCACGTGCGCGAACCCGGCCAGCGCCAGGAAGATGATGCCCTGGAACGTGGCGATCGTCGCGCCGCCCAGGCATTTGCCGATCACGATCGATGCCCGGCTCACCGGCGCGACCAGGATCTCGCGCAGGAAACCGAACTCGCGGTCCCAGACGATCGAGCCGGCCGAGAAGATCGAGGTGAACAGCACCGACATCGCCAGCACGCCGGGATAGATGAAGGTCTTGAAGTCCAGTCCGGCGGCAGGCCGCCGCCTGGCCAGCGCGCGACAGGCCGGTGCCCAGGATGAACAGGAACAGCACCGGCTGCACCAGCGAGGTCACCGCCCGGAGCCGGTCGGTCCTGAACCTGATCAGCTCGCGCCGCCAGACGATGCTGACGGCGCGCAGGTCGTGCCGGAGTCCGCTGGTCGGGCGCGGCCACCCTGATCGAATCGACGACGGCCGACTGCGGTCGCCGGCGTGACTGTATCGGTCACCATGCTCATCGCCTTCCCTGCAAGCCGCGCCGCCATCTGGCGCATCGGCATCGGTGCCCGACGCCTCGGCGTCGCGGATGGTCTTGCCGGTGTAGGACATGAAGACGTCGTCCAGCGATGGCCTGGACACGCTGACCGACCTGATCGGCACGCCAAGCTCGGTGAACAGCCTGGGCACGAACTGCTCGCCCGATGCTCACCGAGAACGTCACCGCGCCCTCGTGCATGGCGGCGTCGATGCCGAAGCGTGCGCGGCCAGTGCGGCGATCGCGGCCGCGGTCGTCAGCGGTGTGGATCTGCACCCGGTCCTTGCCGACGCTGGCCTTCAGCGCCTCCGGCGTGTCGATCGCGACGATCTTGCCCGTGGTCGATGATCGCGATCCGGTCGCAGTGCTCGGCCTCGTCCATGTAGTGGGTGGTCAGGAAGATCGTGATGTCCTCGCGGCCCTTGAGTTCGTTGATGTAGGCCCAGATCGAGGACCTGGTCTGCGGGTCGAGGCCGACCGTCGGCTCGTCGAGGAACAGCACGTGCGGCGCGTGCAGCAGTCCCCGGCCGATCTCCAGCCTGCCGCTGCATGCCGCCGGAGAACGTGCTGACCAGGCTGTCCTTGCGGTCCCACAGGCCCGACCATGTCGAGCACCTGGCGCATCCGCGGCGGTACCGCGGCCTTGGGCACGCCGTACAGCTCGGCGTGGAACCGCAGGTTCTGCTCGGCGGTCAGGTAGCCGTCGAACGTGGTGTCCTGAAAGACCAGGCCGATGTTGCGCCGGACCGCGTCCCGCTGCGTGGCGGTGTCGAATCCGGCCACCGTGGCCGTGCCCGACGTGGCGTTGGCCAGCGTGCAGAGGATCTTGATTGTCGTGGTCTTTCCCGCGCCGTTCGGGCCGAGGAATCCGAAGGTCTCTCCGGCTCGCACGGCGAGGTCGATGCCGCGAACGGCCTCGACCTCGCCATACCGCTTGGTCAGCCCGGAGACCTCGATGACCGGCGCGTCCAGCGCCGTCAGCTGCCTCAGCCTCCGCGCCGGGCTGACCGTTGCTCGCGGCAGTTTCCAGGTCACCATCGTCTCCTCACCTTGGCCCCGCTCCCGAGCCTAGTCCGGCGCTCGGGCGCGGCCTCGCCTGCGTCTTCGTCCTCGGCGAGGATCCGGTACAGCGACCGCCGGTCTGCGCAAGGACCTTGCGGGCCTGGGCCATCTGGGACTCCGTGCCCGCGCTCAGCACGCCGAACGCGGCCACGTGGACCTGGCGGACCAGCGACCGCATGTCGGCCGCGGCGTTCGCCGCGTCGCCGGACATCGCCGACCACGGCGCCTTCAGCTCCTCGGCGTGCTCGGCCACGTATTCGCGGCCGGCCTCGGTCAGCGCGAAGGCACGGCGCTCGCCGCGCCGTCGCCTGCAGGACGATCAGGTCCTCGTCCTCAAGCTGGGCCAGCGCCGGGTAGACCGAGCCTGGGCTCGGCCGCCAGAGGCCGCCGCTGCGCTCGCTGATCTGCTGGATGATCTGGTAGCCGTTCATCGGCTCCTCGGCCAGCAGCGCCAGCGCCGCCGCCCGGACGTCGCCGCGCTTTGCCCGGCCGCCGCGCCTGCCGTAGCCGCGCGACCACGGGCCGAACGGCGGCCCGCCGTGCTGCCCTGGCATGCCGCGGAAGGGCGGGCCGAACTCCGGCGCGCCGCCGAAGTCGGGCTCAGACGCGGAAGTTCTGGCCGCCGCGGAACGCCTGCTTCCTCTGGTCCCTGCTCGAATCCGGGCGGTCCGGCGAACCGCGCCCGCATCCGCCGTTGCCGCCATGGTGGCGGTGCCGGTGGCCGCCGAAGTACTCGTTGCCGTGCTCGTCTGAGTCGTGCTCGTTCATTGTTGCTCCTTGTTCAAGGTCTTGTCCGAGACCTCCGTTTGAATGCTCTTGATAGTTCAAAGATATATCGTTAACGCTCGCCTGGCAAGGCCGTCTTCTCGATCAGCCCGGTCAGGGCGGGGCGTGGGCGCGGCGCACCCGGTGAACCGTTGGTGGGGCTCCAGCGCGAACATCCGCGCGCCCGGTGAACCCTTGGTGGGGCTCCAGCGGGCATATCGGCGCGCCCGGTGAACCCTTGGTGGTGCTATGGCGCGCCCGGTGAACCCTTGGTGGGGCTCCAGCGCGAACATCCGCGCACCCGGTGAACCGTTGGTGGTGGTCCCGGCGCCCCTAGCCGGAGTTCCGGTTAGGGAGCGTCCTGCCAGCTCGCGGCCAGCGCGCTCAGGCGGTCGGCGGCCTGGCCGACCGGCTGGCCGCTGCCGACGGCGACGCCGAGCAGGAACGCCGTCACCGGCGCGGCGGGCCTGTCGACCCGATGCGCGACGTCCCTGGCCAGGTCGAGGATCAGCCCGCTCGTCCACGCTTGCCCGGTCGATGCCGAGTTCGGCGCAGGCCGCGTCGATCCACCTGTCCAGGTGCTCATCGGGTGCCTTCCTTCCGGGCGCGTCTCGGCGAGTGTGCCATCGCCGCGGCCAGGTCCTCTGCGCGTGTCGCAGTCCAGCCACGGCGGCGGCCTGGCCGGGCTCCTGGCTGATCGTGACCTCGGCGGGACGCAGCGGGCCGAGCAGCCCGCCCAGCGAGCTCCACCGTACGCGGCGAGCGCCGTCCGCAGGTCGTCGGCTCGCCAGCAGCTCACGAGCCACTGCTCCCGGCCGTGCATCGTCGACGAGCAGCGCGCCGGCCGCGGCCTGACGCAGCGGCGGCGAGCAGCTCGCGCAGGTGAGGCCGCGCAGGAACGGCAGGTCGGCAGCGAGCAGCAGCAGCCAGGGTTCGGTCACGCGGGCGAGACCGGCCCGCAGCGCGGGCACAGGCCCGGCGCCTGGCGGCTGCTCGC
Source organism: uncultured Actinomycetota bacterium (assembly GCA_963720595.1). GTDB lineage: Bacteria > Actinomycetota > Actinomycetes > Streptosporangiales > Streptosporangiaceae > Chersky-822. The sequence goes on along the minus strand of CAVRFY010000005.1, from coordinate 545,554 downwards.
TCGTGAACTCGATCGCCATGCCTGTGGCAGGATCCCGACCGGCCTGGCGGGCCCGACGATGACGATCCGGCTGGCGCCCGCCCCGGCCGCCGCGGCGGCGACGCGTCGCCGAGCATGACCGCCCGCCGACCGTGATGCCCGGCTTGTCGGCTCCGCCGAGCCGCGCGGCGCGGCCGCCGGCGAGCACAACGGCAGCGGTCGGCGAGCGCGGGCGGCCATGTCGGCAGGTCAGCCACCGATGGCCGACATCGGCCTGGCTGGCTGCAGGAAACCGGGATCGTTGATGCCGTGACCGGGCAGCTTGCTGGCCACCGCGCGCCGCCAGCGGTCGGCGAGTTCGTCGTCGTCGGCGCCGGCCCGCAGCGGCGTCCGCAGGTCGCTCTCTTCCCTGGCGAACAGGCAGTTCCGCACCTGGCCGTCGGCGGTCAGCCTGACCCGGTCGCACGAGCCGCAGAACGGCCTGGTGACCGAGCCGATCACGCCGACCCGTGCGGGGCCGCCGTCGACCAGGAACGTCTCGGCGGGCGCGGAGCCCGCGCGCCTGCGGATCGTCGGGCGTCAGCGTGAACTTCGCCGACAGCGCCTCGAGGATCTCGTCGGCCGTCACCATGTTCTCCCGGCGCCAGCCGTGCTGGGCGTCGAGCGGCATCTGCTCGATGAATCGCATCTGGTAGCCGTGGTCGAGGCAGAACTGGAGCAGGTCGACGGCCTCGTGATCGTTGACGTCCGCGCATCAGCACCGCGTTGACCTTGACCGGCGCGAGTCCGGTGCCGGCCGCGGCGGCCAGCCCGGCGAGCACGTCGGCCAGCCGGTCTCGCCTGGCGAGCTTGACGAAAGTCTCCGCGTCGAGCGTGTCGAGCGAGACGTTGACCCGGTCGAGCCCGGCCTCGTGCAGCGGGGCGGCGAGCCTGGCCAGGCCGATGCCGTTGGTGGTCATCGAGATCTCGGGCCGCGGCCGGAGCGCGGCTGTCCTGGCGACGATGCCGGCCAGGCCGCGCCGCAGGATCGGCTCGCCGCCGGTGAACCGGATCTCGGTGATGCCGAGCCGCTCGCACGGCGATGCCGAGCAGCCTGATCAGCTCGTCATCGGTGAGCTGATCGGCTCTCGGCAGCCAGTCGAGCCCCTCGGGCGGCATGCAGTAGCTGCAGCGCAGGTTGCACCGGTCTGTCAGCGAAACGCGCAGGTCGGTAGCCACGCGGCCATAGGAATCGGCGAGCATGACCTACCTCCTCCCGCAGCGGTGTCGCTGTCACGCTGGCTTAGCCTACTTCTCGATCCGTCGCTCCTGCGTGCAGGTCGCTTGCCTGCGCTGGTGCCAGGCAAACGACCGCTTCCTAGCAACAAGCAACGACGCGGCCGATTCGTTCCCCTGGCGGCGGCCGGATCCTCGCAGGATGGGACCATGACCGTCACAGGCGCGATCTGGCGCGATCAACTGACAGCCGAGCAGCGCGCCGTGCTCGGCCGCGACGCCGGCACGATCGCCGAGCCGCGGCCCGATGTGCTGGTCATCGGCGGCGGGATACTCGGCGTCGCGATCGCCGCCGCCGTGCACGACGCGCGGGCTGGGCTCGGTCCAGCTGATCGAGGCCGGCCGGCTGGGCGCGGGTGCCACCGGCGGGGCGACCGGGCTGCTGATCCCTGAGCCGCACCAGTGGAGCGATCCTGAGACCTTCGTCGACCTGGAGCGGGCCAGCCTGGAGCGCTGGCGCTACCTCGACCAGGTCACGCCTGGCGGCCTTGGGCTGGTCGAGCTCGACTGGATCGGCCTGGCGCCCGATCCCGGCGGGCTCGCCGCGCACCAGCCGGAGAACGTCGAGTGGCTGGACGCCGCGCAAGATCGCCGCGCTCGTCCCCGGCCTGGCCTGGCACCTGGGCGGCGCGCTGATCCGCCACCAGGCCAGGGTCAACCCGCTGCGCGCGCTGGTCGGCCTCGCCGGCGGCCTGCCCTCGGTCGGCACGGGCGTGGCGGCCACGGCGGTCACGATCCGCGGCGACCGATCGAGTCGGTCACGACCTCGGCGGGCGAGATCAGCCCGGGCGCCGTCGTCTTCGCCACCGGCCAGCCGCCGGTCCTCGACGGGCTCGACGTCGATATCCCGTCCGACCGGGTCAAGGGCCACCTGATCGTGACCGAGCCGACGGAGGTGCACCTGCCGTGCACGGTCGCGCCGGTCGCGACGCCGCTGGAGGACGGCAGGCTGCTGGCGGGCGGCACGTTCGACTACGGCGACGAGAGCCCGGTGGTCCGCGAGGAGGTCGTGGACACGATCATGGGCGGCCTGCGCGCGGCGCTGCCCGGCGTCCGCGACGTCGGCGTCTCGCATCAGTGGTGCTGCTTCCGGCCGCGGCATCCCGACCGCCGCCCGGTGATCGACCGCGTGCCAGGGCTGCGCAACGCGTGGCTGACCTCCGGCCACTTCAGGACCGGCATCCTGAACGCGCCGGCCACCGGCATGGCGATCACCAGGTGGATCGCCGCGGACAAGCCGCCGCCCGAGGCCAGGGCCTGGAGCGCCGAGCGGTTCGCGCGCGCCGGACCGGCCAGGACTAGGGCCGCAGCCTCCTGCGGTCGTCGGGCAGCCGCTGGGTGATCCGCTGCCGGTCCAGGTACTCGAGCAGCGGGATCACCGTCCGCCTGGTCGAGCCGAGCGCCGCCCTCGCCTCGGCCGTCGTGAACGGCTGCTCGAGGCCGGCCAGTATCTCGCGCGGCCCGCTCGTCCGCGCCCGGCGCCAGCACGATCTGGTCGCTGATCCGCAGCAGCGCGCCGTGCCTGGCCGCCGCGGCCAGATCGCGCTTGTCCAGCCCGAGTTCGCGCAGCCTGGCGGCGTCGGGCGCGTCGAACGGCCTGGCTCGCAGATCTGCCAGGAGCGCGGCGACGGCGCTGGCTAGCGCGCGGCGGCAGCCCGCCTGCGCTGACCGCTGGCCGTCAGCAAGCCGCCCGCGAGCGTCGACCGACGGCGCCGCCTGCGCCAGCGCGAGCACGAGCCGCCGGTCGGGCAGCCGCAGTGCCTCCCGCGCGGCCTCGACCGGCAGGCCGGGGGCGAGCGGGTCGCGCTCGGCGTGCTCGGCGACGAGCGAGGCCAGCCGCTCGGCCAGGCTCGTCCAGTGTCCGCGGATCGGCGAGCCAGCCGGCCGCGACCGGCTCCGGCAGCCCGGTCACGCCCATCGCGGCGAGGTCGGCGGCGGCCGCCAGCCCGCGCCGCCTGAGCAGGTCGGCGGCGGCGGGTCGATCCGGCCAGGACGCGAGCTCGGCGGCCGCGGCGGCGGCCGCGCCTCGGCGGGTCAGCGGCGGCGGATCGGGTCGAGCACCACCGCGCCGATAATGCCCGCCACGTGCGCAGGTCACCCATCTGCGGCCTGGTCCCGCGGCAGAACCTGGATCGCGCAGCAGCACCCGGTCGCGCCACGTGCAGCGGCAGCGGGTCGCGCAGCGTCAGCCTGGCTGGCCGCGTGGCCGAGCATCCTGACCTGGCCGGAGTTCGCGCGGAGCCGACGTGCACCGTGATCTGCGCCGGGAGCAGGTCGCCTGGCTGCTGCCGGCCTCGCGTGGTCCGCCGCCGCTGACCCGGACGTCGACCTGCCTGGCCAGCATCCACCGGCCTGGCTGGATCAGCGCCATGCCCGCGCCGCACCTCGGCCCGGTCGACGCCGCGCAGGTTCAGCGCCGCCCTCGCTACGCCGGTCAGCTCGGCGGCGTTCTCCCCCAGCGACTGCAGCGCGCGTACCCTGACCGGCCGCATCGCGGGCGTGACCGCAAGTTCGTCGCCGCGGCTGACCGTGCCTGCCGGCAGCGTGCCGGTCACCACGGTTCCGCTGCCCGTGATGCTGAACGCCCGGTCCACCCAGATCCTGCACCGGCGCGCTCGCGGATCGGCCGTCGGCAGCGTGGCTGGCGAGTTCGTCGAGCGCGCCGGTCAGCTCGGGCAGGCCAGCGCCGGTGACCGCGCTGACCGCGACGGCAGGTATCCCTCGCGAGGCTCGACCGCTTGCATCGCTGCTCGGCCGCCTCCGCCATGGCCGGCGCGGGATCGGCCAGGTCGGCCCTGGTGACCACGAGCAGGCCGCGGGTGATGCCCAGCGCGTCGATCGCCGCCAGGTGCTCAGCCGACTGCGGCATCCAGCCGCCGTCGGCCGCCACCACGAACAGCACCGCAGGTACCGGGCCCACCCCGGCGAGCATGTTGGGCACGAACCTGGCGTGCCCAGGGACGTCGACGAACGCCAGCCGCTCCCCCGATGGCAGCGTCATCCAGGCATAGCCCAGGTCGATCGTCATGCCCCGGCGCTTTTCCTCGGCCCAGCGGTCGGGTTCCATCCCGGTCAGCGCGCGCAGCAGCGCGGACTTGCCATGGTCCACGTGCCCGCGGTCGCGATGACGTGCATCGCCGGTCAGCCTGACCGCCGGGGTGGCTGCGCGGCCGCCAGCACCGCGGCCGCGAGCATGTCGTCGTCGGCGGGTTCGATGGCGTACAGATCGAGCAGCAGCCTGCCGTCGGTGACCCGGCCAGCAACGGCCGGCGTGCCCGGCCGCGACCTGCTCGCTCGATCGCAGCGGCCCGGCCAGCGCCTCGGGCAAGCTGACCGCCGCGCTGGCCAGCGACGACGCCCGGCGCGCCGCCGCCGCCCACGGCGGCCTCGCTGGGCACCGCCGCGCATCGATCCCCGCGGCGGCGAGCACGGCCAGCCAGCCGTTGCGCCCGGCCGGTGAGGACGACCCGGTCGGCGGCAGAGCGCCTGCAGCACGGGAGCCGCAGGGCCTGCCAGTGTTGCCTCCAGCGCCGCCACCGTGAGCTTGTCGACCCGCAGCGCGCGGGCCAGCGGGTGCCTGGCCAGCGCCTGACCAGGTCGGCGCGGCCGAGCAGCAGCCCGGCCTGCGGGCCGCCGAGCAGCTTGTCGCCGCTGGCCGTCACCAGCGCCGCGCCGGCCCGCAGCCAGGTCGCGGCGTCCGGCTCGTCGGGCAGCGCGGGGTGCGGCGTGAGCAGCCCGGATCCGATGTCGCCGACCACCGGGACGCCGAGCCCGGCCAGTTCGGCGATCCCCGCGCTCTGCCGTAAATCCATCGATCCGGTAGTTCGACGGGTGCACCTTGAGCACGAAGCCGGTCCGCGGCCCGAGCGCGGCCGCGTAGTCGGCCACCGACGTCCGATTCGTGCTGCCGACCTCGCGGATCGTCGCGCCGGTGCTGGCCAGCAGTTCGGGCAGCCGGAAGCCGTCGCCGATCTCGATCAGCTCGCCCCTGCTCACGACGATCTCGCGGCCGGCGGCCAGCGCCGTCGCGGCCAGCACCAGCGCGGCGGCGTTGTTGTTCACCACGTGCACGGCCTCCGCGTCGGGCACCGCCCGCGCCAGCGCGGCGAGCATCGCCGCGCCGCGTCTGCCTCGCGCTGCCGCTGGCCAGGTCGAACTCGAGATCTGTGCAGCCGGCCGCCGCGGCCAGCCGCATCGCGCGCGGCACCAGACAGCGGCGCCCGGCCGAGGTTTGTGTGCAGCAGCACGCCCGTAGCGTTGAGTACGGGCGCGAGGCTCGCGCCAGCGGCGGCAGCCCGCTCACGGCCTCGGACGTCGACCTCGTCGGGGCCGATCTCGCCGTCCCTGGCTCGCTGCTGGGCGCGGTGCACCGCGTCCCGCACCAGCGACCGGCCGAGCCGCTGCCTGCGCTTGCGCCAGCCGCGGGTCGGCCAGCACGGCATCGGTGCGCGGCACCAGCCTGCGCGCATCCTCCACGACCGTGACCATACCTGCCGGACCGCCGTTCCGCTGCAGCCAGCCTGCCGCCGCTACCGCGACACGGTGGCGCGACCGGGAATCTTGGGCCCATCATGCGTCCCGATGTGCCAGGCTTGATCAGCTGACGCGGAGAAAGTGAGCGTGACGATGGCCTATGACGTGCGGACACCGCGGAGCAGGGGAAGCCTGTGCGGCCTGGCCCTGATGCTGCTTGGCGGCTGGGGCGGTGTGGCGCCATTCGCCGGGCCGTCGCTGCGATTCGGCTTCACGCCCGACACGGCGTGGGCGTACACCCAGGGCAGGCTCTACCTTTCCGCGGTGCCTGGCGCCGTGGTTCTGGTGGCCGGCCTGATCGTGCTGGTGACCCGCAGCCGGGGCTTCGGCGGCTTCTGCGCGGTGGTCGCCGCGCTCGCCGGCGGCTGGTTCATCGCCGGGGCGGCGCTGGTCAGGCTGCTCCCGGCCAGGCAGGCAGCGTCGATCGTCACGGGTTCGCCGCTTGGGACAGGCACGTCGAGGACCGTGCTCACCAGCCTGGCGTTCTTTGGCGGGACGGGAGCGCTGATCGTGTTCTTCGCCGCGCTCGCGCTCGGCCGGTTCTCACTCGCGGCCTACCAGGACCAATTCCGGCAGGCCGACGACCCCGACGGCATGGTCGGCCTGGTGGCGGCCCCTCCCGCCCTCCTCTATGGCCCCGACCAGGACACGCAGGGCTACCCGCACTCGCCGTACTTTGCTGGCCAGACCCAGGATTACCCCGCTCAGTATCCGGCCAGCGATCCGTTCGGGACGGCGCAGCAGCAGTACCCGTCGCAGGACCCGTTCGGGCTGACGCACGGTGGGCGCTCGTGGAGCCCGTTCCCGCCGGCCCCGAAACCCTTCCCGCCAGGACCGCCGTTCCCTGCCTCGCAGAGCCCGTTCCCGCCGGCTCCCGACCCGTCGCTTCCTGCCCAGCAAGACCCTGCTCCCCCGGCGCCGTGACCGGGCGTCCGCTCGCGGTGGTCATGGCCACAACGCCGCGAACCAACTCGTCCCGGTTATCGGGCACCTTCGGCACTCTCTTCGGCATAATGCCGGTCAAGCCCGGCTCGCCTCATCGCCCGGCCGATTCACGCAATGCAGCAACCCGTGGGGGGTCATGCCATGTCGAACGCGGTCCGAACGTTCCGCCGAATAGCCGTGCCGCTCGCGGCCCTGAGCTGCGTCGTTACAGCGGCCGCCGCGCCGGCCGCTGCCGTCACGCCGGCCGACTGGCCTGCGTACCTGGGCGGGCCCGCGCACGACTCGGCGAGCCAAGACCCGGCCATCACGCCGGCCAACGCTCCGGGCCTGGCCCAGAAGTGGCACTTCAACATCCCTTACGTTTCCAGCCCGGTGGTCGCGGACGGCTCGGTCTTCATCGGCTCGTTCGCCGGCTGGTTCTACAAGATCGACGCCGTCACCGGCCTGCTGCAGCAGAAGATCTTCCTCGGCTTCCAGCCCAAACGCACCTGCCCGGCGTTCGGTTTCGCGTCGACGGTCACGGTGGCGCGCGATCCGTCGACGGGACTGGATGCCGTGTATGTCGCGGCCCCCGACGGCTACCTGTACGCGCTGGACGAGGCCACCCTCGTGCGCAACTGGCGCTCGCCCATCGCCGTCCCGTCGACCAAGGTCAACGACTATTTCTCGTGGTCCTCGCCGACCGTGGCGAACGGGAAGATCTACGTCGGCATCTCGTCGAACTGCGACATACCGCTCGTCCGCGGCGGGATCGCGGCCTTCCGGCAGACCACGGGCAAGAAGATCGCCGCCTTCTACACGGTGGCTAAGGGCGCCGTGGGCGGCTCGGTCTGGTCGTCGGTAGCGGTCGACGGCTCTGGCGACGTTTATGCGACCACGGGCAACGGCCCGGGCCTGACGGCCAGGTACGACACCGACTCGATTCTTAAGCTCAGCCCGTCGCTCAAGTTCCTCGCCAGATTCAAGGTGCCCAAGTCCGAGATCGCCGCAGACGGCGATTTCGGCGGCTCGCCGACCCTGTTCAACACCCGCATCAAGGGCGCCGCCACGTCGCTGGTCGGCGCGTGCAGCAAGAACGGCCTGTACTACGCGCTGCGGCGGTCGAGCATGAAACTGCTCTGGAAGCGCCGGATCGGCGCCTCCGCGACCGGCAAGGTGCTGGCCCAGTGCCAGTCGGCCGCGGCGTTCGACGGCCGGTGGCTGTACATGGCGGGCCCAGGGACCATCATCCGGGGCAAGCACTACCGGGGCTCGATCGAGCGGATGGCCCCGGCCACCGGCGCGATCGTCTGGCAGACAGGGCTGCCGGAGGGGGTCCTGACCAGCCCGGCCGTGAACGCGGGCGGGGTGATCGGGGTCGGCACCTACGACAACGGCACCGCGGCCAACGTCACCTACCTGGTGAATGCCTCGACGGGCGCGATCCTGCGGCACCTGGACAAGGGCGTGGATTTCCCGCAGGCCGCCTTCGCGGACGGCTGGGTGTACACGGCGGGCATCGCGGGGCTGTTCGCGTGGGGGCCTTAGCGGAGGCGGACGGGAATCGAACCCACCTACGGCACCAGCGCTCGTCCCACGCTGCGCGCCCAGTGGTCGGCCTGATCGGCTTCTTCGTCACGGTGACCAGGAGGACCCGAAGCCTCCGGAAACGCCGGGGCGGCTCAGAGCCCAGCCCTTCAACCCCAATCCCAACCTTCGTCGGAATCCTCAACAAACCAATGAGCCAGCGCACCTAACCGATCAAGCTTCAGCTACACCTTGACGGAGGGCGGGCCGCGCCCTCAGGACCCGGTCCCTGGCCCCGCCTCCAGCTCGGGCCCGCGGGCGCGGCCCGGCGCGACGAGACCGTGCTCGTAGGCGTACACCACGGCCTGAACGCGGTCGCGAAGGCCGAGTTTGCCGAGTATCCGGCCGACGTGGGTCTTCACGGTGGCCTCTGCCAGGAACAGCCGCTCGGCGATCTCGGCGTTGGACAGTCCCGCGACGACCTCGACGATGACCTCGCGCTCCCTGGCCGTCAGCGAGCTGACCTCGGGCGGCAGGCTGGCGCCCGACTCGGTCCCCGGGCCGGGCAGGTGCGGCAGGAACGCGTCGAGGAGCCGGCGGGTGACGCTGGGGGAAACCACGGCGTCCCCGCTGGCCACCGCCCGGATCGCGGACAGCAGGTCGGGCGGCGGCACGTCCTTCAGCAAGAAGCCGCTCGCGCCCGCGCGCAGCCCGGCGTAGGCGTACTCATCGAGGTCGAACGTGGTGAGGATGAGCACACGCGTGGTGCTCGTGGTGGCCACGATCTGCCGAGTGGCCTCGATGCCGTCCATGCCCGGCATGCGGACGTCCATCAGCACCACGTCGGGGCGTTTGGCCGCCGTCATGCTCACCGCGGCCGCGCCGTCGCCGGTCTCGCCCACCACCTGCATGTCCGGCTGCGCGTCCAGCACGAGGCGGAACCCCAGCCGCAGCATGGGCTGGTCATCGGCGAGCACGATCGAGATGGTCACGCGCCCTCCGTCCCGGCGGCCGCCCGGCCGCGGGCCAGCCAGTTATCCGCTAGCACCGTCCTGTGGGGCACGGGGGAGGCGACGGGCTGCTCCGGGTCGAGGTGCAACACGGTGTGCACCCGCCAGCCGCCGCCGGGGCGTGGCCCAGCAAACACCTCCCCGCCGAACCCGGTGGCCCGCTCTCGCATTCCGGTGATGCCGTGCCCGCCGGGCTGACCGGCGAGCCCGGCCGTCTCGGCCCGTGGCCGCCCGTCGTCGGTCACCTCCAGGCCGACCGAGCCAGGCAGGTAGGTGAGGTGCACCTGCACCGACGCGGCGCCGGTGGCGTACTTGAGCGTGTTGGTCAGAGCTTCCTGCGTCATGCGGTAGAGCGCGAGCTGCATGCCCGCTGGCACCGGGAACGTCTCACCGGTCACGGTCAGGCTCGCGGGCAGCCCGGCCGTGCTGACGGCGGTCAGCAGGTCATCGACGTCGTCAAGGCCCGGCGGCGAGCCGGCGCCGTCCGCGGACACTGCCCCGGCAGCCCTGCCTGGAGGTGCCGAACCCGCGGACACCGCCCCTGGGGATACCGCCCCCGTCGGCGGGTCGCGCAGTACGCCGAGGAGGCGGCGCATCTCGGCGAGCGCGGCCCGACCGGTGGCCGAGACCTGGCCCATGAGGGACACCGCCTGGCCGGGCCTGTCGGTCGCGGTGTACACGGCACCGTCCGCGAGCGCGATCATCACGGCGATGTTGTGGGCGACGATGTCGTGCATCTCCCGTGCGATCCTGCTGCGCTCGGCGGCCGCGGCGAGCTGCGCGTCCCGCTCCTGCTCCCGCTCCAGCCGCTGCGCCCGGTCCACCAGCGAGGCTAGGTAGGCTCGGCGGGTGCGGACGTAGGCCCCGACGAACCCCGTCGCCGCCACGAGGAAGGTCGTCACCGCCCAGATCCAGAACGCGTGACCGGCGGTCGTGCCCTGCCGCGCGCCGGCCAGCACCGCACCGGCCTCGAGGATCACGGCCGCGGCGAGGACGCGCCGGGTCGGCTGGTAGGCGGCGATCGTGTAGAACGCGACGAGCAAGGCGGCGTCGTCGGTGAGTTCCGGGCTCACGAATAGCTGGGTGAGGGCCAGCGCCGCGATGACTCCGAAGACAGCGAACGGTGCCCGGCGGCGCCACATCAGCGGCAGCAGTACGGCAGGGATCAGCGCCAGCGCCAGCACATGGCGGCCGCCGTGGATCCCGCTCACGTGGGCTCCCGACTGCCACAGCAGCAGCGCGACCACCGCCGCGTCACCCAGCAGCGGGTATCGGCGCAGCCAGGCCAGGCACGCGTCGCGCCAGGCGAGGACGCCGCGCACGAGCCGGTGCTCGAAGGGCGCAGGGGTGGGTGCCCGTGGCGTCAGCATAGGTTGGAGGCTAGCCGGAAGCCCGCGGTACGGCACTGGTGCGCGCACGCTGCCAGCGCCAGCCCGCACCGGGAGGGCCTGCGTCAGGGTCAGGACCGCCAGCGCGGCAAGGGCCGACCGTGATCTGAGGGCCGCCGGCCGGGTGGCAGCGGGCAGTGCGGCGGCGGCCCGGGGCGCGGCGAGGGCTGCATGATTACAGCGTGACATGGCGGGCTCCTACCCGTCCGCGGACCGACGACAAGATGGCGGCGATCGCCATGAAGCCGGTCATCGTCTAGAAAGCGCCGAGGGGCCAACCGCCGCGCTTGAAGCCGTAGGCGCGGCCCTGCTCCTTCGGCGGGTACAGGTCGGCGATCACCGCGCCGCGTTGGCGGCGACGAATGCGCCGCCGATGGCCCGCAGAACCCGGAAGCCGATGATCGCCGCCTCCCGCACGCGCGCAGCGGTGCTGCTGCCTTGCGTGCGATCGCAACTATCTCAGTGCCTCGACGAGGAACTGTCCGCCGTGCGGGACTTCCTCCGGACCCTCGAAGAGAGCGTCGGGCCAGCCTAGCCCGGCCCCGCTTTCACGAGGCCCGGCTAGGCACCACATCAGCGGTTCCGGCTGGACGGAGTGGGGAAGGGCGTGCCGTTCTGCTGGCAGACGGCCCCGGCAGCCGGCAGCACACCGGTTGTCAGGTAGCGGATCTCGTCGATCGTGGCGCACGTGCTCGGGTTCGCGAACTCGGTGTGCCCGTAACCATCGACGGTCAGCAGCCGGGCGCGGGCCAGGTCGCGGGACATGTTCACCGAGTCCTGGTACGGCGTCGCCGGGTCGTGGGTCACGCCTATCACCAGGATCGGGCTGGCGGTGCGCCGGTTCCACGGGCCGGTGTAACCGTCCTGGCTGGCGCCGCGCGGCCAGTGTGCGCAGGCCTCCTCGTTCCACGCCCAGAAGAGGCCGAACCCGCCGGCCCTGTGCAGGCCCAGCCGTGCCGCAGCCGCGTAGTCACTGACCTGGTGCGGGTCGGCGGAGTCCGCGCAGAGCACCCCGAAGGACTGCTCGATGCCGCTGTAGACACTGTGCAAGCCGGCACGTGACGTGGCGGCCAGGACGGTGTTCGCGTGGGGGGCGGCGTGGGAACCGCCTGGCGCGGACGCGATCCACAGCTCCTGGAGCAGCCCGGCCCCGGCCCGCCACTGGCTCACGGTGCCCAGCGGCACGTCGGTGATCGTGTCGGCGTAGGTGAACGTCTGCGGCGGCCTACCGACCTTCACCGGGTGAGCGCGCAGGCGGTCGAGCAGCGTGTGCCATTTGGCGGTGGTAGCCGCCGCGCTGCCGGCCGAGAACGCGCAGGCGGCGGTGCTCGACTTGCCGCACAGGTCAAGGAAGGCCCGCATCGTCGCCGCGGTCGCCAGGTCGGCGCCCCGGCGCATGCCGCTGGGAAGCTTCCCGCCGCTGACCCACGACACCGGGTCGAGGTTGCCGTCCAGCACCATGTGCCCGACCTTGCCGGGGAACAGGTTGGCGTAGACGGCGCCGAGCCCGGTGCCGTAGGACAGCCCCACGTAGTTGAGCACCGGGTCACCCACGGCCTGCCGCAGCAGGTTCATGTCGCGCGCGACGTCGGCGGTGCTGTCGTGGTCCAGCAGGCTGCCGCCGCGCTTGGCGCACCGGGCATCGAACTTGGCGTAGGTCTGCTCCCAGACCGAGTCCTGCTTGGTGCCGACCGGGAAGGGCGGCAGCGCGCTCAGGAACTTGTTCTCCGCTGCCATGCTGGAGAAACAGCGGATCGCGGTGCTGAAGCCGAACCCGCGTGGGTCGAACGTCATGATGTTGTAGCTCGCTCGCAGCTGGGCGGGGATCGCCGGGTAGCTGGCCACGAAGGACTCGATCTGTTCCGATGGCCCGCCGCTGTTGACGAACAGTGACCCCAGCGCGTGCGCTTTGTCAGTGGCCAGGTGCCTGATCACCGCGACGCTGACTGTGTTGCCCCGGGGATGCCGGTAGTCCAGCGGCACCCGCGCGGTGGCGCACTCGAAGCCACCATCGCACGAGTGCCAAGCCAGCACCGGGATCCGCGGCCCGGTCGGCTTCGCGGCCTCCGCCGAGGCGGCGGCGGGTATCAACACCGCGGCGGCCAGCGCCGCTGCGGACACGTGCGCGGCGGCCCAGCGCAGGCGGCGGTGCTGTGAGCCAGGGTGCTTTGGGCCGCGGCGGGCGGTCGTGTCCCGCTCGCGCCTGGCGAACCGGCGGACATTGCTCATCATGTGATGCTCCAAGCAAGGAATGGTTTGACCGGTAAATGCAACTGCCTGCCTCACGCTAGGCAGCGGTGAACTCGCGCGCGCCGGCCGCAAGGTCCCACTTGCAGCGCCGCCCGCGCGACCTCAGGCGTACCGGCTACGCCGCAGGTCGCATCCTGGCGAACGCCTCCCTGCCGGGTCCCGGCACGGAAAGAGGCGGGCGAAGCATGCTTGGGTCTTCGTGGCGCCGCTGTCGGAGACCAGGATCAAGCGCGTGGCGGCGCCGCCCAAGCCACTGCTGTGGACCGAACCACGAGTGGAGCGCTGGCGCCAAACCGGTCAACGGCCGTCGCCGGTCATGGTCTGGACTGCGGCGCACTGCGGCGCGTTCCTCGACTCGATCGGGACCGACCGGCTCTACTCGGTGTACCGGCCGGATCATCGTCCTCGACCAGAGCACCGCGACGCACTGAAGACATGGCGGACAGCGCAGCTGGCCGAGCGGCTCGAATGGGGCCGGCGTGGCAAGACACCGGCCGGGTTCGGCGATCCTCGGGCACTCGACGTCAGCCTTCACGATGGACGTCTACGCCGTCCTGGCCTAGGAGCTGGCCGAGGCCGCAGCCGTCGCCATCGCTGTGTTCGTGCCACGCAAGGCGGCCGGTGCCAACAATGTGCCAACATCGGGCTGAGCGGGACATGGAGCGGCGTCGAGAGCCAGCGCGGGAACACCGGCCGGAGCAGCGTTTGCGCTGGTGGCGGAGGCGGACGGGAATCGAACCCGCCTATGACGCAGCGCGCCATACCTCGGTTTTGAAGACCGGGGAGCCCACCAGGTGCCCAGACGCCTCCGTCCCAGACCCTACTGGAGTCAGTCGAGCTCGGCGTAGAGGGAGTCGATCACGTCGGCGTACTTGTTGTGGATGATCCGGCGCTTGAGCTTGAAGGTCGGCGTCAGCTCCTCGCTCTCTGCCGTCCACTCCACCGGAAGCAGCCGCCAGCGCTTGACCTGCTGCACCCGGGCCAGGTGCTCGTTCGCGGCGGCAATCGCCTCGCCGACCGCCTGCAGCACGACCGGGTTCTCGGCTAGCTCGGCGAGCGAGGAAGCCTCGATGCCGCGTGCCCTGGCCCAGGCAGGCGCGACCTCGCCGTCCAGCGTGAGCAGCGCGACGACGAACTTGCGCCGGTCGCCGAAGGCCAGCGCCTGGCCGACCAGCGGGTTGGCGACGAGCGCGTTCTCGACGGCGGCGGGCGAGATATTCTCCCCGCCCGAGGTGATGATCAGCTCCTTCTTGCGGTCGACCACCGAGACGAACCCGTCCGCGTCGATCGTGCCGATGTCCCCGGTGTGCAGCCAGCCGTCCTCGTCGAGGAGCACGCTGGATTGCTCGGGCAGGTTCAGGTAGCCGGGGGTGTTGAGCGGGCCGCGGGCGAGGATCTCGCCGTCGTCGGCGATCCGCACCTCGATGCCGGGCACCGGCCGGCCGACGGTGCCAATCCGGAACGCGGACGGCGTATTGGTGGTGAACGCTCCGGTCGTCTCGGTCATCCCGTACACGTCGAGGATCTTCATGCCGAGCCCGGCGAAAAAGGCGGCCACCTCGGGCGGCAACGGAGCCGCGGCGCTCACCACGTTGACCGCCTGCTCGAGGCCGAGCAAGCTCTTGATCGGCGTCAGCACGGCGGCGTCGGCGGCCGCGAACTTGGCGGCAAGATCGTCCGGCGTCGTGCCGCCGAACTCGCAGCTCCTGACGAATTCGCGGCCGGTTTCCATCGCGCGGGCGATGACCGCCCGCTTGGCCGGGTCCTGCTCCATCGTGAGCAGCGCCTGAATGCCCGCCTGAATCTTCTCCCAGACCCGCGGCACGCCGAAAAACGCTGTCGGCTTCACCGCGCCTACCGTCTTCACCAGGTCCGTGGTGCTGTGGCAGAAGTAGGAGTGACCGGCGCTGTAGATGGCCAGGTAGAGCGTGAACATCCGCTCGGCGATGTGGGCAAGCGGCAGGTAGGAGACCCACCTGACGTGCTTGGTCGTGCTGCCGGACATCTCCGCGGTCTTGCACTCATAGAGCACGCTGCCGTGGGTGATGATGACGCCCTTCGGGTTGCCGGTCGTGCCCGAGGTGTACAGCAGGGTCACCGGGTCGGTCGGCTTGATCGCGGCCACCCTGCGGCTGACCTCGGCCGCCTCGTCGGCGGCGCCGGCCTGCGCGGCGATCTCCTCGAACGCGGCCCAGCTCAGGTGCGACCCGGCGGCGGCCGCGTCGCGCACGATCACCGTGGTCAGCCCGGGCAGGTCGGCGAGCAGCGGCTCCCACCTGGCCAGCTCTGACGGTCCGTCGAGCACGGCCATCCGCACGTCACAGTCGGCGGCGACGTACTTGATCTGGTCGGCGGCCAGCGTGGCGTAGAAGGTCACCGGCACCCCGCCGGCGTGCACCACCGCCTGATCGGCGAGCACGTGCTCCATCCGGTTCGCCAGCATCAGCGCGACCCGGTCTCCCGGCTTGAGCCCGAGCCTGACCAGTCCCGCGGCCAGCCGCAGCACCTGGTCGCGGAACTGCTGCCAGGTCACGGTCTCCCAGGCTCCGTCGCCCTCGCGGTCGGAGTAAGCGGGCATGTCGCCGTGATCGGCGGCAGTTGCCCGTAGCAGCCCGCAGAGCGTCAGGTCCGCGATCGCCGTCTCGATCTCTGCCCGCTGTTCGATGACTGAAGTCGTCACGTGCCTTCCTCCGTTGCGCACCGGTGCCTGGGCGATATGCCACCATGCGGCGGCCGACGACGCAAGGGGGCAGCGGCTGGCTAGAGTATCTGCAGTGGCTGGAAAACAGGTGGTCAGACTCACTCAGTACGCTCGCGGCGGCGGCTGCGCATGCAAGATTCCGCCCGGCGAGCTCGAGGAGGCGGTGGCCAGGCTGATCCCCGAGCGTCGGCCTGACGACGTCTTGATCGGAGTCGAGCACGGCGATGACGCGGCCGTCGTGCGGATCAGCCCGACCAGAGCCGTGGTGGCGACCGCCGACTTCTTCACCCCGGTGGTCGACGACGCCAGGACGTTCGGGCGGATCGCCGCGGCGAATGCGCTCTCCGACGTCTACGCCGTCGGCGGCGAGCCGCTCGTCGCGCTGAACCTGCTCGGCTGGCCGCGGGACGTGCTCAGCGCGGACCTGGCCGCTCAGGTTCTCGCTGGCGGTCTCGAGATCGCTACGCAGGCCGGCTGCCACGTGGCCGGCGGGCACAGCATTGACGATCCGGAGCCCAAGTACGGCATGGCAGTGACCGGGCTGGCCGACCCTGACCGGCTGCTGCGGATCGAGGCTGGCCGCCCCGGCCTGCCGCTGTCGCTGACCAAGCCGATCGGCACCGGGATACTCAACGCGATGCACAAGGCGACCGGTGAGGTCAGCGCGGCAGCGGTCGACGTCATGACCACGCTGAACGCCGCCGCGAGCCGGACCGCGCTCGACGCGGGCGTCAGGTGCGCCACCGATGTCACGGGATTCGGGCTGCTCGGGCACGCCTTCAAGCTCGCCAGGGCGAGCGGCGTCACCGCCGTGATCGATCATCGGGCCGTTCCGCTGATCGAGGGAGTCGCGGCGGCCCAGCGGGCCGGCTACCTGCCGGGCGGGAGCCGGCGTAACCTTGCCTGGGTCGCGCCGCACGCCGATTTCGGAGCGCTCTCCGATGAGGTGCTGCTGCTCCTGGCTGACGCCCAGACGTCGGGCGGCCTCCTGGTCGCCGGAGAAATCCCCGGCGCGCCGGTAATCGGCGAGCTGGTGCCGCGCGGCGACTGCATCATTTCAGTCACCTAGCAATTACATTTCGTAGTTACTGGCAAGGGCTTTCTGGGCACGTTCCCATCACGGCAAGCGGCTCATCGGGCACACTATGCCGGTGGCCTGCCGCGCCGAGAACACCGGCGGTTGGCACGAGTCGCGGCCCTGGTTCGTCTAAGAGACCGGGCGGGTAATTTGCGGAGTTGTTGTCAAGCCGCGACCTGCTGCGGCCGTGGATGAGGAGGCCCCGAGCGTGCAGGCTCAGGCGGAGATGGATCCGACCGATGCCCCAGGCCCATTCCCGCCACGGCAGCCACCGTGGCGCCGGCTAATCTGCGGCGGCGGACTGGTTCTGGCCGGGCTGTTCTTCGCCCTTTCCCTGGCAGCATACCTCGCTGACCAGGCCATCCACCCGCATACGATGCTGACCTGGTATGACCTCAACGTCTACAACGACGCCGGCCTGATCACGCGGCAGCTTCCGTCCATCCTGTACACCTGGGAGCTGAAGTCAGGGGTTCAGTTCACCTACACGCCGTTCGCTGCGGTGGTGTTCGCTGGCGGGTCGCTGCTTCCGCTGGCGGTGCTCCGCTGGCTGATGACGATCACGAGCCTGGCCGCCATCCCGCTGACCGCCTGGCTGACGCTGGGCGCGCTCGGCAGGCGCGGAGCGGCCAGGTTGGCGGTCGCGGTCGCGGTCGCCGCGCTCGCGCTGTGGACCCAGCCGGTCGTGAAGGCCATGTTCCTCGGGCAAATCGAGCCCCTGCTCATGCTGCTCGTCGTCTGGGATCTCACCAGGTCCGACTCGCGGCGCTGGAAGGGCATCGGCATCGGGATCGCGGCCGGCATCAAGCTCGTCCCGTTGATCTTCATCCCTTACCTGCTGCTCGCGGGCAAGTTCCGCCAGGCGGCGATGGCCACCGGCACGTTCGCCGTGACGGTGCTGATCGGCTTCCTCACCCTGCGAGGTCCTTCGGCCTCCTACTGGCTCACCGGGTACTTCGTGCGCCCGGGCCGGACCGGCAGCGTGCATTCGCTGGTCAACCAGTCGCTGCTCGGCACGCTCGCCCGGCTGTACGGCAGCGTCGGCCTGGCGCAGGGTACGTGGCTGCCGCTGGCGCTGGGTGTGGCGGCCGCCGGGCTGGTCGGCGGCGCGATGCTGAGCAGGACCGGCCGCCCGGTACAGGGCTGGACGTTGGTCGGCATCACCAGCGTGCTCGTCTCGCCGATCAGCTGGGACCACCACTGGGTCTGGATCGTGCCGGTACTCGCGCTGCTGGCGGGCCTGGCCATGACCGCGCGCCCGGTCGCGCGAGTCGGCTGCGTGCTTGCCGTCATCCTGGTCGCCGGGATCATGGGCTCGTGGCCGTGGCGGTACAGCGGCCCGCGCGCCTATGTTCCCAAGCGGGGATTTCTCGGCTGGTTCGTGCGGCCGCCGGAGGTCACGCAGATCGCGGTTGTGCACGGCTGGCAGGTGCTGACCTGGAACCTATGGGTCGCGGTCGGGTCAGTGGTCTACCTTGCCCTGCTCGCGTCGGCGGTTGTCCTGTGGCTGCGCCTGCCGCGGGCGCCGCAGCAGCCCGCCAAGGCGGAGCCGGCCGATGTGCCGGTGCCCATGGTCAAGGCGCCCATGGCCATGGCGGCCAACGGGCAGGCGCCCAGGGTGAAGCCACGCCGCGTGCGGCTTGCCCGGGTGGAGGTTCCCAGGGCGAGGCTGCCCCGGGTGAAGGTTCCCCGGGTGAAGGTTCCCCGGGTGAAGGTTCCCCGGGTAAGGGTTCCCGGTGTGAAGGCCGCGAAGGCCGCGGGGGTAAAGGCCCCGAAGCTGGCCAAGGTGAAGCCGGTGATCAGGCAGGGCCCCGAGCCGATGCCGAGCCCGATCGATGCACTGCTCGCCCGCGCCGACGCGATCCTGCGGGCCGGCAGCTCGTCGCCGGACGCGGGCGGGAAGGACGGGCCCGCCAATGACGGTATGGCAAAGGACAGCGTGGCCAATGACGGTGCGGCAAGGGACCGTGCGGTAACGGACGGGCCAGCCAAGGACGGGCCAGCCAGGGACAGTGCCTCAAAGGACGGGGCCGCCAAGAACGGTGCCGCGAAGGACGGTCCCGCCAAGAACGGTGCCGCCAAGGACGGCACCGGCTCCGAGGCGGAAACCGATGCGAGCCGGCCCACGGCGGGGACGCCGTGGCCGACTCGCTGACGGCTGAGATCTAGCGCAACGCTGGTTCCCTGCGGTCCGCGGTCGTTCCGCCCGGCAGGGCCGCCAGGTCGCCGGGGCGCGATGCTGGCCTGCGCGTGCGCATCGCCGCGATCGTGATGACCACGGCAGCGATCAGCACCGCCGCACCCGCGGCGATGCCCAGAATTGCCAGTGCTGTGTTGATGAGGTGGAGGTCAATCATCTCGTCAGCCTCCTTTGATCTAATGTGGACGTTGTTTACATTGCTATCGTGACCTATCAAGTAAACGCTGTCAACATCAATCTATTCCGGGCCGCGTGCCCCCGCGATGCCATGCAGCATGAACTCGGAACTCTGCTCGATGGCGCTGGCTCGTTCCCCGGCAGTGAGCAGCGCGAGCGGGCCGTCGAGCAGCAGCGTCGCCAGGCCGTGCACCGCGGCCCAGGCCGGGATCTCGGCACCAGGACGCCGGGCGGGGTCGAGCACACCGTGGTCGACCAGTTCGTCGAGCACGGCGCTGAGCAGCGCGTAGGGGCCGTGCGACGCCATCCGCTCGGCAGCGTCGGGCAGCGGCTTCTTCGGCCGGCAGAAGGCCGTGCGGAACAGGCCGGGGTCGTCGAGCGCGAACCTGATGTAGGCGCGTCCCAGCGCTCGGAGCCGGCGCAGCGACTCCTCGCCAGGGTCGGCCAGCGGCTCCCCCGCCTCCAGGCTCGTGTGCATCGCCGCCTCGAGCGCGTCGAGCGCGCGCTGCCTGACCACCTGGAGCAGTTCGTCGTGGTCGGCGAAATGCCGGTACGCGGCCGCGGCCGATACGCCAGCCGAGCGGGCAGCCGCCCGCAGCACCACGGCGTCGGGACCGCCGGCCCTGGCCATCTCGGTTGCCGCGTCGGCCAGGGCGTTGGCTAGATCGCCGTGGTGGTAGCTCGCCCTGAGCTGGCGGCGGTTGTACCCGGCTCGGCGCGTTGGTGCCTGCTCCATCTGGCCATAGTGCTGCACGAACGCGAAGTAGACAACGTTTACACGTGCGACGGCCGCCGGCACCGCCGTACTAACCTGGCCGTAACGAGAGGCGACACATGAGCGGCAGGACGGCGCGCCGGCGGGTGCTGCGAATCCGGCTGTCCGACCCGCCGGGCACCGAGCGCTCCGACCTGCTCGCGGCCGAGGAGCCGCTCGGCATCCGGGTCGGTGGCGAGGCGCTCACGATGACGATGCGCACCCCAGGCGACGACCTCGACCTGGCCGCCGGCTTCCTGGTCAGCGAGGGAATCGTGCGCTCCCCCGGCGACATCGCGATGATCAGGCTCTGCGACGGCACGAGCTGCGGGCACGCCGGTCACGACGGTACCGGCAACATCGTCGACGTGGACCTGCGGCCGGGCCTGGCGGTCAAGCAGGCAGCTCGCAGGAATTTCATGACCACGAGCGCGTGCGGCGTTTGCGGCAAGGCGAGTACCGCCGAGCTATTTGTTGAAAAATCCTGGGACATCAACGAAGACCACGCCGCAATCTCGGCTGGCTGGCTGGCCTCGGCGCCGGATGCTCTCCTTGACGCCCAGCGCGTGTTCGCCAGCACGGGCGGCCTGCACGCGGCGGGCGTGTTTGGCGCCGACGGCGAGCTGGTCGTCGTGCGCGAGGACGTGGGCAGGCATAACGCGGTCGACAAGGTCGTCGGCTGGGCGCTGCGCCAGGGCATGCTGCCGCTGCGCGGCTGCGTGCTGCTGGTCAGCGGCCGGGCGTCATTCGAGCTCGTGCAGAAGGCCGTGCTAGCCGGTTTTCCCGTGCTCGCCGCGGTCTCCGCGCCGTCCTCGCTCGCCGTCGACCTGGCCGCCGAGGCCGGGCTGACACTGGTTGGTTTCCTGCGGGGCGGGTCGATGAACGTCTACACCCGCGCCGACCGGATCGCGCTGCCCGACTAGGCGCGGGCCTCGGTCAGCAGTCCGCGGCGGCGCCGAACGGCCTGATCGGTCTTGCTGAACACGGCGTCCACGACGATGCCGATCACCAGGATCACGATCATGATCGAGATCGCGCCGGTGAGGTCCTGGTTGTCCTGGGCGTTATTCAGCAGCACGCCGAGCGAGAGGTGCCCGACGATGATCACGAGCAGCTGGCCGGCCATCAGGCTGCGCCAGGCGAACGCCCAGCCCTGCTTGAGCCCGGCCACGTAGGCAGGCAGCGAAGCGGGCAGGATCAGGTGCCGGTACAGCGCGATGCCGCTCAGGCCCATCGTCCGGCCGGCGCGCAGCAGCAGCGGCGGGGTGTAGTCCACCCCGGTGATCAGCCCGTTGGCGATCGACGGCGCGGCCCCCAGCACCATCACGAACAAGATGGCCGACTCCGAGGTGCCGAACAGGATGATCGCGAACGGGAACCAGGCGATCGACGGCATCGTCTGCAGCCCGCTGATGATCGAGCCGGTCGCCGCGCGCAGCGGCGGTATCCGCGACACTACCGCGCCGATGACCGAGCCGATCACCATCGCGAGCAGGAAGCCCACCACCGCCGTCTGCACGGTCGTCCCGATCGCCTGCCACAGCTGGGCGTGCCGCAGTTGGTCCCACAGGCTGGACAGTCCGGCTCCCGGGCCCTTGACCAGCCCGGCGGAGCTGTCGCCGTGGAAGTCGCTGAGATAGAAGAGCTGCCAGGCGGCAAGCACGAGCGCGATCGCCAGCAGTTTCGGCCACGTTGCGGACCAGGCCTTGCGCGCGATCCTGGCCGGATCCGCGCCCTGCCCGCCCGCGCCGAGTTCCAGGCTGTCGAGCCCGGTGAGCACCGACGTGTCCTGGACCGCCCGCGGGCCGGCGGTCTGGGTGCCCGGGGTCTTGGTGCCCGGGGTCTGGGTGTCAGCCATGCCGCCTCATCTCCGCTCTGAGCCGGTCGGTGATCGTGCTGGCCAGGCTCGGCGACGCTGGCCGAGTCGATCCGGCGCGGCCCTGTCCTCGGCACGTCGTACTCCTCGATCACGCGGCCTGGCCTGCTGCTCAGCAGCACCACCCGGTCGCCGAGCCGCGCCGCCTCGCGGACGTTGTGCGTGACGAACAGGACACTCAGCTTGCGAGCAGAGCAGATCCGCTCGAGTTCGTCGTGCAGCAGGTCGCGGGTCATCGCGTCGAGGGCGCCGAACGGCTCGTCCATCAGCAGCACGTCGGCATCCTGGGCGAGCGCGCGGGCGAGCGCGACGCGCTGCCGCATGCCGCCGGAGAGCTCATGCGGCCGCTTGTCGGCGAATTCGGCCAGGTGCACGGTCTCCAGCAGCTCGGCTGAGCGCTGCTGGCGTTGCTCCCTCGGCACCCGCCTGGCCCGCAAGGCCAGTTCGACGTTGCGCCTGGCGGTCAGCCACGGGAACAGCGCGGGCTCCTGGAACATCATGGCGACCCGCCGGCCGCTGGTGTCCACCTCTCCCGCGGTGGGCGAGTCCAGCCCGGCAACGATCGACAGCAGCGTCGACTTACCGCACCCCGAGGCGCCGACGAGGCAGACGAACTCACCGTTGCCGACGCTCAGCGTGAGCCGGTCGATGGCGTGCACCGCGCCCTGGCCGCGGCCGTAGACCTTGCTGACGTCGGTCAGGCGAATGGCCGTGCCGCCCCAGTCGGCCATGTCCCGCCGGGCGCCGTTGAGCAGTGCGCGGGGTTCCGCGCCGCTGCGCTGGATCACGTTCATGAGCTGACCTGCTGCTCGCCGGCCGCCTTGAGCAAGGCGTTCAGCGGAGTGAGGTCATACAGCGCCGAGATGTTCTGCACCGGGCTGAGCAGCCCGACCGAGACCGCGTGCTGCGCGTCGGCGGCGAGCGAGGCGGCGACCGGGTCGTTCGTGAACGTGATCTGCTGGAAGGAGGCCTTCAGCACGCTCGGGTCGAGGCCCTTGCCGAGCAGCGAGGTCAGCTCCTTGTTGGCCGCGGCCTCGGCGCCTGAGGGGTTGGCGTGGATGTAGTCGTTCGCCTGGATCTGGCCCTTGAGCAGCCCGTTCACGGTCGACGGATGAGCGGCGAGGAACTTGCTCGTCACCACGAGGTTGGTCGTCACGAACTGGCCCTGCGGCCACAGCGAGGACTCGTCCACCAGCACGTGCCCGCCGTCCTGCACCATCTCGATGTCGTAAGGAGCCGGTTCCCAGCCCCCGGCGATCTGGCCGGACTTGAACTGGAGCACCGCAGCGGAGTTCGGGGTGATCGGCGTGATCGGCACGTCGCCCCCGCCGGTCTGGGTGGCGGTCAGGTGATTCTGCTTTAGCCAGTAGCGCAGCGCGACGTCCTGAGTGTTACCGAGCGACGGGGTCGCGAGCTTCTGCCCCTTCAGCTGGGCCGGGCTGGTGATGCCCTTCTTCACGACCAGCGCCACGCCGCCCGAGGCGACGCCGGAGATGACCTTGATCAGCTTCCCGTTGGACGTCTGCCAGGCCTTGATGGCCGGGTTCGGCCCGACGTACGCCGCGTCGAGCTGACCGGCGAGCAGCGCGGTGCCCTCTTCGGTGCCGGTGCTGAACGGCTTGATCTCGAGCTTCACATTCGGGCCGAGGTCCTTGGCGAAGTAGCCCTTCGCGACCGCGATGAGCGCCGGAGCATGCGTGATGTTGGTCAGGAACCCGAGCCTCAGCACGACCGGGTCGGACGAGCCGCCGCCCGGGCCGCTCGCTGCCGACGACGCCTGGCATCCGGCCGCCAACGCTGTGACCGCGGCTAGCCCTGCTGCGATGAGCGCTCGCTTCATATCTGCCTCCCATGTTTGTCTATCTGCATAGTAGACATCTATCTCGATTAGAAAACTAGGGTTTACCAAAACTTGACCGAGAACTTTGGGGCGGAGCGCCGGGCCTGGGCGCAGCGTCGGAGGCCGGGCGCGGGCCCGGGCCTGATTAGTCCCCTGGCTGTCCTATGGTCAGGCCCTGGACCGCGGGGAATCGCTCCAGGCAGGTCTGCAGCCTGGCCATGTCGGCATCGCTAGCCTGGGTGGCGTCAAACCGGACCGAGCCGACCACCCCGCCAGGGCTGGTGGGCTTGACCCGCTCGGGATGGACCCCAGGCAGATGCGAGCAGGCCGCTGTCACCTGGCGGGCGGTCGCGACCGTCGTGTTCGATGCGAGCTGGACGATGACCCATTGCTGCCCGAGTGCCGCATCCATCTTGGCGCAGCCGCCCAGGAGGATGACCGCGGCAACAGCGCATGCGGCGTAGCGGAACCGGGTAGCGGACACAGCCCAAGCTTAGGGGCGCCGTCCGGAGTCCCTGGCAGGGCCGTGCTGGCGCCATGGCAGGGTGAGAGCAGGAGGCAGGGATGCAACAGCAGGGCCGGGTCTATCCGCTGATCGAGGACTACGCGATGATCGGCGACATGCAGTCGGCGGCGCTCGTCAGCCGGGACGGGGCGATCGACTGGCTGTGCCTGCCCCGCTTCGACTCGGACGCGATCTTCGCGGCGATGCTCGGCGACCAGCACAACGGCCAGTGGCGGCTGAATCCCACCGCGGCCGATGGCCCGCCGTCGCGGGCTGGCCGGATCGAGCGCCGGTATCAAAAGGACACGCTCATCCTGCAAACCGAGTGGACGACGGTCGGCGGCACGGTCCGGGTCATCGACTTCATGCCCCCCCGCGACGACTCTTCGCCGGTGCTGGTGCGGATCGTTGAAGGCGTGTCCGGCGCGGTAGAGATGGAGTGCGTCCTCAGGATGCGGTTCGGCTACGGACGGGTCATTCCCTGGGTGCGCCGGATCGAGCATGCCGTCTGGGCAGTCGCAGGGCCGGACTCGGTGTGGCTCAAGACTCCGGTCCGGCTGGTCGGCCGCGACATGGCGCACCGAGGCAGTTTCGTCGTGCATGCCGGCGAGCGGGTGCCGTTCGTGCTGACCTGGAGCCTGTCGCATCAAGAGGAGCCGCCGCCCGACCTCGACGCAGACGTGGCCCTGGCCCAGACCAGCGACTTCTGGACCGACTGGGTATCGCGATGCAGTTACCAGGGGCAGTACCGGGACGCGGTGGTCAGGTCCCTGATCACCATCAAGGCGCTGACTTACCAGCCGACTGGCGGCATCGTGGCGGCACCCACGACATCGCTGCCCGAGGATCTCGGCGGAGTGCGGAACTGGGACTACCGCTACTGCTGGCTTCGCGACGCGACGCTTGCCCTCGAGGCGCTGCTGCGCACCGGATACATCGACGAGGCGGCGGCATGGCGGAACTGGCTCGGCCGCGCGGTCGCCGGCTCGGCCGCCGACGTCCAGATCATGTACGGCGTAGGGGGCGAGCGCAGGCTGCCCGAGTGGACCGCGGACTGGCTGCCGGGTTACGAGGGCTCGGCCCCCGTCAGGATCGGCAACGAAGCGGTCCGCCAGGTTCAGCTCGATGTCTACGGGGAGGTGGTCGACTCGATCATGCTCGGCAGGCAGGCAGGCCTGAGCTTCGACAAGCACTCGATCAGCCTGCTCAACCGGCTGCTGGTCTACCTCGAGGAGCACTGGACCGAGCCCGACGAGGGGATCTGGGAGGTACGCGGCGGGCCGCAGCACTTCGTCCACTCCAAGGTGATGGCGTGGGTCGCCTTCGACCGGCGGATCAAGATGGCAGAAACGGGTCTGGCTCTTACCCAGGAGTCCGCGCTCAAGCGGTGGCGCAAGGTCAGGGACGAGATCCATGAGCAGGTCTGCGAGCGGGGCTACGACGTGGCCCGCGGCACGTTCACCCAGTACTACGGCAGCACCAGCGTCGATGCCGCGGTCCTGCTCATGCTCGAGGTCGGGTTCCTGCCGCCGGAAGATGCCAGGATCATCTCGACGGTCAAGACGATCAGGCGGGAGTTGACCCACGACGGGCTGGTGCTCCGCTACTCCCAGCCCATGGCCGGCCAATCGGTCGACGGCCTGCCAGGAGGCGAGGGCGCGTTCCTGGCGTGCAGCTTCTGGCTGGTCAACGCGCTGCACATGATCGGCGAGCGAGATGAGGCCGCTGCGATGTTCGAGCGCCTGCTCGCGTTGCGCAGCGATGTCGGACTGCTGAGCGAGGAGTACGATCCCCGCTATCAGCGCCAGGTCGGCAACACCCCGCAGGCATTCAGCCACGTGCCGCTGATCCTCGCGGCCCTGAACCTGGAGAACCACGAGCGGCAGACCTCACGCCGCGGCGCCTCCTAGTCGGGCGCGGCGGCTCGCTAGGCACGGCGGGCTCGCTAGTCGCTGTAACCGACCCGGCGAAGCTGCTGCCCCGCGACCTTCTCGATCTCGGCGAGCTGTGCGGGGCTCAGTAGCCGCCGCCAGCTCTCCGTCTCGTGTTGGGCCTGCGGCACCGCGATGTCGGCGACCTTGGCGCCGATGAAGTCCGACAGCGCTGCGGCGGTCGCCTGGGGCTCCTTGACCACCTGCTCGTAGCGGAACGTGGTGAGCTGCTCTGGTCCGAGGCTGTTGCGCAGCCTGGCCATCTTGTGTACCGCTCCGCGCCAGCGCATCGCGCACTTGCCGGCCGCCGACAGGTTCGCCCAGTCGGCTCGGTCGGCTTCGGTCTCGACACCGAAGAACGGGTTGGGGAACTCGGTCTCGACGTTCGCCACGCCACGCCTGAACCAGGCCAATTCCTCGGGGTCGGAGAGCATCGCGGCCGAGACCGCCCTGGCGTCTCGCACGATCTGGATCAGCCGGGCATCGGGGAAGGCGTCGAACAGGGCCTCGGCACAGTAGATCAGCGCCGGGGTGGCATCGCCGTATCGGCCAATCTCCCGTTCGTCGACGCAGGTGCCCGCGGGTGACCTGGTGGTGACCTGCTGGCATTCGGGGCGGCAGGTCATGCAGGCATGCGGAGAGACCTGCCAGGCCTGCGCGAACGCGTCGCGGAGCACGGTCGCCGCCGCCTCTCCCCTGCCCTGCTGAATCGACGGCGTCCTCGCGAACGCGAAGACCACGCTGAGAACGCTGGGCTGGCCGACGGTGAAGTGGAATTCCGGCGTCCGCTTCAGCGCGCGAGTGAACAGGTCCGCTCCCGAGTGCGGCGCGCCGATCACGAAGACCGGCTGACGGACCTTCCGTCCGTTGACGACCAGGATGTATGGGCGCGGGCGTGGTGGCATGGCTGGCATCAAGTGTGGCATCGCACCCCGAGTTGATGCGCCATGTCCCGCACGGAGCGGGCTGCGCTGGCCGCGGGTGAGTAGCAATGCTCCCCTGCCCGTCGGGGCCGCATTTGGGGGCAGACACGATCGGATCAGCTCGAAATTGTCAGTGGCCAGTGTTAGTATTCGAGTAGTTGTTCGAGCGGGATTTGACACCTGGAGCACGTTCTCCAGGGGTGACGTGACAGAGATTCCGGCGCAGCCGTGGTAGCGGCTCAGCGGCCGACAGTTTCCCGCCCGCCAATTGCTCGCCTGTAGCGCAGCCCTCTCGTAATTCGCGGCTTCGGCCGTGTGCCGTGGAGGAGGTGAGAACAAGGATGTCCGTCGATCAGTCGCCGGTTTCCGGCTCGGTCCCGTCCCCGGGCGCGCCGTCGTCGCCGGGCGAGGCGATCGCGATGATGCTGACCGCCCTGACCTGGCTGGCCGGGGCTGATCTGGCGTCGGCGCCGTCCGCGACGCAAGCGGAGTGCCTGCGGGGGCTGGAGCGCGCCCAGTCCGCGCACGCGGCGGCCCGGGCGAACGCCCTGCGCGCGTTTGCCGTCCAGGGCGGTTACGAGGACGACGGCGTAGGCTCACCGAGGACGTGGCTGACCTGGCAGACCAGGATCACCCGGCCCGCGGCGAACGCGGCGCTGAGCTCGATGCGGACCCTCGCCGACCATCCGCGCGGTCGCCGCGGCGCTCGCCGCGGCAGACATCTCGGTGTCGTGGGCGCGGCAGGTGACCGCGTGGACCGAGATGCTGCCCGAGGAGTGCCGCGATGACGCGGACGTGATCTTGCTGGCGGCGGCGCGGGGCGGCGCGGATCTGGCCGGGCTGTCCGAGTTGTTCGAGGAGATCCGCCGCCGGACCGCCCGCCCGGACCGGGACCCCGGTGACGGGTTCGAGGACCGGGCGGTGCGGCTGGTGACCACGCTGGGCGGGGCCGGGCGGCTGTACGGTGACCTGACCCCGCGGGCCGCGGCGGCGCTGCAGGCGGTGCTGGACACTTTGGGCAAGAAACACGGCCCGGAGGACACCCGCAGCCAGGCCCAGCGCCACCATGACGCCCTGGAAGAGGGGTGCGTGCGGCTGCTGGGGTCCCGGTGCCTGCCGGACCGGGCCGGGCAGCCCGTCCAGCTGCAGCTGCACGCCGGCGTGGCCGACCTGGTCAACGGCGCCGGGTGGCGGCAGGATCCAACCCGGCCCGGGCCGTCCGGCGATCCGCCCGGACCCGTCGTCCCCTGGCCGGCCGCCGGGCCCGGCGATGACTGCGACGCCCAGATCGCCCCCATCGTCACCGGCCGCCTCGACCACGACCTCCTCGACTCCCTCGCCGCCCGGCTGTCCCGCAACGGCGGGCCCGGGCGGGCCGCCGCCCGGGAGCTGATCGCCCGCCACGCCGTCGCCCTGCTGTCGGGCCCCGGCGGGCTCGCCGCCTGGCTGCGCACCGGCACCCTGCCCCCGCCCGCCGCCTCGGTCAGCCTCCCCCTCGACATCGGCGCGGTCACCGACCTCATCCCCGCCCACCTGCGCCGCGCGATCATCACCCGCGACCGGCACTGCGCCGCCCCCGGCTGCGACACCCCGCCCGCCGCCTGCCACGTCCACCACATCATCCCCCGCAGCCAAGGCGGCACCACCAGCCTCACCAACTGCCTCTTGCTCTGTTCCTTTCACCACCTGATCCTGATCCACCGCTGGGGCTGGACCATCACCCTGCACCCCGACGGCACCACCACCATCACCAGCCCCCACGGCCGCACCCTGCACAGCCACAGCCCCCCACCCGCGAGTGCCGCCTGACGGGTATCCGCATGGATCGGCGCGAATGCGGTAGCTGATGGCGCATGTTGACCTACATCGTCATCCTGCTCATCGTCGGGCTGATCGCGGGAGCGGTCGCCCGGCTACTGGTTCCCGGCCGTGATCCGATCGGCTTCTTCGGCACGATCCTGCTCGGCGTGGTCGGCTCGTTCCTCGGCGGATTCGTCTGGAACATCATCGAGTACCACCGGATCGCGCCGAACAAGTTCCACACCGTCGGCATCATCGGCTCGATACTCGGCGCCATCGTCTTGCTGATCCTGATGCGCCTGACCGGCATGGAGCGGGGTCGCCGGCGAATCTGACTACGCGCTCGCGGCGACCGGGGCTGTCGGCGCCGCGTTCTCCTGGCTCGCGAACTGGGTGTGGTACAGCTCGGTGTATAGCCCGCCGGCGGCCAGCAACTCCTCGTGCGTCCCGCGCTCGGTGACCTTGCCGCCATCGATGACCAGGATCTGGTCGGCCTGGATAATCGTGGACAGCCGGTGCGCGATCACCAGGGACGTGCGGCCGGCCAGCGCCGTCTTCAGTGCCCGCTGCACGGCCGCCTCCGACTCGGAATCCAGATGCGCGGTCGCCTCGTCGAGCACGACCACCGACGGGGCCTTGAGCAAGAGCCTCGCGAGCGCGATCCGCTGCTTCTCGCCACCCGATAGCCGGTAGCCACGGTCGCCGACGATCGTGTCCAGGCCGTCGGGCAGGGTCGTGATCAGCGGCCAGATCTGGGCGGCCTTACACGCAGCGATCAGCTCGGCCTCGGTGGCTCCCGGCTTGGCGTAGCCGAGGTTGGCCCTGATCGTGTCGTGGAACATGTGCGCATCCTGCGTGACCACGCCAATCGCGTCGTGCAGCGAATCCTGCGTGACGCCACTGATGTCGTCGCCGCCGATGGTGACTTTCCCCGATTGCGGATCGTAGAGCCTGGCGACCAGGTGCGTGATCGTCGTCTTCCCGGCGCCCGACGGCCCGACCAGGGCTGTGAGCTTGCCAGCCGGGGCGTTGAACGTGATGTCCCGCAGCACGTCCGCATTGGCGTCAGTGCGCTCAGGGACGGGCAGCGCGATCGACTCGAGCGAGGCAAGCGAGATCTCGGCCGCGGTCGGGTACCTGAACCAGACGTGGTCGAAGTCGATTGCCGGCGCTGCCTGGCCAGCTCGGAACTCGGTCGCGTCCGGCGCATCCTCGATCAGCGGCTTCAGGTCGAGTACCTCGAATACCCGGTCGAAGCTGACCAGCGCGGTCATGACATCGACCTGGACGTTGGACAGCGACGTGATCGGGCCGTATAGCCGGCTGAGCAGCGCGGCCAGCGCGACCAGCGTGCCGATCTTGAAGAAGTTGTCGATGACGAGGATGCCGCCGAGCCCGTACACCACGGCGGTTGCCAAGGACGCCAGCAGGGTCAGCGCGATGAATAGCGCGGACCCGTACATCGCCGTCCGCACGCCGATGTCCCGGACCCGGCCCGCCCGGTTGCTGAAGACATCGGATTCCTCCCTCGGCCGGCCGAACAGCTTGACGAGGATCGCGCCCGCCACATTGAACCGCTCGGTCATGGTCGAGCCCATCGCGGCGTCGAGCTGCATGGATTCCCTGGCGAGGCGCTGAAGCTTACGTCCCACGATCCGCGCCGGGACGATGAACAGCGGGATGAGAACGAGTGCGATGAGGGTGACCTGCCAGGACAACAGCATCATCGCGACCAGCACCAGGGCCAGCGACAGCACGTTGGCCACGACGGAGGACAAGGTGGACGTCAGCGCCTGCTGTGCCCCGATTACGTCGCTATTCAGCCGGCTCACCAGGGAACCGGTCTGCGTCCTGGTGAAGAACGCGATCGGCTGACGCTGGACGTGGCGGAATACCTCGGTACGCAAGTCGTAGATCAAGCCCTCGCCGATCCTGGCCGAATACCAGCGCTGGCCGATGCCGAGCAGAGAGTCAAACAACGCCAGGCCGGCTACGAGCGCTCCGATGGCCAGCACCACGCCGGTCCTCTTGGGCAGGATGCCGTCGTCGATCAGGCTGCGCAGGAGCAGCGGGACCGCGACGGTGATCACCGCGTCCATGGCCACGATGATCAGGAAGAGGATCAGCTCGCGCTGGTAGGGCCTGGCGTACCCCAGGATCCGCCTGACCGTTCCCGGCTTCAGCTCCTGCTGCGTGACGGATCGGTCCCTGGAGAAGGACCGCATCGCATGCCAGTTATAAGCCATGCCGAAGCAACCGCCGATTGGCCGCGAACCTTCCCCGGTAAGCTCAGGGCGAACCGCTGAACCGGCTGGCGACCAGGCTGGCCTGGGCGCGGCGCTCCGCGGCCGCTTGCTCCGCCACCGAGTTGCGGCCAGCCTGCTGCAGCAGCGCCTTGGTCGCCCTGGCCGCCGCGGCATCGGTGGCGAGCAGCGCGGCGACCAGGTCGGCTACCGCGGCGTCGAGTTCGTGCAGCGGTACGACGAGCTCGGCCAGCCGCAGCAGTAGCGCCTCCGCGGCAGTCACCGTGCGTGCGGTCAGGCACATCTCGATGGCGCGAGATAGGCCAACGATATCGACGAGCGGCTTCGTCCCGGTCAGGTCGGGGACCAGCCCGAGCGCCGGTTCTTTCATGCAGAGCTTGGCATCCTCGGTCAGTATTCGCAGGTCGCAGGCGAGAGCGAGCTGGAATCCGGCTCCGATGGCGTGTCCTTGCACGGCGGCGATGGAAACGATCGCCGGATCCCTCAGCCACAGGTACCCGGCCTGATACCCGGCGATCTGCCGCTCGAAATCACCCTCGTCCGGCCTGGCGACCTGCTCGTCGCCGCCGGTGAGCAGGCTCAGGTCGATGCCGGCGCAGAAAGACGGCCCTTCGCCGCGCACCACGACGACCCTGACCTGCGACGGTAGTGTCGAGCCGATCTCGGCGAGGCCATGCCAGACCGCTGGCGTCATCGCGTTTCGACGCTCGGGCCGCCCGAGCGTGACCGTCGCCACCGCACCGTCGATCGCGAGCCGCAGCCCGCCCGCCTTAAGCTCGGTCTGGCTGCTCGTCACGTGCTACCCCTTAAGCCCGGCCCCTGGTCGCGCCGCCGCGGCTGCGGAGTGCCACGCCAGACTCGGCGAGGATGCGGTGGATGAACCCGTAGGACCTGCCGGTCGACGAGGCCAGAGCACGGATGCTCTCTCCCGCGCCATACCTCTTCTGCAGGTCAGAGGCCAGCTTAGTGCGATCGGCACCAGTCACCCTAGTGCCCTTCTTGAGGGTCTCGGTCACGCCTTCCTCCCGGAGAACTACGAGCGGCGGCTCCACTGCCGTTGGTGCAATGCGTACTCGCCATGATCACGCAATTACCCGTGCTCGGCTACCCACACGGCTGCAAAAGATCAGGACAATTGCTGACCATCACCGCGCCGATCTATTAGCGCATACGTTTGGCGCGCATCGGTGCATCGAGGCCCGCTTAGGCGAGCGCGACCAGGTCAGTCAATTCGGCGTTCCACAGGTCCTCGACGCCGTCCGGCAGCAGAAGCACGCGCTCAGGGCCGAGCGCCTCGACCGCTCCCTCATCGTGGGTGACCAGCACGATCGCCCCGCGGTACCGCCGCAGCGCGGTGAAGATCTCGGCCCGGCTGGCCGGGTCAAGGTTGTTGGTGGGCTCGTCGAGCAGCAGCACATTCGCGCCGGAGACCACGAGAAGGGCCAGCGCGAGCCTGGTCTTCTCGCCGCCGGAAAGCACGCCGGCCGGCTTGGCCACGTCGTCGCCGGAGAAGAGAAATGACCCGAGAATGCCGCGCTGATCGGCTTCGGTCAGCTCGGCGGCAGCGGTCTTCATGTTCTCCAGCACGGTCCGGGTCGTTGTCGAGGGTCTCGTGCTCCTGGGCGTAGTACCCGATCCGCAGCCCGTGGCCTGGCAGCACCGCGCCCGTATCCGGCCGCTCGACCCCCGCCAGCAGCCTGAGCAGGGTGGTCTTGCCGGCGCCGTTCAGGCCGAGCACGACGATCCGCGCCCCCCGGTCGACCGCCATGTCGACATCGGTGAAGACCTCGAGCGACCCATAGGACTTGGACAGCCCCTCGGCGGTCAGCGGCACCTTGCCGCAGTGGGCGGGCTCGGGGAAGCTGCAGCCGCGCGACCCGGTCGGCTGCCCGGTCGGCACTGACGCCCGCGCGCAGTCGCTCTGCTCGCTTGGCCATGTTCTGGGCGGCCTTCGCCTTGGTCGCCTTGGCGCGCATCTTGTCGGCCTGGCTCTGCAGGGCGGCGGCTTGCCGTTCGGCGTTGACGCGCTCGCGCCGCCGCCGACGTGCGTCGGTCTCGCGCTGGTCCAGGTAGGTCTTCCAGCCGACGTTGTAGACATCGAGCACCGCGCGGTCGGCGTCGAGGTGGAACACCTTCGTCACCAGCGCCGCGAGCAGCTCGGTGTCGTGGCTGATCACGATCAGGCCGCCGCGGTAGCTGCGGAGATGGTCCCTGAGCCAGGTCACAGAATCGGCGTCGAGGTGGTTGGTGGGCTCGTCGAGCAACAGCGTGGAGGCACCGCCGAACAGGATCCTCGCGAGCTCCACCCGGCGGCGCTGGCCGCCGGACAGCGTGCGCAGCGGTTGCTTGAGCACCTTGGCCGGGAGGCCGAGGCTGGACGCGAGCGCGGCCGCCTCGGCCTCGGCGGCGTATCCGCCGAGCACGGTGAGCCGCTCTTCGAGCTGGCCGTACCTCCGCACCGCCGCGTCGCGCCTGGCCGGATCCTGCTCGGCCATGCCGAGCTCGGCCCGCCGCATCCCGGCCAGCACCTCGTCGAGGCCGCGGGCCTGGAGTATCCGGTCGGTCGCCAGTGCCTCCAGGTCGCCGACCCTGGTGTCCTGCGGGAGGTAGCCGATCGTCCCGCCGCCCTGAACGCGCCCGGCGGCCGGCTGGATCTCGCCGGCCAGCACCCGCAGCAGCGTGGTCTTGCCGGCCCCGTTCCTGCCCACCAGGCCGATCTTGTCGCCGGCCGCGACCTGAAAGGACACATCGTCGACCAGCAGCCGCGCCCCAGCGCGCAGTTCAAGGTCATTGACGGTGATCATAGGAATTCCGCTCGCTCTCAAATCTCTCTAACGGGACATTTAGGACATCGATAGGCCCACGCCAGCTGCGGCATGGGCTGTCCCGTCAAGAGGTGAGCGGATGCATGCGACCAGTGTACCGAGCCCCGGCAAGTAGTTTCCGGCGAGATCAGCGGGCCTGGCCGGCCGGCAGCTGTCTGGCGGCCCGGTTGACCGCACTGATCACCGCACGCAGCGAGGCCCTGACGATCGACTCGCTGATCCCGACGCCCCAGTAGACCCGGTCGCCGACCTCGATCTCCAGGTAGGCAGCGGCCTCAGCGTCGCGGCCCGCGCTGAGCGCGTGCTCGGCGTAGTCGAGCACGCGGACGCTGACCCCGCCGAGGCCCAGGTCCAGCTCGGAAAGGGCCTGGCAGAACGCGGCGATCGGCCCGTTGCCCACGCCGGCCAGCGTGTGCTCGACCCCGAAGGCCCGGACGGTGGTGGTGATCCGCTCAGTGCCCTCCTCGCTGACCGAGCCGAAGCTGACGAGCTCGAACTCCCCCGGCGCCAGGTACTCGGCCTCGAACGCCTGCCACATCTGCGCGGCGTCGACCTCGCCGCCCTCGGTGTCGGTGCGCCGCTGGATCACCTGGCTGAACTCGATCTGGAGCCGGCGCGGCAGGTCGAGGTGGTGGTCGTGCTTCATGATGTAGGCGACCCCGCCCTTGCCGGACTGGGAGTTGACCCTGATCACGGCCTCGTACGAGCGGCCGACATCCTTCGGGTCGATCGGCAGGTACGGCATGTGCCACGGCATCTCGCTGGCTGGCCTGCCGGCCGCAGCCGCAACGTCGTCGAGCCGGTCGAAGCCCTTCTTGATCGCGTCCTGGTGCGAGCCTGAGAAGGACGTGTACACCAGATCGCCCGCGTACGGGTGCCGTTCGTGCACGCTGATCCGGTTGCAATACTCCGCGGTCCGCCTGATCTCGTCGATGTCGCTGAAGTCGATCATCGGGTCGATGCCTTGGCTGAACAGGTTCAGGCCGAGGGTCACCAGGTCGACGTTGCCCGACCGTTCGCCATTCCCGAACAGGCAGCCCTCGACTCGCTGCGCTCCGGCCAGGATGGCCAGCTCGGCGTCGGCGGTCGCGGTGCCGCGGTCGTTGTGAGTATGCACCGACAGCGCCACGTGCTCGCGCCTGGACAGGTTCCTGCTCATCCACTCGATCTGGTCCGCATAGACGTTCGGCGTCGACCGCTCGACCGTGCAGGGCAGGTTCAAAACGACCTCGCGGCCAGGTCCCGGCTGCCAGGCGTCCATCACGGCCTCGCAGATGTCCAGGGCGAAGTCGAGTTCGGTGTCCATGAAGATCTCGGGCGAGTACTCGTAGCCGAAGTCGGTGCCTGGCAGGTACTGCTCGGCGTACTTCATCACCGCGCGGGTGCCCTCGACCGCGACCGCCTTGCACTCCTCCCGGCCGTCGCCCGGCCAGCCGAAGACCACATCGCGGAACATCGGCGCGGCGGCGTTGTAGAGATGCACGGTCGCCTGGCGGGCGCCGGCCAGCGAGGTGACGGTGCGCTCGATCAGTTCCTCGCGCGCCTGGGTCAGCACCGAGATGCGCACGTCATCGGGTACCGAACCCGACTCGATCAGGCTGCGGATGAAGTCGAAGTCGGTCTGGCTGGCGGCCGGGAAGCCGACCTCGATCTCCTTGTAGCCCAACCTGACGAGCAGGTCGAACATCGCCTGCTTGCGCGCGGCGTTCATCGGATCGATCAGGGCCTGGTTGCCATCGCGGAGGTCGGTCGAGAGCCAGCGCGGCGCGGCGGTGATGGTGCGCGAGGGCCACTGCCGGTCGGGCAGGTCGACGGCGGGGAACGGGCGGTAACGATGGCACGGCATGCCAGACGGGCGTTGAGCGAAGGTACTCATGATGCTGCTCCTGACGAGGTCACGGAATCGGTCGGCGGCAGCCCAGCACCCCGCGACGAGGGGCCGACCCTATCGGGCCTCGCCGCGGCTGCGAAGAAGCAGCAGGCGCATCATGATCACAACAGGATAGCCGGCCCACGGCCCACCGCCACCTCGGGACGTCGGTGCGCCTCGATAGAGTGCGAGACCTGAGCTGTCGGTCCAGGACGGGGATTGCTGATGAGCGAGGGTCAGGCGTCGGCGCAGATCGGTGTCACCGGGCTCGCGGTCATGGGCCGCAACCTCGCGCGCAACCTGGCCAGGCACGGCTACCGGGTGGCCCTGCACAACCGGACGTTCGAGCGCACTCGCAGCCTCGTGGCCGAGCACGGGCACGACGGAACGTTTATCGCCAGCGAGTCGGCCGGGGACTTCGTGGCCTCGCTGCAGCGGCCCAGGGCGATCATCATCATGGTCAAGGCCGGCCAGCCCACCGACGCGGTGATTTCCGAACTGGTGCCGCTGCTCGATCAGGGCGACATCGTCATCGACTGCGGCAACGCGCACTACACGGACACCCGCCGCCGCGAACATGACCTGCGGGCGCTGGGGCTGCACTTCGTCGGCTCCGGCGTATCCGGCGGCGAGGAAGGGGCGCTGAACGGGCCGAGCATCATGCCGGGCGGCTCGCCCGAGTCGTACCGCACGCTCGGCCCGATTTTCGAGTCGATCGCCGCGCAGGTCGACGGCACCCCGTGCTGCGTGCACGTCGGTCCCGACGGCGCCGGCCACTTCGTCAAGATGGTTCACAACGGCATCGAGTACGCCGACATGCAGCTGATCGCCGAGGCCTACGACCTGCTCAGGTCGGGTACCACGGCGAGCCCGGCCGAGCTGGCCGGGGTCTTCCGCGCCTGGAACGAGGGCGACCTGGAGTCCTTCCTGATTGAGATCACCGCCGAGGTGCTCGGCCACGTCGACGCGGCGACGGGCCGCGCGTTCGTGGACGTTGTGCTCGACGAGGCGGAGCAGAAGGGCACCGGGCGGTGGACCGTCCAGAGCGCGCTGGACCTCGGCATCCCGATCACGGGCATCGCTGAGGCCACGTTCGCCCGCTCGCTGTCGGGCCACGTCGGCCAGCGGGAGGCGGCCCGCGGCGCGTTCGGCAGCGGCCTCGGCGCCTGGGCCGACCGGGACGGGTTCGTCGACGACGTGCGCAAGGCGCTGTACGCCTCCAAGGTCGTCGCGTACGCCCAGGGCTTCGACCACATCCAGGCGGGCAGCGCGGAGTACGGCTGGAACATCGACCGCGGCGCGATGGCCACGATCTGGCGTGGCGGCTGCATCATCAGGGCCAGGTTCCTGAACCGGATCCGCGAGGCCTACGACCGCGATCCCGATCTGCCCAGCCTGCTGGTCGCGCCATATTTCGTCGAGGTGGTCTCGGCCGGCCTCGACAGCTGGCGGCGGGTGGTGGCCGACGCCGCGTTGGCCGGGGTGCCGACCCCGGCGTTCGCGTCGTCGCTGGCCTACTACGACGGGTTGCGCAGGGATCGGCTGCCCGCCGCGCTCATCCAGGGCCTGCGGGATAACTTCGGCGCACACACCTACCGCCGGGTCGACCGGGACGGAGCGTTTCACACCTTGTGGGCCGGCGACCGCTCCGAGGTTCCGGCCTAGCGGGTCACGCCGGGATCTCGACGATCAGCGTACCGGCCCGCCAGTCCGGCAGTCGCGCCGTCACGGCGCCGTCCGGACCGACCAGCGCGGCGAGGCCGGGGAAGTCCTCGTCTGATACTGAGCCCGGCCTGACCCGCCAGCGCGATCCAGAGCCCGAGCCGGCGGGCGTGCCGCCGCGCGTCGCCCAGACTGCAGGCCTCCCACCAGGCGAATCCCCTGCGCCAGGACTCCTCATCGGTGCGCCTGCCGTACAAGCCGGGAGCGGCGGGGAACAGGACCAGCCTGGCGCCTGCCGCCGCAGCAGCGTCGAACGGCCCGTCGAAGCCGGCCTCGGCGCAGATGGCGACGCCCAGCCGGATGCCCTCGTGCTCCATGACCTGCGCATTCGTCGCGGCGGTGAACGACTCCTCGCCCTCGCCGAGGTGCCGCTTGCGCTGCATGGCGGTCACGCGCCCGCCCGCGGCGAAGGCCTGGGCGATGAAGGGCCGGCCATCGGGCGACCGCTCGGCAATACCGAAGCTCACCGCGATGCCGTGCTCGCCGGACGCCGCGGCCAGGGCGCGCACGGCGGGGTGGTCGAGCCCGATCAGCCGCTCGGGGTGGGTCGCAGGATCGGCCGATCCGGTCAGCGACATCTCGGGGAACAGGGAGAGCGAGCAACCCGCCCTCGCGGCCGCCGCCACGGTGGCGAGGTGGGCGGCGAGGTTCCCAGCGACATCGCCCTTCTCGCACCGGATCGCCGCGAGCAGCGCCCTCATGCCGTCATCGTGTCATGACGTCCCGGCCGTGCTGCTAGGTCGGGTCAACCTCGGTGAGCGTGATCTTGATCGCGCGGAATAGCCGGGGCGTGTCGCGCAGCACGGCCAGCCGCGGGTCTGGCACCGTCAGGAAATCCTCCACGGCGCGCTCGAAATACGGCGCGAGCCTGGTGTCGTCCCGGACTCCGGCCAGGGTCCTGCGGTCGCCGCCGAGCACCAGCGCGTCGAGCCGGTACGGAGCGAACACCGCCACGGCGGTGTCGGCAGCGGCGGCCAGGGCCTGCTGGGCCTGGTTCTCCCTGCGCCTGGCGAACCGCTGCTGCGACTGGCCGCCGGCCGCGCTGCGGCCGTGCACCAGCCGGCTGCCGACCTTGGAGGCCGCCAGCGTCGGGCCGGTGCCGGTGAACACGCCGGCCGCGTAGCCGCCGAGCCTGATCAGCAGGACACCGACGGTCCGGTCGGCACACGCGTGCTCGGCGAGCCGCCGCGCCAGGTCGTCGTCGCCACCGGGCCGGAACGGCGGGAACGGTACCCGGCAGCGCGCGACGGCGCCGTCGACGGCGCGGAAGGTTACTGCCTCCTCGCCGGCCTCGGCGGTCAGGCCGCCGCCATGACGCTCGGCGAACGAGGTGATCCAGCCGTCAAGCCGCTGCGGCGCGACATCGATGATGCGGGGTTCTGGCACGCGCCGAAGACTATCGGGCTGCGGGGAGCCCGCGCTCCAGCAGGCCGAACGCCAGATCCTGCGCCGGGTCGTACGGAGTCCCGGTCAGGACCGTGACTCCGGCCGCACGGAGCGTCTTGAGGTGGCCGGCGAACGCCGGGTGGGCAGCCTGAGCTGCGCTCAGATGCGCCAGGGCCGCGAGCGGAAGCCGCAGCCCGATCGCCTCGGTGATCAGCCCGAGCGCCAGGTTGTCGCTGATGCCGAGCGCCCATTTGGCGATGGTGTTGGAGCTAGCGGGAGCGACCAGCATCGCGTCTGCCGGGGGGAGCACGTCGGGCTCGTCGGGCAGCTTGTACTGGCTCCTGACCGGATGGCTGGTCAGCTCCCCGAGCACGGCGAGCTGGTCGTCCAGCCAGCGGGCCGCCGTCGGCGTGCAGATCACGCACACGTCCCACCCTCTGGCCTGCGCGCTGCTCACCAGCCCGGCGGTGGCCAAGGCCGGCGGCGCGGCGCAGCACACCACGTACAGCACGCGGCGCCCGGCCACGCGCGGGTCAGACGTTGAAACCGAGGGCGCGCAACTGCTCGCGGCCGTCCTCGGTGATCTTGTCTGGCCCCCACGGCGGCAGCCAGACCCAGTTGATCCGGAAGTCGCTGACCAGGCCGTCGAGCGCGACCTGGGTCTGGTCCTCGATGACGTCGGTGAGCGGGCAGGCCGCGCTGGTCAGCGTCATGTCCACGATGGCGACCCGATCCTTGTCGACGGTGACGCCGTAGACCAGGCCGAGGTCCACCACGTTGACGCCGAGCTCAGGGTCGACCACGTCCCTGAGCGCCTCGAGCAGGTCCTCGACCTCCGGGTTCGTGCCGGAGGCGTCCAATTCCGCGTCATTCGCCTGCGTCATCGCTGCTCCCTAGGGCTTGCGCCGTCGCGTCTTTCCAGGCCATCCAGCCGAGTAGGGCGCACTTGATGCGCGCCGGGTACTTCGAAACGCCCGCGAACACCACGGCGTCGCCGAGAACGTCCTCGTCGGGCTCGCCGGCGTCGCGGGACCGCATCATCGCCAGGAACTCGGCGCTGATGTCCATCGCGTCGCCCACCGCCTTGCCGATCACCAGGTCGGTCAGCACGGACACGCTCGCCTGGCTGATCGAGCAGCCCAGCGCGTCATACGACACGTCGGCCACCGCCGGCTCGCCGCCGGCGTCCTTCAGGGACACCCGCAGCGTGATCTCGTCGCCGCAGGTCGGGTTGACATGGTGGACCTCGGCGTCGAACGGCTCCCGCAGGCCCTTGTGGTGCGGGTGCCGGTAGTGGTCCAGGATGATCTCCTGGTACATCGACTCGAGCGGCTGCATCACGCTACTCCGAAGAATTTCTGCGCCGTCCTTATTCCGTCGGCGAGCGCGTCGACTTCTTCTGGCGTGTTGTACACGTAGAAGCTTGCCCTGGTGGAAGCCTGCACGCCGAGCGCACGGTGCAGCGGCCAGGCACAGTGATGGCCGGTGCGCACCGCGATGCCGAGCTCGTCGAGCACCTGGCCAACGTCGTGCGGGTGCACCTGGTCCACCTCGAACGAGACCGCGCCGCCGCGTGCCTCCGTGGTCAGCGGGCCGAGTATCCGCACCCCGCTGATCGCCGTCAGCGCCTCGATCGCTCGGGCGGTCAGCATCGCCTCGTGCTCGGCGACATTCTCCATGCCGATCGCGTCCAGGTAGTCGCAGGCCGCGGCGAGGCCGACGGCCTGGGCGACGCCAGGGACGCCGGGCTCGAACCGCTGCGGCGGTGGCAGGAACGTGGTCCGCTCCATCCGGACGACCTCGATCATCGAGCCGCCCGTGATGAACGGCGGCATCGCCTCGAGCAGCGCCCTGCGTCCCCACAGCACCCCGACGCCGGTGGGCCCCAGCATCTTGTGGCCGGAGAAGAACAGCAGGTCCGCGCCGGTCTGGGCAACGTTCACCGGGTGGTGCGGAACGGACTGCGCGGCGTCGAGCACCACGATCGCGCCGACCGCGTGAGCCGCGGCGGCGATCTGGGCAACCGGCGGCATCGCCCCGGTCACGTTGGACTGCTGCGTGACGGCCACGATCTTGGTCCGGTCGCTGACCAGCGAGTCCAGGTCGGAGAGGTCGACACGGCCATCCGGCGTGACCCCGAACCAGCGCAGCGTGGCGCCGGTGCGCTGGCAGAACTGCTGCCAGGGGACGAGGTTCGCGTGATGCTCGAGCTCGCTGATCAGGACCTCGTCGCCGGGGCCGACCGCGAGCGGCGGTCCCGCGTTGCTGATCGAGTACGCGATCAGGTTGGCGGCCTCGGTGGCGTTCTTGGTGAAGATGATCTCGCCGGGGTCGGCGCCGATGAACGCCGCGACCCGTTCCCTGGCGCCCTCGAGCGCATCGGTCGCCTCCTCGCCGAGCAGGTGCGCGCCGCGATGCGCTGCCGCGTTGCTCGTGACGTTGTAGGCGTGCTCGGCATCGAGCACGGCGACCGGCTTCTGCGAGGTCGCGCCCGAGTCCAGGTAGATCAGCGGGTTACCGCCGCGCGCCGTCCGCCCCAGGATCGGGAAGTCGGCGCGGATCGCCGCCAGGTCCAGGGTCATGCCGGCACCGCCGCGAAGCGCTCATAGCCGCTCGCCTCGAGCTCGTCGGCCAGCTCGGGGCCGCCCTCGGCCACGATCTTGCCGCCCACGAAGACGTGCACGAAGTCCGGTCTGACGTAGCGCAGGATCCTGGTGTAGTGCGTGATCAGCAGCACGCCGTGGTCACTTGCCGCGCGGTACTCGTTCACGCCAGCGGCCACGACCTTCAGCGCGTCGATGTCCAGGCCAGAGTCGGTCTCGTCGAGGATCGCGATCTTCGGGTTGAGCAGCTGCATCTGGAGTATCTCGTGCCGCTTCTTCTCGCCGCCGGAGAAGCCCTCGTTGAGATTGCGCTGGGCGAACACCGGGTCGATCGACAGGTCCTTCATCGCGCCGTTCATTTCCTTGACGAAGTCGCGCAGGCGCGGCGCCTCGCCGCGGACCGCGGTCACGGCGGTGCGCAGGAAGTTGGAGACCGTCACGCCGGGCACCTCGACCGGGTACTGCATGGCGAGGAACAGGCCCGCCCTGGCCCGGGCGTCAACGGTCATCGCGAGCACGTCCTCGCCGTCCAGGGTGACCGAGCCACTGGTCACCTGGTACTTCGGGTGGCCGGCGATCGAGTACGCCAGCGTGGACTTACCCGAGCCGTTCGGGCCCATGATCGCGTGCGTCTGCCCCGCTGCGACGGTCAGGTTGACCCCGGACAGGATCTCCTGGCTCTCGCCGGCCTGCGCGGTGATGCTCACATGCAGGTCACGGATCTCAAGGGTGGACATGTCTCTCCTATTCGGGCACGGCGACGTAGACATCGCCGCCGTCGAGTCGCACTGGGTAGGTGGTGAGGGGCTTGGTGGCCGGAGGCCCGGTCGGCTTGCCCGACCGCAGGTCGAAGCAGGAACCATGCAGCCAGCACTCGACCGTGTGGTCGTAGATCTCGCCGTCGACCAACGAGACCTCCTCGTGGGTGCAGAACTCGTCGAGCGCGTAGACGTCGCCCTCGCTCCTGATGATCACCAGCGGGGTGCCGTTCACCTCGACGCCGAAGGTGCCCTGCTCGGGCAGCTCCTGCAGGGAGCAGACGCGCGCGTAGTCGCTCATCACACCCCCTTTTCGAGCTCGGCCTCGATCGCGGTCGTGATCCGCTCGCGGATCTCCGGAACCTCGATCTCGCCGATCAGCTCGCCGAAGAAGCCCCTGATCACCAGGCGCCTGGCCGCGCTGAGCGGGATTCCCCTGGCCATCAGGTAGAACAGGTGCTGGTCTTCCAGCCGGCCGCTGGTGCTCGCGTGGCCAGCCCTGGTGACCTCTCCGGTCAGGATTTCCAGGTTCGGCACCGAGTCGACTCTTGTGCCGTCGGTCAGCACCAGGTTCTTGTTGCTCTCATAGCTGTCGGTCCCGACGGCCTCCGGTCGGATGATCACGTCCCCGATCCAGACCGCGTGCGCGTCCTTGCCCTGCAGCGCCCCCTTGTACGTCACCCGGCTCCGGCAGTTCGGCTGGTTGTGGTCGACCAGCAGCCGGTGCTCCAGATGCTGCCCCGCATCGGCGAAATACACCCCGCGCAGCTCAGCATTGCCCCCGGGCCCCGCATACCGCACCGACGGCGCCATGCGCACAACGTCCCCGCCCAGGGACACAGCCGTGTGCGCGATGGACGCATCCTTCCCCACCAGCGCATGCTGGTGTGAAAGATGGACCGACGAAGGCCCCCAATCCTGCACGCTGACCACGCTCAGCGACGCGCCCTCCCCCACGACGAACTCGACGTTGTCGGCATACGTCGCCTCGCCCGCGTAGTCCAGCACCACCACGGCCGATGAGTTGGCTCCCAGCTCGACCACAAGATGCCCCGCCGCAGCCACCGTCGGATCGTCCCCCCGAACGGTAACGACGACAGGCCGCGACGCCGTAAAGCCACCAGGAACCGTAATCACTGTCGCGTCGGTAAATGCCGCAAACGCCCGAGCACTCACCCGGTCCGAGGGCACGAGGGCGGTGCCGAGTCGAGGATCACCGTGTTGCGCCAGCACAACGGTGATCTCGTGCTCGGCGCTGACCTCGGACTTCACGACCCCGGCGAACTCAGCATCGGCATGCAGCTTCCGCAGCCGACGCAGCGGCGTAAACCGCCACTCCTCTTCCCGCCCGGCAGGAACCGCGAAATCCGAAGGGTCAAACGACTCCCGAGCGTGCAGCCGGGAGATGGGGCCGACGGTCTCGACGGCCCCGGAAAGCCCGCTCATTAGCCGACCGCCCCTTCCATCTGCAGCTCGATGAGCCGGTTCAGCTCTAGCGCGTACTCCATCGGCAGCTCGCGCGCGATCGGCTCCACGAAGCCGCGGACGATCGTCGCCATCGCCTCGTCCTCGGTCATGCCCCGGCTCATCAGGTAGAAGAGCTGGTCGTCGGAGATCTTGGAGACCGTCGCCTCGTGCCCCATCTCCACGTCGTCCTCGCGGACGTCGACATACGGATAGGTGTCCGACCTGCTGATCGTGTCGACCAGCAGCGCGTCGCACTTGACCGTGGACTTGGAATGCGCAGCACCCTCCTGCACCTGGACCAGGCCGCGGTAGGAGGTCCGTCCGCCGCCCCTGGCGACCGACTTGGAGATGATCGTCGAGGAGGTGTTCGGCGCCAGGTGCACCATCTTCGCCCCGGCGTCCTGGTGCTGCCCGGCGCCCGCGAAGGCGACCGAGAGCGTCTCGCCCTTGGCGTGCTCGC
The DNA here is from genome assembly GCA_963720595.1 of uncultured Actinomycetota bacterium. Lineage (GTDB taxonomy): Bacteria > Actinomycetota > Actinomycetes > Streptosporangiales > Streptosporangiaceae > Chersky-822. The sequence continues at coordinate 501,528 of CAVRFY010000005.1, read as the reverse complement.
CCATCAGGTAGACCGCCGGGTACTTCATTGTCACCTTCGAGCCGATGTTCCCGTCGACCCACTCCATGGTCGCGCCCGCCTGCGCCACGGCCCGCTTGGTGACCAGGTTGTAGACGTTGTTCGACCAGTTCTGGATCGTGGTGTAGCGGCAGCGGGCGCCCTTCTTCACGATGATCTCGACCACCGCGGAGTGCAGCGAATCCGAGGAGTAGATCGGGGCGGTGCAGCCCTCGACGTAGTGGACGTACGCGTCCTCGTCGACGACGATCAGCGTGCGCTCGAACTGGCCCATGTTCTCGGTGTTGATCCGGAAGTAGGCCTGCAGCGGGATCTCCACCTGCACGCCCTTCGGCACGTAGATGAAGCTGCCGCCGCTCCACACGGCGGTGTTCAGCGCGGCGAACTTATTGTCGCCGACCGGGATCACGGTGGCGAAGTACTCCCTGAACAGGTCGGGGTGCTCCTTCAGCGCCGTGTCGGTGTCCAGGAACAGGACGCCCTTCTCCTCCAGGTCTTCGCGGATCTTGTGATAGACGACCTCTGACTCGTACTGAGCCGCCACGCCCGCGATCAGGCGCTGCTTCTCCGCCTCGGGGATGCCGAGCCTGTCGTAGGTGTTCTTGATGTCCGCGGGCAGGTCGTCCCAGTTGGCGGCCTGCTTCTCGGTCGACCGCACGAAGTACTTGATGTTCTCGAAGTCGATCCCTGATAGGTCGGAGCCCCAGGTCGGCATCGGCTTGCGGCGGAACAGCTCGAGGCCGCGCAGCCTCAGCTTGAGCATCCACTCCGGCTCGTTCTTGAGCGCCGAGATGTTCCGGACAACCTCTTCTGACAGGCCGCGGCGGGCGATCGAGCCCGCGGCGTCGGAGTCGGCCCAGCCGAACTTGTACCGGTCAAGACCTTCGAGTTCTGGACGGGCGGTTGTGGTCATGCGGACTGGCCTCCGACCTCAGTTGGGCGGGTAAGTGATGGAGCGGTGATGTGGGTGGTGCAGATGCCGTCGCCGTGCGCGATCGTGGCGAGGCGCTGCACCGGCGTGCCGAGCAGGCGCCCGAACGCCTCGGTCTCTGCCTCGCAGAGCTGCGGGTACTCGGCGGCAACGTGAGCCACCGGGCAGTGGTGCTGGCATAGCTGCTCGCCGGCGGCGGGCCCTGGCCTGGTCGTCGACGAGGCGGCATATCCGTCGGCCGACAGCGCCTGCGCCAGCGCCCTGACCCGATCGGCCAGGGGTGCGGCCTGCACGACGGGCCGGTACCTGTGCTCGAGGTCGGCCACCTGCCGGCGGGCGAACTCGGTCACGGCCTCGGGCCCGGCTCGCTCGGCCAGGAACCGGAGCGCGCTGGTGGCCAGGTCGTCGTAGGCGTGCTCGAAGGCGCTGCGCCCGGCGTCGGTGATCGCGAATAGCCTGGCGGGCCTGCCGCGACCGCGATTGCCGTAGACCCGCGCGGTCCGTGACTCGACCAGCCCCTCGTTCAGCAGGTGATCCAGATGACGGCGGACCGCTGCGGGCGTCAGGCCGAGCGTGCTTCCGAGCGACGCCGCGGTCACCGGGCCGTTCTCCAGGATCAGCCTGGCAACCCGGGCGCGCGTGCTCTGCTCGGCGCGTGCCGGATCCTTGGCAGCGGGCTGCCGTGGCTGCTCCATGATTATCACAACATCATTGTGCCGTAAATCGTTCCCGGCCCGCAAACCGCCCCCCGTGCCGGGCTCAATTGCCTGGTGTGCCTACCCGGATGCCATGGCTTACACCTAGTGTCGGATTACCGAACGACCGGTAGACGGGAGCCGCGATGAGCGCCGACCAGGTGGCCCGGCGGATGTGGACGCTGTTCGAGCCCGTGCACGACGTGACCTATTTCTCCGCCGAGGCAAGGGCCGAATTCGAGCACGCGGGCCTGCGCGGGTTCTGGCGCGGCTACTTCGCCGGCCGGTCGGCTCCGCTCGGCGCGATCGGCGCGGCGCCGGTCACCGCGTCCTTCTATACCTTCGCCCCGTCGATGGTTAGCCGGGCGCTGCCGGCCGTCTGGGACCTGATCAAACCCGCCGAGGCGCTGCGTGCACGCGAGGCCGGCGCGGTCGCGGCGCTGAGCAGGCTGCTGGCAGCCGCCGGCGATGCCGTCCAGGTGGCCGCGGACATGCTGGCGAAGGCCGCGGCCGGGCTGGACTGCTCGGGCCGGGTGCTTGCCAGCGCCAATGCGGCGCTGCCCGCGCCGCAGGATCCCGTCGCGCGACTGTGGCACTACGCCACCCTGCTGCGCGAGCACCGTGGCGACGGACATTTCGCCGCCCTGATCGCGGCCGACATCGACGGCTGTGAGTCGAACGCGCTCCGGGCCGGGCTCGACCTGCCGCGCGAGACGATCCAGCCGATCCGGGGCTGGGCGGACGAGCAGTGGGATGCAGCGGCGAGCCGGCTCGAGCGCCGCGGCCTGCTCGGCGCCGACGGCAGCGCCACGCCGGCGGGTGCGGCGTTGCGGGCGGAGGTCGAGCTTGTCACCGACGCGGCCGCCGCCAGGCCATGGCTCGACCAGCACTTCGCCGCCGACCTGGCCGACGTGCTGTACCCGATCGCGCGCGCCTGTTCGGCCGAGTTGCCCGCGCTCAACCCGGTCGGCGTACCGGTCCCAGCCGGAGGACAGAGTTGACCGCCGGCCGGACCAGCGAGCTGGCGGGCCAGCCTGAGCTGGCCGATCTGGCCAGGCTGGCCGACCCGGCGGTGATCGCCGATCCCTATCCGCTGCTCGCGAGATTCCGCGAGGCGTCCCCGTTCACCGTGCTCGACGGCGGGCTCGCGGTATTCGGCCGCTACGAGGACTGCTCGAGGATCCTGCGCGACCCGCGGGTGAGCAGCGAGCGGGAGCGGTCCCGGCTGGTGCCTGCCGAGCTCCGTGACCGGGAAAGAACCAAATCGTTCCTCTCGCTCGACCCGCCGGACCACACCAGGCTCAGGTCCCTGGTCGCCAGGGCCTTCACGCCCCGCGTGGTAGCGACGCTGGCGCCGAGGATCAGCCAGGTCACCGACGAGCTGCTGTCGGCGGCCGCCGGTGGCGGCGAGCTCGAGCTGGTCAGCGAGCTTGCCTACCCGCTGCCGGTGCGGATCATCTCCGAGCTGCTCGGTGTGCCCGCCGAGGACCACTCCAGGTTCGCCGGCTGGTCGGCCAAGCTGGCGCACTCCGTGCAGCCGACGTTCGGCGCGATCGACCAGGCCGAGCTGGCCGAGATCGACCGCGCCGGGGTCGAGTTCGGCGAGTACTTCACCGAGCTGATCGCGGCGCGGCGATCCCGCCCCGCCGACGACCTGCTCACCAAGCTGATCAGGGCCGAGGACGCGGAGTGGGCTGGTGCGGCGGGCGGGGCCCGGCTGACCACGGAAGAACTGATCGCGACCTGCGTGCTGCTGCTGGTGGCCGGCCACGAGACCACGGTCGGGCTGATCTCCAACGCGATGCTCGCCCTGCTCAGGAACCCCGGCCAGCTCGCTGCGCTCGTTGCCGAGCCCGAACTCGCCGCCAACGCGGTCGAGGAGACGCTCCGCTTCGACCCGCCGGTCCAGCTCACCGGCCGGATCGCCAGGGCTGGCCTGGCGATCGACGGGTTCGAGCCCGACGACGGCGCCGTGCTGCTCCTGCTGCTCGCCGCGACCGGCAGGGACGACGCTGTCTTCGCCGATCCCGAGGTCTTCGACATCCGGCGCGGCGCCCGTGAGCACCTGGCGTTCGCCGCCGGACCGCACTTCTGCCTCGGCGCCCCGCTCGCCCGGCTGGAGGCGACGATCGCGCTCGGCGCGATCGCGCAACGAGTGGCAGGCGCCGGGCTTGACGAGCCCTCGCTGGCCTACCGGCCGAACTTCAACCTCCGCGGCCCCGAGCGCATGGTCGTGACGTTCGACGAGATCAGGCCGCCGGCCGAGGGCTGACCTAACGAGTCTGCCGCGCTCGCGGTTCAACGCGGGCGCCGACTGCGCCCAAAGCGTTATCCGGCTTTCCCTTACGGCCTCGCCGCCGATAGATGTATAACTGCCGTAAGGAGGTGCCAGATGATACCTATTCCGGTAAAGTCCGAATTGACCGGCCCGGCGCTCGGAAAGCGTGCCAACAGAGCGGCCGGCTCGACCAGCGGCCGGATGCTGCGACGGACGGGGACCGCGGCCCTGATCGTGCTGGCGCTGGCGGCGGCCGGATGCAGCTCAGGTTCGCCGAGCGGCAGCGGGCCCGGCACGTCCAATGCGGGCGGGCCGAAGGCTGGCGGGACTTACACCATCCTCGCCAACTCGGCATTCGGCGTGGCCGACCCGGCGCAGAACTACACGCTGGAGCAATGGCAGCTGCTGATCGACACCCACGACGGGCTCGTGCAGTTCCTCCGGGTGGGCGGCGCCCCCGGCACGAAGATCGTGCCCGACCTGGCGACCGCGCTCCCCACGCCGACCGATGGCGGCAAGACCTACCTCTTCCAGATCAGGAAGGGGATCAAGTTCTCCAACGGCGAGGTGATGAAGCCAAGTGACTTCGTCAAGACCTTCGAGCGCCAGTTCACGGTGCCAGGGCCGACGTCGTTCTACTCGGGCATCGTGGGCGCGGACAAGTGCAGCACCAAGGGCTGCGACCTGTCCGCCGGCGTCGTCGCCGACGACACCAACTACACGCTGACCATCCACCTGACCGCGGCCGATCCCGAGTTCCTCGACAAGCTCGCGCTGCCGTTCGCCTACGTGGTCCCGGCCAGCACGTCGCTCGAAGCTCACCGGCAACAACGTGCCGCCGGGCACCGGGCCGTACAAGTGGCTGTCGTATAACCCGAACTCCGAGGCGGTGCTGGTCCGCAACAAGTACTTCCACGTCTGGAACGCCGCAGGCGCAACCGGCCGGCTACCCGGACAAGATCGTCGAGAAGTACGGCCAGACCATCTCCGACGAGGTCACCGCGGTGCAGAACGGCCAGGCCGACGAGGTGTTCGACGGCGACGTGATCCCCCCTGACCGGCTCAGCGAGCTGAACGGCGCTCAGTACGCCAGCCAGGTGCACGTGAACGCGCTGACGGCGGACTGGTACTGGGCGCTCAACACCGCGCAGCCGCCGTTCAACAACCTCAAGGCGCGCCAGGCGATCAACTTCGCCGCCGACCGCGCCGCGTACGTCAAGATCGGCGGCGGCCCGTCGCTCGCCGTGCCGACCTGCCAGATCCTGCCGCCCAACTTCCCCGGCTACAAGCCGTACTGCCCGTACACCGCGGGCACGGACACCAGCAAGTGGACCGGTCCTGACCTGGCCAAGGCCAAGGCGCTGGTCAAGGCGTCGGGCACCGCGGGGATGAAGGTCGTCGTCAACAGCACGACCGACGAGACCGGCAAGGCGCTCGCTGCCCAGATGGTCTCTGACCTGAACAAGATCGGGTACAAGGCCACCAGCCAGTTGCTGACCGGCAGCATCCAGTACCCGTTCATCCAGAACTCCAACAACAACAAGAAGTGGAACGTCGCCTACTCGGCCTGGTACCAGGACTACCCGGCGGCGTCCGACTTCCTGAACGTGCTGCTCGGCTGCGGCACGATCAACCCGGGCAGCGACGCGAGCCCGAACATCGCCGAGTTCTGTGACAAGGCGATCCAGGCACAGATGACCAAGGCGGAGAACCTCGGGGTCACCAACCCGACCGCCGCCAACGCCATCTGGGCGCAGGTCGATCACGCGGTGACCGACCAGGCACCGTGGGTCGACATGTACAACCCCAAGCAGATCGACTTCCTGTCCAAGCGCGTCCATGGGTACCAGTGGAATCCGCAGTGGTACATCCTGATCGACCAGCAGTGGCTGAAGTAGCAGCCGCCGATGGCGATCGCGCTCACTGAGTCCGCTGAGCCTCCGGCGCAGCTCCCTTCGGAGCTGCTGCCGGAGATCAGCGGGCGCAGTCCCTGGGCGTTGGCCTGGCGCCGGCTGTGGCGGAACCGGATCGCCGTCGCGGCGCTCGGCCTGTTCCTGCTGATCATCGGGGTCAGCTTCGGCGCGCCGCTGTACGCGCACGACATCGCGCACGTGAACCCCTTCGTCAACAACCTGAACGGCACGACGATCGTCAACGGGCACCGGGTGCCGCTGCTGGTAGCAGGGCGGCGGCCTCCTCAAGCTGGGCGAGACCCCGATCGGGCCGACCTGGGACGTCAGCCACTACTTCCTCGGCGCGGACCAGCAGGGCCGCGACGTGATGGCCAGGGTCCTGTACGGCGGCCGCAGCTCGCTGGAGATCGGCATCGGCTCGGCACTCTTCTGCTGCGTGATCGCCACGATCATCGCGCTGATCGCCGGCTACTTCGGCGGCCTTATCGACGCGGTGCTGTCCAGGGTGATGGACGTGATCTGGGCGTTTCCCGTCTACCTGCTGGCGATCTCGATCTCGACCGTGCTGCTGGTCCAGTCGAGCGGGCTGTCGATCGGGCCGCTGCACCTGGTCGCCACCAGCCTGTGGCTGCCGACGATCATCATCGCCTTCATCTACCTGCCGTATGTCTACCGCCCGATCCGCGGTCACGTGCTGTCCGTCGCGGAGAAGGAGTTCGTCCAGGCCGGCATCGCCCAGGGCGCCTCTGACCTCCGGCTGATCTTCTCCGACATCCTGCCGAACGTCATCTCCGTCGTGATCGTGCTGCTGCCGCTGATGATCGCCACGACGATCCTGACCGAATCGGCGCTGTCCTTCCTGTCCATCGGAGTGCAGCCGCCGAACGCCAGCTGGGGGACGATCATCAACGACGGTCAGGACCTGCTGTACACCAGGCCATGGGTCGCCATCGCGCCCGGCATCATGATCGTGCTGACCGTACTGGCGCTGAACGTGCTCGGCGACGGGGTCAGGGACGCGCTCGACCCGCGCGCGAAGCTGCGGGTGGAGGGCTGATGCTGACCTTCATCGCGCGGCGCCTGCTGTGGACCGTGCTCGTGATGTTCGCGATCACCGTGCTGGTCTTCGTCATCTTCTTCAAGACGCCCGGCATCGACCCGGCCAGGCAGATCGCCGGCCGGAACCCGAGCCCGCAGGTAATGGCCGAGATCCGGCACCAGTTCGGCCTCGACCGCCCGTTCCCGGTCCAGTACGGCCTGATGATGAAGAAGATCTTCATCTCCCGCGACCTGGTCTCCTACTCCAACCAGGGCCAGAAGGTCGTGCCCGAGATCGTCGCCGCGGCGCCCGCCACGCTCTCCCTGGTCTTCGGCGCCGCGCTGATCTGGGTCGTGATGGCGATCGCCATGGGTGTCGCGGCCGCGCTGCTGCGCGGCACCCTGCTTGATCCGCTGCTCATGGTTATCGCGCTCATCGGGATATCCATGCCCGTTTTCTGGCTCGGTGAGGTGGTCAACCTGGTCACCCAGAGCAGGCTGCACCACAATTTCCTGTTCAGCTGGGTGCCGCCGCTCGGGTACACGCCGATCACGCAGAATCCGCTGCTGTGGTTCAAGGGCCTGGTCTTCCCCTGGATCACGCTGTCGATCCTCTACATCGGGTTCTACGCGCGGGTGCTGCGGGCCAACCTGCTGGAGATCCAGAACGAGGACTACATCAGGACCGCCCGCGCCAAGGGCCTGACCGAGAAGCGGGTACTCCTCCGGCACACGCTGCGCACCTCGATGATCACCTTCGTCAGCCTGTTCGGCCTGGACTTCGGGGTCCTGGTCGGCGGCGGCGCGCTGCTGACCGAGGTGGTGTTCGCGATCCACGGCGTCGGGTTCCTCACCTACCAGTCGCTCACCAACCTGGACCTTCCGGTGATCATGGCCACCGTCATCTACGGCGCGTTCTTCATCGTGCTCGCGAACACTCTCGTCGACATCGCCTACGCGGGGCTCGATCCCCGGGTTCGGCCGGCGTGATGGCCGACCCGCTGCTCGAGGTCCGGGACCTCAAGGTCAGCTTCCGCACCGAGGACGGCCTGGTCAAGGCCGTCGACGGGGTCTCCTTCACGGTCTCGGAGGGCGAGACGCTCGGCATCGTCGGCGAGTCCGGCTCGGGCAAGAGCGTCACGATGATGTCGGTGATGCGGCTGATCATCGACCCGAACGCCACGTTCGAGGGCGAGGTGATCTACAAGGGCCGGGACCTGATGTCGCTGAACCAGGCAGAACTGCGCCGGGTGCGCGGCTCGGAGATCGCCATGATCTTCCAGGACCCGATGACCTCGCTCAATCCGGTGTACCGGGTCGGCTGGCAGATCTGCGAGCAGATCAGGGCGCACGAGCAGATCTCCAGGCAGGCCGCGCGGAGCCGGGCGATCGAGCTGCTCGGGTCGGTCGGGATCCCGCACCCGGCCGAGCGGGTGGATGACTTCCCGCATCAGTTCTCCGGCGGCATGCGGCAGCGCGTCATGATCGCGATGGCGCTGTCCTGCAGCCCCAGCCTGCTGATCGCGGACGAGCCCACGACGGCGCTCGACGTGACCATCCAGGCACAGATACTCAAGCTGATCAAGAACCTGAAGGACGAGTACGACTCGGCCGTGGTGCTGATCACGCACGACATGGGCGTGGTGGCCGACGTGGCCGACCGGGTGGCCGTGATGTACGCGGGACGGATCATCGAGCAGGGCACCAAGGAGGACGTCTTCTACGACGCCCAGCATCCGTACACCTGGGGCCTGCTCGGCTCGATCGCGCGGATCGACCGGCCCAAGCCCAGGCGGCTGACGGCAATCAGCGGCACGCCTCCCTCGCTGATCAACCTGCCAGCCGGCTGCGCGTTCAGCGACCGGTGCCCGCAGCGGTTCGACCGGTGCGCGACCGTGCCCAAACTGGAAGTTCGGGCCGCCGTCGGCCACGCGGATGCCTGTCATCTCGACCCGGCGGCCAAGCGCGCCAGGCGCGACGTCACGATCCACCCCGAGCTGGCCGAGGGGGTGCAGTGACCGAGGCAGACGGGGTGCTGCTGCGGGTTCAGCACCTGAAGAAGTACTTCCCGATCAAGCGCGGGATCGTGTTCAAGCGCGAGATCGGCCGGGTGCACGCCGTCGACGACGTGAGCATCGAGGTCAGGTCAGGAGAGACGCTCGGCCTGGTCGGCGAGTCCGGTTGCGGCAAATCGACGCTGGGCCGGTGCATCATCAGGCTCCAGGACCTGACCGGCGGGTCGATCACGTTCGAGGGCCGGGACATCTCGCGGTTGTCCAGGCGCGCGCTGCGGCCGATCCGCGGCGACGTCCAGATGGTCTTCCAGGACCCGTACGCCTCGCTCAATCCGCGCAAGCGGGTGGGAACGATCCTCGCCGACCCACTGCGCATCCACGGCCGCTACACCCGCAAGCAGATCAGGGACCGGGCGCGGGAACTGCTCGAACTGGTCGGGCTGTCGCCCGAGCACATCAACCGCTATCCGCACGAATTCTCGGGCGGCCAGCGGCAGCGGATCGGCGTCGCCCGTGCGCTCGCGCTGCACCCCAAGCTGATCATCGCCGACGAGCCCGTGTCGGCCCTGGACGTCTCGATCCGCGCGCAGGTGATCAACCTGCTCGATGATCTCCAGGACGAGCTTGGCCTGACCTACATTTTCATCGCCCACGACCTCGGCGTGGTCAGGCACGTGTCGGACCGGATCGCGGTCATGTACCTCGGCAAGATCGTCGAGGTCTCCCCTGCGGAGGAGCTGTACCAGCGCCCCATACACCCGTACACCGAGGCGCTGCTGTCCGCCGTGCCCATCCCGGACCCGGTGATCAGCGCCCAGCGCGAGCAGATCGTGCTGGAAGGCGACGTGCCGAGCCCGATCGTGCCGCCGTCGGGGTGCCGGTTCCATCCGCGCTGCCGGTACGCGACCGAGATCTGCTCGCAGACCGAGCCACCGCTGATCGACCACGGTGACGGCCACCAGGCCGCCTGCCACCATCCGCTGAACGGCGGGGCCAGCTGAGCACGGGGCTAGCCGAGGAAGCCCCGCAGCAACGAGCCGGTACCCGCGAGGTGCTCGGCGACCGCGGTGCGGGCTCGCTCGGGATCGCCGGCCAGGATCGCGTCCACGATCGCGGCGTGCTGCACTGCGGCGTGGCTGATGTTCAGCTTCAGCACCGGGATCGCGTTGAGCAGGTCGTTCAGCTGCATCCTGGCATCGGCGCATGCGGTCGACAGCAGGCTGGACCCGGTCAGCTCGGCGATCGCCAGATGGAAGAGCGTGTCCATCCTGCGGTACTCCTGGGCGCCGGCGCCGTTCACGTCGGCCAGCCTGGCGAGCAAGGTCGCTCCCGGCGACGCGTCCGCGGCGGCCGGAACCGGCTGAGCCGGCTCGACGCCGCCGGCCGCCGCCACCTGCTGCGCGAGCAGGTCCGCCGCGCCGGTTTCGATCGCGTAACGGTAGGTCAGCGCGTCGGTGAGCTTGTGCTCGTTCTGCTGCGCGAGCTTGCGGAGGTCGGCGACGTTCGGCGCTGGCCTGGTGTAGGTGATGAAGGTGCCACCCAGCCGGCCGCGCCTGGACTCGACGTACCCGGCCTTGTTGAGCTCGCGGATGGCCTCGCGCAGGGTCAGCCGGCTGATCCCGAGCTGAACGGCCAGTTCGCGCTCGGCCGGGAACCGCTCCCCCGGGCCCACGACGCCGAGCTTGATCACGGTCAGCAGCCGCTCGACGGTCTCCTCGAACGCGTTGCCCTCGCGCACCGGGCGCAGCACCGCGCTGAGGTCAGCATCGGAGGTCACCGGTACCGCCTCTCCAGCCGATCGTCTGACCCGCTCCGAGCCGGCGTGGCGCGCGCCTGGCGCGCGCCAAGTCCGGCACGCGAGCCTCCCCTAACCCGCGTGCCGGAGTCCATGGCACAGGTGATCTTTCTGGCCCGAAGCCTTGACATTCGCTCCAGCTAGACCCTCAATTGGTCTGTTATTAGACCATTAATTTTCCGCTACCGCCAGACCCCAACGCAGGGGTTTTCCACAGACCCAGGCCGAACCCAGGCCGCACCCCCAAGGAGCAAGTCGTGTCGGTCAACGAACAAGCGCCCTCCGCGTCGCTGAGCGACGAGGAAGAGCTGCATCAGCTCGGCTACGCGCAGGAATTGCGCAGGCGCATGTCGGGCTTCTCCAACTTCGCCGTCTCGTTCACGATCATCTCGATCCTGTCCGGCTGCCTGACCCTGTACGGGTTCGGCATGGCGACTGGCGGTCCCGCGGTCATCGTCTGGGGCTGGCCGTTCGTCGGCATCATGACCCTGTTCGTCGGCCTGGCGATGGCCGAGGTCTGTTCCAGCTTCCCGACGGCCGGCGGTCTGTACTACTGGTCGGCGAAGCTGGCCAAGCAGAATGGGGCCGCCTGGTCGTGGTTCACCGGGTGGTTCAATTTCCTCGGCCAGGTGGCGGTCACGGCCGGGATCGACTTCGGGGCCGCGTTCTTCATCAACGCGTTCCTCGCCCTGCAGTGGAACGTGTCGACGAAGCCGGCGATGACGATCTTGATCTACGGGCTGGTGCTGCTCCTGCACGGGCTGCTGAACCAGTTCGGCATCAGGCTCGTCGCGATGCTCAACGACATCAGCGTCTGGTGGCACATCGCCGGCGTGCTGATCATCGTCGGGGTGCTGATCTTCGCGCCGTCGCACCACCAGTCCGCGAGCTTCGTTTTCGGTCACTTCGTCAACGACACCGGCCTGAACGTCGGGTGGTGGTACATCGTCCCGATCGGCCTGCTGCTCGCCCAGTACACCTTCACTGGCTATGACGCCTCGGCGCACATGACGGAGGAGACGCACAAGGCCGCCGTAGCTGGCCCGCGCGGGATCGTGATGTCGATCCTGGTCTCGCTCGGCGCCGGCTGGATACTGCTGATCGGCATCACGTTCGCGATCCAGCACTACGAGCCCGAGCGCACCTCGGCAACCGCCGTTCCGCCGGCCCAGATCTTCATCGATGCGGTCGGCAACACCGGCGGCAAGCTGCTGCTCCTGATCGCCATCGGCGCCCAGCTGTTCTGCGGGATGTCCTCGGTGACCGCGAACTCGCGGATGATCTACGCGTTCTCCCGTGACGGCGCGCTGCCCGGCTCGGCCTTCTGGCACCGGGTGAACAAGCGGACCAGGACCCCGACCAACGCCATTTGGCTGGCGGCCGGCGGAGCGTTCCTGCTCGGCCTGCCGTACCTGAAGAACTACACCGCCTACGCGGCAGTGACCTCAATCGCGGTGATCGGCCTGTACATCGCCTACGTGCTGCCGACGTTCCTGCGGCTGCGTCAGGGCGAGAGCTTCGCCCGCGGGCCCTGGCATCTCGGCAGGTGGAGCTACGTCGTCGGCTGGACCGCCGTGATCTGGGTCGGCATCATCGTGATCCTGTTCATGCTGCCGCAGGCGGGCCCGATCACCTGGCTGAGCTTCAACTACGCTGTGGTCGCCGTCGTGGTCGTGCTCGGATTCGCCTGGATCTACTGGGCGGTCTCGGCGAAGAACTGGTTCACCGGGCCGAAGGTGCAGGGCACCGCGGAGGAGCTGGCCGCGATCGAGCACGAGCTCGAGGTCTGAGGCCAGGGCAGCAGGGCCCACGAGATAGGACGGTTCATGACGGATAGTCACGGCAACGGGGGCGCGGTCGCCAGGCCGAGGCCGGGAATGCTGAGCATGACCCAGCTGCAGGACGCGGTGGCGGCGGGCGAGATCGACACGGTCACGCTCGCCTTCACCGACATGCAGGGCCGCCTGGCGGGCAAGCGCCTGTCGGTGGAGTACTTCCTCGAAGAGGTGGCCTCGCATTACGCGGAGGGCTGCAACTACCTGCTCGCGGTGGACGTGGACATGAACACCGTCGGCGGCTACGAGATGTCCTCCTGGGAGCGCGGTTACGGCGATTTCGTGCTCAAGCCCGACCTGCAGACCATGCGCCGCCTGCCGTGGCTTCCGGCCACCGCGCTGGTGCTCGCCGACCTGACCTGGCTGGACGGGGCGCCGGTGATCGCCTCGCCGCGCCAGATCCTGCAGGCCCAGACCGCGCGGCTGGCCGAGCGCGGCTGGGTCGCGCTGGCCGGTACCGAGCTGGAATTCATCGTCTACCGTGACAGCTTCGAGCAGGCAGCCGACAAGGGCTACCAGAACCTTGTCCCAGCCAACCAGTACAACGTCGACTACTCGATCCTCGGCACCTCGCGAATCGACCCGCTGCTGCGGCGGATCACCACCGGCATGACCGGCGCGGGGATGTACGTCGAGTCGGCCAAGGGCGAGTGCAACTTCGGCCAGCACGAGATCGCGTTCCGCTACTCCGACGCGGTCAGCACGTGCGACAACCATTCGATCTACAAGACCGGCGCGAAGGAGATCGCCGCGCAGGACGGGATGGCGCTGACCTTCATGGCCAAGCCGAACCAGCGGGAGGGCAACTCCTGCCACATCCACCTGTCGCTGCGCGAGCAGCAGGCTGGGTCGGCCGGGAAGCCGGGACTGAACGGGAGCCCGATCCTGGCCGGCGACGGCCCGTACGGGCTGTCCAAGCTCGGCGAGCACTACCTGGCCGGCCAGCTCGCCGCACTGCGCGAGCTGACGCTGCTCTACGCGCCGAACATCAACTCCTACAAGCGGTTCGTGCCAGGCAGCTTCGCCCCGACCGCGGTCCGCTGGGGCGTAGATAACAGGACCTGCGCGCTGCGCCTGGTCGGGCACGGCCAGTCGCTGCGGGTGGAGAACAGGACCCCGGGCGGCGACGTGAACCCTTATCTGGCGGTCGCCGGAATGATCGCCGCCGGGTTGCACGGCATCGACAACGAGCTGCCGCTGCAGGACGCGCTGGCCGGCAACGCCTACATCGATGACGGGCCGAAGGTTCCGCACACGCTCAGGGACGCCCTCGAGCTCTGGGAGGGCAGCGACCTGGCCAAGCAGGCGCTCGGCGCCGAGGTCGTCAACCATTACGCCAACTACGCCCGGGTCGAGCTGGCGGCGTTCGACGCCGCCGTCACCGACTGGGAATTGCGCCGCTGCTTCGAGCGATTGTGATGACGATGACCTCCTACACAGTCCTGAACCCCGCGACCGAGCAGCCGGTCAGGACCGTGGCCGGCACATCGGCTGAGGAGACCGACGAGGCGATCGCGAGGGCGCAGGTCGCCCAGCGCGAGTGGCGGTCGGTCGCGCCCGGCGACCGGGCCGCGCTGCTGCGCGCCTTCGCGGCGCAGGTGGACGCGCACGGCGAGGAGCTGGCCCAGCTCGAGGTCGCGAACTCCGGGCACCCCGTCGGTGCCGCCCGCTGGGAGGCGGGCCAGATACGCGATGTCATCCAGTACTACGCGGCCGCGCCCGAGCGGCTGATCGGCAAGCAAATCCCGGTCGCGGGCGGTATCAACGTGACCTTCGCCGAGCCGCTCGGCGTGGTCGGGCTGATCGTGCCGTGGAACTTCCCGATGCCGATCCTGTCCTGGGGCATGGCCCCGGCCCTGGCCGCTGGCAACGCGGTGATCGCCAAGCCGGCCGAGATGACACCGCTGACGGCGATCCGGATCGCCGAGCTGGCGCTGGCGGCCGGGCTGCCCGAGGACGTGTTCCAGGTGCTGCCCGGCAAGGGCTCGGTGGTCGGCCAGCGGCTCGTGGACCACCCGGCGGTGCGCAAGATCGTCTTCACCGGCTCGACCGAGGTGGGTCAGCAGATCATGGCGGGCTGCGCGAAGCACGTGAAGCGGCTGACGCTCGAACTCGGCGGCAAGAGCGCCAACATCGTCTTCGCCGACTCCGATCTCGAGCGGGCCGCGGCGACCGCTCCGTACGCGGTGTTCGACAACGCCGGCCAGGACTGCTGCGCGCGGTCGCGGATCCTGGTCCAGCGGCTCGGTGCTCGAGCGCTTTATGGAGCTGCTCGAGCCCGCCGTCAAGGGCGTCAAGGTCGGCGACCCGGCATCGGCCGACACCGAGATGGGCCCCCTGATCTCGGCTGGCCATCGCGCGAGTGTTGCCAAATATGTACAACAGGACGCCCCGGTCGCGTTCCGCGGCAGCGCACCGGACGGGCCGGGGTACTGGTTCCCGCCCACGGTGCTCGCGCCGGTCGGCTTCGACGCGCCCGCCTATACCGACGAGGTATTCGGCCCGGTCGTGACGGTGACGCCGTTCGAGGACGAGGCCGAGGCGATCGCCATCGCCAATGACACGCCCTACGGGCTGTCCGGCTCGATCTGGACCGGCAACATCGGCCGCGCGATCCGGGTGTCCCGCGCGGTGGAGGCCGGCAACCTGTCGGTCAACTCGCACTCGTCGGTCAGGTACTGGACCCCGTTCGGCGGGTTCAAGCAGTCAGGCCTGGGCCGCGAGCTTGGCCCGGACGCGCTCGACGCGTTCACCGAGACCAAGAACGTGTTCATCTCCACCCAAGAATGACAGTCGGGAGTCGCGCAATGCAGCGCTTGCAGGACCGGGTCGCCGTCATCACAGGAGCTGGCAGCGGCATCGGATTGGCCAGCGCCCGGCGGATGGCGGCCGAGGGCGCCAAGGTCGTGGCGGTGGACATCGACAAGGCCGCGGGGCAGGCCGCGGCCGAGGAGACCGGCGGCATATTCGTCGCGGCCGACGTGTCGAGCGAGGAGGATGTCAGGCGGCTGTTCGACGACGTCGCCGGCGAGTTCGGCCGGATCGACATCGCGTTCAACAACGCGGGCATCTCGCCGCCGGAGGACGACTCGATCCTGACCACCGGGATCGACGCCTGGCGCCGGGTGCAGGAGATCAATCTCACCTCGGTCTACCTGTGCTGCAAGTACGTGATCCCGCACATGCAGCGGCACGGCAAGGGCTCGATCATCAACACCGCCTCGTTCGTCGCCGTGCTCGGCGCGGCGACCTCGCAGATCTCCTATACCGCGTCCAAGGGCGGCGTGCTCGCGATGAGCAGGGAACTCGGCGTGCAGTTCGCCAGGGAGGGGATCAGGGTCAACGCGCTGTGCCCGGGCCCGGTGAACACGCCGCTGCTGCGCGAGCTGTTCGCCAAGGATCCCGAGCGAGCGGCGCGGCGGCTTGTGCACGTGCCGGTCGGCCGGTTCGCCGAGCCCGAGGAGATCGCCGCCGCCGTGGCGTTCCTGGCCAGCGACGACGCCTCGTTCATCACGGCCTCGCAGTTCCTGGTGGACGGCGGGATCGCGGGCGCGTACGTGACCCCGCTATGACCCCGCTGATCGGAATCACCTCCTACACCGAGCGGGCCCGCTGGGGGGTCTGGGATCTGCGCGCAAGCTTGCTGCCGCAGAATTACGTCGACCAGGTCGCGGCGGCTGGCGGCGCGCCGGTGCTGCTCCCCCCGGTGCCGGGCATCGAGGCCGCCGTGAGCAGGCTTGACGCGCTGATCATCTCCGGCGGTCCCGACATCGACCCGGTCCGCTACGGTGCACGGCCAGGGCCCCTGACCACCGTCGTGCGACCCGGCCGGGACGCCGCCGAGCTGGCGCTGCTGCGCGCGGCGCTCGACGGCGGGGTGCCGGTGCTCGGCATCTGCCGGGGGATGCAGCTGATGAACGTGGCGATCGGCGGCACGCTGATCCAGCACCTGCCCGACGTCGTCGGTCACGACGGGCACTCCCCCACTCCGGGCGCGATGGGCGAGCACGAAGTGACCGTCGAGCCGGCCAGCCGGCTGGCCCGCATTCTCGGCCCAGGCCCCCATGTCGTCCCCACCCACCATCACCAGGGCCTGGGCCTGCTCGGCGCGGGGCTGACGGCGACCGCCTGGGCGCTGGATGGCACCATCGAGGCGGTCGAACTCGACGCTCCCTTCGTCCTCGGCGTGCAATGGCATCCCGAGGCGGGCGACGACCCGGCGCTGTTCGACGCGCTGATCGAGGCGGCCGCTGGCGGCCTAGTCCTGGGCGGGCCAGCCCTGGGTGAAACGGCGGCGACGCGGGCGCGTTAGCCTGTGTGCGCCCCCACCACCCCGAGGAGCCGGACATGCCAGGCGAGGCTGACGCGCAGGAGACGAAGGACACGGCAGGCGCCGAGCACGGCTCGGCCAAGGTGGCCGAGAGCCCGGCCAAGGAGCCGGCCGATGACCTGGTGACCACCTCGCACTCGATCACCGTCGACGGCGCGGAGCTACGGTACACGGCGACCGCGGGCCGGATCGTGCTGCGGACCGAGGCACACACCGACGACAAGTTCGACGGTCCGCAGGCCAAGGCCGAGATCTTCATGGTCGCCTACACGGCCGATGACCAGGACGCGGCCAGCCGTCCGGTCACGTTCGCGTTCAATGGCGGGCCCGGCTCGTCCAGTATCTGGCTGCACCTCGGCGTGCTCGGACCGCGGCGGGTGCTGATGGGCGACGCGGGCGACCTGCTGCCGCCGCCCTACGGCCTCGCCGACAACGCGCAGACCCTGCTGCGGCACAGCGACCTGGTCTTCATCGACCCGGTCTCGACCGGGTTCTCGCGCGCGGTCAAGGGCGAGAAGTCGAAGGAGTTCCACGGGTTCGGCGGCGACATCGCCTCGGTCGGCGAGGTGATCAGGCTCTGGACCACCAGGAACGACCGCTGGATGTCGCCCAAGTACCTGTGCGGCGAGTCTTACGGCACCACCAGGGCCGCCGCGCTCGCCAGGCACCTGCAGGAACGCTACGGGATGTACCTGAACGGCCTGATGCTGATCTCGTGCTTCCTCAACGGCGGCTCGGTGATGTTCACGGCCGGCAACGACGACCCGTACGTGAACTACCTGCCGACCTACGCCGCGATCGCGCACTACCACGGCAAGCATCCCGGCCGCCCGCTGACCGAGGTGCTCGACGAGGCGCACGAGTACGCGGCGGGCGAGTACCCGCGCGTGCTGGCACTCGGCGGCCGGATGCCCGACCAGGAGCGCGCGGCCGCCGTGGCCAGGATCGCGGCGCTGACCGGTTTGTCGCAGGACTACGTGGACCGGGTGGACCTGCGGCCCGAGCACGTCAGGTTCCTGACCGAGCTGCTGCGCGACCAGCGCAAGACGGTGGGCCGGATCGACGGCAGGTTCACCGGCTGGGACACCGATTACGGGCGGGAGCTATGGACGACCGATCCGTCCATCGACGCGATCATCGGGCCGTATGCGGCGGCGCTCAACCACTACGTGCGGTCCGAGCTCGGCTACTCGAGCGACCTGCCCTATGAGGTACTGACCGACCGGGTACACCCGTGGTCGTACAAGGAGTTCGAGGCGCAGCACCTGTTCGTGCTCGACAAGCTGGCCGAGGCGATGCGGGTGAACCCGCACCTGCGGGTGCACGTCGCGTGCGGCTACTACGACGCCGCCACGCCTTACTTCGCGGCCGAGAACGACATCGCGCACCTGGCGATCCCGCCCGAGCTGCACGCCAACATCGAATTCGCGTACTACGAGGCCGGCCACATGATGTACATGCACGAGCCGAGCCGGCTCGATCAGTCCGAGCGCCTGGCCGCGTTCGTGACCGGCGGCTAGCTGGCGCCGCCGGCCTGGCTCACCACCGCCAGGCTGTGCCCGTAGCCTGCCGCGACCGCGGTCACGCCGGCCAGCCCGCGCGGCACATCGCACTCGCCGCAGTCGTTGCTGCCCCACGCGGTGACGGTCCCCGCCGCGGTCAGCGCGAGGCAGTGGGTGCCGCTGCCCGAGATGGCGATGACATCAGCCAGGCCAGGCGGCACCGCGGTCTCGAAGTTGTCGCTGCGGCCCCAGGCCACGACCCGTCCGTCAACGGTCAGCGCCGCACTGTGATTGACGCCGGCCGCGATCGCCGTGACGCCGTCCAGGCCCGGCGGGACCGTGGTCTCGCCGAAGTCGGGCAGTCCCCACGCGATGACCCTGCCGTCGCTGGTCAGCGCGAGGCTGTGCTCGGCTCCGGCGGCAACGGCCGCTATCTCGGGCAGGTCCGCGGGCACGTCGGCCTGCCCGCAACCGTTGCCGCCCCAGGCGATGACCCGGCCGTCGGCGACGGCGAGGCTGTGCTCGGCTCCGGCTGAGATCGACGTGGCGCCGCCGAGGCTGGCCGGAACGCGGGCCTGGCCGAACCCGTTGCTGCCCCAGCCGACGACCGTCCCGGCGACGGTCAGCGCGAGGCTGTGCAGCCGGCCCGCGGCGATCGCTGTCACGCCGCCCAGGCCGTCTGGCACGGCGGTCAGGGCGTCGGCGCTGCTGCCCCAGGCGATGACCTGGCCGGCCGAGGTGACCGCCAGGCTGTGATACCAGCCGGCCGCGACCGCGACCACGCGGTGCATGCCCGCGGGCACGTCGGTCTCGCCCTCGTCGTTGTCGCCCCAGGCGACGACATTCCCCATCCCCGCGGTGGCCTCGAACAGCAGCTCGGGGCCGGCCGGCACCGTATCGGGCAGTGTCGTGCCCACCACCGGGTCCGCGCCGAGCGCGATGGCAAGCTCGGCGACGACCCAGCCGCACGCGTCGTCGGTGAACGGCATCCGCTCGGCGAACCAGCGGGAGGCCAGCCGCGACGCGGTGCCCAGATCCAGGCCCTGGTCGAGGTGCCCGGTGAGCACGCTGGCCAGGTCGCATTGTGCCGCGGCGACCAGCAGCGCCGACTCGCGCGGCAGGTCCGGCAGCAGGTCCTTGAGCAGGTTCGTCATGGCATGCGGATCGGCCAGCACCGCGGCGCCCAGTTGCGGATCACGGACGATCGTCCGCAGGGCCCTGCGCACCTCGCCGCCGACATCCCACATTGTCTGTGTCATCCAGGTTTCCTCGCGCCGCCGGTTCCGATTATGGGTCCGCGCCGCCATCGGGCCATAGCGGAGCCGGCAGAAGCTATCATGCTGTTATGACACAGTCCCGGCAGATGATGGCCCGCTCGCGGGGCCGCTGACGCACGGACAGCACATATCCGAGGCCCTGCTCTGGGGCCTCGATTTGTCTGCGCTGGTCGGAGCCCCGCCTGGAGGTTCCGATGACCGGCAGCCATGTCTACCTCACCACGACGATTCCCTATGTCAACGCCAGGCCGCACCTGGGTCACGCGCTCGAGCTGGTCCAGGCGGACGTGCTGGCCAGGCACTACCGCCGCCGCGGCGCGCGGGTCAGGTTCCAGACCGGCACCGACGACAACTCGCTGAAGAACGTGCTCGCGGCCGAGGCGGCCGGCGTGGGCGTGCAGGAGTTCGTCGACGCCAACGCCGCCGCGTTCACGGCGCTGGCCGGGCCGCTCACGCTCAGCGCCGACGACGTCATCAGGACCAGCACCGACCCGCGGCACAGGCCGGGCGTGGAGCGGCTCTGGCGGGCCTGCGCCGAGTCAGGCGACCTGTACCGCCGGCACTATGCGGGGCTCTACTGCATCGGCTGCGAGCAGTTCTACACGCCCGCCGAGCTTGACGGCGGACGCTGCCCGGAGCACGGAGTCGCGCCGCAGCCGGTGGCGGAGGAGAACTGGTTCTTCCGCCTGTCGAAGTATGCGGGCCTGCTGCACGACCAGATCGAGTCCGGCCGGCTGCGGATCGAGCCCGCCGGACGCCGCAACGAGGTGCTGGCCTTCATCGCTGGCGGCCTGGCCGACTTCTCGGTCTCCCGATCGACCGCCCGTGCGCACGGCTGGGGCATCCCGGTGCCTGGCGATCCCGGCCAGGTCATCTACGTCTGGTGGGACGCGCTCGGCAACTACCTGACCGCGCTCGGCTACGGGACCGGCGCGCCGGACGTCGGCAGGTGGTGGACGGGCGCCGACCGCAGGGTCCACCTGCTCGGCAAGGGGGTGCTCAGGTTCCACGCCGTGTACTGGCCGGCCATCCTGGCCTCGGCCGGCCTGCCGCTGCCCACCGACATCCTGGTGCACGACTACCTGACCGTCGAGGGCCGCAAGATCAGCAAGTCCGGCGGCACCACCATCGACCCGGGCGCGCTCGCCGCCGAGTACGGCACCGACGCCGTCCGGTGGTGGCTGCTGCGCGATGTGCCGCGGATCGGCGACGTCGACTTCACCCGTGACCGGCTGGTCGCCAGGGCCAATGACGAACTGGCCAACGGCATCGGCAACCTGGTGAACCGGGTTGCCGCGATGATCGGCAAGTACCGCGACGGGGTGGTGCCCGAACTCCTGGCCGCCGCACCCGGCGCGGCCGCTGTGGCCGATGCCAGCCGCCGCGCGCCTGCGCTGGTGGACGCGGCGCTGGAGGTCGGTGACTTCCGGCAGGCCACCGCCGCGGTCTGGGCGGTCGCGGCGGCGGCGAACCGGTACGTCAGCCAGGCCGGGCCGTGGCGGCTGGCCGGCGCCGAGCGCGACGGTGATCGCCAGGCCGGCCGGGAACTTGACGCCGTGCTCGCCCTGCTGGCCGGCACCTGCCGCGACCTGGCCGCCCAGCTTGAGCCGTTCCTGCCGGACGCGGCGGCCAGGATCGCGCGGCAGTTCCCCGCGGCCGGCCGGATCCTGCCCGCCCAGCCGGTCTTCGCCAGGCTCGGGCCGATCCGCGTCGCTGCCGAGGGCCGTGCCCAGCCGCGGCTCCCCTAGACTCGCGTGCGTGGTGCGTCCTGAAAGCTGGACCAGACCTGCGGGTGTAAGTCCCGTCCGGGTAATCGCCGGAGAGCCCGGTAGCAGGCCCCGGTTCGTCGTTGAGAGGCGGCGGGCTGAGCGGGGCGTCGAGAGCCTCTTTGGAGGGAGCAAGCGCGCGGGCCGCAGCATTACGCGAATCCTGCAGCCTCGTCAGAGTTACAACGGAGGAGCCGAGCCGCTCATGTCACGGCGAAGGCAGCATCTGGTCTGGGCGTTCCGGAGATGCCCGGTCTGGGTCCTTCCGGGGTATGGGGAGTGGCACGCGCGCATGGCCTGGTCCGGAACAGGAGAGACCCGTCTGCGCAGCCTGCGTCGGGCAAAGACCGGGCGTATAAGCCGATGGTGAAGTCGCCTGGAGCGCAGCGGGAGTCCGAGGGGGTCGTAGTACCTGTGATCGGCGTGCAGCATAACGCGCCGGGAGGGAAGGGCCCTCACTTTGATCATGCTGGTGGCGAGGGTAAGCGCGAGGGCATGGCCGGGATCGCCCGGTCCAATTTCCCCGGCGGGCCAGTGCCCGTCGTAGCGGTGGACGGCAAGCCGTCCGCGGCGAAAGTGCGACAACTGCAGCGCCGGCTATGGACTGCGGCCAAGCAGTCGGAGGATCGGCGGTTCCACGCCCTGTATGACCGTATCTGCAGGGGTGACGTCCTGTGGGCGGCGTGGGACCGGGTCCGGGCGAATCGCGGTGCCGCCGGGGTGGACAGGATCACCCTGGCGTATGTGCAGGAGGTCTACGGGGTTGCCCGCATGCTGGGCGAGCTTCAGGCTGACCTGCGCGCGGGCACGTATCGTCCTGCGCCTGCCAGGCGCGTGGACATCCCGAAACCACAAGGCGGGAAGCGGCCGCTGGGCATTCCGGTGGTCCGCGACAGGGTGGCCCAGCAGGCCGCGAAGATCGTGCTGGAACCCCTTTTCGAGGCGGGCTTCAGTCCGTGCTCGTACGGGTTCCGGCCGAGGCGGTCGGCCACGCAGGCGATGGAGCGGCTTCGCGCCGGGTTCATCGGCGGCTGCCAGTTTGTCGCGGAGTTCGATATCCGCAACTTCTTCGGCGAGATCAGCCATGACCGGCTGCTCGCCGAGGTGGGGAAACGGGTGTCGGACCGGCGGGTGCTGAAGCTGGTCCGCCTGTGGCTGCAGGCAGGAGTGATGGCTGACGGGGAGTTCTCGCGGACGGTCGCGGGCACCCCGCAGGGCGGGGTCATTTCCCCGTTGCTGGCCAACATCTACCTGCACGTCCTGGACACCGAGTTCTCCCGGCGCGGGCTGGGCGAGCTGGTGCGCTATGCCGATGACGGCGTGGTGCTGTGCCGCTCGGCGGCGCAGGCCGGGGCGGCCCTGGAGGCGGTCAGGGACATCCTGGCCGGGCTGGGGCTGGAGCTGCACCCGGATAAGACGAAGGTAGTGGACCTGCGGGAAGGCCGGGTGGGCCTGGATTTCCTCGGCTGCCATTTTCATGCGCGCATGTCGGGGCGGCTGTGGGAGCAGAAGCGGATCGTCCGCTTCTACCTGCATCGCTGGCCGTCGCAGCGGGCGATGAAACGGCTCCGGGACAAGATCCGGGACCGCACCGGCCCGAACCGCGGCGGGACTGACATCCGCGACGTGATCGCTGATCTCAACCCCGTCCTGCGTGGCTGGGCGAACTACTTCCGCACCGGGAACGCCGCCGTCAAGTTCGGCCAGGTCGACCGGTACGTGGTGAAACGGCTCCGCAAGCTGATGATCCGCAAGCGGGGACGCAACCTGCGGCCCGGTCAGGTCCTGGCGTGGAACGAGGACTGGTTCAACGGGCACGGCCTGTACCGGCTGCGCGGCACCATCCGCTATCCGAAGGCAGCGTAACCATGTCAAGAAGATCATCGGTAAGCCGTATGCGGGAAAACCGCACGTACGGATTGAAAGGGGGATGGGGAAACCGGGCCAACCTACGGCACCGGCGCCCCTGACTACCAATGAATGCAGCGCCGGCCGTCGAGATCAGCGGCCTGGTCAAGAACTACGGGCGGACCACCGCGGTGGCCGGATTGTCCATGCGGGCCGAACGCGGCGAGGTGACGGCAGTGCTCGGGCCCAACGGCGCGGGCAAGACCACGACGATCGAGGTCTGCGAGGGCTACCGGCGGGCCGACGGCGGCACGGTGCGGGTGCTCGGGCTCGATCCGGTCAGGGACGCCGGGCGCCTGCGCCCGCGGATTGGCGTCATGCTCCAGTCCGGCGGCATCCCCACGACGGTCAGGGCCGCCGACTACCTGCGGGTGCTGGCCAGCTTCTACGCCAGCCCGATCGCGCCTGCCGTGCTCCTGGACCGGCTCGGGCTGACCGAGTCGGCGCGCACCCCGTTCCGGCGCCTGTCGGGCGGCCAGCAGCAGCGGCTGTCGCTGGCGGCGGCCATCATCGGCCGTCCCGAGCTGGTGTTCCTCGACGAGCCCACCTCCGGCCTGGACCCGCAGGCCAGGCGCGCGACCTGGGAGCTTGTCGCCGCCCTCCGTGACTCCGGCTGCACGGTGATCCTGACGACGCACTACCTGGAGGAAGCCGAGCGGCTCGCCGACCGGGTCGTCATCGTCGACCACGGCGCACTGGTCACGCAGGGATCGCCCGCCGAGCTGACCGGAAGCCAGGGGCAGCTGCGGTTCCGCGCCGATCCCGGGCTGGATACTTCTGGCCTGCTCGGCGCGCTGCCGCCCGGTGCGATGGTGAAGGAGTCCCCTGCGGGCGCATACCTGGTGGAGCTGCCATCGGGCGTTGACCCGCAGGTCGTGGCCACCGTCACGGCGTGGTGCGCGGAGCAGGGCGTGCTCGCCAAGAACCTGCGGATCGAGAGCAGGACGCTCGA
The DNA here is from genome assembly GCA_963720595.1 of uncultured Actinomycetota bacterium. GTDB lineage: Bacteria > Actinomycetota > Actinomycetes > Streptosporangiales > Streptosporangiaceae > Chersky-822. The sequence continues at coordinate 477,275 of CAVRFY010000005.1, read as the reverse complement.
GGATGTCTTCCTGGAGCTGACCGGCCGGGAGCTGCGATCATGACCGACGTGACCTGGCCCGCGCCCGCGCCAGGGGCCGCGCCGCTGCCCAAGATGGTCGCTGCCCAGGCTGGCCTTGAGCTGCGCACCCTGGTCCGCAACGGCGAGCAGTTGCTGCTGACCCTGATCATCCCGGTGCTGCTGCTCACGGTGTTCAGCTCGGAAGCGCTGATCAACGTCGGCCCCGGCAGCAGGATCGGCTTCATCGCCCCCGGCATCCTGGCGCTCGCTGTGCTGTCCACCTCTTTCACCAGCCTGGCGATCGGCACCGGCTTCGAGCGGCGGTACGGGGTACTGAAGCGGCTGGGCGCGACCCCGCTGTCGCGGGGCGGCCTGGTCGCCGCGAAGGCGGTCACCGTGCTGACCGTGGAGATCGGCCAGGTCGCCCTGATCGTCGTGGTCAGCGTGCTGCTCGGCTGGCATCCGGTGGTCACCCCGGTGAGCGTCACGTCAGCGCTCGCGGTGCTGGTCGTGGGCAGCGCGGCGTTCAGCGGGCTGGCGATGCTGATGGCCGGCACGCTGCGCGCCGAGGCGACGCTCGCTGCCGCCAACCTCGTCTACCTCGTGCTGCTCGGCATCGGCGGAATGGTGTTCCCGCTCGCCAAGTTCCCGCCGGCGGTCAGGCCAGCGCTGCGGCTGCTGCCGTCCGGCGCGCTCTCCGACGGGCTGCGCGCCGTGCTGCGGTACGGCGCAGGCCTGCCGGTCAGGGATCTGATCGTGCTCGCGTTGTGGGCGACCGCCGGGATCGGCCTCGCGGCCCGCTTCTTCCGCTGGGAGTAGCGGTGCGTTCTGAGTCAGGGGCAGCCGAGCGGACAGCATCGGCACGGCGGCCCTCGGCAGGACTGGCTGTTCCGGGTGCCGCCGCCGGTGCTGCTCGGAACCGGGATCGTGAGCGTCCAGGTCGGGGCCGGGCTGGCCGCCAGGATGTTCGGCACTATCCCCGCCGCCGGGGTCGCCGGGCTGCGACTGTGGACGGCGACGCTGCTGCTCGCCGCGTTCGGTGCCAGGCCGGCGATCAGGGCGGTCAGGTCCCTGATCGCCGAGCGGGCCTGGCGGGACGCCGCCGTGCTCGTCGCGTTCGGCGTCACGCTCGGCATCATGAACTTCTCGATCTATCAGGCGTTCGCCAGGATCCCGCTCGGCATCGCCGTCACCATCGAGTTCCTCGGCCCGCTGGCCGTCGCCGTGGCGACCTCGCGGCGACTGATCGACCTGGTCTGGGTGGCGCTCGCGGCGATCGGGGTCACGCTGCTCGGCCTCGCGGGCGTCAGCGTGGCCAGGCTGGGCAGCGAGGCTGGGTCAGGCTCGGTGCTGGCGGGGGTGCTGTTCGCGATGACCGCGGCGGCCGCGTGGGCGTGCTACATCTTGCTGTCCGCGGCCACCGGCCGGCGCTTCGGCGGCGGCACCGGGCTGGTGGTGGCGATGGCGGTCGCCTCGGTCGTCGTGACGCCCGCGGCGGTGGCCAGCGCGGGCCGCGCGCTGCTCAGGCCCGCGGTGCTGGCCGGCGGGCTGGCGATCGGCGTGCTCTCCTCGGTGATCCCTTACCGGTTCGAACTCGAGACGCTGCGGCGGGTACCGCCGCGGGTCTTCGGCATCTGGATGAGCCTCGAGCCCGCCGTGGCCGCGCTCGTTGGCGTCGTCATGCTGAGCCAGTCGCTGTCGGCGCCGCAGTGGATCGCGGTCGGCTGCGTGATCGTGGCGAGCGCCGGGGCGGCACTCGGCGGGGGCACGGCCACGCCGCAGGCATGAGCCGCCACCAATCGGGCCCTCTCGCCATACGATAGGTCCCGTGTCCGCACAGCAAGCCCCTGCGCCAGCCCCCGATCGGGCGCCGCCGCGCATGACCTTGCCCGACCTGGCCAGGCAGTGGGTGGCCCCGCTGCTCTGGCCGTCGCCGCTGGCGATGCGCAGGATCGCCTTCGCGGGCGTGATCTCCTCGCTCGCCATCATCCCGACCGGCGCTGCGGTCAGGCTCAGCCAGTCGGGCCTCGGCTGTACGGACTGGCCCAAGTGCACGGCGGCCAGCATGATCGCGTCTGGCGCGAGCGGCGACCCGCTGATCCACCGGTGGATCGAGTTCGGCAACCGCATGGTCACGGCGGTGATCTTCGTTATCGCGATCGCGGTATTCGTCGCCGCGTGGCGGTTCCGATCCGGCGGGAAGCGACGGCGGGACCTGATCTGGCTGGCCTCGGCGCAGCCGGCCGGGATCGCGGCGCAGGCGGTCATCGGCGGCATCGTGGTGCTGACCAAGCTGTCGCCGTTCTGGGTGTCACTGCACTACCTGGCCACGCTTCCGGTGCTGGCGGCCGCCGTGGCGCTGCATGTCCGGTGCACCGAGGGCACCGGGCCGGCCACGCGGCTGGTCCAGCCGCTAGTCCGGCTGGTGGCGCTGGCGCTCGTCGCGGTCGCGTCGGTCATGATGGTGGCCGGCACGCTGGTGACCGGGACCGGCCCGCTGGCCGGCGCGGGCGCCGTACCGCGCTATCACTTCCTCTCGCTGACCGCGGTCACCCAGTTGCATGCCGACATCGGCTGGGTGCTCGGCACGCTGGCCGTCATGCTCGTGCTGTGCCTCACGCTGACCCAGGCCCCGGCGCGGGCCGTACGGCTCGGCTGGGTGGTGCTCGGCCTGATCGGCCTGCAGGGCGCGATCGGCTACGCGCAGTACTTCGCCGGGCTGCCCGCCGGGCTCGTCTGGGTGCACGTCGCCAATACGGCGCTGATCTGGATCGCCGTGCTCAGGCTGTACTTCGCCCTGCGTGACCGAGGCCAGGTCGCGGCCGGCTAGCGGGAAGGTGCAATCCGGGCCGACCGGGGAAACGGCCCGCCTGGCGATAGGGTCGAACGTGACGGGGACCGGACCGAGAAAGGGCATCGCTGTGAGCCACGATCTGGAGTGGACGGCAACTGACGCGCGGGCAGTCGACCTCATCCGCGTGCTGGCGATGGACGCGGTCCAGCAGGCGGGTTCTGGCCATCCCGGCACGGCGATGAGCCTAGCGCCAGCCGCGTACCTGCTCTTCCAGCGGGTGCTCAGCCACGACCCGGCCGACCCCGGCTGGCTGGGCAGGGACCGGTTCGTGCTGTCCTGCGGGCATTCCAGCCTGACCCTGTACATCCAGCTGTACTTGTCCGGCTACGGGCTGACGATGGACGACCTGAAGGCCCTGCGGACCTGGGGCAGCCGCACGCCCGGTCACCCCGAGCACGGCCTGACTCCCGGGGTGGAGACCACCACGGGACCGCTGGGCCAGGGCCTCGCGAACGCGGTCGGGATGGCGATGGCCGCCAGGCGCGAGCGCGGGCTGCTCGACCCGGACGCGGCGCCCGGGCAGAGCCCGTTCGACCACCACGTTTACGTGTTCGCCTCGGACGGTGACATCGAGGAGGGCGTCAGCCACGAGGTGTCCTCGCTCGCCGGGCACCAGCGGCTCGGCAACCTGGTGCTGCTGTACGACGACAACCAGATCTCGATCGAGGACGACACGAACATCGCCAAGTCGGAGGACGTGCTCGCCAGGTACGCGGCCTACGGCTGGCACACCCAGCGGGTCAGCTGGCGGCAGCCCGGCGGCTACCACGAGGACGTGGCGGCCCTGCACGACGCGCTGATCGCCGCCAGGGACCACACCGACGCGCCGTCGATCATCGGGTTGTCGACGATCATCGGCTGGCCGGCGCCCAACAAGCAGAACACGGGCGAGGCGCACGGCTCGGCGCTCGGCGCGCCTGAGGTCGCGGCCACCAAGGAGATACTCGGCTTCGACCCGGCCGTGGCCTTCCCGGTCGACGACGAAGCCGTCGCCAGGGCGCGCGGGGTCGGCGACCGCGGCAAGCTCGCCAGGGCGCAGTGGGAGGAGAGCTTCGCGAGGTGGGCGGAGGCAAGCCCGTCCCGCCGTGCGCTGCTCGACCGGCTCGCGGCGCGCGCGCTGCCGGCGGGCTGGTCATCGGCCATCCCCGCGTTCGGCCCCGGCGACGGGCAGATGGCCACCAGATCGGCTTCCGGCAAGGTACTTAACGCACTCGCGCCGGTGCTCCCCGAGCTCTGGGGCGGGTCGGCCGACCTGGCGGGCAGTAACGACACCACGATGGCCGGCGAGCCATCGTTCATCCCGGCCGACCACCAGACCGCGATGTTTCCCGGTAACCCCTACGGCCGCACCCTGCACTTCGGGATCAGGGAGTTCGGCATGGGCGGGATTCTCAACGGGATCACCCTGCACGGGCTCACCAGGCCGTACGGGGGGACGTTCCTGGTCTTCAGCGACTACATGCGGCCCGCGGTCAGGATGGCGGCGCTGATGGGCATCCCGGTCACGTTCGTCTGGACCCACGACTCGATCGGCCTCGGCGAGGACGGCCCGACGCACCAGCCGGTCGAGCAGCTCTGGGCGCTGCGCGCGATCCCCGGCCTTGACGTGGTGCGGCCTGCCGACGCCAACGAGACGGCGGTGGCCTGGCGGGCCATACTCGAGCACATCGACCGGCCCGCTGGGCTCTGCCTGACCAGGCAGAAGCTGCCCGTGCTCGACCGCGCCTCGACCGCGAGCGCGGACGGAACGGCCCGTGGCGGGTACGTGCTCGCCGATCCGCCAGGCGGCACGGCGCCCGAGGTGATCCTGATCGGCACCGGCAGCGAGGTGCACATCGCGCTGGCGGCCGGTGCGGCGCTGTGGCAGGAGAACGTCGCGGCAAGGGTGGTGTCGATGCCGTGCCTGGAATGGTTCGCCGAGCAGGACCAGGCGTACCGCGACGAGGTGCTCCCGCCAGGGATCAGGGCACGGGTCAGCGTCGAGGCCGGGATCGGCCTTGGCTGGCGCGAGATTGTCGGCGACACCGGCGAGATGATCAGCCTGGAGCACTTCGGCGCATCGGCGGCGTACGAGAGGATCTACGCGGAGTTCGGGATTACCCCCGAGCGGGTGGCGGAGGCGGCCCGGCTCAGCCTGACCCGGGCGAGGGGGTAGTACGCAGTGACAGCTGGCGCCAGGGAAGGAATAGCGATGACCGCACAGCAGGAGCAGCAGGACGTGCTTGCCCGGCTGACCGCCGAGGACGTGGCGATCTGGCTGGACGACATCGGCAGGGACCGGCTGAGGTCCGGCAACCTGGCCAAGCTTGTGAAGGACTGCCATGTCAGGGGCGTGACCTCCAATCCGACGATCTTCGCTCAGGCGATGGCCCATGGCGCCGCGTACGACGAGCAGCTTGCCGATCTCGCGGTCCGCGGTGTGAGCGTCGACGAGGCGGCGCGGGCCGTCACCACCTATGACATCCGCTGGGCGTGCGACGTCCTCAGGCCGGTCTACGACGTGTCCGAGGGCGTCGACGGGCGGGTGTCCATCGAGGTGGATCCGCGGCTCGCCAAGGACACCGCCAAGACGATCGCCGAGGCCCGCGCGCTGTGGTGGCTAGTCGACCGGCCGAATCTGTTCATCAAGATTCCGGCCACGCTGGAAGGCCTGCCCGCGATCACGGCGTGCCTGGCCGAGGGCATCAGCGTGAACGTGACGCTGATTTTCTCGCTGCAGCGCTACGAGCAGGTCATCGACGCGTTCATGGCCGGGCTCGAGCAGGCGCCAGAGCCGGAGCTGTCCTCGCTCGCCTCGGTTGCGTCCTTCTTCGTCAGCCGGGTGGACACCGAGGTGGACCGCAGGCTGGACGCGCTGGGCACGCCGGAGGCGAAGGCGCTGCGCGGACAGGCGGCGGTGGCCAACGCGAGACTGGCCTACGAGCTGTTCGAGAAGCATTTCGACAGCCCTCGCTGGGCGGTGCTGGCCGACCACGGAGCGCGGGTGCAGCGCCCGCTCTGGGCATCGACCAGCACCAAGGACCCCGCCTACCGCGACACCATGTACGTCGAGGACCTGGTCGCGCCACACACGGTGAACACGATGCCGGAGCCGACCTTGCACGCCACGGCCGACCACGGGGTGCTGACCGGGAACACCATCGACGGCACCTACGACGCTGCGCGGGCGGTCTTCGCCGGCCTGGAGAAACTGGGAATCGGCTACGACGACGTGGTCGCCGTGCTGGAGGACGAGGGGGTGCGCAAGTTCGCCGACTCGTGGTCTCAGCTGCTCGCGACGATCGATGCGCAGCTGCGCGGCGACAAGGGAGCGGCGCGGGAAATCGTCAGCTAATGGCCAATCCGCTGCGCGATCCGCGTGATCGCAGAATCCCCCGGGTGGCCGAGCCGAGCGTGCTGGTCATGTTCGGCGTGACCGGCGACCTGGCCCGCAAGAAGCTGCTTCCCGCGGTATACGACCTGGCCAACCGCGGGTTGCTGCCACCCGGCTTCTCGCTGGTCGGCTTCGCCCGCAGGCCATGGGCTGATCAGGATTTCAGGCAGCTGACCTACGAGGCCGTGCGCGAGCACGCCAGGACCACCTTCAGGGACTCGGTGTGGCAGCAGGTCTCCGATGGCCTGCGGTTCGTCTCCGGCGAGTTCTCCGACGCGGGGGCGTTCGACCGGCTGGCCGAGGAGGTTACCAGGCTGGATGCCGAGCGGGGCACCGCGGGAAACCGGGCGTTCTACCTGTCCATTCCGCCAAACCAGTTTCCCGAGGTGGTCAGGCAGCTTGAGCGCTCCGGCCTGAGTGGCGGTCCCGACGTGCCCGGCTGGCGCCGGGTGGTGATCGAGAAGCCCTTCGGGCACGACCTGACCAGCGCCAGGGATCTCAACGACCTGCTCGCCACGGTCTTCCCGCCGCACTCGGTGTTCCGCATCGACCATTACCTGGGCAAGGAGACCGTGCAGAACCTGCTGGCGCTCAGGTTCGCCAACACGCTGTTCGAGCCGATCTGGAATCGCCGGTACGTGGACCATGTCCAGATCACCATGGCCGAGGACATCGGGATCGGCGGCCGGGCGGGCTACTACGACGGGATCGGCGCGGCCCGCGACGTGATCCAGAATCATCTGCTCCAGTTGCTCGCGCTCACCGCGATGGAGGAGCCCGTCTCGTTCGCGTTCGACGCGCTAAGGGCGGAGAAGCAGAAGGCCCTGTCGGCCGTGCAGATCCCGGACGATCCGCTGACCGGCACGGCGCGCGGGCAGTACGCGGCAGGCTGGCAGGGCGGGATACCCGTGCCCGGCTTTCTCGCCGAGGACGGCATCGCGCCAGATTCGGCGACCGAGACTTACGCCGCGATCAGGCTGGGGGTCGACACCAGGCGATGGGCAGGCGTGCCGTTCTACCTGAGGACGGGCAAACGGCTGGCCACCAGGATGACGGAACTCGCGGTGATCTTCCAGCGCGCCCCGCACCTGCCGTTCAACGCCACGGATGCCAAGGAACTCGGCCAGAACGCCCTGGTGATCAGGGTGCAGCCGGACGAGGGCATCACGCTGCGTTTCGGTTCTAAGGTGCCCGGTTCGGCGATGGAGGTCAGGGACGTGAACATGGACTTCGCTTACGGCGAGTCCTTCACCGAATCGAGCCCCGAGGCGTATGAGCGGCTGCTGCTCGACGTCCTGGTGGGAGATCCACCCCTGTTTCCCGGGCATGAGGAGGTCGAGCTGTCATGGAAGATACTCGACCCGATCGAGGAGTTCTGGGCGGCTAACGGCCGCCCGGAGCAGTACCCGGCGGGATCGGCGGGGCCGGCCGACGCGGACGCCATGATGGCCCGCGACGGCCGGGCCTGGCGGCGGCTCTAGCAGGCGGGCGAGGCGATGAAGGTAGAGCTGATCGACACCACGGCGAGCACCGTACGCAACGAGCTGATGCGGATGTGCCAGCAGATGGGCGGCCTCACGACGGGAGTCGTGCTCAATCTGGTCATCATGACCGACGAGGCGGACCAGTATGACGCCATGCGCGCGGCGACCCAGGCGGGCAGGGAGCATCCCTGCCAGGTTCTCGGGATCATCGCCAGGACCGGGCGGCGCCCGCGGCGGCTCGACGCGGAGATCGCCGTAGGCGAGAACATGCCCGGCCAGACGATGCTGCTGCGGATCCAGGGCGAGCTGAACGAGCACGTGGACTCCGTCGTGACGCCGCTGCTGGTGCCGGACACGCCGGTCGTCATCTGGTGGCCGGGCAGCCCGCCGAAGGCGCCTGCCGCCGATGCGCTCGGCGTGCTCGGCCAGCGGCGGATCACCGATGTCGCGGCCGAGGAGGCGCCGCGGCAGCGGCTGCTCCAGCTCGCGGCCGGCTACCGGCCAGGCGACACCGACATGGCGTGGGCACGCACGACCAACTGGCGGTCGCTGCTGGCGGCCACGCTCGACCGGCCCTACTCCGAGATACTCCAGGCTACGGTGGCGGCCGAGGCAGACAATCCGAGCGCGGACCTGATGGCCGCGTGGCTGGCCAAGCGGCTCGCGGTCCCGGTACGGCAGGAGGTCTCCGACGGCCCTGGCGTGACCGGGGTCAGCTTCGCGACCGGCGACGGCGACATCGTCATCAACCGGGCCGACGGCAGGAACGCCACGCTGTCCAGGCCAGGTGAGCCTGACCGGTTTGTCGCGCTGCACCGCCGCGAGGTGGCCGAGCTATTGTCCGAGGAGCTGCGCCGGCTCGATCCCGACGAGGTATACGGAGAGACGCTGGCCGAGCTGGTGGCTGAGCAGCAGGCATCAGACTCAGCGGACGAGGAGTAGGCCATCGCTGCCCCGCAGATCCTGATCCACCACGACGGCGGGCTGCTCGCCAAGGCGGTCGCGGCCCGCCTGGTTACCCGGCTGGTCGACGCGGTCGGCGCGAAGGGCCTGGCCTCAGTCGTGCTGACCGGCGGCGGCATCGGAACGCAGGTGCTCGCCGAGCTCGCCGCGGCTCCGGCCAGGGACGCGGTCGACTGGCGCCGGGTCGAGATCTGGTGGGGCGACGAACGTTTCCTGGCGACCGGGGACCCGGAGCGGAACGAGACAGGCGCGCGCGGCACGCTGCTCGACCACGTCGACGTCCTGCCGCGGCACGTGCACCCCATGCCGGGTCCAGACGGCCCAGACGGCCCTGATCCCGAGGCGGCCGCTGACCGGTATGCCCGCGAGTTGCGCGCCGCGGCGGAGCCGCAGGATCGCGGCGGCGTGCCGAGGTTCGACGTGCTGATGCTCGGCATCGGCCCGGACGCCCACGTGGCATCGCTGTTCCCCGGCCTGCCCGCGCTGTACGAGGAGGACAGGACGGTGGTGGCCGTGCGCGGCGCACCCAAGCCGCCGCCGGTCAGGCTGTCGCTGACGCTGCCCGCGATCAGGTCCGCCTCGGAGGTCTGGATACTGGCCTCGGGATCGGAGAAGGCCGGAGCGGTACGGCTCGCGCTGTCCGCCGCGGGGCCGGTGCAGGTGCCGGCCGCCGGTGCCAGGGGCGCACAGCAGACGCTGTTCCTGCTCGATCGCGCCGCGGCTGCCGAGGTGCCCGTTCAGCTCAGCCGCTTCGCTTCACCCTGAAAGCCGATTCCAATGGTCGACCTGGATCAGATGTCGTATTCAGGTAATTAGGGTCTCCCGTAAACGCTGAACCAGAGTTACGCTCAGTGCAGAACTTCCATATGCGTCTCGTGAGTATGTCAATGCAGGCAACCATGGAAGCAGGGAAGGCCGGAAGATGGGCACCTGGCTAGTTCAAGCCCGCGCTTATCAACATATGCGCATTGAATGGGCTCTAGCATCCTCACTGACCCTATTGACCGGTATTGCGCGAGCATTGCGCAAAACGTCGTTTCGACCGTCATGGTCGGCGACATCGCTTGTGTTCGGTCCCGTGTAGGTACCCCCCCTCGCTCCGGCTCCCCAATTCCGGAGCGATGCCAACCTCCCGAGGAGGATGCACGTGAGTACTACCGAAGAATCCGCAACCGCCACCGCCGCGGCTCCCCTCGCCACCGGAATCGCCGACCCCGCGCCGCTCGGCCTGGCCGCGTTCGCCCTGACCACGTTCCTGCTGTCGGCCAAGAACGCTGGCTGGACGACATCGGACGCCTGGCTCGGCTACGCGATTGGCTATGGCGGGCTCGTTCAGCTGCTAGCCGGCATGTGGGAGTTCAGGAACAGGAACGTCTTCGGCGCGACGGCGTTCGGAACATATGGCGGCTTCTGGATCGGCCTGGGCCTATGGGTGCTCCTGGTCGCCCCGACGTCGACCGCTTCCGGTCATGATCTCGGCTGGATCCTGCTCTCCTTCGCGATCTTCAATAGCTACATGCTGATCTGGAGCACGCAGCTCAACGCGGCGGTCTTCGGCGTGTTCCTGACCCTGGAAGTGACGGAGATCATCCTGTTCATCGCCAACTTCGCGAACCTCTCAGGACTCGGAAAGCTCGGCGGCTACGTCGGACTTCTCACGGCGCTGGTGGCCTGGTATGCCTCGGCAGCCCTGGTGATCAACGGCATGAAGGGCAGGCCGGTGCTGCCGGTCGGCGGACCGCTGATGACCCTGTAGCAACGGCGCCTAGATGCTGCTCCCGTAGCAGCCCCGCTACGGGACCAGTATGGGAGTCGGTACCGTTGGGCGGTGGACACAGGACCCGCACATAACCGGCCCTGGCGAGCGATCATCGCGCTCGTGCTGGCCGTGGCCGCCGCCGTCGCCGTGCATGTCGCGGGGACTCCGCTCCGGGTGACGACGGCCGCGACAGCAGCCAGGCTCAACACAATGGTCTCCGTCGGCGCTGGCCACCTGATCACGATCGGCGGCGCGATCGCCTTCCTGGTCTTCGCGCTGATCTCTACGTTCGCCTTCGCCCGTTGGGCGCAGGACATACTCGAGCGAGCCATCGGCGCGGCCTACGGCGCGATCGTCAGGTACGTCATGATCCTGACCGGCATCAGCGTGGTGATCCTGGTCGCCCTGTCGCTGCTGGGCTTCCGGGTCGCGCAACTGGTCGTCGGCGGGGCGGTGACCGGCGTGCTGATCACCATCGCCGCGCAGCAGTCGCTGTCGAACCTCTTCGCCGGCGTGATGCTCCAGTTCGCCCAGCCGTTCCGGGTCGGCGAGCAGGTGCGGATCAGGTCGGGTGCGCTCGCGGGGACGATCGAGGGCACCGTGACCGAGTTCAGCATTACCTATGTGCGCCTGGAGACCGAGGACGGGCGGGTCTTGCTGCCGAATTCGCAGGTGCTCGCCGCCGCCGTCAGCCCGCTACGCCCGCCCGAGGACCAGGACGCCGCGCACGCACCGGCCGGGCTGCCCGGCGAGGGCTGATGGCGCTGATGGCATGGCGGTGGCCGGCACCCGAGCGCGGGAGCCGGCCACCGGGCATGCTGTCAGTGATTCGCCTCGTACTTCTGAATGACCTGCGCAGGAATCCGGCCACGATCGCTGACTTCCATCCCCGAGCGCTTGGCCCACGCTCGGATTTCCGCGCTGCGCCGGCGATGTGCCGTCGTCCGCCGCTTCGTCCGGCCAACCTTCGTCGACACTTTGCGCGCACGGTCCGCGAAGCGCTTCATCACTTCGTCGAACTTCTGGCTGTGCTTCTCGCAGAGGTCGATTTCATAGTCCCGGCCGTCGAGGCTGAACGCTCGGGTCAGTTGCTCGCCGCTCGGAATCTCTTTTGCGTCGTAGTCACAGGCGAATGTGACTGAGACCTTCTGTGCCACGTCTTTCCCCCCTTCCCCTAACCGCCACAATATTCCCGCTGTGGTTGGTTCATAACAGACGGTGATCAGTCAATTTTTCTCAGAGCGCGCATTGAACGCGGATCGACCCGTCCGGCTTCGGCGTTGCGATTGCGGTTCAGGCCACTTGGAACGTGACAGCGCGAATGCGCGGGCCCGGGGCTCTCACAGGGCCCGATAGGAGGCCGTAGCCGCTTCCCAATCCGTGTTCTGCCGACGGCTGTCGGCCTGCTCGGAATGCGGGCCCGCCTGGCCGTCATCGGCCGATTCACCGGGGCGCCAGGTCCTGGTCGTCCCGGTCGGCGCGGTCAGCCACTCCCCCGCGGCCGCGGACGACGCGAAGGCAGGATCGGCGAAGGCAGGGTCGGCCGGCCCGCGGGCATGATCGCCGGGCCCGAAGGCGGGGTCGGGCGGAGCGTAGTCCGATGCTGGCTGCCCTGCCCCGAATGGCGCGCCGCCGTCATAACGGCGGTCGCTGTACCCGGAATGGGGGCCCGAGTAGTCGGCGGCATCCGGCTGGTAGCGGCTCGCCACCTGCCCTGACCGTTGCTGGAAGTCGCCGCGGCCGTAGCCGGGGGGATCCTGGTAGCCGCCGCTGTCATGGGCCGGGTAGTCATAGCGGGGCCGGTCCTGGTAACCGCTGCGCTCGGGATAGGCGCTGTCCGGATAGCCAGAGTCGGGATAACCGGGGTCGGGATAACCAGTGTCGGGATAGCCGGAGTCGGGATAGCCGTGAGGAACCCGGTAGGGATCTGGTTGTGGCCTGGCCGGAGCCGGAGTGGAAGGGTAGCCGCCGCCAGGAGGGGCGGCCGGATAGCTCGCGGTCTGCGGATAACCCTGGCCCTGACCGGCTCGGCCGCCCGAGGCGGCGTCGCCCGGCGGGCCTTTCGCGGATCTTGACGAAGGACCGGATTGCAGTGCCGCCGCCATCCTGGCCAGGTCGCCGAACGGCAGCCGGAAAGTCCCCGTGCACCGGTTGCCATGCCAGATGCTGAACACGGCAACCGCGCTGTCCGCGTACCAGCTCAGCCGCATGGTCCTGGCCTCACCTCGGACATCGAAGAAGACTTCCCCCTCGCGGGGCAGGGGAACGGCATCCGGCTCCGACATGCTGCCTATCGTCGCCCGGCATGACCAGGTTGTCTAGCCAATGGATCGCATTGGTCGGCCAAGACGTCCAGAATCGGGCAACATTACCGGATCCCGAGCCGCCGCGCGGGGATCAGGCCAGGCGCCGCTCCGCGCGTCCTGCGCCGCACCCGCTGCCGACGTTGCCTAAGGCTCGCCGGTTACTATGTGTTCCGAGTCGGGCGAGTCTTGCGAATTCGCCTATACTCGCCTGCGTGCGGTGCCATGATTATCGGGCGGCGCGCCGACGATGCGGACTCAATAGCCCAGCTGCCCGCCGGCGAAGGTGATCTCCTGAGCCGGCGCCGGGCGCGGGTGTCCGCTCCGGGGCGAAGGTGCCCGAACCGGACGTCAGCGGGAACACTTCAGCGCCGCAAGGCGTTTGCATGATGCGACGGGGCGGACGCCGCATCGCGCGATTTCGTGGTATTTGCGTCCAGCGAGCCTAGTGCTTCGCTAGGCGTTGTTAACGGCAAGCTGGTTGAGGAGAGCTTTCCATGTCTGAGGTACGCCGTCAGGCCGTGTTGTTGCCGCGCCCGAATTGGGGCTGGCAGGACCGTGCCGCCTGCCATGGCGCTGATGTTGTGCTGTTCTTTGGTCCGGATGGTGAGCGGCAGCCTGAGCGTGATATTCGCGAGCGCAAGGCGAAGGCCCTGTGCGGATCGTGCCCGGTCAGGATGGACTGCCTAGGTTACGCGGTCAGCAGGCCTGAGAAGTACGGCACGTGGGGCGGCTTGAACGAGGACGAGCGCTCGGCCGAGCGACGCAGGCGGATGCGGCGCGCCAACACGAACGCGGCCTGATCGGGCCCGGTATCGCGGTCGGCGTCTGGCCGGCGACAATGGGAACATGATCTGCCGATGCTGCCGACGCCAGGAACATGCGTCCTGCCGGGGCGGCACCTGGTGTGACTGCCAGCACAAGGCGCTCGCAATGCTCACGCAGGAGCCGGTTATGGGCTGGATCAGGCAGGGTTGACCTGCGTCAGCGGGGTTAGCCCCGCAGTGAGCGGGGCAGTTCCCGGAATACCGCGTCCGTCGCAGGAGTTGCCCCGACGGACGCCGTGAATGCCAGGCGAGCCAGGAACACCCGACAGCACGACCCGAGAGCCACTGCAGCCGGGAGGAGATGGCCGTGACCCATCGGTCTTCACGGACTTCGCGTGCATTGTGTGGCATTTGGACCTACTCTGTCCGTAGGGAAACCCAGCGTGTTCCTAGGGAAATGGCATGACTCCCGTGCCCCGGTCCCCCAGGCCGAGGCGACCTGGCGACGAGACTGCGGGTAGCGAGGAGGCGCGCACGATGGAGAAACTGGCTGCTGAGGCCGCCGAGCACCTCAAGGGCGCTCCGGCCGAGGACGTCATCAAGTGGGCTGCACAGACCTTTGGCAGCCGGCTGTGCATCACGTCCTCGATGACCGACGCCGTGATCGTCGATCTGACCTCGCGCCATGTTCCCGGCATCGACGTGCTCTTTCTCGACACCGGCTACCACTTCGCCGAGACCATCGGGACCAGGGACGCCGTCTCGGTCGTCTATCCGGTCAACGTGATCAACGTCACACCGCCGACCACGGTCGCTGAGCAGGACGCCGAGCTTGGTCCGAAGCTGTACGCACGCAACCCCGACCTGTGCTGCTACCTCCGCAAGGTGGTCCCGCTCGAGCAGTCGCTCGAGCCGTACGACGCGTGGATCACCGGCGTCCGCCGCGAGGAGACCGGCGCCAGGACCGATACCAAGGTCATCGCCTGGGATGCCAGGCGGCAGATGGTCAAGGTCAACCCGATCGTCGAGTGGTCGCAGCAGGACGTCGACGACTACATCAGCGAGCACGGGGTGATCGTGAACCCGCTGGTCTACGAGGGCTATCCGTCAATCGGCTGCCAGACCTGCACGGCGCGGGTCGAGGCGGGCGCCGATCCGCGCAGCGGGCGCTGGGCGGGCACGTCCAAGACCGAATGCGGCATCCACACCTGATCCGGTCGCGGTGCAAACTGGCAGTGTGACTGCCACGACTCCGAGCACGGCCCGCGCATCCGGGCGAGCGACGCATGAGGTCATCAACCAGGTCCCGGCGCTGGCCGGCCACGATGTGTCGGCCGACCAGGCGCTGCTGACCGCCGTCCGGGAGTATGGCGCGAGCCGGGTACTGCCCGAGTTGCGCGATCTCGGCGCAGCGGCCGGATCGACCGAGGTCATCGAACTGGCCAGGTTGGCCAACGAAAACGCGCCCGTGCTGCGCACGCACGACAGGCAAGGGAACCGGATCGATGAGGTCGAGTTCCATCCTGCCTGGCATCAGCTGATGGCGACGGCGGTGAGGCACGGCCTGCACGCCACGCCGTGGGCGAGCGGTGAGCCAGGCGCGCACGTCGCGCGGGCGGCCAAGTTCTACGTCTGGACCCAGGCCGAGGCGGGGCACGGCTGCCCCATCTCGATGACCTACTCCGTGGTGCCTGCGCTGAGGCACTCGCCCGCCCTCGCCGCCAGGTTCGAGGCGCTGCTGACCGCCGTCAGCTATGACCAGCGGCTGCGGCCCCCGGAGTCCAAGCGCGGCCTGCTCGCGGGCATGGCCATGACCGAAAAGCAGGGCGGCTCTGACGTGCGGGCGAACACCACCCGCGCCGAGCCGGCCGGCGACGGCAGCTTCCTGATTACCGGGCACAAGTGGTTCTGTTCGGCGCCCATGTGCGACCTGTTCCTGATCCTGGCCCAGGCGCCAGGCGGGCTGACCTGCTTCCTGCTCCCCCGCGTCCTGCCCGACGGCGGCAGGAACCGCATGTACCTGCAGCGTCTCAAGAACAAGCTCGGCAATAGATCCAACGCGTCCAGTGAGGTCGAGTACGACGATGCGGTCGCCTGGCTGGTCGGCGAGACCGGACGGGGCGTGGCCACGATCATCGAGATGGTCAGCTCCACCAGGCTGGACTGCATTCTCGGCAGCGCCGCCAGCATGCGGCAGGCCGTCGTCGAGGCGGCGCATCACGCCGCGCACCGCCGGGCGTTCGGCAGCACGCTGGCCGACCAGCCCGCGATGGCGGCGGTGCTGGCCGACCTGACGCTCGAGTCCGAGGCAGCCACGACGCTCGCCCTGCGGCTCGCGGCCGCTGCCGACCGGGCGGCCAGGGGCGACGAGGCCGAGGCCGCGCTGCTCCGGCTGATGCTGCCGGCCGCGAAGCACTGGATCTGCAAGCGGACGCCGGCGGTGATCGCGGAGGCGCTCGAGTGCCTCGGCGGCAACGGTTTCGTCGAGGAGTCCGTTATGTCCCGGCTATATCGTGACGCACCGCTCAACTCGATCTGGGAGGGTTCGGGCAACGTAACCGCACTCGACCTGCTGCGCGCGCTGGCGCGCTCACCCGGCGGCGTCGAGGCGCTGCGGGCCGAGCTTGCCATGGCGGCGGGCGCGGACACCAGGCTGGATCACGCGACGCAGCAGCTATGGCGCGAGCTCGCCGACGTGGCCGCCGACCAGACCGGGGCGCAGTACCAGGCGCGCAGGCTGGCGGGCCTGCTGACGGTCACGGTGCAGGCCGCGTTGCTGGCCAGGCACGCTCCGGCCGCGGTCAGCGACGCGTTCTGCGGGTCGAGGCTGGCAGTGCGGGCCGGGCTAGGCGGCCCTGGGGTGTCGTTCGGCACCCTGCCGGCCGGCCTCGACCTGCCTGCGGTGCTCAGCAGGACGAGGCCCGCCGTTTCGAGATAGGGTCTGCTGATGCGCGTGTGGCCCGGCACTGCTTACCCGCTGGGCGCGGTCTGGGACGGCTCGGGCACCAACTTCGCGATCTTCTCCGAGGTCGCCGAGTTCGTCGAACTCTGCCTGTTCGACGAGGAAGGCGCCGAGACGAGAGTCGGGCTGAGCGAGGTCGACGGCTTCGTCTGGCACTGCTACCTGCCCGATGTCGGGCCCGGCCAGAGCTACGGCTTCCGGGTGCACGGTCCCTACGACCTGCGTCGCGGCCATCGCTGCAACTCAGCGAAGCTCCTGCTCGACCCCTACGGCAAGGCCGTCGATGGCGAGGTGAGATGGAGCCCTGCGCTGTACTCCCACGTTCAGGGCGGGAGCGATCCGGCCGTGCTGAACACCGACGACAGCGCTCCGTTCATGCCGCGAAATGTCGTGATCAACCCGTACTTCGACTGGGCCGGGGACCAGCAGCTGCGCACGCCCTATCACGAGACCCTGATCTACGAGGCCCATGTCCGCGGGCTGACCCTGCGCCATCCTGGGGTGCCGCCCGACCTGCGCGGCACCTACGCCGGCCTGGCGTCGCCCGCGATCATCGAGCACCTGCAGCGGCTGGGCGTCACCGCGATCGAGTTGATGCCGGTGCACCAGGCCGTGCCCGAGCCGATCCTGGTCGAGCGCGGGCTGACGAATTACTGGGGCTACAACACGATCGGGTTCTTCGCGCCGCATCAGGGCTACGGGTCGGCAGCGGCGGCGCACGGCCACGTGGCCGAGTTCAAGGCGATGGTCAAGGCGCTGCATCAGGCCGGCATCGAGGTCATACTCGACGTCGTCTACAACCACACCGGCGAGGCGGCCGAACTCGGGCCCACGCTCAGCTTCCGCGGCATCGACAACGCGGCGTACTACCGACTGGCCGACGACGACCCGGCCGTCTACCTCGACTACACCGGCTGCGGCAACAGCCTGAACGTGCGGCACCCGCACACGCTGCAGCTGATCATGGATTCGCTGCGGTACTGGATCGACGAGATGCACGTCGACGGCTTCCGGTTCGACCTGGCGTCGGCGCTGGCCAGGGAACTGCACGACGTTGACCGGCTGTCAGCGTTCTTCGACCTGGTGCAGCAGGACCCGCTCGTCTCCCAGGTCAAGCTGATCGCCGAGCCGTGGGACGTCGGCGAGGGCGGCTACCAGGTGGGCAGGTTCCCGCCGCTCTGGACCGAGTGGAACGGCAAGTACCGCGACACCGTCAGGGACTATTGGCGCGGCGAGCCTGGACGACTGCCCGAACTGGCCTCGCGGCTGACCGGCTCGAGCGATCTGTACGAGACCAGCGCGCGCCGCCCGGTAGCCTCGGTCAACTTTGTCACCTGCCACGACGGGTTCACCCTCGCCGACCTGGTCAGCTACAACCGCAAGCACAACGAGGCGAATGGCGAGCATAACTACGACGGCTCGGACGACAACAGGTCGTGGAACTGCGGCACGGAGGGCCCGTCCGACGACGCCGAGATCAACGCGCTGCGCGACCGGCAGGTCAGGAACTTCCTGGTGACGCTGTTCTTCTCCCAGGGCATCCCGATGCTGCTCGCAGGCGACGAACTCGGCCGAACCCAGCAGGGCAACAACAACAGTTACTGCCAGGACAACGAGATCTCGTGGGTGGACTGGGACGCGGCGGCGAAGCATTCCGACCTGATCGACTTCGTGGCCACGCTGTCGGCGCTGCGCAAGGCGCATCCGGTCTTCCGGCGGCGCAGGTTCTTCAGCGGCCTGGCTGGCGAGCATGGCGACGGCCAGCGCGACATCGTCTGGCTGAATCCGGCGGGCACGGAAATGACGGGCTCGGACTGGAACTCCGGTTACGCCAAGGCGCTCGCGGTGAGCGTGAACGGCGACGCGATCACCGAGCCTGGGCCGCGCGGCGAGCGGATCACCGATGCGGACTTCGTCCTGCTGATCAACGCGCACAACGACGCGGTGACGTTCTCGGTGCCGCGCGACATCGGTTCGGCGGGCACGGCCTGGCAGGTCATCGTCGATACCGGACCCTCGCGACCGATCGCGGTCGCGCCAGGACAGGCGGTCGAGGCGGCTGCTTCCCCGTTTCGGGTGCAGGTGCAGCCCAGGTCGATCGTGGTGCTGCGCGGGGCGAAGATCCGCGCGTAGCGGAACCACATAAGTGGCGGGATACTTGTCTGCATGTCCGACTCGATCAAGCTTGGCTCAGTCGCGCTCGAATGCCCGGACGCCGGGCTGCTGGCCGCGTTCTACGCGGAGATCACCGGCGGCACGGTGACCTCCGCCGACGAGGACTGGGCGACGGTCAAGTGCCCGGGCGGAGACATCGACTTCCAGACCGCTCCCGGCTACCAGCCGCCGGCCTGGCCCGACCCGTCTTCGTCCATGCAGATGCACCTAGACTTCCTAGTCGACGACATGGACGCGGCCGAAGCCCGGGTCCTGGCGGCCGGTGCGGCGAAGTTCGACGTTCAGCCCGGCGACCACTTCCGTGTGTACGCCGATCCAGCCGGGCACCCGTTCTGTCTGTGCATCGAGGGCGCGCTGAGCTAGGTCTGCTCGGCTGGAGGGCCGGTTCCACCACCTGATCAGAGCGGCCACCGACGAGATCTTCCTGCTTGGCCGAGATCGTTGCCGGATGAATGGACCTTTCATCCGGGAAAACAGTGATGAATGGTCCATTCATCGATCGCGAACTCGGGTCAGCATTCGGGTAAAAGGTACGATACATATGAAACATGGGCCGCTGCGGGACCGCTGGGCGGCCCGGCTGCCCGGCCCGCGTGTCCGGCCGGGCGGTCATCCTCGGCAGGCACCGCCGCGTGACGAGCGGGCTGCCGCTAGTTGATCGTCGAGTCGATCACTATGGGATGGCCGCTGCCGAGGAAGAAAATGCCGGGGTAGCCGGCCGTGAAGAAGCCCTCGTTCGGGTTGTCATGCAGCGTGGAGTGCTCGATGGTCAGCGTCCCCGTCCTGTCGTTGCTGACGTAGAAGATCGCGCCGCCGCCCTCGCGCGCGTGGTTGAACTTGATGACGGTGCCGGAGACCTTCAGACGGTACTTGTTGCCGTCGTTGTAAATCGCCCCGCCGCTGCCGCCGCCCGGCGTGCCCTGCCGCGCAGGGTTGGCGCCCCAGCCGACGGCCTTGTTGTGCATCATGAGGCTGTTGAGCACGACCCAGGAGACGCCGATGCTGCTCAGCGCGCCGCCGTTGGAGCACCAGCCGCCCGTGAATGTGCTGTGCACGACATAGATTGGCCGGTTGCGGTACTCGCTGAGCGCGCGAATGGCGGCACCGCCGAGATCGGGGCCGGTGCGATCGCACTGGTTGCCGATGAACCGGGAGTTGACGACCTTGAGCTGGCCGCCGCGAGCGAAGATCGCCCCGCCGCCGCCGCCGTCAAACAGCCGGCCCGTGGAATTGCCGTGAGCGAACGTGATGTTCTGGACGGTCAATAGGGGATTGGCCTGATTGTCGCAGTGCGAGGTTGTCCAGACCTGGTGACGGTCGCACGTGTCCATGTACAGGATCCGGCGCACCTGGCTGCCGCTGAGCGTGACCAGGCCGCCGCCGTCGATGACCACGCGCGAGCTGGTGTTGCGCACCCTGGCGGTGGCCCGCATGTGGATCGTGACGGGCTTGGGCCCGCACGAGAACGTGATCACGCCGCCTTTCGCGACCGCCGCCACCACCGCGGCAGACGTGCAGCTCGCGGCGGTCCCGTGACCGATCACGGTGGTCGGGCTGGAGGTGTTCACGGCTCGGGCGGCAGCAGGCACGAACGCTCGGCCGGCCGGATTGCCTGGCGCAGCGGCCAGCACCCGGGCGCGCGCGACATCAGCGTGCGCGCCGACACGGGGTGACGAGATGTGCCGCGCGGAGCGGGCGGATAGACCGGATAGGGCGGGCCGGGCGGACCAGGCCGGAGCCGGGGAGCCGCACGCGGCCAGGGCTAGCGTGAGCGTGCACGTCGCGAACACACCACCGAGGAGCCGCATGGCGCCTCATGTTAGCCGTGCCGCACCGACCGGACGGTTCATTCACCCGCATCTGCGGGGATCAGTTCGCCATATCTGGCTATCCGGCCCGGTTAGCGCGACGAAGCGTGCGGATCGAGAGCGGGCAGCGCCGGTGCCAGGTCGATCAGCTTCCTGAACGGCGCGGGGACGGGCCCGCAGCCCACCTCCGAGTTGTCGGGAACGTTCACCGTGAAGATCTGCTTCACCTTCTTGTACCGGTAACCGGCCGGCACCGAGACCGAAGGCGGCGGGCAGGTCAGCCGATGACCGGCGTCGGCAGAAGTGCTCATGATGTCGACCCAGACCAGCTGGTCGATCGCGCAGTCCTGCTGCACGCAGCCGCCGAACATGCCGGGATCGGCGCGGTTGACCGCGGGTACCGTCGAGAGCACCAGGCGGGTCGAATTCCTTGATCCGCCGGACCGGTACGGCGGCCGCCATCCGGCCGCGTACCGCTCCTCGGTTCTGGTGAGCACGCCGAACGGGAGCCGGGCGCTCGAGCCGCCCGGGCACGCCACGCCCCCGGCGGGATCACGGTCGGTCAGCGCCGCGAACCATCGTGTCCCCGCGATGGCGGCATAGACCGCCTTGCCCGTTGCGGCGTCGACGACAACCAGTAGCGACCGGCCGGGCCTGGTCAGCAGCACCGACCAGACCGGCCGCCACGGCGCGCCGCGCAGCGCACCAGGAGCGGCGGCCGGATCGCGCCCGGTATGAGCCGCGAGCACGGCGGCCGTCTCGATCCACGACGAGAGCTTCGCGCGCGCCTGCCGCCAGGGCACGCGGCCTGACCGCTCCGCGGCGGTCACGGCGGCGGCCCTGGCGACAATCGGGCCAGGAGCGATAGGGAGCGAGATCGTTCCTGGCGCGGTGAACCGCACCTGCCTGGCGGCCCTCAGCACGACCCTGGCCGGCAGCTTGTACCCGACGACGCCAAGCAGGTACCCGGGCGCGGGCTTGAAGTAGACGTTGACAAAATCCGGGTCGGGCGGGCCCGTTCCCAGCAGCGCGCGGTGTCCCCGGATCTTGGTCCACCGCACCGTCGACCGCCCGGCGGCGTCCGTTTCGCGAATCGGCTGCGGGTGGTTCGAGACGGCAAGCTCGAGCCTGGGCGGGTCAGTGCCGGCCGCCACGTACGTCACGGCGGGCAGCCCAGAGGCACGGTCCTGGCGGGCCGCCGGAAGCCTGCGGGCAGCCAGCCCGCGCTCAGGGCACCCGGTCCTTGCAGCGTGCTGCGGACGGTTGTCAGGCAGCCTTTTCCGGCGGCAACGGTCGCTTCGCGCGCCGCCGTTCCGCAACCGGCCAGCGCGAGTCCGGCGAACCCGGCAAGCGCGGCCAGGACGGCCCGACCGCGGCTCGAAGTCACGCTCGTCTCAACGGCACGGTCAGCATCTTAGTTCCGGCGCCCACCGGTAGCCTGTGGTCGCCCAGATCCGCTCGGGCCGGGAAGCGCGCCCGGGTCGGCGACGGCTCGGGCGGGCCAAGGCCCGCGCGCTGAGTTGGCAATGACAGGAGTGACGTGCGGCAGATCTACCCGGTGCGAGACGGCGAACCAGGCAGGCAACTGGGTCCCGCGGACCCGCTGGGCGCGGGCGCCCCGATCACGCCGTCGTCCGCCGAGGGAGCCGCAGAAGGGGCGGTCCGCGACCTGATCGACGCGCTCGGCCTGATCTACGCCTATCCGGACCGGCTGTGGGTCAGGGCCAACATGATCGCGAGCGTGGACGGCGCGATCACGGTGGACGGCCGGTCAGGCGGCTTGTCCGGGCCGGCCGACCGGCTGGTGTTCTCCGTCCTGCGCAGCCTGGCCGACGTGATCGTCGTCGGCGCCGGCACGGCGCGAGCCGAGCGGTACCGGCAAGCTCAGCCGGCTGAGCTCTGGCAGCGGCTCCGAGCGGGCGGACCTCCCGCCCCGCCGGTCGCCGTGATCACCAGGCGCCTCGACCTGGACCTGACCGGACCGCTCTTCGGTCCCGGGCCGGCCAGGACGATCGTGCTGACCAGCGGCCTGGCTCCCGAGCAGCGCCTCGCGGCGGCCGGGCGCGTCGCGGACGTCATCGTGACCGGCCAGGACAACGTCACGGCCGCCGCCGTCGTCGAGGCACTCGCGGGCCGCGGGCACCGCAAGATCCTCGTCGAAGGCGGTCCAAGCTGGCTCGGTCAGCTCACCGCCGAACGCCTGCTCGACGAGCTGTGCCTGACGATCAGCCCGGTCATCGAGGGCGGGCACTCGTCCAAGCGCATGACGCACAGCACTGGCCCGGCGGACCTGACGGGACTGCGGCTAGCGGCCCTGCTAGAGGACGACGGCTTCCTGCTCAGCCGCTACGTCCGCGCCTAGCCGCTCTGGCGCAGCCGCTGGAGCGCTTCGGCCAGGATCGCGGCGCCGTCGTTCGGCGAGCGCCGCTCCTTGACGTAGGCCAGGTGCGTCTTGTAAGGCTCGGCATGCGGCAGCGGGGGCGGGCTGGTGGCATCGCGCCCGGCCGGGACGCCGCATCGCGGGCAGTCCCAGGTCTCGGGAACGGGTGCGTCGTTCGCGAAGCTCGGTATGGTCTCGTGGCCGTTGCAGCAAAAGAACGAGACCCGCACCCGCGGCGCGGCCTCGCCCCGCTCTGCCTCACCCATGGGTCCCGCGCCGACACGGCTGCCGCGAATGGCATTACCAC
Source organism: uncultured Actinomycetota bacterium (assembly GCA_963720595.1). Lineage (GTDB taxonomy): Bacteria > Actinomycetota > Actinomycetes > Streptosporangiales > Streptosporangiaceae > Chersky-822. The sequence continues at coordinate 454,140 of CAVRFY010000005.1, read as the reverse complement.
TACTCAATGCTGGCCTCTTTCCGGGTGAAGCGCCGATCCAGACGTCGCGCCGCGTGGCGGCAGCACCGTCATTTCAGCAGCAGACCGAGCGCGACAATGCAGACGAACCACAAGATCCCGCAGGAGACAGTGATCCTGTCGAGGTTTCGCTCGACAACCGACGACGACCCGAGCGAGGAGGACATACCGCCGCCAAACAGGTCAGAAAGGCCGCCGCCCTTGCCCTTATGCAGCAGCACGAGCAGCACCATGAGCAGGCTCGTGATGATCAGGACGATAGAGAATGCGATAACCACTACTGTCGTCGTCCCTCCGGGTGCACCGGTCAGCCCGGCGCCTGCTGATAACGGCAGATCCTGACGAATCCTTCGTGATCGAGGCTGGCGCCGCCGACCAGCGCGCCGTCGATGTCTGACTGCGCCATGATGGCAGGCATGTTGTCGGGGTTCACTGATCCCCCGTAAAGGATACGCATACCTGCAGCCACTTCGTGACCATGGCGTGCCGAAACACGGCCCCTGATCGCCGCGCAGACCTCCTGGGCATCCTGCGGGGTCGCCACCTGGCCGGTGCCGATCGCCCAGACCGGTTCGTAGGCGATGACCAGGCCAGAAGCCTGCTCGCCGGTCAGGCCGTCCAGCCCGCCGTCCAGTTGCCCGACGCAATGCGCCAGCTGACCGTTCTGCTCACGGACCGCGAGCGGCTCGCCAACGCACAGCACAGGGGTCAGCTCGTGCGCCAGGGCCGCCCGTACCTTGGCGTTGACGAGTGCATCATCCTCGCCGTGGTACTGGCGGCGCTCCGAGTGCCCGGTCAGCACGTAGCTGCAGCCGAGCTTGGCGAGCATGCGGCCGCTGATGTCGCCCGTGTATGCGCCGTCGGCGTGCGGCGACAGGTCCTGCGCCCCGTACTGCAGCTTGAGCTTGTCGCCGTGCACCAGGGTCTGCACGCTGCGCAGCGCGGTGAACGGCGGCAGCACGACGATATCGGCGGCCGCGAAGTCCTTGTCGGTCAGCCGGAAGGCGAGCTGCTGGGTCAGGGCCAGCGCCTCGAGGTGGTTGTTGTGCATTTTCCAGTTGCCGGCCACCAGCGGCTTGCGAGTCGCGCTCATCTGTTCAGCGCCTCGAGGCCGGGCAGCGACTTGCCCTCGAGGTATTCCAGGCTGGCGCCGCCACCGGTCGAGATGTGGCCGAACGCGCTGTCAGGGAATTTCAGCTGCCTAACGGCTGCCGCGGAGTCACCGCCGCCAACCACCGTCAGTCCGGCTACCTCGCTGATCGCCTGGGCCACGGCCCTGGTTCCCGCCGCGAAGGCGGGGAACTCGAATACACCGACCGGGCCGTTCCAGAAGACCGTCTTCGCGTCCGCGAGCTTGGCCGCGAACAGCTCGCGGGTGCGCGGCCCCATGTCGAGGCTCTCCCGGTCGGCGGGGAAGGCGTCCGCCGGGTAGACATCGTGCCCGGCGTCGGCCGAGAACGCGGTGGCCCCGACGAGATCGACCGGCAGGACGATCTCCACGCCTCGCCGCCCGGCCTCGGCGAGCACGTCTCGCACCTGGTCGAGCTGGTCGGCCTCGAGCAGCGACTTGCCGACCTCGTAGCCGCGAGCGGCCAGGAACGTGTACGACATGCCGCCGCCGATGATCAGCCGGTCCGCCTTGTCGACCAGGTTGGCGATCACAGCGAGCTTGTCCGACGGCTTCGCGCCGCCGAGCACGACGACGTACGGCCGCTCCGGGTTCTCGGTCAGCTGCCGCAGCACGGCGACCTCGGCAAGCACCAGTTCGCCGGCCGCGTGCGGCAGCAGTCCTGGCACGTCGTAGACGCTCGCGTGCTTGCGGTGCAGCGCACCGAAGCCGTCGCCGACGTACAGTTCGGCCAGGGCCGCGAGCCGCGCGGCGAATTCCGCCCGCTGGGCGTCATCCTTGCTCGTCTCGGCTGGCTCGAACCTGACGTTCTCGAGCATGCCCACCTCGCCGTCGGCGAGCTCCGCCGCCAGAGCGGATGCCGCCGGGCCCGCTACGTCGTCGGCCAGCGGCACCGGCCTGCCGAGCAGCTCGCCGAGCCGGGCGGCGACGGGCCGGAGCGAGGGCCCGCCTGCGGCGCGGGCCGCGTAACCGTCGCCCTTCGGGCGGCCGAGGTGGGCGCAGATCAGCACGCGCGCGCCGCGGCCGGCCAGCGCGGTGATGGTCGGCATGCTGGCCCTGATCCGGCCGTCGTCGGTGATCGCGCCCTGCTGGCCGGCACTGGCGTCGAGCGGCACGTTCAGGTCGGCGCGGAGCAGCACGACGCGCCCGCCGACCTCCAGGTCGGTGATCGGTTTCATGGTGCTAGCCGGGCAGGCTTCCGGCGACCATCGCGGTCAGGTCAACCAGGCGGTTTGTGTAGCCCCACTCGTTGTCGTACCAGCCGATGACCTTGACCTGGTCGCCCGAGGCCATGGTGAGCGGCGCATCGAATGTGCAGGACCACGGCGTGCCGACGATGTCGGAGGAGACGATCGGATCGGTCGAGTAGTGCAGGTATCCCTTGAGCGGTCCCTGCGAGGCGGCGGCCAGGTAGGCCTCGTTGACCTCATCGGCGCTGGCCTCGCGCTCCAGCTGGACGACCAGGTCGGTCACCGACCCGTCCACGACCGGAACCCGCATCGAGATCCCGTCCAGCTTGCCCTTCAGCGACGGCAGCACCAGCGAGGTCGCCTTGGCCGCTCCGGTCGTGGTCGGGATGATGTTCTGCGCGGCCGCCCGCGCGCGGCGCAGGTCCTTATGCGCGAAGTCCAGGATGACCTGGTCGTTGGTGTACGCGTGGATCGTCGTCATCAGGCCCCTGACGATGCCGAAGTTGTCGAGCAGCACCTTGGCCATCGGCGCGACGCAGTTGGTGGTGCAGGACGCGTTGGAGATGACGTGATGCGCGGACGGGTCGTAGTCCCCGTCGTTGACGCCCATGACGACGGTGATGTCCTCGCCCTTGGCCGGGGCCGAGATGATCACCTTTTTGGCGCCCGCCTCGATGTGCTGGTACGCGCCATCGTGGTCGGTGAAGTGCCCGGTGGACTCGATCACGATGTCCACGCCGAGGTCGGCCCACGGCAGCACGGCCGGGTTCCGCTCGGCCAGCCACTTGATCTTCGTGTCACCCGCGACGATCGTGCCGTCGACGGCTGACACGTCCACGTCCAGGGTGCCCAGGACCGTGTCGTACTTGAGCAGGTGAGCGAAGGTCTTGATGTCACCGAGGTCGTTGGCCGCGACGATTTCAATGCCAGGCGTCTTGTTCGCGTGCACCGCACGCCAGAAGTTCCGCCCGATCCGGCCGAACCCGTTGATTCCTACCCGGACACTCACGTCAAGCTCCTCTTCGCCTTGTCGGGCTCGCTGATCACGTATCACGCGCACCATAACACCGGGCCGTGACGGCGGTCAGGGGCGGTTGACCCTGGCCGGGACGGGCCTTTCGGCCCGATCAGGCGTCCCCAGCCCGGGGGGCCGTTCGTCCCGGTCAGGGCGCGAGCATCTCAGCGGTCAGGTGCGCTTCGGTGGCCGGGATGCCGAGCTCGTGCGCGCGCTTGTCGGCCAGCGCCAGCAGCCGCCTGATCCGGCCCGCGATCGCGTCCTTGGTGAGCGGCGGATCTGCGGCCTGGCCGAGTTCTTCCAGGCTTGCCTGGCGGTGCTTGATCCGGAGCTGGCCGGCCTCGATCAGGTGTTCGGGCGCGTCGTATCCGAGTATCTCAAGCGCACGCTCAACCCGCGCCCCCGCAGCGACCGCGGCCCTGGCGCTGCGTCGCAGGTTCGCGTCGTCGAAGTTGGCTAGCCGGTTGGCCGTGCCGCGCACGGCGCGCCGGATCCTGCGCTCTTCCCAGGCGAGCACGCTGTCGTGGGCCCCCAGCCTGGTCAGCATGGCGCTGATCGCGTCGCCGTCCCTGATCACCACCCGGTCGATCCCGCGCACGTCACGTGCCTTCGCCTGGATTCGCAGCCGCCGTGCGGCGCCCACCATCGCCAGCGCCACCTCGGGACCTGGGCAGGTGAGCTCGAGCGACATCGACCGGCCAGGCTCGGTCAGCGAGCCGTGCGCGAGGAAGGCGCCGCGCCACGCGGCCTCGCAATCGCAGGTGCTCCCGGCGACCACCTGCCGCGGCAGGCCGCGTACCGGCCGGCCGCGAGCGTCGATCAGCCCGGTCTGCCTGGCCAGGCTGTCGCCCTCCTTGCTGACTCGCACCACGTAGCGGTTGCCCTTGCGCAGCCCGCTCGGCGCGAGCACGATCAGCTCGGACGTATGGCCGAAGATCTCGATGATGTCCTTGCGCAGCCGCCGCGCGGCGGAGCCGGTGTCGAGCTCGGCCTCGACCATGATGTGGCCGTTGACCAGATGAAGTCCGCCGGCGAACCGGAGCAGCGTCGACACCTCCGCCTTGCGGCAGCACGGCTTGAGCACGCTGACTCGGCTGAGCTCGTCCTTGACCAGGCTGGTCAGCGCCACCGATCTCACTCCCCCTCGAAAATCCGCGCAAGAGAACCGGCAAGGCGCAGCGGATCGTGCCGGTCAGGCCGGTCCGCTATCGCGAGGTCGGCGAGCACCAGCCGGGCACCGAGCCGGTCAGCTGCCTCGTCCAGTTCAACGACCGTGCCCCTCACCGCTGCGCGATCCGCCAGCACGACGTCGACGGCCAGGTCCGGCGCATGGCTGGCGAGCACCTCCAGGTGAGCACGCGGAGAGAACCCTTCGGTCTCTCCGGGCTGGGGCGCCAGGTTCAGCGTGACCAGCCTCCGGGCCGGGGTGGCAATCAGCGCGCCCGCCAGTTCGGGTACCAGCAGGTGCGGCAGCACGCTGGTGAACCACGAGCCGGGGCCGAGGACCACCCAGTCTGCTTCGGCGACCGCCTGCACGGCTTGCGGGCAGGCGGGCGGGTTGGCAGGGACCAGTGACATCGACCGTACCCGCCCGGTCGTCTTCGCGCAGGCTACCTGGCCGCGAATAGTGCTTAGCCGAAAGGGAAACTTGGGGTCAACACCCTCAACCTCGGCGGCGAGGTCGAGCGGGACCGAGGCCATCGGCAGCACCCGGCCGTGCGCGCCGAGCAACCGCGCGACCCAGTCGAGCCCGGTGACCGTGTCACCGAGCAGTTCCCAGAGCGCGACGATCAGCAGGTTCCCGACGGCATGGCCGCCGAGCTCGCCCGCGCCACCGAACCTGTGCTGCACCACCTTGCTCCAGGTGGTACCCCATGAGTCGTCGCCGCACAGGGCGGCCAGCGCCATCCGCAGGTCACCGGGCGGCAGCACGCCGTACTCGCGCCGCAGCCTGCCGCTGGACCCGCCGTCGTCGGCAACGGTCACGATCGCGGTGAGATCGCGAGTGACGCGGCGCAGCGCGGACAGCGAGGCGTGCAGGCCGTGACCGCCGCCGAGCGCCACGACCCGGCGGCGAGCTGGCCTACTCACGCCCGAGATCGCGATGCGCTACCTGGACCCCTGGCCACGGGCCGGCCAGCCGGGAGGCGAGTTCCTCGGCGATCGCGACGCTGCGGTGCTTGCCGCCGGTGCAGCCGAGAGCCAGGGTCATGAAGTGCTTGCCGCTGCGCTCGTAGCCGTTCAGGGTGACCTGCAGCACCTCCAGGTAGGACCTGAGGAACTGCTCGGCGGCCGGCTGGCCGAGCACGTAGTCCCTGACGGTGCGGTCCAGCCCGTTCTTTGGTGCCAGGTCGGGGATCCAGTGCGGGTTCGGCAGGAACCGGCAGTCGGCCACCATGTCGGCGTCGACCGGCAGCCCGTACTTAAAGCCGAACGACAGGACGGTGACCCTGACGGAGGTATCGCTCTCGTTGCCGAACGCCTCGCGCACCCGCGAGCGCAACTCGTGGATATTCAGGCCGGAGGTGTCGATGATCAGGTCGGCTTCGGTCCTGATCGACCTGAGCTGCTCGCGCTCCGCGGTGATCCCGTCGATCACGCGCCCGTTCTCCTGCAGCGGATGGGGTCGCCTGACGTTCTCGAACCTGCGCACCAGCGTCTCGTCGCTTGCCTCGAGGAAGACCACGTAAGGGTGCGCGCCGGAGTCGTCCAGATCCGCGATCGCCGACTTCAGGTCCGTCGAGAACGCCCTGCTGCGGATGTCGACGACGGCGGCTACCCTCGGCACCTCCGCCCTGGCCCGCCTGGCCAGGTCGAGCATGGTCACCAGCATGGCAGGCGGCAGATTGTCGGCGACGAACCAGTCGAGGTCCTCCAGGGACTTGGCCGCAGTCGATCGCCCGGCACCGGACATCCCGGTGATGATGACGATCTCAGGCGCGGCCGCGCGGTTGGTCATCGGTCAGCCCCCTCATTCCCGTGCGCGGCGTCGGCACTTCCAGTGTCCCGTTCGGCGAGCGCAGCGGAGACGGACTCGGCCAGCCTGGGCCCGAATCCTTCCACCTCGGCGATCTCCTCCTGGCTTGCCTGCCGCAGCCTTCTTACCGAGCCGAAGTGTCTGAGCAGGGCGGCCTTCCTGGCTGGGCCGAGGCCGGGCAACGAGTCGAGCTCGCTGGCCCGCTGGGCCGCAGTTCGCTTGGCCCGGTGATAGGTGATCGCGAACCTGTGCGCCTCGTCCCTGACGCGCTGCAGCAGGTACAGGCCCTCGCTCGAGCGCGGCATGATCACCGGGCTGTCCTCGCCTGGCAGCCACACCTCCTCCAGGCGCTTGGCCAGCCCGCACACGGCGACGTCGGTCACGCCGAGATCGGTCAGCGCCCGCACTGCCGCTTCGACCTGGCCGGCCCCGCCGTCGATCACCAGCAGGCTGGGCGGGTACGCGAACTTGCGCCGGCCCCCGTCGGCCGCCTCCTCGTCGATCGGCACCTGGCCTTCCGCGGCGATCTCGGCATCGTGCTCGGCCAGGTAGCGGCGGAACCGCCTGGTGACCACCTCGTAGATGGCCGACAGATCGTCGGTCGCTCCCCTGATCGCGAACTTGCGGTACTCAGACTTGCGGGCCAGTCCGTCCTCGAAGACCACCATGGACGCCACCACATGCGTGCCTTGCAGGTTGGAGACGTCGAAACACTCGATCCGCAGCGGCGCGGTGTCCAGGCCGAGCGCGTCCTGGATCTCCTGCATCGCCTGACTGCGGGTGGTCAGATCGCTGGCCCGCCTGGTCTTGTGCAGCGCCAGCGCCTCGGTGGCGTTCCTGCTGACCACCTCGAGCAGTGCCTTCTTGTCGCCCCGCTGCGGCACTCGCAGGCTGACCCGGCTGCCGCGCCGGGTTGCGAGCCACTCCTGGACGGCCTGGGCGTCGGGCGGCAGCACGGGAACGAGCACCTCGCGCGGCACGGCCTGGCGGTCGGCCTCGGCTCGCCAGTCCGCGCTCCGGCGGCTGGCGTCGCCGCGGCGGCCGTGCGCGTCGCCATCCTCGCTCGCGGCTGCCTGCCCCGCGGCTGCCTGGTCAGCGACCGGGTCGTCGCGGTAGACCTGGCCGAGGAAGTGCTGGATGAGCTCACCGCTGGTGACGTCCTCGACCTTGTCAACGACCCAGCCGCGCTGGCCTCGTACCCGGCCGCCCCTGATGTAGAAGACCTGGACCGCGGCCTCAAGCTGGTCCTCGACCAGGCCGATCACGTCGCAGTCCGTACCGTCGGGCAGGACCACCGCCTGCTTTTCCAGCGCGCGCTGCAGTGCCTGCAGGTCATCACGCAGCCGGGCGGCAAGCTCGAACTCCTCGGCGCGGGCGGCCTGCAGCATCTGCGCTTCCAGCCGCCTGGTGAACTTGCCGGTCTGCCCGGCCATGAAGTCGCAGAACTCCTCGGCAAGCTGCCTGTGCTCGTCCGCGTCGATCCTGCCGACGCACGGCGCCGAGCACTTGCCGATGTAGCCGAGGAGGCACGGCCGGCCGATCTGGCCCGCCCGCTTGAAGACCCCGGCCGAACACGTCCTGACCGGGAAGACGCGCAGCAGCGTGTCGACCGTGTCCCTGATCGCCCAGGCATGCGAATAGGGCCCGAAATACCTCACGCCGCGCCGCTTCGTGCCGCGCAGCACGGTGACCCGCGGGTACTCCTCGTTCATCGTCACGGCCAGGTACGGGTAGCTCTTGTCGTCCCGGTACCTGATGTTCCACCTGGGGTCGAACTCCTTGATCCAGGAGTACTCGAGCTGCAGGGCCTCGACCTCGGTGCCGACCACGGTCCACTCGACCCCTGCGGCGTCGAGAAGCATCCACTGGGTGCGCGGGTGCAGGCTGGCGAAGTCCGCGAAGTAGGAGTTCAACCGGGCGCGCAGGTTCTTCGCCTTGCCGACGTAGACCACGCGGCCGTGCTTGTCGCGGAACCGATAGACCCCCGGCGACTCGGGAATCGAGCCGGGGGCCGGCCGGTAGGTTGCCGGATCTGCCACGCAGCAACTCTAGCCAGTTCCGCTGTCAGCCTGGCTAACCGAAGATGACGGTCATCCTGCTGATCAGTCCGTCGGTGACGGTCAGGTCCAGGACGCCAGTGGACTGGTCCCGCCGCCACGCGAACCCGGCGACAATATGCCCGCCCTTGTCCACCGGCTCACCGAGCAGGTCGATCTGGTCGTCGGGCGGGTTGTCGGTGTATGCCGCGGTGTAGGCCTTGCGGCCGGCGAACTCCAGCGTGCTGCTGTCCGGCGGGACGTTCTCGAATCGCATCACGGCGTCGTCGGTGTACCGGCTGAGCAGCGGCGCCACGTCGCCGCTCGCCACGGACACGTTGAAGGCCGCGAGGTAGTCGGTGACGAATTCAGTGACCGAGGACATTGACCGAACATAGCAGGGCGGTGCCATCCGGCCGCCCAGACTGCAGCCTCAGGCCGCACCGCCGGGCGACCGCGAGCCCTCGGCCGGCCCGAACAGGACCACGGTGGCGAGGTCCTCGGTCACGTCGGTGAACCTGTGCACCTCGCCGGCCGCGACGTAGATCACCGAGCCGGGGCCGACCGCGACCCGCTCCGCGCCTGCCTGGAACGTCGCCCGGCCCGCGGTCACCACGTAGATCTCGTCCTCGGTATGCGGTTCCTGGTCGTCGGCCACGCCCGCCGGGATCGAGTACGTTCCCACGCTGAGGTCTCGGACCCGCAGTTGCTCGATCCAGTGGACCGATCCTGGCGACCTGGTGAACTGGCCTGCTCCGTCGATTACCCGCACCTGTGCCTCCTGTCTCCCCAGGCTGATACCTTATCGACCCCGATGTGCCAGGCTGGGCTGATGCCGATCGCCTTCGCCGTCAGCGTGGCGGCCGCGGCCGCGTGGGTCTACCTGCTCGCCGGCCGCGGCGGCTTCTGGCGCACGGACCAGCGGCTCCCCGGACAGATCACCATGCCGGCGGTGGGCGGCGAGCCGGCGGCCTGGCCACGGGTGGCGGCCGTGGTGCCCGCGCGCGACGAGGCGGCAGTGCTGCCTGAGACGCTCCCGACCCTGCTGGCGCAGGACTACCCCGGCGAACTGAGCGTCGTGCTGGTTGACGACGAGAGCGCGGACGGCACGGGCGAGGTCGCGGCGGAACTGGGCCGGCGGGCAGCCGGCGCCGGGCTGCTGGTCATCACCGGTGAACCGCCTCCGCCCGGCTGGGCGGGCAAGGTGTGGGCGATGGCCCAGGGCGTCAAGGCCGCGGGAGAAGCGGAGTATGTGCTGTTCACCGATGCCGACATTGCCTATGCGCCGGGATCGGTCACGGCGCTGGTCCGCGCCGCCGGGCCGCGGGTGCTGGTCTCCCAGATGGCGCTGCTGCGTGCCGAGACGTTCGCTGAGCGGCTGCTGATCCCGGCCTTCGTCTACTTCTTCGCTCAGCTCTACCCATTCCGGCTGGTCAACCGGCGCGGCAGCCGCACCGCCGCGGCCGCTGGCGGCTGCATGCTGGTGCAGCGCCAGGCGCTCGAGGCGGCCGGCGGGCTCGAGCAGATCCGTGGTGCCCGCATCGACGATGTGGCACTCGGCGGCCTGCTGAAGCGGTCAGGCGGCGACTGCTGGCTCGGCTTCAGCACGGATGTGATCAGCCGCCGCCGCTACAGCGGGCTGGCCGAGATCTGGGACATGGTGGCCAGAAGTGCCTACACCCAGCTCCGGTACTCCCCTGCCGCGCTGGCCGGCACCGTGCTCGGCATGATCTGGCTCTACCTGATTCCGGTTGCGGCGGCGCTGGCGGGCCTCGCGCTGCTGATCGTGGGCCCGGCTGGCAGCGGCGTCCCGGCGGCTCAGGCCGCGTGGCTCGCGGTCGCCGGCCTGTCGGGATGGGCGATCATGGCGGCCAGCTACGTCCCGATGCTCAGGCTGAGCGCGCTGTCAGGGTTCCGGTCGCCGTGCCTGCCGCTGATCGGGTTCCTGTACACCGCGATGACGATCAGCTCAGCCAGGCGGCATCACGCCGGGCAGGGCGGCGAGTGGAAGGGTAGAACCATTCAGGCTGGTCAGCTAGCCTCCAGGCAGTAACCTCCAGACAGCAATCAGCCCGCGGAAGGCCGCCACGATGGACAGCCACATCTTGGACAGCACAGCGCTCCGCGCCGTGCAGCAGCCGCTGAAGGATGCCTACCGCGAGGATCCGGGCCGCGCGCTGGTGACGTTGCGAGCCGATGCCACGCTCGGCGCGGAGAGCATCAGCTGCTCGGTGGCGACCGGCAGGGCCATAGCCGAGGCGGGCCTGCACCCCGCGACCGGCGGGGACGGCTCGCTGGCCTGCTCGGGCGACATGCTCCTGCAGGCACTGGTCGCCTGCGCGGGGGTCACGCTCAGGGCGGTCAGCACCTCGATCGGGGTGAGCGTGCGAGCCGGGACCGTGCATGCCGAGGGCGACCTGGATTTCCGCGGCACCCTCGCGGTCAGCAAGGACGCGCCGGTCGGCTTCACGGCCATCAGGCTCCGCTTCGAGCTGGACACGGACGCCACTGGCGAGCAACTCGACAAGCTTATTGAGCTGACGCACCGCTACTGCGTCGTCTACCAGACCCTGATCGGCCCGGTCGCGATCACGACGTCGGTCACCGCTAGCTAGCCCTCAAATGCCTCCGGCGGGGGGCAGGAGCAGACCAGGTGACGGTCGCCGTAGGCGCCTTCGATCCGGCGGACGGGCGGCCAGTACTTGGAACGCCGGTCGCCGCCGGCCGGGTAGGCGCCCTCGGTCCTGCCGTACGGGTGGTCCCATTCGTCGGCGAGCAGCATCGACGCCGTGTGCGGCGCGTTCTTGAGCGGATTGTCGTTGGCGTCGAAGTCTCCCGTCGCGACCTTGGCGATCTCCCCGGCGATCGCGATCATCGCGTCGCAGAACCGGTCGATTTCGGCGAGGTTCTCGCTCTCGGTCGGCTCGACCATGAGGGTGCCCGCTACCGGGAACGACATCGTCGGTGCGTGGAAGCCGTAATCGATCAGCCGCTTCGCGACGTCCTCGGCCGTGATGCCGGTCTGCGCGGTGATGTGCCGCAGGTCGAGTATGCACTCGTGCGCGACCAGCCCGCTCTGGCCCGAGTACAGCACGGGGAAGTACGGGTCGAGCCGTCTGGCCACGTAATTGGCGTTCAGGATCGCCACCTGCGTCGCCCGTCTGAGCCCTTCGGCACCCATCATGGTCAGGTAGGCATGCGAGATCGGCAGGATCCCTGCCGAGCCGTACGGTGCCGCGGCGACCGGGCCCGTGCGCAGCGACTCCTCCACGTCGCCGGTGCTGACGCCGACGACCGCGATGTCGGGCAGCACGGGGTGCCTGGGCAGGAACGGCACCAGGTGCGCCCGCACGCCCACCGGGCCGACGCCCGGCCCGCCGCCGCCGTGCGGGATGCAGAACGTCTTGTGCAGGTTCAGGTGCGAGACGTCAGCGCCGAAGTTGCCCGGCTGAGCCAGCCCGACGAGGGCGTTCAGGTTCGCGCCGTCCACGAAGACCTGGCCGCCCGCGGCGTGCACGAGGTCGCACACCTCACCGACCGTGGCCTCGAACACGCCGTTCGTCGACGGATAGGTCAGCATGATCGCGGCCAGGGTGCCCGCGTGCACCTCCAGCTTGGCGCGCAGGTCGGTCAGGTCGACGGCGCCGTCCGAGCCGCACTTGACCACGACGACCTTCAGGCCGGCCAGGACCGCGGACGCCGCGTTGGTGCCGTGCGCCGACTCGGGGATCAGGCAGATGGTCCGCTCGGGCTGGCTGCGCGACCGGTGGTAGTGCCTGATCGCCAGCAGGCCGGCCAGCTCGCCCTGCGAGCCGGCGTTCGGCTGCAGGCAGACGGCGTCGTATCCGGTGATCGCGACCAGGGCGTCCTGCAGTTCGCGGATCAGCTCGTGGTAGCCCGCAGCCTGCTCGGCGGGCGCGAACGGGTGCAGCCCCGCGAACTCGGGCCAGCTGATCGGCTCCATCTCGGCGGCGGCGTTCAGCTTCATCGTGCAGGAGCCGAGCGGAATCATCGACCGGTCGAGCGCGATGTCATAGTCCGACAGCCGGCGCAGGTAACGCAGCATCGCGGTCTCGCTGCGGTAGGCGGAGAACACCGGATGGGTGAGGAAGCCGCTCGTCCGGCGCAGGCCGGCCGGGATCGCCGCCATGGTCTCGGCGGCGGGCGTGGCAGCCGCCGCCGACCCGGTGATCGCGCTGGCCACGGCCGCGACCTGCTCGTCGGTCGTCGTCTCGTCGCAGGCGGCCTGGACCAGGTCCGGTCCGGCCAGGCGGAGGTTGAATCCTGCCGCACGGGCCCGCTCGACGGCCTCGGCCGCGCCGCCAGGCACGAGCACGCCCACGGTGTCGAAATACGCCTGGTGGTTCGTTGCGAATCCCGCGGCCGCCACGGCAGCGGCGAGGCTCGCCGCCTTGCCGTGGACCCGCCGAGCGATCGCGGTCAGCCCTTCCGCACCGTGGTAGGTCGCGTACATTGCGGCGATGACGGCCAGCAGCACCTGCGCCGTGCAGATGTTGCTGGTCGCCTTGTCCCGCCTGATGTGCTGCTCGCGGGTCTGCAGCGCGAGCCGGTAGGCGGGATGACTGTCGGCGTCGACGGATACGCCGACCAGGCGCCCTGGCAGCTGGCGCTTGAGCTCGTCGCGGACGCAGATGTAGCCGGCCTGCGGGCCGCCGTAGCCCATCGGGACGCCGAACCGCTGGGTGCTGCCGACCGCGATGTCCGCTCCGAGCTCGCCAGGCGGGGTCAGCAGCGTGAGCGCCAGCGGGTCGGCGGCGACGGCCGCCAGCGCACCGCGTGCGCGCGCGGCAGCGATCGCTGGCCGCAGGTCACGCACCTGCCCGCTGGCACCCGGATACTGCAGCAGGATCCCGAACAGCTCCCCCTCGGGCTGTGCCTGGATGAGCTCGGTCGTGACGGTGCCGGTGACCAGCTCGAAGCCGAGCGGCTCGGCCCGCGTGGCGAGCACCGCGAGAGTCTGCGGCAGGCAGTCGGCATCGGCGAGGTAGATCCTGCCCCGGCCGGCCGCCCGGCGGGCCAGCGTCATGGCCTCGGCAGCGGCGGTCGCCTCGTCGAGCATCGAGGCCCCGGCCACCGGCAGGCCGGTCAGGTCCTCGATCATCGTCTGGAAGTTCAGCAGCGCCTCGAGCCTGCCCTGGGAGATCTCCGGCTGGTACGGGGTGTACGCCGTATACCACGCGGGGCTCTCGAGCACGTTCCTGCGGATCACCGGCGGCGTAATGGTGCCGTAGTAGCCCAGGCCGATCATCGAGGTCAGCACCTGGTTCTTCGCCGCGAGCACGCGCAGCCTGGCCAGCGCCTGGTCCTCGGGCAGCGGCTCGGGCAGCCGGAGCGGCTTGGCCATCGCCAGCCCGGCTGGCAGTGCGGCCGAGGTCAGCTCGTCGAGCGAGGCGTAGCCAAGCGCGGACAGCATCTGCTGCTGGCCGGATCCATCAGGACCGATGTGGCGTTGCGGAAATGTCACTGCAGGCTCCTGGAGTCGGGTCGCCTACGGGCGGCGGGTACCGTCCGGCTCCCCCTCTGTCGCCTTGGCGACCTTAGTCGCCGCGCTGACTCCAGAGCTGCCTGTCCCGTCCGGTCCTTGCTGCCTGAGAGGTTCCGGGGAGGTTGCCCCTTCGGCGCCGCGGGCCGGCTGCGCGCGGACTCTCCCGGACGGTGTCGCTAGCGGACCCGAGCTTACCGCCTCAGCGCGAGCTTGCGGCGGACTCGATCAGGTCGGCCGCGGCGGACATGCCGTCGCGGGCCCGGATCTGCGCCGCGCTCGCGGCCAGGCGCGCGTGCAGCCGCGTGTCGCCAAGCAGCCGGCCGATCGCGGACCGCAGCTCGTCGGCACTGCAGCCGTAGGTGTCGAGCCTGACCCCGAGCCCGAGCTCGTCGACTCGCTGGGCATTGTCGTACTGGTCCCAGAACAGCGGGAGCACGATCATCGGCTTGCCGAAGTGCAGGCACTCGGTGGTGGTGTTGTTGCCGCCGTGCGTGATCACCAGGTCCACCAGGGGGATGACCGAGGCCTGCGGCACGAACTCGGCCCCCCACATGTTCGGGGGCAGCTCGATCTCGGCGTGCAGCGGCCCCTTGGACACGATGTACCGGTGCGGCGTGTCGGCCAGGATTGCGATCACCCGGCGCATCAGGTCCACGTCGGCCGACCCGAGCGAGCCGAGCGAGAAGTAGATCAGCGCCCCGGGCAGTCCGGCCAGCTGCTCGGGCACGGTGAAGGTGGCGTCGGTCCGGCGCACCGACGAGTCGATCCGGTGCCATGAGCCCGGCGGCGGCACGGTCCTGGCATAGTCCGCGATCTCCGGGTACAGGTAGAGGTTGACGGCGCCCTGGCCGATGAACTCCAGGTCGGGCAGCGCCGGGGCACCCTGCTTGACGAACCATTCGTTGAACTCGTCCCACATGGCGCGGTGCACCCGGTCGTACTCGGTCGCGAAGTCCGCCCAGCCTGACCGGTCCGCGGCCGGGTAGCCGGAGAACGCCGGGGGCACGTCGGGGCCCTTCAGCTCGAGCGGGTTGCACGAGACGATCCGCACGAACGGGGCGCCCGAGGTCATCAGCGCGGGGAAGCCGACCACGTTGTCCTCAACGATCACGTCGGCGCCGGCCCGCGCGACGATCTCGGTGAGCTGCTCGTGGCTGAACCTGGCGCCGGTGATCAGCTCCGCCCAGACCGGCTTGATCCAGGTCTCGAGCTGCTCGATCGTCGGCTTGCGGAATTCGGCCGCCGTGCTCGCGATGAAGTCCTTCCAGAACTGCCCGGCGTCCTGCTCCGCCTCGGCGGCAGGCGGAGCCAGGTTGACCAGGTCCTCGGTAAAGCCGAGCGGCTCGAGCTTGCCCTGCCACGAGGCCTCGGCAGCGAAAACGACCCGGTGCCCGCGCCGCCGGAGCACGTCGCCGACACCGACGCAGTTGTTGGTCGGCCCGTACGCGCTCTCCGGCATGAACAGGATAGTCAGCGGCCGCTGCGGCATGAGGTGCTCCGTTCGTGACGGCTCGGAACCGAAATCGCGAATTCGGAGCATACCGGGAACGGTGGTCTAGATGTCGTCCCAGCGGAACACGCGAACCGCGATGACGCCAACGATGGCGGTGAATCCGAACCGGCGAACCCGGCTAGAGGATTCTGCGTGCGCGACGGCTGGCGAGTTCGTCGGTGCCGGCCGCTGCCGTCTCCTCGCCGACGTCGGCGGGCAGGTCGGCCAGCGAGCCCTCGACCTCTTGCCAGACCCGGCCCAGCGCGATGCCGAACACGCCCTGGCCACCTTGCAGCAGGTCGACCACCTCGTCGGGCGACGTGCACGCGTACACGCTGGCGCCGTCGCTCATCAGCGTGATCTGGGCGAGATCGGTGGCACCGTGCTCGCGCAGGTACGCCACCGCGGCGCGGATCTGCTGCAGCGAGATGCCCGTGTCGAGCAGTCGCTTGACCACGCGCAGCACAAGGATGTCGCGGAAGCCGTAGAGCCGCTGCGAACCCGAGCCCCTGGCCGGGCGAACGCTCGGCTCGACCAGGCCGGTCCTGGCCCAGTAGTCGAGCTGGCGGTAGCTGATCCCGGCCGCCGCGCACGCGGTCGGGCCACGGTAGCCGACATCGGCAGGCAGCGGATCTAGCTCGTCGTCGAAGAGCAGACCCTGCTCGCCGGCGCGCTGGGCCGCAGCGCTCCGCTCGCGCTCGTCGTGCCCGTCGCCCTTGATTACCGCCACGCCCACCTCCACTCGGGGTGCACGTTTCGCACGTTAGGCCTGTGGAGTGACCCCGTCAACGATCTCCCTCGGCGCGTCGCGGCTAGGTCGCCGGCATCAGGTAGCGCTGCCGAAGTCCTCGGGCGTGATGTTGTCGAGGAACTCGCGGAACTTCTCGACCTCATCCTCCTGCTCGTCGGGGATCGAGACGCCGGCCTCGTCGAGGATCTCGTCCTGGGCGAAGATCGTGGTGCCGGTGCGCAGGGCGAGCGCGATCGAGTCGGACGGCCTCGCGCTGACCGTGGTGCCGTTGGAAAACACCAGGTCGGCGAAGAATATCCCGTCGCGCAGCGCCGTGATGTTCACCTGCTTCAGCTCGACCTTGAGCACCTGCAGGATGTCGCGCATCAAGTCATGGGTCAGCGGGCGGGCCGGCACCATCCCCTGCTGCGCGAAGGCGATGGCAGTCGCCTCCATCGGCCCGATCCAGATCGGCAGGTAACGCTCACCGCCAGTCTCCTTGAGCAGCACGATGGGCTGGTTCGTCGGCATCTCGACCCGGACGCCTACGACCTCCATCTCCTTCACCGCGACTCCGTCCTCACCTGCGCCTCATGTGAGCGTTGTTCCCTGCCGTGCGCGCGCGCACTCCCTTGTCAACGTACACCCCTTGGCGTCATAGCCGGACACCTGCTTGGGCCGGCAGCCGCGATCGGAACTGCCTTTCGCGGGCGGGCCGGCGGCTCGCCCGCTCACGCGCTCGCGTCCTTGACGCCGCTGCGGTTTCCGGTCGCTGACCGCGAGTTGTGCAGGTCAGCGCCGGTCATTCCGTGCAGCCCCGCCTCGGTCAGCCCGGCCTCGGTCAGGGCGGCCCCGACGAGCACGTCGTGCAGCCTGAGCAGCAGTGCCGATATCTCCCGTGCGGTGCGGCCGGCTTCGTCTCTGGCCAGGGGGCTGCGCTGGCGCAGCGTGGGAGCGACGACCTGCTCGATGAGCGAGACATCGCGGTCGGCCGACGTCCGGACCGTCCGCAGGTGCCTGGGCTGGACTCCGTAGGCCGCGAGCATCGCCACCGTGCCCGCCACGTCGAGCGCGTCCTGGCTGTACAGCCTGCCGACCCGGCGGACCAGCCCATGCGCCTCAAGCTCGGCAAGCTGCTCTTCGTCGATGCCGGCCGACTCGAGCAGGTCGCGCCGGCTGACCATTTCCGACCGGCCGGGCCTAGGTTCGGCCTGGACCGCCGCGCGCTGCTCCAGTCGCTCCTTGATCACCCGCAGCGGCAGGTACTCGTCCCGCTGGGCCGTGAGGATGAACTTGAGCTGGTCGACGTCCGCGGGGCCGAACCGCCGGTACCCGGAAGGCGAGCGCGCTGGGCTAATCAGGCCCTCGGCCTCCAGGAAGCGGATCTTCGAGACGCTGATGTCAGGAAACTCGCCGCGAAGCTCGACAAGCACCTCGCCGATCCCGAGATATGCCCGCGCAAACTGACCGTTCATCCGTCGGCCTAGCCGCCTTCGGCATGCGCCAGGCGGCCCTGCAGGAAGACCAGCCTGAATTTCCCGATCTGGACTTCGTCACCGCCGTTGAGCGCCGCTTCCTCAATCCGCTCCCTGTTCACGTACGTGCCATTCAGGCTGCCGACATCGCGAACGGCGAACCTGCCGCCCTGCCGGTAGAACTCGGCGTGCCGCCGCGAGACGGTGACGTCGTCGAGGAAGATGTCGCTGTCGGGCCGCCTGCCGACCTCGGTCAGCTCGCTGTCGAGCAGGAACCGGCTCCCGGCATTGGGCCCGCGCCTGACGACGAGCAGCGCGGTGTTCGGCGGCAATGCGTCGACGACCGCAGAATCGGCCGGCGACTCGTCACCTGGCTCCGCCTCCTGCGCCTCGGTGCCTGTGAAGATCATCGACGTCGTCTCGCCTGCCGTTGCGCGGTCCGATCCGGCCGTCGTCAGCGGTGTGCCGCACTGCGAGCAGAAACGCGCGTTCTCGGGATTGGCCTCACCGCACCTGGTGCAATAGACGCTGGGCATCTGAGCGCCTAGCCTCCCCGTAGTCGGCCGTGCCGCGCTGACCGAATAAACATCGGTGCGGGCGTCCAGCCTGGCCGCATCTGCCTGCGGACTAAACGCTACCTGCGGGTGACGGCGCGGGTCCATCCGCCACGCAGGGTCCGCGGGCGGTTCGGCCGGCGGCACGGGCGGGCTGTCCCATCCGGTGCGCGACTGCCTTGATCGTGCCGCAACCGAACGCGCCCTACTGCGACGCCTGCGCCAGATCACGCTGCACACCTCCGACATCCTGCCGCCACCTGCTGCACACCCGGCAGCCACCCGGTGACGGCAATTGTCTCACGCGCAGCTAGTGCGGCGTCGGCCTTCAGCTTGACCCGCGGCGCTCCCTGCCCGCCTGCTCAACGACCCCGGCCCACTCGTCAAGCAGCGCCTGCGCGGCGTCGCTGTCACCGGCCTCGGCCCACAAGTGCGTGATCGCGTGCGCGTTGTCGGGCAGCACGAGCGCCCAGCCGCCGCCTGGCTCGATGACGCGCACGCCGTCCGTGGTGTCGATCTTCCGGTTGCCCGCCGCCTCCACGATCGTGCGCATCACGCTGCCCTTGGCCGCCCACGGGGTGGGGATCGACCGCTTCAGCAGGTGCGCGACCGGGATCCTGGCATGGATCTGGCTGAGCGTGAGCCTGGTCCTGGCGACCAGGCCGATCAGTCTCGCGAAGGCCGCGATCCCGTCAATTGACCTGGAGAACTCCGGTACCACGAACCCGCCGCGGCCGTCGGCGGCGAAGATGACGTCGGCTGCGGCCGTCGCCTCGTACAGGCCATGCGGCGAGGTCGGAGTCCAGCCGACCTCGACGCCGTGAAAGCGGCAGACGTCCTCGGCGACTCTGGTGGTGGTGACGGGCAGCGCCACCCGGCCACGGCGGCGCTCGGCGGCTACCAGGTCGAGCACCACGAGCAGCGCGCGGTCGTCGCTGACCAGAGCGCCCTTGTCGTCGATCAGCATGATCCGCTCGCCGACCGGGTCGAACCTGACGCCGAAGGCGGCCCTGGAGGTGTAGACGAGTTCAGCCAGCCGGTGCAGGTCCGCCCTGACCTGCGCGAGCGACTGGGTCGGTGTCGCCTCGTCGAGCCTGTTGTTCACGGTCAGCACGTCCACGCCGATCCGGCCGAGCAGCCCGGGCAGCACGAGCGAGGCGGTGCCGCCCGCGCAGTCGGCCACCACCTTCAGCCGCGCGTCCCTGATCCCGCTCATGTCCACGCAGCGGAGCATGTCCGCGGTGTAAGCCTCGATGACGCGCGGCGGGTAGGTCAGCTCGGCGATCTCGCCGGGGAACGCGCGCCGGTACTCCTGGCGCGAGAACACCCGCTCGAGCTTGCGCTGCACGGCCAGCGACAGGTCGGCGCCGTGCTCGTCGAGGAAGATGATGTCGATCGACTGCGGGTCGCCAGGAGTGGTGCGCATCGCGATCCCGCCGCTGCACTCGCTGCGCCCGGTCTCGAATCTGGCGACCGGCAGCGGCTGCGCCTCGAGGTCGATGACGTTGATCGCGCTCGCGTTCAGCGCGCCGTGGATCGCGCGCTTCAGCGCGCGGGCGGCCCGCGACACGTCACGCGAGGTCGTGACGACCGAACCCTTCTTCAGCGTCGTGGCGTACGCGCTGGCCAGCCGCACGCAGAGCTCAGGGGTGATCTCGACGTTGACCAGGCCCGAGACGCCGCGCGGGCCGAACAGCGTTCGCTGACCGCGCGACTCCCAGATCACGCTGGTGTTGACGACGGCCCCGGCCTCGATCGTCTTGAACGGGTAGACCTTGACCCCGGCGGAGATGTAGGCCTCGGACTCGATCACGCACTCGTCGCCGACGACGGCGCCTTCCTCGATCCTGGCCGAGGCCATCACGTCGGTGTTCTTGCCGATCACGCAGCCGCGCAGGGTCGTGCCGATCCCGACGTACACGTTGTTGTGCACGATCGCGCGGTGCAGGAACGCGCCCTCCTTCACCACGACGTTGCTGCCGACTACGGTGTACTCGCGCAGCTGCGCGCCGGCCTTGATCTTGGCGTAGTCACCAACGCATAGCGGCCCGGTGAGGATCGCATCGGGATCGACCTCGGCTCCCTCGGCCACCCAGATGCCCGGCGATACCTCGAATCCGTCGATATCAACTTTGACCTTGCCGGACAGCACGTCGGCTTGGACCCGGTGATATGCCTCGTGGGTCCCGACGTCCTCCCAGTAGCCGTCCGCCACCCAGCCGTAGACCGGCGCGCCGCGGTCGAGCAGGTCGGGGAAGACGTCCGCCGACCAGTCGACGGCCTCGCCGTGCGGCAACCGCGCGAGTACCTCGGGCTCCATCACGTAGATGCCGGTATTCACGGTGTCGGAGAACACCTGCCCCCACGTGGGCTTCTCCAGGAAGCGCTGGATCCGGCCGTCGGCGTTGGCGATGACGATGCCGAACTCGAGCGGGTCGGGAACCCTGGCAAGCGCGACCGTCACGAGGGCGTCGTTGTCCTTGTGGAAGCGCACCAGGTCCGACAGGTCGATGTCGGTCAGCGCGTCGCCCGAGATCACCAGGAACGGCGCGTCGCGCAACTCGGCCTCGGCATTTTTGACGCTGCCCGCGGTGCCGAGCGGGATGTCCTCGGTGGCGTACTGCAGGCTCATCCCGAACTCTTCGCCGTCACCGAAGTAGTTGCGCACCATCGATGCGAGGAACTGCACCGTGACGATGGTCTCGTCGAAGCTGTGCCTGCGCAGCAGTCGCAGCACGTGATCCATGATCGGCTTGTTGACGACGGGCAGCAGCGGCTTCGGCTGGTTGGCGGTCATCGGGCGCAGCCTGGTTCCCTCCCCGCCTGCCATGACTACAGCCCTCACCGCTTGCCGCGCTCCTTTCAGGCAGATTCGGCCATCAGCCCTGGATCGCGTGCCCGGGCCTGCCGTCGCGGCGTACGCGGTCGCTGTCCCGGTCCAGGGCTAGCAGGCGGCGCGCCTGCCGGACGTAAAGTGCGGCGGCCCACCAGTAAAGTGCAGTTCCCCATAGTGCGAACGCCCAACCGAAGACGCGAGCCACGACCGCGTATGACGTTGAGTGAGAACCCAGGAAAAGTAGCGGAAAAGCGTATAGAAGGCTCAGCGTCGCGGCCTTGCCAACGAAGCTGACCCTGAGCGGGCCGTAGCCACGGCGCCGCAACGCGAGCAGGACCACGCCGAGCAGCACTTCCCTGAGCGCCAGCACGGCCACCAGCCACCAGCCGATGATGGCCCGCAGCGCCAGCGCGATGATGGTCGAGACGATGTACAGCCGGTCGGCGGCCGGGTCGAGCAGTTCGCCGATGCGGCTTTGCTGGTTCATCGCCCTGGCGAGCTTCCCGTCCAGCCAGTCCGATGCCCCGGCGGCCGCGAGCAGCCCGAGCGCCCACCAGTCCCCCGCTTGGCTCCGCACCCCGAGCACGAGCCACAGGAAGACGGGGACGCCGGCCAGCCGTGCGAAGCTGATCATGTTCGGGATCGTGAGGACCCGGTCCTGCTGGTCCGGCTGGGTCTCAGCCATGGTCGAACATCACCCGCTTCCGTCCCCGCCGCAGACGTTACGCGGCCCGCCGACCGGCCGCTACACCGGATCGTCGAGAGCGCTGCGCGCGAGCTGGCCGATCCGGTGCACACTGGCCTGGTGAGAATGAAGCTCGCTGCATCGGGAGCGATCGCCGCCGCGCTGGCGCTGGCCGCCTGCACCTCGGGTCCAAGTGATCCCGCCGCTGCGCAGACCGGGCCAGGCCACAGTGTCCAGGCCGGGCCGGCGACGGACTGGCCCGCTTACCATTTTGACGCGGCCAGGTCCGGGCTGGCCCCCGGCCTGCCTGCGGCCGGCCGCTCGCCATCGGCTGGTCACGTGGCCTGGGCGCCGCCGTGTACGGCCAGCCCATCGTCGTAGGGGATATGGTGATCGCCGCGACCGAGCGGGATACCGTCTTCGGGCTGGATCGCGCCAGCGGAAGCATCCGCTGGAGCACCCACGTGGCGACCGCGCTGCCGCTGCGGGACCAGCCGTGCGGCAACATCGACCCGCTCGGTATCACCGGCACGCCGGTGTATTACCGCGGCTTGGTCTATGCCCTGGCCCAGGCAGGCCGGACCGGACACGTGCTGGTCGGCATCGATCCGGCCAATGGCCGGGTCAGGTACCGCAGGGCCGTGCTCTCGCCGGATCACCAGCCCCGGTACGACCAGCAGCGCAGTGCCCTGGCCGCGGGCAACGGGCGGATCTACGTCGCCTTCGGCGGCCATTTCGGCGACTGCGGCCCCTATATCGGCTCGGTGGTCGGGGTGCCCGCCGCCGGGCCCCGGTCCGGGTCCCGGCCGATCGTGACGTACCGGGTGCCGTCGTCCCTGCACGCGGGCATCTGGGCGCCGGCCGGTCCGGTCATCGGCCCGCGGGGGACGGTCTACGTCGGGGTCGGCAACGGCGACACCTCGCCGCCGTTCGATGACTCGGACTCGGTGACGGCGCTCTCCCCCGGGCTTCGCAGGATAGGCGTGTTCGCCCCGGCCGCGTGGCTGGCCGACAACCGCGCCGACCTCGACCTGGGATCGCTGAGCCCGACCCTGACCAGGGCGGGGCTGGTGCTCGCCGTTGGCAAGCGCGGTGTCGGCTACCTGCTCAGCGCCAGGCATCTGGGCGGTGTCGGCGGGCAGATCGCCCAGGCCAGGGTCTGCCCGGCCTTCGGCGGCACCTCGGTCGTGGGCCAGCACGTCATCGTCCCGTGCGCGAGCGGTGGCCCGGCCGCCGTGGCGGTCTGCAGCCGGCCGGCTCAGCGTGCTGTGGCGCGGGCCGCCTACGGCTGATGGCTCGCCCGTGATCGGCGGCGGCGCGATCTGGGTCACCGATACGTCCGCCGGGGTGCTGTACGAGCTGAGCCCGAGCACCGGCCGGATCTTGCATCGGCAGGCGCTCGGCTCGCAATTGCCGCACTTCGCGTCGCCGTCGCTGTCGGGTCGGCTCGTGCTGATCGGCACCCTGCACGGCGTGGTGGCCGTCACGGGGGCGTGAGCTACCCGGCCTCCCACAGGCTCGCGATGCCCTGCCCGACGCCGATGCACATGGTCGCCGCCGCCCGGCCGCCGCCGCGCCTGCCAAGCTCGTGCAGGAGCGTGGTCGTGATCCTGGCCCCCGAGCAGCCCAGCGGGTGCCCGATCGCGATCGCGCCGCCGTTGACGTTGACCAGACCTGGGTCGAGCCCCAGCTGATCGACAACCGCGACTGCCTGCGCGGCGAATGCCTCGTTGACCTCGACCAGGGCCAGTTCCCCCAGCTGCCAGCCGGATCTGGCCAGCGCCTTGGTCATGGCGGGCACGGGGCCGATGCCCATGTAATCCGGGTGCACCCCGGCTGCCGCCGCACCCGCGTACCTCGCCAGCGGCTCGGCTCCGACAGCGGTCAGCGCGCGCTGCGACATCAGCAGCAAGCCCGCGGCCCCGTCGTTGAGCGGCGAGGAGTTCCCGCCGGTCACGGTCCCGCCCGCCCGGAAGGCCGGCCGCTTGGCAGCTAGCTCGGCCTCGGTGAGGTCGGCTCTGATCCCCTCGTCCGCGGTCACGGTGCCGTCCGGGGCCTGCACGGCCACGATTTCGGCGTCAAACCGGCCCGCTGCGGCGGCCGCGGCGGCCTGGTGGTGACTGCGCAGCGCGAACTCGTCCTGCCTGCCCCGGTCAACGCCGTACTTGTCGGCTACGTTCTCCGCCGTCTCGCCCAGGCTGATCGGCGGGTACAGCTGCGCCATCTTCGGGCTGACCAGCCGCCAGCCGAGCCTGGTGTCGGCGAGGCCGGCCTCGCGGGGGAAGGGCTCCGCCGCCCGCGGCAGGACGAAGGGCGCACGGGTCATCGACTCGGTGCCCCCGGCCAGGCAGATGTCGGCGTCTCCCGCGGCAATCGCCCTGGCGGCGCAGCAGATGGCCTCCATGCCCGAGCCGCAGAGCCGGTTGACCGTCGCTCCCGGCACCTCGACCGGAAGGCCCGCCAGAAGCACACCCATCCTGGCGACGTTCCTGTTGTCCTCGCCAGCCTGATTGGCCGCGCCCCAGTAGACGTCGTCGATGCGCTGCGGATCGAGCCACGGGTTGCGCGCGAGCAGCGCGGTGATCACTTCGGCGGTGAGGTGGTCAGGGCGCACGCCGGCCAGCGCCCCCTTTATCTTGCCGATCGGCGTCCGGCAGGCGTCAACGGCGAACACAGCGGACATCGGCCACCTCCGGGCGTCACTACCGCGCTGGGCTCACCATACCCACGGTCAAGGGCAGACCGGCCCCAGGCATATAGACCGTTGGCGACTATTGCCATAAATGTGATGCTCCGCCCGGCGAGCTCACAGGCACGCGTAGATCGCTTCGATCAGGGCGCGGTTGCGCGGGTTCTGCCAGCGCGGTCCCATCTGGCCGGTGACATAGCCGATTGCGACGCCCGCCTCCGGGTCGCAGCAGCCCAGCGAGCCGCCCGCGCCGAAGTGGCCGAATGCCGCTTCGCCGCGGCCGATCGGCCGCTCCGGCTGGGTGAGCTGGAAGCCGAGGCCGAACCGGGAAGGCCGGCGCAGGATGCGGTCCATGCCGACGACCTGCTCGGCGGTGGCATCGGCGAGCGCGCCGGAATCGGCCACCCGGACGCCGTCGAGTGCCCCGCCGGCGGCGAGCGCGGCATAAACCCGCGCGATGCCACGGGCACTGCCATGCCCGTTAGTTGACGGCAACTCGGCCACACGCCAGCGGGTCGTGTTGACGACCCCCGCCCCGGACAGCCCGCTAGGGTTGAAGTAGGCGTTGTGCTCCATCAACTGATCCTCGTCGAGGCCAGGCGGCTCCTCTTCGGCCGGTGGCCCGCCAGGCCAGGCGAAGTCGGCGACCCTGTCGTGCTCGAAGGCCGGCAGGCCGATGTGGACATCGGCTGCGAGCGGC
Organism: uncultured Actinomycetota bacterium; assembly: GCA_963720595.1. Lineage (GTDB taxonomy): Bacteria > Actinomycetota > Actinomycetes > Streptosporangiales > Streptosporangiaceae > Chersky-822. Next base: position 429,108 of record CAVRFY010000005.1, on the reverse strand, counting down.
CCGGCCACCTGCTCGCGCAGCAGCGCGCCGACGGTGCGCCCTGACACCCGGCGCAGGACCTCGCCGACCGCGAAGCCGAACGTGTTGACGTGATAGCCGTGCGCGGTTCCCGGCGGCCACCACGGCCGTTCCGCGGCGATGGCGCTCGTCATGAGGCGCCAGTCCAGCATGGCGTCCGCCGGCAGCCTTCGCCGCACGGCGGGCAGCCCGGCCTGATGGCTGATGAGCTGCCTGAAGGTCACCGCGGACTTTCCCGCCGCCCCGAACTCCGGCCAGTACCGTGCCACGGGCGCGTCGGTGTCCAGCTCACCGGTCCCGGCCAGGCGGGCCGCGAGCACCGACATCAGTCCCTTGCCGACCGAGAAGATGTTGACCAGCGTGTCCGGCTGCCAGGGCGTCACCTCGGCGGCGGTGGTCCAGCCGCCCCACAAGTCGGCGACGACGAGGCCGCCGACCATGACGCAGAGCGCGGCGCCGGTCTCGCCGCGCAGGGCGAAGTTGTCGGCGAACGCGTCGCGGACGGTCTCGAAGCCCGCCGCGCATGACCCGTCGATCACGGCGACGCCGCCCGGGCCGAGACGTACGCCGCGAGCGAGCCGATGCTTGCCAGGCTGTCCAGGTTCAGGTCCTCGTCGGCGATGTCGACTCCGTAGCGCCGCTCGATCTCGGTCAGCAGCAGCGCGCCGCCGAGCGAGTCCATGCCCAGGCCGTCGCGGAGCAGGGGCGTGCCAGGCGGCGCGTCGAGCGGCCTGACGTCCCCAATGAGGTCGGCCAAGAGCTGCCTGATCTCGCGCGTCAGGTCGCCGGTCACGGCGGCACCGTGACCCAGTCGGGCAGGGCGGGCAGCGGCTCGCCCGGCGCGCGGCGGTAGACCGCTGTCCTCGCCGCGCCGCTGGCCACGGTCCGGGCGCCGGCCCGGCGCCGCTTGGCTCGGCTGCGCGGAAGCCCGCGCCGGTCAGCGCGATCCGCAGCGGGACGTTGCGCGGGTTGATCACGCAGTCGATCGCGACCTCGTGCTGGCCGGCCGCGCTGGCCGCATGGCAGATCCAGGCCAGCAGCGCATCGATGACGCCGCGCCCCAGCGCCCGGCAGGACATCATGAGCAGCGGCACCCGCCAGGCGCCGGATGCTGCCACGATCACGCACGCACCGACCATGCCGTCGTCGCCGAACCGGTCCGCGAGCCTGACCGTGACGACCTGGTGGCCCGCCGATCCGAGCAGGCCTGCGAATTCCGCCTCCCCGACCGTCTGGCCGGTCGAGTTGAACTGGTGCGTGCGGACCGACAGCTCATGTAGCCGCGGCAGGTCCGCGACTGCGGCCGGGGCGATCGTCACCCGGGTCCCGCAGTACCGCAGGAAGTCCTCCCGCGACCCGCCGAACGCGCGCGCCTCCTCCTGCCTGGACCGGCGCTGCAGGTAGAGCCGGCCCCTGCGCCGCGCCTCGTCGGTCACTGCGGGCGGGCCGAACTGCGGCCAGCCGGCCGCCTCGGGCAGGTCGCTCGGCTCAAGCACGAGGACACCGGGCAGCCTGAACGAGACCTCGGCCCGCTCCATTGCGTCGTCGTCGACGAAGGCGACGGCGTCGGCCGTCAGGCCGAGCTCGCTCATGATCGTCTCGATAGCCGCGGATTTGGCGCCCCAGCCGCACTGGATGGCGGCGAAGGCGTGCCCGATCGCCTGCTCGGCGTACCGGCCGGCCTCGGGCGGGTTCCGGCTCGCGATCGCCTGCAGGATGCCCCGCCCGGCCAGCTCACCCAGCACGGCGGCAAGCACGGGGCTGGGGGCGGGTGGCCGCTCGGCGGACTCCAGATAGACCCCGTCAAGAAGGGTGTTGTCCAGGTCCCAGATCACGCACTTGATCACGAGGGCCCGGTCCGCTTCTCCATCGTCAGGTGCGTCGCGTTAAAGCCGAAGGCGCGGTATAGCGCGCGCATGGGCAGGTTCGCCGCGTTCACCTTGCCGGACAGGTGCGTGAAGCCGGCCTCGTCAGCCGCGCCGAGTACCGCCGCCATCAGCAGTTCGCCGACCGGTCCGCGCTCGATCTACGGCCGCGACCGCCAGCGACCGGAAGTTGCCGTACCGCTCGCCGGTCAGCGAATTCGTGCGCGCCGACATCCAGGCCCAGCCGAGCGGAACCGCCGGGGCGCGTGCCGCGACCGCGATCAGCATGATCTCGCCCGGCTTGACCAGCGCGCCGGCCACCCGGCGCCGGTGGAACGCGGCATCGGTGATCGCCTCGTCGCCGAACGAGACTCGCGCGATCTCAACCTCAAATGCCGCGATCGCGTCCAGGTCGGCTTCCGACGCCGGCCTGATCTGCAAGTCCGCCCCGGTCACCCGCAGCATTTTCGCACATCTCGGACCGCGCTTCCGATCGCGCGTTTCCGCAACGGGTCCGCGCCGGTCAGCGCGGGCGCCTGGGCATCGGCCGGAATGTGACTCCCCCGCAGGCCGGGCAGCCGGCGGCCTGAAGGTCCTTGATCAGCGTCCACGCGGGCTCCCCGCCGGCGCCGGCCGCCCGGCCGACCTCGTAGACGGCGCCGCAGCCCGCGCAGCGGTAGGGCCGGTTCTGCTCGGCCCTCGAATCGGCCGTGTACAGCGGCCCCGCGTACTCGCCGTCGATCAGCGGCCCGGTCTGCTCGCTGGTACGCAGGTGATACAGGTGGCTGGTGCCGCCCAGGATCCCGGCGCCGACGTAGCGGTTGAAGTTTGGCGTGACCGACCTGACGACCAGCCCGAGGTCGGCGATCAGCCGCTGCGTGGCCAGCATCTCGGCTGGGCGCCTGGCGCCGTAGGAGAAGAAGACGTGCTGGCCGGGGCGTGATTCGAGCGCCGAGACCGCGCGGGACAGGAAGAGCTCGGCGCCAGGCACGGTGTACGGCGGGTCGGTGCACACGACATCGAAGGCGCCGGTCAGGTCGCCGGGCAGCGGGTGGCGCAGGTCATGCTCGACCAGGCGGACCTGAACCGGGGTGCCGGACACCCGCCCGGCGATCCAGGTCAGGACGTCAGGATCGGCGTCAATCACCGTCACCGGGCCGGTGCTCGACCCGGTCAGCGCGGCGAAGCGGGCGATCGCAATAGCGATCAGGTCGTCGTCGCCGAGCAGGAGTATCCGCCTGCCGTCCAGCGCGCCGGCCTCGTGCAGCCGGAGCACCCGATGGATCTTCGTTGCGACCGTGCAGTGGCTCTGGTCGAGTTCCATCCTGGCCTGCGGGGCCCCGGCCGCGTCGGCCTCGAGCTCGGCGGTGAGCGCGGCAAGCTCATCGGGGATGCGCTGGCCGAGCCCGCCGCAACAGGAGCACTCGGCGTCCAGCCGCGGCCGGCCCGCGGCGAGGATCTCCCGCGCCTGCGCGGTCAGCCGCACCGGCCTGGTCTTGTCGATGACACCGCGCTTGCGCAGCTCGTTGCAGACCGCCGCCACGAGCGGAACCGGCAGTTCGGCGATCCGGCCGATCTGGCTGGTGGCGACGGGCTCGGCGCGGGCGACCACCCGCAGGACATCACGGACGCCTGACTCGCCTTCGGCCAGGCCGACCGCGTCAGCGACCTCGGCGACGATCGTGTCTATGTCCATCGGCTGCTGTCTTCTCCCCGTACCGGCCGGAAGCCTGCCGCCTGCCGACCCTGCGGTATCCTGCCACATCATGCCCGTCATCGAACCGGCCAGCAGGTATACCGAGCTGCGGCGGCAAGAGGCAATCTCGCCGAAGGCGCTACTCGCGCTCGACGCCACCTGCCCGCCGGACTCTCCGGTCCACGACCTGTCCGCGCTGACCGCGGTGACAGTGGCCGCCGTCGAGGCAGGTTCGGGTCACGTGCTTGATATCTCGGACGTGATCTTCCCGAACGGCGCGATCACCCTGGTCCTCATCCTGGCCGAGTCACACCTCAGCATTCATACCTGGCCCGAGGAATCCATGGTCGCCATCGACCTGTTCAGCTGCGGGAAGATCGACGGCGCGGCGGTGATCGACCACCTGGTGCGCGGCCTGCGGCTGGAGTCGGTGACGATCAGCCGGGTCCCCCGCGGGGTGCAGGTCACCCGGTTACCGCCGGGGCTCGCGGTCACTGAACCCCGTCATCCTGGTAGGCCCGCCACGAGTTCGACCTCGTATCCGTCGGTGCTGGCCAGATAGGCGGCATAGTGGTCGGGGCCGCCCGCGTGCGGGTACTCCGCGGCGAAGAGCGGCGCCCAGCCGTGGCCGGGTGCCTGGCGGGCAAGTGCGTCGACGCGGTCACGATCGCCGGCGTGGAACGCCAGGTGGTTGAGGCCGGGTCGCAGCCGCTCGTGCACAGCCGCGGTCATGGCGGGAGATTGCTCGATGACGATGTAGGTAGCGCCGAGCCGCCAACTGCGGCCCTGCGGCCAGTCCTGGAACACCGCGTAGCCAAGCTCACCGAGCAGCCAGCCCCACTCGAGGGCAGCCCGGGGCAGGTCTGGTACCCACAGCTCGACATGGTGCAGGGCGCCGCGGCGCGGAATGTCCTGGCTCATCGCGGCCTGCCGCCGTCCGTCGTGATGCTGGTGCCGGTCATGCTCGGGCAGCGGCGAGGATCATGACAGCCCGCTCCGCGGCCGAGCGGACCCTCGGCACCGGATCGTGCGTCAGCGCGGCCACGGTCGGCAGGGCGTCCCCGACCTGGTGGCGGGCGATCACCTTGGCGGCCATCTCCCTGACCCGCCAGGCCTCATCAGTCGTTGCCGCGAGGATCGCCTCGGTAGCGTCGTCCGCCCAGGCGTGCAGCAGGCCGCGTGCGGCCCAGACCCGGGGCCAGTAGCCGTCCCTGCCCCCTTCACCACCGCTCAGCACGTACGCGGCGGACGGACCGCCCAGGGCGATGACGAGACCGTCGTCAGCGCCTGTTCCGTCCAGCAGGCCGATGCAGCCGGCGATGAACGCCGCCCGGCCCCGCCGGGCGCACTCGGCTGTGACTCTCTGGTGCGGGGTCATTCCCCTCGGATCGGGCACCGGATGCCGCCTGGTTCAGGCGACGTCGTAGGTGGTGACCTCGAAGCCGACCACCCGCGAGGGGGCGGGCATCTGGCCGGTCACCGGCGCGGTCCGCTGCGCGAATGCCATGGCGTCCTGGCCCGAGCGCCAGACCTCGACGACGCGGGCGCCGGCGTCGTCGATCCCCATGATCTTGGCCAGGCGGCCATCGGGACCCGCTTCGCCCTCGCTGGATCCCGCGATCATCTGCTCGAATCGCGCGCGATCAAGATCCTCGCTCCATTCGAATTCCACAATTGTGCAGAACGGCATGCGGACCTCCGGACCTGACGGGAAGCTAAGATGCGGGGTATTGACCATTTCGGCGCCGAGCCTAGCGCCAGTGCCCCCGTCCTGACGACCGAGCGGATGATGCTCAGGCACCTCGCTCCCGCCGACGCCGATCAGAACGCAGGACTGGCGCGCCTGGCGGGCGGGTTACCAGCCGAGCTCGCGTAGCCGGTCGTCCCCGATGCCGAAATGGTGCCCGACCTCGTGGATGACGGTCTTGCGCACCTGCTCCTCGACCTCCCATTCGGACCACGCGTCCGTGCAGATCGCCTGGTGATAGATGGTGATGCGGTCGGGCAGCACGCCCGCGTACATCGTGCTCCTGCTGGTCAGCGGTATGCCCTCGTAGAGGCCGAGCACGCCCGGCGGCCCCTGCCCGTGCTCGACCAGCACAGCCACGTTCCGCATCAGCTGCCCAAGCTCTTCTGGCAGGCCGTCCAGCGCCTTGGCAACCATCTCCTCGAAGCGCCCGGGTTCGATGTCGATCACGATTCCATTGTCGGGCACACCGAAGGCCGGTTAGGAACGGGACGAGCGCGATCCGGCCAGCCGCCAGCCGGGCTCCCACGTCGCGGGCAGCGGCTTGCGGAGCACGACCCGGTCGCGCGGGCGGTAGGACGCCGAGCCTGCAGCGGCACCCCAGTAGGTGACGGTGATCGACGTGGTGCCGCCCGGCTCAAGCGGCGCGACGTCGAAGGACGCGAAGCCGAACGGCGTCTTGGAGTCCTTGTAGGCCAGCCACGGCGTCGGCTCGGTCTCGAGCACCGATCGCCGCTGCACCGCCGGGCTGCCGGGCTCGACGCCGGCGATCACGATGCCCTCATCCGGCCCGTGCACGCGCCTGCCGGGCGCCGTGTACGGATGACCGCCGCCGCCGATGGTCAGGTGTACGGTTCCGCGCCTGGTGTCGATCTCGGCCCGGTCACGTCGCCGCTCGCCGGAGCCGGACGCGGGCGCCGGGGTGAGCAGCGGACTGCCTGGCAGCACCCCGCGCACCGGGTGTGAACGCTCGTAGTGATGCTCGTGGCCGGACAGCACCAGGTCTACGCCGTAAGCGTCGAACAACGGCAGCCAGTGCTGCCTGATCCCCAGGTCGGCGCCGTTGAAGTGGGCCGACGACATGGCGACCTGGTGCATGAACACCACGATCCAGTCGATGTCGCCGTCCTGGCGCGCGGCGGCTAGCTCGCGCTCCAGCCAGCTGCGCTGCAGCCCGCCGCTGTAGCCGTTGATGTACGGATCGACTTCGGCGTAACCAGGGACGTTGTCCCTGCGCAGGCCGCTGAAGCCGCCGTCTTGCAGGCAGACATCGTCATTATTGAGCGCAACGAACCGCACGGGGCCGGCCGTGAACGCGTACCAGTTGCCGCGGAACGCCGGTGTGCCGTTCGCCGGCACGTCAAATCTGGTCTGGTACGACAGGTACCCCTGCGGCCCGTTGCCCGCCTCGTTTTCGTGATTGCCCGGCGTAGGCATCCAGGGCCGGTTCCTGGCCGAGCGGGTGATATTGGCGAAGTACGACGTCCACGTCGCGACCGGCTGATCGCTCGCGTTGGCGTACGACAGATCCCCGTTCATCAGGTTGAACAGCGGATCCAGGCGGTCGACCGCGTCGACCACGTAGGCCGCGTTCGGCGAATTCGGCCCATTGCCGTCCCCGACTGGCCGCGGGATCGCGTGGTCGCCGAAGCTCGTGAAGCGGAACGGGCCAGACCTTCCGCGCGGGGCCGTCCTGAACGTTCCGCCGACCGGCGGTGAACCGTCATGCAGCACCTGGTAGGCGTACTGGGTGCCGGGCTCGAGCGAGCCGACGCAGGCGTGGTAGGTAAAGACGGTCTCGCCCGTCAGCGCGTCGGTATAGACCCGCTCCTCGGCGTCGACCATGGTTCCCGCGACCCCGCCTGTCCCGGCCGGCCCGGCCAGCAGCCGTGGCCTCGCCACCGCGGCCGGCGCGGCCCACGAGACGGCGACCTGCGTGGCCGCATCGGCGCCGAATTGGAGGTGCACCTGCTCAGGGGCCGGAGACCCGGCCGAATCCGGACGGCGGACGAATCCGCTCAGCATGGAGCTAGCCCCCGTAAATTGTCGCTTCGCGCTGAATTCTTGCTACTTCCATCATGCCGACCCTGTTTGCCCGGATGGTTCACCGGGGGTGAACGCGGGCGGTCGGCGCGGTGAAGCCTCGCCGGTTAACCGGCCAGCGGCGCCAGCCCGAGGCAGTCACGGAACGCGTTCTCGACCGCGGTCCCCCGGTCGTGGCTGCCCATCGCGGCGGTGACGAAACAGAACGCATAGCCGTCCGCCGCGCCCGCGTAGCTGCCTCCAGTGCCGCCCATGCCGAAAGCCTGCGGTTCCACGCTGAATCCGAGTCCCCACGAAACCTCGTCGCCGACTACCAGGTCGGCGCCCGAGCACTGCGGCGCCGTCGCGTCTGCGAGCAGCCCGGGTGACAGCAGCTTCCCGGCCAGCAACGCCGCGTAGAGCCCGGCGGCGCCCCGCGCGGTGCAATGCCCGTTGACGGCAGGCACCTGGGCAGCCCGCCACGCCGGGCCGTTGACAACAAGCGGGTCGAATGCGCCGGGCGGGTTGGACATGGCGCGATGGTGCAGGCCTGGTCCGGCCGCGGACATCCGCCGGAGCCAGGCGGGGTCGTCCAAGCCGGCCAGGTCGACCGCGCGGGCCTGCTCGGCCTGCGTGAGTCCGAAGAAGAAATCCAGGCCAAGCGGCCCGCTGACCTCCTCGCGCAGAAAGCGCCCCGGCAGGACGCCGGTCACTCGCCGGACAAGCTCGCCGACCAGGTGCCCGTAGAACAGCGCGGACTCTCCGAGCGCCGTTCCCGGTTCCCATTGCGGGGCTTGCGCGGCGAGCAGTTCGCACATCCGCGTCCAGTCGTAGAACGTCTCGGTCGGCGCCGGCTCGTCCAGTGCCACGACTCCGGCCTGATGGGACAGCACCTGCCTGACAGTGGCGGGCGCGGTGAATTCTGGCCAGTACCGCCGCACTGGCGCGTCGAGGTCGAGCTGGCCACGGTCGGCCAGGATCAGCGCGCAGATGGCCGCGAAGGGCTTGGAGACCGAGTACGGCTGCACCAGGCTGTCGCGCTGCCAGGGACCGCGCCCGGCTCCGCACGCGTTGCCGCCCCACAGGTCAACCACCCAGCTGCCGTCCAGCCAGGCGGCGACCGCGGCGCCCGGACCACGCTGCTGGTCAATGACGGCGCTAAGCGCGTCGCGCACGGGATCGAAACGGCTGTCGGTCTTTCCTTCGATGGTCACCAGGTAAGTATCCGGCATACCCTGTTTCGGCATACATGCGCGGCGGACCGGATCGGATCGGCGCCTCGGGAGAGCCAACGGGAGGCCAGATGCCGGCAGACTGCCTGGACCCGCGGCCGCTCGGCTCGTCGGAAATCGAGGTATCGGCGCTATCGCTCGGCTCGTGGCGCACGTACGAGCGGCTGCCCGCGGAGAGCGGTATCGCGATCCTGCGGGCCGCGCGCGAGGAGGGCATCAGCTTCTTTGACGACGCCCGCTACGACGACGAGACGGGACGGGCTCCGCTGCCGACCGGCTACTCCGAGGTGGTGTTCGGCAACCTGTTCCGCGGCGCTGGCCTGCGCCGGGACGACGTCGTGGTAGCCAACAAGCTGTGGTGGGAGTTCTGGCCGGGGCAGAGCGCGGCAGCTGAGCTCGAGGACTCGCTCGGGCGGATGGGCTTCGACTACGTTGACCTGATCTACGCGAGCGCGCCGCCTGACGGCATGAGCGTCGCGGACCTCGTCGCAGCGGTCGGCGGGCTGATCAGCGCGGGCAAGGCCAGGGCATGGGGGGTGCTCAACTGGCCGGCCGCCGTGATCGCTGAGGCCGCTGACGCCGCGGCGGACCTGGCCGTGCCGCCGCCCTGCGCCGCGCAGCTTCCGTACAGCCTGACCCGCCGGTCGCCGGTCACCGATGACGCCGTGACCAGCGCGCTCAGCCAGGCGGGAGCCGGCGTGGTGGCCTCGTTCTGCCTGGAAGGCGGAGTGCTGACCGGAAAGTACCTGGAAACGCCCGGGCAAGGCCGGGCGGCGGGAACGCTGGACGAGCCCAGGGTTGCTCCCGCGATCGCCGCGGCCCGCGCGGTGGCGAGCATGGCCGAGCGGCTGGACACGACGGCGGCCGCGCTGGCGCTGGCATTCGCGCTGGCGAGCCCGGCCGTGGCGAGCGTGCTCTTCGGCGCGACCAGCCCTGATCAGGTCAGGGCCAACTGCGCCGCGGTCGGCGTGCTCGCTCGGCTGGCCCCCGATGACCTCGCCGCGCTGAACCGGATCGGGCTGGTCGCCGATGGCCGCTAGGGTGCCGTCATTACCAGAGATCGCCGCTGGTCAGCACGTAGATGAACGGAACCAGCGGGATGATGGCGAAGATCGCCCAGGCGAGCTTCGGGCCGGTCGCCATGTCCTTGCGCGTCGCCAGGTCAATCCAGATCAGCACCACGGCGAGCGGGTGGATGAAGCAAACGAGAATCTCGATGAGCTTTTTCACTATCCGGAATCTACCCCGATGAGGTGACGCCGATGCCGCAGGCCATGACGCGGACGCACTCTGAGTCGATCAGCGAGGCGGTCGGGCAGGCGCGGCAGCGCTTCGCCGCCCGGCGCCCGCTCACCGCGGCGATGCAGGAACGCGCGCAGGCGGTCCTGCCCGGCGGCAATACCCGGTCGGTGCTGTATCACCGGCCGTTCCCGCTGCGGATCGCGCGGGCATGGGACGCGATGCTGGCGGACGTCGACGGGCACGAGTACGTCGACCTCCTCGGCGAGTACTCGGCCGGGCTGTACGGCCACTCCAATCAGGTCGTGCTCGAGGCCATGATCGGCGCGCTCCGCGAGGGCGTGAACCGGGGCGCGCACACGAGGTACGAAATCGACCTCGCCGAGGCCGTCTGCGCGCGGTTCGGGTCAATCGAGCTTGTCCGGTTCACCAACTCGGGAACCGAGGCGAACCTGATGGCGCTGTCGGCTGCCCGCGCCTTCACCGGCCGGGACCAGGTGCTCGCGTTCCGCGGCGGGTATCACGGCGGCCTGCTGAGCTTCAGCGACGGCCGGTCCCCGGTGAACGCGCCCTACGACGTGCTGCTGGCCGAGTACAACGACGCGGCGGCGGCGCGGGCGCTGCTGGCCGAGCACGCGGCCACGGTGGCCTGCGTGCTGGTCGAGCCGATGCTCGGCTCCGGCGGATGCATTCCCGGCGACCCCGACTTCCTGCGCCTGCTGCGCGAGGCCACCAGGCAGTCCGGCGCGCTGCTCGTCTTCGACGAGGTGATGACGTCGCGCACCGGCGCCGGCGGACTGCAGGGCCGGCTCGGCATCACGCCCGACCTGACCACGCTCGGCAAGTACATCGGCGGCGGCTCCTCGTTCGGCGCGTTCGGCGGCCGCGCCGACATCATGGCGCAGTTCGACCCGGCCCGCCCTGGTGCGCTGCCGCACGCGGGCACGTTCAACAACAACGTCGCGTCGATGGCCGCCGGCTACGCCGGCCTCACCCTGGTATATCCGGCCGACGTCGCCGAGCGGCACACCGCTGCCGGGGACGCACTGCGCGTGGAACTCGGGCGGGCCTTTATCGCATCCGGCGCGCCGTTCAGTGTCACCGGCGTCGGCAGCCTGCTGGCCATTCACGCCACCGCAGGGCCGGTCAGGAACATGAAGGACCTGGCCGGCTCCGACCCGCGGCTGATTGAACTGCTCTTCCTCGACCTGCTCGAACGCGGCTACTACATCGCTCCGCGCGGGTATCTGGCGCTCAGCTTGGCACTGACCTCCGCGCAGCTCACAGGATTCGTTCGGGCCGTGGAAGAGAGCCTGCTGGATCGGGCCGTGCTGTGGGCGCCGCGGTGATCTGGAAGACCGGGATCCGCGGAGCGACCTGCTCGAACGCCTGCCGGGGTGCGTTAGGGTCGACCGCGATGTGCGGCCTGCCACCGGGAGCAACTTGCACGTAGCGGCGCAGGATCGGCGCCCTGGCATCGGCCGGCACCTCGACTAGGCGCACCGGCTCCCGCCTGCCGTGCCGCAGCACCGCCGCGCCGTCTGCCGCCCTGACGTTGCGCACCCAGTTGACGTCCTCGCCGAGCATCGAGACCAGGTAACGCTCGCCGCCGTACTCGGCGATCACGACCGGAAGGGAGACGATCCGGCCGCTCGTTCGCCCGCGCACCTCAAGCGCGGCGACGCGCCGGGGCCAGACGCCGACCGCGAAGGCGGCCGCTGACGCCCTGTTCTGCAGCCGCGCGAAGCGGTTCGGGCGGCCTGACTTGTACAGCCAGCGCAGATATTCGTCATAACGCCGCATGATTGCCTCCTGCCGAGCCGGCGTCGGTTGCCGTTGCCCGCAGGTCAAGACTGGACTGCCGCGGGCTCGCGACGGCAGGGCCGAAAGCCCCGCATATGGTCCTCTACCCGGGCGGGTCAGGGTGCGAGGGCCTCCGCATACTGCGTAAGCTCGCCGAGTTCGTTGCGCCAGCCCTGGACGTGCTCGCGCACCTCGGTCGACTTCTCCGCCTCGCTCGCCCGCAGGGCGTCGAACCCGGATTCCACGACTCGCAGCAAGGTGGCCGAGCCCGCCTCGGTCAGCGTGAATTCGACGAGGGTGGAGTTGCCCTCGGCAGGGGCCTCGTCCGTGGTCCGCGCCCAGCGGTAGGAAAAGAACGCGGGCGGCTCGACCCGTTCTACCTGGGCGTGATGACTGCCGCTGTCGTCCCAGGTGAAGATCATCTTGCCGCCGGGCCTCAGGTCCACCTCCGCGGAGTCGCCGAACCACCGGGCGATGTGCTCGGCCTCGGTCAGCACCTGCCAGACCCGCTGCCTGGGGGCCTGAATCTGAATCTCCCGCTCGATCCTGTCGGTCGACATCGCTTCTCCTTGAGGTGCAGTCTGATGGTTCTATCGGCTTCAGATGCTGTCCCAGCCGACCGACTCGTAAGCGGCGGCGAGCGTGCGCATGAGTTCATCGTCGGCCGGTATCGTCAGGTCGTCTACCTGCCCCACCGCGGCGATGCCGCGTGCGTTGGTGACGAAGGCAGCCGCGCAGGACGTCAGGTCAGGCAGCCGAAGATGCGCCCGCTTGGACACCAGCCCGTGACCGGCGAGGGCGGGCTGGATCAGCTGCATCGTGATCCCGGCCAGGGCCGGCCCGGCGGGCCAGATGACTGCCGTGCCGTCGAAGATCGCGAAGTTGGTGATGCTGCCCTCGGAAATGATCGCGTCGGGGCCGGTCAACAGCGCCTCGTCGAAGCCGTCCCGGTGAACCAGTCGCTGGTAGAAGCGCTGGCCGAAGTCGGCGGTGTGCTTGATATGAGCGAGCGATCGCTGGTAGGGAACAGATTTGAGCCGCCACGAAGCTGGCGCCATGCTGCCTGGCGGCCGGACGGTCACCATGACCGACGGTGCCTCCTCGCGCTCGTGCAGGTATACGCGCACCGAGGCGTCAACAACGTCATCGGCCAGCGCGTGCCTGATGTGCGACAGGACCGCGGCCCGGTCCAGGCCGATGCCGAATACCTCGCGGTTCGCCGCGTCGAGCCTGTCCAGATGCAGGCCGAGGCCGCGCACCCGCCGGTTCCTGACCTGCATCGCCGTGAAATGGCCGTAGCCGCCATGCAGCGCCGCGGACCGTAGCTGATCGGGCGATGCGCTGGCACCGTCGATCTCGATCCGCGGCAGCCCGGGCATCTCGGGCACGATCGTTGTCATCGGCGCTCACTCCATCTGATCGCTAACGTTGGGGCCATGGATGACAAGCTTCTCAACGACTACCTGGTGCGGATCGGCGCGGCCCGTCCCGGCTCGCCCGACGCCGCTGCGCTGCGCTCGCTGCACCGGGCGCACCTGCTGACCGTGCCGTTCGAGAATCTCAGCATCCACCTTCCCGAGCCGATCTCCCTGGCCCCCGATGACCTGATCGGCAAGATCGTCGGCAGGCGCCGCGGCGGGTTCTGCTACGAGCTGAACGGGGCGTTCGCGCTGCTCCTGCACGCGCTCGGATTCGGAGTCCGCCGGGTGGCAGCCCGCGTGTTCGGCGGTGGCAGGCTCGGGCCGCCGTTCGATCACCTCGCCCTCATCGTGCACGCCGCCGACGGGAGCGGCCCCTGGCTGGCCGATGTGGGCTTCGGCAGTCATAGCACCTTCCCGCTGCTGCTCGGCAGCGATCGGGAGCAGGACGACCCGGCCGGCCGCTTCTCGCTCGCCCCGACGCCGGACGGCGACATCGACGTGCTGAAGGACGGCGAGCCGCAGTACCGGATCGAGCCGCGGGAGCGGCACCTCGAGGACTTCGAGCCGACCTGCTGGTGGCAGCAGACCTCGCCGCGCTCGCACTTCACCCAGGGCCTGATCTGCTCGCTGCTGACCGATGATGGCGGCCGGGTGTCGCTCAGCGGCCGGACGCTGATCCGCACTGCCGGCGGGTCACGAACCGAGGAAGAGCTGCCCGCCGACGAGGCCGTGCTGGCGGCCTATCGCGACTACTTCGGAATCACCCTCGACCGGGTACCGCGGGTCAAGCCGCTGGCGGAATGATTTCTGCCTGCCGATAATGGCAGGTCAGGATACGCGAGCAGAGAGCCAATAAGGTCATGCGGATTCTCAATGAGCCGCCCACGCTCCCCTTCTACAGCACTCCAGGGCCGATGACCGACCCCGGCCGGCACGTAGCGCTGCTGCGGGACCTGCCGCAGGATGTCGCCGCCCTGGCCGCCGTCGGTCAGGGCCTGATCATCCACGAGCATCTCGCGTCGCAGTACGGCATCACGCTCTCCGCGCAGGAGCAGACCGCCGTGCACGTCCGCCCGGTGGAGCAGCTGCTCGGGCTGATCGCGGCGAGGGACACCCGGCCGCTCGGCGTGGCCAGGGAACCCGCCGGCCGGATCGCAGGCAACTGCCGGCATTTCACCGTGCTGATGGTCGCGATGCTCCGGTTCCAGGGCGTTCCCGCCAGGGCCCGGTGCGGCTTCGGCGGTTATTTCGGCACCGGGACCTTCGAGGACCACTGGGTCTGCGAGTACTGGAACAAGTCCGCGCAGCGCTGGATGCTCGTCGACGCCCAGATCGATGCCCGGCAGCGGGAGCTGTTCCCGATCGATTTCGACCTGACCGACGTACCGCGTGACCGCTTCCTGATCGCCGGCGACGCCTGGATGAAGTGCCGCGAGGGCACCGAGGACCCGGCGAAGTTCGGGCTCAGCCTGCTCGGCGAGGCGGGTTACTGGTGGATCGCAGGCAACCTCATGCGGGACGCGGCCGCGCTCGGCAACCTGGAGCTGCTGCCGTGGGATTCCTGGGGCGCGATGCCGGCCCCGAGGCCGTGATCGGCCCGGACGATCTCGAGCTCTTCGACCTGCTCGCCGGGTACACGCGGCTGGCGGACGGCGCCTTCGATCTGCTCAGGAAGCTGTGCGCCGATGACGACCGGCTGGCAGTGCCGCCGATGGTCACCAATCAGCTTCGCGGCCGCGAGGAGCCGATCGGCTGACCTGGCCGGCCCGCGGATCGGCCCAGATCAGGTCCATCGCCACGTCGACTGGCCGCCTTGCTGGTCTTCCACCGTGACCCCGGCAGCGGCCAGCCGGTCCCGGATCTCGTCAGACCTCGTGAAATCGCGCGAGAGGCGGGCGGCGTCCCGTTCGGCGACGAGCGCCTGGAGCTCGTCGGCGGAGATCGCGGCGTCGCTGCGCTTCAAGTCCAGGTCCGCGGCCGCGAGATCGCTGAGCCCGATGGCCAGCACAGAGTCGAATTCCCTGGCCACGGCGGCGAGGTCGGCGGGCTCGAGAACGTCGTCCCGCGACGCCGCGACGACCGCGGCGAGCGCCCGTGGCGTGTTGAGGTCATCGCAGATCGCGCGGCCGAACGCGGCAAGGTGCGCGGCCGCCTCCGGCCCGAGCCGGTCCCCGGCTTCCCGGTCCCCGGCTTCCCGGTCCGCGCCTTCCCGGTTCTCGGCCGCCGACCTCGCCGCGGCGAAGCGGTCGAGCAGCCGACGCAGGCCGGTGCGCGCGGCGTCCATCGCCTGCCATCCGAACTCGGTCTGGCTGCGGTAGTGAGCCTGGAGCAGCAGGTACCGGTAGACCGCGGGATGGTAGCCCCGCGCGACCAAGTCACTGACCAGGATTCCGCCGCCGGCCGACTTGGCGATCTTCGCGCCCCTGAGGTTGATGAACTCCCCGTGCAGCCACCAGCCGATCCACGGCAGACCGTCGGCGAGGTAGGCCTGGCTCTGCGCGATCTCGTTCGTGTGGTGGACCGGTATGTGGTCGACACCGCCGGTGTGCACGTCGAAGTGCTGGCCGAGGTACTCCATCGACATGACCGAGCACTCCAGGTGCCAGCCGGGCGCGCCGCGGCCCCACGGCGAGTCCCACTCCATCTGCCTGTTCTCGTCCGGCGCCGGGGTCCGCCAGACGGCGAAGTCGCTCGGGTTCCGCTTGCCCTCGGCAACCTCTACCCGCGCGCCCGCCTGCTGGCCGGCCAGATCCAGCCTGGCGAGCATGCCGTATCCGCTGTCCCTAGCCGTGTCGAAGTAGAGCCCGGACGGCAGCAGGTAGCACCAGCCGCCAGCCTCCAGTGCCTCCGCGAACCGGATCATCTGCGGGATGTGGTCGGTGGCCTTGCACCAGACGTCGGGCTCGATGACCCGCAGCCGCTCGAGGTCTGCCTTGAAGTCCCTGGTGTACCGCTCGGTGATCGCCCACGCGCTGGCGTGCTCGCGGCGGGCCGCCGCCTCGACCTTGTCGTCGCCCTCGTCGGCGTCCGAGGTGAGGTGGCCGACGTCGGTGATGTTGATCACGTGCCAGACCTCGAACCCCTTCCAGGTCAGCGCGCGCTTAAGCGTGTCCGCGAAGACGTAGGCCCGCATGTTCCCGATGTGCTGGTCCGCGTAAACCGTTGGCCCGCAGGAATACAGGCCGACGCGCGGCGGTGCGGCAGGTGCGAAATCGTCGACCTCGCGGGTCAGCGTGTTGAAGAGCCGCAGCGGGATGCCGCCCGGATCAGTCGGCACCGTGTTGGTCGGCGCGGGGTCGGTGGTCCCGGGGTCGGTGGTCCCGGGGTCGGTGGTCCCGGGGTCGGTGTTCACGGGCCCACACGATACCGCCGGCCACGACGTGGGCGCCTTGCTGCTGCCCTAGCGACAACGATGCGTCCACGATGCGCGTCCGGACCCGATGATCGAGGGGCTGGCCTGGGGTGAGGTCGTTGGTGCCGCGTCTGGCTGCCGGGCTTCGGGCCGTGAGTCGAGAAGCGATGCGGCCACGGCGGGCCGCGGCTAGACCTGACCGGGTTGTGGGGACGATACGGTGCTGCGATGGCGATGAAGCTAGCCCTCGTGGTCAGAACCGACCTCGAGATGGGCCGGGGCAAGATCGCCGCGCAGGTCGCGCACGCCGCCGTGGCGGCGACCCTGGCCAGCCTCGGCGGATCGGTCTTCCACAGCTGGCTAGAGGCCGGGCAGCCGAAAGTCGTGCTGAAAGTGCCGACACCCGAACAGCTCGACGACATCATCACCCAGGCGCGCGCGGCAGGACTGCCCGTCCAGCTGGTCCACGACGCCGGCCGGACCCAAGTCACTGCGGGCACCCTGACCTGCTGCGCGATCGGGCCTGCCCAGGGTGAGCGGATTGACGCGGTGACCGCCGGCCTGGCGCTGCTGTAAGCCTGCGGGGAACGAGGCGGGAGCGCTGGTCACCGTGGTAGGCGCGAGATCCGCGCGCGGCTAGGCTCCTCCTGCATGATCAACGCGAGCGGACGAAGCTGAGCGCCTCATGGGCCAGCGGCAGCCAGGGCTGGTCACTGTCGCGGTCCAGGCTCAGCCACTCCCGCATCGGCGTGCCCTTGTTCGCGTCGAACCGGACGCCGAGGCCGTCCTCGACCAGCTCGTCGACGCGTTCTCCTGGCAGTTTCAGCACCAGGTCGCCCCGCACCAGCATGGCGAAGATCTTGCCGTTGAACCGCAGGGCGGACCTGCCGAAACCGCCGCCGCCCCGCGGCGGAGTCACCCCGGCCACGCCCACAAGTTCGTCGACGAGATCCTCGAACCGCTCCTCAGGCGAGCGCACCGCGGCGTCGTGATCAGCCATGCATCTCAGGCTAGACCCAGGTCGGTTGACTAAGGGCTGAGGATGGCGATGGCATCCTCAGCCGTCGAGCGGGCTGAAGCCAGCTGCGGTGCTCGGCGCACCTGCTTGCGCAGCTGCTCATTGCGTACTTGACCACGCCCACGGCGCCGGTGGCCGAGCCGATGAGCACCACCAGGGGTTCACCGGGTGCGCGGATTCGCGGGCTGGAGCCCCACCGGGGGTTCAGCGGGTGCGCCCTGGCACCACCAGGGGTTCACCGGGTGGGCGGATCGGCGGACCGGAGCACCACCAAGGGTTCAGCGGGTGGGCGGATCGGCCCGAATGCGGCACGGCCGTAAACGGGCTACCGACAGTGCGTCACGCCTCCTCGGGGAGCGCGGCGCCGGCGGGCAGGCCAGCGGCAACGTAGTCCGCGTAGTGCTCCTGCCAGGACTCGGCCGTGTTGCTGTGCGGGCCGTTCGCTGCCTGGCCCGCCAGGTGCTTGTCGAGTTCGGCCAGACAGACGGTCCAGCCGGCCGCGTTGCGCGCGGCGGCATCCCGTGAGTCGAGCACGTTGGTCAGCGTGAGCACGCAGCCGTCGTCGCCGCTTTGCTCCAGCGCGAAATGCAGTTCGCCGTCGCCCCAGGTGAACGCCAGCCGCCTGGGCGGCTCAAACGCCAAGACTGTGCCCGAGTACGCCGTATCCGGCATGTTCGGGTCGCCGTAGAACTCGATGGTGCCGCCAGGCTTCGGCTGCATTCGCACCTGGGACGGGAACCAGTGCGACAGTTCCGCCGGGTCGGTAATGGCGGCCCAGAGCCGTTCGACCGGGTGGGCGTACCGGCGCCGGAACAGCACTGCAGGCCGGCCGTCGTGAGCGACGAGAGTCCCGCGGTCCATTAGTCCTTCTCCTTACGGTGGTGATCGGGCAGGTGGTGATCGGGCAGGTGGTGATCGGGCTGGCTCCGGTCGACATGGTCGCCGAGCGCGTCGAGCCGTTCGTTCCACAGCTTCCGGTACGGCGCGAGCCAGGCATCCAGATCGGCCATCCGGTCCGCGTTGACCGCGTAGATGCGCTGCTGGGCCTCCTTGCGGACCAGCACCAGGCCTGCGTCCCGCAGCACCCTCAGATGCTTGGACGTCGTCGGTTGCGACAAGCCGAGCGTCCCGGCCAGCGCGCCCACCGCGGATGGCCCCGCACGCAGCACGTCCAGCATGGCCCGCCGGTGCGGGTCAGCCAGAGCGAGCCAGATAGCCTCCATCAACAGCTAATATGCCGCTCCACGTATATACCTGTCAAGGAATATACAAGACTGAGAGGCGTGCGGCGGCGCAGTCTGCACGACGGGCTACGGGATCAGCGCGATCTTGCCGCTGGTGTGGCCTTGCCTGCTGGCCCGATGCGCGTCCGCCGCCCTGGCCAGCGGGAATGTCTCGGTCACGAAAACCCGCAGCGCCCCCTCCGCGACCAGCCTGGCGAGGTCGAGCCTGGCTGCCGTGCGGATCTGTGTCCCGGGATCGGCGCCGGGGCCGCCGCCGAGCGCCTTGATCCCCGCCTGGCCGGCCCGGCCGAAGGCCGCGATCGTCGCAATCCTGGCACGGTCGGCGACGAGTTCGGTCGAGACGTCGACGGCCTCGTCCGTGCCGACCAGGTCCAGGGCGGCGTCGACGCCGCCCGGCACGGCCTGGCGGATCCGGTCAGCCAGGCCAGGCCCGTAGCTGACCGGAATAGCCCCGAGCTCGCGGACGAACGCATGCCGGGCCGGGCTCGCGGTGGCGATGACGGTCGCGCCGCGGGCTACTGCCAGCTGTACCGCCATGGTTCCCACTCCCCCGGCGCCGCCGTGGATGAGCACCGTGTCGCCCTCGCCCACGCCGGTGGCGGCCAGGCAGTGCCAGGCGGTCACGCCGGTCAGCATCAGGCCGGCGGCCTGGGCCCAGTCCAGCGCGGCGGGCTTGGGCACCAGGGACTGGGCGGGCACGGTCAGCTCGGCGGCGTACGCCCCCGACACGCGGTAGGCGATGACCTCATCGCCAGCTCGGATCGGCCCGGCGGGACCGACGGCGTCGGGGGCGGCTTGCGTGACAACTCCGGCGGCCTCGAAGCCGATCCGCATCGGCAGATCCGCCGGATCGCGCTTGAACGCGCCCGAATAGACCTTGTAGTCGACCGGGTTGACGCCGGCAGCACGCACCTCGACCCGCGCCTCGCCGGGACCAGGCTCGCGAGTCGGCTCGTCGATCACGGATAGGACCTCTGGGCCGCCGTACGCGGCGGCGATCACGACCGGTGCCATGTCAGCCCGCAACCACCTTCACGTTCAACGAATTCCTGGTGGCTGGTCGCGCCGTCACAGTACGGAATACCACCCGGCCAGCTCGCCCGGGCGGCCGGTGAAGTCGTAGCGCAGCCAGCCGGATTCCAGCGCCACCAACGAGACCGACGTCGTCCCCCAGGTCCTGCCGTCGCCGAGGTCGCGGCGGACGATCAGCGCTCGCTGGTCGTCCTGGCCGAGGCCGTCGCCGTTGACGAGCGGGAACCAGGAACCCCAGGCGTCTGGGACCGGCTGACCGGGCCGCGGGTCGGGGCGGGCCGCAGACCTGAACCGGCCGAGGAAGTGGGCGATCCTGGCACGCTCATGCTCGCGGCCGTCGGGCGGCGGAGCGGCGGACCGCTCGGCTGCCGACTGGCCGGCGCCGGTCGTGGCTGCGCTGAACAGGTCGCTAGCCAGGCCGCTGTTCACGACGACATGCAGGCCAGGGGGCAGGGAGCGCTCGGTCAGGTCGCGGCCGTCCCAGCTCTGGATGACCGCGCCGTCCGGATCCGCGACGACGAGGCGGAAGGGGTCGAGGCGGGCGAGCGCGCCCCGGTCGAGCCGCTCGCCAGCGGCGGCGCGCAACGGCAGCGTGCCGCGCGACAGCCGGGTCGCGGCCGGCGCCGGCTGGCCGAGCCCGTTGAGCACGCAGGCCACCCGCGGGACCGCGGCGGAAACCGCGAGCCAGGTTCCGCCCGCCTGCAGATCCCGGCCGCCGATCAGGTCAGGGAACTGCGGCCAGTGCCGGCCTGGCGGCACCCACGCGCGGTCGGTCAGCTCGTCCCTGACCCCGGCGAGCAGCACGGGCAGGCCAGGCTCGATGCTCAGCACGGCGGTGCACATGGGCCCCATTTCAGCAGACCCGCTGTCGCGGTTCGGTGCAGGCCGGCCTGCTGTCAGGATGCGGATATGGACGCGGTGAACATCGAGTCGATGCTGGCGCGCTTCAGCGAGTACTGGGCGCCGAAGAAGATCGCGGAGATCAACGACTACGACGTGAAGATCGTCAAGGTGCTCGGCGACTTCACCTGGCACGCCCACGCCGATACCGACGAATTGTTCCTGGTTCTCGATGGGCGGCTGACGATCCAGATGCGCGGCGGCAACGTCACGCTCGCGCCTGGCGAGATCTTCGTCGTGCCGCGTGGAGCCGACCACTGCCCGCGCGCCGATGTCGAGACCGCCGTCCTGCTGCTCGAGCCGCGCGACGTTGTCAATACCGGATCCGCGGGAGGCCCATTGACGGCCGAAGTCGAGACGCTGAGCTAGCACCGAGCCGATCTGTCCGGCGATGGCCGGAGCAGATTGCCTGCCTGGCGCGCACAATAGGGTCATGCGGTTGGCTGACGGCGCGGTGATACATCAGGTTCACGCAGCCAAGATCGGCGCCGATGTCGGCGCCGCCATTGTCTCGAACATCTTGTTGTGGCGCGAGCGGCCCGCGGCCGCGGTTGCGGTCCGGCTGCTGGTGCCTGTTGCCGCCTCGGGCGCGGTGCTCGCACTCGCCGACCTCGACGGCCTGTCGCGCACTCGGCGCGGCCGGTACGTTCTTGTGCACATGCCGCCGGCGGCCCAGGCAGTCAGGCTGGCCGGTGATGCGCTGATGGGCCTCGGGGCCTTCAGGCGCAGCGTGCCGCTGCTGCTCGCGGGCGCGACGGCGATTGGCGTCGGCTGGTCGCACGCGCTGTGGCCAAGGCCCGCCGCCCCGGCGGGACCGGCCAGGACGGCCAGCCCCGCCAGCGGATCCTCCGCCGGGCGCGCCGTTTACAGCGACCGCTGGTAGGACCGGAACGCCCTGGTCGCGGCGATGGCCGTGACGGCGACGGCCGCGGTGAGGAACCCCGCATACGAGGCGACGGTGCCCCAGTCCGGGTGCGCCTCGATCGCGATCCGGCCGGCGCTGGCCGCCCAGTTGACCGGGTTGTACCTGGCGATGCCGGCGATCCAGCCAGGCACCAGCCGCAGCGACAGGAACGCGCCGGAGAGGAAGGTCAGCGGCAGCACCAGCGTGGTGGACGCGCCGATGAGTGCCTCCCGCTGCCTGGTCAGCAGCGCGAACCAGTTGGAAAGGCCTGCCATCGCCACGGCGATCAGCACCGACACCCCCACCAATGCCGCGATGCCGGCCGGGCCGCCGGGGAACGTCGCGCCGGTGCCCCAGCCGATCGCGATGATGATCGCCGACTGGAGCACGGTCGTGAGTCCCTGGTAGGCAAGCATCGCCGCGGTCAGCGCGCCTCTGCCGACCGGCGCGGTCAGGAACCTGTCCATCACCCCGTTCTGCATGTCCTCGATGTAGGCCATGCCCGCCCAGCTCGCGGAGAACATCGCGGTCATGATCACCACGCCTGGCGTCAGGTAGGTGATGTAGTTGCCGCCGCCGAACCCGGGGATCTCGGCCACCTTCTTGAACAGGGCGCCGAACAACAACAGCCAGATGACCGGCTGGAGCAGCGTCATGAAGATGACCACCGGCACCCGGTAGAGCTGGCGGAGGTAGCGGGCGGTGAGGATCACCCACGCCTGCCGGACCGGGCTCGCGGGGCGTCCCGAGCCAGCCGGGCGGCCAGCCTCGATGTCGCGTTGCGCCCCGTCACCTGGCCTGGCGTCGGTGCCGTCCGGTCGTTGGCCGGCGACCCGCGGCGCGGGCATCGTGAAGCTCCGATCAGTGGTCATCAGACTGCGATCCTTTCTGCCTGCCGAACGAGCGGCCCGCGTGATGCAGGTAGACGTCGTCCAGCGAGGGCCGGGCAACGGAAACGGACACGACGGGAACCCTGGCCGACTCGATCCCCGCCAGGACGGCGGGCAAGGCACGCGGGCCATCGGTGACGCGGGCGCGCATGACGCCGCCCGCCGCGGTCGCGCGCTGCACCTGCGGGACCTCCGCGAGCGCAGTCGCACCTGGCCGGCGTCGCCGGGGTCGCCGATCTCGAGCAGCACCGAGTCGCCGTTCAGACCCGACTTCAGCTCGCTGGCCGTGCCCTCCGCCACGATGCGGCCTTGGTCCACGATGGCGATCTTCGTTCGCGTACTGGTCGGCCTCCTCCAGGTAGTGAGTCGTGACGAGGATCGTCGTCCCTGCCTGCTCAGCCAGATCGGTCAGCACCGCCCACAGCGTCCGCCCGGCCCTCCGGGTCCAGGCCGGTCGTCGGCTCGTCGAGGAACAGGACGGCGGGCCGGTGCACCAGCACGGTGGCGATGTCGAGCCGGCGCCGCATGCCGCCCGAGTAGGTCCTCGCTTGCCGCCTCGCGGCCTCGGCGAGGCCGAACTGCTCGAGCAACTCGGCTACCCGGTGGCGGAGGTCCCTGCCGCGCATCCCGTACAGGCTGCCTTGCATGGCCAGGTTCTCCTGGCCGGTCAGCTGGCCGACGGCGCCGGTGTGCTGGCTGACCGAGCCGATCACCGACCGACCCGGGCCGGATGCCTGAGCACGTCGATGCCGGCCACGCTGGCGCTGCCCTGATCGGGCCGGCCAGCGTCGTCAGGATCCTGACCGTCGTCGTCTTGCCTGCCCCGTTGGGGCCCAGCAGGGCGTACACGCTCCCCGCGGCCACGGCGAAACTGAGGCCGTCAAGCGCGCGCACGTCTGCGCTTATAGGTCTTGCGCAGGCCGTCGGCCTGCACCAGGCCGTGGCGCACTAGTCGTCATGCCGGAAACTCCTAACGATGTTCTTGTGGAGAACACTGTTCTGTACACGAACAACGTTTACTACAGAACGGTGTTCACGTCAACTACGACTGTTGGCGACCATGGTCAGCCGAGATCAGGCGCCGGGCGTCATGCCGCCCGAGCCGCCCTGGCGCTCCGCGCCCAAGCGCGGCCGTGCCCCGCGGCCGCAGCTAAGCAGGGATGTCGTGGTTTCCGCCGCGCTCAAGGTCGTCGAGTCGGAAGGCGGTGACGCCCTGACGATGCGCCGGGTCGCCGACGAGATCGGCGTGTCGGCGTCGTCCCTCTACGGCTATGTCGCCAACAAGGAGGAACTCGTCCAGCTGGTGCTTGAGCAGATCATGACGGAGATCCCGATTTCCCAGCGCCGGCCAGGAATGGCAGCAGATGCTGCGCGCCTGGGCACGGGAGACGCTCGGCGTATTCCGGCGTCACCCGGGAGTGGCGGGACTTACCCTCGGCCGGGTTCCTTTCGGCCCGAGCATGCTGCAGGGGCTCGAGCGCATGCTGGCCGCCATGCGCTCGGCCGGCCTCCCTGACCAGGTCGCGGCATTCGCCGGGGACCTCGGCAGTCTGTACGTCGCGGCGTTCGCTTACGAGCAGGACGTCACCCCCGTCGCCGAGCACGGCGACTTCGCCGCTCAGGCCGGCGCGTGGCTGAAGTCACTGCCGCGCGAGGAGTTCCCGAACACCGTCGACGTCGCGGACGAGATCGTCGCGGGTGACGGCGACGACAGGTTCGAGTGGGGCCTGGATGTGCTGATCAGGGGCCTGGCCTCGTACCTGACGATCCCGCCAGCGGCGGAGGCGCGCTGGCCGCGACGCGGCGGCGGTCAGCCGAGCCGGTAGATCCGGCGCGCCGTCCCGCCGAACACGGCCGCGCGCTCGATCGCGCTGAGCCCGGCGGTTAGTGCCCGCGCCGCCCCGACGACCTGGCCGTAGGACGCGGTCAGCGTGCAGACTGGCCAGTCCGAGCCGAACATCAGCCGGTCAGGGCCGAACTCCGCCAGGACGGTCTCGTAGTACGGCACCAGGTGGGCGACGCTGCCGCTGGGCGCGCCGGCCGGTGGCGGCTCGCCGAGGAAGCCGGAGAGCTTGCAGACCGTGTTGGGAAGCGCGGCCAGCCGGCGGATGTCGGTCCTCCAGAGCTCGTCGGGCCGGGGCTTGACGTCGGGGTTGCCGAGATGATCGAGCACGAACATGAGCCCGGGACAAGCCTCGGCGGCGCGGGTCGCGGCCGGCAGCAGGTCGGCTGGCAGGACGAGGTCGAAGCAGAGCCCGGCAGCGCCGACCGCGGCCAGTCCGGCGAGCACGGCGGGGCGCCGCAGCCAGGCCGGATCGGGCTCGGTCAGCACCGGGTGGCGGATGCCGCTGAGCAGCCCGCCGCCCGGCTGCCCGCGCAGCGCGGCAAGCGCGTCGGCGACCCCCGCCGATTCCAGGTCGGTCCAGCCGACTACCGCGCCGATCAGGTCGCTGGCCGCGGCGAGCGCGAGCAGTTCGGGCGTCTCGGTCGGCTCGCTCACCGTCTGGACCACGACGGTCGCCGTGACGCCCGCCGCCCGCGCGAGCGGGCGCAGGTCGGCCTCGGCGTAGTTCCGCAGCAGCGCCTCGAGGCCGGGTTGCTCGAGCCAGGGCTGGTGCCGGACGGTCAGGTCCCAGACATGCTGGTGAGCGTCGATGATCCCGGCCGCGCGGGGTTGGCCCGCGGTCGTCGGCTCACCGGCTCCCGGGGCCGTCGGCTCTCCGGCTCCCCCGCCGCCGGCTTCGCGCGGCGCCGGTTGCTCGCGGTCGCACCGCTACTCGATGCGGGTGCTGATCGGCGTGCCGAGCTCGATCGTGCGGCCGACGGTGCAGATCCGGTCGTGCGACTTGCGCACCGCATCCGGCAGCACGGCTCGGGCCTCGTCGCCCTGGCTGGTGTCAGGGAACGCCAGCCGGAACGTGACGACGATGTCCGTCAGGTGGTTGCCGCCCTCGTCACGCACCTTCTCGGCATCGACGCTGACCTCGAATGCGTCGGGCTCGGCCCGCCGCGAGGTGAGGATGTCGACGTCGATGGAGGTACAGCCGCCGATGGCGGCGAGCAGCAATTCCGTCGGCGTGAAATCGGTACCGGCACCGGTACCGAAGGTTATCTCGCCGCCCCGGTCGTTGCGGACGGTGAACCGCCCGCTCTCGACCCGGCGGACCGTGACGGTGCGGTGCGCAGAACCAGCGGCCATGCTCCTACCCTGCCACACCGTGCCCGTCATGCCGCACTCATTGTTCGCCGGCCAGCAGGGCAGCGGCGGCGAGCCCGAAGTAGGTCAGCGCGCTGATCCGCCCGCGGCGGCGCCGCGCCCGCGGCGTGCGGGCCAGCCGGTCGGCGAGCCACGAGGCGAGCAGCACGTAGCAGGTGTCGGTGCTGACGGCGATCGCCAGGTAGATCGAGCCGAGCACGGCGACCTGCGGGGCGACCGGCTGGCCTGGCCTGATGAACTGCGGGAAGTAGGCGAGGAAGAAAACGGCGACCTTCGGATTGAGCAGCTGGACGAGCAGCCCGCGTCCGTAGGCGCCCCAGTGCCCGCGCCCGGCGGCCCCGCCACCCGCCCCGGCCTCGCCACCCGCCCCGGCCTCGCCACCCGGCCCGGCCTCATTCTCGCCCTGCCGCCAGGCACGGATCCCGAGCACCACGAGGTAGGCCGCGCCGCCGTAGCGCAGGACCGACAGCGCGATCGGCGACGCGGCGAGCAGTGCCGTGATCCCGAGCGCCGCGCCGGCGATGTAGAGCGCCTCGCCGGTCTCGATTCCGAGCATCGAGGCCAGGCCGGACCGGCGGCCGCCGCCCACCGAGCGGCCGACGACGTAGAGCACGCCAGGTCCCGGCGTGACCGTCAGCACGAACGTGGCAAGCGCGAAGACCGTGAGAAGACCGGCGGCTGGCATGCCAGCAAGCGTACGTCCGGCCCTGCCCCGGACAGCTCAGGCGTGCACCGGCTCGGCCGGCGATGCCGGCTTTTCTGGCGGGGCGGCCGCGTCCAGCCGGTCCTCGTGCTGCCCGAGCTGGCGGCCGAGCCGCAGGCCGAGCAGGACCGTGCCGAGGCAGCCGAGGCAGAGCAGGCCGATCCAGGCCGCAGCCAGGCCCGCCGCGATCAGCCCGGTGCAGATCGCCGGCGAGGCGACGAACGCCACCGAGTAGGCCAGGCTGGCCAGGGCGTTGGCGCGGCCCCTGACCCGGTCGCCTGCCAGGGCGTTTACCAGCGGCGGCATCGTCGGAGCCAGGAACGTCTCGCCCACGGCGAAGAGCCCGCTGAACACCAGCACGCACGCGATCCGCAGGCTAGGTGCGGCCGGCAGCGCGGACAGCCCGAAGACGGCCCAGGCCACCGCCCAGATCAGCCCGATCGCCACCAGCGCCCGGCTCCGGCGCAGTCGCCTGATCAGGCGCAGCACCAGGAGCTGGCTGGCCACGATGATGATCGTGTTCAGCGTGATGGACAGTGCCACGACGTGGACGGAGACGCGCGACTCGACGGTCGCGTACGCGGGCAGCCCGGAGTCGAGAGCGGCGTAACCGGTGAAGGCCACCGCGAGCATGG
This sequence comes from uncultured Actinomycetota bacterium, assembly GCA_963720595.1. Classification (GTDB taxonomy): domain Bacteria; phylum Actinomycetota; class Actinomycetes; order Streptosporangiales; family Streptosporangiaceae; genus Chersky-822. The sequence goes on along the minus strand of CAVRFY010000005.1, from coordinate 402,170 downwards.
CGAGCAACACGGTCCGCAGCCCGCGGCTGGCGAGCACCTCACGGTAGGTGGCATTGGGCTGATCGGCCTGCTGGGCGGACCGCGCGTCAGGCAGCATCGCGACGATCAGGGCGAATATTACGCAGGACAGCGCGTTGGCCAGGAACAACGCCTGGAACGAGGCCGGGTGCGCCACGTCCACGACGGCCGCCCCGATGGCGCCGCCCGCGCCGATGCCGATGTTGACGCCGGTGAAGTTGACGGCGAAGGCCCGCTGCTGCGTCGCCGGATCGGGGTTGACGACGGCCAGCATGGTCTGGAACGCCGGGAACGCCGGCCCGAGGGAGGCTCCGAGCAGCACGAGGGCTGGAACCGCGGTCGGGGCGTTATGCGCCAAGGCCAAGCCACCCTCGCCCAGCGCCTGGCAGGACAGCACGACCCGCAACACAGCGCGCGCGCCGAACCGGTCGAGCGCGACGCCCGTGAGCGGCACCGCGATCAGGGCCATGGCGCCCGACGCGGCCAGCAGGATGCCGACCTCGGCCAGCGGGATGCCCCTGACCTGATGCAGGTAGATCAGCGTCATCGGCAGGACGAGGCCGGTGCCCAGAGCGGACGCCGCAGCGCCCGCGACCAGCAGCCAGGTCGCGCGGGACAGCCGGGAGCCAGTCATGGTCTCCACCATGGCGGCCGGTCCGCCGCTGGTAAAGCTAATATCAGGCGCCAGTGACGCCGTCGATTGCCTCACGCAGGAAGTCGGCGTGACCGTTATGCCTGGCGTACTCGAGCAGCACGTGGATCATGACCAGCCGCAGAGACACGTCCTCGTCCCAGCGGGCCTGGTGGCCGAGCACGTCGAGTGAGTCAGCGCTCGCCTCGATCCGGCGCGACCGCTCGACCTCGGCCTGCCACGCGTCGAACGCCTCCGACCGAGTAGCCGCCCTGGCGTCGTAGGCGACCTGGTAGTCACCCTGCCTGCGACCAGAGGAGGCCGACGGCCTCGCCGCCGATCACCCGGCGGAACCAGGCGCGCTCCACCTCGGCCATGTGCCGCACGAGCCCGAGCAGGGACAAGGTCGACGGCGGCATGGACTGCCTGCGCAGGTCCTCGTCGGTCAGCCCGTCGCATTTCATCGCCAGCGTCGCGCGGTGGTAGTCGAGGAACGCGCGCAGCATCTCCCGCTCCCCCGCAGTGACGGGCGGGCCGTCCCGCGGGTCAGGATCGGTCACAGGCAGCGACGGGCGCGCGTGATCGCCACGTACCTGGTCCACCTGACCGAACCCGGACGGTGCTCCGAGTAGACGACGCGGTACCGGCCGGAACGCCCGGCCAGCACCCGCCAGAACCGCCAGTGACCCGACGGGGCCGTTCCCGCGCGGTGGAAGAACCGCCGGTGCCTTGGACCCCAGATGCCGATCCGGTAGGCCCGCGACCCCCCCGAGATCGCCTGGTACCACACGCCGACCCGGAACTTGTGGCCAGTGCACACGGTGCGGGCAGGCTGGTTGACCAGCACGACGCCGGGCGCCCCGGGCCGGCCCGGCGTGGCCTGGACCTGGCCGGCCTGCGGGCGCGACTGCGCCGCTGCGGCGAGGCCGGCCGGTCCCGCCACGGCCGCGAGAGCTGCCATCGTTGTCGCGAGCACCCCGAACCGGACGATGCGCACAGTTTCCCTCCAGATTCGGGTCGAAGAATGGGCGCGTGAGCCCTCAGTTGTTCGCGTCATTATCGGCCAGCGCCACGATAACCGCATAGGGCAGCGGCCGCGGCGAGACGAGCATTGCCCTGGCGAGAAGTCTTATTTTTGGCCGCAACGGAACCACCACGGCTTCGCTGTATCGCCAGGCGCCGATCTCGTCGCCGGGAAACCGCGGGGCCAGTCCGCGCCGGAACCGGCGTGCGTCCCCGCCGTCCGCGCGCCACGTCGGCAGCCAGCGCCTGAGCGCGTCGTCATCGGCAAGCATGGCCCAGGTCATCAGCTGCTCGGCGATCTGGCCGGCCGCATCGATCACGAACGAGGTATCCGTTGCTCCCTTAATGCGATGCACCCGGCCCTCGGAGTCCCGGCCGTGCTGAATGCTGGCCGAACTGAACTGGGCGCCGGTGGCGATCGCTGCGGCTGCGTGACCCGCCTCATGCCACGCGGTGCGCACCGTCGCGATCCTGGCCGGCCCGTAGGTCGGGTAGCAGCCGCTGTCGTACCGCTGCCTGATCCATTTGTCGTGGACGAGCGACTCGTCGTCGTGGCGGTTCAGCCGCGAAAGGTCGGCGCTGATCTCCGCCAGCATGCGGCGGTGCGACGGGGTCAGCATGAACAGACGATAGCCAATGTCAGGGGCGCGGACGCCGATCTGAAAGGCTGGAGCCATGACGCATCGGGGGGACCGCACGCTGGTGACGACCGGGCTCGCGCGAGTCGAGGGCGAAGGGTCGATGTACGTCAGGGTCGAGGGCGACCAGGTGCAGGAGGTGCGGCTGGATATCTACGAGCCGCCGCGGTTCTTCGAGGCGTTCCTGCGCGGCAGGTCGTATGCCGAGCCGCCCGACATCACGGCGCGGATCTGCGGCATCTGCCCGGTCGCCTACCAGACCAGCGCCTGCCAGGCGATCGAGGCGGCCTGCGGCGTCACGCTGGCCGGCGGGCTGGCCGACCTGCGCAGGCTGCTGTACTGCGGCGAGTGGATCTCCAGCCACACGCTGCACGTCTACATGCTGCACGCGCCCGACTTCCTCGGTTACCCGGGCGCCGTGGAGATGGCCCGCGACCACCGAAGCATCGTCGAGCGTGGGCTGGCGCTGCGCCGCACCGCGAACGCGATCATGGCGACGGTCGGCGGGCGTGCCATTCACCCGGTCAACGTGCGGGTGGGCGGCTTCTACCGGGTGCCGTCCCTGGCCGAGCTTCGGGCCCTGGCCGAACAACTGCGGCCGGCGCTCGACCTGGCGACCGAAACCGTGCGCTGGGTCTCTGGGTTCGAGTTCCCCGATTTCGGCTGTGAGCACGAGTTGCTCGCGCTGCGCGAGCCCGGCGTGTACGCGATCGAGCGCGGGACGCTGGTGACCAGCGGCGGCCGCGAGTTCACGGCGGCGCAGTTCGAGGAGCACGTGATCGAGGAGCAGGTGCCGCATTCGACGGCGCTGCACGCCAGGCTCGCCGGGCTTGACGGGTTCTACTTCACCGGCCCGCTGGCCAGGTACTCGCTGAACTCGCGGTGGCTACCGCCGGTCGCCGCGGAGTCCGCCAGGGCCGCAGGGCTTGGCCCGGTCTGCCGCAACCCATTCCAGAGCATCGTGGTGCGGGCCGTCGAGGTGGTGTGCGCCATCGAGGAAGCGATCAGGCTCGTCGACCAGTACGAGCCGCCCGGGCAGCCGGCGGTGCCGGTCGAGCCGCGGGTCGGGGTCGGCCACGGCGTGTCGGAGGCGCCGCGCGGCGTGCTCTACCACCGCTACGAACTCGACCGGGACGGCAACGTGGCGAGCGCCCGGATCATACCGCCGACCTCGCAGAACCAGGCTGCGATCCAGGACGACCTGCGGGGCTTCGTGGCCGTCAGGCTTGACCTGGACGACGAGGCGCTGACGCACTCCTGCGAGCAGGCGATCAGGAACTACGACCCGTGCATCTCGTGCTCGACGCACTTCCTCGACCTGCAGGTCGACCGGCGGTGAGCATCGACGCTGGCCGGGCGTGCGCGGTGGTGATCGGGGTCGGCAACGAGTTCCGGCGGGACGACGGCGTCGGCCCCGAGGTGCTGAGCCGGCTCCGCGCGGCGGTGCCCGAGTCGGTCAGCCTCGTGCCGAGCGACGGTGAGCCGGCCGCGCTGATCGAGGCGTGGGCCGGGGCCGACCTGGTGGTCGTGGTGGACGCGCTGCGGGCCACGTCCGGCCAGCCCCAGCCCGGCAGGACTTACCGGCTGGAGATCGGGCAGGCAGGCCAGCGGTCGGCCGCCACGGTCAGCTCGCACGGCCTCGGCCTGGGCGAAGCGATCGGCCTGGCGCAGGAACTCGGACGGATGCCAGGCAGGCTGATCGTGCACGCCGTCGAGGTCGGCGACTGCGGCTATGGGGTCGGTCTGAGCCCGGCCGTGGCGGCCGCTGCGGGTAGGGTCGCGGCCGCGGTGCTGGCCGACCTAGGGATCGCCGGCGCGTGAGTCCGGCGAGAACCCGGGCGCCGCGACGTTGAAGGTGGAGAACACCTTCTCGACCGCGTCGCCGCTCATGCCGAGCTTCATCAGCTGCGGGATCAGCGAGGCGGTGTTCGGGTCCCGTACCGGACCGAAACAGCCGTAGCAGCCCCGGTTGTAGGACGGGCAAATCGCGCCGCAGCCCGCCTGCGTGACAGGTCCAAGGCACGGGGTGCCGTGCGCGACCATGACGCAGGTGTTGCCCCTGTTCTTGCACTCGAAGCAGACGCTGTGCGCCGAGATCTGGGGCTTACGGCCGGCCAGCAAGGCGGTGATCAGCTCGAGCAGCTGGCGCTTGTCGATCGGGCAGCCGCGCAGCTCGAAATCGACGTCGACATGGTCGGCGATGGCGGTCGACGTGGCGAGCGTCTCGATGTAGTCCGGCCTGGCGTAAACGGCCGCGGTGAAGTCGGCGATGTCGGCGAAATTGCGCAGCGCCTGGATGCCGCCGGCCGTCGCACAGGCGCCGATGGTTACCAGGGTCGCGGACTGAGCCCTGATCCGCTGGATGCGGTCGGCGTCCTGGCGTGTCGTCACCGACCCCTCCACCAGCGAGACGTCGTACGGGCCTGGCCGGTCGGTCTTGGTGGCCTCGGTGAAGTGCACGATGTCTACCTCGGCTGCAATGGCGAGCAGCTCGTCCTGGCAGTCGAGCAGGGTCAGCTGGCAGCCGTCGCAGGAGGCCAGCTTCCACACGGCCAAGGTCGGACGCGTCATCTCACAGCTCCTTGATCGCCATCAGCGGGCGGGCCCGCGCGTAGTCGAGTACCGGCCCGTCCCGGCAGAGCAGCAACGGCCCGAGCTGGCAGTGCCCGCACTCGGCGATGCCGCACTTCATGTTGCGCTCGAGCGAGACCCTGATGTCGGTTTCGGCGACGCCGAGACCGCCGAGCGCCCGGGCCGTGAGCCGCATCATCACCTCGGGCCCGCAGAGCAGCGCGACCGTCGACGCCGGGTCGATGTCCGCCTGGTCGATCAGCTGCGTGACCACGCCGACGTTGCCGCGCCAGCCCGCGCTGGCCCGGTCCACGGTGACCAGGACATCGGCGCCGCGCGCCCGCCAGTCGTCGAACTCCGCCGCGAACGAGATCTCCTGCGGCGAGCGCGAGCCGACCAGGATGGTGATCCGGCCGTAGCGCTCCGGCGCCGTCAGCGCGGTCAGCAGCGCGGGCCTGAGCGGGGCCAGGCCGATTCCGCCGGCGACGAGCAGCAAGTCCCGGCCGGCCGGGTCGGGCATCGCACCCGCGCCTTGCCAGCCGCCCGGCCCGGCGCCCGGCCAGGCGTCAGGCCCGGCGTCAGGCCCGGCGCCAGGCCCGGCCGCGGGTCCCTGGCCCGCGATGCCCCAGTCCGTGCCGAACGGCCCGCGAACCCCGACTCGCTGTCCCGGATCGGCCGCGCACAGCGCCCTCGTGACCGCGCCGACGTCGCGGATGGTCTGGACGAGCTCAGGCCCGCCTGGCGCGCTGCTGATCGAGATCGGTACCTCGCCGACGCCGTACGCGTACAGCATCGTGAACTGCCCGGGCCGGTGCGGCGCGACCGGCTGGCCTGCCGGTCGCAGCACGAGCGTCACGGTGTCGTGGGTTTCGTTCCGGCGCGATTCGACGAGATAGGTAGCGGGCACCGCGTACCCGGGCGGCGCCGCGTAGCCGACGGCCCGTGGGGCGCTCATCGCGCGCCCGCTTGCTGGCCGGGGGCGCCATACAGGTCGAGCATGCGGATCCGGCTCGAGTGCAGGCGCCTGGCGGCGACTCGCAACAGCCGGGCGAAGATCTGGTGGCCGAGCGCGTCATCTTCGTCGCACATCGCGATGACGGCAGCGCCGTCGAGCCGGAACGCCCTGGTGTCCTGGACCGCCACGGCGCCGTACTGCCACTCATAAGGCGGCGATAGCCAGGACACGCCCAGCAGGTCGCCATTGCCGAGCGTTTCGACGATCAGCGGCGATCGGCCGGGAACGCTCAGGTCAAGGGCGACGTGGCCGCTGGTGATCAGCCAGAACTGGCTGGCCAGCCCGCCTTCCTCGAAGAACCTGCGGCCAGCGGTCACGGAGACTTCCGCGGCGACGCCCGCGAGCCTGGCGACCTGGCCGGCTGGCAGGCCGCGCAGGAAGGCATGGCTGCCCAGGGCGGCCGCGTCCACGTCGCTCACGGCCGCTCGCCCGCCTCGATCACCAGCGCGGCGACCTCCTCGGTCAGGTCGATGCCGACCGGGCACCACACGATGCACCGGCCGCAGCCGACGCAGCCGGAGCTGCCGAACTGGTCGTGCCAGGTGCCTAGCTTGTGGGTCAGCCACTGCCGGTACCTGCTGTGGTCGGAGGCACGGACCGGCCCGCCAGGCAGGTAGGAGAAGCTCAGCGAAAAGCACGAATCCCACTCCTGCCACCGCTCCGCGTGCTCGCCGCTCAGGTCAGTGACGTCCTCAACGGTCGTGCAGAAGCACGTCGGGCAGGCCATAGTGCAGTTCCCGCACGTCAGGCACCGCTCCGCGACATCATCCCAGCGAGCGGCGTCGTAGCTGCCGGTCATCAGTTCGTGTAGCGCGTCGGCCGGCATCGAGCGCCCCATCTGGCCGGCCGCGCGGTCGACGGCGGACCTGGCCTGCCCGGTCACGGTCTCATCGGCGGGCGCCGTCGGCACGCTCGCGAGCAACTCGGCGCCGGCGGGCGAGCCAACGTCCACCAGGAACCTGTGCTGGCCGTCCGCGACGAGCTCGGTCAGCGCGAGGTCATAGCCGGGGCCGGCCTGCGGCCCGGTGCCCATCGACGTGCAGAAGCAGGTCTCGCCGGGCTCCGTGCAGTTCACCGCCACGATGAAGACGCCGGCCCGGCGGGCGGCGTACCGCGACCCCGCGTGGTCGCCGCGGCCGAGCACCTGATCCTGGATCGCGATGGCTCGCAGGTCGCAGGGGCGCACCCCGACGAAGGCGAACCGTGGCGGCTGGTCCGCGGCGTCAGCCTCGAAGCCTTCGCCGTCACGGCGCACGGACCACAGCTTCTCCCGCGGCGGGTGCAGGAACTGCTTCCAGGACTGCGGCCCAGCCGAGTGGGCAAAGGCCGAGCTGTCCGAGCGCTCTTTGAGCCGGTAACCGCCGGGTGCCAGCTCGACCCCCCAGCCGAACGGGAGCTCGTCGGCTGACCCCAGCTCGCCGAGCACGATCGCGCCGTCCCTGACCGCCGGGCCGATGACCTGGTAGCCGTCCCGCTCGAGTGCCGCGTGCAGCAGGCCGAGGCCGGCAACGTCCATGACCAGCGCGGCACTGGCCGCGCCTGTGCTGGCGGCTTCGCGCACGTCTCTGCGCCCCCTTCGCCCGGCGGCGGGTTCTGCCGCCAATCCGTGATCTCCACGCAGGGTCCATGCTGCCAAAGCGCGTCACCCAACCGCTTCGGGGGCCAGGGTCGGCCAGCTTTGTCGGTGGCTGCTGGTAAGACGATGCCGTGACGACGAACCGAATCAAGCACGGAGCCGTGCTGCCCGGCGGTACCGCGACCGAGCAGCTCGAACTCGGCGTGCTTGCCGAGAGCGCAGGCTGGGACGGGGTCTTCGCCTGGGAGGCGGCCTACGGTGTGGATCCGTGGAGCCTGCTGGCGGCGCTCGCGGTCAGGACCCGTCGGGTCAGGCTCGGCACCATGCTGACGCCGCTGCCGTGGCGTCGGCCGTGGAAGGTCGCCAGCCAGGTCGCGACGCTGGATCAGCTGTCTGGCGGCCGGGCGATCCTGGCCGTCGGGATCGGCGCGACCGACACCAACCTGCCCGATACCGGAGAGGTGACCGATACTCGCGACCGCGCCGAGTTGCTCGACGAGGGCATCGACCTGATCCGGGCGCTGTGGGCGGGGCCGGGCGAATATGAGGGCGCGCATTACCGGTTCCGGTCGGGCAGGTTCGACCTGGCCGACGCGGCCCAGCCGGTGCAGGACCGGATCCCGCTCTGGGTAGTCGGCGTGTTCCCCGGCGCCAGGTCGATGAGCCGGGCGCTGCGCTGTGACGGCGTGATCCCGCAGTACCGGCTGCCTGGCCGGGCCGCCGAGCCGGAGGACGCTCGCGCCGTGCGCGGGTGGCTGACCGGTCACGGCGCCGAGCCGGGATTCGACCTGGTCGCCGACGGCGAGACGCCGGCCGCAGACGCGGCGGCGGCCAGGTCGCAGGTCGAGCCGTGGGCTCTGGCCGGGTGCACCTGGTGGCTGGAAACCCGCTGGGGTGTGCAGGAAGACCTGGCCACGCGGATCGAAGCGATGCGCGAGCGGCTGGCCGCCGGCCCGCCGGGCCCTCCTGGGCCGCCGGGCCCTCCTGGCCCGCCGGGCCCATAAGTAAGGTAGAGCAGTTTCCCGCAGGAGGTCGCCGTGATCGGCCGGATGCATCACATCATCGTCGACTGCCCGGACCCTGCTGCCCTGGCCGGGTTCTACTCCGAGCTGCTCGGCCAGCCGGTCACCTACACCAGCCCGGACTTCGTCGTGGTGGCTGCCAGCGACCGCTCGTCCGGCCTGGGCTTCCAGCTCGCGCCCGATTACCGCCCGCCGACCTGGCCGGACAGCGCGGTGCCGCAGCAGATCCACCTCGACATCATGGTCGATGACGTCGCGGTGGCTGGCGAGCGGGTGCGGGCGATCGGCGGGCGCAGGCTCGACGACGGCGGCGCCGGCGTACGCCGTCTACGCCGACCCGGCCGGCCATCCGTTCTGCCTCATCCCCCGGCCCGGCTGGGCGCCGCCGGTCGGCTGATCCGCTTCGGGCCTGGCTCGACTGGTGCTCGGCTAGCTCAGCCGAGCGCCGCGTACGCGGCGGCCTGGATGTCCTCGTGCACGGCCGGCGGTTCTGAGCTCTCGAACATGCGCTGGGTCAGCACGATCACGGTCAGGTCTTGCGCCGGATCCACCAGCCAGGATGTGCCGAGCCCACCATCCCAGCCGAACGCGCCGTCGTCGCGGACCGCCAGGCAGAAACCCCAGGACTGGCCGGCGAAGAAGTCGGAGCCCAGGCCGCCCCTGGCCTTCTGCTCGGCGGTGAGCTGGTCGCTCGTCATCGCCTGGACCGCCTCGGCCGAGAGCACCCCGCTGCCGCCGCGGAGCAGCATCCGGGCAAAGGCGAACAGGTCATCGGCGGTGGAGACCAGTCCGGCGGCGCCGTCACCGAAGGCCGGCGGCCTGCTCCAGGCGCCGGCGGGCTCATCGTGCACGACCAGGCCGTCCGGCGTCGGCCGGTAGGACGTGGCCAGGCGGTCGGCCTGCGCGGTCCAGAAGCCGGTGTCCTTCATGCCGAGCGGTTCGAAGATGCGGGTTCGCAGCACGTCGGCGATCGGCTCGCCGGCGGCCCTGGCCAGCAGCACGCCGAGCACGGACGCCCCGGTGTTGTACATCCAGCGCTCTCCCGGCTGCGCGAGCAGCGGCAGGCTGCCTAGTCCCGCGATCCAGGTGTCCGGGTCGGGCTGCACGTCGGGCGCGGGCGGCCCGATCGTCGCGAGCCGGAGTTCGTCCGACGCAGCCACGACCGGCCACGGCTCGGGCGCGAGGAACATCTCCGTCACCATGCCGAAGCCGAAAGTGAAGGTCAGCAGGTCACGCGGCGTGATCGCGCGATGTGCGGGCACCGTGTCAGCCAGCGGCCCGTCCATCCGGGTCAGCACCCGTCGGTCGGCCAGTTCCGGCAGCAGGCTGTCCACCGGAGCATCCAGGTCAAGCAGTCCCTCGCCGGCCAGGGCCAGCGTGGCCGCCGCCGTGATGGGCTTCGTCGTCGACGCGATCCTGAACATGGCCTCGCGGGTAACCGGGGCGCCGCCGATCGACAGCGTCCCGAGCGCCTCGGCGTGTACCTGGTCGCCGCGGGCCACGAGGACGACCAGTCCGGGAACCAGATCATCACCGACGTGCCGCCGAGCCGTCGCGTGCAGCCGGTCGAGTCCCTCCGCGGTCAGCTGGTCGGACATCAGGTCTCTCCTCGGGTCGTGCCTGCGGCGCTCGGCAGGCCACATAGGTTAGTGCCATGACGGAGCAGCCGATGCCTGAAGAGATCCAGGCCTGCGCGTTCTTCCTCGCCGATCACGCGGTCGTGGAGAACGGCAAGCTCTACGTCAATGGCGGGTTCTGGAATCAGGTCTACAGCGCCGAGTACCCGGTCGTGCGTGCTTTCGGATTAGCGGCGGTGCTGCATATTCCGTGGCGCCAGCACCACCTGGGCCATGCGTTCGCCGTGACGTTCGAGGACGCGGACGGCAGGGCGCTGAGCGCGCGGTTTGAGGGCCAGTTCAGGGTCGGAACCGCGCCCAACATGCGCGTCGGCGACTTCACGGTCATGCCGGTTGCCGCGTTCGTCACCAACTTCATCCTGGACCGGCCGGGAGATTACGCCGCGCTGCTCGAGGTCAATGGTGCCGAGTTGGCGCGGTGGCGGTTCCGGGCGATCCAGACAGCGGACGCGGCGGGCGGCACCCAGGCCGGCGCGGGCTCGGGGCCGCTGCCCGAGGAACCGTGAGCGCGGACAGCCCGCGAGACCTGCTGGCCGCCGAGCGCTCCGCGGCCGCCGGACAGCTCGCGGCCCTGCAGCGCGAGTTCGCCTGCCTGGTCGACTCCGCGACCATGGCGAACGCCGATGACGAACACGACCCGGAGGGCGCCACGATCGCGTTCGAGCGGCAGCATGTCGCGGCGCTGGCCCGCCAGGCGGGCGACCGGGTCGCCGAGATCGACGCGGCGCTTGGCCGTCTGGACGCCGGGAGCTACGGGGCATGCACGCGGTGCGGCGAGCCGGTCGGTGCCGGGCGGCTCGCCGCCCGCCCGGCCGCGGCCCTGTGCATCCGCTGCGCCGGACGGCGCACCTAGACGGGCAAGGAGAGCGACACGCCGAACCTGGCCTGCGAGTCGGTCCACCAGGACCGCAGATCCAGCCCCGCGGCGGCTAGCTCTCGGGCGACCCCTTCGCGGCGGAACTTAGCCGAGATCTCGGTCCGCATCTCCTCGCCGGCGCCGAACCTGACGCTCAGGCCCATCGCCCGCAGCAGTACCGTCTGCTCGATGGCCGACCGCAGCCGCATCTCAATCCACTCGGCCTCCGCGTCCCAGGCTGCGACGTGCTCGAACTCGTCGAGGTCGAAGTTGCCGTCGAGCTCGGAGTTCAGCACGCGCAGGATGTTCTTGTTGAACTCGGCCGTCACTCCGGCCGCATCGTCGTACGCGGCGACCAGCATGGCCGGGTCCTTGACCAGGTCAGTGCCGAGCAGCAGGGCGTCGCCGTCCCGCAGGCTGGAGCGCACGCTGGCGAGGAACTCCGCCCGCTCGGCGGGTAGCAGGTTGCCGATCGTCCCGCCCAGGAACACGACCAGCCGGGGACCGCCCGACTCGGGCAGCCCCAGGTGCTCGGTGAAGTCCGAGAGGACCGGCTGTACCCGCAGGCCCGGGTAGCGCGCCGTCATCCGGCTGGCGGCCAGGATCAGCGCCGACTCGCTGACGTCGACGGGCACGTAGCTGACCAGCGTGCCCGCGTCGCGGAGGGCGTCGAGCAGCAGCCTGGTCTTGTCGGCGCTGCCCGACCCGAGCTCGACGAGCGCGCTAGACCGGGTTGTCGCCGCGATCTCGGCGGCCGCGTCGGCCAGGATCTCGCGCTCGGCTCTGGTCGGGTAGTACTCGTCCAGCAGGGTGATCTTGTCGAAGAGCTCGCTGCCGCGCTCGTCATAGAACCACTTGGGCGGCAGTGACTTCGGTGTCGCCGTCAGGCCGGCCAGCACGTCGGCGCGCAGCGAGTCCTCGAAGAACCGGTCGGGCAGCCGCCTGTCGATCGGGATGCTCGTCACGGATGCGTCACCTTCCCGTTCGGGTAGCTGGCCGGTTGGTTGCGCGGCCCGGCCGGCCCGGATGGCCGCGTGATCGGCCGCACCGTGACCCCCGCCGTGGTGGCCTCCAGCACGCTGTCGTCGGGCACTGTGAGCCAGTCGGGGTCGTCGTCCGAGGGCTCAGAGGCGACGATGACCCCGTCCGGCCGGTACCGGTAACACAGCGAGTCGCCAGCGGCCGTGGCGGCGATCATCTGGCCGTCGGTGAGCAGCAGGTTGAAGCGGCCGGTCCCGCCGGCCGCCCAGATGTCACGCACGGTTCCGGCCAGGGCGTCGGCCGGCTGCGTACCGGCCCGCAGCCTGGGCAGGACCATCCCCCAGAGCAGCGCTGTGTCGCACCTGGCCTGGAGCCCGAGCAGGTCGGCGGCGGGCAGCGCGTCTGCCAGCCGCAGGACCGCGGCCGCGGCGTTGGCGAGATCGGCGGGAACGCTGGGGCCGGCTCGGTAATCGACTCGCCGGCGGCTTCCGCCCGGCCCGCCGGGGTAATCGACTCGCCGGCCGCCTCCGCCCGGCCCGCCGGGGTAATCGAGTCGCCGGCGGCTTCCGCCCGGCCCGCCGCGTTAGCTCCGGCAGGCGCGGTCTTGCGCCTCGGCGTGATCGACCCGCCTGCCGCGGCCGACCATCCCACGAGCGCTCCGTTAAGACTGAAAAGCCAGCTGCCGTGGGCATAGGGTGCCGCTGCCGCCGCACCGGTGTCGGTGCCGACCGATGCCGATCGGACCGCGCACAGCATCGCTCGCGTTCGGGTAACCCTGGCGAGGTCTGGCAGGCAGTCGTCGGACCAGATCGGGCCTGCCCGGCGGTATCTGGCCGGAAGCGGGTCGCCGTCGGTGTACCAGCCGATGCCGAATCCGTCGACGTTCATGGTGCCGTGCCTTTGCCAGCGGGGCGCCCAGGCCTGCTCGACCAGGCTGTGCGGCGGGTCGACGAGCACCGACTTGATGGCGACCTGCTCGCCGAGATAGGCGAAGTGACGGCACATCAGGCGATGTCCGCGTCACGGGCGGTGCGGAATCCGGCGAAAATCTGCCGCCTGATCGGATAATCCCAGTTCCTGAAGGTGCCGCGGCAGGCGACCGGGTCGGCAGAGAAGGCGCCGCCGCGCAGCACCTTGTAGTCGGGGCCGAAGAACACCTCGGAGTACTCCTTGTACGGGTAGGCGCTAAAGCCCGGGTAGGGCAGGAAATCGCTGGCCGTCCACTCCCAGACGTCGCCGATCAGCTGCCTGGCGCCGGAAGGCGCGGCGCCGTCCGGGTACGAGCCCGCCGGGGCAGGCTGCAGGTGCCGCTGGCCGAGATTGGCAAGGTCTGGCGTCGGGATCGGCGTCACCCCACGGGTACCTGCGGGACCGGCCGGATGCGGGGTCGAATCTCGCGGCCTTCTCCCACTCGGCCTCGGACGGCAGCCGCCGGCCAGCCCAGCGGGCGTACGCGTCCGCCTCGTACCAGCAGACGTGCATGACCGGCTCGTCCGGCGGCACCGGCTCGGTCACGCCGAATCTGCGCCGAAGCCACTGGCCAGCGCCGCCCTGCTCCCAGAACAGCGGCGCGGTCAGGCTGGCCTTGCGCCGGTGCTGCCAGCCCGCCGGGCTCCACAGCCGCTCCCGGCGGTAGCCGCCGTCGGCGATGAATTCGGCGTAACGCGGCGTTGGTGACGGGCGTGGTGTCCAGGTAGAACGGCTGCAGGTCGACGACGTGCGCCGGCCGCTCGTTGTCCAGCGCCCACGGTTCGGTGGAGGTGCCCATCGTGAACGGGCCGCCGCGAACCAGCACCTCGGCGGGCAGCCGCAGCACGTCCGCCGGCGCAGGCCCAGGCGGCGGCGCGGTCAGCACCGGGCCGCCTCGCCTGAGCTGATGCGTGGCCAGCATGGTCTCGTCATGCTGCTGCTCGTGCTGCGCGATCATTCCGAACACGAAACCCTGGTCGACCAGCGGGCCCGGTGGTGAAGCTGACTCGCTCGAGCAGGTCGAGCACGCGGCCGCGGACATCGCTCGCGTAGCTGCGTGCCTGCGCGGGCGGCAGCAGCGGCAGGCTGGGCCGCTTGGCCCTCGGATGCTCGAAGGCGTCGTACAGCGGGTCGATTTCCGGGATGCATCGGATCGCGGCCGCCGACGTCGCGGAGCAGCCACAGCTCTTCCTGGTTGGCGACGTGGGCCAGGTCCCAGACCAGCGGGGACATCAGCGGCGAGTGCTGGCGGATCAGGTCGGCCTCGTCGACGCAGTCGGTCAGCGCGCGGGTCCGCTCGCGGGCGGTGATCAGCCTGGCCGCGATCTCGTCGCGGAGCGTGCTGGCGTCGGCGGCGATGGTCATGACTGTCCTTCCGGTGGGCGATGGTGTCTAGGATGTCGTCGGCCGGGCACCTGCCCCGCCGCACGTACTGCTCGGCGAATTCCGCGACTGCCTGTCCTGACCTGCAGCGGCGCGCCCGACCGCTGGCCAGCGAGGCCTCGGCTGCCTCGAAGCAGCGCTGCGCTGCCCTGGCCAGCGCCGGGTCGGCCAGGCCCAGCCTGGCCGCACGCAGCCACGGGCTGCCGTCGCGCGCGGCTGCGGCCGCACGGCCGCTGCGGCGGGACGCGGCGCGCGCGATCCGCCGGGCCAGGTTGCGCTGCCAGACCGGCTCGGCCGCTGCCATCGCCGCGTCGGCGGCGACCGGGTCGTCGGTCAACGCCGCGACGACCGCGACCGGGACCACCCAGCCGTCTCCCTGGCTGGGCATCGATCATCCGCAGCTCGAGATGGCCGCGCGGCCGCACCGGCGGGAACAGCGTGGACAGGTGATAGCTCAGGTCATCGGCGGTCGGCGCGGCTCCGACCGGCCCGCCGGACTGGTCAGCAGGCTGCGGCCGGTCGGTACCGCGCAGCCAGTCTCCTGAACGTCAGCCCGGCAGGAACCGTCCACGGCTGGCCGTCGGGCTGGCGCACGCAGAGCACGTCGGCGTCCATCGCGTACCGCACCCAGTGCTCCCTGCGCGTCCTCCTGGCTGGGTGCCGCCAGGTAAGGCCCGGCAGGCGTAGCACGGCTCGGCGCCTGCGGGCGGCCGGGTCCGGCCAGGGTCGAGCCTGGACCAGACGAGCTGGCGGGTACATTTCCAGCCGGTTGGCTGGCCGCGGCGCAGCGGCGAGTTCGCGAACGCGCCGACGAGCACGGGCCCGAGCGCGTGCAGCAGCCGCCAGCGGAACGCGTAGCCCGACGTGCCGTCGTCCTCGAGGCCGGCGTCGACGCAGACCTGGACTGATGCGGTGCTGCACATCATGAGCCTGCCCCAGTGGCCGTCACGGTCGAAGTACTCCTCCATGGCCGCGTACCGCGGCAGCTCGAGTACCCGGCTCGGGCGCCGGAGCGGATCAATGCCGTGACCGGTGAGAACGAGGCCGGCGTCTGCCGAACGCCTCGTGCAGGACCGCGAGGTCGTCGCTCGCGGCGGCGACACATTCGCTGAGGTCCTTCGCTGGAGCTGTGCTGAGTTCGACCTGGCCGCCTGGCTCCAGGGTCAGGAGGCCGGCTCCGGGCAATGACGCCCGGCCTTTCGAGATGAGTCCAGATACTTCGCTAATCCTGCCGAATGGCACGGTGAGCGACGGGGTCTGACGAGTCGCGGACCAGCCATTCGAGCTCGGCGCCGATCGTCCCGGGTGGGCCGGTTTTGAAGCAGATTGCCCGAATAAGCCGTTCGGCCTCGGTCTCGGAAAGTGGATCGCGTGCTCAGCAGCATCGGCGGACACGGCAGCTCTCGCGTGATCCCCGGCCCGAGCCGGGGCCGAGTGATCCGGCGTAGCGGCTCAGTCGTGTCGGCGGGCAGCTTAATCACCATCTCCCAGGCGAATCGGCGGTCAGCACCAGGCACTGCGTGTTCCAACTGCCGGCCGGACAGGGTAATTCCCTGATGTTCTTGTCCTATCCGTAGCAGGCGGGTCTGACAGTCGATGGGAGGCAGCGTGAGCGAGCGCGAGTTCGACGTGATCGTCATCGGGATGGGCCCGGGCGGCGAGGAGGTCGCCGGCCGGCTCGCCGAGGCCGGCCTGAGGGTCGCCGGCGTGGAGTCCCGGCTAGTCGGCGGCGAGTGCCCGTATTTCGGCTGCGTGCCGTCGAAGATGATGATCCGGGCCGCGAATCTGCTGGCCGAGGCGCGCCGGGTTGCCGGGCATGGCCGGGCAGGCGTCGGTGAGCCGAGCTGGGATCCGGTGGCGGTGCGGATCAGGGACGAGGCGACCGACAACTGGGACGACACCGTCGGCGGCGGACCGGTTCACCGGAAAGGGCGGTCACCTCTTCCGCGGCATTGGCCGGATCACCGGGCCCGGCGAGGTCACGGTGATCAGCAGCGAGCGCCGTGGCGGCGGTGACCGGTCCGGCGATGTGCTGCGGGCCAGCGCGCGGCATCGTGATCGCGACCGGGACCGAGCCCGCCGTCCCGCCGATCCCCGGCCTGGCCGGGACGCCGTTCTGGACGAACCGGGAGGCGATCAAGGCGACGCAGGTGCCCGTCATCGCTGATCGTGCTGGGCGGCGGCGCGATCGGGGTGGAGCTTGCGCAGGTGTTCGCGCAGGTTCGGCGCGAAGGTCACCGTGGTGGAGGCGCTCGGCCGGCTCGTGCCGCTCGAGGAGCCTGAGGCAGGCGAGCTGCTCGCGAAGGTCTTCGGCGCCGAGGGCATCGGCGTGCGGACCGGCGTGGCGGCGAGCAGGATCAGCTCACGAGCGACGGCGGCGTTCACGGTCACGCTGGCCGGCGGCGAGGTGCTGACCGGGCCGGAGTTGCTGGTCGCGACCGGGCGGCGGGTGAACCTGGCCGAGGTCGGCGTCGGCGCGGTCGGCATCGACGAGCAGGCCGCAGGCGATGCCGGTCGACGAGCGGATGCGGGCCGCGCCCGGCGTCTGGGCGCATCGGCGACATCGTCGGGCACGGCGCGTTCACGCACATGTCGATGTACCACGCGGGCATCGTCATCGCGGACATACTGGGCGAGGAGCACCACGCCGCCGAGTACCACGCCGTGCCGCGGGTAACCTTCACCGATCCCGAGATCGGCTCGGTCGGGCTTACCGAGGCGCAGGCTCGGGAGCAGGGCTGGATGTCCGGACCGGGCTATCAGCGCCGGTCCCGGCTTCGGCGCGCGGCTGGATCCACAAGGCGGGCAACGAGGGCTTCATCAAGCTCGTGCAGGACGTCGCGCGGCGGCGTGCTGGTCGGCGCCACCTCGGCGGGCCCGGTGGGCGGCGAGGTGCTCAGCATGCTGACGCTGGCAGTGCACGCACGGGTGCCGGTCCAGCGGCTGCGCGAGATGATCTACGCATACCCAACCTTCCACCGCGCCGTCGAGCCAGCCCTGGCCGACCTGGCCTGAGCCTGCCGCTGGCCTGAGCCTGCCGCTGGCCTGAGCCTGCCGGTGGCCGGCGGCGATGGCGAGGCTGGACGGCCGGTAGGCCGTGGCCGGGGCCGGATAGGGTTGTGGTCGCGATTGGTGATGCGTACGCGTACGGGAGGTGTCGATGAGCGTCGGCAGCCTGGTCTTCCGGGCCGCTGCTGCTGGCGATCCCTGTCGCGGCGGCGGCCGGCGCGGTCACCTTTTTGTCGCCGTGCGTGCTGCCGCTGGTGCCCGGCTACCTGTCGTACATCACGGGCATGTCGGGTGCAGCGGTCACCGGCGCCAGATCCGGCAAGTCGCGGGCGATGAACGCCGAGCAGGACGACTCTGGGCCCGGCGAGGCCGGGCTGGCGGCAGGCGCTCAGGCTGCCTCGGCCGGCGGCGCGGCCACCGTCGTCGCCGCGGCGGCCGTGCCACCGGACGCGTCCGGTCCCGAGCCGGGGCCGCGCGCTGGCCGGAGCGGCGCTGTTCGTGCTGGGCTTCTCGGCGCTGTTCGCGACCTACGGCGCGGCGTTCGGCAGCCTGGGCGCGGCGGAGCGCATCCACGCCCGAGGGCTCAGCCAGATCCTCGGCGTGGTGCTGATCCTGCTCGGCCTGCTGTTCGCCGGGGCCTTCGACCGGTTCGGCTTCGCGGGCCGGATCATCAAGCCGTCGCTGCGCCCGAGGGCCGGCCTGGCCACGCGCGCCGCTGCTCGGGGTGCTGTTCGGGCTCGGCTGGACGCCGTGCATCGGACCCGACCCTCAGCGCCGTTCTCGCACTCGGCCTCACCACCGGCACCGCCGCCAGGGGTGCGTTCCTGGCGTTCGTCTACGCGCCTGGGCGTCGGCATTCCGTTCCTGATCGTGGCCTTCGCAGTCGAGCGCGGGATGAAGCTGCTCGGCTTCGCGCGCCGGCACGCCAGGCTGATCACCAGGATCGGCGGGCTGCTGTTGGTGGCGGTTGGCCTGCTCGAAGTCACCGGAGCCTGGTCGAGCGCGATGTCCTGGCTGCAGGTGCACTGGCTAGGCGGCTACAACGCCCCGTTCTAGCCGTCACTAGCCCCCGGATCATCGCCCGGCTGGATGACAGCCCGGCAGCGGCCTATGTTTCATACGTATCGTACCTTTTACCCGGATGCTGACCCGAGTTGGCGATCGATGAATGGACCATTCATCACTGTTTTCCCGGATGAAAGGACCATTCATCCGGGAACGATCTTGGCTAAGCAGGACGATCTCGTCGATGACCGCTCTGAGCACGATCGGCGCAGAGCCTGGCGAGGCCGGAGACAGCCCGGCCGGAGACAGCCCGGCCGGAAGACTCTAATTGCGGGGCGGGCGGGGCTACGGGGTGGGCGGGGTGGTGCGTGGCGGGAGGGCCGGGCGACGGCGGGTGGGGCGTGCGTCGGTGCTGGGCGGTGCGGCCGCGGGCTGCTCCGCCAGGGCCTCCATGGCCAGCTGACGGCCCGCTCGAGCTGCACATCGGTCCCCGAGATCCAGTCGTTCGGGTGACATCAGGACCTCGACGTCGGGGTCGACGCCGTAGTTCTCCACGCCCCAGCCGAACTGGCTGAACCAGAACGAGAACTTGGGCATCGTCATCGAGGTGCCGTCGACGAGCTGGTGCCAGCCCTCGATGCCGATTACGCCGCCCCATGTTCGCGCTCCGACCACGGTACCGATCTTCAGTAGCTGGATCGCGGCGGTGACGATGTCACCGTCGGATCCAGCCAACTCGTCGGTGACCGCGACCACCGGGCCGCGCGGTGCCTGGTTCGGGTAGCTCTGCGGCCTGGCCGTGACGTACGGTGTCCCAGCCGATGACCCGCCTGGCGAGCTTCTCGACGACGAGCTGCGAGGTGTGCCCGCCGCTGTTCGCGCGCACGTCGATGATCAGCGCCTCGTTCTGCATCTCGCCGCGCAGGTCACGGTGGAAGTCGGACCAGCCCTCGCTGACCATGTCGGGTACGTGCAGGTAGCCGGCCCGGCCGCCGCTGAGCTCGCGGACCAGCTGCGGCGGCCGGCGACCCAGTCCTGGTAGCGCAGCCGCAGGTCGCTGGCGAGCGGTATCACGACCGAACGGTGCGGCTTGTCCGTCGCCCGCCCGCACGACCGTCAGCTCGACCGGCTTGCCCGCCGCCCCGACCAGCAGTGGGCCGGGTCCCTTTGATACCTCAACCGGCTGGCCGTCGACGGCGACAAGCAGGTCGCCAGCGGCCGATCAGCGTGCCAGGTGCGGCAAGCGGCGACCTGGCCCGCGGGTCAGACGACTCCCCTGGCACGATCCTGGCCACCCGCCAGCCGTCCTGGCCGGGCTCCAGGTCGGCGCCGAGCAGGCCGGCCACGTGGCCGGTGCTGTCCGAGCCGCCCGCCGGGCATGATGTACGCGTGCGAGCTGCCCAGCTCCGCGACGGCCTCGTGCAGCACGTCGGCGAAATCGTCTGAGGTGGCGATCCGATCGAGCAGCGGCCGGTAATCGGCCAGAACGGCGTCCCAGTCGACGTCGGCCATGTCAGGCACCCAGAATTCGTGCCGCATGGCACGGCCGGCCTCGGCGTAGGCCGCGCGCCAGAGCGCCGCGGGATCGGCCAGGAACCTGGCCCTGGACAGGTCGACGCTGACCTGGTCGTCGGTGTTGTCCGTGTCGGCCTTCCTGTTGGCCGGCACGATGTAGAGCCTGCCGCGGTCCCTGACCACCAGCCTGGTGCCGTCACCGCTCGCTTCGAACCAGTTCACCTCGTCGTCCAGCTCGGTGCACTTGGACCGCTTGATCTCGAAGTACTCCAGGGACGGCCGCGGGTCGTCCGTCATCCGGGCGGGCGCCGCCCTCGCCGAGATTGCCGGTCAGCGGCTGCCGCAGCCAGGCGAGCCCGCCCTCGACGGCGTCGCAGCGAGCTGTACCTCGACTCAGGCACCGGCACCTGGATGACCCGGGCGCTGAGCCCCTCGAGGTCCACGGTCACCGGCTTGGCCTTCGGCTTCGGTTTCGGCTTCGCCGAGTCCTTGCCGCCGGCCTCCTCGCCCTTCTGGCTCCTTGCCGCCGTCCGCCTCCTCGCCGCCGGACGCGTCCTTGGCACCCGCGTCCTTGTCGTGCTCGCCGTCCTTGTCGTGCTCGTCGTCCTTCGGCGACCCGACCGGCCGCCCGCCGACCAGCGGGCCGAACGGGGAAGGCGTGCTGTCCGCCAGCGTCAGCAGGTACGGCCGGCTGCCGTAGGGGAAGCTCAGGTCGAATACGTGGGCGTCGTAGACCGGGTCGAAGTTGCGCTTGGACAAGAACGCCAGGTACAGCCCGTCGGCGGTGAATGCGGGATCGGTGTCGACGAAGCGGCCGTCGGTGACATCGGTGACCTGCTGGTCTTCCAGCCGGGCCAGGCGCAGTCTGCGCAAGTCCCCGAGCTCGGGCTGCGACCATGCGAGCCAGGCCGAGTCCGGCGCGAAGGCAAGGTCGGTGATCGGGCCGTTATCCGACCTCGCCAGCTCGCTGACCTGCCCGGAAGCGACATCAACGATCAGCAGCCTGCCGTCCCTGGCGGCGACGGCGACCACGCTGCCGTCGGGCGCGGCAGCGAGGCTGGCGACCCAGCCCACTTCCCCGTCGGCCAGCCTGCGCGGTGCCTCGCCTGGAGCGGTCCCGGCGACCGGGGCGATCTCGAGCGCGTCCGCCTCGTCGGCGGCGACCACCCAGACCACCTCGCCGGTGTCGCCGAGCACCATGGGCAGCCGCGCGGCCGGGCCACCGATCGCGGACAGCGCCCTGGCCGGCCCCTCCCGGTGCGTCAGCCAGTGCACGGTGCCGCGCACCTGGACCGCGCTCCCCTGGCCGGTCACGTCGCAGCTCAGGTGGCCGAGGTGGTCGTCGGCGGAGATCAGGCTGCGGCGCGCGGCCCGCAGGCGGCGAGCCGAGGCTGATCTCCAGCCTGACCGGCTCGCTGTCCGCACCGAGGTCGGCCAGCAGCCAGATGTCGCCGGCATTCTGATAGACGACCCTGGTGCCGTCCGTGCTCGCGTTGCGCGCGTACATTCCGTCGTGATCGGTGTGGCGCCGCAGGTCGGCACCGTCGAGTGCGCACGAGTACACGTTGCCCGTGCCCTCGAAGTCGCTGATGAAGGCCAGCCGGCCATCGACCAGCATCGGGCTGTAGAACTGCCCGGCGAGATCTCCGAGCAGCCTGCGGAAGCCCGGCCCGGCGGCTGAATCCGGCTGGGTGACCCACAGCCTGCCTGACGTGCCGCCGCGGTACCGCTTCCAGAATGCGGGCTCCTGGTAGCTGGCGGCCAGCAGCGCGACCGCACTGCCGTCCATGGCCACGTCGGCGACCGGCCCGTACGGCAGCCTGCGGTGCTCGGCGAACCTGCCCTGACCGTCGGCGACCGGTATCTCGTATGCCCAGGTGTAGTGCCGGAACGGCTGATCCGCCGACGTGATAGCGAGCAGGTCGCCGGCCGGGTTCCAGCCGCGCAGCCTGGTTGCCCCGTTCGACCAGTAGCTGACCCTGGTCGCGGCACCGCCGTCGGTGCCAGCGAGGTAGATCTCCGGCGGCCCGTCGCGCCAGCTTGTCCAGGCCACCAGGCCGCCGTCGCCGGACAGCCTCGGCTCCGACGCCTGCGCCCGGTCGGCCGAGATCCGCCAGGAACGGCCGCCGCTTGAAGGAGCCAGCCAGACGTCGTCATCGGCGACGAAGGTCAGCAGGTCTCCGCGAAGGTGCGGGTTGCGCAGGTATCGGGATTCAGCCACCGCAACATCGTAGATCAGCCGAGCCCCACCTATTCCGGCGGTCCGATCTCGGGACCGGCCCGGCGGTTACGGCTTGCGCTTAAAATGACAGCATTCAGTTATCAAACGCCTGCGGCCCGCGTGGTCGGCCTTTGTCCGAATCGGTGGTAGATACGGTATCTGGCTGCGAAACTGCCTACCGTGGCCAGCGAAGAGCACGGTGAACCCGAGCCCGCTGCGCCCATGGAAACCATCGCACACGCCGAAGACTCGGGCGGCATCGATCAGCCGTCAGGCGCGCCGGGCCTTGCCGAGGCGAACTTCGACCGCAACCTGGTCAGGAACCTGCTCGCGTACCTGATCACCGATCCCGACGTGGCGATGGAGTACTTCTATGCCCGACTGTTCGCCGACCACCCCGACCTGCGCGGGCTGTTTCCCTACGAGATGACGCAGACGCGGGTCGCGGTCTTCCGCAAGCTCGTCACGCTGGTCCGCAATCTCGCGGATGCCGGGGGCACCCGGGAGGCGCTGGGCCTGCTGGCCAGGGACCATCGCAAGTTCGGCGTGAAGCACAAGCATTACCAGCCGTTCTTCGATGCGCTTTTCGTGACGGCAGCGCAGCTCGCCGGCCCGGTCTGGACGGTCGAGATGGCCGTCGCCTGGCGGTCCGCGCTCGACTACTTCGCCGCGGTGATGAGCCAGGCGGCGGACGCCGACGCCAGGACCGAGCCGGCCTGGTGGACCGGCGAGATCGTCCAGCACGACCGGCGCACCGAGGCCGTCGCGGTGCTCACGATCAGGCCGGACCGCCCGCTGCGCTACGAACCGGGCCAGTATGTCGCGGTCCAGGCACCGCGCTGGCCACGGATCTGGCGCAACTACTCCATCGCGAACGCGCCACGGGAGAACGGCCTGATCGACCTCCATGTGCGCGCCGTTCCTGGCGGAATGGTGAGCAGGGCGCTGGTCAGCCATTGCGGCACGGGCGACCCCGTGCTGCTCGGCCCGGCCCGCGGCGAGATGCGCCTGCCCGCCGACCCGGCCAGGGACCTGGTATGCGTGGCGGGCGGCACCGGGCTCGCGCCGCTCAAGGCGATGATCGAGGCCGTCGTCGGAGCCGTGCGGCAGGGCAGGCGGCGCACGGTCACCCTGTACGCGGGAGCGCGGCGCAGCCGGGACCTGTACGACATGCGCGACCTCGAGGCGCTGCGGCTGGCCTACCCCGCACTCACCGTGATCCCGGTCGCCGAGCACGAAGTCGGCTTCGCGGGCCGCGTCGGCAGGTTGCCCGATGTGCTCTGGACGCACCCCTCGTTCCGCGACTGCGATGTCTACGTCGCGGGACCGGCCGGCCTGGTCAGCGCCACGGTGCGGGCACTGTCGCGCCGGGTGCCCGGCGACCGCATCCACCACGACTCCCTCGATGCGCTGCGGGCAGCGCGGGACCGCTCGCGGCAGGACACCGCCGGCTACCCGGGCGAGGATCTGCTCGGCTAGACCGTCCGCCGGGCGCCTCGGCGGCGTGCTGGATGTCGGGACGCCCCGGTAGTGTGCCGTGCCATGAAGAGCGTGCAGCCACAGGTGTTCCTTGTCGCCCGTCCGGAGATCAACTACGACCAGCTTGCCGCCTACCTGAGCGAGGTCGGCGGCACCCGGTGGCTGGAGAAGCTGGACCGCGGTGACCTCGACGACGCGCAGAACCTGGTCGAGTTCGCCGGCAAGATCTGCTACCGGTCGTGGGAGCCCGGGCTGAACCCGAACATCGTCCGGGTCCGCACCGATCAGCAGCAATATCTGACCCAGGCCATCCTGGCCCAGGCGCACGGCTCAGTGCTCGAGCACGTGAGCTTCAGCTTCGTGCTGCACAACGTCAGCCGGGTCTGCTGCTACGACGACGAGACCGATGTGCTGACGACCGAAGGCTGGAAGCCATGGCCCAAGGTGGACGGCACCGAGGTCTTCGGCACGCTCAACCCTGCCACGGGACAATTGGAGTACCAGCAGGCCACCGAGGTCTTCCACGCCGACTATGCCGGCCTGATGTACCGGGTGCACTCGGAGCAGGTAGACCTGCTTGTCACCCCCAACCACCGGATGTGGGTCCAGCGTCACGACACCCAGGCCGCCAAGCGCGGGGAACAGAGATTCGCGGTCGAGCCTGCCGAAGACATCCTGCATAAGCGAGTCAAGTACCAGAAAGGCGCGCGGTGGCTTGGTCACTCCCCTGAGCGCGTCGAGATTCCTGAGACCTACCGCACCTACCACAGGCGTGACCGCGATCGGCCGGCCACTCGCACCTATCCGGCTGTTTCGTTCCCGCAGGAGCCGTTCGCCAGGTTCCTTGGCTACTATCTCGCCGAAGGGTGCGTCAATGGTCACGTCATCCAACTGGCGCAGAACCCGGGCCCGGTTCAGGACCGCATGGCGGAGACGATCCAGGCCATGGGCCTTCCGGCCTATCGCCCGGCGACTGACCACTCCGTGGTCCGGACCCAGTGCCTGCCGCTTCGCGACATGCTGGCCTCGCTTGGTCACTCCCACGAGAAGTCAGTACCGGCGATGGTCCAAGGCTGGTCCCCTCATGCCATCAGGATCTTTCTCGAGGCGATGATCGAGGGCGACGGCAATACTCACCGGACCAACGGGCACCGTGTGATCTATACCTCCTCGCAAGAGCTGGCCGACGATCTCCAGGTTCTGGCTATCAAGGCTGGCTGGTCGGCAAATGTCAGGATCGATGATCGCACCGGGCTAGAGCGGGTCATGCCGAACGGTCAGCGTTTCAGAAACCTGCGGCCGTGCTACATAGTTTCGATTCTGACTGGTCGGCTGACGCCGCTGGTGAATCACGGCCGCCACGTGGTCCCAGATAGGTATAAGTGCGAGGACGGCAACAACGACGCGTTCGTGCATTACGAAGGGCAGGTCCACTGTGTCAAGGTGCCCAATGGCCTGCTGTTCGTCAGACGCAACGGGCGGCCGGTCGTTTCCGGCAATACTCATGAGCTGATCAGGCACCGGCCGGGAGTGGCGATCTCGCAGGAGTCGTTGCGGTTCGTCCGGCTCGCCGACATTCCGTTCTGGTTCCCTGACTGGGCGCTGGCCGACGCGGAGCTGATGAGCCGGTCCACGGCACTTCTCGAGCAGATGGAGGAGTTCCAGCGCTGGATGGCCGGGCATTTCGGGCTCGATGAGCAGGGCGTTCCGTTCCCCGAGAAGAAGCACAAGACCTCGTTCATGCGCAGGTTCGCGCCGGACGGAGTGGCCACCGGCCTGCTGTGGACGGCGAACATCAGGACCCTGCGGCACACGATCGAGGCGCGCACCGATGTCGGCGCCGAGGAGGAGATCCGGCTGGTGTTCGGCAAGATCGGCGAGCTCATGCTGGCGGAGGCGCCCGCCCTGTTCAGCGATTACGAGGTTACCGACGGCGCCTGGATTCCGCGGTGGCGCAAGGTTTGATCGATCCTGGCCCGGCAGAGTCGCAGCACGTTCGCGACGATCGCCTGGCCGTGGCCGCCGGACGCGGTCAGGATCGATTCGGGGTGGAACTGCACGCCCCACTGACCCGACTCGTGATCCTCGATGGCCATCACGACCTCGCGCGGACCGTGCCCGCCGGCGTGGCCAGCGGCGGGATCGGCGGTGACCGCCGTGACCGTGAAGCCCCCGCCGACCTGGTCGGGCGTGGCATGCAGGGAGTGGTACCTCGCGGCCGTGAACTCGGCAGGCAGCCCGGTGAGCAGGTCGCCGCCGGTGACCCTGACGGTCCCTGGTTTGCCGTGCGCGGGCGAGGTCAGCAGGCTCAGCATCCCGCCGGAGTGCTCGACCATCGCTTGCAGGCCAAGGCACACCCCGAAGACGGCGATGTTCCTCGCGTTCAGCTCGTCCAGCAGCCGCGAGCAGCCAAAGTCGGCGGCCAGGCCGGGTCCGGGCGACAGGACGACGAGGTCAGGTGCGTAGTCGTCGAGCCGCGCCGGATCGAAGCCAGCGCGCAGCGTGGTCACCTGGGCGCCCTGCTCCCTGAAGTACCCGGCCAGCGTGTGCACGAAGGAGTCCTGGTGATCGACGAGCAGGACGCGCAGGCCGCCGCCCGGCAGGCGGGCCCCGGGACCGATCGGCTCGGCGGCCGCCGGGCTGGCCTGGGAGTTCCGTTGCGTCATCTGATCCTGGTCGGCAGTGGCCGCGGCGGCATCGGCCTCCGCGAGCACCTCCAGCAGAGCTCGGGCCTTCAGCCTGGTCTCCGTCTCCTCGGCCGCGGGATCTGAGTCGAACAGCAGCGTGGCGCCGGTCCTGACTGACGCAACGCCGCCGCGGATGTGCGCCGTGCGGAGCGTCAGCCCGGTGTTCATCGAGCCGTCGAAGCCGAGCACGCCGACCGCGCCGCCGTACCAGCGCCGCGGTCGGGCCTCGTGATCCTCGATGAACTGCATCGCCCAGGCCTTCGGCGCCCCCGTGACGGTGACCGCCCACATGTGGCTGAGGAACGCGTCGAGCGCGTCGAGCCCGGGCAGCAGCCGCCCCTCCACGTGGTCGACCGTGTGGATCACGCGGCTGTACAACTCGATCTGCCGCCGGCCGATCACCTGGACGCTGCCCGGCACGCAGATCCGCGACTTGTCGTTCCGGTCGACGTCGGTGCACATCGTGAGCTCCGACTCCTCCTTGGCCGACATGAGCAGCGCGCGGATGTTCTCGGCGTCGGCCAGCGGGCTTGCCCCCCGCGGCACCGTCCCGGCGATGGGGCAGGTCTCCACCCGGTCGCCGGTGACCCTGACGTACATCTCGGGCGACGCGCCGACCAGGAACTCGTCCTCCCCCAGGCTGAGGAAGAACTCGTACGGCGCCGGGTTGTGCCGTCGCAGCCGCTCGTAGAAGGCCGCCGGTGACGCGCACCGTGACCAGAACTCGTGGCTCGGCACGACCTCGAACAGGTCGCCGGCCGCGAACCGCTCCCTGGCCTGCTCCACCACTCGGGCGTAAGCTCCCGGCTCGGGATCGGGCGGAAGATCTTCAGTCGCAACGAAAGCGCCCGCGCTGGTCTCGGCAGCACCTGCCGGTGCCCGCGTCCCCGTCTTCCGATCCAGGCCCGGCGGTCGACCGGCCGCCGAAGGCGAACTCGTAGCTGTACCGCAACGCCGTCTCGCGCTTGCGGTCGATCACGTACAACTCATCAGGCAGGTGCAGGACCAGGTCCCTCTCGCGGGCGGCGTCTGGCGCGGCTGGGGCGCAGCCGCAGCGGCTCGAACTGGAACGCCAGGTCGTAGCCGAACGCGCCATACAGCCCGAGGTGCTCGTCCGGCCCGGCAAACAGCGCGATGACCTCTCTGATCGCGCTGAAGACGGTCGGCCTGCTGGACCGCTCCTCTTCGGGAACGGTCCCGGCGGGCTCGGGAATCAGCACGGTGACGCTGTCGTCCTGCTGGACAGGCACGGGGCGCCCGGCGCTACGGAGCGCGCCCGCGATCGCGGGCAGGATCACCGATCCGCGTTCGTTCAGCGCTGTGGCGCGTGAGCTCGCGGCCGCGGGCGACGAACTCGACGCAGGGATCGACATAGCCCATGTGCCAGCGGCTGTACCGACCCGGGTACTCCATCCCGGAGCTGAACGTGCCGCCCCGCCGCTGATCGGCCTGCCTGGTCACCTCGGCGAGCAGGTCAGGCTGGAACGGCGCGACGATCCTGGTGACCGCGACTCCGCCGGCCGTGACGAAGCTGGTCAGGCCCGGCGGCGGGGTCGCGCCGAAGTCGGCGCTGTAGTCAACGGTCAGATCTGGCATGGCTCTGTCCCTGCCTGTGTCAGGCCCGGATCATGGCCGACGCGCGAAGGCGACCGCCGGATGCCGGGCGGTCGCCTTCGTCGATCTGGGGATGCGCGAACCAGGCCCGCCTAACGACGGCGCCACCAGCGGGCGATCTGGGTCGCGTTCGTCATGGCAGGAAGAGTATCAGCCGATCGCATAGACCACGGTGATCTGCACGCTGACCTGCTGGCTGCCTGGCGAGACCGGAACCGACCCCGCCGCCTTGTAGGAAGCGGCTGCGAACTCGGGGAAGGGAACTGCCGACGACTGATCGGAGATGCTGATCACGGCGCCGAGTGGCCGGTGCAGCGCGCTGGCGAACTGGCCGGCCTTGGCCTGCGCGTCACGGACCGCGGCCGCGCGCGCCTTGGCGAGCAGTCCGCTGGTGTCGGTCAGGTTCAGCGAGACGCCGTCCACGGTGGTCGCGTTTCCGCCCGCGGTCGCGGCCGCCTGGATCTGGCTGCCGGCCTTGGCCAGGTCACGCAGCGTCGCGGTGAGTTGTTCGCTCACTGAGTAGCCGACCGGCACCTGACTGCCGTTGCGGTAGTTCGGGCCGATCGACAGCCCCGAGGTCGCGATGTCTGCCTTGCTCACGCCGTGTGCCCGCAGGGCCGCCATTACCCGGCTGGCCGCCTCATTGGCTTGCCTGAGCGCGTCCGATACCGAGATCGCATTGGCCTGGACGCCCATCGACAGGACAAGCTGATTGGGCGTTCCGGTGACCGTGCCGGTCCCGGTCACCGTGATCTTCCCGCCGGCCGACGATGAGGTCAGCACGACCCCGGCAGGATGGCCTCCGGCCAGTGACCCGGCGGCCGCAGATCCGGACGCCGCAGATCCGGGCTGGGCCGATCCGAGCAGGAAGGCGCCGATGAGCAGCGCGGCACAGACAATTCCGACCGCTACTGCCCGGTAAAGAGGTTTTATTGTGACAGTCATCGCTGCTCCCGGTCTGCGAGGTTCTCGCATCCTCAGACGCGGCCCGGGGCCGGCCGGTTCCGCCTGGCCGCGATGACTTGGGTGAGCGGGCCTAGCCTGGTCCTGCGCCGGCTACTAATGCTTGGCGATCACGTAAATGACGGCGGCGGTCAGGACCGAGAGCAGCACCATGGTCCCGAAATGGCGGTCGCGCCCATTTCTGAGGACGGGGACTTGCCTGAGCCGTGTTGCCAACTCGGCTGCATTGCCCTTGTAGTGCGCATAGTGATAGCCGATGAAGAGTGCACTAGTGGCAAATATGGCGACATAGAAAGCGGCGTTCCTAGTCATAGCATAGAGAATGCCGCTAAGTTACGCAGCGGTCAATGGTTATTAAAGCGGCAATAGGTAAACGGCGGCGGTTATTCGAATTCGACCCAGCTGCCGGCGCCGGTGTCCCTCGCGGCCTGGTAGGCGACGGCCGCCGCGGCCAGATCCTCGACCGCGAGGCCGAGCGATTCGAAGATCGTGATCTCGGCGGCATCCCGGCGGCCCTGGCCGGGCGCGAGGCCGGCCAGCAGGTCGCCGATCTCCGCGCGGATGTGGTCAGGGCCGATCGCCGCCGTCGGCAGCGGCCAGCAGGTAGTCGCCGGACTCGGCGAGCACGGACTCCCGGCTGTCGGCGTAAAAGCCCGCGGCCGCCACCGTCGCGGTATCGAGTTCCCTGGCCCGCGGCAGGCAGGCGCCGACCGCGTTGATGTGCGTGCCGGGAGCCAGCCAGTCGCGGCTCAAGAACGGGGACGGGCGAGCTGGTCGCGGTTACGACGATCCCCGCTCCGGAGACGGCGTCGCGAACGGACTCGCAAGCCCTGACCTCGATGGCCGGCGCGCCGGCCTCGGCCAGCGCGGCGGGGGCGACGTCGGCGGCGAACCTGGCCGCCTTCGCGGGCGCGGAGCCCGCGACCCTGACCTCGGCGAGCGGGCAGGTCGCGGCGATCGCCATCAGGTGCGACCTGGCCTGCACGCCGGTGCCCACGATCGCGAGCACGTCCGCGTCCGGCGTGGCCAGCAGCGACGTCGCGACGGCGGAGACCGCGGCGGTCCTGATCTCGGTGACCGCCGAGGCATTCAGCACGGCGAGCGGCTGGCCGGTCTGCGGGCTGGACAGCAGCACGATGCCCTGGTGGCTGTCCAGGCCCGAGGCCGGGTTGGTCGGCGTGACGCTGATCGCCTTGAGCCCGTAGCCGGCGCCGGGCCGGGCTGATAGGACGGCATCAGCGCCATGAATCCCGGCCGCGCCCTCGGGCATCAGGACCGAGCGCAGCGGCTGGAAGACCTCGCCGCGGGCCCTGGCGGCCAGCGCCTCGCGCATCGCGTCCGCGCATCGCCGGATAGCCGAGCACCTCGCGGACCGCGGTGCCGGACAGGACGAGCAGCTGCATGTCGTGCCGCTACTCGGGTTCGCCGGGGTGGTCGTTGCCGCTAATCTCGGCGCCCTCCGCGCGCGGGGCCCCGATCCCCAGGCTGGGCCCCGTCCCGACGTGAGTGATTTCGCGCGCGGTCCGATGGCCACCTCCTCGGGGCCGGTGCTCGGGCACTGGCCGGCCGGCGATCCGGTAGACCTCGGCGCCGTCCACGGTCTCCTGCTCGAGCAGCAGCTCGACGAGCTCGGCCAGCATGTCCTTGTGCGCCCTGATCAGGTCCACGGCGGTCTGCTCGGCCTCCCTCAGCAGCCTGGCGACCTCGGCGTCGATCGATGCCTGGGTCGACTCGGCGAACGGCCGGCTGGAGAAGCCGTTGCCGCCGCCACCCAGGAACACCGAGCCGCCTTGCGGGTAGCCCACGGGACCGAGCTTGGCCGACAGGCCGAACTCGCGGACCATCCTGGTCGCGATGTCGGTCGCGGTGGACAGGTCGTTGGCGGCGCCGGTCGACCCCTGGCCGAGCTCGACCAGCTCGGCGGCGCGGCCGCCGAGCCTGACCGCGAGCGAGTCGTGCAGGTAGTCCTCGCCGTACAGGTGCCGCTCGATCAGCGGCAGCTGCTGGGTCGACGCCGAGCGCCTGGCCGGCGGGCAGGATCGTGACCTTGGCGACCGGGTCGGCGTTCGCCGACAGCGCGGCGACGAGCGCGTGGCCAGCCTCGTGCACGGCGACCGCGTGCTTCTCCTCGGGCAGCAGCACGTTGGAGCCCTCGCGCCTGCCGAGCAGGATCCGGTCCCGCGCGTCGTCGAAGTCGGCGGCGGAGAGCACCTCCCGGTTGCCGCGCACCGCGAAGATCGCCGCCTCGTTGGCCAGGTTGGCCAGGTCGGCGCCGGAGAACCCCGGCGTGCCCCTGGCCACGATCTTCAGGTCGACGTCGGCCGACAGCTTCTTGTCCCGGCAGTGCACGGCCAGGATCGCGGCCCGCTCGTCCAGTGTTCGGCAGCGGGATCGTGATCTGCCGGTCGAACCTGCCTGGCCGCAGCAGCGCGGGGTCGAGTACCTCGGGCCGGTTGGTGGCCGCGAGGACGACGATGCCCTGGGTCATGTCGAAGCCGTCCATCTCGGACAGCAGCTGGTTGAGCGTCTGCTCGCGCTCGTCATTGGCGACCACGGCCCCAGAGCCCGCCCGGCGCTGGCCGATCGCGTCGACCTCGTCGACGAAGATGATGCACGGCGCCCGCTTGCGCGCCTCGCTGAACAGGTCACGCACCCGGGCGGCGCCGACCCCGACGAACATCTCGACGAAGCTGGAGCCGGTCACCGAGAAGAACGGCACCGACGCCTCGCCCGCGACCGCCCTGGCCAGCAGCGTCTTGCCGGTACCCGGCGGACCGACCATCAGCACGCCGCGCGGTGCCATCGCGCCGGCCCGCTGGTACCGGGCCGGATTGCGCAGGAAGTCGATGATCTCGCTGATCTCCTCCTTGGCCCCGATGTAGCCCGCCACGTCGGAGAACTTGGTGCTCGGCCGCTCAGCGTCGAACACCTTGGCCCGGGACCGCCCGACGCCCAGCGCGCCCTGCAAGGCTCCGGCCCCTCCCCTGCGACATCCGCCGGAACAGCCAGAAGATGAAGATCAGCGGGGCAAGCAGGATCAGCCAGTACAGCAGTTCCGTTCCCAGGCCGGTGCTCGCCTGCGAATAGGAGTAGCCGATGCCCTGCTTCTTCAGCAGCGCCTGCACGGAAGAGGTGTCGGGGGGACCCACGGTCGTAAAGTTCTTGCCGTTGGTCAGCATGCCGGTCACCGTCGTATTCGAGCCATTCGTCGTGCTGCCGAAGTCGACCGACTTGACCGTGCTGGCCCGCACATCGGTCAGGAACTGCGAGTACGTCACGTTATCGGTGTTCGTGTTGATGCCCGGCAGGAAGAAATACAGCCCCAGCATCGCGACCAGTGCGACCGGCCAGAGCCAGTGCCGCCAGGCTGGCGGAGGCGGTGGTGCCGTCGGCGTTGGCTTATCACCTGGCGGCGGGGCGCTCGGCTGCTTGCTCATACGTCATTCTTACGCACCGGCGGGAGCATTTCGGCCGCGGTCCGTCTGTATGGTCGGCAGCGGGTCACGCCGCGGCCAGTTCGGACGGCTCGGCGATTACGTCGACCAGGGCGCCGTTGCGGAGCACGGTGATCTCCAGCGGCCTGCCGATCGCCTCGCCGAACATCAGCCGCTGCAGGTCCTGGGCCGAGGTCACGGGCTTGCCCGCCGCGCTGACCAGGATGTCGCCCGGCCGCAGGCCGGCCCGCGCGGCCGGCCCGTCGGCGACGAGCTCGGCCACTCGCAGCCCGTCCTTCCTGCCGACCCGCTCGTGCAGTGCGGCGGGCAGCGGGGTCGGGGCGCTGACGATGCCCAGGTAGGCGCGCCGCACCCGGCCGTGCTGCATCAGCGCGGCGATGATCTTCCTGCTGGTCGAGTTCATCGGCACCGCCAGGCCGAGGCCGACGCCGGCGACCGCCGTGTTGATGCCGACCACGCGCGCCAGCGAGTCGGCGAGCGCGCCGCCCGAGTTGCCGGGGTTCAGCGAGGCGTCGGTCTGGATCACGTCCTCGATCAGCCGCACCGCCGATCCGCTCCTGGTCGGCAGCGACCTGCCGAGCGCGCTCACCACGCCCGCGGTCACCGAGCCTGCCAGCCCGAGCGGGCTGCCCGACGGCGACCACCAGCTGCCCGACGACCAGGTCCTCGGCCTCGCCGAGCTCGGCGGGCGGCGGCGTGCCCGCACCCGCCCTGACGACGGCGAGGTCAGACAGCGGGTCTGCGCCGACCACCGTGAACGGCGAGCTTGTCCCGTCCGCGAACAGCGCCGTCCCGCCCGTCGCACGGCCGACCACATGGGCGTTAGTCAGCAAGAACCCGTCACCGGTGTAGACCACGGCCGATCCCAGGCTCTCGCCGGGCCGGCCGGAGCCGTGCGTCACCCGCAGGCTGGCCACCTTCGGCGTCAGCTCCGCGGCCACTCCGGTCACGATCCGCGAGTACGCGTCCAGCGCAGACTCGGCTGCCATGCGGACCACCTCCAACTTGATTACAAGATTACCTTGCAAGTCGGCCGGTGACGAGATCCGCCGAGGCGGCCCGGTTCCGCTGTTAGCGTGTCTGCCGTTGAGAGAGGCAGCGGCGTTAGTCGGCGGGCTCGAGCACGAAGACGGGGATCCGGCGCGAGGTCCGCTCCTGGTACTCGGCATAAGGCGGATACGCGGCGACGGCGCGCTCCCACCACTCGGCCCGCTCGGCGCCGGTGATCTCACGCGCGATCATGTCCGCGCGCTTCGTGCCGTCCTGAATCTCGACCCGGGGGTTGGCCTTCAGGTTGTAGTACCAGACGGGGTTCTTCGGCGCGCCGCCCAGCGAGGCGACCGCGGCATAGCGGCCGTCGTGCTCGACCCGCATCAGCGGCGTCTTGCGCACCTTGCCGGTCTTGGCGCCGATGTTGGTGACGACCACGACCGGCATGTCCGTCTCGCGCAGCGTTGTCCCCTCCGTGCCGCCTGAGCCTTCGAACAGCTCGACCTGGTCGCGGACCCAGCCGCGCGGACTCGGGACGTACTCACCTTCTAGGGGCATGGGCCGAGTCTAAACGGGTCAGCGCGAGGAGGTCGGCCAGGACGCCGACGCCGGGCAGGCAATACAGGCGCTGTGTCAGGTAGGCGGGCTGGTATGCGCCGCACGGTGGTACGTCGTTGATGTCGCGGCGCAGCGCACGGTCAAGCGCCTTCTGGCTAGCCTCGGATAGCAGCCAGCCAAGCGGGGCGGCCACTCCCGGATACTCGGTTGGCGTCACCATCATCAGCGGATCGGGAACGGCATTGGACGCGATGGCCCGCGCGTCCGCACACGTCACGTCGGCGCTGACGCAGGTCATCCACTGGGCAGGCCCGGTCGCCGCGGCCATGTTTTGCAGCAGCGCGTCGGTGCCGGTGAGCTCGGTGGCCGGGCCGATCGACAGCGCGCTGGTCGGCACGTCGATCTCCGGGGTTCTGGCGGGGACGATCAGCGTCCTCGCGGGTTGCACGCTGTTGCCCAGATAGACCGTGACCGGCACGATCAGCGTCACGGGCTGGCCAGCTGGGGCGCTCGCCATCGCGCGCTCGTTGTACTGGCGAACGCTGGCCATTTCGGTCGGGGCCAGGTCCACCAGCGTGGACAGCCCGGTGCTGTCGCCGTAGCCGCCGTCGACCAGTTGGTCGGCGAACGTGCCGCGCGAGCTGCCGCAGCCGTCGAGCGTGCCCGACGGGGTGATGTAGGCGTACCTGGCCGATATCAGCGCCGCCGTCGACGTCGCCAGGTTTCGCAGGCACCTGAACCGGGCGAGGAAGTCATAGCTGCCGGCCAGCCCGGCGCTGCCGAGGCCGCAGGACAGCCCGCCGGGCTGAGCCATGGTCGCGGCGGGATGGGGCAGCGCGACGTTCGACAAGATCGCACGGCACCCGGTGCTTACCGACGTCGAGTTGAACAGCAGCGCCCACGGCAGCCAGCTGTGCCGCAACGGGAACGGGGCGTTCAGCATCGGGTCCTGGTGCTGCCAGACCGCCTGCATGAGCGCGGCGCGATCAGGGAATCGCTGCGCCCATGGCATCTGGGCCGCTCGCAGGTCAAGCCCGGTGTAACCGGCGATGGTGTCGCGCAGCATCAGGCCGTCGATCGCGGCAGCGAGTGCGTCAGGGTCCGACATCGTCGTGATGCTCGCGTCGGCGGCCAGCACCGGGTCGGTCGTGCCGGCGGGCTCCGAGGCCAGGACTGCCGTTCCCACCGATCCGCCGCTGACGCTGCTGACGGCGAACACGTCGTGCTGGCCGCAGGTGCCGCCCGCGATCGTGCCGAGTACCTTGGCGGTCCACCAGGCCGCCCGGATGCCGCCGCCTGAGGCGGCTACCTGGATCAGCGGCTCGATCCTGACCGGATGGCCGCCTGCCGTCTGGGCGCCGGCGGGTCTCGCGCACGATGTGGTCAGCGGGCTGCGCAGCCAGGCGCCCAACGCGTCGGACAGCGATGGCCGCGCGTGCGCGCCCGCCGCGACCGGTCCGGCGACCTGGTGCAGGGCCGAGTTCTTGTCGATGATCCCGTCGGCGAGCGCGATGATCATGATGATCGTGAGCACTGGCGTGACATTCAGCCGGAGTGCGCGGAAGAGCGGCAGCGGCTGCCTGGTCTGGACCAGGAACGCTAGCGTGCCGAGCAGGATGGCCAGGGAGCCGATCGCGATCACCACGGTCGCGAGCACGCCGAGCACGTGCGTCGCGTTCAGCGGCGCGATGACCAGCCACATGTCAGCGAGCAGGAATACCGACCCGATCCCCCACATGATGCGCGTAGGGCCAGCCAGGTGGCGGTTTCGCTCCCGCCGCCGGGCCGCGGCGGCCCGGGGGGTACGGGGCGCCGGCCCTGCGGCTAGCGCCGGCGCCGGGGCAGGCAGCGCCGGCTCCATGCCGCCCGGCTGCCTGAAGAACGGCAGCAGCCCGCAGAGCAGCGGCACCGCGAACGAGCCTGCCATGCCGAGGACGGCGGCGAAGACCGCGGGTCCACCGATGATCAGCGCCGGTGCGGTGAAGGAACGCACGGCGCCGAGCGGCGTGACAGCCAGGACCGCGACGGCGAGCACGTCGCCGGTGAGCCTGGCGGTCCGCACCACATTCCGGTCAGGTGCTGGCAGGTCGCGGCCGGGGAAGGCGGTGAGCGAGGCACCGCGGCGCCGGGCGAGAAGGTCGACGCCGATCGACAGCGTCGCGATCAGCACCAGGATCCCGCAGCAGGTCACCACGCGGCTCCAGGACACCCTGGCGCCGCCCGTGAGCGACAGCACGAGCGCCGCCGCCGCGAGAACCGCCGCGATGCCGAACCAGACCAGGTACTGCGGATCAGCCCGGAAGTCGTCGCCGGCGCCGCCGAACTTGGCGCGGGCACGCATGGTCCGCATTCGGCCGAGCGCGGCGAGCATCGCCGCGAGCAGCAACTGGGTGCCGGCCGCGAGCAGCAACTGCGGCCAGCCGGCGTGCGATCCGCCGTTGAGCCAGGCCCGCTGCACGTCCGGCATCTGCTCGAGCGTTCCGTTCAGCGGCGGGCCGATGGCGATCAGGGCGAGTAGCAGGACGACGACCAGCGAGAAGCGCTGGACCTCCAGCGCCTGGGACAGCCGGCGGATGTCGGCGTATCCGCCGATGCGATCATGCTTCGCACCCTCGCTCGCCCGGTAGTCGCGATAACTGGCATGCACTCGGTAGGCCGCCCAGGCGGCCAGCGCGAGGAGGGCGACCCACTTGAGCTCGGTCGCGATGTGCAGCGGCCACGCCATCGCATCCGGCGTGCCCGATCCGTCCGCGGTCGACCTGGCCAGCGCCAGGGTCACCGCTCCCGTCGCGGCCTCGATCGCGTAGGCCGCGGCGACCGCGCCGAGCAGCAGGCGTGCGAGCCTGGCACCGGTCTTTTTCTTCAGGATCGTGACGCCGAGCATGGCCAGGCCGACGACGAAGAGCAGGTCCGTGCCGAGATACCACCACAGCCAGTGCGCCAGCGACGGGTGTTGCATCCCCGCCTCGTCCCAGGCCAGAAGCGTGGCATGGGGGGCGGTCGTGAGGCTGCCAAGCTGCCCGATTCCGGTCAGGGCAGAGACCGGGTACTGGCCGGTCGGCGTGACCTCGGCGACGATCGAGCCGATCTGGCTCATCGCCACCCAGCATGCGAGCGCCAGACCCAGCCAGGCAAAGGCAGCCCATACGCCAGTGGTGAGCCATTTCCAGGTCAGGCCTCCCGCGCCGGCCGGAATGGGGCTCGGCTCATTCTCCGGTGCCTGAACTTCGTCACTTTGGACCATGAAGTGCTCCTGGTCCGGCACTGCGGCCGGCCGCCTGATGTATCCCTCCATTTACGGCATGGACGCACCCGATGGCAAGTGACGCGGCACGGCGCCTGCCTAATCGGCGACCGCTGCGGCCAGCCGATCGGCGGCGTCGGCGAAGTCCTGCGCCATTTCGTAGACGACATCACGGACGGTGGTCGCCTTGTTCATCAGGCCGACGCCCTGGCCGACCCAGTAGGTGGCGAGTTCTTGCGCGCCCGGGTTTCCCTGCTCGGCGAGCGCGTCGATCCGGCGCATGACCGGCTCGCTCAGCAGCGACTGCAGCGGCATGGGCAGTGCGCCCGGGCTCTTGTCACCCTCCCAGGCCGCAGTCCAGTCCGACTTGAGCTGCCTGGACGGCTTGCCGGTCCTGCTCCGCGACCTGATCGTGTCCCTGGCGGTCGCGGCGATCATCTTCTGCTTGGTGTAGGGCGCCGTCTCCGCCTCCTCGGTGGTGAGCCAGACCGAGCCGGTCCAGGCTCCGGCGGCGCCCAGCGCGATCGCGGCCGCGATCTGGCGGCCGGTCACTATGCCGCCCGCGGCGAGCACGGGCACCTCGCGGATCGGCTTGATCGCCTCGATGACCTCGGGCACCAGGACCATGGTGGTGACCTCGCCGCAGTGCCCGCCGGCCTCCGTTCCGGCCGCGACCAGGATGTCGACTCCGGCCCTGACCTGCCTGATCGCGTGCTCCCGCGCGCCGACCAGCGCCGCGATCGGGACGCCGGCGCGCCTGGCCCGGTCGATCATGAAGGCGGGCGGCGTCCCGAGCGCGCTGGCGATCAGCTTGATCGGGTGCCGGAACGCGACGTCGAGCAGCGCCTCGCCTGCCTCGTCGCTGATCCCGACCGACGCGGGCGGCCCGGCGGGCCCGGCCGGTCCCTCGGCGGGTATGCCGTGCGCCTCAAGCAGCGCGGCCACGAAGTCGCGCTGCTGCTGGCCGATCATGGCGTGGATGGCGGCCGAGTCCAGTCCCTGCCCCTTGCCCTCGAACTTCTCCGGCACGAGGATGTCGGCGCCGTATGGCCGGCCGTCGACGTGGTCGTCGATCCAGGTCAGCTCATGCTCAAGCTGCTCCGGCGAGTGCATCGACGCGCCGAGCACACCGAAGCCGCCCGCGTTGGTGACGGCCGCCACCACGTCCCGGCAATGGCTGAAAGCCAGCAGCGGCAACTCGATGCCCAGCATGTCGCAGATCGGGGTCTTCATCTCTGGCGCTCCTTGTCTCCAGCCATGTTCGCCAGTCTGGCGCCCTGGACCCACCGCGTTCAATGCCGGAATATTGCAGTCCAGCGGCAACCTTTCCCGCTGCCCAGGCAGTCAAGGGGGCAGAGGGTGGGCCTCGCGCGAGGTGCCCTGGTCTGGAGCAGAGGTGTTCGAGGAGTTCGTGGCGGGGCGCGGCCAGGCCCTGCAGCGCTTCGGCTACGCACTGACTGGCGACTGGGCGCTCGCCGAGGACCTGCTGCAGACGTCGCTGACCAGGGCGTATCCGCGCTGGGCGCGGATAAGGCGGGACGACCCTGAGGCCTACGTCCGCCGAATCATGATCAACACCTGGACCTCTTGGCGGCGGCGGCGCTGGCGCGGCGAACAGCCTGCCGGCAAGTTGCCTGAGGTCGCCGGGCCGGACAGCTTCACAGGGGTCGAGCAGCGCCACGCACTGCGGGCCGCGCTGGCCAAGCTGCCGCCTCGGCAGCGGGCGGTTGTCGTACTGCGCTATCACCAAGACATGTCGGAGCAGCAAGTGGCGGTTCTGCTAGGTATCTCCGTTGGCACCGTCAAGAGCCAAGCTGCCAAGGCGCTGGCCAGTCTTCGCGCGCAGGCCGTGCTTGAGCCGTACCGGACGATGACTACTGGCAGCCAGGTTGCCGCGGGAGGCGAGTGAGATGACTCCAGTAGACGATGATCTTGCGATCCGCGCGGCGTTGTCCGACCTAACAGGCGGACAGCCGCCGGCTCCTCCTGGCAGGTTCCAGTCGGTCAGGCAGCGGGCCATCAGGCATCGTCAGCGGCGGCTTGTAGGCGGGTTGATGGCTGCTGTGGCTGCGGCCGGGCTCGGACTCGGGTTGCTGCAGCTGCCGGCCTTGCAGCCGCAGCCGTCGGCGGTCAGGCCAGTGCCGGCATGGGCGCTGCCGTGGCCCGATCACCGGAACGGTAGCGTTCCGCAATCTGTCCTAGACCGCGCCGTTCTCGCCTGGCGGTACGGGTACCCGAACCTGCCGCCGGATGGAGGCAGCGGGAAGGTGCCGGCTGCCGGTACGCCGGCGAAGCAAGTCGCTCGTATGGCCAACGCGTTCCACGTGGTGTGGTACGTCGGACAGACCATCGACCAGGGTCAGAACGTCGTCGTCATGTTCGAGGTCGCTGGGCGGGCCGGGCATGCGCTGGTCGTGGGGCAGGCTACTTCCGCCGAGGTCATGCACAACCAGCCGGCGTGGTCGGGCGCTACCAGCCCGTGGGTCCTGACCAGCGTCCCTGCACCTAACCCGGATCGGCCGCCGGCGGCGATCGGCGAGTACGTACCGGGGCAGCCTGCGAGCAGCCCGGGTCAGAACCCGGATAACTGGATGGTCGTCCTGATGCAGCCGTACGTGCGGCGCCTGACGTGGCTGGCGGCGACGATGAGCGGGGACGGAATGCATAGCGCCGCTACGTCAGATGGCCTAGTTGTCGCCGACACCGGCCAGGTGACCGCGCCGGTCCGGCTCACCGGGATGACGACAGATCACGGCAACCTCCTTGGCCAGCCAGTCACGGTCGGAGTCCCCGGCGATCACAGTAACTCGGGGTTGACCCGGGGCACCGGCCCGGGCACGCCCCAGCTCGCTGCACCGCCCGCGTTCAGCGAGCCCGCCGCGTTTAACATGAGTGCTGGCCTCAGCGGCCAGGGCGACGGGGCCATGCAGATCTCCACCTTCAAGACAGGTCCCAGCCGATACGTGGTGCTGGGCGTGTGTTACGGGCCCCAACCGCTCAAGATTCACGTCGACGGCCACCCGCTCGGCTCCATGCCCTGTAACTCGCAGCAGCAGCAGCTGGCGGTGCCGCGGTCTGTCCTGCATGGGCAGGACGTGACGCTCATCATCTTCACCAGCAATCTGACCTCGTGGCGCACAGAGGTTGGAACCCTTCCCTGACTCCGTGATCAGATCGCCGTTCCGGGCGGGGACTTGAGCAACGGCGTCGCCTCGGCAGGATAACCACCATGCCCGTTTCGTAGCGCGTTCGCCGCGATACGAATGAGATCGATGTTGACCCCGGCCGCACCACTCGGGTCATGCCAGGTACCCGAGCGGAGCCATCTGAACATTGTCGGCTGCCGATAGGGCGTTGAGCTTGGACTGCTTCTTGGTGTTGGGGTTCTCGACCAGGTTCCGGAAATCTTCGGTGCCCCCCAAATTGACCTGATAGGAACTGACCAGATAAAAACCCCGGTCCTCGAGCAACCGCAGCAACGCGTTATGCACCACTGAGGTGCCAAACTGGCTGGCCAGGTCATCACCGAGCGGCGGCAGACCGGCCGCCTCGAACCGATCCACCCACCTCTTATCGCGGGCTATCGCGTCCCCTTGGTCACCGGGACATCCGCCCTGGGAAGATCGGAGCTGAGATGAGGGAAGGCCGGTGAATACCTGCAATGCTGCCGGTCTGGCGGTAGAACGCGATCCCCTGCACCAGCGCTGATGTGCTGTTGCCGACACCCGCAACGGCAACTGTGACCCGGTCGATCCTGGACACGAGGGCATGTTAGCGGCCGCAAGCAAAATCCCGTCTGCGGCCGGGTGCTCCAGCTGCGACCGCGGCCGATGATCAACCGCAGAGCCGGCCGGGCGGGTGGATGCCGCTCAGTGAGATCATTTGCACTATGAGTAGTGACGTCATCATCGGGCGCGACGGGAAGCCTCGTTGCGCCTGGGCCGGCGCCGGGGATACCGCCTTCGGCCGCTATCACGACGACATCTGGGGTACGCCCACCTACGACGAGTCGGCGATGTTCGAGGCGCTCACCCTGGGCGTGTTCGAGGTCGGGCTGAGCTGGTCGATCGTGTTCGGGAAGCTGGACGCGTTCCGGAAGGCTTTCCGGGGCTTCGTCGTCGCCAAGGTGGCGGCGATGACAGACAGGGACGTGGACCGACTGGTACAGGACGCCTCTATCATCCGCAACCGCGGCAAGATCCAGGCCACTATCGACAACGCCCGCGCGATGATGTCCGCGTCGCCGAGCCTCGCTGCGCTCGCGAAGTCCTACGAGGTCACCCGCGAGCGGGCACCTCGGTCTATCGCTGACCTGCCCAAGTCCACCCCGCAGGCCGAGGCGGTCGCCAAGCAGTTGAAGTCGCAGGGGTACCGCTTCGTGGGGCCCACGAGTGTGTACGCGTTCATGCAGAACGTCGGCGTGGTCAACGACCACGTCCATGGCTGCTTTCGCGCGGCCGACTACCCCACGGCCTAAGTGATGTGTCAACGACCGTGATCGGGCGCAGCTAGCCGCGCAGGAGCTGCCGCGTGCCTCAATTCCTGATCGTGGAGTTCGTGCGCCAGTTGCACCCGGGATTGAATGCCGAGCTTGGTGAAAACGGCGCGCAGGTGCGTACTGATGGTGTTGACGGAGACGCCGAGTTCTGTGGCAGCTGATTTGTTGGCGTGGCCGGAGCCGATGAGCGTGGCCACCCGGCGCTCGGCCTGGGTCAGTGACGGCCAGCCCGTCGCTGGCCGTCCGGCGGTAGTAGACCACTTGGCGCGGCGGGCTCCGGCTTCTCGCATGGCGCGCTGGGTCTGCGCGCGGAAGGCGACCGCGCCGATCTGGTGGTATGCGTCCCAGGCTAGATCGAGCTGAGCCAGCCCGGCCTGCCGCTCGCCGGCAGCGATCAGCGCACGGCCATAGGTATCAGCTCCGTACGCGCGGAGTGTCGGGCGGGGGCTCTGGGTGAGAACTGCCGCGGACCGCGCGACGATGTCCAGGTCGTTGCTGAATCGGCCGCGCAGGTTCAGGGCGAGGCCCTCGAAGCTGGCGACGCCGGGGTTGCGGGCCGCGGCTGTCTCGGCGATCTCGACGCAGGCGCAGGTGAAATCCCGGTCGGCGGCCAGGACGGCGAATTCGAAAAACAGCCCGTTCCAGCACGGCCACACGGGCCAGAAGCCATGAGACTGAGTGGCGCCGTCGACCACGTGGCGAAGCGTAACGACAGCATGCTCGCCATCGCCGCGCGCCGCGGCGATCCAGCCGCGCATGACCGCGAGGCCGGGCTTGCGGATCGTTTCGTCGGCGCCGCCGAGGCCTTCCGCGTGGCGCAACTGGGTGGCTGCCGTGTCGATGTCACCGCGTAGCAGAGCGACACTCACGCGGACGATGACCGCGTCGAGGGTGTACAGGCTGCTGCCGAGATGGTGTCCGA
Source organism: uncultured Actinomycetota bacterium (assembly GCA_963720595.1). GTDB lineage: Bacteria > Actinomycetota > Actinomycetes > Streptosporangiales > Streptosporangiaceae > Chersky-822. The sequence goes on along the minus strand of CAVRFY010000005.1, from coordinate 359,690 downwards.
GTTCGATGAGCGCGCGGGCGCCGGAGTCGGCCTCATCCAGGCGGCCCAGGGTGAAGTCCTGCCAGGCTTGCGCGTAGGCGAGTGCCGGGAGCATCGTTTCGGTGGCGGCTCGGCTGTCAGCCCGTGCCTGATCCAATAGCACCTGGGCGTGGCTGTGTCTGTCCAGGAACTGCAGCGCCGTGATCTCCTCCGCCAGGCACGGCATGCCTCGGACTGCGCGCAGCTCACGGAAGTGGGCCAGGGCCGCCCGATGATCGGCGTTGTTCGCAGCGGCCTGGCCGGCGGCCTGCAGCGCGAGTTCCAGCGCCTCCTGGTCACCGGTGGCCCGTGCGGACTCCAGCGCGGCCGCGGCCTCCCCGGCCGCGGTTCCCCCGTCTGCGAACCGGGTACTCGCCAGGGCGCGCACCGCGCGCAGCCGCGCAATGACGGTCGCGTCCAGTCCGGTGATCTTGAGCGCGATGTCGGTGCGGGCGAGAAGTTCGCTAATCCGGCCTCCGAGCCACAGCGCGCGAGCCGCCTCGGTCTCGACCTTCCCAATGGTGCCGGCGTCATCGGCCCGGGCCAGGATCATGTCAGCGACGGCGATTGCCTCCGTCGCGCGCTGCGCTCGGCAGAGCACGGACAGGCAGCGCATGCTCAGCGGGAGCCATTCCGGCTGGGCGGGCTGGACAGTGCGGAAGGCAAGCAGCGCCAGCTCACTCGCATCACCCGCGCTGGTGCTGGCCAGCTTCTCCGCGGCCTGGACAAGGATCTCGGCAGTGCCGACATCGCCGGGGATGGCCGCTTGCCGTGCGTGGGAGGCGGCCATGACCGGGTCACCTGCGACGGTGAGGTAGTAGGTCGCGAACACCTGGTGGAGACTGGACGCGAGGACGCCGGGCATGCCGGTGCATACGGCGTCGCGGACGAGGTTGTGGCGGAAGCTCACCAAGCCGCCGGAAACTGTGATCAGCCCAGCCGCGACTGCCTCCGCGACGGCTCGTTCCTGGCGCAGGTCGTCGGTGCCGGGCATCAGTGCGGCCATCTCACGCGCAGGCCAGGGACGCCCTGCCACCGCAGCCAGGTTCAGGATCTCGCGTGCCGCACCGGTCAGCTCCGCCACCCGCTGCGCCACCGCTACGGTGAACTCGCCTGGGACCGCGCCGGGCTCTCCCCGCTCGGCGGACCTGGCCAGGCAGTCGATGATCTGAATCGCGAGGAACGGGTTTCCGTCTGCGGTCTCGGCGAACCGCCGGCTCCGTTCGTCTGGCGGCCGCCCGAGCCGGTCCTGGAGGACGGCCATGATGTCCGCGGTGGGCAGTGGCGAGAGGTGGACGATTTCGGCGCGGATCTGGTCCAGGTCAAGGCCGAAGTCGTCTGCCCGGCTGGCCAGCACCCATACCACAGGCAGGCCGATCAGCCGGGGTATAAGGCTGCGCACAGCAAAGCGGGTGACCCGGTCGCTCCACTGGAAGTCGTCGATCGTGATCAGCAACGGCCCGGCCAGCGCGGCGTTCTCCAGGGATGACGCGATCTGGTCGGCGAGCAGCAGCGGCTCGCTGACCAGACGGGTGATCTTCTCGTATTCGGCGGTGGGGACGAGCGGGGCGGGGCCGGCCCTGAGCATCGCGATCACGGGTACGCCTGGCCAGACCTGCTCGATCTGGTCGCACTTGCTGGTGGCGGCCCGGAATGTCATGGCGGTGGCCTGGGCGCGGATCTCCGACAGCAGCGCGGACTTGCCGATTCCGGCTGGCCCGGACACCAGCACCGCCGCCGTCGATCCATACTTACGCGCTGACCGCAGCACCGTCAGCGCCCGCCCCATCGGCTCGGCGCGGCCCCGCAATGGCCCTGACCGCAACGGCCCACCACCCTCGCGTTCTGTGGCCCTGGGGCGGCGCTCGCGGCTCGTCCAGCAGGGCGAATCCCTGCCCAGGATACGTGGGGGCCAGTTTCCAGCACAGAACCCACCTCACGCGAACGCGTGAGAGAACGCGGGCGCGGCTGAGCACATCATGAAGTGGCAGCCAGTAGCCGGACAGTCGCAGAAGGACCATTCCCATGCCCATGATCGACGTCTACGCCACAGCCGGGACCTTCGCTGACAAGCACCAGCTCGCCACCGATCTGGCGGCTGCCGTCATGGCCGTCGAGCAGGTGCCGGACATCCCCATGTTCAGGCAGAACACCGCGGCCTTCATCCACGAACTCCCGGCAGGGGACCTGTCCAACGTCGACGGCGACACCGGCTATGTGCGGATCCAGGTCCTCACTAACGCCGGCGCCCTGGACCGGGGCAAGCAGCTCGCCGTCGTGGAACGGCTGACCGCGATCGTCGCCAGCGCCGCAGGCCACCCCTCGCAGGCAGAGCGGACCTGGGTGCTGCTGACCGAGGCGCCGGATGGTGGCTGGGGCATCGCCGGGCACGCGAACACCAACACCGAGCTCGTCGTCGCCGCCCGAGCCCAGATCGCCAGCCTCCAGGCCGGCGGGACCGCAACCGGAAACTGACGTCCGCTAACCCTGCTGGAAAGGAATCACGGACATGACCACGCGACCCAACATCGTCCTCGTGCACGGCGCCTGGGCCGACGGCTCCTCGTGGAGCGGCGTTATCGAGCGACTGCAGGCCATCGGCTTTCACGTGACCGCCCCGCAGTTCCCGCTCACGTCACTGGCCGACGACGTCGCCCGGCTGCGCCACGTCCTGACTCTCCAAGACGGCGCCACCATCGTTGCCGGCCACTCCTACGGCGGCCAAATCATGACTGCGCTCGGCACCGACGCGCCCAACGCGGCAGGCCTGGTCTACATCGCCGCGTTCGCACTAGACCAAGGAGAGGCGCTGGGCGCGCTGCTCTCGCAAGGGCCCACGCCCCCGGCGCTAGCGCACCCGTTCACCGACCCCCAGGGCTTCACCTGGCTGACTGAAGACGACTACGTGCACCATTTCGCCGCCGACGTGGACCCGGTCAAGGCCAAAGTGATGTACGCCACGCAGCAACCGCTCGCCGGCTCCACCTTCAACGACGTCATGGGGATCCCGGCGTGGAAGTCGCTGCCGTCGTGGTACCTGGTCGCCACCGATGACCAGGCCATCCCACCCGACGCCGAGCGGCTGTTCGCCAGCCGCATGGGCGCGACCACTGTCGAGGTCGCCGCCAGCCACGTCGCGATGGTCTCTCACCCAGACGAGGTGGCCCAGCTCATCACCACGGCCGCCGCGGCTTGAGTTCCGGTCCCGCGAGACGGCTCAGTGCGCCGCTTGCTGCCGACATTGTGCACGGACACAGCGCTGACAGAATGCTCGTGTGTCGACTTCTGCGCTAGGTGCTACTCGGGCTCGGATCGTCACGGCCTTCCTGCGTGACGGCAACCGGGTGTTGCTGTGCCACCGATCTCCCCAGCGTCGTTGGTACCCCGACGTGTGGGACCTGCCCGGCGGACATGTCGAACCTGGAGAGCTTCCCGGCGCGGCGCTTGCTCGGGAGTTGCACGAGGAGCTCGGGATCGACGTCGAGGCGCCGGCCGCCCGCCCATCCTGCAGATCCATGCCGATGCGTTCGACATGCAAATCTGGCTGATCGAGAGTTGGACGGGAGCTCCGGTCAATGTCGCGTTGGACGAACACGATGCCATCGGGTGGTTCCAGGAGAATCAACTCGGAGAACTGCGCCTCGCTCATGACAGCTATCTTGCGATGTTCACTGAGGCACTCGCCGTGCGCTGAGCTGGCCACCTCGGCGCTGGCGCCGTCATCGCGTCGCCAGCGCTGTCGTCTGCCGATCCCCGGGACCTTCCAGTCCCCTCAGCCGATCGGCGATGTCAAGATCCGCACCAGCGCCATGACCTGCGGCTATTACCGCACGTTAAGCCCGGTGACGGCCCTACCGATGATCATGCGCTGGATCTCCGACGTGCCCTCGAAGATCGTGAAGATCTTGGCGTCCCTGTGCATGCGCTCGACCGGGTACTCCCTGGTGTAGCCGTTGCCGCCGAGGATCTGGATGGCCTGCTCGGTGACCCGCACCGCCGTCTCCCCCGCGACGAGCTTCGACATCGAGCCCTCGGCCCTGGTGAACTTGCGGCCGTGCCTGGCCATCCAGGCCGCCCGCCAGGTCAGCAGCCTGGCCGCGTCGACCGAGGCCTGCATGTCGGCGAGCATGAAGGCGATCGCCTGGTTCTGCCCGACCGGCTTGCCGAACTGGACCCGGCTCGACCGAGTAGTCCCTGGCGTACTCGAAGGCTGCCCTGGCCACGCCGACCGCCATCGCGGCGACCGTGGGCCTGGACGCCTCGAACGTCTTCATCGCGGCCTGCTCGCCGCCGGCCTGGCCGCCAGCCAGCCTGGCCAGCCTGGCGTCCAGCCGGTCCTTGCCGCCGACCAGGCACCGGCCGGGCACCCGGACGTCGTCGAGCACCACCTCGGCGGTGTGCGAGGCCCTGACGCCGTGCTTGCGGAACTTCTGCCCCTGGGACAGCCCCGTGCGTGCCCGGCGGGACGATGAAGCTGGCCTGGCCCCGGCTGCCGAGCGCGGGATCGACCGACGCCACGACGACGTGCACGTCGGCGATGCCGCCGTTGGTCGCCCATGCCTTGGTGCCGTTCAGCACCCATTCGTCGGTGGCCTCGGAGTAGACGGCCCTGGTCCTGATCGCGCCGACGTCGCTGCCCGCGTCGGGCTCGGACGAGCAGAACGCGCCGAGCTTGACGTCGCCAGGGCTGCCGAACATCTGCGGCAGCCACTCGCCGATCTGCTCGGGCGTGCCGCTGCCGCTGACCGCGACGGCCGCCAGGCAGCTTCCGGTCAGCGCCAGGCCGATCCCGGCGTCGCCCCAGAAGATCTCCTCGAACGCGACCGGCGTGCCGAGCCCGGTCGGCTCGAACCACTGCCCGCCGAAGAAGTCGAGCGAGTACAGGCCGATCTTGGACGCCTCCTCCAGGATCGGCCAGGGTGTCTCCTCGCGCTCATCCCATTCGGCGGCCGCCGGGCGCATCACGTTCGCGGCGAACTCGTGCACCCAGTCGCGCATCTCGCGGACGTCGTCGGACAGGTCGAGCGTGAATGCCGCCTCGCCTGGCCTGCTCGGCATCGCTCATCTGGGTGCGCTCCTTACGCGCGCGTGCGACAACGCTGCCCACTAAGTTACTCCAGCAGTAGTATGCCGCAGCGCGACTTGCATCCCCGATGTCAGCGGCGTGCAGGCCCGTCATCATGCCATCATCGAATCCCGCTACGCCCGATCGCACGAGGAGCCGCGCCGGCATGGACTACGGCAGCTACCACCACCTGCTCTTCGAGCGGCGCGATCACGGCGTGCTCCTGATCACGATGAACAGGCCCGAGGTCTACAACGCCGCCGACGAGGCGATGCACAGCCAGCTCGCCACGGTCTGGACCGACGTGGCGCGCGACGACGAGACCAGGGTGGCGGTGATCACGGGCGCGGGCAAGGCGTTCTCGGCGGGCGGCGACCTCGCGATGGTCGCAGCGGATGGCCGGCGACTACGACCGGACCACGCGGATGCTCAGCGAGATGAGCGACCTCGTCTACAACATGGTCAACTGCGACAAGCCGATCGTGTCGGCGATCAACGGCGTCGCGGTCGGCGCGGGCCTGGTGGTCGGCGCTGCTGGCCGACATCAGCATCTGCGCGGCAGGACGCCAGGCTCGGCGACGGGCACGTCAAGCTCGGCGCGGCGGCCGGCGACCACGCCGCGATCATCTGGCCGCTGCTCTGCGGCATGGCCAAGGCCCGCTACCACCTGCTGACCGGCGAGATGGTCGACGGCGTGGAGGCCGAGCGGATCGGCCTGGTCAGCAAGGTGCTGCCGCGCGACGAGGTGCTCGACGAGGCGCTGCGGGTGGCCGACACGCTGGCGACCGGCTCGCAGCTGGCGATCAGGCTGACCAAGCGGGCGCTGAACAGCTGGCTGCGCACGGCCGGGCCGATCTTCGACCAGTCCGCGGCCTACGAGATGCTCACGTTCATGGGCCCGGACCTCGCCGAGGGCGCCGCCGCCCTGCGCGAGAAGCGCCCGCCCAAGTTCGCCTGACCCATCGGCGGCAGGGCAGACGCCGGGTCCGAGGTGGCCCGGAGCCTGCCGGATTAGTCTTGCTCGTGCCGGTCGAGGAACGCGTACACGTCGGCCTCGTCAACGCCGGGGAAGCTGCCGGACGGCAGCGCGAGCAGGATGTGCGAGTGCGCGCGCGCGGACGGCCAGGCCATTCCGTCCCAGCGGGCCGCCAGCCTGGCTGGCGGCCGCTGGCAGCAGGACGGGTCGGGACAGGCGGATCTGCGTGCGCTTGGTCGTGTCCCGGCCGCGGAACCACCGCGCGTCGTCGAACGGCACGCCGAGGGTGATCGCGAACCCGCGCTCGCTGCCTGGGTCGACCGAGGCGACGCACAAGTAAGTGCCGGACGGCGTGTCGGAGTACTGGTAGTGCGGGCTGAACCGGTCGGCCGACGCGAAGACCTGCCGTCCCGACCACGTGCCGGCACATCCGCTGGCCCTCGATCGCGCCCGCGGCGTCGGCCGGGAAGACCACGCCGTCGTTCTCGTAGGCCTTGTAGATGATGCCGCTCGCGTCGTTCTTGACGAAGTGGCAGGTCAGGCCGAGATGGAAGGTGGCCAGGTTGGTGAACCGATGCGCCGCCATCTCATAGGACACCGAGAACACGTCGCGCATGTCCTCCACCGACAGGTTCCTGTTCTCCTTGGCATGCCGCAGGAACGCGACCGCGGCCTGCTCGGGCACCAGCACGGCGGCCGCGAAGTAGTTGGCCTCGACCCGCTGCCGCAGGAAGTCGGCGAAGTCCGCCGGCGCGCTGTGGCCGAGCACGAAGTGCCCCAGGGTCTGCAACAGGACCGCGCGCGGAGTATGCATGCCGAGCGATTCCTGGCGCAGGTAGATGCGCCGGTTGCGCAGGTCGGTCACCGAGCGGGCCGACCGCGGCAGGTCCTGCACGTAGCGGACCGAGAAGCCGTGGTGCGACACGACGGAGAGCAGCATGCCCTGGGACAGCGCGCCGCCTGAATAGGCGACCGGCTCGAGCGCGCTGGCGGCGGCCTGCTCGATTTCGGCGAAGTAGTTGCCGCGATCGCGCATCATCGCGCGCAGGTCCGCGTTGGCCGCCCTGGCCTCCTCGGGCGTCGCCGTCGGCCTGGCCTGGTGCCTGCGCAGCTCGTCGTAGCAGCGCCAGCACGTGCTCGATCACCTCGCTCGGCACCCTCGGGCCTGGCCGCAGGTAAGGCAGGCCCAGGCCGGCGTAGACAGGATCGCGCTGCGCCTCGGCGAGCGCGATCTCCAGCTGCGCCCGGCGGCTCGGCGCCTCGCGCCGCATCAGCTCGTCCGACTGACACGCGCGAGCGCGCTCGCGAGCGCCTCGATCTGTGACAGCTTGGGCTCGCGGCGGCCGTTCTCCAGCAGCGAGAGCACCGATGGCGCACGGCCGACCCGCTCGCCGAGCTCGGCGAGGGTCAGGCCCCTGCTGCGCCTGATGTGCCGGAGCCGCTGGCCGAAGAGAACGAGATCCAGATCGCTTTCCGGCAAACTAGCGAATTCTTTCTCGGCGAAAGTTGTCACATCTTCAAGCTAGACGAAGATCTAGAGAATTTGGCAGTCGCCGTCTCTACCGCTGCCTGGCGCCTGCGCGGCGAAGCTGGAGGCATCACCCGGGGACGGCACGCATCAGGAGGTCCAGTGAACAATCGTCGCCTCGAGGACAACCAGGACATTTGACGCCCAGGTCGCTGACCTACAGCGAGAGCTGGGCGGCCGATTCGCGCTGGAACGGAACCGAGCGGACCTACACGGCCGCGGACGTGATCCGGCTGCGCGGCTCAGTTCAGGAAGAGCACACGCTGGCTCGGCTCGGCGCCGAGCGGCTGTGGTCGCTGCTGAACAGCGACGACTACGTGCACGCGCTCGGCGCGCTAACCGGCAACCAGGCGGTACAGCAGGTCAAGGCCGGGCTGAAGGCCATCTACCTGTCTGGCTGGCAGGTCGCCGCCGACGCCAACTTGGCCGGGCAGACCTACCCGGACCAGAGCCTGTACCCGGTCAACTCGGTGCCGCAGGTCGTGCGCCGGATCAACAACGCCCTGATGCGCGCCGACCAGATCACCTGGGCCGAGTCCGGAAACGAGGCGCACCGTATTGGCTGGCGCCGATCGTGGCCGACGCCGAGGCCGGATTCGGCGGGGTACTGAACGCGTTCGAGCTGATGAAGTCCATGATCGCGGCCGGGGCCGCGGGCGTGCACTGGGAGGACCAGCTCGCCTCCGAGAAGAAGTGCGGTCACCTGGGCGGCAAGGTGCTGATCCCGACCGGCCAGCACATCAAGACGCTCAGCGCCGCCCGGCTGGCCGCCGACGTCTGCGGCGTGCCCTCGCTGATCATCGCGCGGACCGACGCCCAGGCCGCCACGCTGCTGACCAGCGACATCGACGAGCGTGACCAGCCGTTCGTGACCGGCGAGCGCACCGCGGAGGGTTTCTACCTGCGTCCGCAACGGCATCGGCGCCTGCATCGCCCGCGGCCTGTCCTACGCGCCGTACTCCGACCTGCTCTGGATGGAGACCTCCACCCCTGACCTGACGGTGGCCGCCGAGTTCGCCGACGCGATCCACTCGGTGTACCCGGACCAGATGCTCGCGTACAACTGCTCGCCGTCGTTCAACTGGCGGGCGAACCTGGACGACGCGACGATCGCCAAGTTCCAGAAGGAACTGGCCGCGATGGGCTACAAGTTCCAGTTCATCACGCTGGCCGGCTTCCACGCGCTGAACCACTCGATGTTCAGTCTGGCCCGCGGCTATGCCGAGGAGGGCATGTCCGCCTACGTCCGGCTGCAGGACGCGGAGTTCGCGTCCGAGGCCGAGGGCTACACGGCGACGAGGCACCAGCGCGAGGTCGGCACCGGCTACTTCGACCAGGTCACCTCGGCCATCAACCCGAGCGCGTCGACGACGGCCTTGGCGGGATCCACCGAGGCGGACCAGTTCGCGGCCGCGCGCCACTGAGCCAGCCAGGTCGTCTTCGCTCTAGGGGACGAGGCCAAGCGCGGAGGTGATCGAGTAGTCGTCATCGTCGTCGAACTCTTCGATCTCGGCCGCTGAGTCTCGCCACCGGGTCGGCATGAACAGCGGGATGATCATCGCCGCGCCGGCGAGCATCAGCGCGCCGCTGGACAGCAGGACGCTGAAGCCCGCCGCGAAATGGCTTCCCGGCATCGGCAGGTGGCTGAGCAGGTGCCTGCCGCGGATCAGCATCAGGGCCGACGAGCCGAGCAGAGCGAGCCCGGGCAATCCCGTCGCCAGCGCGGACACCCGGCGTACCGCGAGCAGGATGCCGAGCAGCAGTCCCGTGCCGAGCAGCGCGGCCAGCGGCAGCACGTTGTGCAGGCTTGTCATCGCGGTCATGGTTCGCGTTCCGCTGCCGGCCTGCAGCACGGAGAACTTGGCGATACCCCAGCCGGCGCCGAAGAACAGCGCCGCCGACAGGAGCAGGGCAAGCAGGAAACCAGTTATGTGCCGCATTCGCCAACACCCTCCGTGCAAGATCGCTTCCGAGGACATGGCTCCCCAGCACCCGCTGACGCAGTTGGGCACGACTGGTCAGCTGGCGGCCGCCACACGGGCGACTCCCGCAGCCGCGCGCCTGGGCAGCCGCAAGGACTGCCCGCCGGCCCGAGGCTCAGCCAAGGGCCAGGTTACCTAGATCAGGGCGGATAAACCATGAAACCCGGGAAAGGGCTCAGAGCCGATTAACCGGTCAAATAGCGAACATGCTGCCGCTGGGCGGCGCTGGCGTCAGCTCCCGCCGTCGCGGATCGCGCCCTTCCTGGCCGCGGCGCGAAGCGCGCCCACGGCCGCGACCCGCAGCTTGTTGACCGGCTCAAGCAACTCGTAGGTCCAGTACGCGTTGCGCTCGATCAGCCGGAACTTGGCGCCGCGTGCCCCGCCGGGCAGGCGGTATCCGTCGGGCCGGTACCGCAGGTAGTCGGCGTGCATCCGGCCGAAGAAGCGCCTGCGTTCGCCGCGCGGCACCAGGCCAGGCCGGCCGACCGGCCCGATTCCCGGGCCGCTGTCCTGCAGCACCGACGCGTAGTGCCAGATCGCGCGTCCGAACAGGGCAGCCTGGACGGCGGGCGAGGCCACCGGATCGCGCGAGGTGGCCAGTTTGCGCACCATGTCGAGCGCCTCCTCGTAGGCAGCGAAAACGCTCCAGTGCTCGCTGCTCGTCGTCGCCATGAACGAGCCTGGCCTGGATCTGCGGTAGGAGTAGCAGACCCGGTCCAGCGCGCTGATCCGGCCGCCGAGCAGCGCGGCGCAGGTGACGGGTATGTCCTCGTGGATGCCGCTGCGGAACGGCTCGCCGAGCGCGACCAGGAAGTCGCGCCGGAACAGCTTGCTCCACGCCGTCATGGTCAGGCCGACCAGCTGCGGCGCGTCGGCGAGCGAGAACGACCCGGCCGGTGCCGACCGCAGCAGCGCGCTGCCGCTGCTCGGCTGCGTGCTGCCGTCCGGGTAGCGCTCGGCGTAGTCGATCAGCAGCAGGTCGGGCCGGTCGGCCGCAAGCGCGTCCGCAACTGCCCCGATGGCGCCGGCCGGGAGGAGGTCGTCGCCGTCGACGAACCAGACGTAGCTGCCGGTCGCGTGCGCCAGCCCGATGTTCCTGGCATTGCCAGGCCCGCCGGCCTGCTCAAGGTGCACGACGCTCAGCCGGCCGTCGGCACCGGCCCGCTCGTCAAGCAGCTTGCCGCACCCGTCAGGCGACGCGTCGTCGACGGCGATCACCTCGACCGCGACCGGGTCGTCCCGGCTGGCACCCGCACCGCCGAGCACCGAGTCCAGGCACTCGGTCAGGTACCGCCGGACGCCGTGTACCGGCAGGACCACGCTGATCAGGGCCGGCTCGGCACAGCAGGCTCCGGTCGCCTAGCCGACGTGATCGGGCTGCTCGGCGAGCGCTTGCTGCTCGCCGGCCGGAACATCGGGCTGATCGACCGTGAGCCGGGACGGCCACCAGTTCCATCGTCCGAGCAGCACCACCGTGGACGGCACGAGCAGTGTCCTTACCAGGAACGTGTCCATCAGGATGCCGAGAGCAAGCGCGAAGCCGATGTCGCGGATCTGGCTGCCACCCGATCCGCCGCCGGCGACCACTCCGAGGACGAGGAACGATCCGGCCAGCACCAGGCCGGCGGAGGTCACCGTGGTGCCGGTGACGGCCAGCGCGCGGGATACCGCCTCGCGCAGCGGCAGCTTGTGCGCCTCCTCCCGGATTCTGGTCATCACGAGAATGTTGTAATCCTCGCCGAGCGCGAGCAGGAAGATGAACATCAGGAACGGCAGGAAGAACACCAGGCCGTCGGCCCCGCCGAGGTTGATGAAGAGGATCGCCGCCAGGCCGAGCGCTGCCAGGTAGGAGATCCCGACCGAGACGATCAGGTAGAACGGCGCGATCAGGCTCCGCAGCACGATCGCCAGCAGCAGGCCGATGACCAGGATGGCAATCGGGATGATCTTCTTGAGGTCACCGGTCGAGACCGCGCTGATGTCGTGCAACGCAGGCGCCTGGCCCGCCACGCCAGAGTCTGTCGCGTGCATCGATACGGCTACCCGGCTGGTCGCGGCCCTTATCGACGGCACCGCTTTCAGGGCCGGGGTGTTGCCGGGGTTTCCGGCCGTAAGCCCGACCGAGAACTGCACGGTCCGGCCGTCGGAGCTGACGTAGTTCCCGGTCGCCCGGTACAGCTGGTAGGCGACGGCCGGGATTTTCCCACCCGCCGGCGGCACAGGCGGCAGGTTCTTGCGCCGGCCCGAGCGCGGCATGCAGCGCCGCGAACTGGGCCGGCGTGAGCGTTACTCCCACCGGGTTCAGTGGCCCGGTCACGGTCGTGAAGAGCGGGCTGGCCTTGAGCTCGGCGGTGCCCGTGGCCAGCACGGCCGGGTCGGCCCACACCGGTTGGCTGAACCTGAAGATCAGGCTGGTCGGATTCGCCGTCGACTGCGGGAAGTACTTCTTCAGCAACGCCTGGCCGGCGGCCGAGTCGGTGCCAGCTGGGGCGGCGGTGCTGCCGCCGAAGCCCGCCGCCTTGTAGCCGGTCACGCCGATGGCAAGGGCGCCGAAGAAGACAAGGCCTGCGAGCAGAGTCGGCAGCGGGTACTTGACGATCCGCCCAGCGATCGAGCCCCACAGGCCCGGCTTTCCGGCCCCCTGGATGTCCCAGGGCAGCAGCTTCGGCCTGCCGAACATCCGCTGGAACAGGGTGCGCTTGACGCCGAGCAGGGACAACCTGATCGACAGCAGGGCGGGCAGCAGCGAAAGCGCAGCAAGCAGCGTGACACCGATCGCGATCGCGAACGGGACGCCGAGGTCGGCGTAGAACGGGAAGCTGGCCAGCAGCAGGGTCAGCACCGCGGCGATGACGGTGGCCGCAGAGAACGTGATCGACTCGCCCACCCTGGTAATCGACGTGATGATGGCCTGCCTGGCAGGATCGCGCGGCGCCCGCAAGTCGGCCCAGACCGACGGGCCGGGGCCGCCGTCGTGCCCGGCGATCCTGAGCTGCTCGCGCACCCGGAACACGAGGAAGAGGCCGTAGTCCGTGCCGGCGCCGAGCACCAGGACGATCATCAGGAACTGGGCGATCGGCGACACCTGAAGTCCATGCTGGGCGGCCTCGGCGACCAGCGGCCCGGCGATGACGAAGGAAATAACCGCGGGCAGCAAGGTCACGAGCGCCAGAGTCAGTGACCGGAAGATCACGACGAGCAGCACGATGATCAGCAGCGCTGTCCACAGCTCGATCTGACCGCCCTGGTTGCCGTTGGCCTTCTGCTGGTCGACCTGCACGGCGAAGGCGCCGGCCAGGTGGGCCCGCAGGCCAGCCGGGAAGGGCGTCTGCCTGATCTTCGCGCGCAGCCCGTTGACGAGAGTGGTCGCTGCATTCGGGTCCCCGCCGATCTGGTGGACGAGCACGACGAACTCGTTCGCCTGGCCGGTGACCGATCCGGGCGGCGACTGCCCGAGATCGATGATCCGTACCACTGACGGGTCGGACTTCAGCTTGCTCTGCATCGCGGCGAGCGCGGTGGCGTCGGCCGCCGTCAGCGGGCCGGCTTGCCTGGCGGCGACGAGCGGAATGGGCAGCAGACTGGCCGTTCCGAAGGGCGCCGCCAGCGCGGTGGCCTTCTCGACCGGCGCGCTGGCCGGCAGGAACTTCGTATTGTCGTTCTGGGTGACGCTCGACAAGCTGGGCAGCAACGTCGCGGCCGCGAATGCGGCGATGATCCAGGCCAGCAGCATAGACCAGCGGAAACGGACGCTGAAACTGCCGAGGGCACTGAAGATGGCATCGACGTTCATGGCCGCGAGCGTAGTAGACGACGCCGTCCGCCAGGTTCCGGGCCGGGCTCCTTGACCAGCCTGTGATCAGCGTGATGCCTGCGATTATCCCGGATCAGCGGACCGCGGCCGGCCGGCATGCATACCCTGCCCATCAGTGCTGGCCACGGGCATGACGGCGGACGGCACGCGGCTTCGCGCTCTGGCAGGCAGATCTGCGGCATTTCCGGGACATGCCGGTCCGGGTGCTGGCCACTGGCGTCTGGGCCGGTCAGACTCGTGTCCTGGGGAGGACTGAGATTCGCCTCGGCGACGGCAGCCCGAACGGGACAGTGCGGAAGGACAGCGCGAAAGGGACGCTGATGCAGGAACTGCGACTCGTCGCAGTCAGCGAGGACGGCAGCTACGCGGTCCTCGTAGTTCCCGGCCGTAGCGGGCGTTTTGCGTTGCCCATCGATGAACGGCTCAGGACTGTGGCGCGAGGCCAGTTCTCCCGGCTCGCTCAGTACGAGATCGAAGTGGAGAGTCCGTTGCGACCCAAGGAGATCCAGGACCGGATCCGCTGCAGGTGAGACGGCCGAGGAGATCGCTGACGCGGCCGGCCTGCCGGTGGACCGGATCCGCAGATTCGAGGGTCCGGTGCTGGCCGAGCGGGAGTTCCGGGCCAAGGAGGCGCAGCGGGCGACGGTCCGCGGCCGCGGCGAAGCCGGTCCTGGCCCCAGGCTGGGCGAGATCGTGACGCAGCGGCTTACCGATGCGGGCGTGAGCGTGGACGAGGTCGACTGGGACTCGCGCAAGCGCCAGGACGGCAACTGGCAGGTGCAGCTGGCCTACACGGTGGCCGGGCGGATGTACCTGGCTGAGTGGGTGTACGACTCGAGGAGCAAGCACGTTACGCCGGACGATGACGAAGCCGTGCGGCTGTGCCTGAGCGAGTCCGAATGGCCGGAACCACGTCCTGCGGGCCGTGCCGGGGCGACGGCTACCGTGACGCCGATCGGATCGCGCGCCGCGGCGGCGAGCGTGCATCCGTCCGCAGCGGACCACCGGGCCCAGCCGGACCGGCCAGGCCGGCCGGGGTGCGCTGCACCCGTCCCGGCAGAGCGCCAGGGACGGCGGTCGCGGGCGCGGCGGCATCCCGTGAGAGCGGGCGCGAGCCTGCCGCCAGCGGACGAGCGGAGATCGCGGCGGCCGTCGGCGAACTCGACGATGCGAGCCAGGCGCCAGCGGAGCCGGCCGCCGCGGACACCGACGCGGCGCCGCCCGCCCGCCCCGCGCGGCGAGCATCGGGCGCCAGGTCGCGCAGGTCTTCGGTGCCATCGTGGGACGAGATCATGTTCGGTAACTCCAGGCAGCCTGACTAGCCATGCCGCTCGGAGCGAGATGGCTGCCAGGCCGCCGCGAGCTGGCGAAACTGGTTCTGCTAGCGGCGGCGGTCCCGCTGGCGAGCGGCTGCGGGCTGCTGGGCGGCTTGAGCGGCTCTCGGCTCGTGTCGCCTGCGTCGATGACGGTGACGAGCCCGGAGTTCAGGACCGACGTGCCGTTGCCGCCGCAGTACACGTGCGCCGGCGCGGCCCTGAGCCCGCCGCTGTACTGGTCTAGCGCGCTGTCGCAGCAGCCGAAGTCGTTCGCGGTAGTGGTAGACGACGGCGAGGCGCCGATTACGCCCTATATCTACTGGATCGTGTTCGATATCAGCCCGAACACAACCGACATCGCGCAGAACCGGCTGCCGACGGGTGCCAGGCAGGCACAGAATAGTGCCGGGACCGCTCGCTACGACGCGCCCTGCCCCGGGAACAAGGACGGAGCATACATACAGATTTACTGTGTATGCGCTGAACGCGTGACTGAAGCTGCCCGATGGCGCTGGCCTGCGAGCGACCTGGTCAGCGATAGCCAGGCACGTGATCGCGGTCGGCCGGCTCACGGTGAGGGCGGGATAGTAGCAGGAGGGCGGGATAGTAGCAGGACGGTCACCGCGGGTAGACAGACTGGCTAAACTTCTCGAATCTTGTGACACAGACCGTACCGCTCCGCCACAATTGACATTTAAACGAACCCTGGCTTGCGATCAGTCCAGGACGCTCGCAGTAGCAAGGAGGCTCGCGTAATGGCCGCGCGAGGCCTGGCGAGTGTCATCCAGTGCCATATGCCGCGATGGATGGTGCAATGCCGAAGACCGTGCTGATCATTCTGGCAGCCGTGGTCGCCCTGATTGTGATCGTCGTTCTCACCGGCATGCGGTACCTGCGGGCAGACGACGAGGACGACTTCGACGACGACTCCCTGCCGAGCACGGGCGGCCGCGTGGCCGCGCCAGCCAGTCGCCGCCTGAAGAGGCACGGCAGCGCCGTCATCACGACGACGACAGGCCAGCCGAGCGGCACAAGGACCGGCCGAGCGCGGTGCCTGCAGGGGCCAGGCCAGGCGGGGCCGGCCGCAACATCGACCGCGACGTGGCCAGTCGGACCGGCGGCGGCCGGACGGTCTCCGATCGCGCGATGTCGGATCGCACGAGGCACGAGGACACGGGCAGGCGAGAAGACAGCGGAGCGCGGGCCAGGCAGCCGCTACCGCATCGGGAATCGCGCCAGGGACATTCGGCGAGCCGGGCTGGACGGGATTCCTCGGGCGCGGACTACGACCGCGATCTTGCGGACGGGCGTGACGGCAGGGACCCGCGTGAAGGCCGGGACCTTCGCGACGAGCATGACCGGCGGGACAGCCGCGACGGCAGGGACAGCCGCGACGGCAGGGATCGCCGGGACAGCCGACCCGAGGCAGACCTCGACGATCGGGACCGGCGGAGCACAACTCGGCCTGGTTCCAGGCCGGACAGCCGGAAGAACGGTGCCGCCCAGGAGCGCGAGGACCTGCTGCCGGCCGTGAAGCCGCGGCAGGGTCGCGGCAAGCGTGACGCGGACGGCGACTGGCCGAGCAACGAGTGGGACGAGCTGTCCGATGTCGACTACTGGGCAGAGCTCGCGTCGGATCGGCCGCTGACCACCGCGTCGCCCGGCGAGCCATCGGCCAGGTCGGGTCGCGGCGACCAAGGCCGCGGCGACCCGGGCCGCGGCGAATCGCGCTCCGATGCCGGCGCGAGCAGGTCACGCGGGCACCGTAGCCCCGGCCAGTCCGACCGCGACCGGCCGGCCAGGGATGCGGATCGCGTGCCAGGCCAGCCACTCGTTCCCGCGGTTAAGCGCAAGCCGGACCTGGCGGCGGCCGAACGGACCGAGGACTTCAGCGGCACCGGTTCTCGCCGCGCCGCCTCCCTTGGCCGTACCGAGCGCCTGCACGCCGTGCCGTCCGGCGCAGGCGCGGCCGGGCCGGGACCAGCACACGCGGGGCCGACAAGCACCGGCCTGACGAGCACCGGCCTGACGAGCACCGGGCTAACCAGCGCCGGGCGGACCGGCGCGGGACCTGGCCAAGACGCGCGGCAGCTGGTGCCTGACCCGGACGATCCGCTGACCAGCCCGTCGTTCCCTCGAATCGCCGATGACAGCCGTTCGTACCGCCGGTCCAGGACGGCGTCGCCGGATCAGCCTAGTGGTCGGGGTGCCGACGACGCACCGCACCGGTCCGCCCAGTCCGCCGCGCAGGGACGGTCACGCGAGCAGGCCTATCCTGCCCTGCCGCCGGTGGATCCGATTCGCGGCATCGACGCCTTGAGCCAGCCGCACAGCTATCCGCGGCCGGCCGGGTCAGACTCGGACTACGCCGCGGCCAGCGCCGATTACACCAGGCCATCAGCCGATCCGTACCGGTCGGTCCCCTCGAGCAGCCCGGTGTCCGGCGGCTACCAGGTGCCGGCCGCCGTTAGCGTCGGCGGATATGAGGCCAGCACAACCGAGTACTCGGTTCCCGTGCGTCCGGCTCCGGCGGCCACGGTCGGCTACCCCGACTCTCGCGGACCTGCGCAGGCCGGCTACCAGAGCCCGGGAGGCTACCCGGCCCCGGCAGGTGCCGGACCGAGCCAGTACCAGGGCCCGAGCGGTGCGCATCCGGCCGCCTACCCCCCGGCCGCGCCAGCTTCCGGCGGATACGGTCGTGACAGCTACAGCGGCGACACCGTGGCGCGCGGCAGCTACCAGCCGTCCGCGCTCGACTCCGGCTACCACGATCCGGGTTATCACGATCCCGGCTACCACGATGCCGGCTACCAGGTGCCGGCCGCTGATCTGAGCGGCTATCAGCAGGCCAGGCCGGCGCCGTCAGCGCTGCCCGAGACGGGCTTCAGCGGCTATCCGGCCGCCCCGGCGACCAGCAGCTACGCATCCCCGGCTGACACCTCTGGCTACGGGCCCGGCCAGTCCGGGCTGCCTGGCGGCTACGGTGACTATGCGGGTCCCGGGCCCGCGTCGGGTTCGCACTCGCTGCCCGACCCCGGCTACCTGCCCAGCGGATATGCTCCTGCTCCTGCTCCCGCCTCGCCGGGTTTCCCTGGGTCACTGCCCGTCGGCCATGCCGAATCCGGCTACCCGGCGTATCCGGCACCGTTGCCGGCTGTTCATGGCAGTCCGTACCCAGAACCTGGCGGTCAGCTGCCGGGCCTGCCCGCCGGTTACCAGGAGCCCACGTACCTGCCAGGTCCTTACGACCCGGACCCGGCCGGATATACCGTCCCCGCCCCACAGCCCGGTTACGCGGGAGCAGATCCCTACGCCGTGGATCCGTACGGCTACCCAGCGAACGGCAGCGGCGGGCACTGAGATCGCGCCGGCCACGACAAACCCACGGCTGACCGTTTAGGGTCGACAGGGGTCGGCCTGCCTGGCTGCGGGCCGACTGCCAGACGCTGACGCTTCGCGGAAATCAATCGCGGGAGGTCCCGATGAGCGGAATACGGGTCTTGGTTGGCACGCGCAAGGGCGCCTTCGTGCTGACCTCCGACGGCAAACGGGAGAAGTGGGACGTGGCCGGGCCGCACTTCGCGGGCTGGGAGATTTACCACGTCAAGGGCTCACCGGCAGATCCGGGCAGGCTCTACGCATCGCAGTCGACAGGCTGGTTTGGCCAGCAGATCCAGCTGTCGGACGACGGCGGCCAGACCTGGCAGTCGGCGGGAAACGAGTTCAGCTACGACGGGATTCCCGGCACCCACCAGTGGTACGACGGCACGCCGCATCCGTGGGAGTTCGCCAGGGTCTGGCATCTGGAGCCATCGCTGCACGATCCTGACACGGTCTATGCCGGGGTCGAGGATGCCGCCCTGTTCAGGTCGACCGACGCCGGCCAGAGCTGGCAGGAGCTGTCCGGGCTGCGCAACCACGACACCGGTTCGCAATGGCAGCCGGGCGCGGGCGGCATGTGCCTGCACACGATCCTGTTGGACCCGGTGAACGAGGGCCGGATGTTCGCCGCCATTTCGTCGGCCGGCGCGTTCCGCAGCGATGACGCCGGCGAGACCTGGCGGCCGGTCACCAAGGGCCTGCGATCGGAGTTCATGCCTGATCCCGAGGCCGAGATCGGCCACTGCGTGCACCGGATCGCCATGCACCCATCCCGTCCGGACGTGCTGTTCATGCAGAAGCACTGGGACGTGATGCGCAGCGACGATGCCGGCGGGACCTGGCACGAGGTCAGCGGTAACCTGCCGACCGACTTCGGATTCCCGATTTCCGTGCATGGGAACGAGCCGGACACCGTGTACGTCGTGCCGATCACCAGCGACTCGCTGCATTTCCCGCCGGACGGCAAGCTGCGGGTGTACCGCAGCAAGACGGGCGGGAACGAGTGGGAGCCGCTGACGTCTGGGCTGCCGCAGCAGAACTGCTACGTCAATGTCCTGCGAGATGCCATGGACGTGGACTCACTCGACGAGTGCGGCGTGTACTTCGGTACGACCGGAGGCCAGGTCTAC
Organism: uncultured Actinomycetota bacterium; assembly: GCA_963720595.1. Classification (GTDB taxonomy): domain Bacteria; phylum Actinomycetota; class Actinomycetes; order Streptosporangiales; family Streptosporangiaceae; genus Chersky-822. The sequence goes on along the minus strand of CAVRFY010000005.1, from coordinate 340,480 downwards.
GCATCGGCCGACGCTGGTGACACTTGGTCGGCGATTGTCAGGGACCTGCCCGCGGTGCTCTCCGTGGAGGTCCAGACGCTGTCATGATCAGGGTCGAGCTTCCCGCGCATCTGCGGACGCTGGCGGGCGTGAGCGGGGACGTGGAGCTTGACCTGCCGGCCGACGGCCAGGCCGCCGTGACGCTGGGCCAAGCCCTGGACGCGCTCGAGGCGCGATTCCCCGTGCTGCGCGGCGCGATGCGGGACCAGCGAACCGGTCGCCGCCGCGCGTTCGTGCGATTCTTCGCCTGCAAGGAAGACCTCTCGCACGAGTCTGCGGACTTCCCGCTGCCCCCGCCGGTGCTGGCCGGGAGCGAGCCGCTGCTCGTCGTTGGCGCTATCGCGGGAGGCTGATCGCGGCCGGTAGGCGAGGATGGCTTCATGACAGTGGCTGGCACACCAGGACACGACGGCCAGGACCGGGCAAGGTCCGCTCAAATACCGCACATTACCTGCATCTTTAACGGGCGCAGCGTGGCAGTGCCGGAATCGGCGCTGCTGCTGTCGGTGCTTCGTGATGAGCTTGGCATGACCGGAACCAAGCTCGGCTGCGGCGAGGGCGCGTGCGGCGCGTGCACGGTCCTCGTGGACGGTGAGCCGGTCAAGTCCTGCCAGCGGACGGCCGGATCGGTGGCGGGACGCACGATCACCACGATCGAGGGGCTGAGCTCGCCCGGCGCGGCGGCTGCACCCGGTACAGCAGGCGTTCACCGACGAATGCGCGGCGCAGTGCGGATACTGCACGCCGGGAATGGTGCTGACTGACCGCCGCGCTGCTGGCCGCCGACCCGCGGCCGGGTGACGCCGCGATCGATGCGGCGCTGGCAGGGCAGATCTGCCGGTGTGGCAGCTACCCGCGAATCCGGCGCGCCGTGCATCGGGCCGCCGGGCTGGCAGCGGGGTCGGATGCAGCGCCGCTGGTCGTGGACCCCGACGCCGTCGCCGTGAGCCCGGAGGCCGGGTCCCAGGCTGTGCCGCCGGATGCCGACCGGTGGGGGCCGCCGCTGCCCGGCGGGCCGCAGTTCCGCCCGGCCCGGCCATGGGACCTGACCGACCTTGCGGACCGGGACTGGTTCGCGGTACTCGGCGACGGCCTTGTCGTGGTCCTCGATCCACCGCCCGCCGAACCAGGCACCTGGAGCACGGCTCGCAGCGCCTGGCTGCATGTCGGCGTGGCCGGGCTGGTGACCGCCTTCACCGGCAAGGTCGACGTCGGCCAGGACAACAGGACCGCGCTCCGCCTGCTGGTCGCCGAGGAGCTGGGCGTGCCGTCTGCGCAGGTGCGGCTGGCGATGGGCGACACCGATCTGTGCCCCTTTGACATGGGCACCTACGGCAGCCGGTCGATGCCGGACGCCGGCGCGGTGCTGCGCACCACCGCCGCATACGCCAGGACCATGCTGCCCGTCCGGCCGGGTGAGCGGCGGGTCGAGGTCGTGGCCGGGGAGCCGGTGCTGTCGGACCCGGCCCGCTGGCGGCTCGCCGGGCACCCGCACCTGCCACCGGGGACCGTGGCGGCGGTGACTGGCGCCCGCCGGTTCGTTTCCGATCTCGGGCAGCCCGGGATGTGGCACGGTGTCGTGCTTCGGCCGCCGGCGCCCGGGGCCACGTTGCGATCGCTCGACCCAGGCGCGCTGGCCGGCCGGGACGAACTGGTCGTGGTGCAGGCCGACGGGCTGGCCGGCGTGGTCGCGCCGGACCGGCAGACCGCGGCCGCGGCCGTCGCCGACCTGGCGGCGGGAGCGACCTGGGAATCCGGGCCGGCGCCCTCGGACGGCGACATCGTCGAGTACCTGCGCGCGCATCCCACGCCCGGCGGTCCTGGGCGCTGGGGCGGCCCGTTCGAGCATCAGCAGGGTTCGGCGGCCACCGCGCTCGAGAGCGCGGACGTCCGGTGCGAGGCGACCTACACCACCGCCTACATCGCGCCGGCTGCGCTGGAGACCAGGACCGCGGTGGCGGCATGGGATGGCGGCAGGCTCACCGTCTGGACTGGCACCCAGACGCCGTTCCCGGTCAGGGCCCAGGTAGCGGCGGCGCTGACGCTGGACGAGCACGACGTGCGGATCATCGTCCCGGCGACCGGAGGCGGCTTCGGCGGCAAGCACGCCGCGGGGATCTCCACCGAGGCAGCGATCCTCGCCAGGCAGGCGGGCCGCCCGGTCCGGGTCGCCTGGAGCCGGGCGGAGGAGTTCACGGTAGGCACGCTCCGGCCGGCCGCCGTGATCGACATCGTGGCCGGTGTCGGTGCCGACGGCAAGTTGTCCGGCTGGACGCACCGGAATATCAACTCAGGTGCTGCAGGCATCTCCATTCCTTACCTGGTGAGCGACCAGCGGCTGGAATACCAGCCAGCGGACAGCCCGCTCCCCCAGGCGTCCTACCGGGCGCTGGCTGCGACGGCCAACACCTTTGCCAGGGAGTCGATGATCGACGAACTCGCGCACGCCGCGGGAGCCGATCCGGTCGAGTTCCGGCTGCGGAATCTGGCGGACGAGCGGCTGGCCGCGGTGCTCATGGCCGTCGCCGGGCACATCGGCTGGGAGGCCGACCGGGACGCCATTCCCGGCATGGGCGTGGGCATCGCGTGTGGCCTGGAGAAGGACGGCAGGGTGGTGACCGCGGCGCAGGTGGCTGTCGAGCGGGGCGGCCAGGTCCGGGTGACGGGGCTGGTAACCGGCTATGAGTGCGGCGCGATCGTGAACCCGGCGACGGTCACGCAGGCAGATCGAGGGCGCGACCGTGATGGCGCTCGGCGGCGCGATGTACGAGGCGATCAAATTCACCGACGGGGTGATCACCAATGCGGCGTTCTCGGCCTACCGAGTGCCGCGGCTGGCCGACGTGCCGCCGGTGGAGGTCATCCTGCTGGACCGCCCCGACCTCCCGTCGGCGGGCGCGGGCGAGACCCCGATGATCGCGGTCGCCCCCGCGATCGCGGCAGCGATTTTCGAGGCGACCGGCCGCCGGCTGCGGTCGCTGCCGCTGACCAGCGACGGGCTGCTGCCCGGCTAGTGGTGGAAGCTCGCCGTCCTCCTGCCCTCGTGCGGCAGCGGCCCGTCGAGCCCGTCGAGGTACTTGACCGACTCGGTGATCTGGCCGACCAGCGCGTCGGCCAGGTCCATCGACAGGCCGTTGCGTACCACGATCCGCTGCACGGTCACGTCGGACAGGTCATCGGGCATCGGGTAGGCGGGAACGAGCCAGCCGCGCTGCCGCAACTGGTTGCCGAGGTCGTACAGGTCCCACTTGTCGGTGTAGTCGCGCTTCAGGCGCCAGGCGAAGACCGGGATATCGGGCCTGTCACCCCACAACTCGAATGGCGCCATCTTGCCGATCTGCGCCGCGAGGTGGCTGGCCACGTCGTGCGACGCGCGCTGCACCTCGCGGTACCCGGTCCTGCCGAGGCGCAGGAAGTTGTAGTACTGCAGCAGCACCTGGGCCCCTGGCCGGGAGAAGTTCAGCGCGAACGTGGGCATCGACCCGCCGAGGTAGCTGACCTTGAAAACGAGATCGTCGGGCAGGTATTCGGCTGACCGCCAGACCACGAAGCCGAGCCCCGGGTAGACCAGGCCGTACTTGTGCGCGCTGGTGCTGATCGAGTGCACCCGCCCGATCCTGAAGTCCCACTCAAGCTCGGGCTGCAGGAACGGCGCGATGAAGGCACCTGACGCCCCGTCGATATGGATCGGGATGTCCAGCCCCGTGTCCGCCTGGATCCGGTCCAGTGCGGCGGCGATCTCGCAGGACCGGCTCGTACATGCCTGTATAGGTGACTCCCATGATCGCGACGACGCCGATGGTGTTCTCGTCCGCGTACTCGGCGAGGTCGTGCCCGTTCAGCGCCTTGTGCTCCTCGGTGATCGGCACCAGCCGCGCCTCGACGTCCCAGTAGTTGGCGAACTTCTCCCAGCAGACCTGGACCGCCGAGCTCATGACGATGTTCGGCCGGTCGGCCGGCTTGCCCGCCGCGCGGCGGGCCTGCTGCCACCGGCGTTTCAGCGCCAGGCCGCCGAGCATGCACGCCTCCGACGAGCCGATCGTGGACGTGCCGACCGCGCCATGCGGCTCGGGCGCGTGCCACAGCCCGGCCAGGATCTTCCAGCACCTTTCCTCGATCGCCGCCGTGGCCGGGTACTCGTCCTTGTCGATCATGTTCTTGTCGAAGGCCTCGCCATACAGCTTCGCCGCGGCCGGGTCCATCCACGTGCCTACGAACGTGGCCAGGTTCAGCCTGGCGTTGCCGTCCAGCATGGCCTCGTCGTGCACGACCTGGTACGCGGTTTCCGGCAGCATCGGGTCGTCGGCAAGCGCGAACCGCGGCCGCTCGGTAGCCTCTCCTGGCCTGGAGAACAGCGGGTTGATCTCAATGCTGCTTCGCCTTGGTGTCATGTTGCCGTCCTGCCTGGTGAGTAATCTGATCCAGTACTTCCGCTGCGACTGCGACGCGACTTCCCGGGGAAAGGTGTACCCCATGACGACGGCTGAACTGCTCGCTGACGCGCTCGGCAGGATCCGCGAGGTGGTGCATGCGGCGACCGACGGACTGACGGCCGACCAGCTCGCCTACCGTCCCGCGCCGGACGCGAATTCGATCGCCTGGCTGGTCTGGCACCTGACCAGGGTCCAGGACGACCACGTCGCCGACGTGGCCGGGGTCGAGCAGGCCTGGACGGCCGCCGGCTGGGCCAGGACGGTTCGACCTGCCGTTCGATGATGCCGCCCATGGCTACGGTCAGGGTCCGGACGACGTCGCCGCCGTGCGCCCGAGGGCCGCCGAACTGCTCACCGCCTACCATGACGCGGTCTACCAGTGCTCGCTGGACTACGTGGCCACGCTGAGCGACGCCGACCTGGACCGGATCGTGGACGAGCGCTGGGACCCGCCGGTCACGCTCGGCGTCAGGCTCGTCAGCGTGCTCGACGATGACGCTGCAGCACGCCGGGCAGGCGGCGTACCTGCGCGGACTGATCACCGCCGGATAGGCCTGGCTGGCGATGCCACAGGCCGGTTCGGCCTCGCGGAAACGATAGACTCCGGCCCATGTTCCCTGCCCTGTCTGACAAGCCAGACGCCGATTCGCTGGAACGCGCGATCCTCGACTTCTGGGATCGTCAGGACATTTTCGCCAAGGTGCGGGCGCGCAATGCGGGCGGGCCGAAGTTCAGCTTCACCGACGGGCCGGTGACCGCGAACAAGACTCTCGGCGTGCACACCGCGTGGGGCCGGACGCTGAAGGACGCCTTCCAGCGGTACAAGGCCATGCGCGGATTCGACCAGCGCTACCAGAACGGCTTTGACTGCCAGGGCCTGTGGATCGAGGTCGGTGTCGAGAAGGAACTCGGCCTGAACTCGAAGCGGGAGATCGAGGAGTATGGCCTCGAGGCGTTCGCGGCCAAGTGCCGCGAGGTCGTCGAGCAGTCGGCCACCGACCTGATCGCCGGATCGGTCAGGCTCGGCCAGTGGATGGACTGGGGCAAGGACTACTACACCTTCTCCGACACCAACATCGAGTACATCTGGAAGTTCCTGCGGGTCGTGCACGAGCGCGGCTGGCTGTACCTGGGCCACCGCCCGACCGAATGGTGCCCGCGGTGCGGCACGTCGATCTCCGCGCACGAACTGGTCGGCAGCTACGTGGACCGGTCCGACCCCTCGCTGTACGTCCGCCTCCCGCTGCTCGACCGGCCGGGCGAGGCGCTGGTCATCTGGACCACGACGCCCGTGGACGCTGCCGGCCAACGTGGCGGCCGCGGTTCAGCCCCGACGCCGAGTACGGCCAGACTGCAAACGGCGACTGGATGGCCGTACAGCGCGGCGAGGGCGAGGAGTTCACCGAGGTCCTGCCGGGCTCCGAGCTCGTCGGGCTGGCGGTACAGCGGGCCCTTCGACTACCTCGCGCCAGGCGGCGCGGTGGAGCACCGGGTCGTCGGCTGGGACGAGGTGTCGATGGACGACGGCACCGGCATCGTCCACATCGCGCCAGGCTGCGGCTCCGAGGACTTCGACCTCGGCAAGGCGCACGACCTGCCCGTGCTCGCGCCCGGTCGACGAGTCTGGCCGGTTCTACCCCGAGTACGGCTGGCTGGCCGGCGCTGTCCACCTCCGAGGTGGCCGACGAGATCATCAACGACCTGAAGCAGCGCTCGCTGCTAGTCAAGCGCCGGGCACATCACGCACCGCTATCCGGAGTGCTGGCGCTGCCATACGCCGCTGATCTTCCGTATCTCCGACGACTGGTTCATCTCGGTCGAGCGAGATCAGGGACCCGATGCGGGCAGCCAACACGGACGGTCGAGTGGACGCCCGCCTACATGGGCAGCCGGATGGACGACTGGCTGGTCAACATGTCGGACTGGAACATCTCCAGGCGCCGCTACTACGGCCTGCCGCTGCCGTTCTACCCGTGCTCCTGCGGGCACCTGAACGTGATCGGCTCGCGTGCCGAACTCGCCGCGCGGGCGACCGACGCCGCTGACTCGAGGCTTGAAGGAACTGCGCAGGCCGTGGATCGACGCGGTGCGGATCAGGTGCGAGGAGTGCGACCGCGAGGTGCAGCGGATCGCCGAGGTCGGCGACGTCTGGCTGGACGCCGGGATCGTGCCGTTCTCCACGCTGGGCTGGGAGAACGACAAGTACATCGCCGAGGGCTACGCCACCGGCGCGGCGAAGGGCCTGACCACGGCCGACCTGCCTGACCACGCCTACTGGCAGGAGTGGTTCCCGGCCGACTGGGTCTCGGAGATGCGCGAGCAGATCAGGCTGTGGTTCTACTCCCAGCTCTTCATGTCGGTCACGCTGACCGGCCGGCTCCGTACCGCAAGGTGCTCGGCTACGAGAAGATGCTGGACGAGCGCGGCCGGGAGATGCACGGCTCGTGGGGCAACGCGATCAGCGCGGAAGAGGCGTTCGCGCAGGATGGGCGCCGACGTGATGCGCTGGCAGTACAGCGCGCAGCCGCCGAACCAGAACCTGCTGTTCGGGTTCGGGCCGGGCAAGGAGATCCAGCGCAAGCTGCTCACGCTCTGGAACAGCGTCTCGTTCCTGGCCAGCTATGCGAACACCTCGGACTTCACGCCCGGACATCGCCGACCTGGAGCGCGACCGCGAGGCATGATCCAGGCACCGATCCGTGGCCCGGCATGCAGCCGCTCGACCGCTGGCTGCTGGCCAGGACCGCGCGGCTGATCGAGGACGCCACCCGCGGATACGAGCAGTACCTGACCGTCAACGTGCTGCGCGCCTTCGAGTCCTACCTGGACGACCTGTCGAACTGGTACATCAGGCGCTCCAGGCGCCGGTTCTGGAACAGCGACGAGGCCGCGCTGCGGACGCTGTGGACCTGCCTGGTCCAGTCGGTCAGGGTGATCTCGCCGATCACCCCGTTCCTCGCCGAGCACCTGTGGCAGTCGCTCGTCGTGGCGGTCTGCCCTGACGCGCCGGAGTCGATCTTCCTGGCCGGCTGGCCGCAGGCTGGAACGATCGACGACGAGTTGGTCGCCAGCGTCGCAGCGGTGCGCAAGGTCGTCGACCTCGGCCGCAGGGCCAGGGCGAACGTCCAAGCTCAAGAACCGCCAGCCGCTGCGGACGCTCGTCGTCGAGGGCGCCGACGGGATCGAGGGCCACCTCGGCGAGATCGCCGACGAGCTGCGGGTCAAGCAGGTCAGCTTGGAGCGGATCGAGACCGCGGGCCTCCGGGTCAAGCCAAACTTCCGCGTCGCTCGCGCCGCGGCTGGGCGCGCAGCATGCCGCTGGTGAAGAAGGCGCTCGACGCCGGCGAGTTCCGCGAGCTCGACGGCGGGCGGTTCGAGGTGATGGGCTTCGTGCTCGAGCCCGGCGAGGTCATCGTCGAGCGGCTGGAGAAGGCAGGCTGGGCGGTCACCTCGGACGACGGCGTGACGGTCGCGCTGGACACCACCCTCGATGACGAGCTGCTCCGCGAGGGCCGCGTCTACGAGCTGATTCACCAGGTCAACACCATGCGCAAGGAGGCCGGCCTCGGTCTGTCCGACCGGATCGCGCTGTCGCTGCCCGTCGCCGGACGCGGACTTGCTTGTCTACCGAGGACTGGATCAAGGCCGAGGTGCTGGCCACGTCCATCGACATCGGGCCGGACGACCAGGTCAGAATCGAGCGGGCATAGCCGATATCCTTGGCTAAATGAGCCGACTCCCTGTATTTCGCACGCGATTGTCCTGGCTGGTCAAGATCGCTGTTGCGGTGGCCGCGATTGGCGTCGCAGTAGCGGTCCCCGCCTACGCGTCGGGCACCGGCCCGGTGAGCGCGGGCGCGGCCCGTCCTGGGCAGGCGGGCTCCACGGCGCACCTGCCCGTGCTGATCACCAAGGGTCCGGGAATTGCGCCGCGGACTGCCGCCCAGGCGGCGACGGCGTCCGGCACCTGCGTGCGCTTTGCCACGCGGGCCGGCTGGGCGAACAACGGATATTTCGCCGGCGACCTGGTCACCGCCGCCGCGATCTGCGTCGCCGAGAGCACCGGCGACCCGAAGCTGTACACGTGCGATGAGAACGGCGCCGTGGTCGGGCACGGCGACTTCGTCCAGGGCCAGCCAGTCAAGTGCCCGACCGGAACCACGTCCTACGACCGCGGGTTGTGGCAGCTCAACAGCGTGGCCGCGTCGGGTACCAGCGACTCGTGCGCGTTCGACCCGGTCTGCAATGCGAAGACCGCCTACCTCGCCTCCGGGCGGGGCACCAGCTTCGCTCCGTGGTCCTCGTACGACCAGGACGTCTATACCAAGCAGATCGACCCGGCCCAGACCGCGGTGACGGACCTGCACTCAGGGACGGTGACCAGCGCGGAACTCGGCGAGTGCCTGGCCCAGGCCAGGTCGGCCGTGGGCGCCAAGGTTGTCCTCGCCAACTGCGGACCTGGCTCGGTCACCCAGCAATGGATCATCAGCGGCGGCCAACTGCGGTCCGGCTCGGTCTGCGCCACAATCTCCTCGACGAGCGCGGCCAGCCCCGGCATTGTGCTCCGCCGGTGCGCTTCGCAGAAGATCCAGCGCTGGTCGGTCACCGGGCGGTTTGAGCTGCGGAACGTCGCGGATGGCAAGTGCCTGACCGACCCGAACTCCAGCCTGAACGCCGGCACCCCGGTCATCGCGACCAAGTGCGCCAACGCCAAGAACCAGACCTGGTGGCTCCCCTAGCCGGCGTCGAGCAGGCGCATCCTGTGAGCGGTCGCCGCGGCCTCCGCGCGGTTGGCCGCGCCGAGCTTGGCCAGGATATTGGAGACGTGCACGCTGACGGTCTTGGCCGAGATGAACAGGTCATCGGCGATGCCGGAGTTGCTGCGCCCGGCCGCGACCAGGCGCAGTACGTCAAGCTCGCGCGGGGTGAGGGCAGGCACGTCCAGGTGACCCGCACTCGCCCGCGCTGATTGCTGGCCCCGCTTGCCCGGATCGCCTCCGGCAGGCCCGCCGACTGGCAGGGAGAGCGGGATCCTGGCGTGCCTGGCCAGCAGGCTGACCTGCCTGAGTAGCGGTGCTGCCGCGGTACTCGTCGCGATCTCAGCCGCGCGACGCAGGTCGCGGGCGGCAGCGGCCCGGTCTTCCCGGCCGGCCAGCGCCGCCTCGGCGGCCCGGTACAGTGCGATGCTCGCGGGGTACGGCTCGCCGACGGCGTCCCATCCCGCGGCCGCCCGCCGCCACACCTGCGACGCCGGCGGCTCGGCCGGATCCGGGCTCGCGGCATCCGCCAGGCCGGCCGCTGCAGCGCGCAGCGCCTCGACGCCGAAGGTTAGCTGGTGCGCACGCTGCAGCGGGCCGTGCACGTTCAGCTTGGCCGCCTCGGCGCGCAGGTCGCCGAGCAGGCTGGCGGCCCGTGCGGCGAGCGCCGCGCCGCCGGCGACCTTCGGCAGCCCGGCTGTGTCCGCGCACACCCGGGCCGCGGTGACCAGCAATGGCCAGGAGTAGCGCGGGCTGGGTTGCAGGTCAAAGGTGCTGAGCGCGTTCTCCGCGGCGGCCAGCGCGTCACCGGGCCTGCCTTCCGCGTAGCAGAGTTCGATCTCCAGGCGCGCGCCCGGCAGGTGGAACTGGTCCTCATACGCGATGCCGGCCAGCAGGTCGGCGGCGATCTCCGCATACTCCCTGGCGCCGGCCAGGTCTCCGCGGGCGATCGCGATCGTGCCCGCTAGGTGCTGCAACGACGCGCGGGTCCTGGCGGCAGGGGCGAGATCGAGTGCGTGCTCGATCACCTCGGCGGCCTCGTCCCACCGGCCGAGCGAGGTCAGCGGCTCGGCCAGGTTGATGGAAAGGAACGTGCCCGCGGTGCGGGCGAGCCCGTAGATCTGCGCCGCCGCCACGCCGCCGCGAGCCACATCGGCCGCCCGTTGATGCGCGCCGGTGCCCTCCAGCAGGTGCGACTCGTTGGTCGTCGTCAGCAGCAGCATGTGATAATCGCCGGCCTGCTCGGCGGCCGCCCGGGCCTGCCCGATCAGCCCGAAGCTGGCGTCCTCGCCGCTCGAGCACGCACCGCCGCCGCGCATCGCGAGCGTCAGCAGCGCGCTCGACTGGGTGGCGAGATCACCGGTCTGGCGGGCAAGTGCGAGCGCCTCTTCGGCGGCCGCGCGCGCCTGCGCGGTCACCGCTCCCCTGGCGAGATTCTTGGCGAGGCTGGCGAGCACTTTCGCCCGTTCCGCCTCCCGGCCGGGACCAGCAACCAGCCGCAGCGCCTCATGCAGGTCCTCGATCGCGCCCTGGCTGTCCTTGTGGCACCGCAGCGTGCCGCGCCGCTCGAGCAGCAGGGCGGCCCTGGCAGGCTCGGCCTGCGGGTCGATCTCGCGCAAGGCGGCGGTCACGAAACCCAGTCCGCGTTCGTCGGCGCCCATGATGTGCGCGAGCCCGACCGCCAATTCGAGTACATGCACGTGATCAGCCTCGATCAGCTCGGCCGCCTGCGGCACTTTGTCCCAGAGCTCGAGCACCCGGGTGAGCATGGCGAACTGCTCGGCGTGCGCGAGCACCCGGCCGGCCTCCGCCGCAGCCTGCCACGCACTGACCAGGGCGTGCGGCAGATCGTGGGCCAGGTACCAGTGATGCGCGAGCGAGATGGCCGCGCGTCCGGGCGGTACCAGTGCTGGATCCGCGGCGATCGACCCGGCGAACCGGGCATGCAGTCTGCCGTGCTCGCCTGGCAGCAGGTCGTCGTAGAGCGCCTCGCGGATCAGCTCGTGCCGGAACGCGTAACCTGCCGCGTCGCTGACGATCACGTTCGCTGCCACCGCCGGGCGGAGCGCGTGGAAGAGCTGATCGTCCGCCAGGCCGCTGACCGAGGCCAGCAGCGCGGGCGAAATGTGCTCGCCACTCACGCTCGCCACCCTGAGCAGCTCCTGCGCGTCGGCCGGAAGCTGCTGGGCGCTGGCGAGCACGAGGTCGCGCAGTGACTCGGGCAGCGCGCCGTCGCAGCCGAGCAGTTCCTCGCTGAACAGCGGATTGCCCTCACTGCGCCGGTACACCGCGTCCATAATCGCTGGTCCGGGCTGTCGGCCGAGTATGCCCGCGACCTGCTCGGCCGTCTCGTGTCTGGTCAGCCTGGGCAGCTCCATGCGCAGCACCCAGCTGATCCGTCCGAGCTCGGCCAGCAGCGAGCGGAGCGGATGGGTGCGGTGCAGCTCGTCGGACCGGTAGGTAGCGATGATCGCCACCCTGGGCAGCACTCGCTGGTTGCTGACCAGAAAGCCGAGCAGCTCGCGGGTGGACCGGTCGGCCCAGTGCAGGTCCTCGATGATCAGGACGACCGGGCGCGTGTCGGCCAGGCGTTCCAGCAGGGCGAGCATCTGCTCGAACAGCCTGGCCCGCGCCTCGCCCGGGTAGCCGCCCGCGGCCTGGCCCACGTCGGCCAGTTCCGGCAGCAGGCGGCCGAGCTCCACCACGGCCGGCCCGGGCAGCAGATCCAGGGTTGCCACCGCGCCGAGCTCCCTGACCAGCTGCCTGAGCACCGCGGTAAACGGCGCGAATGGCAGTCCGTCCGCGCCGACTTCCGGGCAGCCGCCGGCCAGCACCATCGTCCCCTCGACCCCGACCCGCTCGGCGAGCTCGCTGACGAGCCGGGATTTGCCGACGCCCGCCTCGCCGCCGATCAGTGCCGCGGCCGGGCCACCCCGGCTGACCTCGCTCAGCAACTCCCCGAGCTGGGCGAGCTGCTCTGCCCGGCCCACGAAGATGGGGCTGACCTGCCGCGCGCGCATGCCTTCCAGCATGGCATCTTTCCCCCTCACCGGCTCAGGCGGCTCGGTGACCAGCATGGCTGCGCTCGGCCGTCGTCTGGGCCGCGGCCGTGGTCTGGGCCGCGGCCGTGGTCTGGGCCGCGGCCGTGGTCTGGGCCACAGCCGGGGACGGCTCGGCGGCCTGGCGCGGGCTGGGCACGAGCCGGGCATGCCGCGGGACAGGAGCCGGGCGGCGACGGCGCCAGGCGCGCTCGAGCAGCCCGGGCCGGGCCGGGCTGCCGACGGTGTGCCGCGCAGCGGGCCGCGCCTGCCTGACCCGACGCGAACGCTCGGCGGCGGCGAGCCGGTCTTGGATGCGAGCCGAACTTACCGCCCGCAGGACTTCCGGATGCATGATCGGCCTCCCTCGGTGCGGGCCACTTCTTGTCCCGCACCACACATGCTGGTGCTAAGGCCCCGGCCGGCGGATCAGGTGAAATCCCTATTTCAGGCCGAGCTAGCCCGCGGGCGGCGTGATAAGTAAGCCATGCCGGTGACCTTGATGTAGGTACAGGCGAGATCAGGTACCTTCTTGACCCGTGATGTCCGATCCAGCCGTTGCCGAGCTCGGCGCCGCGCTCCATGCCGCCCGGCGCTCGGGTGTGCCGATCGAGCCGCTCACCGACACCTATCTCGACATGTCGATGACGGACGCCTACCGCGTGCAGCGCGACTTGGTGGCCAGGCTGCTGGCCGACGGCGACCGAGTGGTCGGTTACAAGCTCGGCCTGACCAGCGGTCCGATGCAGCGGATGCTGGGGGTCGACTCGCCCGACTTCGCGCCGGTGCTGACCTCACACGTGCACGCCGACGGAGCGGAGGTGGCGGCGAGTGCCTTCATCCACCCGCGGGTCGAGGCCGAGATCGCGCTGGTGCTCAGCGCGGACCTGGCCGGCCCCGACTGCACCGCGCTCGACGTGGCCAGGGCCGTGGCCGGGGCCGCGGCCGCGATCGAGATCGTGGACAGCCGGATCGCCGGCTGGCGGATCAAGCTGGCCGACACGATCGCCGACCTGGCGAGCAGCGGCGCAATCGTGCTTGGCTCGGCCGTCGTCCCGCTCGACGGCATCGACCTGCGGCTCGCCGGGATGGTGTTCACCAGGGACGGCGAGGTGATCGCGACCGGTGCCGGCGCGGCGGCGCTCGGCAGCCCGCTGCACGCGACCGCGTGGCTGGTGCGGACGCTGGCCGGGCTCGGCGAGTCGCTGCGCGCCGGGCAGTTCGTCATGACCGGCGCACTGCACGCGGCGGTCGATATCGCGCCTGGCCAGCGGTACCGGGCGGAGATCGACCGACTCGGGCCCGTCGGCCTGAGGATCGGCTAGCGAGGAGGCGCGAATGACGGTGCGGTGCGCGATCATCGGATCGGGCAACATCGGCACGGACCTGATGATCAAGCTACGGCGCTCGGAGATGCTCCGCCTGGTGGCCCTGGTCGGCATCGACGCGGACAGCGACGGGCTGCGCCGGGCGAGCGCGCTTGGCGTCTCCGCACCGCACACCGGCATCGACTGGGTGCGCGACCACGCGGCGGAGATCGACCTGATATTCGACGCGACCAGTGCGTACGTGCATGTGCGCAACGCTGGCGTGCTGGCCGATCTGGGTATCGCCGCCATCGACCTGACGCCGGCGGCCTGCGGCCCGAAGGTCGTCCCGACGGTCAATCTCGGCGAGCACCTGGCCGCGCCGAACGTGAACATGATCACCTGCGGCGGCCAGGCCACGGTGCCGATCGTGGCCGCGGTGAGCCGCGCCGCGACCGTGCCTTACGCGGAGATGGTGTCGACCGTGGCCTCGCGCTCGGCAGGGCCAGGCACGCGCCAGAACATCGACGAGTTCACCAGGACGACGGCCAGGGCGCTCGAGGAGATCGGCGGGGCGCGAGTCGGAAAGGCGATCATCGTGCTCAACCCCGCTGACCCGCCGATCCTGATGCGCAACACGGTGTTCTGCGCGCTGCCCGAGGGCAGTGACCACGACGCCGTGCTGGCCTCGGTCGAGCAGATGGTGGCCGACGTCGCGCGCTACGTGCCCGGTTACCGGCTGAAAAACCGGCCGGTGATCGAGGCGGGGCCGTTCGCCACCCCCGGCGGCGTGGTCCCGCATCGTGTTGTCGTGCTGCTCGAGGTCGAGGGCGCGGGCGATTACCTGCCGCGCTACGCCGGCAACCTGGACATCATGACCGCCGCGGCGGTCCGGGTGGGCGAAGCCAAGGCCGGGCACCTGGCCGCAGCAGCCAGGGGGGATGCCGCATGACTCCCCCGTTCAGGCTCACCGACTCCACGCTCCGCGACGGCTCGCACGCGGTCGCGCACCAGTACACCAGGCAGCAGGTCACCGACATCGTCGCGGGCCTCGATGCGGCCGGCGTGCCAGTGATCGAGGTCTCGCATGGCGACGGCATCGGCGGCTCGTCGTTCAACTACGGCTTCTCCGGCACCGACGAGATGATGCTGATCGACGCCGCCGTGCTGGCGGCGAAGCGGGCCAGGATCGCGTGCCTGCTGCTGCCCGGAATTGGCACCGCGGAGGACCTCAAGGCCATCCACGACGCCGGAGCCAGCGTCGCCCGGGTGGCCACGCACTGCACTGAGGCAGACATCGCCGAGCAGCACATCGGCTTGGCCAAGCGCCTCGGCATGGAGGCCGTCGGCTTCCTGATGATGAGCCACATGCTGGAGCCTGAGGAGTTGCTCGGCCAGGCGCGGCTGATGCAGGACTTCGGCGCCGACGTCGTGTACTGCGTGGACTCGGCGGGCGCGCTGACCGTGCCGCAGGCCAGTGCGCGGATCACCGCGCTGGTTCAGGGCCTGGACATCGGCGTCGGCATGCACGCGCACGAGAATCTGTCGCTGTCGGTGGCGATTTCGCTGGCCGCGCTCGAGGCCGGGGCGACGCACATCGACGGCTGCACCGCCGGAGCCGGGGCAGGGGCGGGAAACTGCCCGACCGAGACGCTGGTGACGGTGTGCCAGAAGATGGGCATCGAGACGGGCATCGAGGCACTTGCCCTGATGGATGTCGCCGAGGAGATCGTCAGGCCCGCGCTGCACAGGCCGCAGATCGTGGATCGCGCCGCCTTGACCCTCGGCCTGGCCGGTGTCTACGGCTCGTTCATGCTGCACTCCGAGCGGGCGGCGAAGCGCTACGGCGTTCCCCAGGCCGAGATCCTGCTCGAGCTCGGCAGGCGTAAGGCCGTGGGCGGGCAAGAGGACATGATCATCGACGTCGCGCTTGAACTGGCGGCGCTCAAGGCTGACCGCCAGGTTGGAGCACCCTGATGCCCGACGCTGGTGAGCTGGCCGCCCGGCTGATCGACGCGGCGGCGGCACGCACCGGGATCGAGGCCCTGACGACGACCGCGGGCCCGTTCGACGTCGAGACGGCCTACCAGGTGCAAGATGCGCTGGTCGCGGATCGGATGCGGTACTTCGGCACCATGACCGTCGGTGCCAAGCTCGGCTTGACCAGCGTCGCCAAGCAGCGGCAGATGAAAGTCGGCGAGCCGCTCTACGGCTGGCTGACCGGCGACATGGCGGTCGACGTTGGCCAGCCGCTGCGCTGCGAGCGCTTCATCCAGCCCAGGTGCGAGCCCGAGATCGCGTTCGTGCTGCGCGAAGACCTGGCCGGCCCGCATGTCACGGCATCCGGCGTGCTGGCCGCCACGGCCGCCGTCCACCCGGCGATCGACGTGCTCGACTCGCGGTTCGCCGGGTACTCGTTCACCCTGCCCGACGTGATCGCGGACAACGCGTCAGGCGCCGGCTTCGTGCTCGGCGGCCAGGCCACCGACCCGACCGGGATCGACCTACGGCTGACCGGGGTCGTCCTGGAGAAGAACGGCGAGCTTGTCGCCACCGCCGCGGGCGCAGCCGTGCTTGGCCACCCGGCCGCATCGGTGGCCTGGCTGGTTCGCGCGCTCGCGCGGCGCGGGCGAGGGCTGCTGGCCGGGCAGGTTGTGCTGTCCGGTGCCCTGACCGAGGCGGTTCCCGTGGCCCCGGGCGACGTGATCGTCGCGCGCTTCGACCGGCTCGGCACCATCGAGGTCGCCTGCCGCTGATCCTTTTGAGGCTGGCCAACGGCAACCACTCGGCTGGCGCTACAGCGGAGCGCAGCCGATCAGGGCGCCGATGGCGGCCAGGGCCTGCGGCCGGATCCGGTAGTACACCCACACCCCGCGCTTTTCCCGGTCTACCAGCCCGGCCTCGCGCAGCACCTTCAGGTGATGACTGATCGTGGGCTGGGACAGGTTGAACGCGTCGTTCAGATCGCACACGCATGCCTCGCCGCCCTCGTGCGAGGCGACCAGCGACATCAGCCGGAGCCTGACCGGGTCCGCCAGTGCCTTCATCAGCGGCGCTACCTGCTCGGCTTCCGCTATCGTCATCGGCTGCGCCGACAGCGGAGAGCAGCAGGCCGCGGAGTCGGCTGGGGTCAGCAGAGCCAGCGAATTAGACATACATCTATATTGACAGATGTCTATGTCCTGTGGCAAGCTCGGCTCAAGGCATAGACAGCAGTCTATATCTAACCTCAGGAGGCCACCCATGTCGCGTGTCCAGCTCGCGATCAACGTCGACAACCTGACCGAGTCCGTTGCCTTCTACAGCAAGCTCTTCGGCACGGCACCGGCCAAGCTCAAGCCCGGCTACGCGAACTTCGCGATCGCCGAGCCGCCGCTTAAGCTGATCCTGATGGAGAACCCCGGCGAGGGCGGCAGCCTCAACCACCTCGGCGTCGAAGTCGCCGACACCGACACGGTGGACGCCGAGCAGACCAGGCTGGCCGAAGCGGGCCTCGCCTCGATCGACGAACGCGATGCCACCTGCTGCTACGCCAAGCAGGACAAGTTCTGGGTGTCTGGCGCCCCGAACGGCGAGCGGTGGGAGATCTACGCCGTCAAGGAGGACAGCCCGACCTTCTGGGGACCTGAGGGCGGCGAGAGCTGGGACCGAGCAGAAGCTGCGCTCAATGCCTCGACCGGCGCCTCAGGTTCCGCGCAGTGCTGCGGCGGCCAGCCCTCACCTGGCGCGGAGGCCGCCTCCTCGGCCTCCTGCTGCTAGCCGCCAAGGAGGCTCCCGATGGCTCACATCCCCGAGGTGCTGTTCGTCTGCACCCACAACGCCGGCCGGTCTCAGATGGCCGCCGCCCTGCTCGACCATCAGGCCGACGGCCGGGTAAGCGTCGCCTCGGCGGGATCACAGCCCGCCGCGGAGCTCAACCCGGCCGTTGTCCAGGCCATGGCCGAGATCGGCCTGGACATCTCCCGTGAGTTTCCCAAGCGGCTGACGACCGATCGAGTGCAGGCGGCGGACATCGTGATCACCATGGGCTGCGGGGACGCCTGCCCCGTCTACCCCGGCAAGCGCTACCTCGACTGGGAACTGCCTGACCCCGCCGGTCTCGACCTGACGGCAGTCCGGCCGATCAGGGACGAGATCGCCCGGCGCGTCAGCGATCTGCTCGATCACATCGACCAGTGACCGAGTGTGTCTAGCCGAAGCTGACCGGGAGTGGTTAGCCGAAGTTCTCTGGTTACTAGCACGGATCAGTTTGTAATGCTAACCTATTGGTCATGACGACCGATGCGGCCGACCCCGCCGGAGACGATCCGCGCCTGATGCTGTCCAGCACGCGCGAACTCACGCAGCGGGTACGCAAGGCACAGCGCGCAACGTGGTTCCCGCTCCTGGTGCTCGCGGCGGTGACCTTCTCCTCCATCCCCCTGCACCGGTACGGCGGCCACCACCTGACCTGCGTCGCTGTGTCGGGTTCGCCGGGAGTGCCGGGCAGAATTTGCACCGTCTACTCCAACGCGGAGTTCGTGTACTGGCCGATCGCCCTGGTGCTGGCCTACGTGGCGATCGCGGCCTTCTACATCCGCCGGTCCCGGGCCCGGGGGATCGAGACACGGGTGCGGCCGTACGCCATCGCCGGGATCATCATCGCGGTGGTGCTCACCGGTGCGGCGCTCTGGGAGGCGCGCAATCCCTCGGCCGTTGGCCTGAATCTGAACGGGCTGGGGGGCGTTGCGCACCGGCTAGCCACCCCGGGGGCTGCCATCGGGCTCGCGCTGCTGGTGCTGGCCTGGGCGGAACGGCACCGCGCCCTGCTGCTGCTGACCCTGGGCTACCTGGCGGTCGTGCTGGCGCCAGTCGGCTACATCCGGGTCACCAACCCGGCCTCCCTCCTGAGCTACCTCCCGCTGGAGATTCACGGCACCATGCTGCTGCTCGGCGGCATCGGCTTCGCCCTGGCTCAGCGGCCTCCTCGGTCACCCGCGCCATGACCGGCATTCCGGCCGGCGACGGCGCGGGTCATCCCGCCAACGGGCTCAACGACATCGTCCACCAGCGGGTGCGGCTCGGCATCCTGGCCATCGCCCACGAGGCACGGCGGGTGGAGTTCGGCTACCTGCGCACCAACCTGGAACTGAGCGCAGGCAACCTCTCCCAGCACCTCGGCGTGCTCGAAGACGCCGGGCTCGTCACCCTCGAGAAGGGCTACGCAGGCAAGCGCGCCCGCACCTGGGTCGCGATCACGAAGGCCGGCCAGGCCGCGCTCGCCGAGGAGATCACCCAGCTCAAGCTCTTGATCGGCCGCATTGACGGCGCCGGCACTCCGCTGGGCTAGGCCAGATCACCGGCTAGCCGGAGACCCGCACCTCGTGCGCGCCGTTCGGCTCGTCGGCCGGATCCTCTTCTGCGGCGCTGTAGGTCGAGAAGCCGAAGAGATAGGCAAAGCCGGTGACGGCGAGCATGACCACGAACGGCCACCACCAGCTAGCTCCGACCGCGATCGCGATCGTCAAGCCGGCGAACGCAGCGATCAAGGCGACGGTTCCGGCCAGGGCCCGCGACCGCACGCTGAGGAGTTTCTGCCGCTCATCAGCGCGAGAGCCGACCAGCGCGCCCTCGTCGCTGTCCTGGCCGCCACGCCTATAGACGGTGCCCACGCGGACGGCGGTGACTATGGCGACTTGGATCGACACCCACCACAGCGGTCCGCCGCGGACAACCCAGGCGAGGGCGAACGCGCTGCCAAGCACGGCATCCCGCACGGGCACCCGCAACCGCGGACGGATGAACGTCATCATCTCCCTGCCTCCTCGTCGGCTGGGTCGAACATCTTGTCGACGGTCAAGTTAAAGAGCCGGGCGATCCGGAAAGCCAGCGGCAGCGACGGCAGGTAGCGTCCGCTCTCGATGGAGATCACCGTCTGGCGCGAGACGCCCAGCGCCGCAGCCACCTCTGCCTGGGACAGCCCCCGCTGTGTTCGCTGTTCCCGAACCCGGTTCCGCATGATGTAAAGGTAGCTTTACTCATCGTCGATGTCAAGTGACCTTTACAGAGTGATCAATGCCCCTGGCCGTACCTGGCCGCCCGGGTAACCTGATGGTCGATGGAGTATCTGGCAATGCGCGACGGGATGCTGCAGCCGGTCAGGACCAATGGCGACGCCCTGGAACTGCACGGGCAGCCGTTCCGCGAGCGCGCTGAGAACATAGGCCGCACTGGCGCCCCGGTGCGCGTCGTCACTGCCGAGCATGTGCCAGGCCGGCTGCAGGTGCTCCTGGGCATACGTTCAGGGCAGGCTCACGCTCAAGTACTCGAGCACCGCGTGTCCGCTACTGCGCGATCATCAGACCGCGCCGCCCGAGCCGCGCGCAGCCGCGCTGCGGTCGTCGGCGGGATGAGGCCCTGACTCGTACAGCCAGCAGCGCACCCACTGGTCTTCCGACAACTGCACGACTGGCGGCTCGGCGGTCGCACAACGAGCCATGGCGGACGGGCAGTTGCTCCGGAACCTGCATCCCTCCCGGTCCGGGCCGCGTTCCACGCCTCGGCTGTCCCCGTGGCTGGCCCCATCCGCATGGCTAGCGGCCGGGTCAGGCGTCGATCGGATCAGCAACTGGGTGTACGGGTGCTTGGCGCGCTGGGTGACTTCGTCGCTCGGACCGCTCTCCACGATCTGCCCGGCATACATGACCGAGATCGTGTCTGCGCACCAGCGCGCCGAGGCGATGTCGTGAGTGACATAGAGCAACGCCAGGCCCATGCTCTCCCGGCACTCGTTCAGCACCCGGAGGATCTCGACCTTGACCGAGACGTCGAGCATGGAGACTGGCTCATCGGCCAGCAGCACCCGCGGGCTGACGGCGAGCGATCGTGCGATGGCCACACGCTGGCGCTGGCCGCCGGAGAGCTCATGCGGGAACTTGCTGACGAACTGCTCAGGCGGGGTTAGCTTGACCTGTTCCAGCAGCCTTTCGACCGCGGCATCGCGCTCCGCGCGGGTGCCCTGGATCTTGTGAATCTCAAGCGGCCGACGCACGCTCCGGCCAACCCGGAAGCCTGGGTTGAGCGATGCGTAAGGATCCTGCAGCACGATCTGCACTTGCTCGGTGTACTGACGATAGCTGCGGCCGCGCCGGACATCGGTCACCTCGCCGTCGATCCGGATCTCGCCGCTGGTCGGCGTTTCCAGCCGGGAGAGCAATCGGACGAGGGTGGACTTGCCCGAGCCTGATTGCCCGACCAGCGCGGCAGTGGTCCCCGCGAACAACTGAAGCGAGACGTTGTCGACCGCCTTCATTGTCTGCTGCCGCAAGGAGTTCGATCCCTTGCGCGGCATGCGGTAGACCTTCGTCAGCTCGCTGGCTTCGAGCACTGGGGACTCAGGCATGGTCAGCCTCCGCATCGGTCAGCGCGGCGGGCAGGGAGGCGCTCAGCTTCGGGTCATGCAGGAAACAGGCCACTAGGGTCTCGCTGTGCGACGGCGGCCGACCTAGTGCCAGCGGGGGCAGCTGCGTCCCGCACTCAGGCATCCGGAAATCACAACGCGGTTCGAACGGGCATCCGGGTGGTAGCTTCCGCATATCGGGCGGTGAGCCGGGGATCCCGTTCACCGTTCTCAGCGGTCCGGTGACATTCGGGAAGCATGTGCCCAGACCCAGCGTGTAAGGATGCCCCGGTCGGCCATAGAGGTCCTCCGATGGGCCGAGTTCCACGATGCCGCCGGCGTACATAACAGCGATCCGGTCGGCGAACTCGATCAGCAGCGACAGGTCGTGGGTGATGAAGATGGCCGAGAAGTTCAGCGCCTGCCGGAGATCGGCGAGCTGCTCCATGATCTCGCGCTGCACGACGACGTCGAGTGCCGTAGTCGGCTCGTCCATGATCACGACCTGCGGTTCCAGTGCCAGCGCCATCGCGATCGCGACCCGCTGCCGCATGCCGCCAGACAGCTCATGCGGATAGCTGCGCAGGCGACTCCTGGCGATTCCGACCATGTCCAGCACTTCACCGGCCCTGGCGATCCGCTCGGCCTTCGTCCACGATGGCCGATGCGAGGCGAGCGAGTCGGTGAGCTGGGTCTGGATGTCGATCACGGGGTTCAGCGAGTTCATCGCCGACTGGAAGACCACCGCCATCTCTTCCCAGCGGAAGCTGCTCCGCTCCTTGGGGCTCATCGTGAGCAGATCAAAGGGCGGTTCGTCGCCGCTCCCGTGAAACAGCAGGCTGCCGCTTTCGATCACTGCGGGCGGACGCTGAATCTGGCAGATCGCGTACGCGAGCGTGGTCTTGCCGCACCCGGACTCTCCCGCGATCCCGAGCACCTCGCCCCTGCGCAGGTCGAAGCTGACGTTCCGCACCGCTCGGACCGGTGTATCCATCGTCTGATAGGCCACGCTGAGGTCGCGGACCTCAAGCAGAACGGGGTGATCGCCCGGCCTGGCCGGTGCCCCTGGAGCCCGCTCCCGCGCCAGGACACCCGTCACAGCCGCATCTGCAGCTGTGCTCCGCCCGCCTGTGCTCTGCCTGCTGTGCGTCCGAGCGATCCGCGCGGACCGCAGCCTCGGGTTCAGTACCTCGTCGGCCCCGAAGTTGATCAGCGCGAGGCTGGTGCCAACCAGGGCGATACACAGGCCAGGCGGCAGGAACCACCACCACGCTCCCTGCGACCAGGCCGTGTCTTCGCTCGCCCAGTACAGCATGTTCCCCCAGCTCCACCCGCCGGTCCCGCCCAGCCCGAGGAAAGCCAGGCCAGCCTCGGTCAGGATCGCGAACAGCACGAGGGACAGGAATTGGATGGCGATCACCGGGAGCAGGTCAGGCACCGTCTCCACCAGGATCAGGCGGAGCGTGGACTCGCCGCTGGCCCGCGCCGCCAGGATGTAGTCCCGGTTGCGCAGGGACAGGGCCTGCACCCTGATCACGCGGGCACCCCAGGACCAGCCGGTCGCGCTGATCACTAGCACCAGCGCGATTTCGCCGCCGTTGGGCAGGTAGCCTGCCAGCACGATCGCCAGGGGCAGCGCCGGGATGACCAGGAATACGTTGGTGAGAACGGACAGGACCTCATCAGCCACTCCGCCGATCAGGCCGCTCGCGGTCCCGACCAATACGGCTAGCGCCGTCGCCACCCCTCCAGCGAGGAAAGCGACCACCATGGAGGTCCTGGTCCCGGCCAGCAGCTCGGACAGCACGTCCTGACCCGTCTGGGTCGTTCCGAGCAGGTGGTGCAGCGATGGCCCCTGGAGTATCGCCGCCGTCGTTGCCGATGGATCATAGGGCGCGATATAAGGGCCGATGATTGTCAGGAGCATGAATACCCCGAGAATGACCAGCCCGGTGATCACGCTCGGCGTCAGCATGCCGCGCGCGTTCAGCCACAGCCTGGCGGCCGCTCCGGCGGCCCTCCCTGAGCTGTCGGGGGACGCGACGGCGTCCATCTCGGCGGGCTGGAATACGGCAGTCATCAGCGATCGCCCTGCCTGGCCCGCGGATCCAGCAGGCCATAAAGGATGTCAGCAACCAGATTGGCTAGCAGCACGGTAATCGTTATCACCAGGAAGATCGCTTGCGCGAGCGGGAAGTCCTCGTTGCTTACCGCCTCGAAAAGCAGATAGCCGATGCCCGGGTAGGAGAACACTGCCTCGGTAAGGATCGCGCCGCTCACCACGAAGCCGAGCGAGAGCGCGAAGTTGGCGACGTTCGGCAGGATCGCGTTGCGCGCGCCGTAGGTGAGCATGACCCGCCTGCTCGGCAGCCCTTTTGCCTCTGCAAGCGCCACGTAATCCTCGCCGAGCACCGTGACCATCATGTTCCGCATGCTCAGCAGCCAGCCGGCGATCGAGGCCACGACGATCGTCAGTGCTGGCAGGACTGCGTGACTGATCGCGCTCTGAGCGAACGGCACGTTGAAGCCGATCGTGTTCGTCAGGCCGTATCCGCCGGAAGTCGGGAACCATTTCAGTACGTAACCGAACACCAGCACCGCGAGCAGCGCCAGCCAGAAGTAAGGAATAGCCGAGAAGAACGTCGACACCGGAAGCAGGAGATCCAGGCGCGAGCCTCGTTTCCAGCCGATGATGATGCCGAGCCCGGTGCCGAGAACGAAGCTGATCACCGTAGCTAGTCCGATCAGGATGACGGTCCACGGCAGCGCCTCGGCGACCACGCTGGAAACAGGCGTGGGAAAGTACGTGATCGAGGTGCCGAGCTGACCGTGGGCCAGCTGGCTCAGGTAGGTGAAGTACTCGGGCACCAGGCCGGTCTGGCGAGTCAGGCCGAACTGGATCATCAGCGCCCTGGTCGCCTGCGGGCTCACGTG
The DNA here is from genome assembly GCA_963720595.1 of uncultured Actinomycetota bacterium. Lineage (GTDB taxonomy): Bacteria > Actinomycetota > Actinomycetes > Streptosporangiales > Streptosporangiaceae > Chersky-822. The sequence goes on along the minus strand of CAVRFY010000005.1, from coordinate 316,595 downwards.
TCCCTTCAGCCTGGCGAGCAGGACTTCCACCGGGTTTCCCGGCATCAGCCGGGGCAGCAGGAAGTTGATGGTGATCGCCGCCCAGGCGGCCAGGAGGTAGAAGCCCAGGCGGCGAGCGTAGTACTTCACGAGCCGGTGCTGGTCCAGTGCGCCAGCGGCTGCCTGTGCTGGTGAAGGCGAGCGATCGCGTCGGCGATCGCCGGAGCGGCCTCGTCGTCCAGCAGCACCTTGTGCGGCAGGGTCACGCCGTCCCGGTAGGCGCTCCTGGCGACGGGCAGGTCGAAGCGCGCGGGATTGACCGCGTCCCAGTACCCGTCGCTGAGCTGGTACCGGCGCTTGGTGTGCGGCTGGTACAGCGGCGCCGCGTTCAGCGGCTCGTTGATCCGGTCCACCTCGATGCCGAGCTCTGCCGCAAGCGCGGCGCGGAACGCCTGGGCGGACACGCCGTCCCACTCGTCCGGGCAGAACTTGAACGCGAACTCGTACGGCGAGATGCGGGTGCGCTGGGGCGGGGCGTCCATCGGCGCGACGCCAGGCAGCTCGGCCAGGCTGGCCTCCAGGCGGATGGCGTTCCGGTTGCGCTGCTCAGCCTGCTCGTCGAACACATCCAACTGCGCGAGCAGAACGGCGGCCTGGAACTCGGTCATGCGGTAGTTCCCGCTCTGGATCGGGCGCCAGTTCTCGTCCAGCGACCCGGCTCGGCGCCGGCCGCAGTTGCGCAGGCTGTAGATGGCCTCCCGGAGTGCTGGGTCATTCGTCGTAACGAATCCGCCCTCACCCGCGGTGAGCGTCTTGAAAAGCTGGAAGCTGAAGCAGCCCAGCGTGCCCCACGATCCTGTGCCGCGATCTCGCCAGCGGGAGCCGTGTGCGTGCGCGCAGTCCTCGATGACCGGGATCTGATGCCGGGCGCCTATCTCGCAGATCCGGTCCATGTCGGCGAGGCTGCCGTAGAGGTGCACCACGATGATGGCACGCGTCCTGGGCGTGATCAGCCGCTCCACCTCGTCGGGATCGACGCAGTAGGTCCCAGGCTCGATGTCGGCCAGGACCGGCACGGCGTTGATGTCCAGCGCCGCCGCGGCAGTCGCCTGCCAGGTCACGCCGGGAACGATCACCTCGTCGCGCGCCCCGATGTCGAGCGCCTCGAGAGCAAGCTGGAGCGCCACGGTGCCGTTCGCCACGTTCAGGCCGAACTCGGCATTCTGGTAGGCAGCGAAGCTCCGCTCGAACTCGGCCTCTAGCGGCCCGTCGAATCCCCAGATTCCGCTGTTGACAACCTGGCCAAGCAACTCCATTTCCCGGCCGGCCGGGCGCGGCCATGGCGCGGCAGCGATCGCGGGCCGGGACACGCCCCCCAGCACCACCGGAAGCGAACCCGAGCCGGCCCGTGCCTGTTCAGTCGACGTCACGATCGTCACCTTCCGGTTCGCGCCTAAGCATGGGTCACCGAGGCAAGCAGTTGCATCGAGCGGCGCTCGAGCAGTGCCGCGGACTCCGAACCGACGAAGCAGCTGTGCGTGACCTCATAGCCGCCCTCGGAGTACGCGGCGGGCGTCGGAACGTATCCGATCGCCTCATTCGTGTAACCGCTGAAGATCGTGCCGGGGAAAGGCGACTGGGCGACAATGGCCTGGCCCAGCTCGGTGAATACCTCGCCGGGCGAGGTGATCATCGCCAGTCCCCCACCAAGTCGCACCGCTGCCATTTCGGCCGCCACCGGCGGCAGCGCACCCGACCCGGCGAGTGCCTCGGCTGCCCGCGTGGCGCGAGTGAGCCGCCACTGCGCCCAGGTGCGGCCCAGCGACTGCCCTTCGTCCGATCCCTGTAGCTCGGCCTGAAGCTCCGCGACCTGCGCCTTGGCCTCGGCGAGCGTGCTGGGCATCAGTGCCGGAAGCATCTCGGTCTGCCCGGCGAACGCCAGGCCTTGGCCCCGTTCCGGCTTGGCTGTCCAGAACAGCCGGGCGCCCTCGGCGCCCAGGGTCAGCCCGAGCCGCCGCGCGTACGTCCAGTCCCAGCCCATCAGCGTCGGGTTGATATTGCCCGCGGCACCCTGCAGGAACATGCATGCTGCACCCGTCTCGCGCTCGATCAGCTCACGGGCGAAACCGGGGAAATCGGCACTGATCTCGGTGCACTCGCTGCCGAGCGAGACGCCATGGCAGGCGGTGTTGAGCAGTACCGCGAGCGGGCGGCCGTCGGACCGGTCGATCCGGGTGACGTGGACCCGCCGGTCGCACGGCCCGCCGGGATTGTTACCCAGGATGATCGACCCGTCCGGCAGTCGTTCCCGGCGGTTGATTCCGATGACGGCGCTGCCTTCGGCCCAGCCGATCGACGCATCAGTGAGCCGCTGACAGGCGGCCGCCACTACGCCGGCCAGGCTGTAGATCAGGTTCTGCCGGTATGCCGTGACGAGCGACCGCTTCGCGGCGGGGACTAGCGCCGCGGCCGACTCCTGCGCACCGTCCAGCGCCGGGCCGTAGTGGGTATGACTGGCGGTCAGCAGCACTCGCTCGGCCGGTATGCCGGTCGCCTCGCTGATCGCCTGTTTCATCTCCGCTGCTCCGCGGATATAGAGCAGGTCGCACGCCACGATCGCGATCCTGAGCTGCCCGCTCTCCAGGACCAGGGCCGTAGCAGTCAGCTCGTCATGACATCCGGTCGAGTCATCGCGGTCGGCGAAGCCCACGAGCGGCGCGCCCAGCGGCGGAGTGATGGTAGTGCGGGCGACGCCCGCTCTCAACTGGCCGGTTCCGGCGAAGGAAAGTGCAGCTCCTCCGCCGGAACCGTGTGCGCTCGTCATCTCAGTGCACGGGCCGAAGGTGCAGCGCGACGACCTCGGCGTAGCTGGCACCCGGGGAGTCGTCGGCGTAGGGGTTCTGCGGCGACGGCCAGCCCACGGCGTTCTTGGTCAGATAGGTGCCCCAGTCAGCCGCATCGAAGAGCGGGATCACCGGGACCTGATTGACCAGGATGCCCTCGAGGGTGGCCAGCGCCTGCGATCGGGCCGCAGTCGACGTGGTGCTGATATAGGTGTTCAGCGCAGTCTGGCTGACTGAGGAGTTCCACCGCTCGAAGTCGTCGGAGGCCTGGCCGCCCTTAGGTGCCAGGGTGGAGTTGAGCCACCCGTTGTAGAGGTAGTACGGGTCACCGTTGCCGTAGTCGCTCCACCGGATCGTGGACTCGAAGTTGCCGCTGGCGAGGTCACTGCCCCATGCGTTGGTCGACACGCCGTCGCAAGTCACCGCGATGCCGATCTGCTTCAGCTCACTGTCGATCAGCTGGCAGTCCGTGATGTAGTCCACGAACCCGGACGGGTCCTCGATCGTGATCGCGAGCTGCTTGCCGCCCTTCTGGAAGATGCCATTAGAGCCGAGGGAGTAGCCGGCCTTGGTCAGTACCGCCTTGGCTGCCGCGGGGTCGTAAACCAGCTTGTCGGAGGCGTACTGCGCGGCCACGTAATTCTGCTGGCTGGGTAGCATGCCGGTGGTCGAAGTGACCGGAGTCTCGTAGCCGAACTCGCCGCGGGTGCCCACGAGCGGGCGGTTGATGGCCAGGCTGATCGCCTTCCGCACGGAGACATCGCTGAGCGGCCACCGGGCGAGGTTGGGTTCCAGCGAGACCACGCCGCCGCCTGGGAACCAGTAGTGGTTGAAGGGGCTCTGCTTGACCCACTTCTGAGCGCCAGGCGCACCGCCGCTGGACCAGTCCAGGGTGTCGTTGTTCACCATCGTCGCGAGCGAGGTCGCGGTACCCGCGACGTAGTCCAAGGTGGTGATCTTGGGCAAGCCAGGCTGCCAGTAATGCGGGTTCTTGTTCAGCAGGAAGTTCTGTGGCGTGAAGTGCGCCAGCAGGTACGGTCCAGTTCCGACGGGGTTCGTGTCGGTATACGTGGCCGGATTGCTGACCTTGCTCCAAATGTGCTGCGGCAGCATCGGAGTCACTTCCGCGATGTAGTAAAAGTTCGCGAAGGCGGGCTGCGCGAAGGTCATCGTCACCTGGTACTGACCGTTCGCCACGACGTTCGCGAACTGGATGCCGTACACGTTGACCGCGCTGACCTTCTTCAGCAGATCGAAGGTGTAGACCACGTCGGCACTGGTGAACGGCTTGCCGTCGGACCAGGTGACGTTCTTGCGGAGGTTGAAGGTCAGCGTCTTGTCGCCGTTCGACCAGGCCGACGACGTCGCAAGCCATGGGTAGGTCACGCCTGGACGCTGCGGGTCGTACTGAACCAGCGGCTCGTAGATCATCGAGAAGGAGCCGTACACGTTCAGCGTGCTGGTGGGGTCGAGCGGGTTGAAGTTGTCGGTGAGCGGCTCACCCTCGTTGTTATTTACGGTCAAGGTGGTGCCGCTGGAGGATGGCCCAGATGACCCTGCGTTGCTGCAGCCGGCCAGCGCCAGCACAGTCAGTCCGGCCACGGCCAGAACCCGAACCGGGACCGCCGGTTCGTGCGTGATCGCCCCATAATTACCCCTTACATGGCCAAATACCGATCATGAGATGTCTGCACCGTATAGATACACTGTATACAGAGTCAACCTTAAACGATAGATTAATCGACGTAAATACTTATGCGACGCGTACCCGTGGGGCTTCCAAACGGAGGATGGCCGGAAGATGACAGCAGCACATCGGCAGGGGCCAGCTGGCAAGATCAGGCTGGGCATCGTGGGTGCGGGCATGATCGCGACGGTTGAGGCCGGCTTCCTCCCCGGCCTCGGGCGTATGCGCGACCGAGTCGAGGTCGCCGCCATCACCAGCAGAACGCGCTCCAGGGCGGAGGCCGTCGCTCAGGACTGGCAGATTCCGGCCGTCTTCGACACCCTCGACGAGATGCTGGCTCACGCCGAAATCGACGCGGTGCTCAACCTGACCCCCATCGACGCGCACTATGAGACCAACATGAAGGCGCTGGCAGCCGGCAAGCACCTGGTGACCGAGAAGCCGCTCGCGTCCACACTTGCGGAAGCAAACGACATCTGCGCGCTGGCGGAAGATCGCGGGCTGGTCGTGCTCTGCGCGCCCGCCGACATGCTGGCAACCGAGTGGGCTGATGCCCGGCAGCTGGTGAGCGACGGCGCGGTAGGGAAGGTAGCCTTCGCCCGGCTGCAATCCTCACACTCCGGACCTGCCGCGATGGCCTGGCCAGCCGACCCGACCTGGTTCTACCAGAAGGGCGCCGGGCCGCTGCTTGACATGGGTGTGTACGGGATCGACCGGATCACCGCGTTGCTCGGACCGGCGCGGCGGGTAGCGGCGATGTCGGGGCTCACCGCGCCCGTCCGGCGAGCGCGCGGCGGGCCATTCGACGGCCTGACCATCGATGTCACCGAGGACGACAACACCCTGCTGCTCCTTGACTTCGGCGACGCCATGTTCGCCGTCATCGATGCGACCTTCAATGTGCAGGCCAGCCGGACTCCGGAACTTGAGCTGTTCGGCACCGACGGGACCCTGATCGTGAACCGGCCAGGCGGGGCTCGCGACGGCTCCGGGCCGATCGAGCTCTTCCGGCTGGACGCCGCCGCTGGAATGTCCGGCTGGATATCACCTGCCCCCGTGGACGCGCTGGCCCGCGAGGACCGAGCTGCCCGCTACTCCCGCGCCGTCCTGGTCGATCACCTCGCGGACTGCATCACCGACGGCCTCGCGCCAGTGACCGGCGCTGACCGTGCGCGGCATGTGCTTGAGATCATGCTCGCGGCGCAGACAGCAGCGCGGGAAGCTCGCACCGTCAGCCTGACGACGAGCTTTAGCATGATCTGATCGAGAGGTCCGAACGTGTGCTTGATAGCCACCTAGCTGACCAGACGCGCTGCCGCCGTTCAAGGCTAGGGCGGCAGGCGGCTGGCCTGTAGGCCGGGTCGAGTTCCGGGGTATTGGTCCGATAGAACGGACGGCTCTGCGACGGGGGTGCCCCATCAGATCGACCGATAATCCGACGCCGCCAGCGTTCACCAGCGGCGATTACGCGGCCCGGATGGCGCGAGTGGTGCAGCAGGCACAAGACAAGGGACTGGCCGGCGATCGCCGCCATCGTCGCTTCCTGGCCCCGGACCTGGTATGGCTTACCGGGTACCGGCCCACGGCGATCACGGAGCGGCTCACCATCCTGGTGCTGTCTGCGGGCCAGGAGCCGGTGCTGCTCGTTCCCGCGCTCAATCAGCCGGACGCTGAAGCGGCAGAGGGTGCGGCTAGCGTCTCGATCGTGGATTGGGCCGATGGCAACGACCCTTACGAGGCGGCCGAGGGTGTTGCTGCGCCCAGATGGGCAGTTCGGCGTTGGGACTCGGCTTGGGCTTTGCACCTGCTTGGCCTCCAGCGAGCGTTGCCAGGCTCGCGCTACCTGGCGCTGACCGAGTGCCTCCCGATGGTCCGCGCGCTGAAGGATGCGAGCGAGCTGACGCGGCTCGCGGCGGCCGGGCCGCGGGCGACGCGGTCTACGGCGACATTGTCGGCGTACGCTTCGCTGGCCGGGAGACCGACGTCGCGGCGGACCTGGCCAGGCCGCCCCGCCAGCACGGGCACGAGCAGGTCGAATTCACCGTCGTGGGATCGGCGAACGGCGCCAATCCCCACCACGAAGCCGGAGATCGAGTGATCGAGCCGGGGGACGCCGTCGTACTCGACTTCGGCGGACTCGATGTTCGGCTACGGCTCAGATACCACCCGCACGGTCTCGGTCGGCCAGCCCCGGCCGAGGTACGCGAGGTGCATGAAGTCGTGCGACGGGCGCAACAGGCGGCGGTGGAAACGGTACGGCCGGGCGTGACGTGCCAAGACGTTGACCGGGAGGCCGAGGAAGGTGATTACGGCGGCGGGATACGGCGAGCAGTTCATCCACCGCACCGGCCACGGTATCGGGGTCACCACACGGAGCCGCCGTACATCGTCGAGGGTGAGGACTAGCCGCTCGTGCCGGGCATGTCACCGACTATTCCTGTCTAGAGTCTTACTGCCTTCATCCGCTCATTCTCTGGGAAGTATCTGCGCGTGGTATTGAGAACCAGTGATGTAGACCCCGAATTGGTGATTATCGCAATATCAGACACTCTAGCTGATCTGTGCGCTATTCGGTGGGTCTTGCATCACTTGCCGGAGCCGCCAAAGCTATCGACGAAGATTTGTGAAGAGGGTTAAGCTGATCAACGGGGTGCTGAGGCTCGACATCGTTGCCCGTAATGCGCGCTTCCGTCTCGGCGGCTAGCTCTGCTCGAGATTCAGAGAATTCGTAGTGAGAAACTCCAGGCAATGTTCGACGCTTCTCGAGAGGCTTTGCGCCAAGACGCACGCTTCTGTATGAACGGGCACGACCTGGCCGGGTGCCTCAACATTTATTTGAGCCTGGCGTTTCCTAATCTTTCAGTGGCGATCGCAGGGGATTTAGAGACTCTGAGACGGCATGCAGGGCTTGGCTGGGATGCCTCGATCCAGATTTCTTGTTGGGTACTACCCTGTTCAAGGAGCTTCGGCGCAGGGCGACATCCGCTGCGTGAGGCCAAGCGGAGTTTTTGCGCTCGGATCGTTACTCGGATTTGGCTCACGATCGTGAGCCACGCCGTATTACCATCACGCGACTCCGCACGCGTGGTGACAGGTTCGCCGATCCCGGTCACGCCCGTTCAGCCGACATCGGAACAGGCCGTCTGCAGCGGCTTCAAAGCCGCGCTTCCGGCCATTATGACCGCCCTTGCCCACCAGGAGTCGCATGCCCTACTGCGGTACGACGGGCAACCGGGCCACTGGTCCTACGTGGTGTTCTCGAAGGTCAACGATGCCGTCTTTCGCCAACGACCTGGCCGACGCGGCAACATTGGGCGGCGCGGCCACCGCCTGCTCTGGGAGTCCATTCACACCTCGCAGATCTACGCGGTGGCCGCATTCATGTCACGCCGCCACGCCGGGCACCATCACAGGCTGCGGCTGCAGTACTAGGCGCTCAGGCGGTGGGTCTGCGTACCAGCTAGAGTCAAGGTTGTGCGTATTCATCCTACGAGGTCAGCACGTTGGTCAGTGGACCTTGATCCGATTGCTTGGTGCTGGCGGAAGCGGTGAGGTTTGGGAATCCCAATCTGCTGATGGACGAACCTCTGCGCTCAAGGTTCTTTGGAAGAAGAATTACCGCGGGAGATTTCTCGATGAAATAAAGCTTTACCGAACTCTTGGTGAGCGGTCAGGAATAGTGCCTCTCATCGAGTCAAATGTGCCTCATGGTGCCGAAGGAGGATTCCTTGAGCGACCGTGGTTCGCAATGGAGTTGGCTACACCCCTGACGAACTATGTTGGGCCAGAGCCCAATATAGAAGAAGTTGTGCGCGCAATTAGGGAATACGGTGCAACTCTGGCCGAGTTGGCAGGACAAGGAATCTATCATCGCGACGTGAAGCCGCCGAACTTGTATTGGTACAATGACCTTTTCGCAATTGGCGACTTCGGGATTGCTGACTTTCCAGACAAGCGAGGCCTGACTCGCACTGGCGAAGAGGCTAGGGCCGGCAAACTTTCTGGCGCCCGAAATGATTGAGTACTCTGGCGAGGTGCAGAGCGGGCCAGCAGATGTATATTCACTGGCCAAGACGTTGTGGGCGGTGGCGACCGCTAGCCGATTTCCGCCAGGTGAGCTGCGCCAGGATAATAGCGCCTTCCGCCTGCAGTTACTGTCAGGACGGCCGTGCGGCCAGGCTGGAAGGCCTTATTGAACGTGCTACCATGCACGATCCGAGAAGAAGGCCCTTGATGGAGGATTTCGCTTCAGAGCTGTCGTGGTGGGGTCAATCAACTATATCAGCGAAGGTTGATCTGTCCGAGTATCGAAGCGAGGTGCACGCATTCGCGAGACCTCGCGGGTTACTATTCCGTGGCTATGCGCAGAGGCGGAGCATTGCACTGCTGCAAGATGAAGCCTTCTCGGCGGTACGCGCTGGGCTATTCGACAACGTTTCGGCCATATTGAAATCCTGCATATTCTAATAGGGTTAACCCCATTGGAGGATCGCGCGCCGGAGTGCCTAATAACGAGTTCGGCGGCAGTTATAACTCAAGCTATTGGGTATTGATACCGTCGGCATTCCTTGGGTAGAAATGCATGCTGGCGTTTTTCAACGTGAACATCCCGAGCAGAATCGGGAGGATTGCAGGATTGCGCTCTGGATTGTGATAGCGACTCCTGACGCCGTCACGGAGAGTTACCGAGCGCTTGAGGCATTCAAGCCGGGCTCGCTCGGAGTTGGTCCGATAATCGATCGAATCTTGGCCGATGTTAGCGCTAGCTTGTCAGTGACTATTGCAGACTTCCTTACGATGTGCAAAAGCGCAGGAGTGCCTCGGTGAATACAAGCGCAAACGGATAGGCCAGGCCGTCGTCAGGCGACTTGTCGTACCCATCCTCTCGATAGGCGCGATCTGATCCAAGGAAGATCACGGTCAAGGGTCTGGCCGCGGCAGTGAGCTGGTCGCGGGCGGGGATGATGGCGGTGATCAGCTGCCGTCGGTTGGTGGTTTCGGGCCGGTGGATGTGCGGCGGTGAGGACCGCCGCCCGCTGGCCTGTATCGCGTCGCGGCGCCAGGTCCACGCGCACGTGCGCACGGTGACGCTGATGTCGGTGATGACCGTGACAATGTGGGGCCGTTCGTCGCCGTGGTTGGGGTAGCGGGAGGTGGCGCATTTGACCTGGGCCGGGTTGGCAGACGCCGTGGTCGCGGTTTCGAGGGCGGTGGTGAAACTGGAGCGGTCGGGATCGGTACCAGTGTAGCGTATCGAAGCGGCTCGACCAGGAATGCCGTGGGGCTGGTAGAGGGTCGGCTGGGCCCACATCTCCTGTTCGATGACTGCCGGTCACGCGGCGCGGACACGCCCGTTGATGTGGTAGTGGCGGAGCGCGTGGTCGCGGATTCGAGTTCCCATCGCTGGGGTAGAGCCCCACCAGGGCCCTGTCGGGTTGCGGCCAGGGTGGTCGTGGTCTCCAGCCGTTAGCAGCCGCGAAACGGGTGCCGGCCCACGGTCGCGCCGTGCTGTTCGCGTCGATCGCCGTCCGCGCCTTCTCGGCGGGACAGGTATGAGCCGTCGGCGAGACGCATCGGCCGCGCGGTCCCGGTTGACTGGGAGTCGCCCCGGAGCTCCGCGCCGGTCCGGTGCGGGGCGAGGATGTTGCCGTCGAAGGTCCGGTCCAGCAGGACCAGCATGCCCGGGCCCAGCAGCGGCAGCAACCGCCGGGCCGGCCGGTCTCATCCCGGTCGGCCCGTGAGCCGAGCGTCGCGCCGAGCAGCCCGCGGGTACCGGTCTCCGCTAGCGTCATCAGCCGCAGAGCCGGGTAGCCGGCCATGCCCAGCCGGTGGCGGATCTTGCCCGCCCATGACCGGTTGCGGCCGGTGTCGGGAATCTTCAGCGAGTTCAGGCCGTCGAACGCGACGGTGCGCAGCCCGCCGAACCGCACGCCCGGCGTGCATGGCTGGCCCAGCGGACCGGCCACGATCTCGAATAGCGCCTTCAGCGGCGCCGGGCCCATCCGGCGGCGCAGATCACGCAGCGCCTTCTCCGACGGATGCCGAGGCTCAGGCCGGCCAGCCGGGCAGTCAGCTTGCCCCACACCCGCAGGTAGCCCAGCTGCGGGAACAAGCCGAGGGCCAGCACGAAATAGACACCGGCGCGTGAAGGCAGATCCCGCAGCCGCCGCTGCACCGCCCGGGTCTCGGCCAGCAGATCGTCGACCAGTTCGAACGGCAGGTACGGGTCAGCTCGCCCAGATGACCAGGGGCGAAGACGCCGCCGGCAACAGTGACCTCATGACGGATAGTCGTCGTGGCAGACTGAATACTCAACGGGACCTCTGGTGAGGGAGACAATCGTGACGGATTGCCGCCGGCCTACCAGAGGTCTTGTTATCTCTGCCGGCGACACGTCGAACACCGCGACCTTCCTTGACCCGGACCGCCGAACCTTAACTACGCGGCATTGGCAAGCGAGGCGCCGTTGGCGCGTCCTTGAGGGTGATCTTCCGAGGCTTCATGCTGATGTGCCGGGAGGATGGCCCGTTCGTCTGTTGCTGGATCGACGGGCGGTGAGGTGGCCAGCGGTGACGGGGCGGTGCGCGGGGTGGGCTCGCGCGGCCGCCCGCCGTGTGCCGCAGGTGCAAAGGCGGAAGCGGCCAGCACGTCAGCGGTGAGTATCCCGGCGAGCGCATCGCGCCCGTTTCGCCTGAAGGGCCGTCCGGCGGTCCCCCGCCCGTGTGGGCCGCAATCTGCGGCGTAATCGGCATCCGTCCAGGGGCGCGGCGCGCGGCGCGCGCCCTTGAAGCCGTAAGGAAAGTTCTCACCGCATCCGGGGACACCGGGGACTCGACGGGCTGGCGGTCACTGAGGCCGGCCTGCAAAGGATCACAGCGCGACCGTTGCGACCGGCGTCCTGGCAGCACTCAACTTTGTTTCAAGATAGCGCCAAAGCCATGTCGAAGTGTATTGACTATTCGCCAGCGCCTTGACCGTGTAAAGAATCCTTGAATTGCAGCTGTCCCCCCAATGCCCGCGGCAGCTCCTGCAGACCCAGCCCGAACGCAGCAGTGGGATCGCCGCCAAGCAATACTGCTAGTGCCGCACCGCCTCCCGCGGTGGCCACTGTAACGAACCCTGCTGAGAGCCCGGAGACTTTGCTTGGTTGCCATTTTATGTTACTTGTGATACCTGTGATCAGGTTTTCCAGAACTTCAGTGCCTTCCGCTCCAGCTGGCGTATTCTGAAGTGCTGCCCGCTCATCAGACGTTGCAGTCGCAATGTCTCTCAATCTGGTCCAATTCATTTCCAGTGGATCCCAGCTGACAGCTCTAATGTGGCTCCGGAGCGAAGAAACCGCTTGGAAAGGCTTGCCTGGCTGTTTATCAATCACCAAGAGGCCGTTATATGGCGTATGCCTGTAAACTCCTATGGGGGGAGAGTGCGGTAGCATTCCCGTGGATCCCGCCTGAGGGTCGATGGTGGACTCGACAGCGCAATTGTAGGCCTGGATCACAGTGTTCCAGATCGTTTGCTGTTTGGTGGTCTGCGGTGCACCGCCCATGTGAGTTATCACCGCAGATCGGAAGGCCCACTCGCTGTGCTCGATATTGGAGTGAATCCATTGCATGGTGCTCTCGATCTGCTGGCGGCGTAGCGGCTCTAGGTCATTCCGATCACGGAATTCGCTTAGAACATCGTAGAATGTCTCCACTGGGGCATCGGGCGGGGATCTGACTATGACGTGCGCATCTCCATTCGCGAAATGATCTAGGCCATTCAATATCCCGCGGATATTGCGAGCGTATCCGCCTGCATCCCCAAGCAGGCGTCTCCCAGCCCGCGATTGCCAGAACTCGGGGTCCACATCTCCCTTTTCGAGGATTGTACGTGCGAGTTCCGAGACAAGGCCGGGGACCTTCACGCCTGACGATACCCACCCTGCTCTTGTTGCTCGTTCAAGACTTCTGGCTACGATCGAGTAGCGGTCATTACCCCGAGTTGGCTGGGCAACGAGCTGCAGGAAATCGGAAAATCTCTTAGAAACTGCCGAAAATCGTCTCTAGCGAAGAGCAGATTGACAAGGGGACTGTCAATCAATTGAACATCACTGAGAATTACAGTGTCGCCAAGGAGCGCGTGCATCTTGAGACTGCGCTCAAGCATGGCAGCGTTTTGGTTGAGCGCGGCGAGATACTCGGGGTCGAGCCAATGTGCGTAGACTTGCACATAGGCAAGGTACCATATGCCGCGCTGAGCATTCCAACTCTGGCCTTGGCCAGTTTGGGGGTGATCTCGCTGCTTGGCCAGCGACTCGTCCTATCTGGATCGTCCGGCCTGGCGAGCGGTGGGGAGGATGACTGTATGGACGACTACGCGATGATCGATCAGTTGCTAGGCGAAGACCTACCGGCCGAAGCTATGCGAGCGGCCCTTAGCACACTAGAGCTGCAGCTGAATGAGACGGCTGATCCAGGCCACGAGCAGGCGTTCCGCATGCTGCTGCTTCGTTGGGCCCGCATCGCGAGGAGCCGGAGCCGTACTGGCGTATCCAACGAACTCATCCAGCTTGCGATGACAGATGCCAGGTGGCTAGTGACATCCGACGCACTCGAAGCCAGCGAGTCGCTGGACATTCCGGTCCATGTCACTGTGCACGAAGGTCCGCCGATCGAGGCGACCATCGCGGCGCAACTAGAGCGGCTGACCTTTCCGGTCGGCCCCGATCTGGAGACGAAGTACCGGTTCACCGCCTTGACGCGCCAGAGCGATGCTCTGGCTGTCAGGCTGGCCCCGACTACCTGGACCAGCGCCAACAAGTTCCACGCTGCTGTAGAGCGCGATCCGGCCTATGCGAGCAAGTTTCCCGACGGCAGGTGGATCACACCGCTGCCATTCGGCGACACGTTGCTGCCGGGCATCGCTGTCGTCCACGCGATCATCCTGACCTCCGACAACCAGGTAATCGCGGCTCAGCGTAGCCGGGAAATGAGCTACTCACCTCTGCATTGGTCAGTGAGCTTCGAGGAGCAGCTCAACGAAAAGGACATTGGGCTTGCGGAAGATCCGTTCACTTCAGCCGCGCGACGTGGCTTCAATGAAGAGTTCGGCGGAGAAATATCAGCCCATAACATTCTGCCGCTGGCTACGGTGATGCAGACTGACGTGCTCAACCTTGGCCTGGTTATGCTGCTCCAGCCTCCGATGACGGCCCATGCAATCCGTGAATCATGGCATTCCATGGCCAGCGACAAATGGGAAGCCAACGAACTTCGCGCCCTGCGATTCGATGTCCTAGAAGCAACTGTAACGAGCCTCGGTCAGCTTCATCCCACCTCGATGCTGCGCTCTCTGGCGATGCAGCGCTGGCTGAAAACACAGCGATAGTTGCAACCGCGTGGCCGTTATTCGCTTGATCGTGACAATTCGCGCTGATTTGTGTCCGCCGGCACAGCGTGCGCGCTCGGCGGGTCCTGATGGCCGGGAGGCAGGGCTGGGAGGCTGTTCAAGCCGGGTACGGTCAGAGTTGTGGTGAACGTTGATGACGCCGAGAAGCTCGCTGAGACGATGCTCGCCGTGCCTTTGCCCCACCGTTGGCGGCATGTGCGGTCGGTGGCCCGGCGCGCACGGTGGGTCGCGAAGCAACTCGCGCTGTCTGACCACCTGATGGCCGCCGCCTGGCTGCATGACGTCGGGTATTCACCCGAGTTGGCGGAAACGGGCTTCCACCCGCTGGACGGCGCGCGTTACCTTCAGCGTATAGGCGTCAAGGAGCAGGTCACGAGTCTGGTGGCGTATCATTCGTACGCTCAGATCGAGGCTGACGTGCGCGGTCTTGGCCCCGAGCTGGCGTCGGAATTCGCGCCCGCGGATCTGCTGCTGGCCGATGCATTGCTCTACTGCGACATGACGACGGGGCCTGACGGCGACTACGTGCGGCCTGCCGACCGGCTTGTGGAGATCCGCGGCCGCTACGGTCCCGATCACGCGGTGACCCGATTCGTAGAGCGAGCGGCCTCCGAGATCCTGACGGCAGCGCGCCGTGTCGAGGAACTGCTGGCAGTTCAGCCGAGGTATGGCTCGGAAACGTTTATCGAGGAAGTGTTGGATGCGCTGGCGCATCGACGGGTGCATCCGCAAGCTCGGCACGGTGGCGGGGGAGACCCACTGCGCTTCGGATGATTCGTTGCTCGCACGCAGCCTTCCGCTGACTGGTCTGGCGGTGAAGACGATCGAGAACTCCTGCCGCACCTCGTCGTTGCTCGTGTAGCGGATCACGTGCCGCGGGTTGGTGTAGATCCCGACCAGGCCGGTGATCTCGCAGGTGATCCCGGTCTCTTCCCGCGTCTCACGTATGGCCGTGTTCGTGATCGACTCGCCAAGGTCCATGCCACCGCCGGGGACGCCCCAGTTGCAGTTGTCGGTGCGGCAGATCATCAGGATCTCGCCGCGGTCATTGACCACGATCACGTTCGCCGACGGCACGACGCTTTTGGCTTCTGGTGCGGCCGGGTCGTCGAGGTAGTCGATTCGCTCGGCCATGGCTGTCAGGCCTCCCGTCCGCTCCAAGTCCTTCGGGTCTGGTCCCATACCCAGTCGAAGCTGCGTGCCTAAGTCTCGAACAGCGTGCCGGAGTTGAGATGCCGGAGGTGCAAGACCGGGGCGAAATGAGCGGGCACGCCGTAGGCGTGGGTGTTAACCAGCATGTCGTCGTCGAACCAGTAGATCGAGTTGTACAGCGTCGTGCAATGAAGCTTGATCTTGATACTGGGATGGCAGGCAAACGGCCGGTAGTAGGCCAGCAGCACGTTGCGGATCTTCGCCGCGATCGCGTTCCCGATGTCCTCCTCCTCCCCGCGAAGAGTGACTTGCGGGCAGTCCGGGTCGCCGATGAGGATGCGGATCGACGCACCGTCGTCAGCTTTCCGCTTGAGCAGTTCGATCTTGCGGGAGTGCTGTTCGGCAAGGAAGAACCCGGAGTAAACCAGGATGCCGACATTTTCGGTCGCGTTCTCGAACAGCCTGGCCCACAGATCATCGGGCACGTCGGCCCGGTACGGGTAGATCCGGACGATCTCGGACTCGGTAATCTCGCCTCGTCGCTGGCGCGAATAGCCGTCCGGCCAGAGCCAGCGCTCGTCGCGCTGCACGAGAACCGAGATCCGGTGCCGGAACTGCGGGTACGGAATCCTGGCTTGGGTGACCCAGCGCTCGACCGTCTTGGCGTTCACGCCAAGCTCGGCGGCCAGGTCGTCATGAGTGATCCGGGCTGCCATCAGCGCATGGCGTAGCCGGTCATTCGACATCGCCAATCCTTCTGGGGGACGATTAGTAGGGCAGCATCAGATCGTTAGGTGATGGCGGCGTGGCGTGGTACACGGCGACGGCCGCCTCGCGATCGTCTGGCTTGTGACAGTCCCTTTTGATCGCGGCGCGGCCGTCGTGCCCAGCGTAGGGGATGTGGATCCGGTCGGGTGGCTGGACCGGTTTGATGACATGTTCGCGAGGGTGGTGGCGCTGGCGTTCGGGAGCCGAGGCTGCGGGCGCAGGGGTACCTGCTGGGGCTGGTGGCGGGGCTGGAGCGGGCGAACGGTGGACGATCGCGGAGTTCGCCGGCGACAAGACGCCGCTGGGCATGCAGCGGCTGCTGAATCAGGCCGTCTGGGATGAGGATGCGGTCAGGGACCGGCTGGTCCGGTACGTGGCCGCCGAGGTCGCCGATCCGGCCGGGATCCTGATCGCGGACGAGACGGGATCCCTGAAGACCGGGCGTCTGTCCGCCGGGGGTGCAGCGCCAGTACACCGGGACGGCGGGGAAGATCACGAACTGCCAGGTCGGGGTGTTCCCCCACACAATGGTCGGATTATGTCAGCGCAGATCAGGGGCTAGGGCGGCGGGCGAGCTGGCCTGTAGGCCGGGTTCTGTGCACCCGCTTGCGCGGGCCGACGGCCATCCATCTGGGACTGCCGTTGCCGGCAGCCTCGTGCGGTCTACCCGCGAGCATCGGGCGGGCCGCCCTCGATCGCTCGCGCAGGCGGCACGCTGACCCCGAGGATTGCTCTCCGGGCCGGCAACGCCGCCCTTCTGACCTTGCTCCGGGTGGGGTTTACCGAGCCGCCGCAGTCACCTGCGGCGCTGGTGGTCTCTTACACCACCGTTTCACCCTTACCGCCGGGCCGGAGCCCGGCGGCGGTCTGTTTTCTGTGGCACTTTCCCGCGGGTCGCCCCGGGTCGGCGTTACCGACCACCCTGCCCTGCGGAGCCCGGACCTTCCTCGGCGGCTCCGGCCGTAACCGGAACCGACGCGGCCGCCCGGCCAGCTCGCCCGCCGCTGCCAGTCTAGGGTGCGTCAGCCGCCCATGCGGTGCTGCCTGATCTTGCCCGACCCACGACTCGAATGAACAACCCTAGCGCAGTGGTGATCGATGCACTGCATACATCGGGCCGAGTTCGACCGGTGCCTGGAGTGCAGCGGCGTGCCTGGACAGCCGCCAAGGATGGCCACGCCAGCCCACCGAACCGCCGGACTCAGAACCAGCGGCGGCGGCGTCTTCAGATGCGCGGTGTCGTTCAGCGACCGGAGCAGGGCCGAGCCGTTGTCGAAGCAGTCGATCCTGGTCAGCGACGCCACGTCGAGATTCATCCGGAACATGGCCTCGGGCGGCGCGAGCAGCGCCCGGCAGATCAGGGTCTTGATCGGCGTCACGTGGCTGACCACGACCGCCCGCGCGTGCCGGTGAGCCTCCATCAGCCGGTCCAGCGCGGTCAGCACGCGCAGGGCCACCATGGCGAAGCTCTCGCCATTTGGCGGCGAGGCGTCGGGACTGCCCATCCACGCCGCGAGTTCCTCCGGCCAGCGCTCCCCCGCCTCGGCGAAGGTCAGGCCCTGCCACTCGCCGAAGTCGGCCTCGACGAGGTCATCGTCGACCACCAGCGCCGCTCCGGTGGCCTCGGCGACGGCCTCGGCGGTACGCCTGGCCCGCTGCAGCGGCGAGGTGACGATCGACGTCGATGCCGGGCCCGCGAGCCAGCTTGCGGGCCGCCAGGCTTGGCCTGCTGCATGCCCTCCTTGGTCAGCGCGATGTCGGCGCGGCCAGCGAACCTGCGCTCGGCGGACAGCTCGGTCGCGCCGTGCCGGAGCAGCAGAGTGATCGTCGGCTTGCCGGCCAGTGCGCGCCCCAGCCAGGAGCGGCGCCAGCGCCGACCGCTGCCCCGCTCGCCGCCGGCCGGCCTGCGGCCGCTGGGCCGCCGGGGCGCTCGTCGGCGGTCACAGGCCCGAGTCTGGCGTCCTGACCAGGATCCGCCTGCACTCCTCGCAGCGCAGTACCTCGTCCTTCGGGGCCGCCCTGATCGCGTTCAGGTCCACGGTGTTGAGCGTGAGGTTGCAGCCCTGGCAGCTGCGGTGCCGCAGCGCGGCCGCGCCCACCCCGCCGTGCTGGGCGCTGAGTTTGTCGTACAGCTCGATGCAGGTCGCCGGGAATGCTGCCGACGACCTCGATCCGGCGGTCGGCCGCCTTGCCCGACTGCTCGGCCAGCTCGGCCAGCGCCGAGTCCCGGGCGGCGGCGACGGTCACGAGTTCGGTCGCCAGTTGCCTGCGCTCGGTCTGCGCCTGGCTCAGCGCGGACTCGGCGCGTCTCGCGCCGCTCCATCACGTCGAGTACGACTTCCTCCAGGTCCGACTGCCTGCGAAGCAGCGAGGCGACCTCTGACTGCAGATTCTCCAGCTCGCGCGGCGAGCTGACCATGCCGCCGTCGAGCCGGCTGCGGTCACGGTCGATCCTGGTGCGCACCTGCTCCACATCGGCCTCGGCCTTGGCCTGCTCCCGCTTAAGGTCGCCGCCGCGCGCGGTCAGCTCCGCGATCGAGTCGCGAAGCTCGGCGTCCCTGGCCTCCAGCCTGGCCAGCTCCGCGTGTTCGGGAAGGCCACGGCGGCGGTGCTCGATCCGGCCGAGCTCGGCATCGATGTCTGCTAGCTCAAGCAGCCGCAGCTGCGCCTCAGGCGATGCTTTCACGAGCCAACGTTAGCCTGCCGGCCGACGAGCTGCGCAGCCGACCGCCGCTCAACCAGGCGGCAACAGCACCTTGTTGACGATGTAGACCGTGGCGTTGGCGGTCTTGATGTTGCCGCAGAGCACCGTGGCGCCGTTCACCTTGTAGGCCGAGCCGGACTTGGACAGGGTCACCGGCTTGCCTTGCAGCGTCGCCGGCCTCGCGCCGGCGGCGAACTGCTGTGGGCTGATCCGCGCCTTGAGCGCGTGGTACCTGACGATGTTGAGCAGATCGCCCGAGTTGTGCAGGTGAATGATCTGGGTCTTGGACAGCGACGCGAATGCGCTGTTGTCCGGCACGATCAGCGTGTAGGCGTGCCGGGCATTGAGCGTCTTGTCGAGCTTGGCCGTCCGGACCGCAGCGATGAACACGGAAAGCCGCGGGTTGCTCGACGCCGCGGTGATCGCCTGCTCACTGCTCATCGAGCCCACGCTGCCGCTGCCCTTCGTCGGGATCATCGCGCAGTCAGGCCCGACCCTGGCAGCGGTGCCGCGAACTCGCGCGAGTGGGGGCCGCGGCCGTCGGGCTGGCTATGCCGGTGGGAGTCGCCGTGATCGTGTTCGAACTGCCGCACGCAGCGACCGCGAGTGCCAGGCCGGCCAGGGTGGCGACAGCGGCCCAGCGAGTTCGTTGCGCCATGAAGGCATGCGGGCTCATGAGGAGCGTGATATCCGCCGGTAGCTATGCGCTAGCCCATCGGCAGGCCACCTTTGGCCAAAGCGCGGGGCGCTACCGGCCAGCCCGGCCGATCATGACCACCGGGTCGGAGGTCGGCCGGAGCGATCCGCTGGCCGGCTCCACGGTCAGGCCGACCATGTCGCCGGCCGACATCCCGTGAAGCACGGCCGGGCCCGCCATGCCCTTGGCGCGCATCATGAGACGGCCGGCCGGGTGCTCGCCGTGCGGGCCCATGAGCCAGAGCTCGTAGCACTTGCCACGCGGCAGCGCCCGGAGGCCGTGGGCGATGAAGACGGCCATGTGCTCATGCTGGGAGCTCACGACGATCGCCATGCCGCCCGTGCTGACCGGCGCCGATCTCATCACGGCGTCGCCGGCGCGCGAGCACCGCATCGACGGTGCGGGCCTGTTGCTGTGACTGCCGCGACTGCAGGTCCGCGTAATGCGTGCCGGCCGCGACGCCGCCCGCGATGGCGATCACCGCCGCGGCAGCCGCCATCGACGCGATCGCGCGCCGCCTGCGCGATCTCCCGTGCGGGCCGGCTGCCTGCTGGATTCCAGCGATAACAGGCCCCATCTGGCCGGTGCGGCGTGCCGCCCTGATCACCGGCTCCCGCAACTCAGGACGCGGGCGTACCGCCTGTGCGGTTCCGAGCCTGGCAGCCGCCTCGCGGAGTTCTGCGATCTCCGCCCTGCACTCCGCGCAGTCGGCCAGGTGGGCGGCGAACCTGGCCCGCTCGTCGGCGGAGACCGCGTCGAGCACGTACGCGCCAGCCAGGGTGTGCAGCTCGGGATCGGCGGATGTCATAGCTGCACCCCCAGGCAATCCCGGAGCCGGATCAGCCCGTCCCGCATCCTGGTCTTGACGGTCCCGGCCGGAACCCCGAGCAACCCGGCGACCTCGGCATAGGTATAGCCGCCGTAGTAGGCCAGGCTGACGCACTCGCGTTGCAGCGCGGTGAGCGAGGTCAGGCAGCGCTGTACGCGCTCGCGGTCGAGGCTGGCCTCGACCGCCTCGGTCACGTCGTCGTAGTCGATGACGGCGGTCGCGGCCCTCAGTTCCCGGCTCGCGTGGCTGCGCTCGGATCGGACCCGGTCCACGGCGCGGCGGTGCGCGAGCATCATGACCCACGAGGTGCCGCTGCCCTTCGCGGGGTCGAACCTGGCGGCGCGCCGCCAGATCTCCAGCATGACCTCCTGCATGACCTCCTCGGCCATGGCCGGGTCGCGCAGCACCTTCCTGGCTGCCCCGAGCACCCAGCCAGAGGCCAGGTCATAGACCGCCTCGTAGGCGCGTTCGTCGCCGCGGGCGGTCGCCGTCAGCAGCTCATCAAGCGGCCGGACCTGGCCGCGAACGCCCGGCACGCCGACCTGCATCGCGCCCGGCTCGCCAGCCGGTACCACGCCCCTCGGCGGCTCATCGTCGGTCATGCCCACACCTGATTATTCGTCGCCGGCCGCGTTCTGGTTTGGCCGCCTGCCCGCCGGACCGAACCATGACCGGCGCTGGTACGAATAACAAGTGTGACCCTTGATATACGTGCGACCCTGCGCGGCGCACTCGCGGGACTGCTGGCCGGTGCGGTTGGCGTCTGCGTCGGCTTCCTGATCAGCGGCTTTACCGGTCCGGTGGGCTCTCCCGTCGTGGCCGTCGGCGAAGTGTCCATCGACTTGAGCCCGCCGCCCGTCAAGAACTTCGCCATCAGGGAGTTCGGCTCGCACGACAAGGTGGTGCTGCAGATCGGCGTGCTCGTGGTGCTCGCCGTGTTCGCCGCGGTCATCGGGGTGCTCGCCCAGCGCCGTGAGTCGTACGGGCTCATCGGGGTCGCCATCTTCGGCGCGGTCGGCCTGAGCGCCGCGGGCACCAGGCCGACCGCGACCGCCACCGATCTGCTGCCATCCCTGATCGGCGCGGCGGCGGCGGCGTTCGCGCTGGTCGGCCTCACCCGCGCGGGCAACCGCGCGCCGGCCCGGCGGGCATCAGGCGGCATGAGCGAGCCGGCCCGGCGCCAGTTCATGACGCTCGGCGCCGTGGCGGCGGGCGGGGCGGCCGTCTCCTACCTGGGCGGCCGGCTACTGACCGAGCGGGCCAGCGTCTCCGCGGCCGTGAGCTCGCTGCGGCTGCCCGCGCCGACGACGCCGGCGCCGCCGCTGCCGGACGGGGTGAACCTGCGCATTCCCGGCCTCAGCCCGTTCGTCACGTCGAACTCCGCGTTCTACCGAGTGGACACGGCGATCGTGCTGCCGCAGATCCCGCCGTCTAGCTGGCGGCTGCGGATCCACGGAATGGTCAGCCGCGAGCTGACCCTGACCTTCGATGATCTGCTGAAGCGGCCGCTGATCGAGGACTACATCACGCTGACCTGCGTCTCCAACCCGGTAGGCGGGCCATATATCGGCAACGCCAAGTGGCTGGGGGCGAGCCTGCGGTCGCTGCTGCGCGAGGCGGGCATCCGGGCTGGAGCGGATCAGCTGTACTGCACCTCCGCCGACGGCTTCACTTCGGGTACTCCGATCCAGACGGCGATGGACGGCAGGGAGGCCCTGCTGGCTGTCGGGATGAACGGCAAGCCGCTGCCGACTGCGCACGGATTCCCGGTCCGGACCGTGGTACCCGGCCTGTACGGCTACGTGTCGGCGTGCAAGTGGATCACCGACATCGAGGTGACGACCTACGCGGCCAATCACGCTTACTGGACCGATCGCGGCTGGTCGGAGCAAGCGCCGATCAAGACCCAGTCCAGGATCGACGTCCCATCCGGGCAGGGACCGGTGAAGGCCGGGTACGACCGCGATCGCGGGCGTCGCGTGGGCACAGCACAAGGGCATCGACGCGGTGGAGGTGCGGGTCGACCGCGGGCCGTGGCGCCAGGCCAAGCTCGCAGCCGTGCCGGGGATCGACACCTGGCGGCAATGGTCGGCTGACTGGGTCGCCACGCCGGGCACCCACAGGATCGAGGCGCGCGCCACCGATGCGACCGGCTACACGCAGACGCCACTGTTCGCGCCGCCCGAGCCCAATGGCGCTACCGGTTACCCGGCGGTGCAGGTGACCGTCACTGGCTAAGCCCGTGCGGCCGGCCCAATGCTAGTTTCTGGCCATGGCCGATCCGGGCGTGCGAACCGTCGTATTTGACATCGGGGGCGTGCTGCTGGACTGGGATCCACGGCACCTGTATCGCCGGCTGATCAGCGATCCCGCGGAGATGGCCGAGTTCCTCGACCGGATCTGCAGCCCGCAGTGGCACCTGGCCCACGACCTCGGCGCCGACACCGAGCAGTCCTGCCGCGAGCTTGCCGCGGCGCACCCGGACCGCTCAGAACTAATAATGGCCTGGGCTCACCGCAGCGAGGAGATGGTCGCCGGCCAGATCGACCAGACCGTCAGCGTGCTGGCCGAGGTGAAGGCCGCGGGGTTGCGGTGCCTCGCGCTGAGCAATATGGAGTCAGACAAGTTCCGGCTGCGCCGGTCACGGTACCCGTTCTTCGGCCTGTTTGACGGCTGCGTGATCTCCGGCATGGAGGGAGTGGTGAAGCCGGATCGCAGGATCTTCGAGATCCTGCTAGCCCGATACGACCTGCGGCCCGAGGCGACCGTGTTCGTCGATGACACGGCCGCCAACGTCGCCGCGGCGCGCGAGTTCGGCATCACCGCCTTGGCGTACTCGACGGCTGCCCAGCTCAGGGGTGACCTGTGCGATCTCGGCCTGCCGATCGCGCGCGAGGCGTCCGGCGAGCGCTAGCAGGCGGCGGTGGAGAACTTGGCGACCTTGAAGCCGCCGATACCGTTGCCGGTCACGCTGGTGCCGGTGTCGGTCGAGAACTTGTAAAGCCGCTTGCCGCGGTAGGTCACCTGACGGCGGCTCCCCCTCGCCATCGTGCCAAGGCAGTGCGTGCCGAGCGGGATCGTCTTGCCCATGGGCATCAGCAGCGGCGGCCAGATCGCCAGGCATGCGCCCGTGCAGCCGCCATGGGGCCTGAAGTACAGGGCACGGCCGTGCACGGTGGCGAGGATCTTGCCAAAGCCGTGCCTGGTCACGACCTTGACGACGACCGCAGTCTTGGTGACGGCCGGCGCGGCCTGCGCTCCGACGAGATCAGCCGACAGGGCCGTCGTGCCTCCGATCACTGCGATCGCCGTGGCCGTCCGCGCAACCCAGCGCCGGCTAAATCCGCTCTGCTTCATGGCTTTGCCCCTCTTCAGGAAGAATCGGTGTCAGCCGTGATACGGATCCGGCAGGACCCTGGTTCAGCCCAGGCGCGGTCATCGGCGCCGATCGCAGCGTGCCCCGCTGACCGGTTCAGAGCAGCTGATCGCGGGCCTTGCCGTACATGTAGGCGCCGAGCCACCGGCCCATCTCGTCGAACAGCCGCCTGCGCCCGGGGCCCGGCCTGGCGGTAGCTGACTCGGACTCCACCGCGTCGTCGAGGAAGAGCCAGGTGACGTGCTGGCCGAGAATCACCGCGTCCTTGCCCCAGGCCTTCCGCCCGCCCAGGGCCGCTCTGCCGGGCTGCCCGGCCGCCGAGATCACCAGCACCGGGCAGCCGATGTCCAGCCTCCCGGTCACCCCTCTGCCGAAGTCGGGGTCGGACAGGATCAGCGCATCGACCGGGTTCGCGGCCCGCCTGGCATGGCACCACAGGGCCGCGGGTGCCGCGGCGCGGTCCGCCGCGCTGAGGATGATCGCGTCGATCCCGTCGGCCTCGTGCAGATGCCGGCATGCCGAGTCGAGCGTGCTGAAGCTGGCCCGTGCCGTCCGGCCCGGCCACCGAAGGGTTCCCGAATCGAGCGACTCTGGCACGTCCAGGTCGGTGACGTAGAAGTGGAAGCCGCGCTCGTTGTACCAGCGGGCGAGGTCGGCGGGCGCGAACGATCCGGCCAGGTCGTGCAGATGCAGGACCGCGCGCCGGCTCGGCCTGGCCGAGCGGCGCAGGAATACGGCCGGGCCCAGGGACCCGGCCGCGAGGTCGGGCGCGGGCGGCAGCGCGATGGCCTCGTACTCGTCGGAGGCCCCGCCCTGCTCAATCATGAGGGCCATTTACTCCCCGTCCCTGTCTCACGCCCGGCCGCAACCCCCGCGAATTGGTGCCTGCCGGAAGGCCATGGCGCATGCGCGGACCGTCACGGTTCAGTGTCGCACCGTAGCTAGCGGTGCGCCGGGTAAACGCGCTGAGCAACGCCAACTGTGCTGGATAATCCCATTCCGCTGGCCAGAGCAAGAAAGCGCGGAAATTCGTCCGGGCAGGTCAGCAAGCTGTGGAGCGCCGAAATCTGGAGACAAAGAGCGGAGGCCCCTCCATGTATGAGATGGAGGGGCCTCGCCCGGCCTGGGCGCGCTAGCGAGCCGATGACTCGGCGGCCGATGCGGCACCCGGCAGCCACCGGGTATCGGGCGCCGCCGGAAATCGCCGGTTGCCCGGCTCTCCCCTGCGTTCCCCGAGTCTCCCCGGGGAGCGGCCCGCCTTCGGTGGTGAGAGCTTTTCTACTGCTACTTCGACGCGTCGCACAAGGCGTTCGGTGAGTTATTGCAAGATTATTTTGGCTGTCCACAGGACGTGTCGTGCTTATCCACCGCGGGAAGCGGAAGACCGGGAATTGTCCACAGGCTCGTGCACAGGCGGCTGCCCGGGCACGTGCTCGCGAGCCTCGCCATGCCAGGAGCGCCACAGCGCGGCATATGCCCCGGCGGCACCGATCAGCGATCGATGCGTACCGGTTTCAGTGATCTCACCGTCCGCCATGACGATCACCCGGTCGGCATCATGAGCGGTGTGCAGCCGATGCGCGATGGCAACCACAGTCCGGCCGTCGAGCACGGCCGACAGGGACTGCTCCAGGCGGCGGGCCGACCGGGAGTCGAGCAGCGCCGTGGCTTCGTCAAGCACCAGCGTGTGCGGATTGGCGAGGATGAGCCTGGCCAGTGCGACCTGCTGGGCCTGCGGGGCCGACAGCGCCGTTCCGCCCGAGCCGACCTGGCAGTCCAGGCCCAGTGCCCGTGCCCAGCCCAGCGCGTCCACGGCGGCCAGTGCCGCCCAGGCGGACTCCTCGCTGGCATCCGGCATGCCGAGCGTGACGTTGTCGCGCAGCGTGCCAGCAAAGATGTGGTGCTCCTGGGTGACGAGCGCGATCTGTCCGCGCAACTCGTCCAGCGGCAACTCGATCAACGGCACGCCGCCGACCGCCACCTCGCCGCGGTCTGGCCCGGTGATCCCAGCGAGCAGCCGCCCCAGGGTCGACTTGCCCGCGCCGCTCGGGCCGACGATGGCGATCCGCTCCCCCGGCTCCACAGCGAGGCTGACCTGCCTGAGCACGTCGTGACCGGGCACATAGGCGTGGCTGACTCCGGCCGCGTTCAGCCGGGTATCTGCCGGACGCGCCGTTCCCGCCTCGCGGTCGGGGGGAACCTGGGCCAGGCCGAGCAGCCGGGCCAGGGACGCGCCACCCACTTGCAGGTAGTCCAGCCAGCTGATCAGCTCGTCCATCGGCGCCACCAGGGCCCGCGCGTACAGGGCGGCCGCGGTTACCTGGCCAAGCGTGCACCAGCCGCGTAGGCAGGCGAAACCCCCGAAGGCCAGCACTCCGGCGAGCGGGAGTATGTAGCACGCCTCGGCGGCCGGCAGGAAGAACGTGCGCAGCCGCAGCGTGTAGCGCTCGGCGGCCCAGCAGGCGGCGATGTCGGCGTCAGCCCGGGCCAGGCGGACCTGGCCGAGCCCGAGCGCCTCCACGGTGCGAGCACCGTCAACGGTCTCGGCCAGGCTGTCGGTCAGTACGCCCCACGACGCGTTCTCGCGCAGGTACCCGGCGGGTGCCCGGCGCAGGTACCAGCGGGCGGCGACCCATACCGGCGGCACGACGATCAGGCACGGCAGGACCAGCAGCGGGTTGTCGATGGCGATCGCGCCGGCGGTCAGGCTGACGGCGAGTGCCGCCGTCAGCATCGCCGGCACTCCCTTGCGCGCGGTCAGGCTGAGCGCCAGGAACAGCCACCCTGTCGGCCCGGTCGAGCAGCAGTGGGCTGTTCGTCGACCACGACGGTCGTGCGGCCCGTGCGGGCCCGCGCGCAGGCCAGCGGCGATCCGCGCCTCCGTGTGCGCGTCGACCGCGCTGGTCGGCTCGACCAGCACGAGCACCTCCGGGTCGGCCAGCAGCGCCCTGGCCAGACGCAGGCCCGCTGAGCCTGGCCGCCTGACAGGCTGCGGCCGCGGGCGCTCAGCTCGCCGTCCAGCCCGCCCGCGATAGCGTCGACGACATCGCGCGCGGACGCTGCCCCGATGGCCGTCCGCAGCGTCGCTCCTCGCTACCGGGTCGCCAGCACCGGCCAGCTGTTCGTCCGAGCCGCCCAGCGAACAGGTGCGCGTCGTTCACGGCGACCAGGATGCGCGATCGCAGCGTGGCTACCGGAAGCTCGGATACGGGCACGCCACCCAGCTCGCGGTGTGGCCCGCTCCGCCGCGGACGCCATAACGGCCGATCCGGTCGAGCGAGCGATGACCGCCTCAGCCGGATCCTCGGCTACCAGCCCGACGATCTCCCCGCCTGGCCGCCGTCAGGCCGGACAGCGGGTCATGCAGCGGCAGCGCCGCCGGCAACTGCCGGGCGGGCCGGATGCGCCGGGTCGGTCACCTCGGGCTTCAGCCGCAAGATGGCGATGACCCGGCTGGCGCCGACATGCCCGCGAACGATCTTGTCGGCCGCCTCGGTCAGCGTCGCCAGCGGCAGCGCGAGAAACGACGTGTAGGCGTAGAACGTCACCAGCTCGCCCTGGCGTGATCGCGCCGCTGCAGTGCGTAATGCGCCGCCATCCAGGTGGCCGCGGTGACGAACATGCCGGGCAGCAGGACCTCGGCGCCGAACAGGAAGGATTCCGTGCCCTGGCCACCTGCACCCCGGTGCGGCGCAGCTCCTGCGACTGCCCGCGGTACGAGCCGCTGAACGCCGCTTCGCCGCCGATACCGCGCAGCACGCGCAGTCCGGCGCACGATGTCCGCGGCCCGGTTGGCCAGCTGGCCCTGCAGGCCGCGGTAGGCCTGCTGGCGCCGGTGCAGCGGCCGCAGCAGCGCCGCCGACCAGGGCCGTCATGGCCGGACGCGCCGATCAGCACGATCGAGCCCGAGCGGCACGGACCGCGACAGGAGGATGACGGCCACCACGATCAATGGCGGCGATCGCGCCGCTGCCACGCCCGGTCACATCGATCGCGCCGCCCGATCGCCTCCACGTCCGCCGAGCCCACGCTGATGACCTCGCCCGTGCTGAGCAGCCGGGTCAGGGTGTTCGCCGAGCGTGACCGCATGTGCGGTGATCGAGCTGAATCATGCGGTAGGCGGCGTCGAGGAAGCTCACAACGACCACGGCCGGTGCCGCAGCACCCCGGTCAGCGGCGGTGGCCACGCCGAGGCCGAGCACCGCGAGGCAGTCCACGGTGAAGGCGGTGGTGTCCTTGGCGGCCAGCGCGTCCATCGCGGCGCCGATCGCGGCGGGCACCAGCGCCTGCGCGGTCATCCAGCGCAGCCCCAGACGATCCCCAGCGCGATGCTGGCTCGCTGCCTGGCCATCAGCCAGATGATGAACCGCCGCGCCGATCTCAGATCGGGCATGCCGGGATCGGGAACCGGCAGCGGGCGCATGGCAGCCGAGGCTACCGGGGCGGACCGCCGACAGGCACGTGATTTTCTGACCGGCGATTCAGCCAGCGAAGGATCGATCGGCTACCATCGTGTTTTCTGCCCGGATTCGGGCAGAAATTTGGCGGCCATCGCCTCGAAACGCAGGATGGGACGGTGGATCCGAGTTGATCACCCGGATCGCCGCCTCGACCGGGCTCTCAGCCGGCGAGGCATCGCGGGTGGTGGCCGACGTCATCGGCTGGTATCACGAGCCGGTCGAGGACGTATGTCCGCCGCCGGCACGCGTACCTGCAGATGTACGGAAGAGGAACGACGAGATCTTCGCCCTGATCGCGGCAGAGCTCGCCGACCGGCTCGTGGCCGCTCCTTGCCTGTCGGAGCGGCAGCTGCGCCGGATTGTGTACGGCTGACCTCAGCGCCGTCTAGCGAACGAAGGAGACTAGCCGCTATGTGCGGAATCGTCGGATACATCGGCAGCCAGAACGCGGCCCCGATCTTGATGGAAGGCCTGTTCCGGCTGGAGTACCGCGGCTACGACTCGGCCGGCATCGCCATCGTCTCGCCCAAGGGCACGCAGGTCTACCGCCGGGTCGGCCGAGTGCGGGAACTCGAGGCGTCGCTGCCGCGGCGGCTGGCCGGCAAGGCCGGGATCGGTCATACCCGCTGGGCAACGCACGGCGCGGTGACGCAAGAGAACGCACACCCGCAGGTCAGCGAGGACGGCAGGATCAGCTGTCGTGCACAACGGCATCATCGACAACGCCATGGACCTGCGCGAGGTGCTGATCGGGCAAGGGCGAGACCTTCCGCTCGGAGACCGACACCGAGGTGGTCGCGCACCTGATCGCCAACGGTCGGCCGCCGGGTCGCTCGAGGACGCCGTCCTCGAGGCGCTCGGCCAGATCACCGGCACCTACGCGTTCGCGGTCACCGATCAGCGATCACCCGGACCGCATCGTGGTCGCCAGGAACGGCTCGCCCCTGATCCTCGGCGTCGGCGACCGCGAGATGTTCGTCGCCAGCGACCTGTCGGCGCTGGTCAGGCACACCACCTCGGCCGTCCACCTCGACGACGGCGAGCTCGCCACGGTGACCGCGGGCGGGTTCCGCACGTTCAGCCGCGGAGCAGGAGAACACCGCGAAGACGCCGGTCAGCATTGAGCATCGAGGCCGACGACGTCGACCTGGCGGGTCACCGGCACTTCATGCGCAAGGAGATCCTCGAGCAGCCGGGCTCGGTCGAGCGGATGCTGCGCGGGCGGACTCGACGAGCGGTTCGGCACCGCCAGGCTGGACGGGCTCAACCTCAGCCCGCGCGATCTGCGCGGCTTCCGCCGCGTCGAAGATCCTCGGCTGCGGCTCGGCCTACTATGTCGGCCAGATTCGGCGCGCAGCTGATCGAGGAGCTGGCCAGGATGCCCGCCGATGCCGAGCCGGCCTCGGAGTTCCGGTACCGCAACCCGGTGATCGAGCCCGACACGCTCTACGTGGCCGTCAGCCAGTCCGGTGAGACGGCCGACACGGCGTTCGCCGTCCGGGAGGTCAAGCGGAAGGGCGGCCAGGTCGATCGGGCTGGTCAACGTCGTCGGGTCCACGATCGCGCAGGGAATGCGACGGCGGGATCTACCTGCACGCGGGGCCGGAGATCGCCGTCGCCTCGACCAAGGCGCTGACCCACATGGCCATCGGGTTCGCGATGCTCGCGCTCGCGCTCGGCCGGGTCCGCGACCTGTCGATCAACGACGGCCAGCGGATCGTGGCGGGGCTGAAGGCGACCTGCCCGGCCAGATCGACGCAGGTACTGGCCGCCGAGCCGGCCATCGCGGAGATCGCGGCCGACCTTGCGCTGGCCAGCAGCCTGTTCTTCATCGGCCGGGTGCGCGGCTTCCCTGTTGCCAGGGAGGGAGCGCAGAAGTTCAAGGAGGTGACCTACCGGCATGCCGAGGCCTACCAGGCCAGCGAGCTCAAGCACGGGCCGCTCGCGCTGATCGACGAGGAACTGCCGACGGTGGCGATCGTGCCCGACGACGAGCTGACCGACCGCAACCTGGGTGCGATCGAGCAGATCAGGCGCGCGCGAACGGGCGGCTGGTCATGATCACCCATCCCGGCGTGCCCGGATGTGCCGCGAGCAGCGCCAGGATCACGGTGCCCAAGAACGAGCGCGAGCTCGATCCGATGCTGCTGATCATCCCCATCCAGCTGATGGCGTACCACGCCGCGCTGCACACTGGGCCTGCGACATCGACAAGCCGCGCAATCTGGCCAAGTCCGTCACTGTCGAGTAGCAATGGCCGTCGGCGCTGAACCGCCCCCGAGCGTACCGTGAGTTCTGCCAGGACGTACCGTGAAGTTCTGCGAGCACCCTGAAGGAGACGCCTGTGCCGCTCTCGACGTCCGCCGAGCGCAACAGCTTTGCCCAGGACCTGTTCACTCCCCTTCCCGGCCCGCTATGACCGCCTGGCCGAGGTTCTGTCCTTCGGGCAGAACGGGCGCTGGCGGCGGGCCATGGTCGACCAGATCGCGCCGGCACCCGGGCGCGTCGTGCTCGACGTCGCCTCAGGCACCGCGGGCGTGGCGATCCAGCTCGCCAGCCGGACGAAGGCCAATGTCGTGGGCGTGGACCTGACCGAGCAGATGCTGCGCCGCGGCAGCGGCGAACGTGGCGGCTGGCGGGGCTGACCGGCCGGATCGGCCTGGTCGCGGGCCGGGCCGAGCAGCTGCCGCTTCGCTGACGCCAGCGTCGACGCGCTGACCTTCACCTACCTGCTGCGCTACGTCGAGGACCCGCAGGCGACGCTGGCCGAGCTGGCCCGGGTGGTCAAGCCGGGCGGGCGGGTCGCGAGCCTGGAGTTCTGCGTGCCGCCGTCGCCGCTTCTGGCATGCGGCCTGGTGGCTGTACACGCGGCATGCTGCTGCCGCTCGGCGGCCTGCTCACCGGCGGCCGCGAGTGGTTCGTCGTCGGCAGGTTCCTCGGGCCGAACATCTCCGGCCATTACCGCAAGTACCCGGTCGGCTGGACGGAGCAGGCCTGGCGCGACGCAGGATTCACCGACGTGGGCGTGCGGCTGATGAGCCTCGGCGGCGGGCTGGTCATGTGGGGAACCAGGTCAGGTGGCTGAACCGCAGGCCAGGCCGGCCTACTACGCCGCCGGTCCTGGGCCGTTGCGGGACTGGTGGACGCTGCTGCATCCGCCCTTCACGGCCTGGCACCTGTCCTACGTCGTGCTCGGCGCGATGCTCGCGCCGCACGTCAGGCTCGACCGGCTGGTGGCGGCGCTGATCGCTTTCTTCCTGGCGGTCGGGCTCGCCGCGCACGCGCTCGACGAACTGCACGGCAGGCCGCTGCGTACGGCGATTCTCGCGGACGCGCGCTGATCGCCGTCACCGTCGGCGGCCTGGCCGGCGCGGTGGCGCCTCGGTGCGATCGGGATCAGCAGGGTGGGCTGGGGCCTGCTGCCTTTCATGATCATCGGGCCGCTGCTGGTGGTGGGATACAACGCTGAACTGTTCGGCGGCCTCATCCATACCGACCTGGGCTTCGCCGCCGCCTGGGGGGCCTTTCCCGCGCTGACCGGCTACGTGGCCGAGGCGGGCCGCCTCGCGATCGCGCCGGTCGTTCGTGGCCGGGCGCCGCCATGGCGCTCTCGGCCGGCCAGCGGCATCTCAGCACGCCGGCCAGGATGCTGCGCCGCAGCACCGCGGCCGTGACCGGCAGCATCACGCTGACTTCCGGTGAAGTCACCACGCTGGACGCTGGCCGCCTGCTTGAACCGCTCGAGCGGGCGCTGCGTTCTCTGTCATGGGGCGTCGTGCTGCTTGCGGCGGCCCTGGCCGTCGCGCGGCTGGCCTAGCCTGATTTTCTAACAAACTCACGGAGGTACATCGTGCGAAGCGGCGTACTGACCGCGGTGGGAGTCGTCGCGACCATCGCGGGGCTGATCTGGGCCCTGCAAGGCTTCGGCGTGATCGGCGGGAGCTTCATGTCGGGCAACTCGGTCTGGGCGATCATCGGCCCCGTCGTCGCCGTGGTCAGGCCTGCTGCTCACTGGCATCGGCAGTCAGGCGAGCCCGCTCGGCGTCCTGACCGCCATGCGCGGCTACGGCTTTATTCTCGCCTTAGTCCTTTATCGGACGAACCGGGTTGACTGCTGCTCGGAAATGTCTGCTGACATGGCCGTTTGCAAAGTATTGCGAAACTCGCCAACGGAATTCATCGCGGGTAACGTGTGCACCATTGACATCGCCCCGAAGAAATCCTGCAGTCCTTTACGTAAGGGTTGATGAGTGCCGTGCTGGCCGTAAGCATTGGATATTTTCCTCGGCACGCCGCTCCCCCGCAGGGGCCGCGGCCGGCGCGGCCGAGGCGTCGCGTCCGCCTGATCATCGGTGTGCTCTGCGTCGTTGCTCTGCTCTGTGCGGGCGCCACGGCGGTGGTCCTGCGTGCGCTCCGGCACGCGGCGCCGTGCGCTCACGGGTCTGCCTGCGCCGCGGCTTTGATCACTGGGCCCGGCGCACCGCGGGTAGTCGTTTATCCGGCCGCGGAGCTCGGTCTGCATGGTCCTGGCGCGCTGACGCTGGCGAGCGGGAGCCTGTGGATCACCGACGCGATCGGCAACTCGGTGATCCAGTTTGACTGGCGGTCAGTCAGCCGGCCGGAAGATCTACTCGGGGCCCCGTTATGGCTTCTCGGTCCCGGATGCGATCACCCAGGGCGACGATCACTTGTGGATCGCCAATACGCTGGCCGGTTCCATTACCGAGCTTAGCGCGGTCACCGGGACGGTAACCCGGACAATTGCCAATGTTGCCACCCCCAATTCTCTTGTCCTGTTCGGCAACCGGCTCTGGGTGGCAAATGCCGGAGCGAACTCCGTCTGCGAGTTCGATGCGAGGACTGGCCTGCTCATACGGACATTCCGCCGCTACAACTTCGGTGATCCGTACGTCCTCGCGGTGAGCCACGCGATGATCTGGGTCGCCAACGCCGCCAAGAACACGGTGACGGAGATGGACGCAGTTAGCGGGGCACTGAAAGCCACCCTGCGGCCCAGGCGATTCGGGTTCGGCGAGCCCATCTCGGAGGTGGCCAATCGGACCACGCTCTGGGTCGGCAACAAGGCGACGAGCACGATCACCGAGGTCAGCACCGTCACCGGCAAGATGATCCGGGTCATCGGCGGGCCAAGGTACCGGATCGAGGACCCGGAGGCGATGGCCCTGGCGGGCGGGGACCTCTGGGTGCTCAACACGATCGGCGACTCGGTTACCGAGATCGACGCGTCGAGCGGACGTCTGGTGAGGGTCCTGTCCGGCGCTCCGTACTCCTTCGACCATCCGGTCGGCGTCGTCGCCAACCGCGTCGCGATCTGGGTGACGAACGCAGACACCGGCACGGTGACCGAGCTGAGGCTCGGTGCGGGGCGGCAGAGCGGCGACGGGTCACCCCGCTAGAGCACGTCCCGGCGCTGCAGGTAGTGCAGCGAGACCCAGCCGGCCAGGACGGGCAGCCAGAAGGTGACCGTGCGGAACAAGAGCACCGCGGTGATCGCCTGGGCGGCCGGCATGCCCGCACCGGCCAGCGCGATCGACAGAGCCGTCTCGACCGCCCCGATTCCGCCCGGGGTCGGGATGAACGAGCCTGCGGCGTTGCCGGCCAGGTACACGACGGCGATGCTTGCCAGCTGGCATGTGGTCGTCTCCCACCGCGCGGACCGAGGCGGCCAGTGACAGGATGTAGGCCACGCTGACCAGCACGGAGCCGCCGACACCCTGCGCCAGCTTGACCGGGCGCTGGGCCACGTCGAGCAGGCGCGGGATGACCTGGCTGGCGACCGAGCCGACCCGGGAGAACAGCAGCTTGCGGCCGGCCGGCAGGGCAAGCACGATCAGCGCCAGACCGACGAGGACGGCCAGGGCGATGTAGGCCCAGTGCGGCGGGGTCAGCGCCTTGGCCGCCTTGGACGAGCCGGCGACCGCCGCCGAGATCACCACCAGCACGCCGAACACGACGAACGACATGACCTGGGTCACGCCGACGCTGGCGGCGGCATCGGTCGCGCTCAGGTTGGCCTTGCGCAGGTACCGTACGTTGAGCGCGACGCCGCCGACCGCGGCGGGCGTCACCAGGATCACGAACGACCCCGCGACCTGCACGAGCAGCGTCCGCAGCGTGTTCAGCCGCTCGAGGACGAAGCCGGAGATCGCGAGCGTCGCGCCGACGTAGGTGGCGGCGGAGAAGCGCGAGCGCGACCAGGCTCCAGACCGAGATTCGCCTGGGCGACCAGCTTGGAGAACGACACGTTGGCGAGCTGGCCAGCCAGTACGTAGGCGGCGAAGACGCCAGCGATCAGCGTGATCAGCGTCCGCGGCCGGACCCGTTCCAGCTGCACCGGCATGCACGTGGCCGTCCGGAGCGGCGGCCGTCAGCCGCTTGCCGCACGTCGGCGAGCACGCTCTTCCTGCCGCGCAGCGCCGACCTGGTCGACCGGTACAGCGCGACCGGCTGGAGCAGCGGGACCAGGCCGAGCAGGCCCTCTTTCGGCACCTTCTCTGTCGCGATGTCCACGGCCCGGTCCGGGCCGACGATCAGCGCGGTCTGCGCGATCAGCTGCGCCAGGTCCAGCCGGAACTGCAGGTCGGTGGCGGCGACGTCGCCGTTTCCTGGCTCGAGCAGCGCGACCCGGTCCGCGTCCTGCCCGTCCACCAGCATGATCCGGTCCTCGGTCAGCGCGCGGTGCGTGACCCGGTGCTTGTGCAGCAGCAGCACGGTGTCCCAGATCCGCCTGAGCTGGTCGTCGGTCGTCGTCTCGCCCAGTTCGGCCAGCGTGCGCCCGTCGACGTGATCGGTCGCGATCACGGCCGCGTCCGGCCCCACCCTGATCACCGCGCGCAGCCGCGGCGTCAGCACGCCGGAATCCTCCGTGGCGTAGATCAGCAGCGCCTGTCGCTCGATCGCTCCCTCCAGCGAGAGCGGCGCGCTGCGCGACACGTTCGCCTTCAGCCGGACCCGGCGGTACAGCCGGTAGAACGCATCGGCTGCCTGCTGGTCCCGGTCGAATACGGTGATGTCGAGGCGCTCGGCGCTGCGGGTGCTTGCGGAGTACCTGCGTACCTCGGAGCCGCCGTTCGCGACCCGGCGGATGGCGGTGATCGGGTCGTGCTCGGTGCTGAGGGCGGCGGCGATCTCGGCGGCAGTGGGCCGGCCGGTGGTGGTGCCGAGCGCGTATCGCAGCCCGGAACCGACCGCCGAGCCGATCGCGATCGGTGATCAGCAGCGAGAGAACGGTCGTGTGGGTGGTGTCTGCCAGGCTCGCGACCGCGTAGAAGCCGATCGCGGTCAGGAATGTCGATCCGCCAGTGCGCCCGGCCGCGCAGGCCGATCGACGGTCATGTAGGCGACCAGGCCGGCCAGGTAGCCGTCCAAGGTCGCCGCGTGCTGCCCGGTCACCCCTGCCGTCGTGGTGTGCAGCGCGATGTGCAGCTGGCGCAGGGCTGGCTGGTTCAGCAGCACGTTGACCAGGGCCACCACGCCGACTGTGATCCCGCCGGTTGCCACCGCCTCGCCCAGCCTGTCGGTACTGGCGTGACCATGAGCAGCCTGATCGCCAGCGCGATCGGCAGGATCAGCAGCGCGATGCCGCCTGCCCAGCCGAGCAAGTGCAGCAGCGCGACCGGCAGCCGCTGGCTGGCGCCGACCAGGTCGAACTCGACGCCGGTCGCGGTGGCGCTCGCGAGCAGCGCGATGCCGACGAGCAGGGCGATCTCTGCCAGTGCGATGACGCAGCGGATCGAGGTCGGCCGGTATCCGGACCCGCGGCTCCAGGTGGTCATCGACCAGCACCGCCGGCTCGCCGGCCGGAGCCTTGGCGCCGCTACCGGCGCGCGTCAACGCCGCCATGACCGCTGGTCGCAGCGGCTTGCGACGCGACTTCATATGACGATCGT
The DNA here is from genome assembly GCA_963720595.1 of uncultured Actinomycetota bacterium. Taxonomy (GTDB): domain Bacteria; phylum Actinomycetota; class Actinomycetes; order Streptosporangiales; family Streptosporangiaceae; genus Chersky-822. Next base: position 280,800 of record CAVRFY010000005.1, on the reverse strand, counting down.
TTCACCTGCGTCCAAAACTGGCACGGCCGCACAGCAGGAACTCCGCGTGACAGCGCCCGGCGGCATGACGACGCTGACTGCGGAGAATGTTATCGGCCATCCGGCGATCAGCCGGGAAAACGGTGAGATGAGCGGCTCTTGCGGACCAGGCGCCATGCCGTCAGCGCGCCAGCAACTGGTCATAAACAGCGGAGGTGGCCCGGTCAGGCTGGCCGTCGGCAGCCACCTCGGCCGCGACGCCGACGCAGCGGCCCCACGCCTCCCGCACCCCGGCGAGGTTCCCCGCGGCGTGCTCGGCGCGCATCATGATCCGCCACAGCTGTTCCGCAGCGGAGTCCGCGGCGAGGCCGGTCCGCGCGGCACGGGCGGCGGCGGCAGGGTCCCCGCTGGTCAGGCTCAGCTCGGCGAGCTTCTCGGCCGCGGCTACGATCCTGGCGGTGACCGATTCGACCATGGCTGTCTCCAGCCACCAGTAGTAGCACCCGGTGAACGGCTGGCCTCGGATCATGCTCAGCGCCTCGGTCAGCGGGCCCGGCAGGCCGTGCCGCATCCCGATTGCCGCCAGGGCGTCGAACTCGCGCCAGTCAACCCGCGCGTCCGGATGCAGGGCGTAGCGGCCGTGCCCAAGATGCTCGATCCACTCCCTGCCGTCAGGCGCGCGGCCGAGCGCACGGCGCGTCCTCGCGATGAGCTGCCTGAGGGAGTCGGTTGGCTTCGGACGGCCGGGGTCGGCACCGAGCAGGGCGCGCAGCCGCTGGTTCGACAGCCCGGCCCCGTGCAGGGCGAGCGCCACGATCAGCTGGCTTTGCGCGGGGACTAAGGCCCCGGCCTGGCCGTTGACGGTCAGCGAGCCGAGTACGCCGATCCGGAGGCTGGGCGACCGGGCAGGGACGGCCGCGGGAGCGAGCCGTTGGACGGGATCGGCCGCGGGCTCGGTCCGGGCCACCGGACTGGGCTCGGCGGCGGGACCGGACTCGGCGGCGGGACCGGACTCGGCGGCGGGAGCGGACTCGGCGGCGGGAGCAGGGCTCGGCGGCGGGAGCGGACTGTGCGGTGCGCGCGGGCCCGATATCCCGGCCACGCCGCGGCAGCATGCGGGCCGCCACCATGGTGAGGCCGCCGACGGCCATTCCCGCGGCGAAGACGACCAGCCCTGGCAGCGGCCGGCCTGCGCCTCGGCGCCAATAGGACCGCCGAACGCGAGGTGGCTTACTAGCTCCGATAACCGCATAAGCTGCTGAATCCCTGCCCGGGGTGGATTTCCGGCGAGCGCGAGATCAGCCTTGCCGAACCGGTCAGCCCGCACAACCGGTTCAGCTGCAAAGGCCGCCACCGGCAGGAAGTTGCTCGCCCGTGAAGGGAGTTATCGTCAGCTATGAGCTCCGTATCCGCTTCCGTGACCATGTCATCACTCCGGCCAGGAGTCTTCGCTGACTTGAGTGCGCTCCGTGCCTGCTGGCATCCGGTGGCGTTCTCCGCCGATCTGGCCGACAAGCCGATCCACGTCGACCTGCTCGGCGAGCCGCTGGTGCTCTGGCGCGGGCCCGGCGGCATCCGCGCTATGTCGGACCTGTGCGTGCACCGCGGCACGGCGCTCTCGCTCGGCTGGATCAGCGGCGATGAGCTGGTCTGCCCCTACCACGGCTGGCGGTACGGTGCCGACGGTCGATGCGTGGCCATTCCCCAGCTCGCGGATCCGACGAGGGTCCCGGCCAAGGCCCGGATACCGGCGTTCGGCGCGGCGGAGCGCTACGGGCTGATCTGGGTGGCGCTGGCGGAGCCGCGCTGGCCCCTGCCGGAGGTTCCCGAACTCCAGGACGACTCGTGGGCGACCGTTCATGCCGGTCCCTACCGCTGGGAGTGCGACGCCGCGCGGCAGGTGGAGAACTTCACCGACTTCGGCCACTTCCCCTGGGTGCACCCCGGGCTGCTCGGCGACCCCGACCGGCCGGTCGTCCCGCAGCACGAGGTGCGCACCGAGGGCAATGTCTTGCACTACTCGATCGTCCGGCCCGAGGCGCCGAACAGCGACGACTTCCCCGTGTTCGCGAACCAGGAGGCCGGGCCGCCACAACGGCGGAGCAGCTACCAGCTGCACCTGCCGTACACGATCGTGCTGCGGCTCGGCTGGGGCGGTGAGCGCGGCATGGTCTACTTCTTCGCATCGCAGCCCGTCGGCGTGGATCGCTGTGCCGGCTTCGTGGTGATCGGACGGAACTACAACTTCGACCAGCCGGACCGCGTTCTGCGGGAGTTCGAGGATACGATATTCGGCCAGGATCAGGTGGTCGTGGAGTCGCAGCGACCCGAGCGGGTTCCGTTCGACCTGGCCGACGAGTTGCACCTCAAGTTCGACGCCGTCGCGGTCGCCTATCGCAAGGCCATGCGTGCGCTCGGCCTGGCCGCCAGCGCGCCGCCGGGCACCGAGATCGAGACGGCCTGACCGGCGGGCGGTAACAGCTCGATCCAGTACCTGAGGATGTCGCCGGCCGGCTCGTCGGGCACGCCGCCGTTGGCCTCGATGACCAGCCGCGAGGCGGTGTTGTCCCGGCCGCACGTGACCAGCAGCCTGGTCATGGCCTCCAGGCGGCATCGCGCGCACGCGGCGGCGAGCATCGCGGTCGCATGACCCTGGCGCCGGTAGCCGGGCACGACGTGATAGCCGACGTTGCCTCCGTCCTGGCGCAGCGCCGGGGTCAGCCGGTGCCGGATCATGACCGTGCCGATGTACTCGGACCCGCGGACGTACCACAGTTCGGTGACCGGCACGCCCCACATCTCGCGGTCGCGGATCCGCGCGGCGACGAACCCGGCGAAGTCGGCCGCCGCCTCGTCGAGCCAGGCCGGGGAGGTTCCCTCCTCCGCGCAGAGCGCGCGTGAGCCCGCGAGGAACGAGTCGCGGACGGCGACGGTCGGCAGGTCAAGCCGCGGCGGGTCAGCCGTCGTCACGCCGGCGGTTTGGGCGTGGAGTCCGGCCTGCGCCTCATCACGCGGCGACCCCCCTGGCCGGGCGGGCGCGTGACTGCCCACCGCGACGGCCGCATGGGGCCCGCGGCGGCCGGTGCCTGACCGCTGCCAGCGACGATAGCGCCCGCGACGGTCGCGCCGGCCCGGACGTGAGCCGGATCGGGTGCTGCGGGATCGGTCGAGCGCCAGACCTCCCTGACGATCACCTGGAGCGCGCCGGCGAGCGGTATCGACAGCAGCGCGACGACGAAGCCGCCGAAGATGCCGCCGACCCAACTGCCGATGGACGCGCCCACCAGGATCGAAATCAGCACGAGCAGCGGGTTGATCCGGACCGTCTTGCTCATGATCACGGGGTTGAGTATGTGGTTCTCCACCTGCGTGTAGACCAGGAAGACGATCAGCGTGACGATGCCTGCCGTGACCGACTGGGTCAGTGCGAACAGCACGACGGGGATGCCCGCCATCGCGCCGCCGATCATCGGCAGGAAATCGACGAGCGCGACCCACAGTGCCCACAGGAACGGGAACGGTACGCCGAGGATCATCAGCGTGACCAGCACGACTAGGCCGGCGATGATCGAGGTCGCGAAGTTGCCCAGCATGTAGCCGGTCACCGACCTGTTCACCTCCGCAGCGATGCGGCTGTACCTGCGGGCGCGCTCCGGTGCCAGCATCCCGAGCAGGCCGGAGCGGAGCTTCGGGCCCTCCATCAGCAGGAGCACGACCAGCACGAAGATCGTCAGCAGGGCGATCAGGAGCGTGATGGCGCCCTTGCCGACGCTGATCACGGGGTTGGCCAGGTCCTTCCCGTAGGTGGCCAGCTTGGGCGCGTTGGTCTTAACCCACGTCTGAACGTGGTACTTCGTGACCAGGTGGCCGAGCCAGCCCTTGCCGTGCTCGGCCTTGCTCACGTAGCCCGGCAGGCTGTCGGCGAGGTGGTTGATCCCGTTCACGAGTGGATAGCCGAAGGCCACGGCGAGCCCGGCGAAGGCCAGCACGGCGATCAGGGTGACCACGGCCACCGCCACGCCGCGCCGGCCAACCCGGCGTTGGAGCGCGATGACCAGCGGGTTCAGCAGCAGGGCGATGAAGCCGGAGACCGCGATCAGCAGGATGACATCGCGCAGCCGGTAGATGACCTTGCCCGCGAGGTAGAAGACGATGACCGCGACTATGGCCGCCAGGATCGCCCTGAGCGGGACTCCCCTCGCCTCCGCCGCCGACCACAGCGCGGCGCGGCGCGTGTCTGAGGCGGGATCGTCGCTGGCCGGCTGCGGACCCTCCGGCTGACCATCGTCTGTCATGTGCACAGCTTGCCAGTCTGTCCGTTAGGTCGGGGCACTATGCGGAAACGGCGCTGATCACCCGCTGCGGGTGACTGGCCCGGCAGCCGGGCGGGAACACTAGCCAACTGACACGACCGACATCGGGGGAAGCAATGACGAGCACACGGTCACCTATGACCGGAATCCAGATGAGTTCCACGAACTCCAAGGCCATGGTCGTCGGGTTCGCCCTGGTCGCGACCGGCGGCCTGATCAGCATGTGCGGCATGGGAATCACCGGCACCGCCATGTTCAACGCCATGAGGCGGTGGCTGCGAGCGCAGCAGGAGCCGCCAAGCGCGGTCATGAAGCGCAAGATGGCCCAGGCCAAGGCGGCGACGACGGCCGGCGCCAGCGCATGGCAGAACGGGATGTCCACGCCGGCGCGGCACTAATCAGGCTGAGGGCCGGATCCTGCCAGGCGGGTCCGGCCCTTGCCGTTTTCCGGCATGAGGACGACCACGTTCAGGCTGCGCACCCCAGGGCGAGAGTGCGTCGCGGACATCACCGGGCAGTGCGCCGATTTCGCAAGTCAGGCTGCCGACGACGGCGACGGCCTGTTGCACGTCTTCGTGCCGCACGCCACCGCGGGCCTGACCATCATGGAGCTTGGCGCGGGCAGCGACGCGGACCTGCTGGCCGTGCTCGCCAGGCTCCTCCCGGCCGACGACAGCTGGCGGCACGCGCACGGGTCGCGCGGCCATGGCAGGTCGCATGTGCTGCCCGCATTCCTGCCGCCATTCGCCATGGTTCCGGTCCTCGGCGGCAGGCTCGCGCTCGGCACGTGGCAGTCGATCGCCCTGGTGGACCTGAACGTCGACAACACCGAGCGCATGGTGCGGTTGTCGCTGCTGGCCGAGCGCGCAACGCGCTGACATCGCGGTATGGCGGTTTAGGTTCGTGACGCCGGGTAGTGTGGGCTCTCGATGTACTGAGCTCACGACCCGATCTCAGCACGACATTCCTTATGGCCAAACACAGAAGACCGCGCGATGCGCGAACCCCAAGCCGGCCTCGTCGCCGGGCGGCCGTCCTCCGCGGCGGCGCATTGGCCATCACGATCACACTCTGCCTCGCCGGGAGCTTCAAGCTCTTTGCCTCGGCGTCCGACGCGGCCGGCGGAGCGCACGCGGCCTCGCTCGGCGGATCGCGGCACGCGAGGCTGATCGCCCCGTCGCGCGGGGTCAGCCAGGGCTCCCGCTCGGCGGTGCCGCGGTCCCGCCGGGCTACTCCGATACCGTCAAGCTCGCCTTCCCTCAGCCCGCAGCCAGTCTCCGGGCAATCCGTGACTGCCGTCGGCGACTCGGTGATGGTGGCATCGACGCCCGCGCTGCAGCAGGCACTGCCCGGCATCTCCATCGACGCCATGGTCGGCCGCCAGTTCAGCACCGGCCTGCAGGTCATCGCCGACCTGAAGGTCAGAGGCCTGCTCCGCCCGATCGTGGTAGTAGGGCTCGGGACCAACGGAACCGTCACTGCCGCTGAGATCAGCCAGCTTTTCGCCGAGATCGGGCCGACCCGCAAGCTCGTTCTGGTCAATACCTTCGAGGCGCGGCCCTGGGAGCAGGAGGTCAACGCGACCCTCGCCGCCGCGGCTGCCGATCATCAGGGCGTGGTGCTCGCCAACTGGTACGCGACCATCGCCCACCGGACCAATCTGCTATGGCCCGACGGCATTCACCCGCAGCCGAGCGGGGGCATTGTGTACGCGAAGATGCTCAAGGCGGCGCTCGAGCGCCTGGTAAGCCGTCCGGGTTAGGCGCTGATCGCGTACGGCCTCGGCTGGCGCCGCAGCCACTCCCAGAACGAGCGCCGCGCCGGCCGGGCGACGATTCTCCCGCTGCCGACCCGGCCGGACACGGTGATCCGCAGCGCGACCGGAACGTCGTGGCCCCACGGCGTCTTGACCTTGACCCCGCCGCTGCCGATCGACACGTCGTCGGTGTCCACCGCGATCCCTGGCTTGGTGATGATGGTCAGGCGGCCGCTCCGCACCGCCGCGTCGATCTCGATCGACCGGTCCGCGACGATGGCGTCGGTGAAGTCAAGCTTGCAGCCTCCGCTGGTCACGCGCACCTCGATCCGCCGCGGCACGACCCAGCGGCCAACCCGGCTGACGTGACCGCTGCGGCACTCCAGCCGCACGACGTCCTTGGGGCGGACCGGCGGCTGCGCCTGCAGCGGCATCACCGCCTCGCTGTGCACCGGCAGGTCACTGGTCAGCGTGGCCAGCTCACCATAGGTTCGGGCGGAGAACGCGATCTCGACGCGCTCGTCGAGTTCCTCGGTCGTCAGCCTGCCGTCGCCGGCCGCGACCCGCAGCATCTCGATGACGCGGTCCCTGTCCTCATGAGATGCCCTGAGCTGGTCGGCCGACGGCACGTTCTCGTCCCGCCCTCGCGGCGATATGTCGCCAGTCATGGACAAACCTTAAGCCCTGCGAGCCCAGCTGTGATCCGGCCATAGCTCACGGCGGCGGCGACATGGTGGCTACCATCAACGCCTTGATCGTATGCAGCCGGTTCTCGGCCTGGTCGAAGACCACCGAGGCCGGAGACTCGAACACCTCGTCGGTCACCTCGAGCGCGGTCAAGCCGCGCCGGTCGAAGATCCGCCTGCCGATATCGGTCTCCGTGTTGTGCAGGGCAGGCAGGCAGTGCATGAACCGCACCGCCGGATTCCGGGTCGCCGCGATGACGTCGGCGTTGACCTGGTACGGCAGCAACTCGTCGATCCTGGCGTCCCACTCGCTCTCCGGCTCCCCCATCGACAGCCAGACATCGGTATAGAGGAAGTCGGCGCCGGCCACCCCTTTGGCCACGTCGCTGGTCAACGTGAGCCTGGCGCCCGACGACTCGGCCAAGCCGGCCGCGATGGCCCGTACGTCCGGGCCAGGCCACAGGGACTCCGGCGCGCACAGCCGCACGTCAAGCCCGAGCAGCGCGCCCGTCACCATCAGGGAGTTCGCCGTGTTGTTGCGGGCGTCGCCCAGGTAGCAGTACGAGACCTGGTCGAGCGGCGTGGCCGCGTGATCGCCCATGGTCATGATGTCCGCGAGCATCTGGGTCGGGTGCCAGTCATCGGTGAGGCCGTTCCAGACCGGCACGCCGGCGAACGTCGCCAGGGTCTCGACGGCCTCCTGGGACGAGCCGCGGAACTCGATGCCGTCGTACATCCGGCCCAGGACGCGTGCGGTGTCCCTGACCGACTCCTTGTGCCCGAGCTGGGAGTCGTGCGGCCCGATGTAGGTGACGTGGCCCCCCTCGTCGTGGCAGGCGACCTCGAAGGCCGACCGTGTCCTGGTCGACGTCTTCTCGAAGATCAGGGCGACGTTGCGCCCGGCGAGCCGGCTGCTGCTGACCCCGCTGTGCTTCTCCTGCCGCAGCTGCCCGGCGAGGTCGACCAGGTAGCGGAACTCGGCACCGGTCAGGTCCGTCTCCTTGACCAGGCTGCGCCCGGAAAGGGACGCCGTCAGGCGGGGATCCATCAGATTCGCTCCTTCGCTGCTGGCCGGTACCAACCTGCAGTCTCCCGCAGTAGCCGGCCAGGGACCAATGTTCACTGTCCCGTAGTAACCGACCTCACCGTCGTGACCGTGGCGATCCCCTGCCTGTTCTCGGCGGGCGCCCAGCTCACCTACCTGGTGTCGAAGCGGCGCCGGGTGCACGGCTGGCTGCTGGCCAGGGACCTGTCAGGCGATGGTCGTGGTGCTGGCCGGCGTGATCCTGTATGCATTCCTCAAGGCCAGGAAGGACCGCGTTGATCAGCAGGCAAGCCCGCTCGACCGCACGACGGTGCCTGCCTGCTGACCGGACAGAATGGTACTGGAGGCTTGATCATGGGACTCGGCGTGCATTCCGAAGTGGGCAGGCTCCGCCAGGTCATCGTGCACCGGCCCGGTCTCGAGCTCTCCCGGCTCACCCCGCAGAACATCAAGGGGTTGCTCTTCGACGACGTGCTGTGGGCCAGGCGCGCCCAGGAGGAGCACGACATCTTCGCCACGGCGATGCGGGACCGGGGCATCACCGTGCACTACTTCGGCCGGCTGCTCGCCGAGACGCTTGACATCGCGGCGGGCAGGGAGTTCGTGCTCGACCGGGTCTGCACGCCGGAAATGGTCGGGCCCGCGCTGGTCAGGCCGCTGCGACGGCTGGCCGATGACCTCGATGGCGCCAGCCTCGCCGAGTACCTGGTCGGCGGGATACTCAAGGCGGACCTCCGGCCGATCCGTGCCCACAGCCTGAAATGGGACATGCTGGCTCCCGACGACTTCCTGCTGCCGCCGCTGCCCAATCACCTTTTCCCGCGCGACAACTCCTGCTGGCTGTATGACGGGGTGTGCCTGAACCCGATGGCCAAGCCCGCCAGGCTGCGGGAGACGCTGCACACGAGGGCCATCTACCGTTTCCACCCCCTCTTCGCCGGGGCGGGTTACCGCACCTATTTCGGTGACGACGACGCGCATCACCTGCCGGCCAGCATCGAAGGCGGCGACGTGCACGTGCTCGGCCATGGCGGGGTCCTGGTCGGGATGGGCGAGCGCACGACCCCGCAGGCGGTCGAGATCCTGGCCCGCGCCCTGTTCGACAGCGGCCAGGCGCGGACCGTGATAGCCGCGGAGTTGCCGCAGTCGCACGCGATGATGCACCTGGACACGGTGCTCACCATGGTCGGCACCGCCACGTTCGTGCTGTATCCCTACATCGATCGTCGGCTCAGGTCATGGACCATTACGGGGCCTGCACGCCACGACCTCCGGGTGACGCGCAACAAGAGCCTGTGGGCCGCCATCGCGTCGGCGCTCGAGGTCGACGAGGTCACGGTCCTCACGACCGACGAGGACGTCAGGGCCGCCGAGCGGGAGCAGTGGGACGACGGGAACAACTACCTGGCACTCGCGCCCGGCGTCGTCGTCGGCTACGAGCGCAACGTCGCCACCAATACCATGCTGGGCAAGCACGGCATCGAGGTCGTGGCCATTCCTGGCGAGGAACTCGGCCGCGGTCGCGGCGGCGCGCGTTGCATGACGTGCCCGATCGAGCGCGATCCGGCCTGAGGCCACCGCCGCGGCTAGAGCACGCCGGCTCCGTCGCCCGAACCGGTCGGGTAGGTCCGCCGGACACCTGGAGCCGGATCCCGGCCGGGCGCGGGCGGGCCGTGGTCGGCCTGGTCGGCACCGACGATCAGGCCGCCGCCGTGGCTCCAGGACACATAGCGCCAGCACAAGTTGATCAGCGCCGAGATCCGGTTCCGGTTGCCGAGCAGCGTCACTAGGTGCAAGCCCAGCCAGGCTAGCCAGGCCGGTGTGCCGCGGAATCGCGGGCCGCCAGCAAGCTGCACGATGGCTGACCGCCGGCCGATCGTCGCCATGATGCCCTTGTCGCGGTAGCTGAACGGTGCCGTTGCCTCGCCGCCCGCCAGCCGGCGGATCTGCCGGGCGGCGTGCCTGCCCATCTGCAGCGCGGGCTGGGCAAGCTGCGGCAGCGGCCGATCGTCGCCAGCGGCGATGTCACCGACGGCGAAGATCCGGTCCTGGCCGCGGACCCGCAGGTCAGGCTCCACGACGATCCGGCCTGCCGGGCCCTGCTCCAGGCCCCACGCGCCGGCCGTGGCCGGAGCCTGCACGCCGGCCGCCCAGATCGTCAGGTCGCTCGGCAGCGTCTCGCCGCTGGCCAGCAAGACGGCACCTGGGCTCACTTCCTTGATCGCGGAATTCAGCCTGACCTGCACGCCCCGCTCGGCCAGCTGGGCGGCGGCGTATCTGCGCAGTGCCGGGTCGAACGGGGCAAGCAAGTCGGTGAGCTGCTCGACGAGCATGATCTGAACCTGGGCCGGATCGATCTCCGGGTACGAGGTCCGCAGGGCCGTGTTGCGCAGCTCGGCCAGGCTCCCGGCCATCTCCACGCCGGTGGCGTTGCCGCCGACGATCGTGACGGCGAGCCGGCCACGGCCGGCCATGGCCAGCCGTTCGAGCCCGCCCATCAGCTCGTCGCGGAGCCTGATCGCGTCGCGGCCGGTGTACAGGCCGCAGGTGTGCTCCGCCGCGCCCGCCACGCCGTAGTAGGCGGCCGTCACGCCGGTCGCAAGGACGAGGTAGTCATAGCCGAGCTGGCCCCCGCCGGCCAGCGAGACCGTGCGGGCGGCTGGGTCGATGCCCGTCAGCTCCGCGTGCATGAAGCGAGCGTCGTACTTGGCGGCGATGGTGCGAGCGGAATACGCGACGTCGCTGGGCGCGAGCCCGGCGGTTGCCACCTGATAGAGCAGGGGCTGGAAGGTCGTGTAAATGTTCTGGTCGAGCACGAGAACCCTGAACCTGCCCGACAGTTCCCTGAGCGTCGCTAGGCCGCCGAACCCGGATCCGGCCACGAGCACAAGTGGCTGATCAGCTGGCTGCATCGGCCCTTCCCCCTGATCGATTGCCGTCATAGGCTGCATCGGCGAACGTGCGAGGCCAGAGCCGACGGGCAAGAACCACGTTGACCTCGGCCGAGTAGATGGTGATCTGCACGATCAGGTAGATCCAGGCGACCAGGGCCAGCACGATCGCGAAGATGCCATAGACCGAGTCGCTGTGCAGGTAGTGGTTGACGAGCTGGGTCCCGGCCGCGAGCAGGATCGTCCAGCCGACTCCCGCCAGAACCGCCCCGGGAACCAGCTGGCCTAGCGGCACCTTCTTCGGGGTCAGGACGCGGAACGCGATGATGTACATCCCGACGTTGGCCGCGCCGGCCAGCAGCTCGGCGGCGACCGTCAGGACCACCGAACCGCTGCCGAACGCTCCGAAGCTGGTCAGGAGCGTGGTCAGGGCCACCCCGAGGCCCAGCACGAGCAGGAAGAGCCCGGCCCGGCCGAGGCGCTGCCAGAATCCCGGCCGGTCCGGTCCTGGCAGGTTCCATACCTGTTGCATCGCGAACATGCCCGACTGGGCCAGGCCGGATGATCCCCACATCGCCACCAGCAGTCCGACTGCCAGGCCGATATAGCTGGCCCGCCGCAGTTGATGGACGTTGCGTGAGAGCTCATGGCTGACGACGGGGAACTGGCCGGCGACGGCGGTCAGGACGTCTTGACGCAGCGCCGGATGATCGGCCGCGACGATGCCGAGAATCGTCGTCAGGACGAGCAGCAGGGGGAACAGCGACACGAACGCGGTGTGCGACAGGCTCGCGACAAGCTGGCCGGCGTTGTCGTCGCCGTACTTCTTGATCACTCCGAACGTGAACGCGCTGGCGGCATGACGCTGCTGCCAGCGGTCGACGCCCTGGATCAGTCGCTCCACCTTGTTCACTCGCTGTCAGGTACCGCACGCTGGCAGCGGCAAACGTGGCCTACCGCGCGCTCCACCCGCGCTCAGGTGCAGTTGTCATCCAGTATTCGCTCGGCTGTCATGTCGCCGCAGGCGGGTTATACACCCAGGTCAGAGACCGTGATCGGGTGCGAATCGCCTACGTGACCGAGTCCTTCGCGCCCGACGTTAATGGCGTCGCCAGCACGGCGATGCGCGTGGCCGAGCAGCTAGCCAGGCTCGGCCATCATCCGCTCGTGATCGCGCCCGAGCCCGCCGGTGGCGCACCGCGGATCGGCACCGACTTTCCCGTGGTCCGGGTCCCCGCTGTGGGCCTGCCGCTCTACCGCGGCTTCCGGGTGGGCCTGCCGGGCCCGCATGTGCGCGCCGCAATCGCCGGGCACCGTGCCGACCTCGTCCACCTGGCCGGGCCGGTCATCCTGGGCGCCAGCGGCGGTGCCGCCGCGCAGCGGCTGAGCCTGAAGACAGTCGCCGTGTACGCCACCGACCTGGCGGCATACGCCCGCACCTACCACCTCGGCGGCGCTGGCGAAAGTGCATGCTGGCAGCGGCTGCGCCGGATCCACAACGCCGCCGACCGCACGCTCGCTCCGTCGGCGGCGACGGCGGCGGTGCTGCGCGATCGTGGCTTCCGGCGGGTCCACGTGTGGGGCAGGGGCGTCGACGCGGCCAGGTTCGATCCGGCCAGGCGCAGCCCGAGGCTACGCGGCGAGCTGGCGCCGGCGGGCGAGGTCATCGTCGGCTATGTCGGGCGGCTGGCCGCCGAGAAGCGGCTCGACTTGCTGAGCGAGGTGGCTGCGCTGCCCGGGGTAAGGCTGGTGATCGTCGGGGCCGGGCCGGCCGAGGATGCCGCCCGCCGCGTCCTTCGCGGCGCGCTGTTTCTCGGCCAGCGGCACGGGAACGAGCTTGCGAGGGTCTATGCCAGCCTGGATATCTTCGTGCACAGCGGGCCGCACGAGACGTTCGGCAACACGCTTCAGGAGGCGGCGGCAAGCGGGCTGCCCGTGGTGGCGCCGGCCGTTGGCGGCCCGCTCGATCTGGTGCGCGATGGCGTGACCGGCTTCCTGGTCCCGCCAGGTGACCCGGCCGCCCTGGCCAGCGCGGTGACCGAGCTGGCCGCGAGCCCGCGGCTGCGCACGGCGCAGGGGGCGGCCGGGCGGCGGGACGTGCTCAGCCGCACCTGGCCGGCCAGGTGCGAGGAACTCGTCGGCCATTACGAGGCCGTTCTGGGCGGCGTGCCGGCCGGGATCGGCGCACTCGGCCTCGGGCCGGCCGGGATCGGGCCCAGCGCGATCGGGCCGGTCGGGGTCGGGCCGGTCGGGGTCGGGCCGGTCGGGGCGGGAGCGCCGGCATGACGACTTTCGCGGCGCTTGGCGACTCCATCACGCTGGGAATTGGCGACCCGGTGCCGGCGGGAGGGGACCGCACGGGCTGGCGCGGCTGGGCATTGCTGCTCGCGGACGGCCTGATCGAGCCGGAACTGCACATCCTGGCGGCGAGCGGTGCGCGGGTAGCAGACATCGAGCGCGACCAGCTGCCGCGCGCACTCGCGCTGCGCCCCGACATTGCCAGCGTGGTCTTCGGCATCAACGACACCCTGCGGCCTGGCTTCGATCCCGAACTAATCGAGTCGTCCGCGGCGCGCACCGTCGGCGCGCTGCGTGCCTCTGGCGCCCAGGTGCTGACCATGCGGCTACCCGACGCCGGCCGGATGCTCCGCCTGCCCGGCGCGCTCGCCAGGCCGCTTGCCGCCAGGACGCAGCAGATCAACACGGTGCTCGACGGCATCGCCGTGCGTTTCGGCACGCTACACTTCGACGCCGCAGGGACGCCGGAGGCCTATGACAGGCAAATGTGGGCCGCGGACAGGCTGCATCCTAACGAGCGCGGCCACCGCCTGATCGCACGGTCGTTCCACGGCCTGCTGGCAGGGGCCGGCCACCGGCTGGGTCCGCCGCCCTCGGCCGAGCCTGGCCAACCCGCCGCCGAGCCGGATCCAAGTGGCCGCCTGGCTGGCCACCAGGGGGACCGCCTGGGTGCTGCGCAGGTCCACCGACCTCGTGCCCTACCTGGTCGCCATGGCCGCCAGGGACCTCCTCAGCTCCACGGTCCCGGTCGGCCCGAGGCGGCGAGCCCGCCGCAGCCCTGGCCTATCGGACCCGATCGAGATCGGGTCCTGGGCGCTCGTTGCTCGCGGCGAGCTCATGGGTGATGTCGGCGAGCAGATCGAGCAGCCTGGGATGCTGCTCCGGATGCCAGTCGTCGAGCAGCGCGGCGATCCTGTCCTGCCTGGCGGCGAAGATACGCGCGTACGCTGACTGCCCGGACGAGGTCAGCTCGTCGGCCGTGTCCTGGCCGTCCGGTCCGGGCTCCACGTAGCCGGCCTCCACAAGTTCGGACATCCGGCCGCGCAGGTCGGCCACGCTGATCGACAGGCACCGCGCGAGCGCGGCGCGCGACTCCCCGCGGTGTTCGCCGAGCCTGAGCAGCAGCCAGCCTGCCCGCGGCGCCACAGCGAGGCCCGACTTGGCAACCAGATCGGCATACACCTCACGGCGCCGCTCCCTGCTCAGCAGGGCGCTCAGGGCCCGGCGCATCTCTTGGTCCGAGGTCCTGATCGAGGGCCTCGAGGTGGGTGCCAGCCGGTCGGCCTGGTCGACCGCTCGGGCGGTCCTGCGCAACGGCAGTTCCTTCAGCGTCCAGGTCAGCGCGAACGCCACCGCCCCGACCGGGACGGCGGCGAGGAAGACGGTGCGGATCGAGGCCGAGTAGCCGGACACCAGCGCGGCGTGCACGGCCGGAGGCAGCTTGGCCAGCGCGGCCGGGCTCGCGCCGCTGGTGATTCCGACGCTCGGCGGCAGGGTCAGTCCGTGCAGGGCGGAGGTGATGTTGCCAGGCAGCACGTGGTCGAAGATCGCGCCGAACACCGCGGTGCCGAACGAGCCGCCGATCGACCTGAAGAACGTGGTGCCTGAGGTGCCCGCGCCGAGGTCGGCGTAATCGACGGCATTCTGCACCGCGATGACGAGCACTTGCATCGTGGCGCCAATCCCGACGCCCAGCAGGAACATCCCGGCCGAGGCGAAGAGCGCGCTTGTCTGCGGGCTCAGGTGCGACAGCAAGTAGAGCCCGACCGTCATCGTCGCCGTGCCGAGGACGGGGAAGACCTTGTACTTGCCCCGCCTGCTGATGAGCTGGCCGGTGCTGATGGAGGTGAGGAGCAGCCCGCCCATCAGCGGCAGCAGCCGCAGGCCCGAGATGGTCGGGCTCACGCCCTTGACGACCTGAAAATACTGGGGCAGGTAGGTGAGCGCGCCGAACATCGCGAATCCGACCACGAATCCGATCGCGCCCGCCGCGGAGAAGACGGGCTTGGCGAACAGGTGCAGCGGCAGCACCGGCTCGGCGGCCCGCCGCTCAACGACCACGAAGCCGGCGACGAAGGCGACCGCGAGCGCGCCGAGCGTCACGATGATCCCCGATCCCCAGGGATAGGTGACGCCGCCGAGTGAGGTCAGCAGGACCAGGCTGGTCGCCGCGCCGCCGATCATGATCGTGCCGAGATAGTCGACGCTGTGCTGCTCCCTGCTCCGGCGGCCAGGAAGCACGGCCGCCACGACGATCAGCGCGATGGCGCCGATGGGCAGGTTCACGTAGAAGACCCATCGCCAGGACAGGTTGTCCACGAAGAAGCCGCCGATCAGCGGCCCGATGACGCTGGTCACCCCGAAGACCGCGCCGAAGAAGCCCTGGTAGCGACCTCGCTCGCGCGGCGGCACTACGTCGCCGACAATGGTTTGCGCGCCGACCATCAGGCCGCCGCCGCCGATGCCCTGGATCGCGCGGAAGATGATCAGCTCGGTCATCGTCTGCGACAACCCGGCGAGCGCCGAGCCGATGAGGAAGATCACGATCGCGGCCTGGAAGAAGATCTTGCGGCCGTACTGGTCGCCCAGCTTGCCCCACAGCGGCGTCGACACCGTCGAAGCCAGCAGGTACGCGGTGACGACCCAAGCCAGCCTGGCCAGGCCGTGCAGATCACCTGCGATGGTCGGCAGCGCGGTCGCGACGATGGTCTGGTCAAGCGCGGCGAGGAACATTCCGAGCAGCAGCCCGGTCATGATGATGAGAATCTGCCGGCGGCTCAGCAGTGGAACTGCCGGCCCTGGTCGTGCTGCGGTTTGCGCCACGAGAGTTAGCTCCCCGTCCTGGCCGTCATGGGCACGCACTCTCGATCGGCGGGCAGTCGCTCGCGGGGCCGTCGAGCCACTCGCGCAGCGCCAGGGTGGCCTGGGTGTCGTTCTTGTTGTAGGTGAGCAGCCACTCGCGGGCCTGCTGATCGCCCGCCGCAGCCGCGTCGTAGCGGACCATTGACTCGTCCCCGCCGGGATCGGCGACCTGCCAGGAGAACCCGGCCAGCGGCGCAACGTACTTCAGGCCGATCGGCCCGCCCGTCACGATCTGGCTGTCGAACACCCGGTACAGGTCGACCCACTCGTCAGATCCGATGAAGGCAGCGACCTCGTCGGCGAGCCCGCGATCGGCCGCGATGCGGCGCAACTGGGCGTTCTCCGCGGACGCGTTGTAGCAGTAACCGCGGAACGTCAGGCCGGCTGCGGCCGCCGCGGCCCGCAGCTCGCTCAGCCAGGCCCAGAACGCGGCGAACAAGCCGGACTCGACCTCGCGAGTCATCGGTTCCCAGGCGCGGAATCCCCGGTACCCGGTGGCCATGGCGGTCCAGCCAGAGCGTGCCGTGACCAGGGCGCCCCACAGGTAGACGCCGTCGGCGGTGTTCTCCATGTCGATATCGACCTCGACGTCGCCGCGTGGGACCTGAACCTGGGCGACGCCCCTGCGCCGGTATGCGGGCCGGGCGCCGAGCGCGGCCCTGGCCAGGTCGATCTGCTGCGGCAGGTCCTGCATCGGCTGCGTCGCTGTAGGACGCGGTACGCGGGCAAAGCTCCCGCGCGTCGCCGAGGGTTGCAATGCCGGCCGCGGCCAGCCGGGCGAACTGCGCCTGCCTGCGTGCGCCGATCACGGCCGGGACTGGCGTGTCGTCCGGGCCGAGATCGCAGCGCGTCCATCAGTGGCCGCAGATCGACGCCGGGCGGCCACCAGCGTTGCTGTGCGGTAGTCCAGCGCTCGCGAGATCCGCCCGGTCGGGACGCCGTGATCGCGGTGAACCCGCCATTCCCGCCAGCCGATCCGCGGCATCAGGCTGACGTCGCCAGCACCCGACTCCAGGATCGGCCCGCATGTACGACCACCAGGGGCACTGCGGGCACTCGCCGATCCTAACCGGAACCACGAGCGGCCTGACCGCGGGATCGGCCTGGGAAAGGGCGGCGACGGCGATGATGTCGAGCCGGAAGTCGAACTCGAAGTCGTAGACCTCCATCGTCGAGCGGGACTTCAGCCGGTCGGCCGACGACGGGGTGCGCCAGACAGGCGCGTCGAGGTCGTACCAGACCACCATGCCGTCCACGCCGATGATGCCGCCGTGGCGGCCGCCGGCGCAGCCAGGCCTGCCGCCTCGAGCATCCGCTGGTAGTGGGCGAGCTGCAGCAGGTCGCGCGTCGGTTCCAGCGCGCGACGAAGGCCGGGTCGGGCGCAGCGGCCTCCAGCGCGAGCGCGTCGAGCGCCGAGCACAGTGCTGCCGGGTGTTCGGCTGCGCGGGCTGTCAAGCGCGCGATGATGCTTGATGTCCACGGCGCGGTAGCCCGGCCCGGCCGCGATGACCAGCAGGTCAGGCTCCCCCACCCGCCGGGCGCGAAGATCGGGTGGCAGGCGGCCGCCGATGATCAGCGGCACGCCCGATTTCATCGCGGCGAGTGTCGCGGCTTCCCGCTCCGCGCGGTCGCTCTCGTCCCTGCCTGGCACGAGGCTGGCATCCGGATGCAGGTCGAGGAGCCGTGCCACCACCTCCGCCTCGAACTGCCTGCCACGCGCGAACCATGCGCTCGAGAACCGCAGGCGTCGGCAGCGGCTCGCACAGGCGCGATCGCATCCCACTGCGCCCGCACCGGGCATTGCTTGGCGACATAGCCGCCCTGCGGGGGAACCGCCGATACGTCGTAGCGAGTGGCCACGTCCCGAATCGTACGCAGCCGCTCCGTCAGCGCTACGCGGACGGTGCGGACGTCTCGTCCCCGGCCATAACGGGAGCGCGTCCGGCCGGCCGAGCCGGGGGCACCATCGGAGCGGTGACCGCGACCGCGACCTGGGCTGGTGCGTGGGCGGGGACGTGAGCGATGACCTGGATGGCCGAAAGTGCGGTCACCGCCGAGGCGGTCGGCGCGGTGAGCAAGGCCGCAACGGAGTCCGGAACCTGCGACTTGATCGGCTCGGCCTCCGCGCTGGACCTTGCGAGCCTGGCGATTCCCCAGGTCGCCGCGATCACGGCCGCGGCCTCGGCGGCCATCCTGACCGGGCCGCCGCCCAGTTGTTCGTGGTACAGAGCCAGGCCGAGCAGCGAGCCGACGGCCGGGTCGAGTACCGAGAAGACCGGCAGGAACGCCGCCAGCCCCGCGGCCCGGTAGCCATTTTGCTGCAATGTATAGGTCAGCAGGCCGATGACGACCAGCGAGATACGGCCGGACATCCGCGAGCGCCCCGAGCTGGTGCGCGCCGACCAGGGCCGCCACGGTCTTGGTCAGCGCGTCGGTCACACCGGCCGCGATGCCGCCGCCGACGCCGAGTACCAGAGCGCGGCGCAGAGGCGACATCCGCGCTGCCAGCAGGCCGGAAATCACGGCGATCACCACGGCCGCGATCAGCGCGCCATGCCGAGCTGGCCGGGCGTGGCGGTCGACTGACCGCCCGAAGGCTCCGCCACGGACAGGAAGACCACGAGGCCCGCGAACGTGGCCAGCGCGGCCAGCCACTCGACCGGCCGCATCCGGCGCTTGTCCGCCCAGGCGGCCAGCGCCAGCGCGAACAGCAAGCTGCTGGCCAGGACCGGCTCGATGACCACCAGCCGGCCAAGGTCGAGCGCGGTCGCCTGCAGCGACAGGCTGACCATGACCAGGCGCCAGGCCGGCCAGCCAGAGCGGGACGCCGGATCAGGCGCAGCAGCAGGCGGCCTCGAAGGCGGCGTCGGTCCGGAGTCTTGCGGCCACCCGCTGCTGCACGACGTTGGCGACCGCGAAGGTCGCGGCTGCGGTCACGGCCAGCCCGATCGCGACCGGCTGCAGCGCAGACCGGTCATGCGGCGACTGCGCGGAAAATCAATGCCATGTCCGACATCATGACGTTGAACGACATGCGCGGCTACTGATACCAGCGCAGTCGCCCGTTCATTTGTTAGGTCGAGATGTCCGGATAGGGCACCGTCCAGTGGCTCAGCCTGGCGGCGAACTCGCGCTGGAACGCCAGCGGCTCGTCGTAGTCCCGCTCGAACAGCGCGATGAACAGCGTCAGCAGCAGGAAGTTGTGGCTGCCAAGCTCGAACAGCGTCACGTAATCGTGGCGTCGCCAGCGCCGCGCGCTCGGCATCGGTGAACGTCAGCCAAGTGCTGCGCTCAGCTGACGGGCAGTTCAGGATGACGTTGGCCGCTCGGCTTCCCACCAGGCCACGGTGCCGCGCGGGTCGCTGCGGTACCGCTCGACCAGGTCGGGATCACGGTCGATCGGTGTAGAGGAACTTGTTGAGCAGGTACTTGCTCACGCCGTGCCTCCCGCTTGCGCCTTCGGGTACCAGGTGAAGTAGGCCTCCATGGTGTGGAACAGGTCGAGCGAGTCGACATAGTCGGCCTTGGACGTTCTCGCCGGCCACGCCCATCATCAGCATGAAGTCCATGAATCCGTGGGTGGCGTTGCCGGGCAGCCACAGGCTGTCGAGGCTGACACCTCGGCCAGCGCGCCGTCGAGGTCGCCCGAGGCGATCCACTCCACCGCCTTGCGGTCGAACTCGGGGTCGGGGCCGTGCGGGCCGAACTGGCGCGGCCCGCCGAGCTCCAGCGACAGGTGCCCGGTGCCGATGATCGCCACCCGCTGGTCGGACGGCCAGGACTCGACCAGCTGCCTGATCGTCTTGCCGAGCTCGACGAACCGCCTGGGCTGCGGCAGCGGCGGGGCGAAGATGTTGGTGTAGATCGGCACGATCGGCAGGTCGGCCTGCGGCCGCAGCGTGATCAGCGGGCAGGTGATGCTGTGGTCGATCCGCAGTTCGTTGCTGAACGCCAGGTCGAATCCGGCGTCCATGCCCTCCCGCAGCAGGTAGGCGGACAGTTCCTCGTGCCCGGGCACGAACATCCGGGGCAGGCCGAACTCGCGCTCCTCGTTGTAGAAGTTCGCGTCGTAGAACGGCGCCTTGCCGATCAGGAACTGCGGCATGTTGTCCAGCCACAGCTGGTGGAAGTGGTCGCTGCCGACCATGACCAGCACGTCCGGCCTGGCCCTGGTCAGGGTCTCGCGGAAGGCCTCGATCTTGGCCACCCACTCGTCGGCGAACGGCGGCCGGTCCGCGCCGGTCGAGGTGCTCGCGCGGTAGTAGAACGGGTGATGGGTCGATGCGATGACCGCGGCGACGGTCGCCATGGCGGCTCCCTCACGATGTCAGGGCTCGGGGGGCAGGTAGTCGGCGTGGTGCTCGACTGTCAGGTAGATGTCCATGCCGACCGGGCGGCGCTGCTCCTCGGCCAGGTGGCCGAGCAGGCCGGCCGTGCGGGCCAGCAGCGCGAATCCGCGCAGCAGTTCGGCGGGCAGGCCGAGGTCGGCGAGCGCGGCGCCGCAGGTGCCGGCGCCGTTGAGCGGCAGGGTCCGGCCGAGCACCTGCGGGTGCACCCGGCCGATCGCCTCGAACAGCCGCAGGTGCGGCCCGCGCAGCCCCTCGGCCTCGGCGATCGCAGCAGGACCGGGGTGCGCGGGTCGGTGACCTTGTGCACGGGGTGGCCGAGCCCGGGACGAACTTGCCCGCGGCGCGCGCGCGCGTCGCACCGCGGCCAGCGCCAGCGCGTCCCAGCCGGCGTCGTCGGCCGGCGCGCGCCTGGCCCGCAAGCGCGTCGCGACAGGAACCGCCAGCGTCCTCGGTGACGCCGAGGAACCGCGAGCCGCCGCCGAGCAGGCCGGCCGCGATCGCGCCCTGCACCGAGTCCGGCGCGCTCAGGTAGGTGAGCCTGGCCGCGATCGCGGTCGGCGTGAAGCCGTGGTCGGCCAGCGCGACCAGCACCGCCTCGAACACCCGGACCTGCGCGGCGTCGGCCGCCGCTGGGTGACCAGCCAGAGCGCCAGCTCGCCGAACCCGACCTTGCCCATCAGGTCGGCGGCCAGGTCCTGGCCGAGCAGCGTGATCGTGTCGGCGTCGGAGGCTGCCGAGCGAGGTGGGGAAGGCGCGGGACGTCCTGCTGGTCATGAGCGGCTGCTCCGTCTGCTGCGGCTGGCCGGCCGTCAGCCGCCTCGGCCAGCCAGGCCCGGATCTCGCTCGCCGTGCTCGTCCAGCGTCGGGCGGCGGCAGGTCGTAGCGGGGCGGGGTCGCCGAGAAGCGTGACCGGGTGCCGGATCGTCGGCCTCGCCGTCGCTGCCGGGCCCGCGGTGACGACCGGGTCGAGCCCGATCTCGGCGGCGAACGCGATGCCCTGGTCCACGGTGTTGATCGGCCCGCACGGCACGCCGGCGGCGATCAGCTCGCCGAACCACTCGGCCGCCGTGCGGCTGGCCAGCCGCTCCGCCAGCAGCGGCGCGCAGCTCGTCGCGGTTGGCGGTGCGGTCCTCGTTGCGGGCGAACCGCGGGTCGTCGGCCAGGTCAGGCACGCCGAGCACCTCGCACAGCTTGCGGAACTGGGCGTCGTTGCCTGCGGTCACGATCAGCTCGCCGTCGGCGGTCGGCAGCGGCTCGTAGGGGAACAGGCTCGGGTGGGCGTTGCCCATCCGGAACGGCACGACTCCGGCGGCCGCGTAGGCGCTGGTCTGGTTCACCATCCCCGACAGCGCCGAGGCCAGCAGGCTGGCCTCGACGTGCTGGCCCTGCGCCGGTGGCGGCCCGGTGGTGCAGGGCGGCCAGGATCGCGATCGCCGTGTGCAGCCCGGCCATGACGTCGAACACCGAGATGCCGGCCCGGTACGGCGGCCCGTCCGGGTCGCCGGTCAGGCTCATCAGGCCGGACATCGCCTGCACCATCAGGTCGTAGCCGGGCAGGTCCTTGCCGCCGCCTGAGCCGAAGCCGCTGATCGACGCGTAGATGATGCCCGGGTTGCCCTGCCGCACCGAGTCGTAGTCGAGGCCGAACCTGGCCAGCCCGCCGGGCTTGAAGTTCTCCACGAAGACGTCGGCGCGGCGGGCGAGCTCGCTGCGCCGCGGCCAGGTCGCGGCTCTGGCGAGGTCGAGCGCGACCGACCGCTTGTTGCGGTTGATCGCCAGGAAGTAGGTGGACACCCCGTCGCTGGTGACCGGCGGCACCCAGCGCCGGGTGTCGTCGCCGGCCGGGCTCTCCACCTTGATCACGTCGGCGCCGAGGTCGCCCAGCAGCATCGTGCAGTACGGCCCGGCCAGGACCCGGGAGAAGTCGGCGACGCAGCAGGCCCGGACAGCGGACCTGGACCGCGATGCGGCGTCGGCTCATAGACGGCGCTCGAGCCCTTCTGTCCGCTAACGGACACTGGTCCGGAATGCTGGCCAGTGTGGGTGCTGTGCTTGCCGGCCGCATGTCAAGACGCGGGCAGCGCGAGCGGGCACGGTGACCGCGGGCGCCGCCTGGCAGGCGGCCCAGTCGGCGCTGATCGCGCCGGCCGTCTGCAGCAGCAGCGGCAGGTACTCCCCGGTCAGCACCTCCACCGGGGTCTCGGCCGCGTGCACGGTCACGTTCATCGCGGCGATCACCCGGCCGTCCCCGTCCCGCAGCGGCGCGGCCACCGAGCGGATGCCGAGCGCGAGCTGCTCGTCGGTCAGCGACCAGCCGCGGGCCCGCACCTCGCGCAGCGCCGCCTCGCGCTCCGCGAACGCCGGGCTGCCACCTGGCGGTGATGCCCGACCGGCTCGGCTCGGCCAGCACGCGCTCGGCCTCCTCCGGCGGCAGGCCGGCGAGCAGCACCTTGCCGAGCGAGGTCTGCATCGCCGGGAACCTGGTGCCGATGGTCACCGCCAGCGCGATGATCTTCGGCACCGCGACCCTGGCCACGTAGACGATGTCCGAGCCGTCGAGCTGCGCGATCGACGACGACTCGTGGGTGCGCGCCACCAGCGCTTCCATGTGCGGCCTGGCCACCTCCCACAGGCTGCGCGACAGCACGTAGGACATGCCGAGCTCGAGCACCCGCGGCGTGAGCTCGAAGCCGCCGTCGTCGGCGCGCACGTAGCCCAGCTCGCTCAGGGTCAGCAGGATCCGGCGCGCGGTGGGCCGGGCCAGGCCGGTCGCGCTCGGCGACCGCGGCCAGCGACATGACCGGCTGGCGCGGCTGGAACGCCCGGATCACGTCGAGGCCGCGGGCGAGCGCCTCGATGAAGTCGGGCCCGGTGTCGCGGCGTGCCATCATGTCTCCTGTGCCCGGTCTATGGGTTGCTGATCGCAGGTGTCGAGCCGCACTGCCGCTGGCGGCCGACCGCCGCCGATGGCCATCGCCGACTGTAGCGCCTCACATCGGCTTGTCCGCATGGCGGACGGATACCAATCACTACTGTGACCCAACCGGCACGATTGTGCCACTTGACAGCCGCCCGCAAACCGGCAACGCTTCCGGTCAAGCCGGATGCAGCCGTGATACGGACAGTTGTCCGTATCGTCTACGCAGGCGCCAGCCCGAGAACGGAGATCTGACATGACAGTCCAGCCAGTTCCGCCGCGCCGGCCGCCGCCGACCTGGCGCCGGGCCGGCCGCTGGTGTTCCGCAACGCGACCGTGCTGACCATGGACGACGCCCATCGCGTCGAGCACGGCGCCGACGTCCTGATCACCGGCGACCGGATCAGCGCGGTCGGGCCAGGCCTCCAGGTGCCTGAGGGCACGGTCGAGATCGACGCGACCGGCGGCATCGTCATGCCGGGCATGATCGACACCCACCGGCACATGTGGCAGACCGCGATGCGCGGCTACGGCGCCGACTGGACGCTGACGCAGTACTTCGTCTGGAACTACCTGCAGTGGGGCAAGTCGTTCCGGCCGCAGGACATCTACGCGGGCAACCTGCTGAGCGCGATCGAGGCGATCGACGCCGGCGTGACGACCATCGGTGGACTGGTCGCACAACCTGCAGACGATCGACCACGCCGAGGCGGCGGCGGACGCGCTGACCGAGGTGCCCGGCCGGTTCGTGCTCGCCTACGGCAACATCCAGGCCGCCCCGTGGGAGTGGTCGGCCGCGCCGGAGTTCCGCGACTTCGTCAGCAGGCGGTTCAGCGGCGGCGGCACCGACATGCTCGGCTTCCAGATGGCCTTCGACGTCCCCCCGGCCAGCCCGGAGTTCCCCGAGAAGGCGGCGTTCGAGGTGGCCCGCGACCTGGACGTGCCGGTGACCACGCACGCCGGCGTGTGGAAGGTGACCACCGACGACGGCATCCGGCTGATGCACGAGCACGGCTTCATGACCGAGTCGCACCATCTACGTGCACGCGGCCACGCCTGTCCGCCGACTCCTACCACCGGATCGCGGCGACCGGCGGCTCCGCGTCGCTGTCCACCGAGAGCGAGCAGAGCGCCGGGCAGGGCTACCCGCCCACCTGGAAGCTGCGCGAGCACGGCATCGGCGTCTCGCTGTCCATGGACACCAGCGTCTGGTGGAGCGCCGACCTGTTCTCCGCGATGCGGGCGACGCTCAGCGCGGACCGGGCCCGCGAGCACCTGGAGGCGCACGGCAGGGACGAGACCGTGACCCACCACAAGCTGCGCGCCGAGCAGGTCGTCGACTGGGCCACCCGGGGCGGCGCGAGGGCGCTCGGCCTGGACTCGCTGACCGGCAGCCTGGAGCCCGGCAAGAAGGCCGACGTCGTGCTGATCAAGAACGACGCCTCGCCGGTGATGTTCCCGCTGCTCAACCCCTACGGCCACGTGGTGTTCCAGGCCCAGCGCGGCGACGTGCACACGGTCGTCGTCAACGGCCGGGTCGTCAAGTACGACCACCGCCTGGTCGGCGTCGGACCTCGGCAAGGCCAGGCAGGTGGTCGAGCAGACGGTCGACTACCTCAAGGGCGAGCTCGGCCCCGAGGCCTGGCACGAGGGCATGCACCCGGAGATCCCGGAGACCAGGGTCCTCGACAACCCCTACACCTACACCTACACGGAGGAGCTGAGGCACGGTGTCACGCGTGGCGGCGATGCACGGCCCCGGCTGGGCTCGCGGACCATGCGCGCGGCGGTCCTGCACCGCCACGGCCAGCCGCCGGAGTACGGGCCGCATCCCGGCGCCGCGGCGGGCCCGGCCAGGCGCTGATCCGGGTCACGGCGGCCCCGGTCAACCCGCTCGACCTGCTCTGCGCCTCGGGCACCTCCTACTTCGGCGCGCCGGCGCTGCCGTACGTGCCCGGCACGCAGGGCGTGGGCGTCGTCGAGGAGGCCGACAGCTCGCCGGCCGGCCAGCGGGTCTGGTTCAGCGGCAGCGCGGGCATGGCGCCGGGCGACGGCGCGATGGCCGAGTTGTGCGTGGCCACGAGAGCGATCCGTCGCTGCCGCTGCCCGACGGCGGTCAGCGACGACCTCGCCGCGGCGCTCGGGCTGTCGGCGATCGCCGCCTGGATGGCGCTGACCTGGCGCGGCGGCCTGCAGCCCGGCGAGCACGTGCTCGTGCTCGGCGCGAGCGGCAACGTCGGCCAGGTCGGGATCCAGGCGGCCCGGCTGCTCGGGGCGGGCCGGGTGGTGGCCGCGTGCCGGGACCCGCACGGCCGCGCAGCGAGCCGCCGAACTTGGCGCCGACGCGGTCGCCGACCTCGCCGGCGACGACGCCGCCGGCGCTCGTCGCGCGGCTCGCCGAGGCCGCCGCGGGCCAGGCTCGACCTGGTGCTCGACCCGGTCTGGGGCCGCCCGGCCGCAGGCCGCGCTGCGGGTGCTGTCGCCGGGCGGGCGGCTGGTCAACCTCGGCTCGTCGGCCGGCCAGCAGGCCAGCCTGTCGCTCGGCCACCCTGCGCAGCGGCATGCTTTCCGTGCTCGGCTACACCAACAACGCGCTCAGCCCGGAGCAGAAGGCCGCGGCCCTGGCCGATGATCCTCGCGCACGCGGCGGCCGGCCGGCTCGACACCGACCGCGAGACGCTGCCGCTCGCCCGCGTCGCCGCCGGCTGGTCCCGGTGCGGCCAGGCTCCGCACCGGCGGGCCGTCATGATCCCGCCCTGACGGCGGCGGGTCACGACACCGACCAGAAGAAAACCGGTGAGCCGGGCGGCCACCCGGCTCACCGGCCAACCACTAACCCACCATCGCAGTGAGTAAGCACAAAGGAGTCTAGCCGTGCCATCTGGACCGACGCGCGACACGACCAGCGGGCGGCCGCCCGGCCGCCGCCGCCATCTCCGTCCCTGCCGGCCCCGACGTAGCAGCCGTTCGTCGCCATCGCGGCCGCGGCCGTGCCGGTGCCTCGCCGCCTGCAGCAGCGGCGGGTCCTCAGCGTCCTCGTCTTCGTCGCCGGCCTCGGCCGGCAAGCACGCTGAGCATCGCCTACCTGTCGTTCGCCGTCGAGAACAGCTATGACGCGCCGATGCTGGCCGCCGCTCAGGCGGTGGCCGGCCGACAACAACGCGACGCTGAAGGTGTTCGACGCGAACAACAGCCCGCAGACCCAGTTCTCGCAGCTGCAGGACGCGATCAACTCCGGGCAGTACCAGGGCATCATCCTGCAGCCGATCTTCGGCACCGGCCTGCTCAGCCTGGTCAAGCAGGCGATCAGCAAGGGCATCAAGGTCGTCAACATGGACCAGATACTCGGGCCCGACCTGTCCACCGACAAGCCGCAGGTCGCCGGGCTGTCCGCGAACGTGACATTCGTGCCGACCGAGATCGGCACCAAGCTCGGCAACCTGGTGGTTCAGGCCTGCAAGGCCAAGAACCTGAGCCCGTGCAACGTCGGCTACCTGTACGACATCAAGGCGTCCGCTCTGGACGTCGCGATCCACGGCGCGTTCGTCAAGGCGATCGCGGCCGACCCGGCGGTCAAGGTGGCCGCCGAGGGCCAGAGCTTCTTCAGCCCGACCGTGGGCCTGACCGCGGTGCAGAACATGCTCCAGGCCAACCCGAGCCTGAACCTGATCGTCGGCTCTGACCAGGGCATCGAGGGCGGCGCGCAGGCGCTCACCACGGCGCACAAGACCGGCAAGGTCATCCTGGTCGGCTACGGCGCGAGCGCCGCCGCCCTGCAGGGAGTCGCGGCGGGCGCCTGGTACGGCGACGTCGCGCAGGCACCCGCCAGCGAGGGCCGGCTGGCCGTGGTCGCGATGATCAAGGCGCTGCGCGACGGCAAGAGCAGCGGCGGCATCGACCCGTCGCAGGCCTGCCGAACAGCGGCGTGGTCACCAAGGCAACGCGAGCCAGTTCACTGCCGAGTGGCCGGGCTGATCGTGCCCGAACACCCGGTCCGCCAGGGCGCGCACGTCGAGCTGACGGACGTCAGCAAGTCCTTCGGCGGCGTGCGCGCCCTGGCGGCGGTCAGCCTGCGGATCGCCCGCGGCTCGATCCACGCGCTGGTCGGCGAGAACGGCGCGGGCAAGTCCACGCTCGGCAAGATCATCGCCGGCGCGACGACGCCGGATCAGGCCGGCTGCTGGTCGCCGGCAGCGAGGTGCATTTCCATTCGCCGCGGGCCGCGATCGCCGCGGGGTATCGTGCCGGATCGCCCAGGAACTGCTCCCTCGTTCCCGCGCTGTCGGTCGCCGAGAACGTGTTCCTCGGCACCGAGCCGCGCCGGGCCGGCTTCCCGCGTCGCGGCGAGCTGCGCAGGCGGTACGCCGAACTGGCGGCGCGGGCCGGCTTCGAGCTCGACGGCGATGCGAGCGCCGGGTCGCTGCGTACCGCCGACCAGCAGAAGGTCGAGATCCTGCGCGCGCTGGCCAGGGACGCCGGCGCTGATCGTGATGGACGAGCCCACGGCAGCTCTGTCCCGCCCCGACGTCATGGCGCTGCACGAGATCATCCGCCGGCTGGCGCGGGCGGGCACGACGATCGTGCTGGTCTCGCATTTCCTCGGCGAGGTGCTCGAATTGGCCGACGAGATCACGGTCCTGCGGGACGGACATCTCGTCGCGACCACCCCGGCCGCGGACCAGACCGAGGATTCACTGCTCAGCGCGATGCTGGGTCGCTCGCTCGACGCGACATTCCCGGCCAGGCAGCCTCCGCCGGAGGACGCGGAACTGGCGCTCACGGTCGCCGGCCTGACGGCCGCGGGGTTTCGGGACGTCTCGCTCGCCGTGCGGGCGGGCGAGATCGTCGGCCTGGCGGGGCTGGTCGGCGCCGGACGCACCGAGCTGGCCAGCGCGGTCGTCCAGGCCGGCCGGGCCGCTGCTGGCACGGTGGCGGTGGCCGGGAGCCAGATCGGGGGTGGCCGGGCGCTGCGGGCGGCGAGCCCGCGCACGGCCCTGCGCGCGGGGCTGGCGATGATCCCTGAATCGCGCAAGGAACACGGACTGCTGCTCGGCAGCTCGGTGGCGGAGAACGTCAGCCTGTCCAGCCTCGGCCGGCTCAGCCGGCGCGGCATGGTCAGCAGGCGGGCCGAGCGGCGCGAGGTCGGCCAGGTCCTGCACCGGGTCGGCGTGCGGTTCGGCGGCCTGGCGGCGCCGGCAGGCACGCTGTCCGGCGGCAACCAGCAGAAGCTGCTGTTCGCCAGGGTGCTGCTGGCCGGACCGCGGGTGCTGATCGCCGACGAGCCCACCAGGGGCGTCGACGTCGGCGCCAAGCGAGCGATCTACGAACTTCTGGCGCAACTGGCCGCGGACGGCCTCGGCGTCCTGATGATCTCCTCCGACGTGGAGGAGATCCTCGGCCTGGCGCATCGTGTGCTGGTGATGCGGGCCGGGCGGATCGTCGCCGAACTGAGCGGTGCCGGCATTTCGGAGGCAGCCATTCTCGGGGCCGCGTTCGGCTCCGCGGAGAGGGGTGCGTGATGACTCAGCCTGACTCGCCGGCGATACGCAAGATCGGCTGGCCGATGTCCGCGGACGTGCAGGCCAGGCTGCGCCGGGGCGGCATCATTCTCCCCTTCCTCGCCCTGTTCATCGTGCTGTCCGTGGCCAGCGGGCCCTTCTTCACCAGGGTCAATCTGCTCGACATCCTCGACCAGCAGGCCGCCACGCTGATCATCGCCGCGGCGGGCACGCTCGTGCTGGTGGCAGGAGGCATCGACCTGTCGGTAGGGGCTACCTACGCGCTGGCCGGAGTGGTCTCGGCGCACCTGGCCCTGTCCGTGCCGCCGGTCCTCGCGATCGGCGCCGGGATTGCGGTCGGGCTGGTGGTCGGCGCGGTGAACGGAGTGATCGCGACCTGGTTCAAGATCAACTCTCTGATCGCGACGCTCGCCATGTCGTTCGTGGTCAGCGGGCTGGCGAGCCTGGTCACCGGGGGGAACCTGATCATCGACTACGCCAAGCCGGGATTCGGCGACCTGGCCAGGTCGACCTTCCTGACGGTCAACACGTCTACCTGGACGATGGTCGCCGTCGTCGCCCTGCTCGCCGTGGTGCTCTCCCGCACGACGGCCGGCCGGTACATGTATGCGGCGGGGAGCAATGCCGAGGCGGCCAGGCTGGCCGGCGTCAGGGTGCAGCAGGTCCGGCTGCTCACGTTCGTGCTCAGCGGCGGAGCCGCGGCACTCGGCGGGGTGATCGACGCATCCCGGGTGCTCAGCGCGCAGGCGTCCAACGGGCAGACGACGCTGACCTTCACTGTCCTGGCGGGCATCGTCGTCGGCGGCACCAGCATCCTCGGCGGTGACGGCGCGGTCTGGCGGACCGTCGTCGGCGTGCTGTTCATCGCGCTGATCGGCAACGGGTCGGACCTGCTCGGCCTCAATCCGCTCTACGACCAGATCGCGCTAGGCGTGATCCTGCTGCTGGCCGTCGGTGCCGACGCCTGGTCCCGGCTGCGCGGGCAGGCGACCGGCTAGCGCGGCCGGCTCTGGCACGCCTGCGATCTGAGGTAGAACACGTTACAGTTTCTCCAGGTCCGCTGATCGTGCCGCAGCGACCGGGACGGAGGCGCAGTGCCGCAGCGATGGGATCTCGAGGCCGACGTCGTGGTGGTCGGCTTCGGCGCGGCGGGGGCGTGCGCCGCGCTCGAGGCGGCTGCGGCCGGTGCCGAGGTCATCGTGCTGGACCGGTTCGGCGGCGGCGGCGCCACGGCACTGTCCGGCGGGGTCGTCTATGCCGGCGGCGGCACGATCCAGCAGCTGCAGGCCGGCGTGCAGGACACGCCTGAGGCGATGTTCGGCTACCTGAGCCATGAGGTAGGCGACGCCGTTTCGCCCGGCCACGCTGCGCGACTTCTGTGACGGCAGCGCCGAGATGCTGGCCTGGCTGTCCGGCAGGGGCGTCCCGTTCGAGGGCAGCCTGTGCCCGGACAAGACCTCCTATCCGACCAACCGGCACTACCTGTACTACTCGGGCAGCGAGCGGTCGTTCGCTCACCTGGCCGCCCCGGCCCCTCGCGGGCACCGCGCGGTCGGCCGCGGTACGTCCGGGCGAGTGCTTTTCGCCAGGCTCGCCGCCGCGGTCGGAAGTCGGCAGGCATCACGGTAGTGCCGCAGACGCGCGCCGAGCGCCTGGTCACCGGCGAGGCCGGCCGGGTGATCGGCGTGGAGACGGCCGAGCATGCGCGGCGCGCCGGCCTGGGCCAGGCTCGCACACCGGGTGCTGCACAGGCTCGGCAAGAAGCCGTTCCTGTACGCGGGCGAGCATCGGCAGGCGGCTGCACTCGCCCGGTCGCCTGGCTCGAGCGCCGCTACGCGAGGCCGCTGCGGATCGGCGCCAGGCGCGGCGTGGTGCATCGCGGCCGGCGGCTTCGTAGCGAACCGCGCGCTGGTGCGCGAGCACGCGCCCGCCTACCGTGGCGGCCTTGCCCTGGGCACGGTAGCCGACGACGGCAGCGGCATGCGACCTCGGCGTCGCCGCCGGCGGCGCCACGAAGTTCCTTGACCGGGTCTCCTGCTGGCGGTTCATCACGCCGCCGTCTGCGTTCCTGCGCGGCCTGCTCGTCGACCGGGCCGGGCAGCGGATCTGCGACGAGTCACTCTACGGCGCCGCGATCGGCGAGGCCATCGTGGCGCGGCACGATCGCCGGGCGTGGCTGGTGCGTCGACCAGCGCAATCGTGTCGCAGTCCTGGCGCCAGCTTCGCGGCAGCACGCAGTGGTTCCAGCTGCTTCAGGCCGTATACCTGCTGACCAGGGCCCGGGTCAGCGGACCGACCCTGGCCAGGGCCGCCGCCAAGGCCGGCGTCGACGGCGCTGGCGGTGACCGCCACGGTCGCCGCGTACAACGCCGCCGCAGCGGCCGGCGAGCCTGATCCGGCCGGAAAGCCGGCCGACGTGGTGGCCGTGCTCGACCAGCCGCCGTTCTCGCTGATCGACCTGTCCGTCCGGCCTCGCCCGGCGTATCCGGCGCCGATGCTGACCCTCGGCGGCCTCGCGGTCGCCGAGGACACCGGCGAGGTGCGGCGGGCCGACGGGAGCACGATCGGCGGGCTGTACGCGGCCGGCCGCAGCGCGGTCGGGCTCTGCTCGAGCTCCTACGTCAGCGGGCTATCGCTCGCCGACTGCGTGTACTCGGCCGGCGGGCCGGCACGCGGCCGCGGTGCAGGCGGAGGCCGGAGTCGGCCAGGCCGGGGTCGGCCAGGGCCAGTCACCAGAACTGCGTGGTCGCACCTGAGTTGCTGACGACGGACCCGGCGCAGTTCTGGCTGCTCGAATACCGACTTGATCGCGACCCGGCCAGGTCCCTGCAGCGTCAGCCAGATCGACTTCGCCTGCCACCTGGCCGAGCTGAACCAGTAGCTGCCCGCGCGGGTACTCGAAGTGCAGGAACATCTGGACCGACGGGTCCTTCCAGATCAGCCCGCCCGGCTGGATCAGAATCCGCTCGCCGTGCCCGAGGTCGCGGACGAACGCAGTTGCCGGGCGCGTGCAGCATCAGCAGGCCAGGACTGCCCTGAGCGACGAACCGGTCGATGTTCCTGCCGACCGGGTAGTGCCACTCTGTCTCGTCGCCGTCTGCGCGTCGTGAACCAGACGTTGGAGCTTATGCCATTGGTAGCCGATGTTGCCGGTGGCAAGCAGGAAGCGGTGCTCCACCACGTCGACGCCCTGGTTCGGCTCGAGCGGTATGGCCAGGACCTCGCCCGGATGGTCGGCGCTGAAGCCGACGAAGCCTGGGCCCTGGGCCCGCATCATGATCAGCGGCATGCCGGCCATGATCCGGTTCCAGCCGCCCTGCATCCGCAGCGACTCGAGCTTGACCCGCGGCTCGGTGTGCAGCAGCACGTGATGGGAGAAGTAGACCCAGTCGTCGTCGTGCAGTTCCATCTCCGCGACGGGGACGTAGGTGCCGCTGATCTGGCAGGTGGACCGGCTGAACCTGATCCTGGCCATGTCGCGGATCGGCGGCTGCTTGCACCACCCGGAGTTCGAGACCCGCAGCCGGATATCGACGGGCGCGCCGCATCGCGGGCAGGTCGATGCTGCCGTCGTCGTTGTTCGTCATGCGGCAGAACGGGCAGGTGTACGTGCTCGGGCGCGTAGTTGGTCATGCCGCTCCCCTACTCAGACCCGTGGTGCACGTACATGGACTGGATGCCGACCCGGCCGGGCCCGACCATCTCTGCCAGGTACATGCCGCGCCGCATCATGCCGGTCTTGATGTCCATCTGCACCGTGTTCATCGCGACCGTGGAGTCCTTGTACAGGAAGCCGCCGGGCTCGAGCAAGCATCTTCTCGCCCGGCTGCAGGGTCTTCTGGAAGACATTGCCGTATCCGTGCAGCAGCAGCAGGCCGGGATAGTTCTGCGTGATGAACCGGTCCATGTACATGCCGCTGCCGCCGTGCAGCAGGTTGGTCAGGCCCTTGATCCGCACGAAGGAGTAGTTGATCGAGTGGGTGCCGATCAGGAAGGCGTGCTCGCGGACGTCGAGTTCCATGCCGGGGTGCAGCGGCAGCACGACGATCTCGCCCGTCGCGTCACGGAGAAGGCGACCCGGCCGGGACCCTGCGCGATGCTCAGGATGTGCGGCATGCCGCCGAGCGTGCGCTTCATGCCGCCGCCGGTGTTCATCGCCGCCATCGGCACGCGCGGGTTCCTTCCACAGCATCACGTGATGCTCGAAGAAGACGGCATCGCCTGGCGCTAGCGCCAGCTCGGCGACCGGCACGATCTCGCCCTCGACCTGGCAGGTGGAGTTCGAGAACTTGAACTCGGTCATGTCACGCAGCCTCGGCGCCTCACTCCAGCCGGAGTCCGAGACAAGGTTCTTCTTGTCCAGCGGTGCGCCGCAGGTCGTGCAGCTCGTCCGCTCCGGCTCGTTCTGAGCCTTGCACCACTGGCACTCAATCCGATCCATCCGGGCAGGCCTTTCTCGCGCGGTGCCCTACAGCAGACACACCGGGAATATGGGTCCAGAGCGTAGCGGACACGATCGCAGCGCCGCATGCCGTTACGACGTCCGGACGGGAGCCGTTAGCGACCGCCTAACCGACGGCAGTACCGCACTCGGCGCAGAACTTCGACGTCGCGCCCATGGCGGCGTTGCAGTTCGCGCACGCTTGGACATCGGGTTGCCGCACGAGTCGCAGAACTTAGCGCCCTCGCGGACCTGGCCCTGGCAGTTGCCGCACTGCACCGTCCCCGCCGGAGCCGGCGCGGAGCCGCCGCGGGCGGCGGTGCCTGCTGCGGCGCGGGCGGGGCCTGGGGCGCGTAACCCTGGCCGCCGCCAGCGAATCCTGGTGCGGGCGGCGGCGGATAGGCCGGGCGCCTGCTGCGGCACGCCCATCATCTGGCCCATGCCGAGGCCGACGCCGAGGAAGGCCGGGCTCACCGCTCCGCCGCCCTGGGCCATGCCCTGGCCAGCGCCCTGCATCATCTCCGCCTGGGCCGCCGCCTGGTAGCTGCCGGCCAGCCTGCTGTAGGCGGTGTCGCCGGCGAGCTTCTTCAGCCTCGCGTTGTCATCGTCGTCGAGGTTGATGTCGAGGTTACCGAGCCGGGTGACCATGATGCCGTAGTCGGCCAGCTCCCTGTTGGCCTCCTCCAGGGTCCCGTGCTCGATCTCGGCCCTGTGCATCGACAGGCCGAGTATCTGCCACGCACCCGACATGAGCTGGGAGGTGACGCCGGACCTGGTGCACTTGAGTAGCTGCTGGGTAACCCACGACGTCACGGCATCGTTGTTGGTCACGTCGACCGTGCCGACCAGGTTCGTGATCAGCCTGGCCGGGTCGACGACTCGCAGCGCGTACTCGCCGAACGCGCGCAGCGTCACGATCAGTCCGGTCTGCGGGTCCTGCACCTCGTCCAGGCGGCCGCCGAACCGGCATGTTGGGGAATTCCCGCGCGCCGACGAAGAAGATCTCGGCCTTGAAGGCATTGCCGCCGCTCGCCCAGTCGACGAACAGCCCGAGGAAAGGCAGCTCGGACGCATCCAGGGTGTGCTGCCCGGGTCCGAGGATGCCCATCACCCTGCCCTGGCTGATGAACACCGCGGCAGCATCGGGCTCGACGATGGCCCTGGAGAATTTGCGGATGTTATGGTCGGGCCACTTGTAGACGATCTGGCCCTTCGAGCTGTCGGGCGCCGCGATGAACTCGCGGCGGGCCTCGTTGAGAATGCCCATCAAATCGCTCCCTCGCGCCTAGCGCGGCCCTCGCTGGTCCAGCCCTCGCCTGCGGCAATGGCCACTTGTAGGCGGATCATACTTCGGCGGGGCGATCGTTGCTTTCCACGAAGAGGATGACATACGAAATCGGGCCCAGCAACGTCCGGCGAGCCGGCCAGGCCACAGGGCCGGTTCATCGATGTGCCTCGCGCCCGGCTACCCCGAGCTTTCGAGCCGGAGTACCGCGATGCCGAAGGGCGCGAGCGTGACCGCACCGCCGTCGAGCCGGCCGTCAGCGCTGCCGTCGAGCGCCGCGAGGGCGAGCCCGTCCGCGGTCTCCGGCATGACGGTCAGCGGTTCGTCGGCCTGGCTCACCAGCCAGGCGAACCGGCTGCCATCGGACCGCACGATGACGTCCGCCGCCACCCGCGGATGGCTGACCAGCACCGGCCTGGAGACTCCGGCATACGTCGCGAGCGCGTCGTAGAGCCTGCTCGTCGCCTCGGGGTTGACGCTCGGGGTCAGCGCCGCCATGTGCTCGATCGGGTAGGTGCAAAGCAGCAGCGCGCCTGGCCCGGTCCGCCGGGCCAGCAGCGCGGGCCTGCCGTGCCCGTCGAGGGCGAGCACCTCCGCGCCGGCCGGCCGGACCGGCAGGTAGCAGCGGCTGTGCTCCGTTCCCGCGACGCGGAACGCGAGCGTCGCGCCTGCCGCCAGCGAGCCGAAGTCACGCTGCATCGTGAACACGACGGTCTCGTCCTCGATCGGGTCGGCCAGGCCGGCTCTGAGCTGGTGCTCGACGCCGAATGTCGCGTTGAGCCGGCCGTAAGACGGCCCGGGGTGCCATCCGGTCGGCCCGGCCGAGTACGACAGGTAGACAGTGGCGCCGCCCGCGGCAAGGCGCTCGAGTTCAATCAGGGTCGGCGCGAGCAACTGCTTGACCGACGGCGCCAGGTAGAGCCTCGCATCGCCGCCGATGCCGTCGCTTTCCCTGACCAGCGCGACGGGCAGATCGGCAAGCCTGGCCGAAACGTAGGCCTGCCGCAGCGTCTGGTGGATATAGCTGGAGTCCTGCGGAGCCGTGAACGGGTAGCTGGTGTCGAGATAAGACGGCACGATGAGGGCAGCGTCGGCCGGGGCGCGCTGGCAGCGGCCGATGTCCACCGCGCGGAGCATCCCGGAGAACGCCTGCATCTCGGCAAGCTGCGGCTTTGGCCGTCCGGTGGCATCGGTGAGCCCGAAGTGCAGCTCGAACGCGTGATGCCGATACGGATCCTGGCCGGCCAGCGCATCGTAGTCCGAGTTGCACCACGCGATCCAGCCGGTCGCGCCCGCCAGCAGGGTGTTGTTCAGGACCTGGCGGTAGTAGCGAGCGGCGGCGGGGTCCGACACGAAGTCCGAGCTGACCCCGAATTCCTCGAGCACGACTGGCCTGCCAAAGGTGCCCGCCAGCTCGCATTCCCAGGCCGCGGCGTAGTGCTGCCGCACCTCGTCGTCGCCGACCGGGTAGACATGCGGGCCGACGAAGTCGCAGAGCCGCGCGGTGTCGGCGAGCGAGAAGCCGCCCTCCCGTGCGGTCCCGCCGGTGCCCCAGGCGCCGTCACCGAGCGAGAACGGCTGGCGGCCGCCCGCCGCCCTGACCGCGTCACGCATGATCTGGGCCCACGCGCCCACGACCTCCCGGCTCGCCCCGGTGCCGCCGTAGAGTGGCATCTCGTTGGAGACCAGCCAGCCGGCGACCGCGGCGTGCCGAGCGAACCGGCGCACCATCTCGCCAGCGAACCATGCCTGCCTGGCGACCATCCATACGTCGCCGTACAAGTCCCGGCCGCCGCGCCACGGCGGATCCCAGTTCTGGCCGGACATGTGCCCGACGATGAAGGTTGGGACCGTCACCAGGCCCGCCTCGGTATGCCGGTCGAGGAAGTCGGCGAACCTGTCCGTCATCACGTTGTCGATCCGGTCCGGCTCGGGCATGAAGTCAGGCCAGTAGAAGAACGACCTGGTCATGCCGATGCCGTGCGAGCGAAGCACGCTCAGCTCCGCGCGGACGGTGCCAGGATCGTAGGATCGCCACATCAGCGGGCCGCCAGTTCGCGACCAGAAATTGGCGCCCAGCCAATTGACCGGCCCGTCGCTGCCCGCGATCATCGCGAAATTCCTGTGCATGCCTCATCCTGGCTCAGGGTCGCCCCGGCGGCTACCATGCCGGCGATGGGTGAGTCATGGGATCCCGCTGCGCCCGGCGTGCTCAGCCTGCCGTCGGGCAGGCTGGTAAGGGGCCGGGGACTGCGACTGCCGGTGCCGCCGGGTGCGGTCCCGGACTTCGGACTTTACCTGCTCGGCACCAAGCCGCCGCCCGTCGCATGGGAGTCCTGCTGGCTGCGCTGGCCGGACTTCGGCCTGCCCGCCGACCGCGGGGAGGCCGCGCGGCTGCTGGCCCAGGCATGGCGGCGGGCCGAGTCCGAGCGCGTGGAACTCGCCTGCGCGGGCGGCCACGGCCGCACCGGAACCGCCCTGGCCTGCCTTGCCGTGCTGGACGGCGTTCCTGGTCCGCGGGCAGTCTCCTTTGTCAGGGAGCACTACGACCGGCATGCCGTCGAGACGGCATGGCAGCGACGCTTCGTCGCCCGCTTCGGCCGACCATGAGCCGTTCTGCGTAGGGACGGCCCAGGTCTGCAGATGTCCTGGCTGGCCGGCTGGCGGTGGTAGCCTCCGTCCCTTGAGCCATCCAGTCCGGAACTCACGACGAGCGCTTCTCGCGGCAGTCGGCGCCGCGGTTGCGTTGGGACTGCTGGCCGCTTTTGCCTTTGTGCTGATCAGTCACCGGTCGGCACAGCCGCCGCCGCGATCGCTGCCGAAGGCCACGCCGTCGCCGACGCCGAGCAGGAGCCAGCCAGCGAAGCGCCCCCTCACCTCACCGTTCACCGGGGAGCGGATCAAGTACCTGCGCCGGGAACTGATCTTCAAGATCGACAACGTCCCGCAGGCCAGGCCGCCGACCGGGCTCACCCTGGCCGACCTCGTCTACCTGCTGCCCGTCGAGGGCGGCCTCAGCCGGATCATGGCGGTCTTCTCGTCGCACATACCGCCCGTGGTCGGCCCCGTGCGCAGTTCCCGCGAGGAGGACATCAAGCTGCTCAGGCAGTTCGGCAGGCCGGCGTTCGCGTTCTCCGGCGCGCAGCCGGCGCTGCTGCCGGTCGTCGAACACGCCAGGATCGCCGATCTGTACGCGGGCAAGGTCGGCGGCTACTTCCGTGGCAGCCTGAATATTCCGCCGTACAACCTGTATGCCCGTACGAGGACACTGCTCCGCGAGGCGCCGCACGCGAGCCTGGCGCGCGACATCGGTTTCCGGTTCGGCCAGGATCCGCCAGGCGGCAAGCCGATCGGATCCTACAGCGTGTCCTATCAGGCGGCGCACTTCACCTTCTGGTGGTCACACCGGCAGCATCGGTGGCTGGTCTCGATGGACGGCACGCTGGCTCGCTCCGCCGACGGCCACCTCCTTGGCGGGCGCACGGTCGTGATCCAGTACACGAAGGTCCGTACGTCGGTCTTCCGCGAACTGGGGATCCGGCCGCCATACGCCGTCACCGTGGGCCGGGGCCGGGCCGATGTGCTGCGCGACGGCCGCCTCTATCACGTGCGGTGGACCAGGCACACGAAGGACAGCGGCACCAGCTTCATCCAGCCCGATGGGCATCGGATGCCGTTCGCGCGCGGTCAGGTCTGGGTGATCTACGGCCGCGGACCTGGATCAACGGGCTGACGGCGCGCCCAGGCCGCGCAGTGCACGGCCGCGCGGCCTGGCCGGCTTGCCGGGCGACGGGCGGGCAGCGGAGGGCAGGCTCGCCCGTCGACCACAGCCTCTAACGAACGGGCGGGGCGCCGAGTGCCCGCGGTGGCGGAATCGGGATGGCTGTGATTGCCTGGCAGCGCAGGCATGCCCCGGCCAGGCGGGGCGAGGACCGAGCAGGAGATGACATGGGCCGCAAGCAGCGGATCAGCTACGTGCCACCAGAGACGATGGACGCGGACATGCGCGCGGAGCTGGAGAGATGTCAGCGGGAGGGAACTCCGAGACCGGAGAGTTCGGCCGTGCGCGCTCATGTCCCCGCATGCTTCTGGGCCTTCGCCGAATCCTGGCAGGCGATCTTCCGCGACGGAGTCTGCGACCACGCCATCAAGGAGTTGTGCCGCGTCTATGTGTCGCGGAGCGTGAAGTGCGAGTACTGCGGCAACCAGCGGTCCGAGCAGGCCAGGACGCAGGGCCTGCTCGAGGGGCAGTACGACGACCTGCTCAACTTCGAGAAGTCGGCGAGGCTCGGGGACAGGGAGAAGGCAGCCCTGGCCTATGCCGAGGCGATCACCTGGCGGCTGGAGTCCACCGATGCGCTGTGGGACCGGCTGTACCAGTACTTCTCCGAGCCTGAGCTAGTCGAGCTCGGGTGCTTCATCGCCCTGACCATGGGGCAGCAAAGCTGGCTCAGGCTGCTGGATATCGAGCACCACGAGGTGCTGCCCGGCACCGCCGCGTCCATGGCACCCGGTTTCGGTAGCTCGCAGGAACTCGCCGCATCGAAGGCATCGCCCGATTACTGGGCCCCGGCCCAGCCGGGCTAGCAGAGCCTGGGTGACGGCGCGCCGAGTGTCCGCGTCAGCCCACCGGGGTGAACGAGGTGGCGCAGGTCGCGGTCCTGGAGCGCGAGGAAGCCGAGACGTCGACCGTCACCGTGAACCCTGGCGTGGCGCCGCTGATGTCGTAGCCGATGCTGGCCGTTCCGCTGCCATCGGCCACGGCCATCTTGCGATTGTCGGTGGTCTTGTAATGGGCCACGGTCGTCACCGATGCTCCTGGCGCCGTCCGCACAGAGACGTAGACCGTTGAGTAGTCGGCAGGCGAGGCGTTGCTGACCGACGCTGCGCAGCGCAGCTTCCCGCTCGCCGGCGCGGGCGGCGTGCTGGATACCGGGACCGGCCCGGTTCCGGCTAGGCCGAGCCTGGATTCCGCGGTCTCCCAGTTGCTGGCGATCGCGCGCTGCGCTCGGGCCAACCCGACCTGGCCGTTGCACACGGCGCTGTTCAGCGCATTCTCGACCGAGTCCTTCGGGTTCGGCAGCGATCCGACCTCGGGCCACAGGTTCGCGGCGTCGTTGGCGCCACCCAGCTCGAGCGGTACGAGGTGATCCAGCTCGCTTTCGGCACCCGACGCGATTCCGTAAGCGGGGTAGGCATGGTCGAACTTGAACGTCTCGGTCTGGCTCTCCGGCGGGCGGACCTTCTCTGTATAGCCGGACACGCAGATCGTCGAGCGGATGTCCGCCTGCGTGACCGCCGGGTCGACGGCCCCTGGGGTGCAGCGGCGGTCGGGGAGCCTGCCGTTGTCGTGGGCGTGGCAGGGGCCCGCCACCGTGCCGGTGACCTGACCGGGATCGTGCACCACGACGAGCCGGAAGGCGTGCTTCGGCCGTGACGACTGGCGCGGCTTGGCCGAGGGCTCTCGCGATGTCGAACGCGCCGAGGGCGCCTGGGTTACGCGCGATGACCGGACCGGGGCCGGGGAGCCCGGGTGGCTGCCGGCACCGGCGCATCCGGCCAGCGCGAGTACGGCGCACGCGGCGACGATCCGGGCCGCCCTCCCGCGAAGTGACTCAGTTGGCTGCACGCCTACATCGTGCCCTGTCGCCCGGTTCGCCGGTAGCACCCCTTTGCCGCTGGTGGGGCTCAGCTCTGCGCTCGCCTATGCTTGGCCGGTGCAGCTCAGTCTGGTCGCCATTGTGGTCAGCGAATACGACCCGGCCATCGAATTCTTTGTGGACGTGCTGGGCTTCGAACTGATCGAAGACTCCCCCGCCGTGACCAACGACGGACGGCCCAAGCGGTGGGTGGTGGTCCGGCCGCCTGGTGCCGCGACTGGCCTTTTGCTAGCACGTGCCGATGGAGCGGACCAGGCCACCGTTGTGGGACGCCAGGCGGCGGGCAGGGTGGGATTCTTCCTGAGCGTCGAGGACTTCGAGCAGTCGTACCGGCGGATGAGTGCACGTGGGGTCCAGTTTGTCCGGCCACCGCGCTCGGAGCCTTACGGCCGGGTCGCCGTGTTCCTCGACATCGCCGGCAACAAGTGGGACCTGGTCGGCCCGGCATAGCCGGTCAGGCCGGCCTGAGTGCCTTCGGCAGCGATGCGACAACCAGGTCATAGGAGTCGACGAGCATGTCGGTCACCAGCCGCTCGGGCAGCGAGCCGTCGAGCGTGACAGTGTTCCAGTGCCGCTTGTTCAGGTGGTAGCCGGCCACGATCGCGGGGTGGGCGGCCCGTAGCTCGACCGCAAGATCCGGGTCGCATTTCAGGCTTATCTGCAACGGATCGTCGTCCAGGTGGCTCGCCGCGAACATCTTGCCGCCGACCTTGAAGACCGACACCTCGTCGCCGAACGGGAAATCCTCGGCGGCGCCTGGCAAGGCCAGGCATGCTGCCTTGAGTTCGTGCCCATCCATGCCGCATTCTCGCATGAGTCCGCCGCTGCATTCCCGCCGCGACCGCGCCTTACTTCCACGGTCGGGTTCGCGGCCGCCAGGCGGGCACGCCGTTCCTGTATGCCTCGTATTGCGCGCCGAACTGCCGGGCCAGGGCCGGTTCCTCATACCAGCGGACGAACGCGGCGACGGTGAGCCAGACGGCCGCGGCGTAGCCGAGCAGCACGGACTGGCCCAGTAGGAGGGCCTCACCGGCAATGCAGCCCACGACCGCGAGGTACATGGGGTTGCGGACATACCGGTAGAGGCCGCCGACCACCAGGTGCTCGGTCGGGGCGACGGGCGCGGGGGTGCCGTGACCCTCCGCGACAAAGCGCGCGAACGCCTGGATCAGCACGATGCCGCCGAGGACGAGCATGATCAGGCCAGCCAGGCGCACCGGCGCCCAGTGGGTCAGCGGCCCGCGGACCCGCCAGCCGGTCAGCCACCAGGGCACCAGACCCGCCACGACGCCGGGCGCTATCGCAAAGAACACGGCGCTGCCCGCCGCGGCGATGGGCTTGCGCATGCTGGCCTGGTTGCGGGGTTATGGCGTGGGTGACAGCACCGTGTCGCAGAACGTGGAATTCGGACCGAACGGACCGCCGCATTGCGGTGTCGTCGCGAACTGCGCGCTCTGCCCGTAGTTAAACTGCGTTCCGGGATAGTCGGCACCGAAGGCGAAGGCCTTGGCGGTGCCGTTGAACGTGTACCACGGGTAGGTGCAGAAGGCGCCGCCGTTGCCTGGGCACGTCGCATCGACCTCGGCGATTCCGCCCAGATCGCTGGTCACTGCCCAGTTGCTCGCCTTTGAGCCGTTGCCGAAGGTCACCGACTTGATCTGCAGCGGAGTGAATCCAAGCCAGTGCGGGGTGTCGTACGAGTCACAGATCGTCTGCCCGGGAACGCAGAACTGGCCGGCCGGGGTGGTGAAGTCAGAGGTATGGCCGATCTCCCAGACGAAGGAGTTGGGCGTGTCGTTCACGATGCCCCAGCCGAGCGCGTTGCCGATCTGCTGCTTGCTGAACGCCGGCAGCATGGGCCCGTACTTGCTGTTCAGCACGATGGTGCCGGACTGGTGGGTGGTCAGATCGGAGATGGCGACATGCCATCCCTCGGCCGCCGAGACCACGAAGAAGTGGATCTTGATCGTGTCGCCGCCGTTCATGACCAGGGGCTTCTTGCTCGATCCGTTGAAAAGTTCGGCGTTGAAGGCCGCGTTTTCCTGGTTACCCGTGGTGGTCACCTGCCAGGCCGGCGAGCACACCGAGTACTTGTTCGGGGCATAAGTGACGTTGAATCCGCCAGATGACGAGCAGGTGTTGACAATGGCGTCGGGGTAGAACTGAACCTCCAGGAATGCCTGGCCGAACAGGGCGTGCGGGTTCGGGTCCGTCACCGTGCCACCCCACCAGAAGGTCGGGCCGACGGCCGAGACCGGCACCGTGCCGTCCTTCGGCAGGACGGCGGTCCAGGTCAGATTCTGGGCGGAACCGGGAAGCGACGACACCGGATCAAGCTCGGGCTCGTCATGACCGCTGCACCCGCCGGTGTAGCCGATCTGGTATTCCCCGCTGACGGTCGGACGATGAGCGATGCAGTCACCGGCTCCCGAGTGCACTGCGGCGCTGGTGGCTGGCGCGACGGCCATTACCAGCCCGGAAGCACCAGCCGCCAGAGCTACCGACATGATCGCAGGGAGAGACCTGCGTCGCGCCATATCTGCTACCTCCGCGCTGAGGGTCAAAACGGCGGCTGCCACGAACCCGTGCCGAGTCTAGAGTGACCGATCCGACGAACGGAAGACCTGTCATTCATCCGGCGGCGCGCTTGAGGACGTCAGGAGGGAACGCGCGGGCCTCGATGCACATCTGCCCCCAGTGGTTCAGGCGGGTGCAGACCTCATCGAGCCGGCCGTCCAGCGCGGTGACGATTTGCTGCTCCTGCTCGTCGGTGCGCTGCTCGATTGCGAGCCGCGCGGCGCGTCCCGCATCGGTGAGATCCCCGGCGCGGATCCAGCCGCGGCTCTCAAGCCGGACGACCGCATGTTGCATGACCTCTGGCGACCACCCTCGGGTGGCGGTGTAGGACAGCAGCGGCATGCCGATCCACAACTCGGTCAGGATGTTCATCTCGACGGCGTTCAGTCCGGCGGTGGCAGCGGCCGCCACGTGGCTGTCGCCGCGGTGCTCACGAACCAGACCGCAGGCCCACCACAGGAGGTGCACGCTGTCCTGCGGACGGCCATCGGCCCGCCGACCGCTGAACAGCGGGCGGCCCATGCCGTCGGCCGCCGCTGCGGCGTCGGCGAGCAGGCCCGCCACCTCGCCCGGGTCATCGCCAGCCAGAACCTCGCGCAAACTGGTCACCGTCGACTCATCGCGTGCCTGAACCAGCTGATCGCACGGCACGGCGGACCGCGCGGCGTCCCACAAGGCGGTCACCAAGCCGGGCTCGAACCAGGCGAACGCGGCAGCGACGACG
This sequence comes from uncultured Actinomycetota bacterium, assembly GCA_963720595.1. Classification (GTDB taxonomy): domain Bacteria; phylum Actinomycetota; class Actinomycetes; order Streptosporangiales; family Streptosporangiaceae; genus Chersky-822. The sequence goes on along the minus strand of CAVRFY010000005.1, from coordinate 237,498 downwards.
GCTCCGGACGGCTCGCCGAGGAACGTGCCCCTCCCGCCCACGTAGCTGGTGAGGAAATCCAGGCCGAGCCGAGCGAGCCTCTCGTTCGTCGTCCGGCTCCATACCGCGTGCATGGCGACCGGTTCGCAGGCGTCGCGCAGTCGGCGCGCGGGGCTGCCCTCGGCGACGGCGATCGGCAGCGTGGTCTCCTCCTGGCGGGGGACGAAGAAGGCAGCCACGGCGTCGGCGTAGTCCACAGTCACGCTCCACTGCGAGGTCGCCAGGGCTGACAGCGCGCGTCAGCCCTGGCGGAGTCCTGCTGCTGATCCCCTCCGGTGGTGGACCGGGCCGGGATTAGTACCTGATCAGCCCGCGGATGTTCAGGCCATTGCGCATGTCCTCGTAACCCTGGTTGACATCCTCCAGGGCGTATTCCCTGGTAATCAGCTCATCCAGCTTGAGCTGGCCATTGTTGTAGAGCTCCAGCATCCGGGGGATGTCGTGCTGGGCGTTGGATGAGCCGTACAGCGCGCCGCGGATCTGCTTCTCCATCATGGTCAGCATGAAGATCGAGCCGGACATCTGCGTGGCGTCCGGATGCCCGACGGCGGTGACGACGACCTTGCCGCGCTTGGTGACCATGTCGAGTCCTGGGCCGATGTAGTCGCCCTCGGCGACATCGGTGGTGATGATGAAGGAGTCGGCCATGTTGCCGCGGGTCAGCTCGAACACCTGCATCGCTGCCTCGGGGACCGTCGCCACTGCATGCGTGGCGCCGAGTTCGAGGGCCTTCTGGCGCTTGAACTCCACCGGGTCGATCGCGATGATGTTCCGCGCTCCGGCGATCCTGGCACCCTGCACGGCGTTGATGCCGATGCCGCCGATGCCCATGACCACGACCGTGTCGCCCGCCTTGACCTCTGCTGTGCGCACCGCGCTGCCGAAGCCGGTCGTCACGCCGCAGCCTACGAGCGCGGCCTTGTCGAGCGCAGTGCCGTCGTCAACCTTGACCACCGACGCCGCCGGGACGACTGTGTATTCGCTGAATGTGCCGAGCAGGCACATCTGGCCCAGACCCTGGCCACGAGCGTGGAAGCGGTAGGTGCCGTCGAGCTGCGGGCCGTTGATGAGGAAGGCCCCGAGGTCGCACAAGTTCTGCATGCCGCGGGCGCAGTATGAGCAGCGGCCGCACGAGGGAAGGAAGCTGAGCACGACCGAGTCGCCCTCGGCAACATGCGTGACCCGAGAGCCGACGCCGACCACTTTGCCAGCGCCCTCGTGGCCGCCGATCACAGGGAAGGGCATCGGGATGTCACCGGTGACCAGATGCTCGTCGGAGTGGCACAAGCCGCTCGCGGTGAGCTTCACGAGCACCTCGTTGTCCTTAGGCTCGTCGAGCTCAACGTCCTCGACCTGCCACTTCTCGTGCAGACCCCACAGCACCGCAGCCTTGGTCTTCATCAGATTCGTCCTTCACGTTGTCTGGGCTGGCATGCCGGGCGTTCGCCGGTGACCAACGGGTAACATCGTAAAAACTATAAAAGGAATCAATCCGGCTCGGAAGACCTGACCGAGCCGGTGTTGTGATCGCCGGCCCGCGGACCCGGACGCCCGCTGCAGGCGAAGCCTGGCGAGGAACCGGTGGCACGGTACAGCAGTTAGGCCGGGCGGATCTCGACCAGGTTGCTGTGGAACGTGCTCTGCCCGCCGATGTCAGCCAGGGCGTCGGAGGTGGTCCAGTTGACGTTGTGGCCGTCCGGGCTCGCCGACTGCCACCGCCCCTTGGGCGACACGGCCACGCCTGCCAGCACGTTGTCCGTCACCACGGCACGCAGCCGGCATTGACCACGTTCGTTCGAGACGACCACCATTGCTCCATCGACGATGCCGCGCCCGCGGGCATCTTCCGGGTTGATCTCGATCCAGGGAACCTGACGTTCCTTGGCGGCCAGGGCAGGCATGTTCGCGAAGCTGCTGGAAACGAAGTGGTGCGCCGCCCCTGTGATCAGGGTCAGCCGGGTGTCCCCCGCCGGCCGGCCGACGAACTCTGCGGGTGCGGTGTAGTCGGGCAGCGGGTCCAGCCCGGCCTTGGCGAATGCGTCGCTACGCAACTCCAGTTTGCCGGACGGGGTCGGGAACTGTCCGTCGGAGAACGGCACCTCGCGCCCGGGCGGAAAGTACAGCGGCACCGTTCCCTCGGCGCGCAACCGATCGAAGGTGATCCCCTGCAGGACCGGGCTGATCGGGCGGGATGCCTCCAGGAGCTCGGCGATGGCCTCCTCGGCGGTCTGGCGCAGCCACGGCTCCTGGTAACCCATCGCCCCGGCGAGCAGCCGCATCACATCCCAATTGCTCTTCGACTCCCCGAGCGGGGCGATCGCGGCCTCGTTGTACTGCAGGAAGCGGTGCCCGTACGCCTCGTGCATGTCGGTGTGCTCGAGCTGGCTGGTCGAGGGAAGGACGATGTCGGCGTAGCGCGCGGTGTCGGTCATGAACAGTTCGTGCACGACCGTGAAGAGGTCCTCGCGCACCAGGCCCTGCACGATAAGCCCGGTGTTCGGGGCAATGGCGACCGGGTTCGAGGCGAAGACGAACAGCGACATGATCGGCGGGTCGGTGACCTCACCGGTCAGGGCTGCACCTAGCCGGTTCATGTTCACCACGCGCGGCTTCGGCGGGCACTCGCTGGCATGCCCGATCGTCTCGGCGTCCATGTCGATGTAATCGCCGGTGGAGTAAGACAGGCCGCCGCCACGGACGCCGACCTGGCCGACAACGGCCGGCAGGCAGATGATCGCTCGGGTCGTCTGGCCGCCATTGCCGTGGCGCTGCACCCCGTCAGCGAACTTGACGAGGGCCGGCTTGGTGGTACCGAGGCGACGGGCCAGCGCGACGATGGTCTCTGCCGGGACGCCGGTGATGTCCGCTACCCGCTCGGGCGGGTAGTTCGCGGCGCGGTCGCGCAGGTCAGGCCAGCCGATGGTGTTGGCCTCCAGCCAGGCCTCGTCGTGCAAGCCCTCGGCGAAGAGCACCTGCATGATGCCCAGAGCCAGCGCGGCGTCGGTGCCCGGACGTGGCCGGATGTGCTCGTCAACCGAGCGTGCGGTGAGGGTCCGCCGCGGATCGATGACGACCACGTAGGCACCGTTCTGCTGTGCCTCGCGCAACATCGGCAGGAAATGCGGTGCGGTGGACGCAGGATTGTGGCCCCAGAGTATGACCAGGCGACTGTGCACGACGTCGGTGTACTCCGGTGCCCACCGCGCGCCGTACGTCCCGTGCACCGCCGCGGCCGCCGCCGCGTTGCAGATCGAACGCTGGAGTCCGCTGGCCCCCAGGCGATTCCACAGGCGATGGTTGGACAGACCGAGATTGACCCAGCCGTTCGTCCCGCTGAACGAGTAGGGCAGGATCGCCGCCGCGCCGTAGCGGTCGATGATCTGCCGCCACCGGGAGGCGATCTCGCCGATGGCGTCGTCCCACGAGATCGGCTCCCACCGGTCGGGGCTGCCCTTGGGGCCTACCCGGCGCAGCGGCGTCAGCAGCCGGTCTGGGTGATAGGCGAAGTCCAGGTAAGGACGGACCTTCGCGCACAGCCATCCGCGGGTGATGGGGTGGTCCGGGTCGCCTCTGAAACCGACGGCCCGGCCGTCGCGTACCTCGGTCACGGTGGCGCACGTGTCCGGGCAGTTGTGCGGACAGGTGCCCTTCACTAGCCGGGTCCCGGCGGTGACGTCCTGAAGTGGCAGTGCTGCGCGGCTCATGTTTCACCTTCAATTGGCCGGTCTCGCCGGTCGCGGTCGCTCCCCAAGCGCTTTGCACGCTATGCGTTCCCGGATGCCACGCGCATCGGGACCAGTTGCCCATCAAGGCCAGGCATGTGCCCGTCTTGCGCAGCCCGGGTGCCTATCTTGGGGCGCCGCTTTGGGCTCCGAACCTGGCTCGCAATTCGGCCATGATCGTTTGCGCGCATTCTTCTGGCGACGCGAGCGAGGTGTCTACCTCGAGGTCGTACTGCCGGAAGGAGTGCACCAGTGCATACTGACCGCGTGCATTGCCGATAGGCCGATCACCACGCGCCTTCTCCCGCTGCACGGCGACCATCAGCGGGCACCGAACCCCGACCCACAGGACGTTCGCGGTCGCCAGGGCCTGCTGAAGTCCGGCTGGCTGATCGGCTACCAGCCAGACGTCGTCGATCACCTGGTCCAGTCCGGACTGCGCGCATGCGGCCCAGAACGCATGGCTGGCCTTGATCATGCCAAGGCCGATCGGGCCCGGGACGATGTCGAACGCGTGCTGGCCGTCGATCGTGGTCGGGATCCAGCTGAAGCCGTCAACGTAACGCCCATCCATGGCGAAGAACTTCCTGCTCTGGGACGCCAGGAAGGTGTCGATGCCAGTGACTTGCAAGGGTCCCGGCCAGAGGTCTTGCAGCGCTGCCGCGATGCTCGATTTGCCGGCGCTGCTCGTGCCGTTGAGCACGATGCACGTCGCGGGCAGCACATTGGTCACCCCCGACTCGATTGGCGACATGCAATCCACGATATGTGGCCTTCACATGCCTCTGCAGACGCTGGCCGTCGCTGAGTAGGGTTCGTGACGTGGCTGTCGTGGAGGCCAGGGAGCCTCTTCCGGATCCCCGCGGGCCGGGCCGGATCATCTTCCTGCACGGGGCATCGAGTTCCGGCAAATCGACGCTGGCCAAGGCACTGCAGAGGGTGCTCGGCGAACCTTTCTTGCACGTGTCGTCCGATCATCTCGTCGCGGCCGGGCTCCTTCCGGAGCGACGTGAAAAGGGCGGGCAGTTTGACTGGTGGCACCAGATGCGACCCAGGTTCTTCGATGGCTTCCACCGATGCTTGCCCGCCCTGGCTGAGGCGGGCAATGACCTGATCGTGGACCACATCATCGAGTTCGCGTCCTGGCGCAGGGACCTCGCGCGGCTGCTGGCGGGCTTGGATGTGTTCCTGGTCGGCGTCCATTGCGATCTCGATGAGATCGACCGCCGTGAGCGCGAGCGCGGCGACCGGCGGATCGGCGAGGGCCGCGCCCACGTCGCGATCGACGGCATCCACACCTTCGGGCCGTACGACCTGGAAGTCGACACGACGGCGGACATGAGCGCGACGCTGGCCGACGCGACCGTGGCGGCGTGGCTGCACCGTGCGCATCCGAGCGCTCTCTGGACTCGGAATGGGACTGGACCTCCTGGGACTCGGAGTAGGAGCTGACATGTGCCGCCGATCCCAGATCCTCAAAGCTTGAGCAATGCCTGCTCGACAACCTCGGTCAGGGCCGGATGGATATACAGGACGCCGGTCGCAACCTGGGCGACCGTATTGCGCAGGCATATTGCCTGGATGAGCGGCTGAATCAGGATCGAGGCATCCGGGCCGATGATGTGGGCGCCAAGCAGCAGGCCACTGTCCGGGTCGGCAAGGATCTTCACGAATCCTGTCGTGTCCTCGATGGCCCAGCCGTAGGCCGTGTGGCTGTAGGGGTGGGTCGCGCTCACATACCGGCTGCCCCGAGCCTGCAGATCCTGCTCGGTCGCACCGGCCGAGGCGACCTGCGGGTCGGCAAAGACGGCCGCAGGAACGACCGAGAACTTCGCGGCGCGAGGCCGATCCGGGTGGGCGACGTTATGCCACACAAGGCGCGCCTCGGCGTTTGCCATGTGCTTGAGCTGGAAATGGTTCGCGAGGTCTCCGAACGCCCAGATGCCAGGGACGCTCGTGGCGTACGTCTCGTCCGCTCGGACGTGCCCGTGGACATCGACCTCGATGCCCGCCGCGGCGACATCGAGGCGGTCGCTGTTGGGCTGCCGGCCCGCGGCGACGAGCAGCGCATCAGCCTCAACCACCTGTGCCCCTGACGGCGTCATGAGGTCCACTCTGATCCCGCCGCCGGCCGCAGATACCCGTTGGACGGAGGCGTTCAGCCGCAGGTCGAAGCGTTCGCTGCACAACTCGGTGAACCGCGCCCGGATGTCGGCGTCATGGCGGGAGAGCAGGTGCCCGGCCCTGCCGATGATGGTCACCGCCGTGCCCAGCGAGCCGAAGATGTGGCTCATTTCCGCCGCGATGTAACCGCCGCCCAGGATGGCCATCGAATCCGGCGGCGAGTCCAGTCGCATGACGGTGTCGGATGTCAGGAACGGCACGTCGGCAAGCCCCGGTATCGGCGGAACATACGGCCGCGATCCGGCGGCGAGCACGAAGCGCTCGGAACGCAGTTCGTCGTCGCCGGCCACCAGGACCTTGGGCGCTACGAAGCGGCCCTCCGCCGTGAATACGTCCGCGCCGTTGGCGCGCCGGTAGGCGACAGCCTTCTCGTGCACCGGGTCAATCCGGCTGAACACCCGGTCCCTGATTGCCGGCCAGTCCACGCCAGTCAGCTCGGCGCCGATGCCGAAACGCCCCGCTCGCCGGACGATCTGCGCGATGTCGGCGGTGTGCACCAGCATCTTCGAAGGAATGCACCCTCGGTTCAGGCAGGTTCCGCCAAAGCGGCTTTCTTCCACGATCGCGATCCGCCAGCCTTCGAACTGCCCAGCCGGCAGCATGTTCCCGCTCCCGCCGCCAACGATCACCAGGTCGTAATTACGCTTGGCCATCAACGGCATCCTTTCTGGACTCAGGTCACGCGGTGGGTATGACCTGGCCGGCAGCGCGCTGCCGCTCGCGTCTCCGGGTAGGCGGCGAATCGAGGAGCCAGTCGATATCGACCTCCTCGCCACCCACATTCGCGCTATCCCATGCTCCGCTTACGACCAGCATGTGCAGCAACCCTCCGCTGAGGCGCTCGAGATGGGCTCGAATCGTTGCGTCGTCCGGCAGGCCGTCGATCCGCGCCTCAAGGCGGCCTCGGGTCAGAATCAGCAGCTCCATCAAGGTGTTGAGGTCCGCTTCCTGGTCAAAAGTGCCTTGATCCCCTTCGACGATTCCCTGCGAGATAAGGTCCTTGATCGCCCGCGTATTCCCCGCCTCGTCTGTGGTTACCATTTGCCGCCACGCCCGGCCCTTGTGACGGTATTGCAACATTGCCATTACTGCCTCGTGGCGGAGGAAATCCGCATCCCGCAGCACGGCCCCTCGGCGCGGGACTGCCAGGCATCGTGCCAGCGAGATGGCCGAAGCCAAGCCGCTGTTGAGCCCCCGTCCTGGCCAGAAATGGATCGCGTTGCCCGTATCGCCGAGGAGGAAGCCGAACGTTCCAGGAGCCGTCGCGGTCCCCGGGTACAGCTGGGCCGTGAAACGCGGCCGCTGCACCATATCCAGCCGGAAGCCCGTCACTGCCGTGAGGTTTTCCGGAAGAACGCCGAACAATTGCAAGCCTTCTGCCACCCGCCCCCAGAACGCTGATCCCTTCAGCAAGGCCGGCAGGAAGAGGGCCTGATGCATATCACAGAAGAAGTCGCTGCCCGCCTTCCGTTCCATCAGGCACGGCTGTGTCTGGATACATTCTGTGAATAGCTGCCTGACGGGGTCGATCCCCACCACCTCCTTGGCTTCCTGATCCGTCAGGCGCATGTTGAGGAAGCCTTCTCCGCGCAGCGAGTTCAGGAGGAAGCGGTTCTGGGTGACGGTCAGCAGGACCGTCATGGGGTCGGTGAGATCGGACTTCACCCGCAGGCCGAGGACCATATCTTGCAGTTGCTTGCCGTCGAGCGAGTACATCGATGAATCGGCTGCGCCAAACTTGCCTGAGAAGTACTCCAGCGTGCGGGAGCGGCCTCCCTCGCAGATCGCGAGCACATGCTGCTCTTTAAGGTCGCTCTGGGCATCGGATGGGTCGAACGCCTCGGGAATGAGCTGGATGCGGTCGGACTTTTCGTTCGCGATGGCAAGAAGCTGGTCTTCGACGTACGCGATGCGGATATTGCGCGGCCCGAGATCCTGGATCGAGTCCGGGCCCTTGGGCCACATCTCCGTCCAGCCGCCACGGCCGAACAGGCACTCCTGAACATCGGGCGGGAGCTTCAAGTACTGGCGGCTCTGGATGGTGACGACCTGCTGACGGCGAACATTGCCCTGGTCAGGACCTTTCCACACGATCTTGGCACCATCTCGCATCCAGCGGCTGTCATAGACCTTAACCGCCGCGCGCGACCCCATGAGGTGTTCCAGGAGCAGGGCCAAGCTGAGGCCGACCGGCCCGCCGCCGGTCACGGTGACGCGCAAGACGGACTTCGGCGCTTGGGGTGGAATCAGGTCGCCAGCCGGGAACGCGGCGGGCAGAATGGTGGTCCGAGAATCCGCCACTTCGAAACGGAAGACCTCGTCACCGATCATGATCTGATCGCCGGGCTGAAGCTGGCGGAAGGTCACTGACGCACCGTTGACCCAGGTGCCGTTCGTGCTGTCCCGATCGTAGAGGACGTAGCCGTTGGCCTCGCGGCGCACCTCGGCATGGACGCGCGAGGCCGCCGGCGTGGTCAGGACGATGTCGTTCACATCCCCGCGACCAAATGTGAGCGGTTGGTCCCCGACCGCAAATCGCTTTCCTGTCAGGCCACCTTGAAGTGCAACAACCGCCGCTTTCATCGCATCGGCTCCCGCTCTAACCTCGGCACCGGCCGGGCCTAATGTCGCGGTCATGCCGGGCGGGGCGATCAGCTCAGGACAGACGATCAGCCCAGCACAATGGTCCTCAAAGACGGCGGGAGAAGCAATACCGGCTCCGGACCGCGGCATTATCGCCGGCCGCACCCACATGGGTACGGCCTGTGCTCATAGCTAACCATCAGCTTGGTGGCGGAGGGCGAAGATCGCCGCCTGGACGCGATCTTGCAGGCCGAGTTTGGCGAGGATGCTGCGGACGTGGGTCTTCACGGTCTGTTCGCCGATCGCCAGGTCCCGGGCGATCTGCCGGTTGCTGTAACCGCGGGCGATCAGCCGGAGTACTTCGCGTTCGCGCGGTGAAAGGGGCTGCATCGGATCGGGCGGCGGTGGCCGGCGGAGCGCCTGAGTGAGCTGGGTCAGCAGCTGAGGGCTGAGGCTGGCGGTGCCGGCCGCGGCGTCGCGGACAGCGGCGATGACGTGCTCTGCCGAGGCGGTCTTGAGCAGGTAGGAGGTCGCGCCGGCATGGACGGCGCGGACAAGCTGCTCGTCGTCGGTGGCGGAGGTGAGGACGACGACTGCTGGCCGGTGCGGCGCGTCGTGCAGCGCGGCGAGCACTGCGTGCCCGTCCGGTTCGGGCATGTACAGGTCGAGCAGCAGCACGTCCGGGCGGGTGGCGGCGACGACGACTAGCGCCTGGCGGCCGTCGCCGGCTTCGCCCGCGACTTCGATGTCTGGTTCCTGGCGCAGCAGGTAGCACAGCCCGTCCCGGACGACGCGATGGTCGTCGGCGATCACCACGCGGATCGTCACGGCACCGGCACCCGCACGGTGAGCGCTGTGCCGCGCCCGGGTGCGCTGTCGATTTCAACGGTGCCGCCGAGTTCGGCGACCCGGTCACGGATGTGATCCAGCCCCGAGCCGCCATGCGGGGCGGCCGGGTCGAAGCCGGTGCCGGTGTCGCGGACGGCAAGCTCGACGTGGCCGTCCAGGCGGATCATGGACACGGCAAGCCGACGGGCGTTGCCGTGCCGGACGGCGTTGGCGCATGCCTCCTGAGTGATGCGCAGGAGGGCGTGTTCGACGGGTGCGGGGGCGGTGACGTCGTCGAGGCTGGCATCGACGGTGACGCCGAGTCGGTCGTGGTAGGCCGCGCAGATCTCCTGCAGGGTCGGGGCGAGCCCGGCACCGTCCAGGCTGGCCGGGCGGAGCTCGATCAGGAGCATCTGCAGGTCGCGCTGTGCCTCCTCGCTGATGCGTTCGATCGCCTGGGCCTGCTGATTGCCCGGGTCTGCCCTGCGCATCCCGGCGGCGGTCATCCGCAAGCCGAACAGGTGCTGGGAGATTGCGTCGTGGATCTCCCGCGCGATCCGGGCCCGCTCAGCGGAGCGCGCGTCGTCGGTGGCTCGCTGCCGTTCGGCGGCCAGCGCGGAGCCGAGCTGGCGGGTCATGGTGGTGAAGTTGGCTTCCAGCCGGCCAACCTCGTCCCGGCCAGAGACGGGCAGGTTGAAGGTGTAGTCGCCGTCGGCGATCGCGGCCGTGGCCCGTTCCAGGCGGCGAACCCGGCGGACGAGGCGGCGTGAGGTCAGCAAGCCGAACAGGACGCCGACCGGCACGATGGCGATGAGCAGCGCGAATGGACCCGACAGCAGCGGGCGGTCCTCGCCGAGCTGACGCAGCTCGCCCCAGGCGCGGACGGGGTTGATGAACCTGGGCGACCATGGCGCCTGCACGTAGACATAGGCGACCGCTCCCGGCTCAGCATTCGACGACTCGTTGATGCCAGCCCGCCCTGCCGACCAGACCGTCCAGAGCACATTGCCATACCGCGTGGCGACACTGGGGCTTTTGAGGATCATGTGAGAGGGGCCGGCCGCGATTGCCAAGCTCGCCGGGGCGGGCAGAACGCGGGCCGCCGCCCGTCCGGGCGGGTACCTGGATGGCGCGGAGGACGCGACGACCGTGCCGTCGGCGGCGATCGCCACGGCCGCGGTGACCGCCTGGTCACTATGGATCTGGCCGGTGATAGCAGGAACGAGCAGCGTGCCATCGGGGGCCGGTCGGGCAAGGCCCGGCTGCGCCGGCTGGCCACGGACGCCCAGCACGGTTCCGGCCGGCACGCCGCCTGGATAGCGCTCGGCGAGCTGCCGGCCATAGTTCTTCGCGGCAGCGTTCACCTGCGCCTGCAGCTGGGTGCCGTTCACCAGCGAGGGAACCTGGAAGCCGAGCACGAGCACCTCAACCAGCACCACGACGGCGAGGGTGACGAGAATGTAGGACGCGGTCAGTCGGCCAGATAGCCCCCACGCCCTTGGTCGCACGCGGTCCGGCACACCTGCACGCTACCTCCGCTCGGCACTCCGGCGTATCCCTCCAACGAGGGACCCCCGCTACCCCAGGCGCGTGATGCGCATGCCGCCTCCGGACGGGACGCTGGCTGCCATGAACCCACAGTCACCCTGGTCAGCCACGAAGAGACACGTGACGCGCATCTGCGCCCGGCCGCGGCAGGCGGGCGTCCTGGCTATCACAGCCGGCCTGCTGCCGCTGACCGCGGCATGCGGCGGCAGCCCGTCATCCACCGGCAGCCCGTCATCCAACGGGTCTGGCAGTGCGTCGTCAGCGTATGTCAGGCAGGCACTCGCCTTCGCCCGGTGCGTGCGCACCAACGGGATACCGAACTATCCCGACCCCGACAGCAGGGGGGAGTTCTCCAAGACAACCCTGCGGCAGCTCGGGGTCAGTGATTCCCGGCTCCGGGCGGCCCAGGACGCCTGCCAGAACTTGCTCCCCGCCGGGCAGCCTCCGCTCACCGGCCCACAGCAGGAGGATTACCTGAGGGCCGCCGCGTGCATGCGCTCACACGGCATCGCCAACTTCCCCGACCCGACCTTCTCCGGCGGGGGCGTTCACTTCCCCATCCCGCCCGGCATCGACGCCAGCTCAGAGCGGTTCACCCGGGCCCGGCAGGCCTGCGCAGGGCTGATCCCCGCAGGACTCCCCTACAGCGGGTCAGATGGCTGACGACGACGCTGGCTCGCGGGACGCTCCCGAGGACAGCGGCAACAAAGGCGGGTCGCGGGTCGTGACCGGGACGGTTTCTCGTCGCGGCAGCGCAGGCCAGCAGGAGGTGGCCGGCGTGGCCGTGGAGCTTGCGACGCCGCGCCGGCGACGCGGGGTGCTCGCCGCTGGCCTCGTGGTAGTGCTGGCGGCCGGGGTTGTGGCGGCGTGGCGGGCCGGCGCGTTGTCTTCCGCCGCCTCGTCCGGGACCGGGCAGCAGGTGGCGCCCGCGCCGGCGACGGCGGCGGTGACGCGACGGGACCTGTCGGCGACGATGCCGGTGGCCGCGACGCTGGGCTATGCCGGGTCCTGGACGGTGGCCGGGCAGGGCGGCGGGACGCTGACGTGGCTGCCTCGGCCGGGGCGGGTGGTGCGGCAGGGGCGGGCGCTGTACCGGGTGGACAACGGGTCGCCGGTGGTGCTGCTGTACGGCCGGGTGCCGGCGTGGCGGGCGCTGGGCGAGGGCGTGTCCGGCGGGGACGTGTTCCAGCTGAACCATGATCTGGTGGCGCTGGGGGACGCCGCGCGTTCGGTGGTCGCGGCGGCGGGCTGGGATTACTTCTCGTGGGCGACGGCGTACGGCGTGCAGCGGCTGGAGGAGCATCTGGGGGTGAGCTTCGCGGCGGGGTCGCTGTCGCTGGGGCAGGTGGTGTTCGAGCCGGCCGCGCTGCGGGTCGCCCAGGTTACTGGCAGCCTGGGCGGCCCGGCGGCCGGGCCGGTGCTGGCCGCGACGTCGGACCGGCATGTAGTGACGATCCCGCTGGATGTGTCCGGGCAGTCGCAGGTGAAATCCGGTGACACGGTGAGCGTGACGCTGCCGGACGGGACGACCACGCCGGGCGTGGTGTCCCGGGTGGGCAAGGTGGCGTCCGCAAGGTCCGGGCCGGAAGGCCCGGTCACGACAGTCCCGGTGCAGGTGCGGCTGACGCACCCGGGGGCGGCGGGCGGGCTGGATCAGGCGCCGGTGACGGTGTACATCACCACGGCCAGGGCCCGCGGGGTGCTGGCGGTGCCGGTGACGGCGCTGCTGGCGCGCCCGGGCGGGTACGTAGTGGAGGTGGCCGGCCCGGGGAACACGCGGCGGTACGTGCCAGTGCAGCCCGGGATCTTCGACGGCGCCTCGGGGCTGGTGCAGGTGACCGGGGCGCTGGCGCCGGGGCAGCGGGTCGTGGTGGCGGCGTCGTGACAACCGACGCGCCGATACCGGTGCTGGAGCTGGTGCGGGTGTCGAAGGTGTACCGGGGGCCGGCGCCGGTGCGGGCGCTGGACCGGGTGAGCGTGGCGGTGACCGCCGGGGAGCTGGTGGCGGTCGCGGGCCCGTCGGGGTCGGGGAAGTCGACGCTGCTGCACCTGCTCGGCACCCTGGACACCCCCACCGCGGGCACGGTCCTGGTTACCGGCCTGGACGTGGCAGGGCTGTCCGACCGGGAGCTCTCCGGGCTGCGGGCGGCCCGGATCGGGTTCGTGTTCCAGCAGTTCTTCCTGGCCGAGCACCAGTCCGCGCTGGGCAACGTCGCCGGCGGTCTGCTGTACGCCGGGATCGGCCGCGCCCGGCGGCAGCGGCTCGCGGCCGAGGCGCTGGACCGGGTCGGGCTGGCCCGCCGCGCCGCCGCCCGCCCGACCCAGCTCTCGGGCGGGGAACGGCAGCGGGTCGCGATCGCCCGCGCGATCGCGGGCCGCCCGCCGGTGCTGCTGGCCGATGAGCCCACCGGGAACCTGGACTCCGCTACCGGCGCCGCCATCTTGGCCCTGCTGGAGGACCTCAACCAGCACGGCACCACGGTGATCATCATCACCCACGACCCCGCCGTGGCCGCCCGCGCCCGGCGGCGGATCGAGATGCTCGACGGGCACATCACCGCCGACACCAGCCCGATGCCGCTCACCAGCCCGGCCGGGCAGGAAGGGCCGTCATGACCACCGCCTCGCCGCGGCCGCCCGCCCCGTCCGCCCGGGCCGTCCAGGCCGTCCCGGCTGCAGCCCGGCTGCGGCCCGCCGACCTGGCCGCCCTGGCCGGCACCGGGCTCCGGGCCCGCAAGCTCCGCGCCGCGCTGTCCGCGCTCGGCATCGCGATCGGCGTCGCCGCGATCGTCGCCGTGCTGGGCCTGGCCGCCTCGTCCAAGGCCGCGCTGCTCGCCGAGATCCGGGCGCTGGGCACCAACCTGCTGACCGTCACCACCGGCCAGGACCTCTCCGGCAACCCCGTTGAGCTGCCGGCCGCGGCGCCAGCCATGATCGCCCGGCTGCCCGGCGTCACCGCGGTCCAGTACACCGGCACCGTCAACGGCGTCAGCGCCTACAAGTCCCCCCTCATCCCCACGAACCAAACCAGCGGCCTGAGCGTGGACGCGGCCAGCATCGGCCTGCCCGCCACGGCGGGCAGCAGCGTCGCGCAGGGCCGGTTCCTGAACGCGGCTACCGCCCGCGAGCCGGTCACGGTGCTCGGTGCCGCCACCGCGCAGCGGCTGGGCATCGACCGGATCCGGCCCGGGGAGCGGATATGGGTCTGCGATCAAGGCGCCCGATGCCCGGTCGGCGGCCAGTGGCTCTACGTGACGGGCATCCTCAACCCAGACCCCTACGCCCCCGAACTCGACGCGGCCGTCCTGGTCGGCTTCCCGGCCGCCGAGCGCTATCTGCACTTCGACGGCCATCCGTCGGAAATCTATGTCCGCACCGCCAGCAACCCCGCCGCCACCACCGCCGTCGACAGCCTGCTCGGCGCACAGGCCAGCCCGGAAAACCCCAGTCAGGTCGGCGTCTCCCGGCCCTCGGCCGCGCTCACCGCCCAGGCCGATGCCAAGGACGCCCTCGGCACCCTGTTCCTCGGCCTCGGCGCCGTCGCGCTGCTCGTCGGCGCGATCGGCGTCGCCAACATCATGGTCATCTCCGTCCTGGAGCGCAGGAGCGAGATCGGGCTGCGCCGCGCGTTAGGCGCCACCCGCGGCCAGATCCGCGCCCAGTTCCTCGCCGAAGCCATCCTGCTGTCCCTTGCCGGCGGCGTCACCGGCGTCGTTGGCGGCGCGGCCGCCACCGCCATCTACGCCAGGACCAAGAGCTGGGCCACCGTCATCCCGCCCCAGGCCTGGGCAGGCGGCCTGGCCGCCGCCATCATCATCGGCGCCCTCGCCGGACTCCTGCCCGCCATCCGCGCCGCCCGCCTATCTCCCACCCAGGCACTGTGGAGCATCTGACAGTGATCGGCACGGTCCAGCCTGATCGGGGCCGGGTTATCTGATTCTGATCGGTGTGATCGTGTCGCTGCGCGCGTTAGAGACGTAGGCGGTGCGCCCATCCGGCGTGATCGTGATCGCGCACGGGGCCTTGCCGACCGTGATGGCCCGGCCGGGTCTACCGGTGGCCAGGTTGATCGGTGTGACCGTGTGGCCGTTGTCCTGGCCGGAGTTGACCACGTAGGCAGTCTTGCCGTCCGGAGTGATCGCGATCGCTGTGGGGCCCTTGCCGACTTTGATGGCCCGGCCGGGCTTGCCGGTGGCCAGGTTGATCGGCGTGACCGTATCCCCCGTGCCGGGCCAGCCGAAGTCGGTGACGTAGGCGGTGCGCCCGTCCGGCGTGATCGCGATCGCCCACGGGGTGTCGCCGACCTTGATCGGACGGCCGGGCGTGCTGGTGGCCAGGTTGATCGGGGTGACCGTGTTGCTGCTGTAGTTGGTGACATAGGCGGTGCGCCCGTCCGGCGTGATCGCGATCGCCCCTGGCTCGTGGCCGGCATCGATGCGACGCCCGGGCTCGCCGGTGGCCAGGCTGATCGGGGTCACGGAGTTGCCCAGGTAGTTGGTGACGTAGGCGGTGCGCCCGTCCGGCGCGATCGCGATCGCCCCCGGGTCCTGGCCGACCCTGATGCGGCGCCCGGGCTGGCCAGCGGGCAGCCTGATCGTGGTGACGGTATCGCCGTTGCCAGAGACGCCGTGGTTTGGCAGGTAGGCGGTCCGCCCGTCCGGCGCGATCACGATCGCCGACGTGCCGTTGCCGGCCCTGATGGGACGCCCGGTATTGCCGGTGGCCAGGTTGATCGGGGTGACCGTGTCGCCGGGGCTGAGGACGTAGGCGGTGCACCCGTCCGGCATGATCGCCATCGCCCCCGGGCTGAACCCCACATGTATCGCCTTCCCGGCACCGACTGCACTCGGCGGACGTCCCGCTCCCCTCGCGCAATGCCCACGCTGCGGAAGTGACGCCAGAGTTTGCGCGACAGCCAGCAGCACAGCGGTCGCTGCAATCACGGCGATGGCGGCGACCACAAGCACGGTCGTGCGTCTTGCCAAGCCCGGTCGTGCCACCTGACCCCCTCATGAGGCGCGATCCCACGATCGCACGAATTCAGGCAAGAGGCGCGACGGGAACGGTTGTCCGCATGTCACAGACGGCCGGGTTGTCTCGTCTCGGGGTTGAGAGTCAGTTCTGGCATCAGGAAGGTGATGGCTGTGCGGGTGTTCGTGGCAGGTGGGGCCGGGGCCATTGGGCGGCGACTGCTGCCGCAACTCGTGGCCCGGGGCCACCAGGTGACGGCTACGACGACGAGCCGGGACAAGGTGGGCTTGCTGGAGCGACTGGGTGCCGACGGGGTCATGATGGACGGTCTGGATGCGGTGTCGGTCGGTGCGGCCGTGGCTGCGGCCCGGCCGGACGTGATCGTGCGCCAGATGACCGCGCTTTCCCAGGCGCACGCCGGAAAGCCTGATCTCAAGCACCCAGACCGCTTCTTCGCCACCACCATCCGGCTGCGCTCCGAGGGGACCGATCATCTGCTCGCGGCCGCTGAGGCGACCGGCGTATCCCACGTCGTCGCGCAGAGCTTTGGCGCGTTTAACGGCATCCGCGAGGGTGGATGGGTGAAGACCGAGGAGGACCCGATGGATCCGGGACCGGCGAGCGCGCGCGACGGGGCGGAGGTGCTCCATCACCTCGAGGACGTGGTCGTCAAGGCTGGTGGCGCCGCCCTGCGCTACGGCAGCTTCTACGGGCCCGGCGCCATCGACGACTGGGTCGAGCTTGTGCGAAAGCGGCAGTTCCCGCTGGTCGGAGGCGGTACCGGCTACTTCTCCTGGGTGCATCTCGATGACGCGGCGAGCGCTACCGTACTTGCTGTGGAGCAGCATGCGAAGGGCGTGTTCTGCATCGTCGATGACGAACCAGCCCCGGCCAGCGAGTGGCTGCCTTACCTGGCCGCGTGCTCGGGCGCGAAGCGACCCATGCGGATCCCCAAGTGGCCCGCCCGACTGCTAGCAGGGGAAATGGCGGTGATCATGATGACCGAGGGGCGCGGCTTCGCCAACGCCAAGGCCAAGCGGGAGCTCGGCTGGACACTGCGTTATCCCTCGTGGCGCCAGGGCTTCAAGGACGAGCTGGCGTGACCCGGACTGAAGAGTTCGAGCAACTGCGGGCACTGCTGTTCGCGATCGCCTATCGGATCCTCGGCAGCGTGAGCGACGCCGAGGACGCGGTACAGGAAACCTGGCTGCGCTACCAGGCGTCCCCGACACAGCCCAACTCGGTCAAGGCCTTCCTCTCGGCCGTAGTCACCCGGATCTCGATCGACGTGCTGCGCTCGGCCCGCGTCCGGCGGGAGGAGTACGCCGGGCCATCGTTCCCCGAGCCGCTGCTCACCGACGCATACGAGGACCCCGCGCGCTCGGCTGAGCTGGCCGACTCAGTATCCATGGCGGCTTTGTTGCTGCTCGAGCGGCTTACCCCGCTCGAGCGGGCAGTCTTCGTCCTGCGGGAAGTGTTCGGGTTCGGCTTTCCCGAGGTCGCGTCGGCGGTAGGGAGGTCGGAGGTGGCTTGCCGCCAGCTCGCGGTGCGGGCGCGGCGTCACATGGATGAGGGCCGGCCGCGGTTCGATGTCGACCGACGCCAGCGCGAGGAACTCGCCGGGCGGTTCTTCGACGCGCTACCGTGAAGGCGATGTTGACGGCCTGCAGGAGCTGCTCGCCCCGGACGTTCAGCTTGTCGGGGACGGCGGCGGCAAAGCCCCGGCGTTGGCCAGGACCATCAACGGCGCTGGCAAGGTTGCCCGGGTGCTAACGTCATTCTTCCCCTGGCTCGTCCGGATCAACGTGTCGTCGGAGCCGCACGAGGTGAACGGCCAGCCGGGAGCGATCTTCCGCGATCGGCACAACAAGGTGCTCGCTACCTTGACGCTGGACGTACTCGACGGGCAAATTCAGACGATCCGCTCGGTAACCAACCCCGACAAGCTCGTGCACGTGGGTCCCGTGGCGGATGCCTGGGCGGTCGCCCGCGAGGTGAACCAGGCTCGTCGGCCCACGGATTGACCCGAGGCGAGCCCGCGCGACAGCAGCGTGGGGCCTACGGATTGGCCCCAGAGCGCCCGTCCCAGGTGAGCTGATGTCCGTCCCAGGCGATCAGGCCATCCTGGATAACAAGCTCCACCTGCTGCATGCACTCGATGTCCTGCAGCGGGTCGCCGGCGACTGCCACGATGTCGGCGGCGGCGCCCGGCTCGATGACACCGGCTGTCCCGGCGAGCCCGAGCAGTTCCGCAGCCCATGCCGTGCCGGCCCGCAGCGCATCCGCCGCGGACATCCCCAGCCTGGTCATGAGGGTGAACTCCTCGGCCTGGGACACCCGCGTCCACTCGAACCCGCCGACATCGGTGCCGAGCACGATCCGGACGCCCGCCTCGAGGCAGTTGACGAAGGAGCGGTCATGAGCGGCCCGGACCGGCTCGGAGATGTGCGATCCGTGCGCGGCATGCTCCCGGGTGACCAGGAGGGTCGGCACCAGGGCCGTGCCCCGGGCGGCCATGTCCGCGGCGAGATCGGGAGAGATGGCGAAGCCGTGCTCGATCGAGTCAACACCGGCGGCCACGGCCATCTTTGCCCCGCTAAGCGTCAGCGAGTGGGCAGCAACCGGAATGCCCTGCCGGTGGGCCTCGTCGACAAGTGCCAGGACCTCCTCCTCGGTCCAGACCAGCGGGCCGTCTGGGTAGTCCTCCTCGCCGGAGGGCGCATCAAAGCGCTCGCTGACGTATATCTTCAGGCAGTCGATTCCGTAGGCGATCTGGGTGCGCACGGTCTCACGGCAGGCCGCAGCGCCGGTGCAGCTGTCTATGCCGACCGGGAATGTCATGCTGTGCTGCAGGCCAGGTAGCGGATAGCGGCCGATCGACCGGATGGCGGGTCCGGCTACCAGCATCCGCGGACCGGGCACAATGCCCTCCCGAGCGGCATCGCGCAGGCCGACATCGAAATAGCCGGCGCCTTCCGTGCCGAGATCCCGGATAGTCGTGAATCCGTGCGTGATCGCGATTGACATCGCCTGGAGCGCGCTGGCCGCCCGGTGGCCGGGATTCTCTTCGACCATCTGCCGCGCCAGTTCCAGCTCGTTCCAGCTGCTGCGCAGCAGCACGTGGGTGTGCGCGTCAATGAGCCCGGGCAGCAGGCTGGCGCCGGGCATCTCCAGCACCGGCCAGCCGTCCGGCGCGCTCCGGCTTATGCCGACGATCGCCCGGTCCTCGACCAGCACCACCGTGCCCGCAGCCCAGGCACCCGCCCGCGCATCGAATACCCGGTCGCCGGCTACGGCAAAACGTGAGCCGACTAGGGAGGCCGGTCCTGCCGAGTTTCGCGCCATATCGACAACCATCAATACTGAGGGAGGTATCCGCTGCCCCGGATCCTACGGCAGCGGCGCCGACGGACTGCGCTTCGGCAGGTACTGCACGCTAGGGCCTACGGCACTTACTCCCTAGTGGGCGCTTCGCCGCCGCCGGGGGGCGCCCCCGAGCCACCCCGCTGCCTGCAACAGCTGCGTCGCGCATCGCCAGGTCTGGATGGTTGTTGTGGTCGAGGTCGCCAAGGCCGCAATCCGGGTGAAGTTGACCGGCGTCACTACGGCCCAAACTTGAGGATCTCCCCGATCTCCTGGCCTCCAGCGGTGGTCCAGCCTGCGGCCCACAGCGAACGGGTGCCAGGTATCCAGCTCATCGTGCGCAGGGACGCTTTGGCGCCGGACCGCGACGGGACGCCCTGATGTGACCATCGGCCGCCGTTGTAGTGGTAGAGGGCGCTGCGGCCTGATGTCACTGACCCAACCTCAGCCTGCAGCCAGACGCCATTGTGACCGTCCTGCGCCATCGGCCCGAGCGCTTCGATAGCGGTCGGCGCCCTGACAACTCGCCAACGGCCAGTCCAGTGCAGCAACGCCACGCTGAACGTGCTCGTAGCGTTGCCCACTTGCCTGGTGAGCCAGACATTGCGGGGCCCGACCGCGGCAATCCGGTAGCCGACGCTGTCA
This sequence comes from uncultured Actinomycetota bacterium, assembly GCA_963720595.1. Lineage (GTDB taxonomy): Bacteria > Actinomycetota > Actinomycetes > Streptosporangiales > Streptosporangiaceae > Chersky-822. The sequence goes on along the minus strand of CAVRFY010000005.1, from coordinate 217,615 downwards.
CCATGCGGGATATTCACAGCCGGAAGCATGAGGGTCCGCCACGATGATCCGTTCCAGTGCATCGCCGCGAACACCGGCTTGGCAGCCGTCAGGCTCCGCCTAGTGATGCCGGATACCCAGATGTCGTCGGCTGCGATGGCGCTCACGTCCTCCGGCGCGCCCGGCAGCGACACCTTCCGCCAGGCGCCGCGGAAGTAGTGCGCCGCCAGCGTCGGCTGCGCCATGGCGCCGATGCAGAAGACCCACGCGTTGCCTGGCCCGAAGACCGCTGCCTGCGCGAACGGGTCCCCGACGCGGCTCGGCCGCAGCACCCATGTCGGCAGCGAGCTGATCTTCCAGGCGTGCCCATTCCAGATGCCTGCCCGCCCGTTGTTGGTGAAGGCCCAGAGATTTGACGATGAGCTCGCCCCGAGCGCGATGACGGAGCGCGGATAGTTCAGTGACACAGGCAGGGATATCGACCGCCGCCAACTGCGACCGTCCCAGTGCCGGATGAAGTTGTCAGCCCGCGCCGACCGTGAGCACGAGACGCACTCCCAGGACGAGAACGCGTTGCGCGGCCCGGTCGCCGCGAAGAACCCGGGCAGTTCGCCGTGGCTCGAGTTGCCGACAGACGCGACGACCCGCCAGCCCGGGCTTGACGCGGCGGCCGCGGCATCAGTGGGCGTGGCCGCCCACACGCCCATGACCAGCGTGCTGCCGAGAATCAGCGCGTTCGCGCGCGCGAGAATTCGGTACGACACCGTGTCCTCTTCTCTGTGCTGAGCCCAGCAAGCGCATCATGCGCCGACAGGCTGGCAAAGTATCGCAATTTATGGTCTTAGCTGCCAATCATTCGGCCAGCGGGATTCGGGCAGGTAACCGATCCCGGCCGTAACGGTCAGGCCGACTGAGGTACGGTCCTCCGGTTACGGGCCCCAGGCGGACAGGCTGAGGTTGTTGGCGGTGAAGACCCATCCGTTCGCGAAGACGCTCTGCGGGAAGTCCACGGCTCCCTTGCCCGTCGTCTTCAGGATCGCTCCGGTGGATGCGTTCAGCAGGTAGGTGGCGTTCGGTGCCGTCCCGTTGTCGTAGGTGCCAACCCCGAGGACGCCGCTGCCGTCGAGCGTCGGGCTGGTCAGCACGCCATTCGGCAAGCCGGTCTGCCATACGGTCGCGCCCGTCGCAGGATTGAGCTCCTCGACCGAGCCGCGGCGGGTGACGCCCTTGACGGTCGTCGCCGGGCCAGCCATGAACAAGTGCGAGCCGTCGAAAGCGGCGGCGGACTGGCACTGCGCCTCCACCTGCGAGCTTGACTTGGCTCCGATCCGCTTCTGCCAGACCTTTGCCATGTTGGACTGCCTGAGCGCGTAGTAGATGCCGTTCTTGTTGCAGGCCCCGACCATGGCCGCGGACTTGCCGCCGACAGTCGCCTTGAACAGCGTCGCCGAGCCGCCGAAGTCGCCGTCGCCCGTCCTTTCGGCCTTGGGTACCTGGAAGGAGGCGAGCAGCTTCAGTGCGGGGCTGAGCTTGAGCATCGAGACGGTGTGGTACAGGTTCTTGGCATTCGGCTTGTAGTTCCCGGTAGTGACGTAGACGTTGCCCGTCTTGTCAACGGCCGCCGACGACCAGATCGAGCCGCCCACGGCGCCCTTGGGCACGGTGTCGAATTCGGCCAGTTTCCTTCCTGACACCTGGCTGAAGGCCACCTCCCCGCCCCGGACCATCGGGATGTCGCAGTTGGACGAGATGCCGACGTAGATCTTGCCGTTGGCCACGGTGGGCGAAGACCACTGGAAGTAGTTGCTGACCGTGCTGGAAGGACGCACGACGCGGACGCGCCACTTCTGCGCGAAGGTCGCGGCATTGAGCGCGTAGAGAAACCCGTCAGGTGCCGCGACGTAGACGGTGTCCTGCCCGGTCGACGGGTCAAGGGCGACCGTGGCGGTCGAGGCGAAGCCGAACGCGGGACAGGTGTGCTTGGGCTGGAAGCCGAGGAATCTCTTCTGCTGCTTGACTCCGTTTAGGGCGTTGATCTTGTAGAAGAACCCGCTGAAGGAGCCGATGAAGATAGAGCCGTCGGCCACCACCGGGCTCGACGCGAAGCCGATGTTGAACTGCCACTTCTGCGTCAGGGTGGCCGCGTTCGCCGGCGTGATGGCCGTCTGGCCGGCGCTGTAAGAGGTGTGGGCCGGGCCGTCAAGGAAGGCGGGCCAGTCCGCAGGGGTGACCGCCGACGCCGGAGCGGCCGCGAGCGTGACCCCGGCACAGCACAGCGCTGCCAGCCCGCCCGTGACCTTGCGACGAATGATCCTCGTCGAGCGCGCCATGTGCTCCACCTGTCCTCAAGTCCAGGCCCTGCCTACGGCCGACTGGCGCGGACTCCGCCTGACGGATTTGTCTGAATACAACCAGAAAGCATTATGCCGGACTGGCCAGACCGCCGAAGGCGGAATTACTGACCTCTGGCCTGCATGCACGCGGTCCCAGTAGTTCTTGGGGATGCCGTACGGGCGTCAGCGAGCCTGAATTACAGGTGCGCGCCGGACCAGGCCATGTCGGCGCAGCTCAGACCAATCCCGACAGCATATCCCGCATCACTTGCGACATCCTCCACTCCCCCCCACTCACCACTAGTTCTGCGAGAACGCCGACGTCCCCGGGACATCACCACCTGACCATTGCCGACCCGTGCGCGGAAGCGGAGTCCTCGGCGTGGCCCGTTGACGCTGGTGGTCTATGCCTCATTCGCTAGTTGAGCTGTCGAGGCGGGCTCGGAGGAGACGGCCCACCGCAACCCAAGATCCCGTCGACATACTCGCGATAGTCTGTCGTCCGCAATCAGTCTGATTCCCCTATATGTGCCAGCGCCAGGAAAGGTTGTCGTGCGTAGCCATCTCCTCGTGACCTCGGTCCTGGCGGTCAGCGCCTTCTGTGTCGCCTTGCCAGCCGACGCGGGCACCTCCCCGCAGACGCGTTCGGCGCGCAGCGCCACGACCCGGCCACTTGCCGACGGGTCTGCCGCGCAGGTGCGATCCGCGGCCGGCCCGGCGGCGCGGGTCCTCAGCAACTTCTTCACCGGCGATGCGTGCGTGTACCTGTCAGTAAGCCGAACGCTTCCACAGAATGCCTGGCCGTGGGCGGCTACAACGATCTACGCCCAGGCAAGATCGTCGGCCAGGTGCAGGTGGCCCTGCATCACCGCTGGAGCTTCGCGGGCTCATACGGCACCATCAACAGTCAGACGCAGCCCACGCATGTTGCCTGCGCCCGTGACCCTGAAGGGCCACGGTGCCTGTTCGTCGGCTCGCACTTCCCCAGGTCGGGAGGCCCGGTGGTGCTGGCTGAGTGGCGCACCTCCGGCCGCTTCGTCCCGATCTTGACCCGGGGCCCCGCGGGCATGGTCTCGTCCGAACTGAATGACGTCAGCTGCCCGGAACCGACATTCTGCGTGATGGTCGGCTCGGCTGACACAAAGCTCGGCCCTTCTGAGGCCATCGCCTATACCTGGACCAACGGCACCCAGCTCGCAACGGTGCCGGTTCCCCGGCCTGCTGACGCCTCGACCATGCAGCTCAGCGGGATCAGCTGCGCCAGCCCCACAGCGTGCCTGGCGGTTGGCAACTACAACACCACGTCCGGCAAGCCTTTGCCCTACGCCGTCTCGCTAAGCGCAGGCAAGTGGCGCGTCATCAAGGTTCCGCCGGTCAACGGCACCGCGCTGACCAGCCTCACCGGCGTTTCCTGCGGCACGGCGGCTGGTTGCATCGCCGTGGGATACGCCGCCGAACCGGGCTTCGCCGCCATCGCAGAACGATTCCGGAACCACCGCTGGACAACAATGCGGATTGTGCCGCAGAAGCATTCGGACTTCCAGGCCATAAGCTGCACCGTCGGCACCACATACTGTGTCGCGGTCGGACGGGTGAACAACACCTCGCTCATCGAGGCATACAAGACCCATCGGGTCGGCGGCCACCTTCAGGGTCGCTGGATCGAGCAGCCTGTACCCAGGCTTGCGGAGTCGCCAGACCTCGAACTGGCCGACGTCTCGTGCCTTTCGCGCGTTGACTGCACCGCGGTGGGCGACCGGGGTAACCCGAAGATCAACGAATCATTCCGAACCCTCGCGATGCGATGGAACGGCACCGCCTGGGTAATCCAGCAGACCTTCAACAGGTAGCACAGGGAAACACAAAGCCAGGATCGAGCAGAGCCCGCCTGGGCCGATGCCTCCGACCGGTACGGCGTGCCGGTCACCGGCGAAGTTGCGCACTCATTCCGGGCTTGCGGGCGGGTGTGCCGTACCTGCGGACAGGTCCAGGCGGCGTCGGGCCTGCCGGTAAGTCGGGTCAGCCAGCGGGCAGCTGGAAGTGCCAGATGACCAACTCCGGGCGACCCCCTGAGGCCCGCCCTGCCGACGGCAGGTAGTCCGTCAGCGAGAACGGCCAGTCCTTCCAGTCACCGATCTCGGTTGCGGGTTCGGTCGGCGGTTCGTCCGCTCTGACCACGTGCGGCTCCTCGCATCGCTTTACCTGCATGCCATGTCTTAGCGCCGCCCGCAGGTAGTCTCCGAGCTGATGCCGGTAGGTAGGCGCGATGCGCGGCTCGCCCGCCGGGCCGCGGCAGGTCATCACCGAGCCGCGGGTAATGAGTTCGTGGTGACAATCTGAGATGACCAGGTCGCCGCCGGGGCGAAGCACGCGAGCCCACTCAGCCAGCACTGGATCAAGGCTGGGAACGTGCTCGAGTGCGAGCGCGCAGACGATGACGTCCACGCAGTCATCCGGCAGCGGCAGCCGGTCAAGCTCGGCGACGTGGAACTCGGCCTCGGGGACACGCCGCCGTGCGTGGGCGAGCATGTCCGGCGAGCTGTCGACGCCGATGACCCGGTGCCCGCGCCTGGCCAGGAACTCGGCGAATCGTCCGGTCCCGCATGCGGCGTCCAGCGCCACCCCAGGCTCCCGGCCGGCGAGGTACTCAGCTACGACCGGCTCGTCGGTGGCGAACAGCCCGCCGCCAGCATCCGCGTCATAGCCGACCGAGATCTGCCCGTAGACGGTGGCGGCGCTGACCTGCTCAACCAGCACGCCGCGGTCCCTCAGCCGCTCGTCATCCAGCAGCCGCCTGATTTCGGCCAGCCGGGCCTCAGTGAATGCCCGGTCATGGTCCCCGGCCCAGGCATCCAGCAGCGCGATGCCCTCGAGGCCGAGCAGATAGGCCAGTGGGTCTTGATAGATCACGAAAGGAATCCTAAACAGGCACCTGCCAGGCTGCCCATCCGTTTTCGGGCGGCACCAAGGCCACGTGATCCTCGCGCGGCTCTCGGTTATCGGCTGGCGCTGGCACGACGGGCTCGGCATGCGCCATCACTGCCGCTGACCTCCCGGATGACTTTGGCCAGGTCCGCAATCGCCTCCACCACCGCCCCGCGAGATGCGCACCAATTGAGCCAAGTCGGGCCCGGCTCAGGTTTCCCCGAATCAACGACCACGTAGAACTGGCGACCTGATTCGTGGCGTCCGGACACCGGCAGGCATATAGGCGGATCAGCTGACAGACTAGAGTTGTGAGCTACGCGCTGTATGCCCTGGCGGGCCTGAACGTTGTCGCCGCTGTAGGCCGCGTGGCCATGATTGGCAAGACCCGTAAGCCCGTCACGCGTGGCGACGCCATCGCTAGCGTCGTCTATTGCGCGACCGTTGCCACCATTCTGGTGATCGCGGCGATACGCCTTGGCTAGCCCAACCCGCTCGATTCGCCCCCATCATGCAACGCGACAAGGCAGGCACGTGCTCAGGAAGCTCGCGGTCCTGATGCTGTTCGGCCTGGCGGGCTCGGTCGCGGGTGTGAGGCCTCTTGGTATGGCCAGCATTATCACCCTGGCTGGTTCGGTCACTGGCCTGATGAGCAGCGACTGAAGTCAGGCCACAGCGGTGTTCGGGCGGAAGGTGATGTCGAGCTCAGCGTCCAGCGCCCGGGCCAGGCGGGCCAGCAGCGGGACCGTCGGAGTCGCGCCACCGGATTCCAGCCGCGACAGCTGTGGCTGGGACATACCGGTCCGCGCCGCCAGCTCCGCCTGTGTTAGGCCCTGGGCGATCCGTCGGTCATACACCATCTGGCCAAGCAGCAGCGCCGCACGAGCCTCCGCGTAAGCCGTGTCATGCCGCCGCGCGCCGGTCCGCTCCCACCGCGCATGCCCCGCGCTGTCACTGCCGCTCATCAGTCCCACTTCCGCTCATAGACATCCACTGCCACCCCGTGATCGCGATGCCCGGCCACGTGGCCCCGCTCACACAACCGCTGCGCCGCGATCGCCCGGTCCACTTCAGCCCGCTCGCGCTGACGGTGCTTGGTGAACACCGTCAGCAGTACCACCCGCCGGCCCGGAGCCAGCCAGTAGCTGATCCGTACATCACCGCGATCCAGATGGAACCGCAGTTCCCGGACCTTCCCCCTCAGGTGCCGCGAATACGGCTCCCCCAGCCTCTCAGCCCGCTCAGCCAGCAGATCTGCCGCCGCCTCCACCTTCGCGTACTGCTCCAGCGGCAGCGAATCTAGCCAGGACCGGACTTCCGGCTCCACTTCGATCACAAACCGAGCCGGTATGCCACCCAGCATATATACCACCTCCGGGATATGGGAAGGGAAGCCGCCGTCGCCGCGGCCCCGAGTCGGGGTCCGGTCCTGGACCTACACCATCCAGCCAGCGGCACAGTCCGCCGGTCGCCACGGCACCGAAATGCACTATCGCCTTATGAGCTCCACAGAATCTCGCCGCCATGGACCTTGCGGCATCATGAGCTCACCGGCAGCGCAAAGGAGATCAGTGCCTGTGTCTATGGCCACGACGGCGCGCTGAGAGAGCTAATCGCCATGTACCCAACCGTTCCGTGCCCGATCGCGTCATAACCGTAGCGGCCCCCGAAATGGCGCGCCAGCGCACACGCTGCCCTCTTCCAAAACTATGGACGTGTCGCGATGGGCCGCGCCGGGTATCGCGCTCAGCGCGTGCGTGTCGGCTTTTCGTGACTGCGCCTCCACGTCCAGCAGCGACTCGCGCGACGACGCCGAACGCGACTTGGCGTTGCGCGAATCGCGCGTCACGAGCTGCGTCATTGACCATACGGCGCGGGCACCGGGCTATCTCTCGTGCCGCTGTTACGTGAGCAACACCCCTGCTCAATAACGTGATCGCTCACACTCCGCACGCTGGCCGCGGACCCCGTAGCCCTTGATGAAGACCTCCACGCCAACCCGTATCGAGGACATTGCGCTCCTGCTCGGCAACAAGGGCGGCTCCACGGTAACCGAGACCGGATACCGCAGGCATCTCCGGCCCGTACTCCTACAAGGTGCAGCAACGATGGACCGCTTCATTCGCGGCTGAGCCAGTCAGGCCAGCCTGACGCTCTTTGATCTACGCGAAGGTGACTCGTGCGAGCCGTGTCGGGGCCGTCGATTCCACGATCATCCCGCCCGGATCTGGACTGCCGGCCTGCCGTCGCTCAGTCTCGCCGTGGTGGCAGGCCGGTCCGGAACCGGGCGACCTTGCTCCAAGTCGCGCCGCCGTCGTCAGTCGCGTACAGGTAGCTGCCACCGGCGCGCCACCTCCTGGCGAACATCATCCACGCGTGGCGGGCATCGACGGCGGTCAGCGCCTCCAGAAGGAGCGGCGGGAGCGTAGCGGCTGGCGGCACCTGCCGTCGGCTGTTCCGGTTACCGGGAAATGACCAGAAGTGCCAGGTCAGTCCGCCGTCGCCGGTCGAGCCGAAGCCAGTCTGGCCCCCCTTGTCCTCGGTCAGCGCAATCCACGCCGCATCGGGCTCCGGCGCGGCCAGCCAGTCAACGTACGGCGCGAGCGCACCAGGGAGAATCCGCGGGCCGCGGGGTGGCGCCGGTACCTCCGGCACCGGCAGCTTGGGGCCGCTCGGGAGAGTCCAGCGCAGCACGTCAAGCCAGGAACGTCCGAGGTCGGTGGTGTGTAGCAGGTTAAGTGCGGCGGCATCGCCGTACCGGTCCGACTGGTAGACGAACACCCACACGGCGTCCCCATTGCAGCCGGCGACCGCGACCCCGGGCCGCCCCCGGTCAGGCAGGACCCACCAGGGCAGCGCTACCTGCCAGTGGTGACCCCCGTCCGGCGACTCCAGCACGCTGCCGCGACCGGCTTGGGACGCAACCACCCAGCCGACCCCGCCAGGGGCGAAGCAGACTGACGAGCCGACCGGGTCACCCACCTGGATGGGAACGCCGCCTTGTACAAGGGACCAGCCTGGCAGCCGCAGCGGTTTCCAGGTCTGACCGCCGTCACGGGTTACAAAGTACGGGTTTGCGCCAGGTTGAGATGACACCACCGCCACGCCGGCCCGGGCCGACCAGAAGTTAATCGACACACTCACTCCGGCACCGGCAGGCAGGCTGGGCAGGGCCCGCCAGCTCTGCCCGCCGTTCACGGTCCGCAACACCGTTCCCCGCCCGGCAGCGAAAACGACGCGCTTGCTGAGGACATTCAATTGGAAATACGGACCAGGAGCGCCCGCCCTGGCAGTCCACGACCTGCCGCCGTCAGCGGACCTCTCCAGCCCGATCGTCCCGGCCGCGAACCCCAGCCGCGGCCCGGCGGCCGCGACATCCCAGATCGCCGGTCCGGGTCGGCGGACCGTCGGACCGGGCGACGGTCGCCCTGGCTGCTGCCCGCCAGCCCGCGCCCCAGCTCGGCCCACACCAGAGCACCCCGCGCCCGCGACGGCGGCAACCACCACCGCAGCCAAGACCCTTGCCATCATCGCCGGTTCACCACACCACTATGACGCCTAGATCCGGCCAGACGTTGATAGGACCGGCTGAATATGGGTCGGCTCAGGGCGCCGCGGGCAAACGCCGGCAGGCGCGGCCCTGGACCAGCTCACCAACCTGGGGCCAGAAGTACGGGGCCATCATCCGGCTGTGGGAGAAACGCGCGGGAGAATTCATTCTTTCCTTGACTACGACCTGGAGATACGCACCGTGCTGTGCACCACCAACGCCATAGAAAGCGAGCTGACGAACAGCCTCAGGCGAGCGCCCGGCCAATCCTCCGCCGAGGACGGACCGGGCCGGAGGAACAGCCTCAACCTGGCCGATGTATCCGAAGCCGCCAACGGTTATACGTTCGGGCTGCACGGGTGGGACCAGATTGGCCCCAAAGTTGATCTCCTTGAAGTTCCACATGTGCTCTGACCTGGTGGGCGCAGGTGGGTTCGAACCACCGGCCCCTCGCTTGTAAGGCGAGTGCTCTACCACTGAGCTATGCACCCGATGTCGCTCAGGCGACCGGCCCTAGCGTACCGCTGGATGGCGCGGCCCCGCCCGCCTTGCGCTGACCGGCGACCCGGCCCTGGCGGTCAGCTGAACTGATCGGCGCGCGGCCTGCCTGGTCCGGCGCAGCACACGGGCCAGCGCCTGCTCGACCTCATCGGCCAGTCCTGGCGCGGTCATCCCATCACCGGCGTCCGAGGCGATGTCCACCGCCGAGGTGACCACAGCCGGGCTCGCCCACGTTGCCACAGTCACGGCACTCGACCTCGCCGAGCCGCCGGACCAGCCGGATGCTGGCGCAGACCTGGCACCGGTCCAGGTCAGCCATCCATTCCCCGGCGGACTGGCAACCCGGGCAGATCAGCACCTGGCGATCGGCCCTGACCCCGCGCAGCCACGGGCTGCTCCCCCGGTCAGGATCGACCTGCCTGGTACCACACCGATAACAGGGCATCTTCCGCCTAGTGTCCCTGAGTTCGGCAAGCGCCTTCTGATAATCGGCAAGATCACGGGCCTGCGGGATGGCGTTGACCACCTTCCAGCGCACTACGCCGCACTTGTCGATGATGAACGTACCGCGCGTGGCCAGGCCACGCTCTTCATCGAAGACACCGTACGACTTGGCGACGGCACCGTGCGGCCAGAAGTCGGACAGCAATCCGAACTCGTAACCTTCCGTCTCGGCCCAGGTCCGGTGCACGTGCACCGAGTCGACCGAGACCGTCAGCACCTCGACGTCCTCGCGGTCGGCCTCGGGGAACGAGTCGCGCATCTCGCATAGCTCGCTCGTGCACACACCGCTGAAGGCAAGCGGATAGAACACGAGCACCACGTTCTTCTTGCCGCGCAGGTCAGACAGCCTGACCGGGCTGCCGTGCTGGTCTTTCAGCTCGAAATCCGGCGCCATATCGCCGATCTCAACCGCCATTCAAGAGATCCTTTCTCCAGATCGCGCGCATCCGCCGATCGCGCACTGCGACCGTCAGGTGGATGGCGCGGCGATTTCCGCACACGCGCCGCGCGTCGCGCGAGTCCGCACGGCGCAGGGACGAGACCGAGTCTGCCACGCCGCACGGCGCGACCGGTCAGGTGTGTCGGCGTCCTGCCGCAGTCAGCGCCGCGCCTTGGGCGCGACCAGCCGGGTGGCCGACCAGTTCTTCCCCGCGCTGACCGTAGACGTCTGCGACAGCCCGGCGGTCGGCGCCGCCTCGCCGATCTCGCTCGGCTCGACGTGACCTTCCCGGCCCGCCTTGGGGTCAGCAGCAAGATGTACCCGCCGTCGGCGAGCGGCGTCAGCGCGTCGACTAGCGCGTCGACGAGGTCTCCGTCATCGTCGCGCCACCACAGCAGCACGCCGTCCACGACATCGTCGTAGTCCTCGTCGACCAGTTCGACGCCCTCGCCGGCCGCGACGGAATCGCGTAGCGGCTCGTCGCAGTCATCGTCGTAGCCGATCTCCTGGACTACATGGCCCGGCTTGATGCCGAGCCGCTCGGCCAGGTCGTGCTGATCCGCCGCCTGGCCAGCGGTCGCGCTCACCTGCGTCCTCCCATCCCTTCCTCGCGCCAGGCCGGACCTGGCAAGGCGACACCGGGCGGTGTCACTGCCGCAGACCGCGACGGCCCGCGCGAGCGTCTGTACTTCTTGCTGGGACAGTCCACTATGGGGAACGGCCCTGCGCAAGTCACAATTCGTACAGACCGAGGTAACCAAGGTCATCATTCGATCTTCCCCGTCAGCGGGCGCGCTTACTCAGGCGGCCAAACGACCCGGTTCGCGCGGTTACGTCCTGGTAATTGAGGTCCGCCAGCATGAACCACGGCACCGGAATTGGCAGGGGCCGTGGATGCACTCGGGCCGCGGGCGTTGAGGATGGGGCTGTAACCAGTTACCAAGGCGAGGATCATCCCGTGCCCTCAGGACGCCAGCGCTACTCGATCATCAGCGACGGCCTGCCCACCCAGCTCCCCGACATCGACAGCGACGAGACCAGGGAGTGGCTGGAGTCATTCGACGACGTGGTGCGGACCCGCGGCCGGACCCGCGCCAGGTACGTGATGCTCAGGCTGCTCGAACGGGCACGCGAGCAGCAGGTCGGCGTCCCCGGCCTGCGCAGCACCGACTACATCAACACGATCCCGCCCGAGCGCGAGCCATGGTTCCCAGGCGACGAGTACACCGAGCGCCGGATCAGGGCCTATATCAGGTGGAACGCCGCCGTCATGGTGTCGCGGGCGAACCGGACAGGACTCGGCGTCGGCGGCCACATCGCTACCTACGCGTCCGCCGCGAGCCTGTATGAGGTCGGCTTCAACCACTTCTTCCGCGGCAAGGACCACGGCGAGTCGGGCGACCAGGTCTTCATCCAGGGCCACGCGGCGCCTGGCATATACGCGAGGGCATTCCTCGAGGGACGGCTCTCCGAGGATCAGCTCAACGGATTCCGACAGGAACTGTCGGCATCCTGGCGGCGGTCTTCCCTCCTATCCGCACCCCAGGCTGATGCCGGACTTCTGGGAGTTCCCGACCGTCTCCATGGGCCTGGGCGCGATCGACGCGGTCTACCAGGCCAGGTTCAACAAGTACCTGCTGGCCAGGCAGCTCAAGGACACCAGCAGGTCGAGGGTCTGGGCCTTCCTGGGTGACGGGGAGACCGACGAGCCCGAGGTACTCGGCTCGATCGGCCTGGCGGCGCGGGAGGAACTCGACAACCTCATCTTCGTCATCAACTGCAACCTGCAGCGCCTCGACGGGCCGGTCCGCGGCAACGGCAAGATCATCCAGGAGCTCGAGTCCTTCTTCCGCGGCGCCGGCTGGAACGTCATCAAGGTGATCTGGGGCCGGGACTGGGACCCGCTGCTGGCCCAGGACGTCGACGGCGTGCTGGTCAACAAGATGAACACGACTCCTGACGGCCAGTTCCAGACCTATGCCGTCGAGTCGGGCGCCTACACGCGCGAGCACTTCTTCGGCGGCGACCCAAGGCTGCGGGCGATCGTCTCGCACCTGTCCGACGACCAGGTCCGGAACCTGTCCAGAGGCGGTCACGACTACCGCAAGGTCTATGCGGCTTTCAAGGCCGCAACCGAGCACGTCGGGCAGCCGACCGTGATCCTCGCCCACACGATCAAGGGCTGGACGCTCGGGCCCGACTTCGAGGGCAGGAACGCCACGCACCAGATGAAGAAGCTGACCGTGGCCGAGCTGAAGGAGTTCCGCGACCGGCTCTACCTGGAGATTCCCGACTCCGCGCTGGAGGCCGAGCTGCCGCCCTACTACCACCCGGGCGAGCAGCTCCGACGAGATCGCAGTACATGAAGGAGCGCCGCCAGGCACTGGGCGGTTACCTGCCCAAGCGGCTGGTCAGGTCGCGCCCGCTTGGCCTGCCCCCTGACGGCAGTCTACGACGAGCTGCGCAGCGGCTCAGGCAAGCAGCAGGTCGCGACCACGATGGCGTTCGTCAGGCTGCTCAAGGACCTGATGAAGGACCCGGCGATCGGCGACCGGTTCGTGCCGATCATCCCGGACGAGGCGCGGACATTCGGCATGGACTCGCTGTTCCCCACGGCGAAGATCTACTCGCCGCACGGCCAGTCCTATGAGGCCGTGGACCGTGCGCTGCTGCTCTCCTACAAGGAGTCCGAGCAGCGGCCAGATCCTGCACGAGGGAATCAGCGAGGCCGGCGCGATGGCCTCGACGATCGCGGCGGGCAGCGCGTACGCCACGCACGGCACGCCGATGATCCCGATCTATATCTTCTACTCGATGTTCGGGTTCCAGCGCACCGGCGACCAGATGTGGGCGATGGGCGATCAGCTCGGCCGCGGCTTCCTGCTGGGCGCGACCGCCGGCCGCACCACGCTGACCGGTGAGGGCCTGCAGCACAACGACGGCCACTCGCTGCTGCTCGCCTCGACCAGCCCGGCGTGCCTGGCCTACGACGCCGCCTGGGGCTATGAGCTGGCGACCATCGTCAAGGACGGGCTGCGCCGCATGTACGGCTCGTCCGAGGAGCATCCGGACGGCGAGAGCATCTTCTACTACCTCGCCTTGTACAACGAGCCCTACGTGCAGCCGCCCAGCCAGCCGACTACCCGGGCGGACCGCAGGAGCTGGAGCAGGCGATCCTGCGCGGCCTGTACCGGTACTCGGCGGGGCCCGACGCGGGCGGGCCTGGCGGCAACGGGCCCCGGGCCAGGATCGCCGCGTCGGGCATCGCGGTCAGGTCCGCGCTCGAGGCGCAGCGGCTGCTCGCAGCGGATTGGGGTGTGCACGCTGAGGTGTGGTCGGCGACGTCCTGGACGGAGCTGCGCAGGGAGGGCCTGTCGTGCGAGCAGTGGAACCTGCTGCACCCCGACGAGGCGGCAAGGGTGCCTTACGTGACGCGGATGCTGAACGAGCATCCGTATCCGGTGGTCGCGGTCAGCGACTGGATCAAGGCGGTACCCGACCAGATCGCCCGATGGGTACCCGCGCCGTTCACTTCGCTCGGGACTGACGGCTGGGGTTTCTCCGACACCAGGCCGGCCGCGCGCCGGTTCTTCCACGTGGACGCCGAGTCGATCACCCTGGCCGTGCTCGGGCAACTGGCCCGGCAGGGCGATCTCAAGCCGGAGGTGCTCACCGAGGCCATCGCCAGGTACCGGCTGGACCGTGACGTCAGCTAGGCTCTGGGCTGACCGGCTGACCGGCTGACCGGCTGAGCTAGGCCGGCGTCGCGGTCGGCGTGGTCGCGGTGGTGACCACGCCGACCGCAAGGCACCCCGCTGTGATCGCCCCCGCGATCGCAGCCCTGCGCACAGGCAGCGAGAAACTCATCGAACTCGTTCCTCCTCGGCGAGCGCCGCTTCCCTGAGACCCATCGGCCCGCACCGAGACGCTGCCAGCGTTACTACCGATAACGGGCGCAACTGCCGTTCGGTTCAAGCGCGCGCTGCAACTTGTGGGCGCGGCGTCGGCTGGCGCGGAAGGTATCCGGACCGGAGCCCTGGGCAGTCACCGTGCCTGGCGTGCGCTCGGCATGGCACCCTGATGACGTGAGCGCGCAGTCAACGCCGGCCAGACCGGACGGTGGCCGGGTCAGGTCCGAGACCATCGCCCGGCTCGAGCAGTCCATGTCCGCGCTCGGCGCTGCGTCGATGACCTCGATGGATCAGCGGTTGCCGTGGTTCCGCGCGCTGTCGGCCGAGAACCGGTCCTGGCTCGGCCTGGTGGCCCAGGCCGGAGTCGCCGCGTTTGTCGACTGGGTGAAGCACCCGGAGCGCGGCAGGCCCGCGGTCGCGGGCGAGGTGTTCGGCACGGCACCGCGCGAGCTGGCCAGGGCCGTCAGCCTGCAGCAGGCCGTCGAGATGGTCAGGATCATCGTCGATGTGGTGGAGAGCCGGGTCGACGAGCTCGCCGCGCCGGGCGGCGAGAGTGAGCTGCGCGAGGCCGTACTCAGGTACACCAGGGAGGTCGCGTTCGCGGCGGCGCAGATCTACGCGAGGTCGGCCGAGGCGAGGGGCGCCTGGGATGCCCGGCTCGAGGCGCTGGTGGTGGACTCGCTGGTCCGCGGCGAGATCGACGAGAGCCTGCCGTCCTGGGCCTCGGCGCTGAACTGGTCGTCGGCGCCGGTCACCGTTGTCGCCGGCAACGCCGACGGCGGCGAGCCCGAGGGCCTGATCGACGAACTGCGCCTGCTGGCCAGGCGGGCCAAGTTCGATCTGCTGGCCGGCGTGCACGGGCACCGCCTGGTCGTGGTGCTCGGCGGAGCGGGTGACCCGATGCCGGTCGCCAGGCAGCTGGCGGCCAGATTCGGGCCGGGACCGGTCGTCGTGAGCCCGGCCGCGCCGAGCCTGGAGTCGGCGGCGGAACCAGCCAAGGCCGCGCTGGCCGGCCTGCGGTCCGCGCCGGCCTGGCCGGACGCGCCCAGGCCGGTGCCGGCCGCCGCCCTGCTGCCCGAGCGGGCGCTGGACGGCGACGACAGCGCGCGGGTGGAGCTTGTCGAGCGCGTCTACGAGCCGTTGCACAACGGCGGTGCCGCCTTGCTGGACACCGTGACCACGTACCTGGAGCAGGGCAACTCGCTCGAGGCCACGGCCAGGATGCTGTTCGTGCACCCGAACACGGTCCGCTACCGGCTGCGCCGGGCGGCCGAGCTGACCGGCTTCAACCCGGGTGACGGGCGCGGCGGCTTTGTCCTGTGGCTCGCCATCGTCTACGGCCGGCTGTCGGGCAAGCGACCGTAGTTTGTAGAATGTCTACAGCGGCAGGTCACAAAAGTTCGTAGCCCCCTCTATTCTTATGGTGGACTCCTACAGTGCAAGGTAAGAAGATGCTTGTCATCGCCGCGCCAGGCCAGGGTGCCCAGACTCCTGGCTTCCTCGCGCCGTGGCTGGAGCTTCCCGGCGTTGCCGATCGGGTGGCGGCCTGGTCAGAACTCGCTGGCTGCGACCTCATCAGGTACGGAACCGTGGGCGGGGCGGACGAGATCAGGGACACTGCGGTAGCCCAGCCACTGCTGGTCGGGGCGGCGCTGGCCGCCGCGGGTGTGCTCGGTTTCGGTCACCGCCGCGACGACGGGCAGCATGGCGCGACCGTGGCCGGCCATAGCGTGGGCGAGCTGGCCGCCGGTGCCATCGCTGGCGTGATCACGCCGGCCGACGCGCTCAGGCTCGTCGGCGTCCGCGGCCGCGCGATGGCCGCTGCCGCGGCGGCGGAAGCAGACCTCGATGACCGCGATACTCGGCGGCGACCAGGACGCGGTGCTGGCGTCCATCGAGGCGCACGGCCTCACCCCCGCGAATATCAACGGCGCGGGCCAGATCGTCGCGGCGGGAACGAGTGAGCAACTGGCTGCCTTCGCCGCCGACCCGCCCGCGGGCGCGAGGCTGCGGCCGCTGCAGGTGGCCGGTGCCTTTCACACCTCGCACATGGCGCCCGCCGTCGAGGCCCTGCGCGCCGAGGCCGCGACCGTGCAGGTGCGCAACCCGGCACTGACCGTGCTGTCGAACCGCGACGGAGCCGCGGTCCGCACCGGCGCGGACTGGCTGGAGCGGATCTGCGCCCAGGTCAGCGCCCCGGTGCGGTGGGACCTCTGCATGGCGACGATGGGCAGCCTCGGCGCGACGGCCTTCCTCGAGCTGCCGCCCGCCGGCACGCTCGTCGGCCTGGCCAAGCGCACCCTGCCCGGCGATCGGCGTGCTCGCGCTGAAGACGCCTGACGACCTGGACGCAGCCTCCGCGCTGCTCGCCGAGCACGACGTCCACCCTGATAGTCATGCCCCCGAATGGCGACTGCTCGTCGCGCCGCTGGCCGGGACGTTCCGGTCGGCAGCGGCGCCCGAGGGACCGGGGGTCTCGGTCGGCAGCGGCCACGAGCTCGGCAGGGTGGAGATGCGCGGCGGCAGCCATCTGGTGACCGCCAGCTTCCCGGCGACGATCATCGAATGGCTGGTCGAGGACGGCGATCCGGTCAGCCCTGGCCAGCCCCTGGTCAGGCTCGAGCCGGCCGGCACATGCGGCGACCCAGGAAGGCACATAACTGATGCGAACCCACCAAGGCTCCGCAAGCGCCCGCGTGCTGGCGTTCGGCGGGTACCAGCCTGCCAGGATCGTCACCAACGACGAGCTCGCGATGTCGGTCGAGACCAATGATGAGTGGATCCGCAGCCGGGTCGGGATCGCCAGCCGGCGGCTCGCCGGCCCGGACGAGACCGTGGCCGACATGGCGGTGGCGGCGGCCGGCAAGGCACTGGCCGCCAGCGGGCTCTCCCCCGCCGACATCGACCTGGTGATCGTGGCGACGTGCACGCCCGAGGTGATGATCCCGAACACGGCCGCGGTGGTCGCGCGCAGGCTCGGCATCGCGGCGCCCGGCGCCTACGACCTCAATGCCGCCTGCGCCGGGATTCTGCTACGCCCTCGCCGCGGCGAGCGACGCGGTCAGGGCGGGCTCGGCCAGGGCACGTGCTGGTGATCGGCGCCGAGAAACTGTCGCAGTGGGTCGACTGGACCGACCGGTCCACCTGCATCATCTTCGCCGACGGTGCCGGTGCCGCGGTGGTCGGACCGGCCGGGCCGGGTACCGACGCAGCCCGAGCCCGGGATAGGGCCGGTGGTGTGGGGTAGCGACGGTGACATGGCGGACAAGATCTGCATCAAGGACCGCAACTCGTTCATCGTCCAGGAAGGCCAGGCAGTCTTCAGGTGGGCCACCACGGCGCTGCACCCGGTGGCGAGAAAGGCCTGTGCCGACGCCGGCGTGGACCCCGGCGAGCTCGCGGTGTTCGTCCCGCATCAGGCAAACCTGCGGATCATCGAGGCGCTGGCGCGCAAGATCGGCGCTCCGCAGGCCAAGGTGGCCAGTGACATCGTCACCGCGGGTAACACCTCGTCCGCGTCGATCCCGCTCGCGCTCTCCCGGATGATCGAGCAGGGCGAACTAGCCTCAGGCGACAAGGCGCTGCTGATCGGCTTCGGCGCCGGCGTCTGCTACGCGGCGCAGGTGATCACGCTACCCTGATCGGCGGCCGCACGCGCGGCCGGTCAGCAGAATCAACAACCGCACAACAGCAGACAACAACAACAACGAAGGAGAGAACGGGAATGGCCATGACCCAGGAGGAGATCCTCGCCGGGCTCAGCGAGATTATCGATGAGATCGCCGGCGTCCCGGCAGACGAGGTGACACCGGAGAAGACGTTCGTCGACGATCTCGACATCGACAGCCTCTCTATGGTCGAGATCGCCGTCGCCGCGCAGGACAAGTTCGGCGTGGAGATTCCCGACGACCAGCTCAAGGACCTCAAGACGGTCCAGGACGTGATCGACTACGTCGGGCGCGCCGCCGTATCGGCCTGACCGGGGCAGCAGTCGCGCGCGGTGCCGCGCCGGTCCGGGATCATGGCCGGTGCCGCGTGAACCCCGATCGGGCAGCAGTGACAAAAGGAGACGGCAGAGTGGCCAACGACCCGACCCGAGTCGTCATTACCGGACTCGGCGCGACGACACCGGTGGGCGGTGACGCACCAAGTACCTGGCAGGCCATGCTGGCCGGCCGCAGCGGCGTCCGGACGCTGACCGAGGATTGGGCCCAGCGGCTGCCCTGCCAGATCGCAGGCAGGGCAGCCGTCGAGCCCACCACGGTGGTCGACCGGGTGCAGGCCCGCAAGCTCGACCGCTGCCAGATGTTCGCGATCGTGGCGGCCAGGGAAGCATGGGCCGACGCGGGCGCGCCCGATGTCGACCCGCTGCGGTTCGGCGTCGTCGTGGCCAGCGGCATCGGCGGGATCGGCTCCGTGCTCGCCGCCTACGACACGCTGAAGGAAAAGGGCTGGCAGCGGCTCTCGCCCTTCACCGTGCCGATGCTGATGCCGAACGGCTCGGCGGGCTGGATCAGCCTGGAGTTCGGCGCGCGGGCCGGCGTGCATACGCCGGTGAGCGCCTGCGCCTCAGGCGCGGAGGCGATCGGCTACGGGATCGACATGATCAAGTCCGGGCGCGCCGACATCGTGCTCGCCGGCGGCACCGAGGCGGCGATCATGGAACTGAACATCGGTGCGTTCGCCGCCATGCGGGCACTGTCGCTCCGCAACGACGAGCCCGAGCGGGCGTCCCGCCCGTTCGACAAGGGCCGGGACGGCTTCGTGCTCGGAGAGGGCGCGGGGATCGTGGTGCTCGAGTCCGAGCAGCACGCGGCCGCCCGCGGCGCGCGCGTGTACGCGGTCGCCGCCGGGGCCGGCTATTCGGCGGATGCGCACCACATCGCGCAGCCCGACCCGGACGGGTCGGGCGCGGTGCTCGCGATCCGCCGTGCCCTCGACAACGCTGGCGTGCAAGCCGCCCGGGTGACGCACGTGAACGCGCATGCCACGTCGACTCCGGCGGGTGACGTCGTCGAGGCGCACGCCATCGCGGAGGCGCTCGGGGACGCGGCAGCCGGAGTGGTGGTTTCCGCGACCAAGTCGATGACCGGACACCTGCTCGGCGGCGCCGGCGCGGTCGAGTCGGTCGCCGCGATCATGGCGCTGTACGACAAGATGGCACCGCCCACGATCAACGTCGATGATCTGGAGGAGGACCTCGGCGTTGAGATCGCCGTCAAGCCGACCGACCTGCATGCGCACAGCCCCGAGCCCATGGCCGTGATCAATAACTCGTTCGGATTCGGCGGGCACAATGTCGCGGTCGTCTTCACTGCCGCCTGACGAAGCCCCTTTCGGTGAAGGCAAGGAGCCTGACGTGACGATCCTGGATAACCGACTGCCCGAACTCGCCGATGAGGCTGCGAACCGGCCCGCAGCCCTGGCGCAGCCAGGGCGTGATCCGATCGCCAGGCTCGAGGCTCTGTTCGACCCGGGATCGGTCCGTCTCCTGCTGCCGCCCGACACGAGCGGGGTGCTGACGGCCGAGGGGCTGATCGACCTGATGCCCGCCGTCGCCTTCGCCAGTGACCCCCGGGTTCAGGGTGGCGCGATGGGCAGCGAGGGCTGCGCCGCCATCGTGGCCGCCTACGACCGGGCGCTGGAACTCGGCGCGCCCATCCTGGGGCTCTGGCACTCCGGCGGAGCGCGGCTCCGCGAAGGCGTGGAGAGCCTGCATGCGGTCGGCACCGTGTTCGCCGCGATGACGCGCGCCTCGGGCAAGGTGCCGCAGATCTCCGTGGTGCTCGGAGCCGCCGCCGGCGGAGCCGCCTACGGGCCCGCTCTGACCGACCTGGTGATCCTTTCCGACCAGGGCCGCATCTTCGTCACCGGCCCCGACGTCGTGCGCAGCGTGACCGGCGAGGACGTCGACATGGAGCGGCTCGGGGGCCCGGAGCCGCACAGCAGGCGCTCCGGCGTGGTGCATGTGGTGACCCTGACCGACGGCCAGGCGCTGAGCACCGCGCGCGAACTCGCGCTGCTGCTCGGCAGCCAGCGCGACGACGAGCAGGACGGGAACCCGGCCGTGGCCGACATCGACCTGGCCGCGCTGCTGCCCGAGTCGCCCAGACGCGCCTACGACGTGCATCCGCTGATCAACGGGGTGCTCGACGGGCCGGGCGTCGAACTGCACCCGCGCTGGGCGCCGAACGTGGTCACCACGCTCGGCAGGCTCGGCGGCCGGACCGTCGGCGTGGTCGCCAACAACCCGCTGCGGCTCGGCGGCTGCCTGGACGCCACGTCGGCCGAGAAGGCGGCGAGGTTCGTGCGGATGTGCGACGCCTTCGGCGTGCCGCTCGTCGTCCTGGTCGACGTGCCCGGTTACCTGCCGGGCGTCGGCCAGGAGTGGGACGGCGTGGTGCGCCGGGGCGCGAAGCTGCTGCACGCCTTCGCCGAGGCGACGGTGCCGCGGGTGACGCTGGTGACGAGGAAGGCCTACGGCGGTGCGTACATCGCGATGAACTCGCGCTCGCTCGGCGCGACCAGGGTCTTCGCCTGGCCGGGAGCCGAGGTCGCGGTGATGGGCGCAGTGGCCGCGGTCCGGATCCTGCACCGCAGGACGCTTGCCGCGGCGCCGGCGGACCAGCGGCACGAACTCGAGGCCGAACTGGCCGCCGAGCACGAGCGCGAGGCAGGCGGGCTGGCCAGAGCGCAGGAACTCGGCGTGATCGACGAGGTGATCGATCCGGCCAAGACCAGGCAGGCGATCGCGCAGGCGATCGCGGCGGCGGCGCACGTCCGCGGCCAGCACGGCAACATCCCGCTCTAGCCGCTACCCGCCGACAGACAGGATGATCTTGCCGCCGGGGTGCCCGGACTCCAGGATCCGGTGCGCCTGGGCGGCCTCGGCCAGCGGCAGGTGTGGCTGATAACCGGACGCAGCTGGCCGGCCGCGAGCAGCCCGGCGAGGTTCCGCGTCCGCTGGCCGTCATCGCCGATCAGCACGCCGTGAAAGGTGATGTTCGCGTCGAGCAGCGGATCGAGGTCCAGGTCAGGCGTGGCGATGGAGGCGATCTGCCCGCCCGGCCGCAACGCGCCCAGCGCGGCGGCCAGGTGCGGCCCGCCAACCAGCGCGGCGATCGCGTCCACCTGGCCGCCAGCGACCGTGACGGCTTGCGCCGCGACGTCACCGGTGGCGTAGTCCACGCAACCCGCGGCGCCGAGCGCGCGCATCTGGCTCGTGCATCGCCCGGCGACCGACGCCGATGGTCGCGATCCCGCGCAGGGCGGCAAGCTGGAGCAGGAACAGCCCGACCCCGCCGCTCCCGCCGAGCACGAGCAGGCTGCTGCCCGGGCTCAGGGCGAGCCGGTCGAGCACGATGTCCGCGGTCCCCGCCGCCAGCGGCGTCGCGGCCGCGGCCTCGAACGACGTCCCGGCGGCGATTGGCGCGACCAGGCCGGCGTCCGCGACGGCGAGCTCCGCGTAACCGCCCGCGCCGTCGGGAAAGTGCGTCATCGCCATCACCCGCTCGCCCGGGCGGAGCCCGGTCACCCCTGGTCCCAGGCGCTCCACCACGCCGGCGATGTCGTAGCCGAGCACGCACGGCGCCGACAGCCCGGCCCAGCTCCCGTCGGCCCGGTTGCCCGCGTCTACCGGGTTGACGCCCGCGGCCTTGACCGCGATCCGCACCTGGCCGGCCCCGGGTACCGGGTCGTCGGTCTCGGCGAGCCGCAACTGCCCGGGCCCGCCGAACTCACTGACCATGGCTGCCTTCATCGCGGGCTCCTTCCCCTGGGCCGAACACCGCCCGCCCGCCCGCCGATTCCCCGCAGGCCATCGCACTTCGGGCAGATGGCATCATGAGCCCATGACAGGCGAGCGGATCGAAGTGCAGCGGACCATCGAGGCGGAGCCAGCGGCCATCTTCCGCGTGCTGTGCGACCCGCACGGCCATGTGGCGATCGACAGCGCCGGCATGCTGATGGACGCGACCGGCGACCCGGTCCGCGCGGCCGGCGACACCTTCGTCGTGCACATGGACCGCGAAGCGCTGAACGACTACCCGCTCGGCCGGTACGACGTGACCGTGACGATCACCGCGTTCGCTGCTGACCGCGAGATCGCCTGGACGATTCTCGGCAACATCCGGCCCGCGATCGGCCACGTCTACGGTTACCGGCTGGAGCCCGTCGAGGGCGGCACGCTGGCCACCTCCTACTACGACTGGTCCGGCATCGATCCGACCTGGCGGGAGGCGGGGATCTTCCCGGTGATCTCCGAGGGGGCCCTGCGCGCCACGCTCGGGATCCTGGCCAGGACGGTCGCGCGCGGTTACCCGAGCCCGCAGGAGAGCCCTCCCGCCTAGCGGTCAGGTCACGATCCGGCGAAAAACCCGCGGGCGGCTGCCGTGACGGGGCAACCTCGTGTGCGTGCCGGACGTCAGGTGTTTCGTTACCGGTTACATCTCAGATCGGACATGTCATGCATGTCGTGCCCGTTGCCAGGCAGGCGCGCCGCTGCCGCCGGATCCTTCAGCGGCTGGCTGTCGCGCTTGCGTGGGCCGCTATCGCGGTCAGCGCCGGGAACGCGGCCCTGCCCGCCGCGGCCCGCCCGCTTGGCTCGTCCGCCGCGGCCGCGCCGGACGCTGGGCCGCTTCGGCCGAGGTGCAGCGCCTCCTGGGCTGATCAGACGCAGGCGCGCCGACTGGCCCGGGCTATCGGTGCTGCCCTACGCGGCCGGATCGACCCCGACGACCCCGACTACGATCCGTTCGCGGCCGTGAGCTTGTCGGTCTCGGACGACGCGCTCGGCCTGTCCTGCTGGTTCCGCAGCGACAGCCGAAACTACTCCGCCAGCGCGATCAAGGCGACGATCCTCGCGGCCCTGCTGCTCCAGGCGCAGGGCGAGCACCGCGGCCTTGACCCCTGGGAGAAAAGCGAGGCGTGGCTGATGATCACGCAGTCCGACAACGCGGCCGCCTCCGCGCTGTGGGACCACGTGGGGCTGGCCAGCCTGCAGCGCTTCCTGAACAAGGCGCGGATGCACCAGACCGAGCTCAACACCTGGGGCGCCTGGGGGCTGACCGAGATCACCGCGCACGACCAGACCCTGCTGCTGCGGTTGCTGATGTCGCCGGAGAGCATCCTGACCGACCGGTCCCGCGGCTACGCGCTGTACCTGATGAACCACGTCACCAGCTCGCAGACGTGGGGCGTGCGGGCCGGTTCGACGGTGCAGTGGCACATCAAGAACGGATGGGCGCAGCTGCCGGACCCAGGGAGCAGTCCCTGGGTGGTCAACAGCATCGGCTGCTTCGGGCGGCAGCGCTCCAGCTACACGATCGTGGTGCTGACCGACGACAATCCTCCGCCTGGGCTCAGCTACGGCATCGCGACGATCGAGCAGATTGCCCGCGTGGTGCACCAGGCACTGGCACCTGGCTCGCGCTGGAGCTGGCCAGGGATAATCCGGCTGACCGGGCTGCCGCCTGTCCCCCGATGACGCGGTGCCCGCGCGGCAGGGGAGCCGCTGATCCCTTACCGTAGTGCTCCTGACAGCAAGGGGGTTTCTGCGGTGACGACGGCGTTCGTGCTGGGCGGCGGTGGCCTGCTCGGCGCTCACGAGGTCGGCATGCTTCGGGCGCTGGAAGAGGCGGGCATCACGCCCGACCTGGTCGTGGGAACCTCGGTCGGGGCGATCAACGGCGCGTTCGTGGCCGCCGACCCGGGAGGCGCCGCCGCGCGCCTCGGGGAGCTCTGGCAGAGCGACGCGATCAGGAACGCGTTCAGCGAGACGGTCTGGGGCCGGGCGGTCCGGCTGGCCCGGTCGGGTACGCACCTGCACTCGATCGAGCCGTTGCGGCACATGCTGGCCGACATGCTGCCCGCCACCGATTTCGCCGGCCTGAGGCTGCCCTTCCAGTGCGTGGCGGCGAGCATCGAGCGCGCCAGCGCCAGGTGGTTCAGCGCTGGGCCGCTGGTGCCGGCCATCCTCGCCTCGTGCGCGGTGCCCGGCCTGCTGCCGCCGGTCAGGGTCGGTGACGAGCATTGCTTCGACGGCGGCCTGGTCGACTCCATCCCGGTCGGCCGCGCGCTGACGCTCGGCGCCACCACCGTGTACGTGCTGCAGGTCGGCCGGATCGAGAGCCCGCTGACGGTACCGCAGCGGCCGTGGGAGGTCGGCATGGTCGCCTTCGAAATCGCACGCCGACACCGATTCCATGAGGAGATGTCGGAATTGCCGGACGGAGTGGATGTTCATTTGCTGCCGACCGGCGGAAATCCGCGCGCGCCTGACCTGTCGCAGCTGCGGTATCGCGATAAGACTATGGTCGGAGCCAGTATCGAGCGCGCTTACGCGGCCTCGGAGCGCTACCTCGCCGCACTGGCCGGGTCGTGACAACCAGGAGTTGACCATGCTCCCGCCCAGGCTGATCCGCAGGCTGGTACTCGCGCCACTCGCCATCGTGATCGCCGTGGCCGTCGCCGTGCTGTTCCCGCTGCTGGCCGTGCTCACCTGGATCGTCGGGCTGCTCGGGCGGCCCAGGCCAGCCAGCATGCGGGCACTGCGGCTGCTGTTCTTCGCCCTGGTCTGGCTGTTCGCCGACACCGCGGCCGTGTTCATGTGCCTGGGCCTGTGGATCGCCAGCGGCTTCGGCGGCCGCCTGCGCACGGAGCCGTACCAGTCCAGGCACTACGCCGTCATGCGGTGGTTCCTCGACCGGGTATTCGGCGCGGCGACCCGGGCGTTCGGCCTGCGGGTCGAGGTCGACGAACCGGATCTCACCGACGCCGAACTGGCCGCCAGGCTGGCCCGCCCCGTCATCGTGCTGAGCAGGCACGCCGGTCCTGGAGATTCCTTCCTGCTCGTGCGTCATCTGCTCAGCGTGTACGGCCGGCGCCCGCGGGTGGTCATGAAGGCGACGCTTCAACTAGACCCAGGCCTCGATGTCGTGGCCAACCGGCTGCCGAACGTGTTCATTCACCACGCCAAAACCGGCGGCAGGCTGTTCACCGAGCAGATCGAGCGGCTGGCCGGTGGCCTTGACGATGCGGGCGCGCTGGTGATCTTCCCCGAAGGCGGAAACTGGACACCAGGCCGGTGGCAGCGCGGAATCCTGCGGCTTGAGCAGCTCGGGCGGCGCGACCTGGCGGCCAGGGCACGGGAGATGCCGAACCTGCTCGCCACCGCGCAGCGGCGGTGCCTTCACCGCGATCTAGGCGTGCCCGCGCGGCGGACGTGATCTTCGTGGCCCATGCGGGCCTGGACCGGCTGGTCACCGTCGGGGACGTCTGGCGGAAGCTGCCGGTCGACCAGACGATCCGCGCGAAGTGGTGGCGGGTGCCGGTCGACGAGGTGCCGAGGGATGCCGACCACGAGGCGCAGCTGGCTGGCTGTACGACTGGTGGCAGCGGATCGACGAATGGATCACGGAGAACCGGCCGGACACCGACGAGCCGCTGGCGCTCGTGGGCGATTTACTCTCCGGCGCTGAAGGCCCTGGTGCCCGCGCGCGCCGTGAGATGCGCGGGGACGGCGACTCCGGCCGGAAGGTCGGGATCGGGAATCGGCACGCCCCACGTGCTGGTCAGGGGCAGCTCCCCCGCCCACAGGCCGAGCGCCGCATCCGGGCTGTCGGCGTCGTCCGGCGGGCCGGTCCTGATCTTGACCGACGCCTCGTCCAGCGGCAGCGCGAGCAACGCGGTCGCGGCCAGCTCCTTGCTGCTCGGCTGGCGGGCATAGTCCCACTGGCCGGGCGCGAGCTGCTCGGACAGCGCATGCAGCCCGCGCAGCTTCTCGGCCGCGTCGGTGACCAGCCTGAGCGTGCCGTAGATCATCGCGCTGCGGTAGTTCACCGCGTGCTCGAAGACCGACCTGGCCAGGACGAGCCCGTCGACGATGGTCACCGTCACGCAGGCCTGGGCCGTGCCGGGCGGGTCGGTCCGCAGGCTCCTGCTGGCGACCGAGCCGTGCAGGAACAGCGTCTGGTCGTCGAAGCCGTAGGAGGTCGGAATGACCATCGGCGTGCCGTCGGCGATGATGCCGAGGTGCGCGATGAAGCCGGCCCGCAGCACGCCGAGCAGTTCGGCGCGGTCGGCGCGGCCTTGCTCGCGCAGCCGCCGGTGCCTGGTCCGCTCGGTTGCGGACAACGGCAGGCGCTCACGCCCGCGGCCGGGTCAGTCATGGTCAGGCACGTCCTCGCTCACGGCAGGACCGCGAGTCTAGCCAGTCGCGTGCAGCCAGCGAACCGGCGCTCCGGCCGACGCGTGCCTGAACGGCTCGAGCTCGGCGTCCCACGCGTCCCCGAGCAGCAGCGACAGCTCGGCCTCGAGCGACCCGCCGAGCGCGGGATGGCGGGGCCGTGCAGCTCGCGGATCGCGCCGAGCCCGTCCGCATCGGCACCAGAGGCGGCCAGCGTCATGACGGCCCTGAGCCTGTTCTCGCTGATCATGACGTCACCGTTCGCGCTGAGGCTGGCCGAGAACATGCCGAGGGCGGGCGTGCAGCTATACCGGACCGCGTCGCAGCCCGGGCTGGCCTCCTCGGTCAGCTCGAACCTGAGCAGCTCCCAGCTGGCCAGCGCCGAGGCGATCTCGCCTGACACGCCAGGACGGCCCTGCCAGTCCAGCTCTGTCCTGACCGAGCCTGGCGCCGCCGGCTGCTCGATCCAGTGCAGCTTGACGGGCACGCCGAATATCCCGGCCACCGCCCACTCGATATGCGGGCTCAGCGCCGGGGGCGCAGAATGAATCTGCAGCACGCCGCGTACGGTCACCAGACCTCCCTGCCTGCCGACGAGGTGCGTCTTCCCCAACGAACCTCAGGCGGCGTGAGCGGGCGGTCTGCCACGCGTACTGCGTTGCTGCTGGTACTCCAGAGACATTGTGCAGCAAGGACCGGCCGGGCACCAGCACCGGGCCACCGTGTTGCCTGGTCGAGCGCGCTGGGCTCGCGGGCCGCCGCGTGATGTGATGGTGCTGTGGTCAGGTCAGGCGGCGTGTCGTCGGTGGTTCCGGCGGCCGGGCATGGCCAGGCGGCGCGGGCGGACCTCGATCGGGTGCGGGCTGGTCTTCGTCGGCGAGATGTACGGGATGCAGGTCGATCAGCTGGCTCGGGCGCTCGATGTCACGCCGCGGCGCGCCGGCAGCGATCGTCGCCCGCTGGCGGGCGGCCGGCTCGGCGGAGGCGGCGGTGCTCAGCGCCGGGCCGCGCTGGGTCTGGCTGACCAAGGCAGGCCTGGCCGCCAGCGGCCTGCCGTACCGGCTGGTGCGCCCGGCTTATCGAGGCTGGCGCACCTGCGGGCGGTGACCGCGGTCAGGCTGGCGTTCGCGGCCGCGCCGCAGTTCGCGGCGGCAGGCGCGCACTGGCGGAGCGAGCGGCGGCTCAGAGCCAGGATCGGCGGCCGGATCGGCCTGCGCGAGCACGTCCCGGACGGCGAACTGCACTGGCCGGACGGCGACGTGGTCCCCTGGGCAGGCGAGTGCTGGGCGATCGAGGCCGAGCTGACGCCGAAGACCACGCCAGGACCGTCGCGATCATGCGCGAGCTGCTGACCCGCACCGGCGACTACGGTTGCCGGGCCGCGGACGTCGCGGTGCCCGGACGCCCGGCCAGGCACGACAGGGCGATCTACCTGTGCAGCGCCGGCGGCAATGCCGGTGGTGCGCAACGCCAGGGCGGCGCTCGGCCCGCTCGGAACCCGGGTCGAGATCCGGCTGCTGCCAGCAGGTGCCGTGCTGGCCGGACCTCTTGGGGCCGGGCAGCTGGCCATGATCGGCCGGTGGCTGAGTCTGGCTGGTGGCCCGGGCGCATGCTCGGGGCGGCGATCCGGGTGCTGGCGCTGGCTGGCGTGCGGCGGGCGTTGTGGCCGCCGCCGCTCCGGTGTCGCTGGTGGCCGCTGGCGCGGTCGGCGTGGCCTGGCTGCGGGGCTGGCAGCCTCGCCGCCTGCTGGCCGCCGCGGCCTGGTGCGGACCCATGGTCGCGGTCTGGCTGGCGCTGACCGCGCGCGACTGCGCCGCGATGGCAAGCCGTGACGGCCGCTCCGTACCATGCCTGGCTGGGATTCTGGCAGCTCGCCGCGGCCGGGAACCTGCTGCGCGCCGCCGCGGTCGCCGCCCCGTTGGCCATACCGCTCGGCCTGCTGGCCGGTGCGCCTGGCGTGGAGTTACCGCACCGGGTCGCTCGGGACCGGCGCGGGCGGGCTTTCCCCGGCGCATCGGCGTCGCCTTCGACGAGCGGCAGTGGCGGCATCAGGTCCGCGCCGCCAGGGCCATGATCGCGGCACCGGGATCGGTGCCGCTGACCTTGCGCGGCGATCTCGTGGTCACCGGCGCCGTGATCAGGAGCGTGGGACACCGCCCGCGCCGGGTCGCCGCGATCGGCTACGAGCGGCTGCGCTCGCATCACGTCGTCGTGGGCACCACGGGAACGGGCAAGACAACGTTGCTGTTGCGCTTGTGGACTGGGTTCATGGCGGCTGGGCTGCGCCGTCATGCGGCCGGTCTGGGCGCGGCGCCGTTGCTTGTGGTGCTCGACTGCAAGGGCGGGCCTGATGCGCGCCGGGTGGCCGACAGGTTCCGGCGGGTGCTGCGGGAGGCCGGAGCGCGCTCGACGGCGGTGTGGCCCGACGACGCGAGCCTGTCGCTGTGGTCGTTGCCGCCTCGTCAGCTGACGACGGCGCTGGTCGACCTGATCGAGCACGGAACTGGAGCGGCCGCCTACTACTCCGATGTGATGGAGGCGCTGATCGGGCTGGCGGTCGAGGCTCCGTGCGGCCCGCCGGTAGCTGCCAGTGACCTGCTCGCCAGGCTGGAGCCTGGCTGGCTGTCGATGGCCTACGCCGGGTCGGGTACCGAGGCCGATCATGCGCTGATCAGGTCCGCGTCACGGCACCTGAGCGACGTGGCGCTGCGGTTCCGCACGCTGTTCCGCCGGCTCGGCGCCGGGCTGGACGGTCCTGGCGGGTTCGGCGACGCGGATGCCTGGTACTGCATTCTCGAGGGGACCGACCGAGATCACGGTCGCCGAGGGACAGGCCAGGGCACTGGTTGACCTGCTGGCGCGGTTCGCGGTGGCGGGACCGGAGCGCCGCGAGATCTTGCTGGCGGTCGACGAGTTCTCCGCTGTCTCGCGACGACTTCCGATCTGGCAGCTCTATGAGCGGGCGAGGTCACTGGGCCTGGCGCTTCAGGTGTCGGCGCAGTCCTGGCAGGGGCTGGCAGACCGCGAAGATGAGCGGTACCGCATCGCCGCCTCGGCCGAGGGCGGGGTCTGGGTGCTGCGCACGCCGCACCCGGAGCCGCTCACCGGCCTGGCCGGGACCCGGACGGTGACCGAGACGACACGCCGCCTGGCCCGGTTCCCGGTCTGGCGGCATCAGGGATCGTCCCGGCTGCGCGAGGTGCCGGTCGCCGAGCCGGCCCGGATCCGCGGCCTGGATACCGGGCAGGTCGCGCACCTTCACCGGGGCGGCGTGACCTACATCCAGGTCAAGCGGCTCGTCGCCGCTCCCCCGGCGGTCGCGGCAGCGCCGATCGCGCCAGCGCCGGTCGCGCCAGCGCCGGTCGCCGCGATGCGGCCCGCGCCCGTTGCGCCGGTGCACCCGGCGACGGTGTCGGCCGGCGCTGGACCAGCCCGGGCGGCAAGCGGGGTCGCGGCGGCCGAGCTGCCGGCCGTAGGCACGCTACTCGACGCGGCGTTCGGGCCCGAGCCATGACGGGGTCGCGCCGCCAGGGCCGCCATCAGCGGTGGCGGCCCTGGCGGGCAGCCGCTAGCGACCCGTTCGCCGTGCTCGGGCTGGACGCTGGGGCCGATCTGGGCGATGACGACGTGCGGGTGGCCTGGCGCCGGATCGCCGCGGCCACGCACCCGGACCGCGCCGACGGCGGCGACCCGGACCAGTTCGCGCTGGCGGCCGCCGCCTATACCGAGCTGCGCACCCGGTTTGGCCGAGGTGAGGCGCGAGCCACGCTGACGCCGGCCGCCCGCCGCCGGGCCGGGCCAGCCCGGCCGCGGTGGCCCGGCGCGCCGCGCGGCGGCTACCGCACGCGCCCTGCGCGCGGTGGGGGCACGCGTCAGGCAGGGCAGGCCAGTCCGCGTCGCGCTACGGCTCGCTGCCGCCACCGCGGCGGCACTCGCCGTCCTCGCGTCATCACCGGGTCCAGCTGGCCCGGCCCTGATCGTCGGCTTGCTGACCTGGCTCGCGCTGACCATCAGGGGAGACCTCGGGCCGCCGCCCGGTTCAGGGGGCTAGCACCATGCGGCCCTCGCCTGTCGCCAGACGCCCACCACAATGCCCAGCCGGGTACTACGGGTAGTACACTGCTGGGATGGAGACCACTGCCCGGGAACTCAACCAGCAGACGGCCCAGGTCCTGGCCCGGGTCGAGGCCGGCGAAACGATCACTGTGACCAAGAACGGCCGCGCGGTCGCGGTCATGCGCCCCTACGGCGCGGGAGACCCCCAGTCCTACGCATTCCGCACCGACCCCATGGGCCGCGACGACGCCACTCCAACCTTCAGCGGTACCCCCGACTTCTCTGAGCAGGTCAGCGACCTGCTGGCCGGATTCGGCGCCGATGGCTGACCCGCTGCCCGTGGTGATCGCGGACACCTCGGCACTGATCGCCCTGTTCAACGACAAAGACGTCCACCACGCTGCCGTCCGTGACGGCTTCGCGCAGGCAGGTCACCTCGTCGTGTCACCGTGCGTGCTGACCGAACTGGACTACCTCCTGGCAACCCGGCAGGGCCCGGACACCGCACGCACCGTGCTGGGCTACATAACCAGCCGCATCGCGACCGGGCGGTGGGAAGTCCCCCCAGTCGCGCCTTTGCTGCTTACCTCGCACGCGGTGCTCGGCGACTATCCGGCCATCGGGCTGGCCGACGCGATCAACGTCGCGCTCGCCAGCGAGTTCCGCACCGACGTCATCGCCACGCTGGATCGCCGCCACTTCCGGATGATCCGCCCCCTCACCCGCCACGACGCGTTCCGCCTCCTTCCCGACGACGTGCCCGCTCCGCCCTGACCCGCGGGGACCAAGTCCAGCAACATTCAGCTTCGGCGCCGCCGTGTGGTCAGAACCTCACCGCATGCCAGGTCTGGCCGGCGTTGCTGGTGAGCCAGAGCTGACCGGGGAAGTTCTCCGGGTTGCCGTCGGAACGGGCCAGGCCGTACACGACGATCCCGTTGGTGGGCGTGGTGAACCCCAGGTCGGCCCAGCCGAGCCCGCCGTCGCTCCGGGACGCGGCCGTGTGCCAGCCGAATCCCTCGTTGCCGGCGTAGTACAACGAGCTCACGGCGCTCGCGGTCGAGATCACCCACTGCTTGAGGCTGGCGGCCGCGACCGTCCCGCCGTCACCGAGGGCGTCCGGCTTGCCGGCCGCGATCCAGTGAGCGCCGTCGTCCGGGCTCCGGTAGGTGAATTTCAGCGTGTGGCCGGTGAACCCCTCGCCGATGCACAGCAGGGCCAGCCCTTCGGTGCGATCACCGCGACCGAGCCAGGGCGTCCCTTGCTGAGCGAGGTGCAGGGCGTTGGGTTGCTGGTCCAGTGGAACCCGCCATCGCGGCTGACCAGAGCTGATGTCCCGTTCAGTATCGCCGCGACGCCGGCCTGGGTGCCGATCAGGTCAGTCGGGTTCTCAGGGAAGGCGGGGTGAATCCGGATGACTGTGGTCCAAGGCCCGCCCGCGAGGGCCCGGCGGACGATCTGGCCGGTCCGCGTGCAGCCGCTAGGCGTGCAATGCTCGGTGACGGCAATCACCTGATTGTGCACGATGGCCAGCGAGATGATGCTGTTGACGGACCTGGCGTCGCGCGCCCAGTGCTCGCCGCCGTCGGTGGTCTCCCAGAGCGACGAGCCGAAGATGAAGCCATGCGCCGGATTGGCGAACCGTATTCCCCAGACCGCGTGGGCGTCGCCGGGGAAGCCCAGCTTGGCGAGCGGCGCGGGCAGCCCGACCCAGGTAGCGCCACGATTCAGGGTCCGCACGAGGGACGTGCACGGGTGCACGGCGCAAGGCGCGGTGCCGAGCACGAACCCCTCGTCCCGCGAGACGAACGTCACCGAGCGGGCTGCGAAGTGGGCCGGTACCGGTCCGATCCCCATTACGGTAGCCCGGGCGGCCCGGCCCGGCGATCCGGCGACGCCTGCCGTTCCAGCCGAACTGCCGGAAGACCGGGCGGTGCCGCATCCGGCCGACAGTGCCGTCAGCGCGATTGCCGCGGCGAAGATGCGCAGGATGGTGCGTGGCTGGCGACGGTGGGAACGGTTCCCGCCCGCCGCATTCGGGTTTCTGCGAGTGATCATCTGGTCCTCCGAAACTTGCCTCTGATCGCTAGGACGGCGAAGCAATCGAGGCGGTTGCGGAAACCTGCCCAGGTGCCGTGGCCGCGCGTCAGCCAGGCTCCGGGCCGGTGGCGACCGGGCGGGACGGATCCGACGACCAGGCCGACCACGAACCGACGTAGAGCGCGGCAGGCAGGCCGGCCAGCTCGAGCGCCAGCACCTGCTGGGCCGCGTTGACGCCTGACCCGCAGTAAGTGCCGATCCGCGGCGCGCCCGTCGCGTCAACGGCCAGGCCTGCCGCGGACGGCAGGCCGAGGTCAGCGAATCGGCGGCGCAGTTGCGCCGGGCCCAGGAAGACGCCGTCGGGGCCGACGTTCCCAGTCGCCGGAGCGCTGATCGCGCCGGGGATGTGCCCTGCCGCAGGATCGACGGGCTCGACCTCGCCGCGATACCGGGCGGCGGCCCGCGCGTCGAGCAGGAAGCCCGAGCTGGCGAGCCGCGCCGCGCCGTCGTCGTCGAGTACCGGCATGCCGCCGGCCTGGCCGGCCGCGAAGTCGCCAGGCTCTGGCTGCGGCACTAGCGAGGTCACCGGCCGGCCCGCGCCGGTCCAGGCCCGCAGGCCGCCGTCGAGCACGGCCGCCCGGTCATGACCGAAGTAGCGCAGTAGCCACCACAGCCTGGCAGCGATCGACGAGTCGCCCTCGTCGTAGGCCACGGCAAGCTGCCCGCGCCGAAGGCCAGCCCGGCGCATCGCCGCCTCGAATACGGCCGGCGCGGGCAGCGGATGCCGCCCGCCCGCCCCCGAGCCAGGTGCTCCGGCGAGTTCTCGATCCAGATCGATGTAGCTGGCTCCCGGCAGGTGCCCGGCCAGGTAGCCCTCGAGCCCAGGCGGCCCGCCCAGCCGCCACCTGGTGTCGAGCAGCACCGGCGGCTGTGCGGATGTCAGCAACCGGGCGAGGCCGGCGGCGCTGACCAGCGGCCCGCCGCCGGCGTCAGGCACGGACGCCAGTCGCGGGGCGCGAGCGCAGCTCAGTCATTGTGGATAACCTCCTGAATCCTGTGCATAACCAGGCCGGCGGCGGTGCGGTTCCCCGGTCGGCCTGTGGACAAACCCCAGGTCGGCAGCATGCCAAGCCCGTCAGGTGCTGGCCTGCGGCGCGCGGCAGCCACCCCTGCGCTCAGCTGACCGTCAGCGTCAGCAGCGGCACGAGCTGATCGGCCTGGGTGAGCGAGCCGTGCATTCCGGTCAGCGCGGATTCGCGCGGCTCCGACTTCGTTGCCACGATCGCGCTAGGCCCGGACGGGGCGGCGATCACGTCGCCGATCCGCGCGGCGAACCGCGGATCGACCGGGCCGAACCAGCCGTCCGCCACGGCCTGCTCCCTGCTGACCACCCAGAACCGGTCGCCGAGCACCTCGCCCCACGCGGCCAGCACGTCGCCGGCCGCTCCCGGCTCGCAGTACACGTGCCTGGCTCTCGGCTCCCCGCCGAGCAGGGCGACGCCCTCGCGCAGCTGTGGCAGCGCGTCCACGTCAACCCGGTCCGCAGGCGGCACATCGGTCATCCCGTGATCGGCGGTGACGTGCAGCACGGTCCCGTGCGGCAGCGCAGAGGCGAGTTGCTCGGCGAGCTTGTCGACGTGGGCGAGCTGGTACTGCCAGGCGTCCGAGCCGCAGCCGAGCGCGTGCCCGGTCGAATCCAGGTCGCCGTAATAGACGCTCGCGAACGCCGGCGCCGCCCTCGGCGAGCGCACCCGCCGCGCGCGAGACCAGCGCGCCGATGGTGTCGGCGGCCAGGTACTCGGCGCCGCGCATGGCTGCCACGGATAGCCCGGACTTCCTGAACGCCGCGGGCGCGACCCGCAGCGCCCTGACGCCGGCCGCATCGGCCCGCTCGAAGATCGTGGACCCGGGCTGCCAGCTAAGCGGATCGACCTTGGCATCCCACCTGAGCGCATTGAGCAGGGCGTCAGCGCCGGGGATCGCGACCTGATACCCGAGCAGGCCATGCTGGCCGGGCGGCCGTCCGGTCCCGAGCGTGGCCAGGCTGGTCGCGGTGGTGGCGGGGAATCCCGCGGTCAGCGGGGCCGCCGTCATGGCGAGCTCGGACAGGAACGGCGCGGCGGCCGGATGCGCGCTGAGCAACTCCCAGCCGAGGCCGTCGACGAGCAGCAGGCAGACGCGCTCGGCGGGCGCCAGCCGGAGCGGGTTTGGCTCGCCAGGCATGCCGAGCGACGCGAGCATCGAGGTCGCGAGCGCATCGAGGCAGGACTCGGAGTATCGCGGCAGCGTCGGCTCGATGGCCTGGGTCATCATGGCCGCGTGGTCGTCGACGACAGCGCCTGGGCGAACGCGAGCACCTGCTCGACGGCCTCGGCCCCGTCGGCCGCCTCGCTGATCCGCATGGTCACGTCGTCCGAGGTCATCGCGCCGGTATAGCCATGATCGGCATCGCAGTTCTCGTCCCCGCAGTGCGCGGGCTCAAGTTCGAGGTGGCGCAGCGAGTTCCAGCCGATCGTCAGCACGATCTCCGACGGCATCGTGATGCCTCGCTGGTAGTTGGCCGGATCGGGGATCACCCTGGTCAGCGCGACCGTGGAGATCCGCGAGCAGCGGATCGCCTCGGTGGAGGTCTCCGCCTGGGGCCGGGAATCCGGCACGTTCTCATCGGCCGGGTACTCGTCGGTGTGCGAGTAGACGAGCCTGGTCGGCGTCAGCGCCAGAACCGTCATGTGCCGCCGGACCTCCATGCCGGGATCAAAATGCGCGTCGTGATGGACGAAGTAGGAGACCACCTGCTCGGAGCCGACTGCCGAGGAAACCGCGTCGGCGATGATGCCCGGGTAGTAGCCGCTTCGCTCGATGGCCGACAGCATCCGTCGGCCGAGGCTGTGGTACTCATCCTCACATCCTGCACCGTCCGGCCCGTGGCGCCGGCCAGGTGGTCAGAGATTGGCGGCCCGCCCGCTCAATTCCGCGGCGGTCAAGTCGAGCACCTGCTGCGCCGTGGGCTCGGGCAGTTCGATCGCGCCGGCACCCGCCGACGGTCGTGGCCGCCTGGGCGATCTGGCTCCCGCGCCGCCGCCGCGGCCGCGGTAAACCAGCACGCCGTTGACCGGGTCGGGCACCGCGTCCAGCGCCGCCTGCACGCCTGGGAGCCCGCGGAAGGCCTCCCATCTGGCCTCGTCCGCGAAGCACACCTCGAAGACGACGCCGTTCTTGTGCTCGATCCAGGCCCACTCGACCGCCCCGCTCGTGATCGCCGATTCGACAAGCTGGGTTCGGTAGGAGTCCTTCCAGGACAAGGCTGCCTGGATCCGCGCGTCGAACACCTCGATCGACCACCATTCAGCCATACCAGCCAGGGTAAGCCCGCGGAGCTGCGTTACCCTTTCGCTCTTGGCATAACGACCACGGGCCCGAACTGCCGCGCCATCACGGCAGCGCCGGCCCGGCCGCTGCGACGTCGTGGATCCGGGCTGCGTACCCGGCCGCCTCCTCGTCGCTGGCGTACTTCTGGCGCGGCCAGAAGAACCCGCGCAGGCCGTCGCCCTTGGTCCGCGGCACCACGTGCGCGTGCAGGTGCGGCACGCTCTGGCTGACGACGTTGTTCAGCGCGACGAAGGTGCCCTGCGCGCCGAGCGCCGCCGGGACGGCAGCGCTGAGCAGCCGGACCACGCCGAAAAATGGCTCGAGCAACGGCCCCGGCAGGTCGGGCAGCGTCGGGTAGTGCGCCCTCGGCACGACCAGCACGTGCCCCTTGAACACTGGCCGGGCGTCGAGGAAGGCGACCGTCACGGCGTCGGCGAAGACGATGTGAGCGGGCGTGGTTCCCGCGGCGATTGCGCAGAAGATGCAGTCGGTCACCAGGGCACGGTAGCGTTTGGCCGTGGCAGCGGACGGACATCGGCATGTACTGGCTATCGGCGGGCTGCGCGGATTCGACTCGATCGGGACCGGGTCCGACGGCACGCCGCTGCTTGCGGCCTATGCCGCGCGGCTGTCAGGCAGCAAGGCGCCGAGAACCTGCATTCTCAACACGGCCTCCGGCGACGATCCTGGCGCCTACCTGCGGACCTACCAGTTGCTCGGTGCGATCGGCGGCAGGCTTACGCACCTGCAGCTCTTCCCCATGCCCAATGTCAGCGATCCCGAGGACCTGCTGCTGTCCCAGGACGTCATCTTCGTCGGCGGCGGCAGCGTGGCCAACATGCTCGCCGTCTGGCGGTTGCATGGCCTGGACCAGATCATGCGCCAAGGCCTGGCGGGCAGGGATCGTCCTGTCCGGAGTGAGCGCCGGGGCGATCTGCTGGTTCACCTCGGGGACGACGGACTCGTTCGGAGCCGACCTGCGGCCCTTCACCGGCGGCCTTGGCCTGCTCGCGCCGAGCTACTGCCCGCATTATGACTCCGAGCCCGGCAGCCGCCCGCTGTACCAGTCGCTGGTCGCCGGCGGTTCGCTGCCACCCGGCATCGCGTGCGACGACGGCGCCGCCGCGCACTTCGTGGACGACTCCCTCGCCGAGATCGTCGCCGACCGGCCGGAGGCGCGCGGTTACTCTGGTGGACAGCGGCAGAACCGGCAATCGTGGTCGAGACTGCTGCTCGAAAGCAGGCTACTGCTGGCAGAATCAGCCCAACGGGCGGCCGGTGCAAACGATCGCTATCGCCGCCAGGCCAGCACGGATGTTGGCACGGCTGGTCGGAAACCTACGCGTTCCTCGGCAGTCCGGAGATTTCACGCAATGCTCACTGTTCATAACTTTTCGTATGGTTTGCTGACGCCCGGCCTCGGCTACCTCATGTCGGTCGTCGGCTGCTTTTCTCGGGCCTGCGCTGCACGAGCCGGTCCCGGGCGAGCACCGGCTCCGCCAGGATCCGCTGGCTGCTGGTGGCGGCGGTGTCCATCGGCATCACCGGGATCTGGGTGATGCACTTCATCGCCATGCTCGGCTTCACGATCCCCGGCGAGACCATCCGCTACAGCGTGCCTATCACGCTGTTGAGCATGCTGCTGTCCGTCTCGTTCGTGCTGATCGGCCTGCTGATCGTCGGGCTGCGGCAAGGCCACGGTCAGATCGCTGCTGCTTGGCGGCGTGATCACCGGGCTAGGCGTCGCGGCCATGCACTACAGCGGCATGGCCGCGATGCGGATGCCGGCCACGATGGGCTACAGCCCCGAGCTGTTCGCCGTGTCCATCGTCATCGCGGTCGTCGCGGCGACCGCGGCGCTGTGGTCCGCGTTGCGGCTTGGCGGATTCTGGTCCACGCTTCGGCGCCGCGGCGATCATGGGCGTGGCCGTCAGCGGCATGCACTACACCGGCATGGCCGCGATGCGCGTGTTCCAGCCCGGCGGGCAGGCGATGGCGATGGGCGGCGCCAGCGCGGCGAGCGTTCCTGCTGCCGCTGATCGTCGGCGTCTCGATCACCACCTTCGTCCTGACCGCGACCATCGCGCTGTCGCCAACCGCGGCCGAGATCTCAGAAGAGGCCGAGCTGATGCGCAGGATCGACAGCCTCCGCGAGCAGCCCGCGGACGTGCGTGCCCCGGTCATGCCGCCGCGGGACAGACGGCAACCCGAATTTCACGACGTAACACCTGCGACAATGAGCCTGATGAACGCGGGCATCCGGCGAGGGCAGCGGCTGGCTGCTGCTGTCTACCGGGTGCCGTCGGAGCCGACCAGGCTGCGGGCCGCGGTCTGGCGGCGGCTGAAGAGCCTTGGCGCCATCTACCTGCAGAACTCCGCGGCAGCGCTGCCCGCCAGCGTCGAGCGCCGAGCGGGCGCTGCGCAAGCTGCGGCGGGAGATCCTCGACATGTCGGGAACATGCGGTGCTGCTGTCCTGCTCGGTGCTGGCGGGCGAGCAGGGTGTCCTGACGGCGTTCCAGGCGGCCAGGGACGACGAGTACGCCGAGATCGTGGACAAGTGCGAGGACTTCCTCGGCCAAGTGCGCAAGGAGTACGTGGCCGATCACTTCACCTACGCCGAGCTTGAGGAGAACGAGGTCGACCTGGTCAAGCTCCGGAATTGGCTCGGCCAGGGTCGCTGACCGTGACGTCTTCGGCGCCGACGGGCCGCGACGGCGGCCGAGCAGGGCCTGCGACCTGCGAGCAGTCGCTGGAGGAATACGCGGCGCGGGTCTACGCCGAAGAGGCGGAGAGCCGGTAGGCGGAGAGCCGGTCGGCAGCGCACCTGGCTGGCGCTGCTAGCGCTTCCGGACCGCCCGCCACAGGCTGACCGGCAGCAGCAGCAGCAGCAGCGCGGGAACCAGCCACCAGGCGGCCACGCCCGCGGCGTGCGCGAGCAGGTAGGTGGCCGCCAGGCCGACCGCCACCGCCGGCCGCCACCCGCCAGTCGTCGCCGATGACGAAGTCGTAGACGAACGCGCCGAACGCACGAACCCGGCCGGCACATCAGCGGGCCTCCGTCGACGACCGGCTGCGCGCTGCCTGGCGCGGCCGAGCCACCGGGCACCCGCCGCAGCACGCGCGACCAGCGCCAGCGCGAAGAGCGGCGATGCCAGGCGCGAGCACCAGCAGGGCGGCATCGGAGCCCGGCCAGCGCGCGCCGGCTCCCTCGGCGCCCCAGAACGTGCCGAAGGCCGTGAGCATGATGCCGACCACGAATTTCATCGTGTTCTCCGGCACCCTGGCCAGCGGCGCGCGCAGCGCGATGCCCGCCGCCGCGACCAGCAGCACGGCGCACACCGCAGCCAGCGCCGGCGAGCGGGATCTGGTGCGCGTTGCCGCCGAAGGTCAGCGCGATGAACACGACCTCGAGTCCCTCGAGCAGGACGCCCTTGAAGGACAGCGTGAAACCGTACATGTCGGGCACCAGTCCCGCCCGGCGGCCGGTCTCGGCGCTCGCGCCCGGCTGAGTCCTGCGTCCGGTAAATCTCCTCCTCGTCATGCAGCGCCTTGTGCCCGCTGGCCCGCAGGATCGCCTTGCGCAGCCACTGCAAGCCGAAGATCAGCAGCAGCGCGCCGACGAACAGCCGCAGCGCCTGCAGCGGCAGCGCGGTCACGGCGGGGCCGAGCGCCGCGGTGATGACGGCGAGCACGCGCAAGCGCCGCGAGCAAGCCCGACGTTGCCGACCGCCAGTCCCGCGCCGTGCCCGCCGCGAGCACGATCGTGGTCGCCTCGACCGCCTCGACCGCGCAGGCGAGGAAGACCGCGATGAACAGGGCGCCGGCTCCCACGGCACTCTCCACCTGGCCAGTCGCCCGTACTCGAGTCTAACAGCTGTCAGGTTACGCACTCGATTGTAACGGCTGTCAGCATGCCCGGGCCTGACAGCTGTCAGCGCCGATCTGCCCGCGAGGGCGATGTGGTCGTCGCCCATGCGCATCTGGCGGACATTGCCCTGGTAGGCCTAGCATTCCGGTCGTGGCCATGCTTTTCGGACTGACGAAGCGCGTGCTCGTCGGGCGCCCGATGCAGAGCGAGCATCTGGGCCACACGCTGCTGCCCAAGAAGATCGCCCTGCCGGTCTTCGCCAGCGACGCGCTGTCCTCGGTGGCGTATGCGACCGAGGAAATTCTGCTCGTGCTGTCGCTCGGCGGGATCGCGCTGCTGCATTACACCCCCTACATCGCGCGCGGCGCGTGGGCCTGCTGATGCTGGTCGTCGTGGCGTCTTACCGGCAGAACGTGCACGCCTACCCGTCCGGCGGCGGCGACTACGAGGTCGCCTCGACGAACCTCGGACCCAAGGTGGGCCTGGCGGTCGCGAGCGCGCTGATGGTCGACTACACGCTGACCGTCGCGGTCTCGGTCTCGGCCGGCGTGGCGAACCTGGCGTCGGCATTCCCGGTCGCTCAACTCCCACGTCACGATGATCTCCGTGATCGTCGTCGCGGTGATCGCGGTGATGAACCTGCGCGGCGTGCGCGAGTCAGGGACGGCGTTCGCCATTCCGACCTACTTCTTCATCGGCGTCGTGGCGCTGATGATCATCTGGGGGCTGACCAGGGTGGCCTTCGGCCACCACCTGGAGGCGGAGAGCGCGCACTTAGCACGTCCAGCGTCGCAGGGCTCGTTCACCGGCCTGGCGCTGGTGTTCTTGCTGCTGAAGGCGTTCTCGTCGGGCTGCACGGCGCTGACCGGTGTCGAGGCGATCAGCAACGGCGTGCCCGCGTTCAAGCCACCCGAAGAGCAAGAACGCGGCGACGCACGCTGGCGCTGCTCGGCATCATCGCGGTGGCGATGTTCGCCGGCGTGACGGCGCTCGCGCTGATCAGCCACGTGCACATGCGAGAACGTCCCAGCTCACGTGCATGACCATCACAGGCATTTCAGCGGACCGTGATCGCCCAGGTCGGCCAGTGCGGTGTTCGGCGACAGCTCGCCGCTGTTCTACGTCCTGCAGTTCGTCACCGCGCTGATCCTGGTGCTGGCCGCCAACACCGCGTTCAACGGGTTCCCCGTCCTGGCCTCGATCCTGTCCAAGGACGGCTACCTGCCCAGGCAGCTGCACAACCGCGGCGACCGGCTGGCCTTCAGCAACGGCATCCTGATGCTGTCCGGGTTCGCGATCTTGCTGATCGTGATCTTCAACGCCTCGCCCACCCGGCTGATCCAGCTCTACATCATCGGCGTGTTCGTCTCGTTCGTGTGCAGCCAGACCGGCATGATCCGGCACTGGAACCGCAACCTGCGGTCCACGACCGATCCCGAGCGTCCGCCGGCACATGAAGCGGACCAGGGTGATCAACACGGTCGGCGCCTGCTTCACCGGGCGTGGTGCTCGTGATCGTGCTCGTCAGCAAGTTCGTCAGCGGCGCCTGGATCGTGGTCGTGGCGATGCCGGCCATCTGGCTGACCATGCGCGGGATCCACAGTCACTACGCGAGCGTCGCCGTCGAACTAGCACCGCCGCCGGCCGACCAGCCGGTCACGCTGCCGTCCAGCAACCGGGCCATCGTGCTGGTCTCCAAGCTGCACCTGCCGACACTGCGGGCGCTCGCCTATGCCGGGCGACCCAGCCCAGCCACATCGAGGCCGTCACGGTCAGCGTGGACGACGCCGAGACCGCCCGGCTGCGCGAAGATTGGGAGGGCGCGACATCCCGGTGCCGCTGACCGTCGTCGCCTCGCCGTACCGCGACATCACCAAGCCGGTCGTGTCCTATGTCAGCCGGCTGCGCAGGGAGAGCCCGCGCGACGTGGTCACCGTGTTCATCCCCGAGTACGTGCTCGGGCACTGGTGGGAGCAGTTGCTGCACAACCAGAGCGCGCTGCGGCTGAAGGCCAGGCTGCTGCTTGCAGCCAGGCGTCATCGTCGCCAGCGTGCCCTATCAGCTCAGGTCGGCAGGCCAGACGCGCTGGCGCACGCCGCAGGCCACGGCGCGGCCCGCCTGGCGGCCGGTTCACCAAGATCGAGGTCAAGCCCGCGCGGCGGCGTTGCC
This sequence comes from uncultured Actinomycetota bacterium, assembly GCA_963720595.1. Classification (GTDB taxonomy): domain Bacteria; phylum Actinomycetota; class Actinomycetes; order Streptosporangiales; family Streptosporangiaceae; genus Chersky-822. The sequence continues at coordinate 175,789 of CAVRFY010000005.1, read as the reverse complement.
CTCAGCAGCCCGGCGGCCGGCCCCGAGGACGATGCACGAGGGCGGGCTGGCCAGGCTCGGCACCACATCGCCACCGCGCACGAGCAGATCCAGGCCGAGGAGCTGCAGGCCAGCGTCGCCGACGTCGCAGCCACCCCGATCGCCGACGCTCGCCGACCGCGAGCAGGCCGAGGTCGCCGGGCACGCTGCGGACGGTGACCGTGCGCCCGCGCGGCAACAGCCCGACGCTGCAGGCCGAGCTGTGGGACGGCTCAGGCAGCCTCACGCTGGTCTGGCTAGGTCGCCGCGAGCATCCCGGGAATCGAGCCGGGACGGCACCTGAAGGTACGCGGCCGGGTGGCGCAGCACCGCGGCGCCCGCACGATCTTCAACCCCGGTCTACGAGCTGCGGCCGCCGGGCGGCGAGACCTCCGAGCCCGCAGCGGTGAACCGGTAGCCCATCCCCGGCTCGGTGCGCAGGTAGCGCGGCCTGGACGGATCGGCCTCGAGCTTGCGGCGCAGATGCGCCATGTAGACCCGCAGGTAGTTGCCTTCGGTGCCGTATTCGGGCCCCCAGACCTCCTGCAGCAGCTGGCGCTGGGTCACCAGCCGCTCGCGGTTCCGACCAGCACCTCGAGCAGCTGCCACTCGGTCGGCGTGAGCCTGCACGTCCTCGCCGGCCCTGCGCACCCGCTTGGCCGCCAGGTCAACGGTGATGTCGCCGGTGCTGACCACGGGCTCGTCCGGCGCAGGGGAGGCGCGCCGGACGGCGACCCGCAGCCTGGCGAGCAGCTCGCCCATCCCGAACGGCTTGGTCACGTAGTCGTCTGCACCTGCGTCCAGCGCGGCGATCTTGGCGGACTCCTGGCCCCAGGCCGACAGGACGATGATCGGGACCGACGACCAGCCGCGGATCCCGTTGATCACCTCGGTGCCGTCCATGTCAGGCAGCCCGAGGTCGAGTATCAGCACGTCGGGTCGGTCCCTGGCCATCGCGGCCAGCCCGGACTTGCCGTCGGCGGCCGTGCTGACCTCGTACTTGTGCGCGGCAGGTTGATCCGGAGAGCCCGCAGGATCGGCTCCTCGTCGTCGATGACCAGTACCCTGGTCACTGGTCAGCGGCCATCGTCGTGCTGGCGGGCGCGGCGACGGGCAGCGTGACGCGCATGGTCAGGCCGCCGCCCGGGGTGTCCAGCGGCGTCACCGTGCCGCCCATGGCCGACAGGAATCCCTTCGCCACCGCGAGGCCGAGGCCCGACGCCGGTGCCGCCGCCGCGCTCGCCCAGCCGTTCGAACGGCTCGAACATCAGCGGCTTGAGCTGTGATCGGAAACGCCGCGGCCGTGGTCGATCACGTCGAGCAGCGACGATGTCGCCCTCGCTGCCGGGCGGTCATGACCGGCGGGCGGCCTGGCCGGCGAGTGGGCGATCGCGTTGGCGAACAGGTTGGCCAGCACCCGCTCGAGCAGTCCGGGGTCGGTCCGCACGAGCGGCAGGTCGTCCGGCACGACGAGCCGCACGTTCGCCGAGCTCTCCGCCTCGTGCCTGGCCAGCGGCGCCACCTCGTCGATCGACGCGGGCCGCAGGAACGGCTCGAGTGAGCCCGCCGCCAGCCTGCTCATGTCCAGCAGGTTGCCGATCAGGTCGTTCAGCCGGTCGGCGGACTCCTCCGTGGTCGCGAGCAGCGCCGCCTCGTCCTCGGCGGACAGCTGCACGCCGGTCTGGCGCAGCGTGCTGATGCTCGCCTTGATCGAGGCGAGCGGGGTGCGCAGGTCGTGGCTGACCGCCGCGAGCAGCGCGGTCCGCATCCTGTTGCCCTCGGCCAGCGCCTCGGCCTGTGCCGCCTGGGTGCGGAGCCGGTCGCGGTCCAGCGCCGCAGCCGCCTGAGCGGCAAACCCGTCAAGCAGCTGAGGCGTTGACCGGGGCGGCCTGCCCGGCCACGCCGAGCAGCAGGTCGGCGCCTGCCCTGACCCTGGTTCCGCGGCGCCCTGGCGGCATCGCGCCAGAGGCCGCCACCCTGACCCACTGGCCGCCGACCGCTCGGCCAGTTCGGCGCTGCCGCCCCAGGTGGCCGGTCAGGTGATCGAGGATCGCGCGCCGGATGTGTCGTCGCCGCCGAGCACCGTCTGCGCGAGCTCGAGCAGGGCTGCGGCGTCCTCACGGCTCCGCGCGGCCTGGACCGCTCGGCGCGCGGCCAGGTGCACCACGCTGCTCACCGTGACCGCGACGGTGATGAACAGCAGCAGGGCCAGCATGTTCTGCGGGTCCTCGATCGTGAAGGTGTGCACCGGCGGGGTGAAGAACCAGTTGAGCAGCAAGCTGGCCGTGACGGCGGCGGCCACGACGGCTGGCCAGAATCCGCCGACCACGGCGACGGCCGACCACGCCGACCAGGTAGATCAGCAGGTCATCGGACAGGCTCAGCGACGACCTGGGCAGGCACCAGCACGGCGGTCAGCAGCGGCAGCACGGCGACGAGCAGCCAGCCCGGCAAGCTGCCGCTTGCGGTCCAGGCCGCCGGCCGGGCCCAGCTCGCGCCACCAGGAACGCGGCGACGGCGGCGGCCACAGTCTCCACACCCCCCAGTGTGACCGACGACGCCAGCCTGCGCATCATCGCGCCGGCCACGGTTCGCGGCCAGGCCCGCCAGGCTCAGCACCAGGGCCGCTCGTGCGCCGGTCAGCCACGTCACCTGCAGCTGGGCGTACGGCGGACGGGAGAATCCGGCCACCGTCAGCCAGGCCGCGCAGACCACGAACAGCGTGGCTCCCGGCTCGGCGACCAGGCCGGCCCCGACGACCACGATCGCCGCGAGCAGCAGCACCCAGCCGCCCGGATACGGCGCCGTGGCGCGGCCGCGGCGATCGGCGCCGATCAGCAGCAGCGTCGGCGCAGCCCGCCGGCAGCGACAGCAGTGCGGCCCGGCGCATTCGCGTGGCGCGCGCGGCTCAGTCGCCGGGACTCCGCTGCTGAGTCGGGCCGATCGCGCGAGCTCGAACGGATCGTCTGTCATCGCATCCGCCAGTTCACTGGGCGCGGCGGCGGATTCGGCCGGTCATCGCACGTCAGTGCATCTAGCGTCGCGCGGATGGCAGTCTTGACGCACCGTTAACGCCGCAGGCCCGAATTGACGCGCCCTTAACGCCGGCCCCGGCCGAGCACGACTGTTGCGCCCGAGGTCCTCGTCGGTGGCGACCTGCGCGGCTCAGAGCCCGGCGGCCGCGAACGCGTCCGCCGCCACGGCGGCCTGGCCCCTGCTGGTCTCGACCAGCAGGTGGCCGCCGGGCGCCAGCCACTCGGCTGCGCCGCGCCGCGGCCCTGCGCAGCACGTCGAGCCCGTCCGGTCCGCCGTCGAGCGCGAGCAGCGGCTCGTGCATCCGGCCTCGGCAGGCATCAGCACCACCTGCCTCGGTCGGCACGTAAGGCACGTTGGCGGCGATCACGCTGACCCGGTCCGCGCAGGCGTCCGGCAGCGGCGGTAGAGATCGCCACGATAGACATGGCCCCCGAGCGCGCTCCAGGTTGCGCCTGGCGCATCGCACGGCCGCCTGGTCGATATCGCAGGCGTGCAGCTCCACGCCGTCCGACCAGCGCGGCGATGGCCGCTCCGATCGCGCCTGAGCCGCACGCCAGGTCAACGACGACCGACGCAGGCGCGGCCAGCGCCGCCGGCCAGCCGCACGAGCAGCTCGCTCCTGCGGCCGCGGCACGAAGACGCCGTGATCGACGGTGACCCGCAGCCCGCAGAACTAGCCCAGCCGACGATGTGCTCGAGCGGCAGGCCGGCGACGCGCTGCCCGACCATGCTTCGGAGCGCCGTCCGCAGTCTGCGCCGAGTCGGTCAGGATCGCGGCCTCCTCTCGGCGAACACGCAGCCCGCCGCCCGCAGCCTGCCGGTGATCGCGGCGAGGCTGAGCAGCGGAATCGGCGGCCGAGTCGCGGACATACGGCATACCCTACGGTCGGCCGCTGGACAGGGACAGCAACCCCGGCGCGCGCAGGCACTAGGCTCAGATACGTGACAGCTACCCTTCGGACCACCAATTCAGCCGCGCGTGACGTCAGCGCTGACGCCATCGTGATCGCCATCGGCCAGGGCGACCAAGGCCCGTGCTCGGCTGCCTGGCGCGGAGGATGTCGATGCCGCGCTCGGCGGCGACCTGATCGACGACGCTCACGCGCGCTTGGCGCCACCGGCAAGGCAGAGGAGCTCACCAGGACCGTGTCGGCGGCAAGCTGCGCGCGCCGCTGATCGCGGCCGTCGGCATCGGCACGGCCAGCGCGATCGCGACCCGGGCAGCGCGGACGCCGAGGTGCCTCCGCCGCGCGCGCCGGTGCCGCGGTCCGGTCGCTGGCCTCGCCGAAAGTCAGCACGATCGCGCTGGCACTGCCCGCCGGCGACGCGGTCAGCGCGGAGGCCACGTCGCTCGGCGCGCTGCTCGGCAGTTACTACTTCGGCCGGTACCGCAGCAACGGCCATCCCGCCGCTGACCTGACGTTGATCGCCTGGCGACGACGTCGCCGGCGCGGTCGCGAAGGCCGAAGTGCTCGCCGCCGCCGTGGCGCTGGTGCGCGACCTGGTCAACACCAGCCCGTCGCATCTGTACCCTGAGAGTCTTCGCCGCCGAGGCAGCCAGATCGCGGCCGGCGTCCGGGCTCGGCTATGAAGTGCTGGACGAGTCGCGCTCGCGAGGGCGGCTACGGCGGCATCACCGGGGTGGGCCAGGGCTCGGTCCACCCGCCCAGGCTGGTCGGCTCAGCTACGCCCACCCCGAGGCGTCGAGGACTGTGGTCTTCGCCGGCAAGGGCATCACGTTCGACTCAGGCGGGCTGTCACTCAAGCCGCCGAAGGCGATGGAGACGATGAAGTCCGACATGGGCGGCGCGGCGGCGGTGCTCGGCGCACTTCAGGCGATCGCCGCGCTCAGGCCTGCGGTGAACGTCATCGGCTACCTGCCGCTGGCCGAGAACATGCCGGGCAGCGGCGCGCAGCGGCCGTCGGACGTGATCACGATCTACGGCGGGACGACCGTTGAGGTGCTGAACACCGACGCCGAAGGCCGGCTCGTCCTGGCCGACGCACTGGCCAGGTCGGCGGCCGACTCGCCCGACCTTCTTGTCGACATAGCGACTCTTACCGGCGCCCAGGTGATCGCGCTCGGGACCCGGGTCTGCGCCGTGATGGCCAACGACGACGCCGTCAGCGACGGCATTGTCGACGCGGCCGGCCAGGGCGGGCGAGGCCATGTGGCCGATGCCGCTGCCCGAGGAGCTACGCAAGGGCCTGGACTCCAAGGTGGCCGACCTGGCGAACGTGGCGGCTGAGCGGGATGGCGGCATGCTGACCGCCGGGCTGTTCCTGCGGGAATTCGTGCCCGACGGCGTGCGTTGGGCGCATCTGGATATCGCGGGACCGTCGTTCCACGAGGGCGAGCCTTACGGCTACACCCCGAAGGGCGGCACCGGCGTCGCGGTCCGTACCCTGGTCCAGATCGCGCAAGACGTCGCGGACGGGCGGCTCTAGCGCGACGAATGACCAGGCAGATCCTGTCAACCGGCCGACGAGGAGCGATTGGTGACCCAGACCGAGACCGGCAGCTACGACCTCGTCATCCTGGGCGGCGGCAGCGGCGGGTATGCGTGCGCGCTGCGCGCCGCCGAACTCGGCCATGCGGGTAGTGCTGATCGAGAAGGACAAGGTCGGCGGCACGTGCCTGCACCGCGGCTGCATCCCGACCAAGGCGCTGCTGCACGCGGCCGAGATCGCCGACCACGCGCAGGGACGCCGCCTCGGTCGGCGTGCTGGACCACCTTCGACGGCATCGACATGCCGGCCGTCAACATCTACAAGGACAAGGTCGTCGACCGGCTGTGGAAGGGCCTGCAGGGAACGCTGGCCAGCCGCAAGGTCGAGATGGTCTACGGCGACGGCCGGCTGGTGTCGCCGACCGCCGTGGCGGTCGGCGACGTCGTCTACTGAGGGCGCGCACGTGGTACTCGCCACCGGCTCGGAGGCGCGCTCGCTGCCCGGCCTGCAGATCGACGGCGAGCGGGTGATCACCAGCGACCAGGCGCTGACCCTGGACCGGGTCCCGGCGTCGGCCGTCATCCTGGGCGGCGGCGTCATCGGCGTCGAGTTCGCGAGCGTCTGGCGCTCGTTCGGCGCCGACGTCACGATCGTCGAGATGCTGCCGCACCTGCTCCCGCCGGAGGAGGAGTCCAGCTCGAAGCTGCTCGAGCGGGCCTTCCGCAAGCGCGGCATCAAGTACCACCTCGGCGTCAGGTTCAGCGAGGTCAAGGAGACGGCGCGACCGGCGTCAGCGTGAGCCTGGAGAACGGCACCACGATCGAGGCCGAGGTGCTGCTGGTCGCGGTGGGCCGCGGCCCGGTCTCGGCTGGCCTCGGCTACGAGGAGGCGGGCGTCGCCACGGACCGCGGCTTCGTCCTCGTCGACGAGTACTGGCGGACCAGCGTCCCGACCATCTCGGCGGTCGGCGACCTGACCCCTGGCCTGCAGCTCGCGCATGTCGGCTTCGCCGAGGGCATCGGCGTCGCCGAGCGGCTGGCCGGGCTGCCGGTCACGCCGATCGACTACGACGGCGTGCCCAGGGTCACCTACAGCGACCCGGAGGTCGCGTCCGTCGGCATCACCTCGGCGACCGCGGCCGAGCGCGGGATCGAGACCACCGAGGTGACCTACAACCTCGGCGGTAACGGCAAGAGCGTGATCCTGCAGACTCAAGGCGCCGCCAAGGTGATCGCCACCGCCGGCGGTGGCCCGGTGCTCGGCGTCCACCTGGTCGGCGCGCGGGTCGGCGAGCTGATCGCGGAGGGCCAGCTGATCTACAACTGGGAGGCGCTGCCCGCCGAGGTCGCGCAGCTCATCCACCCGCATCCGACCCAGTCGGAGGCGATCGGCGAGGCGCACCTCGCGCTGGCCGGCAAACCGTTGCATTTCCATTCCTGATCCGATGTCAGGAATGGCGGATACCTGAGCGAAGGAGTCAGCGCAAGCCATGTCGGTCTCCGTATCCATGCCGCAGCTTGGCGAGAGCGTCACCGAAGGCACCGTTACCCGCTGGCTCAAGCACGAGGGTGACCACGTCTCGGCGGACGAGCCGTTGCTCGAGGTATCCACCGACAAGGTGGACACCGAGATCCCCTCCCCCGTCTCAGGGATCCTGCGCGGCATCACCGTCGCCGAGGACGAGACCGTCGCCGTCGGCGCCGAACTCGCCGTAATCGACGAGGACGGCTCGGCCGGCGCCGCCCAGGCGGCCGCGCCAGCTGCGGCAGCCCAGGCACCCGATTACGCCGCGCCTGCCGCGCAGGGCTATCAGCAGCAGGGCTATCAGCAGCAGGGCTATCAGGAGCAGTCCTTTGTGCAGGGCGAACCGCCAGACGAGCGGCCGCCCGGTGGTCAGCCCGGCTATCAGCCGGCGACGGGGTACGAGCCGCCCCCGTCCTACGCCGAGCCCAGCCAGCCGCCGGCGTACCCGCCTTACGCCGAGTCACCGACCAGCTACGAGATGCCCGCGCCCGAGCCGGGTCCGACCGCTCCCTACTATCCCGCGCACGCGGAGTCGGGGCCCCCGGTCGCGTACCAGCCGCCTGCGCCGACGTACGAACCCGTGCACGCCGAGCCGGCGCCCGCCGTGCCCGCACCAGCTGCGCCGCAGCCTGGCGCCGGGCAGCCCGCCGCGCCGCCGCCGGCCCGCCGCCCGTTGCCGCACCGCCCGTTGCTGCACCGCCGGAGGGCTTGGAGAGCCCCTACGTCACGCCGCTGGTCAGGAAGCTGGCCGCCGAGCACGGCATCGACCTCGGCTCGGTGCGGGGCACGGGCGTCGGAGGCCGGATCCGCAAGCAGGACGTGCTCGACGCGGCCAGGCAAGGGGGCGGTGGCGAGGCGCCGCGTCCCGCGGCTGCCCAGGCCCCGCAGCCGCAGGCGGCGGCCGCGCCGCCACAGCCGCGCGGCCCGCAGCGCAGCCCGGCCAGGCTGCCGAAGGCGGCAAGTTGGTGCCCAAGACCATTCCCGCGCCGTCGAGCCTGCGCGGGACCACGGAGCGGCTGTCCCGCGCCCGCCAGGTCATCGCGCAGCGGATGGTCGAGTCGCTACAGACGTCGGCACAGCTCACCACGGTGGTCGAGGCCGACGTCACGGCGATCGCGCGGCTACGCGAGCGGACCAAGGCCGCGTTCGAGGCCAGGGAGGGGGTCAAGCTCTCGTTCCTGCCGTTCTTCGCCCTGGCGGCGGTAGAGGCGCTCAAGGCGCACCCGAAGGTGAACGCGGTCATCGACACCTCGAACGGGACCGTGACCTACCACGACGCCGAGCACCTCGGCATCGCGGTCGACACCGACCGCGGGCTGATGGTCCCGGTGATCAGGAATGCCGGCGACCTGAACATCGGCGGGCTGGCGCGCAAGATCGCCGACCTCGCCGCGCGCACCAGGGCCGGCCAGGTGAGCCCGGACGACCTCACCGGCGGCACGTTCACGCTGACCAACACCGGCAGCCGGGGTGCCCTCTTCGACACTCCGATCATCAACCAGCCTCAGGTCGGCATCCTGGGCACGGGAACGGTGAACAAGCGGCCCGTCGTCGTCGACGACCCGGACCTCGGCGAGGTCATCACCGTGCGCTCGATCGTGTACCTGGCCCTGACCTACGATCACCGGCTCGTCGACGGCGCTGACGCCGCCCGGTTCCTGATCACGATCAAGAACCGGCTGGAAGAGGGCGCCTTCGAGGCAGAGTTCGGCCGGTAGGTCCCGCCGTGCGCGTCGCTATCACTGCCGCGTCCGGGCTCATCGGCACCGCGCTTGCGGCCGACCTGGCGGCGGACGGCGCCGAGGTCGTCCGCCTGGTACGGCGGCAGGCCCGGTCGGATGCGGAGATCGGCTGGGATCCGCAGGCGCCGGACGGCGGCCTCGATCCCGCGTCGCTCGGCGGCGTGGACGCCGTCGTGCACCTGTCCGGAGCGCCGATCGCCGGCGGCCGGTGGACCAAGGCCAGGAAGGCCGTGCTGCGATCGAGCCGGATCGGGTCTACCACGGCGCTGGCATCGGCGATGGCCGCGGCTGACCCGCGCCCCGGCGTGCTGTTGTGTGCATCGGCCATCGGCTATTACGGGCAGACCGGCGACCGGGCCGTCGACGAGAGCGCTCCGGCCGGATCGGGCTTCCTCGCCGAACTCGTGCGGGACTGGGAGGCGGCCGCCGGGCCCGCTCGCGCGGCAGGCATCAGAGTGGTGAGCTTCCGCTCCGGCGTCGTGCTCGCGGCCAGCGGCGGCATGCTGGGCCGGCTCCTGCCGCCGTTCAGGCTCGGGCTCGGGGCCAGGGTCGGCTCGGGGCGGCAGTACCTCAGCTGGATCAGCCTGACCGACGAGGTCAGTGCCATCCGGTTCCTGCTGGCCTCCGGCGATGCCGCGGGCGCGTTCAATCTCACGGCCCCCGAGCCGGTCACCAACGCCGACTTCACCAGCGCGCTGGCGCGCGCGCTCGGCAGGCCCGCCGTGCTCGCACTCCCCTCCGGCCTGCTCAGTGCCGCGCTCGGCGAGGTCGCCGGCGAACTGCTTGGCAGCGCGCGCGTCCTGCCCGCCAGGCTCGAGGCGGCTGGCTTCCGGTTCGCCCACCCGGACATCGCTACCGCGCTCGGCGGGCTGCTGCGCCGCTAGTCGGCCCGCGATTCGGAGTCTTCAGCCTTGGCGGGTCTGCATGCCGCCAGCGCCTCCTTATGCCGGGCCCGCGCCCTGATCAGCCGCGTCAGCGGCGTCCCGAGGGTCGGGCCGAGCAGCGGTATCTGCCACAACGGCGGCACCGGGCCGGCCAGGCCCTCGTACCGCATGATCTGGCCCATCGTCAGCCGAAGCAGCCGCCTGGCCATGAGGATCGCAAGGACCGCAAGCGGCAGCTCGATCAGCAGCGCGGACAGCAGGCTCGGGATGAAGCCAGAGGTCGCGACGTCGAGCACGACGTCAAACCAGGCGTCGCAGAGCAGCAGCGTGGCCAGCACGACGAGCGCGACGATCAGCAGCTGACGTCGCCGCCACGCCGCCCAGCCGGTAGCGGCGAAGGTCGCCAGCAACGCCAAGTCGAAGCCGACCCACGCGCCGCGCCAGCTGCCCGTGTGGTAGAACCTCGGCAGCGTGACAGCGATGACGCCGATCCAGGCCGCCAGGATCACGCAGCTGGCGACGATGAAGACCAGCACGGCGTCCCATTTCCAGCTGGTTCCAGGAGCGGGCCCGGTCTCCTGTTCCAGCGCCACCAGCGCCTGGAGCAGCTTGCGCCGCTCGGCCACGCTGAGGTTAACGAGCGCCTCGGGATCCAGCTTGTTGTCCATAGCAGGAGAAAGGCTAGCCGACACGGACACGGCGGCCGCGTGGCGGCTGCGCGCCGGACCGCCGGCGCTCACTCACTGCGGGCTGCGCGGCGAAGCACTCGGCGCTCCCCACCACGACTGCGCGGCGCTCCCAGGCGGCGGCATAGGCTGGGAGCGTGCAGCGCGAGCTAGCCTTCGTCCTGGCCGGTTTCGGCGCGGACGCGATCGGCTACGACCAGGCCTGGAGCATCCAGCGTGACCTGCACGGCCGCCGGGTCCGCGGGCGAGATCCCCGACAGCTGCCTGCTGCTCGAGCACCAGCCGGTCTATACCGCCGGTCGCCGCACCGCGCCGGCCGACCGGCCGATCGGCGATCCAGGCGCGCCGGTGATCGAGGTGGACAGGGGCGGCAAGATCACCTGGCACGGCCCAGGCCAGCTGGTCGGATATCCGATCGTGGCGCTCGACGAGCCGATCGACGTGATCGGCTACGTCCGGGCCATCGAGGAGGCGCTGATCCGCACCTGCGCGGACGCGGGGCTGGCGACGGAGCGCGTGGCTGGCCGGAGCGGCGTCTGGGTTCGCGGCGGGCCTGGCGGCCAGGATAGGAAGGTCGCCGCGATCGGGATCAGGGTGGCGCGCGGCGTGACGATGCACGGCTTCGCGCTCAACTGCGACAACGACCTGGCCTGGTTCGACCGGATCGTTCCGTGCGGGATCTCCGATGCCTCAGTGACCACGCTGTCGGCAGAACTTGGCCGCACCGTCGGCGTCGCCGAGATGCTCGGCCCGGTCCAGCGTCATCTCGCCGCAGGTGCTCGGCGCGAGCCGGACCCGGCTGCTGAGCGGCGTGGCGGACCTGCTGGCCAGCCCGGTCGGCTGACCGCGCACGGGGCCGGGCAGGCCGAGGTCAGCCGGACTCATGCGGCAGGAACAGGCTCGTGCCCGCTCTCCTCGCCCTGATCGCGCCCGATACCCTGGCCAGCCCGTACGGCGGCAGGTGAGCGGGTAGCTCGGCGGCGGGCGTGAACCGGAAGCCGTCCAGCTCGGACTCCTGGATCACGATGCCCGACGCCGTCGTCGAGCTGACCGCCGTCGAAGACGAAGTGCATGATCGGCCTGGCCGCCACGCCGTAAGGCTGGGACCAGTCGATGGCGAGCAGCCTGCCGACCCCGATCTCCAGGCCGAGCTCCTCGGCCAGTTCGCGAGCGCAGCCGACCTGCGGCGGCTCGCCGTGCTCGCAGACACCGCCAGGCAGCGCCCACAGATCGCGATAGTTGGGCTTGACCAGCAGCACCCGCCCGGCCGGGTCGGTGATCAGCGCCCCGGCCGCGATTACCACGCCAGGCAAGCCCGCGAACCAGGTGTCCGGATCGGTGAATGTCACCTCAGGCATCCGGTGCAGCCGCCCGCGCGGCCAGGTAACCGGCGGCCTCGGCGGCCGGCATCACCTCTTGCTCGGCGCTCACGAGGTCGCGGACGGTCACGGTGCCCGCCTCGCGCTCGGCGTTGCCGTAGATGAGGCACCACCGCGCCCCCAGGTCGGCCGCCCAGCGCAGCTGCTTGCCGAGCTTGCCGGAGGCGCCCAGGTAAACGCTGGCACGCAAGCCCGCGGCGCGGGCTTGCGCGGCGAGCGCGAAGGACGCTGCCGCGAGTTCGGCACCGAGCACGGTCACCGCGACGTCGATCCGGCCCTGGCGGCCGCCCGCCTCGTCAGGCAGCAGCATCAATGCCCGCTCGATGCCCAGCGAGCTGCCCGTGGCAGGCACGTCGGGCCCGCCAAGCTGGGCGATGAGCTGGTCATAGCGGCCGCCGCCGCCGACGGAACCTGGCACGCCGGCCGCCGCCAGCTCCCAGATTGGCCCGGTGTAGTAGCTGAGTCCGCGAACCATGCGTGGCTCGAACGCGATCCGGCCGGCCGGGACCTGCGCGCCGACCAGCGAGACCAGACGGTCCACCTGCTCCAGCCCGGCCATCCCGGTCTCGCTGGGCTTGAGTGCGGTCCTGATTCGCTCGGCGGCGTCGTCCGCGGTCATCGTCCCAACCAGGTCGGCGGCCGCGCTCGGCGCCGAGACCGCGCCCGGTGATCTCCTCGGTCACGGCCTCCGGCGGCTGAGCTTGTCCAGCTTGTCAAGCGAGGTCAGCACGCCCGGCGCCGAGTTCGGTCGGGCACGGCGAAGACCTCGAGCAGGCCTGACAGCACCTGGCGGGAGTTCAGCAGGATCGTGAAGTCGGTGAGGCCGAGCGCCGCCATAGCGTCGTGGTGCATGCACAGGATCTCCGCGTCGGCCAGCGGCGACGTAGAGCCCAGGATGTCGACGTCGCACTGGGTAAACTCGCGGAACCGGCCGCGTCCTGGCCGGTCGGCTCGCCAGACCGGGCCCATCGCATATCGCTTGTACGGCATCGGCAATTGCCCGCCGTAGGCGGCCGTGACCCTGGCGAGCGGCACGGTCATGTCGTAGCGCAGCGCCAGGTCGGCTTCGCCCGATGCCTCGTGCTCGCCCCGGCGCAGGATCTTGAACACCAGCTTGTCCGCCTCGTCGCCGTACTTGCCGAGCAGCACGTCGAGACGCTCGAACGCCGGGGTCTGCAGCGGCTCGAAGCCGTAGCTGGCGAAGACCGAGCGCAGCACGCCGAAGGCCCACTCGCGCTTGGAGCACTCGGCGGCGAGGAAGTCACGGGTTCCTGACGGCGGATCGAACTGGGTTGGCATGGCATCCATGATCCCCGAAGCGCCGGCCCCACGTCACCTCGGTTAGCTGGAGCGGCGGGGGACCTCCATATGCCCGAAATGACCGGCTCGGGTCGGCCCCTACGGGCTAGATCCTGACTTGCTACACCTTTGGTAACCTGCGAATGCCGCTAAATATGGATAAACAAGTCGCCAGAATCCCTCAAACGTTCGGGAAGTCAGCGGCGTCCGGCCAGCCATCGAGCCCGAGGGCGCCCCACTCGTGGCGAATCTCCTGCGCGGCAGGCCAAGTACGGCCGTCTGGGGCTGGGTGAACCGGCCCTGAAGGACTATTCAGCGCTTCCCGCCGGTTGGATCTGCTGACCCTTAGGAGGCCATCCTTGGCACCGGCGCCGGCTCCCGCACGCCCGCAGTCAGCGGGCTCTGCCCGCGGCGTTGCTGGCTCTGCCGGGCCAGGTCGCCTCGACCGGGCCAGGGCGTTGCCGCTCGCGATCGCCCTGCAGGCCGTGAACGCGGCAGGCGACGGGCTGGCGATGGTCGCCCTCGCCAACCGCGTGTTCCAGACCGCGCATGCTTCCTGGGCGGTGGCCGCGGTCTTCCTGGCCGTGACGGTACCGATCAGCGCGCTGGCCCCGGTCTCCGGCCTCCTGCTCGACCGGCTCCCCGTCAAGACGGTGCTGGTGGTGGCCGCCGCGGTCGAGTCGGCGATTGCTCTCGCCCTAGTGCTGGCGACCGGCCTGGCCGCCACCCTGGCGCTCGCGACAGGCTTCGGCATCTGCGCCGCCGTGCTGCAACCGGGCCTCGGTGCCATCGTCCCGCGCCTCGTCGGCAAGGCTATGGTGATCAAGGCCAACAGCTACATCCAGGCCGCGACCTGGATCGGCTTCACCGCCGGGCCGCTGCTGGCGGGGATCATGGTCACGATCAGCGGCTCGGGTCTCGCGCTCGCGGTGAATGCGGCGCTGTACGCGCTGGCAGCGGCCGGGCTCGGCGCCATGCGCATGTCCGCGGGCACGACGGCGCCAGCGGCGGACGCCGGGCCTCGAGCCAGGCCGACGCTGGGCTCCCAGCTCAGGGCCGGATACAGCTACCTGCGATCCGACATCGACGCGGGCATGCTGGTCGTGATCGTCGGGATCATGGTGGCGTTTTCGAATATGGCCGTGGTGGCCGAGGTCGTCTTCGCCGAGCACGTACTGCGCGCGGGACCGGCCGGTTACTCGCTGCTGGTGGCCGGCTGGACATCGGGCATGGTGGTCGGCACCCTGGCCGGCGGGCGGCTGCGGCAGCGCTGGCTGCTGCCCGGGGCCCTGGCCGGAACGGTGCTGACCGGGGTAGGCATCATGTTCGCCGGGCTGGCGGCCGTGCTCTGGCAGGCGGTGGCCGCCTATGCGGCCGGCGGTCTGGCTAACGGCATCGAGACCGTCGCGACCAGGAGCTTCATCGGCCACCGTGCTCCAGATGAGGTCGCGGGCCGGGTATTTGCCGTCTACTCGGGCGTCCTGTTCGGCGGGATCTCGGCCGGAATGGCGATCGCCGCCTGGCTGCTGACCATGCTCGGCGCCCGCGGCCTGCTGGCCGTGTCGGGGATCGGCGGCGTCGCGGCCGGGCTGGCTGGCTGCGGGGTCTACGCGGTCCGCCGCTACCGGGCCGCCAGCGCGCCGAGCCAGGACCGCGACGCGCGCGCGGCGGCATAGGCTAAGCGCGTGGTACTCGCACCTGGAGAGCGGCGGCTGCTGCGGATCGAGGCACGGAACAGCCAGACCCCGATCGAGCGCAAGCCGCCGTGGATAAAGACCAGGCTGCGGACCGGCCCGCAGTACACCGAGCTGCGCCAGCTGGTCAGGCGCGAAGGACTGCATACGGTCTGCGAGGAAGCGGCCTGCCCCAACATCTTCGAATGCTGGGAAGACCGCGAGGCGACCTTCCTGATCGGCGGCGACCAGTGCACCAGCCGGTGCGACTTCTGCCAGATCGCGACGGGCAAGCCGGGCCCGCTGGACACCGATGAGCCGCGCCGGGTCGCCGAGTCGGTCGCCGCGATGGGCCTGCGGTACGCGACGGTCACCGGCGTGGCGCGCGACGACCTGGCCGACGGCGGCGCCTGGCTCTACGGGCGGACCTGCACCGAGATCCACGAGGTCGTGCCGGGCTGCGGCGTCGAGTTGCTGATTCCCGACTTCAACGCCGAGCCCGCGCTGCTCGGCGAGGTGTTCGCGGCCCGGCCCGAGGTGCTGGCGCACAACATCGAGACGGTGCCGCGGATCTTCAGGCAGATCAGGCCCGGCTTCCGGTACGAGCGGTCGCTGGCCGTGCTCGAGGCGGCGAAGGCCGCCGGACTGATCACCAAGTCGAATCTCATCCTCGGCATGGGCGAGCGCAGCGACGAGATCACCGCGGCGATGACGGACCTGCGGTCGGCCGGCTGTGACCTGCTGACCATCACGCAGTACCTGCGGCCCTCGGCCAGGCATCATCCGGTCGATCGCTGGGTCACTCCCGATGAATTCGGCGAGCTCGGCGACGAGGCGCTCGCGCTCGGATTCGCCGGCGTCATGTCGGGTCCGCTGGTCCGCTCGTCTTACCGCGCGGGCAGGCTTTACCGCGCGGCTGTGCAGCAGGCAAGCGCAGGCCAGGCGGCCGTACGGCCGACCGGGCAGCCCTGGGCCAGCCCAGCTGAGGCGACCAGCCAGTGACCGCGTTTCGCGCCAAGTGCCGCATGCTCGTATCCTGCGGTGCATGGTAAAGAAGCCCGGCGGCGCTGCGGCGCAAGCATCGAACAAGGCGGCGAAGAACGCGGCCGCTGATCCTGCGTCGGCAGGACGGCTCAAGCAGATCGGCATGGTCGCCGGCATCATCCGCAAGTCCGATCCCAAGGCGCTGCCGATCGTGATCGGCAGCGGCGTCGCGGTGCTCGTCGTGCTGGTGCTCGTCGGCCTGCTGACCGGACTCGCCGCGCTGCTGATCCCGTTTGGCGTGCTCCTGGGCGTCATGACGTCCATGCTGCTGTTCGGCCGGTACGCGCAGTCGGCGCAGTACAAGGCCATCGCTGGCCAGCCGGGCGCGGCCGCGGCGATCGTGCAGTCGATGCGGGGCAACTGGACGGTCACTCCCGCGATCGCGGGCAACAGGAACATGGATATCGTGCACCGGGTCGTCGGCAAGCCGGGCGTCATCCTGATCGGCGAGGGCTCGCCTAACGGGCTGGCCAGCCTGCTGAGCGCGGAGAAGAAGAAGATCGCGCAGGATCGCTTACGCGGTGCCGATCACCGAGATTCAGGTCGGCGACGAGAAGGGCCAGCTCCCGGTCAGGCAGCTGCAGCGGACGCTGATGAAGATGCCGAGGGAACTGAAGCCCGCCGCGGTGACGGACCTCAACAACAGGCTGAAGGCGCTCCCCTCGTCGCTGCAGGCCCCGCGCGGCCCGATGCCGAGGGCCGGCCGAATGCCCAAGCCGCCGCGCCCGAAGGTCCGTTAAGACACCAGCAGGCCTCTCGTCAGATCCGGATGACGACCGTGTTGGCCGCGCGGTCGTGCAGGCCGCGCAGGTCCCTGTCGGACGATCAAAGGCGGGATGACGGCCAGCAGCAGCAGCGTCCTGACCAGCGCCCAGCCGCCGACCATCCGGCCATCCAGCCTCGCCACCCTGATCCGGAGCAGCTGCTTGCCGATTGTCAAGCCGGTCAGGGCGGTGAAGATGCAGTCCTGCGCTGCGAAGATCGCCAGCGTCCAGTACTCGGCCTGCGGCCTGCGGCGGCCTGATCGCCGCGACGACGATCAGGCTGCAGAGCAGCCAGTCGATGAACATCGCGCCGATCCGGCGCGCCATTCCGGCCACCGCGCCGCGGCCGGCCTCAGGCAGGCCCAGATTCACGGCCAGGGTAGCCTGGTTGGTCTGCGGTGGCGGCCTGCGGAGCTGCGCGAGCCGGCCCGCTTCTGCTCAGTCACGGATTTACAGTACTCAGCCGGGATGGCGCCGCAGCCGGGGGCGGGCCCTAGCGCGTGGCGTAACGCGGCCGAAACATCGGGGACATGGACAGGAAACCGCCGGACTCGCTAACCTCTTGCAGACTCACCCGCCGGCCGAGGGCACGTGAGCGAGCGAGGGAGAATTGATGTTCACAAGCGGTGACGAGGTTCTGCGGTACATAGCGGACGCCGATGTCCAGTTCGTCGACGTCAGGTTCTGCGACCTGCCGGGCACGATGCAGCACTTCACGGTTCCCGCCGGGGCGTTCGAAGAGCGGGTATTCACCGACGGCCTGATGTTCGACGGCTCGTCGATCCGGGGCTTCCAGGAGATCCACGAGTCCGACATGCTGCTGCTGCCGGACCCGACGACGGCGGTCGTCGACCCGTTCCGCAGCACAAGACGCTCAACCTGACGTTCTTCGTGCACGACCCGCTGACCGGCGAGCCCTACAGCAGGGACCCGCGCAACATCGCCAAGAAGGCGGAGCAGTACCTGACGCGGAAGCGGCATCGCCGACACGGCCTACTTCGGCCCTGAGGCCGAGTTCTACATCTTCGACTCGGCGCGGTTCGCGACCAGCCCGAACGAGGGCTACTACCACCTCGACTCGATCGAGGGCGCCTGGAACACCGGCCGGGACGAGCCCGGCGGCAACCTGGCCTACAAGCCGCGCTACAAGGGCGGGTACTTCCCGGTCTCGCCTACCGACCATTACGCCGACCTGCGGTCAGAGATGGTCAGGATGCTGATGGAGTGCGGCATCGAGGTCGAGATGCAGCACCACGAGGTCGGCACCGCGGGCCAGGCTGAGATCGACATCAAGTTCGGCAGCCTGCTGCAGATGGCCGACAAGCTCATGCTCTACAAGTACGTGGTCAAGAGCGTGGCCAGGGCGGCGGGCAAGACCGTGACGTTCATGCCCAAGCCGCTGTTCGGCGACAACGGGTCCGGCATGCACTGCCACCAGAGCCTGTGGAAGGCCGGCGAGCCGCTGTTCTACGACGAGGTCGGCTACGCCGGCCTGTCCGACACCGCCAGGCATTACATCGGCGGGCTGCTCGCCCACGCTCCGTCGCTGCTGGCGTTCACCAACCCGACCATGAACTCCTATCACCGGCTGGTCCCGGGCTTCGAGGCGCCGGTCAACCTGGTCTACTCGCAGCGGAACAGGTCGGCGTGCGTGCGGATCCCGATCACCGGCGCCAGCCCGAAGGCCAAGCGGATCGAGTTCCGCGTGCCCGACCCGTCCAGCAACCCGTACATCGCCTTCGCCGCGATGCTGATGGCGGGCATCGACGGGATCAGGAACAAGATCGAGCCGCCGGAGCCGATCGACAAGGACCTGTACGAGCTTCCGCCTGACGAGGCGTTCGCGATCCCGAAGGTGCCTGGCTCGCTGGAGAAGGTGCTGGAGAGCCTCGAGGCCGACCACGAGTACCTGCTCGAGGGCGGTGTCTTCACCGGCGACCTGATCGAGACGTGGGTGGACTACAAGCGGACGCACGAGATCGACCCGATCAGGCTCCGCCCGCACCCGCACGAGTTCGAGATGTACTACGACTGCTGACATGCATCAGCGCGCTGACCTGCGATGTCACGCCGCTCCCCCGCTGATCCGCGCCTGCGTCCGCGGGGGTGCGGCGCCGCTCCCGCAGAATACCGCATCGACGGCCTCGCGCGTCATATTCGCCACGGTCTGGTCACGTGACTGGCCAGGTGCCGTGGCATCTTGGCGTTGCCGTGGCTGGCCGCTTGATCACGCCTGACGGCCTGTCACATTCGTGAGCCGCGGGCGATCAGGCGCAACAGGTTCCCAGTGCGCTGGTCGCGGTACCGGGACGGTGGCAAGCCGGCCACTTCGCCGCGTGCCGGCCGTTGGCCCGCTCCAGCGCAGGCGGAGCTGCCGCCGTCGGCTCCGCCTGTCACCGTCGGCGCTGGCGTGCAGTTACCTGCGCGGCCAACGCGAGACGCGAGCTGTTCTGGCGGCTCGGACCCCGTGCCGCGCACGGTCTCGGACTTCAGCGGACTCGGCCGGGTACTGCCCGCGGCCGGTCTACCTTCGGTAGCCGACATACGGATGCGCGGCGATCGAGCTCGTTTCCTGACCTGCACCATCCCGGCGAGTCCCGGCTGATGCGGAGCGCGGCATGCCCGCGAGACTGCCTGCAACCCGGCGAGCTGCTGGTCTTCGAGCGGCCTGGTCTACGTCGTTCAAGGCCGCGGTGCCGATAGCGTCCTGTTTGACTCGTGGGCCTGGAATGGCGCGGACTGGACGCGGCTGACGGGGGTGCGGCTGCCGACCTGGATGCCGGGGATGCCGATCGCCGCGTACGATCCCGCCGCGCGCCGGATCACCGAGCTGGCGCCCCGCCCCGGCTACCCAGGCTCGCAGCCCGTGCGTGGCGACTTCCACGACAGCACCGGTAGCGGCCGGGTCGGCCGGTGGCTGTGGACTGGGCGCTCCTGGTCATTCCATTTCGAGCATCCGGCGCCGGGGACCGTCGGGGGCGTGTTCGCGCCGGATCCGCTGTCGGGCGGGATGCTGTACTACAGTTACTCTCCCGACATTTCCGGCTACGGCCCTGGCCCTCCCGATCCGACTGGGACCCGCTACGAGCAGACCTGGCTCTGGCACTACGGGCACTTCACGAAGCAATCTCCCTCGCGAGCGCCGACGTGCGACAACGCGCTGATGGTCAGCGACGCCCGCGTCGGCAGGGTTATCGTGATCGGCTCCACCGGTCGCCTGTGGGCCTGGACCGGCACGACCTGGCAACCGCTCGCGTCCGGCCGCGGCCCCCACGTCGGCGCCGCTGCCGTCTATGACGCCGCGCTCGGCGACCTCGTGGTCTTCGGCACCATCACCTACACGGGCTCGCCCAGCAGCCAGACATGGCTATGGAACGGATCGCGATGGAATCATCGGCCCCTAACGCGCGGCCGTGAAGCACCCCGTCGGCCGACCAGGTAGCACGGCAAGCGGCCACGCAGGCCGGCGCACACGCGCGCCCGCCTGCCTGGCCGTTCGCCAGCTGCGGCCAGCTAGCCGGCGGCCAGTGACTCCAGCGGCACCGCGGCGTCTTGCAGCGCCTCCTTGCTGACCGGCTTGCCCGCGCGCACGAGGTCGCCGATGGCCTCGTTGACGTCCCAGATGTTGACGTTCATGCCGGCGAGTACCCGGCCGTCACCGGCCAGCCAGAACGCGACGAACTCCCGCCCCGGCACGTCACCGCGGAAGACGACCTGCTCGTATCCGCCGGGCTCGACGTAGCCGGCGTACTCCATGCCCAGGTCGTACTGGTCGGTGTAGAAGTATGGCACCCGGTCGTAGGCGACGTCCTGGCCGAGCATCGCCTTGGCCGCGGCGACCGGCTGGTGCCGGGCGTTGGCCCAGTGCTCGACGCGCACATGCTTGCCGAACAGCGGATGGAAGGCGTTCGCGACGTCGCCCGCGGCGAAGATGTCGGGGTCGGAGGTGCGCAGCGCGGCGTCGGTGACGATCCCGTTGTCGACGCGGAGGCCGGCTCCCGACGCGAGGGCGACATTCGGCGTGATCCCGATTCCGACGATGACCACGTCGGCGGCGACATGCGTCCCGTCGCCGAGCGAGACGCCGGTGACCCGGCCACGGTCGCCGGAAATCTCGGCGACATGCGCGCCGAAGCGCAGGTCAACGCCGTTGGCGGCGTGCAGCCCGGCGAAGACCTCGGCCACCTCGCGGCCGAGCACACGCAGCAGCGGAAGCTCCGACATCTCGAGCACAGTCACCTCGGCGCCCGCGGCCCTGGCGGCGGCGGTGGTCTCCAGGCCGATCCAGCCGGCCCCGATCACCGCGACCCGCGAGGCGCCCTCGTAGGCGGCCTTGATCCGGTCGCTGTCATCAGCGGTCCGCAGGTAGAGCACTCCGTCCAGGTCCGCGCCGGGAACGGGCACCCGGCGCGGCGATGAACCGGTCGCCAGCAGCAACCGCGAGTAGCCAAGGCGCTCGCCGCCCGCCAGGCCGATCTCGTGGCGGGCCGGGTCGACATCGGTCACGACCGTGCCCAGTCGCAGGTCCACATCGTGCTCGCCGTACCACTCGCGCGGCTGCACGTACATCTTGTCCCTGCCGTGCTTGCCCATGAGGTAGTCCTTGGACAGCGGCGGCCGCTCGTAGGGGATCTCCTCCTCCTCGCCGATCAGCACGACGCGCCCGTCGAAGCCCTCGCCGCGCAGCGCCTCAGCAGCGCGCGCGCCTGCGAGGCTCGCCCCGACGATCACCAGAGTGTTGTCAGTGGTCATGGTGGCCTTACCTTTCTCGGACGCCCGCGCCAGCGAGGGCGAAGAACTCGGAACGGGAACGCGGGTCGGAACGCAGGCTGCCGAGCAGCGCCGAGGTAACGGTTGTGGCGCCGGTCGCCCGCACGCCGCGCAGCGTCATGCAGGTGTGGTCGGCCTCGAGCACCACTCCGGCGCCGCGCGGCTGCAGGCGGTCCAGCAGGCAGTCGGCGACCTGTCTGGTCAGCCGCTCCTGCGTCTGCGGCCGGGCCGCGAAATGCTCGACGATGCGGGCCAGCTTGGACAAGCCGAGAATACGCTCGCCAGGCAGGTACCCGACGTGCGCTACGCCGGAAAACGGAAGCAGATGGTGCTCGCACAGCGTGCGGAACGGAATCTGCCGCGCGATCACCAGCTCGTCGTAGCCTTCGGCATTGTCGAAGGTCGTGAGGCGCAGCGGCGCGGGATCGAAAAGCTCGGCGTATGCGCGGGCCATCCTCGCGGGCGTCTCGCGCATGCCGTCGGAGTCGAGGTCGATCCCGAGTGCCACGAGAAACTGGGTCGCGGCTCGCTGCGCGGCGACCAGGTCCGGACCGATCGCGGGCTCGGGCAGCAGCAGCTCCGCCTCGGGCGAGTCAAGAGTCAGCTCGTACGTCATGACGCTCCAGGGTTCTCGGGGGTGGGTTCTTCGCCGGCACGGACCACAACACAGCAACGGTCCGGCCCGGGATCGAGCTCGGCGCGCAATCCGCGGCCGGCGCCGATGCCGTCCGTGACCCCGTCGAGCAGGGCCAGATTCATCGCGCAGACGACGCCGGGGTGGCGCGCCGCGAGCTGGTGGAACGGGCAGTTACGCAAGCGCAGGCCGTCGTCCTCGTAGGGCTCGAAGCCGTGCGCGGTCAGCACGTCCCGCATCGCCCGACTCGCGCTGCCAGCGCCGGGCGTCGGCTGGCTTGCTGCCAGTTCCCATCTCGGCGCCGAGTCGGCGGGCGGCGTGCCGCAGCCCGGCCAGCGCCGATCCTGTCGGGTCGGTCTCGACCGCCTCCGCGAGCAGCCGGGCGGCGAGTTCGTACTCTCGCGGCGGCAGCGTCACCGCGATCTCGGTCTGGGACCTTGAGTACACCTTGGCCGGACGTCCGGCACCTGGGCCGCGGCGGCTGCCGGCCCGCCGGTAGTCCGCCGTGAGCAATCCGAGGTCGACAAGCCGGTCGAGGTGATAGGCGGCCAGCGAGCGGCTGATCCGGACCGCGGTCGCCGCCTGGTCCCGGCCGACCGGTTCCCCGCACCCGGACACATAGTCGTACAGGCTGCGGCGCACCGGGTCGTCGAGGCCGCAGACGGCGGCGAGCCGCTGCTCGCCCCGCAGCGCCCCTGCTCCTGGTGTGTCCTCTTTGTCTTGCCGCATTGCAGCACTCTATCACTAATACAAATTAGCTAAATACCTCGGCCTTGGCAGCGCAATGAAGTGCGGCTGCCCTGAAGTCAGCTGACGGGCCGGAGCAGCAGGTCGATTACCTCGCCGGCCGCCCGGGTCGTCGCGGACCGGTAGCCCTGTCCGGCCCACAGGCTCAGCCGGTCCAGGTCGCCGGCCGCCGCCGCGGCCGCCCTGATCGGCCTGGTCGCGTTGTTGATCTCCGGGTAGGCGGCCGGGGCGTCGGCATGATCAAGCATGAAACTGTTCACCAGGCCCCGGGCCGGCCGGCCGCTGAACGCGCGAGTGACCGCCGTGCCGCTGAACCGCGGATCGGCCAGCGCGGCCTTGTGCGCCGGGTTGGCTCCGCTCTCCGGGCATCGCAGGAACGCCGTCCCGCACTGCGCAGCCACGGCACCGGCCGCGAGCGCCGCGGCCACGCCACCGCCGTCCATGATGCCGCCGGCCGCGACCAGCGGCAGCCCGGTGACGCCGCGCACGGCAGCCAGCAGATCCAGCAGGCCGGGGCCGGCCTCCGGGGTCAGGCCCGCGGCGTTCGCGAACGTGCCGCGGTGGGCGCCCGCCTCGCTTCCCTGGACGCAGAGGCAGTCGACGCCAGCGGCAGCCGCCTGAGCTGCCTCATCCTGATCGGTGACGGTCACCCACACGCTGCTGCCCGCGGCGCGCAGCGCGGACACGATCTCGGCTGCCGGGACGCCGAAGGTGAAGCTCACGACCGGGACCGGGTGCGCGATCAGGTCCGCGATCTTCGCGTCCCAGTCATCGTCGTCCCAGTCCGGCGGGCCGGTCATGGCGCCGAGCTCGCGCGCATCGGCAGCGATGGCGGCCAGGTAACGCTCCAGCGCTGCCTGGTCGGCGGTGGGCGTGCCAGGCACGAACACGTTGACGCCGAAGGGCTCGTCGGTGGCCGACATCACGGCGTCGACCTCGCCGCGCACGGCGGCAGCGGTCTTGTAGCCGGCGGCGACGAAGCCCAGCGCTCCGGCCGACGCGGCGGCGACGACGAGCCCGGGCGTAGTCGTCCCGCCCGCCATCGGGGCGACGATGACGGGCCGCCTGAGCAGGTCAGCCAGCACTAGCAGGGCCTCCCGGCGCTTGGTTGCGCGCGGTGCGCCGCCGGTCCGGCGCGCCGCCTTGCTACGGCCAATCCTCCCATCGGGGCGGCGCGCTCGGCGCGTCCTCGACCGGTGAGCGGTTTACCGGGACAAATGTCCCGTCCGCTGCGAGCATGAGGAGGCCGCCGGCACCGCGGCGTCCGCCGGTACGGCGGAGGCCGCCGGCAGCGCGGCGCTGCTGGCACCGCGGCGGCCGCCGTCAACCGCTGAACCTGGCTCCGAGGGAGGCGCAATGTCCGATGTGCGAGTCGGGGTCTCCAGGGGCGAGCTGAGCTGCTACCTGTCTCGGCCTGCCGGCGACGGCCCGTGGCCCGGCGTGCTGGTCTTGCACGATGCCCTCGGGATGACCCCTGACCTGCGCGCTCAGGCGGACTGGCTGGCCGGCGCAGGCTTCCTGGCACTGGCACCCGACCTGTACTCGATCGGCGCCAAGGTGCGCTGCCTGGTGTCGACGTTCCGCGGACTCGCCGCGGGCCGCGGCCAGGTCTTCGACGACGCGGACGCATGCCGGTCCTGGCTGGCCGACCGGGAGGACTGCACCGGCCGCACGGGGGTCATCGGCTATTGCATGGGCGGCGGCTTCGCGCTGCTGCTGGCGCCAGGGCACGGGTTCGATGCGGCGAGCGCCAACTACGGCATGGTGCCCCGGGCCGCGGAGACGTTCCTGCGCCAGTCGTGCCCGGTGATCGGCAGCTACGGCGCGAAGGACAAGACGCTGCGCGGCGCGGCACGCAAGCTGAGCGCGGCGCTCGAGGCCTCGAACGTCGAGCACGACGTCAAGGAGTACCCGGACGCCGGGCACTCGTTCCTCAACAACCATCCCGGCTCGCTCGCGATACTGCGCGGAGCCGCGGGACCCGACGCGGCGCTGCCGAGGATCTTCGCGGTCTTCAGCGCGGCGGCCGGGCCCTTGATGGGCCTCGGGCATCACGAACCGTCGGCGGCCGATGCCCGCAGGCGGATCATCGAGTTCTTTGACCAGCACCTGCGCGGGCCGTCGAAGGCCGGAATCGAGGAAATCCCGTGACCGGAATCGCTCCGTTAGGCTCGCTACTGTGTTGATCCGGGTTGAGTCCGGGCGAGATAACCGAATATTGTGGCAGCCACGATGACAGAACATGACGTGATCGACGGGCGCACGGCGCGGCGGCACAGAAACCGGCTTGCGGTGCTAGACGCCGTCCTCGAGCTGTTCACCGAGGGGGAACTCAACCCGACCCCCGAGGCGGTCGCGCATCGCTCCGGGCTGTCGCTGCGGTCCGTCTACCGCTATGTCAGCGACAGTGACGACCTGGTTCGCGCCGCGATCGACCGGCACCTGGAAAAGGTCGGCCCGATGTTCGCGTTCGAGCCGGTTGGCGTCGGCTCGTTCGACAATCGCGTCGCGGCCTTCGTCGCGGCGCGGCTGCGGCTGCACGGCGCGATCGGTTCGACCGCCAGGGCAGCACAGGCCAGAACCAGGATGCGCGCCACCCCGGCCAGCGAGATCCTCAGGGAGGGCCTGAACGCGCGCCGCGGGATGCTGAGGGTCCAGCTGGCCAGGCATTTCGAAGCCGAACTGACCACCTTCGGCGCGCAGGCGGACGCGATACTCGCGGCCGCGGACGCGCTGACTCAGATCGAGACGATCGACTGGTTCGTGGTCGACGGCGGGTACTCCGTTGAGCAGACTGCGCAGGCCCTCACGGCCGGGCTACACCGGCTGCTCGGCGCTCCTGCCGCGACTACGGAGCGGAGCACATGACCACGTCCGGCGATTTCGACGGAGTGATCGGACCGACGATCGCCGAGTCCCGGCCGTCCTGGCCGGCCCGTCCGCATCCCGGGCCCGGCGCGCCGAACGTCGTCGTGATCCTGCTCGACGACACGGGCTTCGCCCACCTCGGCTGCTACGGATCGACGATCAGCACGCCGCACATCGACAAGCTCGCCGCCGACGGGCTCCGGTACACGAACTTCCACGTCACGCCGCTGTGCTCCCCCACCCGCGCCGCACTGCTCACCGGCCGCAACCACCACGAGGTCGGGATGCGGTCGCTGGCGAACTTCAGCACCGGGTTCCCTAACATGCGCGGGCACATCACCAACCACGCGGCGACCATGGCCGAGGTGCTGCGGGACAAGGGCTTCGCCACGTTCGCGGTCGGCAAATGGCACCTGTGCCAGATGGAGGATGCCTCGGCGGCCGGCCCCTTACGACCAGTGGCCGCTGGCGCGCGGATTCGACCGCTTCTACGGCTTCCTCGACGGCGAGACCGACCAGTTCCACCCTGAGCTCGTCTACGACAACCACGCAGTCGACCAGCCGAATTCCGCGGCCGACGGATATCACCTGACCGAGGACCTGGTCGACCGCGCGATCGGGTTCCTGCACGACTCGGTGTCGATCCGCCCGGACCGGCCGTTCTTCCTGTACTTCGCGCCCGGTGCCACGCATGCCCCGCACCAGGCACCGCCTGAGTACCTCGCGAAGTACCGCGGGGCGTTCGACGACGGCTGGGACGCGGCCAGGGACACCTGGTTCGCGCGCCAGCGCGACATGGGCCTTTTTCCGGCGGCAACGCAGCTCGCTCCGCGCAATCCCGGCGTCGAGGAGTGGGTGACGATGCCGGAGACTCACCGCCGGCTGGCGGCCAGGCTGCAGGAGGCGTTCGCCGCCTTTCTGGAGCATACCGACGCCCAGATCGGCCGGCTGGTCGCCGCGCTCGAGCAGCTCGGCGAGCTGGACAACACGATCCTGATGCTGATGTCGGACAACGGCGCCAGCCAGGAGGGCGGCCAGTTTGGCGTGCTGCACGAGTGGAAGTACTTCAACTTCATCGTCGAGTCCCCGGACGACGCGGTGGCCAGGATCGACGACATCGGCGGCCCGGACAGCCACACCAACTACCCGTGGGGCTGGGCGCAGGCGGGAAACACCCCGTTCAGGTGGTACAAGCAGAACACGCACGAGGGCGGCGTGCACGTGCCGCTCGTCCTGCATTGGCCCCGGCGGGTCGGCGAGGCCGATCGCGGCGGGCTGCGCGACCAGTTCCATCACGTCAACGACCTCGCGCCGACCATCTACGACCTGCTCGGCGTCACGCCGCCCCAGGTCTACCGCGGTTACGATCAGCTACCGATCACCGGCACCTCGATGGCCTACACGCTCGGCGGCCAGCTAGAACGCTCGCGCAAGCCGGTGCAGTACTTCGAGATGATGGGGCACCGGGCGATTTGCCGCGACGGCTGGAAGGCCGTGACCAGGCACACCCCCGGCGTCCCCTTCGACGATGACGACTGGGAGCTCTACCATGTCGCCGTCGACAGGTCCGAGTGCGAGAACCTGGCCGCGGCCGAGCCCGGCCGGCTGGCCGGACTGGTGGAACTGTGGTGGGAGCAGGCCAGAGAACATGGCGTCCTGCCCCTCGACGACCGGACCATCGAGCTGTTCGGCGCACGCGAGCGCGGCGTCGCCGACGCGGCGAGGATCGGGCTGGCCGGCCTGGCCGCGGCGCGCACCGACCACACCCCGCACCCGCCCGACCGGCACTACGTGTACCGCCCGCCGATGTCGCCGATGCCCGCCCAGGCCGGCGCGCGCATCGGCGGTCGCAGCTGGAACCTGGCCGCCACGATCGACCGCCCGGCAGGCGCGGGCGGTGTTCTGTTCGCCAGCGGCAACCAGAACTCGGGACTCAGCGTGTTCATCCAGGGCGACCGGCTGGTTTTCGACTACAACTGCTTCGGCGAGCATCATGTCGCCGAATCGACATTCGAGGTCCCGGCCGGGCGGTCGGTAGTGGGCGTCCGGTTCCGGCGGGCGCCCGCAGGAAGCGGCCGTGCCACCCTAGTGATCGATGGAAAGGCATGCGGTCAGGTCGATGTCCCCTTCGTGATGTTCATCATCTCGAGCATCGGGCCGAGCGTCGGGTACGACCACGGCTCGCCGGTGAGCGACAGGTATGACAGCCCGTTCGCCTTCGAGGGCAAGCTCGACCGGGTGGACATCCAGATCGTGTCGGCTCGGGACGCCGCCGCCGAGGCGGCCAATGCCGACGCGATTGCGAGGGCGGAGATGTCCCGCCAGTAGCCAGCGCCGCACGGCCTGCAAAGCGGCAGATCATCCGCGGCACACGGGCTTAGCAGGCGGAACCGCGGCTCACCAACAGCTGCTGCCCATTCAGTCTGCTGGCCGGGGCGGCAGCCGCCGCAGCACTTCCGCCAACCCGGCCTTGAGTTCGCTGACGTCGGCTTTGAGGCCGCCGACGTCGGCCTTGAGACCGCTGACGTCGGCCTTGAGACCGCCGAATTCGGCCTTGAGGCCGCCGAATTCGGCCCTGATCGCACTGAACTCGGCGCTGACCTCGGCGCGGAAGGCGTCGAATTCGCCACGGAACCCGGTGAGTTCAGACCGCAGGTCAGCCAGGCTCATGCTGAGCGCCTCGACCTGGCCAGGCCCCGCCCAGGTCTCCAGGTGTCGCACGCGCCGCTCCACTGCCACTAAGCGATCCTCGAAGGTATTCATAGCCGGACCCTAGAACCAGCCGCTGACAGTCCGTTGCTTGCCAGAATGGCACCTCACTGGTCACCGCCGCAGTCCGTTCCGCTCGATGCGGAAACTTGTTCCGTCATCGCGGACACAAGTCCGCCGCTTCGGCTGAGAATCGTGTGCGACATGAAGATCGTCCGCGTCCGGCGGTCAGCTGAACGCCGGATACAGCGGCAGGTCAGGCGACTGCCAGTGCTCGGTTCGGGCGAGCAGCCGAGTCATCAGCGCGCCAAGTGCCGTCAGTTCGCCGGTCGGCGCCAGCTCGGCCGCGAGCTGCCGCCACCGGTAGCGCAGGAGCTGGCGCGCGGTCGGCGCAGCCCTTCCGTCGTCGATCATCGGCCGGTCGGCGACGAGCGACCGGTCGAGCAGGTAGGTCATGGCGTGCAGCGTCCAGGCCGCCGTCGCGCGCCGCAGGCCCGGCTGCCATACCTCGTCGCTGGCCAGGTCAGCGAAGATGCCGCAGACCAGATCCCGGTAGGCCGCCTCGGCCGACCGCGCGAGCTTGCCGGGCAGCCTGAAGACGCACCAGCAGGTGCTGAACGGCATCCGCAGGTAGGCGGCGTCAAGAAAGGCCGAGTGATACTCGGCGCTCTCGAAGTCGACGAACCGGATGCCAGCGGCGGTCAGCAGATTGTTGTCTGGGCAGATGTCGCCGGGTGAGAAGACCTCGAACCGGCCGGGCCGCAGGATCGTCGCGACGTCGGCGAGGTCGTCGCCCAGGCCGGGCGGCGACTGGATTGACAGATCGCCGAGCAGGGCGGGTATTCCCGCGATCTTGCGTTCCAGCCAGTGACCCTGGCCGCCGGCGGCGGGTGCGCCGCGATATCTGGCCAGAAGGTCCGCCAGCTCGAGTTCACGCCCGGCCGCGCCGACCGCGAGCCGCCCGCAGGCCCGAGCCCAGCCGAGCAGCGCCGCCTCCGCGGCCTGCCGCGGCCCGGACAGCAGCAGGTCCGCCAGGCTCGGCGCGGTCCCGAGGTCCGTCATCACGACGAGCAGCGCATCCTGGCTCGCGGCGAGCAGCCGCGGCCCGGTCCCGGACGGACCAGAGAACGCCAGCCCGGCCGCCTCGGCGGCAAAGCTCTCCGTCCCCTGCCTGGTCTGCGGGTAGCTCTTGACGATGACGGACCCGCCCAGGCTGGTCCTGCACCGCAGCACCGCTGAGCGCTCGCTGCCGCCGAGGTTCGTCGGCTCGCTTAGCCCCGTCCCGAGAGCGGCCGCCGCGGCGGCCAGGAGTTCGTTCACGGCCAGCAAGCCAATCAGTCCGCAACGGCGGCCGCAAAGCCGAATGTGGTCGAAGAGCTCCCTCCCTCCCTCCCTCCCTCCCTCCCTCCCCGCCAACGACATCACTGGAACCCTGGTGTCGCTGTGGCAGCAGCAGGGTTCCAGCGATGCTGTTATGGCCACCGGCAGGATGAGACCTAGACCGGGTGGGAGGAAGATGTGACCAATTGCGCTGGCGGGACGAGACGGGCAGAGGCATAGTCGGTGCCGATTACCACTGGAAAGGGACACGGCCAATGGACGGCAGCGCAGCCATTGACGTCAGGGGCCTGGTCAAGACCTACGGCGATACTCGCGCCGTGGACGGCATCGACCTACGGATCGAGCGCGGCGAGATCTTCGCGCTGCTCGGGCCCAACGGGGCCGGCAAGACGACCACGGTCGAGATACTCGAGGGCTATCGCTCCAGGGACGCTGGCTCGGTCAGCGTACTCGGCTGCGACCCGGCAACCCAGCGGCGGCAGCTAAAGCCGCAGATCGGCATCGTGCTGCAGGCCACCGGCGTGGACCGCTTCCTGACGGTCGCCGAGACCGTCACCATGTACTCGGGCTATTATCCTCGCCCGCGGCCCTGCGACGAGGTCATCGAGCTGGTCGGCCTGGGCGGCAAGCGGAACACGCGGGTGGTCAAGCTCTCGGGCGGGCAGCAGCGGCGGCTCGACGTCGCGATCGCGCTGGCGGGCAACCCCGACCTGCTCTTCCTCGATGAGCCGACGACCGGCTTCGACCCTTCGGCCAGGCACGAGGCCTGGGCGATCGTGAAGAACCTCGCCGCGCTCGGCAAGACCGTACTCCTGACCACGCATTACATGGACGAGGCCCAGCACCTCGCCGACCGGGTAGCCCTGGTCACCGCCGGCCGGATCGTTGCGGAGGGCCCGCCCGCCACGCTCGGCGACGGGCACATGTCAGGTCCGCATGTGCGTTACCGGCTGCCGGCCGTCGGCGGTGCGCCGCCCGCTGACCTGATCGGGACGACCGGAGCCGACGGCATGACCGACCTGGTGCCCGCCGATCTCACCCTGACCCTGAACCGGCTCACCGGCTGGGCGCTCGAGCACGGGATCAAGCTGAACGACATCGAGGTGGTCAGGCCGTCGCTCGAGGACGTCTACCTGGCCCTGACCGGATCAGCGGCCAAGCCGGGATCGGCCGCCGAGCCGGCCAGGGCGGACCATGCCAAGGGAAGGCGGCTAGGCGGGAGGCGCGTGTCATGAGCGCGGCGGTGATGACGGCGCGGCAGATCCGCTACGTCAACAAGATGTTCTGGCGGAATCCGGTCTCCGCGTTCTTCACGTTCGCGTTCCCGCTCATGTTCTTGGTGATCTTCACCACGTTGCTCGGCCACGGCACCGTTCCGATCGGCGCCCGGCTCGTGGACCAGTCGACGTACTACGTGGCCTCGATGGCCTCGTTCGCCGTGATCACCGCGTGCTTCAACAACATCGCGATCTCTGTCACCTTCCAGCGCGATGCGGGCGTTCTCAAGCGAACCAACGGCACGCCGCTGCCCGCGTCGGCGTTCCTCGGCGCGCGGATCGCACACGCCATCATCGTCGCATTGCTCTTGGTGGCCATCACCGTGGCCTTCGGCCGGCTGTTCTACTCGGCCTCCATCCCGGGCGGCCTGACGCTGCTGCGCTTCCTCGTCGTGCTGCTGGTCGGATCCGCCGCTTTCTGCGCGCTCGGTCTGGCAATCACGGTGGTGGTCCCCAACGCCGACGCGTCGGCGGCCGTCGTCAACGCGGCGATCTTCCCGCTGCTCTTCCTGTCCGGGATCTTCATTCCGTTCGGCAACAACACCCCGTCGTGGATCTTGTGGATCGCCCGGATCTTCCCGGTCAGGCACTTCGCCAGCGGGATGCAGGCGGCCTTCCTGGGTACCGCCTTCCAGTGGACCGACGTGCTCATTGTCGCCGCGTGGGGCTTGGCCGGGATGATCGTTGCGGCCCGCTACTTCAGCTGGGAGCCGCGAACCTGAGCTGAGGTAGGCCAGCTCACCCTTGTGGTGCGCCCGGGACGGAGCCGCCGGCCAGGACGAGCCCCGACTCGTAGGCCAGGATTACTGCCTGCACGCGGTCCCTCAGCTCGAGCTTGAACAGCACCGAACTGACGTGAGACTTCACGGTCTGCTCGGCCAGGCAGAGTCGGCCGGCGATCTCGGCGTTGGTCAGGCCGGCCGCAACGTGCAGCAGCACCTCGCGCTCGCGCGGCGTCAAGCGGTCGAGCTCGGGTGGCACCGCGAGCCGCCTCCGGCTCGCGAACTCGGCGATCAGCCTGCGCGTCACCGACGGCGCGAGCAGGGCCTCGCCGGCGCCGACGATCCGCACCGCGGCAAGGATCTCCTCGGGCGTGGCATCCTTCAGCAGGAAGCCGCTGGCGCCGGCCCGGAGCGCGTCGTAGACGTAGTCGTCGAGGTCGAAGGTGGTCAAGACGAGCACCCTGGGCGGCGTTTCGCTGGCCGGCCCTGGGTCAGTTCCCTGGTCGCAGCGATGCCGTCGAGCACCGGCATCCTGATGTCCATCAGCACGACGTCGGGGCGGAACTCGCGGGCCATGCGCACGGCCTGCTCGCCGTCCTGCGCCGTTCGCGACCACGTTCATGTCGGGCTGCGAGTCGAGCATCGCGGTGAACCCCATCCGGACCACGGCCTGGTCGTCGGCGACGAGGAGCCGCAGCGGCTGGCCCGTCACGCCGGCTCGCCCACGGCCCGCTGGGCCGGCTCGGCCGCTCGGCCTGCTCCCCGCGGCGCGATCGCCTGGCGACGCCGTCGGGCCGGGCGCGGGCAGCACGGCGCAGACGGCGAATCCCCCGCCGCTTTCCGGCCCGGCCCGGAACTCGCCGCGCAGCATGGTGACCCGCTCGCGCAGCCCGGTCAGGCCGAAGCCCTGCTCGGAACCGGCGCCGGGGACCGAACCTGGGCCGCGGCCGTCCGCGCGGCGCCCGGCGGGCGCGTCGTTGACCACCCGCACGGTCAGCGCCTCGGCTCCGTAATCGAGGTCTACCCGGACCCGGCTGCCGTGCGCGTGCCGGCCGGCGTTCGTGAGCGCCTCCTGGACGATCCGGTAGCAGCACAGCTCGACCGAACCTGGCAGCTGCCTGACCTGACCCGACACCGTCATCGCCGCCGACGTGCCCGCGCTGGTCACGCGGCTCAGCAACTCGCCCAGTTCGGCGATCCGCGGCTGCGGAGCGGCCTCGGAGCCGCCTTCTGGCGAGCGCAGAACGCCGAGGACGACCCGCAGTTCGGTCAGTGCCGACCGTGCCTCGCCGGCGATCTCGGCGAAGGCTGCCTGCCCTGCCGGGGGCAGGCCGGGCACCGCGTACGGCGCCGTCGCGGCCCTCACGGCGATCATCGACACGTGGTGCGCGACGACGTCGTGCAGCTCACGGGCGATGCCGGCCCGCTCGCGCGCCACGGCGTCCCGCTCGCTGAGGTACCTGACCCGCTCGGCGGCCGCCGCCTTCTCGGACTCCGACTGCCGCCTGCTCCGCACCATTTCCCCCGCGCCCCAGGCCGCGATGACGGCGAGCGCCTCGGCGGCGGTCGCATCCCAGGGCGTGACATTACGGCCGAGGCCGGCCGAGCCGAGCAGCACGGCACACTCGGTCAGGGCGACCGCGAGGATGGCCGGCCGCCTGGCCAGCACGACCGGGCAGGCGGCAAGGGCAACCAGCCAGCCGACCACCGCCGCCACCGACCAGGACAGCCGGCCGAACATGATGAACGCCGCGTTCGCGGCCAGCACGGTAGCGATGGCCGGGCCGGGGAACTTCCTGATCACCGCGATCGGAGCGGTGCTCAGCACGCCGAGCGCGATCGCCAGGCCCGGGTTGAACGGCCCCGCGGTCTTGTCGGACCCCGCCACCGCAGCCGCCGCCAGTACGGCGGCGATCACGATCGGCCCGATCGGCCGCCGGTAGTCGGCCGCCACCAGCGCGAGCGCGCGCTCGACCAGCATCCCTGGCCAGGACGCGCGCGATGGCGGGCCGGCAGTCGTCATCTCACCAGCATGCACGACCCGCCGACTAGTCGGCGCGCACCCAGCGGCGGAACCGGCCCCCTACCGCCGTATCCCCGGCCGTCAGCCGTAGAAGACTCGTTCCATCACGCTCCTGGCCCGGCGGGCCGCCCGGCGCCAGTCCTGCGTGAGGTCCTGCGAGCCGTCGGCCGGATAGCCGAGCAGCCGCGCGACTCCCGCCAGTTCGGGCTGGCCCGCGGGCAGCACGTCGGATGCTCGTCCGGTCGCGAGCATGACGGCGTTCCTGATCCGCGTGGCGAGCCGCCAGGACGTGCCCAGGGCAGCCTCGTCGTCCGGGGCGAGCAGGCCGGCGTCACTGGCTGCTGCCAATGCCGCGAGCGTCCGCGTCGTCCGCAGGGCAGGAACCGCGCCGGCCTGCCTGAGCTGGAGCAACTGCGCCACCCACTCGGCATCAGACAGTCCGCCGGGACCGAGCTTGACGTGCAGGGCCGGCTCGACGCCACGGGGCATGCGTTCGGCTTCCATCCTGGCTTTTATTCTTTTGATTTCCCGCACGGAAGCATCGGCGATCCCCCCGGCCGGGTAGCGGATCTCGTCGGCGAGCAGCGCGAACGCCGCGCCAAGCGCGGCGTCCCCCGCGACCGGCTCCGCTCGCAGCAGCGCCTGGATCTCCCATGGACGCGCCCAGCGGCGGTAGTAGGTGCGATATGCCTCCAGCGTCCTGACCAGCGGTCCCTGCCGGCCCTCCGGCCGCAGGTCCGCGTCCACCTGCAGGGCAGGGTCGGGGCCAGGCCGGGCGAGCAGGCGGCGAAGCTCCTCCGCCACGCCGTGCGCGGCCCTCGCTGCGGCCTGATCGCTGGCGCCTGGAGCGGGTTCGTAGATGAACAGCACGTCGGCGTCGCTTCCGTAGCCCATCTCGTGCCCGCCGAACCGGCCCATCGCGACCACGCAGATGGCGGCGGGCAGGCCGCCGGGCGAGCGCTCGGTCGCGCCGCCGACGAGATCCAGCGCGCTCTGCACGGTCAGTGCGGTCACGGTGCCGAGTACCTCGGCGACCTGCATGCAGTCCAGCTCGCCGAGCAGGTCCGCGGCCGCCGTACGGAACAGCTCGCGGCGCCGGAGGGCCAGCAGGCCTGCCGCCGCCGCGTCGACGTCTGCCTGGCCCGCCTGCCTGCGCACGATCGCGGCCGCCTCGGTCCGCAGGCTGTCCGGGTCCCCGATGCTCAGCGGGCCATCGCCGGCCAGCATCGCGACGGCCTCCGGTGCGCGGAGCAGCAAGTCAGTCGCGTACCTGCCGGAGGCGAGCAGCCTGGCCATCCGCCAGGCCACGTTGGTGTCGTCCCGCAGCAGCCGCAAGTACCACGGTGACCCGCCGAGTGCCTCGCTGACCTGCCGGAACGCAAGCAGTCCCGCATCGGGCCGCGGCGCGTCGGCGAACCAGCCGAGCATCGCAGGCAGCAGCGTGCGCTGGATCGCCGCCTTCCGCGAAACGCCGGTCGTGAGCGCGCCGATGTGGCGGAGAGCGCCGGGAGGGTCGACGTAACCGAGCGCCTCGAGCCGCTCCGCGGCGGCAGCGGACGTCAGCCTGATCACCTCGCCAGGCAGCCGGGCCACCGCGTCGAGCAGCGGCCGGTAGAACAGCTTCTCGTGCAGCTGCCTGGCGATCGCGGCATGCTGCCGCCACTGGGTCATCAGCCACTCCGCCGGGTCCGCAGGCAGGTCCGCTGACCCGGCGAAGTCGTCCCCGGCGTAGCGCATGCCGCGCAGGGCGCGGCCGACCTGGCGCAGCACGGCAGGATCGGTTGGCAACGAATGCGTACGGCGCAGCTGCCGCAGCTGAAGCAGATGCTCGACGGCCCGCAGGAAGCGGTAGGCCTCGGCCAGTCCGGCCGCGTCCTGGCGCCCCACGTAGCCGCCCGCCGCCAGTGCCGCGAGCGCGGGCAGCGTTCCCGGCGCGTGCAGCGTCTCGTCGGTCCTGCCGTGCACGAGCTGGAGCAGCTGGACGGCGAATTCGATGTCCCGCAGGCCGCCGGGGCCTAGCTTGATCTCCCGGCCCGCCTCGCTGGCTGGCAGGCTGGCTACGACGCGACGCCGCATGGCCTGGACGTCGGCGACGAAGTCCTCGCGTTGCGCGGCCTGCCAGACCAGCGGCGCGAGCGCGGCGACGTAGGCCAGGCCAAGATCGGGGTCGCCCGCGACCGGCCTGGCCTTCAGCAGCGCCTGGAACTCCCAGGTCTTGGCCCAGCGCTGGTAATAGGCGCAGTGGCTGGCCAGCGTTCTGGCCAGCGGGCCATTGCGGCCCTCGGGACGCAGGTTCGGGTCGACGGGGAAGAGCATGCCCTCGGGCCCGGTGTCCGAGCAGACCCGGATCATTCCGCTGGCAAGCTGTGCCGCCGTCCGCAGCGCGGCGGCCTCCGTGTCGGCCCGGCCGTCCGCGGCCGGCTCGGCCACGAAGATCACGTCGACGTCGCTCGAATAGTTCAGCTCCCGCGCACCGCACTTGCCCATTGCGATCACCGCGAGCCGGCAGGGGGCCGCACCAGGCGGCAGCTGGGCTCGCGCGATGGCCAGCGCCGCCTCAAGCGCGGCCCCCGCCAGGTCGGCCAGCTCGGCCGTCACGTCGTCGACGGGCGTGACCCCGGTCAGGTCCCGCGCGGCCAGCCGGAGCAGCCACCGACGGTAACCGATCCGCAGCTCGTCGGCTCCAGTCGCGCCGAGCAGGTCTGCCCGCACTTCGCCTGGGTCGGGCGAGCGGTCCGCGTCGGGCCCGGCGAGCAGCTGCCAGTCGCCTGGATGGCGGCGCAGATGCTCGGCCAGCGCGGAGCTCATGCCGAGCACCGCGGTCAGCCTGCTCCGCAGGCCAGGATCGGCGCGCAGGCCGGCCAGCAGCCGCTCGTCTCGCGGCAGCCTGGCCAGCCCGGTCAGCGCCAGGTCAGGATCCGCGGCCGCCGCCAGCGCGGCCACGATGGCCTCGTCGGCTCCGAGCACGTCGAGGCGCAGCTCGCGGGCGAGCAGACGCTCGGCGCCGGCCGTGTCGGCGAACCCGAGGGCGGCCAGCCGGCCGGTCACGCGTCATACCGCGCGGCATGCTCACGCAGGCCACCGTAGCGTTAGCGTGAGCAACAGCACGGCGTAGGCGGCGAGCCAGTGCTCGACCATGTAGTGATCCCCGACCACGTGCGGCAGCGCCGCGTCGGCATGCCGCCGTGCCGCGGCCAGCGCAGGTCCGGCCCGGTCATCGCCGGCCGGCAGGCTCTCGGCGATCCTGCGCCAGCACCAGGCCCGGCTCGCGTTCAGCCCGTGCAGGTGGGCGATCTGCCCGTCGCTGGAATCGGAGACGAAGACCGGCTCGAACAGGCTGGCCGGCTCCCCTGCGGCGATTCCCGGCAGAAACGCCGAGAGCCAGGCCGCGAAGCGCTCGGCCGGCAGCAACTGCGCCATCAGCTCGGCCTCGGTCAGGGCCGGCGAGAGGAAGTCAGATCCGGACGGCTCCCAGCCGGCCGGGTATCCGGCGTCGCCGCCGTACCACCGCGGTCCGCCGCGGTTTCGATCGCGTCGGCCAGCCTCCGGTCCCCGTTGGCGGCCAGGTTCCTGGCCTGCGGCAGCGCCCTGGCCAGCGCGAACGCGGTGTTCGGGTGCAGCCCGTAGCGGACCGGATAGGTGGCAAGCGGCAGCCAGTCGATGAACAGGCCGGCCACGGCGTCCGCCAGCGGGCGCAGCGAGTCCGACCAGCGCCGCGCGGCCGGATCATCGAGCGCCGCCACCTCGGCGGTCAGGGCGAGCGCCCAGCCCCAGGCGTACCGCCCGGGTCCGCTCGGCCCGGCGACGTAAGCGGCCTCCGCGAGCAGGGCGTCAGCGGCGAACTGCCGGTCGAGCGTGGCCCTGATCAGGTCGGCCGGCACCAGGCTGTCAGCGGTGCGCAGCAGCCTGACCAGCAGCCAGTGCATCTCCACGCAGGAGTGCCAGTCGAAGCTGCCGTAGAAGACCGGGTTGCGATCACTCGGCCTGGCCGGGAAGTCGCCCGGCGCGGTCATCGTGTGGTGCACGCCGTTCGGGAACTCGCGGCCGATGTTGGTCATCGCGACCCGGGCGTAGGCGGCCGCGTTCTGCTCGAGTATCTGATCCCATTCCTCGATGACGGTCATGGCATAAAGGCTATGGCCGACTTGCTCCTGCCGGCTGGCGGGGATCAGAGCGAGGACAGGTAGCGCTCGAGCTCGAATTCGGTGACCTGGCGGCGGTATTCCCGCCACTCCTCGCGCTTGTTGCGCAGGAAGAAGTCGAACACGCCCTCGCCGAGGGTCTCGGCGACGAGTTCGCTCTTCTGCATCACGTCGCAAGCCTCCGACAGGCTCTGCGGCAGCGGCTCGATACCGAGCGCACGGCGCTCGGCGCCGGTCAGCGCCCAGACGTCATCCTCGGCGCCTGGGGAAGCTCGTAGTCCTCCTCGATCCCCTTCAGCCCGGCCGACAAGATCACTGCGAACGCCAGGTACGGGTTGCAGGCCGGGTCGAGCGAGCGGAACTCGATCCTGGTCGCGTTCCCCTTCTTCGGCTTGTACATGGGCACCCGGACGAGCGCGGACCGGTTGTTGTGGCCCCAGCAGATGTAGGCGGGGGCCTCGCCGCCCGCCCCGGCGATCCGCTCGGTGCCGCCCCACAGCCGCTTGTAGGAGTTCACCCACTGATTGCAGATCGCGGTGATCTCGGCGGCGTGGGTCAGCAGGCCCGCGATGAACGACCGGCCGACCTTGGATATCTGGAACTCGCCGCCCGGGTCGTGGAAGACGTTGCGGTCCCCTTCGAACAGCGACATGTGCGTGTGCATGCCCGAGCCGGGGTACTCGGTGAACGGCTTAGGCATGAAAGTCGCGTAGACGCCCTGCTCGAGCGCGACCTCCTTCATGGCCAGCCGGAACGACATGATGTTGTCGGCCGTAGACAGCGCGTCGGCGTAGCGCAGGTCAATCTCCTGCTGGCCGGGGGCTCCCTCGTGGTGGCTGAACTCGACCGAGATCCCCGTCGCCTCGAGCATCGCGATCGCAGACTTGCGGAAGTCGTGCGCGATGTTGTGCGGCGTGTGGTCGAAGTACCCGCCCTGGTCGATCGGCCGCGGCTTAGCTCCCGGCTCTGGTCGCTCACGCAGCAGGAAGAACTCGATCTCGGGGTGGGTGTAGAAGGTGAAGCCCAGGCCGGCGGCCTTGTTCAGCGCGCGCTTGAGTACGTGCCTGGGATCGGCGCGCGAGGGCGAACCGTCGGGCATCAGGATGTCGCAGAACATCCGGCCCACCCCGACCGGGTCGTCGCGCAGCGGCATCAGCTGGAATGTCGATGGGTCGGGCTTGGCGATCATGTCGGCCTCGTAGACCCGGGAGAACCCTTCGATGGCCGATCCGTCAAAGCCGATGCCCTCGGCGAACGCGCCCTCCAGCTCGGCCGGCGCGACGGCTACCGACTTCAGGTAACCGAGCACGTCGGTGAACCAGAGCCGGACAAACCGGATGTTGCGCTCCTCGAGCGTATGCAGTACGAACTCTTCCTGCCTGTCCACGGAGCCAGTCTGCCCGGTTCGTGTTTCCAGGCGGTAACGCGACCCGCCCAATGACCCGATCTAAGCTGATCTGGTGCCCCAGCTTCGGATCGCGCTCGCCCAGGTCAACTCCACCGTCGGGGATCTCGACGGCAACGCCGCCGCCATCATGGCCTGGACCGCCACGGCGGCCGCCGCGGGAGCGCGCGTGGTGGTGTTTCCCGAGATGATGCTGACCGGCTACCCGGTCGAGGACCTGGCGCTGCGGGGGTCCTTCGTGACGGCCTCGATCGAGGCGCTCAGGGTCACTGCTGCCCGGCTGGCCGACGCCGGCCTCGGCGGCATCGCGGTGGTGACCGGGTATCTGGACCGGCAGGCCGGCCTGGTGCCCAGGGTCGGGCTGCCGGCCGGGCGCCCGCGAGATGCCGCGGCGGTGCTGCACGGCGGCAGCGTCACCGTCACCTCGGCGAAGCACCACCTGCCGAACTACGGCGTGTTCGACGAGTTCAGGTACTTCGTCCCCGGTGACGTGCTGCCGGTGTTCCGCATCGCCGCGAATTCCGGCGAGCCCGTCGATGTGGCCGTGGCGATCTGCGAGGACCTGTGGCAGAACGGCGGCCCGGTCGCCGTTGCCAGGCAGGCCCGGGCGTCGCTGCTCGTGGTGCCGAACGCATCGCCGTACGAGCAGGACAAGGCGGAGGCGCGGCTCGCGCTCTGCCGCAGTCGCGCCGCCGAGGCCGGCTGCCCGCTGGCGTACGTCAACATGATCGGCGGCCAGGACGAGCTGGTCTTCGACGGCGACTCCGTCATCGTGGACGCCGCGGGAACGGTGCTGGCCAGGGGCCCGCAGTTCGAGCAGGCACTGATAGTCGCTGACCTGCAGGTGGCCGCGGCGGCGGCGCCGATGGCAGACGAGCCCGCGGACGCACTGGACGGCACGACGATGACGATCCGCCGGCTCGAGCTGGCGCCCAGCACCGCCGATCTGCCTGGGCAGGCCGCGCCGCCGTCGCCACTTCCCGCCGACGGCCCCATCTGGCCTCGGCTGACCGGGACTGCCGAGGTCTACGCGGCGCTGCTGACGGGCGTCAGGGACTACGTCATGAAGAACGGGTTCCGGTCGGTGATCATCGCGCTGTCCGGCGGAAT
The DNA here is from genome assembly GCA_963720595.1 of uncultured Actinomycetota bacterium. GTDB lineage: Bacteria > Actinomycetota > Actinomycetes > Streptosporangiales > Streptosporangiaceae > Chersky-822. The sequence continues at coordinate 135,541 of CAVRFY010000005.1, read as the reverse complement.
CGACTCGGCGCTGACCGCGACGATCGCGGCCGACGCGATCGGGCCAGACCGCGTGCACGTCGTGCTGATGCCGAGCCGTTACTCCTCCGGGCACTCGATCGCCGACGCCGAGGACCTGGTGAAGCGGCAGGGACTGCATGCCCGCACGGTGCCGATCGCGCCGATGGTGGACGCGTTCGAGGCTGACCTGCGCCTCGAGGGCCTGGCGGCGGAGAACCTGCAGGCCAGGGTTCGCGGGATGATCTTGATGTCGCTCTCCAACGCCGAAGGGCACCTGGTGCTGACGACGGGCAACAAGAGCGAGCTGGCGACGGGATATTCGACGCTGTACGGCGACTCGGCAGGCGGCTACGCGCCGATCAAGGACGTGCCGAAGACACTGGTGTGGGAGCTGTCCAAATGGCGCAACGAGCGGGCTGAGCTGGCCGGGAAGGACCAGCCGATACCGGAGAACTCGATCGTCAAGCCGCCGAGTGCTGAGCTACGGCCCGGCCAGCTGGACTCTGACTCGCTGCCCGATTACGCGGTGCTCGACGCCGTGCTCGACGATTACGTGGAGAAGGACATGGGCGCGGCCGAACTGCTCGCGGCCGGCCATGACCCGGCGCTGGTCGAGCGGGTGATCGCGCTGGTGGACAGGGCCGAGTACAAGCGCAGGCAGTACCCGCCAGGACCGAAGATCACGGCCAAGAACTTCGGCCGCGACCGCCGCCTGCCGATCACGAACCGCTGGCGGGAGCCCTTCGGCTCCTAGCAGACGACTGACCGCGTCAGGTCCCGGCTGATGAGGATGCCCAGGTTAAACGGAGATCTGGCTGCCGGGTTGACAGTGCACGGCCAGAAGGCCGGATACTTGGACGGTCCTGTGACTGACCAGATTGTCCGACAATCCGGCACGGCCCCGCGCATACCTGTGGGCGGGCGGTCACCGGGCATGCAGGGGTGTTCGGAGGCAGGCAGTGACCGGCGAGAACGCCGGCGATCGGCGACTTTCCCGCTGGAGCGCAGATCGCCGGCTATCAGATCCAGGAGTTGCTCGGGCGTGGCGGGATGGCCGTCGTGTACCGGGCCGCGGACGTGCGGCTCGACCGCCAGGTCGCGCTCAAGGTACTCGCCCCCGAGCTCACCAGGGATTCCGCCTTCCGGCAGCGGTTCATCAGGGAGTCCAGGTCAGGCGCCTCCGTCGACCACCCCAACATCATCCCGGTATTTGAAGCCGGTGAGGCCGAGGGTGTCCTGTTCATCGCGATGCGCTATGTGGCCGGCCGCGACGTGCGGGCGCTGATCGACCGGTCGGGCCCGCTGCCGTCAGCGCGGGTCGTGAACATCGTCACCCAGGTGGCGTCCGCACTCGATGCCGCGCACGCGCGCGGGCTGGTGCACCGCGACGTCAAACCAGCGAACATGTTGCTCGGCGCCGTGGGCAGCGCCACCACCCCCGATCACGTCTACCTCTCTGACTTCGGGCTCAGCAAGCTGTCGGCGTCGGCCGTGAGCCTCACCAGCACCGGCCAGTTCCTCGGCACCATCGACTACATGTCGCCCGAGCAGGTCGAAGGCCGCCCGACCGACGGGCGGACCGACCTGTACGCGCTCGGGTGCGCGGCATTCGAGATGATGACCGGGCGGCCGCCGTTCCATCGCGACCAGGACCTCGCGGTGATGTGGGCGCAGGTCTCCGCGCCGCCGCCGTCCGCGCGTGAGCTGCGGCCCGATCTGCCCGCCGGCGTTGACCAGGTGCTCGCCAAGGCGCTTGCCAAGTCACCGGAGAACAGGCAGGCAAGCTGCCTGGAGTTCGCGGCCGAGCTGCGCGCCGCGTGCGCGCTCGGGTCTGGCCGCGGTCGGCGCCAGGCACAGCGCGGCCAGGGACTGCCGACCGAGCTGGCCGCGGCTGCGCGGCAGGCCCCGCCCGCCACCGAGCTGGCATTCGGCGCGATCGCGGGCGCCGGCGCCGCGCAGCCGTCGGTCTCGCCGGGTTCCGGCACGCCGCCGGGCGGCGGGATGACCCCGCCGGGCGGAGCGCTGACCCCGCCGGGCGGAGCGACCCCGGGCTCCGAGGCGACGATCACCGAGGCCGTGCAAGGGGTCAGTGGCGGACCACGGCCCGGCGGCTCGGCTCGCGGCCAGGCGCCCGGCGCGACCGCTGCTGACCCTTACGGCGGCTACAGCCCGCCGGGCGGTTACGGCTCGCCGGGCGGTTACAGCCCACCGGGCGGTTACGGTTCGCCGGCCGGTTACGGCTCGCCGGGCGGCTACGGGCCGCCTGGGCAGACCGACCAGCGCTGGGGCGGCGGATCGGGCTCCCCGCCACCCGGGTACCAGGGGCCGCCGCGGCGCAGCCGGGTAGCGCCGTTCCTGCTGGGATTCCTGGTCATTGCCGTGCTGGTCGGCGCCGGCCTGCTCGTGCTGCACCTGCGCGGCAACGGCAACCCGCACTCAGGACCGACCACGCCGGTCACCGTGACCACAACGCCACCCAGCAGCCCTGCGTCGACCACGCCGGCCTCGAGCCCGACCTCATCGCCCGCCGCGCCGACCACTCCGCAGGGCGTCGTGACGGCTTACTACGACGCCATCAACAACCGCGATTACGCGACCGCCTACGGGCTCAACAGCCAGGCCCAACACAGCGAGTCCTATGCCAACTTCAAGCAGGGTTACTCGGACACCGAACACGACTCGCTTACCATCACCGGCGTCTCGGGCGACACGGTCAGTATCGCGCTCGTCGCGCAGCACACCGACGGCTCGCTCCTGCATTTCTCCGGCACGTACACGGTGCAGAACGGCAAGATCGTGGGATCCAACATCCAGTCCAGCTAGCCGCCGCCCGCTGGTCACCGGCTAGATCTCGGCGCTGGACCCGGGTTCGAGCCTGGCGTACCCGCCCTCGCCGGTGCCGCCGAGCAGCATGCCGGCCAGCTGCCCGATCAGCCGGATCCCGTTCGCGTTCAGGAGCTCGTCGTGGATCGCATAGCTGATCCGCGGCCGCACCGCACGTGCGTAGTCGAACATCTCCGATGCCTTGAGCCAGGGCGCGCTGATCGGCAGCAGCAGCGTCTCCACCGGCTCGTTCGGGATCGTGAACGCGTCACCCGGGTGGAACAGGCCGCCGACGGCGAAGCCGATGTTCGGCACGACCGGGAGGTCAGGATGGATCGGCGCGTGGTCGCGGCCGTAGACGTGCACGTCGAAGCCGGCCGCCGTGAACGCGTCGCCGTGACCGACGGCGTGCACCCGGCCGCCGAGGTACTCGAACTGGCCGGCTACCGCCTCGTTGGTCCACAGCTCGAGCCCGGCGTCGCGCTCCATGGCTGCCCGGACGACGGCCGAGTCCAGGTGGTCGGCGTGCTCGTGCGTGATCAGGACCGCGCTCGCGCCCGTGATCGGATCCGCTCCGCTCCAGACGCCCGGGTCGAGCACGATCGCCCGGCCCCCGTGCTCGAGCCGGACGCAGGAATGCCCGAGTTTCGTCATCCGCATGGCCGCTCCCGCCTGTAGCCGCTAGCTCCCGTCACCAGTCCCCGATGCGAACCTATCGCGATGCCAGCCCGGTCAGTAGCTCATCGACGAGGCGCCTGGCATAGCCCCGTTCCGCTCGCTCATGGCCCAGTCTGGCCCGCGCCACCACCGCGCCGGTGAGCAGGTCGACGGCCAGCTCGATGTTCGATTCCTCGCGAAGCTCGCCGGTGGCCATGCCGCGGCGCAGCACGGCCCTGAAGACGTCACGGCGCGGCTCGACGACCGCCTCGACGTACCTGTCAAGCAGCCGCGGGTACCGCTCCCCCTCGCCGAGCAGGAGCGCGAACTGCCGCACCTGGCGCGGATCGACCGCCTCGCTCCGCATCGCGTCGAGCAGCAACACCAGGTCGTCCCTGACCGATTCGCCCTTAGGCGCGGGCAGCGGCATCTTCAGCGCGGCAAGCGCGTCCAGCAGCAGGTCTTCCTTGCCAGGCCAGCGCCGGTAGATCGTCGCCTTGCCCACACCCGCCTTCGCCGCCACCTTCTCGATGCAGAGTCCCTCGGCCCCGGACTCGGCGAACAGGTCGAGTGCTGCCTCGATGATTGCGCGATCGGCCTGCTCGCTGCGCGGCCTGCCGGCCCGGCGAACCTGGTCCTGGGATGCCTGGATGTCGTTCATGGCCTGCTCAGTCCTCCATCGCGACCGCGACAGCGGGATGGCCGGCCGCCGGGTCGGGGGTGCGGCCGGGTGACGAGGCGGCGGCGTGGCCGCCGAGCGGGGCGGTGGCGTGGCCGACCAGCGGGCGGTGGCTGGCCGACCAGCGGGCCAGCTGCCCGCCGGGCCGCCGCCCCAAGCCCGGGCATCCAGATCGCGATGAGTGCCGCGCCGGCTGCCGCGATCACGAGGGACACGACGGTGGTCACGTGCATGGCGTGCACGAACGAGCGGTCGGACAACGCCAGCAGCGCGGTGCCTGCCGGGCCCAGGTGGGCGGCGGCGACCTGGGTCGCGGCGATGGACTCGGTGGCCGCCGCCGGCTTCCTGCTGGGAGCGCGCCGAGGCCGGGGGCCAGGCCGGCCCGGTAGGCGTGCGCCAGGATCGAGCCGAGTACGGCGACGCCGAGCGCTACTGCGACCTGCCGGGAGGTGTTGGTGATCGCCGAGCCCGCGCCGCCGTGCTCGCGCGGCACGACCGACATCACGGACTCGGTGGCGGTGGGCATCACGATGCCCATGCCGGCGCCCTGCAGGAAGAATATGCACTCCAGCGCGATGATGGGCGTGGCCGTGGTCAGCGAGTGATAGCCGATCAGCGCGCCGGTCACCACGATCAGCCCGCCGGCCGCTATGGCCTTGGCGCCGAATCGGCGGACCAGTCTCGCGCTTCTGGTCGAGGCGATCAGCTGGCCGGCGGCCACCGGGATGGTCAGCAGCCCGGCATGCATCGGGGTGAGCCCGCGCACTTGCTGCAGATAGAAGCTCATGAAGAAATACACCCCGGACATCGCGAAAAAATTCAATGCGATTGCCATAGCCGCGGCCGACAGCCGCGGGTCCCTGAACAGCCGGACGTCGAGTGACGGATGCTCCGTCCTCGACTCGTGCACGCAGAACACCGCCAGGATGGCCAGACCTGCCGCAATCGGCACGACGACGCCGCGCTCCAGCCATGAGTTCGCGTCGCCGCCTTTGATGATCCCGTAGACGACAAGCACCAATCCGGCGACCGAGAGCAGCACACCGAGGTAGTCGATCCGACCCGGCGTCGCGCTCTTCGACTCCGGCACGAGCACGGTGATGGCCAGCACGCCCACCGCGGTCAGCGGCACGTTGATCAGGAAGACTGAGCCCCACCAGAAGTGACCGAGCAGCACGCCCCCGGTCAGCGGGCCGATCGCGATCGCCACACCGACTGCCGACGCCCAGATGCCGATGGCCTTGGGCCGTTCGCTTGGCTCGAAAACATTCGTGATGATCGACAAGGTCTGCGGCATCACGGCGGCGCCGCCCAGGCCCATCGCGGCCCGCGCCCAGATCAGCTCGGCGGGCGTCTGCGCATATGAGCAGACCAGGGAGGCCAGGCCGAACAGCGCCATCCCGGTGATCAGCAGCCGCTTGCGGCCGACCCGGTCCCCGATCACGCCGAACGTGAACAGCAGCCCGGCGAAGACCAGGGTGTAGGCGTTGATGGCCCACTCAAGCTGGCTCTGGCTCGCGCCAAGCCCGGCTGTTGGATCGGCGATCGTCTTCAGCGCGATGTTCAGCACCGTGTTGTCGAGCACGATCGCGATGAGGCTGATGATCAGGACCGCGAGGATGGCCCATTTCCGGCGGTCGGATTGCACAGGGGGCGACGCCTATCTCTGGGCCAAACTCTCGATAACGATACGGAACGAGATCGTATCGCAATCGAGCCCTCGGCGGCCAGCGCGGGGTCAGGGTTCGGACCGAGTACCGGGCCCGCTGCCCTACCGTTAGAAGTCGTCGCATGTCATCATCGAAACGTCCGGGGACGCCAGCGTGGCGCCACGAGACTGGAGGATCACGATGACCGCACAAGCCCATGCGCCAGAGCCAGCACAGCTGTACGGCGGCGCAAGTACCCGCCGGGTGACGGTCCGCGATCTCGTGGCGGCCAAGGGCCGCGCCGAGAGGTGGCCCATGCTCACCGCGTATGACGCGCTCACGGCGCGGGTCTTCGACGAGGCAGGCATCCCCGTCCTGCTCGTCGGTGACTCAGCGGCCATGGTCGTCTACGGCCATGACAGCACGATCCCGGTGACGGTAGACGATCTCATCCCGCTGACCGCAGCCGTCGTCCGCGGTACCAAGCGGGCGCTGGTCGTGGCGGACCTGCCGTTCGGCTCCTACCAGATCTCGGTCGAGACGGCGATGGCGACCGCGGTCAGGTTCCTGAAGGAGACCGGGGCGCACGCGGTCAAGCTCGAGGGCGGGCAGCGGGTGCTGAGGTGCGTCGAGGAACTCGTCGCGGCGGGCATCCCGGTGATGGCCCATCTGGGGCTGACGCCGCAGTCGGTGAACGCGTTCGGCGGCTACCGGGTGCAGGGCCGCGGTGAAGAGGGCGAGCGCCTCATGCAGGAGGCCAAATCCTTGCAGGCTGCCGGGGCGTTCGCGGTCGTGCTCGAATGCGTGCCGGCCGACCTCGCCGCCCGTGTCACGCAGACGCTCTCGATTCCCACGATCGGCATCGGGGCCGGGCCGGACTGCGATGCTCAGGTGCTGGTCTGGCAGGACATGGCGGGCCTGACGCCAAGGGTGCCGAAATTCGCCAAGCGCTACGCTGACGTCGCTGGCCTGCTCGGCCAGGCAGCCAGGGAATTCGCCGACGAGGTAGTCGCCGGCGCATACCCGACGTCCGAACACAGCTATCGGTGATTACCTAAGACCGACCAGCTACCACTGACCAGCCGGATTGTCCGGCCAGGGAGGCCCCAGGTGGAGCGGGAGCGGCCCGCGCACACCGCGCGACCGCGCACGCACCGCCGACCTCGACCTGGGATGGCCTGCCGGTCGCCGTCGACGAGCCGCATGGCTCGGCGATCGTCGTGCGGCGGCCCGATGGCCGGGCCGGCCATGAGTACCTGCTGCTGCACCGAGCACACCGAGGTCGCGACTATGCGGGCGACTGGGCCTGGACGCCGCCGTCGGGCGCCCGCCTGCCCGGCGAGCCAGTTCTGTCCGCGGCGCTGCGTGAGCTAGCGGAGGAGACCGGGATTACCGCCGCCGAGCCCGTGCCCGTGGACCTGTCGAGGCCGTGGGCGATCTTCCTGGCCGAGGTTCCGCGCGGCGCGGCGGTCCGGCTTGACGCCGAGCACGACCGGTTCTCGTGGGCGCCGGCCGAGCGCGCGCTTGCCCGCTGCCGGCCGCAGGACGTGGCCGCCAACGTCGCGGCTGCCGCCGCGGTCCGCAGGCACGCGGTCGCGTTCCGCCCGCTGGCACGCACGGACTTGCCCGACCTGATCGGCTGGCAGCGAGCGCCGCACGCCGCCCGCTGGTTCCCTGAGCGGCTGGATCTCGCGGCGGCCGAGCGGAAGTACGGCCCCCGCATCGACGGTCATTCGCCGGTTCGCGTTGACGTGGTGCTCGTCGCTGGCGCGCCAGTCGGATTCGTCCAGCACTATCCGCTGCCGGAGCCCGAATCGGCCGGCCTGGACTTCTGCGTCGGCAACCCCGAACTAACCGGCGTGGGCCTTGGCCCGCAGCTCATCTGGGCTTACCTGCGAGCCATCGTGCTGCCCGGATGGCCGCGGCTGCGGACCGTCGTCGCCAGCCCAGAGGCCGGTAACAGCCGGTCGATCCGGGTTCTGACCAAGGCCGGGTTCCGCCCGGCGGGCGAGCCAGTCCGGGGACAGCTGCCTGGCCGGCCGGAACTTCGCTGCGTGCTCGACCGCAGTCATATGCTCGGGCAGGCCAGCTGACCGGCGCTGTTAGCTGGTGAGCTTGGGCAGGACGTCGCGGCCGAAGGTTTCGATCCACTCCTGCTGATTGCGGCCGACATTGTGCAGGTAGATGCGGTCAATGCCAAGGTCGAGGTAGCGCTGGATGTCGGCGCGGTGAGCGTCGGTGTCGCTGCTGATCAGCATCCTGCCCTCGAAGTCGCCCGGGCGGACCAACTGGGCCATCTGCTCGAACTCGAACGGCGAGCGGATGTCCTGCTTGGGGAACTTCATCCCGCCGTTGGGCCACTCGGTGACAGCATTAGCGAGCGCCTGCTCGTCCGTGGGGGCCCAGGACAGGTGCAGCTGGACGATCTTGATCTGCGACCCGGGATCGCGTCCTGCTTCGCTGGCTCCCGCGTCGAACCGGTCGAGCAGCCGGGTGATCTTCTCGGCCGGCGCGCCTGGGGTGATGATGCCGTCCACGAGCCTGCCGGCCTTCTTCGCGGTGAGCGGCCCCGCGGTCGCGATGTAGATGGGCGGCGGGCTGTCCGGCATGGTCCACAGCCGTGCCGTCTCCATCTTGAAGTACTGGCCGCGGTGCTTGACGTCCTTGCCGGTGAACAGTTTCTGGATCAGCTCGACGGCTTCCCACATCCGTTCCAGCCGCTCGGGGGCCTCTGGCCAGTACCCGGCGGTGACGTGCTCGTTCAGCGCCTCGCCCGAGCCCAGGCCGAGCCAGTGCCGCCCCGGGTACATCGCGGCCAGTGTCGCCGAGGCCTGCGCCACGATCGCGGGGTGGAACCTGAAGGACGGGCAGGTGACGCCCGGCCCCAGATCACCTGAGGTCCGCTCGCCCATTGCGGTCAGCACGTTCCACACGAACGGTGCCTGACCCTGGGCAGGAACCCAGGGCTGGAAATGGTCCGCCGCCATCACCCCGCGGAAGCCGGCCGTCTCCGCTGCGACTGTGTAGTCCGTCACCTCCACCGGCCCGAACTGCTCCAGCATCGCGGCATACCCCACATGCGCCAGGCTCATCAGCGGCCTCCAGTCCCGGGAAACTTCACCTTCGTAGACTCGCACAGCGGGCCGGCCGGGCTCGCCGCCGGTGCCGGACTCGCGGTATCTGCGGCCCAGATGTCCGCCAGTTGCTGCGCTTAGTCAATGTGTTGAGGCAGCATGAATGGCGTGAACACGGCTCAGGTCGACGCACTCCGCACGCTGCTCGCGTCGTCCGGCTGGCTTGAGCGGACTCGGTATTTCGCCGCGGCCCTGCGAGGCCGGTCGACTACGCCGCACGGCCTGTTGATCGTCGGAACTCCCGGGGACGAGCCCTGGCACCTGACCGCTCACCTCGAGGACGAGAGCAGGCTGGCCGGATTGCCCGAGCTGTCGCCGACCCTGGTCCGCTGGGCTCCGGCCAGGGACGGCCCGCCCCACCTGCGGGTCGGACTCGACCGGATCGAGCGGGCCGGGCGGGCCGAGACCCTGCTGGTCGTCGGGTCCGATCCCGTGCCTGACGCGCTGCTCGAGCGGCTAGCTGATGCCAGGCAATCCGGTGCCGCCGTGTTCGCGCTCGACCGGGGCGACGACGAGCTCGACAGCCTCGCGCACGAGTCGCTCATCGTCCGCCCGGCGCTTGACCCGGTGTCCTTCGACGGCGCACAGCACCTGGTCAGCCTCGCGGTGGGCGAATCAGATTCGGCCGGTCCCCGGCGGGATCGCCGGCTCCGCCTGCGCGACTTGGCGATCCCCGCGGCAAACTCGCCAGGCTGCTGAACGCGATCAGCGGCACGCCCGACGGCAGCTAACTCTTCGCGGCCGCCTCAGCGCGCAAGCATCACGCAGAACTCGTTACCCTGCGGATCGGCGAGCCAGACACGGGATGGGAAAGTCTCGACGATGCCCGCACCGAGGCTGACGAGCCGCGCGACTTCGCCATCAACGTCGGCGGTGGCCAGATCCAGGTGCACGCGGTTCTTTGCTCGTTTGAGCTCTGGCACACGCTGGAAGAACAACCGCGGCCCAGGACCCTCAATCAGCACCGTGGGGTCATCTTCGAGGTCGGTGATCCCCAGTGAACGCAAGCGCTCGATCTCGTCCGCGTCGTAGGGTGCCACCGCATACCCGTCCAGGGCGGCGGCCCAGAACCTGGCCAGCGAGGCTGGATGAGAGCAGTCGATCACGATGTCGGACAGTCGCGCCATTCATCGATTCTGGTGAGTACGCACGACGGCTTCCAGGCGATTACCGCCTGCGCCGCTCCGGCACGCTACTCGGCGCGTGCCGCGGGGGCGACGAACGTGCCGCGTCCCTGCCTGGTGATAATCAGGCCGCGCTCGCGCAGCACCTGCATGGCGTGGCGCACGGTCTGGTACGCGACGCCGTACTCCTCCGCCAGTGCGCGCTCGGCTGGCAGCTTGTGGCTGATCTCGCCGACCTCGATCCGCGCCGCGATGTGGTTGGCGACCTGGATGTACGCGAAATCAGGGCCGAGAGGGTCTATCACCGACACGTGATCAACGTAGGCACTCTGCTAGCTGTGTAAACCTGTGCTAGCACCAAGTGCTATCAGTGCTCTAGTATCTTTGTTATGCCAGACGTGCAGCTTGCCTCGGACCATCCGCTGGCCGCAGACCTTCCGCTGGCCCCTGACCCTCAGCTGGCCGCAGACCTTCCGCTTGCCGCGGTGCCCGACGGCGATCACGAATACCGGCGCAGGATGCTTCGTGAGCTGATCTTGCGCGCGCTGCTCTGACGCTCGGGCTACGAGTCCAGGCTGAGCACCATGGTGGGCCGCTCGATCACATGGTCTTCCCGCAGCGGCCTGACGGCCGTGCCGATCGCGAAGAACTCGGTTGTGTGCCCGCCCCATGTGTGCGAGTGCTGCTTCAGCTGGACTCCGACAATCCCCTCGGCATGCAGGTCCTCCGCCTCCGCTTGCATCCTGCTCATCGCGAGCTCGCGCGCGTCGTAGAGAGCCTGCGTGAACTGCTCGATCTCGACGTTCCTGCCGATATTACCGAGCACGCTGCCAAGGCGCTGGTGCGCGATGTGATAGACGCACGAACCCATGACCATGCCGAGCGGCGCGTACCCGGCCCTGATCAGCGTCCAGAAGTCCTGGCCCGACAGGTCGGAGGTGAACGGCAGGTCCTTGTTGTTGCGCCAGTTGGTCACGCCACCGCCGCCAGCATTCGGCTCCGCCTTCACGGCGGTGCCGATGGCGATGAATTCCGCGATATCGGCACCGAATTCCTTCATCTCAACGTCGAGCCTGACCCCCACGATGCCGTCGGCACCGAGCGTCTTAGCCTCGACCTCCATCCTGGTCATCGCCAGTTCCCTGGCGTGATACATCGCCTGGGAGAGCACGTCGAGTTCCTGGTTCTTGCTCCACCGGCCGATCTGCAGGCCCACGTGATAGATCGAGCTGCCGAGTACCAGGCCGAGCGGGCGGAAACCCACCTCACGGACCAGCAGGAACTCGTTGACCGATAGGTCAGAGGTGAAGATGGCACCGGCCTTGCCCGGCGTCAGCTCCGCCAGCCGCCTGATCGCGTCCTGCGGTACGCCCATCGCCCCGAAATCGGACTTCTGGTCGGTCATGCTGCTCCTCGGCTGCGCGCTATCTGGTGCGTGTTGTCTAGCTGCCTGTTGTCTAGCTGCCTGTTGTCTGGTCGTCTGCCGCGGTCATGGTCACACCTTGCCGAGCCGGACCCTGGCCGCCTGCCTGCGCTGCGGGTCAAGCGACAGGATCGCCAGGCTCGGCCGCTCCGCCGCGCGCTTGGACTTGGCGAAGTGCGTGATCGCCGTGCCAATGATGGTGACCTCGGCGACGTGGTCGCGCGCCCCCTCCTGCGCGGGGCACTCGTGCTCGCCCACCTGCATGTCCATGCTCTGGATGACGACGCCTTCCCCACCCAGGCCGCGCACGTCGCGCTGCAGTTGATCCCTGGCATCGTGCCTGGTGTTGTTGATCAGCTCGGTGTATCCGGTCACCTCGGTGTTGCCGCTCGTCCACCGGCTGGCCTGGTTCCTGGTCAGCCAGTCGTCGTGCCTAGCGCCGATTGAGATCCCGAGCGCGAGGCCGACCGGGACGGCCCCGTCGGCGATCAGCTTGGCGAAGTCCTGGCCGGACAGATCGGAGGTGAACGGCGTCTGCAGCGGGATCGCGCCCGGGGCGCGGACCGCCGTGCCGATCGCCTTGAACTCCAGCCCGCCGGCCGGAAAGCGGCCGATGGTCAGCAAGACTCCGACCACGCCATGCCCGCCGAGCTGAGAGCACTCGGCTGCCATCCGCCCGATTGCTGCGCGGCGGGCCGCGTACATCGTGCGGACCAGCGGCCCGTAAGCGGCTCCCGATCCCGAACTCGAGACAGCGGTCGGCGCGGGCTGGTACCCGCCCCACCGCGAGCCGGTGAACCGGTTGTAGCTGTTGAACGAGGCGTAACTGGGGCAGCCGTAACCGCCTCGGTAGCCCACGTTGTAGACCGCGGCGCCGAGGACCTGCCCGACCGGGTCGAACCCGGCGCTCTTGATCGCCGCGAACTCGGCGGTGCTGAGGGCCGAGCCCCAGGTCCCGCTGGCCCTGATCTCGGCCATGCGGGCCATCGCCACCGGCGGTAGGCCCTGACCGGACCACGTTGAAGTCACAGTGAACGCCCCTTGCGCTAAATTGCGCCGCGAATCCCGACTCTACTGCGGCCGGTACCTGCCCGCCACCGCGCTAGCGGCCGTTCTGGGCCTCCCACTCCTCGTTGCGGCGCCGGACCGTCTCCAGCGCCCGGGCAGCTTCCTCCCGGGTCGGATAGGGCCCGAGACGGTCCTTGGCCGGGCAGCCCGCGTCGGGCTCTACGGCATGATGCTTCAGGCAGAACCACCAGTGCTGCTCAGTGTCCATGCGAACTAGACTCTCAGATCATGGTTACCACTTTGCGGCCCGGCCGGATCTCGCCCATCCGGCAGGTTCCCGCGCAGATCACGCGCCCGGAATATGTCGGCAAGCGGTATCCGAGGATTGGCGAGCCCAACATCAAGGACGCCCACACTATCGAGGCGATGCGGGTGGCCGGCCAGATCGCCGGGCTGGCGCTGGCCGAGGTCGGCAAGCACGTCGCGCCCGGCATCACCACCGACGAACTGGACAGGATCGGGCACGAGTTCCTGTGTGACCACGGCGCCTACCCGAGCACGCTGGGCTACCGCGGGTACCCGAAATCGCTGTGCGCGTCACTGAACGAGGTCATCTGCCATGGCATTCCCGACGACACCGTGGTGGCAGATGGCGACATCATCAACATCGACATCACCGCCTTTATCGGCGGCGTTCACGGCGACACTAACGCGACCTTCCTGGCCGGTGATGTGGACGAGGAATCGGCGCTGCTGGTCGAGCGAACCCGCGAGGCCACCATGCGCGGCATCAAGGCGGTGGCTCCTGGCCGGGCGCTGAACGTGATCGGCCGCGTGATCGAGTCGTACGCGCGCCGGTTCGGCTACGGCGTAGTGCGGGACTTCACCGGGCACGGCATCGGGACCACCTTTCACTCTGGGCTGATCGTGCCGCATTTCGATGACCCTGACGCGGACATAGAGATGGAGCCCGGCATGACGTTCACGATCGAGCCGATGCTGACGCTGGGCACGATCGAGTACGACGTGTGGCCGGACGGCTGGACCGCGGTCACCAGGGACCGGCGCCGGACTGCGCAGTTCGAGCACACCGTACTCGTGACCGCCGACGGCCACGAGATCCTGACCCTGCCCTGACCTTGCTTAGGCCACCGCTAGATGTGTGGCGTGCTTCGAGCTCCAGCCGTTGATCCGCGCACCCGGTGAACCCCTGGTGGTGTCAGGGCGCACCCGGTGAACCCTTGGTGGTGCTCCAACCTGCGGATCAGCGCACCCGGTGAACCCCTGGTGGTGCTCCAGGGTCACGACGGGATCACGGGCCTGCGGCGACGCGCGCCTGGACACCCTCCCACCAGCCGGGTTCGGGCTTGGCCGTCTCGATCCACCAGGTCGCGCCCGCGACGGCGTACTCGCGAGCCAGGTCGGGCACCGCCGCCGGGTCGCTGGCCACCTCGGCCCAGACGACCATGTCGTAGCCGTCGGCGCTGCCTCGCAGTCCGGTGATCTGCGCGGTCACCTCGGCGATGTCGGTCGGCGACGGCCGGACCAGGCCGGCGGCGTCGAACCTGATCGGGACCATGCCATCCCAGCGCGCAGCGCGCTCGATCGGCCGCCTGGCCGGCAGTACGCCGGCCACCCAGATAGGTATCCGCGGCCGCTGCACGGGCGCCGGAGTGAACCGGACCTTGTCGACGGTGAAGTGCGTGCCCGTGTAGGAGAACGGCTGACCGCTCCACAGGCCGGCCAGGACGTCAAGCCCTTCGTCGAGCAACGCGGCTCGTTCCCGGTCGCCTGACGGCTCATGGAAGATTCCGAAGTCGCCGTAGGCGGGTGAGCCGATCCCGACGCCGAGCACGACGCGGCCGCCGCTGAGCCGGTCGAGCGTCGTGGTCGTCTTGGCCAGCTGCCAGGGCCGGCGGCGGGGCACGGGCGTCACGACCGTTCCGATCCTGATCCGGCTCGTCCTCGCGGCCACGACGGAGAGCACGACCCAGGGGTCCACGATCGGCGGCCCGTCGCCTGAGTTGGAGAAAACGATGTGATCCCACAGGAAGTAACCGTCGAAGCCGGCTCGCTCGGTGGCGACGCCGAGCTCGATCAATTCCGCCGGGTCGGTTCCGAAGCACGGCACGGCGATGCCGCGTTGCAGGTCTGTCATGGCGCGCGTCCGTCCGCTCACGCCACACGGCTGAGGTCGCTGTACCCGGCGCGGCTGCTCAGCATCCGCTTCAGCGCGGCCGGGCCGCCCGCGCGTACCTCCAGGTGCGAGGCGGCCAGGTCACGCTGCGCCCCGGCGTCGCCGGCAAAGGCACGGCAGCACGCCTCAGGCTCGATGTTGGCCAGCGCCAGGATCGCGCCGGCCCCGCCCATCGGACCCGCGAGCGCGAGCAGCGCCGACGACCCAACGTAGGTCGGGCCGTCGTAGTGAGCCAGTTCGTCGAGCAGCCGGTCGGCGCTGCCGGAGGAGTCCTTGATCCCGGCGATCGGCAGGCCGGGTAGCTGGTCGACCGGGACGCCAGGGGCCGAGATCCACGGCACGTGATACGCCAGGACGGGCCGGGACGCCGCGGCGGCCTCGATGGCGCCGAAGAACCCGGTGAGGTCCGCCTCGCCAGGCGGCGGATAGGCCAGCACGGCATCGGCGCCGGCGCGCACGGCCGCCGTGGTCAGGCCGACGGCGGCCTGGGTCGTCGCGGTGCCGGTCCCGGCGAGGACCGGGATGGCGGCGGGAACGGCGGCGCGCACGGCGGCGATCAGCCCGACCCGCTCGTCGTCCGTGAGGGTGCCAGCCTCGCCCGTCGTGCCGGCGACCAGGACGGCGCGCATCCCGCGGTTTGCGAGGTCGGCGGCATGGGCCGCGGTTGCCCGCTCGTCGACACCCCCGGCCCCGTCGAAAAACGTCACGAGCGCGACGCCGACACCGCTGAAGACCTCCACCGCAGACCTCCGTCACTAGGTTCACTTGCCGGGCCGCCCGCCTCCGTCTCTGGTCAGGCCGGTCCGTCCCTGCCTATACTACTTTCAGTCGACAATCGACAATCTGCGCCTGGCTGGCGCCTGGCTTGACTTGGCTGAAGGAGCGCCGTTGACCGGGGATCGCTTTCGCGGCCGGGCCGCCGTCGTCACCGGCGGATCGAACGGCATCGGCAGGGCCGTGACCCAAGCGCTGGCCGCCGAAGGCGCAGGCGTCATCGTTTGCGATCTGGTCGACTCCGGCTATTTCACCACAAACGACCGGGTCGTGACGCTGGTCGGCGACGTCGCCGAGCCTGGCCTCGCCGAGGCCGCCATCGCCGCCGCGGTTGACCGGTTCGGCCGGGCCGACATCCTGGTCAACGACGCGGCGGCCTATCCCGACGGCGGCCTTCTTGAGATGAGCCCGGTCGACTGGGAGCGGGTGTTCCGGGTCAATGTCACCGGGTCGTTCATGATGATGCAGGCGTTCGCCAGGCAGGCGGTGGCAGACCGGACGCCAGCCGCGATCGTGAGCATTTCGACCGGCTCCGTGCGCAGCCCGCGGCCAGGCGGTGCTGCCTACAGCGCCTCCAAGGCCGCGTTGGAGACGATGAGCAAGGTCTTCGCGATGGAACTCGGCGAGCACGGGATCAGGGTCAATGTCGTCGCACCCGGCTACATCGACGTACGCGGCTGGAGCGACGCCTATCCCGACCGCGCGCCCGAGGACCTGCGGGCCGCGCTCGTCCGGGCGATACCGCTCGGCGTGGCCGGTGACCCGCGCGACATCGCGGCTGCCGTGCTCTACCTGGCCTCGGACGACGCCGCGCACGTCTCCGGCACCGTCCTGGAGGTCGACGGCGGGTCCGGGGCGGGCAGGTTCGGGCTGCGGTCCTACGCGGAAGCGGAGAGCGCCGATGTCCGCGGCTGAGCAGGCTGTGCCCGAGCAGTCTGTGCCCAAGCAGTCTGTGCCCAAGCAGTCTGTGCCCAAGCAGTCTGTGCCCAAGCAGGCTGTGCCAAAGCGGGCCGGGCCGCAGCAGGCCGGGATCGATGTGGCCGAGGCCGGCGGCGAGACGCCGATCATCGAGACCCGCGATCTCAGCCGCTACTTCAGCGTCGGGCACGGCTCGGTCGGCCGCGGCAAAACGGTGCTGAAGGCGGTCGACGGTGTATCGCTGGCGATCCGCGGTGGCGAGACACTCGCGCTGGTCGGCGAGACCGGCTCGGGCAAGACGACGTTCGGGCGGATGCTGCTCGGCCTGTACAAGCCAACCGGCGGCGACATCCTCTACCGGGGGTCGAGCATTCTCGACACCCGCGGCGAGCCGGCGCAGGCCGTGCGCCGGCAAATCCAGGGCGTCTTCCAGGATCCATATTCCTCGCTCAACCCGACGATGACGGTAGGCCAGTCGCTGGCCGAAGTGCTGAAGGTGCACAAGATCGGCAGCCGGCGCGAGCGCGATCAGGCCGTCGCCGACCTGCTCACCACCGTCGGGCTGGCTCCGGCCCAGGCGGCGCGCCGGCCGCAGGCCTTCAGCGGTGGCGAACGGCAGCGGGTTGGCATCGCGCGGGCGCTCGCGGCCAGGCCGGAGATCGTCATCGCCGACGAGCCGCTGTCCGCGCTCGACGTCTCGATTCAGGCCCAGGTGCTCAACCTGCTGATCTCGCTGCAGGAACAGCAGGGCATCACCTACCTGTTCGTGACGCACGACCTCGATGTCGCCAGGCACATCAGCCAGCGCACCGCGGTCATGTACCTCGGCAGGGTCGTGGAGTACGCCGCGACTGCGGACGTCTTCGCCGAGCCGTTGCACCCGTACACCCAGGCCCTGGTACGCGCGGCCCCGAAGCTGAGCACGGTGCGCAAGACGATCAAGCCCGCGCTGGCCGGCGATATCCCGAACGCCATTGATCGGCCGACGGGCTGCCACTTCCACCCCAGGTGCCCGCTCGCCATGCCGGTCTGCTCCGAGCGCGAGCCGCGGTTGATCGAGGTGGGCCAGGGTCGCTCTGTCTCCTGTCACCTGCACGATCCTGAGGTCGTTTCCGGCACCGCTGCCTGACCGGTCAGATGCGAACGTCGGCCCTGGCGAGCTCGGCCTCGTGCTCGGGGAAGCCTTCCAGGTAGTGATCCCTGATCGCCCGCCTGAGCCGCGCCACGTCGCCGCTTTCCACGGCCTCGAGCAGCAGCCTGTGCCGGTCCACCGCGTCGAGCAGCCCGATGCCCTGGCGCTCGACCGCGGCTCGCATCAGCGCGCCCATCTGGCTGTCCAGCATCGACCAGAGGTCCTTCAGGCGGCGCCTGCCGGATAGGTCGATGAGCAGCTCGTGGAACATCGTGTCGGCCTCAACCAGGGCGTCCAGGTCGTCGGTCCTGGCCGCGGCCGACATGTGCTCAAGGGCCAGCCGGAGCGATCGGGACAGCTCCTTCCGGCGCTGGCCGAGACCGCCCCGCACGCTCGCGTCTTCCAGCACGTACCGCGCGTAGCAGACATCCTCGGCGTCCTGCATGGAAATCCTGGTCACGATGCTGTAGCGGCGGGGCACGATCTCGATCAGGCCCTCGGACTGCAGCCCCCGCATCGCGTCCCTGATCGTGCCGCGGCTGACGCCGAATTCGGCGGCGAGATTGGCCTCGACCAGCCGCGTCCCGGCCGGCAGCTCGTTGTTCAGTATCCGGTGCCGCAGCCTGCGGCCGACCGCCTCCGGCAGGGACACGTGCTCAAGAATTGCCGCCAACCCCTTTCCGCTCCGTCCGGTCTGTCAGCCGCGCCCGGCGGTGTCGCCCGCAGGTCACTGTAGTTTCAGCAGTCCGGCAGTCAAGCCGACGTGCCCGGCCTGGTCTGGCAGCGCCACCAGCTCCGTCCGCGGCCCGGTCAGGATCGGCGTCATCCCGGGCCCGTGGCCGGGCAGCGGGCTCGATCCGTGGCCCACGATGCCGATGCTCACCCAGTCTCGCCGGTAGCCCATGTTGTACCTGGCATCGATATCCGTGACGGCCACCAGGTCACCGAGGTGCAGGTCGTGACCGTCGCCGGCGCCCACCTGCAAGTCGAGGTCCCAGCCCGCGGCCGGACGGCCGATGCCGTTGCCCGCCAGCTTGCCGGGCAGCACGGTCCTGACCTGAACCGCGACTGCCTGGCGCGAACCTGGATCCGCGCGGCTCACCGGGAGCGCGGCGAGCAGGTCGGGGTCGACGTTCAGCACGGTGACCGTGTCCGGCAGCCATGCGGGCCGGTAGCCCTGGCCCCTGGCTCGCACGCTGACCTGGTCGCCCGGCCGCAAACCGGCCAGGTCGCCGGCGGCCAGGCCGATGATCACGCGGCCGCCCTCGCCGCGCTTGCCGAGCACCGCGCCGCTGGCCCCGGCCGCGGCACCGGTCCGCACCTGCACCTGGTTGCCGATGCATGAGTACAGCACCAGCGCGTGCCTGGCCGCCTCGTCCTGGTGAACCAGGCACGCGCCGGGAGCGGCATGGTCGGCGTGCGCGGCGAAGGCCGAGTCACCGAGGTCCAGGCCGAGCACGATGCCGCCGTCCCCGACGGGCACGTAAGGCACGCCGTCCGCGTCGATCCGGTACGGGCTGTCGCCGAATCCCGGATGCTCGACGACGCCGAGCAAGTTCATGGCCACGGGCTCGAGCCGCGTGCTCACCTGGCTCACCGGTCCGCCCCGGCCTTCGGGAAGGACCAGCCGGCCTCCGCGTGGTACCAGCTAGCCAGGTTCGCGCCGGGGTCGTCGACCAGGCTGAACGCGTCAGCCGGACCGCTCATCAGGGTGCTCGGCCCCGGCCCGTGCCCGAACAGCAGGCATTGTCCGGTCGAGATCACGCCGATGGTCAGGTAGCCGGCCCGGTAGCCGCGGCCGTACCTGTGGTCCTGGTCGGCGAGAGCCACGATGTCGCCCACGCGGAGCGACTCGAGCCCGAGCGACAGGTCGTCGCCGAGTCCGGCGTACGCGCCCATCAGGTCGGTATTCGCGTACTCGGAGATCATGCCCGCCCCCGCGCCGACGGCCTCGGCCGGTATCCGGGCCGCGACGTGCACCTCAAGCCTGCCGTCCGCCCCGGTGCCGCCCGGCATCGCCTCGAGCAGGCCCGGCGAGCAGTTCTTCACCGTCACCGCCGGGTGATCGGTCAGCCGCAAGCCCTGGCCGACAGCCGTGATCGTGACCGCATCACCGGTGGTGAGGTTCGCCGCCTCGGCGTCCGCGAAATCGGCCAGGACATAGGCGTGCTGGCCGATGACGTGTCCCACGGCCCCGGCTGCCGGGCCCGAGTCGACCCGCACGCTGTTGCCGACGCAGGTCAGGAACTGAACCGCCATGTTGGCCGCCGGATCTGCATGCCTGATCGACGCGCCGGGTTCGAGGTGGTCGGAGGCGTATCCGGTGGCCGGGTCGCCGCAGTGCACGCCGAGGGTGACCCCGCCCATGCCGGGCAGCACGAAGGGCTGGCCATCGGGGCCGACCCGGTATCCGTGCCGGTCCGCCAGCGCGGGCCACACCTCGCCGGTGAGAACCTGGCTGACCAGCTGGCCGGCGTTGGTAGCGGTCTTCATCCGCCCTCGAACATGCTGTCAGAGCCACGGCCGCCGTCGTCTTGGAGCGGGAAGGTGACCCAGGCCCGCTGCCGGAACGACGCCTCGAACGCGTTGATGGTCTCCTGCACGAGCGCGGCCTGGGCGAAGTCACCCTGGCAGGCTGGCCGATCGCCGCCGATCTCGGAGATGAAGTCCGAGATCAGGCTGGAGTAGAACAAAAACTCCCAGGGCTCGCCCGAATGGCCACCTGGCGGGAAGAACTCCGCCGGGATGTCGCGCTCAACGAACTCCACGGCGTCCTTGGTCGCCGTCTTGATCGTCTGGCAGATGCCGAACTCGTCAACCAGCCGGACGATGATCGCGCCCTGCGAGCCGTAGATGCGTGCCTCGATCCCCGGGTAGTTTCCGACCGTGACATAGGACGACTGGATCGAGGCCAGCGCGGTAATACCGGTCGGACCAGGGCCGAACTCGGCGATCCACATGTCGCCGTCGTCGATGTTGGCCCGGCTCATCTGGCCCGTATCGCGGACCATGCGGACCGGTACGAAGTTGCGCATGGTGCCCACCACGGCCTGCAGGGGCGAGCCGAGCCACCAGTGCATGATGTCGATGATGGGCGCGCCGTAACCCTCGATCGAGGAGACGGCGATCCTGTCTGGATCGGCACCCGGGTCCACCTGGCGCAGCGGCGTGGCCGGGTCGATCCACTGGCTGTTCTGCTCGTATCCGTTGAACATGTACGGCTCGCCGACGAACCCGTCGTCGATCAGTTGCCTGGCGAACTGGACCGCAGGGGCATACCGGAAGGTGAAGCCGACCTTGGTCTTCAGGCCCTTGGCCGCCGCGAGGTCGGCCGCCTCGCGCGTCCTGCGGTAGTCGGGATGCACCGGCTTCTCGCACAGCACGTGCTTGCCCGCGTTCAGCGCGTCCCAGGAGATGTCGAAGTGCGGGCGGTTTCCGGTGACAACGTCGATCACGTCGATGTCCGGGTCGTCGAGCAGCCCGCGGTAGTCGCCGACGGCCCGCTCGATGCCGAACCTGTCGGCCGCGGCGGCCAGGGCCGCGCCGTCGGTGTCGGCGATGGCTACCACCTCGGCCCGGCCGTCGCGCTGCCAGCCGGGTATGTGGGCGCGCTGGGCCCAGCTTCCCGTGCCGACCACGGCGACGCGCAGCCTGCCTGAAGCCATCGGCTCTTCCCGCCTTTCGATGTCAGTACCCGGCGTCCTTGTCGAAGACGTTCCGCAGCGAATCGCCCGCCAGCCAGCGCCGGATGTTGTCGATGAACAGGTCGGTCAGCAGTTCGTTCTCCGCGGCCACCGTGGACGCCGAATGGGGCGAGATGATCACGTTGTCCATCGCCCACAGCGGCGAGGCTGGCGGCAGCGGTTCGGTGTCGAACACGTCCAGGCACGCACCGGCGATCCGGCCCCCTGCCAGCGCCTCGACGAGCGCGTTCTCGTCGATGACCTGGCCGCGGGACAGGTTGACGATCACGGCTCCCGGCCTGAGCATGGCGAGTTCGCGCGCGCCGATGAGGTGGCGGGTCCGCTCGGTCAGCGGGCAAGCGAGGACAAGGGCGTCGACTTCAGGCAGAACATTGGCGATCTGCGAGTCGGTGAACTGCCTTGACACGCCGGGCGCGCGGCCGCCGTCAACCCGGCGGGCCACCCCGTAGACCTCGACCCCGGCGGCATCGAGCAGCCTGGCGACATCGCGCCCGACCCCGCCGAGTCCAATCAGCAGTACCCGGGAGCCGCGCAGCAATCCCGTGGCGTGCCGCTCCCAGTGCCTGGCAGCCTGATGCCGCGCGAGCCCGGGCATGTCCTTGGCGAAATAGAGCAGTCCGAGCAGGGCGAACTCGGCCAGCGGTGCGCCGTGCACGCCGGCGGCCGTGGTGCAGATGATCGAGGTCTTCAGCAGGCCAGTGCGGTCAAGCAGGCCGCCGATGCCCGCGCTGGTGCCCTGTATCCACTGCAGGCGCGGGCAGTTCACGCTGATCAGCTGGGGTGCCTGCCAGTCGAAGTCGAAGCTGACGTCGGCCTGCGCCCGCAGCGCCGCCCATCTGGCCAGGTCACCGGCGCTCAGGTCGCGCGGAGTCCCCGAGTGATCGCACGGATACCGCGGCACCGGCAGCAGGCCCGGCTCATAAAGGAGCCTGATCCGCGGGTCGGCCGCCGCGATCCGGCTCGCATGCTGGACCTCAAGCGGCGAGGCGATCAGCACGTTGACGGCGCCTGGCGTCATCCTGACCTGCCTTCCGCGCTGATTGTCGACAGTCAACGACTACCCCAGGACGGGCGACCAGTCAAGATGCCGGGGCAATCGCTTGCCTGGGCAGAAAGCCGGATTTCAGCCGGGTGATATCCGTGCGCAAAGGACTATTGACGGTGCTGGGACGCCTCCTTACATTAGATACACGCTGTCGACAATCGACGAAGTGGGCGGTCCTATGCTTCGAGCTACCTGGCCACGAACCCTGAGCCTCGGCGTGATCGCGATTGCCATGGCTGCCGCGGGCTGCTCGAGCGGCGGCTCGGGCGCACCCGGCGGATCCGCCGCGGGCAGCAGCACCCTGGTGATCGCCAACGCGGTCCGGGTCGACACGCTGGATCCCGAGGCGAACTCGGTGAACGAGTCGATCTGGATGGACCAGAACCTGTACAGCAGGCTGCTCCAGCCGAACGCCGACGGCACCAAGTTGCTGCCGGACCTCGCGAAGTCGTGGAACGTCAGCAGCGACGGGCTGACCTACACCTTCCACCTGCGCAATGCACAATTCTCCGACGGCTCCCCCCTGACGGCGAGCGACGTCGTGTTCTCGATCGACAGGTCGCGGGCGTTCAAGGGCGGCTGGGGGTTCCTGCTCACTCCGGTCAAGACGATCACCGCGCCCGACCCGCATACGGTCGTCGTCAGCCTGTCGCAAAAGCATGCGCCGCTCCTGGCCGACCTGGCGATGTACGCGTACTCGATCGTGCCGAAGAAGGAGGTCCAGGCCCAGGGCAAGGCGTTCTTCCAGCACCCGGTCGGCAGCGGCCCGTTCTACGTGACGTCCTACAAGCCGGACAGCGAGATCGACCTGGCGCGCAACCCGCACTTCTACGGCACCATGCCGAAGATCAGCAAGGTCAAGATCCTGATCGTGCCCGACGACAACACCCGCGTGCTCATGCTCGAGAGCAAGAAGGCCGACGTCATCGAGAACCCGCCTGGCAACCTCACCAGCCAGATCGACAAGACCCCCGGGCTGCACGTGAACCTGTTCCCGTCCACCAGGGTCGACTTCATCCAGCTCGACGAGCACTTCCCGCCATTCAAGAAGCTCGCCGTCCGGCAGGCGCTCAACTACGCGATCGACCGCGGCGCGCTGGTCAAGCTGGCCTACCAGGGTGACGCCATTCCCGGCGCTTCGTTCATGCCGTACAAGATGCAGTTCTTCGACTCCTCGATCACGCCCTACCCCTACGATCCGGCGAAGGCCAAGAAACTGCTCGCGGCGGCGGGTTACCCGCATGGCTTCAAGACGTTCCTGATCACCGTCAGCGGTGACGTGGCCGGGCAGGCTGAGGCCGTGGTCGTCAAGTCCGAGCTCGCCAAGGTCGGGATCACCGTCGCGATCCAGTCCTACGAGCTGCTGACCGCCTACTCGAAGGAGGACGGCGGGCACTCGCAAATGGGCGAGCGCTACTGGACCAACGACATCATCGACCCCGACGAGGTCGCCACATTCGGCGCTGACTGCAAGGGCGGCGCGAACGCGTTCAACAGCTACTGGTGCAGTTCGCTGGCGACCAGCCTGGTGAATAAGGCCAGGAGCGAACTGGACAGCGCGAAGCGCCAGGCCATGTACAGCCAGATCCAGCAGATCATCTACACCCAGTCGCCGTTTATCGTCACCGACTACAGTCCGTACCGGTACGGCGTTGGCGACTGGGTCAAGGGCTTCCACGCTAGCCCGCTCGGTGCCTATGACCTGTCGCTGGAGACCCTCACGGTCGGCCAGCACTAGCGCACAGCGGCGGGGGCCCGGCCGGCAGGCCAGGCCCCCGCCGTTCCGGTCAGGCCGCCAGCACAACCAAGGAGGTGAGCGTTGAGCCGCTTCGGCACCCTCCCCCGGCGGCTCGTGCACCTGGTAATTATCGGGTTCGGCATCACGCTGGTCACCTTCTTCCTGCTGCGGCTGATTCCTGGTGACCCCGCGCTCGCGATCCTCGGCACCAGCTACACGCACAAGCGCGCCGAGGCGATCGACTTCGCGCTGGGCCTGAACAAGCCCATCTGGACGCAGTACGCCCTATTCATGGGCCGGCTATTCCGCGGCAATCTCGGCTTTTCGTTCTTCTACAGCGAGTCAGCCACGACCGTGATCGTGCAGCACATGGCGCCGACGATCTTCCTGGTGCTCTACAGCGCCGCGCTGGCGGCCGCGATCTCGCTCCCGCTCGGTTTTATCTCCGGACTGCGCAGGGGCGGCGTCGTCGACCAGGCAACCAGGGTGTTCTTCACGGTCAGTTTCGCGATGCCGGCGTTCTGGCTCGGCATCATCTTGCTGCTCGCGTTCAGCGTGCACCTCAACGTCTTCCCGATCAGCGGCTTCGGCCGCGGCTTCACCGGGCACCTGTATTACTTGTTCCTGCCCGCGCTCACGATCGCGGTCGGCTTCTCCACGGTCCTGATCCGCAGCCTGCGCGCGGCCACGATCGCGACGTTGCAGGCCGAGTTCGTCGATACCGCGCGGATGAAGGGCATCTCCCGTGCGCGGGTACTGCGGCGGCACGTGTTCAGGAACGCCGTGCTCGCGGTGGTCGCCGTGTTCGGGGTGAACCTGGCGTACCTGATCAGCGGCACCGTGCTGGTCGAGAACGTCTTCTCGCTGCCGGGCCTCGGCTCATTGCTGGTCAACTCCGTCTCCAACCGCGACTATCCGGTGGTCCAGGGCGTCACGCTGCTCTTTGCCGTGCTGATCGTGCTGATCAACCTGCTGACCGATGTGACCCAGGCCGCCCTCGATCCGCGCGTCGGGCAGGAGATCGGCGAATGAGCGAGGCAAGCCAGGCGTGGGCAACGCACCCGTCCCAGGTACTGCTGCGGGCAGCCGAGCGCGGTGCGCGGCGCAGCCGCAGTACCAGCCGCCGCAGGCTGGTCCTGATCACCGGCCTGGTCATGCTCGGCATCGCGATCGTCGCGATCGTCGGCGCGCCGCTGATCGTCGCCAAGTCCCCGACCGCGATCGACGTGCTGCACCCGCTCGCGCCGCCGCTCACCGGCGGGCACCTGATGGGAACCGACCAGTATGGCCGCGACATCTGGGCGAGGATTTTGTACGGCGGCCGGATCGACCTGGCCATCGCGTTCGGCGCGACCAGCGTGACGCTGGTATTCGGCACCATCGTGGGCCTGATCGCGGGTTACTTCGGTGGCTGGGTCGACAGCCTGCTTATGCGCATCGTCGACCTGTTCTTCGCGTTCCCGTTCCTGGTCCTGATCATCGCGATCATCGCGATGCTCGGCCCGAGCATCTTCAACATGTTCGTCGCGATCTGGATCACCAGTTGGGTCAGCTATGCGCGGATTATGCGGGCTCAGACGGTGGTCGCGAAGAAACAGCAGTACGTGCTCGCGGCCCGCACGCTCGGGTACGGCCGGGTCCGGGTCATGCTGCGGCACATCCTGCCGAACACGGCCTCGGCCGTGATCATCTTCTCGATGGTCGATGCGATCGGCAACATCATCCTGGCGGCCTCGCTCGGCTTCCTGGGGCTGGGTGCGCAGCCGCCGACGCCCGAGTGGGGAACGATGATCTCCGACGGCCAGAACTACATCCTGTCGTCGTGGTGGCTCGCCACCCTGCCGGGCCTGGCGATCGTCTTCGTCGGCGTCGCGTTCAGCCTGATCGGCGACGGCCTGGCGGACGTGCTTAGGCCAGGCGACAGGTGAGCGAGGTGGAGTTGCCGGCGGTGCCGAGCGGGCAAGCACTGCTGACGGTGCGGGACCTGCACACCTACCTAGCTACCGCGCAGGGCGTGGTGCGGGCCGTCGACGGGGTCTCGTTCACGGTGGGCGAGGCCGAGGTGCTCGGCATCGTCGGCGAGAGCGGCTGCGGCAAGACGGTCACCTGCCGCACGATCATGGGGCTGATGCCGCCGCGTACCGCCTACAGCAGCGGTCAGGTGGTCTACCACCCCAGGGGCGAAGGCAGCATCCTCGATCTTTCCCAGCGTGAGTTGCAGCGGCTGCGGGGCACCCAGCTTGCGATGATCTTCCAGGACCCGATGACCGCGCTCAACCCGGTGCGCAGCATCGGAGACCAGCTCACCGAGGCGGTCACCGCGCACGCCAGCCTGCACCGCGATCAGGCCCGCGAGCGCGCGGTCGAGCTGCTGACCAGGGTGGGGATACCGGCGCCCGCGCGGCGGATGCGCGACTATCCGTTCCAGTTCAGCGGCGGGATGCTGCAGCGTGCGCTGATCGCGATCGCGCTCGCGTCCTCGCCGCGGCTGCTGCTCGCCGACGAGCCGACCACGTCGCTCGATGTGATCATCCAGGACCAGATCCTCAGCCTGCTGCTCGAACTGCAGCGCGACACCGGCATGAGCATGATCCTGGTCAGCCACGACCTCGCGGTGATCACCGAGGTGTGCGACCGGGTGATCGTGATGTATGGCGGCCAGGTTGTCGAGGAGGGCGATACCGCGACGATCATCACCTCGCCATCACATCCGTACACCAAGGCGCTGCTTGAGGCGCTCCCGCAGCGTGATCACCGCGGCCCGCTGCACAGCATTCCCGGAGCGCCGCCGAGCCTCATCGACGTTCCGGTCGGCTGCCGTTTCGTGCCCAGGTGCCCGCTGGCGCTACCTGAGTGCACCGACTGGACGACCGAGCTGGTCGAGACCGGCGACCCGGGTCACCGGGCCCGCTGCTGGCGGCACCAAGAGGTCGGGAGGGCCACGGTATGGCAGGCAAGCGGCTCGGCGTAGGCGTCATCGGAGCGGGCCGGTGGGCGAATTGGGCGCACCTGCCCGGCTGGGTCCGGGACGCCAGGTGCGATCTCGTGGCGGTCTGCGACCGCGAGCTCGGCCGGGCCACGGCGGCCGCGGCTGAGTTCGGCGCGACGGTGGCCACCGCGGACTACCGCGAACTGCTGCGCCGCGATGACATCGACATCATCGACGTGGTGACCAGGGACTCCGAGCACTTCGAGATCAACCTGGCCGCGATCGAGGCGGGCAAGCACGTGCTGAGCGAGAAGCCGGTGGCGCACGACTTCCGCGACGTGCGGCGGGCGGCCGACCTGGCGGCGGTCAGGGGGCTCAAGACGAAGGTCGGCTTCACGTTCCGGTACAGCCCCGCGGTGCGGTACGTCAAGCACCTGATCGACAGCGGCAGCCTGGGCACGCCGTTCATCTACAACGCCTACGAGCAGAACTCGCAGTGGCTCGACCCGGCGACGCCGCTGCGCAGCAGCGAGCGTGCGGGCGACGGGCCGCTCCAGGTCGCCTCGCTGGAGGGATACGGCGCGCCGGTCATCGACATCGGGCACTGGTTTATGGGCTCCGACCTCACCTCGGTGGTCGGCGTGATGCGGAATTTCGTCCCCGAGCGGATGCTGGCCGACACCGGCGCCATGGCCAGGGTCAACATCGACGACGGTGACATCTTCCTGGGCGAATTCGCGAGCGGCGCGATCTGCTCGGTGCAGAGCAGCTTCGTGACCGTCGGAAATTATCCGGGCATCGAGGTCAGGGTGTATGGCTCGGAAGGCGCCGCCATCGCCAGGCTGGTCGAGGAGTTCGGCGTTTGCGAGACCCTGAAGCTGGCCCGGCCGGACGACGTCGAGTTCAAGGAGGTAGCGGTGCCGCAGAGCTACTATCCGCCCGGCGGCAGCCCGCGCGAGTCGTGGCGCACCCTGTACTACGCCAACCTCACCGCGAACTTTGCGAGCGAGGTGCTCGGCGAGATCGAGGGCAACGAGGGCAACTTCGCCGACGGGCTGTGGGTGCAGGAGGTCGTCAACGCGGTGGAGATCTCGCACCACGAGCGGCGCTGGGTCAGCCTGCCGCTCGAGCCGGTGCACAGATGACCGCGGCCGGTCAGGTTCGCTGGGGCATCGTCGGCACCGCGAACATCGCCCGCGCGGCATTCCTGCCCGCGCTGCGCGCGGCCGGCGGGGTGGCCGCGGCGGTAGCGGGCAGGGAGCTAGGCCGGGCGGAGCACTACGCCAGCGCGCACGGAGTCGGCCGGGCGGTGCAGGGATACCAGGCCCTGATAGAAGACCCTGCCGTCGACGCGCTCTATATCGCGCTGCCGAACTCGCTGCATGCGGAGTGGACGATCCGCGCGCTGGAAGCCGGACGGCCCGTCTTGTGCGAGAAGCCGCTCAGCGGCGTCCTGACCGACACTGAGCGGGTGCTGTCGGCCGCGCGCCGGACCGGCACCTTGCTGTGGGAGGCATTCGTCTTCCCGTTCGGCGAGCAGATGACGCGGATCAAGTCGCTGGTCGACGATGGCGCGATCGGCGAGCTGCGGGAGATCCAGTCGGATTTCCACTTCAGGGTCAGCCGCCCGGACAACATCAGGATGTCAGCCGGTCTGCAGGGCGGTGCGCTGCGCGACGTCGGCTGTTACCCGGTCAGGCTGGCCCAGGCGTTCTTCGGCGAGCACGCCAGCGCGCAGGCCGCCCGCGAGCTAGGCGGCCAGGGTGTCGACATCGAGACCTGGGGCACGCTGGGGTACGGTGACGGCAGGCGGCTGCTGCTGTCCTGCGGGATGCGCCGCGGCTTCGACACATTCTCGCGGCTGCTCGGCACGGCCGGGCAGCTCCACGTCAGCAACCCGTTCCACCCTGGACCAGGCGACCACGTCACGCTGTATCGCGATGACGGCGAACCCTCCGCGTGGTCCGCGCCGGGCACCGAGCCGTCCTTCACCGCGGCGCTCCGGCACATCGATGCGGTGCTGCTCGGCCGTGAAGAGCCGCGTCTGCTCGCGCTGGAGACCTCCCTGGCCACGGCCAGGGCGCTGCACGACCTCGCCGCCGCGTGATCCCGCGGCGGCTGGCGGGCTAGTGCCCGGACAGCAGGCCGCGGGGTAGCCAGCCGAGCCACCTGGGCAGGTACCAGCTGCGCTCCCCGAGGAGTGCGAGCGCGGCCGGCACGCAGATCCCGCGCACCACGGTCGCGTCGACGAGCACGGCGAAGGCCAGCCCCACGCCGATCATCTTCAGGTCGATCGTCGATAGCGAGGCGAAGATCGAGAACACGGCGACCATGATCACGGCGGCGCTCGTCACCACGCCGGCGCCGCGGGATATCCCGCCGACCACGGCATCGCGAGTGGACGCGCCGCCCGAGCGCAGTTCGGCGATCCGGCTGAGAATGAAGACGTGGTAGTCCATGCTCAGCCCGAACAGGAATACGAACATGAACAGCGGCACCCAGTCCATGACGCCGCCGAACGAGGTGAATCCCAACAGGGACTCCAGGTGGCCCTGCTGGAAGATGAGCGTGATCAGGCCGTAGGCGGCCCCCACCGATAGCAGGTTCAGGCCGATGGACACCAGCGGAATCGCCAGCGACCTGAACGCGATGAGCAGCAGCACGAACGCCAGCGCGGCGACGAGGCCGAAGACCAGCGGCGCTGCGGAGCGCAGCGCGGAGCGGTAGTCATGGCTGTTGGCCGTGTCGCCGGTGACCGCGTACCGCACGCCGCTGACCTTCCCCAGCGTGGCGGGCAGGATCTGGCCGCGGAGCGTCCGCAGCGCGCTGAACGAGCGGGCATCCTTGCCGGCCCCGGCCAACGGCACGGTTATCAGCACACCGCGGCCGGCGCCGACCGGCGCCGCGCTCACCGGCCCGCTGATCGCGCCGCCAGGGCGCGCGGCGATTGACCGCAGCTTCGATAGCGCATCGGCCATTGCCTTGCTGCGCACGCCCGGCCCCGAGGCGACCACCTGGGCAGGAGCCGGGCCGCCGGGAAAATCATGCTGGATCATCGTCAGCGTCCTGACCACCGGAAGGCTAGCAGGCAGGTTGATCGCCGGGCTTCCGATCCGCATGCCGAGCGCCGGAATGGCGAGCACGCCGAGCGCGGCGACGGCGATGGCGCCCCACGCCAGCGGCTTGCGTACCACCTTGCCGACCAGCGCGGACCACAGCCTGGATTGGTCCGCCCTGGTCCGCGCCTTGCCGAGGAACGGGAGCCTGCCCCGGTCCGCCCACGGCCCGAGCAGCGCGAGCAGGGCAGGCAGGGCCGTCAGCGAGCCCGCCACCGCGACCCCGACCACGCCGATCGTGCCGATGGCGAAGCCGGTGAACATGTCAATCCCGGTGAACAGCAGCCCGGCCAGGGAGATCATGACGGTCAGGCCGGACACCACGATCGCGCGTCCCGATGTCGCGGCTGCCGTCCGCAGCGCGGCGTGGAACGAAGCCCCTGCGGCCCGCTCTTCGCGCTCCCGGCGCAGGTAGAACAGCGTGTAGTCGACGCCGACCGCCATCCCGATGATCAGCACGACCTCCGAGGTGCCCTGGCCGATCGGAAGCCAGCGGCTCGGGATCGCCAGCAGCGACACCGTCGTCATCACGGCGGTTCCGGCCAGTAGGACCGGGATCCCGGCCGCGATGAGCGCGCCGAAGACGATGAGCAGCAGCAGCAGCGTGATCGGGATCGAGGTCAGCTCGGCCTTGCGGAAGTCCTGGCTGATCATGGCGTTGGCGGCCCGGTCGATGCTCGCGCCGCCCGCCTCCGCGACGACGAGGTCCGGATACCTGGCCTGAACCTCCGCCACCACGTGCATGGCGCGCGCGACGCTCGCGTCGGTATTTCCGTTCGGCCCTGCGACCTGGAACGTGATGAGCGCGCCGGCGCCGTGCGGCGCGATCATCTGACGGCCGCCCTGGCCGAGTGGCGAGCGGACGCGCGCCGCTGTCCCTGGCAGCGATCGCAGCGCTGCCACCACGTCGCGGGTTGCCTGCCGCATCGCCGGGTCGGCGCCGTAGGTGTGACCGGGTCCCGGTATCCGGGCCTGGATCAGCACGCTCTCCGACGGAGGTGTGACCACGTGCATCCGGTCGAGCATCCGCTCCGCCACGCCCGAGGGACCAGGGTCGTATTGCGGGTGGCTCTGGGTGCCGTAGAGATGACCGGCCAGCAGGGCGCCGCCGACCATCAGGAGCCAGCCGGCCAGGGCGAGCACGGCATGCCTGGCACTCCAGCACGCGATCCGCTCGGTCAGGGGCCGGCGACGTGACCCGTCCGCGCCGGACCCGGGCCTGGCGGGCATCGCCGCCTGGCCGATTGGTCGCTCCTTGGCTGAGTACTCCGGCTCGGTGACATCAATGGCGGGCGGAGTGCTCAACTGCATCGCAGGACCTTCCGGGGGACTTGGCTTTCCCGATCAGCGAAGCGGCGCCCCGCGAAGTTCCCTGGACACTACCCGCGCGATCCGGCTAATCGGGCCGCGAAGCAAGAACCATGACTTAACCGCGATACCGTTCTTACCTCGGGAAACACCGGTCACCCGATCCGGCGAACCGCGGGGCAGCCCGGGGCCGGATGTGACCAATGTCACCTCGCAGTACCTTCGAGAAAGGCTCCGGTCATGGGCGGGCTCCTCCTGGTCAGGCATGGCGAGACGGAGTGGAGCCGTGATCACAAGCACACCGGCCGCACCGACATCCCGCTGACCGCGGCCGGCGAGACGGCGGCCGCCGCACTAGCCGGGCAACTTGCCGCCAGGCCGATTGTCGCCGTGTTCACCAGCCCGGCGCGGCGTGCGGTGCGGACCGCCGAGATCGCGGGCCTGGCCGGTGCTCGGATCGATCCGGACCTCGCGGAGTGGGACTACGGCGGCTACGAGGGCAGGACGACGGCCGAGATCAGGCAGCAACGGCCAGGCTGGACGTTGTGGCGCGATGGCGTGATCGCCGGGGACGCCGAACACCCGGGCGAGACGATCGGCGAAGTAGCGAGCCGGGCGGATGCCGCGCTGGCCATGGTGCGTCCGCTGCTGGCCGGCGGCGACGTCGCGCTCGTCGCGCACGGTCACCTGCTCCGCATACTCACCGCTCGCTGGCTCGGTCTGGACCCCGCGAGCGGGCGGCTGTTCCAGCTCGACACCGGGACGCTATCGACGCTGGGCACCGAGCACGGCGAGCCCGTCATCGCCGCGTGGAACGTGCCGCCTCGCTAACGGCTCCCTGGATTGGCGACCCAGGCCAGCATCAACGGCTCGCCAGTCATCGCGTCGCGCAGGATCAGCAGGTAGGGCCGGTTGAACGTGAGCGTGATATGCCCGGCGGTCGCGACAACGCCCACCGCGGTCGCCGCGCTCGCGATCGTGCCTTTCTCGGCTACCGCGAGCGTCGCGGCGTGCTGGACGAATCCGATGCAACAGGCCTGTGGCGAGAGCCGGGCGAAATCGGCGCGATCGGAAAAGGCGAGCCCCATGCCCAGCGAGCTGAGCACGAGGTTGAGCGATTCACTCGACGACAGCCTGACCTTCGGCAGCGCGATGTCCGTCATGGTCTTGCTCGTGGCCAGGCGCGCCGCGATCGCGCCGATGGCACCGGCCGTCGGGATCGGGCAGCCGGCCGCACGGTCAGGTGGCGGCAGGACCGCGACCATGGACAGCCGCCCGCCGCGGTAGGGCAGCGTCACCGCCGTCCACCCGCGCACCGTCGCCGTCGTAAAGGGACCGCCATTCAGGTAGTCCGCGCTCGCCGCTCCGGTAGGCGCGGCGAACGACCCGCGGGCCGTCAGCGCATGGTCGAACGGGTGCTGCCACCGCGCGTTGAGGTACAGCGCATCGGTCAGCACCCAGCCGATCTGCCCGAGCGAGCCAGGCGGAAGCAGGCGCGGGATGTGCCCGCGGGTCTCGCGCGCGATCGCCGAGTTGATGCGCCGCCTGGCGCGCTGCGGATCGGAGAGCAGCGGGACGCGCGCCAGGCCGGCCTGATACGCGGACCTGAGCGCGGCGATGTAACCGGGGTTGGTTCGCAGCGACGGGTCGGCCCAGATCCGGTTGCTCGCCGCGAACTCCACGCCTGGCCGGTCGACCGAGCGCAGCAGTGCCCACCTCGCTCGCAAACCTGCTACCTGGTTCTGCTGCCCAGCGGGCAGGTGCAGCACCCGCGCGATGTCGGCCGCAGTCTTGCCACGGGCGCCGAGGTACGCCATTGACAGGCCGGTGGCCAGGCTCACCGGGGAGATCACGAGATTGTTTCCCGGCTGGCCGCCGCACAGGGCCGACAGCACGTTCAGGCCGAAGGCGGTGTCACCGCTGCCATAGCTGCGCAGCAACCCAACCTGGCTCGCGGTGAGCTGCGCGGCACGCGGCCGGCGCGGCTGGGCTGAGTGAGCGCTGCCGCATCCGGCTGCTGCGACGGCCGAGATGGTGATCGTGGCGTACGCCGCGGCCCGGCGCATGTTCATCATGGCGATTGGACGGCGCACGGGCGTGGCGGGTTCCGGCCGGCCAGGGGTTCCGAGCCAAGCTATCCGGTCAGCCAGGCTATCGCCGGCCCGCCCCGCTAGCCGGTCCGCCACGCTATCCCGTCAGTACCGCCCGCTGCCGCGAACCGCCGGTCAGGCAGATGGCCAGGCCCAGCACGCCGACGTCCCGCAGCGTGAGGTCGGTCAGCCCGCCGGTCACTGACAGCGTGATGACGATCTGCAGCAGCGCTGCCGCCGCGACCGCGGCCGCCAGGCGCAAGGCCACACCGGCGATGATCATCACTGCAAGCATCAGCAGGAGCCAGCCGTGCGCCAGCACCAGCAGGTCGGCGAACGAGGAGGCCGCCGCGACGCCGGGCACGTAGCCGGTCCACAGCCCGGGGGCGACGAGTTCGTGATAGCCGAACCAGGCCAGGACCAGGCCGAGCAGGACCCTGGCCACGGAGGGCGCCCACTCCGCGGCGAGACCCCCCGCCCGGTCCGCCAGGTCACCGCTCCTGGTCTGCTCCCCTGCCGGTTCGGTGCTGGCCTCCGCCTTGATGCTCATTGCAGGATCCTTCCCTGCGCGTTGGTGACCGCGAGCCCGTCGTCACCGAGGTTGAAGTCGCTGTTTCCTGAATCGTCGCCCATGCTCGCCTCGATCACGTAGACCTTCGTTCCTCCCGGGTAGAACCGCGGCGGCGGCGCCGGCTGACCCGCCACTCCGGCGGTGACGACGATTCCTGATCCTTGCCGGCGGACGCTGATCACCAGGCCGGTCTCGGCCGCCTTGCCGGCCGCGCTGACCGGTCCCGGCCATACCTGGAAGGCGTAGGAGGCGTACGGCTGCGAGTTGAGCTTCGGCCCGGGAGTGGGAGCGGCGGATGTGGCGGCGGGTGACGGGCTTGCCGCGACCGGACCCTGAGTCGGCGGCGATGATGATGCGGCCGACGCCGGTGCGGTCGTGGTGCTCGCAGGTGAAGCCGACGCCGTTGGCGAAGCGGTCGGCGACGCGTGCAGGCCGGCCAGTGGCGGTGGCAGCCCGTTGTGCCGTCCGGACCAGCCGTGCGCGCCGAGTACGACTCCCGCCACGGCGGACACCGCCAGCAGGGTCAGCCCGCGCCGCCCCACCGTTTCGCCGGCTATGCGCATCGGCCATCACGTCCTGTCGGTAGCACTCGGGGGCACCAGCACGCGGTCAGCGTGATCGAGGCGCCCAGCATGCCAGATCAACTTCACTGCCATCGCGGAGGTTCCCTGCGCACGCGATGAGAGCGTCAGGCAGCGGTGGCGGGCGGCATGGTGGCGGGCGGCATTCCGAGCAGCTGGCGCGGGATGAGCGTCGTTGCCTGGTGCAAGGTCCTGAGCGTCATCGTGGTGCTCAGGTCGGTGACCGGGATGCCCGGGGCACCGTACATCCGCCTTGCCCAGCGCGGCAAGCTGGCGAATGCCAGCACATTGAGCGGCGGGACGACGAGTTTCAGGCCCGTGAACGGCCAGGGGATGTCCGGCCGGAACGACCTGGCCAGCGCTTGCCTGGCCTCGTGGCACGCACGCAACGACGGACGCATCCGCTCGTAATACGCCGCGAGTTCGGCCATGCTGCCTGGCACGCCCGCCGGGTCGAGCCCGACCACGGCCGCGCTGCGCCGCTGCTCGGCTACGAACCGGTCGAGGTCGCCTTCGGACAGCCGGATGCCTGACCGCCTGGCCACGTCGGCGTAGGAGGCGATTTCACCGCAGTGCACCCAGAGCAGCAACTCGGGCTCGTCCAGCCGGATGACGCTGCCGTCGGCGTCGGTGCCGGTTAGCGACGCGTGCACCTTCTGGACCCGGCGGCAGGCCCGCGCGACCTCGGCGGTCGTGCCGTAGGTCCTGACCCGGACGAATTCGACCGTCCGGCCGAACCGGCCCCAGGCCTCGCCGGGCCGCGCGAAGGCGGTGTTCTGCCAGGTCGCGCGGATCGTGCGGGGATGCAGGGCCTGCAGGTACATGGCACGCAGCCCCCCGACCCACAAGACAGGCTCGCCGAGAATGCGCCAGGTTACCGAGCCAGGGCCGAACAGCCCGTCGGCAACAGATCGCTCCGAGGTCATGATGCCTCCCCGGCGGTTCTGGCCGGCTAGCGCGGCCTGGTTTCCTCGTCGATCCAGTCCAGGTAGCCGGCGGATCCGGCGATGATCGGCGTGGCGATGATCTCCGGCTCGTCGTAGCTGTGCCGCTCGAGCAGGAACTCGGCCAGCGCGGGATACCTGTCGGCGGGCAGTTTCAGCATCAGCATCCACTCTTCGGCCCGCTCGATGCCGTCCTCCCACCAGAAGGTGCTCGCTACCGGGCCGGCCACCTGAGCGCAGGCCGCAAGCCTGGCCTGGACGGCGTCGTAGCCCAGTTCCATCGCCTCAGCGCGCGAATCGGTCGTGGTCTGGACGTGCAGGAATCGCGCCTCGTGATCGTGCGCGTCGTCGGCCCGATCACCAGCTTGCTCGCGCTGCGCAGCCATAGCACCAGATGGTACGCCGCCACGGCGGTAACCTTTGCATTCCTGGCAACGAGGAGGTTTGCGTGCTGCGTCCGCTGTGTCTGATTGTCAACCCCGCGGCGGGCAATGGCCGGGCTCGCGAGCTGCTGTCGCCTGCCACGTCCGCGCTGAGCGTGGCGAGTGCCGAGCACCGCGTGGTCGAGTCGACCAGCCTGGGGCACGCCAGGGAACTCGCGGCCGAGGCAGCCGGCCGCGGAGAAGTGGTCGTCGCGGTCGGCGGTGACGGCATGGCCGGCGCGCTGGCCGGCGCGGCAGCGGCGGCCGGGGCCAGTTACGGGCTCATCCCGGCCGGCCGCGGCAACGACCTCGCGGGCGTGCTCGGCATTCCGGCCGATCCCGCTGCCGCTGCACGGGTACTCGCCGGCGGCCAGGTCAGGCAGGTTGACCTGATCGCGGTCGGCGTTCCCGGCCAGCCGGAGCTGATCGTGGCAGGCAGCGTCTACGCCGGCCTTCCCGCGATCGCCGGCGAGATCGCCAACGCGACCAGGCTGCTCGGCGGGTCGCTGGTGTACCCGGTGGCGGCGCTGCGCGCCCTGGCCCGCTGGCGCCCGGTTACCTTCACGGTCGGCATCGTCGGCGAGCAACCTCTGGTATTCGACGGCTATGCCGTGGTGGTCGCGAACTCGCCATATTTCGGCGCCGGGATGCAGGTCGCGCCGCCCGCGGTGATCGACGACGGAGTGCTCGACCTGGTGCTCATGCGGGATGCGGCCAAGCTCACCTTCGTCAAGGCGCTGATGAAGATCAAGGATGGCAGCCACGTGAGCCTGCCGCAGATCACGCTCCACCGGGGGGCGGACGTGACGCTGACGATGAGCAGGGACCTACCCGCGGCTGCCGACGGCGAGCCGCTGGCCTGCGCAGCGCCGCTGGCGGCGGGCACGCCGCTGCGGATCAGGGTGCTGCCCGCCGCGCTGAGCGTGTTCGTCCCGGCCAGCTAGCTCGGGTCGGCTGGTACCCGCCCTGGCTACTGTCCTGGCCGGTGTCCGCCGAGGAAGGACGCGACGAAATCCTGGCTGGTGCCCAATTCGGCGGGCGTTCCCTGCATCCGCAGCTCTCCGCCGCCCATGACGTAGGTGAGATCCGAGATGGCCAGCACCGCCCTCGCGCGCTGCTCGACGATGAGCACCGCGGCGCCCTGCTCGGCGAGCTGCCGCACGTGCTCGTTCAGGAGTGCGTGCGCGATCGCGGGGGCGAGGTTCGCGGTGGGCTCATCGAGCAGGAAGACGGCCGGCCGCAGCATCAGCACCCTGGCCATGGCGAGCATCTTGCGCTCTCCCCCGCTGAGCTTTCCTGCCGGGCGGCTCAGCATCGTCCCGAGCCTGGGGAATACCGTCAGCACGTGCTCGATCCTGGCCGGGAGCTCGCGGCGATGCAGGAGGTAGCCGCCCATCTCGAGGTTCTCGGTGACCGTGAGCGGCCCGAAGATGTCGTCGACCTGAGGGACGTACCCGACTCCTGCCCTGGCCATCTCCTCGGGCGGCAGGCTGGTCACGTCGCGACCCTGGACCAGCACCCGGCCCGCTGACGCCGCCAGCACGCCGGTCAGCGCCTTGAGCAGCGTGCTCTTGCCCGAGCCGTTCGGCCCGACGACCGAGACCACGGTGCCCGGGTCCGCCCGCACGCTGACGTCCCTGATCACGGGATCGCCGCCGTACCCGGCCGTGATGCCCTCGGCCAGCAGGCCGGCGCGATCCTCACCCGACAAGGTAGGCCTCCACCACATCGCTGCGGCCGCGCAGTTCGGCCATCGTGCCCTGGGCCAGGATCGAGCCTTCGGCCATCACGATGACCGGATCGCAGAACTCGTCCATGATGGCGAGCTCGTGCTCCACCATCAGGATCGTCATGCCGTCCCGGCACAGGCCAAGCAGCGCGTGGCCGATCCTGTTGGCAAGTTCCGGATGGACGCCCGCCATCGGCTCATCGAGCAGCAGCATGTCGGGCTCGGTCATCAGGGCCCGCATGATCTCGACCAGCCTGCGCTGCCCGCCGGACAGGTCGCCCGCGTAGTCGTTCGCGTGCCTGGTCAGGCCGAAATCCTCGATCAGCTCCTGGGCTCTGGCGATTGCCCGTGCCTCGTCACCGCGCCAGTACCGCCTTCCTGCCGCCGCGCCGATGAAGGAGTCGCCGCGGTTCCCCGGCGCAGCCGACAGCAGATTCTCGAGCACGGTGAGCCGCCTGAACTCGCTCGCCAGCTGAAAGGTCCTGACCAGGCCCGCCCGGGCTCGGCGGTAGGCCGGCATGGCCGTGATGTCCGTGCCGGCGTAGCAGATCCGGCCTGAGCTGACCTTCTCGGTGCCGGCCAGCAGCGACAGCAGGGTCGACTTCCCGGCCCCGTTCGGCCCGATCAGGCCGGTCAGCGTGCCCGCCTCGACCGCGAGCGACACCTCGGCCACGGCGCGCACGCCGCCGAACTGCTTGCTGACCGCCGTCGCCAGCAGTTGCGTGCCACCGGAATGGGGCCGAGCCTGGGCGCCCGGGCCGACGTTCGCCGCGACGTCGCCGGCCCGTCGGCCGCGCCGGCGGCCACCCCGGCGGCCAGGTCGGCATGGGCGCGCGCATGCCTGATCGCGGCGAAGGCCGGCCTGGCCGGCCCGGTATCGGGCAGGGCGATCGCGCGCTTGCGCTCTGGCAGCACGCCCTGCGGGCGGACCCAGAGAAAGACCGTGATCAGCAGGCCGATCGCGACCCACTGCAGTGACGGCAGCAGATTCGGCGGCAAGTTCTGGTTGGTGTTCGAGATGAACCTGGTGATCTCCTCGAACCCGACTGGCACGAGCAGCGCGCCGAGCACCGCGCCTGCGTGGTTGCCGGCTCCGCCGATGATCACCGCGGTGAACAGGACGATGGTCTCGGCGTAGCTCCATACGCTCGGTGACCAGACGCCGATGAAGCTCACCAGGATGGCGCCCGACAGGCCGGCGATCGCGCCGCCGGTGACCAGCGCTCCGGTGCGCAGCACGACCAGGTTCTTGCCCAGCGAGTCGGCGACTTTGTCGTTGTCGCGCATGGCGCGCAGCGTCCGCCCGTACGGCGACTCGGTGATCCGCCTGCACGAACCAGTAGACAACCGCGGCGGCCGCTATCCCGCTGGCCGCGAAGATCCACTGGTAGCTGTTTGACGTACCGACAAACATGCCCCCAGTGAGCGGCGCGGGGACTACCGCCACCCCGGCGTCCCCGTTGAAGAGCGGGCGGTAGTTCATCACGAGCAAGTTCAGCAGGACGGCGGTCACCAGCAGGCCGACTGCCGCGAAGTCGCCACGCAGGCGCCTGCCGACCAGAAACGTGAATGGCAGGGCGAGCAAGGCGCCAGCGGCCGCCGCGCCGATCCAGGGCAACGGGAACGGGAGGCTGAAGCCGCCGATATAGGTCTGGAACCCGCCGTTGGCCGTGTCGGGGGGCAGCGCGAGGACCGCGGCGACGTACGCTCCGGCAGCCTGGAAGATGATGAATCCGAAGTTCGTGACGCCGGCGATGCCGAACTGCTGGCTGAGCCCCAGGCAGGCGATCGCGTCGACCGCCGCGTATACGAGCAGGATGATCAGGTAATACACCAGCGAGCCACCTCCTGCTCTCAGGTTCTGGCGCCGAGCAGGCCCGATGGACGCACGGCGAGCATGGCGAGCAGGATCACGAGGGCGATCACGTACTTGTAGTCAGCCTGGATATAGGCGGCGCTGATCTCGGTGACCAGGCCGATCACCAGCGCGCCGAGCATGGCGGCATAGGCGTTACCTGGGCCGCCGAGAAAGACGGCGGCCAGGATCAGGATCAGGAAGATGTCAGTGCTGGTGGAATCGAAGCTGCCGACATCGATGGCGAAGACGGTTCCGGCCAGCCCGCACAGCGCACCGGTCACCGCCCACGTCGTGGCGATCACCCGCCCGGTCCTGATCCCGCAGCTGCGGGCCAGCATCCGGTTGGCGGCCGTGGCTCGCATCGCCTTGCCGAGCCGGGTGTAACGCAGCAGCGCGTAGACCCCTGCCATCACCACCAGGCTGATCCCGATGATCGTGAGCTGCACGGTGGTCAGCACCAGGCCGCCGAGCCTGATCGTGCGTCCCTGGCTCATCTGGTAGGACACGCCGATGCCGCC
Source organism: uncultured Actinomycetota bacterium (assembly GCA_963720595.1). Classification (GTDB taxonomy): domain Bacteria; phylum Actinomycetota; class Actinomycetes; order Streptosporangiales; family Streptosporangiaceae; genus Chersky-822. The sequence goes on along the minus strand of CAVRFY010000005.1, from coordinate 95,470 downwards.
GACGATCGCCGCGATGCCGAACTCGATGATGAGCGCCATCCCCAGCGACACGATGACCAGGGTGATCGGCGCCGCGCCGCGGCGCTGGAACGGCGAGTAGACGAAGTAGTTGAGCAGGACCGACAGCAGGGAACCCACCGCCATCGCCACCACGAGCCCGGCCCACACCGAGTAGCCGGCCTGGTTCACCAGGTAGGTGGTGAAGGCTCCGGCGGTCATGACCGCCGCGAAGGCCAGGTTGAGCACGTCGGTCACCGCGAACTGCAGGGTGAAACCGACCGCCGCGATCGCGAGCACGGCCGACGTGATCAGCCCGAATCCGACGGAGGCGAGCAGCAGGCTCACTGCCCAGCCACCTCCGTAGGCTCCGGCCGCCCGGGACCACCGCGAGCGGCGGTCCCGGGCCAGCCAGCTGGTCGGTCACCGATCACGGCGTGATCGCTCGCAGCTCGGTGGCGGAGATGTTGCCCGACACGACCACGGCGCCCGACGCGGAGTAGGTGTCGATCTGGAAGATGCCTGGCGAGTCGTGGAATGCATCGAAGCTAGTGGGTCCGCCAGGTCCGACGTAGCGGATCTTGTGGCCGGCCTTCAGCGCCGCGACGCCTGCCGCGAACGAATTCACCACGACCGCGCCGGGAACGCCATCGCCGATCTTGGCGATCCACGGCTTCCATTTGGCGGCGTCGGTGCTGCCCGCCGCGATCATTGCCAGCGCGGCAAGGTTCATGCCGTCGTACAGGTGCACGGCGCCCGGGGCGGTGAAATAGGTGGTGAAGTCGCCAGTCTGAGCGCCGCTGACCTTGCCCTTGACCGCCAGCAATGCCTTGGTGAAGGCGTCGTAGGCAGGTCCGCTTGTCGCGGTGACCAGGTTGTCGGCTTGGAAGTTCGCCGCGAAGTCGCTGGCTCCTACCGCCTTGGCGCAGGCGGCGTAGAACACCGGCGAGATCGCCGCCGAGGTTCCGATGATCGGGATCATCTTGCCGCCGTTGAGCTGCTTGATCTCGGCGAACAGCGTCGGGTCAGCGTTGCCGAGCGCCTCGGTCATGATCGCGTCCGGGTGAGCGGCCACGATCTTCGCCGCCTCGGTCCTGAACGTCGTGGCATGCAGGTCGAGGGTCTCGTTGGCGACCACCGTCAGGCCCGCCTTGGCGATGGCTGCGATGGCTGGCTGGACGAACGTCTGGGAACCGATGTCGTTCCCGAAGGCCAGCGCGATCTTCTTGTCACCCTGCTGCTGCGCGATCACGGTCATCGCGTACGACTCGGCCAGGTCGGGCGGGACGAGCCGGTAGAAGTACGGGTACTTGATGTGGTCGAACTCGGACTGGCCAGTCATGCAGAACATCACGGTCTTGGCCTTGTTGATCACCGGGACCACCGACGCGGCCTCGTCCGATGTGCAGCCAATCACCAGCTTCAGGTTCTTCGCCGTAGCGAGCAGGTTTCCGACGGCCGGAACCGCGTCGGCCGGCTCGCCCCTGGTGTCGGCCGTCGTACAGCTGACCTTGTGGCCGAGTATCCCGCCCGCCTTGTTGATGGCGTTCGTCGTGCCATCACAGGAGACCAGGTAGATCGGGCCAAGTGCCGCGTCAGGGCCGCTGAACGGAGCGACGTCGGCGAAGGTCAGCGGCCCGGTCGAGCCAGCGGACGAGCCGCTGCTGCCGCACGCCGCCAGGCCCGCGGTCAGCGTGACCGCGCCGGCCACGCAAATGGACCGCAGCCAGCGGCGGCGGGTCGGGCGTGGGCCATAGTTATCGAATTCAGACATTCACGATCACCTCGATGCCTGCGTCTGCGAGTTAAGTCAGAACCCGGCTGGCGTCTGATCGGCCGGCCGCCACCGCCAGTCGGTAAGATCGGCGTCCTCGGCGACCACGCGATTGCGGATGGTGCCGACGCCCTCGATGGATACCTCGATCACGTCGCCCGGCTCAAGCCAGACCGGTGGCTTCCTGGCGAAGCCGACCCCGCCCGGCGTGCCAGTCGCGATGACGTCGCCGGGCCTGAGCCTTGTGAATGAGGAGAAGAACTCGATCGCGCTCGGCACGTCGACGATCATCTGCGAGGTCCGCGCGGACTGCATCACCTGGCCGTTCAGCGTGGTGGTCAGGGCCGCGTCGCTGATGTCGGCCTCGTCGGCGGTGACCAGCTCAGGTCCGGTGGGCATGCTGCCCTCGAAGTTCTTGCCCGCGGTCCACTGCGTGGCCGCTCGCTGCCATTCGCGGGCCGACGCGTCGTTGAGCACCACGAACCCGGCGATGGCCGCCATCGCGTCGGCGGCCCTGATGTACCTGCCGCCCGCGCCGATCACCACGCCGAGTTCGCCCTCGTAGTCGAACCGGCTGGTGAGCGCGGGCCGAACGAGATCGTCGTACGGGCCGATCACGCTGCCGGCGCCCCTGACGAACGCCTCAGGCCAGGTCGGGACCGCCCGGCCGCCCTCGATCGCGTGCTCGCTGTAGTTGACGCCCAGGCAGAGGATGCGTGGTGGTTCTGGAACCGCGGGACCGAAGTCAGCCGGCCGCACTTCGGCACCGGCCCGGCCGGCGACGCCGCCGATCGCCTCGAGCGCCGGTTGGCCGGCCGCCAGCACCTGCGCGAGGTCTGCGTGGGCGGGATCGCCGGTGGCATCGGCGCACGTCCACATAGCCGCCGGATCCCGCCACGTGCAGGCGAAGCCCTCGGGACGTACGGATCGTCGCCAGCCGCATGCGCATCCTCCGATAGCCAAATTGGTTGCAATGGCCGATTGGTTGAGCATAGAGCGGCGGAAAACACGGGTCAAGAGTCAGGACTTAGCGCATTAGAGGCACCTCCCCTCACCGACTTGGCTGGTGTTGAGTGCTACGATTGGTGGAATTGGTCGGAACGATCCACGCGCGGGCCATGAGTGGCCGGACGAGCACGAAGGGCTGGGCAGCCATGACCGGGCAGCAAGCGCCGGGTGGAGTGGATTCCGATCGGGCGCCAGTGCATGGCCGGCCCGCCGAGCGCGGGCTGGATCTCGCACGGCTGATTGTCGAGCACGCGCTGCGGCTCGGCCTGGGGACCGACGGCAGGCTGCCGACCGAGCGGCAGCTTGCCGCCGACCTGGGCGTGACCAGGTCGTCGATCAGGTACGCGCTGGCCATCATGCAGGCGCGCGGCGAGCTCTCGCGCGAGGTCGGGCGCGGTACGTACCTGCGCTCGCCGGCCCCGGCCCCGGCGGTTCAGACGGCCCTGGCGGCGCCGGGCTGGCAGCCGTCGACGCCGCGGGCCAGGCCACGGGTCTCGGTTCGCCGGCGGCCGCCCAGTCGGCCTTCGCGCCTGCCGACGTGATGATGGTCAGGCGGCTGCTCGAGCCGCCTGCCATGCCGCTTGCCGTGGCCTGGGCGACGGCAGGCGACTTCGCCGAGATGGATCGCTGCCTGGCCGGCGGCGACCGGGCGGCGAGCTACGAAGAGTTCGAGACCTGGGATCTCGCGCTGCACAAAGCCATCATCGCGGCCACGCACAGCCCGCTGCTCAGCACGCTCTACGCCTCCATCGAGATGGCACGGCACGGGCACATCTGGGGGGACCTGAAGCGTCGGAGCGCGTCGGCCGAGCGCAGGAACCTGTATCAGGCCGATCACCACGAGATCGTGGCCGCGCTCAAGGCACGCGACCCGGCCGCCGCGGTGCAGGCGATGCGCGCGCACCTCGCGCGGGTATCTGACCACCTCAACGCGACCGACCCGGCGGCCGCTGGCAGCTGGCCCTAGATCGCGATCCGCTCGCAGAGCCAGGCGAGCGAGAGCGGGTACCGGTAGTCGATGCCTGAGTGGGTGCCATCGAACAGCTCGAACCTGATCACCTCGTCGGGCACGCCAGCCCTCGTCAGCGCGGCCCTGAAGGCCTCGGCGCCCAGATCGAGATAGAAGTCGTCGGCGCTGCCCGCGTCGATCCAGATGCCGCGCAGCGAGCGGAGCGCGGCGGCGTGCCGCGGCACCATCCGCACCGGGTCCCAGTCCAGCCAGCGCTGCCAGACCTCCTCGCGCAGCACCGCCGTCCGCGAGTCGAACGGAAGCTCGGGCGTGCCGTCGGAGTCCGCGGAGAAGCACGCCGCGACGCCCAGCACCCCGAGCAGCATCTGGTCGGCCTTCTTGGTGAAGGCGACACGCCCGGTGAAATCACGCCACCAGTGCCAGATGTCGCCGTCGTAGGACCTGAGCTCGCGCACGCATTCGCCGAAGTCAGGGAGGTAGCACAGCTCGTACAGCGAGTCCCCCGCATGAGTGGCCAGCGCGCCGAACAGGTCGGGCCTGAGCATCGGCGTGATCATGGCGCCGAACCCGCCGCTCGACTTGCCGGCGATCGCGCGGTGCGCGGCGCCCGCGAGCGTACGGTACCTGCCGTCGACCCACGGCACGACCTCGTCGCACAGGTAGGAGTGGTACCTGCCGGTCCCCGGCGAGTCGACGAACTGGCTGCCGCCGTAGCTGGTCCACGCGTCGAGATAAACCACGATCGCGTGCGGCGCGGCGCCGGCCGCGAACATCTAGGTCGGCGGTCTCGGGGAACGGCTGCCTGAACGGAGTGCGGTTGCGCCACATGGTGACGTGACCGCCGTATCCCATCAGGACGTACACGGCCGGGATAACGCCGGTCCGGCTGGCCATCGTAGCCGGGCGGCAGGTAGACGAGCACGGGACGCTCGACCGGGTCGCCGAGCGGGTTACCGCGGAGCACGCCGCTGGTGATCGTCTGCTCGTCGATCCGGCCGGCCAGCTCTCCCGACCACGGCAGCATGATGCCTCCCCAAGGCAGCCAGACGACGCTGCTTACCCTACGCGCCGGGCCGGGGCTCCGGCCTGGCTCGCCCGGCTGAACGATTAGGGACAGCCTGGGAGATCACCGGACACACGCGGACGCGCCGGCCGAAATGGCTGACAGCTAAGAAAATTGACGGCATAGTGGCCCAGATTGCCGCCACCCCCAGGAGATCCCATGCCGGAAGATCGCGCCGCCATCAGGAGCCTGCCGGGCCGGGTTCGGGCAGCGCTCGCGGCCAGGCGCGGGCTGCGCCGACTGACCGTTACCGGGCTGCCCGCGATGATGGCAGTGAGCGGGATCATTCCGATCATGACCGGCGGCGGCCAGGTCAGCCCCGCCGCCGCCCAGCCGTCGCGGATCCTCTGCTCGGGCTGGAGCCCGTGCAATGCGCACGGCTACGACAGCTACGGCTACGCGAGCCCGCGGCGCGCAGGCGTACTGGCGGATGTCGCCAGGCGACCAGTGCACGAACTACGCGGCCTTCGTCGAGTCCACCGTCTACCACGTCGCCGCCCCCTCCTACCTGCTCGGCAACGGCGGTCAGTGGGCCTACCTGGCTGCAGCGCACGGCGTGCTCGTCAACCACACTCCGTCGGTTGGCGCGGTGGCCGAGTGGGATGGCGGCACCTTCGGCATGGGGTCGCTCGGCCATGTCGGGGTGGTCGAGGCGGTCGGGCCGCAGGACAGCTACATCGTGATCTCGCAGCAGCACATGGGCGGCCTCAACGGCTACAACTGGACGCTGATCAAGGCGCACCAGGCCAGCCAGCGCATGGCAGGCATGGCCGAGCCACTTCATCCATTTCCGGATCCCGCGCCGGGCCGGGGTCGGCTTCTTCAACCGGCGCACCGCGACCTTCGGCTTGCGTGACTCGCTTACCTCTGGGCCGGCAGGCGTGACCGGTCACCTCGGGTTCCCCGGCGTGGTGCCGCTGATCGGCGACTGGCACGGCGACGGCAGGGACGCGATGGGCTACTACGACGCCAGGTATGCCACGTTCCACCTGGTAGGCGCGGGCGCGCACGGCGTCACCATCAAGGCCAGGTTCGGGCCGCCGCACATGATCCCGCTGGTCGGCGACTGGAGGGGCCGGGGCTGGGACGGAATCGGCTTCTATGATCCCGCGACCGGCACCTTCTATCTCGGCAGTCACAGCGGTACGGGCCCGCCGACGAGAAGTTCACCTTCGGGCCGCCGCACATGATCCCGATCGCCGGCGACTGGAACGGCGATGGCAAGGACGGGATCGGTTACTACAACCCGACGACCGGGATCTTCAACCTGCGCAACACCCTTTCCCACGGTCACTACGCGGTGTCCTTCCACTTCGGGCCGCCGCACATGATCCCGATCGTCGGGAACTGGACCGGCCTGGACAAGCACGACGGCGTCGGCTACTACAACCCGTGGGCCGGGACCTTCCGCTTGCGCGATCGCGCGGTCAAGGGCCCGGTCGACGCCTTCATCAGGTTCGGGGCGCCGCACATGATTCCGCTGGCCGGGGAGTGGTTCGGCAGCTAACGGCGCCGCTACCGTTGCTAGCATGACGCGCACGGGCCAGCAACCGGAGCGTACGGACGGGTACCTCACCGAGGCGATCCGCGCGCTGAGCACGGAGTCGCCGCCCGATGCCGGACTCGGTCCCTCGGCGGCGGTGCGGCCGGGCAGCGGGCTGCTGGCCGGGCATTGCCTGGAACTGCTTGACGCCCAGATCGCCTCCCGGCACGCCGACGAGGCCGCGCGCTGGCTGCGCGAGCGCGGCAGCGGCTACTACACGATCGGCTCGTCGGGTCACGAGGCCAACGCCGGGGTCGCCGCTGCGCTGCGGATCACCGACCCGGCCCTCCTGCACTACCGGTCAGGAGCGTTCTACCTAACCAGGGCCGCCCAGGCGGGCCGAGGCGAGGAAGGCCTGTCTGACATTTTGCTCGGCCTCGTGGCCGCGGCGGCCGAGCCGATCGCCGGGGGCAGGCACAAGGTCTTCGGGCACCGCCAGCTCAATATCATCCCGCAGACCTCCACGATCGCGTCGCACCTGCCCAGGGCCGTCGGGCTGGCGTTCGCGCTCCCCAGGGCGGCACGGCTCGGCTGCCAAACGCCCTGGCCGGCCGACTCGGTGGTGGTTGCGAGCATCGGTGACGCCTCGGTGAACCACTCCACCGCCGCGGGTGCCATCAATGCCGCCTCGTACTGCGCGTACCAGGGGCTGCCGCTGCCGTTGCTGCTCGTCTGCGAGGACAACGGGCTCGGGATCAGCGTGCGCACGCCGGCCGGATGGACCGCGGCCGCGCTGCGCGCCAGGCCGGGAATCAGGTACGCACGCGCGGACGGGGCCGACCTGGCCGAGGTCTACGACACCGCGGCCGAACTCGCGGCGCACGTCAGGCAGCGCCGTGCGCCGGCCATCCTGCACCTGTCCACGATCCGCCTCGGCGGTCACGCGGGATCGGACGTGGAGTCGGCCTACCGTTCGGCCGCCGAGATCACCGCCGATCTGAGCCGCGATCCCCTGCTCGGCGCCGCGCGGCTGCTGGTGCGGTCCGGCCTGATCACGGCCGCACAGGTGATCGAGCGTTACGAGCGGTCGCGCGAGCGAGTTCTCGAGCTCGCCGCGCGCGTCGAGGGGGCCCCGGGGCTGACCTCGGCGGCGCAGGTCATGGCCCCGCTCGCGCCGCGGCGGCCGACGGCCGTGGCGGCCGCGATCGCCCCGGCCAAGCAGCCCGTCAGGACCGCGGTGTTCGGCGGCCGGCTGCCGGAGTCTGAAGGCCCGCTCACGCTTGCCCAGGCGATTAACAGGACGCTCGCCGACGAGATGGCGGCTCGCCAGGAACTGCTCGTGTTCGGCGAGGACGTGGCCCGCAAGGGCGGTGTCTACGGTGTCACGAGGGGATTGCTCGCCGCGTTCGGCGGCGGCCGGGTCTTTGACTCGCTGCTAGACGAGCAGTCGATACTCGGTCTGGCGCTGGGCGCCGGGCTAGCCGGGCTGCTGCCGGTGCCCGAGATCCAGTACCTCGCCTATTTGCATAACGCCGCGGACCAGATTCGCGGCGAGGCGGCCACGTTGTCATTCTTCTCCCAAGGCGGATATCGCAATCCGATGGTAATGCGCGTCGCGGGCCTGGCCTATCAGCGGGGATTCGGCGGTCATTTCCACAATGACAATGCGCTCGCCGCCTTCCGTGACATTCCCGGGCTCATTATCGCGTGCCCCGCGATGCCTGAGGACGCGGCGGCAATGCTGCGTACCTGCCTGGCTAGCGCCCGCGTCGACGGAAGCGTCTGCATCTTCCTTGAGCCGATCGCGCTGTACCACGAGCGCGACCTGCACGTGCCCGGTGACGGCGGCTGGCTGGCGCCGTACCAGTCGCCCGCGCTGTGGCGGGAGACTCATGCCGCGGTCGGGCGCGCCCGAGTCCACGGCGCGGGCACCGACCTGACGATCGCCACCTTCGGCAACGGGCTGCGGATGAGCCTGCGCGCCGCGGCCAGGCTGGCGGCTGACGGAATCGGCTGCCGCGTACTCGACCTGCGCTGGCTAACGCCCCTGCCCATCGGCGACCTGCTGCGGGAGGCCGGCGCGACCGGCGCCGTGCTGGTCGCCGACGAGACCAGGCGATCGGGCGGCGTCGGTGAAGGCGTCATCACGGCGCTGGCCGAGGCCGGATTCACCGGGCAAGTGGCGAGGGTAGCCAGCGAGGACAGCTTCGTGCCGTTGGGCGACGCCGCGAACACGGTGCTGCTCTCGCAGCACGCTATTGAGACGGCCGCCAGGGACCTGCTGCGCTGAGCCGCGACCGCCAGGCCGCGCGGTGCCTGCTCAGCGGTCGCCGGCCGCCGCGGCGGTCAGCTCCTTGTCGGCCAGCTCCTTGTCGGCCAGCAGCGCGACGCGCATCGGCGGACGCTCGATCATGATGTCCGCGTACTCGTCGAGTTGCACGCCCCGCGCCGCCGCCACGGCGTGCAGGTAGGAACTCATCTCCCCGCCGTTCCACGGGGTCTGGGACAGCTCGGGAGCGACCGGCGACCTGCCCTGCATCGCACGAGTCAGCACCGCCCTGAGCACCGAGTAGCCCATCCTGGACAGGTTGGACAGGTCCTGGTGCCTGTTCTTGCGCATCCCGGCATCCACCTGTGCCATGGCCGCCAGACCGCAGGCCTCGAGCACGTCGATGAGCATGCCGACCTCGACCGCGTAGCCGGTGAGGAACGGCACCGAGTAGAACAGGCTCTTGGTTGCGGCGAACTCGCCGGCCAGCGGCTGGACGAACCCTGCGAGTTCGGGGAAGAGCAGGTTGAGAGCCGGCTTGGCAGTCAGCTCGGTGACCCTGCCGCCGCCGTCGGGCACCGACACCGTCTCCTGCGTGTACGGCCTGCGGTAGGCCGCCTTGACAAACTGGATGTCGGGCTTGGCGATCAGGCAGCCGACCACGCCGGTGACCAGCTGGCGGCAGAAGTTGCCGGTGTCGGTGTCGGCGAACGCGATGATGTCGCCGGTCGCTACCGACAGGCCGCGCCACATGGCGTCACCCTTGCCGTGCGCCCTGCCGTACTCGGGCATGAGCGCGTTCTCGGAGTAGACCTCCACGTCGTGGTACCTGGCGATGTCCGCCGTTCCGTCCGGCGAGTCCGCGTCGACGACGATGACCTGGTCGATCAGCCCGATGTCGGGCCGGCGCAGGTAGTCGACCTCGGCCAGGACAGAGCCGATCGTCTCGGCGACGTTGCGGGTGGGAAGGATAAGCGAGACGGACAGCTCGCGGTCGCGCTTGACCCGGCCTAGCTGGCGAGCGCTGCCGAATTCACGATAGTTGAAGCTGTTTGAGCGAAACCACTCATGTGTCAGCATAAGGCTCTCCTCGAGACCGGGGCGGGCCATTCCGGCACCATGTACCGTTTTGCGGGTACTTTAAACTTCGCGGGTCCTACTAAAGGGTCTGTACTCTACACGGTCTTAGGTCTATACGATTTAGCGTTCGACCTTGCCGCTCTGTCGCTGATGTTACGTAAAATCCGAAGTGCCCGATCGATTCGGTCATCCAGATACTACAGACTGCGGGGGCACCGAGCATCATTATGCAAATTCCTCTGCCAAGAAGTCCATAATCCCAGGTGAGAGACCGAATGGTGGCGCCCAGGCGGCGTGGGCCTGCAGCCGGGCGCGGCCGCACCCGATCGCCCCGGCCGGCGTCGGGCCGGCAGCCAGGCGCGCCATGGCCCGATCGCCCCGGCCGGCGCTGCGACTGCGTCGGCGCCCGGTCTATCCTCGGCCTATGAACCTGCAATCCTCCGTCGGCGGCCCTGGCCTGGCTCAGCAACGCCACCTGGTCACCGAGATACCCGGCCCGGTCTCGCGTGAACTGCTTGAGCGCCGGCAGCGCAGTGTCGCGCGCGGGCTGAGCCACGTGCTGCCGATCTTCGTAACGGCGGCGGGCGGCGGGGTGCTGATCGACGCGGACGGAAACTCGCTGATCGACTTCGGGTCAGGGATCGCGGTCACGTCGGTCGGCAACAGCGCGGAACTCGTCGTCACCCGGGTAACCGAGCAGGTCGCCCACTTCACCCATACCTGCTTCATGGTGGTCCCCTACGAGGGATACGTCGAAGTTTGTGAGGAGCTCAACCGGGTCACCCCCGGTACGCACGATAAGCGCTCCGCGCTGTTCAACTCCGGCGCTGAGGCGGTCGAGAACGCCGTCAAGATCGCGCGGCATGCTACCGGGCGGCAGGCGGTCGTGGTGTTCGACCACGCCTACCACGGCCGGACCAACCTGACGATGGCGATGACGGCGAAGAACATGCCGTACAAGGACGGATTCGGCCCGTTCGCCGGCGAGGTGTACCGGGCGCCGATGGCCTACCCGTTCCGCTGGCCCGGCGGCCCGGCCCGGTGCGCCGCGGAGGCGCTGGACGTGGTGACCGGCCTGATTCACGCCCAGGTGGGCGAGAACCGGGTGGCGGCCGTGGTGATCGAGCCGATCCTGGGCGAAGGCGGCTTCATCGTGCCGCCCGACGGCTTCCTGCCCGGGCTTGCGCAGTACTGCCGCGAGCACGGCATCGTGTTCATCGCCGACGAAATCCAGTCCGGCTTCTGCCGCACCGGCGACTGGTTCGCGTGCGACCACGAGGGCGTCGTCCCTGACCTGGTGACCACCGCGAAGGGCATCGCGGGCGGGCTGCCGCTCGCGGCGGTCACCGGCCGGGCCGACATCATGGACTCGGTGCACGCCGGCGGGCTCGGCGGCACCTATGGCGGCAACCCCGTCGCCTGCGCCGCGGCTCTCGGCGCGATCGAGACAATGGCCAAGGAAGACCTGCCCGCGGCTGCGCGGCGGATCGGCGAACTCATGCTGCCGCGGCTGTGCAAGCTCGCCGAGCAGCATCCGGTCATCGGCGACGTCCGCGGCCGCGGCGCAATGATCGCGATCGAGCTGGTCAGGCCGGGCACCATCGAACCGGACGCGGCCGCCGCGACGCGGGTGGCCAAGGCCTGCCATGCCGCCGGGCTGATCGTGCTGACCTGCGGGACCTACGGCAACGTGCTGCGTTTCCTGCCGCCGCTGGTGATCAGCGAGGAGTTGCTGAGCGAGGGCCTGTCGGTGCTCGAGGAGGCCTTTGCGAGCCTGTAAGCGATCGGGCTGAGACCTCTCACATGACCGCGAGCTGGCCTCCGTCGACGACCAGCGCGGCACCGTGGATGAAAGACGCGTCGTCTGAAGCCAGGAACGCGTAGGCGGCCGCGACCTCGTCCGCGCGGCCGACCCGGCCTAGCGGTATCCGCTCGGCCACGTACGCGGCCTCGAAGACCTCCGCTCCGAGCGGTGCCGAGATCGCGTCGTTGAGCGGGGTGCGGATGTAGCCGGGGCAGAGCGCGTTGACCCTGATGCCGTGGCGGCCGAGTTCAGCCGCCATCGTCCTGGTGAGCTGGAGGACCCCGCCCTTGGACGCGTTGTAGTGCGCGTAGTCCGCCTCGCCGGCCAGGCCGTTGGTCGAGGACATGTTCACGATGACGCCGCGGCCCCGATCGGCCATTCGCCTGCTCACCGCCTGCGCCACGAGGAACATGCCGCGCAGGTTGACCGCCAGGATCCGGTCCCAGTCGGACACGGCGATGTCGAGGAACCGGTCCCGGCGTGCCGTCCCGGCGTTGTTGATCAGCACGTCGATTCCGCCAAGTGCTCGCTCGGCCGCCTCGACCAGCCGCCCAGCCTGCTTCACGACGCTGACGTCGCAGGCGAGCCCGGCGGCGTCGCCGCGCTGGGCTAGTACGGCGACGGCCGCGCTCACCTCGCCGTCGTCCAGCCCGGCCACGAACACCCGCGATCCCTCCTCGATCAGTCGCTCTGCCGTGGCCAGCCCGATTCCGCTCGTGCCGCCGCTGATCAGCACTCCCTTGTCGCGAAGCCCGCGCATCAGCCACCTGCCGTCGAAGGAACGGGTTCGGGCCGCCGACAAATGACCAGGCGGCGTCCCGGCTGGGTCTATCATTCCGCCAAAGCAACTAAAAGGGAGAACTGCCATGGCGAGGCAGCAGACACGCATCGCGGCGGCATTGGCGATCCTGGCGGCGGGCGCAGTCGGCCCCGCTGCCCTCGTGGCAGCCACTCCGGTCGCCGCAGCCGCCCCGGCCGCCGCGGGCGCGGCCAGCCACGCCACCCGGATCCAGCCCCCCGTCGCGGCGGGCCGGTTGCGGATCACTGGCGACCTCCGCGATGGCGGCACGGTCGCGGCCCGCGGCCTGTCCTGGCGGCCAGGACGGCTGCCGTCCGGCTACCGGCTGCTCAGCTTCGAGGTCGGCTACACCTGGCAGTCGTGCGGGCAGGCACCGTGCACGCCGGGGGCAGACTCGACCGCGAGCCGGTTCGGCGCCAGCCGGTACATCGTCGGCCACGCCGACACCGGCCGCAGGCTCCGGCTCATCGAGACTGCCACCGAGGTGGTGCAGACTCGCGCCGCATCATTCACGTTCCGGGTGCTGCGCGCACGCCGCGCCGTCACCGCCGCGGCGCGGGTGGCCGGCTACCCGCGCGGGCGCCGCCCCGTGACCGAGTTCGTCAACGGCCTGCCAGAGGCGCGGACCGGGTCCGCGGAGGAGTACTTCCAGGTCGATCCCGCGCACCACAGTTCCGCGGACGGTCCCGTTACGCAAAAATTCCGGATCGACGGCGGTTCGTGGCACGCCATGCCGGCCGGCAACGTCTTCTACACCGGACAGCTGCGCACCGGACGGCACCGGGTCAGCGTGCTGACGGCCGACCGGGCCGGGCGGAGCGTGATCAGCTTCGGCTGGCGCGTGGTCAGGCTGCCCGCGGTGCTGACCTGCCAGGGTTCGTGCTGGTTCCCGCCGCACCTGAATCGGGCCGGGCACCCGATGCGCTGGGACTGGCAGATCGGGCGGACGTTCCCGCGGCAGCGCACCGGGAGCAAGGCGGTCGACATCTACGACATCGACGGCTTCCTCACCACCGGGCGGCAGATTCACGCCATCCACTCGTCCTGGCAGGCCGCGACGCTCGCGCACCCGAAGGCGGTCTGCTACCTGGACCTGGCCTGGGAGGACTACCGGCCGGACGCCAGCCCGTCGCCGCGCGGCCTGTTCCCGGCCGCGGCGATCGGCAAGGTGTACTTCGGCTTCCCGCAGGAGCGCTGGGTTGACTTCCGCCAGCTCGACGCGCTCAAGCCGATGCTGACCGCGCGGATCGCGATGTGCGCGCGCAAGGGCTTCGACGCCGTCGAGCTCGACGACATCGACAGCTTCGACCCGCCGCGAACCACCGGTTTCTTCCTGACGCCTGGCGACGCGCAGAACTACCTGGCCTTCGCGTTCAACCTGATTCACGCCCGCGGGATGACGGCGCTGTGGAAGAACAACCCGGCGCTCGTCCGGTGGGGCACCAGGTACACCGACGGCGCGGTCGTGGAGGAGTGTTTCGTGTACCACCAGTGCGGCGCCTGGCACGTCTTCACGGCGGACAAAACGGCGGCGCAGCCGACCGGCAAGTGGGTGGGCGAGGCCGAGTACGGCGCCGATCACTACGTCTGCGACCCTGGCAAGCCCTGCCCGCATGGACGGCGGACCTTCGCCGCGTTCTGCCATGCCGTCTACGCGGGACCGCTGGGCTTCGCCGCGGTCAAGTTCGGCGTCAACCTCGACGGCAAGGTGTTCTTGCCCTGCCCGCTGGGCCGCTGATCTAGCCTGCCTTGACCATGGCTAGCCCTGGTAGTAGGTGTCCGTCGTGGCGAGCACCTCGTCCAGGATGGCCAGGCCCTCCTTGGCCTCCGCCTCGGTGATCGTGCACGGCGGCACCACGTGCAGCCGGTTGTAGTTGATGAAGGTGAGCAGGCCAGCGGCCCTGGCGCGGGCCGCCAGCGTGGTCATCGCCGCCGACGCGCCACCGTAGGGCGCGAGCATGGCTCTGGTCTGCCGGTCCGACACCAGGTCGAGCGCCCAGAACACGCCGAGCCCGCGCACCTCGCCGATCACCGGATGCCGCTGCGCCAATTCGGCCAGACCCGGGCCGAGCGTCTGCGTCCCGATCCGTGCCGCGTTCTCGACGATTCCTTCCTCGGTCATGGCATCAATAGTGGCCACGATCGAGGCGCACGCCAGCGGGTGGCCCGAGTAGGTAAGGCCGCCGGGGAACACGCGGTCATCGAAGGTCGCGGCGATCGGGTCGGAGATGATCACGCCGCCGATCGGCACGTAGCCGGAGTTCGACCCCTTGGCGAAGGTGATCAGGTCGGGCACCGCGCCGTGCTGGCTGAACGCGAACCAGCTTCCGGCCCGGCCGAAGCCGCACATCACCTCGTCGGCGATCCAGACGATCCCGTACTTGTCGCACAGCGCGCGGACGCCGGCCAGGTAGCCGGGCGGCGGGACAAGCACGCCCGCGGTGCCGACGATGGACTCGATCAGGATCGCCGCGATCGTGGCCGGGCCCTCGAAGGAGATGACCTGCTCGAGGTGCTGCAGCGCGCGCTCGCACTCCTGCTCCTGCGACTGCGCCCAGAACGAGGACCGGTACAGGTAGGGGCCGAAGAAATGCACGTGACCGGTCGCGTATTCGTTCGGCCATCGCCTCGGGTCGCCGGTCGAGGTAATCGCGGCGCCGGTGTTGCCGTGGTAGGACCGGTAGAAGCTGAGCACCTTGTCCCTGCCGGTGTGCAGCCTCGCCATCCGGATCGCGTTCTCATTCGCATCCGCGCCGCCGTTGGTGAAGAACACCCTGCCGAAGCCGTCGGGCGCCAGCGCAGTGAGCCGCTCGGCCGCCTGACCCCGGGCCTCGTTGGCATACTGCGGCGCGATCGTGGTCAGCTTTGCCGCCTGCTCGGCGATGGCCCTGATCACGCGGGGGTGCTGGTGTCCGATGTTGGTGTTCACCAGCTGGCTGGAGAAGTCCAGGTAGCGGTTTCCGTCGAAGTCCCAGACGTAGCAACCCTGACCGCCGGCCACCACCAGGGGGTTGAGCGCCTTCTGGGCGGACCAGGAATGGAAGACGTGCGCGCGGTCGGCGGCGTAGACGGCGGCGCCGCGGGCGGGGTCGGCGGGGTGCGCCTGGACGGGGCTCTGGTCGGTCATGGTCGCCTGTCTCCTGTTACTGGCTCGCGGCTTGCTACTGGTTGACCGGGAAGCCTAGGTTCACGCCGCCGTGACTGGGATCCAGCCAGCGCGAGGTGACGGCCTTGCCCCTGGTGTAGAAGTGGACGCCCTCCGTGCCATGCACATGCGTGTCGCCGAACAGCGAGGACTTCCAGCCGCCGAAGCTGTAGAACGCCATCGGGACGGGAATCGGCACGTTGATGCCCACCATGCCGACCTGGACCTCGCTGGTGAACTTGCGTGCCGCTCCCCCGTCGTTGGTGAAGATGGCGGTGCCATTCCCGTACGGGCTCGCGTTCACCACGTCGAGCGCCTCCTCGTACGACCCGGCTCGCACGACCGACAGGACTGGGCCGAAGATTTCGTCCAGGTAGCAGCTCATCGTCGGCGTGACCTTGTCGAGCACGCTGGGACCGAGCCAGAAGCCGTCGGCTAGCCCGCCGCTGACCGGGTGCGAGCGGCCGTCGACGGCGAGCGTCGCGCCGTCCGCCACGCCAGCGTCGAGATAGGAGGCCACCTTGTCCCGGTGCGCCCTGGTAACCAGCGGGCCCATCTCCGACTCGGGCCGGTCGCCAGGGCCGACCGTGAGCTTCGCCACCCGCTCGCGAATCTTGCCGACCAGTTCATCGCCGACCGGATCGACCACCACCAGCACCGAGATCGCCATGCACCGCTCCCCCGCGGAACCGAACCCGGCCGAGGTGGCCGCGTCGGCGGCTAGGTCGAGGTCGGCGTCCGGCAGCACAACCATGTGATTCTTCGCGCCGCCGAGAGCCTGCACGCGCTTGCCCGCCGTCGTTCCTACTTCCGATACATAACGGGCCACCGGGGTCGATCCGACAAAGCTGACAGCCTTGATCGCGGGGTGGATCAGCAGCGCGTCCACGGCCTCCTTCGCGCCGTGCACGACATTGAAGACACCGTCCGGCAGGCCGGCCTCGGCCAGCAGTTCGGCGATCCTGATCGAGGCCGACGGGTCCTTCTCCGACGGCTTCAGCACGAACGTGTTGCCGGCCGCGATCGCGATCGGGAACATCCACATCGGGACCATGGCCGGGAAGTTGAAGGGGGTGATCCCGGCGACCACCCCGAGCGGCTGACGGATCGAGTACGCGTCGACTCCGGTCGAGACGTTCTCCGAGAACGCGCCCTTGAGCAGGTGCGGGATGCCGCAGGCGAACTCGACGACCTCGAGGCCGCGGGCGACCTCGCCGGCCGCGTCCGAGATGACCTTGCCGTGCTCGGCGCTGATCAGCGCGGCGAGCTCGGCAGCATGCTCGCGGACGAGCTCGCGGAACGCGAACATCACCCCTGCCCGCTTGACCAGCGACGTGTCCCGCCAGGCCGGGAACGCGGCGGCCGCCGCCTGCACCGCGGCGTCGACCTCGACCGCGGTGGCGAAATCCACGGTGCCGGTGACCTTGCCGGTTGCCGGATTGTAGACCTCACCCCGGTGGCCGGGCCGCGAGCCGGTCGATGCCGGACCCGTCCATGGCTTGCCGCCGATCCAGTGCGTGCAGTGCTTCGCTGCCTGCGTCATCGCTCGTCCTCCCGCGCCGCCATGTCCCCGGATGCCAGTCTGCTCCGGCACCGAATCCGGGCCAAATTACAGTTCGTAAGATAGAGTGACCGACTCTGACAACCTGTCGGAGCCATCACCGGAGAGTCAGATCCTTGCTGCCGACCGTAGCCGACGTGCTGGCGCTCGAGCCGGTCAGGCGTGGCGCCCCGCGCGTGATCGCCGGCGCCGAGGGGCTCGACGTGCCGGTCCGCTGGGTGCATGTGATCGAGCTAGCCGAGGCCGGGCACCTGCTGCGCGGCGGCGAGCTCGTGCTGTCCACCGGGATCGCGCTGCCGCCCGACCCGGACGGCCTCGCCAGGTACGTGGCCGGACTGGCCGCGGCCGGGGTCAGCGCGCTCGCGGTGGAGCTCGGGTCGCGGTACCTGCGGGAGCTGCCGCGCGCCCTGGTGAGCGCCGCGCTGGTGCACAGGCTGCCGCTGATCGTGCTGGAGCACGAGACCCAGTTCATCGCGATCACCGAGGCGGTTCATGCGCAGATACTCGACGCCCAGGTCGCCGAGTTGCGGGCGGCCCAGCGGCTGCACCGGGTTTTCACGGACCTGGCGCTGACCGGGGCCGGTCAGGACGAGATCGTCCGGCAGGCAAGCGCGCTGGCCGGCCTGCCGGTGATACTCGCCGACCTGGCACACCGGGTGCTGGCCTGCGCCCCGGCCGGCCAGGACCTGACGTCGCTGCTGGCCGGCTTCGCCGCGCGATCCAGGGCCGCGGTGGTGCCAGGCCGGATCGGGTATGACGCCGCGTCCGGCTGGCTGGTGGCGGTCGCAGGCGGCGGGGGCGTCGACTGGGGCCGGCTGATCTTCGTGCTGCCCGGTCCGCCGGACGCCAGCCTGCCGGTCCTGGCCGAACGGGCGGTGACCACGCTCGCGCTGGCTCGCCTGGTCAGCGGCCGGGCGCCGGGCGAGAGCCGGGAGCGGGCCGCGCACCGCTCGGTTCTGGCCGACCTGGCCGGCCCGGGTATGCCGATCCCGCTGACCTGCAGGCGCGGATCACCGCGCTCGGAGTTCCGCTGGCCGGCCGCACGCTGCTGCCGGTCGTGATCCTGCTGGCCGGGGTCGGCCGGGCCGATGAGGTCGCGGCCGCACTCGGCTCGGCGTGCCACGACATCGCGGTGCCGGCGATCGCGGGCGCGATCGATGACCGTCAGGCGGCCGCGGTACTCGCGCTGCCGCCTGGCGCCGGCCAGGATCAGGTGCTGACCAGGCTCGCGGCCCGGCTCAGGCGCGGCGGGGCACTCGTCCCGGCCGACGCGGCAGGCGTCGGCCCCGCCGCAGCCAGCATCGCCGACGCGCGCGACGCGCTGCACGCCGCGGCGCAGGCGGCCGGCGCCGCGGCCCGGCTCGCCGTGGCCCGGCTTGGTTCGCCCAGGCTCGGCGCGGCGGCGCCGGGCCCAGGGCCGCCGGCGTCGGGCCGGCCGTTCGCCAGCCTCGCGGACCTCAGGCTCGCCGGGCTGCTCTACCAGTTGCGCGACGATCCGCGGGTGCTGGCTTTCGCCGAGCGGGAACTCGGGGCGCTGCTGCGCCGGGACGAGCAGGCCGGGACGGACCTGACCGGGGTGCTCGCCGCCTACCTCGACGCCGGGGGGAATAAGGCAGCCGCCGCGCACCGGGCCGGGCTCGCCCGGCCGACCCTGTACGAGCGGCTACGCCAGATCGAGCAGGTATGCAGGGTCAGCCTGGAGACCCCCGCGTCGCGGCTCGCCCTGCACGCGGCACTGATCATCAGGACGCTAGGATCCGGATAGGCCGGATGAAGCTCCGGCGGGCACGCGCCCGAACCGCCGCCGTGGCTGATGGCTTCTACCGGGAGCACGATGTCCCTCCTGGCAGGAGCCGAAGTGAACTTTTACTACGTAGCGGCCATCTGGGTCGGGATGGCCCTGCTCGCCTCGGTGGTCAGCATCCAGATCGCCGTGCCGGTCGCGCTCGTCGAGATCGTCGTCGGCGCGCTGGCGGGGAACATTCCCGGGATACAGCAGCACATCAGCCAGCCTGAGTTCGTCACGGTACTGGCCAGCGTCGGGTCATTGGCGCTCACCTTCCTGGCCGGAGCCGAGATCGACCCGGTCTCGCTGCGCAATCATTGGAAGGCGAGCCTGTCCATCGGCTTCGTGTCGTTCCTGCTGCCCTTCGTCAGCGCGTTCCTGTTCTGCCTGTTCGTGCTCGGCTGGACGCTGCACGCCGCCGAGATCGGCGGCGTCGCACTGAGCACCACGTCGGTCGCCGTGGTCTACGCGGTGATGATCGAGACCGGCCTGAACCGGCAGGATCTGGGCAAGCTCATCCTCGCCGCCTGCTTCGTCACCGACCTGGGCACCGTGCTCGCGCTGGGCGGCCTGTTCGCCAGCTACGACTGGCTGCTCGTGGTGTTCGTCGCGGTCGCCATCCTTACGCTGGTGGCGCTGCCCCGCCTGGTCCGGTTCGCGATCGCGCGGCTCGGCCACCGGGTTTCCGAGCCGGAGATCAAGCTGCTGCTGGTCATCCTGCTCGGGCTCGGCGGCCTGGCGACGCAGGCAGGCAGTGAGGCGGTGCTGCCCGCCTATGTGGCCGGGCTGGTCGTCGCCGGGGTGTTCCTGCACGACCGGGTCCTGATGGACCGGCTCAGGTCGATCGCCTTCGCCCTGCTCACCCCGTTCTTCTTCCTGCGGGCAGGAACCTTGATCTCGGCCCCGGCGCTGGTCTCAGGCGCGGGGGTGATCGGAGTCCTGCTCGCCGTGAAGCTGGGCGCCAAGCTGCTCGGCGTCTGGCCGGTGGCGACGGCGTTCCGGCTGCCGCGGCGCGAGCGGGCCTACACCACGCTGCTGATGGCCACCGGCCTCACCTTCGGCTCGATCGCCGCGCTGTTCGGCCTCACCCATCACCTGATCAACAAGACTCAGTACACCGAGCTCGTCACGGTCGTGATTCTCTCGGCGTTCGTGCCCACGCTGATCGCCCAGCAGCTGTTCCAGCCGAAGGTCATCGACGCCGACGAGGAGGAGGCGCTTGGCGAGGAGGACCTGTCGATCATCGGTCGCCGGCGCGGTACGCGCGCCGGTCAGCCGCCGCCCGGCTGACTGGGCGGCGAACACGGCACCGAGCACGACCGCCGCGACGATACCGTCCAGCCAGAAGTGATTCGCCGTCACCACCACGGCGAGCGTGGTCAGCACCGGGTAGGCCGCCGCCAGCCAGCGCCACCGCGACCGCGTGACGCTGATGATCGCGACCGCGACCAGGATGGCCCAGCCGACGTGCACGGACGGCATCGCGGAGAGCTGGTCGGCTTCGAACCCGCCGGCCGCCGAGTAGACCGACTGTCCGTACGCTGCGGCCGTGTCGAGCATCCCGATGCCCGGCAGCATCCTGGGCGGGGCGACCGGAACAATCTGGATCAGCAAGCACAGGCCGGTGAAGGCGACCAGCGTGGTCCTGAACTGGCCATACCACTCCCGGTGCCGGACGAACAGCCAGATCATGCAGCCGATCAGCACGGGAAAGTGCAGGATGTCGTAGTAGAGGTCGAACGCCTGCACGAGCAGCGGGTGCGGCAAGATCAGCCGCTGCAGGCCCGCCTCGCTGGGCAAGTGCAGCACGCGCTCCGCCTGCCACAGCCAGGCCGCGCGGCCGAGCGCGCCGTCCGGTCCCAGCACCGAGAACGAGCCGGCGAACTGCCACAGGGCGAACAGGCCGACTACCAGCGCGGCCTCCCGCACGAAGCCTCCGGCGGCGGCCAGCCGCCGTGCCGCCGCGGGCTGGCCGGACACCCTGCTCCGGCGTCGCAGCGCGACCGCCGTCACGGCCAGCAGCCCCGCACCCGCCGCGGCCTGTTGCCAGCTCAGGTTGACAGTGATCACGTCGCGAGCCCGCCCGGCCGCCGGCTGCCCACG
Organism: uncultured Actinomycetota bacterium; assembly: GCA_963720595.1. GTDB lineage: Bacteria > Actinomycetota > Actinomycetes > Streptosporangiales > Streptosporangiaceae > Chersky-822. The sequence goes on along the minus strand of CAVRFY010000005.1, from coordinate 74,628 downwards.
CGAGCCCGCACCTGGCACGGGGCGCCGTGGACCTGTCTGCTCACCATGCCGAGCCTAAGGGATGGCATGGCCGCCCGGCGGTGCGCGATGTCGGTACTGGCCAGGCTGATGCCGGACGCCGGGATTGGCGGCACGATGGTGGTGTGAACGATAGCGATCAGCTCACCGCTGCGGCGACCGGCGAGCTCTACTCGGCCGACCCCGACATCTTCACCGAGCGGCGCCGTGCGCTCGCCGCCCAGGCGCGTGCCGCCGGTGACAAGGAAGCGGCGAAGCAGATTGCGGCGCTGGCCAAGCCGACCCGCTCCGCCTGGGTGGTCAACAGGCTGGTCAGGGCCGACCCGAGTGTGCCAGCCAGGCTCGCCGAGCTCGGTGACAAGCTCAGAGCCGGCGAGGCGGCGCTGGACGGGGCGAGCATCCGCGAGCTCTCGAAGGCGCGCCGCGAGCTGATCGACGCCCTGGTCAGGCAGGCGCTCGACGAGTCCGGCCAGCGATCGCACTCGGCGGCGATGCGCGACGAGGTCACCGATACCTTCAGCGCAGCGCTTGCCGACCCCGACATCGCCGTCCAGGTGGCGGCGGGAACGCTGGTGAGGGCCGTGCGCTGGGCCGGTTTCGGCCCCGGGATCGGGACTGCTGCTCCGGCGGCTGCTCCGGGTCCGGCGGCTCCTGCAGGTCCGGCGGCTCCTGCGGGTCCGGCGGCTCCGGCGAGGCCGGCGGCCGCCACGCGAGCCGGCGGCCGGAGGAAGGCCGCGACGCCCGCGCAAGACGACGCCGGCCAGCGGGCGGCGGACAGCGCCACTGACGCAACTGCCGCTCGGGCCGAGCGAGAGCGCAGGCACCGGCAGGCGATCGCCGCGGCGGAGGTGGCTCTGTCGCAGGCGAGCGGCGCCGCGGACGCGGCCGCGGCTGCCGAGCGAGACTGCGGCGAGTCGGTCAAGGTCATCGAGCAGCAGCTGACCGACGAGCGGCGGCGGCTCTCCCAGGCCAAGATCGAGGTCCGCCGGACCGCTGGCGTGCTGCACCGGGCGCGCCAGGCGCTCGACCGGCTTGGCGGCCAGCCGTCGCCAGGTGGCCAGTGACGAAGCACGGCCGCCTCGCGCGCCGCTGCGGGATGGCCTGCCAGAAAGTTGTCCGGCCGGCCGAACCGGTTGCCCTCCGTGCGCAATAGAGCAGCGATGGATGACGATGCGCTGCTCGCGGCCATGGCGGCAGGCGACGACGACGCGCTGCGCGAGTTCTTCGCCCGGCACGCGCCGTGGCTGGCGGCTCGGCTGCGCACGGTGCTCCCTGCCGGGGAGGTCGAAGACGTGCTGCAGGAGACGTTCCTGGCCATCTGGCGCGGCGCGGGCAGCTACCGGCCGCAGGGCTCGGCCTGCGGCTGGACCTGGGGAATTGCCCGGCGGCAGGCCGCCCTGTGGATGCGCAAGCGCGGACCGGCCGTGCTGCAGGCGCTCGCCGCTGCCGACGGCCTGCCCGCCGACGGTCCGCACGCTCGCGGCGCGCGGGCGGGCGACCCGGCCGACGCGGCCCTGTGCCGGGCCGAGCTTGCCGACGCCGTCGCCGCGCTCGGGCCCGAGGGCGGCATCCAGCGGGAGACCTGGCGGCTGATGTATGTCGAGGACCGGCCGGTCGCCGAGGTCGCCGAACTGATGGGCGTTCCCGAGGGCACGGTCAAGAGCCGGGCGCACCGGGCCAGGCAGCTCATGCGCGCGACGCTGTGGCAGCACGAGCCGGCCAGGGACGGAGGCGGGCGATGATCGGCGATCAGTTCGCAGGCGGTGGCCGCGACACGCCGGATTGCGGTTCGTGTCCGCCCGACGTCAACCTTGACCGGGTGTGGCTGGCTGTTGCCGCCCAGGTGTGGCGCCGCCGCCCGGGCGCGGCCGAGCGGGCAGCCGGGCGGCTGCTGCGCTCACCCGGCCTGGCCAGGGCGCTGCTGACCACCCCGTCGCTGCTGGTGCCGTGGCTGATCGCCAGCGTCGTCGTGATCGCCGCCGGGGCCGCCGCGAGGGCAGGCGGCGGTCAGCCGCTGGTGTGGCTGGTGACGCCGGCGGTGGCTGCCGCGGGCATCGCCTACGCGTACGGCCCAGCGGTCGATCCGGCCTGGGAGCTCTCGTGCAGCATGGCGGTGAGCAACCGGATGGTGCTGCTGGTCAGGGCGCTGGCGGTGGTCGGGCTTGACGCGGCGCTCGGCCTGGCCGCCTCGGCCGCGTCGGGTGCCGCCGCCGCCGTCACATTCGGCTGGCTGCTGCCGATGACCGCGATCTGCGCGCTGGCCCTGGCCGCTGCGACGGTGACCAGGTCGGCGAACGTCGGCGTCGCGGCCGGCCTGGCCGGCTGGGCGATTGCGGTGCTGGCCGGCCAGGCGGCCACCGGGCGGATCACCGCCGCGATCACGTCCTCCGCCCTCGCAATCCCCTACCTGGCCGTCGCGGCCTGCTGCGGCGCGATCGCCTGGTACGCGACCCGCATCCCGAAGGGAACGGCATGAACGTGGAGCTGTCCGGCGTGACCCGTCGGTTCGGCCAGGCAACGGCGGTCGCCGGGGTCGACCTGGAGGCCGGCCCTGGCGTCTTCGGCCTGCTCGGCCCAAACGGCGCGGGCAAGACGACCCTGCTGCGGATGATGGCCACGGTCATCGCGCCGTCCTCTGGCCGGCTCAGGCTGCTCGGCGGCGATCCAGGCTCGTATCCGCAGCGGACCGACATCCGCCGCAACCTCGGCTACCTGCCGCAGAACCTTGGCTACTACCCCGCCTTCACGGTCGTGGAGTTCATCGAGTACTTCGCGCTGCTGAAGGAGATCCCGCCCGCCCGGGTACCTGCCGCGGTCGCCGCGGCGGTCGAGCTGACGGACCTGGGCGGCAAGGCCAGGGCCAAGCTGCGCACCTTGTCGGGCGGGATGCTGCGCCGGGTCGGAATCGCACAGGCCATCGTCAACGAGCCCGAACTGCTGCTGCTTGACGAGCCGACGGCCGGGCTCGATCCCGAGCAGCGGATGGCGTTTCGCGCGCTGATCCGCGAAGTCGGCGAGCGCGCCACCGTCGTCGTCAGCACGCACCTCGTCGAAGACGTGGGAGCCGCGTGCTCGGAGGTCGCGCTGATGGATCAGGGGAAGATCGTCTTTCACGGCACGCCTGCCGACCTCACCGCCCGCGGCGCGGGCACGGCCGCGGCAGGAGACGCGCCGATGGAGCGCGGGTACAGCGCCGTGCTTGCGCAGGCCAGGTCATGACCGCCGCCGCGGCGCCGCCGCGATCCCGCCCGCGTGGCGACGTCCGCTTGCCTGCCGCGTCCGCGGCCCGGCTGCTCCGCCTGGAGTTGCGCCGGGACGCGATGCCCTGGCTGGTGCCGGTGCTCGCGGTGCTGTTCGTGTTCGATCCCTACCGATCCGCGATGGCCTATCCGCCGATCTGGGATGTGCGCGCATCGGTTCTGGTCAACAAGCTGCTGCCGGACTTCGTCGCCTTCGTGGCGGGCATGTCGGCCTGGGCCGGATCCAGGGACAGCCGCCGCCACACGGCGGATCTGGTCGCCGTGACCGCGCGCCCGCCCTGGGCCCGCCAGGCCGCAACCCTTGTCCTCCGCCGTCTGCTGGGCGCTCGCGGCATACCTGGCCATGGCGGCCGTCCTGTACGGGTTGATCGCCCGCCACGAAAGCTGGGGTGGCCCGCCAGTATGGCCGGTGGCAGTCGGCACGGCGGCGCTGACGGCGGTCTGCGCGGTCGGCTTCGCGGCCGGGGCGTTCTTCCCTGGCCGGTTCACCGCGCCGCTCGCCGGCGTCGGCGCCTTCCTGGTCTCGCTGGTCGCGTTCAGGAACGCCGTCGGCAGCACCGGCGGTGCCACGCTGCTCTCGCCGTCGGCCAGCGTGCCGATTTCCGATGCAGGGACCTTTTACCATGCCCTGCCTGACCTGCCGATCGCGCAGGTGATGTTCCTGGCCGGGGTTGCCGCGGCGGCGGTTGGAGTCCTCGGCCTGCCCGCCGCGGCGGGCGGCCGGCGGCTGCGTCGCGTTGCGGCCGCGGTCACCGTGACCGGCCTCGTGGCCGCCGGGACCGCCGTCGGGCTGACGAGTACCGCGCGGCTGGCAGCGCACGGCGTGGTCATCCCTGCGCTGCACGACGCGGCGGGCGACCGGCCGATCCGCTATACGCCGGTCTGCGACCGCGCGCCGATCCCGATCTGCGTGCACCCCGCCTTCCGCGGCTACTTGCTCCAGGTGGCCACCGCGCTTGATCCGGTGCTGCGCGAGGTGGCCGGGCTGCCCGGCGCCCCGGTCAGCGCCGTGCAGGTCGCGGCGAGCAACCTCGGCGACCCGGCTGCCATCTTCGGCAGCCCGCCCGCCTATCACTTCACGATGCTGGACGCTCCGCGCTCGCCCGGGGCACAAGGCGACTTCTTCGCCGGGAGCTTGCGGATCAGTGTCGTGCTAGTTCTCGTCACGGGCTCCCCTGGACCGGGCGGCCTCAGCGGAACTCAGGCTCAGCAGGCGGTCGAGGCCGCGCTGCTGAGGGCGGTGGGCGTGCGCGATCGCCGGACGCATTCCGCCGACAAGGCGGTATCGGCCGCGGCCCGCCGGTTCGCCGCGCTGCCGGCCGCGGCCAGGCATGCCTGGCTGATGGCCAACCTGGCGGCGCTGCGGGCCGGCCACGTCACCGTGTCACAGCTGCCATGACCGGCGTCGGCTTGCGGGTGCTGCCGCCAGAGACGCCACGAACCCGGCTGCAACCGGCACTGGCCGGCCTGCGGCTGGTGCGCCTGCACCTGGCCAGCCGCCGGATTCCTGGCGCCGTGGCGGCCCTGGCCGCGTTCGGTGCCGTGCTGCGGGTCGGGCTTGACTGGCACTGGACACTCGGCAGCAGCAACACCGCGCAGCAGGTCCCGACGCTCATCGAGGCCGGGGCGGCCTGCCTCATCGCCGTCTGCACCTACAGCCCGTTCGGCGAGCCGGAGCGGGCCACCGGCCGGTGGCTGCCGTTCTTGCGGCTCGCCACCGCGGCGGGCCTCACCGCGGTCGCGGTCGGCGCGCTGGCCGCCGGGGCGGCGGGAGCACAACTGCCAGGCGGCCTGCTCGACGCTGCCCGCAATACGGCCGGGCTGACTGGCGTGGGCCTGATCTCGGCCGCGATCGCCGGCAGCACGCTGGCCTGGGTCGGGCCGATGGCCTACCTGGTCGTCGCCGAGTTCGCCATCGCCGGCGCCTGGACCACACCCTGGACCTGGCCGGCCAGGCCGCCGGCCGACCGGGGCGCGGCAGTCTGCGCCGCCGTGGTTTTCGCTGCCGGCCTCGCCGTGCTCACCGCCCGCGGCGCCCGCGATCCAGCACCGGCCGGTCCGTCGTGAGGCCGGTCAATGAGTCATGAATCGAAGCCGAGGCCGATGCTGTCGAGGGCGCGCAGCCAGGCGTTCCTGCGGCCCTCGCTGCGGTCCGCCCGCGCCAGCGACCAGCGGGTCAGCCCGATTCCGGCGGCGCGGACGGGCTCGGGCGGGAACGGCAGCGGCTTGGTGCGGACCAGTTGCAGGTCGGTCCGTTCGGTCCGCTCGCCGGACAGCAGGTCGAGCACGACGTTGGCCCCGAACCTGGACGCCCCGACGCCGAGGCCGGTGTAGCCCGCCACGTACGCCAGACGGCCCGACCTGGCCGTGCCGAAGAACGCGCAGAACCGCGAGCAGGTGTCGATGACCCCGCCCCAGGAGTGGGTGAACTCGAGCCCGTCGAGCTGCGGGAACGTTGCGTTGAAGTGCTCGGCGAGCGCCGCGAACGTGGCAGGCCGCTGATCCAGCCTGGCCGCGATCTTGCTGCCGTAGTAGTAGACCGCGTCGTAGCCGCCCCACAGGATCCGGTTATCCGCGGTGAGGCGGTAGTAGTGGAACTGGTTGCCCGCGTCGCCTACACCCTGCCGGTTCCGCCAGCCGATGCTGGCCAGCTGTGCGGGCCGCAGCGGCCGGGTCACCAGCACGTAGTCGTACACCGGGACCAGGTAGTACCGCAGCCTTCGCAGCAGCGGCGCGAACGCGCCCGCGGCCAGCGCCACCCGCTCGGCCAGCACCCGGCCGGCCGGCGTGACCAGCGCGAGCCTGCCGCCGGGCGCGCTGGACTCGGCGCCGATCGCGGTGACCGGCGTGTGCTCGTAGATCCTGACCCCGGCCGCGAGGCATGCCCGGCGCAGGCCCCAGGCCAACCTGGCCGGGTCGGCGGTCGCGCAGCCGTCAGGGTCCCACAGACCGCCCAGGTAGGACGGCGAGTTCAGCTCGGCCCGGACCTGGTCCGCGTCGAGCAGCCGGGTGCCGGCTCCGAGCTTGGCCGCGGCCTCCCCGGCCGCCGCCAGTCCGTCAAGCTGCCACGGCTGCGTGGCCACCGCCAGCTCGCCTGTCCTGGCGAAGTCGCAGTCGATCCCGTATCGCGCGACGGCCTGCTCGATCTGGTCCAGGTTCTCCCGGCCGAGCCGGTCCAGCGTCTCGAACTCGCCAGGGAAGCGGTCCAGCCCGTTGCCGAGGCCGTGGGTGATGGTGGCCGCGCAAAAGCCGCCGTTGCGGCCGGTGCCGCCCCAGGCGATCTTGCGCCCCTCGACCAGGACGACGTTCCGGCGCGGATCGCGCTCCTTGGCCAGCAGCGCGGTCCACAGCCCGCTGAAGCCGCCGCCGATGACGGCCAGGTCAGCGTGTTCGGTGCCATCCAGCGGGGGCAGCGGCTCGGGCGCGGCCGGGTGGTCCAGCCAGTAGGGCACGTGCCGGGCGGCCGCCAGCGAGGCGGGCTGGCAGCCGCGGCCGCCCGGCCTCAGCCCGCGCGCCATCCGGTCATGCCCTGCTCCGGCGCGCCCGGACCGACAGGGCGATCGCCAGCCCGGCCCCGACCAGGAAGATGATCGTCCCCATGACGTTGACCTGCGGCGGGAGCCCTTCCCTTGATGCCCCCCAGATGTAGAGGGGGTAAGTCTGGACCGAGCCGGCCACGAAGTTGGTCGTGATGAAGTCGTCGATCGACAGCGCGAAGGCCAGCAGCGCGCCCGCCATCACGCCCGGCCAGATCAGCGGCAGCGTGACGAGCCGGAACGTCGTCCAGGGCCCCGCGCCCAGGTCGCGCGCCGCCTCCTCGATGAACGGGTCGAGCGTCAGCGCCCGCGCCCGCACCGTGACCGCGACGAACGAGAGGCAGAACGCGATGTGGGCGATCACGATCGTCAGGTAGCCGGGCTGCACGCCGAGGGTCAGGAAGAACGTCAGCAGCGAGGCTCCGAGCACGATCTCCGGTGCCGAGATCGCGGCGAACTGGAGCAGGTTGGAGGCGTTCTGCCCGCGGAACTTGTGCTTGCCGAGCGCCAGGCCGATCAGCGTGCCGAGCGCGGTGGAGGCGATCGTGGCAATCAGGCCGATGGTGATCGAGTTCAGCATCGCGTGCGTCAGGTCCGGGTATTCGAGCAGCTTCGGGCCCCACCATTTCAGCGTGAAGCCGACCCAGAGGATGTTCAGCCTGCCCCTGGGGTTGTTGAAGCTGAACAGCGCCACCGCGGCGATCGGCAGCGCCAGCCAGATGATCAGCAGCCACGTGTAGGCGTGCAGCAGCCGGTCGCCGAGGCGGACCCGCTGCCGGCTGCGCGGCGCCGGGGCGGCATCCGCGGGCTCGCCGGACGGCCCCGCGGGCGTCGGCGGGATCAATACCGAAGCACTCATGCTGCCGCAGCCTCCAGCACGTTCTCCGTGCCCAGCGCCCGCGCGTAGGCGAAGATCCCGAGCAACAGGAACGCCATCAGCGTGAAGGACAGCGCCGCGCCCATCGGATAGTTCGAGCTGTACAGGTACTGGTTCTGGATGATGTTCCCGATCATCGTGTTGTTGGGGCCGCCGAGCACCTGCGCGTTCACGTAATCCGACGCGGCTGGCACGAAGTTCAGCAGCACCCCGGCAAAGACGCCGGGCAGCGAGAGCGGCAGCACCACCCGGCGGAACGCCTCGAACTTGTTCGCGTACAGGTCCTGCGCCGCCTCGACCACGCGGTAGTCGATCCGCTCCAGCGCGACGTAGATGGGCAGCACCATGAACGGCAGGTAGTTGTAGGTCAGCCCGCCGATCACCGCTCCGGTGGTAGCCAGGATCCTGAAGTTCTCCGGCAGCAGCCCGGCCGACTTCAGCGGCGCGAGCACGATTCCGTTGTCGGCCAGGATGTACTGCCAGGAGATCGTCCTGAGCACGAACGAGACGAAGAACGGCAGCAGGATCAGAAATAGATAAGTCGACTTTCTCGCCCCGCCCTTGAAGGCGATCCAGTAGGCCGTCGGGTACGAGAGCAGGATGCACAGCACGGTGGCCGCCCCGCCGTAGTACAGCGAGCGGAGGAACTGGGCACCATAGCTCTGCAGGCCGAGAACGTACTCAGCGAAATGCCACGTGACAGCGAAGCCGCTGGTCACGTTCCCGGTCTGGATCGACATCGACAGCAGGAAAATCAGGGGCATCGCGAAGAACACGGTCAGCCACATGCCGCCAGGCAGGATCAGCAGGTAGGGAACCAGCCTGGACCTGAGCTTGCCCACCTGCTACCCCGAGACCACGGGCTCGAAGATCGAGTTGAAGGTCTGCTGCAGCTTGCCCGTGGGGCTCACGTAGTTGTGCAGCCGGGCCGCGTCAGCCGCGCTGAGCCACACCAGCGGGCTGGCCGCGACCTCCTCCAGCGTCTTCTTCTTCGATCCCGTGGCCTTCGCGGCTTGGGCCGTGATGATCGCCCTGGCGGCGGGAACCGGGGGGATGTACTCGATCGCCTCGGTCAGCCGCGCCGCGATGTCGGGCCGGTAGAACCAGTCCATCAGCATCATCGCGTCGACCGGGTTCTGCGCGTACTTGGGGATCGTCATGTTGTCGGTCCAGATGTTGCCGCCCTCCTTCGGCACGACGAACTTCAGCCCGGAGCCGGAGGACAGGTTCTGCTGGAAGATGTCGCCCGACCAGGCCATCGTGATCCAGGTGTCGCCCTTGGCCAGGGCGTTGATGTAGGACTGGTCGTAGTACTGCCTGACGATCCCGGCCGACTTCTGCGCCTTCAGCGCATCGGCGGCCTTCTGCCAGTCCGCCGGCTTTGACGTCTCCGGGGCGACACCGATCTTGTACAGGCCGAAGTTGCCGATCTCCTGGACGTCGCTCATCATGCCGACGTGCCCCGCGTACTTGGGGTTCCACAGGTCGTTGATGCTGGTGATCGGTTCCTTGATGTACTTCGGGTTCCAGCCGATGCCGGTGCTGCCGGACGCCCAGGGCATGCCGTAGGTGTTGCCCGGGTCGAACGAGCGGTGCTGGAACTTCGCCGAGGCGTACTTGTAGAAGTTCGTCATCAGCTTCTGGTCGAGCGGGGTGAACTCGCCGAGGGCCACGAAGTCCGACCATTGGAACCCGTCGGTGATGACCTGGATGTCGTAGCCGATGTACTGGCCGGCCCTGATCTCCGGGTCAACCTTGGCAAACCAGCTGGGGTCGTCCTGGATCGCTTCCTTGTAGGTCACGGTGATCCCGGTCGCCTGGGTGAAGAGGTTCAGCGTCTCGTGGTTGGTGTCGATGTACAGCGGCCAGTTCGCGAAGTTGACGTGGCCGTGCTTCTTCTGCTTGGCCCAGAAGGCCTCCGCCTGATTGTGCACTTTGTTGAGTGCCACGTGCTTGCCGGCGCCGGAGACGCCGCAGGCGGCGAGGCCAAGACCGGCGGCGGCAAGGCCGCCGGTCCGAAGCGCGTCGCGCCGGCTCAGGCCGGAGTTCGCGCGGCTCGGCCGGCCCTGCAGCAGGCCGCGCAGGCGCGCGATGTCGAGACCGGAACTTGCCGGGCCGGCCCATGGGGGGTGTTGTCAGTCATCGCTAGACCACGCTTCCTATCGCGTAGGAGTAGGGGGTTTCCCAGGTGAGCCATACGTCGTCGCCGCGGCCGATCGCCTCGCTGGCTTCCTGGTCGGCCGCTGACGCGTTCTGCACGAACACCACGACCTCCGCGCCGAGCGAGGTGGTGATGTTGAAGTTCGTCGCCGTGCCCAGGTAGACGACCTCGGTGACGGTACCGCGGAGCGCACAGCCGGACGGGCCTGGCGCGTCGCGGCCGATCCTGATCTTCTCCGGCCGTACGGTGACCTCAAGTTCGTCGCCCGGGCTGATCGGTCGGTCGCCGACCCGCACCACGATCCGCTCGCCTTCGCCCGGCGCGATCACCGCCTCGCCCGCGCTGACCGTGCTGACCGCGCCGGTCAGCAGGTTGGACGTGCCGATGAAGCCGGCCACGAACCTGGTCTTCGGGTGCTCGTAGATCTCCCGCGGAGTGCCGAGGTGCTCGATCACGCCGTCGTTCATGACGGCGATCCGGTCCGACATGGTCAGCGCCTCGCCCTGGTCATGGGTGACATAGACGAACGTGATGCCGACCTCGCGCTGGATCCGCTTGAGCTCGACCTGCATGGCCTGCCTGAGCTTGAGGTCGAGCGCGCCGAGCGGCTCGTCGAGCAGCAGCGCCCGCGGGTGGTTGACGAGCGCGCGGGCCAGCGCGACCCGCTGCTGCTGCCCGCCGGACAGCTCTCTCGGCCGCCGGTTCTCCCGGCCGGTCAGGTCGACGATATCCAGGATCTCGCCGACCTGCCGGCTGATCTCGTCGGTCGGCACCTGCCGCCTGCGCAGTCCGAACGCGACGTTCTCGAACACGCTCATGTGCGGGAACAGCGCGTAGGACTGGAAGACCATGTTGACGTCGCGTTTGTTCGGCGGGTCCCAGGTCACGTCCTTGCCGTGCAGCCAGACCGTGCCTGATGTCGGCTCCTCGAAGCCGGCGACGATCCGCATCGTCGTCGTCTTGCCACACCCCGAGGGCCCGAGCATGGAGAAGAATTCGCCCTCGGCGATCCGCAGGTCCATCTGCCTGACCGCCGTGACGACCTCGCTGCCGGAATGGAACTCCTTCGCCACCCCGGACAGTTCGATCGCGGGCAGCGCGGCCTCGGCCGTATCGGCCGGGGCCGAGACGCTCGCCTGGGCCACGTCTGCCACCGCGGGCACCTGCATGTCGGTCATGTCAGTTGCAACCCCTCGGGCTGTAGCGGGTGCTCAGCATTCTGTGACTGTTACCTGGTTCAGATGAGTGTATGGGTATTTTCATATGGATTCTGCGCCGTGGCCAGAGTAGGAAAGAAGTCCTGGTCAGGAACCTAGGTAGCTCATGACATGCTTCACCCTGGTGTAGTCCTCGAACCCGTAGATCGACAGGTCCTTGCCGTAGCCCGAGTGCTTGAAGCCGCCGTGCGGCATCTCGGACACGAACGGGATGTGCGTGTTGATCCAGACGGCCCCGAAGTCCAGCAGCCGGGCGGCACGCATCGCACGGCCGTGATCGCGGGTCCACACGCTGGCGGCCAGGCCGTACTTGACCCCGTTCGCCCAGGCGATGGCCTCCTCCTCCGAGCCGAACCGCTGCACGGTGACCACCGGTCCGAAGATCTCGTCCTGGATCATCTCGTCGTCCTGGCGCAGCCCGGCGACGACCGTCGGCGCGTAGAAGTACCCGCGATCGCCGACCTGCCGACCGCCGGCCCTGATCTCCGCGTGGTCAGGAGCGCGATCCACGAAGCCTGCCACCCTGGCTAGCTGCGCGGGATTGTTCAGCGGGCCGTAGTAGGCATCGGTGTCGTCCGGCCCTGCGGTCTTCACCCGGGCCGCCAGGTCCGCGACGGCGTCGGTCAGGTCAGCGGCGACGCCCGGGCCGGCCAGCACGCGGGTGGCGGCGGTGCAGTCCTGGCCGGCGTTGTAGTAACCGGCCTCGGTGATCGTCCGCGCAGCCCGCTCCACGTCCGCATCGTCGAAAACGACGACCGGGGCCTTGCCGCCGAGCTCCAGGTGAACCCGCTTGAGCTTCGCTGCCGCCGCCTGGGCCACCTCGATCCCGGCCCGCACCGACCCCGTGATCGAGACCATCTGCGGGATGTCATGGCCGACCAGGGCACGCCCGGTGTCCCGGTCGCCGCAGATCACATTGAACACGCCAGGCGGGAAGATGTCGGCCGCCAGCTCGGCGAGCAGCAGCGTGGAGACCGGAGTCGTATCTGACGGCTTGAGCACTACGGTGTTGCCGGCTGCCAGCGCGGGGGCGAACTTCCAGACCGCCATCATCATCGGGTAATTCCATGGCGTCACCTGGGCGCATACGCCCACCGGTTCGCGCCTGATCATCGAGGTATGGCCGGCCAGGTACTCGCCGGCCGACCTGCCTTCGAGCACCCGCGCGGCGCCAGCGAAGAACCGCAGCTCGTCCGCGAGCGGCGGCACCTCGTCAGTTCTGGTCATCGCGACCGGCTTGCCGGTGTTCCTGCTCTCGGCCGCGACCAGATCCTCGGCCCTGGCCTCGATCGCGTCGGCGAACCTCAGCAGCGCGAGGCTGCGCTCAGCGGGGGTGGCGTCGCGCCAGCTTCCGAATGCCGCGGCGGCCGCGCGCAGCGCGGCGTCCACGTCCTGCTCGCCGGACAGCGGAGCGGTCGCGTATGCCTCGCCCGTGGCTGGGATCGACGACCTCGCTCACGGCACCGCTGATGGCGCCGCTGAACTGCCCGTTCACGAAATTTCGCAGCGCTGACACCGGGGCCTCCTCCGAGTAAGAGGTACGACTTTGACATGTACTGGGTCCTGATACAAGTGATTCAGCATTTATTGTCCCTAACGACGACGAAATCAGTTGACACACCGCGTCCGCGTGGCAGCATGGGGAGGGCAAGGAGGCAACACCGATGGCACACCTGCAGGCCGCCGAGCCTGCGCAGAACGGGCGCGAGCGGACCCAGGCTCCGATGGCGCTCGATGCCGTCTCACGGCACATCATCGAGCAACTGCAGCAGGACGGCCGGCGGTCGTACGCGGCCATCGGCAAGGCAGTCGGGCTCAGCGAGGCGGCCGTCCGCCAGCGCGTCCAGCGGCTGATCGACGCGGGCGTCATGCAGATCGTCGCGGTGACCGACCCCATGTCGCTGGGCTTCCGCAGGCAGACCATGATCGGCATCCGCTGCAACGGCGACCTGCCGCGGATAGCGGACCTGCTCGCGGGTATGGAAGCCATCGACTACGTCGTCATCACCGCGGGTTCGTTCGACCTGCTGATCGAGGTCGTGTGCTCGGACGACGATCACCTGCTCGAGATACTCGGCCAGGTGCGCTCGCTGCCTGGTGTGACCACGACGGAGACATTCGTGTACCTGAAGCTGCGCAAGCAGACCTACCACTGGGGGACCAGATGAACGCCGCTCCTGCACTCGACTACGCCGCACTGCAGGAGGCCGCCAAGCGGAACCTGTGGCTGCATTTCACCCGCCACTCCGGCTATGCCGACGCGGACATCCCGATCATCGTCCGCGGCGACGGCCAGTATGTCTTCGATCAGCACGGCAAGCGCTACCTGGACGGGCTGTCCGGGCTCTTCGTCAGTCAGATCGGCCATGGCAGGACCGACGTCGCCGAGGCGGGCGCCCGCCAGGCGGGCGAGCTCGCCTACTTCCCGCTGTGGTCCTATGCCCATCCGCGTGCCGTCGAGCTGGCCGAGCGGCTCGCGGGCTACGCGCCAGGTGACCTGAACCGGGTCTTCTTCACCACGAGCGGCTCGGAGGCGGTCGAGTCGGCGTGGAAGCTCGCCAAGCAGTACTTCAGGCTGACCGGCGAGCCCACCAGGTACAAGGTGCTCAGCCGGCATATCGCCTACCACGGCACGACCCACGGCGCGCTGGCGATCACCGGGCTGCCTGACATCAAGATGCCGTTCGAGCCGCTGCCCGCGGGCGGCGTGCGGGTGCCGAACACGAACTTCTATCGCGCGCCCGAGTTCGTCGCCGGCGACCTGACCGCGTTCGGCGGCTGGGCTGCCGACGAGATCGAGCGGGCCATCCTGCGCGAGGGTCCTGAGTCGGTCGCCGCCGTCTATCTCGAGCCCGTGCAGAACTCCGGCGGCTGCTTCCCGCCGCCGCCCGGCTACTTCCAGCGGGTGCGCCAGATCTGCGACAAGTACGGCGTGCTGATGGTGTCCGACGAGGTGATCTGCGCCTTCGGCAGGCTCGGCTACATGTTCGGCTGCGAGCGGTACGACTACACGCCGGACATCATTACCTTCGCCAAGGGCGTCACCTCCGGGTACTCGCCGCTGGGCGGCATGATGGTCAGCGACCGCCTGATGGAGCCGTACCTGAGGGACGAGCACACCTTCTTGCATGGCGTCACCTTCGCCGGGCATCCGGTCTCCTGCGCGGTCGCGCTGGCGAACCTGGACGTGTTCGAGAAGGAAGATCTGCTCGGCAATGTCAGGGCCAACGAGGGGGCGTTCCGCGCCACCCTGGAACGGCTGTATGACCTGCCGATCGTCGGCGACGTGCGCGGTGACGGCTACTTCTACGGCATCGAGATGGTCAAGGACAAGTCCACGCGAGAGACGTTCAACGACGACGAGTCCGAGCGGCTGCTCCGCGGTTTCCTGTCGCACGCGCTGTTCGACGCCGGCCTGATCTGCCGCGCCGACGACCGCGGTGACCCGGTGATCCAGCTCTCCCCGCCGCTCACCTGCACCCAGGAGCACTTCGACGAGATCGAGCAGATCCTGCGCGGCGTGCTGACGCAGGCCTGGACGTACCTGTAGGCGCAGGCTCTGAGCTGACCGCAGACCGCCGCGGAAACGCCCTGACTGCACCGAATGGTCGCCCGTGACCCGACTCATTGCGAAGAGTTGCCATCTCGTTACACGCCTTTTAAGGCCGCGGACACCTGTGCAGCGTCTCTACTAGTGAGGGCGCAGAAACGGCACCGCTGCAGAACAGCGCGGCGCCGGGCCGGGCCCTGACGCGGTCGGTTGGTTGCGGGAGGCACCATGTCAGGCAGCAGCACGTCGAACACGGCAAGCACGGAAGCCAGCCTGCGCTGGGCCGATCTCGACAAGCAGCACGAGCGGCTCGTCGAGGCCTCGCACCCGCTGCTCGCCGAGCTCAGGCGCGACCGCCCCGACCTCGACCGGACGCTGTCTGCCGCGAGCTAGCCGATCGCGGGACCGCGATGGCCAGGACCGCTAGCTGATCGCGGCCGCGGCCGCCTGGCGAATCCACGCGACCGCCTCGCTGACGGGGACCCGCTCCTTCTCGCCGGTCGCCCGCTTGGTGATCTCCACGACGCCTTCGGCCAGGTCACGGGTGCCGACGCTGATCCGGAACGGAATGCCGGTGAGCTCCGCGTCTGCGTACTTCACGCCGGGCCGCACGTCCCGGTCGTCGATCAGCGCGTCCATCCCCGCGTCGAGCAGGCTGGTGTAGAGCACCTCGGCCGCGGCCCGCGCTTCCGGATCCCGCACGCTCAGCAGCAGCACGCTGACCTCGGCCGGCGCGACCTGGACCGGCCACGCCAGGCCGGCGTCGTCGTGATGCACCTCGGCGATCGCGGCGAGCGCGCGCTCGACTCCGATGCCGTAGCTGCCCATGATCGGGATGATGGTGCCGCCGTCCGCCGTGCTCACCGTGACGCCGAGCGTGGTGGTGTACTTGCGACCCAGCTTGAAGATGTGGCCCACCTCGATGGCCCGGACGAACTCCAGCGCCGTTCCGCATCGCGGGCACGGCTCGCCCTCGGTGACCTCACGCAGGTCGGCCCACTGCGCGACGCTGATGTCACGGTCCACGTCGACGCCGGTCAGGTGAACGTCGTCGGTATTCGCGCCGGTGCTCATACCGCGCCGGCCGCGCAGCGCCAGGTCCGCGACCACCGGCAGGTCGGTGACGCCGACCGCGCCGAGGCTGCCTGGCAGCGCACCGAGCGCGGCCTGGATCTCGTCGGGCTGAGCCGGGCGGACCGTCACCGCCGAGGTCGCGTCGATCAGCTTCTGGTCCGCCAGCGGATGGTCGCCGCGCAGCAGCACCAGCGTCAGCGTGCCGTCAATGACCTGGACCAGCGTCTTGATCTGCCGGTCGGCAGCCAGGCCGTACCCGGTGACCAGGTCCTCGATGGTCCGCACGCCCGGCGTGTCCAGCCTGGCCGGTCCGGCGGACGCATCGGGGGCCGGGTCCTCGATCCCGGGCAACGCCGATGTCGCCTTCTCCAGGTTCGCCGCGTAACCGCACTCCTGGCAGGTCGCGACGAGATCCTCGCCGGCCTGCGACGGGCACATGAACTCGACCGAGTCGCTGCCGCCCATGTTGCCGCTCGAGGCCTCCACGGCGATGGCCGGGATCCCGAGCCTGGCGAAGATCCGCTCATAGGCGACCCGGTGCCGGTCGAAGGAAGCGTCCAGGCCCGCCTCGTCGGCGTCGAAGCTGTACGAGTCCTTCATCGTGAACTCGCGTACCCGCAGCAGCCCGCTCTTGGCCCGCGGCTCGTCCCTGAACTTGGTCTGGAACTGGTACCAGAACTGCGGAAGCTCCCGGTACGAGGCGAGTTCGAGGCCGAGGTAGGCGAAGATCTCCTCGTGGGTCATGCCCAGCACGACCTCGGCGCCGCGGCGGTCGCGAAGCTTGAACATCTCCTCGCCCATGACGTCCAGTCGACCTGACTTCTCCCACAGGTGGGCCGGCTGCATGCACGGCAGCAGGAACTCTTGCCCGCCGATCCTGTTCATCTCCTCGCGGATGATCTGCATGATCTTCGCGCGGACCCGAACGCCAAGCGGGAGCAGGCTGTAGTGCCCGGCCATCAGCTGGCGGATGAAGCCGGCTCGCAGCAGCAGCCGGTGGCTGGCCGCGTCCGCGTCCGCCGGGTCGTCTCTGAGCGTGGGAATGTGCAGCTGTGACCAGCGCATGTCGGTGCCTTGCCTCGCAGGAGTTCGCAGGAGCCACATTCTAGGCCGCGCCGCGAGGTCGCCGGCCCGCCTTGATCCGGAGCCATCGTGCTACAGACTGGTCGCGAATCTGGATTCGACTGTAGATTATGCGGCAAATCGGCACGAGGCAGGGGGACGGCCATGGCGACGATCGCGCCCAACCAGGTCCCCGCCGCGGACCCCATGCGGACCGCCGACCTGGCGCCGGCGCTCGTCCGCCGCCGGGCGCTGGGACAGCCGAGCGCGCGCTCGCTGCTGCTGACCGTGCTCGGCGAATACGTCAGGCCGGCCGGGCTGCCGGTCTGGACCGCCGCCCTGGTCCGCTCGCTCGCGCTGCTCGGGGTGGCGGAGAAGGCCGCCCGCCAGGCGCTCGCACGGACCGCGGCCGAGGGCTGGATCGCCTCGGCTCGCCGTGGCCGGGTCGCGCAGTGGGAACTCACCGCCGCCGGGCAGCGGCTGCTCACCGACGGGGCGCGGCGGATCTACTCGCTCGGCCCGGATGCGGCGCCGTGGCACGGCCGCTGGCTGGTACTGCTCGCCGGCCAGCCTGAGGCCGGCCTGCGGCATCAGCTCAGGACCAGGCTCAGCTGGGCCGGATTCGGAGCCCTGCCGGGCGGAGTCTGGATCAGCCCCGATCCTGGCCGCGAGCCGGAAGCGGCGCGCATCCTGGACGAGCTCGGGCTGGCCGGGACCGCGATCTCATTCGTGGCCGGACAGGGCGGCATCGGCGCGCGGCATGACCTGGTCGCCCGCGCCTGGGACCTGCGGGCCGTGCAGTCCAGGTACCGGGACTTCCTCCGCGCCTTCGCGGCGCTCGAGCCGCTGACCGACGCCGATGCGCTGGCCGCGCAGACGATGCTCGTGCACGAATGGCGCAGGTTCCCCTTCCTCGATCCGGGGCTGCCGCGTGACCTGCTGCCGCCAGGCTGGCCGGGCGCGGAGGCGGCGGCGCTGTTCAGGACCAGGCACGAGCTCTGGCGCGAGGGCGCGGTCCGCTGCTGGACGCGGCTGGCCGATCCAGGCCGCGCGCCGGGCGGGTGAGGTTCAGTCCCCGTCCAGGTGCGCGGTGTCGTTGAAACCCCGCACCCACCACCGCTGCGGCGTAATGAGCAGCCGGGAGATCGATGCGTTGTCCGCGGTATTGAAGGCGAACGGACGCGATCGGCTGGCGAGCGCCAGCACCTGCCCGATGACCCCGCCGTGGGTGAACGCGGCGACCCGCTGCCCTTGATGCGCCGCCGCGAGCCTGTCGATCGCCGCCCGCAGCCGGCCGTCGAAGGCGACCAGCGACTCCGCTCCTGGGATCACGTCCCACCGCTCCTCGGCGAACATGCGCAGCGCGACCGGGTGATTCTCGGCGACCATCTTGCGGTACAGCCCGCCCTCCCACTCGCCGAGAAAGACCTCACGCAGGTCGGCCTCCACCCGCGGCGTCAGCCCGAGCCGTTCGGCGAGCGGCGCCGCCGTCTGGACCGTGCGGCAGAGCGTCGTCACGTAGATCGCATCGAGGCCGGCGCCCGCCAGCCGGTCGCCGACGCGCTCGGCCTGCTGGCGGCCCCGCGCGGACAGCGGCGGATCGCCGTGCCCTCCGATCAGCGGGAACGGGGCATCCTCGGTGAATGCCTCCGACTGGCCGTGCCTGACAAGCAGCAGGTCGAGGGCGCCTGGCGGTACCGGAAGCGAACCCTGACGGTACTCGGCGCGCTGCTGCTGACCCTGCGATCGCGTCACAAACCCCGTAGCGTACTGGCCGCACCAGCCGCGCCCGCACGGTGCCCAGCGTCCAGGCACTGTCTACAGAATGCTGCAACTTGCCCGGCAACCTGTAGCACGTCAGGATGGAGCCGTGCCCGATATCAGCTTCGCCGCCGAGCCAGGTTCCTACCGGCACTGGCGGCTGCACGTCGACGGCGAGATCGCGACGCTGACCCTCGACGTGGATCCCGGAGGCGGCCTAGCGCCCGGCTACGAGCTTAAGAAGAACAGCTACGACCTGAGCGTCTATATCGAGCTGAGCGACGCGGTCCGGCGGCTGCGGTTCAGCTACCCGCAAGTTCGCGCGGTGATCATGACCAGCGCCCTGGACCGGATGTTCTGCGCGGGTGCCAACATCGGCATGCTCGCCCAGTCCGAACATGCCTTCAAGGTCAACTTCTGCAAATTCTGTAACGAAACGCTCGCCGCGATCGAGGACGCGAGCGACTCCGGCCAGGTCTACATCGCAGCCCTCAACGGGACCGCGGCCGGCGGCGGCTACGAACTCGCCCTTGCCTGCGAGCAGATCCTGCTCGCCGACGACGGCTCGTCCACGGTGTCACTGCCCGAGGTGCCGCTGCTCGGCGTGCTGCCCGGCACCGGCGGCCTGACCAGGCTGACCGACAAGCGCGGCGTCCGGCGCGACCTCGCGGACGTGTTCGCCACCACCGCCGAGGGCGTCAGGGGCCAGCGCGCAATCGACTGGCGGCTGGTGGACGTGATCGCGAAGCCGACCGAGTTCAGCGCGGCGGCCGTCCGGCTCGCCGGTGCGGCGGCAACGCGCGAGCCGGTCCCTGGGCCAGCCGCGGGAACGAGTGCCGGTGCCGGGATCGAGCTGCCCGCGCTGGTCTGTTATGCCAGCCAAGACAGCCTGCGGTACGAGCATGTGCGCGTTGACCTGGACCGGCGTGCGGCGACGGCCACGCTGACCATCGCCGGGCCGGCCGCCGCCTTGACGAGCCTGAGCGCATTGCGCGATGCGGGCGCAGCGGCCTGGCCGCTGGCCGCAGCCCGCGAGCTCGACGACGCGATCAGCCGGCTGCGGTTCGGCGAGCCCGAGCTCGGCACCTGGGTGCTGCGGACGGCAGGCGACCCGGAGGCCGTCCTGGCCAGCGACGAGGTCCTGCTTGCGGGGGCCGGGGACTGGCTGGCGCGGGAGATCACCGGCCTGTGGAAGCGAACGCTGCGCCGCCTCGACGCCACCAGCCGGTCGCTGATCGCGCTGATCGAGCCGGGCAGCTGCTTCGCCGGGACGCTCCTTGAGCTGGCGCTCGCCGCCGACAGGCAGTACATGCTCGACGGGGTCTTCGACGAGACCGCCGGTCAGGAGCCGGCCGCGCTGACCGTCGGGACAATGAACGTCGGGCCGCTGCCGGCCGCGAGCGGGGCCACCAGGCTCGCGATCAGGTTCGGTCCGCAGTCAGCGCAGCTCGACGCCGTGCTGGCCGCCGCCGGCAAGCCGCTCGCGGCGGCCGATGCCGCCGGCCTTGGCCTGGTCACGGCCGCGCCCGACGACCTGGACTGGGACGACGAGATCCGGCTCGTCATCTCCGAGCGGGCCGGGTTCTCCCCCGACGCGCTGTCCGGCCTGGAGGCGAGTCTGCGGTTCGCCGGCGCCGAGTCGCTGAGCACGAAGATCTTCGGCCGGCTCTCGGCCTGGCAGAACTGGATCTTCCTGCGGCCCAACGCGTCCGGGCCCGCGGGCGCCCTGCGCAGGTACGGGACCGGGCAGCGGGCCGACTTCGACAGGAAGCGAGTCTGATGATGACCGACGGTGACCTCACCGGGCCCGCACCGGCGCCGGACGGCCCGGTCAGCGTGATCGACTACAGCGAGCGGATCCCCAACAATGTCGGCTTGGCGACCGACCGCAGGCTGCAGCGGGCGCTGGAGTCCTGGCAGCCCAGGTTCCTCGACTGGTGGGCCGCGCTCGGCCCGTCGCTGCCGACCAGGGATGTCTACCTGCGCACCGCGGTCGCGATCGGCAGGGACGGCTGGGCCAGCTGGGCGCGGGTGCCGATGGAACAGTACCGGTGGGGCATCTTCCTGTCCGAGCGCGACGGGCCGCGCCAGATCGCGTTCGGCCAGCATCTGGGCGAGCCCGCGTGGACGCAGGTACCGGGCGAATTCCGCAGCGAGCTGCGCCGGCTGATCGTGGTACAGGGCGACACCGAGCCGGCCTCGGTCGAGCAGCAGCGGCACCTCGGTGCCACCGCGCCGAGCCTGTACGACCTGCGCAACCTGTTCCAGGTCAACGTCGAGGAGGGCAGGCACCTGTGGGCGATGGTGTACCTGCTGCACGCCTACTTCGGCCGGGACGGCAGGGAAGAGGCCGAGCAGTTGCTGCGCCGACACTCGGGACACCCCGATAGCCCGCGGATTCTCGGCGCGTTCAACGAGGAGACCACCGACTGGCTGTCGTTCTTCATGTTCACCTACTTCACCGACCGGGACGGGAAGTACCAGCTCGGCACGCTCAAGGAGTCCGGTTTCGATCCGCTCTCCCGCACCTGCGAGTTCATGCTCAGGGAGGAAGCGCACCACATGTTCGTCGGCACCACCGGAGTACAGCGAGTGGTGCAGCGTACGGCCGCGGTGATGGCCGAGCACGGCGGCACGGATGACATCTGGTCCTACGGCGCGATCCCGCTGTCGGTCATCCAGAAGTACCTGAACCTGCAGTACTCGCTCTCGCTCGACCTCTTCGGCTCGGAGACCTCGTCGAACGCCGCCGCCTACTTCACCGCCGGACTCAAGGGCCGGTGGATGGAGACCAGGCGGCACGATGACCACGTGCTGACGGATGCGACGGCGCAGGTTCCGCAGGTCTCCGGCGGCGCGATTTCCGTCAGGACCGTGCCCGCGCTTACCGCGCTGAACCTGGACCTGCGCGACGAGTACGTCGCCGACTGCGAGCGCGGCCTGCGGAAATGGAATTCCGAGCTGGACAAGGCCGGGCTGGGCATGCAGCTGACGCTGCCGCATCCCGGGTTCAACAGGAATGTCGGGGCGTTCGCCGGGCACTTCATCAGCCCGTCCGGCGAGTTGGTCGACGAGGCGGCCTGGCGGTCATCGGCCGACGGCTGGCTGCCGACGGCCGACGACCGCGGCCGGGTCGCCGAACTGATGGTGCCGCATCACGAGCCTGGCGAGTTCGCGGGCTGGCTGGCCCCCCCGCCGGTCGGGATCAACGACCTGCCGGTCGAGTATGACTACGTCAGGTTCTGACCGCAGGCGCCTTCGTGGCTGGTTAGGCCAGCTTGACCCAGTTGGTGCCGCCGCGGCAGAACCACAGGTGAACGTTGTGGTCCACGAACAGGTCGCCCTTAGTACCGGAGTGCGGATGTGAGCCCGCATTCGGCACCAGCTGGACGGCCGCCGCCGAACCGGCAAAGACGCCGCCGTGCTTGCCCTTGCCCTTAACGCCGGTTCCTGAGGTACTGGACGCCGTTACCCCGGTGCCCCGGTCGCTGGCTGCATGGATCGCGTCCGCGCCGTTTGAGCCTGAGGCGGCGAGCGCGAGCCCAGTGGTGCCCTGGGGGCCCTTCGCGGCGGACGTGATAATCCCGGTGCCGCCGGCGTTTCCGTTGACGGCTAGCGCGATGCCCTGCAGCGAGCCTGGCCCGTCCACGATCATGGAGGTGGAAGTCCCGCTGAGTCCCCGGCCGTCGACGCGGAACATCGGCGCCAGCGTGGTGCCCGCCGAGGTGACGTGCAGCTGGGTTGTGGCGTTCGCGTCGTTGTTCTGGCCCAAAGTGAAGGCGCCGCCAGTGGCGGCTTCGGCGCGGCGCTGGTCCAGCAGCGTCAGCCCGGCCACGGAAGCGGCGGCGACCACGCCGCCGCGGCGCAGCATGTTGCGGCGCGTCGTCCGAGTCCTGGCAACCTGCCGCAAAACACCCGAGGTGCCGCCGTTCGCAGAAACCGCGTCACGCTCATTTCGACTGTCGTTCATACGCTTGTCCCTTTTCTCCGGCCGGGATCGGGCTGGTCGATGCGGCAGCATATCGCCACGATCGCCGCGATGTCACCAACCTGGCAATTCGTACTCAAGTAGTCCGCCGGAATCGTCGTGAATCCGAAGTGGGCCGGGTGGCGGCGGGCAGCGGTAAGTCCCGGGGAAACGCCGCAGCAACTCAAAATGGACGTCCCTGACGACCGGCCACACCTGGGCGTGGATGTCGCCGCTCCACCGTTCCGCCTCGAAGCTGCGGATCGGGCGGAGGCCCCGCACCTGCCCGTCCTCGGCGACCCCGATCACCGGCCGAGGCTGGCCGACAATTGCCGCGTGACTCAACGTCATCACCCGGGCGTCCAGGTCAGCGGTGGGGAATTCGAATGTGTCCAGGGCCGCGGTCAGGTCGGCCAGCGTCTGCTCGGGCTCCTCGGCCAGGGCGTCGTAACCAACTGCGATCAGCCTGTCTTCCGGCAGGTACAGCATCTGGCCGCAGAGCGTCGCCCACAGCCGGGCCGAGTCGGCCCAGGTGTCGCCGCCCCACGCAAACTTGTGCAGGCTGAGAATGTTCCCTGCGTAGTGCCTCAGCATCAGCACGAATAGCGCATCGGGAACGCTGGCCGGTAGCTTCGGTGCGACCTCAAGGTTCCAGGGGGTGTGGTCCAGATACCAGTTGCACTCGTGCTCGCGGGCCTTGCGCTCGGCGAAGGAGCGGGCATGATCGCGCAATTCGGCGAGGTAGGTCTCATGATGAAACCCGGGGATGCGCTCGATAACGCTGGGAGCGATGGAGTGGGCGACATAAAATCCGCCATACTCGGCCAGGTTCTCCACCACGGGCGATGAGCCGAGGTAGTTGCCGATGAGCGTCGTGCCAGAGCGCGGCACCCCAAGCACGAACACGGCTCGGGGACACCTCGGCGCGCCCGTCATCGCGACCTGCCGTCCAGCACCGTCGCGAGGAGCCGCTGGACCCATAGCCGGATTCGCAGTACCGCCGGCTCGAGGATGAGTGGATACGCATCGTCGAGGGCGACCTCGAGCAGTTCACCGGTCCTTGTCTCTCGCAGCGCGACCGGGAGCAGGTCTCCGGGCACCGTCGACACCAGGGCCACGAACTCCAGGTCGGCGGGCGGTCCGGCGTCGCGCGCCCGGCTGGTGACCCGGAGGGCGACACGCAGGATTGCCCGGCCGGTGATGTCGCTTTCCGCAAGGCGGTAGGCGGACTCGGTGTGCCCGGCCGGCCCGGTCGTGCTCGCCGCGATCGCGATCCGGGTACCTGGCTGCGGGGCGACCAGCGCCTCACGCAACTCGATCGACAGCGTCTGCAGCAGGCCGCGGGCCGCCTCGTCCAGCGCCGCCGCCGATGGCACGTCGTCGCCGTCTGCGTCACCGCCTGCGTCATCGTCGCGGCTCGCCGTGAGCAGGTCCCTGGCCAGCGCACCGGCAAGCGGGCGGGCCACCAGGTTGGCGGCAAGATCCAGCACGGACATCGCGCCCGCAATGACGAAGTCCACCAGTGCCTGACCGTGGCCGGCCTGCGTAGCCTGCTCGAGAGCCTGGTAGTAGGCGGGCCACTGCTCGGAGAAGACGACCAGGGGCACCCCGGCCGAGCGCATCAAGAAGACCGACGCGATGGTGCGCGCCAGGCGCCCGTTGCCGTCGGCATACGGATGGATCGCGGTCAGCGCGAAGTGCGCGTAGGCGGCCTGGACCGCCGGGTGCAGGGCGGCGAACTCGGCCGAGTTGAGCTCACCGGTCAACCGCTCCATCTCGGCCGCGACCGTGGACGCGGGCGCGAAGGCCGCGAGCCCGCCGCCGGGGAGCGGCAGGTAATTGGAGACCGGCTTGTACTGCCGCCTGGGCAGGTCGACCTCGACGCTGTCTGCATGCTCGGTCATCACCGTGTACGTGACCTGGGATTCGGTGATGACATCCTGCAGGACCGCCATCAGGTGCGCGTCGACCGGACGTCCTTCGGCAGCAGCCTCGCTGGCGAGCACCAGAGCCCTGCGATGGCATTCAACGACCACATCGACGGGATCAGCCTCGCCGCGATCCAGCCCGCCGATTGAGCTGGCCAGCACCGTGGTTGTCAGCTCAGGGTTGGCGGGAAACAGCCCGTCGAGGGCGGACGAATCCAGCGCCGCCGCCCTGATGAGCATGTCCTGAGCTGCTGCCCAGGCACCCTCGCCGGCTGCGCTGCTCCGCAGCATGAGCAGGTGCGCGTACCTGTTCCACCTCGGGATGTCCACGTGCATGCCGCTCCAGGCGGCTGCGCCGGGAAATGGCCGGTAGCTGGCCTCGAGGGCGGCGAGTTCCTGTGCTGTTCTCGGCACGCTCGCGAACACAGCGCCGGTCTCGCCGTTCACGCGGCAGGTGCGGATGGCATGATCAGCAGCATAAGCGGGCGCCGATCGCAAATCCGGCCATTGCCGGGACCGCCTCCTCGTCGCCGGCCGCTACTCGAAGCGGACGTTTTCCAGGCCGGTGATCCGGCCGAGCAGCGGCAGGGTTGCCGCGATGACCAGCAGCGAGCCAAGCAGGCCAGCGCCCATCGTGAGGTAGTAGACGTGACCGAGACCCGGCAGCGGCGTCCCGGCCGGCGCCATCTTCGCCACGGTCAGCACCGAGATGCCGTACGCCGTGCCCGCCGCCACCACCATGGCGGCCACCAGCGGCAGGACCGCCTCGGCCGCCGCGACCCGGTACAGCGTCGCCGTCGGCGCGCCGGTCAGCCGCAGCATCGTGAACGGCCGCTTCCGCTCGACCAGGCCACCGCCCACCGCGACCGCGAGGCTGCAGCCCGCGACGATCAGCGTGAGCGCGACCGCGACGTCGACCAGGCGCTGCACGGTGTCGGCGACGCCCAGCCGGGCCTGGACCGCCTCGCCGAACGTGCGCGGCGCGGTCCCTGAAAGCGACTGCCTGGTGTGGGTGATCAGGAATGTGCGGACCCGCTCGAGCGTGGCCCGGCTGTTCACCTTGATCAGCACCGCCTGCAGGTACAGGCCGTGCAGGCTGCCCCGGTAGGCGGGACTGTGCCGGCTGACGATGGGCTGGGTGGTGTAGGTGGGGTTGTCGCCATACAGGTTCCCTGCAGTTGCCCCGACCGCGCGCACGCCCGGCGCGCATTCGCCGAGTGCGGCCAGTTCGGCCATCCCCGCGCAGCCGACGATCGCGCTGACCGGACCCGACGCGCCGGCGTCCGGCGGTGGTCCGCCTGAGCCGCGCTGGCTGGCCGCGGCACTTGCCGGTATCGAGTAGATCGGAACGGTCGCCGCTCCGTGCATGGCCCGCAGTTGGCTGACAAGCCTGGCGCCGGCCGCAGGAGGCAGGCCCGCCAGCGCGATCCGGCGCGCCCGCGCCGGCGTGCCTGGCCCGGGCGGCGTCAGGCCCGAGCCGGTGCAGTTGACCGTGTTGCCGCACACCGGACTGATCGTGAATCCGTCGAGGATGACGTTGCTCAGGGCCTTCGCGCTCGGCGTGGCCGTCGTGGCGTTGACGGCTGGCAGCAGCGCGGCGACGACCGTGCCGAGGAAGACCGCGAGCACCAGGCCGCTGACCGACCGGAAGGCGGCCTGCGGGTTGTCCGACAGCCGCCGGGCCGCGAAGATCGGTGCCGCCCCGGCGCTGCGCCTGGCCAGCAGCCGCGCGGCCCGCGCGGTGAGCCACGGGCCCGCCACGATCAGGCCGATCATGATCAGCAGCAGCCCGGGGAAGGCCGGGGCGCCGATGTTCTGGTCGTTGGTGATCAGGATTCCGGCCACGAACAAGGCGACGCCGGCGAGGAGCGGCACGAGCCGCCAGGCAGGCGGGGCCGGAGCCGACACCCTGCGGCTCACGCCGAGTGGCGAGATCCTGACCCGGCGCAGCGCCAGCAGCGAGGCGACGGCCGAGGCCGCAGGCACCGCGGCGAGGACGCCCAGATATCCCCAGATCGTGGGCGTCACCTCGGCAGGGAAGTACACGGCGCTGGTGATCGCGGTCGCCGCCAGGGCCGGCTGCACCAGCGCGAAGACGCCGATTCCCGCCGCGGTCCCGCACAGCGCGCTGACGACCGCGTCGACCGAGGCGATGGCGCTGACGTCGCGAGCTGTCGCGCCGACCAGCCGCAGGGCGGCATAGCGCTGTTCGCGGCGGGCCGACGCCAGCTTGGTCGCGGTGCCGATCAGGATGAGGATCGGGAACAGGAAGGCGAGCGCGCCGACCACGAACGCGTCGCGGAAGTAGGACGACCAGACCTGCTTGGCTGGCGAGGTGGCGATCTTGTCGATGATGATCGTGCCCGGCAGCGCGGCCAGCGTCGAGGGCGGCTGGCCGACGTAGATGACGAGCTCATCGGGGCCGGTCAGCGCGGCGCTGCCGATCTGGCCGGCCAGCGAGCCAGGAAAGCGGCCGGCCAGCTGGTCGCGGGGCACGCCGCGGATCAGCGCCGCCAATGCGGGCGAGGCGTAGTACTGCCCGCTGCCTGGCAGCCGGGAAATGCCCGGCGGTACCGGTGCGTGCGAGCCGAGCGCGGCCACGTCGAGGCGCTCGATCGTCTCGCCCCTGAAGACCTCGTCGCTGTAGTTCCACAGCTCGGTGCCGGCTCGCGGCTGGTGCCCGGCCGCCATCGCCTGGGTACCCTCCCAGTTGGGCCGGTGACCGGTCACCTCGAAGGCGTGGAAGTCCGCCAGAACTGCCAGCATGATCGCGACGCCGACCGCGACCGCGGCAGAGGTCACGATCAGCCTGGTCAGCGCCTCGCGGCCGCTGCGCAGGGTCAGACGCAGTCCGAGCCGCACCATTACCTGACCCCCTCGAAGCTGGCGTCCACCCGGCCGTCGCTGACCATGACCTCGCGGTCGGCGTAGGCGGCCACGCTCGGATCGTGGGTGACCAGCACGACCGCCGTCCCCTCCTGCCTGGCGATGCCGGTCAGCAGGTCCATGACCATCCGGCCGGTTACCGAATCCAGCGAGCCGGTCGGCTCGTCGGCGAAGACGACCTGGGGCTGCATGACCAGCGCGCGGGCGATCGCCACTCGCTGGGCCTCGCCGCCGGACAGCTCCCCGGTGCGCCTGCTGCCCAGGTCATCCAGGCCCAGCCGCCGGAGCCACCAGCCCGCCTGCCGGTAGGCCGACCGGCGATGGGAATGATTGAGCACGAGCGGCATGGCGATGTTGTCCGCCGCGGTCAGCTCGGGCACGAGCTGGCCGAACTGGAAGACGAAGCCGAATGCCGTGCGGCGGAGCACTGAGCGCTTCTTGTCGCTGAGCTCGTCGACCCGCTGCCCGTCGAACCAGACTTCGCCGCTGTCCGGCCGCAGGATGCCCGCCAGGCAGTGCAGCAGGGTCGACTTGCCAGAGCCGCTCGGGCCCATCACGGCCAGGATCTCGCCGTCCGCCACCGACACGCTCGCGCCCTGCAGGGCCGGCGTCTGGCCGAACGAGCGGCGCACGTCCCTGCACTCGATCAGGGCAGGGCTGGAAGAAAGGGTGAGATTCATGGGACTCATGGTGGCGGCGCCGCAGGCGCCCGGCCATCAGGAAGTTCCCTGGTATTACCCCTAAGGGTCCGGTCAGCCGATCAGGAGAAGCGGGCGATCTCGCGCATCTTGTTGGTCGCGTCCAGCGCCGCGACCTTGTAGGACTCGGCCAATGTCGGGTAGTTGAACACGGCATCGACAAGGTAGTCGACCGTGCCGCCGCAACCCATCACCGCCTGGCCGATGTGCACCAGCTCGGTGGCGCCGGTGCCGAAAACATGCACGCCAAGCAGGGTCCTGTCCTCGAGCGAGACAAGCAGCTTCAGCACACCGTAGGAGTCACCGATGATCTGCCCGCGGGCCAGCTCCCGGTACCGGGAGACGCCGACCTCGAACGGCACGCTATCGGCGGTCAGCTGATCCTCGGTCCGGCCGATGAAACTGATCTCGGGCAGGCTGTAAATGCCGATCGGCGGCGTCTGCCCGGTCACCGGCAACGGCTCACCGCAGGCGTGGTGCGCCGCGAGCCTGCCCTGCTCCATGGAGGTGGCAGCGAGTGCCGGGAAGCCAATCACGTCCCCGACGGCATAGATGTGCGGCGCCTCGGTGCGGAAGAACTCGTCCACCCCGATCCGGCCGCGGCTGTCCGCACTCAGGCCCGCGGCGGCCAGCATCAGCTCATCGCTCACCCCCTGCAGGCCGGCCGAGTACAGCACCGTGTCCGCGGGGATCTTCTTGCCGCTCTTCAGCGTCGCGATCGCGCCCTCGGGCCGGGACTCGACCGAGGCGACCGTCTCGCCGAACCTGAACGTGACCGCGAGATCGCGCAGGTGGTACTTCAGCGCCTCCACGACCTCGATATCGCAGAACTCCAGCATCCGGTCGCGCTGCTCCACCACGGTGACCTTCGTGCCGAGCGCCGCGAACATCGAGGCGTACTCGATTCCGATCACCCCGGCCCCGGCCACCACCATCGAACGCGGCACGCGCTCAAGGTTGACGATGCCGTCAGAGTCGATGATCGTGCGGTCGTCGAACTCGACGCTGGCCGGGCGGGCGGGCTTGGTCCCGGTCGCGATCACGATCTTGTCGGCACTTGACCGCTGCAGCCGCCCGAAGCCGTCGTCGACCTCCACGACGTGCGAGTCGACGAAACACCCCGTCCCGGTGAGGATCGCGATCCGGTTCCTCGACAACTGGCTGCGCACTACGTCGATCTCGCGGCCCACTACGTGCTGAGTGCGCGCCGCGAGGTCGGCGATCGTGATCTCGTCCTTGACCCGGTAGCTCTGGCCGTACATCTCGTGCTGGTTCACGCCGGTGAGATAGAGCACGGCCTCCCGCAGGGTCTTCGACGGGATCGTGCCGGTGTTCAGGCACACGCCGCCGATCATGTCCCGGCGTTCGATGATCCCGACCCGGCGGCCGAGCTTCGCCGCGGCGATCGCGGCCTTCTGGCCGCCAGGGCCCGAGCCGATCACCAGCACGTCGAAGTCGTACACCCTCGCAGTGTGACACCGCAGTGGGCTCATTTGAACCCCGCAGGGCGACCGGCGGCGATGCGTGCGCGGCGCCGTCAGGACCGCTCGTCGTAGCCCGCTGATGGGTCGCCGGGCACCACGATGCCGGTCTCGTAGGCAAGTATCACGGCCTGCACGCGGTCGCGCAGGCCGAGCTTGGCCAGCACGTTGCCGACGTGGGTCTTCACGGTCGCCTCGCTCACGAACAGCGCGGCCGCGATCTCCGCGTTGCTGCGGCCGCGAGCCAGCAGGAGCAGCACATCGCGTTCCCTGGCGGTCAGCGCGGCCAGCTGTGACGGCGATGGCGCAGTCTCGGCAGGCCGCCTGGCGAAGGCCTCGATCAGCCTGCGGGTCACCGAGGGCGCAAGCAGCGCGTCGCCGGCCGCCGCCGCCCTGACCGCCGCGATCAGGTCTCCTCGCGGCGAGTCCTTGAGCAGGAAGCCGCTGGCCCCAGCCCGGAGCGCCTCGTAGACGTAATCGTCGAGGTCGAACGTGGTGAGCATGACAACCCGCGGATTCTGCTTCGCGGGCTGCTGGCCGGGCGCACCCGCGGTAATCAGCCTGGTCGCCTCGAGTCCGTCCATGCCAGGCATGCGCACGTCCATGAGCACCACGTCAGGAGCCAGCGCCGCGGCCTGCGCCACGGCCGCCGCGCCGTCGGCTGCCTCGCCCGCCACGGTGATCCCGTCCGCGTTCTGGAGTATGACGCAGAACCCGGCCCGCACCAGCTCCTGGTCGTCGACCACCAGGACGCTGATCGGCTCGGCTGCGCCCGCGGCGGTCATCGGGCCGGCAGCCGGGCAGCCACCGCGAACCCCGCGTCCGGGGTCGGGCCCACGGTCAGGCTGCCGCCGCACGACGCAACCCGCTCGGCGATGCCCGCCAGGCCGAGCCCGGATCCGCCTGGCGGGCCGCTGGCCCCGTTTCGGGCCCCGTTCTCGTTCCCATTCCCATTCCCGGTCCGCTGTCCGTGGGCGGCCGCGGCCCTCGGTCCGTGATCGGTGATGCCGACAGTGAGATAGCCGGGCTCATAGCTCAGCGTCACCCGGGCCCTGGCCGCCGCAGTATGCCTGAGCGTGTTGGTGAGCGCCTCCTGGACGATTCGGTAAGCGGTCAGGTCGACGCCGGGAGCCAGCGGGTACGGGGCGCCGACCACCTCAAGGTCCACGGTCAGGCCCGCCTCGCGTACCTGGTCGAGTACCGCACCGAGACCTGCCAGCGACACGGCCGGTGCGGTCTGCGGCCGCTCGGCCGGGCCGCGCAGCACGCCAAGCAGCCGCCGCAGCTCGGTCAGCGCCTGCCTGGCCGTGTCGCCGATCACCTCGACCGGGCGCCGTGCCTCCTGCGGGTTCGCCGGCAGCAGCGACGCTGCGGCCTCCGCCTGGACGGCGATCAGGCTGACGTGATGGGCGACAACGTCGTGCAGCTCGCGGGCGATCCGCACCCGCTCGGCCGCCGCCGCCCGCGCGGCCTGCTGGTCCAGCTCGGCCTCGGCGCGGTCGGCCCGGCCTTGCGCCGCGAGCAGGCTCGCGCGCTTGGCCCTGCTGAGCACTCCCGCGGCCCACGCGGTGCTGAAGATGAGGGCCTGGAATATGGCCTCGTACGGCTCGCTGTGCCCGCGGCTGGTCTGCGAGGCCGCGATTCCCACGCCGACCAGCAGCACGCTGGCCCTGCGCCAACCCGGGCCGCAGCGGTCCATGATCGTGTAGAACGCGATGGCGGGCCCGAGCGGAAACGGCGCGAAACCGAAGCCGATCCTGTCGTAGGCAACCCGCGCCGCGCCGATCACGAAGGCGGTGCCGACCGGGTGCGCCCGCCGCCACGCGAGCGGGACGGCCTGGGCGGCGATCAGGAGCAGAGCCAGCCACAGCGGGTGCAGCTGATCCCGGTACGGCAGCAGCGACAAGATGTTGACGGCCGCCAGCGCGACCGCGATACCGCCGTCTTGCAGGCGTTCCTGACGGCGCTGCGGCAGCGCGGCAACCCGGGCCGCCAGCCGGTGCGGAACGGCGCCGATGCGCGCCGCCAGGCTTTCCACGTCCCGATCGTACGGGCGCCAGGGCCTGCGGCGGATCGCCCGTGAGTAGGAGACCGCCCGCCGGCCTCAGGTAGGAGCACAGGAGCACCGGCCACCCGGTCCCCCGCCGAGCGGCGTAGCCCGGTAAATCGGCCGCGTGCCCGAGGCGCGCTGGCCCGTCTCGCGGCCACGATGACAGCATGAACTCAACTACTGAGGTGCGCGCTCCGGCCCGCCTCGCCGGGCTCCGAGCGCCGGCTCGCCGCGGCTTGGCATTGGCCTCATCGCCGCCGCCGCGTTCGGCCTCGAACTGGCGGTCAGCGGGCGCTACGGCTACGTCAGGGACGAGCTGTACTTCCTGTCGGCGGGCCGGCACCTGGCCTTCGGGTATGTCGACCAGCCGGCGCTGACCCCGCTGATCGCCAGGATGTCGGCGGCGCTGACCGGCAACTCCCTGGTCGGCCTCAGGCTCATCCCGGCGCTGGGCCTGGCCACGATCGTCGTGATCACCGCCGCGATCAGCCGCCTGCTCGGCGCCGGGCGGACCGGCCAGCTACTGGCGGCTCTGGCGGGCGCGACCTGCGGCGAGTACCTCGCCGCGATGCACGAGCTGACGACCACAATGCCGGACTTCGTGTTCTGGGCCGTCCTGCTGCTGCTCGTCACCCGACTGCTGGTCAGCCAGGATCCGCGCTGGTGGCTCGCGATCGGCGGCTGCGCGGGCATCGCCAGCGAGGCGAAGTGGAATATCGGGTTCCTCGCAGTCTCGCTCGGGGCCGGCCTCCTGACTACCGATGCCCGCCGCCTGCTCCGCAGCCGCTACCTGTTGGCCGGATGCGCGCTGGCCGCGGCCCTGGCTGCTGCGGACGTGGCCTGGCAGGCCGCGCACGGCTGGCCGAACTTGGCCGTGTTCCGCGTCCTGCAGTCCCAGGACTGGCACAACCGCGCTACCTACTGGCCGGCCCAGGTGCTGTTCACCGGGCTGGCGCTGACCCCGGTCTGGCTGGCCGGCCTGAGCTGGTCGCTGCGTCGGAGCCAGCGCTTCGTCGCCCGCCCCGTTGCGATCGGCTGCGCGATCGCGATCACGTTGCAGTTCGTGCTCGGCGGCAAGCCGTACTACCCGGGCGGCGCCTACACGTTCCTGCTCGCGGCGGGGTGCGTGCCGGTCGAGCGCTGGCTGGCCGCGCGCCGGCCGATCTGGCGGATCCGGCCAGCGGCGGCAGCCGCGGGGGTGATGGTGGCATCGGCCGCCGCGTTCCTGCCTATCGCGGTGCCGGTCCTGCCGGCCGCCGTGCTGCGCACGGTGCCGCTGCAGAAGATCAACTACGACCTGGCGGAGTCGATCGGCTGGCCCAGGCAGGTGGCGCTGGTCGCGCGGGAGTACGAAGCCCTCCCCCGCCAGCTGCGCCGCCGCACGACCGTGCTGGCGGGGAACTACGGCGAAGCGGGCGCGCTCGACCGGTACGGGCCGGCCGCCGGGCTGCCGCAGGCTTACAGTGGCGCCAACTCGTTCTGGCTCTGGGGTCCGCCGCCCGCCACGGACACCGCGGCCATCGCGATCAACATCGACCCGGCGCTGCTGCGGCGCGAGTTCGCCCGCGTGCGGCTCGTGGCCATCTTCCGCAACGGCCTCGGAGTCAGCGACGACGAGCAGGGAGCGCGCATCTACCTCGCTACCGGGCTGAGGACTTCGTGGGCTGCCGCCTGGCCCGCGTTCCGCGATTACTCGTGACCGCCGCCCCAGGACGGACCCTGGTGGAGTTAGCTGGGTGGATGTCCACCACGGTGGTGAACCTCAAGGGTCACCGGGACGATCCCGACTTCGCCGACGTCGTGTACGTGGGCAGGCCGATGCACCGAGGCGGCTGGCGGCTGCCGGGCTCGCCGCTGGCCAGCCCGTTCCGGCCGGGCCCGGACGGCAGCCGCATGGAGGTGCTCGCCAAGTACCGGCAGTACCTGCTGAGCCGTCCTGACCTGATCGCACTGCTGCCTGGGCTGCGCGGCCGCAGACTCGGTTGCTGGTGCGTGCCCGAGCCCTGTCACGCCCAGGTGATCGCCGACCTGGCCGACGCCGGGCCTGACGGGCCGAGTTAGCGCGTCAGCGCAATGGTGCGAGGACCTCGGCCAGCGGGGTGAGCACGGCCGGGGTCGAGCGGCGGTAGGAGGTAGACGATCGCCAGATCCAGGCCCTCGGCCGCCAGCGCGCTGACCTGGTCGGCGACCGCCGCCCATATCGTGGTCCGTGCCCAGCCGCACGTGGCTCGACAGCGTGATCTCGGCGGGATCACGGCCGACATCCCTGCAGTGGGCGTGCAGCACGTCCCGTTTGCGGGCAAAGTCTTGCGGCGCCCCGCCGACGAAGTTCCAGTGCTGCGCATACCGCGCCGTGGTGCGCAGAGTGCGGCGCTCGCCGCTGCCGCCGATGCAGATCGGGGGATGCGGGCGCTGCGGCCCCTTGGGCTCGCACCGGGCGCCGGTCAGCTGGTAGTGCTGGCCGTTGAAGTCCGTTGTCTCCTGCGACAGCAGCCCGATCAGGACCTGGCAGGCTTCCTCGAAGCGGTCGCTGCGCTCGCGCAGGGTGCCGAGCTCGATGCCGTAGGCGCCGGACTCCTCCTCGTTCCAGCCCGCGCCGATGCCCAGCTCCAGCCTGCCGCCCGAGATGATGTCGATGGTGGCCGCCATCTTGGCCAGGACGGCCGGGTGCCGGTAGTGGATGCCGGTGACCAGCGTGCCGAGCCTGAGCCGCCGGGTCGCCTGGGCCAGGGCCGCCAGCGCCGTCCAGCCCTCCAGGCACGGTCCCGCCGAGTCGCCGACGATCGGGTAGAAGTGGTCGAACAGCCAGCCCGATTCGAAGATCTCGATGTCGTCGGCCTCCTGCCACACGGCCAGGATGTCGGCCCACGTCGTGTTCTGCGGCGCGGTCTTGAAGGCGAAGCGCACGCGGCCTCCCATGGTCTCGGGTCTTTCAACGATCGATACCACGCCGCCGGAGGCGGCGGTTAGCTCGGCGCATCCGCGGCCGCGCCGGGCGGCATGTGCGCGGCACCGCAGCCGTGCGCCGCGGCCAGCCGGCGCATCGCGGCATTCATCTGGGCGGTTGACGGCGCGGCCGGCAGGCCTGGCGAGTCCCGGCACCGGAACGCGTCCAGCGCCAATGCCACGAACCGCCGCCAGGCACCCGGCGCGTCGATGCTGGTGACCTGGCCGACTGCGGCGCTCGCGATCAGCAACAGCAGCAGATCCTCGCCCGCGAAGTCCGCGCGCAGCTCTCCTGCCGCCTTCGCCCGGTCGATGATCTCGATGACGCTGGTGTTCGCCGCCGCGCGCAGTTCCTCGATCCGCTCGTCGGCAGCCAGCGTCATCGAGAGCAAGTCCGAGAGGCCGCGGTCGGCCGCCTGCAGCTCGCAGATCCGCTGCACGAAGCCGGCGAAACCGGCCCACGGGTCGGCTGCGGCCTGCGCCTCGTCGGCGATTGCGGCGTACTGAATCACCTTCTCGACCAGCGCCGCGGCGACGAGTTGCTCGCGGGCGGGAAACCGGCGGTACAGCGTCGCGATGCCGACGCCCGCCCGGTTCGCGATCTCCTCGAGCGGCGCGTCGAGCCCGTGCTCGGCGAACACTTCCCTGGCGGCATCGATGATCGCGGCCCGGTTGCGTGCCGCATCGGCCCGCAACCGGCGCGGGCCGGCACAGGCGTCGGCCCAGCCACCCTGGGTCTGGCTGTCCTCCCCCATCGCACTATCGTAGGCCATGTGGAGGGCATCCTCCGGAACCTGCTAGGGTGACTTTCCGGAGGCTTCCCTCCACATCACTTGCGCAGCTCAGCGGCGCGCACATAGCCAGCCGAAAGGACGTGAGGCCAATGAGCGAGCAGAGCCTCGGCGCGGCCGATGCCGTGCAAGATGACGTCGGCGGCCTACTCACCGCCGGCCGCGTCGCCGGCCACTGGGTCGTTGACCCATCGGCCACCTCCGTCGAGTTCCATGTCAAGCACTTCTGGGGCGCGATCACCGTGCACGGCTCACTCGGCACCGTCACCGGCGAGGGCACTGTTGCCGAGGACGGCTCGGTCACCGGCGAGCTGACCATCGACGCCACCGCGCTCACCAGCGGCAACAAGCAGCGTGACAAGCACCTGCGCGCGGCGGACTTCTTCGACGTGGCGAATCACCCGCGCGTCGTGCTGACCGTGACCGCCGCGAAGCCGGCCGGACCAGCCGAGCTTGCCTGCCGGGGGACGCTCGAGGCGGCGGGGCACACCGAGCCGGTAGAGTTCACCGCGCATGTGAGCGAGATGAGCGCGGATGCCATCGTCCTGCGCTCAGAGCTAGACGTCGACCGGACGAAGTTCGCCATGACGTGGAGCCCGCTGCGGATAGCCGCCCCGATAGCCCGCGGCACAGTAGTCGCCCGGTTCGTCACTCGACCGTGAGCCTTGAATTACCACACGACCCGAGAACGGAGCCCCGCGTGGAAGCCAGCCCCGACCCCAGGATTGACGCCCTTCGCCGCTCTCACGACGCATTGCGGGCAACCGTCGAGCCGCTCGGCGAGGATCAGTTGCGGCAGCCGTCCTATGCCAGCGAATGGTCGATCGCCCAGGTCCTGAGTCACCTCGGCTCCGGAGCCGAGATCTTCATGATGTTCCTCGACGCTGGCCTGGCCGGTGCCGAGCCGCCCGGCCAGGACGCGTTCCCGCCGATCTGGCAGGCGTGGAACGAGCGGAGCCCGCGGGCCCAGGCGGCCGACGCGCTCGCGGCAGACGGGGCGCTCGTCACGCGGCTCGAATCGCTCGACCCGGACGAACGCGCGAGGATGCGGCTGCAGATGTTCGGCATGGACATGGATGTGTCGATGCTGGCCGGGATGCGCCTCGGCGAGCACGCGGTTCATAGCTGGGATGTCGCTGTCGCGCTGGACCCGTCGGCAACTGTCGCCGCCGACGCGGTGAACCTGCTGGTCGACAGGGTCGGCCAGCTCGCGGCCAGGAGCGGCAAGCCAGGGGGCAGGCAGCTCTCGGCACGGGTCACGACGACGGCCCCGGAGCGCTCATTTGACCTGCGGGTCGGCGAGGGCGTCACACTCGAGCCCGCCGATCCGCCGGTTTCAGACGACCAGGCCGGCGGCGGGCCGGCGCTGCGGCTGCCCGCCGAAGCCCTCATCCGCCTCGTCTACGGCCGGCTCGACCCCGCTCACACACCCCCGGTCGAGGCGACCGAGGTTGACCTGGACGACCTGCGGCAGGTCTTCCCCGGATTCTGACCGGCGACGGCCGCGAGCGGATAGCCGGCGATCGAAAGCGGCGAAAGGCCGGCGAGCGAAAACGAAGGGGCGCCAGTGCGTCTGCGAGTCAAGGCACGTGACCTTCCTGGCCGCGTCACGACCGGCGGCTACATCCTGCACTCGGGCCTGGAGAAGTGGCACGGTGACCAGGCGCGCGCCGAGGCCATCCATAAGATGGCGGCCAACGCGTTCCCGGTGCTGAAGGACATCTTGCCGGCTAGGTTCCTGCGAATCCTGTCCGCCAGCGAGATCGCGATCGGCGTGGCGCTGGTCGTGCCGGTCATTCCCGGCGCGCTGGCCGGAGCCGCGCTGACCGGATTCTCCGGCGCACTGCTGGCCATGTACGGGCGCACGCCGGCCCTGCACAAGCCGGGCAGCATCTGGCCGACCCCGCCGGGCATCGGGGTCAGCAAGGATGTCTGGATGCTAGGCATCGGGCTCGGACTGGTCGTCGGCGCGCTGTCCGACGGCCGTGACCCCGGTTAGTAGCGTGCAGCACTACGAGCGCCCGGACGGGCTGCCGCCGGTGAACGGGTACAGCCACGCCGTCGCGTTCACCGGCCGAATGGTCGTCGTGTCCGGTCAGGTTCCGCTCGACGCACAAGGGCGGCTCGTCGGCGAGGATGACCCGGCGGCGCAGGTCAGGCAGGTCTTCGAGAACCTGCGCACCGCCCTGGACGCCGCGGGCGCGTCGATGAGCCAGGTCGTGAAGCTGACGGTCTTCCTGACCGACCTCGCCCATCTCGCCGAGTTCCGCCGGGTGCGTGATGAGTTCATCACCGGACAGGCGCCACCTGCGAGTTCGCTCATCCAGGTCAGCGGGCTCGTTAATCCGGCGTTCTGCGTGGAGATCGAGGCGCTCGCGGCGACCTGACCAGGCGCGGCGACGCGACCCGCTGGCGGCTCGGCGAGTCAGGCGCCCGCTGTCGGTAGCAGCGGCTAGGTTCGGGCCATGCAGCGCCTGGAATTGCCCGAGATCGATCACGCCGGGATGCGCGCCGCAGCCGGCCACGGGGCCTTCGAGCGTGGTGCCCGCTACGCCGGCCAGGGAGCCGTCGTACAGCTTCGCTGGGAGTCCTCGCAGAGCGCGCTGCAGGGTCTGGTGCGCGGCAGCGCGGGCACCTTCTATACGACGATCGCCTACTTCTCCCCCGGCACAAGCACCGCGCTGAAGTTCTCCCGAGGCGTGTGCAGCTGCCCGGTCGGGTCCGACTGCAAGCACGTCGTCGCGCTCGTCCTGACCGCGACCAGCACGCACGCCAGCACGCATTCAGAGCAGGCACCGGACTGGCGGGCGCGGATCGACTCGCTGCTCGCCGCCTCACCGGCCAGCGACGGGCAGGTGTCCCTGGCGATCGAGCTGACGCTTGTGCCGGCTCGCGGCGCACCGCTGGGTGCGCCCAGCTCACCGCGGCTGACCGCCCGGCTGGTTCAGCCTCGGGGTAGCGGCTGGGCGGGTGGCTCGCTGAGCTGGTCCAAACTGGAAGCCATGCGTGGCACCTACTCGGCTGCGCACGTTCGGCTGGCGCGGGAGATCTACGGCCTCTACCGGTTCTGCAGCGGCAGTCTTGGCTACTACAGCTACGGCGACGAGAAGTACATCGATGTCGGCGCGTTCGAGTCCAGCCAGCTCTGGCCGCTGCTTGACCAGGCCAAGCAGGCCGGCTTTCGCCTGGTGCAGCGCGGCAACCTCGGCGAGGTGCCGGACTACCGCGATGCCGAGATCTGCCTGGACGTGAGCGAGCGACCGGACGGGTCGCTGGCGCTGTCGGCCGTCGTGGACGGGCTGCCGGCCACTGCGGTGCCGGTCAGCTTTATCGGCAGCGAGGGTCACGGCCTGGTATATGCCGAGCGCGCCGAGACGGAACGCAGCGCTGACTGCGGTGGCTGGCACATCGGCCTGGCCCGCCTCGCCAGATGCGTTCCCGCGCCGCTGCAGCGGATGACGCTCGCGGCCAACCGGCTCGAGGTTCCCGCCGCCGGGCGGTCCGCCTTTCGCGACGGCTACTATCCGCGGCTGCGCCACGCCGCGCCGGTCATCTCTCGCGACGAGACGTTCACGCCACCGGTGATCAGCGGACCCTCGCTCGTCTTGCGCGCCTGCTACCTGGCGGGCCACCAGGTCGACATCGGCTGGGACTGGGTATATCGGGTCGGCGACTCGCGGGTTCTGCTGGCGCCTGACCCAGCCGAATACCCGCCCACCGCCAGCCTGGCGGCCAGGCAGGACCCACCGAATGACGGCGGTTATCGCGACCGCGCGGCCGAGCACGCCATCGTGGCCGGGCTCGACGGGCCAGTGGCCGACCTCGGCCTTGTCCGAGCGGGGCCGCGGGGACCTGAG
Organism: uncultured Actinomycetota bacterium; assembly: GCA_963720595.1. Taxonomy (GTDB): domain Bacteria; phylum Actinomycetota; class Actinomycetes; order Streptosporangiales; family Streptosporangiaceae; genus Chersky-822. Next base: position 35,508 of record CAVRFY010000005.1, on the reverse strand, counting down.
CTGGTCCCCGCTGCCCGGCTCGACGGCATCGATACGATGCGGTTCAGCACCGAGGTGCTGCCGCTGCTGGCGGGCCAGCCCGGCATCGAGGTCAAGGTCACCGGAGATCCGGCCGACTACCGTGAGGCCAGCGACTCGCTGCGGATCGGCGTGTCGGCCGGCGCGATCCCCGGCGACTCGGACTGGTTCGACCTCGGGATCACGATCAGCGCCGACGGACGCAGCGTTCCCTTCACCGACGTGTTCGTCGCGCTCAGCCAGGGTCAGTCCCACCTGCTGCTCCCCGACGGCACCTATTTCGCGCTGGACAAGCCGGAACTGCAGGCGCTCGGCCGGCTGATCGAGGAAGCCAGGGCGTTGCAGGACGTGCTGGGCGACCAGCTGCGGATCAGCAGGTTCCAGGCCGGGTTGTGGCAGCAGCTCACCGAACTCGGCGTGGTCGGCCATCAGGCCGCCGCTTGGCGCCGGCAGGTTGCGGGATTGCTCGCAGTCGGCTCGGTCGGGCCGCGGCAGCCTCCGGCCGGGCTGCTGGCCACGCTGCGCCCCTATCAGCTCGACGGATTCAGCTGGCTGGCGTTCTTGTGGGAGCACAAGCTCGGCGGCATACTCGCCGACGACATGGGGCTCGGCAAGACGCTGCAGGCGCTCGCGCTGATCTGCCATGCCAGGCAGGCGGAGCCCGACGGCGCGCCGTTCCTGATCGTCGCTCCCACCAGCGTCGTGCCCAACTGGGCGGCCGAGGCCGCCAGGTTCGCGCCGGGTCTCCGGGTGGTGGCGGTCGGCGAGACCGAGGCCAGGCGCGGCCGTCCGCTGCGCGAGATGATCGCGGGTGCGGACGCCGTGGTGACGTCTTACGCACTGCTGCGGATCGACATCGCCGCCTATGCCTCGGCGAGCTGGGCCGGCCTGATCCTGGACGAGGCGCAGTTCGCCAAGAACCATCACTCCAAGGTCTATCAGTGCGCTCGGCGGCTGCCGGCCGAGTTCAAGCTCGCCATCACCGGCACTCCGATGGAGAACAACCTGATGGAGCTCTGGGCGCTGCTTTCGATCACCGCGCCCGGGCTATTCCCCGATCCCGACCGGTTCAGGGACTACTACGCCAGGCCGATCGAGAAGTCAGGTGATGCCGAGCTGCTGGCCCAGCTTCGTGCCAGGATCAGGCCCCTGGTCAGGCGGCGCACCAAGGAGCAGGTGGCCGGCGACCTGCCCGCCAAGCAGGAGCAGGTGCTCGAGGTCGACCTGCACCCCCGGCACCGCCGGCTATACGAGATGCAGCTGCAGCGCGAGCGGCAGAAGGTGCTCGGCCTGATCCACGACATGAACGCGCACCGGTTCACGATCTTCCGCTCACTCACGCTGCTTCGCCAGCTGAGCCTGCACGCCGGGCTGACCGACCAGGCACACGAGGACGTGCCAAGCAGCAAGATCGAGGTGCTGGTCGAACAGCTCGGCGACGTCATCGGCGGCGGCCACCGGGCGCTGGTCTTCAGCCAGTTCACGGGGTTCCTCGCCAAGGTGCGGCAGGAACTCGACCTCCGGGGCATCCCGTACTGCTACCTCGACGGCAAGACGCGGGACCGGGCAGCGGTGCTCGACCGGTTCGCCGCGGGCGCGGATCCGGTGTTCCTGATCAGCCTCAAGGCGGGCGGCTTCGGCCTGAACCTCACCGAGGCCGACTACTGCTTCCTGCTCGACCCGTGGTGGAACCCGGCAGCCGAGGCCCAGGCCGTCGACCGCGCGCACCGGATCGGCCAGAAGCGGAACGTCATGGTCTATCGCCTGATCGCCAGGGGCACGATCGAGGAGAAGGTCATGGCGCTGAAGGCGAGAAAGGCCGCGCTGTTCGCCAGCGTCCTGGACGAGGGCAACGTCTTCGGCGCCGGACTGGACGCCGATGACATCCGGGGGCTGTTCGCCTAGCCCGCGGCGGCCTTCGCCCCGTCAAGCAGGTCGGCTGGCCGCCAGGCACACCGATCTGCACCGTCGCGACGCGCGTTACGCGAATCGTCGTCGGCGGCGCTCGGCACGGTAGCCTTGCACCCGTGCTGAGGCAGGTCGCGGAGGGTGTGCTAATCCACGAGAGCGAGTTCTGCCAGAGCAACGCCGTTGTCGTGCACGGCCAGGCTGGCGTGTTGCTCATCGACCCCGGGGTGCTCGGCTCCGAAATGGCCTGCCTCGCGAACGACCTTGACGAGTCGGGCCATAGCGTTGTGGCGGGGTTTTCTACGCATCCGCATTGGGATCACCTGCTCTGGCACGCCGGGCTCGGCGCGGCGCCCCGTTACGGCACGGCTCGCTGCGCGGACATGATCCGAGTTCTGTTGTCGGACGCGGACTGGAAGGCCCGCATCGTCGAGTGGATACCGCCGGATATCGCCGAGCAGGTACCGCTGGACCTGCTCGGTCTCATTACCGGCCTATCTGCAGAGATGGAGCAGATTCCTTGGGATGGCCCTCAAGTCCGGATTGTTGAGCATCAGGCGCATGCCCCGGGCCATGCGGCGCTGTTGATTGAGGAACGGGGGGTTCTCGTCGCCGGCGACATGCTTTCTGATGTCTTGATTCCGATGCTCGACTTGAACGACACCGCGGACCCGATCGAGGACTACCTCGCCGCGCTGCGGCTGCTCGAGGGCGTGGCGGGCGACGTCGATGTCCTCGTCCCCGGCCACGGATCCATCGGCGGAGCTGATCAGGTACGCCCGCGGATATACCAGGATCGGGCGTACCTGCACGCCTTGCGCGACGCCGATGTTCCCAGCGACCCGCGGATCGGCCCATCGGCTACGTACGGCAAGGATTGGCTACCTGGCGTGCACGCACGGCAACTCCAGCGCCTCGCCCTCAGAAGCGAGCGCGACGGGACGTCCGGCTAGCGATCCCGTGGCTAGCGGTGAGCGGCCGGGTGCGGTATCGGCGAAACGGCCGCGTCCCACGACCCGCAGCTCGCGCTCCCAACCGGCGGCCGGCGCCGCCGCACCAGCCGCTACCGTAGACGCCGTGACTGACGCGACCGCGGCCGGGTCCGGCCCGGCGGGATCCTGATGCTCGACGGCCGCCTCCTTGTCGACGCGCACGTGCATGTCGCCCGGCTGCCGACGTTGTCGAATGACTGGCAGGCCTGGGCGCGCAGATTCGGCGCGCAGACGCCGATGACCGCGTTGTTCGACTCCGCCGGAGTGCCGATACCGGCCGCACTAGACGAGCATTTCGCCAGCCAGGGCGCCGACCGTGTGCTGCTGTTCACCGAGCACAGCCCCAAGGTCACCGGCATCCAGCCGATCGAGGACATCCTGCCCCTCGTCCGGCAGAACCCCGTGCGGTTCCGCCCGGTCGCCAATCTCAACCCGCACCTGCACTACCCCGTCGCGGCCGAACTGGCCAGGCAGGCCAGCTTCGGGGCGGTCGCGGTCAAGATCCACCCCGTGCATGGCGGGTTCGAAGCGCGCGACCGGATGCTCTATCCGGCCTACGCCTGGGCGGAGGAGCACGAGCTTCCGGTGATCGTGCACTGCGGGACATCGACGTTCGCCGGCTCGGTCAACTCCTATGCCGACCCGATCTTGCTCGACCCGGTATTCCGTGACTTTCCCGGGCTCGTCGTCGTGCTGGCGCATGGCGGCCGCGGCTGGTGGTATGACCAGGCCGCGTTCCTGGCGCTGATGAAGCCCAACGTCTGGCTGGAAGTGTCGGGCCTGCCGCCACAGCGGCTAGCCGACTACTACGGTTCCGCGATGCGCAGGCTGGCGGACAAGATGATCTTCGGAACCGACTGGCCGGGAGTGCCGAGCGTCGAGCACAACGCCAGGACGCTGGAAAAGACCCTGCTGACCGCCGGTTGCACCGCCGAGCAGGTCACCGCTGCGCTCGGCGAGAACGCGGCCCGCGTCTTCGGCCTCGCTGTCCCCCGCTAGCCGCGGCCTGGCCCGCATCGCCGCCGGTCGCCGCATTTGTCGACAAATCGGCAATCGCTGCTAGCCTGGGCGCCAGGGTCAGGTCGGCAGCCAGGCCACGTAGAAGACGGCGAGGCCCAGCGCCACGCAAAGGCCAGAGATCAGCCAGAACCTGATCACGATCGTCGTATCCTCCCAGCCGCTCAGCTCGAAGTGAAATTGCAGCGGCGCCATCTTGAACACGCGCTTCCCAGTGCCGGTTCTGATCCTGGTCACCTTGAAGACGCCGATCTGGATCACGTCAGACATCGCGATGATCACGAACAGGCCACCGAGTATCCCGAGCAGCAGCTGGGTCTTGGTGCAGATGGCCAGCCCGGCCAGCACTCCGCCGAGAGCCAGCGATCCGGTATCACCCATGATGATCTTGGCTGGAGGCGAATTCCACCACAGGTACCCGATACAAGCCCCCATCACCGAGGCCGCGACGACCGCCAGGTCCAGCGGGTCGCGTACCTGGTAGCACTGCTGGCCCAGGAGGTCGGTGCAATCGTTGCGTTCCTGCCAGATCCCGATCAGCAGGTAAGCCGCCAGCACCACGACCGTCGATCCGGTGGCCAGACCGTCGAGGCCGTCGGCGAGGTTCACCGCGTTGGACGCGCCGACCATCATGACGACGGCCCAGATCACGAACGGCAGCGTGCCGATGACCGGGCCGACGTCGCGCAGGAACGACAGCCGCGCGTCGGCGGGGGTCAGGCCGATGCCGTCAGGATGCTGCAGCACTTCCAGGGCGAAAGCCACCGCGACGACCACTTGCCCGGCCACCTTCGCGCGGCTGCGCAGTCCGACGCTAGTCTGCCGAAAGATCTTCAGGAAATCGTCGATGAACCCGACCAGGGCGAAGCCGGTCATCATCAGCAGAACCAGCGCGCCCGAGGCGGTCACTGCGTTGGCGGTCAGGCCGTGCGCGGCTAGGTAGCCGAGCCAAGAGGCGGCGACGAAGACTACACCGCCCATCGTCGGCGTGCCGCGCTTGGTCTCGTGCGACTTGAGGCCCTCGACCCGGATGGGCTGGCCGTAGCCGAGCCGTCGCATGAGTCTGATGAACAGCGGCGTTCCCAGCAGGGCGATAGCCAGCGCCACGGCGCCGGCAAGGATGATCGTCTTCACCGCTGCGGCTCCCCGCAGTTGCGCGCTGGCTGGCACTTGCCCGGCGAAGTCTGACAGCGGTTCACGGTGAGCAGATTATCCGGCAATTCCCCATCTAGTCGTCTGAAGACTAAGGACGCAGGCAGGCGATCCGGCAAAGAGCAGTAGCCCATAGAGCGGCTGCCAGAAGGAGGCGTCGTCCACCAGCGTGCTAGACCAGCGTGGGCGGCGGGACCCTAAGGAGATCGGGAGCCTCCGGCAAACATCTGGGGTGCCGTCGGCTTGTGGTCAGCCGTCGGGTAGTGCCTCTAGCTCGATCTCGTCCATTCCCTGGCTAGCGCCGAACTCGTAGGCGCCCCGGCAGGTGGTCCAGGTGGCGTCGCGGCGGCCCCGCGAGTGCCAGGTCAGGTCCATGGTGGCGAGGGCGGCGTGCCGGACGCGGCGGTCTCCTCCGGACGGGTCGGCATAGGCGACCGCGACTGCGCCGTCCTCATGCGTGGTCACGCTGAGCTCAAGCCACCCTGCCGGGGAGGGAATGCGGGCGGCAAGCCCGTCGGGCCGCGCGTCGACACGCGGCCGGTGCCCGAACCCGCCGAGCCAGAACCGCTCGTCACCGGCGCTCAGCGCGCCGGCCGCGACCCACGGCGAGCGCGCCGGGCCGACCCGGATCCGGGCGAGCACCAGCTCCAGCCAGCCATCCGATTCGGCGCCGAAACCAGCGGCATGCAGCCATACCCAGGAATCGGCGTGCTCGGTTCCCCAGTTATGCCCGGTACAGCCAGCCCGGCCGGAGCGGCCCGTCGCGGGCTGTGACGCCCAGCTCCCAGCGCACCGCCCGCCCGCCCATCGAAGCGCTCCCCCGGAAACGCGCCTCCCCCGCCGCCGCCTCCGGCGGGTGGGCAGCGAACACCTGCTTGACAACGATCGGGCGTTCCGAAAGAGCACGATCAACCACAGTGCACCATAGCGCGGCGGACCCCGGCCCCTGCCGCGGACGAAGACTGGTATGGCGGATCCACAGCGCCCTGGCCGAGGCCTCGTCGCGGGCACTGACGAACCAGGACTGATACCCGGCGGCACTCATGCGTTAATCTTCCCCCACGACCGGGGCGGTGGCCGTCGCCGACCACCGAGGGGTCGCGCTGGTGCCGCGGAGCCATACTGCCACGCTGGGGGCAACCGGAACCCAGAGCCGCCGCATGAGCGTCGTAACTGACTCTGACTGTCGCTCTCCGTGGTCGTGTTCCTGCTTGGCCGACGCCCAGTCGGCTCGTTAGGTGCTGATCGCCAGCGCCCGCGCAGCCGGCAGGTGCAACAAATGCGCCGGCTCCGCGTCTACTGCATAGAGGTGACCGGCGAGGTGCCGGCTCCGGTCACTGACATGCAGTACCGGCGATGGGGTGAGGGACGCGATGAGACGACGTCAGGTGCTGGTGGCTGGGGCGGCTGCGGCCGTGCTGCTGGGTACCGGGTGCGTGCAGGCCGCTCCGGCCGCGACGACTGCGTCGCCCAGCGCGACCCAGGTCGCCGCCTCTGCTGCGGCCGCCGGGACGGCCGGCGCGTGGGGCCGGGCGATCGCGGTGCCTGGCCTGGCGGCGCTGAACACGGGGCGCAACGCCGACGTCTTGTCGGTGTCATGTGCCGCGCCGGGCAGCTGCGCGGCCGGCGGCTTCTACCAGAGCCACGGCAGGCATGGGTTCGTGGTCAGCGAGAGCAACGGCCGCTGGCGCCGGGCGATCGAGGTGCCGGGCCTGAAGGTGTTGAACAAAGGCGGGTCACAGGTCTCTGAGGTGTCTTGCGCCTCGCCGGGCTACTGCGCGGCCGGCGGATACTACGGGAACCACGCCAGGAATCCTTATGACGTCACCACCGGGCGGGGTTTCGTGGTCAGCGAGCGGAGCGGCCGGTGGCACCAGGCGGTAGAGGTGCCCGGCCTGGGGGCCCTGAACAGGGGCGGGAACGCCACGGTCAGCTCGGTGTCGTGCGCCTCGCGGGGGTACTGCGCGGCCGTCGGGTTCTACACCGACAGCGGCGGCCATCGGCAGGGGTTCGTGGCCGTCGAGCAGAGCGGCGTCTGGGGCCAGGCGATTGAGGTGCCCGGCCTGGGGGCCCTGAACACGGGCGGGAGCGCCGAGGTCGGCTCGGTGTCATGTGCGTCGCCGGGCAATTGCGCGGCGGGCGGGCTCTACGACACCCGCGCCGCCGGCGCCGGCCACCAGCAGGCATTCGTGGTCAGCGAGACGGGCGGCAGCTGGGGCACCGCCCAGCAAGTCGCCGGAACCCTCACCGGCCCGGGCGGGGACGCGGGCGTTGACACGGTGTCGTGCGGTTCGCCGGGCAACTGCGCGGCCGGCGGCCAGTTCAGTGACGCCTCGGGCGAAGAGCAGGCGTTCGTGATCAGCCAGGTGAACGGGATCTGGGCTGCCGCCCGGGCAGTCGCGGGCACCCGGAGCTGCTGCGGGGGCGCGGAGGTTACCTCGGTGTCGTGCGCCTCAGCAGGCAACTGCGCGGCCGGCGGGGAATTCGACTACGGGGGTTACAACGCGGCGTTCCTGGTCAACGAGAAGAACGGCGCCTGGGGCAAGCTGATGTACGTGCCCGGCCTGAACGCGGTGTCCCGCGACGCCTACCTCAACTCGGTGTCGTGCGCCTCGGCGGGCAACTGCGCGGCCGGCGGGGATTACGACGAAGGGGTGTTCGTGGCCATCGAGAAGAACGGCGCCTGGGACAAGCAGACCACCGTGCCCGGCCGGCCGGTCTCGGGGGTCGACTCGGTGTCGTGCGCCTCGGCGCGCAGCTGCGTGGCCGGCGGTTCCTACGTGGGTCCGGGCCCGGGCTACGGCCTCCAGGGATTCGTCACCCAATTATGACCGGTCATGTACTGCCAGCAGCCCGATCAGGTCCTGCCCGGTATCGTGTTATCCCTTGACGTAGGCCAGGCTCTCGGCGACCCGGCCGTCTCGGACCCGGATGATGTCGGCGCCGCGGACATGGCCCTCCCCCCAGTCGTAACGCCAGCGCAGCACCGCCCGGGCCGTGCCATCGGAGAACTGCTCCTCGACACTGAACCGCGCCTGGGGTGTCTCGGCGAGCATCTGCCCCCAGATCTGGCGCAGAGCGTCCCGTCCCTCATAGCGCGTGCCGTCAGGCGCCGGCGAGGTTGACTCGAAGACTACGTCGTCGGTCACCAGGGCCAGCACAGCGTCAATGTCGCGGGAGTTCAGGGCAGCAGTGAAACGGTCCATCAGATCAAGGACGGGATCAGCGCCGGGCATACCGCCATCCTCCCAGCCCCAGCCCGCACCCGCGACCCGACACGCTCCATTCCTTCCGTACCGGCCACCGGTCCAAGCGCAGGAGCCGCACGGCCTTTCCGAATAACGGCTCGGCTACGCGTCTGTTCTTGCATCGCTCGGCATAGTCAATCCAGGCTTGATCGCCGCGCCCCACGGCGCTGGCGATGGCCCTTGACTCAGCCTTGACCGGCGAGGATCGTCCGTCTATAGGTCGGGCGTTTTGGAGGGTGCTAGATGGCCGGAACCGTGAAGCATGTCGTGATCATGGTCCAGGAGAACCACACCACCGACAACTACTTCGGCGCGCTCGCGCCGTGGGGGGCCAACGTCGCAACCGGCTGGCCCGTCGAGCCGGATCCGCCCGTGCACAACCCTTGGCATGGGCGTAAGGACTACTTCAATTGGCTGAACGGGACCGGTTCCCACCCGAGCACGCAATTCGACGCCACGGCGGTGTTGCCGTTCTATCTATGGCTGGCCATCAATGGCGCGTTTCTCGAGAACCACTGCGCCGGATACGGAACCAACTCGACCCCCAATCACATGCTAATCGTCGGTGGCCAGACTCCGACGCTGCGCAATCCCCCATCTAGCCAGCCGCCACCCGTCTGGGACCTTCCTTCCTTGCCGGGACTGGCCGAGGACAATGGGGTCAGTTGGCGCGCATACTGCGGGAGAACCCAGTACCCGCTGGCCTTTTACCAGCAGCTGCAGGGGTCCGCCAACATTCTTCCTAGTGATCAGTTCGCGGCAGATGCCGCGGCCGGTCAACTGGCTGCGATCTCGATGATGTGGCACGACTCCCCGTATGACGAGCACCCGACAGCCGATGTGACGCTTGGTCAGGGCAAGATCTGGCAGGCCGTGGATGCGGTCGTGCAAGCCGGCCTGTGGACGGACACCGTCTTCCTGCTCACCTGGGACGACTGGGGCGGTTGGAACGACCACGTGGCGACACCGGTGGTGGAGTACACGCCGGACAACGTGCAACTCGCCTATGGGCCCCGGGTGCCGCTGCTGATAATCGGCGGGCACGTCAAGACCGGCATCGACAACCGGTGGTGCTCGCACGTAAGCATCACGAAGACGGCGATCCAGTTGCTGGGGTTGCCTGCCCTCGGTGTGGACCGCGTCGACAAGGACGGCGGCCTGGCGGATCTGGTGGACCCGGCTGCCGCGATGCCGGCTCCGCCGCCCTATGGAACCCCCGTCTCGCTGCCAGCCGCGCCGAATCCCCCCATCGCCGCGCAACCGTTGCCGCCGCCTCCGTCAGCGGCACCCATACTGGTGCCGGAAGTGGTGCTGCGCGGCGGTGGTCTCATGCCTGCGCCGAACGATCAGCCGTTGCCGCAGCAACCCGCGCCACCGTCGAACGCACCCGCAGTCATCTCGCCCCAGGCGCGGGGCGGGCTCCGCCGCGCGCTTAACGTGGTCGCAGCGCCGGGATCACCGGCGTGGGCGGCCTACCGGCGGGCAGGCGAGGAGGCCGACCTCCGGGCCATGGCCCAGGCGGCCGTCGGCGGCACCGAACCGAGTTGGGACTTGCAGAACTTCGGCGGCCGGACGATTCAGGACCTGAGCTACAAGATCTTCTACCTCGGTGGCGCTGCGTCATGGCAGGGTGCCGACCGGGCCAACATAGATGTGGCACTCACCACGATCATGCTAGACCCTGGGCTAGTCGGCATCATCGGTCAATATTTTGGCGGCAATGCGCCGACTACGACGGTGCAACCCTCGGTCATCCTTGACGGTGCGATCGGCCCACAGGTGTTCAAAGACCAGGTGGAATCGCTGCTCGTCAGCCTTCACCAGCAAGGGCAGACCGCGGGAGCGGACCTCGCCAACACGATATTCGTATTCGCTCTTCCCTCCGGAGTCGTCTTGATTGACGGCTTCAGCAGTGCGCCTCTGACCACCGAACCGGCGGCGGCACGTGCCAATCGGCGGGCAGCCGAAGTTCTCATTCACGACGAGAACGCGGATTCGCTGCATGGTCTGGGTGGCTTCCACGGATCCGTTCATGATGGCGCAGTTACGCTGTACTACGCGGTCGCGGTCTATTCCCAGCGGAATGGAGCGATGACCAACGGCATCCCGGTCTTCGACCAGCCTTGGAAGAACGTAGTGGCGACGCTCTACCACGAGCTTTGCGAGGCACGGACCGATCCTGACGTGGAGGACGTGAACCGGGCAGGCGGAGGAACCGACTCGCTAAGTCTGCTCGGCTGGTATTCGACGACGGGCAGGGGCGAGATTGGCGACCTGCCAATTTCCCTCGTGGAGGACCGGGGCCTGCCGCTCCAGACGGTGTTCCTCTTGGCGCCAATGTCGGACGGAAGTTCGCAGCCCGTACAACTTCAGTGGTCCAATCGCGTCGACGGCCCTGAAGAGCCGCCGGGCTAGGCATAACCAGCCAGCATGACAAATGCCGCCAGGGGCATCCTGGCCAGCCTTCCGCCAGTGCACGCGCGAACCCGGGCGGCCTGCGACGGCTAGTCTGTGCCGATGCGCAGGTTCGCCGCCGGGCCCGTCCTGGCCTTCGCCCTTGATGCCTGTCTGGTCCTGGCGTTCGTCGCGATCGGCCGGGCCAGCCACCGGGCCGGCGGCGGCCTGGCCGGGATGGCAGCCACGGCCTGGCCGTTCCTGGCGGGACTGGCGGCCGGCGAGATCTGCACTCGCGGCTGGCGTCGGCCGGCCGCGCTGCTGCCCACCGGCGTCGGGGTCTGGCTGAGCACGGTCGGCGTGGGCATGGCGCTGCGGGTGGCGGCCGGCCAGGGCACAGCCGCGGCCTTCATCGCCGTGGCGCTGGCATTCCTCGGCCTGTTCCTGCTCGGCTGGCGGCTTTGCCTGGCCAGGGTGCTCGCGCAGGCAAGGCGCGGTCACGCCGGATCCGGCTAGCCCGCCAAACAGCGTTGGCGGCCCTGGGATCCCTCGGCTCTCTGCCCGCCGGCCGACCTCGCCCGCCGCTGCGGCACACTGGCCATATGCAAGCGGACATCGTGGTGATCGGCGCCGGCGCGCTCGGGCTCAGCACCGCGCTGCATTGCGCGATCGCCAGCGAGCCGGCCATCGTAGTTGAGCGGGACACTGCCGGCTCGCAGGCCTCGGGGCGCGCCGCTGGCCTGTTCAAGTCGGTGCAGGCGGACCGGCTGCGCACCGACCTGGCTAGGCGCAGCATCGCCAGGGCGAGCACGTTCGCCGACTGGGCCGGCGTCCCGCTCGAGGTCGTCAGATCGGGCAGCTTCCTGATCGCCAGGACCGACGCACATAAGGCGCTGCTGCGCACCGAGGCACGCCAGTCGGGCGGGTGGGGTGTCGACGTCCGTACGGCCGGCCCGGGCGAGCTGACCGAGAGCGTCTCGTACTACCACGGCTCGGGCACGGAACTCGCGCTGTGGTGCCCGGAGGACATTTACGTCGCCGAGCCGGCCGACTTGGTGCAGGCCTACCTGCAGGCGTGCCGCCGGCACGGCGTACAGGTGCTCGAGCACGAGGAGGTGCTGGCCATCACGCTCTCCGGCGGGCGGGTGTCCGGCGTGGAGACGACCGAGCGCTCCATCACCACGCCCGTCGTCGTCGACGCCGCTGGCGCCTGGACCAGGCAGGTCGCCGCGCTGGCCGGCGGGACCGTCGCGGTCGCGCCGGTCAGGCACCAGTTGCTGATCACCGAGCCTGCCGCGATCCGCCAGGCTGACCCGATTGTGCGGGTCGTCGACGCGGCCATCTACCTGCGCCCGGCCCGAGGCGGCCTGATGGTCGGCGGGTTCGAGGCCGATCCGCTGGCGTTCGACGTGGCCACGCCGCCCAGGTCGACGCCGCTCGACCTGGGCGTTCTCACGCGGCTGGCCGGCCTGGTCGAGCGTGAGGTTCCGGCGAGCCGCGGACCGGTGGCCGAGTACCGCGGCGGCATGTTCACGATGAGCCCGGACGGTCGCTTCGTACTGGGTCCGGTCCCCGACGTTCCAGGCCTGTGGGTCGCCAGTGGCTGCAACGGTTCTGGCTTCTCGTCCTCGCCGGCGCTCGGCGAGGCGCTGGCGCGGTGGATCTCTGGCACGCCCGGCCCGGTCGCCGCGCTCGCTCCTGGCAGGTTCGGACCGCTCACGTCCGACGCCCTGATCAGGGGTGGAGTCTGGCAGTACCAGCACTACTACGACCCGGCGCCGGCCGACCCAGCCCCGGCCGATCCGGCGCCGGCCGATCCGCCGCGCGCCGACGACGGGGCGGCCGGGTGAGCCCGCCCCGTGCAGGCGGTCCCCCGCCGCGGGGGACCGCGCTGGCCTTCCTGCGCAGCTTCCGGTTCGCCGGGCAGGGCGTCTGGAACGCGGTCCGGACGCAGCGCAATATGCGGGTGCACGTCGCTGCGGCGGCCGCCGCCGTGGTCGCGGGGGTGGTGCTGCGGATCGGCGCCGTGCAATGGGCGTGCATCGCGCTCGCGATCGGGATGGTGCTGGCCGCCGAGATCGTGAACACGGTCGTCGAGGCGATGATCGACCTGCAGACCCAGCAGTATCACCCACTGGCGAAGGTCGCGAAGGACGGCGCGGCCGGCGCGGTGCTGGTGACGTCGATAGCGGCCGTTGGCGTCGCCGTTGCCGTATTCGTGCCGCGACTGCTACGTTGACCGCCCCATGATGTTGCCGTTTCTGCCGTATCCTCAGCAGCCCAGCCACAGGAGGCTCGCACGATGCCCGCACGCTCCACCAGGCCGGTGCCTGGCAGCCGCGGCGCTGCCAGGTTCGCGGCTGCCGCTGGCGTCCTGATCATGCTCGGCGCTGGCACGGCCGGATGCTCGGTCGTCAACAAGATCAACAGCATCCGGCATGCAGTGGACAGCAACCGGGCGACGATCAAGGCGTTCACCGACGGGCTGAAGAATACGACGGCCGTGCCGTTCCAGGTCACCTACGTCACCACGGGCAGCTCGCCGGCCACGATCGTCTACTCCGCCAGGCCGCCCGGGGACCTCGCCTTCTCCGAGACCGCGACCGGCACTGACACCAGCGCCACCGACCTCATCGCGAACTCCTCTGGCACCTACTCATGCTCGCAGCCCTCGCAGGGCGCCCAGTGGTCGTGTGAGAAGCTCGCCAAGGCCAGCGCGCTCGCGCAGCACCAGCTATTCGCGATCTACACGCCTCAGCACTGGGTCACGTTCCTCGAGGCGCTGTCGATCGGCGCGGGGCTGGCCGGGGACAAGGTCACGACGTCGTCGAAGACCGTCAACGGCTTCGCCCTGAAGTGCGTCGACCTGTTTGCCAAGGGTGAGGGCGCGAGCTCGTTCTGCACGACGTCGCAGGACATACTCGGCTACGTGAAGGTCGCCGGGCAGTCGACCAGCTTCGAGATCAAGAGCTATACCGCCTCGCCGCCGGCCTCAGCCTTCCACCTTCCGCCCGGCGCGACGGTCACGCACCAGTAACCCGCGCGTCGATCTGGCGCTGCGCTTGCGCGAGCACCCGCACAACGTCGCGCCCGAAGCGCACGTCGCACTCATGGCTGACCCGTCCCGCGCCGTCAGCGAGGCCCGCGCCGTCGGCGTATGCGGCAAGCTCGGCCAGCGCGAGCCGCAGTGCGTCGGCGGGCCGGTCGTCCTGCGGCGGCACCGGCGACCGTCCCGCCTCTCCCCACAGGTATGCCTCGCATCCGTCGGCCGCCTCGGGCGCGGCCACGGTGACGGTCACGGTGCTCGACGCGCCGCCCTCGTGGTGCAGGACTAGATGCGTCAGGTCGCCTGCGCCAGCGTCGGCCGTGACGGCCCGTACCGGGCCGAGGCTGGCCCACAGCAGCGAGACCAGGTGCGGTGCCAGGTCCCACAGCCCGCCCTTCTCCCGCCGCCAGGGGGTGTTGAACGGGCTGGACTCGGCCAGCGCCGAGCCGATCCAGACGGCGGCCCCGCCGGACCAGCCGCCCCGCCTGGTCACCTCGGAGAGCCACGCCCGCACATCGGGCTGGAACCGAGCGGTGAAGAACACGACGGACGCCACGCCCGCCTCCTGCACTGCGTGGACCAGCGCGTCCGCGGCCTCCAGGCTCAGCGCGACTGGCTTCTCCAGCAGCAGGTGCCGGCCGGCGGCGGCGGCGCGCGCCGCGAGTTCCGCCTGGGCATCGGGCGGCATCGAGAACGCAACCGCGTCGACCGCGGCGACGAACTCGTCGAAGTCGCCAAACGCGGCCAGGCCGTGCTGCCTGGCGAGCGCCGTTGCCGCCTCGTGGTTGCGGCCCCAGACTGCCGCGAACTCCACGTTCTCAGCCGAGGCCAGGGCGGGCGCGTGCACGATCCTGGCCCAGTGACCGGTGCCCGCGAGCCCGAACCGCAGTCTCCGGGCGGTCACGGGCACACCGCGACGGCCCGCACGGGGAACGATGCCATCCGCCGGACCGGTGCGATCAACAATTCGATGATCATTTGCGCCTCGCTGCGTCAGTGGGCTCTGGTGACCGCGTCGAATGCGCCGGCGAACGCCTCGGCGATTCTGCCGATCTCCTCCTCGGTGATCACGAACGGCGGCGAGACCTGGAGCGCGATGCCGCGCAGCAGCCTGGTGATGACGCCGCGCTCCCTGGCCGCCAGCACCAGCCGCTGCCCGACCATCGGGTCGGCGGCCCGGAGATGCTCGGCGATCTCCACCGCCGCAAGCAGGCCGGTCCCCGACCTGACCGCGCTCACGCCCGGATGCGCGGCGAGCGGCGCCATCGCCCGCGCGAGGACCGGCTCAAGCGTCGCGACCCGTTCGACCAGCCGCTCGCGCTCGACCAGGTCGAGGTTGGCGAGCGCGACGGCGGCGGCCGCCGGGTGACCGGAGTAGGTGTATCCGTGCCGGAACACCTCAGTGCCGCCGGCCCGCCAGAACGGCTCGGTGACCTTCGATCCGGCGATGACCGCGCCGATCGGAAGGTAGCCGGAGCTCAGACCCTTCGCTGAGGTGATCAGGTCAGGGTCGAGGTTAAACCGGCCGCTGGCGAACCACTCGCCGGTGCGGCCGTAGCCCGTGATCACCTCGTCGGCCACGAACAGGACGTCGTGCCGCCGACAGATGTCGCGCACGGCGCTCAGGTAACCCTCGGGCGGCGGGTAGACACCGCCGGCGCCGATCACCGGCTCGCAGAAGAACGCGGCCACCCGGCTGTCGCCGAGCATCTCGATCGTCTTCTCCAGCGCGCCAGGATCGTCCCACGGCACCTGCTCCACCTGGCCGACCAGCGGCGCGAACGCCTCGGTCAGCAGCGGGATGCCGCCGAGCGAGGTGCCGTAAGCGTTCATCCCGTGATAGGCGTGCGTTCGCGAGATGATCACCTGGCGGGTCGGCTCGCCGACCGCACGCCAGTAGGCCCTGGCCAGCTTGCCCGCCGTGTCCACTGCGTCCGAGCCGCCGCCGGGGGTCAGGAAGACCTTGGCAGCCGGCATCGGGGCGAGCTCGGCGATCCGCTCGCAGAGCGCCTCGGCTGGCGGGTTGGAGTAGTACTCGAAGGTCTGGAATCCCGCAAGCTCGCGCATCTGGGCGGCCGCGGCCTCGGCAAGCTCAGCCCGCCCGTATCCGACGTTGCAGTACCAGAGGCTGGCCAGCGCATCCAGGTAACCGCGCCCTTCGGCGTCGTAGACCGTGCTTGCCTCGCCCCGCACGATCGTGATCGCCTTGCCCGCCAGCGTCGCCATATTCGCAAACGGATTCCACATCGCGGTCTTGTGGGTCGGCTCGAAGTGCCCCATGGCCTGTCCTCGCATTAGGCAGTTGAATCAGCAGTGACACAAACTTACTGGTTGCGCAGGCGCCGCCCCGCCCGCGGTTGTCGGCGGCATCGGGGCTAGGCGATACTCGGGTTCAGTCGCGGCCGACCTGCCGCACGATCTCGATGGCGGTGCGCGTGCAGGACACGGGGCAGGGTCCGCTCGCCGGAGTGCGCGTGCTTGACCTGACCTCGGTCGTGATGGGTCCGCTGGCGACCCAGATACTCGGCGACCTCGGCGCGGACGTGATCAGCGTGGAGAGCCGCGACGGCGACATCAACCGGACCATGAGCAGCGGGCCCGTGCCAGGACTGTCCGGCGTCTCGCTGAACCTGCTGCGCAACAAGCGCAACGTCGCCATCGACATCGCCGATCCGCAGGGCCGGGCGGCGCTGCTGCGGATCGCATCCGGCTGCGACGTGTTCGTGACCAACCTGCGGCCCGCGTCGCTGCGCCGGGCCGGCCTGAAGTACGCCGACGTCGCGGCGGTCTGCCCTTCGGTCATCTACTGCCAGGCGAACGGTTTCCCTTCTGACTCGCCGCAGGCGGAAGATCCGGCCTTCGACGACGTGATCCAGGCGACCAGCGGCGTCGCGGACCTGATGCGGCTCGCCGGGCTGCCGCCGGCGCTGACGCCAATGCTGCTCGCCGACAAGGTCTGCGGCCTGGTGATCGCCTACTCGATCATTGCCGCCCTGTTCCACCGCGAGCGCACCGGCGCAGGGCAGCACGTCGAGGTGCCGATGATCGACGCGATGCGCGCGTTCACCCTGGTGGAACACGGCGGCTCGGCGATCTGCCGGCCACCGCGCGGGCCGGCCGGATATCCCAGGATCCTCACGCCGCTGCGCACCACCGCCGCCACCAAGGACGGCCGGATCGCGCTGCAACCGCACCGCCAGCGGCACTGGAATGCGCTGGTACAGGCCGCGGGCCTGGATGACCTGGTCGACGACCCGCGGCTGAGCAGCAGGAACCTGTGGCGCGAGCCCGGCTTCGGCTACACGACGCTGAGCCGGGTGCTGGCGACCAGAACGACGGCGGAATGGCTCGCGTTCTGCTCCGAGCAGGGGATCCCCGCGGCGGCTGCGGCCACCCTCGACGAGCTGATCGAGTCACTGCCTGAGGCGGAGCACCCGGACGCCGGCCGGTACAAGGTCATCCCGCCGCCGGTCAGGTTCTCCGGCACGCCGGCGTCGGTGCGCAGGCCGGCGCCGCTGCCCGGCCAGCACACCTACGAGGTACTGGCCGAAGCCGGCCTGACGGCTGAGCAGATCGCCGTGCTGGCAGCGGCGGGGGTGCTCCGCGACGCGGCGGGCGGCGCTGTTTGATTTCCTATCGGAAAGTACTTGCCTAGTAGGAAAGAGTTGATGTACTTTCCTGTTAGGAAAATACTTGCCGGAGGTGGAAGTGATGATCGGTTCACAACATCCCGAGGACGCCGCAAGGGCCCTCAATGACATCGCGCACACGCAGGGCAGGGTCATCGAGGCGGTCCTGATTCCCGCCTGGTACTGGTGGATCGTTTCGGCCGCGATGGTCGTGATCGGCGCGGCGGCCGACTACCGGCATCCCGTCGCCACTGCCACGGCCATCACGATCGCCGCGGTCACGGTCGCGGCGCTGACCCTCGTCATGATCCTCGGCGCCTACCGCCGTGTCCGGGTACGCGACGCGGTGCTGCTCGGCGACCGTGGTGCCCTCGCCATCGTCGGCCTGGTCGGGCTGATCGTCGGGTTCACGCTGGGACTCGGCTTCGGCCTGCGCGCGCTCGACTCGCCCGCGCCGGCGACGATCGCCACCGCCGTCGGCGGCGTGCTGCTCGTGATCACCGGTCCGGCGCTGATGCGCTATCTCCGCCAGATCATGCGCGGGAACCGGGCCGGGCTGTGACTACCCCGCAGTTCAACGAGCTGATCCACGCGCCGACACGGCTGGCGATCGTCTCGTTGCTTGCAGCGTCGGAGTGGGCGGACTTCAAGTTCATCCGTGACGAACTCGAGCTCTCCGACTCTGCGCTCTCCAAGCAGCTGACAACGCTGGTGGACGCGGGCTACGTGGAGATCGCCAAGGGATTCGTCGGCAAGCGGCCGCGGACCTCGGCCAGGCTCAGCCGGGCCGGGCGCCGGGCGTTCGACCAGCACGTCGCGGCGCTGCAGGAGATCGTCGCGCGTGCGGGCCGCGAGGTCACGTCTCAGACGGCGGGCCGAGCCGGTCAAGGAACGCGAGCACATGACGATTGAACAGCTCGGGCTGGTCAGCGTTGCAGATATGCCCGGCGGCGGGGATCACGACATGCTCCGCCGCCGGGATCTTCGCCGCCAGGTAATCGGCAGCGGCGAGGAACGCCCGATCGTCCGCGCCCACGATCACCAGCACGGGAACGTCGACCGACGGCAGCGCGCCGATCACCCGCCCGTCCTTCTGGGTCAGCATCCCGCGGGCGGCTCGGGCCAGGCCGACCCGCGGCCTGGCCGCGTGCGGCTTCGGGATAGCCTCCGGCTCCGGGCCGTCGGCTTCCAGCCGATCCGCGGTCGCCACCGCCCGATCGTTCCATCGCTGCCTCGCGGCGTCGCTGCGGAACCCCGGACCGGTGTCGAAGAGCAGCAAGGCCGCCACGCGCTCCGGATGGGCCATCCAGAAGGCCAGCGACAGGTACCCGCCGAGGGACAGCCCGCCGATCACGGCCCGATCCGCTCCGCACGCGTCGAGCACGGCGGCCATGTCTGCGACGCAGGCGGCCTGCGTGTACTCGGCCTGGTCCGCCGGGCAGTCGCTGCGGCCGTGGCCGCGCATGTCCCAGGTGATCACCGGCCGCGCGGCGGCGAGCGCCTCGATATTGGGCTCCCACATCCGCGCCGACGCACCGAAGCCGTGGGTCAGCAGCAGGGGCAGAGCGCCGCGTTCCTTGCCGCCGCTGAGGTACTTGCCGCTGCCGTTACCGCCAAGGCACTCATAGCCGATCCGGACGCCGTCGCGGTCCAGGTAGCTCATCGCGCCTCCGCTAGCCGGCCCGGACGTGCCGGAACGGCAGGTCCTTGCTGATGTCTGGTTCGCGGGGCAGGCCGAGTATCCGCTCCGCGATGATCGTGCGCTGGATCTCGTCGGTCCCGCCGGCGATCGAGATCCCGGGAACCGAGATCAGGATCTCCGCGACGACCCCGTGCAGCAGCGACTCGGGTCCGGCAAGCAGGCCGTGCGCGCCGGCCATCTGCGCGTGCACCCGCGCGGCCTGCCGGGCGATCCCGCTGCTGGCCAGCTTGCCGAGCGAGCCCTCGGGTCCCGGCGGCTGCCCCGCGGCCCGGGCGGCGGCAACGCGCTCGGCCATCCACCTGGCCGACCAGGCGAGCTCGATCAGCCTGGCGATCTCCTGGCGCACGACCGGGTCGGCCGCCCTGCCCAGGGCCTGCGCCTGCGCGATCACCAGGTCGGGGCGCCCGGCCCGCTGCGGGTACCACTTGTGCGGCTCCGCGGCTGCCGTCCGCTCGGCGATCGCCTCCTGCCAGGCCCGGCCTGTCGCCGTGGCCGGGGGCGGCGGGAACGCCGCGAGCCGACGCTCGTGGGCCAGCGTCGCGCGCGCCACCGTCCAGCCGCCACCCGCGGCGCCGATCACGTGATCGCTAGGGATCACGGCCGCGTCGAGGAACACCTCGTTGAAGGAGCTGTGGCCGTTCATCTGACGCAGCGGCCTGACCTGCACGCCGCGCTGGCGCATCGGCAGCACGAAGGCGGTGATGCCGCGGTGCTTGGGAACATCGGGGTCCGTGCGGGCCAGCAGCAGGCCGAAGTCCGCGGTCGCGGCGCCGGTCGACCAGACCTTCTGGCCGGTCACCAGCCACTCGTCGCCGTCCCGCTCCGCCCTGGTCTGCAGTCCGGCCAGGTCCGAGCCCGCGCCCGGCTCGCTGAACAGCTGGCACCAGGTAATTTCGCCCGTCACGGTCGCCCTGATATACCGCTGCTTCAGCTCCTCGCTGCCGTGCTCGAGCACCACCGGCGCGACCAGCATCATGCCGACGCCCTCTGGTGCACCTGGCACGACGGCCCGCCTTAGCTCCCCGGCCGCGACCAGGGCCAGCGCGGCGGGCAGGGAGCGGCCACACCACTCGCGCGGCCAACTCGGGCACCCCCATCCAGAGTCCGCGAGCAGGCCACGCCACCGCGCGATGGACATGGCGGGGTCCCAGTTGGCGGCGATCCACTGCCGCACCTCGCGCCGAACTTCTGCCGCCTCCGCGGGCTCACCGCGGCTCTCCGCCATTCCGTCGCGGCTCTCAGCCGTTCCGTCGCTCATCGGCCCACGGACCGGGCCGGCCGCTCATTGTCCCGTGAATCTGGCGGGCCGCCGCTCGGCCGCCGCCCGGACGCCCTCGGCGAAGTCCTCGGTCGGCCAGAGCTTCTGCTGCTCGGACAGTTCCCTGTCCATCGCGGCGCGAGCCCGGTCGGCGAGCCCGGATCGCATCGTGGCCCGGATCGAGCGCACTGCGAGCGGCGCCGCGGACGCGATCTCGGCGGCGAGTGCGTGCGCGGCATCGCGGAGTTCGGCGGGTTCCGCCAGCCGGTCGGCCAGCCCGATTTGCGCCGCCTCCGCGCCCCCGACCCGCCTGCCGGTGTACAGCAAGTCGGCGGCGCGCTGCTGGCCGACGATCTGCGGCAGTGTCGCGCTGAGGCCGAATCCCTGGTGCAGGCCGATCCGCGCGAAGTTCGCGCTGAACCTGGCCAGCGGGCTCGCGACGCGGAAATCGGCCGCGCAAGCCAGGCCGAGGCCGCCACCGACGGCCGCGCCCTGCACGGCGGCGACAACAGGGATCGCGGACTCGAACAGCCGCAGGGCCTCGTCGTAGAGTTCCCTGGCGCCGCCGCCCGCGCCGATCCTGCCCGCTTGCCCCGATCGACCGGTGAAGTCCGCGCCAGCGCAGAAGTGCTTGCCCTCCGAGCACAGCACGATCGCGCGCGCTCCGGCGGTTTCCAGCCAGCCCAGCGAATCGGCCAGTGAGCCGATTAGCGCGGCGTCGAAGAAGTTGTCCGGCGGACGCCTGATCTCGGCTACCCCCACGTGCCCATCGCCAAGCGAGGCGCTGACGTCACCGAAATTCTGCCGCACCGGGCTGACCACCTTCCGGGGAACACCTTTGAGGACATCGTGTCATCTGCGAGGCGCTTGAGCACCACCGAGCCGAACGGCGCGACACACTGACGCTTCGGCTAATAGCCATCTCGCCGGGCCGCTGCGGTGGCCGCCACCTACGCTGTGCTCTTGCCAAGGGCCCTGGCCGCCGCCACTCGGGGCCCGACCGCAGGCGGGCGAAGCGAGGAGTCCCATGCTCAGGAACCGGCGTGCCGCTGCGCTCGACGCGCCGGGTGTCAGCCTTGCCCTACTGGCCGCATTGATGATGGCCGGATGCGCGTCACCGGTCGCGCTGAAGACAGCTGCAACTCGTCCCCCCGCGCGAGCCGCGCGAGAGTCAATGTCATCGCCTACAGCATCAACAGCGACGGCCCCCGCTTCCAGGCGATCGTCTCCGGGGCAGTGGGCGACTACGGGTCAGCCGTGACCGTAGACGCAAACGGCAAGGCCGACCCCGAGCATGGCACTGAACTCCTACTCAACCTGGCGAGCGGATCATTCCGGCTCAGCATCGGCAGCCTCGAAAAGGAGTTCGTCCAGGCGGCCAGCCAAGAGCCGATCTATCCGCGGACATGCTCCACCTACCTCCGGGTGACCGCCGCCGCTCCGATCGTGCCCGGGTCCGGCACAGGCACCTACCGTGGCATCCGCGGCAGTTTCACCATCACCGCGACAGCGAATGAGGTGCACGTGACGCCGTGCGACCACTCACTGAAGTTCCTCCGGCAGATCATCATCCTGGCCAGCCCGGGGACCGTGTCGCCCGCCTAACGAAGCAGGCAAGCTGCTCGACCAGCGCCGCGAGTTCGCACACGGCTCGGACGGCTCCTTGATGTCGATCCTGGAGAACGGAATGTCACCGTGATCCGCGGGTTGCCCGAGCTCACCGCAGCCCGCTTGTGCGCGTCCACCTCATGCTGCGTCTCGGCAGCCCGCGTCTCGGCAGCCTGCGTCTCGGCGTCATGCGCGTGCTGGCCGTTGACGTGCTGTGCGCTGGCCTGCTTCTTGGGTGCCACCGGGCCGGTGGTTCCGGGGCTTTTGGTGCTGTCAGCCATAAAGCCAGCCTTTCGCGTGCCACGATGCTCCGGCAGGGGCGAATGTCCCTGCCGTGCCGGTCAAGGTCATGCACGTGACTGATGAAAGGGATGATCATGAAGAGGTTGAGCGGGTCGAACTTGCGGACTGCAGTAATAGCGGGCGGTGTTGCCGCCGTGACGACGCTCGTCCTAGCCGCGGTGCCCGCGGTAGCGGGAAACTCGGCGGCACCGAGCGTGACGGCGAGCCCGGTGATCCTCTCGGGCACCAGGGCCCTCGCGATCATCAGCGGCAACACGACGATCGCGCGGATGGCGCTGCCCGCGGGCAGCTGGGTCGTCTTCGCCAAGGCTGACGTCTCCACAGGCGGCGCCACGGCGGTCGAGCTGCATTGCACGCTGACCGCGGGAAGCAGTTCCGACCACACCGATCCCGAACTCGAGACCGGCGGAACGTCTGCCTTCAACGAGAACATCGCGCTGAACGTCGCGCACAAGTTCGCCAGCGCGGGCGCGGCCTTGCTGAGCTGCAACAGCTCAGGTGTCACCGTCGATATCACCTCGATCAAGATCACCGCGATCAAGGCCGGGAAGCTCAGCATCGTGTCGCTTCAGCTGGTCTAACCGTGTCGCTTCAGCTGGTTTAGCTGCCATCGGTTCCCGGTGCGGCCACTCGGTGGGAGTCAGCGGAAGTCGCGGCTGCGGGCGGCGGCCACGACGCGGAGCTTGCGCAGCCCAGTCGCCAGCAGGCTGACCGCCCCGTCGAGCCGCTCTACCCGGCCGGTCACCAGCAACGCGTTCGCGTTCACCCCGATCTTGCGGTACCGCTGCCAGACGTCGGGCGGGCAGATCACGTTGGCCATCCCGGTCTCGTCCTCTAGGCTGAGGAAGACCACTCCGCGCGCGGTTCCCGGCTGCTGCCGGTGCGTGACCAGCCCGCCAACGGTCACGCAAGCTCCGTCCCTGGCATCGCGCAGTTCGCTGGCCGGGCAGACACCGCGCTCGGCGAGCCCGTCGCGGATGTGCTCGATCGGATGCGTCGCGCCGTAGGTTCCTGTCGCCCACATGTCCGCGAAGGTCTCCTCGGCTGGCGTCATGGCCGGCAGCATCGGGGCCTTCATGCCGATGGTCGTCCCCGGCAGCTGACCGCGAGTGATCGAGCCCGCGGCGCCCGCCGCCCACAGCGCCTCCCGCCTGGACAGCCCGAAGCAGCCGAATGCCCCGGCAGTCGCCAGAGCCTCGAGCGCGGGAACGGACAGCGTGGTCCGCCGGGCGAAATCCTCCAGGTCGGCATACGGCTGGCCGGCCACGATGGCGGCGGCCGCGTCCTTGCCGAGGTTGCGGACCTCGGACAGGCCGACCCGGATCGCGGGCTGGCCCGGAGCCGGCTTTCCCCTGACGGCACCGGCTCAGGCGGCGCGACCGGCGGGCGCGAGCCGTTGACGCTTGGCATGCTTGTTCGCGGACCGGCCACGCTCTCGAGTACCGCGAGGACGCCGCTGGCGTTGACGTCGACGCCGCGGACCTGCACCCCGTGCCTGCGCACGTCACTGATCAGGCTGGCCGGCGAGTAGAACCCCATCGGCTGGGCGCGGAGCAGCGCGGCGGTGAACGCCGCCGGGTAATAGCACTTCAGCCAGGCACTGGCATAGACCAGGTAGGCGAAGCTGATCGCGTGCGACTCGGGGAAGCCGTAGCTGGAGAACGCCAGGATCTTCTCGTAGATGTCCTCGGCTATCTCCAGCGAAATCCCGCGCTCCCCCATGCCGTCGAGCAGCCGGGCTCGCAGTTCCTCGATCCGCTCGGGCGCGCGCTTGGAGCTCATCGCCTGGCGCAGCCGGTCGGCCTCCGACGCAGAGAAGCCGGCGCAGTCGATCGCTATCTGCATCATCTGCTCCTGGAACAGCGGCACGCCGAGTGTCTTGCCGAGCGCCTGGCGCATCGATTCGTGCGGCAGGTACGGCGGCTCGTCGCCGCGGCGGCGGCGCATGTACGGGTGCACGGAGCCGCCCTGGATCGGGCCTGGCCTGATCAGCGCGACCTCGACAACGAGGTCATAGAACTGCCTGGGCCGCAACCTGGGCAGCGTCGCCATCTGGGCACGCGACTCGACCTGGAACACCCCGACCGTGTCCGCCTCGCACAGCATGTCGTAGACCCCCGCGTCCTCTTGCGGGATCGAGTGCAGGTCCCAGCGGGCGCCGTTGTGCTGCGCCACGAGTTCGAAGCAGTCCCGCAGCGCGGTCAGCATGCCGAGCCCGAGCAGGTCGAACTTGACCAGCCCCGCGTACGCGCAGTCGTCCTTGTCCCACTGGAGCACGCTGCGGTTCGGCATCCGCGCCCACTCGACCGGGCACACCTCGCCGACCGGCCGGTCGCAGATCACCATCCCGCCCGAGTGGATGCCGAGGTGGCGGGGGAGCTTCTGCATGCGTTCGGCCAGGTCGATGACCGCCTCGGGGACGCCGGCATCGGGCGGAACGGGCTGGCCGGCCGCGTAGGACCGCGGGCCGACCTGCTTGGACCACTCGTTCTGCTGCTCGGGCGAGTAGCCGAGTGCCCGGCCCGCGTCCCGGATCGCCATCCGCGGCCGGTACGCGATCACGTTGGCGACCTGCGCGGCCTTGCCTCGGCCGTAGGCGCCGTAGACGTACTGGATGACCTCCTCGCGCCGGTGGTGCTCGATATCCAGGTCGATGTCGGGCGGGCCGTCCCGCCCGGTCGACAGGAATCGCTCGAACAACAATCCATGCATAACGGGATCGACGCTGGTAATGCCGAGCGCATAGCAGACCGCCGAGTTGGCCGCCGAACCACGCCCCTGGCAGAGAATGCCGTTCTTTTCGCAGAATTGCACGATGTCGTGCACGATCAGGAAGTAGCCGGCGAATCCCAGCTGGTCGATCACGTCAAGTTCGTGAGCGATCTGGCGGTAGGCCCCCGGGATGCGTTCTTCCGCCGCTGGCCCGTAACGGGCCGGGGTCTTCTCAGCGACCAGCGAACGCAGCCAGCTCATCTCGGTGTGACCGCCCGGCACGGGGAAGTCGGGCAGCTTAGGCGCGATCACGGTGAAGTCGAACGCGCACTGCTCGGCGAGTTCGACGGTCCGCTCGAGCACGCCGGGGTAACGGCGCAGGCGTTGGGCCATCTCCTCCCCCGACCTGATGTAGGCGGTGCCCGACGCGGCCAGCCAGCCGTCCATGTCGTCCAGGCTGCTGCGAGCCCTGATCGCGGCGAGCACCTGTGCCAGCCTGGCTTCCTGAGGGGTCGCGTGGTGCACGTTGTTCGACGCGACGACGCCGAGGCGCTCGCGGCTGGCCAGCTCGAACAGCGCATCGTTGCGCTCGTCGTCACCCGGCTGGTCGCTCGTGATCAGCTCGACCATGACGTTGTCGCGGCCGAACATTCCGGTGAGCTGCCGCAGTTCCGCCGCCGCTGCCTCGAGCGGATCCCGTGGGTTCAGCCAGTCCGGGCGGCCGGCCGTCTGTGCTCGCTCCAGCGCCGCTCGCTCCAGAGCGGCGGGCACCATCCCCTTGCGGCAGCCGGTGAGGATGACCCAGTGCCCGTCATGAGCCTGGGCCAGTTCCCCGAGGTCATACACCGGCCGCCCCTTCTCGCCGCCCGCCAGGTGAGCGGAGCTGATCACCTGGCACAGCCTCCGGTAGCCATCCGGATCGCGGGCCAGCACGAGCAGGTGCCGTCCAACCGGATCGGGAACGCCGGCCCTCGGTGTCCCCAGCAGGCGCTCTCCCCCGGCCCGCCTGCCGGGAACGGCCGGTGCACGGGCGGAGGCGGCCGGTCCGCGGGCGGAGGCGGCCGGAATATCGAGGCTGAGCTCGGCACCGAACACGGTTGCCAGGCCGCTGTCACGGCCCGCGTCGCTGTTCCGGAAACGGGCGGCTGCCTGCGCGAACTGCGGCACTCCGTACATGCCGTCGTGATCGGTGATCGCGATGGCGGTCAGGCCGAGTGCGGCTGCCCCGGTGATCAGGTCGCCGGGGGCGGATGCGCCATCGAGGAAGCTGTACGACGAATGGCAATGCAGTTCGGCCCACGGAACTTGCCGCGCGCTCCGAGTCCTGCGCCCACCCTGGCCTGTCGAGTCCCGGCTCGCGCCGGAGAGCGGAAGGGCAGGGAGCGGGGCGACGGGGAGCGAGGTTACCGGATTCTCGTCGGCGTCCTCGCCCACCGCAGTCTTGTCGTGTCGCCAGGACAGGCGCCGCTCGAATTCCCGCCACGGCACCGGCGGGTTATCCCAGCCCATAGCTCCAGCTCCCCGTCCTCTGGACCCTGCTACGCGGCATGACGGTCTGGCTCGGCTATGTAGGCGCGGCCGGCCGGAGTTGTCCAGGTGAAGGTTCCAACCGACTGGATGAGCCGCCAGCGGCGGTGCTGCTTGAGCTGGTGGTGGAACCGGCACAGGCCGCCGAGGTTGCACGAGCAGGTCCTGCCACCCTGGTCGTAGGGGACAGAATGATCCAGGTCGCACCGCCAGGCGGGCTGGCGGCAGGTTGGGAACCGGCAGGTCACATCGCGGGCGGTGATGTACTCCCGCAACCGCGGCGGTGGCCGGTAGGCCGGGCTCTCCTGCTCGTGCGCGCAACCGTCCGCCGCGGCGGCGTCCATCGCGGCCCGCTGCTTCGCGCGTTCGACAGCCTTAGCGGCGGCACCGAGGGCTTGCCTCAGGACCGCTGGCGTTTCGTTCGCCGACGGGCGGCTCAGGTCGCGTTCGGACATCGTCAGGGTTACCTGCCTGACCGGACTGGGGTGAGTGACGGAATCGGTCCGGCCGCGGGGCACCCGGGTGACCGCCTCCGCCCGGCCGTCTGGGCCCGTCACGATGACCCGCCACTGCACGGCCGTGTCACGGGCAGCCAGGTCAGCGAGGTAACGCGCCTGCGCGGGCGTGATCGGGCCGATCCGGCTCAGGTGACCGGGCTCGCCAGAGTCCTCAACGAGGGTCGACCACGGTATCTGCACGTCGATCAGTCCGCCTGGCGCCGGGCTCAGGTGCTGCATCGTTACCGGCCCCGTTGACGCACCGATCTCCGGCCACGGCGGCGGTGGTCGCGACCGGGATCTCAGGTCATCGTCGAGGTCATCAGCGAAGTCATCGGCGGGCGGACCGGACTCTGGCTGCCAGGGAGCGGGAGGCGGCTCGGACGGTCTGGGTCGCCCGGACGGTCTGGGCGGTTCGGACGGCCTGGGCGGCTCATGTGACTCAGGTAGCTCGTGCTGCTTTGGCTGCCCGGCTGGCTCATCGGAGGGGGCGGTTCCACCACCAACTCGGTTGTGTTGGAACGAAAACGAACGCAACGCACGGTCAGATCAAGAGTTCGCGTGCGTGTTTTTCCGCTTCCAACAGGGTTGAGCCGGAGGCTCGACGCTCATCCACTCGTTGCCGCTAAACTGCGCGGCGTACGACGCCTTGGTTGCTCGGGCCGCTGTGCTCGCGGCGTTCGCTCTCGAATACAACCGCTTACCCAAACTGGGCTTGCGACTGTGTTTCGAGGTCTCATGTCGAGAACCTCGATCGAGATTGACGCTGCGATTCGCCGCGCTGGCAGGTCTGGCCAAACGGTATGGCCGACTGTTCCGAGCACGGAGCACACCTCGGTGACGAGCTCGACCCTGCGACATACCACGCGTTCGACTGGCGATTGCGGTGGTACTGGGGATGAGCCCGGAATATCGGTAATCCGCCACGACCCGATGGGCATCGGATCGGAGAACTCCGACCATCCCGTCGCGCATGGCGACACGCATGGGCGTGGCGGATGCGCAGGGTCTGATCGCCGTTGTTGACGCCCGCCTGAGAAGCGAGCGACCGCGTGCCGAGGTTCAGCCGGTTCAGATTGGCCGACAGCGTCCGGTTCGTGCGGTTCAACATGGCAATACCCTCACATCCGCCGACAAGGGGCGGGATGAAGAAGTGAGGCGACATGAGACGCGGCGGTAACTCGGCCGCCGGTCGGGCCGGTCCCGTCCGGGGCAGCCGTCGCGAGTGAGGACGATCGCTGCGTCCTCGTGCAGCGTTACGAGTCTTCGGGTCCGATCAGGCTCCCGGTCCTCGTGTCCGCCGGGCCACGCGCCCGGCGCCGATCGCACGGGCGAACCTGATGAGAGTCGCCCTCGTGTGCGGCGTTAGACATCGTATCCGCGCGAAATGTTCGCGCGAATTCGGAAAAACCGATTCCATAGGCACGATTCTGACGGAGATTCGCCGATTCGCCTGCAGATCCGCATCAATGATCACGACAGCTCACGTCGGATCGCTCGACGCTCAGAGAGCGGTCGCTTGAGAATTGTCATCGAAGGCCCCGGTGAACGATCGCAAACCCCTGGCGCAGAAATCTCGAGGCTGGATCGGTCAGATTGCGTAGAACAGCCAGCGGATACTCGGGAGCCGAGTTCGGGATAGCCCTTCGGGCGGTTGCATGTCGAGGACGTAGCTGTAGAGCTGCCGGCGGGACGAGAGCGGGGCGGTGACCTCGTAGTCGGCGAGGACGCCGTCGTCGGGCCCGACCTGGCCGATCCAGTGCCAGATGGCCTGCAGCCTCCTCGGCGTCGATCGGAGTAGGGATCCGTCCGCATCCGGTCGCTCAGCTCGCGCAGGCCGACGAGCGAGCCCGCGCGGCGGCAAGCCAGACCGCCGCGAGCAGCCAGCCGGCCGCGTCGATGCCGAGGCAGCCAGGTCCCAACGCGGGCATAGCCCGACCAAGCCCGCCGCCAGGCACGAGGCGGCGATCGGCGCGGTGTATCGGACGTGGTGCCACTCCTCGGTCGCCAGGAATCGCAGTGCCCAACGCCCGCTGCACAGCCCCCAGATCCAGGGCAGCGCCAGGATGGCGATCCGAGGCGCGAACACGGCAAGCAACGCCCAGGCCCGAGCCCGAACGCCAGCAAGTCGAGCGACGTCGCGCAAGGTCATGCCCGAGCGGGGCCTTCGGGCCGCGGAACTGGTGGATGTAACTGCTCGGGCGCATGTCGAGCCGACCATCGCACTCAGGTAACCGAAGAAGCCGAAGAGGAACCAGCCGATGCCCGATCAGGAGCAGTCGCCTGCGCCCAGCGGTACGGTCCGGCCGATGTCCTCGGGCTCGCGCGGCGGGACCAACGCGAACGTCGCGACCACGATCGCGTACTCCTGCCGGCAGGCGAGCATCCCGCCGATGCCGATCGCCGTCAGCCGAACGTTCGGCTCCGCACTCCCTGAACGGCCCAGAGGACGAACGGGACGGCAAGCTGCAGCTCGCGGAAATCGTTCCAGGCCAGCGGCCAGAGCAACGGCGTCAGCGGCACGAGCGCGGCCGCGGCGAGCGCGACCAGCGCTCTCGATCTGCGTCTCCGAGCGCACCAGGCGTGTAGGCCGCCGGGATGACCCACCAGAAGACGATGTTCTGGATCGACGAGCAACGTGCGCGGGCCCGGGAACAAGACGATAAATCGGCACGATCAGCAGCCGGATCGGCGCCAGGTAGTTCATCTTCCAGATCGACGGCCCCTCGTCGGCGTAGGGCGAGATCGGCCGGACCGTGATCGTCCGATCGCCCTGGGTCGAGGCCCAGAACCACTGGTTGTAGTAGGCCAGGTCCCACGACCAGCCGGATCCGGAACTCCTGGTACCGCTCGAGTGACTAGGGCCGTGGTCAGGCGGTCAAGCGCGGCCGTCAGGATCGCCACGACCAGCCACGAGCCAGCAATCGAGCGACCGCGTGTAGACCACGACGGCGTCGAATCCGCGGGAGATGCCGGTCATACTGCGTTCGACCTCCTCGGCTCGTTCCTCCCGATCAGCCGAAGCGGTCAGCATGTCTGCCGAGACGGGCAGATTCACCGGGTTCGCGCGGCGGTTCGCCGAGCAGGATGCGCCGGACTTCCTCGGCGGTCTTGGTCCGCAGCTCGATGTAGCCCTTCGACGCTGTAAAAGGCCGTGTGCGGCGTGAGGAGCACGTTCGGGATGCTTCCGGAGCCGCTCGTCGTCGAGCGGCTCGCGCTCGACGACGTCGAGGCCCGCGCCGGCGAGATGGCCCGAGTCGAGGGCGTCGAGCAGCGCCGTCTCGTCGACGACCGGGCCGCGCGCCGTGTTGATCAGGATCGGCCCCGGCCGCATCCGGGCGATCGTCCGGGCGTTGATCAGGTGGTGGGTCGCCTCATCGAGGTAGCAGTGCAGGCTGACGAAATGGCTCTGCTCGAGCAGCTCGTCGAGCTCGATGGACCCGGCGGATGCCCAGGCCTTGTCCATCCCCTGGCGGAGGTAGGGGTCGTAGAAGACGACGTCCAGCCCGAGCGCCTTGGCCCGCAGAGGCCGTCGCCGTGCCGATCCGGCCGCAGCCGACCAGGCCGAGCGTCTTGCCGCGCAGCCGGGGGGTGCCGAGGGCCGTCTCGGTAGTCCCAGGTTCCCCGCCCGGATCGCCGTGTGGCGAGGCATCAAGCCGCCGGGCGAGGGCCAGCAGGAACATGATCGCGTGGTCGGCCACCTCTTCGGTGCCGTAGTCGGGCACGTTGCAGACGATCACGCCGTGGCGGGTCGCCGCCGCGACGTCGACGTTGTTGTAGCCGACCCCGGCGCGGACGACGCACCGGCATTTGGGCGCGGCCGCGAAGGTGGCTTCGCCGAGGTTCGAGATGTCGTGGAAGAGCATGATCGCGTCGGCCTCGGCGAGCGTAACGGATCAGTTCCGGATTCATCGCTGCGCCTTGCCAGCACGATCCGCGCGATGTCGTCGAGGATGGGGGATTCGATCGACGTCTCCTCGAGGAAGTCGGCGACCACCACCGTGAACGGCAACGGCATCGAGAGGCTCCTTCTGAGGTACGAGGATCGACGGCGAGTACGGGGTCGCGCGGTTCTGTCGGGCAGCGAACCAGGCGACACCGGCTCGGGGTCGGCGCACGGCAAAGACGTTCGGGATCCTCCGTCGCCGGAACGGCGAGCCGATCGGGCAGTCCGGTCAGGAAGCCCAGCGCGAGTCCGCCGGTCAGGCTCGAGCCGGACGTCGCGATCGAGCGCATCAAGCCGACAGACCAGGGCTCCGCATCCCAGGCGTCGGGAAAGAACCAGAGCCGGCGATTCGTCGAGTCAGGCTGCCAGGGTTCCAACGCCCCCAGCGACGCCTGTCGGCGCCGGGCGAGGACGTGCCACGATCCATTCGCCGGAGGCGAGCTGGAAGAGATCGCCGCCGAATCGTCGACCAGCGGGGGTATCAGCCAGCACTGATCAGGGGCGCGATCGACGAGGCGAAGCGGCCAGCTCCGCAAGGACGTGTGACCACCCCGGCCACCATCGACGGCGAAGACGACGGAACGGTGGGTCGCCACGGCGAGCGAACAGCAGGATGAAAACCCGCATCGGCAACGGAGTGGCGGCGACGGAGCTCGCGCGATCCAGCAGCCAGACCAGAATCTGCCGGCAACGAAGAAGACGACGGCCGACCGCCAGAAGAACGCTGCGCGATCGAGCCGACGCGCGGAGTGCGCCATCGGCATGAGATCACTCGGCGCGTCTGGGCGGACGGGCGTCGAGACACTTATACCCTATGCGGTTACGTCCGATCGGCGGTACCGCCGTTCGAACATGCGCCGCGGTCGCGGAATCGGGTCGGTATCCGATCGGCATCTTCGTCGAGGTCCGTAAGGCCTTACAGCGAGGGAGTTCGCGCATGCCGCGGATCAAGCAATTGCTGGCCGAGGGCAAGGTCGTCCGGATGTTCGGGGTCGGCCAGCTTCTCAGCCCGAAGCTGATCGAGATCGTCGGCGAGCACGGCGGGTTCGACGCCCTCTGGCTCGACGCCGAGCACGCCGGGCTCGCGATGAAGGAGATCGAGCTGGCCACGATGGCCGCGCGGGCCTACGGCATGGACCACTTCGTCCGCCTGCCGGCGACCGATTACGCGTCGATCATGCGCCCGCTCGAGGCGGGCGCCGGGGGGGTGATGATCAGCATGGTCCGCTCGCCGAGGAGGCCGAGCAGGCGGTCCGCTGGGCCAAGTTCTGGCCCCGGGGCGAGCGAGGGATGAACGGCGGCAACCGCGACGGCCGGTTCGGCCTGACGCCGATGGCCGAGTACGCGGCCAAGGCCAACGCCGAGACGTTCGTCGGCATCCAGATCGAGACCGCCGGCGCGATCGCCGCCGGTCGCCGAGATCGCCGCGATCCCCGACGTCGACCTCCTCTTCGTCGGCCCGGCCGACATCAGCCAGGTGCTGGGCGTCCCCGGCGACTTCGAGAACCCGAAGTGCCTCGACGCCATCGAAGCGGATCGCCGCAGGCCTGCGCCGACGGCCGGCAAGCCCTGGGGGATCGTCCCGCGCGGGCCCGAGTACGCCGAGCGGATGCGAGGCTGGGGCTGCCGGATGTTCGTCCTCGGCTTCGACATCCACGCCGTCCACGCCGGCATCCGCGCCACGGAGCGATACAAAACGTTCTTCCGATAACGGCCTGGAAAGCGGCAGATCAAAGAAGCTCAGCAGCGGGCACTGCGCCAAAGGCGGGTGTGTCTAACCTGTTTCGGCTGTACCGTCCGATTCTCGATCACTGGTGGCTATACGATGCGTCTCGGATACCGCCAGAGCTGATTGCCTCGGAAGAGCGAGGACGGCTCACCATCAAGCAAGAACGGCTATTCCGGCGGATCGAACGGCAAGCGGAGAAATCCCGTGACGAAAAAAAATGACCACCCGCTGACGAAGCTGGCGGATGCCGCCTTCAAACAGGCGGCTCGAAAGGTGATCGAACGGGCAAAACAGACGGGTACGCCGGTCATCGTCTGGGAAGATGGAGCCGTGAAAGAAGTGGATCCCAACGATCTTCGTGAGCCCGACGCAAAGAGTGTCCGGAAATGAGCCGATTGCCAGCGAGCTCACTTAAGCTTTGGTCACTGACGCGTTATGTGTGCTCCGACAGCGGCGGAAGGATCCATATGATTTTCAGCGGCTGTTCAAGGAGCAGGCGGATTTCTCGACCTGAAACGGGGTCGCTCTATCTCGCGATCGGGCGGTTGCTGAAAGCCAGGCTTGTCGAAACGGTATAAACGACCCGGGAAGGGCGGCGACCGGAGCGGACGGTCTATCGCCTGACCGACGACGGAGAGCAGGAGCTACTCTCCTGGCTTCGCGAATTGCTTTCGAAGCCGGCACGGACTCGTCCCCCTTCTTTGCCGCAGTCAGCTTATTGCCCCAACTCACTCCGGAAGAGGTTGTCGACCGTTTGCCGGAGCGGGCGAGGGTCCTCGAGGCGGAGATCGCGGCGACAGCCGCCTCGTTGCAGGGGCTCGTTCCGAATGCGATTGGTCCTCCTTGGAGCTGAGTACGGTGGGGCAATGCGCCACGGAGGAACTCGCTTGAGTTGGACGGGTCATTGAGGAGATCGGGGGGGTCGACTACGGGGATCCGGCCGTCGTTCTTCAGTACTCGTGATCGTTTTGCATCACGCAAGGGTCCTGGCCGCTCCTTCTCCGGCGGTTTTCTGAAGCACAACCGCCCCAACACCCGAGATTCGAGTTGTTCGGTCCGCTCGATTTGATGCCGATGGTTACAGCCGGATCGAACATCGATGGGTCGGACCGCGTTGACACGTCGGACGGTTCCGGCTAAATTTCCGCCGCACGTCGCGACCGACCGCGACGGGACAGGTCGAAGCCGCACCCAGAGCCACACCCGAATACACGATTGCTTTCGCTCCGGCCCGATCGTCGGCGGTCTTGACGCGTGCTCGGGCGATCCCAAGGACGGGGACGCATTCCGGCACGTGTTCTTTTTGACGGGCGAGGGTGGCTCATGGATGATGTCCCCGCCGGTCCGGCGAGCCCGGAGCCGAGGAGGCCGTCGCTCTCGGTCGTGATCCCCGTGCATAACGGGGGTCGCGACTTCGAGCACTGCCTCCGTCGGCTTCGCGACTCTCTCCAGACCGATTTTGAATTGATCGTGGTTGATGACGGCTCGACCGACGACTCGGCCGCCCTGGCCGAGTCGTTCGGCGCGGTCGTGTGCGCATCGCCACGGCCGCTAGGTCCCGCCGCCGCACGCAATGCCGGCGCCCAGGCCGCATCCGCGCCCCATGATCTTCTTCCTCGACGCCGACGTCGCCGTCCATCCCGACACGCTCGGCCGCGTCGTCGCGCGGTTCGAGGCCGATCCGGGGCTGACGGCCCTGTTCGGCTCGTACGACGATCACCCACCGCCCCCGGCCTGGTCAGCCAGTTCCGCAATTTGCTGCATCACTACGTCCATCAGCAGGGCGATTCGTCGACGAGGCCGGCCGGCCCGCACGTTCTGGACCGGCTGCGGCGCGATCCGGCGGACGTCTTCCTCGACTTCGGCGGCTTCGATCCCCGGCTTTACCGCCGGCCCGCGATCGAGGATATCGAGCTCGGCTATCGGCTGACCCGGGCCGGCTGCCGGATCATCCTGGTGCGCGACGTCCAGGCGACCCACATGAAGCGCTGGACGCTGCAGAACATGATCCGGACCGACATCTTTCAGCGCGGCGTTCCCTGGATGCTGCTGATGAAGCGGTCAAGGATCGCGGAGACCGACCTGAACGTCAAGCCTGGGCCAAAACTGTGCGTCGTCTCGGCCGGGCTGATCGGCATGTCGTTGGTCGCGGCGCCGTTCTTTCCGTGGCTGCTCGTTCGTGCCCCTGGGCCTGGCGGTCGGCGTGGGAATCGGCCTGCGCGAATCGTTGACTTGAACCGCAAGTCTTTCAATTCCTGGTTCGGCGTACAGGCTTCGGGCTTCGCGCTGCGCAGGCCCTCCCTCCATTTCGTCTATTATTGCTGTTGTGGATTCTCGGTGATGATCGCGCTCGTTTACTCTGGTGACTCGCCATCACCGCGTCTTGCAGCGCCCGAGGCAACGGCCGAGAATCCCCAGAACCGATCCACGCGGTGGCTTCGCGGTCCTCAGCCGGCGACCCATTGGAAATAAGGGCGAGCAAGTCTTCGCGGTGGAGGCCCAATAAGTGGCCGAGTGTAGCCGACGTTGATCTTTTGGTCTGAGTCGCAGGCGCAGAGCGGTCTCGTGGAAGATACGATGGGATCGGATCACGGGAGCTCCTTGCTAATCGGCGAGGGTTCGGCCGATTTACCCGGAAACTCTGGCTCCGCCCTGGCGGAGCGGCCACCATGAGCACGAGATCCTCGTGTTCATCGATCGGCCCTCGGCGTCTGAGGTCCAGATTTCCGAACGGTTCAAGCGAATTGTCGTCGAAGTGGAAGAGCACCGACCCGCGGCGTCGGCGAGCGGCCGCCGGCGGCTCAGCGACATGTTTGCGATGG
>CAVRFY010000004.1:0-508545 GCA_963720595.1 uncultured Actinomycetota bacterium | reverse complement strand
GCCCTAGACCAGACCCGCACGCTGCGGGCCATCGTGCGGCGCATGCTCGACAGCGGACGCCAATCAGTCAACCCCGCTGACCTGCCTGCCGAAGCCACCGTGGACGCCTACGTGGCACTCCACCACAACGGAGTACTGCGCGAAACACCGGCCCATGCGGCGAGCGCGCAGCCTCCCGTCGGGTTCGCTCACCCGGTGCTGCTCGACTACGCCGTCGCGATGCTCGCCCTCGGCGACCTGGACCGGCCAGCGAACCTTGCCGAAACCCTGGACCAATACCCCGACCTCGCCCTGACGGTCCGGGCGAGCCTGCAGTACCGCCTAGCCTCCGCATGGACCTGCGACCAGGACCGGCACGGTTTCTGGCATCTGGCGCTACGGCTCGCCACAGGATCCGGCGGGCATCCGCTCGCCGCGAACGAGGCCGCGCGCGTCGCGGCACTGCAGATGGACAACATTGCGGACTTGCGGACTCTGGCGGACGCCGCTACCGGTACCGCGACTGACCCGGCCCGCAGCTGGGGCGTGACTGAGGACGCTACCCCGCCTTTCTGATGGCCGCCGCTGCCGCCGCGACCCCAGCGCCCGGGCTCTGGAATGCATCGACTCGGTGACCTGCGAGCTGGCACGAAACGCCCTCGCCGCCGACGACGTCAACCTCGCCGCGGTAGCCGCCCAGCTACCCGTGCGAGCTGCATCCCAGGACGAGGCCGACCACCTGTGGACCGCCGAAGCAGCAGTCGCCTGCATGACCACGGCCCTGAAAGACCCTGATGATCAGCGCCGGGCCATCCTGGCAGATCTCGCCGGGCGATTCCTTGCCCTCGCCGCGCCGGGCAACCCAGAACCGCTGACCCCGATTATCACCGCAGTCATTGCTCCGGCGGCTCTCCGGGCATGGGGAATGACGGTGATCCGGCACCTGATCCGTGTCCTTGCGCGAATCGCCGAGAAGGCACCCGACCTCGCGATCGAGATCGCCGCAGCGCCGTGGGAATTTGAGGAGGACAGGCGCACGCCTACGCCCGTTATCGACAGCGCCATCCTGGGCATGTCGAGCAACCTGCAGCAAGACCTTGAGGGCGAACGCTATGCAGTGGGTATCGGTTTCGGAGAACTGATGCGAGCCAATCCGCCGCAGCAGGCTCCTGGTCCGCGTCGTGAACAGGCCTTCCATTTGTCCTCTGCCGCCGGTACCCGAGATGCGCGAACCACCGCGCGTCCGCACAGGCAGCCCTCTGGCCTTCGCCGGCGGCCCCAAGTGCTGACCACCATGATCGATGACTTCGCCCGCGAAGTACACCAGCTCGCCGAATCAGCCACCACCGCCGAGTCTCGGCGGTACCCCGCCAGACAGGACGGTCAACCAGATCATCACCTGGCTGACCGATGAGCTCCAGCACGGCGGAGTCTGGAAGCGAATCCTCCACCAGCCGCCACCGGGCCGTCCGCTGCGCTTGCCCGTGCCCTGCTTCCTGCTCTGAGCAGCCCCAGCCTCTACGCCTGCAGCGAGACCTGGGTCGAGGCAGCCCACGCAGCCCGCCGCGCATCCGCATTCCTCACGCCAGAAGAACTCGCGCCCATCCGGGCAGCCATTGAAAGGATCCCCCAAGCCGGCACCTTCCCCACCCGCCCGGAATACCGCGATTCCTACGAACAGCGCAGCCGCCAGATAGCCGCCGCCCTGGACCACCCTGACGCCACGGACCATGGGCTACCAGCCCCGCCCGACGGACACCCGCCAGGCATCCTGCCACCCGTCAGGGACATATCTGACTCCCCGTTCCACATGCAATGGGAAAGCGACAGCCCAGCGCCCGGCTCCTTCGACGACCTGGCCCGCAGGATAGACGAGCAACTGCAACGTCCCGCTCACCTCGACAAGACAGGCGACGCATCCGCGTGCACCATCTTGAATGCGCTCTGGGACGAACTCGACGCGGCACCCGCCACCGCCAGCGACCGGCAGGCAGAAGCGCGAGATCTCGCAGTCCAGATCGCCAGACAACTGGCCGGCTGCCCGGACAGCACACCAGACAGCCCTCTCGGCGCGCGGATCGTGGCCACATTGCTCGATGCCATACCCGACGTTAACGACGCTGCCGATCACGAGTCCGAGCCTCTGCCTCCGGCATCCTGGGAATCAGGTCTCAATCCCGGCTGGGCCGTGACCGCCGCCACCTGCGGCGCTCAAGGCCTCGTGCGCCTCCTTGGCCGCGAGCCCTGGCAGTCACTTCACGGCCAGCAGCTCCGCGAAAAAATCACGCCGCTTCTCGGCCACCGCGACCCGGCATTCCGCCTGATCGCCATCGACGCACTGCCCGCGATCCTCGGCATCAACGAATCCCTGATCTCCGACCTCGAACGCCGGCTGGCCACAGAGACCGACCCCAACGTCGCCACCCGCTTGACGGAAATGCTGAGCCACCTGCTCCACCGGTACCCAGAGCGCGTCGACAATGTGCTGGAGCACCTCGCATCCCATCCTGCCTGGAAAGCTCTATCCGCATCCCCCGAAGGAGACCACGACATCGGAGCAGCCGACCAAGGCAGCATCGCCATCCAGACGCTCGCGATCCTCGCCGCCGTCCATGACACCCCATACGCCCGCCGTGTCCTTGCCACCTGGCTCACGGCACCGGCGACCCATCCCGGCCGCGCCACCGGAGCCCTCCACTGCCTCAACGACCTGCTTAGCCCCGCCGAACCCACGCTTCAACCCGCTCAGGAACGCATCTTCAAGCTCATCCGGACAGGCACCCAGACCGCCCCGCCATCCGCCGATTTCGCCGACCATCTAGCGCGCCAGCTTTACTTCGCTAGCGGCGCATTCGACGACAGCCAGCCCACCCAGACACCGAAACCAAGAGGTGATCTCCAGCGATTCACCGACCTCGCACTCCCCGTGCTCGACGCACTCAGCGCCGTCCACGAACCGCGGGTCACACTGCACATCGTCCAGACGGCCGACCACATCGGGCCTGCCGCGCCCAAGCAAACCCTGATGATCGCCGTCAACGCAATCATCAGCGACCAGGCATACTGGCGCGAACCCCTCGGCATCGACGCCGCCCTCAAGCTGGTCCGCCATTTCGCTGCCCGCCACCGCGACATCCTCCTCGGAGACAGCGACGCAACCGGAGCAGTCCGCCAGCTACTCGAATCATTCATCCGCCTCGGCTGGGAGCAAGCCATCACGCTGGCAGAAGAACTCGACGAACTATTCAGCTGACATAACCAAGGACGAGAATGCTCTAGTGCTGCCCACCTGTGCGCTCGGCACGCACCACCCACGGTCTGGGCGCAGGAGTCCATCGCGCTCTTGTCGCCATCTAGCCCGTGCACGGCTCACTCGGCAAGTTCTCCAGCGGCCTCAGAAGTCGGCGGCACACGCCACAGCAAGCGGGGTCTCTGGCATCCCCTTGCGAGTTAGGACTTGGGCGGCCAGCAGGCCTCCAGGCTGACACCACGCCAACGAATCGGCTCGCTCAGCCATCAACTTGCGCTGCAACCGGCGGCGACATGGCCAACACCATGCACCCCGAGCTGGCCAGCTTCCCGAGAAGACTCCGGAGGCGCAACCCGGCACATCCCCAGTTACTGCGGCGGCCGGCCCTCATTCGCCAGGGTGGCCACCACCAACGTCAAGCGGAGGCTCCTTTCGAACAGAGGTCGCGGGCGCTCACCGCGATGCCGTGGTCGCGGGCCCACGCCCAGACCTCGCCGCTGCGCTGCCGGCCAGCCGACGTCCGGCCGGACGGCGCTGATATCCGCGGGAATCCGCCAAAGAGAGGCGATATGCGCGTATATCAGTGCCTATCTCGGGCACACTGCGGCGCTCGTATCATGTCGCAGGGAGGCTGGCTTGCCGTCAGGACCAGCGTCCGCCGAGCTTATCGCGTTGGCGGCAAGAGCAGCGCTCGATGCGGTACACCACCTGCCGGAGCGGGCCAGGTAAGGAGAGCAAGGCGGACGCCGTCGGCGCGGGAAAGGCAGCAGCGACGTGCCGGGCGGCCATGCTCCACGCCTGCCCCACCCCAGCTGCAGCCGGGCAGGCCATCTGCGCCGACTCTCGCGGACGCTGGATCGGCGCTACTGGCCACCCGGCGATCACCCTCAGTGACCGGAGGTAGTCATCCATGGCACATCCTGTGCACTCAGAGCAGAAGAGCGTCTCCATGACCCGGTCCACGAAAACGACAAATCGGAACGCTACTTATTTCGAAATAGAGCGTTGAGCTGGGAGAGGCCTTCACATTTGACTTTGACCTGCGGGGATGCGTGTTTTTGACGGCGGCGTCCACGGGTTAAGCGGGCCGTGTCCACGGTTATGAGCTGGTCTGCCGGGTTCGGCGGTTCGCTGGTCCTGGTTCGCGGTGCCAGCGGGGGTCGGCGTCGAGGGCGGCGGCTCCGAGTTCTTCGAGCTGGCTGAGCAGGTCGCGCAGCCGCCGGTCGTTGTCGATCCAGGCCTGGTAGTCCTCGCGCTGGGCGGGGCTGAGCCACCGGCACACGGTCTTCGCGGCGATCTTGCGGGTCCACTGCCAGTACGGGCCGTGGAGGCGGGGCGGGTCGGCGTGGCAGGCGCAGTTATCGCGGCCGCACCGGGTGTGCCGTTGGGTGAGGGAGCCGGGAAGGACCATGCCGGTGGCGGCGATGGCGGCCAGCTCGCTGGCGATCTGGCGGGCCCGGTCCTGGTGGCTGGCGGCGACACGCACGGTCTCAGGGTGGCACGGGTCCGTGTGCTGAGTCATGTCTTACTGTATACCTACAGTATGAGCACGGTGACCGGGGGGATGCCGGCTACCCCGCGCGCTGGCGGCCCTCGTCGGTGAGCGGCGAGGCGGCGGCGTTCGCCCGCCACGTCGTGGCCGGGTGCGGGCCGCTGTCCCGGGATCGGGCCAAGAACCTGCTGTGGGCGGCGGCAAGCTCGCCGCCTGGGCGATCCCGCTCGGCCTGCAGCCCGTCCCGCAGGTGCTCTTGCACCCGTCGGTGATCGAGCGGTTCACCGCGCACGCGCCGGGCCTGTCCGGCGTGGCGCGGCGGACGCTGCGCACGAACCTGCGGTTCATCGCCCGCCAGGTGGTGCCGCACCTGGACCCCGCTGATGAGCCGCTGCCCCGCCAGCGCGCCAAGAAGCCGTACGGCCCCGGCGAGATCGCCGGCTACCTCGCGCTCGCCGACGCCCAGCCCACGGCCGCGCGCCGGGCCCGGGCCGGCGCGCTGGTCTGCCTGGGCGCCGGGGCCGGGCTGATCCGCTCCGACCTGCGCAACGCCCGCGGCACCGACGTCACCGCCCGCTCGGGCGGCCTGGTCGTGGCAGTCCGCGGCACCCGGCCCCGCGTGGTGCCGGTGCTGGCCCGCTACCAGCCCCGGCTGGCCGCGGCCGCCTCCTTCGCCGGCGATCAGTTCCTCACCGGCGGCGGCAAACCCGAACGGGGCAACATCACCAACCCCCTCACCAGGTCACTGGCGGGCGGCGGCGGGCTGCCGCCGCTGGATACCACCCGGCTGCGCGCGACCTGGCTGGCCGAGTGCGCCGCGCTGATCGGAGTGCCCGCGTTCATGCGCGCCGCCGGGATCTCCTGCTGCCAGCGGCTGGGCGACATCACCGCCGGCCTGGATCCCGGCAGCGAGGCGGACGCGGTCGCGTTGCTGGGGGCCGCCCGTGCCGTGAAAGTCACGCTGGCGGTCATCGAGGCCATCATCGCCGGCTCCGGCGCCGGCGATGCGATCGAGGCCCTGCTGCCCGAGGCGGCGCGCGGCCGCCAGCTGTCCGCCCGCACGCTACTGACCGGCATGACCCTCGCCCTGGCCGACGGCCGTCCCGCCCACCTGACCAGGGTCCAGGAGGCCCTCACCGGCCTGCCCGAGGACGACCAGAAGCGCCTGGGCGTGATCGAGGACTGGAAGAACGGGCCGCACCAGCTCACCTACCGGCAGGTCGAGCACACCAACCGGGTCATCAAAAAAGCGCTGGACAAGCAGCAGCCCGACGGTGCCCCGTCAGCAAACCTGCAGCAATTCTGCGGTCACCTGACCGAAGCCAGCATCCCCGCCCAGTTCAAGGACGCCAGCACCTCGCTGGCCGTCGACTGGACCGACGTCGAGGCATGGGCCCGGCCGGTCCCGCACGACAGCGCCGAACCCGGCGCCGACCCCGAGGCCGGGTGGGGGCACCGCAACGTCGACCCGCGATCGCAGGAGGGGAGATGTTCTACGGCTACTACCTCCCGGCCGCAATCATGGTGAACGACGAGGACGGTCCCGCCGTGCCCGAGCTGGTGCGCCGGATCACGGTCTGCAGCAGCGCCCACGACCCGGCCGCCGCCATCGTCCCGGTCCTGGAAGCCATGACCGCCGGTGGCATCAAGCTGGGCGACGTGCTGGCCGACTCCGGCTACTCCCACCGCGTCCCCGCCACCTGGGCCAGCCCGCTGCGCGCCGCCGGCGCGCAGCTCGTGCACGACCTGCATCCCGCCGACCGCGGCCCCCGGGGAACCCACCAGGGCGCCATCATCTGCAACGGGAACCTGTACTGCCCCGCCACCCCCGCCCCGCTGCTGCAACTGGCGGCCCTGCCGCCGCCGCCACCACGGCCGAGGTCGCCGCGCACGACCAGCAGACCGCCGAACTATCGCGTCACAGGCTCGGCGTGCACGCCGCCGGCGACGCCAGCGGCTACCGCCGGCACGCCTGCCCCGCCACCGCCGGCAAGATCCGCTGCCCGCTCAAGCCGCCGTCGATGACACTCAGCCGGGACCGGCTACCTCATGGAGCCCCCTTACGGAATCGAACCGTAGACCTTCTCCTTACCATGGCCACGCTGACCCGCCCACAGCGCACTAGCT
The DNA here is from genome assembly GCA_963720595.1 of uncultured Actinomycetota bacterium. Taxonomy (GTDB): domain Bacteria; phylum Actinomycetota; class Actinomycetes; order Streptosporangiales; family Streptosporangiaceae; genus Chersky-822. The sequence continues at coordinate 501,697 of CAVRFY010000004.1, read as the reverse complement.
GCACAGACGGCACAGCCGAACGCACAGAAAGCACAGAATGCACTCACTGTGCCTGGCACCCGGTCCACGACTCGTTCCACGATCGGCTGACACGTCTTCCCAGTGGATGTTGACGTTGCGTAGCAGCCTCCCCGGCCCTGGCCATTCCCGGCTGACGGTGTCAGCCGGATCCGGTAGCGTGCTGACCGGATCAAGGCCGGCTGCCTGGCGGGCAGGCCGCCAGGGATCCGGGCACACGATCATTGAGAGCACTGCGGCTGGTTGAGGCGGCCCGCTCACGGCGCGTCCGGGATGTTGGGGAGGCTCGTGATTTGACTCGCTGGCATAGGGGTGAGCAGACCGTTGCGTTCCTGATCAGCCGAGGTCGTCTCGAGAGCTTCGAGGCGAGCGACCCGGCTGTGCTGGCGGGTGCGCTGGCCGGGCGGGCTGCCCGGCGCCTGGAAGCCACAGCCAGGGCAGCCCTGGCCAACGGCGACGCCGACGGTGCTTACGCTGCCGCCTACGATGCCTACCGGATGGCCGCCGAGGCGCTCCTGGCCCGCCAGCGCCTGCGGGCTACCGGCGGGGACGGCTCCCACATGTGCGTCGAGGACGCCGTTTCCGCCCAGTTCGCCGCCGACATCCCGGCATTCGCCAAGCCGACCTTCGAACGGCTGCGCCGCACGCGGCACACCGCCCAGTACTTCGACCCCACGGCGCCGCCGGTCACCGAGTCAGACGCGGCCTGGGCAATAGAGAAGTCGGCCGCCGCTGTCTCGGCGGTCAGGGCACTGCTGCACGCAGGCTCGCTGGACCCGTTCGCCTAGGCCGACGGCAGATCCAGCCTCAGCATCGGCCGGCCGGTCACAGTCTGGTGAAAGGACCCCGATCCCGACTCCAGCCACGATGCCTCCCGGATCGTCACCTGGACCGGCAGGCCCAGCCGCCCTTCCGCGACCCCGGCCGCCTCGTACAGCTGATCCCGGTCCGGCTCCCCCAGAACCAGCACGTCGATGTCGCCGACCGGCCGTTCGCCAGACTGGCCGGCATGACGCGCTGCCCACGACCCGTACACGTACGCCGCGCGGATCCCCCGGACCCGCCCGAACTCCCCCGCCAGAACCGCAGGCACCCCGAACGCCCGGGTCAGCACCTCGGCCAGCCCCGCGTAATACGGGCTGGCGGTATCAGCCCGCACCAGCCTCGTATTGCCGACCTTCCGGCTCGTCACCAGCCCGGCCCGCTCCGCCCGCTCCACCTCGCGATGAACCGACGGATGCGGGGCACCAGTCCGCCGGGCGATCTCCGTCAGGCTGACCTCCAGATCAGGATCACCCAGCAGCAGCGCGAGAATCTCCCCCTGCTGCTGAGACCGCAGCACAGGCAACAGCAACGGCACCGCAGCTCTATCCACAAACTGAACTATACTCTTCACTTCGCGGAACCTCCGGCCAACCCGCGCTCACGGTTCCCGAGGGCCACAGCAACGCAAGCGGTCGGCCGGCTCACGCCGAAGTGGCGAACGGCCAAGGTTGCGGGGCGGTACAGGCGGCCGCGCTGTCAGGTCCGGCTGGTGGACCGGCCGGTCCGGGTTGCCCGGCATCGGGCTGATCTCTGCGTGCCCGGCATCGTAGCCGTCATGGGTCTCGGCACGTTTGCACGTAAGAATTTTCCGAAGACATGCCGGATCTGCGTTCTACGCGGCTGGCGCGGGTACGACCATGTACCAGGTGCGGCCAGCGCCGGTCATCAGGATCGCGCCCAGTCCGGAGCGCCTGATCAGCTATATGCGCTCCTTCGACGACGTCTGGTTTCGGCACGCTCCGCGAGACCTACGACTGCTGGACCGAAGACAGCGCAGCCCTAGCTAGCTCCAGGCCAACCCCCCGCGCGCCGGCGCGCCCGCTCTCACACTAGGGCTAGTCGGGCTCGGCCTGGTACTTGGGAAAGCAGGAGAGATGACGCTGCAGTTGCCGGGTAATGCCCGGATGGCCGTCGCGATCGGCGCCGACTTCGATGCGCACTGCCTGTGGAAGGGAGTCTTCGACCGGACCAGTCCGTCGTATTTGTCGCGCGGTGAGTTCGGGGCTGAGGTGGGCGTGCCGCGGTTGCTGGATCTGTTCCGCCGCTATGAGGTTAAGGCGACGTTCTGCACGCCGGGGCACAGCATGGTGACGTTTCCGGGTCGGATCCAGCAGATCCTGAAGGACGGGCATGAGGTGGCCAGTCACGGGTGCTATCACGAGTCGATTCCGACGATTGACCCGGCGCGGGAGCGGGCGCTGATGGAGATTCAGCTGCGCCAGTATGCCGAGGTGGTGGGCGGGCGGCCGCGGGGTTACCGGTCACCAGCATGGGACTTCTCCGATGCGACGCTGGGGCTGATCGAGGAGTACGGCTTTAAGTGGGACAGCTCGCTGATGGGCCGGGAGTTCGAGCCGTATCATCCGCGGCCGGTGACGCTCAACTGGGAGGGCGCGAACCAATTCGGCGCTCCGAGCCCGATCCTGGAGATCCCGGTGTCGTGGTACCTGGCTGACTTCCCGCCGCAGGAGTACGTGGCCGGCCTGAACGCGGGCCTGGGCGATCACGAGCTGCTGTTCCGCAGGTGGAAGGACATCTTCGACTACGCCCATGAGCATGTGCCGGGCGCGGTATATGCGCTGACGCTGCACCCGCAGTGCAGCGGCCGGTCGCATCACCTGATGATCCTGGAGCGCCTGATCAGCTATATGCGCTCCTTCGACGACGTCTGGTTCGGCACGCTCAGCGAGACCTACGACTGCTGGACCGAAGACAGCAGCCCTAGCTCCAGGCCAACCCCCCGCGCGCCGGGAGTTCCGTGACCCGCGCAGATAGCCCGTATTCAGGGCTCCTGACATTCGGAGATTGGACCGGTGGCGGCCAGGCAGCAGACCGGCCAGCGCGTATCTCGCGCCCGGGGCGAACGCCGGCGCGGCGCCCTCGCCCAGCAGCCCGAACCCGGCCAGCGCCCGCTCACCGTCCCTGGCCACCGGATCCGGCGGCACCGGCAGCGCACCCAGCTCGACCAGATCCAGACGGCTGAGGCATCCGGCCGCTACAACGCCTGGATCGTCGCAGCCTACGACCCGGTCCAGGAGTGCAGCCAGGTCCTCTCGATCGCTAAGAGGGTGCCGGTGCTCATACTGAACCAGGGCCTGTGCCATGTGGCCGACCTCAACGGTGGCGTCCGGTGGCGCCAGCCAGCCGAGTCCCGCCGGGCGGTGGCGGCGGGTGAGCGGCTGCATGTCCCGGCGAGGTGTGCGAGTTCGTGGTGCCGGGGCCACAGGCGAATGTCTTGCGGACATGAGAGTTCCGTTCCGCCGTGGTGGATGCTGGCCGGTTGTGCCCGCTACGGGCTGACGATCTGCCCGGACGGGCGGATCACGTACCAGTACCCGCCGTCGTCGTTCTTGCCCTGGCCGGCCGCATGACCGGGAGAGGCATCGCCGAGGTAGGTGTACAGCGGCCATCCGTGATAGGTGACGACGCGGCCGCCGCCCGGATTCGGCATGGTCCCCAGCAGGCCGGCGCGTACCCCGCCGCCGGCTGCGGCCGTCTCTCCGGCGTGCAGCTTCAGCGGCGGCCAAGCGGACGCGCAGTGGCCGGTGCAGGTGACGTGCTGGGCTGCGTCCGGCGGGAACGTGTACAGCGCGAACCCCTTGTTCGTGACCAGCACCGTGCCCGGCCGGCCCAGCTCAGCTCGTTCGACGGTGACCCGTCCCTGCGCGGCGCTGTAGCGCACGACGTCGACGTAGTGGACGTAGAGGTACGCGGCGAACGCTGCGACGCCGGCGACCAGTGCCGCGGCGCCGAGGAGAACCTTGGTCCAGCGACGCAGGCCCCGGGGCCGGGTCACGGGCTGAGTCCGGCGGGTGCCGGGGCGGGCTCTGCGCTGCTGATTAGCAAAGAGTTTCATTTTGCGCGCTCCTTACAGGTTTTATTTGCTTATGTGAAGTAATTAGCCTTACGGTGCCGAGGGGGTTTCCTCAGCGAAAGTCCTTATGCTGGCGAACTGCTCTCGATCAGCGTCGGCCGATCACTGGCGAAAGCCCGAAGCTAGCGGACGCCCCCGGCTGCGTGGAGCGGCGAGCCCGCCAGCGGCGTGGTGTCGAGGTATCTGACCTCGTAGACGCGCTCGGTGAACTTCCAGCCGTCGCCGGTTCGCTGGTAGCGGTCGTGGTACACGGCGTAGTTCAGCTCCGACCTGCCGTCGCGGAAGCGCCCGAGCTCTGCGATGTAGGCACGGCCGGACGCGGTGTCGCCGTCCAGCTGGATCGTGCCCGGGTGCGCGGTTTGCACGAAGTAGTCCCACAGGCCCTGCAGCCGCTCGATCCCGGCGCGGATCTCCTCCCGGCTGACGGCCTCGGCGCCGATGTCGGGGATCCGCACCGCGCCGTCCTGGGTGAACAGCGACGCGACTCGGTCGTAGTCGCCCATCATCACCGCGTCGGTGAATTCGCCGCGCAGCGCCTCGATCTCAACGCGGTCAGCGATGGCCTGAAGGTCGCTCATCGGTTCCTCCCTCTCAGTGGTGCAAATGTCTGCCGGCGCCTCGGAACGTCCGCGCCGGATCGTGCCGGGGGAAGTCATGGGTTGTCTCCTTCGGTCGGTGATGATCGGTTCGCGGGTTTCCGCGTAGCCCCGGTGCTGTTCGGGGGCTGCTTCCTGCGAAGACGGTACGAGCCGGCGCCGCCGTAGGACGTCACGCGAAAGTGCGGGCCCGGTGGAATCTCCCGCGGCAGGCCCGGCACGAAAGTGCGGCCGCAGCCGGCCGGGCCACGCCGCTAAGGGATCAGGCCCAGTTCCCGGGCCCGGGTGACGGCCTCGGTGCGGTTGGCCGCGCCGAGCTTGTCCATGATGTGGCTGACGTGCTTCTTGACGGTGTCGAGAGTGACCACGAGTTCCCCGGCGACGGCCTGGTTCGGCCTGCCCGCCGCCAGCAGCCCCAGCACCTCCCGCTCCCGGGAGGTCAGCGGCTCGACAATGCCAGGCACCGCGGCGGGAGCTGGCCCGGTCACCGGAGCGGTCTGCTCGGCGTGCTCGGCGTCGAACGCCCGCCGGAGCCGGGCCAGGCAACCGAGCGGGACGCTGGCGGCGGCCTGGCCGGACCGCTGGGCGGCGATCAGCCGGCCGAGCAGGGCGGCCATCGGCGGGCCCTCGTCGGCGAAGACCCGCACGTGGCCCTGCGGGCAGGCCAGCGCCAGCACGTCGGCCAGGGCTGCCACCGCGGCGGCTTCCTCGCCGCTGGCTGCCAGCGCCAGCGCCTGCAGCGCCTGGATCTCGATGACGCTGCCCGTGCGGTCTTGGCTGACGGCCGCCGCGTGCAGCCGGGTCAGCAGCCCGAGTGCCGGGCCGGGGCGGTCCTGGGCAAGCAGCACCCGGGCCAGCACCAGGTACTCCGGCTCCCGCGGGTAACCCGGCTCGTCGTCCGCGGCGAGGCCGCGCTCTTGGGTCCAGCGGGCGGCCGCGGCTAGGTCGCCCTGGGCCAGCTGCAGCCGGGCCCGCTGCGCAGGGACCGGGTTGAGCAGGCCGGCCACGCCCGGGCCCGGCGCGGCCCGACCGGCCTCTTCCATCGCCTCCCGGGCGCCGGCCGCGTCGCCCTGGGCCTGCCGGATCCACGCCAGCGTGGCCAGGCCGGTGGCCAGCGGCTGGGTGAAGTTCATCTGGCGGCACGCCCTGATTCCCTCGCTGACGTGCCGGACGGCCGCGTCGAGCTCGTTCCGCTGGTAGGCCACCTCGGCCAGGCCCACATACGCGATGCCCGCGGCGGGCAGGGCAGTCCGGCTGGTCGCTGCGGCGACCTCGAGCGCCTGCCGGTAGGTGCCGGCCGCGGTGTCCAGGCGGCCCTGGGCCCGCTGAACCTGGCCGAGGTCCTGGTATCCCCAGGCGGTCATGGTGGGCTGGCCGGCCGCCCGTCCCTGGGCGATGCTCGACGACAGCGCGCGCTCGGCCTCTGCAAGCTGGCCGCGCAACCACTCGGCCACGCCCAGGTACCCGTTGGCGTGGGATGTCAGCAGCCACTCGGCCTCGCCGACCTCGGCAAGGGTCCGGCGGCCGAATGTGATCGCGCGTTCGGCGTCGCCTTGGAGCAGGGCGAGGAGGGTGCGCCCGAGCGCGACCGCCGCGGGCACGTTGGCCAGGTGGCTCGCGGCCCGGCCGACAGAAGGCTCGAACGGCTCATCGGCCACGCCCGGAGCGCTTGCCAGCGCGCGCTCGGCGGCATCCAGCGCGACCTCGGCCGCCTCCACGCGGTGGCTGAGGAGAGCCAGGCGCGCCTGGGCCAGCAGCAGCCGCGGCCGCGAGCCGGCCAGCCCGGCGGGCAGCGCCGCAAGCCACCGCTGCAGGGTCGCGCCTTCGCTGCGCAGGAGAAACGCGTCGGCGTGCCGCTCGACCAGCCGCGCCGCCCAGGCGGCGTCCCCGGCGGCCAGGGCGTGGCGCACCGCGTCGTCGGCCAGCCCATGCTCCTCGCACCAGGCGGCCGCGTTACGGTGGAGGCCCGCGACCCGGCCGGGCCGTTGCTGCTGCAGGCGGGCGCGGAGCAGGTCGGCGAACAGGTGGTGGTAGCGCCACCAGCCGCGCACCTCATCCAGCGGCACCAGGAACAGGTTCGCCCGCTCCGCCCGCTCCAGCATCGCCTGGCTGCCGTCCCGGCCGGTGACCGCATCACACAGCCCGCCGGACAGGCGTTCCAGCAGCGAGGTTTCCAGCAGGAAGGTGCGCAGCTCCTCCGGCTGGCGGTCCAGCACCTCCTGGGCCAGGTAGTCCAGGACATAGCGGTGGCTGCCGCTGAACGCCGCCACGAACCCGGCGGGATCCGCCTGCCCCGCCAGTGAAAGGGCGGCCAGCTGCAGCCCGGCCACCCACCCCTCGGTGCGGGCCGCCAGCGCCGCCACCGCCGCGGCGGGCAGGTCAGCGCCAGCCGATTCGCGGAGCAGGGCCGCCGCCTCCTCCGCGGTGAATCGCAGGTCGCCGGTGCGCAGCTCGGCCAGCTGCCCGCCGGCCCGCAGCCGGGCCAGCGGCAGCGGCGGGTCGGCCCGGCTGGCCAGCACCAGGTGCAGGCCCGGCGGCAGGTGCTCCAGCAAGAACGCCAGCGACGCGTGCACCGGCTGGGCGTCGATCAGGTGGTAGTCATCGAGGACCAGCAGCACCTCGCCGTCGCCGGGCTGGGCGGCCAGGTCGTTGATCAGCGCTGTCACCAGCCCCTCGAAGGATGCTGGCGCCGGCGGGCCCAGCAGGGGGCCGACTCTCTCCCCGATCCCCGGGCGCGCCCGGTCCAGCGCGGCCACCGTGTGACGCCAGAACCGCACCGGGTCGTTGTCACCAGCGTCCAGCGACAGCCAGGCCACCGGCCGGTTGCCAGACGGGGCCCAGTCGGCCAGCAGGGCCGTCTTACCGGACCCGGCCGGGGCACACACCAGGATCAGCCGCCGCGCCAGCCCTTCACCGAGCGCCTCCACCAGGCGCGGGCGGGGCACGAAGCCCGGCCGCGGGCGGGGCACGTGCAGCTTGGTGGCCAGCAGCACATCCCGCTCCGCCGCGGCGGACCCCGGCCCGGCCGCCGCGGGCGGCTCAGCCACCGGTGACCTGCACGCTCACCGCCTCCAGTCATCCATCGTGCGGCGATATGCCCATCGTAGCCCTGCCGGTACCCCCTGCACGGGCCAGGAACAGGCGCAGGCTGCCGGCCGGAGACCGGCCCGAGCTTGCAGGCACCCCCCGGAGCGCCATCCAGGGACCGGCCGCCGCTGGCAGGCCGCGGTTAGTTAGTCCCGGCCAGCGGCACCTTCGTGCCCGCTGCGGCCACCGAAGATTCCACTCTCAGGGCACTTTCAGGTGACGCCCGGCCCAGGGGGCGCCTCGTAGCGTGCAGGGACAGAAACGCACACCCACGAGGGGACAAGCAATGAGTGCTCTCAAACCCGGCCGGGCGCTGACGGGCCCGCAGGCGGGCGGGCGGGCATGAGCGGCTCGCGGCCGCCGGCCCATTACGAGATCCGCGTCGAAGGGGTCCTCGGCGAGTGCTGGACCGGCTGGTTCGAGGGCCTCCAGGTCAGCAGCGAGGCCGGAGAAACGATCATCTCCGGGCCGGTGGCAGACCAGCCAGCACTGCACGGCGTCCTGGTCAAGATACGCGACCTGGGCATGTGCCTGATCTCGGTCCGCCGGCTGGACCCAGGCGACGCCGGAACCACAACCCCGGAAGGAAGCCACCAATGAGGCAAACCCGCGTCGCCAAGCGCCGCCCCAGACCCGCCAGCTGGCCGCCAACGCCGCTGCCGCCCGACCCGCGTGACCCTGACATCGTCCGCGCCCATCAGATCAACCGCCGGGCCGGCCATCCCCGCGCCCGGACCACGCCAGACCGCCGGTAGCGCCACCTGCCCAGCAGCCCGCGGCCGCCCGCCGAACCTGGCCAGGAGGGACACCATGCATCCGCTGACCCTGCAACAACTCACCGCCGACCACGTCAACGACATGATCGCAGCGGCCGCCGGCTTGCTTGGGGCGCCGCCGGGCACTCACCGCCTTCCGCCGCTTCTGCTGGAACCCCGGCCCGAAGAGCCGCTGCCGACCGCAGCGCCGGTTCCTGCCGTCTTCGCAGAGCTATCCGCAACCCCGCACCGGAGGTGCGCCATGTGCCCACACCAGCCCCCATGCCCGCCGGCTGACGGCCCGGGCCGCCACGCCGCCCACACGGTGGCCTTTCACCCCGAGCAAGGGTGGAGCCTGCTGTGCAACGGGGTGATCGTGTTCGACGACATGGGTGAGATCTTGCCCGGCGGCCGGGTGCTTCCCCCGCACCGCCCGGCCTACGTCCGGCTTCCCGCCGCGGCGTGAGGAGCACGCGAGGGCGTACGCGACGCGCCAGATCCGGTCCGCAGCCGCCAGCAACTTCGTGCCCATGCCGCCCGGCAGGTTCCGCCCGCATCGCCACCTTCGGGCGACGCCCCGGCACGGGAGCGCTCGTAGCGTAGCGGCAGAAGGACGCAGGAAGATGCGGTCACGGGGCATCCAGGACTTCGTCTGGGCGCACGGGCGGCAGCGCGCTGACCGGCGGCATCGGCCGACAACTCCCCGAGCAGGCCGGCGCCGCAGTCCACGACGTCACAGCGGTGGTACGGAACGCGGACAAGCCGACCCTGCAGGCGGGCACCGTTACCGCCAACCTGGCCGGATGAATCGCCTGGGGTCCGGGGAGCAGGCCACAATATTCTCGGCCTAGCGGTGCCTGGCAACGGCCCTGATGACTGACCTGTCCCTGGTGGGCGCTGTCCGGGTCGACCTGGGCCCTGGTGGGCGCGCTGCTCGGCGCCTTGGACCGCCCAGTCGTCCGGGCTGGCCACCACGGCCGGCAACCTCCCCACACCGGCGTCGCCGGCCTGCCCCTTGGCGGGGGAATCGGCTGGCTTGCCTGGCCCGCGACCACGTGGCCCGCTTCGAGGTCGTGTCCGCCAACGGCGAGATCCTGCACGCGAGCCAGTCGCAGAACCCGGACCTGTTCCGGGTGCTGAGCGGCGGCGGCGGAACTTCGGGGATCGTCACCGAGTCCGAGTTCCGCCTCCACCCCGCAGACACCGCCGACCTGTTCTACCGGCCCGGCCGACGCGCCTCAGGCGCTGCGCCGATGGCGCGACCTGAACACTGGCGCGCCGCCCCGGGCAACGCTGACCGGCCTGGGCTTGCGCCGCCGGCGACTGGCCGTTCCTGCCGCGAGCCGCGGGCAGGAGGATCAGGCCCCTGCTGCCGTGCGCGGGCGACGGCTTCGGCGCGGTTGGTGGCGCCGAACTTGTCCAGGAGGTGGCTGACGTGCTTTTGACGGTTGTCGAGGGCGACCACTAGATCGGCGGCGATGGCCTGGTTCGACCGGCCCGCGGCGAGCATCTGAAGCACCTCCCGTGCCATGCAAATGGAGGTGCATGCACTACGCGACCGGGACGGCACTTTCGTGCCGAGGCCGCCACCAAAGATTCCACCCCGCAGGCACGTTTGGCTGACGCCCGGCACGCCGGGCCTTCCTAGCGTGCAAAGGGACAGAACCGCACACCGACAGGAGAACAAGAATGGCTACCCTCAAGCCTGGCTCGCTCGAGACCGGCGCCGCTCGTACCGCGGGCAGCCCGCCGGCGGCGCCGACGACACCCCCGCCAGGATCACCGACCGAAGGAGACAAGGATCAAGTCATGAAATACCGACATGTGGTGGTTCGCCGCACCGGGGGGCCTGAGGTTATGCAGATCGCCGAGGATGAGCTGCCTGCTCCAATCAGCGGGCAGGTACTGGTCAAGATCCTGGCTGCCGACGTGGGGTTCTCCGATGTGAACATCAGGCGCGGGCGCTATCCGGGCGGTCCCCGGCCGCCTTTCACTCCCGGTTACGCCATTGTCGGCGTAGTGGAGCGATTGGGCCCTGACGTCTCGGGACTGGAGGCCGGGCAAGCTGTCGCGGCCCTTACGTTCTATGGGGGCTACAGCCAGTACATCGTCCTGCGGGCGCAGGAGTTGTATCCCGTGCCCGCGGGAGTCGATCCCGGTGAGGCGGTGACGCTGGTGTTCAACTACGTCGCCGCCTACCAGATGCTGCACCGCGTCGCACAGGTGGCAGCGGGTCAGCGGATCCTGGTGCACGGGGCGGCCGGTGGCCTGGGCACTGCCTTCCTCGAGCTGGGACACCTAACCGGGCTAGAGATGTACGGCACGGCCTCGAAGCCCAAACACGCTCTCGTGCAGCGTCTGGGGGCCACGCCCATCGATTATCGCGCCGAGGACTTCGTCGAACGCATCGCAACCCTCACTGGGGATGCCGGCGTGGACGCGGTTTTTGACCCAATGGGGTCGGCTCATCTCAAGCGTTCGGTGAGGGCGGTGCACAAAGGCGGGACCGTCGTAGCCTACGGCTACTATGAAGCGGCTCAGCGGGGCAGTAATCCTGTCCTGGACGTCCTGTCGCAGTATATTCGGCTTCCGCTGTGGTCATTGCCACCACAGCGGAAGCACGTCGCGTTCTATGACACTCGACCGACGAAGAAGAAGCACCCTGACTGGTACCGGCACGATCTCGCGCGCCTTTTCGCCTTGCTCGCCGCCGGTGAACTCAGACCGGTGATTGCGGCGCGCCTGCCGCTGGAGGAGGTGGTCACAGCCCACCAGAGAGTTGAGCGTGCAGATGCGCAGGGCAGGCTGATTCTGATCCCGAACCCGTGACGGATCACGTGGAGGCTTGCGTCCGTGCGGCGGGGAATAAAGCGCCGAGCGAGGGCAGCGCATGAGCGAACCTGATGCGCGGGATCCGGGCAGTCCCCCGAAACCGGGAGCGGACGCAGGAGTATCAACGCCAGGCGCGTCATCTGCTCACGGAATTGGACCCGATCGGCGTGTCCGACACGCCGGAGGCAGCCGGCGAATACGACTGCATGATCGGTCCGCTACTACATCCACTGACCCGCGGAACGGCATCCATCACCCCCGCCTCATCACCCGTTTCGCCTCCGTCCTGACTGCGCTGGCCGGCGCCGTCCTGGCGTTCGGCGCAGCCGTGCCCGCCGCTTTCGCCACTCTGCCGCCGCCGGAACCAGGCCGCACTGGCGACACCGCTCCGGTCGTGATCCACACCGTGATCGTCGGCGGCATGCCCGGTGGGAAGATCATTCTGATCGCACCTGCGGCTGCGGCCCTCGCCGCAGTCGCGGCAGTGCTGCTGGACGCGCAACGCGGCGGCACCTGACGGCGCGCGCCTAAAGCGTGCCGCCGCTGCCCTCCGCTGCGGCTGCAGGTCCCGGCCAGACCTGCCGGTCGGGTCATGTCGTCGAGGTTGTCGCCCCGAACGCCATCCGCGCCGCCGCCCGGCCCGCGAAGGATTGACAGCATCACGCCATGGCCTCCCGGTCCCCGGCCTGGTCAGCGCCGGCGCCGTCCCCAGAGGCAAGGTCTTCGATGACCAGTTCACCAGCGACTCGTGCATGAAGCAGCCGGAGAACCCCGTGACCGGCGCGTGCCAGGCCGTCGGCGACTTCGCCTCGCGGACCTACGTGGAGGGCCTGCACGAGACCTGGTACAGAAAGCGCTGGTCTTTCGCCCAGCCTGACCAGATCGACTACGTCACCGAGCCTTTCGAGATCTCCTGCGTCGCCCAGAGCTCCAACTTCCTGCACTGCGTGACCGTCGGCGAGCACTACGGGGCCACCACGGACTACCAGCACCCGGTCCAGTACGCCGAGGTAGGCACGCAGTACCAGGGCATCCCCGTCGACTACCGCAATCCGCCCGGCGCGACCTGGTCCGTGCTCGACGACGTCTCCTGCGCCATTCTCAGGTTCTGCATGCTCGTCGGCGCAGACGGCACGACCCGGAACACCACCCACGGCCTGTACTACCTGTCCCACGCCAGCGCCTACATCTTCAGGGGCAAGGCCAGGCGCCGGCTGACCGTCCCCGTCCCCGCGCACTCCCACGGCGCCGAACTAGCCGCCGTCAGCTGCGCGACTACGACCGACTGCATGGCAGTCGGCAACTACACCAGCCCGGCCGGCCGTTCACTGCCCTTCTCCGCCCACTGGGTCAACGGCACCTGGCACCTGGCCAAGGCCCCGGTCATCGCCGGCGAGGCAGCCACCTTCTTCCAGGCCGTCTCCTGCTCCGCCGCCGCGGCCTGCATCGCCGTCGGCAACGCGGCCACGCCAGGCACAACCGCCTTCGCCGAGCAGTACGCCAGCGGCAAATGGGCCATCATGCCCACCGTGCCGAAAACCGGCTCCGGGTTCTGGAGCGTGTCCTGCCCCGCCACGAACTACTGCGCCGCCGCCGGAACCCACGGCCGCAAGTCACTGCTCGAAGCGTGGAACGGCACGGCATGGACCACCCAGACCGTCCCCGCCACCCCAGCGCCGTTCACCACCAACGCCACCTTCCACGTCTCCTGCATAAACAGCACGCTCTGCTACGCCGTCGGCTACCAGCACAACCCCGCCAACCGCCACTCCTACAAGACCCTCGCCCTGCAATGGAACGGCACCACCTGGACGGTCATGAACACGCACAACCACTAGCCGTCAGCAGCAGCCTCAGACACCTCGCGGACGCATCAATCCTGCCGTACCGTGAGGTCCAGGAACAGCCCGATGGAGCCTCTCCGTGCGCTATCGCAACGCCGTATCCGAAGCCGCCGCCCAGCCGGCAATTACTCCAAGTGATCGGCGCCACGGAACCTATCGCGCATCCTGTGCATTCAGGACAAGAGAGCGTCTCCATGACCCGGTTCACGAAAACGACGAATCGGAACGTAGCTATATTCGAAATCACTACTCTGAACTGGGAGCCCCCTTACGGAATCGAACCGTAGACCTTCTCCTTACCATGGAGACGCTCTGCCGACTGAGCTAAGGGGGCACGGCGGGCAATGACCCGCACGTACGGCGTCCGGCATCCTGGCAGGAGATCGTCGCAGGAGCCGCGCGCTAGGCGAGCATACACGATTACGCACCCGGCTCGTGAACCCGGCCAGCCACCCGTTGGAACGCATCCGCCACCTGCGGCCACTCCCGTGAAAGCGGGTCGATCACCTCGAAATGCCCGGCGCCAGGCAGCAGCAGGCAGGTGGCGTCCGCGGCCCGCGCTCCCGCCGACCGCGCCCACCTCGCGTAGTCGAGGCTCATCTGGTACGGCACCAGTTCGTCGGCCATGCCGTGCACGAGCCACACCGGCGCCCCGGCCGGAACCAGCCTGGACGGATCGGCCTCCAGGTACCTGGTGTCGTAGTACTCGGCGGTGCCGCCGCCGATCAGCGCGCCCGCGGCCTGCTGGCCAAGCGCCTTGCGGTAGCTCGCGCCCAGGTCGCTGACCGCCGCGAGCGCCACAACGCCCCGCCATCCTGACCGCTCGGCCCGCCAGCGCGATCCGGCGGGCAGGTGATGCCTGCTAGCCGCCCAGAGGGCAAGATGCCCGCCAGCCGAATGACCGGCTAGCAGGACCTGCGAGGCATCCGCCGCCACCAGGCCGCCAGTCGCCTCGGCGGCCAGGGCCGGCAATGTGTCGACCGCCGCAGCCACATCGTCGAACGTCCCAGGCCAGCCGCCGCCCGGCTGTCCGGTCCGACGGTACTCCGGCGCGCAGACAACGAAGCCCGGCCGCCGCGAGTGCCTCCGCCAGCGGCCTGGTGTGCTCGCGCCCGTACTCGGCCCGCCAGAAGCCGCCATGCAGGAATATCGTCAACGGCGCCCGCTCGGACGGCGCCCGCTCGAACGGCGCCCGCTCGCCGGTCCCGGCTCCGCCCGCTCTCCCGGCCGGAGGCAGATGCACATCGGCGACTTGGTCGGGGCCGTCGCCGTACCTGAGCACCAGGTCAGGGGACCGGCCCGGCCTGGTCAGCACGTCGGCCGGGTCGTTGCCCGCGTCACCAGAGCGACGCTCACTGTTCATCCGGCCGCCACCCTGAGGACGCTCGTGATGCCCTTGCGAAACAGCATGATTATGGTGCTGACCTTGGCAATAAGAGACATCCGCCACTTCAGCCAGTCCGAAGGCAAGCTTATGCTCGAGGTTATGGTCACGGGTGGGCGACTGAGGGTTTCCTACTGGGCCTGTAGGATAACCTGGGCAGCGCGACGATGGCGCCGGCGCAGGCCGGCTCGACGATCGGAGGACGACGGTGCGGGCAGGGATCGTCCGGACGGGACGCGCTGCGGTCTGCATCGCCGCTGGAACAGTCCTGACGTCGGGTTTCGCGGTCGCGCCGGCACTCGCATCCTGGGCGCGCACGATGAACTCTCCATGCGGCCGTAGCACCGTCTCGACCATGTCGGCCAGCCTGCTCGGGGCAGGACACCACCACAGTCCTTCACCGTCCACGAGCCCTAGCCCATCTCAGTCGGCCAGTCCCTCCAAGTCGGCGAGCCCGTCTAAGAGCCCAAGTCCGTCGGCCAGCAACAGCCCGAGCCCCTCGCGTTCGGCTTCACCCAGCCCGTCGCCGTCGCACTCACGCTCGCCGTCGCACTCGCCGAGCCCGTCGCCGTCACCGACGCACTCGCATCGTGCGGGCGCGCTCTGCGTGACCGCTCAGCTCGTGCAGTTCAACTCGGACACCTCGCCGAGCGGCAAGGTCACCTACTCGATCTGGGTCTGGAGCACCGTGGCGGCCAGCCACGTCAGCGCGTCCGCCATCAGCACTCATGCCATGCTGGCGCCGCAGTTCACCTTGTGCCCGGTCAGTCACGGAAGGACCTGCTCGATTGGCGCGCTGCCGGCCAATCAGGCTTTCGAACTGATGGTCACCGATCAGGTCAGGTCCACCGCCACGATCGGCAGCCCGATCACGCTCGCGGTAACGGTGTCCGGCGCGTCGCTCTCCCCCTCCGAAGCCGCGGTCACGACCGTCGTCGGCCAGCCCGGTCAGGGCGGGACAAGTCCAGCGCCAGTGCTGCCGCCGACCACGCTCATCCCGATCCCCGGCGCCACGATCACGCCCGACGGCCTGAACGGCCTGTTCCCGACGGTCACGCCGCAGCCGTCGCCATCCGGCAAGTCAACACATCAGGCACGCAGGCTTGCCGGGATCACGCAGACCTCATCGGCGCTGCCGCTCGATCCGCGCCTGATCGGCGGCCAGCTGGCCGGGCTCGCAGTTCTGGCAGCGGCCATCACGATGGTTGTTGCCAGGTTGTCGCTCCGAACCCCGCAGGCCTCCGGCGCGAGCCGGATCAAGCCCAGGCGGCCCGAGCGCAGGCGCCCGGCGAACAGCGAGTCCGAGCACGAGCGAGTCCGGCACGGGCGACGCAAGCTACGGCCGAAGCCGACAAGGCAGACGAGACGAGCGGCGACAAGTCGACCAGCTGACGGACCCGCTTACTTCAGCACATGCTCGACCAGCGGGCGCATCAGCCGCATCTCGTCCGCGAGAGCCGACGAGGTCAGCGTCGCTGACACGACGACCCCGAACGTGTCGCCGTCCGCCCAGGCGCATTCCGCCGGCCTGCTACCCAACCCGGGCGCGCAGGCAGCCTGCCCGCCGAGCTTGCCGGCGCTTGTCGTGAAGGCGCCCTGCAGCCCAGTCATGTACGCGCCGATCAGGCTGCTGGCCGAGGCGCTGCCTGCCAGGTTGCCGCCGATGAAGACCACGATCTGCGGGCTGCCGCCAGAACCACTCTTGCGCTGGTAAACAGCGGCGACGACGTTCTTCACATCGCCGCGCGCCGCCGTCACGATCTGCTTCTTGAGCTGCTCCGCGGTCGCGTCGGCCTGCTGCCTGGTGAAGCTGCCCAGCGCGGCCGGCGTCGAGATGGCATGCGCCGTCTTGGGCCGAAGGACGAAGTAGCCGGCGGCGGCCAGTGCGGCGACCACGACAACCGACCCGATAGCCAGGATCTTGCGGGATCGCCGGCGCCCTGACCCGGACCGGCTCTTGCCGGGCGCGGCCTGCTGCCGAGCCTTGCGCGTGCTGGCCTTTGCTCCGGCCGACCGGCCGGCCTTCCCCGCCTTCCGCGGCTTTCCCGCCTTCCCCGGCTTCCCCGGCGGCGTCTGGTACCCCGGCCGCCGGACGGGCAGCTCGATCTCCGGCGCATCGTCATCCGCGACCGGGCCGAAGGTCAGGTCCGCGCCGCCTCGCCCTGGGCCGGCGGTAATCGCGCGCGCAGCGGCCAGCCGGTCGCTCGTCGTTTCCGCCGCTTCCCGGTCCAACCTCGGCAACGGGCCGGTCTGGCCGCGTCTGGCCGGACGGCCAGTCGGGGAACGATCATCGGGACCGGGACGCCGCGTGGCATCGGTGTCCGCCAGCGGATCATCGACGAACCCCGGGCCGGCTGGCCCGGACAGCCTGCCCGGCCCGGACGGCATGCCCGGCCCGGATAGCCTGCCCGGTCCTGACGGCCTGGACGGCGCCGACGAGCCGGCGAGCGCGGCCGGACCGCCCAGCCGGGGCTGGCCAGCACGCGCGAACTGGCCGGTGTCCCCCAGCGGATACAGCGGGCTGGCGTACTCCGCGGTATCCAGCCGCGGATCGGGGCGCTCCTGCCGCTGCCAGGCCGGCTCGTCCCAGTTACGCTCCGGCCGGTCGAGCGCCGGCCGGTCCAGCGCCGGCCGGTCCAGTTCATGCCGGTCCAGCTCAGGCCGGGCCGCCAGGCGAGGCGGCTGGCTCGGCTCCGGATACACCCGCTCGGGGTACACCGGCTCTGGGTACACCGGCTCCGGGTACCCGGGCTCGGGGTACACCGGCTCCGGATACACCGGGCGCGCCAGGGGCTCGGAATACAGCGGCTCGCGGTAGTCGGCGGCCGCCGGGTTGAAGGCCAGGTCCGACCCCTGGCCGGAGACCAGGTCAACGGCGCGACCCGCGGTGAGGCGGACGGCCGGTCCCGGGGTGGTGGTCCGGGTAGCCGGGGTCGGCCGCGGCTGCCGGTCGTTGACCGGCAGCGGGGCCCGGTCGGTGCCGTACGACGCGGCCGACGGTCCCGGTCGTCCCGACCGGTCGACCCTCGCCTGCCGGTCGGTCCGCTCCTCCATCTCGCCACGGCTGACCCGGTCCGGCCTCGCCGCGAAGCGCCCGGGCCTGGGCTCGGAGCGCTCGGGCCTGGGCTCGGAGCGACCCAGCCTGCGGGCGGAGCGCTCGGGCAGGACGGCCGGCCGTTCTGGCCGCGGCACCTCGCGTTCTGGCCGCACGACCTCGCGTTCTGGCCGCATAACCTCGCGATCCGGCTGCCGCTCCCGCTCCGGCCCTGGATCGCGGCGCCGCCTGGCCGGCAGCGTCGCGGGGCGGGCCGCGACCGGCCGGACGGGGGGCGGCGCAGCCGCAACGGACGTCACAGCAGATCCGATCGAAGCGGCGGAACCAGGGGACGCGGCAGATCCGGCCGACGCTGACGACCGCCCCTCCCCCAGGGACTTGATCCAGTCGTAATCCTCGTCACCGCCGAGGCCGCCGGCTGAGATCACGCGCGTCGTCCCGCGCTGACCGCCGGTCCTTGCCCTTCTTCGGCATCCGGCCTACCTCCCGCATCCCGGCCGTCTGCCGACCTGTCGCACTCCACCGCTCCGCAGGTTCACCAGATCGCGCCCGCCGCGGCGCCGTTCCCCTGACCGGCTGATGTCCCGGCCTTGGCGGAGTTTCCTACATCATGCGGCAAGATCGGCCCGCCCGCTACACGATCGCGGCTGCCCGGCGACTGTCCTGGCCGGCATTCTCAAGCAGATTTCGCAACGAAACCTGCCCGCCAGCCGTGACCACCGGCCCGGTCCCGCGACCCGCGAAACGGCTTCCCCTGAGGCCGCGCAACCACACGGCGACCGGTCGGACCTGGGACCAGGAGCCGCGCCGGGCGCCTGCCGCCGCGGACGGCTGACCTGCGCCGAAGCCCCTAGGCAGTTCGTCGCGCATCAGACGAGACTGACCCCTTGCGGTGAGACCTCCGCTCGTTGGACGATCTGTTGCGATACCTACAGTCTGGGGGGACCCATGCAGGACGGCCTGTCCGCGCCGGTCATCGGCCCGTCGGCGATCCTGCCTCGCGGATACCTGTGGCTGGCCCCGATCTGGTACCTGGCCGCCGCGGCGGCACTGGCGCTCAGCCGCTGGCCGCCGATCTGGTTCCGGATGGCGGCGGTGGCCGGCCTGCTCTGCGCGCTGATCGTGTTCGTGCTGGCGGTCAATGCCGTCACTACCCGCGCGTTCAAGGCCGACCAGAACGGAGTCGCCCTCGGGCTCCCCGCCACCAGCAGGCGCCGCGGGCGGCGCCGGCGCGAAGTCAGGTATCTGCCGTGGCAGCACATCGAGCGGGTGCGGGTCGCGCCCAGGGCCTACGGCTCGCGGGTGGAGTTGATACTCGGGGCGAACGCGTCGCTGGCGTTGCGCGGGTACCGGCACGGCCCGCTGCGCCGCTTCTGCCGGTGGATCCTGCTCGTGATCCCCTTCTGGTACCTGCTCCGCCCGACCGCCCTGACCAGCCCGCTCAACGGGCCGCCCAGGTACCAGGTGAACGTGCGCGGCCTGTCGGTCGACGAACTGCGGCACATGCTCCGCGCGGTCGCGCCGCCCGATGTGGCGATCGCCGTTCTGGTCCGTAACCGCTGATCCGTATCATCGGCACCGGACGTGACTGGCCGCACCAGCCCTGGCGCAGGCCGGCTCACCGGACGCGGACCGGCCGCGCGCCCTTGTTAGGTATAAGTGAAAGGCATGGACCCGATGGCACATGAGGTAACAGGCGTAATCGCCCGCAGCAAGGGCGCACCAGTTGAGCTCACCACCGTCGTCGTGCCCGATCCGGGTCCCGGTGAGGCGCTGGTCAAGATCCAGGCTTGCGGCGTCTGCCACACCGACCTGCATTACCGCGAAGGTGGCATCGGCGAGGACTTCCCCTATCTGCTCGGGCACGAGGCGGCCGGGGTCGTCGAGTCCGTCGGGGAGGGAGTCTCCGGACTGGCGCCAGGCGACTTCGTCATCCTGAACTGGCGCGCCGTCTGCGGCCAGTGCCGCGCGTGCCGGCGGGGCCGCCCGTGGTACTGCTTCGCGACGCACAACGCGACCCAGAAGATGACGCTGACCGACGGCACGGTCTTGTCGCCGGCGCTCGGCATCGGCGCCTTCGCCGAGAAGACTCTGGTCGCAGCCGGCCAGTGCACCAAGGTGAACCCGCAGGTCAAGCCCGAGGTCGCCGGTCTGCTCGGCTGCGGCGTGATGGCCGGGCTCGGCGCCGCGCTGAACACCGGCCAGGTCGGCCGCGGCGACTCCGTGGCCGTGATCGGCTGCGGCGGCGTCGGCTGCGCGGCGATCCTCGGCGCCAGGCTCGCGGGCGCGCGGAAGATCATCGGCGTGGACATCGACGACCGCAAGCTCGCCTGGGCCCGTGAGCTTGGCGCGACCGACACGATCAACTCGCGGGAGGCCGACCCGGTCGAGCAGATCCGGGCCCTGACCGAGGGCAACGGCGCCGACGTGGTGATCGAGGCGGTGGGGCGGCCCGAGACGTACAAGCAGGCGTTCTACGCGCGCGACCTGGCCGGGACCGTGGTGCTGGTCGGCGTGCCGACGCCCGAGATGACGCTGGAACTGCCGCTGCTCGACGTGTTCGGCCGGGGCGGTGCACAGAAGTCGTCCTGGTACGGCGACTGCCTGCCCGACCGGGACTTCCCGATGCTGACCGACCTGCACCTCGGCGGCCGGCTGCCGCTGGAGAAGTTCGTGTCGGAGACCATCGCACTGGACGCCGTCGAGGAGGCATTCGCCAAGATGGGCCGCGGCGAGGTGCTGCGCAGCGTCGTCGTCCTCTGACGTCCGGCGGGCCGCGTGGCTGAAGTCGCCAGGATCGCGATGTGGTCGGGGCCCAGGACGCTGTCCACGGCCCTGATGCGCGCCTTCGAGAACCGGCCGGACACGGTCGTGATCGACGAACCGCTGTACGGCTATTACCTGGCCGAGACCGGGATCGAGCATCCGGGCCGGGACGAGATCCTGGCCTCGATGCCGACCCGCTGGCCCGAGGTGGTCAATGAGCTCACCTCGGGCCCGCTGCCGGCGGGAAAGACCGTGTACTACCAGAAGCACATGACGCATCACCTGCTGCCGGACATCGACCGGAGCCGGCTGGCGGGACTGCGGCACGCGTTCCTGATCAGGGACCCGCGGCGACTGCTCGCCTCGTACGCGAAGGTCAGGGACACCCCGACGCTGGCCGATCTCGGCCTGGCGCAGCAGGCCGAGATCTACCGGCTGTTCGGCGGCCCGGTCATCGACGCGGCCGACCTCGCCGCCCGGCCGCGGCAGACCCTGCAGGCGCTGTGCGCGGCGCTGGGGATCGGGTTCGACGCCGCGATGCTGGCCTGGCCGGCCGGACCGCGGCCGACCGACGGGGTGTGGGCGAAGCACTGGTACGGCCGCGTCTGGGCGTCGACCGGCTTCGACGCGGGCCATGACCAGGAGCGAGCGCGCGCCAGCGCCGCTCCCCCGGTGCTGCCGCCCCTGCTGGAGACCCTCGCAGCCCGCTGCCAGACCTACTACGACGAACTCGCCCCCCACCGCCTAACCCCCTAATCCCTCCCCACCCCGGTTCGCCCCGCCGCCGGTTCGCCCCGCCCCGGTTCGCCCCGCCCCCCGGCTAGCCCCAGCCGGGCACCCCAGCCGAGCACCCCGTACCTGGACTTCATGATCACGGTGGGTTACTTGCTCTATGCGACAGCAACCCACCGTGATCATGAAGTCCAGGATTCCTTGGGCCGTGGGAGCGGAGTTGTCCACAGGGCGGGACGTTGCGGTGGCGCCGAATCGGTCGCGCGGCCACGCTGATGTCATGGCAATCCAGTTACCGCAGTCATGCCAGGACATCCTGGACATCCAGCGCGGCGTCATCTCCCGGAAGCAGGCCATCGCGAGCGGGTTGTCGCCGTCGGCCGTCGACCGCCTGGCCGGGACCGGTCGTTGGCTGACGTTACAACGCGGCATCTACACCGTCGGCGCGGGCGAGCCGTCGAGGGAGGCGACGCTGTGGGCGGCCGTCTTGCGCGCTGGGCCGGCCGCCGCCCTCAGCCACCAGACCGCCGCTGAACTGCACGGGCTCTACGACCGGCCGAGCACGCTCGTCCACGTCAGCGTTCCGGAAGAACGGCACATCGCGCGAGTGCCCGGCGTCGTCATCCACCGCAGCATCCACCTCGCCGAGGCGACCCAGGCGAACCTGCTGCCGCCGAGGACCCGGATCGAGGAGTCGGTACTCGACCTGACCCAGCAGGCGCCGGCGTTCGACGCTGCATTCGCGGTGGCCTGTGCGGCCTGCCAGCGCAGGCTCACTACCCCCGCCAGGATCCGGACCGCAATGGCCAACCGGGCCAAGCTGCGATGGAGACAGGACCTCACCCGGGCGCTCGGCGAAATCGACGCCGGTGTCCACTCGCTGCTTGAGTACCGCTACGTCCGGCGGGTCGAGCAGCCGCACGGACTGCCGCGAGCGATCAGGCAGGCGAAGATCATGATCGGCGGCCGGGCGTGCTACCTGGACAACCTCTACCAGGACCAGGGCGTGTGCGTTGAGCTGGACGGCAGGAGCGCTCATCCCGACGACCGCCGATGGATCGACGTCCGCCGCGACAACGCGCTCGCTGCGCTGGGCCTCCTCACACTCAGATACGGCTGGGCCGAGGTCGGCGACCTGTCGTGCCTTACCGCGGCGGAGACCGGGGCGGTTCTGGCCGATCGGGGCTGGACCGGGTCGGTGCGACCGTGTGGACCGCGATGCCAACTCGCGCGGCCTCGCTCTCTCGCATCGTGACCGCGCACCTGCGCCAGTTTCGGCCCGGGGACCCGGCGCTGCCGTGTTACCGCAACAGGAACCCTGGCAGCTGGTAGCTCGTCCGGTTGATCACCGTGGCGCCCAGGCGTACCTGCTTATCCGATTCCCAGCCGAAGCCGAAGGCGTGCGCCAGCCGGTTCATGGTGTTGAAGACCAGGCCGACGTGCAGCGCATCGACGATGGCCTCATCCGGCACCCCGGCGGCGCGGATCTCGTCGACGTCGGCCCTGGACACCTGATCCGGAGTGCGGCTGACCAGTTCCAGCAGCGGCAGGATCGCGATCAGCTCCGGTCGCGCCGAATCCCGGTCGTGCACCTGTATCTCTCCGCGTGACGCTTTGGCCGCCACCTCGGTGTGCACGCGCACGCAGAAGGGGCACTCGTTGAGCTGGGAGCTGAAGACTGCCAGGTACTCCCGTTCCGCCGGGGACCAGAACGACGGTCCCCGCATGACCTCGCTGGTCAAGGCCAGGAATGGCCTTCCGAAGAAATCGGGGCGGTACAGCGCGAGTTGCACGACAGGGTCGATCGGGTGACCGGTCAGGCGGCGGATCAGCCCGAGGAAGACTCGCGCCCTGGCCCGGTGCCCGCGGGCAAGCACCCCCGGCCGCATCAGGAGCCTTCCCGGACGGCCCGCAGGCCCGCGTCCAGGCTGCGCAGCGCGGTGCCGAACGCCGCGGCGACGGTCACCTCGAAGATCTCGTCCTCGCTGTATCCCGCCTCGGTCAGTGCTCCGAGGTCCGCGTCGCTGATGCGGTAGGCGGACTCGCAGACCTTCGCGACATACGCCTGCAGAGCCGCGGGCAGCGCGGCCGCGGGCAGCGCAGCCGAGGGCAGCGCAGCCGAGGGCAGCGCAGCCAAGGGCGGCTGGGTTGGCGGCAGCGCCTCCTGGCTGCCAGGTGACGCCGCGGCGGCCCGGATCGCCGGGTCGAGCAAGCCGGGAGCCTCGAGTACCGCCCGGCGAAGCGCCTCGACTCGGCCGGCATGCCGGTCGAAAGGGGCCGCGCCAGATCCGGAACTCGCGTTCGTTACTGGAATCGAGGTCATGGGAGCCTTCCGCATCGCCGGTGCCCGGCGCTTCCGCGGAACCGGTACCCGGCCTTCCGCATCGCCGGTGCCCGGCGCTTCCGCGGACCGGATTGGATTAACATCCCACTCGTAACGCCCAGTCCGCGACCAGTGGCCGAATTTGTCCGGTTCCGGTCGGGTCCAGATTCAGATGGCTACCGGGGGCGCGAGGAGAGGAATCGGCCATGCTGCAGCAGTTCGACGAGCGGAACCGCGACATCGTCGTGAACGTGGCCGGGCGCCTGACCCACCGGGACGAGGCCGCGGTCAGCCCGTTCGACTCGGCAGTTCAGGGCGGCGACGCGGTCTGGGAGGGACTGCGGCTGCACAACGGCCGCATCTTCGGGCTGACCGAGCACCTCGCCAGGCTCCGGCGGTCGGCGCAGGCGCTTGCGTTCGAGTCAGTGCCCGGTGACGCGGAGATCATCGAGCAGATCAGGCGGACGCTGGCCGCCAACGCGATGACCGACGGCGTGCACATCAGGCTGACGCTCACCCGCGGGGTGAAGATCACCAGCGGGATGGACCCGCGGCTGAACCAGTCGGGCCCGACGTTGATCGTGCTGCCCGAGTACAAGCCGCCGGTCTACGCGGCGACCGGCATCACGCTGATCACCTCGAGCATCAGGCGGCCGCCGCCTGATTGCCTGGATCCCAAGATCCACCACGCCAATCTGCTGCCGTCGATCCTGGCCAAGATCGAGGCCAACGTTGCAGGCGCCGACGACGCGCTCATGCTCGACCAGCGTGGCTTCGTCGCCGAGACCAACGCGACCAATGTGTTCTGCGTGACGGGCGGAGTGCTCGGGACGCCGGCGGCTGCCGCGTGCCCGGAGGGAATCACCCGAGCCGCGGTGCTGGAACTGGCCGCGGCGGCCGGGATCGGCTGCGCGGTCGGCGACTACTCGCTGACCCAGCTCTATACCGCCGACGAGGTGTTCGTCACCGGCACGATGGGCGGCATCGCGCCGGTTATCGGTATTGACGGGCGGGTGATCGCCGACGGCCGACCGGGCCCACTGACCGCCAGGCTCACCGGCTTGCTGGCTGCCCAGACCGCGACCGCCAGCATCGTCGTCGTTCCCTGATACCCCGGACCTCATGATCACGGTGGTTTGTCGTCGCATAGCGCAGGAACGCCACCGTGATCACGGAGTCCGCCTCCGCCCGGAGGCGGGGACGGGGACGGCGGGGACGGGCGGGAAGGGCCGGGAGGGCGGGGACGGGCGGGAAGGGCCGGGAGGGCGGGGACGGCGGGAGGGCCGGGAGGCCGGGACGGCGGGGCCAGCGGCTGGCCGGGCGTCTAGCTGGTCGGCAGGGTGGCGCGGAGCGCGAGCACTCGCTCCACGGCGGCCTTGAAGTTCGCCTGGGCGGCCGGGCTGGACGCCAGGTAGTCGCTCCGCAGCGCGTTCTTGGCCGTATTGCCCTGCGTGTAGTCCCTGACTGCGCAGAGCAGCAGGTCCATGCCGGCCCTGGCGGCGAGCTTCGCCCGATTCGCGGTCGTGCCGAAGTTCTTCAGCGCGCCGGCCTTGAGCGCGTCGGTGATCGTGACACCGGCGAAACCGAGCCGATTGCGCAATTCGCCCTGGATGATGGTGGACGACAGGCCGGCCGGATTCTTCGTGTCCAGGGCCGGGTAGATCGCCCAGGACAACATGGCCAGCTTGACCTTGGCCGCGACGGCCGCCTTGTAGGGCCGCTCGTCGACCGCCCTGAGCTGGGTAAGCGGCACGTTGAGCGTTACCGGGCGCTCGTCGGTGTTCTGCGTCCGGGTCGCGGCGCCAAGCCCAGGGAAGTGCTTGACGGTCGCGGCGACGCCCTTCTGCTGCATCGCGGTCGCGAACAGCTGGCCGAGCTTCTCGACCTTGAGCGGGTCATTGCTGAACGAGCGCCCGAACTCGTCGATGAAGTTGCCGGCCGTCCGGTATACGTCGAGCACGGGCGCCAGGTTGACGTTGAGGCCGAGACCGCGCATGAACGAGCCCGCCGCGCCGCCCTCCAGGGTGGCCTCGTTCCACGGGTGTGCAGATGCGCCGATCTGCTTGGCCGACAGCGTCGGCGGGCCATCCAGCCGGCGCACCTGGCCGCCCTCCTGGTCGGTCATCAGCAGCAGCGGCAGGCGCACGGGGTTGCTCTGGCTGGCGTTCGCGTGCTGGAGCTGCTTGACGACCGACGCGAGGTGCGCGTTCGTCCCGACGTTGTCCTTGAAGAAGATCACCCCGGCCACGTCGCCGTTCCTGATCAGCGTGAGCAGGCCGGCCGGCGGCGTCAGGCCGGCATAGCTGTAGATCACACGCTGTCCGGCCAGCTGCTCGATGGTGAGCTGCGGGAGCACGGCCATGGCCTTGGCGATCCCGGCCGCGCTCGGCGAGACCGCGCCGGGGCGAAGTCCGAGCGCCGCGGACACCGGCGCCATCGGGCCGCCGGTCCCGCCGGCCGCATGCCCGTGGCCCGAACCCTGCTGCGCGGTCGTCGTGGCCGAATTCTGGTGCGATCCGGACGCCGCCCGGCGGGCCGCGGCGTTCGCCGCGAACGTGATGATCGCCGCGACGGCCACCACGATGCCGGTGACGAGTACGAGCAGCTTCTTCGACCGCACTAGGACAAGGCCTCTCCGGGCGCCGGCCGCCACGGGCCAGCGCTCGTGATCATCGGCGTACGGGGGGCTGACGACGCCACGGGCTCCGTAGCGGGCCTGATTTGGGCGGGCTGGCCTGGATCCTGACCTTTGAATCCGATGGCTACCCATGCCAGCCATGCTACGTAGTGTTAACGCTCTTCGCAGGGTTAACGATTCCGCGCCCACCGGGCCAGCCCGGGTCCTGAACTCGGCAGATGTAGAGTCAATTTCACGACCGCCTGACTGGCAGGTCCCGCCTAGATACGCTGCGTAAGCCAATTGTCACGGAGCCTCAGGCATTCCTGGCTCGGTTTACGTTCTGGAGGAGCAAATGGTGCAGCGCGATACTCCATGGCCGGCCGGCACGCCCTGCTGGGTGGACCTCGGCGCGGACGACGTGGCGAGGGCCGCGACCTTCTACTCGACACTGTTCGGCTGGGACACTCAGGTCGGCCCGCCGGAGACCGGCGGCTACGTCATGTGCGAGGTCGGTGGCCGGCCAGTCACCGGCATCGGACCGAAGCAGGGCCCGCCCGAGGCACCCGCGGCGTGGACGACTTACCTGGCATCCGACGATGCCGACGCGACAACGGCCAAGGTCACGGCTGCCGGCGGCGCGGTGCTCGCCGAGCCGTTCGACGTGATGGACGTCGGGCGGATGAGCGTGGCCGCCGACCCGGGCGGCGCGGTGTTCGGCATCTGGCAGGCGCGGTCGCACAAGGGCATGGGGCTCGCGAACGAGTCAGGCACCGTGTGCTGGAACGAGAACATGAGCCGGGACTTCGAGGCCAATAAGGCCTTCTACAGCGCCGTCTTCGGCTACGGATATGACGACATGAGCAGCCCCGAATTCAGTTACGCGACATTCAAGACCGACTGGGGATTCAATCGGCGGAATCGGGGACCTCGGGACAATGGCGCCGCCGGAGACGCCGGCCCACTGGATGACATATTTCGGTGTCGATGACGCCGACGAGGCCGCGGAGACCGTCATCAAGCTCGGCGGCAGCGTCATGCGGCCGGCCTGGGACACGCCGTACGGCCGGATGGCCATCCTGGCCGACGACCAGGGTGCCGTCTTCGCGATCATGGCGATGTCGCAGGCGGCCGCGGAGTAGGGCTCCGCGCCGCGGCGGACTGAGTTCCGCGCCGCAGCGGACTGAGTTCCGCGCCGCAGCGGACTGCCCGGTTGACCGGGCAGTCCGCCGGAGGCTCAGGCGGCCGGCTCGATGTCGATGTCGTCGTCGTGCTCGCCGGGTCCGAATTCGGCGGCGACCAACTGGGCGGTGCGCCTCGCCCATGCTCCCGTGGTGGTCAGCGCGAGTACTAGCACCGCAACCCCGCATCCGGCGAGCAGCCACCAGCCGACGTGGCTGGCGGCGACGAAGCCGGTTCTGATTGGCCCAGTCAGCGCGGAGACCACCGCCGAGCCGATCACGGCCACCCCGAGCACCGAGCCGACCTGCCTGCTGGTCGATGCGACTGCGGCGGCGACACCCGCCTGGGCCTGCGGCATCCCGGCCATCGCCGTGTTCGTGATCGGGGCGTTAACCAGCCCGAAGCCGAAGCCGAAGATCAGGTAGCTGATGACCAGGCTGATCGAGGAGGTGCCTGCCTCGAGCCCGGTGAGCGTGAGCGCGCTGACCGTGAGCGCGATTCCGGCCCCGATCAGCGGCAGTCTCGGCCCGCGGGATCCGACGATCCGGCCGGACAGCGGGCTGCAGACCACCGTCATCGCGGCCATCGGCAGCATGTACAGCCCCGCGTGCAGCGCCGACAGGCCGCGAACGTCCTGCAGGTAGATCGTGTTCAGCAGCAGGAACCCGCCGAGCGCGGCGAACGCTGAGATCGCGATCAACGTCGCGCCGGAGAACGGCGCGCTGCGTAGGAACCTCATGTCGAGCAGCGGCTCGAGCCGGCGCCTCTCATACCAGGCGAATCCGGCTCCCGCGGCCGTGGCCACGCCGAAGCAGGCGAGGATGGGCGCCGACGTCCAGCCGCTGACCGGACCTTCGATGATCCCGTAGACCAGCGTGGCCAGGGTGATCATCACGAGCACCTGGCCGACCGGGTCGAACCGGCGGGCCCGCGGCGCCTTCGATTCGGGAACGAACAGCGCGGTCGAGATGATCGCGGCGATCCCTACCGGAATGTTGACCCAGAAGATGCTGCGCCATCCGATGGTGCTGACCAGGACGCCGCCGACCACCGGGCCGAGCGCCATGCTCAAGCCGACGGTCGCGCCCCACATCCCGATCGCCCTGGCGCGCTCGGTCCGCTCGGTGAAGGTGTTCGTGATGATGGACATCGCGACCGGGTTCAGCATCGACCCGCCGACCGCCTGCACCATCCGGAACGCGACCAGCGCCGCCAGGCTGGGCGCGAGGCTGCACAGCAGCGAGCCGAGCGTGAACAGCGCCAGCCCGACCTGGAAGGTCTTGCGGCGGCCGACCCGGTCGGCGGTCGAGCCTGCGAGCATCAGCAGGCCCGCTATCACCAGCGAATATGAGGCGACGACCCACTGCAGCCCCGAGACGCTGGCGTGCAGGTCGTGCTCGATCGAGGGCAGCGCGACGTTGACGACAGTGACGTCGAGCCCGACGATGAACAGGCTCATGCAGCAGGTTGCGAGCACGAGCATCCGCCGGGAGCGACCGGTCTTGCCAGCGCCCATCTGCGGCCCCATCATCCTGCCTGGCTATGCATTCCTTAGAGCGTATATTCCTTAGAGGCGCTAACCAACTCGCCGCCGAGAATCATCCCGCGCAGCCGCCAGCCGGGCCGCAGCCGCCAGCCGGGCCGCAGCCGCTAGCCGATGTCGCGCCGACGCAGGCCGGCCAGGCCGGCCGTGATCAGGCCGAGCGCGATCGCGATCAGCCATGCCAGCGCCTGGCCGCTGACCGCGCCGCCCGGCAGCTTCGGCGAGTGCTGGAACGGCGAGATGTCCAGGGCCCAGTGCGACAACTGCAGGGTCGCCCCGAGGAACACCATTAGCGCCACGACCCCGAGCGCCGACCAACTTCCGGCCGCGCTGGCCTGCGGCGCGAGGCCGACCAGCGCCGCCGCGATCCCGCCGATCACAAGAGCGGCGGGCGCCTGCGCCAGTCCCGCGGCGGTGAGCCTGGCGATCTCGGCCAGGCCGCCGCCGCTGCGGTAGGTGTAGCCGAGGCCCGCCCCGAGGCCAGTCGCGGTCAGGATCGCCAGCGTGCCAACCACCGCGATCAGCAGGTGGCTAAGTCCCCACGCCAGCCGCCCCGTGCCGGTGGCGAGAACGGAATCGGCCCGCTGCTCGGTTTCCTCGGTTCGCAGCCTGAGCACGGCCGAAACCGCGTACCCGGCGGCGATCAGGCCGCTGAAGCCCAGGATCGCGGCGAGGTAGGCGTTGCTGATCGCGGCCTGGCCGCCGGCGAGCCTGACGACAATTCGCCTGACCTGATCGCTGCCGAGCAGCCCGGCGATGCCCTTGGCCGACGACCCGATCACGGCGCCGTAGATAAGCGCGCCGGACATCCACGCGATCAGCGAGGCCCGGTGCAACCTCCAGGCCAGGGCCAGCGGGCTGCGCAGCCGCGCCGCTCCGGTGGCCGGGCCGGGCCGCTGCGGCAGCATCCCCGCGTCGTAATCCCGGCGGACGGCCAGCAGGGCTCCGGCGGCCGCCAGCATCACCGCGGTCGCCAACGGGAGCGCGAGTACCCACCAGCGGGTCGAGCCGAACGCCCGGTTGAGCTCGATCCAGCCCATCGGGGACAGCCAGCTGAGCCAGCGCGGGCCGCCAGGGCCTGCCGAGTCGCCGACCGCGCGCAGCAGGAACGCCGCGCCAAGCACGCCGATCGCCAGCCCGCGCGCGGACCGGCCGGACTGGGCGACCTGGGCGGTGACCGCGGCGACGCCGGTGAACGCCAGCCCGCAGCCGGCGAACCCCGCCACCATCGCGATCGTCCCGGCCGCAGGCAGCCCGAGCGCGGTGGCGGCTGCGGCCATGAGCACGGCGACCGACAGGTTGGCGACGTACGCGACGAGCAGCGCGGAGGCCAGCGCGGCGTGCCGCCCAACCACGGCCGAGCCGACCAGTTCCAGCCGGCCGGATTCCTCGTCGGCCCTGGTGTGCCTGATCACGATGAAGATGCTCATCAGGCCGATCCCGACGCCGCCGAGCGCCGCGTCACGCCACGCCGTCAGCGAGCCGAGCGAGGTGCCGTAAATCTGCCCGTACAGCGACAGCAGGGCTGGGTTATGCCCGGCCGCGGTCACGAACTCGATCCGCCCGGCGGCCGTCGGATACAAGCCCTTGAAGCCGTAGACGGTGGCGGCGACAAACGCGGTGAGCACGTAGATCCAGATCGCCAGCATGATCCGGTCACGGCGAAACGCCAGTTTCGTCAGCGCTCCCGTGCCGGTGAGCGTGGTCATGCCCGCACTCCGTCCCGGTCCGCCGCACCAGGCCCGCCGTTCGCCGGCCCGTCACCTGGCGTCCCGTGATCCGCGAGCCCGTCGTCGACATAGTGCCTGAGGAAGAGTTGCTCGAGCGTCGGCGGCTGGCTGACCAGGCTTCGCACACCGGCCGCGCTGAGCACCCTGAGCAGGCCGTCGAGCTTGTCGGTGTCGACCTCGCAGCGCACCCGGGCACCCTCGACGGCCAGGTCGTGCACACCGGGCAGCCGGTCGAGCCCCTGCGGCGGCCCGGCCAGTTCGGCCGAGATCGAGGTCCTGGTCAGATGGCGCAAGTCGACCAGCGTCCCGCTCTCCACCGCCCTTCCTCGCCTGATGATGGTCACCCGGTCGCATAGCGCCTCAACCTCGGACAGGATGTGACTGGAGAGCAGGACGGTGCGCCCGCGCTGGCGCTCGTCCTCGATGCACGTACGGAACGCGGCCTCCATCAGCGGGTCGAGCCCAGCGGTCGGCTCGTCGAGCAGCAGCAACTCAACATCCGAGGCGAGCGCGGCGATCAGCGCCACCTTCTGCCTGTTCCCCTTCGAATACGCCCGCGCCTTGACGGTCGGATCGAGTTCGAATCGTTCGAGCAGGGACGCCCGCCGCTCGGTGTCCAGCCCGCCGCGCAGTCGCCCGAGCAGGTCGATCACCTCGCCGCCGGTGAAGTTCGGCCACAGGCTCACGTCACCGGGGACATAGGCAAGCCGGCGGTGCAGGCTGGTTGCCTCGCTCCACGGATCGCCACCGAGCAGCACGGCCGACCCGCCGTCCGCCCGCAGCAGGCCAAGCAGGATCCTGATCGTCGTCGTCTTGCCCGCTCCGTTCGGCCCGAGGAACCCGTGCACCTCGCCGCGTGCCACGCTCAGGTCGAGTCCGTCGAGCGCCACGACCTTGCCGTAGACCTTGCGGAGCCCGGCCACGTCGATTGCATCAGTCATGTTTTGGAGACTACACTAAATTCACAAATCCCTGAAAGTTCAGAACGCAAAGAATCGGGGGACCGTCCGTCTTCGGGCAAGAGGGGTGACGAGTGAGCGCAGAGCGTAGCCGCACGACTGTGCCGAAGCAGCCTGCGGAGCACCGGCCGCTCGGCGTGAGCGACCCGGGCCCGCGCGAGCCTGGCCCGCGCAACCCCGGCCCGAGCGGCCCCGCCACGAGCGACCCCGGCCCGCGCGAGTCGGGCGCCGTCGGGCGGTTCGTCGAGCGGTTCGCCTCGGTGCTGGTCGAGGCCGGGATCCCGCGGATGCCCGCACGCGTGTTCGCCGCCCTGCTCGCGACCGACTCAGGCAAGCTCACCGCGGCCGAACTGGCCGAGCGGCTCCAGGCGAGCCCCGCCGCGGTCTCCGGCGGCGTCCGCTACCTCATCGGCGTGGGCATGGTCAGCAGGGAGGCCGAGCCAGGGTCGCGCCGTCACCACTACCGAGTTCCCGACAACGTCTGGGACGAGGTCGTCACCGGCCGGGACCGGCTGATGGCCCGCTGGACCTCGGTGCTCAGGGAAGGGGTTGAATTGATCGGCCAGGACACGCCAGCGGGTGCCAGACTGGCCGATTCGGTACAGTACTTCGAGTTTGTCAGCGCCGAGCTGCCCAGGGTCATGGCCCGGTGGCAGGAGCATAAGGCGGCCCTGCGGCAGGGCGGTCGGACCAGCTGAGGAGCGAACGGTCCGGGTCGGTTTTCCGGTCCGGATGAACGATCCGCGCCGCGGCGCTGGTAAGACTTGTACTAAAGCAATGGCTGAGGAGGCTGCCGCAGTGCCGCGCGATCCAGGAGAGCTCTACCAGGTGAGCCAAGACGCGCTCGGGCTGGACTCCGACCTCGTGATGCTCTACTACCTCGACGGCTTCGTCGACGCCGGCGGCGCGGGGCGGCAGCTGACCACGCACCTGCTGTCCACCCTCGACCATACCGAGATCGCCAGGTTCGACGTCGACTCGCTGATCGACTACCGGTCCCGCCGGCCAGCCATGATCTTCACCAAGGATCACTGGGAGAGCGTGGATGCGCCCGAGATCATCGTGCACCTGCTCCACGACGCGGCCGGCACGCCGTTCCTGCTGCTCAACGGGCTGGAACCGGACCGTGACTGGGAGGCGTTCACGAAGGCGGTGCTCGCGCTGTCGGCCAGGCTGACGGTCAGGCTCCTGGTCAGCTTCCACGGCATCCCGATGGGAGTGCCGCACACTAGGCCGCTCGGAATCACCGGGCATGCCACCCAGCCCGAGCTGATCGATGGTTATCAGCCGCTCGTCGACCGGCTGCAAGTACCGGGCAGCGTGTCGGCGCTGATCGAGTTCCGGACCGGCGAGGCCGGCAAGGCGGCGATCGGGTTCGCCGTGCACGTGCCGCACTACCTGGCCCACGCGACCTACCCGGCCGCCGCGATCACGCTGCTGACCGCCGTGGAGAAGGTCACCGGCCTGAACCTGCCGGCCGACGCGCTGCGTGAGGCGGCCCAGCTCACCGACGCCGAGATCGCTAGGCAGGTCCAGGGATCGGAAGAAGTCACCGAGGTGGTCAGGTCGCTTGAGGAGCAGTACGACGCCTTCAACGCCGACCACCATGACCTGCTCGCCGGCCAGCCGGAGAACATGCCGACGGCCGAGGAACTCGGAGCGCAGTTCGAGCGCTTCCTGGCCGAGCAGCAGAACGGCGGAGACGCCGCCGAGGGCTGACCGGCCTTCGCCACCCTGGCCGCGTCCGCGGCCCGTGCCTGATTGCCCCAATTCTGGGGTGAGAACCTCAGCGTCTGTGCGAGTTTCGCGCCACGGCGGCATCTGGTGCAGTACTGATATCGGCCTTCGCGGCAAAGGCCGTTCAGACAGTACAGGCGGTGAGATCAATGACGATCAAGGCAACGACCAGCAGCCTGGCCCAGCGAATCCGCATTGCGGGAGAAAGGCTCTTCGCCAAACAGGATTCCCTCGCCCGCAGACAGGGCTGGACGATCGAGATCAGGAACGGCGGGCTCGGCAGAACCTACCGGGACCCGCGCTTCGATCGCCTCCGCCCGTGCCCGGCCTGCGACGGCAGCGGCGAGCAAGCGGCCGACCAGCCCTGCGGGCTGTGCTCCGGCCGCGGCCGGATCACGCTTCCCGCGCGCTCCGGCGCCGTCGCGGGGAGGTCACGATGACACTGTCGAACCGGCCGCGAAGCACCGCGCAGGCCCAGGCCGGCCTGCATTTCGCGCTCGGCACCGTGGCCCGGCCCAACCTCGCCGTGGCGCTCTGGCGGTGGCGGTATGAGATCGGCCTACTGGCCGGTCTCGCCGTCGCAATCGGGGTATCGGCGTCGGCGATCGGCCCGGTCTGGACGATGGTCGCGGCCGCGGCACTGGCCGCGGCCATCGCCGGCGGACGCGAGAGCAGGCGGATCGTCGTCGCGCAGGCCTGGCGCATCATCACTCCGCACCGGGTGCGAGCCGGCTGCGCTCAGGCGTGGATCCATTCCAGGACCGGCAGGCTGCCGTTCATCGTTCTCACAACCTGCGAGCCCTTCGGTGAGCGGGTCAGGCTCTGGTGCCGCGCCGGGATCAGCGCGGCCGACTTCGACGACGCGCGCGACCGGCTGGCCGCGTCCTGCTGGGCCACGCAGGTCAGGGTCGTGCGCAGCGAGAAGCACGCACAACTCGTCACGCTCGACGTGATCAGGAGGAGTCAGCCAGACCCGCCGCCCGGCTACGGCCGCTCCCGCTCGCCGGGCACGGCCGACCTGCCGTGGACGACCGGACCTGATCACGAGAGCCTGGACGAGGGCGAGCCAGGCATCCCGGCAGATTCGCCGGACTGGCCGTTCGATCTCGAGCGGGATCCCCGCCGCGACGAGTCCGCGGCATGGGCCAATCAATGATCACCCAAACGTCCGTTCCCCCCAAATTTGGGTAGACCGCGGCCCCGAAGTCGCGGCTATCCGATCCAATTCTGCCGACATAGATTGACCGGTGGAGCTACTCCCAGGAAGCGGTGATCTGCGATGTCGGCAGCCCGATCTGATCCGGTTGACAGCTACTGGTTCGGCGGCACGGACCATGTTTCCGCCCAGTACCTCGCCGCGATCGTCGAGAGTTCCGACGACGCGATCGTCTCCAAGGACCTCAACGGGAAGATCCTTTCCTGGAACGACGCCGCCACCAAGATGTACGGCTACACGACCGCGGAGGCTAAGGACCAGCCGATCGACATCGTAATCCCCGAGGATCCCGTACACAGGCAGGAAGAACTCGGCATCCGGGCCAGGATCGCCAGGGGCGAGCGGATCCATCATTACGAGACCATCCGCCGCCGCAAGGACGGCACCCACTTCGACGTGTCGCTGTCGATCTCCCCGGTCCGCGACGCCTCGGGACGGATCGTCGCCGCCGCGGGGTTCGCCCGTGACATCTCCGAGCGCCGTCTGGTCGTGGCGGCCCAGTACCTCGCGGCGATCGTGGAGAACTCCGACGACGCGATCGTGTCGATGGACCTGGACGGCAAGATCCTCTCCTGGAACGAGGCGGCGGCCAGGATGTACGGCTACTCGACCGGCGAGGCGCTTGACCAGCCGATCGACATCGTCATCCCCGAGGACCCCGGCGCGCGGCAGGAAGAGCTCGACATCCGCGCGCAGATCGCCAGGGGCGAGCGGATCCAGCACTACGAGACCATCCGCCGCCGCAAGGACGGCACCCACTTCGACGCCTCACTGTCGATCTCCCCGGTCCGGGACGCCTCGGGCAAGATCGTCGCGGCGGCCGGGTTCGCCCGCGACATCTCCGAGCGGCGAGTCTTCGAGGCGGCGCAGCGGCTCGCGGCGATCGTGGCGAGTTCCGACGACGCGATCGTGTCCAAGGACCTGGACGGCAAGATCCTGTCCTGGAACGACGCCGCCACCAAGATGTACGGCTACACCGCGGGCGAGGCGCTCAACCAGCCGATCGACATTGTGATCCCCGAGGACCCGGCCAGGCGGCGCGAGGAGCTCGCGATCAGGGCGCAGATCGCCAGGGGCGAGCGGATCCAGCACTACGAGACCATCCGCCGCCGCAAGGACGGCACCACGTTCGCGGTCTCGGTCTCGATCTCCCCGGTCCGCGACGCGTCAGGCCGGATCGTCGCCGCGGCCGGGTTCGCCCGCGACATCTCCGAGCAGCGCCGCACCTACGAGACCGCGCAGCGGCTCGCGGCGATCGTGGAGAACTCCGACGACGCGATCGTCTCCAAGGACCTCGACGGCAAGATCCTGTCCTGGAACGACGCCGCCACCAAGATGTACGGCTACACGGCCGGCGAGGCGCTCGACCAGCCGATCGACATCATCATCGCCGAGGACCCCGTGCACCGGCAGGAGGAACTCGGCATCCGGGCCAGGATCGCCAGGGGCGAGCGGATCCAGCACTACGAGACCATCCGCCGCCGCAAGGACGGCACCTACTTCGACGTGTCGCTGTCCATCTCGCCGGTCCGCGACGCCTCGGGACTGATCGTCGCCGCGGCCGGGTTCGCCCGCGACATCTCCGAGCGCCGCGTGTTCGAGACCGCCCAGCGGCTCGCGGCGATCGTGGAGAACTCCGACGACGCGATCGTGTCGATGGACCTGGACGGCAAGATCCTGTCCTGGAACGAGGCGGCGGCCAGGATGTACGGCTACGCCTCGGACGAGGCACTCGACCAGCCGATCGAGATCGTCATCCCCGAGGACCCCGTGCACCGGCAGGAGGAGCTTGACATCCGGGCCAGGATCGCCAAGGGCGAGCGGATCCAGCACTACGAGACCATCCGCCGCCGCAAGGACGGCACCCACTTCGAGGTCTCGCTGTCGATCTCACCCGTGCGGCACGCCTCAGGCCGGATCGTCGCGGCGGCGGGGTTCGCCCGCGACATCTCCGAGCGCCGCAGGCTCGAGGACGAGCGGAGCCGGACCACCGGCCTGCTGGCGCGCTTCGCCGACTTCAGCGCACACGACTTCAAGACGCCGATGCAGCACATCCTGTGGGACTCCCAGGCCGCGGCCGAGATGCTCGGCGCCTCGGCGCCGCCGCGGGTCAAGGACCTGCTCGACCGGATCATCGCCAGCTCGCGGTGGATGCAGAGCCGCACCGAAGGGCTCCAGGTCGCCTCGGGGCTGACCGGCAGCCATACCCGCTCGCCGCTGCGGGAGCGGGTGTGGTCGCAGCGCGCCTTCGATGAGTCCCACCGCATGCTCGCGGCGGTCGACCAGTTCGTCAACAGCGCGACCGTCACCAGGGACCCGCTGCCCAAGGTGGTCTCGAACGAGATACTGCTCGGATTCCTGTTCCAGAACCTGCTGCAGAATGCCTGCAAGTACGGGCGCGTGGACGTGCCGGTCATCGTGCACGTGTCGGCCGAAAGACTCGGCGGTGGCTGGCAGTTCTCGATCACCGACAACGGTCGCGGCATCCCGCTTGACCGGATCGACGCGATCTTCGAGCCCTACGTCCGGGCCGAGAACGTCGGCGCCGACGAACCGGGATTCGGGATCGGGCTGAACTTCTGCCGCACCATCGTCGAATGGCACCACGGAAAGATATGGGCGGAGCCCGGAGCGAAGCACGGATCCGTATTCAAGTTCACCATCCCAGACCCGCAGGTGGACAATGCCTAATGTAGCGGTGCGGTCCGTACTGGTCGTCGAGGACGACCAGATCGACGCGGAGTACATTCTCAAGTCGCTGACGCGATTCGATATCGAGATAACGGTCATGGTTCGGGCGTACGAGGCGATCTCGCACCTGCGCAGGAAGGGAATCTCCAAGCCCGCGCTGATCTTGCTCGACTGGAAGATCTCGGGCGGCGGCCTCTCGGTTCTCAGGGCGGTCAAGGAGGATCCCTCGCTCGTTATGATCCCCGTCGTCATCTTGTCCCGCTCGACCGCCCACGCCGACGTCCGCGCGGCGCTGACCGGGCACGCCAACGCGTTCGTCGCCAAGGCCGGCGAGTTGCACGAGTTCCAGGACCAGGTCAAGGCCATCTGCGAGTTCTTCCTGAACACCGCGCAGTCGCCGCCGGCGCTGGAGGCCGAGTGAGCGGAGAGGCAGGACCCGCATGGCAACTGTGGCGATAATCGACGACGACCGGATCGTGTGCGACATCCTCAATTTGCGGCTCGACAGCGACAGCGACTTCGAATGCGTCGGCATCGCCAGCTCGGCCGCCGAGGCCAGGAAGCTGGTCGGGAAATGCCAGCCTGACCTCATCATCCTTGACATCATGCTCGGCGGCACGACTGATCCCATCGACCTGGCGGCCGATCTCATCGGGAGCAGCCCGCACTCTCAGGTCATCGTGTGCACCGCGTGGTCCGACAATCCGTCGTTGGACCGGGAACA
Source organism: uncultured Actinomycetota bacterium (assembly GCA_963720595.1). Taxonomy (GTDB): domain Bacteria; phylum Actinomycetota; class Actinomycetes; order Streptosporangiales; family Streptosporangiaceae; genus Chersky-822. Next base: position 463,987 of record CAVRFY010000004.1, on the reverse strand, counting down.
GGAGTTCAGGCAGAAGTTCCGCGCGTCCCGCAGCGGCGTCACCGACTGGCTGAGCAAGAGCCGCGGCGTCAACGAGATCATCGAGCGACTGCGCCTCGCCGCGCAGCGGCCGCGCGCCGCGCCAGGCCCGCTGACCCCGATTGAGGACGCGCTGGGCAGCTATCTGCGCAGCGCCGAGACCATCTTCGACGGCGTCACGTTCCGCGGCGGCGATACCGAGCTGACGCCGACCGAACTGCGGGTCGCGGCGGTCGTCGCGCGCGGGCTTGAGGCGGACGTCACGGTCGAGGAGATCTGCCGGCTGGCCAGGCTGATGCCTGGTACTGTCCGGGCTCACTTGAAGAGCATTTACGCGAAGTGGAATGTTCATCTGCAGCCGGCGTTTGTCGCCGAAGCGCGCCGCAGAGGGCTCATGGGAGACTGAGAACCGCGAGGTAATTGTTATACCTGGGTGTTTTTTGTCGTTAGCTAATCCGGAGCTAAAAGGATATATTAGTGATAGATAAAGGCGGCAAGCAAATCTCGAAAATGGCGCTGGTCGCGTGCATGGACCCGCGCATCCAGATCAAGCGGTGCGTGGGCGAGCCGGCCGGGGACGCGTTCGTGCTGCGCAATGCCGGCGGCCGGGTGACCGGCGACGTGCTCCGCGGCCTGATCTTGTGCACGCGACTGCTCGGCATTACCGAGATCGGCGTGCTCCACCACACCGACTGCCGGCTGGCGGGCTTCACCAACGAGGAATTGGTCGCCAAGACTGGGGTAGACCTCGACTTCATGGCCTTCTGTAATCCGGCGGACAGCGTGCTGGCTGACGTCGCCGCGCTGCGGTCGGGCGGCCTGCTCGGCGCCGAGATCCGGATCTGGGGTGGCGTCTATCACATGGAGAATCACACGGTGGAGGTCGTCAGCGCATCGCCGGTGACCGCATAACCGACGACTTGGCGCAACGGGGCGCGCGCGACAAGACCGACTCTTTGCGATCTCTTGCGCTGCACCAAGGATCTTGGTGGGCATGACCATCGCACCGGCGCAGCGGCCGACCGCACGGGGATCAGCCGCTGGCCGGGCCACATGTGCGGGGGTCATGTGGCCACGGGAGCAGGGCGGCGATGGAATGGCCCGCGAACCGCGACGCTTCGCGGGGCCTGCTGCAGAGATGCGGCGCCGCCGCCCTGCCTCCCGTCTTTCCTCGCATCTGGGGTCCCCGGCGATCAGCTCACCTCGTGCAACTGGCCGTCCGAGACGTCGAAGACGAATCCCCGCACGTTCCCCGGGTGCAGCAGGAACGGGCAGGCGCGCACCTTGGCGATCGACTTGCGCAGGTCGGCGTTCACGTCCGTGAACGCCAGCGTCGCCCAGTGCGGCTTATGCCCGGTCTCCGCCTCCAGTTCGTGCTTGAAGTCCCGGTTCGAGAAGGTCTGCATGCCGCACTTGGTGTGATGAATCAGGACGATCTCCGTCGTCCCGAGCTCATGCTGGCTGATCGTGAGTGACCGCAGCACGTCGTCGGTCACCTCGCCGCCCGCGTTGCGCAGGACATGGGCCTCACCGGGCGCCAGGCCGAGCAGGGCGTAGACGTCCATCCTGGCGTCCATGCAGGCGACGACCGCGACCGCGCGGGTCGGCAGGCCCGGCGGCTCCGCCGGGTAGGCCTGCGCGTACTGCCGGTTGTTCGCCAGCAGGTCATCGGTTGCGGACATGGGCACCAGGTTTCGGTCAGGGCCTCGGCGGTGTGGTTCAGCCGCGGAGGACGCTGCCCAGGACGCCGCCCGCGACGCCACCGGCCACCGATTCCGGCGCGCCCCCGCCCAGGTAAGGCGCCAGCGCGTGCGCGAGCATCGCCAGCGGCATGGACTGCAGCCAGACCCGGCCAGGCCCGGTCAGCGCGACCAGGTGCAGGCCGTCGCCGCCGAACATCATGTTCCTGATGCCCTGGATCCTGGTGATCGAGAACTGCACCGTGCCCTGGAACATGCCGATGTGACCCGGGTGCACGAGCACGGTCTGGCCCGGCGGCAGGTCATAGGACGTCACCTCGCCGCCCAGCTCGACCCAGGCACGGCCGTCGCCGTCCAGCTTCTGCAGCACGAAGCCCTCGCCGCCGTACAGGCCGCCGCGGAAGCTCTGCTGCAGCGCGACGCTCGGCGTGATGCCGGGGGTGCCGCACATCCAGCCGTGCCTGTGCACCAGGTAGGAGTGGCCGCCCGAGATGTCGACGGGGACGATGTGACCGGGCACCTTGGCGGCGAAGCTGATCGAGCCGGGGCCGTCGTAGCGCGTCAGGAACAGGCCCCCGCCGCCCACCATCCGCTTCAGGCCGCCCATCAGTCCGCCACCGCCGCCGCCCGTGTTCATGGTCTGCGACATCTGAATGCTCGTGGTCATCCAGGCCAGCTCGCCGTGCGGGGTCACGACGTACTCCCCCTGCTGGAGCGAGACTTCCAGGATGGGCATGGTCGAGCCCTTGATTTCGGCTTGCATCGAGTAAAGCCTCTCCAAATCGCTGAACATCGCCGCGAAAGCGGCCCTGACAGACAAAGTACTGGTTTGGTGCTAGTTACGAGAAGCACGACCGGAAAGTTCACCCGGGCGACGGCCTTCCCGGGTCTGGCCAGCGGCCGGGACGGTCCGGCCAGCGGCCGGGCCAGGTTAATCGTGAGCTATCCGACGGCGCCTGTGGCACATTACTGCCGTGGACGAATACGCGATGGTCAACCGGGCCAACTGGGATGAGCGGGTGGCTGCGCACGCCGCCTCGCCCGACTACAACGTCGATGACTTCATCGCCGATCCTGAATTCATCAGCCACGTCGTGCGGTTCGACCTGCCGCTGCTCGGCGACGTGCGCGGGCTGCGCGGCGTCCACCTGCAGTGTCACATCGGCACGGACACGATCTCGCTGGCCAGGCTCGGCGCGTCGATGACCGGGGTCGACTTCTCCGGGCCGGCCGTCCGGCAGGCCCGCGCCCTGGCCGAGCAAACCGGAGCGGACGCCTCGTTCGTCGAGTCCGACGTCTATGCCGCGGCGGACGCCGTCGGGCACGGCGGCTTCGACTTCGTCTTCACCGGGATCGGCGCGCTCTGCTGGCTGCCGAGCGTCAGCCGGTGGGCCCGGGTCGTTGCCAGCCTGTTGCGGCCTGGCGGACGGCTGTTCATCAGGGAAGGCCACCCCGTGCTGTGGACGATCCAGGACGGCCGCGACGACGACCTGCTCGTGCTCGAGTACCCCTACTTCGAGCGGGCAGAGCCGCTCATCTTCAACGAGGGCGGCACCTATGTCGCCACCGACGCGGTCTTCGAGCACAACACCACGCACGAGTGGAACCACGGCCTGGGCGAGATCGTGACAGCCCTGCTCGAAGCCGGAATGACCATTACCGGGCTGACCGAACACGACACCGTGCCGTGGCCGGCGCAGCCTGGGCAGATGGAGGACACCGGCGGCGGGGAGTGGCGGCTGACGGACCGTCCGTGGCGGCTGCCGCACAGCTACACGCTGCTGGCGGTGAAGACGGGCGGACAGTGAGGTTGGCCGCGCGGGGCACTGCTAGGCCGACGCCGTCACCGTCCTGACGATCACGGCATAGAGGCGGTGCCAGGTCAGCGACCTGAAACCGGCCGCGGCGAGCAGCCTGGTCGCGCGCAGCGGCGTCCTGGCCCGGTCCCGGCGGGTTCCGACCAGCGTCGGCAGCAGCCAGGTCGAGCAGATGTCGGTGAGGACGAAACACCCGCCAGGCACCAGCACCCGGTGGCACTCGGTCAGCCCGGCCAGCTGATCGGCCCAGTGGTCGAACGATGTCGTGCTGATCACCAGGTCGAACGTCGCGTCGGGAAACGGCAGCCGCTCGGCGACACCCCGGACGAAGCTCAGCCGCGGGTCACCGGCATTCGCGCTGGCCTGCGCGATCATCCCGGCGGCGGCGTCGATTCCGGTCAGCCCGGCCGCGCCTGGCAGCCGCCGCGCGAGCTCGCGCAGCAGCAGCCCGGTGCCGCAGCCCACGTCAAGTATCCTTCCTGGCGGGCAGGCGGGCCAGCGCCAGGTCCGCCGAGCGGGTGACGATGTCGGAGTGCAACTGTCCGCGGTAGCCCGCCTCATCGCCGGCTGACCGCTCATGAAAGGCCTGCACGTCGCGGTCACGGGTCACCATCAGATCTTCGGCCGACCGGACGGCGTTGGCAAGACGGGGGCTTCCGGCGGTGGCCGGTCGCGGCCATGCCCTGGCCGTGCGCTAGGCTCGAAACTCTGCGTTCATGACATACGCGCAGGTCAATGTAGTTATGCGACGGGGAGAGCTCGACCGGATGGGGCTGACGATGGCGGGGCAGAAATCCACCCCGCCGAAGTCCAGGCTCGCGCCAAGCACCCGCACGCTGCTCATCTTCGTCAGCGCGCTCGTCTTCACCGACACCATCTTCTTCACCGCGCTCACCCCGCTGCTGCCCCATTACGTGCATTCGGCCGGCCTGTCGAAGGCCGGTGCGGGCGTCCTGGTGGCGGCGTATCCACTCGGCACGCTGATCGGCGCGCTGCCCGCCGGGCTGCTCGTCGCCCATCTGGGCGCCAAGCGGTGCGTCCTGGTCGGCCTGATCCTGATGAGCGGCTCCACGCTGGTCTTCGGCTGGTCGAACTCGGCCGCGGCGCTGGACGCCGCCCGGTTCGTCCAGGGCATCGGCGGCTCCTGCACCTGGGCCGCCGGGATGGCCTGGCTGGCCGCCGCCGCTCCGGCCGAGCGCCGCGGCGAACTGCTCGGCACGGCCCTGGGCGCGGCGGTTGGCGGCGCACTGTTCGGCCCCGTGGTCGGGGCCGTGGCCGGCCAAGTCGGCACCGGGCCGGCGTTCTCCGCGGCCGCCGTGATCGGCGCGGTCCTGATCGCCGCCAACTTCGTCATTCCGGCGCCGCACCGCGCCGAGCCGCAGGGACTCTCGGCCGCGTTCGCGGCGGTCAGGGATCGCGGCGTGGCCACCGGCTTGTGGCTGACCACGATCGCCGGGCTCGCGTTCGGCGTGATCGACGTGCTGGCGCCGCTGCGACTGAACCAGTTCGGCGTGACGTCCATCGTCATCGGCGCGACCTTCCTCGCCTCCGCGGCCGTGGAGACTGGCGTGTCGCCGCTGGCCGGCCGTCTCTCCGACCGGCGCGGGCGGTACTTGCCGATCCGGATCTCCCTGCTGGCAGGGGTCGCGGTCAGCCTGCTCGCGCCGGTGCTCGCGCCTGCCGGGGCGCTGATCGCGCTGCTGGTGATCGGGATGCCGGTCTTCGGCGCGCTGTTCGCTCCGTCCAGCGCCATGCTCAGCGACTCCGCGCACCGGCTCCAACTGCACCAGGGGCTGGCCTTTGGGCTGGCCAACCTGGCCTGGGCGGCGGGCCAGACGGTAGCGGCCTCGGCCAGTGGCGCGATTGCCCAGGCGACCACCGACTTCGTGCCCTACGCGCTGCTCGCCGCCACCTGCCTGGTGACATTCCTGGCCACCATGCGCCGCCGCGCGGACGCGCCCGGCGAACGCTAGCGTGGGGCCACCCGGGACAGGAGGGCGCGCCAGTGGATGATGCGAGGGAACTGCATCGCCGGGCCGGGGAGACTACCGGCCAGCTCATCAGCCACATCTCGTCCGGGCAGTTCGGCCTCCCGACTCCATGCTCGAAATGGAACGTCGGTGCCCTGATCAACCACATCGTCACCGGGCAGCTCCGGGTCGCCGCTCTCCTGACTGGCCGGCCTGGCCCGGAGCGGGGCGAACACGTGCTCGGCGAGGATCCCGCCGCCGACTTCCGCTCGTCGTTTGCGGGGCTGGCCGAACTATTCGACCAGAACGGTTTTCTCGATCGGGCGGTTCCGACGCCATTCGGCGAGAGACCAGGCGCGCAGCTGGTGGCGATGCGCGTCACCGAGCTGACCCTGCACAGCTGGGACCTCGCGGTCGCGACCGGCGAGTCGCGGATGTTCGATCCCGAGCTAGTCGCCTTGGCCAGGGCGACCCTGCAGTCCCTGCCCATTCCGCGGGGCGGCGATGGGCCCTTCGGTCCGCCGCAACTGGATTCGGCGCTGACCCTTGACGCCGACATGCTCGCCGCTCTCGCCGGCCGGACAGTTCCCAAGCCCGTCCGCGCCTGGCACATTCCCGAGGTTACCCGGACATACCCGGATACGACCCGCGGCACCCCGGGCAGCGAGGGGACGCGCTACTGAGAAGATGGCGGAGAGCCACGCTTTTCCGCTCTGCCGCTGAGAGGTACCCATGCCGAGTCCGCTCTTCCCGACTTCGCTCGTCGGCAGTTACCCCCAGCCGGACTGGCTGATCGACCGGGCGAAACTAGCCGGCCGGTTCCCGCCCAGAGTCAGGGCGCGCGAGCTGTGGCGGGTCGAGCCCGCGTATCTGGAGCAGGCCCAGCGGGACGCGACGAGGCTGGCCGTGCAGGACCAGTGCGCGGCCGGGCTCGACATCATCACCGACGGCGAGACCGGCAGGGAGAGCTACTCCAACGCGTTCGCCACCGCGCTCGACGGAGTGGATATCGACAACCCGGGCATCGCGCTCGACCGGAGCGGGCACCCGAACCCGGTGCCGCGTATCGTCGGGCCGATCAAGCGGCGGCATCCGGTCGGGCTGGCGGAGCTGGCCTTCCTGCGCGAGCACGCCGGGCCAGGCAAGACCGTCAAGGTCACGGTTCCCGGCCCGTTCACGATGGCGCAGCAGGCGCAGAACGACTTCTACCCGTCGGTCGAGGCGGCCGCCTACGGTTACGCGTCGGCCGTGCACGACGAGATCGAGGACCTGTTCGCGGCAGGCGCCGACATCGTCCAGGTCGACGAGCCTTACCTGCAGGCCAGGCCGGAGGCGGCGCGGGAGTTCGGGGTCGGCGTACTGAACGCCGCGCTGGACGGCATCACGGGCACGACCGCGGTGCACCTGTGCTTCGGCTACGCCGCGATCATCCACGAGCGGCCCAGCGGCTACTCGTTCCTGCCCGAGCTCGCGGCCTGCGCGGCACAGCAGATCTCGATCGAGACGGCCCAGTCCGGGCTGGACTGCTCGGTTCTGGCCGGGCTGGCCGACGCGGGCAAGACCGTCATTCTCGGGGTGCTGAACCTCGGCGATCCCGCGGTCGAGAGCGCCGACCAGGTCGCCGACCGCGTCCGCCGGGCGCTGCCGTACGTGCCCGCCGACCAGCTGGTGCTTGCCCCCGACTGCGGAATGAAGTACCTGCCCCGCGAGTCCGCGCTCGGCAAGCTCAGGTCGATGACCGCCGCCGCCGCCAGGCTCCGCGCCGAGTAGCACGGAGCCTGGCTCGCGCGGCGGCTGATCAGCCCGCAGATGCGGTCGGTGACGGCACCGGGGTTCCGGGCTGCGGCGGCGCTGACTGAGCCGGCTGGCGGGTCTTCCCGACCCACAGCATGACCTGGCTAGGCGCCCACGGATCGGCGCTGTAGACGTACCAGGACGGCGGAATCTCGGACCGCGAGACCAGCTTGCCAATCCCCTGCGCGGTCGTGATGTGGAACTCGCCCACCGTGACATGGCGTTCGGCGATCAACTTCAGCACCGCGGAGACCCTCTTGCCGCTGATCCGCAGGCCGTGCAGCACTTCACCGGGCGCGGTCGCCGACGTCGTCGACTCATACCGCTCGCCGCGCCTGGCCGCCCGGCCGAAAACCAGTTGGGCGTCGCCGCGGAAGCCGATGGGCACCCGCAGGCCGACCGGGCACTCGTTGCCCGCGCCGCCGGTGAAGCATCTGCCCTTCGCGGTGATCACTTTGATCTGTGCGGAGTCACCTCCGGCGTTGCTGCCCCCGATAAAGACCACCGTGCCGACCAGCGAGGGGGAGGCCGGAATCATCTTGAGCGAGATGTTCAGCCCGTGCGCTTTGAACTCGCGCCCGGTATCGCTTCGGATCGGCGACCGGATTGCGCACGATGACGTTGATGTAGTGGCCGTGCCTGGTAAAGGTAAGCGCCTCGGCCTTGGGGGGACCAAAGGGCAGCGGCCCGACCTTGGCGCCAGGACCGCCGAGCGAAGTCACGACGAGCACGCCGACGGCCAGGCCAGCGGCCAGCGGTACTCCCATCAGCCAGCGACGCCGGGCGCGGCGCCGGGTCTTCACGGCAGGCTCACTGGGCTCGTCGGTCATGGCGGCGATCCGGTCGGCCAGGTGAGCCCGCGTGCTCGGGCTGATCAGGCCAGCGGCATCCGCATCGGAGATGACGGCCAGCCGGGCAACATGTTCGATGTCGTTCACGGTGTTTCTCCACTCGGGATCGGGGCGAGGGCGGGCCGCGGCTCAACGCGCTCGCGGGCGTGGGCTGGCGGTGGCTCCACGTGCTCGCGGGCCAGCGCCGCGGCGAACCTGGATCGCGCGCGATGCAGCCGGATCCGCACAGCGTTCCTTGAGCAGCCCAGAACACTGGCGATCTCGCCGTTGTCGAGGCCCTCCCAGGCCACCAGCGAGAGCAACTCCCTGTCGGCCCCGGCCAAGCTGGCGAACGCCGCTGCGATGTCGGCTAGCGAACCGGTGTACTCCTGGTCCAGGTAGGTGACGGCCAGGTCGCTTCTGAGCCGGTCGGCAAGCTCGGACTTCCTTCGCTCACCCCGGTAGTGGTTGGCCAGCATCCGGCGGGCGACTCCGTAGAGCCAGAGCCTGGCGCGATCACCCGGCGGCACGTCGTCGAGCCGCGCCAGGCGGTGAGGAACGTCTCGGCGACGACATCGGCCGCGTCGTCGCCGTTCTCGGTGCGGCGCAGGACGTAGCCGAGCATCGGGCCGAAGTTGGCCGCGTAGACCGCCTCGAAGCGGCGGCGCCGCTCTTCCGGGTCCGCGGCTTGCAGATACCTCAAGGATTCTCCTTCCGACACCTGCTACGTGTCCGGAGGGGGCCAAGCATTTCACGAGGCCGGACTTTCTCCGGCCCAGCCGACCGACCGCGCCCGCGCCGGCCCCGATAGCCCCACCAGGGGTTCAGCGGGTGCGCGGATCCGCGGGCTGGAGCCCCACCAAGGGTTCACCGGGTGCGCTATAGCACCACCAAGGGTTCACCGGGTGCGCTGAAATCCGGGCTGGAGCCCCACCAAGGGTTCACCGGGTGCGCCATCGCACCGCCGGGCCGACGCGGGCCACGCATCGCCGGGCCGGCCGGCGCTGGCCAGCGCACGGGGGTAACTTGAGCCGCGTGGAGACTGCGGACGGCCGGGACGAGCTGCGCGCCGGACAGCGGCAAACCTCCGATCCCGCGGCCGCCCTGGCCGAGCGGCTGTTCGGCAACATGGTCGGGCGCGCTGGAACTTCTCACGGTCTACCTGGGCGAGCGGCTGGGCCTGTATCGGGCGCTGCACGCCGGCGGCCCGGCGACGTCCGCGGAGCTGGCCGAGCGGACCGGCACCGCGGAGCGGTACATCAGGGAATGGCTTGAGCACCACGCGGCCAGCGCGCTGCTTGAGGTCGACGACCCCGCAGCCGACGCGCTAGCCCGCCGGTACCGGCTGCCGCCTGCGCACGCCGCCGTACTCGCCGACTCCGACGACGTGCGCTACCGGGCATTCAGCGGCGTCGAGATCGTGCGGGCCGCGCGGTGGCTGCCGCAGCTCGCGGAGGCGTTCCGCACCGGCGGCGCGCCGCCCGCCCTGCCGTGGGAGCCTGAGGGCAGGGCCGACTACAACCGGGCCGTGTTCCTGAATTTGCTGGGAACGCGCTGGCTGCCCGCCATCACCGACATCCACGAGCGGCTGAACCGCGAGCCGGCGGCCCGGATAGCCGACCTGGCGTGCGGCGCGGGCTGGTCGAGCATCGCGATGGCCCTGGCCTACCCGCTGATCGAGGTCGACGGCTTCGACCTGGACCCCGACGTCATTGACGCGGCTCGCCGCAACGCCGCCGAGGCCGGCGTGTCAGGCCGGGTCACCTTCACGGCCGCCGACGCCAGCGGCCCTGGCCTGTCCGGCCGCTATGACCTGGTCACCGTCTTCGAGGGTCTGCACGACATGTCCCGCCCCGCGGATGCGCTCCGCGCGGCCCGCGACCTGCTCGGCCCGTCGGGCTCGGTCGTCATCGCCGACGAACTGGTCGAATTCGAGTTCACCGCCCCCGCCTCCGATCTGGAGCGCTACCACTACGGCTGGAGCGTGGTCGCGTGCCTGCCAGGGGCCATGGGCGACCCGCACACAGCCGCCACCGGGGCCGTGATGCGGCCCGCCACGCTCCGTCGCTACGCCGAGCAGGCAGGCTTCGCCGCTATGGAGATCCTGCCGATCGAGACAGAACACTGGCGTTTCTACCGCCTGACGTCGTGAGCAGCCGGCCCGGCCGCCCGACTCGGCGTCGATGCCGGAGGTCAATCCCCCAGCTCAGCCCGGCGCCGCGTCACGAACTCCTCAAGCTCAGCCCGGATTGCCTCGTCCAGCGGCGGCTGCTCGTACTCGTCGAGCTTCTTCGCCACGATCTCCGACGCCCGGGCGGTCGCGTCCTTGCCGCCCAGCTTCAGCCACCGCTCGTAGTTCGCGGTCGAAGACAGCAGCGGGCGGTAGAAGCATTCCCTGAACCGCTCCATGGTGTGCTGCGCGCCCAGGAAGTGACCGCCGTGCCCGACCTCCTCGTGCGCCCCGAACGCCAGCGAGGCCTCGTCGATCTCCAGCGGCGTGAACTCCACCCGCAACATCCGCAGCAACTCGATGTCGACGATGAACTTCTCGTAGCAGGAGACCAGCCCGCCCTCCAGCCAGCCGGCCGCGTGCATCACCCAGTTAGTCCCGGCCAGGAACGTCGGCAGCAGCGTCATCAGCGACTCGTACGCGGCCTGCGCGTCGCACGTCTGGCTGGAATTCAGGCCGCCGCCGGTGCGGAACGGCAGCCCGTAGTGCCGGGCAAGCTGGCCGGTGCAGAGCAGGCCGATCCCCGATTCCGGCGTGCCGAAGCTGGGCGAGCCCGACTGCATGTCGATGTTGGACAGGAACGATCCGAAGATCACCGGGCAGCCTGGCCTGATCAGCTGGGCGAGCGCGATCCCGGACAGCGCCTCGGCGAGCTGCTGGGCGAGCGCCGCGGGGATCGCCACCGGCGACATCGCGCCCATTAGCAGGAACGGGGTCAGCACGACCGGCTGGTTCGCCGCGCAGTACTCGAACTGGGCGTCGAGCATCCGGTCGTCCCAGCGGAGCGGCGAGTTGCAGTTGATCAGCGAGATCGTCGCGGGCGTGGCCTCGATCGCCGCCCTGCCTTTGCCCCCGGCTCCGCCGAAGAGGATCTCGGTCATCTTGATCGTGTCGACGGCGTTCGGCCCCGAGACGACGTTGCCCATGTAGATCTTGTCGGTCAGGGTCTGCAGCGTGTAGATCATGTCCAGGTGCCGGGAGTCGAGCGGCGCATCGTTGGGCTCGCAGATCACGCCGCCGGCCGAGTCGAGTTCGGCGAACGACTGGGACAGCATCGCGAGCTTGCGGAAGTCGTCGAGCGAGGCGTCCCTGCGGACCTCGCCCTCCCGCACGAACGGCGGCCCGTAGACGGCGCCGAAGGCCATATTGTCCCCGCCGATGTGCACATTGTTGGCCGGGTTCCTGGCCTGGACGTCGAACTCCGCCGGCGCCTTGGCGACCTGCTCCATCACGAAGTCGGGGTCCAGCTTCACGACCTCGCCGTCAACCGACTGGCCGGCTTGGCGGAACAGTTCGACCGCCTCCGGCTTGGCGAACTCGATGCCGATCTCGCTCACGATCCGCCGCCAGCCCTTGTCGAGGACGGCGACCGCGTCCTGGGACAGGATCTCGTAACGCGGCATCCGGTTGCGGAACATGGGCCACCTCGGTTTCAGGTGCGGACGTGCGGGCTGGCTGTGCGACGAACGGTCACGGCGTTGCGGCGGTACAACGGACAGTCTTGACCGTTCTGGAGCGGAAATCTAGGATCACATAGTAGAACTCGGTTCCGGAATGTGGAACTTCTCTGGGAAGGACCGGACGGATACCTCCGTGAGCAGCCCAAACGGGACTCAGGCCATCGACCGGGCGGCGACGCTGCTGGCCCAGGTCGTGCATGGCGGCGAGCCAGTCAGCTTCACCGAGCTGACCGCTGCCTGCGGTCTGGCCAAGTCCACGACGTCACGGCTGCTGATGGCGCTTGAGCGGCATCAGCTGGTCAGGCGTGACGGCGACGGCCGGTTCTGGCCAGGCGAGCTGTTTGTCAGCTACGCCTGGCGGGGAACGGCAGGCACGCACCTGGTCGCGGTCGCACAGCCGTTCCTGACCCAGCTCGGCGAGCAGACCGCCGAGACAATCAATCTCGGCATCGCCGTTGCCGCGGGGGGATCCAGGGGGTCCTCCCCGCGGGCACATGGCGGTGCTGACGGGGGCCAGCCTGGCGGCATCGCCCGCGCGGGCGGGGGCGGCGCGGGCGATGCCGCCGGACAGGCTTTGGGCCAGTCCGGCGACATGATGGTCGAGCAGATCGCCCAGGTGAACAGCAGGTACCTGATCGGCGGCACCAACTGGGTCGGCCTTTCCGTGCCGCTGCACTGCTCGGCTCTCGGCAAGGTGCTGCTGGCCTTCGGCGCGGCGGCCATGCCGGCCGAGCCATACGAGGCAAGGACGGCCCACACGATCACCACCCGCACCGCGCTCGACGCTGAACTCGCGACGGTACGCGAGCGCGGTTACGCGGTGACCCACGAGGAACTCGAGCCCGGCCTGGTGGCCGTCGCCGCCCCCGTGTTCGCGGGCGGGAACGCGGCCATCGCCGCCATCTCGGTCTCCGCGCCGGCCTCCCGGCTGACCGCGGACCTTGTTCCCGGCACCGCCGCCAGGTGCGTGGCATCCGCCCGCGCCATGTCCGCGACGCTCGGCGGCCCGGCCGCCGTCGCGCCCGGCGGCGGCCGCGGCCGCGCCACGACCGCCGCATGACCCGACCCGCTCCCAGCCAGAGCCAGCACAGCCAGCCACAGCCCAGCCAGCCACAGCCCAGCCAGAGCCCAAGAAGGTACCGAGCATGACGAACGACGAGCTGCTCCGTGAGCTGTACGACAAGACCCTGGTCGGGAACGCGCCCGCCGTGCTCGAGCTCACCAATACCGGGCTCGCCGTGGGAATGGGCCCGGAGACCCTGCTGTACGAGGCGCTAATCCCCTCGCTCGAGGAGGTCGGCGCCAGGTTCGAGCGCGGCGACTTCTTCGTGCCCGAGATGCTGATCGCGGGCAAGGCGATGGCGGGCGCGCTCGAGGTGCTCAGGCCGCTGCTCGCCGAGACCGGCGCGGCGTCGATCGGCACGGTCGTGATGGGCACGGTCAAGGGCGACGTGCACGACATCGGCAAGAACCTGGTGAACATCATGTTCGAGGGGGCCGGGTTCCACGTCATCGACCTGGGCGTGCAGGTGGCGCCGGAGAAGTTCGTCGCGGCGGTCGTCGAGCACCAGCCCGACATCGTCGGCTTCTCGGCGTTCCTGACCACCACGATGCCGATGTTCAAGGCGAACATCAACGCGCTGACCAAGGCCGGCCTGCGGGACAAGGTGGCCGTCATGGTTGGCGGCGCGCCGGTGACCCAGGAGTACGCGGACGTGGTCGGTGCCGACGGCTACGCCGCCGACGCCTCGGCCGCCGTGGTCAAGGCGAAGCAACTGATCGCCGGGCGTCGCGCAGCGGCACTGTCGGCCTGAGCCAGGGGCGGAATCTCCCATGGACACCGTGCTCCGCTCGGCGAGCAAAGAGGTCGTGATCGGCGCCGGCCGGCCTTCTGCGTGATCGGCGAGCGGATCAACCCGACCGGGCGCAAGATCTTCCAGGACCAGCTTCGCCGCGGCGACCTGTCGCGGGTCGAGATCGACGTGGCGCAGCAGATCGCCGGCGGCGCGATGGTCCTCGACGTCAACATGGGCGCGCCGCTGGCCGACGAGGCTGAGTTGATGGTCGCGGCCGTCAAGCTGATCCAGTCGATCACCGACCTGCCGCTCTGCCTGGACTCCTCGATCATCGAGGTGCTCGAGGCCGGCCTTGCCGCCTACGAGGGCAAGGCGCTGGTGAACTCGGTGACCGCGGAGGACGAGCGGCTGGATGCGATACTTCCGCTGGTCGCCAGGCACGGCGCGGCCGTGATCGGGCTGCCCAACGACGAGGAGGAGATCCCCGAGGACCCGCGGCGGCGGCTGGAGCTGGCACGCAAGATCATCGATACCGCCACCGGCCGGTACGGCATCCCGGTGCAGGATGTGCTGATCGACCCGCTCGCGATGCCGATCGGCGCCGACACCTCCGTCGTGGTCAGGACGCTGGAGACGCTTGAGCTGCTGCGGGCCGAGTTCGGCGTGAACACCACGCTTGGCGCGTCCAACGTCTCGTTCGGGATGCCGGACCGGACCGCGCTCGTCGCAGCGTTCCTGCCGATGGCCAGTTCCGCCGGCCTGACCAGCGCGATCATGGATGCCAGGTCACCCGAGCTGGTCAAGGCTGCGCGCGCGTGCGACGTGCTGCTCGACCGCGACGAGTGGGGCGCGACCTGGATCGCCGCCCACCGGGCCGCGGTCGCGGCGGCCGCCGCGGTCGCTCCGGCCGCGATCTGACCGGTGCCATGACCTCCGCCGAGCTGGCCGAGTCGGGGCTGACGCCCCGGGTTGACCTGGTCTTTCTGACCAGCGGCAACAAGGTCAGGGTGCCGGCCGGCGTCACCGTGTTCGACGCGGCGAGCTGGAACGGGATCGCGATCGACTCGACCTGCGGCGGCCACGGCACCTGCAAGAAATGCAAGATCAGGATCGCCGGCGGCTCCTTGCCCGCGTCCAGCATCGATGCCAGGGCATTCTCGCCGGACGAACTGCGGGACGGCTGGCGGCTCGCCTGCCGGGCGGAGGCCACCGGGGACCTGGAGATCGAGGTACCGCCGCTGACCACCCGGCCGAAGGCCGCCACCGTCGGCGTCGGCCGCCAGGTGATCCTGCGGCCCGCGGTGCAGAAGCGGTACCTGGAGCTGGCCGAGCCGTCGCTGGCCGATCAGCGCAGCGACATCGAGCGGGTGCTCGACGGGATCGATGACCTGGAACTACGGGTCGACCTGCCCGTGCTGCGCTCCCTCGGCCGGGTGCTGCGCGCGGCCGACTACAAGGTGACCGCCGTGGTCGTCGACGAGGTGCTGATCGACGTCCAGCCAGGCGACACGACCGGCCGCCGGTACGGGATCGCGTTCGACCTCGGCACCACGACCGTGGTCGCGACGCTGCTCGACCTGTCCACGGGAACGCCGCTGGCGGTCAGCTCCATGCTCTCCAAGCAGCAGCCGTTCGGCGCGGACGTAATCAGCCGGATCAGCGCGGTGATGCTGGAGCCAGGCAACCTGGACCGGCTGCGCACGCTGGCGCACGAGTCGCTCAGCGAGCTGACCGGCGAGGTCTGCGACGCCGGCGGCATCGACCCGCTCGACGTGTACGAGGTGGCGCTGGCCGGGAACGCGACGATGACGCACCTCGCTCTCGGCATCGATCCTGAGCCGCTGGGCGTCGCGCCGTTCATCTTGGCGGCCAGGCTGCTGCCCGAGGTACTCGCGTCCGACCTCGGGCTGGCCGTGCATCCGAGGGCGCGCGCCGTCGTGTTCCCGGCGTTCGGCGCGTACGTGGGCGGCGACATCACCGCCGGGCTGCTCGCCTCGGGCATGAACAGGGATGCCAGGACCCGCCTCTTCATCGACATCGGCACCAACTGCGAGATCGTGCTCGGCAGCCGGGACTGGCTGCTCGCGACGGCGGCGCCCGCGGGCCCTGCGTTCGAGGGTGCGGCGATCAGGTGCGGGATGCGGGCGGCCGACGGGGCGATCGAGGGCGTGCTGCTCGACCAGGTTGGCGAGGCCGGAGTCGGCGGCGGAGTCTCGTTGAAAGTAATAGGTGATTCGGCGCCGCAGGGACTCTGCGGCTCGGGGCTGGTGGACGCCGTCGCGAGCCTGATCGCGACGGGCCTGCTCGATCATTCCGGCCGGTTCGTGCCCGACGACGTCGCGGGGCGGGTCGCGCCGGGCCTGGCGGCCAGGCTCACGATGCTCGGGCAGGAGCGCGTCTTCGTGCTGCACTGGCACGGCGAGCCAGGCGACGTGGCGAACTCCATTTTTTTGACCCAACGAGACGTCCGTGAACTGCAGTTTGCCAAGGCGGCGATCGCATCGGGCTGGAACGTTCTGCTTGAGGAGTCCGGGCTGGCCGCGGCCGACATCCAGCAGGTGCTGCTCGCCGGGTCGTTCGGCAGCTACCTGTCACCGGGCAGCGCGATCAAGCTCGGGCTGGTGCCGAAGCTGCCCGTGCTGCGGGTGGTCAGCGCGGGGAATGTTGCGGGTGAGGGCGCGAAGATGGCGCTGCTCTCGGTCAGGGAACGGGCCGCGGCGTTGGCGTTGCTCGAGGAGGTGAGGTATGTCGAGCTATCGGACCGGGCCAACTTCAATGACAGCTTCGTCGAGCAACTGCAGTTCCCGCAGTAACCGACCGCGCGCTGATGCTGACCGGCCGGTCGCGGTGATCGCGTGCGGGGCGCTGGGCGGGCACCTGCGGGAGATCGCCGGGCGGCGCGGCTGGGATGTCCAGATCCATCCGCTGCCGGCGATGCTGCACAACGCGCCGCGCGAGATCACGCCGGCCGCCGAGCGACTCGCGCGCGAGCTTCAGGCCGCCGGGCTGCGGGTGGTTCTGGCCTACGCCGATTGCGGGACCTACGGCGAGCTCGACCGGCTGTGCGAGCGGCTGGGCCTGGCCAGGCTGCCCGGGCTGCACTGTTACGACGTGCTGGCCGGTCCCGACCGGATCCGAGCCGCGCTCGAGGCCGAGCCAGGGACGTACCTGCTGACGGACTTCCTGGTGCGCAGCTTCCGGCACTCGGTGCTCGAGCCACTCGGCCTGGACCGCTACCCGGAGCTGTGGCCGGACTACTTCGCGCACTACCGGCG
Source organism: uncultured Actinomycetota bacterium (assembly GCA_963720595.1). Classification (GTDB taxonomy): domain Bacteria; phylum Actinomycetota; class Actinomycetes; order Streptosporangiales; family Streptosporangiaceae; genus Chersky-822. Next base: position 447,097 of record CAVRFY010000004.1, on the reverse strand, counting down.
CGTGGTCTGGCTCGCGCAGTCGGCCGAGCCCGGACTGGCGGCCGAGGCTGAGGCGGTGGCGGCGAGGTTCGGGCTGCCGCTGACGGTGCTCGACGTCGGCACCGGCCGGCTGGAGCGCGAATTGGAGTCGCTGCTCGCCGGGGAGCCGGCTGCCGGGGAGCGGGCCGCGGGGGAACCGGCCGCGGAGGAGCCGGCGTGAGCCCCGGCAGGATTCGCCTGCCCGGGCAGGCCTGCGCCAGGCCGCGCCGCTGCTGGAAAGGGCGCGCTACGAGGTGCTGCCGACGCCAAGCGCCGAGGAGGCCGTGCTCGAGGTCGTGCCGCGCGATGTGGTCATCACGGTCACCGCGTCGCCGACGAAGGGGCTGGAGCCGACGCTCGCGCTCACCGAGCGGCTGACCGCTGCCGGCTTCCGCGTCGTGCCGCATCTGTCCGCCAGGCTGGTGCGGGACGGCACCCATCTGGACGAGATCGTCGCGCGGCTGACCGCGATCGGGACCGACGATGTGTTCGTCCCCGCCGGCGACGCCGATCCGCCGGCCGGGCAATTCTCCCGCGCGCTCGACGTGCTCGAGCGCCTGGCCGAGCTGGGCAACCCGTTCCCGCGGGTCGGCATCACCGGGTATCCGCAGAGCCATCCCAAGATCGAGGACGACGTCACCGTGCAGGCGATGTGGGACAAGCGCCGGCACGCGACCTACATCGTCAGCAACCTGTGCTTCGACCCGGCGGTGCTTCGGCAGTGGATCGCGCGGATCCGGCGCCGCGGCATCACGCTTCCGCTGCTGATCGGGCTCGCTGGCCCGGTGGACCGGGCCAGGCTGGTCCAGATGGCGACGAAGATCGGCGTAGCCGACTCGGCCAGGTTCGCGGCCGGGCACTCCTCGGCGCTGGTGCGGCTGTCGACCCCTGGCGCCTACCGGCCCGAGCGACTGCTCGACCGGGTCGGCGCCGCGCTGGCCGCGCCCTCCTCGCTGGTCGACGGGCTGCACGTGTTCACGTTCAACCAGGTGCGCCAGGCCGAACAGTGGCGGCAGGGGCTGCTGGCACGGTTCGCGCTGCGCGAGGAACGGTGAGGCCCAACCTCAGCGGCGCGAGCGGTGAGGCCCAACCTCGGCGGCGCGAGCGGCGTCTGAGGGGACATGAGGGTGTACCTGCCGGGACCGCGAGCCCGCGTCGCGGTCGCCCTGACGGCCGCGCTGCTCGGCGCCGGCTGCGGATCGGCGTCCGGGCCAGTTCCCGTTGGATCTGCCACGTCGGGCGCGAGCGCCGCCGCCGCCCCGTCCGACGCCAACCTGGCGCCTGGCCGGCTCAGCGCGATCGCGTTCGACGGTCCGCAGCACGGCTATGGCCTGTTCCTGCGCAATCCGGGATCCCGCTGCCAGGACCAGGTGGCCAGGACCGCCGACGGCGGCGCGCACTTCACGTCGCTGACCCCGGTGATCTCCTGGCCGTGTGATCACAGCAGTCCGGCCGTCTCGCTGGCCGCAGACTCGGCCGGCGACGTGTTCTTGTACGGGCCGCGGCTGCTCGTCAGCCACGACTCTGGCACGACCTGGGCCGAGCCCCGCCTGCCCGGCTCGGACGGCCGGCACGTGGTCGCGGTTAGCGCCGCCGGGAGGTCGGCCTTGCTGGCGACCGCGCGGTGCGGGCCGTTCCGCGGCCCGGCTGCCCGCTGCGCGCTGAGCGTGCTGCGGTCCGCCGACGGCGGCCGGTCGTGGAGGCCGACGCAACTGGCCGACAGGGTATTCCGCGCGGTCGATGTCGGCGGCTCCGGCCAATCATGGCTGCTGCGCGCCGGCCGCCGCTCGGTGTTCGTGCTGGCGCCGCCGCGCCCCAACGGGCGCGGTCGGCCGAACCGGGTGCCGATTTGGTTCACCCGCAACAACGGAGCGTCTTGGTCACGCCGGTCGGCCCCGTGCGGGTTCGACGCGCTCGCCGCAGCCGCGGCGCTCGCGCCGGACGGCTCCCTGGTCGTCGCCTGCGCGGGCCAGCCAGGCGCCGGCAACCAGGAGAAGTCAGTGGCCCGCTCGGCCGACGGCGGCCGGTCCTGGTCCCTGCACTCATCCTGCCCGCGCCAGCCAATGACCTGCCCGCCGCTCTCCAGCGGCTACCTGGGCGAGCTCGCCGCGCCGACCGGGCATCACGTCTTCCTCGGCGGCGGCCGGAGCGCGCTGCTGGCCAGTCGCGACGGCGGCGCGCACTGGAAGCTGGTCAAGCCGCTAGTCGGCGACAGCGGCGGCGGGACATTCGCGATCATCTTCTTCGGTCGGGCCGACGGCCTAGTGCTCGGCGATGACCCGGCAGGCAACTACCGGCCGGCGATCTGGCACACCACCGACGGCGGTGCCCGGTGGCGGCCGGTTCACCCAGTGGTGACCTGAACCGGCGGCTCGACCGAGACCGGCCGGCGGCGCAGTTGCCTGACCTCGGGCACGAGCAGGACGGCAAAAGTCAGCGCGATGATCACGAAGCCGCCGAGCACGAGCACGGTCGAGATGCCGAATGCCGCCGCCAGCGGACCCGCCGCCGCGACGCCGACTGGCGCGAGCGCGAAGCTGCCCATCGCGTCGAACGCGGACAGCCGGGAGAGCAGGTCGGCCGGGATCTCCTGCTGCATCGCGGTGAACCAGTTGACCACGAAGATCTCCGAGGTGACCCCGACGAGCACCGCGGCCGCAGTGATCAGCGGGACGGTCAGCGGCACCGCGAGCGCGAACAGCAGCACGGCGAACACCCCCGCCGAGATGCTGGCCACCAGCAGCATCCGCCGCGGCCTGAAGCGGAACATGACGAACCCGCCCAGGATGGCGCCGGCGCCGTACCCGGCCAGGATCAGGCCCCAGCTCCCGGCGCCGCCGAGCCGCGCGTCGGCCACGACCGGCCCCAGCACGTCGATCGTGCCCGCGATGACCGCCGACATGATCGTGAACTCGGCCACGATGGACCACAGCCAGCGCCGGGCGATGAACTCCCGCCAGCCCTCCCTTAGCTGGTGCAGCGGGCTCTCGCGCACCGCCGCCGGCATCTTGGGGAACCGCATGCCCGCCCGCAGCGCGGCGGCGATCGCGAAGCTCGCGCCGTCGACCGCGAGGCCCCACCCGGGCCCGGCCGCGGCGACCAGGATCCCGCCCAGCGCCGCGCCGCCGATCCCGGCGCTGTTCCTGCCGGTCCGGGAGATGGCATTAGCTTGCGCGCGGTCCTTCTCGGGCACGGTCTGCGGCAGCAGCCCCTGCGCGGCGGGATAGTAAAAGCCGAGGCCGGTTCCGCGCAGCGCCGCGAGCACCACCAGCTGCCACACCTGCGCGTAACCGGTCAGGACGAGGATCGCCGCTACGCCCTGCGCGACGGCTTGCAGGCTGTTCGCCGCCATCATCACCTTGTGCCGCGGCAACCGGTCCCCCGCCACCCCGCCGGCCGCCAGGAACACGATCATCGGGATCAGCGACGCCGTAGCGACGTACCCCACGTCGCTGGCCGAGCCGCCGATCGCGAGCACGGCGAACGGGATCGCGACGAACGCCACCGCGTTGCCTGTGCCCGAGATGACGTCGCACGCCAGCAGCAACCGGAAGTTCCGGCTCTCCAGTGCACCCCGTGGCAAACGCATCTAATCGATCATGCACCGCCGCGGACCTGCGGGAGCGCACGCTTCACTGTCGGCGAACCCGCGTCGACCCCGCGGCATGGACCTGCTGCAAGGTCAGGATCTCCAGCACTCCCTTGCGCGAAAAGACTCGGTGACTGCCGCGACCCCGACCTCAGTGAAGCCAACCGCCTGAAGCAACCTGATCAGATCATCGAGGTCCACATTCCGAACAGCGCCAGCCAATAGCCGGCTGAGTAACTTCTCTGGCCTCATGGCATCACGTTAGGGACGAGATCTGACAGCGGCCCGGTCCGCGCTTGGCATCGCAACTGCAGCCCCTTGCTGCTGTGATAGCGACATCAACGGGCCGCAGTTGTTGTGCCAGGGGAACCGTGGGCTGGGGCTGGGGCCTCTTTAAGGCAGGAAGGGAGCGCGCGTTGGCCAGGGACGACGAGTTCGCCGCGTTCGTCGCGGCGCGCTACCGCGCGCTCGTGCGGACCGGCCTGCTGCTGGCCGGCGACCGCGGGCACGCCGAGGACCTGGCCCAGTCCGCGCTGATCAGGACCTACCTGGCCTGGGGGCGGCTGCGGGACCCGGCGAACGCGGAGGCCTACGCGCGGCGGACGCTGGTGCGGCTCGCGCTGCGGGCAGGGCGGCGGCGCTGGAGCGGGGAGATCGCCGTCGGCAGGTTCCCGGACGCCGCCGGGGCGGCCGACGCCGGACAGGGCGACCTCGTACTCGACGTACGGCGGGCGCTCGCCGCGCTGCCGACCGGCCAGCGCGCCGTGCTCGTGCTCCGTTACCTCGACGACCAGAGCGAGGCGGAGACGGCGCGGCTGCTCGGGATCGCTCCCGGCACCGTCAAGAGCCGGGCCGCCCGAGGGCTCGCCGCGCTGCGCCAGGCCGGGTTGCTCGACCGCGAAGGAGGACGCCATGACCGATGACGAGCAGGTCCGCTCGCTGCTGACGCTCGCGGCCGAACTTCCCGACGACGTCCAGCCCCCGGTCGCGCCCCTGCTCGCGCCGCGGCCGCCGCCGACGCCGCGCCCGAGCCGCCGGGTCGGTCCTGACGGCCGCCGCCGTCACCGCCGCGGCGTTCACTCTGCCACCAGTCATCCGCTCGCTCGGCCACCCGCCGTCGCGGCCGCAGATCCCTGGCCCTCCCGCCACGCCGGCCCGCCAGCAACCCCGGCCCGACCGCCGCCCAGCTTATCCCGCTTTCGCTGGTCGACCCTGCCGCCCTCCCCGCTCGGCGCGTCTCCCGGCCCATCCTCGCCTGGACCGGCCGGACCTGATCGAACTCGGCGGCCTCAGCCGCGGTAGCCCGAGACTGAAGGCGCCGCCTTCACGCCGGCGACCGGAGCTGGCACGCGATCGCGCCGGTACCCACCCGATCGGCTCGGCGACCGGACTGGCGATCGACCGTCTGGACTGGCCGGCAGCTGTTCGTCACCAACGGCAAGATCCCGCCGCAGACCAGCCTCGGCGTGAGGCCGGCGCTCCGGCGCCGGGCTCTACGACCCGGCCGCGCAACCAGTGGCGATCACCGCCACCATGCCCGTCCGCGTTGCTCGGCGGGCCGATCGCCGCCGCCTGGACCGGCCGCGCCATCGTCGTCGCCGGCATGCAGTCCGCGGCCGCGTCACAACCGCCGCCTATCACCCCGCCACCCGCCGCTGGCACCTGATCAGCCCGACGCTGCCGCCCAGGCACCCGCCAGGTACGTCACCATGGTCGGCACACCGCGACCGGCTGATCCTGTGGTCGTTCTGGGATCGGGTCAGGAACGTTCAAGCACAGGCCAGCGACCGTCGCCGGGGTCGACGTCTCGCCCTCGGCCGCCGGGCCTGGCGCCAACGTCACCGGGCCCTGGCCGCAGGAACGAGACTGTCGCCTCTCCGGTCTTCACCGGCAGCGCAATCCTGCTCCCGCCCAGCGGCATCTGGTGTGGCCGGCGATGCAGCCCGCCGCCGCTGGCTCCGCGCCCCGGCTACTTCGCCGACGCCGGCGACGCTGGCCGTCCAACGATCACCGCCTGGCCCGCTCGGCCGAGGCCGAACCAGCGTTCATCTGGACCGGCCGCGCCATCATCGCCGTCAGATCTCGTTCCCGGAGGTCACCGGCCCGGCGCATCCGGCCAGACTGAGAAGCCGACATGGCGCTTACGATCCGCCACCGCGCGCTGGCACAGCGCTCCCGTCCCGCCTGGCCACCCCCCACTGGCCGCCACGCCGCTCTGGGCAGGCCGCCAGCTCCTGCTGCTGACCGCGACCGGAAGCTCTGCTTCTCCTTCCGCCGCTGACCAGCGAGCCTGGGTAGACAGTAGTCCGGGCCGGTGCGTTCAGCACAGGCCCGGACCATCTGTCATGCCCAGGCCGCACGCCCGGAAGGTCTTAGAACATCCCCCACGGCAACACAGCCGTCACCGCCACCGCCAGGAACAGCAACGTCAGATACCCGATCGACAGATGGAACAGCCGCATCGGCGCCGCTGCGACACCGCCGGCGATCCGGCCGCGCATCCGGTGCGCCTCGGCCAGGAACCACGCGCCGAGCCCGATCGCGCAGCAGGCATAGATCCAGCCTGCGTACGGCACCAGCGCCAGCGTCGTCGCCACCATGATCCAGCTGTAGATCACGATCTTGCGGGCGACGACCTGCGGGGTGGCGACCACGGGCAGCATCGGCACGCTCGCGGCCGCGTAGTCGTCCTTGAATTTCATCGCCAGCGCCCAGAAATGCGGCGGGGTCCAGAAGAAGATGACGCCGAACAGCACGATCGCCGGCCAGGCGACCTTGTCGGTTACGGCGGCCCAGCCCACGAGCACGGGAAAGCAGCCCGCGGCGCCGCCGATCACGATGTTCGACGCCGTGCGGCGCTTCAGCCCGAGCGTGTAGACGAAGACGTAGAACAACAGCGCGGCATCGGCGAGCGCCGCCGACAGCCAGTTGGCCAGCAGGCCGAGCAGGATCGTCGAGGCGATGCCGAGCACGATCCCGAAGACCAGCGCCTCGGCCGGCCTGATCGCCGCATCACCACCGCCCCTGGCGACGAGCGGCCTGCGGGAGGTGCGCCGCATGACCGCGTCGATGTCGCGGTCGATGTAGCAGTTGATCGTGTTCGCGCTCCCCGCCGCCAGCGCCCCGCCGAGGAGCGTCACGGCGATCAGCGCGATCGACGGCAGACCGCGCCTGGCCAGCAGCATGGTCGGCAGCGTGGTTACCAGCAACAGCTCGATGATCCTCGGCTTGGTCAGCGCGAACAGCGATCGCGCGATCAGCCCGACCGGGCGGCGCCCGATTCGCGGCAAGCCGCTTCCCGCTGATACGGCCTGGGCCGCTACCGCGTCGGGGAGCGCGCTCGCCGCCTGGGTCACTCGCCGTCCTCCGTGCCTTCGTCGGCAGGCTGCGCCTGCCCGGGTTCCGCCGTCGCCGTCGCCGGCGCTGCCGCTTCCTCGGGCGCGGCCGACGCGTGCGCATCGGACTCGCCGACGTTCACGGTACCGGTACCCGCGTCTTGCCCAGTTGCTCGACGTCATCGCGACGTGCCCTGGCACGTTATGCGGTCCTCGGAACCGCAGGTACAGGGCCCCGGCGATGATGATGAACATGAGCATCGGGAACGCGAAAGTCAGATTGTACCCATGCGGGGTGTTACCGGGACGCACCACCGCAAGTAGCGCTTCCTGCACTGCTGCCTCCTGCCGCAAGCCACGGGACTCGATCGCCGGCCCGGCCGCTCGCCGGACCTGGCCTTGTCTTCACACTGCCATCAGTGCACGAGGTAGAACAGCACCCACAAGACCGCCGCAGCCAGCGCGAGGAAGTTCCAGAACAGCGTGAACGCGCTCTGCGAGGCCTGGAACCGCTGCACCAGGGCCGCGTCGGCGAACGTCGGCGGCTGCTCGACGAACGACATCGCGGGAATCTGCCTGCCGCTCATCACCAGGATCTCCAGCCAGATGATGGTCGACACCACCAGCACCGTGAACACCGCGGACGCGCCCACGAAGACGCTGGCGTACGCGTTGTCGCCCGGCTGGAACGGCAACGTTGCCAACTGCAGGATCTCGAATACTGCGGCGACCACGCCGAGCCCGAGCGCGAGCGCGGCCAGGCCCAGCCAGCCGCCCTTCTTGCCGACCTTGAGTTGCCGCAGGCCGAGCGACTGGGCGGCCGCGCTCGCGACGATCGCGAGCACGATCACGGCGCCTTCCCACCCCTGCGGCCCGTGGAAGCCCGCCGGATACCACAGGCCGTAGTTATTGACCGAACGCAGGTAGAAGAAGGCGAACACGAACGCGCCGAGCCCTGACGTTACGACGCCGATCAGCAGCCGGACGCCGGTCCAGGCCGTGTTCAGCGCCGCCTCGTGGTAGAACGCCGCCTCCTCCTGCGCCCTGCTCAGGCCCGCGGCGCCGGCTGTCTCAGCCATTGGTCTATGCCTCCGCTCGTGCGGCGTCGGTTCCGGCAAACGTTGCGGTCAGCACGCCGACCGGCGGCTCCATGTCCGCGACCGGCGGACCGTCCTTGACGCCATAGTCATAGGGGCCGGACAGCACCACGGGGACCGCGGCGAAGTTGTCCGGTGGCGGCGGTGAGGAGGTCTGCCACTCCAGCCCGCGCGATCGCCACGGGTTGCCGACCTCGGGCTCCCTGGTCACCACGGTCGACCAGACGAAGTTGACCACGAAGATCAGGATCGACAGGCCCAGGAAGAACGAGGAGATCGAGACCCAGTCGTTCAGCGTCTGCAGCTTGTGTGCGTACTCGAACACCCGCCGCGGCTGGCCCGCCAGCCCGACCGCGAACAGCGGCAGGAAGGTGGAGTTGAACGCGATGAACATGAGCCAGAAGTGCCACTTGCCGAGCTTCTCGTTCAGCTTGATGCCCAGCATCTTCGGCAGCCAGTAGTAACAGCCGGCCATGAAGGCGAAGATGAGGCCGCCCATGATCGTGTAGTGGAAGTGGGCCATCACGAAGAAACTGCCGTGCTCGGTGGTGTCCGCCGGTACGTCAGAGACGAAGACGCCCGAGATGCCGCCGATCAGGAAGTTAAAGAAGAACGCCAGGCAGAACAGCATCGGCACGGTGAACCTGATCTTCGCCTTCCATAGCGTTCCCATCCCGACCAGGAAGATGAACCCCGTCGGAATCGAGATCAGCTCGGTGGTCAACATGAACAGCGGCCGCATGTCGGGATTGATGCCGCTGTTGAACAGGTGGTGCTGCCAGACGAAGAAGCTGAGCAGCGTCACGCCGATGATGCCGGCCGCCGCGATCTTGTAGGCGAACAGCGGCTTGCGGCAGAAGACCGGCAGCAGTTCGAGCACGATGCCGAAGCCCGGCAGCGCGAGGATGTAGACCTCGGGGTGCCCGAAGAACCAGAAGAGGTCCTGGTACAGATACGTGCTGCCACCCAGCCGCGGCGCGAAGAACGCGGTCTGCACGGTCCGGTCGGTGAGCAGCATGTACATGCCGCCGACCAGGATCGGCCCGGCCAGGGTCATCATGACGGCAGTGCCCAGGATGCCCCAGACGAACATGGGCAGCCGACCCCAGCGCATGCCGGGGGCCCGGTAGCAGATGACCGTGACTAGGAGGTTGAAGCCGACCAGGATGATCGAGATGCCCATCAGGCCGAACGCGAAGGCGTAGGCATCGGCGCCGATCCCGTCCTGCACCGACAGCGACGGGTACCCCGTCCAGCCCATGTGGAACCCGCCGAGCAGGATCGCGGACAGCAGGATCAGGAACGCCACCGGGGTGAGCCAGAACGACAGCGCCTCGACCCGCGGGAACGCGACTCGCTTGGACCCGATCATCAGCGGGATCAGGTAGTTGCCGAACGGCCCCAGGATGACCGAGGTCATCAGCATCATCATCATCGTGCCGTGCTCGCCGACGATCTCGACGTACACGCTCGAGCTGAAGACGTGATGCACCGGCGAGAGCAGTTCGGTCCTGATCGCCATCGCGAACAGCCCGGCGGTGCAGAAGTAGATCACCATGCCGACCAGGTACTGAATCCCCACCACCTTGTGGTCCTGGGTGAACCTGAAGTACCTGGCCAGGCCGGTGTCGGCGGTGCCGCGCAACTGGTGGTCGAGGAGCCGCTTGCCCCGCATCTGGTTGACCAGGTCGTTGAAGAAGCCCAGCCCGATCAGCCACCCGATCACCAGGAACAGGTAGCCGAGCACGACGGGGGTGTCGTTGGTGTCCGACGAACCGCCGCCAACACCGGCCTGCGGGTATCCCGACGTGATCAGGTTGCCTAGCCAGTGGCCGAACAAGTACCCGGCTATGGCACCGACGATCGCGGTGTGGATCGCCGGGCGCATCCACCACGGCCGGGCTGCCCGATGCGCTGCGGGCTCGCCGCCGCCGGTCCTCCCGCTCGTGCCTGGCTCTGTCTCGATGGCCATCAAGTCACCTCATCACTTCAACGGACGCTGAGACGCACACTGCCCTGGCCAGGCTGGTCATGGCTGCACCGGATCCTGCGGCGGGTAGAAGCCGCCGCCCGCCGACGTGAGCCCGAGCTTCACCATGACGGGGCCGCTGCGGAACGCGGGGATGACGGTCGGATCGTAGGTCGTGGCGTACGCGGGCAGCAGCCTGGTGACGTCGGCCATGAACGCCTTGGTAGCCGATGCCCAGGACTGGAACTGCGCGACCGTCATGACCTTGCCGTAGTCGAACATCGCGCCGTGCCACAGCCCGCACAGCTCGGCGCAGCGCACGGTGAACTGGCCGAGCTGGGTGGGCTTGGTGTAGGCGATGTTGTTCACGTTCGGGTTGGCGTCCGCCTTCACGCCGAGCTGGTAGGCCCAGAAGCTGTGGATGACGTCGAGCGACGTCACGTTGAACTGGACCCACTGATTCTCGGGTAGCACCAGCTTGGTCGTCTCGAACCCGCCGAACTGCGGATACCGGTAGGTGAACCGCCACTGCTGGCCGATCACCTGTACCTCAAGCGGGGCGCCCGGTGTCCACGAGGTGAGCGACACGGTGCCCGGCGGATGCCAGATCGCGGACGGGCCCTCGCCGGCCCCCGCGCCGTGGGAGTCGATCAGTTCGACCGTGCCGAAGACGGCGAGTGCGAGGACGATTACCGACGTGCCGACGATCCAGGTGGTCTGGATCCTGGCGTGACCGTAGATCGGCGGGCCATCATCATCGTCGCCGTCCCGGTGCCGCCAGACGGTCACCGCGTAGCCGAAGTACAGCAGCACGAAGACCACGACCGGCGCCGACAGCAGCGCCATCGTGTTGATGGCGGCCCGCTCGTCGTGCGCGGACGACGACATGCTGCCCGGCGGCATGTGCGGGGCGAGCAGGAACCCGATCAGCAGGTCGGCCACGGCGGCGAGCACGATCCAGCCCAGGAAGAGCCGCATGCCGTGGTTCGGGCCGCTGGGGGATGCGGCGGGTCCCGCCGCCGGGGTGTCGGCGGCCATCAGGACGCCACCTCCATCTGTCCGGTCATGAAGCCGATCGCCTGCATCGGGCCGCCGAAGCCGGTGATGAAGCCACCGCCGCACGGGACCCGGCACTGCCAGAAGTACGCGCCCGGCGTGGTGGGCGCGTGGAAGCTGAACTTCATCGTCGCCTTCGGCCCCGAGGTGCACGGCGACTGAGTACAGAGGGCGTTGTTCTCGGCAATGGTCGTCGGCGAGCCCATCGGCACGTTAAGGCCGATGCCGGGGATAGAGAAGGTGTGCCCGACCGAGCAGGTCCGCCACGAATCCAGCGCCTTGACGGTCTTCCCGTCGATGTTCACGGTGCCGCCGATCGTGCCGGTGACCTTCCCCCAGAACGGGTTTCGCAGCGGGGTGCACCCGTCATAGCCGAGGACGGTCACGTTCACCGTCGCCCCGGCCGGGACCTTGAACAGCGTCGTGTGCACCCACTGCTTGGTCTTCGGGTCCTGGATGAAGTAGGAGACCCAGTCAGGCTTGGTGCTGACGGTGTTCTGCGGATCTTCCTGCAGAACGACGTTGACCTGAGTCCCTGGTCCCGACCCCGCTCCCGCGGTGTAGTCGATGACCGTCGGCCCGGCCAGGAAAAAATGGATGACGACGAAGATCGCGCCACCGACCACGGCGAGGAACGCCACGAGCAAGGTTCCTACGCGGACCGGCAGGGACATCAGTCACCACCTCGCTTCTTCGCGGCGCTTAGCGCGCACGACTCGGTCCGGCGCTTGGGATGAGCCCAGTCGGCACCGGAAAGCAAACGACTGCACCGATAGTGCTGCGCGGCGGAAACTCGTCGCAATAGCTAACGCCTCGGATGACGAAACTGTCATCATCCGCATCACCCGTTCGCAGGCCGGGCGCGGCTACTTGCCGGAGGTGCATCCCAGCAGGCGGGCGCCTCGGTAACGTGACGGGTAGGGGGTTTGCGGTGGCCGGACGGCTACTGGATCGAGGTCCGGGGGTACTCCGAGCGAGTGCGTTATGCGGCCTTTGAGGTTCTTTAGTCTTGACTTGAGGTAACGGCAGGAGTAGACCACTTGCCGAGAACCCGTTTGGCGCACAGGGGCAATGAACTGGCCCGCTGCCGCGCAGCCTGGCCCCGGAGCCGGTAGAGGAATGACCGATGACGCGATGACCGCGGCACGTGAGGGCTCGAGGACGGCAGGCTTCAGGTCGGCCGGGCCGGCCTCGGCCAGCCCTGGCTGGCCCGACACGGCATCACCGCGGATCTTGCTGATCGACGACGAGCCGCAGATCAACGGATTCGTCGGCCGGGCGCTTGAGCATGCGGGCTACCGGGTCGATGTGGCGGGCGACGCGGCCGATGGCGCGCGATCGGGCGCCGCGGGCGGATATGACCTGGTGATACTCGACCTGATCATGCCTGACATGGACGGCCGTGCCGTCCTGGCCAAGATCCTGCACGCCCATCCGACCCAGGCGGTGCTGATCCTGTCCTGCAACTCCGACCCGGGAACGAAGGTGGAGTGCCTGGACCTCGGCGCCAGGGACTACCTGACCAAGCCGTTCTCCCTGGCCGAGCTCACCGCGCGGGTCCGCGCCAGGCTGCGCGAGAACGCCCTGCACAGCGAGGTGATGCAGGTCGGCGGGCTGGCCCTGGATGCCGGCCGGCTGGTCGCCGACAGCGGCGCCGGGCCGGTGGCGCTGACCAGGCTCGAGTTCCTGTGCCTGCGGGCGCTGATGGAACACGGCGGGGACTCGGTGACCAAGAGCGAACTGCTCGCGTCGGTCTGGGGGATCGATTTCGACCCGGGCTCGAACATTGTCGACGTGTGCATCAGGAGGCTCCGGGCGAAGCTCGGGTTCGCCCTGATCGAGACGGTGCGCGGCGAGGGCTATCGGCTCGCGTGAGGGTCCTCAGAGTGTGCAGGCAGATCGTCCTGAGAGTGCGCAGGCAGATGCTGCCTCAGCAGAACGGAGCGAGCTAGATGCAGGTGGCCAAGACCGATCCGCCCTACGTGCCGATCCGCACGAGCGGCTGGCCTGCCCGCCGCGCGCCCCGCTGGGCCATCGCGGCGGGAGCCGTGCTGCTGGCGATCGCGGTGGCCGTAGGGCTGTCGCACCGGCCCACGGCCGGGCAGCGGGCGGTCGACCTGCGTAGCCTCCTGCACCAGTTGAACGCCGACGTCGAGTCGTGCTCGGGCGGAGTGCGGGAATCGCTGTTCGTGCTGCGCCAGATCGACAGCGGGGCCAGCGGCGACGTCGCGACGGCGACCACCGTGGCGAACACGGCGGCGGCGAACTGCTCGCCCGCCAACAACGAACTGCTCGCCGATCTCACCACCGCCCAGGCGCCCGAGTCGCTCGCCAGCTATCACCTGCAGGCCGCGATCACCGCGCTGATCGACTGGGCCGCCCCGAACGCCGAGCGGGTGCCCGCCGATGTCGCGGCCGCGCTCGCGGACCACGGGACCGCAGCCGAGGCCGGCGACCTAGCCGCCCTGCGCGTGGACCGGAGCAAGCTCGACGCGCAGCGCAGCGTCGTGTACGCCGCCCTGGAGCCGGCCATCAAGGCGCTCTCCCCGGCGTCCGCGCCGCCGACCCTGTACGGCTGAGCCTGAGCGAGGAACGATGCACTATCTGGCCGACAACTGGTCGTTCGACCCGTTCGCGATCATCGCGCTGATCCTCGTGGGCTGGCATGAGATCGGGCTGGCCAGGCTGGCCCGCAAGTCGCGTCCCGAGCGGACCAGGCAGCGCCGGCTCAGGTCGGTGTGGTTCTACTCCGGCCTGGTCGTCCTGCTGCTCGCGGTCGGGTCGCCGATCGACTACTGGTCAGACCGCTACTTCTTCGTGCACATGATCCAGCACCTGCTGCTGATGTTCGCCGCGCCCGTGCTGATCGTGGCCGGCGCGCCGTGGCAGCCCCTGCTCGACGGCCTGCCGGGAAGGCTGGGCCGGGATGCGACCAGGCAGGTCATGATCGGAGGCTGGTCTCGCCCGGTCCGCGCGGTCGGCGGGTTCCTGCTGAGGCCGTGGGTCGCGGTGATCGCGTTCAACGTCACGATGATCTTCTGGCACCTGCCCGGCCCGTTCGACGTCGGGACGCGCAATCAGGCCGTGCACATCTGGCTGATGCACGGCAGCTTCTTCGCGGCGGGCGTGCTGTTCTGGCTCCAGTTCATTCCGTCGGCACCGTTCCTGATCAGGATGTCCAGGTTCGGGCAGGCGGTGGCGCTGATCGCGACCAACGCGCAGATGTGGATCCTGGCGATGTCGATGACGTTCTTCAGCTCCGTGTCCTGGTATCCGGTCTACGCGCATCTTCCCGGCGTGACGATGCCGCCACTGGCCGACCAGCAGATCGGTGCCGCGATCTTGTGGGTGTGCGGCGATTTCTGGGCCGTGCCGACGCTGATCTACGTCATCCGCCGCATGTTCGCCGAGGAGGGCGATGTCGGCTCCGCCGTCGACCGGATTCTCGGCCGCGGGTCGCGCCGCTACCAGTGGGCCGGACGCCATCAGGGCACGCCATAAACCTGCTGGTAACCAGCTATGCCTTCGATGTTCGCGTGTCGCTACCGGCTGATTGGCCGTTGGTTGGGCATTCTTTGATCAGGCCCCTCCGGGTATGAGCTGGAGGGGCCTCATTACGCCCAGGTGACCGGGATGCCATGCGGCAGCGCGGTTCCCAGCAGGCGCCGCTGCCCGCCCGGCCAGGTCACCAGGACGACCGGGGTGGCCGGGGTGGCGTTGACCGGTTCGAGCGTGACGTGCGCGAACCTGGCCGATCCGGTCGCCGTCGAGCCGAGTGCGGCGATCGCGTCGGCTAGCTCGCGTGCCTGCTCAGCGTCCAGGTACTGATGCATGATCGAATGCCACAAGACCGTCCAGGTGCCCGGCTCGAGCCGGATCGCCGCGATCGTCGCCGAAGCCGGTTCTGCCCGCAGGACCGCCGGGATCCTGGCGGCGAGTTCCAGCGCTCCGCGCAGCCGGGCAAGCCGCTCGGTCTGGTCGGCCCAGACGTACGCGGTCAGCCGCAGCCGGCCGGCCGCGCTCACCGGGTCGACCGGCGTCAGGTCACCGCCGGTACGGGAGATCACCTCCGCGCGGCTGGCCGGGGGCTGCCCGGCCCAGCCAGCCGGCCGGCATCCGCACCGGCGAGGACTCGTCGCCGAAGCTGACTCCGGGTCCTCCGATCCAGAACTGGTCGGCCCGCAGGTTGAGACCGGCGCTGGCGCCGATCTCGACCAGCCGCACCGGGAGTGCCGCGTCGGCGGCGATGTGACAGAGCGCTCCGGCCAGCGCGGCGCCGCGGCCGACCTCGTTGGTCTGCGGCGGGCTCGTCAGCCAGCCGCGGATCTCCCGCGCGTGCTCCTCGAGTACCTGGCGCAGCGCCGGCCACGCGCGCGCTGCGCCGTGGCCGGCGTCCGCGGCGCCGCCGACGGAGGGGTAGAAATCGGCCAGAGCGGGGGCCCGGCCGGTCAGGACCAGCGCGTGCACGCCGCCGAGCATCCGCAGCGCCAGCGCGCTGCGGCCTGGGTCGGCCAGGTGGCCGGCCAGGACGTCCCCGACCGGGCCGCCTGCCAGCAGGTCGTCGGCGGCGTGGCGGAGCAGCCCCGCGTACAGCGGGCTGCCGAGCGCCTCGCAGTTCCGTGCTTCGATCCCGAGCACCCGCGCGGTTCGCTGCAGCGGAGTCTCCTCGATACCGGCTTCACCCCCTTTTGCCATTGCTGTCCTATGACCCATTGCCGTCCTATCATGAGCCAATGCCAGCCTTCGCCGACATTGTCGTGCGCGACGCGCTCATCGCCGACGGGTCGGGCGGCCCGCTCGCGGCCGGAGACGTCGCGATCGGAGCAGGCCGGATCCTGTCGGCCGGAGTTGGCCCGGTGCCCGCGGGACCGTCGACCACCGAGCTTGATGCCCGCGGCGAACTCGTCTGCTGCCCCGGTTTCATCGACGTGCACACGCACGATGATGCCGCGCTGATCCGTCATCCCGGCCTGGAGTTCAAGATCGGGCAGGGCTGCACCAGCCTGGTGATCGGCAACTGCGGCTTCAGCGGTTTCCCGGCCACCGGCCTCGACGACATCGAGTCCGTCGCCGGGGGCGACTGGCCGGACCTGGACGGATACCGCGCTGCGGTCTCCGCGCGCGGTTTTGCCTGCAACGCGATCGCGCTCGCCGGTCACAACACGATCCGGGCGATCACCATCGGCAAGAGCGAGTCCCGCCGCGCCTCGCTCACTGAGCTCGCGGTCATGCGCGGGCACGTGCGGGCGGCGATGGAGCAGGGCGCGTGCGGCCTGTCCACCGGCCTGATCTACACCCCGGGCAAGTGGGCGCCCGCCGAGGAAATCATCGAGCTGGCCGGCGCGGCGGCGGATGCCGGCGGCCTATACGCGACGCATATCCGAAACGAGGGCGATCGGCTGCTCGAATCGGTTGCCGAGGCAATCAGGATCGGCGCGGAATCGGGCTGCGGTGTGCACATCTCGCACCATAAGGCCGGCGGGCAGCCAAACTGGGGAAAGGTCGCCGTCTCGCTGGCGGCGATCGACAGCGCGAACGCGGCGGGCGCGGATGTCACGCTCGACTTCTACCCCTATACGGCGAGCAGCGGCCCGATGGCCGAGTACGTCAGCCCCGAGACCGTGACAAGGGAATGGGCGGACCAGAACCAGTTCGCGACCTGCCCGCCGTTCCCCGCCTACTCCGGGCGAATGGTCAGCGCCGTGGCCGCCGACGAGGGCCTGGCGCTTGCTGACCTGGTGCGCAAGGTGCTGACCGCGCCAGGCGGCCGGCGCACGATCAGCATCGGATTCGGCATGTCCGAGGACGACCTGGTGACCAACGTCAGGCACCCGCTGATGATGATCGGCTCCGACGGGATCCCCGACCTCGACGGGCTGCCGCACCCGCGGCTGTACGGGACGTTCCCGCGGGTGTTCGCGCAGTACGTGCGCGGCCGCGGCGAGATCTCACTCAGCGAGGCCGTGCGGCGGATGACCAGCCTTCCGGCCGGCCGGTTCGGGCTGACGGACCGCGGCACGCTGACGCCGGGCGCCTGGGCAGACGTGGTCGTCTTCGACCCGGCCACGATTCGCGACACCGCCACCTTCACCGAGCCCAAGCGCGAACCGGACGGCGTGAGCTGGGTGATCGTCAACGGCGTCCTCGCGGTCGATCGCGGCCGCCACACGGGAGCCAGGGCCGGCTGCTGCGCTTCGCCGCAAGCGCCTGATCGGACGGGCCGGTGATTCCGAGCGACGCGGGCCAACTCATACACCTCGCCAGCAACTTACGCCACACTGGCTGGTCGTGACCATGTCCCGGGACCGCCCTGGCCCGGATGAATGGTCCTTTCATCACGGTTTTTCCCGATGGATGGTCCATCCATCGGTCAGAACCGGCATTCATCGAACAGAGCACCGGCCCGGCGGGCCGGATTTACCCCTTTCTTGCCTTAATCGCCTCGATCAGCGCCGGCAGCACCGAGTGCAAGTCGCCGATCACCGCGTAGTCAGCCTTGGCGACGATCGGCGCCCCGGCGTCGGTGTTGATCGCGACGATCGTCTTCGCGCCCTGGCAGCCTGCCATGTGCTGGATCGCGCCGCTGATCCCGCAGGCCAGGTACAGCTCCGGCGTGATCTTGGTCCCAGTCTGGCCGACCTGCTGCCGGTGCGGCCGCCAGCCCTCGCTGGTCACCACCCGCGACACGCCGACCACCCCGCCGAGCAGCCCGGCCAGTTCCTCAAGCACGGCGAATCCGTCCGGCCCGCCGACCCCGCGCCCGCCGCCGACCACGACCCGCGCACTGGCCAGCGATACCCCCGAGCGCCGCTCGGCAGACTCGACGGCCCGGACGACCAGGTCGGCGGCGGAAACCTCTGGCTGGTACCGCACGACCGGGACCTGCCCGGCCCGCTGTGACGGCTCGGCGGCGTCCACGGCGTCGGCGACGACGGCATCGACCGCTACGGTGAGCAGCGCGAGCGGCGCGGTGAGCACACCGTCTTCCAGCAGGCTCCCCGCCCAGCGCTGCCGCACGAGGCTGACCTGGCCGGGCCCGCTGCGTTCGGCCGAGACGCAGTTCGCCGCCATTGGCTGGTCCGTGATCGCACCCAGGTGCGCCATTAGCTCGTTCCCGTGATCGGTCGCCGCCGCGACGACCGCGGAGATCGGCCCGCCACTCGGCGCTCCGCCCGGTCCGCCCGGCTCCGGCCACTCCGGCCAGTCCCGCCAGAGCCCGCGCCCAGGCCACAGGCGCATACCCGGTCAGCTCGGTCGGCTGGTCCGAGCCGATGGCCCACGCCCGGTCCACGCAAGCGGCCGCCAGCTCACCCTGGGTCACCGCATCGGCGGGCCCGAACCAGGCCGCGGCCAGGTCCTCGCCCGCCGACCTGGCCAGTCCCCCGGCCACGGCCAGCGCCCGCATCGAGGTGTCCACCGCTCCCCCGGCCGCGTCAACCTCAAGCCAGCACAACACGGTCATGGCAGGACCCCGAGCTCGTCGAGCAGGCTGACCAGGGCAGGAACCGCTTCGGCACCCACTCCGAGCACCTGGGCCTTCTTGCCGCTGCCTGCCGGGACCCGCAGTCGCTCCTTGCGCAGCCCGTCCGGCTGCCGGGCAGGCTCGATGGTCTCGATCACGGCCCGCTTCGCGCGCAGCCGCCCAGGCAGCGACGGGTACCGGGGCAGGTTGATCCCCTCCTTCACGCTGACCACGGCGGGCAGCGGGACATCGAAGACCTCCTCGGTGCCGCGGTACTCCCGGCCGGCCGTGATCCGCGCCGGGATCCGCGCCGCGCCCTCGTCGCCGGCCACGACCTCCAGCCGCTTGATCCCGGTCACGCAAGGCACTCCGAGCGCGTGCGCCACCCGCACCGGCACCTGGTATCCGCCGGTGTCTGCCGCCTCGTTTCCGAACAGCAGCAGGTCGTAACCGCCCTCCCCGACGCCCCGGCCGACGCCCTCGCCGACGGCGGCCGCGATCGCGGCGGCCGTGGCAACCGGTCCCCACTCGGCGCCGTCGGTCTCCAGCAGCACGCCGCGATGCGCCCCGAGCGCGAGCATGTCGCGCAGCTGGCTGGCCGCCTCAGGCGGTCCGAGGGTCAGCACGGTCACCGTCCCGCCCAGCCGCTCCGCGATCCGCACCGCCTCCTCGACCGCGCACTCCTCGTGCGGGCTGACCGTGAAGCCGGACATGGTCGTATCGACATCGAGCCCGTCCGGCGTCACCATGATCGCCCCGCCGACCATCGGGACCCGCTTCACGCAGACGCAGATCTCCACCCCGGTCAGCACCTGATCCGGTCGTTCGCCGGGTCGAACAGCGGCGTCGAACCGGCCACCGCGACGGTCACCGGGTACCGCTCGCCGAGGTATTCCACGGCGAACGCGGCGCCCGCCACGGCCTGGCCGACGGGCAGGTAGGCGAGCAGGATGTGCTTGCCGACCGACGGGCCGGAGCCGGCGCTGGTCACGTAGGAGGTGCGGCCGAGCGCGTCGGTCAGCACCGCGCCGTCAGGCCCGAGCACGGGCTCGCCGCCGAGCGGGTAGCGCAGCTCGCCAGACGCCGAAACGTGGTCGTCCACGGTGAGCGTGCACAGCACGGCGGCCGGCGGCTGCTCTCGCTGGGCCAGGTACGCGGCCTTGCCGACGAAGTCCTGCGCCTTCACCCTCGGTCTGGTCATCCCGGCCTCGACCAGGTTGAAGTCGCTGGTCAGCTCGGCGCCGAAGGAGCGGTATCCCTTCTCGAGCCGGCCGGTCGTCCCGTAGACGCCGATGCCGGCCGGGATCAGCCCGGACGGCTGGCCCGCGTCCCAGAGCGCATCCCAGAGCTTGCCGCCCTGCTCCATCGGCACGTACAGCTCCCAGCCGAGCTCGCCCACGTAGGAGATCCGCGACGCGAGCACGGTCAGGCCGCCGGCCTCGATCTCCTTGCAGGTCCCGAATGCCATCCCGGCGTGCGACACGTCGCCGACGGTGACCCGCTCCAGGATCTCCCTGGCCCTCGGCCCCCACAGGCCGAGCGTGGTCCACGCCGACGTGACATCGGTGACGACAGCCTGGCAACCGGCCGGGAGATGCCCGGTGATCCAGGCCAGGTCCATCTGACCGGTCGCGCCGCCGGTCACGATCCGGAACTTGTCCGTCGTGAGCCGCATGATCGTCAGGTCGCCGCGGAACCCGCCCGCCTCGTCGAGCAGCGAGGTGTAGACGACCCGGCCGGGCGCGACGTCAAGCTGGGCGACCGACAGGTACTGCACCGCGTCGAGCGCGCCAGGGCCGGCGACGTCGAGGACCGCGAACGCGCTCAGGTCGATCAGCGCGGCCGCGTCGCGCATCGCGAGGTGCTCGGCGTTGATGACCGGCGACCACCAGCGCGACTCCCACTCGGCCGTGCGCTCCATCAGCCGGCCCGCGTACCGGTCAAGCAGCGGCGCATTGGACTCGTACCAGAATGGCCGCTCCCAGCCCGCGGTCTCGAAGAACACCGCGCCGAGGTCGCGCTCCCGGTCGTAGGAGGGCCCGACCCGGCACGGCCGGCCGGACTCCCACTGCTCGGCCGGGTGGACGATCCCGTACATCTTGTTGAAGCCCTCGGCGGCGCGAGCGGTGACGTGCGCGATCGTCCGCTGGTGCGGGTAGAACCGCGCGATGTCGGCCTCGTGAATATCGATCTCCGGCGCCTGGCCCGTCATCAGTTCGGCGGCCGCGCGGCCGATCCCCGGCCCTTCCTTGATCCAGCTCGCGGCGACCGCCCAGAGCCCGGCCACCTCCGGCGTCTCGCCGATGGCCGGATGCCCGTCCGGCGTCATCGAGATCAGGCCATTAATTGCATAACGAATTCCTGCCCGCTCGTCGCCCAGCAGATCTGGCATCAGCTCGAGCGCCTGGGCAAGTTGCGGGTCGAAGTCATCCTGGGTGAAGGGGAGCTCGGTCGGGGACAGCACGGACTGCTCGATCGACGGGATCGAGTCGGGGTCGACGATGATCGGCCGGTGCGCGTACGAGCCGACCTCCATGTCGCCGCCGTGCTGCCGCTCGTACATGTTGAGGTCCACGTCGCGCACGATCGGGTAGCTGATCTCGCCCACCGTGTCGGCAAACTGCGCGATCGGGCCGACGCTGATCATCTGGTGCACGATCGGGGTCAGCGGGATCGTCGCGCCCGCCATCCTCGCGAGCCGGGGTGACCAGACGCCGCAGCAGATCACGCACACCGGCGTCTCGATGTCGCCCGCCGTGGTGCGGACGCCGGTGATCCTGCCCCCCGGCCGCGCGGCGCCCCGGCCGTCCGGTGCCGTGGCGATCCCCAGGATCTCGGTGTTCGGGACGACCGTGAGCGCTCCGGTGCCTTCCGCATGCTCGCGCATCAGCGTTCCGGCGCGCAGCGAGTCGACGACGCCGACGGTCGGGAAGTACGCGGCGCCGATGATCATCGACTCGTCGAGGAACGGGACGAGGTCCCGCACCTGCGCCGGGGTCATCAGCTCGGCGGGAATCTCCCAGGCCTTCGCCGCGGTGCAGCGCCGCCGCAGTTCGGTCATCCGCTCCGGTGTCCTGGCCACCTCCAAGCCGCCTGACTCGGTGAACACGCCGAGCTGCTTGAACTGCTCGGTGCTGTCGCGGGTCAGCTCCATCATCATCTTGGAGTAGTCGATCGGGTAGATGAAGTTCGACGCGTGCCCGGTCGAGCCACCCGGGTTGGGCATCGGCCCCTTGTCGATCAGGACCAGGTCGCGCCAGCCCAGCCTGGCCAGATGGTAGGCCAGGCTGTTGCCGACTATTCCGGCGCCGATGATGACGGCGCTGGCCCGGCTCGGGATGTCGTTCATGTCCTGGAGCTCCCCCACGTGCTCGGCTGCCCTAGTGCGTCGCCGGCCCGCTGACGACAAGCGCCATCAGCGGGCCGGCGGCGTGAAACGGTGTCCGGACTACTCGACCGGGATCTCCTTGTTGATCAGGCCGAGATCGATTCCCTGCCGGCTGCGCACGATCCGCGCGATCACGTAGATCGCGAGGGCGAGCACGTACATCGCGCCCATGTAGTACAGGGAGTCCTTGTTGTTAACGCCGTAGTTGGCGTTGGTCAGCCACTCGTACAGGTTGAACCCGAGCAGGCCGATGGTGATCCAGCCTGCCGCCGGCACGATCGGCACGCCGAGCAGCTTGATCCTGCTGGCCGGCGAGGCCTGCCACAGTTCCTTCTTGATGAACGGCAGCAGCACCACGGCGATCGCGCTGAACAGGTAGGTCACGGCGATTACCAGCGTGGCGTCGAGCGTGTAGCTGTAGAACTTCGACCAGTACGCGTAGATCGCACTCAGCCCGACGGCCGGGAGCAGCATCAGGACCAGCGAGTAGAACGGCACCTTCCGCTTCTCCGACACCTCTGCCGCGCGGTCCGGAAGGATCCGGTCGAACGCCGCCGCGAAGATCACCCGGGTCGAGGACAGGAACAGCGTGCCCACCCAGGCGATGAACCACAGGAACATCAGCACGATCAGCACGACCTGGAAGATCTGGTTGTGCACCATCCACCCGATGAACAGGATCGGATAGGGCCAGATCGGGACCGCCGACGTGCCGCCCCAGTAAGCCGCGCCCGTGTTGTTGTAGAACGCCTGGCCCATCGTCTTGTTCACCAGCACGAGGAACAGCACCGACAGCAGCACGGTGATCCACAGCCCGCCGAACATGCCGCTGAAGACGCGCCGGAAGTCGCTCGCGCCGCGGATCTCGCCGTACAGCGTGGATCCCCAGTTCGGCCAGAGCAGGTAGAACATCATCATCGGCACCAGCAGCATGCTCGCGCTGACCGGGCTGAACCCGAAGGCAGGCGAGACGTAGCCGGCCTTTCGCGGCACCGGCGTTCGTCTTCTGGTAGGCGTTGGAGATGCCGAAGATCTTGTGCGCCTCGAGGTTGAACGAGCTCACGAAAGTGGCGTGATTGTTAATCGCCAGCAGTAGCAGGATGATCCCGAATCCCACCAGGCCGCCGTAGAAACCCCACTTCTGCAGTCGCGCGTAGCCGGCCATCCCGAGCGAAACCAAGGCGCCCGCCAGCCCGATGGTAAGCACCGAGACCAGGAAGATGCCGTTCTTGCCGGCGAACCAGGTCGCAGCGCTTGGATGGCCGAGCGTCGCGAGCAGTGGCTGGAAGAACTCGGCCGAGAGCACATTGCCGTAGATCGGCGCCCATAGCCACAGGATGAACCACCAGCCCGTGGCCGCCATCACGAAGCCGATCCCGCTGCCAAGGATGCGGGTCTGCCAGACATAGTCACCGCCGGCCCGCGGAATCGTGACGATCAGGCCCGCGTAGGCGATGACCAGGAATGAAACCCAGACGGCCGAGACCAGGACCGCCGTGAGCAACTGGCCCTTAGGAAAGAACGACTGGTAGGAGAACTCGAAGATGCCCAGCGTGACCACGTTGGTCGACAGGGTCGCATAGATCATCGAGTCCCGGACGGACCAGCCTCGGACCAGGCCTGTTGCTTTTCTCAGGAAGAGTGTCGGTGTCTCGCCGACGGCTCCAGCAGCCATGAACTAACTCCGTCTCCAGGATCGGGCGGTACGTTACTTTGCGTATACTCTGTCACTTCCCGGATGTGCTGTCACTCGTGTTGGCCAAGTCCTTTCCGCACATTATCCGTTCACCATCAAGTACCTGCTGACCTTGGCTTTCTTGACGTCCAGCTCGATCACCGCGCCCTGCAGCACGCCATCGCCGTAGACGCTGCCCGGGTTGATGGCGAGCGTCCTGCCCATCTTCTTAGTGGCACGACTCTCATGGATGTGGCCGTGCACCGAGAGCAGCGGCTGGTGCTTGTTGATCGCGTCCCGCACCGCCTTCGAGCCGACCGGCTTCATGACGGCTCCGCCGTGGATGGGGCGCAGCGTGTCGTCCAGAGCGGGCGCTTCGTCGAGGCCCGTCCCGTACGGCGGGGCGTGGAAGTTGAAGATGGTTCTGCCCATATCGGGCACATGCCCGGCGACTGCCTCGATCCGCGCGGCAAGCTCGTCTTCGGGCGCCTCGCGGAAGGTGTCCCACGGCGTGGGGTTGGTCCAGCCCATCGAGACCATGCTGAAGCCGCCGAGGTCGAGCACCTTGCCCTCGGCGAAGGTGACACATGGAGAAGACTCGATGATGTCGTCGATCTCGAAGATGTCGTCGTTGCCGCCGTTCAGGATGCAGCCGATCTGGCCGCCCTTGAGCTTGGTATCGGCCATGTCCAGCCAGCGATCCAGCGAGTGCATCATCTCGACGCTGAACCGCCGGTCGACCTCGCCCTCCTGCTCGCTCAGGTGCTGAAGTTCGTCGGGGCTGACGATGGCCGGGTAGGAACCGCGGTTCCTGATCTGCTGCTCGACGTCGGCTAGCACCTCGCGGTTCTCGATCCGCTGCGACTCGCCCCGGATGGTGACCTGCCAGTATCCGTTGTGCGCGACGATCGGGATCATCACCTTGCCGGTCACGTCGCCGCCCAGAATGACCATGTCGGCCTTGTAGAAAGCGGCAGCATTCAGGAACTTGCGCCAGCAGATCTCCGATCCGTGAATATCCGTGGCAAAGAAGATCTTCATCTGACGTACCCCGCCCCCTGGACTGATGCCTACGCAAGGGTGTAGCAGCCCGCATAAGTGAGCGTCAAGATCCGGTTTGTTACAAATCCCACGCGACAGGTACGCAATCCGGCCTTTGCGGTCTTCGCAGCGTCATACCGCGCTGCGCGGCGTCGTGACCTAGTGGCCGACTTCCTCCGGCAGCTCGTACCAGCGGACCTTGTCGCCGAGGCCTGCGCGCATCTTCCATTTCATGTTCTTCGGCGCGGCATCGGCGAGCTGCCGCAACCGCGCGGCCTGCTCGGCCGGGTCGAACGGCATGCCGGGCTGGGCGAGGTGCGGCCGTTCGCCGAGCAGCGTGGGCAGCCGGTCCAGGTTGCCGGTGACCGTCCGCCACCAGCCCCAATCCGCGCCGAGCACGCCGCCAAAGCGGTCCGAGTCGATCGCCAGGCCGCCACCGGCCGGCGCGATGGGCATGCACGACAGCAGCTGGACGATGTCCCTGGCATCCTTCTCGTTCAGCTCGACAATCTGGAGCTTGGACAAGAGCAGGTCCACCACGTCGACGGTATGCGGCAGCCTGCGGAATGACGGGCGGAAGTCCAGCGTGTGGCACATGGTGAGCCGGTCGACCATCACGTCGATCGGGCGGCCGGACGGAGCCGTGAAATACATCTGCCGGTCGCCGTTGAGGTTGTTGAACCTTCGGTCGGGCTCACACCCAGCCTTCTCCAGGTGCGCGGCGACGGCCTTGCGCTCCTTGGACAGGCAGGCGAAGTCGATGTCCTGATCGCGGCGGAGCCTGGGCGGATAGTCCGGGCAGACGACCCGGACACCGAGCCCGCCCAGCAGTTTCAGGCCCACTCCTGCCTCGACGGCGCCATGGGCGATCCGCATCGCGTCGGTCAGCGGGTCCTCCGGCGATCCGGGCACGGGATGAGGCTGCGCGCCTGCCTGGCCGGAGGCTGCCTGAGTCGGACCTGAGGCTGACATGTCCACGTGCGGCTCCCTATCGGCCTGAACGGTGCCTCAGTCTAAGCCCGAAACCCGCCATTGCGCGTAGAACGGCTCAGCGGCCCGTGGTGCCGTCGAGCTGCTCCCTGAGGATGTCCGCGTGTCCGGCGTGCCTGGCGGTCTCGCTCGTCATGTGGGCCATGACCCACCGCAGCGAGTGCCGGTTGCCCTCGACCGGGATGGCGAAGCGCGCGTCCGGGTCGCCAGCGGAGCGGATCGCTCGGTCGCTGTCCTCGATCGCCGCCCGGTAGTCCGCCAGAACGTCGGCGACGGCGCGGCCGGCCGGGACGGCCATGCCGCATTCCAGGTCCGCGTTCCAGGCCGTCCCGGCGAGGTGATGGCCGAACCAGTACCGCTCCGCCTCGGCCAGGTGCTGGACCAGACCCAGGACGCTGGTGCCGCTGCCGACCAGGACGCGGCGCAACTGCTCGTCAGACAGGCCGCCGGCCTTCTTCAGCACGCAGTGCCTGGCAAACGACAGGAATGCCAGGGCCGTGTCGAGCTCGCAACATTCGACGCGCGGCACGTGCTCCCGCTGGGTCTCCGCCATGCCGTCACGGTAACGCGGCGCGGATAATGTCCGGCAGCGGCGGGAGGAGAGCGGCATGGCCCAGGGCGCGGAACTCGACGGCACTGAACTGGATGCGCCGATCACGACGGTGACGGTATTTAGCGACGGGGCGCGCGTGACGCGATCCGGCGCGGTGCAGGTGAGCGGAGGGCTCGGGCAGGCCGTGATCCGCGGCCTGCCGGCCTCGGTCGACGAGGCCTCGGTCCGCGTCGCCGTCCGGGGCGAGGGCGTGGCCCTGCTCGAGGTCGAGGTGAACCGCAGGTACGGCGCGGATCCGGTCCGGGCGGAGACTGTCCGGTTGCGGGCCGACGCCGAACGGTGCCGCGATGCGATCCAGGCACTGGCGGACGAGGACGCGGCGTGCCAGGCGCGGCTCAGCTTCGCCGGGTACCTGTCCGAGGCAGCCGCCACAGCTCTGGCGCGGGCGGTCGGTTCCGGGCGAGCCGGACAGGGCGATCTTGCCCAGATGGCCGATCACCTCGCCGCCAGCACGGCGAGCGCGCTGCAACTGCGCCGCGACATCGCCGGGCGCACGCGCGTCGCGCAGCGCGAGCTTGAGGCCGCCGAGCAGCGCCTGGCCGATACGGAGCGACGCGCGGGCGCCGCGGAGTCCACCGAGGTGTCAGCCGTTGTCGAGGCCGTGGCGGCGACGCAGGCCGAGATCGAGCTGACCTACCATGTCCCCCGCGCATCCTGGCAGCCGCTGTATGACATCGGGCTGACCGGCGACCGGCTGTCGGTGAGCTACCTGGCGGAGGTCACCCAGCGGACCGGGGAAGACTGGCCGGCCGTGCCGCTGGTGCTGTCCACCACCCGCCGCGGCCTGCACCAGAATCTGCCCGAGCTGCACCCGTGGCACATCGGCCGCGCCCAGCCGCCCGCTCCGCAGCGGACGTCGCGCGCGATGGCGAGGTCGGTGAACCAGCCGGCCGAGATGCTCGCCGCGGCCGGCTTTGCCGCGCCGGCCGCCCCGGCCGCCGCGCCGATGATCGCGGAGGTGGGCGACTCGGCGGCCGGGCAGGTGTACCGCGTGCCGCGGCCGCTCGCCGTGCCCGCCGACGGCAGCCCGCACAAGACGACGATCGCGCAGATCGACCTCGACGCCTCCCTCGACCACCTCGCGGTTCCCGTGCTGGCGCCCGAGGCCTACCTGCGCGCCACGGCCACGAACGGCTCGCCGCTGCTGCTGCTCGCCGGGCCCGCCCGGGTCTTCCACGACGGCCAGTTCGCCGGCCAGACCACGCTGCCGACCGTCGCGGCTGGCGAGGAGGTCGAGCTGCAACTCGGGGTGGACGACCAGATCAGGATCGAGCGCAAGCTGCGGCGGCGCGCGGTCAGCAAGGCGGTGCTGGGCGGCACCCGCACGGTCGACATCGGCTACGAGACCACGGTCGAGAACCACCGGACCGGCCCGGCAAGGATCAGCCTGCACGACCACATCCCGGTCTCGGCCGACGCCGAGATCAAGGTCAGGCTGCGCGAAGCCAGCCCGAACCCGGCCGAGCAAACCGACCTGGGCGAGCTCACCTGGAAGCTAGAGCTGGCAGCGGGCCAGTCCGCGACGATCAGGTACCGGTTCACGGTCGAGCACCCGGCCCAGGTGCAGGTCGCCGGCCTATAGCCGAGCTATCCCGCGATCACCTGGAACGTCTCCAGGGATGGATCCGCCGCGTACGCGATCCGGCCACCGTCGGCCTGCACCTGTCGCAGTGAGTCGATGGCGTCCGCCGTGATCAGCTCGCCAGGCGCCAGCACCGGCACCCCGGGTGGATAGGGCGCGATCAGCTCGGCGCTGACCCGGCCTGCCGCGGCAGTCGCGGGAACGGTCTCGTTATCGGCGAAAAAGGCTTCTCGCGGCGACAGCACGGTGTCCGGCACCACCGTCCACGAGGCGGCGATGTTCGGCGTGCGCGGCGTGCCGCGGTTCCCCTCGATCGAGGCGACCAGGACGTCGAGGAAGGCGGCGACCCGCTCCTCGTCGTCGGCGATCGTGACGATCGGGATCACGGTGTCGCGGTCAGCACTCTCCACCGGCATGCCTGCCGCGACCAGGTCGTTCTCGATCGCGTAGCCGTGTGCGCCCGTCCCGGCGAGCAGGACGACGAGTTTGGTCGGCTCAACCCCGGGCCCGTCGAGCACGCGCACGCCCGGAACCTGCACGAGTTGCTTCTTCGCCCACGCCACGCAGCGGAGCAGCCGCTCGCACAGATCGCGGCCGTCCCTGGCGAGCAGCGCCCTGGCGGCGTCGATGGACGCGGCGATAGACCCAGCCGGGCTGGTGGTGTGCGTCGCCTCGAACGCCCGGTTCAGCCTGGCCGCCTGCAGCAGCCCGGTCCTGGCCAGCACGATCGCTCCCTGGGTGTACGCGGGCAGCGCCTTGTGCGCGCTGGTCACGAGCGCGTCGGCGCCTGCCTGAATCGCGTGCGCGGGCAGGTCGGGGTGGAAGCCCAGGTGCGCGGCCCAGGCCTGGTCGACCAGCAGCGGCACCCCGGCCTCGTGCGCGGCCGCCGCGTGCCCGGCCAGGTCACCGGTGGTGCCGACGTAGGACGGGTCGCCGAGGAACACGCCGCAGGCGTCCGGATGCTCGCGGAGCGCGGCACGGACCGTCGCGACCGCGACGGCGGCGGGCAACCCGGTCCCGCGGTCGAGCTCAGGCCTGACCCAGACCGGCCGCAGCCCGGCCAGCACGAGCCCGAGCAGGAGCGAACGGTGCAGGATGCGGGTGACGATGATCTCCCTGCCATCGCCGCCGACCGCGAGCGCCAGCGCCTGGTTGCCGTGGGTGGATCCGGCCACCGAGAAGCGGCACCAGTCGGCACCCCACAGTGCCGCGGCGCGGCGTTCGGCGTCGGCGAGCGGCACGTCGGCGTGCTTGATCGAGTCCACCCCGCCGTACAGCGGCGCGTCGCCGGCCACCACCGCGCCGGTCAGATCCTGGCGCTGCTTGTGCCCGGGAACCGACATCGGGGTAAGCCGGCCTTCCTCCGCCAGCGCGGTGAAGGTGAGCCAGCCGTCGAGCAGCGGAGCATCCGATCGCAGGCCCCGAGGGTCGCGCGGGTCATGCGGGTGTGCGGGTCACGCGCCCGTTCGGCCGAGGTCAGCGGTTTCTCTGAGGTCACCGGCCTAGTCTGCTGCACGGCGTCCGCACGGTGCACGCGCCCCGCCAGGTCGGACCGGCGTGCGATGATCGATCCGGGCCGAGGACGAGTCGAGCAGACGGGACAGGCATGCGAGCTGCGCTCTATGACCGGTACGGCGCGAGCGGCGAGGTGCTGCGGATCGAGGACATCGACCGGCCAGAGCCGGGACCCGGCGAGGTCCGGGTCAAGATCGAGTATTCCGGCGTCAACCCGACCGACTGGAAGTCCCGCGGCGGATCCACTCCCCGGCCGATAGACGGGTTCCAGATTCCGCACCACGACGGCGCCGGCGTGATCGATGCGGTCGGCGAGGGCGTCGACGCGGCCCGGGCCGGCCAGCGAGTGTGGACCTGGATGGCGGCGGCCGGCCGCCGGTGGGGTACCGCCGCGGAATGGAGCGTCGTCCCGGCCGAGCGGGCGGTTCCGCTGCCCGACGGCGTCTCCGCGGAGCTCGGCGCGAGCCTGGGCGTGCCGGCCATGACCGCGCACCGGTGCCTGTTCGCCGACGGCCCAGTCGACGGGAAGACGGTGCTCGTTGCTGGCGGAGCAGGCGCGGTCGGCCACTTCGCGATCGAGCTGGCCAAGCACGCTGGCGCGCGGGTGGTCACGACGGTCAGCGGCCCGGATAAGGCCGAGCTCGCCAGCCGCGCCGGGGCCGACCTGGTTGTGAACTACCGGGAGCCGTCGGCCTCGGCGGAGATCAGCTCGTTCGGGCCGGTCGACCGGGTGATCGAAGTCGCGCTCGGCGCGAACCTGCAGCTCGACCTGGCCGTACTCAGCCCCGGCGGGGTGATCGTGACCTACGCGGCCGAGCCAGCTGACCCGGTGCTGCCGGTCCGCGCGTGCATGAACGCCAACGTGATCGTGAGGTTCGTGCTGCTCTACGGCGTGCCCGCAGCCGCGATGGACCGGGCCGCGCGGGACATCACCGAGGCACTGCGCGCCGGAGCGCTGACTGAGTTGCCCGTGCACAGGTTCGGCCTGGACGACGTCGTGGCGGCCCAAGACGCGGTAGAGCGCGGCGCGATCGGGAAGGTGCTCGTCAGTCCCGGCTAAAGACTCCGGCTCCGGGGGGACGGATCCGGTGACTGACGGCGGTAGAAGTCGACCTCGGCAGGCGGCAGCGGCTGGTTGCCGAGGATCAGGTCGGCCGCCTTCTCGGCGACCATCATGACCGGCGCGTAGATGTTGCCGTTGGTGACGTAGGGCATGACCGAGGCGTCGACGACCTTCAGCCCGTCGATCCCGTGCACGGCCATGCTGGCCGGGTCGGTCACCGACAGCTCGCCGGTTCCCATCGCGCAGGTGCACGACGGGTGCAGCGCGGTCTCGCCGTCCCGGCGCACCCACTCAAGTATCTGCTCGTCGGTCGCGACGGACGGGCCAGGCGAGAGCTCCCCGCCGTTGAACGGGTCGAGGGCTGGCTGGCCGAGGATGTTCCGCGCGACCCTGATCGCCTCCACCCACTCGCTCTTGTCGGTGTCGGTGGATAGGTAATTGAATCGCAGTGCCGGATGCACGGCCGGGTCGGCGGAGACGATCCTGACCGACCCGCGGGCGTCGGAGTACATCGGGCCGATGTGCACCTGGTAGCCGTGGCCGCCGGCCGGAGCCGAGCCGTCGTATCGGATCGCGATCGGCAGGAAATGGAACATCAGGTTCGGGTACCCGACGGTGTCGTTGGACCTGGCGAAGCCGCCGCCCTCGAAATGATTGGTCGCGCCAGGGCCGGTCCGGCCGAACAGCCACTTCGCGCCGATCATCGGCCGGTTCCGCCACTTCAGCGCCGGGGCCATGCTGACCGGCTGCTTGCACGAGTACTGAACGTAGACCTCGAGGTGGTCCTGCAGGTTCTCGCCGACGCCCGGCAGGTCGGCGACCAGGTCGATGCCGCGGGAGGCCAGCAGTGCCGCCGGGCCGACGCCGGAGAGCTGGAGCAGTTGCGGCGAGTTGATCGCGCCGCCGCAGAGGATGACCTGGCCGGCGCGGGCCTGCTCGGGCGCGCCGCCGCCGAGGCCCGCCGGGCCGCGCTGACGGTACTCGACCCCGACGGCGCGGTTGCCGTCGAACAGGATTCGCGTGACGAACGCGCGGCAGCGCACGGTGAGGTTCCGGCGGCCCATCACCGGGTGCAAGTACGCCCGCGCGGCGGATAGCCGCCTGCCACGGTAGATGTTGCGGTCGAAGGCCGCGAAACCCTCCTGGCGGTATCCGTTCACGTCGCTGGTCAGCGCGTATCCGGCCTGCTGTGCGGCCTCGAAGAACGCGCTGAACAGCGGGTTGCTGGCCGGGCCGCGCTCCAGCTTGAGCGGCCCGTCGGTCCCGCGGTACTCGTCGCCGCCGGCCAGGCAGGACTCCATCTTCTTGAAGTAGGGCAGGCAGTGCGCGTAGTCCCAGTCGCCCATGCCGGGGTCGGCGGCCCAGCGCTGGTAATCCAGCGGGTTGCCGCGCTGGAAGATCATCCCGTTAATACTGCTCGACCCGCCGAGCACCTTGCCGCGGGCGTGATAGATCCGCCGGCCGTTCATCTCGGGCTCTGGCTCGGACTCGTACTTCCAGTCGTAGAACCGGCTGCCGATCGGGAACGTCAGCGCGGCCGGCATGTGGATGAACACATCCCACTTGTAGTCCGGCCTGCCCGCCTCCAGCACGAGGACGCGGTTCGCCGGGTCGGCCGACAGCCGGTTCGCTAGCGCCGAGCCTGCCGAGCCGCCGCCGATGATGATGAAGTCGTACTGGCCAGACGCCATAGCCGTGCCCGATCCCGTCCGTTTCGCCGGTGCCCAACCGGAGGTCCGCGAACCCTAACACGGCAAAGACCACCACATCGCCGCGCTCGCGGCAATCGGTCGGGCTACTCGCGGCAATCAGTCGGGCTAGACGCGCCGAATCGGCCCGATCTCAGCCCCCGACCTTTCAGGTCGAAGTAACTACGCAGGGGCGGGGGCAGGAGCCGCGGCGCGGCGCGAACCGATCAGGGCGATGACCGCGCGGGCGGTCGTGACCGCCAGGATCGCCGTGACGATCAGCCAGCCGGACGCGCCCGCGGAATGTCCTTGAGCGCTCCTGATCGCCAGCCCCCAGACGATGGTCGCGCCGGTGCCGACGAGCATCGCGGCCGCCACTGCCGCGGCTGCGGCGGATCCGATCCGCCAGGTCGTCGCCGAGAACTCGGTGGTCGTGATGATCCTGCTGATTGCCTGCGTGGATCCCGCGATCCCGGCCAGCCCGAGCAGCAGCCAGAACACGCCGAACGTCAGGCTGCCGGTCGAAGCACGGGCGTCGCTGAACAACTGCACGCCGCCCAGCCAGATGGCCGCGCAGACCGGCGGCACCGCCATCAGCGCGAAAGTGACCTTCCTGCCGTTTGACCGGGCATAGCGGGCCGCCTCGATGGCAAACGGGACGGCCGCGATCACGGTCGCTGCGATGCCGACAAACCCGACCGCGATGAGGACGTGGTAGGCGTCTGGCACGACCGGATGGGTCGCCGCGATCTGCCTGGCCGTCCCGCGGTCCGGGTAGATGCCCAGGTCGTGGCCGAACCACGCGGCCGTCGCCGCGAAGGCGACCCAGGACCAGAGCACGGTGATCAGCGCGCTGCGAGAACGCTCGGACATGGCGGATCCTCTCTTGGTTCTGCACCACGCCGCGGCAGCGCCGCGGATCAGGTCGATGGCCATCGGCACCGGCCGGTGCCCGTGCTCACGCAGGTCGCGGACGAGCAGGTCGAGTTCGTCGCCGTAGCGCGCCCGCCAGTCGGGCGGGTAGGCCAGCAGCAGGCCGGCCAGGACCGGGTCATCGCGCCAGCTTCAGTTCGAGGCGGCGCAGGCCGGTGGCCGTGACCTGCTGTGCGGCGGCCAGATGCGCGCCCAGGCTCTCGGCGCCCGCGGCGGTGATCTGGTACGGCCTCCTGCGGTCATCGGCGGGCAGCGCCTCGATCCAGCCGCGGTCCTCCAGCCTGGTCAGCGCGCCATACAGCGTTCCCGGGCCCAGCTTGATCCCGGCGAACGCCTCGATGTCCTTGGCCAGCGCGTAGCCGTGCTTCGGTCCCTCGGCGAGGCTGGTCAGTACCAGCACGACCGGCTCGGTGAAGTCCACTTCCGCTCCTGCCTGATGCTTGCGCCCTCGGCCGCGTGCGGCCGTGGCCGCTTGCTACGTGCGACGATACTACGTCCGACGATATAACACAACCTGTAGTAGCAGCCAGGCGCAGCACGGCACGGCCCGCTCCATGCAACGAAAGCTTTGCAAAGATCTACTTGCAAAGATTACATTGCAAAGATAGCTTTGCAACATGGCAGAGAATTCCATCGCCGCCGGCGGACCGCGGTCCGTCAAGCGGATCACCGATCCGAAGGCGCTGCGCGCACTCGCGCATCCGATCCGGATGTCACTGATCGGGCTGCTGCGCACCGAGGGCCCGCTGACCGCGACCCGAGCGGCCGAGTTGCTCGGCGAGAACTCGGCGACGACCTCGTTCCACCTGCGCCAGCTGGCCAAGTACGGGATGGCCGAGGAAGCGCCAGGCGGCCAGGGCAGAGAGCGGCCCTGGCAGGCCACCACGATGTCGACCGACGTGCCTGACTATCCCGACGATCCGGAGCTGGCAGCGGCCGGCGGCATGTTCCGGGTAGTCGTAGCCGAGCGCTACTTCGAGTGGCTGAGGCGGTGGCTGGACCAGCGTCCCGCAGAAGCCGGCGAGTGGCAGCAGGCCGACGTGTTCGGCGACCTATTGCTCTACCTGACCCCGGAAGAGCTGGCCGATCTCGGCCGGAAGATGCGCGACGTATGCGACGAGTACATCGACCGGACGGCTCAGCCCGAGCTGCGGCCTCCCGGCTCGCGGCTGATCTCCGTCCTGCAGTTCGCGTTCCCGATGATCGGCCATATGGGCGGCCCCTTCGGGTCGAAGGCCGACGAACTCCAGACCGACGAAGCCACTGTAGAAGGCGATCCTCGATGAGTGTGAGGGTGCGGCGCACGAATGCCATTCCCCGACCAGATTCCGGAACGCTCGGGCGGCGCGAACGCCTCGCGGCGAGGATCCCTGAGCTGCTGCATGACCGCACGTTCCGCCGGTACTGGAGTGGCGGGACGATCTCCATGTTCGGAGATCAGATCTCCTCGATCGCGCTTCCCCTCGTCGGCGTGCTCGTGCTGCACGCCACACCGGCCGAGATGGGTTATCTGGCCGCGCTCGTCTGGGTCCCTGCCCTGCTGTTCGGCCTGCAGTCGGGCGCATGGGTTGATCGCCGCGGGCGGCGTCGCGCGACGATGATCGGCGCCGATATCTGCCGCGCTGCCCTGCTCGCCAGCATCCCGGTCAGCTACGCGTTCGGTGTGCTCACGCTCTGGCAGCTCTACGGCATCGCGTTCGGGGTAGGCGTCTTCAGCATTCTGTTCACGGTCAGCGAGCCCACGCTGTTCGTGTCCATCGTCTCTGACGACAAATACGTCGAGGGCAACTCACTGGTCTACGGCAGCCGCGCGTTCTCGTTCGTGGGCGGGCCGAGCGTCGGCGGGGCGCTCGTCCAGTTGCTGACGGCGCCGTTCGCCGTGCTCGCGGACGCCGCGTCCTTCCTCGGATCGGCATTCTTCCTCGCCCGGATACGGCCCGAGGAGCCGCCAGCGGCCAAGCCCGGAGACGGCGCGCTGACCGCGGGAGTGAAGTTCATCCGCCACTCGCCGATCGTGCGCGCGTCACTGCTCGCAGCGTCCGTCGTGAATTTCTTCAACTTCGTCTTCTTCGCTCTGTTCGTGCTCTACGCGACGCGCTATCTGCACGTCAAGCCCGCCGTACTCGGGCTGGTGCTAGGCATTGGCGCGGTCGGCGGCTTGCTGGGTGCGGCCACGACCAAACGGCTGACGAACAGGTTCGGTGTCGGGCGCATCTATGCGATCTCCTTCCTCGTCTTCGCCGCGCCAATGGCACTTGTGCCGGCCGCCGGCGGCCCGCATGCGCTGGTCCTGGCGATCCTGATGGCGGCCGAGTTCATCGGCGGCTTCGGCGTGATGGTGCTCGATATCAGCATCGGCGCCATCTTCTCGGCGGTCATCCCGGACGACGTGCGGTCCCGGGTTACCGGCGCATTCCAGGCCGTGAACTACGGCACCAGGCCGCTCGGCGCGTTGCTAGGCGGCTTCCTCGGCTCGCCGTGGCTGCTGGGACCGCGCGCCACGCTCTGGGTGGCGGCGATCGGCGGGATGACGTCCTTCCTGGTGCTGCTGCCGACCCAGATCCCCAAGTTCCGAATGCCGACCGGATCAGACCGGCGCGAGATTCCCGCGCTGGCGGATGCGCCGGATCTCGCGAAGAACACGGCGTGACAGCCGGTCAAGGCGCGGTGTCCCGCCATCGCCTGGCGAGGTCGGCTGACGCCTCGGCGGTGACCTCGCCGTAGGCACGGAACCTCGCGAGTCCGCCGTCGGGATAGACATCGAGCCGCAGGTGGGTGACGTCGTCCGGTTCGTCGATCAGGAAACGGTGCCGGGTATCCGGCTGCACGCGAGTCCGCGTGAGGAACGTCCGCCAGGCCTGATCCTCCTCGCCGTCGGCGCTGGCACCAGACAGCTCGATCCAGCCGGGGGCGTTGCCGAGGAAGTACGACGTGTCGATCTCCACGTGCCGCATCCGGCCGGCGGCGGCGAGTCTGAAGACGATGAAGTCGTTGCCCGGACCGCGGCGTCGCGCGTTCTCCCAGCCATCACCCATCACCCTGGCCAGCCCGGGGAAGATCAGGTTCGATGGCGAGGAGTAGAACGCGTCGGAGCAATCTGTGACCTGGCCACCGTTCTCCATCGCGGCCAAGTCGACGGTCCCGGTCAGGAACGCCGGATCGGGCACGACCTCGCCATGCACCCGCAGCCGCGCCACGCCGCCGTCCGGGTAGATCGAGAGCCTGATGTGCGTCCAGCGCCGCCGGTCCGCCACCGGATAGCTGTTGGGCGCATCGCCCGCGGCGGCCGCCCGCGCGACCAGCGGGTGCCAGGCCAGCTCGCCGGGCGCCGGATAGCCGGCCGCGCACGCAGCCTCGACCGAGATCTCCGGCGGATAGTTGCCGCGGAAGAACGCGGTGTCGACGACGACGCCGTGGACGATGCCGGGGCAGCCTAGCCGCACGATCGCATGATCGTGCCCCGCTTCGCGCCGGCGCCTGGTCTCCCAGCCGTCGTAGACCTTGCCCTTGTGGCCGAACTCGCCGGGCGAGAACGCCGGCGGCTCCGGTCTGATCAGGTTCTCCTTCTCCGCGAAGAACTCGTCGTTGGCGAAGATCACGCTGCCGCCGAGCCGCCGCGACGCGAGATCCGGCAGCCTCGTGAAATCCCCGGCCGCGCCAGCCGCCCCGGTCCCGGCCTCCCCGGTCCCAGCCGCTTCAGGCCCGTCCATGCGGTCTCCCTCCTGCCGAGAGCAGCTGCCCGGCCGGCGAGGAGCCGGCCGAGACCGGCACGCCGCGCAGCCAGGTCCTGCGGACCACCCCGGACAGTTCCTGGCCCGCGTACGGGGTCAGCCGGTGCCTGGTCAGCAGCCGGTCCGGATCGACCACGAAGGTCTCCTCTGGCGCGAACGCGACCAGATCCGCGTCGTAGCCCGCCGCGATCGCGCCCTTGCTGGCCAGCCCGGCCAGCCTGGCCGGGCTGGCCGACATCCACCGCGCCACGTCGGCCAGGCCGAAGCCGCGCTCCCTGGCGTGGGTCCACATCACGGGCAGGCCGAGCTGAACCGACGAGATCCCGCCCCACGCCGCCGCGAAGTTGCCGCCGCCGGGATCCTTCAGCTCGGGCGGGCAGGGCGAGTGGTCGGATACCACGCAGTCGATCGCGCCCGACGCCAGCGCCGTCCAGAGCCGCTCCCGGTTCGCCAGGCTCCTGATCGGCGGGCAGCATTTGAACTCGGTCTGGCCGGCGCCGACCTGCTCGGCAGCGAGCGTGAGGTAGTGCGGGCAGGTCTCGGCGGTCACCGGGACCCCGTAGCTCTTCGCGGTAGCCAGCAGGGGAACGGGATCGGCGCTCGACAGGTGCAGCACATGCACGCGGGCGCCGGTCGCGGTGGCCAGCCTGATCACCGCAATGATCGCCGCGACCTCCGCCGCGGGCGGCCGTGATCGCAGGAAGCCGGCGTAGTCCCGGCCCGCGCACGCCGATCCTGGCCGCGTCCTCGGCGTGCACGATCAGCAGGCTGCCCAGCTCGGCGACCTGGTGCATCGCCGCCGCGAGGTCGTCGTCGCCGAGCGGCGGGAACTCGGGCACCCCCGAGTCGGCCATGAAGCACTTGAAGCCGAAGACGCCGGCCTCATGCAGCGCCGGCCGGTCGGCCGCGTTGGCCGGGACGGCCCCGCCCCAGAAGCCGACGTCAACGGCGCACTGGCCGGCGGCGGCCTGCCGTTTCGCCTCGAGCGCCGCGAAGTCGGTCGTGGGCGGGATCGAGTTCAGCGGCATGTCGATGATCGTGGTGACGCCGCCGGCCGCCGCCGCCCTGGTCGCGGTGGCGAAGCCCTCCCAGTCGGTGCGGCCAGGCTCGTTGACGTGCACGTGGGTGTCGACCAGGCCCGGTAGCAGGACCTCGTCGTCGCGCAGGGTGATCGTCGGGACTTCCAGACCGGCCGACGGTGAGCTGCCCGGGGCGTTCTCCGTGCTCACCGAGAGGATCTGGCCGTCGCGGATGCTGATCTGCGCAGGCCCGATGCCAGCTGGGGTGACTACCCGCCTGGCGCGGATGATGAGGTCGGCTGGCTGGTCTGGGTGAGCAGGGGTGGTCATCGGGGGGGTGCGGTGGGGACTTTGCCGCGGTGGCTGACTACCCGCACGGAGGCGGCATCCAGGCCGGTTCGGGCGGCGATTTCGGCGGCCGTGATGGCGCCGCAGTCCAGGCCGCCGATCAGGTCGCGGGCGAGGGCGCGGGCGGTGGCTGGTTCTTCCTGACCGCTCGCGGCTCGGTCGGCGTATGCCCGCAGCCGCTCCGCCGCCGCGGGCAGGCCCTCGCGGTAGAAGGCGTAAGTGGCCGCATAGCGGCTGACGAGTTGCGCGGGGTGCAGATCCCAGCCCTGGTAGAACCCCCGCTCCAGGGAGCGCCGGACCAGTCGGGCGTGCAGCTGCCAGGCAGCGATGACCTCGTCGCGGCCGCCGACCGGGAGCAGGTTGGTCGAGCCGTCCGATAGCCAGACGCCCGTCCCGGCAGCCGCCACCTGCATGACCGCCTTGGCGTAGTCGGCCGCCGGGTGCTCCATGCTCTGATGAGCGGCGGCGATGCCGAGGGAGCCGGTGTAGTCGTAGGTGCCGAAGTGCAGGCCGGCCAGCCGGCCGGGCGCGGCATGCAAGCACCGCGCGATCGTCGCGGCGCCGTCCGGGCCAAGGATGACCTGCGGCGTTTCTACCTGGACCTCGAACATCACCCGTCGCGGGTGGACCAGCCAGAACGCCGCCTCCATGCGCTCGCACAGCACGGCCATCGCCGACACCTGCGCAGCGGACGTCACCTTGGGCAGCGTAATGAGGAAGCCCTGCGGCAGCGGCCGGTCGTGCTCGAGCAGCGCGCCGAGGAACGCCGTGAGCGTCCTGGACGGCTCGGTGCCTGGTCGACTTCTCCAGGCTCTTGCACCGCAGCCCGGAGAACGGCGGCGCCGTATCCTCCCCGAGCACGGCAGCGAGCGATCGCCCGGCCGCGCGCGCGTGCGAGTCCTCGGTGTCGTCGGCCCTGATCCCGTAGCCGTCCTCGAAGTCGATCCGCAGATCCTCGATCGGCTCGGTGGCGAGCTTGGCCAGCACGAGCGGTCGGACCTCGGCCGCCATCTCGTGAGTCGAGTCCCATCGCGGCCGCGAACTCGTCGGGCCCCGGGGCGAACTGCTCGACGGCGGCTATCGCCTGCGCGCCCCACTCGCGCACCGTGTCCGGTCCGAATCGGTGCGCGGGAACGTACGCGGTGTGCACGGGCTGCCTGCCGCGGCCATCGCCCGGGTAACCCGTCGCGAGTTCGGCGTCCGCGACGGCGAGCAACTGGTCGAGCTCATGAGTCATCATCTCGAGCAGATAGCTGGCTTGCGGGCGAGTCACGGGCGGGCTCCTGTTATATCTTCTGGTTTGACTGGGACCCGCCCGAGATCCAGCCCGGTCGCGGCGCGGATCGCCGCCACGACGGCGGGACCCGAGGAGATCGTCGGCGGCTCGCCGACGCCGCGCAGGCCGTAAGGCGCGTGCGGGTCGGGGTATTCGAGTACGTCGATCAGCATCGGCGGGACGTCGAGGATGGTCGGGATCAGGTAGTCGGTGAACGACGGGTTCCTGATCATCCCGTCCCGCACCTGGATCTCCTCCATGATCGCCAGGCCGAGCCCCTGGGCGCTGCCGCCCTGGATCTGGCCGACCACGGCCTGCGGGTTCATGGCCACGCCGACGTCCTGCGCGCAGTCCAGCGCGACGACCTTGATCAGGCCGAGCTCGGTGTCGACGTCGACGACCGCGCGGTGCGCCGCGAACGCGTACTGCACGTGCGCGAACCCCTGCCCGGTCTCCGGGTCGACCGGCGAGGTCGGCCGGTGCCGCCACTGCACGGTCTCCTCGAGCACGTCCTCGCCGAGGAAGTCGGCGATCGTCCCGAGCGGCCCGGCCCGCCCGTGCGGCCAGACCTGGTCGTCGGGCAAGCCGCAGCCCGACCTGTCGCCGGCCAGCCGCAAGCCGCTCACCTCGCGGCCGACTCAGCGATTTTCTTCAACAAGCGCTCGCGGACCATCTCGCATGCCGCCTTGATCGCGCCGCCGGTGACGTAGGTCTGCCGCGACGCCGACGTCGATCCGGCCGAGCCGACGCTCGTGTCCTTGGGCACGATCACGACGGTGCCGACGCCGAGCTCGGTCCGGCAGATCTGCTGCTCGATCGTGACCAGGCCCTGGCCGACCTCGGCGGCCGCGGTGTGCACGGTCACGACCGGCTCGCCGCCGACGACCTCGAGCCTGACCCTGGCGGTCGAGTAGTCGTCGAAGCCCTCGGAGAAGCCGACGTTCTTGTACCCGACGGCGTAACCGATCGCCGCGCATGATGCCCTCGCCGTGCGTGGTGTTGCCGACGCCGCCCGGCATGAGCCGCAGGTCCTGGCCGGTCGCCGCGCCGGGCGGCAGCGGCATCCGCCGGACCCGCCGCAGCATCTCGGCGACCGGCGCCGGGCTGTCGATGACCTGGCCCGGTCGGGCCGGTGCTGCCCATGCTCCATCGCGTTCTGGCACCGGAACTCGACCGGGTCCATGCCGAGCGCGGCCGCGAGCTTGTCCATCTGCGCCTCGTAGCCGAACGCCGCCTGCACGTTGCCGAAGCCGCGCATCGCGCCGCACGGCGGGTTGTTGGTGTAGACGCCATAGGCGTCGATGTGCACGTTCGGCACGACGTAAGGCCCGGCGCCCATCGTCCCGGCGTTGCCGACGACGGCCGGCGTGCTCGACGCGTACGCGCCGCCGTCCAGGTGGATGCTGGCTTGACGTAGACCAGCGTGCCGTCGCGGTTCGCGCCGTGCTCGTAGCTGATCACGCGCGGGATGCCGGTGCACGTGCCCGAAGAACGACTCCTCGCGGGAGTACATCATCTTGACCGGCTTGCCGGTGTGCAGCGCGAGCAGGCAGGCGTGCACGTGCATGGACAGGTCCTCGCGGCCGCCGAACGCGCCGCCGACGCCGGCCAGGGTCAGCCTGACCCGATCGGGCGGCAGCCCGAGCGCGGCGCAGATCTGCTGCTGGTCCACGTGCAGCCACTGGGTCGAGACGAACAGGTCGACCCCGCCGGTGCCGTCCGGCACCGCAAGTCCCGCCTCGGGCCCGAGAAACGCCTGGTCCTGCATCCCGATCTCGTAGGTCGCCGGTCACGACCACGTCGGCCCGCGGCGCCGGGTCGCCCTTGCGGATCTTCAGGTGCCTGACCAGGTTGCCGCCGGGGTGGAGCTGCGGCGCGCCTGGCTGCAGCGCCGCGACGGGATCGGTGACCGGCTCGAGCACCTCGTAGTCCACGACGATCTTGCTGGCAGCGAGCCTGGCGACCTCGGGGTGGTCGGCGGCGACCAGCGCGACCGGTTCGCCCGCGTACCGCACCAGGTCGGCGGCGAGCACGGGCTGGTCGGCGTGTTCGAGGCCGCAGGCGTTCTCGCCGGGGACGTCGTCGCTGACCAGGACGGCGTAGACCCCGGCGGTGGCCAGCGCCTCGCCGATCGCGATCGACTTGATCCTGGCGTGCGGGTGCGGGCTGCGCAGCGTGACGCCCCAGATCATGTCGTCCATCCACAGGTCGCTGCCGTAGGCGAACTCCCCGGTGACCTTCACCCTGCCGTCCGGCCTGCGTCGGGCTGGAGCCGACCCCGCCGGCCTCGCCGGCCTCTCGCCTGACGCCTGGTCTCGCGCCGGGCGCCAGGCGCGCCGGCCGGGCGCGTCGGGCTGCCTGGCGCGCGGGTCGGTGTGCTCACGCGCGCCGAGCCTAGTTATAGCGGCGGGAATTACCACAGGCACGAGGTCCAGCCGGGGTCTAACCGGGCTAGACCGCGGCAGGCAGGGCCCTAGCCGGCGCTAGCCAGGCAGGCGGGACGGGTCGATCCTGATCAGCAGCTCGGCGGTCGGCAGCCAGACCGACCCGGGCGTGTAGTAGATCTGCGAGCAGACGCCTGGCCGCACGAGTTCGGCCGGAATCGGCACCCCGCCAGCCGGGCCGGCCGGTGGCCTCGCTGACCCGCAGCACGCCGCTGAACGGGTACCCGTTGTCGATGAACCACAGCCAGCCGCCGCTCGCGGTGAGGAAGTCGAGCCCGCCCGCCCGGGCCGGATCGTAGTTGCGGTACGTATAGCGCCCGATCAGGCGGCCGGTGGCCGCGTCGATCCTGGCGACCTTCTCGCCCGCGCGGAGCGCCCAGACCGATCCGTCGTCGTACACCAGGCCCGCCTGTCCCCCTGTCGGGTCCTGGAGGCCCGGGTCGTGGACCGCAGACCGCCGTGCGGGTTGCCGCCCGCGTTGATCACTCCGCCGACCCGCATGAGGTTGACCACGTACCACACCGCCTGCGGCGAGGCGATCATCGAGCTGATGTAGCCGTTGAGCGTGCCCGCCAGCCGGGTCGGCCGCTGGGTGACCGGATTGATCCGCCAGAAAGCGGTCCGTCCCGGGCCGTTGAGGCGGCAGCCGGCGAACAGCAGCCCGGAGCTGAACGCGAGGAAGTCGCAGCGGCCCGCGGGCAGATGCAGCGTCGACAGGACTTGCCCGGTGGCCAGGTCGACGCGGACGATCTGCCCTCGTGCCTGGCCGGACGGCGTGGTCAGCCACAGCCTCCCGTCGCCCGCGGCGATCGCCCGCGGCTGCCGGCCCAGGTGCGTCCTGAACATGATCGCGTTCGTGCGCAGGTCGATCCCGGCCAGTTGGTAGCCATGATCGATCCCGTCCTGCCCGATGGTCCTGATCACCCACGCGTGCCCGGCGTCCCCGACCACCGCGGTCACCCCGCTCAGCGGGATTCTGGCCACGACGGCGCCCGGGTAGCTGCGCACCGACGCCCGGCCGCTGGCGCCACCCGGCAGCTTGCCCTGGCCGCCGGAGCCAGCCGACTGCTTGGCCTGGCCGCCGGCCGACCTGAGCCCGCCCAGCGCCGGAACCGCGACGCCGCTGCCGCCGCGACCGTGGCCACGGCCGCGGCCAGTGCGCGGCGGCGACCGGTGCGTGACCGGGACCGCCGCGCCTGCAGGTCGCGCCAGGCGCTGCCGGTGTCGACGGGCCGGTCCGCAGTCTGCATGGCCAGGTCCGCGAGCCGCAGGTCATGCAGCCGCCGTTCCAGGTCGGCGTCGGTCATGTCGCTGTCCTCTCCGGCCTGCGGCTGCCCGCGCCGTCCTGCCCGGCTGCGCCGCGACCGTTCGCATCGGCCGGCTGCCCGGTCTGTCAGCTGGCCGGCGCCCGCCGGCGCCGACTGCCCGGCTGTGGCGCAGCCTGCGGCCGGGCGCGGCGGGCGCCGCCTGGCTCGCGGCCAGCTCGTCGAACCGTTCCCGCAGCTGCCGCAGCCCCTTATGGGTCTGGCTCTTCACGGTGCCCACCGAGACGCCGAGCAGGCTGGCCGTCTCCGCCTCGGACATCCCGAGCAGGTACCGCAGCACCACGCACTCCCGCTTGCCGGACCGGCAGCGCGGCAATCGCGCGACGCAATTCGACCAGCGCCGCGGAGTCCGGCGGCGCTGCGGGCGGGCGCTCCATGCTCCTGGCCTTCAGCGCCCGCCGCTCGATCACCCGGCGCCTGATGCTTTCGCGCGACAGGTTCAGCACGGTGCGCTGCAGGTACATCGGGGCGGCCTGCGGATCGGAGATCCAGCGCCAGCGGCGCCACAGCCGCAGGTACGCCTCCTGCGCGAGCTGCTCGGCCAGATCCCGGTCGCCCGTCAGCGAGAACGCGGCATACACCAGGCGCGGATAGTGGGCGTGGAACAGCGACTCGATCGCTGCGGCGGCATCTCGCTCGCGGTCGGCGCCGCGCCCGGGCCCGCCGAGCGTGATGATGTCGTCTGGCACACTTCAAGGATGCTCCGCCACGCCCAAAGGTTGCCTCACCGCGCGGGAACCGCCCGGATCTCGCTGCGGCCCGCGGCCCCGGGCCGCCGGCCGCCAGCGCCTTGCGGATCTCCTCGATGACCGCCGCGGGCTCGGACCTGATCCGGCGCGGCGCATAGTGCAGCACGAGGATGCCCTGGGCGGTCATCCGGGCGTGCCTGGCCAGCGTGCGCTCCCAGCCATCCGGCGACAGGTGCCATTCCCGCGAGTCAACCTCCGCGGCGACGCCCGCGCTCGGCCACCATGCGTCCGGCTGGGCAAGGAACAGCGTGCCGACGAACAGCCGTGGGTTGTACATCGGCTCGGGCAGGCCGCCCTTCTTGATCAGCCTCCGCAAATCCCCTTCCGCCACCGAAGCGATCCCGTCCGCCACCTCGGCTAAGGCCGCCCGCAGCGCAGCCGAACCCTGTTTCGCGCCGGACCGGAGCTCAGCTACCAGCTCCGGCACGGTGCAGGCCTTGCGCTGCACTGCGTCTGCGACGAGTGCCCTGACCGACCGCACATCTGCCTGGCCCCACGCCGCGTCCGCGACGGCGCGCGCGGCAAGGGCATACCGGATGCCACCGGCCGTCCGCCATCGTTCAGGCATGTTCCTGGTCCGGTGAATGCTGACGAAGTTGGCGCTCCGACGTTTCGTCGATACGGGGATCAGGACGTCTACGACCGTCGACGACGGCACCGGGAGGCCCTGCTGGCGCAGCGCTGCCAACCCAGTGATCGCGCACGCTGGACCCGCGTACAGGACAGCGGCTGTCTCCCGCTGCGCCGCCGTCAGGTCGCCGCTCCCAGCCACGTAAATGCCCGG
Source organism: uncultured Actinomycetota bacterium (assembly GCA_963720595.1). Taxonomy (GTDB): domain Bacteria; phylum Actinomycetota; class Actinomycetes; order Streptosporangiales; family Streptosporangiaceae; genus Chersky-822. The sequence continues at coordinate 402,407 of CAVRFY010000004.1, read as the reverse complement.
AAGCACGGCCGTCCACGGCCCCTCCGGCCGCAACTTGTACCGGAGCGCGGCAGCGGTCATCCCGTCAGCTAACGCCTGCGATCGTGTAATGAGATTCGCCTGCGTGCGCAGATACGAGCGGGCGGCCCTGTCGGCGGATGTCGTCATGCCCGCAGCATGCCAGCCGGTCCCGACAGCGAGCCGCTCCCCGCTGCCCGCACGACAACCGCGGCCTGTTGATGTCGCACTAGCAGCATCAACAGGCCGCAGTTGTCGTTGGCGGCTCGCGCGGAGGGCGGGGCGGCGGGCGCTGCGGGCGCGCGCTGCGCGGCGGCGGCGGGCGCTGCAGGCGCGCGGGCGGCGGGCGGCCGCGGGCCAGACCCGCGCGCGGGGGGCAGACCCGCTGGCGCGAGGCTCAGCTGCTGAGGCGGGAGGCGGCGCGGGCGGCGGCGGCGGTGACTGCCCGCTCGTCGACCGTCACCAGCTCGTCGCGCTCGACCACCACCTGGCCGTTGACGATCAGCAGCTCCAGGGGCGGCCGCGCGCCGAGCACTAGGGCGGCGACCGGGTCGGCGATGTCCGCGTGCGCCAGCCCGTCCAGCCGCCACAACGCGATGTCCGCGAGCTTGCCGGGCTCCAGCGAGCCGAGCTCGTCCGCCCGCCCGAGCAGCCGTGCCCCGCCCAGCGTCGCCAGCTCTAGCGACTGCCGCACGGTCAGCGCCTGCGGGCCGCCGGCGGCCCGCGCCATCAGCACCGCCTGCCGCACCTCGCCGAGCAGCGAGCTCTCCTCGTTCGAGGCAGCGCCGTCCACTCCGAGCCCGACGGGTACCCCCGCCGCGAGCAGATCCGCGGTCCGGCAGATGCCCGCGCCGAGCCTGGCGTTGGACGACGGGCAGTGCGCGACGCCGGTTCCCGTCGCCGCCAGCCGGCCGATCGCGGCGTCGTCGAGGTGCACGCCGTGCGCGAGCCAGACGTCGTCGCCCAGCCAGCCGAGCGAGTCGACGTACTCCACTGGCGTGCAGCCGAACCGCTTGGCGCAGAACTCGTCCTCGTCCGCCGTCTCGGCCAGATGCGTATGCAGCCGCACCCCCCGGTCGCGCGCGAGGCCGGCTGCCGCCCGCATCAGCTCGCCCGTAACGGAGAACGGGGAGCACGGCGCGACTCCCATCCGCAGCATCGAATCCGGCCCCGGGTCATGAAAGGCCGAGATCGCCTGGTCGGTCGCGGCCAGAATCGCGTCGATGTCCTCCACGACCTCGTCGGGCGGCAGGCCGCCCTGCGAGGCCCCCAGGTCCATCGAGCCCCGAGTCGGATGGAACCGCAGCCCGACGTCGCGCGCCGCGGCGACGGTCGCGCCGAGCACGTCACCGCCCCCGCGCGGGAACACGTAGTGGTGGTCGGTGCTGCTCGTGCAGCCGGTCCTGGCCAGCCAGGCGAGCGCCGCCGTCGCCGCGTCCCGCACGACCTGCTCGTCGATCCGCGCCCAGACCGGGTACAGCTCGGTCAGCCAGCCGAACAGCGTTGAGTCCACCGCCCGGCCCCTGGTCGCCCACTGATATAGGTGATGGTGGGTGTTGACCAGCCCTGGCGTGGCCAGGCAGCCGGTCGCGTCGATGACCCGCGCGCGGTCGAACCCGGCGGGAACCTGGCCCGCACCGACGGCGGCGATCCGGTTGCCGTCGACGGCCACGTAACCCGCGGCGTGCTCGGCCCGCTCGCCGTCCATCGTGACGACATGGCACCCGCTGAGCACCAGCGCCGTCACGCGCCCTCCCCCGCCAACCGCTCCCCGGCCTCCCGCTCGCCGGCCTCCGCTGCCAGCCTCCCGCTCCCCGGCCAGCCGCTCCCCGGCCAGCCGCACGGCCTCGAGTATCTTCTCGTAACCGGTGCACCGGCACAGGTTGCCGGCCAGCGCCTCGCGCACGTCGGCGTCGGCCGGCGCCGGGTCGCGGGCGAGCAGGTCGTGCGCCGCGACGAGCAGCCCCGGCGTGCAGAACCCGCACTGCACGGCTCCCGCCTCGATGAACGCCTGCTGCACCGGGTGCAACGTGCCGTCGGGCCCGGCCAGCCCCTCGACGGTCACGATCTCGCGGCCCTCCGCCTGGCCGGCCGCGACCAGGCACGCGCAGACCGGAACGCCGTCCAGGTAGACCGTGCACGAGCCGCACTCGCCCTGCTCGCAGGCGTTCTTCGAGCCCGGCAGGCCCATCCGCTCGCGGAGCACGTACAGCAGGCTCTCGCCTGGCCAGACATCGTCGGCCTGCTGCCGCACGCCGTTGACCGTCGCCGTGACCCTCATCATGAGACCGCCTCGCTCTCGGTGTAGGCGTTCCAGGCCCAGCCGAGCGTCCGCCTGGCCAGCACGGCCAGCGCGTGCCGCCGGTAGGCCGCTGTTCCCCGCACGTCGTCGATCGGCCGCGCGGCCGCGCTCACCAGCGCCCCGAACTCGGTGACGACCGCCGACGGGCAGCTCCCCGCGCGACTCCCACAGCCCGTTGTCGCCGAGCGCCGCGGCAAGGAATGTCTCCGCCTCGCGGGCGCGGACCGGGGTCGGTGCGGCGGACCCGATCCCGGTGCCGACCGCCCGGCGGGCCGGATGCAGCGCCAGCCCGAACGCCGCCACCGCGATCACCATCGCGTTCCGCGTGCCGATCTTCGCGAACTGCTCGGGACCCGACGGCACGCCGATCCAGACCGCGGCGATCAGCTCGTCAGGGGCCAGCGCGTTCCGCTTGACGCCGGTGAAGAAGTCGTCGATCCGCGATCAGCCGGGTGCCGCGCACCGACGCGACCTCGACCTCGGCGCCGGCCGCGAGCAGGGACGGGTGGCAGTCGCCGGCCGGTGACGCCGAGCCGAGGTTGCCGCCGATCGTGCCGCGGTTGCGTGATCTGCGGCGACCCGACCGTCCGCGCCGCCATCGCCAGCCCGGGCAGCCGCCGGCCAAGCTCGCCCGCCGCCCGCTCGCCCGCGGCCCGCTCGCCCGGCGCCCGCTCGCCCGGCGCCCGCTCGCCTGCCGCCCGCTCGCCGGTCAGTTCCGCGTACGTGACGCCCGCGCCGACCCGCAGCCTGCCGTTACTGGCAGACCACCCGGACAGCTCGGCGCACCCTGCTGAGGTCGAGCAGCACGGCAGGCCGCCGCCTGGCGAAGTTCAGCTCGACCATGACGTCGGTCCCGCCCGCGATCGGCACCGCGTCAGGCGCTGCCGCCTTGGCCGCCAGCGCCTCGGCCCAGCTCTGCGGCTGCAGGAACTCCATGTGCTCCCTCCGACTGCCCAGCGTGGCACACGTTCAGGCGAATGCCGCCGGCGAGTCCCAGGCCGGGCCCGGCGTCCGGGCCGCCCTCGCGCCGCACCGCGCACTGGATCAGGCCGTAGGGCCGGTCGTCGGCGTGGAACACCTCGCCGGGATTGTCCAGCCCGAACGGCGCCAGGTCGACGAGGAAGTGATGCTTGTTCGGCGCCGACAGCCTGATCTCGGCGATGTCGTCCCTGGCCGCGAGCACGGCCGAGCCCATCTCCAACAGCGTCTGCTGCAGCGCGCGGCTGTGCACGACGGCGAACCGCTCGAGCAGGATCTGCCGCACCTGCGCCGAACGCCTCGCCCCACGCCACGTCCGCCGCCGCGTACCGCCACCGCGCGGTCAGCGACGTCGCCAGGATCCGGTCGCTGGCCTCGGCCAGCGTGGTGTAGCGGTCCCGCAGGAAACCGGTGAATTGCGATCCGGTCGACTTGAGCACGACCAGGTCCCTGACCCCGGAAATCAACCCAAGATTTTGTAACGGCTCCCTCGGCCTCTGTCGTCACCGCAGGTCGTGCGGACCTCGTGGCCGGCCCTGACGAACGTGTGCGGGTGCCCGGTTCCGCCGACGGCTGACCCGCTCCCAGCGATACTCGTCGACGTCGACGTGCGCGCGGGTCACCGGCGCGATGTCGGCGACGAAGTGGCCGGCCAGCGCCAGCGCGTAGTCCTCGATCTCGCCCGCACCGTGCTCCTTGGCGTAGGCGAAACACGTGTTCTTCTGCGTGTCGGTCGGCAGCACGCTGGCCTGGTCGCCGGTCAGGTGCGCGGCGGCGAAGTCGCCGCGCAGCGCCGTCGACACGTTCAGGTCGCGGATCTCGTGCCGGGCGGTGTCCCGGTAGATCCGAACCACCCTGGTCTCGGCCTTGCCGTACTGGTTGTCGGACGAGGACGATCGCCATGGGCTAGCTCCCGCGGTAGGTCGAGTAGGAGAACGGGCTGAGCAGCAGCGGCACGTGATACCTGGGCCGCAGCCCGTCGGCGGCGAACGTGACGACGACCTCGGGGAAGAACGCCGGGCCTGCCTGCCCTCTGCGCCCGCCATGCCCGCTCAGATAGGGCCCGGTCTCGAACACCAGCCGGTAGGTCCCGGCAGGCAGCTCGGCGACGCCGAAGTCGGCGACCCGCCCGTCCGCGTCGGTCACCCCGCGGCCGAGTTCCCCGCTGCCGGCATGCTCGAGCCGTACGGGGATGCCGCTGGCCGGCTCGCCGCTGGCGGCGTCGAGTACGTGCGTGCTGACCGCGCTCACGGCGTGGCTCCGACCAGCTTGCGCAGCCTGATCTGGTTGATCTTCGCCAGCTCGGCCGCGACCACCCGCCACTCGGCCGCCGGGTCGTTGCCGAGCCGCCCGCGCAGGAACGCGAGCAGTTCGGCCGCGTCCTTGCCGGTGGCGCAGGCGAGGTAGATGTGGCCGAACCGCCGCTCGTACTCCTCGTTGCCCTCGGCCAGGGCCCGCCGCAGCGCGTCGTCGGCGCGCGCGACGCCGGCCTGTTCCTGACTCGACCAGCCAGGCCCTTCCTGCCCGGCCGGCTTCACCCCCGGTCCCGACCTCGCCGCTCGACATCACTCGCCGGTCGCCGATCCTGGGATGACCAGCCAGCGCCTCGGCCAGGTCCGGCTCGCCGAGTCCGGCCACCGAAGCGTCCGAGGCGTCGAGCAGCGCGCCGACATCGGGGTACGGCGGCCCGCCACCACGGCCTTGACCCAGCGGCCCGACGAGCAGCACGGGCCGAGTGCCGCCCGCGCCGCCTCGTCAGGCAACTGGTTGAACTCGTCCACGCTCGGCATGGTGCCACGATCTCGCGCGTGCCGCCCGCAGCGCAAACGCTGGAACGGCAAGGCCTGGCGCCGAGCAGCGCTGAGGCGGGTACAGGTATTCACATGACCGATTCACCTGCCACCGTCGGAGCGACCTATTTCGACGCCTGGAAGCGCGGCGACTTCGCCGCCGTGCGCTCGATCCTGGCCGACGACGTCACCTTTGACGGGCCGCTCGGCCACGCCAGCAACGCGGAAGATTGTGTCGATGGACTGAGGCGGATGTCGAAGATCGTGACCGACATCGTGATCCGCAAGACATTCGTCGACGGGCGGGACGTCCTGACCTGGTTCGAGCTGCACACAGCGGATACCGAACCGTTGCCGACGGTGAACTGGCGGCACATCGAGGACGGCAAGATCACCTCGATCAGGGTGACCTTCGACCCCCGGCCGCTGACCGCGCCCTGATCAGGTCCCGCGCCAGCCGCGCGGCGGCCGCGGCATCGCGGGACCCGTCGCGGCGGCGAGCTCGTCGCCGCCGGAGTCCCGCAGCCAGGTGATCAGCGAGAAGTACACGACCGGAACGAAGCTCAGCCCGGCGATCGCGACCAGGAGGCCCGCGGCGATCTGCTGGTCGGCGACCGTGCCCAGCCCGCCACGGTGCGCAAGCGCGGTGAACCAGGTCGCGCGCGAGAAGCCCATGACGTACGCGCTCGCCCAGATCGCCCACATCGGCAGCGCGGCGAACGCGGCACGCAGCGGCAGGGAGATCCTGGGCCGAAGCGGCGGCGAGTCCACCAGTTCCAGCCACAGCCCGCAGCCGGCCCCGACCAGCGTCACCGCCTCGACGACAGTCAGTCCGGGATACCTGACCAGAGCATTCACCGCTCCCGGCACCCGCCACGCAAGCGCGACCGCAATAAATCCGGCCAGAACGGCGAAGGTCGGCACCGCCCCTCGCCAGCGTGACCCGGCCCGGCCCAACCGCGATCCGGCCGGCCAGAGCCGCCACGGAGCGCCGAGCACGACGAGCGGAGGGACGACGACGGCGAGCACCGCGTACTGCACGGCCTGGGCGAACACGTACTGCCTCGCCAGCGCCCAGCCGGGCGGCAGCAGCACGGCCGCGACTAGGACCAGAGCGGCCAGCGGCAGCCAGGCCCGCAGCCTGCGCGCCGCTCGGTACGCCCGATTCCATCCGACTGTCCTACCCCTGGCCGGGCGGTCCGTCAAGGTCGGCCACCGGGCGTGGCTCGCAGGCGGCAAGATGGGTGCCATGGATCTTCCCGTGATGCCGCCGGTCCCGCCGATGCTGGCCAAGTCCGTCCCGGCGATCCCCGGTGGCGCGATGAGCTATGAGCCAAAGTGGGACGGCTTCAGGTCGGTCATCTTCCGTGATGGCGACGAGGTCGAGATCGGCAGCAGGAACGAGCGCCCGATGACGCGTTACTTCCCCGAGGTCGTCGCGGCCGTGAGGGCGAGTCTGCCCGGGCGGTCCGTTATCGATGGGGAAATCGTGATTCCCGATGCCGACGGCCGCTGCCTTGACTTCGAGGCGCTGCTGCAGCGGATTCACCCGGCCGACAGCCGGGTGCGCCTGCTGGCCGAGCAGACCCCGGCCGCGTTCGTCGCCTTCGACCTGCTCGCGCTCGGCGGACACGGATTACACCGGGGAGCCGTTCTCGGTGCGCCGGGAGGCACTGGCGGAGGCGCTGGCCGACGCGCGGCCCCCGGTGTACCTGACCCCCGCGACCACGGATGCCGGGCTCGCGCAGGTCTGGTTCAGCCAGTTCGAGGGCGCCGGGCTCGACGGCGTCATCGCCAAGCCGCTGGGCGGCAGCTACCAGCCGGACAAGCGCGCCATGTTCAAGATCAAGCACGAGCGGACCGCGGACTGCGTGGTCGCCGGGTACCGGCCGCACAAGAGCGGCGCCGACGCCGTCGGCTCGCTGCTGCTCGGCCTGTACAACGACGACGGCAACCTCGCCAGCATCGGCGTCATCGGCGCCTTCCCGATGGCCACCCGGCGCGCACTGCTCACCGAACTCGCGCCGCTGGTCACCACGTTCGAGGGCCATCCGTGGAACTGGGCGGCGCAGCAGGGCACGGGCACCAGGAACCCGCGCGAAGCGGAGTCCAGCCGCTGGAACGCCGGCAAGGACCTATCGTTCGTCCCGCTGCGCCCCGAGCGCGTGGTCGAGGTCAGGTACGACCACATGGAAGGCACCAGGTTCCGGCACACGGCGCAGTTCGTGCGCTGGCGGCCCGATCGCGACCCGGCTTCCTGCGGCTTCGGCCAGCTCGAGGAGCCCGTCAGCTTCAACCTGGCCGACATCCTGGCAGGCTGAGCTCCTCGTGACAGTCTCTGGCCGGCGAGCAGGTCCCGGCGTGCGGTCCGGCGCGCGGGCGATCGCGGTCGGCGTGCGCGCGATCCCGGTCGGCGGGCGGTCCGGTATGCGGGCGATCGCGGTCGGCGCGGCCGTGCTGGCGCTGGCCGCCGGGTGCGCGGGCCCTGCCGGGACGACCGCGCCAGGCGGGGCGGCCGGGCCGCCGCAGCCGACCAGAACGCCGGCCGCGACCCGGCCGGCCGCAGCCGGCCGGCCGCCCTGGGCGTCATCGGCCGCTTCCGGATCGGCACGGCACAAGCTCACCTTCACCGAACGAGCCACGTCAGGGCCGCGCCGGCTGGTGACCGGACGTGCTCTATCCGCTCGCGGGCTCCAGGCCAGGCCGGCCCGCGGGCCGCTGCCGCTGATCGTGTTCGGGCCAGGCTTCATGCAGTGCGGCGGCCCGTATTCGCGGCTGCTCCGCGCCTGGGCCAGCGCGGGTTACGTCGTCGCCACGGTGAACTTCCCCTACTCCGACTGCGTGGCCGGCGCGCCCACCGAGTCCGACCTGGTCAACCAGCCTGCGGACATGTCGCAGGTGATCACGGCGCTGCTGGCGCTCAGCGCCCGGAGCCATGGGCTGTTCGCCGGGCTGCTCAGCCGGCGCCGAGATCGCGATCGCCGGCCAGTCCGACGGCGGCGACACGGTCGCCGCCGTCGGCGCCAATACCTGCTGCACCGATCGCCGGGTGGCGGCCGTGGCCGTCCTGTCCGGCGCCCAGTGGCCCGCGATGCCAGGCGACCTTCTTCGGCAGGCGGCCGGTTCCGATGCTGTTCACCCAGGGCAGCGCCGACACCGTGAACCTGCCGGGGTGCAGCGCCGCGATGTACCGTGCCGACCCGGCTCGAGCGAGGTACTACCTGGCCCTGTTCGGCGCCGACCACACCGGGCCGTACTGGGGCACGAACCGGTTCGAGCGCGTCGTCGCGCGCGTCACGCTGGCATTCTTCGACCGGTACGTGCTCGGCCAGGCCGCTGCCGGGCCCGCGATGCGGCGCCACGGCGACGTGCCTGGCACTGCCGGACTGTTCAGCCATGGCGCCGGCAGACGTCCCGCCGGGACCGTGCGTGACCTGATGACCCGCTGACCACGAAGGAGAGGCATGATGAAGCCCATGCCGGAGGACTGGCAGCGCGCCGTCGCCGTCGTCGCTCACCCTGACGACCTGGAGTACGGCGCCGCGTCCGCGATCGCGCGCTGGACCAGGCAGGGCAAGACAGGTCTGCTACCTGCTGGCCACCAGCGGCGAGGCGGGCATCGCGGGGATGGCGCCCGCCGAGGTCGGACCGCTCCGGGTAGCCGAAGAGGAGCGCAGCGCCGCGGTCGTCGGCGTCACCGAGGTGGAGTTCCTCGACCACGTCGACGGACTCGTGGAGTACGGCATCCCGCTGCGCCGCGACCTGGCCGCCGCGTTCCGCAGGCAGCGCCCCGACGTGGTCATCACCTCGAGCTTCGACCTCACCTGGGGCGAGGAGGGGCCGGTCAACCACGCCGATCACCGGGCCGTCGGCCTTGCCGTCCTCGACGCCTGCCGGGACGCGACGAACGAGTGGGTGTTCCCCGAGGCCGGGCCCGCCTGCCCGTCGATCATCGGCCGCCTATGTGTTCGCCAGCGGCGAGCCGACGCATTTCGTCGACGTCACCGACACGATCGACCTCGGCATCGCGTCACTGCGCGAGCACCGGGCCTACATCGAGGGCCTCGGCCGGGACTTCGACCCGGACGAGTTCCTGCGCTCAATGGCGGGCTACGTGGGCCTGGGCGCCGGCTGCGAGTACGCCGTGAGCATGCACCGCTACCCGATGGGTTAGATCGGCGCCCGTGCGCCGGGCTACGGCGACGGGGGAAGAAGGTAACAAACACATTTATCTTGATATGAAATGTGAGTTTTGACGTACTCACTCTGCTATATATGGCGGCTGGCCTGCGCCCAAAAATCGATACCGGAGGAACTGTGCGAGGAGTCTTGCCCACCCGACTAGCAGTAACGATCGCCGCGGTCGCCGCGCTGGGGGTCGTATCGGCGCCCGCCATCGCCTCGGCCGCGGCCGCGCATCCCGGGTCGCACCACGCGGCTCAGGCGCGGCCCGCGCTCCCGGCTGGCGAGCGTTACGCCTGCCCGGCCGTGCCGGTCGGCCAGATGGCGTGCATGTCGATCATCAAGACCGCTGCCGGATCCGGGTTCGCGGCACTGGCGGCCGCCGCCCTCCGGGCATCCCCGCCGCGCAGGCCGCGCTGACCCCGACCGACCTGCGCAAGGCCTACAAGCTCGTGACCATCTCGCCGCGCAGCGGCCGCGGCAGGATCGTCGCAATCGTGGACGCCTTCAACGACCCGCACGCCGAGGCGGACCTGAAGGTTTACCGGTCGCACTTCCACCTGCCGGCGTGCACCAGGTCCAACGGCTGCCTGCGCATTCTCAACGAGCACGGCAAGAGCAGCCCGCTGCCCCGGGCCAGACCGGGCTGGGCGCTCGAGGAGTCGCTCGACCTCGACATGGTCTCCGCGATCTGCCCGCTGTGCCACATCACGCTGATCGAGGCGTCGAACGCCTCCGACACCAACCTGGGCATCGCCGAGAACACCGCGATCGCCAGGGGCGCGAAGTACGTCTCCAATAGCTGGGGCAACTTCGAGTTCGCCGGCGAGAACAGCTTCAGCCACTTCTTCAACCACCCGGGCCACGTCATCAACTTCGCCTCCGGCGACCTCGGCTTCGGCCCCACCTTCCCCGCGGACCTGCAGTTCGTCACCTCCGTCGGCGGCACGGCGCTGCACCACGCGAGCAACAGCCGCGGCTGGACGGAGTCGGTCTGGGGCACGAGCGCCAACTCCCCGCGACAGGGCACGGCTTCCGGCTGCTCGGTATCGCAGGCTAAGCCGTCCTGGCAGCGCGTCGACGCCACGCCGACACGGGTGCCTGAACAGGACCGAGAACGACGCCTCCGCGGTCGCCGACCCGAACACTGGCGTGCTCGTCTACGACACCTATCGCGTGCCAGGTCCGGTGCAGGTCGGCGGGACCAGCGCGTCCACGCCGATCATCACGGGGATCTACGCGCTGGCCGGCGCGCCGGTCAAGAACACCTACCCGGCCGAGTACATGTACCTGAAGTCCTCGCGCCTGTTCGACGTCACCTCCGGCGCCAACGGCACGTGCGGCGCGATGACCTACCTGTGCCACGGGATCACGGGTTACGACGGCCCGACCGGCCTCGGCACGCCGAACGGCACCGGGGCCTTCTCGATCAGGGCGGTCACCCGGGTGACGCTGGTCGACCCGGGCAAGCAGACCGGCGGAATCAACAGGTCGTTCTCGCTCAAGATCACCGGCCTGGACAGCAGGAAGGTCAGCTCGCTGCACTACAGCGCGACGGGCCTGCCGTCCGGCCTGTCACGATCAAGTCGATCGCGCACTCGACGAACGCGACGATCAGCGGGACCCTGCCGGCCACGTCCGGGCATGTTCAACGTGACCGTGACCGCGAAGGACGGCTCGGCGACCGGCACGACGCACTTCGCGCTCGATGGTGTCGTAGCCCGAACGGCTCACGCAAAGGCCGGCGCCGCTGCCCGATCCGCAGCGGCGTCGGCCTTTTGCATGCATGCCGCGGCAGTCACCGCGGCGAGATCATGCCCGCCGGTCAGAAGAGCCCTGGCATGAGCGCGGCGGTCCTGGACCGGTAGTCCCGGTATCCGGGCAGGGCGGCAAGGAGAACCTGCTCCTCACGCACCGCGCGGTAGACCTGCATGCCCACGATGGCGAGCCAGATCCCGAACCCCGCGGCGGTACCGCTGGCGATCGCCAGGCCCAGCGCCGAGACGATCTCGCCCGTGTACAGCGGATGCCGCACGAACCGGTACGGCCCGCGATCGGTGACGCCGCGAGCCTGGGCGATCACCGACAGGTTCCGGCCGAGGAAGCGCAATGAGCAGACCGACCACGATGTGCCGGCCGACCAGCAGCAGGTCGGCGGCTAGCTGCCTGGCCGTCCCGGGCGATGCCCGGGCCAGCAGCGGGAAGGTAAACGGCGCGAACGTCGCGACGATCGCCACGGCCGACGCGGTGACGGACCTAGTCGTCGCGACCGCGGGCCCGCGCCTCAGGTAGCTCCAGATGATCAGCGCGTAGAACGAGCAGACGAGGCCGGTCCCCGCCCAGCCGAGCAACTCCGCTGCGCCCGGGCTCCCCGTGGCCGTAGTCCTGGCCAGCGCGGTCACGTCCACCACGAGCATCAGCGCGGCGGCAGGCACCATGGCCAGCCGGCCGGTGTCGACCCGCGCGCGGGCGGCGATGCCCGTCACGGCGGCTAGACGTGAAACAGCGCGTGGGCGATCGAGATCACCCCGGGTCCGATGATGACGACGAGCAGGGCGGGGAACAGGCAGGCGATCACCGGGAACATGATCTTAACCGGCACCTTCTGCGCCTTTTCCTCTGCTCGCTGGCGACGCCTGACCCGCATCTCCACGGTCTGCTCGCGCAGCACGCGCGCGACCGGGATGCCGAGCTCGCTGGCCTGGACCAGCGAGGACGCGAACGCCCGCAGTTCGGTCACCGTGGTCCGGTCGGCGACCGCGCGCAGCGCCTGGGCCCGGGACAGGCCGATCTGCATCTCCTGCAACCCGCGGGCGAACTCCTCGGCCAGCGGGCCCTGGGTGTTGCGGGCGACCTGCGACAGCGCCGCGTCGAAACCGAGGCCAGCCTCGACGCAGACCGTCAGCATGTCGAGAGCATCGGGTAGGCCGGCCAGGATAAGTTCCTGCCGCTTGATGCCCCGGTTGTAGAGCAGCAGGTCTGGGAGGAAGAACACGGCGCCCGCACCGATCGCCGCGTAGACGATCGCCAGCGCCGGGCTGTGAATCCCGATCAGGACCCCGAGCGCCGCCCCGGCAAGCAGCCCCAGTCCCTTCATCGCCAGGACGCGATCGGCGGACCAGCCGGCCGGGTTCCCGGCCAGGTCCAGCCGCCGCTGCAAGCTGCCCGCCACGCCCGATGGCGACAGCCGCAATGCCAGGCTGCGCGCCCAGGACGGCAGCCTGGCGGGTTGATCGGAATCCGCCCCGTCCCGGGCGGTTACGGCGCTGTGCCGGTAGTGCTGCTCGATCGAGCTCAGCGCGCCGGCCACGCTGCGCTGCTTCGGCCGCGCTCCGGCCAGGCCGTAAACCAGCAGCATGATAGCCACGCCGAACGCGATGGGACCGATCTCGAGCAGCAACGGAACCGACCTCTCACACCTTGATGTTGATCAGATTGCGCATCCAGAAGGCGCCCGCGATGAACAGCAGGGCGGCGGTCACCAGCATGCTGATGCCGAAGAATGTTGTGTAGAGCGGCCGCATGTAGGTGGGGTTCGAGTAGAACAGCCAGCCCCCGACCACCAGGGGAAGCCCGAGCAGGATGTAAGCCGACAGGCGGCCCTCGGCGCTGAGCGTCCGCACCTGGCGGCGCAAGAACGCTCGCTCCCGCATCGTGGCGACTGTGTTGCGCAGCACCTCGGCCAGGTTGCCGCCGGTCTCGCGCTGAATCCGCACGGCCATGATGACCCAGCGCAGGTCGGTGGACTGCAGCCGGTCCGCCACCCCGTCGAGAGCAACCTCCAGGTCGACGCCAAGGCGAGTCTCGGCCAGCGCCCTCGCGAATTCGCCAGCTGCAGGCTGGGTATCTTCCCGCACCACCCCGTCGAGGGCCTGCGCGAGCGAGAAGCCCGTCTGCAGCGATCCCGCGACCAGCTGGAGCACGTTCGGCAGTTGCTCGTCGAACGCGGCGCTCCTTCTGCTGATCTTCACGCTGAGTAGCACGTGCATGCCGATCCAGCCCGCCACGATGCCAATCAGGATGCCCAGCAGCGCGTTGCCAAGTATCACAGTCAACGCCGCCGCGAGTCCGGCGCTCACGCACGTCCCCAACAGTGCCCACTCGGCCGGTGCCATGACCATCCCGGCCCGGTCCAGTCGCAGCGCGAGCTTCGGCTCGGTGCCGCGCGACTGCAGTATCTGCGTCATCAGGCCGACCGCGCCACCCGCAAGCCTTCCCGTGCGCTGCGGTTCCTGGCCCGACACGACCGTTGCCGCCCGTGGGCCGTAGCGCTCGATCTGCCCGACTAGCCGAGGCCGGCGATCCGAGCCCCGCAGGGACCGGACGAAGATCAGCGCCAGGACCAGCATCGCGAGGAACACGACGGCGAGCACGTCGATCAGCTTTTGGGTCAGATGCCAGTGCACCGCAGCAGCGGGCGGCAATGGTGCCGCGCTATGCGGCCGGTGCGGGACAAGCTTGGCCAGTCCCGCGGACTTGCCAGGATTGGTGGTCTGGCCGCCGCTCGCCGTGGCGACCTTCTGGATCACGTGGACGTAGTCGTCGCTGTCGTAATTAAAGGTGATGGCGTCTACCGGGATCGGCACGACCTGGTGCGGCTGGGTCATGAACTCACCGTCGGTGAGCACGAGGATGCGGCTCAGCGACCGCGCGCCCAACTGGTCGACCATCGCGACTGCGCCAGACAGCGCGGCGGACAGCCCGTTCGAGGTCTTGCCGGACGGCTGAGCCGCGGCCACCGCGGCGGCCAGCTGGGCGCGATCGGATGTCGGCTGGAGCACGACCGTCGAGGTGTCGTTGAAAACGATCAGGCCGACCTTCACGTCGGCCGGCAAAGCTTGCACGTAACGCTGTTCGGCCGTCCGCTCGTCGGACATCTGCGTCTTGGCCGGTGAGATGTTCGTGTCGAGCAGGATGACGACGACCCGGGGCTGTACGGCGGCGTGCGCCGCGAGCGGGGCGGCTGCGATGCCGAAAAGCGCCACCAGCGACACTACCCAAGCTCGGGTGAGCCGTCGTCTGGTCATCGGGTCAACTGCTTCGGCGAGCTGAAAAGCGATGGAGGCACGATGACGCCACGGTCCGCGAGCGTGTCGATGAAGCGCGGCCGCAGGCCCGTGCTACGCAGGGTGCCGCGGTAGCGGCCATCCTCGTCGACGCCCGCACGGAAGTCGAACTGGAAGACATCGAGCAAGGTGACTATGTCGCCCTCCATGCCTTCCACCTCGGTGATGTGCGTGATTCGCCTGGTCCCGTCCTTCAGCCTGGTCTGGTGAACGAGCAGGTCGAGGGCCGAGGCCATCTGCTCCCTGATCGCCCGCTGCGGCAGGTCCATCTCCGCCATCAGCACCATGGTCTCCATGCGGGACAGCGAGTCGCGGGGGGAGTTCGAGTGCAAGGTGGTGATCGACCCGTCGTGGCCGGTGTTCATGGCCTGCAGCATGTCGAGCGCGGCGCCGTCGCGGATCTCGCCGATGATGATCCGGTCGGGGCGCATCCGCAGCGCGTTCCGCACCAGGTCGCGGATCGTGATCTGGGCAGTGCCCTCCACGCTCGGCGGCCGTGACTCCAGCCGGAGCACATGGTCCTGCCTGAGCTGCAGTTCCGCGGCGTCCTCGATGGTGACGATCCGCTCGTCGGTCGGGACGAACGACGACAGCACGTTCAGAGTCGTTGTCTTGCCTGAGCCCGTGCCGCCGCCGATCGCGATGTTCAGCCGGCCGCGCACGCATGCGTCGAGCAGTTCGGCGACCTCGTAGCTCATCGTCCCGAAACTGATCAGGTCGTCCACGGTATAGGGATCCGCTGCGAACTTGCGGATCGTGAGCAGCGAGCCGTCGAGCGCGATCGGCGGCACCACGGCGTTGACCCGGCTTCCGTCGGGCAGCCTGGCATCGACCATCGGGCTCGACTCGTCGACCCGGCGCCCCACCCTCGCGACGATCTTGTCGATGACGCGGCGCAGATGGTTCTCGTTGGTGAACGAGGCGGCGACCGGGTACAGGCGGCCATCACGCTCGACATAGATCTGATCGTGCCCGTTGACCATGATCTCGGAGATGGCAGGATCGCGCAGGTAGGGCTCGAGCGGCCCGTGACCGAGAATCTCGTCGGCGACCTCCTGGGCAACCCGCGCCCGGTCGGCGACGGTCAGCGGTGTCTCGTCGCGCTGCAGGACGGCCTGAAGAGTCTGGGTTACCTGCAGCTCGAGCTCGCGCTGATCGAGTTGCACGTCATAGAGCTTCGGCCCGAGCTGCTCGAGCAGGCCCTCGTGGACGTGGCGCTTCACGGCGGCGAACGGGTCGACCTGACGTGCAGGGCGCCGGGCCGCGTCCGGGGTCAGCCGGTGCGCGCCGGCCGACGCCTCGCCCGGTGACACGGCGCTGGTCATGCGCTGGGCGAGCCGGTCGGACAGGCTCATGAGGATCGCCTCCTGCCGCGCGAGCGTCCGGACCGGCCGGCATCGACCGCCCCCGCGGGCTCGAGCAGCCGCTGCTGAGCGAACCGCGAGATCGCCTGGCTGGATGGGTGCCCAGGATTGGCGAGCGTCAGCGGCGTGCCCTTGTTGATCGAGATGGGAACGTCGCGGCTGGACGGGATGTACGCGGAGATCGGCCAACGGACCACGCGCTCCACATCCTCGAGGCTCAGCCCGACCTTGGAATCTGAGCGGTTGAGCACCACCGACCGGATCTGCCGCGGATAGGAGAGAAGGTCGAGCATGTCCAGCGTGATCCTCAGGTTCTTGAGTGCGGGCACATCGGGCGTGGTGAGCAGCACGTGGTGAGCGGAGTTATCCATGGCGGTCAGCACGTGCTCGCTGAACTGCGCGGGCGTGTCGACCACTACGAAGTCGAAGATCGTCCGCAGCACGGTCAGCAACTCACCGACCAGCGGCGGCGGGATCTTTTCGGCGTCCCCAGGCGTGGTCGGGGCGAGCAGCATCTCCAGGTTCGGCTGGTAGCGGGTCAGCAGCGACGCGGCCCCGGTCTCGTCCAGGTGACCGGCCATCGGCAGCGCATCGACGATGGTCTTGGCCGGGTCAAGCTGCACGCTGATTGCGACATCGCCGAACGCCAGGTCGAGGTCGACGATGCAGACCCGCTGCTCGGGGTGCTTGGCGAGCGCGACAGCGAGGTTGATCGCGAAGGTGGTCTTGCCGCAGCCCCCCTTGGCCGCGAAGACGGTGACGACCTGCCCGTTCCTGGCGTGCGACACCTCGACGGGCGGTGCCGTGCTGAGCAGCCGCATCGACACCTCGTAGGACCGCTGGCACGCCGCGGCCAGAGCTTGACCGTCGGAGGCCTGCACGACCTCCCTAACGCCGGCGCGCAGTGCCTGCGTGAGCAGATTGACGTCGACGTACTCCCTGGCCAGGATCACCCCGACCGCGGGGCGGATCAGCCTGAGGGTGGAAGCGAAGGTCAGCGCCTCCCCGGCCGGGGCATCTGGGCCGATGATCACGAGCAGTTCCGCCGGGTCGGTCTCCAGCATCTGGGCCGCCGCCTGCAAGGTATCCGCGGCGCGCACCTTACCGCCGATCGACAGGAAAAGCTCTCTAGCCGACGCGGTCGGCTCGCACAAGATAGGCATGGTTCATCGATTCCTTGCGCGAGGTGGTTACGGCTGGAACTTGATGTCGGCCTTGACCCCAGACGATGACGTCACCAGCGCGAGGTACGGCACCTGGGTCTCCTCCAGATGGATCAGCCGCTCGGCATCAGCCTGGTTCACGGCGACGGTGACCAGCATGATCGTCGTGCTGGAGGACTGCGTCGTCGAGTTGCTCTGCGAGAAGGCGGTGCTGGTGGCCCCCGTGCTGCCGGGAGTGACCGTGCTGGCCGGCCCGACGGCCAGTACCTTCACTTTGGGCAGGACCAGCCTGGTGTGGATTGCCGTCACGCCCTTCTGGACGTTGATCCCCGCGCAGCTTGCGCTGGCGCTGCCGGGTTCGCCGGTGACGAAGGTGTCAAAGACCGCGATATCGGAGCCGGCCTGCACGTAACCCGAGACATCTCTGGCCAGGCAGAACTGGAGGCTGAGCGCTACCATGCCCGGCGGGATGGCCAGCCCTGTGGCGGCCGTCAGCGCGGTCACCAGCATCGGCCTGAGCAGCAGCTGACCGGATGGGAGGTCGGAGCTAAACACCAGGCTACGCAGGTCCGCGGTGATCGAGCGCACCGCATCCGTCGGCACTGAGGCGGCGGGCAGCTTCTGGCTGCTGAGCAGCCCTTCGCTCAGCGCGGTGGCGGCGGTGGTCCCCGCGGGCACTTGCTGCTTGGCCACCAATGCGCTCACAGGATGCTGGCCGTCCAGAGCTCGCTTATCGGCTCCCTTGACGTAAAGAAGCACGGCTCCGGTGCCGATGATCGCCAGGACGATCGCCAGGATGATGGTCAGGATTCGGCGAGTCAAGATTCCTCTTCTTCCGCTACTGCGCTCTGCTCAGCCCGAGAGCACGATGATGTTGGCGCCGAGGTTCGGGCCGCCCAGGGTTCCGGGGTTCGGTATCAGGCCTTGGGTGAAGTAACCGTTGATGCACGTGTCCGAGCCCTTGCAGTCGTTCGCGGGATTGAGCCAGTCGCTGGCTTTGAAGCCGGGCAGATGGTAGCCGGTGATCACGAAGGCGGCGAACCCCTTCAGCGTGTACACGCCGTTGGCTCCCGTACCGCTCAGCGAGACGTAGATCGGAATGAATATCAGGGTCCGGTTTGCCTGGTCGGCGGCGAGTACCGTCTTGCAGGCCTGCGACACGCTGTTGCCGGTGTTGCCGCCGAATGAGCCGTTGATGACCGGCGTGGTGCAGTTGCTGTTCGGATCGTCGGTCCAGCCGAACAGCCCTGGCCCGTCCGCGCCCGCCGGCTCGCTCGGGCAGCTAGTGCCCGACGTCGTGTGCAGCTTCAGCACCCGGTCGAGGGAGGCCGGGGGAACCGTGTTCGGCGGGTAGGGCGGCGGCTGCGCGAACACGGTGCCGTTCTGCGTCGCCTGATCCCATTCGCAGGCCGAGAAGGTCACCGCCACTCCGCTCGTCGCCGACGGCGCGCCCCACTCTGCCTGCGCGCAGGCCAGGACCGTCGATCCCTTATAAGCTGCTCATGCCCAGCAGCGTCCTGGCGAAGGACGGGGGCAGTAGCGTGGATCCGCCGGAAGTCAGCGTCGAGGTGTGCACGTCGACGTAATTGGTGCCCGCAGCGGGCGGACCCGGGCAGTCATACGACTTTCCGGAGCTGGCCGGGCATGCGCCGAGGCTGCCCGAGCCGCAGATCAGGCTCACCGCGGCGGCGTTGTCAGCGGCGTTGGCGTTCGCGTAGCTGGCGGCCACGGCAGGCGAGCACGTGCCCTGGGCGCACGTCTTGGCGACGCCGAGCGCACCCGCGTCCGCTCCGTTCTGGAGCTGGGCCCGCTCGGAGTACAGCTGGCCCACGTCGACGGCCATGGCGCCCATACCGAGCAGCACGCCGCCACCGATCAGCACGGCGATCAGAACGCCGACCGCGCCGCGATCATCCCGGCCGAGCAGTCTGCGCGCCCGGCGACCGCGACGCATCATCAGGTTTCGCACGGCATGACTCCCTCAGCCTTGAGACTGAGCGATGAACCGAGGCCCGAGCCGCCGCCGAACAGGCTGGCGATGGCTCCGATCGGGGTGATGAAGGTGAAGGTGTAGGTGACCTTGACATCGGCATTCGCCGTGGGGCCCGAACCTGGCGGGCATGCCGAGACGACCGTTACGCCCACGCCGCTGAGCCCCGTCGCCGCCGCCTGCGTCCGCGCGGTCACGTTGGGCTGGTTCAGTGCCGTAAGCCGGGATCCCTCGCGGGCCGCCTGGGTGATGGTGACCTGGGCGTTCAGCGCGCGCCCGAAGTCGATGATGCCGAACACTATCAGCATGATCAGCGGGAGCAACAGCGCGAACTCGACCGCGGCCGCGCCGCGATCACTGCCCATGCCATGCATTCGCCGGCCCATGATCGGCATCCTTTCACTGGCTGCCGTTCGGGCGGGACGGCTCACCGTCCCGCCCGAATAGCAGATCCGCCAAGTGCTAGAAAGCTCCAGTAATCCCCGTGAACAGGTTGTTCACGCTCAATCCGTACAATGCGACCGCGCCGCTGATGACCACCGCGATCAGCGAGGCCAGCAGCGCGTATTCGATCGAGGTCACGCCCCGATCGCCGCCCGTTGCCAGTCGCGCAAGCAGAACGTGCAACCTGCCGGGCGACACCGAACATCACGCTCTCCTTGACATCCGATCCGGCGGCCGGCCGGAACATGGCTCCCTGCCGGCCGGTGGCGCCTACGGCGTCACAGGCTATTGGCGACCTGGTTGAACAGCGAGGAGAGGTTCGTGCCCAGCAGGGCTACAGCGACGATGATCACGATCGCGATCAGCGCCACCATCAGGCCGTACTCCACCGAGGTGACACCGCGGTCTTCGGCGCGCAGCTTGGCGGCAAGGTTGGTCAGCGAGACGACGTGCTTGAGCATGTGAGGACTCCTTCATCAACCCGGGCGCGACGAAGCGCACCGTCCGGCAGGACGGCACCGTGCCGCCTGGTAGCCCGCAGCGTATAGGGTCGGTCATGACTCAGAGTTACTTCTCGTCAACAAGAAGGTAATTCGAGCTTATCGGTTGACATGTCATCCGAACGGATGACAGTGACGAGGGGTGCGACGGGTCGTACCGGCGGCAGAATCACCCAGCAGCAGCCGACTCGCGCACACAGATATCTATCAGATTTACTGGCCCGGCGGGACGTCATGTATGCGATGTGGGCGGCGATCGGGGCTGTCAGCGCGCTTCCGGCCGGCACGGTGCTGCGCGAGCAGGTAGTCCGCCTCTCGGTGCGGTCCGATGAGCCGGAGGAGGCATGCTGCCTCCAGTGCGGCGCGCCGCTGCCGGGCCGGCCAGCGCTGCGCTGCGACCAGTGCGGTCGGTGGCTCGGCGCCGCCCTCGGCAGCGAACTCACCGCCGCCGCCGTACTCGCCCTGCTGCTGGCCAGGTTCGGCCCGGACCCGGCCGTCGCCGCATTCGCCTTCCTTGGGGTGCTCGCGATCGCGCTCGTCCAGATCGACGTTGCCGTCCAGCGACTCCCCGACCGGCTGACGCTGCCCGCCTATCCGGCGGTGGTCCTCCTCCTCACGCTCGCGGCCGCGGTCGGCGGCGACTGGAACCGCCTGGTGCGGGCGCTGCTGGGCGGCGTCGCGCTGGGCGCCTGCTACCTGCTGCTTGGGCTGCTCAGCGGCGGCCAGCTTGGCGGCGGCGACGTCAAGCTGGCAGTCCCGATCGGGCTCGTGCTCGGTTGGCTCGGCTGGAGCACGGTCCTGTTCGGCGCCGCGGCCGGCTTCGTGCTCGCCGCGATCACGGGCCTGGCGCTGCTCGCGGCCCGCCGGGCATCGATGCGCACCCTGATCAGCTTCGGGCCGTACATGCTGTGGGGAGCGCTGCTGGCAATCGTTGCGAGCGCGGCATGACGTCCCTGGAAAAGTCCTAGTGTGAGCCGCGTGACCGCATCCGCGATGCTGCCGCGCAGCGAGCAGCGCGAGCCGGCCGGGCCAGCGACCGGCGCCGGCCTGACCTGGCTGCTGGCGGCCGTGGCACTGGTGCTGGCGGCGACCGCGATGGCCTCCCGCTACCTGTTCAGCGACACCTTTTACGATCTGTATGCAGGCCGCCTGATCATGCGGCACGGGATACCGCACACCAACACCGTTACCGTGGCGGCCCACGGCGCCACCTGGGTCGATCAGCAATGGCTCGCGCAGGTGCTGTACTACGGGGCCTGGTCGGCCGGCGGCTACCGGCTGCTGGCGGCGTTGTCCGCCGTCCTGGTCACGTCCGGTTTCGCCGCGCTGGCGATCGTGATGCTCCGCCGCGGTGTTCCCCCGTCCCGCGCATTCGCCTGGACGCTCATCGCGTTCGTGGTGTGCCTCGGCAACACCGGAATTCGCGCCCAAAGCTTCGCCTACCCGTGCATCGCACTGACTCTCTGGCTGATCGCCGACGACAGCCGGTCTGATCGGATGCGCGCGCGTACCTGGCTCGTGCTTCCCGTGCTGGTCTTCTGGGCGAACACGCACGGCTCCGTCCTGCTGGGAGCGGCCATGGTCGCCCTGTACGCGCTGTACAGGTCCGCCCTGGCGGTCGCGCGCAGAGACCGCCGGGCCGTGCCCGCTTTCGCGCTGCTTGCTGTCCTGGCGCTCGCGAGTGTGGCCTGTACGCCGTACGGAGCAGGGATCGCGGGATACTACGCCCGCTTCCCGGGGAACCCACCACTGTCCCGCTATGTCGCCGAGTGGGCACCTCCCAGTCCGCTGTCCAGCTTCAGCTGGGCTTTCTTCGCGGTCCTGCTCGTGATAGTCCTGGCGATCTTCTTCGCCTGGCGCCGCGGCGCGAGGCCCGATCCGGTCCTTGCCGGGCTTGCCGCGGTGACGCTGGCCCTGGCGTTCACCGCGGTCCGCAACCAGGCTTGGTTCGGATTCGCTGGCACGCTGCTCGCCGCCGACATGGCCGCACGCGCGAGCGCCGGTCCGAGCCAGCCGCTCAGCAAGACATTCAGCCGCGCGGTGACCGGCCTGCTCGCCGCACTCGCCGTCGCGAGCATGCTCGTCCTGGCCACCACGCCGGACAGCCAGTTCTTCAGTCAGGCGCCACGCCGACCCATCAACGTGGTCGCCGACCTGGCCGTGAGGCACCCGCGGCTGCGCGTACTCGGCGACGACTACTCGGGCACCGCGATGCTCTGGCTCCGGCCGGCGGTCACCGGCAGGGTCGCGTTCGACGTCCGGTTTGAGCTCTATGGTGCCGAACTCCAGGCCTTCTCCGACTTCCTGTTCGTTCGCGGGCCCGGCTGGGACCGGATAACCCGCGGATATGGAGTCCTCGTCGCCTCGAGCCTGCATCCGCAACTCGTCAGGGCGCTCAAGACGCTTCCGGGATGGCGGGTCGTGTTCGAGGACAGCCAGGGGATTGTCCTGATCAGAAGATCAGCGCAAGCGACACGTCACAGGATGGTAACGATCGAAAAGCGCGGCAAACCGCGCGCCGGATCGCTGCGTCTACTGAGAGATGCCACTCAGAGGGCATTCCAGATGACGGCCGCTGTCAAGCTGACGGCGGTTCAACGGGGGTTCCGATGACGCACCGCAACAGAGGAACCCGGGGGGGTCCTCGATGACGATTCGGCTGGCCATCATCGATGGCCACACGCTGACCAGGTATGGTCTGCGCCTGCTGGTAGAGCAGCACGCCGACATCGAGATCGTCGCCGAATGCGGCTCGATGGCGCTGGCGCGCGAGGCGATCGCCGAGTCCGGTCCTAACGTCGTGACCATCGATGCCACGCTGCCCGACGGCGACGGGATGCGCCTGGCCAGGGACTTCCGCGACACGCATGCCGATCTTGGGATCGTGATGCTCACCTCGCGCGGCGAGGACGACGTGCTGTTCCGCGCCATGGAGACCGGCGTCTCGGCATTCGTCGCGAAGACCGCGCCAGTCGATGAGGTCCTCACCGCGATCCGGCATGCGGCGGTCGCGGCGTCGTCGTTCACGGCCGCCGGCCTGGCGGTGGCGATCACGAGGCGGCGGACGATCAGGGACCGCCTGCTGCTCAGCCCGCGGGAGGCCGAGGTCCTGCAGTTCCTGCGCGACGGCCTGTCCGTTCCGGCAATCGCGGCCGCCATGTACATCAGTCAGTCCACGGCAAAGACCTACGTCGCGCGGCTGTACGACAAGCTCGGCGCCACGAACCGCGCCCAAGCCCTGATGACCGCGATGCGCTACGGCCTGATCAACTACGACGAGCCCGTCGCGGCGACCAGCGCGAACCACCAGTTGAGCGTGGTGGCAGAGCTGGCTTAGCGCCGGTCGCGGGCTAAGCCGGATGGCGCGAAGATAGATAGGACATCTTCCCGATGCGGTAAGAGGGGCCTTACCGCGATCCTGAGTATTGCCGGGCCAGGACGGCCCGATACTCAGGAGGTCGCAATGCATCCGCAGATCGTCGCTATGGCAGCTGCCGAGCATGTCAAGGACATGCAGGCCGAGGCCATCCGGGGACGGCGTGCCCGCGAGGCACGCCGCGCCCGGCGCGGCGTGTTCACCATGATCACCGCAGGCCGCGCCGTGACCACGAGAGTTCCCTGCCCGCAGCCGCCGTGCCCGCCGTTGTCCGCCCGGGCAGCGTGACCAGGCAGCACCGATGACGCCGACCGGCCCGGGACCGCAACCGCGGTTCCGGGCCGATTGCTATCCCGCCGATCACACGCCTTCGCGATGGGCGATCGCCGCGGCCTCGGTCCGGCTAGCCGCACCAAGCTTCGCCAGGATGTTGGAGACGTGCACGCTGACGGTCTTGGGCGAGATGAAGAGCTCGGTACCGATCTCCTTATTGCTGTGGCCGGAAGCCACCAGCCGGAACACGTCGCGCTCCCGGTCGGTCAGCCCGGCTAGCGGGCCCCGGCCAGCCGGCCCGGTACCCTTGGTCGCCGTCCCGATCCTCGCCCGGCGGCCCAGGTCGGCGAGCGCCGCCTGCAGCGGCGCCGCGCGCAGGTCGTCGGCGACCTCGCGGGCCAGCGCCCACTGGCGCCCTGCCGCTTCCCTGTCGCCCGCCTCGGCTAGCGCCTCGGCCAGCCGCCAGCGCGACCTGGCCGTCTCGTAGACGAAGCCTGGTCCGAACGCATCCACTACTGCCTGCCAGGCGGCCGGTTCGTTCTCGCCGTTCGCCCGCAGCCACTCGGCCTCGGCGCGCGCCAGCCAGCCCCGGCCGTCGACGCCGAGCGCGTAGCCGGGCATCCGCGGGTTGGCCGCTCCCTCGCGGGCGATCTGCCGCAGCGCGGTGGCCTGCTCGACCACCACGGCGAGCCGGTCGGCGTCGCCCATGGCCCTGGCCGACGCGGCCTGGTCGGCGAGCGCGCCCACAGCCGACCGCCGCAACCCGGATCAGCTGCGGGCTGTGGTAACCCTCGTCGATCTCCTCGATCGCCCGGATCGTCTGCTGAACCTCGGCGACGGCAGCGACGGTGTCGCCTCGCCACAGCGCCTGCTCGGCCAGCGAACCCCTGGTGATGTACTCGACGAAACCGTCGCGGGCGAACATCGGCTCCAGCCAGACCTGCCGCTCCGCCACGCTCGGCAGGCCCCTGGCGACGGCGAGGAACAGCGCCATCGCCGACAGCCGGGCCTCCGCCGGGCTCGTGACCCGGACCGCGAAGCCATCCGAGATCTGCTGCGCGTGGTCCCACGCCCCGTCCGCGAAATGCGCGAGGTAGTG
This sequence comes from uncultured Actinomycetota bacterium, assembly GCA_963720595.1. Taxonomy (GTDB): domain Bacteria; phylum Actinomycetota; class Actinomycetes; order Streptosporangiales; family Streptosporangiaceae; genus Chersky-822. Next base: position 377,883 of record CAVRFY010000004.1, on the reverse strand, counting down.
CAGGTACTGCAGGTCGATGCCGTAACGCGCGAGCCCCAGGCCGGCGCCGTTCGCCCGCTCCGTGCCCTCATGCGCCCGATGCGCGGCACTATCGATGTCGCCTTGTTCGAGCTGGACCCTTGCCAGCTGATAAGTGGCGCGCAACTCGACGCCGAGCACTCTCGCCTCAGCCGCCTGTCGATGCGCCGTCGCGAACATTGCCACCGCGTCGGCGATCTTCCCCGCGTGCTCGCTGATCAGGCCGAGCGTGACCAGCGCATCGGCCTCGACCCACGGCGCGCCGGCCGCCTGCGCCGCCACCCGGGCCTGCTCCGCGCGCACCCTCACCGCCTCGTTGTCACCGAACTCGAGCAGCGCGCGTGCGTGCGTGGCCAGCGCCCTGGCGTACTCCCAGGTCGGCGGATCGGCGGGCAGCGCGTCAACGGCAGCCTGGCCCGCCGCGACCGCGGCCGCGTCCTCGCCCAGGTCGTTGAGGAAATATGAGAGCCGCTCCTGCACCCGGCAGAGCAGCGCCCGGTCTGTGCTCCCGTCGAGGAAACCGAGCAGCCGCCGCAACTGCCCGACCGCCCTGGCCAGTTCGCCGCCGTCGGCCGCGCTGACGGCCGAGCGGAACGCGAGCTTGCCCCGGCCGATCCCGCTGAACTTTTCCGGGTCGTTGACCCGGTCCCACAGCGACAGCGCCTGGTCATAATGCCGGTGCGCCTCCGCGGGCGCAGCGAGTCGCTCCGCCTCCTCGCCGGCCAGAACGGAGGCGGCGAACGCACCCTGGATGTCATGACTCGCCAGGCAGTGGTGCGCGAGTTCGGCGGCGGTGCCGGGTACCTCGGCCAGCCGCCGCTCGTCCGAGAGCAGGTCGGCCAGCCGCGCGTGCAGCCTGGTCCGCTCACCGGGCATCAGGTCGACGTAAATGGCCTCGCGGAGCAGTGCGTGCCGGAACGAGTATCCCCGCTCGCCATCCGGCACGAGCAGCTGGTGCGCGACCGCCTCCCTGACCGCGCCGTCGTACACGAGATCGTCCAGGCCCGATGCCTGCCTGACCAGCTCGTCGTCGACCCGGCGGCCGGTGACGGCGGCGGTCCGCAGCACCTGCTGCGCCGGCGGCGGACAGCTGCTCCATCCTGGCGAGCAGCAGATCGGCGAGGCCAGCCGGGAGCTTCGATCCTGCCGATGACGCGGCGAGCAGTTCCTCGGCGTAGTAGGCGTTGCCCTCGGCCCTGGTGATCATCCGGTCGATCGCCTTGGCGTCGAGCCGTCGCGACGACAGCTCCGTCAGGTGCTGAGCCATGGCCGAAGCGGTCAGCGGGCCGAGCTCGATCGCGCTGACGCTGGGGAGCCTGCAGCAGCTCGGCGACCAGCGGGCGGAGCGGATGCCTGCGATGCATGTCGTCGGACCGGTACGTGGCGACCACGGCAAGCCGCTCGGAGTGCAGCATCCGGCTCAGGAAGGTCAATAGGTCACGGGTGGACCGATCCGCCCAGTGCACGTCCTCGAGCACGAGCAGGACAGGACTGGCGCCTGCCAGCTCGGCCAGCATGCCGAGCACCGCGCCGAAGAGTTGCTGCTGCACCAGGCCCGGCATGTCGCCGCCGGCAGGCTGGCTCTCGTCCCGGTCAGGCAGCAGCCGCGAAAGGACGGGCCGCGCGGCCAGCGCGTCAAGCAGCACGTCGCCCGCCGACGGCCCGGTGCTAGCATCTCGCAGAGCGTCAGCCAGCGGCAGGTAGGGCACCGCGTCGCCAAGCTCGGCACAGCGGCCGGACAGGACGGTGAAACCATGCTCGCGCGCCCAGCCGGCCAGCTCGGTGACCAGGCGCGTCTTGCCTACGCCGGCGTCGCCGCTGATCAGCGTGACGATAGGCCGGCCGCCCGCCGCGGATTCCAGCACGCCGATCAGGTGGCTAAGCTCTGCTTCCCTGCCGACCAGCGCGTCGTTGCACACTTCAAGCACTAGTCCAGTATCACAGCACCGTCGGACAATCTGGTCGGGTCCGGAGCCGGAATCTGGCACTGCTCCAGCAGCGCGAACTCGCGGCCGTCTTGCGACATGCCAGTTCGGCCGCCCGACGTGTCGGCCTGTAGTAGCTTCTGAGTGCCTTGACGCTCAAAGCGGAGACTGAGGCAGCAACTTCCCGGACATTCCCGCGATGCCGGCTCCCTGTACTGGAAGTCACGTGACGACAAGAGAACCGTCGGCCAATCCTGAGCCCGCCGCCAGGTCTCAGGCCGCTCGGCCGCGTTCTCCTGAGGTCTCTGCCAGCAGCGACATGCAGCGCGTGCGGCACTGGCCCGCTCTCGACGGCATGCGAGCGATAGCAGTGCTGGCCGTCATCGGCCTGCACCTGGGCATCCTGCCCGGCGGCTATCTGGGGGTTGACGTCTTCTTCGTGCTGTCAGGCTTCCTTATTACCTCGCTGCTCATCGAGGAGTGGGACAAGCGGCGGGGCAGTATCAGCTTCCGTGATTTCTACGCTCGGCGGGTGCTCCGGTTGTTTCCGGCCCTGGGCTGCGTGATCGTCGCCGCCGCCGTGCTCGCCGTGATACTTCAGTCGATCGGCGACCCCGCACAACTGCAGTTTGGCCGGACTACCATCGCTGCTGTGCCCTGGGTGGTGATCTTCGCTGGCAACTTCGTCAGGGTTCACCAGGCGAGCCATTTTGCCCTCGGCGCCCTCGGCCACATGTGGTCTCTCGCAGTGGAAGAGCAGTTCTACCTGCTGTGGCCGGCCTTGTTCGTGCTGCTCATGCGGCGGGGCACAGCGCGGTCGCGGTTGGCCGTGTCGCTGGGCGGAGTGGCAGTGGCGGAGATGATCTACCGTCTTGTCATGACCCATCTCGGTTACAGTCCGTATCGGATCTACTACGGCACCGACACGCATAGCGACGGGCTGCTGATGGGCTGCGCGCTGGCCTTCTGGGTGGCAAGCCGACCGACAGCACCGCGCCTGCGAGCGCCAGACCGACTAAAAGCCGGCCTTTGGCTGGCAGCGGGCCTCATGTTGGTGCTCTTCCTTATCGGGCGGCAGGCGAACGCCTCGATCGAGGTGCCCGCGGCCGTCTTCGCCGCCACCGCCGTAGTCGTCGGGGTAGTACGGGGCCGCACGCCACCAGGACTAGATCGTGTCCTGCTTTCCCGGTGGGCCATTCACATCGGCCGCAGATCCTACGGGCTTTATCTGTGGCACTTCGTGCTCATCGCGACCGCGGAGGCGCTAGTTGCGCCGATTACTGGTATCTTCCCCGCTGCTGGCGGGCCCAAGATCGCTTTCGCCACGGTGATCGGCGTGGCCGCAGCAGCATCCTTTGTCGCGGCCGACCTGTCGTACCGTTTCGTCGAATTGCCGGCGCTGCGCCTTAAGCGGCGCTTCTCCAGCCAAGGAGCCGACGGCAGTGCCATCAGCCAACCCGAGCCGGGCCAGCCGGTAGGTCAGCCTTGGACCTGACAGTGGAGCGGGTTGAGCGCGTGCGGCACTGGCAGGCTCTGGACGGCATGCGAGCGATAGCCGTACTGGCCGTCATCGGCCTGCACGTGGGCATCTTGCCCGGCGGCTATCTCGGGGTTGACGTCTTCTTCGTGCTATCGGGCTTCCTTATTACCGTGCTGCTCATCGACGAGTGGGACAAGCGCGCAGGCAGCATTCGCTTCCGAGACTTCTACGCCAGGCGGGTGCTCAGGCTGTTTCCCGCCCTCGCCTGTGTGGTCGTCGCCGCCGCGCTCCTGGCGCTGGTGCTGGAGGCAACCGGGATCGCGGTCGATCTCCCGGTCGCCCGCGCCACTCTAGGCGCCGTCCGGTGGGTCGCGATCTTCGCGGGCAACTTCGTCGAGGCCCGGCAGCCAACGACCTTGTCCGCGCTTGGCACTCTCGGGCACACGTGGTCACTTGCCGTGGAAGAGCAGTTTTATCTTGTGTGGCCGGCCCTGTTCGTGCTGCTAATGCGCCGCGGCACCAAGCGGTCGCGCCTCGCGGTGGCGCTGGCGGTGCTGGCGGTGGCCGAGATGGTCTACCGCCTGCTTGGCCCGCAGCTTGGCTACACCCAGAACCGCATCTACTACAGCACCGATACTCATAGCGACGGACTGCTCCTGGGCTGCGCCCTGGCGTTCTGGCTGGCCTCTCGGCAGCCGCTGCCCGCTGTCCCGCGCAGGCCGGCAACCGTAATGATATGGCTGGCGGCGAGCCTGCTGGCAGTCCTCTTCGTGATCGGCCAGCAACCCAGCGCCCCGGTCGAGATACCTATAGCCGTCCTCGGCACAGCTGCGATCGTCGCCGGCATCGTGCTCGGCCGCACGCCTTCCGGACTTGATCGCATGCTGCACTCCCGGTGGGCTGTTTACGTCGGCCGCCGGTCCTATGGCCTGTATCTGTGGCATGTCGTGCTGCTCGGGGCGGCCGCGGCGATCGCGGCTCCGATCACCGGCATCTACCCGCCGAGTGGCTGGCCCAGGCTCGCCTTCGCCGCGATCATCGGGCTCGGCGCTACCGCGTCCTTCGTCGTGGCCGATCTGTCCTACCGGTTCGTCGAGCTTCCCGCCCTGCGTCTCAAGCGGCGATTCTCCAGCGCGAGCAGCGACGCACCGTCCGTCGCGCCGCCTGGCGTGGGACTGCCGGTTACCCAGCCCAGGACCTGACCGAAGGGACCGGTCCGGCCGCCTGGCACAATGCGAATGGTGCATTCGGTGAGCCGCGGGGCGAAACTCTTCTCAGGCCTCCCCCGCGAGGTGGGGATCCTCAGCTCGATCTCGTTCACCGTGGCGCTCGGCTACGGGATCGTGGCGCCCAGCATTCCGCAGTTCGCGCGGCAGTTCGGCGTCAGCACGGCAGCAGCGGCCGGCGTGATCAGCGCGTTCGCGCTGTTGCGGATCGTGGGAGCGCTGCCCGCTGGCCGGCTGGTTGACCGGTTCGGCGAGCACCGCATCATGGCGGCCGGCATCGCGATCGTGGCCACCAGCAGCGTGCTAGCCGGATTCTCCGGATCGTTCGCGCAGCTGATCGTCCTGCGCGGGATCGGCGGCCTTGGGTCGGCCATGTTCAGCGTGAGCGGCCAGACCCTGCTGCTGCGCAGCGTGCCCTCCGACCTCAGGGGACGGGCGAGCGGCCTCTACACCGGCGGGTTCCTGCTCGGCGGGATCAGCGGCCCCGCGATCGGCGGCCTGGTCGCCGCCGCCTGGTCACTGCGCGCGCCGTTCTTCATTTACGGCGGCATGCTGCTTATCCCGGCGGGCATCGCCGCGGTCAGGCTGCACGACAGCACGCGCCGGGCAGCCGACGGCATGTCGCGCGAATCGCGCCCGCTGGCCGAGATCATCGGCGCGCTGCGAAGCAGGGCGTACCGCGCGGCGGCGTCGGCGAACCTCGCCGACGGCTTCGCGGTGATGGGCGTACGCAGCGCGATCGTGCCGCTGTTCGTCGGTGACGTGCTGCACCGGTCGGCGACCTGGACCGGCATCGGCTTCCTCGTCGTCGCCGCGCTGAACGCAGCGACGCTCTTGCCAGGCGGCAGGCTGGCGGACACGATCGGGCGACGGCCCGTCATCGTGGCCGGCTGCCTGATCAGCGGGGCGAGCATGGTGATGCTCGCGCTGCTGCCCGGGCTGTGGGGTTTCATCGTGGCCCTCGCCGCGCTCGGCTTCGGCTCCGGGCTGCTCGACGTCGCACCGTCGGCGATGATCGGCGACATCCTGGGCGGCAGGAACGGCCAGGGCGGCCAGGGCGGAACCGTGGTGGCGTCCTACCAGATAGCCGGTGACATCGGCACCGTGACGGGGCCACTGGCGGTCGGCTTCCTCGTCGTCTCGGTTTCCTACAGCGCGGCCTTCTTCCTGGCCGCGGCCGTGCTCGGCCTGGCGGCGCTCGCCGGGATCTTCGCTCCCGAGACGCGCAAGCCCGATACCGGGCGGGTCATCATTCCCGAAACGAAGGTCGCTCAGCCGCACTGCGACCCGGCGTAATAGCGGTCCTCCGCGGCGTAGTCGAGCATCGGCGAGAAGAACTCGCCGTCGAGGCCGCTGAGCACCGCAGAGTCCGGGTCGTTGGCGGCACACGCGAGACCCGGCCCACCCGACCCGCGCCGGAGCAAGGCGCTGCCGAAAGAATCAGCCGCAGCCCACCCCGCGCCGGACCCCCGGCCCCGGGCCCGGGCCGCGACCACGCCCGCCCCGGCACCCACGAACATCTTTGATGCATAGGTGTACGGGGAGAAGACCGGCAGCTAAATACCGGGCGAAACGGGCGGCAGGACGGGGTCAAGACGACGAGAGGAACGAGCGGCAGAGAACGGGCGAAGCGGCAGCACAGCATGACCGACCCGTGCGCAGCCCTCCAGCAAGCCCGCGTTGCGCGTGACAGCACGCAGACTCAGCACCTTGAGCTACCGCCGCCAGCCAGCTCCCTCGGCCAGGTGGCTCGCTTCTCAGGCCTTCAGGAGGAACTCACTCAAACTCGATGAAGTCCTCTATGGCCTGCCGGAACCACGCATAGAAGTCACGCAGCTCGGCGCGCTGCTCGTATCCAGGCGAAGCGAAGTCATGCACGATCGCCACGTTGCCCGCCGCCGTGTCCCAGCAGGCCACATCATCGTTGTCCTGCCGGACTGCGAACGGAACCAGGCTCCGCTCGCGGTAGCGCTTTCGAAGCCCGACGAAACGATCCCTCAGCCGATCACCGTCGATGATCCACCACGGCTCGATGTTCGTCAGCCCAAGCTCAACGACCCGCACGAACTCTGGCGGGTACTGGAACCCATCCGGAAGATCGTCAACCTGTCAGCAGGTCAGCCATGCTAGTTCCCTGATCCAGCCGGTGAACGGTGAGCCGAACGGATAAGTGTTGCGGAAGAGCGAGTTCTGCCCGCCGATCCGGTTCAAGATCGCATCACCCCAGGTAGACGGCACGCTGCCCTTCGGAGTAGTGAAGCGGCCAATGAACTCCGGCGGAAGCGGTTCATCGAATGCGTCGATCATAGCCTGCACATCGATCCCCGCTTGATGAGCAGCCACAACCCGCGTGTTGTCGATCGCCGTCAGACCACTGTCAGGCATACGCACCACATCGATCGGATCACCGACACAGCCATTAGCACGCATGCTGCCGATGATGGGTCGCGGCACCATTCACCGAACTCTGGCTCAACTGCACTCCCGTAGGCGCCAGAGAGGTCACGCCTTCTGGGGCGAAGCCTACTCAGGGTGAAGACGAATCCATTCAGTGATAAGACACCTAGCTAGCCAATGGCCACGCACGGTCGCCATATGCTCAGCGGAGACTCCACTCCCACCATTGGAGCGGAGTCGTGGATCCGCTCCCGTGCCAGCAAATAGGCAGTCGTATCCACATGCAAGGGTTTTCCGGTTTGCGTATGGCCATCGATTTCGACATCTATGGCATGATGCAGAAGGCTGAGTCCTCCATGCTCCTCCGTTGATATCCGTCCCCTGGTCTAGCAGATCTCTGAGAGCTTCTAGATCCTCCGTCTCGACGGCGCTGTGCGCGCGCGAGAAATCAGTCACAGCGATCAGCCTCCGCTGGCTACATTAACGATAACATTCGGAAACACATTTCGGAAATTCACTCAACACCGAGCTGCACGATGGACACATAGACAATTCTGTGTATAGGTCAATCGACCCAGTTATCGAGTCTGACGATGGGCCGAGTCTATCGCGATGAAGTCGTAGTAGTCGGCCAGCAACCCAGCGCCCCGGTCGCGATACCTATAGCCGTCCTCGGCACCGCTGCCATCGTCTCCGCATCGTGCTCGGCCGACGCCAGCCGGACTTCGATCGCATCCTGCAATCCCTGTGGGCTGTCTACGTCGCGCAGCGCGATCGTGCCGCTGTTCGTCGGAGACGTGCTGCACCGGTCGGCGACCTGGACCGGCATCGGCTTCCTCGTCGTCGCCGCGTTGAACGCAGCGACGCTATTGCCAGGCGGCAGGCTGGCGGACACGATCGGGCGACGGCCCGTCATCGTGGCCGGCTGCCTGATCAGCGGAGCGAGCATGGTGATGCTCGCGCTGCTGCCCGGGCTGTGGGGTTTCATCGTGGCTCTCGCCGCGCTCGGCTTCGGCTCAGGACTGCTCGACGTCGCACCGTCGGCGATGATCGGCGACATCCTGGGCGGCAGGAACGGCCAGGGCGGCCAGGGCGGCCAGGGCGGAACCGTGGTGGCGTCCTACCAGATAGCTGGTGACATCGGCACCGTCACGGGGCCGCTGGCGGTCGGCTTCCTCGTCGTCTCGGTTTCCTACAGCGCGGCCTTCTTCCTGGCCGCGGCCGTGCTCGGCCTCGCGGCGCTCGCCGGGATCTTCGCTCCCGAGACGCGCAAGCCCGATACCGGGCGGATCATCATTCCCGAAACGAAGGTCGCTCAGCCGCACTGCGACCCGGCCTAATAGCGGTCCTCTGCGGCGTAGTCGAGCATCGGCGAGAAGAACTCGTCGTCGAGGCCGATGAGTACCGCGGACTCCGGATCGTTCGCGACACCTGCCGACGCACTCGCCGAGGCCCTCGTCGACGCGGCTGCAGACGCGGCGCGGACCAGCCAGTCGACCTCGGCGGTAACCGTTGCCGCATAGTCCCCCGCCGGGACATAGCCGAGTGCCGCGGCGGCTGAGGTGTCGAGGATTACCGGGTGCGGCACGTCCCACGGATGCCTGCCTACCGGCCCGGCGGGCTCGTCGAGCAGCACCTCCTCCCAGTCGTGCCCCAGGTATCCGGCTATCGTCCTGGCGATCTCCAGCGCGGTCGGCGCGCCGGGGTCGGCGCCGTTGAGTATCCGCGCGCCAGGATCGGCGGCGACGGTTTCGATCAGCGCCGCGAGGTTGGCCGCCGCGGTGGGCTGATTCACGCCGGTGCCATGCCGGGCCAGGAAGACTCTGGGCCGACGGTCCAGCACGCGCTTGACGAAGACCCACTCGCGCGGCATCCGGGATCCTTCGCCGTGGATCAGGCCCGGCCTGATCACGGTCACCGGCAGTCCGCTGTCGAGAAGAAGGTGCTCGGCCGCGACCTTGCGCTGCCCGTAGCCCTCGTCAGCGGCCGGCACGGTCGGCTGCGACTCGTGGATCGGGCCATCGAAGTGCGGCGGCTCCGCCGAGTTGGCATGCCGGCCGTGGCGGTCCGCATAGACGGCCTTCGCGGAGATCATCACCGTTGACGACGCGTTCCTGGCCAAAGACAGCAGTTCGGCCGCGTCAGAACGGCTGTAGCACAGGCAATCGACGAGCAGATCCGCGCCATCACCGAGAACTCCCGCGAGCCGCCCCGCATCGGCGCGATCCGCCGCGATGAAGGCGCCGCCTGCCGCGGCGATGTCACGCGGTATCCGGGATGCATCGCGGCCGGTAAGCCCGACGTCCCAGCCGGCCGGCAGCAGCCGCCGCGCTATGGCGAGCCCGATCGCGCCGGTTCCGCCGAGAACGAGAGCACGAGGCACCGGGCGAGCTTACCTGGAAGGAACCGGCCTGGCCCCGGTTGCCCGCGTGGCCGCTATCCTTATCTCCTGCATGCCAGTTGCGCAGTTCTGCTGCGAGCCTGAGCCGAGAGGCGCTGCGACGGATCTGGTCCGCCACGCTCGGCCTGGGTTCATGGTTAAGGGCGCCTCCCTACCCTGGAGGCAGCCCGATGCAATCCCCTCCGCAGAGTTCAGGACCTCCGACGGCCAGCTCCGGCCGCATCGCGGGCCGGGTGGCGGGTCTGTGGCGCTACCCGGTGAAGTCGATGGCCGCAGAGGCCCTGGCCGGGGCCGACGTCTCCTGGCACGGACTGGCCGGCGACCGCCGCTGGGCATTCATCAGGGACGGCATGGCTCACAGCGGCTTCCCTTGGCTGACGATCCGGCACTGTCCCGAGATGGCCCACTTCCGCCCATCGTTCACCGACCCCGACAGGCCAGACGTCTCACCAGCCATCGTGCATACCCCGGCGGGCGAGGTCTTCGACGTGACGGATCCCGCACTAGCCGCCGAACTGGCCGCCGGGGCCCGCGTCATCAAACAGAACCGCGGCGTCTTCGACACCATGCCCCTGTCTGTGATCACCACCCAGGCGATCGCCAGCATTGGCAATCTGACCGGCCTTGAGCTTGACGCGGTGCGCTTTCGGCCCAACGTGCTGATCGATGCAGCGGGTGAGGAGGCCTTCCCCGAAGATGCGTGGATCGGCTCCGTGCTGCGGATCGGCAACATGCGGATGCGAGTCGACCAGCAGGACCAGCGATGCGTCATGGTCAACATTGACCCGGTGACGCTGAAACGGAGTCCGGCCGTCCTGCGGGCGATCACCCGCGACCACGGCGTCTGCCTCGGGGTCTACGGCTCGACGATCCAGCCTGGTCGCGTCGTCATCGGCGACCGGGTCATCATCGACGGTTAGCGTGCGCGATGCCGTCCAAGCGGCGCCGTTCAAAGAGCAGCGATGCGCCCACGTTGCCGTCGCGCTGGCTCGGCCTGGGACAACGTGGGCGCGTTGGTGTCGTTCTATGAGCAGCTTTGCGCCCACGTTGCGAGCGCCGTTTGTGCTGGCCAGGCTCGGGCGGCGAAGAACGTCACCCGGGGTCAGCGATCAGCCACGCAGCGTCCCCCCTACCACGCCGCCACGCCGCGTCAGCCAACGCCGCCACGCCGCCACGCCCGCTCAGGTGACAAAGATCCGCTGCCGGTGCCAGTCGAGGTACTTGCGCAGCGGCAACTGAGCGCCGACCGGAAGGAGCAATGCCTCATACAGCGGCGGCCGGCCGAAGTAGTGCCGGGCGGCGGCATCGGTCACCACCGCGCCGGCGAGCGAGCGGGCAACATGGATGCGCAGGCCACCGTTGACCGTCAGCAATCCCGTGTCGAAGGCCACATCGTGCGCGGGGCAGGCGGCCAGCCCATTGCGGAAGTCCAGGCGCTCGCCGGGTGTGCTGTCCTTCCACGGCTTGATGTGGCCGGCCAGCAGCATCTTCTTGGCCCCGAAACCGGCGGGCGCCAGACCGCAGAACACGCACCGGCTGCCGCAGTTGCGCAACACGTTCACCGCGAACATGTGCTGCCCGACCCGGGCGGCGGCGAGCAGAATCCGCTCGGTTTCCCTCGTCGACAACGCGCCCGCCTCGGGAAGCTGGCCGAGTTGCTGCCTCAGGTCCGCTTCGAGCACCGACATGTCGATCTCGTCCTGGCCGAGCAGCACGAGATCGTCGCCGTCGGCGATGTCGAGGAAGTCGGGCAGCAGGTCGGAGCCGATGCCCTCGGCCCTCGCAGCGCTCAGCAGCAGGCGGTACACAGCGGTGAACCTGACCGGGTCCTCCCTCAGCACCGCGCCAGCGAGCACATCCCACCGGCCGCCGTGCGAGCGGGAGCCGTCCAAGTTGGCCATCTTCGCGAGCACGCTGGACGGCGGCCGGCAGAACAGCCTCGCGAGAGAGGGCACGGGCTCGGGTGCGAGGTGCGCGGTCGATCCGCCGAAGCTGCGGTGGTTCACGACGAAGGAAGCAGCAAGGCAAAGCAGCGTCTCGACCGGCAGGAAAGTGACCTGCCTGCCCGCGGCAACGGGTCGGCGGCGGACCAGCGTGCCGAACTGCTCGCGGGCCTGGCCGTTCGTCAACCCGAGGTAATCGGAGAGATCGGCCACGGCGAGAGGTTACTCCCGATCCTCCTTCCTTCGGTAGACCCGGCCGAGCTGCCATTAGCCTGTGTGCGTGACCGAGATCCTGCACATCACTGAGCGGGCGACCTGGGACGCCGCGGCTCAGGCGGCCGAGTACCGGATGTCGACCCGCGGCGTGTCGCTGGAGCAGGAGGGCTTCATCCACTGCTCGCTGCCGCATCAGCTGCGCGCGGTGGCGGAGGCCGTCTATGCCGACACCGGCGATCTCGTGGTGCTGGTCATCGACACCGCCCGGCTGCCGTGCCCGGTGCGGTACGAAGGAGCCGAGGGCGGCGAGCAGTATCCGCACGTCTACGGCCCGGTCCCGACATCCTCGGTCACCCGCGTCATCCCGGTCGGGCGCGACGGCCGCGGCAGGCTCATCCTGCCCGGGTCCCCGGCGTTACCCGGCCGGTCGCCGCGCCGGGACACCAGCGAGTAGCCTGGCCTGCGTCAAGTCCGAAGGCCGGAAGGAGCCTTGCCGGATGAGCGAGACCGACCAGCTAGGCAACGCGTCGCCCGCCGAGCCCTCCGAGCCCTCCGAGCCCGCGTCGGCCGCCCAGCCCGCCGAGCCCGCCGTGCCCGGCGAGCCGCCCGTCCCGCCCGCGCCGTGGGCCCGCAGGCGGCCCGGGCGGCCGAGGCGGTCCACGGTTCTGCTGGCTGGCCTGGCCCTCCTGGGCGGCATCGCGTTCGCCACCGTGTTCGCGTTCGGCCTGTCGAGCCTGAGCAGCGGCCCGAAATCGGGCCTGATGCGGCCGACCGGCATCCCCGCGAGCGTGAGCACCAAGCTGGCCGTCATGATGCAGCTCTCCCCCGTGCCGCATCAGGCCGCGCCTGGATTCACGCTCACCGACCAGAACGGCCAGCCGGTCTCGCTGGCGAGCTACCGCGGCAGCACCGTGGTGCTCACGTTCATGGACTCGCACTGCACCGACATCTGCCCGCTGGTGTCCCGCGAGTTCATCGACGCCTACAAGGACCTCGGCGCCGCCAGCAGGCACGTCGTCTTCATCGCGGTCAACGTGAATCCGTACCACCGAGCCGTCGCCGACATGGCCGCGTATTCCAGCGCCCAGCGGCTCAGCTCGATCGGATCGTGGCATTTCGTCACCGGATCGCTGCAAAGCCTGCGCGCCGTCTGGAGCGACTACCAGATCTACGTCCGCGCGCCGAACAGGAACGCCGACGTGATCCACACGTCACTGATCTACTTCATCGACCCGCAGGGCAAGGAGCGGTACGTGACCTCCCCGATGGTGAACCACACCAAGCAGGGCATGGCCTACCTTCCCCCCGGTCAGCTCGCGGCCTGGGGCCGCGGCATCGCGCTCGTCACCCGCGCGGCCACGCACTAACCCAGGTCAGATCGTGTACGCCAGGTTCGCCGCCACCTGCCTGGCCAGTGCCTGATCGCCGCCTAGCTCGATCCCGCCAGACGCCGCCTCCGCGTCCTCGCGGCCGCCCGCCAGCCGCATGAACAGCGAGGACGACAACGCTAGGGTCGCCGTCGGCTCGCCAGCTATAGCGTCAACGACTCGCGCCCGCCCGTCTACCACGACAGCCAGATCGCGCTCGACGGGCCTGCGGAGCCTGATCAGGAGCGAACTGCCGTCTGGAGCGCGACCGCGCTTGCCGACGATGTAACCCGAGGGCCAGGACCACCTCGTCCAGCGCCTGCGCTGCCGCCTCGCCGCCGTCGTTGCCCGGCTGGCCGATCGCGGCCCTGATGTCCTGCTCGTGCATCCAGCAGTCGAAGATCCTGATCCGCATGAAGCGCGCGTAGGTCGCATTGCCCGCCGGGGTCCACGACGGGGCGTTGAACTCCTCCGCCGACATGGCTCGCAGGCTCGCCAGCCGCTCGGCGGTGACGGCGCGGAAGTCGGCCAGCAGGTCCGCGTGCGGCCGGCCGCGCAGTTCGGCGATCCAGGCCTCGTTCACCCGCCCGATGTCATTGCGCACGTGCTCGCCTGGGTCATCGGGGATGGGCGGAAGGGCGGCGCCCGCCAGGGCGCGCTCGGTCCCGATCATGTGGGCGAGCACGTCGTGGACGTCCCAGCCGGGCAGCGCGGAGCGGGACCACTCCTCATCGTCCAGCCCGGCCAGCAGGTCGGCGATGTCGGACCACTCCTGGCCGAGCAGTTCGACAACGCGGTCCTTCTCGGCGTCGCTCCGGGCCGGTCACGGGCTGCTCCTCTCCGGCGCCGCGAAGTCCACGACGCTGCCCCGGTTGATGCTCACCCAGTCTCGCGCCTGCAGGTACGGCTCGAACGCCGCCGCGATCTGCTCGGCGTCCGCGCGGGTCTTGGGCCGCTGGATCTCGTATAGATGCGGGAACTCGGTCCAGGCCACGACCGCGTCCCAGAGCCGCTCGGCGGCCTGCCCATCGGGCGGGTCGATCAGCACGGGGCCGAACAGGCCTGCCCATCGGGGAAGAACAGGGTCGGCACGCCGAACCCGCCCGCCTCCGTGACGCGCCGGTGCTCGGCGAGCACCTCGTCGCCGGTCGTCGGGTCGGCGATGGCGGCGTCGACCAGGCCGGGATCCAGGCCCATCCGGCCGAGCATTCGCGGGCGACCTCGGGCTGATGCGGCTTCTCGCCGTCGACGTGCAGCGCGCTCGCCGACGCTCGCGTACCAGGCGTCGAGCAGTTCCATGCCCTGCCGGCGCAGCAGCGCGCCGACCCGCATCAGCGACCAGCCGTAAGACCACTCGCGCTCCCACGGATGCTTCTTGCCCTCGGCCCGTTGATCTCCTCCAGGCTGAAGAACCGCCAGTTGATCTCCAGCCCGGTGCGCTCGCGGACCTGCGGATCCACAGTGAGGTCTGGTAGGCGTACGGGCACATCATGTCGAGGTGGAAGTCGACGGAAGCCGGACGGCCGCCGGCGGGTGGCGCGGTCATTGCCGCACCGTAACCGCCGGCGGCCGCCCGCAGACAACAGCGGATGCGTCCGGGGCGTAGATGAATTCGGCGAACTCGCGCAACAGCGCCGACTTGGATCTGGCGCCGATCACCTGCTTGACGACCTCGCCGCCGGAGAACAGGTTGATCGTCGGCACCGTCAGCACGCCGTACTTGACGCATGCCTGCGGGTTCTCGTCGGTGTTCACCTTGACCACGTCGACGCTTGCCCGCGTACTCGGCGGCGATCGCGTCGAGCACCGGGCCGACCTGCGGCACGGACCGCACCATGGCGCCCAGTACTCCACGATCACCGGCCGGGGGCTGGACAGGACGTCCGCCGTCGAAGCTCTGGTCGGTGACTGACTTCGACTGCGCTCATCGAGCTTGTTCCTCACTCTCTGTCGTTGGGGTCAGCTGGTTTGCCGTTGGTCAGCTGGCTGCCCGCCGGCGCAGGCGGTTTCCGGCAGGTGCAGGGCGACGCAGTCGTCACGGCTGCCGTGGGCGCAGACCCGCATCGAGCCGCCGCAGCCGGCACGCCGCTCGGTAAGCTCGGCGATCTGGCCGTGGATGGCCCGAGCTTCGCCTCGGCCGCGCGGGTGATGTCCTGACGGTGGACCTGGCTTCGGCCGGGCCGAGCAGGTCGGGATCTCGGTCAGCGTGAAGCCGAGCAGCCGGGCCCGCCGGATGAAGGCCAGCCGCCACTGGTCGGCCGTCGGTGTACTCGCGGAATCCCGAGCCGCGCCGTCCGGCAGCGCGAGCAGGCCCCGCGCTGATAGAAGCGGATCGTCTCGACGCTGACGCCCTCAGCGGCAGCGAACTTCCCGATCGTCAAACCAGCCATAATGTGAAGCTAGCAGCCGTACCTGGGTACGGAGTCAAGCCAGCCGCGCTGACCGGACCGCAGGCACGCCGAGTCGGCGAATTGGCTTGCCTGAGATAGCTGAAACGGTTAAATCTCCCGGCCCGGGTCACCGCGTCTGGCCTATGATGTGGCTAATTGCGGATAGTTCAGCGCGAGCCCGGCGACGCGGCGACGCGGATGGCACGAACGGTGAGCGAGCGGACGATGACACAGCCAGGCGAAGTCGTCGCGCATGTCTCCGTCCGGGAACCGGTCAGGCGGGCAACGGCTCGTCCGGAGTCACCTTAAGAGATCGCGGGACGCCCGCCTTCCGCCCGAACTCGACCAGCGTCGACGCGGGGTTCTTCACCTGGGACATCGACACCGGTGAGGTGCATGTGCGATCCGGTGACCTACCGGATGCACGGCCTGCCGGAGGATCCCGTCCGCCACGTTGGACACGTTCCTGTCCAGGGTGCCCGAGTCCGACCTGCCGCAGTTGCTCGAGGCCGTGGAGCAGATGACCGCCGCGAGCGGCACGTACCAGCTCGAGTACCGGGTCGGGCGCCGACGGCAGCCTGCGGACGATGGAGGCCCGCGGCCGGATCCTGCCGGGCGACGACGGACGGCCGGCCCAGATGATGGGCATGGTGGTCGACACCACCGCGCATGCGGGCCAAGCGGGACGCCGAGCAGCGGCGGCTCCGCGAGGTGGCCGACCGGGCCAGGCGGATGCACTCGTTCACGGCCGCGCTCGCGTCCGCCATCACGGTCAACGCGATCATCGACGCCGCCCAGGCCGGCATCAGCGCGTACGGCGCCGACAGCCTCATCCTGGTTGCGGAGCGTGACGGCCAGCTCAAGGTGGAGGCCTCGTGCGGGCTTCCGACGACACCGTCGACGCGCTCTAGCGGCCTGACCTCCCACCGTCCGGCGCCGATCTCCGTGGCGATCCAGTTCGCCGCGCCGGTCTACATCAGCTCGCCGAGATCTTCGCCGAGGACTTCCCGCACCTGGTCGGCCGGCTCGGCGACAGCGCCGCGCAGGCCTGGGTGGCGCTGCCGGTCCGGGATTCGCGCGGCCAGGTCGGAGCCTGCCTGTTCGGCTTCCCCGAGGCGCACGAGTTCCCGGCGGAAGAGAAGGCGCAGCTCTTCGCGGCGTCCGCGCTGCTCGCCCTGTCGCTCGAGCGGGCCAGGATGCACGAGTTCCAGGGCGCGCTCGCCGCCGAGCTGCAGCGCGGCGTGCTCCCGCGCGGCAAGCTGACGCGCCACCGGGCTGACGATCGCGACCCGCTACTCGCCGCGACCTCGGGCGTCGAGATCGGCGGCGACTTCTACGACGTGGTGCAGCTCGTCGACGGCCGGGTCGCGCTCGTGATCGGCGACGTCGAGGGGCACAACCTGATCGCCGCCTCGCTGATGGGCCGGCTGCGCACCACGGTGCACGCGTACGCCAGGGAGGGCCACGGCCCGGCCGAGGTGATGGCGCGCGCCAACCAGTGGCTGGTCGAGCTCAACGCCAACGACCCGAACCTGGCCCTGTTCGCGACCTGCTGCTTCGTGGTGGTCAACCCGGCGACCAGGGAGCTGGCGATCTGCCGCGCCGGGCATCCGCCCGCGCTGGTCGTGCCGCCTGGCGGCCGGCCGAAGGTGCTCGACTGCGACGCCGGGCTGCCGCTCGGCGTCGACGCAGGACACGGAGTACTCGACCACCCAGATCACCGGTCGAGCCTGGCTCGATCCTCGTGCTCACCACCGACGGGCTGATGGTCGCCGACAGCGCCGACGAGCAACAGCCTCAGCTCGCTGATCGCCGTGCTGCCGTTCGGGACCACCGACGACCTCGAGGTGCTGGCCGATGACCTGCTGAGCCTGCCCCGCCGCCAGACCAGGCACGGGGACGACGTCGCCCTCCTGCTCGCCCGGGTCGACGCATGACCTGCGGGCCAGCCCGTTCATGATCGGCTCCGGCTGGAAGACTCTGATGCCATGCGCATCTTTATCGCCGGGGCGAGCGGCGTCATCGGAATCAGGCTGGTGCCGCTGCTGGTAGCGGCCGGGCACATCGTCGCCGGCATGACCAGGTCGCCGGGCAAGACGGACGAGCTGCGAGCGGCTGGCGCCGAGCCGGTCGTCTGCGACGTGTTCGACGCCGCGGCGCTGACCGCGGCCGTCGGCTCCTTCGGGCCAGAGGCTGTCTTCCACCAGTTGACCGACCTGCCGGACGACATCGCGGACATCGCCGCGTTCAGCCAGCGGAACGGCCGCATCCGCGGCGAGGGCACGGCCAACCTGGTCGCCGCGGCCGCGGCGGCCGGTGCCCGGGTGCTCGCGCAGAGCATCTCCTGGGAACTGCCCGCGGGCCGCGCCGCTACCTCCGAGCATGAGCGCGCCGTGCTGGAGTCGGGCGGCGTGGTGATCCGCTACGGCCAGCTGTGGGGGCCGGGCACGTATTACGAGTCGGCGCCGCCTGACCCGCCGCGGATCCACGTCGATGACGCGGCCCGCCTGACCCTTCCGTCCCTCGGCGTCCCGGCCGGCGTCACGATGGTCGTCGACGACCGGGCGCTGGCCGCATCATGACCGCGACCTGGCCGGCCGGACCTTCCTGGTGACCGGCGCGAACGCGGGAATCGGCTACGCGACCGCACTGGATCTGGCCGCCCGCGGCGGCCGGGTCTTCGTCGCGTCCCGGTCGGCAGGCCAAGGGCGAGGCGGCGGTCGCCGCGATCCGCGCCGCGACCGGCAGCGACCAGGTCAGGCTGCTCAGTTGGACCTCGCCGACCTGGCCAGCGTCCGGCATGCGCGGCCGAGTTCCTCGCGCTCGGTGAGCCGCTGCACGTGCTGATCAACAACGCGGGCGTGGGCGGCGTGCGCGGCATGACCGCCGACGGTTTCGAGCTCCATTTCGGCGTCAATCACCTCGGCCACTTCGCGCTGACCCAGGCGCTGCTGCCGCTGCTGACTCGCGAGCGCGCCGGCCAGGATCGTCAACGTTGCCAGCGACTCGCATTACCAGGCCAAGGGCATCAACTTCGACGGAATTGCGTAATCGCACCAAAGGCATCACGGGGCTGCCCGAGTACGCCGTCTCCAAGCTCTGCAACGTGCTGCTTCGCCGCCGAACTCGGCAGGCGGCTGGCCGGCACCGGCGTCACCGCCTATTCGCTGCATCCCGGGCGTCGTCGCGTCGCAGATCTGGCGGCGGGTCCCGTGGCCGGCGCGGCAGATCGTGACCCGGCGGATGCTGACCATCGAGCAGGGCGCCAGGACGTCGCTGTACTGCGCGACGTCGGCCGAGGTGGCCGGCGAGTCGGGCAGGTACTACGACAGCTGCAAGCAGACCGAGCCGAGCAAGCTCGTCGACGCCCGAGCTTGCCGCGCGGCTCTGGGAGTACAGCGAGCAGTAGACGGCCGTGCCAGGGCCGAGCCAGTCCGCCGCCTGACGCGATGGAATGAACACCCGCCGCCGGAGATCGCGATCGACGCGGACCTGGCGGCCAGGCTGGTCCGCGACGCAGCATCCCGACCTCGATGGCCCGCCTCACGCTGGTCGGCCTCCGGCTGGGACAACACCTTGTTCCGGCTCGGCGACGAGCTGTGCCTGCGGCTCCCCCGCCGCCGCGTCGCCGCCGACCTCGTCGTCAACGAGCACCGCTGGCTGCCGTCGATCGCGGCCCGGGTCCGCGTGCCGATGCCCGGTGCCGCTCCGCACGGCGAGCCCACCGGCTACTACCCGTGGCCTGGACTATCTGCCGCTGGTTCGACGGTGAGCCAGCCTCGGCGGTAGCCGTGCCGGATCGCGGTGCGATGGCGCCGGACCTCGCCGCTTCCTGACCGACCTGCACGTCCCCGCGCCTGACGACGCTCCGCGGAACCCCGTCCGCGGCGTGCCGCTGGCCCGGCGCACCGCCGCGGTCACGAACGGCTGGCCAGCGGCCTGATACCGCGCTCCGGCGCGCTGCTTGCCCTGTGGGACCGGCTGCTCGCCGTGCCTGACTGGACCGGGCCGCCGCTCTGGCTGCACGGCGATCCGCACCCGGCGAACCTGCTGCTGCACGCGGGCGGGGGGCAGCCGCGGCTCGCTGCCGTGCTCGACTTCGGCGACCTGACCGGCGGCGACCCGGCCACCGACCTCGCCGCGGCCTGGCTGGTGTTCGGACGAGTCGGCGCGGGCCGTGTTCCGCGAGCACCTGGCCGGCCTGGACCCCGCCACCTGGCAGCGCGCCCGCGGCTGGGCGCTGAACATCGGCACCGCGATCGCGGTCAGTTCCGACGACAACCCGCCGATGGCCGCGATCGGCGCGCACGCGCTCGAGCAGGTGCTGCTGGCGGATTGAGCCGGGCAGGCGTTCGGCTAGCGCCAGTGCTGCAGCGGCACGGGACCGCCGCTCAGGATCGTCCTGATCGCGAACGTGCTGTGCGCCTCGACGACGGCGGGGATCGCGAGGATCTGGCCGAGCAGGAGTTGCTCGTAGCCGGCCAGGTCGGCAACGGCGGCCTCGACCAGGAAATCGTCGTTACCCGAGATCAGGTAACAGGCGACGACCGCAGGGATGGCCAGCAGCCGCTGCTCGATCAGCGACGAGGTCTCCTGGGAATGGCCCTGCACCCGCAGGCCGATGAAGACCGTGAGCCCCAGCCCGGCGCGCGGCCGGCTGACCTCGGCGTGGTAGCCCGCGATGACCCCGCTGGCCTCCAGCGCCTTCACCCGCCGCAGGCACGCCGAGGGGGACAACCTGACGGCATCGGCCAGGTCCACGTTGGCGATCCGGCCGTCGTGCTGCAGCCTGGTGACGATGGCACGATCTACGCTGTCTGGCACATGCTCTGGCATGATATTCATGCTACCGCTGATCCCGTGCAACAACATGCCGCCGCAGGCCGGTTCAGGCGCCAAACTTGCCATCGCGTGCGAGCCCATTTCTGGCAGGCTCAAGACATGACCAGAAGCAACGGAAACCGCGCGGACCTGCCCGCGCCTGACGACCTCACGCGGCGCGGCGCTGTACATCGGCGCGCTGCTCGGTCCCGGCCTGCTGCTGCTGCCCGGGCTCGCCGCGGCGGAGGCCGGCCCGGCCTCGATCCTCGCCTGGCTCGCGCTGCTCGCGCTGTCCGGCCTCTTCGCGGCCGTCTTCTCGGCACTCGGACGCCGCTTCCCGCAGGCCGGCGGGGTGATGGGCTACGTCAACGCCGGACTGGGCAGGCGCGCGGGTCTGGCGGCCGGCTGGTCCTTCCTGGCCGGCGTCGTGGGCGGCGCGCCGATCGTCTGCCTGATCGGGGCCAGCTACGTTACCGGCTCACCGGCGGCGGCCGGGCGGCCACAGCCGCGATCGCAGCACTGCTGCTGGCGATCGTGCTCGGCCTGGCCGCCGGCGGGCTGCGCGCCAGCGCGGGCGCCCAGCTGGGACTCGTCGGACTGCTGATCGCGCTGGTGATCGCGGCAGTCGCCGGATCGGCAGGCTCGGCCGAGATCGCCAACTGGAGCCCGTTCGCGCCCCACGGCTGGCTGTCCGTCGGCCACGCGGCCACGACCCTGATGCTGTCGTTCGTGGGCTGGGAGGCCGTCGCGCCGCTGACGGAGCGCTTCGCTGACCCGTCGGCGGCAGCTGCCGCGCGTGATCGCGATCGCGCTCGGGGTTACCACGGCCCTGTACCTCGGCCTGGCCGTCGCGACGATCGGCGTGCTCGGACCGCGTGCCGCGACCGACGTCCCGCTCGCCGACCTGCTCAGGAACGCGGTCGGCGCGGCCGGGCCCACCGTTGCCGCGGTCGCGGCGGTCGCGCTGACCATCGGCACGGTCAACGCCTACGTGACCGGCGCCGCGGCAATGGCCAGGCAGCTGCCCGGCGCCGCGCGGGCCGGAACGCCCGTGCTGCTCGGCTCGATCGCCGCGGCGGGGCTGGCGCTGATCACGCTCTACGGGTTCGGGCTGGCCAGCGTCGCCGCGCTGGTGACCGTGCCGACCGTGCTGTTCCTCGCGGTCTACCTGGCCTGCATGATCGCCGCCGCGCGGGTGCTGCGCGCCCGGGCGCGCGGCGCCGCCGTCGCGGCGGCGGCGGCCGTCACCATCATGCTGGCCTACTGCGGCTGGGCGCTGGCGCTGCCGGCCGCCATCGCGCTCGTGCTCGTGTTCGCGGGCTGGCGGCATGCCCGCGGCGGAGCGGCCGTGCCCGCGGCTAAGGCGAGGCCAGGTAAGGTGACCGAGTGCTCGGGCCAGGCTGGACCGAAATCGCCGCGCTCGGCGCCGCCTTCGCGATCGCGGTCCTGGCCACGCCGGCCGGCGTCTCCGGCGCAGTCCTGCTGCTCCCCTTCCAGGTCGGCGTTCTCGGCACACCGAGCCCTGCGGTCACGCCGACCAACCTGCTCTACAACGTCGTCGCCACGCCTGGCGCGCTGTACCGCTACTGGCGGCAGCACCAGACTGGCGGGTCGCTTGCCGTAACGCTCATCACCGGAACCGTGCCTGGCGTGATCGCTGGCTCGGTGATCAGGGTGGAGTTCCTGCCGGGCCCGCGGGTGTTCGACCTGGTCATCGCCGCCGTGCTGATCCCGCTCGGCGCCTATCTGTCGCTCAGCCTGCCGCAGCCGGCCCGGGTCGCGCGGGCCGGCCGTGACCTCGGGGTTCCTGCCCTGGTCCTGCTGTCGGCGGTGGTGGGTTGCGTCGGGGGGATCTACGGCATCGGCGGCGGGTCGATACTCGCGCCGATCCTGATCGGCACGGGCCGCTCGCCTGCCCAGGTGGCGCCGGCGGCCCTGGCATCGACGTTCGTCACCTCCGCGGCGGGCGTCTGCACGTTCGTGATCCTGTCGCTGCACCAGCACGGCGCGGTCGCTCCCGACTGGCCGACCGGCCTGGCGCTCGGGGCCGGCGGCCTGGCCGGCTCCTACTGGGGGGCGCGGCTGCAGTCCCGGCTGCCCGACACCCTGATCCGCCGCCTGCTCGGCGTTCTCGTGATCGCGATCGGCGCCCGCTACCTCTGGTCGGGCCTGGCCTGATCGGCGTTCTGCCGCTAGCTCGAGCCCTGCTTTGCCTTCTGGGCGGCCGGGCGGCGGCGCTTGTCGCGGGTGTAGATCGCCCCAGGCCTGCCGTCGCCCACGCTGCGGCGCTCCAACTCAAACAGCGTGGTCGCGGCCATCAGGTCGCTGAGCTTGCCGTAGCCATAGCTGCGGGCGTCGAAGTCGGGCTGCTGCTTGGTGATGAGCAGGCCCACATGACCCAGTTGCGCCCAGCCGTCGTCGTCAGAGGCCGCCTCCACGGCGTGCCGCAACTGGCTCACCAGCGCGGCGTCACCCTTGAGCTGCGCGGCCGAGGCGCGCGGCACGGTCGCGGTGGCCGCGTCCGCCGGCCCCGCCGCCGCACTGCTCTCGTGAGCCAGGTTCTCGATGTAGATGAACTTGTCGCACGCGGCGACGAACGGCTTGGGCGTCTTGCGCTCGCCGAACCCGTACACCGTCAGCCCCGACTCGCGCAGCCGCGAAGCCAGGCGGGTGAAGTCGCTGTCGCTCGAGACCAGGCAGAACCCGTCGAAGCGGCCCGAGTACAGCAGGTCCATCGCGTCGATCACCATCGCGGAGTCGGTGGCATTCTTGCCGGTGGTGTACGCGAACTGCTGGATGGGCTGGATCGACTGCGCGAGCAGGTGGTCCTTCCAGCCCCGCAGGCTCGTCCCTGTCCAGTCGCCGTACGCTCGCTTGACATGCGCGGTGCCGTACTTGGCGACCTCGGCCAGCAGTCCCTCGGTGATCGCGGGCTGCGCGTTGTCCGCGTCGATCAGCACCGCCAGCCTGGCCGCGTTCTCACTCACCATGACCCGTCCTCCCGCGCCCATCGCCGCGGTTGCGGCATGACGATCGTGCCGCGGTTGCGGCGTAACGATCCTGCCGCACCGGCGGGCGCAGCCCAAACCCGCCATGCGGCGCGGCGGGAATGCGGATTCGTCAGGCTGGGCGGGAAAGGGCTAGGGCGGCGATCTGCCTAGCGATCGCGGGCGCCTGGTCCTCCTGCGGGAAATGCTTGCCAGGGACGGTCGGCAGTTCGGCCAGGTCCGCTGCGGCACGCGCCTTCTCGCCGTAGACGGCCAGCGTCATCGTGGGATCGTCGGCCGCCCAGATCGCCTGCACCGGGTAGGGAACGTCGCGCACCGCGGCCCGGTAGCGGGCCTGCTTCTCCGGAGTCCGCTCCGAACTGCGCATGATCGCCAAGAAAGCGCGTCCCTGGTCAGGACCCTTGATCAGCGCCAGGTAGGCGTCGAGATCGGCCTTCGACATGGCGGCGGGGTCGCCGATGCCCTGCAACCGCATCAGGAACCGGAACGCGGGCCCGTTCAGTGATCTCATCCACACTTCGCCGATGCCGCGGTGCCGGAACGGCTCCATCGTCCATGGGGATCGGAAGTCGGTCACGTCGACGGTGGTGTTCAGCATGGTGAGCGAGGCGATCCGGCCGGGGATCGCGGCGGCGAGCTCGAAGCCGACCGGGCCGCCGATGTCATGCACGACCAGGTGGAACCGGTCGAGGCCGAGCGCGTCGACCGCGGCCAGGCAGAATCGGCCAAGGCCTGTCCAGCTGTAGTCGTAGCCGGGCGGCCGCTCGGCCAGGCCGAAGCCGGGCAGATCGAAGGCCAGCCCGCGCAGGCTCAGAGCCGCGAGCTCGGCCAGCACCTTCCGGTACCCGAAGGACGTGCCGATCATCCCGTGCACGCAGAGGACTGCGGGCCCGCTGCCGTGCTCGCGCACAAAGCTGCGCACTCCTGCGGCGTCGAACTCACGCCCGGCCCCGCGATGCTCCGCGATGACTAGGTCGCTGGCGCCGCCGCCGGTGGCGGTGCCGGAACGGTCGCGGACGGCGTGGTGGAGATTGGACATGGACGTTGCCTTCCTGCCAGAGCGGACGTGCACACCTGGGCAACGGGGCTGCCCGCAGGCCGCTTCCTGTTGGCCAAGGTGCCGTCACCGCCGGTCAAGAGCGTGGCGCTGCGGGTCAAGTCCCGGCCCGATCCGCACCGGTACGCTGGGCTGGAGGTGATCGGCGTGGACCTGGCGTTCGCCACCAGCCGGCTGGACCCGCCCGACCAGCTGACGGCCTGGCGCGAGCTGATCAACCGGGCATTCCTCCCGCTGGCCATCACACCGCTCGGCGACCGGGGCGCCGGCCAGGGTTTCGCCGGGGCGGTCACCGGCCGGGAACTAGGCGGCATCCAGGTCTGGCACGTCCGGGCCCGGCCGATGTCGGCGGTGCGCGAACGGCAGCACATCGAGGCCTCGGGCCACGACGACTACCTGCTGGCCCTGCATGTTCACGGGACGGCTCACGCTCTGCAGCAGGGCCGGGAGGTGCGCCTGGCTCCGGGCGACTTCACGCTGATCGACAGCAGGCGCCCGTACTCGATTGTCTTTCCCGGCCCCGACGCGTTCGAGCACCTGATCTACCAGGTGCCCCGCGCCTGCCTCGACGCGCGGCGCGACGTCGGCGACACGATCGCGCGGCGAGTGTCCGCGGCCAGCGTCGCGGGCAAGCTCGTCTCCCCGTTTCTGCGGAAGCTGGCCGGGTCAGCCGACGGCCCGCAAGGCGAGGCCGAGGCGCGGGCGTTCGTCGACTCGGGGCTCGACCTGGCGGTCAGCGCGCTGCGCTCGGCGGCGGGATACCAGGATTGCCTGGACCCGCGCCGACGGACTCCGGCCGGCCTGCTCAAGGATTTCGCGCTCGCGCACCTGGGTGAACCCTCGCTGTCGCCCGAGGTCGTGGCGGCCGGATGCTACGTGTCGGTTCGCCAGCTGCACCGGCTGTTCGCAGGCGAGGGCCTCACCTTCGGCGGGTGGGTCCGCGAGCAGCGCCTGCGCAGGTGCCGCGACGATCTGGCCGACGTCGGGCTCGGTCACCTGAGGATCGCCGACATCGCCGGACGCTGGGGCTTCCGCAGCGCGGCGCACTTCACCAGGGCATTTCAGGCCCGGTACGGCATGACCCCGACGAGCAGCCGACCCGGCGGGCCGGTCCCGGGTCAGGACTTGCCGGTGACCCGCAGGGGCGCGGAGGCCCCAGGGCGGGCTCCGCCGTGCAGCAGCCACACGAACTTCACCGGGCCTACCGGGAAGCCAGGCGGGAGCTTGAGCCGGATCCGGTAGGTCACCGAGCCGCGGGCGCCGATCTGATGCACGCTCGCGCAGTTGAGGTAGTAGTTCGCCACGACGCGACTGTCCGGGGCCGGGGACTTGGTGAGCCCGGCGTTCGTGATCATGTACTCCTCGAAGGCCGGGCATGGCCGCAGCGAGTACACCGAGGCCGTCGGGTTCGCGAGCGTCACCGTGTAGGCGAAGTCCTGGCTGGGGCGGACCGTGGCCGCCGCCGTGATCCGGGCGGTCAGCGGGGACGGCCGCGGAGCTCTCGGCTGGTCGGCCGGAACCCCGAACCGGCTGACGAAGACTCCGCAGATCAGGTCGAAGCCGGCCGCCCGGACATCGAGGTGACCCCGGCCGTGCAGCCAGATCCGCAGCAGCCGGTAGCGCTGGTGCCGGCCGTCCTGCGCCGCCTGGCAGGCGTCGGAGCTAGAGACGTTGACGGCGGCCGTCTGGCCAGAGCCGATGTTCGCCACCGGGCCAGGGTCGCCGAAGTAGCTGCCGCGCCCGGCGTGCAGCGGCGTGACCGTTCCCGCGGCAGTGATCCCGGCGATGGCCGGGCGGCCGGTCAGCAGGCACGCCGACCCTGACCGGTTGGTCAGCAAGACCTCCAGGTTGGTGTTGCCGAGCCCGACCCCGGTACGGCCGGGACGGCCGCTGAGGTCCGCGGCCCGGCACGGCCGGGCATCGGCGCGGAACACCGGCGGTGCCGGGTCGGTGTAGGGGCCAGGCAGGCCGGTCCATGGCACCACACCGGGTGCCGCGGCACCCGATCCGGCCGGCGGCGCCGCGGGCCGGGACCCGCAGGCCGCCGCCAGGCAGGCGGCCGCCGCCAGGCAGGCGGCCAAGGGCGTTGCCGCCCAGCGAGTCAGATTCCGCATCAGTTACCTCCGCGCCGTGCCGAGTGGCACTCACGGTTACTGAGACGCCACGAGCAGCCAAAGGTTGGCTCCGGCGCCGCGGATCGCGGCCGGCGGCTGGACATACCGGCGACGCTTGGCTCATGCTGGCCATAGCGGGATGAGCGCGGCGGATGCGTCGGAACCTCACGAGCTGCGCATGATTTGTCGGGTGGCCAGAAGACCAGCAGCACATGCTGGCTCGAAGCGCAAAGGGCGGATTACGCAATGGCGGCACCAGGATTCTTGCTCGGGCAGGCACGGAACGCGCGCAGGCTTGCGGCGGTCGCGGCGGCGGCAATGGCGCTCAGCGGCGCCTCGCTCGCCGCGCCTCCCGCCGCGCAGGCGGCCGGCACCGGTGCGCACGGCATGGTGATCCGGGCGCACTCGCCCGTGGGCGCGACCCCGGCGCGGGTGATCACGTGCAAGATCAGGGTAATCCTGCGCTTCCCGCACCCGCTCACCGCAACCGGCCGGCTGACGTGCTCGGGCCAGGTTCGGCGCATCACCATTGACGTGCGGATCTACCGCAATTCGCGCCTGGTCAGGAGCAGGGCCTTCACCAGGTCCTTTACCCGATCCGTGGCGGGCACCATTTCGGCGCGCTGCATCAGCGCCTCCTACCAGGCCAAGGTCTTCGGGAAGGTCAGGCTCAAGAGCGGCCGGGTCTTGTTTGGCCATGCCAGAACCAGGCAGGTCAGGGTCAGCTGCTGATTAGGCCGTCCAGAATCCGGTCGAGTAGCCGGCCGAAGTGCTCCGTGAGGTCTGTAATAGGCGGGCCGCCCTCCGCGATGGCAGCGGCGAACCGCGGGTAGCGCCCGCTCGCGAGCAGTTCGTGCAGGCGCGCCGCCTGAGCCGCGGCCTGATCGGGATCGGGGCTCGCGGCTGCGCGGCTGGCCAGTTCCGACCGCGCGAAGTTGGTGACGATGCCGTTGAGCAAGGCGACCGTTTCCAGGCGCTGGCCGGCAGCGAGCCCAGTCGGCTCGAGCGCGCCGAGGGCGAATTCCAGCGCGGCAAGAGTGGCTGGCCCCAGTGGCTGGAGATGGGAGACCGCCGCGGCCAGCCATGGATGCCGGTGCAGGAGGGCGCGCTGCTGGTCGGAGAGTAGATGCAGGTCGGCTCGCCAGTCACCGCTCGGCACGGGAAGCTCGAGCTCGCCGCTGACCTGTTCCACCATGTCGTAGACGAGGGTCTGCTTGTCCGGCACGTAGCTGTACAGCGACATCACGCCCGCCCCCAGCCGGCCGGCGACGGCGCGGATCGTGACTGCGTCCAGGCCGTCGGCGTCGGCGATCATTACCGCGGCGCGCGCCACCTCCTGCCGGGTATGGCGCGGCCGCGGGCCGCGGCGCCGCGGACCCGCTGGCTCTGCTGGTGCGGCCGGCATGGTCGGTCTCCTCCAGATCCGCGTGTGTGCACGTCCATCCTGCCCGGTTGCGATCGGCCCGGTGTATGCGGTATCTTCGTACGTAATACGACGTACTAAGTACGAGATTCTAGCCGACCGGACCTGGGGTGTCACATGATCGGGATTGAGACCGTGGGCCTGCGGAAGGCATTCGGCTCCGTGCAGGCGCTGGACGGACTTGACCTGGACGTGCCGCATGGCAGCGTGTGTGCACTGCTCGGCCCGAATGGCGCGGGCAAGACCACCGCCATCCGGGTGCTGGCCACGCTGACCAAGCCCGATTCTGGCCGGGCCTTGGTGGCCGGCCATGACGTGATGAGCCAGCCGCAACTGGTGCGCGAGTCCATCGGCCTGGCCGGCCAGCACGCGGCCGTCGACGACGACCTGACAGGCCGGGAGAACCTGTTCATCCTGGGGCTCATGCACCACCTGGGCCGGGCCGGCGCCCGGGCGCGGGCCGCCGAGCTGCTGGACCAGTACGGTCTGGCCGAGGCCGCCGATCGCCTGGTCAAGACCTGGTCGGGCGGCATGCGCCGCCGGCTGGACCTGCTGGCCAGCCTGATCGTCGCCCCTGCCGTCCTGTTTCTCGACGAGCCGACCGCGGGCCTGGATCCGCGCAGCCGGGCCGAGATCTGGTCCGCCGTGCGGACGCTGGCTGCGGGCGGCACAACCGTGCTGCTGACAACCCAGTACCTCGAGGAAGCGGACCGCCTGTCCGATCAGATCGTGATCATCGACTCGGGCGCGATGGCCGCGCATGGCAGCCCGGACGCGCTCAAGGACGCGATCGGCAGCCGGATCGACGTGGTGCTCGCCGATGCCGGCGACCTGCCCGCAGCGGCCGCCGTCTTGAGCGGCCTCGCGGCGCGCCCGCCCAGCATCGACGCGGGCGAGCGCCGCCTGACCATGCCGGTCGCGGCGGGCGCGATCACGATGCCGGAACTCGTGCGCCAGCTTGACGCCGCCGGCCTTGCGGCCGAGGACGTCAGCATCCGGCGGCCCACGCTCGACGAAGTCTTCCTTGACCGCACCGGCGGCGCACCATGAACACCACCAGCACGGCCATCTCCAGGCCACGGACGGGCGGCGCGGCGCGGGCCTGTTCGGCCGTCGGCGACGGGCTCACCGCCGCGGAACGGCTGCTCACCAAGCTCAGGCACGACCCGGCCGCGATCACGATGACGGTCGGCGCACCGGTCGTCCTGGTGATCATCTTCGGGTACATCTTCGGCAGCGCCATCGCGGTGCCCGGCGGCGGCAATTACCGCGAGTACCTGGTCCCCGGCCTGTTCGTGACCATCGCGGCGAACATCGTGCCGTCGATGGTGGCAATGGCACGGGACAGTACCCGGGGCGTAGTGGACCGGTTCCGGTCGTTGCCGATCACCCGGTCGGCGATACCGTTCGGGCAGGCCACCGCCACCGCGTTGTACGGGCTGGCCAGCTTCGTCCTGATGGCCCTGTGCGGGCTGGCCGTGGGCTGGCGGGTTCACCGCGGCGCCGGCTACGCGCTCGCCGCCCTGGCGCTGCTCATCGCCTTTCAGTTCGCCGCGACGTGGGTTGGCATGTACCTCGGTCTGATCATCGGCAAGGAGGAGACGGCCGCGCAGGCATCTATCCTGATCTTCCCCCTCAGCATGCTGTCCAACGTGTTCGTGCCCACCTCTGGCATGCCGGCCTGGCTGCGCACGGCAGCCGACTGGAACCCGATGAGCGCCCTCGCCACCGCGGTCAGGCAACTGCTCGGCAACCCCACGTCACCCGCCAACTCGACGTGGCCGCTCGAGCACTCGATCCTCGCCTCCGTGGCCTGGACAGCGCTGCTGCTGGTCATATTCGTGCCGCTGTGTACCGCACGCTATGCGCGCTAGCACGCGGCCATTGCGGACCTTCCTCACAGCAGCAGGGACGTTCGGCCCTTAGCAGCGCACCGGCCGGATGAGCACCCTGGGCGCATGTTCGCCGTCCATGAGGTCACCGTCGAAGCCAGCTTCGACGTGGCCGTGGCGCGGCTGACGCACCTGATCAACCATGGTGCCCTGGACGCCCCTTCCGAGGCCGCGTACGAGGACGGGCTCGCCGCTGTGCTGCGGGTCGGCCCGTTCGGGTCAGTGCGGGGACTCTCCAAGCTCGTCCGGGTCAGGTTCCTGGCGCCGGTCCGGCGCGGTGGCACGCTGTCGGTACCGCTGCGGTGGGAGGCGACCGGCACAGCCGGTGAGCTGTTTCCCGTCCTAGACGCCGACCTGATGGTTGCCAGGGCCGGCGATGACCGGGTAGGCATCGCGCTGGCCGGCAGCTACCGGGCGCCGTTCGGCCAGGCCTGGCGCCGCCATCGACCGGGCCATCATGCACACGGTCGCCGCCGCGACGATCCGGTCCCTGCTGGAAGAAATCGCGGGCGCCATCGCGGACCAGGCGCCTGACCAGCAGCCGCGCACCGGCACCGCGCCCTGCTGGCAGGCGGTCACCGACGACGCCTGAACTGGGCTCTGCCCATCGCTGAGTTAATGCGGCGCTCGCAGACCCGAGGGATCGCGGGCGTAGCGGTGGACGAACTGCCGCAGGATGGCGGGCGGGTGGGTGACATTGCTGCGGCTGGCCTTGGTTTTGAGCTCGTCGGCTTGCTCTGGCTCGAAGTAGCCGGCGTGCTTGTAGACCTCGATCCTGGTGTACAGGCCCGCGAGGTTCAGTTCAGGGTGGAACTGCGTGGCATAGACGTGGGAGCCGATCCGGAACGCCTGCACCGGGCAGGCGGGCGAGGTGGCGAGCAGGACTGCGTGCGCGGGGAGTTCGCTGATCGCCTCCTTGTGGCCGACGAATGCATCGAACGTCGCAGGCAGCCCGGCCAGCAGCGCGTCCTGCCGGCCCTCGCGGGTCAGGGTGACCGGGACCGGGCCGACCGGTTCGGCGTATCGCCGGTCCACCACTGCCCCCTGGTGGCTGCCCAGGGTCCCAATTCCGTAACAGGCGCCGAGAAACGGGAAATCGGCGTCGATCACGCTGCCGAGCAGCCCGCGCAGCTCTGCCTCGACCCGGCGCTGCACCCGCGACTTCGATGACTCAGGATCGCTGGAGTTGAACGGCCCGCCGCCGAGCAGGATCCCCGACCAGTCCTCCAGATCGACGTTGCCCAGCGGCTGGCGCTCCAGCCGGTGCCGGCGCAGGTCGGCCTCGCCCAGCCCGGACAAGGCCAGGAACGACTCGTACTCGTTGTCAGCGGCGGCATCTTCCGCACGCGTGGCCAGCAGCAGGAACGGCTTCACACGATTACCCTAGTGAGGGCCCACAGCCGGGCCTGCGGGCGATCATGAGTGGTAGAGCCGCGCGGGCGTGACCAGGATCGCCGTGCGCCGTTCGGCTGCCATCGCCCGGTCGTAGGCGCCGAAGTCCTGGTGCGCGCCGCCCGCGGCGGTGTAGATCTCCCTGAGCAGCAACCGCAGCCGCTCGGCGTCCATGCCGGCCAGCACATCGTCCGGTCCGGCCAGCTCGGCCCGGCCCTCCACGGCGGCCCACTGCCAGCCGGCGCGCAGCACGATCGTGGCGCGCGGGTGGCCTCTGAGAAGATCGAGCTTCCGGGTCCCGCCGCCGGCGACGAGACCGACAACGGGGACCCCGGTCACTGGATGATCCAGCACGCCGGCGTTGGCAACGGAGGCGTGGACGGTACGGTCCGGCAAGGCCAGCGCGACGACAGCCAGTCCGTGGTCGCGGCTGACCAGGTCCGCGAACCGGGTGAGGTCGATCATCGCGGCCACGCCGCCCGGCTCATCCCGCCGCTCCTGCCTGCGCGGCCATCAGGCGGAACGCGGCGGGCGGCAGCATTCCGTCCGACCTGGCTTGCTGGAGCGCCGCGGCCCACCAGGCGAGGTCATCGAGGAGGATTTTCGCGGCCACGCCGGTGCCTGAGTCAGTTGGCTGGCCGTCGGGACCAAACGCGCCCGCGACGAACGGGATGATCACGCTGCTGCGCAGCGGGACCATTTCGGCCTCCACCGCCACGTGCGCGAGATGCTCGATCGCCCGGACGCCGCCGCCGATGCCGCCGCTGTAGGCCACGTACGCGGCGGGCTTGCCTCGGAACGCGAAGGTGGCGAAGATGCTGTCGATCGCGTTCTTGAGCACCGCGGGAATGCTGTGGTTGTACTCCGGGGTGAGGAACAGGTAAGCGTCGCCCTGGGCGATCTTCTCGTTCCATTTCTTCACCGCGGGCGCGGAGAAGACCGGGTTCTGTGGGTCGCCGACGGTGGCGAGCGTCTCACCGAAGAACGGCAGCGGCCAGTCCCGCAGGTCCAGGACATCGACCCCGAACGCCCCGTGCTCGCGGGCCGCAGCGGTGATCCAACCGATGACCGCATCGGCGGCCCGGCCCGGCCGGGTACTGCCAATTATGATCTTCAAATCCAGCATTCTCGCCCCTGCTCTCGAGCCACAGGCGCGGGCCTGCGGGTTCGGTCGCCGCCGGGCTCTGGCGGCACGGGTAAGGACGATGCGGCGCCTCGGATAGTGACGGCGGCCAGGTCAGCGGGCGTCGTCGGCTGCTGGCGTCGGCCGGGCAAGGTCGGTGGCTCGCTGCAGGGCTTGCGCGGCTCGCGCTGGATAGTCCCGCGGATCGGCGAGCCGACCGGCGGCTTCCACCGACCGCCGCGCGGCCGCGAGGGCGCGTTCGGCCAGGCCGAGATCGGCCAGCCGCCCGGACAGTTCGATCAGGGTTCCGGCGAGGCCGCGCAGCCCGTTCTCCGTCTTCGTACGGTGCTCGTACGCCTCGACCAGGCCTTCCGCGAGCAGGACGGGGAACTCCCCGAGCGCCGTGCTGCCCGCGGGCACGGCGTCCAGCAGATGCGCGGGCAGCGCAACATTCCTGGCCAGCGCGGTCAGCGCCTCGGCCAGCGGCTCGGGGTAATTTCCGCTCAGGGCCACCTGCACTGCCGTCTCCGACAGGCCGGGCAGCAGGGACAGTAGGTCGGTCAGGCACGATCGGAGCGCCGGACGGGTGTCCGCAGCGCGGGCCAGGACGGTGAGCGCGCGCCGGTCCTGCTCCTGCGTCGTCTCGGTCAGCGTTCTGAGCAGGAGCTGAGGGGTGACGACCGCGGCAATCAGATCTTCGGCCAGCGGACCAGGAAGCGATTCGTCCAGGTAAGCCGACCCGCCGGGCGCGGGCGGGTAGACCTCATGAAGCCACCGGGCAGCCCGGGTGCGGACCGTCACATCCTCCAGTCCGGGAATGTGCCCGAGCCCGGCCACGGCGGCTGCCTCGTCGGCGGCACCGCAGAGTATGGCCGTGGCCGCCGCGCTCGCTACGGCCTCGGCAGGCAGGTGCAGTCCGTACTGGTCGGCAGCGCGCCGCAGCGACGCCAGTTCGGCACCGGCCAGCGCGACATCCTGCGCGGTCTCCGCATACTCGGTTCGCATGCCGTCAAACCGGGTCCCGGCGGCCTGCAGTTGCCCGGCGATGCGCGGCAGGGCCTCGCTGAGCGGATCCCGGATGATGGCGCTGGCGATGCCGTCGTAGGGGGTTGGATCCCAGTTGACGATGACCAGGTTCGCTCCGGCGCGAACCGCGGTCGCGCACAGCGAGCCGGCCGGCTCCACGGCGAGCGACGTCCCGACGGCGAGCACGAGGTCGCAGGTGGTGACGGCCAGCCTGGCGCGGGCGAACACGTCAGGGGCCATGGTTTGCCCGAACATGGTGCTGGCGGTCTTCATGATCCCCCCGCACCGCAGGCATGGCGGCGTGGCCTCGCCGGCCGCGATCCTGGCCAGCACATCGGTCGTCGCCGACCGGTGCGCGCACGCGACGCACACCGATTCGTGCATCGTCCCGTGCAGTTCGATCACCCGGTCGGCCGCAGTGCCCGCTCGCTGGTGCAGGCCGTCGGTGTTCTGGGTCACGACCGTCGTGTCGATGTCGGAATCCGCGAGGCTCGCCACCGCCAGATGCCCCGCGTTCGGGGCAGCGTTCCAGGCCGGATGCTCGGCACGCGACTTCCAGTAGCGGCCGCGCAATTCGGCGTCGGCCATGAATGCCTGGTAGGTGTGCGTATGCCGCGCCCCCGGGTCGAGCGTCCAGGCTCCGGCCGCCCCGCGAAAGTCTGGAATGCCCGAGTCGGTGGAGATGCCCGCGCCGCTGAGCACAACCAGGCTGCGGACCCGGTGGGCCCAGGGCGGAATGTCGGCTGAGATCTGATCGGGAGCGTCTGCGGGCATCCGGCCTCCTGTATGAACGTGTTAGTGCCCCTCTTACGCCGCACGCCCGAGAAGGAGAACGAAATGGCGCGAGTGCTCTATACGGCAAAGGCAACGGTAACCGGTGGCCGCGCGAATGGGCACGGGCGAACGAGCGACGGAGTCCTGGACATTCAGCTCAGGTCGCCGCGGGAGATGGGTGGCGAAGGCGGCGGCACGAACCCCGAGCAGATGTTCGCCATCGGCTACGCGGCCTGCTTCGAAGGTGCGCTCGGCGTGGTCGGCCGCCGCGAGCGCGTCGAGCTTGGCGAGGTCTCGATCGACAGCCAGGTCGGCTTGATCGCCGAACAGGACAGGAGATTCACGGTATCGGTCAGGCTTGACGTCACCATGCCGCAGGTTCAGGACGCTGAGCAGGCAACCCGGATCGTCGCAGCCGCGCACGAGGTGTGCCCTTACTCCAATGCCACCCGCGGCAACATCGAGGTCACCCTGACCGCCAACGGCCACGAGGTCAGCTGACCGAGTCCAGGAGAGCGACGCAGAGTCCCGGGTTCTCGACGTGGGCGTTGTGACCGAGACCGGGCAGCGTGACCACCGCGACACCCAAGCTGGCTAGTTGCTGGTCGGTGTTCATCGGATCGCGCTCGCCTCGGGCCAGCGTGACCGCGGCCTGCGACTGGGCGAGCAAGTCCACCATAGCGGGCGCGCCAACCGCGAAGGTTGCCTGATCCATGGCGAGCCGCCAGCGCCCGTCCTGCTGACGCAGCCCCGCATCCACGGCCTCGTCCTCGCCGGGGAGCAGGCCGGCCAGGCCGGACACCCGCAGGTAACGAGCGGCAGCCTCGTCTCGCGAGGCGAACCAGGCCGGCGGCCGGCGAGCCACGGCCCGAGCCCGGTCCAGATCCTCATCGGTCCAGCTGACCTTGATTCCCAGGCCGATGACCGCCTGCACCGCGACGGGGAACCTGCCGCTGGCCAAGGCCAGGCCGACGACGCCACCCAGTGAATGTCCCAGCACGACGACACGGGACGCGGGCTCGACGACATCGGCGACCGCGCCGGCGAAGCCGTCGAAGGTGTAGGAGGCTAGGGGCGGCGAGCCGCCGTGACCGGGCAGGTCGGGAGCGAGCCAGCGGCCCGGCCATTTTCGGGCGAGCAAGGGCCGCCAGCCGGTCCAGACGTCGCCCGTCGCGCCAAGGCCATGCAGCAACACCAAGAGCGGCTCCCCGCTGCCGCCACCCTGAACCCGCAAGCGCGTCCGCATGCTCGCAGTGTGCCATCCTCAGGCCGCAGGTCGCCGGCGGGCGATCGGGTGATTAGAGTCGGCAAAGCCGGTCACCGTGGCGACCAGGGGGCGGGCGTGGCGTTCGCGACTTCCGAGGAGCCCATGGGGCGGCAATGACATTGGCCAGGCCGGCTCGGCCCGACACCGAGGTCGTCTTCGATCCGTCCAGCTACGTGGACGGAGTGCCCTTCGGGCCGCTCGCCCGACTGCGCCGGGAGTCCCCCGTCGTCTGGGTGGCCGAGATTCCCGTCCTCGGCTGGCCGGCCGGCCCAGGCTTCTGGCTGGTGCTGCGGCATGCCGATGTCGAATCGGTGCTGGCCAGGCCGCGGCTGTTCTCCTCCTCGCTCGGGGCCACCCAGATCCGTGACCCGGCGACGCCGCAGGCGCTCGGCTACGTCAGGCAGATGATGCTGAACATGGATCCGCCCGATCATTCCCGGCTGCGGCGGCTGCTCGGCCGGTCGTTCACGCGACGGGCCATCTCCCAGCTGGAGTACCGTGTCCGCGATCATGCGCGGGCCATCTGCGACCGGGTGTTCACCGGCCCGCGTGGTGAGTGCGACTTCGCCAAGGATGTGGCAGCCGAGCTGCCGCTGCTCACGCTGGCCGACGTGCTGGGCGTGCCGCCGCAGGACCGCTGGCTGCTCTTCGACTGGTCCAACCGGGTGATCGGCTACCAGGACGCCGACTATGCCTCCTCCGCCGAGTTCGACCCGACCGCAGGCACGACGATGGCCAGGCAGGCGCTGGCGTTGCGGCCGTCGCCGGACAGTGACGGCCGGATGCCCGACCCTCGGACCAGGGAGGGAATGCCTGACCTATATGCCTACGCCCACCTGCTGGCGACGGACAAGCGGCGCCGCCCGGGGGACGACGTGATGTCGATCCTGCTGGCGCAGGTGGACGAGGACGGCGGCCAGATGTCGGTTGCCGAGTTCGAGAACATGTTCTGGCTGTTCGCGGTGGCCGGGAACGAGACGGTGCGCAATGGCCTGCCTGGTGCCTGCATCGCCCTGCTCGAGCACGCGGGCGCGCAGGCTGACCTGCGTGCCGATCCGGCACTGATGCCCGCCGCGGTCGAGGAGATGCTGCGCTGGTGGACGCCGGTCATGACATTCCGCCGGACGGCGACAGCCGAGTGCGAACTCGGCGGGCAGCGCATCAGCGAAGGCGACAAGGTAGTGGTCTCCTTCACCTCGGCCAACCGCGACGAAGCAGTCTTCGCCGATCCCGACCGATTTGACATCCGCCGTCACCCCAACCCCCACCTGGTGTTCGGGCATGGCCCGCACTTCTGCCTGGGCGCTCATCTCGCCCGGATCCAGATGCGTGCGCTCTTCGATGAGGTACTGGCCAGGACGTCCCGGATCAGCTATGCGGGCGAGCCGTCCTACCTGCGATCGAACTTCCAGCGCGGCGTCAAGCGGCTGCCCGTCAGCTGGACCGCGTCAGCCTGACGGCTCCGCTGCGGGTATCGAGACTCTGGGATCAGTGCGGTGGCATGGCGAGGCCTCTGGCCCGGAGAGCGGCCTGCGTCCGGTCGGTGGCCTGGAGTTTGTCGAGGATGCGTGAGACGTGGTTCTGCACGGTTTTCAGGGAGATGCCGAGGGCGCGGGCGATGTGCCGGTTGCTTGCTCCGCCGGCGAGGAGGTCGAGCACCTCGCGTTCCCGCGAGGTCAGGTCGTCCCGCGGATGCGGCCCGGGGCCAGGTGGTTGCTGGGGCGTTCTGGCGAGCAGGCGGGTGGCGATTCCTGCGCCGAAGACGGCGCCGCCTGCGGCGACTGTGCGCAACGCCGCGGTGATCTCGCCGGCCGTTGCGCCCTTGAGTATGTATCCGCGGGCGCCCGCGGCGAGCGCGGCGAAGACGCTGTCGTCGTCATCGACCATCGATACGACCAGGACTGCGACGGCGGGCGCGATCTGGGTTGCCCGGCGGGTTGCCTCGACGCCGGAGGCGCCGGGCAGGTTGATGTCCATGAGCACGACGTCGGGCGGATTCTCCCGCAGTGCGGCGAGCGCTTCCTCCGCGGTGCCGGCGGTGCCGGTGACCTCGACATCGGGCAGGGTTGCGAGCAGCCCGGCCAGGCCGTCGCGGAAGACGGGGTGGTCATCGACGATCAGGACCCGGGTCATGCGGGCACTGCCGGGACCGCAGGCACGTGCGCGGGTATGGTGCTGGTCGGCAACTGGCTCTCGACTGTGACACCGGCTGCGCCAGAGCGGATTGTCACCGTGCCTCCGAGTTCCTCAGCGCGCTCGCGCATGATGGCCAGGCCGTTGCCGTGGCGGCCGGCCGGAGCGAGCCCGGTTCCGTCGTCGGTGATGGTGACGGCGAGTTCGGGCGGGGCGAAGGAGATGCAGACCTGGCAGTGGCGAGCCTGAGCGTGCTTGACGGTGTTGGTGACCGCTTCAACGACAATCCGGTAGGCCGCCACCTCGACCGCAGCGGGAAGTGCGGGCAGGTCGCCGGCGGTTTGGACGCTGGCGGCGGTGTCGGTTCCGGCGGTCAGCCGGTCGACGGCCTGGGCGCACGCGCCAGCCAGGCCGAGTTCGTCCAGCGCTGGCGGCCTCAGCCCTTCGACGATCCGCCTGACGTCAAGCACGGTCCGGCGGATTTCCTCGCCGAGGTCTTGCAGCTGCCGGGAGGCGCCGTCGGTGCCTGGCGGCAGCAGTGCCCTGGCAGTCTCCGTCTTGAGTGTCAGCCCGGCGAGCGCGGGGCCGATTCCGTCGTGCAGGTCGCGGCGAAGGCGGCGCCGTTCGTCCTCCCTGGCCAGGACCAGCCGTTCCCTGGCCCGCTGCAGGTCCTCGCGCAGCAACCGCGCGTGCAGCGCCCCGCCAAGCTGGCGCGCTAGGTCGCGCACCAGCCTTAGCTCGGATTCGCTGAGGGGCCGGTCAGGCGTCAGATAGGTCAGCTGGCCAACGATCGCGCCGTAGGCCAGCAGCGGCACGCTTGTGTCCTGGCCCGTGCTCTCGGCCGCTCCGGCTACCGCGCTGCCGTCGAGTCCGCGGACGCTGACCTCGCGCAGGTCCAGCCCGGAGGTGAGCTCGACGACGGCGTCGTCGAGCAGGCGGTCGACGTCGGCTGCGGCCTCCAGCCGCTCGCCAAGGCCGGCCAGGACCTCGTAAGGTTCGTGCCAGCGCCCGTAGACGACCCGGCTGACAGCGCGCTGCAGAGTCTCGCGCAATGGGATCAGCAGCAGCGCCGCGAGACCGGCAGCTAGCGCGGATGGCCACCAGCTGTGGCGGCCAGGAATCAGCGTGGCGGCGGTGATGACCACGAGCGCGTAGACGCCCGCCACGGTTCCTGACATGGTGACCCACAGCAAGGTGCGGTTCGCGGCGCGGCGCAGGTCGTAGAGCCCGTGACTGAGGGTCGCGATCGCGATCGCGACCGGCAGTGGCACGAGCGCTGCGCCGAAGACCCAGCCGGGGAGACTGCCGATCACCACGACGGCCAGGATGGCAAGCGCCGGCGGGCACGCGGCGAGCGCGAGCAGCAGCAGTTGCTGGCGGACCAGCGGCCCGCCCCGCCGCCACCTGGTGACGAGCCCGGCAACGGCCCCGGCAGCGGCGGCGACTGCGGCCAGCACCCCGATGACGCTGAGCCGGTCGGCCATGCGCGCGAACTGCCCGGGCAGGCCGAGCGGGCTCTGCCAGCGGGCCAGCCGGTCCTGCTGCGCGTGCGGGCTCAGGACGTTGCCCAGGAACAGGCAGGCCACGGCCGCGGCAGTGATCCATGCCAGCCAGCGCCAGCGCGGGCCTGGCAAATGGCCGTCGGGAAAGACAGCCGGAACCGCGACCACGGCGATCAGCATTCCGGCCGCCTGCAGGCCGGGCCCGATCGCGGCCAGATACGCGGCGCCGGGAACGGTACCCGGCGCGGTCAGCACGCCGTGCACGCCGGCTTCGGTGAACGCGTCGCCGCCGCCGAGCAGGACGGCGGCGGCCAGCAGGAGCCAGCCGACCCGGTTGCCTGGCACGGCGACCGCGATGACGGCGCCGACCACGGCGACCGCTCCGACGGCTGCGGCGAGTGACAGCGTGCCGGCGAACACCGCCGTGCCTGGCCGGTCATAGGCCGCCGCGACGGCGGCGCCGGCCAGCGCCGCCGTCACCGCGGCACCGGCCGCGGCCGCGGTAAGACGGCTGCTGACCGGTGCCGGGAGCGGGCTGTCCACCAGCCCATCGTCCACCATTACGTGCCTTTCCGGGCGAGAATCTCCGCGGGTCTGGCGCCTGCGGTCAGGCGGTGGCGCTGTGCCGGAAGCGGCCGGCGAGCACCGCGATGACGCTGATCAGCCCGGCCAACGACACCAGGGCGACGGCGATCTGGTAGACCCAGTCCAGGGCGTTGTGGCGCGCCCATCCGGCGAACGACACGACCTCGAACAGGCACAGCAGTCCGGCGAGCACCGCGCCTGCGGTGACGCGCCGGCTGTGCAGCAGCCACGCAGCGAGCAGGAACAACACGCCGAACGCCACCGCGCCTGGCACGAAGCTGCCGGCGTAGTTCTCCAGCCAGATGATGACCGCGCTGCCGAATTCGCCCAGTGCGAGCGCCCCGGCTATGCCGGTCAAGATAGCGAGTCTGCGACCGTTCATTTCTGCCTCCCAGCAGGAATCTGTGATGACCTCACGATGCCCGCGCAGGGTTCCCGGCCGAAAGAGGCGCTTTCCCGTCTGGGCCGGGAAGATCTCCCGGCGGACGTCAGCCGATCAGGCTGGTCAGAACAGCTGGCCGGGCACGCCGTGCGTGGCGAACCACAGGCGGATGAACCCGCCGTAAAGGGCCAAGACGACGAGGATCGCGGTCAGCAACGGGGCGACGACCTTGATCCACGCTCCGTGCCGTTCGACCGGGACATCGTTGTCGAGCATCCAGGAGAACCGCTCCCTGATCACGGGAGGGGTGAGCGGATGACGCACCCACACCGGTATCGTGCCGGTCGCCCTGGTCCTGGTCACGGCGACCTCGATGAAGAACAACTGGACCGTGTTCCCGATCGGGCGGTAGAGGCGATGGACGACCAGGCCGGCGATCACGCCGATAACCACGGGCTGCCAGTTCCAGGTGGACAGGTACGTGGCAAGCCAGGACGGCATCGGGATGGACAGGTGCACGACGCGATGGTTCAGCGTGTGGTGCCATAGCCACGGTCCGCCGAAGTTGATCACCCAGATCCCGGCGACGACTACGGGCAGCGCGGCGACGACGATGAGCAGCGGAGCGGTGGCGAGGCGGAAGGCGCCAACCCGTTCGCCCTGAGAATTCTTCCAGTTCGCCATCAGCGACTTCACGAACAGCGTCGCGAGCGCTCCTTCGTACACGTCCCGGATGTCGTGCCTGGCGACCGGCCACCACGCGGTAGTGAGCAGCCCGTCCCAATGCGGCTTCAGGTACAGGACGGTGTGGCCGCCCGCCGTCCAGTCCACCTGGGTGATCAGGTAGTACAAGGCGGAGATGACGTATGCCCCCGCGGTAGCAGCGGCCGCCGACCAGATCAGTTGCTGCACCAGGCGCAGGTGAATGCGGTGCCCGTTGACCTCGATATGGCGGGGAACTGCGGGCAACGCTGCCGTGGCGGTGATCACGCGACCTGCCTGCTCATGCCGACCACCCTGCCTACCAGCGGTTCTACCGCGGCTCTACCGTTCTTTACCTGCGCTCTGCAGCGTCCCGGATAGCTTCCTGGCCACATTCGCATACAGACATGGAGGAATACCAGATGCTGGGACACAGGAGCAAGCTTCTCGTGGTGGCAACGGCCTTCTTGGAGGCCTCGCACAACAACTGCGGCCCGTTGATGTCGCTACCACAGCAGCAAGGGGCCGCAGTTGCGGTGCCCGGCGGGGCGAGGCCCAGTTCTGACGATGCGCAGCGCCTGGTTCTCACGGCTCGCTGCACCAGCATCATCTAATACTTTACTTATATAAGTAACCGCTGATATCTTGGCCAGGTGCACGCGTTCGAAGTACTCGGCGATCCGGTGCGCCGCCGCATCCTGGAGCTGCTCCGGGACGGCGAGCTCACCTCCGGCGCGCTCTGCGAAGTGATCCGGAGCGAGTTCGGCATCTCACAGCCGGCCGTCTCGCAGCACCTCAAGGTGTTGCGGGACAGTGGGTTCGCCACGGTACGACCGGATGGCGCGCGCCGCCTGTACGCGGTCGCGCACGAGCCGCTGCGCGGAATCGACGACTGGCTCGACCAGTTCCGCCGGTCCTGGACGCCGCATTTGGACGCGCTGGCCACCGAGCTAGCGCGAGGCA
The DNA here is from genome assembly GCA_963720595.1 of uncultured Actinomycetota bacterium. GTDB lineage: Bacteria > Actinomycetota > Actinomycetes > Streptosporangiales > Streptosporangiaceae > Chersky-822. The sequence continues at coordinate 336,356 of CAVRFY010000004.1, read as the reverse complement.
AGCACGAGCGGAGGAAGAAGTCATGATCGAGGTCACCGAGGAGATCAGCGCGGTCCGCCGGGAGGTGGGCAGCCGGGCGCTGGAGGCCGGCCAGGCCCGGGTAGTCACGGTGTCCCGCAGCTACCCGGCCGAACTCGCCGACGTCTGGGACGCCTGCACCAATCCCGAACGCATCCCGCGCTGGTTCCTGCCGGTGAGCGGGGAGCTGAAGGAGGGCGGCCGGTACCAGCTGGCCGGCAACGCGGGCGGCACGGTTACCCGCTGCGACCCGCCGCACGGCTTCGACGCGACCTGGGAGATGGGCGGCGAGGTGAGCTGGATCGAGCTGCGGCTGACCGACGAGGGCAACGGCCGGACCCGGTTCCGGCTGGACCACATCGCGCATGTGGACGACGACCGGTGGGCGCAGTTCGGCCCCGGCGCGGTCGGCGTGGGCTGGGACAGCGGCCTGATCGGCCTGTACCTGCACCTGACCACACGGCAGGCGGTGGACCCGGCCGCGGTGGCCAAGTGGTCCGGGTCCGACGAGGGCCGCCAGTTTCTGACCGCATCCAGCGAAGGCTGGTACGAGGCGAGCGTGGCCTCCGGCATCGACCAGGCCGCGGCCAGGGCCGCCGCCGACCGCACAACGGCGTTCTACACGGGCATGCCCGGGCCCGACGCATGAGCCGAGGCCGGGCCCGGGCCGGCGCCGGGGACCACGGCTGATCGGCCGACCTCAGCCGCTGCGCCTTTGGAAGAACTGGATCGCTGCCTGGACAGCGGCTGGGGTGATCCCGACCGCCGTGCTCGGCAGCACCGCGAACTCGCCATCTCGCACGGCGCGGTAGGCGGCGGCGCCCTCTTCTATTGAGCAGAACGGATCGCGGTCGCCCACGACTATCAGCGTGGGCGCCGTGATCGCGTCAAGGTCGGCAGCGGTGTAGCCGCAGGGCTGGCTGAACCGCTCGAAACTCTGGATGAGAACCTTCCTCCAGTGGCCAGGGCCCTGGGCCGCATCATGGTCGGCCTGCATGAGCTCGGCCATCGCGCGCAGGAATGTGTGCTCGCTGTTTGCCATGACGTCCGGATCGGCCTGGGTAGCGTCGGGTGCGCCACCGAGCATCTGCCGGGTCATCACCAGCCCCGGTGTCTGTGGGTCGGGGTTGAGCAAGTCGAAGCCGCCATGGTTCACGATCGCCCTCACCGACGCAGGTTTGCGGATCCCGATGATGGTCGCGACGTGCCCGCCATCGCCATATCCGCAGACGAGCGGCCGATCGAGACGGAGAGCGTCGATCATGGCGACCATGTCGTCGGCCAGCAGGTCGTAGGGGATGGGCCCGCCTGGGTGGACCGTCCGGCCCGAACCGCGGAAGTCGGGCACGATGACCCGGAAATGCTCTGCCAGGGTCTCGACGTGGCTGAGGTAGGAGGACATCCACTCGGCCCAGACCGGGCTGGTGGAGATCATGCCGTTCTCGAGCAGAAGGAGAGGTTCGCCCGCTCCTGCTTCGGTGTAATGGATATCGATGCCGTTGGCGTGGATGAACCCGGGCGGTCGCTCATGCAGTTCGCTCATGAGCCGACGATGCCTGGAGGAGGGCCGCCAGAGCATCGGCGAACTCACCTATCTTCGGTACGGCGCCCGGAGGCCGCGCAGAGATAGTTTCCTTCGGTGAGCGAGCAATTGCCCAGCGGCGGCATCGAGTTGTCACCCGCCGAGATCGAAGCACTCGACGCCAGGTGGTCATCCAGCTGGTCGCCGAGCGAGGTCGCACGCCACCTGGCCGGCATCACTACGCCCTGGTGCGTTGCTGCGGGTTGGGCGCTGGACCTGTTCCACGGCAGGCAGACGCGCGTGCATGGGGACATCGAGATCGCGATCCCGGCCGCGGGTTTCCCCGAGGTCCGCAGCCGCTTTCGCGGATACGTCTTCGACGCGGCCGGTAGCGGCCGGATCTGGGAGGACGCCTCACCGGAGGTGCTGGCCGCCGTCCATCAGACGTGGCTCCGTGATCCGGCCTCGGGCAACTATCTGCTCGACGTGTTCCGAGAGCCGCACGATGGCGACACCTGGATCTGCCGCCACGACAAGAGGATCCGGTTTCCCTACAGCGAGATCATCCATCACTCCGAAGACGGCATCCCGTACCTGGCGCCCGAACTGGTCCTGCTGTTCAAGGCCAAGCACGCCCGCCAGAAGGACCAGGCAGACTTCGCCGCGACTGCCCCCTCATGACCCTGGCTCAGCGCGACACGCTGGCCCACCTTCTCGCCAGGGCACATCCAGGGCATCACTGGCTCGCAGATCTGTAACCCTCCTCGCAGGCGTCGTTCGGGCCGAAGCCGGAAAATCGGGAAACGGGGGATAAGGAACCGGCCAGCCAAAGGCAGGCGACGCGGCCGCCGGCTGAACGCAGAACCACGACATCTGTCAGCGCTGGCGCCTGCGCGCTCGGCGGGAACCATCGACTAGCGAAGCGAATTGCGATGGCTCGATGATCGGCCGACCCCGCCACGGCGACATCGTAGTCAGGTCCGCGTCGGCGGACACGATCAGGAACGAGCCGACCGCCGCGGCCAGGTCCAGGACCCGGTTGTCTTCCCAGTCCTGGCATTCGTCAACAACCTGCGGCGGGTCAGTGATCCCGCCTCCCGAAGCCTCAGCGATCTCGCCGAGCACCTGCAGGTACTCATCGATCTCATCCTCTGGCATCTTGAGCACCGTCGCGAGCACCCGGCCGGTGTTGACCAGGATGTGCGGCGAGAGCCACAGCGCGAACTCCGCGGCATCGTTGACCACTCCGAGGCAGTCACCGCTTGGATTCCCGGAAGTCGGCGGCGGCGATGGCCAACTCCGGAACGGAGACTCACCGGCAGCGATCGCCAGCACCAGCACGTTCACGTCGAATACGACCGGCATAGGGACCGGCCCCGGAAGGCTCAACGCTTCCGCGCCCCGTCCTTGTACGCTCGGCGGACCTCGGCTAGCAACTGCTCGTAGTCCTGGCCTGCAGCGGCTGCACGCTCAGCATTGCGGGCCTGAAGCTCACGCAGACGCTCTGCGCGCGCTAGCGACTCCATCACAGCCAACGTGGCCCGTAGGTATGCCGATCGATTACCGCCCCCGAAGTAATCCACCAGGCGCGCCAGCCGGTCCCGGTCCTCATCAGCAACCGCGAACCCAACAGTTGAAGTAGACATGTTCGCATTGTACATGAATTGCATTTCCAGATGCAACGAACTGCATCCGGGGGTTCTCTATGCTGGGCTCGGCCATCCCGCCACTGCGCGACCATATGACCAGGGCGCCAGCGCGGCGTGGGGACGGCGCGGGCACGCCGGGGGGCCTCCCAAGGCTGATCCCGGCGCGGGGAGCGCCGGACTTGGCGCCGCAGGCGCCGCTTTGATCACTACTGAGGATTAATTCGGCAATCGACGCGACCAACTCCGCCGGCGACGCACCGGTCAAGTTCGGTAGACGTCCCGACGGTGGCCGACGTCGACCACGGTCACGACCCGCGAGACGTCGTCGATTCGGTAGATGACGCGGTAAGTGCCACGTCGCGCACTGTACCTGTCATCCAGCGGCGGAAGCAGACGCTTGCCGACCCGGTACGGCTGCTCAAGAAGCGTGCCGGTGATGAACTCGAACGCAGCTGCAGCTACGGCCTCCGGCAGCGTTTCGGCAAGTGCCCTCCGAACCGTCGGTGTCGCTCGTAAGGCATAAGGCCGCCCGGCAGGCTCGTCGCTCACTCGCCAGCTCGCCGGCGGCGAATCGATACGGCGAGCTCCTCAGCCGAGACTTCCTCGCCACGAGCGAGCTCAGCGTCGGACTCAGCCAGCCTGCGAAGCGCGTCGCTGTCCCGCATGATCGCCAGCGTTTCTTCGAGCTGCTCTAGGTCCTCGATCGCGACAAGGACGGCCGATGGCCGGCCATGGACCGTCACAGTGACCCGCTCGTGATGATCATGCACACGACCGACCAGCTCGGACAGGTGAGTCTTCACTTCTCCCAGCGGCAGCGTCGTCATAGTCAAAAGTATGACCAAAATTTGGTCCGACGGCAACTCCGGCTCACGTCTACAACCGTGCACGCAAAAGGCCCGGAGCTAATGCTCCGGGCCTCTGACCTGGTAGCGGGGGCAGGATTTGAACCTGCGACCTCTGGGTTATGAGCCCAGCGAGCTACCGAGCTGCTCCACCCCGCGTCGGTATCTCCACTGTACGGGCATCCACGGCGGCAGGCAAATTCTCCAGCCACCCGCGGGGTGGCCGAGCCGCTCCCCCAGGGGTGGCCGGGCGCTCCTCGCCGGACGGCCGGCGTTAGCGCCCGGGATGAGCCGACAGGCTCGTGCAGGCCCGCAGGCTGCGGTAGTGCGCACGGGCCTGCCGCGCGACGCGGCCGGTATCGACGATCGGCTGGCCGGTCGCTGAGACGGTCGCTGGCACGAAACGCGCGCGTCAGCGGCGCGTGCCGGTGCAGGGTCAGCAGCAGCACGCCCGTGCTCGGTGCTGTAGGACGCCTCCCACCACAGGAAGTTCGCCATCCCGTAGGCCACGAACGTCTGGCCGAGCCAGCCAGAGCCCTGCAGCGTGTGCGCGTGCGACCCCACGATGATGTTCGCGCCGGCCGCTGGCCAGCTTGGGCGCGAGCGCGAGCTGGTTCGCGTCCGGGCACGCCTGGCCCTCGGTTCCCCAGTGCATGATCACGATCACCACGTCGGCGACCTTGCGTCGCGGCCCTGACGGCCGCGAGCGTCCTGCGCAGGTTGATCGAGTTCGCCTCGCCCGGCCTGGTATTCGTCGCCACCCAGGACGATGCCAGCTCGGCGACCTGCGAGACCCCGAGGAACGCGATCCGCACGCCCTTGATCGTCACGAGGTACGGCGACCAGGCCGCGGCCGCGTCCGACGCCGATGCCCAGCACCGGGAAGTGCGCACCGTGCGCCGCGGCAAGAGTGTCGGCGAGCCCGATCCGGCCATAGTCGAGCACATGGTTATTGGCCATGTTCGCGATGTCGATGCCGGCGTCGCGCAGCGCCGTGAAAGCCGCGGGCCTGGCCCTGAAGTGGTAGTACTTCGGCTGCGGCTTGCCGCGCGAGGTGACCGCGGTCTCCAGGTTGACCAGGGTCAGGTCGGCCGAGCAGCAGCAGCGCCGCGATCGGGCCGAACGCGGTCGCGGGGTGCCTGCAGCAGCTTCGCCGTTCGCCCGGTGAAGTGCACATCCCCGGCGAACGCCAGCGTGATGCCCGACCCGGCAGTACTCCGGCCCTGGTGCCGCGGGGACGGCTTCGCCGCGGACCGGCTGGCTGACCCGCGCTCCTGCCCGCGGTTGCGGGGTGCTGCTCGCGCACGCGGGCACGGCGGCTGCCGCGCACGCCGCGATCACGGCGCCGAGCGCGCGTGCTCGATTCGGCCGCGTCGGCATCTGCCCAGCTTAGGCAACCGCCCGAGCCATGAGGCTCAGACGCCGGCGTTCGGCGAGCCGACCGACGCCATCCAGATCATGTACCTGGCGCGCCACGGCGCCCCGGGCGGCTGGGTCAGCTCATGCGGGTACTGCGTGGTCGCGAGGTTCATGACCAGCATCGGCGAGCCGCCGAACGCCCCGACCTGACCGGGCTTGGAACCGAGCACGACGGGATGCCGTCCGGCCTTGACGATGCCGGCCAGCACGGCGTTGACCACAGCCGGGGGCGCGCCCTGCGGAACCCAGCCCGACGGGCACGCCGCACATGCCCCTGATGACCTGGCTGAACACCTCGGCCACCCGGCGGTCCACGATGACCACGGAGGACGACCGCCCGATCGACGAGCACAGCCCGCGCACGGCGTCGGCCTCGTGCGCTCCCACCGGGTGCTGCGCCAGTCCCCCTGCGGACGGCCGGAGCCCGCCGCGGGTGCCCGCGTGGGTCAGCCCGAACCCGAACGAAGTGCTGACCGACGGCAGCAGCATCGCCCCCACGCAGAACGCGCCCACGAGCGTCGCCGTCACGGTCCCGGCGCCGCGGTCCCTGGCCCTGCGGCTCAGCCACGCGGCGGCCCACACCGCCAGCAGGATCAGCCCGGGGATCACGACCGGGACGAGCCGCCGGCTCGCCCACGGCTGGTCGGGCACGGTGAATGGCTGCCACAGGACCGCCGCTGAGCCGCCGAGGATCGACGGCGAGCGGCAGCGCCCAGTTCAGCCCGGTGCCCGAGTTGTCCTGACAGGTCAGCAGCGCCCGCAGGCACCGGCGGATCAGGATCGCCGCGCCGAACCCGCCGAGCAGCACGGTCGCGATCCCCGCGTACCAGATCACCCAGTACAGGGTGTCCTCGGAGTACAGCCGGGCCGGATCCACGCGCAGTCCGGCCATCCGCTGCAGGGTGCCGACATAGCCGGTCTGCCGTGCGCCCCAGCGTGCCGCGGATCGTCTGCAGGTAAGGCCGGGCGGCGAGCCAGCCGATCCCCGCGATCACGGCCAGGCTGGCCAGCCCAGGCAGCCAGCGCAGCGGGCGACGCGCCACCGCGGCCGCCGCGATCCGGCGCGCACGCGGCACGCGCATCAGTAGCAGCACCGCCACGACAAGCAGCACCAGTCCGCCGGCGTCTGAGGCCGATCACGTTGCAGCGGCCGTGCGAGCGGCCTGGGCGGCCGCTGCGCGAGCAGGTACCCGGCGGCGATGCCGTACCCGGCGCCCGACAAACATTCCCAGGCAGAACGCAACTCCCGACCGCCCGCCTGGCCACCAGCAGGATGCCCGCGACGGCGATGCCGGGAACGAGGTACGCCAGCGCGGACAGGCTCAGCAGGCTGGCCAGGCCAAGGGCAAGGCCGCCGAGCCGCGCCGAGCATCATCTCGGGCGTCAGCGCCGTGGCGGCGCGGGACGGCAGATCGCGCCAGCGGAGCGTGCGCAGCCGCGAGACGAGCCGCCTGGCGCTTCCGGCCGCCCACTTCTCGGCCCGCCTGGAGAGCACGTCGGCGGTCTCGAGCAGGCCAGGACGTGCCGCCGGCGGTATCCGAATCGCGGCCGTGGGCGCCGTCGGCGCGCCTGTGGACATGTCATCGCCGGCAATCTTGCTCGCCGCTGCCGGATCAGCCTCGTCCGGCGCGGTCACGGCCCCCACGGTCTCGGCCCCCACGGTCTCGGCCGCCACGGTCTCGGCCGTCACGGCCGCCACGGTCTCGGCCGGCGCCGTCACGGCCGGCGCCGTCACGGCCGCCGCGGCCGCGGTCACCGGCTCCGGACCCGAGCCAGGACGGGACCGGCGACGGTCAGCGCGTCGATCACCAGGCTCAGCCCGCCGAACAACAGGACCTGCACGGCGGTCTCGCTGAAGGCGTCCCGGCTCGTATAGATCTCAGGCAAAGTCAGCGCGAGAGCCAGTGCCCCGGCAGGCGCCCATTGCCGGCCCGCGAGGCGGCCGACGAGGCCGCCGAACGAGAGCACCGCCAGGCCGCCGAGGATCGGGCCGATCACCGCCCCGCCGCCGGTGCCGCTGGTCCAGAATCCGCCCGCCAGCAGCATCGGCAAGCCCGGCCGTAACCGCGGGGACCAGGGAATGCCCATGCTCGGCGAAGCCGATGCTCGACAGGTGCAGGCCAGCATGCGGGCCGCCGAATGCCCGCAGCGAGGCAGGGATCGGCAGCGAGCCGTGCTGGGCGATCCAGTAGCCGGTCTGGAAGTCGGCGCCCGGTCGCCTGGTCGCGAGGATCGACGCCGAGTTCATGGCCAGTTGCCAGGCGGCGAAGCCGCCGGCGATCAGCACAGTGCCACCCAGGCCGAACCAGCCGAACCAGCCGCGCTCGGGTGCCTCGCCTGGCAGTTCGGTCGGCCACCGGCCGGGAATCCGGTGCAGCACGTTGACGGCCAGCCCCGTCACCAGCGGAGCGGCGATGAGCAGCATCGGCACCGGCGCGAACACTCCGGCGAGCAGGAGCGGCAGCGCGGGCAGCAGCCATCCGGCCACAATGATCGCGGGAAGGACGGTCAGCCGGGCGAAGCCACGGCCAGATCCCTCGGCGGGACGGCCGGTCCCGGCCCGATCGACCCGCACCAGCGCGACCGGCAGCGACAGCTTCGGCAGCCGCGGCCTGGGTACGCGCAGGGTGAGCGTCCTGGGCGGACGCGCCGCCTTTCCGGTACCCGGCGCCGCGGCATCGGCGGAGGCAGCGGCATCAGCAGAAGCAGCGGCATCGGCGGAAGCCGCGTCGTCCAACGGGACGTCGGTCTTTGCTGGTGACGGCTTCGGGGGACCCACGACAACAACTGTATGGGCCGGCCCGCGATGCTGACAGAGGCGGGCGCCGGGAGACCATCGCCGCTCCGACGTGACGCTTAGTGGGCTTTTTTCCTCAGCCAACGGCGTACCATGGGGCCGGAAACCGACGGCCTGCCGTATCGGCAGCCGGACTGAGGAACCGCCGGAGGACCGATGACGCGCTACGCCATGCGCCGTCGTCGCAGTTCCCGACGCTACTCGTTCGGCCTCCAGCTCACCGGATGGACCGCGATCGGCCTGGCCGTCATTCTCGTAAGCGGCACGCTCTATGCCTACGCCAAGTACCGCCAGGTGTGGGACGGCATCAACCACGAGGCCATTTCCGGCCAGGGCAATCGCCCGCCGAAGCTGAACAACGCGCTGAACATCCTCGTGATCGGCTCCGACAGCCGGTCGGGCAGGAACGGCAAGATCGGCGGGCCTGCCCAGGGGCAGCGCTCCGACACCGTGATGGTCGCCCACCTCTCGCCCGGCGGCCGCCGGATCACCGTGCTCAACTTCCCCCGCGACACCGTCGTCCCGATCTACTCCTGTCCGCGCGAGACGAACTTCGGCTTCCCCGGTCAGAGCGCGGCGCCCGGCTCAGTCGAGCAGCTCAACAGCAGCTTCGCAGGCGGCGGGGCGAACTGCCTGTGGAAGACCATCGAGCACACCACCGGCATCCACCTCGACAACTTCATCCAGCTCAACTTCACCGGCTTCATCAGCGTGGTCAACGCCATAGGCGGGGTGCCGGTCTGCCTGCCCGTCGCGATCCACCAGACCCGCTATGACCGGCTGCACCTGCCGGCTGGGCGGCACGTGCTCAAGGGATACAAGGCGCTGGAGTTCTGGCGGCTGCGCGATAACTTCGGCCTGGGCTCTGACCTGCAGCGGATCCAGCGCGACCAGCTTCTCATGGTCGGCCTTGTGCAGAAGATACTCAAGACCGGCGTGCTGCACAGCCTCAGCAAGACCTTGGGCATCGTCAACGCGATCTCCCGGTCACACGCGCTGACCACGGACACCGGCCTGACGCCGGCCGGATCGTCCGCATCGCCAGGAGCGTCAGCGGGATATCACGCAAGAACATCCAATTCATCGCGCGTCCCGGTGCTGGAATATCCGGCCAACCCGAACTGGGTCGAGTTCGACACGTCGCAGACACCGAAGCTGTTCGACGCGATCGAACGCGACCGCGCCTTGCCGCCGGCGCCGAAGGGCAGCAAGACCAAGAAGCCCGCCAAGCCCCAGCCGCCCAAGCTGCTCAGTGCGTCCAAGGTCAGCGTCACGGTGCTCAACGGCTCCGGCGTGCCGCTGGTCGCGGGGAATACGGCCACGGCCCTGGCCAGCCGCGGTTTCCACATTGTGAGCACCGCCAACGCGAGCAACTACACCGACACCAAGTCGGTCGTCGAATACAGCGGGGCCGCCGACCTGGCGGCCGCGCAGACCGTCGCCGCGCAATTGCCGGACGTGACGCTCAAGCAGGTCAGCACGACGTGGTCGCGCCCGGAACCGTCACCTTGATCCTGGGCCCTGACTTCAAGGCACTCGGGCCGCCGCCCTCGCAGCCGGTCGGCAACCTGACCACCCAGTTCGGCGGCTACCAGGGCAGCACGAACCCGTGCAAGGGTTACGGGACGGCGTTCACCAGCGGCTGACCAGCCAGAACGCGGTTAAATGCGCCCAGACTGGCTAGGAAAGCAGCCAGAGCAATGGGGCACGGGGACGATCAGAAGCATGCCGGGGGGCAGGCGCGGCAGGGGCGGCGCACTCCTCGCCTGCTCGGCTGGGGCGCGGTCGTACTCACCGTCGTGCTGGTCGCGGCGATCCTGGCCGGGTACGCGCTTTACCGTGACGTCTTCAACAAGATCCAGCATGTCAATGTCACCGGCCTGGGCCACCGGCCGCCGGGATACAACCGCTCGCTGAATCTGCTGGTGATCGGCTCCGATACCCGCAAGGGCCGCAACGCCAGCTTCGGCGCCCATGTCGCTGGTCAGCGCTCCGACACCATCATGGTCGTGCACCTGTCGCCTGGGCTGCGGCGAGCGGTCGTGCTGAGCATCCCGCGCGATTCCGTGGTGCCCGTGCTGGCCTGCCCGGGAGCCTCCGGCGCGCCGGGCCAGACCGCCCAGCCGGGCCAGATCGAGCAGATCAACGAGACGTTCTCGGCCGGCGGGCCTGGGTGCCTCTGGAAGACGATTGAGCACACGACCGGGATCAGGCTCGATCATTTCGCCGAACTCAACTTCACCGGGTTCGAGCACGTCATCAACGACCTCGGCGGTGTCAGCATCTGCCTGCCCTACCCGATCAGCGACCGGCGCTCCAAGCTGCACCTGTCGGCCGGGGTGCACCACGTGATGGGGGCGCAGGCGCTGGCGTACTGGCGGGTCAGGTACATCGGCGTGGGCTCGGACCTGGAGCGCATCCAGCGCGATCAGTACCTGATGGCCTCGGTCGCCCAAGAAGGCCAAGCGCGCCAACCTGCTCGGCAACCCGGCCCGGGTGTTCAGGATCGTGCGCGACGTCGCCGCGTCACTGACCACCGACAGCGGGCTGAGCGAGAGCGGGCTGATCAACCTGGCGCAGCGGCTGCGGACCCTGCCGCTGCATGCCGTGCACTTCGTCCAGGTTCCGGTCGTCACCTATCCGGCCAACCCCAATTGGGTGCAGTGGCCGGCCAGGGCCGCGGTCTTGTTCCGCGCGATCGCCAGGGACAAGAAACTGCCACGCGAGAATCGGCCGCGGTACGGGACGGGCGGCGGCCGGGAAGCCGGCATCTCGGCTCGCCGCAACGGCGACCACTCGCCGGCGCCGTCACCGCTGTCAGGCCTGTCCAAGCGGTACGGCGGCATCAGCGCGGGCGCGAACGTCTGCCACGACTCTGGCGCCTTCCGCGGCCCGCTGGGCGGTCACTGACCAGCAGGCCCGCTGGGCGGTCACTGGCGCAGCAGGCCCCTGGCTAGATGATGGGCGGGCGGCCCGCCCTGGTCATCCGCCAGGCGGTCCGCAGCGAGATCGGCTGGCGCGGGCCAGGATCGAGCTTCCAGCCGTCGGCGAAGCCGGCGAACCAGGCCCGCAGCCCGCCGGACCGCGTTCCCGCAGGACGGTGATCAGGATCCAGTCGGCCAGGTACACCGCGGCCAGCGGCCACGGCAGATTCCGCCGCGCGACCCAGACCCGGTTCCGCGCCTCGACCCGGTACCAGGTCGCGTGCCTGGCATTCGGGACAGCCGGGTGGCACATCACGGCCTGCGCGTCGTACTCGAGCCGGTAGCCGAGATCCATCAGCCGCCAGGACAGGTCGGTCTCCTCGTGGCCGAAGAAGAACGCGCCGGGCTGCCCGCCCGCCTCGAGGTATGCCGACCTCCTGATCGCGCATGCGCCGCCGGCGAACGTCGTCACGACCGAGGACCGCCCGGGGTCCGATGCCCGCAGCCGCGGCACATGCCAGCGCCCGCCAGGACCGCCGGCCGGGTCGGCGACGCGGAACGACAGCACGGCGAGCAGCGGATCGGCGGCGAACCTGGCCGCGACGTGCTCGGCCGAGCGCGTCGGGCTCGGGGTACCAGCCGTCGTCGTCGAGGAACAGCACCACGTCGCCGGCGCACTTCGCGACGCCCGCGTTGCGCCCGCCGGCGACACCCGCGTTCTCGGCCAGCCGCACCGTGCTCACGCCGGGCGGCAGATCGCCCGGGTCGGCGCCGTTGCCGACGACCACGAGATCCGCGCCCGATGCCCGCAGCGCCGCCGTGGAGTCGATCGCCCGGCGCAGCTCATCGGGCCGGTTGCCCATCGTCAAGATCACGATCGACAGCATTCAACGCAACCGCCGCGAGGCCATGATCGCGACAAGGTGCGCGGCCACCATCAGCGCCGCGACGACCAGGCACGCGATGACGAGGATCCGGGTCGCGGTCAGGTCACCGCGGACCGCGTCGATGATCGCGGCGATCAGGATCAGCACCGACAGCTCGATCGCGTGGGTGATCCGGTGGATCTTCAGCACGCTGGCCAGCCGCCTTGCCCTGGCCAGCCCGGCGCTGGCCGGAGCTAGCGCCGCGTCGTCGTGGCCGGGCGGCAGGCCCGCCTTGACCCTGCGCTACCACGACGTCGTCGGTCTCCGCCTTGACGATCATCGCGAGCACCGTGGCGGCGAGGCCGGCGGTGATGTAACCGCCCGCGACGGTCAGCGGGCCCTGCGCACGGAAGGCCGAGGCCGACGAGCAGGGCGCTCTCACCCAGGTAGTGGCCGACTCAGGTCCAGGTAGATACCTGACGGCCGATTTCCTGTTACTCCATCTGGCGAGCTCGCCGTCGGAGCAGTCGAAGATCAGGTACAGCTGGACGAGCAGCGCCCCGACCACGGCCGTCGCCAGGCCGCCGAACGCGATCACCACGCCGGCCGCGATCCCGCACGCGATGAAGGCGGCCGTGACTGCGTTCGGCGACCAGCCCAGCCGGGCGAAGACCCAGGTCGCGTAGGGCGAGAGCTTGCGTCCGTAGAGCCGGCCGAGCCAGTGCTCGTCGTTCAGCCGGTCGAGCACCGCCTGCGGCTGGCCCTTCTCCCTGAGCTCAGCCAGCGATGGCCCTGACATACTCCTCCACTCGCTTGGCGGCCTCGGCCGGCGACAGCGTCGAGGCGCTCAAGGATCGTGTACCGGTCCGGCCTCGTCGAGGGGGCGTGACGCGACCGCGGCGACGAACTGCTCGGCGGACAGGCCGACCTCGGCCGGCAGCCGCGGCAGGCCGTGCCGCCGCAGGCAGGACGATATCGCCGCCGAACTGATCCGCGTCACCGCGCAGGTGCGCGCAGAACAGCGCGCCAAGCCCGGCCAGCTCACCGTGGCTGGCGGTACCCGGGTAGAGCTGGTTGATCGCGTGCATGATCTCGTGATCCCCGCCGCTGGCCGGGCGGCTCGAACCCGCCACCGCCATCGCCATCCCCGACAGGATCAGCGCCTCGGCCAGCACCGTCAGGAACTCATCGGACCTGCTCGGGCCCGGCTCGTGCAGCACCGCGTGCGCGGCCGAGCGGGCCATGGCGACCGCGAGGCCGTCGACCGGCTCGCCGGTGTCGGCCGCGGACAGCTCCCAGTCCGCGACGGCGGACAGGTTGCTGATCGGCGTCGCCGATCCCCGCGGTGGACAGCGCGCCCGGCGCCGCCCGCACCCGGTCCAGGTCGACCACGACGGCGACCGGCGGCACGACGCCGTACGAGCCGCTGCCCGACTCGTGCGCGCAGCGTGCACACCGGCGAGGCGATCCCGTCGTGGGCGAGGCTGGTCGCGACCGCGACCATCGGGATGCCTGCCACGTGCGCGGCCAGCTTGGTGACGTCGATCGTCCTGCCGCCGCCGATCCCCGCGACGGCCTCGTAGCGGCCCGCCCGCAGGTCCCTGCCGAGCGCCACCGCGCTGTCGTAGCCGCCGTCACCGATCCTGATCACCTCGGCGATGCCCGGCGGCAGCGCTGCCGCGATCGCATCGCCCTGGCCAGGGCCGACCGCGACGGCCACCCGGCCGCCGTTGGTGATCTTACGGTCGGCCAGCAGCGCGGCAAGGCCGCCTATCGCCCCGGGCCTGACGTCGATGACCAGCGGGGCGGCGAGCATTCTCGCCAGCAGCGGCATGATCCTCCTCCGGCTGCACCGCAGGACCGGTGCGGTATCCCGCGAGACTAGCAGCGGCAGGCGATCTCCCTGGCCCGACGCAGGTCGGCGTGATTGTCCACCTCGACCCATTCGACCGCGCCGATCGGCGCCGCGAGGACCGCGCCGCCGCGCTCGGAGAACTCGGCGAACCCGTCCTCGTAGTACAGGCCGGGATCGCGCCGCCAGGTGGTCTCCAGGCAGTCGGCCAGGGCCACGGCCGCGGTCGGCTCGATCAGCGTGACGCCCATGTACTCGCCGTGCGCGTGCGCCGGGTCCATCACCTTGGTGATCCGCACCAGCATGCCGTCGTCGTCGAGCACGACCTTCATCTCCTCATCGGCCAGCGACTTGATGTCGTCGATGGCGATGATCAGGCGGCCGAGCAGTGGCTCACGCCGGCTGCCGTTGCCGCCGTCCGGCCTGATCGCGGCGCTCGCCGCCAGCAGCGTCTTCTCCACGCTGACCGGGTGCACGGTGTCGCCGTTCACGAGCATGACGCCGCGCCCGAAGTACTCCCGCGCGAGCCAGAGCGAGTAGGCGTTGTTCCACTCCTCGGCGCGGTCGTTGTGCACCAAATCGATCGACACGCCGTAGGCCCGCTCCAGTGCCGGAACGCGATCCGCGACCATCGACGCGGCGTAGCCGACGACGATCACCACGTCGGCCAGGCCGGCCGCGGCCAGGTTGCGGACGGCGATGTCGAGTATCGTCACCTCCCCAGCGACCGGTAGCAGCGCCTTCGGCAGGCCGTTGGTATCGGGACGGAGCCTGCGGCCAGTGCCCGCGGCGAGAACCATACCGATCACCGGTGGTCTTCCTCCCAGGCGATGAGGTAGCCGGCCATGACCTTCCGGCAGATCAGCACACCAAGATACGCTGCGAGCCCAACGTACCCGAATGTGCGCCAGGCCGAATGTCGCGGCGAGGCCGACGGCGAACATCCGCGACTCCCATCCTGCGGCGGCACCAGGCTGGCCTCGTGCGGCCGGGGCCAGCCTGGCCTGCGCCGTGAGACTGGCGTACCACAGGAATGTCATCGCGACGGTCGCGAAGACCACCGGGCCTGGCACGGCGAGGGCGAAACCCAGCGCGCCAAGGTAGACATACTGCGCGGCAGGCCAGGAGCGCGGGAATCAGCCAGTCGAACCTGCTGTCGTGCGGATGGCTCGATCCCGGCGCGGCGAGCATCATCACCACGGGCGGCGTCAGCGCGATGAAGCCCGGCAGGTTCCGCAGCCCGAGCACGGCCAGCATCACGGTCGCCATCAGGCCGGCGAACGCGGGCGGCAGCGGGATCAGGTTGCCCTGCACCAGCCGGCCAGCCCAGCGGGCCGCCGCGCCGTCGTCCCGCAGGGCCAGGATCAGGTCCTGACCGGTTAGACCGGGCTTCCCCGCCACCTCGGTCGCCGGGCCTGACGGGCCCACCGCGCCCGGCGGCCTCACCCGGCGCGACGGCTTTACCCGGCGCGACGGCGTCACCCGGTCCGACGGCGTCACCCGGTCCGACGGCGTCACTCGGTCCGGAGGACTGACCGGAGCCGACCTGCTCGCGAGAACTGACTTGCTCACCGGAACAGATGGGCTGACTGGAACTGACTGGCCTGCAGGGCCCGACTTGCTCACCGGGACTGACGGTCCTGCCGGACCCAACTTACTGACCGAAACTGAGGGGCCTGCCGGACCCGACTTGCTGACTGGACCTGGCGGGCCCACCGGAGCTGACGAGCCCGACTTGCTCGCCGGGACTGACGGGCCCGCGGGGCCCGACTTGCTGATCGAAACTGACGGGCTCACCGGAACTGACCGGCCCACCGGGCCCGACTTGCTCACCGGACCTGACGGGCCCACGGAGCCCGACTTGCTCACCGGACCTGACGGGCTCACCGGACCTGACGGGCTCACCGGACCTGACGGGCTCACCGGACCTGACGGGCTCACCGGAGCTGACCGGATCAATGGACCTGACGGGCTCACCGGGCCCGACCGGATCACGCGAACTGACGAGCTCACCGGAACTGACGGGCTCACCTTGCGTGGCGGGCTGGCCGGGCCCGACCGGTCCGTGCGGCGTTCGGTGATTACCCGGACGGCCGAGCTTGCCCGCACCGCCTGGGCAATCCCGGCGATCCTGGCGACGGCCGTGGCCCGTGCCTCCGATGCCTTACCTCGAGCCGGGCGCGCGGGTCCCGCTGGACCCGGCCGGCGACGGCCTGGCGCGATCTTGCCGAGCAGCGCGATCGGGCCGGCGATCGCGACCGCCTCGACGGCGAGCACCGCGAGCAGCGCCACGCGCGGTCCTGCGATCACGAACCCCGCCGCGGCGGGCAACGCCCGCGCGCCGATCGGCAGGCTTGGCAGTCGGCCCGTCCAGCGCCTGACGGCCGCATTGCGGCCGACCTCCCGACACTGCCCGGACTCCACCGCCGCTGCCCGGCACGCGCCGAGCAGTTCGGCGACGGCCACCGCCGCGACGACGGCGACGGCAAGCGGCCACCTGCCGATCAGCGCCCAGGACCTCGCGCCCGCGGCCATGCCGCCGTAGACGGCGCACTCGGCCGCGACGGAGCAGACGGCCGCCATCCAGCCGAACCCACCTGCGTCCGAGCCGACCGCCGCATCGCCTGCCCTGCCGGGCGCACCAGGCAAGGCGCCCGGCGAGCGCACGGAGGCCGCGCCGGCCGGCCAGGTCACCGCCGGCAGGGTGAGCCAGTCGGTGCTGTCCTCCCCTGTCGCGACCCGCTTCGCATCCGGCGGCGACGCCGTCTGCCCCGCGATGAAGGCCGCCAGGCCCCGGGCGGCGGCCAGCGCGAGCAGCCAGGCGGCCATGGCCGCCAGTGCCCGGGCCCTGGCGACGCCAGGCCCCGCGCTGAACCAGGCTGTGGCGCAGAGCGCGAGCAGCACCGAAATCCCGGCCAGCGAGTTCGGCGAGATCGATCGGCGAACTGCCCAGCCGGCCAGCCGGCGAGCGTAACTGCGCGCCAGCGATGCCGCGGAGCCGCTGAGCGCGGCCAGCCGCAGCACGGCACTGCCCCAGTCCCGCCCGAGGCCGGCACTGGCCAGGAGCTTTGCGCCCGCCGTGCGCTTCAGTCCAGAGACGATCCGGGCCTCCCTGGCGCGAGCAGAAGTTACCAATCGCGATGGATCAATTACTCAGCGTACTCAGACGAGCGGCGCCAACCTTTCTTGGGCCATATCCGGCGGGTCTGCCCGAGTCGCGGGCGCAGGCGGGCAACCCAGCCCGCGGGATCGCCCGCGCGGCTGGGTAAGGTCCGGTCATGCGCACAGTCGCCGTCGTGCTGGCCGGCGGCTCAGGCGTCCGGCTGGGCGGAAGCACGCCGAAACAGTTGCTGCCGCTGGCCGGGCGGACGCTGCTCGAGCACTGCGTCGCGGCGTTCGACGCCGCGCCGGGCATCGACGAGATCGTGGTCGTGATGCCCGCCGATCTCATCGGCGCGGCGGAACGGATACTGAGACGGCAAGTACGGCAAGCTCCGCCACGTCATCGCGGGCGGAACCGATCGTCCGGGGTCCACCAGCCAGGCGATCGGCCTGCTCAGCCGTGGCCGGGCCCGACTGCAATGTCCTCTTCCACGACGCGGCCAGGCCGCTTGTCGACCAGCGGATCATCGCTGACTGCGTGGCCGGGCTGGCGGACTGCGAGGCGCTCGGCGTCGTCGTGCCGACGGCCGACACGATCGCCGAGATAGTCGGCCGGCGTGATGACCTCGATCCCGCCGCGCGAGTCGCTGGCGCGCTGCCAGACCCCGCAGGGGTTCCGGCTGTCGGTTATCCGCCGCGCGTATGAGCTCGCCGCGGCCGACCAGGATTCGTTCCTTGCCACCGACGACTGCGGCATCGTGCTGCGCTACCTGCCCGATGTGCCGGTGCGGGTGATCCACGGCAGTGAGCGCAACCTGAAGATCACCTACCCAGGCGACCTGCGGCTCGCCGAGGCTGCTCGCTGGCGGCGGACGCTGGCCGAGCCGAGGCCGGCTGACGTTACCGGACGCCGGCCAGCCGGTGCACGGCGGCGCCCGCGTCGGCGCCGCGGGCGCGACCGCCAGATTCAGGGCTGACGCCCCGGCCCGCCCAGGCGCCGGGAACTGGTCAGGAAGCCCGCGCCCCAGCACAGGTGCATGGTCGCAGCACGACCGGGAGCCAGGCCAGCGCCTGCCCGCTCAGCCTGCCGTCGGTGCCTGCCTTCGCGGTCACGACCAGCACGCCGATGACGTAGCCAAGCGGCACGGCCAGGAACGCCGTCAGCAGCCAGGGCCACCAGCCGCCGGTGTTGACGGCCAGCGCGGCCACGCCCGCGATCCCGGCTAGCGTGCCGATCGCCAGCGCGAGCACGACCAGCGCGGGGCGCCAGGTAGCGCAGGTTGATCGTCCCGGCGTGGCGCCGCGCGATCACCCGCCGCCACCGGCCGTACAGGAAGTACTGCGAGCTAAGCTCCCGAACGCTGCCTGCGCGGCCGGTACGTGACCCTGAGCTCGGGCTGGAACCAGATCAGGCCGCCCGCCGCGCGGATCCGGTGGTTCATCTCCCAGTCCTCGGCGCGCAGGTACTGCTCGTCGTAGCCGCCGACGCCTTGATCGCCTCGCGGCGGAACGCACCCAGGTAGACCGAGTCGGACGGTCCCGCGCTGCCGCCCGTGTTGTACCGCGACGAGCCGACGCCCGCAGGCGACGTCATCGCCCAGGCGACGGCCCGCTGGAACGGCGCGACCCCCTGGGCCGCCCTGACCCCGCCGACGTTGACCGCGCCGGTCTGCGCGCATGCGTGCGCACGGCCGTCGCGATATAGCTGGCCGGGAGCCGCGCCCTCGCATCGACCCGGACGATCACCGGGTGCCGTGAGCGCGCTGACCGCCGCGTTGAGCGCGCTCGGGATCTGCCCGGTCGGGTTGGCACTACCGTGATCCGGGATCGGCTGCCGCGAGCCGTTTCGCGATCTCCTCGGTCCTGTCCTTCGACGGGCCGACCGCAAGCACGATCTCCAGCTCACCAGGGTAGTCCTGGCTGAGCACGTGGCTGACCGACTCCGACGAGGTGCCGCTCCTCGTTGCGGACGGCCATGATCACGGAGACGGGAACCGCGGTGCTCTTCCGTGGCCGCGGGGCTGGCCGGGACGCGGCCAGTCGCCGCCTGCGCGTCGTCGGATGTCGCTCATGACGCTGTCGACGGTACCGCCCCCAGGCCGTTCCGGCACCCAGGGCGCGGAACCTGGCATCGAAGACGGCCCGGGCCGATTTACATGCGCCACGTCCTCCAGCATCTCGGTCACCAGCGCCGCGATCGGCGACCTCTCCGAGCGCACCAGGGTGACGTGCGCGAAGAGCGGATGACCCTTGAGCTTCTCGATCACCGCGACCACTCCGTCGTGCCGGCCGACCCGCAAGTTGTCGCGCTGGGCGATGTCGTGCGTGAGCACCACGCGTGACCCTGCTCCGATCCTGGACAAGACGGTGAGCAACACTCCGCGCTCGAGCGACTGCGCCTCGTCCACGATCACGAAGGAGTCGTGCAGCGACCGCCCCCTGATGTGGGTCAGCGGGAGCACCTCGAGCATGTCCCTCGCGACCACCTCGTCGATCACGTCAGGAGTCGTGATTGCCGACAACGTGTCGTAGACAGCCTGGGCCCAGGGATTCATCTTGTCGGCCTCCGAGCCTGGCAGGTAGCCAAGCTCCTGGCCGCCTACCGGGTACAGCGGCCGGAAGACGACGACCTTGCGGTGCTGCCGGCGTTCCAGCACGGCCTCGAGCCCGGCACACAGCGCAAGCGCCGACTTGCCCGTGCCTGCCCGGCCGCCCAGCGAGACGATCCCGATCTCGGGATCGAGTAGCAGGTCGAGCGCGACCCGCTGCTCGGCGCTGCGGCCGCGCAGCCCGAACACGTCGCGGTCGCTTCGGACCAAGCGCACGGACTTGTCCGGCTGCACGCGCCCCAGGGCGCTGCCGGTGCCGCTCGCGCCAGAATGCAGCACCAGACCGGTGTGGCACGGCAGGTCACGGACGGCGGCTGATTCCAGCGAGCCCGCGTGGTAGAGCTGGTCGATCTCGGCCGGGCTGATCTCGAGTTCGGCCATGCCCGTCCAGCCCGAGTCAGGCGGCAGTTCGGCGCGGTACTCCTGGGCCTGCAGGCCGATGGCGGCCGCCTTGATCCGCAGCGGCAGGTCCTTGCTGACCAGGATGACGCTTTCGCCCTCGGCGGCCAGGCTGCGCGCCACAGACAAGATCCTGGTGTCGTTGTCGCCGAGCCTGAAGCCCGCGGGCAGGACGGCGGGATCGGAGTGGTTCAGCTCTACCCGCACGGTGCCGCCGAGATCGCCGACCTCGAGATCCGCATCGAGCCGGCCGTAGGTAACCCTCAGGTCGTCGAGGTGACGCAGCGCCGCCCGCGCGAAAAACCCCAGCTCGGGATGGTTCCGCTTGGCTTCGAGCTCGGTGATGACGACCAGCGGCAGCACGACCCGGTGCTCGGCGAACCTGGCGATGGCGCCTGGGTCGGCGAGCAGGACGCTGGTGTCGAGCACGTAGGTACGGCGGTCGGCTCCGTTCCGCGCCTCGGCACCGGCTCGCTGGTCAGGGCTGGCTTGCCGTGACTGCTTCCCCGGTGACCGCGTCGTGGCGGCTGAGCTCGCTGCTGACTCCTGAAGGCTGATACGGTTCGGCCGCGTTGCGCGGGCTGATGCGGAAATGGCCACTCACTCTCCCCTGAGCGCCCGGAGGCGCTCCGTTGGACACAAGCGTGTCGGAGGGACCGGGACCGGCCAGCGAAGGGCCGGGCGCCGGCCCTTCGCTCATCTCGCCTGCGTGCCAGGACGCGAAGCTCGAAGATCTCGAGGGCCTTCCCGCCGGGCGGCTACGCACCGCCCGTCAGTCTCTGACGGTACTTCTCGGGGGCGTGATACGGAAGTAGCGGCGCACCACGAAGTCGGCGGATGCCGGGCGAGCCCGCTGGCATCGTTATGGGGAATTGGCGGACCTGTAACCAATGACGCCGCTCGCGCGTCAAGCTGCATGTAAGACACCGGGGCCGGCCAGGCCGGCTGCCGTGGCGGCAGCGACCGCCCCGGCGAGGAGCTAGCCGATGGCAGAGACAGCCAGCGACCGAACTTCGACGCGTTCTATGCCTGCACTGCCGCTCGCCTGATCCGCCACGCTTACGCGCTTACCGGCGACATGGCCGAGGCCCAGGACATCGCCCAGGAGGCGTTCGCCAGTGCCTGGCAGCGCTGGCCCTCGGTGCGTGAGTGCGACTCGCCGGAAGCCTGGGTGCGCCGGGTCGCGACCAACCTGGCGGCGAGCCGCTGGCGGCGGATCCGGCTCGCCAGGAATGCCGCGGGCCATGCGGCCGAGCACCATGCGCCCGAGGTCAGCACCGACTCTGTCGCGCTGGTGAGCGGGCTGCGGACGCTGCCGGAACGGCAGCGGACGGTGCTCGTGCTGCATTACATGTGCGACCTGACGGTTGACCAGATCGCCGCCGAACTTGGCTGCCCGGCAGGCAGCGTCAAGAGCTGGCTGTCGCGTGGCAGGACCGCGCTGGCAGCGGCTGTCCGCATCGTCGAGCCCGAAGGCGCCGAGCGGGCCGAGGAGAAGTGCCTCAGCCCGAAGCAGAGCGTGGGCCTAGCGGTCAGCGTAGGCGGGGCGCACAGCGTCGATGAGGCGCACAGCGTCGATGAGGCGCACAGCGTTGGCGGGGATTACAGCGTCAACGGGGCACAGAGCGTCGGCGGGGCACACGGCGTGAGCGCCGGGCCAGGCACGACCGCGGAACCTGGCACCGCCGCCGAACCGGACACTGCCGCCGACCTGCACACTGCCGCCGACCCAGGCACTGCCAGCGACCCAGGCACGGCCACCGACCCAGGCACGGCCACCGACCCGGAGCCGACCGCACGGGCGGCCACTCCCGGAGAGCAGGATGCACCCGGCCTCGTGGCCGTGCCGGTCCTGGTCCCCTCGGCGGAGAAAGTCGGTGTGCGCCGCCTGCACCCTGTCCCCTCGTGGCCAGCCCGCATCGAGCCAAAGGCCAGCCATGCCTGACGATAACTTGCGGCAACTCTTTGAGCAGGTCATGCAGATGCCCGTGGACGTGCCGCCGGCCGATCAGGCGATCGCGCGCGGCCGGCGGCGGCGCCGCGCCAGGCTGCAGGCGTCGACGATCGCATGGACGATCGCGCTCGCGGCAGGCTTCGGGACGCCTCAGGCGGCCGGCAGCCTGGCCGCAGGCGGTTCGCCAGGCGACGGGACGCTGGGAACGGTTACACGCTCCGCGGGCACCGCGGCGCCCGCTCTGACGCCGACGCCGACGCCTGCGCACGGCCCACGACGGATAGGCAACGACACTGACTCGAGCCCTCCGGTCGGGGTCAAGCACAGCGTGGCGCCCAGTCGCGCATCGTCGAGCGACATGGCTTTCGGCCCGTCCCACTCAGGCACCGGCCCGTTCAGGATCGCGCTCACGGTAACGCCACCAGGCGACGGGCCGCTGCTGCTCGGGCTGGACGCCGCTGACCACTTCGTGATGGCCAGGATGGGCTCGGCGAGCGCTCCAGTGCCGCTGCCCGGACTGACCGCGTTCGCCGCCGCGCCGCCGGTGCTCGTGACCAACCCGGCAGGCGGCTGGCTGGTCGCGGTCTCCGGCCATTCGGGCCGCGGTAGTCGCCCCTCGCGGCTGGCCGTGGTCACGACGAGTGGCCAGAGCGAGCCGTTCGGCCCGAAATTTGCCCGCCAGAGCGTCGCGTCGGCTGCCGTCAGTCCCAACGGCACCCGGGTGGCCGTCGCCCTGACGCGCCCGTGGGGTCCGGTGCTGCTGGAGATCCTGCCGCTGCCCGGCCACGGCGGCGTGACCCGGTCCTGGCAGGTACCGCCCATGACCCTGGTCACCGCCCTGTCCTGGGCACCGGACGGGCGGCACCTCAGCTACATCGCGGGAAAGCAGACCGCGGCGGGCATCGCGGGCGGCCCTGTCACGCTGGACACCGCCAGCCGGATGACCACGGCACCGACCGCGTCGGACTGGCCGTCCGCGGCGAGAACCGGCGCCGCGTGCGTGCCGGACGCGGTGGCCTGGCTGGGCCGCGGCGGCGCGGTTCGCCGTGCTCGAGGAGTGCCCGGCCAGCGGCACCGAGGTGGTGCAGCCCGCCGATCCCCGCACCGGGGCCCCGGCTGGCCGCCCGGTCCTAGTCGCAAGGCGGGTCGGATGCGATCGGCCAGCGCTCGACCCGAACGTCACCGGCGGCCAGGTTCTGATCAGCTACTGCGGCATCTACCTCGACAACCACGGCAAGCTGACCAAGGCGCCGCGCGGGCTCACCGCAGCAGCGCTCAGCGGCTAGCCACTGAGCGGCTAACCACTGCCGTTCAGGTGCCGAACCTGCGGCGCCGTCCGGCGTACGATCGCAGCGCCCGCAGGAAGTCGACTTTCCTAAAGGCTGGCCAGTAGGCGTCGCAGAAGTAGAACTCCGAGTGTGCGCTTTGCCAGAGCAGGAAGCCGCCGAGCCGCTGCTCGCCCGACGTCCTGATCACCAGGTCGGGGTCGGGCTGGCCGGCCGTGTACAGGTGCTCGGCGATGTGCTCGACATCCAGGATCTTCGGCCAGTTCCTCGATCGTCGTGCCCTTGGTGGCATGCGCCTGGAGCAGCGAACGCACGGCGTCGGCGATCTCCCGCCGGCCGCCGTAACCGACCGCCACGTTGACGAGCAGGCCGGGATAGTCGGCGGTGGCCTCGCCGGCGTCCTTGAGCACCCGGGCCATCTCGGCGGGCAGGAGGTCGAGCGCTCCTACCGGCTTCACCCGCCAGTGCTGGGCGACTAGCTGCCTGACCGTGTCCTCGATGATTCCCAGCAGCGGCTCGAGTTCCTCCTCCGGCCTCGCGATCAAGTTGTCGGTGGACAGCAGCCACAAGGTGACGACCTCGACGCCGGCCTCACTGGCACCATTCGAGCAGCTCGAAGATCTTGTCGGCGCCCTTGCGGTGACCGCTGCTGACGTCGAGCAGGCCGGCCGAGCGAGCCCAGCGACGGTTACCGTCGCACATCACTCCCACGTGCCTGGGGGCCACCGACGGCGAGAGCGACGCTTCGAGCCGCCGCTCGTAGAGCAGGTAGACGAGATCGCGCAGACCCATCCGCCACCCTTCCTCGCTGCCGCCACGCAGGCCGGCCGGGTCGCCCTGGCTGGTTCCCGGCCATCCAGGCGGTCGGCATCGACCCATCCAGGGCACTGGTGGCCGGTTCACTTAGCACCGTATCCAAGAACCTGACCAGTTCGGTCGATGTCAGCACAGCTCGTACACCCGTTCCACTGTCACCCCACGCCTCAAGGACCGCACGCCGACTCAGCCGCCAGTAGCCGGGAGTGGCACCGCCGAGATTCGAGCCTTGACCGGCGCCGCCGGAATTCGCGCTGCCGGAGCCCGGTGTCCCCCAATGCCACTGCGCGCTCGACCTGAGCAGGCACCGCACCTCGCCATGGCCCGGCAGATCGACGCGTTCTCTCGACCGGAGGCTGAAGTACTCCCGCTCGCCGGGCTGGAAACCGGCCCGGGGCTCTCCGAACGAGGGCTGCGGCGGGCTGCCGCGGCTCTGCGGCACGGGGCTCTGCGGCCCGGGGCTCTGCGACCCGGGGCTCTGCGACACGGGGCTCTGCGGCACGGGGCTCTGCGGCACGGGGCTGTGGAGCACGGCCGTCCTCCGCGGCCGGCAGGGGGAACCTGTCAGCGGGATCCGGCCAGCTCGAAGCCTGCTCGGGATCCCTGATGGCCGCCTGTACCTGCGCGGCCAGCGTGGCCAACTGGTGCCCGCAGCGCAGTCCGACGGTCGCGAACGGCTGGCGATCGAGCACCAGCTGGAGGGTGACCTCGTATGGCTGGCCTGCCCGGTCACGGCACGGGATTGCCGCCACGCTCAGCAGCGAACCATCTACGCAGCGTAGTTCTCCCACAACGGAACGTTAGCACCGGCAAAGGGGGATCCGGCACCCCCATGCCGTGCCGAAGGGGACGGGAGGCAGCGACACCCGCGCTGTTGTCAGTCCGGGACGCAGGGTGCCCCGCGCCGTGATTGGCACGGGGCACCCTGGCCTCGTATTGCGAAAGCCTCGCGATCAGCCGATGGACTTGACGATCGCGTCTTCCAGGCCGGGGAATGACGCCAGGTATTCCCTGCGCTCCCGCTTGATCCGGTCGACCATCGCGTTGTATTCCTCCGAGCGTCCCTGCCGCTCGTAGAGCTTGCGCGGCTGCAGGATCTCGGCGTCCTCGATGCCGGGCAGCGACGTGGCGACCTCATAGCCGAAGTCGGGATCGGTCTCCCAGTCGATCGAGTCCTCGACGATCGCCTGGACGACCGCCGACGAGTAAGGGATTGTCACCTTCTTCGAGGTCGCGTCGTCGGTCCCGCCAATCCGGCCGGTGTTGAGCACGTAGACCTTGAGCTCCCGGCTGTCGAGCAGCTCGAGCATCCGGTTGCCCATGTCGGCCATGTCCCTGGGGAAGAACGGGTTGGTGCCCGGCACCCGCAGGAACTTTCCTTCCTCGTCCTTGCCGCCCGCTGAGGTTCCTGTCGTCTCGCCGAGCATGAAGTACGCGGCGGCCTGGGCCCGGTCCAGCCGTGCCACCGCTGGCACGATGTTCTCGTTCCTGTTCAGGATCAGCAGGAACTCCGCCGGCGGAACCTCGTTGCCCGGCCATGGGTGCACGTACGAGAACGGCCAGGTCGTGCGGCCGTTCTTGGTATAGGAGGTGTCGAAGAAATCGACCTTGCCGTGATCGTCGACCGAGACGTTCTCCAGATAGGCGTCCGGCTTCGTGGTCGCGTGATAGATCGCGGGCTCGTACCGCGGGTCGAGGCCGAAGGTCTTGGCGAAGCAGCCGTTCTCCGTCGTGTAGACGATGCCCTGCGGCATCAGTGCGACGAAGTCGTCCTGAGCCGGCTTGCTCTCCAGCTGGGTCGTGAAGGTCGTAGTGGTCTTGCCCGTGCCCGACAGGCCCACGATCAGGATGGAGGTCGGCTCGCCGTCCCGCGGCATCACCTTGCAGCCCGCATGCAGGGCCAGGCCGCCGCGGTTGTAGACGATGTTGTTCCACATCCGCAGGCCGCCCTTCTTGGACTCACCGAAGTAGTCCGAGTTGAGCACGCGGGTGATATTGGCATTCAGGTCAACGGCGATCACGCGGTCGTCGGGGTAACCGGGGGCCGGGAGGTTGGGCGTGTAGATGACGGTGGTGTCCGGAACCCAGGTCGCGGGATCGTAGTCGGCACCGACCGGGTAGTACAGCTGCCGCTGCATCCCGGCCACGTTCGCGTTCGCCGCCTCCATGATTAGCCGCGCCCTGGTGCGGAACTCGGGATCGGAGCCGATGTAGCCGTCGACGACGACGACATGCTCGCCGGCGATGTAGGCGTCCTGCTCGGCGGAGATCCGGTCGTACTCCTCGCGAGAGATGGTCTGCTTGGTGGCGTTGGTTGAGTCGTCGACGATGAAAGTCGACCTCGTGCTCCGTGAGTCCACCCGAGCCTTGACCACGACGTTTCCGAACTCGGTCACCTGGCTGTTGGGCATCCTCTCAGTCAGCTCGCGGAGCCGCTCGGCAGCGGGGTTGAACTCCACCTGCGCGGCCCTCACCTCATACACCACGACTGCTCCTCCTCGTCGGCGAAGGCGCTGAACGCTCCGCTTGCGGGGTAATGCCAGTTCGGGCAGCCCAAAGTACGCCCGGACTTGCGGGATCGATCTGGGGAGTGTACCCCGGCACAGGCAGGCTCAAATATCCCCCTGGGTGCCAAATGTTTCCCGCCGGTAACCCGATGCGGACCTGGCACATCGCGGCATTACCCGATCTGACATGCCGCGGTAGCTTCCCCGCTCGTGCAGCAGCATGCGCGCCGGAGCGGCCGCATGTGCGCGATGAGCATGCTAAGGAGAAGAGAAACGTCCAGAAATGACGCTAACTCGTCAACTAAGACGGTCACACCCCGGCGCCGGCGGGGCGGCATGCGCGGAGTGAGCCTGCCCCGCCCGGGTGGGCGGGGCAGCGTGCGGGGCGGGCAGGGCAGCGCGCGGGGCGGGCGGGGCAGCGCGCGGGGCGGGCGGCGCGCGCGGCGGGGCAGGCGGGCAGCGCGCGGAGCTAGCAGGGGCGAATGCAGGCCGCGGTCAGGAGGACCTGGGGCCCTCTGACCTGATCTCCTCGACCCGCTGCAACGCCTCGCGCAGTTCGCCGAGCCAGGCGTCCTCGTGCTCGCCCACCAGCCGGACGCACCAGGCCAGCGCGTCGCTGCGGCTGCGCGCGACACCGGCGTCGACCAGCGTGTCGAGCACCAGCCGCTCGGGCTGCCTCAGCCTGGTCATGACCGGCACCGAGAACGTGGTGAACATCACGGTGCGGTCGGCCGACCGCACGCCCCACGACACCTTGCGGCCGTAGGCGTGCTCGGCCTCCCTGGCGATCTCGATCCGGTGCTGCCTGGTCTCCTCGCGGAAGCGCTTGGCGCGCCCCTCCCACGCGGCGGCCTGCTCGGCCTCCGACGCCTCATCGGCGGCCTGCGGCGCGGTGACCGGCACGATAACCGTGATCTCCTCGCGGTCGACCTTGACCTCGATCGTGCCGTCGAGCCACTCCTCAGGCATCCGGCCGGTGAACCAGCCGCGAAGACGATCGGCCGCGGACGCATGCTCGTTCTTGTCTGTACTCATGTAATCATGATTACACATCGCTCGCCCCGGCGCAATCGCCCCCCGGCCTGATCCTGGACTTCATGATCACGGTGGGTTACTTGCTCTATTTGGCATAAACCCACCGTGATCATGAAGTCCGGGCTCCGTGATCGCGGGAGGCGGCCGCGGAGGCGGAGTGGGCGCGGGGCGGAGCGCGCGGGACGGGCGCGCGGCGGAGCGGGCGGAGCGGCCATGCGCATAGGCCACGCGCATAGGCCACGCGCAGCCGGGCTCAGGCCCGCGCGTCAGCCGGCCGGGTTTCCGGCGACGGCGGCGGCGACCCTCGGGTAGACCCGCACCGCTCCGGCGAAGCCGGCGCCGAAGTCGGCGGGCACGACCTCGACGTTCATGCCGGGCTCCGGCGCCTGGAGCATCTGGCCGTTCCCGATGTAGATGGCGACGTGCGAGATGTAATTCGGGGCGGTCGGGTCGGTGTGATAGAAGAGCAGGTCCCCCGGCTGCAGGTCGGCCAGGTTGAGCAACGGCCCGGTCCGCGCCTGATCCGCCGCTACCCGCGGCATGACCACTCCGGCCTGGGCCATCGACCACTGCACCAGGCCAGAGCAGTCGAACTGCGTCGGCCCCGCGCCTCCCCAGACGTACGGCATGCCCAGCCGGCTCTCGGCCGCGGCCAGGAACCCGGCCAGCTGGAGCTGAGATCAGGCCGGGGCCCTGGCTGGCGCCGACGCCGACAGCGCCGGCCGCGCCGGTCACGGTGACCTTGCCCTCGATCACCTGGGTCACCAGCGCCGCCACGGCCGTTCTGGCCGGAGCGAGCCTCTTGATCCTGGGGATCAGCCGGTCGAGTCTGGCGTGCGGAGCGCTGATGACGATCGCGTTCGCTGACGGCAGGCCGAGCGACTTGGCGACGGCATCGGAGACCACCGCGTCGACGCCGCCGATGCCCACCGTGCCGAACCCGGCCACCGGCAGCATCACCGGATGGGCGCCGATGACCCGCACGGGCTTGCCCAGACTCAGCCGGTCCTGGCTGCCCATCGTGTAGGAGATCGCCATGCCGCCCGCGGCGACGTTCTGCCAGAGCGCGTCCGAGCGGGCGGTCGGCCTGGCGGCGAACGGGCGGAAGCCGGCAGGATCTACCCCGAGCACGTTCACGAACACGCCGTTGACGCGAACCCGGCCGGCGTCGACCGGCACCGCCGCCAGCACGCCGCGCAAGCGGCGAAGCCGGGTGAGCAGGCGGGCCGGCAGTGACCGCTGACCCACCACCAGCACGTCCGCCTGCAGCAGGCGAACGGCCCGGTGGCCTGGCCCGCCGGCGCCACTGCCGTGCACGGCCGGTAGCGGTTTCGCCGTCACCGCCGACGTCGACACGGCCCGTCCCGCTCCGAATCGCCAGTGATAGCGCGGTCCGGGCCGGGAGCCGGGAATGGCGCCGACCGCCCGGCTGACTCCGGCGGCCGTGATCGCCGCCTGACCGCCAGCCGCCGAGTGCGCCGCGCCCGCCGAATGCGCGGGCGGCGCCGCCGGCAGCGTGAGCGCTGACCGGGCGCGGCCGACCAGACCCGCCGTGACCAGGAAAAGGACAAGAGCGAATGCCACGACGGGGAGTAGCCGACGCGCCAAGGAGGGCAACCTCGGTCCTTCCGCTCGGGAGCATCTCTCGCGCTACCAGAAATTATGCCTTCCGGGCCGGCACAAGAAAGTGCCAACCGACCCGAAGGCGGCATCTAGGGGACAGATCTTATGTGCCTAACGCAACCATCGGGGGTCCTGGGTATGGCGAGGCGGCGACGGCGCGATGGCCGCAGAACGACCGGCTAGGGGCTGGTCACGGCCGCAGCAGGGCGAGCAACTCCTCCGAGGTGGTCACCGGCAGGCGGCAGGTGAAATCGCGGCAGACATAGGCGGCGGGCTTGCCATTGACCAGCCCGCGGCCGGCCAGCAGCGGAATGCCGGCCTCCGGCTCTGACCCGGTCGGCCTCGCCGAGGGCGAGCACGGCGCCCGGCGTGGCACCGAGCGCGGCCGCCCGGTGCAGTGCCGTGGTCCTCGTCGTCGCCTCGGCGGGCCGACGATCGCGATCTCATCAGGACCGGCCAGAAACGCCTCGGCAACGGCCAGGCCCCAGCCAGCGGCCTGCGGGTACTTCGCGGCGACGTCGGAACCGCGCCTAGCGCCGCGGCCGCCGCCTCGCGATGCGTGGCCGATCCGGTCAGCGCCGCGTAGCTCAGCAGCGCGCCCGCCACCGCGAAGGTTCCTGACGGCGTCGGACCGTCGCCCGGATCGGCAGGGCGGTAGATCAGCTGCTCGCTGTCGTCGGCGGTGTCGTAGAAGCCGCCGCCGGGCCTCGCGGAACCGCTCGCAGCGCGGTGTCCAGCAGATCCCCGGCAACTCCCACCCAGCGTCGCCTCGCCCGTCGCGCCGGCCAGCGCGAGCAGCCCGGCCGCGACATTGGCGTAGTCCTCGAGGACGCCGGCGCTGCGCCCAGCCACGCCGTTCATCGATGTCCTGGCCAGCCGGCCGCCGTCCAGGTGCACGGCCGCGAGCAGCTCGGCGGCGGCGCGGGCCGCATCGACGTAGTCCGTGCCGCCCGAAGAGCAGCCCGGCCTCGGCGAGTGCGGCGATCGCCAGCCCGTTCCAGGCCGCGACGACCTTGTCGTCCCTGCCCGGCCAGACCCTGGCCGGTCCTGGCCGCCAGCAGCGCCGACCTGACCCGCTCGTAACGCGTCCAGGTCGGCCGGATCGGCCGGAAGCTGCGAGCACCGAGCGGCCGTGCTCGAACGTGCCGGACGGTGCGACGGCGAACAGCTCGGCCGCGTAGGCCCCGTCCTCCTCGCCGAGCACATCGGCGAGCTCGGCGGGCGTCCAGACGTAGAACGCGCCCTCCTCGCCCTCGCTGTCCGCATCCAGCGCGCTGGCGAAGCCGCCCTCGGCGGTGCGCAGGTCGGCGATCATCCAGTCGCAGGTCTGCTCGGCGACCCGGCGGGCCAGGTCGCCGCCCGACCGCCGCCACCAGTGCGCGTACACCCGGCGAGCTGGGCGTTGTCGTAGAGCATCTTCTCGAAGTGCGGCACGACCCAGTCAGCGTCCACGCTGTACCTGGCGAAGCCGCCGCCCAGCTGGTCGTACATGCCGCCCCTGGCCATCGCCTCGGCGGTCCCGGCGAGCCATCGCCAGCGCCTGGTCTGCGTCCTGACCGGTCCGCTCGCACGTGCCGCAGCAGGAACTCGAGCACCGTCGAAGGCGGGAACTTCGGCGCTCCGCCGAACCCGCCGCGAGCTG
The DNA here is from genome assembly GCA_963720595.1 of uncultured Actinomycetota bacterium. GTDB lineage: Bacteria > Actinomycetota > Actinomycetes > Streptosporangiales > Streptosporangiaceae > Chersky-822. Next base: position 305,491 of record CAVRFY010000004.1, on the reverse strand, counting down.
GCGTCGTAGCGCCTGGCAAGCGAGCCGACCGCCGCGTCGGTCGACCTTGGCGGAGATGGCGTCCGGCACCGTCCGGCGCGGCCCGGGGCGCTGCGCCGGCCGATCTGCCAGCGCCGCCGGCCACCTTGCCGCGCCTGGTCGGCGACGCGCGTCCCGGTCCTGCTGCCAGGCCCGCGACACGGCGGTGACCAGCCTGCTCGAAGTGCTCGCGCGGATAGTAGGTACCGCAGTAGAACGGCTCCCGGTCCGGGGTCAGGAACACCGTCATCGGCCAGCCGCCCTGGCCGGTCATCGCCTGCGTCGCGGTCATGTAGACGGCGTCGACGTCGGGACGCTCCTCGCGGTCCACCTTGATGGGCACCACCAGTTGTCGTTCATCAGCCGGGCGGTCGCCTCATCCTCGAACGACTCGTGCGCCATCACGTGGCACCAGTGGCAGGCGGAGTAGCCGACCGAGAGCAGCACGGGCACGTCCCTGCGCCGCGCCTCGGCGAAGGCATCGTCGCCCCACTGCCACCAGTCCACCGGGTTGCCGGCGTGCTGGAGCAGGTACGGGCTCGTCGCGTTCCGCAGCCGGTCAGCCATGTCCCCTATCCTCGCGCAGACGCCTGGCATCGCGTCGCGAGCACGGCCGGCCCTGAGCCGCCGGCCTGCTGCTACCGTGCGAGTTGTGAGTCTCCCCGAGCGCGCGCCAGCCGAGCCGGCCGCACGGCACCAGGGTCCGCGGCACCCGGCAGGCCGAGGCTGTGGCCGCCGTGCTTGACCGGCTGCCCGGGTTCAGCAGCGCCCAGCAGATCCACGCCGAACTGCGGGAACGCGGCGAGCAGGTCGGCCTGACCACGGTCTACCGGCACCTGCAGGTGCTCAGCGAGACCGGGCCGGATCGACGCGATCAGGGACGCGAGCGGCGAGACCCTGTACCGGCGGTGCCAGACCGACACCCACCATCATCACCTGACCTGCCGTAGCTGCGGCCGCAGCGTCGAGGTCGAGGGCAAGGCCGTCGAGCGGTGGGCCGATGAGGTGGCCAGGCAGGCCGGGTTCTCCGATGTCGGCCACACGGTCGAACTGTTCGGCCTGTGCCCGGACTGCGGCAGTCAGCACGATCGCTCGCAGTTGCCAGGGTTATCAGTGCCCGAGCACCGGATGCGGGACGTAGCAGCTCCTCCAGCTGTCTCACTTCCTCGCTCGGTCAGTTCAAGCTGCTCGGCCGCCAGCGCGTCGTCGAGGTGGCCCTGCCTCGTCGCGCCGACGATCGGGCGCGGTCACGCCCGGCCGCTGTAGCAGCCAGGCCAGCGCGACCTGCGCGGACGGCACCCCGCGCGTCGGCCGCGACCTGCGCGGCCGCTGTCCACGACGTCGAAGTCCGACGGCATCGCGTAGAGCGAGTCGCTGAACGGGTCAGTGCCCGCCCGCGTCGTGTGCCGCTCGCCGGACCTGGTCCGGTTGCCGGCCAGCACGCCGCGGGCGAGCGGGCTCCACGGGATCACGCCCGACGCCCTGGTCGATGCACTGCGGGATCATCTCCCGCTCCTCCTCGCGGTAGAGCAGGTTGTAGTGGTTCTGCATCGAGACGAACCTGGTCCAGCCGTGCGCGTCCGCGCATGTGCTGCGCCTTGGCGAACTGCCAGGCGAACATCGAGCTAGCGCCGATGTACCTGGCCTTGCCCGCGCGCACGACGTCGTCGAGCGCCTGCATGGTCTCCTCGATCGGCGTCCTGGCATCCCACCGGTGGATCTGGTACAGGTCCACGTAGTCCATGTTCAGCCGGCGCAGCGAAGCGTCGATGCCGGACATGATGTGCTTGCGGGACAGGCCGCGGTCGTTCTCGCCCTGGCCCCATCGCGCCGTGCACCTTGGTCGCGACGACGACCTGGTCGCGGCCGAAGTACTTGCCGAGCAGGCGCCCGGTCGCTACCTCGCTGGCGCCGCCGGAATAAACGTCGGCGGTGTCGAAGAACGTGATGCCGCCGTCGGCCGCCGCCTTGACGATCGGCTCCGCCGCGTCCTCGTCGAGCACCCAGGGCCGGTCGCTGTCGTTGCCGTAGCTCATCATCCCCAGGCACATCCGGGAGACCCGAAGGCCGGTCCTGCCCAGGTTCACATAACGCATCCGCCACCTCCGCATGGGATCAGCATCCGCACTGGACGCTACCCGACGGCCCGCGGGCGTAGCCGGGGAGTGGGTATCCGGCGATGTGATGTCCTAGCCGGGATGGGTGCGGACCGCGTAGGCGTCGAGGACGGAGATCGTCGACGGCTGCCGCGGGCTGGAGCAGCTAGGGACAAGTTCGTATCCCGTCGGGCCAGCCAGTAGTCCGGTGATCAAGTCGCCGTTGGGCAGGGTTACGCGGACCAAAAGCCGGCCGGGTGGATGGCCGCACCAGTTGGCCCAAAATATGACCAGATCCGCCGCGTCTGGTTTGCCTGGGGGTAGTGCGACAGGGCTGAGCGACAGGTTCCCGGCGCGCACCAGCCGGGCCGGCAGCGGTCTCCCAGTTGCCCGCAGGACGGTCACGCGGGGCAGGCCGCGCAGCATACAGCGGTGATGACCGACATTTGTGAACTCGATGTCGGCGTGGACGCCGCCGTTTTCGCCCTCCCGCCCGGCGTGGATTCGAATGGCTGCGCCGACGCACAAAGCAACTGTGGATGCCGCTGGATGTGCCGAGCCGGTTTGTTGCCGCTGGCCGGTGCCGAGGGGCGCCGGTGAGGCTGCGCAGGCAGCCATGAACAAGGCCAGCAGGAAGGTCAGCGCGGCCAGAGAGCAGGGCGCCCGCCCGGGCAGAGGGCATGATCGGTGGATCATGCCACTATGACGCTCAAGCGGTCGGAACGGCTGCGGACTCTCCCTTCGGCTCGCTGATATCGGGTTGCGCGAGTTAGGCACATGGCATACCGGCGCAGCAGAGAGCTTCAGCCTTCTTGCCAGCTAGCCGCAAGGGCAGCTGTTCGCCTGGCCCTGGGGAATGCCGTTAGCCGCGTAGAAGGCGCTGTTACGGCAGGAGACGCTGGCGTTGATGCCGCCATAGTTGCTGGACAGCGAGGCGATGGAAGTGCGCGAGGTCGGCTTGGGCGCGGCCAGCTTGATAAAGCGCGAGCCGAGCACCAGGTCGACGGTGCCGCGAGTCAGCCCGGGCACCAGTTTCATCGTGGCCGAGGGAAGCTCGCCTCGCAGCGTCCTGGCGGCCGGGAGGTCGGCGATGCCGCCGTACTCGATGACCGAGGTCCGGTAGCTGGTCGTCGCGGCGTAGCCGGTGCCCAGCACGTCGAACCCGCGGCTAGTCAGGCCGGCCGCGGTCTGCGCTGGTGCGATCGGCCTTGCTCGACCCGTTCAGGACCATGACCTTGACCTGAGAAGGGATCAAGGTAAACAGGTCGCCGGCCGGGCCCTCGTCGATCGGGCCGTTCCGCTGGCCCTTGACGCTGACCGTGCCAACGTGAGCCTCCTTGGCCGCCGGCGGCAGTTCGGTGTCGTGGGCGAGCGCCCAGAAGACCGCGTCGGCCTGCGGCTGCGCGAACTCGACCTCGTTGGGGTCGTACGGATAGGACTGCCACGGCGCCGTGATGAACTGCACGTCCTTCGCCGAGATGCCGCGAAGGCTGGTGGCGATGTGCAGCAGATCGAGCGTGCTCGCATCTGTCGTCATCGCGTTGGCGATGTGCCCGATGACGGTGACCATCGTCGTCGGGCTGCGGAGCAAGCCGCTGTGCAGGACGCCCTTGACGACCTGTGCCATCAGGTACTGGTCACGGGAAATCCTGGCGATGTCCGAGCCGTCGGCCACGTTGTAGCGGGTGCGCCAGAACTCAAGCGCGACCCTGCCGTCGATGTGGTGCTCGCCCGCCTTCAGGTCCAGGCCGGACCCTTCGGTGGCCGTGATCACGTTATGGATGGCGAACGGCAGGCACACGTTGACCCCGCCGATGTCGTTGATGACCTGCTCGAAGCCGGTGAAATTCAGCTCGATCACGTCGTTGATGAAAATACCAGTCTGCTGCTCGACGGTTTCGCGCACGCACTCGGGACCGCCGGCCGCAAGCGTGGCATTGATCCGCTCGACCGCGTAGGGTCGGCCTGCTGGCCGGGCGTGCCCTGCCATGGCGAGCAGGCGTAGAGCGGGACCATGGTGTCGCGCGGGATGCTGACGACGGTGACGTTGCCGCGGCCCTGGGGAGATGTGCGCGACCATGATCGTGTCCGAGCACGCACAGCCAGTCGCGCCGCCGATCGCGCGCATTGCGCCCGGTCCTGGTATCCGACCCGAGCAGCAGGATGTTGAGCGCGTTGGTGTATGCTGCGGCCGCAGTTGGATTGTCGATCCTGTTGCTCAGATGCGTGATGCCGGAGAGTTCGAGCCTGCACGGCGGCGACGACGCCGACGGTGATGACGACCAGGATGGCGACCAGCGCGATCGACGTCCAGCCGACGAGCTTCGCCCGCCGCGACCGCATGCGCTTCATGAAGCCCTCCGGAGCAGTGGCGCCGATCAGCCTATGCCCAAGCGGCAGGTTAGCCGATTCGCGACACAGTCGATGACCGGCAGCAACGATCCTATTCCTGACATCGTCGGCCAAAAAACAGACGCCGGAACGGGGCCACTTGGTTAACCAGGTGAACGGATTAGCACCAGAACAGGTTCCCGGCCGCAAACGAAACTAACCTTCCGGTTTCCCCATGCTTCGCGCGCTGTGGGCCAGCGCCGGGTGCGAGACGGCACGCGCTCCGGCGCGGGCGGGTGGCGATCGGCAGCGCCCCCCGGCGCGGGCGGGTGGCGACGGCAGCGCGCGCCGGAATTGGGTGACGCGGGGCGGCCCGGTAGCCGCTCAGTTTGACGGACGTGCCCGCGGTCGCCAAAATGGTCTAAACATCAGTCCACTAGACCATGGGCGAGCCGCGATGACCGTGCACGATCAAGCCGCGTGGGCAGAGGTCGACGCGGCGATCGAGCAGCGGGCCGAGTCGGCCTTTGCCTTTCTCGAACGGCTGGTCGCCGCGCCGAGCACGGTCGGCGCGGAGCGCGAAGCGCAGGACGTCGTCGCCGCCGAACTGACCAGACTTGGCTTCGCTGTCGCCGAGGTGCCGATTCCTGACCAGACTGCAATGGCCGCTCCCGGCGGCGTCGCGCAGTGCTCGTACGCGGGGCGGCCGAACGTAGCTCGGGCGGACTCAATCCGGGCGGCTCGCCCTCGCTCGTGCTGAACGGGCACGTCGACGTCGTGCCCGCAGAGGCCGCGCTCTGGCCGACCGATCCGTTCCTGCCCGTCCGGTCCGATGGCTGGCTGACCGGCCGCGGCGCGGGCGACATGAAGGGCGGGTTCGCCCTCGGCCTGCTCGCGGTCGCTGGGCTGCTGGCGGAGATGCCCGACGCGCTCGCGCGGTGAGCTGAGCTTCCTGTCGGTGATCGAGGAGGAGTGCACGGGCAACGGCACGCTCGCGGCCTGCCAGGCCGGTGTGCTCGCGCGATGCCGTGATCGTGCTCGAACCGACCGACCTCGACCTCCTGCTCGGCGGCATCGGCGTGCTCTGGATCGAGATCGAGATCGCCGGTGTTCCCGCGCACGCGGAGTCGGCCGACCGCGCGCAGAACCCGATCAGCAGCATCCCGGCCATCCTGGCCGCCCTGGCCGCCTTCGAGGACGAGATCAACGCGACCGATGGCGACCCCGCGTTCGGCGAGATCGCGCAGGCCGTACAACGTCAACGTCGGCACGGTCACCGCCGGCGACTGGGCGTCGAGCGTGCCGGGCCGGGCCAGGCTGCGGGTCAGAGTCGGCTTCCCGCAGGACCTGGACTCCGGACGAGGCGTTCGAGCGGGCCAGCGCGGCCGTCCTCGCGGCGAGTACCTCCGATCCTTGGCTGGCGGTCAGCCCGCCGGTGATCAGGCCGAGCCGGATTCCGCGCCGAGGGACATCTGCTTCCGGCCGATCACTGGCTGGCCGACGCGATGGCCGACGCGCACCTGGCCGCTACCGGCGCGCATCTGCAGCGCGCGCCAGTCGGCGCCACCACGGACGCGCGGTTCTACCTCAACCAGTTCGGCGTCCCGGCCCTGGCCTACGGGCCGCGGGCGCGCAACATTCACGCGATCGGCGAGGCGGTGGAACTGGCCAGCATCGTGACCGGGGCCAAGGCGCTGGCCAGGTTCATCGCTGCGTTCTTCGCCCGCGGCCCGGGGGCAGGTGCGCCGGCATGACCGAGTACCTGATCCCGATCGCGATGCAGACCGCCGGCGAGCGCATCGCCGAGCGGATCGTCACGGCGATCGCGCTCGGCGAGTTCGTGCCTGACCAGCGACTGCCGACCGAGCGGGATCTCGCGGCCATGCTGGAAGTCAGCCGGACCACCGTGCGGGAGGCACTCCAGCGCCTGGCAGGCCGCCGGGATACGTGACGACCAAGCGCGGGCGGGCGGGCGGCACGTTCGTCACGACGAACCGCGGGCCGGAGGCGGACGAGATGATCCGCCGCACGCTGGTCCCCGCGTGGCAGGAACTCACCGCGATACTCGACTTCCGCAGCGTGATCGAGCAGACGATCGCCCGCACCGCCGCGCAGCGCCGCGACACTAGGGACGTCGGCGCGATCCGCCGCGCGATCGGGGACTACGCGCGGGCGAAGGACAGCGATGCCTCTCACCTGGCCGATCATGCCCTGCATCAGGCAATCGCCAGGGCCACCCACAACGACAGGCTGGCCGAGCTCAGCGCGAGCATCAGGCGCGAGGTCAGCCTCGGCTTTGATGCCGAGCCGTATACCCCGCAGGTCAGAAATCTGGCCCTGGGACAGCACCCGGCTCTCGCCGATGCGGTCATCGCCGGGAATCCCGACCGCGCGGCCGATATCGCCGCCGAGCACTTCTCGCTGACCGAGGACGTGCTCAGGGAATTGCACGCCCGTATCCGCGTTCGATCCGGAGGCTGATTCCGATGCCGATGGCCAGGGTCAATGACATCGATCTGCACTACGAAGCTGGACGGCGATGGCGAGGAGACGATCGTCCTGATCAACGGCCTCGCCGACGACGTCGAGACCTGGTTCGCCCAGATGGACGACTTCCTCGCGGCCGGCTACCGCGTGCTTCGCATCGATAACAGGGGCATCGGTGCGAGCTCCAAGCCGGCCGGGCCGTACTCAAGCCGAATGCTGGCCGACGACGCCAAGGCGCTCGTCGACCAGCTCGGCGTGACCGATTTCCACCTGATGGGCGTGTCGATGGGCGGCATGATCGCCCAGGAGTATGCCCTCGCCTACCCGGGCGACCTGCGTTCTGCCACCTTCGGCTGCACGTACGCCGCGCCCGGGCCATTCTGCTCCCGGATGTTCGCCATGTGGGCCGACATGGCGCCCGTGCTGGGCGTTCCGTTCGTCATGCGGGACGTCACGCTCTGGGCATTCACCCTCCCGTTCTTCGAGCAGCGGGAGGGCGATCTCGACCGAGTTCGAGACGGCGATGCGCTACATGGACCAGCCGGTCCATGCCTACCTCGGCGCAGCTCGCCGTCATCCAGAACCACGACACCACAGACCGGCTGAACCAGATCGCCGTGCCATCCCTCGTGCTCGCCGGTGAGGAAGACATCCTCATTCCCGTCGCGCTGTCGCAGCGAATCCACGAAGGGATCCCTGGCTCGGAATGGGCCACGACCAAGGGCGGTCACGCCTGCCTGTGGGAGCACCCGGCCGAGTTCAACCAGACGTTCCTCGATTTCGTCCGACGGCATGGAAGGGGCTAGCTATGGCCGTCACCCAGTCCTCCGACGCCCCGAGCGCCTGCGAGCGCAACCAGCTCAGCCTGTTCGGCGTCATCATGCCGGGCCTGGCCCAGGTCGCCCCCGCCTTCAACCTGTTCTTCACCACCGGCTTTATGGTCAGCCTGGCCGGCGCGTCCGCGCCGCTGATCTTCCTGATCAGCATGGTCGGCATGGGCGCCACCGCGAGCAGCCTCGCCCAGTTCTCCAGCGTCTACCCGAGCGCCGGGTCGTTCATCACGTACATCACCAGGGCCATCGGCACGAAGGTCGCCGTCGCGACCGGCGTGATCTGCGTGCTCGGCTACATCATCGCGTTCGGCGGCATCTATATCTTCGTCGGCAGCTACATCGTCGAGAACGTCTTCAATAACGTGCACTTCTGGGGCGTCACCCAGCTCGTCACGATCCTGTACGGCGTCCTGGTAGTCGCTGCCGGTCGTGGTCGGACTGAAGTTCGGCGTCAGGGTCACGGTCGTGCTGTACGTGTTCGAGGTGGCCCTGCTGCTCGCGCTGAGCCTGACGATCCTGGCCAAGGGCGGCGCGAGCGGCCTTTCCGGCACCCCGTTCACCTGGCCGGGCGGCAAGGCGAGCGACGTGCTGCTGGCGTTCAGCCTCGCGGTGCTGGCATTCGGCGGATTCGAGGCGGCCGCGCCGCTCGCCGAAGAGACCCGCGACCCGCGCCGCACCGTGCCGATCGCCGTGCTCGGCTGCGTCCTGGTCAGCGGCATCATCTACGTCCTCGGCTCCTACGCCCTGGTGACCGCCTTCGGCGTCGGCCACACGGGCACGCTGGCCGCCGACGGGAACCCGTTCCACACCGCGGCCAAGGCATTCCTGCCGTTCGTCGCACCGCTGATCACGTGGATATTCCTGTCCAGCGTGACCAGCTCGTACGTCGCGGCGAACACGCAGACCTCGCGGGTCGTCTTCGCCGGCGCCCGCGGCGGCCTGCTGCCCAAGGCGCTCGCGGCGGTGAGCCCGCGGTTCAGGACGCCGGCGGCCGCGGCGGTGGCGTTCGTCGCGCCCAGCATCCTGATCGGCGTGGTCTCCACGGCGTTCACCGACCCGGGCACGGCGGTGGGGCTGCTCAGCACCTGGGGCATCCTCGGGCTGATCCTCATGTACCTGGTGGCGAACGTCGCCCTCGTGGTCGAGTGGGTGAAGTTCCGCCGTCGTGGCATCCACAAGAACGTCTGGCTGTGGGTGGTCACCCCGGTGATCGGCGCGGCGATCCTCGCGCTGCCGATCTGGGGTGACCTCCGGCCTGGCCAGTCCAGTCCGTACAACACGCTGCCCTGGCTGACCATCGGCCTGATCGCGCTCGGCATCATCTACGCGCTGGTGCTCGGCGTGTTGCGGCCGCAAGTGCTCGAGCGGGCGCCCGCGCTGCTCGAAGGCGAGGACAGCCTGTCAACCGACCCGCTGCCGATCGGCAGCTAACCAGCGCCGACCCAAGTCCCTGGTGCTGCGGGGCCGCTCCGCCCCGCAGCACCAGGCTCCAGCGGACCGTGGCTCAGGCGGCCCGCTGACGGCCCGGCCAGGTGGCCAGCGGCTAGCAGGGCGGCGGCTAGCAGGCCAGCGGCTAGCAGGCCAGCGGCTAGCTGGCGGCGGCTGCAGGGCGGCGGCAGCGGGCGGCGGGGCGACCGAGTCGCGGTGGATCAGGCGCATCGGCTCGCGGACGAGCACGTCGCGCTCGGAGCCGCCCTCCACCCGCGTGATCAGCGCGTCCACGGCCGCGCTGCCAAGCTCGGCGAGCGGCATGGCGACGCTGCTGACCGGCACCTCGAGGAAGGCCAGGCACTCGTCTTCGTCGAAGCTCACCAGCGACATCGCCTGCGGAACCGCGACGCCGGCCGCGCGCAGCGCCGCCATCACGCCGAATAGCTGGTTGAGGCTGCCGACCCCGCAGGCGGTCGGCCTGGCGTCTGCGCTGAGCAGCTTCGCGCGCCGCGTCCCAGCCGCCCTCCTCGGTCGCGGCGGCGTGCAGCACGGTGAGCCTGATCCCGCGGGCGGCGCAGATCCGCCTGGCCGCGCTGACCCTGCGGTGCACCGTGTCCACCGCGGCCGAGCCGTCGACGATCGCGATGCTGCGGTGGCCCAGCCCGTCGACGTGCTCGATGAACAGCCGGACCGCACCTGGCTCGTCCATCACCACGTTGTTGCCGCGGTGCGGCCCACGCCGGTTGACGTATACGTGCGGCGCGATCGGGACGCCGCCTGCGTGCTCGCCGACCCGCAGCGAGGTGGCGATCAGCAGGCCGTCCGCCCGGCTCTCGTCGACCAGGTACCGGTAGCAGCCGGGCGGCTTCGGGTCGTCGGTCGGCTCCTCCATGATCATGACGACGTAGCCGCGCTCGGCCGCGCTGCTGCAGCGCGCCGCGCTGCAGCCTGGACCCAGATCGGATTGCGCAGCAGCGGGATCACGAACGCGAACGCGCCGATCCTGCGCCGCTTCAGCGCGCGGGCGAGCGCGTTGGGCCGGTACCCCTGCTGCCGGGCGGTGCAGGATCTGCTGGTAGATCTCGGGCCGGACGGACTGCGCGGGGTCGCCGTTGAGCACGCGCGACACGGTCGAGGGGTGCACGCCGACCGCCTCGGCGATGTCGACCAGCCGTGAGGCCCGCCGCTGGCGGGGAACGGAAGGCGCCGTCCGCGGCTGGCGCCACGCGCCGGGCAGCGGCTGCCTTCGCCGATGTTCGGGTCCTGATCATCAGGCCTGTGCTCACTCACCGGGCTAGTTCACGCCGTGACGCCGCCATCGGCCATCACCACCGAACCGTGCAGGTAGCTCGCGTCGGCCGAGGCGAGGAACGCCACGACGGCGGCGATCTCGGCCGGCGAGCCGATCCGCCCAGCCGGGGTGCCGGCGGCGAACGTCGTCATGGCCGCCTGCGTCGTGCCGGATCCAGTCGGCCATCTCGGTGTCGATCAGGCCGGGGCAGACGCAGTTCACCCGCACGCCGTCTGGTCCGTGGTCGATGGCCAGGCTCCTGGTCAGCAGTACCAGACCGCCCTTCGACGCGCAGTAGGCGGCCCGCTGGCGGCCGCCGCGCACCCCGGCGGTCGAGGCGATGTTGACGACGCAGCCGCTCACGGGCCCCGATCATCGCGGGCAGGAACTCACGGCAGGTCAGGAACGGCCCCTTGAGGTTGGTGTCGATGATCCGGTCCCATTCCCGCTCCTCCAGATCGGGCAGCAGGCCGATGCTGAACACGCCGGCCGCGTTGACCAGCAGCCAGGGCTCGCCGAGTTCGGCCCTGATCCGATCGGCCGCCGCGCGCACCGAGTCGGCGTCGCGGACGTCCGCGCCGTAGCGCGCTGGCGGAGCGGCGGCCTTCCAGCCGGCCAGGTCGGCCTCGTCCAGGTCCAGGCACGCGACCGAGAAGCCGTCCGCGCCGAGTCGCTCGGCAGATCGCCGCGCCGATCCCGCCCGCCGCCCCGGTGACGACCGCCACGCGCGAGTGCGCTTTCACACGACCTCCGCGATCGTCCTGGTCAGCAGGATCGCGGCGCAGAACGAGCGGTAAACGGCCAGCGGATCGGCGCCGGTAAACCGCAGCTCGCGGTCGCCGGTCCGCTCGACGCCGCGCACCCAGGTGGCCGCCTCGGCGATGTCGGTTGTCCTGACCGAGATCTCCAGCACGGCCGAGCCGAGCGGCGGCGGCGGCGCGGATCCGGCGCCGGCCACCGCCCGCTGCGCGGTCTCGCGGATCAGCGCGCAGGCGCTGTCCGGGTGCAGGCTGTGCGCGGCCAGCCTGCTGACATGCTCCTTGACGACGGCACCGTGCACGCCGGGGATCAGCGCCGCGGTCTCCTCGCACGCGCACCTGTCCCCGGTGACCAGCACCACGGGCACGCCGTAGTGCGCCGCCACCAGCGCGTTGATGCCGGCCTCGCCGGTGACCGCGCCGTCCAGCCTGGCCTCCACTACCGCACGCGGGTTATAGGTATGCGATAGGCCAGCCGGCGCGCCCACCGACCCGTGATAGGAGACGAACAGAACCGCGTCGAAGCTGTCGTCCAAGCCCTGCATCATGTACAGCGGCTTATGGCTGCCCGAGATGTAGGAGGCGCCGCCAGCGAGCTCGCGTGGCGGCAGGTTGCGCATCGTCGCGTGCGAGTCGTTGACCACGATCTCGGTCGCGCCGCCGGCCAGCGCTCCCTCGATCGCCGCGTTGACCTCGGCGAGCAGCAGCCGGCGCCCAGCCGCCGCCTCCGGCCCGTCGCCTACGCACTGATCCCAGTCGACGACCCCCGCCGTTCCCTCCATGTCGCTGGACAGGAAGACCTTCATAGTTGCCGTCTCTCCTCGATCCGGTAGGTGTCGTCGCCGGCCGTCATCACGCTGTAGGTCGAGCCTGGCCTGCGTCGACGCGCCGCCGTGCCTGCCGTCCGGTGTCAGGCACAGCGCCTGCAGCGGCGAGCGGTACTCGTCGGGCAGGTCGAGCGTCTGCGCCAGCGCGATCGCGCAGGCCTCCGCCGGATCGTGGCCGGCCTGGACGGCGAAGCAGCACGCTCGCGCGCGGTGCAGGCCCTGATCGCCAGCTCGCCACGGCCCGTGCAGGCGGCCGCGCCGACCCGGTTGTCGCAGTAGTTGCCCGCCCCGATCAGCGCAGAGTCACCGACCCGCCCCGGGTATTTCCACGGGTACCCGCTGGTGCTGACGCCGACCGCCAGGTTGCCCGCGCTGTCGAGCGCGAGCACGTTGAGCGGTCCCCCACGGCCCGGACGGCGGCGTGAGCGCCGTGAGCCGCTCGATCACCTGCCGCCGGTAGGCCACCTCCGCCGTCGCCGTGCCCGGTCTCCGCCTCGGCCAGCCCCTCCGGCGCGAGCCCGGCCTGCCACATCCGCCGTGCCTCGTCGGTCAGCGTCGGGCCGCGCTCGATCCCCACCTCGTCGGCGAACCGCTCAGCGCCGGCTCCGACCAGCAGCAAATGCTGCGGCAGCCGGTCGCATACCGCCCTGGCGATCGAGATCGGGTGCGGAAACCCGGTGACCGCACCGACCGCGCCTGCCCGCAGCGTCGCCCCGTCCATGATCGAGGCGTCCAGTTCGACATCGCCGAGCAGGTTCGGCAGGCCGCCGACGCCGACGTAGTGGTCGGCCTCGTTGGCCTCCGCTGCCCGCACGGCGGCCTCCACGGCGTCCATCGCGCTGGCACCGGCACGCAGCATTTCCATGGCGGCGGCCAGGCCGATCTCACCGCGCTCGCTGGCCATGATGACGGGCGTGATGGCTACTCCTTCCCTAGCCGCGGCGCGGGAACAGAGCCACGTCCGTCAGGACTGCCTGACGCCCCGGCATCTCCTGCCGCCTCGGGCGAGACCGCCTGCACGGGAACCTTGGCCGCGGCGGCCGGTGCGCCCGTGAACGCGAAGTGACACGCGGCATGGTGCGCGGAGGCACCGGTCGCCTGGGTCAGCGCGGGGTCGTCCGTCTCGCAGATCGGCTGGGCGATCGGGCACCTAGTGCGGAACCGGCAGCCCGCGGGGATCCGCAGGGCGCTCGGCATGTCGCCGAGCCACGGCCGGGCCACCTTCGGTCAGGCTCTGGTCCGCCGCGCCCTCGGCCAGCCGCGGGATCGCGGCCAGCAGTCCCCTGGTGTAGGGATGCCGGGGATCGCTGAACAGCTGCTCGGTCGGCGCTACCTCGACGATCCTGCCCAGGTACATCACCGCGACGCGGTCGCACAGGTGCCTGACGACGGCCAGGTTGTGCGAGATCAGCAGCAGCGTAGAGCCCGAGTTCGCCGCGCAGGTCGCGGAGCAGGTTCAGGATCGTCGCCTGGACGCTGACATCCAGCGCCGACACGGGCTCGTCGGCAACCAGGACGTCGGGCCGCAGCGCGAGGGCCCTGGCGATCGCCACCCGCTGTCGCTGGCCGCCGGAGAACTGCCTGGGATAGGCGCTCAGCGCGTCCTCGCCGAGGCCCGACCAGCCTCAGCAGCTCCTTGCAGTACGACTCGACCTCACCGCGCGGCACGATGTGATGCACCTTGAGCAGCTCGTGCAGCATGCCGCCGACCGTGAGCCTGGGATTCAGCGAGGAATAGGGGTCCTGGAAGACCATCTGGATCCGCCGCAGGTCAGCGCGCGACCTGCGGGCAGGCAGCGGCCTGCCGTCAAGCAGGATCTCGCCGCTGTCCGGGGCCCGCAGGCCAGAGAGAGCCAGCGCGAGCGTCGACTTGCCCGAGCCAGACTCGCCGACCAGCGCGAGCGCCTCGCCTCTGGCCAGTTCGAGATCCACGCCGTCCACAGCGTGCAGCATCCGCTGCTCGTGCCTGATCCGCGCGGCCAGCTTGGAGCCGACCGCAAAAGAGACCGCGATGTCCCGCGCGGACAACAGCGGCCCCGCGCCCGTCGCCCCGCCGGCACCGGCGGGCAGCACCGTGCCAGGCTCGCCAGGCTGCCCCGCGATGCCGGTCACGGCCCGACCCGGTCGGCGGCGACGGCTTCCTGGCAGCGTTCGTAGTGCAGGCAGGCGGTCGACCGCCCGCCAGGCAGCTCGCGCAGCGGCGTGGGCAGCACGCGGCAGTCCTCCTCGGCGAACGCGCAACGGGGGTGGAACCGGCAGCCGGACGGCGGGCTGACCAGGCTCGGCGGGGAACCGGGGATCGGCACCAGTGACTCGCGCACGTACTCCACGTCCGGTGCCGACCTGACCAGCCCGAGCGTGTACGGGTGCCGGGGATCGAGCAGCACATCGCGAACATCACCGGTCTCGACTAGCTGCCCGCCGTACATCACGGCCACCCGCTGGCAGAGCTGCGCGACGACCGGCAGGTCGTGGGTCACGAAGATCAGGCTGACGCCCGACTCGGCGCACAGCCTGGCGAGCAGCCGCAGGATCTGGTCCTGGATCGTGACGTCCAGCGCGGTGGTCGGCTCGTCGCACAGGATGATCTCCGGGTCGCAGGACAACGCGATCGCGATCATCACCCGCTGGCGCATGCCGCCGGAGAACTCGTGCGGGTAGGCGCGGAACCGCCGCTCGGGGTCGGGGATGCCGACCCGCCGCATCAGCTCGAGCGCGTGCTCGGCCGCCTTGGCCTTGCTGTACCCGAGGTGGATGCGCGGGCCCTCGGCGATCTGGTTCCCGACCCGCATCACCGGGTTGAGCGCGCTCATCGGCTCCTGGAAGATCATGGAGATCTTCGGGCCGCGGATCGCGTTGAGGTCGGAGTTGCGCCAGCGGCACCAGGTCGACGCCGTCGAGCACGATCTGGCCCGATGTCACCTTCGCCTCGGGCGGCAACACGCCGAGGATGGCGCGCAGCGTCATGGACTTGCCCGACCCCGACTCGCCGACCAGGCCGAGGGCCTCGCCGCTGGCCACCTCGAGCGACACCCCGTCGACGGCCCTGACCGTGCCGTTTCGGCTGGCGATCCGCACGTGCAGATCGCGGACGTCGAGCATCGGCCTGCCGGATGGCCGGTCCTGGCCCGGCGGCTTGCGCAGTGGCGGCCCGGTCATGACTGGCCCGGCCTGATCAGGTCGGCGAACCCGTCGCCGATCAGCGAGAGTGATAGCCCGACGACCACCACGGCGAGGCCGGGGAAGGTGGTCAGCTGCCAGTGCCCGGAGGTCAGGAAGTTCTGGCCGTCGTTGATCATCGATCCCAGGTCTGGTGTAGGCGGCGGCACGCCGAGCCCGAAGTAGCCGAGCGTCACGATCGCCAGGATGTCCTGCACGATGTCGGACATCGCATAGATGATCGCCTGCGTGATCACGTTCGGCAGCAGGTGCCTGCCGATGATGCGGACGAGCCGACAGGCCGCCCGAGCGGGCGGCGAGCACATAGTCCTGCCGCTTGGCCACCAGGATCTCGCCGCGGATGATGCGCGCGTAGGAGACCCAGCCAACCAGCGTGATCGCGATGTAGATGCTGCGCTGGCCGGGGCCGAGCACGAAGACCAGTGCGATGATCAGCACGTAGAACGGGAACGCCACCACGATGTCGACCAGGCGCATCAGCACCGAGTCCACCCAGCCGCCGAAATAGCCGGCGATGCTGCCGATGATCGTCCCGATGCAGAACGGCAGCAGCACCGCGATGAACGCGATCCGCAGGTCGGTCCGCAGCCCGTAGAGCAGCCTGGCGAAGGTGTCCCGGCCGGTCTGGTCGGTGCCGAGCCAGTGGTGCGCGCTGGGCCCGAGCAGGCTCGCGCCCAGGTTCTGCTTGATCGGGTCGTACGGCGTGATCAGCGGCGCGGCGATCGCGGCGATGAGGATGATGCCGAGCAGGATCGCGCCGGACGCCAGCGCGGGCTGCCGGTACCAGCGCCTGCGTCCGGCGCGGCTGCGCGTGCTCCTCGGCCTGGGCGGCGAGCGCAGGCTCGGGGAAGGAGATCGCGCTCATCGGTCGAACCTGCACTCTCGGGTCGAGCGCCGCATAGGACAGGTCGGCCAGCAGGTTGACCAGCACGACGAGCACTCCGAAGACGAGGGTCACCCCCTGCACGACCGGAAAGTCGCGCTGGAAGATCGAGTTGATCATCAGCTGGCCGATGCCGGGGACCGCGAAGATGACCTCGATGACCACCGTGCCGCCGATCAGGTAACCGATGTTGATGCCGAGCACGGTGACCGCGGGGATCACCGCGTTGCGCAGCACGTGCCGCATGAACAGCCTGGGGCCGGGCACGCCCTTGGACCTGGCCGTGGTGATGTACTCGGCGCCGAGCACGTTGAACATGCTCGCGCGCAGCGCCCTGATCACCACTGGCGCGAGCGCGATCGCCACCGTGAGCGCCGGAAGGAACATGGAGTGCAGGTGGCCGACGAACCCGGTGCCGTACCCGCTGACCGGGAACGCGCGCACCTTGATCGCGAGCGCGTAGACCAGCAGGATCCCGACCCAGAACGGCGGCATGCCAAGCCCGAGCAGCGGAACCGCGCGGACCACCTGGTCGCGGACCGCGTCCTTGCGGGTAGCCGCGATCATGGCCAGCGGCACGCTGATCACGATGGCCAGCACCGCGGCGTAGATGATCAGCCACAGCGTGGGTGGCAGGCGCTGCCAGATCAGGGGAGCCGCCGGGCCGCCGTAGTACAGGCTCTGCCCGAGATTGCCGTGCAGCAACCGGTCCATGAACAGCCAGTACTGGCTGACCAGCGGCCGGTCCAAGCCCCACTGCTTGTGCAGGATCGCAATCCGCTGCGGCGTCGCATGCAGGCCGAGGATGGTGCGCGCCGGGTCGCCGGGGATCAGGTGGATCATGAAGAACACCACGATCGTCACGCCGATGGCGACCGGCACCAGCATCAGCAGCCGCCGGAAGACGAAGGTCATCCGTCCCAAGGACTACATCCCTTCCCGGCCACGGCCGGGCGGCGCGCACCTTGGTGCGCGCCGCCCGGACCAGGTGGGGTCCGTTGAGCAGAATTGGTCACTTGCTCAGCCAGACATCTTCCATGTGCATGTTGCCGAGCGGTGTCACGAAGAAGCCGTGCACGTTGCTCGTGGTGGCGTAGGGATACGGCGAGTAGTACAGGTACGCCATGAACGCGTCGTTGGCCGCCCCGGTCTGGACGGTGTTGTAGTACTGCTGGCGCTTGGCGGGCGCGGTCGTCGTCTCGGCGAGATGCGTGGCCTTGATCGACTGCCGGGTTGTTGTAGGTGGTGAAGAACGACTTGGCGCCGGAGTTCGGGTCGACCGCGAACGTCGCGAGCTCGTCCGGGTCGGGGATGTCCATCGTCCACAGCGTGAGCGACCATGTCGTACTTGAGCGTCTGCTCGTCGTTGTTGGTGACGTTCGGGTCCAGCTGGGTGATCTTCAGCTTGATCCCGAGCGGCTTCAGCTCGGACTGCAAGATCGTGGCGATGGTCTGGTAGTCCGAGTTACCTGCCGGAACGATGATCGTAGTGCGTGAAGCCGTGCGGGACGGTCGACTTCGCCATCTCGGCCTTCGCCTGCGCCAGGTTGAGCTGCAGGCCGGGGGTGCTCGCCTGGTAGAACGGCACCTGCGGCGGGAACAGCGAGTTCGCGGGCTTGCCGTTGCCGAACAGGACGGCCTTGACCAGTGCGTTCCTGTCGATGGCCAGCGAGATGGCCCGCCGGACGTGGACGTCCTGGAACGGCTTGCGCTGCTCGTTGAACGCCAGGTAGTTGGTCTGGGTCGAGTTGAACAGGTGCATGTTCACGCCGGTCGTCGTCTTCAGCGAGGACACGGTGGACCAGGCGGGGAACTGGTCGATCTGCGCCTGGCCGCCCTTGAGCTGGAGCTCCCTGGTGTTGTCGTTCGCGACGTCGGTCCAGGTGATGCTGTTCAGGTACGGCAGGCCCTTCTGCCAGTAGAGCGGGTTGCGCACCAGCTTGAGCGCCTGGCCCTTGTGCCAGAAGTCCCACTTGAACGGGCCGGTGCCGATCGGGTGGTTGTAGAACTGCGGTCTCGGACTGGCCGCCGTAGTTGTTCGGCACGATCCCGTTGGCGAAGATCGACAGGTCGGCCAGCAGCGGCGCCCACGGGAACTTCAGGTGGATCACGACGGTGTCCGGCGACGGGGCGTCCACCGACTTGATCGCCGAGTCGAGGAAGGCCCAGCCCTTCGTGGCCTTGCGGTTCTGGTCGATCGAGAACTTCACGTCGGCCGAGGTCATCGGCTTGCCGTCGGAGAACTTGACGCCCTGCCTGAGCTTGAAGGTGTAGGTCTTCTTGTCCGGCGACATGGTGTAGCTGGTCGCGAGCGAGGGCCTGACGCCCTTGCCGTCGTTCGTCACCGTGTACAGCGTCTGGAAGATCTGCTCGAAGATCCAGATCGAGTTGTTGTCGAAGACGGTCGTGTTGTTCATCGACTGCGCGTCCTGCACGGCCGCGAAGATCGAGGTCGCCGCCGTGTACCGGCCCGCTGGTGGCGCCGGCGGTGCCGCCGGATGAGCCGCCCGAGCCGCAGCCGGCCAGGACGATCAGGGCGCTGACCGAGATCAGTGCCTTCGTACGGTGAATCGGTGTCTCACGGAAGCTCCCTAGGTGCCGGCGGCCGCCTGGCGGCCGATCCAACGGCAAGCCGCGCCGCTCGCCGACAGCGCGCGCGTCGCCACGGCACGCGCGGACGGGACAAACCTTTGTCCTGCTTAATGTGGCGATGATCCGGCGAGTTGTAAATAGCAGGCGATACCTAGACCGATGTAGTTATCGTGTTGTAACGTTCCGAGCCGTGCGTTACGTGGTGCTTGGCTGCGGCGCGATCGGCGGCACGTCGCCGCTGGCCTGGCCAGAGACGGCCACGATGTGCTGGTCAGCGACGCCAACCCGGCCGTGGTCGCGCGGTCCGGGCGCGAGGGCATCCAGATCACCGGCCCGGTCGAGAACTTCACCGCGCAGGTGACCGCCGTTGCTCCGGCCGACCTGCCGACCGGCTCGACTGCCCCGTCCTGATCGCGGTCAAGGCGCACCACACCGCCGCCGCGGCCGCCACGGTGGCCGGGCGCCTGAGCGGCGGCGGCTACGTGGTCTCGATGCAGAACGGGCTCAACACCGCAGTCCTGGCGACGCGGTCGGGGCCGACCGGGTCGTCGAGGCGTGCGTGAACTTCGGCGCCGACGCGATCGAGCCCGGCGTGATCCTGCGCGGCAACCGGGCCACGTTCATGGTCGGCGAGACCGACGGCACGATCACCGACCGGGTCAGGGCGCTGGCGGCCGACATCGCCGACGCGCAGGTCACCGGCAACGTCCTGGGCTACCTGTGGGCGAAGGAGGCCTACGGCGCGATGCTGGCCGCGACCGCCGTCAGCGACCTGTCGATCGCCGACGCGCTCGACGACCCCGCGTACGCGGCCGCTGCTCATAGGCGATCGCCAGGCAGGTGCTCGCGCAGGCGCCCGTGCGGCCCGATGCCGCTCGACGGCTTCGACCCGGCCGACCTGGACGGCTCGCTGGACGCGGCTGGCGGAGTTCAACCGGGGCTCGGCGAAGACGCACTCGGGGATCTACCGCGACCTGGCGGTGCTGCACCGGCCGACCGAGGTGACCGCGATCCTCGGCGGCCTGGCCGTCGAGGACGCGCCGCTGGTCAGCCGGGTCATCGAGCTGATCGCGCGCCATCGAGCGGGCAAGCGGGTCTGCAGCCGGGCCAACCTCGACCTGCTCGCCGCCTACGAGCGGCTGACCGGCTCGGCCGACCGCTCAACGCGGTCGCCGCGGTGATCGGCGCGCCAGCCAGGGCCGCGGCAGGTCCGCTGGCCGGGCGGCCCGTCGCGGTCAAGGACATCGTCGCGATCGCGGGCGTGCCGACCCGGTGCGGCAGCCCGGCGAGCGAGCCGGCACCTGCGGCCGCGGACGCCGTCGCTGGTCAGCCGCCTGCGCGCGGCGGGCGCCGAGGTGTTCGCGGCGTCCCAGTGCCTGGAGTACGCGGCCGGGTTCGCGCACCCGCAGGTCGGCGACACGCGCAACCCGGCGGATCCGTCCCAGACCTCGGGCGGGTCATCGGGCGGATCGGCCGCGCTCGTCGCCGCAGGCGTCTGCGACCTCGCGATCGGCACCGACACCGGCGGATCGATCAGGATCCCGGCCGCGTACTGCGGGATCGTCGGGCTCAAGCCGAGCTACGGGCTGATCCCGCTGGACGGCGTCTTCCCGCTGTCGCCGCGCTGCGATCACGCGGGCACGCTCACGGCCACCGTGGCGGGCACCGCCGACCTGCTCGCCGTGCTGGCCGGCCGGCCGCGGCCGCGGCCGGTGCGCGCCGGCGCCCGGCCGGTCGGCGCGACGTTCTCGGTCGGCGTGCTCGCGGCTCAGCTCGCCGATGCCAGTCGGTGACCCCGCGAGGTCGGCGGCGCGCTGTCGAGCGGCCATCGCCGCGCTGGCGGCCGCCGGCTGGACGGTCAGGCAAGTCCAGGCGCCCTGGCTCGACCAGCTCGCCCGCTGGGAGCAGACGCCTCGCGGTGATCGTGGCGCAGGCAGGCGCATCAGATCCATGCGGGCCGGGACACCAGCGGTTACAGCGAGGGCACGCGCGCGCTGCTCGACTACGGGGCGTCGGTGACCGACGAGCAGTTCGACGCGCGCGCTCACGGCGAGCAGGCGGAGCTGACCGCGGCGATCGAGGCGAGCCTCGCCGGGCTGGACGCGCTGGCCGGGCCGACGGTCGGCTACCAGGCCCCCGAACAGGATCCGCCGTTCGGCCTCGGCGACGACAACGCCGAGGGCCGGTTCACCGGACCGTACAACCTGACCGGCCATCCGGCGCTGTCGCTGCCCGTGCCGATCCGCGGGGCCTGCCGGCCGGCCTGCAGCTCGCCGGCCGCCGCGGCGCGGACGCCGCGCTGCTCGACCGTGGCCGCCGCGGCGAGCGCTGCGGCGCCGAACGACCGCGCTGCCACCTAGGAAGGACTGATCCATGCCCAGCACGGTGAACCGCCGCACGCTCGACCTGGCCGGCCTCGACGTGCCCGTCGTCGAGGTGACCGGGGCCGGCGAGGTCCGCGGCTCACGGTCATCTCCGGGGTACACGGCTGCGAGTACGCGTCGATGGCCGCGGTACGCCAGTGGTCGGCCAGCCTGGCCGGGCGGGACCTGCGCGGCAGCGTCCGCGTGGTGCCGGTGCTGAACCTGCCGGCCTTCCGCGCGCGCAGCCCGTTCGTGGTCCCCGAGGACGGCAAGAACCTGAACCGGTGCTTCCCCGGCGACCCGGCGGGCACCCTCGCCGACCGGCTGGCGCACGCCGACGTTCACCCAGCTGATCACCGGCAGCGACGCGCTGATCGACGCGCACTGCGGCGACCTGCCTGAGGCGCTCGAGCCGTTCACGCCTCTACGAGGCCGGGCCAAGCGAGGAACGAGGCGCTGGCGCTCGCGGTCGCCTACGGCCTGCCGTACGTGATCAGACAGGAGCCAGGGCCAGGCCGGGCGGTCGGCGGGCACCACAAGCGCCGCGGCGGCACAGGTCGGCATCCCGGCGATCACGGCCGAGGCGGGCGGCTGCGGCCTGATCGAGCAGGCGGCGGTCGACCTGCACATGCGCGGGCTGGACCGGGTGCTGGCCTCGCTCGGCATGCTCGCCGACGGGGCGGCCGCGCCAGGCGTCGCGGGCCAGCCGGCGCCCGCGCCGCCGACCGTGCTGAACCGCTTCATCTGGCTGCGCGGCGACCACGACGGCTGGTGGCAGCCCGCCGTCCGGCCCGGCGACCAGGTCGCGGACGGTCAGCTGCTCGGGACCGTCAGCACGCTCGACGGCGCCGAGGTGCTGCAGTCGATCACGGCCCCGGCGGCCGGGGTGCCGATGTTCATCACCAGCTCCCCGGCCGTCGAGGCGAACGGCCTGCTGCTCGGCCTCGGCGCCAGCTAAGCGCGGGGCCAGCCGAGCACGGGGCCAGCCGAGCACGGCCAGCTAAGCCCGGGCGAGTTCGGCGTCCGGTCGCGCGTCCGCCTGGTCGCCGGCGCCCTCGCTGATTCCGTACCTGGCGTACAGCCGGCGCAGCGGCCGCGGCGCCCACCAGTTCGCCCGGCCCAGCAGCCGCATCGTCGCCGGCACGAGCAGCACCCGCACGATCGTCGCGTCCACGATCAGCGCCACGATCATCCCGACGCCCATCAGCTTGATGAACGTGATGCCCGAGGCCGAGAACGCGCCCACGACGATCACCAGCAGCAGGGCCGCACTGGTGATCACGCCGCCGGTCCGCTGCAGCCCGCTGGCCACGGCGGCGGCGTTGTCGCCGGTGACGTCGTAACGCTCCCTGATCCGCGAGAGCAGGAACACCTCGTAGTCCATCGACAGGCCGAAGATGATCGCGAGCATCAGGATCGGCATCGACGGGTCGATCGTCCCGGTCGGCGTGAATCGCAGCAGCCACGACAGGTGACCGTACTGGAAGATCCACACGATCACGCCGAACGTGGCCGACAGCGACAGCAGGTTCATCACGATCGCCTTCACCGGCAGCACGACCGACCCGAAGGCCAGGAAGAGCAGCACGAACGTCGCGGCCGCCATCACCAAGGCCATCCACGGCAGCACGCCGGCCAGGCTGGCGAGCTCGTCGGCAAGCTGCGCGGTCTGGCCGCCGATCAGCGCGTGCGCGCCAGCCGGGGGCGGCACGGCGCGCGCAGCCTGGACGATGCCCCTGGCCTGCGCCGACATCGGATCGGCAGCATAACGCAGCTCGACCCTGGCGATGTCGCCGCGCACGCCGGTCACCTGGGCGCCGCTGACGCCGGGGATCCCGGCCAGCCGGGCCGCGTAGGAGCTCAGCTCCGCGCCGCGGGCCGCCGACCCCGCGACCGGACCAGCGAACCTGACCAGCGACTCGATCGGCGCCGTCGGGTTGCCGGCGAAGTCGCGGGCGAGCGCCTCGGCGACGACCCGGGGCTTGGCGGCCTGCGGGAGCACGCGCGCGTCGGTTCCGCCCCAGACGGCATGCAGGAACGGGGTGCCGAGCGCGAGCAGGAAGACGACGATGACCGCCGCATAGATGGCGGGGCGGCGCATGACGCTGCGCGCGAGCCGGTACCAGCCGCCCGACGTCTCCTCGGGCCGGCGGCGCGCGACGGAGCGGCGCACGCGAAGCGCGTTGACGCGCGGCCCGAGCACCGCCAGCAGTGCCGGGAGCACCGTGAGCGCGGCCAGCATGTCCACGACGACGGTCGCGACTCCGCCGTACCCCATCGACCGCAGGAACACCTCGGGGAAGAGCATCAGGCTCGCCAGCGCGACCGCGACGGTCACGCCGGACACCGCGACCGTGCGTCCCGCCGTGGCCATCGTCCTGGCCAGTGCCGCCTCGGTCGGGCCCGACCTGCGCAGTTCCTCGCGGAACCGGCCGACCACGAACAGCCCGTAGTCGATCGCCAGGCCGAGGCCCAGGATCGTCGTGATGTTGACCGAGTAGATCGACACCGGCGTCGCGAGCGTGAGCAGGCGGAGTGCCGTGAAGGACCCGAGTATGGCGATGCCGCCGATCGCCAGCGGCAGGCTGGCCGCGGCGAGTCCGCCGAAAATGATGAGCAGCAGCACGAGCAGCACGGGCATCGACAGCCCTTCGGCCCGGCCGATGTCGCTGGTCACCTCGTGGCCGATCGCCGCCTCGGTGGGGGTGAAGCCGCCCACCTGAGCGATCAGGCCGGGTGCCGACAGTTCGCCCTTGATTTTGTTGAAGCTGGAAATTCTTGCGGCATCGGTGCGGCCGCGCAGTTCGATAACGGCGTAGGTGTGCCGTCCGCCGGGGCTCACGAATCCGCGCGAACCGGTCGACCAGAACGTGGCGTAGGACGAGACGTCGGCCTTCGGCAGCGCCGCGAGGGTGCCGGTGACCGCCTGCCGGAAGCCTGGTGTGCGCACGGTCTGACCAGGCGTGCGGCCCGAGTAGATCACGACCACGTCGCCTGAGCCGCGGCCGAAGGTGCGGGCCGCCAGGCTGGCCTCGCGCTGGCTCTGGCTACCCGGTGCGTTGAACCCGCCGGCCGACTGCAGGCTGCCGAATACGCCGGTGCCCCACACCGCGGCGGCGATCACGGCCACCGCCCCGATCGCGAGGACAAGCCAGCGCCTGCGGTAAACGGTGTGTCCCCATCTGTCGAACATCATGCGCCTCCGGGGCTAGACTCGATACGCGTATCACAGTGGTTAACGCTGTAAACTCTTTACGATGTAAACTTGCCATACACCGTTTACGGATGTCAAGTCGCAGCCGGTCAGCCGGCGCGCCGGTCAGGCCGGCTCGCCGGCGCGAGGGAGGTCAGAACGGTGCCATCCGACGTGGCAGTGCCTACCAGGCGCGATCGCCTGCGGGCCTCGACCAGCCAGGAGATCATCCAGACCGCGCGGCGGCTGCTGGTCGAGCAGGGCAGCGCCGCGATCTCGTTGCGGGCGATCGCACGGGAGATGGGGATGACGGCACCCGCGCTCTACCGGTATTTCGGCAGCCACGAGGAGCTGATCCGCAACGTCATCGCCGACATCTTCACCGAGCTAAGCGACTACGTGGAGGACGCGGTCCGCGCTGCAGACCCGGCGGCTGCTGCGGGCGGGCGGCGGCGGGCGGGCGGGCGAGGCCGGCTGCGACGGGCGGGCCGGCGGCGGCGGACGAGGCTGCCGGCCGGGTGGCGATCGGGCTGATCACGGCCGCCCACGCGTTCCGCCGCTGGGCCATCGCGCACCCGGCTGAGTTCGGGCTGATCTTCGGCACGCCGCTGGCGGGCCTCGCGCTGTACCACGACGACCCGATGACCGAATGCGGCCAGCGGTTCGGCGCGATCTTCCTCCGGCTGTTCGCCGACCTGTGGGCGGTCAAGCCGTTCGGCGTGCCGCCCGACGCCGAGATCGCCCCGGCCCTGCGCCCGCAACTCGCCAGCTATCGCGACCTGCTCGGCACGGATCTGCCGCTCGGCGCGCTCCAGACATTCCTTCGCTGCTGGGTCCTGCTGTACGGGACGGTCAGCCTCGACGTGTTCGGCCACCTGAGATTCGCTCTGGACGACGCGACCGAGCTGTTCGAGCTGATGCTCGCCGACTTGGCCTCGATGATCGGGCTCGAG
This sequence comes from uncultured Actinomycetota bacterium, assembly GCA_963720595.1. Taxonomy (GTDB): domain Bacteria; phylum Actinomycetota; class Actinomycetes; order Streptosporangiales; family Streptosporangiaceae; genus Chersky-822. Next base: position 280,255 of record CAVRFY010000004.1, on the reverse strand, counting down.
TACTCAGCGCCCGCCTGATCAGGCGACCGTCGGCGCGGACCCGGTGTCGCTGACCATCGGCCGGCCCGCCGCCGCCCAGTCCTGCATGCCGCCGCCAACGTTGACCGCCTGCCATCCTGCCGCGGCCAGCGCCAGCACCACGCGGGCCGACCGAATGCCGGACCGGCAGATCACGTAGACGGTATCGTCGCGCGGAATCTCCGCGCTGCGGTCGTTGAGCTGAGCCAGCGGGATGTGCGTTGCGCTCGGGACGTGGCCGGCCGCCCACTCATAGGGCTCACGCACGTCGAGCAGCCATCCTCCGGCCGGCACCTCGCCGGCCGGAATCTCGGGGACTGACTGGGCCGTGGTCATGCCTGACTCCCTCGCACGTCCGATGGCGGGCTCGCCACCAGCGGGTGGCAGCGCGCTACACAATGCTAGATCACCGCGGGCCGGCTGGGCTGGGCCAGCCGGGCGCCCCGGCACGAGTCGGCCGGGGCCTGATCGGCTGGTTAGGATGTTTTGGTGATAATTAGGGAAGCGACGCCAGCTGAAATGCCGGAAGTCGGGGACATCAGGCTGGCCGCTTACCAGGCCGACGGCTTCATCTCGGCGGACTCCGGCTACGCCTCGACGCTGCACGGACTCGGCGCGGACGGCAAGGGTCATGTGCTGGTCGCCGTGCTCCCCGATGAGGACCTGTGCGCGGCGGGCAGCCCGGACCGGTCAGGTTCCCGCCCGGGCAGCACCCAGGGCCGGATCGCGGGAACGATCATGCTGCAGACCTGGCCCGACACGGGCCAGGTGGTCCAAGGCGCGGAAGAGGCGGAGATTCGAGCGCTCGCGGTCCGGCCGCACGCCCAGGGACAGGGCATCGGCGCCGGCTTGCTGCGGCGGCTCATCGACCTGGCGGCCGGGAAGGGCGTCAGGCAACTGGTGTTGTGCACCGTGCCACAGATGCGCCAGGCTCACCGCCTGTACGAACGGGCCGGATTCGATCGGCGACCAGACAGGGACTGGGCACCGGAGCCAGGCACCACGCTGCTCGTCTATTCGCTGCGGCTGGAAGGCAGCGGCTGAACACTGACCGCGGCCCGGTCCGGCGGGCCGGGCGGTCGCCAGCGCTGCAGGCATCAGCGCGGCCTATTCGGGCGCGGCAGGCTCAGGTGCGGCGGGTCTGGCCGGGCGTCGCCGGCGGCAGGCCGGCCTCGGCCGCATCGTCGCCGGCCTCTGCTCGCGCGGCCGCCTCGGCCTCCGCGCGGGCGGCCATGTTGACCTTGCGCAGGTGCTTGGACATCGACCTGAACACGAAGAACAGCATCACGCCCATGCCGAAGATGACCAGGAACGCGATCGTTCCTGGCTGGTCGAGCAGGCTCTGAGAGTCGGCCAGAACACTCACAGCCGCACCTTCTCCCGGATTCCGGCGAACAGATCGTCCTCTGGCTTGTCAGTATCCACCAGGGACCTGGCGAGATGATAATCCTCGGTCGGCCACGCCTCCCGCTGGATCTCGACCGGGCAGGCGAACCAGGGGCCGTTCGGATCGACTTGCGTCGCGTGCGCGATCAGCGCCTGGTCGCGGATCTCGAAGTAGTCACCGCACGGCACGTACGTGGTGATCTCGTGCTCTGGCCTGGCCGGCTCGTCATCCTCGTCCGCCCAGGAGGCCAGGCGCTCGGCATACACCGACTCCAGGCCGTGCTCGACCATCTTCTCGTGCAGCGCCGCGAACCTGGCGCGGTGGAAGGTGAGGAAGTAATACAGCTTCAACGGCTGCCACGGCTCACCGCAGTCCGGGTAGCGGTCGGGATCGGCGGCGGCCTCGAAGGCCTCGACCGACACCCGGTGCGTCATGATGTGATCCGGGTGCGGGTAGCCGCCGTTCTCGTCATAGGTAAGGATCACGTGCGGCCGGAATTCCCGCACGGCGCGCACCAGCGGAGCGGCGGCCACGTCGAGCGGCTGCACGGCGAAGCAGTCGTCAGGCAGCGGCGGAAGCGGGTCGCCCTCGGGCAGGCCCGAGTCGACGAACCCGAGGAACTGCTGCCGCACACCCAGGATGTCGCGGGCCATCGCCATCTCGGCCCGTCGGATGCCGGGCAAGTCGGCGCGGATCTCCGGCCGGTCCATCGCCTTGTTGAGTATGTCGCCGCGCTCGCCGCCGGTCAGCGTGCAGACCAGGACCTCGACGCCCTCGCGGACGTACCTGGCCATGGTCGCTGCGCCCTTGCTTGACTCGTCATCTGGGTGGGCGTGCACGGCCATCAGCCGCAGCGGACCGTCGCCGCAGGCCAGCAACCCGGACGCGAGAGCAGGATCTGTCTGCGCCAGCCCGCCCTGGCCCAGTCCGCCCTGACCCGGTCCGGGCTGGCGCGGTCCGTCGTGGCCCGCCCCCGGCTGGCCCGGCTCGAACCGGTCCGGCCCTTGCTGGCCCTGCCAGGACTGGGCAGCGTGACCCAGACTCGCTGATGACATCGGGAGATCCTTCTCGACGGCTGGCTGAAACGACGGCTGGCTGAAACGGCGATCATGCGGCCGCGCGCGCCGCCTGCGGTGCTGCGCGATCGCATGACTCCCCGGGTCTGAACAAGCCAGACCGGCGGCGGCATTCCGCCGCAGCGCGCCAGGCTACTTTCGGTGACCCGCGGATCGAGACGCTCGCAGCCCGGCGAGCGGCGGTGCGCCTATCGCCGCTTTTCACAGCTGATGGCCATATCGTGCTGGCCGGTGGAGTCGCCCGGCGGCGTCCGATTTCGACTCTGTGTTCGAAAAATATCTCTGGCCTTCAGATGGTTGAATTGAGTCCAAAGGACAAAGTAGTCTCGATGGATTACCCCCTCAGGAGGGGCCCGGCTCGGGCCCGGCGGATAGTCCAGTTCCGCCCAGCGGATACGAGGAGTTCTTGTGACCGAGACCCGCGATGACACTGTCACATGGCTGACGCAGGAGGCGCACGACCGGCTCAAGGCCGAGCTCGATCACCTCTCCGGCCAGGGCAGGATCGACATCGCCAAGAAAATCGAGGCGGCTCGGGATGAGGGCGACCTAAAGGAAAACGGCGGATACCACGCTGCCAAGGAAGAGCAGGGCAAGCAGGAAGCGCGGATCCATCAACTCACCCACATCCTGACGCACTCCCGGGTGGGCGATCCGCCGAGGACCGACGGTGTCGTTGGACCCGGCATGACCGTGACGGTGCGGTTCGAGGGCGACGATACCGAGACCACGTTCCTGCTCGCCTCGCGCGAGGAGAGCGGCTCGCCGATCGATGTCTACTCACCGCGCTCGCCCCTGGGAGCCGCGATCTCCGGCAAGAAGGTCGGCGAGACGGCCACCTACAACCTGCCGAACGGCAAGCCGCTGACCGTCGAGATCATCGACGCCGTGCCCTACGGCGGCATGTAGCGGCCCGAGAACAGCCGGGCCGCAAGGCCCGGCCCGAGGACATGGAACAGCCGGGCGCAAGGCCCGGCCCGAGGACATGGAACGGCCCGGGCCGCAAGGCCCGGGCCGTTCGCGTCCGCCCTGTCGGCGGCGGACGACCCGGCCGCTACGCCACCAGTTCTGGTTCGGGCTTCGGCGCGTTGCCGGGCATTTCGGCGCTGCCACGCAGCGGGATTTCCTTGATCAGCCAGGCCAGGCCGAATACGAGCGCGGCAGCCGGCGCCGCCAGCAGGAACACCGCGTCGATGCCGTGGGCGATGCTGTAGAAGACCGCGTGCTGGACGACGGGCGGCAGGTGCGTCACCGTCTGCGGGTTGATGTTGTTGCCCGAGGCGGGCAGCGGTACCCCGGGAAGCTTGCTGCTCATGGAGCTGTGCAGCACCCTGATGAAGACCGCGCCGAAGATCGAGACGCCGATCGAGCCGCCGATCTGCTGGAAGAACGCCCGCGAGCTGCTCGCGACGCCCATGTCCCGCGGGTCGACGCTGTTCTGCGCGATCAGCGTGGTGATCTGCATCAGGAAGCCCATGCCGATGCCGAAGATCAGGAAGAAGGACATCGAGGTCAGTCGGGAGGTGGTGGGGCCCAGGTTGGCGAGCAGCAACATCCCGACCGTCATGATCGCGCCGCCGATGATCGGCAGCGCCTTGTACTTGCCGGTCCGCACCGTCACCTGGCCAGCGATCAGCGATGTCACGGTCGAGCCGAGCATCATCGGGATCAGCAGCAGGCCGCTCACCGTGGGCGAGGCATGCTGAACCGTCTGCTGGTAGAGCGGCAGGAAGGTCATGGCCCCGAACATGGCCAGCCCGAGCAGGAAGCTCATGCTGGTGGCGAGCGTGAAGTTGCGGTTCTTGAACACGTGCATCGGCAGGATCGGCTCAACGGCCCGGTTCTCGACCCAGATGAAGGCCGCGATCGACCCGACCGCGGCCACGATCAGGGCCATGATCTCCGGTGAGCCCCAGGCGTACTGGCTGCCACCCCAGGTGGTGACCAGCACGATCGCGGTCGCGCCGACGGCCAGCCAGCCGGCACCGAGATAGTCGATCTTGTGCTGCACCTTGTGCCTCGGCAGGTGCAGGACCGCGATGATGTAGATGAGCGCGGCGCCGCCGATCGGCATGTTGATGTAGAAGATCCACCGCCACGACAAGGTGTCCGTGATGTAGCCGCCGACCAGCGGTCCGGCGATCATCGCGAGCATCATCGCGGCCATCATGTAGCCCATGTACTGGCCGCGCTCGCGGGGCGACACGAGGTCGCCGATGGTCGCGAGGGCACCGACCATCAGCCCGCCGGCTCCCAGACCCTGCAGCGCGCGGAACACGATCAGCTGGTCCATCGACTGCGACAGGCCGGACAGGGCCGAACCGACCAGGAAGATCACGATCGCGGCGATGAGCAGGCGCTTGCGCCCGTACAGGTCGCCGAGCTTCCCGTACAGCGGGGTCGTAATGGTGGACGCGAGCACGTAGGCCGTGACGACCCAGGACAGGTGATTCAGCCCGCCCAGGTCACCGACGATCCGCGGCAGCGCGGTCGAGACCACGAGTTGGTCGAGCATCGCCAGGATCAGCGCCAGCAGCAGCCCGGGCAGCACGATCAGCACCTCGCGCCGACGACCGAATGCCGGCGCCGACTGCCCGCCAGCGACCGCCTCAACCTCAGCCATTGCTCAGTTCCTCTTTCAGTTCAGTACGTGCTTGTGGCGGTTCGTTGTGCTGTGCTCGTTTCAGACCTAACGTGCTTGTTTCGGAGCTAACTCAGCGTAACCTACTTGCCGACCGGCTAGTTTCCCGACCGGCAGCAGGATATGATGCTTACTAACCGGTCGTCAAGTAGGTTAAACAGAGGCAGGAATACGACGATGAACAGCACCGCCGGGACCCGTGCGGTCACGGCGTCCGATGCCGGGCCGACGGCCGCCGCTCGCGGCTCAGCCAGCCACCGCCCGGCCGACGACAGGCCCGACATGCGGTCGCGGACCGATACCCGCGCGCGGATTCAGCAGGTCGCCGTCGAGCTTTTCACCGAGCATGGCTACGACGGCACGTCGCTGCGGGAGATCGCCGAACGCCTGGGCGTCACAAAGGCGGCGCTCTACTACCACTTCAAGTCCAAGGAAGACATCATCCAGAGCCTGGTCGAGGACTACCAGGAGCAGATGAACGAGCTGATCGGCTGGGCTGGATCGCAGCCGAGGAACGCCGACGCCAGGCGCGAGATCCTGGTCAGGTACATGCACATCGTCGCCGAACGCGACCAGGTGTTCCGGATGCTGCACCAGAACCAGGCGGTGCTCAGCACGATGGCAACGGCGCTCCGAACCCTGAAGACCACGCCGCTGCTCCTGGCCGACACCCTGGCGGCGCCTGATGAGCCGCTGCGCGAGCGGGTCAGGATGATGATGACCCTCGGCGCGATCAGCGTCGGCTGGATGTACTTCGCCGACCAGGCGCCCGACCGGCGCGAACTTAGCGAGATCGTCTGCGGCATCGCCAGCGAGTTCGCCGGCTGCGAGCCGCGCTAACCGTCCGGCCGCCCGTCCCACGCCGCGGCCGTCGCCAGGACCAGGGGCGTGGTCCGGTAGCCGACCGCCGTCGCCAGCGCGATCACGGTCGATGTCCGCAGCACGCCAGGCACCTCGACGATCGCGTCAATCACCCGCTGCAGGTCCGCGTTGGTGCGCGCGACAACGCGGCACAGCATGTCTCCGGGCCCCGTGATCGTGTGCGCCTCGAGGATCTCGCTGATCCTGGCCAGCCGCTCGGCGACTTCGGCCCGGCCGCCGGACTGCCTGAGCTCGACCGTGACGAACGCCGTCACCACGTGGCCAAGCGCCGCGGGATCGATGTCCGGGCCATAGCCGGTGATCACCCCGCGCTCGGCGAGCCGGTCCAGCCTGGCCTGAACGGTGCCGCGCGCGACCCCGAGCCGGCGGGACGCCTCGAGCACGCCGATCCTGGGCTCGATGGCCAGCAAGGCGATCAGGCGGGCGTCCAGGACATCGACCACGAGTCACCTCCTGCACCGCATCCTGCCCAGCTGAGCCACCGATTGCGACTGCTCCCTGGGCAAACTGCCTAGCTCCGCAACGGACAGTTGCACATCTTGTCCTGCTGTCACATCCTGCCAGAAGAACTGCCGCGAGCGAGGAGCGATCATGACCACGCAGACCAGCGCCGCGCACGGCACGGCGGCACGCACCGACGACTTCCCGGTGACCGGCATGGACGCGGTCGTGTTCGCGGTCGGCAACGCGCGCCAGGCGGCGCACTTCTACTCGACGGCGTTCGGCATGCGGTGCGTGGCCTACCGCGGACCGGAGACCGGCTGCCGGGACGAGGCCGCCTACGTGCTGGAATCCGGCGCTGCGCGGTTCGTGCTGCGCGGGCCGGTCAGGGCGGGGACCGAGCTGGCCGCTCACGTCGCCGCGCACGGCGACGGCGTGATCGACCTGGCCATCGGGGTGCCGTCGGCCCGCGACGCCTTCGCCTACGCCGTCGCGCACGGCGCCAGGCCGCTGACCGAGCCGCATGTTGAGGAGGACTCCCACGGCAAGGTCATTCTCGCGTCGATCGCGACCTACGGGGACACGAGGCACACGCTGGTCGAGCGATCCGACTACGCCGGGCCCTACCTGCCCGGCTATGTGACCGCCAGCCCGATGGCGACGCCGACCGGCGCACCGTTCTTCACCGCGGTCGACCACTGCGTGGGAAACGTCGAACTCGGCCGGATGGACCAGTGGGTCGGCTTCTACCACCGGGTGATGGGCTTCACCAACATGAAGGAGTTCGTCGGCGACGACATCGCGACCGAGTACTCGGCGCTGATGAGCAAGGTCGTGGCCGACGGCTCGCGCAAGGTCAAATTCCCCATCAACGAGCCGGCGATCGGCAAGAAGAAGTCGCAGATCGACGAGTACCTGGAGTTCTACGGCGGCCCTGGCGTCCAGCACATCGCGCTGACGACCGATGACATCGTCGCGGCCGTCCGCCACATGCAGGCGGCCGGCGTGACGTTCCTGGCGACCCCCGACAGCTACTACGAGACACTCGGCGAATGGGTCGGCGACACCCGCGTGCACCTCGATGAGCTTCGCGAGCTGCGAATACTCGCCGACCGTGACGAGGACGGCTACCTGCTGCAGATCTTCACCAAGCCGGTGCAGGACCGCCCGACCGTGTTCTTCGAGCTGATCGAGCGGCACGGCTCGCAGGGGTTCGGCAAGGGCAACTTCAAGGCGCTGTTCGAAGCCATCGAGCGCGAACAAGAGCGCCGCGGCAACCTCTGACCCCTGGCCCGTGCCCCGCCCTGCTCCGCCCCGCCCCGCCCCGCCACGCCACGCCCCTGCCCTGCCCGGCCTCTGCCGCCGCGCGCCAACGACAACGATGGAACCCTGCTGCTGCCAGAACAACATCAGGGTTCCATCGATGCTGTTCGGGCCGCCGAGGCGTACACGCCGTTCGGGCCACCTGAGGTGGGCGATCACGGCGGGGCGCGCGAGCACGGTTAGCGAATTACTTAACGCAATCGAATAACTACTGATCGTAGTAATTACTGGACGGGCATGCTGATCGCGTGAGACGCGTCCCTGCCCCTAACGAGGCCGTCCGGGCTTCCGAGGCTCCGGTCGCACCCGCCCCGCGGGCTCCTGAGTCCGGGGTGCCTGGCCAGACCCGGCCCGACGCCCCGGCCCCGCCGACCATGCCCGGGTGCCGGGTCAAGCCCAGCCCGCGACGCAGGTCACCGACCAGCCCGCCGTAGCCGACGAGCCCGCCGTACCGACGATCCGGCCGGAACCGACCTGCCCAGCGAACCCCCTCTTGCGCAGTGGTGGCGCCGCCTGCTCGCCTTCCTGATCGACTCCGTGATCTTGACCCTGGTCACGGGCGCGTTGTGGGGAAGGCTGCTCGCCTCCTTCGCCAACTGGCTGAGCCAGGCCGCTGACCTGCAAGCACGGCATGCGCCAGCCGCACACGGCGCGTACGGGCGCGTGTTGGCCCACACGGCTGGGCCGTATCTGACCGTCCTCGTCCCGACGATCATCCTGGCGATCATCTACTACTGGCTGCTCACCGGGTACTGGGGCACGACGATCGGCAAGCGGGCGCTCGGCACCTGGGTGGTGACCGCGGCCGGCCAGTCGCGCCCGAGCCTGCGCAGGTCGTTCGTGCGGGCGCTGGTTTTCGTGGTGGGCGGCGAGATCGTGCCGCTGTTCTTCCTAATCGACAACCTGTGGCTGCTCGGCGATTCGCGGCGGCAGACGTTGCACGACAAGGCGGCAGGCACGCTCGTGGTCACCAAGCCGCCTCAGACGAATTCCAGCGCGTAGCCGGACGCGGCCAGGGCTGTGAGGATGGCCGCGCGGTGCTCGGGCCCGCGGGTCTCCAACTGCAGCGCGACCTCCACCTCGTCGATCCGCAGGCCGGCCGAGACCCGCTCATGCACCACGTCGAGCACGCTGGCGCCGAGCGCGCCGATCTCGGTGAGCAGCCGGGCCAGCGACCCGGGCACGTCAGGTATCCGGCAGCGCATCGCCAGGTACCGGCCAGCCGCGGCGAGCCCGTGCTGCAGCACCCGCGACAGCAGCAGCGGGTCGATGTTGCCGCCGGACAACACGACGACCGCCGGCGGCTCGATCGCGGCCGCGTGCTCGAGCAGCGCCGCGACCCCAGCCGCCCCGGCCGGCTCGACCAGCTGCTTGCCCCGTTCCAGGCAGGTGAGAAGGGCGCCGGACAGCCCCTCCTCGGTGACCGTCAGCATCTGGCACCCGAGCTGTTTGATTATCCGCAACGTAAGCGCCCCTGGTACTGCCACCGCAATGCCGTCGGCCATCGTCGGAGCCGCCGTCACCCCGACCGGGTGGCCGGCCGTCAGCGAGCCGGGAAATGGCGCCACGGCCTCGGCCTGGACACCGATCACGGCGGGTCCGGGCCCCGGTCCGGCGGCCGCCGCGATCGCGATCCCGGCGATCAGGCCGCCGCCGCCGACCGGCACGACGATCGAGCGCGCCTGCGGGCACTGCTGCATGATCTCCAGGCCGACGGTGCCCTGTCCGGCGATGATGTCGGCATGCTCGAACGGGTGGATCAGCACCGACCCGGTCTCCTGCGCGATCTGGCCAGCCCTTTCGAGCGCGTCGGTGATGCTTGTGCCGTGCAGCTCCACGTCCGCGCCGTATCCGCGGGTGGCATCGAGCTTGGGCAACTGCACGTTCTCCGGCATGACCACGGTCGCCCTGATGCCGAGTATCGAGGCCGCCAGCGCGACTCCCTGCGCGTGGTTGCCCGCGCTGGCGGCGACCACGCCGGCCGAGCGCTCAGCCTCGGTGAGTCGCGAGATCCGCCAGTATGCGCCGCGGATCTTGAACGAGCCCGCCCGCTGAAGGTGCTCGCATTTCAGCCAGACTGGCCCGCCCGCCAGGTCGGAGAGAATCTTGGAGGGCAGTAGGGGCGTCTGCCGCACCACCGCGCGCAGCGACTCGTGCGCCCGCGCGATGTCGTCATAGCCGACCGGCAACGTGGCCATGGAGGCAGTCTGGCACCGCTTGCCTGGTGGGATCAGCCCGCCGTCCAATAGCGTTCCCCCGCCGAGATCAGCGCGGCCGCGCCGACCAGGCCCGCGCTCTGGCCGAGCGCCGCGGGCACGACCCGCACTCGGCGGGTGAAGTCGAGCCGCGCGTGCACGTCGAGCGCCTCCTGCAGCGGGTCGAAGAGCAGCGCCCCGGCCTGGGACAGGCCGCCGCCAATCGCGACCACGTCCAGGTCGCACAGGCTGGTCGCGGACGCGATCGCGATGCCGAGTGCTTGGCCCGCGTGGCGCAGCGCGTCCCTGGCGACGCCGTGACCCTGCGCCGCGTCGGCCGCCAGGTCCTTGGCCGTCATGCCAAGCTGGTCCGGCCGCCAGCCGCGTGCCTGCGCCCACTCGACCAGCGCCGGTCCCCTGGCGATCGCCTCCAGGCACCCTCGCCCGCCGCACACGCAAGCCGGGCCGTCGGGGTAGACGACCACGTGGCCGATGTGCCCGGCATTGCCCGACGCGCCCTCGATCAGGCGGTTGTCCAGAATCAGTCCGCCGCCCACGCCGGTCGACACGACCATCCCGAGCACGTTCCTCCTGCCGCGCCCCGCGCCGCGCCAGTGCTCGCCGGCGACCATGCAGATCGCGTCGTTGTGCACCCGGACCGGCCCGCCGCCCGTGCCGAACCTGGCGGCCAGCCTGTCCCGCAGCGGAAACTTCCGCCAGGCCGCGATGTTCAGCGGAGAGACCAGGCCGGACGGCCACTCCATCGGACCGCCGCACCCGCACCCGATGCCCGACAGTTCGGCTGGGTTGGCGACCTTGCCGGCGTCGAGCACCTCGAGCAGCAGACCCTCGAGGTTGCGCCATAGCTGCTCGGCATTCACGTCGCGCATCGTCGGGATCTGATTCCACGTGATCAGGCGGCCGCCTGGCTCGGCCACGCCCGCGGCCATCTTTGTGCCGCCGATGTCGACGGCTAGGACGGGTCCGCTTTCTGCCATTTCGCGCCTCCCGAGATGCGGACCACGCCGTCAGCGACATTGTGTCGCACTCACCTGCTGCCGGGGACATGAGGCGAGAGCCGATCTAGAGCATTCCATCGACGCGCATCGATGGTCGCCGGAATTCGAGCCGATCCTCGCGACCCGCGGCCAACTCCTGCCCGACTTTTATCTTGTTGCAACGGCTCGGATGGGAAGCGGCGGGCGCTGTCGGCCTGCCTCGATCGCTGCCCGCAGTTCCGTGACCACCGCAGCGCCGTGGGCCCGAATCCGACTCGGCGCGTAATGCAGCACGAGAATCCCGTGCGCGCTCATGGCCGCGTGCCTGGTCTGGGTCCGCTCCCATGCCGCCGGCGACAGATGCCACTCGCGCGAGTCAACCTCGGCCGCGACCCCAGCCTTCGCCCACCAGACGTCTGGCTGTGCCAGGAACATGTCGCCCACAAACAGCCGGGGGTTGTACATCGGCTCAGGCAGCCCGCCGTCCTTGATGAGATTCCGCAGGTCACCCTCGGCGACCGAGGCCACCCCGTCAGCGACCTCCTCAAGCGCCAGCCGTAACGCACCCGCCCCCTGCTTCGGACCTTCGCGCAACTCCGCGACAAGGTCCGCGACCGCGCACTTGCGCTGCTGTACGGCTCCGGCGACCAGGGCGCGAACGTAGTCCATATCGGTCTGCCAGCGAACCGCGTCGGCGACCGAGCGCGCCGCAGGCGCCCACCTCAGGCCGTCCACTTGCCAGGTCCGCTCTGGCATCCGGTTTGTTCTATGGATCCGCACAAATTCGCGGCTCTGCCTGTGTACTTGGTGAGGCACGAGCACGTCGATGATCTGCGGAATCGGGGTTCGCATTCCCATGCGCACCAGGGCTGCCTGGCCGGTGATCACGCTCCCCGTGCCACCGAATAAGACCGCCGCAGCTTCGCGCTGGCCTGTCGTGAGGGCGCCGTTGTGCACGAAGTAGACACCAGGAAGCACGACGCTCCATGGCCCGCCGGGCCGAAGTCTGCTTCGCAAGGCGCCGTCCGTCATGCCAGCGGATAAAGCCTGACTCCTGGTTATGAGATCGCACTGACGGCGCCATATCTGGACGATTGCTCCGTCAACCTGCTTGGTTCGTGGCATGAGCGGAGCTTCGCACCCTCGTCTGACAATCTTCGTCGCCCGGGCACGAAAGGCGCTCACAACCTGGGCGCAAAGCTGCTCATACAACGACACCAACGAGCCCACGTTGTCCCACGGCGAGCGAGCGCGACATCAACGTGGGCGCAAAGCTGCTCCTAGGGGCCAGGGGCGCGCGAGGTCCTGGTAGGTCGTGGGGCGGTCCGGGACCGGAGGGCCCGCGCCCGCGGCAGGCAGCCAACCGTGGTGAGCTAGAAATACCCGGATCAATGCCTTCATACGGGCGCATGCCTGCCTCACCCCGCCGGTCGAACACGGTCAGGTTGCTTGCTGATCTCGCCGACGGAGAGGGCCCGGCACCGGTTCGCCCACCTGGCGGTTCGCGGATAGTGTCGAATGGTGCAGCCACAGCAGACATCATTGGGCCACTCATCATCAGCGGCCGCCCCAGCAGCCAAGACCCTCGGTGAACTCCGCGCAAGCGGCCATCAGTTCCGGAGCGTCAAGGACGAGGTGCGGCAGAATCTGCTCGCCAGGCTGCGGGCTGGCGAGGATCCGTTTCCCGGGATACTCGGCTTCGACGACACGGTGCGGCCCCACCTCGAGCGCGCGCTGATCGCCGGGCACGACGTGATCCTGCTCGGCGAGCGCGGCCAGGGCAAGACCAGGCTGATCCGCACCCTCACCGGCCTGCTCGACGAGTGGTCGCCAGTGGTCACTGGGTGCGAGATCAACGACCATCCATTCGCTCCGGTCTGCGTCAGTTGCCGTCGCCAGGCCGCCGAACTCGGCGACGAGTTGCCGGTCAGCTGGCACGGCCGCGACCAGCGGTACGGCGAGAAGCTGGCCACGCCCGACACGAGCGTGGGCGACCTGATCGGTGACATCGACCCGGTGAAGGTGGCCGAGGGCCGCACGCTGGGCGACCCGGAGACGATCCACTACGGGCTGGTGCCGCGCACCAACCGGGGGGTCTTCTGCCTGAACGAGTTGCCCGACCTCGCCGAGCGGATCCAGGTCTCGCTGCTCAACGTGCTGGAGGAGCGCGACATCGCGGTCCGCGGGTATGCGCTGCGGCTGCCGCTCGACATCGTGCTCGTGGCCAGCGCGAACCCCGAGGACTACACGAACCGGGGCCGCATCATCACCCCGCTCAAAGACAGGTTCGGCGCCGAGATCCGTACCCACTACCCGCTCTCGCTGGACGACGAGCTCGCCGTGGTACGCCAGGAGGCCGAGATCGCCTGGGGCGGCGAGAACCCCGACGCCGCGTTGCCCAAGCACCTGACCGAGGTGATCGCCAGGTTCACCCGGCTGGTGCGCAGCTCGCCCGCGGTCGACGCGCGATCCGGCGTCTCCGCCAGGTTCGCGATCGCGGCGGCCGAGGCCGTCGTGGCCGCGGCGGTCAGGCGCGCCGCGATCAGCGGCGAGGACCAGCCGGTCGCCAGGATCTGCGACCTTCCCACAGTCGTCAGCACGCTGCGCGGGAAGGTCGAGTTCGAGGTCAGCGAGGAGGGCAGGGAGGCCGAGGTGCTCGAGCACCTGCTCCGCCGCGCCACCGCCGACACCTTCCGCGCCCACCTGGGCAGCGCCGACCTGTCCGGCCTGGTGACCAGGTTCGCCGAGGGCGGCAGCGTAGAGGCCTCCGATCTGCTGCCCGCCGCCGAGCTGCTGCGCAGGATCGGCGAGGTACCCGGCCTGGCCAAGATCATGGAGCGGCTGGACGGTGACGGCGGCGAGTCGTTCGGTCAGGCGGCGGCCGCGCTGGAATTCGCGCTCGAGGGCCTGTACCTGATGCGCAGGCTGTCCAAGGACGTGGTGGACGGCGGCGCCGTATACCGTGGCTGAACTGGAGGTCAGCAGCAGGTGAGCGGCTACCGGTACGGCGAGTACCACGACGGGCCAGACCCGCTCGAGCCGCCGTACGACGTGCGCGGGGCGGTCGACGCGCTGGGCGAGTCCGTGCATGAACGGCGACGATCCGGCGAGCGCGCTGCGCGACCTGCTGCGCCGCGGCATGACCGACCGTCGCGGTCTGGAGGACCTGCTCAGGCAGGTTCGCGAGCGGCAGCGCGAGCTGCGCAGGAGCGGGCGGCTCGACGGCATACTCGAGCAGGCCAGGGCGCTGCTCGATACCGCGATCGGCCAGGAGCGCGCCGAGCTGTTCCCCGACCCGAGCGACGACGCCAGGATGCGCGAGGCTGAACTCGACGCGCTGCCGTCCGACACCGCCGGCGCGATCAGGGAGCTCGCTGACTATCAGTGGCGCAGCCAGGCAGCGGCGCAGACCTTCGAGCAGCTCAGGGAGCTGCTCAGGCGCGAGGTGCTGGACAGCCAGTTCCGCGGCATCAAGGACCAGATGTCGCAGCCGACGCCGAGGGGATGGCAGCGGGTCAAGGAGATGATGTCCGCGCTCACCGACATGATCGAGGCGGACGCCCGGGGCGAGCACACCCAGCAGGACTTCGACGCCTTCATGGCCAGCAGTACGGCGACTTCTTCCCCGACTCCCCGGAGAACCTCGAGCAGCTGGTCGACTCGCTGGTGCGCCGGATGGCCGCCGCCCAGCGGCTGCTCAACTCGCTGACCGACGAGCAGCGCGACGAGCTGGCCGGGCTGATGGCGCAGGCCATGGCAGGACGCCGGGCTGGCGCAGGAGATGGCCAGGCTGGCCGATGCGCTGCAGGGCACGCCGGCCGGACATCGACTGGGACGGCCAGCGCGGCGAGCGGATGACCGGCCGCGACCCGCTGGGGCTCGGCGACGCGACGACGGCGCTGGCCGAGCTTGCCGACCTGGCCGAGCTCGAGGACGTCGCTGCGGCAGGACTACCCGGGCGCGCGGCTCGACGACATCGACGAGGAGGCGGTGCGGCGCGCGCTCGGCCGCCAGGCCGTCGACGACATGGAGGCGCTGCGAGCAGATCGAGCGCGAACTGCAGCGGCAGGGCTACCTGGTCAACAACGAGGGCAAGCTCGAGCTGACGCCGAAGGCGGTCAGGCGGCTCGGCGACACGGCGTTGCGCCAGGTCTTCGCCAAGCTGGCCGAGGGCGGATACGGCGATCACGACCAGCATGACGTCGGCCAGGCCGGCGAGCTGACCGGCTCCACCAGGCCGTGGCGATTCGGCGACGAGCAGTCGATCGACACGGCGGCGACGGTGCGCAATGCCCTGCTGCGCGGCGGCCTGCCTGGCCGACCGGCCGTGCGCACGGCGCCGGCGGCGATGCCGCCGGCGAGCGGCATCGGCGCGGCGGCGCGCGGGAACGGCGACGCGGGCCGCGGTCCGGCTCTCGGTCAGCGACTTCGAGATCGGCGAAACCGAGCGGCGCGCGTCGGCCGCGGTGTGCCTGCTGGTCGACCTGTCCTACTCGATGGCGCTGCGCGGCACCTGGAGCGCGGCGAAGCAGACCGCCCTCGCGCTGTACTCGCTGGTCGGACCAGGTTCCCGCAGGACTCGCTGCAGGTGATCGGATTCTCCAACTACGCCAGGGAACTCAGGGAGACCGACCTGGCCGGCCTCGGCTGGGACATGGTGCAGGGCACTAACCTGCATCACGCGCTGGTGCTCGCCGGGCGGTTCCTCGACCGGCGTCCTGAGCACAACCCGGTCGTACTGGTCATCACCGACGGCGAGCCGACCGCGCACCTGCGCAGGGACGGCAGTTCCTGGTTCGACTGGCCCCCTTCGCCAGAGACGCTCGAGCTCACGATGGCTGAGGTCGACAAGATGACCAGGCGGCGCGCGACGCTGAACATCTTCATGCTCGCCGACGACGAGCGGCTGACCTCGTTCGTCGACGAGGTGGCCAGGCGCAACGGCGGCCGGGTGCTGCAGGGCGATGCCGGACAGCCTGGGCGAGTACGTGGTCAGCGACTTCCTCCAGTCCCGCCGGGAGCGGAGCAGGTAGCGCCGAGGGTCGATTTGCCGCAGCGACGGGGTTGCCATGCCGTAGCGACGGGGTCGCCATGCCGTCGCGACAGGTACCGGCATTTCGCTAACTCTGGTCATTTTCTGGCGCTTTCCCGAAAGTCGGCCATTCTCGGATCCGTCCTAGTAGTACGTTTCGGCACGTAATCATCTCCCCACCTGGCGGGCCGCCCGCCGGGGGCACTCGGGGAAATCCCAGCTCTCCCGGCGCCGCGTCGAGGCCCGGAGAATCCCTCCGAAGGAGGAAGTTGTGAGTTCGGAAACTGTCTCGGGCGGCGCTGGCTCGAAGCGGCCGCTGGTCATCGCGCTTGCGGTCATCGGCGTCGTCTTCATCATCCTGGCCGTGCTCTTCTTCGCCGGCGTCGGCATGGGCCCGCTGAACTCGATCGGCCACTCGGGCAAGGTCAACCACGGCAGCCACGGCATCCGCGGCTCGGTCAGCGCGGTGATCGGCGTCGTCGCCCTCGCCGGCGCCTGGTTCGAACAAGCGGACGGCGCGCTGACCTTCGCCGTACTGAGCGGCCCCCGGTGATGCCGGGCCGGGCTCAGAGCGCCCAGCCAGGCGGTTCATCCGGATGCGTCCGCCGAGGCTGCGGAGAATCGGCAATGGCCTGGTTCTAGACTCGGCCCATGTCTTTCTCGCAGCACCTGGTCCTGTGGCTGCATGTCGCCTTCGTCATCTTCACGATCGGCCCGGTCACGCTGGCGATCATGTCGACGCCGCGCTACATCAGGAAGCGGGACATCAGGATCGTGCGCTACCTGACCAGGATGACCCTTCGTCTTCGCGATCGCTCGCTCGGCGTGCTGATCGCCGGCATCGTGCTCGTCATCGATGATCGGCAAGGAAGGCAAGCCCTGGATCATCATCTCCGAGACCTTGTTCGTGGTCGCGATCCTGCTGCTCGGCCTGATCCACCGTGACCAGCGGCACGCGATCAAGGCGCTCGAGGCCGGCGCGGCCGCCGCAACCTCCCTGGCCGTCCGCCGGTGCGGAGCGCCGGACGCCGCCGACCGGCCGCCAGCCGACCAGCAAGCGTCCGGCGCACGAGCCCGGCTCCGAAGGAAACCGCTAGCCGCCGATCCCGCCACTGCCAGCCCGGCGCACCTGGCCAGCGTCGAGCGCGGCCGGATCGCCATGATCGGCGGCGTCGTCACCCTGATCTGGCTGGTCGTGCTCGTGCTGATGGTCTGGAACGGCTGATCGCAGCGAACTGCGTCGGTCCGCCCGATGGGGTAGACCCGACTAACCAGGACAGCAGGCCAGCCGTCTCACGCGGCGGCCCGGGATGCGTCGCGAGGCAGGTGAGGACGACGCAGTTCAGGCCAGCGGAGTTCGACGAGTTCTCGCCTTATCCCCCGATCGCCGACTACGGCTTCCTGTCCGACTGCGAGGTCACGGCGCTGATCGCGCCCGGCGGCTCGGTGGAGTGGATGTGCCTGCCGCGACTGGACGACGCCAGCGTCTTCGGCTCGATGCTCGACCGCGACGCCGGCTGGTTCAGGTTCGGCCCCGCCGACATGGCCGTCCCGGCCGACCGGCGCTACCTGGCCGGCACGATGGTGCTCGAGACGGTCTGGGACTGCGGCGAGGGCTGGCTGATCGTCAGGGACTGCCTGGTGATGGGGCCGTGGCGGCACGAGCATCCCGAGCAGCACTCGCACCGCAGGCCGCCGACCGACTACGAGGCAGAGAACATCCTGCTGCGCACCGTGCGGTGCACCAACGGCGCTGTCCAGCTCGTCATGGACTGCCATCCCGCGTTCGACTACGGGCAGGCACCGCGAGCACTGGACCCACACCGACCACGGCTTCAACCAGGTGTCGCGTCCAGCCGCCAGGACTCGGACCTGACGCTGACCCTGACCTCCGACGTCAGGATCGGGATCGAGGGACCGAGCGCCCAGGCGCGGACCCTGCTCAAGGAGGGCGAGACCCGCTACTGCGCGTTGTCCTGGGGTTGCTGCGCGCCGCCCCTCGACTACGAGGACGCGCAACGCCAGGCTGCTGTGGACCGCGCACCACTGGCGGCACTGGCTCGCCCGCGGCAGCCTGCCCGACCACCGCTGGCGCTCGCACCTCACCCGCAGCGCGCTGACGCTCAAGGGCCTCGCCTACGCCCCGACCGGCGCGATCGCGGCGGCCGCGACCACCTCGCTGCCCGAGACTCCGCGCGGCGAGCGGAACTGGGACTACCGTTACAGCTGGATCCGCGACTCGACATTCGCGCTCTGGGGCCTGTTCACGCTCGGATTTGAGTGGGAGGCGAACGACTACTTCGCGTTCATCGCCGACATCATCGAGCGCGACCGCGAGGACCTGCAGATCGTCTACCGGATCGATGGCTCGAAGGACCTCGATGAGCGCCTGCTCGACCATCTGCAGGGATATCAGGGCGCCAAGCCGGTACGGATCGGCAACGGCGCGTACTCCCAGCGTCAGAACGACGTCTGGGGGACCGTTCTCGACTCGCTGTACCTGCACACCAAGTCGCGGGACTGGCTGGACGACCGGGTCTGGCGGATGGCCAAGCAGCAGGTCGAGCGGGCGCTCCTGCACTGGCGGGAGCGCGACCGTGGCATCTGGGAGGTCCGCGGCGAGCTGAAGCATTTCACCTCGTCGAAGGTGATGTGCTGGGTGGCGGCCGACCGCGGGGCGCGGCTGGCCAGGATCAGGGACGACCAGGAGCACGCGCAGTTGTGGCAGCAGGCCGCCGATGAGATCCACGACGACATCTGCGCGAACGCGCTCGACGACCGCGGCGTGTTCTGCCAGCACTACGAGACGACCGCGCTCGACGCCTCGCTGCTGCTGATGCCGCTGGTGCGGTTCCTGCCGCCGGACGACAAGCGGATCCGCGACACCGTGCTCGCGATCGCCGACGAACTGTCCAACGACGGGCTGATCTCCCGCTACCACACCGACGAGACCGATGACGGCCTCAGCGGCGACGAGGGAACGTTCACGATCTGCTCGTTCTGGCTGGTCTCGGCGCTGGCCGAGATCGGCGAGCACCAGCGGGCCCGCGACCTGTGCGAGAAGGTGCTCTCCTACGCCAGCCCGCTGCTGCTCTACGGCGAGCAGATCGACCCGCGATCCGGCCGGCACCTCGGCAACTTCCCGCAGGCGTTCACCCACCTGGCGCTGATCAACGCGGTCATGCACGTGGTCAGGCACGAGCAGCAGGCGGCCCGCCGGGCGCTGGGTACCGACGGGACCATTTTCCCCGGCCCGTAGCGGCGAGTCGCCGTGCCCGGTCAAGCCGGTCCGCCAGCAGCCGCCCGCGCTTGGTGCATGATCGTGCGGTGCCGGGGAAGTGAACGGTGTCTGGCCCAAACGGGCCATGCCTCACGTCGCCGGGGGCGAGCAATGCCGACCTTCGTCTACTGCCCGGACTGCCATGTTCCGGCCGAGATCACCGACCGCTTCGTGCTCACTGGCACGGACGGCCCTGTTGATCATGTCGTGCTGCACTGCGCGGGCGGCCACTGCTTCAAGATGGCGACCGACCTGCTGCCGGAACGGACACAGCAGCACCTGCTGATCCAGGAACTCGAGCCGCACGTCGCCTTCGGCCCGACCGGCTAGGAGTTAGGGGTACGTGGCGAACATCGCCGCGCAGCCGTTGTGCGGGTGGCCCGAGTCTCCCTTGTAGAGCAGCGTCACATCGGCTCCTTCGATCGGCGCATAGAAGGCGCACACGTCTGAGAGGCGGCCATTCCAGTCGTGGGCGGTTCCGCCGGGCATCAGGTTGCCGATCCGCACCCGGCCCCTTCCCGCGCCCGACGGGCCAGTACCGCCGACCTGGCCAGCTAGCGCGCCATTGACGTACAAGGTCACCGTGCCGTGGGTCGCGTTGAACACGCCCGTCAGCTGCGTCCACTTCCCCAGCTTGGCCGAGCCGGGCGGCGATGCCGCCGCGAACACCGTGGCGCTCGTGTCGTCAGCGGCCGGCACGGCGAACTTCCAGCACGGGCCGGTCCTGCCGTTCGCCGTGCACGCCCGCTGGTATTCCAGCGCGAACTCGTAGGTCTGTGACGCGTCCTCCGAGACCGCGACGCACGTGCCAGGCACACCTCGCGGGGTTGAGCCAAGCGGACACGGTGAAGTTGCCGTTAGCCCCGACCACGGGCAGCAACGCGGGCCCGGTCCGCGCTTGCCCGCCGCGGCCGGTCACCGCCATCGAGCAGCGGTAGCCGTCCGGAGCCGGCGTCGCAGGGCAGGTCATGGCCGCGTCCTTGGACAGCGGAGCGACATGGCCGTGGCCGCTCGAGTCGGCCGCGATCGTCTTGTGGCCGCCGTTCAGCTTCCACCAGGCCAACGTCGCGATGTTCCCGGGTGGCAGCAAGGTCTCGATGACGAAGCTGCTCGTGGGACTCGGGTTGCTCGACGCATCGACAGCCTCGACGCTGATGGTTAGGACCGACGGGTTGTACGGGGTGAGCGCCAGAGTCGCCGTGCCGTCGGCGCCGGCGGGGACGAACACGTTCGGGCTCGCGCCGAACAGCCCGTAGTAGTAGCCGCTGACCGTGCTGCCCGGATCGGAGAACGTGAACCGGCCAGGGGTTCCGACGAGTTGTGTGGCGCTGCCGCTGACGTATTCGTGCGCGCCGGTCGAGGTGATCGTCGGCGCCGCCGGGGTGGCGGGCGGTGCCGCCACGCCGGCCCCGGCGGGCGTCAGCCCGAACGCGGATGCCTCGAACATCAGGCCAGACACCAGCGCCGCCTGGAACAAGTTGCGGTTAATTCGCATAGAGAACTAATACCGCTTATCCGCATTAAGCCACAAGCCATTGAACCGCTTCCGCCAAGGAACCCAAGCCGTCAGCTGAGGGCCGTGCGGAGGTCCTCGATCAGGTCGTCGATGTTCTCGATCCCGACCGAGAGCCTGACCAGGTCGGCGGCACCTCGAGCGGCGAGCCCGCGGCCGAGGCGTGGGTCATCCGCGCCGGGTGCTCGATCAGCGACTCAACCCCGCCGAGCGACTCGCCGAGCGTGAACAGCCGGGTCCGGCCGCACATCGCGACCGCCGCCTCCTCGCCGCCCGCGTGCCGGAACGACACCATCCCGCCGAACCCGCGCATCTGCTTGACGGCAATCTCGTGGCCGGGATGATCGGCCAGCCCCGGGTAGTAGACCTGCGCGACGGCAGGGTGGTTCGCGAGCATGGCCGCCACCTGCGCTCCGTTGTCGCAATGGCGGTCCATCCGGACGCCGAGAGTCTTCACCCCGCGCAGGGTCAGCCAGGCGTCGAACGGCCCGCCGGCCGAGCCGACGGCGTTCTGCAGGAAGGCCAGCCGCGCGGCCAGGTCGGCGTCGGCGACGACCAGCGCGCCGCCAACCACGTCGGAGTGACCGCCCAGGTACTTGGTCGTCGAGTGGATCACGGCGTCGGCGCCGAGCGCGAGCGGCTGCTGCAGGTAAGGCGAGGCGAACGTGTTGTCGACGGCGAGCAGCGCGCCGGCCGAGTGCGCGATCTGCGCGAGCGCCCCGATGTCGGCGATCGAGAGCAGCGGGTTGGTCGGCGTCTCGACCCAGATCAGCCGCGCGGCCGTACGCGGCCGCAGCGGCGCGGACCGCGCCGGCGTCGGAGACCGGCACGGGGTGGTAGGTCACGCCCCAGCCGGCCAGCACCTTGTCGAACAGCCGGTACGTGCCGCCGTAGGCGTCATGCGGGATCAGCACGTGGTCGCCCGGGCGGAGAACGGCCCGGATCAGGCAGTCCTCGGCGGCCATCCCGGACGCGAACGCCAGCGCCCGCACGCCGCCCTCCAGCGCGGCCAGGCACTCCTCGAGCGCTCCCCTGGTCGGGTTCGCCGTGCGCGAGTACTCGTAGCCCTCCACCCAGCGGCCGGGCCCGGCGGCCGCGGTCCCGTGCTGAGCCGCACTGCGCGCACCGCCGCGCAAGCCGCCGACGCCGTCCTGCTTGTAGGTGGACACCTGATAGATCGGCGGCACGACCGCACCGGTCAGCGGATCAGGTTCCTGACCGGCGTGTATTGCGAGCGTCTCGAATCCGTCCCCGTGCTCGATCTGAGCCATGCCCGCTGTCCCTCCCGCGCTGTCTGGCCGACGTCACTGACCGGCCAGGTACATGAGCACATCCTGCCTAGTGATCATTCCCGTTGGCTTCCCATCAACGAGAACCACCGCGGCTCCCGCCTTCTCGAGCGCGGCGATCGCGGCGCTGATGGGTTCGCCTGACCCGATCATCGGCAGCGGCGCCGACATGTGCGCGGAGACCGGCTCACCCGGCGCGGCCCGGCCGCTGACCAGCGCGTCGAGCAGTTCCCGCTCGGTGATCGACCCGAGCACCTCGGCCGCCATCACCGGGGGCTCCTCCTTCAGCACGGGCAATTGCGAGACGTCGTACTCGCGCAGCGTCTCGATCACGGCCCGCACCGTCTCGTCGGGATGCGCGTGCACGAACAGCGGCAACTGACCTCTCTTGCGGTCGAGCACGTCGGCGATCCTCGGCTCGGCGGTCGCCGAGCTCAGGAAGCCGTAGTCGGCCATCCAGTCGTCGCTGAAGACCTTGGACAGGTAACCGCGCCCGCCGTCGGGCAGCAGCACGACGATCATGTCGCCCGGCGCGGCCTGCTCGGCGACCCTGAGCGCGGCCACGACCGCCATCCCGCACGACCCGCCGACCAGCAGCGCCTCCTCGGCCGCCAGGCGCCTGGTCATCAGGAACGATTCGGCGTCGCTCACCGCGATGATCTGATCGCAAATCCCCTTGTCGTAGGTCTCCGGCCAGAAATCCTCGCCCACGCCCTCGACCAGGTAAGGCCGGCCGGTCCCGCCCGAGTAGACCGAGCCCTCCGGATCCGCGCCGATGACCTTGACCCGGCCGCCGGAGACCTCCTTGAGGTACCGGCCAGTACCCGAGATCGTCCCGCCCGTGCCGATGCCCGCCACGAAGTGGGTGACCTTGCCGTCGGTCTGCTCCCAGATCTCCGGTCCGGTGGTCAGGTAGTGCGACTCCGGGTTGGCTGGGTTGGCGTACTGGTTCGGCTTCCAGCCGCCAGGAATCTCCCCGGCCAGCCGGTCGGAGACCCTGTAATACGAGTCCGGCGAGTCCGGCGAGACCGTGGTCGGGCAGACCACCACCTCGGCACCGTACGCGCGCAGCACGCCGATCTTGTCGGGCGCCACCTTGTCGGGGCAGACGAAGACGCACTTGTAGCCCTTCTCCGCCGCAACGATGGCGAGCCCGACGCCGGTGTTCCCCGAGGTGGGCTCCACGATCGTGCCGCCGGGGCGGAGTGCGCCTGACGCCTCGGCCGCCTCCACCATGCGCAGCGCGATCCGGTCCTTGACCGAGCCGCCAGGGCTCATGTACTCCACCTTGGCCAGCACGGCCGGCGCGTCGCTGCGGCGGCCTTGCTCCGAGCCGTGCCCCCGGCTGTGCCCGCTGCCCAGGTGCCTGGTCACCTTGCGCAGCCTGACCAGCGGCGTATTCCCGATGAGATCGATCAGAGACTCGTGCACCTGCATGGTCTCACCCTAGCCACGCACCCTGACCCTGACCCCGGCCGACGAGGAAGAAGCCGCCGGATCGCGGCCCGAGATCTCGTGCCCAGCCTTTGCACGTCGACCCCGACAAGCTGGGCGAGGCGACCGTAACGGACCTCACGGGACGTAGATCCAAACCGCACTACCGTTCGCAGTCGCGTTGTTACACTCTGTGCGCTGGGCATCGCGATGGCATTTTGAATGAGGGGGGACCTCGTGGCATTGGTGCTGGCCGACCACGACAGGCGGCCGAGCCGCCCGCCGCTCGAGCATTTCTCGCCCTGTTTGCCGTCCCTGGACTACTTCCGCGCAGCGGTCAGCGACCTGGTCGCGCAGGTCGACCACTGCTCGTCAATCGGTGACAGGCGCGCCGAGTACATCATCAGCAGGCGGCTTGGCGAGGACGAGTTCGCGGCCGTGCTCGAGGCGACGCCGGACGGCTGGGACGCCACCGTCGCCAAGCTGCTGTTCGACGTCAGGAATTACGAGCCGATCGCGCGCAACTCGACGGCCAGCCTCGCCGCGCTGGTCAGGATTTCGCTGCTGGCCCAGATCGAGGCGGTCTGGTGGGGCCGCGCGCCGAGCTATCAGAACGACACCGACGTGCGTGATTCGGCCGACCTCGTCGACCTCGACAGTCTCGGAGCGGAGGGCGAGCTGGCATTCAGGTACCGGCATCAGGCCATGACGCTCATGGCGCGGGCGGCGCGCTCGGCCGAACGGCGGGCGCTGCCCGGGCGCGCGCCGAGAACGGCAGGGCTCTGGCTGGCCAGAGCGCGGCCGCAGGCTTGTGGCCTGGCTGAACGAGCTTGCCGAGGAGTTCGCCGCGATCGCGCCTGACGGCACGCCGCCGCTCTGGGTGACCAGCGTGGCGAGCAGCGTGGAGCACCAGCGGCACCTGAAGTCGCTTGGCTACATCGCGCTGCTGCCGAGCGCGCACTGCGTCGGCTACGCAGCCGACATCGAGATCAAGTGGTACCGCCGCTTCCACGCGCACCGGATCCTGCGCGGCCTGCTGCTCGACCGGCAGCGCGCGGGCGAGATCAATGTCATCGACGAGGGCCAGGCCTGGCACGTGTGCCTGCGGCCCGAATCGCCTGAGGGCCGCGAGCTCTACGTACCCGCGCCGAGGCCAGGCCACTGACCTGCGGTGTGCGGCATTGCCCTGATCGCCGGGCCGGACCCTGACCAGCACGCTGTTCCGGCAGATGCTTGCCGCGCTCCGGCCGCGCGGCGACGTCGAGGAGGTCTGCCGCGGCGACGGGCTGTTCGCCGGAGTCCAGCGGCTGCGCATCGTCGACCGCGAGCGAGCTGTCCAGCCGTGGATCTCCGCCGACCAGCGCTGGCTGCTCTGCTTCAACGGCGAGATCTACAACCACCGCGAACTGCGGGCCGAACTGCGCGGGCTGGGCCGCGAATTCCGCAGCGAGAGCGACACCGAGGTCGTGCTCGAAGCGTTCGGCCAGTGGGGAGACGGCGCGGTGGCCCGGCTGCGCGGCGAATTCGCCTTCGTGATCGCGCGGCGCGGTCGGCGGCCGCGTCTACCTGGCTCGTGACCGGATCGGGGTCAAGCCGCTGTACTGCTCGGTCAGCGGCGGCTGCCTGCACGTGGCCTCGGAGATCAAGGCGCTGGTGCCGGTCGGCGCGCCAGTGGCCGAGGTGCCCGCCGGATGCCATGGCTGGGCTGGCCTGGCCGCGAGCCGCGGTTGGCGCCCTACTGCGACCTGCTCGACCCGCTCGGATCGGCGCAGGCCGGCGGCGACGCGCCGATCAGCGATGCCGCCGAGGCGGCGCCCCTGATCAGGGACGCGCTAGTCGAGGCATCAGGGTCCGCCTCGATACCGACCTGCCGGTCGGCGTCATCGTGTCGGGCGGTCTGGACAGCTCGCTCACGCTGCTGCACGCACGGCAACTGCACCCGGATTGCGTGGCGTTCACGGTGGGCGCGCCGGGCAGCGCGGACATCGCTTACGCCCGCAGGCTCACCGCCGACCTCGGCGTCCGGCATGAGGTCATCGAGATCCCGCCGGGGATCATCCGGCTGGCCCAGATCAGGGAGGCGATCAGGATCTCCGAGCTCACCGAGTACGGCGACATCATCAACGCCGTCGTCTCGGTGCCCCTGTTCAGGCGCGTGGCGGATCTCGGGATCAAGGTGGTGCTGACCGGCGATGGCTCCGACGAGCTGTTCGGCGGGTACGCGATGTATGACCACATCGAGTCCGCGCAGGTGCGCAGGCTGTTCCTGCACAAGCTCGCCAACCTCGGGCCGGACCGAGCTGCAGCGGGTGGACCGAACCAGCATGGCCAGCGGTGTGGAGGTCAGGGTCCCGTTCCTCGATCCCGCGATGGTCGCGCTGGCGATGCGGCTGCCGATGTCGCTGAAGGTCAGGAACGGCACAGAGAAATGGATCCTCCGCCGGGCGTTCGCCGGCCTGCTGCCGAGCTACATCACAGCAGCGGCCGAAGAACCCGATGTCTCACGCCTCCGGACTGCACGAGCGGGCCAGGATGTACAAGCCGATCTTCGCGCGCATCCACCGCTCGTTCGGCTACCACCTGCACGAGCCGGTGCGCCGGGATTTCTCCGTCCTGCTCAGCCAGTGCGGCAACGACCTGGACCTGGCCATCGCGCGGGCCTCTGCCAGGCGCGACTACAGTCCGCGCGAGCATGTCAGGGACCTGGCGGGCGCCACTATGTGGAACGCAAGGTCGCTGACCGGAACGCCGGCCGGGCTGGGCCGGGACCGCGCGGGTGCCGTGAGCTGAGCTCACATCCGGCGAATCGCGGAGCTCAGGCTGGTGCCGCGAGCTGAGCTCACATCCGGCGGATCGCGGCGCTCAGGCTGGTGCCGTGAGCTGAGCTCACATCCGGCAGGTCGCGGCGCTCGGACTGGCGCCGTCGCCCGAGGCTACGCCAGCCCGCCACAGCCAGCCGAGTCGCGCTTTCTGGCCTCCCGGGCCGGGGCTGACGTTCGCGCCGGCCGTGAGCTACTGTGCGGTAAAGACCAGTTCCGTCAGGGAGCAGCCATGCCAGAGGCAGTCATCGTCGCGACCGCACGCTCGCCCATCGGGCGTGCCTTCAAGGGGACCATGACCAGCATCCGTCCCGACGACCTGACGGTGCAGATGATCAAGGCGGCCCTGGCCAAGGTGCCGCAGCTCGATCCGGCCGACGTCGAGGACCTGATACTCGGCTGTGGGCTGCCTGGCGGCGAGCAGGGCTACAACATGGCCCGCGTGCTGGCCGTCATGCTCGGCCTGGACTCCCTGCCCGGCACGACCATCACCCGGTACTGCTCATCCTCATTGCAGTCCACGCGGATGGCGTACCACGCGATCAAGTCCGGCGAGGGCGACGTGTTCATCTCCGCGGGAGTGGAGTGCGTCAGCAGGCTCGGCAAGGGCAGCAGCGACGGCGCGCCCGACACGAAGAACCCGGTCTTCGACGAGGCCGAGGAGCGCGGCACGGCCAGGGCCGCGGGCGGCGCGGAGGTCTGGCATGACCCGCGCGAGGACGGCAAGATTCCCGACATCTACATCGCGATGGGCCAGACCGCGGAGAACGTCGCCCAGCTGCGCGGGATCTCCCGCGCCGAGCAGGACGAGTTCGGCGTCAGGTCGCAGAACCTCGCCGAGAAGGCCATCGCCGACGGCTTCTGGCAGCGCGACATCACCCCGGCCACGCTCCCGGACGGCACCGTGGTCGCGGCCGACGACGGTCCGCGGGCCGGGACCACGCTGGAGAAGATGGCGACGCTGCAGCCCGTGTTCCGGCCCGACGGCACGGTGACCGCGGGCAACTGCTGCCCGCTCAACGACGGCGCCGCGGCGGTCGTCGTGATGAGCGACCGCAAGGCGTCCGAACTCGGGATCACGCCGCTGGCGAGGATCGTCGCCACCGGCGTCACGGCGCTGTCGCCGGAGATCATGGGCCTCGGCCCCGTCGGGGCGTCCACGGCAGGCGCTGGCCAGGGCCGGCATGACCATCGAGGACATCGACCTCGTCGAGATCAACGAGGCATTCGCGGCGCAGGTCATCCCGTCCTACCGCGACCTCGGCATCGATATCGGCAAGCTGAATGTCAACGGCGGCGCGATCGCCGTCGGGCACCCGTTCGGGATGACCGGAGCCAGGATCACCTCGACGCTGCTGAACAGCCTGCAGTTCCACGACAAGACTTTCGGCCTGGAGACCATGTGCGTGGGCGGCGGGCAGGGCATGGCCATGATCTTCGAGCGGCTCTCCTGACCTAGATCCGTGCATGTCCGCGGCTGCTTGACGCAGGCCGCGATCGGCCCGGATGCCCGGCTTGACGGACGTGGTTCCGTTAATGCCCTTGTTGGATAACGGAAGTGTCACGTTCAGGTCTTGCCAGGAGACGCCCGGTGGTGCAGGCTCAACACAGGAGACTCATCTCGGCCTGGAGGTGCCCCTTGTCCCTGATCCACTCTCCGGAGATGCACAAGAACCTGATAGCCCGCATCCCGCGGGTCACTGGCAGCGATCTCAGAGAGTGGTTCCACCGGCTGGAGTCGGGACCCTCCTTTATGCGACACGCCGAGCGGGCGACCTGGCTCGCCGACGAGCACGGCCTGACGCACGCGTACGCCGCAGCGATCGTGCACGAGTACGAGGTCCAGCGGCGCATCCGGCTCAACAGCGCCTGACCAGCAGGCATGCAGCTCGAGCGTGCCAGGGAGTTCATGGCGTCCACCATCGGGCCGTGCTCGCGACGAGCCGGTCTGATGGTCGACCGCAACTCTCTCCCGTGACGGTCGGCGTCGCTGAAGACGGCCGGGTGCTGATCAGCACCCGCGAGGGCGCGATGAAGACCAAGAACCTGGCGCGGGATCCCCGTGCCTCGTTGTGCGTGATGACGGACAGGTTCTTCGGGGAGTGGCTCCAGGCCGAGGGCACGGCGGAGATCATCCACCTGCCTGAGGCGATGGAGATGCTGGTCGACTATTACCGGCGAGTCTCGGGCGAGCACCCGGACTGGGACGACTACCGCGAGGCCATGCGGCGTGACCGGCGAGTGATCGTCGCGGTCACGCTGACGCGGGCAGGACCGGACCGCAGCGGCTGACCTGGCCCGGCAGCCTAGCCCGGCCCGCGCGTCCCGCCATCCGGCCAGGGTGTCTCCGGCCAGGGTGTCTCAGGGCGGGATGTGTCAGGGCGGGGGTGTCTCCGGCGGGGGTGTCTCAGGGCGGGCTGCCACCCGGCCAGGGTGTCTCCGGCCGGGGTGTCTCGGCCTCGCCAGGCTCCGCGCCAGATCGTGTTCAGAGCGGTCACCGACGAGATCATCCTGCTTGGCCTAGATCGTTCCCGGATGAATGGACCTTTCATCCGGGAAAACAGTGATGAATGGTCCATTCATCGATCGCGTACTCGGGTCCGCATTCGGGTAAAAGGTACGATACATATGAAACATAGGCCGCTGCCGGGCCGCTTGGCTGCCCGGCCCGCATGTCCGGCCGAGCGGTCATCCGGCGGGCTGTCATCCGGCGGGCAGTCATCCGGCGGGCATCGGCGGGCAGTCATCCGGCGGGCAGTCATCCGGCGGGCAGTCATCCGGCGGGCAGTCATCCGGCGGGCAGTCATCCGGCGGGCAGTCATCCGGCGGGCGGTCATCCGGCGGGCGGCAATCCGGCGGGCGGTCATCCCGCGGGCTGTCATCCGGCGAGCTGTCAGCTGGCCTTGCCAGGCTCAGCCCGCCCGGTCCTGTGCCCGCAGCCTTAGCGGGGGCCCTCGTTTCGGCGTGCCCGCAGCAGGTTCCAGTTGTTCCGGTTTAGCGCAATTTGGCCGACCGGCGACATCTTCTGAATTTGGTCCCGCGATTCACTTGTCTGGCGAACATCGGCGACCCGTACGTGTGATTCATAATTTGTAATCGGACCCGCGAGATGGCTCACGAGTAGTGAATCGCAAATTATGGCTCGCAGATCACCGGGCAGACGGTTACGTTCTGACCCGCTGCAGAAATTCCGATATGGGTCTGACCTGCAGTAACCCTAGATAGCTCCCCGCATAACGGGGGAGCTTGATGATCAGTACCCCCGGTCGGGCTCGAACCGACACTGGCGCCCTTTTAGGGGGCTCGCCTCTTCCCTTGGGCTACGGGGGCGCGGAAATCGTACCCCATCTTGCACCGTTTATTCAAACATTCTTATAGAATCGGGCAGGCGACTATTAAAAGCAACTAAGTAGACATTGGCCACGCGCACAACTGTGCAGTTGCACATGCAGAATGGCTATTGTTGCGCCGCGCTAGGCCGTTGCCCGCCCAGACCGCGCCGTCGCGTGCGGCCGGACGACTCACCCAAGACCGGCGTGGCTGGCACGCACGGCTGAAGACGGCGTCGAGCATCGGGCCCGTGACGCGGCCGGTGAAGGTGTTCTGCTGGCTCGGGTGGTAGCACCCGAGCACGAGCAGCCCGGCAACCGTGACCTCGGCTCCGTGGCCGAACGAGGGCCGCGGCGACGGCACCTGGAGGCCGGTCCTCGCCAGCTCACGCCATACCGCCTGCCAGGCGAAGTGACCCAGGCAGACGATGACCCTGACCGTCGCGGAGACCAGGTCGAACTCGGCCGCGAGCCAGGGCTCGCAGGTGTCGCGCTCGGCGGTGGTCGGCTTGTTCTCCGGCGGCGCGCACCTGACCGCGGCCGCCATCCTGACGCCGTGCAGCACCTGCCCGTCACCCGCCGCCACGCTGGTCGGCAGTGACGCCAGCCCGCACCGCCACAGGGACTCGAACAGCACGTCGCCGCTCCGATCGCCGGTGAAGATCCGGCCGGTCCTGTTGCCGCCGTGCGCCGCGGGCGCCAGGCCGACGATCAGCACCCCGGGCTGGCCAGCACCCCAGCCAGGGACCGGACGGCCCCAGTAGCGTTCGTGAGCGAACGCGCGGCGCCTGGTGACCGCGACCTGCTCCCGCCAGCCGACCAGGCGCGGGCAGGCGCGGCAGACCGACTGCCTGGCGGTAAGTTCCGCCAGCGACCCGGCCTCTGCCGCGAGGGCCAGGACCTCGGCCGCGGTCGTCGCGACGGGAGTCGCCGCCGTCGCATGGTCGCCCGGCCAGCCGGTTCCTGGCGGGACGGCGCCGTCTTGGCCTGCCGAGGCCGTCATCGCCCGGCGGACTCCGCGGCCGGGTCGGCCACGATGGACCAGGCGATGCCGTCGAGGATGTCGTGCTCGCTGGCCACCATCTCGGCGAAGCCGAACCGCGCCATGATCCGGTCCAGGATCAGCGAGCCGGCGCCGATCACGTCGACCCGGCCGGGGTGGATCACGCTGATCGCCGCCCGGTGATCGTGGTCTGAGCCG
This sequence comes from uncultured Actinomycetota bacterium, assembly GCA_963720595.1. Lineage (GTDB taxonomy): Bacteria > Actinomycetota > Actinomycetes > Streptosporangiales > Streptosporangiaceae > Chersky-822. Next base: position 249,397 of record CAVRFY010000004.1, on the reverse strand, counting down.
AGCAGGCCGGCCGTGACGTCGTGCACACGGGCCGCGCTGACCCGCGCGTGGTGTATCCGCGCCGGATCGTACGTGGTGAGGTTCAGCGCGACCGCGGTCAGCGTGGTGACCGATCCGGCTAGTCCGACCAGGGTGTGCGCGCTGGCTACCGGGATGGCTTCGGCGACGGCGTCCAGCGCGGCGTCGATGTCGCGCTCGGCGGCCGCGACCTGATCCGGCCGGGGCGGGTCATCGTGCAGATGCCGCTCGGTCAGCCGCACGCACCCGATGTTGACCGAGATCGCGGACAGCCCGCTGGCCGAGCGGGCGTCCTCGCCGCCGAACACGAATTCGGTGGATCCGCCGCCGATGTCGACGACAAGGAACGGCGGCTCTGGTTGCCTGGCGCGGCCGTGCTCGCCCGGCCCGGCGCCACCGCCAAGCTCGGCGGTAGCGCCGGAGAACGACAGAAAGGCCTCGTCCGCGCCGCTGATCACCTCGGGGTCTACGCCGAGTATCCGCCGGACTCCAGCGGCGAACTCGGCCGCGTTCGAGGCGTCCCTGGTCGCGCTCGTCGCGACCAGCCTGACGGCCACCGCCCCCGAGTCGGCGATCGCCCGCGCGTACTGCTCGAGCATCGCGAAGGTCCTGGCCAGTGCATCGGGCGCCAGCCTTCCTGTCGCGTCGACGCCCTGGCCCAGCCTGACGATCTCCATCCGGCGCTGCACGTCGGTGAGTTCGGCGCTGGCCGGGTCGATGTCGGCGATCAGCAGCCGCAGCGAGTTCGTTCCGCAGTCGATCGCAGCGACCCGCTGCCTGCCAGCCGACGCCATCAGTTCCTCCGCTATCGCGTCCGCGGGCACCTCCACGCAGGGCCCGGCTGCCCACCACTCTGCCATGGCCGCCAGTGCCTCCCGGCCGAGCGGGTTGGAGCCAGGCACGGCAAGTTCCTGCGCCGCCAGTGCGTGCAGGCACTTGACCCGGTCCGGCATGCCGCCCGCGGTCGCCGCACCTGGCGGCAACGGCGGCACCCCCGCCTCCGCCGCCGCCTGGGCGCGCCTAGCCGCGTAGTCCCGGTGCGCCGCCAGGTACGCAGTCCCGCAGCCCGGATCGGCCCGCAGGCGGGCCGTCATCTCGCGCATCAGGCCGCCAGCCTCCAGCCTGCTCGCCGCGGCACAGGCGCGGACGCAGGTCAGGTAGTACAGGGTCGGGAACGGCGTGCCGTCAGGCAGCCTCGGCGCCGTCTCGATGACGTCAGGCAGGCCGCACGGGCAACGGTGCGCCACGGCCCGAGCGCCGCGCGGTGGCCTGCCGAGCTGCCGCGAGACGGCAGCCAGGTCGGCGGCGTCCAGGCTCACCCGTGCCGCGCTCTGCCCGGCCGGCGAGCGGCGTTCCGCCCGGCCGCTCCCCCGGCACGGCCTGGATTCGGATCGTTCGCCTGCTGGACCGAGGACCATAGCCGCGCGTACCACGGCACCGCGTCCGGCGTGCCGCGGTGCTCTTCGCGCTCTCCGCGCACCGGGCTCGATGATCTCGTAGCACTTCTGCGTCGGCAGGCACATGTGCAGCCGGTCGCGTGCGAGCTGCTCGATGTAGGCCGGGTCGTGCAGCCTTTGGCTGCTGCTGTTCCAGCTTCTTCAGCTGCAGCGTCAATCTGGTTGCGCTGGGCCTGCAGCTGGTCGATCTGCCTGCGCTGCGCGATGTACTCGCGGACCGGGTAGGCCAGGCTCAGCGCGATCGCGCAGAGCACCACGGCGAGGATCGCCGCCCGGCCGGTGAAGTGCGGCCGGGAGCTTAGCCCGGCCGCGCGGCGCAGCCGCCCGGCCGCGCTCGGTCACCGGCCGGCTGCCGCGAACCGCGGGAACGCGGCGTGGCCCGCATAGGCCGCCGCGTCGTCGAGCCGCTCCTCGATCCGCAGCAGCTGGTTGTACTTCGCCACCCGCTCGGACCTGGCGGGCGCGCCGGTCTTCATCTGGCCGCAGTTGATCGCCACCGCGATGTCGGCGATGGTGGTGTCCTCGGTCTCGCCCGACCGGTGGCTGAGCTGCACGCCAGCCGCCGCGGTGCGCGAGTTCCACCGCGCTCAACGTCTCGGTCAGCGTTCCGATCTGGTTGACCTTCACCAGCAGCGCGTTGGCCGAGCGCTCGGCGATCCCGCGCTTGATCCGCTCCGGGTTGGTCACGAAGAGATCGTCGCCGACGATCTGCACCCGGTCACCGATCTGGCCGGTCAGCTCCTGCCAGCCCTGCCAGTCGTCCTCGGCCAGCGGGTCCTCGAGCGAGACGATCGGATAGGCGTCCAGCCAGCGCCGCGTAGATGCCGGCCATCTCGGCCGCGGTCTTCGTCTTGCCCTCGAAGGTGTAGCCGCCCTCGCCGTAGAACTCCGAGGCGGCCGCGTCGATCGCGATCGCCGACATCGCGGCCAGGGCGCGAACCCGGCCTGCCCGATCGCCTCGATCAGCAGGTCGAGCGCGGCCTGGTTGTGCTCGAGGTCCGGCGCGAACCCGCCCTCGTCGCCCACGCCCGTGTTCAGGCCGTGCTTCTTGAGCACCGACTTCAGGCTGTGGTAGGTCTCGGCACCCCACCGGACGGCCTCGGAGAACGTGCTCGCGCCGATCGGGGCGATCATGAACTCCTGGATGTCGACGTTGGTGTCCGCGTGCGCGCCGCCGTTAAGAATGTTCATCATCGGCACCGGCAGAACGTGCGCGTTCGGGCCGCCGAGGTAGCGGAACAGCGGCAGCTGGGCCGACTCGGCCGCGGCCCGCGCCGCCGCCAGGCTGACCCCGAGTATCGCGTTGGCGCCCAGCCTGGACTTGTCCGGCGTGCCGTCCAGGTCGATCATCGCGAAGTCGATCAGCCGCTGCTCGTCGGCGTCCTGGCCGAGCAGCTCGGGCTGGATCTCGTCGATGACGGCGTTGACCGCATGCTCGACGCCCTTGCCGCCGTACTCCTGGCCGCCGTCCCTGAGCTCGACGGCCTCGAACGCCCCCGTCGACGCGCCGCTCGGCACCGCAGCCCTGCTGTGCGTGCCGTCGTCGAGCACGACCTCGACCTCGACGGTCGGGTTGCCCCGCGAGTCCAGAATCTGCCTGGCGTGGATGGCTTCGATGGACGACAAAGGAGAACTCCCGCACGGCGTCGTTGCTTCTCCGTCGGAGCCTAACCGAGCGCGCGAATCGGTCATCGTTCGGCACGCCGTGCCGGCTCAGCCGCCAGCAGCACGCCCGCTCCCAGCCCGTGAACCGCTCACGGAAGACCCGCGCGGCGCGCCTGAGCTCAAGCTCGGGGTCGACCCCGGCCGCCCGCGCCCTCGCCACCAGCGCGAAGAGCTCCGCCCCGATCGGCCCGACGGGCTCGGATCCCGACTCGTCCGCGGATCCCGGCTCCAGAACGGATCCCGACTCGTCCGCGGATCCCGCGTCAACGGCGGATCCCGGCTTGACAGCCAGGTCAGCGAGGCCAGGCGGCGCGCCGGCAGACTGCGCCCTGCGCTGTAGTTGGGCGGCCAGCGACAGCGCCGGCTGGCCCATCGGCACGCCGTCGAGCGCCGAGGACGGGCCGCCGCCCGCGGCGGCCCGCTCCTCCGCCTTGATCGTCTCCCAGTTCTCTTGACCTCGTCGGCGCCCGGAGACGCTCACGTCAGCGAACACATGCGGATGCCGGCGCACCAGCTTGCGGCGATCTCCTTCGCCACGTCGTCGATGGTGAACCCGGTCCCGTCGGTCCGCTCCGCCGCGATCGCGGGAGTGGAACAGCACCTGCAGCAGCACGTCGCCTAGCTCGCCGCGAAGCTCAGCCAGGTCATGCCGCTCGATCGCCTCGAGCGCCTCGTAGGTCTCCTCGAGCAGATACGGCGCCAGCGACTCGTGCGTCTGCCTGGCGTCCCACGGGCACTCGGTCCTGAGCCTGTCCATCACCGCGACGAGCTCGAGCAGCGCACTGCCAGGCTCGGTACCCCGCCGCCCGTCGCGCCCGAGGCTCATGATCGTCTCTCGACTTCATGATCACGGGTGGTTTCCCCCGCCATGCGAGAGAAGCCCACCGTGATCATGAAGTCCAGGCCGGGGCGGGCCGGACGGGCCGGGGCGCGGAGGCGCTGCGCCGGACGGGCCGGGGCGCGGAGGCGCCGGGGCGGACGGGCCGGGGCGCGGAGCAACCCGGGCGGGGTCAGCACTTCGGGGTCAGCTGCGGCGCGCTGGCTGGCTTGGCCTGCTCGCCGGAGCCGCGGACAGCGTGCTTGGCGCCGGCACGACCGCGAACTGGCCGTAATCGTAGGCACCGTACTGCGGGTTGACCTTGATGTGCATGGCCTTGGCGGCCAGGCACTGCACGTGGTTGACCTTGAGCACGCAGCGCCTGCTGCGCCGCAGTCGTCGTGGGCGCGACGCCGTTGTCGAGCTTGTCCTGCAGCTTGAGCTGGATCGCGATCCACCGGCCCAGTTCGGAACCAGGTCTGGCGGCAGCCCGTTGAGTCACCGCGGCCTCGGACGAGCGTGTCACCGGACTGCGCCGCCCTGGCCTTCTCCGCGTTCGCCTGCTGCTGGGCCTGGGCGGGAGTGACCGTGATCCCGGCGCGCTTGGCGATCTCTCGGCTGTCGCGAACCGCAGCATCCAGCTGAGCACCTGTCGCGGAATGTCGGCCTGGGTGTACTGGATCTGGAGCTTGGACTTGTCCGCCTGGTACCCGGCGGTCAGGTTCTTCACCTGGTCGGCGAGATTCGCGCTCGAGATCCGCTGATCGGTGTACAGCGCCGCCGCGCCGAGCCGCGCCTGCCCGCACCCGGCCAGGATCAGGCATCCCGGCCGCCGCGGCCGCGGCGCAGCCGCCAATCTCGTCGGCAGTTCGCTGTCTGCTGATCGCCCGCACCACGCCTCTCCTTCGCAACGCCTGCCGCCTAGGCCGACCGGCCGCCGCTACGCCACCGGCCGCCTAGCTGCCACCGGCCGCTGGCTGCCGTCCGTGGCCGGCCAGCTGCTCGCCGAAGATCGCCTCGATCAGCTCCTCGCACCATGTCAGCAGCTCGGCTGTCGCGCAGCGACGGGGCTCCGATCGGGGTCACCGCCCCGGCGCTGGCGCGGACCGCCGCCGCACCGGCCGCGCGAGCCTGGCCGGCTGCCAGCCTTCGGCACCGGTACGAGCATGGTACGCACCGTCGGCTTGAGCAGGGTCCGCGGGTACAGCCGCTGCACCCTGACCTCGCGCGACTCGGGCAGCTCGACCGGAGCGAACCTGATGTGATTGCCCTGCTGGGTGATGTCGGTCAGCCCGGCGCGCCGCGCCCTGGCCCGCAGCCTGGCCACCTGAGCAGGTTGAGCACGGCGCCGCGGCGGCGGTGCCGTACCGGTCGGTCAGTTCCTCGGTCACGGCGGCGATGTCGGCGTCGGAGTTGATCGCCGCGATCGAGGTGTACGCCTCAAGCCGCAGCCGCTCGCCGGCCACGTAGTCGTGCGGTATGTGCGCGTCGACCGGCAGCTCGACCCTGACCTCGGCGCGCTCGGCGGGACCGTCGCCCTTCATCTCGCGTGACCGCCTCGCCGATCATCCGCACGTACAGGTCGAACCCGACCCCGGCGATGTGCCCGGACTGCTCGCCGCCGAGCAGGTTGCCCGCACCCCGGATCTCCAGGTCCTTCATGGCGACGAACATCCCGGCGCCGATCTCGGTGTGCTGCGCGACCGTCGCCAGGCGCTCGTGCGCTGTCTCGGTCAGCGGCTTCTCCGGCGGGAACAGGAAGTACGCGTAACCCCGTTCCCTGCTGCGGCCGACCCGGCCGCGCAGCTGATGGAGCTGGGACAGGCCGTAGGCGTCTGCGCGGTCCACGACCAGCGTGTTCGCGTTCGGGATGTCCAGGCCCGGACTCGACGATCGTGGTGCAGACCAGCACGTCGAACTTCTTGTCCCAGAAGTCGACCATGATCTTCTCGAGCGTGTGCTCGTTCATCTGGCCGTGCGCGACCGCGACCCTGGCCTCGGGAACGAGCTCGGACACCCGGGCGGCGACCCGGCCGATCGAGGCGACCCTGTTGTGCACGAAGAAGGTCTGGCCGTCGCGGAGCAGCTCGCGGCGGATCGCCGCGGCGATCTGCTTCTCGTCGTAGGGCCCGACGAAGGTCAGCACCGGGTGCCGCTCCTCGGGCGGCGTCAGGATCGTGGACATCTCCCTGATCCCGGCGACGCCCATCTCGAGCGTCCTCGGGATCGGCGTCGCGGACATCGAGAGCACGTCGACCTGGGTGCGCATCGCCTTCAGGTACTCCTTGTGCTCCACCCCGAACCGCTGCTCCTCGTCGATGATGATCAGCCCGAGGTTCTTGAACCTGGTCTCCGGCGAGAGCAGCCGGTGGGTGCCGATCACCACGTCGACGGTCCCGTCCGCCATGCCCGCCAGCGTCGCCGCGACCTCGGCGTCGGACTGGAACCGTGACAGCGCCCGCAGCTACGACGGGGAACGGCCCGTACCGCTCGCCGAACGTCTGCATGTGCTGCTGCACCAGCAGCGTCGTCGGCACGAGCACGGCGACCTGCTTGCCGTCCTGCACCGCCTTGAACGCCGCCCGCACCGCGAGCTCGGTCTTGCCGTAGCCGACGTCGCCGCAGATCAGCCGGTCCATCGGGATCGCCTTCTCCATGTCGCGCTTGATCTCGTCGATCGCGGCGAGCTGGTCGGGCGTCTCGACGTAGGGGAACGCGTCCTCGAGCTCGCGCTGCCACGGCGAGTCCTGGCCGAACGCGTGCCCGGGCGAGGCCACCCTGGCCGAGTACAGCCTGATCAGCTGGGCGGCGATCTCGCGCACCGCCTTGCGCGCCCGGCCCTTGGTCTTGGCCCAGTCCGCGCCGCCGAGCCGGTGCAGGCTCGGCGCCTCGCCGCCTGAGTACCTGGTCACCTCGTCCAGCTGGTCGGTCGGCAGGTACAGCCGGTCGGGCGGCTGGCCGCGCTTGCTCGGCGCGTACTCGATCACCAGGTACTCGCGGGTCGCGCCCTGGATCGTCCTGCTGGTCATCTCCAGGTACCGGCCGACGCCGTGCTGACTGTGCACGACGTAGTCGCCTGGCGTGAGCTGGAGCGGGTCGATGCCGCCGCGCCGCCGGCTCGGCATCCGGCTGCGGTCCCTGCCGCCGGTCCGCTGCCCGGAGATGTCGTCCTCGCAGAGCACGGCCAGCTTGATCTGCGGCCAGACTGAAACCGGCGTCGAGCAGGCCGGTCGCGACGATCGGCGACGCCGGGCTCCGGCGGGTCGTCCAGATCGCCGGCCCTGGCGCCGAGGTTCTCGCCGCGCAGCAGCTCGGCCAGCCGCTGGGCAGGCCCGTGGCCCTCGGTCACCAGCGCGACCCGCCATCCGTCGGCCAGCCAGTTGCGCACGTCGCCGATGACCCGCGGTGGTGTCGCCGTGATACGCAGTCGCCGGGGTAGCCGTCATACGGAACGACTCGCGCCCGTCGGCCTCGTCTGACCAGCTGGCGCCGTCGTGGGCGGCCGCGGGGGCGGGCACGCCCGTCTCGGCCCCGGCGGCACTCGCTCTCGGGGTGGCCCGGCCGGCGTCGTTCCACGGCCGTTCCGTCCGGCCGGCACCCGGCTGCGCCGGCGATCAGTCGTGGCTGGAGTGGTTGATCCCGAAGGATCTTCTGTGCCGAACGGCGTGATCGTCCACCACCCGATGCCCAGGGCAGACCGCCGCCGCGCGGACCTCGGTGATCGGCCGGAACGCCGCCCCGCCCAGGTCGATCGGGACCTCGGCGCCCGCGCGCCGCGTTGATCCACGAGGCCTCGAGGAATTCCTGGCTGGTCCGCACCAGATCGGCGGCGCGGGTCCTGATCCGCTCCGGGTCGCAGGCGACCACCATCGCGCCTGGCGGGAGCGAGTCGAACAGCAGCTCCATCCGGTCGGCGAGCAGCGGCGCGAACGCCTCCATGCCCTCGACCGTGATCCCGTCCGCCATCTTGCCGAGCACGTCGCCGAGGCCCGGGTACTCGCTGGCGAGCTGCTTGGCCCGGTGCCGGACGGCCGGGGTGAGCAACAGCTCGCGGCACGGCGGCGCCCACAGCGAGTCGGCCGATCGTGCCCAGCGAGCGCTGGTCGGCCGCCCGGAACGGCCTGATCTCCTCGATCTCCGAGCCGAAGAACTCGACCCGCAGCGGGTGCTCTTCCGTCGGCGGGAACACGTCGAGTATGCCGCCGCGGACCGCGATCTCGCCGCGGTTGGTGACGAGGTCGACCCTGGCGTAGCCGATCTCGACCAGCCTGGCGACCACGTCGTCGAGTTCGGCCTGCTTGCCCTGGTCCAGCCGGACCGGCTCGAGCTGGCCGAGCCCGCCGACGAGCGGCTGCAGGACGCTGCGGATCGGCGTGGCGACGACGCTGAAGCGGGCCTGACCTCGGGTCGCCGTGGTCGGGCCTGACCAGGCGGCGCAGCACCGCCAGCCGCCGGCCGGAGGTGTCCGACCGCGGCGAGAGCCGCTCGTGCGGCAGCGTCTCCCAGGCCGGGAAGTACTCGGCGGCGTGCGGGTCGGGCAGCAGCGAGGCCAGCGCGCTGGTCAGGTCCTCCGCCTCGCGCGCGGTCGCGGTGATGGCCAGCACGAACCGGCCGCCCTGGCGGGCGTCGCTGGCGGCGTCGACGGCGCCGCCCTGGCCGGCGGCGCTCGGCGTCACTGGCCGGCGGTGGCGTCGGCGCCGCTCATGGCGGCGAGCGCGGCGACGAGGACGGGGCGCAGGGCGGGCGGCGCGACCAGGTCGGCGTCGCCTGCGCCCGGCTGACTGACGTAGGCGAGTGCGGTCGGAGCTGCGGGTCCTCTGCGACGGTGGCGCGAGCAGGCCAGTGAGGCTCATCTCTTCCTCTGCGCTAGGTTTCTGCGCTGCCGACTGCGGGCCCAGCCATGGGGCAGGGCACCGCGGGCAGCACGACTGCGGGCAGCACGACTGGCCCGCGTTCAGGTTCGAACGCGGGTTCTACAGACAGTTTACTTGGCCCGGAGGCGGCTGCGCCGGCGGCCTGTCGCCGGAAGTGACGGCGGTTTCCTGGCGCGATTCGGTGCGGGCACTCGCGTGACCACGCACGACCGGCGCGGGTAACCTCGGGCATGCTGCCGGACCGGCGGCGAACGGAGGACGCAGTGACTGCGCAGGCGCAGGTCCGAGCCGGTTGGCGACTCATGCCTCGCTTGCTTCGCTGACGCTCGACGCGCGCCAGCTCGGCGACCTTGAGCTGATCCTGTCCGGCGCGTTCGCGCCGCTGCGCGGCTTCATGACCGCTGGCAGACGTGGCCGCGGTCGAGGAGTCGGCGACGCTCGCCGACGGCACGCCGTGGCCGGTCCCCGTCACGCTCGAGGTCGCCGCCGACGCCGTCGCCCGCCGACGCGGAGCGGGTGCTGCTCGCCGACCCGGAGGGCACGCCGCTGGCGGTCCTGACCATCACCGAGCGCGAGCCCGCTGCGACCGCGTCGGAGAGCAGGTCATGCTGGCCGGACCGGTGACGCGCGCAACCGTGCCCCCGAGCACGGGTCGTTCCGGCGGCTGATGATCTCGCCAGAGCAGGCCAGGACCGAATTCGGCGGCGGGCCAGTGCTCGCGTTCGCGACCAGGGCGCCGATCAGCGGGCGGCAGGTCGGCCAGCTCAAGCATCTGGCCGGGCAGCTCAAGGCGCGGCTGCTGCTGCTGCCGCTGGTCGCCGGGCCCGCCGAGGTGGTCAGGCAGCCGGAGTCGCTGATCCGGGCCGTGCTCGCGGCCGCGAGGAGCCTGCCGCCGGGCACGCTGGTGATTCCCGTCCCGCTACGCCGAGCACGCGCGCCCAGGGCACGCCGAGCCGGCGAGCGCGAGCTCGCCGCGATCGCGATCATCGCCGCCGCCTACGGCGCGACCCACCTGATGGCCGACGGCTGGCGCCGGCCGGTGCCGTGCCGGTGCCGCGGCCGGTGCCGCGGCCGGTGCCGGTGCCGCGGCCGACGAGGGCGGCTCGCGCGATGCCTGCCCGCCGCGCCGATCCCCGTGCTGCCGGCCGGCGACTGGGCCTACGACCCGCGGGCCGAGGTCTGGCGGCCGCTGTCGCTGATCGAGCCGGGCACCGAGATCGAGGACCTGACCGCCGACCAGCTCGCCGACATGCTCGACGCTGGCACGCAGATCCCGTCCTGGTTCGCGTCCGAGTGCGGTCGCCGCCGAGCTCAGGCACGCGCAGGCCGCCGAGGTCGCGAGCGCGGCTTCGTGCTGTTCCTGACCGGCCTGTCCGGGTCGGGCAAGTCGACGATCGCCAGGGACCTGCGCGACCTGCTCGCCGAGCGCGGCGACCGCCGGGTTTCGCTGCTCGACGGCGACCTGGTCCGCTCGCTGCTCTCGGCCGGCCTGACGTTCTCGCGCGCGGACCGCGACCTCAACATCGCCAGGATCGGCTACGTCGCCGCCGAGATCGCCAAGCACGGCGGCATCGCGATCTGCGCGCCGATCGCGCCGTTCGCGGCCGCCAGGGAACAGGTCAGGCAGATGGTCTCCGAGGTGGGCGACTTCCTGCTGATCCACGTCGCGACGCCGGTCGAGGTATGCGAGCAGCGGGACCGCAAGGGCCTGTACGCCAAGGCGAGGGCAGGGCTGATCAAGCAGTTCACGGGCGTGTCCGACCCGTACGAGGAACCGACCGACGCGGTGCTGGTGCTCGACACCTCAGTGATCAGCCGCGAGCAGGCGACCGAGAAGATCATGGCGATGCTGACCAGCGGCGGCTGGCTGGCGGCGAGCCCGGCTAATCACGGCCGAGCTTCCCCAGTCCGGGGCTCAGTCTGATCTTCCGACGCGGGTGCCCGCGTCGAGCCGCTCGCGGAAATCGGTCGAGCCGCTTGCTGATCGACGCCCGACATCGCTGAGCGCTGCGCGTTGAGCAGCGAAGTAGCTGATCAGGCCGCTGATCAGGATCGCGCCGGCCAGCAGCAGCACGCTGCGGGCACCAGCCAGGTACAGCAGCAAGAACACGACCACGAACAGGCCGAGCCGCAGCACCGTGTAGGACAACGTCGCGCGCATAACAGCTCTCAGCCTAGCCGCTGGCCTCCGCGCGCTGACCCACGCCGCCTGCTGCGGCCGCGCCATCGCCCGCAGCGCAAGGACGCTCGGCCAGCAGCACGGGATCGACGTTGCCGCCCGACAGGATCGCCACCCGCCTGCTGCGCGGCAGGCAGCTCGCCGGCCCGGAACAGGCAGGCGGCGACGGCCACCGCGCCGCCCGGCTCGGCGACCAGCCGGGCACCGGTGGCGAGCAGCCGCATGGCCGCGCGGATCTCGTCGTCGGTGACCGTGATGATGTCGTGCACCTGAGCCTGCAGGTGCAGCATCGGCAGTTCGCCGACCTGGTCCACGCGCAGCGCGTCCGCGATCGTGCGCTGGGTCTGCTCGGGGCTCCAGGCGACCCGGTGGCCCTGACGCAGCGAGTCCCTGGCATCGGCGGCGAGTTCGGGCTCGACGCCCGACGACCCGGGCGTTCGGGCATGGCCGCCGTAATGGCAGCCGCCACCCCGGAGATCAGGCCGCCGCCGCCGACCGGGCAGACCACCAAGTCGACGTCGGGGCAATCGGCAGCAATCTCCAGGCCGACCGTTCCCTGACCTGCGATGACTTCTCTGTGGTCAAAGGGCGGTATCTCTGTGTAACCATGCGGACGACGAGTTCCGTCGACGACAGCCATTCGTTCGGCCAGGCCCTGGCTCGCAGATCGACGATGCTCGCGCCCTGCGAACGCTGGCCGCCTCGACCTTGACCTCGGGTGCATTAGACGGGACCACGACGGTCGCCGACACTCCGAGCAGCGCCGCGGCATATGCGACGGCATGCGCATGATTGCCGCTAGAGTGGGCGACCACTCCCCTGCTGCGCTGTTCGGGTGGCAGTGCGCTGATCGCTGAGTAGGCGCCGCGCAGCTTGAAGGCGCCGGTGGGCTGCAGCGACTCCGCCTTGATCAACAGCGGCGGGTCGACCCCCGCGAACGGGACGAGCGGCGTATGAACGGCTACGCCGCGCAACCGATCGGCAGCTATCTGGATTTCAGTTACCGACACAAGGTGAGACACACATCTACCCTACGTGTTCGCGCAGTCATCGACAGGTGTCGGTCAAAGCATTACGACAGGGTTGTGAACAAAATTTTTACGGAATCTGAGGAGAATAGTGATCTTTAGTTATTAAGATAAAGATTGAGCGAGGGGGGTCTAGGCGAGCAAGGAGTCACCAAAATGGACGGGCAAAGTGATCGCCTGCTTACTCCCGGAGAGGTCGCAGCCCTCTTCCGCGTTGATCCCAAGACTGTCACGCGCTGGGCAGCATCGGGCCGGATCAGCAGCATCAGGACTCCGGGCGGCCACCGGCGTTACCGGGAAGTCGAGATCCGGGCACTGCTCGGCATCGACGCTGACCCCGCACCGAACGCTGACCAGGTCAGCTGAGGCCATGCGGTGCGGTTCGATCGGATCTGACCATCGGAGGGCGCCCGCGCCGATGCACTTCCGGTGTTACAGGTCGGCGACAGGCCCAGAGCCGGACCACGAAGCTAGCAGGCTTCGGAGCCGGCCGGGTAATGCCGGCCGCTCCGAAGCCGAGCTATTCAGGTCTCGCAGGCGCGATTGCCTACATCGGGACCAGCTCGAAGACTTCGACGCTAAAGCGGCCCTTCCCCTCAGTCAGGAAGGGGTGCTTGTCCGCGAGGGCCTTAGCCGCGTCCAGGCTGTCAGCCTCGACGATCGAGTACCCGTTGAGGTCACCAGGGGCAGGGCTGGTGCCGTCGTCGGCCAGTGCCGTCCGCGCCCCGAACGGGGTGCCCGACGTCGGCCAGCGACGTGCCGAGCCTGCCGATCCACTGACCCCAGGCCTCCATCTGCTCGGCGGGCTGCTCCGGCGTGAAGTCCTGACATCGGCGTGGCCGGGCCGCGGTAGAGGTAGATGTACTTGCTCATGTCAGTCTCCTGTGGTGTCGTGAGCGACATTCCGGCTGGCGGCTGGCAGCTCGCCAGGCCGTTCGCGGACCTGCGTGGCCCGCTGTAATATCCGACGGACGGCTGACGCGCTAATCGACAACGCGCAGCATCCGATGCCAATTTACGGCTGCCGCTGCCTCGCTGCCGATCGGTGTCAGGCCAGCGCCGTGCATTACTGCCCGCCCCTGCGCGAGGAAGTCGAGGAACTGGCGGCGCAGCGGCTCGTCGCCTTCGCGCCAGCGTTCGCGCGCGCTCGTCCATCTCTTCCTGGGTCAGCGCGCCGGCCGCGAATTTCTCGTAGTCCTCGTCGTCCGGGCCGATCTCCACGTACGCGTCGCTGACGAGCCGGCCGTCCTGCGCTGTCGCCGACTCGGGGACCAGCAGGTTGCCGTTCGGCAGCCGGATCACATACATGGTCGCACCACCTCTAGATGCCGTAGCGCACGTTGAAATAGAGCATGACGTCCAGTGCCACGCGCGTATTGCCGCCGACCATCTCGACCAGCGCTGGCCGCTGGCTCGACGCGATCGCGGCGAACGCGTCCGCGAAGAACTCCCGCCGGCCCAGGTGACCTGGCTGCCGGTGGAAATCGCTGGTCATCCATGGCATGCACTGGCCGTACAGCTGCTGAACTCGGCCGAGTCCGACTGCCAGGCTCGTCCTTGCCGTCGATGTCATCGAGCGCATGGCCGATCTCGTGGCACATCACGTCGGGCGTCGGCGACGGCCGGGAGCCGACGATGACCTTGCGCTCGCCGTACGCGCCGGCACACGCGTCCCAGGTCGCCCGGCCTGACGGCAGCGGCATGCCGCTCAGGCCGCCCATGTCGTCGAGGTCGGGCACGCCGCCAGGGCCGACGTAGATCGCGTCCAGCCCGGCCACCAGCCGCTCCTTGATCAGCTGCGGCAGTTCGGCCAGCCGGTCGATGGCCAGCACGATCTGCGGCGGCGGCAGCTCGCCCGCCTGCCACTGCCGGTGCAGGATCCGCTCGAGGTGACCGCAGTGCCGGTGACCAGGCGCGGACTGCGCTCCGCTGTGCCCGCTCGTACCAGGGCACGGCCGCCACGGCGCTCGCCTGCGCAGCCGAGGCGGCTGCCCTAACCGCTGCCCTGGCCGCCGCCGCCGATCTGGCCGCGGCTGGCGGGACTGCGCCTGGCCCTGGCCGTCTCGGCAGCCGGGGCACTCGGCGCGGGACGGATGGCCGCCCGGGCGCCCGCGGTTCCTCCGGCCAGCCTCGCTCGCGCCTGCGCGGCCGGCGCCGGACGCGCATGCCTGGCCGGACTGGCCTGAGGCGGCGGCCAGAGTGCAGCGGGGGGATCTGGCGGAGTGGGCGGACCGAAGCCTCCGGGCGGACCAAACTGGCCAGCGGGTGAGCCAAAGGCAGCGGGCGGACCGAGCGGGCCACCGGACGGATCGAAGGCTCCGGGCGGACCGAGCGGGCCGGGAGCCGGGCCGCCTGTCGTGCCCGGCGCCGGCGCCGCGGCGCCCCGCCGGTGACCTCCCGGCTGGGCGTGGCCAGCCGACCGTCCGCCCTGTTTTCCCTGGCCCGGTACTCCCCAGCCCTGCACCTCGCGGCCCTGGATACGAGGGCTTTGGGTACCACGGCCTTGGGCCTGCCGGCGCCGTACTCCCCGGCTCTGAGCCGACGCGCCGACACCGGCGGCGGACGCTGTGCGCACGCGGGCTGCCGTCCGTGCCCTGGTCAGCGGCCGGAAGGATGGCCCTGCCTGGGATCGCGGCCGGCGGCGCGGACGCCTCAGGCGCCATAGATCCAGTAACCGCCGCATAGCTGTCGCTCCCGGAGGCCGGCACCAGGCGTCAGGCTGACGACCGCGCTCGGCCTGACATCAGTATCCAGCATGAACCCGGCCGAGCCGGAGACTGTCATGGATTAGCGGGCGAATCCAGCGCGATCAGGTAACGTCTACGCCGAGAAGCGGCTAGGCTGCGTCCATGTTGCTCCTTAGCGTCGCCTTTGCCCTGCTAACTGTGGGTTTGGTCGTGCCGTGCGTGATCGACATCGCGATGACGCCGAAGCACCACTTCGACCTTCCGTCCAAGCAGATCTGGCTGATCGTCGTCATCGCCTTCTGGGTCTTCGGCGCCGCGGCCTGGCTGCTGGTCGGACGCACGGGATGTCCGGATGCACCGGCTCTGGGATGACATGACCGGCAGCTGGGTGCCAGGGTCCGGCCAGGCGACGGCACCCGTCCGCGCGGGTCAGCAGCCCGGACAACCCGTTCGGCAGGCGCCAGGCGCTCACGCAGGCCGCGATGGCTCAGGTGCGCTTCGTCGCTCCCGACGACAACCCGGACTTCCTGCTGGAACTCGACCGCAGGATCCGCGAGTGGCGAGACGGCGCCTGACAGCCGGGTCGGTCAGCCCATGCCCGCGTAGGAGTGCAGGCCGGTGATCCACAGGTTCACGCCGACGAGGTTGAACATCAGGCAGGCGAAGCCGAACAGCTGGATGAACGCCGCCCGCCGTCCGCGCCAGCCCGCCGTAGCCCGCGCGTGCAGGAACGCCGCGTAGACCAGCCAGGTGATGAACGACCAGGTCTCCTTCGGGTCCCAGCCCCAGTACCTGCCCCAGGCGTGATCCGCCCAGATCGCCCCGGCGATCACCGCGAACGTCCAGGCGGGGAACGCGAACAGGATCGCGCGGTAGGCCAGCCGGTCGAGCACCTCCGCGCCGGGCAGCCGGTCCATGATGCCCGCCGGCAGCCGACGGCTGACCTGCCGCCGACCCGCCGCTCGATGCCTGGACAACCAGCAGGTACAGCACGGTGACGACCGCGCCGAACAGGTATATGCCGATCGCGATGATCATGGCGGTGACGTGGATGGCGATCCAGTACGACTGAAGCGCGGGCACCAGCTGGCCGGCCGGGGTGTAGATCGACCACCACGTCGACGGCCAGCGCGAGCACGACCGGCAGCAGCACGAACAGGCCGAGGTAGTAGGCGCGGAACCGGACCGCGCCGAGCGACGCAGTACGAGCACGGCCGCGCAGGTGATCGCGGCGATGAACTCGTACATGTTGCCCCAGGGCACGCGGTGCTCGGACAGTCCCCTGGTCGCGACCGCGATGATGTGCAGCGCCAGCCCGGCGCAGGTCAGCAGGAAGGCGCCGCGCAGCCACAGCCCTGCCGGCCAAGGCGACTGCCTGACGGTCGCGACCGGCGCAGGCAGCCCTCCGAACGCCGCGCCGTCGGCCTGGTCACCACCTGGCCAGGAGCCGCCGGACTGTGCCGCCGCGGCGCCCGATCCGCTGAGGTCGGCCAGCTCGGCTGGGTCTGCCGGGTCGGCGGGGAACGCGTGCCCGGCCAGATCGGCACCGCCCGCGGCCCCTGCCATCACGTCGCGCGCCGACCAGTCGCGGCCGCGCCAGGGCCGAGGCCGCCTCGGCCGGCTGGCCGCTTGCCGAAGGCGAAGTCGCATGCGTAGGCCAGCATCGCCACCGCGTATGCCACGATCGCCAGCACCAGCGCGACGTTGCTGACCTGGGCCAGTCCAGTATTCGGCACCGCAGCTCACTCTCCCTTTGACCCGGCCGCCGGCACCGCGCCGCCGCCGGGGCTGATCGCAGTCGCGGCGGTACCGCGGACCTGCTGCATGATCTCGCTCGCCAGCTCGGCGAACTCGGTCTCGAATCCGCCCGCCGCGTCCGACCTCGTCAGGCCACCGACCTCGACGACCGTTGCGCCCGCATTGCTCTGCTGGCGGCGCCGCCCGGACGAAGACCCGCCTGCGCCGCACGAGGAACGACAGGATCAGGCCGGCCAGCGCCGTCAGCGCGGACACCAGCGCGGGCAGCTGCCCGGGATCGTAGGTGATCGCCAGGCTCGCCCACTGCCGGTAGCCGGTGAAGGTCAGCTTGCCGAGCCCGTGCGGCAAGCTTGATCGACTGCCCGGGCGCCAGCGGCCGAGGGCTGACGGCCAGCCGCCGCATCTGGCTAGTGTCGAGGCTGTAGACCGACTGCGGCTGGCCCGAGTTCAGGCCGAGGTTGCCGGCGTAGGAGACCAGGCTGACCCTCGGGTAGTCCGGCGCGGGGAACGCCGAGGCGAGCCTGCCGCCGACGTCGATCTCGGTGGGCAGGAAGACACCGGCGAAGCCGAGTTGGCGCGGCTGCGCGTCGGGGACCTTGATCACCCCGGCCGAGGTCAGCCCGGACTGCTCCACCGGGATGAACGGCACGGCCTGGTCGAACTGGACCGCGCCCTGAGCCGTCGGTCACCTTGAACACCGGCGCGTAGCCGTGGCCGATCAGGAACACCTGCACGCCGTCGACGATCAGCGGGTGATTGACCCGCAGGTCGTAGCTGTGCTCAGGTCCGCCGTAACTCGAGTTGTACCTGAGCGAGGCGGCGAACCAGGACGGCTGGCCGCGCTGCGCCCCCGAGGTGATGTAGCTGGCAGTGAACTTGCGCAGCGTGATGCTGAACGGCTGCAGGTCACCGGCCGATGACCAGCCGCCCTGGATGGAAGACGTCGAGCCCGACGGGCGTGTTGGCGAAGGTGTCGCCCTCTACCAGCAGCTTGTTCCCCTTGTATCCGAACAGACCGCCGAGCGCGACCGAGACCAGCAGCCCGAGCAGCGCGACGTGGAAGAGCAGGTTGCCGACCTCGTGCAGGTATCCCTTCTCCGCGGCGACCCAGCCGTCGCCGGTCCGCACCCTGAACCGCCGCCGCCGCAGCAGGGCGGCGACCGACTCGAGCGCGGCGTCCGGCGTCCGACGACGTGACGAAACCCGCGGCCTGCGGCAGCCTGCCGAGGTGGCGTGGTGCCTTCGGCGGCGGCTGCCTGGACCGACCTGGCCAGCCGGAATGTCCGCGGCAGCACGCACCCGGCCAGCGAGGTGAACAGCAGCAGGTAGATGGCCGCGAACCAGGGCGCGCCGAACACGTCGAAGCCGGACAGCCTGGCCAGGAACGGGGCGAGTGCCGGGTGCGCCGCGTAGTACTTGCTGACCGCCGCAGGGTCGATGCCCTGCTGCGGCAGTACCGAGCCAGGGATGCTGGCCAGCGCGAGCAGGAACAGCAGCACCAGCGCGGTGCGCATCGAGGTCAGCTGGCGCCAGCCCCAGCGCAGCCAGCCGATCGCGCCGAGGCGCACGCCGCCCGGCCGGGCCGCGCCGCCGTCGGGCGCTGCGCCGCCATCCGGCGTGGAGGCCTCGCGGCCGACGGCAGCGGCCGCGTCGACGGCGGATGGCGCGTCGGCGACGGCGGCCGCATCAGCGGCGGCTTCCGCGTCGGCGGCCGGCTGGCCGGTCAGTTCCTGGGTCATGCCGACCCGGCCAGGATCTTGGCGATCAATGCAAGCAGGCCCCGATAGGAGACCTCGCCGACGACCCGGCCGGCGATATGCCCGGTCCGGTCGATCAGCAGCGTGGTCGGGATCGCGACCGGCGGCACGGTGCCGTGGAAGGCCAGCGCGACCTGCTCGCCAGGATCGTTCAGGCTCGGATAGCCGACCTCGAACGTCCGCTCGAAGGCCAGTGCGTGCGGCCGGCGAGTCATGCACGTCATCGCCGATGAACCTGACCGGGTCGGCCTTGAAGTGCGTGGCGAGCGCGGCGAGCGCGGGCGCCTCGCGACGGCACGGCGCGCACCACGACCCCCAGAAGTTGATCACGACCACGTTGCCCAGGTCCGCCGCCAGCCTGAACCTGCTGCCCGTCAGCGTCGTCCCGCTGATCGCGGGAGCGGGCGGACGCGAGCCCGGCTGGTAGTAGGTGCTGCTGTAGCTTCCGCTGACGAAGCCGCTTCCCCCTGGCGTGTTGTCCGCGATCGCGCCGCCGGAGCACGAGGCGAGCACGAGCACCGCCGCGCCCGCGAGCGCTGCCCGGACGGCACCAGCCAGTCCGGCAGCACGGCGCGAGAGGATTCGCGGGCGGGTCACAAGGAGATCTCCTACAGGCAGTAGTACGCGACCATTGTGCAGGATACGGTTCGCCGGGCTGGCTCCGGCCCCGCCGGAAAGGGGATCGGGTACGGTACAGGCTACGCGCCGGCGACTCGCGATCCCGCAGAACCGGACGGCTCGGCGTAACTGACCGACGTCACCACGTCGCCGCGGTAGGTCAGGCTGGTCACGCTGCCGAGCGCGCACTGCCTGCGCCGGGGATCGTGCCAGAGCGCACGGCCCTCCACGGACCGGCGGGTCACCCAGATCGGGAGCTGGTGGCTGACGCAGACCGCCTCGTGCCCGCGCGCCGCTGCGGCCGCGTCGGCGGCCGCAGCCAGTACCCGGGCGGCGACGTCCTGATAGGGCTCGCCCCACGAAGGCCGGAACGGGTTGCGCAGGTGGTACCAGTGCCGCGGGGCGCGCAGCGAGCCGTCGCCGACGCCGACGTTGAGCCCCTCGAAGTGATTCCACGGCTCGATCAGCCGGTCGTCGATCTCGATCCGCAGTCCCAGCTGCGCCGCGATCGGCTCGGCGGTCTGCACCGCCCGGTCGAGCGGAGAGGACCGCAGGATGGCGACGTCCCTGCCCGCCAGGAAGTCGGCCGCATTCTTGGCCATCATCTGGCCGTCCTCGGACAGGTTGAAGCCGGGAATCCGGCCGTAGAGTATGCCGTCCGGGTTCGCGACCTCGCCGTGCCGTACGAGATGAACGATCGTCGTTGGCGCCTCGTCGGCCGCGGCCGATCCGGGGGTATCAGTCATGGCGCGCCCAGCCTACCCGCGCGCCCGCCGCCCGCGAGCCCGCTGCCCGCGAGCCCGCTGCCTTGCCGCCCGCCGCCCGCTGCCCGTCCCGCTGCCCCGCTGCCCGCTGCCCGTCCCCCCGCTGCCCCGCTGCCCGCTGCCCGCCGCCCGCTGCCCGCCGCCGCCGCTGCCCGCCGACTCGTCCTGCGCCACCGACCAGGATAAAGTTGCCCAAAAATTCGCCCCCCGACTGCCGGCAGGATGCCCCGCGTGAGTCCCACGGCCATCGCCCTCGTTCTGGCCGCCGCGATCGCGCACGCGAGCTGGAACCTGTTCGGCAAGCAGGCCGCGGCGACCGGCGCCGCCTGCTTCATCTGGCTGCTCGCGGTGTGCGTGACGGCGATCTACCTGCCGGTCGCGGTCGTCACGGCGATCGTGACCCATCCGCACCTGACCGGCCTCAACTGGCTGTTCCTGGCGGGGACCGGGCTGCTGCATTCCGGCTACTTCCTGTTCCTCCAGCTTGGCTACCGGCTCGGCGACCTGTCGGTTGCCTACCCGATGGGCCGGGGCAGCGGCGCCGGCCTCGCGGCGCTGGCCGGCATCGTGCTGCTCGGCGAGCGGCCAGCACCGGTCACCGTCGCGGGCATCCTGGCGATCGTGGCGGGCGTGGTCGTTATCGGCCTGCCCGCCCGCCGGCCTGATGCCGGCCTTGCCGCCGTCCCCGCCCCCGCGCCCGTGCCCACGGCCGCGAGCCTGCGGACAGCCCCGACCGTGCTCGGCTTCGCCCTGGCAACCGGCGTCTTCATCGCGTGCTACACCATCTGGGACAAGTACGCGGTGTCGAACCTGCACACCCAGCCGATCCTGCAGGGATATGCCGGCTTTCCCGGTCATGGCCGCGGTCTTCGCGCCGTTCGCGCTGCGCGACCGGCATCGGCTCGCGCAGGTCTGGCGGTCGTTCCGGCCCCAGGTTCTCGGGGCCGCGGTGCTGTCACCGCTGGCGTACATCCTGGTCCTGGTCGCGCTGAGCTTCACGGCGGTCAGCGTGGTCGCGCCGGCCCGCGAGGTCAGCGTGCTCTTCGGGGTCCTGCTCGGCAGGCGACTGCTCGGCGAGGGCAGCCTGGCCCGGCGGCTCGCCGCTGCAGTGGCGATCCTGGCCGGCATTATCGCTATCGCCCTCGGCTGACAACCTGGCCGACCAATCCCCACCCTGCGCCGCCTAAGCGGCGAACAACGCGGGCGCATTGCTGCTGTTCTAGCGACAGCAAGGCGCCCACGTCGGCCGGCGGTCAGCTCAGGTGATCTCGATGAAGCGCTGCCGCTCCCCGATGATCTCCCTGATCTTGCGTACCCTTGCCTCATAGCCGGGAATGTCGATCTCGTTCAGCGCCATCACCGCGGCCAGGTCGCGAGCGAGCACGTCGGATTCGCCGACCAGGTTCCAGTCGAACTGGAGCAGGTCGTTGAGCCCCACCCGGCGCACCCGGTCCCACACCTTGTCGGTGTTGAGCACCGGCAACCCCTTGACCAGGGTGGCGACGTCGTCGATGGCGCGGATCAGCCGCTCTGCCTTGCGGATGGGCTCCATCACCTCGGCCGGCGGGAACGGCTGCTCCCTGGTGGAAGGTGGCACTTCGTCGACCCGCCACCTGCTGACCAGCTGCCGGATGGCGGCCGTCGCCTCGCTTAGACCGCGAGCTATCCGCTCGCGAACTAGCTGATCGTCTGACCGCAGGCGGCCCTTCTCGGTATAGACGTCGGAAGCGAGCAGACTGCGCAGCCGGTCGGCGAGAGTGTCAGGCATGGTCAGGCTCCATGCTTGACGCCATCACCCAGATTCGGCATGCCGGTCAGGCCACCGAGGCCGGTGAGCCCGATGTTGAACGGCTCGCCGATCGCCATGTTCGGCGCCGACAGCAGGCCGTGCTCGGTCATCTTCATGGCCATGTACACGCGCACCGCATCGACCTCCGACAGGCCGAAAGCGCGCAACGAGATCAGCTCCCGCATCCGCTCGTCGCGCGGTCGCATCAGCACCTTGACGTCGTTCAGCGTGATCCCGTAAATGCTCAGGAAGTCCTGCAGGTGGCCGCGGACGAGTTCAGTGATCTCGTGGATCCGTTCGTTGATCATCTCCAGCGGTGTCACCTGAACGAGCTGGTTGACGGCCTGCTCGACGACTGGGCCGGCGTAAGCGTTCAGCGCCTCCGTGGTGAAGAAGTGGCCCTGGTACGGCATGTGGGTCACCAGCTTGACCGCGTCTTCCTTGCTGTCGACGTGAACGTAGTAGTCCACGTCGTAAACCATCTCCGCTAGCTCGCGCGACAGCGCGAGCCCCTGCGCCTTGGCGACGCTCTTGGCGGCGGAAACGAACAGTGCCTCGTACTGCCACGGCGACTGGCCGCTGTAGAAGGCCTGCTGGATGCTTCCGATCAGGGGTCGGTCGGTGGTCTGCACCGGATACTGGCCGCCCGAGTACACATCGAAAATCGCGCCGCGCGACTTCAGCACGCAAAAATGATTGCTCTCCACCGTCAACAGGCTGCCGGTCTGGATGTCATTCCCCGGGTGGTGGTACATCAGGACCCCAGGGCCCATCACTTCCGTACCGTCATTGTTCAACGTGCTAATCACGTTGCGAAATGCCATGTCCCCTCCTGAAACATCACGCCTGGCCTGCCGCCGGCGGTCCAGACCACATCCTGGCAGATCGAGGGCGGCTTTCCAGCCCGGTCTCGGACAATGCGTGACGATTTCGGATATGGCGCGGTAAATGCCTGATCGGCCCGGCAGGCCCGCCGCCCCAGCGCCTGGCAGGCCGCCCCAGCGCCCGCTCGGCTAACCCAGCGCGACGGCCGCGGCGCGGGCCGCGGCGGGAAGCGCCTCGGCGATCCTGGCGATCGCCTGGTCGTCGTGCGCCGCCGACACGAACCAGGCCTCGAACGCCGAGGGCGGCAGGTACACGCCGCCGTCGAGCATCGCGTGGAAGAACGCCGCATACGCTGGCGCCGACTGCGCCCGTGCCTGGGCGAAGTCCCTGACCGGCCCGGTTACGCCGAGGAAGAACGAGAACAAGTTGCCTGCCTCGGCCAGCCGAAACGGCACCCCCGCCTCGGTCAGCGCGTCCGACGCGAGCACCGCGATGGCGGCCGCCGCGGCGTCCACCTTCTGGTAAACCTCGGGCGTGCACTCGCGGAGCGTCGCCAGCCCGGCCGCGGTGGCCAGCGGATTTCCCGACAACGTCCCTGCCTGGTACACCGGACCTGCCGGGGCCAGCTGGTCCATGATCTCGGCCCGGCCGCCGAATGCCGCGGCCGGCAGGCCGCCGCCCATGACCTTGCCGAAGGTCATCAGGTCGCCGGCCACTGCTTCCCGGCCGTACCAGCCCGAGCGGGTCACCCGGAACCCGGTAAGCACCTCGTCCATGATCAGCAGCGCGCCGTATTCCGCGCACAGCGCCGAAAGCAGTTCGTTGAAGCCGGCGGATGGCGCGACGATGCCCATGTTCGCCGGACATGCCTCGGTAATCACGCAGGCGATCTCGGCGCCGTTCTCCGCGAACGCCTGACGGACCGCCTCCGGGTCGTTGTAGGGCAGCACGATGGTCTCGGCGGTGACCGTGCCCGTCACGCCGGGCGAGTCCGGCAGCGCGAAGGTCGCGACGCCCGAGCCGGCGGCGGCGAGCAGCGCGTCTACGTGCCCGTGGTAGCAGCCGGCGAACTTCACCACCAGGCGGCGGCCGGTATAGCCCCTGGCCAGCCGCAGTGCCGACATCGTCGCCTCGGTGCCCGAGCTGACGAGCCTGATCTTCTGCACCGGCGTGCGGCCGATGATCTCCTCGGCCAGCTCCACCTCGCCGGGCGTGACCGTGCCGAACGACGTGCCGCGGCCGATCGCCTCGGCCAGCGCGCCGGTCACCGCGGGATGCGCGTGCCCCAGAATCATCGGCCCCCACGAGCACACCAGGTCGACATAGCTGGTGCCGCCGGTGTCGGTCAGGTACGGGCCGCTACCCGAGGCCATGAACACCGGCGTGCCGCCGACCGCGCCGAACGCCCTGCACCGGCGAGTTCACGCCGCCTGGCAGCACCGCGCACGCGCGCGCGTACAGGTCATCGGAGGACGGCCAGGCCGTGCTGCGATGTCACTGGCCGATCTCCTCGCATGCGTCCGCCAGGAACTCCAGCAGCCGCAGCGCGTCGGGCAGCGGTGCCGCATCCGGCCGCACCAGCCACCGCGATGCCGCGCCGCCGCTCAGCCGCGACGGCGGTGCCAGCACGTAACTGTCCCTGCAGTGCCAGCGCAGCCCAGAGACGGCCGGCACCGTCTCCGGCTCGCAGTCCAGGTGGCAGGACCACCACTCGTCCTCCTCGGCCAGCGCGGCCCTGCTGGCGACGAAGAAGAGCGTCCGGTCGCCAGTCGCCGATCGCGACTGGGCCAGGCCGGATCCCCGACCGCTCCAGCCTGGCCAGCGCGATCGAGCCTGCCCGTGCGGGCACGTCGAGTACGTCGAAGGCACGGCCGGTCACCAGCAGGATGCTCGCACTGGGTCGGGCCCGCCACCAGCGGCCGACGATGTCCGGATCGGCGCTCGCCTCGCGCTGCCACGCGGGCGACAGCGGATGCGCGCCGGGCGCGGGGCAGCCGACACGGTCGCAGGAACAGGCCCGGCCCGCCGCGGCTTGCCGGGGCACGGCGTCTCGCGCAGGCGCGCGCCCGCGCACACCGGCCAGCCGAGCGCGGCGAAGCTCAGGGCCGCGACGGCCATCGCCTCGCCTGCCGCCTTGCGGCGCCTCGGCCGCAACAGCGCCTCGACCATCTGCCGCCCTCCCGCCCGGCCCCGCCGGTGTCGATGTCCCGTGCCACGCTAGCGGAGCCTTGCCGCCATCTCCGTCGCCCAGTAGGTCAAGATGATGCCTGCGCCTGCCCGCTTGATGGCAGTCAGCGACTCGGTGATCACCCGTTCCCTGTCCAGCCAGCCGTTGGCCGCGGCGGCCTCGATCATCGCGTACTCGCCGCTGACCTGATAGGCCGCGACTGGAACCCGGACCGACCGGGCGACCAGGCTGATGATGTCGAGATAGGCCAGCGCGGGCTTGATCATGACGATGTCGGCGCCCTCGTCGACGTCGAGCAGCACCTCGCGCAGCGCCTCGTCCGGGCTGCCGTGGTCTTGCTGGTAGGAGGCCCGGTCGCCGAACTGGGGCGCGCACTCGGCTGCGTCCCTGAACGGCCCGTAGAACGCCGACGCGTACTTCGCCGCGTAGGCGCAGATGGCCACCTCGCCGAAACCGCCGGCATCCAGCGCGGACCGGATGGCCGCCACCTGGCCATCCATCATGCCGCTCGGCGCGACCACGTGCGCTCCTGCCCGTGCCTGGGCCAGCGCGATCGAGGCATAGCGCTCGAGCGTGGCGTCGTTGTCCACCTCGCCGGCCGGGGTCAGGATCCCGCAGTGCCCGTGATCGGTGTACTCGTCCAGGCACAGGTCGGCCATCAGCACCGTGTCGGTGCCCAGGTCGGCGGCCAGGTCGCCGAGCGCAAGCTGGACGATGCCCGCCGGGTCGTCGGCCGCCGAGCCGCGGGCGTCCTTCTCGGCCGGGATGCCGAACAGGATCAGGCCGCCCGACGCCCGCCTCGACCGCGGCCGCGGCCGCCTTGCGCAGGCTGTCCCTGGTGTGCTGGAGCACGCCAGGCATCGAGCCGACCGGCTGCGGCTCGCTGATCCCTTCCTTGACGAACAGCGGCTGGATCAGGTCGGCCGGGCGGACGCTGGTCTCCGCCACCAGCCGGCGCATCGCCTGCGGTCCTGCGCAGCCTGCGCGGGCCTGGCCTGCGGGAATCCAGCGGCCATGACAAGACTCCTTTCACCCGCCCGGCTGGACGGGCCGCGTGAAACATCCCCGGCTCCGGCCGCTGCCTGCCTAAGTCTTCCTACCTCAGCCTGCGGCGGGCCCCGCGGCGACGTTCGCTCGGCCGCCGCACCTGCTCACCTGCCTCGATCGCGGCGTCCCTGCAGCGAGGCGCCGTGCTCGGCAAGCGCATCGACCAGCAGCGCCGCCGACGGCCCTCGGCGCGACCACGTCCACGCGCAGCCCGAACTCGGCAGCGGTCTTCGCGGTCTCCGGCCCGATGACCGCGATCACCGTCACCGCGTGCGGCTTGCCCGCGATCCCGATCAGGTTCCTGACCGTCGACGACGAGGTGAACAACACGGCGTCGAAGCCGCCGCCCTTGATCGCCTCCCTGATCGGGGCGGGCGGCGGCGCGGCGCGGACCGTCCGGTAGGCGGTCACGTCCTCGGCCTCCCAGCCAAGCTCGGTCAGCCTGGCCACCAGGCCCTCAGTGGCGATGTCGGCGCGCGGCAGCAGCACCCTGTTGATCGGGTCGAGCAGGTCGTCGTAGGCCGGCCAGCTATTCGCCAGGCCCTCGGCCGACTGCTCGCTGCCCTCAGGCATCAGGTCAGGGGCTGATCCCGAAGGCCCGCAGCGATGCCGCCGTCTGCTCGCCAACCGCCGCGATCTTGACGCCCGCGAACGCCCTGGCGTCCAGGCCGTACTCCTCGAACTTCTCCCTGATGGCGCGGACCGCATTGGCCGAGGTGAACGCCGACCCACTGGTACCGGCCGGTCACCAGGCCGCGGACGGCGCGCTCCATCTGCTGCGGAGTCCGCGGCGGCTCGACCGCGATGGTCGGCACCTGCTCGGGCACCGCGCCGTAGGCGCGCAGCTGGTCGCAGACGCTGGCCGCCTGCTCCTTCGTCCGCGGCACCAGCACCCGCCAGCCGAACAGCGGCCTGGTCTCGAACCAGGACAGCTGCCTGCTGCGCCCTGACCACGTCGCCGACCACGGCGATGGCGCGGCCGTGCGCGGTGAGCAGGCTCACCCCGGCGGCCTTGAGATCCGCGGTTACGGTTCCGAGCGTGCTGACCACGGTGTGCTGATCGGTCGTGGTGCCGTTCCATGTGATCGCGAACGGCGTGCCGTCCGGCCAGCCGGCCGCGATCAGCATCTTGGCGATGTCGGCGATTCCGGTCTCCGCGCCGAGGATCACCAGCGTGCCTGGCCCCGCCGATCATCCGGCTGACCTCGGCAGCGTGAATGATCCTCACGTCGCCCGTGACGTCCTGGGTGAGCGGTATTCCGGCGTAGGCAGGCACCGCGGTCGCGGCGGACACGCCAGGCACGACCTCGAACGCGACCTTCGCCTTGGCGCACGCCGCGGCGTCGGTGGCCGCCGCGCAGAACAGGAACGGGTCGCCGCCGAACAGCCGCAGCGCGACCTGGCCGGCCTTGGCGGCCTTGATCAGTAGCTTCGGGTCCTGGTCCAGCGCCGCCGAGTCGACCACGGTCGCGTCCGGCGCGCAGCCGGTGCGCGATCCGCTCGCTGACCCATGGCGCCGCGACGACCAGGTCCGCCTTGGCCAGCAAGGTCGCGGCCCTGCACCGTCAGCAGGCCCTCGTCACCCGGCCCGATGCCGACCAGGGCGACCAGGCCGCCGCTGCTCGTGCGTTCCGGCGCTGCCGGCCTCGCCGGCCTTCGTCTCCGCGCCTTCTTCATCCGGCCGTGGGGTTCACTTCGCATCGTCCCCGTCAGTGCGGTGTCCATCGGACACATCCGTATACCTTCCGGCGCCGCGCCTGAGCAGTTCAGCGGCAACCTCGCGGCCGATCTGGCCCGCCTGGCTCGTGCCGGCCCGCTCGCGCTTGCCCGCAGTGCCTCTCCCCCGTCGGCCGCCGCGACAACCGCGTCCAGCCGCATGCACCTCGTCCCGGCAGCATACGCGCCGATCGGCGCGGAGCAGCCTGCCTGCAGCGCGGCGAGCAGGCTGCGCTCCGCGTCGGTCGCCGCGCGGCTCGCCTGGTCATCGATCTGGCCGAGCAGCGCCAGCCAGTTCCGGCCGGCTCGCCAGGCACTCCACGGCCAGCGCGCCCTGGCCTGGCGCTGGCATCATCTCTTCGGGCTCGAAGACCTGGCTGACCGCCTCGAGCCGCCCGATCCTGGCCAGGCCCGCGTAGGCCAGGACGACGGCGTCGACCTCGCCGGAGTCGACCTTGCCGAGCCTGGTCCCCGCGTTGCCGCGGATCGGCACCGGCCGCAGGTCGGGCCGCAGCATCAGTAGCTGAGCGGCCCGCCGCGGCGAGCCGGTCCCGATCCTGGCGCCCGCGGGAAGGTCAGCGAGCTTGGCGCCGTTCCGAGCCGACCAGCGCGTCCCGCGGATCTTCCCTTGGCGGCACCGCCGCCAGAACCAGCCCGTTCGTCCTGCCCGCTGGGAAGATCCTTGAGCGAGTGCACGGCGAAGTCGATGTCGCCGTTCGACCAGCCGCTCGCGCAGCTCGCTGACGAACACGCCGGTGCCGCCGATCTGCGCGAGCTCGGCCCGGCTCACGTCGCCGAAGGTGGTCATAGCCGACCAGCTCGACCCGGCAGCCGGTCCTGGCCGACAGCAGCCCCGCGACGTGCGCCGACTGCGCCATCGCCATCGGGCTGCGCCTGGTGCCGAGCCGCAGCGTGGGCGGGAGGTCGTCCCCCGGACCCCCCGCCGCGGTCCGGGGGGAGGACCCCGGGAACCCCTCGCCGGCAGGCCCGCTTGGCGGTGCTCCGTTCACTCGGTTGCCTCCCGCAGCGACCAGGCCAGCAGATCGTCGCCGGGCTGCCGAACCGCCTGGACGGCCTCAGGATCGAGCTCGAACAGCACGCGGAGCGCGGTCTCGTAGGCGTCGCCGCCCGGCGATCCGGCCAGTTCCTTGACCCGGACGGTGGGGCCGTGCAGGAGTTTGTCGGCGATCCTGCCCATCGTCTGCGCGATCTCCCTGCGGGTCCGCGCGTCCAGGTCGCCCAGCCGCCGGTCCAGCCTGGCCAGTTCGGACTCCACGACCGTCGCCGCCTTGGCGCGCAGCGCGACCACTGTCGGCGCGACGCTCTCGGCGCGCTGGGCCTTCAGGTAACCGGCCAGTTCCTGCGCCACGATCCTGCCGGACCGCGGACTCAGCGTCGCTGCCAGGGCCGCTAGGCCGTCCGCCGGGCGGCGCCGCTCGCGCGCCGATCGCCTCCAGGTCGATCAGCCGCACGCCTGGCAGCTTGCCCGCGGCCGCCTCGACGTCCCGCGGCAGCGCCAGGTCGAGCAGCACCAGCGGGCCCCGTCCGCAGCCGCAGCGCCCGCTCGACCAGCGCCGTGCTGACGACGTGCCCGGCCGCGCCCGTGCAGGCGATGACCAGGTCGGCCGCCGCCATCGCGGTCAGGCAGCTCGGACAGGCTCGCCGCGCTTGCACCGTGCCTGGCGGCGAGGCGCGCCGCCTTGGCGGGCGTCCGGTTGGCGACGACGACCTGGCTGGCGCCCTGCCGCATGGCCGTGGCTACTGCTAGCGAGCTCATCGACCCGGCACCGACGACGAGCACACTCACGCCATCGAGCGCGGCGGGCCCGGCCCCAGCTCCCCCGCGGCCAGCTCGAGACCCAGAGTGACCAGGCTCTGCCCGGCAGCATCGATGCCGGTTTCCGCGTGCGCGCGCCGACCTGCCCGCAGCGCCAGCCTGCTCAGGTCAGACAGCTCGTGGCTCAGCGTCCCTGCTGGCGGGCTAGCTTGACGGCCTGCCTGACCTGGCCGAGTATCTGGCTCTCGCCGACTACCATCGACTCGAGCCCGCACGCCACGGCGAGCAAGTGCTAGACGGCGCGGTCCTCGTAAGTGACGTAGGCCGATCCGGCCAGCTCGCTGAGCGGCAGGCCGGAGTGCCGGGCGAGAAGCTCGCAGATGGCGGCGACTCCGCCGTGGAACCTGTCGACCTCGGCATAGACCTCGATCCGGTTGCAGGTGCTGAGCACCAATGATCCGGCGACGTACTCCGACATGTGCACGTCCTGCAGCAGCTTGGCGGCGCGTCGCCGGAGACGACCGCCCGCTCCAGCGTCGGAACGGGCGCGCTTGAGTGGCTGAGACCGACGACCAGGACGCTCATGTCCCAACCGCCTCGGCCGCCACCTGGCCGTCACCATTCAATGCCAGCGCTCTCCCTGCACTGCCGGCGACTCCCGTTGCCGAGCGGGCATGCTGACACCGTGCTCGCCGCGATGCACGACCCGGACCACCGACCGGCGCTGAGCGTGAAACGCGAGAATCTGCAACTCGATCGACAGGTCGACTTTACGCACATCGACGCCGTCAGGCACGTTCAGCACGACCGGCGCGAAGTTAAGGATGCTCGTGACACCGGCTGCGACGAGCCGGTCGCAGATCCCCTGAGCAGCCACCGCGGGCGCGGTGATGGCGCCGATCATCACGCCGGCACTCGGCCACAACGCGCTCGATTTCGTCCGCCGCCCGCACCCGGTGACCGGCGATCACGCTGCCGACGACGAGCGGATCGGAGTCCAGCAGCGCTGCGACCCGGAACCCGCGGGAGGCGAAGCCACCGTAGTTGGCGAGCGCACGGCCGAGGTTTCCCGCCCCGACGATAAGCACCGGCCAGTCCTGGGTCAGCCCGAGTTCCCTTGACACCTGGTAGATCAGGTAGTCGACGTCGTAGCCCACTCCCCGGGTGCCGTATGAGCCCAGGTGGGACAGGTCCTTGCGCAGCTTGGCGGAATTCACTCCGGCCGCGACCGCCAGCTCCTCGCTCGAGACCGATGCGATGTCGCGATCGGCGAGCGCGTACAGGGCACGCAAGTACAGCGGCAGGCGGGCGATCGTCGCCTCAGGGATGCCCTGCAGGCTGCCTTCTGACCTGGTTCGGCGGGACATACGCCGGCAACTCCTGGGGGATCGTCGCCGCGGGCGCGTTCGCTCTGGCCTCGCCCGCATGATGCACTCATCTCTCACGGTACGCCCTTGTGAACGTTTGCACAAAGTCGGCCCGTGCCGCAGGGCGGCCGCAATGGCCTCTAGGACGCGAGCGCCCGGCGGAGGCGGCTCTCGTCGACCCGCCAGAAATCATGCTGCACGCCATCGATCAGCGTGACGGGAATCATTTCCCCGTATTCGCGCAGATCGCCTCCGACTGGGTGATGTCGCGCTCGCCCCAGCCAATACCGAGGTCGGCGGCGACCCGGGCGATCACCGCACGCGCGTCGTCACATAGGTGACATCCCGGCCTGGTAAGGAGCGTGATCGTATGGGGCGAGGTCACCGGTACCCGTCCTCGCCGCGCACCCGACCCCAGCCGTCGCGTTCCGGGCCGTGGTAATCAGACCGGTCGTCCGGCCCTTCGTATTCCGGCCCTTGGTGGTCATGCCCGGGATAGCCAGGCTCCCGATTGCCAGGTTCCCGATAGCCGGGCTCGCGGTAATCGGGCCCGTGATAGCCAGGCTCCTCATAGCCAGGCTCCTGATAGCCAGGCTCGCGGTAATCGGGCCCGTGATAGCCAGGCTCCTGATAGCCAGGCTCGCGGTAATCGGCCCCGTGATAGCCAGGATCGCGGTGATCGGGCCCGCGGTCATCCGGCCTGTCGTCGTCAGGCCCCCGGAAGTCAGGCCCCCGGAAGTCGGGCCCGTCGTAGTCGGGCCCCCGGAAGCCAGGCCCCCGGAAGTCGGGCCCGTCGTAGTCGGGCCCCCGGAAGCCAGGCCCCCGGAAGTCAGGCCCGTCGTAGTCGGGCCCCTGGAAGCCAGGCCTCCGGAAGTCGGGCCCCTCGAAGTCCGGCCCCTCGACGTCCGGCCCCTCGACGTCAGGCCCATCGACGTCAGGCCCGTCGGGGCGGTGCCGAGAGTACCGGCCCGCTCCGGGGGCTGGCAGTTCCCTGGGCGCCGGCCTGCCGTACCGGTCGCCGCCGCTGGTCCGGCTGCCCCGCGGCGACCGGGTGACGCCGGTCAGGTCGATCCCCGATTCGCTCAGGATGTCGGAGATCGCGGAATAGGACGGCAGCGGCGATACCTTCGCCTGCTGCAGGCCGAGCTCGATGGCGTTGGTGGCCAGCACCATGGACCGGCGCTCCGCCATGTACCTGGCCATGTAGTGCTGAGTGAGGTGCTCATCGTAGGCCGCGCGGTCCCGGTAGACCTCGTACAGGATGCGCTGCATCGGCGCCGTCGGCACCGCGTGCACGATGTAGACGAGCGTGCCAGGCTCCTCGGCCCGCACCTGCTCCACGACCTGCTCGGTCATCCGGTCGAACTCGTCTATCCGGTCCTCGAGCAGCGTGTAGATCGTGATCTGGCCGAACAGGTCGGCCTGCAGGTCGGACCCGGCGGGTTCGTGGCCGCGCCGCGATCCCGGCCCCGCCGCCGGGTAACCGCCCGCGTCGAGCTGCCCGGAATCGAACTGAGCCGAGTCGAACTGAGCCGAGTCGAACTGGGCCGAGTCGAACTGGCCCGAGTCGAACTGCCCGGAGTCGAACTGACCGGAGTCGGGGCGTCCCGCGCCATAGCGGCCGGAACCGTACTCGCCGATGCCGTAATCGCCCGCACGGCGTTCGCCCGCCAGATCTGACCGCTCGGCGGCCAGCGCGGCCAGCGCCGGATAGCCGATGTCAGAGTCCCGGTCGCCGAAGCGTCTGCCCGGTCCGTGCGGGCGCGCCGTGCCGGCATCGTCCTCGTATCCGGCGGCCGGATAGCGGCCGACCTCAGGCTGGGCGTCGAATCGTTCATTTCGGCGCGGATAGGACCCGGACGGGCCAGCGTCCCGGCCCCGCGCCGGTCCCGCTGGCCGGCCACGCCGCCGCCGGCCAGGCCCCTCTTTGCCGCCGAGCTGGCCGCGAACCAGGTGAGCACTGCCGCCAGCACGACGGCGAGGGCGGAGCCTGCGGCGCCCAACGACACCTCGCGAGCATATCACGCCGGGCAGAGCGACCGCGACAACCGCGCCGCAGGCGAGCAGCCCGGGCCTGACCAAGTCGGCGAAGGCATGGCCGCGGCCTGACCTGGCCACCAAGACGAGCGCGGTGACCAGCGCACTCATGATGGCGAAGACGGCGACGAATTCGATCAGGCCGACCGGGACGAGCTGGTAGACGACAGCAGGATCCGGCCACGAGGTGCCGAGCGTCACGCCCGGGCTGAGCGGATCGGTGCCCATGATGACCAGGACGATGACGCCGATCGCCGCTACCGCGAGCCGCATGGCGAAGCGGGCCAGCTACGCTCCGGCCGATCAGTTCGACGAGCCCGAGGCACAGGGCGAGCGGCGCGATCGCCTGGGCGCCTATTCCATGCGCCCGGAAGACGATGTCGCTGTAGCCGGCCAGGTAGCCGAGCGCCTGGGCGGCGAGCGCGACCGCGAGCCAGAAGAGCGCAACCGTCCACGCGACGAGGAAGATGCTCGGAGCCCGGGAGCAGCGCGCGGCGAGACCGCCGGTGCCCACTGCGGCGACCACGGCGCCCAGAGCAACCACGATAGAGAGCTGTCATCCCTGCCTTTGGCGGCGGGAAACGCGCGATGCGAACTCCGCTGACCAGCTAAGTAGCGGCCCTTCCCGGCGAGGTCCGCTCAGGGTTCCCAAGAGTACCCATTAGGCTCGACTACCGTGACGGCGCTACCAAGACGCCATGGCACAGGGCCGCCGGCCGCAGGCGAGGCGGCGGCGGCCGCAGGCGAAGCGGCAGCGGCGGCCGCCGAGGTAAGCCCGCCGCCGATCGCCCCTGACCCGCAGGCCGGCGCCTTCTTCGATGTCGACAACACGCTGATGCGCGGGGCCTCGATCTACCACTTCGCCAGGGGCCTGGCGGCACGCAAGATGTTCGGGCCGATGGACCTGGTCAAGATGGCGATGGGCCAGGTGATGTTCAGGATGCGCGGCTCCGAGGACGCCGACCGCATCGACGCGGCGCGCGCGAGGCGGCGCTCGCCTTCGTGGCCGGTCACAAGGTCGCCGACATCGCCTCGCTCGGCGAGGCGATCTACGACGACACCATGGCCGACCGGATCTGGGAGGGCTCGCGCGAGCTGACCAGGGCCCATCTCGACGCGGGCCAGCGGGTCTGGCTGGTGACCGCCACGCCGGTCGAGCTTGCCGACATCCTCGCCCGCAGGCTCGGCCTGACCGGGGCGCTCGGAACGGTCGCCGAAACCGCGGACGGCGTGTACACGGGCCGGCTGGTGGGCGGGTTGCTGCACGGCGAAGCCAAGGCGGCGGCGGTACTCGCGCTGGCCGAGCGCGAGGACCTGGACCTGGCGGAGTGCAGCGCCTACAGCGACTCGGTCAATGACCTGCCGATGCTCACCCTGGTCGGGCATCCGAACGTGGTCAATCCCGACGCCCAGCTCAGGGCCATGGCGCAGGAGCGGCACTGGCCGATCCATGACTTCAGGCCGCGGCCGCAAGGCCACGATCATCGCGATCCCCGTCGCGGCCGGTGCCGGGGTCGTTGCGGGCGGCCTGGCCGCCGGCATCGCGGTGCGCAGGCATCGCGCGGCCAGCTGAGCGTAGCAGCAGCAGCTAGCTACAGATAGCCAGGCTTGGGCCCTTGGCCCGCGTCGCCGAAGGCCGGACCGCGCTCGGCGAGCAACTCGTCGATCTTCGTGGCGATCGTGTCCTTGACCTTGCCCGCGAGTTCGGCGATGACGTCGGCGTCCTCGCACTGGTCGGAGGTGAAGCCGTCGGTCGGCACCGGATCGCAGAACTCGATCAGCCACTTGGACGGCAGCGGGACCGCGCCGAGCGGCCCGAACCACGGGAACAGCGGCGTGATCGGGAAGTAGGGCAGCCTGAGCCATTCGCGAGCTCGGACCAGTCCGCGACCATCGGGTAGATCTCCTCGGCGCCGACGATCGCGCACAGGAATCAGCGGCACGCCGGTCCGCAGCGCAGTCCTGGCGAATCCGCCGCGGCCGAATCGCTGCAGCTGGTAGCGGTCGCTGAATGGCTTGCCGATCCCCTTGAAGCCCTCGGGAAACACCCCGACAAGCTCGCCGGCCGTCAGCAGCCGCTCCGCCTCGCCCGGGTTCGCTGGCACGTGCCCGCTCGCCCGGGCCAGCCCGGCCGAGCAGCGGCATCGAGTACACCAGGTCGGCGCTGAGCAGCCGCAGGTTCCGCGCGGCCGGATGCTCGTCGAGCAGCCCGACCTGGAGCATGACGCGCATCGATGCGGCAGCACGCCAGAATGGTTGGCCACCACCAGCGCGGGGCCGTCGACGGCACGTGCTCAAGTCCCGCGCATCTGCGACCCGGAACCAGCCCCGGTACAGCGCCCTGGCCGCAGGCATCAGCACCGACGCGGTTGAGGTCAGGGTCGAAGCCAGATTCCGGATCTACCTCGATACTCGCCCGCGGCCCGCCGCCGGATGAATTCGGCGGCATC
The DNA here is from genome assembly GCA_963720595.1 of uncultured Actinomycetota bacterium. GTDB lineage: Bacteria > Actinomycetota > Actinomycetes > Streptosporangiales > Streptosporangiaceae > Chersky-822. The sequence continues at coordinate 214,579 of CAVRFY010000004.1, read as the reverse complement.
GGCCAGGCGCCGCATCCATGGGCCGGGCACCGGCGGCTCTGGGTCGCTCATTTTCGGATCATCCGCATCGCCAACCCGGCCAGGCATCGGGCAGCCTGCGGCGAGTCAGCCGTGCTGGCCGGGCGACCCGCCAGGCTGGCCTGCTACTTCTTGTTCCTGCGCTGAACGCGCGTCTTGCGCAGCAGCTTGCGGTGCTTCTTCTTCGCCATCCGCTTGCGCCGCTTCTTGATTACTGAGCCCACAAAACCACCCTCGATCGATACCCACGCGCGACAGCATGCCTAACCTTCACCGCCGCGATAACCGCGCGGTTCGTTGCCGGGGCGACCCCCGTACCCCCGGCTGTCGGGGCGCACGCCAGTGCCAAAGCGTACCCCGGCCGGGCACCGCGGTCGTCCCCGCCAGTCTCTGGCCGGTACGGCCGGGGCTCCGGGCGCCGTCCGGGCTCAGCCCGCCTCGACGAAGGCGTCCCTGAGGTACTGGTCGACCGCCCTCTCAGGCACCCGGAAGGAACGGCCGACCCTGATCGCCTCCAGATCCCCCGAATGAACGAGACGGTATACGGTCATCTTCGACACACGCATGATCGCCGCTACCTCAGCCACCGTCAGGAATCGGACGGCACTGAGCGGAGTAGCCTCTGCTGCCATCGATAGCCCTCTCCGGCGCTATCCGCTGCGCCAAGCGATATCCAGCGCACCAGTCACGCCCGTATCCAGCGTAATTCGTACACGCGAAAGGGCAACCCCCGAGCGGCTGCCTGATTCAGGTAACGGACCACAGTGCCGCGGGCCATCTTCGGAGGCCAAACTCCGGCTAACCCGATGGCGGCGCCGCGCCGCTGGCTAGCCAGCGCCGAGCTCCCTGCCACGGTCCCTGGCGGCCTCGATGGCGGCCAGGAATGCCGCGCTGACCCCGTGCCGTTCCAGTTCCCTGATCGCGCTGATCGTCGTTCCGCCAGGCGATGTGACCGCCTCGCGCAGAATCACCGGATGCTCGCCCGACTCGCGCAGCATCGTCGCGGCGCCGTACACGGCCTGCTTGACCATTTCGAGCGCCGAGGCACGCGACATGCCCAGCAGGATGCCCGCATCGACCATCGCCTCGACCAGGAAGTAGACGTAGGCGGGGCCGCTGCCCGACAGCGCCGTGGCCGCGTCCTGCTGCGACTCGGGGATCCGCAGCACCTTGCCGACCGGCCTGAGCAGTTCCTCGGTCCGGCGCAGATGCTGCTCGCTCGCGTGCCGCCCTGGCGAGATCACGCTCATCGCCTCGTCGACCAGCACGGGCGTATTGGACATTACCCTGACGACCGCGACGCTCGGCGCCGAGCCTGGACTCGATGAACCTGGTCGGGATTCCCGCGGCGACAGAGATCACCAGCTGGTCGGCGCTGACGTGCGGCGCGATCTCCTCGAGCAGGCCCGCCATGTCCTGCGGCTTGACGGTGATGACCAGCGTCTCTGCCTTGTCGGCCGCCTCGCTCGCCGCCGTCACCTCGATGCCGTAGGAGTCGCGCAGCGCCTCGGCGCGGTCCTGCCTGCGCACGGCCGCGATGACGCCGGACGGCGCCACCCCGGCCCTGAGCATCCCGGAGAGCAGCGCCTCGCCCATCTTGCCAGCGCCAAGGATCGCGATCATGCTTCGAGCCTAGCTGCAGCTGAGCCGGCCAGTGCAGCCGACGGGCGGATCTGGCTAGCGGCGCGAGGCGAGCGCGCGGAGGAAGAACGCGAGGTTGGCAGGCCGTTCGGCCAGGCGGCGCATGAAGTAGCCGTACCAGTCGTCGCCGTACGGAACGTAGACCCTGACCTGGGCGCCCTCCGCGGCGAGCCTGGCCTGCTCGTCGGTCCTGATGCCGTACAGCATCTGGTACTCGAAGCTGCCAGGATCGCGGCCGATCGTGCGTCACCCGCGATTTCGCGATCGCGACCAGCCGCGGATCGTGCGTGGCCAGCATCGGGTAACCGTCGCCGTCGAGCAGGATCCGCATGCACCGCGCGTAACTGCGGTCGACCTCGGACCTGGCGGCGAACGCGAAGCCGTCAGGCGCCCGGTAGGCGCCCTTGCATAGCCGTGACCCGCGACCCGGCGCACCGCCAGCGCCTCGCAGTCGCCTGGGCTGCGGCGCAGGTACGACTGGATCACGCAGCCGAGGTCGGGAAAGTCCGCGCGCAGCTCGCTCACCAGCCGAAGCGTGGCGTCGACCCTGGTGTGGTCCTCCATGTCGACGGTGACCGTGGTCCCGGCCGCCTGGGCGGCGGCGCAGATCCTGCCGATGTTCTCGGCCGCCGTCTTCTCGCCGTGCTCGGCCAGCCCGAGCCCGACCGCGGTCGGCTTGACCGACACCTCGGCGCGCCCGCCGATCGGTCAGGCCTGCCGCCGGCGAGCAACTCGAGCAGGGCGACGTACTCGCCGGCGACGGCGGCGGCCTGGCTCGGGTCGACGGTGTCCTCGCCGAGGTAGTCGATGCGTGACCGACAGCCCTGCGCCGAGCAGCCGCTGGGTCACCGCGAGCGCGTCGGCCGCGGTCGTCGCCCGCCACGAACCTCTTGCACCACGTCCCTGGTCAGCGGCGCGGTCGTGATCAGCTGGCGGACCCGCTGGCTGGCCGAAGCGGCCAGCAGTACTCGGCGCAGCACCGCAGTGCACCTCCACGAAGCACGAGCCGACGAGCCAGAAGTTCCTGCCGGCACAGGTTACCTTGCCCGGCGAGCCCGCCTGCCGGCTCAGGTTACGCCTGAGCGACCCGCGGTCTGGCCAGAGTTAAACCTGCCGCCGGCGCCTTACCGGTCGCCGCGCCGGCGGCCCAGCGGTGATCTTCACGTTCCCGCCGGCGTCCGGCGGCACGATGACCTCCTGCGCGGCGCTGATCCCCGCGGCCTCGAGCGTCGTCCGTCACCGGCACGTTGCGCTTGACCAGCGCGAGCGCGATCGGCCCGAGTTCGTAGTGCCTGGCACTCGAGCCGACGAAGCCGACGGCCGCGTCGCCATCGGCGTGACCTGCTCGCCGTGCGCGGGCAGCTTGTCCTCGCTCCCGTCCAGGTGCAGCATGACCAGCCGGCGGGGCGGGTGACCGAGGTTGTGCACCCGGGCGACGGTCTCCTGACCTCGGTAACAGCCCTTGGTCAGGTGCACGGCAGACTCGATCCAGCCCACCTCGTGCGGGATCGTCCGGTGGTCGGTGTCGGTGCCGAACCTGGCCGGTGCCCGGCGATCCGCAGCGCATCGTGCGCGAGCATCCCGGCCAGCCGGTACCCCGCGCCGCGCATGTCGGCCGCGACCTGACGATCTGGTCGCGCGGAACGATCAGGTCCGTGCGAAGCCGAAGTCCATCGCCGCGGCGGCGCTCATCGCGCCGACGTCCGGCGTGCTCGGCCGTGTCCGGGCCACCCATCGACCGTGAGCACGGCGTAGTCCTCGCTCACGTCCTCGGCCTCGACCCGCAGCATGAACCGCATCGACTCGAGGAATTCAAGCAGCGAGGCCGCCTCGCCTGGCTCGACATGAATCCAGGTGGCTGCTGCCGTCGTCGACCAGCGACAGGTGATGCTCGACATGGCCGTGCGGGCTGAGGATCAGGGTCTGCTGGCCGCTGCCCGCCGCCAGGTCGTCGACCTTCTGGGTGCTGAGCTTGTTCAGCCAGCTCAGCCGGTCCTGGCCGGTGATCTGGAGCACGTCCCTGTTCGACCGGTCGACCAGGCCGGCCGTTTCGGCCAGCGCCCGCTGCTCGGCGAACGGGTCGCCGTAGTGCGCGGCGACGCCCACGTCGGGGAACTCGGCCGCGACGGCGCCGGGAAGGCAAGCAAGGGACTGTCCATACCGCAAGGCTATGCGCCGCCGTCACTTCCCGCCTGCCGGCATCCGGCCAGGAACACCGGTCACGCCTCGCTGACCGCGCCCGCCCGAACCGTCACCTGCCTGGTCACCCTGACCCGCTCGGCCAGCGCCGCGGTCGTGCGTGACGACCAGCAGCGTCCCGTCGTAGTGGTCGAGCGCCTGCTCAAGCTGCTCGATCGCGGGAAGGTCGAGGTGGTTCGTCGGCTCGTCGAGCACGAGCAGGTTCGCGCCCGAGTGCATCAGCAGGGCCAGGTCGGCGCGGGTCCGCTCACCAGGCGAGAGCCTGCCGACCGGGCGCCCGACGTCGTCGGCACCGAGGCCGAACTTGGCCAGCAGGGTCCGCGCCTGCGCAGTCGGCAGCCCAGCCTGACCGCAGAACGCCTCGAGCAGCCTGGCCGCGGAGTCGAATGTCAGCCTGCCCTGGTCGATCTCGCCGACCCGCACCGATGCGCCCAGCGAGCCGCGGCCCTGCTCCAGCGGGATCCGGCCGAGCAGCGCCTGCAGCAGCGTGGTCTTGCCCGAGCCGTTGTCGCCCTGCACCAGCATCCGCTCGCCCCAGTTCAGCTGCAGGCTGACCGGGCCGAGCTGGAACGCGCCGCGCCGGACGACGGCGTCAGAGAGCACGGCGACGATCTCGCCGCTGCGCGTCGCGGCACCGAAGCGCAGCCGCAACTCCCACTCCTTGCGCGGCTCCGCCACCGGCTCGAGCCGCTCGCCGCGCGCAGTGCCGCGGCTCCCGCTGCGCGGCCTGGTGCTGCGCGCCCTCGACCATGCCGTGCCTGATGCTCTTGTCCGGCTCCTTGCGGCGCGTGGCCGCGCTCCGTGCCGTGCGCTCGCCCGATCGCGCCCACTCCTTCTGCCGCCTGGCCCGCTCGATCAGGTCGTCGCGGGCGGTCGCGTAGGTCTCGTACGCCTCGGCGGCCCGTGCCTTGTCACGCTCGAGCTCCTCCCGGTATGCCTGGTAACCGCCGCCGTAGAGCTTGACGGCGCGAGTATGCGGGTCGATCTGGAGCACCTGCCTGGCGATCCGCTCGAGGAACGCCCGGTCGTGCGAGACGACGACGAGCCCACCGCGGAACGCCGCCAGATGGTTCTCGAGCAGGTCGAGGCCGGCCAGGTCGAGGTCGTTGGTCGGCTCGTCGAGCAGCAGCACGTCGAACCTGGCCAGCAGCACCGCCGCGAGCGCCAGCCTGGCGGCCTGGCCGCCGGACAGCGCTGCCGCTGGCCGGTCCAGGTCGGCTGGCAGGCCCAGTCTGGCCGCGAGCTCGATCGCACGCACTTCAAGGTCGGGCCCGCCGAGCGCGAGGTAGGTATCGAGGGCCGCGGCGTACTCGCCTGCAGTCTGGCTTTCGCCGGAGGCCTGCGCGAGCCGGTCGGACGCGGCCAGCATCGCCGCATCCGCCGCCCCGACCCCGGTCCGCCTGGCGATGTAATCCATCGCGGTCTCGTCGCCCTGCCGGTCACGCTCTTGCGGCAGGTAGCCGACCGTGCCCGCGGCGGTTACGGTCCCGGCATCGGGCTGCAGCAGCCCGGCCAGCACCCGGAGCAGGGTCGATTTGCCGACGCCGTTCGGTCCTACCACCGCGATCCTGTCCCCGGCCGCGACCAACAGGTCCGCCTCATGCAGCACGGCCAGCGCGCCGTAGGAGACACCGATCCCGCGAGCAGTCAGGAGGGACATACCGCTACCCGGCCGAGCGCGCCGCCGCGCGGCACTGCCCGCAGATCCCGAACACGGTCAGGTGGCCGACGTCGGTCTCGAAGCCGTACTCGGAGTCCAGCACGGTCACCAGCGAGCTGACGGCGTCCGGGTCGAGCTGCTTGATCGCGCCGCAGCCGCGGCAGACGAGGTGGACATGCTGGGCGTCGGCGGCCAGGTGGTACCGGTGTGCGCCGTGTCCGAGGTGCGTGTGCGTGACCAGGCCGATCTGTTCGAGCAGCTCAAGCGTCCGGTACACCGTGGACAGGTTGACCCCGACCGCTGTCTGCCTGACCTCTGCGTAAATCTCCTCCGGCGTTGCGTGCTCGAGCCTGGTCACGGCCTCGAGAACGAGCTGGCGCTGCGGGGTGACCCGGTAACCGCTGGCCCGCAGCGTGTCATCCCACGTCTGCGACATGTCCTGAGTCTAGTGATGCGCGGATAACCCACTTGCCTGTTGGCGCGCACCTGTCGTAGCGTTCTGGCTAACACGGGAAAGGAGGTGGTCCAACAGTATGCATAGATGTCGGACTCGTGAGGTGGCTGTCAGCTAGCCGCCGTCCCGTGGAGCGCACCGGCTAACAGCCTGGTGTGCGCGTCACCGGCCTGCGTGCCCGCCTGTGAAGGCTGGCCCGCGTGCTGCCAAGGCGGCGGTCGGCGAATACACGGCAGACACCGGACCCCCGGGTGATCGGCCTCGTCCAGTCGGTCCCCGCGAAGGTCTGCTTTGGCAGGCCGATGCGGGAGCAGCCCGGGGGCTTCTCTTTTTCACTATCCAACGAACTCCGCCGGGCTTGGTCGCCCGCAGCGGCCGGTCGCTCCCGGCGTTATCCCGCTGGCACTGCGCCGTCGACGTGCTTGAGCTGCGCCGACAGGTGCGACTGAAGCGGCTGCCCGACTGCAGCCATGTCGAAGGCGTAGGCCAGATCCGCTCCGACCAGGCCGTAGAGCCGTTTGCCTGCCGTGATCTCCTTGGCGGTCACCGTGCGGACGACCGCGTCGGTCGCCATCTCGATCTTGGTTCCGGTGATCGTGCCGTAATAAAGCTCGGTGACCCCGGTCGGGTGCGTGATAAGCACCTCCAGGGTGCCGTCCGGCTGCGGGCGCCAGAAGCCGACCTCCATGTGCGATGGCCGGCCGATGGACCCGTCCGCCTCGAGCAGCCAGGCCCGGCTCGAGTAGATCAGGAAGGGCTTGCCGTTGTGGCTGAACGAGATCTCCTCGCCGTAGTTGGCGCTCTGGATCGTGGGATAGCCAAGCACGCCCGCTCCCTCCCACCGGCCGAGCAGGAAGCTCAGCGGCGCGATCGCAGGGTGCGGCGGCTGGGCCAGGTCGTGCAGCGCGGAGTCCATATCGACAGCCTAAGGTCGGGCGCGCCAAAGGCGCAGGACGAGCAGCGCGCAGCAGGCGGCGATCGCCGCGCACGCGACGGTGAGGATGATCGCCGTGATGTCAGCCGCCACGCTGGCAGCTTACGGCCGCACCGCCGGGCGGCCGGTCCGGCGCGCCGCACTAGGCTGTCAGCCATGGCTTCAGGCTCACTGGTGGTAAGGCGACCGCCGGCAAGGACGATCCTGAGCGCTGCAATCAGGCGTTCACCGTCGCGGCCACCGCCGTCGCCGCCGGCCTGCCGGTGTCCCTGTGGCTGACCGGCGACGCTGCCCTGCTCGCGCTGCCCGGCCAGGCCGATGACCTCAGGCTGGCCTATGCCAGTCCGCTCGCCGAGTTGCTCGAGACGGTGCTGAAGGGCGGCTCGGTGACGGTCTGCACGCAGTGCGCCGCGCGGCGCGACATCGCCGAGGAGTGACCTCGTTGACGGGATCAGGATTGCCGGGGCGCCGACATTCCTCGCCGAGGTGATGGCCGACGGCGCCAAGGCGCTGGTGTACTGACCACAGGTCCGGCCTGGCCTGCGCCGGACCGCGCTCAGGCGGGTACCGCAGCCAGGCGCTCGGCGCGCAGCTGCCTGGTCCAGGCCTCGTCCGCGTCAGGCAGTGGCGGCAGCGGCCCGGCGGCCCAGCTGAGCAGCAGGTCCGCCAGGCCGGGATTGCGGACCAGAGCGGGACCGTGCAGGTAGGTTCCGAGGATCCGGCCCGCGTAGGCACCCTCGGTGCCGTCGCCGTTGCCGACCCCCGCCAGCACCCGCGCCAGCGGCCTGGCACTCTGGCCCGACCCTGGTCATGCCCTGGTGATTCTCGAAGCCGGTCAGCCGGTCCACGCCGAGCTGCGGGTCGACGTCCGCGAGTATTTCGCCGACTCCGCGCCGGTCGCCCCGGCCGCTGCTGATGTCCAGGATCCCCAGCCCCTCGACCGGCTCGCCCTGAGCGCCGCCGAACACCGAGCCGATCAGCTGATAGCCCGCGCATACGGCGAAGATCACTGCCCCGCCGGAGATCGCGCCTGCGCAGCCCGCCGCCGGCACGCAGCCGCTGCGCAGCGAGCACCTGCGGCAGGTCCTCTCCGCCGCCGAGCAGGTAGATGTCACCCTGGCTCGGCACGGGCTGGTCGGAGTTCACTTCGACGGGCTCGACCTGCAGGCCGCGCAGCCTGGCCCGGCGCGTCAGCATGATCAGGTTGCCCCGGTCGCCGTAGGTGCTGAGCAAGTCGGGGTAGATCCAGACCAGCCGCAGGGCGCTCGGCATCGCCGCTGCCTGGCTGGTGGCCAGGGTGAATGCGCCCGTTCATGCCTGACTCGCGTGCCGTCCTCACGAGCCGCCGTGGGATCGGAGCCGTCGAGTAGTGCGGTGACGTCACGATGTGGCGCTGTCATCGGCTCACGCGGTCCGTCCGAGCGTCGCCCTGATCTGCTGGAAAGCCGTGTAGTTGGCGATCACGTCCAGGCCGCCAGGAGGAACCTTGTTCACCGCCGCGTCGATGCCGTCCACCAGGTCGAACGGGATCTCGTCGGCCTCCAGCCTGACCGCGAGGTCGACCCGGCGCTCACCGGACACCAGCACCGGGCCGGCCGCGCAGCACCCGGTAGTCGACGTCCCACAGCCAGGACGTGTCCTTGCCGTCGGGCACCTGGGCATTGACCGCGAGCAGCACCGGCCGGCGGTCGGGATCGAGCACATCGAACGCCTCAAGCCAGCCCGCCGGGTTCTTGGCCAGCAAAAGGTGCAGCGTCCGGCCGCGGCGCTCCACGGTCGTGTACCGCCCGGCCACCGACACCACCTAGCGCAGGTTCGGCAGTGCCTGGTCGACATTCGGCGCCGAACAGGCCAGCCACGGCCAGCGCCATCACGGCATTGGAGCGGTTCGCCCGGCCGGGCAGCGAGAGGTCGAGTTCCCGCACGGCGCCCGTCGAGTCGATCACCGAGTCGCCCTCCAGCACCCAGCGAGCCGACGGCCTGGACAGGCCGCACTCCCCGCAGCGCCAGCCGAGTTCGTCCCTGCGCAGGTGCGACCGCATTCGCGGGCAGCACCAGGAGTCCTCGTGCCAGCGCTGCCCGGCTGCCACCCAGGTGACCTGACCGGCCGAGCCAGCGGCCCAGGCGATCAGCGGGTCGTCGGCGTTGGCCACGACGCGGCATGTCCTGGCGTGGCGGCGAACGCCTCCCGCCAGCGCCTGGCGACCAGCCAGATCTCGGCCGCCCTGTCCATCTGGTCGCGGCTGAGGTTCAGCAGCACGACCACCCGCGGGCCTGGTCGCGCGACATCATCGAAGGCAGGTACCGCTCGTCGACCTCGAGCACGGCGTACGGCGCGTCGGGCGCGCCGCTGAGCGCGGAGACGAGCCCGCTCTCCATGTTGGCGCCGAACGCGTTGGACGCGACCTCCTGGCCGAGCGAGCCGATCGCCGCCGTGACCAGCCGAGTCGTTGTGGTCTTGCCGTTGGTGCCGGTGACCAGGACGATCTGGCGGCCGGCAGCGAGCTGCCTGAGCAGGTCGGGGGCGACCCGCAGGCCGACCACCCCGCCGATGACCGAACCGTCGCCGCGCCCGGTGAGCCGCGATACTCTGCCCGCGGCTTCGCCGAGGGTGCGTCGCGACGCGTGCCCTGATCGGAAGCTTGCTCATGCGCGCCGATGCTATCCGGCGGCCGGCGCGGGCCCGCCCGCCGCTGCCGGTGTCAGCTCGTCGTCGCTACCGATGAGTCAGCACCAGCTTCCTCAGCGGACCCAAGTTCCGGTCAGTCTATGGCACCCAGGACGTCTCGGCCGGCAAGGGGCGTAGAGCGCCCGCAGGGGCACGAGCATCCAAAAGCCAGGCAAAGATGGGGCAACCGCGTCACGGACGCCACCCGGAATGCTCGGGTTCGCCCTGCTTCAGCCCTTGCTATTTCCACAGCCGCCAGTAGTACTGCCAGTACTTGACCAGGGACGAATCGTAGGTGGCGCCGGCCTCGTACTGCGTTGCCTTGACCATCGCGTGCGGGTACATGAACGGTCCCTTGCCGGCATAGTCGGCGACCCAATAGCCGTCTGCGTGCGGATTGTCGAAGACCGTCGATGCCGACCCGTATACCCAGACGAAGAATCCCGCCCATCTCATCACGCGGTGAAACATCCGGACGTATTCGAAGTCCACGGCCGTCTCCAGGTCAAGCGCGATCGTCACGCCACGGGGGATGTTGAGCTCGAAGAGCCGTTGTAGCGCCGCGAACGCATCCGCCTCCGCATCGACGTTGGCCGGATCTGACCTGACCCAGATCGGCAGCTTCCGCATCCCGCGGAACCGGTGCCACTCCGCGTCGGTCCAGACATGGGGCGTATCACCGCCGATATAGCCGGCCACGGCGCGATACCCGGCAGGCGCCGTTGCCGGCGGCGTACTCGCGTCGAACATCTTGACCGGGGGCAAAACCATAATTTCCTCCTCTGTGCGGGCCGCCAGCCGCCCTTTAACCTGGAAAATATATCTCTATGGCCATTCGTGACCTGGCCAAGCGGCCGCCCGACGCCGGATGGACCAGGCCGGCCGCCTCAACGTCGCTAGCCCGCGCTCCTATTACCACTGGCCACCGGAACCTGGCCGCCGCGGCCGGCGTCACTGTCGTAGCCGACGATGAACCGCCTCGGCCAGGACAGCACCGGCTCGAGCCAGCTGGCCACACCCATCTCTCCGGCGGCCTGCAGCAGCTGGCCGCGGTGGCTGGCGCCCACCGCGAGGATTGCCAGGTCGGCAGAGAACCCGCGCTGATCGTCCTCGCCCAGCAGCGCCGTCCAGGCCGGCAGCCGGTTGGCTGTCGAGTTCCATCGACAGCGGATGCCTGCGCAATGCGCTCACCCGCTGCCCGATCTTGATATCCGCCCGGTCGACGAGCCCGGGCAGCTCGAAGTCCAGCGGCAAGGCGAGCTCGAACGGATCCGTCGTCGGGCCGGTTAGCGGCAGTGCGCGCTCGATCTCGTGCAGCCACTGCAGCTGGGGAATCACCCAGTCGCGGCCGATCTGGGTGCCGGCCCCCTTGCCGCCGCCCAGCAGCCGCTGCGCTGCCTCGGCTGACCGCCGCCGTCAGCTCCTCGGGAGCGAAGTGGTCGCTGCATCGGCCTGAGACCGCCCGGCGACAGCGCGCTCGATGACCGTGGCCGCAGCGCACTCGCGCAACCTCGGATCGAGCGCGGACCACCGGGACTTCAGCACCGACGGCACGACCGGCAGCGGCGAGTTGGTCAGGAACGCGAGCACCATCGCCTCGGTCCAGACCCGCAGCCACGCGTACTCGGCGGACCTGGCGAGCAGGTCGGCGGAGCGCAGTTCGAGCAGCGAGCAGGCCCGCGCGCCGGTGCACTCCGGTCCGCACGCCGCGGACCGGCGCGCGGCCATCGGCGGTGCCGCCAGCTCGCCGGGCCTAGGCGGCCGCTCGGCAGCGCCGCCGAACGGCACCCGGACCCGCAGCGGCCGGTCCATTCCGTCGGCGAACACCGCCGCGACTCCCGGCGGAAACGACACGACCTGCCTGGACTGCTCCGCGTCGAGGTTCATCGTCGCGCCGACCAGCTCGCGGTCGTCGTGCGCGGGGAGCCGGTGCACGATCTTCAGCGCGGTGTTCTTCACCACGTCAGGCACGAGCTTGGCCGGTATCTGCTCGGCGATCAGCAGGCCCTCGCCGTAGGCGCGGATCTCCGAGAGCAAGCTCGCGAACAGCTCGACGGCGTGCGCGCTTGCTCCCTCACGGCCGGCGCGCAGCAGCCGGTGCGCTTCCTCGATGACGATCACATGCCGCAGCGCCCTCGCCGCTGCGCGGGTCCGCCTGATCCACTGCGGGTGCCGGAACTGCCCGTGTCTGACCTGGCACGCAGCCGAAGATGCTCGATGATCCTGATGATCAGCGTGCCGATCAGGAATGCCTTGTCCTCGTCGTTGGCCACGTCCTCGATCGCGAGCACCGCGTTCCGCCTGAGCAGCTCGGCGATGTCGGCCGGATGACCGCCTTCGAAGAACCGGCCCGCCGACCCGGTACGCAGCGACCGCAGCCTGCACATCGACGAATCCCCTGACGTCCGCCTGCAGCTCCGGCCCGTAGCCGACGTCAGTGATCACCTCGATCGCGGCCGCCTGTAGCTGGGCCAGCGTCGGCACGGCGGGCGGCACGGCGGCGCCTGGCAGATCCTGAGCCGCTGACCGGATCCCAGCCGCAGGATTCGTAGACCCGCTGCAGCGCCTGCGACATGATCTGCGGGAACGGCTCGTGCGCGTCGAACGCCGCCAGGAACAGCGCCCGGACCATGTCGATATGCGCCTGCACCGGGTAGCCGGGCTCGGGAGCGAGCGGGTTGACCGCCAGCGGCACGGCATCGGGATCGGCGGGGCTGATCAGCGTCAGCGCGCCGCCGCCGGCGGCGATCCGGCCAGCCATTGCCGCGTACTCCGATTTGACCGGCTCGACAACCAGCCACGGGATGCCGGCCCGGGTCAGCTGCTCGAGCAGGTGCCTGACCGTCTGCGACTTGCCCGACCCGGTGGCGCCAGTGATCAGCGCGTGCCGGTTCAGCGTGGCGAGCGGCACGCCAAGCTCCCCGACGGCCCGGTCCTGGCCATCCAGGATGGTGCCGACGCCGATGTCGTCCGGCCCGGCAGGTTCGGCCGTCACGTCGAAATAGCCGACGTCAAGCAACCGCACGCCGGGAACCTCGCGGCACGGCAGCCCGGCCAGTGCCGACAGCAAGCCGGCCGTCGAGGCGAACGGCACCGCCGAGCCGTCCGCCTGGTCCGAGCTCCTCGCGGCGAGCGCGTCGGCGAGATCGGCGGCCCGCCCCGGACCGCGCAGCCGGTACGGATGCGCGGTCAGGTCGGCCGACCCGACCAGCATCGGGGCGATCAGGCTGAGCTGATCCGCGTCGGCGGCCCCGACCAGAACCCTGACGTTCCACAGGCCCGCCTCGCGGAAGGCGTCAAGCTCGGCGAGGCGGCTTGCTGCCCGGTCGGCATCGAAGCGCGAGCGTTCCTCGTCGAACCTGCGCAGCACGTTGAGCTGGCTCCGCAGCTCGGCGATCTCGGCATCGATGAGATCGGTGGGCTCGGCCACTACCAGCCATCCGAACGGCCGGCCATCAGCGTGGTCAGCGCGACCTCGAACAGCGTCGGCGTCGTCGCGGTCAGGCTCGCGCCGCCAGCCAGCCAGGACGAGCCGGCGGCCGCGGCGGGCCCGGGCAGCCCCGCCGCACCGGCCGACCCCGGCTGGCCGCGCCAGCCGCCAGGTTCGGCTCCGATGGCCGGCAGCGGCGGTGCCTGCCGCCCAGGGCACGGCGCCCAGACCATCTTGTCCAGGTCGGTCACGAGACTGTCGGGGCATGGCACGCCCCTGGCGCCCCAGGGGAACAGCAGCTCGCAGCGGTCCTGCCGGTCAGGCCGGCCGGGCAGCGTGGCGAACGGCTCCCCTGACGGCTCGTACGGATGCTGGCGGTCCCGTGGCGCCGACGGCAGCGGCCCGGCATTGGTGATCAGCTCGAGGGGCGCGCCACCGCCGCGGGACAGCCAGCCGGTGACGAACGGCCGGCGACTCTGCGCCGCATCCAGCACGGCGGGCAGCACCGACGCGTAGTCCCGCTCGGCGGTGCCGCCGTAGCGGACGTCGGGGATCGCGACCACCCGGTACCAGGGCGCGCCGACGCCGCCACCGATACCCGGATCGCTGCTCATATTGCGTACATATCAGCCGCACACTCGATCGTGCAGGCGGTTACCGGAGAATCGGCTAGAGATCTACCTGGCCGGTGATCCTGGTCACGGTGGCTCCCGACACCCAGATGGTCCCGGCCTCGTCCTGGTCGATGTGCACCCGGCCGCGCCGCCCGAGCACGGTGCCCTGGCTCACGATGTACGGCGCCGCTGCCCGCCCTGACGACAGCAGCCATTGCGCCAGCGAGGCGTTCAGGCTGCCAGTGACTGGATCCTCGACCGACCTACCGCCAGCCGGGAAGAAGGCCCTGACCTCGAACGCGCACTCCGAGCCCGGCGGGTACGGGCCGGCGATTCCCAGATCGAGGTCGCCGTCGCCAGGGCCGGACGTCGAGCACGGCCTGGTCGCTGCCGAGCAGAATCGCGATCCAGCCCGGGCCCGTTGTCCGCCCATTGCGCGTCGACGATCGTCGCCGCGGTCGATCCCCAGTTGCGCCGCGGCCTGCCTGACCAGCGGCTCCGCCACCGGACCCGAACGCACCAGCGGCGGAGCCGCGAAGCCGAGGTGCTCTCCGCGCCGGATCGTGCACCAGGCCCGCACCGCATTGCTTGGATGACCTGGCCGCCCGCGCGGGAGTCGTGCCCGGACGCGAGCCACGCGTGGCAGGTGCCGAGCGTCGGGTGCCCGGCGAACGGCAGCTCCGTCGATGGCGTGAAGATCCGCACCTGGTAGTCGGCGCGCGGATGAGCGGGCGGGAGCACGAAGGTGGTCTCCGACAGGTTGGTCCAGTTCGCGAACGCGCTGCATCTGCTCGGTGGTCAGTCCCTCGGCATCGAGAACCACCGCGACCGGGTTGCCGACCGAACGGCTCGGAGCTGAAGACGTCCACCTGGCTGAACGGCCGCTGCATTCGTCAGAGTCTGCCACGCGCGGCCGGCCCTTGCGAGGTCGGCGGCGCCAGGGAAGTTGCCCGCGGGAATCGCCGCGCTAGCTGCTCGCGCCGGGCAGCGTGCTGATCGCCGGGTTGGCGTCGGCCAGAGCGACGCTGCGCCCGGACCGCGACGGATAGCTGACGATCATCGCGCTTGGCGGCAGCCGCTGCAGCTCGTCGGCCTCGACCAGGAACTCCCTGGACCGCTGCGCGGTCCGGCCGAGCGAGGCGTTCTCGCCGAGCGCCCGGACAGGCTGATGCCCCACGACGTGCCCGAGTTGATGCCCTCGGTCAGCGAGACCGAGTCCGACTCGCTGATCGAGTAGCTGGAGTCCTTGCTCGCGGAGGAGTTGAAGTCGCCGAACGGCGCGAGCCCGCGCTGGCTGCGCCCGCGGCCCCGGCTGCGCGCCGCGGTGGTGCTCGGCCGACCTGCGAGGTCGCGACCGAATCCGCGGTACCGACGGTGCTCGTGTAAGTCCCGCCCCAGGTGTCGGTGAGCGACGTGCCCGACCGTGTCGGTGATCTGGCCGACGACGAAGCGGTGCTCGGTTCCGATCAGCTCGCTGGCCGCCCGCGCGTCGTCGCCGTTGCCCAGCCGCATGAACGCGACTGCGGCGTTGCCCCGGCCGAGTCTCGCCCGCACGCTGGGCGGGATCGACCGGAACGCGAGCACCAGCCCGGTCCGCGCGGCCTCGCAGGCGTCGGCCAGCCGGTCGAGCACGTCGCCACCGAGCCGGTCGGCGCCGAGCAGGCAGATCACATGCGCCCAGGGCTCCCCGGGCACCGCCTGGCGCAGCAGGTGTGTGAGCGACGCGACCAGATACGTGCCGAGCATCTCGGTTCCCGATCACCCCGGACCGGCGGTCAAGCGCGGCCACTCGCAGCCGCACCGGCGCAGCTGGCCTGGGCGGCTGGCCGGCCCCGAGCGCATCCAGCCTGCGCAGCCTGGACTTCGAGCAAGAACGCGCGCTCCATCACCACGCGCTCGGCGGCGCCGCGACCGAATAGTTGTCCCGACCTGTTCGAGCTGCCCGGTCGTGAGCAGTCCGGAGCGCACATCGTCCCGCGGGTCGCCGATATCGGCGAGCGCACGGAGCGCGGCGGTCACGCTGGCCACCCGCGGATCGGGGCCCGAGCGACCGCGAGGACGCGCTCGAGCAGGGCGCAATCGGCGGCCGGATCGGCGGCTTGACCGTCCCCCGCCTGGCCGGCCTGGCCGAGCTGACCGGCACGGTCGGCGGCACTCGCGGCGGCGGCGGCCAGAGCCAGCACATCGGCGAGCGCCTGCGCGTCGAGCCCGGGGCCGAGGTCCAGCCGCGGCAGGTCGCCGGGGAGCACCCAGACCAGCGGTTCCAGGCCGATCCGATGCGCCAGGCTGACCAGATCGCCGGCCACCGCCCCCTCGGTCAAATCGACGACGCTCACCTCACCGCCCGTGCTCAGCCGCGGTGCCGCGATCATCGTGACCAGCGCGGACCAGCCGGCCAGGGTGCCGCCGGCGACATCGACCCGGTCGATCCCGGCGGGCAGGCCGACCGCGAACCAGGCAGGCTGCCGATCGAAGACGGCCCGCCGCCGCTGCCAGGCACGGAACTCGGCTTGCGTGCTCCCGCTGCCGCGCCGCGAGCGCCAGCGACCATGCGTCGCTCGCGACCCGGACTCTGTGCCGCTCGCCTGCGAGCGTGGCGGCGAATTTGCGCCGCTGCTGCCAGGCTGACCTGGCGCAGCCGGCCGCGCCGGCCGCCCCGGCCACGGCCGCGCACGCCGCGCCGCCCGACCAGGCGACCCCGGCGAGCCAGGCCGCGCCGGACAGGCCAGCGACGAGGACGCTGCCCGCGACACCGGCCCGTGCCGGGCGGCTCAGTAGCCGAGCGATCCTGGCCTGGGCCGCCTGCCAGCCAGGATCGAGGCGCTCGGCGGGCGGCGCCGAAGGCCTCGCGGGCGGCGGGCCAGGATCGGGCACAGCAGGCGCGAACTGCCAGCCCAGGACGAGCTGATCGGCCCGCGCGGTCATCGGACCACCCGGCAGCCGCCTGCCCGTCGCCTCGGGCCGCGCACCCGCAGCGAGAGCGTGTCGTGCCGCTCCTGCGCCGGGTGGCGCGCGGGCAGCGCCGTGTTCTGCCGCGACGGATCCTCCCCCGCTCCCGCCCGGCCGGGCGGCGCCGGCCGCCTGCCGTCCAGGCCGCTCGGAGCGCGGCCGCGCACGGCGAGGACGTTGACCTGGCCGACCAGGCTCGCCGCTGCCGCTCCTGCGGTGGTACCGAGCACGACGGCGGTCCCGGTCGCCGGGCCAACCGCGAGCAGCCCGGATAGCTGCTCCTCGCCAATGGCCTCGCAGCCGTTGATCCAGGCCAGGCAGTCGGCGGGAGCGCCGATCTCGGCGCGCTGGGCCAGCTTGTCGGTCAGGTCCGCGACCGCCAGACGGGCGAGCATCACGCGCTGATCGCTGCGCAGCCGCGGGTCGGCGCCGATGAGGACCACCTGCCGCTCCGCCAGCGCCCGCGCCAGGCTGATCTGCGCACCCGCGCCATGCTCAGGCCGACCGAGCACGGACCCGCCGACCGCGGCCGCGAGCGCCGCTAGCTGCGTGGCCGCCGCGGCGACCGCCGCGGCCGCCGAGGGGTCGGCGTCCAGCCAGCTCGTCAGCTCACGCGCCCGGCTCGCCAGCCCGTCCCGATCTCGGATCGCCCTGTCGGCCTGAGCGAGCCGCCCGCTCAGCGCGCCGGGCCGCAGCAGGCCGGCCAGGTCGGCGAACACAGCGGTCGGCGGCCCGGCGCCGCCGCGGCCGACAGCGCCGCCTGCAGCCGGTCCGGTGGTAGCCAGCACCGCCAGCGCGGTGCGCACGTAGCCCGCGCAGAACGACCGGCCGGCCGCAGTGCTGGCCGACCAGTCGATCATCGCCATGACCAGCCCGGTCGCCCGGCTAGGCGCGAGGCGGGAGAGCGGGTCGTAGCCGTCGTTGCCGAGGCCGAGCAGCGGAGCCTGCCAGCCGGCGCAGGCCGCCTCGACCGGGCCCGCCAGGCCGCTGGCGGCTCCGACCGCGAACGCCGGGTCGGCTCGAGCGACGTCCGGCCGGTTGCCGCGGAGGCGGGCCGCGACTTGACCTGGCCGCACCCGCCGACCGCACCATGTGCCCGGCCCGCCGAACGCGCCATAGCCCGGCCGACCGGCCAGGTCGATGATGATCACGGTCTTGCGATGCTGGATCGCGGCGGTCGCCAGCTCAAGGCCCGTGCTGGTGACCGCGGCGGCATCGACACCGGTGATCAGGACCCCGGCCTGCGCTTCGCGCCAGGAGATCTCGGCCCGGCGGCCGGTTTGGCTGATGATGCCGACAGCGCCGCCGTCGCCGGTCGCGACCTCACCGCGGCGCAGCGAGAACGTCACGTACGCGCGCCGGGCAGCGACCAGCGCCCCGGCCCGCCGCGGCCCGGCCCGCTTGCCGAGCCTAGCCACGATGGACGCCTCGGCCGCCGCGACGATCAGCGCCACGGGCAGCTGCGCCGGCGGCCAGTGCCGCCATCCCGCGACCGCGGCACTCAGCTGGGGTAAGCGGACCAGCGCCGGATCCTGTCCGGTCGCGAACAGCATCAGGTGCCGGGCCGCGACCAGGTAACCGGCGACGGTTCGCTGGATCCCAAGCGCGGCGGTCAGCAACACACCCGCGGCGGCTGGCCACGCCAGCCAGGACCGGCGCCACCTGCTGACCCGGCCAACGATCACGAAGACGACCGCGAGCACGAGGGTGAGCTGCGCAAGCGCTAGCTGGATCAGCACCGCCGCCACTGCAGCGGCGGTGGGTAAGTTGCCGCGCGGCCGTGCCGGGCGGGGCGCCTGGAGACCAGAGCGCGCGGAGTCCGGCTCCGCTGAGCCGGTCAGGAATGTGGGCACAATGGCACAAGATAGTGCGTCTGGGCCCGGCATGCTGGCCGACCCGCGAACCGCGTGCGTTGCTGCCGGCGAACGGCTTGCGTTGCTGTCGGCGAACGGCCTGCGTTGCTGCCGCGAACCACCGCGCGGTTGCTACTGGCTGACAGCCGGGCGCTCGTCGGCCGGCCAGCTCTCTTCGTCGGCGCCCCCAGGCAGGCCGTCGGCGAGCGCCTCGGCAGGCGCGATGTTCCTGATCGGCGAGGAGTCGGCGGGCGAGTCGACGACGATCCTGAACAGGTCGGCCCGCAGCGCCGCCACGGTCAGCGCGACCGGCCTGCCCGAGACGCGGTCGTCGAAGCGCACCGTGATCATCGCGGCCGGCTGGCCGGCGCCGAGCCGCAGGCCGCGGGCGATCGATGACGGCGGCGGCTGCATCTTCGACGTGCAGCGCGGCGGGGACGCCGAGCGCCGGCCGAGCGAGCGGCTGGTCATCGGCCTCAGGCAGGCCGCAGAGCTGGAAGTCGGGCACCGACGGGTCGCGCTCGTCGGCGAGCTCACCGATCTCGCTGGCCGCCGCCGCGGTCAGGTAGGTGGTCGAGATGGCGGCCGGCTCCCCGTTAACCGACCAGTGGCACTTCACCGCGCAGACCGAGTCCGCCGGCGCGATGCCGAGCGCCCAGCCGATATCCTCGGGCACCCGGCGCCAGGAGACCTTGCGCTTGCGGCAGGCGACATGCCCGCCCATCGGATCCAGGTGCGCACCCAGGCGCGGCACGCCCTGCACCGGGATCAGGTACTCGGCCGGGCTGGCCCGGTACAGCTGACCGTCGGGCAGCTGCCTGATCAGGTGCCTGGCCGCCAGTTCCCTGACGGCCTGCTCGACCTGTGCAGGCCTGACGTTGTACCGGCGGGCGAGCGCGCTCGGCCTGGGCAACCGCCAGCCTGGCTCGTGATGCACCAAGCGTGGCGGCCAGCCGGTCGGCAAGGACTCCAGCGACGTCTGGCTGGTCGCCGCCGGAGTATTCCACACCGATGCCTTTCGCCTAGGTCCGGTCCGCGGGAGCGCGGTCTGGTCTCATGTTCTAAGTAGTCTAGGTGACGGGAAGCTGAACTGCGGGTTATGAGCCGAGCAACGAGACTCTGCGAACGGGCGACAATTTCCCCGCTTGCGGTCGGTCGCACCGGTGCCGCCTACCTACTCCGCGTTGCGCCTGGAACGCCAGATGATGATCCGCCCGGCGACGATCAGCAGCAGCACCAGCACCAGCAGCAGGAACGCGGAGTCGTAGGACAGGTCTTGGGATTTCGGGCCGTACTGGTAGAACGACCAGATCGGGTAGGTGAGGAAACCGACCGGCGAGTTGGTGAGCTGCCCGGTCGGGTTCTGGTCGGACCAGCCGGCCGTGAACAGCAGCGGCGCCGTCTCGCCGACGGTGATCGCGATCGCCACCAGCAGGCCCGTGATGATGCCGGGCACCGCGGACTTGAGCACGATCTTCCGTAGCGTCCAGTCGGCCGACAGGCCGAGCGCCTCGGCGCCTTCCCGGTAGGCCGTCGGCACCTGGGACAGCGCGGTCTCGGTCGACTTGGCGATGTAGGGGATCGCGACCACCGTCAGCACGACCACGGCCGGCAGCAGGCCGAACCCCCAGTGCAGGAAGCCGACCACGAGGGTCACGTAGGCGACGTAGCCAAGCACGATCGAAGGGATGCCGGCCAGGACCTCGTAACCGCCCCGCAGGATGGACTTGTGCCGGCCCTGGGCGAACTCGGCCAGGTACAGCCCGGTCAGGATGCTCACGATGCCGCCGACGACAAGCACGCCGGCCGTGATCGCGAGCGTGCCGAGCACCGCGTTTTCCAGGCCGCCGGTGGTCCCGGTCGTCGGCGTGGTCAGGACGCTGAAGCTGAAGTGCGGCACGGCGCGGTAGACGATGCCGCCGGCCAGCCAGATCGTCGGAACGATCACGACCGAGAGCCCGGCAAAGCACAGCGCCCAAAAGACCCAGTTGGCTAGCTTCCTGCGCACGGGAACCTCCGGCCAGCGGAACTCACCCACACTGGCGGCTGCCTCGGGGCTGAGTGGAGCCGAGTTGCTCATGCCGGGGCCTCACAATCCGCGGCCGATGGGCAGGGCCGTGCCGGAGACCCGGCGGACCAGCATGCGGGCGGCGACGTTGGTGAGCAGCGTAATGACCATCAGCAACAGGCCAAGTTCGGCGAGCGTCTTGATAGCGAGCCCGGTGGAGTCCTGCAGCGCGGTCTCCAGGGTCTGGACGATGGTCGCGGCGATCGTGGTCATCGCCGCGTAGATGTTGCGATGGGACCGTGCCGAGCGCGAGACCGCAGGTCATGGCCACTGCCATCGTCTCGCCGAGCGCGCGGCCGAGTCCGAGCACGACCGCGCCGACGATCCCGCCGCCGACCCACGGCAGCGTGACGCGCCTGGCGCACTCGAAGTCGGACATGCCGAGCGCGACGGCGCCCTCCCTGCGGCAGGATCGGCACCTGGCGGATCAGGTCCCGCGTCGTCGCCGCGACGATCGGGATGACCATGATGGCCAGGATCATGCCCGAAACGAGCAGGCCCTGGCCGTTCCCCGTATCACCGCGGAAGTATCGCAGGACCGGGACGTCAGGCATGTTACGTGCGATGACGGGCGCGATGTCGTGGGCGATGAACGGCCCGAAGGTGAGCGCGCCCCACAGCCCGATCACGACGCTCGGGATGCCGGCCAGCAACTCGAGGAACGACGCCGACCACGGAAGCGATCCGCTTCGGCAGCCGCTCCACGATCACAAGCGCGGCGCCGATCGCGGTCGGCACCGCGATCACCAGGGCGATGACGGAGGTCAGTACGGTACCGACGATCTCGGGCACCGCGCCGTAATCGGCCCCGGCCGGATGAGTCACGCCGTGTGTCGTCACCGTCGGCGTGTAGAACGAGCCTTCCGACCAGATGCTCTTGGTGAAGAAGCCCAAGCCGTTGAACTTGATCGCCGGGATCGCCTCGATGATCAGGGTAAGCAGGATCAGGGCGAGCGCCAGGGCCGGCAGGAAGGCCATGATCCTGCCCGTCCAGCGGATGGTGCCGTCGCCCCGGAGCGCGGCCATGATGGCGTGGGCGACCCGGCGGGGGAGCGGGCGGCTGCCCGCTCCCCCCTCCGGACTCAGCACAGGTGCTGACGAGGCCATCAGGTTAGCTGCCGATCTTCGAGATCAGATTGTCGGACAGCTGCACCACGCTGGACGGGAGCTGCTGGAAGTCCACCGGGTCCAGGTAGGTGGTCGGGTCCTGGCCGGTGTGCACGATCCAGTGCAGGAAGGCCCTGATGTCCTCGGCCTGGGTGGCGTTGGACTGACTGGTCTTCACGATCGCGTACTCATAGTTCACGATCGGGTAGCCGGTCGCGGCCGGGCCGTTGATCATCGAGAGCGACTCGCTGGGCGGGGTCTTGGCGGTCAGCGCGGCCGCCGCCGCCGCGATCGCCGCCGCGGTCGGCTGCACGAACTTGCCGGCCTTGTTCTGCAGCGAGGCGGTGCCGAGGCCGGCGGCCTGGGTCTTCTGCAGGTAGCTGATCCCGATGTAGGCGATGCAGCCCTTGTTCGCCTGGCAGCCCGCGACCATGCCGCTGTTGCCGGTCTCGGCGAGTGCGCCGGTGACGTTCGGCCAGGTCACCGTGGTGTTCACGTTCGCCGCGGTCCAGCCGGACGGGTCCTGCGCGTTCATGTAGCTGGTGAACAGGAATGTGTCACCCGAGCTTTCCGCCCGGTGCAGCGGGATGATCTTGAGATTGGGCAGGCTGGCACCCGGGTTCAGCTTCGTGATCGCCGGGTCATTCCAGTTCGTGATCTTGCCGGAATAGATCTGGGCCAGCACGGTCCCGTTCAGGTTGAGGTTCTTCACGCCAGGCACGTTGTAGTTGATCTGCTGCGCGGAGATCGCGAGTGCGATGTTGAGCAGGCCTGGGTATTGCTGCAGGTTGGCGCTCGACAGGTAGGCGTCGGACGCGCCGATGTTCACCGTGCCGGTGGCGGCGTCGGTGATACCGGTGCCGGAGCCGGTCCCACCGGTCGTGATCGTCACGATCGGAGATCCGGCCGAGTCAACGAACTGCTTCTGGTACGCCGTTGACCAGGTGCCGAAGAGCGGGAAGAGCAGCGTGCTGCCGGTCTCGGTGAGCGATGCGGGCTGAGTCGCTGGCTTAGATGGTAGGGCGGGGCCCTGCATGGGCGCGGACGATGGTGTCGACGACGAGCCCGAGTTCGAGCCCGAACTGCTGCAGGCTGCCGCAAGTACAGCCAGCGGGACCAGGGCAGCCGCTGTGCAAGCCAAGCGGATTCGGTTGGTCACCGGGGAATACTCCTTTACTTGTGCATGCTTACGCATGCGCCACGACGACTCGCACGCGGTTGCGTGCGATGGGCCCGCGCTCGCGCGCGGTTCTCGCGCCCGTGCGGGAGGGTGGCTTCCTCCCGTACGGGTGGTCTTTGTCAGCCGAAGCGTCCGCTCACATAGCGCGCCGTCTCCTCCTCGCTCGGGGTTCTCGAAAACCTGCCTGGTCTCGCCGTGCTCCACGAGGCGGCCGTCGTTGAGGAAGATGGTCCGGTCGGCGACCCGGCTCGCCTGCGCCAGGTTGTGCGTGACGATCACGACGGTCAGGTCCGGCGTCAGGTTCTTGATCAGGCTCTCGATCGATTCGGTCGCCACCGGGTCGAGCGAGGAGGTCGGCTCGTCGAGCAAGAGAACCTCAGGGCCGATCGCCAGCGCCCTGGCCAGGCACAGCAGTTGCTGCTGACCTCCGGACAGCCGGAACGGCGAGTCCTTGAGCCGGTCGGAGACGGCGTCCCAGAGCCCGACCTCGGTCAGCCGCTCCTGGGCGATCGCCCTTCAGGCCGTTGCTTGCTCGCCATCCGGTGCGCCTTCACCCCGGCGACCACGTTGTCCATGATCGACATGGGGAACGGGTTCGGCCGCTGGAACAGCATCCCGACCTTGCGCCGCAGCGACATCAGCTCGACGCCGGGATGCCAGATGCTCCGCCCGTCCAACAGCACGTCGCCCGCATGCCGGTAACCGGAGACCTTGTCGTTCATCCGGTTGAACGTCCGCAGCAGCGTGGTCTTGCCCGAGCCAGTCGGGCCGATCAGCGCGGTCACCGCGCCGCGCTTGATGTCGACGTTGACGTCGGTGAGAATCGACCGCTGTCCGAACCCCAGAGTCAGGTTCACGGCCTGCAGCACCGCCGCGGTGTCGGCTACGCCCGGGCCAGCCTCCACCTCACGGCTGGCGCTGACATCGCTCTGCGGCCCGCTCACTGGGTGTTTCTCCCGGCCGGCCTCGATTGACATTCCGCGCCCTCGCATCATCGTGGATCGCCGTGTCGTGACTGCCGCATCCAGCGGTCAGGCTTTCTTTCTAGGCGGTCAAGGTGACGGGAAGTTGAACGTGAAGTGAGTACACGGAAACTAACGACAAAAACACCCGACCGCCTGGCGCCGTCCTCACCGGGTCCGGCCAGCCAGAATAAACGACTGAACCCCCGGTGCCGCTCGAGCGGAACCAGGGGTTCAGTCGTTGCGTTCGGCCGGCCAGCCAGCTCCGGTCAGCCGTCCTAAACAGCCACCTCGAGCTCGGTGATCATCCCGGTGCTGGCCGAGACCACGCGTTCGGCCCGCACCCCGCCGGGAGCCAGGACACGGAGCGTCCAGTCGCCGGGAGCGGCGTAGAAGGTGAAGCCGCCGTCCTCGCCGAGCGGCACCTCGGCGACGAACTCACCGTCGGAGTTCAGCAACCTGGCGTAGCCGGAGGGACCGCCGTCCCCGAGCTCGTGACGTGGCCCTGGACCACTGCCTGCTTGCCGACGCCTGCGGTGACCTTGATGCCGCCGGCCGGGGCCCCGCAGCCCGCCTGGTCCACGCCGCTCACTTCCCGTCTCCCAGCTCGATCGGAACGCCGACCAGCGAGCCGTACTCGGTCCACGACCCGTCGTAGTTCTTCACGTTCGGCTGGCCGAGCAGCTCATGCAGCACGAACCAGGTGTGCGCGGAACGCTCGCCGATCCTGCAGTAGGCGATCGTGTCCTTGCCGAAGTCCAGGCCGGCCTCGTCGCCGTACAGCGCCCGCAGCGCGTCGTCGGACTTGAACGTGCCGTCGTCCTCGGCCGCCTTCGACCAGGGGACGTTCTTGGCGGTCGGCACGTGGCCGCCACGCTGGGCCTGCTCCTGCGGCAGGTGCGCGGGCGCCAGCAGGCGGCCGGCGAACTCGTCGGGTGAGCGGACGTCGACCAGGTTGAGGTTGCCGATCGCGGCCTCCACCTCGTCACGGAACGCCCGGATCGCGCGGTCCTGGTCCTGCGCGTGGTACGAGGTCGTGGGCCTGCTCGGCACGTCGGTCACCATGTCGCGTGAGTCGAGCTCCCACTTCTTGCGCCCGCCGTCGAGCAGCTTGACGTTCTGGTGCCCGTAAAGCTTGAAATACCAATAGGCGTAGGCGGCGAACCAGTTGTTGTTGCCGCCGTACAGAATGACGGTGTCGTCATTGGAGATGCCGCGCTCGGACAGCAACTTCTCGAAGCCGGCCCGGTCGACGAAGTCCCTGCGGACCGGGTCCTGCAGGTCCTGCTTCCAGTCGATCTTCACGGCACCCTTGATGTGGCCCTTGTCGTAGGCGCTGGTGTCCTCGTCGACCTCGACCAGCACCAGGCCGGGGTCGTCGAGATGTGCCTGCACCCATTCGGCATCTACTAGTACGTCAGAACGGCTCATGCTGGATCTCCCTTTGTCAGCTCTTGCCCGTGTCAGGAAGCCTGGCGAGCGGGCGCGATACGTCGGATGAGCAGGTACATCTCGCAGCCCAGGCAGAGGCCGAAGGCTCCGTTCAAGAATGCGGCGATGAGGCACAGTGCCGCCGCCACGATGCCAAGCGGTGTCGTACCCGTCGCATAGCCGATCACGCCGATAACCGCCATCACAAGGCCCACGCCTTGCGCGAACCGTGGCGGCGCCTCGGCTTCCAATTCGCTCGGCGGGCCAAGCCGCGGCCGGACGAGCAGGCGGTAGATCAGGCCGTACGGGGCGTTGCGCAAGCCGAAGAACGTCCCGATCGCGAACACCACGGCCTGGGCCGCGAGCAGCCAGGCACTCCCTGTTATCAGGACCACGACCAGCACGACGGTCGTGATCAGCGCTCCGAAACGGGGGCCTCTTGGGTCGATCTCCATCTGCGTTCCTTCCGTGGATGCCTGCCGGTGCGGAACCGCGGCCGCCGGCCAGGCGACGGGTCGGTCGAGGGGATGGCCGCCAGGTCAGAGCGCAGCGGCGATGCGGCAGTAGTCCACGACTCGGCGCCTGGTCAGGAGGCTGGCCGCGCGGGCCTCGGGCGGGAATCCCGCGCGGCTCTCCGCTGGCGTCCTGGGACCGCGTCCGGTGCCATCACCCACGGTTCCGCGCGCCGCCCCGTGTTCCCAAGTGAATTTGTAGGGAATCATATCACGCCGCCAAGCGCGGCGATCACGTCCGCCTTGCGGGGCTGTCCGCTCGCGCAATGCGTGACCTGACCGTGGGGACCGAGCACGAACGTCGTCGGCGTCCGCCTGACGTCCAGCTTGCGCACCAGGTCGAGCCGGGATTCCGCGTCGATCTCGACGTGCCGCACACCGTCGACCATCCCCGCGACGTCGGCCAGGATCCGCCTGGTCGCCCGGCACGGGGCGCAGAAGGCCGAGGAGAACTGCAGCAGCGTTGCCCGGCTGCCAAGCGGGGTTCCGAGGTCTCCGGCGGTCAGCGAGTCCGCCGCCCGGGCCGCTGCCGACGGCTTGGTCCTGACCCGGCCGTTTCGTACCCGCCAGCCGAGTCCGAACGCCGTGGCCGCGAGCAGCGCACAGGCGCTCGCCACCAGTCCGGGAATCACGCCCGGTTAACGTGCCGCCGGCGCCGGGCATTCCCGGCAGCGCCTCATGCCGCCGGAATCTGCAGCACTGTCTTGTGGCCCGAGGTGATCATGAATCCGGCCACGCTGGTTTCTGGGACCCCGACCTGAACCGGATACCAGAGCCTGTCTGCGCCCGGACCGACCGTCCATCCGCCGGCCAGTTTCATATGGCCACTCTTGGTGAGAACCCAGAACTTGCACGTGGCCCATTCGTGGAAGCCGGTCACCTGCACCGACATCGAAGTGCCCCAGCTGGATTGGCCATAGCGGACGGTGGCGCCGAGCACGCCCCTGCTCGCGGTCGCCGTGTCGAACTTGGCGTGCTGGTGATCCGGGGCGAGCGACTGGGTAACCGCGGCCGCGCCGCCGACAGCGATGAGGATCGCGGCAGCCGCGGTGAACATCGCCCTGAACCGCCTGGCCCGCCTCCTGCGGCCGACCTGGCTAAGCAGCGAGTCCAGCATGTCCGGCGGCGGCTCGTCGTATACATCCTCGGCCGCGCCGAGCGCGATGCGCTCTGCCTCCTCCACCGGAACCCGGTGCAGCATCGCGGTGAGTGGCGCGAGCCCGGCCAGTTCCTCGCGGCACTCGTAGCACTGATTCAGGTGCGCGTCGACCTCGGCTCGCTCGCCTGGTTCGATCGCGCCGACGACATATACGCCGAGCAGTTCACGGAACGTCCGGCAGGACGGGTCACTCATGGCGCAAGCCCCCGCTCCTCTAGTGCCAGCTTCAGCGCCTTAAGCGCGTAGAAGGTACGTGATTTGACGGTGCCCGCCGGGATGCCGAGCACCGATGCGGCCTCCGCTACTGAACGGCCGCGGTAGTAGGTCTCGAGTAGGACGGAGCGGTGGTCGGGCCGCAGCGACCGCAGCGCGTCGGCCACTGCCCACGACTCCAGTGCCCGGTCAGCAGTGTCGGGCACGGCTGTCAGCTGCAGGGCCGCCTCGCCAACCTCGCGCGGCCTGGCCTGTCTGGCGCGGTGCGCATCGACGGCGAGGTTCCTCGCGACCGCGAACAGCCATGGCCTGGCCGGGCGGCTGACGATCGCGTCCGGATGCAGCCACGCCCGCAGCAGCGTCTCCTGCACGATGTCCTCTGCGCGCTGGCGGTCGCCGCTCGTCAGGTGCAGCGCGTACCGCAGGAGCGGGCCCGCGTGCTCATGGTAGAGCGCCCGGACAAGTTCCTCATCGGTAACCTGTCTGGGATGTTCCTGGCTCTCGGCGCCATCGCGAACCACCACACCAAGGTAAACGGATGGCGAGGGTGCCCGGTTCAGTGCGGTGTGAGATTCACGTTCTCTCCGCGCAGCGTGATCTCCAGGCCGGCGTCGGTGACCTGCACCGAGTCGATCGTCAACTCGGGCGGCAGGCCGGGCAAACCGATCACGAAGGCCATCAGGCTGGGCACCCCGAGCACCTTCGGGACGACCGAGATCCGCTGCCTGTCGGCGCTGATCGCCAATGTGCCGGTAACCGGCATGAGCAGCATCGATCCGGAGACGCGAAGCTCAGCGCCTTGCCGGCGAACGACCAGGCCCGGCGGGAGCCTGCTGGTGAGGGCGGAGAATGGGATCGTGGCCAGGGCGCTGACCTGCCCTGCGACCAGGCCGCGGCCGGCGAGCAGCAGCCTCAGCGGCGCCCGGACCTGCCGCAGCCGCACCGCGGCGGCGCGGAACTCGATGCCGCCGGCAGTGAAGCACTCGAGTGTGACGTCCACCTCGCGATACACGCCCGCGGCAACCTGCGTCAGGAACGGCACGCCCACGATCCGGACCGTGGCCGTGGATCCCGGGCTGCGATGGCCCAGGCTGCCTCGGCCCGGACTGCCGCGCCCAGGGCTGCGGCGCCCGGCGCTGCCGCGCCCCGCGCAGCCTGGCCCCGGGCTGTCGCGCCCCGCTCCGCTCGGTCCGGCGCCGAGCAGCGCGCTCACCCGCGAGGCGGCCAGCCTGACGGCCAGCGCCGCGAGCAGCCGGTCGATCCCCGCCGCGGCCGCGGCCGCCGCGGCCACGCTGAGGAGGGCGACGCCGAGCACGGCTCAAGATATCCCCGTGGGCCGCTTTGCCGGTCATCTGCGCAGATGTCGTTCGCCGCTCATCGAGTCACCTGGCGTTGGCCGGTCAGCCGCCCGTCGCGCGGCGATCAGCCTCCGGCGAACGGCGGCAGCACCTCGATCACCGAGTCGTCGGCGAGTGGCACGGACTCGGGCGCGCGCGTGCCGGCCGGCACGCCGTCGACCAGGAACGACGAGCGGGCCATCACCAGCTTGCAGTCGCTCGGCGCGATTGCCGGGCCTGCCCTGTACTGCCGCCAGGCCCTCGGCCAAGGCGGTCGCCAGATTCTGCGCGTCGACTTTCTCCTCTGCGACGCCGGCCGCGTCCTTCGCGGCGGCCCAGTAGCGCAAGGTCACGATTGCCATGTCAGCTATCCTCGCTCATAGTGACCCAAGCCAGCGCCGGCCTCGGGTCCTGGAAGATCCAGGCAGCGAATCCCGCGGCAGATTCTGCCGCGGACCGGAGGTGGCGGCTGTTGAGCAAGGTGCTCCTGCTCACCTCCGCGCACGACTCGGCCGCCGAGATCCTGCCGTCGCTGAGCCTGCTCGACCATGACGTCAGGATCGCGCCCGCTATCGCCGGCTGCCGTGCCCGGCCACCCGGCCGCCCCGCCCGGCCTGGCCGAACTGGTGCCCCGGCCGCCATCCTCGTCGATGCCAGGCGTGACCTAGTACGGGTCAAGGAACTGCTGGCCCAGATCAGCGGCACCGGCGCGCCCGTGCTCGCCGTGATCAGCGAGGGCGCGTGGGCCGCCGTCTCCGCCGACTGGGGGGCGGACGACGTGATATTGCACAGGCGGGCCCCGGCGAGGTCGAGGCAGGATCCGGCTAGCCATCGGCCGGGCCGCCGCCCGGCCGCATGGCCCCCTCTGAGGAGGTCAGGTCCGGCGAGCTTGTTATCGATGAGGCAACGTACTCGGCCAGGATCCGCGGCGTGGCATTGGACCTGACATTCAAGGAATTCGAGCTGCTGAAGTTCCTCGCCCAGCACCCGCGGCGGGTGTTCACCAGGTCTCAGCTGCTCCAGGAGGTATGGGGATACGACTATTTCGGCGGCACCAGGACCGTGGACGTTCACGTCCGGCGGCTGCGCGCCAAGCTGGGCACCGAGAACGAGGCGCTGATCGGAACCGTGCGCAACGTCGGATACAAGTTCGTGCCCGCGAGGCAGGAGAGCCGCCGCGGCGGCCAGGGTGCCGCGACCATCCCCGGGCCCGGGTCGGCGCACCCGGCGGCGGCGCGGCCAGGTCGCCGCGCCGTGCGGTCAGCCAGAGCGGCAACGGAGCCAGCGGATGACCGAGATACGGATCGCCGAGCGCCTCGCCGGCGACGACGTGGCCGCGGTTCTCGAGCTGGTCAGGCTGGCGACCGAGGAGGACGGAGTCGCGCCGCTGTCCGAGCACGTCATGCTGCACCTGCGCTACGGCGGCGACCGGCAGGCACGCAACGTCATGCTGACGGAACACGGCCAGATCGTCGGCTACGCGCACCTCGACCCGACCGACCCGGTCGAGGGGCCGAGCGGCGAGCTCGTCATCCATCCCGCGCACCGGCGGCGGCGGCTGGGGCTCGCGCTCGTGCAGGCGCTGGCCGCCGAGGCGGGCGGCAAACAGCTGAGGCTGTGGGCGCACGGCGACCTGCCGGCGGCTTCGCGGCTGGCAGCGGCTGCAGGATTCGACCGAGTCAGGGCGCTCTGGCAGATGCGCCGCTCGCTGCAGACGCAGCTGGACCGGCCCCAGCTAGCCGACGGATCACCGTCCGCACGTTCGCGATCGGCCGGGACGAGGAGGAGTGGACGGCGCTCAATCGGCGCGCGTTCGCCAGCCACCCGGAGCAAGGTGCCTGGACCAGGGCCGACCTGGACCTGCGCGAGAAAGAGCCGTGGTTCGACCCGGCCGGCTTCTTCCTGGCCGAGCGGGACGGCAGGCTGGTCGGCTTCCACTGGACCAAGATTCACGGCCAGGTCGGGCAGGAGGGCGGCCACGCCCATCAGGCCATCGGCGAGGTCTACGTCGTCGGGGTCGACCCCGGCGAGCGGGGCGGCGGGCTGGGCCGGGCGCTGACCCTGGTCGGCCTGCGCTACCTGCGCTCGCGCGGCCTGTTCCAGGTCATGCTCTACGTCGACGAGAGCAATACCGCGGCGATCAGGCTGTACGAGTCGCTCGGTTTCACCCACTGGGACACCGACGTGATGTTCGCCAAGCAGGCTGTTGACGCAGCTCACGGCGACAGTCAGGCGACCGGTAAGTAGGCAGGAGAGCTTCCCTGGGCCGGGCCCGCTGCCAGGGCGGTCAGGACTGGGGCGTGGCGGCCGGACCGTTAGCCAGGCCAAGCACCAGGTCGATCTCGTCGTCGGTCAGCGGCCCGTCGGCCGCCGCGACGGCGCTGAGCACCTCGGCATAAAGGTCAATTTCGTCCAGCGCAACGGCGTCGTGGAGGCGATCGTCAAGGTCATCTCGCATCGCTTCACCTCCCTCGCCCTGGCTGGTCACGTCAGCGATGACTGCCAGGTTACGGGCCGCAGCGCTGGTCCCGCATGACCCATCAGGATCATTTCTCGCCCGTTGCGGGTGACCATCCTCACCCATTCCGGGCGATGTCATCCGGGCCAGGTCACCGAGCACCACGCGGCCCGCCGGTTCAGCTCCCCGGCCCGCCAGGTCAGCTCTCCGGCCCGCCGGATCAGCTCTCCGGCTCGCCGGTCCAGGTGACGCCGCGGTGCCTGGCCGCGCGCCGCGCGTACCGGGCAGCGGTGCACTCGAAGCTCGCGTAGTCCGCGTCGGTGAGGTCGCGGATATACGGCCGGGCACGCCCGCATAAAGCACCCCCGCCGGGACAACCGTCCCCGGCCGGACCACCGTGCCCGCGGCGATCAGCGACCGGGCGCCGATCCGCGCGCCCCCGAGCACGACGGCACCGATGCCGATCAGCGCGCCGGTCGCCACTCGAGCGCCGTGCACGGTCGCGTGGTGGCCGACGCTGACCCGTTCCTCGAGCACCGCGGGCTGACCAGCATCAACGTGGATGCAGCACAGATCCTGGATGTTGCACTCGGCTCCGACGGTTATCTCGTCCTCGTCAGCCCGCAGCACCGATCCGTACCAGACGCTCGACCCCGGGCCCAGCCGGACGGCGCCGACAACTACCGCACCCGGCGCGACCCACGCGCCGGGATCGATCGAGGGAACCGCGTCCCCCAGCGACCCGATCAGGACCGCACCTCCTGCTCCGCGTCTGCCAAGTCCCCGCCGTGATGATCGTCGGGCGGTAATCGTCGGGCGGTGATCGTCGTCGCGCCGATCATCTCAGGCCCGGGTCGTCTGAGTTAAGGCTGTCAGATACGGAACGCTCCCTCATCTGGTCTCATGAATGAGTACTGGTTGATGAAGCAGATCAAATATGGATAATCTGCTGTTTCGGTTGCGCTGGTGTGCGCCTCGGGACAGAGTCGTCACATCTACCGGCCGCATGACATCTGCGCGAAGGCCGTGCCGCCCGCAGACCGTCTGCGTTAGTCCACCTCGAGTCCACCTCGCAGGCCCGGCTCGCCGTCGGCTCAGTCTCTCCTGGGCGACGCCAGGACCTGCCTGAAGCACCTGACGGGTGATACATGAGCGAGCACAGCGACCTACTTCCCGAGGGCGGCATGGAGTGGGAGCGCGAGGTCAGGGGCTACAACCGGCAGCAGGTCGACAACTACGTCGCCTGGCGGACCGGCCAGGTCCGCGAGATGGAGAGCCGGCTGTCGCAGAGCCTGGCTGAGATCGAGCACTTGCGCCACGAGCTCGTTGAGGCGCGCGAGGCAGGCGGCCGGCCGCCGCACGAGGAAATCAGCGAGCGAGTCGGCCAGATACTCAAGCTCGCGGCCGACGAGGCAAAGTCCGACCGCGAGCGCGGCGCGGCGGACGCCAACGAGCTGCGGGCGGCGGCCAGGGAAGAGACGGACAAGCTCCGGGCCGAGGTCAAGCAGGAAACCGACCGGGTCAGAACCGACGCCCAGGACCGGGCCGAGCGCATGCTGACGGCCGCCCAGGAGCAAGCCGACCGCGCGGTCGCGGCGGCGAGGGCCGAGGCTGATGAGATGCTCTCCAGTGCCCACGCCAGCGCCGAGCAGACGATCAACGATGCCAACAGCCACGCGGAGAACACGGTCACCACCGCGCTGGCGCAGGCCAAGCAGCAGCTCGACGACGCGACGGCAAGGGCGACCGCGATCCACGACGGCGCCGAGCGGCGGCTGAACCTGCTGATCTCGCGGCATACCGAGACGGTCAGGCGGCTGACCGAGATCCGCGACGTGGTCACCGGCCTGGTGTCCGGCGAGACCGCTCGCGGTTCCCTGGAAGACGAGGTCAACCGGGCCCTGGGTGTGCAGGCCCCCAACGGCGCGGCAGGCCAGCACGACCAGGCCACCTCCGGGCCGCCCCGGGTACAGCGCCAGGCCGGGCTCGCCTGAAAGCCGGCGTCAGGCCGCCACGGCTGGCCCGCTCGACGCCCAGGCCGCGGTGCCGGCCGCCAGGGCCGGGGCGGCAGCGACGGTGCTGCATGGCGGCCATGACGCCGACGACGATGACCCGCTGACCGGTCCCGTTCCCGATCTCCACGACGGCCCGCGCTCCCCGGGCCGCGACGCCGAGGCCGCAGCAGCACCACCACGCACCCGACCGAGGCGGCGATGAAGGCGGCCGAAGAGATCCGGCAGGCGGCCGAGGCCAGACGACGCGAGGCGGCGGGCGCGGGCAGCCCCGCGTTGCCGACCGAGGATCGCGTGCTCGACGAGACGGCGGCGGGCGCGGCCCACGCTGTCGAGAGCTAGCCGCCGGCCCGATCAGCCCTCGGCGCTCAGGCGCTCCATCCGCCGCAGGATCACCCCTTCGCGCAATGCCCACGGGCAGATCTCGAGTTCCGGCAGGTGAAACAGGTCCATCGCCGCGTCGGCGACGATGGCGCCGGCCGCTAGCTGCGGTGCCCTGATCATCGACACTCCCGGCAGCTGGGCCCGGTCCTGGACCGTCATCTTGGCCAGCCGGTCCGCCAGCTCGGTGACATCGCCGTGCTTGAGCACCCGCTTGATGTACGGGCCGTCGCTCGACGGGGCGGCGCCGGCGATCCTGGCGAGCTGCCGGAATGTCTTGGACGTCGCGACCTGGTGGTCAGGCGTCCCGGCCGACCTGATCGCACTGGCCGCAGCCGCGATCTCGACCCTGACGTGCTTGCGCAGCCTGCGGACTTCCTCCTTGGTCGGGGGGTCGCTGGTCAGCCAGTCCCTGGTCAGCCGATTGGCGCCGAGTGGCAGCGATACCGCGACCGACGGGTCCTCGTCCTGCCCCGCCGCGATCTCCAGCGAGCCGCCGCCGATATCGAGCAGCAGCAGGCGGCCGGCCGACCAGCCGAACCAGCGCCGCGCCGCCAGGAAGGTGAGCCTGGACTCCTCGCTGCCAGGCAGCACCTGGATGTGTACGTTGGTCTCGGCTTCGATCCAGGCCAGCAGTTCGTCGCCGTTCGCCGCGTCGCGTACCGCCGACGTCGCGAACGCGACCACGTCCTGCACGCCCTTGTCCTCGGCGATCTGCAGCGCGTTGCCGACGAACGAGAGCAGCCGGCCTGCGCACTCTGTCGTCAGCTGGTTCTGCCCGTCGAGGCAGTCAGTAAGGTGCAGCTCCTCCTTGTGCGAGAACGCCGGCAACGGCCTGGCGCCCTGGTGTGCGTCGACGACGAGCAGATGCACCGTATTGGAACCCACGTCGAGAACGCCGAGCCGCATACCATGACGCTACCGCCCAACAAGCTCTACGCCGAGCAGGAGGATGGCCATGGCAGGGCAGCAGGAATCGCCAGTAAGGGTCGAACAGGGGCAGAAGCGGGTCAGGGCATACCTGTCGGGCGACCTAGTTGCCGACACCACGGCACCGCTGCTGGTCTGGGAGACGCCCGGTTACCCTGCGTACTATTTCCCGGCCGGCGACGTCGGGGCCGAGCTGATCCCGTCCGGTCAATCCGAGCGGCGGCCGCGGCTCGGCTCGGCCGAGCTGCTGCATATCAAGACGCCGACCGCCGCCGCCGACCTAGCGGCCCGCAGGTATCCCGAGTCCCCGGTGGCGGAACTGCGCGATGCGGTCAGGCTGGAGTGGGCGGCCATGAGCGAATGGCTGGAAGAGGACGAGCCGGTCTACGTGCACCCGCGTGACCCGCACAAGCGGGTCGACATCCTCGCCAGCTCCCGCCAAGTGCGGGTCGAACTCGACGGCGTCACCGTCGCCGAGTCCGGCCAGCCGCGGATCCTGTTCGAGACCGGCCTGCCGCCGCGGTACTACCTGCCGATCACCAGCCTGCGGCGGGACCTGCTGCGGCCGTCGGACCGCAGCACCCAGTGCCCGTACAAGGGCACGGCGTCCTACTGGTCGGTGGACACCAGCTCCGCGACCGAGGGCGGCCGGCTGACATGCCGACGTCGTGTGGATCTACCGGACCCCGCTGCCGGAGAGCCAGAAGATCGCGGGGCTGGCCTGCTTCTACAACGAGCGAGTCGACATCTACCTGGACGGCGTTCTGCAGGACAGGCCGAAGTCGCCGTTCAGCTGACAGAACGCACGTCCGCAGATCGCGCATCCACGGCGTCACGCAGCACCCGCAAGATGTTGCCGCTGGCGAGGTTGCTGCACTCGGCCGCGGTCCAGCCGCGGTCCAGTAGCTCGGCGAAGAGCGCCGGGTAGCACGACACGTCGTCCAGCCCGGCCGGAAGCTCGCCCGTCCCGTCGAAGTCGCCGCCGATCCCGACGTGATCGGGCCCGGCCACCTCGCGCATGTGGTCGACGTGGTCGGCGACGTCGCCGACCGTCGCCCGCGGCATCGGGTGGGCGCTGGCCCAGTCGTCGAGTTCTGTCCCGTCCGCCAGGTCCCGGTAGTCCAGGCCACGCCGCTCCGCTTCGGCGATGGCCGTCAGCTCCCACTCCCGGCAGGCGGTCGAGACGAACATCGGCACGAACGTGGCCATCGCCACCCCGCCATTTGCTGGCAACCGCGCGAGTATGGCGTCGGGCACGTTCCTCGGGTGATCGGTCACCGCCCGCGCGGAGGAGTGCGAGAAGATCACGGGGACGGTCGCGGCGTCGAGCGCGGCGCTCATCGTGCCTGGCGACACGTGGGACAGGTCGACGAGCATCCCGATCCGCTGCATCTCGGCAACCACCTCGCGGCCGAAGTCGGTGAGCCCGCCGCAATCCGGGTCGTCGGTAGCCGAGTCGGCCCACCCGACGTTGCGGTTGTGGGTGAGCGTGAGGTACCTGACCCCGAGGGCGTGCATCGCCCTCAGCACGCCGAGCGAGCTTGCGATGCTGTGCCCGCCCTCGGCGCCGATCAGGGACGCGACCTTGCCGGCCGCCATGATCCGCTCCGCGTCTGCGCCGGTCAGCGCGAGTTCGAGCCCACCCGGATGCCGGGCGATCAGCCTATGCACCAGGTCGATCTGCTCCAGCGTGGTCGCGACCGCCGCGTCACCGTCCAGACCGGCCGGAACGAAGACCGACCAGAACTGCGCACCCACGCCGCCGGCCGCGAGCCGTGGCAAATCCGTATGGGTGAACGGGACAGGTGCGGCAATGTCGATCAGCGCCGGATCACCCTGGCCTGCCGTCCGCAGTGCCCACGGGAGGTCGTTATGACCGTCAAGAAGAGGAGTCGCGGCAAGGAGGGCGCGCGCGGCGCCGAGGCTGGCCGCCGACGGGAAGGAACGGGGATCGATGGCTCGGTCACCGCAACACCCTAGCGAGAGCGCGCCCTAATCGGCCGCGGCAGTACGACCAGGACGAGGACTGGCGCGACCGCGAGGCCCGCGAGCGCCCAGCTCAGGCCGGCCTGCTGGGCGACAAGCCCGACGGTGAGCGGGCCCACCGCGCCGACCAGGCCGGCCGCGCTTGAGAAGAAGACTGCGATGCCGCTCTGGCCGGGGAGGCTCGCGTACAGCCCGGCCTGGACTACCGGGTACCAGCAGGCAGTCGCGAAGCTCAGGACCGCCAGAATGGCGAGCCTGGCCGGCAGCCACGGTGCCAGCAGGAACGCCGGGTACAGCGCGCATGCCGCGATGGCGCTGATCCGCAGCACGGCCGGCCCAGCGACGCGCCGGGACAGCAGAACGAACGCTGCGTCGCCCGCCAGGCCGGCGCCGAGCCTGATTGCCACGCCGACCGCCGCCGCGGCGGGGCTCGCGTGCGCCACGTCAACCAGGTAGACGCCGATGTATCCGGTCAGCACATCGAGCAGCAGGTCGCTGACCTCCAGCAGGACCAGCCACCTGGCGGTATCGCCGGTCCGGAGCGCACGCCAGACCTCGCGGGCCGACGGCCGCCGGTCGCCCTCGTTGGCCCCGGTTGCCGCATCCGGCCCCTCGGGCGCGGGGTCGGCCCGCGCGGCCGGCGGCGGGTCGGCCCGCGCGGCCTGCGCAGGCGGTTCGGGGTCGGCTCGTGCGGGCGGCGCGGGCCGGTTCCTGGCGGGCCCTGCGATCGCGGCGGCAACGACGGCCACACCCGCAGCGGCCGCGAGCAGCAGGTACGCGGACCGCCAGTCCCCTCCGGCCGCGAGAACCGCGGCCAGCAGCAGCGGCCCGCCGACCGCACCTGCCGAACCCGCGAGGTTCCACGCCGCCATCCGCTGCTGCTGCCGAGCCGGGGCGGCATCCATCAGGGCAGCCTGGGTCAAGCTCACGAACGCGCCGGACGCGGGAAAGAACGCGACGAAGGCCAGCATCAGCAGCCCGACCGACGTGGCCGCAGCGACGGCCGCGAGCGAGCCGATGACGACCAGGCCGCCAGCCAGGACCAACCGCTGCCGGACCTTGCCGCTCCCAGCGACCAGGCCCATCGGAAGCTCGAGCAGGCTCCCCGCCAGCAGCGGAACCGCGATGAGCAGCCCGATCTGGGCGTAGCTCAGGTGCAGGTCGGCGCGGATCAGCGGCAGCGCGGCGCCCCTGGTGCCGTCGGCTAGCTCATCGACGAACTCCACCCCGAGCGCGACAGCGAACGCCGCAGCGGCGAGACTCGCACGGCGCCGATTGGAGCGGCAGGTGTGGCGGGTGCCTGCGGTGCAGCGGCGGCGACCGGGCTTACTGGGGATGCCGCCGCCAGGGTTAGCGGCTCCGGGGTCAGCGCCACCGGGATTAGCGCCGCCGGGGTTAGCGCGGCCAGCGTTTCGGCGGAGGCGCGGGATAGACGCGGTGAGGGATCAACATCGCATGCGCCCATCGTAGCCGTCGGACCCGCGACATCAACTCGCCCGAGCCCTGAGCTCTCCCGCAGCCGGGCCAGGCCGACACCGACCGCACCTGTCGCGGCAGCGTCGACCGGCCCGGCCGGCGGAGGTTCTACTTGGTGTCGGGGATCTCGGTGATGAGGTCCTCGGCCGTCTCCATGCCCTCGCGCCACACCGACCGGGCGATGATCTTGGTCGGGTCGACGCGGTGCTTGTACTTGTCCGCGATGTGGGTGACCTCGTCGAGCAGTCCGTTCGACAGCGTGGTCGGGTTGAGGCCGAGAGCGAGGAACTGCTCGTTGAGAACGACCAGGTCGTTCTCGTCGGCCTCCTTGCGCGGGTTCGGCAGGTTGGCGATTTCCGCGCCGGTGATCTCACTGACGATCTTGGCGAGGTCGGCCACGCGGTGCGTCTCGGTGATCTGGTTCAGCACCATCGGCTGCGAACCGGGCTGCGGCGGATTGGTGATCGCGATCTCGATGCACCGGGCCGTGTCCTTGATATGAATGAACGCCCGGGTCTGCCCGCCTGAGCCGTGCACGGTCAGCGGGTGCCCGATCGCAGCCTGCATGAGGAACCGGTTCAGGACGGTGCCGTAGTCGCCGTCGTAATCGAACCGGTTGATCAGCCGCTCGTCCTTCGCGGTCTGGTCGGTCTGGGTGCCCCACACGATCCCCTGATGCAGGTCGGTGATCTGGAGGCCGTCGTTCTTGGCGTAGAACGCGAACATCAGCTGGTCCAGCGTCTTCGTCATGTGGTACACCGAGCCAGGATTCGCCGGATGCAGGATCTCCCGCTCGAGGTCGCCATCTGGCGTCGGCACCTTGACCGTCAGGTAACCCTCGGGGATCGGGGCACTGCCTGACCAGCCGTAACCGTAGACGCCCATCGTGCCGAGGTGGGCCAGCGTCGCGCGGCTGCCAGTGGCCACCAGCGCGACGAGCAGGTTGTGGGTGGCGCGCACGTTGTTGTCGACCGTGTACCGCTTCGTCTTCACCGAGCGCATCGAGTACGGCGCCGCGCGCTGCTCGGCGAAATGCACGATCGCGTCTGGCTGAACCTCCTCGATGACCCGGACCAGCCGGTCGTACTCGTTCGCGAGGTCCAGGTTGATGAACCCGATCTCGCGCCCGGACACCTCATGCCAGGCACGCTGGCGCTCGCCGATCGGCGTGATCGGGGTCAGGGACTGCACCTCGAGTTCGTTGTCGATATTCCGGCGGCTGAGGTTGTCGAGGATGGTCACGTCGTGACCCCGGTCTGACAGGTACAACGAGGTCGGCCAACCGCAGAACCCGTCGCCGCCAAGAACCAGAACGCGCATTCCAACTCCCGTCACATTGCGCTGGTGCGAGGAAACCCAGCGGCTCAGACCGCTCGGCGGGGAGCCAGACTATGTCAAATCGGGTCATGGCGCCCCAGTGCGCGGACAGTTTACCTTCCAATTACCCCGCCACGCCGGGTTCCACCCGACCGAGCCCGAGGAGGCTCTGCCGGTGCAGCCAGGCCAGCAGATCTGGTTGCGCCAGCCTAGCCGTCCGCGCGTAGTACCTCCCCAGTTCCTCCGCGGTCAGTACCTCATGGCCCGCGCCAGAGTACCCGCGTCTGAAGAAGGCGGCCGGATCCTTCAGCACGCCCGCCGGGTCGGGCGCCTGCGCGACCGCCTTGGCCCGCATCTCCTCGAACGTCGCCGCCCGCACCAGGGCCGGCCAGGTCGCCTCGGGGACGTCGATGCCGAGCAACCCGGCCAGCCGCCGCATCTCGCCGTCGAGGTTGGCCGACAGGTCGTCATAGTGGACCAGGATGACGGCGGGACCAGGACGGTCTCGCCTGGACCAGGCGTCGGATAGATGCCACATGATCCCGGGGAGCGAGTCGAGCTGATCCTCGGGCCGGTCTTGCGAGTCGATCCAGGAGACCATCCAGTCATGCAGGGCAGGCCGCGGCGGATCGGCTGGCGGAGGCGGACCGGCGGGCGGCGGCGGACTCGGCGGGCGGCGGCGCCGGTTGCGGCGTGGCTGGCGGCGGCCCGGACGCGGCCGTCAGCTCCCTGACCCGGTTCCTGTCGATGTTGGCGCTCTGGTAGTAGAGCGAGACCGCCATGTCGAGCGGGTGCCTTCCGACGACGATGTAGGTCGCCATCGGGTCCAGCGGAATCCCGTCCAGCGGCGTGTGCGTCTTGATGAACCGGCGGTGAGTCTGAGCACCGAGCCTGGCGAAGACCCGATCGCGTGGGGTGATCAGCCAGTCGAGCCAGGGCGACAACTTGGCCAGCGGAGCCGGCAAGTCCGGCGTCTGGAATATCAGCAGCGCGCAGATCATCTGCATCCATGTCGTGCCGCTCTTCGACCTCGTGCTGATGACAATATCGCCGGGCCGGAATGCGAATCCTTCCCAGCGAGCGCTGTCCTCGTCCGCCGACGTGTACCGCACAGGCTGTTCGAGCACCTGGTCAGCATACCCGACGACCTGGATATAGCCGGAATTCCTTTTCCACCCGATAAAGGTAAGGTAATTGCCAAGATTCGCTCATCGGATTGGCATCGCAGACAATTCAATGACTTAAATCGCCGCCCGCCGAGATCCCACCCCGCCCGACCCGGACCCGCTCGCCCGACCCGGTCCGCCTCCCCGACCCGCCGGGTGGGTTGACCCGTTCATCGGCGCAGCGATGAGTTTCGGCCGGGAGGATCGTTACACCTTGCGACGAGGCTCGCAACCAGCCGGGCACTCGGGTACGCCCAGGTGCTCAGGTTCCTGGACCGGCCCATCCCGGGAAGGTTGCCAGCAGGCAGGACACAACCGAGGAGAATGCACCGATGGACTTCAAGCTCGAACTCATAGTGATCCCGGTGTCCGACGTGGACAAGGTCAAGGACTTCTATACCGATAACGCAGGCTTCCACCTCGATGTCGACCACAGGGCCGGCGAGGACTTCCGTGTCGTCCAGCTGACCCCGCCGGGCTCGGCCTGCTCGATCACGCTGATGCGCAACGGCCGGGCTGCGGGTTCCGTCGAGGGCCTGCACCTGATCGTCACCGACATCGAGGCCGCCAGGGCGGAACTGGCCGGCCGCGGCGTAGACGTCAGCGAGGTCTTCCACTTCGAGGCGGGCGGCCAGACGCCGGGCCCTGACCCGCAGCGGTCGGACTACAACTCGTTCGCGTCGTTCAAGGATCCCGAGGGCAACGGCTGGCTGGTCCAGGAGGTCAGGCGGCCCCAGTCAGGGCCGTGACCCCGAGCACCGAGTCCGGGTTCGCCGAACTGGCCGAGCGGCACCGGCGCGAACTGCACCTGCACTGCTACCGGATGCTCGCCTCGTTTGACGAGGCCGAGGATGCCGTCCAGGAGACGCTGCTGCGGGCCTGGCGTGGACGCGACGCGTTCGAGGGCGATGCGCTGTTCCGGGCCTGGCTCTACCGGATCGCGACGAACGTCTGCCTCGACCTGCTCAGGCGGCGGGCGCGGCACCCCGTGGCCTTCCGCTCCTTCGCCGAGGTGCCGTGGCTGCAGCCGTACCCGGACCGGCTGCTCGACGAGATTGCCCCGGCAGCCGAGCGGCCCGACGAGATCGTCGTCGAGCGGGAGACCATCGAGCTGGCGTTCATCGCGGCGCTGCAGGTGCTGCCGCCACGGCAGCGGGCGGCGCTGATCAGCCGGGACGTGCTCGGCTGGTCCGCCGGCCAGACCGCGGCGCTGCTCCAGACCACGCGTCGCGGCGGCCAACAGCGCGCTTCAGCGGGCGCGGGTGACGATGGCCGGTCATCTGCCCGCGAGACGAGCCGAGTGGTCCGCCGGGCAGGCGAGCAGGCCGGAGCGCGAACTGCTCGAGCGGTTCATCGACGCGCACGAGCGGGGCGACGCCGAGGCCGCCGCCGCCATCGCCGCGAGCGACATCAGGATCACGATGCCGCCGTACCCGATGTCCTTTGACGGGATGGAGGGCCTGCGGCCGCTGCTGGAACGCGCGTTCGGGCCGGACGCGGAAGGCGACTGGCGGCTCGTGCCGACCCGCGCCAACCGGATGCCCGCGGCGGCAAGCTACCTGCGCAGGCACGGGGACCGCGAGTACCGCGCGTTCAAGCTCGACGTGCTGCGGATCCGCGACGGCGCTATCGCCGAGATCACGACGTTCGGGTATTCGCGGTTCGGGCAGTTCGGCCTCGCGGCGACGCTGGCGGGGTGAGCGCCTGCGGCGCTGGTGGCGACGCTGGCGGGCTGAGCCGGTCCCGGTGGATCGGCTCAGCCCGCTTCCCTCCTACTGGCCCGCGATGCCGGTAACGCCCTGGCCCGACCCGAGCTTGCCAGCCAGCGAGCCGTACCACGGGGCGCTGAAGTTGCCGACGCCGCCATTGGACTTAGCCAGCCAATAGCCGCCCGTCCCGGCGTCCATGGCCATCGCGACCGCCGTCACTCCGGCCGGCAACTGGCCGCGCAGCGATCCGAGCCAGGTAACCCCGAAGTTGTGCACTCCGCCGTCGGACGTCAGCACGTAGTACCCGCCCGCCAGTCCAGCGGCGATTCCGGTCACCGAGGTTCCGGCGGCCAGCTTGCCTGCCAGCGACCCGAGAACGGGGGCGTTGAAGCCGTCGACCGCACCGTCGGACCGGAGCAGCCAGTAGCCTCCGGTCGCCTGATCGACGGCCAGCCCGGCCGCCGTCACGCCATTCGGCAGCGAGCCCAGGTCCGAGCCAGCCCCCGGCGCGCCGAACGCGTGCACGTCACCGTCTGAGGTCAGCACGTAGTACCCGCCGTTCGCCGCCGCGGCGATCGCCGTGACCTTCACGCCGGCCGGAAGCTGGCCCGCCAGCGATCCGCTCCACGGCGCGTTGAAGTTCTTGACCCCGCCGTCGGACTTCAGCACCCAGTAGCCACCCGTCGCGTGGTCGGCGGCGATCCCCACGGCCTTGACCCCGGCGGGAAGCTTGCCGAGCAGCGAGCCGAACGGTGCCGCGCCGAACTGCCTTACGTCGCCGTTGGACAGAACGGACCGGTAGCCGAGCATCGCGTCCAGCGTGACGAACGAGTAGCCGCGGGCCTTCAACTCGCTGATGACCGTCGGCAGCGCGTTCGCGTCGAGCGTGGAGTGGTCGTCGGGGTTGGAGCCGCAGTGCATCAGCACGATCTCGCCGGGCCCCAGGTTCGCGAGCACCCGGTTCACCACGGTCTGCGCGGTGATGCCGCCCGACGTGCCCTCCCAGCCGAGCGTGTCCACGGTCCAGCGGACCGGCACGAACCCGATCGAGTTGACCACCGAGATGGTGTGCGCGCTCCGGTCACCGTAAGGGAAGCGGAACCACGGCCACGGGTCGGCGCCGGTCACCGAGATGATCTGCTGCCGGGCGTCGAGCACCTGGGCGCGCATCTGCGCGTCGGTCAGCTTGGTGAAGTACGGGTGGCTTACCGAGTGGTCGCCGACCCGCTGGCCTGCCGCGACGATCGCTCGTGCCTTGTCGGGAAACGCCGTGGTGAAGGCGCCGGTGAGCATGAACGTCGCGTGGACATGCTGGTCGGCCAGGGTCGCCAGGATGCTGTCGACGCCGTCGGCATTCGCGCCGGCGTCGAAGGTAAGGGCGACGATCTTGCTGGTGGACTTGACCGCGGTCCAGTCGGTCCCGCCGAGCCCGGCCGGGGCAGGCTGGGCGGCCGCAGCCGCTGAAGTCGCGGCGGTCGCGGCGGTCGCGCCGGTCGCGGCCGACATCGGCCCGCTGACCACCAGCGCGACCGCGAGCGCTATGGCCGCGAGCGCAAGACGCCGTGCCGCAGTCACCAGAGGCCGGCGCCCGGTCCGCTCGGGCGCGGATGCGCCCGTTATATGAAGCGTGCTCATGACCCACTTCCTTCTCGATTCCCTCTTTCCTTACTACTGCCGCGTGATCGGTGCCGGTAGTGGCGTTGGTCATGAACGGGGTAGCCGATCGGCACGCAGCCGGCGGGTCTGCGAGGCCGGCGGCCCGGCGGCACGGCCGGAGTCGTCGCTACTATGCGAGGGCCCGGATTGACCAGGCGATCGCGCTGAGGAGGGCCATGGTCGTGCCATTGGCGGGCCGCGTCGTCGCGGCCGTGCTCGGCGGCCTGCTGGTGATTACGGCAGCCAGGAGCGTCGTCGATACGATCATCGTGCCCAGGCCGGCCACCGGATGGCTCACCCGCGCGGTCGACAAGACGGTGAACGTCCTGTACAGCCTCTTTCTCTTGCTGATCAGGGACTACAAGCGAACCGACCGGGTGCTCGCCAGCCAGGCTGCCGCGATCTTGCTCGCTCAGCTTGTCGTCTGGCTTGGCAGCTTCTTCCTCGGCTACTCGCTGCTGCTGTGGCCGTTCCTGCGCACCGGCATCACCACGGCCTTCACGACGGCGGGCCCCGCGCTCTGGTTCATCGGTGACTCGACCGTCAGCGGGGCCGGCGAGCGCGCCATCCAGGACTGCGCCTCGTTCACGGGCCTGGTCACGATCACGCTCCAGATCGCCTACCTGCCAACCCTGTACTCGGCATTCAACCGGCGGGAGACCGACATCGCGCTGCTGAATGCCCGGGCCGGCGTCCCGTCCTGGGGCCCTGAACTACTCGCGCGCACTCACTACGCGCTCGGGTCCGGGTCCTCGACCGTC
Source organism: uncultured Actinomycetota bacterium (assembly GCA_963720595.1). Lineage (GTDB taxonomy): Bacteria > Actinomycetota > Actinomycetes > Streptosporangiales > Streptosporangiaceae > Chersky-822. The sequence goes on along the minus strand of CAVRFY010000004.1, from coordinate 170,338 downwards.
GACACGCTGCCTGACCTGTACGGCCAGTGGGAACGCTTCGCCGCTGACATCGCCGAGAGCCACACCACCTACCTGCCGCTGGTCAGGTTCCGCTCGCCCCGTCCGCTGTCGTCCTGGGTAACCGCGCTGCTCGCCGTGCTCGACTCGGCGGCGCTGTATCTTGCGCTCTCCCCCGAGGCGGCGCCCGCCGTGCCCGCCAGGCTCTGCCTGCGCAGCGGGTTCGTGTGCCTGTCCGAGATCGCCGCCGCCATGGGTCTGACGGTCGACGAATCGAGCAGACCCGGACGCGGGCATCGCGGTGACCTACGAGGAATTCCTCGACGCGGTCGGCAGGATGCGGGAGGTGGACTTCCCGATCGAGCGGAAACCGGATGAAGCGTGGCCGGAGTTCGTCGGCTGGCGGGTCAACTACGAGGGGGCCGCCTACGCGATCGCCTACGCGATCGACGCGGTACCCGCGCTGTGGTCGGGCCCGAGGCGCTGCGCCCTTACCCGCAGATCGCGCCGATCCGCCCGGCGGCGGGCCGGATGCCCAAGGACAAGAAGAAGAAGCTGGCGGGCTAGGCCAACCGCTTACTGAGGGGCTGAAGCCGCGCAATCGGTTAGCACGCCCAGTGCTCCGCGCGGATCCGCGCACCCGGTGAACCCCTGGTGGGGCTCCACCGCGCGGATCCGCCCACCCGGTGAACCCTTGGTGGGGCCAGGGCGCACCCGGTGAACCCCTGGTGGGGCTCCACCCCGCGGATCCGCCCACCCGGTGAACCCTCGGTGGGGCCACGGCGCAGGTGCCGGACTAGGGTCCTCTCGGACCTAGGCCGTGTCGGCCAGGACCGCGGCGTCCTTGGCCGCGCCGGCCTTGAGCCGGGTCCTGGCCTAACGATCGTCCAGCGCGAACCGCAGGTAACGGTCGGCTGAGCGCCTGACGGCGGCCGCGCCATCGGCTTGTACCGCCCGGCCCCACCAGGCGCCGTAGACGACCTCGAACGGGTAAGGCTCGAGCATCGCGAGCGCGCGCCGGATCGTGCGCTGGCCGCTCGGGGATCAGGTTCGGGTAGCTGTACATGAAGCTGACCCAGCGCCGGTCCTGAACTACCTGCAGGATGTCGCCGGACAGCAGCGCGCCGCGGCCGTCCTCGCCGCCCGCCCAATGCAATACCTGGCCGCCCGCGAAGTGCACGCCGGCGTTAGAAGCGTGAGGCCGTCGCCGATCGGGCGCGTGTTCGCCCGTCCAGAACACGACGGCCGGATCCGGCCTGGCGACCCACGACCGATCGGCGGCGTGGATATAAACCGGCGCGCCGAAGGCGTGCGCCCAGTCGATCATGCACCCGTAGAAGTGCGGGTGACTGATCGCGATCGCGCTCACCCCGCCAAGCGCCGTCACCGCGGCGACCAGTTCGTCGTCGAGATAGGTGATCATGTCCCAGAGCACGTTCCCTGCCGGGGTGCGCACGAGCAGCGCCCGCTGGCCGATCGCGGTCGCCGGGGACGCCCCGATGCCGGTGATCCCCGGCCCCTCCTCCTCGAGCCCGGCCCCGGTAGCCGGTGCGCTTGAAGCTCGGCCAGGGTCGTCCACTGCTGCCCGTCCCAGCCGACGTACTGCCGTTCGTCGAGGCAGATCGGGCAGTCGTCGCGCGGGCGCCGGTACTGCACCCCGCAGGTCACGCAGATCGGAAGATCGGTTCGCATCTGCCCAGCATGCCTGCCCCGTCCGCCGCCGTCAGCAGCTTCGGCAACGGCCCCGCGATATCGCCTTGGTAACGTAATGAACTTTTCCCGCATATAAAGCAACGCGATCGTCCGCAAAACGTCAGACTGTGATGATCCCGGTTTACCTATCCGCACGCCGGGCGGCTCAGCTGCGACTCATTAGCCTGCCAAGGAGGAGACTGGATGAACAATTCGCGATGGGCCCTGTCGGTCCGCCGCCGTGGCGGCGGCCGGGCTGGCGGCGGCCCGGCCTGCCCGCCGGGCTCGCACGGCCGCCGCGCCAGAGCGGTCCCAGCGGACCGATGGTGAAGCTGATCACTGCCCAGAAGTCCATCAATGTGCCCGAAGTTCGGCAAGAGTGCCTTCATCGACCCCGGCATCTACGTCGTCGCCGTCGGCTCGGCGCTGCAGTTCGACGTGCAGCGCGCGAACTACGCGACGGCCATCACCACCACCCAGATCATCAGCGTTCGCAACGGCCAGGTCACGCGGCGGCCGCTTCCCGCCGGCGGTTCGAGGGCTGGCAGGGGCTGCACCGCTTCCTCCGGATCACGATCGCAACTCGGCCGGCAAGATCGTCGGCATCGCAGCTCGGCCCGTTCTGCCCGGACGGCTTCTGCCCAGCGCTCCGGCCCGAACGCGCCGGCGAGGTCGCGCTTCCCGCAGGAGTGCCAGTCCGATCCGTTCCAGCTCGCGCAATGCGTGGGGCATTCAGCGCGGCTGGGGCGTTGACGCGGCGGCGTCATATTGGCCGAAGCTCGCCGCTCGGCAAGTACAAGGTCACTGTCACGTCACCAGCTGTGGCAGCGGTTCCTGCATCTGACGCCGCATGCCGCGACCGCCACGGTCACGGTCAAGGTGGTCAAGCCCACGCAGTGCGGACCTTCCTGCCAGCCGACTCGCTCAGGTACACCGGCACGGCGCCAGGTCGCCCGCTGCCTGCGAACCCGCCAACGTCCGGTGCTCAGCAACCCGCCCGCCTCGTCGCTTCCCGACCTGTCGCCGCTGCCGTCATGGGGCATCAGGATCAGCACTTCCGCGGCACCAACCCGATAGACGCAGGTGGCATTCGGCGCCACGGTCTGGAGCGGCGGCCATGCCCAGGCTCGACGTCGAGGGATTCAGGTCGAACGGCTCGCCGATCATGAAGGCCTACCAGTACTTCTGGAAGAACGGCCGGGTCATCGGCCGGACCAGGGCCGGGACGATGGGCTTTGACGACTAAGCGCGGCACACGCCACTGGCACTTCGAGCAGTTCGCCCAGTACCGGCTGCTTGCAACGAACAAGACACTGGTCATGAAGAGCGAGAAGGTCGGCTTCTGCATCGCGCCGACCGACCCGGTCAACCTGCTGCTGCCGCACGCGCTGTGGCAGCCCAGTTCCTCGGCTTCTGGCGGCGCATGCGGCTCGCCGAGCGCACTGTGGGTGCAGGAAGAATGCCGCTCGGCTGGGGTGACACCTACTACCAGTTCCTGCCGGGCCAGGCGTTCAACATCACCAAGCTGCCGAACGGCACCTACTACATCGAGATCATCGCTAACCCGAGCAGGGTGCTGCACGAGACGAACTACCGCAACGACGTCTCGCTGCGGAAGATCATCCTCGGCGGGACGCCTGGTCACAGGACCGTGAAGGTGCCTGCCGTGCACGGCATCGATCCCGAGCACATGAGTTGACACGGGGGCTAGCCGGCGAACTAGCCCGGCTAGCCGCAGACCAGCCGGGCAGCGGGGCTAGCGCCCCGGCTAGCGAACCGGCTCAGCCGAAACCGGCTAGCGAGAACGGCTAGCCGAGAACGGCCGGGCGGCGCCTGCAAGCGGGCCGCCCGGCCGGTCTGGCGCTTCGTCCGTCAGACAGGCTTGCCGAGCCGGCGCGAGCGCAGGTCGACGGTATGCTCGCTGGCCGCCCGGCCGACGATCTCGGCCCGCTCGGCCTTTGTCCGGAACGTGACGCAAGTACGGTCGGCGCGGAACAGGTCGTTCGAGAACTCGAACGCCACCCCGTCCGCCGTCCGCGAGGTCCTGGTGATCGCCAGCAGCGCAGCGCCGGTCGGCGATTCCCAGCAGCGCCGCCTCGTCGGCGCTGGCCTCGACCACCTCCAGGTGCTCGACCACGTCCTGCGGCCGCATCCCGTACCGCTGGTCGAGCAGGTCATAGATCGAACCGCCGAGCGGCAGCTCGAGCAGGCCGGGCACGAGGTCGGCAGGCAGCCTGGCCCGCTCGAGCGAGATCGGCACGCCATCGGCCAGCCTGATCCTGACGATGTCGACGACCAGGCTGCCGACGGGCACGTCCAGGGTGGTCGCAGTGACGTCGTCCGCGCCGGTCATCGTCGCCGACAGCACCTGGGTGCCGGCCACGAACCCCTGCCGCCGCAGGTACTCGGGCAGGCCCGACGATCACCGACAGGTCGCGGTCCACCTTGGAGTGCGCGACAAAGGTTCCGCCGGCCCGGCCAGGCACCCGGCGGACCACGCCGGACTGGGCCAGCACGGCTAGCACCTGACGCAGCGTCGACCGGCTCACCGATAGCTGCGTGGCAAGCTCGCGCTCGGTGCCCAGCTTGTCGCCGGGACGCAGTGCTCCCGACGAGATCATGTCGAGCAGCGGCCGATCGCCGCGCCGGCGTCACACCTCGCTCACCCCATTGCCTGCAGCGATTCGGGCACGGTCTGGCCGCCGTCGACCACCAGGGTCTGCGAGGTGATGTAGCCAGCCTCGTCCGAGGCCAGGAACAGGGCCGCGTTGGCGATGTCGGCGACGCTGCCCAGCCGCCCGAGCGGGATCGAGGCCTCCATCGCCGGCCAGGTACTCATCGCCGAGTTCGTCCAGGCCCTCGGTGATGATGTTGCCCGGCATCACGGCGTTGACGGTGATGCCGGCCTTCGCGAACTCCAGCGCGGCCGACCGCATGAAGCCGAGCTGGCCTGCCTTGCTTGCGCCGTAGTGTGACCAGCCGGCATAGCCGGTGATCGGCCCGGTGATCGAGGAGGTCAGGATGATCCGGCCGCGCCCGGACTCCGTCAGGGCCGGCAGCGCGGCCTGAACCGTGTAAAAGGTGCCCTTCAGGTTGGTCGCCAGCACCTCATCAAGCTCGGCAGGCGTCATCTCGGCCAGCGGGGACGCGGGGAAGATGCCCGCGTTGCAGCAGACCACGTCGAGCCCGCCGTGCTTGCCGACCGCGGCCGCCACCACGGCGGCGCAGCTCGCTGGGTCGCTGACGTCGCCGCGGACGTAACTGACCGGGCCGCCGGCCGGGATCATCCCGGCCGCCGCGGCGGTCAGCTGGCCAGCCGCCTGCTCGCCGCTGGCCTCGTCCCGGCCGCTGATGACGACCCGGGCGCCGGCGTTGGCGAAGCCCGCGGCGATTCCCTTGCCGATCCCTTTGGTTCCGCCGGTCACCAGGACGGACCGGCCCCTGATCGAATCGAACATCTCGCACTCCCTGGCAGGTGTGGGGTTAGGTCAGGCACGGGGGTTAGGTCAGCGTGTGGGGTTAGGTCGCGCCAGGTCAGCTCGCGCCCGACAGGTAGCGCTCGGCGATCTCGCAGCAGCCGGCGGTGAATTCGACGCCGAGCTCGAGCGCGGCGTCGGCGAACCGGTGCGATCCGACCCACGCGACCAGCTGGAGCCGCCGCAGCAGCACGAACGTTCCGATCTCGGCGACGTCGGACTCGGCCAGCGGCATGATCCGGCGATAGCCGCGCACCCAGGCGTCGCACAGCGCGGGGACGCGCGGGTCGTGCTCGATGAAGCTGACCGCGGTCGCGAGGTCGAACATGAACCAGCCGAACCCGCAGTCGTCAAAGTCGATGACCTGAATGTCATCCCCATCGACCAGCAGGTTGGCCAGCCGCACGTCGGCGTGGATGAGCCCGAATCTGTCCTCGCCCTTGCCGTAAGCGTCCAGTCGCGCGCGCATCAGCCCGGCCGCGGCGGTGAGCGTCGCCAGTTCCTGTTTGCCCACCCCGATGCCGTCCTGCCAGCGGCCCCACCGCGCGTTGTCGCCGACGCAGCAGTCGAAGTCCCAGTCGAACCTTATGAACCCGGCTGGCCGGCGCCACGCGCGCGCGTGCCGGTGCATGCGAGCGCAGATCCCGCCGAGCAGCTCGAAATTCTCGGTCAGCTTGTCCTCATGCGGCTCGCTGCCAGGCAGCCACTCGAACAGGACCGTCTGCCTGGTCAGGTCGCCGATCGTGATGTCGACGACCTCCCGCCCGTCGGCGGCTCGGTAGACGGCGGGGGTCAGCAGGCCCTCGTCGGCTCGCAGCGCCTGCAGCCAGGCGAGCTCGGAGGCGACCGCGCCTGGCGGGTGGTAGCCGGTCCGGTGCACCCGCAGCACCGCGGTGCGGCTGGCCGCCGGGTCGTCGATCCGGTAGGTGGCGTTCTCGGACAGGCTGAGGAGCGCGACGTGCGCGTCGGCCGGGAAACCCGAACGGCTCGAGTGCGGCCCGCGCGAACGGGTCGTACCCGCGGAGCACGGCCTCCTGCGAGTTGTCGACGACGCTCATTGATCCCGCCCCTTGATGCCGGCGAGCATGTGCTCGATCTCCGTCGCGGCCTTGGTGACCCCGGCCGTGGTTCCCGCGATGTACAGCCGGCCGGACGCTCCGATCATGGTCACGTCCACCAAGGTGTTCTCGGGCGCGGCTTTCTCGGCCTCGTTCGCCGCCACGGCCGCGAACAGCGCCGGGGTCAGCTCGCACACCAGCAGCGACTGGCCTGGCAGCAGCATCGACGCCTGGCGTGACCTGTTGATGATCACGGCCTGCTGGTCGGTCACGTCCTCGATGATGTCGCTGTACTGCAGGCGCGGCCTGAGCTGGTCCGTCGCGCTGCGGCCCAGTCCATCGAGAATGGCCTGCCCGGCCCGCTGCACGGCCTGCGCGCTCGGCGAGTGCACCTCGAGCACGCCGAACTGGCGCTCCACGAACAAGATCCCTGGTTCGACCGACGGCTCGGCCCGCAGCGCGAGGTCGGTGACCCGCTCGATGGCCAGGCCAGGCGCGACCTCCACGATCAGCGCGTGGTCGCCCTCGGCCGCCGGGTACCCGCGCGCCCTGGTCGGCGTACCCAGGTACGCGGCGAACTGCCGGCGCAGGCCCGCGATCGGCAGGTAGACCCGCAACTCCGTGAGCGTCCTGACGGCCGCCGTCATCGCTGGCCGGTCCCGCGCCGCCGCCGGCCGGCCAGCCGACCGACAGCCGTCATTCAGAGACCACGAAGTGCTTGCCGAGCTCGCCGTGCGGGCGCGGGATCACGTGCACGGAGACAAGCTCGCCGACACTGGCCGCGGTCTCCGCGCCGGCCTCGGTGGCGGCCTTGACCGCACCGACGTCGCCGTTGATGATCACGGCCACCAGACCGTCGCCCACCTCCTGCCGCCCGACGATCACCACGTTGGCCGCCTTGACCATCGCGTCTGCGGCCGCCAGCGCTGCCACGTATCCCTTGGTCTCGATCATGCCTAGCGCGTTCTGTGCCATGGGTGATTCCTTCCTATCTTTCCTACCTAACGAGGGCGCACGAGCCGGTCACGTCTCCTGCTTGGGCTTCCTGCCTGCCAATGCCTTCTTCGTCGGCCTGGCCGGTCCGGCGGGCGCAGAGGGCTCGTCGATCGAGCCGATGATCAGCGCGTCCACGGGCGGCCGGTCGGGCAGCCAGCCGGACGCTACCGACCCCTGCGCGACGAGCACCCGCTCGCCCTGGCCACTGCCCAGCACGTCGAACGCGACCAGGCGCTCACCAGAGCCGGTGACCTCGACCTCGAGGAAGGCACCGTTCGGCAGGCCGTCGATCCGCTTGGTCGACCAGACATTGCCGACGACCGTTCCCTGCAGCATCACCGCTCCTTTTCGATCGGGACGCCGAGCGTCCGTGCCTTGTCCTTGGCCAGCGGGGTCAGGACGGCGCGCGGGCCGAGCACCAGCCGGGCGCCGGCCGCCGCGGCGGCGGCAACGGCGCGCTCGGTGACCGCGCCCCGGTCGACCCGGTGCACGGCGGGCGCGCCCCGGTCGACCCGTTGCACGGCGGGCGCTGCGGCGGCGACCCGGTCGGCCGCCGCGGCGGCGGTGCGGTCCTGCGCCGAGGTCCCGCCCGCGAGCCTGAACCCGATCCGCCCGGCGATCAGGTCGCGCCTGAGCTTGGGGTTGTCCGCGAGCTTGAGCACGTGCAGGGCGAAGTCGCGAAGGTCGGCGTCGCTCTCGATTCGGACCTGCCAGGAGCCCAGTCCCGGCTGGGCCAGGTTCCCGGCCGGGCTCGCCGGCTGGGCGGACCCCGGCCGCTCAGCCTGCACGCCGCTTCCCCGATGATCAACTCGCCCGCCGGACCCCTGGCGACCACCCGGCCCGCCGCTTCCCCGATGATCAACTCGCCCGCCGGACCCCTGGCGATCACCCGGCCCGCCGCTTCCCCGATGAATGGACCATTCATCGGGGAAAACAGGGATGGATGGTCCATTCATCGCGCCGCCCGAGGGCGCGGACATCGCCGACGGCGACCCAGCGGGAACCCCGGAGGGGATGCCGCCGGCCGTGAGCGCCTGCGCCGGGGCGACTCCCGGCCAGGACGGCGCCTGCCCGTCTGCAGGCCGACCGCCAGTACGACGCTGGCCAGGGAGCACCTCGGCCAGCACCTCGCCGACCAGCCGACGCAGTTCGGCGGCGATCGCCGGGTCGAGCGGCTCGTCGCCGGGTGCCTGTCCCGCTCTCACGGCGTCACCTCGGCTCGCCGAGCAGGGCGGTGACGGCCTCACTGGCCTGCCGGACGTCGGCCTCCCTGCCGGACAGGTAGACCCGTCCGGTCGCGCCGATCATCCGGTAGTCGACGAGCTTGATCTGAGCCGCCTTCTCCGCCTCGTTGGTCGCGAGGATCGCGTACGAGGCAGGCTGCAGTTCGAGCACGAACAGGGACTCGCCGGGCAGCACCATCGAGCCGAGCTTGTTCCTGTTCACCAGGAACGCATGCTGCGCGTCCACGCTCGTGATGATCCGTGAGGCCAGGACCTGAGGCGGCGTCGCCGAGGTGGCGTCCACGCCGAGCGCGCCGAGCACGGCGCTGCTCGCCGCCTTGACGGCCGCGGTCCCGCCGTGCAGCAGCAGGTACCCGAACTGGCGCTCGACCACGAGGATGCCCGCCTGGACGTCGGCCTCCTTCAGCGCCACGTCGGTGAGCGGCTCGATGTCCAGGCCAGGGGCGATCTCGATCACCTGCGCTGCGACGTTCAGCCTCGGCAGCCTGCCTCGGATCCACGTGCCCAGGTAACACATCGTCTGCGGCTGTAGCTGGTCGAGGAAGATGAAGGAGCGCAGTTCGGCCATGCGTCAGCCCTCGACCAGTGCTCTGAGCTCGTCGATGATCATCGCTCGAAGCGCTGCCCTGACCGAGTCGGGCAGTGCATCGCTCTCGCCCGCGCCGCCGGACCATGCGCCGCCGGACCCCGCGCCGTACCGTACGGCCAGGGCGCCGTCGGCGCCGTCCGCATCCCGCCACGTGGCGGGATGCATGCCACCTCCCCCTGGCAGGTTGGAGGCGACCGGGTAGGCAGGTACCGGCCCGGCAGGGGCGCGCCACGGGCTGATCCCCGCGAAGTCACCGAACGCCACCGCCTCGTCGGCGTTGTACGCGATCCGGGTCCAGTTGACCAGGTGCCTGGGCTCCAGGTTCTCGCCGATCGAGCTGCGCCCCACGAAACCGGTACCCAGCGTCATCGACGGGGCGAGGTTGGTGTCCAGGCCCGAACTGCCCGTGCTGTTGCCGACGTTGACCGACACGCGGAGCACGGGAACGCGTGCCCCGTACGACATGATCGTCGGCGGGTGCTCGCTGTGGATCGCAGCCGAGTGGCCGGCGCCGCCGATCCGCACGACCGCACGCGCCGCCTCGACGCCCGCGGCGGCGGACGGCACCGTGGCCACGCCCAGGACCGGGCACAGCTTCTCCCGGCAGAACGGCTCCTCGGGCACGACCAGGTCGACCGGGGCAAGCAGCAGCCTGGTCCGCGGCGGCACCCTGATCCCGGCCTGATCGGCGATCCAGGACGCGTCCTTGCCGATCGCCTCGCCGTTCAGCATGCCGTCAGGGAACAGGTAGGCCCGCAGCTTGTCCCTTCCAGCCTCGTCGAGCAGGACGGCGTGCTGCCGCTGCATCTCGCGCAGCAGCGGCTCACGCACGCTGTCCTGCACGATCAGCACTGACTCATTGGTGCAGAGCACCGAGTTGTCAAACGCCTTGCTCTCGGTGATCCGCCTGGCCGCGGCCGCGATGTCGGCGGTGGCGTCGACCAGGACCGGCACGTTCCCGGGCCCCACGCCGAGAGCCGGGTTGCCCGACCGGTAGGCCGCGCGCACCATGGCGGTGCCGCCGGTCGCAACGATCACGTCCGTGACTGGATCGGACATCAGCGTCTCAACGAGCCGCACAGTCGGTTCGCGCACCACCTGGATGACGCCGTCCGGCGCGCCGGCTGCGGTTGCCGCTTGGGCGAGCAGGTCGGCCGCGTCCACGCAGCAGCCCTTCGCCATCGGGTGCGGGCTGACCACGACCGCGTTCCTGGTCAGCAGCGAGAGGATGACCTTGAAGAAGACGCTAGCGACGGGGTTGGTCGACGGGATCAGCGCGAGCACGACCCCGGCCGGGCGCGGCAGCGCCACGATCTTGGCGTCCTCGTCGATCCGCGGGCTGACCAGGTCATCGCCGCGGTACCGCTCGAACAGGCCGAGCGAGCAGGCCTCGTTCTTGATGACCTTGTGCTCGGCCACGCCGAACCCGGTCTCCTTGACGGCCCACTCGGCGTACCGCCTCGACTCCGCGTGCGCCGCGGTGGCGACGGCCTCGGTGATCCGCAGCACCGAGCCGATGTCGTAGCTGGCGAACGCGCCGGCCGCCCAGTGTGCCCTGGCGAGCATCTGCCGCGCCTGGTAGGAAGTGTCGGCCCGGGGGGACGACCCGGTATCAGCCCGGGGGGACGAGCCGGTATCAGCCCGGGGGGACGACCCCCCGGAACCCCCCGCGGGGCGGGGCGCCCTTGGGTCCCGCCTTCCTTCGTCGCTCCTTCGTCGCTCCTGCGTCCAGGCGGGACCGCGCCCCGCCGGGCCCGCTGCGGCGGTCACCGAACACTCCTGGTTCGGCTAGCCCTGGCCGGTCCTGCCATCGCCCGCACCTCCGTGTAGGCACGGGCGATGCCGGCCTCGGTGCGGTCGAGCAGTTCCTCGCAGAGCTCGGGGGTCATCAGCAGCCCCGGCTTGTACTGCAGCACCCGCGGGTCGAGCGTGGAGAAGATGGCCCATACCCCGGCCCGGTACAGGTGGCGCATCACGTACTTCGCCCCTTCCTGGTGGTCGAACTCCAGGCCCATCACCACGCCGTTCTGCCTGATCCCGATGAACCAGTCCGGGTAGCTGGCTTGGATCTTCCGCAGGCCCGTGCCGATCAGGTCGGCGATGTAGTGCATCATCGACCTGGTCTCAGGCCTGCTGCAGATCTCCAGCGTCTTCAGCGCGGCGACGCAGCCTAGCTCGGCTCCGCCGAAGGTGGAGATGTGCGCGAAGCCGTCCTCGGTCAGCCACCCCGCGCACTCCTCGCTGACCAGCACGGCCGCGATCGGGTACATCCCGCCTGACAATCCCTTACCGGTGACGAGGATGTCCGGCTCGATCCCGTGTTTGGTGATCGCCCACATCTCGCCTGTGCGCATCAGCCCGGTCTGCACCTCGTCGGCGATGTACAAGGTGCCGTGCCGCTCGCATAGCAACTTGACCCCCTCCAGGTAGCCGGGCTCGGGCAGCGGGAACCCGTAGGTCGCCGGGATCGTCTCCATGATCACCGCGGCGACGTCACCGCCTGCCAGCGCCGCCGCCATGGCGTCCAGGTCGTTGAACGGGACCTGGCTGAACTCCTCGGGCCGGTCAGAGAGGAAGATCCGCGCGAACCGGTCGTCGCCGGTCGCTACGGCCAGGCCGGTGTGACCGTGATAAGCCTTGATGATCGAGACGATCTTGCGCCGCTGCGTGGCGTGCCTGGCCGTCTTCAGCGCGATGTCGATGGCCTCGCCGCCGCCGCTCCCGTAGACCACCTTGGTCAGGTTCGGCGGTGCGGTCCTGATCAGCGCCTCGGCGAGGGCAGCCCGGGCGCTGGAGGGAAAGTGGTGATTGCCGATGTCGAACGAGCGCATGCCCGTCGTGATCGCCTCGACCAATTCGGCATTGCGATGGCCCAGGTTGAACGTGCCGCCGTTTAGGTGCACGTCGATCAGGCGCAGGCCGGACATGTCCCAGATGAAGTAGCCCTCGCGCCGGTCGATGACCAGGTCGACGCCGGTCTCGCTCCAGAAGTCCGTCTTCCCAGGGTTCCAGAACTCCCTGGACTTCGCGAGGACCTCGGCCTTGGACTCCACGCTGAAGACCTCGTAGTCGTGCATCGCCCTGCCTTCGCGACAGCGGCGCGCGCCTCGCGCCGCAAGCTGGGGAGCCGCATACCGAACCCATACCAGACCGAATCATGTATCGGTCTGACCTAACAGTCAAGAGCGTCAGAGAAGTGCGAAAGATCTATTGTCAGGCGCGATTTGACCATGCTACGGTCGGGGTCCGGCCAGGCGAGGCAGGCGCCTATGAAGCCGCTCAAGTGCGCGGCCCGCAGCCGTCCGCACGATCGCCCAGCCGGGACATGCCCCGCTTTTCGGTGTGTCTAGGAGGGGAAACGGCGATCGTCATGGTCCGACCAGAAGCATCGCCCATCACGGGAGGGCCGAACAGCTCATGTTCGCCCCTCTCGCGGGTTCCTCTCGTCACTTCATCCCGCCGATCGCTAGGCCAGTCGCGGCCCGGCGACGGTACCCCGTGCACGCCACCGAATGTTGGGCACGGGGCCAATCCCTGACAGGGAGGCTGGCTGCATGTCGGATACCCAAGCACCGCCGGGCACAGGCGGCGAGGCCGCAGGTGACGATGTCATCCATACCGCAGGCATGTTCGGGAGCATGGACATTTCCGAGCGTGAGGATGTCCACAAGCTGAAGAAGCATGCCGTCGGACTGTACGGCGTGCTCTTCCTGACCGTGACCGGCTCCGCGCCGATCTCGGCGATGATGTTCAACACGCCGATCGTCGTTGGCTACGGCGAGGGCGTCGGAGCACCCGCCGCGTTCCTCTTCGCGACGATTGTGCTGACGATCTTCTCGGTCGGTTACGTCGCGATGGCCCGCGAGAAGACCACGGCCGGCGGCTTCTACTCCTACATCAGCCACGGCCTTGGCCGCGAGGTCGGCATCGGCGCTGGGTATGGCTCGGTGCTGGCCTACTCGGTCTTCGAAGCGTCGCTCTGCGGTGGTTTCGCTTACTTCCTCAATCTGAAGCTCGCCGCCTTTGGATGGAACGTCGGCTGGCCATGGCTGGCGCTCTTCATGGTGGCGCTTATCTCCGTGCTGACCTATTTCGATGTCCGGCTGTCTACCGCGATCCTGGCCGTCGGCCTCATCTCCGAGGTCGTGATGCTGCTGATCTTCGACGGCTTCATGTTCGCGCACGGTCATATCCCCGCCGCTGCCATCAATCCGGCGAACGCGTTCAAGAGCCTGGCGGCGAGCGGATCGGGTAATTCCGCGGTTGCCGCCGGCGCGATCGGGATCGGGCTCTTCTTCGCCTTCTGGTCCTGGGTCGGGTTCGAGATGGCCCCGAACTACGGCGAGGAGTCGAAGGACCCGAAGAAGAACGTCCCGAGGGCGCTGTACATCTCCGTGATCGGGCTCGGCATCTTCTACATCCTGACCTCGTGGGCGCCATTTGCCGGTTACTCCACGGTCGCCGCGGCGGCCCACCAGGCACAGACCAACGCGGCGCTCTATTACCTCAACCCGGCCAACCTGATCGCCGGTAAATGGGTCGGCTCCATCCTCAGCTACCTCATCATCACGGGCTCGTTCGCCTGCGGCATGGCCTTCCACAACACCACGGCCAGGTACGCGTACTCGCTGGGCCGAGAGGGTCTGCTGCCTCGCGCGCTCGGCCGGACGCACCACAGGTACAAGAGCCCGCACATCGCCTCGATGACGCAGTCGGTGGTTGCAGCGCTCATCGTGATCGGATTCGCGGTATTCACCGGCTCCAACGACCCGAGCAGCCAGGCGTATGTGCAGCTGTACGGGCTGATGGCGGTGATGGGCGTGATCATCATCCTGGCGGTCCAGGCCCTCGTTTCGATCAGCATCTTCCTCTACTTCGAGCGCCACCCGGACCTGAAGGGGCACTGGTGGAAGACGCGGCTCGCGCCGATCATCGCCTTCATCACCCAGGCCTACGTCGTGTACCTGCTCTTCGGAAACCTGAGCTTCCTGGGCTCCGGGTACAGCTACGCGAACTGGCTAGGTCCGATCGACGCGCTGGTTGTGGTCGGGGGCATCGGGTTCGCGTTCTACCTCAAGTACCGCAAGCCAGCGAAGTACGAATCCGCCGGGCGGCTGATCAACGAGGGGCTCTAGCGGACGGCGGCGGTGGCTCCGGACGGTTGGCCGTCCGGAGCCACCGCCGCGGAACACCGGGGGACGGATGGGCTACCTGATCGGCGCGGACATCGGCTCGCAGAGCGTCAAGGCACTGCTGCTCGATCCCGACGGCCGCGAGGTCGGCTCGGCCGGACAGGCCTGCTCGATGAGCCATCCGGCCAGCGGCTGGGCCGAGCAGGATCCGGCCCAGTGGCGCGACGGGCTCGCCGCCGCCGTCCGCCGGGTGCTGGCCGAGTCGGGGGTCGCGCCCGCCGAGGTCACCCATCTCGGGCTCGCTTCACAGGTCGACGGGGTAGTTCCGGTCGATGAATCACTCCGGCCGCTGCGGCCCGCGATCATCTGGCTGGACCGGCGGGCGTCCGGCCAGGCCGCCGCGCTGGCCGCCAAGCTCGGCGAGGACACCGTCTTCGCCATCACCGGACTCAATACCGACTCCTCCCACATCGCCCCGAAAGTGATGTGGCTGCGCGAGCATGAGCCCGCGACCTACCGGGCGGCGGTGTCGTTCCCGCCAGCCGGCGGCTACCTGCTCGGCTGGCTCACCGGGTCGATCGCCCAGGATCACGCCAACGCCTCGTCGACGCTGCTCTACGACGTCGGAACCGGCACCTGGGACGAGACCATGCTCGACGCGACCGGCATCGATCCGGCCACGCTTGCCCCCATCAGGCCCGCCGCCGATATCGCCGGGACCCTGACCGCGGAGGCCGCCGGGGCTCTGGGCCTGGACCGGCGGTGCGCGGTGGTCGTGGGAACGGGCGACGAGCACGGCGCCTGCGTCGGGGCCGGCGCGATCGTCCCCGGCCTGGTGGCCGATGTCACCGGCACGGCGGAGCCGGTCGCGGTCACGGCGCCGAGCCCGGTGTTCGACGCCGAGCGCGTGGTCGAGACGCACGCGCACGCGATCACCGGTCTGCTGCTCGTCGAGAACCCCGGCTTCGTCTCGGGCGGCTGCACGCTGTGGTGGGGCGAGAGCATCCTGGGGATCGACCAGGCAGGGTTGTTCGCGCAGGCCGCGCTGGCACCGCCGGGCTCCGACGGGGTGCTGTTCCTGCCCGCCCTGTCGGGCGCGACCGTGCCGAGGTGGAACGACAGGATGCGCGGCGTGTTCGCGGGGCTGTCGATGAACCACGGGCGCGGCGAGCTGGCCCGTGCCGTCGTCGAGGGCTGCACGTTCGCGCTGCGGGACGTGCTCGGCCGGCTGGACGCGCTCGGCCTGTCAGGGGAAGAGATCAGGGTGGTCGGCGGCGGCGCCAGGAGCGAACTGTGGCTCCAGATCAAGGCCGACGTCACCGGCCGTACGGTACAGCCGGTGCTGTCAGCCGAGCCGACCGCCGCGGGCGCGGCGATCCTGGCCGGCCTGGCCGCCGGTTCCTTCACCGACGCGGCGGAGGCGGTAGCCAGGACCGTACGGCTGGCGCCTGAGCCTTACTATCCCGATCCGCGCACCCGCGAGGTCTACGCCGAGCGATACGCCCAGTACCGCGCCCTGTACGACGGCGCAGAATCCGCCCTGACGTGAGCGAGGCGGAGGGGCGCGGCGCCGCCTGGACTGAGGAGCGAGGCACGAGCGACGAGGGAAGGCGGCGCCCAGGAGCGCCCCGTAGCCGAGCGGGAAACGGAGTACCGCTTGATCTCGACGCGCTGCGCGGCACGCTGGCCGCCCGGCCCGGGCTCGAGCCGCTGGACATGGCCGGGGTGATCGTCGGGTCCGGCGTGCTCGACCGGTTGGGCGACGTGCTCGCCGACCTGCGGACCAGATCGCGCGACGTCGTCGTGCTGGCCGCCGCCACGCCCATGACGGTGGGCGGAGCGGGATTGCGCGAGGTGGTCACCGAACGGGTTGGAGCCCGTTACGGCTTGAAGTGGGTTGAGCTTGGCCCGGCCGACGGATCGGTGCACGCCGACGAGCAGACCGTCACCGTCGCCAGGGACAGCGCCGCTGGGGCGGGCTGCGTGGTCACGGTCGGGTCAGGCACGATCACCGATATCGGCAAGGCCGCGGCCGGCCCGGGCACGCTGCTGGTCGCGGTGCAGACCGCCACCAGCGTCAACGGCTACGCCGACCCGTTCTCCGTGCTGCTGAAGGCCGGAGTCAAGCGGACCACGCCGACCCGCTGGCCGGACTGGCTGATCGCCGACACCGACGTCCTGCTCGGCGCGCCAGGCAGGCTCAGCCTGGCCGGCGTCGGCGACATGGCGGCGATGTTCACCGCCACCGCCGACTGGCGCCTGGCCGCGCTGGTGCGGGCCGACGGCCCGCCGTTCCGCGCCGAGGTGGCCGACCTGGTCAGGCCATATGGCGACGCGATGCTCGGGCTCGGCACCGGGCTGGCCGACGACCCGAGGAAGCTGGCCGACCTGGCCAGGTTGCTGACGCTCAGCGGGATCGGGATGGGGGTGACCGGCTCGACCGCGCCGGCGTTGGGGATGGAGCACGCGGTCAGCCATCTGCTCGAGATGGCGGCCACCGCGACCGGTGGCCGGGCCAGCCTGCACGGCGAGCAGGTCGGCGTCGCCAGCGTTGTCGCCGCCGCGACCTGGGCGCATGTCCGCGAGCGGATCGCGGCGGGCGGTCTTGACCAAGCCGCGCGGCTGCCCGATCCCGACCTGACCCGCGAGCGGATCGCCGCCGCCTTCGCCGGGCTCGATCCATCAGGTGCGATGGCGGCCGAGTGCCTCGCCGACTACGCCGCCAAGGTCCGGCTGCTCGCCTCCGGCGCCGACCCGCTGACCACGCTGCGCACGGACTGGGCGGACGGCGGCGACGCCATCGGCCAGCTGCTCGCCGACCCCGCGGCGCTCGCCGCCGGGCTGGCATCGGCTGGCCTGCCGGTGCGGTTCGACGACCTGCCGGAGCCGGTGGACGAGGCGCAGGCCAGATGGGCCGTCGCCAACTGCGCGCTGCAGCGGCGCCGTTTCGGCGTCGCTGACCTGGCGATGCTGATGGGCGCGTGGGAGCCCGACGACGTGGGCGCGGTGCTCGCGACGGCGGCGAAGGCGGCCGAGCACGCAGCCGGGCAGGGGGCCGGGCCCGCACCCGGGCCGGGAGCCGGGCAGGGGGCTGGGTCGTGCGGCTGAGCACGTCGCCCGGGCCAGCCGTTCCCGGGCGGCCGCCGCGGCTGTTCTCCGGCTATGTCGTCGACCTGGACGGCACCGTCTACCTGGGCGACGAACCACTCCCCGGGGCGGTCGAGACACTCGCGCGGATCCGCGCGGCCGGCGGCAGGCTGGTGTTCCTGACCAACAACCCGCTGCGCTCGGCAGCCAGCTACGCGCAGCGGCTGACCGGGCTCGGCGTGCAGGCCAGCGAACGGGAGGTCGTGACGCCGCTGAGCGTGCTGACCGGGTACCTGACCGCGCAGCACCCGGGAACCGCCGTCCTGACGGTGGCCGAGCCGCTGGTCGACCAGACACTTCGCGCGGCAGGGATCGCGGTCACCACCGAGCCCTCGCAGGCGGGCGTCGTCGTCGTCTCGTTCGACCGGACCTTCGACTACGCCAAGCTGCTGAGGGCGTTCCGCGCCGTTCGGGCGCACGGAGCGGTGATCGTGGCCACCAATCCCGATCCGTTCTGCCCGACGCCGGACGGCGGCCTGCCCGACTGCGCCGCCATGCTCGCGGCCGTCGAGGCCTGCACTGGGGCGCGGGCCGCGGCGGTGCTCGGCAAGCCGGGCCGGCAGATGGCCGCCGAGGTGCGGGCCAGGCTCGGCGTGCCGCCGGAGGACGCGGCGATGGTCGGCGACCGGATCCTGACCGACGTCGCGATGAGCCGCGCGCTGCGGATGACCAGCGTTCTCGTGCTGTCCGGCGCGACGAGTGCCGCCGAGGTGGCCGGCTCGGACGTCCGGCCCGACTACGTCATCGACGGGATCGGCGACCTGCTGCCCGCCGTCTCGCCACCCAGACCACACCAGCCAGACGGACCATTGGAGCCGCAGTGATCGAGTTCGTGTTCATGCTGACCCACCACGACCGCACGGTCGACCAGGCGGCCGACGTCTACCGTGGCATCCGCGACTGCGGCCTTCGGTACGTGGGCTTCAAGGACGTCGGCGCGAGTGTGGCCGACTTGCGCGAGGTTTGCGAACTGGCGCACGCGGACGGCGTTGAGGTGATGCTTGAGGTCGTCTCCACCAGCAAGGCCGACGAGCTGAAGTCAATCGCCGCGGCGGCCGAGATCGGAGTGGACTGGGTGCTGGGCGGCACCCATCCGCGGGACGGGATCGCGGTGCTGGCCGGCTCGAAGGCGCGTTACTGCCCGTTCCCCGGCACCGTCGTCGACCACCCGAGCGTGCTGCTCGGCGAGATCGCCGAGATCGCCGAGAGCGCGCGCGAGATCACCGCACTCGACGGCGTCTACGGCCTCGACCTGCTCGCCTACCGGCACCCGACCGCCGACGTCGCCGCCCTGACCAGCGCGGTCGTGCAGGCGTCGGCTGGCCCGGTGATCGCCGCGGGATCGGTCGTCTCGCTTGAGCAGGTCGCCACGCTGGACGCGGCGGGCGCCTGGGGATTCACGATCGGCAGCGCGATCTTCGAGGGCAGGCTGCCGGGCGGCCCGGCGGTCGACGCCCAGCTCAGGCAGGTGCTGGCGGCCACCGCTGGGTCGGCCTGATGAGCCTGATGAGCCTGTCGAGGCGGCCAGGCCGACCGGCCCGATGACGGGATGAACGGCTAGTGCCCGGCGTCATCCTGGCCGTGGACCAGGGCAGCTCGTCGAGCCGGTGCGTGGTACTGGGTGACGGGCTGCGCCCGGTGGCCACGGCCAGCCGGCCGCTCGCCAGCGACTTCCCCGGCCCGGGTCGGGTCGAGCACGACCCGCTGGAGATCATTGGCGGCGTGCGGGCCGCGGTCGCCGAGGCGCTCGGGCGGGCCGGGGCGGACTGGCCCGACGTCGCAGGCATCGGCCTCGCGGCGCAGACGGAGACGTTCGTGGTCTGGGAGGCCAGCACGGGCCGGCCGGTCTACCCCGCGATCAGCTGGCGCGATACCAGGGCCAGCGACCGCTGCGACAAGCTGCGGGCGGCCGGCCACGAGGCCGCCGTCCGGTCCAGTACCGGGCTGCCGCTCGAGCCTGCGTTCAGCGCGGCGAAGCTGGCCTGGCTGCTCGACGAGCTGCCGGGCGCCCGCCGCGCGGCGACCAGCGGCGAGCTGCTGTTCGGCGACGTCGGCTGCTGGCTCACCTGGCACCTGAGCGGAGGCGCCGTTCACGTCACCGACCCGTCGATGGCCTCGCGCACCATGCTGTTCAACCTCGCAGCCGGCGGCTGGGACCCGGCAATGCTGGACCTGTTCGGCGTCCCTGCGGCCATGTTGCCCGCCGTGGCCCCGACGGCGGGGCGGCTCGCGGTCACCAGCGCCGCGGCCTGCGGCGGGCTGGCGACGATCGGCGCGATCGTCGGGGACCAGCAGGCGGCGCTGTTCGGCCAGCGCTGCTGGCAGCCCGGGATGACCAAGCTGACCCTGGGCACGGGGGCGTTCTTGTGGTGCAACGCGGGCACCGCGCCGCCTGTCTCGGCTCCGGCCGGGGTGGTATCGACCTGCGCCTGGCAGATCGGCGATGTCGTGACCTACGCGCTCGAGGGCTTCGTGCCCAACGCCGGCGCGGTGACGACCTGGCTGCGCCAGCTCGGCGTGCTGGGCGCCGACGAGTGGCCCCTGATCAGGGATGATGCCCTACCCGGCCGGGCCGGCGGCCAGCAGGCCGGGCCGCCGGGCCGTGGTGTGTACCCGCGCTGTTCGGTCTCGGCACGCCGAGTTGGACGCCGCTCGCGGTGGCAGAGATCGGCGGGCTGACCGCGGACAGCACCGGCGAGGACATCGCCGAGGCCGCGATGCTCGGGGTGGTGCATCAGATCGTCGACGCGGTGGACGCCGTGCGGGCCGCCCTGGCGGTCCCGCCGGCCGTGGTGCGAGTGGACGGCGGGCTCGCCCGCAACGACTCGGTCCTGCAGGCGATCGCGGACCTGTCAGGCCTGCGGCTGGAACGGACCGCGGCCGCCGAGGTCACCGCGCTCGGCGCGGGTGCGCTCGCCGGGCTGGGAACCGGGCAATGGGACGACGCCGCGCTGGCCGCGCTGCCCTTCGTGGCCGACCGCACCGTCCTGCCCGGGCTCGCGCCAGGCGAGGCAGGCGCCGCGAGGTCCGCCTGGCGGCGCGTGCTCGCGGGCGTGCTAGGCGGTCGGCCGGGCCAGGCCGGCGGCGCGTCGTGACGGCGGCGCTGAGCCCGGCGCACCGGGTCTGGTCCGTCGGCCGGATGGCGAGCGAGACGTTCGACATCGTCGTGGTCGGTGGCGGGGTCACCGGGACGGGCGCGGCGCTCGACGCCGCGACCAGGGGCCTGTCGGTCGCCCTGATCGAGGCCACGGACTACGCCGCGGGTGCGTCGAGCAAATCGAGCAAGCTGATCCACGGCGGGCTGCGGTACCTGGAGATGCTCGACTTCGGCCTGGTCCGCGAGGCACTGACCGAACGCGGCCTGCTGCTGACCAGGCTGGCCCCGCATCTGGTCAGGCCCGTTCCCTTCCTGTGGCCGCTGACGCACCGGGCCTGGGAACGGCCCTATGTCGGCGCCGGGCTGCTGCTCTACGACACCATGGGCGGCCGCCGCGCAGTGCCGCGGGCCCGGCACCTGACCAAGGCGGGCGCCCTCCGGCTGGCGCCGGCACTGCGGCCGGACGCGCTGGTCGGCGGCGTCCAGTTTTACGACGCCCAGGAGGACGACGCCAGGATGGTCGCCTGCCTGGCCAGAACCGCGGCGGCGCACGGTGCCGCGCTAGCGACGCGCGTCCGGATGGAGCGCCTGCTCACCCGCTCAGGCCGGGTCACCGGGATCGCGGCCACCGATCTGCTGACCGGGACCGGCCTGGAGATCAGCGCCAGGCACGTGGTCCAGGCGACGGGCGCCTGGACGGGCGGCGACGGGCACGCGGGCCTGAAGGTCAGGCCGTCCAAGGGCGTGCACATTCTCGTGCCGAGGGACCGGATCGCGATGGACACCGGCCTGCTGGCCAGGACCGAGAAGAGCGTGCTCTTCGTGATCCCGTGGGGTGAGCACTGGCTGATCGGGGACACCGACACGGAGTGGCCGTATGACCCGGGTAGCGTCGCGGCCAGCCGGGCCGACCTCGACTACCTGCTGGCCAAGGTGAACCACCTGCTCCGCGAGCCGCTGACCGCGGCCGACATCGAGGGCGTGTTCGCCGGGCTGCGCCCGCTCGTCGCCGCCGGACCGGGCTCGGATACGACGAAACTGAGCCGCGAGCATTCGGTCGACTCGTCGGTACCGGGGCTGAGCGTGATCGCCGGCGGCAAGTACACGACCTACCGGGTGATGGCCAGGGACCTGATCGACGCGGCGGCCCGCGACCTGTCCCCCGGCCCGGTGCCCGCTTCGCGCACCGACCAGGTCCCGCTGGCCGGAGCGGACGGCTACGCGCAGATGCGGGACTCGCACCGGGAGATCGCCGCTGCCGCCGGACTGCCGGCCGGCCAGGTCGAACGCCTGCTCGGCCGGTACGGCTCCGACACGGCGAGCCTGATCGAGTCGATGAAGGCCCGTCCCGAACTGCGCGAGCCGCTGCCTGGCGCTGGCGGCTACCTCGGCGCCGAGGTCGTGTTCGCGTGCACGCACGAGGGTGCCGTCCGGCTCGACGACGTGCTGTCCAGGCGGACCAGGATCACCATCGAGACGCGCGATCGCGGCGCGGCGGCGGCCCCGCGGGCGGCCGCGCTGATGGCACCGGAGCTGGGCTGGGACGAAGCCAGGACGGCCGCCGAGCTCGCCCGCTACCTGGAGCTGATCGCGGCGCGACCTGCGGGCCGAGTCGATGCCGGACGACCTGGCGGCCTACCAGGTCAGGGCTGCGGCTGGCGCAGACCGGACGAGTAGCCTGACAAGGTCGCGGCGGCGGCCATTTCGGCCGCGCGCGAGGGGAGGTCCAGCGTGACCGGAGGTCCAGCGTGACCGCTGACGCTGCAGGCCTGAGCCTGACCGGTTCCGCCGAAGCCGTGCAGCGCTACGACCAGGCGATCAATCACCTGATCCGGTTCCAGCCCGAGGTAGTCGACGCTGCCGCGGCAGCGGTGGCGGCCGATCCCGGCTGCGTCATGGCCAGGGTGTTCTGCGCCTACCTGGCGCTGATGTCGACCGAGGAGAGCGCCACCGCCGGCGCGATCGACGCCCTCGACGGCCTGCGGGCCGGAGCCGGAGCCGCGGCCATGCTCCCCCGCGAGCGAGCCCACCTGGTCGCCGCCGAGCGCTGGATCGCCGGCGACATGACCAGGGCCGGCGAACTGCTCGGCGACATCTCGGTCGAGTTCCCCCGTGACCTGCTCGCCCTGGCCGTCGGCCACCAGATCGACTTCTTCACCGGCGACGCGGCCAACCTCAGGGACCGGATCGGCCGGGCGCTCGGCGGCTGGCACGACGACGACCCGCAGACCGGGTTCGTGCACGGGATGTACGCCTTCGGCCTCGAGGAAAGCAACCTGTACCAGCAATCGGAGGAGTTCGGCCAGGCAGCGGTCGGGCGCAATCCCGACGACGTCTGGGGCATCCACGCGGTGGTCCATACCTATGAGATGTCGGGGCGGGTGCCCGACGGGATCCGCTTCATGCGCAGCCGGGAGACCGACTGGCAGCGCGGCAACTTCCTCAACGTCCACAATTCCTGGCACTACGCGCTCTACCTGCTGCAAGGCGGCGATTCCGACGGCGCGCTCGGCGTCTACGACCGGATGATCCGCCACGACGGCTCCCAGGATTCGGCGCTCGTGCTGCTCGACGCGTCCGCATTGCTCTGGCGAATGCACCTCGAGGGGACGATCGTCGGGGACCGCTGGCGACCGCTCGCCGATGCGTGGGCGCAGATCTTGACCCCTGGCTTTTATCCATTCAACGACATGCACGCGGTGATGTCGTTCATCGGCAACGGCGACCTCGGCCGCGCGGAAGACCTGGTGCGGACGCTCGAGGGGTTTGTCGCGCACCGTACCGAGGGCACAACCGGCTGGCGGATGACCGCGGCCGTAGGGCTGGGAGTCTGCCGGAGCCTGGTGCACTTCGGGCGGGGCGAGTACGACCAGGTCGTCGCCGAGCTGCTGCCCATCCGCTACCGGGTGCACACCTTCGGCGGCAGTCACGCCCAGCGGGATGCGGTCGAGCGCACGCTGCTGGAGGCCGCGCTCCGGGCCGGGCGGTTCGAGCTCGCGGCGGCCCTGGTCAGCGAGCGGCTGTCGGTACGCGAGTGCAACACCTACGCGTGGTCGAAGCGCGCCTGGCTGAGCGACGCGGCCGGGGACCAGGCCAGCGCGGCGTCGGCCATGGCCCGCGCGCGCGAACTCGCCGGGCAGATCCGCGCGGCTGCCGGCTAATCCCGCGCCGCTGCCGGCTGCGCCGCGCCGCGCGCTCCGCGCCGCGCCGCCGCCGGCCGATCCGCCCGGGTAAGGTTCGCCCGTGCGGAGACTGCTGATCGACCTCACGCCGGCGCGCCAGTCGCCGCACTTCCGGCGGCTCCTGATCGGCTCGACGCTGTCGGCGGTCGGCTCGTCGATGACGACGTTCGCGGTCATGCTTCAGGTCTTCCAGATCACGCACTCCTCGTTCGCGGTCGGCGCCATCGGCCTCGCCAGGATGATCCCGATGCTGACCATCGGGCTGCTCGGCGGGTCGCTCGCCGACGCGGTCGACCGTCGCAAGCTGGTGCTGGTCACCACCTGCTGCCTCGCCGTCGTCTCGGCCGGACTGGCGGCGCAGGCGATCGCCGGACTGACGGCCGTCTGGCTGCTGTATGGGCTCATGGCGGTGCAGTCCGCGTTCAGCGCGGTCGACAGCCCGGCCAGGCAGACATTCCTGCCGAGGCTGCTGCCGCCCGACCAGCTCGCCGCGGGGATCGCACTTAAGCGGCTCACGTTCCAGGTCATGCTCGTCGCTGGCCCGGCACTGGCCGGCCTGATCACCGCCGCCACGGGCGGGCTGCGCGCGTGCTACCTGATCGACACGGCCAGCTTCGCCGCGTCGCTATACGGGATCGCCCGGCTGCCTGCGATGCCGCCGGCCGAGAGCGCGACCCGGCCAGGGCTGCGCGCGGTTGCCGCGGGCGTGGGCTTCATCGGGCGGAGCCAGGTCCTGGCCGGAGCGTTCCTAACCGATCTCGGCGCCACCGTGTTCGGCCTGCCCGTCGCGCTCTTTCCCGCGATCAACGCCGAGCGGTTCGGCGGCAGCGCCTCGACGCTCGGGCTGCTCACGGCGGCGATCGGCCTCGGCGGGCTGGTTAGTTCCGTGCTGTCAGGCCCGGTCGGCCGCGTCTCGCGGCAGGGGCTGGCGATGCTCATCTCCGTCGCGATCTGGGGTGCGGCCTTCGCCGGGTTCGCCCTGGCACCTTCGCTGTGGCTGGCTCTCTGTCTGCTGGGCCTCGCCGGGGCGGCCGACACCTTCACGGTGGTATTCAGGTCGGCCATCGTCCAGACCGTCACGCCCGAGCAGTTCCGCGGCCGGGTCCTGGCCGCCGACTACGTGGTCGGCGCCGGCGGCGGCGAGATCGGCGACCTCGAGGCCGGGACGGTCGGGTCGCTGACATCGCCCGCGATCGGAGCGCTCAGCGGCGGCCTGGCGACGATGGCGGCTTCCGCCGTGATCTCGCTGGCAATGCCCGCCTTCCGCGAGTACCGGGCCCGGCTCGCCGACGACGACCCGGGTCCGGTCGCCGAGCCAATCGTGCCGGTGCCCGCCTGACTTGATGGGCTGGCGGCCGCAATTTGAGTTCGCGCCCGCGGGCCGGCCGCGGCGATGATGATCCGCGTGGAAGGCGACAGGGAGCGGCTCAGGGAAACCTTCGACTCGGCCGCCTGAGCTCTACCACCAGGCACGTCCCGACTATCCCGGCGAGCTGATCGACGAACTGGTCGGCTGGCGGACCTTCGGCCAGGCGCCCGGCTGCTCGAGGTCGGCTGCGGCACAGGCAAAGCGACGATCGCCGCTGGCCAGGCGGGGCTTCCTGATCACCTGCGTCGAGACTCGGCCCGCGCTTGCCGAGCCAGGCCCGGCGGAACCTGGCGGGCTTCGGCGGGCGTGGAGGTCGTGCAGGGCGCGTTCGAGTCCTGGCAGCCGCCCGGCCGGCCGCCGCATACGACCTGGTATTCGCCGCGACGGCCTGGCACTGGATCGACCCGGCGGTCAGATACCGCGGGCCTGGGACCTGTTGCGACTCCGGCGGTCATCTGGCCTTCTGGGGCGCGGCCCACGTGGTGCCCGACGGCGGCGACCCGTTCTTCGCCGAGATCCAGGATGTCTACGACGAGATCGGCGAGGGCCTGCCGCCGGCGACCCGTTTCCTGCAGCCAGGCGAACTGCCCGACGAGCGCGCCGAGATCGAGGCGAGCGGCCTGTTCGAGAACGTGACCAGGTCCGGCATTTCGACTGGGAGATCAGCTACGACGCAGATGGCTACATCGGCCTGCTCGAGACCTTCTCCGGCCACATCGCCATGCAGCGACTGGCAGCGCGACCGCCTGTACGGCGAGATCAGGCGGCGGCTGGCCGACCGGCCGGACGGACGGCTGCGCCGGCACTGGGGCGCGGTCCTGCACGTCGCCCGCCGCCGCGATCCGGTCGCCTGAGACAGCGGCACCGGGACTCGCGGCACCGGGACTCGCGGGACCGGTCCGGGCTCGGCCCGACCGCACTCGGTAGCGTGGGCAGCGCCATGTCCCGACCGCAAACAACCCTGCTCGTGACGCTGACCGGCCGCGACAGGCCTGGCGTCACGTCCCGGCTCTTCTCCGGCCTGTCGGCCCACGACCTGACCGTGCTCGACGTCGAGCAGGTCGTCATCCGCGGCCACCTCGTGCTCGGCGTGCTGCTCGCCTGCCCCGAGTCGCCCGACCTGACGGCGATCCACCGCCAGGTCAGCCGCGCTCGCCGACGACCTCGGCATGAACGCCGAGATCACGCTCGGCTCTGGCGAGCAGTCGCGGCGGCGCGGCCGGCTGCACGTCACCGTGCTCGGCAATCCGCTCACGCCCGAGCGTGATCGCCGCCATCGCTGGCCGGATCGCAGCCAGCGGCGCCAACATCGACAAGATCGGCCGGCTTGCGCGGCAGCCGGTCACCTGCATCGAGTTCGAGGTCTCCGGCGCCGATCCCGATGCGCTTCGCACCGACCTGGCCCGGGAGTCCGTCGGACCTCGGCGCGGACATCGCGGTCCAGCGCGGCGGCCTGCACCGGCGCGCGATGCGGCTGGTCGTGATGGACGTCGACTCCACCCTGCTGCAGGACGAGGCCATCGACCTGCTCGCCGACGCGGGCGGGCTGCGCCGCCGAGGTGTCCGCGCTGACCACGGCCGCCATGCGCGGCGAGATCGATTACGCGACCGCGCTCCGGCGAGCGGGTCGAGCGGCTGGCCGGCCTGGACGCGGCCGTGCTCGGCGAACTGACCGACAAGCTGCGGCTGACGCCCGGCGCCCGCACGCTGGTGCGGACGCTGAAGCGGCTCGGCTACCGCTGCGGCGTCGTCAGCGGCGGCTTCACGCAGATCACCGACTGGCTGTCGGCCGAACTCGGGCTCGACTACGCGGCCGCGAACACCCTGGAGATCGCAGGCGGCAGGCTCACCGGCCGGATCACCGGCGAGCTGATCGACCGGCCTGGCAAGGAGCGGGTGCTGCGGCAGTTCGCGGCCGAGGCCGGGGTTCCGCTGAGCCAGACCGTTGCGGTCGGCGACGGCGCCAACGACCTGGACATGATCGCGGCCGCCGGGCTCGGGATCGCGTTCAACGCCAAGCCCGCCGTGCGCGAGCGCGGCCGACGCCTCGGTGAGCGTCCCGCACCTGGACGTGATCTTGTACCTGCTCGGCATCTCCCGCGAGGACGTCGAGGCGGCCGACGCCGCCGACATCGCGCTCGCGGCGCACGCGCGGACCTACGCGCTGACCGCCGGCCACCGGCGCGATCGCCGTCCGCGGCCACCGGGCCTTGTTCTCCGACTCGGGCGGCGTGCCAAGATGAATTCATGCCTATTGCCCCGCTATCAGACGATGACGTCACCAGGATCGCCGCCGCCTACGGCCTGCAGTCACGCGGCCAGGACGTCGCCTCCTTCCGCGCCCTCGCCGGCGGGCTGCTGACCTCCTACGACGAGGTCGAGCGCCGGTACCTGGCGAGCCTGCCCGAGCCGCCTGACCGGCCCTGGCAGCGGCCGCCGAGGCCGACAACCCGCTCGGCGCCTGGTATGTCACCACGCACATCCAGACCCGCGACGACGGGCCGCTGGCCGGCCGGCGGGTCGCGGTCAAGGACAACATCGCGGTCGCCGGCGTGCCGATGATGAACGGCTCGGCCGTGGTCGAGGGGTTCGTCCCGCGGCGGGACGCCACCGTGGTCACCAGGCTGCTCGACGCGGGCGCGATTATCACCGGCAAGGCCGTGTGCGAGAACCTCTGCTTCTCCGGCGGCAGCCACACCTCTGCCACCGGGCCGGTGCGCAATCCCTGGGACCGCTCACGGTCGGCGGGCGGATCGTCGAGCGGCAGCGCGGCCCTCGTCGCGGCCGGCGACGCGGACCTTGCGCTCGGCGGCGACCAGGGCGGGTCGATCAGGATCCCGGCCTCGTTCTGCGGCGTGGTCGGGCACAAGCCGACGCACGGCCTGGTCCCGTACACCGGCGCGTTCCCGATCGAGAACACGCTGGACCACCTCGGCCCGATCACCAGGACCGTCAGGGACGCGGCGCTGATGCTCGGCGTGCTGGCCGGGCCGGACGGGCTCGACCCGCGCCAGCGCCACGACCACGCCGGGCAGCAGGACCGCGACTACCTCACCGGCCTGGACGCGGGGGTCGCCGGGCTGCGGATCGGCGTGCTGAAGGAAGGGTTCGGCTTCCCCGGGCTGTCCGCAGCCCGGCGTCGACGAGGCGGTCAGGCCGCGGCCGCCACGCTGGCCGCCGCCGGCGCCAAGGTGAGCGAGGTCAGCGTGCCCTGGCACAGCGACGCGATGCACGTCTGGACGGTGATCGCCACCGACGGCGTCGTCACTCAGATGATCGACGGGAACGGCTTCGGCATGAACTGGCCCGGCCGGTACGACCCTGAGCTGATGGACCACTACGCGCGCGGCCGCCGCGAGCACGCCGATCGGCTGCCGGAGACCGTCAAGGTCGACGATCTTCGCCGGGCGGCACGCCATCGACAGCCACGGCGGCCGGTACTACGCGATGGCCCGCAACCTGGCGCTCGACCTGACGGCCGCCTACGACGAGGCGCTCGCGTCGGTTCGACGTGCTGGTCCTGCCGACGCTGCCGATCACAGCCACGCCGATCCCGGCAGCGGACGCACCGCGCGAGGAGAGCATCGCCCGCTCCACCGAGATGATCGTCAACACCGCGCCGTTCGACGTCACCGGCCATCCGGCGACCACGGTCCCCGCGGGGCTGGTCGACGGCCTCCCGGCGGGCCTGATGATCGTCGGCAGGCAGTTCGACGACGCCGACCTGCCTGCGCGTCGCGCGCGCCTACGAGACCGCCGTGGGCGGCTTCGCCAGCCCCGGCCTGACGGGCTCGCGGCACGCGCCTCGCGGTGGCCGCCCGTTTCGTAACGTTCGGTGATACGATAACCTGCGCGGGCCTGTGATCGCCGAATCATCCAGGTCCGACGGGTCCTCTATGCCGGGAGTGACCGCCCGCGGTCACGAAAGGCCCCATGTCGCAGCAGATGACTGGCGCAGCAGCCAGGCCGGCCGCCGCGCGCACGATCAACCTGGTCAAGGACCCGACCGGCGCTCCGGCGGTCAACCTCAGCAAGGTCCGCGAGGCCGGCCACATCGACCTGGTCAAGCGCGCCGAGAAGGCCGGGATCAGCCTGTCCAAGCGCAACCTGTCCGGCCTGCGCGGCGCCGTCCGGCTGTATGTCGACCATTCCAGGTCCATGGAGCTCGGCAACAACAAGGACTACTCCAACGGCAACGTGCAGCGCCTGGTCGAGCGGGCGCTCGGCTACGCGTTCCAGTTGGACTCCGACGGCAAGATCCCGGTGATCGCGTTCGACAGCGAGCTGTGGCCAGAGGTGGTCGTCGACCAGTCGAACTACCTGGGCATCGTCGAGGCCCAGATCTGGCGTCCCGAACAAGATGCGGCGGCACGCGGTACGCGCCGGTGCTCGCAGGACCTGCTCGTGAGGCCGAGACAACCAGCGAGCCGATCTTCGCGATCATCGTGACCGACGGCTCGCCCGAACGACAGGGCGAAGGCGACCAAGCTCGTCATCGAGCTGGCCAAGTACCCGGTGCAGATCAAGTTCCTGGCCATCCGCGAGGTCGACTACCTGCAAGAACTCGACGACCTTGAGCAGCGAGCGTCCCGGCGCCCGGCTGCTCGACAACGTCGACGCCAAGTTCTTCGACGGCAGCGACTGCCCGGTGCTGACCGACATCACCGACCTGCAGTTCGCCGACGCCATGGCCGACGAGATCGACACCTGGGTCGCCGCGGCCACCGCCAAGGGCATCCTGTCCGCCTGATCGAACGCATCAACCCCAGAAAGGCCCGTTACTCATGTCTGGCGATTCACCCGCACCGGCCCGCACCATCAGCCTGGTCAAGGACCCGACCGGCGCTCCCGCCGTCAACCTCAGCAAGGTCCGCGAGGCTGGCCACATCGACCTGGTCAAGCGCGCCGAGAAGGCCGGGATCAGCCTGTCCAAGCGCAACCTGTCGGGCCTGCGCGGCGCCGTCCGGCTCTACGTCGACCACTCGGGCTCGATGGAGTTCCCCGACGCGCGGGACTACTCCAACGGCAACGTCCAGCGCCTGGTCGAGCGGGCGCTCGGCTACGCCTTCCAGCTGGACTCCGACGGCCAGATCCCGGTCATCGCGTTCGACCACCGGCTCTGGCCAGAGGTCATCGTCGACCAGTCCAACTATCAGGGCATCGTCGAGGCCAAGATCTGGCACCCCGACAAGATGGGCGGGACCAAGTTCGCGCCGATCTTCCGCGACCTGCTCGAGGAGGCCGCCACCACGGCCGAGCCGATCTTCGCGATCATCGTCACCGACGGGTCGCCCACCGACCCGCAGGAGGCGACCGACCTGGTCATCGAGCTGGCCAACTACCCGGTGCAGATCAAGTTCCTGGCGATCAGGGCGGTCGATTACCTGACCGAACTCGACGACCTGGAGCAGGAGCGTCCCGGTGCCCGGCTGCTCGACAACGTCGACGCCAAGTTCTTCGACGGCAACGACTGCCCGGTGCTGACCGACATCACCGACCTGCAGTTCGCCGACGCCATGGCCGACGAGATCGACACCTGGGTCGCGCGACGCGACCGCCAAGGGAGTGCTCTCGGCCTGATCCCGGCCTTCCTGCTTTGGCCGGTAGCCGGTCGCCGCACGGAACCGCTACCCCGCTGGTTGATCCGGCCGTAGGACACGAGCGTGCGCAGCGCGCCGAGGGTCACGATGCCGCGCCACTCCAGCATCGACGCCTCGCTCGGCGGCTCCCAGGTAATCGGCCAGCCGCCGTCGGGCTGCTGGTCGCGCTGCAGCCGGTCGAGGTGCGCCTCGATCATTTCCGGCGGGAACAGGCCACGCCATCGGCTGCCGGCCAGCGGCGCGATGCTGAGCGGGGACAGGCCGTATCCTTCGTCGGCTGGGTCGGCGCGGAAATTGGCGGCGCCGGCCAGCTGGCCGAAGACCCTTGCGGCGACCGCCTCGGCGCGCTCGCGTTCTGGCACGTGCTCGAGGAAGACGAATACCTCGCTCAGCGCGTGCGCATCGTCGGGCAGCGCAGGTCCGTCGAGCTGGTCCCAGCACCACGACGTGGCCTCGGTCAGCCACGGGTGGGCGGCGCCGAGCCGGTGCAGCAGTCCGGCCAGTCCGGCGGTGGGGTTCAGCCCAGGCTGGTAGGTCCAGTCGGTCCAGTGTGCCGCCCTCGGGTAGGCCTCGATCACCGGGAAGGCCAGCGGAACAGCGCCCGCCTGGTCCGCGCCCGCGGCGACCTTCGCCAGGTAGTCGCAGGCGCCGTCGAGCAGCGGCCGGTCGGCGGCTCCTGCCGTCACCATCGCCTGCAGCGCGACCTCGACGTCGATCGGCAGGCTGTCCGGGCAGCGCTTGTCCGGCTCAAGGCCGTGGCCGAAGCCGCTGTCATCGTTGCGGTAGCCGCGCAGCACGTCGACCGCACCGGCCGGTCCGGCACCGTCGAAGCAGGTGGCGAACAAGCCGGCGCTCGAGCAGCCGGCCCTCGCAACGAATGAAGTCCCGGCCAGCGGTGAATGTGTTCTCCATGATCGCCAGGTTAGGGCGCGGCCAGCCGGGCGGTCTTGAACAGATCGGACGGTGTCGTGCCTGCCAGGCGCCGGCACTCACGCGTCAGGTGCGCCTGGTCGGCGTAGCCAGCCCGGGCAGCGAGCGCGGCGAGCGACTCGCTGGTCCGCGCCAGGCGCAGCGTCCGCTGGAACCTGAGCACGCGGTCCAGCGTCTTCGGCCCGTAGCCCACCGCCGCCAGGCAGTGCCGGCGCAAGCGGCGCTCGTCCACCGTCAGGACCCGGCTCGCGGCACGCACGGCGCCCTGCGCGGCGGGCTCACGCCTGAGCAGCCCGACGAGGCCGTCGATGATCGGATCCGGCCCGCTCGCGTGACCAGCCTGAGCGGCGACCGCGTCGTCGAGCAGCAGGGCCGCGGTCGCCAGGTCCGGCGCGAGCGCGAGCCGGCCAGCGAGCCGGTCGGCCAGATCCCGGCCCCACAGATCCGCCAGGTCCACCCGGCTGTCCAGGAGGTCGCGGGCCGGCACGCCCAGGAAGACCGGCGCCCGGCCCGGCCGGAAGCGCAGGCCGGCGAAGGCGAGTCCGGGGCGCGGGATCACCGTGACCGGGCCGGTGTCGGGTCCCGCGACGAACAGCGAGGCGCCGTCCCAGATGATGTCGATGCACGCATCGGGGAGAACGCGGCCGTCGGCGGCCGCGCTCTGCCGCGCCCAGAGGCAGGCGACGCTGTCGCGCGGGCTGCGGCGAGCAGGCCACTCGACGTAACCCCGCCGCGACGATCCCGGTTCTGACGGCACGACCTCATTCTGGCCCAAGGTGCCGACAGCAACTGGAGCAGCCGGCGGCGTCAAGGGTCTCGCAGCCTCACGGGACCCGCAGCGTCACGGGACCCGCAGCGTCACGGGTCCCGGAGCGTTACAGGGCCCTGAGCCCGTCGAGCACCTTCCGCAGCACGTTCTCGTCGCCGGCGTGCTCACGGGCTGGCCTGACCACGCTGATCAGGCTCCGCTGGTGCAGGTCGCTGAGCAGGATCTGCACCACGCCGAGCGGCAGTCCGGTCTCCGACGCGAGTTCAGCGACCGCGATCGGCGACCCGCACATGTCAAACAGCCGCCTGTGCTCGGGCGGCAGCCAGGGTCCGTGCGTTGCCGCTGACCCGACCGCTGCGACGACGTCGACCACATCGAGCACCCGGCCGGCCTGCCACGGCCCCTGGTCAGCGCGTACAGGCGGACGACCGGGCCCGCCTCCTGGTCGAACCACCTCTCGCCACGGGGGCTCATCGCTGCGATCCTCCCCGCGGCGCTCAGGAGTCATCTGGCTCGGCGGCCGCGTCCGTTCGGCCGTCCAGCCAGCCACGCTGTAGCGACGCGGCCAGCGCGCCGAGTTCTTCTGGGGTGCTCCCGAACGCCACGCCGCGCTGCGGCGGCTGGCCGACCGGGGACCGCACGCTCGGCATTTGGCCACCCGCCGACCACATGCTCGGCATTGGGCCGCCCGGCGACCGCACGCTCGGCATTTCGCCACCCGCCGACCATCCGGCGCCACCGGCAGCCGGCGGCATGCTGTCGTCCCGCACCCGCCGCGGCAGGCCGAGTTCATCCTCCGGCTCCGCGGCGCCCGGCTGAGCCGCGAAGGTCACGCTGTGCCCGTCAGAACCGGCGCCGCCTGGCCGGTAACTCCCCGGCCCGTAGCTGCCTGACCAGATGCCGTCCAACTCGCTGGCCTGAGCGGCCGGTCCGGCCACGGCCTGATCGGGCGCAATCGTCGATCCGATGCCGGACCCGAAGCCTGACCCGGGATCGGACCAGAGGCCGGGCTGAGTTCGGGCGAGCTGCCAGTCGGGCGCGGACAGCTGCAGCCGGTCGAGGAAGCCACCATCAAGCGCGGTATCGGCGTTCTCGCTGGTCGCGCTGATGCCGGGCGGCAGCAGCACGATCGCCGCCAGGCCGCCGTACGGCGACTGGCGCAGTGTGATCTTCACCTCATGCCTGGCAGCGAGCTTGGCGATCACGAAGAAGCCCAGCTTGTCGCTGTCGGCCAGGTCGAACTCGGGCGGATTGGCGAGGTGCTCGTTCGCCGCGGCCATCTCTTCGTCGGTCATGCCGAGACCGCGGTCCTCGACCTCCACGACGACTCCGTTTGCCACCCGCTCGGCTCGCACCGTGACCTCAGTGCTGCCGGGAGAGTTGGTTGTCGCGTTCTCGATCAGCTCGGCAAGCAGGTGGATCACGTCAGCCACGGCAGCACCGGTCACCGTGTCGGTTGACCTGGTGACCACGCTGACCCTGGTGAAGTCCTCCACCTCCGCGACCGCGCCCCGCAGCACGTCGACGACCGGCACTGGCTGGCGCCAGCCGCGCCCCGGTGCCTCACCGGAGAGGATGATCAGGCCCTCCGCATGCCGGCGCATGCGGGTCGTGAGGTGGTCGAGCTGGAACAGCTCCTCCAGCGTTTCCGGATCGGCCGACTTGCGCTCCATCCGGTCGAGCAGCGCCAGCTGCCGGTGCAGTAGGGACTGGCTGCGCCACGCCAGGCTGCGGAAGACCTGGCTGACTCCGCGGCGCAGCCTGGCCTGGCCGACAGCGGCCTCGACGGCGGTGCGCTGCACGGAGGAGAACGCCTCGGCGACCTTGGCGATCTCCGTGATCCGCCCAAGGGCCGGCGACTCGGCCGACACCACCTCGTCGATCTCCTCGCCGTGACTGAGCTGCTTAACGACTCGCGGCAGCCGCTCGACCGCCAGCTCGTTGGCCGACCGCTGCAACTCGGTCAGCTCACGGCTGATCCGCCTGCCGAACCGTGCCATCAGGAAGGCCGACAGCGCCACGGCGATCAGTCCCAGCCCGCCGGCGAGCAGCACCTCAATCAGCAGCCGGTCGCCCACCGACGTGCCCTTGCTGGCCAGCAGCATACGGTCGGTCCCCTCCACGCCGCCGAATCCGGCCAGGAACGAGAAGCTGGCGGGACTCCACTGGGCGGAGGTGACCGGGATTTCGCGGCCGCCGCCGATGCTGTCGATGATCCGGTTCTCGATCGCCGCGAACCTGGCGTGGGCCGGGGAGGCGTAGATGCTCCGGTACAGGGCGGCGAGGCTCGGCTGCAACTGCTTGAGCGCGTCACCGATGAGCAGCCGCTGGTCGGCCACCGTCTGGGCGAACAGCAGGCGCTCGCCCTTATTCATCTGGCCGCCAGCCGCGAGTGCGCCGTTGACGAGCGTCACTTCCCGGTCGGCCATCTCCAGCGCCCTGCCGGCCAGCAGGCTCGCCGCCGCTTGCCGGTACAGCGAGGTGTCGTTGACGACGATGAGCTGGCTGTACAGGCGGAACTGGGCGTCGACGATCGCGTTGTATGCCTGGAATGCCTGGAGCGCCGAGAGCCGCCGCGCGTCGACCTCGGCCCTGATGTTGTTGAGTTTGCCCAGGGCGGCGGTGAAGGCCGTCAGGGCCGGACGCGCTGCCGAGACGATGACGTTGCGCTCGGAGTTCACGCCGCGCTCGAAGGCCAGCACGGCCGCGTTCGTCAGCTTGCGCTGGGTGGTGACCGACCCGGTCGGTACCCTGCCTCCGCTGCTCAGCAAGACGTAAACCTGCGAGCGTTCCTGCGCCAGCTCGAGGCCCAGCCGCTGGGCCTGGGTGCCGTACAGCTTGTTCTCACTGGTGAAGTTGTGCTCGTGCAGGGCATTCAGCACGGTGAAGCTGGCGGCGAACGCCCACAGTGCTAGCAGCGAGACCAGCGGCACAACGAAGATCGGCGCGAGGAACGCCCGGATGGACCGGCGGCGAGGCGCCTGGCCGCGGGGGACCGTCATGGCTTGCTCACTCCGTCTCGCTGGCTTGCTTGGCATGGGTGGGCGGAAATACGAGCTGCAGGTGATCGAGGCCGACCAGCGCGGCGGGCCAGTCTGCCCTGGTGTTCGCGCCCGGTGCCAGCTGGTAATCGGGGATCCTGCGATGCCACTCCTCGAGCGCGACCCGCATCTCCAGCCGGGCGAGGTGGGCGCCTAGGCAACCGTGGGGGCCACCCCCGAACGCCAGATGACGCTCCCCGCGCCGGAAGTCGACGGCACCGGGGTCGGGGTGGACCGCCGGGTCATGGTTGGCTGCGGCGATCGCCACCGCGACGTAGGAGTCGGCGGGAATGACCCGGCCGCCCACATCAACGTCCTGGACCGCGACGCGCGGCACGGTGACCACCGGGCCGTCGAAGCGCAGCAGTTCCTCGATCGCGCCGGGGATGATCGCGGGATCGGCGACGATCTGGCGGCGCAGCTCGGGGCGGCCGGCCAGCGCCGCGAACGCCGTGCTTAGCGCCGACGTCACCGTGTCCAGGCCCGCCAGGACGAACAGGAAGGACAGGCCCATCACCTCGTTATCGCTCAGCCGCTGCTCGCTGGTGTCGGCTACCAGCATGCTCAGCACATCCGATCCGCCCTGCGTGCGCCGGGCGGCGATGTGCCCGGCAAGGTACTCGTAGAGCTCGGCCGCCAGCGCAATGGCCGAATCGGATGGCGGCTCGGCACCGCTGATCCCTACCGCGCCGAGAACGGCTTCCTTCCAGGCGATGAGCCGGTCCCGGTCGGCCAGCGGGAGGCCGAACAGCGTGAGGAAGACCTGGGTAGGAAGCGGGATGGCGAAGTCGGCGACCAGGTCACACTCGCCGTTGCCGGCGAAGCCGTCGATCAGCTCGGCGGCCAGCGCGCGCACCGTCGGCAGCCAGCGCGCGGTGCCGCGCACGCTGAAGAAGGGATGCAGGACCTGCCGGTACCTGGTGTGCTCGGGCGGGTCGGCGGCGACCGGCACGATCGGGATCGGGCTGCCGAGCGAGTCGAACGCCCGCTTGGAGGAGAAGAGCTCGGGATGCCGCAGCACGTACGAGGCCGATTCGGCGTCGGTGACCAGGTACGCGCCGTGCGCGTCGCGGACGACCGGTCCTGCGTCATGGAAGATCTGGTAAGCGGCGCACCGGCTCTCGGAGATCGGCAGCTCTTCGGTGTGCAGCACGCCGTCGCGCAGCGGGTTGTGCTGCTTCAGCCCGTCGGCCACGGTCGCGGCTGACGATGCGATCCCGTCCCTGCCCATGCCGCCTGTTCTCTGTCCGCTACTCGGCTTGGTCCGCTACTCGGCTTGCCTATCCCAGGGGCTGCGCGGCCCTGCGCCATTACCATTCGGGGCATTGCAGCGCGAATCACGAAGTTATATACCAGAACAATGCCTTGCAGATTAGCACTGGATCGACGGTTCTGTAGTGTTTCGTCGAATGAAAGGCACCCATACTGCCGGCCCGCAGCGCGTGCAACCGAGCCGAGCGCGGAGTCGCGTGGGGTAACCTGCCCGCCGTGACTGATCTCGTCGTAGCGACACTCGCGCAGCTGTCGCCCGTCCCGGTCAGGGGCGGGCAGCTACGGCGGCAAGGACGGACCGTCCGCTGGGTCGAAGCCGGGTCGGGCCCCACCGCGGTCATCTGCGACGCGGCGCTCGGCGAGCCAGGCACGCTGGCCTGGGCCGGGGTGCTGCCGCTGATCGCGCCGCAGGCTCGCGTGCTGGCCTACGATCGGGCCGGAATCGGCTCCAGCGACCCGATGTCACCGCTCACGCTCGACGCCGAGGTCGGAGATCTCGGCGCGGTCGTGCAGGCCGCGGGCGACCGGCCCGCCGTCCTGGTGGGGCACAGCTGGGGCGGGCTGCTGGCGCTGCTCCTCGCCTTGCGGCGGCCCGAGCTTGTCGCCGGGCTCGTGCTGGTCGACCCGGCGGATGAGGTTTTCCTCGCGGCCCTGCCGCCTGACGAACTGCGGAAAGGGGTCACGCTCGGCGAGACGGTGCTGGCCCAGCACGCCGCAGGCACGCTCGCCGCCACGGTGCGGGACACGTTCGGGTCCTTCGCCGAGAACCTGACCGCCGACCAGCGCTTGCGCACCCTGATCCTCGATGCCTACGTCTCGTGCTACACACTCCGGTCGCAGGTGGCCATGGTGCGCGACGAGCACCTGCTGGGCATCGAGTCCCTGCCAGTTATCCGCCGGGCCAGGGCCCGCGGGACGCTGCCCGACGTACCGCTGGTCGTGCTGTCCGCGACGACGGGAAGCCCGAGGGACCAGCGGGCGGCGTATACCGGGTTCCACTCCAGGCTGGCCCAGTCCGTCCGCAAGGGACGCCATGTGGTTCTGGATGACACGAGTCACGCCGTGAACCAGGAGCGGCCCGCGCAGATCGCTGAGGAGATCAGTCGCGTGCTCGCCGAGATCACCCAGTGAGCATTGTTGAGAAAATGAATGGGGGTACCGGTTCAGGCGGCTGGGGACCTACGACCGGCCTGGCCGCGTCAGGTCCAGGCTGAGCCAGCGCGCCAGATCCTCGATCTCAAGATCGACGGCCGCGGTCATTGCCCGGTCGAAGGTCACATCCTGGTGGATGGCGCTGACCAGGAGCAGGATCGGGAGCGCGAAACACCCCAGCGGCGCTTGGCGGCAGGTTTGTACATCTCCAGCTGATAGTAGGAAGCGAAGGCCAGCCGAGCGCCTCCGTTGGCCGCCCGGTTATCGTGAAGCAGTGGGGTGCGACGATTTCCGCCTGACCAGCCGGCACACTCGTCTCTCGCGAGAACGCCGCCGCGCTGACGAGCTTCGCAAGGTGCTCGAGGCCGTCAACGGCGCTGCCGCCATGTGCGACACCGGCCAGCATCCCGGTCGCCGGGCACGGCGAATCCGGCCGGACTTCCCGAGATTCCACCCGGCCGGCCGCTGGCTGGTCGGCGCGGCATTCGGGCTGGTACTTGCGGTCGCTGGCGGTCTAGGCACCGAACTGTTCATCCTCTGGGCCCAAGCCAGGTAGCGCCGCACGCCGCACGCCGCACCTGCTGGTGCCCGGCGGCACGGCCGCGCACCTAGATCGGGTCAACCCCTGTCAACGTCCGTTGATGGCGGCCTGGTACTGCTCCAGGACGCTGGTCGGGATACGGCCGCGGTCGCTGACGGCGATGCCCTGGTCTTTCGCCCAGGCCCTGATGTCGCCGCTGCGCTGACGGCTCGCGGCCGTGCGGGCCGACCGGCGGGGCTGACTTCGCCCGGCCCTGCTGGCGTGCTCGAGGAAGGGCGCCAGCTGCTCACGGAACGCGCTCGCGTTCGCGCGGCTTAGGTCGATCTCGTAATCTTCGCCATCGAAGCTGAACCGCACGGTCTCCTCTGCCGGGCCGCCGTCCAGGTCGTCCTCCAGCGCGACGGTCACTTTCTGAGCCATCTCAACCTCCCGCAACCGCGATGGATCCGACCATACCCGGCAACCCTCGCTCATTCAGCCGAAACGTCGCAGATCACACCCTCGAACTGGGCGGGAGCATTGCGCGGACCAGCCGGAAGCCTGCGGCGCCGGCGTCTGCCGGCTCGGGACGTTCGCCTCTGGCGGCGGCGATGCCGATGCGCAAATGTTGAAGAAGTTAGATGCCGAGGTTCTGAGGATTAGTCATGAACATCGCTTACTACCACGCTTCGAAGTTCGGCAACGGCGCCACCGTCGCGGCCGAGTTCAAGAAGATGATGGCGACCAGAGGGATAACGGTCACCGTTCAGCACATCCGCGATGCGAACCCGAGGGACTTGCCCAAGGCGGACCTGTACGTGTTCAGTTCGCCTGGCCGCCTCGGGAAGCCGAAGGGCAACGCACGCCGGTTCCTGGGCAAGGTCAGTCTCGAACCTGGGACCAGGTACGCGATCCTGACCACCCAAGGCGCTCCGAAGCCGGACCGAAAGACCGGCAAGCTGCCGACCCAGGAGGAGCAGGACCGGTGGGAGCGGGTCATCCCGATCATGAACGATCTGCTGCAAGCCAAGGGCCTGACCAAGGTCGCCGAGGAAGCGGTCCTGGTCACCGGCATGAAAGGGCCGCTGGAGGACGGCTGGCAGCAGAAGGTCGAGGCATTCGCCGCCGTGATCATGTCCACGCTGGGCAGCCAGGCCAGATGATGGGATAACCCGCGCAGGCTGGCGCTCAGGCTAGCGGCCTCAGCGCCTTCCCGCCCGGTCCAGCGCTTGCTCGGCCTGGGCGGCCAGGGCCGCGACCAGGCCGGAGGCGGGCGGCAGGTCGTTAATGAGGCCAGTACCCTCGCCGGCCCACACCGGGAGCGGGGGCAGGTCCCCGCGCGCGACACCGTCGCGGTAGGCCTGCCGGGCGTCGGGGTCAGCGGCCAGTTCGTGTTCCCTGCCCCGCCAACGATCGAGGAACGGGTGGCCAAGCGTGCGGGCCGTGTATTCCGGCGGCCACGCAGACCCGCGGGCGATGTCCAGCACACTGTTGCGCTCGGTGTCCTCCCCGCTTGCTTCGACGATCGCCATCTTCGTCGCGGGCTCGGCGAGGGACTCGGCCGTGGCCTGGAATCGAGTGCCGATCAGTGCCCCGGCCGCTCCGAGCGCCAGCGCCGCTGCCAGGCCCCGCCCGTCGGCGATCCCCCCGGCCGCCAGCACCGGCACCGGTGCCGCCAGATCCACCACAGCCGGCACGAACGGCAGAGCGGACCGGCCGCGCCGGGCGCCATGCCCGCCGGCCTCTGTTCCCTGCGCCACAAGGACGTCGGCGCCGAGGTCGACCGCCTGCCTGGCCTCATCCAGGCCGGTGACCTGGATGATGAGGACCGCGCCCGCCGCCCGGACAGCCGCGGTGTACGGACGGGGATCGCCGAAGGACAACATCACCGCCCTGGGACCGGCCTGCAATGCACGCTCGACCACGTCGACGTCAACCGCCCAGGTCAGGAACCCGACGCCCCATGGCTTACTCGTGCCACCGGCAATGATCGACATCTCGCGGATCAGCCAGTCCCGATCCTCACCGCCGGCGCCGAGCAGCCCCAGCCCGCCGCCGTTAGAGACGGCGACCACCAGTGCCCCGCCGGCAGTGCCGCCCATGGGCGCCAGCGCAACCGGGTGCTGCACGCCCAGCAACTTGGTGAATGCCGTGGACAATGCCAATGGTCAACCCGCGGCAGGCCGCGGTGCGCTGTCGTCGAACAGCAGCAGCCAGGCGACGTTGACATCCAAGAAGACCAGCAAGGTCAGCAGCACCGCCTCCACGCGGACGGCCGCCAGCGCGAGGCCCACCCCGGCGATGACGCCCGGCGCGATGGCAAGCAGCGCGATCAGGGCATAAAGGAGGACCGCTAGCACATACGCGGCCAGGCCGAATTGCGTGGGGGCCGCTCCGCGAAGCACGACGAGAATGACCGCACCGCCGAGCGCCGCGACCGCGAACGATACCCGCCACAACAGCGCACTGTCCGGGTTGATCAGCGAGAGCAGGCTCATCAGGCCGGGCAGCGAGAAGTTCATCGCGACCCCGTACGCACGGCGACGGTGGCCCGCGTCGCCGCGCCAGTCCTCGTGCCTGGTCTGCACGACGATCAGCCACAGGCCGAGCAAGGTGAAGCAGATCGCGGAGAAGGCGACGTAGAAGTCCTTCAGCATCAGGTCCTCCCGGCTGACCGGGATAACGGGCGATCGCCCCACCGGCTGCGTGTCACCAAGAATGGCAGTCCTGCGGCGCCGTAGTGCCCCATATCGCACATTCGTCACCCGGCGCGGAGTTCGCCGGGCTGACTTGCCTCAGCGGCGCACGGCGACGATCGGGCCGAGCGGGACGCTGGGCCGATTGCAGAGTCGCTTAGCCTCGCGGATGCCGCTGGTCATCGCGCCGTCGGCATAGGCCAGCCGGGCGCTCTGGGTATGCTCCCCCGCGAACAGCAGGCGGCCGCCGATCGGCTCGCCGAGCAGATCGGCATCGGCGGGGCTGGCTCCCGGGGGAAGGTGGGTGTAGGCGCCGCCGCTGAAGGGATCGCTGGCCCACGAGGTCACCGCCACGGCCGTCGGCGCCGGGACCGGTTCGCCGATTACCTCGGCGAGCATGGCGAGAACCCGTCGGACGGCGACCTCCGGGGCCACTGCGATGACCTGACCGGCAGCGCTGTGGAAGATCTGGCAGGACAGCACCGGGCCGCCCCCGTACGCGTCCTGGCTCATTATCCAGACCGCCGGGTCCCCGGGATCGCGAGGGAAGATCACCAGATTGGGGACGCCTGCCGCGCGCCAGAACGGTTCGTCGAACCGCAGCGCCACCTTCTCGTAGCGACCGAAACCGAGCCGCGCGATGGCCGCGAGCCGGTCAGCCGGCAGCGCGGGCGAGAACGCCGGCGCGCCGCGCTTCAGCACGCCCAGCGGCACCGTCACCACCACGTGCGTACCTTCCTCGGATGTGCCATCAGCATTCCGCACTCGCACGCCAGTCGCGGAGCGGGCTACCTCGGCCACCTCCGTACCCGCGCGCACCTGTACGCCCGAGGCCATTGCTCGCACCAGACTCCCGTAGCCCCCGGCCGGCGCATCGCCGAAGAAGTGACCGCCGTATTCGATTTCGTTCCACATCCAGCGCAGCGACTGCCGCTGTGCAAGGTCGGCCGACTCGGCCTCGACCAGCGCGTGCAGCGCCTGGCGCACTCGCCTCGCCATGCCCGGCTGCAGGTCAGCCCTGGCCATGAATGCTTCGATCCCGTCCGCTGCAGACGCCGCTGGCCCGAGTTCGTCGCGCAGCCAGCCGACCGCCTCCGGGAAGGCCTCGTACTGGATGCCGAGAATCGCCGCTACGTCATCGGCTGACAGGCGACGCCCTTCGCCGCTGTCGAAACCGGCCAGCCCGGGCAACGGGTTCGCGCTTCGGCAAGCGACGCCGACCTGGTCAGCGAAGGTTCGCATGGGGTTCCCGATGGGCGTGTGTATCCACGACCCGCCCAGATCGACCGCGGAACCTGCCAGGTCAACGGTGTGCAGCCGACCGCCGACTCGATCGCGGGCCTCCACGACTACGCACTCCACCCCGCAATGGGCCAGCGCGTTCGCGACGGTCAGGCCTGCTATCCCGGCGCCGACTACGATCACGCGCTCGACCGGTCCCGCCACATCGCCGGGAACCTCGCTTCGCCCGTCGTCGTAATTCCCGACGCTCAACCCTGGCCACCCTCGGCGGTGCAGGGCTCCAGCGCGGTCTCGTACTCCAAGGTGCCTGGCGCGCGGCGGATCAGCCTGGCGCTCATGTTCCGCATCAGCCCCGCGATCGCCGCATTGTCTTCGGCGACTACCCCGGTGAAGCGGCGGATGCCCGCCTGGCGGGCACGATCAGACAGCTGGGCCAGCAGCTCAGTGCCCAGACCCCGGCCTTGCCAGTCGTCAATGACGGTCACGGCGACCTCGGCTGCGTGCCGGTCCTCGGCATCCCGGATGTAGCGGGCGATGCCCACGCCGCGCCCGTCGGCCTGATCCACCGCGCCGAGTGCCTCGTGGTCGTGGTGGTCGACGTCGGTGAGGAAGCGCAACTCCGCCGGTGACAGTTGCTTCTTTCTGCTCAGGAACCGCGTCTCGCGGGATCGTGCACTCAGCCGGCCGAAACCGTCGGCCAGGAGCGGCGCATCCGTGCTCTGCACCGGCCGGATCAGCACAGCCGACCCCTCGCGCAGTACCACCGTCTTGCCCGTCGCCGCAGGACGCGGCCGGCGGAGCGGGCGGTCAACGCGCAGCCAGGCCGGAGTCCGGATCAGCGGCCGGCCGGCGGCGAGTCCCGCAAAGGCGGTCAGCACGGCGGTGATCACGACGATGAGCCAGGCCCGGCCGAACCCCGCCAGGCCGCCTGCCGGGCCGGCCCGGACCCGGCCAGGCCGGTTGCCTGGCCGGCCCCGAGCACTGCCACGAAGATCGCCACGCCCAGGGCCGACCCGACCTGGCGCGCGGTGGCCAGCACGGCCGACGCTGAGGCCAGCTCCGAGCGCGGCACGGCGCCGGCCGAGGCGAAGAGCGCCGGCTGCAGAAGTGCGTTGGCCACCCCCCACAGCAGCAAGCTGGGCAGCACGACCGCCGCGTATCCGGGGCGATCGCCCGCGCTCGCCAGCGGCCAGGCCCCGGCCGCCGCGAAGAGCGCGGCGCCCGCCACGACCGTTCT
Organism: uncultured Actinomycetota bacterium; assembly: GCA_963720595.1. Lineage (GTDB taxonomy): Bacteria > Actinomycetota > Actinomycetes > Streptosporangiales > Streptosporangiaceae > Chersky-822. The sequence continues at coordinate 126,900 of CAVRFY010000004.1, read as the reverse complement.
CCGCATTCCGAAGCGAGCGGACAGCAGGCCAGCAAATGGCGAAACGATCCCGGCTGTGATGGGGCCTGGCGCGATGCTGACGGCCGCTAGCAAGACTGAGAAGTGCCACTGCACGGTCAGCAGCAGGGTCGTGCCCAAGAGCATCGCCGCAAAGCCCGTGTAGTAGGCGACGATCCCGGCAGCACCGGCACTGAAAGTCCGGGCGGAAAAGAGCCCTGGCGTGACCAGGGGGTCGGGGTGGCGACGGATATGGGCCACGAACGCGGCCGCCAGCACGAGGCCGGCGACCAGCACAAGCCAGGTGCGCGACGGCGGCCATCCCGGCGCCTCGGTCAGCGCCGTGCACACCAGGCCGATTGCGCCGAGCACCAGGACGGTCCCCGCACCGTCGATGCGAAGGCCGCCGCGGAGAACTTGGCGCAGGCCGCCATGGTCATCGATGCGCCGAGGCAAGATCGCGATGCCTGCCACCAACGCGGCGAGGACAATAGGCAGGTTGATGAGGAAGATCCAGCGCCAGCTCGACTCGACCAGCAGCCCGCCCAGCACCGGCCCGCAGCCGGCGGCTACCGCGCCAACGCCGGCCCATACCCCGACCGCGGTGCCCCGCTGATGCGAAGGGAACGCCGACAGCGCAAGCCCCAGCGAGGTGGGAATGAGCATGGCCGCACCTGCCGCCTGCAGCGCCCGGCAGGCGATCAGCGCCGGCAGGTCAGGGACCAGTGCGCATCCCAGCGACGCGACGCCGAACAGCACGAGCCCGGCTAGGAAGCACTTGCGGCGGCCGAGCCGGTCAGCGATCCGTCCTGCGGGCAACAACAGCGCGGCCAGCCCGATGGCGTACACATCGAGGATCCACGAGACACCCGAGAGCGACACCGGGGCAAAGTCGCGCCGCAGCACCGGGAGCGCGATGTTCACCACCCACTGGTCCAAAATCGCCAGGAACTGAGCCGCCGACACTACCGCGAGCACCGCCCACGGCCGGCCCTCCCCCTCATCCGGAGCGCGGGCACGGCCGGCCGACGTGGTCATCTCGTTCCCCTCGGGTGCGACATCTGAAATCCGGTGCACGTCCGAAGCTATGGACTGCGGCGTTCGCGCAACGCTCGCATCCGTGTGCGGGCGCGTCGCCGTCGGAAGAACGCCACGAACGCAGCGAGTGCCTGTCTCGTTCCCAGGTCACACCAGCCGCTCCCAAGCATTAGTTAGCTGACTCACTTGACACTCACAGCTCAGCCGTGCGGTACTGAGTTGGTCAACTAACTTCACACGGAGGAGTGCGGGCATGGAGTCACCCCAGGTACCGGCCGGATCGGTCGCCGGCTCGCGCCTCATGCTGCGGTCGCGGCTGGGCGCGCTCACGCTGCTGCTGCTGTGTGCCGTGCAGTTCCTCGACATCGTCGACGCGTCGATCGTCAACGTCGCGCTGCCGTCAATCCAGCGCAGCCTGCAGTTCTCCCAGCAGAACCTGCAGTGGGTGGCCAGCGGCTACATCCTGACCTACGGCGGCTTTCTCCTGCTCGGGGGACGCCTCGGCGACCTGCTCGGCCGGCGCCGGATGCTGATCACCGGGCTTGCCGTGTTCGCCGTGGCCTCGCTGACCGGCGGACTGGCCAACACATCGGGCCTTTTGGTCATCGCCCGGCTGGTTCAGGGCATCGGTGCCGCCCTGATGGCACCCGCGGCGCTGTCCGCGCTCACCACAACCTTCCGCGAGGGCAGGGACCGCAACACGGCGCTGGGGGCCTGGGGGGCGATCAGCGGAGTGGCGGCAGCGGCCGGCGTCTTCCTCGGCGGCCTGCTCGCCCAGGGTCCCGGGTGGCGATGGGTCTTCTTCATCAATCCTCCAGTCTGCGCGCTGGTGTTCGTCGGAGCGCTGCTCCTGCTTCGCGATGACGCTCCGGCCGCGGGCCAGGACTCGACGTTCGACACCCAGGGCGCTGCGCTGATCACGGGGGGCGTGCTGCTCCTGGTGTACTCCCTGGTCCGCGTACCAGTCGAAGGCTGGGGCTCGGTCCAGACCATCGCGACGCTGGCCGGGTCGGCCGTGCTGATCGCCGCATTCGCCCGCAACGAACTGCGCAGCCGCAATCCCCTGCTCCCGTTCGCCATCCTGCGGGTGAAAGGACTCGTGGCAGCGGACCTGACTCAGCTGATCGCCTTCGCCGGATTCTTCTCGATGTTCTTCTTCGTCACCCTGTACATGCAGGAGGTCCTGCACTACTCACCACTCAAGGCCGGTGCCGCTTACATCCCCGTCACAGTTGGCTTCGCCGCCGCGGGAGGCATCGCATCGCAGCTGATTACCCGGATCGGGACGCGCCCGGTGGTCGTGGCCGGCTGCCTGATAGCGGCGGCCGGAATCTACTACCTGGCGCGCGTTCCGTTGCACGGCTCGTACGTCACCGACGTGCTCCCCGGGTTCCTGGTCATGTCGCTTGGTGCCGGATCGGTGTTCGTATCGGTCGCGGCCGCCGCCAACGCCGGGGTTCCCGGTGACAAGGCGGGTCTCGCCGCGGGACTGCTCAACGCATCTCAGCAGGTCGGCAGCGCCCTCGGCCTGGCCATCCTGTCGGTCCTGGCGATCACCCGCACCAACGAGCTGATCGCGGCCAAGGCATCCCATGTCATCGGGCTAGACGCCGGGTACCACCGGGCCCTTCTCGTCGGCAGCCTGTTGATGGCAGCGGCCGCCCTGATCGCCCTGCGGATCGGCAACACCCGCGCAGCCGCCCCGCTGGTCCTGGTCGACGCGGAGCAGGCTCGAGAGCCTGGCCGTCCGGCTATGATTGTAGTGAGATGACTAACTCACCAGAACGAACGCTGGAAGGTGCGGCCGAGCGACCGCCCGGCAAGCGGCAGCGCCTCGTCGCCGCGGCGAGCCAGCTACTGCATCAGCGTGGCGTTGAAAAGACCACGCTGGCTGACATCGCCCAAGTCGCAGACGTGCCCGTGGGCAACGTCTACTACTACTTCAAGACCAAGGACCACATCATCGCCGCGGTCATCGAAGCCCATGTCCGGCAGTCCAAGGCCGCGCTCGCCTTGATCGACAGCAGGCACCCGACACCCAAGGGCCGATTGAAGGCCCTCGTCGGGGAGTACGCGGGCCAAAGCGAGCTCATCGCGCGATCCGGGTGCCCGTACGGCAGCCTCTGCTCGGAGCTGGACAAGCGCCCGGGTACCCCCGACTTCGCACTCGCGGAGCTGATGCGCGTCCCCATCGAGTGGGCCGAGGAGCAGTTCCGGGCACTGGGCCTGCGCGACGCCCATGACCTTGGCGTCAGCCTCATCGCCGCATATGAAGGAGGCGCGCTGCTCGCCAACACCTTTCGGGATCCCGGCATCCTCGTCCGCGAAGCGCGTCGCCTCAACCGCTGGATCGACACGCTCTGACGAGTCGCCGACCGGCGGCGCCCTGCAGGCGTGAACGCTGCGCGGTAGGTGACCCTACGAGCCAGTGCAGGTCAGAACGACCCTGCTAGGACCGCGAGGCTGGCATCCATCAAGCCTGCCGGGTCCGCCTGAGGGTCGTCGGGATGCTTTTCCCATTCGCCGAGCTGAAGCGAGTTCTCGACAACCAGACGGCAGCGCTCCCAGCGGCGCTCCATAAACGCCGCCAACGCGTCATCGAGGTCGAGGTGCGAGCCGAGCGTGTCCCCCAGCACGACCGCGTCCTCGATCGCAATCCCCGCGCCCATCGCCAGTTGCGGCGTTGCCGCGTGCGCGGCGTCCCCGATAAGCAGCACTCGCTCGCGATACCACGGACCGCCCACGAGTATGGCATGCAAGGGCCGCCGATCGATGCGCGCTGGGTCGGTCGCCTGGTCACGCACCCAGGCGATCACGCCGCCGTACTCAGCGAGCTGGGCCTGGACCAGCGCGGGCCATTCCTCCTGCGGCGGCCGCGTGATCTCGGGCGTGTTCTCGACGACGAAGATGTACATTTCCTCGTCCGAGAGAGGGCTGCAGCCGACCTTGTTGCGCGGCCCGTAGTACATGACGATGCCGTCGCTGATCTCGTCGGGTCGCGGCAGCGTCATACGCCACACCGTCTGACCAGTGAAGAACGGCTGAGGCACTTCAGGGAAGGCGAGATCGCGCACTGTCGAGCGCAGCCCGTCCGCGCCGACCACCAGGTCATACTCGGCCCGGGAACCGTCGCTGAGCGTGACGTTGACGGTGTCTGCGCCGGGCTCAATCGCCGTTATCGTTGTCGACAGGCGAATCCGGGCGCCGGCCTTTTCGGCGATCTCGGCCAGCATGCCCCAGAAGACTGGCCGCATCGTGCCGCAACCGCCGGGATATTCCGGACCAGCCGCCCGCGGCAACTCGACCCGCTGTACGATCTGCCCTTCGACGGTGCCAAAACTCAGCGCATGATGCCCGAACCCCTCATCGATGCAACGCTCAAGTGCCTCCTCGTCCACCATCCGCAGGGCACGCAGCGTGGGGCCCATCATCGACAGTCCCGATCCAAGCGGCCGGAGGTCAGCGTTGATCTCAGCGATCTCAACATCGATCCCGCGCTTGCACAGCACGGTGGCGGCACACAGGCCGGCCGGACCGCCGCCCACGATCAGGGCATTCTTGACAGCCGCCATCTCAGTGATCTCCTCCTCGGGTCCGCACGGCCGGACCGCTCTCTTTGCGTGCCGGAAGCGCGTCACATCTTCGCCGCCGGGCAACCCGTCAGAGTAACGTACGGGCATACCTGAGAATGAGGCAAATCAGCGCGGGTCAGCGTCCTTGGCCGCATCAGCGAGTGACGCAAGCACGTCGTGGTACAGGGGCACCACCTGGTCGACGCCCGTCAGATCCAGGATGCGGCTGACTGGCGATTCCCCGACGGCCAGCCGGAATTCCAGCCCGGCCGCCGCAGCGCCCCGGTGAGCGACGAGGATAACGCGCACCCCAGCGGAATCGCAGAAAGTAGTTCCGGTCAGGTCTGCAGTGATGAACTCGGGTGCCTGCCCGATCAGCGCGAGCAGGAACGCCTCCGCGTCGGCCGCGTTAGTCGCATCGATCTCGGCCGGCATGGTGACGATGGCATGTCTGTCTGACCACCGGACCGTCCAATCCGGCGAGGTCAAGGCAGCCTCGCCAGGGCCGGATCGGGCTGCGCGGTCCGCCGGAAAAGGAGCAGCGCGACGTCGTCGCTGTGCGAGCTGACATCGGCCATGGCAACCATGATGCTCGCGCACCCCAGCTCGGGGTGGACTGGGACTAGCGCCTGGCACAGGTGGTCGATGCCGTCGTCAATGGTCTTGTCGCGCCGCTCGACGAGACCGTCGGTGTACATGCACAGCACGGAATCCTCCGGCCACCGCAAGGTAGAGACATGACGCTCGGACGGGATATGCACGCCGATGAGCACGTCGTTGATGATCTCGACCGGCGAGGAACTGCGATCGGCGGTACACAGGATCGGCGGCAGGTGGCCCGCCGAGGATATCCGCACCCATTTCTGGTCCTCGCTGATGACCGCACACAGCACCGTGGCCAGCGCGTCGGGCTCGAAGTGGCGCATCTTGCGGTCAAGCCGCCCAAGGATGTCAGCCGGATCCGACGTTTCGAGCGCGTAGGCGCGCAGCGCGCTGCGAAGCCGGCCCATAATCACCGCGGCGCTGAGGCCACTGCCGGTGACGTCACCGATCACCGCGCACGTCTCGCCTGACGGCAGCGGAAAGACGTCGTACCAGTCGCCTCCCACCGTGCCCGTGCCGGCCACATAACGGGCGGCCACCTCGATACCGCGGATCGACGGCAAGGCGGACGGCAGCAGACTGCGCTGCAGCGCTGTAGTTGCCTCCCGGTCCAGCTGAGCCAGGAGCGCCTGCACGGCCAGCGCTGCACGATCCGCGGCGAGTTGCAGCAGGGTCAGGTCGTGCTTGGTGAACTGCCGCTCGCTGAGCGTGCCGACATGCAAGACCCCGATCGCTTTGCCGTCGATCAGCAGCGGTGCGCCCATCAGCGAGCGGATGCCCTTGGCCAGCAGGACCGGGTTGACGACCTTCGTATGGTCCACGGCGCCGAGGATCACCGGCTGGCCGCGGGCGGCGATCCGGCCCGCGAAACCCGTACCTAGCGGTACCCGCGAGCCCTGCGTGACCTCTGCTTCCAGCCCGCTGGCGGCCGTGGCGATCAGGTGGCCACCCGACGGGTCAAGCAGCAGCACGGCGGCCGTGTCGGCATCTAGTGCCTGCCTGATCCGCTCGACGAGTTCCTCGATCAGAACCTCCGGCGCCAGCCTGGACAGCGCCGCATCGGTGATCGACTGGATCTCGCGCAGCTTCTCAGCCGACCCGAGATCCAGCTTGGGCTGCGGGGCTGGCGTGCGCGCCGCAGGTCCAGCCTTGGCCGCCGGAATGGTAGCCACTACTGGGGGGCCAGATCCCCTCTCGTTTTCCCGCAACATCCTGCACTGTCCTTCATCGAGGCGGGCCGGACTGCCGGCAGCTGACCTGCCGGGTTGCCAGGAAGTTCCCGATTCTAGCGAACGAATGCCGGCCCTATACGATTTTTGGCCCTGCCACTGGGCGCGTGTGGTCGCTGCGAATCCGGGAGGGCAGGGATGGCCGAACGGTCAGCACCTGGCCATAGCCTCCGGCATGCCGCGCACGGCTGGCTCAGCCGGGTTCCTCGCGTGCTCCGCTTCCGGCGGCCCCGTCCACCTCGCCCGGCACGCAGATGGTGATCGAGGCCGGGTGCACGTTGATCCGCAGCTTCTTGACCCTCGGCCTGGCTCCGCCGTCGACCTCGTAACGGACCGGCTCGGCGAACTTGATCCTGATCCTGCTCCCCCGGGTCATGCGGACGAACGGCGACACCGGCGCGCTGCCGAGCGCCAGCCGGCCGAGCGTCCTCGCCCACTGCACCCGGTCCGCCGCGGTGACGACGCCGAGGTCGAGCAGGCCTCCCTCCGGCGACGCGGCAGGAAACGCCTCGATGCCACCGATGATCTTGCCAACGTTCCCGGCCAGCACGCAGGACAGGCGGCCATCGAAGAAGGGCTCGCCGTCGACCTTGATCCTGGCCCGCACCGGAGACGCACCGAGGCTCCTGGCCCCGGTATAGAGGTAGGCGAGGCGCCCGAATCTATCCTTGAGCGTCCGGTCCGCCTGAGCGATCATGCTGGCGTCGAATCCGGCGCCTGCCATCACCGCGAAGTGCTCACCGTTGGCCGATCCGGTATCGAGCCGGCGGCGCGTCCCGTGCAGCCCCGCCCGCACGGCGCCTTCGATGTCCTCGGGCACGCCCAGGTTCGTGGCCAGCAGATTCGCCGTTCCCGCCGGGATGATGGCGAGAACGGCATCGGTGCCGGCCAGCGCGTCCACGCAGTGCTGCACCATCCCGTCGCCGCCCCAGACGAAGACCAGGCCGGCGCCCTCGGCCAGTGCCCGCCTGGCGCGCTTGGGCGCCTTGCGGCTCTTGGTGACCTCGTACCAGAGCGGGTCGGTACAACCGTGCGCTGCGAGCACCCGCCTGAGCTCGGGCAGCCCGCCGCCCAGGCTTTTGCGCGCATGCGCCACGACCGCGATAACCGCCACGCCCGGCCTCTCTTCCGCTCTTCCGCTTCAGCTGCCTCCGCTCGTGCGGGCCGGGCAGAGCTACCCGGGGTATCCGGGGTTACTCGGGTGACCGGGGGCCGGGCTCAGTCCGCCGGTGCACGCGCTGGCGGCGGACCAGCGGAAACGCGAACCACAGGCCGGCGAACACGCACGCCGTCGAGGTGCCGATGAGCGCCGCGGGCAAGCCCTTGTCCACGAAGCTGACCACCAGCAGCACGGTTCCGGAGACCGCGAGGGCGACGCCGACCAGCCCGCTGATCGCCATCACATTGGCCGCCCTGACCAGCTGCTCCTTCTGTCCCAGCCGGAACACCAGCCGGTGGTAAGCAACCGGGCCGAGCAGCAGTGCCGTCGCCAGCGCGGACAGCACCAAGATCGTCACATAGAGCCCCCGCTGAGCATGGCCGAGCTGAGTGAACCTGCTGGAGAAGGGCAAGGCGAGCAGGAAGCCGAACAGCACCTGTACCCCGAGGCCCGCGACCCTGAGTTCCTGCAGCAACTCGATCAGGTTGCGGTCGTCCCGCTGCTCCTGCGTCTCGTCCCGGCGATCGGGCACGTCCTGCTCTGCCATCTCCATACGCTCTCCTGCCAGCACGCGGCCAAACACCGGCGTTCGTGAGGTTGACCGCGAGGCGCGTGCCGCGAGGCGCGGGCCGCGCGCCGCCGATGTTTAGCCGGCCGGTACCGGGCAGTCCCAGAGTCTGCAATCGCCGATGAACGGGGTGCCGAATGGACCTGGCCAGCGATCTTGCCGCGCGCGTCGACGGCGAGGTCAGGTTCGACCCTGGCAGCCGTGCGGCGTACTCCACCGACGCGTCGAACTTCCGGCAGGTACCCATCGGCGTGGTACTGCCCAGGTCGGTGGACGCGGCGGCCGAGGCAGTCGCAGTCTGCCGGGAGGGTTGCCGCGCGCTGACTGGGATGAGGTAGCCCCCGCGCCTGGAGCTGCGCGGGGGCTACCTGCTATTTCTGCACCGTGGCTGGCGTGCGGATGCGCTACTTCGTCACGGTGAGAGCCTTCTTGCCGGAGGTGGAGGCAGCGAAAGCGGTGCTGCCCGAATAGGTTGCGGTGAGCTGGTAGGTACCTGCGGCGAGCTTGCTGGCGGTCGGCGAGCAGGTGCCCTTGCCGCCGGACAGCGTGATCGTGCACAGGATGACCGATCCAGCCTTGACGGTGACCTTGCCGCCGGGGGTGCCGCCGGACGGCGCGGTGACCTTGGCGGTGAGGTGCTCATTCTGCTCCTGGCCGACCTTCACGGTGGAGGCCGACAGGGTCAGGGCGGTGGCGGTGGCGCGCGCCGCGGTCAGCACGCTGACCGCCTTGCCCGCGCTAGTCGAGCCGGCGAAGAAGGTATCGCCGCTGTAGGTGCCGGTCAGCGTGTAGCTGCCGACCGGCAGCTGGCTGGCGGTCAGCGAGCAGCTGCCCGTCCCGCCCGCGAGGGTGATGGTGCACACGCTGGTGGCGCCCGCCGCCACGGAGACCGTCCCGGTCGCGGTGCCGCCGTTGAGCGGACTGACCTTGGCCGTGATCTTCTCGGACTGCTCGCTCCCCGCGGTGATCGTCGCGGCCGACACCGACAGGGCCGTACTGGTCGCGGTCGAGTCGTCGGCCACCCAGCCCTGCTGGTGTCCCGCGGCGTCGGCGTAGAACCCGCCTGCCGCGCAGCTGCTGGCGGCCGAGCAGGAGATCCCCGTCACGCCTGCGTTCCCGCCGGCGTTGAGGTTCCCGGCGATCAGCTGTGCGCCGCCCCAGGTGCCGGCGATGTCACCCGCCACGAAGGCCTGCGTGTGCCCGGCGCTGTCGGTGAACAGGCCGCCGGCGAAGCAGAAGCCCGTCCCGGCGCAGGACACGCTCGACGCTGCCGCGAAGGGGTTGTCGTTGACGCCGAGTATCTGCTGCGCGTTGCGCCACAGCCCGCCGGACTGCGAGTCGACCCAGGCCTGTTCGTGCGACGAGGAATCGCCGAAGCTGCCGGCGACGGCACACTCGCCGAGAGCGCCGCAGGACATGCTGTCCACGAACATCTTCCCGCCGGTGTTCAGCTCGGCCGCGCCGGGGAATGCCTGGTTGGCCCACTGGCCGCCGCTCGCCGCGCCGCCGGTGAACACCTGGTCGTTACCGTGCGTGTCGAGGTAGAACCCGCTGGCTGCGCAGTCGCCCGACGCCAGGCAGGACACCGAGGCAACCCGCGCGAACGGGCTGGCGGTGTTGTAGCCGGGCAGGCCGGTGATGCCGGGCACCTCGCCGGCGGCGCCCCACACCCCGCCGCGATCATCGATCGTGCCGAACATGACGATCGCGTGCGCGCGCCCGCTGCCGTCGGTGTAGGACCCGCCGGCGATGCAGAAGACCACCGTGCCGGCGCAGGACACCGAGCTGAGCTCGGCCGGCAGCTGAGCGGCGGTGCTGGAGACGATGGCCGCGGGCTGCGGCGTTCCCCAGATCCCGTTGACCTCGGTCGCGATATCCGGCGCCGCGAGCGGGGTGGCGCCCTGATCAATCGAGGGCATGGTCACCGTCGCCGCGCAATTGCCTGCTGAGGCGCACGAGATCGAGGTGACATCGCCGACGTGCTGGCCGAAGTTGGCGTCGATGTTCGTCAGGTCGAACGTGATCAGCTCCTGCGCCTTGCCCCAGGTCCCGACCACGCTGTCCGCGACCCAGGGGTTGTTGTTGCCCTTGGCATCGGTGTAGGAGCCGCCGATCGCGCAGTCGCCAGCCTCCCCGCAGGACACCGACCTGACGTCAGCACTCCCGCCCGCGTTCAACGTAACCAGGCCGGGGATCGCGACCGCCGTCCCCCAGACACCCTTGGCCTCGGTAACCGCGAAGGCCTGCTGTCGGTGCGCCGCGTCGGTGTACATGCCGCCCGCTGCGCAGTTGCCCGGTGAGCTGCAGGTCAGCGCCTGCACCCGAGCCGACCCGCCCACGTTCAGCGCTGCCAGGCCCGGCACCTGCTTCGCCGGGCCCCACTGCCCCACCGGGGTTACGGCACTCGCCGCGCTGGTGTTCGCCGCCAACGCGCCCGCTGACGCCGTGAGCACCGCTCCCGAACCGCCCATTGTCATCCCGATCGCAAGCGCGCTGCTCGCAGCGCTTGCCAGCACGATCAGTTTTCGCCGCCATTTCATGACTTCCCCTTGCGTTGCCTTTTCGCTGCCGCCGTGACGGCGCGGGACTCATGGCGAGCCCCGCGCTGTCGCGGCCGTTGCCACGATGCCCGCGAGGTCTGAAACGGCGCTGACGCTGCGCTGAAGCGGGTTAGTGACCGGAGCTCGTGAGGATCACGAGTTGCTGGGTCGCCCGGGTCATGGCGACGTAGCGGTCGACTGCCCCTTCGATGCCCTCGCCGAACGCCTCCGGGTCGATGAGCACGACCAGGTCGAACTCGAGTCCCTTCGACAACTCGGGGGTCAGCGACCGAACCCGGGGCCTCGCCGCGAACGCAGGATCGCCGATGACGCAGGCGATCCCTTCGGCATGGGCGGCGAGCCAGGCATCGACGATCGAGCCCAGATCCGAGGCGGATCCGTAACCGACGGCAACTCCGGTGCGGCGAATGGAGGTCGGGACGTTCGCGTCCGGGAGCACGGCCCGGATGACCGGCTCGGCTTCCGCCATGACCTCCTCTGGCGTCCGGTAGTTGATGCTCAGTGTGGCCAGGCTGATCGGGTCCAGCCCGATCCGTTCGAGCCGTTCCTGCCACGACTCCGTGAACCCGTGCCTGGCCTGGGCGCGGTCCCCGACGATGGTGAAGCTCCGGGACGGGCAGCGGAGCAGCAGCATCTGCCACTCGGCGTCGGTCAGTTCCTGAGCCTCGTCCACGACAATGTGCGCGAACGGCCCGGCGAGCCGGTCCGGATCGGCACCGGGCAGTGCGGCCTGCTGGACCAGGGCGTCCTGGAAGTCCTCGCCGCGCAGCATCGTCACCAGACCTACGCCGTATTCGTCGTCCGCGACCTCGATCAGGTTGTCGACGACCCGGGCCATCTGCTCGCGTTCAGCGGCGACCGCGGCGTCATGGCGGCGCTGACGTCGCGATGCCTGCGGGTCGCCGAGCCAGTGCCTTGCTGCGTCCAGGAGCGGCAGATCGGACACCGTCCAGGCGTGAGCGTCCTCGCGCTGCAGCCTCGCAGCATCATCTCCGTTGAGCCAGGGCGCACACAGCCGCAGGTAGGCGGGTACTGACCACAGGTCTGCGACAAGGTCGGCCGGCTCGATCAGCGGCCACGCGCGGTTGAGTGCCGAGCGCAGCTCCCGGTTCTGCAGCAGCGACTTGCGGAGCAGGTCAGCCGGGACGTTGCCATCGTGTTTGTCGGTCAGGATCGTGAGCAGCCCGGCCCAGATCGCCTCGCGTGCCTCGTTGTGCGGCGTGGCGGGATCCGGTGCCTCGAACGCCTCGGCCCAGTCGTCGGCGCTGAGCCAAATGTCGGACCAGTGGGTCGTGACCTTCATCGGTTTGGTGGGCAGATTCTCGTAGAACTTGACGCCCTTCTCGATCGCCTTCACCAGGTCCGCGGACGACTTCAGGCGCGCGACCTCCGGGTCGGCCTCGATCGCTGCTGCGGCTCCCTCGGCGACGAGGTCACGCAGGGTGCAGGTCTGCACGCCCTCCTCGCCGAGGCTGGGCAGAACGTCGGCGACGTAGGCCAGGTAAGGCTGGTGCGGGCCGACGAACAGCACCCCGCCCCGGCGGTGACCGAGGCGAGGGTCGGAGTAGAGCAGGTAGGCGGAGCGGTGCAGAGCGACGACGGTCTTCCCGGTACCCGGACCACCGTCGACGACCAGAGCGCCACGAGATCCCGCGCGGATGATGGCGTCCTGGTCGGCCTGGATGGTGCCCAGCACGTCGCGCATCCGGGCGGACCGGCTGCTGCCCAGGCTGGCGATGAAGGCGGACTGGTCGTCCAGCGCGGCATGCCCTTCGAGCCCGTCCGCGGTGAATACCTCGTCCCAGTAATCACTGATCCGGCCCAGGGTCCAGCGATACCTGCGGCGGCTTGCCAGGCCCATCGGGTTGGCGTGGGTCGCTCCGAAGAACGGCTCAGCCGCCGGGGAACGCCAGTCGAGCAGCAGCCTGCGACCCGCACGGTCCGTGAGGCCAAGCCGCCCGATGTACACGGGTTCTGCGGCCTCTGCGCTGACGATGCGCCCGAGGCACAGGTCCAGACCGAAGCGACGCAGGACGCGCAGGCGAGCGGTCAGCCGGTGAATCTCCATGTCCCGGTCCATCGCCTCCTGGCCCATGCCACCGGGCGCCATGCGCTCGGCATCGAGGCGGCCGGACAGGTCGGCGATCGATTGCTCCAGACACTCCGCGATGGCCGCGAAGTGCTGCTCGTCGCCGGCGATCAGCGTCGGGTCGGCCTTGGCGGAGAGTCGGTCGGGAAGGTCAAACGCGCTGGTCGTCAGGCGGTTCACGGCATCAGCTCCGATCCTCGACCTGCGATTATGCGGCACGACCGGGGTCTTGCCGCAAGCCCCCGGGTGCGCTATATGTTGAAAGTGGAAGGAGAGCGCATGCTCCCTTCCTTTCTTCGTTGCTGTGGACCACCGCCGGGATCAGCCGGGTGCGATGGTCTCCCCGCCCCAGTCCTCGGGTGCCACATCCGCGAGCGTTTCGGAAAAAGTCCACTGATGGCCCGCGAAGTCCTCGGCACTGTACTGCCGCTCCCCGTACATGTGGTCGGTCGGCTCCATCAGGATGCTCGCGCCGTGCTCGCGGGCGCGCTCGCAGTGAGCCCGTACATCCTCGACGCGCACCATGACGGAGTGGCTGACATCACCGCGGCGCGGCGGGCGGCGATCGCCTCGAGGCTCGGCGATGATCACGGCCCCTTCGCCGAAGCTGAGCTGTGCCCGGTGGTTCTCGCCGATCCGGACCCGTTCCGCGAAGCCGAAGGCGTCGCTCAGCCAGGCGACCGCCTGCCGGACATCGGAATAGGTCAGGACCGGGATGACCGTGGACGCCGGGATGGACCGATTGGCTTTCATACCTGCAGACTATTTCAGCGAGGGCCGGCCGCGATGATCTCGCGGACCTGAGCCACGGTCGGCTGCATGCCGAGGTCGGTGACCGTCCAGGTCGCCCCGGCCCGCGCCCACGGCGCGGGGTCCTCGCCAGGCGGGATGGCGACGATGACGTCGAACGGCTCGCCGGACGGACCTGCCGTCCGGATCTGACTGGTCAGTTCGGCAAGCGCTGCCGGATCCGGCAGCCCGGTGGGAAACAAACCATCCCACTGCAACGCCCGCCGCACCGGCCGCGGATGCGGCCACTCCGCCGCCACCCAGACCGGGATCCTCGGCCGCTGCACCGGGACCGGCTCGAAACCTCCTGCCCAGTATCCGGTCAGGTCCGCCAGTCCCTGGTCGAGCAGCCGGGCCCGCTCACGCGGGTCGGCCACCTCGCCGAACGGCTCCAGTTCGCCGTTCCGCGCGCTGCCGAGCCCGACTCCCAGGATCAGACGGCCAGAACTCAGCAGATCCAACGTCACCGTCTCCCTGGCCAGCTTGTGCACCCGCCGGCGCGACAAGGGGGTGACCATCGGCCCGATCCGCAGCCTGTTCGTCGCGCACGCCACCGCCGCCAGCGCTACCCACGGATCGGCCACCGCGCGGACCGGCGCGCGATACACGACATGGTCCCAGACGAAGAAGCCATCCCAGCCCCGCTCCTCCGCTGCGGCAGCCAGCCCCGCCAGCACCCGCGGATCGGCAAGCTCGCCAAATGGCGGCACGTCGATCGCCTGCCTCAGCCCGCGTGGCACCGCACTATCCACTTGGCTCAGCCGTTCAGCCTGGCGGACGCTCTTCCGCGGTCCGCTTGAGGTTTTCCAGCCAGTTGCGTAGCGACTCGTCGAGCGCGGCCTGCAACGGCCCTACTTGGGCGCTGACCGGGTCGCCCTCCCACGACTCGGCGGTGCTGACAACGACGCCGCCATCCCGCTCGTCGAGGGTCCAGACGTGGACGGCCATGATGCCCTGTGCCGGACCGCCCCAGGCGATCCGGTGCGGGGCGTCCACCTCCGCAACAGTCGAGGCAATGTCCAGGCCCGCCGTCTGCCAGCGGAACACAGAGCCCACGGTGAGCGGGCCGTCGGCCTCGGCGCTGTCAACGTCGGGCTGCCAGGAGGGCCACGAGGCAACATCCGTCTGAATGTCCCAGATGGCTTCGATGGGGGCATGAATGAAGATTTCGTCGCGAGTGATGACCGGCGCGGCGGAGTTGATGTCCATCAAGTCCTCCTCCCAGAGTCAGCCGTACTCCCGCGATAACCCTTCCGCACACCCTGCCACCGAAATATGTGCCACATCCACCGGCGCTAGCCGACCGCGTCATCAGCGCTCTTGACGCCGGGCTTCACCAGAAACGACTGTGGAGCGCGTGAACTCGTCCAATCAGAGGAGCGTGAGATGGCGGACTATGGGCCCGGGGACTTGCCCGAGATGCTGCACACTGTGCTCGACACCACCGATGTTCGATCGCTGGCCGAGTTCTACCGACAGTTGCTCGGACTGGTCTACCGCCCCGGCGACGAGTCACCTCCCGACGGCACGACCGACGATGCCGACTGGTTGGTCCTCACAGACTCCGCCGGGGTGCGCAAGCTGGCCTTCCAGCAAGTCGAGGAGCTGCCCAGGACCACCTGGCCGCTCCAGGACGTGCCGCAGCAACTCCACCTGGACATGACCGTTCCCGATCGCGCGGCCCTGGACCGGCATACTGACCGGGCCATCGCCCTAGGCGCTGAACTGCGGCTGGACCGTACGTACGACCCCGACGAGCCGCTGTACGCACTGGCAGACCCAGCCGGACACATCTTCTGCATCTTCGTCAGGTAGCCGGCTAGCGCGTTCTGGCGGGCAGGACGGCCCCGAGGAGCCACAGGACCGGGAACAGGAAGCCAATCAGCCCCAGGACCCAGTGCCCCTTGCGGAAACACAGGACCGCCAGCGTGAAGACCAGGATGAAGTAGATGACGCCCAGTCCGATGTACCAGCCTGTGCCTGACATGCTGACGTCCCCTGTAGGTGAGTCGCCGGGCGGGAAGCCCCGCTGTAGCGCTTCGAGCGTTGCATGGGCGCGAACGACCTTCCCTCACCCTCGCGGGGTGAAGAGTCCGACGCCCGGCGACTGGCCCGCTACTTGGCGGCCTCGCCGCGCGCGGCGCGCGCCGAGCGCACCTGGCTGGCGATGATCAGCGCGACGATGGCGAGCGAGAACCAGAGCCCGTAGTGCGAGACGGTCTGAGCGACCACGACAGCGTGGTGCCCGAGGGCATACCCGAGGCCGGCCAGCATGCCCGTCCACAGCATGGTGCCGATCAGGTCTAGCACCAGGAACGTGATCAGACTGACGCCGGACCAGCCTGCGATGACGAAGATGACCGCGTTCGGAACTGGCAGGAACGGGGCCGCCACGATCATGGGCCAGGTGAACTTGCGCCCCCAGCGCGTGACCCTGTCCAGGTAGCGCTGCCCCCGATTTCGGCGACCGCCCAGCAGCGCGACCGCTCGCTCGCCCCACAAGGTCCCCGCCCACCAGTACAGCGGGTCGAACTTCATGATCCCCGGAATGGCGGCGAGCAGCACGGTCAGCAGCGTCCCGTGCCCGACCCGCGCGAACGCGGCGCCAGCCACGATCGCCTCCGTAGAGCCGTTCAGCAACTCCAGAACGACCGGGTGGGTACCGACCAACTCGGCGCGGAACGGCAGCAACAGCAGATAGTAGAGGCCGCTGAGCGTGATGGCGGCCCAGCAGGCGATGTCCACCGCGCGGGGCTGCCCGGCCCACGGCAGCCTGTGGTCCTCCCACCGGCCGGCTGGAGCCGGGCCCGCCTCCGTGCCGTCGGCCTGCGTTGATTCTCCGAGAGGACTCACAGACCTATTGTGACGGCTTCGCTGAGCGCCCTGAGCCGTCCGGCACGTTACGCTGACGCGGATTCGGGTCCCGTAGGAGAGAGGCGGTGCCATGCGGGTCAACAGACTGGACCACCTGGTGCTCACGGTCGCCAGCATCGACGCGACCGTCAGCTTCTACACGCGGGTCCTCGGGATGACAGCGGTGACCTTCGGTGCCGGGCGTACCGCCCTGACATTCGGGACCAGCAAGATCAACCTCCACCAGGCGGGCCGGGAATTCGAGCCGAAAGCACGGCACCCGACTCCCGGCAGCGCCGATGTCTGCTTCATCGTCGATGACGACATCCGCGAACTGGTCACGGAGCTGACCGGTGCTGGCGTCGCAATCGAGGAAGGCCCCGTTGGACGGACCGGCGCGACCGGCCCGATCCTCAGCTGCTACCTGCGCGACCCGGACCAGAACCTGATCGAGCTCAGCAACTATCCGGCCTGACCGCCCGGGCCCGGGCGGAGCCATCTGGACGGCTTACGGCAAGGGGTCGATAGTAAAGGCGAGGCATTTTCGGCGGCCAGCAAGAGCGCGGCGGGAGGACATCGGATGGCGATTACGGGGAATGGGTCCGCGGCGATGCCCGCCGAGGTCGACGTCGCGGTCGTCGGCGCCGGGTTCTCCGGCCTGTACCTGCTCTACCGGCTGCGCGAGCTCGGGTTCTCCGCCATGGCGTTCGACGAGGCGGGCGACGTCGGGGGGACCTGGTACTGGAATCGATATCCCGGTGCCCGCTGCGATATCCCTACGACCGATTACGCCTACAGCTTCGATCCTCAGCTCGAGAAGGACTGGACCTGGTCGGAGAAGTACGCCACCCAGCCGGAGATCCTCGCCTACCTCCAGCACGTCGCCGATCGCTACGACCTCCGGCGGGACATCCGGTTCGGCATCCGGATCACAGCTGCCATCTGGGACGAGGCCGGCCGGCGCTGGCGGCTGCGCACCAGCCACGGCGACGAGGTGAGCTGCCGGTACTACATCATGGCCAGCGGGTGCCTGTCGCTGCCGAAGACGCCCGACATCGAGGGCGCCGACCGCTACGAAGGCGAGGTCTACCTCACGGGCATGTGGCCCCATGACGGGGTGGATTTCAGCGGGAAGAAGGTGGCGGTCGTCGGGACCGGCTCCTCAGGGATCCAGTGCATCCCGCTCATCGCGGCGCAGGCCGAGCGGCTGACGGTCTTCCAGCGAACGCCGAACTTCTCGATACCCGCGCACAACGGCCCCCCGCCACCGGACCGCATCGCCAGGCTCGCCGCGGACCGCGACGGCTACCGCGAGGCCGCCCGCTGGTCTCGCGGCGGGGTCCCGATGGAGCTCACCGACATCAGCGGCCTGACCGCACCAGACGATGTACGGCGGCAGCGCTTCGAGAGCGCATGGCAGGCCGGCGAACTGTTCGCGATCCTCGGGGTGTTCAGCGACCAGGGCATCAACCCGATCTCCAACGAACTCGTCGCCGAGATGATCAGGGAGAAGATACGCGCGATCGTCAGCGACCCGGATGCCGCCGAGGCGCTCTGCCCGAAGGACCATCCGTTCGGTACCAAACGCCCTTGCCTGGATAGCAGCTACTTCGAGACCTTCAACCTGCCCCACGTGCGGCTGGTCGACCTGCGCAGGACGCCGATCGTGGCGCTCACCGAGGCTGGCATTGACACGGCCGCGGAGTCATTCGACTTCGACGCCATCGTCTTTGCCACCGGTTTCGACGCGATGACCGGCCCGCTGGTGTCGGTGGCCGTCACCGGGGTGGGCGGCGTGACCCTGGCGGACAAGTGGGAACGTGGGCCGGCTACCTACCTTGGGCTGATGACGACCGGGTTCCCGAACTTCTTCATGATCACCGGCCCGCAGAGCCCGTCGGTGCTGTCAAACATGGTCGTGTCCATCGAGCAGCACGTCGACTGGATCGCCGACTGCCTGCAACGCCTGCGAACGGACAACCTCGACCGGATCGAGCCGACTCCGCTCGCCGAGGCGGGCTGGGTGCAGCACAACCATGACTGCGCCGACATCACGCTCTACCCGCGGGCGAACTCCTGGTACATGGGGGCCAACGTACCCGGGAAGCCGCGGGTCTTCCTGCCTTACATCGGCGGCGTGGACGCCTACCGCCAGGCCTGCAACGAGGTGACCGAGAAGGGCTTCGTCGGGTTCAGGCTCGACGGACCGGCGGGGTCACGCTGCAATGACGGAGTGATCCGCCGACTCCAGCCGGACGTTGCGATCGTGCTTGATCTCATGGCTTCGCTCGGGCTGCCGCCCATGGAAACCATGACGGTCGCCGACGCCAGGGCCTTCGTCGCCGCGACCGCCACCGCGCTGCCCCCCGGCCCAGAGGTTGGCGAGATCTCCGACGCGGTGCTGCCCGGCCCGGCCGGCGACCTCGAGTACCGGCTCTACCGGCCGCCTTCGGGAGGTCCACACCCGCTGATCGCCTATTTCCACGGCGGCGGCTGGGTACTGGGCAGCAAGGACTCGGATGACCCGCTCTGCCGGGACCTCTGCGTCCGCACCGGGTCGGTGGTGATCTCGGTGAACTACCGGCACGCTCCCGAAGACCGCTTTCCAGCGGCGGTTGACGACGCGTTCGCCGCCGTGCAATGGATAGCCGCCAACGCCACTGGGCTCGGGGGCATCCCTGGGCAGCTCACCGTGGCCGGCTGGAGCGCGGGCGGCAGCCTGGCGGCCATCACGTGCCAGCTCGCACGCGACGCCGGCGGCCCGGACATCGCCAGCCAGTTGCTGCTCACGCCGGTCACCGACTGCGGACTTGGCTGGCCTTCGTACTCCAGCAACGGCGAGGGCTTCGTTCTGACTGAGGCTCTTATGCGGTGGTTCTGGGACCATTACGCGGACGAGGCGGATCGGCCAAAGCCAATGGCCTCCCCGCTGCGGGGCGCGCTCGCTGGCCTGCCTGCGGCCGTCGTGGTGACGGCCGAGTTTGACCCGCTCCGCGACGAGGGCGAGGCGTACGCGCGAGGCTCTAGCGGCGGCCGGCGTCCCGGTCCGGCACATCCGGGCCCGCGGCCATATCCATACATCCCTGACCATGGTCGACGCGGTGATATCCGGCGCACCGGTCCGGGCTGAGATGGCTGAGGCACTGGGCAGCTTGCGTCGTTAGCCGCGCACCTTCCGGCCCGCGACGTAGACCGCCCTGATGTTGGCCTTCAGGCCGGCGAGGTCGAACGGGTCGCCGGCCAGCACGACCAGGTCCGCACGCTTGCCTGGCGCGATGGTCCCGGTTTCGTCCCCGAGACGCAGCAACTCGGCCGCCGACTTGGTCGTCGCGGCCAGCACCTGCGCGGGCGTCATCCCGCCCGCGGCCATCAGCGGCAGCTCATCCAGGTTGCTGCCGTGCTGCCCTACCCCCGTGTCCGTGCCCATGGCCACCTTGACTCCGGCGGCGACCGCGCGCGCGAACGAGCTGGCATGGGTCGCTATTACCTGCTGCGCCTTCTCCGCTACGCCGTCGTGTAGCTGCCGTCCCGCGCTGGCCGCGCTGAGGACGGCATGCGGAGCTACCAGGGTCGGGACCAGCCAGGTTCCGGCGGCGAGCATCAGCTCGATGGCCTCGTCGTCCAGGTAGATCCCGTGCTCGATGGACCTCACCCCGGCCCGGACCGCGTTCTTGATTCCGTCGGCCGCCTGCGCGTGCGCCATCACCGGCAAGCCGACCGCGTTGGCCTCGGCCATCAGGGCCGCCAGTTCGTCGGGCCGGAACTGGGCGTGTTTCGGGCTGTCGCGTGGCGACAGCACGCCGCCCGAGGTGTGCACCTTGATGACGTCGGCGCCGGCGCGGATGATCTCGCGCACCCGCTTGCGCATCTCCTCGGGCCCGTCGACCAGGCCAGCAGGCCGGCCGGGATGCGGCGACATCAGGAACGTCGTGATCCCCGAGGGCAGCCAGCCGTCTCCGTGGCCGCCGGTCTGGCTCAGCGCGCTGACCGAGATCTGCATCCTGGGCCCGTCGATCAAGCCGTCCTCGAGCGCCCGTTGCACGCCAAGATCCGCGCCGCCCGCGTCGCGCACGGTCGTGATGCCGCAGTCGAGCGTTGCCGCGAGGTTCGCCGCCGCCTCGAAGAACTGGTAGGAGAACGGCCGCTGCAGCCGCCGCGCCATATCGATCCCGGACATCATCACGTGCACATGGCAGTCGAACAAGCCGGGCAGCACGGTCAGGCCGCTGATGTCAACCTGGTCATCCCCGTCCAGCCCGGGGCCGACATCGGCGATCATCCCGTCAGCGATCACAACGTCCGCATCGGCGATCGCGCTGCCCGTCCCGTCGAAGACCCGCCCGCCGCTCAGGACCGTTCTCACCATTTATCCGCCTCCCGATTCCGCACCACTCACCATGACAGATCCGTATTTCGGACGCCGAACTGCAGGTTCTGCGCCGAACTATGTCACTGCCGGCCGCGGTACGGGCGGAAGGTCTCGCGGATCTCGGCGACGAACCGCTGCGGATCTTCCGAGGCGAGGAAGTGGCCACCGCGATCGAGCACGACGAAGCGTTCCATGTCCGGGTAGGCGCGGCGTAGCCAGCTCTCCGGCGGCACCGGCAGGTGCGGCTCATGCGGGATGAGAACCGACGCCGGCGCCACGATCGCCTCGCCTTGGCCCAGCGGGGGTTCGGTCGCCGGCACGTAGAACCGCATGGAACTGCCGATGGTCTCGGTCAGCCAGTAGATCATCACGTTGGTGAGCAGCTCGTCCGGGCTCAGCCGGCCGCGGGTAGCCGAATCGCTCCAGGTCAGCCACTTCTCCAGGATCCATGCGGCCAGGCCGGCCGGGGAATCGTTGAGCGCCACGGAGAGCGTCCGTGGCCGGGTCGCCTGCACATGGTCATAGGCGCCGACATCTCGGTCCCACCGATTCGCGGCGGCCACGAAGGACTGCTCCGCCGCGGTGAGCGTCTCGGCGGGACCGAGGTACGGCGACATGGGGCTGGCGGTCTGCACGGCGAGCAGCCCCGGCGGGTTGTGCACCCCGAGCCAGCTGATCACCTTGCCGCCGATGTCGTCGCCGTGCGCGACGTAGCGGTCGTATCCCAGCTGCTCGGACATCAGCCGGTGGAACAGGCCGGCGATCCACCGCCGGGTCGGCCGCCGGTCCAGGCACCGGTCAGAAAACCCGAAGCCAGGCAACGCCGGCACGACCACGGTGAAGCTGTCCGCGGGATCCGCGCCGTGCGCGGCCGGATCGGTCAGCAGGGACAGCACCCCGAGGTACTCCACCATGGAGCTCGGCCAGCCGTTGCACAGCAGCAGCGGCATCGGGCTGGGGCCGGCACCGCGAACATGCAAGAAGTGCAGGCCAACCCCGTCCACCGCGGCCCGGAACTGCGGCACCGCGTTCATCCGGCGCTCCTGGGCACGCCAGTCATAGCCGTCGCGCCAGTAGGCCACCAGCCCGGCGATGCGCTCGATCACCTCGTCGTCCTCGCCGGCCGGGTCGCCGGGCTCGCCGTCCGGCACGCTTTGGCGCGGCGGCAGCCGGGCGGCAGCCAGGCGCCGGGCCAGATCATCCAGGACGTCGTCGGGAATCGCGATCTGGAACGGCCCGGGATCGGTCACGAACGACACTCTAAGCTGGCCAGCTCACCCGATGCCCGCAATCCGGCGCTCGGCCCCGAGGAAGCGCGCCGTCGCGCCTGATCCCGTTACTGCATGGCCACCGCGGACGCGGCCTGCTCGATGAGACCGGCTACCGCGGCTGGCTGGGACACGTAGATGGAGTGGCTGCCGGCGCTCTCGACAACGGTTGAGCCTGCCCGCTCAGACATCGCGCGCTGCGCGGGCGGTGGGATCATCCGGTCCTCGGTCGTGACCAGATACCAGCTCGGCTTGGTCCGCCAGGCCGGCTCCGTGATCGAGCCGCTCAGGGCGTCTACGCCCCACGGCACCTGCGAGTCGGCCATGAACGCGGCCTGCTCGGCAGGCACGTCGCCAGCAAACGCCGCGTGGAACTTCTCGCGGTCCAGGAAGAGGAAGCCGTCCTTGGGCGGCAGGATCGGCGGCACCGGCGCGCAGGGCGGCGGGTCGGCGATCAGCGTGTTGACGGATTCGCCGCGGTCCGGTGCGAACGCTGCGATGTAGACGAGAGCCGCCACGTTGGGGTCGTTGCCCGCCTCGGTGATGACCGCTCCGCCGTAGGAGTGGCCAACCAGGACGACCGGCCCGTCCTGCGCCTCGATGATCTGGCGTGTCGCGGCAGCGTCACCCGCGAGCGACAGGGTCGGATTCTGGACGATGCTGACGTTGTAGCCATCCTTCGTCAGCAGGCCGTACACCCCTTGCCAGCCGGAACCGTCCACGAATCCGCCGTGAACGAGAACGACGTTCTTTGGCGCAGGACTCGTAGTCATGATGATCACCATCACCTTCCCGATTGAGCGGTAGGGCCTGGTCAGCAACGCTTACGCCATAAAGCGAGCGGCCGCCTCGGTGAGAAACCTGGGACCTGGCCGATGCCGCCTTGCGGGCCCTGCTGCCCGATGATTCCGACCCGGCACGTCTTGCTGGCCCCTCGTCACTCATGTCTGCCCAGCCCGGCGCGCCCTCCAAACGTCAGCCGGCGATCCGCTCAGCCAGCGATCGGCCCGCCCCAAGGACGCTGACGGCGGACTCCCGGCAGCACCTCAGCCAAGCAGCACCTCAGCCAAGCAGCAGCTCAGCTAATTAGCCTCTTCACGGGTGCCGGATGGTCTCGAGCACGCGGATCACGGCGGTCCTCACCTGGTCCGGCCTTTCCTGGTGGATGGCGTGTCCGGTGTCGTGAGCAATGAGGTGCTGACCGGCCGCGGATTCGGCGAGGCCGGCCTGCTGGGCGGTCCACCGGCCGCGCATGCCTTGCGGCAGGCCCTTGGTCGCACTCAGCACGATCACGGGCACGTCCGGAAGAGCGGAGGTCGCGCGGACATGGCGGATATGCGGAATCGCCGTCACGCTCAGCCGGTTCTCGTCGCGGAGCATCCGGACCTGTGACCGCTTGCTGAAGCAGGAGGCGTAGGCGTCAACAATCCTGGCCTGCAGCTGCGGGTCGTCGGTGACGCGTCGCGCGAACGGCTGGAATGCGGCCCGGACGACGCGACCGAGCAGGCCGAGCCGGTGCAGCAGCAGGGCTAGATAACCCTGGCCCGACTGTACGACTCGCAACGTCCACGGCACAGTGGCAAGGGTTTCCTCATGTGCCGGGTCGACCAGGACCAGGCCCGCGACCAGGTCCGGGTGACTGAAGGCAACCAGTTGGGCCAGCAGGCCGCCCCAGCTGTGCCCCACCAGTACGCAACTGCCGTTGCCTGCCTGGCTCAGCAACGCGGCCAGGTCCGCGACCTCGCCCTCGATCGTGAGCGGTGACGCCGGGTCGCTGGCGCCCGCGCCCGCCCGGTCGTAGGCGATCACCCGGGTGTGCTCAGCCACGGCAGGCAGTACAGCCGCCCAGGCCAGCGATCCGGGCTCCGCCAGACCGGCGTCGAAAACGACCGTCGGACCGCCGGAACCGGCTGCCACCCAGCGCAGCGTGCGGCTTCCGCACCGCAGGTCCCCGCGCCGGACCCCGTCCGGCACCAGTTCGCTGAGCACGCTGAGCACAAGATCGCTCAAAGCCGCCTCCTCCTCCTCTGGCTGCTGGCATTGCCTCTGCAGCATGACAGAACAGGGCATTCCGAAGAACGCGGCGCTGCGGTGGCCGGGAGGCAGATGGTCACACGTGGGCACGGACCGCGAGCACGCCCCTCAGTTCCGCCATGGACTCACGGAGGATTTCGGGCAGGTCCGGCTGACCCGGCTCGCTCACCCAGCGGGCGAAGGCGACCTTGAACACGGCGATTCCGGTCTCGGCGGCCAGGCTCGCGGTCGGTTCCGGAACACCGCGGTCGCGTAGCGCGGCGGCCACCGCGGAGGCGAACGCCGCGAGCTTGATCAGCTCGCGTTCCCGAAGTTCCGCGTTCGCGGACACGACCGCGTCGCGCAGCCTGACCCGTTCCGGATTCTCCTGGAGCATGGCGCCCGCGGCTTGGAATGCCGCTCCCACCGCGTCGATCGGCGTCGCCGAGGCCGGCGCGTCCGCGACGGCGCGCACCAGCAGATCCCGCAGCATTTCCATGCCGTAGAACAGGACCTCACGCTTGTCGGCGAAATGCCTGAAGAACGTCCGCTCGGTCAAACCCGCCTGCTTGGCGATCTCCGCCACCGTGGTCTTCTCGAAGCCTTGCTCGGCGTAGAGCGCCAGCGCTACCTTCGCCAGCCGGCCGCGCGCGTCCGGCTCCCATCGACCCATGGCCCCATCATAGGTGATGACAGTGACCGACATCGCTGTGCTAGACTCATGGCAGTCACTGACATCAGGGAGATTCTCATGCGGATATTCGTCACGGGAGCGTCCGGCTGGATCGGATCCGCCGTGGTCCCGGAGCTCATCGGCGCGGGTCACCAGGTCCTTGGGCTCGCCAGGTCCGACTCCTCGGCCGCCGCTTTCGCCGCCGCCGGAGCCGAGGTGCTCCGCGGTGACCTGTCCAGCCTGGACACGCTGCGCGCCGGGGCGGCCACCTGTGACGGGGTCATCCACCTCGCGTTCATCCACGACTTCACCCAGTTCGAGGACTCGGTAAGTGCCGACCGGCGAGCCATTGAGACGATGGGCGCCGCCCTCGCGGGATCCGGCAAGCCCCTGGTCATCGCCTCCGGGACGCCCGCTCTGCCGGGGCGCGTGGCGACCGAGCGCGACGAGTCCGCTCCCGGTTCGCTCGCGGCGGGCCGGGCTGAGAATGCCAAGGTGGCTGTTGACATGGCGGCACGCGGTGTTCGCTCGTCCGTCGTCGGGCTGCCCCGGACGGTGCACGGCGACGGTGATCGTCACGGCTTCATCGCCCGCCTGATCGGGATCGCCCGCGATAAAGGCGTCTCCGGCTACATCGGCGACGGGTCCAGTCGCTGGCCCGCGGTGCACGTGCTGGACGCCGCGCACCTGTTCCGCCTGGCGGCGGAGCAGGCTCCGGCGGGATCAAGGCTGCACGCCGTCGGCGACGAGGGCGTGCCGACTCGCGACATCGCCGGGGTGATCGGCAGCCACCTGAACTTGCCGGTGGCTTCCCGGCCGGCCGAGGATTTCGGCTTCCTGGGGCAGATCCTCGCGGTCGACCAGCCGGCATCCGGCACGCTGACCCGCGACCTGCTCGGGTGGCGGCCGGTCCAGCCCGGGCTCATCGACGACCTGGACAAGGGCCACTACTTCGCCTGAGCAGGCGTCTACCACGGGACGGGGCCATGCCGGTCCTGGAAGGTGCCGGTCGGGCCGTCCGGTGGCAGGGTTGCCAGGTGGACGATGGCGTCGGTGCCTTCGGTGACGGTCTGCGTGCCGCGGTGGTTGTTGAAGTCGGTGCTGGTGAAGCCGGGATCGGCCGCATTCACCAGGATGCCGTGCAGCGTTCGCGCGTACTGCACCGTCAGCATGGTCAGCGCCGCCTTGGTCGCCGGGTAAACCGGCAAGGTAACCGCGCTCTCCACCGTGCCGGGGTCGAGAATGCGCTGAAAGGACCCGACCCCGCTGGACACGTTGACGATACGCGGATGTTCGGACGCACGCAGCAGGGGCAAGAACGCATGCGTCACCCGGATTGGCCCGAGGACGTTGATCGCGAATCCCTCCATCGCTGCCTCCGCGGTCAGGTCCTCAGCGCCCAGCCGGGGTGCCGCGGTGCCCGCGTTGTTGATCAGGACGTCCAGGTGCCCGTATTCGTTGCCTACCAAGGCGGCCGCCGCCTTGACGCTGCCATCGTCGGTCGGATCGATGTGGATGAAGGTCGCACCGAGTTCGCGCGCCGCCTCGGTCCCGCGCTGCGGATCGCGGGCGCCGGCCAGCACGGTATGACCGAGATCGATGAGCCGCCTGGCTGTCTCGTAGCCGAGACCCTTGTTGGCTCCGGTAATGAGCGTGATGGTCATCGTGCCAGTCTCCAGCAATTGGGAATGGGGTACCGAACAGAGTGCCGCCTCCATGTGTCGGCAGCGCTTCACAGCTAAAGCTCCGCCAGCGCTCGCAACTCGTACAGCCTTCTCACAGTCAATTCCCAGCGGCAGCTGTTCGGCTTTCGGACAGGCCAGGCCGCCACTCCAGGGACGATCGGGCCCGGCATGTTCCGACCCGCCCTGGAGAGTTTGGAGAGTCCGATGAGGCTCCGTTTGCCGTTGGCAGCTGCTGTCATGACGATGCTGTTTGCCAGCGCGGCGTTCACCGTGACCGCGCAGGCGATGCAGAAGGCGCCCGGGCGAGGCTCGGCAACGGCATCAGCCCAATCCGGGATCCATAAGATCAAGCACGTCATTGTTATTCTCCAAGAGAACCGGACATTTGATTCGTATTTTGGCACCTACCCGGGCGCGGACGGCATTCCGCCGGGAGTGTGCGTTCCGGATCCACGCAATGGGGGCTGTGTCAAACCGTTCGTGGACCACCACGACAGCAACAAGGCCGGCCCGCACGAGGACAAGGCCTTCACGGCCGACGTGGACGGCGGGAAGATGGACGGCTTCGTCGGCCAGGCCGAGTTGAAATGCAAGCCCAGTGGCCAGTGTCCCACCGGCGTGATGGGCTACCACGTGCGATCGGATATTCCCAACTACTGGAAATACGCGCAGAACTTCGCGCTGAACGAGCACATGTTCGAGCCGGTTCACTCGTGGAGCCTGCCCTCCCACATGTATGAGGTCTCGGCGTGGTCGGCGAACTGCGCGAACGCCAGCCCCGCGAGCTGTACCGGCACCGATGAGCCCGCCAACCGCAGCGCAACGAAACCGACCCCGTTCGCGTGGACCGACCTGACCTGGCTCCTTCACAACAACGGAGTGAGCTGGGGCTACTACCTCGATCACGGCCAGGCGCCCATCAATCCCGGCGGAGTCCCGACCATCTGGAACGTGCTGCCCGGGTTCGTGGACGTCCACGCCGACGGCCAGACCGGCAACGTCCAGCCGCTGAACAACTTCTTCAGCCAGGCCAGCGCCGGCACCTTGCCGTCGGTGTCCTGGATCTCGCCGGACCCCAAGGACAGCGAGCACCCGCCCGCACTGGTTAGCACCGGCCAGGCCTACGTGACCCGCATCATCAACGCGGTCATGAAGAGCAGCGACTGGAGTTCCACCGCGATCTTCCTGGCCTGGGACGACTGGGGCGGTTTCTATGACCACGTGAACCCGCTGTCACATCAGCCCGACTCGCTGGGCTACGGAATCCGGGTGCCGGCCATGGTGATCAGCCCGTTCGCCAAGCGCGGCTACATCGACCCGAACTTCTATTCCTTCGACTCCTACCTGCGCTTCATCGAAGACGACTTCCTCGGCAGCGCCCGGCTCGATCCCGCCACCGACGGCAGGCCAGACCCGCGGCCGGACGTGCGAGAGAACCAGGCCGGCAACCTGATCGCAGACTTCAACTTCAACCAGCGCCCCAGACCGCCGCTGATCCTCAGCCCGTGCCCGAAGACGACACTCATCCCCACTCCGAAGCCGGGCTGCGCAGGATCGGTTCCGCTGCACATCAACACCTGGGGCGACACCTGACCACTAGACGCCTCACGAAGCGGGCGGAAGCACCCACTGGGGAAGGGTGCTCCCGCCCCACGGCGTCGGTTTCCTCGGCCTCGTGAGTCGTTTATCACGATTCAGTAATTACCGTGCAGCCCTCAGCATGAACGTGACCGGTTGGCATGCTCCGGCCCCGCGCCTCGCCGATGACCTCGAAGCCAAGGTTGCCAGATATGCCGCTGCTAGCCCCGACCGCCCACGCATTGCTGGCGGAGGTGACGGACACGTCTTCCAGACCGGAGCGCGGGCTTGTGGGTAACTTCCGGCTTGCGGTGACCGCGGCGTCGAGGCTTGGGTACACCGCCAGCGCGTCCAACATCTCCAGGAGTTCCAGCACCCGCCGCATCGGACTATTGGGAGTGATCACGAACAGCAACTCAGCCCCGGCCGCGCGAGCTTTCTGATTTGTCAGGAGCAAGGTGTTGTAGCCGCCCGAATCACAGAATGTCGTAGGCGTGCAGTCGGCGACCACGGCCATGGCGCCTTGCGCGAAGGCGGCCTCCAATGTGTCGCCTACAGCACTTGCGCTGCCGGCGTCGATTACCTCGGGCATCGTCACGATCACCGGCCGCACTGGATCAAGATCGTCGGACATGGCTGAGGCCCTTCGGCGGGCGGAGCACAAGAGCTGACCGTGCGGATTCGAGACGGCCAGATTTTGCCTAGCATCTGACAGCCTAGCCCGGCCGCTGCCCTCGAAATTGAGCCACCACGGTGAACTGCGAGACGCTGAGTCATGGCCCCGATCATCCAGCTCGCGGCACCCGCTAGCGAGCGACTAGGCGCCGCAGGCGAGCGGGTGGCCTAAAACACGCTGCCCGGCGGTGAGTGGCGCTGGCGGAATTCTGCCTGGCAGATATGGCTATGCCGTGGCTGGAGGCGAACACCGGCCTGATTAGTCTCGTGAGATGAGCAGCGTTCCCGCTGAGTTGCGGATGGCAGCCGCGCTGGGTGGCGAGATGGGCAGCCGGCTCCTGTCCTACGACTGGCCAGCCCACCCGCTGGGCGATCTGGCGGAGTGGTCCGCGGCCGTGCGGACGACAGTCGCCACGGCGCTTGCGTGCCGGTTCCCCACTGTCTTGTGGCTGGGCGAACAGCTGAGGCTGATCTACAACGATGGTTATATCCCGATGCTTGGCGATAAACACCCTGCGGCCCTAGGCTCTGCGGGCGCGGACGTGTGGTGGGATATCTGGGATGTAATCTGCCCGCTTCTGGACGGCGTCGTGACCACGGGCGAGGCCACGTGGTCCGACGACCTGAAGCTGATGCTGGTGAACGATGGCCGTCGCCGGGAGCGCTACTTCACGTTCACCTACAGCCCGATCATCGGGGCAGGCGGCGCGATCGAAGGTGTGTTCTGCGCCGTTGCCGAGACGACCGAGCAGGTGATGAGCGAACGGCGGCTTCGGACGCTGAGCACGTTGGCAGCTGCGCTGATGGACGCGCAGTCGGTGGAGACGGCGATGGACACCGCGATCGATGTGTGCGCGCATCACCCTGCCGATCTTCCGTTCGCGGCGGTGTACGCGAGCGACGAGGCGGACAGCCGAATGCGCCTGCGCGGTGCCACTCCGGGCGCCACCGGCGTCATGCCGCAGTTGCTCGCGTCTTTCACAGATCGCGGCTCCGTCGAGGCAGATGGCCTGCGGCTCGTGCCTAACCTGCCGGCCCTCCTCCCCTCGCTCGCCACCGGCCTGGGCGAGGACTGCCCGGAGCAGGCCCTGGTGATCACGCTGAGCGGCACGGCCGATGCCGTGACCGGCGGTTCGTCAACGGCTGCGCTGGTGCTTGGCTTGAGCCGCTATAGGCCCCTCGATGATCAGTACCGCGGATTCTGCCGCCTGGTCGCTGATCAGGTGTCGGCCACGATGGCTAATGCCACCGCGTACCAAGACGAACGACGTCGGGCGGAGTCCCTGGCGCAGCTTGACCACGCCAAGACGACCTTCCTTGCCAACGTGAGCCATGAGTTCCGGACGCCGCTGACGCTGATGCTGGGTCCCCTCGATGATGCCCTGGCGTCGCTAAGCGGCGACGACGCGCTGGCAGACCGGCTGCGGATTGTGCAGCGCAATGGTCGGCGTCTGCTGCGGCTGGTCAACGCGCTGCTGGACTTCTCGCGCGTTGAGGCAGGCCAGAGCCAGCCGCAGCTGGCTGTCATCGACCTCGGCCCGCTGATAGCCGGGATCGCGTCGTCCTTCGCCGAAGTCTGCAGGATCGCCGGTATCGAGCTGGTGCTCGAGTGCCGGGCCGCCTGGGCCGAGGCGGACGCGGCGATGTGGGAAACGATCGTGCTGAACCTCGTCTCCAACGCGTTCAAGTACACCCTGACCGGGTCGATCACCGTGACGGTCGCGCCGGGCCGTGACGGCGGGGCTACGATCACGGTGTCTGATACCGGAACGGGCATTGCCGCCGAGCATCTGCCCCGGTTGTTCGATCGTTTCTACCGTCCGTCGGACACAGGCGGCCGCACGGCTGAGGGTAGCGGGATCGGGCTGGCGCTCGTGCGCAGCCTCGTCGAGATGCATCACGGGACCATCGACGTCGATAGCACGCCCGGCCAGGGCACCACTGTGCGGATCAGCCTGCCAACCGCGCATGCCGGACCTTCCGCGAGTGCCGCTGACAACATCGCCCCGTCGGCCACGGGGAAAGACTACGCCGACGAGGCCCTGGGTTGGCTCGGTGCCGGTTCTACTGCTGAGCGGGCTTTCTCCTCGCGGCAGCTCGTGCTGGTGGCTGACGACAATGCGGACATGCGCCTTCACCTGGCTGCGGTGCTCGGCAGCCGGTGGGACGTAGTCGTGGCCGGTGACGGTCGGCAGGCGCTGGAACTGGCGCGGCGTCATCGGCCGGATCTGCTGATCACCGATGTCATGATGCCGGAGCTGGACGGTTTCGGGCTGATCGCCGCCATCCGCGCCGATGCAGACCTTGCTTCCCTGCCAGTGATCATGTTGTCGGCTCGCGCCGGGCCGGAGGCCGTCGGCGGCGGCCTGGCCGCCGGGGCTGACAACTACCTGGTGAAGCCGTTCACCTCAGCGGACCTGATCAGCCATGCCGCTGCCCGGCTCGAGGCGGCGGCGCGGGACCGTTCCCGTCCGCCGAGCGAAGAGGCCTCGCAGCGGGAGCGAGCTCTGGCGAGCATGACCGAGGATATGGGAGCCGCAAAGTCCGTCAGCCAGGCGCTTGAGGTGCTGCTGAGGTCGCCGGTCTGCTCGCTGCGAGCCACTGCGGCGGCTGTCGGGCTGCTGGATGAGACGGGCAGTAAACTCCGCATCACCTACGCAGGTGACCTGACGCGCGAGGTCACCGACCGGTACCACCTGGTAAGCCTCAGCTCCCCGGTGCTGCTGGCCGAGACCACCCGCACGAATCAGCGCATAGTGGTTCCCGACAGCGCCGAGCTAGACGCGCGTTTCCTCGCAGAAGCCGCTGACGCTGCGCAGGCCATTCGTGCCAGCATCCTGGAGCCACTGCATGCCGACGATGGCGCGGTGCTCGGCGCCATGGGCCTGGGCTGGCCCGGCTCCGCGCGAGATAAGCCCGGTCGACACCGACCTGACCAGGCGGGTCGCCGCGATCCTTGCCCGCGCCGTCGCACGCATTTCGGTGGCCGAGCGAGAACACCAGATCGCGATGTCGCTGCAGGAGCGCCTGCTGGGCCTCGGGGTGATCTCTCCGGCGGCCGCCGTGTCGGCCGCCTATCAGCCGCCGGCGAAGTCATGCGAGTGGGCGGTGATTGGTATACGGCGACCCCGCTGGGCCCGGCTCGCATCGGCATCTCGGCCGGAGACGTAGTCGGCCATGGCCTGCGCGCCGCTACAGTCATGAGCCAGCTCCGCAGCGCGCTCGGAGCCGCAGCTCTGGCAACCAACGATCCAGCCGCCGTGATCGACCTGCTCGACCGTTACGCCCAAACGCTGGACGACGCCGCGTTCGCTACGGTCGCCTACGCGATCATCGACACCGCGGCCGGCACCATCAGTTATGCATGCGCCGGGCACCCTTACCCACTTGTTGTCGGCCCGGACGGAACGGTGACCTTGCTCCAAGACGGCAGGCGGCCCCCGCTCGCGGTCAGGTCCTTCGCACCTCGGCTGGATGAGCCGACCGGATGCGCCGCCCTGCCGCCCGGCTCGCTCCTGCTGCTCTACACCGACGGCCTTATTGAGCGCCGGTCCGAGCCGCTAGACAAGGGTTTCGCCAGGCTGACAGCTGCAGCCGCGGGCTGCGCAAAGCTGCCGGCTGGCCAAGCGTGCAGTGACCTCATCAGCCAGATGACCCCCGGCCAAGGCTACGCCGATGATGTCGCCATCATCGCCGTGCGCCCAGCCGGGACCACGGCCACCAGCCACGTCGACGCGATGCCAGCCAGCTTCAGCGAGCTCCGCCCGGCCAGGGACCGGATGCGGGATTGGCTCGGACATCTCGGTACCAGCCGTGCGACTACCCACGATGTCCTGCTCGGCACCGGGGAGGCACTATGCAATGCCATGGAGCACGGAAGCGACCTAGATCCCCGCCGCACCGTCAGCGTCGAAGCTTTCGCGGCCGGAGACGAGATATCAGTGACCGTCACTGACTCGGGCCGCTGGCTGAAAGACTCCGCGGCCAGCAGGGCTAACAAGCGCGGACGCGGCCTGAAGCTGATTCACGGCCTCGCGAAGCATTCCCAGACCGCTCGCACGATCCTCGGCACGCAAGTCACAATGACCTACCGCCTTGGCCAGACGGCCCGATGAGGAAGGGACAGCAAGCCTGATGAACTTCCAGCTACGGCCAGTCGGCCCGCCCGCAGATTCCGGTCGCACGGTGCCCGCCGTCCAGATTCTCGGCGACGTCGACGCGGCCAACTCCACCGACATCAGCAACGCTCTGCGCGAGGTGGCCTCCCCGGCACTGATCATTGACCTCAGCCTCGTCGACTACTTCGACAGCGCCGGTTTCGCAATGATCGACCGCCTGCTCGACGAGGCCCCGGTCGCAGTGGTGATCTCTCCAGACAGCGTGGTTCGGCCCGCCGCCGAACTGGTAAACCTGCCGTATTTCGACAGCCTCACCGAGGCGCGCACGTCGATGGAACCCGCCTGAAACCCTCGCAGCGCGACCCGTCCGAGCAAGTGCCGAAAGCGGC
The DNA here is from genome assembly GCA_963720595.1 of uncultured Actinomycetota bacterium. GTDB lineage: Bacteria > Actinomycetota > Actinomycetes > Streptosporangiales > Streptosporangiaceae > Chersky-822. Next base: position 93,674 of record CAVRFY010000004.1, on the reverse strand, counting down.
TCGTCATAACCACGCCCGGGCCGGGGGGCACTGCCTGTAGGCAATCTCGCCCGGGGACCCATCCATGGAGGATCGCCTGGAGTCTCGGCTGTCAGGGGTGGATGCCGAATGGGCCGAGCTGGCCGTAGTCGATGCGCAGCGACTCAATTAGCTGGTACGCATTGGGCAGGGTATAGACATCGGCCCCGCCCAGCCGGCCGACCCAGTTGGGGATGACCGCGCTTGCGGCTTGGCCGGCGACGCCATCCAGGTAGGCGCGGAAGATAGCCCACGGGTTCGTCGGATCCACGGTTTGGTAGACGCTGGCAGGGTTGAAGGTAGCGATCGCGCTGGCGGCTTGCGCCTTGAGCTCGGCCAAGTACTCCTGCTGAATGACCACGTCGTCGCGGGTGCCGAGGCGGGTCAAGTGGCCCCCGACGTATGTGTCGAACGGATAGCGGAGCGCCTGCGCCGGAGCTTCGAGCCAGCCAGGGATATTCTGCGACTCCGCGAGGTAGGCGAAGGGGACCCAGCCAGGGAACACGACATCGACGAGCATGAGTACCCGTTGTGCGGGCAGGAAGGTAAAGATGTTGCCCGGTGAGTGGTTCGGGCCGTGATAGGCGAGGTCCAGGACATCCTCGCCGGCCCGGACGGTCAGGTGACGGTCGAACGTGACATCAGGCAGCGGGCGGTTCGGGTCATTCGTCTGCCTCAGCAGGTCGGCGACCTCCGTGTGTGCGTAGAAGCGGGCTCCCTGGTAAAGGATCATCGCGCCGGTATGGTCGGCATGGTGGTGGCTGTAGATGGCATGCGTGACGCGCGAGTTGGTCACCGTCGCGATAGCCCTCAGGATGTTCTTCCCAATGGTGGGCGGGGCGTCTACCGCCACGACTCCTTCCGCAGTTCTCACGAAGATCATCTGGTAAAGGCCATCAGTTAGCCAGTAGACACGGTCGGCGATCTCCTCGACCAGGTACCCGGACGCAGGTATGGCCGGGCCTCTTGCCGCCGACGGGACTGGCGCGGTGATTCCTGGCGGGCAGTCAGAGGAGACGGCGGCTCGGGCAGTGCTCGATCCGAGCAGCGGACCCGCGGACACGCCGGCCGCTGCCAGCCCTGTGGACGCGAGAAGATTCCGGCGCGTCAGCAGCGGCCGTCGCGCGGGGGAGCCTGGCTCCGGTGTCGATGAAGTCATTCGCGTTCTCCTCCGGTAATGATGGGCTGCCGTGATCTGGCAGGCGTTCTACCTATTTACTTGCGCAAGCAACTATATGTTTAGTTGCTTGCGCGGGCAATTGTTTGTAGCATCTGATTCTGGTGACCGGCTCAGAACCCTGCTGCGAGGCTCACGCAGGATCTACGCCGCCAGCCGAGGTCGAATCGCGGGAGGTGAGCGCACTCAGTGAGCTTGAAGGGACCCAGCAGGCCGATCCCGCAGCCTCCCAGGGAGAGCTGCGAACGCCCGGCGGAAGTAGCTTGCGAGGTCGCCGAGGCGCTAGCTCGGTTGAATCAGCAAACCCCCGTCTGGCAATCCTTTCTCGCAGTGCACAGGCGGATCGTCGAACAGCTTGCTGATGAGATGCTGACCGAGCACCAGTTGCCGCTGGAGTGGTTCGACGTTCTCGTGCACCTAGCCGACCTGCCAGGCATGCGGGCGCGGCAGAAGGAGTTGCGGGATCGCATGCTGCTCAGCGAAAGCGGCGTGAGCCGGCTGCTCGTCCGCATGGAAAAGGCGGGAGTCATCACCCGCAGCGTCGCCGACGACGACCGGCGTGGCATGGAGATTGCCGTCACTGAGGCCGGACAGGCCGCGCTGCTGGCTGCCATTGACTCGCACCTGCAGCTGGTGGCGTTGCTGTTCACCGATCGCCTGACCACAACCGACCTCGCGGCGCTCGCCAGGATGCTGCCGAAACTCCTCGCCAAGCCGACATCCGAATGTGAGACGTCTCAGAATGAGTAGCTTCCGCAGCGCCGGCCGGTGCACCAGGAGCCCTGACGTCCGGGCGGGTCTATCTGGACCGCCACAGCGCGCGGCCCAGCGGCGATGAACGAATCATCGACAGCGGGCCGCACGCTGGCAGAGGGCATGGTCAGGAGTCGAAGTGGAACCGGATCGCGTAGGTGCCGTCGGCTGTGCTAGCGCTGGTGATCACCGGCTGAAATGTGCCCTGCAGGTGCAGTCCTGCCAGGCCGCCGCTACCACCATCGCCCACGATCTGGCCGTCGCCGGTGTTACCTACCCCGGTGCTGGCGCCGCTGATGGTAATGCTGCCGGTCCGGCCGCCGATGGTGCCGGTAAAGGTTCCGCTGTCGTTGGCCGTGAACGTGCCATCGGAGTGGAAGATCTGAATGCCCGTTGCGGTGCGGATGCCGTTCAGCGCGCCGGTCAGGGTCTGGACTTCGGTCGCGGTGACGATCATGTTCCCGCCGACCTGCCTGATGCTGATGACTTCGCCGGTAGTGCTGAAATGGCCGCTGCCCGAGGTCAAGGTGGAAGCGTTCGCGCTGGCGGAGAACAGGAGCATGGGCACCAGCAACGGGACCGCGGCGAGCGCAGCTCTGAGTGGCTTCATCATGAAGTCCTTTCCAAACTTGCCGAACCTGCCTAGGCCGGCAGGCACGATGAGAGAGCGTCCTACATGCCTATGAGGACGGGGTGGCCGGGAGAAGTGTGACGCCACCCCGGCTTTGCCATCTACGCGCCCGCCTGCCAGCCCCGCATGGGTTGCATGGCCGGGACGCTATCCTCGGCCGGGCGCCGCGGCAGGTCACGCAGGTGCCGCATGGGAGTCAGCAGGAACGTGAGACCGGACGCGGCGTTCAGGGCAGTGAGTATCCATAGCGCAGCCCTGACCCCTAGAGCGGTGGCGAGGACTCCGGCGAACAACGCGCCGACTGGCATCATCGCGAACCCAACGGCCCTAGTCGCCGAGGTGACTCGGCCGAGTATGTCCGGCGAGACGTAGGTCTGCACGAAGCTGTCGACGATCACGTTCCCGATGACGATGACGCAACCGGAGCACATCAGCGCTACGCCGGCGAACGCGAGCCGCGGTCCGGTGTCCGCGAGCGGGAGCAGCAGCGCGAAGCACAGGCCGCCCGGGACGGCGATGAGCATGGCCCGCGCTGTGCCGAACCGTCGTCCCAGTGGGCGGGCGACAAGTGCGCCGAGGACGCCGCCAACGCCCAGGCTGGCCATGACAAGGCCGGCCGCTGCCGAGGAGAGCCCGATGGTGCGCACAAGGAAGACGACGAGGAGGGCGTCGATACCGGTGAGTGCCAGGTTGCCGAGCGACGAGAAGGCCGTCATCGCGCGGAGATAGGGATCCCGCCAGGCGAAGCGAAGACCGTCGAGCACGCCCCCGGTGGCTGGGCCACCCGATCTGCGATCCCGCGGTGGCTGCATCGCGGACAGGCAGCAGAACGAGACGGCGAAGCTCACCGCGTCGGCCAGCAGTCCCGTCACAGGGCCGGCGGCCTGGGCGAGCAGCCCGCCGAGCCCTGGCCCGCCGATCTGGGCGACCTCGCGGCTGCCCAGCAGCTTGGCATTCCCCTCGGTAAGGTCCGCCTCGTCGACTACCCCTGGTAGCAGGACCTGGTAGGCGCTATTGAAAAACACTGTCGCCGCGCCGGCGATCAGCGTGACCGCGACGAGTTGCGCCACGGTCAGCACCCCGCACCAGGCGGCGACAGGGACGCTCGCGTACACCGCCACCGAGATCGCATCGGTGGCCAGCATGACGGGCCGGGGTGGTAGCCGGTCGACCCACGCTCCGGCGGGAATGCCGATGATGACCCAGGGCAGCCAGACCGTCGCGGTCAGCAGGGTGACGATGAACGTGCTGGTGTGCAGGGTGTCGATGGCGACCAGCGGAATGACGACGATGGTGACGGAATTGCCTACCTCGCTGATGCTCTCCCCGGCCCAGAACAGGCGGAAGTTCCGCTGCCGCAACAGCCCGCCCCGTCGGCCGGTCATCACCGAGAGCTGACGCCGGGGCAGAATGCCCGGGCACGCTCACCCATGCATTGGTCCCTTCTTAGGAGCGTGTCTCCAATATGCACCCGCGGGCGGCTAGTCGCAGGCTTCCCAGGGTGCCGACGACGGTTGGTGGTCAGGGGCGGGGTGTGGTGCCCAGCGTGCGTCGGCGGCCGTCGGTCTCCTGGTGCGGCCGTGAACGGCTCCGGTGCCTCTGGTACCGGCTCTTGGCTCCCGGCCTTGGCTCCAGTTCCGAATGCAACATCCCTTTTATCGCCATCGCTGCCTAACCCGGTCCGGTGCCCGCGGCAGAACTAGACTAGAGCCGTGGCGGACGCGCAACTTGCTCATCGCTTCCGGCTTGCCCTCGATATGTACGAGTTCGGCGAGCGCATAGTGCTGGCGAGGCTGCGCCGTCGCTATCCCGACGCCACCGAAGACGAGATCACTCGGATGATCGGCGCCTGGCGCACCCAGCGGCCAGGGGCACCCGGAGGCGACGCTCCTGGCAAAGCTTCCCGCCGGTTCGGATGAACGTTCTTGAGGCAGCCCTGCGGCGCGTCACCGGCGATCTGCAGCGCGAGCAGCGCCGGTGGGCGCTCGTGGGAGGATTCGCTGTCTCCGCCCGCGCAGAGCCACGGTTCACCCGCGACATCGACGTCGCCGTCTCGGTCACCAACGACGCTGACGGCGAGGCGCTGGCCCGTTCTCTGATCGCTGACGGCTATCAACTGATTGCCTCGGTCGAGCAGGACGAGGCCGGGCGCCTGGCCACCGTCCGGCTGGCCTGTCCACCCGGCGGCGATGTCGTGGTGGACCTGCTGTTCGCCAGCTCGGGGATCGAGGCCGAGATCGCCGACGCCGCCGAACTAACCGAAATCGTTCCCGGCCTGAGCATGCCCATCGCCACCACCGGCCACCTCATCGCGCTCAAGCTGCTCGCCCGGGACGACGCCACGCGCCCCCAGGACCTGGCCGACCTGCGCGCGCTCCGCGCCATAGCCACCGACGCCGACCTGGGCACCACCCGCCAGGCCATCGCCCTGATATCAGCGCGTGGCTACGACCGCGGACGCGACCTGCCCGCCGCGCTCAACGACATCGCGCAACTCCCCGGCCCACCACAAGACCACTGACCGCCAGCCCAGGCATTGCCCGTCAGCGTCATATTCCGTGGGTCAGCCGGTCCGGTAGCTCGCAAACCATAGGCAGTATCCGCTGAGCAGGACAGCGGCTCCGAGAAAGACCGTGAGCTCGTACCACTGGAGCGGCCAGCAGCGGCTGGCGGGCTGGTAGGTGAGCACCTCGCGAATGTGCAGCTGGTTCACGCACTTCTTCACCAGCGCAGCGAATTGTCGGTAATGCACTGGACGCTGCAGAGGGTTGATGTTCGGGCAGGAATAGCCGCCACCGAGCATCACGCCTTGGATCTTGCTCAACATGGCCAGGCCTTTCCCGCTCCCGATCGAGCCGGACACGCCAACGACATGTCGCCGGGTGACGGTCCGGCCACGGCCAGCACGTCTGGAAAGGGCGGAGCCGGCGCTCAGGTCCCCTGTATGACCACCGCGGGTTACTGCCACGGGCTCCAGTCGATCGCTCCGGCCTGATGATCAGGCGATCCGTCGGGCCTATGCTCGTCACAGTCCGGCGAGCAGGTCGCGCAGCGCCGCGGTGTAGGTGTCCAGCGCCGCCCGTCCGGGCCGCGTCAGCATCACCGCGGTCAGCGACGACGCGCCGTTGCCGGTCTTTTCCGTCCGCACGTACCCGGCGTCCTCGAGCTTGCGGAGGTGGGTGATCAAGTTGCCGGCGGTCAGGTCCAGCATCTCCTGCAGTCGCGTGAAGGACAGCGTGTCACCGTCGTCCAGCGCGGCCAGCGTGACCAGGATGCGCAGTCGTGCTGGGACGTGGATGAGTGGGTTCAGGGCGTCAGGGGTCATGACCGGACGGGTCGCCGGAGCCACGTCCTCAGGACCGCGGCGTACGCCAGGAGTGCGATGGCGCAGCCGAGGCCGGTCAGGCCCCAGGCGCCTTTCGGGCCGAAGAACGTGCTCCCCGCGGCGATGAGCATGATCACGATGGCGAGAATGAGTTCGGGCCACCTCGCCCGTGCGGCCGCGAAGCCGGTTGAGGCCGCGGCAAGGGCGATGAGCGGCACGGTCGGCCCGTACACGCCGTAGACGATCTCGAAGCTCACGCCCAGGTAGCGCAGCGCTCCTTGCACTGTCCAGGCGGCGATGCCGGCCGCGGCGACCGCGGCCGCCTGCGCCTGCATCTGACGGCGTGCCCGCCCGCCGATCCCGGCTGTGGCCCGGCGGAGCGCCGGGCGGCTGGCGATCGCCGAGATCGCGATCAGGCCGTAGAGCACCGCGATCGACCAGCCGGCCGGGCCTGTGTAGACGCGCTGGTCGCGCATCGACCACCAGACGGCTCCGTAGCCGAACAGGAAGACCCCCGCGCCGACCACCGCAGCGATCGGCGACGATGGGTCGAATTGGCGCCGGGCGCGGATCGCGGTCTGCTCGATGATCTCGGCCGCCTGGCGGGGATCCAGGTCGTCACCCTCGTCGGGGATGCCGGCCTGGTCAGTGTCATGGGTTCCGTTCATGCTGCGCCTCCGTCGTGGTTTGTGTCGCAAACGTAATATCGTTTGCGCTACAAAGTCAAGACCTGATTCAGGCCAGCGCTCAGTCGCTTGCAGAGTCCCGCGACGCAGATTGAGGAGGTTGGATCCCGCTGGTTCGCGGTTGGCGATTGCTGCGGTTGCGTACTACTCCGTGATCGGAACATGTAGCCGCGCTGGCCGGTTGGGGCGTCGATAAGCTCGATGACGTGACGGAGCGGGAAGGCCAGGACGGGGCCGGGATGACGGTGCGCGGGCTGGCTTTGCCCGGTTGCTGGTGAGCCAGCTGGACAGCGGCCGTTCTCACCGTGATCTACGCTCTGGCCGCAACGGACTCCAAGGTAGGGTCTCGGCCCCGCTGCGAGCACATCCACGTCCGCGCTGGTCTACGCGGCTTGCGAGCTCGGCGGCCCCGGCTGGGCCAAAGGCTAACAGCCCTCAAACGGCCCACGCTGATTCTCGCCGGGGGCCGTCAGTTGATGTCGAACTCGTTGCCCTCGGGGTCCCTGAGCGCGACCGCGTAGTGGTTAAGGCCGTCCTCGAGTTCCTCGCTCAGGTCGCTGAGCAGCGTGGCGCCGAGGTCGCACAACCGCCTGGCCTCGGCGTCCACGCGATTCTTGCGGGTCTCGATCGGGAGGTCCCGCCCGCCGCTGGCGTGGATGTCGAGGTGGAGGCGGTTGGGGACGGTCTTGCGGTCGGGCACGACCTGGATCCAGATGCGAGGTCCGGCGCCATCCGGATCGATGATGCAGTCCGTGCCCCGGCCGAGCCAGGACTCGGGCAGCCCGACGTCGCGCCGCCAGTCGTCCCAGGTGACAAAGCCGGCCGGCGGCGGCTCCAGCACATAGCCCAGGGCCTCGGCCCAGAAGCGGGCCAGCGGCTCGGGCTGGCCGACGCAGTTGATGACGAGCTGGTATCGGACAGCCATGGGTCTCCTCTAGTCAGGCCGCGGCCTCGCAGGACGGCCCAGCAAGTATCCCGGGGACCTACGACAGTCCGAGGCGACCGGAGCAGGACCGGCTCAGAACAGGGTGGGCGGGCCGGCAAAGTGAGACGGCCCGGCGGCCTGGCCGGGCGTGATGATCAGCAAGTCATGGCGGCGTGAACGCCATCGCGGCGCAGCCGATCTCCTCCCGCCGGCTGACCCTGGAGCCGCTATCGCCCGAGCACGCCGGCGAGATGGCCGCCGTGCTCGCCGACCCAGACCTGTACACCTACACCGGCGGCTCCCCGCCCACCCGCCAGGAGCTGCGCGCACGCTACGAACGCTGGACCGCCGGATCGCCTGACCCCCAGGTGTCCTGGTGCAACTGGGTGATCCAGCTCCGCAGCCCGCTCTGCCTGACCGGCACGGTCCAGGCGACGATCAGCACGGCCGATGAGCCACTTGCCGAGGTTGCCTGGGTGGTCGGGACCCCATGGCAAGGGCAGGGCATCGCCACCGAAGCCGCCCGGGCGCTCATCTCCTGGCTCGGGCATCAGCCCGTGCACGCCGTCATCGCCCACATTCACCCCCGGCACCAGGCCTCCGCCGCTGTCGCCGCCGCGGCCGGACTCACTTCCACCGGCCAGCTGGAACACGGAGAGATGACATGGCGGATGACCATGACGCCGTGACTGAACTCCAGGTAGTGACGGCCTCGGCGGCGCTGGTCACCGACCGCCGGCGGGCCGGGCGCCAGTGTAGCGCTCGCTACCAGATACGAACCCGGTCCGCGGGCTCGAGCCACAGGTCGTCGTTGGCACCGACATCAAATGCGGCGTAGAACTCGTCGAGGTTCCGCACGATCTGGTTGCAACGGAACTCGTTAGGGGAATGCTCGTTGATGGCGAGCAGCCGGACGACTTCTTCGTCCCGGATCTTTTGAAGCCAGGCACGAGCCCACGACATAAAGAAGCGCTGGGCGCCGGTCAGACCGTCGATTACCGGTGCCTCTTCGCCCCGCAGCGACACCAGGTAGGCCTTCCAGGCGATGCCCAGGCCGCCGAGGTCGGCAATGTTCTCCGCGATCGTCAGCGCTCCGTTCACATGCTGGTCCGGGGTCTGCTTGGGCGCCAGGGCGTTGTACTGCTCGATCAGCGACCGGGTCCGCGCTTCGAACGCTTGCCGGTCCGCCGCGGTCCACCAGTCGGTGAGCCTGCCGTCACCGTCGTACTTCGAACCCTGGTCATCGAAGCCGTGGCCGATCTCATGACCGATGACCGCGCCGATCGCCCCGTAGTTCGCCGCATCGTCGCGGCCGGGATCGAAGAACGGATCCTGCAAGATCGCAGCCGGGAACACGATCTCGTTCAAGCCGGGACTGTTGTAGGCGTCGACTGTCTGGGGCGTCATCCACCACTCGTCGCGGTCGATCGGCTTGCCGATCTTGTTCAGCTGCCGGTCAAACTCGAAAGCATGAGCGGCCCGCACGCTGGCCATGAGACCCGCTGGGTCGATACGGAGGTCGGAGTAGTCCCGCCAGCGCACCGGGTAGCCGATCTTCGGCATGAACTTCCCGAGCTTCTCCACGGCCCGCCGGCGGGTGTCTGCACCCATCCAGTCGAGGTCGCCGATGCTCTGGCGGTACGCCTCGACGAGGTTCGCCACCAGGACTTCCATCCGCTCCCGGGCCCCGGGTGGGAAGTGCCGGGCAACGTAGGCTCGCCCGACGGCCTCCCCCATCGCCCCCTCGACCAGCGAGACACCCCGCTTCCAGCGCTCACGCAGCTGGGGGATACCGCTCAGGGTACGGCCGTAGAAGTCGAAATCCTCGCTGACGAACGCTTCGGACAGGTACCCGGCGGCGCAATGGATGACCTGCCAGCACAGCCAGTCCCGCCACGCCGGGACGTGCTCGTCGGTGAGCAACGAGGCCAGCCCGGAGCTGAAGCTCGGCTGGCGGAGCACGACCTCGTCGAAGGCGCCGGCGGGCGGGTCGAGGGCCGCCAGCCACCCGCGCAGGTCCGGCCCGACAGACAAGGCGCCGGCCCAAGTGAGGAGGTTGTAAGTCTTCTCCTCATCGCGGCTCGCGACGTTGTCCCAGTGGTGCCCAGCCACCGCCGTTTCCAGGCCGAGCACTCGGCCTGCTGCCCGGCCGGCGTCCGGCAACCCGGCCAGCTCGAACATGCGCTGCACATGACCGACGAACGCGTCGCGGACGCGGGCAAACCGCTGCTCCCGGTAGTAGCTCTCATCCGGCAGCGAGATCGCACCCTGCTCGAAGAACACTACGTAACGCTGCGGGTTGCCGGGGTCAGGCTCGACAAAGAGCCGGTACAGCCGCCCGACTCCCAGCCGCTCTAGCCGTCCGAGCGTCTCCAGCAGCTCAGGAATAGAGCTGACCGCTCGAGCCGCCGCGAGCGTATCGCTGATGGGCTGCGAGCCGAGCAGCTCCGCTCGGTCCGCGTCCATGAAACTGGCATACAGGTCGCCGAACTTGCGCTCCTCACTGCCCGCTGGTGCCGACACGACCTGTTCCACGATTTCGCGCACTGCGTTCTCAGCCTCTTCGGCCAAAATCTGGAACGTGCCATAGCGGGCACGGTCCGCTGGGATCTCGGTCCGCGTCAGCCACAGGCCGTTGACATGCCGGAACAGGTCGTCTTGGGGGCGGATACCGGGATCGAGCTCGTTGATGGGGATGCCAGAGGGGAGCGTCATGCGCTCCAGCGTAGGTTGCGGGAAGTCACGGAACCGCCAGCCAGCCGCGTAGGGTGCTTGAGTGATCGAGAGACCCCGCTGGAGTCGTCATGGCCGTGAGCGCAGATCAGGTCGCTGTCATCGCCGTAACCAGTGGCAAGGGCGGTGTCGGTAAGACCACGGCGGCGGTCAACATCGCATTGGCTCTCACTGCCCTCGATGTGCGCGTCGGCCTGGTCGACGCGGACCTGTACGGCCCCGATGCCGCTCACATGATGGGCCTGCGGCGCCGCGAAGCTGCGGCACACGTCACCTTGTCTGCGGTGCCGGGAGCCGGAGCCTCGCGGCTGCAGGCCGCCGAGCGGCATGGTGTGCAGATCGCCTCCGCAGCCTTGCTGATCGGCGAGGGCCAAGGGCTCGGCATCCAGGCGCCGCTGGCCGAACTGCTGGTCCATCGCCTGATCTCGAGCACCACATGGGAAGCCGTCGACTGCCTGGTTGTGGATCTCCCGCCGGGCACGGCCGATATCCAGCAGCTGGTATTTGCCCTTGGAAACCGGACGACCTTCGCGCTCCTCGTCGTCACACCCCAGCTGGTCGCCCACCGTGACGCCCACCGGCTACTGCACGAGCTGGAGCGGGGCAGAGCCGTGATCCTCGGCGGCATTGAGAACATGGCAGGCCAGATCTGCCCGAGCTGCTGTGACCTCACGGCCCTCTTCGCCGCGGCTCCCGACCAAGACGCCATCTGGACCCGCATTCCTAAACTTGCCAGCATTCCCTTCAGCGCCACCGCTGCTCGGGATGCAGACCGCGGCAAGCCAGTCATGATCACGCGAGCTGTTCCAGAGCAGGTGACTGCCTACCAGAGTGTGGCCCGGACCATCCGCGACGCTCTCCAAACCGGCATCAAACGCCCTGACATGAACTAGAAGGCGCACCCGGGAGCTTGTCCGGGGCTGGATGATCGGCTCGCCCGGCGAATCGGCCACCGCACCACCACGGTCGATTCACCCGATCCGGCGAGCCGGTCCGCGGAGGACGCCTGGTACAACGGCTGGTGCGAGGTTAGGTGGTAGCTCCGGAGCGGGCAGGTTCCCTGGACAAGATGCAAAACTCATTGCCTTCGGGATCGGCGAGCGTGATCCAGCCACTGCCGTCTGGCCGGCGGTGATCGCCCAGTTGCGTCGCGCCGAGCGCAATGATCCGCTCGGCTTCCTGCTCGCGAGTGCGGTCCGCCGGCCTGAGGTCCAGGTGGACCCGGTTCTTGACGGTCTTGCCGTCTGGCACGGTGATGAAGAGCAGAAGCTGGCCCCGGTCCCGTGAGGTGATCAGGCATTCCTCGTGACCGGGCTCGTTCGGGTCGTCGGGATCTTCGGTGAAGTCCAGCACCAAGGACCAGAAGACCGACTGTGCGTAAGCGTCCATGGCGTCAAAAGACGTGTGCGAGATGCGACTGGTCATGACGGCAGCCTTGATCGCCGCCGTTGGCCGGTCAACCCCTAGCGCAGGCGTTGCCGTCACGGTTGCCGTCAGGCCCGAACAGTCATGACTCGAATGCTACTAGTAGTGCTACCATTATCCTATGGTCGCTTTCAACGTTCGCAACGTTCCTGGCCCCATCGCTGCTGCTTTGCGCGAGCGCGCCCGCAGGCACGGGCGATCGCTTCAGCAGGAGCTTCTGGACATTCTGAAGGCGGCCGCGGCGGAGCCCATGCCGAGTTCCGCCTCTCTACCGCCGCTGGAGCTGACCACGGTAGACAGCGCCGGGCCATCGACCTGGTCACGCGAGGAGATCTATGGTGACGATGGCCGCTAGCGAAGCGGCGATTCCGAGCCGCGCAATGCTGGACACGAACGTGTTCCTGGCCGCGACGGATCATGGCAGGGCCGAGAACCGTCACGCGATGCTCATCCTGAACGGGTGGGCAGCTCACGGCACGACGCTGTACGCCAGCGGGCAGATCATGCGCGAGTACCTCGCTGTTGCGACACGACCTGCCGACAGGAACGGACTCGGTCTGAAGCAGGCCGACGCGCTGGCGAATGTCCGGGCGATCCGCACCCGGACGAGCCTGCTTAGCGAGGACACCAAGGTCGCTGATCGTTTGCTGGGACTTCTAGATGAGATTCCCTGCAGCGGCAAGCAGGTACATGACGCCAACATCGTCGCGACCATGCTGGTGCACGGCATCAACGCGCTGGTGACCATCAACATCGGGGACTTCACCAGGTTCGAGCACCACATCGCGCTGATCCCGCTGCCCAGCATCAACTGAGGGCTGGTATCCGATGGATAGCGCCCGGGCTCTTCAGGCGCATCATTGGAGTGCGCAGACCGGGCGGCGGCTGGTCGGCATGGCGTGACCGCAAGATCGCAGGGAGCCAACATGGATGCCGCTCCAAGCAGGACGGCAATGCTTGCGGCGCTGGCCTGGGGACTGCTTCGGATGGAGGCGAGGCGGCAAGACCGGCCGCAGCGTAACAGTCAACTAGGGATGCCGGTATCAGCGCCTCGGTTAGCGCGCCCGCAAGGGCTGCAGGATCACGCGATGCTCGGCTACGGCCTCGATGCGCTCGCGGGTATACAGCAGCGGCACGTTCTCGCCGCGCGCCCAGGCCTGGTACAGGTCGGCGTAGTGTGGGCTGGCCGGGTCTCCGGACTGACCTGGCGAGTTCATGGCGACCGAGTTATCCCAGGCGCCGACGTCGAGTACCAGGCGCAGGCTGGCTCCGGAGTTCTGGGTGAAGCTTCCCACGCCATAGGGTGCGGCGCCTACCGTGTCACCTGAGCCGCCTCTGGGTTGCGGGCCAAGCCGGGTCAGCGGGTCGGCCTCGGTCAGGCTGCCGGCCCGCGATAGCGGGTGGGCAAGGTCTGCCACATGCAGGGCGCCCCATGTCCAGGTGGCCGGATCGGGGCCGAGCAGTTCTTCGAGGTTGCGCATCGCGGCGGCGAGGGTCTGCTCAAGGATGGCCGCGACGTCGGTTTCGCCCACGGGGGATTTCCTGGCCCGCTCGATCAGGGCCAGGTCGATGCGCGCGTCACCGGTGCAGTTGGCTCGGTTCGCCAGGAGCTCAAGCGCGTTGGTTAGGCCATTGGATGGCGAGTCGGAGACTAGGACATTCGCGAGCAGGGCGGGGCGAAGATGTGACCGCAACCAGAGCTCAAACAATGCAGCCGCAGCGGACCCAGGGTCAGCCACCTGATCCCAGCTGGTCAGCAGGCTGACGGCCATGGCCGCCTGAGCGTCGACGCAGCTTAGCTCGCTGAGCATGGCACAGAGCGGCCTGGCCGGCAGCGACACGTAGTCGTTCTGCAGATTTGCCGAGTCCGACACGGTTGCCGCTTTCGCCGAGTCGAGCACTTCGCAGATGCGCTGGAACCGAAAAGGAGGCTCCCATTCGAAGCTGACCTGGACTCCCTCGACCTGACTGGCGTCGAGGTTGCGCTGGTTGGCCGTCGCGATCCACCCGCGCGGCGGGTTCAGTTCAGCCGGAAGGTCCAGGGCCGTCACGAAGCCTGCCCACTCATAGCGCCCATCTCCCGGCACCGGCAGCAGGCCGTTCCAGTTCGGCCGCACCGGAATGAGGGCCGCCGGCTGCCAGGCGATGTTGTTCCCGGTGTCGGCGTATATCAGGTTCTCGCCTGGTGATTTCCAATGCTCGGCCGCGGCTCGAAAGGACGGCCAGTCGCGCGCGAACATCAAGGCAATGCTTGCCAGATACGGCGCCATGCCGGTCTCGAGCCAGGCCGCCCGGACAGCGAAAGCCGTCTCCCGCTCGGCATCTTCGTGGATGACCGGCCCGTGCCGGGTAAACCTCAGTTCGACGGTGACTGGTTCTGCCCCCCGCACGGTGATGACTTCGCGCACGATTTCCATGGGCTCCCAGCCAGGGCCGTAGCGGTAACTATGGCTGTTACCTGGGCCGGTTTGGTAAACGTAGAGGTCTTCCTGATCGACCGGAAAGATTGTGAGGCCGAAAGCAACCTGGCCGTTATGGCCAAGGGAGATCCCGGGAATGATTGGCTCGCCACCGCCGATGACATCGAAGCCTGGTCCGCTGACGTGCACCAGGTAGCGAAGCGACGGCACGCTGAGCGTCCGATGCGGGTCACTGGCCAGGATCGGACGCCCCGTTGCGGTTCGGGCACCCGAGATCACCCAGTTATTGCTGCCTCCAGCCGCCGGCTGAGGGTCGGCTGGCGCGAAGTCCACCGGGCTGGTGGCGAGCTGGTAGTCGCGCAAAATGTCAGGCGTGATCAGCGACAGGTCCAACCCGTCCGCCACGGTGAGTTCGGTGTCGGGCTCAAGCCGGATCCGACCGGTGTCCGCCTCGGGTCCCAGCGCGTGCATGACGATGGCGCGCTGCACTTCACTGGCTGCATTGCGGTAACGACCGTGAGCCCGGATTCGCAGGACGTCCTCGGGCTGCCAGCGGGCCGGCGGGTAGCCGAGCGCGCTGAACTCGGCTGGCAGCAACTCAGGCTTGTCCTCGGTCAACTTGATGAAGGCGTTGATGCCGGCGACAAAGGGCGCGAGCACGGACTTCAGGTCGCAGCCGTACGCGGCCCACTCTTGCTCCATCGGACCGCGGTAGAGAAACAACCGGGCGGCCCGATCCCGCGCCAGGTAGGCCGCGCCGAGTGCCTCGGACAACAAGCCGAGCCCCTGGCGCCGCCACAAATCGAGTTGCCACAGCCGGTCCCTGGCCGCGTTGAATCCCTGAGCGAAGAAGGCGTCTTCGTTATCTTCGGCATAGATATGGGGAATGCCCCATGGGTCAACCAGGATCTCCACCTGGCTGTGCAGCGCGAGCCCCGGGTAGAAATCAGTTCGCATCAACCGAATCCGAGTTCGTACGTCTGCCGGGCCTCGGTGAAGGCGAACAAGCCATCACGCCCGTACAGCCGGCCGACGCCGCTCAGCCGGAAGCCGCCCCACGGCGTGTTGCGCGGCACCTGCCCGTGCGTATTCACGTATAGCTGACCGGTGCGCAACGTCGCGCGCATCCGGTCGACCCGCTTCGCGCTGCTGGTCCACACGGTGGCCGCGAGCCCGTAGGGGCTGTCATTCACGCAGCTGATGACCTCGTCCTCGGTGGCAAACGACCGAAGGTTCACTACCGGCCCGAACACTTCCTCGGTCGCCAGTGGAGTGTCGACGGGAACGTCGCTGAGCACCGTCGGCTGATAATAGAATCCGTCGCCGTCGGCCCTAGCCGGCGAGCCGCCGGCGCGCAGTCGGGCACCGCTCGTCAGGGCGGCGTCGACCAGCAATCCGACCCGGGTCCGCTGTGCCGCAGAGATCATCGGCCCTATCTCGGTGTCCGCGCCTAGCTGGTGACCGATCGTCAGGTCCGCTGCCCGCCCGGAAAACCTCGCCACGAAGTCCGGGTAGATTGCTTCGTCCACGAGCAGCAGCGACCCAGCGTTGCACGCCTGCCCCTGGAAACCGAAGCCGGCGCTGAGCGCTACGTCCATGGCGCCGTCAAGATCGGCGTCGGCGAAGATGATGAACGGCGTCTTTCCGCCGAGTTCGAGAATGACCCGCTTCAGGCTGCGGGCGGCTGCCTGGGCGACCGCGATGCCGGTGCTGATCCCGCCGGTGAAGCAGATCGCGTCGACCAGCGGGGACTCGGTGAGCACCTGCCCGATCTCGGGTCCGCCCGTCACGACCGAGAATGCCCATGGCGGCAGGCCCGCTTCGCCGGCGAGTTCGGCCAGAGCCAGCAGCGGCGGCTGGGCGAGTTCTGATCCTTTGAACACGCCCGCGCTGCCGGCCGCGAACAGCATCGCGAGCCGGGCGCAGCCCTGCGACAGCGGGAAGTTCCACGGCAGGATGCACGCGGTCAAGCCCACTGGCAGGCGGTCGACGAACTGGCGGGCGCCCGGCTGATCGGCCGGTACTTCCGCCGAGTAGGTGTCGGCTTCGAGCAGACCCGCGTAGTACCGCAGGATCGCCGCGCCCGCGTGGGCCGTGCCCGTCGCCTGAGCACGGAGTTTGCCTGTGCACAGCGCATCCAGCTCACCTAGGTCGCCAGCGTGGGCCTCGACCAGCGCCGCCATCGCCAGGAGCAGCTGGGCACGCTCGGCTACCGGCGGGAGCCGGTCGGGGTGATAGCTGGCCCGGATCTGCTCTAGCCGCGCGGCCGTCTCAGCCGCGTTCAGATCGAGTACCTCGGTGAACGGCTGCCCGGTACCCGGGTCGAGCTGCGGACGCCACCGGCCCGCGCCGCCACCGGCATCCGGGCGCCACTGCCGACGCAAGGACCACCGCCCGGATGGCTGCTGGTCGCGAGCGTCGCCGGCTTCGGTTTCTGGCATAGGTTGCCCTCCCTGTGGTTGGCCTCGGCTCAGGAGAGCAGGCGATGGTCCTTGGTGAAGCGCTCGACCGCTTCCAGCCGGGCTCGGCTTTGCCCAGGTCGCACCGCGGCTACCTCGGCGGCGAGCGACTCAAGGATCCACATCGGCGCCACCATGCTGTCGTACAGTGCGGGGCCGTCTACGGGCGCTACCAGTACATGCTCGGCCTGGGCGGCCCAGGAGTGTCCGCGCCCGTCAGTGATCAGCACGACGGGCGCGCCTGAGCTTGCGACGTCCGCGAGCAAGTCGACGGTCAGGCGCGAGTAGCGACGGAACAGGAACGCGATCACGAGGTCGCGGCTGCCGACTCCGACGACCTGGTCAGGAAAGCCTGGATCAATGAGCGTGACACCATCCCTGATCTCATTCAGCAGCCGGTGCAGGTGAGCGGCGAGGCCGTAGGACATGCGCGAGCCAATTATCAGCACGCGCCGCCCATTGGCGACCGCTTGCGCTGCCGGGATCAGCGCCTCGCGCACCAGGCCGGCTGCCGCCAGGATGTTTCTTGTGTCCTGCAGGGCCTTTCGCTCCACTAGGGAGCCTGGGTCGGAGTGCGAGAACCGGGCTAGCGGCGACTCCTGCGACGCCATTATCGCGTCCCTGGCGGCGGTCCGGAACTCGGTGAATCCCGTGTATCCAAGTTTTCTCGCGAACCGAACGACAGCGGCCCGGCTGACTCCGGCCTTCGCGCTGAGCGATTCTGCGGTATGGAAGGCCAGGCCGTCCAGGTTGTCGGTCAGGTAGGCGAGAATCAGCTGATCAGCGCCGCTCAGATTGCCGCGCGCTTCGGCCACCCGCGCGGCGAGCTCGCCGTCGAATGGCCCCAGAATGAATTCGTGCCGCTCGCTCACGTGACCTGGCCCCGGGCTACGATGTGCCACTCCCCCACGGGTTCGCCGTCGCGGACGATGATCATCTTGTCGAAGTTATTGACGACGGCGCACGCGTGGTTGGGCAGCACGCGCAGGCGTTCGCCGACCGGCAGCGGTACCTGCTCGCCGAGCTTCAGCCAGCCATGCTCCTCCGACAAGCTTGCGAGCCGCACCTCGCTGCGGCCGATGATCTGGCCGTAATCGGACAGCAGGCCAAGCCCGTGTGCGCCCCGGTCCAGGCTGAGCGTCTTGGCCCCGGCGTCGACAACCGCGTGATCGGCACCACCGCGGCTGACCACCGTAGTGAGCACCGACAGCGCACATCGTTCCGGCTCGATCACGCCCAGGGCTACCTGCATGGCGTCGTAGAAAACGTAGTTGCCCGGCCTGACCTCGGTCAGGCCGTCAATGTCGATGACGTCGGCGACTGACGGCGTGGAGCCGCAGCTCACCCAGTCGATCGGCAGTCCGCGGTCGCGCAACTGCCCGGCCGTCGCGACGAGCCGCTGAACCTGGTCGCGCCCGATGGCGCGGCGGCGGGCCGGGTCCGCTTCGCCGTAGACGCTGCCCTCGTGGATGCAGACCCCGCGCAGCCGCAGTCCCGGCAGTTCGGCAACGGCGATGGCTAGCTGCTCAACGTCATCAGCTGTGACCCCGACGCGGTGCATGCCGACATCGAGCTTGAGTAGCACGTCCATCCGGACGCCGGCGCCGGTCATTGCATCCGACAGGTCGCGGGCCGCGCCAGCGTTGTCGACGACGGTGCTGGCCGTCACGCGCTGGGCCAGGGCCGCGAGCCGGGCCAGCTTAATCCTGCCGACGATCGGATAGCAAACCAGCAAATCGTCGAAACCCGCGGCCGCGTAAACCTCGGCTTCGCCCAGCTTCGCGACGGTCAGGCCGACGGCGCCGTTGTCCCGCTGACGTCGCGCGATCTCGAGCGTCTTATGCGTCTTGACATGCGGCCGCAGCCTTTTGCCGTGCTGCCGGCACAGTTGCGCCATCACCCGGACATTGTCATCTAGCCGGGAATCGTCCACTAGGAGAGCAGGCGTGTCGACCGAATCCAGGCTCACGGCTCGACCACCACCTTGACCGCCTTTCCTGAACGAAGCAATTCAAACCCCTCCGGAATGCGCGCGAGCGAAACAGAATGGCTGAGCAAACGGTCAACGGGCAGGTGCGGAAGCAAGGCGACAGCCCGCTGGAAAGTAAATCTGCGCAGCCATACCGCCTCGATAGTGAGGTCGCGCCGCAGCACGTCGAAAAGCGGCACCGGGGCCTCCGCGGTCGGCGAGCTGATGCCCACCAGGACGGCCGTTCCGCCGGACCGCACCGCCGCCAGCGTGTCCAGGCAGGTTGCTGTCGTGCCCACGGCCTCGAACGCGACGTCGGCTCCCCGGCCGCCGCAGAGCTGGCGGATCCGCCCGGCCGCGCGCTCCGTGCTCGGGTCCACCGCGACATCGGCCCCGACCTGCAGGGCAAGTTCGCGCTTGCGCGGGTTAGGCTCGGAGACCACGACCAGGCTGGCCCCGGCGCGGCGGGCGAGCATCACCAGCAGCAGCCCGATCGTCCCGGCCCCGACTACCGCCACCTGGTCGCCGACTTTGAGCCGGCCGCGATCGTGCGCGTACAGCGCGCAGGACAACGGCTCAGCCAGCACCCCGGCCCGGTCCGGCAATCCGGGCGGGACGTGATACAGCGCCCGCTGCGGCACCACCGTCCGTTCGGCGAAGCCTCCGAGAATGGGCTCCCGCTGCTCGCAGAGCCCGTCCTCCCCCTCGTGGCAGTAAAAACACGCCCGGCAGGGCAGGCTCGGCTCCCAGGAAACTTCGTCGCCGGGACGGAATCCGGTCACCGCGCTGCCGACCTCTTGAATGATGCCGAGCGGCTCGTGCCCGAGCACCCGCGGCGGCACGAACTCTGGCATGCCGCCGTCGACAATGTGCAGGTCGCTGCCGCACACTCCGCAGCACGACACCTGCACCAGGACCTCGTCGGCGTGCATCTGCGGCAGCGGCCAGTCCTGCACCACTAGCTGCCCGGGACCACGCCAGACCGCCGCCCGCACGACACCTGCCCCGTCGGGCACCTAAACCCCCAGCCGCCGGCACGCGGCGACGATCGCTTCGGTGTTCAGCCCGTATTTGGCGAACAGGTAGCCGGGCGATGCTCCCTCGGCGAAGGTGTCGGCGATCCCGACCTGGGCGCTGCGGCAGCTCACCCCGCCACCGAGGAGTGCCTGCGCGACGGCGGACCCGAGCCCGCCGATGATCGAGTGGTTCTCGGCGGTCACGACCGCACCGGTGCGGGCCGCGATCCGGCAGACAGCCTCGCCGTCCAGCGGCTTCAGGGTATGAACGTTGACGACGGCGATCCTTTTCCCCTCGCCGTCAAGCTGCTCAGCAGCCGCGAGCGCGAGCGTCACCATCAGGCCGCAAGCGAAGATCACGGCGTCGGCGCCGTCCCGCAGGACTTCGACTGCGCCGATCCGGAAAGGGCGGTCGGGCGCAGCCGGCAGCACTGGCACCTCGCCGCGCTTCAGACGCAGGTAGACCGGGCCGTCGTAGTCGGCGATGGCGGCGACGGCGGCGCGGATCTGGGTAGCGTCGGCTGGCTCCACCACGGTCAGGTTGGGCAGCGCCCGCATCAAAGCCAGGTCCTCGATCGCCTGGTGCGTAACGCCGCCTGGAGTAGTGAGGCCGGGCATGAAACCGATCAGCTTCACATTCAGCCGTGGATAGGCGATTTGCATGGCGATCTGATCGTAGGCGCGGCGACTCGCGAAAACGCTGAACGTATGGACAAAAGGCAGGTCACCACTGCGGGCCATTCCAGCCGCTATCCCGACCGCGTTCGCTTCCGCCATTCCGATATTGAAGAACTGGCCTGGGAGCTCATCCCGAAAGAGATCGGTCTCAGTCGGGCCGGTCAGGTCAGCGCCGATGCACACCACCTCGGGCCGGGCCCGGGCCAGATCAACCAGGGCCCTGCCATAGGCCTTCAGTTCGGTCGGCGTGTCGGTGGGCCAGACGGTGGCGCTCATCGGCCGCTCTCGTCGAGTTCGGCCAGAGCCATTGCCGCCTGTTCGGGCGAGAGCTTCGCGTAGTGATCCAAATGGCCTCGCAGGAACGAAATGGGGTAGCCCGGGGAGGTGGACGCGATGATCGCCGATGGCTGGCCGCCAGTCGACCTAGCGGTCTCGAGCGCGCCGAGCAGCGCGGCAACATCGTGGCCGTCGACTTCCTGCACTGACCAGCCGAACGCGTGCCACTTCGCCGCGACCGGGCCCATCGGCAGGACGCTGCTGGTCGCGCCTTCGACCTGCATGCCGTTCAGGTCGACGATCAGGGACAGGTTGTCCAGCCGGTAGGCGCTGGCGGCCATGGCGGCCTCCCAGGTCTGGCCTTCCTGCATCTCGCCGTCACCGAGCACCGCGTAGACCCGCCAGCCGTTGCCCCGGCGCCGGTTGCTCAGCGCCATCCCGACCGCGACCGATAGCCCCTGGCCCAGCGAGCCGAAGGTGCCTTCGACGCCGGGTACCAGCTCGGAGGAGATGATCTCGAGCGTGCTGCCATCCTGGCCGTACCGGTCCAGGTCAGCGACCGGGAAGAAGCCGCGAAGCGCGAGTGTCGAGTACATCGCAACTGAGTTGTGCGCGGTACAGAGCAGGCAGCGGTCCTGGTCCGGGTCGCCCGGCCGGTTTGGGTCCAGGCGCATTTCGGAGAAATACAAGGTGGCCAGGATGTCGGCCGCGCCGAGGCCTTGCAGCAGGTAGCCTTCCCCGACGCCCGCGACCACTTGGATGATCTGCTTTCTGATGCTGACAGCGTGAGCCGCCACTGTGGCGGCGCCCGGCGCGGGCCGGGCCATTAGGTCAGCCATGGCCATTAGCTGGCTGTTCCCTCCGTGCTGCGCTCGAATAGGTAACGCGGGCCGTGCTCGCGGTCATAGAAGCACTCGGTCAGCGCGAATCCTTGCTCCATTAGCCTGGCGAAGGCGGGCCTGGTCTTGTTCCGCCAGTCGAGCGCCAGGTCCAGGGCGTTGTCGACCAGATACTGGAAATCGGCCGGCACCTCGCACATCACCTGATCGGCGGCTGGCTCGGTGTCGATTTCGTCAAGTACCCGGTCCGGGCCCGAACCGCTGCAGCGCGAAATGCAGTAGGCTGCGGCCGCCGGCTGGGGTCCCGCGCCGCCAACGCGAGAGCGGACCCGTTCGCTGTCAAGCTCCCATTCGACGACGAACTCATCCAGCGGTACTCCGCCTTCGGTGACCCAGTCGCTATCGAAGGATCCTCGCGTGTCGAACACGTACTGCGAGCCGATCCCGCCGAGCCTAGTGACGTAGAGGTGGGCGTTCACCGAGCGCAGCGCGCTGTAGGTCCACTTGATCCGGTGATAACCAAGCTCAAGAGCGAAGATTCGCTGCGCGACCTTCATCTCGAAGGCCTGACCGCGGGACCGGTGCTCGGGGAGCACCCCGAGCCCGCTGGAATATAGGTAGGGTCCGGCGGAGTCGAGCCCGGCGAAGGCGTAGCTGAACCCGACTCCCTTGTCGCCTTCCCAAAGGCCCAGGGTCAGGCCGCCGACCTTAGTGGTGTCTTCCATAAGCCAAGCCGGCGGATTGGCCCGGTCGCGCAGCGCGAATACCGCCTGGAAGACGTCGGCGAGCTGACCGTATTCCTCGATGTTGGACGGCGGGCGGATGACGTAGTTCGGCATCGGGCGCTATGCGGCCGGCTCGGCGGCTGGTTCGGCTCCTTCGTCCTCGGGCACATAGGCCGCGGCTGCCTGCGCCGCTTCGCGTCTGCGCCCGATCAGCACCCCTGCGACGGCCGCCAGTGCGAGGACGATCACCGCGACGAGCACGACGAGCCTTCCATTCTTGAAGCCATTGTCCCACAGCCCCTGGAAGAAGCCCTTGTAGAAGAAGTACACAGTGATGATGACGCCGAACGCAGGGACGACCGCGTTGCGGAACCAGTTGAATTCGGTTCGCGCGTACTTGCGGAAGTAGATCGGGTTACAGAAGTTGATCGCCAGGTACGTCACCAGGGCGAAGAAAACGATCATGTTGGAGAGCCACAGGGCCACGCCGTAGTTCATGCCCTCGAAGAAGCTCACCAGGATGTCGGCGATGACCGCGAAGCCAATCAGGACCGCGATCGCGTGCCACGGGACCTTGAATCGCGGGTGTACCTGACCCAGGCGCCGGTCGAGCACGCCGTCGCGTCCCATCGCGAACAAGATCCGGGTTGACCCCACTGCAGCCGCGATCAGTAGCCCGAAGCTCGCCTCCAGGCCCATGATGTCAATGATGTCGCGGCCAGCAGTGCCGAACGCGGAACTGGCGGCCGCCGCCAGCGGGAAGCCGCCCTTGGCTATCACGGCGTCGTAGGCGCTGGGTGGCAGCGCGTTGCTGAGGATCAGCGACATGACGATCCAGAAAACGCCCACCAGGACGGTAGCCAGGATCGTGGCGCGCGGGATCAGTTTGCGCGGAGTGCGGGTCTCCTCGGCCACGGTGGAAATAGCGTCGAAGCCGGTAAATGACAGCACGCCGAGTACCAGCGCCGGAACCAGCGCGGACACACTCGGAATGTGGGCCGGGTTGAACGGCGCGAACGACGCCTGGTGACCAGTGGCTGAGAACCAGCAGACCACGGCGATCACCGTCAGGATCAGGATCTCCAGACCGACCAGAATGTATGAGGTCTCGATGCTGACCGAGATGCCGCGGAACACGATCGGCAGCGCCAGGGCCAGCGAACCGAACAAGAAGATGCCGAAAACCACCGGTGAAGTTGACCGCACCAGATCATTGCCGAGCAACCCGATCGCCGGCATGTCGTACGGAATGATGACGGCATAATAAAGGGCTGCGCAGAGCCCGATGAAGATGCCGAGCTTCGGGTTGATCAGATGCGACGTCCACTTATAGGCGCTGCCAGCCGCTGGCATCCGGCCGCTGAGCACCGAGTAGCTATAGGCGGTGGGCAACGCCATGACCATGCTGATGACGAAGATGATGGAAGTCGCGCGGCCCACATGCGGGACCATGAACCCCCAGTTGGTGAAGATCGCCAGTGACGGCGCCATGATCACGACGCCGAGAATCATGGCGCCGAACATTCCGATCGCGTTACGCCGGAGTGAGCCGCTGGCGGCCTCCGTGCTCGCGATCTGGGCCGCAGAATCACTCGACATGAGCCGTGCCTCCCGTGCGCTTTAGGTTGGGTCTGACCGAATAAGCGTTCGCCTGGGACAAGGGTGAGGAGAGGACAAGCGGCAGCTACCGTGAGCCACGATGCTCCGGGGACGCGAGGGCCACCTTCAGCTACCAGATTGGTCCCGCTTGTGAGCGAAACCGTTCATGCCGGCAGTCAAACTGAAACAGAACGATCTGTCAAGACTTCAGCCCTGATCATGGCAATCATCATCATGAGGAGGGCAGTGGTGCCAGCGTCAAGGTGAATCAGGTTTCGGTACCGGGAGGTTGTCGCCGAGGAGCGGCTCAGCGTCAGGGCACGGCGGGTGATGCCGGGAGCAGCGGGGCCGGCGCGGCGTTCGCGGTGGCGACGCCCGGCGCGAGAGATTGCGGCTGGACTGGATTCGGCACGGTGGCAGTCAGCCGCTGCAAGACCTCGATCATGGGCTTCAGCGCTTGCTTGCGCGGGCGCCGGTGCAACAGCACCGTCTGGATGACCAGCGGGCTCATCATGAGTTCGAGGACCGCGTCGGGATCAATGGACGGATCTATCTCGCCGCGCTCGATGGCGCGGAGGATTGGCTGCCGGATTGAGTCGATGACCGGACCCCAGTGGCGGCGGGTAACCGCGTTGGACTGTGTGTCGTTGCCGACCGCCAGCGACAGGTTCATGCCCACCTCGACCGGGTCGGCGAAGAAGCTCGCGAGCTCGGTCATCAGCTGCTCCAGGTCGGTGTGCCATGCACCCGTGTCCGGCACCTTCAACTGGGCGGTGTGATCGCGCAGTGCCTCGGCGACTAGATCCGCGCGGGTCGGCCAGCGGCGGTAGACGGTCGTGCGGTGCACGCCCGCCCGCTCCGCAACGTCGCGGACGCTGAAGTTGATCTCGCCTTCGCGGAAGTACTCGCGTACGGCGTTGGAGACTGCCTTCCGGATCCGCTCGCTCCGGCCACCAGGCCGCAGTTGCGTGCCGCCGTTCGGGGATGTCGCGGTCCGCCTGGGCCGCGGCAGTGCCGTGCCGCTACCGGTAGCTCGCTCACTGCGCTCGCTCATGGCACGGATTATTGCTTGTCCGAGTGCCTGCAGGCCATGCGCCCCCGCTCAGCTATTTTGCGGCCAGCCGTTCAGTAATCGCGACTATCGTCGCAGTAACACTATCGCAACAACTGTTGACGTAACGATGACGCCGTCGATATCTTTGCCGCGGGCCGACAAACAAGGGGGCCAGTGATGACCAGCTGCGGCAGCGCCACGAGCCGCAGGCCCCTGGGGAGCCTGACGACATCGCGTCCTGATGGACGGACGGTGCTGACCCGATGAGCTCTAGTCCGGCGGAATCCCCCGAGCTCGGCGGCCTGGCGGTCACCGACCTGCGCACCGAGTTCGTGACCGCGTCCGGCGTAGTGAGGGCGGTCGACGGAGTCTCGTTCGAGCTGCATCGCGGGCGGACGCTCGGCCTCGTCGGGGAATCCGGCAGCGGGAAGACCGTACTAGCCCGTTCGGTCATGGGCCTGCTCCCGCGCACCGGGGTCCGCCGTTCCGGCCAGGTCCTGTTCAACGGGCGCGACCTCGTCCAGCTCGGCGAGCGCGAGCTCCGCGACATCTGGGGTGCCGAGATCGGGATGGTGTTCCAGGATCCGATGACATCGCTCAACCCGGTCCGCACCGTCGGCGCGCAGGTGACCGCGCCGATGCGGCGCCATCTGCGCCTTCCCCGGCGCGAAACCCGGCGTCGCGCGCGGGCTCTGCTCGAAGCGCTGAACATCCCGGAGCCGGAGCGACGGCTCCGGCAGTACCCGCATGAGCTCTCCGGCGGCACCCGGCAGCGGGTCATGCTGGCGATCGCTCTCGCCTGCAGGCCGAGCCTGCTAATCGCCGACGAGCCGACGACCGCCGTCGACGTGACCGTGCAGAAGCAGATTCTCAGCCTGCTCGCCGAGCAGGCACGCGATCGCTCGCTGGCGATGCTCCTGGTCAGCCACGACCTCGGCGTCATCGCCGCGCAGAGTGACGACGTCGCGGTGATGTACGCGGGGCGCATCGTCGAGCGCGCTCCCGCCGGAGCGCTGTTCAGCGGGCGCCACATGCCGTACACCGAGGCGCTGTTCCAGTCGATCCCGCGGATCTCCGCGCCGCCACACGCGCGCATCGCCGTCGTGCCCGGCCAGCCGCCGTCGCTCGCGAACCTGCAGGCCGGCTGCGCTTTCGCGCCGCGCTGCGCCAGCGCGCAGGACCGCTGCCGCGCAGAATCGCCGCCGCTGTTGTCACTCGCACACAATCCCGATCACCACGTTGCCTGCTGGCATCCGCTGAACCTGCCCGGCGGCCGGTCGGGTTCGGCCGCGGGCCGAGTCCGGGACGCGTCATGACTGACGCGCTGCTCCAAGTCCGCGACCTTTCGGTGGACTTCCCGGCCGGCGAGCGCCGGCTGCAGGCTGTCGCCGGTGTCTCGTTCGAGGTCGCGGCGGGCGAGACCCTGGGGCTGGTCGGAGAGTCTGGCTGCGGCAAGTCGACCACTGGCAGGGCGATCGTTCAGGCGCCGCCACCGAGAACCGGATCGGTCCGCTTTGAGGGCATCGAGCTGACTACGCTCTCCCGGCGGCAGCTGCGGGCGATCCGCCCTCGCATCCAGTTCGTGCTGCAGGACCCGATCGCGGCACTGAACCCGCGGCGCCAGGTGGCCGACATCATCGCCGAGCCGCTCGGCATCTGGGCGATCGGTACGAAGGCCAGCCGGCGAGAAACAGCACTCCAGATGATGGAGGCGGTGGGACTCGGGCATGCGGCACTAGCTGGCCGCTTCCCCAGTGAGTTGTCCGGCGGCCAGTGCCAGCGCGTCAGCATCGCCCGTTCGCTGGTGCTGAACCCGACGCTGCTGATCTGCGACGAACCCGTGTCCGCGCTGGATGTCTCCATGCAGGGCCAGATCCTCAATCTGCTGCACGAGGCGAAGCGCACCTTCGGGCTCACTATGGTGTTCATCGGCCACGACCTGGCCGTCGTGAAGAACGTCAGCGATCGGATCGCGGTCATGTACCTCGGGAAGATCTGCGAGATCGCGCCGGCCGACGAGATGTACCGAGCGCCGCGCCACCCTTATACCCGGGCGCTGCTGGACTCGATCCTGGAGCCGCGGGTCGCAGCCGGGATCCGCGACCGGGCTGCCGGAGCAGCACCGCTGCCCGGAGATGTGCCCTCGCCACTGGCGCCGCCGAGCGGATGCCGCTTCAGGACCCGGTGCCCCCGGGCCGAAGAGCGATGTGCGCTCGAGGAACCGCCGCTCATCAAGGTCGGGAACGGCCACGAGCTAGCCTGTCACTTCCCGATCCCGGTACCCGTGACCGCCTCCGGCCCGCCCGCGGCGACAACATGACGCGGCGGCTCAGGTGGGGGACCGCGCGCGCGCTCGGGGTGCGCGCCGCCGAGCTGCTCGTCGTCGTCGTGCTGGCGAGTATCGTGACCTTCCTGCTGGCCGGCCGCCTGCCGGGGAATCCGGCGGTGGAGATACTCGGACCGCACCACTCGCCAGCCCAGTACGCCGCCGAGACCCGCCGCCTCGGTCTCGACGCCCCGGTGCTCAGCCGCTACTGGCACTGGCTTGAGCTGGTCATCCGCGGCCACCTCGGCACGTCACTGGTGCCGCCGCGGCTGCCGGTGTCGACGATGATCGGCTCGGCCCTGCCTATCAGCCTCGAGCTCTGCATGCTCGCGCTGTTCTTCGCGCTCGTGCTGTCGGTTCCCGCCGCGCTCTGGGCCGCCTACCGGCCCGCCCGGGCCGTCGACCGCAGCGTCGGCGCGGTCTCCTACGCCCTGTTGTCGATGCCGGAGTTCCTGGCGGGCCTCCTGCTGATCCTGCTTTTCGTCGTTGGTTTCCACTCGCTTCCGCGAATCGGCTGGTCACCGCTCACCGGGGCCGGAGGACCAGCGGAGAACCTGACGCACGCGCTGCTACCCTCGCTCGCACTCGCGCTTCCGCAGGCCGCGCTGTTCACCCAGGTGCTGCGCAACGACCTGAGCCAGACACTCAAGGAGGACTTCGTCCTCGCCGCCCGGGCGACCGGGGAACGGCCAGTGCGCATTCTCATCCAGAGCGCGCTGCGGCCTTCGCTGTTCTCGGTCATCACCATCGCCGGGGTCAGTGTCGGCTATCTGATCAGCGGCACGGTGGTGGTAGAGACCCTGTTCGGCCTCCCCGGCCTCGGCCAGATGCTGGTGACGGCCGCAGGCGGCAGCGATATCCCGGTCGTGACCGCGATTGTCGTACTGATGGCTGTCATCTACGTCGTCGCGAACGCCCTGATCGACGTCACCTACAGGGTATTGGACCCGCGGATCCGGAGGGGCGCGTATGCCTGACGCCGCCGGTCCGCTCACCATCGGCGCGCCGCCGTCAGCAGGCGCACCGGCGGGATCCCGCGCAGTCCTGTCGCCACGCGCCCGGTATGCGGCACAGAGTCTCCTCGAGGCAGCGGCTGCCGTGGTCGTGATCATCGCAGGCACGATGTGGCTCGATCGCTCGTCGGCGTGGCTGCGGGTGCTGCTCGTCATCGCCGGTCTCTGCGCCGGTTACCTCGCGATCGGGCACGCCGCGCAGGCAGCGCTGGGCCGCAAAGCGGACATCATGTTCGGGCTGTGCCTCGGCTGGCTTGCCAGTCTGGCGTTCTGCATCCTGCTCGCTCCGGTCTTGCCGCTCGGCGTCTACGCGGACTCCTCCAAGACCCTGCTGGTACCGGGCTTTCTGCGGCCGGACCTGTTCTCGAGCCATCCGCTCGGGACCAACCAGCAGGGCCTGGACATGCTTTCGCGGGTCATCTGGGGCGGCCGGGAGTCGCTGACCGCCGCGATCCTCGCCGTCGTGATCGGTAACCTCATCGGCGGTCTGCTGGGCGTGGTCGCGGGATACTTCGGCGGCGCCGCCGACCGCCTCATCGGGATCGGCACTAGCGTCGGCCTGGCGTTTCCCCCGCTGATCCTCCTGCTGGTCGTCGCGGCCACGCTGCCCAACGGCGTCACCAACCTGGCGGTCACGCTCTCGATCCTGGTGATTCCGGCGACGATCCGGATCGCGAGGGCGAACACGCTGGCGGTCGCGCAGCGGGACTACATCCTCGCGTCCCGGCTGCTCGGCGCGAGTCGATGGCAGGTCGCGCGCCGGGAGGTCATTCCTCAAGTCGTCCAGCCACTGCTGTCCCTTGCGCTGCTTGCCCTGCCACTTCTCATCGTGGCCGAGGCGTCACTGAACTTCCTCGGGCTCGGCGTGGCCGAGCCGCAGCCCAGCTGGGGAAACATGATCAGCGAGGGCGTCAACGGCGTCTTTGAGTCGAACCCGCACATCGTCCTCGTTCCCGGCACAGTCCTGTTCATCACGGTCTTCGTCCTGAATGTGCTGGGCCAGCGCGTGTCCCGGGCCTGGGATCCCCGCCACAGCAAGATCTGACACTCGCCTCCGCATCACCGACTGGAAGGACGTCCACATGCCATTGCGAAGCGTTCGGAACTGGCAGCCACTCACCGCTGCGATCGCCGTTCTCGTCACAGCTGGCGGCGCCGCACTCGCCGGCTGCGGGTCTTCGCCCGGTGCGCCGAAGGCCACATCGACGCAGGCTGCGGCCGGGAAGTCGTTCTCGACCACGGGATTCATCACGCCGGACACCGGCACGCCGAAGAGCGGCGGGACGCTGATCGCGCAGGACGCGCAGGACCCACCGGGCGGGCTTGACCCCGTCAAGGGCGTACTCGACGGCCTCACCGGGATGAGTGAGTACGCGGCGGTCTTCGATCTGCTCATCCGGTACGACCCCGTCAGCCAGACGTACGTGCCTCAGCTCGCGAAGTCGATGACATCGAACGCTGCGGGCACCGCATGGACCATCAAGCTGCGCCCGGGCGTGAAGTTCACCGATGGCACGCCGCTGAATGCCGCGGCAGTCAAATACAACCTCGAGCGCTGGGGAGGGAAGGACTCAATCGGTTACTACTACCCGACTGTCGCCGAGATCAAGAATGTGACGACCCCTGACCCGCTGACGGTCGTAGTCAATCTCAATACCGTCGACCGCGAGTTCAACTGGGTGTTCACCCAGGGTTTCGGCCTGATCGGGTCGCCGACGGCGATCAAGAAGATGGGAGAGGCGAAATTCAACCTTGACCCGGTCGGCGCGGGGCCATTCATGGTGTCGAAGTACTCGCCGAACTCGGAACTTGACGTTGTCCGCAACCCGAACTACTGGGGCGGCCCTGCCCCGCTGGACGGGATCCACTTCCTCTACTCGACCGGCGACGGAACCAACTTGCAGAGCTTGCAGAACGGTGACCGCAACCTGATCAATCTGTCTAGCGCCCCGGTCATCCAGCAGGCGATCGCAGCCGGGCTCGGCGGCTTCATGTGGATCAGAGCCGAGGGCAGCACGATTCTCATGAACGAGCGCCCCGGCCACATCCTGCACGACGTCAACGTCCGGCGGGCGGTGGCGCTCGCCATCGATCCGAACGTCATCAACGAGCGAGTCTATGGCGGCGCCGGGACGCCTAGCACCAGCCTGTGGCCCAAGTCGATGTTCGGCACCACCGCTCAGGGGATCACCCCCGACCGGCGGAAGGCAGCGGCGCTGGTTGCGGCCGCCAAGGTGGCCGACCACTGGAATGGGTCGCTGCCGATCCTGTGCAAGCCATCGCCGGAGTATCAGCAGCTGTGCCTTGCCGAGCAGGCGATGCTGAATGCCGCCGGCTTCAAGGCGACGGTCAAGAACGCGCCGTCGGTAGGCGAGTGGGTCCAGGACCTGTACGTGAAGGGCAACTACGAGATCTCGCCGACCTCCAACCTCGTCACCGGCAACGTCGGGCTCTACACCCAGCTCACCGAGGAATTCGTGGGGCAGTACACGCCGACGGGATATAACAACCCGCAGATGACCGCCGCCATTGACCTCCTGCGGACGGCCAGCACGCCGGCTGAGCTGCTGGCCGGCATGAACCAGGTGCAGACCGTCTATAACCAGACTGTCCCCGAGGCCACCGAGAGCGTCAGCCACAACGCCGTCCTGTGGAAGGGCGTCGGCGGCGTGATCGCCGACTCGAACGGGACGATCCTGTTCAACAAGGCGTACCTGACCTCGTGACCGGCACGCTCGGCCCGCTCGACCGCCAGGTCGCCGCTGCCCTGGCGGCCAGCGGCCGGGCTGATCCGCCGGCCGTTGCGCCGGGGGAGGCTGCCCTCGAGCGATTGCGCGCGCGGGCAGCCGCCCTGCCGCCGGCTCAGCTGCCAGATGTGGCCGCGCGCTGCCGCCGGACTGAGGCAGTCAGCGCCGACGGCCGCCTCCGGGTGCCGGTGCAGGTCTACGCGCCGGCTGCGGGATCCGGTCCATGGCCCTGCCTGTACTGGATCTATGGCGGCGGGTACATCTTCGAGCCGGTGTACCCGGTTGACCCCCGGCTGCTGCGGTGGGCCGCCGAGTTCGGCTGCGTGGTGGTGGCGCCCGCCTACCGGCTGGCGCCGGAGCGCCCGTTCCCCGCGGCCCACGACGACTGCTGGGCGGCCCTGCGCTGGGTGCACCGGTCAGCCGCCCGGATCGGTGTCGACCGCAGCCGCGTGGTGCTCGGCGGCGAGAGCGCGGGCGGCGGCCTGGCGGCCGGGCTCGCGCTCAGGGCGCGGGACGAGGGCGTGACGCTCTTCCGCCGCCTGATCCTGATCTACGCGGCACTCGACGACCGGCACGTGACAGCGTCGAGCCAGGTTGCGGACGCGCCGATATGGAGCCCGGCGCTGTCCAGGTTCGCCTGGGACTGCTATCTCGGCGCAGACCGCGACGCGACGGCCGTGTCGCCCTACGCCGCTGCGGCCCGCGCGACGGACGTGCGCGGCCTGCCGCCCGCCTATCTTGCGGTCGGCACCAACGACATAACCCGTGACGAGAACGTCGATTTCGCGCAGCGGCTGATGGCAGCCGGCACGAGCGTGGAACTGACCGTCTACGCCGGCGCGCCGCACGCTTTCGAGCTGATAGCCCCGGACGCGCATGTGTCCCGGCGGATGAGCGCTCACCTCGACGACGTGGTCCGGCGCTTCCTGGCGAGCCAGGTCTGACGAGCGGCGGC
This sequence comes from uncultured Actinomycetota bacterium, assembly GCA_963720595.1. GTDB lineage: Bacteria > Actinomycetota > Actinomycetes > Streptosporangiales > Streptosporangiaceae > Chersky-822. Next base: position 61,925 of record CAVRFY010000004.1, on the reverse strand, counting down.
TGGGCTTTATCACGACAGTCGTCGCGATAAGTTATTGCAACAAGTGTTGACATAGCGAGGAACGGCTCAGTAGCTTGGCGGCAGACGTTGAACCTGCGAAGGAGGCTCCTATGAGTGGCGGTCCAGTTCTGCGTCGCGTCGAGTCCGGTGCCACAGAAGCCACGGTGCAGGCCGTCATCGACGCGATGATCACGGACGGCGCGGTCATCGTGGACGGCATGATCCCGACGGACGTTCTGCACCGCATGCTCGAAGACGTGTCACCGCACGTCGACAACGCTGATCCGGGGATGGAGCACGTCAGTCCCGTCTTGCAGTGGTTCTTCGGCGACCGGACCAGGCACGTGGCAGCGCTCGTCGGCAAGTCCGCCACGTTCGCGAATGACGTGCTGCCGCACCCGGTGCTCATGGCGGTCTGCGACCGGTTCCTGCTGGAGCACTGCGCGACCTACCAGCTGAACCTCGGGCACCTGATCGTGCGCGGCCCCGGCTCGAAGGCGCAGATCCTGCATCGCGACGAGGGCAACTGGATCACCTTCATGCCCAAGCCCGCGCCGGAGATGCAGATCTCCTCGATGACGGCACTAGTGGACTTCACCAGGGAAAACGGAGCCACGAAGATCGTCCCCGGGAGCCACAAGTGGCCGCAGCTCCGGCGCTGTGATCCGTCCGAGGTCGCCGTTGCCGAGATGCCCGCCGGGTCGACAGTCATCTACTTCGGCTCAACCGCCCATGGGGCCGGCGACAACGTCACGGCCGAGCAGTGGCGGATCGGGTTGCACCTGAGTTACACGCTCGGCTGGCTTCGGACCGAAGAGAACAACTATCTTGCCTGCCCCCCGGGCATTGCGCGAACACTGCCCCGGCGGTCACAGGAGCTCCTCGGCTACGCGATCCACGACACCTTGGAAGCCGGCGGCGGGTACCTGGGCATGCTGGAGCTGCAGGACCCGATGGCATTGCTGGCCAGCGGAGGACTGGCCTAGCACGTGGCGCACCAGCCTGGCAGCTACCATCTGCGAGTCGAAGGACGGTGTCGCACTGGCCAGCGGCACGACGGCGATGGAGGCTCCATGACAGGCGACCGGGCCGTCATCCGCCTCGGGGTGGCCGAGGAACAGTCCTACGGTTATGCGCAGGCAATTCGCGTCGGCGACCTCGTGCTGGTCGCCGGCCGGACTGGCGTGCAGGCTTTCGTGGAGATCAAGTGCGGGGCCGATGTGCCGGCGGGGCGGCAGTGACCGGCAGTGGCCAGGGCGGCCTCGCCGCGTTCTTCGCGCCGCGGTCGGTGGCCGTCGTCGGAGCCAGCAACGACCCCGCCAAGTGGGGCTACTACCTCGCCGCCGGCGCGCTCGCCGGGGCGCGCCTGCGCTCGGTCGAGCTCGTCAACGCCCGCGCTGAACCGGTCGCCGGGCACGCCGTCCACCCTTCGCTTGCCGCCTTGACATCGGTACCCGACCTGGCCGTCATCGCCGTGCCAGGTCTTGCCGTCGAGTCGGTCGTTGAGGACGGTCTCGCACTGGGCATCCGGGCGTTCATCGTCGTTGCCGCCGACGTACCCGACCAGGCGGCACTCGTCCGCCGGGTCACCGACGCCGGCGCCCGGATACTCGGACCGAACTGCCTGGGCCTGTTCGACGCCGCCAACAACGTCCGCCTCGCCGCCTGGATGGACCTGCTCCCCGGGCCGATGGCAGTCATCACGCAGAGCGGCCAGATCGGCCGGGACATCTCCGCAATCGCGGGCCCGCTCGGTCTCGGCATCTCGCGCTTTGTCTCCCTGGGGCCTCAGCTCGACGTTGCGGCGAACGAGGTACTCGGCGAGCTCGTCGACCACGATCCGACCAGGCTGATCGCGCTCTACCTGGAAGGCTTCGGGGATGGCCGCGGGCTTGTCGAGACCGTTGCGCGGCTTCGCGCTTGCGGGGAAGCCGACGATCGTCATGACGGCGGGCGCCAGTCCGGCCGGTCGGCGGGCGGCGCTGTCCCATACCGGGGCGCTCACGGCGCCGGCCGAGGTTGTCGAAGCGGCGTGCCGGGCCGCCGGAGCCGTCCGTGTCTCGACCCCGGCGGAGCTGGTCCATGCCGCCCGTGTCCTCCTGCAGCCGCGGCGTCCTGCAGGCAACCGGGTCGCGATCTTCGGTGACAGCGGCGGCCAGGCAGCCGTCGCAGCCGACCTGGCGCTCGGCTTCGGCTTGCAGGTGCCAGGGTTCCCGCGGGCCGTCGGCGAGGCCGTCGAGGCCACCGTGACCGCTCTCGTCCCGCACATGCGCGGTACGGCAAACCCGGTGGATCTCGCCAACGCCGGCGATCGCGACATGTTCGTGTACTCCGACCTGGCGGCGATCGCTCTCGACGGCGACGCTGCTGACGCCGTGCTCATCACCGGTTACTTCGGCCAGTACGGTCATGACGCGCCCGAGTTGCTGCCGCGCGAGCTGGCCGTCGTCGACCGGCTGGCTTCCGTCAGCGCCAGGACTGGCAGGCCGGTCATCGTCAACACCCCGGCCACCGATTCACCCGTGCTCAGCTCGCTGGCGCAGGCCGGCATCACGGTGTTCCACACGGTCGAGGCAGCGTTGGGTGCCGCCGCTACCGCGGCTGCCTACGCGGCGGGCGCACCCCGCAGTGTCACCTCGCCGGCGCGGGCCGCCCGGCCCGCCGTGACGGACGACGGCTACATGGCCGCGCGCTCGTTTGCGCAGCACTACGGCATCCGCTTCCCGGCCGCCTGCGTGGTTAGCGAGCTGCGCGACCTTGCCCGTGCGACAGCTGAGCTCAGTGCGCCGTACGTGCTCAAAGCCTGGCTGCTGCACAAGTCCGAGCACGGCGGCGTGGTCGCCGGCCTCCATTCGGAGCAGGCCTTGTCGGCGGCATTCCAGGAGATGTCCGGCCGGCTCGGCGCGGGCGGGTACGTCGTCGAGGAGATGGATGCGCGCGGCGAGGTCGTCGAGCTGATCGTAGGAGCGCGCTGGGACCCGAGCTTCGGCCCCGTCGTCCTCGTCGGCGCGGGCGGCGTCCTGGCCGAGCTCTATCAGGACGTGACAACCGAGCTCGCGCCAGTCGATCGCGCGTGCGCGCTGGCGATGGTGTCCAGGCTGCGCTGCGCTCCGCTGCTGACGGGATGGCGCGGATCGCAGCCGCTGGACGTGACCGGTGTTGCTGACGTAATCGTCGCGGTCAGCAATCTCATCACCGCGCATCCCGGCATCGGCGAGATTGAGTTCAACCCGGTCAGAGTCGGTGCCGCGGGCGCGATCGCCGTCGACGCGGCGATGATCCTGGCTGACGCTGGCGGCGGCCCCGGCACCGCCGGAGTCCAGCTCGGGGAGGCGCCCCGATGACCGGCCCCGGGGGCGCCGCGCGGGTGGCCATCGCCGGGATAGCGGAGACGCGGGTCGGCAAGGTCGCGGACCGTTCCAGCATGCAGCTGCATGCCGAGGCGACCCTGCAGGCGGTCGCCGACGCTGGCCTGCGGGCGGCCGATATCGATCTGCTCATCACCGCCAACTCCCGGGTCAAGCCGTACCTTTATCACGCCGAGGTCCTCGCCGAGTATCTGGGCATCAGGCCGCCCCACTGCCTCACAGTCAACAATGCCGGCTCGACGTCCGTGGCACTCCTGCAGTATGCCGACGCGATGATCGCCTCGGGCCAGGCCAAGGTGGCCGTCATCGTCAAGGCAGACAACCTGGCCACCGGGATGGGCCGCGACGCCACCATCGAGTCGATGGCCGGGATCGGTCACCCCGAGTTCGAGGCGCCGAGCGGCCCGCTGATCCCGGCGCTGTATGCGCTGATCGCGAGTCGCTACCAGCATGAGCGCGGTGTGCGGGCCGAGGACATCGCCGCGGTGGCGGTGATCGATCGAGAGCACGCAGCCCGGCATCCGGGCGCGCAGTTCACGGCCCCGCTGACCGTCGAGGACGTCATGACTTCCAGGGTCATCGCCGACCCGCTGCACTTGCTCGAGTGCGCACCGATCTCGGATGGTGGCGCGGCGGTCGTGGTGACTGCGGCCGCGCGGGCGCGCGACCTCGCCAAGGTCCCGGTGTACCTGCGCGGTATCGCCGAGCACCACGACTTCGAGCACGTCACGCAGGCGTCGGACCTGGGCACCACCGGCGCGGCCGTGACCGGGCCCGCCGCGCTCCGCCGAGCCGGCCTGACCCACGTGGACATCGACGTGGCCATGATCTACGACGCGTTCGCGTTCATCCAGTGCATGCAGCTCGAGGATCTTGGTTTCTGCCCGAAGGGCAGCGGCGCCGGGTTCGTCGCGGCCGGCCAGACAAGGCTCGGAGGCAGCCTGCCGGTGAACACCCACGGCGGTGTCCTGTCTCACTCGCACGCCGGCAAGCCCAGTGCGCTCTTCCTCCTCACCGAGGCCGTTCATCAGCTGCGCGGCACCGCCGCGGGACGCCAGGTCGAGCGGGCAAGCCATGCGCTGGTCCACGGCGAGGGCGGCATCCTCGCCTCGCACTGCACCGCGGTACTTTCCCGGGAGCCCGCGTGAGCACAACCGCCAAACTCGTGCCAACCGCCGATCAGGACAGCCAGGGCTTTTGGTCGGCGGCGAGCGAGCAGCGGCTGGTCGTGCAGCGGTGCCTGGCCTGCGGGCATCGGCAGCTCTATCCCCGGTTGTACTGCCGGCGGTGCCATACCGACCAACTCGTCCTGGCCGACGCCGACGGCAGTGGCGAGGTTTACGCCGTGACGGTCGTGCGGAGGGCGCCGATGCAGGCGTTCGCGCCGGACGTGCCGTATTGCATTGCGCTGGTCCGGCTTGCCGAGGGCCCGATGATGATGGCGAGCGTGGTCGGTTGTGCGGCGCAGGATGTCAGGATCGGCATGGCCGTCCTGGTTGACTTCGGGGACGTGCGGGACGGCGTCGCGGTGCCGCGGTTCCGGGTCGCTGGCGCGGCCGACGGCTAGTCCTGCGGCCAGGTCGCGTGCGCGGTCAGGCCCTCCAGCGCGAGCCCGTACCCGAGCTGTCCGAGCAGCTGCTGCTTGAGGTGGTGGCTGAGCGCGGCGCGGGTATAGCGCAGCGTGACGTCGGGCTGGCGGGCCAGGGTGCGCGCCCACCGCCACGCCGCAGCAAGCGACTGCCCGTCCGGAACTACCTCCGCGACGATTCCCAGCCGCTTGGCTTCGGCCGCGCCGATCCGCTCGCCGGTCAGCAGGAACGACCTGCCCCGGTTCGGGCCGAGCAGCAGCGGCCAGATGACATGAACCCCGTCGCCCGGCACGGTGCCGAACTTGAAATGCGGGGCGTCTTGCAGGTAAGTGCTCTCCTCAGCGACGACTATGTCGCCGAGCAGGCCGATCTCCGCGTGGATCTTGGCTGGGCCGTTGATCGCGGCGATAACCGGGACCTCGATGTCCAGCAGCTGCATGAGCAGCCGGCTGCCGTGGGTGAAGATGCGGTTCCACTTCTGCGGCGTCATCGCCCCGACCCAGCTGGTGTCCATTGACGCGATGAACTCCGGGCCGGTGCCAGTGATGATGACGACCCGGTTGTCCGGGTCCCGCCCGACCTCGGTGAAAACCCGGCCCAGTTCCTCGTGCGGCCCGTCGCCCCAGATCAGCGGGCCGTCCTCGGTGTGCAAGCGCACCTCAAGGATCCCGTCTTCGCGGCGCAGCGCCGCGTGCCGGAAGATTTTCTCGTAATCGGCGAATACCATTGGCCCTCACTCCGGACGTGGCGCGACGAGGTCGCGCAGGACAGGCTTCATGACCTTGCCCGCGGCGTTGCGGGGCAGCGCGCTGACAACCGTGTAGCTGTTCGGCGCCTTGAAGTCGGCGACGCGCTCGCGGACGAAGGTGCCGACGGCAACGGTATCGACGGCAGTCCCGGAGCGCGGTACGACGATCGCGTGCACGTCCTCCCCCAGCCGGGCGTGCGGCATGCCCACCACGGCCGCTTCGAGGATGTCCGGATGGGCGAGGAGCGCTGCCTCGACCTCCGCGGAGCTGACGTTGTAGCCGCCGCGGACGATGATGTCCTTCTTGCGGTCCACGACGTATAGGTAGCCGTCCTCGTCCGCCCGGACTATGTCCCCGGACCGCAGCCACTGACCATCGAAGGCCTCGGCGGTCTCGACGGGATCGTCCAGATAACCGTCCATGACAGCGGGACCCCGGAGCAGCAGTTCCCCGGACTGCCCGCTGTCTGCCGGGCTGCCGTCGGCGCCTACGACGCGGACCTGGGTGAAGGTACCTGCGCACTGCCTGCCGATGGAGCCGACGCGCAGGAGCGCCTGATCGGCAGGCAGGTAGGTGCCGCCGGGGCCTGCCTCGGTCAGCCCGTAGGTTTGCATGAGGCCCACAGACGGCAGCAGTGCGTGCAGGTCCTCGATCAGGGCCGGCGCCATCGGCGCGCCGCCGTAGTCGAGCAGGCGCAGTGCGGCAAGGCGGCGCGCGTCGAGTGACGGAGAGTCCAGCCAGAAGGCATAGATGGACGGAACGGCGACGTAAATCGTGCTGCCCCGCTCTGCTGCCAGCCCCAGACTCGCCGTGGTGTCGTAGTCGTCGATGACGAACTCTGCCGAGCCCCACAGGCAGGAAAGCCCGTTGAAGTGCAGGCCGGCCCCGCTGAAGATGGGGAACGGGCTCTGCAGCACCTCGCCTGGGCCCAGGCTCAGCGCTTCGCTCCAGCCGATCGCGGCCGCGAGGGACGATCCGTGGGTGTGCACGACTCCCTTGGCCCGCCCGGTCGTTCCGGAGGTGAACAGGATTGCCGCCGTGTCCTGATCGGCGCGCACCGCGGGTGAAGGTAGTCCCGGGGTCGCAGCCGCTGCCGCGGCGAGGTCATCGAGATAGGCGAGCGCGGTGCTGCCCAGCGTGTCCTGGGAGGGCTCCGCGGCCTCGGGATCCGCGATCAGCAGCCGGCAGCCGCTCCGGCGGAGGATGTCAGCGATCTCGGGAGCCGCCAGGCGGGTGTTAACCGGTACGTTGACCGCGCCTGCCCAAAGCACCGCGTGATAGAGCCGGAGCGCGTCTAGTCCGCGGCGGTTGTCGATCTGCCAGGCGACCCGGTCGCCGGGTTGGATGGCCCGGTCCCGCAACTGGCCGGCGAGCGCGCGCACGTCGCCGACGAGCTCGGCGAAGGTGCGAGACAGGTATCCGGTGGCACCTTTAGCGTGCACCGCTGTCCGGTCCGGGTGCCGGGCCGCGCGCTCCGCGAGCAGTGCCGGCACTGTCCGTGGCTGGTATCCGGCCGGCAGCGGCAATCCCTTCACTGGGTTGCCTTCCCGGGCCGGTACGCGCGGCCGGGAATCGACAGCACCGCCTCACCCGACGCGTGGCTGCCCCTGGCATTGGCGCCCTGTACGTGCACGGTGACGCGGCTCCGGCCAGCCGTGTCTTCCAGGGCGGTGACCTCTCCGGTCAGGGTCATCGTGTCGCCGGGGAAGTTGGCGACGCCGAGCCGGAGTTCGAGCGAGCAGAGCATCGCTCCCGGCCCGGCCCAGGCCGACAGGTAGGCGCTGATGAGTCCGCTCGTCGTCATGATGTTCATGAAGACGTCGGGCTGACCGGCCGCCCGGGCAGCGGCCGCGTCATGATGGCCGGGAAAGAAGTCGCGGGAGGCGATCGCGCCGCCGACGATCAGAGTCGCAGTGACCGGGACGCTGGCCGACGGGATCTGCAGGCCAGCGGCGACCGAATGCGGGCTGACGGCGGCAGGCCAGGCATACGCGTGCCAGGCGGGGGCGATCACCGGCACGCCCCGCTGGCGAGGGCGGCACCGAGCACGGCGAGGTGGCGCTGCGCGCCGCCGCCGGCTGAGCAGCAGCCTGCGGGTGCGGAGGAAATAGGCGGCGAGCGGATAGCTCGACGTCGACACCGAGCCCGCCGTGGATGTGCTGCGCGGCGGCGAGGATCCGATCCGCACCCTCGGCCGCCCAGATGCGGGCCACCTCCACGGCGCCGGGCTCCGGCGCCACCGAGTCGAAGCGGCCCGCTGCCCGCCACAGTGTCCACTGCATGGCCTGAGCATCGATGTAGCAGTCGGCGAGCCCGCCGGCGACCGCCTGGAACGTTCCGATCGGCCGCCCGAACTGATGCCGCCGTGCGGCGTAGCCCGCAGTGAGCTGCAACGCTGCCTCGGCCAGGCCGCCAAGCTCGGCGCTGCTCAGGAGCAGGCTGAGGAGCCAGCTTCGCTCCCGCGCCGCGGTGACACTAGGGCTGCTGACGACATGGTCGGCGATGACGCCGTCGATGACATACCGGGCGTCCTGGCCCGCCGGCCCGGGGGCAAGGCGCTGCTCGCCAGCTGTCCGCCGGACATCCAGCATCGCGGCCGCGGGTCCCCCGTCGGCGGTCCGGGCCCAGATGAGCAGCCATCTGGCGGCGGCCGGGGCCAAGACCGCGCCGCCGGTCAGCACCCGGGTTGCGGGATCTGCCACCGGACCATCCGCCGCCGGATCGGCACCGCCGTATCCGAGCGGCATGAACGCCGGGTGCTCCCCGGCCGCGAAGAGTTCCGGGACGGACGGGAGGAGCCCGGACTCGCACAGCGCGTCGAGTGCGCCGAAGGTGGCCAGGGCGTCGGATACCGGCAGCGTGACACCGGCCGCGCCGCTGTGACGGGCCACAATGCACCCGCCGGTGGTGCCGAGCGCCGGGCCGCCGCGCTCTGCGGAGAGCAGTATGCCGAGCAAGCCGGCGCCGGCTGCCGCCCGCCACACCGGGCCGGGCAGGTCCCGGCCTGGCCGCTCACCCGGCGGCGCGGACCCGAAGATCTCATCGCACAGCCCCGCCAGCGCGCGCTGCTCCTCGCTGAACTCGAAGTCCATCGCCGTCAGTCCGTCGGGTCTTGCGGTCGGTACCGGAGCGTAGTGAAGTCGAGCGTGCCTACCACCTCGTCGTCCTGGTCGCGGATCGTCATCCGGACCACGATGAAGTAGCCCGCCCCGAGCGCGGTCTGCTTCAGCGGCGAGACCGACTGAATGCTGGCCTGGTAGGACGTGCGGTCACCGAGGCGAAGGTAGCGGTGATAGGTGGCCCGGCATCGGGTGGCCACCGCGCCGCTGAACCCCTCCGCTGTGAGCAGGGCGGCCAGTTGCTCCTCTGCATTGTCCGCTGCGCCGGCCACCGGAAACCGGCGGTCGTGGTGGGTCCAGGACTGAAGCATCGCGGGCGGGGCGACCAGGCCGCCGAACCCGTTGCCTGCGGCGGAGGCGGGATCGGTGTAGACCGGGTTGACATCGCCCATCGCCTGACACCAGTGGCGGATCATCGGAGCCGAGACGGCGTCGTCAGCGACCCGCGGCGGGCCGCTGGTGCGGCCCACGAATGCCTGCAGCACGCCGGGCAGACCGGGCGTCATCGCCGGCCCGCCCGCGGCAGGCCCAGGCCCGCGGTCGCGATTATCTCGCGCTGAACCTCCGAGGTCCCGCCGCCGAAGGTGTTGATCACGGCGCGACGGTAGGCGAAGTCGAGCGCCGACCACTGATCGCCCTCGCGAGTGCACGACGGCAGTCCCACGACCTCCATCAGCAGCCGGTAGACGGTCCCGGCCGACTCTGTGCTCAGGACTTTGACCGCCGACGCATCGGCCGCCGAGAGGATGCCATCGCCTGCGAATACCGACGCCCGGGTGGTGAGGATCTCGGTGCCGCACAGCAGGACGTGACAACGGGCCAGGGTGCTCTGCACCCACGGCAAGTCGATCGGGCGCTTGCCCGTATCGTCCGCCGCGCGAGCCCACCCGAGTACCTGCTCGAAAAGGGAGTGGGCCAGCCCGGCAAAGGCGGCCATCGCGACGCGCTCGAAGTTGAGCTGCGTGGTAATGAGGCGCCAGCCGCCGTTCTCCTCGCCGACGCGCATCTCGACCGGCACGCGGACGCCGTCGTAGTACGTCGCGTACGTCGAGTAGGAGGCGAGCGTGGGCATCGCGGTCGCGCTGTAGCCGGGATCGGCCGTGTCGGCGATGAGGACGGTCAGCCCCCGGTGATTCGTCGTCTCCGGGTCCGTTCGGACGGCGAGCCACACGTAGTCCGCCGTGCCGCCACGGCTGGTGAACACCTTGCTGCCGTGCACGACATAACTGTCCCCGTCACGGACCGCATGAGTGGTCAGGGAGGCGAGGTCGGTTCCGGCCGACGGCTCGCTGTAGCCGATCGCGAAGTCGATCTCCCCGCGCAGGATCGCAGGCAGGAAACGGTGCCGCTGCTCCGGCGTCCCGTACTTCATCAGGGTCGGACCGACGGTGTTGAGCGAGATCATGGGTACCGGGACGCCAGCGCGGATGGCTTCGTCGAAGAAGATGAACTGATCAAGGTACGGCCGTCCCTGCCCCCCGTACTCTCGCGGCCAACCGATGCCCAGCCATCCGTCGGCTCCGAGCTGCCGCATCCAGGCCCGGTAGCGGGGGCCGTGATCCTCCCGGCCCAGATCGGCGTAGGGGCCAGCGCGCATCCCGGTGAAGTACTCGCGCAGCTCAGCGCGCAGCTGTCGCTGCTCGGGAGAGTATTCGAGATTCACCGAGAGATCTCGCCCGCGTTGACAAGAAGGACCTGGCCGGAGACCGCGCGAGACTGGTCGGACAGGAAGGAGTACACGACGTCGGCGATCTCGGCAAGGACAGCCTTGCCGCGGAGTGTCCGCCGCGGGTCCAGCACGGCAACGGGATCAGCTACCACGAAAGAGACTGTAGTCGCGCTAAGCTAACGCGACAAGTGTCGATGTAAATTTCCGGATGAGCTGGAGGCAGGTCGTGAGGAAGCTGGCCCCGCAATTCACCGGCGCGGAACTGCGTAGCGGGGTGGCGCTCGTGACGGGTGCCGGGTCCGGCCTGGGCAAGGCGGAGGCGCTCGCCCTGGCCAGGGCCGGCGCCAGTGTGCTCGTCAACGACGTCGGACCTGCTGCTCATGACGTGGCCGCCGAGATCCGTGCCGAAGGCGGCGCCGCGATCGCGGTCCAAGGTGATGTCGGCGACTGGGACTTCGCCGCGTCGCTCGTGCCGCGTGCGGTAGGCGAGTTCGGAGACCTGAATATTCTGGTGAATAACGCAGGCATCCTCCGCGACCGGATGATCTTCTCGGTCACTGCCGACGAATGGGACGCCGTTATCCGGGTGCACCTGCGCGGGCACGCGGCCACATGTCACGCCGCGACGGCGTACTGGCGCGAGCGGAGCAAGGCGACCGGTGAGCCGCAGTGGGCCAGGGTCATCAATACCACGTCGGAGGCCTCTCTCTTCGGCCCGCCAGGCCAGCCCAACTATGCCGCTGCTAAGGCCGGCATCGTCGCGCTGACGCTGTCTGTGGCGCAGGGCGCGGGCCGCTACGGCGTCTGCGCCAACGCCGTGGCTCCGCGCGCGCGTACCGCGATGACCGAAGCCCTATTCCCCCCGCAGCCCACCGGTGACGACGTCGACCCGCTAGCGGCCGAGCACATCACCCCTGTCGTGGTGTGGCTCGGCACAAGGCGCGCGGCGGAGGTGTCGGGCAACGTCTTCATCACCTACGGCGGGAAGGTCGGGGTGATGATGGCGCCCGCCGTGGATGCCGTCTTCGCCGCGACCGGCGATAGCTGGGCGGCCGGCGAGCTAGAGCGGACCGTCGGCGCGTTCCTGGCAGACGGCGCGCGCCACGGGTTCGCGGTCAACGACGGCCTTACGCTGTAGGCGCTGGACCCGGCCGGCCTGTGCGTTACGCCGGCAGCACCCCGGCGACGACGTCGCCCCCCTGCATAACGGTCAGCAGCCGGGACGGATCGGCGAGCGCCTCGATGTCGGCTGCGGGATCTCCGTCGATGATCAGCAAGTCAGCGATCTGACCCGGACTGATGGTTCCGACGTCGGTCCTGCCAACCGCGGCGGCGCCGTGCGCGGTGCCCCAGGTGACCAGATCCAGTGGCGCGATGCCGGCGCGCCCGGCGTACATCCGCAACTCGTCGCCGTAGCTGCCGTGCGGGAGTATGACCGAGCCGTAGTCATCGCCGAGCAGCATGATCACTCCAGCTGCGGCGGCGCGGGCCGCCCGCTCAAATCCCAGCTCGAGGTCGGCCCGGAATCGCGCCGCGTCACCCCGGCCGGTGCGCTCGACCTCGGCCAGCATGGCCTCAGGGAGCCGCAGGCTCGGCACGAGCGCAGTGCCGGTCTCGACGAGCGCAGCGATGCACTCCTCGTCCAGCCCGTCGCCATGGTCTACGATGTTGATGCCGAGTTCGATGGCCAGCAGGATCGCTTTCTTGTTGGCGACGTGCGCCCGGACGAGGACGCCGCGAGCCTGCGCGGCCTCGACCGCCGCCGCCGCCTCGGCGCGGGTCATCTCCATCTGACTGGCGGGGGACAGCACCCCGTGGCCGCCCGTCATATACAGCTTGATCATCTTTGCGCCGCGCTTCATCTCATCCCGCACGGCGAAGCGGAAGGCGTCCTCCCCGTCGCAGATTCGCGGTGTGCCGACTGCGCCGACCTCCCACCACCAGGGCGCCCAGTCGTTAGAGTGCCCGGTGCTCGACAGTTCCCGGCTGCACGGCACCAACCGCGGCCCGCTGATCAACCCGTGGGAAACGGCCCTGGCGATCGACGCGTCGATCGAGTGCGGCGACCCCGCTCCGATCGCGCTGGTATAGCCCGCTTCCAGGGCTAGCCGGCAGTTGCGGGCCGCGACCAAGGTCTGGTACGGGATCGGGTTCTCCAGTCCGAGCGGTACGGTTACGGGGCCGACGTTGACGTATCCGCAGTGGAAATGACCGGCCACGAGGCCTGGCATGACGGACCTGCCGCTGAGATCGACCACCTTGGCTCCGGCCGCTGGGGCAGTGTCGGTGGTGCCACTGCCGGCGCCGGCCGCTGACCCGGCCCGGACGATGCGTCCCTCGTCGATCACCACCTCGGCTCCGGGCACGCCTGGGCTGCGCCCGTCGAGCAGGTTGCAGTTCCGCAGCGTGAGGCTCGGCATTGAGTAACCTCCGGATGACTAGGCGCGCTGTACCGAACGTGCTGCCTGACGGGCCGCGTGCCTTCCCGCCGCGCGGCCGAAGTACGTTGCCTCGCCCAGTGACAGGCCGCTGTTATAGCTCGCACCGTCCTGAACCAGGTTCGAGGCGCACGCGCCGGCTGCATACAACCCGCCGACTGGCCGCCCGCTGTGATCGAGGACCTCGCCGTCGGCCGACGTCGCGAGCCCGCCGAGAGTGAACCCGCAGTAGCGAGCCGTCCCGATCGACATGTCGAACGCCGCAAACGGCGCGGTCAAGGGCTGCACCCATTCGGGTGCCTTCTGCAACGCCTGGTCGATTCCGTCGGCCGCGAACTCGTTGTATTCCGCGATCGTCGTGGCGAGGGATCCGCCTGGCACGCCCAGGCCACGCTCCATTTCGGCCACCGTTTCCCACCCGCCGATCAGCGGAAGCGTCGCCAGTCTCGGCCAGGCGAAGGTCGCCTCGTCCAGGAGGAGAAACGCCGCGCCGTCCGACTGGGCCGCGACAAAACACGCCGTGCGGCCGTGATAAGAGTCCTCGGCGACGAAGCGCCGGCCGCTCGTGTTGACGATAAGGCCCTTCAGCAGCTTCGACGGCGGGTAGTGGGTCGCCGACAAGAAGGCGCCGTCCATGTGCGCCACCGCCCCGCCAGCCTGCATCCCCAGCGTGATCGACGTCCCGTCGTCGGTACTGGCGCCGAGAGGCTCAACCGAGCGCAGCACCGGCACATGCCGGGTGAGCATCTCCTGATTCATCACGAAGCCGCCGCCGGCCAGCACCACCCCGCGCCGAGCGGTGGCTTCCGCTTGCTCACTGCCCCGAGCGACGCGCACCCCGGTGATCCGGCCCCCACTGGCCTGGACCAGTCCGACGACCCGGGTGCCGGTGACAAGAGTGGCTCCGGCCCGGACCGCGGCGGCCGACAGAGCGGACGCGATCGCGGGGCCGGCATCACCGGTGACAGCGGGCTTATGGCCCCGGGGGGCTGGCCGTGCGACCGACCGGAACGGCCAGACAGTCTCGTTGCCGGTCCACACCAGGCACTCCGGTCCTTGCTGCATAAGGTGCTTGCCGCCGAGATAGGTGCGCCCGAACACCACTCCGTGCGCCTCGAGCCAATGGAAGTGGCCGACGCTGCCGTCGCAGTAGCTGCGGATCTTCGCCTCGTCCGGATCGGGCGAGACCGCGGTCAGGTATGCCAACATGTTCTCAGGCGTGTCCGCGAACCCGCATGCCTCCTGGACTGGGGTTCCGCCGCCTAGGTAGAAATGGCCGCCGGCAATCGCCGTCGTACTGTCCTCGACGCTCGTGCGTTCGAAGATCGTGACCGTGGCTCCTCCGGCGCGCGCTTCGATGGCCGCTGATGCGCCCGCCGCACCGCAGCCGACGACGATGACGTCGGTCTCGGCAGCATCCTCGCGCAGCGACCGGGCCGCGGCACGACGCGGCTCCGCTGCACTCTGCATCTACGAAGTATCGAAGCCAAGGTCTTCCTATGTCAACACCTGTCGCGTTAGGCTCAGTGCGAATTCGAGACCGCAGCGGAGGTCAGATGTCCACGCCCGTCATCGTTGAGGCAGTACGGAGCCCCATCGGCAAGCGCGGCGGGGTCCTCTCGCGGCTGCATCCCGCCGATGCGCTGGGTCAGGTTCAGCGGGCGGCTCTCAGCCGACTCGAACGTCAGGTCCCGGTGGAGCAGGTGATCGGTGGCTGCGTGACACAGGCCGGCGAGCAGTCAGGAAACATCACCCGGACGGCCTGGCTGCACGCCGGGCTTCCGCAGTCAACCGGGGCCACGACGATCGACTGCCAGTGCGGGTCCGCGCAGCAGGCCGTCCACCTGATCGCGGGTCTGATCGCGGCGGATGCCATCGAGATCGGCATGGCCTGCGGCGTGGAGTTCATGAGCCGGGTCGGCCTGGGTGCGGCTACCGAGCCCGGTCCGGGCGAACCTCATCCCGATAACTGGCGGATAGACCTGCCCGACCAGTTCACCAGCGCCGAGCGCATCGCCCGCGACTTCGGGCTGACCAGGGAGGACCTCGATATGTGGGGCGTTCGATCACAGCGTCGAGCGGCCAGGGCGTGGGCGGAAGGCCGGTTCGCCCGGGAGATCGTGCCACTTGAGGTGCCCAGCCCTTCCAGCGCTGGCGGCACGCCTGCACCCGGCAGTGTCGTGCGCGATGAGGGTTTGCGGGACACGACCGAGCAAGGGCTCGCCGCGCTGAAGCCGATCCTGCCGGGCGGGCTGCACACGGCCGGAACGGCATCCCAGATTTCGGATGGTGCCGCTGCGGTCGTGCTGATGTCGGAAGACCGCGCCCGTGCACTGGATATCAGTCCGCGGGCCCGCATCGTCGCGCAGGGACTCATCGGAGATGAGCCTTATTACCATCTGAACGGCCCAGTCGAAGCGACCCGTTCGGCACTGAAGAAGTGCGGCATGACCGTAGCCGATATTGATCGTTTCGAGGTCAACGAGGCTTTCGCAGCCGTCGCCGTGAACTGGGTGCGACAGTTGGAGCCCGACGAAGACAGGGTCAATGTCAGTGGCGGGGCGATCGCGCTCGGCCACCCGGTGGGCTCGACTGGGTGCCGGCTCCTCGCGACCGCCCTACACGAACTGGAACGATCAGATCTGACCACGGCGCTCGTGACCATGTGCGCAGGCGGCGCGCTGGCGACCGCGACCGTCATCGAGCGGCTGTGACGATCCAGGGCTCGGCTATCCGGGGCATCGGTGCCACCGCCGACCAGGCCGAAGCGGCGAATGTCATCCGCGGGCTCGCCTCCCGGTGCGTAGCCTGGCCTGAGCGCTGAACCTGGCCCTGTTCCTGGCGGTCCGCGGCGGCCAGCCGTCCGGCGCATGCAAGTTCGTGCTCGTGGGACTGGCAAACCACGCCGCCCCCGATGGCGCGGGCGCGTTCCCGTCCGTCGCCGCGCTCGTCCGATACACCGGCCTGTCCGAGCGGACCGGCCGCAGCTGCCTGGACCGGCTGCACGCCGAGCGCATCATCGCGCCTTGCGACCCCGGGCATCGTATTGGCACGCCTCAAGCGCGCCGACCGGCGGCCCCAGGGCTGGGACCTGTACCTGAGGCTGACCGCACTGATCTCCGCGAGGATTTCCCAGCCACGCGGCCCGACAGCGGGAACTGCAGCCGGGCATGGTGGTCCAGCCGACCGGACCTCGGCTCGCCGCCGGGTTCCTCGCCGAGATCAGCCGCGCCAGGGGCGACGGTGCGGCCTGGCCCCGTGTTGCCTTAACCCGCAGGTCCCCGCCACCGGCCGGCGCCCCGCCAGGTCCCGCGTGGGCGGACTCAGCGCCCGATCATGCAGCCCGGCGTGACCACGACCGGTGCCGGCCAGCTCAGGCATTTCAGGAGCAAGGGGCACAGTCTTGGCGCGGCCAGGTACGTCGTTTGCCGTGCTCAGCGCCCATCCGCAGTCTGCGATCGACCCCGGTGCACCAAGGTCAACGAGACTAGAAATGAGACAATGCCCGCCCGCCGTGAGAAGTCGTTCACCCCGGATGGATCCCACATTGGCTCCGCGTGGCCCATCTTCATTAGTAGTGGGCAGGCGGTCGGCGTGGTCGACGACCGCCTGCCCACGTAGCCTCCTTGGGCGTCTGCACGGTGCGCCAGCAGTATCAGGGTTGGGCCGGGTCGCCGTTGATCCGGAAGGGCACGGTGACGATGTTAGACGCGACCCCCAGGAGCTTAAGGTCACTGGAGTCGATGCGCCCGTCGTGGTTCAGATCGGGGACCACATTCGGCGCATCGTTGAAGATGCCGTCGTGATTGAGGTCCTTGATAACCGCGACGGTCAGCGTGGTGTTGACATTCTGACCGGCGATGGGCGCACCCACAATCCAGGTGTCCCACAACTCGGTCTCCTTGGAGTCCCGGTTGGTGATACCGGTGAGGTTGAACAGATTGGCCAGGTTGGTGCCAGGTCCGGAGAAGCCCTGAATGGTGTTATTGGTGGTGGATGTGAGAACGACCAGACCGGGCATGCGGTCGTCCTGGCCGGTCGAGAAGGCCCCAGGGAACGGCAGAACGTTGTTGTGCACCCCGGGGCCGGTCAGCTGCAGACCGCTGAAACCGGACTGGTGAAGGTTCTTGCCGAGGAAGTCGACTTCCATGTCGACAAACCAGCCGAATCCGCTGGCGCCGGCATTGGCGCCACGCTCGGGCGCGAAGACTTCAATCCTTACCGGCTTGACGCGTTGTGAAGCACCGGCGGAGCTGGTCGACGATGTGCTCGGGCTGGCGGCGGCCGTGACCGTGACGGAAGTTCCTATGACCATGGCTACGGTAGCAGCCGCGACGAAATGACTCTTCTTCATATGAGAAGTCCTTCTCTCTGGTGATCTGGTCTGCCTAATGGAGGCGACCGTGAGCGGCCAGGCCCCAGGATCGGCAGTTCGCGTCTTAGGTAAGCGACCCAGAGCCAACCACCGCGCGCCCGCGCCTGCAGCCCTCAGATCGGTAGCCCCCTACTACCCGCTGCTGCGCTCGCGCAAAACCATCTCAGATAAAGACAGCCTTGTCACTGAACCGTCCCGGAGTTTCGGGAGGCGGGAAACACCATCCAGCCTGGCTTGCCACTTATGTCGGATAGCGTTGGGCGGGTCATTATGGAGCTATTGGCTATGAGCGGAAATTGCCAGTCGGCCGTGCTCACGTCGCAACGCACAGCGCCGCGGCAGTTGACACCAGGACCGGCGGGGTGCTCGTCGAGACGACGCCTGAGGGCTGCAAGGCACTCGTACAGTTCGCGGACGAGCAGCCGGGTCTGCGGGCCTGGGCGATCGAGGGAACCGGCGGCCACGGTGCCGGCCTGGCCCGCCACCTGGCACGCGGCGGCGAGCTCGTCGTCGAGCTGGGACCTGCCCCGCCAGACCCTGCCGCTCGGCCGCGCACGGCGGTGCTCGTGCTAATCATGTTCGAGGACGACGACAATGGTGTTCTCCGCGGTCTCAGCCGGAACTGTCGGCTATCTGCTCAAGGGCGCCGACGGGGCCGATATCGTGACCGCGGTCCGCGCCGCCGGCGCTGGCCAGGCCGTTTTCGGCGCAGCCCTCGCACAGCGGCTGCGCACCTGGTTCACCCGCAGCCCCGTTCGGTGTCGTGCGCATCGGCCGGGAACTGCAGCGCGGGCGGGGTGTACGACGACGCCGTCAACAGCACCAAGGCGTTCGTGATCAGCCAGGTGAACGGCACGTGGGGCGGCGTGACCGTGCTGGGCGACACGCTGAACGTCGGCAAGCAGGCCAGCGCCAACTCGGTGTCCTGCGCATCGGCCGGGAAGTGCAGCGCGGGCGGGACGTACACGGATGGCTTCGGCAATCCGCGCGGATTCGTCGCCAGCCAGTCCTGAACCGGCCGTCGCCGCATGACCGCGACCGGTACCTGCCAGCTCAGGCAGATGACATCGCCCGCTGCCCCGGTGGGATCATCCCGCCAGCCACCCGGGAGCCTGGCAGGCCAGGATATGAGCCAGCCATGCGGCCAGGCCTCTGCACTATCAGCCCAAACAGACCCGGAACGCTCAGTACCATGACCCGGACCGCACGGCAGCGACGGGCCAGACAGTGAATGCGCCGACCTCGCGGCTGGCATGAGAACACCGGCCGGGTCAAGCTGGCGGGAAGGATGAGCAGATGTCCAGTGGCATCCTGCCTCAGGACGGCGAGCTGCGGATAGGACCGGTGACCCTCCCGGCTGGCCGGCGGATCGTCGCCGGCATGGGCTCAGGCAGTCCGGTTGCGTGGGCGACCAGCGATCTGGTGCCCGATCCAGGACATGCCTGGTCCGCCCTCTCGGACGCCACCCAGGACACCGGCCTGGTCCCCTTCCTGGCTGCCACGCTGGAGGAGGAGGACGCGATGCCGGCAAGCCTGGCGGGCATGCTTCCTGCCGAGGAGCGCGGACGGCCCTGGGACAACGACGAGCTCGGCGATCCGGCAGACATCTGCGGGCTGGACCACACGGACGCAGGGCAGCTGCTCGCCGGACTGTGGAATGGCGAGGTGCCTTCGGAGGAAGAAGACGACGATGAGTGGCGGGCAATGCGGGCGCCGTTCACCCGCCGGTTCCCTGGCCTGGCACCCGCAGAGCACGAGCAGCTCGGCGCAGAGCGGCTGCAGCAGGTGCTGGCCGCGCTCCCGCCCGCGCGGATGGGGCTGGCAGCCGCCAGCCGCCCCGCCGACGTTCTGCCACTGATCGGCTGGAACGGCACGGCGAACAGATACCGCAGCGCACTCCCGGTCGCCGCCGTCCTGCGCTCCTGGGAAGACCGGCTCGGGGCCACCCTGCTCCAGGTCGGCTTCGCCGAGATCCGGCTCCTGGTCAAGCGGCCCCCGCGCAGCACCGATGCCGCGCAGCTCCTGGCCGCCGAACAGTACGCCTTCTGCGACGAGTGCGCCGGACAAGGCCTCCACGACATCCCCGCGATCACCGATCACCTGATGAAATCGGCCATCTGGACCTTCTGGTGGGACTAGCCGCCCCTCCTACCGCTGACGCGCACCCAAAGTCCGGCCCGAACCTAAGCTCACCGTCGCTCAATCAAGATGACGAGAAAATAAGCCTAGGGTGACAGGGACCGCCGACAGATACCCTGGCCGCGTGGCGGTCTGGAACGAGCTGAAAGTCGTCCTCGCCAGCCTGCAAGACCAGCGGCCGGGCACCTTGACGCAGTACCCCATGCCAGAAGTCGACGAGGACAGGCACCCGCCGTTCACCATCCACCTGGCGGCCTGGGCCGTGGCCACCGCCGAGGAACTGCACCAGCAATTCGGCGACAACGTGGACCTCACGGTCGGGGCGCTACCTTACCCGCCCGGCCGCGAGCCGCAGCGCCCGCCGGCCCATCACCAGCCCCCCGCGCTGCTTGATCCGCAGCAGACTATCGCGGAGCTGGACGGACCTGCCATGGTCAGCTCCGGGCATACCCTGCGGCACTGGCTGCTGCTGCGCAACCTCACCGGCCGTGACCTGCAGATCGCGACCAACGGCCAGATCACCGCTATCGTCGTCGATCCGCAAACCGGCGATGCGGTCGGCGGACTCTCCGGTTTCCAGACCCTGCCGCTGATCGTGTTCCGAGTGGCTCCGGGCCAGACCGAGCGGATCCCGCTGCTGATCGGCACGGCCAGCATCACGCCCCGGCTCGGTTACGCCGTTCCTGCCGGTAACTGGGGAATCCAGGCGACCCTCACTCTCGGACCAGATCCCCGCGAATCGCCCCGCAGGTGCACCCCGATCCTGCCGCTGACCATCACGGCCTGACCATCCATCCCGGCCTCAAGGTCACCACCCTGACCCCTAGGTGCGGCAAGGCGCTGCTCTGAGACGCCGCCTTGACGGTGGTCCGCCTGCATAGCGCCAGGCGCTCGCCGACCGCGCCGGCCGGCCGACTGTCTTGCCGGGCCGCCTCTGCGGTGTGCGATTGACTGCTCGCCGTCGAGGTCGGCGCGGTCGGCGAGCGCCTGGTAGCGGGTGCGGGCGGCGGCCAGGTCTCCGTTAACTCACAGCTGCCTCAGCTTGGACATGATCTTCGTGAGCGCATCCCTCAGTGCGTGTTGCTCGGTCTCGTCGAGGACATCGAAGATCAGGTGCCGCACGTACTCCACGTGTCCTGGCGCAGCCTTGATGACTTGCGCGTGCCCTGCGGCGGTGAGGATGGCGCGGGTGAACCGTCCGTCGGCCGGGTCGGGCTCGCGACGTACGAGCCCGCGCTTCTCCAGGCGGTCTGTGAGATGGGACAGGCGAGACTGCTCGGAGCCCGCGAGCATCGCTAGCTGGCCCATCCGCTGAGTGTGGCCTGGCTGCTCGGACAAGGACGCCAGGACGTAGTACTCGAGGAAGCTGAGGCCGGCGTCACACCGCAGCTGCCCGCCCAGGGCAGCAGGCAGGGTCGAGAGGACAAGGTGCAGTGCCGTCCACGTCTGCAGTTCGTCGGGCGTAAGCCACGCGGCCTCGGCCGACAGCGGTGCTTCCTCGGCGGCCATGACTGCAGTGTAGTAGCCCGAGACCGTGATTTGAAAATTCATGCTCTCTGCGTTAGCGTGACCGTGGTATGAACATTCATGTAATTGAGCAGGAGGACTTGTCAGCATGAGCGACATGAAGATCGCCGTCATCGTCGGAAGCACACGGCCGGGACGCAACGGCAAGGCCGTGGCCGACTGGGTGGTGGACCAGGCCAAGAACCGCGGGGGGGCCACCTATGACCTGCTGGACCTAGCCGACTACCCGCTGCCGCACCTGGACGAGGCGCTGCCGCCCACATTCGGGCAATACGCCGGCGACCACACCAAGGCATGGGCCGAGAAGATCGCCGCATACGACGGCTTCGTGTTCGTCACCCCCGAGTACAACCACTCGACCTCAGGCGTCCTGAAGAACGCGATCGACTACCTCTACGCCGAGTGGAACAACAAGGCCGCCGCCTTCGTCTCCTACGGCTCGCTCGGCGGCGCTCGCGCGATCGAGCATCTGCGGGCCATCTGCGCCGAGCTTCAGATCGCCGGCGTGCGTCAGCATTTGTCCTTTTCGCTGTTCACCGACTTCGAGAACTTCACCGCGTTCAGCCCCGCGCCCTTGCACCAGGACATGGCGGCAGTCCTGTTCGGCCAGCTCGAGGCCTGGGCGGCAGCGCTCAAGCCATTGCGCGCCAGCCAGGCGGCTGCGGCATAAATATCGCCGTCGGGATCGTCTCCGGCCTGCACATCGAGTTCTTCCTCGACGCCGGCGCTCATCGAGGAGTTCCGCCGGGAAGCCGATCCCGAGGGCAGCGGCCTGGGCTGGGTAATCGGGAAATGCGCTGCTGCCAGCAGCATCATGTCCGCCTGTTCGATGCCCGCCGTACGGACATCGAGCGCTTCGCGCGGGAACTGGAGGCCAACGGCCGGACCCGGGCCACGAGGAGGCTGTGCACGATCGCCGGGTTCTACCGCTTAGCCGTCGATCAGGAGCTGCTGGATCGCTCCCCGGCCGCCCATGTCCGCGGGCCCCGGATCGATTGCGAGTCGCACGCCATCGGCCTAGATCGCATTCGGCGGCCGAGCCTTGAGCGACAGCGCGTTCCGGCTCCTACCCACGGCGTAGCGGCGTCGCCGATGCAACAGGTTCGTCGGTGACGTCCCACTGCGCCAGTGGGCGGCCGTCGAAGCGCCACTGGTGCTGGCCGGCCGAAATCTTGGGCCAGCCCGGAGGGGAGTCTTCCCACGGCTCCTGACGTCCGAACACGGTGCGGTCCAGCAGGGCGTAGGACCAGAAACCCGCCTCGTTGCCGCGGTCGGTGGTCCAGTAGGTCTCGTAGACGCGGTCGTCATCGTCACGCACGTAGCAGCCGAGCCAGCCGAAGCCCCGGTCGGCCAGCAGCCCAGCGCCTGCGTCGCGCGCCGAGTACCACGGTGCCGTGTAGCCCATGAAGTCCGCGTACGCCCGGCTCTCCTCATAGCTGCCCTCACACAGGTACGCCAGCGTCACGTCGCGCGCGTCCAGGTGCGCCAGCGGAGCCTGTACCTGAGATGCGAAGTAGGTGCATCCGATGCACTGCCCTTCCCACGGTTCGCCGTCGTGCCACATGTGGAAGTAGGCGGCTAGCATCCGGCGCCCGTCGAAAACGTCCAGAAACGGAACCTCACCCGCCGCGCCGACCACGGTGACGGTCGCGGGAATCTCGATCATCGGCAGCCGGCGGCGCTCGGCGGCGATCGCGTCGCCCTCACGGGTGTGCGCCTTCTCCCTAACTAGCAGCCTGGCGCGGGCGACCTCGTACTCGTCGCGGCTGGTGACAGGTGGCAGCGCGGACACTGGCAGCGGTTCTGCGGGCAGATGGCGCACGATCTCTCCTCGTCTCGACCTGCCCGGCGCGGCACTGGCTTCGCCTCACGTCCAACGCCATGACCAGGCTCCACTAACCTAGACGAGGCGCGGAACGCGAACTCATCGGCGGGGCCGAATTCCAGCGATCACCAGCCCGCCTCACACCAGAACGCCAGATCTGGTCGATCTGACATCTCGGCCGACACGATGCGGTCAGCAGCCACACACACAAAAACGGCGATTTAACAAGGCCGCCATCGTGGCCGTGCCCCGGCTCCTGGCTGCCGGACTGCGGTGCGGGCCCGGGTCAGCAGCCCACGGCGACACGGATGTCGCCTGACTTCTCATCGACGATGAGGAACCTCCCATCGGCCCGCATAGCCAGGCCCTGGGCGGCCTTGACGCCGGTGACCAGGGTGCTGACCGTCCCCGACGACAAGGTGACGGCGCTCATCGTCCCGCCGCCGTTATCCGCCACATAAGCAATGCCGTTGCTGACGACGACATCATCGGTGGACGCGAAGTTCGCCGCCGCAGTCACCGTCCCCGTCACCGGATTCACCCGGTCCAGGCCCGGCGGATTCTCCACCGAGACGAGCAGCGTGCCGTCGCCGACCGGCGTTGCGTCGACAGGACGACCCAGCCCGGAGGCGACCGTCACCGGGCCGCCGGTGAAGGGCGGCAGGGGCACCACGTCCAGGTTGCCCTGGGCCGCATCGGGGAGAAGGAGCATCCCCGGCTCCATGCCGAGGCCGTCGACGCCGAGGCCGTTGGGCATCAGCTGCACCCACAGCTCGCTCACCCCAGTCGTCATGTCGAAAACCACGACCTGATCGCTGCGCTGGTTGGCCAGCGCCATCGTCGAGGAGGACAGCTGGACCATGCCCTCGGGGTCCTGCCGGTCCGCGAACACCTGAACCACCGAGCCTGCCGGACTCAGCTCGATCACCTCATGGCCGCCCACGTTACTCACCCAGACGTTGCCATTGCTGTCCACCATGACGTCATCGGCCTTTTGGACGCGGGCGAACAGCGGCAGCGAACTGAAGCTGCGCGCCGCCGGGCAAGCAGCCTGGCCGAGGGCACCGGTCCGCGCCGCCGCCGCGACCCCAGACGCCGAAGAGACCGCCGACAAGGCGAGCCCCGCCAAAACAAGCAACACGGCGGCCCTGAGCCGCCCGCGCGTGACCATCCCCACAACACCGCCCTCCCGAGCACCCGCCGATGACCAGAGCGGGCTGGCCGAACCTGGGCTCGCCGGGCACGGCAGCGCCACGCCGAGCAGTCCCCACCGACAGCAGCCAAAAGAACTTCCCAACACCGCCGCAGCACCCAGCAGAAACAGCCAATCCCACGTCCGATGCTAGACCCAGACCAGCTGACGACGACAGCCCATCACTTCCCCGCACCCACGACACGTTGATCTTGACGCTCGGACCGTTCTGCTTCGCGGTCTTCGCCGAGATCAGCAGGCCGGAAGTCGCGCGGCCTGGCGCTGTATACGGGAATCTGCCGCAGGGTGGCCGGATATGCGCGCGTGTCAAGAGGTCGGAGCAAGCCGTGGGATTCCGGGAGCCGCGAGATCTCGTCCGTGCTCCGGTCTTGGGCCAGTCCTCTATTGACCACTACGACCTGAGCGGCAACGCTGCAGGCACTCTGCTACGGAGCCGCATCATCACAGAACTGACCATCTGCGCGGTAGCCAAACACTGACCCTAAGCACAACGTCAACGCGCTCACCGCCGGTGTCCGCGTTGCGGTGGCAAAGGGGGTAGCAGCTGTTCGGCGCTGTGCCATGCAACGCGCGAGCCATATGGTAGCGGCCGAGAATGGCCGGGCTTAGCGGCCAAGGAGACGGCGAATCAGTTGAGTCTTGGCGTGGGTGTAATCCATGCTGTCGCGGGTCTGGGCAGCGATCCGGCGCTTGTCGGCGGCGTAGAGCCGCCGGGCCACGGGATCTCGGCGGAGCAGATCGCGCAACTCCATCATCTGCCCGACATCCGGGTCGGTGGTGGGCACGACGTGGCAGTGCAGCAAGAAGACGGCGCCCGCGCAGCGGAACGTTCCCTCGAGCATAGGCCGCTCCGGCGGCCAGGGTTCACGGCCACGCTGGCGCGCGAAGCCCAGCCGCAGGAGCGCGTCGGTGATGGCCGGCACGTGCGCCGGGTCCGCGGTGATCTGCAGGTCCACCACGTTCTTGCCGATCAGGCCCGGGACCGCGGTACTGCCGACATGCTCGGCGATCGTGCCAGGCCGCGCCTCGGCGATCTCCGCCGCTACCTGCGCAGCCACTGCCGCGGCCCGGCGATCGGCCCGATGCGGCCCCACGCCCCTATATGTCCGCTCGTCCGACTCCTGACCGATCGGCTGACGTTTCACCAGTTCAGTCTCCTGGCCGGTCAGCTAAGGTCTCAAGATCGCCAGTGTCATATTTCTGCAACGGCGCAACGAAGGCTAGTTCTGCGCCCGAGCGGCTTTGGTGTGGAGGCGGTCTGGCCCTGCTGAGAACAGATCGGTCCCTTCGTCGTCGCGGTAGATGGCGTCGTCGCTGACCAACTTGAAGTCGACGTACCCCTTACCGATGGACACGCACGGGTGGTGGCCGAGCGCATCGCGCGCCTCGCCCGCCGCGGCGACGAACCGTACGCCGGCGACGAAGTCGTCGATCACGTATCGCGCATGCAGTCCCTGGGCGAGCTTGCGTCAGTCGGTCAGGTTCGCCTCGGCGATCTGTCCGCCCTTCAGCATGTCACGCGACTGCGGTCGACCGATCTCATCTAGCAGCAAGCGCCCGCTCGTGCCGCGTGTGGATCACAATGTCGGTGGCGAGAGTCGCGAGTCGCGGCGGAGCGGGTGATCGGCGGGAACCTCGACCAGGACGATACGGACGCCGTCGGGATCCTCGATCCACATCTCGGTCAGTCCCCAGGGCTCGACCGTCGGCTCGCGGAGCACGTGCGCCCCGGCGCCAGTGAGCCGGTCATGCTCAGCATGTACGTCCCGCACCTGGAGCCAGATCTGAACCGGGCGGCCCGGCGGGCTGGCCGTGGGCCCGGAGATTTCCAGGAGCCCGCCGCCAAGGAAGAACACCACCGAAGGATCAGCCAGAGTGCCGAACTCGCGGTTTACCGCCAAGCCGAGCACGTCACGGTAGAAGTGCCTGCTCCGGGCTAGATCGACGGGGTGCAGCAGGATCCGGCTGCTCAGTACCTCCACGCGACCATCCTGACAGCCCGCGCCAATTCGGGGCAGTGCACGTGCTGCTGTTGCCGATCCTCGGGCCACGGCTCATGGATGTAACTCTGCTCTGAATCCGCGCTCGCGCAGATCGAGGCTCCAGCGGGTCGTGCCGATGTGAATGGTCTAGCAGCTGAGAAACAGCCCTGTTTGCGGAGACGGCCGATCATGCCAGGAGTCATCGCACGTCACGGTCCAGCATGGCGAGCATTTCGCCGAGCATCTCTATGGACTCCACAGTGATCGGGTCCACCACGAGCTGAAGGTGGCCGGCGCCGGCGCTCGCCATCGCCTCGAGGTGGCCGCTGATGTCAGCGGGCGACCCCTGGACCGGCCTGACAGGACCGTGATCTACATCGCCCATGAGCCGCCCGGTCGCACCGGGCAGGCTGACCAGCACCGCCGCGGTGGCGGTAACCTCACCCGGCAGTCGCCCGGCCTGCACGGCCGCCTCGTCGACGCGGTCGCGGACGGCGGCGAAACCGCCGGGGGTATTGCCGTAGTCGCTCCACCAGACATTCCACGCGTCGACATGGGGCAGCCCGATGCGCATCATGCGCGGCCTGGTTGAGCCGAGCATCAGAGGCGGGCCGCCCGGCCGCGCCGGCCCCGGGTCGAGCACGCAGTCCTCGACCCGGTAGTAGGCGCCTTCAAAGTCGACACGCCCGCCCCGCAGCAAGCCGCGGATGATCGTGAACGCCTCCTCGAACCGGGAGACCCGATGGTCGTACGGGAACCCGAACGCCCGGTACTCCCGTTCGTTCCAGCCCGCGCCGAGGCCGAGGATCAGCCGCCCGCCCGAGATGGCGTCGACGGTCGCCGCCTGTTTGGCAAGCATCGCCGGCGCATGAAAGCTCGTCGACGCGACCAGTGGCCCAAGCTCGACACGCTCGGTGGCGGCGGCAAGCGCGGCAAGCGCGGTCCACGCCTCCCACGGCCCCCGAGTGACGCCGCCGGGCAGGTCGTAGAGCAAATGGTCACCAAGCCAAAGCGAGTCGAACCCGACGCCCTCCGCAGTCCTGGCCATCGAGAACAACTCCGGCCACTCGACGCGCCGCTCGACCTCGGGCAGCTGGATACCGACGCGGCACGGACGAGGCACCCGCGAACGCGGGACCTGAGAAGGCGCAGATACCAAGCGATGGTCGCACTGGGATCCGGAGAGTACACCCACGTTGCGGCCTAGACGCCGGGAGGAAAGGTGACCCCGATCCGGGCCAATGGCCAACTCGCACCAAGCCGTAAATCACCGCATCCATCACGCATAAGCCCATCCAGATGATGATAGGAATCCATACTCGGCGGTCTGGTCATGGCTCCCGATCGCGACGGAGCCGCTCAATAACTTGCTCTGGGCTCTCGGTGGTGACTTTGATCATGGCCCGCACCGCGTCGGCTAGCGCCAGCCGCGGCACGTCCAGCTCGATAGCCGCCGAGTGTGCCCACCGGGTGAGCTGGCGGTAGAGTTCCGGGCTGAGGTCGAGGGTGATCCTTACTGGTTTTGACCGGATCGCCGTTCGACCAGGGGACTCGGCACCTGGTTCAGCGCGGCTCAGAGCGGCGGCGGTCATCTGGGCCTTGCGCCGCTCCTGTTCTGCTGTCATAACTGGACCTTCCCGAGGGGAACGCACCGTTCGATCAGGTCACGGGCCACGTCGCGCCAGACGCCGCGGCCTGTCTCGGGAATCGGCAGGCCGAAGCTCTGCGCATAGACCTCCAATCTCGGCACAGCTGTTTGCAGCACGTCATAGCCCAGGCCCTCAAGCGCCTCTCTGGCGTTGGCAGTCGAGTGGGCGCGGCTGATACACCGGGTCAGCAGCACTGCGGAACGGATCGGCTTGTCCCGCAGCTCTTCTACTTCGGCGATCTCGTCGCGTACTGGCGTAGTGCGGTTGATCTCAATTGGGCTTGGCGCGCACGGGATCAGGATTTCGTCGACGTACCGCATCGCTGACCGGGCTATCCCGGAGTGGTCCTCTAGCTGAGGAGCGTCGATTATCACCACATCATCTGCGTCGGCGATCTCGGGCACCCGCACGTGGAGCCTGCGGGAAGGCAGGGCTACTATCCGGAAAGGGAACGTCGCCGCTGGTGGCAGCCGTGGATCCATGGCTGCGAGGTCCGACCATTCCAGGGCGCTCCCGGATGGGTCCGCGTCCACAAGGAGCACACGCTGCCCAGCCTCCACGAAGATGTGCGCCAGCCATACCGCTGACGTCGTCTTGCCCGTGCCTGGCTTGAGGTTCAGCAAGGCAACGCTGAGGGCAGGCACCGACACAGTATTGCAGTATCCACGGCATTACGGAAGCGGTTCCCGATCCGGTTGCGTGGCGGCGCGACCTGCGGGAGCCCCCCGCCAGGGCAGCGCGCATGTCATCCACAACCTGTGGACAGCATGACGGCAATAGCCTTCGAACTGCGTGCACTATTCGCATCCCCTGTGGAAAGCGGCGTTGCCAGCGGCGTGACATCTGAGCTGCGGACAGACACGACCGGCCAGGTCACTCGCACGGCGAACTCCCGGCAGGGTTCAGCGCATCGAGCACAACCTCACGGCAGTTGACCAGCCCAGAGGTCGAAGACGCCGCCTAGCACCGTGAGGCAGTTGCCCTGCCGCTCAGTGAACGGCCCGGTCTACGTGCGGAACAAGCGGGCATGCGTGGCGCTCAAGTCGATCTCGAAATCGTGCCGTCAAGGCTGAACCGCACCGTTTCGTCGGCCACGCTACCGTCCATGTCGTCCTCCAGCGCGACGATCATTTTCTGAGCCATTTCAACCTCCGTGCCGGTGACAGTACGCCGCACTATCGGGGCAATACCGCAGATCACACACCGATACAGGCGTGCCGCCAGCCGGCGCGGTACGGTCGGCCACCCTCTCCGGGCCGCCGGCGGGCGATCCCAGCGCTCGGGCAACCATGCGGCGTGGACGGTCTTTTGCGATGGTCTCGTGCCAACCAGGCTGGTGCCTGCCGCGTCTGTTTGGATAGAGACAGCACGCGGCGGCGCCGGGCTGACGGCGGGGGCCATGGGCTGGGGTTGGCGTGGCGCATGAGCAAGATCATGACCTGGTGTATTGGCCTGGCTCTCGCCGGGGTGCTCGTGGGGGGCGGCCAATCGGTGGCGGCGGTGCGGGCGGCGGGCTCGTGGGGCCGGGCGGTGGAGGTACCCGGCCTGGGGGCGCTGAACAAGGGCGGGCACGCCCAGGTCTTCCAGGTGTCGTGCGGCTCGGCGGGCAACTGCGGGGCCGGCGGGTACTTCCGGGACCGGCGTGGTCATGGGCAGGGGTTCGTGGTCAGCGAGCGGAACGGCCGGTGGGGCCGGGCGATCGAGGTACCCGGTCTGGGGGCCCTGAACAAGGGCGAGCAGGCCCAGGTCCTGTCGGTGTCGTGCTCCCCGCGGGGCAACTGCGCGGCCGGCGGGTTTTACCGGGACGGCGACGGTCATCAGCTGGGGTTCGTGGTTAGCGAGAAGAACGGCGTCTGGGGCCGCGCGATCGAGGTGCCCGGCCTGGCCGCCTTGAACGCGGGCGGGACGGCCGGCGTCGTCTCGGTGTCGTGCGCCTCGGCGGGCAATTGCGCGGCCGGCGGGGCCTACCTGGGCCAGGACGGACACCAGCACGGGTTCGTGGTCAGCGAGCGGAACGGCCACTGGCGCCAGGCGAGCGAGGTACCCGGCCTGGCGGCCCTGGGCCCCGCCGGCGTGGGCTCGGTGTCGTGCGGCTCGGCGGGCAACTGCGCGGCCGGCGGGTCCTACGTGGACAGCCAGGTTCTTAGCCATGGGTTCGTGGTCAGCGAGATGAACGGCGTGTGGGGCCAGGCGATCGAGGTGCCCGGCCTGAGTGCCCTGGGCGGGAGCTCCGGCGTCGCCTCGGTGTCGTGCGCCTCGGCGGGCAATTGCGGGGGCGGCGGGAACTTCGTGGACCGCCAACGTGAGCTGGTGTTCGTGGTCAGCGAGCGGAACGGCGTGTGGGGCCGGGCGATCAGGGTGCCAGGCATCAGGGACCTGGGCAAGGGCAGCGCCCAGCTCGGCTCGGTGTCGTGCGCGTCGGCGGGCAACTGCGCGGCCGGCGGTTTCTTCGGCTCGGTGCAGGGTGAAACCTTCTTCAAGGGGTTCGTCGTCAGCGAGAAGAACGGAATCTGGGGCCGGGCAATCGAGGTGCCCGGCCTGGGGACCCTGACCACGGGCCGGTTCGCCCGGGTCGCCTCGGTCTCGTGCGCCGCGCCGGGCAACTGCGCGGCCGGCGGGCTCTACGAGGACCGGAACCTCCACAACCAGGGGTTCGTGGTCAGCGAGAAGAACGGCGTCTGGGGCCGCGCGATCGAGGTGCCCGGCTTGGCGGCCCTGAACAAGGGCGGGAACGCCGGCGTCGGCTCGGTGTCGTGCTCCTCGCCGGGCACCTGCGCGGCCGGCGGGTCCTACGCCGACCGCTCCGGCCACTACAACCGCCTCCAGGGGTTCGTCACCTAACAAGGGCTAACGAGCCTGCGGTCGTGCAGACTCGGGTGTGATAGCCGCCGGCAGGTGAGCACTCTTGTCTCCCGGAGGTTCGGGCGTAGGGCTTGGCCTGACCGGGCGAGGGGATGGCACGTCCCGCTCATTTCCGAGGGAGGGCCGGGAGTCCGGGGCAGTGCCCCCGCGCTTTCCGCGGCGGCAGGCTCGCCGTGCACGATTCCGGCTGCGGTCCGCTCGCGTGCCGCCTGGTCGCCGCTGTCGCGTTGCGGCGGGTGCGCGGTGACGGGGGCGGGGGTGCGTTCACGCGGCAGCCGCCCGCGCCGTGCGCCGCGTATCGCTAAGGCAGCGGGCAGAGGCTGCCGCCCAGCATCGGCGTGATCCCCACGGCGACCTTCGCTAGTTCGGCCGAGCGCTCCGTGCCGCCTGCCGCAACCCTAAGGCGAGCGATGGCGGCTGGCTCTGGTGCAGAGCTGCCCGGCCCGGCGTGGCGCGCCTGCGGCGCTCCCTTGAAGCCCTAGAGAAAGTTGTCACTGCTACCCAGGCGCATCTCCGTGGTGTCCCGCCTGATGCTTGACACTCCCGCTCATTCTTCTTCATCTCCGGCAGCGAGCGAGTACCGACACCGTGTTGCTGCCGGTGTTGGCCACGTAGGCGGTGTTGGTCTTCGGGTTGGCCGCGACCCCGAGCGGCTCCCTGCCTACGGGGATCGTGGCCGTCACCGTGTTGGTCCGCCCGCTGATCAACGACACGGTGTTGTCGAAGCTGTTGGCCACGTAGACGGTGTTGGTCTTCGGGTTGGCCGCAACCCCGAACGGCGCGACGCCCACGGGGATCGTGGCCGTCACCGTGTTGGTCCGCCCGCTGATCACCGACACCGTGTTGCTGCCGGTGTTGGCCACGTAGATGGTGTTGGCCTTCGGGTTGGCCGCAACCCCGATCGGCGCGACGCCCACGGGGATCGTGGCGGTCACGGTGTTGGTCCGCCCGCTGATCACCGACACCGTGTTGCTGTCAACATTGCCCACGTAGATGGTATTGGTCCTCGGGTTGGCCGCCACTCCCTCCGGACGATTGCCCACGAGGATCGTGGCGATCACGGTGTTGGTCCGCCCGCTGATCACCGACACCGTGCCCTGTTCAACATTGCCCACGTAGATGGTGTTGGTCCTCGGGTTGGCCGCAACCCCCTCCGGGCCCCTCACCGGGACCGTGGCGGTGACGGTATTGGCCCGCCCGCTGATCACCGACACCGTGCTGCTGTCGAAGTTGGCCACGTAGATGGTGTTGGTCTTCGGGTTGGCCGCGACTCCGGCCGGGATCGCGGTCAACCCGACCGGGATCGTGGCGGTGACGGTGTTGGTCCGCCCGCTGATCACCGACACCGTGCTGTCGAAACTGTTGGCCACATAGACGGTGTTGGTCTTCGGGTTGGTCGCTACCCCGCTCGGCTGGATGCCCACGGGGATCGTGGCGGTGACCGTGACACAGCCTTTCGCCGCCCCAGCCGTGCCCCGTACAGAAGGCGGTGATGCCGTCGCGGCTGTGGCGACCAGCGCGAGCCAGGCGGCGGCTGCTGTGATCAGGATCGCAGTGCGCTGGGCGAGTTTCATGATGTCCTGCCTCCCCTGCCTGACACCGGCAGGTGCGTATCCACCGAGCCGATGGGCATGCCAGACCGCCCCTGCCTACGCCTGGCTGCTGCGCCTGTCAATAATAGGACGGGTAGTGGTGGCTTGCCTTTTAGCCACAATCGGATGTCCGCCCTGGCAGGGCATCGTCAGGAGGCCGGGCTGCGAACGGAGGGCGTCGCGCTGGCGCGGCCGGGCGTCAACGCCGGCTACCAGATGACCTGCTGCGGCATTCGCGTGAACACGCCGGACCGGACCTGCCTGACCGATGCCGCGCCGACAACCAGAATGTGCGAGCGTGCGCTGAGAGGCGGGCCGCAGGCGTCCAGGGTCTCCGCGAGTATCGCCGGCCGGGCGCGGCCGGCCACGCTCAGGCTCGTGCCGGCCAGGCACGGGCCGAGCCTGGCCAGCGTTCTGGTGACGGCGAACGTGCGCGCCGACATGGCGACCACGCTGAGCAGGTGCCGCGTGCCGCACTGGAGCAAGGCGACCAGCCTGCTCTCCGTGCCGGCTAGCTGCTGGTAGCGGCAGCCGTGCGCGGGCGCGTGGATCGTTGTAGCGAACGACGGCACCTGCCGCACCGCCAGCAGCCCGCGCGGCGTCACGTACGCGAACTGCTTGTCCGAGTTCACTAGCACAGCCCCGCCGGCGACGGGGTGACGTGAGTCCGGGGCGGTCATCTCCCGCCCGGTGGCCAGGGTCCGCAGATGCACGAGCGGGCGGTGCGGGGCCAGGCAGCGGATGGTCTCGTACAGCAGGTACTTTCCGTCGCTGCTGTAGGAGGGATCGAAGGGAAGCGCCGCGCGCCGGCCGCTGCCGGTCATCGCGATCAAAGTCCGTTCCCTGCCGCCATTGGCCGGCACGGTGTCGATCGCTCCGGCACACGTTCCCAGCGCGCGGTTGAATGCCACGGTGCGCCCGTCTGCCGACAGGGCAGGCCCGCTGGCGCCGCCTCCGGGCTGCTGCGTGGTCACGAACCTCAGCAGGCCTCCGCCGCTCGCGGCGTAGGCGGCTAGCCTGGTCGGCCCGCCCGCGATGGCGACCCCGGTGAAGCGGGCCGGCGGTGCTGTGGCAGCCGCCGACCCGGCCGCCGGCGCGCGGGCGGCCGCGTGCGCGGTTCCCGGCACGCCTGCGGCGGCCGTTGCCGCCACCGCCAACGCAGCCGCTCCGATCCGCCAGGTCCTGCCTTCTCGCCGCACCGCTGCCCTCATCGTCCGCCTCATCTCGCCGACTCCCGCCAATTGCCGCGATGCCGATATTCTGCCGGACGCGGATAACTGAGCAAATGGTGAGCGAGAAGGCTGGCCGGGAGTGAGAAGGGGAACGAGTTGCGGGAGTGCCGGCGATGGCTCCTTCTGATCGCCCCGGTCACGCTGCCCGCGGGCGCGCGCGGGTTCGCTGATCCCGAGCCGCCCGGCGGCTTCGGCGCGGCCTGCCGGATGATCGGCAAGGCGCGCCACAGCATCGACCTGACCATGTACGAGCTCGAAGACACCGGAGCATGACTTCGCCGCCGCTGCCGGGCGCGGCGTCCGGGTACGAGTGGTGCCCGGCAACCACGAGCGGTTGGCGCACGTCATCTCTCTGCGTGACGGCCGCTATTCAGTCGGCGTTCTCAGCCGCGTGGCCGGTCGAGGTGGCACGCCCTGGGGCTAAGTCGCCGCTTCCCCGGCCGCCGATAATCGCCGCACCGGCCGCGGCTTGCCGGGTTCGAGCACTGGCGGCGCGCGGCTGTCAGTCCCGGCGCACCGACAGGAGCCCAAACCGTGACGGACCGCATGTCACGGACAGCCGACCGCGACGCCCTCGCACTGCTCAACGGATCTGACGCGTAGCGCGGGGAGTGAACCTAGGCGATTGCGCGGGAACTGTCTGCAGCGATGACTGCTGACCTAAGTGGTCGATCGTCGTTGGTTTCGGACCAGGCGATGCGCAGCGCCCTGTGATATGTCGCCGCCTGGAAACTCCCGATGAACAGGTCGTCGCCCTGCGCGTCCATCACCTTCACGATGAAGGTTTCCGTGTCGTTCGTCATGATCTCTCCCCTGTGAGATTCGGCAGCCACGGTAGTGCATTTCGCCGCTGCCCGGAGGTGATTCGATGCGCTCCGATAATCACCTTGCCGACAAAAGCCCGCGAGCCTAGACAATTTCCTAAGCGCAGCCCGGATTCCAGGACGTGTTGCCCAGCAGAGGCGAATCGGGCGGGCGGAAATCGCCCGGTGCGCGGTCGAGGACACTATTGTTCGGCTGCCGTAGATCATTTGGGCACGTCTTGTGCCAGTGGTCATAACTTCAATGCAGATTGGACCAATTATCTCGGATTTGCCTACTCGCCTGTGGTCGCGCTGAGCCCGGTCAGCATCGGCGGCGCCGAGGGCAGCTTGCCGCGGCGCCCCGGCCCTGCCCGAGCAACTGTCGGCGGCCTAGTGGTTGAAGCAGACCGGTCGGCCGCCAGGACGCGCGATGCCAGGCAAATTCGATCTAGTGGACCGTCGAGTTCGATCTGGTTCGCGGGATGGCTTGGCACCGAGAAGTCCAGAACCGGGCAATCGGTACCTCGGCAAGCGTCCCCGCAATTGACATCGTGCGGCGCCCGTATTCGGCGATATCCTCCCGGTCAGGCGGCGAAAGGGTTGAGTACCTGAACTCCGGCCCGCTCAAAGTCCTTGGTGTTGCGAGTCACGACGATCCAGCCGTGCACCCTGGCAGTCGCCGCGATGAGCCCGTCGATCACGGGAATCGGCTGCACCAGGTCCTGGCGGCCACATGCTCCCGCGACGCGCAGCGTCACAGGGACGATCCGCTCCCCGAACCCCGCCTCCACATCCCGGAGCCAGCGCTCAAGGCCGGCAGCCTGCGCCCTGTCGCCCCGCTCGCGTATGCGGGCGATGCCGCGCTCGATCTCGCCCAGGGTCAGCACCGAAACAAAGAGCAGGCCGGCCGGGGTCGACGCGATCCATTCCCGCACACCCGGCGCTGGCCGGCGCTTCCGCGTCTCGGACAGGACGCTGGTGTCGAGGAGGTAGGTCACACGTCCGCCCCGAGCTCGACCACGCGACCATGATCACGCTCGCGCTCAGCCGCGATTTCATCAAAGACAGCCGCCGCATCTTCGTCCAGCATGGGCGGCCCGAGCAGGATCTGCCTGACGTCCGCTGCCGGGCCGGTCAGCCTGCGGTACTCACCGATATCCACGATCACAGCGACGTCCTCCCCGTGCCGGGTAATGACCTGGGGACCCTCGCTGGCGACGGCGCGGATCACCTCGCTGAACCGCTGCTTGGCTTCCTGTATCTGCCAGTGCGCCCGACCTGGTGAAGTCATATCCGCCTCCGAACTCTATCCTGTCTAGACAGGATAGAGTAAGAAGTGCGCCGGCGGAACTGCTAAGCAGCTGGTCACGCTGCCCGCCCGACAGGGAACTCGCCGGCGAGACGTCCGGCCGCTGCGCGACCTGGTCTCCGCGGTCGTCACCGACCGCCGCAACGCCTACCTGCAGAAGCTGATGCTGCGGAGCCGGGCTAACACGCTGGTCAGCGTGCGCTCGGCGCCCATCTTGCGGTTGAAGTCCTCGGCGTCGGCTCCGAGCCGATCTGGAGGTATTCGAACCTGGCAGCGGTCGCCACGGCCATCTCGTCCTGCCACATGACCCGGCCAATGCCGGTGCCGATCTCGCTGGGCCTGACCCACATGTTGCCGAGCTCGCCGACCTGCGGCTCGCCGTCAACGCTGTAGCCAGCCACCAGTTCTTTCCCTCGCCGACTGACTGGTGACTTCCGCTCATGCCGCCGTGCGCCGCAGGATGGCCAGAAGTCGTAATGGGCCATTGGCTACAAGGCGAGGTGGATGCGAAGTGCTTCATCGAGTTCGGTCATGGCGACAGCGGGCAGCCTGCCTATCTGTTTCCCTATGCGTTCGACCGCGACTGACCGAACCTGCTCAGCCTGCGCTTTGGAGTCTTGCCTGAGCCCGGTCTGATCTGCGTGCAGGAGCACCTGAAACGGGTAGACGCGGGCGACGTTCGAGGTGATCGGAACCACCGTTATCACGCCTCGCGCGAGCCGCTCGCGGTGGCGTTCGCCGCGTCGTTGCTGACAACGATGGCAGGGCGGGTCTTGCTGGCTTCGGATCCGCGTGCCGGATCCAGGCTGACGGCCACAATGTCGCCGCGGCGCATCTACTTCTCCAGGCCGTCGGCGGCTACCGCATCCCAGGCGGCGGCCTCGCCTTCGTCGGCCCAGGACGTGAACGCCTGCTCGTATGCTTCGCTAAGGTCGCTCACGCGCAGCAGCCGGACTGCCTTGTGCACGACAGCTGAGCGTGACCCGATGCCCTGGGATCGGGCGTATGCGTCCAGGAACTCGACGTCGTCCTCTGGCAAGCTGATACTGACTTTCATACCTTCAGGATACCATCGTTGCTACCGAAGTAGCAGCCCTATGCCCACCGTCCGCTCATGCCCCATCTGCCGGACGGTGCCGGTCGTCGACACGGCGATCTCGGCCGGGACCGGCGCGCCCGGGCTGATGTGGTCGGCGCTGCCGGTGATGAACTCGGTCAGGTCCGAGGGGTTGTACACGAAGATGGCGAAGCCCTGGATCTTGCCGGGCCGCAGCGGCACCGTGTCCTGGGTCGCCCCGGCCGCCTCGGTCATCACCGCGCGGCCGCCATCGGCCCGGCTCCACCAGGAGAATGACCCCACCCATTGCAGGCCCGGCTGGGCCTGCCAGAAGATCAGCGTGCCCGCGGGGAGCCCGACCGCGATGGTGACCGCTGCGACGGCCAGCCAGGTGCGGGCCTGCTGCCGCCTGGCCCAGGCCGCCACCCCGGCGCGCCGGCGGGTCCGGCCGGGCGCGGCCGCGGCCCGGCCGCCCGTACCGCCGACCGGCCGCCCGCGATCACCGTCGGTTTGGATCCGCAACCATCGGCAGGGTTGAGGCGCTGGCGTCCGGCGCGCTCCGCGCGCCCTTAACTGCGTAAGGAAAGTCCTCACCGCTGACCGTCCACTAGGCATGATCACGGCACGGCTGTCACGGCCACGGCACGGCTGCCGGCTCCGCTTGATATGCGACACGGTGGCTTCACTTGATCTGTGACGCTCCCGCTGATGCCTCGGGAGCTGAATGTGATCGAGCAGAAGTACCGTGCCGTGCTGGAAGTCGTGTCCGGCATCCCGGTCGTGGAGGTGGCCGACCGGTATGGCGTCAGTGGTGCCACCATGAAGCCTGAGCAGGACAGATCCTTGGCCGCCGGTGAGCGCGTGCATGGCGGCGCGCGGCTTGTGTGTGGTGCTTCCGTGACGATGTGGCCGCCCGGGCAAAGGGATCGGGGTCGTCATGCGTAGTTGGGGCGTGGAGCGAAGACGACAAGAATTCAGCGAGTTCTACACCGCCTTCAGGGATGACTGCCTGCGGATCGTGCTGGTCAACGTAGCCGACAAGCAGCTCGCCGAGGACCTGGTGGCGGAGGCGTTCACCCGGGCCTGGATGTCATGGCGCAAGGTGCGCGAGCACCCGGTGCCGCGCGCCTGGGTGGTGCGGACAGCGCTGAACACCCATGTGTCCTGGTGGAGGCGCAGTCGGCGCGAGCTGACGGTGGACGACCCAACAGCATTGACGCGCCTGCAGGGCAGCCACCTGGAGCGTTCGGCGGACCTAGACCTCGACGAGGCCCTGGTCGCGGCGCTCCGGGCGCTTCCGCTCAGGCAGCGCGAAGTGATCACCCTAAGGGTCTTCTTCGACCTGGATACCGATGCAACGGCGAAGCTCCTGGGCGTCTCTCCGGGGCCCGTCAGCTCGCACTTGCACCGGGCGATCGCCACGCTCCGCGCGCAAACACAGTCCTTCAGCGACCAGGAGGTCACCCGATGAACGACGACGGCATGCTGGCAGCGATGCGAAGCTCTCTCAGCGGCACCAAAGACGCACTCACCCACGTGCACATGGACCCGCCACCCGAAGCGATCATGGCGCGGGCCCGCAGCCGCCAGCTGCGCCGAGGCCTGCCGGGGGTGGGCGCAGGCGTCCTGGCGTTAGGAATTGGCCTGGCGCTGTCCTTGTCCGGCGGTCACCCTGCCGCTCCCGGCGGCTCGCCGACTGCGTCCGGCAGTTCGCCTGAGACCCGGGGGGTCCACGTCAACCTAGCGGCATGGTCGGTCAATACATCGCCGACCGGCTTGGTGAAGGTCACGATCCGCGAGCTGAAGGACCCTGCAAGGCTGAGCAAGACCCTGGCTGATGCCGGCGTCCCCGTGGTGCTGACGTCCGGCAGGGTCTGCACATCCGGCGACGAGCCGCAGCTCTCCCGGGTGGTCCGCAAGCTGCCGGGACCCGGCGGCCTCGTGATCAAAATCAACCCGAAGGCCATGCCGGCCGGAACCGAACTGGTGATCGGGATCGGCACGCTTCGGATCGGGTCCGAGCGCGGGCCTGCTGCGGCATTCGGCCTGGAAAAGAAACGGTCCCCGCTGGACTGCATGGCAAAGCCAAGAAAGTCACCAGCTAGCGCCCATTCCGCTGGCCGGAAGCCAGGACGGCTAACCAGATGACGACCTGAACCGTGAACCCCGTGCCAGACAGCGGGTTCACGGCTTAGGCCGTGGCCACCTAGCGTTGTCCCTGCTCACCGGTCCGCCCGCAGCGGCGCGCAGCGCCACCGGTCCAGGGCGCGTCGCACATCAAGTGAGGCCGATCCGTCGCGCATCACGTGGGCCTAGGCACGATCACGGCACGGCGCCCGATGACCATTCGCGGCAGTCGCATCGACATCGAGCGCTGAGCGCCGATACCAGGTCAGGACACCGTGGCGTCGCCAGACAGGGCCGATGAACTGCACCGTCAGCACGCCGCCCGCCCGCGCGATCGAGATCGATCCGGTCGTCACCAGCTGCTCCGCATGTCTGCGCAGCAGGTCCGCCTCAGCGTCGAGCAGGTGCAACCACCGCCGATCGAACGCCGAATCGGCGTCCCTCGCATACTCATAGATTTCCACGCTCATAGTCCTGCCTGCATGGGAAACGCCCGGGACGGCTTGTCTGTCCGGATTATCCCGTGAGCCGCCGGGCGCGCTTCCAGATGTTCCAGATCCAGATCGCGAAGGCAGCGATTCGTAAGCCTCGCGCCAGCACACTGAGGCGGCTACCAAGTCGGGAGGTGCGATGAAGTCACCTCTTCATGCTGGAGCTGCGCAATGGGGTTTTTGTAACTTAGGTGCCACGTGACACCCATGCCCATCGACGCTCGCTCTCATGCCAGACCGGCATCTCTTCGGTCGTCGCTGCGAGGGCCTGAGAGCCGTGCTGGCGGGCCGGCATGGCCTGCCTGAACTGACCTAGGAATTCGCGTTGTCGACGATCTCGGCGATCTCCACGAACTCGATGCCGGGCACGACGCCGTACAGATCGGTCACTTTGTCACGCAACTCCTGGGTGAAGAAGCCCTTCGCGGCCTGTTCTGAATCCCAGACGTAAAAGTTCGCTGCCCGCTGACGCTCCTGATCCAGGGTAAAAACCTTAAGCCGCAGGCCCGGCATGCCCTCGAACATCCCGCGGGCGCCCGCGGCCACCTTAATCACGCGCTCCCGGTCGAAATCACCTGGGTAATCGAACGTGACAAAAACGCCGATCATGGCCGCCTCCCCCCGGCGGGCGATCGGACCCGCCGTGCGCTCCCACGAGCCTACGCCCGCGCAGCTGCTCGGCTCCTACCCGGCGTGACGCAGAACCCCAGCCAACCGGCTGGCCGGCACCGCAACTTGACAAACAGGAGATCATCGCCGGCAGCCAGTACACCTCGATCGCGTTCACCAGCCGGGCTCGCCGAGACCGGCATCGACCCCTCCGTCGGATCGGCCGGCGAGCGTACGACGACGTCCTGGCCGTATCGCAGATCGGCCTGTTCAAAACCGAGCTGTTCCACCCGCACGGCCCCTGGCGCGACCGGGACCACCTCGAACCAGCAGTCCTGGACTGGTTCACCTGGTTCAACACCGAACGACCCCACGAGTCCATCGACGACCTCACCCCGGTCACCGCCGAGCAACTGCACTACCGTTACCGGGCCAGCCTCGCCGAGGCCGGCTGACACCAATCCAAGTGATGTTCCCCTGGTTCTCCGGAGCCGGGTTGCTGGATGATCACCGTCTAGCGACCCTCGGAGGACGATGTGCCCAGACGTTACCCAGCCGAGTTCCGGCGGAAAGTTCTGGATCTTGTCGAAGCTGGCAGGCCGGTCGCGCAGGTCGCGCATGACCTCGATATCAGCGCGCAGTGCATCTATACCTGGCGCAGGCAGCAGCTGATTGACCGGGGTCAGCTGCCGGGGATGACCAGCACCGATCATGCTGAGCTGGTGGCTGCGCGGAAACGGATCGCGGAGCTGGAGAACGAGCTGGCGATTCACCGCCGGGCGACTGCGCTGCTCGGCGATGTGGTGCCCCCAAAAGGCGGTACGAGGCCATCGCGGTGATGGCCGCCGAACGGCCTGCCGGTGCAGCTGGCAGCCCGGGTGCTGGGTGTCTCGGAGTCGGGCTACTACGAGTGGCGCGGCCGGGCGCCGTCGGGCGGGCAGTGCGGCATGCGTGGCTGACCGAGCAGATCCAGGCCGTGCACCTTGCCTCCCGCGGCACCTACGGCTCCCGGCGGGTGCATGCCGAGCTGACCCTCGGCCTGGGCATCACGGTCGGCCACGGCGCGGTCGAGCTGCTCATGCGCCGCGCCGGGATCAAGGGCCTGCCCGGCAGCCGCCGCCCGCGGCCCAAGCACCAGACCCCGACCGCAGCCGACCTCGTCGCACCGCCAGTTCAGCCGCCCGGCGCCTGACCAGCTGTGGGTCACCGACATCACCGAGCATCCCACCCGTGAGGGCAAGGTCTACTGCGCCGTCGTCCTGGACACCTTCTCCCGCCGGGTGGTCGGCTGGTCCATCGACGCCACCCAGACCGCCGCGCTGGTCACCAGCGCCCTGGACATGGCCATCCGCAACCGCGCCGCCCGGCCCGGACGCTGATCATACACTCCGATCACGGGGTGCAGTTCACCTCCTGGGCCTTCACCGACCGGGCCCGCGCATCCGGCCTGCTGCCCGTCGATGGGCTCCATCGGCGACTGCTACGACAACGCGATGATCGAGTCGTTCTGGGGCCGGATGCAGACCGAACTGCTCAACCGCCAGCGATGGCGCACCCGCCTGGAGCTGGCCAACGCGATCTTCGACTACCTCGAGATCTTCCACAACCGCCAGCGCCGCCACTCCGCGCTCGGCATGCTCACCCCGATCGAGTACGAACTGCGACCACCCAAGCCAACCCGTAGCATGACCCACAGTCCAGCAACCCGACTCCGGCAAACCCAGGGCACATCAGCCTCCGGAATCACCGGGGCGGCTCATCCTGGACTTGCTGGTGCAACGGGCACTGCCCGAGTACGTGCCGAGTGCACTGCGACGGGCCCGCTCCCAGCACTTCCTCGATCCCGACTTGGAGACCGCCGAAGAGCTGGCCGCCCTGCAGGCCTTGGGGCTGGAAGCGCGCCATGCCGAGGAGAAGCTGCGCCTTGAACAATTACTGCGCGAGGCAGAGGCGCGCGCCAAGCCGACGCGGTGCGGGCTGCTCTATGGTGCCGCGTAGCTGGGTCGGCGCCGTCACGCAGGTGCTAACCGGTGCCGGGCTGCACGCGATCGACCTTGACGAGGAACTTGGCGACACCAAGTCAGCCGACATGCTGGTTAGCGCCGGCGATCCGCTAAGACGCCATTTCGAGGTCAAGGCCGCGTGCCGGGCTGCCCCGGAAACCTCGTGGGCCACCTGGAGCGGCATCTCATGACCTGGCGGCAGCTACGTCCCGATGAGCCGGTCACCGGCGGCGTGCTGGTGGTCAATCACCAGCACGGGCTGCATCCGTCCGAGAGGTCGGCGCGTGTCTACTGCCGCCCTGAGTTCGTGGCCGGGCTGTCCGTAGCTGTCGTCAGCACTGCGCAGTTGCTCGACCGGTGGCGCGTTGCGGACTGGACCGCGATCCGCACGGTCATGCTCGGTGTGGAGCCGCGCCAGGGCACTACGGCCACGGTCCGAGTCAAAGCTGCCACATCCATGCCGCCCAGCCGGTGGTCGCGGTGGCGGCCCGGCCGAACAGCCCTGCGCTCGATTCGGCGAAGCAGCTAAACAAAGTCGCACCCTGGGCCGGCTGGTGGACCCGGTCTGCGTGACAACCCTCATGGGCCTCCCGGAACCGCGTCGAGGACCATCCGCCAGCCGGCTCAGAGGCTGTCGATGACGGCCCTGGCTTCCCGGATACTCGCGCCAGTCAGTTTCCGGTAGCGCTTGGCGGCCTGGATCTTCTTGCCGGCCGCGGCCAGGCCAATCACGTCCGCTGGGATGTCACCCCGGGATGCGGTGACAAGCCCAGCCGCGAGTGCCTCGCGCTCCCGGCGCTCGCGGCGGCGACTGGTAACCCAGTAGCCAATGCCGATGAACCCGGTGATCACCCACGGCAGGCCGGCCCGCTTGGCGGGGAAGACGACCGCCTCGGCACAGATCATGATCACCAGAAGCAACACGACCAGCCAGACCTGGCGGTCACTACGCGGGCGCCACCGCACAAACTGCACCACGACACGCACGACCCGGGCACCCGGCGATCGCATCGGCATGACAGAAGCGTAGACGACCCCGTCGGACCGAAAGCGCACCACTTCGCGCGGAGCAAGAAACCAGCGGCCCATGGCGAACTGGATTAGTTTCCGTGGCAGACGGACGCCGAGGCAACAGCATTGACACTCAAAATGAGCCACCCAAGGTCAGCAACTCGGCCGTGGCCCCGATCCGCTGGCTAGCCTGCGGTTTCACGGGTCTCTGGAGTGAATCTGCGCTAAGGTCCGGGCCTTGGTTCACCACCGGGTTCGTCGCCCAGATCAGCCGTGCCACGGGCGACGGTGCGGGCCCGGTCCCGTGTTGCCTCAACCCGCAAGGTCGCCGCCACCGGGCGGCGGCTCCGCCATGTCCTGCGCGGACGGGCTCAGCGCCCCGATCATGCAGGCCGGCGTGACCGCGACCCGCGACCTTCCG
Source organism: uncultured Actinomycetota bacterium (assembly GCA_963720595.1). Classification (GTDB taxonomy): domain Bacteria; phylum Actinomycetota; class Actinomycetes; order Streptosporangiales; family Streptosporangiaceae; genus Chersky-822. Next base: position 18,766 of record CAVRFY010000004.1, on the reverse strand, counting down.
GCTCCGGGATTGAGAATCGCCATCTAGGCACGGCCAGCCAGGCCGTCCTGCCTGCTCACTGCCCTTCCCTGGCCTCCGGGTGGCGCATGAAGATCATCCACGTGTTATGGCAGGTCAGAGGTGGTCAGGGACGCCGAACAACAACCCCGACGGCGACACCGTGATCAGCCCCACGAGCCACGAAGTCAACGAGCTCATCACCAACCCGGACAACAACGGCTTCACCGCCTCCGGCTGGTTCGACGTGGCCGGATTCGAGAACGGCGACGAGTGCAACTTCATCTACGGCACGGTCCAGGGCACGCCTGGCCAGTTCTTCAACCAGGTGATCAACGGGAACCACTACCTGACCCAGGAGGAGTTCAGCAACACCAGCTTCTTCAACAGCGGAGGCGGATGCCTGCAGCACCCATAAGCCCGGCCAAGACGTAACCGCGTATCTGCCCCGAGCGGCATAGCAGCGATGGTGACCCCGGACTACGTCCGGGGCCACCATCGTTGTCAAACACGGACGTCGGTGACAACCGCAGCTGGCCGCGCGTGAGGTCGCGGATCGAAGATGGGGGCTCCGAATCTGCCGAGCGCGGCCCCTGCAGTGCGGTGGTCATCTGTTACTCGTTGGGCTGCCTGTGTCGGACAGTTGACGGTCGATTCGCCGCGACCGGCGCTCGTATGCTGCTTGCGCCACCGGCCAGCTTGGAGAACTCGATGCCTGGAACGCGACGGCTGATAGCCGTCACCTGTCTAGCACTTGGCCTGTCTGCCTGTACCTCGGGTTCCCCGGCGTCGCCGGGGAACCTCGGCCAGCCGCTCGCCATCAACGGTAGCTTCTCGATCAACGCCGGCCAGTTCACGTCCTTCAACCCGTACAGCGATTTCAACGCGGCGTTCTACGCCCCGCTGCTGTACGACTCGCTGGTCAATGTCGACCCGTCAGGCACCGTCGTGTCCGGTCTGGCGAAGTCATGGACGGCCACCGCAACCAACGCCGCCTTCACCCTGAACAAGGGCATCACCTGCCAGGACGGCTCAGCGCTCACCGCGTCGGCGGTCGCCACGTCGATCAACGCTGCGAAGGATCCCAAGAACAACTTTGGCCCGCCGCAGCAGATCTTGCCGAGCGTGCCGTTCTCCGTAACGGGAAACGACGCTGCCGGCGTCGTGACGATAAAGATGAGCAAGCCCTTCTCGTTCATCACCCGATCGATCGGGATCCTGCCGATCGTCTGCCCGCATGGCCTCGCGGACCTGAAGTCGCTCGATCAGCAGAGCGACGGCACCGGTCCTTACCAGCTCACCAAGTTCGCCACCGACGGGCCGTATGTCCTCACGCGGCGATCCGGGTATACCTGGGGACCGAACGGCGCCACGACCCGCGAGCCGGGCATGCCGCAGACGATCAAGCTCGAGGACATCGGCGGGTCGCAGACCGGCGCCAATCTGCTCCTGTCCGGCGAGGTCAACGCTGCCATTGTCGACGCCTCCGACGCCGCCCGCCTGAACCAGGCCGGCCTGACAGAGGTCAGGATCAATACCGTCCTCGGAATCACTGGCTTCAATGAGCGGCCCGGCCGTCTGCTCAGCGATGAGATGATCAGGCGTGCCCTTGTGCAGGCGATTGACCGGAACAAGACGGCGAAGGTGGCCGTCGGCGGCGGGTCGTATACGCTCGCCGGGGACCTGAAAGCCAAGGGCACCGCGTGCTACGCCGACATCGCCGGATCTGCCCTGCCGCCGTTTGACGTATCGGCCGCGAAGCGGGACCTTTCTAGCGACGGCTGGGTCCCCGGCGCCGACGGCATCCGGCAGAAGAACGGTCAGCGGCTGGCGCTCACCGCGATCACCGAACCCGACCAGTCCGCCGTGCTGCCGGCGATCAGCGAGTATATGGCACAGCAATGGAAGGCCGTCGGCGTTGACGTCACGGTGCAGCAGGTGTCGGGGAACGCGCTGGTCAACGACCTGTATCACACCGGAAACTGGGATATCTTTATCAACGCTACCCCGAACGAGCCGCTGCCTTCCCAGCTCATCCCGTTCGAGTCAGGTCCGCTGCCCCCGAAGGGCCTCAACTTTGCTGACATCCGCAACCCGCGGTACGTCGCAGTGACCGCCAAGGCGCTGGCAGTCGCCGGTGACGCGAGCTGCCCGCTGTGGCAGCAGGCGACCGCGGCACTGTTTCAGCGGGCGGACGGGCTAGTGATCGCCAATGGCGGTACACCGTTCTTCGGCTACAAGTCCAGCTTCGCGCTCGGTAACAACATCAACCTTCTGCCCACGACGATCCGCATGTACAAATAGCAGCCACACTGTTTGATCTGGACGGGCGGGTGCTGAGAGCTTGACTGTCGCAGCGGTTCGTTCCGGGATGGCCCGACGCTGGAGGACGCGACCCGCTTCCGGCGGCCGACGCGGGTGGTTGAACTTCATCTTCCGCCGCACCGCTCGCCTGATCGTCTCGCTCGCCATCGTCATGACGGCATCGTTCGCGATGATCCACCTGATTCCGGGCGACCCGGTGCGGGCCGCGCTCGGGCAGTCGGCGCCACCCGGGCTGGTGGCCGCGCGCCGCCATCTGCTCGGCCTTGATCAGCCGCTGCTGCACCAGTACCTGCACTACGTCGGCGGCCTATTCCGCGGTGACCTCGGAACCTCCATTGTCACCAACACATCTGTAGGCAGCGAGGTGGCCACCCGGTTGCCCAACACGCTCGCACTCGCCGGACTCGCATTCGCAGTGGTCATTCTGGTGGCCTACCCGCTGGGCCTGGTGCTGGCGGTCGCCACCGAGGGCGCTAAGCGCCCGCGCACCGATCTGGCCTTCACCGCGGTCACCGGCTTCCTCGGTACCGTGCCGGAGTTCGTGCTAGGAGCCGCCCTGGTCGTCGTGTTCGCCGTCACGTACCACGTGTTTCCGGTCGCCGGAAAGACCGGATCGCTGTCCTACGTGCTGCCGGTCGCGTCGCTGGCAGTAGGGCCAGCGGCGGTGCTGGCTCGCGTGGTACGGGTCGAGGCGCTGCGCGTGCTGAGCGAGGATTACATCCGCACCGCACGAGGCAAGCGGCTACCGGGCAGGATCGTGTACCTGCGCCATGCCCTGCCCAACATGCTGACCGGGTCGCTCACGATCGCGGGCAGCCTGCTGCCGGCGTTGATCTCCGGAACGGTGCTGGTGGAGAACATCTTCGGCTGGCCCGGACTCGGCACCGCCATCTCAGACTCGGTGATCGACCAGGACTATGCCGTAGTGCAGGCGGTCGTGCTCGTGCTCGGCGGCTCGGTCCTTCTCATTAATTTCCTCGTGGACTGCCTCCTCTCGGTGCTCGACCCGCTCTCGACGATCCGGCAGACCTGACGTGGCCGCCGGATCACTCATGCGCCGCCGGCTCCGAGCCGCGCTGCTGACTCCCACTGCCATCGCCGCAACAGTGCTTGTGATCGGCTTTGTGTTCCTCGCTATCGCGGGGCCCGCGATCTGGGGCGCCAGCGCCGCCAGGGACAACATCGACCAGATCTTCGCCGGTCCGTCCTGGTCGCACCCCTTCGGCACCGACAACCTCGGCCGTGACTTGTTCGCGCGCACCCTGGTCGCAGCTCGCCTGTCACTTCGGCTCTCGCTAGAGGCGACGCTTCTCGGAGCGGTTGTCGGGATCAGCGCCGGCACCCTGGCCGGTCTCATCGGCCGCCGCGTCGGCCGGATGCTGACCGCGGTGATCAACCTGCTGCTCGCCTTCCCCGGACTGCTCATCGCGATCTTCCTGGCGATCATTTTCGGCGCGGGCGCCGGCGGAGCGGTACTGGCCCTCGCGGTGGCCTACTCGCCGTACCTCGCCAGGCTCGCCCAGACGCTGACGGCGTCCGTCGTCGGCAAGGAGTACATCGCCGCCGCCCGGATCCTCGGCCTTCGGACCGGCCGGATCTTGCTGCGGCACGTCCTGCCGAATATCGCCGAGCCGCTGATCGTCACGACCACCGTCGCGGCGGGCGGCACGCTGCTGGCTTTCGCCGGCCTGAGCTTTCTGGGTCTCGGGGTTCAGATACCCGACTACGACTGGGGGCTGCTGCTCAACCAGGGCGTCGACCGCATCGACGTCGCACCGATGGCCGTGATCGGTCCGGGCGCAGCAATCGTGCTGGCCGGCATCGCGTTCCAGCTGCTCGGCGATCTGCTGTCGCGGCTGCTCGCTCCGCCGTCACCCGGGCGCCGCCGCCGTGCCCCCGGCGGCATGGACCGTCCGCAGCCAATCGAGGGCCCGCCCGGCGACGCGGTGGTCGTCGCGCAACGGCTTACCCTCCGGTTCGGCTCGTCCCGGGGTGAGCTGAGCCCGGTGCGCGGAGTGACGTTCGCCGTCCGCCCTGCCGAGATGGTCGGCATCGTCGGGGAATCCGGGTCGGGCAAGACGCTCACCGCCATGGCCTTGGCGGGGCTCCTGCCCGCCGGGGCGACGGTGCACGCGGAGCGCCTGGAGTTCCTCGGCAACAGCCTGCTCGAAGCGCCCAGTGCCGCCCTCAGGCACACGATCGGAACCCAGCTCGGGATGGTGTACCAGAACCCGGCATCCGCCCTGAACCCCTCGCTGCGCCTGGCGCGGCAGCTGATAGAGGCCACGCGCTATCACGGCGGCGCGCCGGCCAGGGATGCGCTCAAGCGCGCCGAGCAGAAGCTCAGTGCCGTCGCGATTCCCGCGCCAAAGCGTCGGCTACGGCAGTATCCGCACGAACTGTCAGGCGGGATGAAGCAACGCGCGGTGATCGCGATGAGCCTCATGGGGGATCCGGCGCTGATCATCGCCGACGAGCCCACCACGGCACTGGACGTCACCGTGCAGCATCAGATTCTCGAACTGCTCAGGGAGGTCAACGCCACCACTGGCGCCGCCGTCGTCCTGATCAGTCACGATCTCGCCGTGATCGCAAGCATCTGCGAGCGGGTCGTCGTCATGTACGGAGGCACGATCGTGGAGGACGCTCCGAGCGCGATAGCGCTCAGGGAGCCGGCGCACCCGTATACGCGGGCGCTGATCGACACGTTGCCGGATATGGGCACGCCGCGCACACAGCCGCTGCCGACTATCGCAGGCCGCCCGCCCGATCCGCGCCAGTTTCCGCCAGGATGCCCGTTCAGCCCGCGGTGCGCCTACGCGGACGACGCCTGCCGCGCCGATCTGCCCGCGCTGCAGCCGGTCGGAGCAGGCCACCTGGCGGCGTGCTTCCACCCCTTGGTCCCGACGACCGCAGCCGCAGAGCCGGCGGAGGAGCGGGCATGACCGTCCTGTCGGTGCACGACCTGACCGTCCGCTACGGCACGGGCCGTGGCGGCGTGACCGCCGTCGATCGGGTCAGCTTCGACCTCGACCGTGGCCAGACGCTCGGCATTGTCGGCGAATCGGGATGCGGCAAGTCGACCGTGGCCCGTGCCCTAGTCGGCCTCGCGCCGGTCGTCGGCGGCACCATCGCCATCGACGGGCACACGATTACGGACCGCCAGCGCAATGCCCGGCGACGGCTCGCCCGGCAGGTGCAGATGATCTTCCAGGATCCGGACACCGCACTTGACCCGCGGATGTCAGTCGGCGCGACGCTGCGCGAGGCCGTGGGCGCGCGAGGAGACGCGAGCCGCCGCGAGCAGGGCCGCGAATGCGACCGGCTGCTAGAACTCGTGTCGCTCGAGCCGCAGATTGCTGAGGAACTGCCCGGTCAGCTCTCCGGCGGGCAGAAACAGCGCATCGCCATCGCACGCGCCCTTGCCGTCCGGCCGCGCATCCTGATCGCCGATGAGATCACCAGCGCGCTCGACGCGTCGGTGCAGGGGGGGATACTCAATCTGCTCAAGGCACTCCAGGACAGCCTCGACCTGTCAGTGATCTTCATCGGGCACAATTTCGCGACGGTACGGTTCGTCAGTGACCGGATCGCTGTCATGTACCTCGGAACGATCGTAGAGGAGGGGCCGACCGGCGGCCTCATCGATAAGCCGGAGCACCCGTACACCCAGGCGCTGGTCGCCGCGGTGCCGACGCTGTCCGGCGCCCGCGCCGGCCGCGCACTGCTAGGCGAACCCGGCGACGTGCATTCGCCGCCAGCCGGCTGCACGTTCCACCCCCGCTGCCCGGTGGGCCCGACCCAGCGGGCGGACCGCGACGTGTGCCGCGAGCTGAGCCCGCTGCCGGATGCCGGCCTGCGGCGGCATGGCGCAGCCTGCCACTTCGCATCCAGCCGGTCCGACCTTGCCGCTGCTCAGGAGAGGGGATGAGGTCGCGCCGCGCCACAGGCGCGTTCGTCACTCTCCAGATGAGCAAGCCGGCCGCTATCCAGAGCAACATTCGTCGGTTGTTCGGCCGTGATGCTGCTCGTAGGCTGCGGCCACGATCGTCCTTGCTGCCGCCCCAACGCGTTACAGGAGCCACGACGTGACGCCATGGATGGCTACGCCGGCACGACCGGACCTACCTGACGACGACAGCATCACGGCGCCGGTGGATTCACTGACCGGCGAGTTCTGGACGTGGCGGCTCGAGAACGAGTGGTACCTGCGCCTGCAGGCCGGTCAGGAGATCGAGCGACTGCCCGACCTCGGGCCCGACGAGGCCCAGCGTCAGGGATCGATCGGTGCGTCATTTCTGGGCTTGGCCGCGCGCTTGCAGGACGGCGCGGCCGGCACAGACGCCGCCGACACCCTCGGTTACCTCGGGGCGATTGCACAGCGCGTCATTACCGAGGCAGAGCACTACTGGCTATTGCCGATCGTCACGCCGTACCGGCTCTCCGACCTGCTGGTGATGATCGACCTCGCCATCTGCCAGTTCAGGTTCGAGCGTGCCGGGGACGTGGACCGGTACCTGTCGCTTGTCAGCAACCTCGCCGGATCGATCGGCTCCATCGCCGTCAAGCTCAACGGGCAGGCTGACCGCGAGATATACCTCGCCGCTCCTGCGTACCCGGGAGCCGAGTCGACCCTGCGCGGATTCGCCGACGGGCTGCGCCGACGGCTCGTCCCCGCCACATCGCGGCTCGGCGGGCTCGGCCCGGCCGGGCGCGGTCGCGTGCAGGACCGTGCGGAGAGCCTGGTATCCGGCGTGATCGCTGCGGCGATCGGATCGGTCGGCCAGGCACTCGGACGGCACCGCGACCGGCTCAGCGAGCTGGTGGGGCTCCACCAGTACCCAGGCGGTATGCAGGCGTACGCGGACCTCATCCGGATCGAGACCACGATGGATCTCGACGCCGACGAACTTCACCGTATCGGCCAGGACGAGTGCCGCGAGATCGGCGAGCGTATGCAGCACGTGCGCGGCCGGCTCGGGTTCATCGGCGCCGAAGGCGACTTCAACGCCCGACTCGGACACGAGCCGCGCCTGTACGCCGCGGACGCCGACGACGTCGCCGCACGGTTCGAGCGCTACATCGGCCGGGTCGAACAAAAGGTGTCGGACTACTTCGCCGTTCTGCCGGCGACGCCGTACGGGGTCGCGCGGCTCGACCCGACGCTGGAAGGCGGCATGACCTTCGGCTACTACGAGCCGGCGACCCGCGCGCAGCCGGTCGGGCTGTATCGGTTCAACGCGGCATCGTTGCCGACCCGATCGCTTCTCACCGCGGCAGCCGTGATCTACCACGAACTGATTCCCGGTCACCACTACCACGTCGCGCGCCAGGCCGAGAATGCGCGCCTGCATCCGTTGCGCAGGCACGGCTTCTTCAACGTCTCCCCGGCCTACATGGAAGGCTGGGCGGAATATGCCGCCGGACTGGGCTGGTCGATGGGGCTGTACGACGACCCGTGGGATGCCTACGGACGCCTGGCCCAGGAACGGCTGACTGCCACCCGGCTGGTGGTCGACACCGCGATGAACACCGGTCGGTGGGACCTGGAGACCGCCCGCCGGTTCATGCGCAGCAACGTGATCGACACAGAGCCGCAGATCGTCACAGAGTCGCTGCGCTACGCCACCGACATCCCGGCCCAGGCGCTCGCGTACCGAACCGGTTACCGGGCCTTCACCCGGTTGCGCGAGCGCGCCGAAGCCGCGCTCGGCACAGACTTCGACGAACGCCGCTTCCACGAGTGGGTGGTCGAGTGCGGCACGTTGCCTATCCCAGCCCTCGAAGCCCGGGTCGAGCGGCACTTGGCGGCCGCGCCGGGGGCATCTGACCAGTCGCAAGAGTGAGGAGCCTGAGCATTATGCAGATTGTCTTCGTGGCGGACAGCGTGGCCGTCGTCGTCCGCCATTGGTACGAGATCGGTCCGGACGACAACGAGCACGGCGCGCGGATCGAGATTCGGCGGGTCAGCCGGCCGAACCATGTGGGATCCGAGTCCGCCGCGCAGCCGTACACCCTCGACTTCCCGCTATGGCGGGCCGACATCTTCGACGCACTCGACCAGCCTCCGGGCAACCTTGCGCGGGCGCACTACCATCCTGCATTCCAGGGTGTGGAGCCTGTGGCCCGGCACTGGGACGAGGAGCTCGCCCGCGACTGGCGCGGCTGGCTGGCCCGACAGCTGGCCAACCTTTCAGCCGTGCTGGCCAGTGCGCCGCTGACCATCCATCCCGACCGGGACGGTGCCCAGATCGCGGCGCGCATCCCGATGATCCTCGACGCCGCCGCGACGATGCTCGGCGAGGGCTGCGACGGCGGGGCACAGTGCCTCGCCGCTACCACCGACACCCAGCGCGCAGTCCGGCTGATGCTGGACCAGTTTCGCCGGCCCGGCGCCGTCGACCCGCGACAGGCAGCGACCGCGGCGCCGTGACGAGGGTCATGTTCCTCGATGGTGGCAGCTCTGCCGTTCCGGCCCTATCTGGCCTGTTATCTCGACAGCCGATGGGCCAGCCGCATAAACTCCGCGTATCTCCGCATGAGGTGCCCATGCCGTCCGACCTTCAACGCGCTGTCGACGCGCTCGGGCTGCAACTAGATCGCTCGGTGTCGCTTGACGACTCTAAGATGCGGCTGCAAGCGCACAGCCCGCACCACGGTCCTGTCGACGCCGCCCGGCTCGGATCGCTATTGCACCGCGAGGTGCCCAGCGAGTTGATCACCTGGGCGCACACACTGGGAGTCGCTCAGGCGAAGCGGCCGATCCGGCTCCCGGCTAATCCCGCACTGGGCTTCGACTATCCGCGGGTCGGCGTCCCGGTGCGGTCGAACGGCCTGCTGCTGGGCTACCTATGGATCATCGACCCCGACAACGCCCTCCACTCCGACCAGGTAAAGCTGGCCGAGCGTGCCGCAGCGGAGATCGCAGCGATCCTGCACCGCGACCAACTCCTCGAACAGATGCGCTCGGAGCAGGAGAACCAGCTCGCTCGCGATCTTCTCTCCGCCGATCCCGATCTGCGAGCCGGCGCCGCCCAGCGGATCGAGGAGCTCGCGATGTGCCCGCGAGGGGTTCCTTACGCTGCGGTCGTGGCTCGGGTCAGCACCAGGGCGATCGCTGCGGACACCGCCGGGGAACTGACCCTCATCAATGGACTGGAACGGGTCGGTCGCAGCTTGCATCCACGCCGCTGGCTGCACACCGTGATCGGCGACAAGGCCGTCGCGGCGTTCGCATGCGGAGACCGCACCTCCCCGGAACAGTTCGCCCGCGCCTTGTATGACGCCACGATGCATATGCAGCCCGAGGGCACGATCCTGCGGGTCGGCATCGGCGATCCGCAGCCAAAGCTCGAGCAGCTGTCGCTCTCCTACGAGCAGGCAACCTCCGCGATCATGATTGCATCGAACGTCGGACGTGACGACCCCGTCACCAGCTGGAGCGACCTGGGCGTGTACCGGCTGCTCTCGCGGCTGTCACCGGGCGAGCTAGCCATCGACGCGCTGCCCCCCGGCCTGGCGGCGCTGCTCGACGCCGACGGGTGCGAGGAGCTTGTCACCACCCTCGAGTCGTACCTGGACAACGGCGGGGCAGTGAAAGAGACAGCCGCCAAGCTATACCTCCACCGGGGAAGCCTCTACCATCGCCTGTCCCGAATCGAGAAGATCGCCGGAGTCGACCTGACGAATGGTGAGGACCGGCTGCTGCTGCACCTTGGGCTGAAAGCGGCACGCCTGCTGGGCCGCCTGCCGGCAAGTCAGCAGAACTCCGGGGCCGCACTACCGACCAGTGCCGCCAATTGACCCTCAGATCGGAGGGCTGGTCACCATCGCTGCAGCGGCCCAGGGAGGGGCTGCCCGCAGCCGCAGTTGCTGCCGTCGGTCTTTCCCGCTCCACCACCTGGGCGCACGAGGTGCAGCGCACCAGAACCGGGCCCGCGATCCCAAGCGCGCCGACTCGCCAGCGCCACATATCCGGTGTTCGATGCGGCGTGGGCGGCTATGCCGGCCGACCAGAACTGGCGCCCCGACGGAGGCTCCACACGCGGCGGGCACCCCGCCCGACATTTGTGGGCCTGCGACTTGGCATATTCCCGAGACGGCGCTGAATCTGTCGGAATCTTAGGCGTTAAGTCGCAACAAGTGCGCGATTCCCTGACGCGATGGCGGACCTTAGCGTGTGCGGGAGAACCGAGAACCTGGAATCGCATGGATGTCGTGGTCATTGGGGCAGGTGTCGTCGGCTCGAGCATCGCGTTGGAACTGGCGAGAAGTGGCCGTGATGTGCTCGTGCTGGACAAAGGCGGTGGTGCCGGTCTTGGCTCGACGAGCGCGTCGTCGGCGATCATCCGTTTTCATTACTCCACGTTCGAGGGCGTCGCGACAGCGTGGGAAGCAAAGTTCTGTTGGGAGCGGTGGCACGATCATCTTGGAACGATCGACCCGGCTGGCATGGCGCGCTACACGCGGACTGGCGTGCTGGCGCTCGAGTTTCCCGGCTTTGACTTCGCACGCGTTGCGACTCACTATGACGGGCTCGGGATTCCGTACGAGCGGCTGACGGCACGGGCACTGCGCAAACGCTTCCCCGACCTTGACGCGGGCCGGTACTATCCGCCGCGCCGACTCGATGACGAGGCATTCTGGGCCGAGCCCGCAGGCGGAGCGACGGCGCTCTGGACGCCGGACGGCGGTTTTGTCGATGACCCCTCGCTCGCTGCTCACAACCTCCTGCACGCGGCAATAACGCGCGGCGCACAGGTGCGCTTCCACGCCCAGGTCACCGGGGTCCAGGTCGAAGACGGGACCGTCAGGTCACTGACTCTCGCCAGTGGTGAACGCATGCAGACCAGTGCAGTCGTGAACGCAGCCGGACCCTACTCCGGTCAGGTAAACGCGATGCTCGACGTGACAGCCGACTTCAACATCTCGACCCGGCCGCTCCGCCAGGAGGTGCATCGCGTTGTTGGCCCGGCCGAGCCCCGCGGCGCCATTCCCGTGGTTAACGACGGCGACCTCGGCACCTACTTCAGACGCGACGCAAGCGGCGGCATCCTCGTGGGCAGCCAGGAGCCCGAGTGCGATCCGCTCATCTGGGTCGACGATCCCGACGGTGACGATGCTCACGTCAGTACCGCGATATATGAAACCCAGAGCACCAGGCTTGCTCGGCGCGTTCCGGAAGCCAGAATCCCCCGAACCCCGGTAGGGATCACGGGAATCTACGACGTCTCGAGCGACTGGATACCGATCTACGACCGGACGAGCATCGGCGGTTACTACGTCGCGATCGGCACTAGCGGAAATCAGTTCAAGAACGCACCTGTGATTGGCAGCTTGATGACAGCGATCATTGACGCCTCCGAAGCCGGTCACGACCATGATGCGGAACCGGTGACCTGGCAGGCCTCGCGTACCGGCACGACGGTTGGGCTGGGGCACTACTCCCGACTTCGCGCTCGCAATTCGAACAGCAGCAACACCGTTCTGGGGTAACCTAACGCGCTCGCCATCGTCCCGCGAACCCGCTCCTGAGCGGCGCGCCACTGCCCGGCCGCGGACTTCTGGGGCAACCAATTAAGCACCCGCGGATCATTCGTAAGCGACATGGCCGCCCGACGAACGGCCTATGTGGCGGCCGGCATGATCGACAACTGCACCTCGCGCCGAAGGTCGCGCCGCCATAGGTTTGGCGCATGGATCGGGCTGAGCTGAGTGAGCTCAGGCACAGGCTGCATGCCGCCGCCGAGATCGGCCTTTACCTGCCCCGCACCCAGCACCTTGTGCTCGGGGCGCTCGAAGGCCTCGGCATGGAGCTGACCACCGGGAGTTCCCTCTCCTCCGTGATCGCTGTTCTTCGTGGCAGCTCCTCCGACCGGTCTGTTTTGCTGCGGGCTGATATGGACGCTCTGCCGGTAGCCGAGCAGACGGACCTGCCGTACCGCGCCGCCGGCGAGGTGATGCATGCGTGCGGCCACGACATGCACATGGCCATGCTTGTTGGCGCCGCTCATCTGCTCGCCGAGCAGCGCGACCGGCTGGTCGGCGACGTGGTCCTGATGTTCCAGCCTGGGGAGGAGGGCCATAACGGCGCCGCTGCGATGCTGGCCGAGGGGCTCCTCGACGTCACCGGTAATCCGCCAGATGCCGCTTATGCGGTTCACGTGCTCTCCGCGATGTTGCCTCGTGGAGTTTTCGCGACCCGTCCAGGGCCGCTGCTCGCCGCGGCGGACGGCCTTAAGATCACCATCCACGGCCGGGGCGGCCACGGCTCGACACCGCATCGGGCAGCCGACCCCGTCGTGGTCGCTGCGGCGATCGTGATCGAACTGCAGGTGATGGTCACCCGCGAGTTCGACGTGTTCGACCCCGTCGTGCTGACCGTCGGCTCGATTCATGCCGGAGCGGCGCACAATGTGATCCCGGAGGCTGCCTACCTTGAGGCCACGCTGCGTTCGTTTACACCGGCGTCCCGAAGCCGTCTGATTGTGGCGGCCTCCCGGATCTGCAAAGGCATCGCGGACGCGCACGGCATGAGCGTCACAGTGGCCGCTACGCCGGTGTTCCCCGTGACAGCCAATAACGTGGAAGAGGCTCGGCATTGTCTTGGCGTCGCTGCCAGACTGTTCGGCCCGGACCGGACCGCAACTCTCGGCACGCCGCTGATGGGCTCGGAGGACTTCTCACTGGTTCTCGACCAGGTGCCGGGAGCGATGGTGCTGATCGGCGCTTGCCCGCCCGATCTGGATCCGGCGACGGCTCCGTTCAATCACTCGGCCGGGGCGCAATTCGACGACGCCGTTCTCGCCGAGGGCGCAGCGTTTCTCGCGGAGCTAGCCCTCAGCAAGATGCGGCAAGCGCGGCCGCCGGATCCGCAGGCGCAGAGGTGACGAGCCTGGACCGCAACGTCAACCGCCCGGACGGCTGCCGGATAGCGTTCGGCGTCCATGGTCCGGCCCGCGCTCCTGGCATCCTCGTCTGCTATCCCTGGACGCCCGGAAACGCGCGTTACATGTCCGAGGTCGCCCGGCTTGACCTGGGACGGCTCAGTGCGAATGTCGACCAGCTGCTGGCCAATTTGGCAGCACATGCGCGAGTGGCAGTATTCGACTACCCGCGCGGGATCGGAGAAACAACCTGGCCCCAGCCGGACGACCTCACCGTGGTCACAATGGTGAATGACTACCTCGCCGTCGCAGATGCCGCCGGCCTGACCGACTTCATCCTGCTCGGCTATTCATGGAGCGCCAGCGCCGCCATCGAGGTCGCCCACCGAACCTCGCGGTGCAGCGCGCTGGTCGTCGGCGGCTGGCCGCCGCTGGACTCGCCGCACCGTGAGCTCCGCGACGTGTGCCTTGCGCTGGCCGAAGACCGCCGGGATCCTCGGAGCAGGCTGGCCGGCATGTACGCCCGGTACTACCAGAGCCTGCTCGATGACCACCCGGCCGGCCTGCGTAGCACTGCGGTGCCCCGGGTGCTCTTCTATGGGACGGGCGATACTGAGCCAATGGCCGGTGAGTCCGGTTCAGCCCTGTCGCTTATCCGCCGGAACACGAACCAGCTCGCCGATCAGGGCTGGCGCATTATCGAGGTACCTGAACGTGATCATCTCGGCTGCACGGCTGCCGACATCGTGTCGCCGATCGTGCTGTCCGTCGTTTCCGCACTCTACCCGGGAGCATGCTGATGACTGGGCTGCGAACGCTGCTGCACAGCGGACAGGTCTTCGACGGAACCGGGTCTCCGCCGGCAGCAGCGGACGTCGTCATCGAGGGCGACCGGATCATCGACGTCGGGCCGCGGCTCGATGGCGACCATGGAGTCGACCTCTCAGGACACACGGTCTGCCCTGGATTCATCGATTGCCATGTCCACGTCACGCTCAGCCACGTCAACATGTGGCGCTACCTGCAGGAGCCGGCATCGCTCGCGTTCTACCAGACCGTGCGTAACATGGGCCTTGTTCTGGACGCGGGGATCACCACTGCGCGCGATGCCGCAGGCGCCGATCTCGGCACAAAGCGCGCGGTAGAGATCGGCTTGATCCGCGGCCCGCGGCTGCAGATCGCCATCTCGCTGATCAGCCAGACTGGCGGGCATTCAGACGGCTGGCTGCCCAGCGGTTGCTCGCTTACCTCCTTCGCGCAGTTCCCCGGCATGCCCAACCCCATCGCCGACGGCACCGACGAATTGCGCAAGAAGGTGCGCGAGCTCATCAGAGCCGGGGCTGACGTCATCAAGATCGCGACTTCCGGCGGCGTCATGTCGCCAGCTGACGACCCACGCCATGCGCACTACCGACCGGAGGAGATCCGCGCCGTCGTCGATGAGGCGGCAGCGGCGGGCCGTTACGTGATGGCGCACGCTCAGGCCACCGAAGGGATCAAGAACGCGTTGCGGGCCGGCGTCCGATCGATTGAGCACGGGGTCTTTCTCGACGACGAGGCCATCGGCCTGATGGTGGACGCACGGGCGTTCTTGGTGCCGACCCTCATCGCCGCCGAGAGCATCAAGGCGATATCGGCCGAGGCCGGATCGTTCGAAGCGGCCGCCGGGAAGGTCGATCTGATCATGGACGCTCAGCGCGCATCATTCCGCGCCGCCCTGGCTGCCGGCGTGCAGATTGCCTTCGGCACTGACGCCGTCGGCTACCCGCACGGCCGCAATCTCGACGAGATCGAGATCATGGTGCATGAGGGCATGGCGCCGCTGGAGGCACTCAAGTCGGCCACCAGCGTTGCGGCGCGCCTGCTCGGCATCAATGACATCGGCACCGTCGGCCCTGGATGCCGGGCCGACCTGGCCATCGTGGCCGGGGACGTCACGGACGTCACCGGGCTGCGCGGCCGAGTCAGGTCGGTCTGGCAGGACGGTATCGAAGTCAGCGGCACGCTGTCGGCCACGCTGGGGTGAACACGGGATTCCGGCCTTCCGAGATCTGGCAGTTGCGGGCCGTTGGCGATCCCCGGCTCAGCCATGACGGCGGGTCTCTTGCGGTGGCCGTGACCATCCCGGACCAGGAGACCGATGCTTTCACCACGGCGGTCGACATAGTCGACCTGACGCTCGGCCTCACAACAAGGGTCTCGGCCGGGCCCGCCGCTGACTCACCTCGCTGGGCGCCCGACGGCGCCCGGCTGGCGTATTTGTCGCATCAGGACGGCATCAGCGTGCTGCATGTGTACGACAAGGCCAGCACGTCAACACTGTCCGTATCCGTCGGCGGCCACGCGAGCAATCCGCAGTGGAGTCCAGACGGCCGTCGCATCGCGCTGACTCGATCGCAGACCACACGGGAGGCCAAGGCGACAGAGCAGACCAAGCCGCAGGTGATCGAATCGCTGCACTACCGCGCCGACGGCACCGGCCTGCGACCCGAACGACAGCAGATAATCATCGTTGACCTGACCGCCGGATCATGCGCGGAGGTCACCGACGCCGGCTACCTCGCCGACCACGGCACCTGGTCCCCCGACGGCGCAGCGATCGGATACGTGGCGGACAGGCGCGCGGGCTGGCAGGGCCGACGAGAGCGGGCTGACCTGTGGGTCCTGGACCTGACGACGGGCCGCGAACGCGTCCTGACCGGTGGCCTCGGTCCGGTCCGCAGTCCCGCCTTCTCGCCTGACGGGCGGTGGATCGCCTACCTCGGTCACGAGCACGGCTCGGCCGCCGACCGGCACCTGCGGCTGTATGTGGTGCCGTCGGACAGCTCGGCCCCGCCCCGGCCGACGTCGCCGGACCTCGACCGCTCGGTCGGCGCCCAAGTTCCGACAGGCCAGCAATTCGTCTGGCTCGGTGACTCCGACACGCTGCTGTTCCTCGTAGCCGACCGCGGCATGGTCGCCATCGCGCGGTGTCGCGTCAGCACCGGTGCCGCCGAAACACTCGTCGCTGGGTATCGCCAGGTCGATGGGCTCGACGTGAGTCACTGTGGCGAGATGGTCGCCTTCACCTCGCAATGGCCCGACTCGCCATCTGAGGCATACCTCTTGCGTGACGGCCATCTGACGCCCGCTACCTCATACAACGACGAGCATCAATGGCGGCCCTGGCTCGTCCCGATCCGGCCTATCGAGTGGGCGGGAGCAGACGGCACGCCGCTGGAGGGCTTCGTTGCATACCCCAGGGACTGGCGGCCAGGTGCCGGCTTTCCGCTCGTCCTCATCGTCCACGGGGGGCCACACGGATTCCACCCCTATCCCGCCAGTCCGCCGCTCACGCAGTCGCTCGCCGCGGCGGGCTTCGTTGTGCTGCTGCCGAACCCGCGCGGCAGCGGCGGCTACGGCGAAAGTTTCAAGAGGCAGGTCACCCGCAATTGGGGAACGGCCAACCTCGATGACGTGGTCCCACTGATCGACGCGACCGTAGCGGACGGCACCGCCGACGCGGGACGGCTCTACCTCTACGGGACGTCCTACGGCGGCTACCTGACCGCCTTCATCACGACGCGGACCGACCGATTCCGAGCCGCTGGCATCGGCGCCGGAATCGTCAACCTGCTGAGCGCTCTTGGAACCTCCGATGTCCCTGACTACTTCCTGCACGAGATCGGCGACCCACGCATCGACCAGCCGGAATTCATTTCCAGATCGCCGGTCACGGCCGCGGCGAATGTCAGTACGCCAACCTTGATACTGCACTGGGACGGCGACCTTCGCTGCCCGATATCGCAAGCAGAGGAGTGGTTCACCGCGCTGGCGCTCAACGACGTGCCCGTTCGTTTCGTGCGATATCCGGGCGGATCCCACACGATTAGCACCCCTTCCCAGCAGATCGACCGCCTCGAGCGCCTGATCGACTGGTTTAGCCACCCGCCAAGTCGACCAGAGAATCTTGCAGGTGAGGGTTTGGCCTTGTGATCATGACTGCGGCCGCTTGAGCCCTTCCCGGGAACGCAGAAGCCGTGGCGCTGCCGGTGCCCGACATGCGGAGAGGAGACCTGGCCTCGCTACAACGACGTGGTCAACAAGGGGACCGGCGTGTGCAATCGCACCTGCCGATCGAAGAAGATCGCTGCCGCGCATGAAGATGTGAGCTTCACCGAGATCCGCGACTGCACCGTACGCTGTGCCGGACCGGAATCGGCTGTGTCGCCTTCTGGGGTCGCTGCGCAGGACTAGATATTGGGCACTTCTGAACTGCACTCAACCCCTGGAAGCGTCTCACGGGAAGTTTTGATGGGAGGCGCGCGCAGCGTACGCCGGGCCAGACCCACGCTCGCAGATCAACACGGCTCACACCTGACGCTGCGACCGTGCCCTGGACGATCGAACCCGGTCGAGTTCGGCCATGTGCGCCTGGTGCAGGGCCTGCGTGGAGCCTGGCTTGAAGAACGCGGTGGAGGCCGGGCGCCACAGCAGCCATACCGCAGCAGCGCCGACCAGCCAGGCCGCGACGAACGGCACGACGCCACCGTAGTACAGCACCGTCACCCCGAACCCGGCATGGCTCACCGGCTGTGTGAAGGCGCCGCGGAGCTGCAGCGTCGCCAGGACGAACAGCACCGTGGACAGGATGCGCGCCCAGTTCCGGCCCTGACCGTTCGCCCGCGCCATCCAGAGCCACAGGCAGACTATGACCAGGCCGAAGGCCATCGATACCGTGATGACGAACGGTTTCTGGGCCGCGAGGCTGCGGCCCAGGAATTGCCCGCGGACGGCGACCTGGATGTCGACGATGAGAAGGGCCAACCCGATGATCAGCCCGACGGCGCTGACGGCGGCGCCCGCGTACATGAGCCGGACGGCTGCCTGCACCGTGCGCGCCGACCGCGGCACGCTGGGGCGCAGGCGCATCCACACGCCGCTGCGGATCAGGTCCGCGGACTCGGCCAGGCCGGGGCGGCGCTGGCCGTCCCGAGCCCCGGCCATCAGCACCGCGAGGATCTCCTGCCCGTTCTCCCGCCGGAACTCCGGCGGATACCAGGCCAGCAACCGCCGGTACCCTCGCTCAAGGTCCGCCTGATCAGTCATGTCGCCATCCCCCCTGCCAGGTTCAACCGCGTGAGCGCGGCAGCGGCAGCAGCCTGCAGCCGGGCCGCCTCGGCGGCCAGCCGCCTGGTGCCCGCAGGCGTGAGCCGGTAATACCGGCGCAGCCGCCCGTCCACGACCTCTTCCCGGTCCACCCTGATCAGCTCGTCCGCGCGCAGGCGGTCCAGAGCGCTGTACAGCGTCCCTGCGCGCAGCCGGACCCGGCCGCCGGAGATCTCCTGGACGTCGATGATGATCCGTACCCGTGCTGGCTGCCGCTTGCCAGCGCGGTGAGGATCATGAAGGTCGCTTCCTGCATCGCACGTAGGGCATGCGTACGTTATATACCGCTGAACGAGCTATAGCAAGCGGACCACGCCGCTCGCGAGGCCATCCGCACCGAGCTGGTCACGCGGCAGGACCAGAGCCACGCGGCCATCGCGATGCACCTCGAGGTGCCTCGCCGGACGGTC
>CAVRFY010000003.1:0-1913715 GCA_963720595.1 uncultured Actinomycetota bacterium | reverse complement strand
CCGCTCGTCCTCATCGTCCACGGGGGGCCACACGGATTCCACCCCTATCCCGCCAGTCCGCCGCTCACGCAGTCGCTCGCCGCGGCGGGCTTCGTTGTGCTGCTGCCGAACCCGCGCGGCAGCGGCGGCTACGGCGAAAGTTTCAAGAGGCAGGTCACCCGCAATTGGGGAACGGCCAACCTCGATGACGTGGTCCCACTGATCAGTATCGACGCGACCGTAGCGGACGGCACCGCCGACGCGGGACGGCTCTACCTCTACGGGACGTCCTACGGCGGCTACCTGACCGCCTTCATCACGACGCGGACCGACCGATTCCGAGCCGCTCGCATCGGCGCCGGAATCGTCAACCTGCTGAGCGCTCTTTGGCACCTCCGATGTCACTGACTACTTCCTGCACGAGATCGGCGACCCACGCATCGACCAGCCGGAATTCATTTCCCAGATCGCCGGTCACGGCCGCGGCGAACGTCAGTACGCCAACGTTGATACTGCACTGGGACGGCGACCTTCGCTGCCCGATATCGCAAGCAGAGGAGTGGTTCACCGCGCTGGCGCTCAACGACGTGCCCGTTCGTTTCGAGTGCGATATCCGGGCAGATCCCACACGATTAGCACGCCTTCCCAGCAGAAGGACCGCCTCGAGCGCCTGATCGACTGGTTTAGCCACCCGCCAAGTCGACCAAGAATCTTGCAGGTGAGGGTTCCGGCTCTGTGATCGCTGCGGCCGCTTGAGCCCTTCCCGGGAACGCAGAAGCCGTGGCGCTGCCGGGTGCCCGACATGCGGAGAGGAGACCTGGCCTCGCTACAACGACGTGGTCAACAAGGGGACCGGCGTGTGCAATCGCACCTGCCGATCGAAGAAGATCGCTGCCGCGCATGAAGATGTGAGCTTCACCGAGATCCGCGACTGCACCGTACGCTGTGCCGGACCGGAATCGGCTGTGTCGCCTTCTGGGGTCGCTGCGCAGGACTAGATATTGGGCACTTCTGAACTGCACTCAACCCCTGGAAGCGTCTCACGGGAAGTTTTGATGGGAGGCGCGCGCCGCAGCGACTGCACGCCGGGCCAGACCCACGCTCGCAGATCAACACGGCTCACACCTGACGCTGCGACCGTGCCCTGGACGATCGAACCCGGTCGAGTTCGGCCATGTGCGCCTGGTGCCCGGCCTGCGTGGAGCCTGGCCCGTTGAAGAACGCGGTGGAGGCCGGGCGCCACAGCAGCCATACCGCAGCAGCGCCAACCAGCCAGGCCGCGACGAACGGCACGACGCCACCGTAGTACAGCACCGTCACCCCGAACCCGGCATGGCTCACCGGCTGCGTGAAGGCGCCGCGGGAGCTGCAGCGTCGCCAGGACGAACAGCACCGTGGACAGGATGCGCGCCCAGTTCCGGCCCTGACCGTTCGCCCGCGCCATCCAGAGCCACAGGCAGACTATGACCAGGCCGAAGGCCATCGATACCGTGATGACGAACGGTTTCTGGGCCGCGAGGCTGCGGCCCAGGAATTGCCCGCGGACGGCGACCTGGATGTCGACGATGGGCCAACCCGATATCAGCCCGACGGCGCTGACGGCGGCGCCCGCGTACATGAGCCGGACGGCTGCCTGCACCGTGCGCGCCGACCGCGGCACGCTGGGGCGCAGGCGCATCCACACGCCGCTGCGGATCAGGTCACCGGCGCTCGGCCAGGCCGGGGCGGCGCTGGCCGTCCCGAGCCCCGGCCATCAGCACCGCGAGGATCTCCTGCCCGTTCTCCCGCCGGAACTCCAGCGGATACCAGGCCAGCAACCGCCGGTACCCTCGCTCAAGGTCCGCCTGATCAGTCATGTCGCCATCCCCCCTGCCAGGTTCAACCGCGTGAGCGCGGCAGCGGCAGCAGCCTGCAGCCGGGCCGCCTCGGCGGCCAGCCGCCTGGTGCCCGCAGGCGTGAGCCGGTAATACCGGCGCAGCCGCCCGTCCACGACCTCTTCCCGGTCCACCCTGATCAGCTCGTCCGCGCGCAGGCGGTCCAGAGCGCTGTACAGCGTCCCTGCGCGCAGCCGGACCCGGCCGCCGGAGATCTCCTGGACGTCGATGATGATCCCGTACCCGTGCTGGCTGCCGCTTGCCAGCGCGGTGAGGATCATGAAGGTCGCTTCCTGCATCGCACGTACGGGCATGCATACGTTATATACCGCTGAACGAGCTATAGCAAGCGGACCACGCCGCTCGCGAGGCCATCCGCACCGAGCTGGTCACGCGGCAGGACCAGAGCCACGCGGCCATCGCGATGCACCTCGAGGTGCCTCGCCGGACGGTCGACTCACGATCGTTGTGGGTATGGCTCGCGCCGCGTGCTGAGGGCGAGGGTCATGCGGGGTCGGGCGCGGCTTCGCCAGGCGCTGTGCTTGACGCGGTTGCGGCGTCGCCTGGAGCGTTTGACGCGCTAGCGGCCAACGGGTGGTCAGGGATGCGATCGCCACAGAGGAGAAAGCCGCTCCGATCACTGCGGCGACGAGGGCGCCGCCCCACCAGACGGCGTCGGGTGAGGTCGCGAGCACCTCGCCGCCGATGGCCGGGCCGAGCGCGAGGCCTGCGGTAGCCATCAGGCCGAACACCGAGATGTAGCGGCCGAGGAGATGCTCGGGAGCGAGGTCGGCGACGAGTGGGCCGATGACGACGGCGTGCATGCACTCGCCGATCGCGAACATGAGTGCGACTCCGGCCAGGAGCGCGGTCGCCCCGAGCTCCGAGTGGATCAGCGTCGCCGGCAAGACGGCGAGGAGCGCGATCACCCAGACCGCGCACAGAACGGCGAATGCCTTTGCTCGGCGCATCCGCTTGACGACCCGCGTCGCGGGGAGTTGTGCGATCACGATGAAGAGCGTGTTGATGAGCTTGAGGATCCCGATACCAGCGGGTCCGACGCTGGTATGCGTTATCACAAACGGCGGAAGATTCTCGAGAACAGCGCGTAGCCGGGGATAATGAGGACGATGTTGGCGGCGATCACGATCATGAAGAGTCGATCGCGGGCGACCGCCCGGGATCCTTGTCCCCCGGCGATGGTGTGCGCCGCCGCGGCACGGGGATTCGGCACCATCGCCAGTACCATCAGCGCAAAGGCGGCGTAGGTGATCGCGTCGAAGAAATAAAGGGTCTGGAACGATCGCAGGTCCTGTGCCGAGGAGACGATGATGCCCGCGACCGTGGCGCCGAGGCCGAGGCCGAGGTTGGACGCGACGCGCCCGAGCGCGAACGAGGCAGCACGTTGCTCTGGCGTTACCAGGGTGATGAGCAGCGTCTGGTTGGCGACGCGGGCCGCGCCGATCCCGGCACCGCCGACGACGGCGCACGCGAACGCCTGCCACGGCCAGTCGACGAACGCAAAGCCGGCATAGCCGAGCGCGCTCGCAAGATTGCCGACGATCAGGATCGGCTTGGGGCGAAAGTGATCGAGCAAGGCTCCAGTGGGAGGCGACACGACGGTGGCCGTGCCCAGGATCGTGGCAAGCACCAAACCAGCGGTGGCCGTCGCGATACCGCGGAACTGGTGCAGATAGATGATCTCGAACGCGATGATCAACCCATAGCCGAAGAAGTTGACCGCGTTCCCCACCTGCAAGAGCAGGACCAGTCGGGGCAGGCCGGTCCGCCAACCCTTGAGAAGATGCGTGGAGGCCCGTCTCATCCGCACGCCGCCGTGACGATGGGACAGCCAGTCCTGGCTCGCTTGGAGGACTGGGCGTGTTCGTCGACGGCCACCGGCCGCTTGACGACGTCGAAGAGGGCCCGGGTGGATTTCATGGGTTCCTCCGGTCTTGCTGGTCAGGTCGTTTACCTGTTGAAACACCAGAGATTTCGGAGATCGCCGGCGAATTTCGGCTCCCGTTGGTGTTGTTACCTGTGGACGGGTGACCTAGGAGAAAGGACGGCGGCACGATGGACGGGAGCACGCTCGAGCGTGCCCGCGCCGGTGAGGCGGACGCCTTCCAGGAGCTCGTCGAGTCGCATCGTCGCGAGCTCCTCGTGCACTGTTACCGGAACCTCGGATCGCTCCAAGACGCCGAGGACGTGCTCCAGGAGGTTCTCTTGTCCGCCTGGCGAGCACTTGACCGCTTCGACGGCCGATCGTTGCGAGCGTGGTTGTACCGCATCGCCACGAACCGCTGTCTCAACTACCTCCGAGACGAGGGCCGACGTCCAGAATCGGCTCTCGTGGGCGGGTCGGTGATGGATGGTCTCGTCAGCTCGGACGAGCCGTGGTGGCTCGAACCCTACCCCGATGCCTTGATCGACGATGTGGCCGCTGGTCCAGAGGCGCGCTACGAGGCGCGAGAGTCCATCGCCCTTTCCTTCGTGACGAGCCTCCAGCACCTCCCCCCGCAGCAGCGGGCCGTCCTCGTGCTGCGCGACGTTCTCGGGTTTCCCGCGGCGGAAGTGGCCGGCATGCTGGAAACGACCCGAACCTCGGTGAACAGTGCGCTGATACGGGCCCGGAACGGGCTACGGTCCGAGATAGCACCCGATCGTGTGCCGCTTCCGAACTCCGCCCGTGAGAAAGAGGTCGTCGACCGCTTCGTCAACGCATTCCAGGATGGCGACTTCGACCAGTTGGTCGCTCTTCTGACCTCCGACGCGAAATTCGCGATGCCGCCTGAGCCCCTGGAGTGCAACGGGTCTCAAGCAATCGCGGAGTACCTTCGAGGGCGTAGCTGGTGGGGTCAGGATCTCAAGTTGGTCCCGACTCGGGCCAATGGCCAACCCGCCTTCGGCTGCTACCTCCCGGACCCGAATTCACCGATCTGGCGGGCAGGGGGCCTTCTGGTCCTCACCCTGGCCGAGGACCAGATCTCGACAATCACCCGGTTTGGCGACAGGGGTGTCCTGGCCCGTTTTGGGCTGCCTCGAACCCTCGCCAAAACCTAGCTTGATTGACTGCTGCCGCGCTGTAGGCCGCCCCGTGAAAACCAGCCTGGAGGTGCTCGCCGTTGGAAAGTGAACGATCAGCGCGCGCATCAAAGCCCCGACCGACGCCATCTTCGGCGATCTCGGCATCGGCCCGGTGGATCGCCAGCCAGCGGCGGCGGTCCCGGGGTGGGCACACGGCCGCCTGAACTGTCGACCCATTAGAAGCTGGCCGTCGACTCGGCCTACAGCGCAGTATGGACCGAGGCCAGGAAGAAGGCCCTGACCCCCGCGCAGTGCCGGTCGCCGCTCGGTCGGCGCCCGTACGACCTGCGGCACGCCGCCGTGGCGCTGCGGCTGAACTCAGAGGTGCGCGACCGGGGTCGCCCGCCGGGCCGGGCACGGCGTGGCGGTCCTGCTGAAGATCTACGCCCACTGCATCGACGGGCAGGCTGATGCCGCGAACCAGCGGATCACCGCGCCCTCGGCACCCAGGACACCCAGCCCGCGCCCGAACCCGGCCACGAGGGAGACGACGACAGCGCGCAGGGACGGGCTGATGCGATGAAGGAGCGGGCCTCCGCTCCTGGCGGATGCTGGAAGTTGCATGCATCCGTCTCCACCAGGTTGGGAGGCCCTTATGACGGAAGCTTATGACGGCCCGCAGGTCGTCGGGATGAACCTGAACCGTAGCGTGCTGGTGCGGATGACCGGCGACGGCCGGAAGCTGGAGACCGCGCGGATCACGAACAGCCCGGCGGAGCTGCGCCGGCAGATCGCATGGGCGGGGAAGTCGCCGAGGGTGGTGCTGGAGGCAACCTACGGGTGGGTGCGAAGTGAGGGTGCATGAGTTCAAGTGGGAGGCACCGTTGGAGACCTGGCTGATGCCGGGGGTGCGGTACCCGGGCCAGCGCGTGCAGTTTGAGCAGACTAAGCAGTGGCGAGGCGTCAATCTGGGTCTTGGCCTGCCTGCCAGCGTCCTCGCGGCGGTCTCTGGCGCAACTGCATTGGCTTCGACCCTCGGTGGCCCACCCGGCGACCAGGAATTCCAGGCCGACTGCGAGCCAGTTCGCTGGTGCGATTATGGCGATCCCTCTGCTGCCCCTGACTGGCGAGCACCGCTCGCTGTCTGCGCCACCCGCGCTGCAGTGCGTGAAGGCCCAGCTCAGATCGCTAACCCGGATAGGAAACCCGGGCGAGGGCGAGGATCTCGGCTCGGTCATCGGCGAGCAGGTAGCCCTGGCTGATGGTCCAGTCCAGTTCTTCCTCGAAGTCGTCAAGGTAGCCGGGCCGCCCGAATGGCCATTTCCGGCTCATGTCCTCTCCGTCGAACGGCTGCGTCGTTCCGAACAGGAACGCATACGTGCTGCCGGTCTGGCCGAGCCCGGACAGCGTGGCCACCGGAGCATCCGTCCACGGAGTGCGGATGCCGCCGGTGGCGATCCCGTAGTAGTTCCGGTGAAAGTCGCGGCCATCGTCGCTCGGATGGAGTCGATCGCACGAGGGCGCTGGCGGACCGCCTGCGGCCCAGCGGACCAGGTGCTCGATGGCGGCACACGCGACGTAATGGTGCTGCGGCCCGCTGTTGATCGGCGTGTCCGTCTGTCCTGCCGGGGTGTCCGTGGTCGGCGCGAGCAGCCCCGCCAGCCGGCGGCCGGCAGGTTCCCCTCGTCGTAGTTGCCGGCCACCAGGAGGTAGGTGTCGGCGTGTGCCGCTCCGGCCAGCTCCCACACCCTGAGCCGGTCACTGTCGGGCTGCGCCGCCCGGCCGCTTCCGAGCAGCGCGACATCGGTCTCGCTCTGCAGCACAAGCACCGGGACCCTCAGGTCATCGCGGATGCGCTCGCCCGGGCTGCTGAACGCAGACAGGAACTCCCCGTCGATGGCTGCCCCGCCAGCCGGCGGCCGTGCACGCCGAAGCCGTTGTACACGGCTGCGAGCCGGTCGATGGCGTTGATGTAGGTGACGAGGAACGCTCCGGACTGCGAGTGACCCGTGGCGATCAGCAGGTCCGGCGCGCGGCCGCCCAGCGCCTGTGCGCCCGGCTCCGAGCGGAGCATCCGGCCGGCCTGGCTGAAGATGTCGTAGGACCAGGCATCACCTGGGTGGTTCAGCGCGGCATAACGGTCAGGGAAGGCCTTCTTCAGGCCCATCCCGCCAGCGAGGCCGCCCCCTTCCAGGCCGGCCCGCTGGGCCGACACGCCGACCCAACCATGCCGTCGCCGCATCAGATGCGTGTGCGTCATAGTCCAGTCCGGCGCTGCGTCTACGCCGCCGGTGACATTCAGCCATTCAACGACCACGATCCCGCTGAAGCTCGCAGGATCGGCTGGCCGGCGGACGATGAGCCTGGTGGTAAACGGCGCGGTCGCGTCTGGCTGGGCGCCCCACCTGCCGTCGATCAGGCGCTCCGCGGCGATCTGGTAGGACCGCGCTGAGCCGCTCAGGAGGTATTCCTGCTCGCAGTAGCCGACCTCGCTGAGGTCATAGGCTCCCGCTGGCACCGGGTTCGGCCCGGGGATGAGACGCAATGTTCCCACAGGGCTGTCCTCCTGGTCCGGCGCCGCCATCGGCCACGACCTGCTGTCGGCATTGCGTCATAATAGGGCGCTGTTTCGCTGGCAGCCACGGCAACAGAATCCCCGCCTCAGACCTGGACCGCCTTGCCGTCATACGACCAGTTCCTGGCCGAGGCAAGTGAACCAGGCTCCGAAGAAGAATCCGACGACTTCCTCGCCATAGGACTCCCGTCCCTCGACGGGGGCATGATCCTGACTTCCCGATAACCAAGTCCACCCCGACACGCACGCCCTGACCATGGTCAATAACTTGATCGGGGTGGTCAATTACGTGATCGCAGCGAGCCCTCACTGCGCAATTTCATGATCGCTGACAGCTCAGCGCCCCGATCATGCAGGCCGGCGTGACCGCGACAGGTGGCTGCCAGCTCAGGAATATGACACCTCCCGCTGCACCGGTGGGACCATCTTGGGACCAGGCTTGATCTTTTCGAAGATCAAAATGCCCTCTGAGTTGGTGGCCGGGCCGGATCGCGTCTGCGACCTTCCGCCTGCGGGATTGAGAATCGCCATCTAGCCACGCCGTCCTGCCTGCTCACTCCGCATCCCGGGCCTCCGGGTGGCGCACAAAGATCATCCAGCATGTTATGGCAGGTCAGAGGTGGTCAGGGGCGGGGTCGAACCGCCGGCCTTCCGCTTTTCAGTTGGGAACATACTTGCAAAAGCGCAGGCAGGAGGCCCGGGCATTGCCTCTGACCTGCGACGACAGGCTCCGGTGGGTTACCAGCGGACGCCACCGGGTGTGCACGGTGGGACCAATTTGGACCACGGGTGGGACCAGATGGGACCAGGATGACCCCCACAATCTCCCGCTGTTTGATAGCCCGAACACGGTGAACGGCCCGGTCTACGTGCGGAACAAGCGGGCGCCCTTCAGGTTGATCGTTCTGTCACGAGACCGCGCTGGCGTGGCGACGGTGATCAATTAGGATGAGCGGCCCTTCAGGCGTTTGGGTCGCCGGGTCGCCTCCTTATGCGCTTGAAGGGTTGGGGAAGCGCGCCAAGGTCGTCCCGCTCGGCATGGGTCCGACGATGAATGCGCGGACGGACGGGCCGACGGATACGGTGGCGAATGACGCCTGGACGGGGACCTCGTCCGGGATCGCGACGGTGTGCGGGCCAGCCGGGAGTTCCTCGTCCAGAATTACCCGTGAGGTGCTTTTCGGTTCCGGGGGGACGAACGAGGTGGCCCACCAGGCGATGACGGTGACGTCCTGTGGCCCGTCGAGGGATATGCCGATAGACCGGGACTGGGCGTCGTATGTGACTGAGGAGGCGGGTCCGGTTGTGCCGCCGCCGAGGGCGGCCTCGACCTGCTCTGCGATCAGTCCGGGGATGCCTGCATAGCCTTGGACGAAGGCCGCGGCCGGGTTCCGGGTCGAGATCTGCTCTCGGATGTGATCCTTGGTGTCCGGCGGCACCATTCCTCCGAAGACGACGAGGTGGAGCTGGCCGACATCGAACAGGTCGAGGGCGCGGTCGAACTCGTTGGTGGCTCCGGCGGCGTAGCCCTTTTCTCGCAGGATCGTCACCGCCTCGGACAACACGGTCTCGCTTCGTCCGATCACCAGGATCCGAGCGGGACGGTTCGCGGAGGCGCTGCCGGCTTCGACGGGCAGGGTGAGCATGATGGCTCCTTCTCGTGGGTCCCAAACGCTTGGGGGTCGTGGTCCCGGTGGCAAGCGCGGCGTTCACGCTTGTCCTGCCAGCATTGCCGCGCTGGGCGGCATCATGGTTCTGCGCTGGCCTGCCCCCGATCCGGGCGCGGCCCTGGGGAATGCTCCACACGCCACGGATCCGCCGCGACCAGCCCCTCCTGCGAACAAGGCGACGATCGCGGAGATCAGTGCCAGCGCAGATGGCCACTGCCCAGGGCTCAGGCGAACATGAACTTGGAGTAAGTGGGGTAGTCGTCGGCGAGTTCGGTGATCACCGTGGCATTTGGCTGCCAAGAGGAAGCCCTTGGATGTTGGGAGAGCCAATGTAGGTGCCACCAAGATAATGTATGTTGGTGGCACCCGCAAGTGTTACGCTAGCGCCGTGCCCGAGCAGCGGCCCCGACATGTGTCCGCCCCGTCCCGGATCCAAGACCGACCGACCTGGCTGATCAGCCGCACCTACGGCCGCTCACACGGGCTAATGAACGACGGTTTCGCGGCCAGCGGCGCTGGACTTCGCAGCTACCATTACCGCCTGCTCGCCGCGCTCCAGGAATGGGGTCCGGTCGGCCAGGCGGACCTTGGGCGCGGCACGAGCGTCGACCGCAGCGACGTCGTTACCGTGCTGGTCGACCTTGAGCGACTCGGACTGATCGAACGCGCGGTCAACCCCAACAACCGGCGGCGCAACATCGTCTCGATCACCCCCGCCGGCAGCAAGCAACTGCGAGCGCTCGACCACGTGGTCGACGAAATCCAAGAGCGGGTACTCGCGCCGCTCTCGCAGAACGAGCGCCGTCAGCTGACCAAGCTATTGCGCAAGCTCGCAGACGCCGACTGACCGCTCAGTCACCCCGCGGTTACATGACCCGTTCACGCGGCCGACCCGGCGGGTGAGGCTGGGCATCTCGGTGCGGCCGTACCGGCATTCCGCTGCTCACCGCTCGGATGATCGCGGCAGTGCACCACTTGAGCGGCGGCCGGTTCGTGGTCGGCGCGGGAGTCGGCTGGTCGGTGAGCGAGTTCGCGGCCGTCGGGCAGGACTTCGCCGCGCGGGCCGCGACGACCGACCGGCACTTGCAGCTCATCACCCCGGGCTTGGTCGCAGGAGTGGGTCACCAGCCGTGATCTGGGGCACGAGGAAGGGCTCGTAGCCGGACCGCGCCTTCCGCCACCGCGACACGCTGGACGGGGGCTCTCGTCGTTGTCCGCAAGCGGGGCCGACCTCCGGCACCACGGTACGCATCGCCCCGATCATGTAGCTCCAGAAGCGCACCCGGTCATCGTCGCCGGGATCCAGCGACACCCAGGCAAACACGCCCGGCTCCGTGGAGTGCCAATGGCTCAAGACGCTCGTCTTCCCCCACCCCTCAGTCGCGCGGACCGGAATGCACGGCTGATCCGGCTCACCGAACCCGGCTGGCGGCTGTACGAACGCGTCGCGGCGGTGGCCGCCACCATCGAGGCTGAATGGGCCCAACAGGTCGGGGCGCTGCGGCTGGAAGAGCTGCGCGCTACCCTCAGCGCCATGCTGAACCGTGAGAGTGGCTACTTATGGCTTGGTTGCGTCAGAACGCTCCGGTGATGGCGTCGGCGAGCAGGTAGGTATTGAGGCCTGTGATGATGACTGTGGTCAGCAGCATCAGGGTGCTGGTCAGCCGCCGGTTAGTCATGTCGGCCATCGTGTTGCGGTCCCGGGTTATGAGCAGCAGCGGGATGAGGGCGAACGGGATGCCGAATGACAGGACGATCTGGGAGAAGACCAAGGCCTCGCTGGTGTTGACGGCGAGCGCAAGGATGATCAGCGAGGGGAGCATCGTCAGGGTGCGGCGGACCAGCAGCGGGATGCGCCAGTTCATGAAGCCGGCCATGACGATCTGACCGGCGTAGGTGCCGACGCTGGAGGACGACAGGCCGGAGGCCATCAGGGCTATTCCAAAGGCCAGCGCGGCGCCGCCGCCGACCAATTGGTCGAGGTGCGCATGGATGGCGCCCAGGTCGCTGATGCCGGTCATTCCCGGCTTGTGAAACAGTGCCGCGGCGATGCAGAGCATGGAGAGGTTGACCAGTCCCGCGATGCCGAGGCCGATGATGCAGTCCCACTTGTTGTAGTTCAGGAGTGTCTTGCGTTCCTTGCGGTCGGCGGCCTGGATCCGGTTCTTCTGCAGCGCCGAGTGCAGGTAGACCACGTGCGGCATGACGGTTGCGCCGATGATCCCGACGGTCAGGCCCAGGGTGTCCGGACCGCTCAGGTGCGGCACCAGGCCGTCAGCGATCTGCCCGTAGTCCTGGCCACCGACTGCGAAGAACACATAGAGGAAACCCATTCCGACCAGTCCCAGGAGCGCGATGATCGCCAGCTCGAAGCGGCGGTAGCCGCGCTGCTCGAGGGCCAGGATCACGAACGCAACCACCGCGGTGATCAGCCCCGCCGGGAACAGCGGTATGCCGAAGATGAGGTTGAGGCCCACGGCGGCGCCAACGAACTCCGCCAGGTCAGTCGCCATCGCGACGATCTCGGCCTGCAGCCACAGAATCACATTCGCGCGGCGGCCGAATCGCTCGCGGCACAGCTCCGGCAGGCTGCGGCCGGTAGACAGTCCAGCCTTGGAGGTCAGGTACTGGACCAGGATGGCCATCAGGTTGGCCATCACGATGACCCATACCAGTTCGTAGCCGTGCCCCGCGCCGGCGGCGAAGTTCGTCGCGAAGTTACCCGGGTCGACGTAAGCGACTGAGGCAACGAACGCAGGGCCCAGCAAGCTCAGCACGGTCCGGACCCAGCCCCGGGCTCTCACATCCTGCAGCGTGACGCGCCCGCGGGCTTCTGGTTCGACGGTGGTGGTCATGTCAGGACCACGCCATGCACGAGATGAGTTAGCTGAGTTCCCAGCGCACGGCGGCGGCCGCCTATCTCGACCCACAGCGGGCCGCCGAATGGTTCCCGCTCAGCTACCCGCAGCATCACGCCAGGCCCGATCCCAAGACCGGCGAGATACCGCAGCGCGGCGCTTTCCTCGTCGCTGACGCGGTCCACCTGGAAGCACGCACCCTCGGGTGCGTCCGCGAGCGCCGGTGACCAGTCTTCGACGTGATCACCTGACGGCGGCGGGATCGGGTCACCGTGCGGATCTCGCCGGGGATGCCCAAGCACCGAGTCGATCCGGTCGATCAGCAGCTCGCTGGCTACATGCTGCAGTGCCTCAGCCTCCGCGTGTACCTCATCCCAGCGCATGCCAGCCGCCTGCACTAGGAAAGCCTCGATCAGCCGGTGCCGCCGGATCACATTCATGGCGTGGCGCTCACCATGCTCGCTCAGCGAAATGCCGGCACTTGCCGAATCGGCCAGCAAGCCTGCCGCCTCGAGCCGGCGTAGCATCGCCGACACCGAAGGAGGGGCGACCCCAAGCCGGGCCGCCACTTGAGACGTCGACACTGGCGGCGCCTTGAACCTGAGCAGGTAGATGGCCCGGAGATACTTCTCCATCGCCTCCGAGCGCTCCAGGTCACAGCAGGACAACCTGCGGCGGGCTGGTGCGGAGATCATGTCAGTCAGCTAACACTGCTCAGTGGCCGCCTCTAATCTCATAATTAGACGTATCTAAATCCCGCTTACGCAGCCTGCTGCGGCAAGATCGTCGACGGAGATGGTGGCCGGCACAGCGCAGCCGGGCCGCCAGATCCTCGCCCGGCCCTGGCGGCCCAGTTTGCCCTGCTGGCAAGCAGCTTGGTCAGGTCTTCAGTACCGGCCTGCCAAGCGGTATGGCCCTGCCGCCCGTGGCTATGGAGGCGGTGCCGAAGAAGATGTAGATGCCCACGGCTGCGAACAGGAACGCCGTAGCACCCCCCGCCTTCAAGAGATTGGGCTGCACCTGGATCACGCCGATAAGGACCAGGATGAGGGCGATGTCGACTAGCGCCAGCACTGCGGTGAAGGCCAGAGCCAGCCGCAGTGTCGCCAGGGTCAACATGCTCATGATCACAATCCAGGCGGTCAGGAACAGCTCCTGGCTTGCCTTGAGGTCGACGACTCCGACGCCGAACCAGCCATGCGTAAGCCCCAGGATGAGGAAGGCATAGCTGAACCAGAATCCGGCGAAGACGCCCAGCACGAGAGCGACGGCGGACTGCCCGACGGCGATGGCCCAGAACGTCGAAATGAATAGCCCCGCCGCGGTCGCGGCCAGGATGATCGGGAGCGACGCCCCAGTGCCTAGCGGCGAGACGAAGCCGACTAGCACCATTCCCAGCGCCACTGACCCGACGATGAAGCTCGGCAGCCCCAGCGACAAGGGGTCTCCGGCCAGGTGGCCGGTGACCGCCGGGGTGGCCTCGGCCTCGACTGATCCTTGCTGCGTAGGCTCTACCGGACCTTGCTGCGCAGGCACCGACGGCGCTTGGTGCGCAGTTCCTACCGAGCCTTGCGGCGCAGAGTTAGAACCCGGATCGACGGTCATTGTTGCTCCTTCGCTGGATGAGTGCGGGAGCCCCACGCGACTCGTGGACTATGACGTCTCGTGGACTATGACTCAGGCCTATGCCGCCTTGGGCGTGCCGCCGCTCTCAAATTGAGCCAGTCTCAGTGGCGCACCGTCCCTCAAGGGCTTAGCTACCTGGTACGATTATTCCGTATTCGTGTACTTTGCGATAGATCGTCGCGCGGGACAAACCGAGCGACTCTGCTGCCCTGGCCTTATTTCCATCCGTATCCAGCAGTCCTTGCACGATGGCGTCGCGTTCTAGGGCCTCAAGCGGGCTGAGCAGCCGGCGGCTAACGGTCCAGCATTCGGGCGGCAAATCTTCCGGCCGGATGGAGCCTGCACGCCTGCGCTGAACGATGCGCCTGAAGACCTGCCACAACTGCTCGGCGTTGCCGGGCCAACTGGACCGCATGAGCAGCTTCATCGCCTCCGGCGAGCAGGTCAGGCGGCCCTGCTGGCTCAATTTACCCAGGAAGAACTGGGTCAATTCCGGCAAATCATCGATGTGATGACGCAGCGGGGGCAGCGCCACGGTCGTCGGGAACAGGCGCAGCAGCTCGGTGAGCGTGGCGCTGCAGTGGGTCAGCGTGACCGCCACCCACATCACTCGCTCTGGTGCCCCGCGCTCCCGAACTCCGCGCTGCGAAACACCGTGCTCGGCCAGCCGGTCCGTGCCGCCGCCGCCGCCGGGCCGAGCTTCTTGCAGCGCGGCGGCCAGGGCATGCACCTGCCGCGGCCCGAGCTGGTCGACGTGCCGGATGACCAGGTCCCCTTCGGCGTCCTGCAGGGCGCGGCGGGCCGACGTCAGCCAGTCCTGGGCACGCAACTCCGCCGCGTCGAGCACTTCGAAGCGCCGGGCCGGGTTGCGGCGCTGGTGCACCGCACGGGCCAGTGCCAGTTTGCCGGCGCCGGGTTCCCCTTCCAGCGCCAGCCACTCGCCAACCTCGTAAGACTCCTGTACCTGCTGGGAGCTACGGAGCCAGAGGGCTCCCGATCCCACGAGGCCGGGCAGCAGCATCCGGGCCGGAGGCGGTGCCTGCCCGGCCATTCGCGTCGGTTCAAGCAGTTTGACCTGCACAACGCCGCCCGCAGCCCCGGCTGGCCCAGCACTGCCTGCCGGACGGCAGTGCATCCGGGCTGTCAGGCCGGTGGGCAACTCGACCTGTACCGCGTTGGTCCTGCCTTCGGCCAGCACCTCGCTGGCATATCCCAGCAGCACCGCCTGGTCGCCCGGCTCCAGGACCTGCCTGGCGTGATCGTTCGTCATCACCACGTCGTGGTTGAGCGCGAGCACGATGCCGCTGCTGTGGCGGCAAGCCCGCAGGTAGTCCTGCAGCAGATCAAGCTCTTGTGCAGTCGACTCGGTCAACAGCGCCTGCGTGATCTGGTCGGCCGTCGTCTTGACCAGCGCCATCAGCAGCGGGTCGGCGTTCCGACTCCAGCAGGTCAGGCCGACGGCCCCGACCAGCTTGCCGGAGATGGGGTGATAGATCGGGACTCCCGCGCTGGCGAGGTCCTCCAGTTGTTCCGCATAGTGCTCGTGGCCGAGTACGTGCGCAGGCTGGCCGCCCTCCAGTGCGGTGCCGATGCCGTTGGTACCGACTGACGCTTCCGCGTAACTGAATCCGGGTGCCAGCATCACCTCGTCGAGATGCCACTCAAAATCTTCGTCTCCAGTCATCCTGCTCAGCACGACCCCCGCGGTGTCGGTCAGGATCACGCCGATCGGCTGCCCGTCGAGGTTCTCGCGCAACTGGCGCAGTACCGGTATCGCGCTGCGGGTCAACGGAGTGTTGAGGTCAGGATCGCGAATGTGGGACAACTCAATGCGATCCGCGGGCACGTTCCACTCGCGCGATCGCCACCACGATGCGAGGATCGGCTCGCGCACCTCAGGCGGGTGCGCTGAGCCTTGCGTCAAGAACTTCTGTCTTGCCTGGGCCATCCAGTTGTGAGGCAACGTAAAACCGCGGCAGGACGCCATGGCGCCTCCTGCCCCCTCCCGCCGCCGGTCGGGTGTTCGAGGCGTTTGCTTTCGAATTCGGCCAGTTCGTAAATGCGGCCAGTCCCCCACGATAATCCACACGCGATAAGCCGTGTTCGCGCACCCCCGCGCTCCCGTCTCACGGTGAGACCGCCGGACGCCCCAGTGTGGCGTTTAATTGTGATCTGTGCCCGTTCCGGGGATGCAGGAGGTGCCTGATGGGGTATTCCGCACAGCCGGATAATGAAATATATAACCCTTGGACGATCGTAAATCTAGTATTTCACCATCTAGTTGACGAGGGATTGCATCCCATACTTGGTGAATCTGGGAATCCTGGCGAACCGGCGGCGGCATTGCTGGTCGCCATGGGAGTAGAGCCTGTAGTGGAAGGCAGTCGGCGGGCCAGAGCGCAGATCCGGGCGCAGCTAGAAGAGCTTCGCGCGGCCGCGTTCGGCGAGAGCGATTCGAGCGGCGAAGGTGGCTCCGCAGCCTCTGAGTCGGGCTTGTTACCGGCGGGCCTATTACCGGCGAGTTTCTTGGCTGTCTCATGTTGAGAGCCCCAGAGCACCCAAGGGAGTGTTTCTATTTATCTGAAGACGTTTCGGTTTCGGGCCGCCGTGACCACTACTCGTTGGCCGCGGCGCGGGTCAGGCGCACGAGGCGCTGGGAAACCACTAAGGGGTGGCAGATGAGTCGCCAGAGTGTCGCAAAGGCACATCAGAAGATTCAGGAGCTGTCCTGGGAACCGCGATATCACGAGCCGGTATCTCAGTACGGCACCGACTATACATTCCAGAAGGCGCAGAAAAAGGATCCGCTAAAGCAGGTCCTGCGTTCCTACTTCCCGATGCAGGAGGAGAAGGACCACCGGGTCTACGGCGCGGAGGACGGCGCTATCCGCGGCAACATGTTCCGGCAGGTACAGGAGCGCTGGCTGGAGTGGCAGAAGCTGTTCCTGTCCATCATCCCGCTGCCGGAGATTGCGGCGGCCCGGGCGATGCCGCTCCTGTTCCGCACGGTGCCGAACCCGGAACTCCATAACAGCCAGGCGATCCAGATGATCGACGAGGTACGCCACTCGACGATCCAGCAGAACCTCAAGCGCCTGTACATGAACAACTACATCGACCCGTCCGGCTTCAACATGAGCCTGCGGGGCTTCCAAGACGATTACTGCGGGACGATCGGGCGGCAGTTCGCCGAGGCGTTCATCACCGGCGACGCGATCACCGCAGCGAGCATCTACCTGACCATCGTGGCGGAGACGGCGTTCACCAACACGCTGTTCGTGGCCATGCCGGCCGAGGCAGCCGCCAACGGCGACTACTTGCTGCCCACCGTCTTCCACTCGGTGCAGTCGGATGAGTCGAGGCATATCAGCAACGGCTACGCCACGCTGCTGATGGCACTGGCCGACGAGAGCAACCATCAGCTGCTCCAGCGTGACCTGCGCTACGCGTGGTGGAACAACCACCGCGTGGTGGACGCCGCCATCGGCACCTTCATCGAGTACGGCACCAAGGACCGGCGCAAGGACCGCGAGTCCTACGCCGAGATGTGGCGGCGGTGGATCTACGACGACTACTACCGCAGTTACCTCGTCCCACTCGAGAAGTACGGCCTGGAAATCCCGCACGACCTCATTGAGGAAGCGTGGAACCAGATCTGGAACAAGGGCTACGTGCACGAGGTGGCTCAGTTCTTCGCCACCGGCTGGCTGGCGAACTACTGGCGGATCGACCCGATGACCGACAAGGACTTCGAGTGGTTCGAATACAAGTACCCGGGCTGGTATGACAAGTACGGCAAGTGGTGGGAGAACTACAACCGCCTATCTCGGCCGAACGGGCACCACCCGATCGTGGCCGAGGACGTCGACTACGCGTACCCGCATCGGTGCTGGACCTGCATGGTCCCGTGCCTGGTCCGCGAGGACATGGTCATGGCTGAGGTCGACGGCCAGTGGCGGACCTACTGCCACGAGGAATGCAGGTGGACCGACGCGGTCGCCTTCCGGCCGACCTACCAGGGCCGGCAGACGCCGAACATGGGCCAGCTCATCGGCAAGCGCGAGTGGGAGACGCTCTACCACGGCTGGAACTGGGCTGATGTCGTCTCCGACATGGGCTTCGTCCGGGACGACGGCAAGACGCTCACGGCGCAGCCGCACCTGGACCTCGACCCGAAGAAGATGTGGACGCTGGACCATCTGCGCCGGATGCCTCCGGTGCAGAGCCCCAACGTTCTGCTCAACGAGATGACGCCGGAGCAGCGGGAAGCGTTCCGCGCTGACTACGTGCGCGGGGGCCCGGCCGGGCGGTTCGCGCCGAAGGGGTGATCTCGGGCAGCCGGCTGTGTGGGTTAGCCACGGTGCCGCTTTCGCTAGCGTCGGGCGCCAAGCCGGGAGGTGGGTCGCAGGCCATGGGCTCGCGGCCCCCTGCCATCCGTAGCCGGAAGGAGTCATGGCAGAAAAACACGCGGTGCGATTCGAGCCCGTCGGCATCGACATCGAGGTCGCGGAGGATCAGACGATCCTGCGCGCCGCGGGCGAGCAGGGGATCATGCTCATGCACGGCTGCAAGGAGGGGCAGTGCTCCGCGTGCAAGTCTTTCGTGCTTGAGGGCGACGACATCGAGTTGGAGAAGTACTCCACCTTCGCGCTGCCAGACTTCGAGCGGGAGGAGGGTTACACGCTGCTTTGCCGGGCGCACGCCTACGAGGACGTCACGATAGAGCTGCTCAACTACGACGAGGACATGATCCGCTCGGGACTGCCGATCCAGGAGGCGGTTGCGGAGGTCGTCGCCAACGAGCCGGTCACGCACGATATGCGGCATCTGGTCCTGCGCCTGCTCGAGCCGCGTGAGCTGAAGTTCTTCCCTGGCCAGTACGTCGACATCGCCATCCCCGGCACTTCTGCCACCCGCTCGTTTTCCATGGCCAACACGACCAGCAAGGACACCGGCAAACTCGAGTTCGTCATCAAGATCTATCCCGACGGGCTGTTCTCGCACTTCCTGGACACCCAGCTCACGGTGGGCGACCGGCTCCAGCTGACCGGGCCGTTCGGGGTGTTCACGCTGCGCGACAGTGAAGATGCGCGCCTGATCTTCGTCGGGGGAGGCGCCGGCATGGCGCCAATCTTGTCGCTGCTGCGCTCTATGGATGAGCGTGGCATTGGGCGCCCGGCCGTCTACTACTACGGCGCGCGACGCCGCGGTGACCTCTGCTTCGAAGAAGAGCTCCGCGGCCTGGAGAAATCGCTGCCTGACTTCCGTTACCTGCCAGCGTTGTCGGAACCCGATGCTGGCGACGGCTGGGAGGGAGAGTCGGGCCTGATCACCGACGTGTTGCGGCGGCACGAGGGTGACCTGAGCGGCGCGCATGCATATGTGTGCGGGCCGCCGCCGATGGTGGAGGCCGCCCTACCCATGCTGGCAACTCTTGGGGTTGCCGAGAAGCGCACTTACTACGACAAATTCACCACGACGGGCGACCCAGGTGAAAACGCCACAGCAGAGGGGGATAGTCCATGACATCCGTGCCAGAACGCAGCGTGCCCAAGCCGGTCTTCACCGATGCAGAGGCCGGCGCAAAGGAATTCCCGGACTCGAACAACCGCAGATTTACCTACTACGTGCCGACTAAGCGCAGGGCCACTCACTACGAAGACGTCACCGTCGAGGTGCAGCCGGACACCCGGCACTACCTGAGCCAGGGCTGGATCTATGGCTTTTCCGACGGCTCGGGCGGCTATCCGCTGGACTGGACAGCCCTCAAGGCATGGGGCTCGGATCGCCCCGAGCCGGAGCGCTTCCCTGGATCAGGCGGTAAGGGCTACGAGTGGCCGGCCCTCGGCTGGCATGAGTTCCGCGACCCGAACGAGGAGTGGGAGCTCACCATCTACCGCTACAACGCCAACGTGGTGCGGCAGCTCAACCAGAACGTCGAGAACGCCCGCCAGTCGAAGGCGTTTGACCAGTGGAACAGGAACTGGGTCACCTTCGTCGAACGGAACGTCGGCGCCTGGATGCACGTCGATCACGGGCTCGGGATCTATCTCTTCTCCAACGCCAACCGCCGGGCCCCGACGAACATGCACAACAACGCGATCTCGGTGAACGGCATGCACCGGATCAGGTCCGCGCAGGACCTCGCCCTGTACAACCTGACCCTGAGTGAGGAGATCATCGCTTTCGACGGGACTGCCCACTCAGACTGCTGGAACAACGACCCGGCTTGGCAGGGCGTGCGCGAAGTGGCGGAGCGGCTCACTGGCATCGACGACTGGTGCGAGGCCATCTTCGCCGCGAACGTGGTCTTCGAGCCGCTCGTGGGCGAACTGTTCCGGAGCACCCTCGTGCAGCACGCCGCGCCGCGCAATGGCGACTTTGTCACTCCCACGGTCATCGGCGCTGAGGAATATGACTTCGCCGAGCGCGACCTGCGCTACACCAGGGCCATGTTCGACCTGCTCAGCAACGATCGTGAGTTCGCCGACCACAACAAGCAAATCATGCAGCAATGGCTGTCGGCCTGGGTGCCGCGCGTGATCGCGGCCGCCCGGACGCTGCAGCCGCTCTGGTCACAGCCTGAGGCGAAGCCGCCGCGCTTCGAGGACGGCCTCGACCAAGCCAAGAGCCGTTTCGCCGGCATCTTGGGGGATCTGGGTTTGCTGACACCGAAGGAGCTGGCGCAGTGACAACGTTCAAGACAGCCGAGAGCCCGTTCAAATCCAACAACACGGCGTCGAACAGGTGCGGGTTCACCTTGATGAACAACCAGGTCGGCGAGGTCGTGGCCGAGGTGATGAGCACCAAGGACAACGTTCGCGTGACCTACCTGCCGTCCATGATGCGCGTCGACGCTGACGGGAGGATGGAGGTCGTCTACGACGAGGTCTCCGAGGCGCTGGGCGAGGACTCTGGCTTCTTCAACAGCGCCGAGCTCGAAGAGGACATGTCGACACACTACGGGCGGATGATCCACACCGACGACCGGACCATCTTCGTGGCCAACCCGGAGGACGCCGCGGATTACCTCGGCTTTGACCTGAGGCCGACGTCGGGCTAGCTGCCCGCGTGGTGGATCTCCAGGGCGGGACCGGGCACGAGCTGGGACGGGACCACCGGCACCAGCGTGCGAGGAGGCATGGTGTACGAGAAGAGCGGCGAGAAGTACTTCGTGGTCGACGGCCATATGCATTACTGGAACGCGGCCCCGGACAACTGGGTACCTGGGCAGGAACAGTACGCCAAGGGCTGGATCGAGTGCTTCCACGCCTACCAGGGGCTAGGCCCGCCGGAGACGGCCTGGAGTCTCGAGCACTTCCAGAAATACTCTGAGGACGACCTGATGAAGGACGTCTTCGAGGACGGCTACGTGGACGTAGCGATCTTCCAGCCGACCTATCTGAAGGAGTGGTATAAGGAGGGTTTCAATACCACCGAGCGCAATGCGCTGATGGGCCAGAAGCACCCGGGCAAGTTCGTCTACAACACCCGGTGGGACCCGCGCGATGGCGATCAAGGGCTCGAGACACTCCAGCGCAACGTGGAGCGGTTCGGCTCGAAGGGCTGCAAGCTGTACAGCGCCGAGTGGAACGCTGGCTCGCGTGGCTGGAAGCTCACCGACCCGGCGGCATACCGCTACCTGGAGGCGTGCCAGGAGCTGGGGGTCAAGAACATACATGTGCATAAAGGCCCGACGATATGGCCGCTGGACAAGGACGCGTTCGACGTGTCGGATGTCGACCACGCGGCGACCGATTTTCCTGAGCTGAACTTCATTGTCGAGCACGTCGGCCTGCCGAGGATTGAGGACTTCTGCTTCATGGCGGTGCAGGAGCCGAACGTCTATGCGGGCCTGGCGGTGGTCATCGGTGGACTCATGCATTCCAGGCCGCGGTTCTTCGCGAAGGTGATGGGTGAGCTGCTGTTCTGGCTCGGCGAGGACAAGCTTCTCTTCGGCAGCGATTACGCGATCTGGGAACCGAAGTGGCAGGTCGAGGGCTTCGTCGGGTGGGACTTCCCAGACAGTGAGGAGTTCTCTGACTACCCGCGGCTGTCGGCACCGGGCAAGAAGAAGATCCTCGGCCTGAATGCGGCCAGGCTATACGGCATCGATGTCCCTGCTGAGTTCCGGATACCCGCCCAGGCCGGAACCCCCGCCGCCCGCGACGCGGCTCAGCTGGTCCCGGAGGCATGACCGCCACCGTGACCGCCGAGCCGACCGACGCCGTGCTAGCCCGGGGAGGCGATCAGCCGGACCCGGCGCTCCGCGCTGTGCTCGAGGCGCTGGCGTCCGTGCGTGACCCGGAGCTGGACGAGCCCATCACTTCGCTCGGCTTCGTGGCATCGTGCAATGTCTCGGCGGACGGTCACGCTGAAGTGCGCCTTAGGCTGCCGACCTACTTCTGCGCACCGAACTTCGCTTACCTGATGGTGGCCGATGCCTACGATGCGGTGTCCGCGCTCGATGGCGTGCACAGCGCCGAGGTGATGCTTGAGGACCATTTCGCCGCCGACGCAATCAACAGCGGAGTCGCCGCCCGGGCTGGCTTCGTCTCCTCGTTCGATGGGGAGGCGGTCAGCGAGCTGCACCAGCTGCGCGCCGACTTCCTGCGCAAGGCAGTCATGGCCGGCACCGACCAGGTATGCCGGCCTCTGCTCAAGGCCGGCCACCAGCCCGCCGAATTGCACACCATGATGCTCGGCGAGCTGCCGCCGTCGCCGGCCTGGACCGGCTGCGGCAGCGGCGTTTCGAGCTCGGTCTTGCGGCGGGCGACGACGCTCCGCTGGTGATCGATCCGCAAACGGGAACCGCGGTTGGCAGCGACGGACTGCCGATGCACCTCCGGCGGGCGCAGACGACGCGGGTCAGCATCGAGGCGAACGCGGGTATCTGCCGCGGCATGCTGCGGAGTCGTTATGCCGATACTGGACTAGGCGAGGAGGAGCAGTGAAGGCCGTCCGGTTGCACGCATTTCACTCCCAGCCCGTGATCGACGACGTACCCGAGCCGGCTATCGGCGGTCCGCTCGACGTGATCGTGAAGATCGGCGGGGCCGGCGTTTGCCGCACCGACCTGCACATCATCGAAGGCCAGTGGGACGCGGCGATGCATACGCCGCTGCCCTACATCCTGGGTCACGAGAACGCCGGGTGGGTGCACGAGGTCGGATCGGCAGTCACCAATGTCAGCGTCGGCGACACGGTGATCCTGCACCCCACACTGACCTGCGGGCTGTGCCGGGCCTGTCGGGCCGGCGATGATATGCACTGTGCCGACAGCTCGTTCCCTGGCCTGTCGGGCGATGGCGGGATGGCCGAGTTCATGCTCACCTCGGCTCGCGCCTGCATCAACCTCGACCCGCAGACCCGTCCGCAAGACGTCGCTGCGCTCGCCGACGCCGGAATCACCGCCTACCACGCAGTGAAGAAGGCCATCCCGCTGCTGTACCCCGGCTCCACCTGCGTCGTTATCGGCGCTGGCGGACTGGGCCACATCGGAATCCAGTGCCTGGCCGCGCTGACGTCCACCACGATCATCGTGGTTGACCGCAACGCAGACGCGCTGAAGCTCGCCGAGCAGCTGGGCGCGCACCACACGATCGTCGCCGACGGGGGCCAGGTAGCCGCGGTCAGTGACCTGACAGGCGGGCTCGGCGCCGAGGTGGTGCTCGACTTCGTAGCCGAGCAAGGCGCCGAGGCTGACGGCTTCGCGATGACGCGCCCGGCCGGGTCATATTTCGTGATCGGCTACGGCGGCACGCTGCATATCCCGACCCTGGACATCATCTCCACCGAGCGGAACGTTATCGGCAACATCGTCGGCACCTACAACGATCTAGCCGAGCTGATGGCGCTGGCTCAGGCCGGCAAGGTCACCCTGCATACCAGGACGTACCCCATACAAGAGGCCCAGGAGGCCATCGCCGAGCTCGACGCAGGCCGGGTTCGCGGTCGCGCCATCCTCGTTCCGTAGGCCGGAGTACTGGGTAGCTCACATACCGGGGTGACCGTCGTTACGGAGGGGATCGATGGCCAAGGAACTGCACTTCGAAGCTGACGCGCGCAAGCTGCTGCTGACTGGCGTCGACAAGCTGGCCGACGCCGTGCGGCCGACGCTGGGGCCGAAGGGGCGCAACGCGATCCTGGAGAAGGTCACTGGCTCGCCAGTGGTGACCAACGACGGTGTCACGATCGCCCGGGAGATATTCCTCAAAGACCAGTTCGAGAACATGGGCGCGCAGCTGGTCAAGGAAGCAGCGATCAAGACCAACGACATCGTCGGCGACGGGACTACCACGGCAACAGTGCTAGCCCAGGCAATGATCAGGGCGGGCATGGCTGCGATCGACGCGGGTGCCAACCCGGTGTTGCTCAAGCGCGGCATCGACCTGGCCGTCGGCCGCCTCGTCGAGCACCTGGAGACCGTGGCCCACCCGGTGCACACTGAGGAAGACTACGCCCGGGTGGCGGCGATTTCCGCCAACGACGACGAAACGGTCGGCGCGGTGATCGCGAAGGCGCTGCACACTGTCGGCGCGGACGGCGTCGTCACCGTGGAGGAGTCAGCCACGCCCGGGATGGGGGTTAATTTCGTCGAGGGATTCGAGTTCGAGAACGGTTACCTGTCGCCCTACCTGGTCACCAATCCGGCCAGAATGGAAGCCGTCCTCGACGACCCGTACATATTGCTGTGCAGCGAGAAGATCAGCCAGGTCCAGCAGCTGATGCCCCTTCTGGACAAGGTCATGCGAGCGCCTCGCCCGCTTGTCATCGTCGCCGAGATCGTCGAGGGCACTGCACTGAGCATGCTGGTGCACAACCACGTCAACGGAGTGTTCCAGAGCGTGGCCGTCCGGGCGCCGGGGTTCGGTGACCGCAGGCTGCACAAGCTGGAGGACATCGCCGCGCTGACCGGCGGAACCGTCTACAGCCGGCATTCGGGCCTGACGCTGGAAACGATGACCGTCGAGCACCTGGGCCGGGCCGCCCAGGTGCGGGCCACCGCCGACCGCACCACTATCATCGGCGGGCACGGCTCGCCCGCCGACGTCGAGTTCCGGCTCGCCCAGCTGCGGGCGGAGCTGCAGCGCGCCACCTTCGGAATCGACGAGGATGTGCTCACCGACCGGATCGGTGCACTGTCCGGCAAGGTCGCCGTGATCCGCGTTGGCGCCCCGACACCTGCGGAACTGAAGGAGCTACAACACCGCGTAGAGGACGCGCTGTCGGCCACCAGGGCCGCGATGGCGGAGGGGATTGTGGCGGGCGGCGGGGCAGCTCTGCTGCACGCCGAGTCCTCGCTGGATGACCTGCAGGTGAAGGACGACTACGCCAGCGGTGTGGAGACCGTTCGCCGAGTGCTGAGCGAGCCCGCCAGCCTCATCGCGGCCAACGCGGGCTATTCGGGTGAAGAGGTGGTCGCCCGGATGACCAAGCTCGGCACGGACGACGGGTTCGACGCCTTGCAGGGACGCTACGGAAACATGATCGATATGGGCATCATCGACCCACTCCGCGTCGCCCGTTCCGCTCTGCAGAACGGTGCCTCCGTTGCGGGGCTACTTGTCACGACGAGCACCTTGGTCGCCGAGGAGCAGACGGCGTGGGGCGGCAGCCCTGCCCTGATGACCGAGTACGGGGCCCTGGACGAGGGCCTGCACCAACCCTCGCCCGATGCCACAATGCCCCAGTCGCTGGGACTTGGCCCGAGCTCCGGATAGCGGAGAGGGAGCGCCCGAACGGATCGCTTGGCATGCCGACAGTGAGACCCACGCGGCTTGGCGTCCTCACTGTCCGTTTTGGGCGTTAGTGCCAGGATCGGGTTGTCCTTGACCGGCATTATCCTGATGCGAGTGATCATGCAGGTTCTGCGAGACTGAGGCTGACGTGCCGATAGGACTGCTCGCCTGACGCGGCTGCGGATTCCGCGCTGGGCCGCGGGCTGACCGGGGGCTGCCGGATGGAACCTGCCGCGACGATGTCCCCTTCTGCGGTATCCACGCTAGGGCGCGAGTCGGCGGAAGTGCGAGCGCGCCGCCTGGCCGTCGCGCGCCGGCGGGCCACCGCTCTCCTGGCAGGGG
This sequence comes from uncultured Actinomycetota bacterium, assembly GCA_963720595.1. GTDB lineage: Bacteria > Actinomycetota > Actinomycetes > Streptosporangiales > Streptosporangiaceae > Chersky-822. The sequence goes on along the minus strand of CAVRFY010000003.1, from coordinate 1,888,023 downwards.
TGACGGTTGTGTTCGTTGCCCTGACTGCGGTCGGCGTGCATGGGACTGTGCTTGGCTACGTGCAGGCTGGCGCTGAGGCGGCCATGATCGGAGGCGTTGCGGACTGGTTCGCGGTGACGGCTCTGTTCCGCCGTCCCCTTGGCCTGCCGATACCGCACACTGCGCTGATCGTCGAGGGCAAGGATCAGTTCGCCGCCACTCTCGGCCAGTTCGTGCAAGAAAACTTCCTCAACGCCGATGTTCTTGCCGAGCGGATCCGCTCGGCCCGGATCGTTCGCCGCCTGGCCGCCTGGCTGGCCGACGAGGCCAACGCCGCCGGCTTCGCCGGCCGGACCGCGGATCTGGTGGTTATGCTCGCCGAGGCTGTCCGCGAGGAGGATGTCCAGCGCGTGCTCACGGCTGAACTGACCCGGGCGGCAGACGGCGTCGAGGTGGCGCCGCTGGCGGGGCGCGCCTTGCGGATCATCATCGCGGGAGGCCACCATGCCGGGCTGTTCAACGCCATAGTTTCCGGCGCCGACCGCTACCTCGCCGATTATTACCCGGAGCTTCGTGAGCTGTTTGAGGCCGAGTCACCACGCTGGGTGCCCGACGCGGTTTACCGGCGGGTCTTTGACCGTCTGTACATCGGCCTGCGCCATCGGCTGGTGGCGGCGGCGGCCGATCCGGACGACAAAGCCCGGCATCAGTTCGAGGAATGGATCGCCGGGCTCCCCGACCGCCTCGAGACATCCCCGGAGCTGCGCGAGCGCGGGGAGCGCGTCAAACGCGACGTTCTGGGTAGTGCCGGGCTGCGGGACTGGTCCTCCTCGCTGTGGAACCAGGCCAAGGACACGCTCCGGACCCAGGCCGCCGACCCAGCCTCTGAGCTGCGCAGACGGCTCGGCAGTGCGCTGGCGGCCGGCGGCCGGCACCTCGGATCAGACCGCCGCCTCCAAGACAGCCTCGAGCGCGTGATCGAGTCAGGAGCCAGGGCACTCGCCGATCAGTTCCACGACGACCTTGCCGACCTCGTCACCGGAACCATCCAGCGGTGGGACGCCGCACAGACGTCGACCCAGCTCGAGCTGCTCCTTGGCCGCGATCTGCAGTTCATCCGCATCAATGGCACCGTGGTCGGGGCTGGCGTGGGCCTGGCCCTGCACGCTATCGTCCTCGCCCTGGCCTAACACGCGCCAACCTTGAGGCAGGCCAACAGCCGTGCGCGGCCATAACGCCTGGGCAGCAGCGTTCTCCGTTTGCCGTGCTCACGCCCGCCAGTGGCCTGCGCTGTCCATGCCCGCCCGAGCCGATTTCCTAGAAGAGAAGGCGGCACAGGATCTCGGGAGCGTCGCGTTCATCCTTACCTCATTGGGGTCTATGTAGACGGCCGGTCCTGCCAGCGCCGGATCACTGGTGCCAACTCCGCTGGGGAACCCGTCTGCGCTATTGCACGGATAGACGGTTTGCCGTCGCCCGGGCTTTTGAGTCGCACGTGCCGGTTAAGGTGCTCATTTCCATGGCCGACTGTCCAGCCAGAGAGCCCAGGGCTCGATAGCGCCGACCTGCAGCAGTCCGGCTTCCGCCCAGGGATCTGCGGCCAGCCGAGCTCTTATCGCCTTCTCATCCGGGGCCTCGACGACGTGCAGGGTCTCTTCGCCGTCGCCAACGGGGCCACCGAGAATGATGAAGCCGTCGTCGACGAGTCCATCCATGAAGGCCGCATGCGGGACCCAGCCGTCCTGTTCCCGGATCGGACGCGAGGAGTCCCAGCCTGGGCCGTGTATCAACCGCACCGCGAAGTTGGCCACGCCCGCAGCGTATGTGCCAGCACCGACAGGGCCCCAAGCCACGCCCGGGAATCCACAGTGGCCGCCAGAAGCGTCAGAACCTCCGGTTCTGCCGCTGATGGCGTGCGCCGTCACCGACTCCGAACTGCGCCTGACGTCGGCTCGGGCGTTACCTTAACGCTGCCGGCTCGCGTCGGCGAAGATGCGCTCCGGGCACCCGCTGTCGATGGGTGCCCTCACGGTGCGGCTGTGTCTCTTGACGACCACCTCGACCGCCATGACCTGATCGTCAGGCTGCCGCAGTTCCACCTGTGCCGTCATTCCCTGCGCGTGACGTTGAGACTCAAGACCACCTCGACGACCGCGCCCTCCCCGATCGCTTCCGCTCGCTGCACCGCCACCTTGACGGGCACGAGGTAGCGGCCGTGCCTGGGGAACAGCGCAGTGGTGAACTCGGTGTCGCCGATGGTGACGCGGACCGGCACCTGGCCCCAGTAGATCAGGCCGCGGGCTTCCTCCTTCAGATCCTCGCTGTCCTCCGGCGTCATCGCCACGAAGAGGTAGGGCGCCGGCCCGCGCCACTCGATCACCTCGCCGGTGAACGTCCACTCCATGCGCCCATCTTCCGGGATGCGGGGGAGCGGCCCGCGCGTGATGTCCCAGCGCAATGAACCGCCCCCGGTCTACCGCCGCAATACCTGGTTCGCGGAGCAGCCGAACCTGATCGTCTTGCGGCCTGGGCCGAGAAAGTCCGGCGCGACGGCCGCGGCCAGGCCTACAGCGAGGTTGCCGGTTACGGCGTTAACACCGCGCTTCATGCAAGTACCGAGGCCACGTTCTCTATGCCTCCGGCTAGGCGCACCTTGAAGAGGGGACGATGACCTATCCGGACTCTCGTGCAGGCCGCTTGGGTCTGGCCCAATCGAGGAATAAGCGCGACCTGCTCGGCGCCTTCGACCGGGCCGAGCTCAGGTCTGCTCGGCGACCGCCCGCCGCGAACCCACCCCATACCGGAGGGACCACGCACATCCCGACACGCCGGTCACCGGGAGATCTCACTCATGACCGCGCACCGGGAATACTGATGACCGCATACCGGGAGCTAACTGGCCGCACACCGGTATTTTCGCGCGACCGCTAGCAGACGGGCACCAAATTGTCCGCCGCGTACCAACGAGAACGCCCCGAGGCGAAGAGATGCACGGACAGACCTGGGCCGTCAAGGACAGGTATCCACCTCAATCCGCTAGTCCCAGCCGTCACCGCGGGAACGTCCGAGCCATCCCTGCGGCTTGGCGGATAACCTGGTGGCTGGGTTCGTCACTGGCCGACGTAGCTGCCGGTGCAGACGTCTTCGTATTGACTGGGGTTGAAGCTCTGGCCGTGCTGCGGGAAGTACCACTCAACTGCCCGGTACGTCAGCTTGCCGTCGCAGGTGCCTAGATCGAAGGCGACGATTGTTACCTTTTCCTGTGTCCCTCCGGCGACGGTCTGGTTCGGCCCGACGTAATCGCTGGTTCCTGTCCCGGCGGCCGTACTGCCGCCCCACGACGACCAGGTAATGCTCGTCACCAATCCGGTGGGGTCGCCGCCATTGAAGACGATGGTGGGCCGGACCTCACCGAAGCCTTGGCCGTGGGCGAAATCTCCGGTGAGCTGGCCGAGCACCGGGCGCGACGCCGAGGGTTCGGGCTTGGGCGGAACAGACATGCCGCCCCCGCCCCACTGCACGTAGGTGACGTCGGCTGGCCCGAAAGTAGCCTGGACACCCTTGCCGATGCTGGCCACTATCACCCCCTTGCCTGCGCGCACGGCGGCGAAATGGGCTCCGTCGGGAGCCCAGGAAGCATGGAAGTCCAGGCACGTGCCGCACAGCAGGACGGGCTTCGCGCCGCCATGGCCGTTTGCCTCCCAGATGCCCGCCTGGTGGCCGTTGCTGAACAGGGGCAGCGGGCCTGGCGCCCATGAAAGGGAAATCACGCCTCCGAGCACTCCGGTGAGGATCGTATGCGCCTGGCCTCCCGACGTCCCTACGACGGCGATGTTTCCTGCCGGGATCCCGCCAGGCGAGGCTTGCGGCTTGGTGAGGGTCGTGGCGAAGGCGAGCTGGGTGCCATCCTGGGACCAGGCCAAGGAGGCCACACCCCCGCTGATGCTTATCTCGCGGCTCTTGATGACGGCGTGCCGGCCGGTCCCGTCGGCATTGATCACGTCGATTTCCGGGGCCCGGCCATTTCCTGGCAAGTAGATGAAGGCGATCTGCTTGCCAGAAGGTGACCAGGTCGGGTTGAGGAAGGCACCGGTCGACGTGGTCAGGCCGACGTGGGACCGGCTCCACAGGCCGCTGGCCTGGCGACCGCTCAGGTCGGTGACGTCAAGCCTGCCCTCACCGGTGAACACCAGCTCGGTGCCGTCCGGCGACAGCGCCGGGGTGCTGCAGCAAAGTGCATCACCGATGGGCAGCAGGCTCGCGCCTGCGCCCTTGGGGCTGATCTCGTGGATCCGCCAGAACAGGTGACCGGCGCCGGCCGCCCTGGTCAGGAAGATGATGTGCCCCGGCCGGATGTGGTGCGCGGCCGCCACCTTCGTCCGGTGCGGACCTGGGGGGTGCCCCCTGGGCAGGGATACCAGCCCGCTGGCCACCGCCGCGCCGGCGGCCGCGACGACTGCGGCGACGCCGATCGCGATGGCCGCCTTGACTGTGCCCACCCGGGAGGTCACTCGGCGCAGCGGGGATAGCCGGTGGACGGTGAGGCTGTTGGCCGCGGGCGTCGCGGCCGACGGCCAGAGTGCCGCCAGCAGCAGTGCCGCTTCGCCCAGGTGCGACCGGCCGCGGTCGGCCCAGTCCTGGCCGTAACTGCCCGAAGCGACGGCTTGGAGGCTGGCGACGAAGCTGGCCGCGTCCGCTGGCCGGCTCTGGGGATCCTTGGCCATCCCCGCCGACACCAGCGGCCGCAGCGGCTCGGGCACTGGTTCGAGCGGAACCGGCTCCGTGCTGTGTTTGTAGAGCAGCTGAACGGCTTCTCCGGTGAAGGGCGGGTGGCCGGTCAGGCATTCGTAGAAGGTGACCGTCGCTGAGTAGACATCGCTCGCCGGGCTTGCCGGGGCTCCCGCGAGCTGCTCGGGCGCGGCGTAGAGCAGGGTGCCCGCGGGAACCGGGTGGTCACCCGCACGAACCGCGATGCCGAAATCGGTCAGCTTGCTGACGCCGTCGCCGTTGACGAGCACGTTCGCTGGCTTGTAGTCGCGGTGCACGATGCCGCGCCGATGCGCAGCGCCGAGACCGAGCAGTGAGCCCTGCAGGACCACCAGAGCGGCCTCCGCCGTGGTGCTGCCCGCACGGGTCAGGATGTCGCTCACCGAGACGCCGTCGACCAGTTCCATCACGATGGCCGCGCCGGCCGGCGATTCGACATACTCGTAGAGCCGCACGATGTTCGGGTCGTTCAGGGAGGCAAGCACGTCCGCCTCCCGGCGGAACATGTCAGCGAACCCACGGTCTGCCAGCAGGCTGTGATGCAGATATTTGATGGCCACCATCGTGCCCGTGGCGTCATGCCTTGCCAGCAGCACCTCGCCGAATCCGCCCGCGCCCAGTTGCCTGAGCGCGGTATAGCCTGGAACGCTCCACTCCGCCATGACCTCTCCCCCCTTGCCCTCTGCATCGGGCTGCGAGACCGGGCGTCGCGCAGTTGCGCGACTGACGCCCGGGCTTACCGGTATGCCTGCGCCGTCAGCAGCTGACGGCCACGTTGGCCGACACCGTCTTCGGATCGGGTGCGAGCACCAGCAGTGTGACTAGCTCCGACGCTCGCCCGTGGCCGGTTAGCGGGAGGATCAAGGTCACCTGCGCGACATGCTGGCCAGAGACAATCGACACGGTCTTCGGCCGGGACTGGCGTCGGCCTGGCTGGACGAGCCACTGATAGGAAACAGTTCCAGCTACACCGTTGGTGGTGATCCGCCCGGTCACGTCAACGCCGCAGGCGATTCGCGTCCGCTGTGCGATCGTCACGCCGGTCACCTGCACCGGCGGCGCGTGGTGGAAGCGCTGATACAGCACCACCCCGCTGGCCGCCAGCAGGACCACGGTGAACGCCGGGCCGAGCAGCCGCCGCAGCTTCGGGCGGCGGCGCTGGCCTGGGGGCAGACCGCCCCGCCAGATCTGCTCTGCCCGGCTGGCCTTGTCGCCTGCCTCGGGTGCCGGAACGCCGGGACCGGACCTGACGATTCCGGCTGGCGGCCTGGGCCGACTCGCTTCGATTGGCGGCCCGGCTGGCGGCTTCGCTGGCCTGCCGGGCCCCGGTCGGGTCGCTCCTTCCCCACCCAGGAACGTCCGCGTGGTCTCGCCGCTGCCGGCACCAGCTTCAGGTGCCTGACGGGGTTGTGTCGGATCGGCCACCGGTCCGCCTCTCCGCCCATTGACCTGCATGATCATTGGGAAACATTGCTCCATCTTGGCAGGTTCGCCATTAGATCGGAAGAAACGGCGATCCCGTGACTTCGCTAGCACTCCCGGCCCGCTCCCGGCGCCCGCACCGCCAGGGCATCCGCCAGCCGGGCAGGCATCCGAGCCCAGATAGACGGGTCACCCGAATTTCAGACGTTCAAAGCGTTCGTTGGGATTGGTGCAGCGACCCTTGAACAAGGCGGCCTTATCACGTGGCACGGCTTCGCCCAGCCCTTCCTCTGGTCTGCGAGGACAGGCCGTGGAAGGGTCCCAATGGTGTCGTCTGAGTATGCACGGTGGGACCATTTTTGGACCGCCAGTGGGACCAGATGGGACCAGGATCCGGTCCAAGATCACGCCGTGTTCGAAAGCTGGAACACACTGTCTAACAGGCTGGCCGCGGAGGTGAGCCGGGGGTCAGGTCCGAGGCTATGACCACTGCGGGACGCCGTTCCACTCCTCGGCCGACGTCACGCGCGGTAGTTGCGTGATGCGACCAATGAGGACACGTACGGCTCGTTCTGGCGTCTCCTGACGGACCGGGCGGCGGGGTCTTCGGTGACGCCGAATAGGGATTCGGTGCGGTCCCAGCCGCGCGAAGCTGAGCGGAGCCAATACCGCCGAGTCGGCGGTCGGGGCTGCATAGGGCCGCGCGTGATGTCACCTCCGCGATCGGCGTCCCCGTTCAGGTCAGCGTCGTCCGGCCGCGGCTGGTCACCCGGCGGGAATCTCCGTCACTGATCCTGGACCATGGTCGGGGGCACTCACTATCCAGACACGCGCGCCACCAGCCGCGATGGCCACCGGGCTGGGGATGCCGGACAGGGTCCGCACCCACTGGCCGTTACTCGCGTTCAGCTCCGTGACCGAGTTTCCCAGCCCGTTGGCAACCCAGACGTGGACGCCGTCGTCGGCGATCGCCACCGGGCTGTTGAACCCGTACCGGCCGCCGGACAGGGTCCGCACCCACCGGCCGTCGCTCGCGTCCAGCTCGGTCACCGAGTTACCCTTGCCGTTGGTGACCCAGACGTGGGCGCCGCGTGCGGCGATCGCGTACGGCCCGCTGAACCCGTACCGGCCGCCGGACAGGGTCCGCACCCGCCGGCCGTCGCTGGCGTTCACCTCGGTCACCGAATCGCCCCGGTAATTCGCGACCCACAGGCGAGCGCCGGCCGCGGCGATCGCGTGCGGGCCGCGAAAGCCGTACCGGTCCGCGGACAAGGTCCGAACCCAGCGGCCGTCGCCGGCGTTCAGCTCCGTCACCGAGCTCCCGAAGTTCACCACCCAGACGTGGCCGCCGCCCGCGGCGATCCCGGCCGGGTTGACGAACCCGTACCGCCCGCCGGTCAGGGTCCGCACCCACCGGCCGGTGCCCGCGTCCAGCATGGTCACCGAATAGACGCCGCTGCCCCGGGCGCCGCCGGTGTTGGCGACCCAGATATAGCCGCCCGCGGCGGCGATCGCATACGGCTGCCTGAAGCCGTACCTTCCGCCGGCCAGGGTCCGCACCCAGCTGCCGTCGCCGGCGTTCAGCTCCGTCACCGAGTTGCCCTTGAAATTGGCGACCCAGACATGGGCGCCGTCAACGGCGATCCCCACCGGGTACCTGAAGCCGTAGCTCCTGCCGGAATACACGCGGCCCGGGCGCTGGGGTGCATGAGATGCCCGCGGCGGCTGGCCGGCCTGAACCGCCAGGGCAACCGCGACCCCCGCGTCCACGACGGCGGCGCCCACGGCCCCTGCCTGCAGAGCCCTGTGCCGCCGGGCCGGAGGACCCCCCGCCCAGGGCGTCGCGCGGCATGCCCGCCACCTCCGTGCCGCCCGGGGCGGCCCGCGCCCCGCGGCGCCACCAACGACCCGTCCCCGCTGACCGCCGGACGGCCAGGCAAGCCTAGCGGCAATCCGCACCTAGCGGCCGATCATGCTGATACCACCATCATGGGCCTGCCACGAGCTACGGGCCGGACGCTTCACCGTCGACGTCACTGTTGCACCGCGCCAGATCCGGCTGATCTGCGCGCAGCATCCTCACCCGCCCAGGAACTGCACGAGAACATTGCCAGCTCGCGGGGCTGGCCGGTGACGCGCGCACCGCTGCCGCTTGGACGGGCCGGTGCCACAATGTGACGATCACCGTGCGACGGCCGGCGATGACACCAAACACAAAGGCGGCATAGCTATGCATATCCTCACTGGGCGGATGCGGCCAATCGTCGCGATCCTGGGATCGGCGGTGCTGGCGGTTCTTCTTGCGGTCACGACGACCGGCGCGTCCGCGACCACGTCGTCCGCGGCGGCCGGGCCGACGTTCGTAGTGAAAGGCAAGGTCGCAGGAGGAATCAAGATCATCCAGACCGGCCAGGTGCTCACGTTCGTCTTCACCGAGACCAACAAGGGACCGGGATCGGCCCCGGAAGACCTCATGATCACCAAAGTCACCAATGCCAAGGTCGTTGGGAACCCGCCGTGTGTGCTGCCGAACGGCACCGCCATCAATTCGGACACCCCCTCGTGCGAGCCAGGCTTGGTGAAAGCCGGGCAGTCCGCGTCGATCGTGATCACGACCAGAGTCACCGGCGGCTCGGGCATGGCTGCCTCGGTGCGGCTCTGCCTCGAGAACGAGAACACCGCTGCCATCGGGCCCTGCAAGAAGGTGTCTGTCAAGATCGCCTGACCGGGGGCATTGCCCGGATCCACGGGTGCGATACCGGAGAGGCCGGCGGCCAATTCCTGGAGGCCGCCCTGTTTCCTGGTGGAGACCGATGCTTTGCACCTTCCAGCATCCGCCAGAGAGCGGGAGGCTCCGCTCCTAATGGCATTAGGAGATGTTCTTCCGAGCCAGGGCCATAATCGTGCAGGGCCACGACAGCGAGCCTTGTGCTGGCTTTTTGTTGGCGCCGTTGAGCGGTCGAAGGATCAGGTTTCTGCGGCTATGTGGACGAGCCGAAATCGCTCGGCCACGACCAGGGTGTCATCATCGACCATGAATTCGGGGTCACCCAGTTCCGCGCGTGATTCCGCACTGTGCCAGAACCGTTCGTGACCGACCCGCCATTGTGCCACCGACGTGTCGCCTTCGCCTTCGTCGAGAACGTGCTGCAGTTCGACATCGGCGAGCCTGACCACCCGGACCTCGGTCACCTCGATGGCCGCGACTCGCCGGTTCTGGGAGTTAACCACCGCTGACAGATGGCCCGCTGCCGGCAACGGCTCGTTTTCGCGCTCGTAGCCGAGGACCAGACTTGAGGTGGATGTCTTCGCACCGGAAAGGATCGCCGCCACCAGCCGATCGCGCAACGGCCCGGGGAAGGCGAACTCCGCGACCGGCAGATCATCGAGATTCACCCCGTCGATAGTACGGGCTGCTTTGGTCCCACAGGCGCGCGTAATCGGCGGGGAGCCGCTCGCGGACGAAGTGGATCACGCCTGCGCAGTGGGCCTCTTAGACGCGCTGACCGGCGCATGAAGACATTCGAGTCGCCAGGTCGGGGCGTGGGACAGATTGCCATGCGTCAAGAACCAGCCGCGGGAGGGTGCCGAGGTCCTAGGTCTCGACCGGCTTGCACAAGGCCGCCATCGTGGCCGTACCCCGGCTCCTGGCTGCCGGACTGCGGTGCGGGCCCTGGTCAGCAGCCCACGGCGACGCGGATGTCGCCTGACTTCTCATCGACGATGAGGAACCTCCCATCGGCCCGCATAGCCAGGCCCTGGGCGGCCTTGACGCCGGTGACCAGGGTGCTGACCGTCCCTGACGACAAGGTGACGGCGCTCATCGTCCCGCCGCCGTTATCCGCCACATAAGCAATGCCGTTGCTGACGACGACATCATCGGTGGACGCGAAGTTCGCCGCCGCAGTCACCGTCCCCGTCACCGGATTCACCCGGTCCAGGCCCGGCGGATTCTCCACCGAGACGAGCAGCGTGCCGTCGCCGACCGGCGTTGCGTCGACAGGACGACCCAGCCCGGAGGCGACCGTCACCGGGCCGCCGGTGAAGGGCGGCAGGGGCACCACGTCCAGGTTGCCCTGGGCCGCATCGGGGAGAAGGAGCATCCCCGGCTCCATGCCGAGGCCGTCGACGCCGAGGCCGTTGGGCATCAGCTGCACCCACAGCTCGCTCACCCCAGTCGTCATGTCGAAAACCACGACCTGATCGCTGCGCTGGTTGGCCAGCGCCATCGTCGAGGAGGACAGCTGGACCATGCCCTCGGGGTCCTGCCGGTCCGCGAACACCTGAACCACCGAGCCTGCCGGGCTCAGCTCGATCACCTCATGGCCGCCCACGTTACTCACCCAGACGTTGCCATTGCTGTCCACCATGACGTCATCGGCCTTTTGGACGCGGGCGAACAGCGGCAGCGAACTGAAGCTGCGCGCCGCCGGGCAAGCAGCCTGGCCGAGGGCACCGGTCCGCGCCGCCGCCGCGACCCCAGACGCCGAAGAGACCGCCGACAAGGCGAGCCCCGCCAAAACAAGCAACACGGCGGCCCTGAGCCGCCCGCGCGTGACCATCCCCACAACACCGCCCTCCCGAGCACCCGCCGATGACCAGAGCGGGCTGGCCGAACCTGGGCTCGCCGGGCACGGCAGCGCCACGCCGAGCAGTCCCCACCGACAGCAGCCAAAAGAACTTCCCAACACCGCCGCAGCACCCAGCAGAAACAGCCAATCCCACGTCCGATGCTAGACCCAGACCAGCTGACGACGACAGCCCATCACTTCCCCGCACCCACGACACGTTGATCTTGACGCTCGGACCGTTCTGCTTCGCGGTCTCCGCCGAGATCAGCAGGCCGGAAGCGCGGGTCAGTCCGCAAAAAGCGGAGCGCCGGCCAGCCGTTCATGAGCGCCCCGCAGGGTCGTGGTCCAGATACCCGTTAGCGACGCGCACGTCGGAACCAGCCATTACCGGTTCACGGCCGAGGAAGGACGAGACAGCGCTAGTCGAAAGTTCCGAGCGCGGTGAACCTGGCGGTCAGATCGTCCACCCACTGCACTGGCGTTCGCTTGTCCGGCAACGGAATTCCGGCCTCGGCCCGCCACAGCGCGTCGCCGAGGACCGGGCGCAGGTGCCAGGCCATGATCCGGTCTACGCCCAGCTTCGTGCCGGTCAGCTTCTCATAGTGCGCCACGGTCAGGTCAGGCTCTGAATGCCTGCAGGCCGCCGGTGCCGGTGCCGACGTAGACGCTGCCGTCGGCAATGACGGGTTCGCTTTGCAGGGTGTTGCCGTTCGAGTAGTGCCATAGGGTGGCGCCGGTCTGCGCGTTCAGGGCGTCCAGGACTTCGTTCGACGAGGTCACGTACATGACTCCGTCCGCGACCACAGGTCCCGCGGTAGGAGGAAGTGATGGGTTTCCAACGCTGACAGTCCATGCCTTGGTGCCCGTCGCGACGTTGAGGGCGTACACGTTACCGTCGAACGAGCACACGTACACCTTGCCGTTGGCGACGGCTGGGGCGGTGCCGATCCGGCCGCCGGCCGTGTAGCTCCACAGCTGCGCGTGCGTGGTGGTGCTGACGGCCTGGACGGTCGCGCCATACCGATCGGCGAGGTACAGCACACCGCCGGTGACGGCAGGCGCCATCATGGCGTTGCCGCCGTTCGAGTAGCTCCACAGCGTGGCACCGGTGGCGGCGCTCAGCGCGTACATGGTGTCGTCGTCGCAGGCGACGTAGACCAGGCCGCTGGCGACCGCCGGCTGGGTGCTGCACCCTGATGCGCTTGTCGGATTGGCCTGCCACAGCAGCACGCCGTCTGCGGCGTTGAATGCGTAGACCGATCCGCCGGAGTCATACACCACGCCGTCGCTCACTGTCGGCGCTGAGGGACTTCCCGGGGTAAGGAATTTCCAGGCCGTCTTGCCGTCCGGGCCGATGGCATACAGGTAGCCGTTGCCGACGTAAGTCATCCGGCCGGTTGCGGCGGGAGCGGTCAGCTGCTTCGCCAGGGTCGCGACCGGCGGCGTCCATGTCCAGAGCTTCTGGCCGGTGGCGGCGTTAACGGCGTTCAAGTAGCCGTCGTAGGTAGCCACGTAGGCGATCCCGCTGGCGATGGCCGGCGCGAAGGCCTCGCTTGCGCCAGGGTTGAACGTCCAGGCCGCGTGCAGGCCGCCGGCACTCGCGGGGCTGAGCGTGTTCTCGGCGGTGTTGTCGCCGGTCAGCCCGGGCTCGAACTGGGACTGGGACCAGTCAGCCTGCTCGGTGAACCAGGCCCGGGCGGTCTGCCCGGACAGCTTCCCGGCCGCAGTGATCTTGTGCAGGCCGGGCTGCGCTGTCCGCGGCACGGTGATCGTCACCGGGCCGAACCGACCGGAGGAGCCGGTCTGAACCGCCTTCAGGAACGTCGATCCGAAGTAGACAGCGACCCGCTCGCCGGCCTTGAAGCCGGTCCCGGTCACGCGCACCGCCGTCGCGGGCACGCCTCGTCGTGCCGACAGCGAGATCTCCGGAACCTGCTGCGGCGCGGCATTCGGCGGGAAGCACCCCGAGGTTCCGGCCCTCTTGCCATTCGGGCAGGTAGCGCCCGTCCAGGTGACCCCTTTCAGGTACGCGTCCGTGCCGTTGAGCTCGGCGCCGGTCAAGTCAGCGCCCGCGAAGCTGGCGCCGGTCAGCCGGGCGCCAGCCAGGTTAGTGGCCCTGATGTTGACTCCGCTCAGGGTGGCGCTGGCCAGGTCCGCGCCGGCCAGGTCCAGGTTGTACAGGAAATCGTTCTTCAGCCTGGCGCCTGCCAGGCCCGCCCGCGGGCCGAACAGATAGCCGTAGGAGGCTGACCAGTTCGCGGGCAGCGCGGCCGGCGACCCCATGTCGCCTCCGGAGTGCAGGCCGGCCAGGCTGGCCCCGGTCAGGTCGGCCCCGGTGAGTGTGTCCCCGCTCAGCGTCGCGCCGGACAGGTTGACGTGCCGGAGCCCTGCGAGGGACAGGTCCGAGCCGCCGATCGCCAGCCCGGACAGGTTGTCGCCGGTGAGGATCGCCCTGATCAGGTTCGTGTTGCCGAAACTGGCGCCCTTCATGGTCGCGCCGGTCAAGTCGCTGCTGCTGAGATTGGTACCGGTAAGGACAGCACCTGACAGGTTGGCGCCGGCGAGCGTTGCCATGCTGACGTTCAGGCCGCTGAGGTTCAGGCCGGACAGGTTCGCGTCGTCCAGGTTGACCCCGGTACCGATGAGGTAGCCGCCTGTCACGGCGAACCCCGCCGGGAGGGATGCCGGCTTGCCGATGATGCCGCCGGACCGGGCCCCGCCGAAGGTCGTCGTCGTCATCTGCGCGTTGGTCAGGTTCGCGTCGGCCAGGTTCGCGCTGTTCATGGACGCGTGAGCGAGGTCCATGCCGCTGAGGTCGGCACCCGTGAGGTTCGAGTTATCGAGGTCGGCGTACGGCCCTGCCAGATACCCGGCGACGAGCTTCCAGCCCGGCGGCAGGGCGGCCGGGGCATCGGCGGCGCTGATTCCGCCAGACTGGACGTCCGTCAGATCCGCAGCGCTGAGGTCGACAGCAGTGAGGTTGGCGCCAGCAAGCGTCGCGAACAGGAACTGATCGCTGGTCACCGTCGCGTTCGCCAGGTTCACGCCGGTCATGGTGGCGGCGTAGAAGGACGTGCCGCTGAGGTTCGCGCCGGACAGGTCCGCGTTGGTGAGGATCGACAGCCGGAACGACGCGCCGGTCAGCGTCGCGCCGGAGAAATTGACGCCGGTCAGATCGATCGAGAAGAGAGCAGCACCGCTCAGATCGCAGCCGCTCCAGTCCACACCCGGTACCGGCGCAGGCGTCACAGTGCCGGACTGGTCCACAGTCGGGCACGTCACCGCCTGCGCAGCTGCGGAAGTGGAGGCCAGCGCCGTGCCTGCCAGCACCGCCGCCGTCATGACGTGAAGCATGCGTGAACCGCCACCGCGCACTGCGGCCTCCGGAGAACTGGGAAAGTCGCTCGAACGGTAGCAGTGCGGGGCATCTAGTGACTCATACTCACAAATGATTATCCTCCGGGCCCGACACCGCCAGCCTGGCGACTGCATTGATGGCAGCGAACCAGACAGAGCCCGATGCCCTCGCCGCCGCGCCGTGGCAACAGCCGTGCGCCGCATCGCTGTCCGGAACAGGCTCGCAGCCCCGTTCTAAACAGCGCCGACTCGGATTATCTGGCGCGCTACGGTGCCGTCTGGGTATGCGTGGTGGGACCATTTTGGACCGCCAGTGGGACCAGATGGGACCAGGATCCGGTCCAAGATCACGCCGTGTTCGAATGCTGGAACACACTGTCTAACACGCTGGCGAACGAGGGCCGCCTCGGCGCCGACAAGCTAACACCTGGGCTAACCGGACGTCCAGGGACCGGCATCCGCCAGGTCCATGAAGGAGCATTGCCGATAGGCCGGCTGCCCTGGCAGCAGCAGGTTGCCCTGATGGCCTGTGCGGCTCAGCCGACGCCGTCCGCGTAACGGCCGGTGCACGGCGGTCCGATTTCAAAGGCCGACTAGTCAGGCCCGAGACCGGCAGAACCTGGCCCCAATGTGCCGCCGCGTACCCTAACTACGCACAGTCACCAAGCCTGTTCGGTAGCGACACCGAAGACGCTCACGGCCAGGACCGATGTGACGAAGAGACGGCGACGCACGACACACCGCTCCTGCCGTCCGCATACACGGGCTGATCAGACAGCTCGCGGGCGACACACTACCGCGAGCGTGACGAAAGGATCCGGTATTGCCGTGGGTCGTCTCCCGGGGGCCTGCCCTGACAGCCCGGCACGGGATTGATGTACAGACGGCCACGTCTCTACCGGCTATGCAGAGCGCGGTCTGGCAGATCACCGGGTTCCGGTGAGGACCAATCACCTGCCTGGTGGCAAAGCTGACTGTGCCGCGAAGACCCGCACGGCCCGGTTGAGGAGATCGACATGACAGCGGACAACGAAAGCCGAGTCGAGCCGGGAACGGGCCCAGTGACCGGGCTGAGCGGACGTGGTTCTTCGGTGCCGGCGGTGCGGGTTGAGGGTGTGGTCAAGCGCTTCCGGGGGACCGTGGCGCTGGATGGGGCCGGGCTCGAGGTCCCGGCGGGGATGGTGTTCGCCCTGCTGGGCCCGAACGGGGCGGGCAAGACAACGCTGGTCCGCATTCTGGCCACGCTGCTGGCGCCCGACGCGGGCCGGGCGGAGGTCCTCGGCCATGACGTGCTGCGCGCGCCTGCCGCTGTCCGCGAGCTGATCGGACTGACGGGACAGTTCGCGGCGGTCGACGAGCTGTTGACCGGGCGCGAGAACCTGGAGATGTTCGGCCGCTTGTTCAAGCTGTCCAGCGAGGACGCCCACCGCCGCGCCGGCGAGCTGCTCGACCGGTTCGACCTGGCGCAAGCGGCTGACCGGCCCGCCCGGACCTACTCCGGCGGCATGCGCCGCCGGCTCGACATCGCCTCGAGCCTGCTGACCCGCCCGCAGGTGCTGTTCCTCGACGAGCCGACCACAGGCCTGGATCCGCGCAGCCGCAACGAGATCTGGGCCATCGTGCGCGAACTGCAGCGCGGAGGGACAACGCTCCTGCTAACCACCCAGTACCTCGAGGAAGCCGATCAGCTCGCCGACCGGATCGCGGTCATCGACCACGGGAAGGTGATCGCGGAGGGAACCGGGAACGAGCTCAAGGACCGCGTCGGCGGCCAGATCCTGGAGGTAGAACTGTCCAGTGCGGGGCAGCGCGACCAGGCGCAGGCGGTGCTCGCCGCGGTGGGTTGCGGCGACCCTCAGCCGGACGAGCGCCCCGACCGGCTCACCCTCCCGGCCCCGCGCAACGGGCTCCAGCTGGTGGAGGAGGCGGCCGCTGGGCTGCGCCGGGCACAGATCGGCATCAGCGACATCGGGCTGCGCCGCCCCACCCTCGACGATGTCTTCCTGCAGCTGACCGGGCTCCCGCCCAGCGAGAACGGCGGCGGGCCCAGCCCCCGGACACGGCGCCGCCCCCGGCCCCGGTCCCAGCCGCCAGCGTCGGACGTGCCAGCGCCCCGCAGGCCGGTCCTCCGGCAACTGCTCCCGTCACCGCAGGCCGTGCGCTCGGCGGTCACCGACACCGCGGTGGTCACCGGCCGCAACCTGCGTCACTTCATCCGCCAACCGGACCTGCTGGTCTTCTCCACCATCCAGCCGGTCCTGTTCGTGCTTCTGTTTGTCTACGTCTTCGGCGGCGCGATCGGCCGCTCGCTGCCGCACGGGGTCGCCTACGTCGACTTCCTGCTGCCCGGGGTCTTCGTCCAGTCGGTGACCTTCGGCGCCTCGCAGACGGCGGTTGGGCTGAAGGAAGACCTGACACGCGGGGTGGTCGACCGGTTCCGGTCCATGCCGATGGCCCGCTCCGCGGTGCTGGCCGGGCGCACCGTGGCCGACCTGGTCCGCAACATCGTCGTCATCTTCTTGATGATCGCTGTCGGGTACCTGGTCGGGTTCCGCTTCCTCGGCGGGGTGGCCGGGGCGGCCGGGTGCATCGCCGTCGTCGCCGCCTTCGGCTTCGCCCTCAGCTGGATCTTCGCCGTCGTGGCGCTGACCGTCCGGGGCGCCGAGACGGCGCAGACGGCGGGGTTCGTCGTGATCTTCCCACTCGTCTTCGCCAGCTCGGTGTTCGTGCCCGTCTCGACCTTTCCGAACTGGCTACAGGCGTTCGCGAAAATCAACCCCGTCACCGTCACCGCCGACGCCGCCCGCTCGCTCGCTCTCTTTGGCACCACGGCATCGCTTGGCGCCGCCGCGGCATGGATCGGGGGCCTGCTGGCCGTATTCATCCCCCTGTCCGTATGGCGCTACCGGCAGATCAGCTAGCCCGTGGCCATTGACCACGCCGGGCGCAGTACTAGCCGGGTCTGGCAGAGCTAGGACGGCGAAACCGGTGAGATCGAGTCAAGTTCGGGTGGTCAAGCGGCGATACCCGCGCGCTGGGTGAGGTCGTCGAGGTCGGCCCGGTAGGCGCGGCTTGCGGTGCGAAGGCGGTCGGGGCCGGGTCGTTGAGCCGGGCGAGGCCGGCTTGCAGGACGCGGCCGTGAGCGCGAGTGAGCAACATGGCGTGCCGCAGCCCGGTGTCGGTGACCTGGCAGCGGTGGGTGTGCGGGATGCGCTTGATGAGGTCGTGCTCGCGCAGCCGCCGAAGGTCGTAGGAGGCCTGGCCCGGAGTGATTGTTCCTGGTGGCTGGCCGAGGAGCTCGCCGAGCAGCGCGCAGGTCGCGACTGGTGAATCCGGCGGGGTGCAGGCGGAATATCGGGAGGATGTGCAAGAGCGCCTAGGCCCGGGGGTCGGTCAGGCGCAGGCCGGGGATACGGGCGCCGCCGTCGCGGACGATGGGGTCGCAGGTGGCCGAAGTCGGTGGCGCGGAGGCTTCGTGTTGCCGCCCGCTGGCCTCTCGCCGAGCGTTACGCGGAGGCGTTGCGGGCCGTCCTGCGCACCGCGGCCAGCGGCGAGGGCTGGTAGCCGATGAGCAGGAGCGCCGCGTTTTCTGGTGTGAGGAGATGGCCGCCGAGCGGATCGCGCACAGGGCACTGGTCATGGGCGGGGCACCTTCTCTAGCGATGCGGACGCGCCCGACGGTAGTGGCCGTCACGGTGGGCAGCGGTCACCTGGTTCCGATGATGCGCGGTCGGGGGTGAGGCGTCGGATTTCGAGCAGGTCCAGGCCGAGCGCCTCGATCTCGGCCAGCACGCCATACAGTGCCGACTGGTCCAGCAGGCCGGTGAGCACGGTGTATGCGCCGTGATGATGCGGCGCCAGCTCCGGGAACGCGGACAGCATGGTGGCGCCGAGGTGCCCGCGGATCCGGATCACGTACGGGGCGGGTGCCGGGTCCATGACGCCATGATCACGGGCGGAGAGGTGACCACGGATCACCTGAAGCCGGTGAGGGCCGGGTTAGCGTGTGCGGCCGGCGCCTAGCAGCCGCAGTTCGCGGGCGCGCTGCACGGCCGAGGACCGGTCGCGGACCTGGAGCTTGGCGTAGATGCTGCGCAGGTGCGTGCTGACGGTGTTGGGCGAGACGGACAGTTCGCCGGCGATCTCGGGCCTGGACAGGTTCGTCGGCAGATACCGCAGCACCCTCAGCTCGCCCGGGCTGAGCTCCTCCGCTGGCGGCGAGGACTGCTCTTTGGCCGCCGGGGATGAGGCGTGCAGGACGTCGAGGATGTCGGCGAGCAGCGCGCCGTGTGCGGACTGGTGCCGGGGCAGCGCTTCCAGCAGCCCGGCTGAGCCGGTCATGGCGAACGGCAGGATCAGCTGGTCAGATTCGGCCAGGGCCAGCGCCCGTTCCGCCGCCTGGCTGGCCGCGCGCTGGTCACCGAGCTCACGGTGAGCGAGCCCGGCCAGCAGGTGCGCCTCAACGATCGTGGCGTAACCAAGCACCGGTGCCGTGCCATCCAGAACATCGGCCACCGCGGCCATCGCTGCGGCCGGATTGCCTTCCGCGAGGCAGATCACCGCGAGGGCGTTACGGATCTCACCGGAGCTGGCCCGCTCGTCCTCGAGCGCCGCGAGCAAGGCGTGGGCTTCGCCGGTCATCCCGAGCCGGGCCTGCGTCGCAAGCAGCCAGCCGGTCACCTGGCTCGCCAGCGCCTGCGACCCCTCCAGCTGCGATCCCAGGTGCTCGGCCGCGCCGAACTCCTCCAGCGCCTCGTGGCGGCTGCCGCGGCCGGCGTGCAGCATCCCGGCCGTCTGGTGCAGCAGCAGCCTGATGTCCGGCCCGGTGTCTGTCTGCAGAGCCCGTTCGGTGCGCCGCAACCACCGCTCGCCCTCGTCGAACTCACCCAGCAACACCATCGTGCCGGCGAGCGTCATCAGCGCGGGTGCGATCACCGGTTCCGTACCCCAGCTGTACCGTTCGGCGAGTGCGATCGCCTCGCGGCAGCGCCGCTGGGTCGTGGCGAACGCATGGGCCTTCGGCATGTCGGCACCATGGAAGACATACGCAAAAGCGAGCTGCGCGAGGCAGCCAACTTCCAGGTACGGCCGGCCGATCTCCCGGGCCAGGTCGGCGCCCTCCTGGAGGTGGCGCACGGCGTCCGGCAGCCCCAGTGACCACGCCTCGGCGGTCCCCAGATTCATCAGCGCCACCGCTCGCAGGTCGCTGCCCAGGGCAATGTCTTGGTCGGACTGCCCGGTGACGGGGGAGGCGAGGAACCTGGCCTGCTCGATGACGCCGGCCAGGTCACCGCGCCGCCTGGCCAGCGCCAGCTGCAGCGACGCGATCGCCACCCGGAGGCGGCGCTGGCGCCCAGGCGGCGTGGTCTCGGCGTGCGTTTCGGCGACCGCCAGATGGGCGGCCGCCTCATCCAGGCGTCCCTGAGCAAGGTCACGCATCGCGCGCACCAGCGCCAGCTCGGGGTGGTCCGCGCCCGGCGGGAAGGCCCCCAGCAGCGCCTGCATGGTCTGCGCGTGCCCGTCGAGCGTCAGGCTGAACGAATGGTCGGCGAGCAGCCGGGCCGCCTCCGGCCAGTCGCCCGCAGCCTGAGTGTGCCGGATGGCCTCGGCCACCTGGCCGTGCTGGGTGAACCATGCGGCGGCGCGCCGGTGCAGCGCGGGTATTTCCGCAGGCAGCGTGCGGCGCAGTTCCAGGCGCAGGAGATCGGCGAACAGGTGGTGGTAGCGGAACCAGGTGCGCCCGGGGTCCAGGGAGACGACGAACGCGTTCGCGTCCTCGAGGTCCAGCAGGATCTGTTCCGAGCCCGGGCGGCCGGTCAGCAGGTCGGCTAGCTCGCCGTTGACCCGGTCCAGCAGGGAGGTGCGCAGCAGCAGATCCTGGACGCCGGCGGGCTGGCGGTCCAGCATCTCGGCGATCAGGTACTCCGCGACGGTGCGGTCGCTGCCCGAGAACTCCGCGACGAACCGCTCCGGGTCGGGGTGGCCGGCCAGGGAGAGGGCGGCGAGCCGCAGGCCCGCGGCCCACCCCTCGGTCCGCTGGTGCAGCAGCGCCGCCCCGGCCTCCGACAGCGCGATGCCCGAGGCGTCGAGCAGCTCACGCGTTTCGCGTTCGGTAAAGCGCAGGTCGGCCGCGCGGATCTCGGCTAGCTCGCCCGCCAGGCGCAGCCGGTGCAGCCGCAGCGGTACATCGTGGCGCGTGGTCAGGACCGCGTGCACATGCGGGGCAAGGTTCACCAGCAGCCGGGTCAGCTGGGCGAGGGCGTCCGGCGAGGTCAGCTCGTGGAGATCGTCAATAACCAGCATGACGCCGCCCCGCGCGTCCGCGAGCTCCGACAGCACCCGGCCGGCCATCGCCGGTGCGTTGAAGTCGGGT
The DNA here is from genome assembly GCA_963720595.1 of uncultured Actinomycetota bacterium. Taxonomy (GTDB): domain Bacteria; phylum Actinomycetota; class Actinomycetes; order Streptosporangiales; family Streptosporangiaceae; genus Chersky-822. The sequence goes on along the minus strand of CAVRFY010000003.1, from coordinate 1,867,554 downwards.
GTTGCTGCTGGCGGCTCCGCGCCGCTGCCAGCACCGGTGGCATGACGGATCGCGGCGAGCAGGGTCAGCCAGAACTGCTGGGCGTCGTGCTGGCCGCGCTGCACCTGCACGAGCGCGAGCCGGTGCGGCTGGCCCGGCCGGCCGGCCCAGGCGCGCAACAACGACGTCTTTCCGCTGCCGGCCGGAGCCGAGATGACCGTCACCTGGCTCGCCGCCGCGCGATCCAGGGCAGCGACAAGATCACCCCGATCGATCAGCCGGGGAACTGCTGAAGCCACCGTCACAGACCCGCCCTGATATCCATGCCCGACACCCTTGCGCCGGTAACACAGCCCCGGCACCTTCTGCCTCGCTACCAGGCCAGCGCACCTACTGTCAACGGCGGGCGAACCCCAAGTTCTGCCGCACTGTCATCCACGCGCCGCCGCCGCGATCCCATCCAGCCTCGTGAATCACCGGGATCGGGTGACGGCCTCTCACCTGACTGGCGGCGAACCTGGACTTGTTGCGAAGGCTGGCACGGCCACCAGGGGACGTGCCCGAAAATTCCAGGGAGATACCGTGACTTCACCGGCTACCGGCGCCGACGGCGCCGCGGACCTGCCCGACTACGCGCCGATCCCGCGGTCCGCGCTCGGCCCGGCCCTCAACGACCAGAGGTACTACGTCGGGCGGGTGGAGCGGAACCTGTACTGGGTCACCGACGGCGTCTACAACTCGGCGTTCTTGACCACCCGCGACGGCGTAGTCGTGTTCGACGCCCCCCCGAGCATCGGCCACAACCTGCGCCTGGCGGTGGACGAGATCGCCGCCGCTAACGGCGTCACCAACCGGGTCACGCACCTGGTCTACTCCCACCACCACGCCGACCACGCCGGCGCGGCCTCCGTGTTCGGCGGAGACGTGGTCCGCATCGGGCACGAGGAAACCAAGCGTCGGTTGCAACGGGACAACGACCCGGCCCGCCCGGCCCCGGAGATCACCTTCGCCGACCACTACAACCTCGAGGTCGGGGGCGAGCGCGCCGAGCTGGCCTGGCACGGCCCCAACCACACACCGGACAACATCTACATCCACTTCCCCGGCCACGACGCCCTGATGCTCATCGACGTCGTCAACGCCGGCTGGGTGCCCATCTACAACGTCAACCTGTCCGAGGACGTCATCGGGTACATGGGCGCCCCGGCCATCGCGCTGGACTACCCGTGGACACACCTCATCAGCGGGCACCTCGGCCGGCTCGCCACCCGCGACGACGTCGCGGTGCACCAGCAGTACATCGCCGACATCGAAGCCAGCGCCAGGGAAGCGCTGGCCACGGTCGACCCGATCCCCTTCTACATGGCAGCCGGGGAGAACGCCTGGGCCGGGGTGAAGGCCAACCTGGACACCGTCACCGAACGCGCGGCCGCGCCCATCGTCGCCAAGTACACCGGCGTGCTGGCCGCCGCGGACATCAAGGAGCTCACCTACACCACGACGTTCCAGATCATGCAGTCGCTGCGGCTCGACACCGGGCTCGGAGTCAGCAGACCGGTCAACCCCTGACCCGAATGCCCCAGGGCCGCCGGCGGCCCTGGGGCGCTGCCCGGGGCTGGAGGGTGCCCGCCTCCCGGCAGGAATTTTCAGTAGCGGATTGGCAGGGGCGAGCCCGGCGGAGGAGCTCAGCCCGGGCGAATTCAACCGAAGGGAGATCTCGGTGAGCACCGAACAGCGAGAGAACCTCGACGCAATCCTGCGACAGTCCGCTTTCCCATCACCCGTGCCAGCGCATACCCCGGGATCGTGAACGACAGGAGTTCGACATGAGCGAACCGCTTGACTGGAACGCGAAGACCATCGCGGAGTTTCGCGCGAACGAGGGCAGGGTTGGCGGGCCGTTCGAGGGCGCTCCGATGCTCCTGGTGCACCACCGCGGCCGCAAAAGTGGCCGAGAGCACGTCACCCCGACCATGTACCTCCCGCACGAAACCAAACCGGACATCATAAACGTCTTCGCAACGAAGGCCGGTGCACCCACCAACCCGGACTGGTACTACAACTTGACCGCCGCCGGTGAGGCCAGTGTCGAACGCGGCACCGAGACATACAAGGTGACCGTCCGCGAGTTGACTGGCGCTGAACGCGACCGCATCTACGCCGAGCAAGCGCGGCGCTACCCAGGTTTTGCCGAGTACGAGCGCCAAACTGCTGGAGTCCGCACTATTCCTGTGCTTGAACTCAGGCGGGCCTAGCCACACCCTAAGACCGGCCAACGAGGTCCTGGTGACGTTCGGGGCATACACCCGCACCATCGACTGGTCGCTCACCGTCGGCCGGCGGCGGACACGCCAGACAGCGCGCCAGGCAGCACCAACCGTGCGGGAGCTCCACGGCGCTTAAGCGCTGCTCGAAGCGAAGAGGCCATCGATGACCCGCTCCGGATGGCCCGCTGCCAGCTGGCAGGCAAGGCGGTGGCCGGCATCGTCGACGCGGTCGACCGTGAGCACCGCGAGGTGGTGACGACGAACCGCGCCCGCCGACGGGCGGCGGGCGGCGGACCAATAGCGCGCTCATACTGGGACGATGGCGGGGCCACCGTCCGGTAGCTGCGGCCGGCATGACCCGGCCCGAGATCCGCCGCGACGCCGCGCGGATTGATGCCGCCTGAATACAACCCGACCGGGGGACGATCGGGCTGGCTGCCGCCGTCCTCAAGCCCGACTCTCGCGGAACCCTCACCCTACGCAGCCACAACCCGGCGAGCAGCCTGAGATCAGCTGCAACTTCCTGGCCGGGGATAGGGACGCGCCGGATGCTTGAAGGGTGAAGCTGGCCCCTCGGGTGTGATCCAGGGCCAGGGCCAGGGCCCGGCAGGTACGGCGTGATCCCGGTCGCGCACGGTGACGGCGCCGCGGACCGGATCAGGGCCACCGCGCCTACTGGCGTGGACGCCTTCATCGACACCCACGGCGACGGGTACGTCGAGCTGGCCCTCGCCCTCGGCGTCGCGGCACCCCTCATACTCGTAACCAAGCTCGGGCGCGCCGACCAGCGTCACGTAGGGGTAGGTCTCGGAGATGAAGCGGCCGCCAGATGGCGGGCCCACGCTGCCGTCGGAGTACCGCCAGCCCAACCCCTCAGCCAGGCCCAAGAACTTGACGCCAGCCAGCCGCGGCGACCCGGTGTTGGTCGTGTTGGCACAGACCTTCCAGCGGCGGTACCCCCGACCGACCCCGTCTCGCATAACCGCTGCCCGGACCTGTTGCGGACCACAAGCGGCGCCTCGACGAACATCAACGCACCGCCGCCCCCAGCGGCAGCGGCGGCCCAGGCCAGGGTGTCGTCAACGCCCCGAGTCCAGCCGACATGCAGGTTCATCCCCGCCGCGTCGCGACCGAGTACCCAGCTGCGGTTCTGCGCGCGGTCATCGAGGCAGCGCTGGGGACGGCCTTCCGGCCCAGCCAGGGCCCCGAGCCTGTTCCGGCTTTGGTTATCGGCCCGGCTAAGGTGTTCTTCCACGATAGTCATCCCTTCGAAGACGACGCCGGCTTCGCCGTGTCGCGGTACCGCTACTGGGTGAGCGTCGCCCGCCCGACCCCAGGCAGCCAGGGCCCTGGGCCGCCGCCTCGCCGACGCAGCCCGCCACCGCCGCGGCGGCCGCCGCAGCAGGCAAACGCGCCACCCATAACGTCACAATGCCGCGCGCCGACGCGCAAATATGCGCCTTTCCGGGTATCAGGGCGTGATCAGGTGCCACGTCCTGCCGTTCCAGTGCTCGATGAGGACGCCGAGGTCGACGGCTCCCCCGACTGCCCATGCGCTGCGCGCCGATGGCGCGTAGACGCCGTAGAGGGTGTTGTCGGCAGACCCGAAGCTGGGGCTGGGAACGGCGATCCACCGGGTACCCGTCCAGCGCGCAGTCAAGGTTCTGTCGATGTGAAGGCTGTTGGAGGTGGTCCGCTTGCCTACCGCCCAGAGGGCGCCGCGGGCGGCAGCGATGGCGTTGAAAACCTGGAGCTCCCCCGCGATGTGCGGCTCTGGCACGAGCGACCACATGCTGCCGTTCCAGCGGACGATCTTGACGTTCTTCACGGTGTTTTGCCCGACCGCCCACGCTTCGGTGCGCGAGATCGCGGTCACGCCCCGGAGCACGTTGAAATGGCCTGGATTCGGGTTCCGCACATAGCTCCACTTCTTGCCGTTCCAGTGAGCCGTCAGCGACCTGTCGTTCGCGATGTCGATGCCCACCGCCCACGCGTTACGCGCTGAGGTGGCGCTCACGGCGGTCAGCTCGTCCTCTCCGTTGCCCGCCAAGAACTGTCGCACCCATTTCTTGCCGTTCCAGTGCACGATCAGCGGCCTGCCCACGCCAGAGCCGACGGCCCAGATGTCCGACCGCGATACGGCCGCGATCCCGGCCAGGGAAGGAACCCCGTTCTCGCTGTGCGAGCACGGGCACGGCACCCGGCTCCACCGCGTACCGTTCCAGTGCTCGATCAGGCCAAAGGTGGTCGCGGTGAGCGCGTCCGGCCCCGAGGAGTAGCTCCCGACCGCCCAGACGTCGGCACGCGACACGGCGGCAACGCCGTACAGCACGTTGTCGCGTCCCTTGCCGGTCCCCGGGCTGAGGCTGGGTACCACCCGCCACCGGACGCCGTTCCAGTGCTCGGTCAGCGTGCCGGCCGGCAGAGTGCTGCCCGGGGTGGTCCCGACCGCCCATACATCGGCCGCAGAACTGCCGTTCACCCCGAGCAAGGTCCCGGGAACGGGCTGGACCGATGCCGGAATCGCCGCGCTCGCCACAGCGGGCACGGCGAAAAGCACCGCGGCGGCCACGGCAATCGCGGTAAGCACCCGATTCACCGCGCACGAAGCTGCCCGGTCGACCCGCCCGTCAACGTCCATGTCGATGCCCTCTGTTTCGCGAGCGTCATCCCAACAACAAGACGCGCCAGAGCAAGCGCCAGTTCCAGCAGCGCCGCCCCAAACAGAGTATGCAGCGGTCAAGCTTCCCCTGCCCGGCCGCCAGGCGCTGCAGCGCGACGGCCTTCAGCAGCACCCGATCAGTCACGGTGTGCGGGCAGATCGCAGGGGCCTGATTCCGCCGCGCGGTCAGCCACGGCCGATGGTTGAGTCACAGACAGCGGGAGCAACAATCTTGCGCGGATCGATGAGACAGTGCGAGCGTGGGTGGCCGGAGGTGAGGCAGATGAAGCGGATGGGCACCCTTGCATGGCGTGCCGGGCTTCTCGTCCTGGTGCTCGCAACGATCACAATGGCCGCTCCGGCCGCCTCGGCGCAGGACCGGCCTGGCGACAGGCCGCATGGCGTGGCCAAGGTGCGGCTTGAGAAGAAGTTCTTGCTCCAGGCCGATGGCACGATAATCCTCGCTGCGCGGCTGGAGTGTGACCCGGGGTGGCAGTCAAGCGACCTCAGCGTCAGCGTCACGCAGGGGGACGCCAGCACCGGCGGGTTCACCACCACGGCCGTGACGTGCGATCGGAACTGGCACCGAGTGCAGTTCAGCATTCCACCGGGAATAGGCGCGTTCCAGCCCGGTAATGCGACAGCGAGCGCTCAGTTCCTTGTGACGAATGTCCTCACCGGAGACTCGGCTGGGGCCCACCAAAACCAGGTCAACGTCTCCATAATGGCCGCTGCGGCGACGTGAGCGCAGGCTGCCTGTTCAGCGACACGGCGGGCGCGGGACCTGCCGGGTTGTGGCGAGTGTGGCTGCGGTGCGGAGTGCCGGGGCGGTCGCGTGCGCGGCGGGCGCCGCGGCTGTCCCCGCCGCCTGCCCGTGGAGCACGCCAACCGAGATACGCGGCCTGGCGTCCCTAAACACGGCCAATGAAACCCTGGCCGGGGTCTTGTCGGTGTCGTGCGCCTCAGCGGGTTACTGCGTGGCCGGCGGTCACTACGACGATCGCCACGGCGGGCAGGGGTTCGTGACCGTCGAGCGGCACGGCCGCTGGCGTAGGGCGATCGAGGCGCCCGGCCTCACGGCCCTGAACAACGGCTTCGGGGACGCCGCGGTCAGCTCGCTGTTCAGCATAATTCACCTTCCGCGACATGCGGCATGGGCGTGGTTCGTCGCCGAGCAGGAGGTCCTGCTTGCGGCCGTCGGCCAGGCCTCGGCGGGTGGTTTCGCCATCCATACCTGGCAGCTCGGCGGCAAAGAAGCCGCAGGGCGGGCTCGTCGCCCGCGCCCGGCGCGGACCACGCGCGGCTCTGCGGGATCGTTGCGGCCCGGTACCGCTTGCCTGCGGATGCGGGGCATCGGCACCCGCAGCCGGCGAGCTAGCCGGCCAGGCTGCGGGCAGCTGCCGCGATGTGTGCGGCGCTGATGCGGGCCGCGTCGAGCAGTTCCTCGCTGGTCCCTGATCCGGGCAGCTCGGACACTGCCAGATGCCGCACGGTCAGGTCGGCACGTCCGGCGCCGGTCAGCGCGTCGACGACAGCGGACCCGAGGCCGCCCTCGGGGTGATGATCCTCGGCGACCACCAGCCTGCCGCCGGTGGCTGCGGCAGCCGCGGTCAGCGTGTCAGTGTCGATTGGCTTGACGGAGTACACGTCGATGACGCGTGCGCTGATCCCGTCCGCCTTGAGCTGGTCGGCAGCGGCGAGGCAGGCATGCAGGGTCACGCCTGCCCCGATCAGCGTGACCTGGTCCTGCGTCGCTGGCGCGCAGCACCTTGGCGCCGCCGACCGGGAATGCTTCCCCGGCCGGCGTACAGGACCGGATAGGCGCCGCGCGTCGTGCGCATGTAGACGACGCCGTCCCGGTCGGCCATGGCCTGCACGAGCGCAGCTGTGCTGGTGGCGTCGCTCGGGTACAGGACAGTCGAGCCCTGGACGGCGCGCATCATGGCCAGGTCCTCCAGCGCCATCTGCGACGGGCCGTCGGCGCCGATCTCGACGCCCGCATGCGAGCCGACCAGGCAGATGTCTGGCCTGCGAGATCGCGGCCATCCGGATGAAGTCATAGGCGCGGGTAAGGAATGCCGCGAACGTCGAGGCGAACGGCCGGTAGCCCCGCACGCTGAAGCCGACCGCGGCAGCCACCAGCTGCTGCTCGGCGATGTACATCTCGAAGTACCGCTCGGGATACTCGCTGCGCGAACTCGTCGGCGTAGGTCGAGTTGCTCACCTCGCCGTCCATCGCGACCACCTCGCGGCGGGCGCCGAGCGCGGCCAGCGCCTGGCCGTAGGCCTTGCGGGTAGCGACCTTGTCCCCGACGGTGTAGCCCGGCAGCTTCACCGCCGCGCTGGCCTTCCCCGCGCGGGCGGCCGCCGCGGCCTGATCCGGCTCCGGGCCCGCGCACGATGAGGTCGCGCTCCCCGCCGAGCTCGATGATCGCCCGCTCCGCCATCTCCGGCGGGAACGGCTTGCCGTGCCAGCCCTCCCGGTCCTCGACCTCGGAGAAGCCGCGGCCCTTGATGGTCCGGGCGAGGATGACAGTCGGCTGGTCGCCGGTGATCTCGCCCGCGTGTGCCATGGCCCGGTCGATCTCCGCCACGTCGTGGCCGTCGATGGTGAAGACGCGGGCGCCGAACGCCGACGCACGGCGGCTGTAGGTCTCCAGATCCCAGGACAGCTCGGTCGGACCGCGCTGCCCGAGCCGGTTGACGTCCACCATGGCGATGAGGTTGGACAGCTTGTAGTGCGAGGCCTTGTCGAGGGCTTCCCAGATCGAGCCTTCGGCCATCTCGCTGTCACCGCACAGGACCCAGACCCGGAACGGGGACTCGTCGAGGTACTTGCCGGCCAGCGCGACCCCGACGGCGTCGGGCAATCCCTGGCCGAGCGAGCCGGTCGCCACGTCGACCCAGGGCAGCACCGGGGTCGGATGACCCTCCAGCCGCGACCCGAAGCGGCGGTAGCCGGTCATGAGCTCATCGTCTGAGACGACCCCGACAGCCTTGTAGACCGAGTAGAGCAGCGGTGACGCGTGGCCCTTGGAGAAGATCAGGTGATCGTTGGCCGGGCTGGCCGGCTCGTCCCAGTCATACCGAAGATGCCGGCCGACCAGGACGGCCAGCAGGTCCGCGGCCGACATGCTCGAAGTCGGGTGACCCGACCCGGCAGACGTACTCGACCGCACCGAATCAACACGCAGCTGCTGGGCGAGCTCACCCGCTAGCTTGAGATCAATATCCGTCTTGGCGGCAGCTGGGGTAGCCACGAGCACCTCCTCGGCTGGCGGTTGCGCGGATCGCCGACACACGCACCTACCCAGGCTAGGCCGCCGCCACGCACAGGAAGCATCAGGCTGTCTGCCTTCGCTCGCCACCGGGTTCTTCGCCGAGATCACCCGTGCGTAGTGAACGTGCTGGCCCGGGCCGGTGTTGCCGCACCCGCTGGTCGCTGCCCATCTGCCGGATGGTTCCCCACATGTCCCTGCGCGTGCGGACTCAGCGCGCTGCCCGGATCATGCAGGCCGACGTGACCGCGACGGGTGCCTGCCAGCTCAGGCATGTGGCATCTCCCGCTGCACCGGTGGGACCATTTTGGGACCAGACCTTGATCTTCTCGAAGATCAATGTGCTCTTCTGAGCTGGTGATCGGGGCCGGATCGCGTCTGCGATCTTCCGCCTTCGGGATTTAGGATCGCCATCTAGCCAGGTCGTCCTGCCTGCTCGCTGCCCGTCCCTGGCCCCCGTGGCGCATGAAGATCATCCAGCGCGTCATGGCAGGTCAGAGGTGGTCAGGGGCGGGGTCGAACCGCCGGCCTTCCGCCTTTCAGGCCGAGCAGCCGTCCAGGTCACCCGGGAACAAGCCAGGGTAGACAGCGGTCGATGCCGGTGCACGGTTGCCTGCGGGTGTCGCCGTTGTCGTCAGTGCTGTCGTCACCCAACACGCCTGCCCGCGCCGGGTTCGTTTGGCAGAGCGTCAGGGGCGGCACAGTCGGCTCACGGGCATCCGCGCCGATCTCACCGCGCTTGATCAGGTCGCGCGGCGGGTCGGCCCGAAGAGGCCGCACGCCCGCCGCGCGAGGTCCTGGACGAGGTCGCGGTGAGGCCATAGCTGCGGGTTCGGCGTCGTCGGTCCCTGCTGGCCTCCTGCGGTGGCACAGGTGCCGTCGTCGTACTGGGGTGAGCCGGACTCGCGGCTGTGGTTTGAGATGGACGGTTGCGAAGGTCGTCACTTCCTTGTCGACGGCAATCCGCACATTCTCGGCCGCGCGTATGCCTTCTGCCCGGTCGAGCAGATCGTCACGCGGATATCGAAATACGAGATAACCGCCAGTTCGGCAGACGCTGAACGCTTTCTGCGGGGCTACCTTTCGGGGAGTGAACCGGCACCGCCGACCGACGAAGAGGGGTGCTGGTCGAAGACCAGGCCGAGGTGGGCGCCTGGCTCCGAAGAGTCAAGGTGGTGGTGTCGCGTCTTTGACCTTTGCTTCGGGCGCGCCGCGGGCACGGGCTCTACGTTTGCAGGTCGCCGGCACCGGGCGGCCATCGGCTGGCTTCGTGGCTAGCACGGCTGGTTGGATCGGGTACATACGAACGGCGGGCTGGCCGGGCCAGGATCCAGGTCAGCCCGGCCCCGAGCACCAGCCACGCGGGACAGATCGCCAGCTCTCCCCAGCTCACCACGGCAGGGCTGCCATAAGGGCACTGCGGTGGCACCGCAGTCTGCGGCATATTGGGGCAGGAGTGCAGTGGGTACTCTCCCCAGACAATGACCAGCGCCGAGAGAGCGACGCCCGCAATCCACGCACTTGCCCACGCGGCCGCGCGGAGCCAATTGCCCCGCCGCCAGCCGCGAAGCCTGATGAACCCGGCAACCAGCAGTGAAACAGGCAGAGCCTCGGATGCGATAGGTAGGAAGCCCGGACATCGGCTCTGACCTGCGACGACAGGCAGCGGAGGGCTATCAGCGGACGCCTGCGGGTGTGCACGGTGGGACCAATCTGGACCACGGGTGGGACCAGATGGGACCAGGATCGCCCCCGCGATCTCCCGCGGCTCGATAGCTCGAACACGCTGGCGAACGAGGACTGCCTCGGCGCCGGCAAGCTAACACCCGGGCTAACCGGACGTCCAGCGAACGGCATCCGCAAGATTCATGACCAGAGCATTGCCGACAGGCCGGCTGCTGGCAGCATCAGGTTGCCTGATGGCCCGTGCTGTCGCCGGTTCGCGGCAATAGCGGCGTACCGGCGGCTCAGCCGACCAAGCCCGCGTGGCGGCCGGTGCACGGCGCTCCGACTTCAAGACCGGCGGTCAGACCGAGGACCGGCAAAACCTGGCACCCAGTGTCCAGCCGCGGACCCTGACGCTGCACAGTCGCGGAGCCTGCTCGGCAGGCGCACTCCGAGGGCTCGATCTGTATCTGCAGCGGACCGGCAACGTGGTGATCGGCGGCGCACCAGTAACGGATGCACTGCATCAACTGGGACAGCGCCGGTTCATGCTCCGTCGTGGGCAGTACACGTGACCTCGAGTGCGACCTGTCGCGCGCCACGCGACATCTCGGGAGGATAATCGGCTCTGATGTCGGGCGATGAGCTTGAGCGGGGACGAGATGCGTACGCGCGCGAGGCGTGGCTGGAGGCGCGGGACTCGCTGAGCGCAGCCGATCGGGCGGTGCTCATGGACGGGGACGGCCTTGAGCTGCTCGCCAATGCGGCCTACATGCTGGGGCAGCTGGATGACTACCTCGGTTGTCTGCAGCGCGCGTACAGGGCGCACCTGGATGCCGGTTCGCAGCTTGCGGCGCTGCGCTGCGCCTTCTGGGTTGGCATCAATCTGGCGCAGCGAGGCGAGATGGGCGGGCCGCGGCTGGCTGGGCCGGGCGCGACGGTTGCTCGAGCGCGCGGGCGACGATCGGGTGGAGGCCGGGCTACCTGCTGCTGCCGCTTGTCTTTGAGCGGGAGGGGGCGGGCGACCTGGAAGCGGCCGCGGCTGCTGCAGGTGAGGCTGCGGCGGCCGGCGAGCGGTTCGGCGACGCCGACCTGTTCGCCCTGGCTGGGCACGAACAGGGCCACATCCTGATTCGGCTGGGGCGCGTTCAGGAAGGGCTTGCCCTCCTCGACGAGGCGATGGTCGCGGTGACGGCAGGCGAGCTGTCGCCGATCGCTTCCGGGATCGTCTATTGCGGCGCCATCCTGGCATGCCGCGACGCGCAGGCTATTCGTCGCGCCCGGGAATGGACGACGGCCCTGACCGCGTGGTGCAGCCGCCAGCCCGACCTGGTCGCGTTCACCGGCCGCTGCCTGGTGCATCGCGCTCAGGTGCTGCGGCTGGATGGCGCGTGGCAAGACGCGCTGACGGAGGCGCGGCGGGCTGCTGAGCGCTGCCTCCGCGGCGAGAGCCCTGCGGCGGCGGGTGAGGCGTGCTACGAGCGAGGGGAGATCCACCGACTGCTCGGTGATTTCGACCCGGCCGGGGAAGCGTACAGGGAAGCGAGCGCCTATGGCTTCGAGCCGCAGCCCGGCCTGGCCCTGCTGAGATTGGCGCAGGGCAACTCCGGGGCGGCCGAGGCCGCGATCCGCCGGCGGCAGGCGAGGCATCGGAGTCGGCCGCCCGTGTCGGCCTGCTGCCCGCGTATGTCGAGATCATGCTGGCGGTGGGTGATCTGGAGGCCGCAGCGCAGGCGTGTGATGAACTCGGCTCGTTCGCGGGCAACCAGGCCAATGAGGAGTTCGAGGCGATCGCCGCGCAGGCGCGCAGCGCCGTTGAGCTTGCACGCGGCGACGCCCACGCGGCCCTCCTAGGGCTGCGTGTGGCCGGGCAGATATGGCAACGGCTTGAGGCGCCATATGAGACAGCACGCGTGCGGGAGCTCGTCGGTCACGCGTGCCGGGAGCTCGGCGACGAGGACACGGCCAGGCTCGAGCTGGAGGCGGCCCGCGATGCGTTCGCTGCTCTGGGCGCGGCGACCGACCTCGCCAGGGTCGACCTCCTGCTTGAGGTCGCCACATCGGCCAGCGGCAGCCATGGCCTGACGGATCGCGAGGTTGAGGTAATCAGGCTGGTAGCGGCCGGCAAGACCAACCGTCAGGTCGCCACGGAGCTGGTCATCAGCGAGCACACTGCGGCTCGCCACTTGCAGAACATCTACGCCAAGCTCGGTATCTCGTCGCGAACGGCGGCTAGCGCCTTCGCCTTCGAACATCGCCTCGTCTGACGGGCGGTACTCAAAAATCACCACGTGCGCTGGCGGCGGGTTGGTGAATTCGTGCGATGTGGGCGGCGGCTGCCCGGGCCTAGCGTCGCCTTATCCGCTCGGTTCCGGACGACAAGGAGCGAAGATATGAATGCCGCGCAGGTAGACGCGAGCCGCCCCGGGCAGCAGACGGAGCAGGCCGGGACCTCGGCCGCTCTGTCGCACCGGGCGCGGTTGCTGGCCGGACTGCCGGTCAAGGAGCGGCGGGTCGAGCTGGCGGGGGTGTCCACTGCGGTGCTTGAAGGCGGCCAGGGAGCCCCGCTCGTGCTCCTGCATGAGCCGGGATCTTTCGCGGGGCAGTGGATGCGCGTGCTGCCGCACCTCGTGACGGAGTATCGCGTCATCGCGCCTGACCTGCCCGGTCACGGCGCATCGCAGGTCACTGAAGGCGAACTCGACGCCAGCCGGATCCTGGCCTGGCTCGCGGAGCTGATCGCCAGGAGCTGCCACGCCCCGCCGGTCCTGGCCGGTCACCTGGGCAGCGGCGCTATCGCCGCCCGCTTCGCGCTGGAGAACGATCGGCAGGTTCGCTCGCTCGTGCTCATCGACTCGTTCGGCCTCGGCCGGTTCCGGCCAAGCCCGCGCTTCGCCCTGGCCCTCTTCCGCTACATTGCCCGTCCGACGGCGGCGACATACGACGGCCTGATGAACCGCTGCACGGTCGATTATGCGGGGATGCGCTCGGGTGCTGGAGAGCGCTGGGATCTCTTCCTGGCATACACGCTCGACCGGGCGCGCTCTGCCGCTGGCAAGGCGGCGCTGCGGGTGGTGATGCGGGAACTCGCCGTGCCTGCGGTCGCACCGACGGACCTGGAGCGCCTCCGCCCTCCTGTCACGCTGATCTGGGGGCGGCAGGACCCGGTGAACCTGCTGCGAGTCGCCGAGACTGCCAGCCGCCGCTACGGCTGGCCGCTGCACGTAATCGAGGACGCGGGCGACGACCCGCCGATGGAACAGCCCGCGGCATTCCTGCACGCCCTGCGCCGCGCGCTCGCAGCGGACGACGGGAGGCGACCGTGAACTACCGGTTCGCTTACGCGATCGGATTTCATCCCTGGGAGGATCTGGCCGGACATCCCCCCTATTCCGACAAGCTCCTGGCACTCGTCGCCCGCGAGGAGGCGGGCCGCCAGCCGCCGTACGGAAAGGCGCTCGACATCGGCACCGGCAGCGCGGTCTGGGGCATCCGGCTCGCCCGGCGCGGCTGGGACGTCACAGGCGTCGACATCGTCGACAAGGCGCTCAGACGCGCCCGCGAGCGCGCCGAGCAGGAACGGGCCGACATTCAGCTCATCAGAGCCGATGTCACCGCCTTGACCGGGTCCGGATTCGGATCCGGGTTCCGGCTGCTGCTCGACACCGGCACTTTCCACGGACTCGATGACACCCAGCGCGCGGCGATGGGCAAGCACTTGAGCGCGGTCGCCAGCCCGGACGCTGCCATGATCCTCGACTGCTTCGCTCCACGTCGGCGCGGCCCGCTGCCGCGCGGCGCCGGCCCCGCCGACATCAAGCGAGCCTTCCCGGACTGGGATATCACCAGCGTCGAGGTAGCGGACACAGACCCTGACCCGATCGCGCGTCTCTTCGGGTTCGAGGAGCGCTTCTACTGCCTCCGTCGCGCTCAATGAGGTGGCCTGGAAGTAAATTCCAGCGGTGCAAAATGGCCGACCGCGCCTTCCCGCGCGCGGTCGGCACGCGAGAAACCGGCCCCGCGGCCAGCGGCTACCACGGCGGAGTCGCCAGACCAATCGGCCAGGCAGCCACCATAACGCCACGATGCCACCCAGCCGGCAACGGACCTGGCCAGACCCCGACACAGCGCGCTCACGACACGGGAAGCTGCCCATCTCAGAAACCCTCCCAGCCCGGTGCGCCAGAGCCCGGGAACGACACAGATCACCCGCGTATTGAGCGATATGCGCATATAGCAACTGATCAGTCACAGATTATTCGTCACAGTCTTTTACCATCGCTGCCGCGCCGGCTGCCCGGCCGAATGCACCATTTCGTCGATGTCGTCCTCGGTGAGAGGGCTGGGTTCTACATTTGCCGCCGGGCGGAGCAGGACCAAGACGGCCGCTCCCGGCCAGCCATCAGCAGCTCGGGAAATATGCGGGAGGGCAAGGCTTGTGGACGTTGCCCAGAGGGTCATTTCGGCGGCTCAGCGTCTGCCCTCTGCGTCGATTTCGACGGTCATCAGGCTGTCACCGTGACGATGGACCACCTTCCAGGCGCCGTCCTCTCGCCGGTAGACAGAGGTCGCTCGCAGCCTCATTTCCTCCGTCTGACCGTGGATGTGCCGGGTGAGCCGCTCCAGCTCGACTGTGAAACCGAACGTGTCGTCGAAACCGGTGACGAGGTTCTCGGCGCTCCAGGTTTCGTAGTTGAGCGTCTTGGCTGCGGCGGTCAGGAGCTCGCTCACCTCGTCAATACCGACCTGGTGACCGCCGACCCCTCCCATGAGCGAAACGTCGTCAGCATGTGACCACAGTTCAAGATACGGCCGCGGGTTGCCGCCGGTGTGCTGCCTCAGGGCGTCATGACACCGCTCGAGGAACCCGGGGAACTCGGCGGCGTCGGCATCCGGCCTGCCTGTTTTGGGCTCCATAGCTTCTCCTCCTGTTGCAGAAACTCGGTCGGTTGGCGATCCATTGTGTTCCTACCCCTCGTTGCAGGTCGCTGGATGCCTGCCACTAGGAAGGATGTCGGCGGTGCCGCCTGCCATCAGCAGCCGCAAGGCGCGGACCCTGACGTCAGGCGGGGACGGTGCTGGTGAGGTCGGGGGGTGGGGGCGTCCGGAGCGGTAGAGCAGGGCGGTGAGCAGCGCGCCGGCGGCGAAGAAGGCGCTGGCGGCCCAGTAGGCGGTGGCGTAGCCGTGGACGGCGGCGTGCTGCGGTCGACGACTGCTTCTGAGACACTCCGCTCGCTGGACGAACCATTGCCGAGCTGGCGGTGTTCATGTCGCGCGCAAGGAACGGCTAATGAGGCAACGCGGAGCCGCCAGGCATCTTCAGGCATGGATCGTGATCACTGCCCCGGGCACTGACGCTCCTTATCGGCCGATATGGCGCGGGAGGTGCGTCGCTGGTTGCGGCCTGCCTGCGCTCGGCGACCTGAAGGTCACGCGGCCCGCGCAGCTGGCCGGTGCAACAAATGCGCCCGCTGCGCGTCTCTTGAGTAGAGGGGTGACTGGCGGATGCCGGTCCCGCTCAGAGGCATCGGGCAGCGGCGATGGTGTGAGGAACGCGATGAGACGACGTCAGGCCGCCGGCTCGGTGTCCGTGGTCAGCTTGCGGCACGGCCGCTGGGGCCGGGCGATCGAGGTACCCGGCCTGGTGCGCTGAACAAGGGCGGGACGCCCAGGTCGTCTCGCTGTCGTGCGCCTCGGCGGGCAACTGCGCGGTCGGCGGAGACTACACATACAGCGGCCAGAACGGGCAGGGGTTCGTCGCCGCCGAGCGGAACGGCCGCAGGTGCCGCGCGACCATAACCACGGCGCGAACCGACCGCGATGGGCCCACCTCCGTGGGCGTCACCCGCCGGCGTACCTGCCGAGCGCCTCGTCGCTCACCTTGCCGGCCTCGATCTGCCGGAAATGCCGCCCTCCGCGCGTACCGGTCATTTTTGTAGCTTGGACGTGTGTAGGCGCGTCGGCCGAGCCTCCGGTCTGGCTTCGGGACCAGGCACGCCGCCCAGGGAGGGGCGGCCTGCGAGGCGGCTAAGGGCGGGCTACGGTCTGATCGCGAAGTTGCGGGTGGTCCAGCCCGAGCTGGAGATGCTGCCGCCCGATGCGGCGAGCATCGAACTGCCCCAGACTTGGCCGGTGGCCGCGGTGGTTGGGGCGGCGGGATCGGGGGTCGCCGCGGCGTAGTCACCCCATCGGCACAGGCCCCCGGAGCTGATGCAGTCAAAGCCGGTGTCCGCGGCGGCGGAGGCGGCGATCTGGGTTAGCGCGGAGACGGGGTTTGACCCGATCTTGGATGCTGCCTGGATGGCGGGCAGGGCGGTCGGCGACGACCGGACGACGTTGATCATCATGTCCCCGCCATACTGCCTGGCGGTGCCGTTGACCCGCCGGTCGGGGGAGATGGCCGCGTCGAAGGTGAAGCTTGACGAGCTGGTCAAGGTTCCGTGCTGGATGAGGGTGTGGGTCGCCGGGTTGATCTCATACCAGCGGACCTGGGAGCCGGCGCCGCCGAAGACCGTGTGCTGGGTCCACAGCGCCGTCACCCCGCCGTGCAGCGGGTCGACCGCCGAGACGGCCTGGGTGTTGCGGGCGTCCAGGGTGTCCAGCAGGTCGGTGGTGCCCGGCTGGGAGGCCGATGCGGGGACCTTGAACGCGCTGACCGGGACTGCGGTCCCGGTGACCGGGATAGTCGCCGTGCCGGTCGAGGACCTTGTCACCTTGAACATAGTCAGGAAGGTGGCCCCGCCGGGCGGGATGCTGGCCGGCCGGGCGACTGCCCAGCCGGTCGAGCTGGTGTCGGTCTGGTTGGCCGGCACCGGGGTGAACGCGGCCGTGCCGTTGGCGTTCTTCAGCGCGCCGGTGACCCCTGCCATGAACGTGGTCGCGGCCGGGCAGGTCGGCCCGGGCGGGGGCTTGGTCAGCCAGGCGATATGAGACCCGGTGAAGCTGACCCCGCTGAACTCGTTGACCCCGATCAGCTCGAAGTCCTTGGTGTCGCCGAGCTTGGGGTAATCGGGGAAGGTCGACCCGAAGTTCATGCTGTACCGGCACCAGCTCGACGCCGACAAGGTCGGGGTGGCGGTGGTGCTGAAGCCGATGTCGAGCAGGTTCTCGGTGCTGGACACGATGTCATCCGCCGCATAGAAGAAGCGGCTCGTGCCAGGGTCCCAGATGACCTGCGGATCGAACACGTTGTCGGTGCACGGCGACGTCGCGCACCCGGTGAGCTGGAGCAGCGTCCCCGAGGCGGTCGGGATGTTGCTGGTCCGGCTGTAGATGGCGGCCTTGGCGTTCACCAGCTCGACGTACCGGGTGGTGCCGATGGCGCCGGTCGAATCCGACGGCGCCACGGTCGCGTCCCGCTGCCCGGCCCACTGCCGGACGATGGCCGGCGCCAGCACCGCGGTGGCCGGGGCCGACGGCGACCGCCGCCCCGCAGCCGCGTCGGCGGCGGCCTTCTGGGCGGCATAAACGGCCCGGTCGGGCACCCGCAGCGGCACCGCCCGCACCCGCGGGCCAGTCGCGCCGGCCGGAGCCGGGCGGTTGACCCGCAGCACCGGCACCGTCCCGGACCCCGCCGGCGGGCTGGCGCTGGCCCCGGCCGCACCCGCGGACGCGAGCACCGCCGAGGCGGCCAATCCCAGTGCCGCCCCGAGCAGCCGGCTGTGCTGTTTCAGCATCATGGTTCCCCCTGCTTGCGGGCCCGCGGTCAGGAGCTGAAGTGCGCGATCGCCCGAGCACATCCGACGCCCTGAATCCAGACGTGCTGGATTCCGGCGATGTCGGGTGCGATGTCGTCGGCGGAGACGATCATCTGCGCAGTGAAGGACTCATCGATCCCGTCACCTGCGCGGTAGAAGTCCGCCAGCAGCACCACCGTGTCCCGGTCGGTGACCGCGGTCTTCGCGGGCTCGGCCACGGCCCCGGTGCACTTGAAGGTCGTGCTCGCCAGCAGGGCGGCGGTGTCCCACCGGACGCCCTGGCCGGCCAGGCAGCCGGTCAGCGGACCCTGGCGGACGTCGCTGGTGCACCGGAAGCCGCCGGCGGACTTGGCGAAGCCCGTCCCCGGGTTGAACGAGCCGCCGCCGGTAAGCGTGGCCGCACCGGTCGGGAAGCCGCTGATGCCAGTCGCGTTGAAGCCGAAACCGGTGTTGCCGCCTGCCGCCCACGCCGGCGACGCAACCAGCAGAGCGGCCGCTGCCAGCACCGCCGGCACCAGCGCCATCATCTTCATCTTGATCTTCATATCCGTAGCCCCCTGACACGCTACATTCCCTGGCGGACCGGCGGCCCACCCCCGGAGTCGCCGCGCCCGCGAAATCAGCTCGTGACGATACTCCCCTGCCTCGCCGGCCCGCCCCCAAACGCGCCGGCGCCCTGGCCCCCGCGCCGCTACACCCACGCCAGCACGACTCCTGCCCCGGGAGTCCCGCTTGGCCAATGCCGGTCCGGGCAGCCGCGGACAGCACCAGGAGTGGCGAGCCGACCCGGAGCGACCGGCCAGGGCCGTGCCAGCCCCGCCCGCGGGCGGGGAGTCCGGTCAAGTATTGGCGCCCAGCTGTGCAGGACCCCGGTGCTGCCAATAGGGCGCCAGAGACTAGGTTCGAAGACGTGAGCGCAGGTGAGGCGGCGATCGGTCCTCCTTCGCCAGATTCATCCCCGGATCGTCTAGACGTGTAGCGCAGGAGTCGGCGGGCGCCTGCCAGGTGCGGATAGGTGTCCGATCGAACGGGGAATGCTGAAGAGTTCCGCCGCCAGGCCCAGCGGAAGCGCGACACGCCGCGGGTGGCCAGGGAACCCGGACGGCCCTAAGGGGGGAGACATCATGCGGAACAGATTGCTTGCGCTGATGGCGTTGATGGCGGCCGTGTTGCTTGCTGCAGCGTGCGGCAGCTCGTCGCCGGGCTCGGGCGGCGCCTCTTCGGGCTCCGAACTGAAGACCACGCAGATAAGTGGCGTAACCGTGCTCACCAACGCCAAGGGCTTCACCCTGTACTGGTTCGCGCCAGACACCACGACCAAGTCGAACTGCAACGGCAGCTGCGCCCAGGTCTGGCCGCCGGCGAATGCGCCCGCGACGGCCGGGCCGGGCGTCACCGGCAAGCTCGGCACGATCACCCGGTCCGACGGCTCGACCCAGGCCACCTACGATGGGCGTCCGCTGTACACCTACACCGCGGATGGCGCCCCCGGCCAGGCCAATGGCGACGGCATCAACACCTACGGCGGGGTGTGGCACGAGGTAACAGCCTCCGGCGCGCCCGCCGGCAGCCCGCCGCCAGCTCCGGCGGCGGGGGCGGCTACTGACGGCGCGGGCGATCGTGCCGCCCCGGCTCTGGCGCGCAGCGGCCGCGGCCGGGCGGCGGGGACGGTGAGGCCACCGGTGCCGGGCACCGGGTTTGCTCGGGTGCGGCCTGGGCGATCACCCGGACTCGTGCCTCGCCTGCGCCCCCGCCGGGCATGGGTCCAATGCGCTGGCTGAGCTAGGTGATCGTCCGGTCAGGCGGTTCGTGGCTCCGGCGCGCGGCCGGTCACCTCGGTCATGCCCCCACGCCCCGCGTGCCGTTCTACCCTGTGCTATCTGCTGTCCGGCCAGGTCTGAGTCTGCTGGCGGGCGCCCGGAGGCATCGCCCCGGGCGCAACGCAGGCTACGTGCCAGCACTGAGCACCCCGCAGTACTGGCCTGCTGCGCTGCCCTCGAGCGATGGCATGCCGCCCAGGTGACCCGGCTGCCCGTGGACTCGTCCGGACTGGGAAGCCGGGTGCTCAAGCAGGACGACGCCAGCGATGTTCCCGCCGAAGCTCGCCGCAGGGAACGACTCATAGAGAAACGCCGGTACATCGGTCATCAGCTGGCTCACTCACCTTGTGTTCGGGCCGCAATGTCCTGAGAGCAGAGAATTATCGGGCTGGTCAGACGCAGTCTGCGAAGGCGCCCAGCGGCAGGCCCAGTCGTCAAGCGAGAGAAGGCGCCAGAGCAGGTCGGCGTCCGCTGCGGTCTGGCGGTCATCGGCTCGGTCTCGCGGTGCCAGGCGTAGAGCTCGCAGAGACCAAGGCGCAGCCGCGCACTAGGAGGGCGGCCACGCGGCCCGACAGTGCAGGAACTGCAGCCGGCATGGTGGTCCTGCCGGACCTGGCCTTCGCTGGCCGCCGGGTTCTTCGCCGAGATCAGCCATGCCAGGGGCGACCGTGCGGGCCTGGCCCCGTGTTGCATCAACCCGCCGGTCGCCGCCAGCGGCCGACGGCTCCGCCAGGTCCCGCGCGGACGGACTCAGCGCCCCGATCATGCAGGCCGACGTCACCGCGACGGGTGCCTTGCCGGCTCAGGCATATGACATCTCCCGCTGCACCGGTGGGACCATTTTGGGACCAGACCTTGATCTTCCCGGCGATCAAATGCCCTCTGAGCTGGCGGCCGGGGCCCGATCGCGTCTGCGACCTTCCGCCTCCGGGATTGAGAATCGCCATCTAGACGCAGCCAACCACGTCGTCATGCCTGCTCACTCCCCGTCCCTGGCCTCCGGCGGCGCATGAAGATCATCCGGCGCGTTATGGCTGGTCAGAGGTGGTCAGGGGCGGGGTCGAACCGCCGGCCTTCCGCTTTTCAGGTGGAAACAACCCCTCGCATCGCCGCAGGCAGAAGCCCTGCATAGAGCCCCTGGCCTGCGAGGACAGGCCGTGGAAGGGTCCTGATGGTGCCGTCTGGGTATGCACGGTGGGACCATTTTGGGACCGCCAGTGGGACCAGATGGGACCAGGATCCGGTCCAAGATCACGCCGTGTTCGAAAGCTGGAACACACTGTCTAACAGGCTGGCCGAGGAGCTGGAGCCGACGGTCAGGTCCCCAGGGTATGACCACTGCGGGACGCCGTTCCACTCCCCGGCCCACGTCACGCGCGGTAGCCGCGTAATTGCGGCCCGCTGGACACACGTACGTTATGTGGGCCTGTAGGTTGCTCGGTGGTTTTGGTCCCGGCGTGCAGAATGGGCCAATCTGCACGCTGGGCGGCAGCGCGGCTCTCAGCACGCGACGACCGCTCATGCCGAGATGAGGGCGTCGTAACTAGGTGCGGCGTCACGCTGCGTGGTTGCGGACAGTGACGCTGTTCCGGGAGCGCCTCATCCGGAATCGCGCCTACCCTCTCGTCATGGCTACTCACTGGACCCTTGGATGTGACGCGAAGGATCCCCACTTGTTGGCGGACTTCTGGGCGATGGCCCTCGGTTACGTGTCGGAACCGGGTTATGACGACCCCGATGGCGCGTCCATCGTCGATCCTGAGGGCAAGGGCCCTGCCATCGGATGGCTGCGGGTGCCGGAAGGCAAGGCGGCGAAGAACCGAATACACATCGACATCCGCGTAGCCGGTGAAGGCCCCTGGGACATGACCGTCCGGGAGAGACTGATTCGAGCCAAGGTACCCGAACTCGTTGCGCTCGGTGCCACCGTTGTCCGCGAGGAACACTACGGTGCGGCCCTCGGACACGTCGTCATGCTGGACCCTGAAGGGAACGAGTTCTGCGTGGCCTGACGGGTCCCAGACACGCACTCTCATGCCGCGATGAGGAATAGCGGCCGTGCTGATCGTGGACTCGTCGCGGCGCGGGTCGTGGGATATCGAGCACAATCGGCCTGCCAGAGCTGCGACAGAAGTGGTCATGGACCGGAGGGTCGGGCACACTTACGCCCATGGGGTCTTATATCGAGGCCATCATCTTCAGCAGCGCCCGCGCGGCACCACCTGTGCCTGACGGCTTCACGATCGTGCCGCTCAACGCCGGGCTGAGCATGCTTCCGATCACGGAGGACCTGGTCCGCCTGCTCGATCCAGCCAGCGTCGGAGAGGATCGGATACCTGCGGGCTGGATGCTGAAGCAGCCTGTTGCCGCCATCGCACGCTCGCTCTCCGCGGATCGGGCTGTCGTCTACATCCATAGCGAGACCTTCGGAGGGCCGGGAACCAGGGAGGCCATCGCATTCAGATTCGGGAAGCTTCTCTATGGCCCGGCTGGCACAAGCGACATCGAGCACGACCTTGAGCCCGGGTACCACCTTGCCTGGGGCCACAACAACGCGGTGAACTCCGGATTCAGGGCCATCGGCGTGCACGCCGCAGGTGAAGATGACGAGTACGGAACGATCGGCCTGGCGAAGCACCGCAAGACTGAGGACTGGCTCCAGGACAATGCCGGACACATCCGAAGCTGACGATTCGAGCCATCGAAGTGGGAGAACAGAGCGCCGTCAGGCCAGGTCAGCGGATGGTCCCGAGTTGGGCCACATCCATGTACTTAATCAATCTTCCGTGGATGATCTTCGGGATTGACCTGTTGTCGCTGCTCAATCTGCTTCCCAATGCGTTCGTCAAGCCGCTGGGCTGGATCCGTCGTGGTCGTCAGGCGGCTGTTTCGAGCGGTTCGCGCCCGTTCGGCCTGGTGGTTCTCGGCTGGTAGGCGCGGTCTTCGCGGAGCAGTGCCCAGAGGACGTTGACGCGGCGGCGGGCCAGGGGCGAGAACGGCCTGGACGTGCTTCTTGCCCTCGGCGCGCTTGCGGTCGTAGAACGCCCTGGATTCGGGGCAGGTCCGGATGCTGATCAGGGCCGAGTAGCAGGAGACCCGGTTGAGGCCGCGGTGGTAGCGGCGGGGGCGTTGCAGGTTGCCGCGGATCCGGCCGGAGTCCCACGGGGCCGGGGCCAGCCCGGCGAACGCGGCCAGCCGGTCCGCGGTGGCGAACCAGGTCATGTCGCCGCCGGTGGCGGCGAGGAACTCCGCGCCGAGCAGCAGGCCGATGCCGGGCATGCTGGTGATCACCGGCGCGAGGCGGTGGCGGCGAAACCGGTCCTCGATGAGCTTGGCAGCAGCTGTGCGCCAAGGCCCAGGAAGAGAACGGGACGGCTTCCGGGCCTATATCGAGCCTGGTCAGCGATCCGGGCTTCGACCACGCAAGCTGGATTCAGGTCAAGGCAGCGGTGCCCGTCGACAGCCAGGAAGCCGCCGTGCTGTTCATCGCCGACAGCACGACCCTCACATCACCCGAGCACCCGGTACTGGTGGTGGACCTGCTGACCGGCAGGCCGCCGTTCGGCTGCGTTCCAACGCAGCTGTGGAGTGTGGAGAACAACCTGAACATCGCGAACATGGACTGGGAGGACTTCGCCGGATCGGCCGCCGCCGCGCCCGCGCAGGGAACATCAGCCGACCAGGGCCCGCGGGTGCGCGCGGCAGCGCCCGGCGCAGCCGGGCCCACGGGACGCCGCGGTTCAGCTGCCCGATTTTCGCGCCACAGCGGCGTCACCCTGGGGCATCAGGACTCACTTGCGCAAGGGCCGAGGACGCTCAATCCAATTGCCTTCCGGATCCTCCATGATCACCAGATTGGAAGTCCCCGACACCCCGCCCCGCTCAGGCCGCAATGAATGTCAGAGCCAAATGTGAACATGAACACTGGTGAAGTGTGAAGACCTCTGAGTGGTCAGGGTCGGGGTCGAACCGCCGAGCTGCCGCTTTCAGGTGAAACGCAGTCATCGCCGGGAGTAGTCCGGCGTGGCTCCGGCAGCCGCTGACCTGCCAGAACCATGGCTGACGTCGCCGGGCGCCGCTGAGGATGTGCGCCTGCTGGCTCCCGCCATTGGCTCCAACCTGCTGCGAGGACGCGGGCCCGTCCAGATCCGGGCAAGCAGACAATACGGCCGGGCCGAGCTCCTCGCGGAACAACCAGCCGGCGAGGTGCAGCAGATCCTCGACCGAACCCTGACGCCGGCCGTTGGCTGCCGCTCATGGTCATCCGGGCCGCACGCGCGGTCCCGCCAGTGGAGGGATGGGGTCTTGGGCTGGGTACCTTGCTCCCGTAGCGTTGTCTCCCTGGACCCTTGCGGCAGTGACACCGGGAGCAGGCATGACGCAGACCCCGCCTTATCAGGTAACCGACCCGGCGACCGGCGAGGTGGCCGAGACTTCCCCTTCGCCACTGACGCGGAGGTGGCGGAGGCCCTGGCCGCCGCGACCGGGGCCTTCGCGGCCTGGAGGCTGCGCGCGGTCGCCGAGCGCGCCGCGGTGGTCAAGCGGGTCGCCGGGCTGTTCACCGAGCGCGCCGCCGAGCTGGCCGCGCTGATCACCAAGGAGATGGGCAAGCGGCCCGCGCAGGCCGTCGGCGAGGCGGAGTTCTGCACCGACATCTTCGGCTACTACGCCGACAACGGCCCGGGGCTCCTGGCCGACAAGCCGCTGCCCGGCCGTGACACGGCGCGGGTCGAGTACCGGCCGGTCGGCCCGGTGCTCGGCGTAATGCCGTGGAATTACCCGTATTACCAGGTGGCCCGGTTCGCCGCGCCCAACCTGATCGTCGGCAACACCGTCATCCTCAAGCACGCAGAGAACTGCCCGACCTCGGCCCTGGCGATCGCGCAGATCATGAAGGACGCGGGCGTGCCGGAGGGCGTGTACGTCAACCTTTTCGCCACCCACGAGCAGGTCGCCGCGATGATCGCCGACCCGCGGCTCCGCGGCGTGTCGCTGACCGGCTCCGAGCGGGCCGGCACCGCGGTCGCGGAGACGGCGGGCCGGAACCTGAAGAAGGTCGTCCTCGAGCTTGGCGGCTCCGACCCGTACATCATCCTTGACACCGGCGACGTCGATGCCGCAGCTAAAACCGCGTGGGTTACCCGGATGGAGAACGTCGGCCAGGCCTGCAACTCCAACAAGCGGATGATCGTCATGGACGACATCTACGACGACTTCGTGGCCGCCCTGGTCAGGCGGGCCACCGCGATGTCACCGCGGCAGCCGGGCGATGACTCCCCGCGCTCCTACAGCCCGATGGTCTCCCGTAAGGCAGCGGAGAACCTCCTCGGCCAGGTGCGGGACGCGGTATCGAAGGGCGCCACGCTGCACGTCGGCGGCACCCTCGACGACGGTAAGGGCGCATACTTCGCCCCGGCCGTGCTCACCGGCGTGACCCCGGAAATGCGGGCCTACCGCGAGGAGCTGTTCGGCCCGGTCGCCGTCATCTACAAGGTCAGCACCGACGACGAGGCGGTCCAGCTCGCCAACGTGGTGGACTTCGGCCTTGGCGGCGCGGTCTGGTCGACCGACGAGGAGCGGGCAATCACGGTCGCCGAGCAGCTGGAGGTCGGCATGGCCAACGTCAACACCCCGGCAGGCGAAGGCGCGGACCTGCCATTCGGCGGCACCAAGCGCTCCGGCTTCGGCCGCGAGCTAGGCCCCCTCGGCATCGACGAATTCGTCAACAAGCGCCTCTTCTATGTCGAGAAATAGCATTTGACGACGCCCAGCGCCGTCACCAGCTTCCCCGACACGGAATGAGTCCACAACGGGCGCAGGCGGCAGCGACGTAGGCGCAGGCGCGATGACAAGCGCACGCACCAGAAGGCTCGTTCTGTATCGCCGGGTTGGTGGGCAGCTCACCCTCAGCGTCCGGTCATGCCGTATAGGCCACGTTGAGTCGGAGCATGACTGTGCGCTGGCTGGCATAGTCAAGCTCCAGCGCCCGCGATGGCGTGTCCGTGCCAGGCCGATTCGCGTGCTTGTGGAAGTTGGGTCGCGTGGCGGTTCTGTGCGCCTGCCCGGGCGGCAGCCGTTATCGGTTGATCGCAGCGGCGTCGATCAGGATCTGGGCAGCCCCGGGTGCGTTGCGGGACTTCGGGATCGTCCGCGGCGGCTGCGGCAGGTCCTGACAGGTGCTGCCTGCCAGGGCACCGGATGAGGTGATGTGCGCGCTCGTTCGCGGCTGGGGCGGCGGTTGAGGGATTCATGCGGCGACGAGAAGGATGCCGATGGCGGCGAGCCCAAGGCCTGCCCGCTGAACCCAGCGCAGCCGCTCGCCGAGCACCACCCTGGCCAGCAGCACGGTGACCCCGGGGTACAGCGAGGCCAGCACGACCGCCAGGCCGAATATGCCGGTCCTGGTGGCCGCCACGTAGCAGATGTTCGCGACCACGTCGATCCCGCCCGCGCCCGCCGCCGCCAGCAGCAGCCTGCCCCCGTACCGCGCGGAAGCAGGTTGCGCCGCAGCACTGCCGCGGCGATCAGGACGACCGCCAGCTCACCGATCCGCCCGGCCGCCACCGGCCACAGTTCCCCGGACTGCCCGGCGTTCCGGATGAGCAGGAAGAACAGGCCGAAGGAGGCGCCGGAGGCAACGCCGTAACCAAGGCCCGGGCAGCGCCGGGCCAGGCCGGGCCGCGGCGCCGCGCTGGTGCCGTCGGCCGGGGTGCTGTCACCGGCCGAGCTTGCCAGCACGATCGCGGCCAGGCAGAGCAGCGCACCGGCGTAGACGCCGGCGCCGGGCCGCTCGCCGTCGGCCAGCGCTACGCCGACCGGCAGGACCGTGGATGCCAGCCCTGATACCGGCGCGACCACGCTCATCGGCCCGGCCGCCAGGCCGGTGTAGAAGATGATCAGCCCAAGCCCGCCGACCAGGCCGGCTCCGATTCCCCAGGCCAGGCCGGGCAGGCGGGCCGGGCCGGACGAGGCCGCCGCAGCGGGAAGAGCCACCATCACCCCGGCCGTTTCGGCCAGTGTCAGCACCGCAAGAACCTGCACCCTGCGCGAGGCCAGGCCGCCGAGGAAGTCACCGGTGCCGTAGAGCACGGCGGCCGCGAGCCCAAGCAGGATCACCATGACATCGCACCTCCCGCGCCAGCCAGCGAGCCCTACATCAGTTCGTGACTACTAAAATGAGTTTAGAGGTCACTACGAGACCGGTCAAACCGGTTTTTATGGTCACGGTGCGTAGGATGCTGGTCATGACCATGCCGTCGTGGGTGCCGGACCAGGAGACCAAGCCGGCCCCGATGCCCCTGCTGCTTGTCCAGTCGTTCGTCAACACCTGGGACGGCGACCACGCCTCCGACCTGCTGCTGGATCCCGCTGCCGCCCGCGACTGGCTGAGCGGTGCCGGGCTATGGAGCGCTGACCGCGCGCCGGAGCCAGCCGAGCTGGACCTCGCCCGCCGCGTGCGCGAGGGCATCCGGGCCATGCTGGTAGCCAACGGCGGCGGCCCCCCACCCGCGCCCGGCGATCTGCAGGCCATCCGGGCCGTCGCCCAGGACTCCCGGCCCGCGCTGCAGGTCGGGCCGGGCGGGCAGGTCAGCCTCGAGGCGAGCCCTCCGGCGGGCTCCGAAGCCGGGCTGCTCGCCCTGCTGCTGGTGATCCGCGACGCGCAACGGGACGGCACCTGGCAGCGGCTGAAAGCCTGCGGCAACCCGACTGCCGGTGGGCCTTCTACGACCGGTCCCATAGGCATGTAGGCGCCTGGTGCGACATGGCCACCTGCGGCAACCGGATCAAGAACCGCCGGCTCAGGCAGCGGCAGCGCTGACCACGCTCCACCACCGGGCCAGGCATCGCCGCGGCGAATAGCGGCATGCGTTCTGCCGGGCCGGGCCGCAGAACTCCTGACCTGCCAGGTCAGCATCCTGACCCGGCCGCCAGATCATCTTCACGGGACCAGATGACGGCGCTGGCGCTCCCGCTGAATGGCGCGAGCACCCTGCCGAACGGACAATCGGAACAGCCATCTACAGGAATACCTATCAGACAGTAGGACATTCCTACTCGGCGTTGCGAGCGCCTCGGCTTCCAGGCTCCGATTCGCTCTGTGTGACCGTTGCGTCGCCAATCGCAGGTCATGAGGTCGCGGTCACCGAGCCGGTCGGCCACCCGCACCGCTCGGCCCGGGGCCGGGGATGGGCTGCGCCGTCGAGCTAGACTGAGCAGCGCGTCGGCTGGAGGGACGCCATGTCGGTCGAGCAAGCGCCATGCCGGGCTCAGCGTCGGCATCGGACTGCTGTGGAGCGCGATCTTATTCGTCCTCACGATCGTGCTGACCGGCTTCGAGGCGCTGATCGGGGCACCGCGGGCGTGCGTGTGCACGATCGGCGGCTCGCTGGAAGCGGGTCACGAGATGAGTGGAGCGGGACGCCAGCTGACAGCGTCGCGCCAGGTCTGGCGCCAAGGGCCCAGGCGGCAAGTTGCTGCCTTGGCGGTCATGACGGGCATCGCGGGGATAGTCGCTTTCGCCGTCGCTGCGCGGCTCGGGGCGTTCACCACGTCAGCCGCGCCCGTGACAGGGAGTGTGCGCCCTGCCGGAGGTCCGTCGGCCGGGGAGCTTGCGCACGGCAGGTGGGTCAGCATGCCGGCCGCTCCCTTCAGGCTGTGTGATCCGGTGTCGGCATGGGATGGCCGCAGCCTCGTCGTGGTCGAACCCGGTGTCCGTTCGAACGGATGGTGCCCGGCGCGGGCGGCGACCTACAACCCGCAAGCCAACAGCTGGTCGGCAGCCGCCGATCCGCCCGAGGTGATCGGGCACCAGGTCGGCGCCTGGGGCGGCGGCCGCCTGATTCTGGTAGCGGCGAGGAACGGCAAGACCGTCTCCTGGAGCGCCGCCGGCGGCCGGTGGCAGCAGCTCCCGCGAGTTCCGGACGGCGGCATCCCGTCCATCACCTGGACCGGCCGGGGCTTCCTGGTCATCATGACCCGCGGCCGGCACGCCAGGGCATTCATGCTCACCGGCAGCCGGTGGGCGCGGCTGCCCGGCCTTCCTGAGCCGGGAAAGGGAATTGGAACAATCGACGAGACGGCTGCCGCAGTCAGCCGGGGCGCCGTCTACGTGCTCGCGGACGTGGGCCATGTCGCGCCGCCGTCCGGGTATGTCGAGCTGTTCCGGCTGACGGCCGCTGGCTGAACTCGCCTGCCGATGTCCGCAGGGGCGCCGTCGTCAGATTTCACCCTGACCACGGTCGCCGGGCATCCTCGCCGCTGGTTCTGCCTGCCCGGGCAAAGGCGGCTGCACCGTCGACCTGGAGTCCCTTGCTCTGCTGCGTCCCGGCGCGGACCCGGACGTTATCTCGCTGCACACCCGGCCCGGCGTTCCGGCCCCGGTATCCATCGCCGCCGGTGCCGATGCCGTCGTGGTGACCAATCCCCGCGTCGCGGCGGCCGCCTCGCCGCGGCCGCCCACCCGCAAATGCCTGATCTACGACCTGGCCACCGACACCTGGCATCGGGGCCCGGCCACGCCGCATTCGCAAGGCGGCCTCGGCACATACTGGACGCCCTATGGGTCGTCTCCCTCGGCCAATTCTGGTCCCGCGGCATCCCGTCATCCCGCGTCGGCGGGTGGCTCCTACGGCCCGCCCGCGACGCCTGAGCCAAGTTGCTCCGGCAGCGGAGGCGGTAGCCATCACCCCCGCCGGCGGCGCGGTCGCGGTCGGGTCAGCGCACGGCGAGACCGGCGTTGCCCTCCTCGAGCACTGAAACGGAACAGCCTGGACCTGGCGTCACTAGCTCTGCCACTCCAGGCTGGCGCGACAGCCGCCGGGCCAGGCGATCGCGTCGGTGGCGCGGATGCCGGGCGGGCCGCCAGCCGGGCCAGCAGGGTCGCCGCCTGGCCGGGAGCCAGCGCGCCGAGGCTGATCACCGCGGCGTCGTCCAGGGCTGTCAGCCGCCGACGGCTGGTAACCAGCACAACGCTGCCGGCGGTGCCGGGCAGCAGCGGCCGGACCTGCTCGTGCCCGGCCGCGTCATCGAGCAGCAGGAGAATCTTCTTGCCCGCGACGAAATCACGCCACCGCGCTGCCCGCGCCTCGCACTCCAGGTGGCAGTCAGGGCGCTGTAGCCGCTGCGTCCCGCAGCGCTGAGACGGTCGCGCTGATGGCGGGTCGGCGGGCAGCGGTCGTGCGCCATAGCGCATAGATATTCCGGCGCAGGGCCGGCTGAACCGCGATCATGCGCACGCCATCTGGGACCTGACCGCGGCCGAGCCTGGGCATGACCGCGATGCCCAAGCCAGCTGCGACCAGCGCCAGCTGCGAGGCATACTCGTCCGCGGTGTGGGCAAACCTCGGCTCCAGATGCGCCGAGCGCAGTGTGTAAGTAAGCCAGTCGTGACAGGAAGAGCCGGGCGTGCCGCAGATCCACGGCCCGGTGCCAAGCTGCGCTAGCTCTACTGCCGCCGTCCGGCCGGTCTGCCCGGCGAGCGGATGCGAGGCTGGCACGGCGATGTCGGCAATGTCCTCGACCAGCAGCGTCTTGCTCAGGCCTTCAGGCGCCGACAGTGGCGCGTTCGACCAGTCGTGCGCGATGACGAGGTCCGCGGTCCCCTGGACGAGCGCCGGGATCGACTCGCTCGAGTCGGCCTCGGTCAGCTCGACCCGCAACTCCGGGTGCGCGTCAGCGAGCCGGCGCAGCGCCGGGGCGGCAAGTCCGCGGGCCGCCGTGGGCAAGCTGGCGAGGACGAGCCGCCCGGCTACGGTGCCAGCCCGGGCGTTCACGTCAGCCTGGGCCAGCTCGGCCATCGACAGGATTGCGTCGGCGTGGCCCGCCAGCAGGTTGGCTGCGTCGGTGAGCCGGATGCCGCGGCCGCTGCGCTCGACGAGCGCGGTTCCTGACTCCCGCTCCAGCTTTGCCAGCTGCTGCGACACGGCCGAGGTCGTCACGTGCAGTTCGGCTGCGGCAGCAGTGATCGACCCGTGCCTGGCGACTGCCTGCAGGACGCGCAAGCGCTCGAGATTCAACACATCAGTAACTCTACGACTTCATCGTCAGAATTATTAATTTGTCCTAAGACAAGGGCTACGGCAGATTGATGTCATTACGTCTAGGGCACTCCGGCCGCAGTCGGCCGTGGCCGGGTCGAGCTGGCGGCTGCAGTACCTGACGCTCGCCCTCATCTGGGGAATGAGCTTCCTGTTCATCAAGGAAGGCGTGCGCGCCTTCGCGCCGCTCCAGATCACGCTCGGCCGGGTAGCTGCCGGGGCGGCGGTGCTGATGGCGGTGCTTCTCGTCCGGCGCGAGCGGCTGCCGCGCGGTCGCAGCACGTGGGGTCACCTGGCCGCGGCAGCCGTGATCAACAACGTGATCCCGTTCAGCTTGTTCGGGTACGCCGAGCAGCGGATCCCATCCGCGCTTGCGGGCATCTGCAACGCCAGCGCGCCGCTGTTCGGCGCGGTGGTGGCGTTCGCCATGCTGCCCGATGAGCGGCTAGGCGCCCGCCGCGCGACCGGGCTTGCGACTGGGTTCGCCGGAGTATTGGTCGCGCTAGGCGCCTGGAGTGGCCTGGCCGGTCATGATCTGCCAGGTGCGCTGATGGCTCTGGGCGGCGGGCTCTGCTACGGGATCGGGTTCCCCTACACCCGCCGGTTCCTGACCGGGTCCGGATTCTCCAGCCTGTCGCTGGCGGCCGGCCAACTGCTCTGCGGCACCGTGATCCTCGGGGCCTTCACGCCTGCGCTGACCACGGCGCCCACTCGGTGGCCGGTTACCGCCGTGGTCTGCGTCGTGCTGCTCGGTGCGCTCGGCACGGGCATCGCCTACCTGCTGTACTACGGCATCATCGCGGCCGCCGGAGCGACCATCGCCACGACCGTGGGGTACGTGATGCCGCTGGTGTCTATCATTGCCGGATTTGTTTTGCTCGGCGAGCGACTGACCTGGAACGAGCCCGTCGGCGCGGCCATCATCGTTGCCGGCGCAGCGCTGACGCAGGCGCGTCCCAGAGCTGGCGGGGCTCGCTCGGCGCTCACCACCCGCGCCGGTTCGGGTGGCCGGCCGGCCGTTGCCTCGCGCGAGCCCGGAGCGGCTCACCGAGGTGCCGGCGGGACAGGAGGCCCGCGCCGGTTGCCGGCCGCCCGCCGGGTAGCCTGCAGGCTCGCCGGCACGGTCTCGCAGACGGCGCCCCGCCCGGCCCTAGCGAAGTGGCAGGTGACGCGAATGCGCACGTCGGGGGCCTTGTGGACGCGGGCACGATTGCCTCAAATCGCTCCGCGCCGCACGCATACTGTCGGGATGAGCAAATAATCGGCGCGTTACGTGCGCTCTCAACGGAGGCGACGGTTCTCAGTGGCAGATCGTCAGGCTCGCCCGCCGAGGCCTCCGGATGCGAGTGGTCATACGAATCGGCACATGATCATGCACTGCTCCAAGACTCGCTCTGACCTGGTGGTCAGCGCGGGATCGAGGGGTCGACTTTCCGCCTTCAGGATTGAGCATCGCTGTCTGACTGGTCGTCCTGCCTGCTCAATTCCCGTCCGTAGCCTTTCGTCGCGCGGCCAAGATCACCAGCGCGCGTTGCCGCAAGTCAGAGGTGGTCAGGGGCGGGGTCGAACCGCCGGCCTTCCGCCTTGCAGGTGGAAACATCGCTTGGCAAAGGCGCAGGCAGAAGCCCTGCATTGAACCGCTGACCTGCGAGGACAGGCCGTGGAAGGGTCCCAATGGTGCCGTCTGGGCATGCACGGTGGGACCATTTTGGACCGCCAGCGGGACCAGATGGGACCAGGATCCGGTCCAAGATCACGCCGTGTTCGAAAGCTGGAACACACTGTCTAACAGCCTGGCCGAGAAGGTGCAGCCGGCAGCAGGTCCCCAGGGTATGAGCTTATGGACGATCGGTTGCGCCGCTCAGATCGGGTAGTTCGGTATGCCGACTTCGAGGTGCGCAGGGCCGATGCCAGAGGTGACCGGCTTGTAGCCGGTCCCGATTCCGATAATGTCCGCGATGCCACCGCGAGGCGAGCCCGCGTGTGAGTTACTTCCAGGTGCTGCCCTTCCAGTGCAGGATCAGGAATCTGCCGTTCCTGCCGGTGGTGCCGACCGCCCAGGCGTTCGTGGCTGAGGTAGCGGTGACCGCGTCGAGAAAGCCGCCCCGCGGCCCGGAGTTGGCGGCCTGTTTCCAGGGCGCGCCATTTCCAGCGCAAAATCAGGGTGCGGCTGGCTGCTCCGACTGCCCAGGCGTTGGTCGCTGGCGTCGCGACTACGTCCGACAGTCTGCCACCGACGGAGTCCGGTCTGCGGACCCGCGGGAGTTGCGTGGCTGTAGGTTTCAACACCGATGCCTCCCATGACGGCGCTCGGGGCTTGCGTTCCGCGTGGCGCTACGTGATCGGCGGTTGGCTCCGCACGGACCATACGGGTTTGCCGTGCATGGGCAGTGCTGGCGGGGCTGTGCGCCATGCCGCACACTGGATACCCGGCAGCCCGTCGCGCGACAGGAGCATCCATGGACCGCGGCATCCGCAGTCCCGTGCTGCTGATGGCCGTGTACCTGGGTATCTTTCTACGCCCTGAACGCCGCCACCGGCGCCAAGCTGTGGAGCCACCCCACCGGCGGCGGCGTCACCTCCTCCCCGGCGGTGGTGAACGGCGTGGTCTACGCGGGCTCGGACAGCGGCATCTATGCCCTGAAGGCTTCCACCGGCGCCAAGGTTTGGCTGCACCGGACCAGCGGCTACGTCAACTCTTCACCGGCGGTGGTGAACGGGGTGGTCTATGCGGGCTCGGAAGACGGCAGCGTCTACGCCTTGAAGGCTTCCACCGGCGCCAAGCTGTGGAGCTTCCCCACCGGCGGCAGCGTCTACTCCTCCCCGGCGGTGGCGCACGGGGTGGTCTACGTGGGCTCGTACGACGGCAACATGTACGCCCTGAGCGCCGCCACCGGCGACAAGCTGTGGAGCTACCCCACCGGCGGCGGCGTCGCTTCTTCCCCGGCGGTGGCGAACCGAGTGGTCTACGTGGGCTCGGCTGACGGCAACATCTACGCCCTGAACGCCGCCACCGGCGACAAGCTGTGGAGCTACCCCACCGGGAACCAGGTCCTCTCTTCCCCGGGGGTGGCGGACGGGGTGGTCTACGCGGGATCGGCTGACGGCAACCTGTACGCATTCCATCTGTAGGGCTCCCCGTCGATTCCTCGATGCCTCGGACTACCCACCACTGAGTTGGATTGCGTGATCCTGTCGTTACCGAGCATGGAGTAATCGGCATCGAGTCTGAGTGCGGCCGGACTCGCTTTGCCTGGCTGGATGCCTAGCTTGCGCGCACGCCGACGGCTCGTTCGGTACTCGGTCCGAAGGCGATGGTCTGGCTGCGCTGCGCGGCACTTAACTGGTCGATCGGTGAGATGCCGCCGGGCGCCGCCGCAGCGCGCCGCGCTGGCTCTGAGGCTGGAGCGGCGCGTGACGACGGCCCGGCGATGCGGTTGCCGCTCGTCCGCGGTCCGCTTCGCGGAATGGTACTGCTGCCCTGCCATGGCAGGCGCAGGACCGGCGCGCTGGTCCCGGACGGGTTCTGGCCGGTTAGTCCCGGCGGCATGGGCGGCCGTTCTTGCGGTGGTCGTGTGCAACTTCCTGGTGCGTCCCGCGTCTATTGGAATAAGGACGGCTTGCAGCGGCGCCGGTTTCATGGCAGCGGGCGCGGGCTGGGATCGGCGTGGTACATGAGCAAGATCATGACCTGGCGCACTTGGCTGGCTCTGGCCGGCGCGGTAGCGAGTCCATTCTTAAGATCCGCTCGCAGAGGAGGCCTGGTATGAGAACGGCACGGCACACCCGCCGCGTCCTGGCAGGGCGCTTTGCAAGGCGCGCGATCGTTATCGGCGGCGCCCTCTTGGCCGGCGCTTTCCTTGCGTCCTCGCCCGGCCTCGCGGTTGCGGCCCGGGCAGCCGCGGGCGGCGTGCACGTCTCCGGGGCGATTTTTGACTTCCCCGCTTCCATCGCCTCGGACGGCACCGGTGTCTGGGTGGCGAACTACGACGGCAACTCGGTCACCGAGCTGAGCGCGAGGACGGGCGCCGTGGTCAAGGTGATCTCGGCCTCCCGTTACAAGTTCAAGGGCCCGTTTTCTATCGCCTCGGACGGCACGCATGTCTGGGTGGTGAACCTTGACGGCGAGTCGGTCACCGAGCTCAGCGCGAAGACGGGCCGCCTGGTAAAGGTGATCTCGGGCTCGCGCTATAGGTTCGGCGCTGCCGATGCCATCGCCTCGGACGGCACGCATGTCTGGGTGGCGGGCAGCGCGGTTACCGAGCTCAGCGCCAGGACGGGCCGCCTGGTCAAGGTGATCTCGGGCTCGAAGTACAAGTTCGGCGACGCCACAGCCATCGCCTCGGACGGCACCCGCGTCTGGGTGACGGGTGGCATTGGCAGATACAACTCGGTCACCGAGCTCAGCGCCAGGACCGGCCGCCTGGTCAAGGTGATCTCGGGCGCGAGGTACAACTTCAACAATTCCGTTGCCATCGCCTCGGACGGCATCCATGTCTGGGTGGCGAACTACGGCATGGGCAACCACTACTCGGTCACCGATCTCAGCGCCAGGACCGGCCGCCTCGTCCAGGTGATCTCGGGCGGACTCTACAAGTTCAACGGCCCCAGCGGCATCGCCTCGGACGGCACTCATGTCTGGGTGACGAACGATGGGGATGGAGCACGCCCCGAGTCGGTCACCGAGCTCAGCGCCAAGACCGGGCGCCTCGTCCAGGTGATCTCGGGCCCGCGCTACAAGCTGATCGATCCCGAACCCATCGCCTCGGACGGCACCCATGTCTGGGTCGCGAACACCGGCGGCAACTCGGTCACCGAACTCAGCGCCAGGACCGGCCGCCTCATCAAGGTGATCTAAGGCGTTTCCACGCCGGAGCCGTCAGCGTCGCCCAGGTCCCTGAGTTCGGCGGGACCGCCTATTGGGCCGAGCCGTGATTCCGCCGGGGCCCGCTGATTAGCATCCCTGTGGGGGCTGGCAGGCGATGGCCATGGCGGCGACGATGAGTACCACCCACAGCACCGGGACGGCGCATCCGAGGACCATCCCGGTCACCGCCAGGCCAGTTCCGCGTCGCCTCGTTCGCCGGATCTGGACGAGGGCGACGATGCCGAGCGACGATCGCTGCGGGGCACGCCCCGATCCCCAGGAGTTGCAACACCAACCCAAGCGTGCTGCCGCCTGGAGAGTCTGCCAAGTGGCTGAACATCAAGCCGAGATAGGCCAGGGACAGGACCAGGGCACCCGTTCCGCAGGCGGCCGAGGCGATCGCGATCGGGCTGGCCCGGTGCGGCGGAGCGAGCCCGGCCGGTGACGGCGCGGGCACCGCCTGTTCGGCGGCCGGGCCCCGGAGCGCGTTGCCGGCATCTGGCGGCGGGTGGTTTTCGGTCATGGCATGACGCTCATCTCGGTGCGTTGACCCGACAGCAGGCTGGTCGGGGGGAATGCGCTAGCGCCGGCGCTGAGGCCAGGCGTCGCGGTGGTGACGGCAGCAGCGGGCCTGGGCCTGGCGTCGCAGCTGAGGCTGTCCAGCAGCCGGGTTAGCGGCGATGGTTTCTCCATGGCCTCAGCGTGGCATCGCGGGGCGCGGCGAACCTGATTGCCGGTACTCATCTTGCGCAGGTGCGAATACTCAGCGCTGCGGCAGATCAGCGCAGCTAAGGCAGTATGCGATCGCTGCGCTGTGCGGTCGGCCTGCCTGTCCCACGCGCTGGCTATCAGGCCCGACAGCATCTGGGGTGGAACGACTCAGGAGGAACGCCGCGCCATACGGCTGTCATCCAGCTACCAGTCCCTCGAGCAGGCGAGATCGGTGACCGCCCTGCGCGCTGCCGTCGGCGACGCAAGCCTCCACGGCCAATGACCACGCAGTTTCACGCCGCAATTCGGCGCGCTCCCGGCCCTGGGGACAGCATGGTGACTTCCCGGCTGGGCCTGGGCGCCGGCGACGGGTCCCCGCAATCACCCGATACACGGTCGCGTGGGTAACACGAGCTTCCGAACCTTGGGCAACAGGCCAGGCGGGAGAGCACGATGACCTTGCCCGCGCGCCAGCAGCAGGCCCTTGACCTGATCGAGCGGACTCTGGTCACGGAAGAACCCAGGCTCGGATCGCTGTTCGCGGTATTCACACAGCTGACGCTGCATGAGGTTATGCCGGGAACCGTGCAGTTCACGAACCGGGTGCGGCGGCTAGGGCGTCGGGCGATGACAATCGTTGTCACATTGATGAGTGTCGCAATCATGGTGATGGCCATGTGGCTGACCCCGGGCGCACATGCGTGCCGCATGCATCGCAGCGTCACCCCACCAGGCGCTGCGATGAGCCTGACGACAGGCGGCTGCAGGCCGGGCCCGGTCAAAGTGGTGCTGAAGCCCGCACCCTGACGACCTCAGCCGACCAGCAGAGCTGGAGCTAGCCCCTGTCTTCCCGCGAACGCCCGCGCCGCGGGCTTCTTGTTCCAGCGTTGCCCAGCCATTGGCTTCACGCTCCCGCATCGCCCGGAAGTGCCGCGCGCTTCCTAGAGGTCATGAGGCTAATCCGCCCGTCCCGGTGGAGTTCCGTCTGGCTGGAGCAGGGTGCTGCTCAGTCCGGGCGCCAGAGGCCGGCCGTGACGACCAGCGGCGCCACGTGCGGGCTGGCCAGCGCCAGGGCCCGGTAGTGGCGGGCAACGGCGGGCAGCTGGTCGGCCCAGGGACCGCGCTTCCAGCGCCTGCCAATGTGGCCCGCACATTTCTCTGCCAAACCCGCGACCTGTGCAAGGCGATGACCCGCCACGCGCCTGCCTGCGCATCACGCCTCGCCGGCGCTAGGCATGAAGGCGCATGAGGCAGGAGATCCAACGCCGGGCGGCTGCTGCTAGCCGTCCTCGCTCGCAGCCACAGGGTAGGGGGCCGCCAGGCCGATGATGTCTCATCGGCGGGGGATCACCGAATTTCGGTCTTCGACGTTGATGCCCAGATCTTCCGATAGGCCCGGCATGTGCTAGTGTTTCGGCTGTGGCTAGATTGGGTAACTTCGCGATCCCGAGTCTGGTGATGACCATTATCTGGATCGTCTTGGTCATCCTTGTCATCATCCTGCTGGCCTGGATAGTGCATCTTGCCGGCGGGGGCCTGTTCGAGGTCAAGCTCGGGCATTTCAAGTTGCTGATCGGGGTGACCTGACAGGCGGTGGCTGGCCTCTGGGTTTCGGCGGCGGATGCCGGCGCAACACGGCCTGGAGTTTCCTGATCTGAGTGGCCATTCGAAAAGGGCCAGCCTCACGTGCCATTGCGTCAGAGTTGCCGCAGAGACCGGCCGATCGGAGCCCGGCGCTTTGTGGCTCGCGATCAGTCCTCGGGGGCGGGCGTGCAGGGTGGCGGATACTGGCCGTACCGTTGACGACACGGCGCGGGACCGGGCCATCTACCAAGTTCTGAAGGCAGCGGACGACGTCGCTGCCGGCCTTCAGGCGCACCTCATCGAGCGAGGCTCATCTGGAGCGCGCCGCTACTCGAGCATGGCTCCGCCAACTCGCCTCAAGCTGCTGCGCCGGGCCCGCGGACGCCTGGGCGACGGCCTGCGGGCAGTCGGGGCCGGCAACATCGCCGAGCCTGACGAGATCTCCTTGCGTAACCGGCAACTCACCGGCCGCACGCTGCCCTCACCAGCTCCGGCATCCATGCTTGCCGACGCGTAGAAGAGCTAGCAGCCAACGATCCGCAGCAAACGCCTACCGAGCAGCGGCAACCCGGCTTGCGCCGCGGGGATACTTTGCTCGCAGGCGGGCTGCTGCACGGTCGGCGGCCGCCATGCCTACGGCTCCCGCCGGGTCCGCGGCCGACCGCGGCGGGCACATGCACGACGCAGGGCGGCCGCCAACCCGCGTTGTGATGTCGACAGCGCTTCAGGGCGCGGCCTCCGTCCGGATCACTGCTTCGCTGCGGGCTTCGCGCGCTGCCCGGCTATGGCTGCTCGCCGCAGCCCAGACCGTCCCGGCCTGGCAGGACCCGGATCCGCACGCAAGGCGTGAGTGCGCGCAGGTCCAGCGGATGGTAGTGATCGCTGCGGCGATTATCGCGCTGCACCAGCCGCGGAACCCGGGTGGTTCAGCGGGCCTGAGCGGGGGCGCCAAGAGCAAGCAACGGGGCTTGCCCGTCAATTCAGGCGCGAGGGGCGGGCGGCGCCTTCGCCTGGCTTGGGCAGTGTGCTGGTCAGGCCGGTGAGGAGGATGTCAAGGCCACGCTCAAGTTCGGCGGCACCGTCGTAGGACGTGAGGACGGAGGCGAGACTGCGCAGCAGCGGGAACTCGCCGAAGGGCAGCCGGTGCAGGCCCAGTCGCAGCAGGTCGTCGCTTTCGTCGGGGTTTTCGACGAGTTCCTGCAATTCGTTCAGGACGTGGCCGTGCAGGAACCCGAACAGTGCCCGGTAGATGTGCAGGGCCTCGGATCCGCTGAACCCGGCGCGGGTCAGCAGGGTCAGGACGTCTTCAAGCGGGCGCAGCGTACCGAGGGGGCGGAGCCCGAGCGGGGTTGCCAGGGGCCGGGTGACGATCAGCGGCACGGCGTGCGGGTGGGCCAGCGCCAGTGCCCGGTAGTTACGGGCAACTGCGCGCAGTTGCGCCGGCCAGTCAGGGTCGGCCGCGTCGACCTTGAGCTGGGCGAGCAAGGTCTCGGCGACGCCATCGAGCAGCGCGGCCTTGTTGCGCGCGTGCCGGTAAAGGATCATCGGGTCACGGTTCAGGGCGCGGGCGAGCCTGCGCATGGTCAGGCCGTCTGCCCCGTCGCGGTCGACAATCTCCAGCGCGGCGGCCAGTACCACCTCGCGAGTGACCTTGCGGCCCGCGCTGGTGACGGCCCCAGCTCCGACGTGCCCAGAACTCATCGCCGCGGCTCCCGTCCTCTCGTCGATGGATCAGGCAAGGGCAAATGCCTCCAGTCCACCTTAGCGTCTGCAGCGTAGATCTACAGTTTATACCTACGGTGTTGACACGCACAACCTTGCGGGTCTTAACTGTAGACATACAGTGTAGACATTCGGAGGCAGGCATGATCATCATCCTCGGGCTCCTCATCCTGGTTGCCGCGGTGATCGTCGGTGTGGCCGGCGTTCTGGGCAACGGCGGAAGTACTCATGAGCTGAGTCACGGCTTCGCGGTTTTCGGCTACCACGTGACCGGCTCCTCAGGCACTCTGTTCCTCTCCGGGATTATCGTCGGGGCGGCCGGCCTGCTCGGGCTGAGCCTGCTCCTGGCCGGGGCACGGCGCACCTCCCGCCGCGGCGGCGCCGCGCGCCGCACGCTCCGGCAGTCGCGCCGCGAGACCGCCGCCGCCAGTCAGGAACGCGACCGTCTGATCGATCAGCGCGATGCCGCGCGCGCTGACGCGGTGAGCACGCGCGATGACGGCGCGCCCCGCAGCAACCGCGATACCGGCCCGCGGGACAGCCGCCCGAGCCGGCCCCACCTGCCCGGGCGCTGGTTCTCGTCCCGCCAGCCCGCAACGGCGCACCCGGAATCGACGAGTGGCCAGCCCGCCCCCGACGTTCTCGCCGGCTCGGCCGCTCCATCAGACTGACCCGCCATTCCCAGATCGCCAGAGCCGCACCGCCGAGCGTCACGCGGCCATCGCGAGACGCAGAAGAAAGGACCACGGACATGGCAATCGGTACCTATTTCACTCCCGGCTCATTCACGCCACAGCAGTACGAGGAGGTAACCAGGCGACTCGAAGCGGCAGGCGCCGGAACGCCGCCCGGGAGGCTGCTTCACATAGCCCTCGAAACCGCCGGCCACATCCAGATACTCGACATCTGGGACACGGCCGCGTCATTCCACGCCTTCGGGGCGGCGCTAGTGCCTGCACTCGGCGCCCTGGGGATTGACCCCGGCGAGCCGCAGGTCTCGTCCGTCTACGTCATCACGAGTGAGGGCGAAGCCGCGCCCGTCAGCGCCGGGCAGAGCGATGACCACCCGGCTCCCGTGCAGCTCGTCCGCCAGCCGGCGCAACGATGACTACCTTCCGCGACGACCGCGAACCATCGTCAGCGGGACGGCGCGCGATGAGCAACGGAATGTGCATCACGCTCATCATCGCTGGCGCGATCCTGAGATTCGCGCTCACCGCACGTTCGCCGCACGGGCTGAACGTGCACGTCGTCGGCGACATCCTGATCCTCGCAGGAGTGCTCGGCCTGATCCTGCCTTTCCTCACGCGGCTACAGCGGCATCGCCAGACCCGGCCGCCCGTCCCCAATCGCCGGCCGACCTACATCCCGACCCCGGCCGACCGAAACCAGACCGGCAACGACGACCGCCGGGTGCTGGCCAAGGACAACCGCCACCTCGTGCGCCCGACACAGCCCGACGGGCGCTACGACGTCGAGATCTAGTCCCCCACTGAACCCGCACCGGACCCCACGATCACCGAGACCGGCTTCGTCGGTCTTCGGCCCGGGCATGAATTCCACAACCTACCGCGGATTGCACCAGCGGCGCGGTCAGCCCCAGCCCAGGTACGCAGATAATCGATGACTAAGAACCCGGAACTTGGCGGCAAAGGCTCCCGCGAGGTCGGCGGTGGAGTCGTCCGCGACAGCAAGGTGGCAAAGGTCGGGATTTGCCCCCGCCGGTCCCGCCGTCCAGGCCGTGCAGGCGGCAGCAGGCCCGCAGGCTCGCCGTCGCGACCGGACCCATCGGCGGCTCCGCCGCCAAGGCGGCGGCCAGGAGCTTGCGCACTGCCATCTCATCCAACCTGTGCCGCACGATGTTCAGGCGAAGACCAACGATTCGCGTCTTCACGGAGCCAAGTACACGGCATGGGCATTCGGGAAGCGAGTCCGGCGGTCCGGAACGTGGTGCGCCCCGTCCGTTCTTGAGACCCGCTCCCGCCTGGTCTCGTGGGTCGCGTGCACCTGGCGTGCCGTGGCAGTCTGGCCGGGTGACCACCACCGGGGACCGCTCCATGGAACGGATCGAAGTATCTGACCTGCGCCGCCTCGCGGACCTGGCCGCTGAGGTCGAGGCGGATCTATTCGCCCGACATCCGGCGGCCTCGGGCCGTTATGCCGGCCGGCTCGTGTGCCGGGCCCTGTGCCAGGGTGCCGCCTTGCACTATGTAAACCACACGACCGGCGTCAAGGATTTCGACGTGTGGTCCTTTTACTTTGAACGGGCGGATGGGCCTTTCCCGCCCCGATGGCGAGGCACCGCCGACTTCGGCCGCTCGAAGTTCGGCCGCTTCCCCGGCGACCCGCTCAGCTTCCAGGGCCGCCGCGTGGACTTCATTGGCCGCTCTCTGCCCGTCCCGCTCGCAGCCGATCCGGCCGGCGTTCTCCGCAATTACCTGTCCGCCGCCAAGACCGCATCGGCACGGGCCCTAGCGGCGAAGGCCGCAGTCCTCATCGTTCCTGCGAGCCGCACAGGAGAGATCATCTGGCCGGACCGGCACTGACCGCGCCTTGCAACAGACCGTCACCTGCGGCATCTCACTCTCCGTGAATGCCGTGCAAGAGCACCACGCGCGCCGACGGCTCGATCTGGACGCAATCCGTGCACGCTCGAACCGTCGTC
Organism: uncultured Actinomycetota bacterium; assembly: GCA_963720595.1. Classification (GTDB taxonomy): domain Bacteria; phylum Actinomycetota; class Actinomycetes; order Streptosporangiales; family Streptosporangiaceae; genus Chersky-822. The sequence continues at coordinate 1,825,601 of CAVRFY010000003.1, read as the reverse complement.
AGTGAGCATCGGAACTGGTTGTTCTGTGTCAGGAGCCGGCGGGACTGACCCGTGCCTGTACCGCTCCCGGTGACAAGACTGACCCCCGCGGTACCAGAGTGGTACCATGTGGTCATGGCGATGAACCTCAGGCTGGACGAGGAAGACAGTGAGCTGCTGCGCGCGCTGGCCGATGCGGAGCACGTATCGCTGCATGAGGCCGTGCTGCGGGCGATCCGGCGCAGCGCCAGGGAGATCGCCCACACTGACCGGGTACGTGAGGCGACCGCCGAGATGATGGACCGCTGGGGCGAGGTGCTGGACCGGCTCGGCCGCGCATGACCAGCCCTGCGTCCCCGGAAGCAGCGTACCTGAGCCTGGAGGACGTGCTCAGCCTCGCCGCAGCCCTGGGCGTCGGCCCGGTCCGGGACATGGGCCTGCTGGACTCAGCCTGCCACCGTCCCCGGTCGGGCTTCATGGGCCATGAGGCATATCCGACGCTCCCCGCCAAGGCCGCCGCGCTAATGCACTCGCTCGCCTGCAACCACGCCCTTCTGGATGGGAACAAGCGGCTGGCGCTCCTGGCCACTGTCGTGTTCTTGCGAATAAACGGCTACCGCCTCGCCCTGTCCGATGACGAGGCATTCGACCTCACCCTCGCCGCAGCGGCCGGACAGCTCGACTCAGAAGAGATCGAGAAACGGCTCCGCCTGGAACCGGCGACCACCTGACCTGCAGGCACGCCAGACCCGGATGATCTGAGCGCAGGAACTCACGGAGAGAACCAATCCACCAGCCGCCGAGTCGACGGTCGGAGCGATGGTGGTCAACGCCGGTCGGCCACGTGGGATTGTAGACGACTGTCGCCGTTGCGGAGGAGGATAGCTGTTCGGCGAGTTCTGACTGTTGACTTGCCATGCGATCTCGGGTCCGAGAGTTAGCTACCGGGCAAGGTCGGCTTTGGCGGATCTGATGGCGGATCGGGCCGTGGCGAGTGAGTCAGCGATGCCGTACGTGGCACTTCCGGGCCGGGTTACTGACCAATACCAGCCGCGGCGCGGGCCCCGCCACCACAATCTCATCCGGTTATGCCACATGGGATCAATCATTGAAGGTCTCAGCGCCGCGCTGCAAGTAGCCTGTGCCCGGCGCGGTTCCGGGCCGGCTCATTGCGGTGCGCAGCTGGCCGGGCCGGGCAGGTTCGCTGGGATGCGGACCGGCAGGCGGGCGATGACGGTGCCGTGCTGGTTGAGTTCCTCGACCGCCCGCAGGGCGGTGCCGGGGAAGTCGCCGCAGCGCTGGACGGCGAACAGCCAGGCGCCGTCGGCGTCGGTCGCGTCGTAGGTCCATGTCCGGCCATCGGCTAGGACGGCGCGGACGACCTGGCCCATCCGCCTGGCAAGATATCCGCCGATCACCGTGAACACGTGGCCGCGGCTGGCAAAGCCGCCGGCGGCGTTGAGCGAGAACTTGTGCTGCCACGGGCACGGGGCGCGGGCCGGGCCGCGCTGGAGTTGGGGCGGGGCGAACCAGTACAGGTCGATCGAGCAGGTCGTGGCGCGGAACGTCCACCGGATCGTGCTCAGCGGTCCCTGGACTTCCAGCCGCTGGGGTGAGAACCGTTCGGTGTCACTGCTGACGAACCCGCCGGAGTGCAAGGCAATCACTGTCACCGGGGTGGGGCTCGGCGAGGGCGACGGCGTGTTCAGCCGCTGCCAGGTACCCGCCGGATTGGAGGCGTTGTCCGCGTTGATAAAGGTCCACTCGATGCACCGTCCCCGCGGCGGGGGGCCAAAGCCTGTGGTCTCGCACGGGCCCGGCGGCGAGCTGTAGCCCCAGGCCAGCACGTCGGTGACCGACGGCGGCACGGTCAGCAGGCCGAGCTGATAGCTGATGTTCGCGGGAATCCGCCGGGGAGCGCCTTTGCTGCGCCCGAGAAACGACCGGTGATAGGCTTGCACGCCGTTGAGCTTCGGTTTGGCCCAGGCCGGCGGCGCCGCGAAGGTTTCTCCCGGGGCGATCACGATCACTGACCGGACCGGTTTTCCCCGGATCACAGGCCAGCCCGAAGCGGCAGATGCAGAAACCGTCCCCGTCCCCCGATGACCGGCCCGGTCGCTGCCGCACCCGGCCGCCGCCCCGGCCAGGGCCAGCGCCGCCGCCAGGACAGCCGCGCGCCTGAGACCGCCCTTCGCCAAGCTCGAACCCGCACGCACGGCAAGCAGCCTGCCACGCCTGCCAATCCCAAGTAAAGCGCCCGGCAACGCGCCCCGCGCCACCGGACGGCCTGCGGGCATCGAGATGTGGTCCGGCCTCAACCTCATCGCACTTCCGGCGGCTGGATGGGCATGCTCCGAGCCGTCTGTGCAGCAGCGCCGACGGTTCCCGGTGAGGCTCTGACCGTGTAATCCCGTTCACAGCGGTGCAGGAGGAGCGGTACTGGGAATGGACGGCCGAGCTGCCCGCCATGCCCAGACCAGGTCCGGGCCGTGGCGGGCGGTCCGGATGCTGGCCTACGCGGCGGACACCTGGCGGGGCACGATCATGACGTCGGCTAAGATCCAGCGCCCGACCCCGCACGTGGCCGCGCTGCTGTACCTGCTCCTCGCCGCGGGCGTGGTGAATGTGGCCTGGAATGCCTGGGCCGTCGCGCATGCGCCAGGGCAGGACTTGAACTACGCGAACCTGGCCTGGTCTGTCCTCGTGGTGGCCTCGATTATCAGCACGCTCCTCCGCCCTGCCGCGCGGGTGACCGCGCTGATCTTCATCAGCGCCACCGCGGCGGGGATGGCCGTGACTCTGTGGAGCGCGGCGCAGGCTCCAGGGGGCTGGGTGAACTACTTCCAGGCAGCATGCCTCGTCCTGCTGCTATCGGCTTGGTGGCTCGCCGACCGATGGGCTCGGACCAGGCGGGCATAGATCCGGCAATATCCTCCGGACGGCTCAGAACTCGCGGATCTGTACGCCTGCATGAGGCAGCGCGGACAGTTGGATACGTGCGCCAGAATCGGCGATCGGCTGCGTGAAGCGGGGGAACTCGTCGCGCCAGGGGTCGCGCTCGGTGACCCGGCTTTCGTCGGCCTTTCAGCGCATGAGGATTGCTCGAGGTGCTGTGGACGGAGGACCGGCCTGCTGGCCGCGGGTTGTTGTTCAACGCGTCGCGTTTGCGACGGCGGCGTCGTCTAGCTGAAACTCGGGACTGCGGAGCTGGCCGTAACCGCGGCGCCTTGCGGCCTGCGGACACGTTGCCCCTGCGCGCGCACAGGCGGCAATCTGGTGCCTGGCCGATTGCAACCTGCGAGGTGGCTGGGCGCATCTGTTCGGATGAAGGCGCTAAGGGGATGGCGGCAGGCCGGCGCAGGCAACGCTGTGGTGAGGAGCGCGGGTGAGGTGACGCCGGACGACGAGTTCGTCGAGTTCGCCCAGGCCGCGGCGCCGCGGTTGCGGCGGACCGCGTTCTTGCTGTGCGGCGACTGGCATACCGCCGAGGACCTGACTCAGAGCGCGCTGGCGAAGGTGTTCGTGTCGTGGCGGCGGATCCGGAGGCGGGACGCGGCGCACGCCTATGCCGCCCGCGACGCGTCCAGCAGGCCATCCGGGCCCTGCCCGCCCGCGCCTAGACCCCAGCGGTGCAGAACAGCGGAAGCCTGCGCGAAGGCGCCGATGTCGCCGAGCTGACCGGCATGCTGCCCGACCTGGCCGCCCGCGGCCGGCCACCCGGCATGCGCGTGATCGTCCGCCGCGAACGGCCCCACCCCGGAGCCCAGCTGACCTTCTCCGAACGGCGGCCGAGGTGACCATCACCAGCAGGCAGCCAATGGCAGGCTTCTCACTCCTTGGGACGGCCGCAGTTCGCGCGGCTGCGCTGGCTGGCTGCTCACCGCGCGGCTGGAGCATTTGGCTGCGCTGGTTGTCCGCGCCATCCCATGCGTCGCTTGGTGGTCAGATCAGAAGCTTATGGATCCCCCAGGCCAGAAAGGCGATTGCGATGACCTCGGACACGACTGCCCAGAAGAGTAGTTGGGCCTTAACGGAGTTCCATCGCCGTGCTTTTCTTACAAGATTAACGCGCGTGGCCGCGATCTTGTATGCCGCGACGTTAGCCGTATCTGCTAGGAAAGGAGGGATGCTGGCGGCAGCTAGGCCTGGACCGATTGATCGAATGTTCCTAATATGTGAGAGTTCTACGTTAATCTCTCGCGTTTGCAACCACTGCTGAATCTCGTCGTCCGTTGCTCCAAGACCCAATGCCTGGAACGCCGCGACGACTTGGTCGTGTTCATCGTCGTTTGGGCCTGATGGTTTAGTGTTCTCAGGCTGTTCGGCAACATCTTCCGGCAGTAGCAAGTTGTCAAGGTCGGATGGATCTGGGTCTCCATACGGCACCGGGATGTTGATCAGAAGTCCTAGAATGCCAGCGAATACAAATAGAAGTGCGGAGCCGTCAATTGACCCTCGGATTATATGGTGTGGATTCAGGATGCCGGTCCCTGTATGCGCAAGCACAAATGATACGATTGCAAAGACAGCGGTAACGAGAGTTCCGGCTGTTGTGACTACGGTTATACCGCGCTGTTCAATTGCGCTCTTTCTGGTCAGCGCACCTTCGAGAACTTTACTTAGGAAGTCGTCATAGTATTGCCTGCCGCTTTCAGCCTCTGAAGAAGCTTGTGATGGCCCTGCATCATTCAGATGAATAAATTGCTCGCTCTCGGCAGATGGCTCACTCGGTACTCCGTGATCTGTCACCGCTCACCACCAGCCATCGTTAGTCTTGAACCCGAGTCGCTTAACTTCTTTAGTTCGTTCTTTACTCTTGCGCTTAGCTTCACGTCGCGTTGGCAAAACTGGCATTGGGGAACCGGCGCGCTGACGCTCCGCAGGTGCCGACTTCTGCATCGACATTTAGGTCCGCACCCCTAGGAGATCACGAGGCAGTTCACTGCGCACGCCCAGAAGGGCTAGAGCGTACCCTACCTCAGCCCATGCCGGACCTGTGGCTGATCTTCAAGGCGGCCTTAGGTCGGACATGCTTCTGCTATGGCGCCATACACCTTCTGCGGGTCGATTTGTCGTTCCAACGCGTGACCGTGCCCAGTCGGTCGTAGCGACTGAGACTCGTCCGTCGGTTTGGATCGTGAAAGCGTCTGCCTGATTCCGGCGCTCCGGCCTGGGCAGCTGACGGCTGGGTCTTGATTCAGCGCATTTTGGCGTCGGCCTGGTACTCCAACGGCTTGGTCATGCCGAATACGTGCCCAAATCCGCGAGTGCGCTCGGGATCATGCTGGCCAAGCCGATCGCCGGACCGGTCTTGAAAACCGCTGCGGGGCATGTGCATCGCCGGTCCGCATCCCACACATTCCGCGCCACACCGGCCGCTGGCCTGCGCGAATGCCGCACTCAGCACAGCCAGGAACACGCGGCCGGGTTCGCCTGGCGTTGGGTTAGCTCGGCGCCGCGGCATAGGCCGAGCTCGACCCGGCCGGGACCGCGTGCGGCAACAATGTTCGCCATCGTCGTGGCGGCCGAGACCGGCAGTCATGCCTGCGGTGATGAGCTCATAGAGGTCGTCGGCCTGGGCGGGGGTGACCTCCAGCAATCCTTTCCTATGCCGCCCTGGGTTCGGGCCTGTCGTGGGACGAGCTGGTCCGCAACTTCGGTGCTCACAACGCACTGAATGCGCAGTAGGCAGTCACGCTTCGTGACGACGTCAGTTGCACCGCCGCCTGCACCTGTATCTTGACGGCCCGTAGCCACGTGTGGTGCGGCTCGCGGACAGCCGACGTCATCTGGTGGCGCGTTCGTTCCCGCCACCCGGGCCAGGCAGAGATCGCAAAGTCCCGAGGAGATGGACGTGATCGCCGCCGACCTGCAGATGATGCACGGCCAGCTCGTGACCCTCGCACCCGCGCGCCGGCGACGGTGGCGACCGGGCCCCTGGCGAGCTTGACGTGAGCTTACGGTTGTTTACTTGGCACATGACCGAGCTGACGTCGTCACCTGAGCTGAGTGCTCCGCTCATCGAGTATCTCGCGAGCCAGCGGCTGGGCCTGCTGGCGACCGCCGGCGCGGATCACAAGCCGCACGTCGTGCCGACATCGTTCCGCTACAACGGTGAGCTCGGCACCATCGACGTTGGCGGTCACCACGTCGCGACCACCAAGAAGTACCGGGATGTGCAAGCCAACGGCTGGGCGGCGATTGTGGTCGACGATCTTGTGTCGATTGACCCGTGGACACCGAGATTTCTCGAGATCCGCGGGCGAGCCGAGGCGATCCCGGCCGGCGGCACGCACCTTGGGCCGGGATTCGGCGAGGCCTTCATCCGAATTTACCCCGAGAAGATCAACACATACGGCATCACCTAACACCCCGCGTCTCTGTCCCGCCAGCGTGCTCCACATGCCGCTTCTGGCCCCACCCCAGATCAGCAATCGCTATCTCTGCACGCCACTCACCACGGCGCGCCGGACTCCGTACGCAACCGGGCGGAGGCCGACGCGCCCGCGCCGACCCCCACGTGAACCGGCGGCCCAGCCAGATCCTGATCGCGGGATGGCCGTCAGGTCCCGGGAGCGCGCGGGTACGGCATGTCCGGGTCACCCCGCCAGCCCGCATCGCAATCCAGCTGCGCTGGCATTCCCCTCGGGCACCTAACCCGGGAAGCGCTCGGCCGCTCCCGAACCGATCGCCCACAGTGAGCTCCGGCCACGAACCGCGCGCGAATACGGCTCGATATGGCGCGCTAATCAGACTGTCGGCGGAACGCGCCGCCCGATACCTAATGGACGATCTGAGCTCCTGGCAGCCGCGAGGCTGCGTGCACGCCCTGGTGGGATCGTCGTTCCGGTCGCAGCAGGCAGGTGCAAATCGGCCGGCAGGGAGGCAGCGTTCAGATCACTGCCTGGCGGTGCAAACGCCAGATGGCCGCCGCGGCCACTAGCGCGGCGCCCGCGAGAAAGACCGCCATCCGCCACGGGAACTGCGGCTGCGCGCCGAAGGTCCCGGTGGCCAGCCGCACCCGGCCTCCCGACAGCTGCGCCGCGCGCTGGATGATCGCGTAACCATGCGGCGGCCCGTCCAGCAGCGACGCCGCCACGAAATAAGTCCGCGCCCGCATCTCGCCCGCCGGCTCGCTCATGGCAGCACCATCAGTAGTTGATCTACACGTTTACAAGCGGGAGTTCGCGGCAGATCCGGCCGATCGGGCGCGGCCTCGTTCAGTGATCTGGCTTGCGCGAGCACGCCGGAATCGGCAGTCGGCACGTCTGTTGCGCGGCGTGAAAGGTGCCGTCACGGCCTCCCTGTCCAGTCGGCCGGGTCGTGTCTCTCATAAACCGGCGCCCGGTCATCTCCTCGGCCATCGCCTGCTCCAACACCGCCCTCGTCGCCTACAAGCACTGTCCGGCGGTGCCGAGCAGCGCCAGGACCTCCGCCTGAGCTTTGGCCCACCAGCTCATCCGCGAGCTGCGCATCGACCTTGGGCCGACCAGGCCGGCGGCTCCGACGGCTGCACACCTACTTATCAGGAGTCAGCCGGAAGACCGGCGGTTGGCGGCATAACGCTGCCCTCAGGCTCTCTCATGAGTGCAATTGCGTCAATAAGGCTCATCAGAAGGCCGAACAGAAGTATCACGCCAGCAAAGTCGAACAGCGGCAGAGTGTTGATCGTGGTCAGCTCAAAGGATAGGGCCGTCAAGCCGAGACCAACAATCATATATCCGGCCAGGAACTTCTGTGCTTTCGTCAACTGCGGGCCAGAATGATGGCGCATCCCGAGAATGAGGACGTTTAGAATTACGAAGGCCCAGCATTCAACTCCCAGGCTTTGCACGTTGACGCCATAAACCCTGTAAAGCATGAGCAGTACCGAGTAGATAAAAGCCCAGACAATGTTACCGGTCAAGAGGAGCCATGCCGTCGAGTTCTCCTGTCGCCCAAATATCATCGCGGGGAGGCTGAGGAGAGCTACTATGACAATCACCCACCAAGGCCAGAGCGCCAGGTACCTGATAATGCTGACGGAGCTGGCGAAGCCCAAGGCCACAGCCAGCGAGATCGCCTCGACGGCGAGGAGATGCCGGCCAAGCCAGTTAAGCCAATCTGTCGCAGGCTCAAACCGTCTCGGGTCGCGCTCGATAGAATCGGCGGCTATTCGACGTTCAGGGAGTTCTTCGTTTTTGCGCAGCAATATGGCTATTAGCGGTATAGCGCCAAAGATCATGCCGACGATACTAGCTATGGCGGATGATTCGGTGAGCTTCACGAAGGCCATCACAACCACTAGAACCATTAGAACTATAAGCCCGTATGCCACGAACGTATGGCGTTTCATTATTTTCATCTTGCCCTTACTCCGGAGCTCCTGTGATCTCTAAGCCCGCTTTACAATCACTCTTTCGAACGACGGCGGCAAGCACGAAGATCATAAAGACACCACATATTGCACCCGCCGGCCCGGACGCTGCTACTACTGCCAGTGGCGGCGAGCCAGGTCGGCACGCGTAGATCGCGGTCATCGGCGCCAGGCATGCCTTGATCGATACGGCCTGGCACCGGGGCGTTAGCGCCAGGCGCGCCGGAGCGCGCCGTACGCGGGTTTGGGGGTCTTGTCGGAGAATACCGCACCGAAGTGGGCCTCCCGCCTGGTGACAAGCAGGTGGTCATCGCGGATGTCATACCAGTAGAAGCCCCCGGCCCAGAACAGGCCTTTCCACAGGGCGGCTTCCCGGGCGGCCAGGTCGGCCTGCTGAGCCTCCGAGACACAGACATAGGTGAGGCCGGCGACGCAGGTAGGCGCCCCGGTCTCGGTGATCCAGATCCGCTTGCGGGCGTCTCCGTGGGAGACCATCAGCGAACGGGCTGATACCGGGGTCCTCGCCATCTGTGACCAGGCCGAACAGAGGTTGTATCTGAGCATTCCCGCGGCGGTTGCCCCGGTCCAGTAGTTGTACGAGTGCCAGGCCAGCGCGTCGAAGTAGCCGTGGATGCCGTCGGCGTACAGGGCCTGCAGGTAGTTCACCGGGTTCCAGGAGGTGCGGTCATGGCCCGTGCCCTTACGGCCGGTGCAGGTGACGTCGTCGTAACCGCCGGCCGGGGCGAGGCCGCCGAGCAGGACCGTCATCTTGGGGTCCGCTTTCTTGATGCGGGTGTAGGCGGCCTTGACCATTGCCGCATACACCGCGGGGCTGGGAGTTCTGTCTCCCCAGTCTCCGCTGAGGTTCTCTTCGTTCCACAGCTCGATGCCCGTCGGCAGGTACCTCGGCACGCTCGGATGTTCCCGCCAGAATCTGCCGTCGGCGCCGTACCGCGCCGCCACGGCGGCCGCGAACACGCCGTAGGCGGCGGGCCGGCGAGGTGGCAGCGAGAACCAGTTATTCGCCGACATCGACGCGCCGCTGGCCCACGCCGGGGTGGTGTCCACGATCATCAGCACGTGCAAGTGGTGTGCTGCCGCAAGGGTGACGAGCTCGTCTGTTTTTGACCAGTTGAATCTGCCTCGGGTGGGCTCGATCGTTGCCCAGGTGATGTCATCGCGCAGGCTGGTCGCTCCGCCGTCCGCAATGAGCCGGACGTAACGACGAGGATCCGGCTGTGCGAGCACATGAGCGTCATAACCGAAGGGGCCAAGCGGACCAGGGCGTCTTGGCCGAACGACGTGCGACAAGTCCCAAAGGTAGGTATTTCCGTTAGCATCCCCGGCCGCGGCGCTGCGGCCGTCTGGGCTGAGGGCCACGGCCCGGACGTCTTTGCTGAGCGGGTCGCGCAGCGTAATTCTGGTCTTGCCGGCGGCCAGCGACCAGACGTAGACACGGCCATTAGCGTCGGCGGCCGGCTGATGTCCGGCAAGAGTGGACGGGAGCGCGGCCGGGACTCCGGCGGCCATCGGGGCGCATGCCGCAACCGATGCCAGCGCGACACAGCACAGGGTGTTCTTTCGCCTCATGAAGTTCTCCGGTTGCCAAAGCATGCCTAGATCCACTAGAAGTCCGCCAGCGCTCAGCTGGTGCCTGCGTGCACCGGCGATGCTGGAGGCACCAGCAGTGCTATCGTGGCGGCGAAGCGAAACTCTGCACACCATTCGGCGGATCTCATCTCGGGTTGCGCGATAGCTTGTCCTATGGCAATGGCAGCCTAACACCCACGCCGGAGACCGCCGCCGACATCTATGGCCGTCGCATTATCGGCCGCGCATAGACGCGTCAAAGGCATACCCAAGAATATGCATCACTAGGATCCCATGTATAGGCGCTCTTACCCGGATACCAGATCTGGCAGCCTTGAGTGATCTGCGCAACGGTGAGCTTCGGCCCGTTCCTTGAGCACGACCACGTATAAGCAGTGCCTCGCCCGAGGATTCGACGCCCGGCAAGATTGTTGGCGGATTCTTGCCCAGGAAGCCAAGCGCGGCTGGCAATACCGAGATTGGCACAGATTTGATCCATGCTGACGATTTGCCTTCGCAAGGGCGACTTCGGCGGGAGGCTTGTGATGCCAGGCAGTGGCAGAGGCCTTGCATGGTTAGCCTTCGTCCCCCCGCCGCCTCCGCCGCCTCCCGGGTGGAGAGTAGACGGCGACGCGGTTGGAGATTTTGAATCCTCGGAGTTAAAGAGGGCCACGACGGAAACTATTACCCCAAGAGCGGTAAAAATGGCGCAAACTATCGCCCATCGTTCAGGGGAGCCTTGAAGCACTGTTGCCAGCACTACGAAAATGACTAGCAGCACTAAAGTAACCCAAAAGGCTATCAAGATCGTATGTGTCGTCATCTTTCATCTCATACCTGGCCAGAGCCGATTTGGCGATTCCATGAATTGGGAATGTGAGGCTAGCCCCCAAGACCGAGCAGCGTCAACATGAAGCGGCCCAGATCGACGCCCTGGCGCAATGCACGGCCGTGCTTCGTATCCAATCAACGGCAGGGCGGCGTCGGTTGCCGTTCCCCCGCGAGCTTAATGGACAATCTGCGCGACCACCCGGACGAATCTTCCTGAAGCCCTGAGTGCAGAATCGGCGATATGCGCATATAGCAACTGATCAGTCACAGATTATTCGTCACAGTCTTTTACCATCGCTGCCGCGCCGGCTGCCTGGCCGAATGCACCATTTCGTCGATGTCGTCCTCGGTGAGGGGGCTGGGTTCTACATTTGCCGCCGGGCGGAGCAGGACCAAGACGGCCGCTCCGGGCCAGCCATCAGCAGCTCGTGAAATATGCGGAAGGGCAAGGCTTGTCGACGTTGCCCAGAGGGTCATTTCGGCGGCTCAGCGTCTGCCCTCTGGGTCGATTTCGACGGTCATCAGGCTGTCACCGTGACGATGGACCACCTTCCAGACGCCGTCCTCTCGCCGGTAGACAGAGGTTGCTCGCAGCCTCATTTCCTCCGTCTGACCGTGGATATGCCGGGTGAGCCGCTCCAGCTCGACTGTGAAACCGAACGTGTCGTCGAAACCGGTGACGAGGTTCTCGGCGTTCCAGGTTTCGTAGTTGAGCGTCTTGGCTGCGGCGGTCAGGAGCTCGCTCACCTCGTCAATACCGACCTGGTGACCGCCCACCCCTCCCATGAGCGAAACGTCGTCAGCATGTGACCACAGTTCAAGATACGGCCGCGGGTTGCCGCCAGTGTGCTGCCTCAGGGCGTCATGACACCGCTCGAGGAACCCGAGGAACTCGGCGGCGTCGGCATCCTGCCTGCCTGTTTTGGGCTCCATAGCTTCTCCTCCTGTTGCAGAAACTCGGTCGGTTGGTGATCCATTGTGTTCCTACCCCTCGTTGCAGGTCGCTGGATGCCTGCCACTAGGAAGGATGTCGGCGGTGCCGTCTGCATCAGCAGCCGCAAGGCGCGGACCCTGACGTCAGGCGGGGACGGTGCTGGTGAGGTCGGGGGGTGGGGGCGTCCGGAGCGGTAGAGCAGGGTGGTGAGCAGCGCGCCGGCGGCGAAGAAGGCGCCGGCGGCCCAGTAGGCGCTGGCGTAGCCGTGGACGGCGGCGTCGCGGATCTTGACCATGAGGGCGCCGGTGAAGATCACCGGCCAGACCTTGTCCAGCGTCCGGGACTGCCACTCGGTGAGCTCGTCGACGACGGCGTCGGTGACCCGGGAGATCAGGTCCGGCGAGACATCGACGTCATACATCTCGCGCAGGTGCGCCCGGATGTCCCTGGTCGTCATCCCCGCGCGTACAAGGCGATGATCCGGTCGTTGAACCCGTCGAGACGGGTCTGGCCCTTGCGGACGATCCGCGGCTCGAAGCTGCCGTTCCGGTCCCGGGGAACGGCCAGGTCCACCGCCCCGATATCGGTCAGCACCGTCTTGGCGCTGGCGCCGTTGCGGCTGTTCCCGCGGCCCCGCCCGGCCGGATCGTGCTTGTCATAGCCCAGGTGACCGGTCATCTCCTCGGCCAGCGCCCGCTCCAGCATCGCCTTGGTGACGTGGGACAGCAGCCCGTCGGGGCCGACCAGCTCCACGCCCTCAGCCTGCGCCCGGCCCAGCAGCTGATCCGCCAGCTCAGCGTCGATCACCTGCCGCTGAGCAGGGGCCTCGCCGGCCTGGTTACGGGGCACTTCAGCAGTGTCTTTCATCGCGTGTCCTTCCGCGAGCCGCCTTTCCTGCGGCTCATCGTCAGGCCACGTCATTTACACAGCTGGTAGGAACACACCCGGTCAATATTCAGCCGTCGTTGACAGCAATAACTTTAGCGCCGACACTGCCCATAACGGTGGTCGGATGCTGACCTTTCTGGCAAGTCGCCGACGAGAGCTCGGCAGGGTCATCTGTTCTAGGCCCTGGCGAGCGGCTTCGACAGTGGTTCAGCGCTTGCGTTGGATCGCTAAGACGTACTATCAGTAACCGATTTCGGGGGGAATAGTATGAGGAAATATATCCTGTCTGCTGTAGCTGCGGCTGCTGTGTTGGCGCTCGGTGTGGCAGCTGCTCCACAGCATGCTGTGGCCGCGGCGCATCCTAAGTTCATCCTGCCACGGGCCATTACGGTGCATCCGGTCGAGGTACCTCACGGTCAGCCTGCGATCACCATCACCCGCGATCTGGCTCGAGTTGGTCAGGTCAGCAGCGGGAACATGACCAGTCATGGAGGCCCAGTCCAGCAGGACCCACAGGTGTTCGTGGTGTTCTGGGGTTCGTGGTGGGAGGTGCAGAACGATGCCTGCACTGGCTCGCCTGGCAACGGTGCGGCTGATGAGCAGTACCTGTGGAATCTGTACAACGGCCTCGGCAACTACAGCGATCTCCAGTCGCCGATCGACAGTCAGTACTTCGGCCCGTCTGGCAGCTATCCGATCTTCCCGACTAACGCTGGGAAGGTCTTCACCGACTGGTATGTCGACTGCAGCGACCCGCCCGCGTCAGCAACACAGGCTCAGCTAGCTGCGTTTGCGAACGGTTCTGCTGACTACTTGGTGTCGATCGGTTACACCATCACCAACAACACGCAGATCATCGTGGTCAGCCCTTCCGGCACTAACCCGGGCGGCGGCTTTGGTCAGAGCTACTGTGCCTGGCACAGCTGGGAGAACTTCGATGGCGGCAGCCAGGTCCTGAGCTACACGAACCTGCCGTACATGCCCGACGCAGGTAATACCTGCGGAGCTAACTACGGCAACGGCGGTCTCGCAGGCTGGAGCATCGTCGGCGGTCACGAGTACAACGAGTCTGTCACTGATCCGCAGGGCAACGGCTGGTATGACTCGTCTGGCATCAGTGGTGAGATTGGCGACAAGTGCGCCTGGCAAAACATCTTCACTCAGACCACCAAGCAGTACCAGGATGCGATGCAGCCTGAGTGGAATAACAAGACCACGTCTTGCCAACCGCTCAGTAGCTACATCCACGGCCGGATCAAACTGAAGTCCAATTCGGCTCTGTGCGTGAAGGATGCTACGACGTCAGGTACTGTCGCGACGTTGTTTTCTCCGTGCGACTCAGCGTCGGCGCGGACTTGGGCTCATTACCCGGACAACTCGCTACGGCGCTGGACTAACACCGCGGCGTGCCTGCAGCCTGCTGGTAACTCGACGGCGGCTGGTGCTCAGCTTGTTGTCGAGCGGTGCACTGGTGCGAAGATCCAGCGTTGGTCGTGGAGTGTGACGGCCAATACCTGGACCAACAAGGGCAGTGGGAAGTGTTTGCGGGCGCCGACAGCGTCCAATGGTGCGGCCTTGACCCAGGCCGTCTGTAGTACTGCCGCTTCGGAGCAGTTCACCAACGTCTGATCTGTCTCGAGGAGTGCCTGCCCGCCTTTGGTCTCTCAAAGGCGGGCAGGTTCTTATATAACATCTGGAGACGGCTAGCTGATCGCAAGGGCCCTCTTTAGGACCGTCTTGGAGAGCTGTAGAGGTTGCCTGTAGCACCGTTTGGGGACCAGTCGGAAGAGTGCGGTTCCCCTCGAAGCGTGGACACGTTCGTCTTGATCTGATCCTTGGTTGTCGCCTGAGTTTGGGGGCGCCGGGTAAATCGCGGCGAGCAAGCATCCGAACGCCAGCGCGCTGTAGGCGCCGATCATTGACGGCGGCCACCAGAAACTGCCCTGAGACGGCCATTTAGCTGTCCACTGGCGGACACGGGATCTGCCCAGCGGCGGTCATCGGATCTACCCAGCACGTTCTTGACCGTTCCCTGCCGGTGACCTGGCGGGGGTCCCCCTCCCGGGTTTGGCCGAGCGGTGCCAGCCGAACGCTCGAAGAGATACTCGCGCGCCCCGGTACCGGGGTACGTCACGAACGCCCCGCCGGGAATGGTGCTGACGCTGTCTACCAGACGATTCCCCTATCACCGCCGCTAGCAGCCGGTCCACCAGGTGGCGTTCACGCACGTCGGAACCAGCCACCACCGGTTCACGGCCGAGGAAGAACGAGACAGGACTAGTCGAAGGTTCCGAGAGCGGCGAACCTGGCGGTCAGATCGTCCACCCACTGCACCGGCGTTCGCTTGTCCGGCAACGGAATCCCGGCCTCGGCCCGCCACAGCGCGTCGCCGAGTACCGTGCGCAGGTGCCAGGCCATGATCCGGTCTACGTCCAGCTTCGTGCCGGTCAGCTTCTCATAGTGCGCCACGGTCCCGGTGAACAGGTCGATGCCGCAATCGCCCGGGAAGCAGCGCAGGTCGAACTCGGGCTCGCCCGTGCCCACCGTCTCCAGGTCGATGACCAGCCGCAGCCGCAGCGTCTCCTCGTCCCATAGGTGGTTATCACCGTGGAAGTCGCCGTGCACCAGCACGGTCCGGCCCTCCACCGCGAGTACCGTGTCGGCCCAGTCGCACCAGGACAGGACCCGGTCGCGTTGGTCGGGTCGGGCCAACACTCCAAACCGGGCGCGGAGTGTGTCCGTCGTGGCGTGCGCCGTCGGCTTCGGCAGCGGGCCAGCCGCCTCGGCGACCGCCCGCAGTACCCCCGGATCGTGCAGCTCGGCAAGAACCGTGGCCAGATCCCTCGCGACTCGATCCCGCTCGGCGGGCCCGATCCGGTGCCGCACCTCAAAGAACGGCGTCGCCGGCACCCAACGCAGGATCAGCATCGCCGGATCGCGGGAAGCTGCCGTTACTTCGGGCAGCGGCAGCCGGGGCGAGGCCGTCCGCAGCGTGTCCAGGATCTGCGCCTGATGGCAGATCCGCAATGCGGCCGACCCGGCCCAGGCGAACTTCACCACGAACCGGCCGTCGACCACCGCGCTGGCCGTGCAGTACTGCGGATCGCCGCTTGGCTCAAGCCCTCTTGGCACGATCGTGGCCTCGGCCAGGTCCGGTGCCACCGTGCGCAGCGCGGCTCGCAGCGCGTCCATGGTCGGCTCGTCGAGCCAGGTCAGTTCCACCCCCGCAGTATGACCGACCGAACCGGACAGACCACGCCGACCGAGGACGTCGCGCTCCATCTGTCCGGGAAGGGCGGCCACGCGGCCCGGAAGCGCAGGAACCGCGGCCGGGCATGGTGGTCCTGCCGGGCCAGGCCTTCGCTGGCCGCCGGGTTCGTCGCCGAGATCAGCCATCCCGGCGGCGACGGTGCGGGCCCGGCCCCGTGTTGCCTCAGCCCGCCGGTCGCCGCGACCGTCCGGCGGCTCCGCCATGTCCTGCGCGGACGGACTCAGCGCCCCGATCATGCAGGCCGACGTCACCGCGACGGGTGGCTGCCGGCTCAGGCATATGACATCTCCCGCTGCACCGGTGGGACCATTTTGGGACCAGACCTTGATCTTCCCGGCGATCAAATGCCCTCTGACCTGGTGGCCGGGGCCAGATCGCGGCTGCGACCTTCCGCCTCCGGGATTGAGAATCGCCATCTGGACGCAGCCAACCACCTCGTCATGCCTGCTCACTGCCCGTCCCTGGCCTCCGGTGGCGCATGAAGATCATCCGGCGCGTTAGGGCAGGTCAGAGGTGGTCAGGGGCGGGGTCGAACCGCCGGCCTTCCGCTTTTCAGGTGGAAACAACCCCTCGCCCACACCATGGACCAGCTTTCGCCAGTGGCATGGGACCGGGGCGGGCCCGGGGTCAGCGTGGCCGTAGCTGATGATTACGGATGGCCGGGCGGGCGGTCAGGAGTGCGCTGGTCCGCCAGCAGCATGGGACCACCCCCGGGCTTGGTGGCTGGCGCGCCGCGCGCCGCCGGTGTCCGGGTGGCAGTGATCTTCTCGGTCGGGCACCCTCGGGGCTGCCCCGGGTTCTCCGGGGCCGCAAGGGTCTGCCCGCAGGGCCGAGCGGAGCGAGCCCTTGCGGAGCCGGGGGTTCTGGGGCAGGCTCTGCTGCCCGGCCGGGAAGATCACTGCGGGTTTCCCTTTTGCCATCTTTGAGGGAGGGCCGGGGGTGCGGGGGCAGGGCCCCCGCGGTGGTGCTGTGGTGGCGCTGCGCTAGCTGCCGGGCGGGGCGATGCGCGGGTTTTTGCCGCCGCCGGTAGCTCTCGCCGTCGATGACCAGCTCGTAGGCGGCGGAGTGGAGCCGGTCGATGGCGGACTGGGCCAGGAGCTGGTCGGCCATCACGGCCAGCCACTCGACTGGGTCCGCGGTTGGAGGTGATCACCGTGGCCGCCCGCGCGGTGCCGTTCGACGACCATCTCGTAGATCTCGGCGGTGTCGACGGCGTCCATGGCGGCTGAGGGCAGAAGTCGTCCAGGATGAGCAGGTCGACCCGGATCAGCTTGCGGATCTCGGCGTCGTGGCTGGTGTCGAGCCGGGAGGCCTTCAGCCGTTTGAGGAGCTGGTCGGCCCGCTCGAAGTGCACGCTGTGCGCCGGCGGACGGCGATGTGGCCGAGCGCGGTGGCCATGAAGGTCTTGCCGACCCCGACCGGGCCCGAGGATCAGCACGTTGTTGGCGTCGTCGACGAAGCGCAGCGTGGTACAGCTCGTCCACAGCGGCCCGGTCGAAGCTGACCGAGGCGGTGTCGTCCCAGTGCGTCGAGGCCCATGGCCGGGTCGAGGTCGGCGGCCCGGGCCCGCAGCCCGGCCGAGGTGGGGTCCCGGCGGGTGACCTCGTCGGCCAGGACCAGCTCCAAGAACTCGGCGTGGCCGAGGTTGTGCTGCGCGGGCCAGGGCGAGGCGCTCGGGCAGGGTGTCGAGGCAGCGGCCGAGCTTGACGCGGCGCAGCAGCGACCGCAGCTCGGCGGAGACGGTGGGGGCGGCGGCGGTGGCTCATGCCGAGGCGTGCCTGGCCTCCGGCCGCGGTGACGGCGAAGTGCGCCGGGGTCGCGGGCGAAGCGGGCCGGCGAGCACGCCGGCGCGGCGGCGGCGCGGTGTCCTGGCGGTCGGCCTCGGTGGCCCGCTCGATCATCCGCCCGATCAGCGCCGACGTTGAACGCCTCGGCCTCGAGCGCCCTGGCGCACGCCGCCTCGACCCGGTCGGGCCCCCACTTGCTTGACCAGGCCCAACAGGGCGTAGACCTGGCGCATCTTGGTCCACGGCAGCGGGCCGTCCAACAGCGCGTCGGCGTAGACGCCGATGGCGGCGCCCTGCCTCGGCGGCCAGGCGGCGCAGATGGTCGATGTCGCGCATCGCGTAGGCGGTCTTCTCAGCGGGCAGGTCGGCGGGGTCGGTGACCGCGCCGGCCGGGCGGCTGACGGGGGTGGATCTTGATCAGCTCCGCCGCGGTAGAAGACCTTGACCAGCTTGCGAGTCGGCGCGCACCGCGACCTGCTGGCCGATCAGGTCGCCCGGGCACCGAGTAGATCGCCTTGGCCACCTCGATGTGGTGGTCCCGGTGGACCTTGGCGGTTGGGTAGATCGGCAGGTCGTAGGGCGACCGTCGGGGCGGGGAGCAGCCGGGGTGCCTCCTCGGGCGAACACCTCGGCGGGTGGCACTGCGTGGTGCCGTGCACCCGCTTCCCCGGCCGTGGTCCGCGCACCACGCCTCCGCCCGGCGCTGGGCGTCGGTGCAGGTCGACGAAGCGTCTCCCCGGCGAAGAAGTTGCTGCGCACATAGGGAACGGTCCGTTCGACCCGGGGCTTGTCCGTCGGGGTCCGCACCCTGGCCGGGTCGATCACGAAACCCCGGGCCTGGGCGTACTCGACGAACGCCTCGGTTGAAACGGGGCTCAGTCGGGTCCGCCTCGGTCCATGACCGGCGGACATGTTGTCGGGGATGACGACCGCGAAGACCCCACCGAAGAACGTCCAGGCCGCCTCGAACCCGGCGATCACCGCCTCGGTCGTCTGGCGGTAGGTCAGCCACACGAAGCAGTGCCTGCTGTAGCACGGCGGTGAAGATCAACGCGTGGACCACCCGGCGCCGGCCCGTCTCAGCGTCGTCGATCAGGCCCATCTTGCCGAAGTCGACCTGCACCTCGACGCCCGGCTCGCCGTCGGCGACGCGCACCGTCGTCCCCCGCGCCGACGGCCCACACCCGAGCACCTCCACCGCGTAGCGGTGCAGGGTCCGCTCCGGCACCACCACACCGCCGCGGGCCAGCAGCTCACCGGCCTTCACCACCGTCAGACCGCTCGTCGACCAGCCACGCCTCATCGCCGCAAGCAGAAGCCCTGCATAGAGCCCCTGGCCTGCGAGGACAGGCCGTGGAAGGGTCCCGATGGTGCCGTCTGGGTATGCACGGTGGGACCATTTTGGGCCGCCAGTGGGACCAGATGGGACCAGGATCCGGTCCAAGATCACGCCGTGTTCGAAAGCTGGAACACACTGTCTAACCCGAGTTGGGCCAATTTAGTGCGTACCTGAGTGAGCGCTGATGCGGCTGATCCGGTCTGGCTGGTCGAACCGGTTGCCGACGATGGCAGGCTGGTCTGTGGATGCTGATATTCAGGAGCATTGCCCGGACCTCGTCGACCTCGGCCGGGGGCATCGGGCCGTCGTCGCCGAACTCATCCAGGCCCGTCAGGCGGGTGAGCGCGGGCATGGTGGCGGCGAACCGGAACATTGGGGCCGTCAGACCTTCTCTTTCTATGTGGAGATGCCGAAGCTTCGGCAGGCGGCGCAGCTGCCGCAGGCCACGCTCGCCGTAGGACCCGCCTAGTAGTGACACTGCTTCGAGGACCGGGAGGTCCGCGATGGCGGACAGGGCATGGTCGTCAAGCCGCGGGGAGGGGCCATCCTCGGGAGCGTCGTTGCCGGCGAGGGCAGCCTTTCCAGGGCCGTCAATTCCACGATCACGGACGCGGCGTCAGCGCCGAGATTGTCGATGCAGACGGACAGGTCTCGCAGCCCCGGCGCGAGATGAGCGACGGCGGCGAAGGAGCCCGGGACGACGTCGCCCGTTAGGGTTGAGAGCTCGGAGACGCTGTCAGCGGGCAGGCCGCGGATGAACTCCAGGTCCACGGCCTCCCCACCGCTCTCGACGCTGTAGCTTTCCCCGGGGCCACCCCAGATGCTGCTGTTGTTGCGGAGCGCGCTGTCGGGCATTCCCTGCTGCCAGGTCACCCCCTCCCGGGCTGGTCCCGGCGGGACTGCCGGCGCTGGCGCGGTCCCGGCCGGGGCGCACCAGCCGGCCTGCCGGTTGGAAACGCTGACCTCGGCAACGGCGTATACAGAGAGCCGGACCTCCGACCGGTCCGGCACTTTCCACCATTCCGATGGCGAGCAGATGACCCCACCCGCCCGGCTCCCGGGCGTCCTCCCACCAGACCTCGCCGACCGCGGACTTGGCGGGCAACCGCAGCGTCGTCATCTGATACTCCTTGTCACCTTGTCGCACCTGGCCCAGGCCAACTGGCCCGGACGAACTTAACGGCTGCCGGGGCGAACGCTACAGTGCGCGAACCAGCCCATCCTCATCGAGGGTGACCCGCTCCCAGTGCGTTTGAGCAGGTCACGGACCGTTAAGAGCGCACAATGAGCCGCGCCCAGGCCGCGCGGAAGCAGGCCGCAGGCGGCACGGACCGGGTCATTCGCTCTCTCGCCGGCGTCACAGTCGCCGACCTCGCCGGCCTCGCCGGCCTGGCCTGGGCGATCAGCTACAGCCACATGCGGGTGCTGGCCGAGGCCAATGGGCAGGCCGGCTGGCATGCCCACGCCTTCCCGTTGTCGGTGGACGGGGTAGAGGTCGTGGCCTCGCTGGTCCTGCTGGCCGACCGGCGCACCGGCCGCCGGTCCGGCTGGCTGCCCTGGACCGCCCTGGCCATCGGCACCGCCGCCAGCCTGGCCGCAAACGTCTCCACCGCCGGACCCGCCACCATCAGCCGGGTCATCGCCGGCTGGCCAGCTCTCGCGCTCCTGATCGCGGTCAAGCTCCTGTCCGGGATGCTGGAGCACCGCGAGGGAGACCGCCCCGCCACCGTCTCCGTCCCCATCCTGGCCGTCTCCGCCCACGATGGGGACGACACCGCTACCGGGGACGGGGACAACCGCACCGGCCAGCCCGATCCCGCACATGCCGTCCCTGTCCCCGCGCCAGTGCGGCACCCAGCCCGCCCCGCCGTCCGCGCCCGCCAGAGGGTCACGGCCACCAGCCGCTCGGCCACCTCGGCGCGCACCGGACCCAGGCCAGCGCCCCGCGCCGGGACAGGGACGGGGATCGTCCCCCTGGCCGGGACGGACATCACGGCCCTGCTGCCCGCCGCCCGCGCCGCCCGGGACGACCTCACCAGGGACGGGAACCCAGTCACCCGCGACGCCATCGCCACCCGGCTGCGCCAGGCCGGCATCCCGTCCGCAACGCCGGCCTCACGCCCATCATGCATGGACTCAGGCACGACGCCGCCGTCTGATCACCCGGCCGCGACCAGAGGGCCATCCACGAGCGGATCGGCCGTGACTTCGGCGGCGACGTCGCAGCATTCATCGACTGGCACGACGAGGAGGACCGCCCGTAATGCCGTAATGACGAGAGGCCCGCGCTCCGGCGCGGGCCTCTCGTCATTGCATTTGTAGCCAACTGAACCGGAACCACGGCCGCCTAGCTAGTCTGCCGAAGGATAAGCACCGTTCGCCGGGTCCGATCTCAGTGCGCCCGGATCAGGGTTGCCGAAACGACACCCGCAGCGTCGTCTGGGCCAGTCGCTCAATGTCCGCAGGCAATCCCGGCGCCATGTCCACTCGCTGGCCGTAGCTGCGGACATGAATAACCCGGCCATCGTCATCAAGCTCCACCGCCTTCGCCGGCTGCAGATGCAGCAGCAGGTTCGCCATCTCGGCCCAGCGGGCGGTCGCTATGGCAGGCGATCCAGGATCGGCTACGAGATCGAACTCATAACTCATTGCTCATGGCCCGATCGTGGGCCGAACGTGCCGTCAGGCGAACCGCCTCATCCTGATTGAAGGTGACCCGCTCCCGGTCGGTCTGCGCAGGTCACGCGCCCCTAAGGCGGCGAAGTGACCCGCCAGGCGCCCGCTTCGGAGCGGGCCGACAGGTGGATCAGCCGCGCTGCCACGGCCACCGTTCGCGGGGCTGGCCGGGGTCGCCGGCGCCATCTCCTAAAGTCACATGCGGCAACTCACCGCGGCCCACGGTGACGCCGGCTGGCACGCCCACGCTTTCCCTCCGTCGGCGGACGGCGGGGAAATCGTCGCGTCCCTGGTCCTGCTCGCGGACCGCCGCGCCGGTCGCAAGTCAGGGTTGCTGCCCTGGGCCGTCCCGGGCCACAGCTCCTCGGTGTCACGCCAAACAAACAGCGCGCCGGCCTCCGCTCACTCCCGGCGGCCAGGAGCCTGCTCAGGATCGGTTGGCATCGGCTACCCGCCCCTCAGCTATCAACGGGCACCGAAATGGTCACCATAGATAACTGTGCAATCCTCTCACGGCGGGACGGGCAGCCGACCTAGTCTAAGCAGACACGCAGGATCCAGGAAATTCCGGTAAGGACCGGGGGTGCCGCGCCGAGCGCTTGCCGGGCAGCCGCGCAGGCGTGTCGACCGTGACCCTGTCTCATGCGTCTCGTTCATGCCTACTTATCGCGTGGGAGTGCAGATGCGAGGAAGTCTCCTGGCCATGGCGGCGATGACCACGCCGATTCTCGCCCTGGGGGTGCTGCCAGCAATGGGTCCGGCAACAGCAAACGCCGCGGCGCGGACGAGTACGCCCACCTTTGTGCGAGTGGCCTCGGTGGCGTGCACTCCCGGCGGCGACTGCGCCGCCGGCGGCCGGTATGCCACGTCGGGCGGCCCTAGCGCATTCGTGCTCACCGAGACGAACGGCACGTGGGGCACGGCCATCGAGGTGCCGGGCCTAGCGGGCCTTGGCGTCAGGGACGCGAAGGTCAGCGCAGTGTCGTGCGCTCCGGGAGGTTGCGTCGCCGGCGGTCACTATCAGGACACGGCGAGGCGTTATCACGCCTTCGTGACCGGCGAGAAGAACGGCCAGTGGAGCCGCGAGGTCACGGTTTTCAGCACGACCAAGGTGCCATCGGCCGTCGCGCAGGTCGGCTCCTTGTCGTGTACCGGGCCGGGCAACCTGCGCGGCAGGCGGCGGCCAGCCACCGTTCGTCGTGAGCGAGGTGAACGGTCGGTGGGGCCGGCCGCACATGTTCGGGGCCGTGGGCAAGACTGGCCATGCCAGGGTGTCGTGCGCGTCAGCGGGCAACTGCTCAGCTGGCTGGGGAAGGTACGTGGTCAGCGAGCGCAACGGCCACTGGGGCAACCCCACGCCGGTGCCAGGGCTCGCGAACCTGACGACCAAGGTCGCGATCGCATCGTTGTCGTGTACCTCGGAGGTCAGTTGCGCCGTCGGCGGCACCTATCGGACCTCTCGGATCTCTCGCAGCGGCCGGCGAGTGTTCGGCCCTGAGCGAGTGTTCGTGGCCAGCGAGCGTAACGGGCGCTGGAGCAAGGCCAGCGACCTTCCTGGTTTCGCCGCACTGGATAACGAGGGCTTCGGCGAGCTCGCCGCGCTGAGGTGCGTGTCGGGAGGCAACTGCGTAGCGGGCGGCAACTACCTTGCGCCCGCCGACTTCGCCGGCGGGGTGTACGAGCCGTACGTGGCCGCTGAGCGCAACGGTCACTGGGGCAATGCCATCGAGGTACCTGGCATCCCGCCAGCGACGTCCACCCTCTGCGAGCCAGACTCCAGCGGCTGCGTCGCAGGCGAGGTTCATTCGGTGTCGTGTTCGGCAGGTGGCACATGCGCGGTCGGCGGGTGGTACGACACGACACAGCTAGCCGGGGAGATAGCGTTCGTGGTCACCTATAAGGGCGGCCAGTGGAGCAACGTCACCCAGATTCCGGGCTTGGGCGCCCTCGACACCGCCAAGCAGTCTTCGGTCAACTCGGTGTGGTGTACCCCGGCCGGCAAGTGCGTCGCCGGCGGAAGTTACCTGGGCAGTGCAGGCTTCGCGGGGTTCGTGGACGACGAGCAGAACGGCACCTGGGGTCAGGTGCACACAATCGGCTTCTGAGGCTAAGGCCCGCAACCCGCGGGCTAGCTGTGCATCACGCGTCGATGCGCGCCGTTGACGACCCTGGGACTACACTGAAGATCATGAGGTACTTGCCTGGCTGCAGGATGTCAGCGGCCTGCTGATGCTGTGCTCGTGGGGAGGTTCGGCCATCTCGGGATCGTCCGTGGCGAGTGGCCGCTGCTGGGCCGGGTTGGTGGCTGGGAACGGCGGGACTGGCCGACGCTCGTCTTCGTCCGCTCCGAGGAACTGACTGGCCGTTCGTTCCCACGTCATCTACGACGACGATGATCCCGTCAGCAATCCTCACCCGCCTCATTACCTGATCTACCTGCACTCCACCGACGCACGCCAACGCCAGATCGCTGACGCCCTCGGCGACCGCTGGCGGGCTGCTCACAGGTATGTAACGGCACGACTCGAATGGCCCGCACAAAGACCAGCAAATAGAACTTGAAAGAGAGACCGACTGACCTGGGAAACTCGGATGTGGACCGACCCGGACCCGAACCAACGCTGCAAACTAGACACGCCCATACTCCACGGGCCGTGCTTAGTGCGCATCTCCTGCCCTGCCGAACCACGAAATTGCACGTCAGAGAGCCGCCGACCCGCTCAGAGGCAGATTGTGGCCCAACTCGGGTCCGGTCCAAGATCACGCCGTGTTCGACAGCTGGAACACACTGTCTAACAGGCTGGCCGAGGAGGTGGAGCCGGCGGTCAGGTCCCGAGGGCATGACCACTGCGGGACGCCGTTCGACTCCTCGGTCCACGTCACGCGCGGTAGTGGCGTGATGCGGCTCGATGGGCACACGTACGGCTCGATATGTATTCCGACTCGGCTGGTCTATTCGGCATCGAGTGGCGTATCGAATGGGCATTACGGAGATCGCGACCCGGCCCCCCGCCCAGGGCGACTTCGAGGGCCTGGCTGGCCGGTGACTCAGCGAGGACGCGGGCAGACCGGCGGTCAAGGAACCAGCCGCCGGCCCCCGTCACGGTAGTCGCCGCCGCCCCCGATCAGGCTCACCGGCACCCCTGACACTCGGCCAACAGGGTGCGGCGGATCATCAACCGCTGTGCCGGGAACCAGGGGTGCCAGGAAGAATGGCGCCCAGTAAGCCACCGGCACCGCCGCAGCGAAGAACCGGGCCGTGGCCTGGTCGCCGTCGCCCGACCAGACAGAACAGATGTTCGCCGACGACAACGTGACGACCATCGCTAGCGCGGTCACACCATGAAAACGTGCATGGGCGGGCCAGAGCTAATTAAAGATGTGCGAGTCATTCCAGTCTGCGGCCACAGGCGCCACCGCGGTGATCACGTTGGCCAAGGTGAGCAGGCTTCTCCCCAGCACGCGGCCACGCCGGCCCCCCATGGGCTGCGCCATCGCCACCTCCGATCCGCTGGACGGCCCGGCTCCCACGCTACCCATACTGGCGAGTGGCATCCACTGCCATGCATGGCCGACACCGTTCGGCTATGGCTGACTGCGTCCAACAGGTGGCCACGCTCCCTTAGGAGATCTGACAACACGCAATTGCCGATCTACGGTCAAGACAGAGATCTGAGACCTAAGGAGAAATTGCGCGTCAACTTCAGCTATAGGCTTCTGCGAAAATATGATAGGTCCCGCTATTAGCTTGTGGTCGAAATCAAAACTTAGCCACAAGCCCGGGTAGAACGTCTCCTCGGGTACGAGTGGGTCAAGGATTCGGATCGTCCAAT
This sequence comes from uncultured Actinomycetota bacterium, assembly GCA_963720595.1. Classification (GTDB taxonomy): domain Bacteria; phylum Actinomycetota; class Actinomycetes; order Streptosporangiales; family Streptosporangiaceae; genus Chersky-822. The sequence goes on along the minus strand of CAVRFY010000003.1, from coordinate 1,800,117 downwards.
GGCCATTATATGACTTCGACTTAGCAGTAATGACCAGGAATCCAAATTCCCGAAGAGCCGTGCCCTTGCCTTGAAGATGTGACCGACTACTCGATGGATGCGCGTAGCATCGCGCCGTGAACTCACCATGGAAGTTCTTCTTTATCTTCCAGAACGTTGATCGGATGTGGGCGGCGCCATCTTTACGGGTGCAATGATACGAGTACCAGTTACCTTCCGCTGCGGTATCCTCGGCATAAAACCTCCATATATATCTCGGCAACCTGATAATTACGGGTAGCAAATAGCTTGCCACCGCGCCAAGCAGGGCGCCGGGGAGGAGGTAGAGGAGGCTCATCCGGTCACCGGCGGACCTGGAATTCGATCGCCGCAAACTGCAATGTCATCAGCCAGCCGTTGCCGCCACTGCGTAGAACTGACGATTATGGTGATAGGAGTCGTCTCTGATGGTCAAGCCCACTTCCCGAATCGCATCGGTCAAGTCCGCGTGCCGAAATGGCGTGAAATCGATTACGTGTCTGTGATGCCTTATGGCCGACTCTTTACTCGCAAAGAGTAGAACGATCTCTGCGCGGCAGGATGCACTGAAGTCATTAGGTATCGTCCATATGTACAGCGACAGGCACTGGATACCCTGGCGCTCTATCGTCTTATGAGCTGTAACGATTCGCGGCCGGGACTCGTATAGCAATTCCCAATTTCTGGTGTCCACTATCAATGTACCTCTGGGGCTGAGGACTTGCTTCATGGAGCGGAGGTTCTCAACCAGCATTGATCGAGACGCTGAATGAACGATTGAATTGCCTAGACACAGGACTAGGTCGAAAGGGCCAGGAATTCGCTCGGGCAAATCTTGCCAGAGCGCCTGGTGGACAGTCAACTCGATGCCGAATTGCTTCGATCTTCGACGGGCTTCAGCCACCATGCTCGAACTTCCATCGGAGGCAGTCACGGCAAAGCCTCGCCGAACAAGTGCCATAGCGTCCGCCCCGATGCCGCAAGAGCAGTCCAGAATCTCAGCGTCAGATGGCAAGGCCTCAAGTGCCGCTTCCAGCAGGCGTTCGTTACCGGGTGATGTCGCACCAAATGTGCCTTCACTCCCGATAACATCATCCTGGAACAGCCATTTGTAGTCAGATGCCAGGTCGATGTAGTAGTCGCCCATCTCCTCCATCTTCCCTCTTCACCGCCGTCGGCTCCCTTACGTTGGTTGCATGTGCCCGAGAGTTGCTCCGGTGCGGGCGACTCCGAGAACTGTCATCCTGGAGCCCTGGATGCCAGATGGGTCTGGTTGTCAGTACGCAGGCGGCACCGGGTCGGACGGGAGCAACGGATCGGACCGCATACCGGATAAATCCGAAGTCGGCCGGTTCTATGGGCTCGCCTGACCATACAGCACGTAGTCCGACCGATTCACTAAAGGCTAGTGACGCAGCCAGCAGCTTCAACGCGACGACCCCCTGCGCCAATTGTGAAGAACTGCGAGAATGCCTAGATAGGCTACCAACGTGGCTATGCTATGCCTAAAGGGGACATGCGCCAAGACAGTAAGCGTACACGCCGCAAGTCGATCGTAGTGTGGGTCGGCGGATTGCCTCGTTGGCAACGGGGATTGTAGTGAGGAGCGGGAAGCACGGGGGCCGAAACGGTCACGTCCAGCGGCGTGGTGTGTGAAGACGACACCGCGTGATTCTCGTTCCGGACTTTAGGCGGTAATGGCGGCCAGCGTCACCTCCTCGGTCTGGCTGGTCTCGGCCAGGCTGGAGCGGCACGGGCGAGGATGTCGAGGCAGATGTAGCGGCGCATCTCGGTCCATTCGTCGTGCTGCTCGGCCAGGCCGACGCCGACGAGCCGGATCAGGGCGTCGCGGGCGGGGAAGATCCCGACGACGTCGGTGCGGCGGCGGATCTCCCGGTTGAGCCGTTCCTGCGGGTTGTTGGACCAGATCTGGCGCCAGATCGCCTTGGGGAAGGCGGTGAACGCGAGGATGTCGGCGCGGGCGGCGTCCAGGTGCGCGGCGACGGCCGGGAGCTTCTCGCCCAGGGCGTCCAGCACGCAACGCCCACACCGCCGCGGGCTCGTGCCCGGGCGTCAGCAAAGTGAACCCGCCCGTCCTGGACCTGTCAGGGACGATCCACACCAACGCCGGGACCCGTGCCGATAACTGGACTTTCAAGGACTCCACGGGCAACTACAACGACACGAGCGGCACGGTCACCGATACGATCAGCAAAGCCGATCCCATCTGCACGGTGACGCCCTATAGCGTCACCTACAACGGCAGCGCCCACACAGCCACCGGCTCGTGCAAGGGCGTCATCGGCGAGACCCTGTCCGGCCTGGACTTGTCCGCGACCACCCATACCGCCGCCGGGACCTACAGCAACGACTCCTGGAAGTTCACCGACTCCACGGGCAACTAGAACGACGTCGCCGGAACGGTCACCGACACGATCAGCAAGGCCCCCACCTCCACCTCGGTGAGTTGCTCACTGAGCCCGGTAATCCTGAATGGCACGACAACCTGCACCGCGGTGGTGGCCGGGGTGGGCCCGTCAGGGACGGTCGGCTGGAGCAATGGGACAGCTTCCGGCAGCTTCGCTGCTAGCACCTGCACGGCGGCCAAGGCGGCACGGTGAGCTGCTCCGTGGCCTACAGCCCCTCCGCCGTTGGTACCCAGACCATCACGGCGAGATACAGCGGCGACTCTAACAACGCCTCCAGCAGCGGAGGCACCGCACTGAGTGTGCTGTACAACTTCAAGGGATTCCTCGCCCCATCAACAACCCACCCACGGTGAACACCGGCAACTCGAAGCAGACTTATCCCGTGAAGTGGCAGCTGCTTGACGCGTCCGGGAGCTACATCAGCACGCTGAGCGCGCTGTCCAACATCAGCTAGAAGTCGACCGCTTGCTCCGCATTCTCGACGGATCCTACGGATGCTCGCGAGACGTCTGCCACCGGTGGAACGTCCCTTCGGTACGACAGCACGGCTAACCAGTATGTATACAACTGGGCCGCGCCCGGCACCGGCTGCTACACGCTCTTTGTCAGCCTCAACGACGGAACCACGCACTATGCCTACTTCCAGTTCACAAAGTAGGGCGGGTGAGCCCGTGGGCTGGTGGCTCCGGTGTTCAGGGCGCCGGAGGGCATCCCCGGCCCTGACGAGGCCAGCCCAAGCCGGAGACCCCGCGACGATCGTGGGCCTCCGGCTCGCGGCCGGGTTGTGGTAGCCCGTGGCAGCGGCCCGCGCACCCGCGGGCGCCTCGTCAACGGCGGGTGCCTCGATGTCTCTGGGGCCTCAAGAAAGCGGGCGCGAAGGTCATCTGGCACCAGGTGGCCGGTCGCGGCCACACTGGTGGCGGTGATGTCGGCCGGTTGCCTTGCGGTGCACGTCATGGCACCAGTCCCGCGGTGAAGGATTCCCGCGGCGATGGGGCGGAAGGGGCGCTGATGGTCATCACCGAGTAGGCGTGCTTGCCGTTCCCGAATGGGGTGAGGCCGGTCAGTGTGATCGTCGCCGGGTACCCGGTGAAGGTGCCTTGGGCGCAGTTCGGGTTGCAGTCGTCGACCTCCAGCACGCCGGCGCCGACCGCTTGTGCGCTCCCCCAGCCGGACCAGGTGAGGTTCTTCACGTAACCGGAGCCGTCTGCGGTGGTGACGATCTGAGTGGGCTCCGTTTTCATCCTGGCCGGACCGCCGCCGCTGGTACAGGTGAGAGCCGGTGAGATGCAGACCTTGAACTGCGTCAGCGATCCCGCCGGGGATGGTGGCGCGGACGTCGGCGGGCGCGACGTCGACGGCTCGGGCTTCGGCGGAACAGACATGCCGCCCCCGCCCCACTGCACGTAGGTGACGTCGGCTGGGCCGAAAGTAGCCTGGACACCCTTGCCGATGCTGGCCACTATCACCCCCTTGCCTGCGCGCACGGCGGCGAAATGGGCTCCGTCGGGAGCCCAGGAAGCATGGAAGTCCAGGCACGTGCCGCACAGCAGGACGGGCTTCGCGCCGCCATGGCCGTTTGCCTCCCAGATGCCCGCCTGGTGGCCGTTGCTGAACAGGGGCAGCGGGCCTGGCGCCCATGAAAGGGAAATCACGCCTCCGAGCACTCCGGTGAGGATCGTATGCGCCTGGCCTCCCGACGTCCCTACGACGGCGATGTTTCCTGCCGGGATCCCGCCAGGCGAGGCTTGCGGCTTGGTGAGGGTCGTGGCGAAGGCGAGCTGGGTGCCATCCTGGGACCAGGCCAAGGCGGCCACACCCCCGCTGATGCTTATCTCGCGGCTCTTGATGACGGCGTGCCGGCCGGTCCCGTCGGCATTGATCACGTCGATTTCCGGGGCCCGGCCATTTCCTGGCAAGTAGATGAAGGCGATCTGCTTGCCAGAAGGTGACCAGGTCGGGTTGAGGAAGGCACCGGTCGGCGTGGTCAGGCCGACGTGGGACCGGCTCCACAGGCCGCTGGCCTGGCGACCGCTCAGGTCGGTGACGTCAAGCCTGCCCTCACCGGTGAACACCAGCTCGGTGCCGTCCGGCGACAGCGCCGGGGTGCTGCAGCAAAGTGCATCACCGATGGGCAGCAGGCTCGCGCCTGCGCCCTTGGGGCTGATCTCGTGGATCCGCCAGAACAGGTGACCGGCGCCGGCCGCCCTGGTCAGGAAGATGATGTGCCCCGGCCGGATGTGGTGCGCGGCCGCCACCTTCGTCCGGTGCGGACCTGGGGGGTGCCCCCTGGGCAGGGATACCAGCCCGCTGGCCACCGCCGCGCCGCCGGCCGCAACCACTGCGGCGACGCCGATCGCGATGGCCGCCTTGACTGTGCCCACCCGGGAGGTCACTCGGCGCAGCGGGGATAGCCGGTGGACGGTGAGGCTGTTGGCCGCGGGCGTCGCGGCCGACGGCCAGAGTGCCGCCAGCAGCAGTGCCGCTTCGCCCAGGTGCGACCGGCCGCGGTCGGCCCAGTCCTGGCCGTAACTGCCCGAAGCGACGGCTTGAAGGCTGGCGACGAAGCTGGCCGCGTCCGCTGGCCGGCTCTGGGGATCCTTGGCCATCCCCGCCGACACCAGCGGCCGCAGCGGCTCGGGCACTGGTTCGAGCGGAACCGGCTCCGTGCTGTGTTTGTAGAGCAGCTGAACGGCTTCTCCGGTGAAGGGCGGGTGGCCGGTCAGGCATTCGTAGAAGGTGACCGTCGCTGAGTAGACATCGCTCGCCGGGCTAGCCGGGGCTCCCGCGAGCTGCTCGGGCGCGGCGTAGAGCAGGGTGCCCGCGGGAACCGGGTGGTCACCCGCACGAACCGCGATGCCGAAATCGGTCAGCTTGCTGACGCCGTCGCCGTTAACGAGCACGTTCGCCGGCTTGTAGTCGCGGTGCACGATGCCGCGCCGATGCGCAGCGCCGAGACCGAGCAGTGAGCCCTGCAGGACCACCAGAGCGGCCTCCGCCGTGGTGCTGCCCGCACGGGTCAGGATGTCGCTCACCGAGACGCCGTCGACCAGTTCCATCACGATGGCCGCGCCGGCCGGCGATTCGACATACTCGTAGAGCCGCACGATGTTCGGGTCGTTCAGGGAGGCAAGCACGTCCGCCTCCCGGCGGAACATGTCAGCGAACCCACGGTCTGCCAGCAGGCTGTGATGCAGATATTTGATGGCCACCATCGTGCCCGTGGCGTCATGCCTTGCCAGCAGCACCTCGCCGAATCCGCCCGCGCCCAGTTGCCTGAGCGCGGTATAGCCTGGAACGCTCCACTCCGCCATGACCTCTCCCCCCTTGCCCTCTGCATCGGGCTGCGAGACCGGGCGTCGCGCAGTTGCGCGACTGACGCCCGGGCTTACCGGTATGCCTGCGCCGTCAGCACCTGACGGCCACGTTGGCCGACACCGTCTTCGGATCGGGTGCGAGCACCAGCAGTGTGACTAGCTCCGACGCTCGGCCGTGGCCGGTTAGCGGGAGGATCAAGGTCACCTGCGCGACATGCTGGCCAGAGACAATCGACACGGTCTTCGGCCGGGACTGGCGTCGGCCTGGCTGGACGAGCCACTGATAGGAAACAGTTCCAGCTACACCGTTGGTGGTGATCCGCCCGGTCACGTCAACGCCGCAGGCGATTCGCGTCCGCTGTGCGATCGTCACGCCGGTCACCTGCACCGGCGGCGCGTGGTGGAAGCGCTGATACAGCACCACCCCGCTGGCCGCCAGCAGGACCACGGTGAACGCCGGGCCGAGCAGCCGCCGCAGCTTCGGGCGGCGGCGCTGGCCTGGGGGCAGACCGCCCCGCCAGATCTGCTCTGCCCGGCTGGCCTTGTCGCCTGCCTCGGGTGCCGGAACGCCGGGACCGGACCTGACGATTCCGGCTGGCGGCCTGGGCCGACTCGCTTCGATTGGCGGCCCGGCTGGCGGCTTCGCTGGCCTGCCGGGCCCCGGTCGGGTCGCTCCTTCCCCACCCAGGAACGTCCGCGTGGTCTCGCCGCTGCCGGCACCAGCTTCAGGTGCCTGACGGGGTTGTGTCGGATCGGCCACCGGTCCGCCTCTCCGCCCATTGACCTGCATGATCATTGGGAAACATGCTCCATCTTGGCAGGTTCGCCATTAGATCGGAAGAAACGGCGATCCCGTGACTTCGCTAGCACTCCCGCCCCGCTCCCGGCGTGCTGTCGCGCCGGAGCGGGCACGGGCCGCATCTCGATGATCGCCCGTATTTGGTCGGCCCAGGGCAATCGGGTCGGGTGAATGGCCGTACCGCTGCCGGCGTCCGCGAATGACACCGCGGGGCTTTGGTCACTGCGGCGCAATCGCCTACGCCGGCGTGGGTGATTGCCGCGCGTGCCTGGCCGGATGCGCTGGCCGGTATTCGGCCAGCATGCGGTCGATATCCTGATCCGTCCACCGCCCGTAATCACGGTTAAGCATCCAGCTGATCGCCTCGACCATCCACTGAGCGTCGCGGGCGTCCAGGTCGAGTTGGCCCACCAGGTGACCGTGCTGGTCGGCGATGGTCAGCGTCGCCTCGACCGGCCCTGGGGAGATCCCCTCGCTCTGCAGCCGCAGACCGTACAGGGCGAAGGCGGCAGCGGCTTGCTTGCCGGGTGTCCCGGGCGGAACCCCGAGAACGCCCGCGTCGTGCCAGCGGCCGCGGATAGGTACCATCTGCCGCTCCTCTCCTCGAGCCCCACGATTTCGTTTACCTGACTGTCGCGCACTGGCCGCCCGGATGTCACTACCGCAGGCCGGTAACTGCCGCCCGCGCGCTGGGCGGTGCCAGGACACCACCCAGTGCGGGGGAGCCCGGTCACCGACGCCACCTTCCCGCTGCAGCCGGCCACCGGCCACCCCGGCGTTTGCGCTGGCGCTCCGGCTCACCACGGCGCGACATATTCGGCTGCGCCCGGCGCCTCGGCGCAGCAGGGGACGACGGTGCCGGCATAGCGCCGGTTCTTCCGGGTAGCTCACCGCCGGAGGATGAGGCGCGATGTCTATCTCAGAACCGGTCCATGGCGGCATTGACCTGGGCGAAGCCGCTCGGCAGCTAGAGCAGGCAGCGCACGACGCCCAGGTAGCGTACGACTGCATCAGCCTCGGCTACCTCGACCGGGCGCACACCAACGCGGTCACCGCGCGCGCGGAGGTCGATGCCGCCGAGAATGTCTTGCGCGCCGTCCTGGGCGCTACGCAGGCCATCGCCGAAGATCGCTGACCGCGGCTCTGAGGGCGGCGGCGACCCACGCAATTAAGGCTACAACCGGCATTGCGGCTCCGTTACAAGCAGCGTGCTGATGCAATCACCTTCTTCACGGAGAATCCTCCCTCCTGCGGTCAGCACGATACGGAACCGGCCGTGCGGGAAGCGTGACAGCCGGCCCGGTCCCGCTCAGACCTGTGCCCTTCGAACTGCTCGGCGATCCCGGCAGGCGGTACCCTGCCCTGCGGATGGTCTCGATGACGGGTTCGCCGAGCTTGCGGCGCAGGTAGCCTACGTACACGTCCACGAGGTTGGTATGGGGATCGAAGTCCATGCCCCAGGCCATGGACAGCAGTTCCTGGCGGGACAGGACCTGGCCGGGGTGGCCGGCGAAGGCTTTCAGCAGGGCGAACTCGCGGGCCGACAGGCTTACCGCCCGCCCATCGATGGTGACCTCGCGCCGCAGCGGGTCGATGCTGATGCGGCCGGCTTGCAGCACGCCTGGCGACCCGGCGGCGCGTGGCCGCAGTTGGGCCCGCACGCGGGCCAGCAGTTCCTCGAAGGCGAAGGGTTTCCCCAGGTAGTCATCGGCGCCGAGATTGAGCCCTGTGACGCGGTCATCTACTCGCCCCCGGGCGCTGAGTACCAGGACCGGAACCGCCGATCCGGCATCCCGCAAGCCTGCAAGCACGTCAAGGCCGTCCAGGTCGGGCAGCCCGAGATCCAAGATCACGAGCGAGATGCCGGGGTCCGTGAGGCGCCGTAGCGCGTCCTGGCCGTTCTGCGCCCACTCGACGTCGTAGCCGTGCGCACGGAGCCCTTTGTGCAGGAACGACGCGACGCGCTCTTCGTCCTCAACGACCAGAAGCTTCACCGCGGAATCCTGATCCAGAACGTGACGCCGTGCCCGGGCCGGTTGACGGCTCCGGCCTCACCGCCATGGGCCCTGGCGATCCCGCGGACGATGGACAGCCCCAATCCCATCCCTCCTCGCGATGACCCGGTGCGAGACGGCTCGAAGACCACCTCTTCCTCGCCGGGCGGCAGTCCCCCTCCCTCGTCGGCCACCTCGAAACGCCAGTTCGCCGGCCCGGCCTGCACCCGAAGGCATACCGGGCTGTCCCCTTTGGCGTGGTCGGCGGCATTCTGCAGCAAGTTCACGATGGCCTGGGTCAGCCTCTGGGGGTCCGCGCGCAGCGTCGCGCCGCCTATGCCGGGCGCTACCTGCACCCGGTCCCCCAAGATGGCTTCGTGCTTTGGCCGTGATCTCACGCAAGAAACTGTCCAGGGGCACCGCCTCCCATCTGAGCATTGGCCGGCCGTCCGCCCAGGCCAGAGTGGTCAGGTCCTCCACCAGCCGGCCCATCAGGGCCAGCTCGCTCACGCACATGGCCTTGACCGCGCGCACCTCCCGCTCATCGGCCCCCTCACCGAGCACCTCCAGATGGCCCCGGCAGATAGTGATCGGGGTCCGCAGCTCGTGAGACACCGCCGACAAGAACCGGTCCTTCATCTCGTCCAGCTCGCGAAGCTGCTCGGCCCGGTCGCGTTCCCGTGCCAAAGCCAGCTCGATCTGCTCCAGCCTGCCCACGCCCCAGGCGATTCCTTCCCCCACCAGGACGCAGACCGGAATGGCGATCGCCGCCGAGGCCAGCCCGGCGCCGACGCTGCCGGGCAGGAAGAACAGCGGCAGAACATAGGCCGCTGCCGCCGCCGGCGCCATCGCGGCCGACGTGCGCGGCGGGTGAGCCATCCCGATCCACACGAAGGCGACCACAAAGAAGACGCCATAGGTGTGCACATCCTGCCCGCCGAAGGTGTTCCCCACGGCGATCAGCGCGAACGCAGGCGGCACGATCACCAGGCTGGCCCGCCGCGGCCATCTCTCCCACGGCGCAAACCAGATGGCAATACCCAAAGCCAGCGCCACCGCGGAGACGGCCGCCGTCGCCGGCGCATTCGAACCAGGCGCGGGAAGCGGAAGCGTCACCAGGCCCACGACGCCCGCGCCGGCAAAGAACAGGGCCGCCAAGCGCCCGTACAGCCTGCGCCGGTCCGACGGCCTGTCGTCGTGCGGCAACACACGGGTACGACCGGCCGGTGCAGATATGCTGTGGGTCGCGCGCTCGCCGCGCAAATCGCTCTGTGGCCACACGGCGGTGGCCAGATGCGGACCGCCAGTGCGCGCTGCTGCACCCGCGCTGCGGCGGTAGGTAGCCAACGGCTTCCACACCATCGAGGCGACCGACCTCTCTCGGGGAGCAGATTGGCTACCCCGGGAATATGCCGTGTAAACCGCAGCCAGGACGCCGTTGAAGAAGCCGGGGCCTGATGCGCGGCAGAATAACTCCACCGGAAAGCAGGCCGCGGCGATGGCGTCGGTGATACATCGGGACACGACATGCCCAGCTGACCTACCGGAAGAGACTGGGCTGACCTGGATGCCAGCTCAGACCAAAGCCAGCAGCAAACGAGACCGGAGCCCCTCCGTCCCCCCTGAGGGTCTCGGAAGGGCCCCGGCCCTACCTGCCTGCCCATGCGCCCGAGCAGCTACCAGCACCATGAGAGAACTCTCATGAAGACCCTTCCGGCCAATCCGCGGGCAGGGCGCCGTCAGCCCTGGCAGTGCCAGAGCCGATCGCAGGAACCGCTCCGGTGGTCATGAGAGAATTCTCATAATCGGTGAATAAATGCGGCTACAGGCCGGGATGTACGCCGACCTGTTCCAGCGGTGGGCCGACCAAGCCGGAGCTACCGCGGCCGGCGGCCAGGCTGCTACTAGCCCTGGTCTTTCGCTAAGCAGTTGATCATGGTGTCCGGCGGTTTGATCTTGCTCGGGGCGTTGCGCAGGTCGATCACCGTCCGCAACACTGCTGCCTTCGCCTTCCGCCACCCCTCGCCGGTCATGAACTCCGGCGCGGCGGACCGGAACACCCGACCGCTGGCGGTGAGCCCGCCGCCGCGCATCTCCCGGCCACCCAGATCACGCAGATTGCTGGCACCGGACCAGTCCGCCCCGCTCACCGGTCCTCCCATCCGGCGAACCGCCATGTTGGCAGTGATGCCCCAGTCGGTGCGGTTGATCTCGCCGGTGGCCGACAGGCCGGCCCGGGTGCCGCCGTAAGGGTCCGGGCCGAAGCCGTTCACCTCGACGGCCAGCTCCATCGGGCGGGTGATGCCCTTGATGGTCAGCTCGCCGTCGGCGATGATGACCTCGCCGTCTTGGCGGATCGCGGTGGTCCGGTAGGTCATGGTGGGGTGGTTGGCGACGTCGAGGAAGTTCTCGCCCTTCACGTCACCGTCCCGCTGCTCGTTCCCCGTGCTGAAACGGAATAGCTACCGATCTCATAGGGACACCGATTCGGCGCTTTGCGCCTCCTGGAGCCGCAGACTTCGCGGTCGCCGATTGCATTCGGTGTTCGTCCAGGCCGTCTGCAGGCTGCGGATCACCACCGGGGTCTGGCAGGTGGCCTGGCCGCCAGCCGACCCCCCACCCGCATGCAGATCCCGTCAAGGCAAATCGTCAACCGCCGCATTGCCGGCCGCCTTCGCTGGTTTCCCAGCTCATTTTCGGGGCAGCAGGAGCTGCGCTCCCGGTCAAGGCCTCCAAAACGCCGTCACCAAGAACGGGCGGAACAGATGAGCCAGTCGCAGTACAACCAGACGCTGACCCTCGCCAGGGCAGGCGCGGCCTACACCGTCACCGCGCCCCGGCATTACAAGCGCATCATCGTCACCAACGAGTCGGCAGGCGACGTGTACGTGTCGACCAGCGGCTCCGCCGTGGCCGACACCGAGGGCAATTTCGGCGCGGTGGTCCATCCGTCAGCCTGGCGCATGATCGGCAACGACCAGCCCAGCCAGCCCCTCGTCTCGAAGACCGTGCCAGGCAGAACGATGCAGAACTCGCTGAACCCGCCTCCCGGCGGCGGCCCAACGCACGTGAGCTTGATGGGCACCGTCGCCAACGCGGTGGTCGAGGTGGAGTTCGTCTGACGCGTGCGCGCGAACTGAGCGCGCACGCGGAACAAGCTGCGCACAACCGGCCTGCCCTGCCCGGGCCACTGGCGAAAGATTCCGAGGCTGGGCCCGCTCCTGGCCCGGCGAAGACCTCCCCGCCATCCTGACCGCCTTTGAAGACGGCGCAAGCCTGGTACGGGCACCTGCCGCGCTGCTGAACGTTTCAATCCAGTACTGGCACAGAACAGATAATCTGCGCGACTGCCGAATTCTCTGACTGGCCATCTCTTATGGCGTACATGATGAATGACTTCGGCGATGCTGGATTCATCGGCCGAGGGCAGCGCGATTCCACTTGGGGCTTGACTAGCTCGCTTGAGCGCGCCAGGAGTTACACCTTTGAAATTAAAGCCCCGTACAAACTGGTCCTGCCACGGATTCGGGCGGCGGAGGCTTGGCCGCGGTGGCGGGCACCCAGCACCGCATGGCTCTTAGTCGCCACACGCTGGCCGAAGCTAGCCTGGTCGTCACCTGTATTTAGCTGACCGGCGCCGAGCGCCCTGTGGCGAGGGCACAAAGAACAGTCGATTGCCCTATCCGCAAGTTACTGAGAAGACGGAACTGCCGACGTAAGATGCGGGCGGCTTGCCACTGAGGCTGACGACGGTCGCCTTGCCGAAGACGTATGCACTGACGCGGGTGAAGGTGCTGCTGGACGGGTCGAATACTTTCACGCGGCAAAGCTGCGGGCCTGACAGGAGTATGTGTACTGGGTACTGAGTGCCTGAGCCGCTGGCGCAGTCGGGTTTGCAGTTGTTCAGGTTCATTGTTCCAGTGCCAGTCGCGCCGGTGGCGCTGACGTCCCAGGTGAGGCCGGAGATGGAGTCCACGTTGTTAAGCCCGATCAACGTTGGGTAGCCCGGGTAGCTGTACAGCGTCCCGGGGTCGTATCCGGTGCTGACGTAGAACGCGGGCGTGCTGGCGATCTGTGATCGAAGCTGAGCGGTGAGGATCTGCAGGACAGATTTCGGCAGGGGAAGTTGATGGTTGGGGCAGAACTGCAGGTCGATCGGCTCGATGCACAGCCCTTCGGTGGGGCCGTAGATCACCGTCCATGACGTTCCTTGCTGTTTCAGGACCGCGACGAGGCTCAGGCCGTGTGGAACGTTGATGTTAGCCAGGGCGTAGCCACTGTCGCATGCGTAGCCGGAGACACTCCAGCCGGGCACCAGGTGCGCCTGCGAGCCCCCGCTGATTGCGCTGGTGAGCGCTGCTGCCGTGCATGGGGCGATCACCATCGCGCCCGCAGCGGCCTTGATCGCGGAGACGACGTCAGCCTGCCAGCCTGGGTCGGTGATCTCGGTGAAATGGCTGCAGGTCGTGTCGATCTTGGAGATCTGGGGGACGAGGCTGGGGTCGTGGAATAGGTCGAGCTGGGTGAGCTGGATGCTGCCGCAGGGGATGGTCTGTTGCCCGGCTCCAGGTCCGGTGTGTGGTCCCCTTTGCGCGCCCTGGGCCGGTGCCTCAGCCAGGGCAGACTTCTCGAGCACGACCCCGTCACCGATATCCCATGACTGCAGGGGTACGCCGAATATGGTGTCGGTGACGATGGTCTGGCCCGCGAGCGCGTAGACGGGAACTTCGTCAGGGATTGGCGTAAGGTCCTTCAGTTGCTCGGGATCCCGTGGCCATCGCCCGTGCTGCGTCGCTGGCCGGAGCGCCGAAAATGTCCCGGCAGGCATTCTGTGCGTTGCAGACGCTGGCCATCATCGCCGCGAGCCAGCCAATTGGTGTCGACAGGCCGCCGTTTTGCTTGACGTGAACCTTGCTCGGCTTGGCCGGAGCATGGAGCAGCAGGCTTCCGGTATTTGGCGTCCCGAGGGTCACGACGAGGCCGACCTGGGACTTATCGGCGGCGTTCCCTGTGCAGCGCGGGTCGAGGGCGCAGCGGATCGCCAGGCCGCCCATCGAGTAGCCGACGAGGATGACCTTGCCCGGGCCGCCAAGCTGCTTCGACCTGTCGGCAAGGCAGCGGATCTCGCTCGCCAGGGCCGGGCCGATATGGGAGTTGGTCACCCAGCTGGTGTTCCAGCGGAAGTAGTCGAACGGCGGCACGACCTTGACGCCGCTGATCGTCTTGATCGCGGCGAACATTGAGCTCGTGCCCCCGCTGGACCAGGCATCCGGTCCCTGGATGAATCCGTGGACCAGCAGCACCGGCACCTGCATGCCCAGCCCTGCCGCCGCCGGGCAGCTCGCCTGCGCCGACCTCGACGCCTCCCGCGCGTTCCCCTGGACCGGCGGCCACGCCACGCACAGCGCGGCCGACAGCGGGACGGTCATAGCCGCGCGCCATCCCCAGATCGGTCTCATGACAGCCTCCGCGTCCCGATCAGCAGCCACTGGCTGTCCTGCCGCACTAGCAGCAACTGCCAGCGACCAGGCATGGGCCCCGTGACAGCCGCGTCTACGGTCGCTGTCTGGGTGGTCACCTGGCGGAACGACGACTTGCTGATCACCAGCCGCGACCCGGCCGGAAGCAGCGGGCGCGCCTTCTGCATGAAGGCGGCCCGGACCTGCGGCGCCATCACGACCGACTCAGCATGCAGCGATCGCGCCGTGATACCACGCTGGAGCCTGGCCTGCTGAGCGGGCGCGAGCGTTGGAGCGGGAGAATGCTGCCGAGGATTACTGCTGGAAGAACATGACGCGATAAATACGGTCGTGACCGCGGCGGCAATCGGCAATGCTCTGGCGGCGCGCAACGAGCCTCCGAATCGTATACTTTCCGGCGACCGCATAGTACGCATGGTATTCCTGCGTTTAACGGTCAGCAATGACAGACGACCCGCCTTCCCGAGCAGGTCGCGTCAAAGTCCTCCACCTCGAGGTTTGGAACCTGGAAGGGCTGTCGCGGCCCGCACGCCGGGATCCGCAGTTCTGGCCAGATTCACCTGGAGGAATGCATTGCGGCCTGGGAAGATCAGCCCGCCTCGATGCGCTGCACGACATCCCCGCTCAGCCCGGGTTGAGTCATGCTGACCTGGCTCGCACGATGCTTGGCACCCGACGCGCGCAGCCTCACAACCTCTCGACACGCCGCCGGGCCCCCTGCGCTCGAGGGCGAGGGCGTGCTTGCCGTCGGGGAAGGTCAGGAACCGGTATGCGAATTGGTCCTGGATGAATGCCCGGGGGTTACCGGTAGGCGCCGGCAGCCCCCCGCGGGCCCCGTAACTGAACGGGCAACTAGAGGAAGGACCGGTTTGGGCAGCACAACCCTGACAGGGGCTCTAGGAACGAAGTTCCCTTGACGGACCTAGTGCGACTATGCGACATTCGCACTGTCGCACCCAACACTTCGGAGGTCCCGTGTCCCTCGATCATGAGCTCACAGACGTCGCATCTCGCCACGCGCAGGAGTTGCGCTCTAGGACCGACCGCGATCGGCGTCAGCTTGAAGATCTGCAGGTCGAGATCGCCGAGATCGAGCGGCGCCTTGCCGCACAAGAGTGGCTGCTCGAGTCGTCCGCTGAGCAACCGCCGGCGCGGGAGTCGTCGCGCCTCAGTGCGCACGGCGCGATGGCCGAGGTGCTCCGGACGGCGCCGCAGTTCAAGATGCGGCCTGTGGACCTGGCCACGGAGATCAACCGCCGTGGCCTCTACAGGATGCGTGACGGCAGGCCGATAGAGCCGCAGCAGATTCACGCGCGTACCGGCAACTACCCAGATATGTTCGAGCGCGACGGAGCATTTATTCGGCTGAGAGAAAGCTGGCGCTGATCGGTATCCCGACGCCTGACGGACCAGGCTGCCTCTCGAGAGCAGGGCTCGAGCAAAGAGGCAGCCAAGGCCAGCGGGGATCAGGAGGCTAGATGGCGGCGCGTAATGCAATTCACACCGCCATCGGCCAGACCCTTTGACTACCTCGCGCCGCTTGGCCGCCAAGTGCCACCACAGAATTGGGATCAGCCCGCTTTGGCAGTTCGGTTGCGCCAAAAGTCGCCAGTACGGAATCGGCGTCATGCGGCTTCGACCGTTACGGAACCCGGGCACGTTACGTGGTCAATATCTGAAGCGTGCTCATGCTGTGACTGCGTCCGTGTGCTCGCCGTCCTTTGACGTCGGCCGCCCGGTAGTGCTCCACCACGCTGGCCGGGATCCGGCCGCGCATACGGCAAGCCACGACAAATCCTGATCGCACCAGCCGGCGGAGGGCGGGGCGCTCTTCTGACTGAGATCACTTTCATGCGGCAGCGAGAGCCTGGCCGAAGCCCGCCCACGGCGCGGCTCGTCAGCCTTAGTTACCTGAGTGAGCGGCTGGCTCGGGGCCCGTGACCTCCGCTGCCCGGCCCGCTGCCCGCAGCGCTTCATCGACCGCTTTCATCGTAGCGGCGGGCAGGGCGGCTTCGTTCTTGGCGTCGTGCGCGTCGCCGTGCGGACCTGACTGGTCATCCGGGCCTGACTGCCCGTGCAGCGTCGCCGTCGCGGGCTGGTCCGCAGAAACCTCGTAGGGATCGACCCAACGATGGCGAAGCTCGCTGACGTGAATGCACGCGCCGACTACCACGAGCACCGCGGAAAAGGCCAGCGTGGCACCGAATTCAGGGCCGCTCATCGCCCGCTCGGTGAGCGCGTCCAGACGGGTCACCATCGCCACAGTCGCAAAGCCGATACCGGACGTGATGATGGCCATGCCCCAATGACCGGCCCGCAGGATGTAGCCGAGGACAATCTCGGCCGTCCGCATGGTCTCGTCGGCGGTGGTCTGGGCCGGCGGCAACTTCGGGACGACCGGCGTCACCGTGACCGTCTGTGGCTTTTCCTTAGACCAGGCCATCGCCGGCCTCCCCCGATCCTGGCTGCTGCTTCGCGGCGGCCGGGCGCGTACGGGCCCTACGCCGGAAAGCCAGCACCTTATCGCCCGGTGCTTCAGGTCGGCGACCGCCGGAGTGGCCGCCGTCAGGATCGCCGCCGACCTGATCGTGAGCTTCAGTAGCCGGGCCGCCCGCGAGCCGGACGCCGGTTAGCCAGGCGGCCAGGCCGACTGTCTCGCTCCGGCTGGCGCTGTGGTCGCCAGTCCTCTCCCGCGGCTCGGGCGGCAGCGCGACCGTGAACAGCCCGACGACTATGGACAGCGCGAACCCCACCCGGCAGGCGAGGAGAACGGTGGTCCGTTCCGTGCCGTCCGGCCAGTTGCCGACGTGATCTAGCAAGGTCAGCAACAGCAGCGTGATAGCCGTCATGACGGCGAGGTCGGTCGGCTTGCGCAACCTGAGCCTGCTCCCCGGAAACAACCGACTGAACCTGAGCATTGCGTCGGCGGCCGGATTGTGGTGCGCGCGCACCACGGGCCGGTTCACAGAGCAAGAGTAAGGCCGTGTTCCGGTCACGCGCCAGCCGGAACCGGCGATCTGCAGCAAGCCCGGTCGACCGGCACGCCGTCCGAACCGGGGTGTTGCTTGGCTGCGCGTGGCCGGCTGTGCGGCCGGGTGCACCACGGCCGATGTCCGAGCCGACCAGGAGGTGCACGATGCCAACCGCATCGGATAGCACTCGCCCGCGCACTCGGCGGCCGCCAAGACCAGGGCCAAGAACCCTGCCACCGGCAGGCGCCGGAACCTCGCCAAGGAAGAAGAGCACTCGTCCCGGGCGTTCGCCGCCGCCGAGATCCACCGCGCCACCGGCAGCCGGATCGGGAACTCACCGCGCTGCCCCATCCCAGCCTGGTCCCGAATCTTGCGCCACAGAACAGATCATCCGCGCTACGAACACGCGGCTAACCTACTTGATTAGCCGCCCACTCCTGCTGGCTGACCGCCGGGCCGTCCGGCGCCATGCCAGCAGCTTCCGCCGCCGCCAGGTACTTGCGGACAGTGTTCCGCGACAGCCCCAGGCTGCCGGCGATCTCGTTCTTCGACCGGCCCGCATGCCAGTGCGTGAAGATCTCGCAGATATCGATCACGTCGAACGTCCTCCTCGCCACCGGACCCCCGTCCCTTCGACGGGGGAATCATCCTGACTTCCCGATGACCAGGTCCACCCCGACACGCACGTCCTGACCATGGTCAATAACGTGATCGGGGTGGTCAATTACGTGATCGCAGCACGCCCCTCACTGCTCAATTCCGTGATCGCTGACACCGGATCACCGGAGATCTCGAGTCCGCAGCAATGCTGATCTGGCGGGCCAGCCTGGTCGGCACGCTCGCTCTGGCCGCTGGATCCGCGAGTCTTAGCAGCTCGGGGTGAACCTGCGCAGCCGGTCCTGGACGCCGGTGGGCGTGGCGGGATCATGGCGGGATCCTGCTGTTCGGGCTGCTTATTGCTTTGCCGCGCGGTCGCCAGTTCGCCGTGGGTCCTGGCGCCCTCCGCAAGGGGTGAGAGGGCGCCAGGAGGCCGTCTGGCCTGGCCGCTGTCGGCCCGGTGTTCTCGTGCGGTTGGCGGCCGGGTGGCGCTTGTGTCATGCGCGCAGCTGGAACGCCTTGCGCACTGCTTGAACGGTCCGGCGTCGGCGTCGAGCTGCGCGGCGGAGCGTGACCAGCTGACGGCGGGGCCGGAGCTGTTCTGCGTCGGCGAGCCGCTGCCGGTTCATCTCGTCGGCCAAGAGTTGCAAGTTCAGCATGCGGGCCTCCCCGTAAACAAATCTTCTGCTGGTTCTGACTATGGCCGCGAGGCCGCGGCAGGGACCATGTGGTTAGCGCACGATTGGCCCACGGCTTGCCCACAGGATTGCGGATGGAGGCGCTTGTCCAACAAGGCGGCGGTAGTGGTGATTACCGGCATTAGCTCTGCCAGCTGGGTCTTCGACGGGGCCTCGGACGTGTCGTTGTCGGCACGTCACGTGGCGTCTATGTCCGCGTCGCCTGCGGTCCGCTGGGCGGTGTTCGGTTGGATCACGCGCGAATGCCACCTTTCGCCTCCCTGACAGCGTCGCTGGTCTGCGAAGCCGGCCACCGGCGAGTTGATGCGGAGCAGATCCGGCTGCAAGTGCCGCGATGAGCGTCTGATGCCGGGATCATGGGCGTGACTGGCGGTGATCTAATATGGCGGCGGGGCGGAGCACGTTTGCCATCGGGCGCGCAGTGATGCAGATTGCTTGGTTTCCCCAGATTGGGCCAATAGCGCCCTAGAGCGAGTCCGCGTAGTCTTAGATGGGACGCCTTTCCCGCCATTCCGGCGGTGGCGATCGGGCAGCGCGCTGCGGGCGTCGAGGGGGCGTTGTAGCCGTGTCGGAACATCCCGGACTCAGTTTCGGTCCACTTCTGCGGCAGTTGCGAAGCAGGGCCCAGCTGACGCAGGAGGAGTTGGCGAAGGCGGCGAAGGTGAGCCCGCGGTCGATAAGTGATCTCGAGCGCGGGATTAGCCGCACCGCCCGCAAGGGCACTGCGTTACTGCTGGCCGAAGCGCTCGGGCTGGCCGGACCGGCGCGCGAGCTGTTCGTTGCGGTGGCGCGCGGGCAGGGTACGGCGGCCGAGGCAGGAAGCCTGGCTGCTGCGGCACGGTCTCTGCTCGCCGGAAGGGTCAGTGTTACCGGGGGCGAGGCCGAGCTTGCGCGGCTGGTGGGGGCGGTGATCGATTCGCCGTACCGCGGGCTGAGCGCGTTCGAGGACGCAGGACGCGGCGTTCTTCTTCGGCCGCGAGGCGGCCACCACGCAGGTGCTGGAGCGGATGTCGCGGCATTTGGATGGCGACGGGGCTGCTGGTGGTGTCGGGCGTATCGGGCGCGGGCAAGTCGTCGCTGCTGCGGGCGGGCGTGCTGCCGCGGATCCGCGAGGCGGGGCTGGCGTCCGCAGCCGGGTGCGGCGCTCTGGCCGTGCCTGGTGTTCACGCCCGGCCCGCGCGCCGCTGGACGAGCTGGCGCTGCGGGTGGCCTTGCTGGCAGGGACGGACGCGGCCGCGGTGCGGCGGGGACTGGACGCCGATCCGGCCGGGTTCGCGCTTACCGCGCGCCAGGCCGCGCTGGTCCGGCCCCATGGGCCGGCGAGGATCCCGGAGCCCGGCGGCGGACTCAGCCAGCCGCCGTGGGCAGCGGCTGTTGCTGGTGGTGGACCAGTTCGAGCAGTTGTTCACCCAGTGCACCGATGAGGGGCAACGGCGGGCGTTCATCACCGCCCTGCACGCGGCCGCGAGCGCGCGGCACGGGCCCGACAGACAGCCGCGGCGCTGGTGGTGCTGGGCGTGCGAGCTGATTTTGAGGCCCGCTGCGCGGACTACCCGCAGCTGGCCGAGGCGGTCCAGGACCGCTACCTGGTCACGTCGATGACCGAGCGGCAGCTGCGGATGGCCATCACCGAGCCGGCCAAGCAAGGCGGGCTCTCGCGTCGAGGACGACCTGGTCGACGATCCTGCTGAGCGAGCGTCGCGCCGGTCAGCCGGGGTCTGCCGGCGCGGGCGTGCTGCCGTTGCTGTCGCACGCCCTTGACCAGGCCTGGCGGTCGCGGACCGGGGACGCTCTCACCCTGGCCGACTACGAGCGAACCGGCGGCATCGAAGGGGCCGTCGCCGCCAGCGCGCAACGCGCCTACGACCGTCTGACGCCCGGCCAGCAGGCCGCCGCCCGGCAGGTGTTCATCCGGCTGACCGCCACCAGCAGCGACGGCGTAGACAGCGCCGACCGCGCGACCCGGGCCGAACTGACCGAGGGCAAGAGCGCCACCGAGGCCGCAGGACGTGGAGGCAGTACTGGAAGCCTTCGCCGCCGAACGGCTGCTCACCCTGGCTGCCGACAGCGTGGAAATCAGCCACGAGGCGCTGCTGACCGCCTGGCCGCTGCTGCGCGACACCTGGCTCGCCGAAACCCACGCCGACCGGATCGTCCGCACCCGGCTGCACAACACGCCAGCCGAATGGACCGCCACTCCCGCGATCCCTCCTACCTTTACAGCGGCAGCCTGCTCGATGCCGCCAACGAAACCGCCGCCCGGATCGGCGCCGACCCCGCCCGCTACCCGCCGCTCAGCAGTCGGAACGTGACTTCCTGCACGCCAGCAACCGCGTTCAGCGCCGAGAACGCCCGCCGGCGGCAGGCCGTTCATCGCGTTTCTGATGGCCCTGGTCATCGGCCTTGCAGCGGTCACAGTCCTGGCAATCCGCGCCAGCCAGCAGGCGGGACACCAGCGGATCATTCGTGACGTCGCGGTTCTCGAACAGCTGATCAACCAGAGCGAGACTCTGGGCGACGGCAACCCTGTCCTCTCCCGGCTGCTGAGCGTCGCGGCCTGGCGCATCCACCCCTCCAGTCAGGCGCGCTACGCCATGCTGGCCGCCGCCGCGCTGCCAGGCATCGCAGTTCTCGCCGGCCACACATGCTCCAGTTCTGTCGGTGGCGTTCAGCCCGGACGGCAAGACCCTGGCCAGCGGCAGCGCCGACGGCACGGTCCGGCTGTGGGACGTGGCCACCCACCGCCCGATCGGCGCACCCCACTGCACCGGTCGACATAGCCCGGCGGCGTCGTCGTCGCTTCAATTCGGTGGCGTTCAGCCCGGACGGCAAGACCCTGGCCAGCGGCAGCACGATGGGCCAGTCCGGTTGTGGGACGTGGCCACCGGCCACCGGCTCGGAACCCCCTCACCAGCCACCTAGGCGCGATCTTCGCGGTGGCGTTCAGCCCGGACGGCAACGACCCTGGCCAGCGGCAGCTACGCGGCACGGTGCGGTTGTGGGATGTGGCCACCAGCCGCCAGATCAGCAGGCTCCTCACCGGCCACACGAGCGGTCTTGTCGGTGGCGTTCAGCCCGGACGGCAAGACCCTGGCCAGCGGCAGCGCCGATGGCACGGTGCGGCTGTGGGACGTGGCCACCGGCCGGCAGATCGGCAGCACCTCTCACCGGCCACACCGGCCGCTGTCGACTCGGTGGCGTTCAGCCCGGACGGCAAGACCCTGGCCAGCGGCAGCGCCGATGGCACGGTGCGGCTGTGGGACGTGGCCACCGGCCAGCCCGATCGGCGAGCCCGCTCACCGGCCACACCGGCCCGGTCTGTCGGTGGCGTTCAGCCCGGACGGCAAGACCCTGGCCAGCGGCAGCTTCGATGGCACGGTGCGGCTGTGGGACGTGGCCACCGGCCGCCAGATCGGCGATCCCCTCACCGGCCACACCGGCGCGGTCAACGCCGGTGGCGTTCAGCCCGGACGGCAAGACCCTGGCCAGCGGCAGCGCCGATGACACGGTGCGGCTGTGGGACGTGGCCACCCGAGCGCCAGATCGGAGACCCGTCACCGGCCACGCCGGCAGTGAGTCAACTCCGTGGCGTTCAGCCCGGACGGCAAGACCCTGGCCAGCGGCGGCATAGACGGCACGGTGCGGCTGTGGGACGTGGCCACCGGCCGCCAGATCGGCAATCCCCTCAGCGACCACGAAATCGGAGATGCCAGCCGACATACGGCGTCTGGGCGATGGCGTTCAGCCCGACGGCAAGACCCTGGCCAGCGGCAGCTGCGATGGCACCGTGCGGTTGTGGAATGTGGCCACCCGGCCGCCAGATCGGAACCCGCTCACCAGCCGCGACGATGCGGTCGTGGCTCGGTGGCATTCAGCCCGGACGGCAAGACCCTGGCCATCGGCAGCGACGACGGCACGGTGCGGCTGTGGGACGTGGCCACCGGCCAGCAGATCGCCAGCCGTGCTTCGGCAGCCACACCGGCATGGTCTTCGTCGGTGGCGTTCAGCCCGGACGGCAAGACCCTGGCCAGCGGCAGCGCCGACGGCACAGTGCGGTTGTGGGATGTGGCCACCGGCCGCCAGATCGGCAGACCCGCTCATCGGCCATACCGGCGACGCCGCGCCTCTGAGTGTCGGTGGCGTTCAGCCCGGACGGCAAGACCCTGGCCAGCGGCGGCTGCCGACGGCACGGTGCGGCTGTGGGACGCGGCCACCCACCGCCAGATCGGCAGCCCGCTCACCGGCCACGCCGGCGCGATCAACTCGGTGGCGTTCAGCCCTGACGGCGAAACCCTAGCCAGCGGCAGCGCCGACGGCACCGTGCGACTGTGGGACGTGGCCACCCACCGCCAGATCGGCAGCCCGCTCACCGGTCACACCGGTGCAGTAGTCGAATTTGTGGCGTTCAGCCCGGACGGCAACACCCTTGCCAGCGGCAGCGCCGACGGAACGGTACGGTTGTGGCGCGTGGTCTACCTCTTGGATGGCGCTCCCCAACTGTGCGCGTCTGCAGCACGATCTCTCACTCGCGCTGAATGGGCGCAGTACCTGCCGCCCGGCCAGGCGTATCAAAGAGTGTGCTACTGATTACCAGTTGCGTCCTGCACGCTGGACCAGCGTTAAGGCGCGAGACCCGCCCGCCGCAGACGTCCCGCCAGTCGTGTCGCCCCCGGTACCGGCGCTGTGGCCAGATAACCGCCAACGACAACGGCCCCCGGTACCGGCGCTGTGGCCAGATAACCGCCAACGACAAAGCCGAACGCTCCGAACGGTCGCTATGCGCGCCTGGCAGGCAGCGCGTCCTGGCTCACGGCATCGGAGGCACCGTTCAGGCTGGCAAGCAGCGACGGGCTCCGTATTCACGGGCCGATAGCTGCTGTCGGTGAGTCGGAACGCCACCACGACCACGTTCTGCCCCGTGAGCCGGTATGCAACGACACCGCTGATCGTCAGCCCGCCTGACGTGGCATCCGGTGCGGTCGCGATCCGGCCAGCGACCGCCCGCCCGTTCACCGACACTCCCGTTATCCGCCCGGCATCATCGGCGGTGAACTGGGTGAACGCGGAGCAGCCCGACCCGCTGCCGGTGCCCGCACTGCACAGCTTGAACCCGCCAGCCATCCGGGTGACGTTCTCACTGGAAAAGGGCTGCCCGATAGCACCCCAGGCCGCGCCGTAAGCATGCTGGAACCGCGCGTAGGCGCGCATCAGCGTGCCCGCGACGACCAGGGCCAGGGTGAGGGGAATCGATGCGGCCTCCCCGTCTGCAAACAACCGCTCATTCGTAGTCGCCGATGCGGAGCTCGGCCGCTGGACTCGTCGCCGATGTGGCTGCGGCGAGACAGTAATGGTCACGGTGGCAGCCAGGCGCGAGGGTCGGCCCGCCCCGCACCCGGCGAGCGCGATCGCCAGCGCGGCAGCAAACGGCAGTACAGCAACGCCCTTCATTATCTTGCTCATCCCGCCGCGCCCGCAGACCGCCGGACCTTGCATCGCGGGGTGATATTGCCAGCGACGTCACCCTCCGCCGCCGGCCAGGCGTCCTAATAGCAGGCTCGCCGCTACGTGCGCAGCGCTGAGCCTGCATACGGCATTTGCAACCTTGCTCCCGTCGCCTGCTACCGGGCGCGATGCGTTGCATGCCGAAAAGGAGGACGTGGCCATGACGGTTTGGATAGGGCTCGGAATCATGATTCTGCTCACCGCCTTTTGGGTCTGGCCAGGCATCGATGTGCAGCGGATCCCCGAGCACCAGTTCCGCGCAGCCGGGACGGACAAGTTCATGTGGAAGCTAATCATCGTATTCCTTCCGATGGGGGAGGAATCCTCTGGCTAAGCACCAAGCGCAGAGACGTTCTAGCCGCCGCGCGCCCCTAGCACCCCCGGGCGGTAACTCGCGCCTCGGCCGGTAATGCGGCGCTGGCGCGATAGCGCGGTGCAGCGTCCAAGCATGCGGGACGACAGCACGCTCTTAGTCGTCAAGGCCAACCTCCGGACCACGGCCCAGCCGACGAAAACGCGATGGCGATGAACGCGACAACTGCGCTTTCCGGCTGGCGCATCAAGGTAGGCACTGCGGGAGCCGACCGCCGATGACAGGTGCTCGCTGACTGCGTAATATCGCCGATACTCGTCACCCGGTGCTCGCAGCGCCCATCCGCTTCTGCGACGCACTAAACATGTTGATCTGCATCGGGGAAGCGCTAGCGCGACCGCTCTCGTGCGCTGTAAGAGGCTGAACCTGCGCGATCCCCCCGTCAAACCGGCCGCCACGTGGTCAGGCTCGGCCCGGAACGGTTACCGGAAGTAGATCGTCTCCGGATTGGCAGTCTTCCGGAGCATGGCCGGAGGCACGACGAACCGGGTCCCGGGTTCTTCTTGCACGGTGAGGTGATACGGGTGCGTCTTTCCCGTCCGCGCGCCCGGCGGGATCGTGACCTGGCAGGTGAAGGCACCCGTGATCCGCGGCGACAGGCAGAACGCGGTGACCGGGTGGATGGCCGGGCCGCTGAGAGTCACGCGCACCTCGTCCGCCTTACCCAGCGCGGCCACGATGCTGGGGCTCAGCGCCGCGCCCTTGCGGCTGGCCACGAGCGGGAACCGGACCGTGAACGAATGCGACGACCGGCGCAGCGCGGCACCGGGCGTGGGCGCGGAGAAGCCGCCGAAGTCGAACGCCCGCTGGCAGATGTAGGGGTAGGCGCCGGGAGTGAAGCCCGGGCACGTGGCTCCCTGCCAGTTGACGCCCTTCATATCCGCTTTGAACAAGTCAGCGCCCCTGAGGTCTGCCTGTACCAGGTAGGCCCTGGCCAGGTTGACCCCGGCCAGATTCGTGCGGACGAGTTTGGCGTCGAAGAACTCAGCGCCTCGCAGATCCGTCCCGCGGAGGTCAAGCCCGGAAAGGTTCTGCTGGTCGAGCAGCGCGCGCGGTCCGAACAGGTAGCCGTCGAGCAGGATCCATGGCGCGGGCAGCCCGGTCGGGCGCCCGATGATCTTCGCGGAGGCGACCCCTTCGAGGTGGGCGCCGGTCAGGTCGGCGCCGGTCAGGTTGGTACCTCCGAGGAAGGCGCCCGCAAGGCTCGCGCTACGCAGGTCCGCGCCGCGGAGGCTGGCGCCGGTGAGGTCGGCCGAGGCGAGGATGGTGCCGGCCAGGTTGAGGCCGCTCAGATCGGCGCCGGCCAGGCTGGCGCCGGAAAGATCCGCGCCCGGCCCGACGAGATAGCCGCTGAGTACCTCCCAGCCGGCTGGAAGGCTGGCTGGGGTTCCGGAGAGCCACCCCGAGCGCACGTCGGCGAGAGAAGCCCCCGATAGCTTTGCAGCATCGATGTTCGCCTCGGTGAGACGGGCATACGTCAAGTTCGCGCCGCCGAAATCGGCCAACCTGAGGTCTGCCGAAAACAAGGAGGCCAGATACATGTCGGCGTTGGCCAGCGCGGCTCCGGACAGATTGGTCAAGTCAAGGTCGCTGCCAAGCATCGTGGCGGCGGTCAGATCGGCGCCGCTGAGGTTGGCGCTTCTCAGATCGGCTTCGCGGAGACTGGCGCCGCTAAGGTCCGCGTCAGACAAGTCCGCCTGACGAAGGTCGGCGGCGTTCAGATCGCAGCCTGACCAATCGACGCCCGCTGCAGGCTGCGGGGTGACCGCGCCGGTGACGGGGTCAACCGCCGGGCACGACACTGCCGCAGCTGCGGCCCCCGTCACCGACAGCGCGCCCGCAGCCAGCAGCAGGGCCCCGGCAGCTGACCAGGCGCGCGCGCAGGTCCGTGAAGCCATCTTCTCCTCCGGCGTCAGCCAGAAATGCGACAGTACACAAACTAGCAAGATCACCATAGATACGGGCAGTCCGTGCGAGCTGGAGGCGCAGCGGAGGGCTGTCGATCACTGGCGGCCGCCTGGAGCTGCTGGAGGCGGCGACCACGGACGGAATGTGACTGGATGCAGTGCTACGGCCGCGCCAGACCGCGCTTGTAAGGCTCGATATGCGCGGCAGCGAGAGGTCCTGCAAGATCCTGAGGATGGCTCAGAACTGGACATTCGGCACCCTCGCATCGGGCGCCGCAGTCTCAAGAATAGTCAGCAACCGGCGGCCGGCATTTGAGGCAGGTCGCTGGTTCGAAGTGTCGGCGCCGATCGCCGCGTGTCTCATGCATCGATTAACGCTCGTCAGATGAGGCCACGATGTACTGCTTCTGCCGGTTGATCGGAATGGATGCTCCCAACGCCGGCGCGGGGATGCCGGTCCAGCAGTCCCCATTGCTGGGGGCTTTGGCCCTGGGTACAGGCAGATGCCGTCGGTGCGGTGCTTGCGTCTGAGTGTCTTTCGCTTCGGATCCTGGCTGCATGCCACAGCGCCGGCCTGTACAAGGTCGGATCGAGGAGTCGGCGGGGGAGCATGCCATGAAAGCGGTCCTCCAGCACAAGTACGGCGCGCCGCAGAATGTCCTGCGGCTAGCCGAGATCGCGATGCCCGCCGTGGGCGCCGGTAAATGCTGGTGTCGGTGCGGGCGAGTTCGGCGAATCCGTGGGACTGGCACTTCATCCGCGGCGAGCCGGTCTTGCTCCGGGTGGCAGGGCTCGGTGGCGTCCGCAAGCCGAGGTTCTCGGTGCCAGGCGGGGACCTCGCCGGAGTCGTGGAAAGGCCGGCGACGGTGTCACGGCCTTCCAGCTGGGTGACGCGGTGTACGGGTTCGGCCACGGTGCCTTCGCCGAGTACATCGCCGTGCCCGAAACTAAGCTCGCGTCCAAGCCGCGGAACCTCACCTTCGAGCAGGCTGCCGCCGTGCCGCTGGCCGCGGTGACCGCGCTGCAGTGCATGCGCGCCGGAGGAATCGAAGCGGGTCAGGACGTCCTGATCGTCGGCGGCTCTGGCGGAGTCGGGACGTTCGCGGTGCAGATCGCCGGCCATCTGGGTGCGAAGGTCATCGGGGTGTGCAGCACCCAGCACGTGGACCCAGTGCGGAAGCTAGGCGCCGAGCACGTCATCGATTACACCGAACAGGACTTACCCACGGAGCCGCCCGCTACGACCTGGTCCTTCAGCTGGGCGGCACCTACTCCCAAGTGTCGGTCAGGAAGGTGCTGAGACCGCACGGGACGCTCATCCAATCCTCCGGAGACGGCGGCCGCTGGCCCGGCCCTGTCGGTAACATCCTCAAGGCCGTGGCCATCAACGCCAATCGCCAGTCAGACCCTGAAATCATTCATGCCGAAGTTACCGGCCAGGCTCTCCACGACATCAGCGCCCTCATCGATTCCGGCGACCTCGTGCCAGTGATCGACCGGACCTACCCGCTCGCCTAAGCGGCCGCCGCGTGCAGCTCGTCGAAGAGGGCAGCCCAGCGGGCAAGATCGTCGTGACGGTCGAACCGCCCGCATAAACGGAGACGAGTTCGTTCTTTTGCTGAACGGCCCTGGGAGGGCACCATCCCAGGGGTTGAGTGAGGGCCTGCCCGCGCAGCCCTGTCACCTCGCTGGCAGGCAGCGGGAACCCTCCGCCGCGAGGGCCAGGCTGGACGTGCTGCTGAAGTGGTTCCTGCGCGACGTCCGGCCCCGGACCCGCCAGTGCTGCTCGCCGCCCGAGCTCCGCAAAGACCACCAGCCAGACACGCGCGACGAAAGCTAGTCCCGGCGCGGGCTTCAGGGCGAGCTGTGGTCCCCGCGTCCGGTTCATAGTGGTCCTTGTGTCCTCTGGCCAGGCTGGTGCGCTGGGTTTGTGACGGCCGCTGTGGATTCACGCAGGTCCGTTGGTTGACGGGGCACGGGACGGTCGGTCATCCCCGCGGCGCTGCCGGCGCGCCCTGCGCGGCCGCGATCGTATGACCGGCCCCGGGCCGGCTCCCGTACGGATCACCGCCGGCCGGGCCTGGCGCGGGTCAACCGGCGGCCGCCGATCCGCGTCTAGGTGATGAGGAACGATGACCTGCTCGCCGCCAGTAATGCGGTCCGCCGGGGCGGCCGGGAGAGGGGAAGCCGATGCGTGCTATCGGGAGCCTGCGGCTGCGCAGCTGGGGCGTCCGCGCGCCGGCGCTCGCCGCCGCGATCACGGCGCTCATGACGGGGATGACCGCAGGGCTGTGGCCGCCGGGCGCCGCGGACGCGGCAGCGGTCGCGGTGGCCGGGCCGGCTGGCTCGTGGGGCCGGGCGATCGCGGTGCCCGGACTGGCGGCGCTGAACACGGGCGGGCTCGCCCAGGTGATGTCCGTGTCATGCGGCTCGGCGGGCAACTGCGCGGCCGGCGGGTACTACTTCACGCGGAAGGCCGGGCAGGGGTTCGTGGCCGTCGAGCGGGACGGTGTCTGGGGCCGGGCGGCCGAGGTGCCCGGCCTGGCGGCCCTGAACACGGGCAGGGACGCCCGGGTCCTGTCGGTGTCGTGCGGCTCGGCCGGCAACTGCGCGGCCGGCGGGTTCTACACCGACAGCGGCGGCGGCCACCAGGGGTTCGTGGCCGTCGAACAGCACGGCGTCTGGGGCCGGGCGATCGAGGTGCCCGGACTGGCCGCGCTGAACGCGAACAGGGACGCCGAGGTGTTCTCGGTGTCGTGCGCCTCGGCGGGCAACTGCGTGGCCGGCGGGAAATACGCAGGCGGCCTGCACCTGCACGGGTTCGTGGCCGGCGAACGGGACGGCGTCTGGGGCCGGGCGGCCGAGGTGCCCGGCCTGGCCGCCCTGGACGGCGGCGGGGACGCCACGGTCCTCTCGGTGTCCTGCGCCTCGGCCGGCAACTGCGCGGCCGGCGGGTCCTACCACTCCCGCCATCACCACCAGGGGTTCGTCGCCGACGAGCGGAACGGCGTCTGGGGCACGGCGATCGCGGTACCCGGCCTGGCCGCCCTGAACACCGGCGGGCAGGCCATCGTGAACACGGTGTCGTGCGCCTCGGCGGGCAACTGCGCGGCCGGCGGGGACTACCGGGACCGCCATTTCCACACCCGGGCGTTCGTGGCCGTCGAGCACAACGGCCGCTGGGGCAAGGCGATCGGGCTGCCCGGCCTGGGGGCCCTGAACAAGGGCGGGAACGCCCAGGTCACCTCAGTGTCCTGCGGCGCGGCGGGCAACTGCGCGGCCGGCGGGCACTACGTGGATCAGCACGGACACGATCAGGGGTTCGTCGCCGTCGAACGGCACGGCCAGTGGGGCCAGGCGATCGAGGTACCCGGCCTGAGCGCCCTGAACACCGGCGGGTTCGGCGCCGTCAACTCGGTGTCGTGCGCCTCGGCGGACAACTGCGCCGCCGGCGGGAACTACTCCGACCACAGCGGCGAGCAGGGGTTCGTGGCCATCGAGCGCAACGGCCGCTGGCGCACGGCGATCGAGGTGCCCGGCCTGGCCGCCCTGAACACCGGCGGCGGCGCCACCGTCAGCTCGGTGTCATGCCCCCCGGCCGGCGCCTGTGCCGCCGGCGGGACCTACCGGGACCGCCAAAATTTCCAGGGATTCGTCGTGAGCCAGACCGGATAAGGCACCCCCAAGCCGGGCACCCGCCGTCCCAGCATCCCAGCCAGGACGATCACCAGGTGCGCGAAACCACGACAAGAAAACCGCGGCAGCACACCCGCGCCGCGATCCGGCACGACGGGTCGGCCGGTCGCACCGGCCGGCGGCCCTAGCAGCCACGATCACGACGTCATCTGAGACGGCCACGACATCCGCTCCCGGCGTGCCCGATCCAACGGCACGCCAGCACACCCGGACGTGCCCGGCGCACCCGGCAAACCCGACGGCCGGCAATCCGGCATTACCGGCGCATAACAGCAGATCTTGGCCAGGGCACGCCAACGACCGGCGTAGTTCTCAAGCGCGCCGAATCGGCAACTTGTTTCGATGGTGTCCGGGAGCCTGAGGTCTGGGATCCTCGGGTGCGGGACGGACTCGCTCGCGAATCGGCTGCCGTCACTGTCTGGTGTTCTGGCTCACGAACGGCCGGCGGCCCGTCTCGCTTTCCCGGTGAGGACGTGGCTCAAGAGAGGTCTGCCCTGCCAGAAGTTGCATTGCCCTCCTCGCCTGATCATGCCCGTGACCCGCGAGGAGGACGATGTGAGTGCTGTGATGATCGCGGTCGACCCGCACAAGGCCAGCAACACCGCGGCGGTGCTCGACCCGGTGACCAAGACGCTGATCGAGTCGGCCCGGTTCGCCAACACCGCCGACGGCTACATCCGGCTGGCTGACTTCGCCGCCCGGTGGGAGCAGCGGCGGTGGGCGGTGGAGGGCTGCTTCGGTGCTGGCCGGTCGCTGGCGCAGCGGCTGGTCGCCGACGGCGAGTCCGTGCTGGATGTCCCGGCCAAGCTGGCCGCCCGGGTCCGGGTGTACTCCCGCGGGCACGGCCGAAAGACCGACAAGGACGACGCGGTCTCGGTCGGCCTTGCCGCCCTGGACGGCACCGGCATCCGCGCGGTGATCCCGGACGGCGACCTGGTCAGCCTGCGGCTGCTGTGCGACCGCCGCGAAGAACTCGGCGCCCAGCGCACCCAGGCGGTGTGCCGGCTGCACCGCCTCCTCGCCGAGCTGTCCCCGGGCGGGATGCGCCGCGAGCTGTCCGCTGGCAAGGCCCAGGCTTTGCTGGCCCAGATCCAGCCCGGCGACGACGTCGCCTGGATCCGGGTCCAGATCGCCCGCGATCACCTGGCCGACATCCGGGCCCTGGACGCCCGGCTGAAGTACATCCGTAGCCAGATCGCTGACCTCGTCACCGACAACGGCACCACGCTCATCTCGCTGTTCGGGATCGGGCCGGTGATCGCCGGGCGGATCCTGGCCGAGACCGGCGACATCACCAGGTTCGCGTCCAAGGACGCCTTCGCCAGCTACAACGGCACCGCCCCGATCGACGTGTCCTCCGGCGACCAGATCCGCCACCGGCTCTCCCGGGCCGGGAACCGGCGGATCAACCACGCCCTGCACATGATGGCCGTCACCCAGATCCGCAACCGCGGCTCGGCAGGCCGCCAGTACTACGAGCGGAAGCGAACCGAGGGAAAGACCCCCAAAGAGGCGCTGCGGTGCCTGAAGCGGCGGCTGTCCGACCTGGTCTACTGGCAGATGGTCGCTGATCAGCGGAGCACAATCATGGAGTGCGGATCATTTACGACCCCGACGCCGACGCGGTCTACATCCACCTCACCAGCGACCCGCTCACACCCGGCCGCACCACCATCCAGGCCGGCATGCCGCCCGGCACCGAAGGCTTCATCGCGCTCGACTGGAAAGACGGCCGCCTCGTCGGCATCGAGATCCTCGACGCGACCAGTCATCTTCACGATGACCTTCTCCAAACTGCCGAAACCGAATAACCCGGCCGCCTCTTGACAGAGAGGAGCCGATCCGGGCATCTGCGTCCTGCAGTTGAGGTCAGGAGATGAGCGGGAGATGACCAGTGGACGCGATCTCAATCACCTCGAGATCCTCCAGCGTAGTGATGGCGCATGCCGCAATGCCCTGATCCAGCAACCACGGCGGCAGCGCCGCATCACCGGCAAGCGTCCGCAGCAAATCGACGGTCACCCCGCCGTGAGTGACCGCCGCCGCCGGTCCCGCTCCGCGCGGCAGGCCAGCCACGAAACTGAGAAGCCGCTCCCCGGCCGACCGCGAGGATTCCCCGTTGCCGAGCACGAAGTCCCGGTCGCGAGTCGAGCGGTCCCAATCGGCCTGAAACCGGCCGAACGGACCGGACTCCCAGTTCACACGCTCCCGGAGAAGGTCATCCACCCGCACGGCCAAGCCCGCAGCGGAAGCGATCGGCTCCGCGGTCTCCCGTGCCCGCAGCAGCGGGCTGCTGTAAACCGCCGTCAGCCCGGCCCGCCCGAACCACCGCGCTGCAACTGCCGCCTGCTGCCTGCCCATCGCTGTCAGGCCAGGATCACCCCGCACCCGCTCCTTCTCGCCGTGCTGCACCAGATAGAGGACCGTCACCCAGCCAATCCTGCCCGGGCCGGCAACCGCACGGGCGCGCCGTCGGCTCGTTCGGTTCGCTCCTAGGTTGTTCGGTCATCCTCGGCTGCCGCATTCAGAATGCCCGGATCTGCGCGCTGGTTGGAACCCGGCCCCTAGCCGCGACGACGCTCATGCCGAAATCCGGTTGTTGTCTGTGGACCCAGGTCAGGCTGGGGCGATCGTCGCTGACCTGGATGTCGTGCGCTTTGGCCCAGGCCCGGATACCGGCGCTGTCCGCGGCATCCTTTGCGTTCGTAGTCGATGAACGGGACCATCTGGGTGCGGAACCTGCGGGCGTTGTTGGCGTTCAGGTCTATCTCGTAGTCCGCGGTGTCGAGGCGGAACTGCAGAGTCTACTGCGCAGGACCGCCGTTGACGTCGTCGAGCGGGACGGCTGTCCTGGTCGCCATCTCGACCTCCGTGACTGGGACTGCCTGCTCGCACGGCACCGGCGAAGATGGCCTGACTGCCCTGCCTGGCGGTGGCGGCGGAGGCGGCGGCGGTGATGGCTGGGGCCTCGTGGTCGGACTGGGTGATTCCGGACATCATGGCATGCAGCGTCGTAGGCGAACGGCCTGGCACGCCTTAGCGCAAGGAGGTTCAGCGCCTCGCGAACGAGCTGGGCATAGACACCGGCCGCCCGAGACGCCGCGCCCACACTCAGGTCCGGAGCAGTTCGGCGAGCACAGCCGCTTCGCTGATTTCGGGCTGCCTGGTCGCGGTGAGCAGCGTCAGCCGCCGGCCCTTCGCAAGCTCACGCAGGTGCGCCAGCGCAGCTGCCCGCGGGGGATCTTGCAGTTCCGCCTGGTAGCGGCGGCCGAAATTCTCGAAACGGCCGGGATCGTGGCTATACCACTTGCGCAGCTCCCCTGACGGCGCGACTTCCTTGCACCACTCGTCGAGGGCCGCCTTGGCTTTGGTCAGTCCCCGCGGCCAGATGCGGTCGACCAGCACCCTAGCGCCGTCGTCCCGCTTCGGCTCCTCATATACCCGGCGTACCCGGACCTTGCCTGCCGCCATTGGCTGCCTCCCCGCATCGAAGGTCTTCGTCCTGGCCAGCGTAACGCTGGCCAGAAGGGGGCTCGTGTCAGCCGGGCCTTCATCGCAGTGCCGCAGCCAAGGCCTCTTTCTATGATCCGGCCAGCTGGCTGCTTCGCCGTTCAGTTGACGCCGGCGCATCTCTGGACAGCTGGCCGCTCCTCGCCGTCATCCCGGTCAGTGACACCCGGCCGGCCTCGGGCGGTGATCGATGAACGGGGCCATCTGGGTGCGGAACCTGCGGGCGTTCTCGGCGTTCAGGTCTCTGTCGTAGTCCGCGGCGCTGAGGCGGAACTGCAGCCTCTCCTGCACGGGACCGCCGTTGATGTCGTATTCGAGCGTGACGGTTGCCCTGGTCGCCATTGTGACTGCGGTGGGCCTGCTCGCACGGTACCGGCCGGCCGTTCTGCAGGCGGCCGGCCCGGCTCGGACACGCCGGCCGAGGACGTGGCGCTCCAGCTGTCCCGGAAGGGCGGCCACGCGGCCTAGCAGAGCGGGAACTGCAGCCGGGCATGGTGGTCCTGCCGGACCCGGGCATTGGCTCGCCGCCGGGTTCTTCGCCGAGATCAGCCGAGCCAGGGCGACGGCGCGGGCCTGGCCCCGCGTTGCCCAGCCCGCAGGCCGCCGCCACCGGCCGGCAGCTCCGCCATGTCCTGCGCGGCCGGACTCAGCGCCCCGATCATGCATGCCGACGTGACCGCGACGGGCGCTCAGGCACATGACATCTCCCGTTGCACCGGTGGGACCATTTTGGGACCAGACCTTGATCTTCCCGAAGATCAACTGCCCTCTGAGCTGGCGGCCGGGGCCCGATCGCGTCTGCGACCTTCCGCCTCCACGATTGAGAATCGCCATCTAGACGCGGGCCGGCCACCTCGTCCCGCCTGCTCACTCCCCGTCCGTAGCCTCCTGGCGGCTCATGAAGATCATCCACCGCGTTATAGCAGGTCAGAGGTGGTCAGGAGCGGGGTCGAACCGCCGGCCGCTTTCAGTTGGAAACACCCCTTGGAAAAGGCGCAGGAAGGAAGCCCTGACACCGGCTCTGACCTGCGACAACAGGCAGCGGAAGGTTACCAGCGGACGCCGGCGGGTGTGCACGGTGGGACCATATTGGACCACGGGTTGGACCAGATGGGACCAGGATCACCCCCACGATCTCCCGCTGTTCGATAGCTCGAACACGCTGGCGAATGAGGACTGTCTCGGCGCCGTAACCTAACACCTGGGCTATCCGGACGTCCAGCGACCGGCATCCGCCAGGTCCATGAAGGAGCATTGCCGACAGGCCGGCTGCCCTGGCAGCATCAGGTTGCCTGATGGCCGGCGGTGTCGCCGGTTCGCGGCAAATAGCGGCGTGCCTGGCGGCTCAGCCGGCCAAGCCCGCGTGGCGGCCGGTGCACAGCGCTCCAACTTCAAGGGCCGACGGTCAGACCCGGGAGCACCAAAACCTGGCTCCGGGCGTCCCGGCGCGGACCCTGGCTACGCACAGTCGCGGAGCCTGCTCGGCAGGCGCACTCCGAGGGCTCGATACGCGCGCCAGTGCGGTGGTTGCTGGTTGCCTGCGCACGGCGCGAGATCAGGTGATCTGCGCGGCATTCCAGGTCCGCCGCGTCGCGTGGGCTGAGCCGGCAGTTACCCAGAGAGACAGGTGCAACGAATGCCTCCGCGGTGCGTCTATTGCATAGAAGCACTGGCGTGTGCCGACGCCGCCGGTGCGTGCCCGTTCCGGAGTTCGCGGAGGAACAGATGAGACGGTGCTGGGTTCTGGCGGTGGTGGCGGGCGTGGCTGTGGTGTGGGTTGCCGGAGCGCTGGCGGCCGCGGGCGCGGCGGGCGCCGCGGCCGCCAGGGCGGCGGTGCCCGCCGCCGGCTCGTGGGGCACGGCGATCGAGGTGCCCGGCCTCGGAGCCCTGAACACGGGCGGGGACGCTGCGGTCATCTCGGTGTCGTGTGCGTCGCCGGGCAACTGCGCGGCCGGCGGGAGCTACAGCGACCATCACACGGAGGGGTTCGTGGCCGTCGAGCGGAACGGCGCCTGGGGCGCGGCGACCGGGGTGCCCGGCCTGGGAGCCCTGAACACGGGCAGGGACGCGGGGGTGCTGTCGGTGTCGTGCGGCTCGGCGGGCAGCTGCGCGGCCGGCGGGTACTACTGGTCCGAGCACCCGTTCGGTGACCACGGGTTCGTGGCCGTCGAGAGCCACGGCCGCTGGGGCACGGCGATCGAGGTGCCCGGCCTGGCGGCCCTGAACACGGGCGAGTACGCCCACGTGCTGTCGGTGTCGTGCGCCTCGGCGGGCAACTGCGCGGCCGGCGGGTACTACTCCGGCCCCCAGGACGGCCCGCACGGGTTCGTGGCTGACGAGCGGGACGGCCGCTGGGGCAGGGCGATCCAGGTGCCCGGCCTGGCGGTCCTGGGGGGCGCCCAGGTCAGCTCGGTGTCGTGCGCCTCGGCGGGCAACTGCGCGGCCGGCGGGTACTACGCGGCCGTGGCCAGGACGAGCAGGGGTTCGTGGCCGTCGAGCGGGACGGCGTCTGGGGCACGGCGATCGGGGTGCCCGGCCTGGGAGCCCTCAGCAAGGGCGGGGACGCCCAGGTCAGCTCGGTGTCATGCGCGTCGGCGGGCAGCTGCGCGGCCGGCGGGTTCTACACCGGCCGCCACCGCCGTCAGCAGGGGTTCGTGGCCGTCGAGCGGAACGGCCGCTGGGGCAGGGCGACCGGGGTGCCCGGCCTGGGTGCCCTGAACACGGGCGGGAGCAGCCAGGTCGTGGCGGTGTCGTGCGGCTCAGCCGGCAGCTGCGCGGGCGGCGGGTACTACGCCGACGGCATCGTCCCGCCGAGGCGTCACTTCCGCGGGTTCGTGGCCGTCGAGCGGAACGGCCGCTGGCACACAGCGATGCAGATGCCCGGTCCGGCGGGCCTGAATTCGGGCGAGGAGACCTTGGTCGTGTCGGTGTCGTGCGGCTCGGCGGGCAGCTGCGCGGCCGGCGGGCTCTACATGGACCGCTCCCATCACTACCAGCGGTTCGTGGCCAGCGAGGACAACAGCGTGTGGGCCACGGCGATCCGGGTGCCCGGCCTGGCGGCCCTGAACAAGGGCACCGGCGGCGCCTACCCGGCCTACCTCTCAGTGTCCTGCGCCCGGCCGGCCCCTGCGCCGCCGCCGGGTCCTACACCGACGCTTCCGGTCACAGTCAGGGATTCGTCACCCAGGGCGGATAGCACCGCCGGACCCGCGCGCCCGCGCCTGGCCTCCTAGCCCCTGGCTCCCCGGGCGGTTCGGGTGCAACCGCTGCACCCCGTGGCCGCGCCGGCTGCACCCCGTCGGCACCCTGGTTGCCCGGGCCGGCTGCGTGAGCCGCCGAGATATCCGCCGAGCCCGCAGCGCCGCCCGCAAACGCGGAACAGGGCAATCTGCATTTCACTGCGTGGCGGATACCGGCGCTGTGCGCACGGGCCGAGGCGGGACGCGCCTGCCGGCGGGTCTGCGGCCTGGTTTGCGGGCGTGATCGGTGAACGGGGCCATCTGGGTGCGGAACCTGCGGGCGTTCTCGGCGTTCAGGTCAATCTCGTAGTCCGCGGTGCCGAGGCAGAACTGCAGAGTCTCCTGCGCGGGACCGCCGATTGACGTCGTCGAGCGGGACTGTTGTCCTGGCCGCCATCTCGGCCTCCGTGACTGCGGCGGGCCTGCTCGCACGGTACCGCCTGCCGCCTGCAGGCTGCCGTCGCGGCCCGGACACTCCGGCCGGGGACGTCGCGCTGCAGCTGCGTGACCGCGACGAGTGCCTGCCGGCTCAGGCAGATGACATCTCCGGCTGCACCGGTCGGACCATTTTCGAGCCCGCCCCGCGCAGGGCCCGAGAATCTAGGTTCTCAGGCTCCCGGCGGCGATCTAGACGGGTTGCCGGTTCTGTGGTCTGTTGCCATATGCTCACGCTGGCGCCTGGGGTCGCACTCCCGAATGGCGGAAGGCTCCAGCAGCCCGGCATTCCGGATGGAGTTCAGCCATGAGCAGTGATTTCGAGGTCGTCGGCACGAATGATTCGGCGCCGTTCTCATTGAAGCTCCACCGAGGCGAGGGGATGCTGCTGCTCGCCATGAACTGGAAGAACGGAACACCGCCAGAGGACTTCGTCGGCTTCGCCATCGAGTACCAGGAGCCCAACGGGGACCGGTTCTACTCGCTGAACAACCGGCTCTCCTTCAGCGCGCCCATTGAGGCCACAGCCAATCAGCTCTCGACCAGGCTGTGCCCTATCCAGAAGTTCCGCTGGGTGCACTTCCCGCGCAACGCTGAGCTCCCTGGTTCGTTCACCTACCGGGTGACGCCGGTCTTCATGGATGGCACCGACACGTTGAGCTACGGGGAGGCGCAGGAAGCCACGCTGGAATTGCGGCGCGAAACATACCCAGGAGTGCTCAACGTCGCCTTCACGCGCGGCTACGTATCTTCACAGGCGTTCGTGGAGCGGTACGGTGCTGCGGCAATTCCCAGCCTGCTCCCGGCAGTCGCGAAGGACGGCCTTGGCTTCGTCCCGGCCTATCCGCAGGCCGATGAGGCGCTGGCGTGGATGGGTTTCGAGGCGCGGATCGCGATACTTGAGGTGCTGGACCAGGCCATCGCGGATACGGGTGCCAAGGTCCGGGTCATCGCCTATGACCTGAATGAACCGGAAGTAGTGTCGCGTCTGGAACAGCTGCAGACACGGCTCAAGGTGATCATCGACGACAGCAAGGATCACGGCTACTCCACATCGGCCGAGACAGCGGCCGCGAGCAGGCTGTCAGCCTCGGCAGGCGCCGCCAATGTCAAACGCCAGCACGTACTGGACCTCCAGCACAACAAGACCATCGTGGTCGATGGTCCCTCGGTCCAGGTGGTGGTGTGCGGCTCGACCAACTTCAGCTGGCGCGGGTTCTTCGTGCAGAACAACAACGCGATGATCCTGCACGGCAGCAGAGCTGTCACCACGTTCGCCAGCGCCTTCGACAACTACTGGTCCACACCGCCGGCCGCGTTCGGGGAGACGGGTTCCGCGAACTGGCAGGCCCTTGGGGTGAGCGGAGTTGACGCGCAGGTGGCGTTCTCGCCGCACGCCGGGGACAACGCGCTCCTCGATTCGATCAGCAACGACATCGCGATGAATACCACCTCGAGTCTCTTCTACTCGCTGGCCTTCCTGTACCAGACGACAGGCCCGATTCTGGATGCGATCAAGAAAGTGTCGGCGGACAACTCGATCTTTGTTTACGGCATCTCGGACCGGCTGGTCGGCGGCCTCGATCTCCAGCAGCCCGACGGAAACACGTCCCCGGTCTATCCGTCCGAGCTCGCGGCCGACGCGCCGTTGCCCTTCTCCAAGGAGCCGACGGCGGGCGGCGGGATCCGCATGCACCACAAGTTCGCGGTCATTGACTTCGACCAGCCGACGGCCCGTGTCTACTTGGGCTCATACAACTTCTCCTCAGCGGCCGATACCCAAAATGGAGAGAACCTGCTGCTGATCAGGGATCGTCGCATCGCCGTGTCTTACACCGTCGAGGCGCTGCGTATCTTCGACCACTACCATTTCCGGGTCCTCCAGGCAGCGACCAAGGCGCAGGAGTTCCTCGCACTCACCAAGCCCCCACGGCGGGCGGGCGAGGTGCCCTGGTGGCAAGAGGACTACACCGATGCCCACAAGATCCGCGACCGAGAGCTCTTCGCCTAGCACGGACATATCGGGGCTCAAGCTGGCCGATCGCCATGGACCAGGACTACTCGCGGAACACCGGTCGCACCAGAACAGCCATCAGCGCGGCCAGATCAACCAGGTAGGTGCAATACCACCGAGCAACCAGGACGCACGACGTAGCCCGCTTATCTTTGTTTTCATGGGGGCTCCCTATGGCTCTGACGGCCGCGGTTTGCGGTCTGGCTTTCGAACGAGTTGCCAGCTCGCCGGGTCCTGCCGTGGCGTGGCTCGAAAGAGGTGCGAGCGCCTGGGACGATCCGATATCAGAGA
This sequence comes from uncultured Actinomycetota bacterium, assembly GCA_963720595.1. Lineage (GTDB taxonomy): Bacteria > Actinomycetota > Actinomycetes > Streptosporangiales > Streptosporangiaceae > Chersky-822. The sequence continues at coordinate 1,760,846 of CAVRFY010000003.1, read as the reverse complement.
TGCCCGCCGCGGTCACCGAATTGCCTGCGTGACTAGCGGAAAGGGGCCCGCTCGTGACGGCTGTGATGCTGGGCGGCGCGGCTGCCGGCTGCGGCTAGCGCGGCGGTCCTTCGAGCGGTTCGCTGGCTGCCTCGATTGTAGGTCAGCGTCCACCGGCGGCGGCATGGTAATGCTCCACCACGCTGACGGGGATCCGCCCGCGCTCATTGACGGCGATGCCATGCTCCCGTGCCCAGGCGCGGCCAGTCCCGTGAGCAGGGCAACGAATGTGCGTGAAGACGGCTCGATCTGGCGCGTCCTCCCTACCGTCGGCCTGGTCTGCGCTTGAACGCCGAATGGGATCTTCTGGCTGCGACCTCGTTGCTAAATCCGACGACAGGTACTGGCTCTGATCGGGGGAGGAACGTGCCGCGGAGGGCGGCCTGGCCTTCTGTAGGGTCGCCTCCGCGCAAGTGGTCGTGTCGTAGCTGCCTGTACCGTGTTGGTCGCGCTTGACGCTGGTGCGCTGGTTACCGGTGGCCCGGGGCCCGGACGGCGGTCAAGCCGCGTTCACGGAAAAGCACGCTGCCCGTGACTCACCCAATCGCGCTTTCGCCGTTGCAGCTCCGATTACGCTGGATCCCTGGTTGCCGTGATGCTTGAGCCCTCTTCGCCCGGCGCCGGCTAGCCGGTTCCGAGGCCGGCCCGCAGGAAGGCGGTGGCCTGGCCGATGGCCGCCCGGGTGGCGCGGGTCTGGCTGAGCGCGTTGAGCAGCATGAAGTCGTGGATGGTGCCGTCGTAGCGCACGGTTGTGACGGGGACGCCCGCTGCTCGGAGCTTTGCGGCGTAGGCCTCGCCCTCGTCGCGGAGCACGTCGGCCTCATCGACGCACAGGTAAGTGGGCGGCAGCCCGGTGACCTGCTCGGTGCTGGCCTGGTTCGGCGATGCGGTGATCTCGGAGCGCTGAGCCGGGTCGGTGGTATAGGCGTCCCAGAACCACTCCATCTCCGTGCGGGACAGGTAGTAGCCGGTGGCGAACTGCTCGTAGGAGGCGGTGTTCATGGCCGCGTCGGTGACCGGGTAGTACATCGACTGCTGCACGAAGGTGACATCGCCGCGCTGCTTGGCCATCAGTGCCAGCGCAGCGGTCATGTTGCCGCCCACTGATTCGCCGGCCACTGCCATGCGGCTGGCGTCCAGGCCCTTGGCTTCCCCGTTGCGGGTGATCCACTGCGCGGTGGCGTAGCCCTGCTCGATCGCGGTCGGGTAGCGGGCTTCGGGCGCGTTCGGGTATTCCACGAACGCGAGCGCCGCTCGGGCACCGACGGCAAGCTCGCGCACGAGCCGGTCGTGGGTCTGCGCGTTGCCGAGGATCCAGCCTCCGCCGTGCATGTACACGATGACCGGCAGCATGCCGGCAGCGCCTTGCGGCTTGATGATCCGCACCCGGACGTCCCCCGCCGGGGAGGGAACCGTGATCCACTCCTCGTCGACAGGGGCCTTGCTGACCGGGCCAGACTGCGCGTCGGCCAGGACCTTCCGGGCGTCAGCCGGCGGCATGTCGTACAAGAACGGCGGCTTGGAGAACGCGTCAGCGACCTGCTGCGCCGCAGGCTCAAGGACGACCGGGCTGGCAACAGCCATGGGAGTGCTCCTCACGCGAGGGCTCGGACATGGACTGAGCGACGAGCGCGAAGCACACGTGGCGCCCGCCGCCCGCAGGCCGTTTCCCCCGAAATCAGGCAGCCCGCCCTGGTGGCTGCCCGCCCCGCTGCACGGCTCCGCGATCGTGACCCCTCCCTCGTACCCACGCCGCTCGCCGCTATTCGCGGCGACGCACGCGCGCACTGCCGCCGCCTCGGCTGCCGCTGCGGACACGGCCGGCCCGAACATGAAGGCGCGCAGCCGACCGCGCTATGACCTCAGGAACGCGAGGAGGTCGGTGTGGAACTGGTCTTTCAGCGTGCTGGTCAGGCCGTGCGGGGCACCCGGGTAGACCTTGTACTCCGCTCCCTTGATGATCTTGGATGACTTGTTCGCCGAGACCCCGATCGGCACGATCTGATCGTCGTCGCCGTGGAGGATCAGCGTCGGAACGTCGATGGCCTGGAGGTCCATCGTCATGTCGGTGTCCGAGATCGCCTTGAGGCAGTCGTACGCGCCTACCAGCCCGACGGTCATGCACTGCTGCCAGAACTGGTCCAGCAGGCCCTGCGAAACGGTGTTGCCTTCGCGATTTGCTCCGTAGAACATCAGGCCGAGGTCCTTGTAGAACTGGCCGCGGTCGGCTGCCATGCCGGCGCGGAGCGTGTCGAACACCTCGACCGGCAAGCCGTCCGGGTTCTTGTCGGTCTTGCGCAGGAATGGCGGGATTGCCGAGACCAGGACCATCTTCGCCACCCGCGACGTGCCATGCCGGCCGACGTACCGGGTAACCTCGCCGCCGCCGGTCGAGTGTCCGACCAGGATGATGTCGTTGAGGTCAAGGGACTCGATCACCGCCCAGAGGTCGTCGGCATAGGCGTCCATGTCGTTGCCATCCCATGGCTGGCTCGACCGGCCGCCACCGCGACGGTCATGCGCGATGCCGCGGAAGCCGTTCGCGCGACGAACATCATCGCGTCGTCCCACGCATCCGCGTTCAGCGGCCAGCCGTGGCTGAACACCACCGGCTGACCGGTGCCCCAGTCCTTGAAGAAGATGTCGACGTTGTCTTTCGTCGAGATATGACCTGTGCTCATGGAACCCCCCCCGAGATGAAGCGGGCATCAGGTCCCCTGACTCGCAGCAGCAGGAGCCCTGACATGGCGTGCACACGCCGACACGCGTGCACGGGCGCCCAATTGCGGTGAAGGCCGACGTGCATGCGGCCCTGACAGCACGTTACGCCCTCGGCCCGGGCGGCAGTTTGCATGGGGTCACGCCCTGGCAGATGCCGCCCACAACTGATCCGCTATGTCTGATGGATGGCCGCCGAGTTGGCCGCGCTGGTCGCCTGCGCCACCGGCAGGCCGTCAAAGACCGGGTCAAAGCCCAGCGTGCCGGAGTGAGGTCAGCAGCGTGCAGGGTTGGTCTTGGCAGCCGTTGCGGCCGGCGTCGACGCGGCCGAGGCGCGGTCCCGACCGGCAGGCGGGAGGCAGGTCGCGCATGTCGTCAACGCGCCGCTGCCCGAAGGCCAGGTCGTGGCACCCGGTTGGCCGGGCGCGGACCCGGGCAATCGTCGGCAAGCCCGGACTGGCCAGGAGGCAAGATAGGCCGGTCGATCCGCTATGGCAGCCGGGACCGTGGAGCTCGCCCTGGCCACGGGAGTGACGTTGTCCGCGGCGGTTCCGGTCCTGCCACAGCCGCGGCAGGCCGTACCGCGGGTACCGGTCGCTGAGCGCCCTAAGTCCGGTTACGGGCGTGAGCGGCTTGCAGCGACTCGGCAGCTGTCAGGAGGGCTGCGCCGAGGAGCACGGTGTCCTTCAGCAGTGCCTCGCCCAGCATGGACAGCTGCGGCATCCCCGCACCCTCCTGCCATGCTTCCGGCGTCGTGACCAGGAAGCTGAGCGTACCCAGCATCATCCCCGCGGCGCCGACGCTGCCCACCGCCGAGGCTTGGGGCGCGATGGGCTTCGCCGCGATCAAGGAGCCCAAGGTGATCTGAGTGACCCTGAGGAGCCGCCCGAGTTTCTGGGCGCCCAGTTGCTCGCGCAGCCGCGAGGTCAGCGGGCTGCCGTGACCAGAACCTCTGCGTTCTGGACCTCGTACTCCTTGAACTTCAGCGCCCCGATCCACAAGAGGGTCGTCACCAGCCCGCAGCGCATGACCGAGAATCCTGCGGAACCTAGCCAGCTAGCTGGCGTCTGTCGTGTGCCCATATTTTGCTCCCTGGTCGCTGGTCGCCAGCCGAGGCCGGCAACAACGCCCCTCCCCCTCCACTGGCGGGCTCCGGATTAGTGACTACCAGCGCTCGTATTCTCGGCATAGGTGGCTGAATGCCCGGCCCGCATCCGAGCCGCAGTAGACGTTGTGCAGGTTGTCCTGCAGGACGTGTCCGAGGTTTCGGGGTTGGAGGAGACCTCCATGTCTTCGTCGAGCCGCTCGACACGGAAGCCCCAGCCGCCGGGGAGGTCGAGGCTTCTGCCGAGATGGGAGAGGTTGTCTTTGCTCAGGGCCGGATCCCAGTGCCGAGTGAAGGACTGCATCACGAACACCCCACCGTCGGGGGCGTCGGGCAGGCAAACCTCGCTGCCGTTGTTGAAGGTGAAGGTGTTATTGCGGTAGCCGTAGCCGGGGCAGTAGCTGCTCTGGACCGTAGCCCGCGTGATCGTTGCCGCGCCTGCCACGGCCATCCAGGTGCCTGTGATGCCCCCGAAGGTCCTGTCGACGCCGGCTTCCCCAGACATCGACCGGCCGGACATCCAGCGCCTGACCGGGTCGAGCCAGGCGCACTGGGCGGCGTTTTCGCGCGCGATGGCGTCGGCGTCGAGCGCGTCGAGTCGCTCGGGGGTCGGGTCGCACGCACCGGTCGTGTTCCAGATGTTCGCAACGGCGGTGTCCGGGCTGGTGCCCGTGACCAGGCCCACTTCGCAGAACCGGTAGCCGCGCATGTCCTGCATGCGGATCTCCCGGCCAGGAACCACGTGTTCGTGGCGAGCCACCGTAATGTCGTGCTCAAGGCCGGCTTCGGTCATCGAAGTTCTCCTCTCGCTGACGACGTCACTGCGGCATTCGTTCAACGGTAGGACGTCAGCTTTCCAAGCTGATCACGCGGGTTAGAACCCCGTCCGGGAGCGGCGATGGCGCTCACGGTGGGGCGTAGCGTCGAAGCTGAGGGGGCATAACCGCGCGGGTGAGCTGCCTCGGGGACTGACCGCGATCACCGCTCCGGCCGCCCCGTGCTGAAGGCTCGAACATCTCGTTATCCGAGAGCAAAGGGAGGCCATCGAGATGGAACTCGCGGTCATCGGCGGGACCGGGCTCATCGGATCCCAGGTAGTCGAGATCCTGAACATGAGCGGGCACGACGCGGTGCCGCACTCGCCTTCCACCGGTCTGGACCTGCTCAGCGGCCGGGGCCTGCCCGAGGCGCTGAAGTCGGCCGACGTCGTCGTCAACCTGACAAACTCGCCGACCTTCGACGACGCCTCGCCCGCGTTCTTCGAGAAGACCATGAACAACCTGCTCACGGCCGCCGACGCCGCCGGCGTCGGCCACGCCGCCATCCTCTCGATCGTCGGCGCCGACCAGGTGCCGGGCCTGGTCTACTACCGCGCCAAGGTGCTGCAGGAGAACATCCTCAAGGCCGGTCCCGTGCCGTACTCGATCGTCCGCGCCACACAGTTTTTCGAGTTCATGGACGCGGTGCTGGCCGAGACGGCCGACGAGAACACCGTCCGCCTGCCCGCCACGCTGGTCCAGCCCATCGCCTCCGCCGACGTCGCCCAGGCCGTGGCCGATGTCAGTGTCGGCACGCCACTGCGGGGCACCCGCAACATCGCAGGCCCCGAGGTCTTCGCGCTCGACGAGGTCGGCAAAATCACCCTCGCCGCCCATGGTGACCATCGCACCGTCGTCACCGACGACAGCGCCGGCATGTTCGCTGCCGCCTCGGGAGACGCCCTGATTGCCAAGGACGGCGCCGTCATCGCCAAGACCGCCTACCGGGAGTGGCTCGTGCGCTAGCTCGCTGGGCACGCACGACGTCGATTGGCGAGGGGGCAAGCGCCGGACATGACCGCGGTGTGGGAAGGCGGCTGCACACGCACATCGTGACCAGCGCAACAGCGATCGGAGGGATCGGTGGTTGGCACAAAGATCCACTTCATAGCCGAAGCTGGCGCCGTGCGGGAAGATCGTGGACGGCGATCACTATGCAGATCAGGACAATGACGGACTGATCATCCGCGACGAGTTCTACCAATGCGGCTGCCGCCGTATCCTCCACGAGTACCACGACGGCAGCACCGAGGAAGGGGCGATCCGGCACGACGGCAAGCACGTCGGGGGAGAGCCTGGCCCGAGCCATGGCTGGTGAGGCGGGACTTGCACCAAATTCTCGTCGTCAGCGGCGGCGTCCGGCACTGATCACAGCGACCTGAAGCAACATCCGGCCTCCCAGCCAATAGCTAATCGAAGAGGCGGGAAAGGCCGACGCCCGCTCTAATCCCGGCGCGGGGACCCGTGCAGATCCTTCGGGCAGTGAAGCACAGCTGGGGTGTCCAAATTGTCGACGGCAGGTGAAAACTGACCCCGGAGCGGCCCTGCCGACAAGGGTCAGACTTGGCTTGCCGTTGACACAAATCGCGCACCGAGCAGTTAATCGGTGCGTGTCGCAGCGCTTAAGCCTAGCAATCTCGTAGGACTTCATACTCGGCGTCAGGAGCCACCGGCCGTCGCCGCTCGACGAGCGAGGTTACATGCCGTGGTCAAGTCAGTATCGGTAAACGGTCAGCGCTCTGTCGTGCGTGTTTCGTATTGTCCGATGACGCTGGCCGGGATGCGCCCGCGGTCGCTGACCTGGATGTCGTGCGCTTTCGCCCAGGCCCGGATACCGGCGCTGCGCGCACGGGCCGAGGCGGGACGTGCCGGCCGGCGCGGTCTGCGGCCTGTTTTGCGGGCGTGATCGGTGAACGGGGCCATCTGGGTGCGGAACCTGCGGGCGTTCTTGGCGTTCAGGTCTCTCTCGTAGTCCGCGGTGCCGAGGCGGAACTGCAGAGTCTCCTGCGCGGGACCGCCGTTGATGTCGTCTTCGAGCGTGACGGTTGCCCTGGCCGCCATCTCGACCTCCGTGACTGCGACGGGCCTGCTCGCACGGTACCGGCAGGCCGTCCTGCAGGCGGCCGGCGCGGCTCGGACACGCCGACCGAGGACGTCGCGCTCCAGCTGCGTGACCGCGACGGGTGCCTGCCAGCTCAGGCAGATGACATCTCCCGCTGCACCGGTGGGACCATTTTGGGACCAGGCTTGATTCTTCTCGAAGATCAAGTGCCCTCTGAGCTGGTGGCCGGCGCCGGATCGCGTCTGCGACCTTCCGCCTCCGGGATTGAGAATCGCCATCTAGCCACGTCGTCCTGCCTGCTCACTCCCCGTCCCTGGCCTCCGGGTGGCGCATGAAGATCATCCAGCGCGTTATGGCAGGTCAGAGGTGGTCAGGGGCGGGGTCGAACCGCCGGCCTTCCGCTTTTCAGGCGGACGCTCATACCGACTGAGCTACCTGACCTCGGCCGACCGCGGCATAACCAGCGCCACGCTGCGCCGCCGGAACCCCGCGACCGGAGCGGTCCTGACGGGATTTGAACCCGCGACCTCCACCTTGACAGGGTGGCGAGCACTCCGAGCTGCTCTACAGGACCAAGCTGTACCGACTGCTATCTCAACAAACCGCGCAACGCATACTATGCGCTGCGCGCGCCTGCCGCTGACGTTCGTCAGCCGTACCCCCAACGGGATTCGAACCCGCGCCGCCGCCTTGAAAGGGCGGTGTCCTAGGCCGCTAGACGATGGGGGCTTGACGGCCATCGCCGCCTTGCCCGTGGCGCCCGCCGTCGGGGACCGATTCAGCATATGGGACAGGCGGCACCGGCAGCAAAGCGGATGCCGCCGGCGCGCGAGCCGGACCGCGGCTAACGCTGCCGGTTCTTGTTGACGAAGTCCTCGGCGATCGAGGATTTCTGGCCCTCCTCGGGGATGACGATCCACGCGACGATGTACGCGAGCACCCCGGTGCCCGCCGTGAAGAAGCTCACCACGGCGACGATCACCCGGAGCAGGTTGACGTCGATGCCCGTGTAGTCAGCCAGCCCTGCGCAGACCCCGGCGATGATCCGGTTGTCGCGGCGGCGCGCTAGCGTCTTGCCGCTGCTGTTGCCGTTCATGTAACTCATGAATACATTATTCCGCACTCCGCCTAGCCCTCGCGGCTCGCCCCGCCCCGGCTGTCCACGCGCGGGCCGCACGCATACGCTGGCCGCAGGGACTGCAGAGAGGACGAGCCATGCCGCGCACCACCGAACCCGTCGGCAGCGACCTGCTGCGGATCGACGACGAGCTGAGCGACGACGAGCGTCTCGTCCGCGACACCGTGCGCAAGTTCGCGGCCGACCGGATCATGCCGAACATCGCGGACTGGTTCGAAGCCGGAACACTCCCCCGCGACCTGGTCCCCGAACTCGGCCAGCTCGGCCTGCTCGGGATGCACCTGAAGGGTTACGGGTGCGCCGGGATGGGCGCGATCGCCTACGGCGTGACCTGCCGGGAGATGGAGGCCGCCGACTCCGGCCTGCGCAGCCTGGTGTCGGTGCAGGGATCGCTGGCGATGTTCCCGATCTGGAAGTACGGCTCGGAGGACCAGAAGAACGAGTGGCTGCCGCGGATGGCGGCCGGCCAGGCGATCGGCTGCTTCGGCCTGACCGAGCCCGACCACGGCAGCGACCCGTCGTCCATGAAGACGCGCGCGGTCCGCGACGGGTCTGACTGGGTCCTGTCCGGTTCCAAGATGTGGATCACCAACGGCTCGATCGCCGACATCGCCGTCGTCTGGGCCCGCACCGACGACGGGATCCGCGGCTTCCTGGTCCACCGCGGCGCCCGCGGTTTCACCGCCCGCAACATCCACAAGAAGCTGTCGCTGCGCGCGTCGGTGACCTCTGAGCTGCATTTCGACGACGTGCCGGTTGCCCGCGGACGCCGTCTTGCCCGGCGTGAGCGGGCTGAAGGGACCGCTGTCCTGCCTGTCCGAGGCCAGATTCGGCATCGTCTGGGGCGTCACCGGCGCAGCCCGCGCGTGCCTGGAGTCCGCTACCGACTACGCCAGGACGAGGGAGCAGTTTGGAAAGAAAATTGGCAGCTTCCAGCTGACGCAGTCCAAGCTGGCGTGGATGCTCGCGGACCTGCAGCGGGCACAACTGCTAGCGCTGCACCTCGGGAGGCTCAAGGAGGCCGGTAAGGTGACGCCGGAGCAGATCAGCCTCGGCAAGATGAGCAACGTGCGAACCGCGATCGACATCGCGCGCACCGCCAGGACCATCCTCGGGGCCAACGGCGTCACGCTGGAGTACCCCGTGATCAGGCACGCCAACAACCTCGAGTCGGTGCTGACCTACGAGGGCACCGAGGAGATCCACACGCTCGCGATCGGCCAGGCCCTGACCGGCCTATCCGCCTACCGCTGACCCCGCTCCACGACGCCTGGACTTCGTGATCACGGTTGCTTTCTGTCGCATAGCGCAGGAAACCCACCGTGATCATGCAGTCCGGCCCGAGGGAGCGCCGAGGAGAGGCGAGGAGAGCGGAGGAGGGGAACTTTGAGCGACTCTGCCCGGGATCGGCTGGCGGGAGTGCTGCGGGAAGCGGCGGCCGGCCGGTTCCCGCCCGCCGACGGCGGGGTCACGATCCTGCCGCAACCCTCGCCGCGCGACTGCGGCGTCCTCGGCTTCACCGCGCACGCGGTGATCTTCACCGATGCCGACCCGGACTGGGTGCGGGGCCTGCTGCCGCCGGACGACCTCGGGGCGCCGCTGAACGCGGCCTTCCTGCAGGCCCTGTGCGGCGCGACCGGGCGGGTGGCCGGCAGCATCGACATGCTCTGCGTCGCGGAGCCGCTCCCCGGCCCGCCGCCGGTCGCCCTGACGCCGGAGGCCGATACCTCGCATCCGAGGATCGACCGGGCGCTGAGCTACCGGGATGGGGTGCGCGCGTGGAATGCGGACGGCGGCGTCGTCCTGCTCGGCCAGGGCATCGCCGGACGGTGGGAGACGGCGATCGAGGTCGACGAGGATCGCCGCGAACGCGGGCTCGGGCGCGCTCTCGCCCGCGCGGCCAGGCATCTCGCGCCGGCCGGAGAGCCGCTCTGGGCCCAGGTCGCCCCGGCGAACGCGGCGAGCGTCCGCGCGTTCCTCGCGGCCGGGTTCACTCCGGTCGGCGCCGAGGTGCTGCTCGCCGCCGCGCAACCCGCGCCAGGACGACCGGCCGCGCCGGGCGATGCGACCATAGTGGTATGAACGACGCCTGGCGCGTGATCGACAACCGGACCGAGTCCAGGTTCGAGCTGGCAACGGACGGCGCGGAGCCCGGTACCCCGGAAGCTGGCAGCGTGCTCCCGGACGGCGCGGTCGCCGAATTGAGGTACCGGCGGCGGGCCGACCGGCTCGTCCTGGTGCACACCGAGGTGCCCGCGGCGCTCGAGGGCCACGGGATCGGCGGGCTGCTGGTCCGGGCGGCCGTGGACCGCGCCGCCCGCGAGGGACTGACCATCGTGCCGCTCTGCCCCTTCGCGCGCGACTGGCTGGAGCGGCACCCGCAGGAGGCATCGGACGTCAGCGTGGACTGGGGACCGCCGCCCGACGACTGAGCCGCGCGAGCCGGCTCAAGGTGCCAGCCGGTCATTTCTTTCGCGCGCAACGGAAATTACCGTGGCGATGTGGCCGGCCGCGAGCTCCCGTCGCCGGGCGGCTGCCAGCAGGCTGCCCCGGCAGCCTGCGATCATCAGGACGCGAGCCCCGGTCCGGTCCAGCCAGGCGGCGACCTCGGCCGAGTTCAGCTGGCCGGTCCCGGCGCTCCCGGCCGTCGCGAGCAGCGGGCGGCCCAGGTCGCGGGCCGCGACGGCTGTTTCCCGGCAGCCCTCGCCGCCCGCCGGGTCGATCAGGATCACGGCGTCGGACAGGCCTACGCAGGCCCAGGTGCGATCCCTGAAGTTGTCGCAGGCCAGCTCGTGCAGTACCGCGCCGGCGAGTTCGCGGCGGCGTGACGGCGTCAGCGGGCCGTCCTCCTGCCGGAACCCGCGCGGGAAGACCAGGTGCACCGCCAGGCCGGCCGTCAGCGCGGCGACGGCGGCGAGCGTATCGACACCGGTCTGCCCGCCGGTGAGCACGCAGATTCCGGGCGCCCGGCGCAGGTCGGCGTGCAGCGCAGCCGCCGTCGGCTCGGGCGACCCTGTCGGCTCCGGCGGCCCTGTCGGCTCCGGCGGCCCGGGCGGCTCGCGTCCCGGCGAGATCGCGGGGTTACTTCCCAGCGAGGTCGGCCGGGGCGGTGACAAAGCAGTCCTCGATCACCGAGATGGTCTCCTCGCTGAGCCCGCTGGCCAGGCAAAACTGCCGCGGGCCGTCTTCTTGCTCCCTGAGCAGCCGCATGAACCCCAGGATCGTCTTCTCGTGCAGCAAGATCACCTCGGGCCGGCGCGTGTCATGGTTCGCGTACAGCGGGTTCTCCGCCAGCTTCTTCGTGACCCGCCGCGCGTTCCTGTTGCTCTGCACGTAGTCCATCGCGATCTGGCCGTCGGTCACGCCGACGAGGCCGAGCAGCAACGCGGCGATGATGCCGGTCCTGTCTCGTCCCGCCGCGCAGTGGAAGAAGGTCGCGACCCCTGCTGGCAGGTTGGCCGCGATGATCTCGAAGGTGCCCTTGACGGCTGCCCGCCCCGTCCTGATGTTGGACAGGTAGACCTTGGCGAGCTCGGTCGGGTCGTCGGACGGGAACGGCTCGTGGCCGAGCCGGCCCTCGACCAGCACCGAGTAGCGGTGCCGCGGCACGGGGAACAGTTGCCCGCTCAGCTCCGTCTCGGCCTTGGTCCGCAGGTCCACGATTGTGCCGATGCCGAGTTTGTCGAACAGGATCCTGGCGTCGGCGGGCGTGATGGCGTCCAGCGAGTCACCGCGGTAGATGACGCCTTGCTTCGTTCTCCGGCCGTCCTTGGTGCGCAGCCCGCCGAGATCACGGACGTTGTAGGCGCCCTGCAGCTCTACGGCGGTCATGATGGCACTCCTAGCTGGTCAAACGGTGCTTAATACCCGGTACCTGGCTGCGCCGGTCGCCGCAGTCAGGGTATCCGCAGCAAGCCCAACCAGCGGAGCGGCCAGGATCATCCTCAGTCAGGTATCAGGTCCGCGGCGGTAGCGCCCACGCTGCGATGACTGTCCAGGCCAGCAGGACGACCAGGGCCACGGACTCGACGACCAGCGCGAGCACGACATAGCTAGCCGAGATCGTCTCGTTGAAGCCGAACAGACCCACGGTCAGGCTGATCACCAACCCGAGAATCGTCGAGGCCGTGAATCCCGCCGACAGCAGCCCGACCAGCGGCCGCGGCCAGGCGAGCAGCAGCACGGCGAGCGCGATCCCGGCAATGGCGTCGACCAGGAAGAACGGGCCGTCAGTGGGGATGAAGTGATATCCCTCGGTGTGCCATAGGACCCAGTGCACCCACCCGATCCAGGCCAGAAGGCCGACTCCGGCCAGCCGCAACACGAGCGCTGCGATGAACAGGTTCCCTCGCTGGCGGAGTTCGGGCCGCCTGATCGACGCGAGCGACAGAACGTTAGCTATGGCGCCACCCGGCCCGGTGCCCGACGTCCCTCCGGTCGATGTCCGCTGTGCCATCGTCAGTCTCCTTCGCGCTATCGTTCTCAGCCGACCTGATAGGCGGCCACGGCGCGCATCAGCACGGCCGATGCAGACGCCCAATTCGTCGTCGGCGCGGCCGCGATGATCACGCTCGACGTGCTCTGCCCCCGTACGAAGCAGGCTTCCTCGGTGTAGTGGATCGACTTGATCTTCGTCACGTACGCGTCAATGACGCAGGTTCCCGTCCCCCCGAGGAAACGGACGCCGTGGCTCTCCGCGATCAACCGCGCCGCGGATGCGTCATCTTCCTTCAGATGCTCGAGCCGGAAGTCTGGCCAGTCGCTGAGGGTCTCCGAGCCTTGCTTGGGCGTCGCGTTGATGTACAGCAGATACGACCCGTCTGCCGCGAGCTGAGCAGCGGACGCCGTCCCGAGGTCACCGTGGACCTGGTGCATCGCCGGCGGATACGCGAGTGTCGCCTTCCCGCTCAGCAGCGTGGCGGTCTGCCATCCGGCCGGTGCCTGCTGCGCGGCCAGCACCCGTACTGGCGGGAACGTCTTCCCCGCGTCCGGCTCGCCGGCCGCCGAAGTGGATGTCTGGCATCCTGCCACGGCGACCGACACAGCCACCGCCGCGAGCGCGGCGGTCCAGGTTGCCCGCGCCCACGTGCGGCTATTTGTTGCCGTCACCGTCACTGGGCCCGCCGTTGTTGTCACCGTCGTGGTCACCGCCGTTGTTCTGCGGGATCCCGCCGCCACCGCCGCTTGAGGACGAGTGCGTTGCGTGGTGATGCGTGGGTGAGTGAGATGATGAGCAGCCGGCCACGAGTGCCGCCAGCAGCGCGAGACTGCCGACGAGCGTCCTGCTGAACTTGCCTGACATGCGGGACCCCTCCCTGTGCTGGTCCGTCCCTGGCCTGGCGCGGGCAGGAACGTTATAGCTCTCTGTACGTGCCTGCCCGGAATCTGGTTCGGACTGCGTCAGATTACGTGACCCAGTTCACATTTAGTTGCGACGGGGGGCCGATTCGCGGCATGTCGCGACCCGCTCGCGGCTACTGGCGGGGTGCGACGAGTAGCGTCTGCCAAGCGCGGCCGCAGGCTCCAGCCTGGTCCGACAGCCGCGTCATCGCAAGGCCGGTGCCGTCGGCACCGATCGTTGTGGCCGCCTCGAGCAGCAGCCACTCGCCGACCGGATCCCGCGGGAGAGTGACAGCAAGATCCACGTTGATGAAGATGAACTCCGTCGACGGGAGCGCCGCGCCGACTCCGCTACCCGAGTCGGCGACGAGCAGCGCACGCGACATCGGTGACGGCACCTCGTCAGGCAGCAACGGGATTCGCGGCCGCGTCCAGGCGGCCCTGACCTGAGCAGTGCTTGGGTACGCAGGCAAGGCGCCCGGCCCGGTCGGGTCGTTGGAGTCGGTGATTCTGGTGGTCTCGGTCGGGTCGGTCGACATGAAGCGCCACTCGATCGACGCCAGGTACCCGTCGTCCTCGCGCCGGAAGATCTGCGGCGGCAAACCGTCCCCCACGACAGGAACCGGCGGCGGGGGCTCGCCGTCGGCGATCTCGGGAACTGGCCGAGACGGCCGCTCGATCCGCCAGCCCCGCGCCTGCAACACTTCCTGCCCGTCGACCTCCATAACGGCCTCGGCCAAGGTGATCCGGCGGCCGGGGCGGACGATCCTCGTCGTGATCGAGACCTTGCCGATCGGCACTGGCCGCAGGATATCGACGGCGACTCTGGCCAAGCGCTGCCGATCGTCAGGCTCATGCCGCTCGAGCGCCCTGGCGGCAAGCGCCGAAGGCGGCCCGCCGTGCTGAGCATCGCGAGCCCACGGCCCCACGGTCGCGGCGGTTGCGACATAACTGCCGTTACCGGCAGGTTCGTAGAAGGCGCTATCCACGGAGCGGATGCTATCGGAGGGTGCAGACCCGGGATGTCCGGGGAGCAGGGGGGCTGCCTGACTCGGTACGCTTCATCCGGTGGGTCATGCCGACTGGCGGCCCACGGGGCGTTAGCTCAACTGGCAGAGTAGCGGACTTTTAATCCGTAGGTTCCGGGTTCGAGCCCCGGACGCCCCACCGGTTCTGACCTGGGGTGATGCCGTTCCTGAACGGCTCGCCATTCGCGTGGTGGGGCCAGGGTGAGGCCGTGGTGAGGCCGAGGGGGTGGCAGGAGCCGAGCGGGGTGCGGGCGGCCTGGAGGATCTCGGCGGCGATGGCGTCGGCGGTGCGGCGGGCGAGGTCGGGCAGGACGCTGGTGTAGGTGTCGGCGGTCAGGACGATGCTGGCGTGGCCGAGCATCGCCTGGATGGCCTTCAGGTCCGCTCCGGCGGCCAGGGCGAGGGTGGCCGCGCCGTGCCGCAGGTCGTGCAGCCGGATCGGCGGCAGGTTCTCGCGGCGGACCAGATTGTAGAACTGACGGGTCAGCTGCTCGGGGGTAACCGGCCGCCCGCCGGGCCTGGCGAAGACGTACCCGTCAGCGCCGGACGGTGGATAGGCGCTGCGGTGCCTGGCCAGGACGTCCAGCGTCCATGGGTCCAGGGCCAGGGCGCGGTTGCTGGCGACGCTCTTGGGCGGCAGCGCGATCAGCCGGCGGCCCTCGTGCTGGAGCTGACGGCTGACGGTGAGGGCCGCGTTGCCGAGGTCGATGTCGGACCAGCGCAGCCCGGCGGCCTCGCCGCGGCGCAGCCCGGTCACGGCCATCAGCTGATAGCAGGCATACAACGGCTCGCCGCTGATGGCGATCAGGAACCGGGCAGTCTGGGCCGCGGTCCACACGCCCACCGCCGGGCGGGCCCCGGTGTCGTGCCATGCCTCCTCCCTGGCCGGGGTCCAGACGGCCGGGTGCGGGCGCGGCACGGGAGGCACCTCGACGATCCGGGCCGGGTTGACGGTGATCAGGCCCTCGCGGATCGCGGCGTTCAGCGCGGCCCGGATCGTCGCGCGGATCCGGGTCAGCGTCGCCGCCGAGACGGGCGTGCCGACGGCGCCGCGCTGTCGGCTGATCCCGGCGAGCATGCCGCGCAGGTCGGCGGCGGTGAGCGTGGCCAGCGGGACCGAGCCGATCGCCGGGATCAGGTAGCAGTCCAGGTGCTGGCGGTAGGCGCGGCGTGTAGCGGGGCGCAGTGACTGGCGCCCGGCGAGCCAGGTCTCCAGCCAGTGCCCGGTAGTCCGCCCGGCGGCTGCGCGCGCCGGGCCGCTGGGGGCGCGGAGCCTGCCTCAGCGCGGCCCCGGCGGCGGCCCGGGTCGGGTAGCCGCCGATCCGGACCCGGCGCCGCCGGCCGTCCGGCCCGGCCGCGAGCTCGGCGGTGAGGTACCAGCTGCCGTGCCCCAGCCGGGACAGCAGCGGGCAGCTCCGCCCGGCCTGCCTCCCGGTGCGCCGGTTCCGGCACCCGCACCGCTTGACGATCGCTGCCCCTGACCTGGCCATGACTCCTCCCTCGCTGGCATCTCCTCGCATCCGCGTGCTTGCCGGATGCCTCATCCGGAGCCATGCCCGCCTGGTGACGCCCCTGGCGGCCGTGGCGACGGCGAGCACGCGTCGTCGTCCTGTCGCCGCGCGACGCCTTCTTCGCGGACAACGAGACCGTGAGCGCGGCGGCCGCCGTGGGGAGGGTCAGCGCCGAGCTGATCGCGCCCTATCCGCCTGGCGTGCCGGTGCTGGCACCAGGCGAGCTGATCGCCTCGGCCGCGATCGACTCGCTGCGCGAGGTCAAGGCCGACGGCGGGCGTATCGCCTACGCGGCCGACCCGTCACTGGAGACCTTCCAGGTCGTCGTCAAGAACTGAGCTGTCAACCAGGCAGGGCGGCCAGGCGTCCTTCTGACACGAGCGCGATTCCTTTCGGAGGTTGGCTGTATGCCGAGAAAATTGATGCGCTCGCTGGCGGTGGCCGCCGTGGCGGCATCGGCTCTGTCCTTCCAGGCTGGTTCGGCCCTGGCGGCACCCAGCGCCTCGCCCAACGGCGGCGGCCAGGCCACCGTCGCCAGCATTTCCTGCGCCTCGGCGGTCAACTGCGCGGCTGTCGGCGACATCACGCCGCCAGGACAGAACCTGACCTTCCTGGCCATCGAGAAGAACGGCACCTGGGACAAGGCCCAGAAGGTCCCCCGCCTGTCGGAACTGCCCGGCGGATCGGTGCGCGCGCTCGTCAGTGCCGTGTCGTGCTCGTCGGCAGGTAACTGCGCCGCCGGAGGGCTCTACGTGACCAAGGCGGGCGCTGGCCAGGCGTTCGTCGTGACGCAGAAGAACGGCATCTGGGGCAACGCGAAGCCGGTGCCAGGCTTGGCGGTGCTCAACGTCGGGCACACTGCGGAAATCCAGCTGATGTCGTGCCGGTCGGCGGGTAACTGCAGCGCAGCTGGTACCTACGAGAGCGACAGCTCGATGGACCAGCAGGCGTTCGTGGTCACCGAGAAAAACGGTACCTGGGGCCGTGCCGAGGAGATCCCCGGCACGGCCGCGCTCAACACAGGTGGCGTCGCCGAGGTCCATGCCCTGTCCTGTAGCGCCGTGGGCGCGTGCGCGGTCGGCGGCGATTACGACCGGAACGGTGGCGCTCAGGCGTTCGTCGCGGTCCAGAAGAACGGCGTCTGGGGCGCCGCGCATACCTTCTCGCAGATCGAGACGCTCAATACCGGCAAGATCGCCGAGATCTCGGCACTGTCGTGCCAGTCGGCCGGAAATTGCACCGCGACGGGGCACTACCGCACCGCGGACTCGCACTTCCACCCGTTCGTCCTTGCCGAGGTCAACGGCACGTGGGGAGCTGTCACCCCGGTGCCCGGCCTGGCGGCCCTGCCGAACGGCGGTACGACCCACGCCACTCTCGGCTTCCTGTCGTGCCCGGCCGCAGGTGACTGCACCGCCGGTGGTGACTACTTCGACGCGCACAACCAATCGCTCGCCTACCTGGTCACCGAGAAGAACGGCACCTGGGGCAAGGCGCAGCTTGTTCCCGGGGTCACGGCGCTGAGCACCATCGCCTCGCTCAGCGGGCTGTCCTGCGCCTCGCCGGGCAACTGCACGGCCGCAGGCGCCTACGCCGACAACCTCAAGGCGTCCGAAGGCCGGGTCTACGTCCTGTCCGAGAAGAACGGCACCTGGGGCAAGGCACAGGCCCTGCCAGGATCGACCGCGCTGAGCGGCGGCCGGGACGTCAATCCAGGCGCCCTGACCTGCGGCGCGCCCGGCGACTGCGTGCTGGGCGGCAGCTACGTCACCGCCGACCGCAACTTCGAGGCGCCGTTCCTCGCCACCCAGAAGAACGGCAAATGGAGCAAGGCCACGCGAGTCCCGGGCACCCGGTAACCGCGGATCCGGCGCTAGGCCGGTCGCGGTAGCTCAGCTCCCTTACTCGCCGTCATGGAGGCCGACACGAGCAATCCAAACGCCAAGTCCAAAGCAGAAGCAGTCAGAGCCGCACTGAAGCACCACAGTGGCGGCGAACTGATCGAGTTCCCCGAATGCCTGGAGACCACATTTCGGGTCGAGAAACAAAGCCCTCGTACGTTCCACGCGCTATCAACGAGATGCCATTCCGGGAAACATGCCCGACCCAGCGCACGCACCAGTTGAGATAGTAGAACTTGCCCGGGCCTCGCTTAGCTGGCGGAGTCGTACCGGAAAATGTAAGCGGACGCGTCTGCGATCATCTCGTTGACCTCGGCAACTCGCCCGGCCACTGTCATGGCGGTCCGGAGGATCTCGACTACTGGCGTGCCGGTATCCGGCAGGCTGGGCCGCTAAGGCGTGATGGCGATGGCGCCCGGGCGGCTCCCAACGTTGATGGCATGCAGCGCGGTGTTGGTGGCGGTGCGGATCGGGGTCACCGTGCCCGAAACGCCGGGGCTGACCACGTAGGCAGTCTTGCCGTCCGGGGTGATCGCGATGTGAACCGGGTGGCGCGCCGCGACCGTGATGGCCGGGAGCGCGGTGTTGGTAGCGATGCTGATCGGGGTGACGTGGTCGCGGTAATAGTCCAGGACGTAGGCGGTCTTGCCGTCCGGGGTGATCGCGATCGCGTCCGGGCCGCCCCCGACCTTGATCGGTGGCCCGGCCGTGTTGGTGGCGGTGCTGATCGGGATCACCGCGCGCGAGCGGTAATCGCAGACGTAGGCGGTCTTGCCGTCCGGGGTGATCGCGATGGCCCCGGGCTGGGAAGCTTCTCCTTGCCCGACCGGGATCGGCGCGCCTGCGGCGTCGGTGGCGGTGCGGATCGGGGTCACCGTGTCCGAGCCCTGGTTGGCGACGTAGGCGGTCTTGCCGTCCGGGGTGATCGCGATGTAGACCGGCGTCTCACCGACGCGGATCCTCTGGCCGGCCTTGCCGGTGGCGGTGCTGATCGGCTTGACGTAGCCCCCGAAACGGTCGACGACGTAGACGGTCTTCCCGTTCGGGGTGATCGCGATCGCAAGCGGACCCGGACCGAGCCCGACCCTGATCGCCTTGCCGGGCTTGTTGGTGGCGGTGCTGATCGGGGTCACCGTGCCGGACAGGTAATTGACGACGTAGGCGGTCTTCCCGTCCGGGGTTATCGCGATGGCCCGGGGGTCGTCCCCGACCCTGATCGCCTTGCCGGCCGTGCCGGTGGCGGTGCGGATCGGAGTCACCGTGCCCGAGGCCCGGTTGACGACGTAGGCGGTCTTCCCGTCCGGGGTGATCGCGATCGCGTACGGGAATTTCCCGACCTTGATCGCCTTGCCGGGCTTGCCGGTGGCGGTGTTGATCGGGGTCACTGTGCGCGCGGCGCGGCTGGCCACGTAGGCAGTCACCGGCACCGGGCCGCCCGGCCGCGCCAGTGCCCGCATGCCGGTGCCGGCCGCGCCAGCAGGCCCGGCTCCGGCCAGGCCCAGCGCGATCAGCGTGCCCGCCGCCGCGGCCGCAGCCACGGCCCGCGTGATAGGTCTGCGCATCGGCGTACCCTCCCGTCGATCTGACGTTGTCAGCTTGTGTAGGCGATGGTGGCCGGCGGCGCCAGGTGCCCGTCCCGGACCGCAGCCGCGAATGAGAACGCGTCGACATCTGCGGCATCGACCGTGAGCCGGTATCCGGCCGGGCCCGCGACGACCGCACCCGATCCGCCGAGCGAACGCCGCAGCCGGGCCACATGCGACTGGAGCGTCGCCCGGGCTGCCGCCGGGGGATCATCGCCCCACACGCCGTCGATCAGCGCGCCCACCGGCACGAACCGGGCGGGCCGGGTCGCCAGCAGCGCGAGCAGGCGGCGCGGGATCGGCCCGGCGACATCAACCGGCTGTCCCTGCGCGCGCACCTCGAGCGGCCCGAGCACTCCCACCCACATAAGCCGAATTTACGCCCCAGCAGAGCGCAAGGCCCGAATTGCAGAGTTCGGGCTTGCAGCCGATCTGCAGCAGCCTGCAAGCGACCCCCCGCATCGTCAAGCCATAGCAAACCAACGGTACCCAGGAGGCCGCCATGAACCCCATCATCTCCAGCGAACTGAGCAGATCCCGGATCGAGGATCTCCACCGCAAAGCGCAGCGCCACCAGCTGGTGCGGGACGCCGGGCGGGCGCGCCGCGAGCAGCGCCACGGCGGCAGGCAGGCCGCGCTGGGTCACCCGGCCAGCGCCCTGACCCGCTATGCCCTGGCCCTGTTCGGCGCCCGCAGCCCGGATGCCGCCCGGTGAATGCGCGGCCGCAATACCGAATTCCCCGACTAACCCGCACGCCTGAGCAGCTCAAGGAACACCTACCCGGCGGCCATCCGGCTCGGCGCGGAGGAGACAGCGGTGCTTGACGACGCTTCCACGGCAGACGCCGGGCCGCGATCCTGAGAGAAGCAACACCACCAACGACACAGTGAAGGGGAGTTGAAATGGCAGAACATCCAAACGCGGTATGGATCCGCGAACTCTACGCGGCGTTCTTCGCGGGCGATATGGAGACGGCCGGCCAGTGGTTCACTGACGACATCGTCGTCCACCTGGCGGGCCGCAACCCGCTGTCCGGCACGTACCACGGAAAAGATCAGGTCTTCGCCATGCTTGCGGCCGAAGCCGAGCTCCTGAGCGACCCGGCGACGGAGATCCACGACGTGCTCGCCAGCGATGACCATGCCGTGGTCCTGAGGACGGACTCGGCATCACGGAACGGCCGTACCTGGACCGGGCCAGGTGTCGACATCATGCACGTCAAAGACGGCAAGATCTCCGAATACTGGAATATCTTCTTTGACCTCTACGGGTATGACGACCTGCTCAACAGCTAAGACGCCTGGAAGCGGCGAACAGCCGTATGCGGCCTGGCGCCAACCCTTTCGACCCCAATGTCTGTATGTCGGCTGGCCACGTCGGACTAGGCCAGCCGACACGCAGATCGAGCCGGATGGGTGCCGCCTTCGCGGTACGTCGGTCGCCGCCGCGGTCGACCTGGGGGGCCGCTGGAGGCGCTGACCGTTCAGCCATCCGAGCAAAAGGGATGCCACTGCAGTTCGTCGGGGGGGTGAGAATCGTCAGCAACGCGAGCAGGCCAGAGTTCTTCGCCCGGGCCGCCCGGCGGTACCTAGACGACCTCTCATCACGGTCCCTCACCCGGCAGATCGACGACGCACTCGAAGCCGAGGGAGTAGACGACTCCAACTCGGCGGAGGTCAACGCCGGCGGCCGGCGGCTAGCCAGCCAGGCCGACTCGTGATCCGGCGGGGCAGGATCTGCTGCGCCGACCTTGGCGAGCCGCACGGCATCAAGCCCGCGAAGCACCTCCCAGTCCTAGTGATCCAGTCCGATCCCTTCAACGCCAGCAGGCTGAACACCGCAATCGCCGCCGTCATCACGTCCAAGACCGGGCTCGCTGCGATGCCAGGCAACGTCCTCGTGCCCGCTACGGCATCAGGGCTGAAGCGCGACTCCGTTGTCAATACCACCGTCTTGGTAACACTGAACAAGGTGGATCTCGATCCCGAGATCGGGCACCTGTCGGCCTCGCTCATGGACGACGTCGA
The DNA here is from genome assembly GCA_963720595.1 of uncultured Actinomycetota bacterium. Classification (GTDB taxonomy): domain Bacteria; phylum Actinomycetota; class Actinomycetes; order Streptosporangiales; family Streptosporangiaceae; genus Chersky-822. The sequence goes on along the minus strand of CAVRFY010000003.1, from coordinate 1,739,575 downwards.
CCGCGGACTCCGGCGCCTCGCCGAGCTCTAGCTCACCGCCGCGAAGCCGGACCCCGAGCATGCTGTCGTGCTACCAAGCTTCACCACCGCCGCTGCGTGAGATGCGGTTGCCAATGAACCTGCCGATGAAAAGGCCGAGACACCGGCGAATAGAGCGCGAACGGACGAGGATACGGCGGCATCAGCGCTGGCAGAAGCACCAGAGAATCGGATGACCATCCTTTTAATCCGTAGGTTCCGGGTTCGAGCCCCGGACGCCCCACCAGGCTTGACCTGCTGCTATGCCTCTAGCAAGATCAACTTCGGGTGTGGTTGCCAATGAAATAATCCGCTACTTCGATTCTCGTCCCTGGCATCTGCTCTCGCACAACTCGCAGGAGTCGCACCTGACCGCCAGCCGGACGCGAAGGCCGCTCATGACAGAGCTGACCGCCGCCATCACTAGCCCCGGGACGCACCCGCGGGCTCTCACCACGCGGTCTCGCGCGTAGAATCAGTACAGATCAAAACAAGTTGCCGATTACGGGCGGCCGTGGTTCGCGCCAGCCAAATCGAAGTGCCCGGGACGTGCTCGGCGGCGTGCGCCAGCCCGCTAGTCACCCAAGTGCAGCAGCGGCACTTCGGCGACGTCACCGGAGGCGATGACCGGTGAGCCCCAAGCGCCTCGACCTGCGTCACGTGCCGGGCCATGCGGCGCGCTGCGGTTACCTGTCTGGCTGACGGCCGCCACAGTACGGTATGCCGGGATCATGAGGTATCTCGTCAGCGCCACGGCCACCCAGAGGCCGATCAGGTCAAATGAATCATCCGGGGTAGAGTCCAAATTAGCCTAGGCGCCTTTGCCGGTGATGGATTACGTGAAGAAATCAGCGTTTCCTGTATTACATGATCTTGGTGGAATGCCGCTGACTACCGGCTTTACTCACCACTTCGGGAATCGCTGGGGATTGCATCGCGATGATACCTTATGTTACTAAGCCAACTCGGGATGATGGCCTCGTTGAGCTTGCGTTCATGCGCGACATCCTGGGGAACCTGCCGACTGGGGCGGCATACGTGGTGGGGCCAGACCTGGTTTTCATGTTCGCCAACCAGGAATACGAGAGGATGGTCGGCGAGCGTGCGCTAGTAGGCCGTCCGCTGCGCGAAGCGCTGGCAGAGCTGGCGCCGGAGCGTCTTGATCGAGTCGAGCGCGCGGCAAGGACAGGTCAGCTGTTCGAAGGCCGTGAGTCTGAGGTGTGGATCCGTCAGTACGGGCGGGATCCCGAGCAGTTGTTCGTGGACTTCGCCTACCAGCCTGTGACTGACGATGCAGGTGGCGTCGCTGGAGTGCTGCTGTACATCACTGATGTCACGGCGCATGTCAAGAGCCGGCGTCGGCAGGAGGTACTGGCCGAGCAGGTGGCGGTCACCGAGGAGCGGTACAGGACCTTGTTCGAGACGCTCCCGTATGGTGTCGTCCACTACAGCGCTGACGGGTCGGTCCTGGGAGCCAATCCCGCAGCGACCCGGATTCTGGGCCATGCGCCCGATGCGATGACCGCTTGGCCGCTCGGCCAGGCCATGCATGAGGACGGTTCGCCGTACCTGCTCGACGAGGTTCCTGTGAATGTCGCCCTGCGCACCGGACAGATCGTTGCTGGGGTCGTGGCCGGAGTGCCGCACGGGCGAACCGGTCAGATGCAGTGGCTGCAGATCACCGCCGTGCCGGACGCGCGGGACGAGCAGGGCCGGCCGCAGCGCGCTTATGTCATCGTGACTGACATCACCGAGCAGCGCCGTACCGAAGCCGCCTTGCAGCAGAGCAGCAGGCTGCTCGGACGGCTCATGGAGGCCAATGTCCTCGGCGTGGTCGTGTCAAGCGATGAGGGCATACACGACGCTAACGACGCTTATCTCGACATCATCGGCCGCACCCGGAGCGACTTGGAATCCGGTCGGATTGTCTGGCGCGCGATTACCCCGCAAAGGTGGGCCGCGGCCGACGATGACGCCGTCGAGCAAATCCGCCGGACCGGAGCGCTCCAACCGTATGAGAAGGAGTACGTGCATAGCGACGGGCGCCTTGTACCTGTCCTCATCGGGTCGGCGGTGATCGACAGGGACCCGTTGCGGTGGGCTACTTTCGTTGTGGACCTCACCGCTCGCCAGCGCGCCGAACAGGAACGAGCGATTTTGCTCCGTGCGCTAAACGCCGAGCTTGAGGACCGGGTCAGGCAGCGCACGGAGGAGTTGGTCCGCGCGGAGGCAGACCGCCGCACTCTGGAATCTAAGCTGCGGCAGGCCGAGCGGCTGGAGACTGTCGGGCAGCTGACCAGCGGCATAGCTCATGACTTCGGGAATCTGCTAGGAGTCATTGTCGGCTATGCCGAGATGGCGGAGGATTTCAGTAATGACCTGGCTCCTGAGCTGCGCCGCATTCTCGGCGAAATTCACCTGGCCGCATCCAGGGCATCGCATGTGTCCAGCGATCTACTCAGCTTCGGCTCCCGCTCGAGATCCAGGCCTGAAGCGATCGCACTCAACAACCTGATTGCCGACATTAGGGAGCTGATGAGCGTCAGCATGAACGGTCGCGCCAAGGTGATCTTCAAGCCATGGCCGACAGACCTGCCCACCGTGCTGGCCGACCGTGGCCAGGTTGAGCAGGTCCTGCTCAACCTGGCCATCAACGCACGGGACGCCATGACCGAGGGCGGCACGCTGACGATCAGCACTAGCCCTGCGAACTTCGACGTGGAGCCCAAGCGCCGACATCCTGGAATCAGCCCTGCGCGCTACGTCGAACTCGCCGTGACCGACACGGGGACCGGCATGAGCAAAGAGGTCAAGGCGCGGATCTTCGAGCGCTTCTTCACTACTAAACTCCCCGGAACCGGGACAGGGCTTGGGCTAGCCACCGTACACGGCATAGTCGCCGGCTTCGGTGGTCTCATCGAGGTCGACTCCGAGGAAGGTAAAGGCACCACTTTCCGCATCTACCTGCCCACTGGGAGCCGGTGAGCGGGAGATGCTCTCGTCCACGCCATCGAAGACGCCTCGATCTGCCCTCTAGCCCAGTCCGGCCAGCGACCCGCCCGCCAGCCAGTCAGTCCACACCCGACTCGGCCACGCCAACCGACCTGCTCTAGGTGCTGCTGGAAAATCGGATGAGCGTGCTTTTAATCCGTAGGTTCCGGGTTCGAGCCTGGACGCCCCACACAGTCTGATCAACTCCCAAGCCTTCCGCGTCGCGGAGTGCCGGCGCCGTCTCATGCATCCCAGCAGTCGCCAGGCCAGCCTGCCGGCGCGCTGGCCGGGTCGCGCGTCAGCGGGGCGTGCCCGCCGCCGCCTCCGCGCAGCGCTTCAGGCCATCGGCTTCGTGGCGCAGGCTCCGCCTGGCCTTACGGCCAGCCAGGAGGCCGACAAGCGGAGCCAGCGGGCCGGTGACGGCCAGGCCGAGGATGATCTCGGCGGAATCCCCGGTCAGCGATCTGACCTGGTGCCGCCCGGTCATGCGGAGGCCAGGAGAGGATGACTGCCAGGTGAACGAGGTACCCGGCACGACCTCGGTCACTTCCCAGACCGCCTTCGGCATCCCTGGCTGCTTGATCCTGGCCCGGCCACCCGGGTGCAGCGGACCGCCGCCGGCGGCAGCGGACTGGCCCGGGTCCTGCCCGGCCACGGTCAGCCAGGTCACCTCTGTCATCGTCGGCGTCCACTGCGGCCAGTGCTCCACGTCGGCGACTGCCTGCCACGCCTGTTCCGCTGAGGTCTCCACCTGAACAGATGTCTCCAACTGCACGGACTCCTCCTGCCCGCCCGCTGACCCGCCGGCAACGCTGCCGTGAGGTCCAGCCGCCTTGCGATGTACCGCATGGTACATGACGACATCCCCGGACCTTGGTGTGGGGCATTGAAGGCGTCCGGGTCACTGCAGAATCCCGGCTGGGCCCGCGCGTTTTCGAGCGCTGCAGCGTGATCTCGCCGGCTGCGCTAGGGCTCGCGGCGATGCCAGGCAACGTCTTCGTCCCCGCTACGGCGTCAGGTCTGAAGCGTGACTCCGTAGTCAATACCACCGCCCTGGTGACACTGGACAAGGCGGATCTCGACCCAGAGGCCGGTCACCTGCCAGCCTCGCTCATGGACGACGTCGACCGCGGACTCCGGCGCGTCCTCGGGCTCTAGCTCACCGCCGCGAAGCCTGACCCCGAGCATGCCAGTCAGCCGATCATCTCGTCGAAGGCGTACTGGTCCGTGGAGGTATACCAGAACTCCGCCACCTTGCCGTCGCGCATGCGGATGATGTGCGCCTCGCGCACCGTGACGCTCTGGCCGTCCACGCTGGACGAGGCGATCACCAGCGCGACGCCGAGCTGATCGTCGGCGAAGGCCGCCTCAAGGTCCACCTGGAACGTTCCGTGCGTGATCTCCATCAGCTTGCCGAGGAACTCGTAGACGGCGTCTCGCCCGCGGTAGTCGCCGGCCAGCTGGCTGCGCCCGGCCTGGTGCCAGACCACGTCCTCAGCGAACAGGTCGTTGAGAACGGCGAAATCGCCTTTGGCGAAGGCGGCGTACCCGTCCCTGATGCGGACGGCATTCGGGTGCTCGGCCATGATGTTCTCCTCGCGGTGGCGGGCGTCAGGCCAGCGTATGGGTTGGGCCGATGGCCGGCTGGTCCCGGGCATATGCTCGCCCAGCCGGCCGCGGCACCGGGAGAATCGTCGCGCGGATGCTGAACTCCACCGGAGGGGACCAGCCATGCCAGCCGAAATCCACCGGAGGGGGACCCAGCCATGCCAGCCGACAATGACATCTACAACCAGCCGGGCGACATCTGGTGGGACGAGCGCCAGCCGCTGCACGCCATCCGCACCTCCCTCAATCCGGCCAGGATGCAGTACTTCGCGTCTGTCTTTTCCGCCCGGGGCCTAGACCCGGCCGGGAAAGTCATCATCGATGTCGGCTGCGGCGGCGGCATGATGGCCGAGGAGATCGCCGGGCTCGGCGCGGCGGTGATCGGCATCGACCCCTCGGCCGCATCGATCGCTACCGCGCGGGCGCACGCCGCCGGCAGCGGCCTGGACATCGACTATCGGGTCGGCGCCGGTGAGGGCCTGCCCGCCGCCGACGGCTGCGCGGACGTGGTGTACTGCGTTGACGTGCTCGAGCACGTGGCCGACCTCGATGCGGTCATCGGCGAGACCGCCCGGGTCCTCAAGCCGGGGGGCCTGTACCTGTTCGACACGATCAACCGGACCCGCCTCAGCAAGTTCACGGTGATCAAGCTGTCCCAGCAATGGGCCGCGACCGCCTGGTTGCCCCCGGGACTGCATGACTGGAACCAGTTCATCACCCCCGCCGAACTCGGCGCCTGCCTGGCCAGGCACAACCTGAGTCAGCACGACCTGACCGGGATGGCCCCCGGCATCTCCCCGGCCGCGATGATTCGCCTGCTGCGCCAGGTCAAGAAGGGCAGGCTCTCCTACGGGGACTTCGGCCGCCAGTCGGCCTTCACCCTCACCAGCAACCTGCGCGTCAGCTACCTCGGGTTCGCCACCAAGGACAATGCTGGTGACCGTGCCGACCGGCCTGGCTGATCCGGAACCGCTCGGCGCCAGCCAGGACGGCTAGTCGAGGGAGGGATGCGAGAATCGGACCGAAAATCGCGATCATCGGCGGCGGGATCGGCGGCCTGACGGCGGCCGTCGCCCTGGCCCGCCAAGGCCTGGCCGCCGAGGTTTATGAGCAGGCACCGGACCTGGCAGAGGTTGGAGCGGGAGTAGGCCTGTGGCCGAACGCCATAACGGCGCTGGCGCCAATCGGGCTGGCTGGCAAGGTTGCGCGCTTGGCGGTGCCGGTTCCCCGGCATGGCGTCCGGCGCTCCGATGGCACGTGGCTAATGTCCTTCCCCGGGGAATTGATGATCGAGCGGTGGGGGGCCGGACTCGCCTTGGTCCACCGCGCCGAGCTCCAGCAGTTGCTGGCTGCTGAGCTCGACCCTTCAGCCATTCACCTGGGTGCCCACTGCACCGGCGTCGAGGACGGCGACCGGGCCGTCACCGCGCGCTTCGCGGATGGCCGCGTCGCGCGGGCCGACGTCCTGATCGGGGCCGATGGCCTGCATTCGGTCGTGCGGTCGGCCCTGTTCGGGCCCGCTCCGCTGCGATACCGCGGCTACATCACGGTGCGAGGCGTCACTGCCGCCGGATCGGTTCCGCCGCCCGGGGACGGTGCCGAAACCTGGGGCCGGGGCGCGCGCTTCGGCTCGGGACCTACCAGCGGCGACCGGATCATCTGGTGGGCGACGTGGAAGGCGGCGGCTGGAGGGCAGAGCGACGGCGAGACCGCCGCCCGGCTGCGCGAGCTCTTCGGCTCATGGCACGATCCGATACCCGCCATCATCGACGCCACCCCGCAGACCGCCGTGATCAGGAAGGACATCTACTACCGCCGGCCAACCCGGACGTGGAGCCGGGGACGGGTGGCACTGCTCGGTGACGCCATCCACCCAATGACCCCGGACCTCGGACAGGGCGCGGGTCAGGCGATCATCGACGCGACCACCCTGGCGGGCTGCCTCGCGGCCTCCCGCGACAGCCGCACAGCCCTGCGGGAATACCAACAACTCCGGTGGCGCAATGCCGCCATCAATATGGCGATGGCGCGGACTTTCGGCACTTTGGGTCTGTGGGATGGGCGCATCGCCTGCGCAGGGCGCAATTCCCTGGCCCGCGTAATGCCGCTGTCCCTGCATCTCCGCCAGTTTGATCTTGTCCTAGGCGACACGCGGCCCACCGACAGCGAGGGCTCCCGATCGCGCGGTCGTAGGTCCGGGTGACCTGCCTGGCGCCAGCCTCCGACCGCGATTGCGTCGTACACGGCACACCGCATTCCAGTAGTGTGCCAGCACAGCCTCGGCCGGATAAGCCTGGTAAAGCGTCGTCTCGAATGGAATGACAGAAACTTCGATGTCCGCAAACACCGCGCGCGCCGCAGGGTCGCACGTGTCCCCGGTGCGGGCACTGATCGTCGCGAGTCATCCAGGCCCGACCCTGGTGATCACCGCTTTGGTCACCGCGCTGACCGCGCACGCAGCGGTGCACGGGATCGGCCCGGTGCTGGCCGCCCCGGCGATCCTGGCCGGCCAGTTCTCGGTCGGGTGGTCCAACGACGCCTGCGACGCAGGACGTGACCGCGCGGCCGGGCGCACCGACAAGCCCGTAGCCCGCGGTGACATCAGCGTCCGCGCCGTCTGGATCGCCGCCTTCAGCGCCCTCGCGGTCGCCGCGATCCTGTCGGCGCTGATCGGGCCGCGATGGCTGCTGATCAATACCGTCATGGTCGGTGCCGCGTGGGCGTACAACCTCGGCCTCAAGGCCACCTGGGCCTCGGGCCTGATGTTCCTCGTGGGATTCGCGCCGCTCCCGGCGTTCGCGACCAGCACGCTGCCGGGTCAGCCCTGGCCAAACTGGCAGGTAACGGCCGCTGCCGGGTGCCTGGGGCTCGGCACGCACTTCGTGAACGTGCTGCCGGACCTCGCGGCCGACCAGATCACTGGCGTCAAGGGACTGCCGCAGATCGTGGCGGCCCGATGGGGCCCTCTCGCCGTGCGGGCGATCGCCATCTCGCTGCTTCTGGTGGCGTCCGCGCTACTGCTGCTGGCAGCGATACCGTCCCGCCGGTGGGTTTCCGCGGTCGGCCTGGTGTTCTCCGCGATTCTCGCCATAGTCGGGTTTCGTGGGTCAGGAAAAATGCCATTTTTTTGCGCCCTCGGTATCGCCGCCGTGGACGTAGCGCTATTCCTTGCTGGCAGCGAAGCGCTAACCTGACCTGAAGAACCGGTCGTACCGCCCAGCAACGGAGGTATCGCGCGTGCCAGTTCTCCGGTCGTGACGCAGATCGCGGCCGTGCGGTCCGCTTTCCCGCCGCACCGCTATGCGCAGGCCGAGATCACCGGCATGGTCGCCGACCTCGGCGGCTTCGGCCGGGCTAAACGCGCATTGGTGGATCGTCTGCACGGCAATTCCGGAGTGAACTTCCGGCACCTCGCTTTCCCGATAGAGGCATATCGCGATGTGCACGGCATCGGGATATCTAATGAACGTTATGTCGGCGCGGCGACCGGACTCGGGGAGCAGGCTCTGCGGGACGCCCTGGCCACGGCGGGCGTTCTCGCGAGTGACCTGGACCTGCTGATCGTCACGTCGGTCACGGGCGTGATCGTCCCGTCGATCGACGCGCTGCTGATCCCGCGGCTGGGGTTGCGGCCAGACGTCAAGCGGCTGCCCATATTCGGCCTCGGCTGCGTGGCCGGCGCTGCCGCGCTCGCGCGGATGCATGACTACCTGCTGGCCTGGCCCGGGCATAACGCCGCGCTTGTGTCGGTGGAGGTGTGCTCACTGTGCTGGCCGCAAACCGACTTCACGACGGCGGACCTGGTTGCCAGCGGCTTGTTCGCCGACGGCGCTGCCGCAGTGGTTGCCCGGGGCGCCCAAGCAGCTAAGGAACACGGCGGAGGGTCCCGGGCGGAGGGCACCGCGGGACCAGCGGGAGCAGCGGGAACAGCGGGCGGGCCGCGGATCATCGCCACGCATAGCGAAGTATGCCCTGACAGCAACGACGCGCTCGGCTGGCGGCTCGGCCCGGCCGGCTTCCGTATCGTGCTGACCGCGGACCTGTCCGATGTCATCGAACGCGAACTTGGCGCCGTCGTCACCTCGTTCCTGGCCACGCACGGCCTCACTGTCGACGACATCGGCACCTGGATGGCGCACCCAGGCGGGCCGAAGGTGATCGACGCGGTTCAGCACAGCCTCAAGCTTCACGACAGCGCCGTGGCCGTGAGCCGCCGCTCACTCGCCGAGGTCGGGAACCTCTCCTCCGCGTCGGTGCTGCACGTTATGGAGATGACGCAGGCGCTGTGCGCCCCGCCCGCGGGGTCGCTCGGAATGATGATCGGACTCGGTCCGGGGGTCAGTGTCGAACTGATTCTCCTGCGATGGTGACCCGCTAGTTTCACTCGCACGTGCATCGAGTACGGCCGGGGCCATCTTTCAAGGTCTATTCGGCGCGAAAAGGCAGGCGGCTCTCACGCCCGGATGGTTCGCTCGATTCCGATTTCGAGCCCAAAACCCTACACTTCCCTGCATGACCCCAGAGCATTCTGACGCACCCGAGATGTCCCCCCCGCAGAACGCTCCCGTCAGCGCGGCCGTGAGCGACGCGGCCCCGTCCCAGCCCATCCCGGCGTCGGCCGGGCAGGTGGGCGCCTTGCCTGACCTCATGGTGCGGGCCCGGAATCAGAACCGGATGCTGCAGGGCGGCGGGACGTACCGGATCGGCCGTGACCCGGCCTCCGATATCGCGATTAACGACCCCCGGGTGTCCTGGGCGCACGCGGTGCTCAGGGTGGAGGGCGCTGGCTGGGTGCTGGAGGACCTCGGCAGCTCCAACGGCACCTTCGTCGGGCCCGACCGCAAACGGCGGGTCGAGATCTCGGGCACGTGCGAGGTGCGACTGGGCCACCGGGACAACGGGCCGGTGATGCGATTCCAGCCGCAGCTTCCGACGGCGATGGTGGCCGTGCCGAGGGCACCGGGATCGGGCACGACGGGTGACGCGCAGGCCGGAGGTCCAGCGCCCGCGAGGCCGCCGGGCGCACGCACGGTGCCCGGGACCCCATCAGCCAAGGCCGCCTACGACCCGTCGGTGACCCGGGTCATGCCGAGCGTCGTAGACCGGCCCACGTCGATGACGCGCCTCGGGGCGCTGGCGACTACCACGCTGAAGATAGGCCGCTCCCCCGACAACGACCTTGTGCTCGAGGATCTGGAAGTCTCCCGGCACCATGCGGAGCTGCGGAGCCGGACGGACGGGACGTACGAGATCGCCGACGTCGGCAGCAACAACGGCACTTTCGTCAACGGCCGGCGGATCACCTCCCGGGTGCTCAACGAGTCGGACATCATCGGCATCGGGCACTCCACGTTCCGGCTCAGGGGCAGCGAACTGAGCCAGTTCGTCGACCAGGGCGCGGTCACGTTCACCGCCCGTGACCTGGTCGTCACGGTCAACGGCGGCAAGAAGACGCTGATGGACCACCTATCGCTGTCCATCCCGGAGAAGTGCCTGGTCGGGGTTCTGGGCCCGAGCGGCGCCGGCAAGTCCACTCTGCTCGGCGCTCTGACCGGGATGCGGCCCGCAGACACCGGCACCGTGCTGTACGACAGCCGCGATCTGTACGCGAACTACGACGAGCTCAGGTACCGGATCGGGCTAGTCCCGCAGGAGAACATCCTGCACACTCAGCTGACCGCCCGGCGCGCTCTGCAATATGCCGCCGAGCTGCGGTTCTCCACCGACACGACGGCGCAGGAACGCGACGCCCGGATCGACGAGGTGATGGCGGAGCTCGGCCTGTCCAAGCACGCCGACACCCGGGCCGACCGGCTGTCCGGCGGGCAGCTTAAGCGGGTCAATGTTGCGCAGGAACTACTGACCAAGCCGTCGCTGCTGTTCCTCGACGAGCCAACCTCAGGCCTGGACCCTGGGCTGGACAAATCCGTGATGAGGCAGATGCGCGATCTCGCGCACGATGGCCGGACGATCATCGTGGTCACGCACAGCGTGGCCAACATCTCGGTCTGCGACCGGCTGCTCTTCCTCGTGCCGGGCGGGAAGGTCGGGTACTTCGGCCCGCCTGACGAGGGGCTGCGCTATTTCGACCTCTCGGACTGGGCGGACGTGTTCCTGGCAATCGAGGCGCATCCGGAGCGGGACTGGGCGGCGGAGTTCCGGGCCTCGCCGTACTACGCGCAGTATGTGGCGTCCGATGACGTCCCGGCACCCCAGACGGACCAGGCCAGCGCAGCCGCGCCGCGGCGCCGCGGCTGGCTGGGCCAGGTCATGACCTTGACCCGGCGGTTCGCCCAGGTCATCGCGGCCGACCGCGGCTTCCTCATCATGATGGCCGTGCTGCCAGTCGTGCTCGGGCTGCTGATCCACTTCGTGCCGGCCGCACACGGGCTGAGCGGCTTTCCCGGGACCCGGCTCACCGCTCAGGAAGTGCTGCAGTTGCTGATCACCAGTGCGTGCCTGGCCGGCACCGCCGCGTCGTTCCGGGAGATCGTGAAGGAACGGCCCATCTATATCAGGGAGCGGGCCGCCGGGCTGTCCGCGTTCGGCTACCTGCTCTCCAAGCTGCTCATTCTTGGTGCCGTCAGCATCGTGCAGTCGGTCGTGATCGTGTTGATCGGCCTGTCCGGACGGGCAATGCCGCCGAACGGATCGTTCCTGCATCACCTTCCGCTGGTCGAGATCCTGATCGCGGTCGGGCTGCTCGCGATGACCTCGATGTGCCTTGGCCTGATGGTGTCGGCGCTGGTGAACACGTCCGAGAAGGCCGTGCCGTTCCTGGTCATGCTGGTCGTCGGCCAGATCGTCCTGTCCGGAGGAGTGGTGCCGCTGGCGGGAATCGCGGGGTTGTCCCAGGTCTCCTGGATCGCGCCGGCGCGGTGGGGCCTCGGCGCCGCCGCCTCCACGGCCAACGTGAACGCGATGACCCCGGTCACCGCCGCTGCCGACCCGATATGGAGCCACACGCCGTCGACCTGGCTGCGCGACATCGGGATCACGGTCGCCCTCGCGGTCGTCTTCCTGATCATCACCTGGATCCAGCTCCGGCGGCTCGGACCCCGCCGGCGCAAGGTCCTCGCCTGACCACGCGGCGGGATCGGGCTAGTGCGGCTCGGCTGTCCGAGGAGCTAAGGGGGCGAGATGCCCAGTACCGGAGTCCCGATCGTTGGCCGCGAGAGGGAACTGGAGGCTGTTGAGCGGTTCACGCTCGAGGTGGCTGGTGATCCGGCTTCGCTTGTTCTGGAAGGGCCCGCGGGCATCGGGAAGACGGCCATCTGGAATGAGGCTGTTACCGCCGCGCGGGTGAACGGCATCGCCGTGCGTACCTGCCGCTGCACCGAGTCTGACGCCGCGTGGGCATTCGCCGGCCTAGGCGATCTCCTCGGTGATCTGAGTAGCGATTCCATGAGGGATCTGCCCGAGATACAGCAGCGCGCGCTTGCGGGCGCCTTGCTGATGGCCGATGTTCCGGCTGGCCCGCCAGGCGACCGGGTTGTCGCTGTGGCGGTGCTAGGAGTGCTGAGAGCTCTGGCCCGCTCCGGGCCGCTCCTGCTCGCAGTCGACGACGTTCAGTGGCTGGACCCGAGTTCGCGCAAGGTTCTTTCCTTTGCGCTGCGACGGCTGCACGACGAGCCAGTTCGGCTGCTCGCATCATGTCGGACAGGTCCCTCGCTCTGAGGTTGCCGCGGAGGCAGACCTGGGGCTTCCAGGCGAGCGGCTGTTCGTGGGTGCGGCTGAGCGTGGGAACGCTGCAGCGTATCGTTCGGACGCGGCTCGGCCAGTCTTTGTCCAGGCCCACCCTGACTCGGCTCCACCGGGCGACCGGCGGGAACCCGATGATGTTCCTGGAGATGGCCCGCGCGTTGCAGCGTCGCGGCAGTGAGCCGGAGCGCGGACGAACCGCTGCCGGTGCCAGTAGACCTGAGATTGCTGGTTAACGAAAGGCTGCGGGGCCTGAGCCCGCAGACGCGCCAGCTGCTACTGGTGACCGCCGCGCTCGCGCAACCGACTGTCGACCGTGGTTGCCTCGGCCATCGGAGACGCCGATGAGTACCGCCGGAGCTCTCGCCGAGGCACTCGACGCCGGCGTCCTGGAACTGGATGGCCAGCGGCTGCGGTTTCACCCACCCGCTGATCGCGTCGATCCCGTACGAAGACCTCACGCCCGACGCCCGACGCCGGCTGCACGCAGCGGCTGGCCCAGGCCGTGACCGACCCCGAGCAGCACGCCCGGCACGCGGCACTCGGTGCCGCCGAGGCGTCCGCTTCGGTTGCGGCGGCACTCGACGTCGCGGCGCAGCACGCCCGGAGCAGGGGCAGCCTTGACAGCGCTGCTGAGCTAGCCGAACTCGCCATGACCACGACGCCCGCCGGCGCGGGAAGCGACCTGCTCCGCCGGTCGGTTGCAGCGGCGGAGTACCTGTTCTTGCTAGGAGACCCGGCGCGAGCGCGCACAGTCGTGACCGCGGGCCTGCAAGCAGCCGCCCCGGGTCCCGCCCGGGTCCCTGGGCTGCTGCTACAAGCAACGATCGCGTCCTTGGAACACGGGGACGCGACGGTTGCTCGGTGGTGCGAGCAGGCACTGGCCGAAGCAGGCGATGACCCGCTGCTCCTCGCGCGCTGTCATGCCACCTTCGCCGAGACCAGCCCGTCCGGCGCGGAAGCGGACCTGATGCACGCGCAGAGCGCCGTAAAGCTGCTGCAGGGCATCGACTCGCCGCCGTCAGACCTCCTGTCGAACGCTCTCACCAATCTGGCGCTGCACGGGTGCCGCCTTGGTCATGGCCTCGCCGTGACGACTCTGGAGCGGGCAGTCGCCTTGCAGGCCCAGGGAACGCTACCGCCTGTTAGTGACCGGGCAGGTATGGCCCTGGGCATGTGCCTGAAGGTCGTAGACCGGTTCGAGGATTCGCGATCCTGGCTGCAGGCGACGAAGCGAATGCGCCGACGATGAGGGCGACGATAGCGCACTGCCCAATACGCTCGGTCATCTCGCAATTCTCGAGTGCTGGGCCGGGGAGTACCAGCTCGCGCTGAGGTACGCGGTAGAAGGCCGCGACCACGCCGCACGTATCGGCTGCAGGGCTCCGATGCTGGCCTCCGCTCATGTCCTGGTGCTGGCGCATCTGGGACGCCTCTCCGAAGCCCGTGATCTTGCCGAGGTGATCTCGCGTCGGACGAGGCGCTCGGTTACGTCTCCGCCGTAGCGTTGCATCTTCGAAGCCTGGGCTTCACCGAGCTCGCCGCCGGCAACGCGAGCGCGGCCGCCGACCATTTCCTACGAGCCGTCTCTATCTCCCGCGAGATCGGAATCGGCGAGCCCGCCATCATGCGGCTGCACCCGGATGCCGTCACTGCCCTGGTAGCGGTCGGCAACATCGACGAGGCGCAGCGGCTGACCGATGAACTGGACTCGAGCACCGCAAGGAACCACCTTCCCTGGTCAACTGCCATGGCCAGCCGCTGCCACGGCGTGCTGCACGCCGCTGCCGGTGACGCGGCCGGCGCGGTTGTGGCCTTCGAGCGCGCCCTGGCCGACCACGAGCGGCTGCCGATGCCATTTGAGGAGGCCCGCACCCGGCTGCTATTCGGCACCGTGCTGCGCCGCGCCGGTCGCCGCAGCGACGCCAGGCGTGAACTGGACGCTGCCCGCGCCGTCTTCATCCGCCTCGGCACGCCAGTGCAGGCTGAGCATGCACGCTCGGAGCTTGCCGTTATCGGCGGCAAACCTGGCAATGACGGCGACCTCACGGCCATGGAGCAGCGGATCGTCGCGCTCGTCGGAACCGGGCAGACAAGCCGCGAGGTCGCCAGCGCCTTGTTCATGAGCGTCCGCACCGTCGAGAGCCACCTCGGGCATATCTACCGCAAGCTCGGGCTTCGGTCGCGGACCGAACTCGCCCTCTGGGTCTCCACGCATGGCGCCGCCAGCATGTAGCACCGATCCGCAGTAGCACCGGAATCAACGGTGCGTAGTTCTACCGACGCCGACCGGGACCCCTTGCCTTTAGCGTCCTGACCATGGACATGCAGCGACCGGCCAACCCGGACGGGTCGGCATCGGCCTTCCTCGTCGAGCGATACCTGTCCGGTCAGCGCCGCAGGCGACCTCGCCTCATCGGTCGCCCGCGTCGCCCGAATCTGCGCCGAGCGACGACATGGTGAGACGGCGGTCCGCTACCTCCAGTCGATGTACCTGCCTGCGGAGGACACCTGCTTCTGCGTATTCCAGGCGCATTCGAGCGACGCCGTCCGCGCAGTTAACGAGGTCGGACATTTCCCTCTGGACCGGATCACTGAGGCAGTCCTGATGATCGCCACCCACCACCCTACCTAGGCCCACCCCAATCACCGCACCCCAGGAGACGACCATGATCACCAACCTGTCGCGATCCGCCGCGGCCTTCGGCATGTCTGCGCTGCTCTGCGCAGGCCTGGCCGCCTGCTCCGGGTCCGGCGGCGCGAACGCGGCGCCGGCCCACAACGCCACGTCGGCTGGCGTCCCGGGCTCATCGTCCCCAGTGGCGACAAGTTCCGTCGCCGCGAGCGGGTCGGCCTGCGGGCTCGTCACCGTCAGCGAAGTCGCGACGGCCACGGGCAAGCCGATGGCCGCGGGACAGGATGGCGGAAGCATCTGCAGTTACTCCGCGACGGCGGACCCGAGCCTGGTCGTCTACGTCCAGATCTATCCCGACACCCAGAGCATGGCCGTGCCTAAGCAAACAGAAGCTGGCAGCGAGCACCTCAACGGGCTGGGTAATGACGCGTTCTGGACCGTCGCGGGGAACCTGTTCGTGCAGAAGGGCAGCCGGGGTTTCAGCATCAACATGCCGTCACTGGCCCTCACTAGCCCCAAGGCGCCGCCGACGATCGTGGCACTCGCCACTGCCGCGCTGTGCGCGATTCTGAGCCCGGCAATTCAGGCCGCCGCGACAAAACTTCGCAATAAGGAGCATAATGCAGGATCGACATGGGAGAGCAGCTATGAATCTAGTTCGAAGATCCGCCCTGGCCGTTAGCGCTACGAGCCTGCTGAGCGCGCTGGGCCTCCTCAGCGCTATGGCTGGACCGGCCGTCGCCGCGAGCAGCGCGCAGACAGCCGCAGCGGCACCTGCCGCGACAGGCCCGTTTAAGATCGGTCCGGCGAGCTCACCGGGCAGTGTCGCGCTCACGTCGACTGGCGGCCGGGTGGCGGTCTTCGACATCAAGTCCGGCCTGCACGGCGCGACCGAGGTCTGCCTGCTAAGCCCCACCGGGCGCAGTTGCTCGCACACCGCTATCCTCAGGCCGCTTGGGGTGGCCGATGTCTTCCAGACCCCGCAAGTCTTCGTGCCGTCGGCCGGCCACGTGGTCGTGCTCCAGTACACCTGCTGTGAGAACAACCAGATTGGCGATCTGCTGTACTCCTCCTCGAACGGAGGCCGGAGTTTCTCCGCCCCGGTCCGCGTCGGCGATAACAATCAGGGAGTCACTGCCTCGGCCCTGATCGGCAATCACATCGTCTTCCTCGGGAACAACAACAACGCGGGAGCCCGGGTAGAAAGCATCCCGGTCACCGCGAGCGGGCCGCCTGCCACGGTCGCGATAGCGAACGCCAAGACCGCCTACGACGTCGGCGTGGGCCAGTACAAGGGCGGCGCGCTGATCGGATCGGACAACCTGGGAAGCACCTACGCCACCTACGTCGAGTTCGCCGCCCGCGGCAAGGACTTCAATGTCTCGTCGTCGTACCGCCGGGTTGGCACCTTCGCCAAGGAGCAACTGATCGCGATGTCCGGCCGCGCCCTGCTGACCATGCGGACGACCGGGAGCCTGGCACTGGTCCTGCGGCTGTTCAACGGCAGCGGCTTCGGGCCCGCACACGTCGTGCCCGGCACCAGCGGTGGTGGTCCAGCATGGTTCACGGTGAATCAGGACCCCAGCGGCCGGGTGCATGTCTTCTCCGAGCGAGGCCTCGTCAGGACGTACCACCTGCTGGAGGTGTCGACATCAACCGGCGCTAGCTGGACCAGGCCGACCGACCTCGGGAATGCGATAAAGAGCATCTGGTTCTCCGCCGCCCTGAATTCGAAGGGCCACGGCCTAGTGCTCGGCACCACCCCGGCATTCGGTTACCCGGTCGGCTGACGGCCGGCCCGCTAGCGAAAGGCCGGCGCCCGATGGATGCGGATCGGGCGCCGGCCTGTTTCAAGAGTTCCTGCCTGGCAGAGATTGTTGCCGGATGAATGGACCTTTCATCCGGCAAAACAGTGATGAATGGTCCATTCATCGATCGCGAGTTGCCCGCCAGAGCTCTCATGACCCAGGTCGCACCACTGTGATATCCGTAGCAGCGAAGTCATCGCCGGTGCACAGGACGGGAAGCCCCGTTCGCTCAGCGAGTGCGTAAGTAAAACAGTCTCCGAAGTTGAGCCCGCTATCGGGCTCGCCGAGGATGACCGCGAGAGCCGCCGATGTGTCGACCACCAGACTCTTGCCGGTCGGTGCCGTCAACGTGGCAGGCCAGCCACGTCGTAGCCGATGATCTCCTCTGGAGACCTGTTGTCGGCGACCCGCAGGGCCGCCACATCGGCCGCCAGGCGCCGCAGCCGCACCCTCATGCTGAAAGCGTGTCTGCCGTCAGCAGACTTCTGCCAGAAGACTCTGGCTCCAGGGGGGTGGTGAGTTCGTGATCAGGTGGCGCGCGGCGGTACGGCTCCTGGCCCGAGATCTGCCGTCAGCCATCGCTCCGGACGCATATAGATCGCGACCTGCTCGCCCAGTTCCGCAGTGGCGAACTCGATATAGGCAGGGACCTTGTCCGGGGGTAGATAGCGCGCGGCGATCTCCAGCAACAGCTCATCGGTCCCCCGAACCGTCCGCGCGACCGGACCTTCCACCGATACGTACCGGACTGTCGGCATGACCCGGTCGACCATCAGGGTGAAACGCCCAGCTGCTTCGATGTGCCGGACCTTCGGGGACCCGGCCTCCGTCAGCACCCACGCTTCCCCGCCCGGTGCGTACTGATACCAAATGGGCACGGTCAGCGGACCGCGCCCCAGACCGGCCGATACCGACAAGGCCGCGACGTGCGGTTCGGCCAAGAAGAGCTCGCGATCGCGCACAGACAAGTAGCTATCCGCCATAAGCCCGAGCCTAGGTCGAGGTACTGACAACCAGGTCCGCGGCGATTACCTAGCCGACGCCGCCCGAGATGATCTCGCACAAGACCGCATGCAGGCGGCAGGCGGCATCGGTGCGGATCCTGGAAGCTGCTGGTGCAGCCCGGAACTGCATGTGTCATCCCCGGTCTTGGTACTCGGTGTCAGTGACGTGTGACCCCCAGTGGGGAGCACCCTCGGTGATGGACAGATGCGTTATGAGGTGATCGGGCCTGGCGCCGTGCCAGTGTTCTTCGCCGTCGGGGGCGTAGACAACATCGCCGGCTTCGAGTTCGGCGATCTCCTGCCCGCGCGCCTGGACCAGGCCTCGGCCTTCGGTGACGTACAGGGTTTGCCCGCCGTCGTGGGAATGCCAAGCGGTGCGCGCTCCGGGAGCGAAGTGAACCGCGGCGACGTTCAGCTGCGACGTTGGCAGGCCCCGGGTGATGGGGTCGATCCACACTTCGCCGGTAAAGGTTTCGGCGGGTCCTTTCGCCGTGGCTGCGTTGCGAGAAATCTCCATGGTCACTTCCCGTGATGAAGGCTCTGTCCCGACCCATTCAACTCGCCTGGCCTCGCGCGCCGCCGAGGAGGGCACCAGCGCCACCGCCCTGCTGGACCGGCTCGGAGGTCATCGCGCGACTGCAGGAACTCGACGGCAGCGAGGAGCAGGAGCGAGCGAGCGGCCACGCTGGTGACGAAAGCGTTCGGCAACAGCCGGGACGACGTCGTGGTTATCTACTCCAGCCGCGCGCGGACTGTCGCGTCCGCGGCCTTCCGGTCAGCGGTCACGCGCTCGGCGCTCCGTTCCTGCACGTGAGCTGGGGTGAGAACAGCCTCAAGGTGCTGCCCGCCGACCCGGAACCCCGGGTCGTCGCCGAGGCGCTGAGTCGTGACTTCCCCGGCACGCAGACCGCCCCGATCGAGTCCGTGGTCCAGTTCGCCAGGCCCGCGGCCAGTTCCGCCGCGGCGAGGTCTGGCGAGCTTGCGGCCTACGCCAGCCGCCTTGCTGGCATTCCAGGCGTCCAGGCCGGCCGCCTGACCGGCGTGCGCGACGGCATCGCGCTGGTGGAATTGCGTTATCGCTATGACCCGATTTCCGCGGCGGCGCGGCGGATCGTGCAGGAAGCGCGGGATCGTGCCGCCCGCGGGCGGCCGCGCATACATCGATGGCAGCGGATCACGGGACAGCCAAGTGGAACAGAGGACGCGCGAACGATACGCGACTGAAGATGGGCGACAGTGTGCGAAGTGGTTGAATGCACCGATTGGGCTTGGCTACCCTGGCTGATCAAGCTCAGCGCCTGGCAGCCGCCACCTTGGCGGCGGCAACAAGGCGCTACCCCGTTCTCGAGTTGGTCGCAACCCAGTTGGTGAAACGGGAGCCCCGGAGGAGCGTGACTGCGCGTGCATACGCCGCTCGCAGGTCGCATTGTCATGATTAGCCGCAAACTGAAGGCCGGCTGGTTCAGCATGGTCAGCCTTGCGACAGCGGTCAGCCTGGCGACCCTGGTCACCGTGATCGGACTCAGCGGGCCAGCAGCCGCCTCGCCGCCGCCAACACCCGCGCAGGCTCAGAAGATGCTCGCCCAGCTCAATCGCGAGGCAACCAAGCTAGGCCACCAGTACACCGACGTGGTACAGCAACTCGTGTTCGCCAACCAGCGGCTGAAGTTCCTCAAATTGCAGACTGGCGCCTTCCGCGTCACCTTCGATGCCATGCGCAAGCAGGTCGCCAAACTTGCCATCGTCGCCTACGAGCAGGGGGACATGTACTCGCCGCTCGTCCTGCTCACGTCGGCCTCGCCACAGCACATACTCGACGAAGCGTCGATCCTGAACCAGCTGTCCGTCGGCGACAAGGCCCAGATCGGCCAGTACCTGAACGCTGCCCGGCGGCTGCTGGGCGCTGAGCGGATGGCGACCCGAACCAAAGCACGGACTCTCCAGCTGAAGCACAAGCTCGACCACCGACTCGCGGTGCTGAAGGCGCTGAATCGAAAGGAAGGAAACCTGCTGCCGCTGCTGACCCTGGAGCAGCTGGCGCACGGCGGCCATCCCTACGAGAACCCGTTGCGCCAGGTCAACGGCCTTGTTCCAGAGCGTATTGACATGGGCGTCGACTTCGCCGGAACGGGACCCGTCTATGCCATCGGGGCTGGCGTGGTCATGCAGGCGAAGGCCTGCTGCAGCGGCTGGCCAGGCGGCGGATGGATCACTTACCAGCTCACCGACGGCCCGGCGGTGGGCGAGGTCGTCTATCTTGCCGAGGACGTGATCCCGACCGTGCAACCCGGCCAGAAGGTGACGCCCCAGACCGAGATCGGGCACATGACCGGCGGGAGCTCCGGCATCGAGACCGGATGGGCGATGCTCGACAGCGGGTCGGCGGAATCGCAGCTGGCGGAAGCTGGCGGCATCGGCGGCGCTGGCCCGTTCCCGACCGCCATCGGGATGAACTTCGAATCCCTGCTCCGGGTACTCGGGGTGCCTGCCGCGCCCAATCTTGGCGACCCGATATCCGGGCTCGTCCCATCGCGCTACCAGACCGATTGGGTTAAGGCAGTGCGCTGACACCCGCGCGGCCGGGCGGCAGGGCGCCGAGTCAGCGGCTGCGGGATGGCGACGTAGCCTGTTCTGGTGGAGTGCGGCGATTACCGCGATCTGGGGGAGGCGGCCTGGGCGTGGGTTATGGGCCAGGTCCGGGGAGATGAGGGTCCCTGGCTGCCGGACGTGGTATCCGGCGAGGAGTGGCCTGCCGGGCCGGGTGCGGACCGTGACTCGCTCTATGCAGGAATCGGCGGCCTGGCGCCAGTGCTGGCCGAGATCGGCCAGCACCGCGCTCTGACTGATGGCGAGAACGCACTGGCGGCCGCGATTGTGGAGCGCCTGGATGCCGTGGTGCCTGCCCGGGTCGAGCCGTCGCTGTATGACGGGCTGGCCGGGGACGTGCTGGCGTTGCGGCTGCTCGCCCCAGGCACGGAACAAACCGCGCTCACCAGGCTCGCGGAGTTGATGACCCCGGCGGGGTGGAACACCATGCAAGAAATAGAGCCCGGCTCGGTGGCGCCGGTGACGGATCTGATCTCGGGCAACGCCGGCGTGGTGCTGGCCGCCATCTGGGCCGGCGGTGAGCACGCTGCCGCCATCGCCGCGACCGGTGGCGAGGCGCTGCTGGAGGCCGCCGACCCGGCTGGCGAGGGCCTGGACTGGGCGACCGTCCCAGGATCGGCGTCGCGGGCCCCGAACTACTCGCACGGGACCGCCGGGGTATCGGCCGCGCTGGCGCTCGCCGGCGCGGCGCTGGGCCGCGCGGACTTCGTCACTGCTGCGAGGCTGGGTGCCCGGCATCTGCTCGCCGTGGGCTCGCTGGACGAGGACGGCTTCATCGTCCCGCACACCTTGCCGTACTCCACCCGCGACGTTGATCCGGTGACCTACAACTGGTGCCACGGGCCTGCCGGAACCTCGCAGTTGTTCGCCGCGCTGGCTGCTGCCGGCGTGGACGAGGTCGCCGGACTGCCGGTGACCTGGCTCCGACAGTGGTGCCTTGACTCGGTTCTTGCCTCAGGCGTGCCACGGCGGCTGCGGCCAGGTTTCTGGGACAACGACGGCCGCTGCTGCGGCACCGCGGGGGTCGGGGATGTGCTGCTGGACGCCGCTCAAGACTGCGGCGACACCGAGCGCGCCGCCATGTTGCTGCGGAGCGCCTGCACGATGGCGGACGCTCTGGCCCAACGCGCGATCAGCGATCCATCCGGTGTGTTCTGGCGGTTCACCGAACACCGCCGGGACCCGCCGCTGCTGCCACCCAGCACATCGTGGATGCAAGGCGCCGCAGGAATCGCTGCGTTCCTGCTGCGCATTGCCCGCGTACTTGAAACCGGGCAAGACTCTCCGGTCGTCGATCGCCCGGACCAGTGGTGGGCCGTACCGGCCCGGCTCCGCACCGTCCGCACCAGCCCGCCGGCTCTCGCCGGACCCCGCATCACGGGCTGCTTGTAAGGCTGATGACGACATTGCCGGTTTTCTGCCCGGTCTCGACGTATCTGTAGGCCTCGACTATCTGCTCCAGCGGATACGTTCTATCGATTACCGGCTTGAACTTCCCTGACTCGATCTGTTCCTTGAGATACCTCATCATCAACTGGTCATGCCTCGGAATGGGGAACATGACCTTCTTGCCGCCGCGCACCGGGGCGATCAGTGCCAGGAGCGGATTCTGGGCCAGCGGCCCCAACTCCGACGAGATATATATTCCGCCCGGCTTCAGAAGCCGCTTGCATTGGCCAAACGAGCTCTTGCCAACCGAGTCGAGGACGACGTCGTATCTCGGCCCGTCCTGAGTGAAATCCTCAGCCGTATAGTCGATGACCCTGTCGGCCCCCAACCTGCTAACCAACTCCACGTGGGCGGTGTCGCAGACCCCGGTGACGTGAGCGCCAAGACCCTTCAGCAACTGGACGGCCGCTGAGCCGATCGCACCGGTTGCGCCGTAGACGAGGACGTCCTGGCCGCTCCGGATTTTTGCCGCCCTGATGTGCGTGAGGGCATAGTGCGAGCCCTCGGTACTGGGAGCGGCTTCCTGGTAGGTCATGTTCGCCGGCATCGTCGCGAGGGAGCCGTCATGTCGAATGGACATGTACTCGGCATGGGCACCGAACGGGCCCTCGTTGTATCCGAACACCCTGTCGCCCACGTCGAACGTTGTGACGTCGTTGCCGACCGCTTCAACCACTCCCGCGAACTCAGTCCCCAGGACCGTGACCCGCGGCCTGATGGGCCCGGTGAGAAACCTCATGAAGAAGGGTCTAGCAGCCCGGTAGGCGCAGTCCGTCCGATTCACCGTCGTCGCGTAAACCTTGACCAGCACCTCGTTGTCCCTGGTTGCCGGCCTTTCCACTTCAGAGATCAGAACAACTTCGGGCGGGCCGTACCTGGTTTGGACCGCTGCCTTCACAACCGGAGTTTAGCGAACTGGCGAGGCATGGCGACTCGACGAGATTCCCGTTGCGCCAGGGCTGCTACAGCGACTTGGCGATGAGTTCATCCGCGACCCAGCGCGCGACGCCGGCGGGGTACGGCTCCGCCGGCAGGCCGAGGGTGATGTGCCGGAAGCCGGCGTGGAGCGCCTGGCTGATGGCGTCCCGGGTGCTTTCTGGCTGGTCGTATGACACGTGCAGATGGATCGAGCGGGTGATGGAGGCGGGATCACGGCCGATCTCGTGTGCAGAAGCGGTCGAGCAGTGCGCTGCGCTGGGCGGCGTCGGCGGTGTCGCCGCCCGGGATGTTCCACAGGTCCGCGTGCTCTGCGGCCACGCGAAGCACCGCGGCCGAGCGGCCGGCGATGAGGATCGGCGGGTGCGGCTGCTGGACAGGCTTGGGGTTGCCGAACGCGCCGGTGAGGTCGATGTGGGCGCCATGGAAGTCGAACGGCTCGGTCTCTGTCCACAGCCGCCGGATGACTGTGCAGGCTTCGGCGAGATCCTCCACCGAGTAACGAAAGTCGTGGTAGGGCAGGCCATAAGCATCGTATTCGCGGCGGGCCAGCGGGTGGCTGGGGCGTGAGCCCGCGCCGATGCCGAAGTCGAGCCGTCCGCCGGAGACGATATCAACGCCCGTGGCGATCTTGGCCAGCATCGCGGGCGGCCGGAACCTGTTGCTGGTCACCAGCACGCCGAGGCGCAGCCGCTCAGTCTGGGCGGCGAGCGCCGACAACAGGGTCCAGCCCTCGAAAATCGGTCCGCTCGGGTCGCCGGCGATCGGCATGAGGTGATCGAACAGCCACGCGTGCTCGATTTCCGAGATGGCGTCCGCCTCGCGCCAGACCCGCACGATGTCCTGGTAGCTGACCTGCATGGGGGCGGTCGTGATTCCGAAGCTGGGCAACGGTGCCTGCGGCATGGAGTTCTCCGTTAGGTGAGGTGATTCCGGATGCGCAGCGTGGCGCCGACTTGCCTGATCTGGCATCCTGAGTAAACGGAACCATGTTCCGATAACCAAGATACGGAACCATGTTCCGCTTAGCAACCCGAATGAAGGAGGCAGCTGGGCCGTGGCGGGCGGCGTGAGCGAATCAGAGGCGGCGGCGCCGCAGAAGCGGGCCGACGCCCGGCGGAACCAGGCGGCGCTGCTGGACGCGGCCGCTGGCGCGTTTGTCGAGTCCGGCGTCAACGTGCCGGTGCGCGACATCGCGACCAAAGCTGGCGTCGGCATCGGCACGATCTACCGGCACTTCCCGACGCGAGCCGATCTCATCGTCGCGGTCTACCGGCACCAAGTCGAGGCATGCGCCGAAGCCGGCCCTGTCCTGCTGGCAAGCCGCCATCGGCCGTTCGATGCGCTGGCCCGCTGGATCGGCATGTTCGTGGACTTCCTGGTCACCAAGCACGGTCTTGCGGAAGTACTGCGGTCCGACGATGCCGCCTTCCAGACGCTCCATGCGTACTTCATCGATCGCCTGGTCCCCGTGTGCGGGCAAATCCTTGATGCTGCCGTTGCCGCCGGCGAGATCCGCGCCGGCCAGGATGCCTACGAGCTACTCCGGGGCGTCGGGAATCTCTGCGTGGGCGCGGGCAGCGACCTTCGCTACAACCCCCGTCACCTAGTCGAGCTACTCATCGCGGGTCTGCGCATCCAGTAAGGCATAAGCACCGCGCCGCTGTTGCCGCTCACCGGCGCCGGAAAACGGTTCGACGGCTTTACAGGGCCCTGGCACAGTGGCGCATTATGGCGAACGTCGAGCTTGTGACCGCCGCGGACGTGCCGCTCATGCAGGGTCTGGCGCAGCGTCTCACCGCCACCCGTCCGGACCTGGTGAGCAGCGATGCGTCGTATGGCGAACTGGCCTGGATCTGGGGCAAGGGGCATGTCAGCGACGGTGCAAGCTGGCCGCGTCGGCTGTGGTTCTGTGGCGGCGACCTGGTGGCGTGGAGCTGGGCGTATCTTCCGCACCAGGTGAAACGGAGCGACGGGTCGGTCAAGGACGTCACCGGCGCCTATCTGGCATATCAGGTCCATCCGGACCACGCCGGGCTGGTTGACGAGGTGATCGACTGGTACGACGGTGTGGCGGCCGGACTCGAGCGCACGGTGATGCCGACCGCGGCCGATGAGTTCGCCCTGAAGCGATGGGCGGCGCATGGCTATGAGACCGACCTGGCCTCGCTCGGCGACGCCGGGTCCTGGACCCAGCTCAACGAGCGGGACCTCACCGACGTGGAACAGCCGGTACTGCCGCACGGATTCCGGTTCCGCACCGCCGATGAGGCTGGGCCGGAGGCCGCGGTGCAGGCGCATGTGGACGCCTGGGCTCCCTCGACGTACACCGCCGAGGGCTACCAGGGCGTCCGGCACACGGCCGCGTATCGCGGCGACCTGCACGTCCTGGTGGAGGCACCGGACGGGACGATGGCGGCCTCGACGATCATGTGGCTCGACGAAGCGAACAAGACCGCTGAGTTCGAGCCGGTCGGGACGCATCCGGGTTACCGGCGTCGGGGGCTGGGACGGGCGATGCTTCTGCACGGGATGCATCTGGCGCGGGCGGCCGGGGCCACTCATATGACGGTCGCCTGCCTGGGTGCGCCGGGGCATCCCCGGGCGCGCGGGCTGTACTACGGCGTTGGATTCCGGGAGCTCACCCGGGACGCGCCGCTCATCAAGCACAAGACCGCGGGCTGAGGACTGGTCGTTCGTGGTTGGGCCGCACGTCGGGAGCTTGCGCCGGTCGTGATCGCCGTGATTGCTGTGGTTCACCCCATCGGGATGAGGCGCGAGGGGTGCTGTCAGGGAACCGTTGCAGGTAGAGCTGGCAGGCGTGGCTGCCCAGCCGTGGCAGGCCTAAGGCGCGCCCGACCGTTGCTGTTTTCAAGTCGCTGAAGGAGCGCAGGGATGGGTGAGCGGTTCAAGGGCAAGGTCAGCATCGACATCAGGGACTCGGTGCCGGACTGGGACCCGTTCATGCCACCCAAGGCGCCGGACGGCGCGCCGAACGTGGTCTATATCGTCCTGGACGATGTTGGGTTTTCGGCTATGTCGTCTTACGGCGGCCCGATCGAGACCCCGAACATCGACCGGATCGCCGCTGACGGTGTCCGGTACACCCAGTGGCACACGACGGCGCTGTGCTCGCCTACTCGGTCCTGCCTGCTGACCGGCCGCAACCACACCCGCAACAGCATGGCCTGCATCACGGAGGCTGCAGTCGGGTTCCCGAACGCGAGCGGCACGATCCCGCCCGAAAACGGCATGCTCCCCGAAGTTCTCGGCGAGCGCGGCTGGAATACCTACATGGTCGGCAAGTGGCACCTGTGCCCGACGATCGAGATGAACGTGGCCTCGACGCGGCGGAACTGGCCGTCCGGGCGCGGGTTCGAGCGCTGGTACGGGTTCCTCGGCGCGGAGACCAACCAGTGGTATCCGGACCTGGTCTACGACAACCACCCGGTGGACCAGCCGAAGTCGCCGGCCGAGGGCTATCACCTGACCGAGGACCTCACGGACAAGGCGCTGGAGTTCATCAAGGACGCCAAGACAGTGGCGCCGGACAAGCCGTACTTCCTGTACTACGCGCCCGGCGCGGCGCACGCGCCGCATCACGTGCCGAAGGAGTGGTCGGACAAGTTCCGCGGCAAGTTCGACATGGGCTACGAGGCGATCCGCGAGCAGATACTTGCCCGGCAGAAGCAGCTGGGCATAGTCCCGGCTGACACCGAGCTGCCGCCGGTCAATCCGATCGGCACGACCGAGACCCGCCAGGGCCCCAAGGGCCAGCCGTTCCCGCCGCTGGATGTCACCAGGCCCTGGGACTCGCTGACTGCGGATGAGAAGCGGCTATTCTGCCGGATGGCCGAGGTTTACGCGGGGTTCCTTGCCCACGCTGACCATCACATCGGCCGGCTGCTGGATTACCTGGAAGAGTCCGGACAGCGCGAGAACACCATGGTCATTGTGGTGTCGGATAACGGGGCTAGCGGCGAGGGCGGGCCGAACGGGTCGGTCAACGAGATGCGGTTCGCCAACGGCATCCCCGACGACATGGAATCGAACCTCGCGATGCTCGACGAGCTCGGCGGAACCAGAACCTACAACCACTACCCGAACGGCTGGGCGATGGCGTTCAACACGCCATTCAAGATGTGGAAGCGCTACGAGTTCAACGGGGGCACGGCGGACCCGTGCATCATCTCCTGGCCGTCAGCGACTTCCGGCCACACCGGCCGCGGTGAACTGCGGCATCAGTACCACCACGCGATCGACATCGTGCCGACGATCCTGGACTGCCTCGGCGTTGAGCCGCCCGAGCGGATCAAGGGTCATGTGCAGTCCCGGCTCGACGGGGTCAGCATGCGCTACACCGTGACGGACCCGTCCGCCCCGTCGGCGCGCGAGACGCAGTTTTACTCGATGCTCGGCTCCCGCGGGATTTGGCACGACGGCTGGAAGGCCATCACTACGCACCCCACCCTCAGCGGCTGGAGCAACTTCAACGACGACACCTGGGAGCTGTACCACACCGATACCGACCGCGCCGAGCTTCACGATCTAGCCGCCGAGCAGCCGGCCAGGCTCCGCGAACTGGTGAACCTGTGGTTCGCGGAGGCCGGCACCAACGGCGCCTTCCCGCTGGACGACCGGTCCGCAGTGGAGATCATCACCACGCCGCGGCCGCAGCTAGCCAGCCCCCGCAGCCGGTACACCTACTTCCCCGACACCGCAGAGGTGCCCGAGGCACAGGCGGTGAACATCCGCAACCGGTCCTACACGATCGGGGCCCTGGTCGACATCCCCGCCCCTGGCGCGGAAGGCGTCCTGTTCGCCCACGGATCGCGCTTCGGCGGGCACACCCTCTACGTCAAGGACAACAAGCTCCACTACGTGTACGACTTCGTCGGCATGATCGAGCAGCAGATCGACGGGACCGACGAGATCCCCGTGGGGCAAAACTTGATCCTGTCCGCCTCGTTCGACAAAGACGGCGAGGACCCGCCGGGGGTGTCCACCGGGACGCTGTCCCTCTACCACGGCGATAAGAAGGTCGGCGAGGGGCGGATCAAGACCCAGCCAGGCATGTTTTCCCTGGCCGGCGAGGGCCTGTGCATCGGCCGCGACAGCGGCGAGCCAGTCACCGACGACTACCCGAACGGATCGGCGCACCACTTCACCGGCGGCACCATCAAGCGAGTCGCGGTCGACGTCAGCGGCGACCCCTATGTCGACCTGGAACGCGAAGCCCAGGCCATGCTCGCGCGGGAGTAGTTCGAGGAGGTACCGGCTGCGGCTTTGCTACTTCCCTAAGAAGTAATATAGTTTACCTCTTATGAGAACACCGTCGCCGCCCTTGCTTCCGCTGCTGCGGTCACGGGCTCAGGGCGACCTGCTGGCGTTGCTATTCCTGCATCCCGAGCGGGACTACAGCCTGACCGAGGCGGCCGCGCTGATAGGCGTCAGCGTCAAGACGGTCCACACCGAGGCGTCCCGCCTGGTGGCGGCCGGGTTCGCCAGCGATAGCCGCCGCGGCAACGTCCGCCTGCTGCGGGCGATGGAGGGAACGCCGGTCAGCCGGCCGCTGACTGACCTGTTGGCCGTCACCTACGGACCGCTCCCGGTGCTCACGGACCTCCTGGCCGGCCAAGCGGGCGTCAGCGCCGCGTTCATCTACGGGTCGTGGGCAGCACGATATTGCGGAGAAGCAGGCCCGGTTCCCCGAGACATCGACGTACTTATCGTCGGCACGGCCGACCGCGACGACCTGGACGAGATAGCGCGAACGGCCCAGGACACACTCGGACGCCCCGTCGACATCCGCCGCGTCACCCCCGCCGCCTGGTCGGTCCCGGACCCCGCTGATGCCTTCCTCACCTCCGTCCGTCAGCGACCTCTCGTCCAGATCCCGATCGCCGGGCACAAAGAGCAGGGCACGGAATGAGATGGGACCAGGGCCGTGCCGTCGTGGACCGGATGCTCGAGGACATCCCCAAGGCGGCCGAGATCATCAGCCTCAGCGAGCGCGTCCTCGATCAGATGTCGCCATTCTGATCACAACGACAGCCCCGGTCATCTCAGACTGCCCGGGCACCGTGAATGGCATCTGCTGCAGGCATCACGTTGCCGCATGCGACGGCCCTTCGCCTGGCCTCTGGCCGGGCGAAGGGCCGCCGCGTCGCGGTGGTTGGCAGGTCAGCCCGCTGGCAGAACCTGACCGGGATGGTCGACGAAGCCGCTGGTAATGATGGCCGACTTGACGGTCAGCGTCCCGTTGACGAAGTCGAGTTCGCCAAGCATCTGGAAGGTTTGCTTGTCAAAGATCCATTCCTGCCGTTCTCCGTTGGAGGTGAAGGAAACCGCTACGCCTGGCCGGCCGCCGCGTCCACGGCGTTGGCGACGCCGGTTACTCCTGGGATCAGGGCGGCAGCCCTGAACAGAGCAGCGCTGACATCCGGCGGTGCAATCGACTCGCGAAGCAGGTCGCCGATCGTGGTGAACGCTTCCTGATCGGGTGATTGCCCAGCTCCCGCCGTCTCCTTGTAGATCAGGTTCAGCAGGAGTTGCGGATCGGTGGGCAGGGACTGGAGCAGGCGGTAGGACGGGTCATTCAACGTGCCCTGGTACGGGCACTTGAGATGGACGTGGTTGGCCACCATGTCCGGCGTGGGCTTGTCCGAGATGCTAAACCTCTTGCCGTTGTCTATTGCCAGGCCAGGCCCGCACAGATCGGCTACCGGAATCCAGACTTGCCGTAGGTGGGGCGTTGCGGGGGCGCTCGCCGAACGGGGTGCCGGCGGCGATCTCAGTCTTGATGTACATGAACTGGTTATCGGTGACCTCCTGCACGGGCGCCCCCCCGGCTACGTCGGCGGCCTGCCTCAGCAGCGTCGCTGCGATGATGTGGCCGCCGGAACTTGCTGCATTGCCGGTCAGGCCGATCACGCTCGCTGCTGCTGCGGTCGCGGCGAGCAGGCCGGCACCCGCCACCTTCCATGCTGTGCGACGGGGGCGCTGAGCTCTCGGGGCGCGGTGCGTGGCCGGCTGGTCGGTGCGAAGTTCGGTCATCAGGTGCTCCTTGACTAGGTGGCGCCGGCCAGCAGGAATGGCCCGCTCGGCCGGGACCGGCAGCATCCGGGCCAGGTCCGCGACGCTGCGGGCGCGGTGGGAGTCATCGGAGTTCATCGGATTCCCTCCTGCATCGACCGGGCCGCGAGATCGCGGTCACCTTTTACCTGTTCGCATCCGGCTTGTGGTTCCCGGTCCGGGCCAGCCGGTTCAGTAACGTCTGCGGCTAGCTTGCGCAGCTTCTTGCGCGCCCGGGACAGCCGGGATCGCACCGTCCCGGCCGGGATCCCGAGCGCTCGCGCTGCCGCGGCGTAGTCCAGTTCCGACCAGACACACAGCGCGATCACGTCCCGCTCGTCAGGGCGCAGCCTGCCAACGGCCGCCAGGACGCTGCGCAACTGGCGGGCGTCATCCAGCTGGCCCGCCACCTCATCAGCGAAATCAGGCACCGGCGAAGGGGGCGGCAGCCGGCTCAGCGCGGCCTGGTGGCGGCGCGCTGCCCGGCTCATGTTGCGGTTGACGTTGATCGTGATGCCGAGCAGCCAAGGCCGCAGGGACCCGCCCTCCGGCTCGACACTGGCTCGCAGCCGCCAGGCTTCGAGGAACGTCAACGAGACCGCTTCCTCGGCTGTCGACCAGTTGCCGGTCAGCCGGAAGGCCAGGTTGTACACCGCGCGGGAGTACTCGTCGAACAGCACACCGAATGCAGCCGGATCACCGACACGCACGCGGGCACGCAGACT
Organism: uncultured Actinomycetota bacterium; assembly: GCA_963720595.1. Taxonomy (GTDB): domain Bacteria; phylum Actinomycetota; class Actinomycetes; order Streptosporangiales; family Streptosporangiaceae; genus Chersky-822. The sequence continues at coordinate 1,709,019 of CAVRFY010000003.1, read as the reverse complement.
GGGCTCCATGTACCTTCACTGTCCGCCCGCCATAAGCCGGTTCCCGGCGGGCCAAGAAAAACGCGATTTCCCAGCCCGGCGCCGAGCATGCCACATATTTCATGACGGCAGCCAGCCAGCATAGCCGCGGTCATCGCGTTCGCGGACCGGACGAACCGTCAGACGGTCAGATGCTCCATAGTGCCTGGGTGGGGGATTGGCGGGCGGCGCGGAGGGCGGGGAGGAGTCCGGCGAGGGCGCCGGTGAGGATGGCGGCTGCCAGGCCGCCGGCCCAGGCTTCGGGCGGGATGATGGTGGCCCAGTGCTTGGCGGTGGCGTAGCTGGCGGTGGCGGCGGCGCCGCCGAGGACGCCGGCGGTGCCGCCGGCCAGGGACAGCAAGATGGCTTCGGCGAGGAACTGGGCGCGGATCTGGCCGCGGGTGGCGCCCAACGAGCGGCGGAGCCCGATTTCGCTCCTGCGCTCCAGGACGGAGATGATCATGATGTTGGCGACGCCGATCGCGCCGACGAGCAGCGCGACGGCGCCGAGGCCGAGGTACAGGGTGCCGAGGGCGCGGTTGGCGTCGGCCTGGGCGGTGAGCGCGGCGGAGGGCTGGGAGACGCTGGCCTGGCCGGGGTTTTGCGGGCTGGCCTGCGCGGCGAGCAGCCTGTCGACGCGCATGGTGACGGCCGGGTTGCCGGCGGTGCGGACATAGATCTCCGACGGGTGGCCGTCGAAGTGCAGGTAGTGTTCCGCGGCGGGGAAGCCGATCAGGACGGCCGAGTCGATCTCGGGCGCGACGCCGCCGACGGAGGGGTTGAGGATGCCGGTGATGTAGAACCACTGGCCGGCCGCCGGTGACGCGCCGACGCAGATCCGCTCGCCGGGCCCGATCCGGTCGATGCCCAGCCGCTGCGCGGCGGCGGCGCCGAGCACCGCGACCGGCTCGCGGGCGGTGGCGGCGTTGAGGAACCGGCCCTGCGCGACGCTGGCGCGGGCGGCGGCGGGCAGGCCCAGGGTGGCGGCGGCGACGGTCAGCGCGTTGGTCTGGAGCGGGGGGATCAGCCGGCTGCGGTAGGCATGGGCGCCGTTGACGGTGCCGGTGTCCTGGACGGCGGTGACGCCGGGCAGCCGGGCGATCATGGCGGGCGCCGCGATCGGCAGTTCGGCGGGGTTGCCGGAGAGGTCCTGGCCGCTGGTGACGGTCAGCAGGTTGGTGCCGAGCGCCCGGATCTCGGCGATCAGCGCGGCGTTGGACGAGGCGGCCAGGCCCAGGACGGCGACGATCGCGGCGACGCCGATCGCGATCCCGAGCGCGGACAGCGCGGCGCGGAGCGGGCGGGCCCGCAGCCCGGCGCCGGCCAGGGCGGCCAGGTCGGCGGGCCGCAGCCGGGCCGCCGCCGGGACCGCCTGCGCCGGCGGCGGCGGCTGCCGCGGCGGGCGGCGGGCCGCCCGGAGGCGGCGGTCATGACGGTCCTGCCCTGCCGGCCGGCCGTTCCGGCGCGGCCGGGCCGCTGGTGACCGGTGCGGCGTGGTGTCGGCGGTGATGTGCCCGTCGAGCATCTCGATCCGCCGCCGGGCCCGGGCGGCGACGGCACGGTCGTGGGTGATGATGATCACCGTGGTGCCGTGCCGGTTGAGGTCCTCCAGCAGGGCCAGGATGGCGGCGCCGGTGGCCGAGTCCAGGTTCCCGGTGGGCTCATCGGCCAGCACCACCGGCGGGCGGCCGGCGATCGCGCGGGCGATCGCGACCCGCTGCCGTTCCCCGCCCGACAGCTGGGTCGGCCGGGCGGCGGCCCGGCGGGCCAGCCCGACCGCGGTCCAGCGCGTCGGCCGCGAGCCGCTGCCGCCGCGGCGCGGCCGATCCCGGCGTACAGCAGCCCGTCGGCGACGTTGCCCAGCGCGGACTGGTGCTCGGCGAGGAAGAACTGCTGGAACACGAACCCGATCCGGGCCGCCCGCAGCCCGGACAGCTCCCGGTCGGACATCGCCGCCACGTCCAGGCCGGTAACCCGCACCGTCCCGCGGTGGGCGTGTCCAGGGTGCCGAGCAGGTGCAGCAGCGTCGACTTCCCCGACCCCGACGGCCCCGCCACCGCCACCAGGTCCCCTGCGGTCACCGCCACGCTCACCCGGTCCAGCGCCCGCACCGGCGCCCGGGTACACCTTCGACACCCGCACCAGCTCCAGCACCGGCACCCCGGCAGCGGCACCCCCGGCATGCCCTGCGCCGGCGCGGGCGGCCCTGCGCCCCGCCGCCTGGCGGGTCCCCCGGCCGCTGCGCAGCGGCCGTCATGTCGAGGCCACCACGACCCGCTGCCCCGGCGCCAGCGCCCCGGTCACCTGAACCAGCCCGGTGTTGTCGTCGAAGATCCCCGGCCGCACCGGCACGAACCGCCGCGCGTTCCCGCGGCCGACGACCTCCACCACATACCCGCCCGGGCGCGCCAGCAGCGCCGTCACCGGCACCGCCAGCACCCCCCGGGCCGTGCCGGTGGTGATGTACACGGTCACCGGCGCCTCATCAAGGCTCCCCGCCGCCCCCGGATGCGTCAGCCGCACCTGCACCGGGATCGTCGTGCTGCGTCCTGCCTCCCGACGCCGACGTGGTCGCAACCGCCCCGACAACGGACACCACTCCCGGCGTGGTCCTCCCGTCCGGCAGCGTCACGCGCACCGCGTCGCCCGCCGCCACCTGCGACTCCTGCGCGGTGTCCAGCGCGATCATCACCACATGCTCATCGGATGTCACCTGCAGCACCGGCCCGGCCGCCGGGCCGCCCAGGCTCCCCGGCACCGTGGCGACCCGCACTGCGGCCCGGCTCGAACACCACCTGCCCCAGCGACAGCCACCCCGCCGGCACGGCGACCCCCAGCCGTTCCTCCAGCCGCTGCACCCCGGACGCCGTCTGCCACGAGAAGTCATCCCAGCCCGCCGCCGCGATCCCCGCCCGCGCGGCGTCCCCCAGCGCCACCAGATCCCGGTTCAGCTGCGCCACATCCGCCCCCCGCACCCCCGGACCCAGCGCCCGCCACGCCGGCACCCGGCCGTAAAGCAGCACCACCGGGCGACCCGTTGTCCACCCGGTACAGCGCCCGCCCCTGCCGGACCACCCGCCCCGCCCGAGGCAGCCACGTCAGCGTCCCCCCGCCCCGCCCCGCCACCGTCCACGACCCGGCATAACCCAGCGTCGCGGCCACCGGCATGGTCGCCGACAGATCCCGCCGCACCACCACCGCCGTCGCCGGCACCGGCGCACCCAGCCGCCCGGCCCCCGGCGACCCCGCCGCAGCGAACACCCCCACACGCCACGCCGCCACAAACCCCGCCGCCAGCACCACCACAAGGCCCGCAGCCACCCAGCCGCCCCGCCGACGCCTGCGCCCGATCGCCGTGCCTCCGGCACGCGCCAGGACCTGCTCATGCTGCCGTGCGCCGCAGCCGCCCGAAGCCGTCTCGCCCATGACTTGCGTCAGCCCTTGGCGTGCGTTGCCAGTGACTGGCAGGCCTGGGCCGCGGCCTGGTACTGCGGCGATTTCCCGTCGACGCCGGACCCGGACAGATCAAAAGTGAACCCGCTTGGCACTCCGATCCCGCCGGCGGTGGTGTGCGGATCCGGGAACTTCGGCACGCCGTGGGCGCGCATGCACTGGGCGTACTTCAGGAGTTGCCCTGAGCGTGTGCTGGGTTTGCGCCGCGTTCAGCTGAGGCCCGACATTCAGCAGGTGGTCGCAGACTCTATTGGCCGCCTTCTCCTGGCTGCTGACGGACGTCTGGGAGGGTGAAATTGCCGCTGCTGTCGGGGTCGGGGAAGTCCGGCACGCCGTGCGAACGCATGCATCTCGCGTAGGCAAGCGCCGCCTGCGCACGCGTGGGCCCTCCTGTGGCGGAGGCGGCGGAGGACGAGCCGCCGCCGCATGCCGTTGCCAACAGGGCTATGCAGCCCAACGCAGCCACGGCTGCCGCCCGCCGGAGCCATGACCGTCGCGGGCCGCGCCTGCGGCCGGGGCTGTCGTTCATCTTGCGTCTCCCCTTACCTGTCTCCGGATAGCTGTCGATGCCAGGTTCAGGGAGACCGGGTGACAAGAAGGTGACAGCTGTTACCTGGCTGTCACTTCCGGTCGCCTGCTGGCGACGACCTGTCATCCTGGAGATGGTGAGCGCCGATGAGGGTCCTGATAGCCGAAGACGATGACCGGCTTGCCCGGGCGATAGCGGCCGGGCTGCGGCGCCGCGGGATGACCGCCGACGTGGCCCTGGACGGCGGCGACGCCCTGGACCGGCTGGCGGTGAACCGCTATGACGTGGTGGTGCTAGACCGGGACCTGCCCGGCGTGCACGGCGACGACATCTGCAGGCGCATGGCGGCCGACCGGTCGGCGAGCCGGATCCTGATGCTCACCGCCGCGCGTTCCGTCAGGGACCGGGTGGAGGGCCTCGGCCTGGGCGCCGATGACTACCTGCCCAAGCCGTTCGACTTCACCGAGCTGGTCGCCCGCATCCAGGCGCTGGCCCGCCGCCCCGGAGCCCCGCCGCCGCGCCGGGCTCGGCTTCGGGGACCTGACCATGGACCCCGTGACGGCGGGTGGTGACTCGTGCCGGGCGCAAGCTGACGCTGACCCCGAAGGAGTTCGCCGTGCTGGAATGCCTGCTGGCCGCCGACGGGCGGCCGGTCCCGGCCGAGGAACTGCTGCAACGGGTGTGGGACGAGGCCGCCGACCCGTTCACCACCACCGTGAAGACCACCGTCGGCCGCCTGCGGGTCAAGCTCGGCGATCCGCCGGTGATCGAGACCGTCCGTGACAGCGGCTACCGCATCGGAGGATCATGATGGCGATCTCTGTCGCGCGAAGCGCGGCCCGCGCCAGGCTGCGGCTGCCGCGCGGCACCGCCCGGCTGCGGCTGACCGCCCTGTATGGCGGGCTGTTCCTCGCATGCGGCACGGTCCTGCTCGCCGTCAGCTACGTGCTTGCCCGAGCAGGCCATCGCCCCGGGCGGGCAAGGTCAACGAAACGGCCTTCTCTCACGTCCAGGTTCCGCCCGGCCTCATCACGGTCCACCGGGGCTTCCAAGCTCTCACCTCTAGCCAGGTTTCCTTGCTGATGCTCACGCTCGGCAAGGAGATAACCACAAGCGATTTGCGGCAGGTGCTGATCGATGCGCCGATTGCCCTGGCGATCGTCACCATGGTCGCCCTCGCGCTCGGCTGGCTCGTAGCCGGGCGGGTCCTGCGCCCGCTGGCCGTGATCACTGCCGCCGCCCGCCGCATCTCGGCGAGCAACCTGGACCAGCGGCTATCGCTGCAGCGGCCCCGACGACGAGCTTAAGGCCCTCGGCGACACCCTCGATGACCTGCTCGCACGGCTGGAAGCCGCCTTCGATTCCCAGCGCCACTTCGTCGCCAACGCCTCGCATGAGCTGCGCACCCCCCTCACCCGGGAACGCGCCATGCTGCAAGTCGCGCTCGATGACCCCGGCACCACCACCGAAACCTGGCGCGACGTCGCTGGGGCGGTGCTCGCCTCCAACGCCGAGCAAGAATGCCTCATCGAAGCGCTGCTCACCCTGGCCACCAGCGAGGGCGGCCTCGGCCAGCACGAGCGCGTCGATCTCGCGGCTGTCACCGACGATGTCCTGCTGACCTGCCGTACCGAGGCGGAGCGCCTCGGGCTGAGCATCAGGGCCGTTACCCAGCCCGCGGCTCTCGAGGGCGACATCCTTCTGACCGAACGGCTGGTAGCCAATCTGGTCGACAACGCCGTCCGGCACAACATCGCCGGCGGACACATCAAGGTCACGACCGGAACCAGGAACGGCCGCGCCGTTCTGTCGGTGGCCAGCACCGGACCGGTCATCCCGGCCGCCGAGGTCGGTCGTCTGTTCCAGCCCTTCCAGCGGCTCAACGACCGCCGCGCCTACCGCGGCGACGGCCATGGCCTCGGTCTGTCAATCGTCCGAGCCATCGCCAACGCCCACGGCGCCGCCGTGGAAGCACGCGCCATGCGCGACGGCGGCCTCGCCGTCGACGTCACCTACCCCTATCAGATCCTCCGCGCTACCGACGGCCACCAGCCACCTATCAGCCAGCTGGACCTACAAACCGGTCGTTAGCTGTGGTCGCGGTGGAACGCCCGGTTCGCCGGAATGAAGGACTTCTAGTCGGTAGGTTCCGGGTTCGAGACTCGGACGCCCCACGCCCGGTTTGACCTGGATATTTGCGGACGCGTCTTGCGCCTGCGCGAACCATCGCCGGCAACACGAAAGCTCTGGCTGGCCGTCGGCTTTCGGTGTCACTGCCGATCAGTACGGTCGAGCCGTTACCTTTCCTCAGCCAAGGGGGTGGCCGATGCCGCTGAAGGTTGGCGAGATGATCAAGATGCTCGAAGCTGACGGCTGGTACCTAGTCGTAACCGCAGGAGGCCACCGCCAGTACAAGCATCCGGTCAAGCCCGGCCGGGTAACAGTAGCGGGGAAGCCCAGCGCTGACTTGCCACCCGGCACTGAGCGAAGCATCCTAAGACAAGCAGGTTTGAGGAGGACACAGTGAGCAGCTACGCCGTCGTGGTTGAGCGCGCCGAAGATGGCGGCTTCGGCGTCTGGTGTCCTGACCTTCCCGGCTGCGTAGCCGTGGCCGACACCGAGGCGCAGGCGCTAGCAGAGATGCGTACGGCGATCGAGATGCACCTGGCGGGCTTGCAAGAGGATGGCCTGCCCATCCCGCATCCGGCGACGGTCTCAGCGGCAGTTATCACGCTCGACGCCGCCTGAGGCTTGTCAGGGCGGCTTGGCGCCTTCGCGATATGACAAGCAGGCGGCACCATCCCCACGATCCCCCTGCTCGAGCGCATCTCGTCGAACAAGTCATCCAAGATCATCAAGGGAGCGGAATACAAGGTCTACGCCGGCGCCCCGCACGGCCTGACCAACACGCTGAAAGACCAGTTCCACGCCGACCTCCTCGCGTTCCTGAGGTCATAACGCGGTCGCCTGCGAGCCTGTGGGAGCGCTCATGCCATGCCCGGAGAGCCTTCCACGCCGGAGGTGAATTGCAGACCCTGCCCGGTGAATCGGTCGTAGACGCTCTCGAAGCCGTCAGCCAGGGTGTCGGGAAGGGCGTAGAACTCGTTGAGTATCGCGCGGGCGATGTCATCGTCGATGACGGCGGCATCCCAGTGCACTTCCTCGCCGGCGGTTGTAACGGTGAAGGCGAAGAACGCGCAGCATGCCTTCTCGCGGGCGGCGAGGTCGCGCACCCAGGCGTCGATGCCCGGCAGGGCCCGGAACCGGAAGCGGATACCGGCGGCTGTTTTTTCCCGGCCGATCAGGGTCTGGCTGAAGAGGCGCTGGTACTCGCCCAGACGCTCGGGGCCCGTGTCGGGGGCGCCGGTCATGTCGCAGACGATCGGTGTTGTGGGTGCGGGGAGATCCATCATCTTGCTCCTTGGGTCGCCGATTCTTGCCGCCCGTAGGATCACGACCCTAGACTCTGGACTAGAGTCCAGGGTCAAGGGAGTTGCGTGAAGATCGGAGAAGTGGCCAAAGAGGCAGGCGTCAGCATCGACACGGTCCGCTTCTACGAACGGCGCGGCGTGCTGCCCGCTTCCGAACGCCTGCCGTCGGGCTACCGGACGTTCACTGAAGCGGCCGTGGCGCGGATCCGGATGACCCGAGCGTTGCAGGACATGGGCTTCACCCTGGACGAAGTCATCGACGCACTGCAGGCTCATGACGCAGGCGGGGCGACCTGCGACAGCGAACGGTGGCGCCTGGAGGCTGTCGTCGCCCGGATCGATGCCAGGATCGCCGGGCTGCAACGGGCCCGGCAGAGCACCATGAAGATCCTGGCGGAGTGCCGGGCCGGCCAATGCCGATTCGCATCGCTTCAGGTCACGGACGTGCCACGCTGACGCCTTGCCTGTGCGGTCAGATGCTCCACAGTGCCTGGGTCGGGGAAAGCCGGGCGGCACGGATGGCGGGCAGGAGTCCGGCGAGGGCGCCGATGATGATGGCAGCCGCCAGGCCGCCGGCCCAAGCCTGGGGCGGGATGACGATCAACTCGCCGTGGCTTCGGGCATACGCGGCGGTGGCGGCTGCGCCGGTGATGATTCCGGCGGCGGCGCCGGCCAGAGAAAGCAGGATGGCCTCGGACAGGAACTGGGCGCGGATCTGACCGCGGGTGGCGCCCAGCGCCCGGCGCAGCCCGATCTCCTGCCGACGTTCCAGCACAGAGATGATCATGATGTTGGCGACGCCGATCGCGCCGACCAGCAGCGCGATCGCGCCGAGGCCGAGGAACAGGGTGTCGAGCGCGCCCTTGGCGTCGGCCTGGGCGGTGAGCGCGGCCGAGGGCTGGGAGACGGTGACCTGGCTCGAGTTTCCCGGGTTGGCCTGCGCGGCGAGCAGGCTGTCCACCCGCGTGGTGGCGGCCCGGGTGTCGACAGTGCGGATGTAGATCTGTGACGGCTGCCCGTCGAAGTGCAGGTACGTCTGAGCGGCGGGGAAGCCGACCAGGACCGCCGAGTTGATCTCGGGGGCGTAAGTGTCCGGGGCCGGGTTGAGGATGCCGGTCACGTAAAACCACTGGGAGCCGACCCAGATCCGCTCTCCGGGCCGGACTCGGTCAATGCCCAGCAGCTGCGCGGCGGCGGCGCCCAGCACCGCGACCGGCTCGCGGGAGGTAGCCGCGTTGAGGTAGCGGCCCTGCGCCACCGAGGTGCCGGCCACGGCCGGCAGGTTCAAGGTGGCGGCGTCCACGCTGAGCGCGTTGGTGTTGACCGCAGGGATGAGCGGGGACTTGTAGACGTTGACGCCGATGACCATTCCGGTGTCCTGCACGGCGGTGACCCCCGGCAGCCTACGGATCATGCCCGGCGCCGTAGTTGGCAGCTCGGCGGTGTTGCCAGAGAAGTCCTGCCCGTTGCTGACGGTCAGCAGGTTGGTGCCTAGCCTGGCGATCTCTGCTAGCAACGCGGCCTTGGATGAGGCGGCCAGGCCGAGGACGGCGACGATCGCCGCCACGCCGATCGCGATCCCCAGCGCAGAGAGCCCGGCGCGTAGCTTTCGCGTCCGCAGGCCGGTGCTAGCGAGGGCGGCCAGGTCGGAAGGCCGCAGCCGGGCCGCCGACGGGACGAACTGCGCGGGTGGCCGCGGTGGTGTGGTGGTCATGACGCTGCGTCCTGCGCGGGCTTGCGACTGGCGGGCCGTCCGCCAGGACTGCCGCCGCTGGTGTCGGCGACGATGTGGCCGTCCAGCATGTCGATGCGCCGCCGCGTCCGGGCAGCGACCGCGTGGTCATGGGTGATGATGATCACGGTGGTGCCTGCAGTGTTGAGCTCTTCCAGCAGGTCCAGGATGGCGGCGCCGGTGGCCGAGTCCAGGTTGCCGGTCGGCTCATCAGCCAGCACTACGGGCGGGCGGGCGGCGATCGCGCGGGCGATCGCGACCCGCTGCCGTTCCCCGCCCGATAGCTGGGTCGGCCTGGCGGCGGCCCGGCGGGCCAGGCCCACGCGTTCCAGCGCCTCCAGCGCCAGGTGCTGCCGACCGCTGCGGCGGATCCCGGCATACAGCAGCCCGTCCGCCACGTTGGCCAGCGCGCTCTGATGCTCGGCGAGGAAGAACTGCTGAAACACGAAGCCGATCTGTCGCGACCGCACCCCGGCCAGCTCGCGGTCCCGCATCCGCGCGATGTCTAGGCCAGTGACTCGCACTATCCCAGCGGTCGGCTTGTCCAGGGTGCCCATCAGGTGCAGCAGCGTCGATTTGCCCGACCCCGACGGGCCCGCCACAGCCACCAGATCCCCCGCCGCAATTGCCAGACTCACGCGGTCCAGCGCCCGCACCGGCGGCGACCCTGCATACACCTTAGACACCTGATCCAGCTCCAGCACCGGGACCGGCCGCACCGGGCCTCGGCCGGTCTCGGGCGAGGCGGCCGCGTCGGCGCCGACGGTCACGACGCCGCTACCACGACGCGCTGGCCCGGGGTCAGCGCCCCGGTCACCTGCACCAGCCCCGAGGTGTCGTCGAAGATCCCGGGCCGCACCGGCACGTACCGCCTCGTATTCCCTGGACCAACGACCTCCACCGCGTAGCCCTCGGCCGAGCGGGCCAGCAAGGCCGTGACCGGGACAGTGAGCGCACCACGCGCGGTGGCTGTGGTGATGTACACGGTCACCGGCGCCTGGTCCAGGCGCCCCGCCGCCCGCGGGTGCGTCAGCTTCACCTCCACCGGAATTGTCGTGGTGACGTTCCCGCCAGCCTCGGACGTGACCGCCACGGTGCCGACCGAGGAGACTACGCCCGGCGTGGTCGTCCCGTCCGGCAACTGGATGCGCACGGGATCGCCCGCCTTCACTTCCGACTGCTCGGAAGCATCCATCGGGATCATCACGACATGCCGGTTCGATGTCGCGGCAAGCACCGGACCCGACGCCGCGCCGCCAAGGCTCCCCGACACCGCGGCGATCCGCAGTGCCGCCGGCTCGAACACCGCCTGCCCTAGCGACAGCGACCCTGAAGGATAGGTGACCCCTAGATGCTCCTCTAGCTTCTGCACCCCGTACGCCGTTTCCCAGGAGAAGACATCCCAGCCGGCCGCGGAGATCTCCGACGGTGCGGCGTCGCCCAGCGCCACCAGGTCATGGTTCAGCTGGGACACGTCAGCTCCCGTGACTCCCTCGTCCAGGTTCCGCCACGCTGGCACGCTGCCGTACAGCAGGACTATCGGCGAGCCGTTGTCCACCCGGTACAGCGCCTGCCCCTGCCGAATCACCCGACCGGCCGCCGGCAGCCAGGTCAGCGTGCCGCCGCCACGTCCGGTCACCGTCCAGGAACCCGCGTACCGCAGCGTCGCGCTCACCGGCATCGTCGCCGCGATATCCCGGCGGGTCACCGCTGCCGTCGCCGGCGGCAGCGCGCCCGGGCCTCCGGCCGTCGGCGTGGCGACCAGGGACAACACCCCCGTCAGCCATGCCAACACCACGCCGGCCGCCAGCACCGCTACCAGGCCCGCCGCCACCCAGCGGCCACGCCAGCGCGATGCCGTCTCACTCACGATCTGACTCCTTATGCGAAGTAGCCCGACACGTTTTGGTGCAGCACCGACTCGCACTGCTGCACCTTGGCCTGGATCTGCGGCGAATCCACGATGTTCCCCGGCTGGGTCCCCTGGTGAAAGCCAATCCCGGCGGCATGCAGGTTGAAAGTGGGCCGCACGGGGTCCGGCGGATAAGGGCTGGGGTCAGGCCAGTTCGGCACCCCGCGGGAATGCATGCACTGGGCGAAGCGCAGCATCTGGCTCCACCATTGGTGCAGCGCGGCCGGGTTATCGTCAACGTTGCCGGTATTCGGCAGCAAGTGCTGGCAGGTGTTAAGGGCGGCCTGGAGCTGGGAATTGCTGACCCCGAGTTGCTGCGCGGTTTCCTTAGGTATCCCTCCGCCACTGGCGGGATCAGGCCAGTTCGGCACCCCGTGGGCCCGCACACAGCGGGAGAAGGCGATCGCCTTCTGGGAGTTTGTTGACGGGGAGTTCGCCGGCCCTCCCGCGTTCGGCGAGGACGGACTGCCGCCACACGCCGCCAGCAGGGCCAGGCCGCCCGTGGCGATGATCGCGGCCGCGGTTCGCGCCCCGCGCGGCCATATTCGCAGTCGTCGACGCATGATGCATGCGCTGTCGTTCATCATGCCCTCCTCATGGGGGTGAGTCGTGCCTCCTGGTTTAGCAAGCGGCCCATGACACCAGCCGAACAGCGATTGTTAGACCGATGTCATCCGGTCAGGCGCACAATGGGCAGGTGCGAGTGCTGGTCGTGGAGGATCACGTCGCGCTGGCCAACCGGATCGGCGAGGGTCTGCGCGACGCCGGATTCGCCGTCGACGTGGTTTACGACGGCGCCGCAGCGCTGGAGAGCACAACGAGTACCAGCTACGACGTGGTCGTGCTCGACCGAGACCTGCCGGCAGTTCATGGCGACCGGGTCTGCCGCCGGCTGGTGCGCGACGGCTCGCCCAGCCGCATCCTGATGCTCACCGCGGCCGCCGACGTGGAGGACCGGGTCGACGGGCTGGAGCTGGGCGCGGATGACTACCTCTGCAAGCCGTTCGCCTTCGGGGAGCTGATCGCGCGCATCCGCGCCCTGGGGCGGCGCGGACCCGGCTCGCCCGCCGTCGTCCAGCGCGGTGACCTGGTGATCGATCGCGCGCGGCACCGCGCCAGCCGAGCCGGCGTCCCGCTGGCACTGACCCGCAAGGAGTTCGGTGTGCTGGAGTGCCTGGCCGGCGCGGACGGCGCTACGGTCAGCGCAGAGGAGCTGCTCGAGCACGTATGGGACGCGCACGCCGACCCGTTCAGCAACACGGTCGCGGTGACCGTCGGGCGGTTGCGCCGCAAGCTCGGCGATCCAGCACTGATCGAGACCGTCGCCGGCGTCGGCTACCGGCTGTGAGAAGGTACCTCAGCGCCCGGTCGCGGCTGATGCTGCTCTATACGTCGCTGTTCGCCCTGGGCGGGGCCGCGCTGGTATTGATCACCTACGTGCTGGTCGCGGACACCTTGCATACAACGACGAAGACCAGGATCCCGCCGGAGGTGCAGCAATCTCTCGAGCGGTGCCTCGAGGCGGCGCAGAAAGGTGCCTCTGGCGTCATGCAGAAGTGCGCCGCGGTTTATGCCAACGGCGTCCGTGCCGGAGCCGCGGCGCAGCGCAGCACGACGCTCACCCACCTGCTGACCTACTCGCTGCTCACCCTCGCCGGCGCCACAGTGCTGGCCGCGGTCGCGGGCTGGATCGTCGCCGGGCGCATCCTGCGGCCCGTGCACCGGCTCACCGCGGCTGCGCGCGCGGCAAGTGAGCAGGACCTGTCCCAGCGCATCGCCCTGCAGGGCCCGCGCGACGAACTGCGTGAGCTCGCCGACACCTTCGACACGATGCTCGAGCGGCTCGACCGCGCGTTCACCAGCCAGCGGCAGTTCATCGCCAACGCGAGCCATGAGCTTCGCACGCCGCTGACCGTCATGCGCACCGCGATGGACGTCGTTCTCGCCAAGCCGGAGCCGACGCGCGACGAGCTGGCGTCGATGGCCGCCGAGGTCCGCCAGGCAGCCGATCACTCCGAGCGGCTCATCGAGGTACTGCTGGTACTCGCGCGCAACGATCAGGCTCGCGCCCTCACCGACCCACTGGACCTGGCCGCCGTCGCCGAGGACGCACTCGAAGGACGCAGCGCCAACGGCATCACGACGACCGCCACCCTCGGCGAAGCCCCGGTGACCGGCGACCAGGTCCTGCTCGAACGGCTCGTCGCCAACCTGCTCGACAACGCCGAGCGCTACAACGTCCCCGGCGGCACCGTCGCGATCTCGACGACCACCCACGACGCGATCTCCGTCCTGCGCGTAGTCAACACCGGAGCGGTAGTACCCGCCGACATGGTCGAGCGCCTGTTCCTGCCGTTCACCCGGCTCGACGACCGGACCCGCCACGATGGTTTCGGTCTCGGCCTCGCCTTGGTGTCGTCCATAGCCTCCGTCCACAACGGGACCGTGCACGCCACCGCCATCCCTGCCGGAGGCCTCGACATCATCGTCGGGCTCCCGAGACGATGAGATCGGGGGAACCGCGAATGGCGGCGTCACGTCCAACTGGCCATGAAGGCGACAGAACGCGCCCCGGTGGGAGCCGTCCAATCCAGCCGACAGGCACGCGCCCTCGCCGTGCGCGTATCCGTGCTCTTCGCATCGGGCATCGTGATCCTTTCCGGCTGCGCCAGCGAGCCATTCCGGCCGGTGATCAAGACTTCGGCGCTTCGGGTAGCTGACCAGCTCGTGCCGTTCGCCAGCTGCGGCGCTGCTTTGCGGAACCTGCGGACGGCGGCGAGCAACGCGGTGACCGCCGAATTCGCCGCGGCGTCGCGTGCACCCAGCGCAGCCGACGCCCCGGTGGCCCCGGGCTCGGCTGCCGCCAACGGGATCGCCGCGCCCGCATACTCGGGCACCAACAACGCGACCGCGGGTGTGGACGAACCCGATTTGGTCAAGACCGATGGGCGCCGCATCGTGACGGTGATCGGCGGCGTCCTGCGGGTTGTCGACGCCCAGACCATGCAGCTCAGCGGCGTCCTGGACCTGTCACCGTGGGAGGGCCCTTATGGCGCGGCGCCGGTGAACCTGCTCCTGGCCGGGGATCATGCGCTGGTCCTGATCGGCCAGGGCAACCCGCTGGCCGGAGCGCCGCTGCCTGAGGTCGCGCCGGGTACCGGGAGCCCGCCGGCTCAGATCGCCGGGCCTGAGCTCGTGCTGATTGACTTGTCCGTCGCCGCACCGCGGGTCATGAGCCAGTACACGATCGACGGCGCGCTGGTGGACGCACGCCAGGTGGGGTCGGTGGCGCGGGTGGTCATCCACTCGGCGCCGCGGGTGTACCTGCCTGCGGTTGACGGGGTGAGCGGGCAGGACGGCCTCGCCGCGGACCGGGCCGTGATCGGCCATGCGCCGCTCAGCGCCTGGCTGCCGCGTTACGCGGTGACGGCCGGCCAGGTCCGGCGAACCGGCCGCGTGGACTGTGCTGCCGTCAGCCACCCGGCGGCGGTCAGCTACTCCGGCAACTCGATGATCACCGTGCTCACGTTCGACCTGAACGCCGCAAGCCTGGGTGACGGGCTGCCGGTGACCGTCATAGCCGACGGGGACACGGTCTACTCCAGCGGCGCGAGCCTGTACATCGCCAGCGACAGGCAATGGGCCACGGCGCAGGACCCCGGACCCGCGACCAGCCCGGCGGGCAGCGACGCTCGGTCCGCGGCGATCATGCCGCAGCAGTACGCGGCGCTCTACAAGTTCGACGTCGCGGGGCCGGGCAGGCCCGTCTACCAGGCTTCGGGCACCGTGCCGGGCTGGCTGCTCGGGTCGGCGGGCACGGCTCAGTACGCCCTGTCCGAGTGGAACGGGGCACTGCGGGTCGCGACGACAACGGGCCTGTTCGGCTGGAGCGGCCCGCCGCCACTGTCGGCTGTCTACATACTCGAGCAGGTCGGCGCGCAGCTGGTGATCGTCGGAAAGGTCGGAGGGCTGGGCCAGGGCGAGCAGATCTACGCCGTGCGCTTCTCCGGCCCGGTGGGTTACGTCGTCACGTACCGTGCGGTCGATCCGCTCTACACGCTGGACCTGTCCGACCCCGCGCAACCGCGGGTGGTCGGCGAACTGCAGCTCAGCGGCTACTCCGCCTACCTCGACCCGATCGACATTTCGCACGTGATCGGGATCGGGCAGGCAACGAACGCCGCAGGCCACATCGAGGGGACGCAGATATCGCTCTTCGACACCACCGATTTCGCGGCTCCGGTGCGAACGGCCGTGTTCCGGCTGGCGTTCGGCCACTCCGAGGCCGAGATCGACCCGCACGCGCTTTTGTACTGGCCGGCCAGCCGGCTCCTGGTCATCCCCGTACTGCTGCCTGATGGGGCGGCGACTCCGGCTGGAACCGCGCCCCCGTCGGCGGACAACGTGCCCACGCCGGTCAGCGCCGCCCTTGTGCTGCACCTGAGCGATCACTCGATCACCAAGGCCGGGCTGATCACCCACCCGGCCGTGCCTGGCAACCCCGCTGGTGGCCAGATCCGTCGCGCGCTCGTCATCGGCAGCAACCTGTGGACCCTGTCCGACCAAGGCCTGAAGGCGAATGACCTGATGACGCTCGCGCCGATCGGCTGGGTGCCGTTCTGACAGCGCCCGCCGCTCACAACGTCAATCAGTCTGGCCCGGCGGCAGGGCCGTGAGTCGATTCCCGCTCGTCTTCGTTACCTATCAATACGGCCAGGACGTCTCCAATGGCGGGCTCCTGGCTGGCAGGTTCTGGCAGCGGGAGATGCGCCTGGATCTGATAGCGGTTGCGTCGGCCGTCCTTGTGCTTGACGACATACCCGGCCGCGGTCAAGTCCGTGATGATCCCGAAGGCGCTGCGCTCGGTGATCCCCACGGCGACCGCGATGTCCCGCAGTCGCGCGTCCGGATCCTGCGCGATCCGCAGCAGGACCCGAGCGTGATTGGTCAGGAAACTCCAGCGCTCCATCAGCGAGATGCTACCATCTATTTTCTAGAAATATATTGCTAGTTTTTTGTTTCAGATGTATGTTCAGTGCAGACACCGGGAAGCAACGGCCGGCCGAGGCCAGGCACCCGTGTCATCAGAGGGAACCGACCAGGGTCCACGACCCCGGTCCCCGTCCGCGAGGCATGCAACGCCATGACCGACCAGCCCGCATCACAGCGCCCAACCAGCACTCTGCCGCCCCCCTCCGCCAACGGCTCTGCCCCGCAGGCACCAACCGCGCCGCCGCGACCTAAGCCAAGATCGGCGCACACGCGGATCAGCGGCATGCACACCGCCCTGATCGCCGGCGCCGCCGGCCTCGCCGTGGTGATGATCTTCATCATCCAGAACGCGCATGCCGTCGGCATCAGCTTCCTGGGAGCCCACCTGCGCCTGTCGCTGGCCGTGGCGTTGTTCCTCGCCGCTATCGCAGGTGCCCTGCTGATGGCCGCCGCCGGAACTGCCCGGATCGCCCAGCTGCGGCGGATCATCCGACGCGACCGGCGCAAGCCACCCGCCAGCTGACAACGACGGCTACTAACTTCCGCGCATCCCCTGTATTTCACTAACCAAGGAGTCGTTATGGGTATCATCGCCTGGATCGTTCTCGGACTCGGCGCAGGCCTGCTCGCCAACATGCTGATCCCCGGCCGCAGATCACAAGGACTGATCCTGACCTGCCTGATCGGGATCGCCGGGGCGCTGGCCGGAGGCTGGGCCGCCACCAAGATCTTCCACCTCCACCACCCTCTGCAGGGATTCTTCAACGCCTCCACCTGGCTCACCGCCATCGCCGGGGCAGCGGTCCTCTTGCTCGCTTTCCACCTCTTCACCGGCCAGACCAGCCGTCGGACCCGAACCGCGCGCCGCTGAGTCAACCCGCCTGCCGCCCCGGCCCGGGCAGTGAGCGGCAGCACAGGGCCCTCCCAGAATTCTGGGAGGGTCATGCGGCGCGGCTCCCGTAATGATTGCGGTAACGAAAGGAGCCAGCATGTTCGCACGAACGTCAACATGGTCGGGATCGCCAGAGGAACTGCAGAAGTGGGCAGATCACGCTGCCAGCACGGTCAAGGGCTTCGTGGAGGGCCTGCCCGGCAATGCAGGCGTGGTGTTCCTGATGGACCGCGAGAGCGGCACAGGACTGACCCTCACGCTGTGGGACAGCGAGGCCGCCGCCGAGGCAACGGACAGGTTCGCTGATCAAAGCCGCGCGTCGACGGTCGCCGCGACCGGCACCGAGCTCGTCGCCCGCGGGAGCTATGAGGTGGTGGCCCGAAGCTAGACTCAGCGGCAGGAGATGAGGGAGCCATGCTCACCGGCCCCGCGCTGGACAACCTCGCCGCCGCAGTAGTTCGCGCGTGTCGGTCCGGGCTTGATGCGGAGGCACTTCGGGCCGCGGTCCTGCCGCGACTGCGGAAGGCTGTTCCCATCGACGCGCTGTGGTGGGCGGCCGCGGATCCGGCGACGCTGCTGTTCACCCAGTCCTACCGTGAGGAACTGCCGGAGGAATCGGGGCCTTATTTCGTCGAGAACGAGTTCCTGCGCCAGGACGTCAACAAGTGGACCGATCTGGCCCGCGACCCGTCTGGGGTACGGACGCTGATGGACGCCACAGGCGGTGACGCCGGCGAGGAGTCACCGATACCGGGATATCTTCGCGCCGCTAGGGCTGCAGGACGAGCTTCGCGCGGTGCTGCGCACGAAGGACGCCTGCTGGGGCTATATCTGCCTGCATCGTGAGGCAGCGCAAGCGAGTTTCTCGCGGGACGAGGCGCGGTTTGTACAACGCCTCGCCCCGCACCTCGCTGAGGGCCTTCGGACGGGCTTGCTGCTGCAGGCCTGCGATCTGGAAGCGACCGCGGACGGCCCCGGACTCGTCATGCTCGGCGCACACGGCGCCGTGACTGGGATGAACGATGCCGCCGGCCGATGGCTGGAGGACCTGGGCGGCCAAGCGGACGGGTCAGATCTTCCCATCGAGTTCTCGGCGCTGGCCACCAGGCTCCGTCTCCTGGATGACTCCGCTTCGGCGATGCCCCGGCTGCGAGTACGGGCCAAGACCGGTCGCTGGGCGGTTCTGCACGCCTCCTGGATGAATTCCGGTGGCGAGAGGGCGATCGCGGTCGTCGTAGAGGAAGCCGCTCCCGCCGAGGTCGCACCGGTGATCATGTCCGCGTACGGGCTGACCGACCGCGAGAAGACGATCTGCGGCCTGGTCTGCCAGGGCTTGCCGACCAGGCAGATCGCGGACCGGCTGCATCTGACCACCGATACCGTGCAGGATCACCTGAAATCGGTGTTCGACAAGACCGGGGTGCGCAGCCGCGGCGAGGTCGTCGCCACGATATTTCAGCGCGACTACCTGCCCCGAGCTATCGCCGGCGACCCGGTCGGCCGCACGGGCGCATTCGCAGCCGGATAGTCGAGGGCACAACGCCGGGTATCACCCGGATCCTCGGCTAAGTCCGATGACGCTAGATTGCTTCCATGAAGCCTGCGGACATCGCACTGCTGCACGCCCTCGGTAAGCCCACCGTTGCCCCGGATGGACGTTCCGCTGTCGTCTCCGTCATCAGACCCGATCTCGATTCTGACGATTACCGCGGTCACCTGTGGATCGTCCCCACCGATGGGTCAGCGCCGCCCCGCTCTCTCACTACTGGCTGGCGCGACAGCGCGCCTGCCTATTCGCCAGACGGCGCCTGGCTGGCATTCCTGCGGGCCACGGAAGGGGAGGGACGGCAGGCCAAACCTCAGCTGTATGTGATGCCGACGGGCGGCGGCGAGCCTCGTCGGGTATCCGACCACTCGCTCGGGGCGGGCGCACCTGAGTGGAGCCCCGATTCCCGCCGGATCGCCTACATCGCGCGCGTTCCTGACGAAGGTCGCTACACAGGAAGCAAGCCTGAGGCGGAGCCGCCCCGGCGCATCACGACCCTGCAGTATCGCGAGGACAACCTCGGGTTCTACACCGACCGGCGGTCGCATGTCTTCGTCGTCGACCCGCTCGGTGAACCCGTTTCTGAGCCCAGTCAGGTCACCGGCGGTGACTTCGAGCACGCCGCCGTGACGTGGAGCCAGGACGGCGAGCACCTGGCCTTCGTTTCGGCCCGCCATGACAGTCGCGACACCGACCTCCGCACCGACGTGTGGCTGTGCGCACCGGATGGATCCCAGCTTCGGTCACTCACCGGCGGCTTGCCGAACGGCAGGCCCATGCTCTCCGTCGATCAGGTGCGCTTCACCCCTGACGGCACGTCGGTCTGCTTCAGCGCCACCGAACTCGGCGGGGACGGCCACGAGATGCTCGGCCGCAACGGCGGCCTCTGGTCGGTCCCGGCCGACGGGTCCGCGCCGCCGCGCCGGCTGACCGACGCCGAGACGATCCACCTAAGCCATGGCGCCTCGATCGAGACGACGCCGCACGGCGCGCTGGTCACGGCCGAGCACCGCGGCGCGGTCGAGTTGCTGCTCGTCCCCTACGACGGCGGGCTGCCGGAGACGCTGATGTCGGGTCAGCGGCAGGTCGAGGGCGTCGCTCGCACGGACTCGATCGTGGTCGCCGCGGTCGCCGACCCGGGCAGCTGCGGCGACCTCATCGCGCTCGCGGACGGGGCCGAGCGCCAGCTTACCTCCTTCGCCGCTGTTCCCTCGCCGCTGCCGCTGGCCGAGATCACGGCCACGGCTCCGGACGGCTACCCGGTGCACGGCTGGATCGTGCGGCCGGCCGGACCGGGCCCGCATCCGGTCCTGCTGATGATCCACGGCGGGCCGACCGCCCAGTACGGCTGGCGGCTGTTCGACGAGGCGCAGGTGTACGCCGACGCCGGGTACGCCGTTGTCCTGGGCAACCCCCGCGGCTCCTCCGGCTACGGCCAGGCGCATGGGACGGTGATCGTCGGCGATGCGGCCCGTCTAGCGGCCAGTGACTTGCTCGCCCTGCTGGACGCCGCGCTCGCGACCGGCGGGCTGGACGGATCCCGCGCGGGCGTGCTCGGCGGTTCCTACGGTGGCTACATGACGACCTGGCTCGCCGCTCACCATGGCGACAGATTCAAGGCCGCCGTCAGCGAACGCGCCGTCAACGCGGTCGACAGCTTCCACGGCTCCAGCGACATCGGCTGGTTCTTCGCGGCCGAGCTGTGGGGCACCGACTCCGCGACCTGGCCAGGCCAGAGCCCGCTCACGTACGCCGACCAGATCGGCGTTCCCATGCTGATCATCCACTCCGAACACGACTGGCGCTGCCCGGTCGAGCAGGCGCAGCGGCTGTTCGTCGCGCTCCGACTGCGCGGCATTCCAGCCGAGATGCTGCTGTTCCCCGGTGAGGGACACGAGCTGACCCGCTCGGGGCGGCCCAGCCACCGAGCGGCACGGTTCGAGGCAGTCCTTGACTGGTGGTCCCGCCACCTCTAGCAGCGCTGTGGCCGTGCGAGACTGCGGTAGTGAGTACCTGGCCAGATCACCTTCCGGTGGGTGCGGTGCGGGTCGTGCGGTGGACCGCGCGTTACGACGAGACGGTCGCCTTCTACGCCGATGCCATCGGGCTGCCGGTTCTGGAAACCTTTGCCGACAGCTATGGCCTGGACGGGACGATCCTCGGCATGCCAGCCGGCCCGGTTCACCTGGAGATCGTCCGCTTTGAGGGCGAGGCACCCGCGGCGAACGGACTTGACCAATTGGTGTTCTACCTGCCGGACGCTGACGCCCAGGAACGGGTGCGGGCCAGGCTCGCCGACGCAGGCGTCTACCCGGTCGCTCAGATCGACTACTGGCAGGACAACGGCGGCCTTACCTATCAGGACCCGGACGGGCGGGAAGTGGTGTTCGCGTCCTGGGTCTATGGCCCGCCGCGATCCTGATTACGCGGCAGCGGACCGCCGCGCTCCCCGGACGAGGTGCCGGTCTCACGCAATGGTGATGACGAGCTTGCCGCGCGCGTGCCCCTGCTCGATGATCCGCAAGCCCTCGGCCGTCTCCGCCAGCGGGTAGGTCGCGGCTATGACGGGCGCGACCATGCCGTCCTCGATCAGCCCGGTCACGGTCAGCAGTTCTTCGCGGTTCTGCCGGGACGGCAGGGGGCGCAGTCGCTGCGAGACGAACGGGTTGACCATCATCGCCCGCAAGATCCCCGCGACCGGCCCGAACACATGTCCGGGCGAGCCGCCGCCGTTGAGCACGAGGGTTCCGCGCGGGGACAGCGCCCTGCGCAGCCGGGCCAGCGGAAGGTTGCCCACGTTGTCCAAGATCACGTCGTACCGGATCAGTGCGTCCACGAAGTCCTCGCTGGAATAGTCGATGACGTGCGCGGCGCCGAGCGAGCGGACAAGATCGGCGTTGCCAGCGCTGCACACCCCCGTGACCTCGGCACCCATGGCCACCGCGATCTGGACGGCAAACGTGCCCACCCCGCCGCCGGCCCCGTTGACCAGCACCCGCTGGCCGGCCTGAACCTGTCCGACGTCGCGGATTCCGCGTAGGGCCGTCGTCGCTGCTATGGGAACCGCGGCCGCCTGCTCGAAGGATAGGGCTGCCGGCTTGGGCACCACCTTGTCCGCTGCGGCACACGCGTACTCCGCGAATGCGCCCTTCGCGAACCCGAGCACCGCGTCGCCCACCGCCAGATCCCGGACGCTCGGGCCGACCGATTCCACCACGCCCGCCATGTCGGTTCCGGCGACCCCCGCCTTCGGCCTGGTCAGCCCGACTCCCATCAGCCGTGCGACCAGCGGGTCTCCCCGCAAGATGTGCCAGTCCGCCGGATTGAGCGCCGCTGCGCGCACCCGGATCACAACATCGTCGTCCCCGGCCGCTGGCAGGTCGGTGTCTGCCAGCCGCAAGACTTCGGGCGGGCCGAACCTGTCCTGAATGACTGCCTTCATCATATCCTGGCTAACGATCGTGGCCGTTCTTTCATCCCATCCGCGAGCAGGGCAACTACTTCAGCGATGCGTGCCGCACGCAAGTCCGGCCGACGGGTGGTCGCATCGATATAGCGGAGGTAGCCCTTGCGGTAGAACTGCGCCAGCGTGTCGAAGCAGGCCGCAGCGGCCGGGTTGGCCTCCAGAGCTGCGGAAATGTCGTCAGCAAGATCGCCGCGTTGCGGGCCTTCCGGCGCCAGTTCAACGATCACCTCGGAGCCGACTGCGATGCCAGAATCGCGCATCCACGCCGGGCTCAGGGTGAACGCCCATCCGCCGTCGCCTGGCGCCAGTGTCACCCGTACCCGGCAGCCGTTGACCGTGCCATTCACGTGGTGCAGAGCTTTGGCGCCCCATGCCTCGTCTGGGTCAAACGGAATCGCGATGATCGCATGGCCACGAGGACCGGCGGCGATGCGGGCGCCGAACCGCCTGATGCGCATGGCCTTATCGTGGCACGGCGATGGCCAGACCGGTGATGTCAGGCGGGCGGTCCTGGCGGGATGATCGGAGTGAACACCACGGTGGTCCCGCTGGTGCTGACCCGGCACGGGCCCGGCGGGTGGATGGAGACGACCGCGACGCCGGGCAGCGCGAACCGGCTCGTCACTGGCAGATACGTGTCAATGTTGACCACTCCCCCGGCGGTGGCGACGCTCGTGCGCGAGTACCCGGGCAGCCCCGGCGGGCCGGGCGGGACGGCGAACGGGATCCCGAAGACCACGGTGCTCGGGGATGTCGGGGTGAGCTGCACGGTGACGACGTTCCCCGCGGTAACGGTGACGGTGGCCGGGCCGAGCGGGGTCTGTACCGTGTCAGAGACGACGCAGAAGTCGGCGCCCGGGTCGCAGATCGTCGCGGCGCTTGCCGGCGCCGCGGCGAAGGCGGTCGGGGCCCCGGCGGCCAGCCCGGCGACCAGCAGCAGTGACGCGACCCGGCGGGCGGGTCGCTTGGTTGGCAGGCTGGCGGGCCAGCCGGTGACTAGGTGCGGGAGACGCGGCACGGGGGGCTCCTTGGATCACAGGTTGCGCGGTCTGGTTATGGCCGGACGCTATGGGCGAGCGCCGGGGCGTCGCATCGGTGGAACTACGGAACTATGCTCTGGCCGGATTACGCCGTAGGCCGCGCAGCGGCTACCTGCCCGGCCCGGCGGGGCGCGGGCTACTCGGCGAATAGCAGGCGTCGCCAGGCGTCGGCGAGGAACTGCTCGTAGCGATCCGGCGTCCAGCCGCGCTGGCCGACGAGGAGCTGATACAGCTCGGGCGCGTTCGTAGCCCAGACGATGTCGGCGGCATCGGCGGGGTTCACCCGCAGGGTGCCGACGGCGGCCAGGTCGGTCACGAAGCGGTGCATGTTGTCCGCGCGGCGCTCGGCGATCTCGCGCCACAGCGCAGCCAGTTCCGGGTCGGACGGCGCCGCTTGCTGGATGATTCCCAGGACCGGTGCGAGGCGCCCTGCGATGGTCCGCATGGCGGCGGCGTAGATGGCGATCTTCGTCGCGGCGTCGGGAGCGGCGCGGACCGCCTGGACGTAGCCGCGTTCGGCAGCCGGGACGGCCTCGCTGGTGCCGGAGATCGCGGTCTCGATGAGGAGCCTGGCCAGGTCGGGCTTGCGGCCGACCGAGGCGTAGATGGTGTCGAGCGCGACGCCGGCGCGCTCGGCGATCGCGGTCATCGGCGTGGCGGCATAGCCGCGGTCGCTGAACAGCGCCAGGGCGGCGTCCAAGATCTCCTGCCGAGTGCGTTCGGCGGCCTGCCTGCGCTTGCTGGCGTCGTAACGCCTCTTGACGGGCGGGTGCACAGGGGACATGATAGCAATATTAATCCGAAATATCTTCGGATCAATATTGGAGGCCCGACAGATGACATACGCATTCACCTACGAGGTACCGATTACCGCCGAGGTCTACGCCCGGATCAAGGAGGGCATCGGCCCGGAGCAGCCGCCTGGCCTGATCGCGCACCTGGCCTACCGCACCGAGTCCGGCCTGCGGTACGTCGACGTATGGCAGACCAAGGATGACTGGGAGGCCTTCGAGCATGGCCGGATCCACCCTGTCCTCCACCCGCTGCTGCAGGACATGCTCGGCTTCGTGCCGCCCGAGCCTCCGCGGACGGTACTCGACCTGGTCGACGCCTGGACCACGGAGCACTCCTCGCCCGCCTAGCAACGGACAGCCGACCGCGGCTCCCGCATTGAGGTTTGGCGTGCATACTGAACTCAAACCCCAGGCACGGAGGCGATGCGCTTGGAGTTTCGTCAGCTCCGATTCTTCGTCACGCTGGCCGAGGAACTCCACTTCGGCCGGGCTGCAGCTCGCGAGCACATCGCTCAGTCGGCGCTCAGCCTGCAAATCCAGCGCCTCGAGCGGGAACTGGGTGTCAAGCTGCTCGACCGAAGCACCCATCACGTGGCGCTGACCCCGGCCGGAGCCGCGTTCTTGCCGGATGCCAGACAGATCCTCGCCTCCGCTCGGCGCGCGGTCGCGGCGGCGCGACAGGCAGGCGATCCGGCCCCGGTGCTTCAGGTCGGCATCGTCGACGCTGGCTACAACTCCATGCCGCAGATTCTGCGTGTGGTCCAGGAACGCTTTCCCAAGCTGGAGATCCACCAGGTGGAGGCGGGCGTACCCGATCAGTTCACGTTCCTGGCGGACGGCCGGATCGACGTGGGATTCGGGCGCGCATCGCACGCGCCGGGCTACGTGGCATCCGAGCTAGTGCGCCTGGACCCACTCGGAGTCCTCCTCGCCGACGGCCACCCGTTCGCGGCGCTGCCGAGCGTGCCTGTCGCGAAGCTGGCGGCGGAACCGCTGCTCCTCTCTCCGGATGGACGGGCACCAGAATTTAACCAATTCGTCGCAGAACTGTGCCGGTCCGCAGGCTTTGCGCCTTCCTTGTACCGTGGCAGCGTCCATAGCATCCGCGGCGCAGCCGACCTGATCGATCAGGGCCGCTGCATGGCGTGCGTCCCCGCCTCGTATGCGTCGGAGTATCCCGGCATCGTGTGGCGGCCGCTGACCGAGCCGGTTTCGCTGTACCCGTGGTCGGTTCTGTGGCGGGCCGACGACGAGTCCGAGCATGTTCGCGCGGTTGTTGCCTGTGCCCGGGCCCTTGCCGATGAGCTGGACTGGCTGAATCAAGCCGGGGCGAGCGCCTGACGGAGCAGGCTGCATCCTGGCGGAACCGACGGCCACGGTTGCTGGTGCCCACCCGCCGCGCCGCCAGGCCGCCCAGTTCGTGCGGTTATCAGCGTGCGTTATAACCCTTGCTTGTATTGCCCCTATCCGGACCCGCGACCTGCGGGTTAGCTATGGGCGCGAGGCTCGCCGCCAAGGATGAGCCCGCAACCAGCCGTGCGCTCCCCACCCGCCTGCGCGGAAACGCGCGCGAACGATGCACGAGCGAACCACGGAATAGGAGCCAGCCGATGGCCCATGGGGCCTGCTGGAACACGACGGATGGATCCGCGCCGCGATGCGAGCACCTCGATGGCACGGTCCAGGTCTATCCGCGATCGGAGATCTGCGGGCAGTGCGACGCGGACGGGCTGACGTGGCTTGCGCTCCGGCTCTGCCTGATCTGCGGATGGGTCGCCTGCTCGGATGAGTCGCCCGGACAACACGCCATGGGGCACTACCAGGAAACCGACCACGCGGTCGCCACATCTACAGAGCCGGGATCGATCTGGCGCTGGTGTTACGTCCACGAACGAGCCGTCTGATCAGGCGGCATGGGCAAGGAGGAACATTGCTGGAGACGGCTGAAGATTACGACGGTATGGGGCCCTTCCCTGACACGGGGGAGGCCGCGGGCAATGTCGGCGGTCCGGTACAGGTGGCAGTGGCTGCGGCAATCACGGGCCTGCCGTTCGCCGGCCTGATCGTGGCGCTCTGGCTGGCCTGGGGTCACGGTGTCGGGCTCACCGACATGGCACTGATGGCTGGCCTGTACGCCTTTACCGGGCTGGGCGTCACGCTCGGCTTCCACCGCTGCTTCACGCACCGCAGTTTCACCGCGGCGCCGGTGCTGCGAGTAGTGCTCGCGGTCGCCGGATCGATGAGCTTCCAGGGCGATGTCGTTGGCTGGGTCGCCACTCACCGGCGGCACCATGCCTTCTCCGACCGGCCGGGTGACCCGCACTCTCCTTACCGGCACGGAACCAGCATCCGCGGGCTGTTGCGCGGGCTGCTCGACGCTCACTGCGGCTGGTTCTTCCGCGCCGACCCCACGCCCAGCGAACGCTACGCCCCTGACCTGCGCGCGGATCCCGCGATGCGCGCCGTATCACGCGCCTTCCCCGCGCTCTCCGGGCTCTCGCTGGCGGTGCCGTTCGGGCTCGGCTGGGCGATCGGCGGCACCCTCTTTTCCGCGCTGACCGCGCTGCTGTGGGCCGGCCTGGTCCGGATCCTGCTGCTGCAGCACGTGACCTGGAGCGTGAACTCGTTGTGTCACCTGCTCGGCAACCGGCCTTTCACCACGCGCCGCTTCGACCGCGCCACCAACCTCTGGCCGCTGGCGGTGCTCTCGTTCGGCGAAAGCTGGCATAACCTGCACCACTCCGACCCCACCTGCGCACGGCACGGCGTGGACAGATTCCAGATCGACATCACCGCCGAGGTAATCAGGTTCTTTGAGCGTGTCGGCTGGGCCTGGAACGTGCGCTGGCCCACGCCCGGGCGGCTCGATGACCGCCGTCAGCGCCATGACGTCGTCGCTCCGGAGCCGATGCTTGTGCCGACCGGGCAGTGACGGCGGCATGGCCGTCGCCCGCATGCCGCTCCTCGGACGCGCCACAGCCCACAGCCACAGCCACAGCCACAGCCACAGCCACAGCTAGCTTCAGCCAGAACGCGAGCACGGCGCAGATTGCTGGCTGGCACGCTATCGGTGCTGATCGTCGCGGGCGTATTCGGGCTCGCGCTGCCGCGGATCTCGTCTTACGGACAGGAGTGGCGCAGCGTCACCGCGATGACGTGGCCGGGAATTCTGCTGGTCAGCAGCGCCGCGGCGGGCAGCCTGGTTGCCACGTGGGTCATGATCCGGGCGTTCCTGCCGCAGCTGCGGCTGCACCAGGCGGCCGCGGTCAGCCTCGGCTCGTCCGCGGTGGCGAATACCGTCCCCGCGGGCGGGGCCGTGGCGCTCGGCCTCACCTGGCGGATGCTGGCGAGCTGGGGCGTCGGAACGCAGGACTTCGTGCAATACACGCTGGTATCCGGCCTGTGGAACGTCTTCGCCAGGCTCAGCCTGCCCGTCATCGCGCTGTTCGCCATCGCCGTGACCGGCGAGTCCGGCGGAGTGCCGCCGGTCGCGGCCTACTGTCGGGCCGGCGCGCTGTTCCTGATGGCCGCTGGCCTGTGGGTCTTGTTGCGCAGCCGCCGTTGTGCCCTGCTGGCCGGCCGGGCGCTGCAGGCCACCGAGGCGCTCGGCTGCAAGCTGACCCGCCGCCGGCCATCACGGCGGATGGCGGACGGCCTGGTCAGCTTCCGGGCCGACACATCGGCGATGCTCGCCGCACGAGGGATCCGGATCACGGTCACCACGGTGCTCGCCAACATCACCTTCTGGCTGGTGTTGCTCGCATGCCTGCGTGCGGGCGGCCTGACCCAGGGGCAGGTGTCGTGGCAGGCTTCGCTGGCCGCATTCGCCGTGGTCAGGCTGATGACGGTGCTCCCGCTCACCCCGGGCGGCCTCGGCATCGTCGAACTCGGCCTGACCGCGCCGCTGATCGCAGGCCTCGGCGCCGGCGCGGCCGCCCGCGTTGCCGCCGCGGTGCTGCTGTACCGGGCGCTGACCTATCTGCCGTCACTGCCGCTCGGCGCCCTCGCCTTCGCGTGGTGGCGGCACAGCTCCCGGCGCGCGGGCGCTGAGCCCGAACAGGCTGGCGTTAAGCCCGAACAGGCCGGCGCTGAGCCCGAACAGGTTCTCGCGACTTAGGGCTCATCGGGGCTGTGCACGCGGCCGCCGCCGGAACTCCGCTCATCGTGCAACTCTAGGGTTGCGCCTGCCGTCATAATGTGCAACCCTAGAGTTGCATCCGATGACGGCGGTGAAAGGGAGTCCCTCATGAGCGCGGACCGGATCGAACGCGAGACCCTGATCGCGGCGCCCCTGGAGCGGGTCTGGTCGCTGGTGGCCGAGCCCGGCTTCTGGGTCGCCGATAAGGCGAGCCTGCCGGGCACCGTGGCCAGAGCAGGCGAGTCGATGGTGGCGAAGAACTCCGAGGTCGGTGACTTCCCGATACGCGTGGAGAAGGTCGAGCCGCCGACCTACCTGGCATACCGCTGGGCCAGCGCGTTCCCCGGGGAGGAGTTGCGCGAGGACAACAGCACCCTCGTGGAATTCACCTTGACCCAAGAAGGCGACCAGACCAGGCTCCGAGTGGTCGAGAGCGGCTTCGCGGCGCTGGCCGGGTCCGAGGAACTTCGCGGCCGGGCCGTGCAGGACAACTCCGGCGGCTGGCCGCTCGAACTCGACGCGCTCAAGGCGCGAGCCGAAAAGCCATCCGGGTGACGGACGGACGCCGCGGCGGCGCCGCGGCGGTCGACGGTGTCCTGGCCGCGCTGGCCGAGCCGACCCGACGGCAGTTGCTCGAGCTGCTTGCCGCCCAGGGACAGGCCACCGCGACGACACTCGCCGCGCGACTTCCCGTCTCGCGGCAGGCGGTCGTCAAGCACCTCGCGGTCCTGGACGCCGCCGGGCTGGTAGCCGGCCATCGGGTTGGACGCGAGGTGCGGTACGCAGTACAGCCCTCGGCGCTGGACGCGACGGCGCGGTGGATGGCCGCGCTCGCGGCGCAGTGGGATCGGCGGCTGGCGAACATCAAGCGCGCCGCCGAGGCAGCGGAGCAGGACCTGGGCTAATGCGAACGGAGGGAGTAGCCGTGGACGAGCAGATGGAGCGTGCGCAGGTTGCGCGAGAGGCAGCGAGTCACCGGCTTCGCGGGCTGGCCAGTCCCCCGACGGTCGCGACGGCAGCCGCGCTGGCAGCGACGCTGGCGCTCGCCGCCGCGTCCTGGGTCCTCGCGGTTCGGCAGATGAGCGGGATGGACATGGGCGTTGCGACCGGGCTCGGCTCGTTCGCCTTCTTTGTATACCTCTGGGTCCTGATGATGGCCGCGATGATGCTGCCTGGCGCGGTCCCGGCTGTCATGCGTCGCGCTCATGCCAGCGGTCGCGTGCGCACCGTGCCGCTGTTCGTCGGGTCTTACCTCGCCGTCTGGGCACTCGTCGGCGTCGCGGTGTATGCGGTATACCGGCCGCACGGGGCCGTCATCGCTGGCGCCGTCGTGATCGCGGCCGGCCTCTACGAGTTCACGCCGCTCAAGCGGGCTTGCCGCCAGCTCTGCCGCGAGAGCGTCCGCTCGGGAATGGAATTCGGGCTCTACTGCGTCGGCTCGAGCATCGGACTCATGCTGATGCTGGTGGCGCTTGGCGCCATGAGCATCGCCTGGATGGCGGTGGTTGCCGTCCTCGTCCTCGCCCAGAAGATCCTGCCCGCGAAGGCCGTCGTCGATGCGCCGCTCGCGATGGCCATCGTCGGACTCGGAATCCTCATCCTGATCGCGCCCTCGTTGATTCCCGGACTCACGCCGCCGATGTGAGACGTCCTCGGCGGCTTAGCCACGTCAGCAGTTGTCACGAAACGAAGGAGCAGAACAATGACCGAGCACAAGACCGGAACACGCAAAGAGTGGATTGCGGCTCGCCTGGAGTTGCTCGAGGCCGAGAAGGAACTCACGCGCCGCAGTGACCAGGTGGCACGGCAGCGGCAGGACCTGCCATGGGTCCGGATCGACAAGGACTACCGGTTCGACACCGACGAGGGCACGGCATCGCTCGCCGATCTGTTCGGCGGACGCTCGCAGCTCCTGATCTATCACTTCATGTTCGGGCCCGACTACACCGCGGGGTGTCCGTCCTGCTCGGCGATCGCGGACGGCTTCAACGGCTCCGTCGTCCACCTCGCGAATCACGACGTCACGCTGACCGCCGTGTCACGGGCTCCGCTGGCCAAGCTGCAGGCGTACAAGCGACGGATGGGCTGGAGCTTTCCCTGGGCGTCCTCCTTCGGCAGCGACTTCAACTTCGACTTCCAGGCCGCGCATACCAAGCAGGAGTGGGAGTCCGGCGCCGTCGAGTACAACTTCCGCACGACGGACCTCAGGCCAGCTGGTGGCGACAGTTCCGGGCTCGATGAGTTCGCGTCGAGCATCGTAGGAACGGACTGGGAGACCTACCGGCGGGAGGGGCCAGGCGTCAGCGCGTTCACGCTCGAGGACGGCGTCGTGTACCACACCTACTCGGCCTATGCACGCGGGCTGGACGGCCTGTGGGGCATGTATCAATGGCTCGACCGCGCGCCACTCGGTCGCAACGAGGCCGGGTTCTGGTGGCGCCGCCACGACGAGTACGAGCGCCAGTAACGCCGGCGCCTCTGCGGAAAACCCCACCAACGGAGGGCTGACTGCCTTACCGACAACCCTTGCCTGACCCGGCAGCCTGGCGTTGTCGATGTCCGTCGCAGGCCCCGATTGCCTGCCTTTGTGGCAAGGAGTTTCCCGTGAAAGCACCACGATGGACCGCGCTGGCGCTCGTCGCCGGACTGATCACGAGCGGAGGGATGGCGGCCGCGCATGCCGGGATGCAAGCCAGGACCGCCGGTCCCCCCGCGCGAGGATCGGCTGGGCCTGCCGGCCGCGGGCTGGCACCGTTCTACGCTCAGCATGTCCGCTGGCACCGCTGCCAGCTAGGCCCGCACGACGCCGGCGGCAGGGCGCTGGATCAGGCCGGGGCGCGGTGCGCCGACATTCGCGTGCCGCTCGACTATGCCCATCCAGGCGGGCGCACCATCACCATCGCGATCTCCAAGCTGGCGGCCGTTCCGTCGGCCAAGAAGATCGGCGCCATGATCATCAACCTCGGCGGGCCGGCCATCCCGGTGCTGACCGACGTTCTGCTGGCCCGCCAGGCCATGGGAGCAACAGGCGCCCGGTTCGACCTGATCGGGATGGACCAGCGGTTCGCTGGCCGCAGCACGCCGATCAACTGTCACTGGCCGGACGGCTGGCTGCCCCGCGGCGCCGGGCGCAGCCGGGCCAGCTTCACCGAGATGGTGCACCTGACCAGGGACCTGGCCCGCCGGTGCGCGCGAGCGGAACGGGCCATGCTGCCGTTCGCCTCGACCGCCAGCGCCGCTCGCGACATGGACGTCATCCGCACCGCGCTTGGCCAGGGCAAGCTTTCCTACCTCGGCTACTCCTACGGCACGTACCTGGGCGCGCTCTATACCCAGATGTTCCCTGGACGAGCGGGCCGGATCGTACTGGACAGCGCGATCAACCCGGCCAAGCCCGGTGTCGCCAAGGGCTTTAACGGCCCGGAGCGCGAGCAGGCGCTTCGCTTCTGGGCCAGGTGGGCCGCCCGGCACGACAGCCAGTTCCACCTGGGCAGCACCGCGAGCCAGGTGCTGGCCACCGTCTACGGGGCCTACCGCGCCGCCGGGCGGCACCCGCTGCGGGTCGGCCCGTTCCTGGTCGATGACACGGTCGTGCCTGCCGTCCTGATCGACCCGCTCAGTGACGGCTCGGTCGCCGGCCAGGCCCAGGTTGCGGCGGTCGTCGAGTCGCTGAATCGTGCTGCCCACGGCCAGCCGGCCCGGCCAAGTCCGGCGCTCCTGCATGTTCTGGCCAGGCAGCTGACCGGCGCCGGATCCGCGCTGCGCAGCGCCCAGACCGCGATCATGTGCGCTGACGCGGCCGTCCCCCGAAACCCTGACCACTACTGGCGAGAGATTCAGGCGCACCGCGCTAGCGCGCCGCTGTTCAGCCCCGTCGACCAGACGATCACGCCGTGCGCGTTCTGGCCATTCCAACTTGCCAAAACGCCGGTCCGGGTGTCCAATCACATCCCGGCGCTCGTCGTGAATGCCGCGGGGGACATCAACTCGATCCTGTCGATGGGCCGTGCCATGCACCACGCCCTCGCGGGCTCCCGCATGATCACTCTGGAGGGGGTCAGGACCCACGGCGTGTACCTGTTCCATGGCTCGGCCTGCGTGGACAGCGCGGTCAATGCGTACCTCGACACCGGGGCGCTGCCGGCCACGGACATCTCCTGCGGACGATCACAGTAGCCAGCGCGGAGCCGGCGGGCCACCCCGCCGGCTCCCCCGGCGCCCCGTCGGCTCCCCCGGCGCCCCGTCGGCTCCCCCGGCGCCCCGCCGGCTCCGCCGGCTGGCTGGCGGGCTTCGCCGGCGCTTCGCGGGCGATGACCTCAGGGTAATGATGGTGAATATTCGAGCCGGCGCGGGACTCGCGCGGTCCGCCGGCTCGTCTACCCTGGCTCGCGATGCGTTACGACATCGCCGACCCGCCGCCCGCTACGTCCGGCGTGCTCGGCAATCTGTGGCAGCGAGCCGACGCCGTGTGGCACCACGCGTTCGCGGCTCAGCCGGTGCCGCCGCAGTGGCTGGTCCTAGCCAGCGGCGCGCTCGCGCTGGCCGTGGTGATCTCCGCCCGGGTCTGGCCCAGGGCGCGGACGGTCGTGACGATCGTGCACGAAGGCGGTCACGCCATCGTGGCGCTGGCAACCGGCCAGCGCCGGGTCAGGGTCCGGCTGTACCGAGACACGGCGGGCGAAACCCTCGCGTCCGGCCAGGCGGCTGGGTTCGGCGTCGCACTGACCGCCGCTGCCGGTTATCCCGCGCCCTCGATCGTGGGTCTCGGCGCAGCGGCACTGCTGGCTGTCGGGCACCTGACCGGCATGCTGCTGCTCGGCCTGGTGCTGCTGGCCGCGCTCGCGATCGCGGTACGCAACCCGTACGGCATGCTGGCCGTGCTGGCCACCGCAGGCACGATCGCCGCAGTCTGCCTGTACGCGTCGGCCGAGGTCCAGGCCGGCTTCGGCTACGTGATGACATGGTTCCTGCTCTTCGGGGGCGTGCGGCCGGTGATCGAACTGCACAGGGACAGGCGGAGCGGCCGGGCGTCGCGCTCGGACGCTGACCGGCTGGCTCGGCTCACGTCCGTGCCCGGCGGTGCGTGGGTGCTGATCTTCGGCATCCTCGCCGTCGCCGCAGTTGCCGTCAGCGCCCGGTGGCTAGTCCGCTGACCGCTGGCCCTTCCTGCGGGGTCGCCTACGCACCTACGCTGGGGAGGTGCCAGGAGCGGCCGCGTGAGCCCGACCGGGGAACCGGCAAGTGCCCGACAGCGACCGTCGGTCGGGCTCTACCTGTCCGAGCCGGTCAGGGGGCTCGCCGGTTTTGCCTCGATGCCGCTGGCGGCGCCGTGGCTGGCCTCGGCGCCACGCGGCGACGGTCACGGTGTGCTCGTGCTGCCCGGGCTGCTGGCCACCGATGCCAGCACCGCCGTGCTGCGGAGGTTCGTCCGCCGACTGGGCTATGACGTGCAGGGGTGGAACCTCGGCCGCAACCGCGGACCGACCGACGAGGTACTGGACAACCTGCCGGCCGAGCTTGCCGCGATGGCCGATCGCGCCGGCCGGCCGGTGTCGCTGATCGGCTGGAGCCTCGGCGGGATCTACGCGAGGGAACTGGCGCGCCAGCATCCGTCGCAAGTACGGCAGGTGATCACCCTCGGCAGCCCGTTCGCCCTGACCGATCCGCGGCAGAGCCACGCCGACCGGGTCTACCAGCGTCGCGGCTATAGGCACGCGGCCGGGCGGGTGCCGGCGCGCGAGCAGCTATCCCGGCCGATCACGGTGCCGTCGACGGCCGTCTACTCTCGCCGGGACGGGATCGTCGCCTGGCAGGCGTGCATCGAGCCGGAGTCGGCGCTGCACGAGAACGTCGAGGTGCGGTGCGCGCATCTTGGCTTCGGCACCGACCCGGCGACGCTGTGGCTGATCGCCGACCGGCTGGCGGTCCCCGCTGACCGGTGGCAATCCTTCCGCCCGCGGCCGGCGCTGCGCTCGCATTACCCTGGCCGATGACGAGGAGCACCCGCTTATGCAGCAGCTGACCGGTCTCGACGCCGCTTTCCTGGCGCTGGAGACAGCGAACACCACCGGCCATGTCGGCGGGGTGTGCGTGCTGGATCCCAGGCAGGCGCCTGAACCGCTGACCCTGGCCAGGCTGACCGAGGTGCTTGGCGAGCGGCTGCCGCTGGTCCCCGTCCTGCGCCGCAAGCTGCTGAACGTTCCGCTGGGACTGGATCAGCCGTACTGGGTCGATGATCGAGACTTCGACATCGAGTACCACATCAGGGAGATCGCACTGCCGCGTCCCGGCTCGGACGCCCAGCTGGCCGACCAGATCGCCAGGCTGCATGCCCGCCCGCTGGACCGTAGCCGGCCGCTGTGGGAGATCTACCTGATCACCGGGCTCGCCAAGCGCCGGGCCGCGGTCTACACCAAGATTCACCATTCCGCGATCGACGGTGCGTCGGGCGCCGAACTGCTCACCGTCCTGCTCGACCTCACCCCGACCGGGCGCGAGGTGCCAGCCGGCGAGCCGTTCCTGCCCGGGCGGCCGCCTGGACCCGCGGCCCTGGCCGCGCTGGCCGCCGTCCGGCTGGCGTGGCGGCCGGTGCAGACGGTGCGCATTGCCAACGAGATCATCCGCGTCGTGCCGACGCTGGCCCCGGCGCTCAGCGGTCTCGTCGGCGGGCTGCTCGGGCTCAACCGCGGTGACGGCGAGATCATCGCGAGCACCCCTGGGCGGCGCCGGCCACGCCGTTCAACGGTCCGGTCACGCAGCACAGGCGGTTCGCGTTCCGCAGCGTGGACCTCGACAGCGTCAAGGCGGTCAAGAACGCGTTCGGGGTCTCGGTCAATGACGTCGTGATGGCCATGTGCGCGGGCGCGCTGCGGCGCTGGCTCGCCGACCACGACGCGCTGCCTGACCCGCCGCTGATCGCGATGATCCCGGTGTCGGTCCGCGATCCGGCCAGCAAGGGCGCGCTAGGCAACAAGGTGTCGGCGATGCTGGCGAAGCTGCCCACCAACGTGGCCGATCCTGGCAAGCGCCTGCAGATCGTGCACGCCGCGACCAAGCTCGCGAAGTCCCAGCAGGCAGCGATCCCCCAGGGGCTGGTCGATCAGATCAGCGACTTCGCCCCGCCCGCGCTCACTGCGCGAGCGGCGCGCGTGGTGTTCGCCACCGGCCTGCTGCACCGGCTGCCGCCGTTCAACCTCACCATCTCCAACGTGCCAGGTCCGAATGTGCCGGTCTACCTGTGCGGCGCCAAGCTGCTTGCCCACTACCCGGTCTCGGTGATCACCGACGGTCAGGGCTTGAACATCACGGTCATCGGGTACCTCGGCCAGCTCCATTTCGGCCTGGTCTCGTGCCGCGAACTGGTGCCCGACATCGACGTTCTCGCCGGTTACCTGGCCGACGAACTCGAGGCTCTGCTCACGGCCGCCGCCCAGCGCTGACCTCACGGCCAGCGTTGACACCACGGCCACCGTTGACACCACAGCCAGTCCGCCTGCCAGCCCGAGTTCGTCCCGCCCGGTCTCGGACGCCCGCCCATCGCCGCCATCGCCACTTACCACACCTTTGATGGAATCTGTGACCGAATTTATCAGTTTTTAATAGTATTCGAATTCCACCAAACGTGGGGTAAGTCAGAAAACGACTCGTCAAGCTCCGCGTGAATCAGGCATTTCAGGCACAATCGTTGCCCGGGACTCGGTACTCGCCCCCCGCGTCAGTCGGTCGGGCATGGCACCCGCTCCGGATGGGCGCGCTCGTCGACATAGAGAGGGATCTTCCAGTGGCCGGCCAGCGAGGCCGGCGGGTCGCGGAACTCGACCATGGCCGGGGCAAGCTCGCCGCTCGCGAGCTCGCCGACGATCTGCGGGAAGTCGTCGAGCAAGGAGCGGGCCGCGGCGGCCAGGTCGACACTGCTACGGCCGATTACGCGCACCACGGGCTGCTCACGCTGATCGGCCGCCGAGTAGGTCCGCACGAGCTGGACGGCCACGACGGACGGGTCGCCTGCCGCGAGCCGCGGCGCCCAGGTGCGCAGGTCGCTGTACGGAACCAGGGTCGACCCGATCGCGGCTTCCGCGGCGCGCTCGATATCGGACAGCAGGAGCCTGCCCCGATCCCAGCCGCGGTAAGTCGCGCGGTCGCCCGTCCGGTAGCGGATAATCGGCGCGGCCAGTGCATCGAACTGGGTGACCACGACATCACCGCGGGCGCGGGGGCCGACGGGACGGCAGTCGTCGTCGAGCACCTCGATCAGGTGGGTCTCGCTGAACGTGCGGTACACGTCCTCACCGGGCGGCGACACGCCCACTGCCCCCGCGTCGGTCGTCGGGTAGAAGGCGGCGAGCCGGACCCCGGGAAACCGAGCCCGCAGCCGGCCGGCGTCGGAGTCGGACAGCGCCGCGCCGCCGTACAGCAGTAGCCCGGGGCGCAAGGTGCCAGCGGCCCGCGCGATCTGCTGGAGGAAGCCCGGCGAGCCGGAAATGGTGTCCGGCCGGAACGCCACCGCGCGACGCAGCTGCTCGTCGAGCGGATCGGTCGCAGCGGTGACCAAGACATTGTCTCCGCCGTGGCGGGCCAGCCAGGTCATGGAGATGGACGAGCCGGTCACGCCTTCCCCCTGGCCCTGTGGCCGGTGCTCGATTCCCCAATGTCGCTGACCTGGTCCGGTGCCGCTCATGATCAGGGCGCGCAGGAAGTTGTCGCCGAGCCCCCGGTCGGCGCACTCCGCCGTGACAGGCACCAGAACCTGCGAAGCGGTGCTTCCCGTCGTGCCGACGATCAGGACCGGGCCAGGGCACGCGGGCCGCAGGTCGTAGCTGGCTTGCGCCAGCCATTGCTTGTCGATCACGGGGATCAGGCGCCACGTCTGCGGCGTGCACTGCGCCGGATCGAGGCCGGCCCCGTCGATCAGCTCGCGGTACGCGGGATTCAGGCTCTGCGTCGCGTGGTAGCGCAGCAGCGCGATCGCGCGCCCGAGCGACCACCGCATGATCTGCTCGGCTGCCTGCGCCGCCACCTCGCCGATCTCAGTGCGGACACGAGCCCAGGCATCGCCCTCCGGCCGGGCGCCCTCCGGCCGGGCGCCGTCCGGCCGGGCGCCGGACAGGCCGCCGCTGTGATCCCGCATCGCCTGCCTCCCGCCCCGGAGCCTGGCAAGTCCGGACGGTAAGACGGTAATCCAGTCCGTTTGCCCGCGCCCGTCATCCGCACGGGACGGTGCGTGACCTGGCCGGCGAGCTCCACGCCCAGGCGTTGCCGCACCAGTACCGCGTCTGGACGCTGGCCAGCAGGTTGGTGCGCCAGACGAGCACTCGGTAGCTGCCCACCTGGTACGTCGCGGCCGGGGGTCCGAACAGCGCGCGCAGGTCGGTCATGGACAGGCAGACGTTGGCGCAGCTGCCAGGCGGAGCCCAGATCACGAAGCGCGCATCGTGCCGCCGCGGGTCGTACCATGACGCGCTGATCTCCCACGGGGTGGTGACCAGCTGATGGCGGTACATCCGGACCGGCCTGACCCTGACCCGGTCGCCGCTGTCCACGGTGACGCTGTTCGCTGCCCAGAATCCGGCCAGGCCGTAGGTGAGGTGATGTGCCTCGAGCCACGACGCGGCCAGCTCATCCTGGCTGCGCGCGGGCGGCTGGGCCGCGTCAGATGCGAGCAGCCCGGCGTAGCAGGCCAGCACGACCGCCAGCGCCGGCACCAGGCCGCTGCGCAGCAGCCGGCCGCCGAGCAGGCGGCCGGCGAGCACCGCGCCGACCGGCACCAGCGGGACGACCTCATTGGTGGCGCCTTTGTTGGTGAACAGGTAGCCGGTTACCACGACGACGAAGGCCGCGGCTAGCACCTGCGTGACCAGGTCCGCCTCGCCGTAGAACCGCCTGACCGCGGCCGCCACCGCCCAGCCGACCAGCACGACCGCGATCAGGCGCACCAGGTCCGGTAGTAGGCCGGGCCCGACCGGCTGGCCGAAGACGTCGGCGCCGAATACACCGAGTACGCCCTGCACCCGGTCCCACAGGTGCGCGGACAGCTCGCCGGAGGTCGAGAACCTGGCCAGCAAGGTCCTGGCGGTGAACCCGCCTGCCTGGCCGATCAGGGCGACGGCGAGCCGAGCGGCGACCGCCGACCCGAGCGCGGCGACCGCCAGCGACAGCTCGTACCACTGGCCGACCAGCGGTCCGCGCCGCCGGTACATCCGCATCGCGCAGACGGCTGCGAGCGGGAGCACCGCCTCGTAGAGCACAAGCAGGTCGGCGACCAAGGCCCAGGTCAGCAGCACACCGACCACGACCGGCAGCCACCAGCGCGCGCGCACGCGGTCAAGCACCAGCCAGATCACCAGCAGTGCGACCTGCGTGCCGAGGTGATCGGGAGCCGACAGCAACAAGTAGGTTCCCGGCCGCAGCGCGGGCGCGAGCATGATCCCGGCCGCGACCAGCATCCGGACCAGCCGCTCCCGGCCGGCCGCCCGGCCGGCCGCGAGCAGTGCCGCCAGCAGCACCAGCAGCGAGTAGGTAGCCGCCGCGGCCACGTGCACCACACCGCCGGACAGTCCTCTGGCCAGCTCCACCGCCATGTACTCGGGGATCTCGGTGGTATAGAACGTCACATCGGACAGTGCCCAGCCGTGCAGCAGCACGTTGCCGTGCAGCATGTCCCAGGCCTGCAGCGCCTGCGCGGAGCTCTCGGACGTGGCTGCCATCGTGCGCGCCTGCTCGGCATAGGCGAGAAACAGCAGCGGCCAGGACGCCACGCACGCGACAGCGATCGCCGGCCACCCGCGCAGCCAGGTCCTGGCTGGCAGTGCTGCGCGCCACGAGCGCGTACGGATGCCGTGCCGATCCGCGGCGCCGGCTTGATCCGCGGGGGCGGGCTCATCCGCGGGAGCGGCTTGATCCCCTGGGGCGGCTTGATCCGCGGGGGCGGGCTCATCCGCGGGACGGTGCTTGGTGAAGGTCACCATCGGCCTGCCTCCGGCCTGGCCTGGCCGGCATCGCCGAGGGCCAGGCCAGGCGCTGAAGCCCTCGAAGGTAAGACTCGCCGAACGCCCGGATGTTGCGCCGGCTACGGCGGGACGAGTCGGAGCGAGCGCGGCGCGGAGGCTGCCGGCGGCGGCAGGACAAGCGGGCCCGCGCCCGGCGTGATCGAGCCGAGGATCGCCGCGCGGTGCGCGCCGGTCGCCGCCGGAACCGACCCGGGCAGCCCGTGCCAGCTGAGGAAGCCCAGGACCGCGAAGGCCAGCGCCTCCTTGGCCTGGGCCGGCACGCCAAGTTCGTCGCAGGCCCGGATCGCGATGCCGGGCAGCGCCGCGACCAGCCAGCGCAACGTCGTCTCGTTTCCGATGCCGCCGCCGGACACGATCAGTTGCCGAAGCCCATGCCGCCGCGCGGCCGCCGCAAGCTGATCGACGAGCAGGCGGGTCACCGTCGCGACGACGTCATCGGGCGCGGCCGCCGGAGCGACGCGGCGGAGCGCGGAGTCCAGGTAGGCGGCGTTGAAATGCTCGCGGCCCGTGCTGCGCGGCGGCGTCAGCTGGAAGAACGGGTCCGCGGCCAGCACGCTGAGCAGATCGTCGCGGACACGGCCGAGGGCGGCGATGTTGCCGCCGTGATCGAACCGGAGCGCTCCGCCGCTGGCCCGCTCCGCGGCCGGGTCCATCAGGGCTCCGGCCGGGCCGAGATCGTAGGCGACCGCGACCTGCCCGTCCGCGACGACGGTCAGGTTCGCGATGCCGCCCAGGTTGACCGCTCCAACCGGGACCGGCCCGGCGGTGCCGCTGAGCAGCAGTCGGTCGAACATCGGCACGAGCGGCGCGCCCTGGCCGCCGGCGGCGATATCTCGGCTGCGCAGATCGGATATGACCGGGATGCCGAGTGTCTCGGCGACGGTCGCCGGGTTGCCGAGCTGGAGCGTGCCGAGGGCCGCGCCGGTGTCGTCCACCCAGTGGTAGACGGTCTGCCCGTGCAGGACGGCCAGGCCGGCCTCGCCTTCGCCCAGTTCTCGCCTCGCCTTTGCGAACGCGGCGGCGTAGGCATGGCCGAGTTCGGCGTGCAACGCGCAGATTTCCCCGGCTCCTGGCGCGGCGGGCGGCAGCGCCGCGATGATCCGGCGGCGTAGCTCGTCGCCGAACGGCACGCTGGCCAGCCCGCGGTACCCGGCGAGCAGTTCGTCCCCGTGCAGCCGCAGATCGGCACAGGCGATGTCGATACCGTCGACCGAGGTGCCGGACATGCAGCCGAGCACGCGCAGTGCGCGGTCGCGCGCCGGCCTGGTCCCGCGCCGATCGTTGTCCACGCGCACCGACACTAGCTATGCCGGATGCACAGCCCGCCAAGGAGTCTCGTTGGAAGGAAAATCTCGCCCGCCGCGCGGCGGCGGCGCTGGCACGGAGGGGCGGAATCCGCGCACCGAGCTGATCGATACGGTGCCGACGCTCGAGTTGCTGCGGCTGCTGAACGCCGAGGACGCGCTGGTGGCGCCGGCGGTGGCTGGCGTGCTGCCTGAGCTGGCCGACGTGGTGGACGCGACGGTCGCCCGGCTGGCAGCGGGCGGCCGGGTGCATTACTTCGGGGCGGGATCGTCCGGCCGGATCGCGGTGCTGGACGCCGCGGAGGTGCCGCCGACGTTCGGGGCGGCCGGGATCTTCGTCGCGCACCACGCCGGCGGCTCGGGCGCGATGGCGGTGGCGGCCGAGTCCGCCGAGGACGACCAGGCGCTGGGCGCGGCAGCGGCTGCCGGGCTCGGCGCCAACGACGTCGCGGTTGGCCTGACCGCGAGCGGCGCGACGCCGTACGTCGCCGGAGCGCTGCGTGCGGCGCGGGCCGCCGGAGCGCTGACCGTGCTGGTCAGCAGCAACCTGGCCGCCCCGCTCGTACCGCTCGCCGATCACCGTGTGCTGATCGACACCGGCCCTGAGGCGATCGCCGGCTCCACCAGGCTGAAGGCATCGACCGCGCAGAAGTTCGTACTGAACGCGCTGTCGACGGCGGCGATGGTCAGGCTCGGGCGGACCTACTCCAACCTGATGATCGGCGTGGCCGGGACGAACGCGAAACTGGCCAGACGGCAGCTCACGATTCTGATCGAGGCGTCGGGGGCAACCCATGATGAGTGCCGCTCCGTGCTGGCGCGGTGTCAGGGTGACCTGCGGCTCGCGCTGGTGTGCCTGCTGTCAGGGGCGGACGCCGGCCAGGCCCGATCCGCGCTGGACCTCGCGGGTGGCAGCGTCCGCGGCGCACTGGCCCAGATCTCCGGCGGCTGAGGTGTCGATCGGACGCGGCTGCGTTCGTAGCGAAGGTGAGAGCCGGCGCAGCCGGCCCGACTCAGCGGGAGGAAGTCATGGCCAGGATCGTGGTGACCGAGTTCGTGTCGCTGGACGGCGTGGTGGAGGAGCCCAGGTGGACCTTCCAGTTCGACCGCGGCCAGGCGGGGGACGCGTTCAAGTACGACGAGCTGTTCGCCAGCAGCGCGCTGCTGCTCGGGCGCGACACCTATGCCGGATTCGCCGCCGCGTGGCCCGCCATGGGCACCGACGACTTCGGCCGCAGGATGAACGAGATACCCAAGTACGTCGTCTCGGCAACGCTCGCCGACGCCGACGCCACCTGGGGCCCGACCACGGTCATCAGAGGCGACACCGCTGCCGAGATCGCCAGGTTGAAGGACCGTTTCGATGGCGACCTGCTCGTCGAGGGCAGCAGCCAGCTTGTCCACACCCTGACCCAGCACGGGCTGGTCGACGAGTACCGGCTGATGGTCTTCCCGGTCATACTCGGCCAGGGCAAGCGCCTGTTCCCCGACAAGATGAGCCAGCAGGCCAAGCTCACCTTGACCGAGTCGAAGATGGCGGGCGACGGCGTCATGATGCTCACCTACCGGCCCGCTCTGGACGCCGGAGACAGTGCGAGCTGAGAGCTTGCTCGCAGCCCCGGCCGGTCAGCTGGCCGGGGCCGGTTCGCGGCCGAAGCCGGCCAGGCGGGCCAGCCGGGACCAGCTGAAGGCCCGCCGGGATGCGGGCACGTCGGGGCGCGTCCGCGGGACAATGACCCTGAGCGCACGCGGCACGATCGAGCAGCGAACCGGGGTCGGCATCATGATCGTCTCCCCGTCGATCCCGACCGGGATCTCGGGCTGCTCCGCATCGACGCTGACCTCATTGGCCGATAGCAGGGTCAGGCCACGACCGCGGCCCCGGCGCACCAGGCCGATGGCCTGTGCGGCGCTGTCGACGCTGACGGCGATCACGCCGAGGGTGCCGGAGTCCAGCCGATCGCGTCGCCCGAGCCCGGCGATGTCGCCCGTGCGGTACGGGTTGTTGCTGATCAGCAGGGCCTTGGGGCCTTCGATGTCGGCGGTGTCCGTGCGAGCCGAGAGGCGGCGGCCGTTCCCGTCCGCCTTGAGCAGGTCAGGCAGCATCTCCAGGGTCGTGCCGCGCTTGTCATCGCGGTACGCCGGGCTGCGCACGATCTCCGCATAGACCCCGAAGGAGGCGTTATTAACAAAGGTCCGGTCGCCGATGCGGCCGAGGTCGATCCGCTGCTCCACGCCGTCGGTGAGCGCGTCGAGACAGGTGGCCGGGTCCTCGCGGTCCAGGCCGAGGTCCAGCGCGAAGTGGTTGCGCGTCCCGGCGCTGATGCACAGGAAGGGAAGGTCATGTTCGGCGGCGATGCCGGCGACCAGCGCCTGGGTGCCGTCGCCCCCGGCGACGCCGAGCAGGTCCGCCCCGTCGGCGACGGCCTGCCTGGCCAGCGAGGCCACATCGATGATCTGCGGGCCCTCGAGCATCGCCACCTGGGCCCCGAGCGCCTCAGCCTTCTCCTTCAGCTGGAACCTGGCGACCTTGCCGCCGCCCGATCGCGGATTCATGATCAGGAAGGCTCGCCGCGGCCGGGCGGCCGCGCGCTCAGGTGTGGCGCGCGATGCGGCGGTCCCCATGGCGGCGTGGGCCGCACCGAGCGCGAGCAGCAGGGCCGCGACGGTAACGAGGGCGACCCAGAGCAGGTGCCGGCTCGCGTACACCACGATCAGGGCGACGGGTACCAGGACCGTGAGTGCGAGCGCGGCCCAGCGGAGCACCCCGCGGTTGGCCAGGAACCAGTAGCCGCCCGCCATCATCAAGCACAGGGCGATCACCCCGGAGATGATCAGGCCGATGCTGTGTCCGGCGGCGAAGACGACCAGGATGACGACGGCGGCGACCATCAGCAGGATCGACAGGCGCGCCAGCCATCGTTGCCCGCCCGGCCCTGGCGACCAGCTCACGCCTCCCGGCCGATCTCCGCCCGCTCGTCAAGCCCTAGGTGACGAGCCTTGCGCGGGGTCATTTCCCGTCGGCCGGATCATCCCGGAACGAGGCCCTCAGCTGGTCCTCCTGCTCTACCGAGAGGTTGGACCTGATCAGCTCCATGTCCTGGCCGGCGAAGGCCTTCGCGACCCGGTCCATCCGGGCGTCAGAGCTTTGCAGCACCAACGCCGACGTCCCCGGCGT
Source organism: uncultured Actinomycetota bacterium (assembly GCA_963720595.1). GTDB lineage: Bacteria > Actinomycetota > Actinomycetes > Streptosporangiales > Streptosporangiaceae > Chersky-822. The sequence continues at coordinate 1,665,588 of CAVRFY010000003.1, read as the reverse complement.
CATGTCGGTCTTGACCGACTCGATCAGCGTGCTGTCGATGCCGCCCTTTTGGACCTTGTGCATCAGCGCGGTGACCTTGCCGCCCTCGGCGGTCACGTGCTCCTGCGCCGATGGCTGGGTCGCGTGCATCGGCCAGCGGATCACGGCCACGTCCTGCACGTCGATGACCTGCTGGGCGCTCAGTTGCTTGACCCGAAGGACAGCGTCATCGGCCCCTTCGGTGCCGGCGAATCTCCATGCTGTCAGCGTGGCCATCTGACCTCACTCCTTCCTCCGGCCGACCCGCGAGCTCTGGACGGCCGGCTGCCGGCCTAGCGCCCCTCCGACGCTTGCTCCGGTCAAGAGTCCCCTGCCTGACGGCTCGCCGGACCACCCGCAGCGGGTGATTCAGGACGCGGCGGTCATCCGCGCCCTGCCCGCTCCCTGGCCTGCCCGCTCCCTGGCCCTGACTACTCGCGGCCCTGCCGCGCGCTTCCGTGTCGACCTGCCAGGTCGCGGAGCCGGATCGCCGGCTCGCCCGCGGGGGCCTTCTCCGCCACGTCACCAGCCCGCGCCACCGCGGCGCCGTACCGGCTGGCCAGGGGCGAGGCCGAGATTCCGTGCAGGACGACGGACAGCAGGATCGTCCACGTCGCGGCCTCCACGAGACTGTCCGCGGTGCCGCTGTGGTCGAACTCCCGCAACGCGATCAGGGTAAAGACGACCGATGCCAGGCCCCGGGGGCCGAACCAGCCCATGAACGCGAGGGTGCGCGGCAGCAAGTGCTTCCCGGTCAGCGCGATCGCGACCGGCACCATCCTGATCGCGGTGAGGCTGACGATCGCGTAGATGACGGGCTGAGCCGACAGTTCGCGGGTGAGCAGGCCGCCGACGAACAGCGCACCGAAGATGAGCCACACGACGAACGAGGCAGCTAGCCCGATTGTCTCGGTGAAGCGGCCAGCCGGTTCCAGGCGGCCCCTGGTCACGGCGCCGAACAGGAGGCCGCCGGCAAACGCCGCGACGAAGCCGTTCCCGCCGATCTTGACCGAGCCCTGGTACGCGAGCAGAGCCAGCGCCAGTATCGCGATCTGCTCGGACACCGCCGAGGTCCAGCCCGCGCTCTTGGCCAGGGCCAGCAGCTTTCCGCCGATGTATCCGACGACGCCCGCCGCCACGAACGCGAGCCCGATCTCCTTCAGCGCCAGAAGGCCCCAGGCCCGGTCCCCGATACTCTCCTCGGACGCGACGACGGCGACGAAGAGGGTCACGAACGGCGTCGCGAGCCCGTCGTTCAGGCCGCTCTCGACGTTCAGCGCCCGGCGGATCCGTACCGGCACGGCCCTGTTGGTGACGACCGCCAGGCCAAGCGCCACATCGGTCGGCGCGAGGATGGTGGCGACCAGCGCGGCCATGGCCCACCCGACGCCGGGCAGCAGCAGATGAGCACCCAGAGCCCCAGCCGCGATCGTCAGCGGCAGCCCCACGAACAGCAGCCGCGCGGGCAGGGTCGCGTCGCCCTCGACGTCGCGGAGCCGGACCGTGGACGCGTCGGAGAACAGCAGCACGGCCAGCGTCAGCTCGGTGATCGTCAGGACCGTCCCGGCGCTGAGCGGCAAGGGAAGAACATCGAGCACCGCCGGCCCGAGGATCGTTCCCGCGGCGACGAACACCATCGGGGCGGTAACCCACCACCGGTCGAGCCTGGACGCGACGAGCGTGTAGCCGATGACGACAACGATGAGTACCGTCAGTCCGGTCATGCGATGTCTAGCGCGCTAGCCGGCGAAGCCCGGCTAGCCACCTGGGGCGGGCCCCCTGGCCTGCGCGGGCGGCCTGCCGATCAGTTCGAGCAGGCCAAGCACGATGACGAGCACGAGCGCGATCATCGCCACCACGAGTCCAGTCGGGTCGGTCCAGAACACGAAGGCCAGGGCGGCGATGGCCACCGCGGCGATGCGGAGCGGCGTGCGGTAGCGGTAGACCCAGGTGCCGACGGGACCCGTCGTGAGCCCGGCCCGCTCGCCGGTTCCGCGGATTGCCGTGAAACCCGACTTGAACGCTGCCCTGGTGCGGACGGCGGTTGCCGACGGCCCGGTGAAGAACCCGGCGATCGCCACGACCAGGCCGACGACGAGGATCGTGCGCAAGCCCGCCCTGATGAACCTGACGAGGTCATCGAAGACAACCGCCGCAGCGTCGGCGGGCAGCGTGCTGGCCGGGATCTTGCTGATGTAGATCGCCCGTCCGATGGCCAGCCCCGCGCCGAGCACGAGCATCGAGCCGGCCAGGCCAAGCCCCGCGCCGACGAGGGCGCGCCGGTGGCGGCGCGCGATGTAGACGCCCGCCCCGAGCAGGATGACGGTCAGGATCGGCAGCACCCACCTCAGGGTCGTGAGCAGGCGATAGAACGATTGCGCCTGCACCAGGTACTTCGCCGAGAACAGCGGGAACGTCGGATTGATCGGCGGCAGCTTGTCGACCAGCGTCAGGCCGCGGTTGGCCAGTTTGTGCTTGACCTGGTCGATATACGGGCCGAGGGCGAGTACCACCTGGCCGTTCGACACGGTGATCGAGCTCTTCTTGCCTTCCAGGGCAAGGACCAGCTGTTTGTGCGCGACCGTGTTCCCCCGCACCCACAGCCTGGTGACCAGAGGGCTGGCGACGATCTTGGCGACCGTGCTGTGAACGAGGCCGTTGACGCCGCTGGCAATCGACCCGGAGAAGTTGGAGATGAGCGCGCCTAGCCTGGTCAGTCCGCGAGCGGACAATTCCCTGGCGGCCTGGTTAGCCACTCCCTGAACATCGATCTGCTTGGTCACCGCCGTGCTGATCTTGTCGGTCAGCGCGCCCCGGATCGCCGGTTCCTTGATCAGCGGTGAAATGGTCCGCACGTATTTGCTGGTGTTGGAGACCTGATTGGAGGTCCACACCGCCAGCACCGATATCGGCGCGAGCACGCAGCCGAGCACGATCAGCACCGCCGACACCGGAGCGCGCCAGCCTCCGCCACGCTTGGGAGCACTTGGGGCGGCCCGGGTGACCGGTGCGGCGGCAAGCTTCTGCGCCGTCTTCGCGGCCTTGGCCTGTGTCTGCGCTTCGGCCTGCGCCTCGGCTAGCTTGACCTTGAGGTCGCCGACTTCGGCCCGCAACTCGTCCAGCTCATGTTTGCTGTCGTCGGTGGTCAGCTTGACCTCCTCCCCCGGGTGGTCCTGTCTGGGCCGATCCTCACGCCGGGCTATCCGGGCGGCATCACCCGGCGAGAGTGATTCCGGGCGCCTCTGATTCCGGGGGCGCCGCAAGGCCGCTCGCAGTGACCGCCCGGCCCCTCGCAGAGACCACCCGACCGCTCGCAGAGACCACCCGGCCTGGGTGATGCCTGCGGCGGCATGCGGCTGAGACCGTGAATGCGCGAATGATCAGGTCGACGAGTGGGAGCTCGCCTTGAACAGCAATAAATACCCGAACATCGCCGATCATGGCTTGATCGGCGATCTTCAGACGGCCGCGCTGGTGGCCACGGACGGGACGATCGACTGGTTCTGCAGCCCGCGGTTCGACTCGCCGAGCGTGTTCGCGTCGCTGCTCGACGCCAAAAAGGGCGGCCACTTCAAGGTCTCGCCAGACCGCGACGACTACATCAGCAAGCAGCTGTACTTCCCGGACACCGCGATCCTGATCACCCGGTTCATGACAGCGGACGGAGTCGGCGAGCTATACGACTTCATGCCCATCATCGAGGGCAGGGCGACCGACCGGCACCGGCTCGTGCGGATGCTCAGGGTCACCAGGGGCGTCATGAGCTTCAAGATCGAGCTCTATCCCAAGTTCGATTACGGGCGCGCCAAGCACAAGATGGAGATCACCGAGAACGGCGCTGTCCTGAGGTCGAGCGACATGCACCTGACCCTGCACCCCGCCTTCGGGCGCGATGCCGGGGAGAAGACCCAGGCCATCAGGCGCGTCGGCGACGGGCTCGTCGCGATCAGGACCTTGCGCGAGGGCGAGACTGCCGGCGTGGTCCTCGAGTCGATGGGCGGCAAGCCACGCCGGATCACGCCGGCCGAGATCACCAAACTGGCCGACGACACCGCCGAGTTCTGGCGCCGCTGGCTGCGCCGCGGCACGTACACCGGGCGGTGGCGGGAGATGGTGTCACGGTCGGCCATGACGCTCAAGCTGCTGACCTACAACCCAACCGGCGCGCCGGTGGCGGCGGTCACTGCGGGCCTGCCCGAGCAGATCGGCGGCGAGCGCAACTGGGACTACCGCTACACCTGGGTCAGGGACGGCTCCTTCTCGATCTACGCCCTGCTCGGCCTGGGCTACCAGGAAGAGGCAGCCAAGTTCGGCGCCTGGCTCAGGCAGCGCGGCGCCGAGGGTGCCGGGGTTAATGGGGCCAAGGCCCCGCTCAACATCATGTACCGGGTCGACGGGTCGTCCGACCTGACCGAGACGACACTCAAGCACTTCGAAGGCTGGCGCGGCTCGCGGCCGGTCAGGATCGGCAACGGCGCGGCCGACCAACTGCAGCTTGACGTCTACGGCGAGGCCATGGACGCCGTCTTCCTCGGCGACAACTACGGCATGCCCATCCCGCACCACGGCTGGCAGGCCGTCGCGAAGATGGCCGACTGGGTCAGCGAGCACTGGGACCAGCCGGAGGAGGGCATCTGGGAAACCAGGGGCGGCCGCAAGGACTTTACCTACGGGCGGTTCCAGTGCTGGGTGGCACTGGACCGGGCTATCCGGATGGCCGAGCGGCACGGCAGGCCCGCCCAGGTCGCCCTGTGGACCTCGGAGCGCGACCGGATCTACAACCAGATCATGGACCGCGGCTTCAACAAGAAGATCAAGGCATTCACCCAGCACTACGACACCGAGCTGCTGGATTCCTCCCTGCTGCTCATGCCGCTGCAAGGCTTCATCTCACCGCGTGACCCGATGTGGCTGTCCACGCTCGACGCCATGGACAAGGAACTGGTCGCCGACAGCCTGGTCTACCGCTACAACCCGACGAAGTCACCGGACGGCCTGACCGGCGACGAGGGAACCTTCTCGCTCTGCACGTTCTGGTACGTGGACGCGCTCGCCCGGGCCGGCCGCTCGACGATGCAGCGCTGGTCTTCGAGAAGATGCACACCTACGCCAACCACCTCGGGCTGTACTCCGAGGAGATCAGCAGCACCGGCGAGCAGATCGGCAACTTCCCGCAGGCGTTCAGCCACCTGTCGCTGATCAGCGCCGCCATCAACCTGGACTACCAGCTCGACCACGGCGTCGGGTCGGTCGACCGCGTACTAGTCGGCACGCGGTGATCGCCTGGCCGCGCGGTCGCTGGCGGCGAGCTAGCCCGAGGACTCCTAGCCGGCTCAGCGCACCCGGCCGGCGCTCGCGGACGGTACCGCAGCGGCGAAGGCCGGCGCTGCCCAGCCGTGCCTGGCGAACCGCTCCGACACCGACTGCCTGACCTCGGCGGCGCGATCGGCCCTGATCAGTGCGATGACCGAGCCGCCGAAGCCGCCGCCGGTCATCCGCGCTCCCAGCGCTCCGGCACCAGCGGCGGCCGCCACGGCAGCATCGGCTTCCGGCCAGGACACCTCGAAATCGTCGCGCAGCGACGCGTGCGAGGCGGTGAGCAGCGGGCCGACCTCGGCGACCTGGCCCGTGCCGAGCAGTTCGGCGGTCGCCAGCACGCGCTGGTTCTCCGTCACGACATGCCTGGCGCGGCGCCGCAGCAGCGGATCGGTGAGCCGGCCGAGGTCGGCGGCACCGATGTCGCGCAAGGCCGGCGTGCCGAGCGCCATCGCGGCTTCCTCGCAGGCCAGGCGCCGGCTCGCATACCCACCGTCGGTCAGCTCATGCTTGGCGCGGGTGTCGATGATCATCAAGGCCAGACCGGAGCGCGCCGGATCGAGCGGAACCGCGGTCCCTGCCTGGCTGCGGCAGTCGAGCAGCAGCGCGTGACCCTGCTGGCACGCGAGCACGGCCATCTGGTCCATGATCCCGGTGGGAGCACCGACGAAATCGTTCTCTGCGTGCCTTGCCAGCAGCGCGAGTTCCGGTCTGGACAAGGTGAGCCCGTGCAGGTCGGCGAGCGCGAGCGCGACGGCGCACTCCAGCGCGGCGGAGGAGGACAGGCCCGCGCCCGGTTTCAGGTCGGCGTCGATCGCCAGGCTGATGCCGCCCACCGGGTAACCCGCGGTCCGCATCGCCCACACCACGCCAGCGGGATACGCGGCCCAGCCGGAGACAGAGCCAGGCGCCAGGTCCGCGACGCCGATGCTGGTCTCGCTCCCATCCGATTGACCGGATGTCAGCACCAGCGTCCCGTCCCGCCTCGCCCTCGCCGCGGCGCACACCCTGGCGCCAATCGCGAATGGCAGGGCGAACCCGTCGTTGTAGTCGGTGTGCTCCCCGATCAGGTTCACCCGGCCGGGAGCCTGCCAGATGCCGTCCGGCGCCACGCCGAAGTGCGCGGTGAAACGGCGTGCGGCGCCGGCCTCCGGACGCTCGGCGCCGGCCCCGCCGGTGACGAGCGGCCTCATGGGCACCAATCATCGGGCACGCGGGCCGCAACGCAACCAGGCGGCCGGTCGCCACGCCACCTGGCGGGTACGAGCCCGGCGTACGGGCCGGGAATGGTTCGTTCGGCGGCCGTAAAGGGGACTTCTGGCTCTGCTCCGCCGTCCCGGCCGCGAGCAAGGCTGGAGTCATGGAGCACAAGAGGTCGCAGCAGGAAGCCCGCCTGACCAGCGAGCAGGTCTGGAACTCGCTCGAACGCGCCTCGTTCGCGGTCATCAGCCACGTCACGGCGGCCGGCGAGGCCAGGTCGAGCGGCGTGGTGTACGCGACCGCGGGCCGGCGGCTGTACGTGGCAGTGGCCGCGGATAGCTGGAAGGCCAGGCAGGTCGCTGCGAGCGGGCGGGTCGCCGTGACAGTGCCGGTACGGCGCGGCGGGCTGCTCGCGCTGCTGTTCCCGATTCCGCCGGCGACGATCAGCTTCCACGGCACAGCGATCGTCCATCCGGCCGGCAACGTGCTCACCGGTGTGGCACCCAGGCAGCTCGCGTCCCTGCTGCCGGCCGAGCGGCAGGCCTCGAGCCGCATTATCGAGATCATCCCCGAGGACCACTTCCTGACCTACGGCATCGGGGTGTCGCTCATGCAGATGCGCAATCCCGCTGCCGCGCGGGCGCGGGTGCCGACCGCGAGCGCCCGCAGCGGCGCGCTGCGTTAGCCGGACGCCGCGCCCAGCTTGGTCAGCAGGGCGGCGCGGGACGCGGGACGGAGCGCGTAGACAAGCGTGAACAGTGCCTCTCTGGCAAGGCGCTGGGCGTGATCGTCCGCCAGCAGCGACCGGCTGCCCTCGGTCGTCATCAGCGCCGCGGCGGCCCGGACGGCGAGTTCGCCCGCTGCGGCGCGCGCGGCCGCGGTACCCGGCCCGAGCCGGTCGAGTTCGGCCCGGAGCGCGGCAAGTTCCGAATCCAGCGGGGTAGGTCCGAGCAGCCGGCAGCACCGGGCGGCGACGCCGAGCGCAAGCGCGGCATGCATGCGCAGGACCTCGGGCGGCGTGCCCCCGCCGACCCGATGCCTGCTCGTGACCCGGTCGCCGCCCACCGGAAGCCGGTCGAAGGTGACGCGCACGGTCGCGGTCGCGTTGAGCGCGGTCAGGTGCAGCCGGTCTGCGCGCACCGAATCGCCTTCCGCGGCGTCAACGATCAGCCAGACGATCTCGTCGTCGGCCGATCGGGCCGCCGCGTGCACCACGTCGATCCGCGTCCAGCCGGAGACGAACGGCGAGACGCCGTCGAGCAGCCAGCCAGGTCCGTCCGGCAGCACCCGCAAGGTCGGCCGCGGCAACGCGCCGCCCAGTGCCAGGCCGGCCCGGATCTCGCCCTTGGCCAGCGGCGCCAGCCACCGCGCCGCCAGGTCGGAATCGCCGGACGCCGCCAGCGCGCGTACCAGCCCGATGTGCTGTGCCCAGAGGAACGCGGTCGTCAGGCACCCGCTGGCCAGCGCCTCCTGAACGGCGCACACCGTGGCAAAATCGGCATCCAGCCCGCCGGCCTCCCGCGGCGCCACGATGCCGTACAAGCCGGCCCGGGCGAGCGCGTCGAGCAGGTCGCGGGAAACCACATCGCTTGAATCCGTGCCGAGCGCGGCCGGGAACAGCACCTCGTCCGCGATCCGCTGGGCAGCCTGAACTATGTCCACCCGGCCGAGACTAGCGGGGGCCGGGATGGCCGGAAAGCCTGGCACGTTTAGGATTGGCAGCATGCGATTTGGTGTATTCGTCCCCCAGGGCTGGCGGCTGGACCTCGCCGGAATCCCGGCCGCCGGGCAGTGGCCTGCGATGCGTGAGTTCGCCCAGGCCGTCGATGCCGGGCCATTCGAGTCGATCTGGGTCTATGACCATTTCCACACGGTGCCGGCACCGTCCGACGAGGTCACATACGAGGCCTGGACTCTCATGGCGGCGCTGGCCGCCTCGACCACCAGGGTGCGGCTCGGCCAGATGTGCACGTGCATGGGCTACCGCAACCCGGCCTACCTCGCGAAGGTCGCGGCGAGCATCGACCAGGTTTCGGGCGGCCGGGTGGAGATGGGCATCGGCGCCGGCTGGTACGAGCACGAGTGGCGCGCCTACGGGTACGGCTTCCCCGGCGCGGGCGAGCGGCTCGCCATGCTCGACGAGGGCGTCCAGATCATGCGCCAGCTCTGGACGACCGGCACGGCGACCCTGTCGGGCAAGCACTATCAGGTCGACGGCGCGATCGGCCTGCCGCTGCCGGCCGAAGAGGGCGGCATCCCGCTGTGGATCGCGGGCGGCGGCGAGCGCAAGACACTGCGGATCGCGGCCAAGTACGCCAGCTACACGAACTTCGACGCGACGCCCGAGGAGTTCACGCGCAAGTCGGAGATCCTGGCCGCGCACTGCAAGGACGTGGGCACCGACTTCGACGCCATTGTCCGGTCCGCCGACTTCAACGTGATCATCGGCGAGACCGAAAAGGATGTGGCCGACAAGCTGGACTGGGTTAGGGCGCACTACGAGCCGCTGGTCCCGGCCAAGGCGCTGGAGCGCAACCTGGCGATGTTCTCCTCTGGACCGCTGGTCGGCACGCCCGAGCAGGTCACGGAGCGACTCGCCGAAGTGCGGGACCTCGGCCTGGAGTATGCGATCGGCTACTTCGTCGACGCGGCCTACGACCGGGGCAGCGTCGACCTGTTCGCCCAGAAAGTGATCCCGGAACTGGCGGGCTAATGGCGCCCGCGCCGATCAGGCAGCCGAGTTTTTACCATTTCTGGGGCTTTTTCTAACCCGGCACCGGGCACCACATGGGTGTTTTGCCGGGCAACTACCGCTCCACGCCGCTAGCGTGGGGTAAGTCAGGCGCACGGCCAGCCGCGTTGGGCGCGCCATCAGCGCCTTTCCCCGCTGGGCTGCGCGAACTTCGCGTGATCGGACATGAATGTCCCGACTGCTCAGTAAGGCTCGTAGCATGACCGCGGTCGCGGTGGTCCCGGCAGGGATGGCCGCGGCTTTCGCATTGCAAGCCCCGGTCGCCAGCGCGGCGCCCGCGGCCAGCGCCAATCAGGCAGCCGTCACCAGGCTGATGGCCGCCGGTCAGCCGCATGCACTGGTTACCAGGCACCGCCTGGCACGGCGGCTGCGTGCCTACAGATGGGCGCAGCGCAGGCGCGGTCAGCCCTACGTCTACGGCGGCACGGGCCCGGGTTTCGACTGCTCTGGCTTGGTCATGATGGCCTACCGGCACGTCGGGATCAGCCTGCCGCGCACCACGTACGGGATGCTGGCCAGCCCTAAGCTGGTCAGAGTCAGGCACCCGCGGATGGGCGACCTCGCCTTTTACGGGACCGGTCACGTGGAGCTCTTCCGCAGGTGGGGCTACACGTTCGGCGCCCACGATTCAGGCTCGCTGGTGGGCCTCATCCACTACGGGTACGGCTGGAAGCCGACCGCGTTCTACCGGGTGCGTTAGCCGGGAGCATTAGCCGGTGCGTCAGCCGGCGCGGGCTGGATCCGCGCCAGGACCCCCGCGTCCCCCTCGATGCCCAGGCCGAGGTCTCGCGCCTCGGCGGGTGTCAGGTGCGCGGAGATCAGGCTCAGGATCAGCTGCGGGCTGCCGTCAAGCACCAGGTCAGGGTTCGCCGCGGTGCCGAGCCTGGTGCTGACGGAGCCCCCGGCCACCTCGATGACTGCGGGACGGTCCGCCGTTCGCAGCTCGATCGCGACCGGCGGGCCGTCCGGCGTTCTGTCGTGCAGGAACAGCGAGACCGGGTACGCGAACCAGTGGCTGCGAAACTCGTCGTCGGCGGCCGGGGCGCCCATGTACCTGATCCCCCACGCGCCCAGCGCCCTGAGCGCCGGCTCAAGCTCGGCGCCTACGTCGGTGAGCCGGAACAGCGTCGTGGCAACGGGCGGCGCGGCCTCCTCCCGCCAGACCAGCCCGGCGCTCTCCAGCTCGCGCAGGCGGTCGGCGAGCAGGTTAGTCGCGATGCCGGGCAGCCCGGTCTTCAGGTCCGTGTACCGGCACGGCCCTTGCACCAGCAGCTCGCGGATGATCAGCAGGGTCCACCGGTCGCCGACGACATCCAGCGCCTTGGCCACCGAGCAGTACTGGCTGTAGGTGCGCACGGTCTCATCGTAGCCGAGCCACGGTTTATTTCCAACACTGACAGCTTGACTTTTTCAAGTTCTGCTTTGATTATTTCAACTATGCGCTCTAAGCCGATGATCCTCGCCGCGCTGCTGCTCGCGGCGTTCGCGATAAACCTCGACACCACGCTCGTCAACGTCGCGCTGCCCAGCCTCGTGCGCGAACTGCACGCGACGACGACCCAGTTGCAATGGGTGGTCGACGCTTACAACCTCGTCTTCGCCGCCCTGCTGCTGACCTTCGGCAGCCTGTCGGACCGGCTGGGCCGCAAGGGGATGCTGCTCGCCGGCCTCACGGTGTTCGGCACGGCCAGCGTCCTCGGCGGCTTCACCACCAGCCCCGGGCAGCTGATCGCGGTCAGGTCGGTGATGGGGCTGGGCGCCGCCATGACGTTCCCCGCGACGCTGTCGCTGATCTCCAACGTATTCACCGCGCGCGGCGAACGCGCCCGCGCCATCGGCTTGTGGGGTGCGTCCGCCGGCGTGGCGATCGCGCTCGGCCCGATCGTGGGCGGCTGGCTGCTTGAGCACTTCAGCTGGGCCAGCATCTTCATCGCGATGGGCCCGGTCGCCGCGGCGGGAGCGCTGATCGTGGTGATCAGCGTCCCGACATCCAGGGACGAGCACCCGCCCGCCGTCGACCTGCCGGGCCTGCTGCTCTCCACCGCGATGATGGCGCTGCTCGTCTTCACCATCATCGAGGCGCCGTCCTATGGCTGGGGCAGCGCCAGGAGCATCGCGGGATTCGCCGCCTCCGCCATGCTGCTCGCGGCCTTCGTCGCCTGGGAGCAGCGGACCACACACCCGATGCTCGACGTCCGGCTATTCCGCAACATGCGGTTCAGCGCGGCCAGCGGCGCCATCACGGTCTCGTTCTTCACCCTGTTCGGCTTCATCTTCCTGATGACGCAGTACTTCCAGTTCATCCGCGGCTACGGGCCGCTGGCCACCGGCGTACACCTGCTGCCGGTCGCGATCTCGGTCGGCGTCGGCTCGGTCGTTGGCACGCAGGTCGCGGTCCGGGCGGGCACCAAGCTCGTGGTCACGGCGGGCCTGGTGGCCATGGCCGGCTTCTACGGCTGGGTGTCGGCGGTCACGACCGGCACGATCAGCTACGGCATCATCGCGGTCCAGATGGTGGTGTACGGGCTCGGGATGGGGCTGACGTCGGCACCGGCAACCGAGTCGATCATGGGCGCGATCTCGCGCCGGCAGGCCGGCATCGGATCGGCGGTCAACGACACGACGCGCCTGCTCGGCGGCACCCTGGGCGTCGCGGTGATCGGCAGCGTCTTCGCGTCGCTGTACTCCTCGCGGCTCACGGCCGGGATGCCCGCGGGCCTGCCTGGCCAGGTCTCCGCCGTGGCCCACCAGTCAGTCGGCGCGGCGCTGGGCGTCTCGGCCGAGGTGGCGGCGGCCGGCCATCCCGCGGCCGCGGCAGCGCTCAGGGATGCGGCGACGGCAGCATTCCTGCACGGCTTGTCCGTCGGCTGCCTGGTCGCCGGCGGCGTCGCGGCGGCCGGCGCGGTGCTGGCCGCGCTGTTCCTGCCCGCGCAGCCGCCCGCCCTGCCTGCGCTGGCCGCCGGTGCTGAAGATGGGGACACGCTGACCCGCGATCCGCGATCTCTGGATCGCACCGCCCGCTGAGCCGGGGAGCGGCCCGCGCGTAGCCCGGTCAGCCCCGCGGCCGGCGGGCCGCGTCCTCCGCAAGCAGCTGGTACAGGACGTGGTCCTGCCACCGGCCGGCGATCAGCAGGAAGGCAGGCGCCAGGCCGAACCTGGTGAAGCCGTTGCGTTCGAGCACGTGCTGCGACCGAGCGTTGTGCGGCAGCGTCCCCGCCTCGACCCGGTGCAGCCCGAGCTCGCCGAATGCCAGGTCGGTGATCTCGCGTACGCCGCGGGTGGCAAGGCCGCGGCCGTTTGCGGCGGCACTCACCCAGTAGCCGACGTTGCACGACTGGAGCGGTCCGCGCACGATGTCGTTGAGCGATATCCGGCCGACCACCTGACCCGAGTCGTCGAGTATGACATGCGGAATCGCTGATCTCTGCTCGTACTTGGCCAAGGCGCCCTCGACGAGGGCGCGCTGGCCCCGCTCGGTGTAGAACTCCTCGGTCCTGAGCGGCTCCCATGGAGCGAGGAAGTCCCGGTTCACGCGGTGCAACTCGGCCAGGACGGGAACGTCGGCTATCGAGATGAGCCGGGTAACGGTCATCAGTCCAGTCTCTCAAGTGGTCTCAAGTGGACACCACCGTGGCACGCGGGGACGATAGCCGATATGTCAGCCCGAACCTGCCTTGAGCTGGTCGCCGATTCTGGCCGGCCCGCGGGCTGGACACTGCTGGCCGGCGGCTTCCCCCAGTCGCACGTGGACCTCGACGATCCGCGGTACCTGGAGTTCGAGTACGTGCGGCGACTCGGTCACCTCATCGACCTGGCCGCGCCCGTCGGCCAGCCGCTGCGGGTGCTGCATCTGGGCGGCGGCGGGCTGACCCTGGCGCGGTACGTGGCGGCCACCCGTCCCGGCTCGCCACAGCTCGCGGTGGAGTGCGATTCAGAGCTCGTCGACCTGGTGAGGCAGCGCCTGCCACTTGATCAGCCTGGCCGGCGAGCGAACCGGCCTGGCCGGATCCGGGTAAGGGTCGCCGACGCCAGGGCCGTACTTGAGCAGGCACGCCCAGGCTCGTTCGACATCGTGCTGGCTGACCTGTTTGCCGGCGGCCGCACCCCGGCGCATCTGACCTCGGCGGAGTTCACGTCGGCAGCCGAGCGGGCGCTTGCCACGTCGGGCATCTACGCGGTGAACATCGGCGACGGCCCGCCGCTCGCCCACGCGAGAGCCAGGGTGGCTACCGTCCGTGCCGTCTTCCCGTGCGCCTGCCTGATCGCGGAACCCGGCGTCCTGCGCGGCCGCCGGTTCGGCAACCTGGTGCTGGCGGCCTCCCGGCGCGACCTGCCCGTCGCGGGGCTGGCCCGCCTCGCCGCAGGCGACCCGTTTCCCGGCCGCGTCATCGACGGCGACGAGCTTGAGCGGTTCGCCGCAGGCGCGCGGCCCATCACGGACGCGTCCGCTGAGCTCTCACCTGCCCCGCCAGCCGACCTCTTCGCGAGCCGCAGGAACCCGCGCCGGACCGCGTGAACAGGAGGCAGAACTTCCCCGCCTGGCAGCAGAATGCGGCGAAGCCGAATTTCATTTCACGATGCTTGGCGAATGGCACGGCTCGCAATGGCGCCGCAGGATTGGCCGCGAGCCTGCTTAAACCTGCACGGCACGTTGGCTGGCCGGCACCCGCGCCTCGGCCAAGCTGGCCGGCAGGCGCACCTCGAAGACCGAGCCCCGCCCGACGCTGCTGCTGACCCGTACGGATCCCCCGTGCGCCTCGGCGATGGCCTTCACGATCGCCAGGCCGAGGCCGAAGCCGCCTGACGCGCGGCTGCGGCCGGTGTCGACGCGAGAGAACCGGCCGAAGATCCGGTCGGCCTCGGCGGCGGGAATCCCCGGCCCGGAGTCCGTCACGGCGAGGACGATCGTGTCACCCTCGCGCCGCGCGCGCAGGCCGATCTCGCCGTCGGCATCGGTGTGTTCAACCGCGTTCTCGATCAGCGCATCGAGCGCCAGCATCAGCCGGTCGGTATCGCCATGGACCTGAGCGTCCGCGATGGCGTCCAGCGACCAGCGCCGCGGGACATGACTCCATCTGTGCAGCGTCTCGACCAGGATCCCCTCGATGTCGACCGGGCCCAGGTAGAGGAAGTCTGGGGCATCGGTGGAGGCCAGCAGCAGCAGCCGGCTGGTGAGCCGCCGGATCCTGAGCAGCTCGTCGGCGGCAACCCGCGCGTCCGCCGCGATGGCTTTGTCGGTGGCGGCCTGCTCGATCAGCTCAACATGCCCGAGCGCGATCGCGATCGGGGTGCCGAGCTCGTGCGACGCATCCTGCAGGAACTGGCGCTGCTGGTCGAGCAGGACCAGGTTGTGCTCGGATACCCGCTTCATCTCGTCCATCGCGGTGACCCGCCTGCGGGAATGCCAGACCATGATGACGAACATCATGGCGAGCAGCGGAACCTCCGCCAGGTAGTCCGCGTCCTGCTTGCCGCGGAGCACCTGCCAGCCGATCAGGCCGCCAGTGGCCAGCATGACAGTCACGACCGTCAGGACCGTCGAGCCCAGGTGCCAGAGCCGAAAGCCGTAGATCGCCGTGAGGGTCAGCCAGATGATCAGGAACGGCACGGTCTGCCATTCCGGGATCAGGCGCATGAGGACCAGGTTCAGCCCGATGAAGATCACCAGGGCGATATCAACCCGGTAGGTCTTTGCCCAATGCACGATCCGGCTAGCGCCCACTCGGCCGACCCCCGCCCGGCGGCGCAGCCGCCGGCCTGTACAGCACACCCTGCATCTGCGGCCGACCGCCCTTCTGGCACTCATTCGAAACACGCGCAATGCGAATACTACGGCGCGGCTGTCCGCTTCGGTAAGGTTCGAGCGGGCCCGTGAGCTGGGCATGCAACCGGCCCGGCCGACCAGGCGTCCAAGGATGCGCGCAGAGACTCCAAGCCGCCGTCGCGGCGGCCGCTGCCGGCGCGCTGATCATGGCCGGGTGCAGGGGTCACCCGACCGCCACCCAGGTGGTCACCGGCAAGCTGGTCAGGGTCGGCGGGCCAGCCCCAGGATCACCGGTTCCGCTACCAGGATCGATCAAGGCAGTGGACGCGGCGGGCCATAACTACGCCGCCAAGGCCGACCGGAGCGGCCGGTTCCGGCTGACGCTTCCGCCCGGCGTCTACACGCTGACCGGGCATAGCCCTCTGATCAGTTCGGGGAAGCAGTTGTGCGCCGCAGGCGGGCGGTTGCGCGTGTCCGGGACCCTGCCGCCGCGCAGCATTCAGGTCATCTGCTCGATTCACTGAACCGGGCAACCCTCAGGCGCGCCGCTGCACGTAGGGCAACCGGGACTGCTCGTTTGCTGGGATGCCGCGCCGGCGCACCCCAAGGCCGGCGCGGCACCTCGACCCCGACTTCCCCGGCTCGCGCGCCCGAAACGATCATCGACCGGTCATCGCCCAAAAGTTGCCCCAGCGGCTGGCCAATGGAGCGAATCGCGCCTGCCGCGGAAGGCGCCAGCGACACTAGCGGACCCTTACTGCCGCTACCGCGACAGCAGGGTTCCGCCGCTGTCGTCCGGCCCGGCGGGCAGAAGGCGGAACGGGGCCTGCGGGCAGAAGCGGAGCGGGGGCGAGCTTGGCTACCGGGCGAGCAGTTCGGGCAGGCGCTCGACCGGGAAACCGGGACTGCGGTGACCGTCGCGCCCCGCCATCGTCGTGGCGGCGACCAGGACGTTGACGACGCTCTCTTCGACGCACCGCACGACCGCCTCGTAGAGCGGATCGATCTGTCCCCACGGCACGAACTCGATGCTGGGCAGGCTCTCGCCGTCGGCGCGCGCGTCGATCGCGCTGTCCAGCGCCCCGGCATTGGTCGCGGAGAAAGCGAGGAACAGATCACCGGAGAAATGGCTGCCGGTCGTTCCGGTGCGGGCCAGGCCGAGCGGCACCCGGCGGGCCAGCGCCTTGCACTGGCCGGGGAGCAGCGGGGCGTCGGTGGCCACGATCGTGATGCACGACCCGGCGCCTGGTGGGGCGAACCAGTCCGTGTCCTCCATCGGGTTATCGTCAGCGAGCAGCTCGCCGACGTGACGGCCCGCCACGACCAGCTCGCCGCGGTTGCCGAAGTTCGCCTGCATGAGCGTGCCGACCGTGTAGCGGCGCGAGCCCACCTGCACCGTCCTGGAGGCGGTTCCGGTGCCGCCCTTGAACGAGTAGCAGTTCATCCCGGTGCCGCCGCCGACCGAGCCTTCGGCGACCGGGCCGCTGGCAGCGTTGTCCAAGGCGCGCATGGCGGTCAGCGGCGTGACGTGCGCTCCGTTGATGTCGTTCAGGTAGCCGTCCCAGGTCTCGGCCACGACCGGCAGGTGCCAGCGAGCCGCGAGCGACGGATCGGCCCGGATCGACCAGTCGATGATGCCCTGGTGCACCGGGCCGATCGCGTGCGTGTTCGTAATGCCCACCGGCAGCGATAGCGCGCCGGTCTCGTCCAGCCACGCGGTGCCGGTCATCTCGCCGTTGCCGTTCAGCGAGTACCAGCCGGCCGGGCACGATCTGCCCACCTGCTCGCGGCCGAGCGGCAGCACCGCCGTGACTCCCGTCCTGACCGGGCCCCGGCCGACATCGAGCCCCCCGTCACCCGCGATGAGAGTCTCGTAACCGACCTGCACGCCGGGGACGTCGGTGATCGCGTTCCATTCGCCTGGCTCGCCCCAGAAGGGAATGCCGAGGTCACGCGCGCGCGGCCGGTGCCCTTCGGCTGGGGAGTTGCGCATGTACTCAGTGCTCCGTCTCGTGACCGCCCACCGGGTGGATCTCCAGCGCCGGTCCCATCAGGATGCCGCCGGGCTCATCGACCGCATGCTCGTCATGCGGCGCGGCCGGCATCGTCCAGCGCGTCTCCCTGTGGCGGCGCAGGTAGGCGTAGTAGTACCCATAGCCGATGGCCAGCGCCCCGGCGGCGATGATGACCTGCCACGGATTGCCCTTCCACAGCTGGTAGGTGACGTAGACCAGCGCCGCGATCACGGCAACCGGTGCCAGCGGCCAGGCCGGCATCTTGTAGCTGGCATGCGCCGTCGTGCCGTTGCGTCGCCCGACGATCGCCGACAGCGCGACGATCAGGTACAACGCCACTAGCGTTGCTCCTGTCGCGGTGATCAACGAGCCGATCGGGACGATCGCGGCCACGACGGCGGCTGCTCCTCCGACGATCAGCGTCGCGACCATCGGTGTCTGAAGTTTGGGATGAACATAACCCAGCGAACGACTGACGGGACCTGGGTACGCGCCGTCACGGGCCGATGAGTACAACGTCCGGCCGGCCTGCAGCGTGATCGCGACCGTCGCGTTGATGATCGCCAGTGCTATCCCCAGGCTGACGATCGTGTTCAGCGCGCTGCCACCCCGGGCGGTAACGAAGTACTCCATCGGAGCGGGGTTGCTGATCAGCTTGCCGAGGTTCGGCGCGCCGAGAATGACCGCCGTCATCGGGATCAACTCGGCGGCGACGGTGATCGCGAGCGACCACATGATGGCCCTGGCGATGTGGCGCGCAGCATTCCTGGTCTCCTCGGAGAAGTACACGGCGGCGCCGTAGCCGTTGTAGGAGAAGATCGCGGTCGCGGTCTGGGCGGCAACCAGGCCGAGGCCGACCGAGGTCAGCACCCCGTTGCCGCCCGCGGTCTGAGCGTGAAACAGGGTGCCTAGCGGCCTGGACACGTGGATGAATCCGAGCACCGTGAGAACGACCAGCGCGGCCATCTCCAGTACCAGGAAAGTCCCCGTTACCCATGCGTTCGTCCTGATATTGAGCACCGCCACTACCGCGCATGCCACGATCACGCCGACACCGGCCCACTTGGAGTTGGTTCCTGACACCGCCGCCGACAGATATTGGCCGGTCCCGAGCGCGATCACCCCGATGATCAGGATCAGGCTCAGCGTGTTCATCAGGAACAGTGCGAAGCCGGTGCCCTTGCCGAGCACTCGGGCAGCGAACGAGTACTCGCCGCCGGCGATCGGGAACGCCGAAGACAGCTCGCCGTAGCAGAACGCCATGAAGATGCCGACGATCGCGGCTGCGACGAATGCCACGAACGAGGCTCCGCCGACGGCCGCGAGCACGGCCGGGATGATGATGAACACGCTGGACGCCGGGGTCACCGACGACAGCGTGATCAGGATGTTGCCCCGCAGCGTCAGCGACCGGGACAGTTCCTGCGCGTACTGGTCGCCGCCGGCCGCGGCTGCCGATCGATCCGCACTCATGGCCACTCCATCCCGTCCGCTGGACCCGCGCCGCACAGCCTGAGCCACGCGGAGTCCGGCGAACCGAGCCCGATGTTATTTGTCGATAGATTCGACGAATAACCTTGGCTTGTCAAGACAGAGGTAACGTTTTCTTGTCAGACGTGGTCAGATACGGCCCGCGCGCTCGCCGCGCAGCACGACGGAGGGGTGCACAGCGATGCCAAGGTCCAAGGACCAGGCTGCTCGCCGCAAGCTGCTGCTCGATGCGGCCGTCCAGGTCATCAACGACCAGGGGCCGGCCCGGATGCAGATGAAGGACATCGCCGACATGGCCGGCATGGCAACCGGCTCGGTCTACTACTATTACGACAACGTCGACGAGGTGTTGCGGCACGTGCGCGCGATGGCGTTCGACCGGTACTACACCTCGCGCGTCGAGGCGGTGTCCGTCCTGTCTGATGCCCGCGACAAGCTCAGGACGATGGTCGACATGGGCCTGCCGCGCCCACAGGACGAGCCGCTGTCACTGGCGCTTTACCAGGTCATGGTCGCCAAGGCCAGGGACTCCCAGCACGCCAGCATGATCACCGACCTGTGCGGCGAGCAGCGCAGGCTGTACCAGGAGATCCTGGACGAGGGAGCCGCGGCCGGGCTGTTCGCCCCGGTGCTGCCGACGGCGAGCATCGCGCAGCACCTGATCTCGCTGGAAGACGGTTATGGCCTCGGGCTGTCCACGGGCAACCATGACTACGACTATGAGCAGGCCAGGCTGCTGGTTCTGGAGGCGGTGGCGCACTGGACCCAGTGCCCCGACCTGCTCGGGTAGTCACGCCCGGCCGCCAACGCACTTACCCCACCTTTCGTGGAGCGTAAAAGCCATTTAAGCGGGCAATATAGACCCGAAAATCCCTCAAAAGTGTAGGAAGTCGATCCGGCGGCCAGGTCGATAACGCTGCCGGAACGACGACCGCGGTGACGATCAGGCCATGTGCCACGAGCCAGCGGCCTTGGTAGGCGACAGGCTGCCCGGTCTCGGGTTCCGCCAGTACCATTCGCGCGCGGAAGATGCCGGACTCCTCGAGCGCGACCTCTGCGTCGCGGAATCCCAGGAACCGGCCGGTCGCGGGGAACCACGCCTTGAAGACCGATTCCTTCGCGCTGAACAAGATCCTTTCCCAGCACCGGCCCGGTGCGGTTGCCGCGAGGCGAGCCAGCGCCGCCCGTTCGTGGTCGCTGGCCACCATCGCCAGCACGCCGTCCGGCAGGACGTCATGCGGCTCGGCGTCGATGCCGATCGCGGAGACCGTCTCGGCTCGGCCGATCGCGCAGCCGCGGTAACCGTCGCAGTGGGTCATGCTGCCGACCGCGCCGCTCGGCCAGACCGGGGCGCCGGATGGCCCGGGCACGACGGGCCCGGGGTCGAAGCCCGCGCCGGCCAGGGCCTGGCGGGCACACGCCCGCACCGCCGCGAACTCGCGCTTGCGCTTAGGTGCGGCCCGCTCGACCGCCGCCGCCTCCTCGGAGAAGAGCACGCACGAGTCGAAGCGGTCGTCGAACACCTCGGCGACGACGACGCCGGGCGGCACGATGGCGGCGAGCGCCGTCGGGAGACGCTCCATGTCCGCCTCCTACCCGCATACGTGCCCAGGACGGCGATATCATGGTAAGCCTCGTCAATACGTTTTGTGCGGTATCGACCGTCCATTACTTTCCCGGACCGTCCACTGCTTTCCCGGAAGGACTAGCGTGCCAGTTTCTTCGCCGGTCCGGGTCATCGTGACCTGCCTGCTCGCGTGCGCCAGCATCCTGTCCGTGACGGCAGCTACTGGCGCGTCCGGTGCGCGCAGGTCACGGCCCCTGCCCGAGGGCCCGGCCGGGCCGGCCGCGCGGCTGCCAGACGGCCGAGTCGCCCGGCCGCCCAGGTTGCCGGCCAGGCGCACAGCACCTGCCTGCCGGCGAGCGGCCTATGGCCCGCACTTCTACGCCCCGGGCCGTGGCCGCACGGTGGCCCTGACGTTCGACGACGGGCCGGGCAAGAGCACCGCGCGGATTCTGCGGATCCTGCACCAGTTCCGTGTCCCGGCCACCTTCTTCAACCTCGGCGTGAACGCCGCCGCGCGGCCGCGCCTGCTGAAACGCGAACTCGCTTCCGGCGACATGCTGGGAAACCACACCTGGGACCACGCCGATCTCGTCCACCTGACCGCCGCGCGGCAGGCCGCCGAAATGGACCGGATGACAGTGGAGCAGGAGAACATCACCGGCACGAGGCCGTGCCTGTTCCGGCCGCCGTACGGCGCCTACAACCGGACCACGCTGCGGCTCGCACAGCGGCGCCGGATGCGGGTCTGGCTGTGGTCGGTAGATACCGAGGACTGGAAGGCCGACGGCTCTGGCTCGGCCTACTGGATTCACCGAGTCGTCAGGCTGGCCGAGACCGAGGGGATCAGGCTGCGGAATCCCGTGATCCTGATGCACAACCAGCCGATCGGGAATCCGGCCACCGTCGCAGCGCTGCCCACGATCATCCGCTATTTCCAGCGCCACCACTACCGGTTCGTGCGGCTGTGACCGGTCGGGCCGGGCACCGGCCCGCCGGAGCCAGCCGCGGCCGTGCCGGGCTCAGGCCTACCGGCAACCTGCCGCTGCGCCCACCTGCCCACCCGCAGCCCCCCGACCTGCCATTCCGCTAGTGTCACGAGGCGTGACCAACAACGCGGCGGCCGCAGGCGACGGCCACGGCGACACCGCGCGGCACGGACCCGAGGGGCATCGCGGACCGGCCCAGTACGCGCTAGCCCGCTCGGGCTTCATCGAGTACGACCGCGTGCTGTTCTTCAGCGATGCCGTGTTCGCGATCGCGATCACCTTGCTCGCGATCGATCTGCGCGTCCCGGCGGCGAGATTCGTCACGGCCCACCACCTCAGCACGGGCGACGTCCTGCGCCATGCCGGTCCGAGCCTGGTCAGCTTCGGCATCAGCTTCGCCGTGATCGGCCTGTTCTGGCTCGGCCATCACCGGATCTTCCGCTACATCACCGCGCTCGATCGGCCGCTCATCGGGCTGAACCTGTTCTTCCTCGGCACGATCGCGTTCCTGCCCTACCCGACCGCCCTGCTGAGCTCGGCGCCATCCAACCAGGCCGGCGCGGTGATCTTCTACGCGATCTGCGCCTCGGTGGCCGGGCTAGCCGAAGGCGCGATCTGGCTCTATGCCACCACCATCCGGCCGGCGTTGGCTGACCGGTCGGCCGCCAGGGTCAGGCTGACGATCTCGCTCCGGATCGGGCGAGTACCTGTTGTGTTCCTGGCCTCGATTCCGGTGGCCGCGGCAGCTCCCAGGGTGGCGCCTTACCTGTGGATCCTGATCTGGATATCCGGCATCGCCATCAGCCGCTTCGCTCCCCAGCCTGACCAGCCAGAACCGATCGGCGAGCAGATCGAAGGCCAGTAACGGGCCGTCGGTCGCGACAAAGCCGGCCAGGCGGCGAATGAGACTGGCCAAATCGGGTATCTGACCGTGCGCCGCGGAACCCCCCAGGGCGGTTGCGGCACCGCCCGACGGCCGGAGGTGCATCGCCGATGTCGCAGCCACCTGGTGACGCGCTCGACCGCATGCCTGGCCGTGCCGGCGACCCTGCCCGTGCCGTCGACCCTGCCCGGCCCGTCGACCGCCGGACAGACCTGATCGAGACGGCGCAGGCGCACTGGGCGTCCGCGCTGACCGATCTCGGTGGCCGGAACACCCTGCTGTACTTCAAGGACCGGCGCTCAGGCACCCTCGACCTGGCCGGCGCCGACCCCGAAGCGCTCGCGCATTTCATGCAGACCGGGTCGATCAGGCTGACCAGGCTCTTCCGCGATGTCGACCTCCGCGCCGACGCCATCCGCCGGATCCAGGTGATCTACCGGAAGGCACGTGAGCTGCTCGAGGAGCGCGGGATCAGGGCCGGCTACCTGGCGACCGGGATGGCGCGATGGGACGAGCTGTTCCTGCAGCCGGCCGCGCCGGTCATGCTGCGGGGCCTGACGATCACGCCGACCCGGGCCAGGCACGACGACTTCGAGCTTGCGCTGGACGACGAGCCCGAGGTGAACCCGGTCCTGCTGCACAAGCTGGCCACCGTGTACGGCGCCGCCACCGACAAGCTGGCCGACCTGCGCGGCGACCGGCTGTACCGGGCGCTGATCGCCGCCGCGACCGTCGCCGAGGTGCCGGGGTTCGCGATCATCGGCAGGAACGTGATCGGCACCTTCACCTACGCCAAGCTGCCGATGGTTCGTGACCTGCAGAACGCCGGCGAGCTGCTGCTGGACAGCGATGTCGTGGCGGCCATCGCCGGCGATCCCGACGCGCAGGAGCTGCTCAGTACCGAGGACGATGCCACGCCGCTGCTCGACTCGCCCGATGCCGACTACTCCGTGCTCGACGCCGACTCCTCGCAGCGCAGCGCGATCGCCGCCGTTCTGTCCGGCAGCAGCCTGGTCATCCACGGACCGCCAGGAACCGGCAAGAGCCAGACGATCGCCAACCTGACCGCCGCGCTCGTCGCGCGGGGCAGGAAAGTGCTGTTCGTGGCCGAGAAGCGGGCCGCCATCGACGCCGTCCTGTCCAGGCTCAAGAGCGTCGACCTCGGCGAGCTCGTCCTCGACATCCATGAGGGAACGCGGGACAGACAGCGCATCGCGGGCGACCTCGGCGCGAGCCTGGACATCGCGCAGCAGACCGCGACGCCGGACGACGCGAGCCTGCGCCGCAGGCTCGCCGAGCGACAGCGCAGGCTCAGCGACCACGTCACCGCGCTGCACGAGGCGCACCCGCCGTGGGGCCTGACCCCGTTCGCCGTCCAGTCCGCCCTTCTCGGCGTATCCGAGCAGGCCAGGACCTCGGTCCGGCTGCCCGCACCTGAGCGGATCACGCCCAGCAGGGCCGACGAGATCCGCGACCAGCTGCGGGAGTTCGCACACCTCGGGGGCTTCTCGATGCGGCCAGGTTCGTCCCCGTGGTTCGGGGCCGCCCTGCGCACCGCGGAAGACGCTCGCGAGGCATGCAACCTGGCCGCCCAGCTCAGCACCTACGACCTGCCGAGGCTGATGGACCGGCACGCTAAGGCCAGCCTGGGGCTGGGCCTGCGCGCGCCGTCGGGCTACGCCGAGGCGGTGGCCAGGATGAGCCTGTACGGCGGGATCAGGCAGACCTGCCAGCTGCTCGGGCCCGCGGTCTACGCGGCGGACCCGCAAGCGATCGCCGACGCGTTGGCCGGCACTGGCACGGCGTCGATGGGCGAGCGGCGCAGGCTACGCAAGGAGGGCCAACGGCTATATACCGGGCAGGACAAGCCCGCCCGTGAAGAGCTGGCCGCGATGCATACCGCCGCCGCCAGCCAGCTGGCCGGGTGGGAGCGCGCAAGGGACGTCAGCTTCGCGGTCGGCAACGCCGGCCTGATGCCCGCGATCCCGGCCGAGTTCGCCGAGCTCGCCGAGCTGCACGCGGTGTGCGGCCGCAAATTCGACGGCCTCCGCGCGCGGGTGCGGCTGGCCGCCGAGGACGTGGCCGGCCAGCTCGCCGCCCTGGCCGCGGACCAGGACACCGCGTGGAAGCTGCCCAGGCTCTACGAGCTGGCCGCCGCGTTCGACGAGATGAGCCTCGGCCCGCTGCTCGACGAGCTAAGCCGCTGCGAGGCGAGCCCCGACCTGGCCGCCGCGGCGTTCGACCACGCCTGGTACTCCTCGATCCTGGATCAGATCCGGGTGCGCGACCCGCGGTACGCGGCGGAACGCGGCGGCGCGCTCGACGAGATCGCGAGCGACTTCCGTGATCGGGACGTGGAGTACCTAACGGCCAATCGCCGCCGGGTCAGGCACGCCTGGGCGCTTCGGCTGCGCGAGGCTCAGGACCAGCACCCGCTGCAGGCAAGAGTGATCCGCAAGCAGGCGGCCCTGCGGCGTGGCCATCTGCCGCTGCGCAGGCTGCTCGACCAGACCTCCGATGTGCTGTTCGCGCTCAAGCCGTGCTGGGCCATGTCGCCGCTGATGGTCAGCCAGGTGCTGCCGCCGACGAGGCTGTTCGACGTGGTGATCTTCGACGAGGCCAGCCAGATCGTGCCGGCCGACGCGATCCCGTCGATCATGCGTGGTCATCAGATCGTGGTCGCGGGTGACGACAGGCAGCTGCCGCCGACCAACTTCTTCCGCCAGGTCGGGGACGGCGAGGATGACCTCGCGGACGAGGAGGACGAGAACCTCGTCTCCTTCGGCGCGGGTTTCGAGTCCGTGCTCGACGCGTTGCGGCCGCTGCTGCCGACCTGGCCGCTGGCCTGGCATTACCGGAGCAGGGACGAGCGCCTGGTGGCGTTCTCCAACACCCACATCTATGGCGGCGCCCTGACCACCTTCCCCGGTGTGGGTCGCGACGACTGCCTCCGGCACGTGGTCGTCAACCAGACGCCGGAGCCCGGGCAGGAGGTCTCGGTCACCGCCGAGGTCGAACAGGTCGTGGAGCTGATACTCGAGCACGCCAGGACGAGGCCCGACGAGTCACTCGGCGTGATCGCGCTCGGGATCAAGCATGCGGAGCGGATCGACACCGCGCTGCGCCACACGCTGGCACGCCAGACCGACCTCGAGCCGTTCTTCGCCGACGACCGAGCGGAGCCGTTCTTCGTCAAGAACCTGGAGCGGGTCCAGGGCGACGAGCGGGACGCGATCATCTTGTCGATCGGCTACGGCAAGCATCCCGACGGCCGGATGCGGTACCAGTGGGGACCGTTGCTGCGCGACGGCGGCGAGCGGCGGCTGAACGTCGCCGCGACGCGGGCAAAGCACAGCCTGACGCTGGTCAGCTCCTTCTCCAGTCAGGACGTCGACCCCGACCGGCTCACCAAGGCTGGCGCGAAGCTGCTCGCCGACTACCTGGAGTACGCGGGCTCGGGCGGAACCTACTCGGCAACCTCGGGTGCCACCGAACTGAACCCGTTCGAAGCCGACGTGCGCGACCGGCTGGCGGCCTGCGGGATCACCGTCGTGCCGCAGTACGGCGTGGGCGGCTATCGGGTGGACTTCGCGGCCACGCATCCAGACGACGCCGACCGGATGCTGCTGGCCATCGAAGCCGACGGCGCGTCGTACCGCCGGTCGGGCAGCGTTCGCGACCGGGACCGGCTGAGGGGCGAGCACCTGCAGCGGCTGGGCTGGAGCTTCCATCGGATCTGGTCGACGAACTGGTTCCGCGACCCCCAATCCGAGGTCGCCAAGCTCAAGCAGGCCTATGATCACGCCCTCAGTGTGGCGCCACCGCCGGCCGCGCGCGAGGCGGAGCAGTCCTCTCCGCACGAAGCGGAGCAGCCCGCCGCGGCGGAGCCCGGCCAGCCCGCCGCGCCAGAGGTGGAGCAGCCTGCCGCGCCAGAGCCCGCACTGGTCGCCGCGCCCGAGGCTGAGCAGCCCGCCGCGCCGGCGCCTCAGCAGGTCGCCACTCCCGAGCCCGAGCGGCTCGCTCCGCCGGAGCCCGGGACTGCTATAGCACCTATGCCCGGGCGGGCTGGGGCCATCGAGGGCGGACACCGGCCCGCGGCGCTCCCCCCGGCAAGCCAGCCATCGGGCGTCGTCGACCTGCCCGACTGGCGGTAGGCGTTAGCCGGCGGGAGGCGGTAAGTCCCGGATTCAGACCCGGCCGATCACACCGGGCCGAAGGTGATGGTGACCTGGCGGAACCCGAGCGAGCTGAGCAGGCCGGTCAGCATGCTCCTGGTGTTCCGCTGTGCTTGCGTCAGCAGCGCGCTGCGCCTGGCGGCGGCGGCGATCTTCTGCTGAGCCAGCACGTAGACCTGGTGCTGGCTGTTGGGGTTGCCGGAGAAAAAGTTGCCGATCCGGTTCAGCAGGCCTTGCTGCTGGGCGAAAACATACGAGCGCCGCACGTCCAGCACCGCAGGCTCGAGCCGCGCCCGCGGCACCGTGACCGTGACCGCGGTCCGGTTGTGCGACACCTTGATCGCGCTCCCCTTCAGCTTCGAGAAGTCCACGAACGCGATGTCGGTGCCCTCGCCGACGAATAGCGTCTGGGTGCCTTCCACGAACGACGGCAGCCAGGAAGTCCGCTGGGCCAGGCTCACGACCACCTGGAACGATCCGCTCGCGGCCTCGTACCTGCTCAGCGAGCTGATCGACTTGAGCAGCACGGGCGAGCTACGGTCGACGGTCGTTTCGGCGAACGGATTCCTGAACTGGGGCAACAGGTGCACCGTAGACAGCGCGAGCACTAGCGCGATCGCCGCGGCCGCGACGACCACCACCAGGCCGGCCAGCCGCCCGATCCGGCTCTTCCGGCGCGATCGGCCCGCCGGGTTCACCGCGCCGAGCGGCTCCGTGCGGTTCGTCTTGACAGTCCCGTCCGAGTCCATGGGGTGCCTCCATACCAGGTCTTCTGCCGCTAGGTACCGCCGGCTGCCCAGGCGAAACATCCATTGCCCCGACCGCTTTCATCTGCCATATTGCGTCCATGTTCGGCGTCGTTCGCCCCTGCCAGCACCGGCTGCGCGGTCCGCTTTTCGGGCAATGGATGGCCCATCTGTGCGGGCTGTGCCTGACCCTGCGCGACCTGCACGGGCAGAACGCGCGGTTCGTCACCAACTACGACGGGCTGCTGGTCTCGGTGCTGACCGAGGCGCAGAACCCGGCCGTGACCCCGCACCGGACGGCCGGGCCGTGCGCGCTGCGCGGCCTGCGGCGAGCCGACGTTCTCGACGCCGCCGGGTCGGGCGCCCGGCTGGCGGCAACTGTGTCGCTGGTGCTCGCTGCGGGCAAGGTGCGCGACCACGTCGAGGACCGCGACGGCGCGTTCGCCAGGCGGATGATTGCGGCAGGCGCGAGCCAGGTGGCGGGCCGCTGGCTGAAAGCCGGCCAGCGGACCGGCTCAGGCGTGGGCTTCGACACCTCGGTCCTCACCGGCGCGATCGCCAGGCAAGCCGACCTCGAGCGGTCGGCCGGCGTGAAACTGCTCGAGGTCACCGAGCCGACCGAGACCGCCGTCAGCGCCGCCTTCGCTCAGACGGCCGTCCTGGCGGCGGCCTGGCAACGCGGAATCGCTGGCCGACGCCGGCAGGCACTTCGGGCGGATCGCGCACCTGCTCGACGCGGTCGAGGACCTACCGGCCGACCTGGCCGCCGGCTCCTACAACCCGCTGGCCGCGACGGGCACGCCGATCGCTGCGGCGCGGCGGCACTGCGCAGACTCGCTGGCCGGCCTGCGGGCCGCGGTCGGCGGACTCGACCTCGCCGAGCCGGTGCTGACCACCGCACTGCTCGGCCGTGAGGTCAGCGTCGCCATCGACAAGATCTTCGCCGCCGCCGAGCGGGGCGCGGCGAGTGCCTGCAGCCGGAGCGACCGGGCGGCGTCGATGGCCATGCTGCCCTGCCTGATGGCCTGCCGCAGGCGCGAAAGGTGCGCCGACTGCTGCTGTGACGGTTGCTGTGAAGGATGCGCCGACTGCGGCGACTGCGGCGAGTGCTGCAACTGCTGCGACTGCTCCTGCTGAGCCGGGCGTCAGGAGGCCGCGTGGTCGCGGTTCAGCCGGGCATGCGCCTTGCGGTTCCGCTTGTACAGCCCGACGAACTCGGCGGATAGCCGCCGGTACAACTCCGCGTTCGCGGGATCGGGGGCATAGGTTCTGTCCACCGCGACCCGGTCGGGTACCTGGTCGAAGTCCAGTTCGCCAAGCGCCACCGCCGCAAGCAGCGCCGCGCCGCGGGCATTGGCGTTCACTGGGTCGGCGACCTGCTCGATCGTGCGGCCGAGCACGTCGGCGAAGATCTGCGACCAAACCGCCGAGCGCGCGCCGCCGCCGATGAACCTGATCGGGTCGAGCGGCCGGCCGGCGAACCGCTCCACGGCGCCCAGCAGCCACCGCGTGTTCAGCGCGACGCCCTCGAAAACTGCCCTGACCAGGTCGGACCGGTCGCAACCCAGCGCCAGGTTGTGGAACCCGCCCCTGATGAAATGGTCTTCGACCGGCGTCCGCTCCCCGTACAGCCACGGGGTGAAGATCAGGCCGTTGCTGCCGGGCGGCGATTGCGCAGCCATCTCGTCGAACTGCCGGTAGGCGTCGGCGGGGGCACCGCCGGCCGGGAACAGCAACCGGTCCCGCAGGAAGGTCAGCGCCGCGCCTGCGGTCTCCTGCTCGTCCGCGATGAAATACCGGCCGGGAATGGCCGATGGCAACGAGGCTATGTTGCGGAAAATATCGGTTTTCTTGAACGGCACGTGGCAGGTCAGCCAGGATGACGTGCCGACGTACAGGTGCGCCTGGAAGTCGCGGGTGGCGCCCGAGCCGATCGCGGCCGACTGCAGGTCGGGCGTGCCCGCCACGACCGGGATGCCGGGCCGGACGCCGAGCGCGGCGGCTGGCCCGGCCAGCAGCGGGCCGACAATTTCATTAGCCCCAACAAGATCAGGCAGCTTGTCCCGGTCAACCCCGGCCAGCCTGAGCAGTCGCTGGTCATAACCGATCCGGCGCGGGTCCCGGTTGTCGGTGACCCAGTGCAGCGCGATCGAGTCATAGGTCGCGACGGCGCGGCCGGTCAGCCGCAGGTTCAGCCAGTCCTTGGGCTCGAGGAACAGCCGCGTCCGCCGGTAGTTGTCAGGCTCGGTGTTCTTGATCCACAAGATGTGCGCGATCGAGTCCTTGCCGCTCCGGCTGGGCAGCCCCGCCGTCGTCCTGATCCACCTGGCCAGCTTTCCGACGCCGTAGCCCTGCACCCGGAGCGGCCCGCCGGTAACCGCGCGCACGTACGGCGCACCGCGCGAGTCCATCCAGATGATCGCGTCCCGCACCGGCGCGCCGTCCTCGCCCGCGGCCACCGTCCCGGACCACTGGGCGGTGCAGCTCACGGCGATGATCGAGTCTGCCGAGACGGCAGCGGTGACCCGGAGCGCGGCCTTGGTGATCAGGTCCCACCAGTCCCGTTCCGGGTCCTGCTCGGCTCCGCCGCCCGGCAGCAGCCGCACCTGGCACGGCTCCTGCTCGGCCGCGACCACCTGGCCGGCCAGCGAGACGAGCGCGACCTTCAGCGCCGAGGTACCCAGGTCGATCGCCAGGACAAGGCGGTCCACCCGGATCAGACCTCGAACAGCACGTCGAGGTAGACGCCGAGCAGGTCGCGGACATCCGCGTCGGGCAGCGAGCCGGCCAGCCCGTATACGGGCGCCATGCCGGTTCGGACCTCGGGATTCGCGCGCACCTGCGCGACGCAGTCGCTCAGGTCATCGAGGAACCGCTCGGCGACGCCCGGCAGGGTATGCCGCAGCGTGATCGCCAGGTGCGCGGCAGGCGGCCGCTGGAGCCCGTTGAGGCTCCATCCGCGGCCGCTCATCTCCTCGGTCACCTGGTAGATGTCGATCTCCGGATCGTCGGACGCGAACGCGATCACCCAAAGCGGCTCGCCGACCACCCGCAGCCCCTCGATCCCCGCCACGCCCGCGCGCACCTGCGCTCCGGTTCGCAGGATCCGCCTGGCTGCGTCGGTGTAGCCGCTCTGGCCGATCGACACCATCGCGGCCCACGCGGTCGCGGACAGCGCGCCCGGCCGACTGCCGGCGAA
Source organism: uncultured Actinomycetota bacterium (assembly GCA_963720595.1). Classification (GTDB taxonomy): domain Bacteria; phylum Actinomycetota; class Actinomycetes; order Streptosporangiales; family Streptosporangiaceae; genus Chersky-822. The sequence continues at coordinate 1,635,476 of CAVRFY010000003.1, read as the reverse complement.
GGTCGGCGACAGGTAGAGCCCGCCAGGCCAGTCGGCGACCTTGTAGAACTGGAACTGCCGCAGTTCGGTGCCCAGGTATAGGACGACCGAGGAACCCTTGGCGGCGTATCCGTACTTGTGCGTGTCCGCCGACATCGATGTCACTCCCGGCAGCCGGAAATCGAACGGCGGAACCGGGTAACCGAGCCGGGCCGCCCACGGCAGGATGAACCCGCCGAGGCACGCGTCGACGTGACAGCCGATCCCGTGGCCGGCGGCGAGCTCCGCGATCTGCAGTACCGGGTCGATGATCCCGTGCGGGAAGTCGGGCGCCGAGCCGACCACGACGGCGGTGTCCGGCGTGATCGCCGCCGCCATCGCCGCCACGTCGGCCGCGAAGTCGTCGCCGAGCGGAGTCCTGATCAGCGGCATGTCGAAGTACCTTGACGCCTTGTCGAACGCCGCATGCGCGGTCACCGGCGCGACGATCTCCGGCCTGGCGATCCCGCGCCGCTCGCGCGCGTGGTCGCGGTAGGTGCGCATCGCCAGCATGATGCTCTCGGTGCCGCCCGAGCTGACCGTGCCGACGACGGGCTCACTCGCGTGCTCCGCGCCGAGCATGCCCGCCGTCATCGATACGATCTCGGCCTCGAACTTGGTCGCGCTCGGCCACAGGTCAGGATGCAGCGGGTTGGTCTGCGACTGGGCGGCGTAGACCCGGTTCATGAACGCGATGTGCTCCGGGTCGCCGTGGTAGACCGCGCCGGAAGCATAGCCGTCCCGCCAGCGCGCCTCCTCGGTCTCGGCCAGCAGTTCGACCAGACCCGCGACCTCGTCCCTCGGCAGCCCGTCGGGGGGAATCCGCGCGAACGCGGGGATCGCGCGATCGCCTCGGTACGGCTTGAGCTGATGCTCCAGGCTGGCCATCGGGTCACCTGGGTCTGTCATTGCGGCCTCCCCTGACTCACGGTTTGCCCGGCCCTGGCGGGCAGCCTGGTGGACAACGCAAGCCCAGCCAGCGCGGCCACCGCGAGCACGCCGAGCGAAGCGTAGGGACTGCCGATGACAGCCTGCACGATCAGCAGGAGCACTACCCCGCCCAGGTTGCCGGCAAGCAGCAGGAAGCCGACCGCGGCCCCGGCCCGTTCCGGCCCGGTATGCAGCTCCGACCAGTCGAGCGTGACCGGCAGCGCGGCCAGCAGCACGAACCCCTCGACGAACAGCGCGATGCCGATGAAGAAGATGCTGTGCCAGATGGCGATGGAGCCGAACACTACAGCCGTCACCGCCACCGTGATCTGGAGCATCGTCCGGCGCCTGTCCCGCTGCGCCGCCGCCTCGGGCAGGATGGCGGCGCCGGCGATGCCGGCGCCGGTCAGGATCGCGAACAGGTAGCCGCTCGCCGAGCCGTGGTGGAAGTGGCCGAGTATCGGGTCCAGCCAGGTTGCGAGCGCGTTGAAGATGCCTATCCCGACGAACAGCAGGCCGCCGAGCACCCAGATGAACCGATCTCGCCGCAGCCAGCCGAGCGAGATGGCGACCGCTGGGTCGCCGCGGTACGCGGGCGGGGTGCGCAGGGCAATAAGCACCCAGACGGTCGCCACGACCGCGAGGCTGCCATGCACAATCAAGACCAGGCGCAGGCCGCCCGCGTCGAACAGCGGCCCGGCCGACAAGGCGGCCGCGAGGATGCCCGCGTAGAGCGACACGCTGCCAATGGAGATCGCGGCGGTTCGCTCCCGCTCGGGAAAGTAGTGCCCGGCCACCTTGGTGATCGAGTTCAGCACGAGCGGCTGGCCGGCGGCGATCACCACCTGGCCGGCCAGCGCCCACCAGAAGGATCGCGGGTCGGCCAGCCTGACGACCGCGCCGAAACCGGTCAGGAGCGCCCCGGCGCCGAGCGCGCGCTCAAAGCTGGTGTCGAGCCATTTCCCGCAAGGCAGCGCGAGCACCACGTACAGCAGCGGGAAGATGGCCGCCAGGTCGCCGACGTCGCCGACCGAGACGCCGAAAGCCCGGTGCGCACGGATCTCGATGAACGCGTAGGACAGCCAGAGGAGCTGGGTGCACGCCGCGAGCAGGCCGTAGCCGGCCAGCACCGCCCACCGGTTCATCCGCACCGTACCAGTGTCCCAGCGTCAGATTGCCGGGCTCCTGCGCTCCATGAGAACGACGTCCCGCCACCGGCCGTGGTGCCTGGCGATCCGCTCGCGGGTACCGACGACCCGAAAGCCGGCCGAGGCGTGCAGCGCGATGCTCGCCGTGTTCTCCGGGAAGATCCCTGACTGGATCGTCCAGATTCCGGCCGCCTCGGTCGAGGCGATCAGGGTGCGCAGCAGCAGTCCGCCGATGCCGCGCCCGCGCGCATCGGCACGCACGTAGACCGAGTGCTCGACCACCCCGGCGTAGGCGGCCCGCCGCGAGATCGCCGAGACCGCCACCCAGCCGAGCACGCCGTGCTCGTCGACCGCGACAAACCGGTGCGCTGGCAGCCTGGCCGCGCTGAACTGGGCCCACGCTGGCGCCCTGGTCTCGAAGGTGGCGTCGCCCTCGTCGATGCCGGCCTGGTAGATGGCCAGCACCGGCCCGCCGTGGCCGCGGGTCATGGGCTCGATCCTGACTGGGCCCGCTCGCGCGCCCAGCACCTGGCTGCGGGCCGCATCGTCGTGCACCCGTAGAAGGTTACTTCAGCCCCGCCGCGGTAGCTGATCGAGAAACGCGACGGCGGTCCCCCTGCACCGCGGGCATGACGCCGGCCGGCACGACACAATGGCGGGGGAACTCCCAGGACAGAGAGCGGATCGTGACGATGCATAACAACCTGGACTACCTCGGTCACCTGGCCCGCGAGTCGGCGTTGTTCGGGCATGCCCTAGACGGCGCGGCCGCCGACGCGCGGGTGCCGACGTGCCCGGACTGGGACGCCGATGACCTGCTCTGGCACCTCGCCGAGGTGCAGTGGTTCTGGGGCACGATCATCCGCGAGGGCGTCGACGGGGCTGCCGCTGGCGCGCTCGCGCCGGCGAGGCCGCCGGACCGCGCGGCGCTGATGCGGTTCTACCTGACGGCGAGCGGCGACCTCGGCACGGCACTCGCCGGCGTCCCGCCCGAGACTCCCGCGTGGACGTGGGCCGACGACAAGACCGTGGGGTTCATCAGGCGCCGGCAGGCGCACGAGGCAATGATCCACCGGGTAGACGCCGAGCTGACCGCCGGCCACCGCCGCTCCCTCATGGACCCGTCGCTCAGCGCCGACGGCGTCGACGAGGCACTGCGGATCATGTACGGCGGCGACCTGCCCGAGTGGGGGAAGTTCGCGGCCGACGCCGCGGCCACGGTGCGGATCCAGGCCGCCGACACCGGCGACTCGTGGCTCGTCACCCTCGGCCAGTTCAGCGGGACCGATCCTGACGACCAGAAGGCCTACGACCAGCCAGGCATCCTGGCGACCGCCGATGATCAGGGAACGGAAGCGGCCGCGACCGTCCGCGGCACGGCCGATGACCTCGACTGCTGGCTGTGGCACCGCCCGGCGGACACCCCGCTGGAGCGGTCAGGCGACCTCTCGGTCCTGGCCAGCCTCGACGCGCGGATCGCCGACGGCATCGAGTAGCGCGGACCTGCTCATGACCTGCCCTGCCAGGTGGTGACGCAGGCCTCGTTGCCCTCGGCGTCGGCCAGCACCCAGAAGGCAGGTGCCTGCGAGTCGGACACCAGCACGCCGCCCGCCGCGATGGCGGCCTCGATCCGGCCCGGCGCCTCGTCGTGCGGCACAGAGATATCCAGGTGAATCCGGTTCCGCTGCGGTCGCGGCTCGGCCATCTGCTGGAACCAGATCGCCGGGCTCTGACCGGCCGGGTCGACGATCGGGTCCAGCGGGCCGGTCTGGCCAGGCTCGTCGCCATACCCGAGCACCGCGCGCCAGAACGGCCGGATCGCGGCGATGTCGAGAGCGTCGATCGCGATCTCCAGCAACTGGACTGACCGGGCAGGCCCGCCGAACGCGTCCGTTCGCAGGCCGAGTCCGGCTACGAACTGGCTAATCCGGCGGGCTAGCCCGGCCTCGGCGGCGGTGACCGAGCCGGCCTGGAGATTGCGCAGCGTGAGGATCAGGCCGTCGTTCCTGAGGTCAAGCAGCAGGTGCCCGTCGGCCACGGCGCCGCACTGCGCCAGCACTCGCGCGGCGACGTCCGCGGCCTCGTGCAGCGATCGCACTGGCACGGTGGTCCGCGCGACGCCGAGCACGTACCGCCAGCCCAGGCCGGTCACCGCGGCCGACGCGTCGGCGCGGCTGAGTGGCTGGATCGCGCTGGTCATAAGCCGCATCCTGGCACAGGGCTCTGACAGCCAGGCATGCTTAGGTAACGGGCCAAACGGGAGGCGAGCGGACATGGCGAGCGAGCACCGGGACGAGCGCGAGCCCGAAATGCACGAGGTGGCCTCCCGCGGCTTCGCGGCGCAGGCGGCGGCCTACGACCGGGCGCGGCCTTCCTACCCGGCCGACGCCGTCGGCTGGCTGGTCGAGAACCTCCGCATCGGCCCTGGACGGCGGGTCGTCGACCTGGCCGCGGGCACGGGAAAACTGACCACGCGACTCGGCGGGACCGGTGCGCGGCTCGCCGCGGTCGAGCCGGTCGCGGCGATGCGCGAGCGGCTGCGCGGCGGGCTCCCAGCGATCCCGCTGCTGGCCGGCGTGGCCGAGGCGCTGCCGTTCGCCGACGGCTCGCTGGACGCCGTCGTAGTGGCGCAGGCCTTCCACTGGTTCGATGCCGATCGCGCGCTCGCCGAACTGGCCAGGGTGGTCCGCGTCGGCGGGCGCCTCGGGCTGATCTGGAACATGCGCGACCGCAGCATCGGCTGGGTCGACCAAATCTGGTCGGTGATGGACCAGGTAGAGGGCAACGCACCGTGGCGCCGCCATCGGGGCGCGGGCGGCTCTCGGCGCCCGGCCGAGCGGTACCGGACCGGCGGCAGCAACAGCGCGTGGTCCGGTTGGGTGCAGGCAGAATTCGCCCATGTGCACGCGAGCACGCACGCGGAGGTCATCGACCGGATGCGCAGTGTCAGCCACATCGCCGTGCTGCCGGCCGGCCGCCAGCGAGCCGTGCTTGACGAGATCCGGGCGATCTTGCGCGAGCATCCGGAGACCAGCCAGAGCCCGGCGGTCGAGATTCCGTACCTAGTAGACGTCATGTTTGCGGAAAGATTGCGCTGACGAAGCCGGTCATCATCGACCAAAACTGGCATCTGGCCGCAGCGAACTCCGTGTCGCGGAACAAACCAAGCTGGGGATGGTGTTAGATGGGCTTGGTTGTAGTCGAGGTTCGTGTACGTGTCACAGCGCCAGCGAAACTAGACAGCGGGCGCCTGCGGCACCCGAAGCTTGGACTTCGGATGGGGCAGCGGTCGTGCAGCCCGGGAGCCATCGTTGTGGATCCCGAAGATCGCAATCTAGGAGCAAGTCCATGCCTCAGGGCACCGTGAAGTGGTTCAACTCGAGCAAGGGTTACGGCTTCATCGCACCAGACGACGGCGGCGCCGACGTCTTCGTTCACCACACCGCGATTCTGGCTGACGGGTTCCGCAACCTCGAGGAGAACCAGCGGGTCGAGTTCACCGCAGGCCAGGGGACCAAGGGTCCGCAGGCCGAGCAGGTCCGCCCGATCTAACCGAGTTGCCTGGGGCCGTGCGGCTCATCGAGCCGCACGGCCGTTCAGGTTTCCTCGCCGGCCCTGGTCCGCGCGTCGAGCGACGCGAAGAACCTGGCCATTTCCCTTGCCACCTCCGCCGGTGCGCGCAGCGGCAGGTGATGCCCCGCGCCCTCGATTGGGCGCAGCCTGGCATCGGGCAGCAGCCTGGCAAGCGCGACCGCCGTGCGGAACGGCACGAGAGTGTCCTTCGGGTCGGCCATCACCAGTGCCGGCACGCTGACCTGGCTTGCCAGGTCGGCGATCTGCCCGGCTTCGCGCATCAGCGCACGCTGCTCGGTGAGGAAGGTCCGCCATAGCGGCCCGTGGTCCCAGCGCGTGTAGCCCCACGCATACCAGTTGACGTACCGGCGCGCGGCGCGCTCGGCTCCCATCCGCCTGATCGGTCCGCGCAGCCTGGCGCGGGCGAACCACGGCGTGAGCTTCCAGGCGAACAGCGAGCACACCGCTCCGGCCACCGGCGCGGCGAGCAGCCAGTCCCAACCGTTGAGGCAGTCCGGGCCGACGCTGGCCAGCAGGATCAGTGCCTCGACGCGTTCAGGTGCCCGAGCCGCCACATCCAGCGCCACCCCGCCGCCGTAGGAGTGCCCGACTAGGACGGCGCGCTCGATGCCGCGGGCGTCGAGTTCCGCCAGCACGGCCCCGGCATTGACCTCCAGCCCGCCGCCTGGCTGCCTGCTCGAGCCGTGACCTGGCCGGTCGGGCGCGAGCGCCACGACCTGCCCAGGCAGGCTAGCGATTACCTGCTGCCACTCGGCACCGAGTCCCGGCTGGCCGTGCAGCAGCACGAGATCATGACGGCGCACGTAGTCAGGCTATGCCTCGGTCACGACAGTCTCGGCGGTCCCGGTGGCGGGACCCGGCCGGCGGGCCTGGCGGGACCGGCTGGCGGGCCCGGCGGAGCCGACGGGCGGGCACGGCAAGACCTGGCCGGGGCGCTTATTGCTCGTCCCGGCCAGGCCGGATGCCAGCTACCGCATCTACCGCTGGGCCGCGTCCTCCTCGGCCACGGCGATGGCGAATCCGAGCGCGCGCATCAGGTTCCCGCCCGCCGATACGACCCTGGCGGTGCCGACGACCGGCGCGACCGCGATCATGACCTCCTGCACGTCCTGCTCGGTGATCCCGCTGTCGACGGCCGGGCCGGCGTTCGCGAGGTAGGACGCGGGCGGCGCGTCGACCGCGACCAGTGCGGCGATCCTCGCGATCATGAGCTCGCGCGGCATCAGGTGGGTGTGCTCGATCGAGACCATGTTGATGTCGGCCAGGGTGTCGAGCACAGGCGTAGCTGCGGGCATTGCAACCTCCGTTTTCGATCCGGCTGATTTCAACAGTCCAGTAGACGGCCCGCCGGCGAAGCAGGCGTCACCTGCCGCGGGTGAGCTTCTTGCGCCCCGCGAAGTCGCGCGGCCGGCCTGGTGACCTCATCCGCGCCGGGTGATGTTGCCCAGTTCACGCGGCCGGCGCGGCCTTTCACTCGCGGCGGGTGATGCGCGGGCCGCCGCCCGGCCAGATGGTTGTGATTCGCACGACCGCGTGCGGCACCGGTCTCAGGGCCGGCCAGGCAAGCCCGATCAGGAGTGGCCATGTCATCGCTAACCGTCTGGAAATTCGAGTCGACCGATGGCGCCCAGGAGGCGCTCGACAGGCTGGCCGAGCTGCAGCGTCAGCAGCTCATCCAGGTGGTCGACGCGGCCGTCGTCAGCTGGGAAGTAGGCAAGAACAAGCCGAAGACGCGCGAACTGCGCGACACCAAGAAGGCCGGAGCGCTCGGCGGCGGCTTCTGGGGCCTGCTGTTCGGGCTCATCTTCTTCATCCCGATACTCGGCCTGGCGATCGGCGCGGCCACTGGCGCGCTGATCGGCTCGATGGCCGACGTCGGGATTAGCGACTCCTTCATCCGGGATGTCCGCGAGAAGGTCACGCCAGGGACCTCGGCGCTCTTCCTGCTCAGCTCGGATGCCGTGATGGACCGGGTTACCAGCAGCTTCAAGGACACCGACGCCGAACTGATCAGCACCAACCTGTCCACCGACCAGGAATCCAAGCTCAGGGAAGCCTTCAGCGAGGAGTAGTGGCGGCCGCGCGAGCGTGATGTGAGGTTGTTACGTGCATCTGGCGGGTACGGTCCACTCGGGCTGAAGCTGCACGTTCGTCCGCCGGGATGGGGGCCCAGCGGACCGACCTGACGTGCTAGCCGGGGCCGTCGGGGGATGGATGACGAGCACGACCAGTGAGCCTGCCGTCCGCAACGAAGCAAGAGAAGGCCGGCCGCGGCAGCGTGCCGGGCGGCACGGGGTCGGGCAGATCGGGGTCAGGCAGCCTGAGGACCGGGCCGCGCTGCACCAGGCCGAGCGGCACCAGGCCGAGCGCCGCAGGCTCCGCGTTCCCGCGCAGGCCAAGACCGCCGTGCCGCGGCCGAGCGTGCGCGTGCTGCCCCGGCCGCGGGTAACCGAGCTGATCGAACGGGCGTCGGCCAAGCACCGGGTCACGCTGGTCTGCGGCCCCTCGGGGGCGGGCAAGTCCATCGCATGCGCGGGCTGGGCGGCATCGCCCCCTGCTGCCGGAAGCGTCGGATGGCTGAGTCTGGACTACGGCGATCGCTGGCCGCGCCAGCTCTGGGCCAACGTCCGGGCGGCGCTCGCGAGTATCCCCGCGCTGCCGGGCAAGATCGCCGGCGAACTGCCCGACCCGGCCGATGACGCATTCCCGCTGCACCTGACCAGGCTGGCCGAGTGCCTGACCGCTCCGGTCACGCTGGTCATCGACGACATCAGCGACCTCGCCGGGGCGTCCGTGCTCGCGGGGGTCGACCAGCTGATCAGGAATGCGCCGCCGACCCTGCGCCTCGTGCTGTCCGGGCGGCATCCAGCCGGCCTCCAGGTCGCCAGGCTCAGAGTCGGCGGCGAGCTTGCCGAAATCGGGGCGGCCGACCTGGCCTGCACCCCCGAGGAGGCCGAGGCTTACTTCCGCATGCTCGGCCATGACGTTCCTGCCGCCGAGCGGGACGAACTCCTCAGGCGCACCCAGGGCTGGATGACCGGCCTGCGGCTTGCGGCCATGCGAGTCGCGCCCGGCAAGCCAGGCTCGACGGTCATCTCGGATCACCGGATCCGAGCCCGCGGTGGCCGACTACCTGTGGGACGAGGTACTGGCCAGCCTGCCAGCCGACCGCCGGATGTTCCTGCTCAGGACCAGCGTCGCCGACGTGATCTGCGGCGACCTGGCCGACGCGCTGGGCGGCGGCTGCGACGGCGCCGCCATCCTCGACGAGCTGAGCAGGGAGAACCTGATGGTCGGGCCGGCCGACGCCGACCAGGCCTGCACCGATCGCGCCGAGTACCGGTATCACCCGATGCTGCTCGACATGCTGCGGGCGCGGCTGCGCAGCGAGCTTCCCGGCGAGTCCGTCCGGCTGACCAGGCGCGCGTCCCGCTGGCTGGCCGCCCGCGGCCGACACGCCGAGGCGATCCGCAGCGCGGCCAGGGCAGGCGACTGGGACTTCGCCGGCCGGGTGCTGGCCGAGGCGGGACCCGCGATGCTCGTACCCGGTCCTGCGGCGGAACTGGAGCCGGTGCTGGCCACGTTCCCGGCCAGCAGGTTCGCCGCGGACGCGGCCGTCGCCGGCACGCTCGCTGCCGCCGGCCTGCGCACCGGCGACACATGTGCCGCGGCACTGCACTTGGATAATGCCGAGCAGGCGCTCGGTCACTGCGCACCGGCCCAGCGCCAGCGGGTCACGACCTGGCTGCAGGCGCTGCGGCTGATGACCGGGGATTGGGGCCAGGGCGCGGGCGGCGTGGTCGCGCGCAGCCACGCGATCGCGGCGGAGGCGGAGCACACGGCTCATGACGCCGCGGAGCAGCAAGGTGTCGGCCTGCTGTGGTGCGCGCTGGGCGTCGCGGAACTAGCCACCCCCGATGTGGCTGCGGCCCGCAGCAGCTTCACTAGGGCGCGCAGGTATTTGCGTAAGGCCCGTCCCGAGTTCAGCGGCCGCGCGCGTGCCTGGCTGGCGCTCGCCGAGGCGGTTTACGGCGACCTGGCCGCAGCCAGCGACCTGCTCGCCGCCCGTGACCTGGCCGGGGCGATAGATCCGTACGGCGCGGGCGAGTTCGCCGGCGACCCAACGACCGCCAGCGACGATGACACCAGGCCGGCTGCCGACGCGCTCGCAGGCAGGCTCGCCGGCCTGGCCGCGGCCTATGTCCACCTGGCCAGGGACGAGCCGGCCGCCGCCAGGGCGGCACTCGACCGGTGCGAACCCGGGTACGCCGGCCAGCCCGGGCAAGGCGGGCAGGCTGGCGGCGGCCAAGACGCCGCGCCCGACCCGATGACCGCCCAGGTGCTCTTCGCGCTCGTCTCGGCGGCGCGGGTGCGGCTCGCGCTGGCCGAAAGCGACCTCGGCGCCGCGCGCGCCTTCGTCAACCGGCTCCGTTATCAGTCACTCAACGCCGGCCAGGGCCTGTACCAGGGAAGAAGCCCAGACACCGGCGGGAGCCCGGCGCTCGAGCGGTTCCTCGCCCCGCTCGAGGCGGAGATCGCGCTCCGCGACGGCGACCACAACCGGGCCAGGCTGGCGCTCGCCCAGGCCGCGCAGGCTAGCCGCGCGGGACCCGACAGCGAGGCGGTACCAGGCGGGAGCGCCGGCAGCGGCCTGCTGCTCGCGCAGGCAAGGCTGCAGCTCGCGCAGGGCGACAACGGCGCTGCGCTGAGCACTGTCCGCCCATGCCTGGCTGCCGCAACGGGCGGTGTCAGCCAGCTGACCTTGCAGGACAGGGTCGGCGCGCTGGTCACCGCCGCGATCGCGGCCAGGCGGCTCGGCCAGGCCGAGCTGGCGGCCGACCGGCTGACCGACGCGCTGAACCTGGCCGAGCCGCAGGGAATGTACCGGCCCTTCCTGGACGGCGGCGCGGCGGCCAGGTCGGCCCTGACCGTGCTGATCAGGCCGGTCAGCCAGGCGGCCGCGTTCGCGGTCCGGGTGCTGCAGCGGTTCGAGCGGGTCCCCTCGGGCCAGGCGGCCGCCGCCGCGGTCCCGCTGACCAGCAGCGAGCTTGCCGTGCTGCGGTTCCTGCCGTCGCATATGACCAACCAGGAGATCGCCGACGCGCTGTTCTTGTCCATCAACACGGTCAAGACCCACCTGCGCTCGGTTTACCGCAAGCTCGGCGTGACGACCAGGCGGCAGGCGATCGCGCGCGGCAGTCAGCTCGGGCTGCTCTAGCGCGGCTGCCGCAGATGGGCTGGCCGCGCGTCGCACCGACCGGAGACGGTCGGGTACAGTGGACGAATCATGCGGCGCTTCGTACTTATTCTTAGCAGCCGTAGCGGGACCTGATCAGGCAGGCCAGCAACCCGCTACGGGGTTAAGGCGCTGGCCGCGTGCCTCCAGGGACGCCGCGTTCGCGGAAGACTCCGGCCCTGTCTGACCGCCGGGATTCACCTGGGCTCCTGATCGGGAGCAAGCCGCCGCCGTCTCGAGATCCCACATCCCGTGGCCCGCGGCCTTGCGGCAAACGGCTCAGCCTCCAGCTGGAACGCCTGGCAGCCATGCGCCCAAGACGCGACAGGAGTATGTGATGATGAGGCCGAATTCCTACCCGGAAGTTCTGCAGGCGGACCAGGCGGATCCCAGCGCCTCGGCCCTGCAGGCCGTGCAGGTCGCACTTGACCGGCGGGACAACGGCGGCGACGCCGCAGCCGCGGGCAAAGAGTAGGCCCGGGGCAATGAGGACGGAGCACAAATCATGAGCGGCCGGCTCTTCGACAAGGTATGGCAACGACACCTGGTAGCCAGTCCCGATGGCGAGCCGCCGCTGCTCTACATCGATCTGCACCTCGTCCACGAGGTGACGTCGCCGCAGGCCTTCGAGGGACTCGAGCTAGCGGGCCGCACCGTGCGCCGCCCCGACCTGACCGTGGCGACGATGGACCACGACGTGCCGACGATTAACCCGCTCGGGCCGATCACCGACCCGCTCGCGGCCGAGCAGATGGCCAGGCTGCGCAAGAACTGCGAGACCCACGGCGTCACGCTGTATCCGCTCGGCAGCGCCGACCAGGGTGTCGTGCACGTGATCGGCCCGCAGCTCGGGCTGACTCAGCCCGGCATGACGGTCGTCTGCGGCGACAGCCACACGTCCACCCACGGCGCCTTCGGCGCGCTGGCCTTCGGGATCGGGACGACCGAGGTCGAGCACGTGCTGGCCACCCAGACGCTGCGTCAGGTCAAGCCGCAGGCGATGGCGGTCACGGTCGACGGCGAGCTTCCGCCCGGCGTGACCGCCAAGGACCTCGTGCTCGGCATCATCGCCGAGCTCGGCACCGGCGGCGGCACCGGCTCGGTGATCGAGTACCGCGGCGATGCGGTCCGCGGGCTGGACATGGCCGGCCGGATGACCGTCTGCAACATGTCGATCGAGGCGGGCGCCAGGGCAGGGATGATCGCTCCTGACGAGACCACGTTCGCCTTCCTGCATGGCCGGCCGCACGCCCCGAAGGGCGCCGACTGGGAGCGGGCACTCGATGACTGGCGGTCACTGGTCACCGACGACGACGCGGCATTCGACCGCGAGGTCAGGATCGACGCGGCTGCGCTGCGGCCGGTCGTGACCTGGGGCACGAACCCGGCGCAGTCCGTCAGCATCGACGGCGTGGTTCCCGATCCCGCCTCGTTCGCCACCCGGGCGCAGCAGCAGGCCGCGCAACGGGCGCTCGACTACATGGGCCTGACCCCGGGAACCGCGATGCGGGACATCCCCGTCGAGGTGGTCTTCATCGGCTCGTGCACCAACGGCCGGCTCGCGGACCTGCGGGCCGCCGCCAGCGTGCTCCGCGGCCGCAAGGTCAGCGACGGCGTCCGGGCGATCGTGGTGCCGGGCTCCGCGCGGGTCAAGGCCGAGGCCGAGGCCGAGGGACTGGACGAGGTGTTCACCACGGCCGGCTTCGAGTGGCGCTCGGCGGGCTGCTCGATGTGCCTGGGCATGAACGGCGACATCCTCGCGCCGCGCGAGCGCAGCGCGTCCACCAGCAACAGGAACTTCGAAGGCCGCCAGGGTCCTGGCGGCCGCACCCACCTGGTCTCGCCCGCCATGGCGGCTGCGACCGCGGTCGCCGGCCGCTTCGCCGCGCCCGGCGACCTCGAGCGGCCGCGCGGCGGCTTCTCCGACGCGCGCGCTCGGACAGACACTGAGCGGCCGCGCGGCGGCCTGTCCGACGCGCGCGCTCGGACAGAGACTGAAGGAGCACGCTGATGCGCGCAGTGCAGCGGGTCGAGGGCAGCGCGGTCGTGATCGACCGGCGGGACATCGACACCGACCAGATCATCCCGGCCGCCTGGCTGAAGCGGGTCGAGCGGACCGGCTTCGGCGCGGGCCTGTTCGAGGCCTGGCGCGCCGACCAGGCGTTCGTGCTGAACCAGCCCGGCGCCGCGAGGGCGAAGATACTGATCGCCGGCGCCAACTTCGGCTGTGGCTCCTCCCGCGAGCACGCCGTCTGGGCGCTGCAGGACTTCGGGTTCGAGGCCGTGATCGCGCCGAGCTTCGCCGACATCTTCCGCGGCAACAGCATCGGCGCCGGCCTGGTGACCGCGCAGGCCGAGGAGGAGAGCGTCGCCCGGCTCGTCGCTGCGCTCGCCGCCGATCCCGGCGCGCGCGTGGTCGTCGACGTGGCCGATCGCACCATCGCGGTGCCAGCGGCCGGCTTCACCGCGCCGTTCGCGCTCCCCGACTACGCCCGGTGGCGGCTGATCGAAGGCCTCGACGACATCGGTGTCACGCTCAGGCACGCGGACGCGATCGCCGCGTTCGAAGCGCGACAGGTCGGCCTGGCTTCCCGTATCTGGCCCCCACGCACATGCCACCAACTGATATGCCCTAAGGTGGGGGCGGCGGGCAACGTCGCCTCCCACTTACCCTTGTCCAGACTCACGGAGATCCGTCATGACCTTGATCAGCCAGATCCGAGTACTCCTTATCACGTAGCGCGAGCCTGGTGACGGGCTCGCGCTACTCCTCCTCGGCCGGATCGGCCAGGAGGTTTTTTGTTTCGCGACCCGCTACGCAGACAAACGTAACGAAGGAGCAATCCCGTGGAAGTGACCGGAGCCCAGGCGCTCGTCCGCAGCCTGGAGTGCCAGGGAGTCGACGTCGTGTTCGGCCTGCCTGGCGGCGCCATCCTGCCCGCCTATGACCCGCTGCGGTCCTCCTCGCTGCGGCACGTGCTCGTCAGGCACGAGCAGGGCGCCGGGCACGCGGCCGAGGGCTACGCCTGGGCGACCGGCCGGACCGGCGTCTGCATGGCCACCAGTGGCCCAGGCGCGACCAACCTGGTGACCGCGCTCGCCGACGCCTACATGGACTCGGTCCCCATGGTCGCGATCACCGGCCAGGTGCCGACCGCGATGATCGGCACCGACGCGTTCCAGGAGTCCGATATCACGGGCATCACCGCGCCGATAACCAAGCACAACGAGCTGGTCACCGATCCCGGAGCGCATCCCGGCCGCGATCGCCGAGGCCTTCCACATCGCCGCGACCGGGCGGCCTGGCCCGGTGCTCGTCGACCTGCCGAAGGACATCCTGCAGGCCAGCGACGACCTGGTCCTGGCCGCCGACCCTCGACCTGCCCGGCTACCGGGTGCCCGGCCCGCCCGACCCGGAGCGGATCGCCGCGGCCGCGCGGCTGCTGCACCAGGCGCGCAGGCCGGTGCTCTACGTCGGCGGCGGCGTGATCAAGTCGGACTCGCACGAGGCACTGCGCGAGCTTGCCGAACTCGCGCAGGCGCCGGTCACCACCACGCTGATGGCCCGCGGCGCGTTCCCTGACTCGCACCCGCTGGCGCTCGGCATGCCCGGCATGCACGGGATGTACGCCGCGGTCGCCGCGCTGCAGGAGGCCGACCTCATCGTCGCGCTCGGCGCCAGGTTCGACGACCGGGTCACCGGGCAAGCTCGCCGCCTTCGCGCCGAAGGCCAGGGTCGTGCACGCGGACATCGACCCCGCCGAGATCGGCAAGAACCGCACGCCCGACGTGGCGATCGTCGGCGACCTGCGGACGGTCATGACCGAGCTCGCCCGCGCGATGCGGACAGCTGGTGCAGTCGCGAAGGGCCGACCGACACCGCCGACTGGGTCGCCACCACCGCGGGCTGGAAGCGCAGCTACCCGCTGCGCTACACCCAGGACAGCGACGGCCCGCTGAAGCCGCAGCATGTGGTCGAGCGGCTGTCGGCGATGACCGGCGGCGACGCGATCGTGGTGGCCGGCGTCGGCCAGCATCAGATGCACGCGTCCCAGCACTACGCCTTCACCAAGCCGCGCAGCTGGATCAACTCGGGCGGCGCCGGCACGATGGGCTTCGCGGTCCCGGCCGCCATGGGCGCGCAGATCGGCAGGCCAGGCGAGCTGGTCGTGGCGATCGACGGCGACGGCTGCTTCCAGATGACCGCGCAGGAGCTCGCGACCTGCGCGATCGAGGGCCTGCCGATCAAGGTGCTGATCTTCAACAACGGCTTCCTCGGCATGGTCAGGCAGTGGCAGGAGCTGTTCTACGACGAGCGCTACTCCGAGGTGCACCTCGGCACGCGACGATCCCGGACTACGTCAAGCTCGCCGAGGCCTACGGCTGCGCCGGCCTGCGCTGCGAGGCGGCGGGCGACGTCGACGCCGTGCTGGAGAAGGCGCTGGCGATCACCGACGTGCCCGACGGTCGTGGACTTCCGCACCCACGACGCCGAGGGGGTCTTCCCGATGGTGCCGGCCGGCCACGCCAACGACGACATCGTGCTCGGCCCCGAGTTCAGCGCGGCCGAGCAGCAGGCCGCGGCCCGCAAGGAAGTGATCGCGACATGACCACGCACACGCTCTCGGTCCTGGTCGAGAACAAGCCAGGCGTGCTCGCGCACGTCGCCGCGCTGTTCTCGCGGCGGGCGTTCAATATCACCTCGCTGTCGGTCGGCCCGACCAGCGACGAGCGGGTCAGCCGGATGACGATCGTCGTCGACGGCGAGACCACGCCGGTCGACCAGGTGCGCAAGCAGCTCGAGAAGCTCGATCAGGGTGCTCAAGGTGGTGGAACTGCACGAGGACGAGGCCGTCGAGCGGGAGCTGGCGCTGATCAAGGTCGCCGTCCGGCCGCAGCTGCGGGCCGAGCTGCTCGACGTGGCGGCGGCATTCCGCGCCAATGTCGTCGACCTCGAGCCGGAGACGATCGTGCTCGAGGCGGTGTGCTCGCCTGGGCGGCTCGACTCGCTGCTCGGGCAGCTCGAGCCGCATGGGACGTGCGAGCTGGTGCGGACCGGGCTGATCGCCATCGGTCGCGGCAGCTCAGACGATTACCGACGAAGACCGGCCAGCGCTGGCGGTCTGCGACCAGACGCCCTCATCAACGACTGAAAAAGGACTTTCGATGGCGACGGTGTATTACGACGATGAGGCTGATCTCGGGCTGGTGCAGGGGCGGAAGATCGCGGTGCTCGGGTATGGGTCGCAGGGGCATGCGCATGCGCTGAGCCTGCGGGACTCGGGGTGCGATGTGCGGGTGGGGCTGCCTGAGGGGTCCAAGTCGCGCGTGCAAGGCCGAGGAGGCCGGGCTGACCGTCGGGACGCCCGCAGCAGGTGTGCGCGTGGGCGGACCTGGTGATGGTGCTGACGCCGGACACGGGGCAGCGGAAGCTGTACGCCGAGGCGATCGGGCCGAACCTCAAGGCCGGGGACGCGCTGTTCTTCGCGCACGGGTTCAACATCCACTTCGGGTACATCGACGCCGCCGGCCGATGTGGATGTGGCGATGGTGGCGCCGAAGGCGCCCGGGCACACGGTGCGCTGGCAGTACGAGGCCGGGCAGGGGACGCCGGTGCTCGTGGCGGTCGCGCAGGATGCCACGGGCAAGGCGTGGGACCTGGTCAAGTCCTACGCCAAGGCGATCGGCGGGACGAAGGCCGGCGCGCTGGTCACGACCTTCAAGGAGGAGACCGAGAGCGACCTGTTCGGTGAGCAGGCCGTGCTCTGCGGCGGCGTCACCGCGCTGGTCAACGCGGGGTTCGAGACCCTGGTCGCGGCCGGCTACCAGCCGGAGGTCGCCTACTTCGAGTGCCTGCACGAGCTCAAGCTGATCGTCGACCTGATGCAGGCGGGCGGGGAGACGTGGATGTGCTACTCGGTCAGCGACACCGCCGAGTACGGCGACCTGACCAGGGGCCCGAGGTCATCGCCGAGCCCACGAAGCAGGCGATGGCCAAGATCCTGGCCGACATCCAGTCCGGCGAGTTCGCCAGGGAGTGGATCGCCGAGGACGACGCCGGGCGGCCGAACTTCGAGCGGCTGCGGCGCGAGGCGGGGGACCAGCCTGATCGAGCAGCACCGGCCGCCCGCTGCGCCGGATGATGAGCTGGCTCGACGCTGACACCGATCATGAGGAGAACCCCTGATGGAGGCCCACGTACGCTCCTACGCCGTCGCGCACCTGCCCGGCGACGGCATCGGCCCCGAGGTCACGGCGGTCGCGCAGGGACCTCGTCGACCAGGCTGGCAAGCGGCACGGCTTCAGCGTCGGCTGGCGGCACTGCCCGCTCGGCTCCGAGCACTACCTTCGCACCGGCGAGGTGCTGCCGACGAGGCGCTCGAGGACCTGCGCACGACCGACGCGATCCTGCTCGGCGCGGTCGGCAGCCCGTCGGTTCCGCCTGGCGTGCTGGAGCGCGGGCTGCTGCTGCGGCTCAGGTTCGATCTCGACCTCTACGTCAACCTGCGCCCGGCGAGGCAGCGGCCGGGCGTCGCCGCGGCAGGCGCCGCCGACCTCGATTTCGTCGTGGTCCGCGAGAACACCGAGGGCCTGTACGCCGGCGCTGGCGGCATCGCGCACCAGGGCAGCCCCTTCGAGGTGGCGACCGAGGAATCGCTCAACACCCGTGCGGGCGTCGAGCGCTGCGTGCGGTACGCCGCCGGGCCTCGCCAAGCGCCGGAGCGGCAAGCTCACCCTCGTCCACAAGACCAACGTGCTCGTCAACGCCGGCAGCCTGTGGATGCGGGTCGCCCGACGAGGTCGCGGCGCAGATGGGGGTTCAGCTCGACTACGCCCACGTCGACGCGGCTTGCCTGTATATGGTCAGCGACCCTGGCCGGTTCGACGTGATCGTCACCGACAACCTGTTCGGCGACATCCTCACCGACCTCGCGGCGGCCCTGACCGGCGGCCTTGGCCTGTCCGCGAGCGGCAACCTCAACCCCGACAAGACCGGCCCCTCCATGTTCGAGCCCGTGCACGGCTCGGCCCCGGACATCGTCGGCACCGGCAAGGCCAACCCGGCAGGCGCCGCCCTGTCCGCCGCCCTGATGCTCGACCACCTAGGCGAGCCCGAAGCGGCGGCCGAACTCGAGGCGGCCGTCGACGCGGTTCTGGCGGCAGGCGGTCAGCCGACCACCCAGGCCTGGGCCGATGCTCTGACCGAACAGCTCGCCGCTACGGAGGTCGGACCGTGAACGCCTTCGTCGAGATCTACGACACCACGCTCGGGACGGGTCGCAGCAGGTCGGGCTTGACCTGACGGTGGAGGACAAGCTGCGGGTCGCGGCGGCGCTCGACGAGCTCGGAGTTGACGTCGTCGAGGGCGGGTGGCCAGGCTCGAATCCGAAGGACAAGGAGTTCTTCGCCAGGGCCGGGGAGCTCCCGTGGCGGAACGCCAAGCTCGCCGCGTTCGGAGCGACCCGGCGGCCGAACCGGTCGGCCGACGGCGATGCCGACCTGGAGACGCTGCTGGTCGCGAACACGCCGATCGTGACCCTGGTCGGCAAGGCATGGACGCTGCACGTGGACGAGGCGCTGCGGACGACGCGCGAGGAGAACCTCGCGATGGTCGCCGACTCGGTGCGGTACTTCGTGCAGCGAGGGCCGCCGGGCCGTCTTCGACGCCGAGCACTTCTTCGACGGGCACGCAGCTGACCGCAGCTATGCGCTCGAGGTGCTGTCAGCAGCGGCCAGCGCGGCCGGTGCCGACACGCTGGCGCTCTGCGACACCAACGGCGGGACGCTGCCTGACGACATCGTCCGCGATCGTGCGCGAAGTGCTCGGGCTGTTCCCTGACCTGCGGGTCGGGGTGCACTGCCACAACGACTCGGCCTGCGCGGTGGCGAACTCGCTGGTCGCGGTCGGCGAGGGCGCGACGCACGTGCAGGGCGCGGCCAACGGGTACGGGGAGCGGTGCGGCAACGCTGACCTGTTCGCGGTGATCGCCGGCCTGGAGCTGAAACGGGAGCACGAGCTGCTGCCGCCGGGCAGGCTCGGCGCGCTCGCGGCGACGGCCCGCGAGATCGCCGAGCTCGCGAACCTGCCGTTCGATGCCAGGCAGCCGTACGTCGGCTCATCGGCATTCGCCACCAAGGCCGGGCTGCACGCGTCCGCGATCGCGCAGGCGGCCCGACGCCTACAGCCACGTCGATCCAGCCACGGGTCGGCAACCGGCAGCACGTGCTGGTCAGCGAGCTGGCCGGACGGAGCAACGTGCTGGTCAAGGCCGCCGAGACTCGGGCTCGACCTGACCAGCGATCCCGCGCTCGCCACCGCGGTGCTCGACGAGATCAAGGCGGCCGAGCACCGCGGCTACGCGTTCGAGGCGGCCGATGCCTCGTTCGAGCTGCTGGTGCAGGCGGGTGGCGGGTCAGGCGCCCGCCTGGTTCGAACTCGAGGGGTACCGGGTGGTGATCGAGAAGTCGGCCAGCACCGATCGCAGCGAGGCGATCGTCCGGCTGGTGCTCGGCGAGCAGCGAGTCGTCGCGGTCGGCGAGGGCGTGGGGCCGGTGCACGCGCTCGACCAGGCGCTGCGCAAGGCGCTGGCCGAGCTGTATCCCGAGCTGGCCGACATCCACCTGGTCGACTACAAGGTGCGCATCCTCGACGGCCGGGCCGCGACCAGCGCGGTCACCCGGGTCATGCTCACCTCGGCCGACCACGAGGGCGAGTGGACCACGGTCGGCGTGTCCGACGACATCGTCACCGCGTCCTGGGAGGCTCTGGCCGACGGAATCAGCTACGGCCTGCTCAGAGCCGGTGCCGAGGCGCTCGTGCCAGCCGGAGCCTGACGAACGCACTGACCACGGGCCCGGACCGGCGCGGCTGCGGCGACGGGCCCCGAACGATTCGTTATCGCAAGAAGGGCTTTGACAACATGACCAATCTGCCACGGCCGCGCAGCGGCCCGCTGACCACCGGACCGGCCAGGGCTCCGCAGCGCGCGATGTTGCGCGCGGTCGGGCTGAGCGAGGACGACCTGAAGCTGCCGCAGGTCGCCGTCGCCTCGTCGTGGAACGAGGTCACCCCCTGCAACCTGCACCTGAACGGCCTGGCCGCGCGCGGCCAAGGAGGGCGTCGGACAGGCCGGCGCGGTCCCGATCGAGTTCGGCACCATCGCGGTGTCCGACGGGATCGCGATGGGTCACGAGGGGATGAAGGCGTCCCTGGTGAGCCGGGAGGTGATCGCCGACTCGGTCGAGCTGATGGTGCACGCCGAGCGGTTCGACGCGCTGGTCGCGATCGCGGGCTGCGACAAGTCCCTGCCCGGCATGCTGATGGCGTGCGCCAGGCTGAACGTGCCCGCCGCGTTCCTGTACGGCGGCACGATCCTGCCAGGGCACGCGCTCGGCCGGACGCTGACCATCCAGGACGTGTTCGAGGCCGTCGGCGCGCAGGCCGCAGGGCAGATGTCCGACGCCGACCTGCTCGCGGTCGAGCGGGCCGCCTGCCCTGGCGCCGGGTCGTGCGCCGGCATGTACACGGCGAACACGATGTCGGCCTGCGCGGAGGCGCTCGGGATGGCGCTGCCCGGGCGCCGCGTCGCCGCCGGCGGTCAGTGCCGAGCGGACGGCGCTGGCGCGGGCGACCGGCGAGATCGCCGTCCAGGCGCTGGCCGCCGGGCTGCGGCCGCGGGACATCATGACCAGGACCGCGTTCCTGAACGCGGCCGCGGTCGTGATGGCCACCGCCGGGTTCGACGAACGCGGTCCTGCACCTGCTCGCGATCGCCGCCGAGGCTCAGGTCGAGCTCACCCTCGACGACTTCGACACGATCAGCAGGCGCACGCCGCTGATCGCGTCGATGCGCCCGGCCGGCCGGTTCGTGATGAGCGACCTTGACCAGGTCGGCGGGCTGCCCGTGGTGCTGCGTGAACTGCTCGACGCCGGGCTCGTCGACGGCAGCGCGATCACGGTCAACGGCAAGACGCTGGCCGAGAACGTCGCGGACGCCGCCGCGGCCAGACGGCAAGGTCGTGCGGCCGGTCAGCGACCCGCTGCAGCCGCGAGGGCGGGCTCGCGGTGCTGCGCGGCAGCCTGGCGCCCGACGGCGCCGTGGTGAAGGTGCCAGGCCTGGAGACGCTGCGGTTCGAGGGCCCGGCGCGGGTGTTCGAGCGCGAGGAGGACTGCTTCGCCGCGATCACCGGCGGCAAGGTCGCCAAGGGCGACGTCGTGGTGATCCGTAACGAGGGCCCGAAGGGCGGGCCTGGCATGCGGGAGATGCTCGCGGTGACCGCGGCGATCAAGGGTGCGGGCCTGGGCAAGGACGTCGTGCTCGTCACCGACGGCCGGTTCTCCGGCGCGACGTTCGGCGCGTGCATCGCGCACACCGCGCCGGAGGCGTTCGACGGCGGCCCGATCGCGCTCGTCGCCGACGGCGACCGGATCGCGCTCGACGTGCCGGCAGCGGCGGCTGGACCTGCTGGTCGACGAAGCCGAGCTCGACCGGCGGCGGGCGGGCTGGAAGCGGCCGCCCCCGAACTACACCACCGGAGCGCTGGCCAAGTACGCCGCGCTGGTCTCCGGCGCCGACCGGGGCGCCGTCTGCCTGCCCTCGTGATCTGCGCGATTCCGGACGCGCCTGCCCTGTTGATCTGCGCGATTCCGGGCGGGCCTGCCCTGTCACGCGCCCGGGACGCCGATCGGCGCCAAGGCACGCGCGGGCAGCGGCTAGGATGACCGTTCGTCCGCCCTGCACCGCACCCATGCGACACAATTGACCCCCGGAGAGCAGTGTGCGTGTCAATCCCGACCCGGAGGCTCGGCCCATGACTGACGACTTGACCCGCAGGCGCCTGTTCGGGCTGACCGGAGCGGCAGCGGGCGCCGCGGGCCTCGCGGCGAGCGGCTGCACCGCCTTGGACTTCGGCTCGAACAACCCGCCGACGAGCGGCCCGACGAACGCGAGGCAGGTCGCGGCCTACTCGGCCCGGGCCGCCGTTCGAGTCCCGGCCCGACCTGACCCCGCCGCACGTCACGCATCCGCCAGTTCGGCCTCGGGCGCGACCCGCGCTACATCTTCCTCAACGCGCCGTACTCGGGACCCGGGCACGGCGGGTCGTACATCATGGACCCACGCGGCCATTTCGTCTGGTTCGGGCCGAACACAGCGGCCCACCGCCGGATGAACTTCAACGTCCAGACCTTCAAGGGCGAGCCGGTGCTGACCTGGTTCCAGGGCGTGGTCGTGCAGGGCTACGGTAAGGGCGAGCTGGTGATCGCCGACTCCTCGTACAAGATCAAGCACGTCATCAAGGCCCACGGCACCCAGCTCGCGGACTTCCACGACTTCGTACGTGACCCCGCAGGGCACAGCGCTGATCACGATCTACCGCACGCACGCGAGCGTCGACCTGCGCGCATTCCACGGCCCGGCCAACGGCTATATCGATCTCCGGCGTCGCTCCAGGAGATCGACATCGCGACCGGGCAACCTGCTGTGGGAGTGGGACAGCTGGCGCCGAGCACCCGCACGTGCCGCTGGCCGAGACCCACCAGCACCTCGCCCTCGGCGACGGCGGCCATGGCACCGAGCCTCGCCCTACAACTACTTCCACATCAACTCGTTCTCGCCGACGTCGAGGCGGGCAACCCCGCCAGCGACCTGCTCATCTCCGGGCGGAACACCTTGGCCGTCTACCGGGTCAAGCGCAACGACCGGGCACATCGTCTGGCAGCTGAACGGCAAGAAGTCCGATTTCAACGATGGGCTCCGCGGAGCGCGTTCCACTGGCAGCACCACGTCCGTGCCTGAGCCGCATAACCGCATGACGATCTTCGACAACGGCGCTAAGCCGAGGGAACAGCACTCGCAGTGCGCTCCTGCTCGACGTCGACGAGACCACATGCAGGTGTCGCTGAAGAAGGCCTACATCCACCCGCTCGCCGTACCAGTCCGGCGCGATGGGCAGCGCGCAGCTGCTCCGAGACGGGCACGGATGTTCGTCGGCTGGGGCACCCAGCCGCACTTCTCGGAGTTCTCCGCCGACGGCAGGTTGCTGCTCGACGGCGACATCATCAGTGGGCGACCCTCCTACCGTGCGTTCACCCAGGACTGGTCGGGCAATCCCGACCCCGCCGGAGCTGCCGGCCGCCGCCGCGCGGCACAGGTCGGGCGGCGGCGACGGTCGTCTACGCGAGCTGGAACGGCGCCACCAACGGTCAAGTCCTGGCGCGTCTTCGCCGGCAGGTCGCGGTCGAGCGCCTTGCACCAGATCGGGTCGGCAACCACAGAACGGATTCGAGACCGCCATCGCGGTGCGCAACAGCGGGCCGTACTTCGCAGTTCAGGCACACGACGCGAAGGGCAAGCGCTGGCTAAATCGGCGCCGGTCAGGATCCGCTGAGCAACCGGGTGTGCAGCGGGGTATACAGGCCAGCGCGGCGTCCGGTTCGTGGGCTGCCATCCGGGTGTTCTAGGCCGGATATCGTCGGCTTCTGGCCTAGAATCACTGCTCTCAGCCGAGTTCGCAACGCTCGCAGATCCTTCCCGACGAGGTACCCGATGAATGAAAGCTTGACGCGGCGGCAACTGCTGCAGCGGACGGGCACGGCCGCCGCCGCCAGCCGCCGGCCTCGGCCTGGTCGGCTGCACTGACAAGCAACGCCACGCCGCAAGAGTCACCGGCCGGATCCGCGCCTGCAGCATTTCGTGTCCCGGCCTGACCTGACGCCGCCGAAGGTGACGCTGACCCACGTCGACTCCCGATCATGGGCTGCAGTACCTGTTCCTCGGGCTCGCCAACTCCGGGCCAGGCCAGGGCGGCGCCATGATCATGGACACGACCGGCGAACTGGTCTGGTTCTGCCCGGACACGGACCAGACCAAGATGGACTTCCAGCGCCAGATCTACCACGGCAAGCCGGTGCTGACCTGGTTCCAGGGACGGGTCGTACTCGGCGGCTACGGCGAGGGCGTGGCGATCATCGCCGACGACTCCTACCAGGTCACCAACACGCATCCATGCCCACAACGGGCTGATGGTGGACGAGCATGAGTTCAACATCACCCCGCAGGGCACCGCGCTCGTCTCGGCGTTCCACAAGCAGCCATATGACCTGTCCAAGCTGGGCGGCAAGAAGAAGGGCTGGCTGCTGTCGGGGGTGGCCCAGGAGATCGATATCGCGACGGGCAAGCTGCTGTTCGAGTGGGACAGCCTGGATCACGTGGGCTTCGACGAGACGTACCTCCCGGTCCAGGGCGGGCACGGGACCAATACGCTGCCGTACGACTACTTCCACATCAACACGATCGAAGACGCCGGCGACGGCGACCTGCTGATCGGCGCGCGCAATACCTGGTGCATGTACAAGGTCAGCCGGAAGACGGGCAAGATCGTCTGGCGGCTGAACGGCAAGAAGACCGACTTCACGATGGGCCCGGGCAGCGAGTTCTACTGGCAGCACGACACCAGGCTGCACGGACCCGACACGCTGACCGTCTTCGACGACGGATATGACGGCGTCTTGCGCCAAGAACGAGAAGGAGTCACGCGCCCTCATCCTCAACGTCGACTACGACCGGATGCTGGTCACGCTGCGCAAGCAGTTCACGCACCCCGAGCCAGCTCGTGCTCGCCAAGGCGATGGGAAACGCGCAGATGCTGCCGGGCGGCGGCATGTTCGTCGGATGGGGCACCAACCCGTACTTCTCCGAGTTCGCCGCCCGACGGCAAGCTCCTGCTCGACGGGCGGCTCACTCAAGGGCGACCCGACCTACCGGTCGTTCATCGGCGACTGGGAGGGCCATCCCGCCGACCTGCCCGCGGTCGCGGCCAGGCACCGCGGGCAGGCGGCGCCACGGTGTACGCGAGCTGGAACGGCGCCACCGAGGTCGCATCCTGGACCGTGCTGGCCGGCGGGGCGCAGACCTCGCTGGCGCGGATCGGCAGCGCACCCAAGTAGGGCTTCGAGACCGCCATCGCCGTGCGGAGCAAGGGGCCGTACTTCGCGGTGCAGGCGCTCGACGCGAAGGGCCGCGCGCTCTCCACGTCGCTGCCCGTCAAGATCGCCTGAGCCCGCGCTCCGCCACCGCGCCGCCCGGCCCGCCCCGGCCGCGGCGGGCCGGCCGGTCCCGGCCCGGCCGCGGCCGCGGCCGCTTTGACTTCAAGCGCACCTGAGCTCTTAAGCTGTCGGACGCGTGCGGAGAGCACGGCGGGCAGCTGGCGGAGCTCGGCGGGCAGATCGGGGTGCAGGGCGGGCAGATTGTGGGGGCGATGGCGGACGGACTCTGGGCAGCGGACCGGCGGGCACTGACCATCGGGCTCACGGCGACGATCACGTTCGCTGCCGCGGAGGCGCTCGCGGTCGTCACGGTGATGCCGCTGGTCGCCAGGGACCTGAACGGGCTGAGCCTGTACGGCTTCGTGTTCAGCGCGTTCCTGCTCGGCACCATGGTCGGCATCGTCGCGGCCGGCCGGGCCGCCGACCGGCACGGGCCCGCCATTCCCTACGTGGCCGGGATCGTGGTGTTCGCTGCCGGGCTGACGATCGCGGGCCTGGCTCCCTCGATGCCCGTGCTGATCGCCGGGCGCGCGCTGCAGGGGCTCGGCGCCGGGGCGGTGCCCGCGGTGGCCTACGTGGCGATCGGCCGCAGCCTGCCCGACGCCTGCGGGCGCGGATGATGGCCGTGCTGTCGACGGCCTGGGTCGCTCCTGGCCTGGCCGGGCCCGCCCTCAGCGCCGAGGTGGCCAGGCTACTTCGGCTGGCGGTGGGTCTTCCTCGGGCTGCTGCCGTTCATCGCGCTGACCGGGCCGCGTCGCGATTCCCGCGCTGGTGCGGCTGGGCCGCACCGGCCGAGCCTGCCGATCAGCCGCACCGGCTGATCGACGGTGTCGGGGTGGCGGCGGCGCGGGGCTGGTGCTCGGCGGGCTCACGCTGGCGGTCGGGTCGGCGAGCGCCGGCGGACCGGTGGGCGGTGCGGTGCGGGCAGGCACGGGCGGTGCGGTGCGGGCGGGCTCGAGCGTCGCGGGAACCGTCGTCGCGGGCACGTCGTCGCGGGCTGTCTGATGGTCGCGGCGGGCTGGCGCTCGGCCTTCGCCGTGCTTCGCCGGCTGCTGCCTGCCGGGACGCTGTCGGCCAGGTACGGGCTGCCCGCCACGATCCTCAGCCGCGGGCTGCTGACGTTCTGCTTCTTCGGCGCCGACGCTTTCGTCACGCTCGCGATCACGATCCTGCGGCACCGCAGTCGCCGTCGCTGGCCGGCGTCGCGGTCACCGGCAGCGACGCTGGCCTGGACCGCGGGGGCCTGGTTCCAGGCGAGGATGAACGCCCGCTGGGAGGGCAGGCGGCTGGTCAGGATCGGCCTGGTGATCATCCTGTGCGGGCATCGGCGGGCTGAGCGCGATGCTGGACAG
Organism: uncultured Actinomycetota bacterium; assembly: GCA_963720595.1. Taxonomy (GTDB): domain Bacteria; phylum Actinomycetota; class Actinomycetes; order Streptosporangiales; family Streptosporangiaceae; genus Chersky-822. The sequence goes on along the minus strand of CAVRFY010000003.1, from coordinate 1,609,151 downwards.
CGGCGTTGCGGTCGCCGTCGGGATCGTGGCGTGGACGGTCGCGGGCCTCGGCATGGGCCTGGCTACGCACCGACGACGCTGCTGATGCTCGCCGAGGCGCCGCCTGGCCGGCAAGGCTGGGCTTCCGCCTCGCTGAACCTGGCCGACGTGCTCGGCGGCGCGCTGGGCATCGGCATCGGCGGCGCGGCGATCAGCGCGGCGGTGCGGTTCGGCTGGTCGCTCGCGGCCGGGCTCGGGGCCGCCTTCGCCCTCACCGCGGTCGCCGGGGTCGCCTCCCTCGCCGTCACCCGCCGGCTTCCGGTCGGGATTCAGCCGGCGCCGCAGCTGAAGCTCTCGAGTCAGCGCCGTGCTTCCGGCGTTTCCTGAGGCTCGAACGCCCTGGGGGATCAGCAGCGATGATCGGGCGACCTTCGCGTCGGTCACGCGGACCAGGTCGGCGGGCGCTAGCTCGATTTCGAGGCCGCGCTGGCCTGCGCTGCAGTAGACGGCGGGCCAGCCAGCGCGCTGACGAGTCGATGACGACGGGCAGCCGCCTGCGCTGCCCGATCGGCGAGATCCCGCCGGTCACGTAGCCGGTCGCCCGCTCGGCCGCCTCTGGTCGGCCATCTCCGCCTGCTTGCCGCCGAGCGGCGTCGGCGAGCGCCTTGAGGTTCAGCTGGGCGGCGACGGGGACCACGGCGACCGCCAGGCTGCCGTCCACGCTGGCGATGAGAGTCTTGAACACCTGCGCTGGCGGCAGCCCCGAGCGCTGCCGCGGCCTCGCGTGCCGTACAGCGCCGATCCCGATTGGCTGTACTGGTGCACCGAGTGCGCGATTCCCAGCCTGGCGAGCTCCTGAGTCGCTCGGGTACCGCGGGCCGCCACCTCGCCACCCTAGCGCCCGCATAGCCCGGGCCAGCTGACGGCCCTGGCCAGGAGTTGCGGCTAGCGGATGATCGGAGCCTGATCCGCGCCGCTCAGCCAGGGCTCGGGCGCCATCGACAGCACGCGCCGGTAGACCGCCTCGTAGCCCTCCGCCATGACCTCGACGGTGAAGTTCGCCTCGACGTGCTTGCGGCAGACCGCTGGATCGAGCCGGCGCGCCCGCGCGATGCCGCCGGCAAGGTCGTCGGGCTCGTCGACGATGATGCCGGTCTGGCCGTGCACGATCAGCTCAGGAACGGCGCCCCTGCGGAGCGCGACCACGGGTGTGCCGCACACCATCGCCTCGATGACGACCAGGCCGAACGGCTCCTCCCAGCAGATCGGGAAGATCATGCAGGCCGCCGTGGGCCAGCAGCTTGCGCTTGGCCATCGCGTCGGCGACGCCGAAGATCGTGACGTCGCGTGCCGATCCTCGGCTCGATCTCGCGCGAGAAGTACGCGCGCTCGATCGGCTCTGAGCACTTGCCGGCCAGCACGATCGGCAGCCCGGCCGCCCTGGCCGCGTCGATGGCGAGGTGCGGGGCCTTGTGCGGGATGGAACCGCCCGAGGAACATCGCGTAGTCGTCCTTCTCGGCGCGGAACGGGAACGTCTCCGCGCGGATCGCGTTGTGCACCGTCGCCGACCACGCGAGGTCGGGCGCGCTCGACCGCTGCGCATCGGAGATCGCGATGAGCTGGACGGTGTCGCCGAGCGCGCGGTAGAACGTCGCCGGCGTCGCCGTGCACCGGGCCGTGCGCGGTCACCACGGTCGGCGTAAGCCGCCCCCTGGCCATCAGCGGGCCGGCCTGCGTGTGGTCGTGGATCACGTCGACGTCAAGCGCGTCGAGGAGCGTCGCGACCTTGGCGGCGTGCACGATCTCGGGCATCACCTCGCCGAGCTGGCTCGCCGGGCCGTCCTTGAATGTGGTGAGGAATCGCTGCGCCCTGGTCGCGTGGCTTGCCTGCGCCAATGAGCGTCACCTTGTGCCCTCGGGCGACCAGTGCGTCGACCAGATCGGCGACCACGGTCTCGATCCCGCCGTATGCCGAGGGCGGAACGCTGAAGTACGGCGGCGCCACCATCGCGATGTGCATTTGCTGGGCTCCGACCGGAGCCTGCTGGGTTCGGGTGAGGGTCGAGCCTGTGGTGCTCACAGCGAACGCCTCCTTGCCTGACGGGTCGCCGGCGCGGCTCGGGGCGCCGGTCGGGCGCCCTGTCCGGCCGAAAATGATCATGCCCGTCGGCCGTGGCGCCAATGCTGCAAGTGCATTAATAAAAAGCCAATGGCTTAGTAAAGAGATTACCTTTCCGAGCACTCGGCATCGCGGCTGGAAGTGCTAAGCAGCAAGCGTTTCCGCGAACGGCGCACGGCTTCTGGCCTGGCCTTATACCGATGCCGCGGCGCTTTCGGATATGCATAACCGCGTTATAGTACGGAGATTGTCGCTGATTGTCTTGGTAAGCGGGTGATCGAGCCCGAGCGCCCGTTCGCTGTCGGCGATGGTCCTCTCGAATAGCTTGATCGCAGTCGCTTTGCCGCCGCGCCATGTAGTAGGCGTGCGCCAGATTTCCGCGCGAGGTCAGCGTGTCGGGATGGTCAGGACCGAGCACTCGCTCGAAGTCCGCGACCGCCCGCTCGTAGACCGGCAGCGCGTCCGCCAGCCGGCCGGCCGAGTGGTATGCCCCGGCCAGGTTGCCGCGCGCGGTGAGCGTGTCGCGGTGATCAGGGCCCTGGATGCGCTCCCGGTCGGCGAGCATGCGCTCGTACAGCGGGATGGCGTCCTTCATCCGGTGCGCGGCGTGATAGCACGAGGCCAGGTTCGACTGGCTGCCAGGGTGTCGGGATGATCGGCGCCGAGCACCGACCTCGCGGCTGGCCAGCGACCTGGCGGTCAGAGCGAGATCGCCTCCTTCAGCCGCCCGGCCGTCCGGTACGCGTAGCGCGAGCTGGCTGGCCGCCGCGACGGTCTCCGGGATGATCCTGGCCGAGGCTGCTCTCCCTGATCTTGCGCACCCGGCTGAAGATCGCGATCGCATCGTCGAGCCGATTGGCGACCTGGTAGGCGCGGCCGAGGTTCATGTACTCGGCGAGCACGTCAGGGTGCTCGGGCCCGTGCGCCTGCTCCCAGTCGGCCACGTTGCGCTGGTACAGCGCGATCGCCTGATCGGCCTGGCCGGCCGCCAGGTAGGTGCTGGCGAGCTGGCTGCGCACGCCGAGGGTGTCCGGCGTGCTCGGGCCCGAGCACCCACTCGCGGTCGGCCAGCACCCGCGCGTACATGTCGATCGCCGTGATCGAACATGTTCGCCGGTCGCCGGTAGATCCTGGCCAGGTTCGGTCCTGGTGGTCAGGGCATCGGGGTGGTCGGGACCCTGCACCTGCTCCCGCTCGGCCAGGCTGACCAGGATCAGTTCCCTGGCCTCGTCCAGCCGGCCGGCCGACTCGAACGCGCCGGCAAGCAGGTCGCGGATCTCCAGCGTCCTGCGGATGCTCGGACGCCGAGCGCGCGTCCGCTCGCCGCCAGCATCGACTTCCAGTACGACGACCGCGGCGCCGGCCAGGCCGGCCGTCGTTCAGGCTCTGCCCCGCCTTGATCAGCACCGGATGCGGCTCGGGCAGCCAGAGCAGGTCGCCGGCGATCCCGCCGAGCCAGCCCGCGCAGCCGCGCAGCGCCTGCTCGAGCAGCGGGTCGGCGTCCAGTTGCGGCCAGACCTCCTCGATGGCGTCGGCGGCGGACCGCGCGGCGTCGTCGAGCACGGCTGGCGGGCACCAGCCTGCGCACCGTTTCCTGGACGACCGGGTGGATCGGCGATCAGCCCGGCGCTGGCCGACCGGTCGATCGACGACCAGCCCGGACTGCGCCAGGCCGCCGAGCGCGGCCATGACCTCGCGCGCGTCGACCGGCGTGCCGCGGCCGTGCCTGGACAGGTAGCCGCAGGTCGCGCCGGCTCGCCGGCGACCTGGACAGGCACGCCCGCCGGATCGAGCAGCGCGCCAGCGCGAGCAGCGGCCTGGCCAGGCCCGGCGGCGGGTACTGGTCGGCCCGGTCGATCGCCAGCGACCAGGCCACCTCGGCCGGCGACACCGAGCCGCCGGCGGCCCGGCCGAGCAGTTCCTGCCGGCGGCCGGCGAACCTGATCCGGTACTGGCGGCAGTCCAGCGCGGTGCCGGCCATCGTGGTGGTCGCGAGCGCGAGCGCCAGCGGCATGTAGCCGAGATCCGCCGGCCAGGTCGACCGCCTCGACTCGCTTGCCCGCCTCGTCGTAGAGCCGGGCGGTCAGGTAGGCCAGCGCCTCGCGCGGGCTGAACTCGCCGATCCGGCAGACCCGCGGACCCAGGCTTGGAGACCTCGGACATGTCGGCCGACTGATGGCAGGTGACGACGCCTGCCCGCTGATGCCGACCGGCCACAGCCCGCGCAGCCCGCCGGAGTCCGTCATGTTGTCGAGCACGATCAGCCAGCTGCCGGTCGGTGCGGCCGAGCCAGTCGAGGAAGCGCGCCGCGGCGGCCTCGGGCAGCGACGCCGCGGTCGGTCAGGCCGACGTCGGCGGCCGCCCTGGCGTAGCCCATCACGACGGCGGACGGGCTCGAGGCGTTGATCCAGACCTGAAGGTCGGTCCTGCCGGTCCTGGCCGCCCCGCGCAGGACGGCGGCCGCCAGGTGCGTCTTGCCGTATCCGCTCGGCCCGACCAGGACCGTCAGCGCCTGCTGGTCGCCGGCGCGTCCGGTGCACGAGATCGCTGAGCCCGGCATCGAGCCCGTAGCCGGTCTCGGGCCGCGGGCTGAAGAAATCGGAAATCGCAGGCGGTGATCCCGACCAGACCGGCCAGCGTGACGCCGGCGGAGGATGCTGCCGAGCCCGCCGCCTCGCACCTCTGATTGCTCATGACCGCCTGATTGATGAACGCGTGGCAGCCCCATCGCTGCTAGTCACGTATCGGCACCCCAACAGTACGACGATTCGCCGGTCAATAGGCAGGTAACGCCACAGACTCAGCGGAATCAGACACGCCACGGGGAGTCTTGCGGATCCGGCGTCACCGGCGCATTCTGCGCCACAACGGCCTGCGGCACCAGGCGCAGCACCACGGCGGCGGCCGCCAGGCCGCGCGGGATCCACACCAGCGACGCGCTGCCATCCAGCGCCGCCGCGACCGCCGCGCCGACCTGCGCGGGCGTGGACGACAGCGGCGCCGGGCTCATCCCCGCGGTCATCCTGCCCGTGACGAAGCCCGGCCGGACCAGCAGCACCCGGACGCCGGTGCCGGCCAGCGCGTCGGTCAGGCCGCGGGCGAAGGCGTCCAGCCCCGCCTTCGCCGCCCCGTAGACGTAGTTGGCCTTCCGCGGCCTGATCGCCGCCACTGAGGACAGCACGACGATGGTGCCCGTATCCCTGCGCGCGCATCCTGGCGGCGGCCGCGAGCAGCGTGGTGACGTGGCTGGTGAAATTCGTCTCGATCATCTGGGCGCGCGAGCACGGGGTCGCGGTCGACCTCCGTCCTGCGGCGTGAGCACGCCGGTCGCGGCGATCACCAGGTCGACGGGGCCGCCGGCGAAGACCTCGTCGATGACGGCCTGATGGCTGCCGGCCGTCGAGCGCGTCGAAACTGATCGTCGTGCACGCGGTAGGGCAGTTCCTTGCCAGCCGCCGCCAGTCGCTGCTCGTCGCGGCCCGCCAGCAGCACCTCGGTGTCGGCCGGCGCGCCGCAGCGCTGCCAGGATCGCCAGCCCGATCTCGCTGGTACCGCCGAGCAGCAGCACCCGGCCTGGCCTGCCAAGGTTGTCAAGCATTTCGGCTCCTTCGTGCTGCAGGGCGCGGATCCCGGCGCCTAGAGGCCGATCGCGAACAGCACCAGCCAGGCGACCTCGCAGGCCACCATCACCGGGTCACGCGCGATCAGGTCCTCCACCGGCTTGCTGGTCGCCCGCGCGGTCAGGCGGTCGAACCTGACCAGCGCGCGCGGCCAGCGCGATCGAGCTGATCAGGTGCCACGTCTGCATCCTGGGCAGCGGCTCGGTGTAAGCCCACAGGACGTAGGACACGACCATCACGGCCGACACGACGCGCTGGGTGAGCCGGAGCACGGGAGCGGAGTAGCCGCGCATCGCCGGCCGGTGCGCCGCCGCGTCGGCGCCGAGCACGGTGAGCTCGGTGTAGCGCTTGGCGATCGCGACCATCAGCGCGCCGAGGCTGCAGACCAGCAGGAACCAGCCGGACGGCGGGACGTGGGTCGCCGCGGCCCCGCCGACGACGCGGAGCACGAACCCCGATGCCACGCAGCCAAGCTCGACGACGGGCACGTGCTTCAGCCTGGCGGAGTACAGGAAAGAGATCAGCAGGTAGGCCGCCACCGCGGCCGCGAGCAGCGGCTCGCCGATCACCAGGCCGGCGCCGAGCGCGACGATCACCAGGCCGACGGCCAGCGCGACCGCGTGCGCGACAGGCAGCCGCCCGGCGGCCACCGGCCGGAACTTCTTGTACGGGTGAGCCGCGATCCCGCTCGGCGTCGACCACGTCGTTGACCAGGTAAACGGCCGACGATGCGGCGATGAACGCGGCGGCCGCGATCAGGGCGTACCAGAATCCGAACGCGCGCCCGAACGTGTCACCAGCCAGCGGAGCGGCGAAGACCAGCAGGTTCTTCGGCCACTGCCGCGGCCTGGTGCTCTGCACGACGGCCAGGAGCCAGCGGAGCGAACCCGGCGAAGCGCGCGGGTGCCCCGTTCTGCGGCTCGGTAAGCCTGAGTCGCCGGCGTGGGAACTGTCATCGAGAGAAGACCGCCGTGAAGTCTCGGTTGGAGATGGAGAAGTACCGGGTGGCCGGCTGGATCTGGCTGGGCATCAGGTTCACTGGCTTCGGGGCTAGCCGGATGATTTTTCGCCAGATAGTACATGAAGGACATCCAGTCGGGATTGATATCAAGTTCCATGGCCGTCGCGCAGCCCGCGCGCTTGAGCAAGCTCGCGAGTGTTCGCACATCCAGCGCCGGACCATAGACAAAGATAATCCTCTTCCCGTCCCTGCGTGATGCCAACACCGGACCGCCAGACGTTGTAGCCGCCGCCCAGCGTCGCGCCCCAGCTGGTCAGGACATTCTGGTCGACGGCTTTGGGGACCTGGCCGTTGACGACGATCGGCCGCAGGTTCTGGCGCACCGCGGCGATGTCAGGGCCCATGTGCAGAGGGCCGCGTCCCCAGGTGCCGATCGCCATCCGGCCGTTCTTGTAGTAGACCTCTGAGGCCGCGCCCGTTGACCAGCCTGCCGTCGTAGTGCCCGTGCAGGTAGAAGCCGCCGCCAGAGGAACTGACCCGGAAGCCGCTGTTGAAGGTCGCGACCAGCCCGAGCCTGCCGCCCTGGGGGATGTACATCGGCGCGCCCCAGTGACCGTAACCGGGATCCTCGGTCCCCGGCCGCAGTGAGAATTTGAGCAGTCGCTGGTCCATCGAGACGACGCCGGCGTAGTAGGAGGAGTAGGTGCGGCTCTGCCGGACGTAGGTCTTGAATACGGCGGGATGGCCCTTGACGCGACACGGCGAGCTTCCAGACGCCCTCGCCAGCCAGCGGCCGGCCTGCTGGCGAGCCGATGTTCGCCGGGATGATGGGCACGAACCCGTGGTAGTGCTTCTTCTTCTGCACGGTCCGGCCGCCGAGCTTGGTGAACGAGATATTGGGATTGCCGCCCGTCTTGGGCTTGGTGTACGTCAGCCACTCACCGAACGTGACTAGCGGCCCCAGGTAGTGGTTGCGCGCCCACTCGGCGACTCGCTCGGAAACCGTGCCGCCGCCGGGCACGGTCAGCGCATGGCCGACCGACCAGCCGGTCACCAGCAGGAAGATAACCAGAGCCGCTGCGACTAGCCGCAGCGCCAGGCGTCCTCGCCGACGCGTCCGGCGCCGATGCGACCGCCGCGGCATCCGCTGCTGATCCCACGCGGGTGGTGCCGGTCGAGCCACCCCAGACCTCCTCGTTCGCGTTCGCTTGTGCTGCGGCCGTCCCAGGCCAGCCCGGCCAGGACCCAGCCGCTCAGGACGGCCGTCCAGAATTAGCCATCCAGGACCGTTATTCAGGCCATCCCGGGATACGGCCCGCCAGCGGCGACAGGCCTTGATACTCCCGCGGCGCTCACCTTATGCGCCCTGCGGCCACTCGGTGCGATGGCCGACGATACCGCTCTCCGCATCTGCCCTTCATTCCAACCCGGTCAACCCTGCCGCGGATTCAGTGCGCCACGCGGGGCCTACCCCGCATGATCGGCACAACGCGCACCGGCCGCCGAGAGTTTCATGCCAGTCCAACCGATGTGCCGCGAACGGCATCTCCCCCGGTCCGCGCACCGCCGGGCCGCTACTAAGCTTTGCCGCGACAGCAACGGCGGAGGGACCGAGAATGACCGACGACAGCGCCATCCAGCGGACGCTGGTCCTGATCAAGCCGGACGCGGTGGCGCGCGGCCTGACCGGCCGGGTGCTCGCGCGCTTCGAGGACGCGCTGTTGAAGGTCGTCGCGGCCAAGATGGTGTGGATGGACGCCGAGCTGACCAGGCAGCACTATTTCGACTTGGAGGAGCGGTTCGGCGCCGATGTCTACAACTCGATGTCGCGCTTCATGCAGTCAGGCCCGGTGCTCGCGGTCGTGCTCGAAGGTGTCGCCGCGGTGCCCTGTGTGCGCAAGCTAGTCGGCCCTACCTACCCTGACCAGGCCGCGCCGGGAACTATCCGCGGCGACTTCGCACACGTCAGCAGGGCCTACGCCAACGCGAACGGCATACCGGTTGCCAACCTCGTGCATGCCTCGGGCAACGCTGAGGAGGCCGAGCACGAGATCGCGCGTCTGGTTCAGCAAGGCCGAGCATGTTCGACTACGCACCCGCTGGCCAGCAATTCGCATACTGACCGTCTGGTGTGGTACCTCCGAGGTATGGAGGCTACGGGCAATCAGCCAGACGAGGTTACGCAGGCGGCGCTCGAGACCGTCGAACAGGCTACTGAGCTCGCCGACAGGCAGGAGCGGCAGCGCCGCGGGCTGCGGCTGCGCGGAATCCGCGGCCGGCTGGCCGGCCGGGCCGATCGTGCTAGGGGCGAGCGCCGGATCGGCGCCGCGCTCGAGTAGCGCCGCACGACGCGGCGCGCACGTCACAGGGCGCGGTGTCTCGGCCGGCGGCCGGTGGCTCAGCGGCCAGGTACTAGCCATGGCACCCAGGATCCCGGTCAGGGATCTCGGCACGCTGCGCGGTCAATTCCCCGGCCGCACGCCAGACGAGCTGGCCGACGGCGCTGATCGACGGCGCCTCCCGCGCCTCCGCCGCGGTCGGCGTAGCCGTCGGAGCGTGGGCGGTGCTGCCTTTCCTGCCCGCTGCCGGAGTGGAGATCGCGACCGAGACGCTCGTCAGTCGTCGGCATCGAGATCAAGCTCGTCGCCGAGTTGCACGAGGTCTACGGACAGTCCGTGCCCGGCAGTGTGGCCAACCGAATGACGGCGTACGTCGGGGCCTGGGCGCAGCGCCGCGGCGTCGCGCTGGCACCGGGCGGCCTGGTGCTGGCGGCCGGGATCACCGCTCGCCAGGCAGCTTCGGCGTCGGCTCTCCGCGCGGGCAGGTCGCAGCGTGTTCTCGCTTGGCCCGCTGCTGACCGGTGCCGCGGCGGGCGGCATGATCAACCGCAGGGAGACCCGCAAGCTCGGTCGCATGCTCGCCGCCGACCTGCGCAAGCGGACGCCCTATCACGACGTCTGGCCGACCTGACGCGGGCGGATCGCGGTCTGCAGTACCGCCGCTGGCGTCAGGCGGCGCCGGCCGGGCGGAGCCAGCGGTCCAGCCAGCTGAACTGCTCGGCCAGCACGTGCAGCACCGATTCCCTCGCCAGGTAGCCGTGGCTCTCCAGCGGCAGGATCACCAGCCTGGCGGTCCCGCCGTTTCCGCCGATCGCCTGGAACAGCCGTTCGGATTGGATGGGGAACGTGCCCGAGTTGGCGTCGTCGGCGCCGTGGACGAGCAGGATCGGCGCGCTGATCTGGTTCGCGTACCGCAACGGAGACACCCGGTCGTAGACCTCGGGCACCTCCCAGAAGCTGCGCCGCTCCGTCTGGAAGCCGAACGGCGTCAGCGTCCGGTTGTACGCACCGCTGCGCGCGATGCCGGCCGCGAACAGGTCCGTGTGCGCGAGCAGGTTCGCCGTCATGAACGCGCCGTAGCTGTGGCCGGCCACGGCGACCCTGGCCGGGTCGGCGATGCCGGCCGCGGTCGAGCGCCTTGACGTGGGCCGCCGCGGCCGCGCTGATCTGCTCGATGTAGGTGTCGTTCTTGGTCTCCGGATCGCCGATCACCGGCATCGTGGCGTTGGCCAGCACTGCATAGCCGCGCAGCACGAACCAGGCCGGATCGGATGCCATCAGCCTGGTGAACCGGGTCGTGCTGCCGCGTATCTGCCCGGCGGTATCGGCGCTGCCGAAATCGTACGGGTACGCCCAGAGCACGAGCGGCAGCGGGCCGTCGCGCTCGGGCTCGTAGCCTGGCGGGGTGTGCAGCATCCCGGACAGCTGGACGCCGTCGCCGCGCTCGGTCACGATCAGCCGCTTGCTCAGGCCCGTGAGCTGCGGGTGCGGGTCAGGCCACCCGGTCAGCCGGCGTCGTGCCCCAGGCCCGCCGACCGGCGCGACCCACAGGTTGGGCGGCTCGGCCGGGCTCTCGTGCCAGATCACTGCCTGGCTGTGCGGCCCCGTCGGCGAAGCAAAGCACAGTCTCGTGCGCGTCGGCAGGACTGGAGAAGAGCCTGGCCGTCTCGCCGGTCTCCAGGTCACGGCGGTCGAGGAACGGCCGCTCCCCCTGCGGCGTGGCGCCGTCACCGCGCAGGTAGATGGCCGGCCCGTCCTGCCGGATCGTCCTGGTGCCATCGGGATGCAGCCGCATCATGGGCGCACCAGGATCGGCGTAGTCGTCGTCCTCGGCGAGATCGAAGACGACCTTGTTCCGGCCAGGATCGGCCAGGTCGCACTGCCAGGTCGTCAGCCACCTGCGGTCCCTGTCCCGCTCGGTCAGCAGCAGGAGGCCAGTCGCGTCCAGGTTGACCCAGCCCAGGCAGCGATGGGTGACCTTGAAGGCAAGCTCGGGCTTGCCGCCGAACGGCGCGTCCAGTCGCATGATCGCGTCGCGGTGCTCGGCCGGAGCAACCGGGTCGCCGCCGTCGAGCGCCTCGGTCCACAGGATTCTGGCAGGCGCTCGCTCGTCCCAGGAGACCTGCCGCGGACCGGTCGGCACGCCCATCCTGGGTACCTCGTCGCTGACCGGCAGGTCGGCGACGACCGTGACCAGCTTGCCCGCCGCGGTCCAAATCTCGGCGCGCCTGGCGAAGTACGGGTAAGGCACGCGGAACGAGAACGGCCGTTGCAGCCGATAGACGAGCAGGTACTGACCGTCGGGCGACTCGGATAGGTACTGGTACAGGCCGGCCGGACCGAGTTGCACGGCCGCGCCGGTGACCGGGTCGACCCGCAGCGGCACCGTAGTGGCGAGCGACTCGAAGCGCTCCTCGTCGGCCACGGTGACCAGCAGATCGGTGAAGGTCGCCATCTGCGACCGCTTGCCCGCCACCTCCTCGACCCGCGGCTCGGGCGCCGCCTGCCCGGTCGGCCCGGCCGCGGCGGGCGCGCCGAGCGCGAACAGCGAGCGGCCGTCCCTTGACCACCTGACCGTGCCGCCAAGTCCAGGCGGCTCGGCCCCGAGCACGTCGCTGACCCGCAGTCCGGGAACCTGAACTGGATCCGCCTCGCCAGCCGCATCGCCGATCCAGACCCCGATCCCGTCCGGCTCGTCGACAGTAAACGCGAACCGCCTGCCATCGGGCGCCCATGCCGGAACGCTGACCTGAGCATCGGCGGGCAACGCGAGCGCCCGCTCGGTGCCGTTCCGATCTCCAGTACCGACAGCCCGGTGAACCGCCTGGTCCGCTGCCGTCCGCGCAAGTTAGGGTCGAGCCGCAGCCCGGCCAGGTTGAGCCTCGGCCTCGCCAGCATTTCGATCGGCGGATGAGCCTGGTAGTGCAACAACGCGACGAACTGCTCGCCAGGAGATGGTGACGCCAGCGGCGTCGGCGGCGCGTCGATGATCGAGATCACGTCGGCATCGGGCAGCAGGAACGGCAAAACAGGTCCCTTCGGCGGATCCAGGTGGGCACCGGCAGCTTAGTGGGTCGGTGATCTAAACGCGGCTGACCGAAAGCGGCTTCCCTCGGTGGCCGTCGGCGAATACCTGGAGTCCACCGAGGGTGGCCCGCCTTGCGTCGGACGGACCACCCTCGTGGCTGGCCGGCCGCTGGGGCCGGCCGCGGCTGCTGTTAGTACCAGCCGTAGGCGCACTCGTGCGCCCAGGCCCTGCGCGGCTTGCCGTAGCGCGACCTGATGTACCGCAGGCCCCACCTGATCTGGGTCCTGGCGCTGTTCACCCAGTCCGGGCCGGCCGTGGCCATCTTGCTGCCCGGCACTGCCTGCGGGATGCCGTATGCGCCCGAGTAGGGATTGGACGCGTGGACATTCCAGCCGCTCTCCCGGTCCCACAGCTTGTTCAGCGACCTGAACTGGTACTTCGGACGCCAGCCGAACCGGTGGGACATCATTCTCCAGGCGATCTCCCGGTTGCGCCCGAGGCGGTGGCTTCCGGTAGCGGTGAGGATCGCGTGCGTGGTCAGGAGACTGCCCGAACTAGCGCTCGTGGTGTCGGTGACTACGGCGCTCGCGGCCTGCGCGGAACTGATCGAGTGCGCGGCCCTGACTGGCTGGGCGGCGGCACTGCCCGTGTGCCCGCCGCCGGCGGCAATGGCCGCTACGGCGAGCGCCGGGGCGCTCAATGCGATGGTGGAACGAGTGATGGTGAATCGGAAGGTGGACGTTCGACTGCGGAAACGCAAGCGAGACAAGGTGAACTTTCGGCCGGGCACGCTCTCGCGTGCTCAACTACCACCCCGTTAACTGCCTGGCTACGGCCAGGTCTGGCCGGGCGGGCTCGGCCCGCCGGCCTGGCAGCAGCGTGCGGGCCGGTCGCAGGTTCAAGGCGACAACAAGGTTACGATAGGTAACACACCACGCACGCGGGGTGCTTTCGCCTACCTACCATGCCCGAACCGCCACCCACAGGCGGACGAAATCGCCGAAAAATTGCCATGAAATGAATCACATGTGGTCAGCAAACGGCCCGAACCATTCGTCGGCAACGCCATCGCGATGTGCAGAACATGCGGGCCAGATCCGAAGAAAGGGCTGCCGCCGACGTTACGGCGCTCTCGCCGGTCAGTAAGCCATGAGCGCGCGGATGGCGCTGGTGACCGAGTCCATGGTCGGGATCACCTGCTGCTCGAGCGCGTCGGCGAACGGCAGCGGAACGCACGCGGCAGCGACCCGCCTGACCGGGGCGTCGAGCAGTTCGAAGCCCTCGTCGGCGACGATCGAGGCGACGGTGCCGCCCCAGCCGCCCTGGTACGGGTTCTCCTCCACGATCAGCAGCCGCGAGGTGCTTGCCGACCGACGCGAGCACCGTCGCCATGTCCAGCGGCACCAGGCAGCGCAGGTCGATCACCTCCGCGCTGACCCCATCGGCAGCCAGCCGCTCGGCGGCGGCCAGCGCCATCGGCACGGTCGCCGCCAGCCCCACGATGGTGAGGTCGGTCCCCGGCCTGGCGATCGCCGCCTGGCCGAGCGGCACGACGTGCCCTTCGGGGGCGCCGGGGCCCTTGCTGGCGAACAGGCCCTTGTGCTCGAAGAACACGACGGGGTCCTCGCTGCGGATGGCCGATGCCATCAGGCCGATCACGTCGGCGGGGTTGGACGGCGCCGACGATCTTCAGGCCGGGGATCGTGAGCGTCCAGTTCTCCGCGGCCTGCGAGTGCTGCGCGCCGAAGCCGAGACCGCCGCCGTTGGCGGTGCGGACGACCAGCGGAACGGTGACCTGCCCGCCGGTCATGTACCGCATCTTGGGCATCTCGTTGGCCAGGTAGTCCCAGCAGACCGCGAAGAAGTCGGAGAACATGATCTCGGCGACCGGCCGCATCCCGGTCATCGCCGCTCCCATGGCGAGGCCGAGTATGGCCTGCTCGGAGATCGGGGTGTCCCAGATCCGGCCCGGCCCGAACTCCTCGAAGAGGCCCTGCGTGGTCTTGAACACTCCCCCGGCCGCGCCGATGTCCTCGCCGAGGCACACCACGGCCTGGTCGCGCCGCAACTCGCGCGCGATGCCCTCGGCAACGGCCTCCCGGTACGTGATCACGTCCGCCACGTTCGCGAGCCTCCGTCTGCCCATACGTCGGTGAATGCATCGGATGGGTCCGGGCCAGCGGGCAGCCTTGGCCGCCGGCGATGGCCGCCGCCACGACCTGCGCGGCGCGCTCGTCGGCCTCGATGGCGTCCTGCACGGGAACGCCGAGTGCCGCCAGCCTGGCCTGGCGATATCGAGTGGGTCCCGTTCCAGCCATTCCTGCACTTCCTCGGCCGGCCGGTAGGTCGCGGGATCGGTGCGGCTGTGGCCGAAGTGCCGGTAGGTGCGGGCCTCGAGCACCGTCGGGCCCTGGCCTGACCTGGCCCGCTCGGCTGCGCGGGCGACCGCGTCGGCGACGACGACCACGTCGTTGCCGTCGATGACCTCCGCCGGGATCGCGTACGCGGGCGCCCGGTCGGCCGCGGGATTCGGCACCGGGGTCACCGACCCGATCGGCGTGTACTCCATGTACAGGTTGTTCTCGCAGATGAACAGCACGGGCAGGGACCAGACGGCGGCGATGTTGAGCGCCTCGTGGAACGCGCCGATGTTGGTCGCGCCGTCGCCGAAGAACGCCACGGCGACCTGGCCGGAGCCGCGCAGCTTGGCCGACCATGCCGCGCCGGCCGCGAGCGGCAGGTGCGCACCGACGATCGCATACGAGCCGAGCATCCCGGCCGACGCCTTGGTCAGGTGCATGGAGCCGCCCTTGGCCTTGCACAAGCCTGTCGCCTTGCTCATCAGCTCGGCCAGGCACTCCTCCGGGGTGGCGCCGCGCGCGATCGCGTGGTGGTGGCCGCGGTAGGTGGCGAAGACGTAGTCGTCGGGCCGCAGGCCCGCGCTGGCGCCGACCGCGACGGCCTCGTGACCGGCCGCGAGGTGCGTCGTGCCCTTGACCAGGCCGGCCAGGAACAGGTCGTGCGCGGCCTTCTCGGTCCGCCTGATCACCGCCATCTGCTCGTACAGCGCGAGCAGTTCGCTGGCCCCGATCGTGGGCCGGCGGTGCTGGGTCGTCATCGCTGCGTTCCTCCGTCCTCCACGGCGGTCCCGGTTCCCCCGGCCGGCACCCGCGGGGGGCTTCGGGGGGTCGTCCCCCCGGCCGGCAGCCGTGTTCAGGTGCGACTGGCTCTCGCGCAGGGTGTCGAGCGCGCCGCCGACGGTCCAGTACTTGCGGCCGGCGACCAGCAGTTCCTCGGCCGGGAACTTCGTGATCACCTCGCAGCCGTCGGCGGTCACCACGACCTCCTCCTCGATCCTGGCCGCCGACCAGCCGTCGGCGGCTGGCCAGTAGGTCTCGAGCGCGAACACCATTCCCTCCTCCAGCGTCTCGGGATGGTCGAGCGAGACCAGCCGGCTGAAGATCGGCTTCTCCCAGATCGACAGCCCGACGCCGTGGCCGTACTGCAGCGCGAAGGCGGCGGTCTCGTCGGGGAAGCCGAACTCCTCGGCACGCGGCCAGAGCGACGACGATCTCGCCGGTGGTCGCACCGGGCTTGACCATGGCGATCGCGGCGTCCATGTACTCGCGGCACCTGATGTAGGCATCGCGCTGGGCACGCGACGCGCTGCCGACCGCCAGCGTGCGGTAGTAGCAGGTCCGGTAGCCGTTGAAGCTGTGCAGGATGTCGAAGAACGCCGGGTCGCCGGGCCGCAGGATCCGGTCGCTGAACACGTGCGGGTGCGGCGAGCAGCGCTCGCCTGAGATCGCGTTGACGCCCTCCACGTACTCGCTGCCCAGGTCGTACAGGACCTTGCTGACCAGGCCGACGCACTCGTTCTCCCGCACCCCGGGCCGCAGGAACTCGTACAGCTCGTCGTAGGCGGCGTCGACCATCGAGCACGCCTGGGCGAGCAGGACGTGATCTCGTCGGCGGTCTTGATCCTGCGCGCCTCGAGGAAGACCTGCTGGCCGTCGACCGTCTCGATGCCCTCGGCCGCAGCGCCGCCAGGACCGGCATCTCGGCGACGTCGATGCCGACCGGCGCGTCGGCCAGGCCGTGCTCGCGCAGTTCGTCGGCGACCTTCCTGGCCAGCTCCTGCGCGATCCCTGCGTCCGGGTGGAAGGCGCCGCGCAGCAGTGGAGATGCCGGCCCGCGCGCCGGTGCTCGCGGCTCCGGCCGGCGTTGGCTCCCCCGGCGTATGGTCGAGCCACGGGTTGTACAGCTGGTGGTGCCTGGCCGCCGAGCCGAAGTCCCAGACCATCGGCTCGCCGCCGCGCGGCAGCAGCGCGAACCTGATCAGCTTGTCCATCGCCCAGGTGCCGATGTGGGTGGCCGTCATGTACCTGGTGTTGGGCATGTCGAAGCTCAGCAGCGCGCCGAGATCGGACCGCTCGAGTTGCGCCTTCAGCCTGGCGAGCCGCTCGGCGCGCAGCCGCCCGAAGTCGACGCGCTGCTCCCAGTCGACCGCGTTAGTCCCGAACGTGCGTATCGCCATGACCGCTCACTCCCCTGGTCGATCGATCTGCCGAGGTCCGCGAGGATGACCGCGGCGGCGTTTCGTCCCGGCGCGCCGGATACCGAGCCGCCTGGATGCGTGGTCGCCCCGGTCTGATAGAGACTCTGGATCGGCATCCGGTGACTGGCCCAACCGGGTACCGGGCGCAGCTCACCCGACTGCGCCGGGCCCGCGTCGCCGCCATGGCAGGACCCGTGCCAGTTGTGCGCGTTCATCCGCTCCAGGTCGAGCGGGCTCTTGACCGCGCTGGCCAAGATGACGTCGTCGGTCAGGTTCGGCGCGTACCTGCGCAGTCCGGCGAGGTTAGCGCTGCGACACCCCGTCCTTCAGCTCGTCCCACCGCTCGGGACCTTCCGGCAGCTCATACGGCTGGAACCCCACCACCTTGAGCGTGTGCGCGCCGTCCGGCGCCCTGCGTCGGGTCGGCGACGGTCGGGCACAGCACGAGCAGCACCGGGTCCTCGGTAGCGATCCGTCCGGCACGGAAGTCGGTGGCCAGCCGCAGCATCCGGTCGGCCGACTGCGGCGTGCCCGACGCCGCGGCTCGTGATCGTGCCGTCCGTCGACGAGATACTGCGGAGCCGCCGTGGTGGCGTAATGGCTGACGAACATCGAGATGCCTGGCTGCCAGGTCGCCACGCCGTCGAGGAAGTCCTCGCCCCAGGACTGGGCGGGCGCCATCTCGACCAGGTGCTTGACGTGGATCGTCGACAGCACGGCGGTTCGGGCCAGGTAACGCTCTCCTGACTCGGTCTCGACGCCGGCGCAGCGGCCGCGCTCGAGGATCAGCGACGTCACCCTGGCGCCGGTCACGATGTGCCCGCCGTGACTCTCGATCACCGCGGCCAGCGCGCGCGGGAGCGCGCCCGAGCCGCCGCGTGGCAGCGTCCAACTGTGCTGCTGCCTGCCGAAAGCGAGCGAGTACGCCAGCAGGCCGGTGCCGGGACGCTCGGGTGGCTGCATGGTCATGAACGACATCCACAGCATGAACGCCCTGGTGTGCTCGTCTTCGAACTCGCGGGCGATGACCTCCCAGGCCGACATCGCGTTCCTGCGCAGCCAGCGCGAGCCGTCTGGCTGGCGAGCCAGGGCGGCGCCCGCGGTCTCGCCGAATCCGAGCGGCGTGTACCTGGCGCGGCCCAGATCGGGGGCAATCGCGGCGTAGGCGGCCATCATCCGCCGGTAGGCGTCGGCATCTCGCCCGGAGAACCTGGCGAACTCGGCGCACGTTCGCTCCTCGTCGCGCCACATGGTCAGCCACGAGCCGTCCCCGAACGGCAGGTGCACGACGGGGTCGGGATGCAGGTACTCCAGGCCATGGGCGGCCAACCCCAGCTCGTCGCCGCGCAGCATGGGGCTGGCCTGGATCAGGTTGTGTGCGGTCGAGCACGAGTCGTGCAGGAAGCCAGGCAGGGTCAGCTCCTCCGAGCTGGTGTCGCCGCCGACGTCGGGCCGCGCCTCGAGCACCAGGCAGGACAGGCCGGCCTTGGCCAGATAGGCCGCTGCGACCAGGCTGTTGTGCCCGGCGCCGGCGACGACGATGTCGAAGGTTTCGCTCATCAGGCTGCCCCGATTCCCAGCAGGCGCTCCGCGTTGCGGCCCAGGATCAGTTCCTCGGCCTCGGGCAGGCACAGTGCGTCGTGGCCCGGCCCGCACAGCGCGCGGATCTCGTCCACCGGGTGCTCGGTGCCCATGTCGAACGGCCGGTCAGAACCGAGCAGCACCCGCTCCGGACCCGCGTACGCGACCAGGTCCGCCAGGAGCGGTCGGTCGTGGGTGAGTGCGTCATAGTAGAACCTCAGCAAGCTCGCGTCCGGACCCTCGGTCGAGCGGGACCTGGCCTCAGGCCGGACCGCGAACGCGCGGCGCAGCCTGCCTCGCACCGCGTGCACCCCGCCGCCGCCATGCGCGAGCAGGATCTTCAGGTCCGGGTACCGCTCGAGCACGCCGGCCGCGACCAGGTGCGCGGCGGTCACCGCGGTCTCCAGCGGGTTGCCGACCGAGTTCCACAGGTAGTGCGCTCGCAGTGCCTGGAGGTCGAAGCCCGTGGTGGTGGGGTGAACGAAGATCAGCGCACCGGCTTCCTCGGCCGCTGCCCAGAACGGCTCGAACCGGTCATCGCCCAGGTAGCTGCCCGCCACGCTGGCCGGTATCTCGGCGCCGCGCATGCCGGGCAGCCGCATCGCCTCGCGCAGACAGTCGGCGGCGGCCTCGGGGTCTTGCAACGGGACGGCCCCGAGCACGCTGATCTGCTCGGGCCTGGCGGCGGCCAGCGCGGACAGCGCCTCGTTCTGCACCAGGCACACCTGGCGCGCCTCGCCGATCTCGGCGTCGACCGGCACGAGCATGATCCAGGGGGAGAGCAACAGGTGATCGACGCCCTGCCCGGCCGCTTGCCGCAGCATCTCGTCGACGTCGGTGAACTCGCCGATTAGGGAGCGGATCACCCGTCCGGCCAGCCCGACCGACAGCGTGCCGTCCTCATCGCGGCGCACGAGCGGACGCCAGCGCTCGGGCACTGCGGTCGTCGTCATCTCGTTGGCGACGATATGGCAGTGACAGTCGACGATCAACGCCCGGTCTCCGGCGCCGCGGGCAGGGGGGCGTCCTCCGTGGCTGGCACCGCGGAGCCGCCAAGGTAGAGCGCGCCGATCTCGGGGTTTTCGAGTACCTCGCGGCCGGTACCGGCCAGGCGGACGCGGCCGTTCTCCAGCACGATGCCGTGGCTCGACAGGCCAAGGCCGGCCCGCGCGTTCTGCTCGACGAGCAGGATCGTCTTGCCGGTCGAGTTCATCAGCCTGATCGCGTCGAAGACCGTCTTGAGCACCTTCGGCGCCAGGCCGACCGACGGCTCGTCCAGGATGACCAGCGCCGGATCCAGCATCAGGCACCTGGCGAACTCCACCAGCCGCTGCTGCCCGCCGGACAGGCTGCCCGCCTTCTGATCCGCCCATCCCGCAACGGCCGGGAACATCTCCTCCACCGTGGCCCGCCGCTTGGCCACGAGCCGGCGGTCGAGCAGGTAGCCGCCAAGCTCGATGTTCTCGGCGACGGTCATCTCGCGGAACAGGCTGTGGTTCTGCGGCACGTGCACGATCCCCGCCTTCAGCACCTGGCGCGGGCTCTTTCCGGCCAGCGGCTCGCCGCGGAACGTGATCGTGCCGAGCCGGGGCCTGAGCAGCCCGCTGATGGTCGACGAGCAGCGTGGACTTCCCGCATCCGTTCGGCCCGACGATGCAGGTGATCCCGCCCTCGGCGACCGACACGCTCACGTCGTGCAGCACGTCCCCGCCGCCGTACCCGGCGGTCAGCCCGCGGACGACCAGCGCGGGGGCCGCGCCATCCTCAGCTGGCCTGTTCATCGTGGTCCTCCGCCGCGCCAAGGTAGGCGTCGAGTACCCGCGGGTCATTCCTGACCTCCGCGGGCGGGCCTGTCGCCACGACCGTCCCGTAATCCAGGACCGCGATGCTGGTGACACAGCCCCATTACGAACTCCATGTTGTGCTCGACGACCAGGAACGTCTTCCCCGCGGCGTTGAGCTCCTTGATCCGCTGCGCCAACTGGTGGATCAGCGACGGGTTCATGCCGCCGGCCGGCTCGTCGAGCAACACGATCGCCGGGTCGGCGACCAGAACGTAGGAGAGCTCGAGCAGCTTGCGCTGCCCGTAGGACAGCGTGCCGGCCAGCATGCCCGCGTGCCCCGCGATGCCGGTGAACTCGAGCAGTTCCATCGCCCGGCGCCGGTCGGCGTATCCGCCAGCCCGCGCCAGCGGATTGCGGAACCTGGTTCCCTCGCCCGAGTGCTGGGCGGCGACGATCATGTTCTCCAGCACCGTGAGCCGCGGGAAGATCCTCGTCAGCTGGAACGTCCGGCCGATGCCCGCGGCGAAGACCCGCTGCGGTGACGACCCGGTGATCTTCTGGCCCGCGAAGAAGACCTCCCCGGCATCCGGCCGCTCGTACCCGGTGATGACGTTGAACAGCGTCGTCTTGCCCGATCCGTTGGGCCCGATGAGTCCAGTGATCGTCCCGGCCGACCTCCACCGTGCAGTCCTGAGCGCCTGCACTCCGCCGAACGACTTGCTGATCCCTCGGCCCTGAGCAGGGCGGTCATGAATTTCCCTTCGCCACCGAGGCGACGCCCTCGGCGTCGTCCCCGGCCCCGGCCTCGTCCGCCTTCCGCGACCCGTCGGCCGCCCCGGCCGCGCCGCCTGTCGCGCCGCGCGTCGCGCCCTGCTCCGGCCTTCGCCGCGCCAGCAAACCGTTGATCTTGTCCGCCGCCGTCGGGACGATGCCGCGTGGCAGGAAGATCACCACCGCGAGGAACAGCGCGCCGAGCAGGATCTGGCTCAGGTAGCTGTTGCTGAACGTGATCGTCAGGTACTGCTGCGCTGGGCTCGATGATCAGCGCGCCGAGCACCGGGCCGCTGACCGTGCCGAGCCCGCCGAGGAACGCCATCAGCGCGACAGTCAGGTCGAACAGCGGGTCGAAGCCCGTCTGCGGCTGCACCTGGTCGATGAAGAAGAACCACAGCGCCCCGGCGATGCCGGTGATCGCGCCTGAGATCACGAACGCGGTCAGCTTGACTGGCATCGCGCGCACGCCCAGGCTTGCCGCCCGGTCCTCGTCGTCCCTGATCGCGCGCAGCTGCAGGCCGAACCTCGACCCCTTGATCAGCCAGGACAGCGCGATCGTGGCCGAGCGCGAGCACCAGCGCGATGTAGTAGAAGCGCTGGTCGAAGGTGACCGGACCCCAGAGCAAGAACGGCGCGTTCAGGCCGCTCGTGCCGTTGGTGATGCTGCTCAGGTCGAACGCCATGAGCTGGAAGATGAAGAAGATCGCGATCGTGATGACGACGAACGTGTGCCGCCTGACCCGGAGCGCGATCAAGGCCGAACGGGAACCGCGACCACCGCGGCCGCGGCCGCCGCCGAGCGGCAGCAGCGCGAATTCGGCCCCGCCGGTGACGTGCCGATGCCCTGGCCGCGATCCCGGCGGCGTAGGCGCTGCTGCCGAAAAACACGGCGTGGCCGAGCGAGATGTAGCCGGAGAAGCCGGAGAAGAGATTCCACGCGACGCCGCGCAGACGAAGATCAGGGTCAGGAACGCGATTGTGTTAACGGACTGGTTGGTGAACGCGAGCGGGAAGACGACGGCCGCGGCCAGCGCCAGACGATCAGGCCCGCGCCACGCGGACCGGCCGCGCGCCGCCGCGCTGCAGCGCCGCTGACGGTCCCGCCGCTCATTGCGCCCTCGCGGCCTGGCGGCCGAACAGGCCGGTGGGCCTGATCAGGAGCACGATCACGAGTGCCGCGTAGAACACGGCGACCGACCAGTTCGGCTGCCAGATGTCCACGATGGACTCGAGGGTCAGCATGCAACACCGAGGCGACCAGGGCGCCGCCGATGCTGCCGAGCCCGGCCAGGATGATCAGCGCGAGCAGCCGGGAGATCAGGTCGTAGCCGCTGTTCGGGTTGAAGCCGCCGCCGCTGGCGCCGAAGACCATCCCGCCCGCCGCCGTGACCGCGACGCCGATCCCGTAGGTCAGCGCGGCGACCCTGTTCACGTCGACGCCGATCAGCATCGCCGCGGTCCTGTCCTGCATCGTCGCGCGGATGCTCCGGCCGAACGTGGTCCGGTAGAGCATCACGTAGAGAGCGGCCACCAGCGACGACGGCGATGCGCGAAGCCGTAAAGGTCGATGTAGGGCAGGTGGAACCCGAGCAGGTAGACGCTCTTGGTCACGTAGGAGGCGTTGAGCGTCACGAAGTTCGGCCCGAAGAACAGGTAAAGCGCGCCCTCGATGATGATCGCGACCGCGTAGCTGGCCAGCAGCGACATCGAGGTGCGCTCGCTGCCGTGCAGCGGGCGGATGAAGGCCACCTGGATGATCACGCCGATCACGAACATCGCGGGGACCGTGATCAGCAGGCCGAGAAACAGATCGAGATGCAGGTGCACGGAGAGCGCGTAGCTGAGGTAGGCGCCGAGTATCACCATCACGCCCTGGGCGATGTTGATGATGTCCAGCACGCCGAAGATCAACGTCAGCCCGACGGCCATCAATGCGTAGATGCCGCCGCCGAGAATGCCGTTGATCACGGCGCTGGTCAGTTCTGTGCCCATCGCCCTTCTCCGCCGCGCGCTGCTCCGTGCACCCTGCATCGTCAGGCTCTTCCAGGCCGGCTTCGGGTTGAGGATCGCCACCGAGCCCTGCGTGCCGACCGGCAGGACCTGGACGTACTTGCCGCCCTGCCACTGGAAGATGTAGGTCGTCGCCGAGCCGTTGCGGCCGAGCGCGTCGAACTTGACCGCGCCCTGCACGGTCTGCAAGGTGACGCCGCTGTGCAGGTAGCTGATGATCTTGGCGTTGTCGACGCTCTTGGGTGGCCTCGACTGCCGCCTGGGCGACCTGCCCGACCGAGTAGGCCTCCGCGACATCGGCGTTGATGCTCCGACGGCGTCCCGCCGTAGATGCTGATGTACTCGGCGACCATCTTCTGGCTCTGCGGGTTGGGCGAACTGCCGTACCACCCGTTCGGCACCATGATGCCGTCCGCGTTGCCGATACCAACCGCGCTGGTGAAGGCCGAGCCCTGGTCAGGACCTGCGGCGGCGATGAAGATCTTCGGGGTGTAGTGCTGCTGCTGGAACGCCTTCATGAAGGCGCCGACGGTCGGCACGTCGGTGGAGCCGAGCACCACGACGTCGGGGTTCTTGGCGGCCACGTTGTCAGCTGCCGGGGCGTAGTCGGGCACCTCGGCCGGGAAGATCTTCGAGTACACGGTCTTGACGCCGAGCTTCTCCAGCGCCGACTGGGTCATCTGGACAGGCGGGTCGGCAAACGGGTCGTCAGCCATCGGGTAGGCGGCGGTCTTCGGACGCTGGCTGGCCGGAAGAGACGCCACCCAGTCCGCGAACGGCACCATCTCGTCCTCGATCGGCAGGCTCACGTCGAACACGTTATGCGCCGACAGGTTGGGGGCCGCGGTGAAGACGCTCGGCGCACCGCCGGCGCCCTCGATGAACGCGAACCCGTTCCTTGCCGCGACCGCCGAGGCGGGCGTGGTGAGCAGGGACGAGAACGGGCCGAAGGTGAGGTCCACGTGGTCGGTAGAGATCAGCGTCGTGTAGTTGGTGACCACCTGGCCGGGGTCACTCCTGTCGTTCAGGTAGACCAGCTTGACCTTGCGGCCGAGCAGCCCGCCGGCCGCGTTCACGTCCTTCACCCACAGTTTGTAGCCACGCAGGAATGCCTGGCCGTCAGCGGAGAAGTCGCCGGTCAGCGACAGCGAGGTGCCGATCACGATCGGCTTGGTAGATGTTGGCGGACTGGACGACGAGCCGCCCGAGCTCCCGCTGGAGCAGGCGGCGAGCATGGCCGTCAAGATGGCCGCGGTAATGCCGACAGACAAGAACCGGGCGCGGTGATAGCTCATCCCCGGTCCTCCTTCCGAGTTGATGGATAACCTTGTCAATCGCTGCTGGCGGGCTCCAGCCCGTCAGATACCTCCGCGTTCTCGCTCGTCAGCTCCAGGCCAGCCGACCTGGCCTGGAGCAGAAGCAAGGTGGCGAAGTCATCCTCGCCGAATCCGTAACCGACAAGGCTCTGCACGAGCTGATGCACCGCCGAGGCGATCGGCATCGGCACCTCTCGCTGCCTGGCCGCCGCCAGCCCAAGGTCGAAGTCCTTGCGCAGCAGCGAGGAAGTAAATGTCGGGTGGAAGTCGAGGTTCACGAAGGCCGGCGTCTTGTACTTGCTGAACGTCGAGCCCATCACGCTGTTGTTCAGGCACGCGAGCAGCGCGTGCCTGCTGATGCCGCTCTTCTCGGCCAGTACGGTCACCTCGGCCAGCGACTGGGTGACCACGCCGAGGAAAAGGTTGTGGCAGAGCTTAACGGTTCTCGCGAGCTCGCCGTCGCCAACGTACGTCGCGCCAGCGCCGAGCATGTCCAGGTAGGGATGGGCCTCGTCGAACGCCGCCCGCGACCCGGAGACCGCGAAGGTCAGCCTGCCGACCTCCGCGACCTTGGGGTTTCCCATCACGGGCGCGGCGAGCAGGCGGCAGCCCTTTGTCGCGAGATCTGCCCTGACCTGCTCCGATGCCTCGACCGAGACCGTGGAGCAGTCGACGACGATGGACGGTACTCGCTCGCCTGAGACCAGGCCCGCAGGACCGGTCAGCGCGTCGATAAGGTCCTGCGAGCTGCCGACCGTCACGAAGACGATGTCTGCCGCGCCGAGGCCGGCGGCCGAGTCGGTGAGCTTCGCCCCGGCCGCGCCAAGCGGCTCGGCCTTCGCCCTGGTCCTGTTGTAGACCGTGACGTCACAGCCCGCGCCGAGCAGCCGGTGAACGAGCGAGATGCCCATCCGCCCGGTCCCCAGCCAGCCAAGCCGGTGCCCGCCACTCCGATCGGCCATCCTGTCCACCTTCACCACTCGATGACGACGTCAACGCTCGATGACGTCGCGCTGCCTGCATCGATTAGCCCCAGCAATCGTTTGCAGCACGACTGTGATCTATCGGACACCGTCTTGTCAATGGGCAATTATCCGGGTGAGGACCCCTGACGTGCACGGAATCACCAGATTCCGAGTCTCAGTTCCGTCTCGCCCGCGCCCAACACATTCCCGTCCAGCCCCTACCCACTGTGGATCCGCTGCCGTCGCCCAAAAGCCGCGAACCGGGCGCCGAAGTGTAGGAAACGGATCCAGAGTGACTCGCGAATGCCGAACCTCCGACGGCTGGGCCTATGCAAACGTGTGCAGTGGCGGGCCCTCGGTACTTATCATGACTGGGAGCTGGTACCTGATTTGGCGAGCTTGGGCGGCACGGACTCATGACCTGCTGAGTGGCTAGGAGGAACCCATGGCCGATGATCGGGTATCGGCGGCGGTGAGCCACTGGGCGCCGCGCTTCGTGGCGAACGGGATCGACTACAACGACTTCCTCCGGGTCACCGCGGCGATCCAGAGCTGGGATGCCTGGTGCGACCAGTGGTGCCTGGCCGGCGCTGCCCACGAGAAGCTGGGCCGGACGGCCCTCACCGAAGGCCGGAAACGCTCGGCCGGTGCGCATCTATCTCAGGCGGCCGTCTACTACCACTTCGCGAAGTTCATGTTCGTCGACGATATCGACCAGATGCGCGCCGCTCACCTGATGGCTGTCCGGTGCCTGACCGATGCACTGCCGTTTCTCGATCCGCCTGGCGAGCGGGTCGAGATCCCGTTCGAGGACGCCACGATCGCCGGGACACTGCGCCGCCCGGGCGGGTCAGGCCCGCATCCGATCGTGATCCTCATACCTGGCCTCGACTCGGCCAAGGAGGAGTTCAGGCCGACCGAGGAGTTGTTTCTCAGCCGCGGGCTGGCGACGCTCTCTGTTGACGGCCCCGGTCAGGGCGAGGCCGAATACGACCTGCCGATCAGGGCCGACTGGGAGATCCCGGGTGCCGCGATCATCGACGCGGCATCGGTTCTGCCCGGCATCGACCGGGACAGGATCGGGATCTGGGGGGTCAGCCTGGGCGGCTACTACGCCGCCCGCGTCGCTAGCGGCGACGACCGGGTCCGCGCGTGCATCGCGCTGTGCGGGCCCTACTGCCTCGGTGACATCTGGGATGGCATGCCCGAGCTGAGCCGCGCCGCCTTCACGGTCAGGTCGCAGTCAAGCTCGGACGCCGAAGCCAGGCAGCGCGCGGCTGAGCTGTCCATGGCCGGGCTGGCCAGCCGGATAACGGCGCCGATCCTGATCGTCGCGGGCAAGCGGGACCGGATCTTCCCCTGGACCGATGCGCAGCACCTCGCCGCCGAGACAGGCGACAACGCCGAACTGCTGTTGCTCGACGAGGGTAACCACGGCTGCGCCAACGTGCCTTATCTGCATCGCCACTACAGCGCCGACTGGATGGCCAGCCAGCTGAGCCGGTAGCAAGCGGCCGACGGTCAGTCTTGCGCAGCGGCACGCGGCGGCGCGGTCGAGCCCCTGACCTGGAGTTCGGGCGCCAGGTACATGACTTTGGCCTGGTCGCCGGCCGGGACGGTGCCCTGCTCGGCACTGGCCGCGATCTGCTCGAGTATCAGCCGCCCCGCCTCGGCGCCAACCTGATAGTGCGGGAAGCTCACCGAGGTGAGCGGCGGCCTGAGCCGGTCGACGAACGGCATGTCGTTGAACCCGACCACCGAGATATCCCGCGGGCAGGACAGCCCGGCGTCATCGAGCGCCGCGTAACAGCCGATGGCCAGCAGGTCGTTCCCCGCGGCGACGGCAGTGCAGCCCAGGTCGGCGGCGAGCAGTTCGCGGCAGCACCGCTCGCCCTCCTCGATCGAGTAGGCGGCGGCATGCGCGATCAGTCCGGGTTCGACCGCGAGATCGTGCGCCGCCATCGCGTCGAGGAAGCCGCGGTAGCGCGACAGTCCGGTCGAAACGTCCTGCGGGCCCGCGATATGGGCGATCCTGCGGTGGCCGAGCGAGACGAGGTGGTCGACAGCCAGCGCGATGCCGCGCTCGTTGTCGACCATGACGGCCGGAAACCCGTAACCCTCGGCGTTCCTGTTCACGAGCACCACGGCGATCCCGCCGGCGGCGGCCTCGGCGAGCAGCGGGCTGTTCAGGTGAGCAGTCGCGCAGACGAAGCCGTCGACGTGCCTGGCGCGCATCCGCTCGAAGACCAGGCTCTCGCGCTCGTCGTCGGAGTCCGTGTTGCCGATCAGCGCGACGTAGCCGTCCGCGGCCAGGCGGTCCTCGATCCCCCTGACGATCGGCGGGAACAGCGGGTTCGTGAGGTCGGGTATCAGCACCCCGACGGTGTGCGAGCGCCGGGTCCGCAGGCTCCTCGCTACCGTGTTCGGCCGATAGCCGAGTGAGTCGGCCGCCGCCAGGATCCGGCTCGCGGTCTCCGCACTGACCAGCATTCTCGTCTCGGGGTTGAGCGCGCGGGATGCTGTCGCCGGGTGCACGCCCGCGAGCGCGGCGACATCCTTCAGCGTCACCGGCGGATCGGACCTCATCGGCGTGTCACGCTCCGATCTGCGCAATGCCCCGCGAGCGCTCTGTGCCCTCCCGTCCAACGCATCGTAACCGCAACCGCCGGATTTGCACCATCATCCATATGATTCGGGCGTGATCTACGGACTGCTCGCCGCCATGGGCTGGGGCACGTCGGCCGTCGCTGCGGCGGTGGCCGTGCGACGGGCCAGGACCTATCTGATCGTCCTGCTGTCGCAGGCACTCGGCCTGGCCGCGCTCCTGCTGCTCGCCGTGCTCACGCGCCGGACGGTCGCGGTGATCACCCTGCCGGTCGCGCTCGGCCTGGCGGCCGCGGGCCTGATCGGCCTGGTGGGCTACCTGACGTTCTATCGTTCCGTGGCGCTCGGCCCGGCCGGGCTGATGAGCGCGATCAGCTCGACCTACGGCGGGGTCGCCGCCGGGCTGGCAGTTGGCCTGCTCGGCGAGCACCTGGGGATGCTCGGCATCGCCGGGATCGTGCTGGCGATCTGCGGCGTCGCGCTGGCCTCTGCGAGGGGCCAGCGCCGCCAGCCGCCCAATTCAGGGCCCCGCCTCAGGACTGTAGAAAGTCTTCCGGCTGTCAGACGTAAAACCCTCGACGATCATGGCAACAACTCCACGGGGCGGCTGCCGGCCGACCAAGCCGGGGCGGAAGAGCAGCCCCAAACCGGCGAAGCCGGCGCTGCGGCGTTCTCGCCTGCGGCGATCCCGCTGGCGCTCGCGTCGGCGCTCGCCTACGGCGTGAGCGGCTTCGTGCTCGGCTACTTCACCAAGCAGAGCGGCTGGGTGCTCTCCGGGGCCATCGCGCACACGGCGTCGGTGGCCGCGCTGCTGGCCGCGCTGCCGCTGGTCGGCGGGGTGCGCGGATACCGCGAGCGATCAGGTGGACCGATCCTGGCCTGGGCGGCCGCGGCCGGCCTGGCCGACGCGGTCGGGCTGCTGGCGTTCTCGCGCGGGTCCGAGCTCGGCATGGTCGCGGTCACCGCGGCGACGTCGAGCACCTACCCCATCATCCCGCTGATCGCGGGCGTGATCCTGCTCGGCGAGCGGCTCGGGCGGCGGCAGCTGACCGGCATCGCGCTGATCATCGGTGGCCTGGTATTGCTTGGCCTGGCATAGCTCGCGGCAGGCACATACCGTGTACCATGCGAGCACTGTATATCCGGTTCGCGAAATTGGTGTTCAAGGCTCGTGCTGGTGCCGTGCGGATCCGCCAGGATCTAGGCTCGATCACAGCATGACGCCCTAATGTTGCTGACCGGGCCGCCGACCCAGGGTGCGGGTCGGGGCGCCGACCCGACCGGCTAGATCGTCCTGGAGCTGCGCAGATGACACTTGCACTCCGCTACGCGGTCCGCTCCGATGTCGGCCTGCTCCGGGAGGGCAATGAGGACTCGGCCTACGCCGGACCGCATCTGCTCGCGGTCGCCGACGGAATGGGCGGATACGAGGCAGGCGAGGTCGCCAGCGCCGCGGTGATCTCCACGGTGGCGCCGCTCGACCGGCGCACGCTGCCGGAGTGCGAACTAATCGACGCGCTGGCCGCCGCCGTGACCACCGCGAAGCAGACCCTGCGCCGCATCGTCGACTCCGATCCCGCGGTCGGCAGCATGGGCACTACGCTGACCGCGATGCTGTGGGCAGGCGGATCTGCCGCCATCTGCCACATCGGCGATTCGCGCGCCTATCTCGTGCGGGATGGCGACCTTTACCAGATCACCCGCGACCATACGTTCGTGCAGGCGCTGATCGACCAGGGCAGGATCCGGCCCGACGAGGCATCGACGCACCCGCAGCGCTCCTTGCTGCTGCGCGCGCTCGACGGCCGGACCGACGCCGATCCCGACCTGTCCATGCTCAACGCCCAACTCGGGGACAGGTACCTGATCTGCTCCGACGGACTGCCGGTCGCGGTGACGGACGACCAGATCCTCCAGGCACTGGTCGCCGTGCCCGACCCGCCCGACGCCGTGATAGCCCTGATCGACCTGGCCATCAAGGGCGGCGCCCCCGACAACGTCACCTGCATCGTCGCTGACGTCATCGACACCGAGCGGCCGGGGGCCGTTGCGACCAAGGCTCCGGTCGTCGTCGGCGCCGCCGCGGCCGGCGGCGGCGGCAATCACGACACCAAACCGTTCACCAGGCCCGTGTTGGACGGCTCGGGCGGGGTCACCACGATCGGGACCATTCCGGGAACCGTTCCAGCGACTCCGTCCCGCACCACGCAGACGGTGCCAGGCCAGTCAATGCCGCAGCGCGCGCCCGCGGCGACCATGCCCGCCGGCCGGCACGCCGCCGCGGCTGTCGCCGACGAGGACGAGGCGCCGGCCGTGCCCCGCCGCCGCAGGTGGCCGCTGATGACCTCGATCCTCGCCCTGTTCGTCGTGCTCATCGGCGGCGGGCTCTTCTTCGGCTACCAGTACGTGCACAGCCAGTACTACGTCGCCACCAGCAACGGCAAGGTCGCGATCTTCCGCGGCCTCGATCAGAGCCTGCTCGGGATCTCACTCTCCAGCCTGTACCAGAAGACCAGCATCCCCGTCAGCGGCCTGCCCGCGCAGGACGCCCAGGCGATCACGCAGAGTTCGTCCGGCACCCTGGCCGCGGCCAACAGGCTCGTCGCCAACGTCCGCAAGAGCTACCAGACCTGCCAGGCCGCCGAAGCGGCCGTGCGGCGCTGGGAGGCGGGGAAGCCCAAGCCGATCAAGATCAAGGTCAGGGTGAATGGCAGGCTCGTCACCAGAACGGTCACGCCGAAGTACCGGCCGAAGCCGCCCGTGCCTGCCGACTGCCCAGCGCAGCCCGCGGCCGCGACCGGGTGACCAGCCGACCGCTGCCCGGCGCAGCCCGCGGCCGCGACCGGTGACCGGATGAGCGGACGTGCGGTCTTGATCACGGGCGCGTCGCGCGGCATCGGCCGGGCCATCGCGACCGAGTTCGCCGCCGCGGGCGACCGGGTCGCCGTGCACCACCGCGGCTCGGCCGACCTCGCCGCCGGCCTGGCCGACAGCCTGCCGGGCGCGGGGCACGCGGTCGTGCAGGCGGACCTGGCCGACCCCGAAGCGGTCCGCGTGATGGTGGACGACGCCGCAAGGCTTCTGGGCGGCCTGGACGTCCTGGTCAACAACGCGGGCGTGTTCACGCCGCACCCGATCACCGACGTGACCTACCAGCAGTGGCAGGACCAATGGCAGGCCACGCTGGGGATCAACCTGATCGGCGCGGCCAACGTCACCTGGTGCGCGGTCCAGCACATGAAGGGACGCGGCGGCCGGATCATCAACGTGTCGTCGCGCGGCGCGTTCCGCGGCGAGCCCAACTCGCCCGCCTACGGCGCGAGCAAGGCCGGGCTGAACTCGTTCAGCCAGTCAATGGCCCGCGCGCTGGCACCGCACGGGATCGCCGTGTCGGCGGTGGCGCCGGGATTCGTGGCCACCGACATGACCAACGAGCATCTCAAGCCGCCGCTCGGTGACGACATCAGGGCGCAGAGCCCGTTCGGCCGGGTCGCCGATCCCGCCGAAATCGCGGCCGCCGTGTTCTACCTCGCATCCGACCTGGCCGAGTGGGCCAGCGGCGCCGTCCTGGACCTCAACGGCGCCTCGTACCTGCGCTAGCGCGCCGCCACGCCGCACCGCCACGCCACGCCCCCGCCACGCCGCGCCGCCAAGCCGCGCGGTCAGGTCACCGGATCGGTGCTCCCGAACGCGTGGCGCACGAACGCGAGAGCGTCGGCCGACTCCGCGATGATCTTGCTGATCGGCTTGCCGGCGCCGTGCCCCGCCGACGTCTCGATCCTGATCAGGGCCGGGGCGTCGCCGCCCTGGGCGGCCTGCAGCGCGGCGGCGAACTTGAACGAGTGACCGGGCACCACCCGGTCGTCGTGATCGCCGGTCAGCAGCAGCGTCGGCGGGTAGTGCACGCCCGCGCGCAGGTTATGCAGCGGCGAGTACGCGCGCACCCAGCGGTACTGGGCCGGATCGTCGGGGCTGCCGTAGTCGGACACCCAGGCCCGGCCGATCGTGAACTTGTGGAACCGCAGCATGTCGAGCACGCCGACGTAGGCTAGGCAGGCGCCGAACAGCTCCGGGTGCTGGGTCAGGCAGGCGCCGACGAGCAGCCCGCCGTTGGAACCGCCGGCGATCGCGATGCGGTCGGCCCGCGACCAGCCGGATTCGGCTAGCCAGCGCGCGCAGGCGCAGAAGTCGGTGAAGGTGTTCTGCTTGACGGCCAGCATGCCGCCCTCATGCCAGGTCCGCCCGTACTCGCCGCCGCCGCGCAGGTTGGCGACCGCGAGCAGCCCGCCGGTCTCCAGCCACGCGGCGTGGATGACCGAGAACCACGGGGTGATCGAGATATCGAACCCCCCGTAGCCGTACAGCAGCACGGGGACGTCTCCGGTCGGCTCCAGGTCGGCCCGCCTGGTCAGGAAAACCGAGACCGGCGTCCCGTCGTCGGAGGTGACGAACACCTGCTCGGTGCAGTACTTGCCCGGATCGATCCGCGCCGTCGACGGCTTGACCTGCGCAGCAGTCCCGGCCGCGACCTGATAGGACCAGAGCGAGCCGGAATCGGCGAACGACTCGACGCCAAAGTGCATCAAGTCGCTCTCCGGCCGGCCGGAGATCCCTGGCCCGTTGCCGCACGCGTCGCCGATCGAGGCCAGCCCGGGCAGCGGGATCTCGCCAGCAAGGCTGCCGTTGAGTTCGTGCACCCGCAGCACCGAGTGCGCGTTGCGCAGGTAGTGGCAGACCAGCTTGCCGCCGTAGAAGCGCGCCTCGAGCAGCGTGTCGGCGGCCTGCGCCACGACCTCGCGCCAGTGCTGCCTGGCTGGCGAGTCAAATTCGACCGCCACGAGCCGTTTGCGTTCGGCGCCGTAGTCCGTGATCAGGTAGAAGGTGGAGCCCAGGGTTGTCACGACATCCGCGGTCGACTCGAAGTCGCCGATCAGCGCCGTCAGTTCCGCGCCTGGCTCGGATAGGTCGAGCACGTGCAGCTGGACCTCCTGCGCCGTCCCCTTGCTGACCGTGATGACCAGGAACCGGCCGTCGTCGCTGACCGCCGCCCACGGTAGCCAGTCGGGCTCATCCGGCCTGGCGAAAACCACCTCGTCGTCGGCCTGCGCCGTCCCGAGCCGGTGGAAGAAGATCCGCTCAAGCCCGTTCGCCGCGAGATACTCGGTGCCCTGCTCTGGCCGCTCGGGTGCGCCGTAGTAGAACCCGCTGCCGTCCTTGCGCCAGGCGGCGCCGGAGAACTTCGACCATTCGATCAGGTCACCAGTGTCGGTACCCGAGGCCACCTCGCGCACTCGCCAGGTCTGCCAGTCAGAACCGCCCGAGCTGGTCGAGTAGGCGAGCAGCAGGCCGTCGTCGCTGACCGACGCGCCGGAAACGGCGACCGTGCCGTCTTCCGAGAGCTCATTCGGGTCGAGCAGAACCCGCCCGGCATCGGTGGGCGAGTCCATCACGTACAGGACGGGCTGATCCTGCAGGCCGGAGTTGCGGAAGCCGAACCAGCGCCCGCCGCGCTCGAACGGCACTCCGTATCTGGGATAGTCCGCGAGCCGGGTGAGCAGGCCGGCCAGCGCCGCCCGGTCCGCACTGTCGGCCAGCACGCCGCTGGTCAGCTCGTTCTGGGCCGCTATCCAGGCGGCCGTCTCCGGCGAGCCGGTGTCTTCCAGCCACCGATATGGATCCGCAACGAGCTCGCCGTGGTAATCGTCGCCAGCAGAGCCCATCGCCGTCGGCGGGTAACTGAGCACGGTTTTCTGCCACCTCCAAGTAAGCGCCTGGCCAACCTCAGTGCCTAGCCAACCGGATTGGTGCCCTCGAATGCCAGCCTTACGAACGCGAGAACGTCGGCCGACTCCGCGATGATCTTGCTGATCGGCTTGCCGGCGCCGTGCCCCGCCGACGTCTCGATCCTGATCAGCGCCGGGGCGTCGCCGCCCTGGGCGGCCTGCAGCGCGGCGGCGAACTTGAACGAGTGACCGGGCACCACCCGGTCGTCGTGGTCGCCGGTCAGCAGCAGCGTCGGCGGGTAGTGCACGCCCGCGCGCAGGTTATGCAGCGGCGAGTACGCGCGCACCCAGCGGTACTGCTCGGGATCGTCCGGGTCGCCGAGGTCGGCGATCCAGGCGCGGCCGACCGTGAACTTAGCGAAGCGCAGCATGTCCATCACGCCGACGTAGGGCAGGCAGGCGCCGAACAGTTCCGGGTGCTGGGTCAGGCAGGCACCCACCAGCAGGCCGCCGTTGGACGCGCCCATGATCGCGATCCGCTCCCGGCGGGACCAGCCGGAGGATGCCAGCCACCTGGCGCAGGCGCAGAAGTCATCGAAGACGTTCTGCTTGTTGGCCAGGCGGCCGGCGTCAAACCAGGCGCGGCCGTATTCGCCGCCACCGCGCAGGTTCGCGACGGCGAGCAGCCCGCCCTGGTCCAGCCAGGCCGCGTGGAGCAAGGAGAACGCAGGGGTAATGGGGATGTCGAAGCCCCCGTACCCGTACAGCAGCGTCGGCACGTCGCCGGTCGGCACCACGTCATCGCGCCTGGTCAGGAACATCGTCACCTCGGTCCCGTCGGCCGAGGTGACGCGCACCTGCTCGACCGTGAACCGGTCCGGGTCGATGGCCGTGGCCGATCGCTTGACCAGGGCGGTCTCGCCCGAGGCCAGGTCGTGCGACCACAGCGAGCCCGGGTCGGCGAACGAGGTCAGCCCGAAATGCGATGAGGTCGCTGCCCTCGCGGCCCTCGATGCCGTCGCCGGTCCCGCACGCGTCCGCGACGGAGTAGTAGGCAGGCAGGTCGAGTTGCTGGCCGTTACCGCCGTCGAGGTCGTGCACGCGCAGCACCGAGTACGCGTTCGCGCAGGTAGTGGCAGACGAACTTGCCGCCGAACCGGTAGCGCGGCCAGCAGCGTATCCGGCGTCTGGCCGACGATCTCCACCCAGTGCTGCCGGTCTGGGCGGTCAAGCTCGACCGCCACGAGCCGCTTGCGTTCGGCCTGGAAGTCGGTGACCAGGTAGAAAGTGGTGTCCTGCGAGCCGACGACATCGGCGATGGACTCGAAATCGGGGACCAGCGGTCGTAGCGCCGCGCCGGGCTCGGTCAGGTCGAGCACGTGCACCTGAGCCTGCGGAGCGGTACCCGACGAACACCGAGATGACCAGGAACCGGCCATCGTCGGTGACGCGCGCTAGCGGGTACCAGTCCGGGTGTTCCGGCCTGTGCGAACACGACCTCGTCGTCGGCCTGCGGGCTGCCGATCCGGTGGAACAGGATCCGTCGCAGCCCGCTCGTGGCCAGGTACTCGGTGCCGGGCGCCGGCGGCTCGGGCGCCATGTAGTAGAAGCCCGTCTTGTCCTTCCGCCAGGCGACACCGTCTGACTTCGCCCACTCGACGACGTCTTCAAGGTCGGCGCCCGTACTCGTGTCGCGGACCCGCCAGGTCTGCCAGTCCGAGCCGCTCGCGCTGGTCGCGTAGGCCAGCAGCGTCCCGTCGCCTGGTGACCTCGGCGCCGCTGACCGCGACCGTGCCGTCCGCCGCCAGCGTGTTCGGGTCGAGCAGCGGCCGGCCCTCCTCGATCCGGGGCCTGCATGGCGTACAGCACCGGCTGATCTTGGAGGCCGGAGTTGCGGAAACCGGAACCAGCGCCCGCCGCGCTCGAACGGCACGCCGACCCTGGGGTAGTCGGCCAGCTTGACGAGCCGCTCGCCAATCGCCTCGCGGTCCTGACAGCCGGCCAGCCAGCCGCGCGTCAGCTCGTTCTGGGCCGCGATCCAGGCCACTGTTTGCGCCGAGTTCGTGTCCTCCAGCCATCGGTACGGATCGGCAACGAACTCGCCGTGGTAATCGTCGCCGTCAGCGCCCATCGCCGTCGGCGGGTAACTGAGCACGTTTACTGCCACCTCCAGGGGAGCGATCGCCCAGCCGATCGTAACCCGAGTACCGCCCGCCAGCAATTCGCGCCTGCCCGCTCAACGTTGTTGCAAGTTATTTGCAACTAACTTAGGGTGACGCCATGGCAGACAGCAGCGGCCGCCTGGCCAGCGGTCGAAGGGCCGCGCTGACTCCCGCCGAGTGGAAGCGGGTGGGCGGGATGGCGGCAGTCGTAGCCGGGCTGCACGTGGTGGGCTGGGGGTTGCTCGCGCTGGCCGTAACCGGCGGCCACTACCACGTAAGCGCGTGGTAACGCCTTCGGCGTGGGGACCGGTGTGCTCGCCTACACGCTCGGCATGCGGCACGCGTTCGACGCCGACCACATCGCCGCGATCGACAACACGACCCGCAAGCTGGTCGGCGAGGGCAAGCGGCCGCTGTCGGTCGGCTTCTTCTTCTCACTCGGCCACTCGTCGGTGGTCTTCATCCTCGCCATCTTGCTGAACTTCGGCATCCGCGCGGTGAACTCCCAGGTGCGCAACAGCGGCTCGGTCCTGCACGGCGTAACCAGCGTGATCGGCACGTCGGTCTCCGGCACGTTCCTCTACCTGATCGCCGCGCTCAACGTGGTCATCCTGGTCGGCATCGTCAAGGTGTTCCGCGAGATGCGATCAGGCAAGTTCAGCGACGCCGAGCTTGAGGAGCAGCTGGCCAAGCGCGGCCTGATGAACAGGTTGCTCGGCCCGCTGAACAAGCGGGTGGACGCAGCCGTGGAAGATGTACCCGATCGGCATTCTGTTCGGCCTGGGCTTCGACACGGCGACCGAGGTCGCGTTCCTCGTCCTGGCCGGGACCGCGGTGATCAGCGGGCTGCCGTTTTACGCGGTGCTCTCGCTGCCCTTCCTGTTCGCTGGCGGGATGAGCCTGTTCGATACCGCGGACGGCTGCTTCATGAACTTCGCCTACGACTGGGCCTTCGCGCGCCCGGTGCGCAAGGTCTTCTACAACCTGACCATCACCGCGCTTTCGGTCTTCGTGGCGTTCTTCATCGGGACCGTCGAGATACTCAGGCCTGATCGGTCAGCAGGCGCACCTGGCCGGCGGGTTCTGGACCTTCCTGGCCGGGTTCAACATCAACAAGGCTGGCTTCGTGATCGCCGGCGTCTTCGTGATCACCTGGCTGGCCGCGCTGGCGATCTGGCGATTCGGCCAGATCGAGGAGAAGTGGGATGCCGCGATGATCAAGGGCACGGCCCGGCACCAGGATGTCGCCGAGGCCGGGGAGTCCTCGCACACGGCCGCCGGGCTGACGTAGCGGCAGTAGAATTGCCGCATTGCCGTCCCCCAGGCGACAGGCAGACGGAGGGCCCGTGACTTCTGACTCGCGAACCGAGGCGCCCGCGCAGGCTGGCGCGCAGGCGACGGTTTACCGCGCCCAGGAGCAGGACAAGCCGTGGGGACACGAGCAGATCTTCGCCACCGAGCAGGGCAAGTACATCGGCAAGGTCATCCACGTGACCGCGGGGCGATCGCTCAGCCTGCAGTACCACGAGCACAAGGAAGAAACGATCTGCCTGATCTCCGGCCAAGCCGAGATCCAGTACGGCCCCGTGGACGGCGAGCTCACCGCGCGTCGCTTCGGACCCGGCGACACCATTCACCTGCCGGTCAGGGTCGTGCACCGGGTGACGGCGATCACCGACATCGTCTTCGCCGAGGCCTCGACCGCACCGCCGGGCTGGCGGGAAGACGTCGTCAGGCTGCAGGACGCCTACGGCCGCACCGGCACCACCGCCCCCTGACGCGCGGTACCGCCGGGAGATCTAGATCCGCCCGGTGTCCGTAACGGCCGCGGCCCTGGCGGTGCGAGACGGATCCCGCGCCCGCGATCCGCGCGGCGAGCAGCACCGGGATGATGGTCAGCACGATCACGATCGAGACCACCGCGTTGACCTCGGGCAGGTGCTGGCCGAGCCGGAGCTGGCCGAAGATCCAGATCGGCAGCGTGTTCTGCGCGCCCGAGGTGAAGACGGTCACGACCACCTCGTCGAAGGACAGCGCGAAGGCCAGCAGCCCGCCGGAGATCAGCGCGGTCGCGACGGTGGGCAGCATCACGTAGAGCTGGGTCTGCCAGCCGCGGCCGCCGAGATCCATCGACGCCTCGGCGAGCGAGCCCGGCGTCCGGCGAAGCCGGGCAATCAAATTGTTGAACACCATCACGATGCAGAACGTGCCGTGCCCGATCACGATCGTCCATATCGACAGCAGGATGCCGTTGAAGGTGAAAAACGAGTTCAGCGCCAGGCCGGTGACGATCCCGGGCAGCGCGATCGGCAGCACGAGCAAAAAGGAGATACCGTCCCGGCCGAAGAAGCTGAACTGGTTCAGTGCGTAGGCGACGGCCGAGCCGAGCACCAGCGCGATGCCGGTGGCGAGCAGGGCGACCTTGACCGAGAGCACGAACGCGGTGCGCGCCTGCTGATCGTGCAAGGCGACGGAGAACCAGTGCATCGTGAAGCCATGGATCGGCCAGCTCTCGACCGTCGCCGGATCGAACGCGTAGACCACGATGAGCAAGATCGGCAGGAACAGGAACAGCAGCACCAGCGCGACCCATATGCGCAAGCCGATCCGCAGCCCGGTGGACTCCATCACAGCTCCCTGAACGCGCCGAGCGCCCGCGCCCCGAGCAGGTAGCAGATCATGATCGCGATCGGCACGATCGCCATCGCCGCGCCGAGCGGGATGTTGTTGGACAGGAAGCTGTCGTAGGCGACACTGCCGATGAAGACCGAGTTGGTGCCGCCGAGGAGCTGGGGAATGATGTAATCGCCGAGCGTCAGCGAGAACGTGAAGATCGAGCCGGCCACGATGCCCGGCAGCGCCAGCGGCAGGATGACCAATCGGGTCGTCCGCCAGGTCCGGCCGCCTAGGTCTTGCGAGGCCTCGATCATCGAGCCGGGGATCCGGTCCAGCGCCGCGTAGACCGGGATGAGCATGTAGGGCAGCCAGATGTAGCAGAACGCGATGAATACGGCCCAGTTGGTGTTGATCAGGTTCAGCGGCCCGAGCGCGATCTTGCCCAGGCTCCAGTTCAGTACCCCGTCCCTGGTGAAGACGAGCTGCCAGGCATAGACCTTGGCCAGGTAGCTGGCCCACAACGGCAGCAAGATCGCGACGTACAGAACGGTGCGGGTTCGCCTGGTGGCGACCCTGGCCATGAAGTAGGCGAACGGGAACGAGATGATCCCGTCGACCACGGTGACGCCGGCCGCCATGCCGACGGTGCGCAGGATCACAGAGCGGTAGGCAGGGGTCGAGAAGAGCGTGCGGAAATTGCCCAGGTTCCAGATGTGCTCGAGATTGCTGGTGAAGGAGTTGGTCTGCCAGAACGCCGTGATTAGCAGCACGACCAGCGCGGCCAGGTAGATCACGAGGAACCAGGCAAGCGGCGGCGTGAGCAGCAAGGTGGCGCGTGCCCACGGCCGGCGCCATAGCGCAGCGCCGATCCTGGACCAGGCACCGCCCGCACCGTGGCGGTCAGCGATGTTCTGCGTCACGGACCGCCCGCTTCTGATCTCGCGGCCGCCGAACGGATCCGGCGAGCCGGACCTCCGGGCGGGCGGCCCCGGCTGACGCCGGGCCCGCCCGTCCGCTGGCCTACTTGACCTGGGTAGTCCACGCGGTCACCCACTGGGAGTAGGGCACGCAATTCGGCTTGCCGTTGTCGCAGGTCGCGATCGGCGTCTTCCACAGCGCGATGGACTTCAGGTATGCCGGGTCGTTCGCGTGATACAGGGCGCACGAGCCGGGTTGGATCTGGTCCATGTAGCTGCACGCCAGCTTGTTGTCGGGCGTCTCGCCGTAGTTGGTGGCCTGCTGGGCCTGCACCTTCGGCGTGCTGATGTACTTCATCCACATGTAGGCGCAGTTCGGGTGCGGAACCTTGGCCGCCAGCATCCAGGTGTCAGCCCAGCCGGTCGCTCCCTCGGTCGGGATCGTGGAGCCGATCGGGAACTTCACCGCCTTGAGCGCGCTGACCTGGTACGGCCAGCCGGCCCCCAGCGTGACGTCACCGTTCTTGAACGCCGAGATCTCCTGGCTGGCCAGCGGCCAGTACGACTTGAGCAGCGGCCGCTGATCTGCCAGCAGCTTGACCGCCGCGGCGAACTGCGGCTGGGTCAGCTCGTACGGGTCAGTGATGCCCAGGCCCGTGTTGTGGGTCTTGAGGTACTGCGCGGCGTCCGCGATCTGGATCGGGTTGTCGGGCACGGTGATCTGGCCCTTGTACTTCTGGTTGTAGATGACGCTCCACGACGTCGGCGCGGTCTTGAACGCCTTCTGGCTGTACATCAGGACATTCGGGCCCCACTGCAGCGAGACGCCGTAGTGCACGCCGTTAACCGTGTTGAAGGCCGGCGACTGGAACTCCGGGAAGAAGTTCTTCCAGTCCGGGATGAGGTTCACGTTCACCGGGCGCGCGTCGCCGCCGTAAATGATCCGCAGGTCGGCGTCTCCCGAGGACGAGACCATGTCGTACTGGCCGCCGCCGCCATTGTTCATCAGCGCGACCATCTCGTCCGAGGTGTTGGCGTACTTGGCGTTCACCTGGCAGCCCGTCTGCTGCTCGAACGGCTTGACCCACTCGGGCTGCAGGTAGCCTGCCCACGCGATCAGGTTCAGCTGACCCTCGCCCTTGCCGATGTGCTTCAGCACCGGCAGGTTCGCGGTCGGCACTCCGCCGGCCGGAGTGCCGTTGCCTGTGCTGGTGGTCCCGCCGCCGCTGCTACACGCGGCAACGAGCGCGGCCGCGCCGAGCAGCGCAATGCCGCTCGCCGTATGCCGGTAATGCCTGTATCGACCGATCATGTCTTGCCTGCCCTTTCCGCGCTGCCCGGCTAGGACCGCGCGCCCTCCCCTAGCGAGATAGTGATGGTCTGGTCGGGCAACCAGGCAATTCGTGCCCGCATGCCGCCAGCGCTGCGCGTCTTCTCCGGCGCCTGCTCGTTCTGCCTGGCGACGACGAGTTCGCCGCCGGCATCGAGATCGATGACGTACCTAGTGATCACGCCGACGTAGACAACGTCCCTGATGGTCCCGGATTCGGCGTGGAAGCCGGCCGGAGGTTCCTCGCCGTCGGCCAGCAGCCGGATCTTCTCCGGCCGGACCGTCATGTGCTTGCCGTCGCGCTCGATCAGGTTCGAGATCCCGATAAAGCCGGCGACGAAATCGGTCCGCGGCCGCTCGTAGACCTCGAGCGGCGTGCCGACCTGCTCGATCCGGCCGCGGCTGAGCACCGCGATCCGGTCGCTCATCGAGAGCGCCTCTTCCTGGTCGTGGGTCACGTAGACGAAGGTGATCCCGACCTCGCGCTGCACATGCTGGAGCTCGAGCTGCATCTCCTGGCGCAGTTTGAGGTCGAGCGCGCCGAGCGGCTCGTCGAGCAGCAGCACCTGAGGCTCGTTGACGATGGCCCTGGCCAGCGCGACCCGCTGCCGCTGGCCGCCGGACAGCTGCGCGGGCTTGCGCTCGCCGAGCCCGGTCAGCCGCACCATGTCCAGCGCACGGTCGGCGCGACTGCGCCGCTCGAGCTTCGCGACCCGCCTGACCCGCATGCCGTACTCAATGTTCTGCGCGACCGACATGTGCGGGAACAGGGCATAATCCTGGAAGACCGTGTTGACATTGCGCGCATAGGGCGGGACCTTGGAGATCTCCTGCCCGCCGAGCTCGATCGTGCCGCCCTCCGGGCGCTCGAACCCTGCGATCAGCCGCAGCAGTGTCGTCTTGCCCGACCCAGACGGTCCGAGCAGGGTAAAGAACTCGCCGCGGCGGATATCAAGGTCGACGCCATCGAGCGCGACCACCGAACCGTAGTTCTTGCGCAGGCCCTGGACACGGACAGCAGGAGCACCGCCGCCGCCTTGTTCGGCGGCGGCGCGCTGCGCGGGACCAGTATCGGCGGTCATTCGGCCTGTTGTACCACGTCGGGGGTGAACGGACAACGAGCAGGGGTGCTAAGGAGGTAATGGTGATAAACGTCATATTACTCATGATAGTGACACAGTTCCGGGCTCCGTCGGCCCGCTCAGGCGCTCAAGTCGAGCACGACGCGATCCTCCACCGGCTCGTAGCCCAGCCTGCCGTAGAGCGAATTGCTGGTCGGATTCGCGAGGTCGGTGAAAAGGACGACGGATTCGGCACCGCGCGCGAGCGCGAGCTGGCTGATGGCGGCCGTCACGGCTGCTCCGTAGCCCGTGCCGCGCCGCTCCGGCGGGGTGTAGACCGGCGCGACCCTGGCCACGCCGGCGAGCACGTCGGTCAGGCCTGCCATCGACACCGGCTGGCCAGCAGCCTCCCAGAACATGAGCTGCCCCCGGATCAGCCGGTCCGCAAGGCGGGCGGTGAGGGTGTCATCCTCAGCGTCAGCCTGGCCGGTCTCGATCCCGAAGGCGACGAACCAGGCGACGGCGGTGGGCGAGTCGGCGGGGACCGCGATCCTCGGCGCTCCGCCGGCAGCGGGACTCGGCGGCACGAGCGTGCCGAGCCGGTGCAGCCGCTGCCGCTGGCGAATCTGGCCCACCCTGCCAGTTACCTCACGCCACGCTGAGGCCAGCGCGATCGCGTCGGCCTCTGGGCCGTTGACGCCGGACAGCGCCGCGCCCCGGCCGGCCAGTGCCCGCGCCAGATGCCCGGCCGACTGACCAGGCAGGCTCGTCACCAGCATCGGGTACGGCGGCGTCTGAAGCACCGCTGCGGTGACCACTCCGCCCTCGGACCACCATCCGAGCAGCGCGGGCGCGGCACCGAAAGCCGCGGGCCCGAACCTGGTCAGGCTCGCGAGCACGGACGCGAACACGGTATTGCGTTCCGGCTGCGAGCCGAGGAGCCCGCCCGCGGCGGCACGGTAGGCGTCGATGTCGTGAGTGAGCGTCCAGGCCATAGCTCATGCTGGCCAGCCGGCGTCGGCACCGCAAATCCTCGGAGTCTCTCCTCGGGCAAAGCCGACGGATGTAGCCTCACGCTCGGGCA
The DNA here is from genome assembly GCA_963720595.1 of uncultured Actinomycetota bacterium. Taxonomy (GTDB): domain Bacteria; phylum Actinomycetota; class Actinomycetes; order Streptosporangiales; family Streptosporangiaceae; genus Chersky-822. The sequence goes on along the minus strand of CAVRFY010000003.1, from coordinate 1,566,619 downwards.
CCCCGGCAGCAGATCGAGAGAGGACTTGCATGAAGGGCTTCAGGACGTTCCTGCTTCGCGGCAACGTGGTCGACCTTGCCGTCGCGGTCGTGATGGGCGTCGCGTTCAACGCGATCGTGCAGGCGCTGGTGAAATACGTCATCACCCCGCTGATCGCGGCGGCAGGCGGCACCCCCAACTTCAGCAAGCTGAAGGTCGGCCTGGGCAGCACCACGATTCAGTACGGCCTCCTGCTGAACGCGGTGATCTCGTTCGTGATCATCGCGGCCGTGGTGTACTTCCTGATCGTCGCGCCGATGAGCAAGGTCATCGCCTACGGCCAGCGCAAGAAGGAAGCCACCGAGCGCGAGTGCCCGGAATGCCTCAGCTTGATCCCGTACAAGGCTTCGCGGTGCATGTACTGCACGGCCACCGTCCCGCTCGTCGCGCAGACTGCCGCTGGCTCGTCAGACACCACTGCCGTCCCGGCGGGCCAGCACCGCCGGCCAAGCAGGCCGGCCACGCCCTAGGCTGGCGACCAGATATACGGTGTCGTGATCGCGAGGCAGTCGAAGCCGAGCCGCTCGAGAATCGGCCTGCTCTGGTCCGAGGCGTCGACCGTCAGGTATTTGTAGCCACGCTGAGCGGCGAGTTCGGCGCGGTACTGCACCATGGCACGGTAGATGCCCCGGCGCCGCCACTGCGGCACAGTGCCGCCGCCCCATAGCCCGGCGAAATCGGTCCCTGTCACAAACCCGGTTCGGGCCGAACAGACCACCTCGTCGCCGGCCATCGCGATAACCATGTCTGTCATCTCCGGGGCTTCGGTGAGCTGCGCCACCAATTCGCCCCGCATATCGGACTTGTCCCGGCCGAACGCGCGTTCGCTTGCGGCGATGAGGCGATCCACGCCGGCCTCGTCGGTGACCCGCTCTAGCCGGACCCCAGGCGGCAGGCCGGCCGACCGTAGCGCCTCGGTCACCTCCGCCGTCGCCGCGATCATCAGTGACTCAGGTTCCTCTGGCAAGAAGCCGGCCGAAGCGAGCCGGGCGGCCAGGTCGGGAGGCTGATCGTAGCTGTACAGCTTCCACTCGAACTGCTCACCGCGCGCAGCGAAGAACCGCACCTGGGCCGCGATGACTTCGTCGGCGTTTCCGGGCTCCAGGGTCGTCCAGAGCACGCCCGATCCGCCCAGTCCGGGCGGTGCCACACGCCTGATCACGTATGCGTCGGCCTCGAACGTCGCGCCCGTCCCATCGGGCCCAGTGTCCTGGCGTACTTGCTGGTTGTAGGCGGCGAGCACCTGCGTCCGGTCCATGGCTGCTACATCATCACGGCCGCCGCACGAGCGCACGCGAATTAGAGGGCCGGCGCGTGGCGAGCGGGAGATTCAATGTCACTAACCAAGCGCTCAGCTGGGCTGCTGGGCGCCTGGCACCGCGCCCGGGCGCTTGGTCCTCGACAGCCGCGGGATGGAGTAGCCGCGGCTGATCCTGTTGCGCCGGGTGAAGCCTGACGGCGCCTGGTCCCGCGGCCCGGCGAAGGACGGACCGGCCTCGGGGCCGGCGTCCAGGTAGGCCGCGAGATCAGCTCCGGGCTGGAACGGCGTCGGCGCGGACTGCACCTGGCCGGCGTCGGTGTCGGCATAGGCGTCGTCGGCGGCATCGGCATCGTATGTGGCGTCGGCGTCATCGACGGCACCGAAGTCCTGGGCGCCCCAGGACGAGGCAAGATCGCCGGGCAGGCCGGGATCTGGCGCCACCAGCGGCTCGTTGGCCGGCCACGGCCACGCTCCAGAGGCGACCTCGGGACGTGCCGCCACCGGAAGACCCTGGTCCTCCTGCCGCACCGGGGGTTCGGGTGCGGACCACCTGGCCTGATGCAGCGCTGCTCGGATCCTGCTCTCAGCCTCTACCCTGGCAGCCGATGCGGCCAGCGCCAGCGGCCCTGGTCCGTCATCTGGCTCGTCAACCGGCTGGCTGGCGGCCTGCATGGACTCCCGGCGGCTCGCCCAGCCGCCAGCGTCCGTCGAGCCGCCAGCGTCCGTCGATCCGCCCGCATCGGACCAGCGCCAGTCACTCACGTTTGTCGAGTCGCGCTCATCGGACCTGCGCCAGTCACCCGCGCCCGCCGAATCCGCAGCATCGGACCAGCGCCAGTCGCCCGCGCCTGAAGAGCTGCCGGCGTCGGACCAGCGCCAGTCAACCGTGTCCGTGGAGCTGGCACCGTCGGGCGAGTCTTCCGCGTCCGGCGGGCTGGCCGCGCTTGCAGGCCCGGCGGGGCTCGCAGGATCGCGGTGGCCGACGGTGTCCTGTGCAAGCCCGGCGGCACGCGCCGTAGCATCCGGGGCGGAGCCGGCATTCTGGGCGGAAACGGCGTGCGCGGAAACTGCGTTGTGCCCCGCACGGTCAGCTGCCCGCCCAGGGACCCCCTGCCCTGGGACCCCCTGCCCAGGGACGGCCAACCCAGGGATGGCCAGCGCAGGCATCGCCCGCCCGGCGATCGCCTGCTCGACCCGCGCCTTCTTGGGGCCGGTCTCAGCCTGGTTGGGGCTGGTGCCGGCCTGCTTGGAGCCGGTCTCGTCCTGCTTGGAGCCAGTCTCGGCCTGCTCGGGGCCGGTCTCGGCCTGATTGGAGCCGGTCCCGGCCTGCTCGGGGCCGGTCTCGGCCTGATTGGAGCCGGTCCCGGCCTGCTCGGGGCCGGTCTCAGCCTGATTGGAGCCGGTCCCGACCTGCGCGGTGCCCAGCTCGGCCTGCTTGGGGCCCGGCTCGGCCTGCTTGGGGCCCGGCTCGGCCTGCTTGGGGCCCGGCTCGGCCTGCTTGGGGCCCGGCTCGGCCTGCTTGGGGCCCGGCTCGGCCTGCTTGGGGCCAGGCTCGGCGGGCCCGCCCAAGGTGTCCGTTTCCCGCAGCCGCTGTGCGACGGCCGCCAACCGCGCAGCCGCGGCGACCTGACGGAACACCGGACCGTCCTGGTCATCGACCCAATCGCCCCGGTCAGCCACGGCCTCGGCGGCCGGCCTCCTGCTGCGCTGCCAGTCCGGCGAGACCGACCGCTCCGCCGGGGGCGCGGAAGAGGCCCGCGGCGCTGGCAGCCGCATGGCCGCCACGCCGTCGGCCGCCAGTTTCCGCCCGCCTGGCTGGGTCGCGATCATCGCGTGCACTGGACCGACGCAGTCGTGCCGGTCGAGCAGGGCGGACAGCTGCTCGGCATCACCGGCCGACAGGCCGAACACCACGCGAGGCTGGCCCCACGGCTCCTCGAGCGAATACCCCACATAGCTGGAGATCGTCGGCATGGGATCTGCTACCAGGCCGTGGACCGCACGCCAGCGCTGCCAAGCCCGCTCAAGCGCCGATGCCGCCAGCTGAGCGTTGAACACCAATTCTGGATCCCGCATGGCGATCCCTCCCCCTATAGCGACGGCACGTTCCCGCCGGACGGCGGGCCCCCGGGCGTCGCTCGATGCGCCAGTCCCCTGTCGTGCTCCGCCGGTGTGAGGCGACCCGGCGCACCGGCGGTCACGACGCTGCTCTGCCGCCTGCGGGTGCCCCCTGGCGGCATGGCGAACAGTATGGTCGCGTGGTCACATCGATCAAGGGGATTACTCAAAGTCGCAACACGACTGCAATACGAAAGCGGCGGCCGTCGCGCGGCGCGATGGATCGGCCTTCGTGACAGCCGTCCGTCCCGGGCTGTGCAGCCGAATGTTTGCGCCAATTCGCTCGTTCGACGAGCGCGGCGGTCTTGATGACTTACAGCCTTAACAAAGGCATTTCCGTCAATGTGCCAACTGACCTGCTGCCATCGCCCGCGCGGGCGATGTCCATCGACTTAACTGCTTTCCTACCCCCGGACCTCGTTCCGCTTTCGCGAGGCCGCCTGCTGCTTCACTCAACATAGGTCGGATCGGCCCCGGCGTGATCGCCGGTTCCGTCCAGAGCACAACGCTCTGCGCATGACGGCCCTTGCGCGGCGTTCGCCGCCGGGGCCGACCCCCCTATTCCTGCGCTGAGCCGCACTAGGCGTGCTCGGACGCGCGCCCGCTCCCGATTTCCCGGGCGCAAGGCTGCGGTCAGGCGTTTACTCCGACCGCTGCTGCGGGATGCCCGCAAGCAGGGCGCGAACCTCCGTCTCACGGTAGCGGCGGTGGCCGCCCAGCGTCCTGATCGACGTCAGCTTCCCGGCCTTGGCCCAACGGGTCACCGTTTTAGGGTCAACCCGGAACATGGTTGCGACCTCAGCCGGCGTAAGCAGCGGCTCGGCCTCTGGAGTACGTGCAGACATTTGACGGCCTCTCCTTCGGACCTGTATAGCGATCCTGCGTCTGTTTGCGTTGATGGCCCCATTTCGGGACCTGCCTTGGATGTCCTATATGGTCTACTGTTACCATATTGCCATCACCAGCGGTGACAATGCGACCACCAGGAGCAGAAGTTTTGGACGCGTCCCCGTTGGCCCCCGTTGACCTATGTCACGTTGCGTGACTCTACAGACACGTGTCGTCGCAACGGGTGGAATCGGAAAAGTCACGTCCGCCTCCCGCCGGCTACTGACCGTAGCCGCCCTGCGGACGCCAGTCACTCGTCCCGCGTCCGCGCGGACCCTTCCTGCCAGGTCCGCACCGACCGAGACGGCGCTGGTTCAGGTTGATCGCCGCTCACCTCCATTACACGAGAGGTCACGCACTGTCACATCACGACCGCGTCGTCATGCGCCGGCACGCGCGCCGCTCGCCACCCCCGAGTGCGGAAGAACCCGTTGACTGCTGCAACTATCGGCAGTGCCGGGATAATCCTCCGCAGTTCTACGGCATGCTCTGTCCCGAGGTATTTGCCCCGCACAGGCAGCTTCATGCATTGCGCGGCATCAATAGTCCGTCTGCGGCTCAGCCGAATACCCTGGTGGGGGAGCCCGGGTCAACGAGGACGCGGGACATACACGCCGGGAGCTTGAGCCGTGGCGACAGTCATCGAGCCGGCCGATAAGGCCGATTCCGCCGAGGAAGCTGACGCGACCCGCATCGCGGGTGGCGCACTGAACGCGGCCCGTCACGAACAGGTCGTGTTCTGCCATGACGGCCCGACGGGCCTGCGGGCAATCATCGCGATCTATTCGACGGCACTCGGGCCGTCACTGGGCGGAACGCGGTTCTACCCCTACCCGACCCAGGACGCGGCCGTGGCAGACGTCCTGAACCTGTCCAGGGCGATGGCCTACAAGAACGCGCTGGCTGGACTCGACCACGGCGGCGGCAAGGCCGTCATCATCGGCGACCCGCACACGATGAAGTCCGAGGCGCTGCTGCGCGCCTACGGGCGGTTCGTCCAGTCGCTGAGCGGGCGGTACATCACGGCGTGCGATATCGGCACCTACAGCCTGGACATGGACATCGTGGCCAGGGAGTGCCGCTACGTCACCGGCCGGACCGAGCCGCATGGCGGAGCGGGGGATTCCTCGGTCCTGACAGCTCTCGGCGTTTTCCAGGGCATGCGAGCCGCGGCCGAGCACGCCTGGGGCAGTCCGTCGCTCGGCGGTAGGTCCGTCGCCGTCGAGGGCGTCGGCAAGGTCGGCAGCCACCTCGTGCAGCACCTGGTCGCCGACGGCGCCCAGGTCACGGTCTTCGACGTCAGCCCGGCGGCCGTGCAGCGGGTGCGGGACCGCCACCCCGGCGTGGCCGTGGCCGGCAGCCGGGCCGAACTGATCGCCGGCGACATGGACGTCTATGCGCCGTGCGCGCTCGGCGGCGCCGTCAACGACGACACCGTCTCGGCGCTGCGCGCGCGGATCGTCTGCGGCGGCGCCAACAATCAGCTCGCCCACCCCGGTCTGGATAAGTTGCTCGAGGACCACGGCATCGTGTACGCGCCCGACTATGTCGTCAACGCGGGCGGGGTGATCCAGGTCGCCGACGAACTCGAGGGGTTCAACTTCGAGCGGGCCAGGGCGAAGGCCGAGCAGATCTTCGGCACTACCAGGCGGATACTCGCCCTGGCCGCGCAGGAGGGCGTGCCGCCCGCGGCAGCTGCCGACCGGCTGGCCGAGCGGCGGATGTCAGAGGTAGGAAGGCTGCGGGGCATCTGGCTGGGCGGCTGATCCTGCTCGTGCGGGGCCGCTGATCCTGCTCGTGCGGGACCGCTTGGAGCGCGAGCCGCCCAAAACAGGTACGGTTGTCTATGTACGAAGGCACAAGCCACGCTCGGATCCATGCGCTGGAGCCGCTGCGGGCGGTCTGACGTGCACGAAATCCGATAAGCTCGGATTCGTTGACCAAGTAGGCATCAAGCGCGGTGATCAGGGACCCGGCAGGGTCCCGTACGTTCGAGGGGGTCGAGCCAATGGGGCGCGGCCGAGCCAAGGCCAAGCAGGTGAAGGTGGCACGCCAGCTGAAGTACAGCGGTGGCGGCACTGACCTTGACCGGCTGCGGGCAGAGCTGGGCGTCGGCATGGATCAGCGGGACACCGGCAGGGACGCGCACGCGGACCACGGCGATCGCTATTCCCTGGCTGACGATGATGATGCCGACGAGGACTTCAACGACGCGGACGACGATGACGACGAGGACGAGGGCTAGCCGCTAGGCAGGGTGCCGTCCCGTGAGCTCGGCCTGGCCCGAGCCCTCAATGATCGTCCCGAGCGACCAGGCCTGGATGCCCCGGCGGGTGAGCAGAGCAAGCGCGTCGTCGGCATCGTCCGGTGCGAGCACGGCCGTCATGCCCACGCCCATGTTGAAGACGTGCTCCATCTCGTCGCTGTCCACCGAGCCGAGCCTGGCCAGCATGCCGAAGACAGGTGCGGGGCTCCAGCTGCCGCGGTCGAGCACGGCGTCGGCGTCCGGCGGCAGCACCCGGGCCATGTTCGCGGCAAGCCCGCCGCCCGTGATGTGAGCGAACGCCCGGACCTCGCATGCGCTGCGCGAGCGCGAGACAGTCCGGCGCGTAGATCCTGGTCGGCGTGGCGAGTTCGGTGCCCAGCGGCACGCCGAGCTCGGCGGGCTCATGCTCGAGCCCGAGTCCGCTGTCCTGGAGGATCTGCCTGACCAGCGAGAAGCCGTTGGAGTGCAGTCCGGAGGACGCCAGGCCGAGCACGACGTCGCCGGGCCTGACCAGGCCGGGACCCAGCAGCCGGTCGGCCTCCACCACCCCGGTGGCCGCGCCGGCCAGGTCGAACTCGTCTGGACCGAAATGCCCGGGATGTTCGGCCGTCTCGCCCCCGATCAGCGCGCAGCCCGCCTGCACGCAGCCTTCGGCTATTCCCGCCACGATCTCGGCGATGCGCTCGGGCACGACCTTCCCGCAGACGATGTAGTCGGTCATGTAGAGCGGCTCGGCGCCGCAAACCACCAGATCGTCGACGACCATGCCGACCAGATCGATCCCGATGGTGCTGTAGCTGCCCGACCGCTGGGCGATCAGCACCTTGGTGCCCACGCCGTCGGTTGCGGTCGCGAGCAGCGGGCGGCGCATCGCGCCCAGCCGGGACGCGTCGAACAACCCGGCGAAACCGCCGATCCCGCCGATTACCGTCGGGACCCGCGGTCTTCGAAACCGCCTCGCGCATCAGCGCGACGGCGCGCTCCCCTGCCTCGATGTCGACGCCAGATGCCGCGTAACTCGCGCCGTCGCCGCCCTCGCTCATTCGGCCAGGCCCCCGGCGACCGTGCGTCTCGAGCATGTACTTGCCCTGTTCGGACTCGCTGACCGGAACCGGGTAGTCGCCGTCGAAGCAGGCGCGGCACAGCGCGCCGGCCGGCAGAGTCGTGGCCTCGATCAGGCCCTCGAGCGAGACGAAGCCCAGCGAGTCCGCGCCGATCGACGCCCTGATCTCCTCCGCATCGAGGCTCCCCGCGATCAGTTCGGCTCGGCTGGCGAAGTCGATGCCGAAGAAGCACGGCCAGGCGACGGGAGGGCTGGAGATCCTGATGTGCACCTCGGCGGCGCCCGCCTCGCGCAGCATCGTCACGATCGCGCGCTGCGTGTTGCCGCGGACGATCGAGTCGTCCACCACGACGACCCGCTGGCCGGCGATCACGTCGCGCAGCGGGTTGAGCTTCAGCCTGATGCCGCGCTGCCTGATCGTCTGGCTCGGCTGGATGAACGTGCGGCCGACGTAGCTGTTCTTGACCAGGCCCTGGCCGTAGGGGATGCCGCTGCCCTGGGCGTAGCCGATCGCGGCCGGGGTGCCCGACTCGGGCACCGGGATCACCAGGTCCGCCTCGACCGGGTGCTCGGCGGCCAGCCTCCTGCCGACCGCCACCCTGGTCGCTTGCACGCTGCGGCCGCTGATCGAGGTGTCGGGCCGGCCAGGTAGACGTACTCGAACAGGCACCCGCGCGGCCGCGGCGGCCGCGAACCGTGCGCGACCTGCACGCCGCGCTCGTCGATCGCGATCAGCTCGCCCGGCTCGATCTCCCTGCACCAGCGTCGCGCCGACGATGTCGAGCGCGGCGGTCTCGCTCGCGACGACCCAGCCGCTGGCGCCATCCTGCCGAGCACGAGCGGCCTGAACCCCTGCGGATCGCGGGCGGCGTAGAGCGTTCCTGCGTCCATGAACACCAGCGAGAACGCCCCCTGCACGTGCGGCAGCACCGCGAGCGCGTTCTCCTCGATGCTGGTGCCTGCTCGCCGGCGGCCTGGCGGCCACCGGCGATTCCCGAGGCGAACAGCGACGTCAGCACGTCGGTGTCCGAGGTGGCCGTGCCGTGAGCCGCGCGGCGTGCCCGCCATGGCCGCAAGCTCGCGCGTGTTGATCAGGTTGCCGTTGTGGCCGAGCGCCAGGCTGACCGACGGCGTAGCCCGGAAGGTCGGCTGCGCGTTCTCCCAGACCGACGATCCCGTCGTGGAGTACCGGCAGTGCCCGACCGCGATATGCCCGCGCAGCGTGTTGAGCACCGACTCGTTGAAGACCTGGGCGACCAGTCCCATGTCCTTGAAGACCACGATCCTGGTGCCGTCGCTCACCGCGATCCCGGCCGACTCCTGGCCCCTGTGCTGCAGCGCGTACAGGCCGAAGTAGGCCAGCTTGGCGACGTCCTCGCCATGGGTCCAGACGCCGAACACGCCGCAGGCGTCCCTGGGCGGCCGGTCGTCGGAGCTCAGATCGTGGGTCAGTCGGCCGTCAGGCTTGATCACCAGTCAAGTCTAGGGAGTGCGCGGGCCGGAGATCTGCGGACACCGCCCGCTTAGCCGCCGTGCTCAATCACCGGCAGCGGGCCGGCCGCCGTGAGCGGCAGGTACGCCGACAGGTCGGCCCGCGGGCCGCTCGCCCCGACCGCCCCGCTGGCGATGGCCTGCGGCCAGTCCGTCCGGCCGACGGCCAGCATGATCCAGGTGAGCGCGTCGGTCTCGACCACGTTCGGCGGCGTGCCGCGGGTGTGCCGGGGACCGGCGACGCACTGGACCGCGCCGAACGGCGGCACCCGGACCTCGACCGCGCGGCCGGGAGCCTGGGCCTCGAGCAGGCCCGAGCGTGTAGATCACGGCGCCGCGCAGCGCCTCCCGCTGCGGGCTCAGGCCCCGCGTCGCCGCCGCGATCACGCCGCCAGGCAGGCCGCCCCGAGCGCGGCGGCGGTCACCGGGACCGGCCCACGGACCAGCGCCGAGGCGGCCCGCTGCGCGGTCACCGCCGTCAGCGAGCCGCTGCGGAGTCCAGTCGTCGGGCCGGCATCGCCGAGACGATAGCGCACCAGCTGCCGCGCATGCGACCGGGGCGACCGCCGATAGACACCCGTCACGCGCTGTCACAGACATCGACGCGAGGCTCGCGACTAACCGGGGCAAGAAGCCTACAATCGCTGGCTATGCCCGGTTCGCTGAGTGCGCGTCCGCATCGAGCCAAGGGATCGTCGGTCCCTCGGCTGACCGGCGTCGGCGTGGTCCTGGTGCTCGCGGCCGGCGGACTGGCCGTCTACCTGGCATTACGGCGCATCACGGCCAGCACGCCAGCGCGGCATCATCATCACGCCGTGCTGTCGTCCAGGGTCCTGCAAGGTCCAGACGGTCGGGATCATCGACTTCGGACCCGATGACGACCGCGACGCTTTCGCCCACGACGCCGACGACCACCCGCTGATGCTGCCGCCACCGTGCACTCGGCCTGAGCTTCGTCGCGATCCCAGGCTCCGAGCTCACCGCGGGCGCCCCGTCTGGACCGCGAACCAGATGGCCGACGGCAACGAGATCTTCATCTATACCGCGACCGGCCAGTGCCTGAGCGCGACGCACGAGCCGGACGGGCTGCGGCTCGCGCATTGCGACCTGACCTCAGCCAGCGCTGGCGCGCCGTCGACGCGGCCACCTCGCTCGGCCAGGCGTTCGCCAAGTACGCCAACGCCAAGACCGGGCGGTGCCTGACCGCGCCGCCCAAGCCTGGCCTCGGCGACGCTGCAGCCGTGCGGCGCCGCACGCTGCGGACCCAGGAGATCGCGTTCTGGTGGAACGCCTGACCTGGCTCAGTTCCGGGACCTGGCGAGCCTCAGCCGAACAGCGCGGGAAGCGTGCCGCGGTAGGCCGCGCTGAGCTCGGCCACCGGCACGGAGAACAGCCCGGTGACCTCGAGCGCCGGCCCCCCGGTCAGGCCGAGCGTCGCCGCGGGCACGCCGTGGCCGGCGCACAGGCCAGCGAATTCCGCCTCTGCGCCCGGCCGCAGCACGACGACGGCCCGCGCCGCCGACTCGCTGAACAAGCAGGTGAACGGATCGGGGTCGCCAGGCATGGCTGGCAGCGTCACCACGCAGCCCGTCCCCGCGCTCGCGTCCGGCGGCGTCGCCCGGTCCCCGCCGGTCAGGCAGCACTCGGCGAGCGCGAGCGCCAGGCCGCCGTCGGACAGGTCGTGCGCCGCCGACAGCAGGCCCGCCGCGGCGCCCGCCGCGAGCACCGCCGCGAGCCGCCGCTCGGCCGCCAGGTCGACGGCCGGCGGGACGCCGCCGAGATGGCCGTGCGCCACCTGCGCCCACAGCGACCCGCCGAACTCCGCGGCGGTCCTGCCGAGCAGCATGATCTTCTCGCCCGGCTGCGCCGAAACCGCTCGGCAGCCTGCGGCGCACGTCGTCGAGCACGCCGAGTACCCCGACGACGGGAGTCGGCTGGATCGGCTGCGGCACCCGGTCTGGTTGTAGAAGCTGACGTTCCCGCCGGTCACCGGGATGCCGAGGGCCAGGCAGCCGTCGGCCAGCCCGCGCACGGCCTCGGCGAACTGCCACATCACGGCCGGATCGCTCGGGCGAGCCGAAATTCAGGCAGTTGGTGACGGCCAGCGGCCGGGCGCCCGCGGCGGCCACGTTCCGGTACGCCTCGGCCAGCGCGAGCTGCGTCCCGGCGTAGGGATCGAGCAGGCAGTACCGCCCGTTGCCGTCGGTGGCGATCGCGACGCCCAGGAACGACTCCTCGTCGACCCGCAGCACTCCGGCGTCGTGCGGCGCGCCAAGCACGGTGTTGCCGCGCACGTCCCGGTCGTACTGCTCGGTCACCCAGGTCTTGTCCGCGCCTGCCGGCGAGCCGAGCATGGCGAGCAGGTCGTCGCGCAGCCGATCACCGGTCGCGCCGGCCTGCGCCAGCCTCGCCGGGTCGTCCGCGCGCAGCAGATCCTGGCTAGCCGGGCGCTCGCAGCCGGCCGCTCATACAGCGGCCCGTCGGCGGCGCTGGCCGGCGGGATGTCGACGACCACCGTCGCCCCGCCAGGTCACCTCCAGCCGGCCGGTGTCGGTGACCTCGCCGATCACGGTCGCCGGGACGTCCCACCTGGCGCAGATAGTCAGGAACAGTGTCGAGGTCCGCCGGCGCTGGCGACCGCCATCATCCGTTCCTGCGACTCGCTCATCAGGATCTCTGGCGGGGTCAGGCCCGCTGTCGCGCAGCGGCACAGCGTCGAGCCGTCACGCGTCATGCCGACCGCCCCGGCGGCGGCGAGTTCGGTCGTGGCGCAGGCGATGCCGGCCGCGCCGAGATCCTGGACCGCGACGACCACACCCGCCGCGTACAGCTCCAGGCAGCACTCGATCAGCAGCTTCTCCATGAACGGGTCGCCGACCTGGACGCTCGGGCGCTTGGCCCGCTCACCGCCCGGCGTCACCGGTCCCGAAGGAAGCGCTGGCCAGCACCGACGCACCGCCGATCCCGTCCGGGCCGGTGGGCGAGCCGAACAGGATCACCTTGTTGCCCGGCCCGCTCGCGGTCGACAGCTTGAGGTCGCCGTGCCGCATGACGCCCAGGCACAGGGCATTGACCAGCGGGTTGCCGGAGTAGCAGGGGTCGAACGCCAGCTCGCCGCCGATGTTAGGCAGACCAAGGCAGTTGCCGTAGAAGGAGATGCCGCCGACGACACCAGGCAGCACCCGCCTGGTATCCGGCGCGTCCGGCAGGCCCGAACCGCAAGGCGTCCATCACCGCGACGGGCCTGGCGCCCATCGCGAGGATGTCCCTGACGATGCCGCCCACGCCGGTGGCGGCGCCCTGGAACGGCTCGACGTACGACGGGTGGTTGTGCGACTCGATCTTGAAGGTGACCGCATAGCCCTGGCCGACGTCGACGACGCCGGCGTTCTGGCCGATCCCCGCGAGCAGCGCGGTCGTCGGCGGGGCCTTCTCGGAGAACTGGCGCAGGTACGCCCTTGACGACTTGTACGAGCAGTGCTCGCTCCACATCACCGAGTAGATCGCCAGCTCGGAGTCGGTCGGCCGGCGCCCGAGTTGCGCGCGGATGCCCGCGTACTCGGCGTCGGTCAGCCCGAGCGCGGCGTGCGGCTGCTCGCGGCCAGGCGTCGCCGCGGCGTCGGCCACGGTGTCGGCGAGGCGTCATGAAGCCGCGACCGCGGTCAGGATGGAGGCGAAGAACCTCAGCCCGTCGCTTGCCGGGTCCGGTGAGCGGGTCGATCGCGTGCTCGGGGTGCGGCATCAGGCCGACCACGTTGCCGTCGGGCTGGCGATCCCGGCGATGTCGCCCGCCGACCCGTTCGGGCTGCCGTCGGCGTAGCGGGCCACGATCTGGCCGGACGCCTGCCACTCGGCCAGGGTCTGCTGGTCGGCGACGTACGCGCCCTCACCGCTCTTCAGCACGACCGTGATCACCTCGCCCGCTCGCGTAGCCGGCTGTCCACGGAGTCTTGTTGCCCTCGATCCTGATCCGTGACGTCCCGGTTGATGAAGTGCAGGCCGGCGTTGCGGATCAGCGCGCCGGGCAGCAGGTGCGCCTCGCAGAGGATCTGGAAGCCGTTGCAGATGCCGAGCACCGGCAGCCCGGCGGCCGCGGCGGGGATCAGCTCGGCCATCACGGGCGCGAACCGCGCGATGGCGCCGCAGCGCAGGTAATCGCCGTAGGAGAAGCCGCCTGGCAGGATCACGGCGTCGACGCCGCGCAGGCTGCGGTCGCCGTGCCAGAGCGGTACCGGCGTGCCGCCGGCCCGCGCGACCGCCCGGCCGCATCGGCGTCGTCGAGCGATCCTGGGAACGGTGACGATCCCGACCTTGAGCGTCAATGGCTGTCCTCGCGGCCAGTGCCCGCGCATGCAGGCAGGTTATCGGGTTAGCCCGCGTCCCTCAGCGCCCAGCCACCCAGGTCGCCGAGGTCGGCGAGCGGGGCATCCTCGCGCCACTCGCAGTCCGCTTGCACAGCTGACGACGGTTCCGCGGCCCGGCCCGGTATGCAGGCTGACGTCGTCCACGCAGGCCCGCATGATCGCCATCCCGCGGCCCGACTCGGCAAGCTGCGCGATCTCGCTGGCCCTGGCCCGGCGGCCGAGCAGCGCCGACCGGCGTGACCGGCGGCCGCGCAGGTGGTCCGGCGGCGCGGCGCCCTGACCCGTGCCGGATCGAAGCCGCGGCCGTTGTCGAGCACCTGGAGCACGACCCGGCTCTTGCCGACCTCGGGCGATAACCTCGTACCTGTGCCCAGGACCGGCGTGCCGCAGCACGTTCGTGCACGCCTCGGTGACGGCCAGCAGCAGATCGGAAATGCAGTCCTCGTCCAGGCCGAGCCTGGACGAGGGTGTCGCCGAGCACGCGGCGCATCACCGGGATGCTGAGCGACTCGCGCGGGAACACCAGGCAGAACCGGACGTCCGACATCTTCGCCAGTTCCTGCGAGTGCAGCACCCGAGTTCGCACTTCGTTGCCCTCCGCTGCTCTCAGGCTTACCCTCGCGCTCTCTTCACATTGTGAGAGTTTCCACAGCCGGGGCCGGTAATCATAAACTCGGGCGATCTTCGGACGAACAGTGTCGTTCTTCCAGGTCAACTGCGGATTAACAGAGGTGAGGCGAGGAGCGGAACCGCCTGCGTGCCCGGTGCCATCTTCGGCCACGACGGGCGCGCGGCAATGCGCATGTTTGGAATCGCGCGATCAGGTGAGAAGCGAGCCGGTGCGGAATCGTCGGAGCGCTCAGGCGCCGTGGATTGCGAATTCCTCGATGATCGGATTTGCCGAGCAATTCGGCCTGGCGCTCGGCGACCGTTGGATGGCGAATTCCTCGATGATCGGATTCGCCGAGCAATTCGGCCGCCAGTTCGGCGGATCCGAATTGCGCGCGCGATCGGCTCTGGTCACGGCGTCTGCGAGCTCGACCTCGAAGCGCTTGCCCTGGCGGACCGAGACCACCTCGGTGAAGCCGAGCCGGTGGCACGCGCCGGCGATCGCCTCCCCCTGCGGGTCGTGGATCTCGGGCTTGAGCATGACGTCCACGACTATCTTGGCCACATCACGCAGCGTACGCGAACGCTAGCACTTGACCAGGCAGGAGGAGCGCCGAGTACTGTCACAGCGGAACACCATGACCGACGACCGCCCGCCGGACATCCGCGGGCGGGCGGACCCTGAGCATGCAAGGAGTGGCACGTGGCCGTCAAAGCTGCCGGGCGAGCTGCCCCCCGATCCCGATCCCGACGCCGAACCGGAGCCGACACTGACGCCGACGCCGGAGCTGATCCAGCTGCTGACGCCCGAGGGCGAGCGCACCGAGCACCCCGACTACCCGCTCGAGCTCACGCGCTGACGAGATCAAGGCGCTGTATCGCGACCTCGTCCTGGTCCGCGGATCGACTTCGAGGCGATCGCGCTGCAGCGCCAGGGCGAGCTGGGCATCTGGGCCTCGCTGCTCGGCCAGGAAGCCGCGCAGGTCGGCTCGGGTCGCGCGCTCGGGCCGCGGGATATGGCCTTCCCGACCTACCGCGAGCACGGGGTCGCGTGGTGCCGCGGCGTCGATCCGGCCAAGCTGCTCGAGTTGTACCGCGGCGTCAGCCACGGCGGCTGGGACCCCAAGGAGCACAACTTCCACCTGTACACGATCGTGATCGGCGCGCAGACGCTGCACGCGACCGGCTACGCGATGGGGATCCAGCGGGACGGGGCGGTCGGCGAGGACGGCGAGGCGGCGATCGTCTACTTCGGCGACGGCGCCACCAGCCAGGGTGACGTGAACGAGGCGTTCATCTGGGCCTCGGTGAACAACGCGCCGGTCGTGTTCTTCTGCCAGAACAACCAGTGGGCCATCTCCGAGCCGCTCGACCGGCAGACCAGGATCCCGCTGTACCAGCGGGCGCCCGCGGTTTCGGTTTCCCTGGCGCTGCGGGTCGACGGCAACGACGTGTTCGCCTGCCTCGCCGTCACCAGGCAGGCCATGCAGGCCGCCAGGGAAGGGCAGGGACCGACCCTGATCGAGGCGTTCACCTACCGGATGGGCGCGCACACCACCACCGACGACCCGACCAGGTACCGGCTGTCGGCCGAACTCGAGTCGTGGAAGCTGAAGGACCCGATCGAGCGCGTCAAGCAGTACCTGATCCGCTCGGGGATGGCTCAGGAGGAGCTTCTTCGCGGGCGTCAGCGCCGAGGCTGATGAGGTCGGGCGCCAGGGTCAGGAAGTCATGCCTGGAGATGCCCGACCCCGATCCGCTGTCGATGTTCGACAACATCTACGCCGAGCCGAACGCCCTGCTGGCTGAGGAACGCGAGCAGCTTGCCGCCTATCTCAGCTCCTTCGCCGAGGAGGCCGCGCGATGACGAGGCCCGCCCCTGACAAGCTGATCCCGAGCACGCTGGCGGCTGACCCGCTTGCCACCGACACGCCGGTTCCCGGCGCTACGGCCGGTGCGCTGGCCCCCGGCAAGCTGACCCTCAGCCGGGCACTTAACGAGGGCCTGCGCAAGGCCATGGAGAACGACCCCAAGGTGCTCATCATGGGCGAGGACGTCGGCAAGCTCGGCGGCGTCTTCCGGGTCACCGACGGCCTGCAGAAGGACTTCGGCGAGGACCGGGTGATCGACACCCCGCTCGCCGAGTCCGGCATCATCGGCACCGCGATCGGGCTCGCGCTGCGCGGCTACCGGCCGGTATGCGAGATCCAGTTCGACGGATTCGTGTTCCCCGCCTTCGACCAGATCGTGTCTCAGCTGGCGAAGATGGCGTACAGGTCGGCCGGCCATCTCCGGCTGCCCGTGACCGTGCGGATACCGTTCGGCGGCGGGATCGGCGCCGTCGAGCACCACAGCGAGTCGCCCGAGGCGCTCTTCGTCCACACGGCCGGCCTGCGCGTGGTCGCCTGCGGCGACCCCGCCGACGCCTACGCGATGATCCAGCAGGCGATCAGCATGCGACGACCCGGTGATCTTCTTCGAGCCGAAGCGGCGGTACTGGGACAAGACCGACGTCGACCTCGCGGGCGGCGCTGGCGGCGGCGCTGCCGATCGACACCGCGAGGACGCTCGTCACGCGGCACCGACGTGACCCTGCTCTGTTACGGCCCGATGGTGCGGACCTGCGTGGAGGCGGCGGCCGCGGCCGGTGAGGAGGGCAGGTCCATCGAGGTCATCGACCTGCGCTCGCTGTCGCCGCTCGACACGTCGACGATCTTCGCCTCGGTGCGCAAGACCGGCCGCTGCGTGGTCGTGCACGAGGCGGCCGTGACCGGCGGGCTCGGCGCCGAGATCGCCGCGCGCGTGTCACAGGAGTGCTTCTACCACCTGGAGGCCCCGGTACTGCGCGTCGGCGGCTACTCCACGCCGTATCCGCCGTCGCGGATCGAGGAGCACTACCTGCCCGACCTTGACCGGGTGCTCGATGTCGTCGACCGCGCGTTCGCGTACTGAGAGGACGTCATGTCAGAGCTGAAGCAGTTCAAGCTCCCCGACGTGGGCGAGGGCCTCACCGAAGCGGACATCATCAGGTGGCTGGTGCAGCCGGGCGAGAAGATCAGCATCAACCAGATCATCGTGGAGATCGAGACGGCCAAGGCGGTCGTCGAGTTGCCGAGCCCGTACGAGGGCGTGGTCCAGGACCTGCTGGTGCCGGAGGGCACCACCGCCGACGTGGGCACGCCGATCATCGCGGTGCAGGTGGGCGAGGCTGGGCCGGGCAGGCGCAGGCTGGGCCGACCGAAGTTCCCGGGCCGGCCGAGTTCCTGGCCGGCCGAAATCTCCGCACCGCCCGTCGAAGGAGCCGTCGAGCCAGGCATCTACGGCAGCCCGGCGCCCAAGGAAGAGCGGCAAGCGGTGCTGGTCGGCTACGGCGTGAAGCTCGGCGCGACCAAGCGGCGTACGAGGAAGCCCGCCACCGCGGGCACCGCAGGCCAGGCCACCTCACTTGCTGCCGGCGCACCCGCCGCGGGCATCGCCGCTGCCGCGCCCGCCGCTGCCGCGCCGTCTGTCACTGCCGGGCCTGCCGACGCGGCGGACGGCCGGGCAGGCGCGCGAGCGGCCGTCCTCGCCAAGCCGCCAGTCCGCAAGCTGGCCAAGGACCTCGGCGTGAACCTGGCCAGCCTGACCGGGACAGGGCCGTCAGGATCGATTACCCGCGAGGACATCGCGGCGGCCGCGGCTGGCGGGGCTCCGGCCGAAGCGGCCGCTCCCGGCGCAGAGCCCACAGGCCCGCCGCAGGTCGCCGCGGTGCGGCTCGCCTCGCTGCCGCGGGAGGAGCGGATCGCGATCCGCGGCGTGCGCAAGCACACCGCCGCCGCGATGGCGGCGAGCGCCTTTACCGCGCCGCATGTCACCGAGTTCCTGCAGATCGACATCACCGAGACGATGTCGGCGACGACGCGGCTGAAGTCGCTGGCCGAGTTCGAAGGCATCAGGGTCTCGCCGCTCGTCCTCGTGGCCAAGGCGCTGCTCGTCGCTGCGGGCCGGCATCCGATGATCAACTCGTCGTGGGACGAGGCCGCTCAGGAAATCGTGGTCAAGCACTACGTGAACCTGGGCATCGCGGCGGCCACCGACCGCGGTCTGCTGGTTCCGAACGTCAAGGACGCGCACGCGCTCTCGCTGCCCGGGCTGGCGCAGGCGATCGGCAGCCTGGCCGAAACCGCCCGAGCCGGCAAGTCCACCCCTGGCGACCTGCGTGGCGGCACGATCACGATCACCAACGTCGGGGTGTTCGGCATCGACAGCGGAACCCCGATCATCACCCCAGGCGAGACCGCGATCCTTGCCTTCGGACAGGTGAAGGATGCCCCGTGGGTCGTGGCCGGGCAGCTCGCCGTCCGCCAGGTCTGCACGCTGTCGCTGTCGTTCGATCACCGGATCGTCGACGGTGACACCGGCTCGGCGGTGCTGCGCGACGTCGGCGAAATGCTGACCGATCCGCTGCGGATGCTCGCCTGGTCGTAGCTCAGCCAGTGGCCATGGACCGAGCGGCGTGGGTCAGAACGCGGCTTCGGGGAGCTCCATCAGGTCGGCTGAGGTGGCCTCGGTGATCTCGCGCTCGGCTGCAAGCCGGGGCAGGACGGCCTCGGCGAAGTACCGCGCCGTAGCGATCTTGCCCTGGTAGAAGGCCGCGTCGTCGCCGGGCTGCGCCGCCATCAAGGGCGCTGAGTGCGACCTCGGACTGGCGTACGAGCAGCCATCCGACGACCAGGTCACCGAGGGCGAGCAGCAGCCTGGTCGTGTTCAAGCCCACCCGGTCGATCTCGGCGGGCTGCTCCATGCTGCCCGCCAGGAAGCCGTGCATGGCGGCCACCATCGCCTCGACGTTGCTCGGCCGCCCTGGCGAGGGCTGCCCGCTCCTTCTTCAGCCGGCCGTTGCCGTTCTCGGCCTCGGCCGTCTGCCTTGATCTCCGCCGAGCAGCAACGTCGAGCGCCTCGCCCCTGTTCCTGACGATCTTGCGGAAGTACAGGTCGATGCCCTGGATCGCGGTGGTGCCCTCGTAGAGGCTGTCGATCTTCGCGTCCCTGATGTACTGCTCGATCGGATAGTCCTGCAGGTAGCCAGAACCGCCGAAGGTCTGCAGCGACAGCGTCAGCATCTCGTAAGCCCGCTCCGAGCCGAGGCCCTTGACCAGCGGGAGCAGCAAATCGTTCACGGCGGCTGCCTGCGGATCGCCAGTGCCACGGCCGCGTCCGCCAACTGCACGGTGTCCTGGAAGGTGGCCGTGTACAGCACCAGCGCGCGCATGCCCTCGGCGTATGCCTTCTGCAGCATCAGGATCCGCCGGACGTCCGGGTGCTGGATGATCGTCACTCGCGGCGCCGTCTTGTCTGTCATCTTGGTGAGCTCGCCGCCCTGGACCCGGGTCTTGGCGTACTCCAGCGCGTTCAGGTATCCGGTCGACAGCGTCGCGATCGCCTTCGTCCCGACCAGCATCCGGGCGTGCTCGATGATCATGAACATCTGCCTGATGCCCTCGTGTACGTCGCCGACCAGCGTGCCGATCGCCGGGTGCTCGGCGCCGAATGTGAGCTCGCAGGTCGAGGACGCCTTCAGGCCCATCTTGTGCTCGACGTTGGTGGCGTAGACGCCGTTCCGCTCGCCAAGCGATCCGTCGGCGTCGACCAGGTACTTCGGCACCAGGAACATCGACAGGCCCTTGGTGCCGGGACCGGCTCCCTCGGGCCTGGCCAGGACCAGGTGGAAGATGTTCTCGGCCATGTCGTGCTCGCCGCTGGTGATGAACCGCTTGACGCCCTCGATGTGCCAGGTCCCGTCTGGCTGCCTGACCGCCTTGGTGCGGCCAGCGCCGACGTCGGAGCCCGCGTCGGCCTCGGTCAGCACCATCGTCGCCGTCCACTTGCGCTCGACGGCATGCTCGGCGAATCGCTTTTGCTCGTCGGTGCCAACCGCGAACAGCGCCTTGGAGAATGCCGCGCCGCTCGCGTACATCCAGATCGCGGGGTTGGCGCCGAGGATAAGCTCGGCGACGCTCCAGCACAGCGACCGCGGCGCGGCGGTGCCGCCCAGTTCCGGCGGTAGCTCCAGCCTGAACCACTCCGCGTCCATAAAGGCCCGGAAAGACCTGGCGAAGGACTCGGGCATCGTCACCGAGTGGGTCGCGGGGTCGAACACCGGCGGGTGCCGGTCGCCATCGGCGAACGATTCCGCCAGCGGGCCGCTGGCCAGCCGGTCGACCTCGCCGAGTATGCCGCGGACGGTCTCCTCGTCGAGATCCTCGTGCGGAGCCGAACCGAGCAGTTCCTGCCTGTTCAGCACCTCGAACAAGTTGAACTCGATGTCGCGCAGGTTGCTCTTGAAGTGCGTCATCTCTGCCTCCCGCTAGCTCCCGTCCCGCGCGGGCAGAGCCTCCGGTTACTGGCCAGTAACTTAATGTACTACTCACAAGTAACTTCGCGAAGCATCCTGCGACGGTCGCGTAGCCGAACCCGTCGCCCTGGCCAGTCCCCGCCTCCCCCACACGGCCGGACTCCATGATCACGGTGGGTTGTTGTCGGATAGCGCGTGAAACCCACCGTGATCAAGAAGTCCAGCCTCGTGAGACGGGCCGCGGGAGCGATCAGAGCCGTCTGGATCTCGTGAATCGGGCGTATCGATTTAATGTGCCTGACCGATCTACAGTGTCGGCATCGGATATCCCGGCATGACTTGCGAGCAAGGCGGACTCGATGGCGCTTGGCCTCACACCTGAGCATCTGGAGCTGGCGGCAGCGGTTCGCGGCTGGTCGCAGCGGCATTGCCCGGCCGACGTGCCGAGGGCGGCCGCCGACGGCGCCGATCAGGGCGCGGCGCGCTATCGTTCCGACCTCACGTCCGCCCTCGCGGAACAGGGCCTGTTCGGACTGCACCTGCCAGAGGACGAGGGTGGCCAGGGCTTCGGGCTGCCCGAGCTGGCCGTGGCGGTGGAGGAACTGGGCAGGGCGCTGCTCCCCGGCGCCTTCCTGCCGACCGTCCTCGCCTCGGCTGTCCTGGCCGACGCGCGAGCCGCGGATGCGGGAGCCGAGGAAGTCCGAGCCGCGGAGGCCGGAGCCACCGATGCGCGGGCGGCTGAGGCGCGCAAGCTGCTCTGCGGCTCGCCGACGGCTCGCTGACCGGGACGGTGTGTTTGGCCACGGGCCTGACCGGCGTATTCGAGCCGGACGACGGGCCCGGCAGCGGGTCAGCCGGCGAGCACGGCGCCGGCTGACCGTCAGCGGGCAGTCCGGTCCGGTTCTCGCCGGAGCGATGGCCGACGTGGTCATAGCGCCGGTCAGCACCGCGGCTGGCGAGACCTGGGTCGCTGCTCGACGCAGCCGACCTGACCTCACCGCGTCGCCGCCGTCGACCTGGCCAGGCCGCTTGCCACGTTGCACGCGGACGGCGTGGCGATTGCCGCCGACCGGGTCATGACCGGGCTTGACCGGACCGCCGTGACCAGCCTGGCCGCGATCCTGTTCGGCGCGGAGGCCTGCGGGATCGCCGACTGGGCCGTCCACACCGCCGCCGAGTACGCCAAGATCAGGCACCAGTTCGGCCGGCCGATCGGGCAGTTCCAGGCGGTCAAGCACCGGTGCGCGCGGATGCTGACCGGCGCAGAACAGGCCGCCGCCGCAGTCTGGGACGCCGCGCGCACCGAGCCCGGCCCTGACCGCGAGTTCGCCGCAGCCGTGGCCGCTGTGGTAGCGGTCGACGCCGCCGTCGACGCGGCGAACGACTGCATCCAGACGCTGGGCGGCATCGGCTACACCTGGGAGCACGACGCTCATCTGTACTACCGCAGGGCGCTGTCGCTGCGCGCGCTGCTCGGCCCGTCGCCGCGATGGCGGGAGCGGGTCGCCACGCTGGCGATGGGCGGCGCGATGCAAGCCGCCGCGGGCCGAACTCCCAGAGGGCGACGCCGAGTTCCGCGCCGGGGTCCGGGCCGAGCTGGCCGAGTTCGGCAGGCTCACCGGGACGGACAGCACCGCCGTGCTGGCCGCGGGCGGCTGGGTGCTGCCGCACCTGCCGAGGCCCTGGGGACGGGACGCCAAGCCCGCTCGAGCAGCTCGTGATCGACGACGAGATGCGGGCGGCCGGCGTCACCGCGCACAACCTCGCGATCGGCGCGTGGGTGGTTCCCGCCCTGATCCAGTACGGCACGCCCGAGCAGCAGCAGCGATTCCTGCCTGCCACGCTGCGGCTGGACTACCTGTGGTGCCAGCTGTTCAGCGAGCCTGGCGCGGGCTCCGACCTGGCCGGCCTGCACCACCAGGGCGCGCAAGGTCGACGGCGGCTGGGCGATCACCGGCCAGAAGATCTGGACCTCGCTGGCCAAGCAGGCCGCCTGGGGGATCTGCATCGCCCGGACCGATCCGTCGGCCCCGCGGCACGACGGGATCAGCTATTTCCTGGTCGACATGCGCTCGCCTGGCATCGACGTCCGCCCGCTGCGCGAGATCACCGGCGACGCCTCGTTCAACCAGGTATTCCTCGACGACGTCTTCGTGCCGGACGACTGCCTGGTCGGCGAGGTCAACGGCGGCTGGCGGATCGCCAGGACCACGCTGGCCAACGAGCGGGTGTCGCTGTCCCAGTCCTGGACGTTCGGCTCAGGCGTGACCGAGCTGCTCGCCGTGGCGGTCGCAGCCGACTGCCCGCCGCTCGGCGATGTCGGCAGGCTGGTGTGCGAGGGCCGCGTCGATCGACCTGCTCGGCCTTCGAGTCACGCTGAAGCGGATCTCAGGCACCGAACCTGGCGCCACCGGCAGCGTGCGCAAGCTGCTCGGCATGCGCAACGCGCAGCAGATCGCCGAGCTGTGCTTCGCGCTGTCCGGCGAGAGCGGCGCGACCGCAGCGGGGGCCGGCTCGCCGGTCGGCACGAACGGATCGCCGAATGGCGCCCACTGGGCCAGGCAGACGCTCGCGGTCAGGGCCGTCACCATTGGCGGCGGGACGACCGACATCCAGCTCAACATCATCGCCGAGCGCATGCTCGGCCTGCCGCGCGATCCCGAGCCGCCCGCGCACGCCACAGCCGGGGGTTAGCCGAGGGGGGCGGGCAACCGCGCCGGTCGGCCGGGGGTCAGGACACCGAGGACAAGGTGCCGCAGGCGCGTCGAACTGACAGATACCCGGGACTGAGTTCTCGCGAGGTTACCCTTTCAGGCGAGAATGCCTGGGGGGTTATATGAGACGCGGCGGGCCGCAGGCGGGCGGCGGGGGCGGTCCTCGCCGTGCCCGGCAGCACGCCCGGCCCAGCGCCGCCAGCGCCGGCCCGTTCAGCTCCCGCCAGCAGCGCCCGGCGCCCGCCCGCCGTCCGATACCCGCGGGCTGCCAGCGCGGAGCAGGCTCGCCGCCCACATCGCGGCGACCAAGCATGCCAGGACGCAGCGGACGCTGGCGCTGGTCACCAGCGCGCTGTCGGCTGCTCGTGCTGCTCACCGCCGGCGGCGGCTGGCTGCTGGCCGGGTACGTCAGCAGCCACCTCGGCCGGGTGAACGCGGGCACGGCGGGGCTACTCCGGACAGCGGGCCGCTGAACATCCTGCTGGCCGGCGTGGACGTCAGGTCCGGCCTGAGCAAGCACCAGCAGCGGGTCCTGCACGTCGGCCACGCGACCGGCCACAACTCCGACACGCTGATGGTCGTCCATATCACCGGCCGATCACCGGCACATTTAGGTAGTCAGCCTGCCGAGGGACTCCTGGGTGCAGATCCCTGGCTTCGGGATGAACAAGATCAACGCGGCGATCGGCCTCGGCGGCCCGCCGCTGATGGTCAGGACGGTGGAGCAGCGCGACCGGCCTGACGATCAACGACTTCGTCGAGGTCAACTTCCTCGGATTCGTCAAGATCATCGACGCGCTCGGCGGGGTCGACGTCTGCCTGCCATACGCCGTGAACGACCCGTACAGCGGACTGCACATGTCGGCGGGGCGGCATCACGTGGACGGCATCAGGGCGCTGCAGTTCGCCAGGGACCGGCACTCGTTCGCGCTGTCTGACCTCGCCAGGATCGACGACCAGCAGCAGCTGCTCTCCTCGGTCCTGTCCGAGGCGGTCAGCTCTGGCACGCTGACCAACCCGGTCAAGTTCGCCAGGTTCCTCGTCGGCGGCCACCGCGGCGACCAAGGTCGACCAGCAATCTCAACGTGACCGGCCTGGCCGACCAGCTCCGCATACATCAGGCCGGGCGCCGTCTCGTTCACCACCGTGCCGCTGGCCAGCATGAACTATCAGGCGCCGAACGGCGAGTCCGCCGTGCTATGGAATCACGCGGCGGCGCGCGCGCTATTCGCCCGGATTAAGGCCGACAAGACGGTCAAGCACCGGCGGCGCGCTCACCACCGGCCACAAGGCAGGCCGAGCGTCCTGCAACCCAAGCCCAAGACCGCGGCCCAGGCCGCCTGCCACTGAGACCCAGTGCAGCCGCCAGCCCTTGAGACTGCGGCCCAGCCGGCCTGCCATTGACCCGCGGTGCAGGCCGCGTGCCACTTGAGACCTGGCTTGGGTCAAGTTTCGGCAGTGAGCAGCAGTGCATCACGCCGACCTGCGGCTACTCGTGTCGGTGGAAGCGAACTTGCAGCCCTAGAAGAACCGGAGGGCGCACCTAACCTGGGTCATGGGCCTTGGCTGGCCCGTCGGCCGGGACGCTGAGCTATGAGCCTGGCTCGTCACGATGTCGCTGCGGGAGGTGTCGGGAACGCCTCCCCGGCGATGACCGTGCCGTCAGGCATGATCGTGGCCAGGGCCGCGTGGTGCTCCCTGGCTCTGCTCACCCGTGCACCCTCGTCTGCCTCGTAACAGAGCTCGGCTCTGATGATGATGCGCGTCTGCGGGTCGAGGCCGCGGAGGTGCTCAAGGGGCACGGGCACCTCAGTCAGATCCGCGATCGCGAGCAGCTCAGGGTCCGACGTCAGTTGCGCGACCTCGCGGATGTCGGCGCGCAACTGCGGCAGCAGTGGGGTCGTCGTCTCATAGACGCCGCCCGTCCACCGCAGGACGTCAGCAAGCACTAGTCCTGGCGGTCCGGGGCATGTCCGCAAGCCTGCTTGGTAGATCCGCATCGCCGGGTCACCGGATTCCAACACCTTGGCGAACACCCGGAAGATGGCCATCCGATCCCACCCGTCCCTGGCGCGGCTGGCCAGCTGCTTGCCAGGCCTGGCTGGTCGCATGCTGCCGTTACCAACGGTACGTTCACGATGGGTGCACGGCAAGGCACCGGATACGGTGCCGCACCGCATCCAAACTCAGGCGAACTAAACCTGGCCCAACTCAGGGCTCCGGCGCCCGCTATTGACTCGCGGTGGAGGCGCCCGCCACTGAGACTACGGTCGGCGGCGTCGGGAGGCCGCGGATGCCCGTGAATCCGCGGCCCCGACCGGCGCTGGTCAGACCCCGGAAGCCGGGGGGAAGAAGCCGGACTGTCCCTGCTCGGACCCCGCCTCGTCACCGGAGTCGGCGGGCGAGACCGGGCTCGCCGAGGGGAAGGCCGTGGCGGGCGGGAACCCGGCCGCACCGCCCTGCTGCTGCGGGTAACCGCCCTGCTGCTGCGGGTAACCGCCTTGCTGCGGGTAGCCGCCGCCCTGCTGCTGCGGGTAGCCGCCGGGCTGCGCGCCTGGGAATCCGCCTGGCTGCTGATACCCGGGCTGGCCGCCGTAGCCAGGAGCCGGGCCGAATCCGGGACCACTGCCGGGACCGGGCGGCATCGCGGACGCATTCGGGTCCATGGGTGGCGAGCTGGTCAGGAAGTCGCCTGGACCCTGCATTTGCGCCTGCTGCGCCTGCCATTGCTGGACCTGAGCCTGAGCCTGCGCGGCCTGCTGAACCAGGTTGACGTTGTACTGCTGCTCATGCTGGGCGATGTCGGCCAGGAGCTGCGTGATCTGGGCCTCGGTCTCGCCGGTCGCCCGGCCGGTTCGCTCAGCCAAGATCGCGAGGCCGAGCGCGCGCAGCAACTGGTCAGCGCGGCGCTGCGCCGGCATGTTGTCGATCTTGGCCATTCCCTGGTTGGCCTGCTGCGCGAACGTCGACGCCTGCGCCTTCACTCGGTCCATGAGTCCCACGGCCGGTCACCTCCACGTCTGTGACCTGGGGAGGACTCCCGAGCAGGAGGCAAGAATGACCCAGGCCTTGTCCTCATGCCTAGAGTAACCATACGCAAGGCGGACCAACACCCAATCAGCCGCTAGGGCGCGGCCCAGGAGACCAGGCCATCGCCGTTCGCGGTGAACAGACGGCCCTCGGCGAAGATGCTCTGCGCGAAGTCGGCGCTGCCCTTGACCAGGCTCCGCAGGATCTGCCCCGTGGTCGCGTCGAGCAGGTACACCATGTTCGGCGTCGTGGAGAAGCCGTAGGTGCCGACCGCGAGCACGCCGCCCCCGTCCATCGTGGGGGTGCCGATGACGCCGTTGGCCAGGCCGGTCTGCCAGAGCACCGCGCCGGTCGCCGGGTTGAGCGCCTGCACCGAGCCGGGGTAGGCCGTTCCGTTGATGTAATGCCGCGGACCGGCGACGTACAGCGTCTTGCCGTCGTAGATGGCACCGGCCGAGCAATTGCTGATCCCGTGGTGCGGCGCCGGCGCGCCGACTTGGCGCTCCCAGGCCAGCTTCATCGTGGCCCGGTGCAGAGCGTAGAAGATGCCGTTCTTTGCGCAGGCGCCGATGTACTGGCCGAACACCGTCGGCGAGCCACCGAAGTCGCCGTCGTAGACGGCCTCGGCCTTGGGCACCTGGAACTGGCCGAGCGGCTTGAGCGTGTACCCGCTGAGCTTGATGATCGAGTCCGAGTCGCCAGGCTCGGCTCCGAGCTTGCCGGCATTGCCCGTGGTCACGTAGACGTTCCCGCCGGAGTCCACTGCCGCACTCGACCAGATCGACGCGCCGATCATCTGCCCCGACAGCGTGTGGTACACCGACCGGCGCTGGCCGGTGTTCTGGTTGTAGCTGATCAGCCCGGCCTTGACCAGCGGCTCGTCACAGTTCGACGAGACGCCGATGTAGACACGGCCCCTCGCGACCGTTGGCGATGACCACTGGAAGAAGTCATTGACCTTGGTCGACGGGATAGCGATGACCGAGCGCCACTTGACCGTGAGGTTCGACGCCCTGAGCGCGTACAGGTAGCCGTCGGGTCCGCCGACGTAGACCACGAGCTTGCCGGTGTCGTCCCGGTCGACCGTGGCGGTATCGACGAACCCGCGGGACGGCGGGCAGGTCGTGGCGCGCTGAAAGCCGATGAACCGCTTGGCGAGCAGGTGCCCGGTCAGCGCGTCCAGCTTGTAAAACCAACCCGTGTCCGCGCCGATGTACACGGCACCGCCGACCACGGTCGGGCTGGCCAGGAACCCTCGATTCGGCTGCCGCGGCTGGGTCGGCTTGATGCCGAGGAAGCGCCACCTCGAGGCCAGCGACGCGGCGTTCGCCGGCGTGATCGCGGTCTCGCTCGCGTTGTAGGAGCTGTGCGCGGGTCCGTTCAGGTAGGCCGGCCAGTCACCGGTCGTCGCCGCGTCCGCACCGCTTGCCGGGGCTAGCGCCAGGCTCGCCGGCACCATCAGCCCCAGGACCGCTATTCCGGCGTTTCTCGCCGCACGCCACATCAACTGCCTCCCAGCCACCAGATGCCACAGCGCGCACCATTATGCGGTCGGGAAGCTCCGAATTTCTGGTTATCGCCGAGCCTCGGCAAGCTCGGTTCTGGCTGAGCGGCCGATGGCGAGCACGTCGGCGGCGACATTGACCAGGCGGCACCCGTTCTCCCGGTACAGCCTCGCGGTCTCGCCGTCGGTGGAGTGCACCCCGACCGGCTTCCCGGCGGCGGCGCAGGCTGCCCAGACTTGTTCGAGCGCCGGGCGGAGCACCGGATCATCAGGCCGCGGCTCGCAGCCGAGCGAGTACGCGAGGTCGCGCGGCCCCACATAGATGCCGTCGACCCCAGGCAGGGACAGCGTCTCATCGAGGTCGGCCAGTGCCGCCCGTGATTCCACCATGATCAGGCAGAACGGCTCGTCCGCGCTGGCCAGCACAGCGCCGCCTGACCGGTATCCGGCGGGCGGGAAGCGGCATGCGCCTGCGGCTGAGCGAGCCTGGTCAGCCGAGTCCACGTTGGGCACGATGACCCCAGCGCAGCCGAGGTCGAGCGCCCGGCCGATATCGGCCTGGTGCGCGTATCTGACCCTGGCCACCGGGGTCGCGCCGGCCCGGCTGATCGCGCTCGTCAGGGCGGGCAGGTCGCGCTCCGTCGCGCCACCGTGCTGCAGGTCGATGACGACGTAGTCCAGTCCGGCGCTGGCCATGGCGCCTGCCGCGATGACGTCGCCGATCACGGTCCAGCCGCCGTACAGAGTCTCCTGCCCGCGCAGGCGGGCGCCGAGCGATTCGTTAGGCATGAAAAATGATCTAACCAGAGGTGCTGGGACACCCGGCCCCCGGCGGGACCGGCCGGATGCCCGCTTTACCCGGCGGCCCGGAGGGACCGGCCGCATGCCCGCCTCATTCGCCGGCCGGCCGGTGCCGAGCCGCCGGCCCGTCGCGTCGCGGTCAGGCAGCCGGCCAACGAAAGGTTGCCAGGCCAGGCATAATGGCGGTTCATGGAGACCGGCGACCAGATAGCCGCGCTGAACGGCGCGGGCCGCGGCTGGCGGCGGCGGCTGCCGCGGCCGGTCCCCAGGCCCCGGTGCCGAGCTGTCCAGGCTGGGTCGTGCGCGATCTGGTCAGGCACCAGGGCGGCATCCACCGCTGGGCGACCGGCATCCTGACCGGCCCCCGCACCGAACGCTGGGACGTCGACCTCGACGAGGTGGTCGGGACCTGGCCGGCCGACGGGGACCTGACCGACTGGTTCGCCGCAGGGCTCGACGGGCTGACGCGGGCCCTGGAAGGTGCCGATCCGGCGCTGGCATGCTGGACGTTCCTCCCCGCTCCCTCGCCGCTGGCGATGTGGGCGCGCCGCCAGGCGCACGAAACCTCGGTGCACAGGGTCGACGCCGAGCTAGCCGCGGGCTGGCCCGCCGAGCCATTTGCCGCTCCGTTCGCCGCGGACGGCATCTCCGAGCTGCTGACGGGCTTCATCCCCAGGCCGGGCGGCAGCCTGCGGGCCGATCCGGTTCGAACGCTCGGAGTCCGCTGCACCGACACTGCCGGGGAGTGGCTGGTCAGCATCGAGCCCGACCGGGTCACGACGACCGCCGACGCCAACCTGGCGGACTGCCTGGTCACCGGACGGGCCGAGGACATCTACCTCGCGCTATGGAACAGGCGGCCGGCTTCGGCTCTCGGCGTCTCGGGCGATGCCGGCGTCCTTGACCTGTTCCTCGACCGGGTGCAGGTTCGCTGGTAATGATCACCGGGTCGCGCCGAGCCGAAAGCAGGCGGCCGGGCTGGCTGGCTGGTCGCCGGCCGCGAGCGCGCGTCGCCGGGAGACACCGCGGGAGGAGACCATGATGGCCGTCACCGGCAAGGGGTCACGCCGGCAGCTCGTCAGCGTCCTGCCGCAGCTGTCCGTGCGCGGCGGGCTCGCGGCGCTCGATTTCTACCGGGCCGCGTTCGGGGCCGAGGTGGTCTACCAGGTCGGCGGCACCGCCGGTAACCCCAGCGTGGTCGCCCAGCTGTCGATCGAGGGCGCCTCGTTCTGGGTCGCGGACGAGTCGCCTGAGCACGACAACTTCAGCCCGGAGTCGGTCGGCGGATCGACATCGCGGATGCTGCTGGTCGTCGACGACCCGCAGGCCGCGATCGATCGCGCGGTGGCGGCGGGTGCGGTCCAGGTTTACCCGGCTGCGAACGAGCACGGCTGGCTGCTCGGCAGGATCAGGGACCCGTTCGGCCACCACTGGGAGATCGGCAAGCCGCTCATCGAATGGCCGCCGCGATCGGGCGGACCGCACGGGCACGGCACGGGCCCGCTGGCGCCAGGGCGCTGACCTGGTCAGGTTCGCCACAGGCGGGCGGGATGATCCACAGGCAGAACGGATGCCCGGCTGCTAAATCTGCTGGCGCCGCACGAAGAACGAGCTCATCAGGCCGATCAGGCTGCCGCCGATGGCCAGCCAGGCGCCGATGCGCAGATCGGTGTACGGCAGGTCCGTGGGCCGGTAGTGCGTCGCGTACAGCCCGATCCACAGTGCGGACGCGGCCAGGGCGATGAACGAGAACCAGCTGGCCATCTGCCGCGAGGCGAACATGCCGCCAGCGAAGACCAGGCCGCCGGCCACCACGACGACCATCGCGAACGAGCCGGTGAACGACCTGGCGTCGTGGTAGGTCCAGTGCACCAGGCCAGCGACTGCGGTGTGGCTGATGCCCGAGCTTGGCCGGCGTCCGCGGGCGACGATCCAGGTCTGGACCGACCCGAAAGCGATCGCGATGCCGCAGAGCGCGATAAGTGCCGCGACAGCCGCGCGCCGCCCAGTTCGCATGAAGGAAGATCCTAGCCCGCCCCGGTTCGCCCGCTTGGGAACGACTCACGGCGGTTTGACCCCGTCGCGATTCCTCCGGCCCGGCCGTTCTCAGCCCTCCCGAAGTGTCTCGATGGCCTTAGCGATCCGCCGCTTCCTGGTTTCCTCGGCCTTGACCGAGGTGACGCTCAACACCCAGCGCTGCTTGTGGCTGTTGGACATCTTGCCGAATGCCCTCAGCGCTGCCTCGTCCTTGCTGAGCGCCTCGGCGAAATCGGTGGGCACGCTCACCTCGCGGGACGCGGTGTCGAGCACCACGTCGATCTCCGCCTGCTGGCCGGCCACGACGCCGGCGGCACCGCGGTTCTCCGCGCTGAGCGGGATCATGAACCGGCCGCCCATGACGCCGATGGTGGTGCGGAAGGTATGGCCGCCGATCGTCACGCTGACGGGCGGGCGCTTGCCCTGCCCGAGGCTCTCGATCACCTCGGCGGGGACCTGGATGCCGGTCGCGGTCTTGCCTGACTGTTCGACAGTGGCGCGGAACTTCATCGTGCCCTCCTCGTGCGTTCGTGCTGCGCCCAGGGCCGCGCCGCTCGCCGCTCGTGGGTGCGCCGCTCGTGGTGCTCGCGGTGCGTCATTCCTGCTGCTCGCGCGGCGTCGGTTTGTGGTGCTCGCGGTCGCCGTTGAGCAGCGGCACGCCGGTGTCCTCCCGCTCATCATCACGCGCTGACGACCCGGTCCGGGAATGAAGGTAGCTCGCAGAACCAACATTGGATCCGCTCCCGTTCCACAAAACCGACAATTCGAACCGGATATTGACGGGAACGGATCCAATGTTGCGGGAAGGGCGGTTCGGCGCGGCGGGGAGGCGAATCGCGGGCCTCAGGTAGGGGCGAGCAGCGCGCGGCGGGGAGCCGAGTCGCGGGCGCCACGCCGCCAGCTACAGCGGGGTTGGAGCGAGTCGCGGGCGGGGGGCGGTGGCAAGTCCGGGCCGGTTCGCGGCGAAGAGACACCGGCCAGACCCGACCTGGGCCCTCTGGCCAAACCTGCACGCGTTTGCGGTCGGCCAGCGAGCCTCGGGTCCTTGTTTCCGCCCAGCCAGCAGGTGAATGCTGGGCGGATGACGGAGCAAGCCCAGGTGACGGAACAAGCCAAGTAACGGAGCGCAAGCCAGGTGACGGAGCAAGCCAGGTGACGGAGCAAGCCCTGCCAGGCGGTGACGTGAACGTCGTCGCGCTCGTTGGCGGCACAGTGCGGCGGCCGGTTACCTCGCGGTCCGAGTTCGTCCATCGCCTGCTCGCCCATCTGGCGAACCATCAATGGCCCGGGGCTCCGGCATACCTCGGGTTGGATGACCGGGGCCGGGAAACCCTGAGCTACCTGCCAGGACACGTGGCATGGCAACGTGATCAGCCGGCCAGCGTGCGCTCAGACGCCAGCCTGGTCCGAATGGCGGAAATGGTTCGCCAGCTTCATGACCTGACGGCGGGAACCGCGCTCGCGGGCCAGTCCGAGGTCGTCTGCCATAACGACCTGTCACCGCGAAACACCGTGTACCAGGACCTCGGAGCCGGACTGCGGCCGGTCGCCTTCATCGACTGGGACCTCGCGGCGCCCGGGCGGCGGATTCACGACCTTGGACACGCATGCTGGCAGTTTCTGAACCTCGGCCCCGATTCCTGGGCGGGGGCGGACGAGGCGGGCGCCGCCGAGTGCGGGCGCCTGATGCGCGTCATCTGCGATGGCTACGGCCTGGCCGACTGCTCCGAGGTGCTCGATGCGACCTTGTGGTGGCAGGACAGGTGCTGGCGCGGGATCGAGGCGGCCGCCGAAACGGGCGTTCCGGCGATGGTCCGGCTGCGCGAGACCGGCACGGTGACCGCTGTCCAGGAGGCGTACCGGTGGACCTTGCGCCATCGCGGGATCATCGGCCGGGCCCTCGTCTAAGAGTCGAGAACGGCAGCAGAACGGCGCCAGATCGGCAACAGATCGGCAGCACAAAGGGCTCCGCCGAGCCCAGACAACGGACCCGGCGGAGCGGACGGCGGAGTGCTCGCGATGGCCGGCCATTCAGCCGGCCACCGCGGTCCTGGCGGCCGGCCGTTCCGCCGGCCACCGCGGGCCCGGCGGCCGGACATGCCGCCGGCCGCCGCGATTCTGCTTACCGGGAGGAGGTCAGCACCGGCTGGGCCGACAGTTCCCCCTGACTGCCCAGCGCCCCGGAGCCTGGCGCGACTGCCGTAGCCGGCACCCGCAGGATCCTCGCGAGCCGTTCCGGCATCCACCAGTTCGCCCGGCCGAACAGCGCGACCATGGCCGGGACCAGCAGGCAGCGGATCACCACGGCGTCGATCAGGATCCCGGCTCCTAGCCCGGTCGCGAGGATCTTCAGGTCGGTCTGCGGGCCAGTCGACATCGACAGGAAGCTCAGCATCAGGATTGCTGCCGCGCTGGTGACCAGGCGGCCCGTCCGGCCGAGTCCCTCGGTGACGGCGGCGCGAGCGTCACCGCTGGTGTCATAGGCCTCCCTGATCCTGGTCAGGATGAACACCTCGTAGTCCATCGAGAGGCCGAACAGGAAGGCGAACACCATCAGCGGCACCCACATCGTGATCGCGCCGGTGGCCGGGATCCCCCAGAGCGCGTTCGAGCCGTGGCCGTCCTGCCAGACCCAAGTCAGCACGCCATAGGCGGCCGCGAGCGAGATCAGGTTGAACACGACCGCCTTTGCCGCCAGCAGCACCGACCGGAACGCCCTGGCCAACAACAGGAACGTGGCGATCGCGATCAGCGCGAGCATCAGCGGGAAGTGGCCGTAGACCGCGTGGTCGAAGTCGATCAGCGACGCGCCCTCACCGCCGACGCCGATCACGTGCGGCCTGCCGAGCAGAGCGTGCTCGAGCCCGGCGATCGTCGCCTGGCCGGCCGGCACCGAGCTCTCGGCAACCGGGATAACGGTGACCACGGCCGTGCCCGCGCGGGAGTAGTCCGGCGTCGACGGGGCGAAGGCCGCATAGACGCCCGGAACCCGCGAGGCCTCCGCGGCCACGGCCTGCCCGGCCCCGGCTTGCCCGGCCCGCCCGGCCCCGGCCTGCCCGGCCACAGCTCGCCCGGCGCCGGGCGCCTGCGACGTCAGGACCTCGGCCGGCGTGATCACACCGGACGGGATGCCGCCGCGGGTCAGCGTGGTGAGCGCGTCGTGCGCCGGTCCGGCCGTCGCCTCCGCGGTGCTGCCGGGGCCGCCGAGATGCAGGGACATCGCCGGCAGCATCAGCGCGCCGATGACGGCGAGGCCAGCAACGGCGGCGACCCAGCGGTGCCGGTAGACGCCGCGCGCCCAAGCCGAGAACAGCCTGCTGGCCGACCGCTCGGTGCGCAGCCTCGGCCAGTCCAGCCGCGGCCCGACGGTCGCGAGGATGACGGGCAGCAGCGTGATCGCGACTACCACCGACACCAGCGGAACCAGCACGCCGCCGTAGCCGACGCTACGCAGCATGGGAACGGGCAGCACGATCATCGACAGCAGCCCGATCGCCACGGTGAGCCCGGAGAAGACGACGGCCCGGCCCGCGTGGTTCATGGCCTCGACCACCGCGGTGGCGTTGTCCCGGCCGCGAGCCCGCTCTTCGCGCCAGCGGCTGACCACGAGCAGCGAGTAGTCGATCGCCACGCCCAGGCCAATCAGAGCGATCAGGAACTCGACGATCTGGCTGACCCCGGTGATCTCGGTGAGGCCGCCGACGAGCAGGAAGGTGGCCAGCACCGAGATGCCGCCGATCAGCAGCGGCAGCAGCGCGAGGAAGCTGGCGTAGACGAAGGCCAGGATGACCAGCGCGCCGAGGCCGCCGATCATGGCTTCCGCCATGATGCCGGTGCCCTTGTTCGAGGACGCCGGCCTGCCGTTGGCGAGCAACTGGGTCCCCGTCACGCCAACCTTCCAGCCCGCGGGCGCGGCCCGGTCGAGTGCCCGGGTGATCACGGGGCCAAGGCTCGGGCCGCCGAACCCGGTGACGACGGGCGTGTAAACCAGCGCGAACGTCGACCGTCCGTCCCTGGTGATGAACGCGCGGTCGTGCGTCGTGGCGTAGTCGGCGATCCGCGCATGCGGGATCGCCGCGGCGAGGGCAGCGAATGCCCGTCCGGTCTGCGCCGTGACCGCCTGGTCGGTGATCCGCTGGCCGCGGGGCACGGTCACGACCGGCACGTACGGCGCCTGGGATCCGCCGTTGCCGTAGGTCGCCGCGATCTGGTTGTCGACCTTGAATGCCTGGCCTGGCATGGCGAAGTCATTGGTCATCCGGTGCGTGGTGCCGCCGACGGTCATCACGCCTGCAACGGCCACCAGCAGCCAGAACAGCGCGACGATCGCTTTGTGGCGAAGGACGAAGCGGGTCAGGGCGGGCATCGGGATCTCCCGGGTTCGGGCCGGCGGGCGGTCCGCCGGCCACTCATCAGCCTGCCGTTCGCAGCCATTAGCGTCGTCCTGCGCGCGATGACACTTGGCGCTACCACACCGGAAGCACGGCGGCGGCGGCGTACTCCCGCGGGAGTATCCGGATCGTCTACCAGCGGATGGCGACCGGCGGCCGGGGAGGATCTAGTCTTCGGGCATGGACTGGGTTCGCGCGGCGTGGGGCTGGTGGCGACGGTCGCCGGCCCGCGATGTCCTGTTCGCCGCGCTGATGACCGCGATCACTTTGCTCGGCAGCTACGGCGAGGGGCATCCGCACAGCCCGTCCGATGTGATCCAGTTCCACGGCACGCCGATCCCGCAGCCATCGGCTGCCGCCCTGCTCCTGGTCGCTCTCGCCAGCCTGGTCCTGATCTGGCGGAACCGGTGGCCCGTCGCGGTGCTCGCGGTGTCCACGGCGGCGGTGTTCGGTTACACGCTGCTCGGGTACGTCAACGGAGCCGCGTTGCTCGCCCCGGCGGCAGCCGTCTACTCGCTGGCTACCAACGTGAGCGTCCGCCGCGCGCTGTCCTACTCCGCGGTGAGCCTGGCCGCGCTGCTGGCTGCCACCTTGGCCAGGAACCCGTTCGGAACCACGACCGGCGGCCCGGTGGTCGTCCTCCCGGTGATGATCGCCGCAGTCTGCCTCGGCGGGATCGCGGTCAGCAACCGGCGGGCCTTCGTCGCCTCGATTCAGGCCAGGGCCGACGACGAGGCCAGGCGCCGGATCGACGAGGAGCGGCTGCGGATCGCGCGCGAACTGCACGACGTCGTCGCGCACACCATGTCCACCATCAACGTCCAGGCCAGCGCGGCCGCCATGGTGCTGACCGAACGCCCGGACGAGGCGGCCAAGTCGCTGGAAGCGATCAGGACTGCGAGCAAGAACGGGCTGCGCGAGCTACGCGCGATTCTCAACGTGCTGCGCCAGGCCGACGACGCCGATCCGACCACCCCGGCACCTGGCCTGGCCCAGCTCGACCCGCTCATCGCCGGGGTCAGCCAGGCGGGGCTGCCGACGGCACTCGAGGTGAGCGGTAACCCCGCCTCGCTGTCCGAGGGGGTCGACCTCGCCGCCTTCCGCATCATCCAGGAATCGCTGACCAACGCGATCAGGCACGCCGGGCCCGCCACCGCCACGGTGAGGCTGCGCTACCTGGACAACCGGCTGCTCATCGAGGTCAGCGACACCGGCCGGGGCGTCCCCGCGGCCGGTGCGCACAACGGCGACGCCTGGCACCCAGTCGCCGGGCACGGGCTCGCCGGCATGCGGGAGCGGGCCGCGGTGGCGGGCGGCACCGTCACGGCCGGGCCGGGCCCCGGCGGCGGGTTCCGGGTCACCGCGGAACTTCCGCTCGGCAACACCGGCGAGCCGGGCGCCGCCCCGCTCGCGGCCGCCGACGGAGGGACCGCGCAGTGATTCGCGTCCTGCTCGCCGACGATCAAGCCCTGATCAGAGCCGGGTTCCGCATCCTGATCGAGTCGGCCGACGACATCGAGGTGATCGGCGAGGCGACCGACGGCGCGCAGGCCGTAGAGCTTGCCCGCACGCACTGCGCGGACGTCGTGCTGATGGACATCAGGATGCCGGGCGTCGACGGCCTGGAGGCCACCCGCCGGATCGCGGCCGACGACGACCTGGCCGGCGTGCGGGTGATCATCCTGACCACTTTCGAGTCCGACGAGTACGTCTACCAGGCGATCAGGGCGGGAGCCAGCGGCTTCCTGGTCAAGGACTCCGAACCCGCCGAGCTGATCCAGGCGGTCCGGGTGGTCGCGCGCGGCGACGCGCTGCTGTCGCCGAGCGTTACCAGGAAGCTGATCACCGACCTGGCCAGCCGGCCAGACAGCCCGCGGGCCACCGGCCGCGAGCTCGCCAGCCTCACCGAGCGTGAGCGTGAGGTGATGACGCTGGTCGCGGCTGGCCTCTCGAACGACGAGATCGCCGGCCAGCTCTACGTCAGCCCGCTGACCTCGAAGACCCACGTCAGCCGCATCATGAACAAGCTCGACGCCCGCGACCGGGCGCAGCTCGTCGTCATGGCCTACGAGTGCGGACTGGTCGTCCCCGGCCAACGCTCGCCCGGCTAACCGCCGCACTGACCGGCACCCGGCTCGCGGCTCGAGAACCCCGATTACCGCGTCCCTCACCAGCCGGCCCGGACTCGCGGGAGTTCGTCCTGCCAGGAAAGGACACAAGCATTGACGCCAACGAACCCCAGCGGGAACCGTTTCACTATCATCACGGGCGGACCGGGGGCCGGGAAGACCTCGCTGATCGAGGAGTTGCGGCGGCGCGGATTCGCGGGCACGCACGAGGCCGGGCGCGCCATCATCAGGGACCAGAAGCTGATCGGCGGCCGAGCGCTGCACTCGGCTGACGCCGGCCTGTTCGCCGAGCTGATGCTGGCCTGGGAGATGCGGTCCTACCGGATCGCCGAACAGGACCCGGCCGCCGCGGTCTTCTTCGACCGCGGGATCCCCGAGCTGACCGGCTACCTGCGCATGCTCGGCCGGCCGGTGCCCGCGCACCTGACCGAGGCAGCGCGGATTTTCCGGTACCGGACCAGGGTGTTCGTCGCGCCGCCCTGGCCGGAGATCTACGCGACCGACGCCGAGCGCAAACAGGACTTCGCCGAGGCCGTCGCCACCTGCGAGGCAGTGCGCGCCGCCTACGGCGAGTTTGGCTACGAGCCGATCAACCTGTCGCTGGCGAGCATCGCCGAGCGAGCCGATTTCGTCCTGGCCAGCCGATTAACGCGCCGAAGACCTGACTCCGCCAAGATCATGTCAACGGTGTCGGCGAGGGTGCTGGTTTCCGGGAGCACGCGCTCGGTAACCGAACGCAAGACGTCTAGCGGCTGATACCAGTCGCGCAACTCGTCAGGCCCGAACTCGGTTGCCTCAGAACGAGTGGCATGCCGGCGGATGGTCTCGGCCAGGGAGACGTCCAGGTAGTAGAAGTACGAATGGCCACGGTGGTCTTCCCGCAGCCTGGCCAGCATGCTCTCGTAATGGCCGGCGGTAAGTATCCCCTCCAGCACGACGTGATACCCCTGATCCAGGCAGTAGCGCGTCACGTGATCGATCAGCCCGATATTCACCGCGCCAGGACGGTCGCGCTCGCGCAGGATCGTGCGCCTGATCAGATCCTGGCCGACCCAGGCGACGCCACGTCCGCAGGCCGCAACCAGCGCCTTCGCTACGCTTGACTTGCCCGAGCCCGAGTTCCCGCGCAGCACGATCAGCCGCGTCTGGCAGGCGGCTCCGGTCGCGGGCATGAACACGAGTATGAGGGGCGCGTCCGATGGCGGCCAGGATCTGCACGACGTGGTGACCGCCGCGGCGGTCGCCGCGGAGCTGGATCGGACCGACCCGGCGCTCGCCGCGAGGCTGAACCGGAAGCTCGCCGAGCTTGGCCGGCAGCCGTGAAGAAAACCCCGCTGGCCAGCTAACCCGCGGGCCCCGAGAGGGCACTATCAGTCGTGAGATCGTCCGGGCCGGCCCAGTCGCAACCTGAGGCGTGCCCGCGCACTCCGCCAGACGCGGAACTCGTGCGCGAGGCATTGCTCGGCCACCGCGAGCCGCTCGCCGAGCTGCTGCTCAGGCACTGGGACACGGCAGTATTTCTCGCCTCGCGGGTGCTCAGGTCGCCGGATCTGGCGGCCGATGTCGTGCAGGAGGCGGCCATCGCGGCGATGACCGACCTGCAGCGGCTGCGTTCTCCCGATCGGTTCGGTGCCTGGTTCTGCGGCATCGCGCTCAACGTGGCCCGCCGCTGGCTCCGGCAGCTAAGCGCCGAGGTTCCCGCCGTCCTCGCGGACCGGGAGTCCGCCGAGCCGGGCCCGTCCGAGGCCGCCGAGATCGCCGATCTCGCGCGGCGGGTGCGCGGCGCGATCGACCAGCTCCCTGTCGGGCAGCGGGAGGCGGTGCTGCTGTTCTACCTGCAGGGTCTGAGCCACCTGGAGGTGGCGGCCGAACTCGGCATCTCACGAGGGGCCGTAAAGGCACGACTGCACCAGGCCAGGGCCGCGCTCGCGCCCCGGCTCGCACCAATGATCGACAGGGAGGAACAGGCCATGAGCGCAGACGACGCGGTCCGGTGGGTCGACGCGGAGGTTTCCGAGATCCGGCGGACCCAGGCCGAGGACCCGGCGAAGCGCAAGCACATCATGATCCTTGCCGAGCGGGACGGCACGCGCACCCTGCCGATCTGGATCGGGCCCTCCGAGGCAACCGCGCTCGCCCTGACCCTGGCCTCGGCCGAGACGCCGCGCCCCTTTACCTACAAGCTCGCCGCGAGCCTGGTGGAGGCCGCAGGCTCGGCAATCGAGGAAGTCAGGATCACTCGCTTGGATCCGCCAGTGTTCTACGCGTCGGTGCGGGTGCGCGGGAAGACGGAGTCGCGCGAGGTCGATTCCCGGCCGAGCGACGCGGTGAACCTCGCGCTGGCTGCCGGGGCACCGCTCAAGGTCGACAGCCGGCTCTTCGATCTCCCCATGCCCGCCGATCACGCCGCGGAACTCGACGCCGGCCTGGTGGTGACGGCGGACATCGCGGCGGAGGCGCAGCAGGAAATGCGCCGCCATTTCGACGAGCCGTCGCCGGCGAGAAACTACCGAGCGCTCATGGCAGCGGTGCCTTAGCTCGTGACTTTCGGCCCTGCCCGGTGAAATGGTCCGGAGTGAAACTGCAGATGGCGGATCTTGGACATTCCAAGCCGGAGCCGAAAGAAGGTTCGCCATGCTCGCGCTCATCGCGCTTGTGGTGTTCGTCGCCACCATCTGCGGCGTGTTTTACTACTGGCTCAGTCAGCGCGGGCTGGCCGCCGAGGAGTTGGCGAACCCGCAGGACAGGCGGCGCGTCTCGCTGCTCGACGAGACCGTGGCCTACGTCGGCGCGAGCCTCATCCTGGCTGGCGGCGGGATAGCGGTCGGCCAGGCCTGGGCAGACTTCAGCGAATGGGACCGCGTCGCCATCTTCGGCGGCGCCGCGATGTTCTTCCTCGCCGTCGGGCTGCTGGTCCTGCGAGTCGACGAGACGGCAATCCAGCGCATGATCGGGATGGTCTGGCTGATCTCTGCCGCATGCGCTGGCGCCGCCGCCGGAATCGCCGCGCACGAGGTCCACGACTCCAGCGGCGCCGTTACCGCTCTGGTCATCGGGCTCACGATCATGACGTGGTCGGGCCTGCTCTGGGTGGTCAGGCGGCGCGAGCTGCAGTTGGTGGGCATGTTCGCCGGGCTGATCATCGCGGTCTGTGCCTTGATCATCACGATCGCCGGCCACGCCGAGCCTAGGCTCGCCATCGCGCTCGGCCTGTGGGCGCTCGGCATCGGCTGGGTGATAGTCGGCTGGAAGTACCCGCAGCCGCTGTGGACCACCGTCCCGCTCGGCACGGTGATCGCACTCGCCGGGCCGAGCCTCGCCGTCTGGGACCACGGCTGGGTCTACGCGCTCGCCATCGCGACCGCCGCCGCGGCCATGGCCGCCAGCATCGCGGTGCGCAGCACCCTGCTGCTCACTGCCGGGACGCTTGCGCTGTTCGGCTACATCACCGCAGCGGTGGTCCGCTACTTCCACGGCTCGCTCGGCCTGCCCGCCACGCTGGCGATCTGCGGCGTACTGCTGATCTCGCTCGCCGTGATGATCGCGAGGATGCGGACGGACACCATGCTGACCGAGGCACGCAGGACCGGGAACGGCGGGCTCGACCCCGCGGAGCTCGAGGCTCACGAGTCCGATCCCGCCGCGCACTGGCCCGCCGCGCACCGGCCGGCCGGGCGCGACTTGCCCGCCGGGAGCGAACAGCCGGCCGAGAGCGAGCCGCGAGCCCTAGATCTGCCCAAGGCGTCATAAGTTGGCTCCCTAGCCGCCGAACGGGAGTTGCCATGAAGCCTAAGCTGAGCAAAATCGCTGTCGTGGCGACCGGGACGCTGATCGCCTTCGCCCTGGGCCTGGGCGCCGGTCTCGGCCTTGGCCTGCGGCTGGGTTCGTCGCCGGGGCACGACCGGGTGCTGTGCACGGCCAACCCCTGCCAGGTCACCATGACGCGCAACGGCTCAGACGGGCTGGTCATCAAGGATGCACCCGGGCCGAGGGAAGAGAACTCGTTCCTGGTCATCGACCCGTCCGGCCTCGCGGAGTTCTGGCAGAACGCCACCGGCGCCTACGAGGGGCCACGCGGCGAGATCTGCGCGACGAACTCGTCCCTCGCCCCGGTGGCCTGCCTGGCCGGCGACGGAACCGCGGGCTGGCTGCGGATCGGCAGTGAGGTGCTGACGAGCGGTGACCTCGCCTGGATGCACCGAGCCGAGGGCGCCACCAGGCCAGCCGCGCAGTCAACAACCGCTCAGATGCCGGCAGCTCCGGCAGGCGTTTTGTTGATGGCTAAAGCTCGTTGACCCTGGCCGCCGCCGACCTGTCCCCAGCTGACCCCGGCCAGCCCGCGCCCTACAACTCGACGCCGCCGCCGGTGCGCCAGTACTCGCCGTGGTCGCGGCTCAGGAACTCCTCGTCGACCAGGTACCTGCGCAGTGCCGCATAGTCCTCGTGCAAGGCCCGCAGCCTGCGGTTGACCTCACCTTCCTGGTATCGCACGCCGACCTCAAACAGCCCGGCGACATGGTCGAGCAGGACCAGCCGCTTGGCTCGCTTTGCCGGAATGGTCACGATCCGGCCGTCGCGCATGAAGGTCCGCAGCACGGCATCCTCGGGCGTGGTCAAGATCCGGTCCTCTCCGCGGGCCAGCGCACCGGCAGCTACGACGGCCTGAGCCGATGCGGCCTGGGCCTCGTCCTCAGGTAGACCGAGCCGCCCGGGGCATAACAGGACGCCTTCTTCCTGACCGCGGGCGCCGGGTCCGCGGCGGCGGCCCGCTCGATCGCGGTGCACGCTGCGGGATGACTGTGCGTCCACCGGCCGACCAACTCGACCGCCATCGCCCTGACGTGCGCCGACTCGTCCCCGGCCAGCAGGGCGAGCGCGCGCGGCAACACCGTTTCGGCGTCTGGGCCGCAGCGGCGTTCCTCACACTGGTCGCAGGCCAGGGCGTGGGCGGCGGCGAGCCTAACTCGCTCGGCCGGGTCGTCCAGGGCCAAGATCAGCGCGGGCACGCTGCCGGCGTCCCTCAGGTGATCGAGCACCATGCAGCAATACTCGCGCACCTGCGCCTGCTGGTGGCCGAGCCCGCGCCTGGCGGCCGGCGCTGCCTGCGTGCCGAGCCGCAGCAGCCACTGATAGGCCTGAAAGCAGCGATGCGGGTCCGCTAGCGCGCCGACGAGGTCGGCGGCAGTCACGTCAGCGGACAGCTCGGCGGGAATCACTGACCAAGCATGCGAGCCAGCGCGGCCAGGCTCAACTGAATTGTTGGACGCGCGGGGCGCCGCCCGCGTCAGGGCGACGTCGCGGTGCCGAGCGAGTCGGCGCCGGCGAACTTGGGACCTGGCTCGTAGAAGACGTCGAGTTCAGAGATCTCGAAGCCCGCCCCGGTCAGCAGGTCGGCGATCGGCCTGGTGAAATGGCAGCCGCCGGCGATCCGCCGCTGCACCGGATCGAGGCGGCGCTGCCAGCGGCGGACCGGCTCATCCGGAGCGAGCCCGTGCTCGAGGAAATGCAGCCGGCCGCCCGGCCGCAGCACCCTGCGCAACTCGTTCAGCGCGGCGGCCGGGTCCGGCACGGTGCACAGCGTCCACGTGGTCAGGGCCGCGTCAAAGCTGTCGTCACCGAACGGCAGCGACTGGCCGTCCAGGCCAGATCGGGTCACCGGCACCCTCGTGGCCGCCAGCCGCGCGCTCGCCAGCTTCACGCTGAGGTCGGATGGCTCGACTGCGGCTACCGCCGAGACGGCGGCCGGGTAGAACGGGATGTTGAGCCCCGAGCCGAAGCCGATCTCGACGACGCTGCCCGCCAGCCCGGCGCAAACCCGCTTCCGCAGCGGGTGCAGCGATCTTGCGCCGCAGACCGCGTTCATGATCCGCGGCAGAACGTATGTCCCGTAAGCTCCCACGAC
Source organism: uncultured Actinomycetota bacterium (assembly GCA_963720595.1). Lineage (GTDB taxonomy): Bacteria > Actinomycetota > Actinomycetes > Streptosporangiales > Streptosporangiaceae > Chersky-822. The sequence goes on along the minus strand of CAVRFY010000003.1, from coordinate 1,523,678 downwards.
GCCCGGCCCTTTCGCCCGCCCGCCCGCGTTAGCGGCTAGCAGCCCGCCTCAGCGGGCAAGGCCGTGGCGGTCAGCGCCGCGGGCGGCCTGGGCCGCACGGCCAAGGCCGCGGCGGGCCAGGCCGTGGCGGCCGGGGTCGCACGGCCATCTTCAGACTACGATGTCGGCCTGGCGTAGGACCCGGCGGTGGCGCCCTCGAATTCGAAGGCGACGGCTGGCTCATTCCCGGTCACCCAGGCGTCGTGCCCCGGCTCGAGCACGTAAGCGTCACCAGGGACCAGGTCACGCTCGGTCCCGTCGACGTGCGTCACATGCATGTGCCCCGATACCAGCGCGCCGACGTGACGCGCCTGGCACGTGTCCGTGCCCGCGACCGGCTTGATGCACTGCGACCAGCTCCAGCCGGGCTGCATGGTCAGGCGTGCCGCCTGCACCGGGCCCAGGCCGACGGCCTCGACCATGGTCTTCTCGGGCGTGCGCTTCTCGTCCGCCGCGCTGAAGTTCTTGCTCATGATGCCAGTCACGCTGATCCCCCCTATCGTTGCCGATCCAGTTGTCCTTCCCGCCGGCGGCGGCCTCGACCCCGCCAACGCCGTGGTCAGCAGCAGGCCGGCCGGATGGACCTGGTCCAAACCTTCATTTCGGTCGCCGGCTGCTCGTCTCGCGCGGCTAGCGCATGGTCGGACGCGCCTGCGCGAACGTCCAGCGGTGGCCCTCAAGATCCTCGGCCTGATAGGCGCGGAAGCCATGCTGGCTGACCGGCTCGACGATCTTCGCCCCCGCCGCGCTGGCCCTGGCGAGGTGATCGTCCAGGTCGTCGACGTAGACCCAGGGCACGTGCGTGACCGGCGCGGGCTCGCCAGGGCCGGCCTCAGCCTTGAACACCATCAGCGAGCAGCGACCCACCCGGAACTCCAGCCAGGTCCGCTCGGCATCCAGGTCTCGCCCAGCCTCCGGTTCGGGCAGGCTGCGCGTGCAGGCCAGGCCGAACGCGGCGGCCAGCCAGCGCGCCGCGGTCACTGGCCGGGCGTAGTAGACCGCGATCGCGAGCCTGTCGATCTCGTCGGGCTCCCTCGGCGCAGTGTCGCGGCGGCCGCACCAGGCGCCGAACCAGTCAGGCACGATGCGCTGCCAGAATGTGCCGCCGCGTTCCCGACCGCCCGCGGGCACGGTCGCCAGCACCTCGACGGTCGTCCCGCCGGCCGAAGGCGCGAAGGTCACCTCGACCTGCACGTCGTCGAGCGAGCTCTGCCACGCGAGCCGCTGCCCTGGCTGCCAGGCCGTGATCCGCGCGATCTCCAGCGCATCGCCCGGTCCGGCGCCGTACATCTCGAGGATCCGGCCGCCGACTCCGGGCTCGCAGACCATCTTGACCGCGCGCGCCGAGTCGAAGAAGTTGATCGGCCCGCGCACCCACCACAGGTCCATCTCGTCGGTGAACGCGGTGAACGCGGCGTGCGGGCTGACGCTCGACGGTGACGGCGCTGGACACTGATCGGGGACTATTCACTGCGCTGCCTTCCTTGCCACGTGCTCCGCGAACGAGCGCAGCTGCGCATCCCAGTGCGCCTGCAACTGGTCGAGCCAGGACTGCATCGCGAGCACCGACTGGGGCCGCAGCCGGAACACTCGCGCCCGCGCATCCGCCGTGTCCCGCTCGTCGGCGACCAGGCCAACCCGCAGCAGATGCCGCAGGTGCTTGCTCATGGCCGGCGGCGACATGCCGGTCGCCGCGGCCAACTCACCGGCCCTGGCCGGGCGCGTGCCGAGCAACTCGACAACCCGCCGCCGAGTCGGGTCGGCCAGCGCCTCGAACAGTGCGGTAACAGTGTCCTCCACAAGCAATAATTAACATTAGCGGCAACTAATGTCAAGGCCGGCTCCGGGCGGCCGGCTGACTCGGCCCGCTAGCGAACGCACTGGCGGCAGCCCGCCGCCGCCAAGGGGGCCGGAGCCGTGCCCGGCGCAGGCCTAGCTGGAGCCTGGCCCGGCGCAGGCCAAGCTGGACTTCATGATCAACGGTGGGTTTCCCCCGCTATGCGAAAGAAACGCACCGTGATCATGAAGTCCGGGTCGCGCCGCAGACGTTAGCGTGGCAACTATGCCGCACTCCGTCACCCACGCGGGTTTCGACGAACTCGTCGCCGAGGGCGAGTCCGCGGACGTGACCGGCTGGGACTTCGCCTGGTTTGACGGCCGGGCCAGTGAGGAGCGGCCGCCGTGGGGCTACGCCACGATGCTCGGCGAGCGGATGGCCGGGCTGGCCGGCGTGCCCGGAGCGGCCGCGCTCGACCTGCAGACCGGCGGCGGCGAGGTGCTCGCGACGATCCCGGCCGGGCCGCGCGCCCTGGCCGCGACCGAGGCTTGGCCGCCCAACATCGCCAGAGCGCGCCGGAATCTGGCCCGGTGGGTGCGCGGGTCGTGCCGGTGGCCGACGAGCTCGCCGACCTGCCCTTCGCCAACGCCGCGTTCGACCTGGTCGTGAGCAGGCATCCGGTCGCCGTGCGGTGGGATGAGATCGCCAGGGTGCTGAAGCCGGGCGGCAGCTACCTGTCGCAGGACGTCGGCGATGGGTCGGTCCGCGAGCTGACCGAGTTCATGATGGGCCCGCAGCCGGCCGACGACGGCCCGACCCGCGATCCCAGGTGGTCGGTGGCGGGCGCCGAGGCGGCCGGCCTGACCGTCACGGACCTGCGCGAGTTCCGCGGCCGGATGGAGTTCGGCGACGTTGCAGCGGTTGTGCATTTCTTGCGGAAGGTCATCTGGATTGTTCCGGGGTTCTCCGTCGAGGCGTACCGGGATCGGCTGCGCGCGCTGCACGAGCGCATCGAGTCGGCCGGCCCGTTCGCCGCGACCACTGTGCGGTTCCTCATCGAGGCGCGCAAGGAACCTGGCCCGACCGGAAACCCGACGGGAGTCCCGGCCGGCGCCGCCCTACCGAAGCTCTCCAGCGTCGCAAAACGGCACATGAATACACTGTTAAACCAAAATCCTCATTCAAGCGTCTTTGCTATAGATGACGCCGCATCGCTGCAACGCCGCATCGCCGCGGCCCCATTGCTCAGGAGCGCCGGTGACCAGATTTGCCATGAACGCCGCCAAGAATTGCCTGACCGCCCGCTCGGCGCTGGCCGCGCTCCTGCTGGTACCCGCCGTCCTCGCCGCGGCGCCAGCGTCGGCCGCACTGGTCAGCGCGAGCGGCGGTGCCGCAGTTCGCGAACTGGCCGACCTTCCATGGCAACCAGAACCTCACCGGCGTATCCGGTGATCCGGCCATCTCTACGCTGAACGCCGCTCAGCTGGGCGTCCGCTGGATGACGCATACCTTCGGGCCCATACTGTCCTCGCCGATCACCAAGTACAGTGCGGCGCGGAACAAGACCCTCGCCTATGTCGTCAACGAGAACGGCGACCTGGAGGCGATCGATACCGCTAACGGCGCCATCGTCTGGTCCGACGCCATCGGGGTCCCGATGCACGCGACGCCGAGCATCGTCGGCACCCACCTGTGGATCGGCACCGCCGTGAGCGGCCGGATGATCAGGGTCGACGCGAACACGGGCGCGGTGCAGTGCCAGGTGCCTCTCGGCACCGGCGTCGATTTCGCGAGCCCGGTGATCGGCCGGCCGGGCGGCGTCACGACGCTGTTCGTCGGCGTGCAGGACCAGGGCGCGGTGCCGGGGCCAATGGTGGCGATCAACGACGCAACCTGCAAGGTCGAATGGAAGCGCAACCCCTACCCGGTCTTTTCCGGAAGCTGGAGCCCCGATGCGTACGGCGTCAACGCCCACGGCGTGCCCCTGGTGATCTTCGGCAGCGGGGATCCGGACTGCGCCATCTACGCGCTCAACGCCAGGACCGGCGCAGACGCTCTGGCGCGTCAGCTCCCTCGTACGGCGGCCTGGCCGACTTCGGCACGGGCGCGGCCATCTCGCCGCCAGGCCGCAACGGGATCGCAGACGGCATGGCCTATGTCTCGGGCAAGGACCGCATCCTTTACGGGATCGACCTGACTACGGGCAAGCTGATCTGGCACTTCGACGTCCAGGCGGCCACCGGCGCCAGTCACGACGGCGGCCGGTCCACGGCTGCGCTGGCGGGACGATCGGTCGTCTTCGGCACCCCGGTCGGCCTCGCGGCGGTCGACGCCGTGACCGGCAAGCAACTCTGGCTCTCTAGGGACACCGGCCCCGCGGACACCGAGGTCCTCTCGTCGCCGCTGGTGACCGGGCCCGCCGGGCATCAGGTCGTGGTCTACGGCGACCTGAAGGGCTACATCGAGGTCGCCAGCCTCGCGACCGGCCAGGTCCTGTACAAGTACCAGACGGGCGGCTATGTGATCAGCTCGGCGGCCGACTCGGCGGGCAACCTGATAATCGGCTCGAGCGACGGCTTCCTGTACGACCTGAGAGTCGGCGGCTCGAATGGCACGCCCCCGGCGACGACCCTGACTTCGCCGGCCGCCGGCACGATCCAGAACCCGGGCAGCAAGCCGGTGCGCGCGGCCGGCACCGCGACCGCGGGTTCGTCCCCAGTCGCGGCAGTCGACGTCGCGGTCCAGATGAACGGGCCGGCCGGGCAGTGGTGGAACGCGAGCGCGCACCGGTGGCAACAGGGACCGGCCTACAACCCGGCCTCGCTCGGCACCGCGGGCTCGACCCGCACGTGGTCATTCGGGGTACCCGCCCCTCCGCAGGGAGTCGTGCTCACGTTCACCGCCAGGGCCGTCGGAGCCGACGGCCTGGTCGAGACTCGGCTGGTCAGCAGGTCCGTGACGGTGCGGCCGGTCCAGTCGGGCCCGCGCCTGACCCTGTCGGCCGCGCAGGCTGGACCGGGCAGCGGGGTGCGGGCATCGGGCCACGGCTTCGCCGCCGGGGAGCAGGTCAGGCTGTCGCTGCCCGGTGTCCTGCTCGGCACGGTCACCGCGAAAGCGGACGGCTCGTTCCCGGGAAAGGCGGTGCTCATCCCGGTCGGCTTCGACTTCGGGCTGACCGCGGTCACCGCGACCGGCGGGCGTTCCGGGCGGTCGGCGACGGCGCCGCTCTACGTCACCGGCCCCTGGTCGCAACTCGGGCTATGACCCGCAGCGCACCGCGACCAGCCCTTCGACCACGTGCTGTCGCAGGAGGTCACTCCCGGCAAGCAGTACCGGATGATGCCCTACTGGGTCTACTCGGCCTCGGCGCCGATCGATAGCTCGCCGGCGGTCGCCAACGAGCTGGCATTCACGGGCGACCAGTCGGGCACGGTCAGCGCGGTCCGGATCGGGACGGGCGCCCTGGCCTGGTCGGCGGCGGCCGGCGGGCCGGTCGAGTCCACGCCGGCGGTGGACCACGCCGCGGGCCTCGTGGTGGTCGGCTCGTCTGACGGGGCGATCAGCGCCTACCTGGCCAGGACCGGGAAGCTGGCGTGGCGGACCAGCACGTCAGCGGCGGTGAAGTCCTCGCCGCTGATCTACAACGGCACCGTGTACGTGGCCTCGGAGAACACAAGCTGTACGCGATCACGGAGAAGACCGGAAAGATCAGGTGGACGGCTCCGCTTGCCGGGCCGGCCGACGGCTCGCCCGCGCTGGATCCGCGGACGGCCACCGTCGTGATCGGCGACGCCAGCGGACGGTCACCGCCTTCCACGCGGGAGCAACGTCGGTGCGCAGGCTCTGGCGCGTCTCGGTCGGCGGGGCCGTGGACAACAGCCCGGTGATCGCGCAGGGCCGGGTCTTCGTCGGCGCCGCGAACGGCGTGGTCTCGCCCTCTCCGAGGCGACCGGCAACACCGACTGGTCGAAGTCCCTCGGGCCGTCGATCACCGGCCAGATGGCCTACCAGGCCAGCCATCTGTACGTCGGCGCGGCCGACGGCAGCCTGACGGCCCTGCAGACCGGCAGCGGAGCGATGATGTGGAGCGACCCGCTGGCCGGGCCGGTGACCGGCGTCAGCGTCACCGACGGCATGCTGTTCACCGAGTCCGCCAACGGAACGGTCACCGGCCTGCGGATCGGCGGCGAAGTCGTCTGGCTGGCCAAGACCGGCGCGAGCCTGGCCGGCAGTCCGGCGATCATGGACAACGCCGTCTTCGTGGGTGGCGAGGACCACGGCCTGTACGCCTTTACACCGTTTGGCGAACCCGTGGTCTAACGACTCGCGCGTTTCGTGCGGCCCAGCCGGGAGTGCCGGTTCGCTGCAACGCGGCAGCCTGACCCGCCGATCCGCCTTAGCTCAGCAGCCGGCGATGGTGGCCCTGACGCTGTTGCCGGTCAGGCGGGCCTGCCGGAGCCTGGAGCGGTCGCCGGCATCCCGGCCGAAGGCGTGCAGGGAACCGGCCTGGCGGGCGAGGACCAAGTCCGTGCTCGCTCCGGCGATTTCTGCCGATCCCACGGTGGTGTACCTGGTGACCGTCACCAGCGCCGAGCGCTCGGCGGCGGCGATCAGCTCGTCGGGATTCGTCACCGCTCCCTGGCCGGCCAGCTCGCCCGCCGGGCAGCCACGCGGCCAGCCTCTCGAGCGCCTCGGCGGTGCGGTACAGGCCAAGCTCGTGAATGCCGAGCGCGTCGATCCTGATCACCAGGCAGATCGGCTCGGGTTGCGGGAGCAGCAGAATCCGCCAGGGTTCCCCTGGCACCGTGCCGGTCGCCCGGGCGTCGAGCACCAGCCGGGCGCGCTGCTGGAACGCCACCGCGATGCCGAGGTCGCCGCGCACCTCGACGCGGCCGTCCGCGGAACCGGCCACCAGCAGTTGCCTGGCCGCGAGCGAGCGCACTGCCTCGGCGATCACCTCGTCCGAAGGCCGGGCCTGAAGGAAATCGACGATCGCATCGACTGCCGTGAGTTCGGCGACCGTGTAGGCGCCAAGCAGCACCGGACCGGTACCGACCAGGTCACCACGGCGGCGACCAGGCCGGTAGGCACCGCTGCGGCTGGGCCGGGACCGCCGCCTTCGAGGCCGGCCGCTGCGGCGGCCTCGCTCATGACAGTCCCCCATCCGCCCACTGCTGCTGCGCCGGGTTCGCGCGATCTTCGGCCAAGATCGCCGCCGCGGCCGACGACGGGGTCTCGGTCACCCAGAGAGCGGAGTTGCCGAACAGGCCGCGTCCGGCCCGGCCGCGGCAGGGCCCGGCCGAGTTCGGCGACCGGGTCGGCGCGCTCAGGGGCAGGAAACGGCCGGCCAGGTCGAGCGATACCGCGGTCACGTCGTCGTCGGCTTCGATCCGGCGCAGGGTGCCGACGATGCAGGCTGCCACCTCGGGAGACAGCGGGGTCGGCACCGCCAGATCGGGCGACAGATACATCGGGCGGCGTTCGGTCCGCGCGACAACCCCCACGGACCGACGTTGCTCCTGGTCACCCGGTACACCACGTAGTCCATCAGGTGCCGGAAGTCATCCAGGCTCGGCAGCTTGCGCTGCCCGAACGCGGCCGGCGTCTTCTCCAGCTGTACCCAGGTGCCCTGCGCGGTCCGGCCGTGCAGCTTCTCCCGCACGACGTGGCCGCGCATCCCGATGTCGGGATAGCGGGACTTGTCGATGTCGTGATGATGACTTGATATCCGCAGATGGCTGACCTTTTGAAGTGCCAGTCCTCGTAGAGCAGCGGATCGTCGATCAGCACGTGGCCGCCGCACAGCACGTCGTGCAACTGCGGCACCTGCAAGCCGTGCCGTTCCAGGTCGGCGATGATCGCCGCCTCTTCCTGGCTGAGCTTGCGCGACGGCGGTCAGCAGCCCCTTGCGATACTGACCTGCCCTGGCCGTGATCTCGATCAGCAGCCGCACTCTGGTCTTGACCCGCTCGGTCCGCTCCTCGGCCAACCCATCGGCTGCGGTCCGGTCTCTGCCACCGGTCAGGGCGCTGACCAGCGATCTGCGCGTGGGACCCATCCCGCCAGTAGAGCACGGGCCCGCGCGCGTGGTCAGCGGATTCCGGCTCGCCTGACCTCCGCACGGCAGAAGGGGCAGGCGACGCTGTCCGCGCCGGCGGCAGCGTCATGGATCCGCCGCAGCTGGCACAGGGAATCTCGGCGCCGCCCAGGTCGATCTGGCGGCCACAGCCGTCGCAGATGACCGCGCGGGCGCCGGGAAGGGCGCTGAACCGCGCGCCGCAGCCACCGCAGCTTCGTGGCTGCCCGTCCTCCACCTGCACGGGAACGTAGGTGTTCGTCAGGCCGGCCCGGTCAAGCAACTGGGCGGCCGTCTCGGCCGGCAGCATCGCGAGCCAGCCTTGGCAGAACCCCGACCAGCCGAGCTTGCCGGTGAGGTGCTCGGCATGGTCCGGGTCAAGCTCGGCGAGCCCGGCGGAACGGTACATCACCCGGCCGAGATCGAGTTGCTTCTCGAGGGTCTCCACCATCGGCCAGAAGGACTCGGGGGCCACCGTCGGGGACATCATGTTGCCGGTGTAGCGCAGGCCAAGCACCCGCTGCTTCATCTCGGCCTCCAGTGCCTGGGAGGCTGGGTCGAAGGCCCGCGCCACCGCGCCCTCTGCCATGAACCCGACGTAGGCCCGGCGGTAGGCGGGATCGTTCGCGGCCCGGTGCGAAACCGCCATCGGAACGTTGGCGACATAGGCGTCGAACACGCGCCTTTGGAGTTCCGCGGTAGCCGTCCCGGTCACCCGCCGCCATTGCGGCGTGCGCCTGGGCCATGGTCCCATTCACCACCGCGGCGTACTCCGGGCCAGGCGTCGTGTCCCCCTCGCACGCCAGCCGCAGGTCGAAGTCGATCAGCGAGGCGCAGTAGTCGCAGTACACGTAGGCGGTGACCGCGGGCAGTTTCTTGGGCGCGCCGCAGACCACGCACGTGCAGCGCTTCACGAAGCCCGGCTGAGGCGGTGCCAGGATCGCCATGACCTGGCGAGCCCAGGTCATGGAACCGGGCCGAGCGCCCTGACCGCCGGCCGCCTGTCCGGCCAGCGCATCCTGCCCCGACAGTGCGGCCTGCGCCGCCAGCGCTGCCTGGGCCGCGAGATCCGTCTGACCGGCGAGTGCCTGCTGCCGTGCCAGCGCTGCCTGGGCCGCGAGCGATGTCTGACCGCCGAGTGCCTGCTGCCGTGCCAACGCTGCCTGGGCCGCGAGCGCCGCCCGGCCGGCCGCCAGCGGGCCGCCCCCGGCAGGTTCCTCGCTTTTGCGGTTGAAGAGACCCATCTCGTTGCCTGCCTTAAGGCTGCCGCGACCGCCTGGTTGACGACTCGCCAGGTCACGTCCCGGCCCGCCGGGCGCCGTCGCGTCGCCGTCGCGTCGCCGTCGCCGTCGCCGTCGCGCTCATTATCGGGCCATCGGGGCCCGCGCACCAGCCGCGATGCCGCCGGCCGTCGGGTTCGGCCTTTGGCATGACTCACCCGGCCTGAACCATTCGCGTCGCTCGGACGTGCCTCACCTTGCAGACCGCAAACAGTCGCAGCGAAACCGGAGCGGCCGTCGCAGCGAAATTGGCTGGCAAATGCCGGCAGGCGCTCGGTGAGTCGCAGAGTAGTAGGAGCTTCCCGTTTGCGTGGAAAAGCGAGGTGGTTGGGCCCTTTCGGAATGGATTGTCCGGATCAGTACTTGATGAGTGTCGTACACTCCTGCTGAGGGAGCTGGGGGTCTGGCGATGGAACTGCTGGAGCGAGAGTCCTTCCTGCAGACGCTGACCGAGTACGAGAGCGACGCCAGGCAGGGCTCCGGCCGCCTCGTCCTTTTGTCCGGCGAGTCGGGAATCGGGAAGACAGCGCTGATCGAAGCGCTGCAGCGCAGGTCGAAGGGTATCCGCTGGCTGTGGGGCTCCTGCGACGGACTGCTCACGCCCCGGCCGCTCGGCCCGCTCTTCGACATTGCTTCGCAGACTGACGGTGAGCTGGCCGGCCTGTGCCGCCGCGGCGCATCCGCGAGATCAGCTCTTCGCGGCGTTCCTTGACGAACTCGGTTCGCGGTCGACCTGCACGGTCGCGGTCATCGAGGACGTTCACTGGGCCGATGAAGCGACGATCGACCTGCTCAACTTCCTCGGCAGGCGGCTCGGCCGCCGGCAGGCGCTCGTGCTGGCCACCTACCGGGACAACGAGCTCGCCGACGACCACCCGCTCCGCCTGGTACTCGGCGATCTCGCGACCCAGCGCGGAACCAGGCGGATGCGACTGTCACCGCTGACCCTGGACGCGGTCCGGGCGCTCGCGGGACAGCGGGACGTGGACGCCGCCGAACTCCACCGGGTCACCGGAGGCAACCCGTTCTACGTGACTGAAGTCCTTGCGGCCGGGTGGCCGTCTGTCCCGCCCACCGTCCGCGACGCGGTCGGCGCCAGGCTGGCCAGGTCCGACCCGGGGACCCGGCGCATGGTCGAGGCCGCGGCGGTGATGGGGGCGCGGGTGGACACCGCCCTGTTGACGAGCGTCCTGGATGGCCAGGGCGCGCCGGTCGAGGACTGCCTGGCGACCGGGATCCTCGTCCCCGACGGAGCGGACCTGCGCTTCCGGCACGAGCTGGTCAGGATGGCGGTCGAGGCGGCGGTCGCGCCGCACCGGAAGACCGAGCTGCACGCCAGCCTGCTTGCGGCGCTTGAGCTGCGCGGTGAGGCCGATCCCGCGCTGCTCGCCCACCACGCGGAAGGAGCCGGCGACGGGACGTCCGTGCTGCGGCACGCCCCTGAGGCTGGCCGGCGCTCGGCCGCCATGGGCGCGCGCCGCGAGGCGGCAGCGCAGTTCGAACGCGCACTCCGGTTCGCTGGCGTGGCTGACCAGCCGACTCTCGCGTCCCTGCACGAGGATCTGGCTGGCCAGTATTCGCTGCTTGACCGGTGGGACGAAGCCGAGCAGGAGCTGCACTCGGCGATCGAGCTCCGGCGCAGCCTGGGCGACAACTCGCAGTTCGGTGAAGATCTCAGGATGCTGTCGGTGGCCCTGTGCCGGCTGTGCCGGGGGAAGGAAGCGGAGCAGACCGGGACCGAAGCCATCATCGTGCTCGAGGCCATGCCGGAGAGCGCGGAGCTGGCCTGGGCCTACGGGAACATGGGAGCTACCTATATCACCCAGGGGCGTCTCGACGACGGCATCGAGCTGATGAACCGGTGCCACGCGCTCGGCGAGCGGTTGGACCAACCCGCGATCGTGAGCTACGCGCTGAACGGGCTGGGCCTCGCCATGGCCGACCGCGGCGAGGACGGAACGGTTACGGTCGAGCGCGCGCTGCGGATCGCGCTGGACGCCGATCTGCAGGAGTCGGCCGGACGCGCGTACACCAGCCTGCAGGAGTCAAACCTCAGCCTGCACAGGTTCGATGGCGCCGAGCGAGCCTTCACCGAAGGGATGGCCTACTGCGAGGATCACGAGCTTGGCGTCTTCACCATGTGCCTGCGGGGAGTCCGCGCCCAGACCCTGCTGCTGCTCGGGCGGTGGGACGAGGCGGAGGACCTCTGCAGGCAGATGCTCGGCGCCCGCGGGGTCTCGCCGGTAAACCGGATTCACCCGCTGCGGGTACTCGGCCTGATCCGCGGCCGCAGGGGCGAGGATGGCGCTTGGGAACTGCTGGACGAGGCGGTCGCGCTGGCCGAGCAGAACGGCGACCCGCAGTGGCTGGCGCCCGCCAGGATGGCGCGCGCGGAGCTGCAGTGGCTGTCCGGTCAGCCCGACCAGGCGCTGACGGAACTCAGGGCGGGCTACGACTGCGCGCGAGGCTTCGCCGACGCGTGGACGATCGGGGGCCTGGTCACCTGGCTATCGCGGCTCGGCGAGCCGATCGAGGACGCGTGTGAGCTCCCGGCGCCGTTCGCCAGTGAGGTCACGGGAGCCTGGCAGCAGGCGGCGGCCGAATGGGAGCGGCTGCACAGGCCCTACGACGCGGCCATGGCCCGGCTGAGTTCCTCCGACGAGACGGCGCTTAGGGATGCGCTCACCGGCTTCGACGACTTGGGTGCCAAGGTCACGTCGGCCGAGGCCAGGCGCAGGATGCGAGACCTGGGGGTGCGGGCCATCCCGCGCGGTCCCCGCGCGACCACGAGGGCGGCGCCAGCCGGGCTCACGCCGCGCGAGCAGGAGGTTCTCGCGCTGCTCTCTGAGGGCCTGCCCAACCGGGAGATCTCCCAGCGACTGTTCATATCCGAGCGGACAGTCCACCATCATGTCTCGGCGGTCCTGGCCAAGATCGGGGTCTCGTCACGGACCGCGGCGGCGCGCGAGGCCGCCAGGATCGGCATCGGCGACCCGAGCTAGGCACCGCGAATCCCTGCCTAGGCATCGCGATCCCGACTAGGTACTGCGAGCGCCGCCCGGCTAGGCACGGCGCGGCCAAACCTAGGCACCCCGGTTGTCAAGCCAGGCAATTCTGACGATCCGCCACCTGGCCTGCGCTTTCTACGGTTGTGGGACAACACCAACCATAGGAAGGAGGCCGACCGTGCCGCTGTATATGGACATTCACGAGATCGCAGGCGGCGTCGCGATGGACGACGTGGCCAAGGCCCACGTCGCCGATCTGCAAACACAGGGCGCTCACGACGTCCAGTACCTGAGGTACTGGGTCGACGAGACCGCGGGGCGAGTGTTCTGTCTCGTCGAGGCTCCGTCACCGGACGCCGCAGCAGAAGTCCACCGGCAGGCCCACGGGCTGCTTGCCGAACACATCTACCGGGTCCAGGAAGGATCCTAAGAGAGGAGTAAGCGCGTGCGAAGGATGCGCTTGATAACGCTCGGGGGCCTCGCAGCCGCGGCGGTAGCCGTGGGATTGCCGATGCTCCCCGCCCAGGCCCAGGTTTCGCTGCTGCCCCCGCACTGGGGAGGCACGTACGCCCCGACCACCACGGCGGGTAGCCGACACGACCCGGCGATGACGATGTCGGCGGACCCGCTGGGCCTCCAGATCGACGGGCAGCTCGCGGCGGCACGTGAGGCGACCGCGAAGTACGCCACCAACCTGAGCAAGGCGAAGGCGGACGGCTACCGGATCATCACGCCGATGATGCCGAACATGGGGTTCCACTTCATGAACCCGAGCATCGCCGGATTCAACATCCGCAAGCCGCAGATCCTGGTCTACGAGCACACGGGGAAGGCGTGGCAGCTCGGCGCCCTGGAGTGGGTCTTCACGTCGATGCCGAAGACGCCGCCGCTGCCGAACGCCACGTTCGGCTCGTTCCCCGCGGCCTGCCATTTCGCGGACGGCACGTTCGTCCCCGACGAGAACCAGAACACCTGCCCGAAGCAGGCCCCGAAGTCCGGTGCCAAGTTCGTCTTCTGGCACCCGGACCTGATCACGATGCACGTCTGGGCCTGGTACCCGAACCCGGCGGGGCTGTACTCGAGCACGAACCCGCTGGTCGCGCCGTTCAACAAGGGCTGATGATCTGATCAGCCAGGATGCGGAAGGGCGGACGGGGGACACCCGCCCTTCCGTGCCGCCCGCGGAGCCGATGGCGCCGGAACCGCGGGCGGATACCGGGGGCGGATACCGGGGGCCGGGTCGGCGGCATCGCCGCCATGAATGACGACCCGGCCCCCGGTTCGCCTGCCACCCCCAAGCCCCCGAGCCCGCTATCCGCTGCCGCCCGGCCGCATCTCGCCGGGCCCGAGCAGACTCCGCGACCGCATACTGACCGCGGCGAACAACCGGTCCCCTGCCGCGTCGAGCGCCTCCTGCACCGCCGCGCTACCCGTGTGGCCGGAGTCATCGATGACGATGAGCTCGGCATCCGGCCACGCACGCGCCAGCTCCCACGCCGTGATGACGGGGCCACCGAGGTCGCCGCGGCCGTGGATCAGGACGCCAGGAATCCCAGCCAGCCTGGCCGCGCCGCGGATGAGCATCCCGTCCTCGAGGAACCCGTCGTTCGCGAAGTAGTGCGAGCAGATCCTGACGAAGGCGAGCTTGCCGTCGTCCGGCCGGTCACTGTAAGCCCCTGGCTTGCCGTTGTACTCCATCGAGATGACCGCGTCTTCCCAGGCCACCCACTCGGCCGCGGCTCGCGCGCGGACGGCAGGGTCTGGGTCCTCCATCAGAGCGGAGTAGGTCATCAGCAGGCCCTCGATTGGCGGCTCGGCATCGGTAGGCAGCCGGTAGCCGCCAGCGTCAACGCCGGCGAAGTCGCGGAATCGGGCCCACGCCTCGGGGAACATTCGCCCCGCGCCCCGGTACAGCCAGTCGAGCTCGGACCGCCGGGTCGTGGTGACGCTGACCATGATCATGCCGCAGACCCGCTCCGGATGCTGCTCGGCGTACGCCAGCGACAGCGTCACGCCCCACGACCCGCCGCGCAGAAGCCAGCTTTCGACGCCGAGATGCCGGCGCAGTCGCTCCATGTCGGCGATCAGGTAGCCGGTGTTGTTGAGGCTCATGTCGGCGGCCGGGTCGCTCGCGTGCGGTCTGCTTCGACCGCAGTTGCGCTGATCGAACAGGATGATCCGGTAGCGCTCGGGATCGAACGCCTTGCGCAGGCCCGGTGTGCAGCCGGAGCCAGGACCGCCGTGCACCATCAGAGCGGGCAACCCGTCCGGGTTACCGCATTGCTCCCAGTAGACGAGGTTGCCATCGCCGGTGTCGAGCATGCCGGTCTCGTACGGTTCGATCGGTGGGAAGGGCACGTCGCCTCCGCGGTGTTGCCTGCTCGCCCACCTGTTTACCACTGTAGCGAAAACTTTCCAGTGAAATAACCCATTTGACGGAATTCACTAACGACCGCATCCTGGACCGGCGGCTTTCGCGCGGAGAAACGCGCGAAGGAAGGAGCGCTGTGGCCGAGACCCAGATATTCGATGCCATCCAGACCGAACGGCTGCTGATGCGGCGCTGGCTCGAGTCCGACCGCGAGCCATTTGCCGCTCTCAATGGCGACCCCGAGACGATGCTGTATTTCCCCACGACGCTCGACCGGGCCGCGAGCGATGCGTTGGTCGATCGCATCGAGTCGCTGTTCGAGGTGCAGGGCTACGGCCTGTGGGCGTTGGAGATCGCCGGAACAGGCGAGTTCATCGGCTTCACCGGGCTCAACCCGATGCCGCCTGGCGTTCCCGGCGAGGGCGGTGTGGAAGTGGGCTGGCGGCTCGCCAGGCACGCTTGGCACCACGGCTACGCGACCGAGGCTGCCAGGGCCGCGTTGCGGGTGGCATTCGACGGCGTGGGCGTGGCCGAGATCTGGTCCATGACGGCCGTGCTGAACGAGCCGTCCCAGGCCGTCATGCGCCGGCTCGGCATGACCGAGGTCGCCAGGTTCAATCACCCGAAGGTGCCGGCCGGCAATCGCATCGAACCCCACGTGGCCTACCACCTGGCACGTCCCCGCGCGGCTGGCTGACCGGACCGCGCCGGACGGCGGGTGCGCTGCGCGGACCGGGCGAAGGGACTCGCTGTCCGAGCCGGTGTCCGGCCCGGACAGCGAGCCGGGACGGCGCTAGGCGTCTCGGACGGTCTCGTAGGTGAGCCTGGTGAGGCCGTCACCGATGGCCCGGGTGTCGACCAGGCGCATGGGCTTCTGGTCGCTGGTCTCGCCGAAGAGGCGCTCGCCAGCACCGAGCACGACCGGGAAGACGATCAGCCGCAGCTCGTCGACCAGGTCGTTCTCGATCAGGGCGCGCCCGAGCTGGTAGCTGGCGTAGATGACGATGTCGCCGTCTAGCTCCTTCTTCAGCTTCGAGACCTCGTCCCCCACCTCGCCCGTCAAAACGGTCGCGTTGCTCCATCTGGCCGCATCGAGCGTCGAGGACACGACGTACTTGGGCAAGGCGTTCAATCTGTCCGCCCACTCGCCGCTCCGGGACAGCCACCGCGAGGCGAACCACTCGTCGCTGCGCCGGCCGAGCAGCAGGGCCTGCGTGTTCAGCGCCTCCTTGAGGAAGACGTCGGACCACTCGTCGAGATCCTTGCCCCCAGACTTTCTGAGCCAGCCGCCGAGCTTGAATCCCTCCGCGCCGTCTGGATCCTGGACCACTCCGTCGAGCGAGATGTTCGTGCTGATGACGATCTTTCCCATGTCGGTTCTCCATCTGTTGGTGTTGTCAGCAACCACTGATGTAGACACCACGACGCCGGAAAGTGGGCGCTCCGCGGTGGGGTTGTGAGCCCTCCGGACGACTTGCGGCGTGTGGTACAGCCCGCTGAGGTGTTTGTTAGACCAAAGTTTGTGGGTTTCGCTATGATTGCGTCCTGTTTGTCGTGGGCGCAGTTCGCCGTACCGGCAACGGTGTCTCGGGAGGTCATGAATGCCAACAGTGAGCGACAACTCCGGCGGAATGGCAGATTCTGGCCCGGCCATCGACTGGCTCCTCGACTCTGACCCGTCGATCCGCTGGCAGGTGATGCGTGACCTGCTCGGTGCCGGGGAGTCGGCATGGACGGCGGAGCGGGCCAAGGTGGAGACCGACGGCTGGGGCGCTCGCCTCCTCGCCTGCGAGGACGAGGACGGACAGTGGGCAGGCGGCGCCTTTATCCCCAGCGGTTTCGACTTCCAAGAATGGCAGGAGGTCGGCCAGCCGTGGACGGCCACGGCGTTTACGTTGTCGCAACTCCGGGAGTTTGGTCTCGATCCGTCTTCGGACCGGGCCAAGCAAGCAGTTGAGTTGATCGGCGCCAACTCACGCTGGGATCATGAGGACGAGCCCTATTGGCAAGGCGAAGTTGAGGAGTGCATCAACGGACGGGCCGTTGCCGACGGCGCCTACTTCGGAGTCGACGTCTCGTCCCTTGTCAGCAGACTGACAGGTGAGCGCCAAGAGGACGGCGGCTGGAACTGTGAGCGGGCCAACGGCTCGGTCCGTTCGTCATTCGCGACCACGATCAACGTCGTGGAAGGGCTCCTGGAATTCGAGAAAGCCACCGGCGGCACGCCAGTATCCCGGGAGGCGCGCAAGTCGGGCGAGGAATTTCTGCTGGAGCGCAACCTCTTCCGTCGTCTCAGCACCGGCGAGCCGGCCGACCAGGAGTTCCTGTCATTCCTGTATCCCTGCCGGTGGCAGTACGACATCCTCCGGGCGCTGGACTACTTCCGCTCTGCGGCCGCCCTGTCGGACGCCGCACCCGATCCGAGGCTCGGCGAGGCAGTCGACCACGTTCGCTCCAAGCGCCTGGCGGACGGCACCTGGCTGCTCGACCGGAGCCTGCCGGGTCGGGTCTGGTTCGATATGGACGACGGCCCGGGCAAGCCGTCTCGCTGGGTGACTCTGCGAGCGATGCGCGTGCTCAGATGGTGGGAGCGCTAGGACCCGACTACGATGTAGTCATGAGTAAGCGCTCAGCGACTCCAGTCAGGTTCGATCCGCCCGTCGCAGACAGGCTGATCTCGTTCGTCGCCGCGAACCCCGGCATGTCGATGTCGTCGGCTGCCAACCGGCTGGTAGATGAGGCACTGCGGATGACCGAGCATCCGGGAATCGTCTTCAGGGTTGGCCCCACGGGGCGGCGCGCGGCCCTGGCCGGCGGTCCCGACCTCTGGGAGGTCATCCGCGCGATCAGGTCCGCCCACGCCGCGGAGCCTGCGCTCGACAGCAACGATCTGCTGAGCCTTGTCAGCGGCAACACCGGAGTGACAACCCACCTGCTGAGCATCGCGGTCCGCTACTGGGCCGCTTACCCCGACGAAGTGGACGCCGAAATCGCCGCCGCTGACTCCGCGGAGGAGACCGCCGAGCAAGCTTGGCTGCGTGAACGCCAACTCCTGGCCGGATAGCAATGAGCCAGCCGCTGCTGCTCGATGAGATGTTCTCGGACGGTATCGCCCAGCAGCTATGCGGCAACGGCTACGACGTAACCTCGGTCGTCGCAGATACGAGCCTGCTGGCACTCCCGGACGACCGAGTCCTCACGCGCGCCACGGAAGCCGGCCGCGTGCTCGTAACCGCCAATATCGAGGACTTCGTGCCCCTCGATGGCCGTTACCGGGCCGCTGGCCAGTCCCACGCCGGCCTGGTCCTGGTATCGACCAAGACCTTTCCCCAGGATCGCAACTTCACTGCGGCCATCACCAGCGCTCTTACCGGTTTGCTCGACGGACCAGCCAAGATCCAGCCGGGGCAGGTGCTATTTCTGACGCGAGACTAAGCACGAGTCATCCGCCGGGCTGGTAGTGCAGGAGCAGTTGCTCCAGGAAATGGGTGGCGAGCAGGCAGCCACCAACTGCGGCAGGGATGGCTGCCCAGGCTGCGATTCGCGATCGGCGGACAAGCAGTGCCAGGAGGAGGATCAGGGTGCCTGTCAGCCACCAGACGAGATTCTTCGCATCCATTGCCTGGATGGCACGCGTGAGGCAATCAGTGGCTTGCGAGGGCTGGCCGAGCGCGTTGCAGGCCTTCCGCGCGCTGGCGGCCCCGTAGAGGATCCCGGGGGAGGTCGGCCACGCTTGCCAAGTGACCACGGCAGCAGCGATGCCTGCCAGGTGCCACCAGCTGGCCCGGTCGGCTCCAGACCTGCGCACCTGCAGCCATTGGACGATGGAGAAGGCCACCGCCACAGCGGCCGGGAAGGCCAGCGCTGTCGCCGCGACCAATGTCGATGCCGAATTGGTGACAATGCCAGCCACTAGCTCGGCAATCAGGGCGCCGACCACGACAACCCATCCGGCCAGGCCGCCAGCCCACGGCTGAGCCAGCCGCGGGCGCGATGCGGGTCCGTCAGCCGCCGTCGGCCACCAGGACATCGTTGGCTGGGCACCGCCCATCTGCGTGACGGCCTTGCTGGCGTTGACATTCGGCCGACGACTCCGCATGTAGCTGAGCGTACGCTCGAGCGGCAGATTAGCCCGAATGTTCAGATACGGTGTTCGTCCGGGTTGGCACGCTGCCTGAGCCGGGGATCGGTGCCCCGCGAGAGGAAGCCGCCGTTGCTCAGCTTGCAATTCGCCTCGCCCGAGAGACGTTGGAAGTCGGCGGCGCGGACAGCGTCGGGGCCTCGGCGGGAGCTGACTTGGTGAATCGGCGTGGGTTCCTGGCGGCTGGCGGATCCGTCGCGATCGTCGGCGGGGTCGCCATGGCAGCAGATCTGGCCGGCTGCTCTGCTTCCGGCCAGCCAGGGCGCGACGAGCCTGATCCGAGGGGAAGCCCAGCCCGGAGCGCTTTGCCTCCGGTCGAGGTCAGTGGTCATCTCAGTAGCCGCCATACCGGTACCAGCATGGGGTGGACAATTTCGGTGCCCGCGGACGGGCAGCACCCGCAAGCCATCGTGTACTGCCTGCACGCCAAGGGCGGCAATCATCGCATGGCCTTCGACTCGATCCGCGTCCCCCAGGTCGCGGCGAACCTCGGGATACGCGTCGCAGTAGCTGCCATTGACGGCGGGCCCGACAGCTACTGGCACCGGCGGGCCGATGGTAGCGACGCCCTGGCGATGCTCCTCATGGAGTTCGTCCCCCTAGTCCGCGCCAGGGTCGGCCATCTTCCCCAGGCGCTCATGGGCTGGTCGATGGGCGGCTTCGGGGCGCTGCTGGCTGCCGAGCGGGCGAGCCGGCATTTCCAGGCGGTAACCGTTGCCAGCCCGGCGTTGTGGCTGACGCCAGCGGCCACCGCGCTGGGCGCCTTTGACAGCCCAGCCGACTTTTACGCCAATGACGTGTTCACCGGGATCGGCGCGCTGCGGACCATGACCGTCGCCGTGTTCTGCGGCACTGAGGATCCCTTCTACCCTGCCACCCGCCACCTCGTCAGGCTGATGGACTTCCCCCACATCGCACGCTTCGGGCCCGGAGTGCACGGGCCCGACTACTGGCGTCGCGTCGCGCCCGCGCAGCTACGAGGCATCTACTCTGTGGTGGGCATGGGCAACGCATAGGCCTGCGCTGAGTCCGGCCGACAGATTTCATCCGCGAGGTGGAGACTGGCCTCGTGGCCATAGCAGTCGTTCAGATCACACCATCCCACGAGGTGTTCGGCCAGGTAGCTGCCCTGTTCGACGATTACAGGGCACACTACGGCCAGCCACCGTCCCCCCGGTTCACCCACGACTGGCTTGTCGGGCAGCTGGCTCGGCACCGGATGACGATCGCCGCCGCCATCCACACCGGGCAGGCCTGCGGGTTCATCACGACCACGGTCATGCCAGCGTCACTGATGCTCGGTACATCCTGGTCGATCCGCGATCTGTACGTCGCCCCGCAGCACCGTCGCAGCGGTATCGCGCATGCCCTGCTTCAGCATGTTGTCGACGACGCCCGCGCCGCCGGTGCCAATCGCGTGTCAGTACAAACCGAGGCCGATAACGGCCCCGCGCTCATGCTCTACACCGCAGCCGGCTTCCAGCCGGTCAGCGACATGGCACTGCTCAATCTCTCCCTCAGGGCTCCGGCAAGTCGCTGAGGAGCTCATGATCGTTCGTAATGGCCGACCGGGCCGCCGGGCAGGCTACGGCAGGGAGTCAAGACCCGCCGGACGCCCTTGCGGGTGCGGTGCGCCGGGGTCTGCCAGCCACGCCAGGAAGCGGCCGCGCGACCAGCAGCGGCCAATGGCCTCGGCGCGCAGCGCCGACTGCTCGAACACCGCCAGGCCGATGATGCTGTGGCCAGAGGCGCGGCGATCGCCAAATGTCGGTATCGTCGGCGCGACTCCGACACCCTCCGCTGACACCCACGCCACCGCCCGGCTGGCCGCCGCTTCGTCTAGGCGGTGCAGGAAGCGCAGGCGGCTCTCGAGCGGGAAATGCGACAGCGCCCACGTCGTGGTGACGACAGGCAGGGCGTCCGGGGGCACACGGGCGAAGGCGTCAGGCAGCATCTCGACGGCGTCACCTTGCAGCAGCAGCGGAGGGGCCGTCGCCGCCAGGCGCATCTCCGCTTCGAGCTTCGCGGCTCGCTCCGGCTGATCCGGCCACAGGCAGGCGCGCAACCATCGGGCGTCGTCTGGGTCGGTCACGTCGACCGGATCGAGGTCGACGCGGACGCGGGCGACCACCTCGGGCATTGGCCGCGCCGGGATGGGCCGGTCTCCCACTGTCGACGACGAGAGCTGCACGGGAGATGACGGGTCGCCCAGCAACTGCCCGTTGCTGTACGTGATGCCGACGCGATCGACGATGAGATTGAGCCCAGCCGCACAACCCACGTCGATCAGCCCGATAGCGTTCGCGCCCACCCGATGTGCCGACTCAGCGATGGCCGGATACAGCACGGCGCAGCGCCCGGTCTCGTTGGTCCGCGTCTGCCGGCGAACGACGATGGCCACGACTGAATCGGTCATTCGCAGCAGCGTGTCGATCGCCGCGCCAGCGGCAGCGTCGCCGTCCGCATCGGCATAGGCCGCGGCCAGAGCCGGAGCGCGTCCGGCGAGGGCGAGGTCGTGCAGCGCGGCGAGGATCACTGCGGGGTGCCGCTTGCGCGCCGGCGCCGCCTCGATGGCGCGCAGCGCCTCGTCGGACTCACTCACCGCGACGGCGACGCGCTGGTACAGCGGCGATGTTTCGGCGGCATCGACCTCACCGAACTGCCGGTACACCTGCGCAAGTGTCCGAGCCCTGCGCACGGGTACGGCGGGTTCTGCGGTCGTCCCTGGCATCCCGACGATTCTAGCCATTGGAACGGCCCTCTACTCAGCCAGCTACTCAGCGGGCTCGGGCTGGTCGCATCTTCCCTTCTGACTAGTCGGCGACTAGTCTTGAATACCATGGAGTCAGTTGGCGCCTATGAGGCCAAGACGCACCTGCCGCGCCTGCTGGAGGCAGTCGCCGGGGGCGAGAGCGTCGTCATTACCAAGCACGGCGTACCAGTGGCGAAGCTTGTCCCTGCCCACCGCCAGGTACTGCAACCCAGTGAAGTTATCCGCTCGCTCCGACAAGCGCGCAGCGGAGTAACCCTGGGCGGGCTGTCCTTGGCTGACCTGATCAGCGAAGGACGGCGCTGAGTGCCGTTTGTCGTCGATGCATCCGTGACCCTGGCGTGGTGCTTCGAAGATGAAGCAACAACTCAGACGGAGGCGATTCTTGACCGCCTATCGGACGATACCGCAATGGTCCCTGCCCTATGGGAACTTGAGGTATCCAACGTCTTGCTGCTCGGGGAGCGCCGCAGCCGACTGACGGAGTCCCAGAGCGCTCGATTCGTCGCACTGCTCGGCCAGCTACCGATCCATGTCGACTCTGCCAGCGTCGATATGGGCGCAGTACTAGCCACCGGCCGCCGTCACGGACTCACCGCATACGACGCCGCCTACCTGGTGCTCGCCGAACGCGAAGGCGTGCCGCTGGCCACGCTGGACACGAGGCTGCGTAACGCCGCTGACGCTGTGGGCGTCATTCTCATCCCAGAGGCCTGACTAACCCAAGGGACAGCTGGTCGGCCGGATCGACATCTGCATGCCGCGAAGGGCGCAGTCACCGTGCACTGCCGGGGCGCGCCAGCAGTGCCGCGTTGCCGCTTGATAAGAAATTACAAAGATCAGTTCGGCAACCTAATGGAACGGTTGGCGCGCCTACTGGAGGCCGAGAACGGTCATGAGCGCTTCATCGATTCCCCATTGCTGCTCCGGGCTAACCCGGCCCACAAGGTCTCCGATCCGGCTGGCGTCGACAGCTCCAAGCTGCTCAACCAGGACTCGGGATGTCTCACCCAGCAGGTCAATCTCAGGGCGAAAGGAGGCCGGTCGGGCGCTGTGCGACGTCGGGGCAACGAGCACTACGGAGCGGGGCAGCAACTCGTTTGCTTGGACGATCACGCCGTATCGACGCCCTTGCTGCTCGTGACCAGTTCCGCGTGCTGGCCGGAACTCGTGAATGTCACCCCGAAGCACGCATGCTCTCCATAAACGCGGCGACTTCGGTCATCTCGCGTCGGTCGTCCTCGTCTGACTCCAGCGCCGCAACCTCAGCTGCTAGCGCAGCGCGCTTCCGGAGGCGGCCTGCGCTGTCGAGCAGAGCCCGGCGGATAGCTTCGGATCTGCTGATACCGGTCGCCTCGAGTTGCGCAAGTGCCTGCATAGCCTCGAGGTCCAGTCGGACGCTGATCGGCGATGACACGTTCCCTAATGTATCACATTTCGTAGTACAGGCGAGCTCTCGCCCGAGGCAGCCGACGTTCGTGCTCCTGACGAGCACGATGTGGAGCGGCTGCTAGCCAGGCGCAAGTACTGGATGCCAGGAGCAATAGACGCTGTCGATGTTAGCCATCACGCTGTCCTCATGTTGACGACGGCAGCCGCATGCAGATGCCCAGTGTGGTCCGCATCCTCCCGGGCGGCAAATCTGCTCGGGTCCGGGTGGCGCTCTGGCGCGCGGCGCCGCATGGCGTTCTAAAGTGGATCGCATGATCCGGTCGTGGCTGCTCTTGCCCGTGGCTGTCGCTATTGCGGCCTGTTCGTCCGGGCAGACATGGATGGCGCATTCGCCGAGCCGCCACGGGATGACGAGTACGGCGCTGGGTAACCATTCGCCGGTTCCCGGTGACACGGTCAGCCCTGCGTCGGGAGGCAAGGCCAGGCGAGTTGTTTTGCCGGATATGACCTATCCATCATTTGGCGTCAACGTATCGGCCGGAGCACCTGCCGCGCATAGGCCGCTGGCAGCCGACGCAGCCTCGCCGGCCGCCGTCCTGGCCGCCTTCAAGGTACAGGGGGATGCATCGCTCGTAGGCTCGGCGCTGGGCAGAGAGCAACCGGTAATCCTGCTGAGAACCATTACTGAGCTGCATCCGACGGCGCCAGGCGTGCGGCCTCACGTTCCGTATACGGGCTGGGTAGTCATCTACCGCCATGTGGGGCTCGTGTCGTATGGGCTGCGTCCATTCCCGAAGCACGCTCGCG
The DNA here is from genome assembly GCA_963720595.1 of uncultured Actinomycetota bacterium. Classification (GTDB taxonomy): domain Bacteria; phylum Actinomycetota; class Actinomycetes; order Streptosporangiales; family Streptosporangiaceae; genus Chersky-822. Next base: position 1,500,017 of record CAVRFY010000003.1, on the reverse strand, counting down.
GCACATTCGTGGCCATCTTGGATGCCGCCACGGGCCAGTGGACCAATTTCTTCTCGTTCTGAGATGGCTTCCGCGCGATCGCGGATCGCAACCTGGCCGATGCCGGGCCGCATCTAGTCCCAAGGAGGATGGTTTGATGCGGGTGCGCGCTGTCGCTGTTGCCGTCGCCTGTATCGGTGTGCTCGGAGCGAGCGGCTGCGGAAACCCAGTGCACTCGTGCGGGGTCGGTGACTACATGCCGACCGGGCAGCGCGGCTTTGCCACGCCGCGAGAGGCTCTCAGATCTGTGGTGGCTGCCTATCCGTCGCTCTCGCAGATTGGCTGGACGCCAGCGAACCGCGGCACCCGCGCTGTTGAGTTCCGGTCCGGCGACGACAGCGTCCGATGTCGTGAAGGGATCGGACGGCGAGTGGGTGACAGGCGCAGTGACGGTCTGCCAGTGACCGGCGGCAGTCAGTCGGCGGCAAGGTTGCGCTGATACCAAGTGCCTGACTGACCGCCGAGGTCGGCCGGGCCGGCCGGGCCAACAGGGACGAACCCGGCCTTGGCCAGTACCTTCTGCGACGCGGCATTCTCGTGGGGCGTGGCTGCCCTGAGTGTGCGGAGCCCATGTCGCGCCGCGGCCAGCTGGCACAGATGCCGGACCGTCGCGGTCGCCACGCCGCGGCCGGCGACGTGCTCCGCGACGCGGTAACCGAGTACCGCCGTGGCGTCCGCGGCAAAGAGCAGGTTGAACCGGCCCAGGACCGAGCCATCCTCGGCGACCAGGACGTAGAAGGCGCCGATTCCGGCCTCTTGCTCGGCCAGCAACGCGCGGTGCCGCTCAGTGAACTGGTCGAAGAACTCATCGCCCCGATCGGAGATCGAGGCAGCGAAGTAGGCGCGGTTCGCCAGCTCGAAGACCAGGACGGCCGGGGCATGGTCGGCTCGCAAGCGCTGCAACTCGGGCACCGCCCGACTCTACCCAGATGGCGCTGTGCGGCCACCTGAGTTTCCGTTCACGGCGGACGAGGACGAACCGCAGGTCAACAAGTCGGGCCCGCGAAACCTCGAGACAGTGACAAAAAGTAGCGTGGCGGGCACGCGAGGGACACGGCTGCGAGGCGGTGTCCGCCGCCCGCGTCCGCGAGTACCGAACCGATGTCCCTGAGACACGCCATTGAGATGCATGGCGACCGTAAAATCTCGCATATGGATCTGAAGGACGCGATGCTCATGATCATGCATGAGTCTGCCGCCCATCCCCGGTTGGCGAAGATCGCGCTGGCCGCATACGACCAGTTGGTAAGCGGCCAGGAGGTTGACTACCGCGTTCTGGACGAACTGGTGGGAGAGGCAAGCGCCAAGGGTGTGCTCCGCTACATCAGGCAGAAATACGGCGCCACCACCCACGAGGCCATATTCGGGCCCATTCTTCGTGAAATCGACCGGACTAAGCCCGTCCCGCCACGCAGCCGTCCGGCCGAAGACTGGGCTGGTGACGGACCGCTAGCCGCAGGCATCGCAGCACGATGAAAGACGTTTCCGGCTGTCAGCTTGGGAAGCGCAGCGGTTAGGGCTGCCAGGGACGCTGACCGGCCCTGTTTGGCTGGCCGCTGGTAGCCGTGACTGACCCTTCGTCACCCTTGTTAATGACACGCTAATGGCAAGGCAGCCTGGCTCAATCGGGGAGCTTCGTCAGGAGTTCGAGATCCTTTACGTTGGCGAAGATGCGATCGTGCGCCACGAGAGGCACCTGGAGCCAGATGGCTGTCGACGCCACCCAGCGGTCCGCTTCGTGGTCTTTCTGGCCGAGGCCGTGTCCGGTCCGGACACACCATGTGCGGAGCGAGGCATTAGCCTCGGCAAGACTTGGTCCCGGCCAGACGATCTCTGCTCGCGCTATCTCATACTCCAGTCGGCGGAGCCGTTCCGGGCCCCACCCGGCCGGCCTCGCACCATAACCAAGCTCGACGACGGTGACGAACGAAATGACGGCTGGCCGACCCTCAAGGACCAGGCGATACCGCGCCGCCAGTAAGTTTCCGCTGGGTGTCAAGCGTGCGGCGAAGACTCCAGTGTCGATGACCACCGGACCGCGAGATCGGGGAGTCATGCCTCGAGCACAGCAGCGAGGAAGAGGCGATCCTCGTCCTCCGTGAGGTCATCGATGAGCACGTCCTCGTCAGGAGGTAGGGGACGCGCAGCAGCTAGCACGTCGCCCTTGTCTCGCTCGCGGGTCACACCTTGAGAGGCCAGCTTGCGTGCTTCCGGCTCTGACATCGCGCACCTCCATCCTTACGGTCAGCGTACACGCGGCAGCCGACAGGACTCTGGCCATCGTCCGGCGTGCGGGGTGATCGGGCGCACGATGCTACCGAGATACTCGCTGGTAGCGGCCGATCGTCTGGCCCTAAGGTTGGGCGATGGAGTGGCCCAGGGCTGAGGATCTGCTCGCCGGCCCGCGCGGGCGGCGCCTATGCTGGTCACTCCTGGAACCTGGTGATTATCCCGGGTGGGATCTGGTGTGGCACAGCGCCCATCGGGGAAACCTGATCGGGGTCACCGAGGAGATCGCCGCCTGCGTCGCCCACACGGACCTTGATTCAACGGTGGTGCATGCCGACCAACTGAGTCTCTTGGCCACCCTCGTGGAGCCAGTACAGACCGCCATGTACTGGCAGGAACCCGATGACGATGACCACGCCCTGAGCGCTCGGGAGGTGCGAGACGCGTTGGTACCGGTCGCACAGGCGGTCACAATTGCTGCGGAAGCAAGATGGTGGACATCTCCCGTCGCGACCAGCAGCCAGCAGTACGTGGAATGGCTCGGCGAGCACGGCTGCCCGCCCGCGTTGACGGCTACTGCCGCAGAACTTGCCACCTGGCGAACCGCGACTGTCGAGGAGGAGCTGTCAGCCCGAGGGCGGCCGAAAGACCCATCTGCCCCGTGGAGCGGCCATTGGTGGTCGGCGCCAGTCCCGTCGCAGATCCCGTCAACCACGAGATCGATTCCCGGCCTAGGCGCGGTGGGACTGGCCTTGGTCGAGGACGGGATTGGCCAGAGGAGCGCGCGTTGCTGGCCGGTCGAACCACGACCGGGTGCGCGGATCTACGAGATCTCCTCCCCAGAGGACTGGACGGAGCTAGTTGGCCGTTACCCGATCGATGTCAGCAAGTCCCGGCGCAATGACTGGTGGCGGACCACAGGCTGGGCTGGCAGGTGGCTAATTCCCGACTTCGCCGCTGTTGCCGCGGACTACGACGCGGTCCACCTGAGCGTGGCGGGCTACCTCATCACCGCGGGACGCGCCCTATCCGTGAATGATGGGCGGACGGTCCTGGCAGGATGGGACCCTGACCAGACATTCTGGCTGACCGAGGTGTTGGCAGCTTCAGGACCCGCCACCAGCTGGCTGGAGCTGGATGATGAGCCGCTCGGCTGGACCCTCGGCGGCGCAGTGCGTGAGCGTGAGTAGCCCAAGGAGCGCGGCTATCAGCCTGAGCAGCTGAGGGAGCCGTGATCGCGGAACGCTGAGCATCTAGTGGCACGCCTGGCCGGGCATCCGCGCTGGGAGTTCCCGGATGAGCACTCAACCAATACTTTGAGCTGGGACCTCATGGAGTGGGTGACGAGAATCGAGGTCGCACTGTCAGCTTGGGAAGTGGACGCCGTGGCTCATCTGATCGCGCACGTAGCGGGCACAGCGGCGCCCCATGGCACGATTGCTCGGTGGACATCGAGGGTGCTCAAGCCAACCTCAGGTTCCTGCTCCACGAGTGGGATCCCATCGGAGTGGCCGACTTGGCGCCGGACGAGTACGACTGCCTGATCGCGCCTGTGCTGAAAGTACTTCTTGCCGGCGGAGGACCAGCGGAGGTTAGCGAACTGCTCTGGTACGAGCTTGAAGATCACTTTGGTCTTGATCCAGCTATCCACGATGTCGATCCGCTGGCCAATCGGCTCGCCGCGTGGTGGTCCGCGATCCACACCGACCGCTGAGTGACTCATCTCCGCTTGGAAGATCGGTGGTGGCGGAAAGACGTTCGCCCTGGCTGAGCTAGGCGTGCCGGAAAGCGCCGCCATGCCAGGTTTGTGGCCGTCGTTAACCGCGAGTGGCCAGGGCTTGTGGCCCGTGGACGGGTACTCATCTAGGAGACTGAAGAACAGCTCGTCCTGGTTCACTGCTGTCCTCTACTCAGGTAGCTCCGTGCATGTTCGGTTTAGCAGGGGCGGCATTCACCACGATGCGGCGCAGCCAGGTGCCGACCGCGGCATCGCCGTCAATGCCGGCGGCGCCGTCGGTCTGTTCCCGGAGGATGTCTGCGTGTCCGACGTGCCGAGCGGTTTCTTCGATCATGTGGACGTAGATCCACCGTAGTGAGACCTGGCCCATGTCTGGCTCGGGCAGTGCGTCATCGAGAGCGAACCGTGCTGCTGTTTGTCGCGACTGCTCGCAGGTTTGCTCGTATTCCTTGATCAGCGAGCTGACTGTTTCGTTCTCGGCCAGGTCCCAGCTTTCGTCGCCGCCTCCAACATTGGGACCGATATCCTCTGGCTTGCGTCCGGCCAGCACTTCCTGAAACCAGCCTCGCTCGACCCCGATCATGTGCTTGATCAGGCCGGTCAGCGTGGTTTTTGACGGCACGCGTCGATGGCGGGCTTCGTTCTCCGAGATGCCGTCTACCTTGCTGACAAGCACCTGGCGGTGGAAGTCAAGGAAGGCCTCAAGGACCTGACGTTCGCTGCCTGTGCTATCGGGTTGGTCGGCAGTAGGCGGCGAGTCGGGAATCGTCATGGTGACACGGTAGCCGCGTCGTCAAAGCATTATGTCCCGGCTCACGGTCGCCCGGCCTTGATGCCTCCGTCCTGACCAAAACCAGTTCCAGCGGACGCTGCTGCTGAGACCGCTCGAACTTCGGCGAGCTGCTTGACTGCGAACTGGTCGGTCCCGCTGGGGTCCCAGCAGACGGCGGCTCCCCATGCCGCCCGCGCTTGCGCGGCGATGTCATAAGCGTGGTCGTCGAGACCGGCGGCGTTGTGCGGCAGTGCCAGGTCGAGATCGGGGACGTCGACGTGCGACTCGTCCCAGTCGATCATCGCGACGCGATCCGCGGTCATGCGGATGTTGCCCGGGTTGGGGTCGCCGTGGACGACGCACGTCGTGCGGCCGGTGAGTCGCGCCCACGCTGCCCGGCAGCGAACGACACCCTCAGGCGGCATCGCGCCGAGGTCGACCTTCGTCCCGGTCTCGGCGTGCAGAAGGTCGGTCGACGATCGCCAGCCCGGGCGCTGGGGCCAGCCGCGGGTGAACCGATGCAGCTGGCGGAGTGTGTCGGCGACGCGACGCCAGTCGGCTTCGGTCTCGGGCGATCCGCCCTCCACGTAGGTCATCACCACCAGACCGTCGGCGAAGTGCCGGCCGTCCATGGTCGGGATCGGCACCGGCACCGGCATTCCTTCACGGTCCAGGTGTCGCAACAGGCCGGTCTCCCACGCGAGATCAGCGTCGCTGCGCTGGCCGAGACGACCGACCGCGAGGTGCCCGTTGACGCGCACGCTCCACACCTCGTTGACGCCAACTCCACCAGTGAGCGGTTCGACGCGAACGACGTCGTCACCCCACTGCTCGAGTGCCTCCCATCCCACCCGCCACATCCTCGCAACCTGCGATCACCAGCGCCATCGACGCTCAGCTAGAGCCGAGCGCCACCGCGGCGACGAAGGCGACGACGGCACGGACGGAGTCCTGGTCCCGGCTAGCTAGGGGCATGCTAGTCGTCCACACGCCGAACCCCAAACGTCGGTAGCTTCAGACCACTACCATCATCTGGGCATGTCGGGATGCCCATGCGACACTCGTAAGGTGGAGAGGACTCGATGGGCCGCAAGAACCGGCGCCTCATCCCACCTGGCACTCGCCAGCGAGTTCGTGTCCTGCGATCAGCCCTCGGGCCAGGCAAACCAACCGAAGACGATCTCTTGCGGGCATACAGGTCGGCCAGTTTTGATATCGGCCCAGGTCATGAAGGCGGGCGGCTCTTCGTGGGCCGCAGCGGGAACCGAGAAGTCATCTTCGGTGTTGATACCGACCGTGATGACCCGAGCGGAGAGCGCGAAGTGATCTTCCACGGTCAATGGAGGGGGCAGCAGTGACCCGAGCTGATACGGCGCAAGAGATTGCCGCCTACCTTGCCGGGCCAGCGCCTGAGGACGCGGTGGTAGATCTGCGAGATCTAGGGGTCATCGGGTTCGCCAACGAACTTCCTGGCATCACCCCTCAGACTATGCGAACTCTGATAGCGGGAGCGCGCCAGAAGGGCCGCAGTTGGGACGACATCGGTCGGCGGCTGGACATGAGCGCTGATGAAGCTGAACTGACCTACCGTAAGCTCAGCGATCCCAACCAGCCCGAGCGGCCGACTGATTGGCGCCATCTCGCCGCGGCGGCCTTGGATGGGCTCGCTGCTGCAATCGGTGCCGTCAGCGATGCCCTAGTCCGCGTATCGCATGGATTGGAACGCTCGCACCGCTGGTAGGGGACGCCAAAGATCTTCGCAGAGCAACGATGATCATGGCCACAGGCCATCTGACCTGGGCTTTCGTCGGAGCGGGTGACGAGAATCGAACTCGCACTGTCAGCTTGGGAAGTCTGTGGTGCTGCCCACCTGCCACCTGGTGATTCGCTGACCTGCAGCTGTCCTGATCACCTGTCTGTGAGTTACCGCGACAGCTCGCGTCTCGCCGTTCGATCGGGCACGCAGCGGGCACGAGCCTCTTCGTCCCGAAGCCACCGCCGGGTCAGGTAGATGCTGACTTTGCCTGAGCCTGGGTCAGGTCGAATTGACTCAGCACGATGCGTTGGCTTGCCAGCAAGTCATGGTCCGGCATCAGCTGGGCCATGATCGCCTGCTGTCCGGCCGTCCGCGATCCAGGGAGCATGGGTATCACTGCTGCTCGGGGCGAGAGGCAGTCGCCACGTGACCAGCTGGCCGAAGACGGTCGGCTACCGAGAGGAGCGTGCTGGTTCCGTAGCTGGCGCTATAAATGTTGATGTCGATGCCGCTGTGCTTGAACTCAACCCACGCGGGATTGGATCCGCAGGCATCGGTGCGCCGAGTTATCACCAATGCTGGCTGCCGGTGAACGTGGCCAATGACCGCGGTCGCATGATTCTGCGCGATAAACCGCCGGAACTCGTTGCCCGCGTTGCCGTAGATCGCGGGCGCCATCGTGATCGTGACCTTGCCACGGGCGAAGACCAGCGCGACTTCTGGCCGATTGTCGACCCAGGTCTGCGTGAGGTTGGACCGGCTAGCTGCTCGCGCGTCTGGTATCAGCACAGGGAATCCGGCGACGGATTGCGCGCGGGCGATGGTGGCCTTCTGACCGTTCTCGAGCGGGCCTTGGCCAGGCGGTACCGCGAGCTTGCTGCAGACGACTGCGCCGTTATGCCGCAGCACGCCAGTCGCCAGGAGGATGCCAGCAATCACGGCCACGCCGACGACGACCGCCATGGCGCCGTAAATCCACCCGCGCATAGCCGCTCCTAGGTGACGAACTGCCTGACCGGGACACTACAGGGTGGTGACGAGCGCTGAAATGCTCCGTAAGCGGCCGTTGCGGTTGACGGCACCTTGGGGTAGCTGAGACCAGAGGGAGGCCTATTCGTGCCCGTTGCGTGCCCGACACAGCCGGGGCCAGGGACGCAAGTCAGCCTCAAGCGGTTCAGAGTGAGGGCCTGAGCTGGTCCGAAGTGGGTGGAGCGGGTGACGAGAATCGAACTCGCACTGTCAGCTTGGGAAGCTGATGTTCTGCCATTGAACTACACCCGCGCTGCAAACCACCTGGCCGACTGCGCATTCCACGCAAACCGCACTGGCCGGACGACTGTCGCGACGTCATCGTACCGGAACCGGTAGGTTGCCTGCGTGCTGCTCTCCGACAGGGACATCCGGGCCCAGATCAACTCCGGTCGCGTATCGGTGGACCCGTTCGAGCCGGAACTCGTCCAGCCTTCCAGCGTCGACGTGCGCCTGGACCGGTACTTCCGGGTCTTCGAGAACCACAAGTACCCGCACATCGACCCGGCGATCGAGCAGGCCGACCTGACCCGCCTGGTCGAGACCGAGGGCCAGGACCCGTTCGTGCTGCATCCTGGGGAGTTCGTGCTGGGATCAACGTACGAGGTCGTGTCGCTGCCTGACGACATCGCGGGGCGCTTGGAGGGCAAGTCGAGCCTGGGCAGGCTCGGCCTGCTCACGCACTCGACGGCGGGCTGGATCGATCCCGGCTTCTCCGGCCATGTGACCCTCGAGTTGTCGAACGTGGCCACGCTGCCGATCAAGCTGTGGCCGGGCATGAAGATCGGCCAGCTGTGCCTGTTCAAGACCAGCTCGCCGTCCGAGCACCCGTACGGCTCGGCCGTCTACGGATCCCGTTACCAGGACCAGCGCGGCCCGACCCCCTCCCGTTCGTACCTCAATTTCTACCGCACGGAAGTCTGACCACGACGGCAATCCTCACTGGCCTGGAGCCCCCTCGCCGCCGGAAAGCCTGTGCCCGCCAGAGTCGTAGACGTCCCAGCTGACGATGGCCGGCGACCTCGTTGCCCGGATGATCGCGAACCCCAGCCCCGCGCCCAGCACCAGCGGCACCCGCCGCGTGGTGCCGTCCGACATGATTAGTTTCATGTATCTGGCAGGCCACGGGAACACCATGGGAACCGTCCGCGGAAGCCCGCCCCCGCCCTCGAGCGCGCCGCTTGGCCGGTAGTCAAGCGGGAAGGACCAGCGCGCCCCATAACTAGTGATGACGTTCCCCCAAGGACCGACATGCAGGACGAGTGTCATGTTCGCCTTGCTGACCACTTTCGTTGCGCGGGTCGGGCCGTCGTCGCCAGGCGGCAGCCAGGTCAGGAAGTAGATGTCGACCTCACCACCGACGTTACCGCTGACGAATGGCACCGCATGCACGATCTCCGCCTGCCGGGAGTAGGCCACGACTTTCACCGGCACGGGTCGACTGGGCAGCACAATGCCGATCCACCGCCGCCCGAAGGCCTTGACCGGACGCAGGTTCAACACGACGCCATCAGACAGCCGCATGCTCACCCGGGCAACGTTCGGCTGCACCGGCCCGAAGATCGCCGGCCAGAAGCTCCAGAATGCGATCGGATCGGTCAGGCCTGGCCTCTGCTTGAGGTAATCTCCGACGGTTTCCAGGCAATTCCCGTTCGGCATCCAGCCACTGCCGGGGGCCGACCAGCACATCCTCGCCCTCGCCTTAGTGAGCCTGATCTGCCACGGCTTGCCGTTGATCGTTCCCGCCGCGATGACGCCGTTCACCGCCCGCGGCCCCAGCCGGTCGACCGTGATCGTCGCCGGACGGGCGGGCTGGGCGGGCGATCGGAGTTGCCGCACGACGAAAGGCGCCCCGACCGTCGCAGCGACCGCGAGCGTAAGGCCAGCGGCTATCACGACCCCTCGCCTGACCGGCATCCCCATGACAATCCTCTCCGGACTACAGCCACTGCTTAGCCCGGCCGATGTGAGGAGACCGCGTAGCCGCGACTCTTCCCAAATACTCGCAGCTATCGCGCACAATCGCTGCATCCGGATTCACACGGTTTGCGCGGGAAGGCGGCGCAGGCTTACCTTTGGCGCGCCGTCCGGTTAGCCCTTCGGCAGCCCGCTGCCGGAGGAGATCGTGCGGCCCGCTGCATCATGGCCGGCCCAGCGCACCGTTGCACGCGAGTCGATCGATGGATGGGTCATCTGACCACAGGCGGGCGCGATCTGCTCGGCTAGCGACCTGACCGGGTACGGCGGGCCAGAACGGCCAGCATCTCGTCCCGTTCGACCAGCGCAGCCAGCAGCGCGTCCCTTTCGGCCTGCAGGGCCCTGACCTGATCTTCCAGTTCGAGGACACGGCGGATCGCCGCGAGCGTCATCCCCTCGTCGGCGAGCCGCGCGACATAGCGGACCACCGTGACCTCGGTGCGGGAGTAGCGCCGCTGGCCGCCGGATGACCGGGACGGGCGCACCACGCCGAACTCATCCAGGCGGCGCAGGAACGCCTGCTGGACCTCGAGCATCTGGGCAACCTGGCCGACCGTGAACAGCGGCAGGTTCTCGTCCTCGAACGGCAGCACGGCATAACACTCCTGCATTGACTCGGGCCGGGCAAGCGGTTAGCACCGCCGGCCCGGCCCGTCGCCCTGGTGAACCTTGATCAGGCGGTGAGCTCCGGCGATTCGGACCGCTTGATCGCGACCTTGCGTGGCTTGGCCTTCTCCTGCACGGGCAGGACGACGCTCAGCACGCCATTCTCGTAGCTGGCCTCGATCCGGTCGGTGTCGACGGTCTCGGCGAGCCGGACCTTGCGGGCGAACGAACCCATCGGCCGCTCCCGCGCGACCAGGCGGTCGTTCTCGCCGTATTCCTCGCTCCGCTTCGCGGAAACGGTCAGCACGCCGTGGTCGGTCGTGACCTCGATGCTGTCCGGGTCGGCACCCGGCAGATCGATCCGAAGGACGACCTCGTTCTCGCGACGGACGACATCCATCGGCAGCGCGGCGGACCGGCCGCCGATGCCGTCAGCCCTGCCGAACGTCCGCTGAACGATCCGATCGAAGTCCTGCGCGAATGGGTCGAACGATGTCAGCAGCACTGTGCTCCACCTCCAGGTAGGTCCTGGGGTCCAACTCTGAACTCCAGATACCTACTTTCCTACAAGAACTAAAGCTCCATGTCAAATTAGAGGTTTCTTGCCCTTGTAGTAAGCAAGCCCAGGCCACCGGCTAGGCAGCCCGGGCTTGCTGAACGAAGGGGTGCTAGACGCGCTCGATGATCGTCGCGTTGGCCTGACCGCCGCCCTCGCACATGGTCTGCAGGCCGTACCGACCGCCGGTCCGCTCGAGCTCGTGCAGGAGCTTCGTCATGAGGATCGCTCCGGTGGCGCCGAGCGGATGCCCGAGCGCGATCGCGCCGCCGTTCGGGTTGGTCTTCTCCAGCGACGCGCCCGTCTCGGCCGACCAGGCGATCAGCACCGGCGCGAAGGCCTCGTTGACCTCGAAGACGTCGATGTCGTCGACGTTCAGCTTGGCCCTGGCAAGTGCCCTCTCGGTGGCCGGGATGGGCCCGGTCAGCATGAACACGGGATCGGAACCCGTCACCGTCAGCGTGTGGATCCGCGCCCGCGGCGTCAGGCCGTAACGCTGCACGGCGTCGGCCGAGGCGATCAGGAGCGCGGCCGCGCCGTCGGAGATCTGCGAGGCAACGGCCGCGGTGATCTCCCAGCCATCGCGCAGCGGCTTGAGCTCGGCCATCTTCTCCAGCGAGGTGTCACGACGCGGGCCTTCGTCGGCGCTCACCCCGTTGACGGGCGTGATCTGGCTCTCGAACCTGCCGTCGTCGATCGCCTTGATCGCGCGCATGTGGCTTTCGAACGAGAACTCCTCGAGCGCCTGCCGCTTGATGCCCCACTTCTCGCACATCAGCTGCGCGCCGCGGAACTGGGAGATCTCCTGCTTGCCGTACCGCTCGCCCCAGCCCTCGCCGTACGGGGGCGCCAGGCCCTTCTCCAGCAGCGGCATGACCGTCGAGCCCATCGGGACCTGGCTCATGCTCTCGACCCCGGCCGCGACGACTAGGTCCTGGGTGCCGGAAAGCACGCCCTGGGCGGCGAAGTGCACCGCCTGCTGCGACGAACCGCACTGCCGGTCGATGGTCACGCCGGGAACCGTCTCGGGCAGCCCCGCCGATAGCCACGCCGTGCGCGCGATGTCGATCGCCTGCGGCCCGGCTTGCGAGACGCAGCCCATGATGACGTCCTCCACCGACTCAGGGTCTACACCCGTGCGGGTCATCAGCTCCGACAGCACGTGCGCGGCGAGGTCAGCAGGATGGACGGCCGCCAGGCCGCCCTTCCGGCGGCCGACAGGCGTCCGCACAGCCCCGACGATGTATGCCTCCGACATCCCGACCTCCACTGGCGCGAACTGGCGAACCGTCATTCGACTTGAGGTTACCGCGCAGTAGGCAATACCTCATAGCCCGATCTGGCGGGTCGCTGGATGCGGCAATCGGCCCGCATGACTCGTGGCCGGCTAACTACGATCCGTGTGAGGGAACGATGCGTTCGGCGGGGGCTGCGCGGCATCGGAGACTACGGGCAGCGGGGGCCGGCGAATGACCAGGACGATGGAAGACCCTGCCGAGATGGTGAGCATCGGGCAGCTCGCCAGGGACGCGGGCGTGAGCAGCAGGACGATCAGGTACTACGAGGAACTCGGGATCCTGCCCGAACCTCGGCGCTCCGCCGGCGGCACTCGCAAGTACCCGCGTGAGTACGGCGACTACCTCGCCGCGACGCTGGCGCTGAAGGAACTCGGCTTCCGGCTGGACGAGTTGCGGCCGCTGGCCAGGCTCGCCGCCGGGCGCCCGGTCAGCGCCAGTCAGCGCGAGGCGGCGGCCCGGCTCATCGGCATCCGGATCGACGAGCTCATCAGCCAGGTGGTCACGCTGCGGATGCTGCACGACTCGGTCGGCCGGCCCGACGCGGGCAAGGCGGTCTGCGCCGTCCTCAGCGGCCACGGTCCCGGCAGCTCCGGCTCAGCCGGCCCCGGGCCTTCTCCCCGATATGCTAGTGAGCAGGACGGCCGGGGCGATTGATCGCCGCGGCGCGATCGACCGGTCGGCGACTGACTGACGGCTGGCTGGGAGGCGGTAATGACCGACGGCCTGATCCTGCTCGGATTCCTCGCCCTGCTCTTCGCCGTCATAGTGGTCAGGAGCCGCCGCCGGATCGGCCTGACTGTCACCAGCCGGGTCTTCGCCACCGCCATCGCCGGCTTCGCGATCGTGGTGCTGATCCTCTGGGCCACTCAGCGGCACTAGCGCGACTCGGCGGCACTGGCGCTACTCGGCGGCCGAGGTCGAGGTCGAGCCCGATCACATCCCGGCCGTCTGCGGCTTGATCAGCATCTCGAACCAGACCGCCTTGCCCTCCTCCGTCGGCCGCGAGCCCCACCGGTTCGCCAGCTGGTCGACCAGATACAGGCCGCGGCCGCCCTCGTCGTTCTCGCCGGCCGTCCTGATCCGCGGCAGCCGCAGGTCTGAGTCGAATACCTCGACCCACACCGAGGTCTGCCCCTTGCGGATCCTGAGCATGAACTCCGGGTTGGGCAGCACGGCCATCGAGCCGTGCGGTCCGGCGAAGTCGTCGGTGAAGGGCGAGTCGATCCAGTCGCCGAAGCCGGCCTGGACCTGGGACTCGGCGGTCGGCTCGAACCCGAACTCGTGCCGCGGGGTCGGCGCCGCCGCGGTGTGCAGGACCACGTTGGTGACGACCTCGGACACCAGCAGGCAGGCCAGCTCGGCCTGGTCGTCTTCCATGCCGCACTCGAGGAAGGTATCGAAGGCCACCTTCCTGGCCGCGGAGACCTTGATCGGCTGGGCCGGGTACTGCATGTCCCAGGTCTTCAGGTTCTCCGGCGATGTCCTGATCACCAGGATCGCCATGTCGTCGTCAATCTGACCGGGAACGGCGTGCTCGGCCGCCTCCGCGATCTTCTCGACGCTCTCGTTGGCGACCGACTTGACGGCCTCGCCGAGCATGCCGAAGACCTCCACGTCCTCGTAGTGCCCTGGGCCGTCGGCGCGGTGCCGCCGGTCGACTAGTCCGTCGGTGTAGAAGATCAGCGTGGAGCCGGCCGGCAACGTCCTGCTCTCCTCGCGGTAGGTCGGCAGGCCGGGGATGCCGACGTTGCCGCGCACCCCGAGCAGGACGCCCTGATGCTCGATCTCCATCTGGGTGACGGCCTTGTCGGTAACGATCAGCGGCGACATGTGGCCGGCGTTGGCGATCGTGAGCTGGCGGAACCACGGATCGTAGATCAGGTACGTGCAGCTGGCGGTCGGCGGATCGGCACCGGTCTCCTCGCGCTCGTCGATCATGGCCCGGCACCAGCCGTCGAGCCTGCGCAGGATGTCGGCCGGCGCCTTGTCGTCCTGCGCGAACGCGCGCAGCGCCGAGCGGAGCTGACCCATGATCGCGGCCGCCCGCGCACCGCGTCCCTCGACGTCGCCGATCACGATTCCGACCCGGCCTGCCGACAGCGGAATGATGTCGTACCAATCGCCGCCGACTTGCGTCTGGATACCCTGCCCGTGGGACTCCAGCGGCTTGGCCGGCACGTACCGGTACGCCACTTCGAGGCCGTCGAGCACCGGCGGCTTGCTCGGGATCAGGCTGCTCTGGAAGACCAGCGCGGTGTTCCGCTCCTCCTCGAACAGCAGCGCGTTGTCGACCGCCACCGAAACCCGGCTCGCGATCGCGGCGACCAGGTCCCTGTCGTCGGCGACATAGTGCCGGGTGTCGCGGTCGGTCAGGTCGGACAGCGCCAGCGTCATCACGCCAAGTTCCTGGCCGCGCATGACCAGGGGCGCCGCGATCACAGAGGTCAGCCCGATTTCCCCGTCGGCCTCCAGGCTCGCCGCGGTGGGGGCCGGGTGCTCCTCGTCGAGTATGTCCTCGATCAGGACCGTCTCGTTCTGGGCGATCGCCCGGCTGCAGAAATGATCGGGCGGGTAGACGACGATGTCACCGACCTGCGCCCAGCTGCCTTCGGGCGGCTTCCAGTTCCAGGCGTTCTTCTGCACCTTGCGGACGAGTCCTTCCTTCGCCCGCAACTCGATGAAGCAGTGGTCGGCGAACTGCGGCACCAGCGTGTCGGCCACCCGCTCTAGGGTGTCGCTGAGCTCAAGCGAGCTGCCGAGCCGCTCGCCGATCCGGTCGAGCAGGCCGGTGCGCCCGGTCGAGCCCTGGGTGCCGACCTGAACGGCCTGGCGAGCAAAGATCACGGTTCCCGCGACGTCGCCGGCCGGACCGCGCAGCGGCGCCGCATTCATCCGGACGAAGAAGTTGGACCCGTCCGGCCGCCTGATCGCGAGCGTGCCTTCCCAGTCACGTCCGCGGCAAGCCTGGTACTCCAGGTTCTCGACCTTGCTGACGTCCTCTTCGTGGAAGCCGAGTTCGCGGAATGGCATGTCGATGAGGTGCCGTGAGTCGGGCAATCCAAAGAGCTGGGCGGCGAATGAGTTGGCGTAGCGCAGGCAGCCGTCGTGGTCCACGACGATCACGGCGGTCTCGACATTGCCGAGAATGTGCTCGGTGGTCAGCATGGGCGGCACAAGCTTGGGCGTCCGCACCTCCCCGAGCTGCGCCGCAGCGTCACCGTCCGCGTTCATCAGCCCGTTACCAGGCGCTCATACGGCTTCGGCAACGAACACGTGCGCCGCGATGTCGTACGGCAGCGCCAATTCGACACCAGGATCTCCATCGGCCGTGCCCGCACTCGTCACCCGCACATCGTCGCTGCCGACCACCAGCGTAACCCGCGGCCAGGTTGTATCCCGATGTTCTTTAGTTTCAGCATTAGCGCCGGATCGCTTTGGAGTTGCTCGCTGATGCGCTGAACAATTACTTGCACGGGCACCGCCCCCGATATGGCCGTCATCGCCGTATCGAGCTGCAGCGCAGCGGCTTGCGCGCCGTCAACGGCGATGTCAGGCACGCCCAGCTCGGCGAGCCCGGGAATGACATTTCCGTGCGGGCAGCGCACCGGATAATGGAGCAGATCGGCCAGCCGCCGTTCCACGCTCTCGGAAATGACGTGCTCCCATCGGCAGGCCTCGATGTGGACTTCTTCCCAGGGCAGGCCAATAACGTCGACCAACAGGCACTCGGCCAGCCGGTGCTTTCGCATCACCCTGGTCGCCAGCCGCATGCCCTCCTCGGTCAGCGACAGCCTCCTGTTGCCGGTGACCTCGATCAGCCCGTCGCGCTCCATCCTGGCCACGGTCTCGCTTACCGTCGGGCCGCTTTGGGAGAGCCGTTCGGCGATCCTGGCGCGCAGCGGCACGATCCCCTCTTCGGTGAGCTCGAAGACCGTGCGCAGGTACATCTCAGTTGTGTCGATCAGCCCATGCGCCGCCACCGCTGCCTCCCTTCGGCTCTGATGCTACGGCGCCGGCGGGGGTCAGCGCGCCAGCCCAGGTCAGCGGACCAGCGGCGGTCAGTGGGCGCCACCCGAGTCGGGGGCCAGCCGGGTCACGGGTCCAGCCGGGTCACGGGGCCAGCCGATCACGGCGCCAGCCGCTCGATCACCCAGCCTCCGGCTTCCCCGCGGTAGCGCAGCCTGTCGTGCATCCGATTCGCCCGGCCGTGCCAGAACTCGATCGTCTGCGGCGTCACCAGGTAGCCGCCCCAGAACTCAGGCAGCGGAACCTGATCGCCGGCCGGCCAGCGCTCGGTCCATCCGCGCGTACCGCTCCTCAAGCTCGCTCCGCGACCCGATCACGGTTGACTGCCTGCTCGTCCAGGCGGCGATTTGCGAGGCGCGCGGCCTGGTGCGGAAGTAGGCCGCGCTCGCCTCGCCTGACAGCATGGTCACAGTCCCCTCGACGATCACCTGCCGGTGGATCGGGTGCCAGGGAAACAGCAGGCAGGCCCTCGGCACCTCGTCGAGATCAGTGCCCTTCCTCGACGTGCGGTTCGTGAAGAACGTGAAGCCCGACTGGTCATGGCCCTTGAGCAGCACGGTCCTGGCTCTAGGCTGCCCGGCGGCCGAGACCGTGGCGAGAATCATCGCCGTGGGCTCGGGCAATCCGACCTCGATGGCGTCGGCCATCCACCGGTCGAACTGCTCGTGCGGGTCGGCCGCCAGCATGCCCTCATCGAGGCCCTCGGTAGGCCAGTCCGCTGCGTTTGTCGCGCACCCTCATGGGTACAGATCTTCACATACCAGCGTCGTGGACCATGCGGGTGAGATCGGCAGGCGGCCATGTGGGAACGCACCGCCAAGGGTCGTAAGCTTAACGGCGTTTGGCCGGGCTGCCGGCCCCTGACGGCGCGGCCGGCCGACAGGCAGAGGAGAGCCAGATGTCCGACTTCATCGCCTGGCCTTGAAGGGGTCGTCGCGTTCGAGACTCAGATCGCCGAGCCAGACAAGGAAGGCGGCGCACTCAGGTACCGCGGCGTGGACATCGAGGAGCTTGTCGGGCATGTCACTTACGGACATGTCTGGGGGCTGCTGGTAGACAACGCCTTCGAGCCTGGCCTGCCTCCGGCCGAGCCTTATCCGATCCCGGTTCACTCCGGCGACATCAGGGTCGACGTGCAGAGCGCGCTCGCGATGCTGGCTCCCGCGTGGGGGATGCACCAACTACTCGACATCTCCGACGAGCAGGCACGAGATGACCTGGCCAGGGCCTCGGTCATGGCGCTGTCATTCGTCGCCCAGGCCGCCCGCGGAACCGGTCAGCCGATGGTGCCGCAGCGCAGGGTCGACGAGGCGAAGACGATCACCGAGCGGTTCATGATCCGCTGGCGCGGCGACCCGGATCCCAAGCACGTCAAGGCCATCGACGCGTACTGGGTCGTCCGCCGCTGAGCACGGCATGAATGCCTCGACGTTCACGGCGCGGGTGATCGCCTCTACCGGTGCGGACGTCGCTGCCGCGCTGTCTGGCGCGGTCGGCGCCATGTCGGGTCCGCTGCACGGCGGCGCGCCGGCCCGGGTGCTGCACATGATCGAGGAGGTCGAGAAGCACCGGCGACGCCGACGCGTACGTCAAGCAGGCGCTGGACAATGGCGAGCGGCTGATGGGATTCGGGCACCGGGTCTACCGCGCCGAGGATCCCGCGTGCCCGCGTGCTGCGGCAGGACCGCCCGTGATCTCGGCGCCCCGCGGTACGAGGTGGCGGCGGCGCTGGAGAAGGCCGCGCTCGACGAACTGCACGCCAGGCGGCCCGATCGCGTCCTGGCCACCAACGTCGAGTTCTGGGCTGCGATCATGCTCGACTTCGCCGAGGTCCCGCCGCACATGTTCACCTCGATGTTCACCTGCGCGCGAACGGCGGGCTGGGCGGCGCACATCCTTGAGCAGAAGCAGACCGGCAGGCTGATCAGGCCGAGCGCGCGTACGTGGGCCCGCCATCCAGGTCGGTCCGCGACGTGCCGGGCGTCGCGGACGTGCTCGACAACGACGTCTGACCGGCGAGCGCTGCGCGGCTCGAGGCGCGGTCTCAGGCCGACGGTCAGGCCGCAGCGGCCAGTTGCCGATGGTCTGGTAACTCGGCTGCGGGCCGGTCTTGCTGAGGATGAGCTCGACGTCGTGGCGTCCCAGGCCGTGCCGCGCGAACCCGCTCAGCGACTCGACCAGCGGGCCGAGGTTGGCCGGGCTGCCGGCAGCGGGCCAGCGTCAGGTGCGGCCGGTAGCGCCTGCCCTCGTCCGGCGGCGGCGCGCCAGCGCGCCGCGCCCCGGCGGCCACAGACGCGGCGAGCCCGCGCAGCCCGTCGAGCGCCGTGCGGCTCGCCGCTGATGTGCGCGCAGAGCACCCTGGCCCTGCCCGCGGACGGGAACGCCCCGCCGCGGCCGATCCGCAGCTGCAGGGCGTGGTGCCGCGCCGCGGCCCGTTCCAGCCGCTCGCGCAAGCCGTCGAGCCTGGACTCGGCGACCTCGCCGAGGAACGCGAGCGTCACGTGCCACCGGTCGGCGCTGGCCCACCGCAAGCGCCGGCCACTCGGGCCGCAGCGGCGCGACGGCCGCCTCGAGTTCGGCCAGCGCGTCCTGCGGCGGCATCAGCGCCACGAACAGTCGCATGACCCATTGCTATCAGGCTGGCGCAGGTACGCGAGGTCATCAGGCAGTGCTCCGCGCGAACCTTGCCGGACGCAGGTATCTGCGCACGGGCATGCCGCGGCTGTGCGCGAGCACCACGGCGACCATGACGGTCGCCAGCACGGAGATCACGGCGCCGGCGACCATGCGAGTCCTGGTGCCGAACTGCTCGGCGACCCAGCCGGTCAGCGGCGAGCCGAGCGGCGCGCCGCCAAGGAAGACCAGCATGTAGATGCCCATGACCCGGCCGCGCATCTCGGCGGGCACGGTGAGCTGCACCGAGGAGTTCGCCAGGGTCGTGAAGCTGATCACGCGCGATACCGGTCGGCACCAGCAGGATCAGGAACGACCAGTAGAACGGCATCAGCCCGGTCACCGCCTCGAGCAGGCCGAACGCCAGCCCGGTCCAGATCAGCAGCCGCATGCCGGTCTTGCTGCGCCTGGCCGCGACCAGCGCGCCGATCAGCGCGCCAAGCGCGAACACCGCCGAGGCGATGCCGAACCGGCCGGCGCCGGTGTCGAACACCACCCGCGACATCAGCGCGGTCGTGACCTGGAAGTTCATTCCGAAGGTGGCGATGAAGAAGACCAGCACCATCGTCATCAGCAGATCCGGCCTGGACCGCACGTAGGCGAGCCCCGCACGCAGCTGCCCCTTGGCCCGCGCGACCCGCTCGGCCGGGCGCAGTTCAGACTCGCGCATCAGGTGCAGGCTGAAGATCACGGTCAGGTACGAGGTTGCGTTGAGGAAAAATGCGGCAGAAGTGCCGACCAGGCTGATCACGATGCCGGCGACCGCGGGCCCGGTGATCCTGGCCAGGTTGAAGACCGCGCTGTTCAGCGCGATCGCGTTCTGCAGGTCGTCGCGGCCGACCATCTCGATCGCGAACGACTGCCTGGTCGGGTTGTCCACGACGGTGGCCAGGCCCAGGCCGAACGCGAGCAGGTAGATGTGCCATGGCTGGACCGTCCCGGTTACCGCCAGGACGCCGAGGATCAGGCGAGGCCGCCCATGGCCGCCTGGGTCACCATCAGGACGCGGCGCTTGGGATAGCGGTCGGCGATCATGCCGCCCCACAGGCTGAACAGCAGCATCGGCAGGAACTGCAGCCCGGTCGCGATCCCGACCGCGGCGCCGCTGCCGTGCGTGAGCTGCAGGATCAGCCAGTCCTGGGCGACCCGCTGCATCCAGGTGCCGGTGTTCGACACGACCTGGCCGGTCGCGAACAGCCGGAAGTTCCTGACCCCCAGCGAGCTGAACGTACTGCGGTGCTTCCTGCCAGCGTCGCCTGCCGCCCCGGCGCCAGAGCCGCCGGTGCGTCGGCTGCGGTGCCGGCGGCGGCCCGGCCGGTCAGGACTGGCTGAGTTTCTCCAGGATCGGCACCGCCTCCCTCAGCACCGCCTGCTCGGCCGGGGTCAGGTCCCGCAGCCGGCGGGCCAGCCACGCCTCGCGCAGCTGACGCACCTGGCGCACCACGTCGCGTCCCTGGACGGTCACGGTGAGTACGACCTGCCGGCGGTCGCTTGGATGCGGCATCCGCTGAATCAGGCCGCGTTCTTCCAGAGAGGCGATGACCCGGGTGATCGAGGGCGGCTGCACCTTCTCGTGCTCGGCGAGCTCGCCTGGCGTCATCGTGTGCTTCTCGAGCGCCGCCAAGGCGGCGAGCTGTGAGTCGGAGAGCTCTGGTTGCAGCCCCTGAGCGACCCGCTCGGCCCGCATCCTGCGCGCCAGCCGACTGACGGAGATCCGCAGGGAGGTCGCCAGCCCCGCGTCCGACCTGGACTGGGGAATTGTCATAATCGTTAGCTTCGCTCATTACTCTTGCTAACCGTAGACCTCGCGAATTCATTCCGCCAGCTACGGTCAGCAGCCCGGTCGGTCGGTGCCTGGCATGCTCGGCATCCGAGCGCCGGCCAGGCACGAATCAAGGTACGCCACGGACGGCTGACCGCGCGATAACCTCGGCCGATCAGTCGAGACGACCGCCTCGCGACCCGCGGTGAACGGCCCGACCGGGACGCGGGAACGCCGTGGAGCTGGGCTAGCCTGGGCGGATGGCCAAGCCGTTTCGCGAGGTTCCGCCCCCGCTCGAAGGCAACGACCGCCTGATCGCGCTGGTCGGCGCGGGCGGCCTGGGCCGTAGCGCTGATCGTCCTGCTGATCTTGGGCAGCGACGTAGTGCCGTCGAGGCACTGGTGGATCTGGACCTGCGTGGTGGGCATAGGCCTTGGCGTGTTCGCGGTGTTCTATATGCCGCGGATCAAGCGTTCCAGGACCAAGGCGCCAGGCGGGAGCGCGGGCGGCTAGAGCAGCTCGTGATCCAGCGTCTCGAGCACGCTTTCCGGCAACGTCGCTCCGCTCGTGAGCATGTCGTAGCCGACCTCGTCGATCGTGGGAGCCACCGTGTCTGCGGCCGCGGCGATGGCTCCAGCCTCGCCTTCTGAGTGCGCTCCGCAACCATGGTCCACCGAGACAACCTTGCCGTCGTCCGGCGCGTACTCGTTCGCGCACACTCCGAAGACGCGCCCGAGCGGGCCGCTGATCCTGATCATGAACCCGCAGGTCATGCAGTTCGCAGGGGCAGCGCTCGCGAGCGCGGACCTCGGCCCCTGCTCGCCGGCGTACCAGCGGCACGGCAGCGTCGTCGCGCCCGGTCGCAGACAACATGCGCGTCGGCCGGAGCATCCCGACGGACTCGCTCCTGGCCCGCGACTGTCCCGACCCCGGCCGGCGCCTGCCGCGCCCTCGGCCACCGGCATCGGTCCTGGCCGCCGGACGGCCTGCCTGAGGCTGCGCGGCCTGGGCCTGGTCTGCCCGGGCCTGGTCCGCCTGGGCCCGGTCTGCCTGCGCTTGGTCTGCCTGGGCCTGATCTGCCTGGGCCCGGTCTACCTGGGCTTGGTCTGCCCGGGCCTGATCTGCCTGGGCCTGATCTGCCTCGGCGGCGTCCGGCTCGCCCGGCTGAGGCCCGTCCACCGCCCCTAGGTGGCTGGCATCGCCGGCCTGCACCGCTCCGGCGCCCACTCCCAGCCGCCAGGCGTCGTTCTCGTCCCAGTCGAGCAACCCGGCCTCGCCGACGATGGCCACGACGGGCACCAGTCGATCGTCGTCCGACCCGGCGGGCATCAGGTCGCCAGCCTTCAGGTCACCAGGGCGGACACGCTCGGTCCACGGCACCCAGTCGGGGGCCAGCAGTGAGTCTGGACCGGGCAGCAGAACATTCTCGCTGACCGTGACCACCTTCGCCCGCGCCGCTCTGCTGACCGTCACCGCCCAGCGCCAGCCCACATAGGCCGGGCTCAGGCACGTGAACAGGTGAGTGACCACCCTGTCGGCCTCGACCTCCATGCCCACATGGGCACCGACCTCGGCAGGAGACGCGTCGGCTGCCGCGGCGGCACGCGCCAGATCGACGGCGTCGGCGCAGGCTTGATCCGGCTCTGCCTGGCGGGTAGCGGTAGGGCTCACGGTTACTCATTCTGCCCCATCCCGGTTACTGCCCGCGCACAGACCGCCATCGCGGGCCGGCCCGGTCATAATGACGCGAGGCCGACGGGAGGGTGGCCCGGAGCGGTGCCGTGCGAGGAGCCGTGAGGCCGGCGCGCCGTGCGGTGCAGCGATCCGGCGTTCTAGGCCCAATACTGTGTCCATGGGGAGTTCGCGCGCCGGGGCCAAGGCCAAGCAGGCCGCCAGGTCCGTCGTCTCCGCTTCGCAGTCGGCGGGGCGCGCGAGTGCCGCTGCCGCGGGCGGCACGACCCGCGTGCTGCACAAGATGACCCACGCGTCGGGGGCTGGCCGAACCGGTCTGGCCCAGCTCATCGAGCTATCGGCGGCCGGCAGCATCGCCGACGGATTCGTCGCGGTCGCCCTGGCCGGCACGTTGTTCTTCAGCGCCTCCGTCACCGAGGCCCGCGGCAAGGTTGCGCTCGCGCTCATCATCACCATGGCGCCATTCGCACTGCTCGCCCCCTTTGTCGGCCCGATGCTCGACCGGGTCCAGCACGGCCGCAGGTACATCCTGATCGGCACGGTCCTGGCGCGCGGCTTGCTCTGCTGGGGCATGGCCGGAGCGGTGCAGAACAATGACACGCTCACGCTGCTGCCGGCGGCCTTCGGCATTCTGGTGCTGCAGAAGGCGTACGGCGTCACCAGGGCCTCAGTCACTCCACGGCTGCTTCCCGCGGAGATCACGCTCGTCACCGCCAACGCGAGATGCGCGCTGGCGTCGCTGATCGCCACGTCGGCAGGCGTTCCGATCGCGGCCGGCATCGACGCCGCCGCCGGCGGCCAGGCAACCGGCGCGGCCTGGGTACTGCGGGTCGGAACACTGCTGTACCTGGCCGCGGTGGTGCCAGGCTTCCGGTTGCCGAGCGGGGTGGATGAGCCCGCCGCCGACCAAGCCGCCGCCGACCAGGCCGCCGCAGACCAGGCCGCGGTCGTGCACCCGGCCGACGCGAGCCACTACGGCGACAGCGGCGGCGCGGCGGACGGCAGCGTGAACGGCAGCGTGAACGGCAGTAAGCCCGCCCGTCACGGCGCGAGCGGGACAGCCGGAGCCGCAGCCGGAGCCGACGGCGGCGCGGGCCCGCAGGCGCGGTCCGCCCGCAGCACCCAACGCAGGCTGCGCTGGAAGCTCTTCCCCCGGCCCGTCGGGCCGGTTGTCGGCGAGGCGATCGGCGCTAACCTCACCCTGCGCGCGTACTCGGGCTTCATGATCTTCTTCCTGGCCTTCATCCTGCGCACGGTCCACTTCGGCTCGGTGTCCGACCGACTGGCTCTCGGCGAGATGATCGCTGCGGTGGCCATCGGCGGGTTCATCGGCACCGCCATCGGCGCTGCCCTGCGTTCCAGGGCACCGCAGGCGATCGTGTTCGGCATGCTCGCCGCGACCCTCGTCGTGACGACGCTCTGCGCGCTGTACTTCGGCCTGTGGGCGGCGGTGATCGTGGCGTTCGCCGCCGCCGTCGGCCAGACGCTCGTCAAACTGGCGCTCGACTCGATCGTCCAGCGGGAGATCAGCGCTGACGTACGGTCATCGACCTTCGCGGCATCCGAGACGCTGCACCAGTTGGCGTGGGTCATCGGCGGCCTGCTCGGGCTGCTCATGTCGATCACCAGCAGCGGCGTCGCAGGGCTCGCCGTCGCGGCCGCGGGCCTGGCCGTGTCGCTATGCTCCCTGTTGCTGGCCAGGCGCAACCGGATCCTGCGCGCCCGTCACCCAGCCGTCCCGCGAACTTCCTAGACCAGCCCCGTCCCGCCCCGGTGGTCCGCCGCCCCGGTCCGGGCCCGGTCTTAGCCCACCCCCGGTCCCGGCCGGGTCCTCGGCGATCCCGGTCCCGGGCCGTTCCCGGGCCGTTCCCGGGCCCTGCGCCTCGGGTTGGTCCGCACCCTGCCCTGGCACCGCTAGCCAACGACATCACCGGACCCCTGGTGTCGTTACTGCGGCAGCAGGGTTCCGCTGATGCCGCTCGAGGCGCAGGCCCGCGGGGGGCAGGGCACTAGGTGTCGATGTCGTCTGCGACGGCCCGCAGCACGGCCGCGATCTTCTTGCCGTCCTTAGCGTCCGGGTGCTTGCCGCGGTGGTAGGTGTTCGACAGCCCATCGAGAAGCTTGATCAGGTCCTCGACAAGAACGGTCATCTCATCTGTGCCCTTGCGGTTCGCCTTCGCGATGGTGGGCGGCGGCTCTAGCGTCCTGACCTGGAGCGCCTGCGCACCCCTGCGGCCCTCGGCCACGCCGAACTCCACCCGCTGCCCGGCTCGCAACACGGTGCCTGCGGCCGCCAGGGCTGTCGAGTGCACGAAGACCTCGCCGCCGTCATCACGGGTGAGGAAGCCGAACCCCTTGTCGGCGTCATACCACTTGACCTTGCCAGTCGGCACCTGCGGACCCTTTACGCGAAGAGAAATGATGGGATACGACCCTGCTGTGCCTATCTAGGCTATCGGCCCCGACCTAGCGCGCCCCACGTTCGGCAGGAACTGACGGAGCCAGAAAGAGCTACCGAGCACGTACGGTATGCCTGAAAAGTATGCCTGCGCGTTCATCGAGCCCGCCGGGCAGCGAAGTCACGAGCAGAACATACCCTCTCCAGCGCGGGCGGACACTGCATTAATCGCTGGCCGCGAGCGGTCAGCGAGCCGTCGGGCGGGGCGCCGGTTCGCCTCACCTCCTGCGGTGCGGCGGGCCCCATGGCGGCCGCCTGCGCTCCCGCTTTCCCTGGTACTTATGCAGCCGCCGGAGCAGGTAGCCGGCACCGAGAACCACAGCGATGCGACTCAGCCGTCCGGCCGCAAGCCACGCCTCGGTGGCATAGTGACCCATCGACTGCTGCTGGCCGCCGAGCAACAGGACCATGGTCGCACCGAAGACCACCAGCGGAATCGGCAGGCCCAGTCCGAGCCATTTATCGCGATGATCCCATTTTCTGGAACTTAGAGCGACGAGAACTCCGATGAGCCAGATCGGCGGATACACGGCGCCACCAAGCCCGAGCAGCACGATCGCGACGGCCTCCAGTCGGTCGCGCGCGACGACAGTGAGCAACTCGGTGCCGAGGCGTGCGAGCCTGGCAGCGATCGCGGAGCCCAGGTCGGCAAGCCAGCGAGCCGCAGCAGACGCGGCCGGTCCGCTGAACTCGATGCCGCTGTCCTGCCCGGCCTCATCGTCGCTTCCGGCCTGGTGCCCCGGCCCCCCGGTGCGTGTCTTGCCCGCCGCTGTCTTGCCCGCCGCTGTCTTGCCTGCCGCCGTCGTGGCCGCCGCCGTCTTGGCCGCCACGGCCTTGGCCGCCGTTGGCTCTGACGAGGCATCTTGGCCGGAGGAAGCTTCTTCTAGCTGCGCCGGCTGCTCCTCGCTGCGCGATTCGGGCTGGCTGGGAGCGGGCGATGGCGGCGCGGTTATCATCTCCGGCGGAGGCACGGGGCGCGGGCGCGGCGGCTCTGGAGCCGTCCCGTTGCGGCTTGGGCCACCGTCGGCGCCCGCGTTGCCAACCTGACCCGCACCGCCGACCTGACCCGAGCTGCCACCCTGACCCGCGCCGCCGACCTGACCCGAGCTGCCACCCTGACCCGCGCCGCCCGGCCTGATCCGCGGACCTGACCGCGGCAGCCCGTCCCGCGCTGCCGTTTTCTCCCGTAGCGGCAGCCGGTCCGGCGGCGGCGGCTGGCCGAGCCGGTCCTGAGTTGCCGACCTGTCCCAGGCGGCCAGGTTCTGTCCGACCCACCTCCGGATTGCCGCCGGCCTGTGCCTCAGCGTGACCTCGATGCGGCAGGCCGCCACCGGCGTGTCCGGCACCTATCGCATGCGGCCGGGTTCTCAGGGAGACAGCCGCCTCGTGGACCAGCGCAAGCTCGGCGACCGCCGGAGCCACGCAGACTCCGGGGGCCACCGGCCCCCGCGGGTCCAAGACGGGCTCGGCCTCGGCGAGTGCCGGCCCGCGTGCGGAGCCGGCTGTCCCGGCGGCCGGCCACATATGCGGGACAGCGCCGTTCTTCCCGCCCTCGAACCGGCTGCCGATGCCCGCTTCCTTGCGCGCCGAGATCCTGGCGCGCTCGGTATCGACGAGTGCGACCGGATCACCGAGCGTTGCCAGCGCCTGCCTGACCTGCGTTTCGGTCGCCTCTCTCAGGCCGCCGACCGCGACTTCGAGGCGGGCGCGGGTCTGTTCGAGCAGTGCCTGCCGGTCTCTGAGTCCGAGCCGCCCGCGGGCCGCGAGGGACAACCGGTTGAGGTAGTCACGGACTAGCTGCTCCGTGGGCGGATTCATGCCTTGATGATCCACCTTTATAAGCCGCTTGAGGAGCCGGCGCGCATGATGGCGTGCCAGTGAAGATGCGAAAAGGCGGCTCCGGCCGAAACCGGAGCCGCCTTTTTGCGGACTTGCACCGGATGCCGCTAGGCATCCGAGCTGGGCGAGACCCGAGTCACCGTGTGACGGCCGGCCGTTGGCCGGCCATCATCGACGACTAGAAGTCCATGTCACCGCCGCCCGGAGCGGCCGGAGCCTTGTCCTTCTCCGGCTTCTCCACGATGACCGCCTCGGTCGTGAGGAACAGCGCCGCGATCGACGCCGCGTTCTGCAGTGCGGAGCGCGTCACCTTCGCCGGGTCGATGATCCCCGCCTTGAACATGTCGACGTACTCACCGGTCGCGGCGTCCAGGCCGTGACCGGCCTCGAGGTTGCGCACCTTCTCGGCCACCACGCCGCCCTCGAGGCCGGCGTTGACCGCGATCATCTTGAGCGGCTCCTCAAGCGCGCGGCGCACAATCTGCGCGCCGGTCGCCTCGTCGCCAGTCAATTCGAGCTTCTTGAAGGCGTTCTTGCCGGCCTGGAGCAGGGCGACGCCGCCACCGGCGACGACACCCTCCTCGACGGCTGCCTTGGCGTTCCGCACAGCGTCCTCGATGCGGTGCTTGCGCTCCTTCAGCTCGACCTCGGTCGCCGCGCCGGCCTTGATGACGGCCACGCCGCCGGCCAGCTTGGCGAGCCGCTCCTGGAGCTTCTCGCGGTCGTAGTCCGAGTCGGTGTTCTCGATCTCGGCACGGATCTGGTTGACCCGGCCCGAGATCTGCTCGGCGTCGCCGCCACCGTCGACGATGGTGGTCTCGTCCTTGGTGACAACGACCTTGCGGGCCCGGCCCAGCATGTCCAGCTCGGCGCTGTCCAGCTTGAGGCCGACTTCCTCGCTGATGACCTGACCGCCGGTCAGCACGGCGATGTCGCCGAGCATGGCCTTGCGCCGGTCGCCGAAGCCTGGCGCCTTGACCGCGACGGACTTGAATAGCCCGCGGATCTTGTTGACGACCAGCGTGGCGAGCGCCTCGCCCTCCACGTCCTCGGCGATGATCACCAGCGGCTTGGCAGCCTGGACCACCTTGTCGAGCAGCGGCAGCACGTCCTTGTTCGCCGACACCTTCGAGTTGACGATCAGGATGTACGGGTCCTCAAGGACCGCTTCCATCCGCTCGGGGTCGGTCGCGAAGTAGTGCGAGATGTAACCCTTGTCGAAGCGCATGCCCTCGGTGAGCTCGAGCTCAAGGCCGAAGGTGTTGCTCTCCTCGACGGTGATGACGCCTTCCTTGCCGACCTTGTCCATCGCCTCGGCGATCATCTCGCCGATCGCGGTGTCACCGGCGGAGATGGAGGCCGTCGAAGCGATCTGCTCCTTGGTCTCCACATCCTTGGCGAGCTTGGAAAGCTCCTCGCTCACCCGCTCGACAGCCGCCTCGATGCCGCGCTTAAGCGACATCGGGTTGGCGCCGGCGGCGACGTTACGCAGGCCCTCGCGCACCAGCGCCTGGGCCAGAACGGTGGCAGTCGTCGTGCCGTCACCGGCAACATCGTCTGTCTTCTTAGCGACTTCCTTAACGAGCTCGGCGCCGATCTTCTCCCACGGGTCCTCGAGCTCGATCTCCTTGGCGATGGACACACCATCGTTGGTGATCGTGGGGGCTCCCCACTTCTTCTCGAGCACCACGTTCCGGCCCTTGGGGCCGAGAGTTACCTTCACGACGTCGGCCAGCTGGTTCATGCCGCGTTCGAGGCCGCGCCTGGCGTCCTCGTCGTACGCGATCATCTTCGCTGCCATAGGCTCCTAGTCCTCCTGGAACTTATTGCCTGGTGAATGCCGACCGGGCCGACGCCCGCGACGGACGGCAGGCCCGCAGACAGTCCCTTCCTGCTGCGCACGCTGCCTCATCGTCCCGATCACGCTTGATGAGTTGTCACTCTCTGCCCGAGAGTGCCAACGACCTGTTTAGCACTCTCGGGGTGAGAGTGCAAGCCGCGAGCCGCCTGACCTCCCCCGGCACCGCCCAAACCCGGCCACTCAGGGCAACAGCCAGCAGATCGCGGGTGCGAGGACGGGAACGCCTGCCGGCAAGAGGAAGGGCGGGAACGCCTACGGCAAGAGGAAGGGCGGGAACGCCTACGGCGAGAGGGTGGCCGGAACGCGCGCCGGCGAGCGGAAGAGGACGGGAACGCCGTCCTGGCGCGAGGACGGGGCGGGACGCCAGTGCGGCGAGAGACAGAGGACGGAACGCTCGCCAGACCGCGGGCAACGCGAAGACCCGGCGCCCTTCCGGGCACCGGGTCCGCCGCGTGAAGCGCGGAAACTAAACCGTTCGGACAGCCTCGGCCTGAGGACCGCGGTCGCTCTGCGTAATCTCGAATTCGACCCGCTGACCTTCTTCAAGCGACCGGTAGCCGTCCGCCTGAATT
Source organism: uncultured Actinomycetota bacterium (assembly GCA_963720595.1). GTDB lineage: Bacteria > Actinomycetota > Actinomycetes > Streptosporangiales > Streptosporangiaceae > Chersky-822. The sequence goes on along the minus strand of CAVRFY010000003.1, from coordinate 1,471,134 downwards.
GCCGAGAAGTGGACGAAGACGTCCCTACCACCGTCGACCGCGATGAAGCCGTAGCCCTTATCCGCGTTGAACCATTTGACGGTGCCCTGAGCCATGAACAACAACTCCCTAACTTTGCTCGGGCTTCGGGTCACGCCCTTGCTACGCGAAACCCGTTGATCGCGGAACGGGCTTGACGTGCTGCGCAAGCTCTGCCTGCCGTTCTCGCCGTACCGACAGCGACCGGACATTACACTACATGGTCACGACGTTCCGCGTCCCGGGATACCGGCCAAGATCCCCGCGCTGCCGACCGGCAAGATGACTGCGGGTCCGGTGCCGGATCTAGGCCTGGTTTCGTCCGAAATAGACCGCGCATCTCGCCGAATTGGGTCACGCGGATAGTGCTCCGGCCTCGCTGCCGCCGCCCTCGCACTCCCTCGCCCACTGCCGGAATGACGCGATGCAGCGCCCACGTCGGGTACCCGCTCCCGAGGATCTGCGATATCCGAGATTCCGCCGTCGGATCGTCGGCCGGCTTGCGCGCGCAGTGGGAGAGCCCGGCTTTGCTCCGGGCAGAACCGGGCATTGACAAAGTTTTACCACGCCTACGCGCCATCGCGATGCGACGCCAATTCACCGGCACCTCAGCCGCGTGACCGGAAGTTACTCGCCAGTTAACTTGTCCGGCCCAGCGGAGGCAAACCCGCGCCCGGCCCGCGGCGGCAGCGACAGCGACAGCGGACCTCGCCTAAATCACGCGCCCGGCACCGTCCTCGGCCATAGTGACTACGGTACGTAACTAAATGCCTCTTCGGTGTCAGCGCGAGACAGGCGAGGCGCGGGACAGGCCAGCGCGGGACAAGCCAGGCGCGAGACAAGCCAGGCACTGGCCACTCCGGGCAGCAGCCCCGGTCCGGGCCGGGACTGTCAGCGCGTCTCGTCGTAGCGCTTGGTGAACTCCGCCAAGCTCGGGGCGATCGGCTCGGCGACCTGGACCGCACCGGCCACGGCGTTGAGCGTCTTCAGCCCATCGCCCGAGTTGATGATCACAGTCTCCTCGTCCGGGTCGATCTGCCCCGCGGCGAGCAGCCGTCGCAGCACCGCGATGGTGACCCCGACCGCCGTCTCGCCGAAGATGCCCTCGGTCGCGGCCAGCAGGCCGATCGCGGCCACGATCTCCGCGTCCGGCGCATCGGCCACCCTGCCGCCCGTCCTGCGCACAACGTCGAGTACGTAGGGTCCGTCGGCCGGGTTGCCGATTGCCAGCGACTTGGCGATCGTGTCCGGCCGCACCGGCTGCACCACGTCGTGCCCGGCTGCATAGGCGGCGGAAACCGGCGCGCACCCGCTGGCCTGGGCTCCGTAGACCCTCACCTCGGACTCGGGCACCAGGCCGAGTTCGACGAACTCGCTGAACGCCTTGTCGATCTTCACGAGCTGCGCCCCCGACGCCACCGGCACGACAATCTGGCGTGGCAGCCGCCAGCCCAGGTCCTCAGCGATCTCGTAGCCGATGGTCTTGGAGCCCTCGGCGTAGTACGGCCGAACGTTCACGTTGACGAACGCCCAGTCCTCGCGCTCCTCGGCCAGTTCTGACGCGAGCCTGTTCACCTCGTCATAACCGCCCCGCACCTTGACGAGCAGGCCGCCGTACACGGCGGAGGCCAGGATCTTCTCCGGCTCGAGGTCGGCCGGAACGAGCACGATCGACTCGATCCCGGCCTTGGCGGCGGCAGCCGCAACAGCGTTGGCCAGGTTCCCCGTCGACGGGCAGGCAAGAACCCGGTAGCCCATCTCCACGGCGGCGGCGAGCGCGACCGCCACGACCCGGTCCTTAAAAGAGTGGGTCGGGTTGGACCGCTCGTCCTTGACCCACAGGCTGCGCATCCCGAGCGCCCTGGCCAGGCGGTCGGCGCGGATCAGCTTGGTCCGGCCAGGCTCGGTGTTCGGGCGGTCGGCGATGTCCGCCGGGACCGGGAGCAGGCTGGCATACCGCCAGATGTTCTGCGGCCCGGCCTCAATCTGCCGCCTGGTTACCGGCGGCAGATCGTAGCTGACCTCGAGCGGGCCGAAGCACTCGGCGCATGCGTGCTGGCCGCCGAGGTCGAAGCTGGAGCCGCACTCGCGGCAGGTCAGGGCGCGCGCATAGCCGAAGCGGGGGGAGCCGGATAGCTGGCTGGACAAGGTCGCGGGACTGGTCGCAAGCGATGTCATGGAAGGAGGCCTCTCCTCATCTGTCCCGCTGCCGGATGGCGGCGGGCCGGAGTTGGCACCAGTCCCGTGATGGCCTCACCAGGCCGGACAGACCGGCCGGGCATGCATCATCGAGATGGTTGCCGGGGCTTCACAGGGCCGTTCCCTCCACCCCTCTGGATGAGCAATATGAAGTTGTTTACCCAGTTATGCCAGATATATCTATCTTGACCAGATAGCTGGGGCCATACTTGGCTGGTTCACGGACGATCTTATCACCCCAGTTCAGCCGGAACTTGACCGGCGATGGCAATCAGTCCTGCACTGCGCTTCACAGCACGTGCCAGTCGACCAGGGGTTAGCCGCAGATTCCGGATCGAGGTATCGGCACTGGTCCGGGAAGCGGCGAGCAGGAGCTGTCGCATTCAGGACCAGCGAGATTCCGCGTCAGCCGAGGTACCGGAGCCTGCTGCTGATGACGCTGTCGCCGCAGCCGTGGTGACCTGGCAGGTTCAGCCCGTCCGTCGACTCGGTGTCCTTCTGGCAGGCATTGATCACGAAGTCATAGCCGGCGTTGCCGATCCGGAACGAGAACGTGAACGTCGCAGCGTATTCCTGGTTGCTGACCTTGCTGGTGCTCACGACCTTGGCGTTGCCGCCGCCGAGGCGCAGGCGCCTGGGCGGCGCTGGCTGCGGGCCTGCCCGGTTCAGCGTCAGGCCGAAGTACAGGTGCCACAGCTTGGGCCGCTCCGTACGCAATGTCGACGGCGGAACGGTCACGGTTAGGTGGATGCGCTGGTGGCAGACCGGCCGCTGTCCGGGCCTGTTGCAGGTCCGCACGCCGCCAGCGCGCCCGTGCGCCACTACGTACACGACCTGCGTGGCCGACTTGGCCACGAGCGTGGTCATGCTGGAGTCGGTGAACAGTTTGACCACGTAGCGAGTGGCCAGGGTCGGCGTCACCGTGAACGAGTACGGCGTACTCGAGGACGACAGCGTGACGGGGGATCCGAGCGCCGTGGCGGGATTCTTGAACGGGAACTGCCGCGCGAACAACTGCAGCACCTGCCCGCTCGTCCCGCCAGTGACCGAGCCCTTGATGTGTGCGTTCGAGGATGCGCCGTCCAGGAAGACGACGAAGACATCGCCAGTGACCTTGGGAAACGCCGACTTGGCCGAGATGCTAACCGTCGGCGTCAGGCTCGGTGCCGCGAATGCTGTCGCCTGAGCCATGCCCAGCGCCGCTACCACCGCCACCGCAGCTGTCAGGACGCTCTTGGTTCCGCTGAAGCGCATCGGTGCCTCGATTCCGCGCGCGCCCGCCTAAGCTCTGGCGCTCTCTGTGATACCCCATATTTGCTCAGATCAGAGAATAAGCTACCGCATTTCCTCGGTTTCGCAATAGAGCCAATTGACCACGTCAGCACTGACTGGAACTCGGGTGTCATCGATGACTCCGACGGCACGCCCGAGCATCTGCTCGAAGTAAGTACGGCTCTTCACCCTGCGCCCAGCTCCGCGGCCCGAAATCGCGATCACCGGGGTCGGTACCGGCCGCCCACCCGGCGCGGCGCTAACCTCGGCCCGTGGGCGATGCGACTGCCAGGCGCCAGGTCCTCGTGGCGTCCAACCGGGGCCCGGTGTCCTTCAGCCGCGACGACCACGGGCGCCTCTCGGTCAGCAGGGGCGGCGGCGGCGTGGTGTCCGGCCTGTCCTCGGTCGCCAGCCAGGAGGACCTGCTGTGGGTCTGCGCGGCACTGAGCGACGCCGACCGGGCCGCGGCCCGGATGGCTCCCGGCGGCCTGCTCGGGCTCGACGGGAGCCAGGGCGGCAAGGGCGTGCGGATGCTCGACATCCCGGCCGCGACCTTCAACCGCGCCTACAACACCGTGGCCAACTCGGTGCTCTGGTTCGTGCACCACATGCTGTACGACACGCCGAACCAGCCCCAGTTCGGGATGTCGTTCCGCCGGGACTGGGAGGCCTACCGCGAGTACAACCAGGCCTTCGCCCGGGCGCTCGCCTCGGCGGACGGCCAGGTCCCGGCACGCGCGGTCATCCAGGACTACCACCTGACGCTCGCACCGCGGATGCTCGCGGAGCTCAGGCCGGGAACGCCGATCGCGCACTTCTCGCACACGCCGTGGGCGCCCGTCGATTACTTCAGGCTGCTGCCCGACTCGGTCGCCGCCGAAGTGCTGGACGGGATTCTCGGCGCCGACCACGCAGGCTTCTTGTGCCAGCGCTGGGCCGACGCGTTCGTCGACTGCTGCGAGCACGTGCTCGGAGCCACGGTGACGGCCTGCCGCCGCCAGGTCAGTCACCGCGGGCACGTGACCGGCATCGGCGTGCATCCGCTCGGTGTCGACGCCGCCGACCTGATCAGCCGGGGAGCCCAGCAGGACGTCGAGTCCAGGTTGGCCGCCCTGACCGAGCTGATCGGCGACCGCAAGCTGATAGTGCGGGTGGACCGCACCGAGCTGTCCAAGAACATCGTCCGGGGCCTGGCCGCCTACCGCGAGCTGCTGCTGACGCACCCGGAGTGGCAGGGGAAGGTGATGCTGCTCGCGCTCGCCTATCCGTCCCGGCACGACTTGCCCGAGTACCGGGAGTACGCGGCGAACGTGCAACGGCTCGCCGGCGCGATCGAGGACGAGTTCGGCTCGCCGGACTGGCGGCCGATCCTGCTCAGCGCAAACGACGACTACCCGCGGTCGCTGGCCGGCTACCGGCTGGCCGACGTGCTGCTCGTCAACCCGATCAGGGACGGCATGAACCTGGTCGCCAAGGAAGGGCCGATCCTGTCCGACCGGGACTGTGCGCTCGTCCTGTCCCGGGAGGCCGGCGCGGCTGACGAGCTCGGCGAGCACGCGCTGATGGTGAACCCCTTCGACGTGAGCGGCACGGCAGCGGCGCTGCACGAGGCGCTGATGATGTCTGATTTGGAACGAGCTCGCCGGTGCCGGTCGCTCGCGGCGGCCGGAGGTGCTTTCCCGCCGGCCGCTTGGCTCGCCAGCCAGCTAGCCGCCCTTGAGGACGCCGGCCAGCCAGCGGGTTAGGGCGTGTCCCGCGCCCTAACGGCCGTCCCGGCCGATCTGGGTCGCCAGGGCGCCCAGCAGCGCGGCGACGCCCTCTGGCCCTGGCACGATCAGGTCGACCTCGCCGGCCAGGTCCGCCACCTCGGCCGAGCCGCTGCACACGGCGATGCCCGGCCGGCCAGCTGCTCGCATCGTGCGTACCGCGCGGAAGGCCGGCCGGTCGCCGAGGTCGTCGCCGCAGAACATGATCGCCGAGGGATCCCGCTGCGCCGCCAGGTCTTCCAGCGCCATCCCCTTGTCGGCGCCCGGCGGGCGCAGCTCGATCACGAAGCGGCCCGGCTCGGCCCGCAGGCCGACCTCCGCCGCCAGCCGCAGCAGCGGCGCGCGAATTCGCTCGAGGGCCGCCACCGGGTTGGCCGCGCGCCGCGTGTGCACGGCCAGCGCGTCCGCCTTGTCCTCAACCCAGGTTCCCTCGGCTGCGTCCGCGCCGGCTAGCACACCGCCCAGCCGTTCCCGCGCCACGGCGAGCCCTTCCGGCGGCGGCGGCGAGTGCAGGATGCCGTCCTGCCAGCGCTGTCTGCCGTAATGCCCGAGCACGATGATGCCGGGCACCCGCTCGAGCGAGCCGAACGCGACGGCCGTCAGAGCCGGGCGGCCGGTCAGCACGGCCATGGTTCCGACCAGCGGCATCAGCGCCGCCAGCGCGTCGACCGCGGCGGGCAGCGCCCGTGCCTGCGCCGGGTCAGGAACGATCGGCGCGAGCGTGCCGTCGAAGTCGACGGCGATCAGCGCGGCGGACGGGGCACCGAGCAGCGCGGCCAGCCCAGCGCAGCCGTCGGGCGTCACCGGGACCGGGATGCCCGCCGGGAGCCCGACGCGCGAGCCGTTATCGCCGGAAGTGCCTCGATCTTGTGCGCGTGTCTCGTGAGCCATGCAGCCGACCCCCTGGGCCTGCGCCCCTCGTCAGGCGTCGCGTCCTGAGCGCAGCCTGTTCCTGTCTGCCCGCCTCCGGCGCAGCCTCGCGACCAGGGCGGGATCGAACTGCACTGCCTCGGGCCGGTCGATCAGCTCGTTGAGCAGCTGGTAGTACCTGGTCGGACTCATGCCGAGGGCGTCGAGTATCTCGCGCTCCTTGGCGCCGGGTGATCGCCACCAGCTTCGCTCGAAGGCCAGAATGCGCAAATCAAGCTCGGTCAGCAGTTCCACCGGACTCCGGCCCTTCTCCCCCAGGCTCATCGTAGGTGACCTGAGCCGTCGGTGCCGGGCCGGGGCGACCTAGCGCACCGACGATCCGGGCACGTACGCTCACAATTTGTGACCTCGCTGAACTGCCTGACCTTCCTGACCGACTTCGGGCTCGAGGACGGCTTCGTGGCCGCCTGCCACGGAGTGGCCGCGCGCATCGCCCCGGCCACCAGAATCATCGATATCACGCACCTAGTGCCGCCGGGCGACGTGCGGCGCGGAGCGGCCGTGCTCGCGCAGACCGTCCCCGCGATGCCCCCCGCCGTGCACGTCGCCGTCGTCGACCCGGGTGTGGGCACCACGCGGCGCGCGGTCGCGGTCGAGGCCCAGGGCGGGATCCTGGTCGGCCCGGACAACGGCCTGCTGTCCTGGGCGGCGACCGCGCTCGGCGGCGCGACCCGGGCCGTGCTGCTCACCAACGAGGCGCTGTGGAACCGCCCGGTCGCGCCGACGTTCCATGGCAGGGACATCTTCATGCCGGTCGCGTCGCACCTGGCTACCGGCACCAGCCTGGTCGACGCCGGCACCGAGGTGGACATCTCCGACCTGGTGATGCTGGCCGCTCCGACCAGCCGGATGCTGGACAGGGAGGCCGAGGGCGAGGTCCTGTCCGTCGACCGATTCGGCAACGTGCAGCTGTCGATCCCGTCGGCGGCGGCGGCCGACCTGGGCATCGCGATCGGGTCGTCGCTGGTCATCCGATGCAACCGGCGCGAGCTGACCGCGCCCTATCTGGAGACCTTCGGCTCGGCGGCGCCCGGCGAGCTGATCGCGTTCACCGACAGCGCCGGGCTGATCTCGCTGGCGGTCAGCAGCGGCAACGCCGCGGAGCGGCTCTCGCTGCCGCCTGGGGCCAGGGTGCGCATCGCGGCCGGCGTGCCCGCGTGACCCCGCGTGACCAGACGACGACGAACCCGAACAGACGTGGCAGAATGTGAGTTACATAGACGGAAGGCCACGACACCGTGCCGCTGAGACTCCCCCGGCGACCGCCCAGCAGGCCGCCGCGGCTCCTTCGGCTTGCCAGGACCGCGGTCGTGATCGGCCTCGCGTCGGCGCCTGTCGCAGCCGCGACCTTGCCTGCGCACGCGGACTCGTGGCGTCAGTCCGAGTGGTGGCTGGGCACGCTGCACGTGACTCAGGCGGAGCGTGGCGGCCACGGCGCGGGCGTGGTTGTCGCAGTGCTGGCGGACGGCGTGGTCACGAGCCAGCCCGACCTGACCGGCTCGGTCGTCGCGGGTCCTGACTTCACTCAATCGGGCCGGGCGGCGGGCGACCCGCATTTCGGGGTGATCGGAACGGGCCTGGCCAGCCTTATCGCGGGCCACGGGAACGGGCAGAAGTCGGCGTCGGGCAGCTATCCGGACGGCATCCTGGGCATCGCAGACCACGCCAGGATCCTGTCGGTCAGGGTCACCCTCAGCCCGGGCGACCCGCTCTGGTCGAGCACCAAGGTGACCGCCCGGCTGCCCGCGGATCTAGCCGCGGGAATCAGGTACGCCGTGGAGCACGGCGCGTCCGTGATCGTGTTGCCCGCCGATCCTGCGATGCCCGGCATCGCGGGCTGGGGCGGCGTGGCAGCGGTGACCGGCGGCAGCGCGGGCGAGCAGGCCGCTGTAGCGTTCGCGGTCAGGCACAACGTCGTTCTGGTCGCTCCGGCCGGCGACAACGGACAGGCCGGAGACGCGCCGGACTACCCCGCCGCCTACCACGGCGTGGCCGCGGTCGGCGCGTTCGGCAGGAACTTCGTCAAGGCTCCCTCCAGCAGCCACCGCGGCTACGTCGCGTTCACCGCCGCGGGCAGCGGTGTCGCCGCCGCCGCGCCCACCGGGTACCAGACGATGAACGGCACGTGGGCAGCGAGCGCGATCGCGGCCGGGGTTGCCGCGCTGGTCAGGTCGCAGTTCCCGAACCTGACCGCCGCGCAGGTGCTGACGACCATGACCGCGGGCACGGTGCACAAGCCGCCCGGCGGCGTGCTCGACGGCTCCGGCCACGGAACGCTCGACGCTCAGCAGGCGATCAGGCAGGCGGCCGCCATGTCGCCGCCGCACGCCGCGCCCGCTTCGCTCGGCGCGCTGCCCAGGCGTCAGCCAGCGGTGCCGGCGGTCCGGTCGCAGGCATCGATCATCGAAGGCGGCCTGCTGCAGGACGGGCTGATCGCGGCGGCCGCGCTCGCGGCCCTGCTGATCCCGATCACCTGGTATGGCAGCGTGGCCCGGCGGCGGTCCCGGTTCGCGGCCGAGGCCGTCACAGCGGCGGAGCGCGGCCGCCGCAGCGCCGTGCGGGCCGACCAGGGCATGCTCGCTGACCCGCTGCTCGCGTTCTTCGGGCCGCAGCACGCTCGCCCGGCCAGCCAGCAGGAGGAGCGCCGCGGTGAGGTGAGCACCAGGTTCCAGCCAAGGCCCGGTCTGACCGGCAGGTCGACGCTGTCCGCGGCGTTCGCCGCACGGCCGATGCTGCCAGCGCCCCCCGCCGCGACCGTCGACACATGGCTCGATGACGGATCATCGAGGCTGACCGGCGCACCTGCGCTGGCCGGGCCCGTTGAGCCGCCGCGGGCCACCGCGCCCCGCGCTTGGCGCGGCCAGTCCGGTGCCGCGCAGCGGGGCGAGTCCGCGGGCCGGCCCGATGCGTGGACGGGCGGGGATGCCGGGTTCTCACCTCCTGGGCCTGCGGCGTCGACGCTGCGGCACGCGCCCGTCTCTGGTTCGCCGCCATGGGAGCCCGCCCAGCGGCCGACGAGCGAACTGCCGTGGGCCACCGTCCCTGGGCGTCAGGCGGCAGGCGGCCGGTCGACGGGGACGCCTGCCCCCGTGACCGGACGTCCTGCCGGTCCGGGCGGAGCGAGCGTCACGGGTCGGCTGGGTCCGCCCGATCAGTCGCGGGACGCTGCGGACGACGGCGCTGACCGCGCCCCGTGGGCAGGCTCAGGGCAGCGGAGCGCCGACTCCGGCAGCCACCCGATCTACATCTGGAACCCGGCCGCGCCGGATTCCACCGGGCAGGGCTGAGCGGCGGGTCCGGCCGCGTTCACTCCACGAGCTAGACAACGGGATCGTGGTCAGGAGGAACCTGGCCGCCAGAACCGTTCCGGGCGGCTAGCTGCTCCTTGCGCGCCGAGGCGTACATCGGCACGAACTCCTGGCCGGATAGCTCGCGGATCGCTTCCATCACGCGGTCGGTGACCTCCCGCCGCTGCCTGGCCCCGGCGGGTTTGTCGGCATACTCCTCGAACAGCAGCGGCTTGCCGACCCTGATCTGGATGCGGCACGGCCTGGGGATCCGGTGCCCCGGCGGCAGCAGCCGCTCGGTGCCGACCATGGCGACCGGGATCACCGGGACCCTGGCATGCAGCGCGAGCCAGCCGATGCCGGTCCTGCCCCGGTACAGGCGCGCGTCAGGCGACCTCGTGCCCTCCGGGTAGATCCCGAACAGGGCGCCGTCCTTCAGCAGGGCGAGAGCCGACTCGAGCATCTCCTGGGCCGCGCGCGCTCCCGCGCGATCCACCGAGAGCTGCTTCGTGGCGCGCAGGTAAGCGCCGACGATCCGGTCCGTGGGCCGCCTGCTGGTGAAGTACTCCGACTTGGCCGCGAACGTGACCGGGCGATCGATCATCAGCGGCAGATAGAAGGAGTCGAGCACCGAGAGGTGGTTCGAGGCCAAGATCGCCCCGCCGGAGGCAGGCACGTTCTCCGCGCCGATCATCTCGGTCCTGGCCAGCAGGTGCAGGCCGGGACCGATGATGAACCTCGAAAGCTGGTATTTCACCCCGGGTCCTCCGATCGTTCCGCTCGACCTGGCCGGTTGTTTCGCAATGCCCGGTATCGCGCAGATTAACCTGCCGCTGCCGCAGTCATCGGGGCGGGCTGGCGGCAGGCGCGGTCGCGACCCCGGACGGGGCGACGGTTGGCCGCTCCTGCGGCTGGTTCGCGGCCCGGATCGCGAGCAGGATGCCCAGCGGCAGCGCGACCGGCAGCGCAGCGGCGACGACGCTCACCCCGGAGTCCTCGAGGAACCAGCTGAGCACGGCGGCGAGCCAGACCGCGAACAGCGTCGTTCGCACGAGCGGGAGGCGCTCGCATGCCGTGACGAACGTGCGCAGCCGCAGCCTGCGCGGCCAGCCCAACATGATGCCGGTGCCGATGGCAACCAGCGGCGGGATCAGCGTGTACCAGGTCAGCGTGACCGACCGCAGGTTCGAGCTGACCTTGCGGCCCAGCGTCCCGCCCGCGTTGCCGGCCACGAGTTGCCTGATGAAGTCGCCCAGGTGCGACGGGGCGGCAATGCCGAGATAATTGACCACGGCGAACGCGGCCACCAGGACCACGCCGCTGACCGCGATAACCAGTGCGCGCCGAGGTGTGATCCGGATTCCGGCGACGGCCGCGAGCAGCACGAGGAACGCGGGAACCATCGCGATCGTCCCGCCGACCTTCGCGCCGAATCCCGGCCAGCCGGAGACCACGACGGTGACCGCGGCGACCGCTCCCGCGGCGGCCACGGCCGGGCCGCGCGCGGCTGCGTTCCCGCGGCGCATCGCGGCGACCGCCGCCCAGGCCGCCGTGATCATCCCGGCGGTGACATAGACGCCGAGGGCGTTGTTGCCGATGCCGTAGAACCGGCCGGCCTCGACCACCGACAGCCCGAATGGCGCTCCCAGCTGGAGCCGGGAACCGGCGATCACGTCGATGCCGATCACCGCGAGCGTCACGGCGCAGACGTAGCCCGGCGGGCCGAACGGGTCACGCCGCCACGGCCCGGTGACCGCGGGCCACGCGATGATCGCGGCCCAGGCAAACCCGAGCCCGTAGAGCCACAGAGCCGGGTGCGGCCATTGCGCCCATGGCAGCAGGCCGGCCAGGAAGGTGCCGGCCGGCACGGCCGCGGCGAAACACCCGGCAACGGTGTACCAGGCAACCCGGCGCCGCACCTGCCGCGCGTCGCTGCCGCGCAGCGCGAACGCGATGGCGGCGAACAGCACGGCCTCCGCGATGCCGTAGTACAGGAAGAACCAGCCGACGATGGACTTGTAGACCTGGTCGGCGGTCTCCTGCCCGATCATCGTTGTCACGACGCCGCCCAGCGGGCCGCGCCCGCCTGCGGTCACCGGCGCGCCGGCTAGCGCCGCCGGCACCGGCTCGCCCAGCCAGCGCAGGATGCTCGGCGTGAGGTCGGTGATCGTCACGATCCCCGGCTGCCTCGTCGAACTCGAGGTCAGCAGGCCGGACCGGTAGCCAGGACCGCTGACCACGATCGACCGCAGCCGCGGCGTCCCGTCGTCGCCCATGCCCGCCAGCATCAGGACCGATCCGGCTGGCGCGGCGGCGGCGATCTCAGCGATCAGCCGGTCATCGGCCGCGAGCGCCAGCGCGCGCGGCCGCCCCGCCTGGCGCAGCGCCCCGAGGTCGATCACCGACAGCGGGCACTGCCTGAGCAACGCGGGCACGTCGCCGCCCGCGGGCGGCGCAGGGAGGTACCTCAGAACGTGACCGGCCCGGTCGGCAAGCGCGAGCGCCGCGCCGGGACCGACCGCAGTTGAACACCGGCCTGCACCAGCCGCGCGAGCCAGGGTGCCCCAGGCCGGGCCGTACCCCGTGCCGTTGTTGCGCGCCTTGATCGTCGCCATCCCGAGCACCCGCGCCGGGGCCGGGGCCGTCCCCGACCCGCCACCGGTCACCGGCACCGGCCGGCAGGACCCGGTGGCCGGATTCGCTGCGGCCCTGGCCCCGGAGTTCAGCGTCAGCCAGGCATCTGCCGGGCAGGTGTCCTTGCTGATCGTCGTGACGGCCAGCGAGCCGACCGAGCCGGTCCTGGCCAGCCGCCAGATGGCGGGCGTCGCCGCAGCGGAGATATCGCTCCAGCGAAGCCCCGCGACGCCGATCACGATGACGCTGCCGGCCGGTGCCCGCAGGCGATTCTCACCTGACCAGGCGGCATGGCCCGCTGGCCGCGCCGCACCGGCTAGCGCGGGCGGACCGATGACCAGCGCCGCGACCAGCCCGGCCATGACGAGGGCGATGATGCCGGCGGTGGTCCGTTTCACCTGTTAAAGGTATCGGCCGGTACCGGGAGCGTCGGTCAGGAGTCGCACTCGACCCAGGCGACGACCGAGCGGTTGGCCAGGGCGCCGATTCCGCGCACCGAGACGACGCCGAGCGTCACGGGCGTGCTGGTGGTCGACCCGGACGTCAGGCACGGCGGAAAGCCCTGGTAATGCCACGGCCCGCTAGGCCCGGCCTGCCACGGGGTAGCTTCCTGCAGCAGGAATTGCTGGTCCGGGGCCTTTTTGACCTTGGCATCGGACGGCCGGAACGTGAAGCGCAGTCCCGCGCCCGCCGTGGCGTTTCCGACGGCGATCACGGCGCCCTTCTCGGCACTAGGCGTGGCGGTGCTCTCCGGCCAGGCATACCCGACGATGCCGCCGAGCCCGAGCATCACCAAGCCGACGGCGAGCCTGCGCCCTCGCTGCATCACGTCCAGATCGCCGAAGCCAGCCATGCCTTTCCCTTGCCGTATCGCTATGCCGTTGTCACCGTCATTCGGCCATGAACCAGATATATCGCTAATCCAGGGGCATAGTCCAGACTGATCAGCCCTGACCGTCCTGGGCGGGTAGGGGCGAGCTCGGCGGTGGCCCGCTGCGGCCGCTCAGAGATTCGTCTGGTACGCGCGGTCCAGGAGGCCGAGTGCCTCGGCGTCGAGGTCATCGACCGTATGCAGCGGCAGCCGCAGGTTGACGGACCCGCCTGCCGTGTTCCGGCCGTCGAGCAGCCGCCCAGAAGGCTGGACGCCGTCTATCCGCAGACCCAGGTCGACCCGCGTTTTCGTGGTCGGCCGCACGGCGCCGAAGGTCCGGCGCGGGGTGAGCAGGGTGGTGTAGGTCTTCCTCGCCTGCACCTCGACCTCACCCAGCGCGAGCACGGCGGCGACGACCGCGTCCAGTATCGGCCGCAACGCCAGGCGGTCGGCGTACTGTGCCTCGGTCAGCTCGTCGGCCGAGGCAAGCAGGAACGCCGGGTAGCCGAAGGTCTCGTGCACGAGCAGCATCTGCTGGTAGCCGGTGACGCCCTGCCCGGCGAGCCAGGCCCGCAGCGACGCCTCGTCACCTGCGCCCGACTGCGATGCGATGTGCTCGTTCCACCACGCGACGTCGTGACCCGTCTGGCGGAGCAACCGCTCCGCGATGGAAGTCCGCATCTCTTCCCAGGACCTCGCCACGATCGCGATTCTCGCACGACGGCTGGTGATCGCGGCGAAGCGATCCCAACCGAATTCGCGCGACTGACGTCAAAAGGTGTGCGGTGACCTACCACCGGTCTCGGCGAGCGCTGCCGGGCAACCAGGACCCACAATGGTCGGTCCAGACCTGATGAAGGAGTCGCGCCATGAAACTAACCACACGGGCTGAGCAGGCGGTTCGCCGCGGGAGTGGCCCTGGCCGGCGCGGCAGTCCTGCTGCCGACCGCGGCCCTGGCCTCGTCCGCGGCCGCCGGGGCCGCTGGCCACCCGGCGGCGTCCCCCTGCATCTCGACGCAGACGAGGGTCTGGTACGGCCTGCCAGGCGACGGCGCTGCCGGTCACGTCTTCTTCCAGCTCCAGTTCAGCAACATCGGGCACTCGACCTGCACGCTCTTCGGCTACCCCGGCGTGTCAGCCGTCGACGTCCACGGCCACCAGGTCGGCTTGCCCGCCACGCACAGCGGCGCTAGCTCGACCGTCGTCCTGGCCCCCGGCGCGACCGCGCATGTCGTGCTCGACGTCACCCAGGCCGGCCTCAAGTGCACGCACCCGGTCAAGGCGACGCTGCTCAAGGTTTTCCCGCCCGGCCAGACCCACGCACAGCTCGTCGGGTTCCCGTCGCAGGGATGCCCGGGCAAGTCAGTCCTGCACGTGGATGCGATGCACCCGCGGGCCGGCATCCCCGGCTTCTCCTCCAGCTGAGCGCGGGCTCGAGGGGGGCTCGGGGCCCCGGGGCTCGGGGCTGGCCGTTCGCGGTCAGTCCCCGAGTGACCCCGGGCTGGTGGGAACGTCGATCGCGTGCTCGCGCAGCGCCTCGATCGGCACGATCTCCAGTGCGCGCTCGTGCGTGGACGCGAGCACGACGTAGGCGGCCGCGCCGTCGCGATGCGCGCGGAGCCAGTTCGCCGCCGTCACGCACCATCGGTCGCCCGGGCGTCAGCCCCGGAAACCTGAACTGCGGCATCGGCGTGATCAGGTCGTTGCCGATCTGGCGCTGATGGGCGAGGAACTCGGCGGTCACCACCGCGCAGATCGTGTGGCTGCCGAGATCCTCCGGGCCGGTGTTGCAGCAGCCGTCGCGGTAGAACCCGGTGACCGGGTCGTCGCCGCACGGTTCCAGGTCGCCGCCGAGGACGTTCCGCTCGCTCATCCCAGCAGTATCGCCTACCGGTTCCGCGGCGAACGCGCGGCGCGTCCGGGCCGCCGTGCCCGGGTCACCAGACGGAGCCATCACGCCAGTCGCAGACCAGCGGGCGCGAGGTGTCGAGCGGCACCGACACCTGCAGGACATAGATGGCGCCGTCCATGCCGGCGGTGCTGCGGATCCCGTCCGGGCTCATCACCGCTGATGGCCCCCGCCACTGCTGCCAGCCCCGCGCGGTGTACAGGCGGGCGCCGTCGGTGCTGGCGCCGAGCGCGCCGAGATCGTATGCGGAACGCACGACCCGCTCCAGTGCGTCCATCATGGTGTGGCCGTGACCCTCGCGGCGCCGGTCCGCGCGCACGGCGACGCCCTCGATGTATCCGGCCCGCAGCGACCTGCCGTCGTACTGCATGCGCCGCGGCACGACGCTGGCATGCCCGATCAGCGCGGCGTCGTCAGAGATCAGCGCATGGACGCCGCCGAGCACATTCTCGAAGGCGTCATCAGTGAAGTCCTCGAAGGAGGCTTCGAGCAGGTCCCGGATCGCGGACCTCGCGGCGGCGCCCAGGTCAGCGGTATGTGCCGTGCGCAACTCGATCAAGACGGCGCCGTTCGGCGCTTGACGACTTCGACCGAGCCGCCGAGGCGGCTGGCCTCTAGCCCCGATAGCAATGCGCGGGATGGGGTGTTCGTGTCGTCGACCTCAGCGGTTACTTCGGACTTGCCACGCTGGTGAAGTACGCGGAACGCGCGGGCAAGCAGAGTACTCGCGAGTCCGCGGCGGCGGTACGACCGAACGACGGCGACAAAGCCAAGCCGAGGTCGGCCCGGGCCGATCCACACCCGCGCCAGGCCGAGGTACTCGCCGCTAGCCGTATCGACGGCGACCAGGTAGGTGGCCGGGTCGAACTGCGAGTCAAAGGTCTCCTCGTGAAAGTCGCCGGGATCCCACTTCCACCCGGTGGTGCCGGGCACGTCCTGGCGCAGGACCTCATCGAGTGCCCGCAACTGGTCCTCGTAGGCGTCGGCCGCAGAGATGATGACAATTCCGTCGGGCTCAGCGGTTGAATGCAGGCCCGTGATATTCGGATCGGTCGGGATCAAGTAGATGCCCTCGCGCCGAGCCACGGTGAAGCCGAGCCGGTCGAACAGCTCCAGCGCCTGGCCGTCGGCCTCATCGACGGTGGCGTGCAGATCGCTGCCGGTGTTATCGGCGACGGCTTCCAGCAGTGGGCAGTAACTGTCATCGCGGCCTGCGTCGAAGGCTATGAACCACCGACCATCCGGCCGCAGAAGCGCCGTGATAGCGCCGACCACCTGGTCGTCCGGATCGAGCGCCCGCCAGACCAGCCCGGGCGCAGCCCGCACGACGCGAATCTGAGAGGCGTTCATACGGCGGGACGCTAGCACCGTGATCGGGTGACGAACCATCGGATAACCGCGGCGTTTCAGGGCGGCTCGGCAGGTAGCCCGGGGCCGCGCTGCGAGCACTCGCCGCGGCGCGGCCCCGGGCCGGCTTGCAGGCCTGGTCACGGTGGTATGACTATGGGGCGGAGTGCGAACTCGTCAGAGGTGTTGATGATCAGGCTGGTGCCTGTGGCGAGTACCTGGAGCTGGGCGGCGTAGACCCCGGCCGGCATCCCGTTACACACGAGCAGGCCGAAGATGGTCTGCGCGCCGGTAATGCCGATCTGGTAGGCGGTTGCCCCTTCCTCGGTCTTGCCGTTGAGGACCAGGCGCAGCTGAGCCTGACCGGGGGCCTTGCCCGCATTGGTCAGCGTCACCTGGTTGAGGAAGGTCATGGGCCCCGGGCGCGGGGCGTGGCTGGTGAACTTCCAGGCCAGCACGGTGACCCACTTGCCAGGAGCGGCGGTTACCTTCGTGCTGCTGCTCGCGGTGGAGACGTCCTGCCGGTAGTCCTTCGCCGGCAACCCGCCCAGCGCCAGCGAGTTGTTGGCGAGCCTCGCCCGGTCCACGATGCTGACCGCGGCGTAGGCGGTCCCGCTGCCCAGCACGATGACGACCGCCAGGGTGCTCATCACGTTCGCGTAACTCAGCCGCCCGGCGATCGCCCGCCAGCTCGGCCCGGCCCGTTCCGATCTCATCTGGGTACCTCCTTGCCTGCAGCCGGCCCGGTGCCGGTATGCGCCTGTGATGCCTGGCCCGAGGCTGCCCGGCCAGGCTGACAGCGTCCTGACGCCGCGCTGACAGGACCGCTTACCCGGATTGGCGCCGCGTCAGGGGCCGCGTCCGGAGGCCAGGCGCAGGATGCCCCGACCACGGTGGTGGGGGCATCCTGCGCCTTCGGGCTGTCAGGCCGGGCTTCCGCCCAGGGCGGGGCAGATGACCTGCGCGTAGGTCTGGTTGAGGCCGCTGTTGGGCGTGAAGCTAACCAAGTTGCCTGTCGCCAGGTCGAAGGTCGCCTCTCCCGCCTGCACCAGGACGAGCTGGCCGCTCGCGGCGCGAAGGTGCCAGTTGATGCCGACCTGAATCATGACGGACGAATAGGCCTGGACAAGCGTGTTAGTCGAGTCGAACTCGGTCAGGCTGTAGCCAGTGTCCTCGTTCGTGTGCGTCACGTTCAACGTGACCAGGGTTGCGTTCTCGCCGTTCGGCGCGGCGATGAAGTTGACCTTCGCCGTGAACGTGTCGTCCAGGAGGAAGTTGCACAGCGTCCCGGCCGGGTAGACGTTCTCCCCGGAGAAGCTGAACTTGTTGTGGAAGGCGGGGTCGGCCGCTAGCGCCGGCCCGGCCCCCGCTGTCAGCAGCATTCCGGCCGCGACGCAAGCCGCGAGCGTTACCTTCTTGATTCGATGCATGTGCTCTTTCCTCCTCTTCCCCGCCTTCGTCGACATGGGTGTCGACAAGCGCTACTCGACGGTGCCCGGCCGCGCTGACACGCTTCTGACGCGGCGCTGACGGGCTGTTCGATCGGCTGGAGAGCTCGGCGTCAGTGCGCCGTCAGGAGGCTGTCAGCGCGGACGGGCACCGTCGAGGAGTGGTCACCCGCACTCGGCCATGGAAGGAGAGATCAGGAGATGCGCAAGCTCGCACTGCTGGCAAAGATCGCCCGCCTCACACAATTCGCGAACGGTCTCTCATGAAGCGCTGGCGGCCAGCGAGGCCGCGGACAGGCTCGCCGGCTACGGCGGGTACGCCCAGGCGGGCGCGCCTGCCCGGCGACTTCCTCGAGGAGCTCGCCTACGAACTCGAGGCCAGCGAGCAACAGGCCCGCGGGCAGGCCGAGCGCCTCGCCATTCTCTCCGAACTGCAGCACGTCGCCACCGCCGCGGCGCGGCGGCTCGGCCGGCCGGTGACGGTCCTTGACATCATCGAGTCCGCTAACGACCAGTCAGAACGGGACCGGCTGACCGCGCTCGTCAATCGCCTACGTGCCTGATAGCACGCCGTTTGGGGTGCGCGATGACAAGTGCGCCTGATCAACCCATAATGTCTGCCATGCCCGACACGGAATCGGCTGCGTGCCGATTCGAGTTCCGCCTGCTTGGGCCGCTCGAGGTGGTCAGGGACGGCGAGCCGCTGAGGGTGACCGGCGAGCGGCAGCGCGCGCTGCTCAGCCTCCTCCTCGTGCACGCGAACGAGTTCGTCTCGACCGACCGGATGGCCGAGGAGCTGGGCCTGAGCGACCCGTCAGGGACAGGCGTGAACGCCCTCCAGGCCACCGTCTCACGACTGCGGCGCCTCCTCGACGGCGAGCCGCCACGCGGCGCCGACTCCGGGCTGCTCGTCACCGAGCGCGGTGGCTACACGTTGCACCCTGACCCGGAGTGGATCGACGTGCGCCGGTTCGAGCGCCTGGCCTCCGAGGGCCGGCGGGCGCTGGCCGGAGGTCAGGCGGCGACGGCCACAGCGAAGCTTCGCCAGGCGCTTGACTTGTGGCGGGGGCCGGCGCTTGCCGATGTGGCTCTGCACGAGTTCGCGCAGGCAGAGATCCGGCGGCTGGAGGAGATGCGGCGGTCGGTGGTCGCCGACCGGGTCGAAGCCGACCTGGCGCTGGGGAAGGGCGCCGAACTGATCGGCGAGCTGGAGGCGCTGGTACGCGCGGATCCGCTGCAGGAGCGGCTGCGCGGCCAGCTCATGCTCGCGCTTTACCGAGCGGGCCGGCAGGCGGATGCGCTGGAGGTGTACCGGCAAGCCCGCAAGCACCTGCAGGAGGAACTCGGGCTGGAGCCGAGCCGGGCGCTGCAGCAGCTCGAGCGGGCGATTCTGCTCCAGGATACGAGCCTCGAGCCGGCGACGCGGCAGCCAGCGGATGTCGCGAGCGGGCCAGGCGGCGTTCAGCTGTGCCCGTTCAAGGGTCTCGCACCGTTCGACGTCGCCGACGCGGAGTACTTCTTCGGGCGCGAGCGGCTCGTCGCCGATCTCATCTCACGAGCCGTCGACTCGGCCATGGTGGGCATCATCGGCCCCTCGGGCAGCGGCAAGTCGTCGATCCTGCGTGCCGGCATGCTGGCCGCGCTGGCGGCGGGCGCGCTGCCGGGGAGCGAGGCCTGGCGGATGGTTCTGCTCCGGCCGGGAGAGCATCCGGGCAGCGAGCTCGAGCGATCGCTCGGCGGCCAGTCAGTGCCCGCCGCCATCGCCGGCCTTTCCCGCGGACAGCGCTTGGTTGTCGCTGTTGACCAGTTCGAGGAGCTCTTCACCATCTGCGCCGATGAGGCCGAGCGGGCGGCGTTCGCCGCGAGCCTCACCGAAGCCGCAGTCGATCCCGAGCGGCGAGTCGTGGTGAGCATTTCGTTGCGCGCCGATTTCTACGGCCGTTGTGCCGCTTATCCCGCACTTGCGGACCTGCTCAGCCGCAACCATGTCCTCATCGGGGCGATGGCCAGAGACGAACTATCCAGAGCCATCGAACGCCCCGCAGAACGTGCCGGGCTCCAGATCGAGCGTCCGCTCGTCGACGCGCTCGTGGCCGACACTGTCAGCGAACCAGGGGGGCTGCCTCTCCTTTCGGCCGCACTGCTCGAGCTGTGGCGGCTGCGGCAAGCCAACCTCCTCCAGCTCGAGGCCTACCGCCGCTCGGGCGGCGTCCGGGGCGCGGTCGCCCGCCTGGCCGAAGACGTCTACGGGCGGCTGAGCGAACAGGACCAGGCGCTCACGCGCAGCATCATGCTCCGCCTGGCGGCGGGCGACGAAGCCGCTATCGTCCGCCGCCGGGTGCCGGTCGCCGAGTTCCGCCGCACGCCGGGCGCCGAGGGTGTTCTGGCGGAGCTGGTCCGGGCGCGCCTGCTCACCACGGGCGACGGCGAGGTCGAGGTCGCGCACGAGGCGCTGCTGCGGGAATGGCCGCGGTTCACTGCGTGGCTGGCGGAGAGCCGCGAGGAGCGGCGCTTCCGCACGCACCTGGCGGCCAGCGCCCGCGAATGGGTGGCGCGGGAGCGGGATCGAGCCGAACTCTACCGCGGCGCCCGGCTCGCGAGCGCGCTGGACTGGAGCGCGGTGCATGCCGAGGAACTCGACGAACTCGAGCTCGAGTTCATCGACACCAGCCGGAGCGATGGCGAGCGGGAGCTCCGCCGTCAGCGGCGGCAGAACCGCCGCCTGCGAGCGCTGCTGGCCGGAACCGCGGTTCTGCTCGCCCTGGCCCTGATCGCCGGCGGGCTTGCGCTGGTCGCCCGGTCGAACGCCAACCATTCAGCGACCATCGCCCTCGCGAACAGCCTCGGCGCGCATGCCGTCGCCGATCCGAACCTCGACCGGGCGATGCTGCTCGGCGTCGAAGCCGTGAAACTTGACCCGTCCGAGCGGACGCAGGGCGATCTGCTGACCGCGCTGCTGCGCGCGCCGGCCGCGATCCGCACCTACCACGCATCCGGCCTGCGGGTCGCCGGGCTCGCGCTGTCACCGGACGGGCGCACCCTGGCGGTCGAGGATAACTTCCCGAGCATCTTCTTCTTGGACACCGCGACCGGGCGGCGGATCCGCACTGTCTCCAGCCCGCCTGGGGAATCGCCGCTTGGCTACGCCCCCGACGGCAGGCTCGTGATGGTCTCGGGTTCGGCGGGCCCGCTGGACCAGGTCGACTTCCTCGACCCCTCGACCGGCCGCGTCGTCCAGCGGCTCCCGATTCCCGCGTCTGTCCGCGCCGCCGCCTCGCCGTTTAGGCCCGGCTACGACTGGGGGAACGCCGCCAACAACTTCGCGTTCGCCACCGGCGGGCGCCGTCTCGCGGTGGCGGTCGACGGCTATGTCCTGCAGTGGGCGCTTCCGCAAGGGAAACTGCTGACGGCGCCGGCCGCCATCCCCGGCAGCGCGGGATTCGTCTTCTACACCGCCGGCGGGCGTCGGCTCGTGGCCGCCGGCACTCAGCGAACCTTGGTGCTCGACGCCCGCACGGGCCGGGTCGTCCGGTCGTACCAGGCAGGCGGATTGGTCGCCGCGATGTCTCCGGACGGGACGACCATGGTCTTCGGCGACGCAGTGGGCTCGGTGCGCTTCCTCGACCTCTCCAGCGGCACTGTCACCCAGTCCGTGTCGGCGCACGAAGGCGGGGTGCGTGCGGTCGGTTTCACGCCCGACGGCAGCACCGCGATCACCAGCGGCAACGACGGCCGGACACTCATCTGGGACGTCGCTACCCACCAGGTCGTACGCACGTTCGCCGGTCATGTCGGCCCGGTCTCCGTGCAGGCGATCAGCGCGGATGGCTCGACCCTCTACACCGGCGGTGACGACGGCACCGCGATCGCCTGGGATCTGGCCGGCAAGAGGAATTTCGGGACGACCTTCCGCGCAGCGGCCTCCGACCCGAACACCGACGCCTGGAACGTGGCACTCAGCCCGGACGGCCGGATGCTGGCCGCAGGCGCCACTGACGGGACTGTAAACATCTGGGACGTTCGCACCCTTCGCAAGATCGAGAGTTTCCGCGCCGTGCCCGGGGTTGTGGCCGCGGTCTCGTTCGGCGCGGGCGGCCGGTCGCTGCTGGTGGCCGGAGACAGCAGCACCACGCCCGTACACGGCTTTCTGCGCATCTGGCGCCTGTATCCCAAGCCGCGGCTGCTGCGTGAACTGCGCGGGCTGCCGCAATACACCTGGGCTTCCTTCAGCCCCGGCGGGCTGACCGTGGCTGCGACCGGCCCGCTGACCCCCGGCGGTCTGGACGCCATGGCGCGCGCAGACGGGCTTGTCGCGGAGTGGAACTCCTCGACCGGAAAGCTTCTCGCTGCGCCGATGCTGCTCCGCGGCGGAGGCGAAGCCATCGACGTCGCGTTCGCCGCCCGCGGAACCACTGTGGCGGTGACCCAGTTCGGCAACAAGGCAACGGTCGTCGACCCGGCCCGCCGGAAGATACTCGCGCGCTGGAACGGCTCGCCGACAGCCCAGTACATGTTGGGCGCGGCCCTCTCACCAGACGGCTCTCGCATGGCGACCGCCGACGTCGAAGGGTGGCTGCGGGTGCTGAACACGGCAACCGGCAAGCAGGTGCTGCCGGCGATCCGGGCCTCGGCAACATACGTGGACTCCGTCGCCTGGAGCGGCGACGGCTCACGGCTCGTCACCGCAGGAAACGACGGCACAGTCCGCCTCTATGACGCGCGCAGCGGCCGGCAGATCGGCACGTCACTTCCCGTGCCGGGAGCCGACCTCAGCGCCGGTCCCGGTACCTTCCTCTATGCGACGTTCTCGCCGGACGGGCGGATAATCGTGGCCACCGACACCACCGGCCGGGTATGGCTCTACCCCGCCACCGCCGCAGGCTGGGTGGCATACGCCTGCCGGCTGGCCAACCGGCAGCTGACCCGGGCCGAGTGGTCGACGTACGTGCCCGGCCACCCGTACCAGCAGGTCTGCCCACACTGACGAGCCAGGGCACCGGCGAGCCTGAACAGAGCTTCCAATCCGATGAACTGCGCCGCTGCCGCCGTGCCGTCCTCGCGGGCGGCCCGGCTCCTGCGAGCCCGGTGTTGTGACTGACATGCTGGCGCGGCGAATTTGCTGTCTCCCGGCCCGGGGCGGACCGCCGTGAGGTGCCGCGCCACGTTAGGCCGTGGCTTTGCTCAGCTGAACCCCAGGCCGGGCCTGCGGGACCTGCGCCGCTCTGACATCCCCGCAGCCCGCATCGCAAGATCATCAACGCTAACAGCGAATGTCAGCCCCAAATTGTCAACATTGCCGATCTGCGCCGGGTGGGCTGGGTGCGTTGCCGCGCGGAGCCGGGCTAGCCGAGTTCCGTTAGCAAGCGATCGCCGAAGGCGGGCGCGCCGTGCGCCTCGAGGTGGGCGGCAATCTCACGCGCTGTCATCCGAGGCCCGGATCTTCCGGTGCGCCCGGCGACTGTGCGGACTGCGATGATGACCGATCCGCGGTGGAGATCGAGCATGTCGAGTAGGAAGTCGTCCAGGGACTTCGTCGCCAGCGGCGCGGGCAGGGCGGCGGGCGGGAAGTCCCCGAGATTGTCGGTGAAATCACTTCGGCGCGACCCGCCCACGCTGCCGCGACCACGTGCCGGTCATCCGGATCGGGCAGCCGCACGGCCTCGGCAAACGACTCCCAGTCTGTCACGAGCGCATCGGGGAAGGCGGTCTCCATCTGCCGGAACAGCCGGGTCAGGTAGGCGGCGGTCTCATCTTGCGAGACTCCCCGCTTGCCGAGGAGCATGCTCAGGGTTCGGTCGAGCTCGGCTAAGCTCTCAGAGCTCCACAACGGCCGGTAAGCACCGGCACTGGCGACTTCCAGCAGTACATCACGAGCCCGACTGGGCACCAGGACACAGGTGTCGAGCAGCGCGCTGAACACGCCGGTCAGCCTTCCGGGTGACTGCGGGCAGCCTTAAGTGCTGCCTTTACCTGCGCATGGTCGACGTCATACAGGCCTAGGCGCTCGGTGTCGGCAACCATGTCCTCGAACGCCAGCTCTGCCTGGCTCCGCTGCCGCCTGCGGTATTCGAGAAGATCATCGAGCCGTACCTTGCGGTGACGGCTGGGCTTGTCGAAGGGGATCGCGCCTGCTTCCAGCAGCCGGACCAGCGTGGTGCGGGAGATCCGCAGTAGGTCGGCCGCCTCCTGGGTGGACAGCGTCAGGTGGTGCGGCGCCACGGTCACCGCCAGGCCGGCCTTCATGGCAGCGGCGACCTGCATGAGCACCTGGAACATCGATTCGGGAAGCTCGACGCTTTGGCCGTCCGGGCCGGTCAGCCGCGGCCGGGGATCGGCGGGCAGTCTGCCACGGTCTCGCAGGGCGCTGAGGAAGTCGACGATCTCGGCATCATCATCGCGCGGCAGGTAGGTCTCATCACGGACCGGATCGTTCCTGGCGGTCGCGGCCACACCGTCACCTCCAAACATTCAATACGATCATGTTGCTCGTTCTGATCGAATTGTAGTCATGACAGCCGGCGCCCGCAAGCAACGGACCCACTGTCCAAGCCGACGCGCTACTGCCTGGCTGTTTCGTAGTGGTTACGCATTCTGGTGTTGAAGTACTGGATCAACTGCCCGACTATCGGTGATCTGTCGTAGGCCCTAACTTGGACATAGGCGACGATTGGAACGCGTGCATGAGCATCCCTAATGCCAGTCAGGTCGCTGCCGTCTCGCCGAGTCCGTTCGGGCGGCAGCGCCGGTTCCGCTTTCGCTGGTGGTGGCTGATTCTGCCCACAGCGCTCGCAGTCGCCGCGCTAGTCGCGTTTCTCTCCTACGCCGCCACCTACCAGCCGCTCACCTCGGACGGCCCGTCGCCGGTGGGGCAATGGAGCTGGCATGGCTTGCCCACCGGGGTCATCCGGAAGGTCAACATCGTCGGCGGCCTGCATCAAGATCTTTACGCGCCGCCGCAGCGGGGTTGGTTCAGCATCGAGGTAGAGATTGCGAACGGCGGCCCGTTCGCGGTGACGATCGAGTCGGTCACGATGCCGGGCAGCGGCGTCCTGGCGGGCCGGGTCCGCTCCTACACGGCCTTCTCCTACCCCCGCACCCAGCCGACGCTGGTTGGCATCCGGGGCCGGGTGCTGCCGCCGCATGGCGCGATCCACGTAGGCATCTCGCTCCGGACTTCGGCGTGCGCGCGACAGGGCGCGTGGATCGAGATCCAGGGCTTCACGGTGACCGAGGAGTTCCTCGGCTCGACGCGGTCCGTGGTGCTGCCGTTCGACCAGCAGGGTGACTCGCTGCTCGTTCACCCCGGCGGGCGGCCCGGCCAGCAGGGCGTGATCTGCGCCCGCTAAGTGTGCAAATTCAAGGAATACGCTTGGCTGCAAAGCAGTGTTAGCGCTGGACCAAGACGTTGCTGCCAATGCTATGACCTGGGATTTGCGAGCCGGTGAGCGGGATCGAACCGCTGACCTGCCGTTTACAAGACGGCTGCTCTGCCTACTGAGCTACACCGGCGGGGACTCCGAGCATGGTAGCCGACCCGGCATCTGGCATGCGCATCCGTGTTCTGACCTGCATGTTGCTGCCGGATTGGACGTCGGCCGCAGCGCTGCGAGAAGCTGATCGTGGTCGTCGGCGTCGCGGGCGGCCACACCTCTGCCGGAGAAGGGTCCCCGATGAAGCTGCCTCCCGTTGACTACGAGGCGCCTAAGACAGTTTCCGAGGCTCTCGACCTGCTGGCTGAGCATACGGACGAGGCGAGCGTGCTCGCGGGCGGCCAGAGTCTGATCCCGCTGCTGGCGCTGCGGCTGGCCTACCCGGCGGTGCTCATCGACATCAACGGCATAGCTGAATTGTCCGGGGTGTCAGTGACCGATGGCTGGCTGACGATCGGTGCCATGACGCGGGAGTACGTCGCCGAGGAATCCGAGACCGTCGCCGGTGCTGTGCCGTTGCTGGCGGCTGCGCTGCCCTTGATCGGCCATGAGGCAATCCGCAGTCGCGGCACGATCGGGGGCAGCCTGGCGCATGCCGACCCGGCAGCGGAGTTGCCAGCCGTCGCCCGGGCCCTCGACGCCGAGTTCGTGGTGCGCAGCCAATCGGGCGAACGGGTTATCCCGGCAGCGGAGTGGTTCCAGGGTTACCTCACGACGTCGCGCCGTCCCGACGAACTCCTCGTGCAGGTGCGCTTCCCGACTGCAGGACGGGGCACGGGAACCAGCTTCCAGGAGGTCGCCCGACGCCACGGCGATTTCGCCGTTGCTGGCCTGGCGGCATCGCTGACGCTCTCCGACGGCGCGATCAGCGATGCCCGGCTGGCGTTTGCCGGTATCTCCGATGTGCCGGTCCGGGCCGCCGACGTGGAAGCCTTCCTGATTGGCGAGAGCCCGTCGGCCGAGCTCTTCGACGAGGCAGCCCGCCGGGCAACCGAGGATATCGACCCACCAGCCGACCTGCACGGGTCGTCGGACTACCGGAAGAAGGTCGCGGCGGCCCTGGTGCGTCGCGGCCTGCGAGCGGCCGCGGACAACGCTAACGAGAGGCAGTGACTAAGGGTGGACATCACCTTGCGGATCAATGGCGCGACGCGCACGGGCTCGCCGGAGGCGCGCAAGACGCTGGCGGACTTCCTGCGGGATGACCTCAATCTCACTGGCACCCACGTCGGCTGCGAGCACGGGGTCTGCGGCGCGTGCACGGTCATCGTCGACGGCCGGACGGTGCGCTCGTGCCTGATGCTGGCGGTCCAGGCCGCCGGCAGCGATGTAACGACGATCGAAGGGCTAGCGCCAGACGGCGAGCTCGGCACACTGCAGCAGGCGATGTGGGACTCGCATAGCTTCCAGTGCGGGTTCTGCACGCCTGGGTTCGTCATGCAGGCCACGGCGCTTCTCCGGGCCCATCCTGACGCCGACGAGCAGCAGATTCGCGAGGCACTGTCCGGCAACATCTGCCGGTGCACCGGCTACCAGAGCATCATCGATGGCGTCCTGCTGGCCGCCGAGCGGGCCCGTCAGAGCTGAGCGAGGGAGCGATCATGGCAGGAATTGTGGCCGAGCGTTACACCGGCGCCAGCATCAAGCGTTCGGAGGACCCGCGCATCCTTACCGGCTCGGGTCGCTACGTCGACGACATCAAGCTCCCGGGGATGTTGCACGCTGCCTTCGTGCGCTCACCGCTGGCGCACGCGCGTGTGCTCTCCGTCGATGTCTCGGCGGCGCGGGCGCTGCCAGGGGTCGTCGCGGCGTTCACCGGAGCGGAACTCGAAGCGATGACCGTCCCTGGGCCGGATGCGCTGTCGGCTCTCATGGGCGGCGGCGGCCCCACCCCCGAGTTCACCCTGCTTGCGACCGACAAGGTGCGCTTCGTCGGCGATCCCGTAGCGGTAGTCATCGCCGAGAGCCGGTACCTCGCCGAGGACGGCTGCGAGCTCGCGGAGGTCGAATACGACCCCCTGCCCCCGGTCGCCAATGCCACCTTCGCGCTCGATCCGGCGAGCCCGCCGCTGTTCGCCAACCTCGGTGACAACATCGCCCGCCCGCACTCGCGCAAAGAGTTCGGCGACCTCGGCGCCACGTTCGACACCGCTGACCACGTTTTCGACTTCCGCATCGACGTGCACCGTCACCAGAACGTGCCCATGGAGGGCCGCGCCTGCGTTGCGAGCTACGACACGGACACGGGGGTCATGACGATGCACGCGGCAACGCAGAGCGTGCATGTGAGCAAGATCGCCGTCGCCATGCGCCTCGGCATGGAGCACGACAAGGTGCGCGTCCTGGCCGGCGATATCGGCGGCTCGTTCGGCCTCAAGATCGGAGCGTCACGGGAAGAGCTCGCGGTCGCGGCGGCCTCGCGTGCGCTCGGCCGACCGGTCAGGTGGGTCGAGGACCGGGGCGAGAACCTCATTGCCTCTGGCCAGGCACGCGAGGAGAGCTTCGATGTCCGGGCTGCCGTCAGCAACGACGGCGACCTGCTCGGCCTGGACGTGAAGATGGTCATCGACACCGGCGCCTACCCGGGCATGGGAGGCATGGTTCCGTCGATCATCGAGGGGATGCTGCCTGGTCCCTACAAGCTCGCGGCGCTTGGCTTCGAGTCGACAGCGGTCATCACGAACAAGGCGTCTTACGTCGCCTATCGCGGCCCGTGGGCGTCCGAGACGTTCGTGCGGGAGCGGCTACTCGATGTCATCGCCAAAAGCCTCGGCCTCGATCCGCTCGAGATCCGGCTGCGTAACGTCGCCCCCCGCACCGATCCGCCAGCCGTCATGATCACTGGACGCCCGCTGGCCGGAATTACGACGCGGGAGTCACTGGAGCGGATCACCGAGCTCGTGGATATCCCCGCGTTCCGGCGGAGGCAGGCCGACGCGCGGGCCCGCGGGCGTCACCTCGGCATCGGCCTCGCAACGTTCATCGAGGCCGCCCCGGGTCCGCGCTCGCCGGAGGGACCCAGCGGCCCGATGGGCATGGAGTCCATGCGCCTCCGGCTCGACGAGGACGGCATGGTGGTGCTGTTCACCGGCCAGATGCCACACGGCCAGAGTCACCAGACGACCCTGGCCCAGATCGCCGCCGACGAGTTCGGAGTGCCGTTCGAGCAGGTCCGCGTCGTCGTCGGCGACACCGACGTCGTCCCGTTCGGGCTGACCGGCGGCAGCCGGTCGGCCACGATGACCGGAGGCGTTGCCCTGCACGGTGCCCGCCAGCTCAGGGCCAAGGTGCTCGATTTCGCCTCGCATCTCATGGAGGCCAGCGCGCAGGACCTCCAGATCATCGACGGCGAGGTCTTCGTGCGCGGCGATCCCGAGAGCGCGATCGCGGTCAGCGAGATCGCACGGCAGGCAGCAACGGGACAGTTCGGCGCGGACGTGGACGCCAAGCTCGAGGTCGAGGCCGCGTTCGACGGCGGCGAGGGCGGCTGGTCCGGCGGCAGTCACTGCGCCATTGTCGAGGTTGACGTCGAGACCGGCCTCGTGAGCGTCGAGCGGTATGTCGTTGCCGAGGATTGCGGCGCGCTCATCAACCCGGCCGTGGTCGAGGGCCAGATCCGAGGCGGCGTCGCGCAGGGCATCGGCGCGGTGCTGCTCGAACGATCGGCGTACGACGAGGACGGCAACTTCCAGTCGGCCACGTTCATGGACTATCTGCTGCCGACCGCCTGCGACATTCCCCGCATCGAAATAGCGCACCTGGAGACCGTGCCACTCGACGCTGACGTCAACTTCCGCGGCGTAGGCGAGGGCGGCATGATCGTTGCGCCGCCCACGATAGTGAACGCGATCGAGGACGCGCTCTCGCCCTTCGGCGTGCGGATCTACGAGCAGCACCTGCCTCCTTCTCGCATCCTGGAACTCATTGCCGCGGGGGACTCGGGTCATTAGCCGCAAGGGATTGCCAGGTTGAGTATTCCCCTTTTCGCGTTAATTCCGGCTCGTACCGGGAAGGTGCCCGCGGTGCCGCCGGCCAGCGCTTGCGCCAGGTCGGCCCGGGTCGGCGGCAAGGAAAGAGGTCGCCGCGATGGCTCGCATCCGCGGACTGATCCGGCGGGCTGGGCCGGCCCTGGCCGCGATCATGCTGCCGCTGGCACTGGGCGGCTGCGCGCACCTGTTCGCGCAGGCCGACGGCCATCACCGGCTGCATAGGTATCGGTCCGGGCAATGCCGTCCGGGCAACCCGCTGGACGGGGTCTATCTGCCATTCCGGCTGCACGTGAAGAAACGGTGCGTCACCGTCCGAGGCAGGGTCGACTGCGTGCACCGCGAGCCTGACGGCGATGTCCATATCGAGCTGCGCCCTGGCCGCGCCTACCGACACCTGCTGACGGCCGCCAACGCCTACCAACGCTGCCCGGGCCACCGCGGCGCGCACCTTGTCATCGAACTCATTCCCCAAAATGGCGAGTTGCCGTTCCCCGCCAACAGCGCGACCCGAGCGGGCTTCGTGACGCCGAAAGCGCCCCGGCCCGGGCAGCGGATCAAGGTCACCGGGCCGTACGTATTGGACACCAACGCCCTGCACGACCTGATCTATCCCGGCCGGCACATCGCTAACTGGGCCGAGGTGCACCCGGCATGGAACATCACCGTCATCCGGCGGCCCAGGTAACTGCAGCGGTTCGGAGTGTCGCGTGACCGGCAGGTTACGGTTGCAGCATGCACGCCAGGTCCGTTGCCGCAGCACGGCACATTGAGGAGCTGCAACCATGAGCGAGCTGGATGTCATCGTCATCCACATCCGAGCCGAGCAGGCCGAGGAATACGAGCGCCTGTTCACCGAGCGGGAGCTGCCGCGCTGGCGCGAGTACAAGGAACGGGGTGCCTTCATCAGCGCTCGGATCTCCCGTACCGCGTTCGGCACAGACCGCCGGCCCGAGGTGGTCAAATACGTCATCGCCGTCGAGGTTCCCAGTCACGCCGAGCACAGCGAGCACGATGCCGATCCTGGGTTTCAGGAGTTCAACCGCCTCGCTGACGCATTTCAGCCTGAGGATCCCCTGGTCTACGGCGGAGAGGTGCTACACGCCGTCTGACCGGATCAGGCTGGCATGTACCTCTCGAACCAGGTCACGAGACGGGTCAGGTAATCAGTGACGGCCGGGAACCGGCTGACGCCGTGTCCTTCCTCGGGGTAGATCACCAGTTCCGAGTCGATGCCATGACTGATCAGCGCCTGGTAGAACTCCCTGGCTTGGCCGACCGGCGTGCACCGGTCCTTACCGCCCGCCGTGAGCAAGGTCGGCGTCCTGGCCTTGCTCGCGTGCATGACCGGACTGCGGGTGTGTACCTGGTTGCCGATCTCCTCGGGATCGGCCTTGTCCAGGAACCACAGCCCCCAGCGCGGGATGTTGGTCGTGAACGTGAAGCTGTACCACTCGGTCACCGGCGAGCCGGCCACGGCGGCCTTGAACCTGTGGTCCTGGGTCACCAGCCAAGCCGACATGAACCCGCCGTAGCTGACGCCCATCGTGCCGATCCGCGCCGGGTCGGCGATCCCGCGCTCGATCATCGCGTCGATCCCGGACAGGTAGTCGGATGTGTCCGCGCCGCCCATGTCGCCGACGACCGCGGCGGCGAACTCCTGACCCCGCCCGGAGCTACCACGCGGGTTCGGGAGCAGGACGGCATATCCGCGGGAGACCAGCAGGGGTACGGAGTTGTCACGCATCGTCCAGCTTCGCTGGTAGGCCCCGATCGGCCCGCCGTGCACGTTCAAGACCAGCGGGAACGGCCCGGTTCCGGCAGGCGTGCACAGGACTCCTTCGATCGGTGTCCCGTCGGGTGCGCTCCAGCTGACGGCAGTCGCCGAGCCCGCGACCGAGCGGATGTAGTCGGTGCCGGAATGCGCCAGGGAAGCCAGCACCTCGTCCGCGCCGGTGCCGATGATCGCGATCTCCTGCGGAAGGTCGTAGTCGTCCCGGATCACGACGACCCTGCCATCGGACGTGAAGGCGCCGCCCGGGTAGAACCAGCTGGTCCACGACTGAGCGGACGCGGCCAGTTCCTTGCCGGTGATCGTCTCCGGCAGGGGTCCGTCCCCGGCGTTGGCGATCCCGGCCACGCTGTCCAGATGGCGCTGGCCGAAGTAGCCGAGCCGCGTTCCGTCGATCCACTGGACCGCGGTGACATCTGTCCCCCCGGTGTCGACCGCGCACCTGGTGCCGGCCACCAAGTCCAGCAGGATCAGGTCACCCGCCACGATCCAACGATCGCTGCAGACGGCCTGTACCACGGCGGCCCTCGTGCCGTCGGACGTCCCGGCGGGCAGCCCGAGCTGAACATCACTGCGCAGCAGTTCGGTCACCGCACCCGTCGCGATGTCGAGCCGGCTGAGCGTCGCGGAGTACCAGTCGTCCTCGCCGGGCTGCTCGCTGGTGATTGCCAGCACATGCCCGGGGCCAGACCAGTCCGCCTCCCAGACGTTGAGCCCGTCCGGCGAGATCCTGGCCAGGTCGCCCGATGCGAGCGTGTAGAGCCACAGGCTGCGCCATGCATCGGCCGGCGTCCCGGCCTCGACCTCCGGGTACCAGGACGGCAACCCGGACTCGCCCGAGGCAGCCGTGCCCGATCCCTGCGCGTCAGCCATCTCGGCTTCCAGCCCGGCGATCCCGAGCAGGATCCTGGTGCCGTCCGGTGACCAGGCAAGATACTCGACCGTGCCGGGGACAGCTGGTGCTGGCCGGGCCTCGCCAAGTTGCCCTTCGGCCAGCAGGTAGAGCTGGAACACGTGAGCCTTGGCCCGGTCGGACAGGAAGGCCAGGGATGACCCGTCCGGCGCGAGCCGGGCGGCCTTAGCTGACCCGCCACCGGAGGTCAGCGCGTGCAGCGCGCCGTCCCGCGCCTCATACACCGCCGTGCGCGGCACCCCGTCAAGTTCGTCATAAACCGATCCGGTCACCACGATGCGGCTGGCGTCGGCCGTCATGACGAGGTCAGTGACATGGTGCGGCTTGCCGAAAGCCGGCTCGTGCCATTGCCGGACATGCTCGGCGACCGCCGCGTACTCACGGGACTCCCGAAGGTCTTTGCGCATAGTTCGCGATGATGTCATGCGCCTGTGGCGCACCGCTATCGCGGCAGGGCCACCCTGGGCTGCGCGGGGCTTGGGGACCGCTCCGCTATCACGAAATCCGCCAGGACTGCCCAGGATCTGCCGCTGAGCAGGTCGTCACCTGCAGCTGCGTGCCGTCAGTCCTGGCATCGGCCGGATCGGCCAGACACAGGCCGGAGTGCGGGTTCGTGAGCATCGCGCCAGCGCCGACGGGAACGAGATGCCACAGTTGCCCCAGGCTGCCGTCACATGAGTGCAGGTCGACTGCCGTGCCTATGCTCACGCCCGACCCGCTGACATCCAGGCACTTGCCGTGCACCGTCACGGTGCCGTCGGACCGGACCAGCCAGGACTGCGCCGCGGAGCCGTCGCAGGTCCAGATGTCTATGGCGGTACCATCGGCCGTCTGGTTGCCGTTGTCGTCGAGGCACTTGCCAGGGATCAGCGAGGCTGCCGGGCCCGCGGGCAGGGTCCACGCCTGGTTCCGGTACCCGGTGCAGGACCAGATCACCACCCGGGTCCCGTTCGTCTTACCCCACCCAGGGTCCGCCAGGCACATGTCCGACCCCCGGTTACGGAGCATGGTCGGGCGCCCGCCGAGCGACGGGTTCACGGCCTTGGGATAGGCCAGGCGCCATTGCTGGCGAGCGCCGTCTGTGCACGGCTCGAGCCGCGCCTTCCAGCCGTTCTGCGCCCCTGCCTGGACAGTCAGGCATTTCGCGTGAATCCGCAGCGTGCCGTCCTGCACGTACCTCCATGCCTGGGCGGCGCTGCCGTTGCAGGACCAGGCCTCGGCCGTGGTACCTGAGGCGGCCGAATTGCCGACGTCGGTGAGGCACTTCCCGCCGAGGTCCAGCGGAACCGGTCCGACCGGCCCTACGCTGCCCGGCATGCTCACGGTCCAGCCGAACGAGACCGACGAGGTCCGTCCCTGGCCGTCGGTCGCGGTCACCGTGGCTGTGAAGGTCCCTGGGGTGACCGGCCAGCCGGTGACCAGGCCGCTGCTGCTGATGGCGACTCCCGGCGGAAGACCGGTGCCGGAGTAGGCCAGCGCCTGCCCGGCTACCGGGTCGGCGGATCTGACCTGCACGCCGGCTGGGCTGCCGACGAGGTAATGCCGGCTGCCGGGATCCAGCAGCGGGATCACCGCAGGATTGAGCTGATCCAGGTCAGTGTGACCGGCGTCGCTGATGCCCGCGACCGTCCCGGTGCTCGTGTACTGCCAGAACGCCCAGTTCCCCCAGCCGGCGGTGATCGGCGGGCTGGTCGCGGTCGCGCTGTAATACGGCGTCCACAACGGAACCTGGGCGAAAGCGCCGCTCCCTCCCGTGCACGTGTTCCACCAGGCGGGCGGGGTGTAGATCACTGGCTGCTGCCCGGTCCGCTTCTGCACCTCAGCGACGAAGGCCGAGATCCAGGACACCATGGCGGTCTTGCTGAGTCCGTAGCACTGTCCGGTGCCATCGGGATTGGGGTTGTACTCGATGTCCAGCATGAGCGTCGGGACGCCGGCCGCGCCGGTCTTCAGGTAGTCGATGAAGTCGTCGGCCTGGACGACGGGACTGCTGCTTGCGCCGTCGCCGTCCGGGATGGCGTAGGCGTAGGCCAGCACCGACAGCCCCGCCGCCTTCGCGTTCACTAGATCATTGAGGGCGTACTTGTTCGTGTAATAGTCGCCCTCGGTCGCCTTGATCGTCGCGAACTGGTAGCCGGCGCTGGCCACCTGCGCCCAGCTGATCGGGCTTTGCTCCTGGAAGGAAGCGACGTCGACGCCCTGCAAGGCGCCCGCGACAGTCGCGGCAGACGCAGCGGGTGTCAGCTGCCCGGGCGTACTGGACCCCGAGCCACCCGCGAGCTGGCGGAGCAGCTTAGGCGAGTGCGTGCGGCTGACGTTGGGGTGGCGCACCGACTGAGCAGTCGGAGCGGGTGAGCGCGCGGCAGCTCCGGCCCCGGCGGCCGCGGCGGCCGGAGCTGTCGCCAGCGTGACCGATCCGGCCAATACGATCCCGCCGACCCCGGCCCCGGCCCCGGCTAGGGCTGCGGCCCGGCGCAGGCAGCCCGGCATGCGCATCAGGAAGCGCCTCCTTTTGATGACTGAAAGACGCTACAACGACCGTCAGGCTCGCACTAGCCGTTGGACTCAATGTCCTGATATCAGGATATTGTGGCAATACCGTTATCAGCCGTCAGCCGGTGACGATGATGACAGTGTCTGGCTCGGTGGGCGCGCTTCCTCGACTCGTATCTTCCGGGATGGCCCCCGCCCGGTTCAGCCTGCCGGGCGCGGCTCAGCAGATCGCCAGCGGTGCCCGTCAAAGACGAATGCGTAGCTGCGACGGCAGTTCCCCGAATCGGGCCCGCTTACCGCGACGACATAGGTCGGCGACGCGGCACTGATGGCCGTCGGGGCGCACGCTGGGTGCGGCCCGTGCGGTAGCGACTGCAGGCACCAGCCGCTGCCCAGGTAGGAGTAAAAGATCCCGGGACTATGGATGAGTCCGGTGACGATCGCCCAGGCACTCCCGCCGGCCATGGTGATCTCCGCCAGGCCCTGCTGCCCAGCGGCGGGAACGGGGACCGTCCGCCACCTGTCGCCGTCGAAGTAGACCGAGATCGTCCTAGGCGGAGGGTTGCGAGCGTTGCTCCCCGAGTTGGTACCTCCCTCGGTGTAGGCGGCCCAGGCATGCCCAGCCGACGAAGCGGCCGACATTCCCTGCGGCGTCCTGCCGTCCGTGGCCAGGCTGGCCGGCGGCGTATAAGCCCTTGACCAGGCCGCACCATCCCAGTGCACGAGCCATGTCTCGGCCAAGGAGCGCTTGCTGACCGCCGCCCAGGTGTCCGAGGGTCCAGAGGTGCTCAGCGACCAGACCGCGCCTGCGCCGGCCGGAACCGGGACCTGATGCCAGGCCGAGCCATCCCACCGCGCCACCACTTCGCCTCGGAACCGGTCGTGCCGGTCGCGGGCACCGCCCGCTAGCCAAGTGCCGGAGGCGCCGTCAGTGGCCATGGACGAGACGTATACCCCGCTCAACAACGCCGTTCGCATCTGCCGCACGACGCCGCCTGAGACCTCGGCCAGGAACGGCCTGAAGGTCGGCCAGTTGTCGCCACGGCCCTCGTCACCCCACACCCAGGCAGCGCTGGCGGAGATCGCCGAGACGCCTGCCAGGTGGATATCCGGCGCGAACGTGGCAGCCTTGGTCCAGTTCGCGCCGCTGAATCTCAGCAGATAATTACCCGACTCGAATGGATCACCGTAGCGGCCGGCCAGGACCCACGCACGGCGCGTGCCTGGCACTGCCGACGCGTCCAGCAGGCTCATCGGCAGCGGGCTGGCGCCCGGTCGCGGCGCGGTCATACACCCTGCGCGCACGCCCATCCCGCGGGCGGGATCCGGCCTGGGCGATGAGGCGCACCCAGCAGCCGCCAGCACCGCCACTATCGCCATGCAGGCCCGCCACCGGGTACCCCGCCGCCCTGACCAGGCCATGCCGTCCTCGCTTCGCCGATACGCGTCCTCGATGCTACGGCCTCGGTCGGGAAGCGCAGTTCTAGCCGATACCGCTGCCGTTAGCGCGAGCCCGCTCCTGCACGCTGTTCTCAGCCGAGTCCAGGCAGCACGGCTGTAGTGAGGATGTCGATCTGCGCCAGTGCTTGCTCAGGCGGGACGCGGGCATCGTCGCGGACGATGAACTCGCCGGCGCCCGCGTCGCGGAACGCGAGCAGCCGGGACAGCACGTCCTGCGGAGTGCCCTCCACGTCGCTCTCGCTGGCGGCAGGCTGCCTGGTCGGGCCGGTCCGCACCGTCACGGCCCCGCCGCATGCCCTGACGATGTCCGCGGGCCGGCGGCAGGCTTCCTGGCACAGCGCGTCAAGCAGCGCGTTCTTGAGCGCGAAATCCGCCGGGTCAGCCCAGGTGTGCCAGACGTCCGCGCGCCGGGCTGCGATTCTCAGCATCCCTCGCCCGCCGCCGCCGAGCAGCAGCGGCGGCCGGGCCCCGAGCCGGGACCGGATCAACGCGCAGGCCTGGTCGAGGGCGGCAACCCGATCGCGCGCCGAGGGCAGCGGTATGCCGTAGGCCGCGTGCTCGTTCGGCTGCCAGCCGGCGCCGATGCCCAGGACTAGCCGGCCCTGGCTGATCTGGTCCAAACTGGCCGCCATGTTCGCCACGATTGCCGGGTTCCGGTAGGTATTGCCCAGGACCAGGCTTCCCAGCGCGACAGTCGCCGTCCGTGCCGCGAGCGCGGCCAGGACCATGCAGCACTCGAGCATCGGGCCGTCCGCCGGCCGCCCGGCCGGGTCATGCGGCATGAAATGGTCACACACGTAGACCGCATGCCAGCCCGCCAGGTCGGCCCGTTGTGCCAGGGCCCGCACCTGCGGCCAGGAACGACCAGGGTCAAGACACAGGCTCAACCTCATCTCAGCATCACGCTCCGGCATGCTAGCGGCCGGTCACGCCGGAATCGAACAGGGCGTCCGCGATGGGCGGGGCGGCCCGCACTACAATCGCGGGTGGCGCAGGGAGGGTGCCGCCGGGTCCGCGGGCAGGACTGAGTCCACCTCCCCAATGAGCGAGCACGTGCGGCTGTGGCCTCTTCCTCGGCCTGAGCAGCGGACCGCAGGCAAAGAGGGAGACGCCATGTCCGATTCACTTCCCGAGCGCCCCGATCTCGGCCAGCTGCGCCGCCAAGCCAAAGAATTGCGCGATGCGGCCCGGCGGGGGGATGCGGCGGCCTGGGAGCGGTTCGCCCGCCGCCATCCGTCTGCACGCAACGACGCGGTCAGTCTGGCCGCCGCCCAGCTGGTCATCGCTCGTGAGCTGGGCTTCTCGAGCTGGCCCAGGCTCAAGGCCGCGATCGACGAGGATGCGGTCTCCCGTCGAACGGAGTCCGCCTTCCTGGCCGCCTCGGTCGAGGGGCGGTTGCGGCAGGCCAGCGAAATACTCCGCGCCGATTCGACGATCGCCAGCCGCAGCCTGCTCGCGGCGACCGTGCTCGGCGACGCCGACGCGGTGCGCGAGATGCTCGCCGCCGACCCCGCTGCCGCGGTGGCCATCGACGACGAACGCGGCTGGCCGCCGCTGCTGTACGCCTGCTACTCCCGCTGGCATCAGATCGACCAGAACCGGGCACCGGGGCTGGCCGAGGTGGTCCGCATGCTGCTGGGCGGCGGCGCCAGCCCGAACACGAACGACGGCGGCCGCCCCCGCTACCGGTCGGCACTGAAGGGATCGGTGGAAGTCAACAATCCCGCCCTCACCCAGGTGCTGCTCGACGCTGGCGCCAATCCCGACCCGGGCCAGCCGATCGCCGAGGCCCCTGGCCATCGCGACAACCAGTGCCTGAAGCTGCTGCTCGCCCGAGGCGCGCGGGTGGCCGGAACCTGGGCGATCGGCGCCGCCGTGTACCACGACAATGCCGTTGCGGCGACGCTGCTCCTCGACGCCCTCAAGGCAGACGGGCGCGGGATCGCCGAGACAGCGACCGCGGAGCTGCCCGAGGCCGCGGCCAACGCGTCGCTGCCCGTCGTCGCCGCTCTCCTCGACGCCGGAGCCGACCCAAATGCCGTCGATGGCGACGGCCTCTCGGCGCTGCGCCTGGCAGTGCGGGCCGGCCGGGACGACACCGCGGCACGGCTGAGAGCCCTCGGGGCCTCCGATGACGGCACCGACGTCGACCGGTTCATCGGCGCCTGCCGCAACGCCGACCGCCAAGCGGCCGAGCGGCTCCTCGCCAGCCACCCCGGACTGCGCGACCGGCTCACCGATCAGGACCTGACCGTGATCTTCGACGCCGCCACCTCCGGCCAGGCTGACGCCGTCGCCCTCATGCTCGACCTCGGATTCTCCCCCGACATCCGCAAATTCGACGAGCATCCCCTGCACGCCGCCGCCTACCACGGGAACACCGCGGTGGTCCGGCTGCTGCTCGACGCCGGGGCCGACGTCGACGCGCGCGACACCCGATTCGACGCCACCCCGCTCGCCTTCGCCACCGTCGGCAGCGGCGAGCGGGCCGGCCAACCCGGCGAGTGGGTCGAGACCGTCAGAGCACTCATCGAGGCCGGCGCCGACCGACAGGACGTCTGGATCGAAGCGAAGCCGCCCAGCGAGGAGGTCATGGACCTCCTCCAGCGCTACGGCATCACTCCAGACGAACCAGACGAGCAGCAACGCAGACCGACCAGCAACCACACGACCAGCAACCAGAGGACCAGGCCGAGGTGCCCGGCGCGATTGGCTCCGGCATCATGGCCGACATCGCACGGCATCTCGAAGCCGCCTACCGCGACCTCGACCTCGACCTGCTCGCGTCGCTCCTGCACCCCGAGGTCCACTGGACCGGAGTCTGCCGCAACAGCGCCCAGGTCATCGACTGGTATCGCGGCGTCCTCGCCGACGGGACCATGGCCGCCGTGCGCAGCACGGAGGTCGACCGCGACGCCGTGGTGCTCGGGCTCGCGCTGACCCGGCCAGCGCAGGGAGCCCGCCCCGCGCCACCGCAGCAGCTCTTCCAGGTCTTCACCGTCGACGGCGCGCAGATCGTCGACATCCGTGGTTACCCCGACCGGCGCAGCGCACTGGCCCGCGACCGCCAGGGGCCCTGACAAATAAGCAACCATTGCTCATCCGGGCGGGCCGGCTGGTGGCTGATCGTTGGCGGAAACGACCACAGCATCCCAGTCAGAAAGGATCCGCCATGCCCAGCACCACAAGGGCCCGCTCGATCACCTTTAACGAATGCCCACGGGCAACTCGTACCGGCATTCACGGCAAGCTACGCTCCCGCGCGGCCAAGGTCGTTGCGCTGGTGCTGCCCATCGCCGCGGCCAGTGCCGCCCTCGGCGGAACCACCGCCATGGCAGCCGCGGGCCAGACCGTCGCCGGTTCCCGGCAGGCGACCACCGCGATCAGCGGGGTCACCTGGCACAAGCTGACATTGATCAACGGGTGGACGTCGAGCCAGGGCGCATTCGGCGCCGGTGATCCGTCATATGCGGTCAGCGCGGGCGTGGTCTACCTGTCGGGATCCCTGCACGGCGGTACCGGCAGCGACTTCGCCGTCCTGCCCAAGGCCGCCCGCCCCGCGCACTGGCTGTACATGACCGTCTACACGCTCGCGGGCAGCATCGGCACGCTGTTGATCAAGCCAGACGGCGAGATCGCCACGTACAGCGCGCCCACTGCCAACGCGGTCGGCTTCACATCGCTGGCCGGGGTCTCGTATCCGGCAGCCGCGACCGCGCAGCACCGGCTCGCCCTGATCAACGGGTGGATCTCGGGCCAGCACCAATACGGCACGGGCGACCCCTCCTACGCCGTCAGGAATGGCGTGGTCTACCTGTCCGGGTCGCTGCAGGGCGGCACGGCCGGCGATTTCGGCGTGCTACCTCCGGCCGCCAGGCCGTCCCACGTCATCTACCGCGGTGTCTACACCCATGATGGCGCCTTCCTGCACATCTATATCGAACCGAGCGGCTTCGTTGGCGGCTACCACACCGGCACCGGGCAGGCGTTCACGTCACTCGCAGGAGTCTCCTTCCCAGCCACGACGGTCGCCCAGCACAATGTGAAGATGCTGCACGGCTGGCGGTCCGCCCAGAACCCGTCAGGTACCGGCGGCTTCAGCTACGCCGTCATTTCCGGGGTCGTGCACCTGTCGGGAGCAATCAAGCTGCCCACCGGCACCAGTAACCTGTGCGCTCTGCTGCCCCCGGCCGCTCGTCCGGCTCATGTCCAGTACATGACGGTCTTCACGTTCTCCGACGAAGTCGGCACGCTGAGGATCCTGCCGAACGGGAACGTATTCGCCACCAGCCTCCCGTCCGCCCTGGCGAGCCGCACGCTGACCTCGCTCGCCGCGATCTCCTACCCGCGCAACTCCTGATCGCCGCTCTGGCGCCCTTGCCCAGGCCCTACGGCCGGGCCGGGGCGCTCGTGCGTCTCTGGCTCCGGCTAGGCCGCGAGCGTGCGGTCGACCACGAGCTTGATCGCCGGCTCCAGCCATGCCTGGTCGGCGTCCTCCCAGCGGACGACGGTGGCGGGGACAGCCGCAGGGTCCAGCAGCCCGCTCGTCACCAGCCCCGCCACCTCAGGGAGGTACCGGCGGGAGTCGGCGCGGGAGATGTTGAAGGTCACGCCCTTGGTGTACATGGCGAGCAGCGGCACGGGAACGGCCGTCGCGAACTGGACCGCGACGCTCGTGCAGCTGCCGTAGTCGTCGGTCGAACGCAGCGAACAGGCCAGGCCGTCCGCATCGCCGGTGTTGTCCACGGTGATCGGCGCGCGGCCAAACCGCGCGGGCCAGGGGCCGGTGTGCCGGGTCACCTCGGCCCCGAGGCGCTCGGCGACTGCGCAGCGCTCGGCATCAGAGTCGACATAGCTGACCCGTCCGGCCGACAGCGCACGCGCGATCGCGACGGCGTACAGCCCGATCGACGCCGCCGCCCCGCCGACGACAAGGACGTCGGCTCCCGGCGTCGCGGCCAGGCCAGGCGCGACGCAACGGTACGCGTCGACGACGTTGTCGGGCAGCGTGCATGCTGCGGCCGGGGCCAGGCCTGGCGCCGGGACGAGCAGGTGATCAGCGGCCGGCACGCGCAGCAGGTCGGCGACCGCACCGCCATGTCCGCCGCCCGATGACCCGAATCCGAACGCGGCACCCGCTCGTGCCCGGTACGGATGACAGGCGGCGAACCGGCCGCTCAGGCACGCGGCGCAGCCCCCGCACGACACCTGGAACGGGACCAGCGCGCGATCGCCTGGCCGCCAGCCAGACACGTCCGCCCCCACCGCGACGACCTCGGCCACCGTCTCGTGCCCGACGGGATAGGGACCCGGGAAGAGCCCGAACGCGGCCATCGCCAGGTCCAGGTCGCATCGCGCGACGGCGAGCGGGCGGACCAGGGCGTCCCGCGGATCCGTCAGATCGGGCGGCTCGGCGTCCTGCCACTCGACCAGGCCAGGCCGTACGTAGCTGAGCTGGCGCACAAAGCTAGCCGAACGACAGGCTCTGGGCGAAGACATGGGCGGTGATGCCCTTGCCTGACGTGTTGACCTTGCCGGT
Source organism: uncultured Actinomycetota bacterium (assembly GCA_963720595.1). Classification (GTDB taxonomy): domain Bacteria; phylum Actinomycetota; class Actinomycetes; order Streptosporangiales; family Streptosporangiaceae; genus Chersky-822. Next base: position 1,429,839 of record CAVRFY010000003.1, on the reverse strand, counting down.
CAGCGTGAGCCCGGCGGGCAGCATGGACAGCGGCACCGTGATGTTGTCCGCCTTGCCCGCCAGGCCACCGGGCAGGCCGTTACTGCTCACCAGGTGCAGCTTGATCTCGTGCGGCCCGGCCGAGGTGACCTTCCAGACCGCCGACCAGGACACGAGGCCGCCCGCCAGCTTGAGGCTGCCCTTGAGCTCGCTGCTGCCGACCGACTCGATCTTCAGGCCGCCGCTGGATCCGCCGCCGAGGAAGCCGGCCAGCGGGCCGGCCGCCGACAGGAAGCCGCCGATCTCGCCGAGGCTGATCAGCACGGTCCCGTTCAGCGGGCCGGCGGTGCCCGACTGGAAGTTCGAGTTGAGCTTCACGTTCTGCGCGACGACGTTCATGCTCGTGATCTTGATCGGCCCCTCGGGGATGTTCGACGAGCTGATCGTGATCTGGTGGAAGTTCCGCGTGATGACCTGGGTGAGGAACGGGAAGCCGGCGATGGAGACGCTGGGCTTCTTCGGGAAGCCCTGCTTCTGGATCTGGGCGGCCGCCTGGCTCTCGGCGAAGATCTTCGCGCCGAAGTCCAGTGCCACCAGCAGCACGATGATCGAGATGACCCAGATCAGCGCCTTGCGGCCACCCGAGCGCTTCGGTGCCTGGTACTGGTACAAGCCAACCGCCTCCCGGTCTTGGGCTTGGTTCGCTCCGGCGGCGATCCGGCCGGCGAGCTAGAGGTCAGGGGAGCGTTCTGAGTTTCACGACCTGGACCTGAGCCGAGTCCCGGTTGACCACGTACAGGTACTTGCCGTCCGGCGAGACGGCCATGTCGCGCGGCGTCACCCCGCTGGGGATGTAGCCGATCAGGGCCGGCTTTCCGTTCAGGGCGGCGCCAGGATCCACCACCGCCAGGTTGTGCGCCTTAGACGTGGAAGTGGGCGAGGAATCGTTTCCGTTGTTGTCGCTGATCACCAGGCGCGACCCGCTATTGACCAGCTGAATGCCGATCGGCCACTGCCCGACCTTGACCTTGGCGATCAGCGCCTTTTTCGGCTTAGTCAGCAGGGTCGACGCCGAGTAGCCGAGCACGTAGTTGCTCCGCCGGCTCGTGACCCAGACCGTCTTGCCGTCCGAGGTCACCGCGACGCGGGCCGGCTGGCACCCGGCATGCGCGGTCGCGATGATCGCCCCGTTCTGCTGGCCCTTGGTCGTGGCCTTGGCCACGTCGATGACGGTCAGCTTCCCCGGGACGGGGTTGTTCTCGACGAAGTCGGTGGCGTAGAGCGTCTTGCCGTCGGGCGAGACGGTCAGGCCCACGGGCTGGGTGCCGACGTTCAGTGAGCCGATGTAAGCGGAACTGGGGTCCCCGGTGCTCAGGAACTGGGCCAGGTTGAACACGCCGACCTGGTCGGCGAACTGCAGGCTGGCGAACACGAACTTGTCGTCCGGGGTCACGGCCACGGTGATGGAACGGTGGTCCTTAGACTGGCCGGGCACGGCGAGAACGCCCTTGTTGATGCTCGACGCACCGTTCTCGGCGCCGATCGCATCCAGCACCTGGATCCCGTTGTCCGCCGCGACGAGCAGGTACTTGCCGTCGTTGGTCAGGATGACGTTCGTCGCCACCCCGCCAGACGGGCTGCCGCCGATCGGGTAGCTCCACCCACGGGCGGTCAGCGTTCCGCCCGAACCCACCTGGTAGATATATAGGGCCTTGTCGGTGGTCACGAAGACGGCCTTGCCGTCCTTGCTGGCCGCCACTCCGAACGGGTTGCCGTTCCCGCTCGGCACCGCGGCGGCGCCGGTCGTCACCGGCAGTTGCTTCGAGGACGCCGTGGCGTCGCTGCAACCAGGGGCCGTGAGGGACGTCACATGCGGGGGAGGACCGCCGCCGCCGGTCGTGCCGCCGCCCTTGCCGTTCGCCACGAAGTACGCGGCGGCGCCGCCGCCGATCAAGACGACGAGGACGGCGACCAGCGCCACGGGCGACCGCCACCAGGGCCGGCCGCCACCGCCACCGCCACCGGTGCTGTAGTCGCCATAACCGCCGCCGCCGGGACCCTGCCAGTGCGCCGCAGTCAGATCCGGGGAAGTCTGCCTGCCGCCGCCCGCGACCTGGGTCTCGGCCCCGCCGTAGCCGCCGGCGCCCGCGCCCACCGGCGGCCCGCTGGGCATACCAGGACCGCCTGCGCCCTGGCCCTGACCTTGCTGGCCCTGACCTTGCTGGCCCGGTCCGCCATAGGTGCCCTGACCGCCAGGGCCGCTGGGATAACCGCCGCCCGCGTAGCCGCCGCCTGGCGAGTAACCGGCGCCCTGGTAACCGCCCTGCTGGCCAGCGCCCTGGTAGCCGCCGCCCTGCTGGCCGCCGCCCTGCTGGCCAGCGCCCTGGAAGCCGCCGCCTTGCTGGCCGGCGCCTGGGTAACTGCCGCCCTGGTAGCCACCAGCGGCGCCTGCTCCCTGCCCGCCATCCGAGGGCCTGACGACCTGCGTATGCGGGTGCTCGCCGCTCGGCGCGACGTTGGGACCAGAGTCGTACGGCCTGATCCCGAATGCCTCGCGCAGCGCATCGGAGAACTCGCGGCAGTTGGGATAGCGGTCGGCCGGGGCCTTGGCGAGTGCCCTTGCGAACACCGTGTCGACCGCACGGGTGAGGTCGGGCCGGCGGAGGGTGACCGGCGGCGGCGGCTCGGAAAGCTGGGCGTACATCACCGCCATGGCCTCGTCGCGCTGGAACGGCGGCACTCCGGTCAGCAACTCGAAAGCCGCACACGCGAGCGCGTACTCGTCGGCCCGGCCGTCGACCGGCTTACCCTCGATCTGCTCGGGCGAGATGTAGTCGAGCGTGCCGAGGAACGTGCCGGTCCCCGTCAGGCCGCTTGACTGCAGCGAGCCCTTGCTCAGCCCGAAGTCGGACAGGTAAACGTGATCGGGCCGGCCTGCCCCCGAACTCGAGTCCAGCAGCATGTTGGCAGGCTTGACGTCACGGTGCACCAGGCCCCGTCCGTGCGCGGCGTCGAGCGCCGACGCCACCTGCGAGGTGATCTCCGCCACGCGGCCAGGCGGCAGCGGGCCGAACTGTCCCACCAGCGACCTGACGTCACCGCCGCGCACGAACCGCATCGCGATGAACAGCACGCCGCCGCGCCTCGCCGGCCTCGAAGACCGGGATGATGTGCGGATCGTCCACGGCCGCCGCGGCCCGTGACTCCCTGATGAACCGCTGCCGGAACGCCTCGTCGGCCGCAAGCGCAGGTGCGAGGATCTTGAGCGCCACGGTACGGTCGAGTCGCTCGTCGTGGGCACGGAATACCACCGCCATGCCGCCTTGGCCGATCTGCTCCTCGAGCAGATAACCGGCGATTCGCGAGCCGGGCCCGAAGCCACCCGGCACGACGGTATTCCCCTCGCTCACCCTGGCCCTCCCCAGCGCTTGCTATCTCTGCCGATCTTCCCGAACCGTCGCAACATGATTTCCATATTCGACCGGCAATGTCATGGAAGCTGATAGTACTGGCACGGCAGTCAAGATAGGCGTTCCAAGTATCCGGTTTGACCTTGTCCGCCGCAACCTGCGCGCCCGACAGAAGCTCTAGGGGTTTCAGCTTTCCACATACTCGTACGTCCGAGGACGGCGCCTTGGTTCGACGGCGCCGCCACGGGCCTCGATTCGCGGCCCCCAGACCGGCCGGAAGCGGTACCCAGCTCGCTCCCCCTGAATACACCACGCACCGCCCGGCAGACCCGTTGACGCTAGTTGAGCGGATTAATCTGTTAAAAATTATCTATAACGGACGGGCTCAGTGCGGATGTTTCCGATATAACCGTTCTCTCGCGCCGCGCAGAACCGGTGTCCACGGCCGCCGATCTGCCGTCTACTGATGTCCGCTGGCGGGGAACACCGCAGCTAAACGGGGTACCCATAGCGGTATCCAGGCCCGCGAAATAGGCTCTACAGTTACCTCATGACGCCTGAGTCCGCCCACGCGCCCGCTGGTTCCGTGCTGCTTGTGCGCACGCCAGACGGCGAGCGCTCGCTGTCCGCCGGCCGCAGTTATTACATCGGCAGGGACCCGCAGTCCGACATCGTCGTCAACGACTCCAGGGTGTCATGGCGGCATGCCGTACTCCGGCAGGACGGGAGCGGCTGGCTGCTCGAGGACGTCGGGTCGACCAACGGAACCTTCCAGGACCGGAACCGGGTGCAGCGTGTCCCGATAGCAGGCTCGTGCGCCGTCCGGCTTGGGCACCCAGACGACGGCCCGGCCATGTCGTGCTCCGTCTCCGCGCCGGCCAGGCAGGCCGAGGGAGCCCAGGCCGGACGCGGCCAGCCGACGCGGTTCGCGGACGCACCCGCCGCGCCGCCCAACCCGGCCGTCAACAAGCTGCGGGCCGACGTCGCGGGCGGCGGCTACGCCGGTGGTGCACCGGGTGGCGGGTACGGCGGTGCACCAGGTGGCGGCGCGCCAGGCGGCGGCTACGGCAGGCGCACCGGGCGGCGGGTACGGCGGCGGCGCACCAGGCGGCGGCTACGGGCCAGGAGCGGGAGCCGCTGTGGGCGCTCCCAACGGCCCGGCCGTGCCCGCGCCGCGCCCGAGCATGGAGCGGATGCCGAGCCAGGTGCTGCGCCTGCCCACCGCACTGCTGCGGATCGGCCGCGCCGCCGACAACCAGGTCGTGGTCGCCGACCTCAGCGTCTCCCGCTACCACGCGGAACTGCGCAGGGACCCGCGCGGCGGGTTCAACATCGTCGACCTCGGCAGCCACAACGGGACGTTCGTCAACGGCCAGCGGGTCGGCTCGGCGCCGGTCACCGAGCGGGACGTCATCAGCATCGGCCCCGCCAACTACAAGCTCGTGGGCGAGGAACTGCAGGAATTCCTCGACACCGGCGAGGTCTCGTTCATCGCCAAGGACCTGACAGTCACGCTTGCCGAGCGGGCGGGTACTGCTCGACCATGTGAGCTTCCCGCTCGGCGAGCGCTGCTTCATGGGCGTGATCGGGCCGAGCGGCGCCGGCAAGTCGACCCTGCTCGGCGCGCTGACCGGGACCGCGCCTGCCACCCAGGGCCAGGTTCTCTACGACGGCCGCGACCTGTACATGAACTACGCGCAGCTCAGGCACCGGATCGGGCTCGTTCCCCAGGAGAACATCCTGCACACGCAGCTGACCGCCAGGCGCGGGCTCGGTTATGCCGCCGAACTGCGGTTCCCGCGGGACACGAGCAAGGCAGAGCGCACTCACAGGATCGACGAGGTACTCGAAGAACTGGCGCTGACCAGGCACGCCGAGACCAAGACCGCCGCCATGTCCGGCGGCCAGCAAAAGCGCGTGAACGTCGCGCTCGAGCTGCTCACCAAGCCGTCACTGCTGTTCCTCGACGAGCCGACCTCCGGCCTGGACCCCGGCCTGGACAAGTCGGTGATGGAGCAGATGGCCGAGCTGGCGCACGACGGCCGCACCGTCATCGTCGTCACGCACTCGGTCGCCAACCTGAACCTGTGCGACCGGCTGCTCGTCCTCGTGCCCGGCGGCAAGATCGCGTTCTTCGGTGACCCCAGGGACGGCCTCAAGCATTTCAACCAGCCAGGCTGGGCCGAGGTGTTCCAGGCGTTCGAGGCGCAGCCGAACCGGGACTGGGCCGCGGAGTTCCGCAACTCGGTCTACTACCACCAGTACATCGCCTCCGGCATGGAGGACGCCGGGGCGATTCAGCAGCGCGCGCCGCGCCCCCAGGCCGCAGCGCCGAAGACCAGCAACCGGTTCGCCCAGATGTCCACGCTGACCCGCCGGTATGCGGCCGTCATCGCCTCGGACCGCGGGTTCCTTTACCTTCTCGTAGGGGTGGTGTTGGGCCTCGGGGTGCTCGTCAGAGCGTTCCCGTTGCCCAACGGCGGCTTCGTCGGGCCTAATAACAGCGGTGCGCAATCGGCGCTGCTGATCCTTGTCCTGTGCGCGTGCTTCTCTGGCGCCCTGAACGCCATCAGGGAAATCGTCAAAGAGCGGCCGATCTATGCCCGAGAACGGGGCACCGGCCTGTCCGCGGGGGCCTACCTCGTGTCCAAGGTGATCGTGCTGGGCGTGATCAGCGGGTTCCAGGCGATCCTGCTTGTCGCCATCGGCCTGGCCGGCAAGAAGTTCGGGCCGAGCGGCTCGGTCCTCCCGATGGCCATCTTGGAGATCGCGATCGCGATCGCGCTGGTCGCCGTGGTGTCCATGGTCATCGGACTGTTCGTATCCTCGATGGTCAGCACGGCGGAGCGCGCGATGCCGCTGGTCTTCCTGCTGGTGATGATCCAGGTGGTGACCACCGGCGGCATCTTCGCGATCCACGGCACCGCGGGACTCGAGCAGGTCGCCTGGTTCACGCCGTCCCGCTGGGGATTCGCGGCCAGCGCCTCCTCGGTCGACCTCAACGCCATCTCGCCGCAGGGCTCAACCCCCGACCCGCTGTGGAATCACACCTCGAACGCGTGGCTGCTCGACATCGGCGCGATGGTGGTGCTGATGCTGTTCTACTCGGCCCTGACCTGGTGGCGGCTGCTCAAGCTCGGCCCGCTCAAGCGCGGCGCCTAACCGCCAGCCTCCGCGGACAGCAACGCGGGCGCCCGGCTGCCGTTCAGGCGACACCGGGGCGCTCGTGTTGGCAGCCGTTCAGGCGACACCGGGGCGCCCGTCTTGCCAGCCGGTCAGTGCGCCGCGACGGTCCTTATCGACCCGGCGAGCTGACCGCGCCGATTGCCGAGCGCGGCCCCTGATCGGTGCGATCACCTCCGCCGGCTTCGTGCGCGGATCTGGCGGCGCTGCTCTGGACACAAGAGTTCGTGCTTGGCCGAGACCATGCCCGATGAATGGACCTTTCATCCGGAAAAACAGTGATGAATGGTCCATTCATCGATCGCACTCGCCTCCGCAGGCAGAGGCACGACAAGCCAGCGGTTCGCTCCCGAATGAGCGAGGCCGACTGGTCAAGGCCAAGCCAGGTTGCTGCCGAGCGTTAGGCGCGCGGCAAGAAGCCCAGGTTGAACGGGCGCGGGTAAAGCGATGGCTGGAAGGCGGTGAAGGCCGGAGCGACCGGCACGACGTTACCGCCGCTGACGAAGATGTTGTAGTTCGGGCCGAGCGCCGCCGCCGCCGCGTTCGTCCTGGCCGGAGCCAGCGCCGCGTCGTTCCACTGTCCGCTCCGCAGCCGGTGCAGCAAGATCCTGACCGACGTGATCGTCTCGGCGGGGGTGAAGGCGCAGTGGCCAGCTCTGGCCACGTACAGCTGGCGAAGCAGGAACGACCGGCCGGCCCTGCTGACCGCGCTGGCGTAGGCCTGCTCGTTCTGCGGGATGACCAGCCCGTCGCCGGTGGTGTGCAGGGTCAGCACGGGGATGTTGATCCGGCCCGTGAAGCTGATGTTGCTTGCCAGGTACCTGACCGCGGCCGGATCGGCCGCGATCCTGGTCGCCTTGTTCAGCGTCCGCAGGTCGGCGCGCAGGCTGAGCCCGGCGGCCCGGTACAGCGCGCGTACCTCGCTGCAAGTTGGCCGACTTGGCGAGCTGACGGAAATAGTCGACGCCGGTGTTCCAGGACGGGTTGCCGCCCGCGCGCGCCTCGAGCTCAAACCGGAACGCGAAGGCGAACGGGAAGTCCACGTTGGCGTCCCACTTGTACTGGTTCGCCTCCTGGCTGGCGTAGTCGGTGGCCGCGGGCTCGGGTGACAGCGGCGTGAACCAGCCAGGCGTGTCGCCGAACGCGGCGGCCAGCGCCAGCCGCGCCCTGCCCTGCGCGGTCGCCTGGGCGGCAGCGGCCGCGGCCTCCGCGCCCTGGAGGTTCGCCGACGGGTTCGCGATGCCGGTGACCTGTACCGCCGGGTCGATCAACTGCTGGAACGCGAAGGCGGCGTCGAGCGCGGTGTTCCAGGTGGCGACACCGCCTGCCAGCACTCCGCACATCGGCAGCGCGGCGCTGAAGCGGTGCGGGTAGCGCTGGATCAGCCCGGCGGTGATGATACCGCCGAGTGAGTGCCCCCAGGCGATCGTTCGCCGGGGCCTGCCGACCTGCGCCTGGAACACCTTCAGCGTGGCGATCTGGTCGGGCAGCGCCTGCGCGATCGCCCAGCCAGTGCTCGAGTACGACGAGCCGGCCAGCGCGAAGCCGTGGGTGAGCAGCCAGCCGCCGGTAGCGGGATCGCCGACGTCCTGCGCGGGGTTGTTCCCGCCCGGGACCACGTAACCGTGGCTGTACAGGAACACGGTGCGGTTCCAGTGCGCGGGAACCTCGATCAGGTAGGTCGCGCCGTCGGCCAGCGAGCCGCAGAGCACGTTGTCTCCGGCGACGATGGCGGCCGGGCAGGCAGTGCGCGCCGTCGCAGCGGAGGCGGGAGCGGCAGCGGCCACCCCGGATAGCAGCAGCACGGGCGCTAGCGCCGCGATCAATCTTCGGGGAGAACTGAACACGAGTAATCCTCCTAAGACAGTATCTGCACCAATAGTGAATCTTTCGCGACTATAGCGAGCCAGAACCGGCAGCGGGAGGGCTGCCGGGTCGTCGGGGTCGTCAGAGGCGCTTGGCCTCGACGATGCGGCGCAGGAATCGGCTGGTCCGCTCGTCCTTCGGCCTGGCGAACAGCTCGGCGGGCGGCGCGTCCTCGATGATCGTGCCTTCCTCCAGGAAGCACACCCGGCTCGCGATGTCGCGCGCGAACCCCATCTCGTGTGTGGCGATCAGCATGGTCATCCCGCCGGTCGCCAGCTCGGCGATCACCTCGAGAACCTCGGCGACCAGTTCCGGGTCGAGCGCGCTGGTCACCTCGTCGAGCAGCATGATCTGCGGCTGCATGGCCAGCGCCCGGACGATCGCCACGCGCTGCTGCTGGCCGCCGGAGAGCCGGTCGGGATAGTCGTCGCATTTGTCGCTCAGGCCGAACCGGCCGAGCAGCGCGCGCGCCTCCTCGGCGGCCTGGGCGGGCGGGGTCTTGAGCACCTTCGTCGGCGCGAGCGTGACGTTCCGCAGCACGGTCATGTGCGGGAACAGGTTGAACGACTGGAATACGATGCCGATCTGCCGCCTGACCAGGTTGGCGTCGATCCTCGGCCCGGTGACCTCCTGGCCGAACAGGCTGATCCGGCCGGAGTCGATCGGCTCGAGCAGGTTGATGCACCGCAGCAGCGTGGACTTGCCCGAGCCCGACGCGCCGATCAGGCAGATCACCTCGTGCGAGTCCACCGACAGGCTGATGCCGCGCAGCACCTCGTTGGCGCCGAACGACTTGTGCAGGTTCTCGATCCTGATCGCCCCGCCGCTCACCGGGTTCCCCCCGCGAGGCGGCGGCTGCGGTCGCGCTCGATCAGCCGGTCGGTGAACCTGGCCAGCGGAATGGTCAGGATCAGGAACAAGATCGCGGCGACCGTGAAGCTGGAGAAGTTGAACACCGTCTCGCTGTAGATGTCGGCGGCCTTGTTCGCCTCGATCACGCCGAGCGTGCCGACCAGCGCCGTGTCCTTCTGCAGGCTGATGAAGTCGTTGAGCAGCGGCGGGATGATGTTCCGCACCGCCTGCGGCAGCACCACGTAGCGCAGCGCCGTGCCCTGCGACAGGCCGAGCGACCGGGCCGCGGCGACCTGGCTCTGGTGGACCGAGTTCAGCCCGGCCCGGTAGACCTCGGACACGTACGCGGAGTAGGACAGCACGAGGGCGGCGACGCCGTAGACCGCGTCCGGCTGGGTGGAGACGAACGGCAGGCCCAGCGCGGGCACGCCAAGCCCGAGCGCGAAGATGACGAGGATCAGCGGAACGCCGCGGAAGAAGTCCACGTACGCGGTGGTCAGGATCCTGATCGGGAACAGCGCCGGGCTGACCGACTGCCTGATCAGCGCGACGAGCAGCGCCAGCGCCAGGATCAGGACCTCGGCGACGAGGAACATCCTGATGTTGAGCCAGATCGCCGCGCCGACCGAGTAGTAGCCCTGCTTCGGATTGCCGATGAACGACTGCCACATGTCGGTGGGGCTGAAGAACGCGTGCTCGAACGCCCGGGCGCCGGGCGCCAGCAGGAAGATGGCGACCAGGATGCCGAGCACCACGATCGTGCTGATCGAGGAGACGACGGTGGCCTTCTTGCCGCCGCCGGAGAACAGCCGCGGCCCGCGGCCCGTCGCGGCGAACGAGCCCGCTGGCTGACCCGGCGACACCGGAGTGTTTGCGTCCATGCGCCCCTAGCGGACCCGCGCCCGCCGCTCTTCTGTCAGGACCTCACGGCTTGATGGTCGGGAAATGCAGGTAGATGCCCAGGTACTGCTTCTGCAGCGCGGCCAGGGTGCCGTCCGACTGCATGCTCGGCGATGGCCTTGTTCACGCACGACACCAGCGTGTTGCCCTTGGCGAAGACCAGGCCGTAATGCTCGCCGACGGTCGGGAACTGGGCGACTAGCACCGCGTGCTTGAGCTGCACGGAGGCCATGAACTGCGCGGTCGGCGTGTCGGTGATGAGCGCGTCGATCCGGCCGGCCTCGAGCGCCGCCGAGGCCTGCGCCAGTTGGTCGAAGACCTTCGGCTGCTTGGTCGGCTGGATGTTCGTGCTGATGTACGTCAGGCCGGTCGTCCCGATCTGGTCGCCGTACAGGTAGGTCTTCAGCTGCGCCGGCGAGTGCTTGGTGACGATCGGCGTGCCCTCGCGCGCCACGATCGCCTGCTGCACCGGGTAGTAGCTGTTCGAGAACGTGACGGCCTGTGCCCGCTGCGGGGTGACGGAGACCTCGTTGATGTCGAAGTCGAACGCCTTGGGCCCTGGTGCGTAGGAACTGGTGAACGGCTCGTGCACCCAGGTCACCTGGGACTTGCTGAAGCCGAGCTTGGACCGATCGCGTAGGCGACCGCGCTCTCGTAGCCCTTGCCGTTGGTCGGGGTGTTCTTCACGAACCACGGCGGGTAGACCGGGTTGTCGGTCGCGACCGTCAGCTTGCCCGGCGTGTGCAGCAGATGCTTGATCCCCGACTTGGTGCAGTTCGCGGCGGAGGCGCTCGGCGTCGACCCCGAACTGCCGTTACCGCCCGAACTGCCGCACGCAGCCAGGCCGCCGATACACAACCGCAGCACCGGCCGCCGCGATGAACCGTCGCATCCTGCCCCACCCCAACCTCAGCACGGCCTGCTACCAGGATAAATTCCTACAACTGCGCAGGATATTCTAGCGGGACGGCGGTCCGACGGCAGCGCTGCCCCGTCCTCAGCCGTCCTGATGGCCGGGCCGCAGCCACCTGATGTGCGACCCGGGAAGGCTGGCCGGGCCGGTCACCGGGTAGATCCAGATCGGCGTGCCGTACGTCCCGATGCGCAGGTGCCTGTGCAGTACCTTCGACAGGTCAAGCGGAATCCGCACGCAGCCATGCGACGCCGGCTTGAGCGGCACGCCGTAGAACCGGTTACCCCACTTCGGGTTCGGGAAGCCGTGCACGGCGTAGGTGTAGCCGATGAAGAAGACAGGCCAGTACATGTAGCTCGAGCCGAAGCTGTTGTCCGCGACCTTGCCAGGGATGTAATGGATCGCCCGGTGGAACCCGCCAGGCGTGAACCAGCCCACGCCGTCCGGTCGCCGCCAGGATGCCGTGGACACGTGGCTGATCAGGCTCTGCTTGCCGTGCTCGTACAGGACAAGCACCTCGATCTTCTTGTTGATCTCGATCCGCAGCGAGCCGCCGTGGGGGAACAGCACCCGGGGCCGCCTGCGGATGCATCAGCGCGTGCTGCATCCTCGCGTCCACCCGGTTCGGATGGGCCGGGGCGATCTTGCCGGTCTGGACCTCCTTGAAGGCCCAGACGGCCTCCTGGAGGTCCCAGCCGAAGTAGCCGTCGATCTTGCCGACGCAGTAATGCAGGTAGTGCAGCCGGTGCTGGAGCGCCATCACGGCGGGTCCGCGCATACCCCACTTCAACGTCCTACCCGCGGCATGGTAGACCGCCCCCGGCACGGTACGGTGCGCCGCGGCGGCCGCCGACGGACTGCCGGTCACCCCGAAGGCGGTGCTCGCCTGACCGAGTACCAGTGACCCGGCCGCTGCCGCGCTGCCCAGGCCGGCCAGCCATCGCCGTGCTGTGTGCTCCATGGTCGTGCTTCCCTGTTGCTAGTCGTTGCGGCCGAAAACGTAGATCGGGGTACCGCGGGTGAGCTCGTCCGGACGTAGTTGTGGAAGACCACCGAGACGTCCATCGGCACCCGGACGCAACCATGCGACGCCGGGTTCAGCGGCACGCCGTCATAGCCGAAGGTGGACGTCGGATTCGGCATGCCGTGGATCGCGTAACTGCGGCCGATGAAGAACACCGGGTTGTACAGATAGCCGCCGAAGGACGAGTCGGGAACCGCGCCGGCGAGATACTCCAGCGCATGGTAGTGGCCGTTCGGGGTGACCCAGCCGGTGCCGTCGGGCCTGCTGTAGGCGGCGGTGGAGACGTGGCTGATCAGCGTGATCTTGCCGTGCTTGTAGACGACGAGGATCTCGAGGTTCTTGTTCACCTCGACGCGCCAGGCACCGCCGTGCGGCTTATTTGCCCTGGGCAGCTTCGGGTGCCTGAGCTGGCCTTGCATCGTCGGGCCGACGATGTCGGGGTTCGGCGGGGTGCGCTTGCCCCACTGGACCTCCTTGAACGCCCAGACCGCCTCCATCGTGTTCCAGCCGAACTTCCCGTCGACCTTGCCCAGGTAGTAGTGCAGGGCGGTCAGCCGCTGCTGCAGCGCCTTTACCGCAGGACCATGGCTGCCGATGGTGAGTGTTCCGCTGGCCGTCGCCGCGCTCGCCGCTCCCGCCTGGCCCAGAACGCAACTCCCCGCCGCGGCGACCGCCCCGAGGCCGATGAGCCACCGACGTGATCCGTGCACCATCGTTCTGCTCCGTTTCGGTGCGTGCGCGGCACGCTCGCTGGTATCAGTTATCTACCCATACTCGCGGCCGCCGGACGCCCCGGTCGCCAGGCAGGCAGAGCATGGTAACTATTCCAGCTTCTGGACGTTTATCGGAGGCTTAAGGTTGTCTCGTTACCGAGATTCAGTAAGCCGGATTTAACCGGCATCGACGCCGCGCAAGCATCGCTCCGATGCCAGGTGGCCGGGCCCAGGTGTGCTACCGATTCGCGTGGGTATCTATTCGTCCGTTGTTCAACTTCGCGTTCCCTTCGGTCTCCTGACCCGGGGCAACAAGGAACGCCGGGCGGGCTGGCTATTCGGACGAAGCCAACCGGACGGCATATCTGACCAGGCTCTGGGCATGAGGCTGCGGAGCCTTCGGAACCGATGAAATTCCCGGGGAGGGCCGTGACCGCGGTAGCCGCAGACCAGCTGCCAGAGGCTGAGGCCATCTGCGCACTGCTCGGCCGGCTCGCAGCTGAGCTCGGCCTCAGTATCGAGCGGCGGAAGAACGGACGGGGCGTCCTGGTCGACGCGGACGGCCGCCGGGTCGAGGCGTGGCGCGAGAACTACCCGTACGCCGAGCGCCTGCGCAGGAACGCATACGAGTCAGCCAAGCGCATGCTCCAGATCGAGTTGCTCAAGCTGCAGCGCTCGGTCAAGGCATCGGGCGGCCGGGTCCTGATCATCTTCGAGGGCAGGGACGCCGCCGGCAAGGGCGGCACGATCCGGCGTTTCGCCGAGAACCTGAATCCGCGCGGCGCGCGGGTCGTCGCCCTCGACAAGCCCGCGGAGCACGAGCAGGGCGACAACTACCTGCGCCGGTATGTGCCGCACCTGCCGAACGCCGGCGAGATCGTGCTGTTCGACCGGTCCTGGTACAACCGGGCGGGCGTCGAGCAGGTGATGGGTTTCTGCGAGCCCGAGGAGTACGCCAGGTTTCTCCGTGATGCCCCAGAGTTCGAGGGGCTGCTGGCCGGCGAGGGCATCGCGGTCATCAAGCTGTGGTTCTCGGTGACGAGGGCCGAGCAGCTCAAGCGCTTCATCAGCAGGCAGGATGACCCGGTCAAGCGCTGGAAGCTGAGCGCGATCGATCTCGCGGCGCTGGACAAGTGGCACGAGTACACCCGCGCCAAGGAAGCCATGTTCCGCCACACCGACGTGCCAGCGGCGCCGTGGACCGTGATCAAGAGCAACGACAAGAAGCGCGCCAGGCTGGAGGCGATGCGTTACGTCTTGTCGCTGCTTGACTATGAGGACAAGGACCACGCCGTCGTCGGAAAGCCTGACCCGCTGATCGCGGGGGCCGTCGGGGCGCTGCCCGAACTCGATGCCGGCCAGCACGAGGATGACGAGTACGCGGCTGGCATCGCGCCGATGCCGATCAGTCGCCTCCCCGGCGCACAGCGGCTGGCTTCACTGGCCGCGGCCGGTCCCGTGCGTGCCCCGCAGCCTGCCGACCTCGTACAGCGCGATGCCGGCGGCGACCCCGGCGTTGAGCGACTCGGCGCCGGTGATCGGAATCCGAACGACCGCGTCGCACTGCTGAGCGACCAGCCTGGATAGCCCCTTGCCCTCTGAGCCGATCACCAGGACGAGCGGGCCGTCCGCGAGCGCGAGCCCGCCGATGTCATCCTCCGCGTCCCCGTCGAGGCCGACCAGGAACAGGCCCGCGTCGGCGTAGGCGGCCAGCGTCCTGCTCAGGTTCGGCGCCTGCGCGACGGGCACCCGCGCGAGCGCGCCTGCCGACGCCTTCCATGCACCCGCGGTCACGCCAGCCGACCGGCGCACTGGGATCAGCACGCCGCTCCCGCCGAACGCGGCCACCGAGCGGATTACCGCGCCCAGGTTCCTGGGATCGGTGATGCCGTCGAGAGCCACGACGAGCGGCAGCGCCTGGTCCTTGATCAGCTCGTCAGGGTGGGCGTAGGCATACGGCCTGATCCGCAGCGCCAGGCCCTGGTGGATCGCGCCGCCGGTGAGCCGGTCGAGCTCGGACCGCCCGGCCTCGACCACCGGCACCCCGTGGTCGGCGGCCAGCTTGACCGCCTCGCCGATCCGCTCGTCGGGGTCCAGGCGCGGCCCGACATGCAGCGCCAGCGCAGGGACCCTGGCCCGCAGCGATTCGAGCACGGCGTTCCGTCCCGCGACGATCTCGGCCGCGCCTCCGGTTCCCCTGCCCTGACTGGCATAACGGCTCCCACCGCGGGATCCGCGATCGGAGGCCGGCCTCGTCGCTGCAGCCTCCCCGCCCCGCCTGGGCGGCCCGCCCGAACCTGCTGGCGTCGGCTTGACCTGGCTGTCTGCCTTGGCGCGCGCGGCGGCCGCAGCCGCCCGGCGCTGCGCGGGGTGACCTGGCCGGGACTCGGCGGCGGGCGTCGGCCCCTTGCCCTCCAGCTTGCGGCGGCCGTACCCGCCGGTGCCAGGACGCGGGCGGCCCGACTTGGTCTTGCTGCTTGATCCTGGCTTGGGCGCGCCCCGCCCCTTGCCTGCACCGCTCATCGGGCTAGCTCCCAGCGCGGCCCAGCCGCAGTGTCCTCGACCACGACGCCCGCGGCCTGAAGTTCGTTCCTGATCGAATCGGCCGCAGCGTAATCCTTGCGTGCCCGCGCGGCCTGCCGCTGCGCGAGCGCCACGCCGACCAGCGCATCCACGACCTCGCGCAGTCCCGTGTCCGCGCCGGTTGTCCACGGGGCGGACAGCGGGTCGAGGCCGAGCACGGCAAGCATCGCCCGGACCGATTCTGCCTGCTTGGCCGCGCCCGCCTGGTCTCCGGCCGCCAGGGCAGTGTTGCCCTCCGTCACGCTCTCGTGCACCACGGCCAGTGCCTGCGGGACCGCCAGATCGTCGTCCAGCGCGGCGGCGAACGCGGCGGGCAGGCTGCTCGCGAGCGGCAGACCAGCCGCCGCGCCCGGCAAGGCCTCCGCCGCGTCCTGCACGGCCGGCGGCACGCCGCCCGCCACCGCGCCAACCGCCGCAGTCTCGGCGGCCCGGGTGACGAACCCCTCGATCCGCCGGTAGGCGGCGGCCGCCTCGGCCAGCGCTTCTGGCGAGTACTCGATGTCCGACCGGTAGTGCGCCTGGCCGAGGTAATAACGCAACTCGGCCGGCCGCACCGCGGTCACCATGTTCGCGACCAGCAGCGAGTTGCCCAGCGACTTGCTCATCTTCTCCCCGCCAAGCCTGACCAGCCCGTTGTGCAGCCAGTACCGCGCGAATCTGTCGCCGGCCGCGCGGGACTGCGCCTGCTCGTTCTCGTGATGGGGGAACAGCAGGTCGATCCCGCCCGCGTGGATGTCGAACGTCTCGCCGAGGTACTTGGTCGCCATCGCCGAGCACTCCAGGTGCCAGCCAGGCCGGCCTGGCCCCCAGGGCGTCTCCCAGCAGGGCTCGCCCGGCTTGTGCCCCTTCCACAGCGCGAAGTCGCGCGGGTCTGCTTTGGCGCTCTCCCCCTCGGTGTCCTCCGCCGCCCGCATGTGCTCCGGCCGCTGCCCGGACAGCGCGCCGTACGCGCCGTAGGAGGAGACGTCGAAGTACACGTCGCCGCCCGCGGCGTAAGCATGGCCGGAGTCGATCAGCCGCCGCATCAGCGTGATCATCTCGGGCACATGGCCCGTCGCGCGGGGCTCGACATCGGGCGGCAGGCAGCCGAGCACGTCGTAGGCACGGCTGAACGCGCGCTGGTTACGCTCGGCGACCGCCCACCACTGACTGCCGCCGGCCGCCGCCACGGCGAGGATCTTGTCGTCGATGTCGGTGACATTCCGGCAGAACGCCACCTCGTAGCCGCTCACCTTCAGCCAGCGCACCAGGACGTCGAAGCTAACCCCCGAGCGGATGTGCCCGATGTGCGGCGGGGCCTGGACGGTCGCTCCGCACAGGTACAGGCCGGCCTTCCCCGGCGCGGCGGGCAGGAACTCGCGCACGGCGCGCGTCGCGGTGTCGTGCAGGCGAAGCGTCATCCGTCAAGGCTACGGGATCACCGGGCGGCGCTGGTCCGGCGTGAACACGCTCAGGTCCTGGCGAGGTCAGTCCAGGTACACGACGACCCGGCGCGGCCTGATCCTGACGATCACGCGCTGTTCTCCGGGCCGCTCGCCGAACGGCGCGCCGGTGTACTTGAGCGCCAGTTCGTTGATCAGTTCGGCGTGCGGATCCTCGCTGATCGTGACGGTTCCCCTGACCTCGGCATAGGTGTACGGATCGGCTGCGTCATAGACGAGAGCGCTGATCCTCGGGTCCCTGGTCAGGTTCGCGTATTTGCGGCGGCCCTTGATCGTGGAGAACAGCACCTCGTCGCCGTCCGCCTTGGCCCAGACCAGGCTCGACTGCGGACTGCCGTCCGGGTCGAGCGTCGTCACGGTGACGTGGTGCGGTCCGTCGAAGAGCGCCGCCGCGCGCTCGGGCAATGGCACTCGCTGAGCGGGCTCGGTCATGCCCGCCATGATGTCAGCCCGGCAAGGATGTCAGCACGGCAAGGATGTCAGCCACGCTCGGCACGAGCCCAGGACCACGCGTACTCGGGATCCTCGGCGACGGCCGCCTCCGCGCCCAGCAGCAGCGGCCGGAACGTGTCGATCATGACCGCGGTCTCGTCCGTCGTCGTGTGCCCGGCCTCCATGGCGCGGATCACCGCCTCGACCGCGCCGGGCGTCGGCCCGTGCGTGAAACCGGACGGATGCAGCGTGACCGATCCGATCCCGACCCCTGAGCCTTTGCGCGCCGAGTAGTCGCCGCCGACGTAGAACATCATTTCGTCGGAGTCCACGTTGTGATGGTTATAGGGGATCGGCACCGACAGCGGATCGAAGTCCAGCGGGCGGGGCAGAAGGAGCAGATGACAAAGCTGGGTCCCTCGAACGTCTGGTGCACCGGCGGCGGCGCGTGCGTCCGCTTCACGATCGGCTCGAAGTCGGCGATGTTGAAGGCGTACGGATACAGGCAGCCGTCCCAGCCAACCACGTCGAACGGGTGATACGCATAGGTGAGCCTGGTCAGCCCGCTGCGGTTGCGTACGATCACGGGCACGTCCTCGCCCTCGGCGAGCAGCGGTCCCGCTGCCCCGCGCAGGTCGCGCTCGCAGTACGGCGCGTGCTCGAGGAACTGGCCGGCCTGCGATAGGTAGCGTCTCGGCGGCCTGATGTGCCCGCGGGCCTCGATGACCAGGGCCGTCACGGGCTCGCTCGCGGCCACGCCGGCCCCGGGCAGCCAACGGTGGATCGTGCCGCGCGGCACCACGACGTAGTCGCCGGCCGCGGCGTCGATCGCCCCGTACACCGACTCGAATCGCACCGAGCCCGACTGAACGTAGACGGCCTCGTCGCCGGTCGAGTTCCGGTAGAGCTCGGAGCCGGCGTCGGCGGTGACGAAGGAGATCCGGACGTCGTCATTACCCATCAGGACCTGCCTGCCGAGGACGAGATCGCCACCGCCTGGCGAGGTCTTGGGTGCGGTAGTGCCTGGGCAACAGCGGATGATTGGCCGCCAGGACCGCCTCGCCTGACACGTCGGGCAGCGCCTCGCTCTTGACGATGGCGGTCGGCGGATGGGCGTGGTACAGCAGGGACGAATCGGAGGAGAAGCCTTCCTCGCCCATGAGTTCCTCCGCGTACCAGCCGCCGCCTGGCCGCGGGAAGCGGGTGTGACGCTTTCTCGGGATCTCCCCGGATACCCGGTAGTAAGGCATTTCGTCTCCCTTGCCCTTGCCGCCGTGATCGCTGTGCGTGGCGCGAATCCGCAGGTCACTAGCCCATCGGCCGATCGCGGGTTACTCTGCGCTGGCCGGGTAATTGGCCGAAACACGCCCTCGCCGCCGCATGGATTAGCTGCGGGGCCGGTTCTCGTCTATCTTCCCCGACTATAGGCCGCGGGTTGCCGCCGCGGCCCGCGGGAGTTAAGCAGGAGGGAATGGCGTGGCCAGGAACAGCGATAACCGTGCAGGCCCGCTGCGGCTGCTGGCGCTCATCGCCGTCGCCGCCGGCCTGGCCGCGCTGACCGCAGCGGCCTGCGCGCTGTCTTACTCGAGCATCGAGCACCTGGCGATGGCGGCCGGGATCTCTTCCCGGTTCGTCAGGGTGTACCCGCTGATCCTCGATGCCCTGCTCGTTATCGCCGGCTGCTCGGTCCTCGCGCTCCGCGGGGCCGGGCTGCCTAGCCGGGTCTACGCGTGGCTCTGCCTGCTCGTCCTGCTCGGCGGGCTGGCCGCCGGCGGTGCGGTGCACGCGGCCGCGGTCACGATCCCGCGCCGCACGGCCGCCATCGTCGCCGCGGTCGTGCCCTGGGCGCTGGTTCTGATCGGCTTCGGCCTGCTGCTGGTGCTGCTGCGATACGCCAGGAACAGGCGTCTGCGTCCGGGCCCGACGCCCGGCCAGCGGCCGGATGAGTCCGAGCCGCAGGCCGGAGCGGAAGCGGCCGCGGCGCCGGGAGTGGCCGGCATCATGGACATGGCCGCAGCGGCCGAACCTCGCCTCGCGGAACCTGCCATGACAGAACTCTCCGGTGGGCCCGGGCCGCAGACCGCTCCCCGGCGCACAATCCCGATCCCGCTCGCCCAGACCGGGCTAGCCGCGCGCCTGGCCGATATGCAGCTTCGCGCCAGGATCCCCATGCAATCCGCCGAGCCGGCACCTGCCAGCCCGGTCGAGGAGCCGCACAGGCCATTCATGCCGCCGGTTGGACCGCCGCCGGCGGCCTCGGCCCAGGCGCACGAGCGCGGGGAGCATACCAACCCGCGCCCCATCAAGGATCAGGAAGAGCTCGGATCCGCTTCAGGTGAGCCGGGCCCCAAGGATCCGGCCTCAGCGAGCGAGCTGAACCCGGCGCCCGTAGCGGAGGACAACGATCCGGGCGAGCCGCCCGCGCTGCGGCGCCCGCGCAGTTCCCCTATCCCGCCGGAGGACTGACCGGCCTGACAGAAGTCACCGGAGCGACGAGCGCGGTGGCAATGGCGGCCAGGCCCTCGCCCCGGCCGGTCAGCCCCAGGCCGTCGGTGGAGGTAGCCGACACACGCACGAGGGCGCCGCCCAGCGCCGCGGAGAGCGCGGCCTGAGCCTCATCCCTGCGCGCTGCCAGCCGCGGCCGGTTCCCGATGATCTGCACGGCGACGTTGCCGATCTCGTAGCCGGCCTGATCGAGAAGTTCCCTGGTCCGCCCCAGCAAGGCCGCGCCGCTGGCGCCTGCCCAGCGCGGTTCAGATGTCCCGAACTGGCTGCCGAGGTCGCCGAGCCCGGAGGCTGACAGCAGCGCATCGCAAATCGCGTGTGCTGCGACATCGCCGTCCGAGTGACCTGCCAGGCCCTGCTGACCTGGCCAGTTCAGGCCGGCCAGGTACAGCTCCCGCCCAGCACCGAACGGGTGCACATCGACTCCGACGCCGACTTGCGGCATCCGAACGTCCATCGGCGGTCCGGGCCGTAGACGGCGTCAGCTGGCGAGGATCTCGTCGAGCAGAGTCTCGGCCTTGTCCTCGTTGGTCTTCTCAGCGAGCGCGAGCTCGCTGACAAGGATCTGCCTGGCCTTCGCGAGCATGCGCTTCTCGCCGGCCGACAGGCCGCGCTCGCGATCACGACGCCACAGATCACGGACAACCTCGGCGACCTTGTTCACGTCGCCGGAGGCGAGCTTCTCGAGATTGGCCTTGTACCTGCGCGACCAGTTGGTCGGCTCTTCGGTATACGGGGCGCGCAGGACCTCGAAGACCCGCTCGAGGCCCTCCTGTCCGACGACATCCCTTACACCGACAAGTTCCGCATTGTCTGCTGGAACCCGCACCGTCAGGTCGCCCTTGTCGACCTTCAGCACGAGATACGTCCTATCCTCGCCCTTGATCGAACGGATCTCGATTTCCTCGATCCGTGCAGCCCCATGGTGGGGGTAGACGACGGTGTCGCCGACCTTGAAAGTCATGTGGCACGTACCCCTTCCGCTGCACCTATCTTACCACGGCGAGCAACGAGCAATAGCCATGCATAGTGACAAAGATGCAGGTCAAGGGCGCTTTTGCATACTATTAATGAGTCCTGGACGGCCACCATAAAGCCAGCCCTTGGCCCCGGCCATCCGGGAAGCCACAGGCAACGACAGGGCCGGGTCAGGTGCCAGGCGAGCCGCCGCGCGATGAGTCTTAGTTTACCGCTTCGTCACAGCAGCCACAGCCACCGAGCGCGAGATGACCGCGGCGGTCAGACAACTGGCGCTCCCTGGTTACGCAGGCTGGACGCCAGGCTCATACTGAAGACAGGACCTAGTGAGCGATTTGCGGAGAGACGCGTGAACCAGGGCGGTGAACCGGGACACGACGATTACGGTCTGCCGCGCGTAGACATCCAAGTCCCCGATGATGCCCGCGAACTCTACCGAGATGTGCAGGCCTACCATCGTGAACTGCGCGCGCTGCGGCGGCACGAGCGCAGCAGGCGCTGGCGCGCACCGTTGCGCAAGAGCAGCATGATCCTGCCGGTCATCGCGGGGTGCCTGGTGCTCGCCATGATCGCCGGAATGGTGCTCACGATGTTCAGCGCGAACCCGTATTTCCCCGTGACCACCGGCCAGGCTCGGACCAGGCCGGCGGCGGGTACCGGTCACGCGGGTACCAGTCAGCCGGGCGGCTCACCGGCCCCGTCCAGCTCGTCGTCCTCCTCGCCGTCCGCGACGTCGGCGTCCTCGGGCGGACCTAGCCAGCCGGCCGCGCAGCGGTTGCCGGCCGACACGATCAAGGTGGCCGGCGAGCCTGGTCAACCTGCGTGGTCTCCGCGCTACTGCACTGGCCATCATCCCGGCCGGATGCGGCTGCGCGCGGGCCGTCGCCCGGCTGCTCGACCAGGCCATGCGGAGCGGGATCACCATCTACCTGGTCGGCAGGCGCGGCAGCCTGGCCTCGCTGGAGCAGCCTGGCGCCGCGGCGCGCCAGCGGAACCGTCCAGCTAGCGATCGACGCGCGACAACGCGCTCAGCCAGACCTACCAGCCGAAGCCGGCCTGACGGTCGTGCTCGTCGACTCCCTGGCAGGGTCGACGTAGACACCAGCGCTGCCGCGCGGCTTCAACTCGGGCCGACGCCTGAGGCTCTGAAGCAGCCGGCACTGAGCGCCCGCTCCGCCGCCTGAAACCCCCGCGGCGCATATCGAGCGGGCCGGCCTCGACCCGTGCTGACCCCGCGGCTACGCTGTGCCAGGTCTGAGGCGTTGCCACGCCCGCGTCAGCCGTGCACGGGGACGACCACGAGGAGGCTCGGTGATCCGCAGCAGCCGCGGCGGCATCGTGTCGCGCAGCATCCTGATCGCGGCCGCGGCCGCGCTGGTTCCGCTCATCGCAGGCTGCGAGGCAGGCACCAACGCGCCGACGCTGCAATGGCATCAGCCGACCGACGGCACCCACGCCCAGGTCAGCAGGAACATTACGGTCAACAACGCGTTCGTGCTCGGCGCCGCCCATCGGCGCGGTGCTGAAGCAGGGCCACAACGCGGCGCTCTTCCTCGGCCATCGTCAACACCGGATCGCGGGACCGGCTGATCGCCATCAAGGCGCCCGGCGTCGCCAAGTCCGTGCAGCTGCCGCCCGGCGGCGTGCGGCTCAGCGTCGCTGAGCCAGGGTCCTGCTGAGCGGCCCGCAGCCTGCGGTCGTGCTGCACCGACCTGAACCAACCGCTCACCGGCGGCTCGGTCGTACGGATCACCTGATCTTCGCTCGCGCAGGCGCTTATACGATGGAAGTGCCGGTCATGCCGATGGCGTCGAACTACGCGACGTTCTCGCCGGCGCCGGCGCCCTCCAGCGCGTCGCCGAGCCCGTCAGCTACCGGCCGTCGCGCGCGCAGCTCGGCGACGCCCACGCCGTCACCCAGCAGTTCGCCCTGACCGCCGGGGAGCCCGCGCGGCCCGATCGCCTCGCGAGCTTCTAGCCGCCGGGCTCGAACTTGTAGCCCAGACCGCGCACCGTGATGATGTGCATCGGCCGGCCAGGGTCCTGCTCCACCTTCGCCCGCAGCCGCTTGATGTGCACGTCGAGCGTCTTGGTATCGCCGACGTAGTCGGCGCCCCAGACCCGGTCGATCAGCTGCATCCTGGTCAGCACCCGGCCCGAGTTCCGCAGCAGCACCTCGAGCAGCTCGAATTCCTTCAGCGGCAGCTGGACGGAGCAGTTGCGGACCATCACGATGTGCCGCTCCACGTCCATCCGGACCGGGACCCGACTCCATCACCGAGGTGGCATGCTTCCTCGCCGTCGCCGCGGCGGCGCAGCACCGCACGCATCCTGGCGACCAGCTCGCGGGAGGAGAACGGCTTGGTCACGTAGTCATCGGCGCCGAGTTCGAGCCCGACGACCTTGTCGATCTCGCTGTCCTTAGCGGTCAGCATGATCACCGGAACGTTGGACCGCTCTCGCAGCGCCCGGCAGACCTCGCTGCCCGGCAGCCCCGGCAGCATCAGGTCGAGCAGCACGAGGTCGGCGCCGGTCCGGTCGAAGGTGTCGAGCGCGGCCGGCCCGGTCGGGCACACGGCCACCTCGAAGCCCTCCTTGCGGAGCATGTACGACAGCGCGTCGCTGAACGACTCCTCATCTTCGACAACGAGCACCCGCGTCACTTGGCTGCCTCCTTGGCAGGTCGGTCGGGACGGGTCCAGGCCATTGCCCGGCCGCAGGTCATGATTGCGCTCCAGGCCGCGCTGGCAGCCGCAGCGTGAATGTCGATCCCGGCGCCTTCCTTGCTGGTTACTGTCACCTTCCCGCCGTGGGCAGCCGTCACGTGCTTGACGATCGCGAGCCCGAGCCCCGTGCCGCCGGTCACCCGGGACCTGGCCGGGTCGACCCGGTAGAAGCGCTCGAAGATCCGCTCCAGGTCGCGCTCGGGAATGCCGATTCCCTGGTCGGAGACGCTCAGCTCGACGATGCCCTGGCCGGCCAGCTGCGTCGAGACGACCACCTTGGTCTTCTCCGGGCTGTACGCGACCGCATTGTCCAGCAGGTTGCGCAGCGCCGTGATCAGCAGCTCCTCGTCACCGAGAACCGCTGAGCCGCCTGGTGCCCGTCGACGGCAAGCTCGATGCCGCGCGAGGTCGCCTTCATCCGGCCGCGATCGAGCGCCTCGGCGACGACGGCGTCCAGGTCGACGGCCGCGGGATCGGGGATCGGCTCGGCCGCCTGAATTCGCGACAACGTGATCATGTCCTGGACCAGGTTCGTCAGCCTGTTCGCCTCCTGGCGCATCCGGCCCGCGAACCGCCTGACCGCCTCGGGATCGTCGGCCGCGTCCTCGACCGTCTCCGCCAGCAGCGCGAGCGCGCCGACCGGCGTCTTGAGCTCGTGGCTGGTGTTGGCGACGAAGTCCCTGCGGACTTCCTCGACGCGCCGCCGCTCGGTCTGGTCCTCGACGAGCAGCAGCACTAGCCCGCCGCCGCCGACCCCTGAGCCCGAGCGGGGCCACCCGCACGGCGAAGCTCGTGGTCCGGCCGTTGAAGCCGCTCCGTGGAGATGTCGATCTCTCCCTCGCGGATCTCACCGTCCCTGCGGACCTGACGGGCCAGCGCGAGCAATTCGCCTACCACGAGGTCATTGTCTTTGACGAGCCCGAACGCACGCGCGGCCTCGCTCGCCTGCAGCACGCGATCGTTGCTGTCGATGACCACCGCGGAGGAGGAGAGCACGCCGAGCACGGCGGACAGCCCGGCCGGAAGCCGGACCGGGCGCGGCGGCTCGCCTGATTGCGGCAGCGGATGCGGATCGGCGGATGCGGCGGAATCGGGCGAGACCGCACCTGACTCATCGGCCTGGCGTGCGCTGCGGCTGACCCGCGCCGAGGCCCCGGCGCTCATCCGACCGCCGATGCGGACCAGGAAGCCACCCGGGCGGCTCTGACCGCAATAACCCCCACATCCACGCTTTGATGGTATGCGGAGAGCCCGCCGCGCCGCATCCGGGCGGATCGCTGACCAGCATCAATTTGCTGAGAGTTCATGGAACCTCTTACTGACGTTCACATAGCAGGGTACGACCGGCCGTCGCTAGGACGCGAACAGACCCGGCGCCGGCCGTCATTCTCGTCACCTGTGACCTGCCCTGGCTGGCGACTTACCGGCCCTGGTTGGCGACCGCCTCGGCGGCTACCTTGGCCGCCTCGGGGTCGAGGTACCTGCCACCCCTGCTCACCGGCAGGTAGCGCTCGTCGAGGTCGTAGACGAGCGGGATCCCGGTCGGGATGTTCAGTGCCGCGATCTCTGCGTCGCCGATCCCGTCCAGGTGCTTCACCAGCGCGCGCAGCGAGTTGCCGTGGGCGACGACCAGGACCGTGCGGCCGACCGCGAGATCGGGCACGATCGCATCGTGCCAGTACGGCAGCATCCGCCAGACCACGTCGCGCAGGCACTCGGATCGCGGCAGCAGGTCGCCGGTTAGCAGCGCATACCTGGGGTCCGCGGCCTGCGACATCGGGTCGTCATCGGCGATCGGGGGCGGCGGGACGTCGTAGGAGCGGCGCCACAGCATGAACTGCTCGGATCCGAACTCCTCGCGTGTCTGGGCCTTGTTCTTGCCCTGGAGCGCGCCGTAGTGACGCTCGTTCAGACGCCAGGACCTGCGCACCGGCAGCCAGGCCAGATTGGCCGTGCCGAGCGTCGCGTTGGCCGTCTCGATCGCGCGGACGAGGACCGAGGTATGCACGATGTCGGGCCGCAGCCCGCTGTCGGCGAGCATCATCCCCGCCTGGCATGCCTCGGCCGCCCCGCGCTCTGACAGGCCGACGTCAACCCAGCCGGTGAAGAGTCCCTTAGCGTTCCAGACGCTCTCGCCATGGCGGAGCAGCACCAAGGTCGCCATGGGGCGAGCGTATCGCGATGATCCGCGCCGGGCCGAAGGGCCTGCGGATCCCAGGTCAGCGGCTCGCCAACGGGCCGTGTCCAGTCGGCCGCCCGAAATAGCCCCGCCGGGAACATGACGGCGAACTTTCGGGTTCATCCGTCTCGGAGGTGTATGCCAGTGCCGCGTCGCTACCCGCAGCGAGTCGCGACCATCAGCGTTCACACGTCGCCGCTCGAGCAGCCGGGCACCGGAGATGCCGGCGGTCTCAACGTCTATGTCGTCGAAGTCGCCAAGCTGCTCGCGGCCAAGGGCGTCGAAGTAGACATCTTCACCCGCGCCGTGTCCCGTGACCAGCCGCCCGTAGTCGAGCTGACGCCCGGCGTCCTGGTCAGGCACATCGAGGCCGGCCCGTTCGAGGACCTGGACAAGTCCGACCTGCCCGACCAGCTCTGCCAGTTCACCTTCGAGGTGCTGCGGGAGGAGGCGGCGCACGCCCCTGGCAGGTACGACCTCGTGCACGGCCACTACTGGCTGTCCGGCCAGGTCGGCGCCGTTGCCAAGGAGCGCTGGGGCGTGCCGCTCGTCCAGTCCATGCACACGCTCGGCAAGGTCAAGAACGCCGCGCTCGCCGCGGGCGACGCGGCCGAGCCCGATATGCAGGATCCGCGGCGAGACCGAGGTCATCGCCACCGCCGACCGGATCGTCGCGAACACCGATGCCGAGGCGCGGGAGCTGATCAAGCTCTACGACGCCCCGCCTAGCCGGGTCGCGTCGGTCAGCCCTGGCGTGGACCTGGCCCTGTTCCGCCCAGGATCGCAGCGGCTCGCCAGGCGCAAACTCGGCATCGCCCCGAACGCCATCTTGCTGATGTTCGCTGGCCGGGTGCAGCCGCTGAAGGCGCCCGACGTGCTGCTGCGCGCCGCCGCCCAACTCGTCCGCGACAACCCCCGGCTGGCCGACCGGCTCGTCGTCGCGTTCGTAGGCGGCCCGAGCGGCACCGGGCGCAACGACCCTGACGGCCTGGTCCAGCTCGCCGCGGCGCTGGGGATCTCGGGGAACATCAGGCTCGAGCCGCCGTGCCCGCAGCGCAACTTGGCCGACTGGTACCGCGCGGCAACCCTCGTCGTCGTGCCGTCCTACTCCGAATCGTTCGGCCTCGTGGCAGTCGAGGCGCAGGCCTGCGGGACCCCGGTGGTCGCGGCCGCGGCCGGCGGGCTGCGGACGGCGGTGCGGGATGGCGTCTCCGGCGTGCTGATCGACGGGCACGACCCGGCGCGGTATGCCAGGGCCATGGCCGACCTGCTCGGCCAGCTCGGGCAGGCTGGCCAGGCTGTCCCGCGGCGCCAGGAAGCATGCGTCCGGGTTCGGCTGGTCAGCGACGGTTGACCGGCTGCTTGCCGTGTACGGTGACGCTATGAGCGAGGTCGCCGCCACGGTGGACGCGTGAGGCAGGCCGCAGCCGGGCCGGATGGCTCTGGCCGCGAGCTCCCCGCCGATGCAGCCGCGAGACTCGGCGAAGTTCTGGCCGACCTCGGCGTCAGCTGCGAGTCGACGCAGCCTGGCGCGTTCCTCGTCCGGCTCGAGGGCCAGCACAAGCTCGTCACGATGGCCTGGCTGATCGCCGAGACGCACAGCCTGCATGTCGAGGCGTTCTTCTGCCGCAAGCCCGATGAGAACCATGCCGAGTTCTACCGGTTCCTGCTCGAGCGCGGCAGCCGGATGTTCGGCATCCATTTCGCGCTCGACCCGGTCGGCGACGTTCATCTCGTCGGCAGGCTCCCGCTTGCGACGATCTCCGCCGGGGAGATCGACCGCCTGCTCGGGTGCGTGCTCAGCTACTCCGACGAGAACTTCGACCAGGCCCTGATGATCGGCTTCGCCTCGTCCATCAGGCGGGAGTACGCCTGGCGGGTCAAGCGCGGCGAGAGCCTGGCCAACCTGCGCGCGTTCACCAGGCTGACCGAACCGGACGGCGAGCCCGCGGCGGCGACTGCGCGGGTTCGCGGCGGGTCATGACCGCCCTGGCGAGCGACTCGTTCGGCGTCTTCGGCACCACCGCGGTGCTGGTCGTGACCGATCAGGCCGCTCTCGGCGCCGCGCGGGCCATCGCCGACGCCGAGCTTGCCGCCGTCGACCTGGCGTGCAGCAGGTTCCGGCCGGACTCGGAGCTTTCCAGGCTCAACAGCTCCGGCGGCGAGCTCACGGCCGTCAGCGAACTGTTCGCCGCGCTGATCGCGGAGGCGCTGCGGGCGGCGGAGCTGACCGACGGGGACGTCGACCCGACCTGCGGGCAGGCCTTGATCTCGGCCGGATACGACCGCGACTTCGCCGAGCTCCGCGCCGGCGACCGTGCCGTCCGGCAGGGGCCGCGCCCGCCGCCGGGGCCGTGCCGTCCGCCGGGGCCGCGCCGTCCGCCGGGGCCGTCCCTTCCGGCGGGGCACGGACGCCCGGCCAGCCGGCCTGCCCCGGTCCCTGGCTGGCGCAGCGTGTGGCTTGACCCCGCCCGCCCGGCCGCCAGGCTGGCCCGCGGCGCGCAACTCGACCTCGGCGCGACGGCCAAGGCGTGGGCCGCGGACCGGTGCGCGGCCATGGTCGCCGCCCGGGCCGGGTGCGGCGTCCTGGTCAGCCTCGGCGGCGATGTCGCCGTCGCCGGGCCGCCGCCCGGCGACGGTTGGCAGGTCAGGGTGACCGACGATCACGCCGCGGCGGCCGACGAGCCGGGCCAGACGGTGACGATCCGCTCCGGCGGGCTGGCAACCTCGAGCACGACCGTCAGAACCTGGACCGCCGGGCGGCAGGAAACAGCACCACATCATCGATCCGCGGACCGGCGAGCCGGTCAATTCCTGCTGGCGCACGGTCAGCATCGCGGCCGCGACCTGCGCGGATGCCAACATCGCGAGCACTGCCGCCATCATCAGGGGCGAGGCGGCACCCGGCTGGCTCGCCGCGGCCGGCCTGCCCGCCAGGCTGGTACGCCACGACGGCACCGTGCGGCGGACTCCCGGCTGGCCAGGCACTTATCACGAGTTACGGTATGACAAATAGGGACAAATAGCTCGCGATCATGACCGGAAGTCATGATAAGTGAAAACCGCGCCTCTCCCTGGTACGGCCGCCCTGGCGAATTGCCCCGAACTGACTGAAGTGCGCCCCAGGGGGCGGCTGCGCCAGGGCCCGGGTCGGGCTGCGTCCAGGCGACGGCGGCCGGGGCGGCCGGTCGGGCGGGCTCGAGTGTCCGGCGCGGACCGCCGCCGGGCCGACCGTCGCCCGACGGCCGGCGGACAACCGGTCCACACCAGCAACGCCTGCCGGAACATCCATCAACTCCTCAGGAGCAGTCGCCTGGCTTGCCATGGCATGTCGTCGGCGTCTGATGCGGGTCCGCGCGACGGTCGCGCCGTCGGTCCCGTCCGCGAGTGGCGGACGATCTGGCAGGCACCGGCCCTGGCATGCTCGCGCGACCGCATCAACCGCCGGCCATTACGATGCGCTAGACCAGGCTGGTGCCGGCGGTGGCCGTGCGAGCCGTTGCGGAATTTTGAGGCGTTGCTTGCGGAGGTAACGGATGGGGCCACTGGACGGCGTGCGGGTGATCGAGATCGCGAGCCTGGCGCCAGCGCCGTTCGGCTGCATGGTCCTTTCTGACCTCGGGGCGGACGTGCTGCGGGTCGAGCGCCCGCAGAGCTGCCGGCCTGACGCGCCCGCGCCGGTGGATCCGCTGACCCGTGGCAGGCGGTCGATCGGGCTGAACCTGAAGGACACGGCCGGGGTCGAGGTGCTGCTGAAGCTCCTGAGCTCGGCGGACGTCCTGGTTGAGGGGTTCAGGCCGGGAGTGACCGAGCGGCTGGGGTTCGGCCCCGAGGTCTGTGCGCAGCGCAACCCGCGGCTCATCTACGCCAGGATGACCGGCTGGGGCCAGGACGGACCGCTGGCACCGACCGCGGGCCACGACATCGACTACATCGCGATCTCCGGCGCGCTGCATCCGATCGGGCGGTCAGGCGAGCGGCCCGTGCCGCCGCTGAACTTGGTCGGCGACTTCGGCGGCGGCGGGATGCTGCTGGCCATCGGCGTGCTCGCGGCGCTGGTCGAGCGGCAGCGTTCCGGGCTCGGCCAGGTGGTCGACGCCGCGATGGTCGACGGCTCGGCGCTGCTGACATCGTTCATCTACGGGCTGCGGGCCCGCGGCGGCTGGCGGGACGAGCGGGGCGTGAACCTGCTCGACGGCGGCGCGCCGTTCTACGACACCTACGCCGCCGCCGACGGCAGGTACGTAGCCGTCGGCGCGCTCGAGCCGCAGTTCTACGCCGCGCTGCTGGCCGGGCTCGGGCTCACCGACGCCGGGCTGCCCGCGCAGCTTGACATGGCCGGCTGGCCGGTGCTGCGCGAGCGCTTCACCGAGGTCTTCGCCCAGCGCAGCAGGGACGAGTGGGCCGCGGTATTCGAGGGGACCGATGCCTGCGTCGCGCCGGTGCTCTCACCCGCCGAGGTCGCCGGGCACCCGCACAATGCCGCCCGCGGCGTCTTCGCGGACATCGGCGGCGTGGTCCAGCCGCAGCCCGGCACCCCGGTTCGGCCGCACCGCGGCCGCCCAGCCCGCGCCGCCGGTCCGGCCGGGCGCCGACACCGACGCCGTGCTTGAGCGAACTCGGGCTCGACAGGCCGAGATCGCCGACCTTCGCGCCAGCGGGGTGGTCGCCTGAGCTCCCCACCGAGCCGGAGGTGCGCGGCGCCGCCTGGACCGAGGAGCGACGCGCCAGCGACGAGGAAACGCGGCGCCTCAAGGTGGTCCGGAGGCAAGCGGGCAACAGAGAGATCCTGCGGCTGGCGATACCCGCGTTCGGCGCGTTGATCGCCGAGCCGCTGTTCCTGCTCGCCGACTCCGCGATCGTCGGCAGGCTCGGCACCGCGCCGCTCGGCAGCCTCGGGGTCGCCGCCCAGGCGCTGACCGCCCTGGTCAACGTCTCGATCTTCCTCGCCTACGGGACCACCGCCGCGGTTGCCCGCCAGCTTGGCGCGGGCAACCGCCAGGCAGCGATCAGGCAGGGCATCGACGGCATCTGGCTGGCCGGCGCGATCGGCGTCGCCGTGCTCGCGATCGGGCTGCCGCTGGCCGGGCCGATCGTCCGCGCGTTCGGCGCGTCCGCGCCGGTGACCTCGGGCGCGGTGACCTACCTGCGGATCAGCCTGCTCGGCGCGCCGGCCATGCTCGCGGTGCTGGCCGGCACCGGGATCCTGCGCGGGCTGCAGAACACGAGGACGCCGCTGGTCGTCTCGCTCACCGCCAACGTCGTGAACGTCGCGCTGAACGCGACCTTCGTGCTCGGCCTGCACTGGGGCATCGCCGGATCGGCCTGGGGCACCGTCATCGCGCAGAACGGGGCGGCCGCCGCCTACCTGGCGATGGTGGCGATCGGCGCGAGACGGGCAGGCGTGCGGCTGGGCGTCGACCTGCCAGGGCTGAAGACGGCCGCGCGGACCGGGGCGGCGCTCGTGATCAGGACGCTGGCGCTGCAGGCGGTCCTGATCGCCGCGACCGCGATCGCCGCGCAGCAAGGCGATGCGGCGATCGCCGCGCACCAGGTGGCCTTCAGGATCTGGAGCCTGCTGGCGTTCGCGCTGGACGCGATCGCGATCGCGGGGCAGGCGATCACCGGCAAGTACCTGGGTGCGGGAGACGTCGACGGGGCGCGGGCGGCGACCACACGGATGATCCGCTGGGGCGTCGGCTGCGGCGCCGTCTTCGGCGTCGCCACGCTGGCCGCGCGGCCGTTGCTGCCCGGCCTGTTCGCCGCCGCGCCGCCAGTGGCCCACCTGCTGCTCGTCGTGCTGCTCGTGGTCGCGGCCGGGCAGCCCATTGCCGGGCGTGGTCTTCGTGCTCGACGGCGTGCTGATCGGCGCGGGCGACCAGAATTACCTGGCGCTGGCCGGGCTCGCGGCCACGGCCGTGTTCGCCGTCGCGGCCGCCTTCGTCGTCGGGTCAGGAGCCGGCCTGCTCGGGCTGTGGCTCGCCTTTCCGCCTGGCTGGCCGCGCGGTTCGTCACGCTGACGTGGCGGGCGACGGCTTCGCGCTGGCTGGTCACCGGGCGCGGTGCAGGAACGTGATCGCGCGGACTGGCGCTGGCTACCAGATCCGCGCGCGAGTCGGCGTTGCCCGGATGACGTGCGGGTAGTCCCTGGCGAAGCCGGCTCGCGTCCAGCCGTAGGACTCGATCCGCTCGCCATACTTGGCCGCTACGGCGGCCACCGAATCGGCGGGCGGGCCGTTCTGGTCGATCCTGGCCATGCACTCGAAGACGACGACGCCGCCACCCTACGCCGTCCCCGTCCAGGTTCAGTCCGACATGCGGATTGGCCGCGATGTTGCCGGTCTTCTTGCCGTCTGCCGAGCCGTATATGAGAAACTCAGCGCCGTCCCAGAGGAACCAGACCGGCGACGATTGCGGCTGACCCGTTTCGGCATCGACAGTCGTCAGCCAGATGATCGTTTCCTGCCCTCAGCCGCGCATCGGCTGCGGCGTGCTTCTGTTGTCCAGATTCAGCATGGTGACCTCGGTCCTGTCTCGGGCGCTCGCGAACCGTAGAAGCAGTACCCGTAGCTCGATACGATCGGCATGTCCAGCGTCCGGTGCCGGTCATTGTGAATAAGAGCTTGCCGCATCTGAAGAACGCCGAAGGCGCCTTTCGGCAAGGGCGAGGCCTTTCGGCAAGGGCGAGGGGGCCATCTGTGTCCGCGATACCACTCATCTTCACCAGCGGCTGGGCCAGCGGCATCGACGCCTACGCGGTCGTGCTGCTGATGGGCCTGCTCGGCAGGTACGCGCACATGGGCGCCGTGCCGCCGACGCTCGAGCGAACGGACGTGCTGGTCGCGGCCGGCGTGCTGTTCTGCATCCAGTTCGTCGTGGACAAGATCCCGTACCTGGACTCGGCCTCCGACATCGTGCACACCGTCGATCAGCCCGGTCGCGGGCGGCGCGATCGGCGCGTTGCTCGCCGGGCACGCGCATACGCTGCCGCAGGCGGCGGCCGCGGCAGTCGGCGGCGGCACCGCGCTGGTCACGCACCTGATCAAGAGCGGCGTCCGGATGGGCGTGAACACCAGCCCCGAGCCGTTCAGCAACATCATCGTCAGCCTGCTCGAGAACGCCGACGGTGGCCGGGCTGGTCGTCTTCGCGCTGCTGCACCCGGTGCCCGCGGCGCTGATCGCCGGCGGCGCTGCTGATGGTCGGCGCGATCGCGGTCATCTTCCTGGCCTCGCGGATCCGCAAGTTCTGGCGTAACCGCCGCGAGCGCCGGCTCGCGCGCCAGGCGGGCGGCCCGCGCACCAGGCCACTCCGCCGCCAGCCGATGACCTCCAGCGGCCGAGGGCGATCTCAGCGACCCGCACGATCACCAGGATGATCGCCACGCCGAGGTAAATCGCACATCGCCGACATCGCCGACCCTGCGCGCAAGCGACATCGGCGCGGGAGCGAGCATCGCGAGCGGCGGCATCCGCCAGTTCTCCCGGTTCCTGCGCGCTCCGTCGGACCGCCGTGGCCGCGAGCGTCGGCGTTAGTGCGGTCCTCGGAGTCGGAAGCGCTGCGGCCGCGGTGCCCGGCTGCCGCCGCGGCTAGCCGAGTTCGGGCCGCGCGGCTGCCCAGCCATTCCGCCCGCGGCGCAGCAACAGGAATCCGCCGGCTAGCGCCGCCGCGGCCGCGCAGCCGGCCAGGATCGCGAATGATCTGCCCGCGCCGACACCTTGCCGAAGACGACCGAGATCATCAGGATCGCCGACAGCATCACCAGCACGCCGATCACGATGCCGGCCGCGACGTTGTCGCCGCAGGCCGTTCACCCACGGCCCGAGCACTTCCTTGTCGTTGCAGAGCAGCAGCAGGAAGACCGTCGCGCTGGGCAGCAGCACGCCCGCCAGCACCTGCACCCCACTCGTGAGCAGGCCGAGCGGCGAACCGGGGATCAGCACGATCGTCGGCGGCGAGCGCGATCAGCGCCGCGTACATCGCGTAGAAGCCCTTTGCCTGCTTCACGCCGCGGTGCAGCGAGTGCTTCAGCCCGAGCATGTCGCCGACCGCGTAGGCGGTGGAGAGCGACACGGCGAACGCGCCGATCATCGAGGCGTCGAGCAGCGCGACCGCGAACAGCGCGCCTGCCGCATGGCCCGGCGTACGCAGACAGCCCGGCGGCCAGCCCGGCGCGTCGGTGAACTGGCCGTGCCTGGCGCCGGCGAACGCCGCCGCGGTCGCGCCCATCAGCGCGCCGCCGCCGATCACGACGACGACGATCCCGATCCACAGGTCGGCCTTCTCGTACCGCATGAACCGCGGCGTGATCCGCTTGTCGATGATGTAGGACTGCTGGAAGAACAGCTGCCACGGCGCGACCGTGGTGCCGACGATCCCGATGATCAGCAGCATGACGGTGCCGAGCTGGCCGGGGCCGCCGGGGATCGAGGGGATCACGAAGCCGCGTCGCCATCTGGCCGACCGGCGGATGCGCGAGCACGTACAGCGGCACGAGCAGCAGCGATCCCGCGCACAACGCCATCGCCATCCGCTCGAACCGCCGCAGGCTGCCGGTCGAGGCGGCCACCACGATCACCAGGCTGGCCAGGATGACCGCGACGACCTTCGGCACGCCCAGGTAGCTGGCCGCGAGCGCGATGCCGATGAACTCCGTCACGATCGTCAGCGCATTAAGAACGAACAAGTTGATCACGCTGAAAGCGCCCCAGAACCGGCCGAACCGCTCGAGGATCAGCTTGGCGTACCCGACGCCGGTGACGGCGCCGAGCCGCAGCACCATCTCCTGGTTCACGTACAGCACGGGCACCAGCAGCAGGAACGTCCACAGCAGCCTGGTCCCGTAGGTCTGGCCGGCCTGCCCGTAGGTGGAGAACGCCCCGGCATCGTTGTCGCCGACCATGACGATCACGCCGGGTCCGACGATCGCGAGCAGCGTCTTCAGCTTGGCAGGCACCGACCGGCGGGCGCCGGTGTCCTCGAGCGAGATCGAGCCGAAGCGCGCCCTTGATGTCCACGGCGTCGCTGGGTGTCGACGGTCGCGCGGCGCGGCCGGCGCATCCAGGCTGGGGCGTGGTGGTCATGGCGGAACACCCCTTTCACCGCCAGAAAACAGGCGGGATCGGGGGGCACGCGGGAAGCGCCGCCAGATGCGGATCTGCGGTGCTTGCCGCTGCGGTCAGTCCTGGCTGAGAGCGACCGGGGAGCGATCGGCTGGACGGCGCGAGCGCGTGCCCGGAACGGGCAGAGAGGACGGCGAATGGGGCCGGTCCGGCCCGGTCTATCGTGTTCCACGACTCGCCTCCCTCCAGCCTGGTGCCGGTCTGGCCGCGTCGCATGGCCAGCGCGGCAGCCGGGCAACATCCTCATCACCTGTCGGGAGGCGGCGCGCCCCAAGCAAACCCCCGGGGCAGGCACCTCTCTCGTTAGAGCTTTGGCACTCCACGGCGTAGCGCGGCACTGTGATCTGCGAGCCTGAGGCCGCCGGACCACCGTCCGCCTGCGCAGCCACTTGGCCTCACCCCTTAGGCCGGGGAGAGGTGTCCTGATCCGGAGCGTCTCTCGACGGTTGGGATCAGTGGCCTGTGTCCGTGAAGACGCCTCACCGAACGAGGTGTCCTTCGTAACCACTGTCGAGGATGCCCGATCCGGCAGAAGAACTGTCAATTCCGCGCAGCTGCGCAGCCGCCCGCCACGGGCTGCGCGCCGCGGTACGGGTCAGCCGCTGTCGGCGGCTAGCTGGACTGCCTTGACGATCAGCAGCAGCACCGAGATCACCAGGTAGGCCCACAGCACCGCGATCGTGAGCTTCGTCACAGGCGACCAGACCACGGGCTTGAGCAGCGCCAGCGGCGGCATCCGCCAGTTCATCCGCTCAGCCCGCGACATCGCGCGCGAAACGTCGACCGCGCGGCCGACGGCTGGCGGTACGGCCTGGCCCGCGGTGCGCCGCCGGCGAACCTGCAGCCAGCCGAAGGCCAGCGCCGACCGGCCGCGAGCCCCGCCGCGATCCAGACCACG
Organism: uncultured Actinomycetota bacterium; assembly: GCA_963720595.1. Lineage (GTDB taxonomy): Bacteria > Actinomycetota > Actinomycetes > Streptosporangiales > Streptosporangiaceae > Chersky-822. The sequence continues at coordinate 1,394,137 of CAVRFY010000003.1, read as the reverse complement.
ACGGCCGGCGCGCTGAGGCTGGGGAACAGCGTCGTCACGACCAGCGTGCCGGACAGCATCAGCAGCAGCCCGATGATGATGCCCGCGACGACGTTGAGCCAGCGGGCGTTCGTCCACGGACCGAGAACCTCAGGGTCGTTGCAGAGCAGCAGCAAGAACACGCTCGCGCTCGGCAGCAGCACCCCGGCCAGCGCCTGCACCGCGGTGGTGAGCAGGCCGAGCGGCGCGCCGGGCAGCAGCACGATCCCGGCGGCGAGCACGACGACCACGCGTGTAGCTCGCGTAGAAGGCCTTGGCGTCGCGGAACTTGCGGTGCAGCGAGTGCTTGAGGTTGAACACGTCACCGAACGCGTAGCTGGTCGACAACGTGACCGCCGCCGCGCCGATGATGCTCGCGTCGAGCAGCACGAGCGCGAAGATGGCGCCGAGGAAGCTGCTCTTGGCGCGGAACGCCTCGGCGACGCCGAGCGCGTTCGTGAAGTGCCCGGCCAGCGAGGTGCCCTCGACCGCGTATACGGTCGCGACCAGGATCACGGCCGCGCCGCCGACGACGACCAGCGAGCCGAGGAAAGTGTCGGCGCGCTCGTACCTGATGAACCGCGGCGTGATCCGCTTGTCGATCACGTTGGACTGCTGGAAGAACAGCTGCCACGGCGCCACGGTGGTCCCGACGATCGCGATGATCAGCAGCACGGCGTTCGAGCTGACGCCGCCCTGCACGCCAGGCACGACGAAGTGATAGGCGATCGAGCCCGACGCGCGGGTGGGAGAAGATGACCAGCGGCACGAAGAGCAGCAGGCTGGCGGCGATGAACAGGAACATCGCCCGCTCCCAGCGCCGGAAGCTTCCGCTCGCGGTGATCGCGACCAGCATCGCCGCCGCGATCGGCACCGAGATGTACGGGCTGACGCCGAAGTAGCTCATCGCCAGCGAGACGCCGATGAACTCGGTCACGATCGTCAGGAAGTTCAGCAGGAACAGATCGCCGACGCTGAACCAGGCCCCAGAACCTGCCGAACCGCTCGCAGATCAGCTTCGCGTGGCCGACGCCGGTCACGGCGCCGAGCCTGACCACCATCTCCTGGTTGACGATGAGAACAGGAATTAGCAGCAACAGCACCCACAGCAGGCTGTAGCCGTAATCCTGCCCCGCCTGGGCGTAAGTCGCGACGCCGCCCGCGTCGTTGTCGCCGACCATGACGATCAGGCCGGGGCCGACGATCGCCAGGAAGGTCACGAGTTGGCGGCGCCAGCCTGAGTGCTGCTCGTCGTCAACCCTGATCCGGCCGAGCGCGCCTTCGATGTCCCGCTGGCCGGTATCGCCGGCCGGCGGCTGCGGGCTGGCCAGGGCCGGCGGGGGACGGGTCGCCGGGGGACGGGTCGCCGGGGCGGACCTGGCGCTCGGCGACGGATGAGTCGCCGGCGCGGGCCGGGTGCCCGGCGGTGGTTGACTCGCCGGCACCGGCCGGTCCGAGGCGGGGCGAGCCGCGAGGCCGGTCGGTCCGGCGGCGGGCGAGCCCGAGCCCGGACGGTCCGGGGCGCGGCGCCGGGATGTCCCGCCCGGCCGGGTCGGTCATTGCCTCTTGCCCCGGCGGGAGTCGGGCGGCTCGGCCGCCTCCCTGCGCCGCCAGTCGTCGGGCAGCGTCACCTCGAGCACGTCGTCGACCGTGATCAGGCCGATCATGATGCGGTCCTCGTCCACGACCGGGATGGTGATCAGGTTGTAGTCGCTCATCAGCACGGCGACATCGACCACGTCGGTGTCGGCGCCGATCCTGCACCGGGTCGTCGTCGTAGATGTCGCTCAGCCGGACGGCCGGATCGGCCTGGAGCAGCGTGACGATCTTCACGACCCCGCACAGCCTGCCGTCCTGATCGAGCGCGTGCACGCTGGTCAGCGCCTCGGGCTGGAGGCTGAGCGCGCCGCTGACCGCTGCGATCGCCTCGGCCACCGCCACGTCGGCGGGAACGGCGAGGAAGTCCATCCCCATCAGGCCGCCCGCGCTAGTCGGGTTGAACCCCATCAGCGTCAGCACCTTGGCCCGCTGCCCGGCGGGCAGCAGGTCGATCACCGGCTGCCTGCGCCGCTGCGGCAGCTCGGAGATGGCGTCCGCCGCATCGTCGGCGCGCATCCGGTTCAGCACCTCGGCGATCTCGGCGTCGGTCCGAGCGCCGAGCAGGCGGGTCGCCAGGTCCTCGTCAAGCTCCTCGAATACGTCTGCCTCCAGCTCGGGATCGGCGTGGACCTGGCTGAGGATCTCGGTCTCCTCCGCCTTCGATGCTTCCTCGAGCAGGTCGGCGATCTGGGCTGGCTTGAGCCGCCTGATCCGGCCGAACGGGCCGCGCAGCAAAGCGCTGCTCGCGTGCCCGATCAGCGGCTCGAAGTTCGCCCACTCCTCGAACTGATGCGCCTGCTCAGCGTCGGGCGCGAGCAGCCGCAGCCAGCCGCGCGACCTGCGGTGCGTATCGACGCCGCCCAGCACCCACTCGGCGCTCTGCCGCCGCAGCTCGAGGTCGACGGCCCTGATCAGGTGCGCGCTCGGCACGTCGATCAGCCGGTGCCCGAGCACATCGGCACGGAGCAGCACCTCGCCGTGACGACGCTCGAACTGGCGCAGGTCCAGCCTGGCGCTGGTCAGCTTGAGCACCTCGCCGTCGAACGAACTCGCCTGCTCAAGCGGAACGAAGACCTCGCGGCTTCCCACGGCAGCGACCAGCCCTGTCACCAGGGGGTTCTCGGAACCGCGCAGCCGCACGATGACATCGGCCAGCTTGCCGATCGATTCCCCGCGTTTGTCGGTGATCGGGCGGCCGACTAGCTCGGACAGGTGCAGCACCCGGCCGTCTGCCCGCCTCCGGCACCGCGGCCGCCGGTGAAGTGGTCATGTCAACGCAGCCTTTCTGGTCTGCCCCCTGGCCTGTCTGGTCTGCCCCTGGCCTGTCTGAGCTGCCCCTGGCCTGCCGGCTTAGTCGGTCGCTGCCGTTCTCTTACCCGCTGAGGCGCCGGTGTTCAGGGCACGGGTAGCGTTTTGGGCGCTGGGAACACTGTCAGTGCCGACCGGCGCTGCCCAGTGCCTCACTCTGCCATCTTTGGGTGAACAGGAGGGCCTGGCCGATGGTAGTGATCTGCTCAGCTCTACGACGAATGTTGCCTGAGCGGCGGGATCGCGACGACAGCGCGATGGAGCGGAGGAACGACAGGCGTGGCGACGGGCAACCAGGCGGCACTGCCAGGCGGTCAGAACGATCTGGGCGAGACCCTCGGTTACGCCATCAAGCGGCGCCTGCTCGGACCGCCGCTTGTGAACGAGCAGCTCAGCGAGGAGCGGCTGTCCAAGCCGCTGGCACTCGGCGTGCTTGCGCCCTGACGGGATCTCGTCGTCGGCCTACGGCACAGAGGAAATCCTGATCGAGCTGCTCAAGGGCGGTCTCGGAGTCGCCGCGTTCGCGCTGATCCTGCCGCTGACCGGGGTCGTGCTGTTCGTCATGGTGCTGGTGGTGCTCTCCTATCGCGAGGTCGTCACCGTCTACACCAGGGCCGGCGGCTCCTACGTCGTCGCGCGGGAGAATTTCGGCCCCAGGGTCGCCCAGATCGCGGCGGTCGCGCTGCTCATCGACTACGTGGTCACGGTCGCGGTCCAGATCGCCGCGGGCACGGCCGCCGTCGCTTCTGCGATTCCGGCGCTGAATCACCCCGAGCTGATCACGATCATCTCGATCGGTGTTGTGCTGCTCATGCTCTACGGCAACCTGCGCGGCATCCGCGAGGCTGGCCGCAGCTTCGCGGTGCCGACGTACCTGTTTTCCGGCGTGATGATCCTGGTGATCATCGTGGGCCTGGTCCGCGAGATCTTCGGCGCGCTGCCGCACTGGCATGTCCCGCCAGGGCGCCAGCGTGTACGGCGCGAACGTGACGCCGAACCACAGCGCGCTGATCACATTCGGCCTCGTCTTCGTGCTGCTGCGGGCCTTCGCCAACGGCGGCTCGTCGCTGACCGGCATTGAGGCGGTATCCAACGCGGTGAGCGCGTTCCAGCCGCCGGAGGGCATCAACGCGCGCAAGGTGCTGGTCACCGAGGGCTTGATCCTCGGCACGCTGGTGGCCGGCGTCTCGTGGCTGGCCCACGTCACGCACGCCACGCCCTATACCTCCGGGGTGCCGACGGTGATCTCGCAGGAGGCCAGGCTGGTCTTCGGCTACTCCGCCTTCGGCAATGTCATGTTCATCGTCGTCCAGGCGGCGACGGCCCTGATCCTGTACACGGGCGGTAACACGAGCTTCAACGGATTCCCGTTCCTGGCCAGCTTCGTGGCCGAGGACGCGTTCCTGCCCAGATGGCTGACCAAGCGCGGGCACCGGCTGGTCTTCTCCAACGGCATCATCGTGCTGGCCGTGCTGTCCTGCACGCTGCTGGCCGTCGCCGGGGCGAGCGTCAACGCGCTGGTCCCGTTCTACGCGCTCGGCGTGTTCACCGCGTTCACGCTGGCCGGGTTCGGCATGGCCCGGTATCACCACGTGCACCGGGAGCGCGGCTGGCGGTACAAGCTGGTGATCAACTTCTCGGCCGGGGTCACCTCGCTGGTCGTCGTGATCATCTTCGCCGTGGTGAAGTTCAGCGAGGGCGCCTGGATCGTGCTGATCGTCTTCGCGGTCGGGGTGCCCGTGCTGATCAGGCTCAACCGGCAGTACCGGATGGAAGCCGAGGTGCTCGAGCATATGAGCTCGGGCGGCAAGGGCCCGGACCGGCAGGCCTCGCCGCCTACCTACTCACGGCGCACGGTCTACGTCTTCGTCGATGAATTCGACCTGGCCACGCTGGCCGGCCTCCGGTACGCGCGGAGCCTGCGGCCGACCAGCCTGCGCGCGGTGCACTTCGTCATCGACAGCACCCAGGCCGCACGGCTGCGCCAGGACTGGGTGCGAGCCAACACCGGCGTGGTGCTCGACCTGGTCGACTGCCCGGACCGCCGGCTGGCCAAGGCGGCGGCAGAGATGGTGCAGGCCGAGGCGGTGCTGCCCGGCGTTGGGGTGACCGCCGTGATGCCCAGGCGCAGCTACACGCCGCTACTCGGCCGGTTGCTGCACGACCGGACGGCGGACCGGATGGCCAGCGTCGTCAGCCAGATCCCGCACGCGGCCGCGACGATCGTGCCGTTCGACGTCAAGACGCAGGGTCGAGAGCATGGCGGCCAGGGCGCGGGCGCGCGCAGCCGCGGCCGACCAAGCCGCCGAGGCTGGCCAGGCCGACCAGGCTGGCGCCGAGCAGGCGGATCTGACGGCGCCGCCAGCCGACGGCGCGCAGCCGCCCGCGGCGGCTGGCGAGGCCGAGGGAGTAGCGCCCGAGCGCGAGCCTGCCCTCGGTGCGCCGACGCCGCCAGAACCGCCCGAGCCAAGCTCCGCGCGCGACGGCGATATCACGGACTACAACAGGCCGACGCCGTCAAGGAAGGCCACGCCCATCGGCCAGGCTGCCCAGGCGCGGCAAGGCCACCGTCGAGGGCAGGGTGCATGCGGTCGAGATCAGGCCGGTCGAGCGCAACACGGTCCTGGCCTGCGAGGTCGTGGATGCCACCGGCCAGCTCACCGCCCTGTTCTACGGCCGCTCGCACATCCCCGGCATGGATCCCGGCGCGAAGGTAAGGTTCACCGGACAGGTCGGCAGGCGCGGCAGCGATGCCGTCATGGTCAACCCGGCCTACGAACTGCTCGCCGCAGGGGGAGGTGACCAGCCGCTGCCATGATCGGGCCAGGCCACGGCCACCCACCCGAGCCTAGCTGTGATCAGCTCGGTCATGGCCAGCGCCCCGAGCACGCCTCCGGGGCGCGGCCGCAAGGCAGCGGGGAGCGCAGCGAGCGGCCGGACAACTCGCACTCACACTCGCACGGGCATTCGCACGGCTCCAGGCTTACCCTTACCGGCGAGCACCGCCGGTCGCTGGTCCTGGTCATGCTGATCACGATCACGGTAGCGATCGCCGAGGCCGTCGGCGCCTGGGTCAGCGGCGCGCTCGTCCTGCTGGCCGATGCCGCGCACATGGCGGCCGACGCCGGGGGCGTCGGTCTGTCCCTGCTCGCTGTGATGTTCGCGATGCGGCCGGCCACCCAGCGGCGCACCTTCGGCTACGCCAGGGCAGAGATACTCGCCGCGGTGGCTAACGCCGTGGTCCTGTTCGGCTTGTCGGTCTTCATCATCGTCGAGGCGATCAGCAGGCTGATCTCGCCGCCGTCGGTCGAGTCGCCGTTGCTCGTCATCTTCGGCGTTATCGCGCTGGCCGCCAACGCGATCAGCCTGCTGATCCTGCGCCGCGGCCAGGCCGAGAGCCTGAACATCAGGGGCGCGTTCCTTGAGGTCGCCTCCGACGCGCTCGGCGCCGCCGCGGTCATCGTGACCGGCATCGTGATCGCGGCGACCGGATTCACCAGGGCAGACCCGATCGCCTCGCTCCTGGTCGGCGCGCTGATCCTGCCGCGCACCTGGCGGCTGCTCGCCGACGCGATCGACGTGCTGCTCGAGGCCAGCCCGCGCGGCATCGACCTGAGCGAGGTCAGGGCGCACCTGACCGGCCTGACCGGCGTGCGCGACGTGCACGACCTGCATGCCTGGACGATCACCTCAGGCCTGCCCGTGCTCTCGGTGCACGTGGTAGTCGAGCCCGAGATACTGGCCGAAGGCCGGAGCGCGCTCATGCTGGATGCGCTGCAGGACTGCCTGCGCGGTCACTTCGACGTCGGCCATTCCACGTTCCAGCTCGAGCTGGCCGGCCACGCTGATCATGAGCGACCCATGCATCAGTAGCAGGGGTGTCGCCGGGAGACCGCCACCCGGGCCGACCAGCGGCCTCAACCCTGGTCAGTGGTGCGGACGAAGACCGGTTCCGCGGCAAGCTGGCCGGCCGCCGACGCGACCGACGGCCGCGCGCGGCGGCTCGACGGGAGTGCGAGCATCAGCAGGAAGCTCGCTGCGAAGACACCGACCTGGAAGAACAGCGTCCGCTGCAGTGCCGCGGCGAAGTCGATCCCGGTTGCCTTCCGCCCGATCCCCGCGATCGCATGCTTGGCCGGCCCTGGCAGGGTGCCGTGTGCGCTGCCCGCGCGGCACGACGGCGGCGTGACCGTCGGGTCGGCGGCGACCAGCCGGTCGTGCAGGCAGCGGCCGAACCCGGACACGACCGGAGCCGCGGCCGCTCGCGGCAGGCCTGCCGCCGTCAGGGCGCTGCGCAGTTGCGGTGCCACGGCGGTGGCGGCGGGCCCTGACTGAGTACCCAGCAAGCCGAAGAAGATCACGCCGATCACTGCGACGCCAATCGAAGCGCCCAGCTGGATGCTGGTGTTGAATACGCCCGACGCGGAGCCCGCGTCCTCCTTGCGCACGCCAGCCAGCATGATGTCCGCGAGCGGCGCGAGCACCGTGCCCATGCCAAGGCCCGCCACGATGAGCGCGGGCAGCAACTCGGTCGTGGTGACCGCCTGACCGTAGTGACGCACGATCACGATCAGGCCGGCCATGCCCGCGGTCATCACGAGCGCCCCTGTCATGATCACGCCGCGACCGAACTTCGGCGCCAGCCTGGCCGCGGCGCCGGACGCGACCAGCACGCCAGCCGAGAACGGCAGGAAGGTCAGGCCGGCGTGCAGGGCGGTGAAGCCGAGGCCGATCTGCAGGAACAGGGTCAGGATCAGCGCGAACGAGGTGACGCCGAGGAAGAACGTCATCGCGATCGCGATCCCGATACTGAAGGAGCGCTGGCTGAAAAGCCGCAACTGGACCAGCGGCGAGCCGTCCCTGCGGGCCTTCATCCGCTCGTATGCCGCGAACGCGACGAGCACCGGCACCGAGCAGGCCATGGACACGAACGTCCACGCTGGCCAGCCGAGCTGACGGCCCTGGACCAGCGGGTAGAGCAGGAGCAGCAGGGCTGCCGAGATCAATGCGACGCCGACGGGGTCGAGCCTGGGCGGGCTCGGCGCCCTTGACTCGCGGACGAGGATCGCCGACGCGACCAGCGCGGCGATGCCCACCGGGACGTTGATCAGGAAGATCGGCCGCCAACCCCAGCCGAAGAGGTTCGCGTTGATTAGCAGGCCGCCAAGCAGCGGCCCGCTCACGGTGCCGAGCCCTGCGGTCACGCCGAATCCGGCCAGCGCCTTGATCCGCTCGCCTGGCGGGAAGGTCACCTGGATCACGGCGAGCACCTGCGGGATCATGATGCCGCCCATCACGCCCTGCAGGACACGGAAGGTGATCAGCTGGCCAGGACTCTGCGCCGCGCCGCACAGCGCGGACATCAACGTGAAGCCCGCGACGCCGATCAGGAACAGCCGCTTGCGCCCGAACGCGTCACCGAGCCTGCCACCGGTGATCAGCACCAGGGCGTAGGCGAGCGTGAAACCGGCGAGCGCCCATTGCACGTCGGCGTAGCTGGCGCCGAGGTTCCGCTGGATCGACGGGACCGCGATGTTCACGATCGACACGTCAAGAAGATTCATGAAGGCGGCGAGCAGCAGTATCACCAGGGTGAGCCAGCGCCGCGGATCGGGGCTGCTTGCCCCGGAAAACTGCCCTGCTGCGCCCGGAGGTGCCAGGATCTCTCCATTAGATGTCATGTCGGTCTCCGACCTCGGAGGTGCTATAGCACACCGCTTGACAAGTACGCTTGGAAAACTAACATCTAGATTTTCGACTGTCTAGGGAAACTAGTAAATTACTTAGTCGAGACATATGGCGAAGCAAGTTTGAGACCAGGGAAGGCGCTGAGCGGTGTCTGAGGGCTGGGACGTGCCGTGGGTCGAGCCCATCGGCGTCTGCGCTGGCCGAAGCCGGCCAGCCGGAGCGGGCGAGCTGACGGCCGCGTTCGCTGCATCGCTGCGCCGGAGCGGGTCGCTCATGCAGCTGATGGGCCAGGCGGCCGCAGACCGGATCGGCATCAACGCGACCGACCTGAACTGCCTGAACCTGCTCAGCTTCAGCGGTCAGATGACCGCCGGCCAGCTGGCCAAGGCCACCGGGCTGACCACCGCCTCGATCACCGGCGTCATCGACCGGCTCGAGGAGGCGGGCTTGTCCGGCGCGAGCGCGACGCGGCCGACCGGCGCCGGGTCGTCGTGCGCCTCGTCACCGAGCACGCGCTCCGCGACGTCGCGTCCGTGTTCCTGCCCATGGTCCGCACCTGGCAGCAGCTGGCCGAGCAGTACAGCGACGACGATCTGCGGCTGATCGTGACGTTCACGCGGCAGATGGAGCGCGTGCTGCGCGAGCACATCACCAGGCTGCGCGAGGCGCCGCAGGGTGGATGAGCGGCTGCTGCTGGTCGAGGACGACGCCTCGATCCGCGAGATCGTCGCCATCGGGCTGACCGCGGCCGGTTTCAGGCCGGTCACCGCGACGGACGGCAGGGACGGACTGGCGAGGGCACGAGACGGCGGCTTCGACGCGGTGATCCTGGATGTGATGTTGCCGTCGCTGGACGGATTCGAGGTCTGCCGCGAGATCAGGAAGTTCAGCCGGGTCCCCGTGGTGATGCTGACGGCGCGGACGGACCTCGTCGACGTCGTGGTCGGACTGGAATCCGGCGCGGATGACTACGTCAAGAAGCCATTCGAGCTTCCCGAACTGATCGCGCGGCTGCGCGCGGTGCTCAGGCGGCACCGCGGTGCCGGCCGAGGCCGCGCCGATCCTGGCCGGCGGGCTGGAGATCGATCCCGCCGCATTCACCGTGCGGAAGGAGGGCGCCGAGGTCGCGCTCACCGCGACTGAGTTCCGGCTGCTGCTCGAGCTTGCCGAGGCGGCCGGGCCAGGTCTTCACCAGGGAGCTGCTGCTGCAGCGGGTCTGGGACTACGAGTACCTCGGCGACTCGCACCTGGTGGACGTCGCGATCGGCCGGCTCAGGGCCAAGGTCGAGGACGACCCGGCGCACCCGGCGCTGATCAAGACCGTCCGGGGGGTCGGCTACCGGCTGGACCGGACCTGATGGCGAGTCCGCGGCGGGGCGCCCGGCTGCGGCGGGCGCGGGCTACCGCGGGGCAAGCTGCGGCGGGGCGGGCTGCGACGCAGGCTCGTCGTCGCCTTCGTCCTCGTCGCGGCCATCTCGGCGGGCGCCCTGGCGATCGCGTCGTTCCTGCTCGTGCGCCAGGCCCGGCTCCAGGGCTCGCTGGCCGCTAGCGCCGTCGAGGCCAGGCAGGACCTGAAGCTCGCCGCGACGATCAGCTACCCCGAGGCGGGCGGTTTCGTACGTGCTTACGAGCAGCGGCACATCCACGCCGTGCTGGTACTTCCCGCGAACCGCGCGGTCCCGTCGAACCCCCTGGTGAACCCGGCCATCCCGGCGAGCCTGCGCGGCGTCGTCCGCCAGGGAAAGCTCGGCTACCAGCGCATCGACGTCGCCGGAGCGCCCTATCTGGTAGTCGGCGGCCGGGTCGCCGGCTCGCCCGCTCAGCTCTACCTGCTGTTCTCCGAGGAGAACCTGCAGCGCCAGCCTGAGCCAGCTGCGCAATACGCTCGCCGCCGCGTGGCTCGGCGTCGTGCTGCTCGCGGCGCTGGTCGGGCACATCGCTCGCGCGGCGGACGCTCGAGCCGGTCGCCAGGGCCAGCGAGGCCGCCAGGCTGATGGCGGGAGGCAGGCTCGACACTAGGCTGCCCGCCGGACCCGCGGACGAGTTCGGCGCCTGGGCCACGGCCTTCAACGAGATGGCCGACGCGCTCGAGGCGAAGATCGCCGAGCTGGTCGCCGCGCAGGCGCGCGAGCGCCGATTCACCGCGAACGTCGCACATGAGCTGCGCACGCCGCTGGCCGCGCTGGTAGCCGAGGCCTCGGTGCTGAGCGAGCAGGGCGGCCAGCTGCCCGAGCAGGCCCGCCGGCCGGTCGAGCTGCTGATCGCTGACGTACGCAGGCTCAGGACGCTGGTCGACGAGCTGATGGAGATCTCCAGGCTCGACGCGGGATCCGAGCCCGTCCGCCGCCAGGTCGTCGACGTGCGGTCGATCGTGTCCGCGCTGCTCAGCGCGCGGGGCTGGCAGGACAAGGTCGCCGTGATCGGCGGGCCGCTCACGCTGACCACCGATCCGCGCCGGATCGAGCGAATCCTGGACAACCTGATCGGCAACGCGATCGAGCACGGCGGCTCGCGACATCGAGGTCCGGACCGGCGCAAGCGGCGACCGCGGCTGGATCGAGGTCGCAGACGCCGGTCCCGGCATATCGGCCGAGCACCTGCCGCACGTCTTCGAGCGCTTCTACAAGGCCGACTCCGCGCGGGCCAGCGCGGGCAGCGGCCTCGGCCTGGCCATCGCACTGGAGCAAGCCAGGCTGCTCGGCGGCACGATCAGCGTGGCGAGCGTTGCGGGCCGCGGGTCGGTGTTCCGGCTGACCCTGCCGCTGGAGCGCGGGAAGCGCTGTGAGCGAACGGTGATGAAGCGGTGAGCTGCCGGTTGGCCGCGCGACGCACTGTGAGGCGTCATGTTGATGCCAAGGAGGCCGTCATGAAACCCCTGCCCATGGTGCTTGCCAGCGCCGGGTTGCTCACATTCGGATTGCTCACCGCCGGATGCGGCACCGGTACCGCCGGATCGCTCGGCCCAGTCCCGGCCGGCTCCACGTCGCCCGGCGGCAGTTCGCAGCCGTCGGGTCCCGCCTCGCCGTCGGCAAGCGGCTCCGCGACCGCTCCGCAGTCCCCTGGCGGCCAGCCGTCATCCGGGCCCACGTCACCGACGCCGAGCCCGACCGGCCAGACCAGCCTGCAGGCGTGGTTCGCCAGGGGCGGCAAGCTATTCGTCACCGAGCGGTCGGTCCCGGCGACGACCGGCGTCGCGACGGCGGCGATCGGTGCGGTGCTCGCCGGGCCGTCGGCCGCCGAGCGAGCCGCGGGTCTCGGCTCGCAGATCCCGGCCGGTACCGCGCTGCTCGGCGTGCGCATCTCCGGCGTCATCGCGACCGTCGATCTCAGCTCATCGTTCGTGTCATCGGCAGCCGCCGGGTCGATGCCGACGCGGATCGCGCAGGTTGTGTACACGGCGACGCAGTTTCCGAGCGTGCACGCCGTCAGGTTCGCGATCAACGGCCAGAGCTCGACGGTGCTGGGCGGGGTTCCCGTGCAGGCCCGCAGACCCGCGCCATGTACGCGGGCTTCCTGCCTGCCATCACCGTGCAGAGCCCGGTCATCGGCGAGCAAGTCAGCAGCCCGGTCACCGTTGCGGGAACGGCCGATGTCTTCGAGGCAACCGTCAGCATCAGGGTGCTGGACGCGACCGGACACGAGATCGCCAGGACTTTCACGACCGCGACCTGCGGCACCGGGTGCCGCGGCGACTATTCGGTCACGCTCGCCTACTCGGTACCGCAGACCCAGCGTGGCATGATCGAGGTCTTCGAGAGCTCGGCGAAGAACGGGCAGCCGGTCAACGTCCAGCGCATTCCCGTCACGCTGACCCCATGACCCGGCCGGCCGGGTCGGATGCCCCGGCGGCCAGGGGGATCCGCCCGGCCACGGTCGTGCCAGCCCCTGGCCGGGAATCGATCACGATGGTCCCGCCCAGCGCGGCGAGCCGGTCGGTCATGTGCTGCAGGCCCGAGCCGAGTCCAGCCAGCAGGGGCTCGAAGCCAGGTCCGTCATCAGAAACCTCGAAGCTGATCGCGCCATCGGTCCTGGACAGCTCGATGCGGGTGGCGGCGGTTGCCGCGTGCTTGCCGACATTGCGCATCGCCTCGAGGCAGCAGAAGTACAGCGCGGCCTCGATGTCCCTGCTGTACCGGCCGATCCCATCCGCTGTCACCAGCACCGAGCCGCCGGCCTTCGCTGGCCTGGGCCCGGATCGCGGCCGCGAGTCCCTGGTCTGCGAGCAGCGGCGGGTAGATGCCGCGAGCCAGCTCCCTCAGCGACTCCACGATCACGGCTACGTCGGCCTTGAGGCTGGCGATCAGCGTGCACTCGCGCGCAGGGTCCGAGCCCACCGCTGCCTCCGCGTCGCGGAGCCTGCTGGTCAGGTCGCTCAGCTGCTGCTGTGCGCCGCCGGCGATGTCGCGCTGGATTCTCAGCCGCTCCTGGTCCTGCGCCGTCACGATCCGCTGCCGGGACGCGCTGAGGTCGTCGAGCCTTTCGAGGAGCTCGGCGGTGAGGCGCACGTTCCGCAGCACCAGGCCCGCCTGAGCCGCCAGCTCGCTGAGCAGCTTGTCCTGGGCCGGCGTGAACGGCTCATCACGCCGCCTGACCACCGACAGCGCGCCCAGCAGGTCTCCCTGGTGCCGCACCAGCGCCAGCTGCTCGCCGGCAGCTGCGTCCACCCGGACAGGTGCGGCAGGATCTGCCGCCGGAGGTACGGTCTGAGCCACGGTCGGAGCCGCGTCCGGGGGCCAGGAGGCGGCAGGCAGCAGTTCATCGCCATGTCGCAGCCAGACGCTCGCCCGCGCCGCCGCCGTTCCCTCGGCCAGGATTCTGGCCAGGCGCGGCAGCAGGTCCTCGATGGCGTAGGCCTCGCCCATCCGCGCGGAGAACGCGCTGAGCATCTCGTACGGCGTGGCCCGCTGCCCGTAGACCAGGCGGTTGGCCAGGTGCTCCAGCCGTTGCCGCACCGGCTGGAACGCGATCGCCACGATCGCGGTCGCCAGGATCGACAGTGCCAGGCTGGGCCGCGACCCGGTGCTCGCCAGCCCTGCCCCGGCTGACCCGATCACGACGACGACGAGCACGTAGACGCCGGTGATGAAGGCCGCGAGCGCGCCGTAGACAAGCGTCTTGCTGATCACCACGTCGATGTCGTACAGGCGGTACTTCATGATTCCGATGCCCGCCCCGACCGGGATCAGCGGCCCGAGTACCAGGAGCGCGCCGAGCGGGTTGCCCGTGGTCAGCGCGAGCGCAACAATCCCGATCGCGGTCACCGAGCTAGCGGAGGCGAACCACTTGATCTGGTGCCGCTCGTCGGCTGGCGAGCGACGGTAGCGCAGCACGCAACCGATCGCAGCGGCGAGGGAAAGCGGGATCAGGATGGTCTGCACGGTGCCGATGATCGGCCCGGTGATGCGCTCCGGGACCAGCGTCACCGGCGACGGCAGCTTCGAGCCCTGAGCGTGCATGGCCGCGCCGGAGGTCACGGCCGAGGCCACCATCAGCGCCTCCGCGAGCACCAGCAGCCACCCGAGCGGGCGCCACCGGCGCGAAGGCAGCCTGCCGTCGGGGAACAGCAAGATGGCGAACGCGAACAGGAAGCCAAGCTCGCTAGGGATCGCCCCGGCCCATTCTGCCCAGTTCGCTGCCGCGGCCGAGGCACCGAACCTCGTCGCGTCGGCCGCGTAGGCGCTGGTCGCCACGCCTGCAGCGAACGTGAGACCCTCGGCGAGGAACAGCCAGCCGATTGGATTGCGCGGGCGCCGCGCCGCGACAAACGCGCCGACGACCGCGAACGTCAGCAGGAGGGGCGTGAACTCGAACCCGTCGGACAAGTCGTGCGCCGCGACGCCATAGGCGGCCGCTGCCGCGAGCGCCGCGACCGTGAGCAGCAGCAGCCCGGTTGCCAGCCTGGCCGGCGTGTACCTGATCATCCGGCCAGCTCGGCGACGGCCAGCGGGACCGAGCCCGCCCGATCGGCGACGGCAGCGGGACCGAGCCGGTCACCGTGGTACCGGCACCAGGGGCCGACCGCACGTCAAGCGTGCCGCCGAGCGCGGCCAGCCGGTCGCCGATGCCCTGCAAGCCGGTTCCGGCGACCTTGGCCGCGAGATCGAATCCTGCGCCGTCGTCGCTGACCTCGAAGCTGACCTGCCCTCCTGACTGGGTCAGCTCGATCGTGACCCGGCGCGCACCGGCGTATTTCACCGCGTTCTGCAGGCCCTCCATGATGCAGAAATACAGCCCGGCCTCGGTCTCGACGCTGAGACCGCCGACCCCGTTCGCCTCGATGTCGACGGGCAACCGAACCTTCGCCGCCTGCGCGCGCAGCGCCGCGACCAGCCCGCGCTCGGCGAGCAGCGGCGGATAGATCCCCCTGGCCAGGTCGCGCAGGTTCTCGACGGCCTCCGCGGCGTCAGCCGAGAGCTCGGCCAGCAGCTCGCGCTCGCCTTCCTCATCGACGCCGATCAGCGACTCCGTCAGCGTGAGCTTGATCGCCAGGGCGACCAGCTGCTGCTGAGCGCCATCATGGATGTTGCGCTCGATCCTGCGGCGTTCCTCGTCCTGCGCGGCTACCAACCGCTGCCTGGAGGCCCTGACCTCCTCCAGCCGCTCAAGCAATTGCTCGGTGAGACCCAGGTTGCGGAGCACCAGGCCGGCCTGCGCCGCGAGGTCGCCGAGCATCCGCTCCTCGGTCGGCGTCAGCCGCTCGCCTGGCCGCTTCCGCAGCGACAACGCGCCGAGCACCTCGCCCTGGTGCCTGACGAGCTTGACCCGGTCGGCGCCCGCAACCTGCGGCGGTCCGTCTCCAGCCGCGTGCACAGCGGCCATCCGCTCGGCCGCAGCCGGCCAGGCGGCGCTGTCCTTGAACGCCTCACCTGACCTGAGCCAGACGTCGGCCCGCAGGGCACCCGTTCCCTCGGCGAGCAGCTGCGCCATCCTGTTCAGCAGGTCCTGGTCGGCGATCGTGCCGGTCATCCGCCCGGACAGCTCGGTCAGCACCTCATAGGGTGTTGCCCGCTTCCCGAACACCAGCCAGTTGGCGAGCCGCTGGACGCGCTCCCTGACCGGGTGGAACGCGACCGCGACGACGGCCGTCGCGACGATCGACAGCACCAGATTCGGGCTGGCAACTTGCTGCGCGAGGGAACCGATGCCGACCACGATCGCGACATAGACGCCGGTGATGAAGAACGCCAGCGAACCATAGACGAGCGTCTTGTTGATGACGAGGTCGATGTCGTACAGCCGGTACCTGAAGACCGCGACGCCGACCGCGACGGGCACGGCAGCGACGCCGACGCTGATGAACGCGTTCTCCAGGTTGGCCGCGGTGGCGTGGTCGCTGACCAGGCCACCGATCACGAAGTTGGCCACCAGGCCGGCAACGACCAGCGCGGCAGCGTAGAGCAGCCATTTGAGCTGTTCGCGCTGGACGGAACCCGATCGGCGGTACCGGACGATCAGCGATGCCACGGCGGCCAAGGCGGACAGCGCGACCACGCCAGCGCCTAGCCCGGCCAGCAGGCTGAAGAACCGCCCGGCCGGCCCGCCGACGCCGATGGGATTGGGCACCTCTGGCGGTCCTGACGTGAGCAGCATAGGGGCGAAGGCATTGCCGGCGATCCAGCAGCCGATGCCCGTCACGGCCGCCCATGCCACGAACCGCCAGCGGCGGGATGGCAGCGAACCGGCCGGGAACAGCAGCAGCACGAACACCGTCAGAGCAGGGCCGATCAGCCAGGTCCAGCCTGACCATTCGGCGAATGTCAGCGTTGACGTGAAGTGCTGCAGGAACAAGCCGAATCCGCCGGCGGTGTAACTCAGTGCGACCGCGGATAGCAGCCAGCCGATCGGATTCGACGATCGCTTCCACGCCAGTAGCGCCCCGACGGTCGAGAACGTCAGGATGAACACGACCCCGATGGCGTTGTTGGCACCGTTGCCTTGCCCCTGGCCACCGGGCAGCGGACGTCCATCCGCGAAGCCCATCGCCACCGCGCTCGCCCCGATCGTGAGCCCCCACAGCGACCAGGCTCCCCAGAACGCGGCGCGCCCCGCCGCGGCGGGCTGGTCCTGCTCCGGCTGCATCTGCACCTCCTGGCCTGCGATTATGTGCGACGAATAACCCCAAAAGGAAGACATCGCCCAAAATCGCGTTGACTACCCGTGGCCGCTAGCGTCCCGCTCAGCGGAGGTTGGGCGCGAGGGTGCTGGCTGGCCAAGCGCAGGTGTGCCTGCCACCACTGCCTGCCCTACTGCCTAAAGCGAGCCGAAGCCACCGGAGTCGCGCCCATCCCAGAGCCGGGAAAGTGCGTCGGCGCTGAGGCGCTCCTTGTTCAGGTAGGCGCGGGCGCCGCTCGCTGCCGCATCGGCCGGCAGGTCGCTCACGTCGTAGGTCGAGCACAGGAAGACGATGGTCTCCGGGTGCGCCGCGACGATCTCGCGGGTCGCGGTGATGCCGCTCATCTGCGGCATGTTGATGTCCATCAGCACCAAGTCCGGCCGGATCGCCGCGACCATCTCGATCGCCTCCGGCCCGCTCGCCGCTTCGCCAGCGAACTCGAACCGGTCCAGCCGGCGTAGCACCGCCTTGGCAGCCGCGCGAAAGGGCGCCTGGTCGTCTACCACCAGTACCGAGTGCGGGGCACCAGTCACAGTGTGATCTTCGCATCTGCCGCGCGGCCCGTCCCAGGGTGCTGGCACCACCGCCGGCCGACGTAGAAACACTCTGGAAGAAGAGGCGTACTGATAAGTAATATCCAATTACGCACTCTCCCAGAGGGGCTCGCCATGAGCACGTACGACCACTATGTCAGCGAAGTCGATGCAGGTACCTGGGACGTCCCCGCGGCCGGAGCGGCGAGGTTCAGCTGGGACTACGACAACGGCCGCGGCCGACTGCTCGACCTGTACCAGCGGGGCAAGGACAAGCAGTGGGACGCCACCAAGCGGATCGACTGGGATATCCCGGTCAACCCCGCGAACGTCATGGAGCAGACCGAAGAGTTGAGCCCGATCTACGGATCGCGGCAGTGGGAGAAGCTGAACCAGGCCGAGCGCGACGAGCTTGGCATGCACCTGTCTTCCTGGCTTTTCAGCCAGTTCCTGCACGGCGAGCAGGGCGCGCTCACCGTCGCGGCGCGGATCGTCGAGTCCGTCCCCGACATGGACTCCAAGTTCTACGCCGCCACCCAGGTGATGGACGAGGCACGGCACGTCGAGCTGTACCAGCGGTTCATCAAGGACAAGATCGGCATCTACTACCCGATCAACGATGATCTGGCCAAGCTGCTCGGTGACGCGCTGGCCGACGGCCGCTGGGACTATCCCTACCTGGGCATGCAGGTCCTGATCGAGGGGCTGGCGCTGGCCGCGTTCGGCGTGCACCGGGACTTGTCGAACAACAAGCTCGTCACCCAGCTGCTCGCCTACGTCATGCAGGACGAAGCGCGGCACGTCGCGTTCGGCCGGCTCGCGCTGCGCGACTACTACGCCGAGCTGACCGATGCCGAGCGCGCCGAACGCGAGGAGTTCCTCATCGAGGGCTGTTACCTGATGAACAGAAGGTTCCGCGCCGAGGAGGTCTGGCAGCGGCTCGACTTCGACTTCGACGAGTGCGTCGACTTCACCGACAAGTCAGCGGTGCAGCAGGCGTTCAGGTCGTTGCTGTTCAGCAGGATCGTGCCGTGCGTCAGGGATATCGGCCTGTGGGGCCCGAAGGTCCGGCACGCCTTCGCCGACCTCGGCGTCATCGCCGCCGCGGACAGCGACCTCGAAACGCTGATGAAGGCGGACGAGGACCTGGCCGAGCAGATCGACGCGGACAAGTACGCCGCCGAGCTCGCCGTAAGGCAGGCCGAGGTGGACGCCGCGATCAGTGAGGCCAGCGAGGCCGCCCCCGCCTAACCTGCCTGCGTGCTCCTGGCACCGGCCGAGCACGGATCGTGACCGACCATTGCCCTGGTGTCGGTAATCTGGGCCAGCGCCGCCCGTGCACAATAGCTGGTGGCGGGCCGCGCAGGAAGGCGGGCGGGTGAGCGACCTCAGGATCACGTTCGCTGGCCAGATGTTCACATTCGGGCCAGGCCAGACGGTCCGCATCGGCCGCAGCCCGGACAACGCCGTGATCGTGTCCGACCCGATCGTCTCTCGCGAGCACGCGCGGATCAGCTGGCGCGGCGACGGCTGGGTTCTCGACGACCTCGGCAAGGGACGCACCTTCGTCGGCGGACTGTCGGTCGCGTCGGTGTCCGTGCAGCAGCCGCTCGAGGTGCACCTCGCGACCGCGCTCGGCCCCGAGCTCAGGATCGAGCTGGCCGATACCGGCCAATCCGGCGCCGGGTCCAACGCGGCCGGCTGGACCGATCTCACCGCCAAGGCCGACGAGGCGACCAGAATCTACGGGCAGCCCGGGCAGGGGCAGCCCGAGCTCGAGCAGAGCCAGCCTGAGCCCGGGCAGCTTGAACACGGGCTGCTTGCGCGCAGGCAGACGAGGCATCCGAGCGCGGTCCATCGCGAGGAATTGTGGCGCGGCGACATCTCGGGCACTCATTCGAGCCCCGTCTACCAGCACCTTCCCGCGCAACACGCCAGGCTGGACTTTCCCGGAGGTGACTTCGCGACCGCGGTCCACATCTTGCTGCCGGTCCGCAGTTGGCTGAAGGATCCGGGCTGGAAACAGGGCTCCCGGCTGCTCGTCATCGCCTACGGCCTGCTGCCCTCGTTGTTCGTCGTGCTGTTCTCGGCGACCAGCGATCTGAGCGCGCCAGGCTGGGCGTACAGCCTGGCGATCGCGCCGCTCTGGGCGGTGGCGTTCTGGCTGCTGATCAGGCCCGGGCATATCACCAAGCTGATCGGCTGGCTGGCGGTCGGCATCGTCGCCGGGGTCATGTTGCTGCTGCCGACGCTGACGCTGCCCTGGGAAGACGCGCTGGACAACACCAGGGGCATTCACAACCTGCTGCCCTGGATCTACGGCGTCGGTTTCGCCGAGGAGGTCACTAAGGCCATCCCGATCCTCGTCGCCGCGCTGCTGCTCAGGTGGGTATGGAAGATCACGCTCGACGTGCGGGTGTGGATGTTCCTCGGCACCATCGCGGGCCTGGCCTTCGGGATCCGCGAGTCGGTCTACTACACCTCCAGCTACCTGACGCAGGGCAATCACCGGGCGGGCCTCGCCGTCCCGCTGATCCTGACCTTCGCCCAACGGGTGTTCGTCGACGGGTTCCAGCACGCGGTCTGGACTGGCATCGCCGCGTTCTTCATCGGCATGGGCGTGAACTACCGCAGGCGCCGGATCCCGCTGATCCTGTTCGGCATCACGCTGCCCGCCGTGCTGCACGGGCTGAACGACTGGAGCACCCAGCTTGCCTCCCACTGGCTATGGATCGTGATGGAAGCCATCTCGCTGATGCTGTTCATCGGCTACACGATGTCGGCGACCTCGATCGAGCGGCAGGTCAGGGACACCCCGCTGTTCCGCGGCGACTCGATGATCATGGGAGTGGTGCCCCCGGCCGAGCGCCCGGAGCCACGGTCGCGCGCCGACTGACGCCGCGGCGGCGGCCCCGCGGCGGCCAAGCGGGCAACTGAGGTTACGATCGGCCGGTGACCGACTCGCCGATGCCGACGACGCCGCCGACGACGCCGATGCCCGCGTTTCCCGCCGGATTCCACTGGGGCGTCGCCACCGCCGCTTACCAGATTGAGGGCGCCGTCGCCGAGGACGGGCGCGGCGAGTCGATCTGGGATACCTTCTGCCGCCTGCCCGGCGTGATCAGGGACGGCCATACCGGGGATGTCGCGTGCGATCACTATCACCGCTGGGCGCAGGACATCGCGCTGATGGCCGATCTCGGCGTGACCGCGTACCGGTTCTCGATCGCCTGGCCGCGCGTCCAGCCAGGCGGCCGCGGACCCGCCAACCAGGCCGGGCTCGACTTCTACGAGCGGCTGACCGACGCGCTGCTTGCCGCGGGCATCACCCCCGTCCCGACGCTGTACCACTGGGACCTGCCGCAGCCGCTGGAGGACGCAGGCGGCTGGCTAAGCCGGGACACCTCGCAGCGCTTCGCCGATTACGCGACGCTCGCGGCCGCGCGCCTCGGCGACCGGATCGGTCTTTGGATAACGCTCAACGAACCGTTCGTGGTGACTGCGTTCGGTTACGCGCTCGGCATCCACGCGCCTGGCAAGGCGCTGATGACCGGCGCCCTGCCGACCGCGCATCACCAACTGCTCGGGCATGGCCTCGCGACGGCCGCGCTCCGCGCGGCAGGCGCGCGCGAGGTCATGCTCACCAACAACTACTCGCCGGCCTGGCCCGCCAGCGAGGAGGCCGCCGACGTGGCAGCCGCACACGCTTACGACACCTTGCAGAACAGGTTGTTCACCGATCCCGTTCTGCTCGGCACGTATCCCGACCTGGCGGCGTTCGGAGTCGGCCCCGGCGGCCTGGACTGCGTGGCCGATGGCGACCTGGCCGTCATCTCGGCGCCCATTGACGGTCTGGGCGTGAACTACTACAACCCGACGAGGCTGTCGGCGTTGCCCGACTCGCCGCTGCCGTTCCAGATGCAGCCGATCCCCGGATATCCGGTCACGGCCTTTGGCTGGCCGGTCATCCCGGCCGGCCTCACCGAGCTGCTCACCTCGCTGAAGCAGTGGTACGGCGACGCCCTGCCCGCGGTCTACGTGACCGAGAACGGCTGCTCGCAGGACGACACGCTGGCCGCCGACGGCACCGTGACCGACCAGGGGCGGATCGACTACCTGGACGGCCACATCAGGGCGACGCACGCGGCGATCGAGGCGGGCGTCGATGTGCGCGGCTATTTCGAGTGGACCTTCACCGACAACTTCGAGTGGTCCGAGGGCTACCACCAGCGGTTCGGCCTCGTCTACACCGACTTCGAGACGCAGCGCCGGATCCCCAAATCCTCGTTTGCCTGGTACCGCGACCTGATCGCCGCCCAGCGTCAGTCCTGACCTGCCCGGCCCGCGAGGTCGGCGAGCACCGCGCGAGGCAGCGCCCATGCCGCACATGCCGTGCACTCCGCCGCCCGGCGGGGTGGAGGACGAACACAGGTACACGCCGGGCAGCGCGGTCCGGTACGGGTTCCAGCGTGGCGTGGGCCGCAGCAAGGTCTGGCGCAGCGTGGAAGCACCGCCGTTGATGTCCCCGCCCACATAGTTCGGGTTGTACTGCTCCATGTCGGCAGCGGTGCGAACCGACCGGGCCAGGATCAGGTCCGCGAAGCCGGGCGCGAACCGCTCGATCTGCGCTTCGATCCTTGATGACATGTCACCGTCGAGCCCGGCGGCACGTGGCAATAGCCCCATAGCGTGTGCTGGCCGGCCGGAGCCCTGCTCGGGTCGACCACGCCAGGCTGCGCCACCAGGCAGAACGGCCGGTCAGGGTGCCGGCCGGCGTCGACGTCGGCCTCGCTGCGCGCGACCTGTTCGAATGTCCCGCCGACATGTACGGTGCCCGCCTCGCGGCACGCCGTCGCCTGCCAGGGCACCGGCCCGCTGAGCGCCCAGTCGACCTTGCAGACGCCGGGGCCGTACCGGAATCGGGCCAGCGACCTGCGCTGCCTGGGTGACAGCGACGTCCCGGCGAGCCCGGCGAGCTGACGAGGGGTCAGGTCGAGCAGGATCGCCTTGGCGGGCGGCAGGTCCGTCAGCGACCGCACCCAGCGTCCGGTCTCCACCTCCCCGCCCAGCGCGGTCAGCTCTGCGGCCAGCGCGTCGACCAGCCTGGCACTGCCTCCTGCCACGACCGGCCAGCCCACCGTGTGCGCGATCATCATGAACATCAGGCCGAACGCGCCGGTAGCCGGGGCGGTGAGGGGGAGCATCGCGTGCGCGGCCGCGCCGGCAAGCAGCGCCCGGGCCTCGTCGGTCTCGAAAGCGCCTGGCGAGCAGGCTGGCCGGGGGCAGGCCGGTCAGGGCGAACCTGGCCATGGCCAGCGGGTGGGCCGGCAGCGACCGGATCGGCGCGAGCACCTCGGGCAGGATCAGCGGCGCCTGCCTGACCAGTGCGCCGAGCAGCCCCCGGTAGGCCCGTGCGTCTTCGCCGAGGCCCCCGGCCGTCTCGTCGACCGATCCGGCCAGCCAGGCGGCGCGGCCGCCGTCGAGCGGCTGGGCGAAGGCGACCTTCGGCGTGCGCAGCGTGACGCCGAGCGAGGCCAGGTCGAGGCCGGTGAAGAACGGCGAGGCCGCGGCTAGCGGGTGGACGGCCGAGCAGACGTCATGCAGTGAAGCCGGGCAGCGTCAGCTCCGCGTTCGGCAGCCGCCGCCTGCGGTGTCGGCACCCTCGAACACGTCGCACCGCCAGTCCGGTCCTGGCCAGCGTGATCGCCGCCGCCAGGCCGTTCGGGCCGGAGCCGACGACCACGGCGTCGGGGATCTTGGTCAAAGGCTCAGCACCTCCCGCTCGGCGGCCACGATGACCGGCACCGGAGCGTCGGCGAGCCGCAGGGCAAGCTTGTCGAGGTCGGCGTCCGAGCGGTCCGGCCTGTGGTGGAACAGGATCACCTGCCCGGCGCCGGCCTGCGCCGCGAGCCCGACCGCGTAGTCGGCCGCCGCGTGGCCGAAGCTGGCCTCCGCCTCCACCTCCTCGGGAAGCAGCGTGGCGTCGTGGATCAGCGCATCGGCTCCGGCCGCCAGCCGGACCGCCGCCTCGTGATACTCGCCCAGGCCGTCCGGCCCGCCGCCGATCGAGGTCGGGCAGTGATCGGGCAGGTAGGCCACCGTGGACCGGCCGTCGCTGATCCGGTATCCGTACGTCCGTGCCGCCCTTGTGCGGGATCTCCAGCGCCAAGACGAGGAACTCCCCGGCCGGCATCTCGCCAGGCGCGAGCGTGCCGAAGGTCCAGGCACCGCGGAGCTGCCCGGGCCCGATCGGGAAGTGCGGCGGCGACATACACCAGGACAGCACGTCCTACGGCGGACTGGCCGTCCGGCTGCTCGGGGATCAGCAGCCGGACCTGCGCGCACTCGGTGTCGCCGCCGACGAAGAACGGCAGCCCCTGGACATGATCCCAGTGCAGGTGGGACAGCAGGATCGTGCCGCGGAACGGCTCGCCGCTGAGCAGCGGCGTCACCTGACGCAGGCCCGTGCCGGCGTCGAGGATCAGCGTCGGCACGCAGATCACCGTCGCCGGTCAGCGCCACGCAGGAGGTGTTGCCGCCATACCTAACGAACTCAGGTCCCGGCGCGGGCGTCGAGCCGCGGACGCCGCACAGTCGTACCCGCATGCGCTCAAGCCTGCCCGATGGACTCGCGACGATGCCCGCCGGCCAGTTCCTCGAGCGCCGAGCGGTCGAATTGCGCCGCCGCGACCGCCGCGACACGGCACGCCGTCACGGCGGTCAGGGTCGATGTCCTGACGCCGTACTCGAGGTGCGCGCGCTCGCCGAGCAGGGCGCCTGGCCCGTACTCGGCGAGCCACTCGCCGTCATGCTCGACCCGCATGACGCCGTCGAGCACGAGATACAGGTCGGTACCCGGCTCGCCCTGCCGCATCAGCGTGGCTCCGGCCGCCAGGCTGGCGATCCTCGGCTTGGCCGCGCCGTGCATCAGCTGAACCGACAGCGAGTGCTCGAGCGCGGTCTCTACGGCGGTCACCAGCGCGGCGGACTCCTCGTCTCCCCACGGCGTGTGCCGGCCGAACGACTTGCCCATCCAGTCGGTGAAGTCCGTGAGCCCCGACTTGTGCGTAAGCTGCCGGGCGTCGTTGTAAAGCCAGTGCCTGGGGAACGGGCTCGCCCCGTCATCGCCGACTCCGCCCGGCCGTCGGCGTACAGCGTCAGCGTCAGCGTCGTCCAGACCAGCGGCGCCTGCCACTGCACGTAGGGACGGCGGGCGACCTTGCGGGGCGCGGGCAGGCTGGTCCGGCCGCCGACCGTCTGGGCGAATCTGACCCACCCGTCCCCGTACTCGGGATCGCGGCGCAGGTCGGGCAGGAGCGCGTTCTGGAAGACGCGTCGCAGCGCCCCGAGCTTGATCGTCGTGTCGCCGATCAGCCCGCCGCCGCTGTAGCCGGATCCGGTGATCTGGCCCGCGTCGTCCACGTCGATCCAGGCGCGCAGGACGTTGGCGAACCGGAATCTGTCCGCCGCCCGCATCGCCTCCAGGTCATCGATCTGCGCGGGCGGTGGATCGTCATAGTGCGTGAACCCGGCGTCGAACGCCTTCCGCTGCGCGCCGGTGACGGCCTCCGAAGGGATCCAGGACACTGAGGTAACGCTGCTTTCGTATCGCATACCTCGACCATGCGGCGACCGCGCTGGCCGGGCCAGCCTGGTGACCCGTGACTGCCTGGTGTGCTAGCACCACGCAATAGCTCGCGCTCGCTACCTCGCGCCGACGACTAGAGCATGCGAAGACTAGCGGGATGGATCACACCGCCGCGCCTGACCTACACGCGATCAGCGTGTTCCTCGCGGACGACAACCTGATCGTCCGCGAGGGTGTGCGCGCGCTGATCGAGCGCAACCCTGACCTGCGAGTCGTCGGGCTCGCCGCCGATTATGACGAGGTCGTCAGCCGGCTGCGCCGCGACCGAACCCCAGGTGCTGGTCACTGACGTGCGGATGCCTCCCACGTTCCAGCGCGAGGGCATCGACGCGGCCAAGGAGGTACGCCAGCGGCACCCGGGCACCGGCATCGTCGTGCTTTCCCAGTACGACGATCCTGAGTACGCGGTGATGCTGCTCGCCGAAGGCTCGGCCGGCTACGGCTACCTGCTCAAGGACCGCGTCGCAGAAGGCAGCCAGCTCGCCGATGCCATCCGCCGGGTGGCCGCCGGAGGGACCGCGCTCGACCCGGCCATCGTCGAGGCGCTCCTGCAGCCGGTCATCTCCCCCGGCGGGCTGCTGCCTGCCGAAGAGGACCTGCTCGGCATGATCGCCGCAGGCAAGACGATCAAAGTGATCGCCGCGGCCAAGGGCGTGCCGCCCGCCGCGATCGACACCGCCGTTGAGGCCATGTTCGTCAAGCTGGCCGCCGGGGTCTCCACCGGACGGCAAGGCGCGCTGAACAGGCTGCGGATGCTGCATCAGGCGATCGTCGACCGGGAAGAGCAAGGTGAGACATTGTCGCGCTTGCTGCCCGGCGGCCTGGCCGAGAAGCTCAGGGGCCGTACCCAGCGGATCGGCGAGACCGAGCGCGTGCAGGTCACGGTGCTCATGAGTGACATCAGGTCGTACTCGACGATCGCCGAGCACGCCGACCCGACCCAGCTCGCCGGCCAGCTGAACACCCACCGGGCCGCCATGAATCGCGCCATACTCGGCGAGGGTGGCACCGTCATGCAGTTCGTCGGCGACGCCGTGATGGCCGTGTTCGGCGCCCCGTTCGCGCAGACCGATCACGCCGACCGCGCGGTCGCGGCCGCGGCCGGCATGCACCTGCTGCAAGACGAGATCAACGCGGGCTGGGCCGCGGCCGGGCTTCCGGCCTTCGGCCTTGGCATCGGTGTCTCCACCGGCGAGGCCGCGGCCGCCCTGCTCGGATCGGAGGAACGGCTCGAGTACACGCTGGTCGGGGACACGGTGAACCTGAGCCAGCGGCTGCAGCAACTCGGCACGGCCGGCGAGACCGTCATTTCCGAGGCAACGAAACTCGCGCTCTCGGTGCCGGCTGAGCTGGCGGCGCTGCCCGCCCAGCTCGTCAAGGGGCGCGACACACCGCTGACTGCCTACAAAGTCCGCGTCCCTTCAGTATCCGGGCGCGCGGCGACGCGGACCTGACCGACGTCGCCGTGCGGCAGGTAACCGGACTTGGCGGCCACGGGGATGCCCTCCATGCCTTCAGCCTGGGCCGTTGGGACGCGGCACGTCCGCCCTGCTGAACCCTCAGCTAACCGGTTGTTGCCGGCTGAGGAAAACCAGCACCGCCTTAACCCTGCGGTTGACGTCCTTCTCCTCCGACAGGCCCAGCTTGGCGAATATCGAGTTGGTGTGCTTCTCGACCGCCCGCTCGGTGACGAACAGCGCGGCCGCGATGGCCGAATTGCTCTTGCCCTGCGCCATCTCGGCGAGGATCTCGGTCTCACGCGGGGTCAGCGAGGCCAGGCCGGGCTGGCGCTCCTGCGTGCGCGAGCGTACGAGCTCGTCGACCACCTGGGGATCGATGACCGACCCGCCGCCGGCCACGGTCCTGATCGCGCGCGCGAGTTCGTCGACGCTGCCGACCCGCTCCTTGAGCAGGTACGCCCGCCCCGCCGAGCCGTGCTCGAGAAGCGCTACGGCGTAGCCGGGAGCCACGTACTGGCTGAGCACGACGACGCCGGTGGACGGATAGTTCTGGTGAATCCACCCGGCCGCCTTGATCCCCTCGTCCGTTCCCGTCGGCGGCATCCGGATGTCGGTGACGACCACATCGGGCCGCTGCTCGGCGACAAGGGCAAGCAGCTGCGGCAGGTCGGCGGCGGCTCCGACTACCTCGAGGTCTGCGTTGCCCGATACCAGGCGGGAAATGCCCTCGCGCAGCAAAACGTGGTCCTCGGCCAGAGCCACCCTGATCATCGCCATAACAGCGCCGATCGTAGCGCGCTGCTCCACACTCCGCCCGCCTCAAGGGGGCTTGCGAACCCCGGGTCCTCAGCCGCCGTCCAGCCCCTTGCCGACCTGAGCGCCAAGCTCGGGATGCACGTTGCGCCAGTACTCGACCACCCTGGCCTTCATGTCCGTCGTCACCTCGGGAGCGCCCGCATGCGCGCAGATGTTGGCCACGAGGTGCTCCTGGTCGGTCTCGGTCATAACCTGGTCCCACAGCGCCCGCGGCTGGCCGAAGTCGTCGTCGGCCGCATGCAGCGTGTTGGCGCTGCGCATGATCTCGCCAGTGACCTGGTAAGTGTCGCCGCCCCAGAGTTCAGGATCGGCGACGGGGCCGCCGGCCGAGTTCGGCGCGTAGACCGGGTCGCCCGGATTCGCATACCGCATCGCGCCGTCCTTGTTGTAGGAGTGGACGGGCGACTTCGGCCGGTTCACCGGAAGCTGCAGGTAGTTCGTGCCTATCCGGTGCCGGTGGGTATCGGGGTAGGAGAACAGCCTGCCCTGGAGCATCTTGTCGGGCGAAGGGCCGATGCCGGGAACGAAGTTGGCCGGCTCGAAGGCCGCCTGCTCGATCTCCGCGAAATAGTTCTCCGGATTCCGGTTCAAGGTGATCTTCCCGATGGTGATCGGCGGGTAGTCGCCGTGCGGCCAGACCTTGGTCAGGTCGAACGGGTTGAACCGGTAGTCCGTGGCCTCGTCGAACGGCATCACCTGCACCTGTACCGTCCAGGACGGATACTCGCCGCGGCCGATCGCAGTCCGCAGATCGCGCAGGTGGAAGTCGGGATCTTCCGCCGCCATCGCCTTCGCCTCGGCGTTGGTGAAGTTCTGCGCGCCCTGGTCGGTCTTGATGTGGTACTTGACCCAGAACCTCTCCCCGGCCGCGTTGTACCACAGGAATGTGTGGCTGCCGTAGCCGTTCATGTTCCGCCAGGTGCGCGGCGTGCCGCGGTCGCTCATCAGGATTGTGACCTGGTGCGCCGACTCGGGCGACAGCGTCCAGAAGTCCCATTGCATGTTGTTGTCGCGGGTGTGGCTGTCGGCTCGCCGCTTCTGGCTGTGGATGAAATCCTGGAACTTCTGCGGATCGCGGACGAAAAAGACCGGCGTGTTGTTGCCGACGAGATCGTAGTTGCCCTGTTCGGTGTAGAACTTGATCGCGAATCCACGCGGGTCGCGTGCGGTGTCGGCGCTGCCGAGTTCGCCGGCCACCGTAGAGAACCTGATCAGCAGGTCGGTCTTCGCCCCGCGCGCAAACAGTCCGGCCTTGGTGTACTGGCTGACGTCCGCTGTCATCTCGAGCACGCCGTAGGCGCCGCCGCCCTTGGCGTGCACCACCCGTTCGGGCACGCGCTCGCGATTGAACTGGGCCATCTTCTGGATCAGGTAGTGATCCTGGAGCAGCAGCGGGCCGTCCGGGCCCACCGACTGCGAATGCTCATCGCTCGGCGCTGGCGTGCCGGCGTCGGTCGTCGTGCGAGGCCGATGTTCGGTCATGACTGATTTCCCCCTGCCCTCGTTCCCTGCATCGTTACATGACGTAGTCGTGTTGCTACTCACCGGGGTCGGACCGTCCTGGCTCCCGCGGACGGCGCGCGCGGCTACCCCGAACAGCACCGCTTACATGGCGGCATCCGGTTATTTCTGCTACGGCCGGCCATGCATACTGGCGTACATGTCCATGGAACACAGGCCCGCGACACCCGGCCCTGACGATTTCGACCGTCAGTTGCGCGATCTGACCTCAGGCTCGGCGGGAGCGGCCAGGTTCCGCGAGCTATCCGCCGAGGAGCGAGCCAGGCAGGCGGCGAAACGCGGCCCGGGGCGGCGGATGAATCCGCGCCAGCTGGCCAGGGAGAGAAAGCTGCGGAAGCCCCCGTCCTCGCCGGACTCGGCGCGAGGCGGATCGAGCATGTGGCGGAAGCGCCGGCTCAAGGTCGTAGGCGGTCGCAGTTCCGGGCGGTCGGCACCAGGCTCGCGCCGGGTGCGACTCCGTTCCGCCGCGAAGACAGTCGCGGTACTTGTCGGATTCGTCGTATTGCTACTAGTTTTGCACTTGATCGGATTTGGCCCGCAGTAGGCGCGGCGGAGGTCAAAGCTGATCCAATGGGCTCATGGATCGGCTTGATCAGCAGATGCGGTTCATCGCCGAAATCGGCAAGCTCAAGTCGGTGCTCAGGCAGACCATGCTGGCCGGGCCTGGCCTGGACCGGCCGGAGAACTCAGCCGAGCACTCCTGGCACCTTGCGATGATGTCGCTCGTGCTCGCCGAGCATGCCCCGCCGGGCACCGACGTCAACCGGGTCACCGGCATGGTGCTGGTGCACGACCTGGTCGAGATCGACGCCGGTGACCTGTTCCTCTACGCCGATCAGGCTCTCCAGGACCGGCAGGAGATCGCCGAACGTGCTGCCGCCGACAGGATCTTCGCGCTGCTTCCCGCTGACCAGGGCCTGGTCCTGCGCCACCTGTGGGACGAGTTCATGGCGAGGCAGTCGCCAGAGGCGAAGTTCGCCCGCGCGCTTGACCGACTCCAGCCCATGCTCGAGAACCTGGCCGCCGGCGGCGGCACGTGGCGACGCTACGGAATCACCGCGGACAGGGTGCTCGCCAAGGTGGCGCTGATCGACGACGGCTCGGCCTCGCTCGGCGCGCTCGCCAGGAGCGTGGTGAAACGGGCCGTCGCGACCGGCGTCCTGGCGCCCGCGCCGACGTAGCGCCCCGATCCCGGCGGTTCCCGCGCCAGCCCCCGCCAGCCGCGCGCCCCAACCCCGCGCGACCCAACTCCTCCACCCGCGCCAGCCCCAGCCCCGCGCCGGGCGCCGCTAGAAGAAGATGAGCTTGACCGCCGCGACGACGCCGATGACGACGATGATGATTCGCAGTGCGAGCGGAGGCAACCGTCGGCCCACCCGCGCCCCGATCAGGCCGCCGGCCGTCGACCCAACGGCGACCAGTAGCACCGCGAGCCAGGCGACGTGGGCAAAGATCACAAAGATGATCGCGGCCGACGCATTGACGATAGTGACGAGCACGTTCTTGCCCGCGTTGATCCGCTGCAGGCCTTCGGTCAGGAACACCCCGAGCAGGCCGATGACGAGCACGCCCTGAGCCGCGCCGAAGTATCCGCCGTAAATCCCGGCCAGGAACACTCCGGCGATCAGCCACGGGCCGCCGTGCTCGGAATGGTCCTTGCCGTGAGCGGCGACCCAACTGGACAACCGCGGTTGCACCACGACGAGCACGCAGGCAATGATGATCAGCGCGGGAACGACCACCGTGAACACCCCCGGCGGAAGTGCGAGCAGCGCGCCGGCACCGACCAGCGACCCGGCGCAGGACGCGACGCCGAGCCTCACGAGCCTGCTCCGCTGGCCGGCCAGTTCCTCGCGGTAACCGAGGGCGCCAGTGACGTTGCCGGGAACGAGGCCGACGTTGTTGGAGACGTTGGCGACGACCGGCGAGAATCCGAACGCGAGCAGAGTCGGGAAGGTGATCAGCGAGCCAGAGCCCACGACGGCGTTGATGGCGCCGGCCGCGATCGCCGCGGCGAGGATCGCCAGGACTTCCCCGCTAGACACCCGGTCCCCGGCGCATGCTCAGATACTAGGGTTACCGCCGACTATCGCCTCCGCCGGCTCGTACCCGGCTCCCCAGGCTCGACCCGGCTCCCCAGGCTCGCACCCAGCTCCCAGGCTCGGGCCCGGCTCGCAGAGTCGCCGCATCGGTCATATTGGCCGAAATCAGGCTGCCGATCGGGTTCCAGTACGGTCAGGCAGACCGCCGCCGCGCGACTTACCACACTTTTGAGCGAAATCAGCGGTTGATTTATCAGCATTTAGCATTATCTGCTCCTCCCCAAAAGTGTAGTAAGTGAGGATCCAGGCGGGTCGGCGGGCAGAACGGGGCCGCCCGGGCGGCCGGGCGGCCGGGGCCGACCGGGAGCCGGACGGCGGGCCGGGCCGCCAGACCGGGGCCAGACCGGGGCCGGACCGGGAGCCGGACCGGGCCGGGGCCAGACCGGGGCCAGGCCGGGAGGCGGGACCGCCCCCGACGGCGTCAGCGGGCTGGGGCGGCCCAGGCCATCCAGCGGGCTGCGCGGCGCTCGACGATCAGCGGGACGCCGAAGCACTTGGACAGGTTCCGCTCGGTGAACACGTCTTGCACCGGCCCGGCCGCGAGGACCGCACCCCTGCGCATCAGCATCGCGTGCGTAAAGCCCGCCGGCACCTCCTCCACGTGGTGCGTGACCAGGACTAGCACCGGCGACCTCGGGTCGACGGCCAGCGCGGCGATCCGCCTCAGCACTTCTTCCCTGCCGCCAAGGTCGAGCCCGGCCGCGGGCTCGTCCAGCAGCAGGAGTTCGGGATCGGCCATCAGCGAGCGCGCGATCTGGACCCGCTTGCGCTCGCCCTCGGACAGCGTGCCGAACCGTCGCCTGATCAGGTGCGAGCAACCGAGCGCGTCAAGCAGTTCCACTGCCCTGACGACGTCGAACGAGTCGTAGTCCTCGCCGCCGCGGCCGAGAATCCCGTAGCCGGCGGTCATGACCAGGTCGATCACCTTCTCGCCGCGGGGTACCTGCTCCGCCACGGCCGCGCTCGCGATCCCGACCCTGCTACGCAACTCGTCGAGGTCCGCGCCGGTGACCGGCTCGCCGAGCACCTCGGCGTAACCCTCGGTCGGCAGGATCAAGCCCGACGCGACCTGCAGGAGCGTGGTCTTCCCGGCGCCGTTGGGGCCGACGATGACCCAGCTTTCGTCGTCGCGGACGGCCCAGTTGATGTCCCTGAGCAGCATCGACCGGTCACGGCAGACGCCTACGCCGTGCAGCCGCAGTACCTCAGCCGACATCTGGTCCCCTCCAGCGTGCCGTCGTTGCGCCGCCGGTCATGATTCTGACCGAGGCGTCCAGAGGGCTGCGAGCTGACCCGCGCCCTCGGCTTCCTCGGCCAGGTCCGACCAGCCGGCGTCGAGGCTGACGATAGCGACCGCAGAGGTGGGGAACTCGACGGAATCGCCGATCAGGATCTCGGTCACGTCCGCGGCGGCCGGGTTGTGCCCGACGTACATCAGCGTGCGCACTTGCGCCTGCGTCTCCGCGAATATCGCGATCAGGCCGCCGGCATCGGCCGGGTACAGCCGGTGATCGTTGACCACCGCGGGCTCGCCTGCCAGCTCAGCGCTGACGTACCGCCAGGTCTGCCTGGCCCGGCGTGCATGCGAGCAGAGCACCAGGTCGGGGACCACGCCGCGCTCAGCCAGCCACTGACCGGCGGCCGAGGCGTTCCGGCCGCCCCTGGGTCGCAGAGCACGCTCCACGTCAGGACCGCCAGGCAGCTCCCCGGCCTTGGCGTGCCGCATGACAATGAGCTGCCGTTGCGCTGTCATGGCACCCATAGTCCCAGGCCACCGGTCCGATGAGCAAAGGCCCCACGCTGGTACGGACGGCCGGCGCCGTGCCTTTACCGCTGGTTCAGGCGGTGGACGTCTCCGCGGGCTGCTCGTCGTCGGCCGGCGCGGCCGGGCCGTTGGCCTCGTCCGAGTCGGACGGCGCGATTCCGGTCGCGCGGCGCTTGGCGATCACGACGGACGCCACGACGATCGCGAGCGCGCCGAGCGCGACACCGACTCGCAGGCCGGTGTTGTCCGCGTACTTGACCACGCTGGTCGCGATCAGCAGCGAGACCAGGTTCATCACCTTGATCAGCGGGTTGATCGCGGGGCCCGCGGTGTCCTTGAACGGGTCGCCGACCGTGTCGCCGATAACCGTGGCCTCGTGCGCCGCTGACCCCTTGCCGCCGTAGATGCCGTCCTCGACCAGTTTCTTGGCGTTGTCCCAGGCACCCCCGGAGTTGGCCAGGAAGACCGCCATCAGGACGCCAGTCGCAATCGCGCCGGCCAGGAACGCGCCGAGCGGAACGTAGCCGAAGCCGAAGCCGATCGCTATCGGGGTGAGCACGGCGAGCAGGCCCGGCGTGGCCAGCTCACGGAGCGAGTCCTTCGTGCAGATGTCGACGACCCGCCCGTACTCCGGCTTCTCGGTGAAGTCCATGATCCCGGGGTGGTTCCTGAATTGCTCGCGCACCTCGAATACCACCCGGCCGGCGGCACGGCCGACCGCCTGGATCGCGAGCCCGGAGAAGAAGAACACGACGGACGCGCCGACGATCAGGCCGACGAGCGCGTTCGGCCGGTCGATGGATAGCGAGAACGAGCCGAGCCCGGTGCCCCTGAGCGCCGCGGAGACGGTCGTGCGGAACGCGCCGAACAGCGCGGTCGCGGCCAGTACGGCGGTCGCGATCGCGATGCCCTTGGTGATCGCCTTGGTGGTGTTGCCGACGGCGTCGAGCCTGGTCAGAACCTTGGCCGCCTCGCCCTCGACGTCACCACTCATTTCGGCGATGCCCTGGGCGTTATCCGAGACTGGGCCGAATGTGTCCATCGACACGATCACGCCGACCGTGGTCAGCAGTCCGGTGCCGGCCAGGGCAACCGCGAACAGCGCCAGCGTCGCGTTGCCGGTGCCGAGGAGGAACGCGCCGTAGACTGCCCCGCCGATCAGCAGCGCCGAGTAGACGGCCGACTCCAGGCCCACCGAGATGCCGGCCAGGATAACCGTGGCGGGGCCGGTGCGCGCGGCGTCGGTGATCTCCTTGACCGGGCGGCGGCTCGTCTCGGTGAAGTAGCCGGTGAGCAACTGGATCGCGCTGGCCAGCACCAGGCCGATCAGCACCGCGCCAATCGCCAGCAGGCGCGGGTCGCCCGAGTGGTGCAGGATAGCCGGGTCAGTGACGCCCGTGAGCTTGCTGAACGAGGACGGCAGGTACACCAGGGCTGCGACGACGACTAGCACCAGGGAGAAGATGGCCGACAGGAAGAAGCCGCGGTTGATCGCGGTCATGCCGCTGCGATCGTTCTTGCGCGGGGCGACGAAGAAGATGCCCGCCATCGCGGTCAGGACGCCGACCGCGGGCACGATCAGCGGGAAGACCAGGCCTTTTGACCCGAACGCAGCCTTGCCGAGGATGAGCGCCGCCACCAGCGTGACGGCGTAGGACTCGAAGAGGTCGGCGGCCATGCCAGCGCAGTCTCCGACGTTGTCGCCCACGTTGTCGGCGATCGTGGCGGCATTGCGCGGGTCGTCCTCGGGGATGCCCTTCTCTACCTTGCCGACCAGGTCCGCGCCGACGTCGGCGGCCTTGGTAAAGATGCCGCCACCGACTCGCATGAACATGGCGAGCAGCGCGGCCCCGAAGCCGAAGCCCTCCAGCACGAGCGGCGCGTTCGACTTGTAGATCAGGACGACGACGGCCGCGCCGAGAAGGCCGAGGCCGACGGTGAACATGCCCGCGACGCCGCCAGTGCGGAACGCGATGCGGGTAGCCTGCCGCTCGCCGCTCTCGCGAGCGGCCGCGGCCACCCTGACGTTGCCGCGGACGGCCAGCGACATTCCGGTGAAGCCGGTCAGCGCGGAGAACAGGGCGCCGATGAGGAAGAAAATGGACCTGCCCCACCGAACGCCGCTCGTGTCTGCGGGGAGCACCAGCAGCACGAAGAAGATGATGACCACGAAGATGCCGAGCGTCCTGAACTGCCTGCGCAGGTAGGCGGCCGCTCCCTCCTGGACCGCGAGGGCGATCTCCTGCATCTTCGCAGTGCCCTGGCTGGCGGCCAGGACCTGCCTGACCAGCCAGGCGGCCATCGCCAGAGCGAGCACCGCGATGACGGCCACGACGGCCACCCAGGTTACGTTCGATCCAGTCACGGTGGCCGCTCCATCCGCCAGAGCGGAACCGAGCCTTGTCATCCGTCCTCCTCAACAGGGCCGAGCAAGTCAAGCCGCGTGCCGCTTTCGCGGCCCGCGCGCTCAGCAGGGTACTTCACGCACGTATTCGGAAATATCTTCAATGTCATATGTGTAGTACGTGTCACAGATAACGCAGGCATATCGCCAGGTGAACAGGCGGCACGGCAGTGCGGGGAGTCTACGCATCCGGCTGCCCGCGCGGCGCGCCGGGTCCGGATGTCACGACCCCGCAATCGGTTCGTGACCCAACGGTAACTGACGCGAGTCTCGCATACGCTGCCTCAGGCCGGCGACCTAACAGCCGGGCCGCCCACGCCTGGTCGGACTCATGCCGGCGAGCCGGCCGCCAGCGATCCGGACAGCGGCCAGCTCATCTTCACGCTGGTCCCGGCCTCCGTCTCGCTGATCTGGACATCGTCCGCTAGGCCGGCAATCACCGCGAGCGAAAATCCGGGCGGCATCAGCGTGCCGTCATCTCCTGGCCCGCCGCTCGCCGAACCCGCGCTCCCGGTCACCCGGCCGGCGTTGATGACCTCGATCTCGAAGCGCCCGGCCTGGTCAGACAGCGCGACGCGGACCGGCTCGTCCGGGCACCGCGCCGCGTGGGTCTCGACGGCCCTGGAACAGGCCTCGCCCACGGCGAGCCTGACCTCGTCCATCAGGGATTCGGACACTCCGCTGCGCCGCGCGACCGCCATCGCCACGAGCCGCGCCGTGCGCACATGTGCGGGCAACGGCGTGAAGGTGACCTCAACTGTTGCCATCTCGTGCCGCCGTCCGCCGACCGCTCGTGCCTACTTCTCCGACTTCCGGTGCGTGATCGCCTCGTCGACGGTGTCGTGGATGCCGAAGACCTTGGTTAGTCCGGTGATGCGGAAGATCTTCAGTATCCGCTCCTGGGTGCACACCAGGTCCAGCGAGCCGTCGTGCGCGCGGACCCGCTTGAGCCCGCCAACGAGCACGCCGAGACCGGTGGAGTCCAGGAACTCGACCTTTTCCATGTTCACGATGAGCTGGTAATTCCCGTTGTTGACCAGATCGATAAGCAGCTCGCGGAGACGAGGCGCGGTGTAGACATCGATCTCGCCTTCAACGTCGACGATCTCGATGTCGTCCTTGTTGTGGTGATCCAGCTTCAGATCCACAGATTCCTCCAGCGCCATGCATCCATTATCACAGCCATCGGCCGAGCAGATCTGGCTCGGCGCGCCGGGCGTGATGCTCCCGTCGCGCATTCAACCATGCCCAGTCTCATGTCTATACCAGATCACGGTTCGAGCTACCCGGCCTGGCGGTGACAAACTTCGTTACACGATGCCTGATCCGCAACCGCTCGCCCCCGACTGGACAGCGATCGACGCTGGCCGTCGGCTGCCGCCTGGCGCACTGGCCATCCTGCGGCGCGGCGCGGCCACGGGCAGGCTCACCCATGTCGAGCGACTGCCTGCCGTCCCGGGCCGGCCCCCTGGCCCGGCTGGGTTCCGCCTGACCTCATCGCGGCGTTCGCCCGGGCCGGGATCGCCGAGCCGTGGGCGCATCAGGCTGTCGCCGCGGACCTGGCCAGATCGGGACGTGAACGTGATCTTGGCCACAGGCACCGGTTCAGGCAAGTCGGTCGGCTACCTGGCGCCGGCGCTGACCGCGATCGGAGAGGGCGCCACCGCCATGTATCTGGCTCCGACCAGGGCGCTGGCCGCCGATCAGCTGAACCTGCTGCACGCCATCGGAGGGCAGCCAGCGCGCGGGCTCGGCCTGCGGCCCGCGGTGGTGGACTCCGACACGCCGCACCATCAGCGCGCCTGGGCCCGCCGGCACGCCACGTACCTGCTGACCACTCCCGACATGCTGCACTACGGGCTGCTCCCCCAGCACCAGCGATGGAGCGGGTTCCTGCGGCGGCTGCGGTACGTCATCATCGACGAATGCCACGGCTACCGCGGCGTCTTCGGCTCGCACGTCGCGCACGTCCTGCGCAGGCTGCGCCGGGTGGCCGGGCATCATCAGGAGCCGGGCTCGCCCGGCCTCGTCTTCGTGCTCGCCTCGGCGACGATCAGCGATCCAGCCAGGTCAGCGGAGTTGCTGACTGGCCTGCCCGCCCAGCCGGTGATCGCCGACGGCGCGCCGCGCGGCAGCGATGACATTCGCGCTGTGGGAACCACCACTGACGGCGGGACGCGGAGCGGCCGGCGCGCCGCTACGCCGGGGCGTGGTGGCCGAGACCGCCGACCTGCTCGCCGACCTGGTGCGCGACGGCGTTCCCGCCCTGGCCTTCATCAGGTCGCGGCGCGGCGCGGAGGCGGCGGCCGCGGCGGCGCGGAGCCGGCTGGCCGAGACCGGCGCGGCCGGGCTGGCAGACCAGGTCGCCGCTTACCGCTCCGGCTACCTGCCGGCCGAGCGGCGGGAACTGGAGGAGGCTCTCAGGGCCGGGGCGATCACGGCCCTGGCGGCTACCCCCGCGCTCGAACTCGGCATCAACATCACCGGCCTGGACGCGGTGCTCATCGCGGGCTGGCCAGGAACCAGGGCGGCGCTGTGGCAGCAGGCCGGGCGGGCGGGCCGCACCGGCGGGCAGGGTCAGCACGCGAGGGAGGCACTGGCCATCATGATCGCCAGGGACGACCCGCTCGACACCTACCTGGTGCACCATCCGCAGGCTCTGCTCCATCGCCCGGTCGAGGCGACGGTGCTCGACCCGGATAACCCGTACGTGCTGGCTCCGCATCTCCGCGCCGCCGCCGCCGAGATCCCGCTGACCGGCGCCGACCTGTCGCTCTTCGGGCCGGCCGCCGGGCCGCTGATCGCCGGTCTCGTGCGGCAGGGGACGCTGCGCGACCGCGGCGGCCGGTGGCACCCGACCGGGCGCAGGATGCCGCTGGGCGGGCTGCGCGGGACCGGCGGCCGGCCGTTGCGGATCGTCGAGGAGGCCACCGGGCGGCTGATCGGCACCATGGACGAGCCGTCCGCGCAGATCTTCCTGCACGCCGGCGCCGTCTATCCGCATCAGGGTGACCTGTACCTGGTGACCTGCCTGGACCTGGCAGACGGCGTGGCGCTGGTCCAGCCAGGTGATCCTGGGTACGTCACATCGGCGCGCCAGCTCACCGGCATCCAGGTCCGCGCCGAGCACCGGCGCTGCGACTGGGGAGACGCGGCGGTCGTCTTCGGCGACGTCCTGGTTACCCGGCAGGTGGTGTCGTATACCAGGCGCAAGCCGGAGACCGGGCAGCCACTCGGCGAGCACCCGCTCGATCTGCCGTCCCGCACGCTGGCGACCAGGGCAGTCTGGTGGACGGTGTCACCCGCCCAGCGAGCCGGCCTGGCTGAGGCCGGAACCGACCTGCCGGGCGCCGTGCACGCGGCCGAGCACGCGGCCATCGGCCTGCTGCCGCTCGTCGCGGCGTGCGACCGCTGGGATGTCGGCGGGGTCTCATCGGACCAGCATCATCAGACCGGCCGGCTGACGGTCTTCGTTTACGACGGTCACGACGGCGGGGCCGGCTTCGCCGAGCGCGGATTCGCCGCCGCGGCGCCATGGCTGCGGGCAACTTCGCTGGCCATTGCTGACTGCGAGTGCACGGCCGGCTGCCCGTCGTGCATACAGTCCCCGAAATGCGGGAGCGGCAACGAGCCGCTGTCCAAGCCTGGCTCGCTCGCGCTGCTCGATCTGGTGCTCTCCGGAGCCCCGCGATAACACCGCTTCGGGGCACATAAGACCAGGTAAAAGGGGGCGACCCCCGCCGGGGGGGAGAGCGGGGGTCGCCGTACGGCCCGGCTCCGGGGGGACAGAGCGGTTCCGTAACTCAGGAAATCCTACGCGCAGCGGTGCAAAGTTACCAGTCGGTCAAGATGAACGACGATTGGATTTCAAGTTGGCCCCCTATGCTGCGCGCCATGGATACTCCGGCCGGCGGAGCGCGCAGCGCCTCGGCCGCCTTCTTTGACCTGGATAAGACCATCATTTCGAGGTCGAGCACGCTCGCATTCGTGCCGTCGTTTTACCGTCACGGATTGATAAGCCGCGCGCAGGCGGCACGCGGCGGGCTCGCGCAGCTGGTGTTCCGTGTTGGCGGGGCCGATCACGACCAGATGGAGCGGATCCGGGATCAGCTCAGCCGGCTCTGCAGCGGCTGGTCGGTGGAGCGGGTGGCCGAGATAGTGACCGCGAATCTCGCCGCCACGATCGCGCCGATCATCTACGAGCAGGCGCGCGCATCTGCTCGACGCGCACCGGGACGCCGGCCGCGACGTCTTCATCGTGTCCACCTCGGGGCAGGAGATGGTCGGCCCGATCGCGGCCATGCTCGGCGCCTCCGGCATCATCGCGACCCAGATGCGGCACGCCGAGGGCCGCTACACGGGCGAGATGGAGTTCTACGCATACGGCGACGGCAAGGCCACGCGGATCCGCCAGCTCGCGACCGAACGCGGGTACGACCTCGCCGACTGCTTCGCCTACAGCGACTCGTTCACCGATCTTCCGATGCTGGAGGCGGTGGGCCAGCCGCATGCCGTCAATCCGGACCGCCAGCTGCGCAGAGTTGCGGTGGCCAGGGGCTGGCCAGTGCTGGCGTTTGCCGGACGGGTCCGACCGAGCATGTGAACAGCAGGTTCAATAAAGATCACGAATCGATCACGGCTAGGTCTTCCCAAGCCGGGGGATCCGTCGTAGAAATGAGTCACGGACCAATGGTCCTGACACGGCAACCGGGCACCCACGCGCGACCAGCCGCGGGAGGCGGCCGAGGCAGGAGCACCAGCAGTACCGAGCACCGCAGGAAACTGTGGTGGGATGCCCTGCCCGGCAGTGAAGGTGCACGCTTGGTAACCCGGACCTGACGTGGTTCAGGCGGCGCCCCACGGGGCGCCGCCTGCGCGTGTGCCTGGAGTTCTTTCGCGGCAGCGGCCCGTCGGGCGGCTCGCCGTCTGGCCGCCGACCGGACCGGCACTGCGCGGGGCACCGGCCAGGGTGGAGCTCGTTGACGGCGAATGTGGCACCAAGCGAATGCGACATGCGCGTGATGCGCGAGACTGGACCCTTACAGCGAGGAAGGGAGGGAGTATGGCCGAACCACGTTGCGCGGCGAGTCCACAGCCGCGAAGGAATCGCTCGGTGACCTAGTCGCGCTGGCCGTCAGCGACATCTCGCAGCTCGTCAGGTACGAAGTAGACCTGGCCAAGCTGGAGCTCAAGACCGACGCCCGCAAGGTCGGAATCGGCGCGGTGCTGTTCGGCGTGGCCGCGTTCGTCGGCTGCCTGGTACTGATGGTGCTGAGCTTCGCGTTCGCCTACGGGCTGAACGCCGCGGGCATCTGGCTCTGGGCGTCCTTCCTGATCGTCGCGGGCACGTACGTTCTGCTCGCCGCCCTGGCCGTGCTGATCGGGTTCACCAGGTTCAAGGGGCTGACCGGCCTGCGCAAGACCCGCAGCACGGTCTCCGGAGACCTCGCGCTGATCAAGCGCGACGACACCGACTCCGTTGGCGAGTCGGCGGGAGTCAGGTAGGCGATGGCGCGCAGCGAGGCGTCGGTTTACATCGACGGCCCCTGGTCGCACCGCTCGGTAAGCGCCAACGGCACGCGCTTTCACATCGCGGAGAGCGGCGACGGGCCGCTTGTCCTGCTGCTGCACGGGTTTCCTGAGTTCTGGTGGACCTGGCGGCGGCAGCTCAGCACGCTGAGCGAGGCCGGCTTTCGCGCCGTCGCCGTCGACCTGCGAGGTTACGGCGGGAGCGACAAGCCGCCCCGCGGCTACGACCTGGTCACGGCGGCATCGGACGCCGCCGGGATGATCCGCTCGCTCGGCGAGGCGAACGCCGTCGTCGTGGGTCACGACTGGGGCGGCATGATCGCCTGGACGATGGCCGCCTACTTCCCCAAGGTGATCACGCCGCCTCGCGGATCGTCTCGGCCGCCCATCCGCTCCGGCTGCGCGCGGCGGTGCTCGCCGATCCGCTGGGTCAGGGCCGCAGCAGCAGTACGCGCTCGGTTTCCAGATGCCGATGCTGCCCGAGCGGCAACTGCTGCGCGACGACGCCGAGCGCGTGGGCGAGCTGCTTCGATACGTGGGCTGGTCCAGGCTGGCCCG
Source organism: uncultured Actinomycetota bacterium (assembly GCA_963720595.1). Taxonomy (GTDB): domain Bacteria; phylum Actinomycetota; class Actinomycetes; order Streptosporangiales; family Streptosporangiaceae; genus Chersky-822. Next base: position 1,353,075 of record CAVRFY010000003.1, on the reverse strand, counting down.
ATCCGGAGACCGAGCGGATCTACCGCGCGGCGATGTCCCTGCCCTCGGTGGCCCACTCCGCGCTTGAGTATCACCGCTGGCTGCTCAGGTCGCGGCTGCGGCCCGACGGGATGCGCTACGCCAGCACCATGCGGACGCCGGTCCAGGCACCGACGCTGCAGATCCACGGCGGGCTCGACAGCTGCGTCCGGCCGCAGGGCGGCCCGCGGGTCAGGCGCCTACGTCGAGGGGCCGTACCGGTGGCGGCTGATCGACGGGGCCGGCCACTTCCCGCACGAGGAGATGGCCCGACCGGTTCGACCTCGAGCTGCGGTCCTGGCTGCTCGATCCCGAGCCCGAGCGGTGACGCTGCCGGCGTCGCCCGCCGGGCAGGACGGGATCGCGACGCTGCGGGCCGGCCGAGGAACGCCAGGCCGCGGGACGGCCTCGGCAGGCCGCTGACCGGAGCGCGGCCGGGCGAGCCCGTGATGCCCGACGACCTGCGGCTGGACACCTGACGAGGCGGTCCGGCTCGCGCAGCGGCTCATCGACGAGGGCCGGCCGTTCCACGCGCACGAGGTGCTCGAGGCGGCCTGGAAGTCAGCGCCAGGCGCGCAGCGCGCACTCGTGGAAGGGGCTGGCTCAGATCGCGGTGGGGCTGACCCACGCCAGGCGCGGGAACGGCCGCGGCGCCGTCAGCCTGCTCAGGCGCGGAGCTGCCGCCGTGGATGGCTATGCGGCGGCCGGTTCGGCGCCGGCGAGCCCGGTGCAGCGGGCCACCTGGGACCTGACACGCTCGACGCGGCGGGCTCGACCTGCGAGCGCCGCGCGTGGCTCACGCGGACCGGATCGAGCCGACGGCCTCGGCAACGCGTGACCTGAGCGTGATCTCCGGCTCCGCATGACCCAGTGAGGCCGCCTGAGCGGGGCGGCCAGGACCGGCGGGCTCGACGGTGCCGCTACTGGCAGGCCCCGGTGGACATCGCCGCGGTCCGGTTCGCGCCGAGCCTGATGTCATCGGCCAGCTGGCTGGCTGGTCAGCGCGTAGCCGGTCTTCGGCACCGCGACGGCCGCGGCGAAGACCATGCCGTAGACCTGGCCGTTCGGCGCGATCAGCGGGCCGCCGGAGTTGCCGGGCTGGACCACGGCGCGGATCGGGTAGATGTCGCGGACCACCCTGGTCGTGTCGTAGATGTCGGGGCCGCTCGCGATTTCTGACCTGCCGACCCGGGCCGGCCTGGCGGTGAACGCGGCGTCGAGCGGATAGCCGGCCACGACCGCGCTCGCCCCGAACTGCGCGTCGGCCGCGAAGTGCAGCGGCGCCAGGTTGAGGCCCGGCACGTAAAGCACCGCGATGTCGCTCTCCGGGTCGAACAGCACGACGCGGGCCGGATGCTCGCCCGAGGCGAACCTGGTGTAGACCTCAGGGCCGTTGGTGATGCCCGCGACGACATGGGCGTTCGTGATCACGTGGTCCTTGCTGATGACGAAGCCGCTGCCCTCGATGGTGCGCGAGCAGTTCGGCGCGAGTCCCTCGATCTTCACCACGCTGTTCCGGTCGCTGGCGCAGGCCGGCCGACTGCAGCACGCGCCGGGTCGAGCTTCGGCACGTTCAGCGCGGTCTCGGCGCCGAGCGCGCCGAAGACCTGCACGTAGGGCTGGGTGCTCAGCAGCTTGCGAGCGCGGTGAACTCCGGCCTCGCGCTCTGCGGGATCAGCCGGTCGACGCCTCGCAGCAGCAACGAGTCTTGACCTCGCGGGCGATGGCGGGAAACGGCGGCGCGTAGGCGACGAGGCTGCCGATCAGCCAGGCGAGCACCAGGATCGCGACCACGTTCACGGCCGCGCCGCCGATCGAGTCGATCAGCGTCGACGGCCCGCCCCTGACATGCGAGCGGAGCAGCACGCCAAACGCCGAGGCGACCAGCATGCCGGCCACGGCCGCGGCGAAGACCCCGATGATCGCCAGTACTGCCTGCAGGTTCTGGCGGCTGGTCAGTACCATCGCGATGCCGGGAGCGAAGTAGATGCCGACCACCGCGCCGCCGGTGAAGCCGACGAAGCTGAGCACGCCGATGATGAAGCCCTGCCGGTACCCGGCGACGGCGAAGGCCGACGCCAGCGCGATCAGCACCAGGTCGAGCAAGTCACCGGACACGGCGTCCACGGTATCCGGCTTATCCGGGCCGCTGGAGACGACAGCGCCGCGATCGGCACGCGCTGATAGCGACGACTGCGCGGGCGGGCGCGTTACCTGGTCAGTTCGCCGGGTCCTGGCTTGTCGACGCCGGTCAGCGCCATGCCCGGCGGCAGGTCGGCCACCGACGTGGCTGTCCCATGGCCGCTCCCAGCCGCCGAGCGCGATCATCGGTCGATCACGAACGCGGTGAACCCCCAGATCAGCATCTCGCCAGCCAGGAAGGCGGGGCCCGCCTGCCCCGTCCGGGATACCTGATCATCAGCCGGCGGCGCCGGATCGGCCAGATCCGCAACCGCGACCCTGGCGACGGCGGCGACCTCGGCCGGGTCGCCCGGCGCGACCGGCACCGGCTTGCGCCACCAGGCCAGCACCGGCGAGACCCGGTACCCGGTACGGGAGATGTACAGGTCAGGCAGCACGCCAGACGACGTCCACCCCGGCCGGGTCGACGCCGGCCTCCTCGGCGGCCTCGCGCAAGGCCGCGCCGACCGGGCCGTCGTCACCGGCGTCGATCACTCCGCCGGGGAACGCGGGCTGGCCAGCATGCCGGCGCAGCGACTGGCTGCGCTGTACGAGCAGCATGTCGGGACCGGCCGGCCCGTCGCCGAAGAGGATCAGGATCGCCGAATGCCGGCCGCCGTCCGGCGGGCGGCCGCAGGCCAGGCGGCACCGCCATTCGCCCAGCCGATCGCGCGAGCGCGCTGAGCCAGTCGGGCACGCCGCGCGCGAGCCCGGCCGCCGTCTCCCGCTGCCGTCACGAGAACGGCCCGGACTTGACCAGCTTGGCCGCCACGACGGGGTCGGTCGGGCCCTCGCCGTAGGCCGGGCAGAGCCGGCGCGATCTCGCACGCACCGCAGGCTGGCCGGCGCGAGTGGCAGACCCGCCGGCCGTGCCAGATCAGCCGGTGCGAGAGCATCGTCCACTCCGAGCGCGGGAACAGCGCCCCGACCTCCTGCTCGACCTTGATCGGGTCATCCGACGTCGTCCAGCCGAACCGCCTGGCCAGCCGGCCGAAGTGCGTGTCGACGGTGATGCCGGGAATCGCCGAACGCGTTGCCGAGCACCACGTTGGCCGTCTTCCTGCCGACGCCTGGCAGCGTGACCAGGTCCTTCAGCTGGCGCGGCACCTCGCCGCCGTACCGGTCGCACAGAGCCTGGCCGAGGCCGATCAGGCTCGTGGTCTTGGCGCGGAAGAACCCGGTCGTCATGATGATCTTCTCGACGTCCTCCCGGTCCGCCGCGGCGTAGTCGGCGGCAGTGCGGTACCTGGCGAAGAGCACCGGCGTGACCTTGTTGACGCCGCTTGTCGGTGCTCTGCGCCGACAGGATCGTCGCGACCAGCAGCTCGAGCGGCGTGGTGAAGTCGAGCTCGCAGTGGCGCGTCCGGATAGAGCTCGGCCAGCTCCCTGTTGATCCGCCGCGCCCGGCGGACCAGCGCCGTCCTTGACGGCTCGGTCTTGCGCGGTGCAGGCTGAGACGGGGCGGGGCTCGGACGGGGCGGACTGGGACGCGGCGGGCTCGGACGGTTGCACGGTCATCACAGGTTCAGCCTATGGTCAGCGGCGGACGCGTGCGTCATCGTGCACCGCGCAGCTTGCCGGGTCGGAACGGCATCACGGCCGGCCGGAGGCCCGCCGCGTCGGCCAGTCCGACGTGCCGGCCGAGCACCACGGTCACGACCGATCAGGCCCCGGCGCGGCGCAACGCCATCGCGGCGGACTGAGCGCTCGAGCCCGGTGGTCCAGGTGTCGTCGATCAGCAGGACCCGCGCCCCGGGCACCTGGCCTGCGCGCGAACCTGCTCCGGATCCAGGTCCCTGACCTGCTGCCCGCCGGGCCGCGCCGACAGCTCGGCCCAAGGGACCGCCAGGTAGCCACCGACCAGCTCGCGCAGCGGATGCGCGCCTGGCCTGCCGCGCGCGGTCGGGACCACGGCCAGGTGGGTCGGTCCGGCGATGCCCGCGGCACGCCACAGGCAGGCTCCGTGATCGCGCAGGAAGACCAGCAGCAGCGCCCGGAGCGGCAGCATCGCTGGCCCTGGCAGCCGCTGGCGGTCAGCCGCGGCGACTTGTACTGCCACAAGCCGCCGGGCGTGCGGGCCCGCCCTTGATCGCGAACGCGACCGGAACGACCACATCGGCCAGGCTGCCGCGCGCGCATTGCAGGTGCAGGTCGCACGTGGAAGCACCGGGCGCAGCCGTGGCCCGGCGGCCCGCGGCAGACCTCGCACAGCCGCGCTCCGCCTGGCCGCGGCGCGCTCAGCAGCGGCTCCTGCTCGCGCACCAGGCCGCGCAGATCGGGCCCAGCCTGGCCTCCTCGTCCAGCACGGCGCCACGATAGGTAAAGACTCTGACAATTTGCCGGAGGCTTCATCAGCACCACCGGCACCGGCCGCGGCGAGCGGATAAGCTACGACAGCACGGCTCGGGTGGTCCGGTAGTGCTCGGCGGGAAAGCACCTGTAGCTCTCGTGGCACCGTTTGGGAGGCTTGTCCTTGGGGCACTGCCGCTAACGGCAGGTCCGCGCGGATCTGGTCCTGCCTGCCGGCCAGCGCCGACCTGATCATCAGGGCGCTGCGGCCCAGCAGAGTACAGCCAGCCACGATCGGGACGACCGTAAATGCGAACTCAGCCAGCAAGCGGACCGGCGGCGTCCGACGCATCGGCATCTGATTCGGCGTCGGCCGACCCCGCCGCCAACGGCACGTCCTCCGCTACCAAGGCACCGCCGGCCGGAACGCCCGTTCCAGCCTCCCCGGCCAGCAGCGACGGCGCCGCACAGCGCGGGCCCGCGGCCCTCGCCTGCGGCGGCGTGCGGTCGCGCAGGCCGGCAGTTCCCCTCGGTGCTGCGGGTGCCACTGGCTGGTCACGATCCTGATCGCCGGCGGCATGGTGCTGCGGGTCCTGGCCCAGATGGCCTACCACCCGGCCATCATCTACATCGACACCCTGAAGTACCTCTACGACACTGGCCTGGCTCTGACCCGGTCGGCTACAAGATCCCGCTGAAGGCTGATCCTGGCAGTCGGCGACCTCGGCACGGTCGAGGTCGTCCAGCACCTGCTCGGCATCGCGATCGCGATCACGCTGTACGTGGTCATGGTCCGCCGCGGGGTGCCGCGCTGGCTCGGCGCGCTAGCGATCGCCCCGGTACTGCTCGACGCCTACCAGGTCCAGGTCGAGGCCATGATCATGCCCGACATCTGGTTCGAGGCGCTGGTCGTGGCCGGCCTGGCGGTCCTGCTCTGGCGCCCGACGCTCACGCATGCGGATGGCCCTGATCGGCGGCGCGCTGCTCGGCGCCTCGATCGGCATCAGGCAGGTCGGCGAGGTACTGATCATCCCGGCCCTGATCTTCGTCGTGGCGCATGGGCGGCGGCTGGCGCAAGGTCGTACAGAACGCGACGGCCGTGACCTGCGCGTTCGCGCTGGCCTTGCTGCTCTACCTGAGCGCGGACTACCAGCTCGCCGGGCATTTCTGGATCTCCCGGTCCTCGGTCAGCCTCACCTACGGCCGGATGGCCGCGGTCGCGGACTGCAAGCACGCTGACAGCTGCCCAAGATCGAGCGGCCGCTCTGCCCGACCAAGGCGCAGCAGGCCATGGGCCCCGACTGGCTCGACCACAGCGTCTACTCCCCGCTGCGCACTCTACGACGAGACGCTGCCGCTGCGCCTGCTCGGCGAGAAGGGCCAGTTCGTCGCGAACTTCAACAAGTCGGTGGAGCGCCAGCAGCCGCTGCGGGTCATCTCCGGCATCCTGCATGACTCGGTCAAGCTGTTCGCGCTGAACAGGCACACCAGCCCCGGCGACACCCCGATCGTGCGATGGCAGTTCCAGCGGCACTTCCCGACCGTCCAGTACGGACCGTGGATCTCGGTCCGCAACAACACCATCTGGCTGGATCTCGGCTCGCTCCAGTCATCGACGCTGACAGCCGCTGAACCCCGCCTACGGCGGCGCGCCGCAGGTCGACAAGCCGATCGCGGCGTTCCTGCGCTCCTACCAGCTCCGCGGCGGCTACACGCCAGGCCCGCTGTTCGCGATCAGCCTGCATCGCTGGGCCTGGCCGGCTCGGTGCTCGCGTTCATGCGCAGGCCGCCGGTTCGCGGCGGCCCGCCAGGCCGCGATCGCCTAGCCTGTTCTTCTTCGCGACCGGCGTGATCGTGCTCGGCGTCTCCGACCTGTTCGAGTTCACCTGGCGGTACCAGATGCCGGCGCTGGTCACGCTCCCGCCCGCCGGGGCACTCGGCATCGCCGCCCTGATCCTCGCGGCCCGCAAGCCCCGCGCGCCCGTCGCCCGCTGACACCGTGCCCGGACGAGCACCGGAGATGGCCGCTCAGGCGCCGTGACCAGCTCGCCAGGCCGCCTCGGCAGGCCTGCGCGCGCCGCGGCCGGCGCTCACGGCGCTGCCGCGAGCGTCGCTGGCGGGCTGCCCGGCGAGGAACTGGCTGCTGGTCGTCCTCATGACCGCGGGCATCGCGCTGCGGGTGCCCGCGCAGCTCGCCTACCAGCCGGCGCTGCTCTACATCGACACGATGAAGTACCTGTACAACGCCTACCCGGGGGCCGACCCGGTCGGCTACAAGGCGCCGCTGAAGGCGATACTCGCGGTCGGCGACCTGAGCACCGTCACCGCCGTCCAGCACCTGCTCGGACTGGCCATGGCCGGCACGATCTACCTGATCCTGATCGCGCAGAGGCACACCGCGCTGGCTCGGCGGCCGTCGCCGCCGCGCCGGTCCTGCTCGACGCCTACCAGATCCAGATCGAGCAGAACATCATGCCCGACGTCTGGTTCGAGGCCCTGATCGTCGCCGGCATCGCAGTCCTGCTCGCCAGCGCGGCCGGGCCCCGGCCTGGGCGCCGTGATCGCGGCCGGGCTGCTGCTCGGCGCCGTCGGCCACGGTCCGCCAGGTCGGCGAGATCCTGTTCCTGCCCGCGCTGCTGTTCCTGCTGATCGCGGGCGGCGGCTGGCGGAAGGTGCTGACCAGGGCGGCCGCGCTCACCGTCGCGTTTCGCCGTCCCCGATCGCGGCTACATGATCGGGTCGCTACCTGATCAGCGGTCACTTCTGGCTGGCCAGTTCGACGCCGAGCCTGTCCAGCTACGGCCGGATGGCAACCGCCGCCGACTGCGCGACGCTGCGGATCCCCGCCTACGAGCGCCCGCTCTGCCCGACGCCGCGTCAGCGCGCCTACGGCATCGACTGGCTCGACCACGATGTCGCCTCGCCGCTGAAGACCTACGCGGCGCCGGCCGGGATGAACAGGTACGCCGTCATCGCCAGCTTCGACCACCAGGTACTGGCACAGCAGCCGCAACGCGTGCTCGCGCGCGATCGCGGCCGACGGCGCCAAGCTGTTCGCACTGACCAGGACCTCCAGCCAGGGCGGCACGCCGATCTCGCGCTGGCAGTTCCAGGAGTCCTACCCGACCTTCGGTGACTGGGTGACGCTCGGCAGGCACCGCGAAATCGTGTTCGGCCTGCGGCTGACGCCGGGCAGCGCGACCATCACCCGGCACGTGCTCGACCGTGGCTATGGCGGCGCGGCGACGGTCAACCGGCCGGTCGCGGCGTTCCTGCGCTCCTACCAGCTCGACGGCGGCTACACCCCTGGCCCGCTGATGGCCCTGCTCGCGCTGGCCGGGTTCGCCGGCTCGCTGCTCGCGCTCGGCACGCCGGCGCACCGGGCAGCGGCGCGACCTCGGTATGGCTTGCCTGCTCTTCTTCGCCGTCGGCCTCGCGACTGCTGGCCCTCTCCGACGCGTTCCAGTTCTCCTGGCGCTACCAGCTCCCTGCCCTGGTCACGCTCGCGCCCGCCGGCGTCCTCGGGCTGACTCTGGCCGGGACCTACCTGTTCTCGCGCACCCGCGACGACAACGCCCAGCGCGAGGATCGCGCCAAGCTCGCCAGCCCCGCGGTGTGACCCGCGATGCCGGGCCCGTCACGTGACGTCAGGACCACCCGGGTCGCGCTAGCGACCGGGCTGCGCCGGCACTGGCTGGCCGCCATCTTGCTCGGCGCTGGCCTGCTGCTTCGCGCGGCGGCCCAGCTTGGCTACCGGCCAGCGCTCTTCTACATCGACACGATCAGGTACCTGTTCGACTCCCAGGGCAACGATCCGGTCGGTTACCGGCTCCCGCTCAAGATCATCCTCGCGGCCGCCAACTTCGACGCCGTCGCGGCCGTCCAGCACCTGCTCGGCCTGGCCATGGCCGTGGCCATCTACCTCGTGCTGGTCAGGCGCGGCGTCGCGCGCTGGCTCGCGGCGCTGGCCATCGCGCCGGTCCTGCTCGACGCGTACCAGATCCAGATGGAGCAGATGGTCCTGCCCGATGTCTGGTTCGAGGCGCTCATCGTGGCCGGAATCGCGGTGCTGCTCGCCCGCCCGGCTCCCCCTGGCCTGCGCGCCGTCATCGCCGGCGGCCTCCTGCTCGGGATATCGGCGACGTTCCGCCAGGTGGGCGAGATCCTGTTGCTCCCCGCGCTGGTGTACCTGCTGATCGCCTGCAGCGGATGGCGCACCGCCCTGGGCCGCGCGGCCGCGCTGGCCGGCGCGTTCGCACTGCCCGTCCTTGGCTACATGGCCGGCTCCTACGCCCTGACCGGCAACTTCTACCTCGCCCACACCGGGGTAACCAGCACCTACGGCCGGATGGCGTGGTCGGCCGACTGCGCGACGCTGCGCGTTCCGGCTGTGCAGCGTGGCCTCTGCCCGACTCCGGCCCAGCGCGCGCATGGACCCGACTGGCTGGAGCACGACCCGCGCTCGCCGATCAAGCGGTACTACGCCGCTGGCAACCCGCTGGCCGGACGGGCGTCCCACCTGGTCGCCAGCTTCAACAACGCGGTGCTCGCGCAGCAGCCCGGCCGGGTCATCGCCTCATACCTGCGCGACACGGTCAAGGTCTTCGCGCTGAGCAAGATGACCAGTCCAGGCGACCCGCCGATCTCGCGCTGGCAGTTCCAGGTCAGGTACCCGTACTTGTCGCCGCACGCGACGCCCGGCGTGGTCCTGCCCATCGTGGCCAGGTACGGCGGCGGCTCGCCGCAGGCCTGGCAGGCGGCCGCCGGCTTCCTGCGCCGCTACCAGCTAGACGGTGGCTACACGCCGGGGCCGCTGCTCGCGTGCTGCGTGCTCGCCGGGCTGGCCGGCTCGGCTGGCGCCGTCGCCGGCCGCATCCGTGGCAGGGGCCAATGCGGATCAAGCCGTCGTGGATCAGGGCGAGGCGACACTGGCGATGGCGGTGCCGACCGTGGCGGCGCAGACAGTGGCTGCATCGGCCTCGGCGCGGCGGCACGCCACGAACTCACGCTCTGCTGCCTGCTGTTCTTTAGCTGCGCCGCCGCGCTGCTGCTGATCTCCGACGTCTTCGAGTTCTCCTGGCGGTATCAGCTGCCCGCCCTGGTCACGCTGCCGCCAGCCGCGGCGGCCGCCGTCGCGGCCGCGGCGCACGGCGCGGCACCCGCCTGGCAGGCGGCCCAGGGACGCTAACGCAGACCGGAGAACAAGTCGGTCTCCGGGACTGACGCCTGGGTGTTGTTGCGCGTTCTGATGAATGTCTCCTTGCCGAACGCCGACTCCACGATCTCCGGCGGGATCTTGCTGAACCAGGAATCGGTGATCTGGCTGGCATGCGACATCAACGCGTCGCGCTTGCGGTCAAGCACCGGCCTGATGTCCATTTCCGTGGTGATCCGCGCCTCGGACTCGGCGATCTGGCGCTGCTCCTCCTCGGTCATCTCCCACTCGGGACGTCCTCGCCGGCCGCGCGCAGAGCCTCGAACACTGCCTGCCAGTCGCTCCGGCGCATCGCCGCCAGGTAGAGCTTGGCCGGGATGCCGGTCTGCTCGACCGCCGCGATCGCGGCCCTCGCCGCATGCACGTGGTCGGGGTGCTGGTAGGCGCCGTCCGGGTCGTAGGTGATCACGATCTGCGGCTGGTAGCTGCTCGATCAGGCCGGCGATTCGCGCCGCGACATCGTCGAGCGGCACGTTGCAGAAGGCCTCGGGGTTATGCCGGTACTCCCACTCGGGCATGCCGGAGTCGTGATAGCCGAGCAGTTCGAGCTCGGCAACGCCGAGGTGCTTGCTGGCCTCGCGGAGCTCGGCCAGCCTGGTCAGCGCGACGTCAGCCGTGTCGTGGCCCTCGTCACCCGGCTTGATTCCGGCCGGGCCGTCGCCGAACTCTCCGTTGGTGCAGGTCACGACGATCGTCCTGACACCTTCGTCGGAGTATTTCGCCAGTACTCCGCCTGTGCTCGACGCCTCGTCGTCGGGGTGAGCGTGGACGGCCATCAGGGTCAGTGGATGATTCATACCTTGCAATTTACTTCAGGCCGCTGTCAGTGGCGGCCGGCCTGACCTTCGTCCCCGCCGTGGTCCTCACCACCTCCGCCAGCACCGCCCGAACCATGTCCGCCGTGGCTGGGATCGCTGTCGGCGGGATCGCCGTGGCCGGGATCACTGTCGGCGGGATCGCTGTCGGCGAGCGGGCCGGCCGGATGACCCGGCCTGCCGGGCAGCCAGATCGTTCCCAGCGTTCCCTGCGCCGCCCGGCGGCCGAAGTTGCCGCCGCCGCTGCCCCGCAGGATCTGCGCGAATGCGACTGCGATGATCGCGCCGATCAGCGGTCCGGCTAGGTATGCCCACCAGGACGTCCAGTCGTCTAGCACTAGGGCGGGGCCCAGGGACCTCGCCGGGTTCATCGACGCTCCGCTCACCGGAGCGCCGATCAGGCCAGCCAGGGCGATGTAGCTGCCGACGGCGATCGCGGCCATCGCGCCGATCTGCTGTGCGCCCGAGGCGGTGCCCAGGATGACGCTGACCAGCCCGACGGTCAGGACGGCCTCCCAGGCCATCGCCACGACGTTGCTGATGCCGCTGCCCGGCAGGGTCAGGCCGGCCGTGCCCTGCTTGCCGACCAGGCGCCACCAGGACAAGCGTCGCCAGCACCGCCCCGGCGAACTGGGCGACGAGGTACATCGGAACCCGGCGGCAGCGGGAAGTCGCCCCGGAGCGTGAACGCGATCGTGACGGCCGGGTTCAGGTGCGCGCCGGACACGGCCCCCATGAACAGGATGATCGCGAGCACCATCAGCCCCGGCGCGACGACGAGCGCCGACGCGCGAGATGGCAGTGCCGCCGAACCTGGCGTTCACCATCGGGACCGCCCGCCGCGACCAGCACGAGCAGGAACGTGCCGAACAGTTCGGCGAACAGCCGCCGCCACTCGTAGCTGTCGTCGGCGAAGTCGAACTGCCTGGCCAGGGCGTTCGGCTGGCCCAGCGAGCGCAGGCCGACCTCGTGCCTGCGGACCTCGGCGACGCGGCGCGCCCTGGCGGCTTCCTCAGGGCTCGGCGGCACCGCCGCGCCATTCCGCCTGCTCATCGCATCGCCCCGCTCATCGCGTCGCCCGCGGCTGCTCAAGCCATCCGGTCGAGAATGGCCACGACCAGGTCCATCGAGGTATGCGGGTGCAGGAAGGCGAATCGCGCCACCGTTTGCTCCTTCCCACGCCGTCGGCGGGATGAACGCGACCTGGTCGTCAAGCAGAGCCTGCGCCCACCGCGTCGTACGCTCGGCATGTGCCCAGCCGCGCCGGCGGAACAGCACGATCGACAGATCGGGCGGCATTATCAGCTCAAGGTAGTCCCGGCTGGCGATCTCGGCGGCCGTCTTCGCGCGCCAGGGTGATCGCCGATTCGATCGCGTCGGAGTACGCGCGCACGCCGTGAACGCTCATCGAGAACCACAGCGGCAGGCCCCTGGCCCGCCTGGTCAGGTGGTGGGCGTAGTCGGTCGGGTTCCACTCGCCGGGCTTATCGTGGATGACGTCCAAATATGAGGCGTCCTGGGTGTGCACCGACCTGGCGAGCGCGGGGTGGCGGTAGAGCAGCGCGGCGCAGTCGAACGGCGCGAACAGCCACTTGTGCGGGTCCACGACGAACGAGTCGGCCCGCTCGATGCCCGCGAACTTGTCCGTTACGCTCGGCGCGAACAGGCCCGCACCGCCGTAGGCGCCGTCGACGTGGAACCACGCCCCGAGCCCGGCAGCCACATCGGCCAGGCCGGCCAGGTCGTCGATGATGCCGGCGTTCGTGGTCCCCGCTGTCGCCACGACGACGGCGATCGAGCCGGGGTCGGGGTCGGCCTCGATCGCCGCGGCCGCCGCCGCCCCGGTCAGCCGGTGATCGGGGGTCGAGACGACCAGTGCGTCCATCTCGAGGAGGCGCAGCGTGTTCGAGACGGACGAGTGCGCATCGGCGCCGACCAGCGCCCGCCACCTGCCCGGCTGCGCCGGCCCCTGCTGCCCGGCTCCCGGCTGCCCGGCTCGGTGCTGGCCGTCCTTGCCCTTGGCGGTCTCGCGCGCGACGGCCAGGGCTGACAGGTTGGCGGCCGAGCCGCCGGAGACGAAGCAGCCGCCCGCCGACTCGGGGAGTCCGGCCCGGCTCGCGATCAGCGCGAGCACCTGGTTCTCAGCGTGAATGGCTCCGGCGGCCTCGAGCCACGAAATGCCCTGGATCGATGCGCACGAGACGAGCATGTCGAACAGCAGCGCGGCCTTGGTCGGGGCCGCGGGGATGAAGCCGAGAAAGCGAGGGCTGTCCGCCGAGATGACGGCGGGCGCGACGATGTCGGCATAGGCCGCGAGAACCTGGTCGGGGTCGTGGCCGTCGTCGCCGAGCAGGCCACCGAGGGCGGCGTCGAGCAACGCGGGGTCCCGCGACCCCGTGTCGAGCGGGACGGGATCCAGCCTGAGCCTGTTCTCCGCGTATGCGAGCACAGAGCGGATCATTTGCTCGGTGACCCTGTCGACGCCGTGCATGGCCCGAAACCTAGATCATCAAGATCCTGGGCGGCAACTCGCCCCTGGGCGCGGTGCCGCCCCGCGCTCGCCTGGTCGGGAGGCCCGGACGGGAATGCCGCCGCCTGGTCGGCCTGGCCGGCATGGACAATGGGGACGATCGCACTGGCCGCGGAAGGCGGATAAGTCATGGACCTGTTTGACCTGACCGGCAAGACGGCCGTCGTGACGGGGGGCACCCGCGGCATCGGCCTGATGATCGCCCGCGGCCTGCTGCAGGCGGGCGCCGCCCGCGTCTATATCAGCTCACGCAAGGCCGATGGCTGCGCCGACGCCGAGCGGGAACTCACCAAGTTCGGGCAGGCGACGGCGATCCAGGCCGACCTGTCGACCGAGGCTGAGTGCCTGCGGCTGGCTAGCGAGGTAGGCGCGCGGGAGTCGGCCCTGCACATCCTGGTCAACAATGCCGGAGCCACCTGGGGCGCGCCCATGGAAGACTTCCCCGCATCGGCATGGGACAAGGTTCTGGACCTGAACCTGAAGTCTCCGTTCTTCCTGACCAGGGCGCTGCTACCGCTGCTGGAAGCCGGCGGGACGCACGACGATCCTGCGCGGGTCATCAACATCGGCAGCATCGACGGCCTGCATGTGCCTTCGCTGCCCACGTACTCGTACTCGGCCAGCAAGGCCGGCCTGCACCACATGACCAGGGTGCTGGCCAGGGAACTTGGTCCCCGCCACATCACCGTCAACGCCGTCGCGCCCGGCCCGTTCGAGTCCAAGATGATGGCGGCAACATTGCGGTCGGCCGGCGACGCGATCGCCGCGGCGGCTCCGCTGCGGCGGATCGGGCGCCCGGACGACATGGCCGGGGCGGCGGTGTTCCTCTCCTCGCGGGCCGGCGCTTATGTCACCGGCGCCGTGCTTCCCGTCGACGGCGGCCTCGCCACGACCGTCTGAGCCGGACGCAGTCGCCGTCGCGGTCGCGGTCGCCGTCGCGGTCGCGGTCGCGGTCGCGGCATCGAATATCCGTCACCAGACCGATGTCTCGGCATCAAAATTTCAGCAACATGTGTGGTGCAATCCCCTGGCGCAAGCCCGCAAGGAAACCAGATGGATACGATCGCGCCGATCCGCTCAGCCGTTCAGCGTCCACTCCGCATCTCGCTCACCGCAGCACCGGCGGCAGCAGCGGAGGCCCGGACGTATGTCCGGGACGTGATCAGCACCTGGAAGGTCCCCGTCGACCCCCAGATCGCGGCCCTGCTTACCAGCGAACTGGTGAGCAATGCCATCAGGTACGAGAAGGGCGAGACGATCAAGCTCTTCATCGCCTGTTCTTGCGGCCATCTGCGTGTCTACGTCCACGACACGTGCCGCGCGGCACCAGTTCCGCTTGACCCGTCGGCCGACGAGGAGACCGGGCGCGGCCTGATGCTGGTGGACAGCCTGTCGACCGACTGGGGTCACTACCGGACTCCCGCCGGCAAGGCCGTGTACTTCACGCTCAAGTTCGAGGCAAATCCCGACGATGCTTTTGGCGGCGGCCTGCTGCGAGCCGGCGGCGCCCGGCCATCATGAACTCGCCAGGGGCCGGTTGGGTCGCCCGGCGGTCATTTCGGCGCGATCGTGCGCAGCGCCGCCTCGCGGGCAATGTCGATGCGCGAATTAACGTCGAGTTTCTTGAGGATGTGAGAGACGTGGGTCGCCACGGTTCGCCGGGAGAGGAACAGCTTGGCAGCGATCTCCGGATTGGACAGCCCCCCTTCCACGAGCGCGGCGATCTTCGTCTCGCTCGGGGTGAGGCTGTCCCAGCCGGTCCGCGCATGCCGGTGCTTGGCGCGCGGGCCGCGACGGATGCCATGCGCGCGGAACCTCGCCTGCAGCCGCGCGACGTCCGCGGCGGCGCCCAGCGATGCATACGCCTCCAGGGCGCGGGTGAACGCAGCCCGAGCCTGGCCGCGATCATCGGCGCCGATGAAGTCTGCCGCAGCCGCCTCGAGAGCCTTGGCGCTCAGCAACGGACGGCTTGCCTCTCGGTATCGTTCCGCGGCATCGAGCAGCCGGGCCGCGTCGTGGTCGAGCAGGCCGCGGCAGTAGGACGCGTTCGCCTGGCGATGCGGGGTGTCCGACCGTGCGGCGAGTGCAGCCGCATGACCGGCGAGAGCCTGCGCCGTGCTGACGTCGCCGGTGGCCATGGCGAGGCGGACGGCGTCGGCCAGCAGGTCCTCGATCTCCTCGAGTTCCTCGGTATTGTCCGCGAACCCTGCGGTCAGAACGGCCAGCGCTTCAGACAGCGCGCCTGAATATTCGCGGTCGAGGCTGCGAGCCTGTTCAAGCGGTCCGATCAGCCGGCTCCCGAGCCGCTCGGCGTGCGGAATGGCTGCGGCCAGATGCCGGCGCGCGGCGCCGATCTCGCCCCGATGAAAGCAGATCACCGCGGCGATGCCGAGATCGCAGCAGGCCGCGGCCGGCTCCTTGAGGTCTTCGCTCAGAGCCGCGATCTCGGCCAGCGCGTCGTCCCAACGCCCCGTCTCGAAGAGCAGCTGACCTAGTGCGCTGTGCGCCTGAGCCAGGCGGATCGCGGTACCGACCTGGTCTGCCAGCCGGCGTGCCTCGGTCGCGGCGGCGAGAGCCTCGTCGTACTGGTCCAGGTTGCCGAGCGTGATGGCCTTGTTGATCTGAAGCAGCAAGCGCAGGTCAGTGAGCTCGGGATCGGCCCGCGTCACAGTCAGCGCCCGGTCGAACAGCGGCAGCGCATCGGTGAGCTGCCCCTGCACGGCGGTGACGATCGTCAGCACGTGCAGCGCCCAGCCCATCGCCCAGTTGTCGCCGGCCTCCGACGCGGCCGCGAGCGCCCTGGCGGCGACCTGGCCGGCCTTCTCGATCTCGCCGAGGTTGCAGTGCGTCCGCGCCGCGAGCACGAGCAGCCGTGCCCGGTGCCGGGCCGAGATCCCCGGCGAATCCAGTGCCCGGTTCAGCATGGCCAGGGACTCCGCCGACAGGCCGACGAATATGCGGCACTGCGCCAGGGTCCAGTGCAGGTCGACGAGGAGATCGGGTTCGACTGCGTTCGCCAGCGCTCGGTTCGCGACCTGCTCGGCCTCCGCCGTGTCGCCCACCCGGTAGAGCGCGTCGGCCAGCCGGCCGACGAGGCAGTCGTGCTGCGCCGAGCCAGCCGCAGAGCTTGCGACCGCGCGGCCGAGAAGGTCTGCCGCCACCCGGGGTGCCTGGCCGACCAGCGGCTGGGCGGTCCGAGCCAGCCAGCTCAGGATCCACTCATCCATCGGCTCGGTCGCGCCGCTAGGTCCGCCAGCCGCCCATAGCAGCTGCCTGGCTACTCGATCAACCGGTGCGCCCGCTTCGGCGAGCGCACGCCCGGCATCGCGGTGCCAGGCGGCACGCACCGGCATCGGTATCTCGTCATACAGTGCCGCGCGGATCAGCGGGTGCCGGAATCCCAGGCCGTTACCTGACTCGGCAAGCACGCCGGCGGCGCGCGCCTCTTCCACCGCGGGCACCAGGTCCGCGACGCCGCGGCCAAGGACGACCGCCAGGTCAGGTACGGCGAAGTCGACACCGAGCAGGGCGGCCGCCTGCAGCACCTCGCGTACCGGCCCGGGGACGAAATCGAGGCGGTCGGCGATGGCGGCAGACAGGGAGTCGGGAGCGCGATCGCTCGTCAGTTCCGCCATGCCGGCTTTCGTGACGGTCAGGCCAGCGCTGCGGGTCAGCGATGCCAGGAGTTCGGTGACATAAAGCGGGTTGCCTGCCGCGCCACTAGCGAGCCGCAGCAGGTTGCCGTCCGGCTTGCCGCCTGCCAGCGCGGTCACTAGCTCGGCCACGGCTGGCTCGGGCAGTTGGGTGAGCCTGAGCCGTGCGCCTTCGCCGGCCGCCCGCCTCAGGGCGAGCAGGTCAGCGCGCTTCGGCACCGGCCGCATCATCCCGATCAGCAGCAGTGGCACCTGCCGCACCGAGCGTGCCAGCCGCCCCCACAGCGTGATGCTGGCCTGGTCGGCCCACTGGAGATCGTCAATGACCAGGATCGTCGGCCGCATGGCGCACTGCTCGGTGATGAGCGCGAGAAGCTGCTCAGCAAGCGCGGCCGAGACGTTCGAGCCGCGATCCGCGGCAGCCTCGCCGCGCAGGAGCCGGAGGATCATGTTCCGGCGGGGGTTACTGGAAGGCTCGCGAACTCGTAAACCCTCGAGCAGTGGCAGCAGCGGAAGGGCCTGCCCTAGCTCGTCACCGGCGCCCCAGAACACCTGACAACCGAATCCGGCGGCCGCTGCGAGGGCGGCGCGCACTAGCGCGGACTTGCCGATTCCCGGCTCGCCTTCGATCAGCACCGAGTTGCCCCGGCCCTCGGCGGTGTCAGCGATGAGCTTGACCAGCGTCGCGATCTCACCGTCACGGCCGATGAGCGCACCGGCAGGGGTGACAGTGGACACGGAGCGAACTTTACTACGGCGATTGACCACCACGATTGGAACGGCGGTCAGAACAAATGCCCGAGCAAGTCGACGTCCCCCTCAGGCCAGGCGCAATTCCCGACGGCCTTCACCATCATGGCGCCAGTGTCGGTCGATACGGCAAGTCCCAATGTGGCGTGCTCGTGGATCTTCACCCATGTGCAGCGGTTCGACACGGGCGCCCACCCGTTTCTGGCATACAGCCGAGCGTCGTCGGCGAACAGGACGATGAAGTCCACCGCGCAAGCCCGGGCGAACTCGGTCACCTCCGCCAGCAGCCCGCCTGCGAGCCCTCGGGACCGCTCGCTCCGGCTGACGCAGAGGTCAACGACGCCGAACGTCCGCAGGATATTGGTGCCGACCCGCATGATCCTGAGTTCCACGCCCATCTGGGCTACCACCTCGTCGCCCAGCATCGAGAGATAGCGGAAATGGGGCGGCAGCTTGAAGTAGGTCCGGTTCGGGTACTCGGGAAAGCACTGCTGCAACAACGACTGCAACTGACCGCCGAGAACCCCGCTGATCTCCGGCTCGGCGATCCGGACAACCCTGACGACCTCGCTGTCTTGATCCGCCCTCATACGATCCACGCTAGCGGCGCCAAGAATAGCTATGGTTCCCAGGCCAGCAAAGTTCCCGGCTGACGCAGCTGTTTCATCGGGAACCGCAGGCATTCCTGGTCACAAAGCGGCGACGGCACCGGCACGAGATTGATGACCCCGCCGTAAGCAAGCGCGATCACGGTTCCGCCGGGGCTGACGGCCGAGGCGGCCCATGGCCATGGCCATGGGCCTAGGCCGGTTTGCACCCGGAAGAGCCGCCTGCTGCCCACAGTTCCGACGAAGGTGGCGTTGCTCCATCGATCCGGGCAGGAGCACTTGCCAGACTGCGAATTCAGCAGGAAGACACCACTCGGGCTGATCTTCATTGTCAGCAGGACCCACGCGCTGCTGAAAGGGGCGAAGGAAAGCACGCGGCTCCCCTCGACGAGCATCTCGGCGGTGGCCGAACCACCCAGCGTCACCGCGATGGCGGCAGGCCCCTGCCCGGGTATGGGGCCAACCAGGCCGATGGAGGCCGGGGGTCCCGCTCCTGGCCGGGCGCGCTCGTAGGCTAGGACCAGCCGCGGGTTGCCGGCGGCGAGGAACGTCCTCCGGGTCCCATTCTCGGCGTTGACCAGCTGGATGGATTTGCCGTCGGGAGAGCCGGTGAGGATTGTCGCATTGTCCCGCCACGCGAAAGAGTTGGATGCCGGGCCGAGATTTGCCCGCTTGCCGGTTGCCAGGTCGAGTGACCAGAGTTCACGCGTCCGAAGGAATATGTTCCTGGTGCCGTTGCGTAGTTCCTGGCTGACGAAGGCGAGCCGCGAGCCGCCAGGCGACAACTGGGCATCCTCGTACTGGAACGCGGTATCGCCCACGGGTGGCGCGGCGGCGAGAACGAGCCTGGAGTCCGATCCGTCGAGATTCATCGTGTAATAGCTCAGGTCGTGAATGCGCGTGCAGTCTGGGTCAACGCAGCCATGCGGAAGGAACCTGGACGCGCCCGGCGGGCTGGCGTGCTTCCACGCCAGCAGCTTGCCGCCCGCGGGCATGGCGCCGGCGAAGCCGGAACCGATCCGCACCGACCGTCCGTCCGGGTACAGCCACCTCAGCTCTCCGTGCGCCAGCAGGAGCATGCGGCCGCCGCCAGGGAACACCAGCCCGGCCGGCGTGTGGCCGCTCCCCGGTTGCCCGGCGCCCGGCCGCAGGAGGCCGACGGCGGGTATGGCGATCGCGATAGCCGCGACAATGGCCATGGCTGCCGTCGCCAGCCAGGCGTTGCGGCGCCGGTGCCGCCGCCGGACTCCGTCCATCACTCCCGGTGGCGGCTCCTCGTCGGCCACCATGGCGCTCATCGCCTGCCGAAGCTGGCGCTCAAAATCGTTCACGGCGATCAAGTACCTTCCGGTCTCGGCTGCTCGGCGGCGGCGGGCACGCCCGTCAGCTCGCGCAGCCTGGCCAGCCCGCGCGACGCCTGGCTCTTGACCGTGCCGGCGCTGCAGCCCAGCGTCTCGGCGATCTCCCGCTCGGACAGGTCACCCCAATACCGCAGGACCAGCACCGCCCGCTGCCGCGGCGGGAGCAGCGCAAGCGAGCGGGCAAGCAGGTCGCGGTCGGCAAGCTCGACGGTTCGGTCGTCGACCGGGTGGTCGTACTCGCTCGCCTCCAGATTCTGCTCAGCACGCCGCCGTAGCAGGCGACGCCTATCGATCGCGGCATTGACGAGCACCTTCCGCACGTACGGCTCCGGGCTTCGATCGCGGGCCAGCAGCGCGCGGCGCCGGTAGGCGCGTTCGAGGGAGATCTGGAGCAGGTCCTCGGCCTCGGCCCGGTTCTGCCCGGTCAGCAGCAGGGCCAGCTTGAACAGGTAGGGCGAACGGCCGCGCACGAATTCCTCGAAGGAATCGCCCGCGTCCTGCCCCACGATTGCCTCCAGCAGAGTCGGCCCCATACTCCTTCTACGACGCCGCCAGGCCGAAGGTTGCGGCGCCGGCAGTCCCAGGGGCGCCGATCGTGGTCCTGAGCGTGGCCAGCTCTCGGGCAGTCCGCACGTTACATTGTTGAATATGTTCGTCACAGGTCTGGTCAATCTCTATACCCGCGACATCGAAGCCGGGCTGCATTTCTATCGCGATCTTCTCGGCTTCAAGGAGACGTTCCGCGCTCCGGCCGAGGGCGTGCCCGAACATGTCGAGCTCCAGCTGGACGGCTTCACGGTCGGGCTCGGCACGGTCGAGGCGGCGAAGCGAGTGCACGACGTCGAGGCCGCGCCGGGCAGCCCGGCGATGGTCCTGGTTGTGTGGACCGACGACGTCGACGATGCCTGCAAGGAACTAGCTGCCGCGGGGGTTCCCGTGCTCCAGGCACCGCACAATACCGGCAACAATAACCGGAACGCACTGTTGCGAGATCCGGACGGGAATCTCGTGGAAATCGTCGCCAAGGTACCGCCGGCCTGACGCCAGGTGGTGGATTCGGCCTGACGCCAGCCGGTTACCCGCCCTTCTTCGCCGGTCGCTGTTTCTTGACCTTGGGCGGCAGGTGTCCTGACATGCGCATGTGCCCGCTCGACCCAGGACGCAGCCAGGTCGGGGCTGGCGCGCCAGGCCGCGGGAAGGCTGAGATATCCGCCCATCGGGCGCTCGGCCGGGCCGTAGGGACCCGAGCCTTCGGTCGCAGCCAGTTCGTCGCGGCCGGCGTCATCGAGGCGGACGCCGACGTCGGGGCCGAACAGGCCGGCGAACATGTTTCCGTTCACGAACGCGCCGAGATTGCCGAACATTGGCTTGACCTCGACCGCCGGTTCAGCGGGGATCAGCGACCTGAAGAATTCCTTGTCGTCCTCGCTCGGCTTGGGGATCTCCATCTGACTCCTCCTGACTACCGGTAATCCGGGTTGTCGAAGTCAAACCGGCAGCCCGCATCCCATTCCGATCGCTGGTTCCCGTGCGCGGGGATTCCGCCCGCGTCCTTCAGCATCCTGGCGAGGTGCAGCAGGTTCCAGGTCATGAACGTCGTGTTGCGGTTGGTGAAGTCGTTATCCGGGCCGCCGGACCCCGGGTCCAGGTAGGACGGGCCGGGGCCCGCCTCGCCGATCCAGCCGGCGTCGGCCTGCGGCGGGATCGTGTACCCGAGGTGCTGCAGGCTGTACAGCACATTCATCGCACAGTGCTTGACGCCGTCTTCGTTGCCGGTAATCAGGCACCCGGCGACCCGCCCGTAGTACGCGTACTGGCCGGCGTCATTGAGCAGGTGCGAGCACGCGTACAACCGCTCGATCACCTGCTTCATCACCGAGCTGTTGTCCCCCAGCCAGATCGGTCCCGCCAGCACCAGGATGTCGGCAGCCAGCACCCGCGGGTAGATCTCCGGCCAGGCATCAGTTGCCCAGCCGTGCTCGGTCATGTCCGGCCAGACGCCGGTCGCGATGTCATGATCGACGGCGCGCAGTTCGTCCACCTGCACGCCGTTCTTCGCCATGATCGCGGTGCTCCGGTCGATCAGCCCCTGCGTGTGGCTGCGCTCCGGTGACCGCTTGAGCGTGCAGTTGATCACCAGAGCGCGCAGGTCATTGAGACGCGGCAGCGCCGTCACGGCACCAGGATCAGTCATTTCACCCTCCCTGGGCCAGAACGCTATTACCAGTGCCGCCTCGCGCGCTGCCAATTGACGGCCGAGGTGGCTACGGGACGCGTTCACAGCCGCACCGGGGGTGCGGCTGCGGCTACTCGAGGGGACGGCGGCCGATCGCCCTCGGCTCGCGCCCGGAGAGCAGCCAGCCACCGAGCACGGCAACCAGCGGCATGCCGACGAGGATGAGGAGCAGGTTGCCCACCGGGATGCTGCTCAAGGCCGCCAGGCCGTCGAGCTGATTGGTCCTGAAGAAGCCGATCGCGGCTATGTACCCGCTTGCCGTTCCGATGACCGCGCCGACCAGCGCCAGCGCGCCCGCGGTAGTGGCGGAAATGGCCCGGCGGGCGGTACCGCTCGCGCCCGTCGCGGTGAGCGTGCGAAGGCCGGCGGCGGTCTCGCTGCGCAGCAATCCGAGGCTCATCGCGAGGATGCCGAGGGCCAGCAGCAGGCCGAAGACGGTTGCCGCATTGATGATCGTGGCGGACGTCGGGATGCTGTTGCGCGACTCCACGGTCAGCCCCGCCGCCGCTGCGGAGTTCTGGGCAGCGCTGATCTGACCGGCCGTCAGCGAGTCCGGCGTCTGGATGAGCCAGCCGAACGTGGTGGTCGTTAGATGGAATTGGCGCACGGCGTGCTCGGTGATCACGGTATTCGGCGCCGATGTGCCCGACGGCAAGGTGCTGACTGCCTGGATCTTCGGATTCGCGAGGCAGTAGCTGGGCGGGCAGGCCCACGAGCTGCCTGCCGGAGGGCCAAATTTGGAAGCGCCGTACAAGAACTGCATCTTCGTCAGGCTGGACAGGCCTGGCCGCATGGTGAGGATGTCGGCGTCCGGACTGAATTGCGCCGCGGTAATGCCGTACGCGCGCAGCAGCTGCGGAGTGGCCACATACACAGCTCCGTACCAGTTTCGCCCCGGCACGGCGCGCTGCAGCGCGGAGTCGGTCGTCTCGAGCTTGACGACATCGCGCGACCCGAGCGAGGCCGCGATGGCGCGGGCCTCGGCTGGCATCGCCGCCAGCTGGGCCTGCGTTAGCTGGGGTCCTGGCTGGCCGAATTGCTGCTGCAAACCGTCGGGCGTGTACACGACAAGCTGGTTCGCGGCCAGGTTGGGCCCGACCCAGTCGATGACGTTGCCGAACCGCGCAGCGGCGACCACGCAAATGATGACCGCGATGAGCACGCTGAGGCTGATCGCCCCGAGCGCGGCGCCAGACCGTGCCCGGTACCTGGCCAGGTCGCGCAGGGGCAGCCGCACGACTATCGGGGTCCGCCGGGCGGCCCTGGCAAGCAGCGCCAGGCATGTCGGGGCGACCAGCACTACCCCGACGCACAACACGATCAGACCCGCGATCAGGGCGAGAAAGAGCGTCGACTTGTTGCCCTCCTCGGCGGCAGTCGATGTCGCCTGCGCACTCGCCAGCCCGATCAGGAAGAACGCGAACACAAGCAGTCCGATGCCGGTCGGCCCGGCCCAGCGGCGAGCCTGCCGCGGAGCCGGTGGCCGCCCCGCGAGCGCCGCGACGATCGGCATCCGGGCGATAGCCCGGGCGGGGCGGACGGCCGCCAGGTAAGCCGCCAGCACGGCGAGCGCCATCGACACAAAGATCACCAGCCAGGGCAGCTGGAAGGCTCCGATGACGTGGTGAGCGCTGGCTTCTACGCGCGGGCGGTACGCCAGCCAGGCCGCCAGGCCAAGCACGAACCCGGCTACCGCGCCGACCACCCCAGTCGCGAATCCGTTGGCACTGACCACCAGACCGACGTTGGCGTCCGTGGCACCCTGAGCGCCAAGCATGCCGATCGAGCGCAGCCGCCGCTGAGCCAGCACCGTGAACCCGCCCACGGAGACCAGCGCGATCAGCAGCATCCCGAGCGTGGCCGCCGCCAGCGAGATGGTCACCGGGTTGAGCGCGTTGGCATTGGCCGCCGACGTCCGCGACACCACGTTCGGTCCCAGCGAGTGCGGATCCACGCCCGGCGCGTCAAACAGCACCGTGACCTGGGTGGGGGCGCTCACCTGGCCGGGCGCGACGAGCGCGAACTCGTCGAGCAGATCCTGCGGGTTGGTCACGATGCCGACCACGCGCCGGGCTGAGCCGCCGCCGTGCCAGGTGTCGCCGACCTTCAGGTGCAGCTGCGATGCGAGCCCGCTGGTCAGGGCTACCTGGGCGGTCCCGCTGGGATAGCGCCCGCTCACCAGCGCGAGCATCGGCTGGCCGAAGGCGCCGTTCGGGTTCTGCGCGCGCAGGTTATAGGTGGTGACCGAGCCGGGCACCGAGAATGTCTCGTTCCTGATCACGTCGATCCGGCCGAACCTGCGGGCGAGCGTCGCGATCTGGGCGGTCACGTGCGGGCTCACGGATCCGAACGTGGCCATGTCGGTCGCGGTGCCGAAACCAGCTCCGGCCTGGGGCGGTGTGTTCGTGGCCACCGCCGAGCCGACGAAGGTGGCCGCGACCGCCACGGTGATCAGTGCCAGGATCAGCAACTGCTGGCGCCACTCGCTGCGCAAGAGCCGCCAGGCCCAGCGAACGATCGCCCGCCGCGCGGGGATCCCCCCGTTGCGGGCGCTAGCGCGCCCGGGCCGCTCTTGGACCTCGACGCTCACTGCGGCCGTCCCGGCGCCAGCAGTGACTCCGGACCTGGTGCCGGAGCAGTCTGATCGGTGATCCGGCCGTCACGCAGGAACACCACCCGGTCGGCCCACGAGGCGAGCTGTGCGTCGTGGGTGACCACGACCGCGGCCATCCCGCCGTTCTTGCACGCCTCGTGCACCAGGCGCATGACCGACTCGGCGTTGCCCGAGTCGAGCGCGCCGGAGGGCTCGTCGGCCAGCAGCAGCCGGCGGTCTCCGACCACGGCGCGGGCGATCGCCACCCGCTGCCGCTCGCCACCCGACAACTCGTCTGGGTAGCGCTCGGCCCGCTCGGCCAGCCCTAGCTGCTCCAGCACCGCGAGTCCGGCGGTTCTGGCCTTCCGCGCGGGCCGCCCGTCAAGCTCGAGCGGCAGGCTCACGTTCTCCGCCGCGGTCAGGCCGGGCAGCAGGTTGAAGTCCTGGAACACATAGCCGATCGTGCGCCGCCGCAGCCGGGCCCGGTCGTTGCGTGACATTCCGGCCAGCTCCGTGCCACGGACGCGCACCATGCCTTCGGTCGGCTCTTCCAGGCTGCCCGCGATCGTCAGCAGTGTGCTCTTGCCCGATCCGCTCGGCCCCATCACCGCGACCATCGCGCCCTCGTCCACCGACAGGGTGACGCGGTCCAGGGCGTGCACCTCGGCAGCGCCCTGGCCGTAGACCTTGGAAACCCGCTCGAGCTCCAGCATGCTCATCTCCGCACTCCTATGTGCCGCCGCTGCTTCGGCAGCGGCGCTTTCGCCGACTGGATATGGCCCTCGGCCGTGGCCCGCTTGACCCGGGCATCGACCGCGTCAAGCCAGCGGACGACCGAGTCCAGCCGGAATAGCTCGGCATCCACCGCGAGGGCGAGGTTCAGGTCACCTTCGGCCCCGCCCTCCTTGATCCGCGTCCACTCCTGCATGAGCTGCACCAGGTAACGCACGTGCTCCCGGATCACGTCATGCACGTCCGTGCCCGGCAGCCGGATGGCCACCAGGACTTTCATGACGAGCTCGTCCCGTGGCGGCGAACTCAGGTCCGGTGGCGTGCGCAGCCAGTCCGTCAACTCGGCCGTACCAAGCTCGGTGATCTGGAACGCCTTCTGCGGACCCTCGTCGGCGCCTTCCGACTCGACCAGCCCGTCTCGCTCCAGCCGCTGCAAGGTCGTGTAGACCTGGCCGACGTTCAGCGGCCACACCTCCCCGGTGCGCGCCTCGAACTCTTCCCGTAGCTGCAGGCCGTACTTGGGTCCCTCGCTCAGCAGGGCGAGGAGCGCGTGCCGAACGCTCACAGCCGATCCTCACTTCGTATCATGCGAAGTAGCATACGCAGTATAACAACTCCTACGCAAGTGTGGTTCGCGATCCATCTGCGCCGGGACTTGTTTCCTGGGGGCGTTCAAGCTCCGTTGCTGCTCCTTGTCACGGCGAACCCGAGCGACCGCACGCCGCCCGGTGTCGTCCCCGGAGCAGCATGGCGCCCACGTTGCCGTCGCGCTGGCTTCCCTTGGGACGACGTGGGCGCGTTGGTGTCGTTCTAGCAGCAGCTTTGCGCCCACGTTGTGAGCGCCTCGCGTCGTAGACCTGGCCGGGCCGGGGGTCACCGGGACCTCTATTGCGGCATTGTTAACCTTTCAGGTCCGCGGGACCTCTATTGGAGTGTGGGATGTGCGCGGCAAGCCGCCCGGTCAGGTAAGGCCGGGTTCGGCGGTCAACTTCGAGCAGGTGTTCCGGGACGCTGCCCCGGCCCTGTGGAAGACGCTGTACGGGTTCGCGGCGGGCCGCCGAGCCGTCGCGGACGACGCGGTGGCCGAGGCCTTTGCCCGCGCCCTCGAGCACGCCGACCAGATCCGCGACCCAGTGCCATGGCTGTATCGCACAGCCTTCAGGATTGCCGCGGCGGATCTCCGGCGAGAGCACCGGGAACGGGAACTGGAACCCGAAGCGGACCAGGCGGCTGCATCGGCGGCCGGGCTCGCGGCGCTGGTGCCAGCCCTTCGGCAGCTCAGTCCCGCGCAACGCGGCGCGGTGGTCATGCATTACGAGGCCGACCTGCCGGTCCAGGAGGTCGCCCGCAGGATGGGGACGTCAGCGGCGGCAGTGCGGGTGCACCTGTTCCGAGGGAGGCGCCGGCTGCGCGAATTGCTGGGGGATGACGAGGTAGCCGATGCCTGAGCGCTGGCAGTACGAACTGCGAAAGCTCCAGAGCCTGGAACCACCGCCCGGCCTGTTGGCTTGGGCCGTGGCCGACCCGAGGCGCGAGCCCGAGCGGATACGGCGAACCTGGCGGGTCATCGCCCCGATCGCGGCCGCGCTGGCCGTTGTGCTGGTGGCCGGCACGCTTGGCCTGATCAAGGCGATCGGCTCGGCTCCCGGTCCTGGCTGGGTAGCTAACCAGCGCACTGGCCGTTTCACCGATCAGAGGTTCGGGTGGTCCATCCGGGTACCGGCGGGTATGGGGGCGCACCACTTCCGGAGCGGAGATTTTCGGGTCACCAGCGACGGCATCCGCGTCACGAACTTCCCGCCCGATCTCGGGGCTCCGAGCAGCGGCACCCCACCGATGGGCTGGCTGCGCAGCTTCCCCGCCGACGGAGTGGCCGTGCAGATCTGGAACAACGAAGGAGGGCCGGCCACGCCCCCGCCGCTGCGCGACACCGCCTTCCCGCTAGCGCGGTCGTCTTTCAGCCGGGCAAGACCGTATGTGGGCGGCAACGAACCCAGTCCCTGGTATCGCGGTTTGTACGGGGACGGGTTCGGCTTCGCCGCCGCCGTCTGGATCGGCCCAGATGCCAGCCGCGCCGAGCGGCACGCCGCCTGGGCCGTGGTGCGGTCGCTGCGGTTCCCGGGATTGCGAGAAGGCACATTCTGGCGCGACACCTACTACGTGCTCGGCCCGGCTTCGCGATACCCGACCGGATCGGTCACCATGTTCCCGGCCTCGTCTCTGCCGGGCAGCAGCGGGGTTGCGGCCCACGTCCGCGACGGTTTCTACCTGATCCACGCCCCCCGCGCGTTCTACGTTATCCACCGGCAGTTCCAGCTCCCGGTGAAGCCGCACACCAAGTGCACGATGGCAGTTGACCGCAAGGCGTTCCAGTTCTATTGCCCCGGCACCGGCCTGCGCTGGAATCGGGTCGGTCAGCCCGTCGGGGCGCCCGCCGGAAGCGGGCATGACTCGCACCTGGCGCTCGTTCCGGCCACCGTGGCCCAGGACGGGCACATCCTGTTCAGCCCGTTCTGGGGCGGTGTACTCGGGGTCGACCTCCGGGGGAGTCCATGGCGCTGATGCCATCCGAAATCGGCGGGAGCAACGCGGCGATCATCGCCTCGGCTATGAACGCTCCATAGCGCTCGAGCGGCCAGCCACGCGTGCCGACGAGCAGTTCGTAGAGCTCGGGTGAGCTATACGTCCACATCACCTCGCCTGCCTGCTCGAAGTTGATGTCGTCTCGCAGGTGCCCGGCTTCGGCGAGGTTGCGCGCGTTGCTGGTCATGCGGATCAGGCGAGCCGCGTCGATCTCGGCGAGCAGGCCCGCCATCTCAGGATCGGCCGCGGCTGCGGACTTGACTAGCAGCATGATCGGCGCGATCCGCGGCGCGACCTCGACGGTCAGCTCGCCCCAGCCTCGGATGATCCTTCGCGGATCGGGCTCGTGCAGTTGCAGCTCGTCGGACCTCGTCTCCGCCGGGACCGGGCCCGCTCCGGCCAGCGCCACGTCACAGATCGCCCGCACCAGGCCAGCCTTGCCCCCGAAGGTTTTGTAGATCGTCTCGACTGAAACCTGCGCCTCCGCCGCGATCGCGGCGATGGTCGTCGCGGCGAATCCACCGCGCAGAAACAACCGCCCGGCGGCCTCGATGACCGCAGCACGGGTCTGCCGCGCCTGCTCGGCACGCCGGGCCGAGTCATACCGGCGCCTCGGTTTGACAGGAGCCATATTCCGATCCATAGTCATGTATCGATTACAGTGAAGTGTATCAAAATTGTAAGGAGCAGCATGGATTTCCCTGGAACTGACGGCGGGCCAGCGGCGATGGTCGAGCGGCTGTGCCTTGCCACCAACGCTCATGATCTGGAGCAGCTCGTCAGCTGCTTCGGCACCGACTACCGCAACGAAACCCCGGCGCATCCCGAGCGCGGGTTCACCGGACGCGATCAGGTTCGCAGGAACTGGGAGCAGATCTTCGCCGCCGTGCCTGACATCACGGCCCAGGTGCTGCGCAGTGCCGTGGACGGGGAGACAGCCTGGACTGAGTGGGAACATCGCGGAACCCGACGGGACGGTTCCCAGCACCTTATGCGCGGCGTGGTGATCTTCGGCGTGCGCGGCGGGGAAGCCATCTGGGCACGCTTCTATCTCGAGCCGGTCCACGCCGATGGCGCCAACGCCGACGCGGCAGTTCGCCGCAATCTGACCGCAGGCGGCCCGAGATGATCCTCATCGCCGGCGGCACCGGCAGGCTCGGCACCGTGTTGGCCACCCGGTTGACCGCCCGGGGACTGGCAGTCCGAGTGCTAACCCGCGTCCCGGCGCGGGCCGACCATCTCACCGGGATGGGCATCGAGGTAATAGCGGGCGACGTGCGCGACCGCGCCAGCCTCGAAGCCGCTGTCCGCGGTGCCGACGTCGTCGTCTCGGCGATCCAAGGATTCACCGGCCCCCGGGGTACGTCCCCGGCCACGATCGACTACCAGGGCAATGTCAGCCTGATCGATGCTGCCCGCGCCGCAGGTGCCCAGCTCGTGCTCATGTCCGTCGTGGGTGCCGCCGCAGACAGCCCGATGGAACTCTTCCGGATGAAACATGCCGCCGAACAGCATCTGCTGGCCGGTAATGATGGCGACTGGACGATCGTGCGGGCCACCGCGTTCCTGGAGCTGTGGATCGATGTGCTGGGCAAGACCGCCGCCCGATCGGGCCGACCCGTCGTTTTCGGGCATGGGGGCAACCCGATCAACTTCGTCTCCGTCACCGATGTCGCCGGGCTCGTCGAGCAGGCCGTGACCGACCCGGCGACCCGCGGCCGCATCCTCGAGATCGGCGGTCCTGACAACCTCTCGTTCAACCAGCTCGCGACCGCGATCCAGCAGGCGGCCGGGCGGACTGCGGCGCCCCGGCATGTTCCGCCGCTTGCTCTGTGGCTGATGGCCCGCTCAGCCGGATACCTCAAGCCCGAGCTCGGCCGCCAGGCGCGCGCGGCGCTGGCGATGGACCAGGGCGACTTCAGCTTCGATCCGACCGCAATCCGCCAGGCGTACCCCGGCGTTTCCTGCACATCGCTGGACATGTGCCTCCGGCGATCGGCTGTGGCGGAGCACGCCGTCTAGAGTGGGATCGTCCGACATCGGGGGGATGTATGAGACGCATGAGGCACACGAGGCACCGGGAAGCCTGCAGGGCGTATCCCGGTCCGGCCTGACCGGGCGGTGGCTGGGGTCGGCGGACCCTGGATCGGCAGGATCGGTCTTCGGCTCGCGCTCGTGTTCGTTGCGGTCGCGTTCGCGGCGGTCGCTGCGGCAGTTCTGTTCGGGTCCGTGACTACCAACGCGGACGTCAATCAGCTGATCAGGACGCAGCGGTCTGACGCCGCCCGGGCAACGGCGGTCGCCGCGGCCGTCGCCTATGACCACGGCGGCTGGCGGCGGGCCGATCTCAATGCCCTGACCAGGCTAGTCACGGAGGCCGGGGCTGGCGTCCAGCTGACGAACATCGCCGGGCAGGTAGTCCACGCATCGCCCGGCTTCGCCGATTACCGCGCAGGAACGCAGATCGGCAGGCCGGTGACGGTGCGGGGCCGCCAGGTTGGCTTCGTGGATCTCAGGTTCGGCCATACCGGGCTGGCCGCCGATCTCGAGCATTTCCAGTCCCAGCGGTGGCACGCGTGGATCTCCGCAGCCGGCGTGGCGGGGGTCATCGCGCTGATCGCCGCGCTGTTCGTCTCGCTGCGGATCACCGTGTCCGTCGACCGGCTCATCCAGACGGCCAGGGCCAGGGGCCGGGGCGAGCCTGACGCCCGCGCCGGCCACGTCGGCGGATTCGGCGAGATCCAGGAACTGGCCGAAGCATTCGACGAGATGGCGGACGCTAGCGACGAGCAGGACAAGCTGCGCCGCAACTTCGTCGCCGATATCGCGCACGAGCTGCGCACCCCGATCGCCGTCCTGCAGGCCGGCCTTGAGGCCACCTTCGACGGCCTGGCCGGGTCGACAGCAGAAGACCTCGGGTCGCTGCGAGATGAGGTGCTCCGCCTGGCCCGCATGGTCGATGACCTGCAGCGTCTCGCATCGGCAGAGGCAGCCGTCCTGCAGCTGATGCCCGTGCCCGCCGATCTTGCCGCCATCGCGCAAGCCGCTGCCGACCGGCTGGCCGACTCCTTCGACGCGGCAGGCATCACGCTGCTGCGGCGCCTCGCCAAGGTGCAGGTCCTGTGCGACCAGAGGCGGATTCAGGAGGTCACCACGAACCTGCTGACCAACGCGCTGAAATTCACGCCTTCCGGCGGGATCGTGATTCTCGAGACCGGGCCTCAGAAGCAGGACAAGGAGCAAGATCAGGACAAGGAGCAGGCCCTGCTCAGGGTCAGTGATACCGGCATTGGCATACCGGCCGAAGATCTGCCTCGCGTGTCCGACCGGTTCTTCCGCAGCCAGCGGTCCGCAGGCATCGCCGGTAGCGGCATCGGGCTTACGATCGCCGCCGAGATCGTCCGCGCTCACCACGGCACGATGGACATCGCGAGCAAACCAGAAAGCGGCACCCAGGTCACCGTCACGCTGCCAGCCGCCAGCCCGGAAGGGGTGGGCACCGGGCACACCGGCCATGCGCGGCGGCGGCTAGCCAAGCCCCGCGCCTCGGAGGATCCGAGGATGTGACCCGCCGCATTGGGGCTCTCGGCTGCCAGCCGCGGCATCAGCACCTGGCTGACCTGGCCGACCTGGCCGACAACGCCCTGGAGCGGGCCGAGGAGGCGGAGGAGGCGGTCAGCGTGGCGCGCGAGGCCGCCGAGCTAGCCCAGCAAGCCGCCGACATGACCCGGGGCTGGGCTGTCACACAGGAGCAGGAACGCGCGCAGCGCCGGGCCAATCAGGCGCGGGCTGCCGCGCAGGAGACTCAGCGGCGGGCCAATCAGGCGCGGGCTGCCGCGCAGGAGACTCAGCGGCGGGCCGACCGGGCACAGCGGCAGGCCGATGAGGCAGAGCAAGCCGCCGACGAGGCGGCGGACCTGACTGACGAAACCGGCGACAGCCTCCACGCCAGATCGTTCCCAGATGAATGGACCTTTCATCCGGGAAAACACTGATGAATGGTCCATTCATCGGCGGCATCGCTAGTTACCGCGAGGGGGGACAACGATTGGGCCGATGCGGGCGTTCTCACCACCCCGCGGGTCGGTCGACCGGCTGCAAGACCGGGTCGGTCAGCTCCTGGGCCGGTTCGACCAGCTCATGAGCGGGGCCGGGCAAGCCACGAACCCGGCTCCCGTCGAGCCCACGGACACTGACGCGGACTGAGGGATCGCGCACGCACGCCGCGGGTCGGCAGCCTGGCAAGCTGGCCCGCGGCGGCAGGCCGCGTTGCGGCGTGATCCCTGTCTAGGGCGCGTCGCAGATCACGTTTGCCCCGCGGGTGACGGCCTCTGGGCGCACGCGGACCGTGCGCAGCCGGCCGCACGGCACGCCACCGGACTGGGCGGTCAGGTGGTATATGCCGGGCGGCAGCGAGAACCGGAACCGGCCATGCCGGCCGGCGGTCACGGTCTGGGTGACCGTCGGGCTGGTGGCCGTTACGTGGCCGGGGACGAGGAGGCGGATGCCGGGGCTCGGGCCGCCGATCTCGATCAGCAGGCCGGTCACGACGCCATGCGGACCGGGCTGCTCGGTGCATGCAGGCAGCAGTGCGAGCAATCCGGCTGCCAGCCCGGCCGCAATCCGTGCCGGGGCAAAGGTCATGCTCGCTGGACGCCCGGACCGGCGTAATGGTTGTCGCCGTGCGGCCTTCCGCACTCTGACACGGTCGCAGCTAGCGACCTCCCGACCAGGCAACGCCATTGCCGACGATGGCGGTTCAGATCCGTTTCTGTTCCAATCTGGGGTATGCACTGGTCGATTCGTCGGCGCAAAGGTCACGATCCTGCTGGCGTCGCTGCCTGGCCCGCTCTTCATCCGTGATCTGATCCGCCATGTCGATCAGGAACTGCGCGGCTCCCAGCTGGAACGGGTGGCGGCGGGCGAGGCGCCGATCTTCGAGGTCGACAACCTGGTGCTCGAGGTGAATTTCGTGGCCACCTCCACAGCCGACGCCAGAGGAGGCGTCGACTTCAAGATCATTACTGTCGGCGCCGGCGGTTCGTACGAGCGCCAGCAGGTTCACAAGATCACACTGTCCATGTCGGCGGTGAAGGGCCCCGGCGATGGACTGCTCGACCTGGAAGCTGAGGACTACACGGCGTTCCGTCCGCGGGAAGAGTGAGGCCCGTGGACCAGGGCGACCTGGCGTGGCTGGCTGACGTGGACCTGAGCCGGCTGCGCCTGACTTACGGCCTGACCAGCTCACTGTCACTCGCGGTCAACTACAGCTTCACGCTCGAGGAGATGCGCTCGGCGGCCTTCAGTCCGTCCGGCTCGTCGGAGGCGATGAAGACCGGCTTTCACGAGACCGTTCACGTCTACCAGATGACCGGCACCTCGTATGGCTACTACTGCCAGTTGCTGCGCGACTTCCAGGTCAACCAGGTGATCTTGATGGTCGAAGCCATCCGGCGGGATTACCGAGTTAGGCCCGCGGCTGCCGATCGCACGGCAGGTGCTCGGCCTGCCGGACGAGCCCGCCGCCCGGTCCATCAGGCATCTGCTCCGGACCTGGTACCTGGCCGAGTCCATGCTCCTGTGGTTCGAAGGTGACACGGACGCCTTCAGCGCGATGATGGGGAATGTCGGCAAGGTCTTTTATCAGCATCCGCTCATCGCAGCATTCAGCGAGCTCAACTGGTGGCTGACGGGATTCGTCGCGGAGACCGGCCGGGCTGCACTGCCGGAGCCTGATCGTCACATCTTCCTGCGCTGGTCCGAGCATGAGCTCGTCGAGCGCGAGTCACCCTACATCGCCTGGAAGATGCTTGCCGACAACGACGCGGCGGGCGTCCTGGAGAGCGCCGCGCGGGCCGCGGAGTACTGGGGACAGAGCGGCCCGGTGCCGACGGCGATGCTCGGCGGAGAGGCCGGCGTCCCGGTCCACCTCATCAGGTATGCCGGCTTGCTCCGTGAGGCCTCCCGACTGCTGCCTACCGATGACGTCCACATCTTCGCGCTAACGTACGGGGTCGTCGCCGATGTCGTGCTGAACGCCCCGTTGCTTCCGCAGCACGCTCCGGCCAGGTCCGCGGAGACCGGGCTGGCCGACCTGGACCCGATGAGCCGCATGCGCACCGCGCTGCGCCAGGCGGCGCGCATCGCGCCGGTCCGCGAACTTTCCGGGCCGGAGTACAGCCGGTTTGCCGGCGAACTGTGCGACGCCTGCGGCTGGCAGACCCCGGCGATGCTCGGCCGCCTGGCACTGGACGCCGCTACCGATGACCCGCCCGACCTGATCACGAAGCTTTACCTGTACGCACTCGAGTTCCGGGTGAGGTATCCGCACATCTTCAACGACCTCAGCACGCTGTATGGGCCCAAGACCCCGGTCAGCAGCGAGTTCACCTACTACTTCTCGCACCCGGTGATCCAGTTCAGCGACACGGTCGGCTGCACAACGACCGGGAGCTGGTCAGCTTCTTCGTCCAGAACCACATGCTCCGCAGCTACCTGCGTCGCGTCCTGCTGTCCCAGGATCCGACGGTGACTCTTCCATACGCCGCCGACCAGGAAGAGGTGTCGGCGTGGACGGATCTGCTGGCCGCGACGCTGGAAGACGTCGGGTTCATCGATCCGCGGCTGGAGGTCCGACCCGGACCCATCAGGCCACCGCACTGAGCCAACCTGCCGGTACACGAATGCCCCAACGACGCGTCCGCTCAAGCGAAATGGTGTTCACGGTCGGTGGAATCGACTGGCGCCGCTCATGTCTCCAGCACAGCGCCCGCGGCACCAGCGGTGGCAACCATCGGCGTCTGGACTGCTCGAAGCCTATATGTCTTCCTTTCGACATTGTCGAGCCACAGGACCAGGTTGTAGGCACCCGCGGTAGGGATCTGAACGTTCGTTAGCGTCACGCCGAACGGGATTAGCCCAGGCTCTCCGAACTGTGCCTCCAGGCCGGGGGCAGCGCGGAAACGAGCCTCGACGCTTACGGGCAGTTCTTGACCGTCAGGCCCGCGCAACCCGATACGAATCGCATGGTCGCGCATCGTGTCATGAAAAGGCAGCTCCAGCACTGCCGCGACACCCAAAGTTGCCAAGTTCGCCGGGAAGGCCGGGAAGCGAAGGAGACTGAAGAATCCTCCATTTACATACAGTTTGGCGTCGGGCGTGCCGGCGACGTGGTCGGCAGCGAAGAAGGCAATGACGGACGTCTGGCTGATGGATGCTGGCGACTCTGGCGCTCCGCTAGACTCTGTCATACACTGATGCTATGACTCGTATTACACGACGTCAAGTTGGATGGAGTCGGCGTGCTGGACATCCACCGCTACGAGCTTATCGACTGGGACGACCCGGAGATCGATGACAACCCAGAAACGAACAATCTGCTGCACTGCCAGCAGGCAGATCACCTGGGCGGGCAGGCCGAGACGATCGTCTATGAGATCTTCTACTACGGGCCCTGGGCGGAGGTCGAGTTTACGATGCAGACTGCTGAGTACGCCGTAGTAGGAGTGGGGCTAGCAAACATCTGGCTCGTACTGCTCGAGGACTCGCCCAAGCGCGGCGATTGGTTACGTCCGGTCACCGGCTGGCCCGCAGAGCCAGCCGAGATTCGCGAGTGGGAGAAGGCGACGGGACAGACGTGGAAAGGGAGAAGATGACCAACGATCGACCTCGGGGGCTCATCGAAGGGTCTGGACGACGCGGCGAAAACCGCCGGTTGGACCAAATGATCTCGGCGCGACTTGATCCAATGCTCGTCGCTGCGCTAAAGGACTATGCCGCAAAACATGGCGCCTCGATGAGTGATGTCCTGCGCGAGGCAGCACTTCTGCTCCTTGAGCGCGAAGAGGCGCAGAAAGTTATCACCTTTCGTGTTAGCGTTACCAATGAGCATCGTGCGGGTATCGCGCGGGAGTCGTTCAATAAAGAGATCAGCGTAGCTATCTGACCGGCTCGTCATCGAATGCCAGCGTACTCATTGAAGACCGCTATCTATCTGCCCCTCGACCCCGCCATTCCGCGATCAATGTCCTTCTGTGACACGTGCGTTGCCCCACGCTACAGCAACGGCCCAGCCTCCGGACGGCGAAATACCGGAGCTGAAGCATTCGAGTTGGAGGGTACGAAGTCCTGCTACATTGACATCGATGGTTTTCGGCTTAAGGACGCTGACACTAAAAATCCGGAGAGTGCGTCCATCGCCAATTAGTGATACCCCCGCTTCGAAATCGGGGGGCCACTTGGCCTCAAGCCCGACGGTAGCTTCGAACCGGCGAGCGTTCTGGCTTAGCTTATATGTAGGAGTAGCATTTGGGTCACCATTGTTGCAGTAGAACGAGATACTCTTGGGGTAAATTGATCCGGATATCTTGAGCGGGCCTGAGATTACCAGCCCGCCGAGATTCCCGGAAGTTTTCAGATCTGCGAGATACGAGAACGAGGACGTGCTGGAAGTCTTCGGAATTACCACTGGGGCAGACTCGCTAGCTTGAGGGCTTGCACTGACCGAAGTGTGAGCCACGGGCGAAGAAGCTGCCTTTGGCGGGGTGCCAGAGTTGGCAAGGATCAATGCCATTACCACCGCCACTGCGGCTACGACGCTTCCGATAATCGCCCAGAAAAGCGTCCGCCCTCGCCGCATAAGTCCTCCGAGGCGATCGTACCTAAGTCTAGGCAACGTCGCATCCTCTCTATCCGGTAGCACTGGAACGTTGCGTTGCTGCCAGCAAGGCGCCCTGGCAGAGCTTCATCGAACGGCGGGATCCCTGGAGCGGGCACCTTCATTCGCGTCGGCCCCGCATAACGGCGAGCCCGACATAGCCTGCCTGGAGGCGGGGCACCGCCTATGGCACCTCGCCGAACCGGTGCTGCGCAGCCAGTGCCGCAGCTGGGCTGGGCTGACCGGCAGGGTGGCAGAGCGCCAATTGACCTTGACCTTGGGGGAAGCCGCACAGTCTGAGTAGCCGGGCGTGTGGCCCGGCATGAGGGAGCCGTCCGTGGACGTGATGAGCATCGGTGAGTTCGCCAGGCTGTCCCGCCTGTCGGCGAAGGCGCTGCGCCTTTATGACGAGCTGGGACTGCTGCTGCCCGCCCGGGTCGATCCAGACTCTGGTTACCGCTGGTATGCCGACGGCCAGCTGGCCAACGCTCGGCTGGTCGCGTCGCTGCGCCAGATCGGAGTGCCGCTGGCGCAGATCCAGCTGATCCTCAGCCTGGAGCCGGAGGCCGCTGGGGCGCAAGTCGCCGCTTACTGGTCAGGGGCTGAAGCCGATCATGCTGCCCGCCGGGACCTGGCCGGCTACCTCGTTGACCGCCTGACTGGAAAGAGGAACGTCATGTACGAGGTCAAGGTCCGCGATATCCCTGCCCGCAGCCTGCTCTGCCTGCTGCGGCATGCCAGCAGTCAGCAGGAAGTCTGGGACCTGGGCAAGGAGGTCATCGGCATGCTCAAGGCCCAGCCGCCGCCGCGGGTAGACGGCGTCGCTGGGGCCGCGTTCCTGATCTACTACGGGGAGGTGAACCAGGACAGCGACGGCCCGGTGGAGTTCTGCTGGCCGGTGCCGCAGGACCTGGCCGGCCAGCTTGCCGCCAGTTTCCCCGGACTCACCCTGCGCACCGAGCCTGCGCACCAGGAGGCCTACCTTCACGTGGACCAGGACCTACCGGCGGCGCAGTGGCAAGCCGTCTCGGACTCGGGCGGCGCCTGGCTGGCCGAGCATCAGCGGCAGGCCAGTGACCTGGGCCTGCGCATTACCCTCCTGGCTACCACCGCGCCAGTGACCGACGCCAGCAGGCGCGGTGGCAGCGACTTCGCCCTCCCGCTGCGCGACCGGGCCGGCGCCGCATGAAAACAGAGGGGTACTTCGATGCGAGTGGTTGACACCGTGATCGGCGTTGGCTGGGTCATCTTCTGGGTGGGCTGGTTCGCCGCATCCGCCGGGGTCAAGCGCGGACAGCGGGGACGGGGCAACTGGGCGCGCTTCGCGGGCGTCCGGGTGGTGCTCATCCTGGTCGTCGTGCTCCTGGTCCGGCTGCGGGTGCTGAAGGGGCACGGCGTCGGAGACGTCAGAGACCCGGTCCTGTGGGGCGTCGGCCTCGCCATCTGGGTCCTCGGCCTGGGACTGGCCGTCTGGGCGCGGATCTACCTCGGCCGGAACTGGGGAATGCCGACGTCCACGAAGGAAGACCCCGAGCTGGTCACATCCGGCCCGTACCGGACGATCCGGCACCCGATTTACACCGGCATCCTGCTGGCGCTGATTGGCTCGGCGATCGCCTTGAGCGTCTGGTGGCTGATCGCCGTGGCACTGATCGGCGGGTACTTCATCTACAGCGCCGTCGTGGAGGAGCGCAATATGACCAGGCTTTTCCCCAGTGCCTATCCGGAGTACCAGCAGTCCACGAAAATGCTGATCCCCTTTGTCTTCTGAGGACTCGCAGCGCCTCCCCGTCGGGCAAGGCCCGAGAAATCGCCGTGTCACTGGCTCGCCTGCTCGCATCCGGCGCGATGCTCCGAGAGCCTGAGCCGGGCGGGACTGCCCGGCGCCAGCGAGCCCGCGGTGCATGACCTGGTGAGCGCCCAAACGCCCGCTCCGACCGCCCCGACGATGCAGCGGCAAAGATCCGCAAGGTCCCATATTCTGAATTAGCGACCTTTGCTATATGCTGCCGCCTGCGTCCGGGATGGCTGGCTCATCCGCGTGAGTCCTGGACAAGTCGACGGGAGTTGGCAGATGTCTATGCGGCGCGCTGTTCTCACTCCGTTCGCCGCGGCAGCGGTCACGATCGGCGGCGCGGGGCTGTGGCCCGCTGCCGCATCGGCGAGCACCGGAATCTCGGTGGAGTACGCGCAGTACGGAGTGAGCCCGAACACGAACGCCGGCCTGGTCTCGGTGACCATCGCGGCGAGCTCTCAGCTGACGAACCTTGTGGTGTCGATAGACCGCAGCGACGGCACAGACGCGCTCGACCTGCCGATGAGCGACTTCGTTCGGCCCAGCAACGACGGCAACAGCCTGGACGGGACCTGGACCCTGTCGAGTCCGGTCACCACCGGCGAACTGGGCCTCGGCACCTACGCGGTCTCAGTCACGGCCAGCGACCAAGGCGGGGACCAGATCAGCGACGTCCCAGCTGGTCCGCTGCTGTTCCTCGACGTGGTCGAGTACCCGGGGTTCACCTACAGCGGCACGTCGTTCAGCTACGACAGCCAGGATGTCACGTTCTCGGGCACGGCGGTGCTGCTGGCGCCAGACGGCACCACCACGCCCTACGCCGGGCAGACCCTGACCGTCGCCGGCGAGTCGGCCCGGCCCACCGTGGTTACGGGCAGTGACGGCGCTTTCAACCTGACCTTCGCGGTCACGCAGTCCGGGAACTACTGGCTGTACGACAAGGGCAACGCCACGACGGAGTCGAACTCGACGATGCCGGTCATGCTCGAGGTCAGTGACTTCACCGTGACGATAACGGCGACCCTGAAGGCACCGAGCGTCAATGCCGGTGCCCCGGATAGCGTCAGCGGCACGGTCACCTACTCCGACGGCGGCGTCGCGAAGCCGCTGGCCGGCACGACCGTAGCGCTCTATGCCGGGGCCTACAGCATCCTCGCGAAGGCGACTGACACCACGCTGACCGACAGCAACGGGGACTTCACCATGCCTGTGGCCACCGAGCGGAGCCTCGACTGGACTGTATTCACGGCTCAGACGCTCTACTTCCGGCAGGCGACAGCCCACGTGCGGCTTACCGTGGCGGAACCGGTCAAGTACAAGGGGTTCCAGGCCAAGCTCAGCCCCTTCGCGGTCGTGCACGTCGCTGCCGCATGCGTCTCTGCTAGGAGCGGCAAGGTGCAGATCGAGTACGCTCCGAAGCTGGGCGGCCCGTGGCGCTCACTCGGCACGCTCGGACTGACCTGGGGCGACGGCTGCAGGGTGGGCGGGCACCTCGGCGGCCGGTTCTCCGGGCAGTTCACCGCCAAGCTGCCGGCCGCCTACTACCGCGCCGTGTACCGCGCGACCCCTGACTGGCAGGCCACGGCCAGCGACGCCGTCTACCTGCACCGGATCCTCACGAAGATCGCCACCTTCAGCGTGACTCCGCGCAGCGTCGCCCGCAACGGCTCGGTCACCGTGTCCGGGCACCTCCTCGCGCTGGGAAGCTCGGGAACGTGGCATGCCTACGGCCACCGCACGGTCATGGTCATCTACAAGTACAAGGGCATCTGGTACCGGTACAAGTACGAGCCGGTCACCAGCGCGAGCGGCTGGTTCAAGGCGTCGTTCACGGCGCACGCCAGCTCGCCGTTCTTCGCCCAGTACGACGGTGACGCGACCC
Source organism: uncultured Actinomycetota bacterium (assembly GCA_963720595.1). Taxonomy (GTDB): domain Bacteria; phylum Actinomycetota; class Actinomycetes; order Streptosporangiales; family Streptosporangiaceae; genus Chersky-822. The sequence continues at coordinate 1,313,178 of CAVRFY010000003.1, read as the reverse complement.
ACTTCGCCTGCGCCTCGCGGCGCGTCGACGTCGCCGTGACCTGAGCCGCGGGTGCCACCGGGGAGCTACCCGCGTCTAACATTCCGGAGCGGCATGCACAGGCGGCCCCGGCGCTCCGGCCGCTGCTACCTGCGGGCGCTGGCACGCAACGATGCTGGACAGCCTGGGAGCACTCGGTCGCCGCTCAGTGGCCATGTTGCGCGACGAGGCCCACCTGTGAACACGTGTGGCAGGCGGCGGGCCAGGGTTCGTGCCACCAAAGATCCGCCTGCGTTTAGTCCCGCCGTTAGTCCCATCGGGCCCGTTCGAGGTGTTCGAATTACTGGCTCTACCCGAGCCGCCTGTCGGAATCGAACCGACGACCTGTTCATTACGAGTGAGAACAACAGGATTAGACTGTCCTTTCTGCTCGCTTTGATAAGCAATTGCTCGATCCCTATGGCCCCTGTCCCTGAGTTGGTTCCGCGCGCGGTGTCCGTCTTGCTCGGTTCGAGAGTGGCGCTGCGCCCGCGGGGCGTGGTCGTGTCAGCCGATCCCGGAAGCGGAATTTGCGCAGCGAGACAGTCCCGTGTCAGCCGTGATATCTCTTGAGCGACCCGTGCAGTTCGTGTGCGGTCAGCCTGGCGGCACGTACGACGGATCGTGCGGGTCGTGCGCAAGTGCCACATACCATCCATCCGGCTCGGGATCCGGACTCCAGAGCGATTCGTCGCCCGGCTCCCGTACGAGCTTGGGATAGTACGGCTTGCCAGTGTCCAGCACCTCGCCGCGCGTAATGAAGCGTTCCAGGGACAGTCGCACGAACATGGCGTAGCGGCGGAGCTGGGCCCCCAGCAGCTCTAGGTCATCCCCGCCCGGCTCCTCGGCCCACTTGGCTGTCCATACCGCATCAACGAAGCTCACCACGTTCCTGTACTGCTGAGCCAGCGTCTCTTGCCCCACTAGCGCCGCGTGGGTGTGCACTCCCGATCCCAGGGTCAGGACCGCGTCATCGCACTCAGATTTCCGCGCCGCGTCCAATCCGCCCCGGTAGGGAAGATCGCCGAGCAGTGGCATGATGCGGGCGATGCGCTCAAGGAGGACGATGGCACTGTCTACCCGCCGCTCCTGGCGCCGCACGTCCTCGGCGTGGTTCCGTTCCTCACGCAGGCGCTGGTCGGCTGCCTGGCGTTCCTCGAGAAGGCGCCCTTCCGCGTCGCGGCGATCCTGCCCGCGGACCTCGTCGTCGTGCCGGCGGTCGACGCTGGCTATCCGCACGGTCGCTATGAGAGTGATGACGGTAACAAGCGCGAGTCCCACCGTGCCTGTAGCGGTGAGCCAGTCGGCCAGATTGGGGCCGCTGGCGGCCACCGGGGATGTGATCAGTATGGCTTCCGGAAGGCTCATGGCTCGTAATCCTGGCGTTCAGGCGCCGAACTAGCAAAGGCTCCGGGTCGCCTGTATCTTCGCCAGAACCGTTCCAGCCCGGCAGCCGAGACAGACCTAGCGGCTGATAGGCGGCTTAGCTGCCTCCAGAGATTCGAGCCGCGCAGCGGTAACCTCGGCCGCGCTGCATGTGTCGATTGCGTCTGCCACCGTGGTCGTCAACGGCGTGGGCAGGGCGAATCGCTGAACGACTTTCGCCGAGTGCGTCCCGGCGGGACGTCGGAGGACGCCAGCTCGCGCTCGCCGCGCCTCAGCAGCCGGATGTGTTGACGCTGGCAGTGTTTCAGTCGACGACCGGCATCCGACGCGATCGCCTCGATCGAGGAACCCGTTACTCCACCGAGATGCCCCGCCCCGGTTTCGGCCGGATCCGGCTGCTCCGAGCGCCCGCGCAGCTACAGCTCATGCCCCTAGGTCGGGCCCGTAGGTGCTGTCCCAGTCCCGGCGCTCCACATCGAGGTCAAAGTCACCGGGGGCTTCGAACGTCACGTGTGTCGCCGCTGTGCCAGGAGCGGCACCATGCCAGTGCCAGGCGCCGGGCGGGTTGCTCACGACGTCGCCTGTCCGGACGACATGCACACCGTTATCGTCGGCGACCACGCCGACCCCGTCCACGAAGACCAAGTGCTGGCCGTCGTGGTGCTGGTGCGGCACGGTTCTCGCTCCCGCGCCGAAATGCACCGCCAGAGAGCCGAAGCCTGGCAGCTCGCATGGCAGCTCCTGCACCCGCACGTCGTCCGGGTGGTTGAACAGAGACCTGAGCTGGTCGGGAACTGGATCCCCACCCACGGTTGCGGTCGTGCCGAACTTGTCCATGGCTTCCCCGATCCTGAGTCTGTGGACGCCCCGAAACGGAACATTTATGCCCATAGCTGCGCCTGCCGGTCTTCGAGGCCAGGAACGGCGGCCATACGCTCACCGGCGCGCCGAAAATGTGCGTCCGAAAGCTGAGCTTGTTCATACCCTGCCGCGCAACATCACATGCCCTGTGCCTCCCGGTAACCGGCACCGCCGGCCGCGAAATCTCAAATGAGGTCAGGCAGTTGTCTCAACTGACCAGCGGCAGCTGAGACACCGGCCGCGTCATCCGCGCCTGCGCTGACGACCGGCGGCACCCGATCATGGCGCTCTGGGTATCCGTGCCGAATGGGTGCTCAAGGTCAGTCGTCTGTGGAATCTCGCCTCATCAGCTCGCTTGGTGAGCGTTCTTGAGAAACCCTCCCGCCGATCGCGATCGAACCGGACGTCGGCGGGCAGGCTCGTGCAGCCTGGTCCGATGATCGTGTCCGCCGGTCGCTGGATGGCACTGATCGAGATGTCCGGCCCTGCGGGATCTCGCGGAGGTCGCCGCAGGTGCCGGGGCGGATCTGCTCTGGCGCAGCAGTCTGGTGGCGGAGCGGCCGGTTGAGTAGCGTGCGCAAGGGCGCTGAGTGCTCGTGCTCAGGCGCATGATGGTTGGGCGCGTCACGCTGGAGTGATGGCGAGCTATTGGCTTGCAGGGCGCGGCATAGGGTCGCGCGTGGAGTGGCCGTGGTCACCTGCGCCGGTCAGTGCGCCCGCTGCCTGGCCGGACTAAGAGCGCTTCCCGGCCTCGAGGAGGTCATCATGATCAGCACTCCCGACCCTGCCGACGAGCCGGCCGGCTCTGGCGCGCCCGGGCCAGACCCGGCCCAGCCCGGGCCTGGCGATGCCCGCTTACACCCCTCCGGCTCTTGCCCGGCCGTGGCCTGGCCCGGCCGTTCCCCGTGCGCGGCGGCACCGGGCCGCTGTCATCATGCTGGCAGTGCTGGCAGTGCTGGCAGCTGCGCTGGTCATCGTTCCGGTCCTGTGGTTCGTGCTCGTCCTGGTCCTGTGGGCGCTCGCAGGCGGCGATGCGCCATCACCTGGTGGTCACGGCTAGGCGGGCCACGCAGCAGGGGCGCCGGTCGCCCAGGTTATGTTCAGCCCTGACGGAACGCTGGTGGCCCGCGTCGAGGTCCCGGCATCCTCGGACGCCAGCCGGGTCACGGTATCCGGCGCCGCCACCGGGAAGGTGATCACCCACCGTCACCGACCGCCACGGCGTCCACGCCGCTGCGATCAGCCCCAGCGACACGACCCTGGCCGTCTTCGACAACAACAGCCACACCTACGTACTAGCCGCGGCCATCGGGCAGCCCGTCGCAGCGCTGACCAACTCCTACATGAGCGGCGGCACCTCGCCGCCCGCAACGCTCCAGGCACCCCGCCACTGGACAAGCAGCCCGGCAGCCTGAACAGACCTACCCCAACGGCACCTGCCGAATACCTGCCAAACGGCCTCGGGATCGGAGTGACCCTTGCTGGTCAGGCGGTTTCGGTTAGCGTTCTTGAAACCGCTCCCGCGTTGGCACGGTGCCTCTGCTTCGGCCCTGCCTGGCACGTACGCTCCCGAAGGGCAGTTCCGCAGCGTCGGCCACGATGGGAACCGACGGAGATCGAGCCGACGGGAACACGGATCGTCTTGATCGAGCCGACCGCGCCTAGTCCCCCCGATAGTCCCACGAAGCCGTTCGATGTGTTCGAATTATCACTTCTACCTGAGCCGCCTGTCGGAATCGAACCGACGACCTGTTCATTACGAGTGAACCGCTCTGCCGACTGAGCTAAGGCGGCGCGCCAGCCGGAAGGCGGCGGCTCAGAGAGTCTACCGGTCGCGGGGCAGTTCCCGCTGCTGGCCATGGGTCGCTTCGTAGGCCTGCCGTGACCCGCAGACGCTTGCCCGCGGGCAGGCGCACCTCGAGCCGGTCTCGGTCACCTTCACGATCACCTGATCGGCCGGAACGCTGTACCCGACGACCACGCCGGCCCCTCAGGCGACTCGACCGCGGAGCCGAGCCGGGGCGCACGTTCCCTGAAGTCCGTGTAGAGCGGGTGCTCGTACTTCAGGCAGCACATCAGCCGCCCGCACGCGCCGGCGATCCGCATCGGGTTGACGGGAAGGTCCTGGTCCTTGGCCATCCTGATCGTGACCGGCTCGAAGTCCTTCAAGAACGTGGCGCAGCACAGATCCCGGCCGCACGGCCCGATGCCGCCCTGCAGCCTGGCTTCGTCCCTGGGCCCGACCTGGCGCAGTTCCACTCGCGCGTGCAGTCGCGCGCCGAGATCGCGGACCAGGGCACGGAAGTCGACCCGGTGCGGCGCGCTGAAATAGATGATCAGCCGCCCTGATGCGGAGATGTAGTCGACGGCGATGACCTTCATCGGCAGGTCGTGCTCGCGGACCAGTCGCCGCGCGACCACCTTGGCCTCGGCGCGCCTGGTCCGGCTCCCGGCGGCGCGCTCCACGTCCGCTTCGGTCGCCAGGCCCTCGCAGACCGGCAGCCCGCCAATATCATCGTCAATCCACTGGGGTGCCCAGATGCACTCGGCGACCTCGGGGCCGGTATCGGTCGGCACGAGCACCTTGTCCCCCACGGCCGGGCGGTGCGAGCCGGGATCCAGGTAATGCAGCCGGCCGCGCCGCTCGAAGCTCACCGCCATCATCATCGGCACCGTTCAAGGTTACGGCCAGATCACGACCAATCGTTAGGGCAAGAGCCCGTTCAATATTTGTTAACGGCTCGTCCATCCTCATCCCGCCTACTGGCCGACCCTGACTTCGGCCGCGACCAGGTCGCGGATTGACTCAGTCCCGCCGGCGCCGCGCGCCGCAGGTGGGACTCGCCGAGACTGTCCAACAGCAGCCGGTGCGTCCGGCAGTAGCGTGGGCGGGTGTCGTCGGTCCTCGGAGCATGCTGCCAAGTGGCTGAACCGGCTGAGCCGGCGTGATCATCGTCGTCGAAGGACCCAGCGCCGCGGGCAAGACCACCTGGATCGCGGCCCATTGCCAGTCCGCGACGGTGATCGGCGAGGCACGGGCCGGGCCAGTGCCCGACCGCGCCGCGGACCCGGACGGCGCCGCCGCGCACTGGGCCGCCGTCAGCGCCGGGCGCTGGCACGCCGCCGTGCTTGCCGAGCAGCGCTCCGGAACGGCCGTCTGCGACACCGACCCGCTCAAGCTCCACTACGCCTGGTCGTTGTGGCAGACCGGGCACGCCAGCCGCTGCCGGTGCCAGGCCGAGCTGATCGCCACCCCCGGCTGTTCGCCGAGCATCACCTGGGCGTGGCCGACCTCATCCTCGTCGAGATCCCCGATCCGGCTGCCCTGGCTGCCCGCCGCCAGGCCGACCTGACCCGGCGCAGGCGGAACTTCGAGCTCCACGCCCAGCTCGCCGCACCGCTCCGCGACTGGTACCGCGCCGTCGAGCAACTCGAGCCCTGCCGGGTCCGCTGGGAGCTGCCAGCCGCCGGCGTCCCCGCAACGACCACCCTCGGGCCCCGCCACGACCGCACCGGCACCGACATATTCGACACGCTCATCAGCCAGCTTCCCGCCCGGTAAGCCCCGCCTAAGGAAGTGCAGACTCCCGGCGACCTTTGGCCCATGATCGCGGACAGTTTTTAGCAAATGTCGTCCCTGCGCTCAGGGGATTGTCGCAACGCCTGATGTGTGAGGTGGCGGCGATGGCAAGCGGGACGGCGTTGGGGCCGGGGGTGGTCCGCTAGACGCTGGCATTGCCGGCGGCGGGGATGAATCCGCGGCAGGCCGGCGCGGGCCTGCGGCGGTGTGCTGGCTGAGCGTCGGTGCCTTTCGCGGGAGGTATGTCGCGGAGCAGGCCGTTGGTGTTTTCGTTGCCTGCCGCGTTGCCAGGGGGCGTAGGGGTCGGCGCAAGTAGACGGTGAGGCCGGCGGCGGCGGTGACGCGCTGGTGGCGGGCCGAGTTCTTTGACCGCGGTCCCAGGTGAGCGTCTTGGCGAACCAGGGCGGCAGGTGCGGTCATCTGCCGATGATGGCGTCGGCGACGGAGTCGGCGTCGCGGCCGTGCGGCAGGTGCAGCAGGGGAGGTAGCCGGTGGTGCGCTCGACGATGGTGCCGACCGCGGAGTTCGAGGCCCGGGATCCGAGGATGAGGTCGCCTTCGTGGTGACCGGGGACCAGGCGGCCGGCGACCTCGGCCGGGCGGTCGCCGATGGGGACGGCGCCGATGATCTGGCCGCGGGCCTCGCGGCGGCCGCGGGGGCGGCGGACCGCCCGGCCGGACCGCAGGCAGGCCCGCAGCTCGCGGCGCAGCTCGCCGCGCGGGTAGACGTACAGCGACTGGTAGATCATCTCGTGGCTGACCTGCCGGGAAGCGTCGCCGGGGTGCCGCGTTTTCAGCCGCCCGGCGGCCTGCTCGGGCGAGTACCGGCGATCGAGCATCGCCTGCACCTCCTGCCGCAGCTGCGGGTCCAAGGACAGCTTCGACGGCTTGGGCCGCCGCTGCCGCTCCCACGCCGCCCGGTCCGCCCGGCCGGGCAGGTCCTGCCCGGTCCCCGGGACGGCGTTGCCGCCCAGCTCCCGGCTCACCGTCGAGGCATGCACCCCGATCCGGTTGCCGATCTCCCGCATTCCCAGCCCGGACTCGCGCAGCCGCGCGATCTCGTCCCGCTGGCCGCGGTCCAGGTACCGGTCACTTAGTTCGCCCCGCAGGCCTGCACACCGCCGCCGATACCTGTGATACAGCGCCGTACGCCCACGTCTTCGACACCGCCGCCGCCCTCCAGGCCATCGCCGACGAACTCAACGCACCGCCCCCGCAAACGCACCGGCTACCGCACCACCCCCGCCCAACAACCGTCGCTACACTCGCCTGGCCGACACCGCAACATCACCCGTTGCAACGACCCCCTGAATCAGCAATGCCGTCGAGAAGTGTCCGCGCTCCCTCAAGAAGCCCGGCCGACCCGGCCCGGGAGCAACGCCGCTGGCTTCCGGAGCCGCACAGCGCAGCGTGACCGGCCAGCCGGAAGTCGGCGAGGTCAGGCGAGCACGGAGGCGTGCTCGGCCAGGGTCAGCGTCAGTTCCTCGACCGCGAGCAGTGGCGCAACGCTGGCGGCCAGCCGCTCCCGGCAGCGCATGATGGCCTCGATCCGCCGCACCGTCACCCGCGGTGTCGAGGACTCGGCGATCGCGCGCAGATCGGGCTCGCGGGCGGCGTTGGCCAGTTCCACCTCGGCACCAAGCTGCATGGCCAGCACATCCCGGTAGAACGCCGCCAGGTCGAGCAGTGCCAGGTCGAGCGCGTCGCGCTTGATCCTGGTCGCGCGTGACTTCTGCCGGTCCTCGAGGTCCTTCAGCGCGCCGGCGGCGCCCCGGATCGCGGTCGCGACCCCCTTGCCGGTCGAACCTTCGCCGAACGCCCGACGCAGCGCCTCGCGCTCCGGCACATCGAGCTCTTCGGTCGTCGCTTCTGCCTCCGCCTCGGCGGCCTTGACCAGCGCGGCCGCGGCGGCGAACGCCTCCGCGAGGCCGGTGACGCGCAGCGGCACCGCTAGCACGTCGGCGCGCAAGCGCGCCGTGTCGGCATCGGTCGCCAGCCGCCGGGCCCGGCCGATGTGGCCGAGCGAGGCCCGGGCGGCCGCGATCGCGTCCTCGTGGCCGACGCCCTCCCGTTCGAGGATCTCGGCGACTGCCGCTGTCGGCGGCGTCCGCAGCGTGATCAGCCTGCACCGGGACCTGATCGTGGTCGGCAGGTCGGCCGCCGACGGCGCGCAGAGCAGCCAGATCGTGCGTGGCGGCGGCTCCTCGATGGCCTTGAGCAGCGCGTTCGCCGCCTGCTCGGTGGCCCGGTCCGCATCTTCGAACAGGACGATCCGCCAGCCGCGGTAGACCGGAGACGAGGCCGCCTTCAGCACGAGTTCCCTGGTCTGCCTGACTCCGTAGGAAAGCCCGTCGGGACGGACGAGCAGCAGGTCGGGATGGGTTCCGGCGGCGACCTGACGGCACGACGGGCACTCGCCGCAGCCCTGCTCGGCGCAGAGCAGCGCGGCGGCGAACGCCCGCGCGGCGACCGAGCGGCCCGAACCTGGGGGCCCGGTGAACAGCCAGGCATGGGTCAGCCCGCCCGGCGCGGCCACCGCGGCTCGCAATTGCTCGACGACCGAGTCCTGCCCGGCCAGCTTCCCGAAGACGGCCCACGCCGTCATTCGCGTATCACCGGGATCGAGCCGGTGATCTCCTCGGCCCGCTCGGGCACGGGGTCGGGCAGCCGGTCTCTGACCGCGCTCTGGATGGACTTGCTGAGCTGGGTGGGGTCCAGGGCAGCATCGAGAACGACGTAGCGGTCGGGGTCGGCGCCGGCCAGCGACAGGAAGGCGGCTCGCACCCGGTCATGGAACTGCTCCGGCTCGGCCTCCAGCCGGTCGGCCGACCGCGCGCGGCGGCCGAGTCCGGCCTCGGGGGGCAGGTCGAGCAGGAAGGTCAGGTCGGGCACCAAGCCGCCGGTGGCAAGCTCGTTGACCCGGCGGATGGCGTTGACGGGAAGCTGACGCCCGCCGCCCTGGTAGGCGAGCGTCGAGTCGATGTACCTGTCGGTGACCACGATCGTCCCCCTGGCCAGGGCAGGCTTGATCACGCTGGCCACGTGCTCGGCCCGGTCGGCCGCGTACATCATCACCTCGGCCCACGGTGACAGGCCGGTGTGCGCGGTGTCGAGCAGCAGCGCCCTGAGCCGCATGCCGACCTTGGTGGCACCGGGCTCGTGGGTGGCGAGCACGTCGTAGCCGTTCTCGCGCAGCCAGATCGCGAGCAGCCTGGCCTGGGTCGACTTGCCCGTACCCTCCCCGCCCTCGAACGCCAGCAGCAGCCCGCGGCCCGGCTGGTGCACCGGCCCGGCCAGGTCGGCCAGGCCGCCCTGCGTTCGCCCGCCCGCGCGGCGGTCGGGCTTCGGCGTGTACGGCAGCGTCCGGCCGCGGACGGCGGCCGCGAGGTCAGCGAACAGCGGCAGCCCCGGACGGTCGTCCATCTGCCGGTAGGACGTGAATCCAAGCACCATCGCGGCCGCCGCCGCGAGCAGGAGCACGACGTTGTTGCCGACCGCCATGTACGTGATCGTGCCGATGTGCAGGTCCTTCGACCCTGACAGCTGTCCCACCAGCGAGGTGATCCCGCCGGACAGCAGCCCGGAGAGCGCGATGACCGCGAACATCACGACCCGCAGCGCCGACTGCAGAAAGGCGAAGGTCCGGCCGCGGGTGTCGTCGTCGACCTCCCGGCCGATGATCGTATAACCCGTCACGTAGGCCATGCCCGCCAGGACGCCGAGCACGACGACGAGGAAGACCACCACTGGCAGGTTGGGGATCAGGCCGATCAGGGCCAGCGGCACCCCAGCCGCCGCGATCGCCAGGCCGAACAGCCGCCGCTTGCTGAAGTGGCTGAGGATCCGGACGCCCACTGACATGCCGGCGGCGAGGCCGACGAAGATGGCGGCGAAGACCAGGCCCCAGCCGGTCGGACCGCCGCTCAGCGTCCCCACGACATAGACGTAGCCGAGGCCGACGACCACCCCGGCGCCGGCGAACGCCCCGATCATGCCGATCGTGATGCCGCGCACGACGCGGTTGCGGCCGATGAACCGCCAGCCCTGCCAGATCGACTTGGCGACCGACGGCGCCGAGATGGCCTCGCCCATCCGGCGGCGCGGCAGTTCGCGCAGCGAGTAGACGGTCACCGCCGAGATCACGAACGTGACCACGTTGAAGTACAGCGCCAGGCTGACCTTGCCGGTCGCCGGGTTGCCGAAATAGCTGAGCGTGCTCTTGGCCAGGCCGCTGCTGATCGCTGCGAACACGACGAACAGCAGCGAGGCGAACGGTGCCGTCCCGTACGTCGTCAGCAGGCTGTACTGGTTGGCTTGCTCTAGCTTCTCCGGCGGGACCAGGTTCGGTATCGATGCGTCCTTAGCCGGGGTCCAGAACAGCGAGGCGCAGCACGCCAGGAACTGGGCGATGTACAGCCAGGTCAGCTTGTTGGCGAAGCCCACGACCAGGTTCAGCGGGATCGACAGGTACAGGATCGCCCTGACCACGTCGCCGATCACCAGGTTGATCCGGCGGTCGAACCGGTCGGCAACCGCGCCGGCCAGCGGGCCGAAGAGCAGGTAGGGCAGCAGCGAGGTGATCCAGACTCCACCGACCGCGATGGCTCCCGCCGTCTGCTGGACCTTGGCGCCGGTCAGCGAGTACGCCAGCGCGGACAGCGCCAGCAGGCTCAGCCAGTCCCCCAGGCTGGACAGCGACGTGGCGATCCACAGCCGCCTGAATGGCCTGATCGACAGCACGCTGTCGTGGCGCTGTCCCAAAGGGGACCTAAGGCTCATTGGGCAAGGCTATCCAGACTGCGGCCGGTCCGCCTCCGGCCGCGCGAAGCAGGTGCTCAGCCCTCTCCCGAACTGCGTGCTTTCGACCGTCCCGTGCCTTGCCGCGGGGTGGCCTTCTTGGCCGTCGCGGCGGACTTCCTTGCCGTCGTGGTCTTCTTTGCGGACGCTGCGGCCGTCTTCCTCGGCGCGGCCGCGCGGCGCTTGGGCGCAGGCGCGGCGGCCCGGCGCTCCGCGAGCAATTCGATCGACCGCTGAAGCGTGATCGACTCGGGCGCGTCGCCCTTGCGCAGCGACGCATTCGTCTCGCCGTCGGTCACGTACGGCCCGAACCGGCCCTCCCGCAGCACGATCGGCTTGCCGCTCGCCGTGTCGTCGCCAAGCTCGCGCAGCGGCGGCGCGGCGGCCGCCCGCGCTGCCCGGCCGCGCTGCTTCGGCTGCGCGAACAGGTCCCTTGCCTGGTCCAGCGTCAGCGTGAACAGCTGCTCGTCAGACTCCAGCGACCTGCTGTCCGTGCCCTTCTTGGCATAGGGGCCGTACCGGCCGTTCTGCACGGTCACCTGCTCGCCGTCGATATCGCCGATCGTCCGCGGCAGTGTCAGCAGCCGCAGCGCCTCGTCGAGGGTGACGCTGTCCAGGTCCATCGCCTTCAGCAGCGAGGCGGTCCGTGGCTTGGCCGACGACGGCGCGTCCTCGGCGAGCACCTCGGTCACGTACGGGCCGAACCTGCCGTCCCTGGCGACGATCGTCAGGCCCGTGTCCGGGTCACTGCCGAGGATCTTGTCGCCGCTCGGGCGAGAGAAGAGCTCGCTGGCGAACTCGGGGGTCAGCTCGTCGGGCGCCGTCCCCTCAGGCACGTTCACCCGCTGGTCGTCTCGCTCCAGGTACGGGCCGTACCTGCCGACCCTGATCACGATGTCGGTGCCGGCCAGCGGGAACGAGCTCACGTCCCTGGCGTCGATGTCGCCGAGGTCGCTGACTAGGTCCTTCAGGCCCTCTTCCTTGGGCCCGTCGACGCCGTCGGTGCCGAAGTAGAACCGCCGCAGCCACGGCACCCGGCCGGCCTCGCCCCTGGCGATCTCGTCGAGCGCTTCCTCCATGCTGGCCGTGAACTCGTAGTCGACCAGGTGCGCGAAGTGCCGCTCGAGCAGGTTCACCACGGCGAAGGCGACGAACGAGGGAACCAGCGCGGTGCCCTTCTTGAACACGTAGCCGCGATCGAGGATGGTGCCGATGATCGAGGCGTAGGTTGACGGCCGCCCGATCTCGCGGTCTTCCAGCTCCTTGATCAGCGATGCTTCGGTGTACCTGGCCGGCGGCCTGGTCGCGTGGTCGGCCGGGTGCAGGTTCCGGTGCGCCATCGGGTCGCTCTCGGCCATTGGCGGCAGGCGGCGTTCCCGGTCGTCGCGGTCGGCGCCGTCCTCCTCTACCTCCTCGACGTAGGCCTTGAGGAAGCCGTAGAAGGTGATGATCTTGCCGGAGGCGCCGAACTCAGCCTCCTCGCCTGCCGTGGAGCGGCCCGCGATCCTGACCGAGACCGACTCGCCGACGGCGTCCTTCATCTGGGAGGCGACGGTGCGCTTCCAGACCAGCTCGTACAGCCGCAGTTCGTCGCCGGAGAGCCCGCTGGCCGCCGGCGTGCGGAACGAGTCGCCGGCCTGGCCTGATCGCCTCGTGCGCCTCCTGTGCGCTCTTCACCTTGCTGACGTAGGTCCGCGGCGTATCGGGGATGTACTGCGCCCCGTACAGCTCGCGCGCCTGTGCCCTGGCTGCCGTGATCGCGGTCTGCGACAGCGTGACCGAGTCGGTGCGCATATAGGTGATGTGACCGTTTTCGTACAGGCGCTGCGCCACCTGCATCGTGTACTTGGGCGAGTAGCCCAGCTTGCGCGAGGCTTCCTGCTGCAGCGTCGTGGTGCGGAAGGGCGGGTACGGCGACCGGCGATAAGGCTTGCGTTCAACCGATTTCACGGCGAACGAAGCCCCGCTGAGCCGGTCAGCCAGGCTAGCCGCGGCCGCCTCGTCGAGATGCAGGATCGGCGGTGCCTGCTTGCCGTCGGCGGCGGCGGCGGACGTGGCGGCGCGCAGTTCCCCGGTCGGCGCGAAGTCGCGGCCCTGGGCGATCCGCCGTCCGTCGAGTGCCACGAGCGTGGCGGCGAACCAGGTGGCGTCCTGATCCGCGGGCAGCCGGGCGAACTCGGCCTCGAGGTCCCAGTAGCGGGCCGGCCGGAAGGCGATCCGCTCCTTCTCCCTGTCGACGACGAGCCGCACCGCAACTGACTGGACCCGGCCGGCCGACAGCTGCGGCATGACCTTCTTCCACAGCACGGGCGAGACTTCGTAGCCGTAGAGGCGGTCGAGTACGCGGCGGGTCTGGTAGGCCTCCACCAGGCCGTTGTCCATCTCCCGCGGGCTCGCCACGGCGGCGGCGATCGCCTCCGGCGTGATCTCGTGGAAGACCATTCGCTTGGCCGGCACCTTGGGCTTGAGTTCCTGCACCAGGTGCCAGGCGATCGCCTCGCCCTCGCGGTCCTCGTCCGTCGCGAGCAGCAGTTCGTCGGCGTCCTTGAGCAGCTTCTTCAGCTTGCTGACCTGCTGGCGCTTGTCGGCATTGACCACATAAAGAGGCTCGAAATCGGCGTCGATGTTCACGCCGAGCCTAGCCCAAGGCTCCTTACGCAGATTGTCCGGAATGTCAGCAGCACTGCCTGGCATGTCGCGAATATGACCGATGCTCGACTCGACGACGTAACCCTTGCCGAGGTAGCCGGCGATCGTGCGCGCCTTGGCAGGCGACTCGACGATGACGAGCCGCCTGGCACCGTTTTCCGCGATGTCAGCGCTCGCCTTGCCGTTCTGCCTTGCCGGGCTCGTGCTTGCTGCCACGCCTTCTCTACCTCACATCTCGCAGTCGCCAGGAGGCTACCGCACGTGGCCTACTGTCTCCGCGGGTCGATCACTTCGGTCATCTGTCCCACCAAACGCTTTTCGCCGTAACTGATTCCCTCGCATCTGATTGAATCATCGCCGCCGACGCGCACAATAAGTGGTGATGGCGGAGTACTCCTACCTCGTGCTCAACCTGCCGCGTGGATTGTCCAGGGACGTCGCGCGGCGGATACTGACCGACCATGCCGAGTACGGGCACTGGGAGCTAGCCAGACTACGCCTGGCTGCCGACGGTAGCAGGACAGCCACCCTGCGCCGCAAGATTATCCGGCCACAGCCGCCGGCGAGCCGCCAGGCATGGCAGGGCTGGCCGTCCGGCGGCCAGACCTGGCGGAGCTGACCGGCGCTAAGCGGAGGCTGGGTAACCGCATCCGCCCCGACCTTGGCCGGGCGCAGATCGAAGCGACGTGCTGGCCGGCCCGCGCCGATCAGCCGCCTGCATGTGCCGCCGACCGGCTGGTCAGCCTCGGGCTGGAACGCCTGCGGCCGGTCAGCCGCCTGCGTGTGCCGCTGACCGGCTGGTCAGCCTCGGGCTGGTAAGCCTGCGGCCGAGGGTGACGCCGAAGCTTGGGGGCGGGGCCGCGTGCCGCGGCTTGCCGCGGCCGGCGTCCTGCGTCCCCGAGTCGCTGGCCGCCTCGTCCTGCCGGTGCTTGCTGCGGTAACCGTTGCCCGATGCCGAGGCGGCTGGCTCGTCCAGGCCCCAGAAGCCCTCGTCTGACCTGCGCCGGGGCCCGGCCGGCTCCTGCTCCCGCTCGAACTCGCGGGGAACTGCCAGCGCCGACGTCGACGCCCCGGCGTGGCGGGGCCGGGCAGCCGGATCGGGAGCGAGCGTGCGCTCCGCAGACCAGGCAAGCTCTGCCGGTCCAGGCAGTTCCGGTTCGGGCGGGTCCCACTCCGGCTGGTCACGCTCAGGCTGGTCCCGGTCAGGCTGTGCGGAGTCACGCCCGGCCGTTGCTGGCTCGGCAGTCTCCTGCTCGGCAAGTTGCGGGTCGGTGCCCCACGACTCCGGCGCGGCAGTCTCCTGCTCGGCAAGTTGCGGGTCGGTGCCCCACGACTCCGGCGCGGCAGTCTCCTGCTCGGCAAGTTGCGGGTCGGTGCCCCACGACTCCGGCGCGGCAGTCTCCTGCTCACCAAGTTGCGGGTCAGTGCCCCACGACTCCGGCGCGGCAGTCACCAGATCGGTATCGTCGCTGAGCATCCCGGTCAGCAGCCTGTCCACCCACCGTCTGGCCCTGGCGATCCGGCCGCCGTCATAGCTGCGCGCCTCAGGTCGCCCGGCGCGGACCGCATCCGGCTGCGGCACCCAGTTCCGGGCACGCCGCGACGAATTCAGGACTGCGAAGCCGCCCCCGGCCAGCAGCAAGCCGACGGCGAACCCGCCGACCGAGTCCCAGCTCATCGCCGGGATGGTCCCTAGCCCGATGCCCGAGATAAGCGTGGCGGGCTTGGCCGCCAATAGTGCCCAAGTCTGCATTTCCGCCCCTTGTTCCGCTCACTTCACCCCGCGTGTCGCAGCTCCGTCTCCGCTGCCGGGCTAAATACGTTTCCGTATCTGCTTCGCTACGTTCCGTTACTGCAATAATGCAGACCAACGCGCCGCGCTCCCGCCGCGGCGCGCAGGTCCCTCAGCTATCAGTTACGACGACCACGGCCAGGTGCGGCGCCGCACCGGCCGTGGCCGCCGGAGCGGAATAACTTCCGCCGCCGGACACGAGGATCAAGCAGCCGGACTGCCAGGCCGGCGCGCAATGCACGCCGCCTGACCGCGCGTGAGCGCGAGCAGGCGACGGCACGCCCGTGGCCCTGGAATGATCCGGCAGCACAGGCAACCCTCCTCGTTCAGCCCGGCTTCGCGTGAGCTGCCCGACGCGGCGTACCGAACGGACGCCATGCAGGTCAGTCCCACACGAAGCGTTACCGTATCACTACTTAGCGTTGGCGAGAGGCAAACGCCGAAACCGCCCATAGGTACCGACTAATGCACAGTGGGTCATGTCTCTGCTTGTTGCTGCCAATTTGTTGCTGCCAATTTCGCCCCGTTAGCTGCGCGAACGGCTGTCAGCATAGATCGATGAAATGGTCGAGCACCTCGGTGCCGAACTCGAGGGCGGCCACTGGCACCCGCTCGTCCACCCCGTGGAACATCCCGGCGAAGTCGAGATCCGGCGGCAGCCGCAGCGGCGTGAAGCCGAAGCAGCGGATGCCCAGCCTGCTGAACGACTTCGCGTCGGTTCCGCCCGACAGGCAGTACGGCACGACCTTGGCCTCAGGGTCGGACCGCAGCAGCGCATGGGTCATCGCGTCGCACAGCGCGCCGTCGAATGTCGTCTCCACCGCGATGTGGTTGTTCACGAACTCACGTTGGACTCCCGGGCCCAGGAGCTGGTCGAGTTCGGCCAGGAACTCGACCTCGTGGCCGGGCAGGAATCTCCCGTCGACCTGAGCCGACGCCGTCTGCGGGACGACGTTCACCTTGTAGCCGGCGGTCAGCATCGTGGGGTTGGCCGTGTTGGTCAGGGTTGCACCGATCATCCGCGCGATCGGCCCGATCTTGGCGAGTACGGACGCGGGTTCGTTATAAGGAAAAGTAATGCCAAGCGCCTCGCAGGCAGCCTCGAGGAAAGCGGTCACCGACGGGGTGAGCCTGATGGGCCACTCGTGCCGCCCGACCCGCGCGATCGCCTCGGCCAGCTCGGTGACGGCGTTGTCGGGCTGCAGCATCGAGCCGTGGCCGGCCGTGCCGCGCGCGGTCAGGCGGAGCCACGCGATCCCCTTTTCGGCCGTCTGCAGCAGGTAGAGCCGCTGGCCGCCGATGACGGCGCTGAAGCCGCCGACCTCGCCGATCGCCTCGGTCACGCCGTCGAAGAGCTCGGGATGATTGTCGACCAGCCAGCCGGCCCCGTGGTTTCCGCCAGCCTCTTCATCGGCGAGGAACGCGAGCACGATGTCGCGCGGCGGCTTGCGGCCCTCTCGCAGCCGCTGCCTGACCACGGCCAGCATCATCGCGTCCATGTCCTTCATATCGACCGCGCCGCGGCCCCAGACGCAGTCTCCGGAGATCTCGCCGGACAGCGGGTGCACCTGCCAGTCGGCCGGATCGGCGGGAACGACATCGAGGTGACCGTGGATCAGCAAAGCCGGGCGGGACGGGTCCTGGCCCTCGATCCTGGTTACCACGCTGGTCCTGTTCTGGCGGGACTCGAGCACCGTCGGCTCGAGACCGACCTCGGCGAGCAGCGCGGCGACGTGCTCGGCGGCCATCCGCTCGCCAGGCCCGGCGTCGTCGCCGGTATTGGTGGTGTCGATCCTGATCAGGTCGCTGGCGAGGCCCGCGACTTCCTGCCGTGCAGTGATGGTCGTCATCCGGCCATAGTGCCACCGCGCTATGTCCGGTCTCGTCGGCACCTCGCACGCTGGTGACCTGATTTGCTATCGTGATGCGGCTGGAGTGGTTGACTACCACGTCCAGGCTGGTCCGGGTGGCGGAATAGGCAGACGCGCTAGCTTGAGGTGCTAGTGCCCGTAAAGGGCATGGGGGTTCAAGTCCCCCCTCGGACACAGATATCCGCAGGTCAGAGCCTTGTAATTCGCTCCGTCTACCTGAGCTACTTGGGCTGCGGGGGCGCTTAGCGGAATAGGTTGTGGGGGAATCGTGATCACTGTTGATGAGCTGGCCGCGATTCCGCTCTTCTCGACGCTCGCGCAGAATGAGCTGGCGTACCTTGCCGGCGCTGTCGAGGACATCCACCTCATCCCCGGGGAGTACGTGGCCCACGAGGGCGAAGGCCGGTTCCTGGCGGTCGTAGTCGAGGGGAAGACCGAGCTCACGAAGCTCGTGAACGGCGCCGAGCAGGTGATCGGCGTCCGCCTCCCAGGGCAGCTCGGAGGCGAGATCCCGATGACGCTCGGCACGCCGTTGCCCGCCAGCATGCGGGCCGTCGGGCCGTCCCGCGTCCTGAAGGTGACTGTCGAGGTGTTCCACACGCTCGCCGCCATGGCCCCCCAGGTCTCCGCAACGGTCGGCGCCGCCGCGTTGGAGCGTCTGGAGATGCTCACAAACGCGGCCGCGCAGCCGCTCGAGCCCGCGATGTTCGTGATCGGCCCGCGCCTCGACCCGGCCGTCCACGCTGCCGAGAGCTTCCTTAATCGCAATCAGATTCCCCACGATCACCTGGACCCCGAGGATCCCGCCGCCGTTGCAAGCACCGCAGGTGGAGCCGCCGTCCCCGCCCCCTATCCCGTTGTGGACCTGCGCGACGGCACTCGGCTGATCGCGCCGACGATGCGTGTCCTGGCCACGGTCGCTGGACTGACCGTCGCGCCAGGCCGGGAGCGCTACGACCTGGTGATCGTGGGCGGCGGCCCGGCGGGTCTGACGGCGGCGGTCAACGGCGCCTCCGAGGGTCTACAGACGGGCCTGATCGAGTCATTCGCCCCAGGCGGGCAGGCCGGCACCTCGACCCGGATCGAGAACTACACGGGGTTCCCATTCGGCGTCTCCGGGGACGATCTCGCGAGCCGGGCGCTGCAACAGGCGAAGCGGCTGGGTGCTGAGATCGTCGTGACCCGCCGGATCGAAGGCATCGACGCGGCCGAACTGACCGTCAGGCTGGATGGGGGCGACGTACTCCGAACGAGGTCGATCGTCCTCGCGATGGGCGTGGACTGGCGGCGCCTTGAGCTCGAATCGGTCGATCGATTCGTCGGCTCCGGTGTCTACTATGGTGCGGCACGCAGCGACGCCGGTCTGGCGCAGGGAAACGACGTGTATCTGATCGGGGCGGGCAATTCTGCCGGCCAGGCCGCCATCTTCTTCTCCAACCACGCCCGATCGGTGACGCTCATCGTGCGCGGTGAGTCGCTCGCAGCGAGCATGTCTCAGTACCTCATCGAGCAGATCGCAACGAAAGCGAACATCCGGGTGGAAACGCGATCCGAGGTCGTCGCCGTGCACGGAGACGAACAACTCGAGGCGATCGAGGTCATCGATCGAAGGGCCGGCACGACATCTCGACGGGACACGACGGTGCTCTTCGTCCTCATCGGCGCCGAAGCGTCTACCGACTGGCTCCCCCCGGAGATCGCACGCGACGAGCACGGCTTCGTTTTGACGGGAACAGACGCGATGAAGGCGGGCCAGTGGAAGGGCGATCGCGAGCCGTTCGCTCTCGAAACGAGCGCCCCGGGAATCTTCGCCATCGGCGATGTCCGCTCCGGATCGGTGAAGCGCGTGGCAGCAGCAGTCGGCGAGGGCGGCATAGCGATCGCCTTCGTGCATCGCTGCCTCCAGCTCTCCTAATTCTGCGTTGGTTATGACGATGTGCCTACCGGATCGGCCGGTACTCAACCCGTCGACATCGCCGGGCCGACCTGCCTGATGGCCTCAGCTGACCGGGCGGTGTGGCCAGGCCGCCCGAATTCGGTCTGAGCAGCGCTGCGCATCCCTGCCCCGAGGCCAGCGGCAGCAGCGGAACCCTGCTGCCGCCCCAGCTACAGCGGGGGTCCGCTGATGCCGCTGGGGCGCTGGCGGGGAGGGCCTCCTCATTCTTCAAATTCGTATAAACCGCTCAAATGTCATCATCCCGCGCGTCTGAGGTAGGTTGTCTTGCGGATACCGAGGCTGCGAGGACGCATTAGTCGTGAGTTTTGCCCTGTTTCTTCTCCGTCGGCTGATGGCGATCGTTGTCCTGGGTTGGGTGGTCACGTTGGCCGCCTTCGCGCTGTTCCGGGTCGGGGTGGAGAGCCCGGCGACGACCGCGCAGATCGACTCGCAACTCGGCTCGGGCGAGCCTGCAGCTGTGCAGTACCTCCACTACGTGCTGCGGCTGCTGCATGGCAACCTGGGCCAGACCCTGACCGTCGGAGTGTCCGTCGACAACCTGCTGTGGCAGGCGCTCCCACCGACACTGTCACTGATCATCGGCGGGATGGTGCTGTGGCTGGTGGCCGGGACGCTGATAGGCACAATCAGCGCCCTGCGGCCGGGTTCGTTGACCGACAAGGGTGTCACGGCAGCGGCCCTGGCCGCGCTGGTGCTGCCGACGTTCCTGACCGCGCTGCTCCTGCTCCAGTTGTTCTCCTACATCGCGCGCTCCGGGAACGTGTGGCTGCAACCGGGTTACGTGCCCCTAACGCAAAGCCCGGGGCAATGGCTCGGCCGGATGATCCTGCCCTGGATCGCGATCGCCGCCACGCAGGTCGGAGCAACGGCCAGGCTTACCCGGTCGGCCGTTCTCGACGTCCTGGGCGAGGATTACATCCGCACCGCGCGCGCCAAGGGACTAGCCAGCAACCGGGTCTTCCGGTACCACGTACTACGGCCTGCGATCGCTCCGGTAATTGCGAACATCAGCACAGGGTTCGGCATACTCCTGGGATCCGCCGCGATCGTCGACCAGGTCTTCGCGCTCGGCGGGATCGGCCAGGCACTCCTGACGGCGGTCAAGGCGGGAGACCTGATGATCATCATGGGAACAGCGCTCACCATCGTGATCCTCATCTCACTGGTCAACCTGCTCACCGACATCTGCCTAGCCGCGCTCGACCCGAGAGTGCACGTCATCTGACGGCAGCATCAGTCGCTGCCTCCTCGTCCTGGTTGCGGTGGTCGACCGACCCGGCCGCCGAGGGAACGTCAACAAACTTGTTGACGTTCGCTGCGTGTTGGCCTAGGTTGTGCGCATGGCCCTCGACATGATCCTCGACGCGCTGGCCAACGAGCCGCGCCGGGAAGTCCTTGTCAGGCTCG
Organism: uncultured Actinomycetota bacterium; assembly: GCA_963720595.1. GTDB lineage: Bacteria > Actinomycetota > Actinomycetes > Streptosporangiales > Streptosporangiaceae > Chersky-822. Next base: position 1,292,861 of record CAVRFY010000003.1, on the reverse strand, counting down.
CTGCCGGGCCGATGACGACGCCGGAGGTCGGCCGCGGGTTCGGGTTCAGCAAGCAGGCCCTGAGCAGGCATATCGCAATTTTGGAAAGCGCCGGGCTGGTCCGCCGAACGGTGCGCGGCCGGGTGCACGACCTGACTCTCGTCCGAGCGCCGCTGACCGAGGTGTCCGGCTGGCTCGCTGATATCGAACGTGGCTGGCAGTCGAGCCTTGACAGGCTGGACGCGGTGCTGAGGAGCAAGAGTGACTGAAACGCTGACGCTGCGTCGCGAGTATCCCGTCCCACCGCAGCAGGTCTACGCGGCCTGGACAGACGTCCGACTACTCAGCCAGTGGTTCGGCTGCGGGCCGGACATGCTCTGGAAAGTGCACGAGTGGGACGTGCGGCCAGGCGGCGCCATCCGGGTCAGCCTCGATTTCGACACCGGCCCATTCGAGGTGATCGGGCAGTTCCTGATCGTCGATCCCCCGCACCGGCTGCGCTATCGATGGCTGGCCGAGCAGGTCGTCGACGTGACCATTGAGGACTGTCCGGGCGGTAGCCAGTTGACGCTAGTGCATTCCGGACTCAGCGAGATGGAGATGCCGATCGTTACCGCGGGCTGGACGAGCAGCCTTGAGCAGCTCAAGCAGATCTAAGTTCCACCGCGGACAGATCAGAAATACCGGCGCACATAGGAGTAATCGTAGCTCTTACCGCATTATTATTACCTCAAGCCGAGGACACCGACCAGTGCCGTCGACAACGACGGCAGACCCAGGCACGACTCATCTCGGCCGGTCGTGCCCGTGACGGGAGTCGGAGAGTCATGACTGGCTGGCTACAACGGTCACGGAAGGCGAGTGCCGAGCCGCCGCGGACTCCGGCCCGACCTGCCCTTGGCTGGATCGCCAGAGGGGCAACTGGCGCGATTGCCGCGGCCGGGATGCTGCTCGGCTCCTGGCTCTTCATCCCGGCATCGAGCGCGCAGATCGCCGAGGCCGGTAATCCGCGTGCAGGCGATGCAAACGCCGCGGTCGAGTGGGCCGGTTTCGCCGGGAACGCACGAGCACATGGCTGTCGCCCGACAGCGGCCTCAGCCGCTCCGCCGGATCCGTTGGACGGCGAAGGTCGACCTGGCCCCGGCAGTGGTCCATCGGGCGCTGCTCATCCACTACGGCTCTCCCATGATCACTGCCGCGAATACGGTACTGGTCCCGACTCGGATCAGCTCGAGGGCCGGGTTCCGCGTTGTCGCGTACTCCGGCAGGAGCGGCGTGCGGCGCTGGTCGCTTGCTACCGATTACCGGCCGCCTGCGTTCGCTGACGGTCTACATGTCTTTGCGCCTCCGCTACCTGCTGTCCTGACGCCCGGCAACACGCTGGCGGTCGCTGGTGCGGGCGGGACGGTCCTGATGCGCAGGCACGCCAACATGGCGGTCAGCACGGTACGGCGGCGGGTGTTCTACGGGGCGGCTCAGTGGAAGGCCCATCGGTCCATCTACGACAAGGCGGTGCAGATTACTACGCCGCTGACGGCGGCACCTGACGGCTCGGTCTACTTCGGGTTCACCGTGACCGGCGCAACGCCAGCGCACCTTTCCAGCGGAATCGCCCGGATCGATGCCAGTGGTCACGCGACCTGGATCACCGCCGCGGCGGCTGCCCGCAACCCGGCGGTGACCGGCGTGGCCATTAACTGCGCCCCTGCTCTGTCGCCGGCCGGCACGACTATCTACATCACGCTCACCAGTCCCAAGCGCGGCATCCTCGTCGGGCTCAACGCCAGGACGCTGAAGCCACGGTTCCATGTCGTCTTGAAGGACCCGGTCAGCGGCGGGCCGTCCATCGTCTTGGCCAGTTCGTCCGCCTCGCCGACGGTCGGCCCGGATGGGGACGTGTACTACGGTGTCCAGGAGAATCCATTCCCGGTCCACGATGCTCGCGGGTGGCTTCTGCACTTCAATGCCACCCTGACGCGGACCAAGACTCCGGGATCCTTTGGCTGGGACAACACCGTCTCCGTGCTGCGCGCTCGCGCGGTGCCCGGCTACCACGGAAGTTCGCCCTACTTGCTGGTGTCCAAATACAACAACTACCTCGGCGTTGGGCCACATGGAGACGGGCATAACAAGGTGGCCGTGCTCGACCCCAGGTCAAACCAGAAGGACCCCTACGCCAACGTCCGGGTCATGAAGGCCGTCCAGACCATTCTGTCGCCCGTCCACGTCCCTGGCGCGCCCGCTGGAGCACGGTACGAGTGGTGCATTAACTCGGCCGTGGTCGACCCCGCCGACGACTCGGTGATCGTGAACAGCGAGGCCGGAATCCTGTACCGCTGGGACCTGGCCCACAACACCCTGGCCGAGAAGATCCGCCTCAACGCCCCGCGACCCGAGGCTTACACGCCCACGATCATCGGCCCCGACGGCACTGTCTACGCCATTAATAACGCCACCCTCTACGCCATCGGACGCTAGCAGGCTTCGTGTGGTGCAGGTCGATGACGCCCTCGCGCCAATCGGCCAAGTCACAGACGGGCTGATTCTGCCGAGCCGGTAGTTCAAGCGCGATGTCTGCTGCGGAATATCTCCAGCCAAATGGCCCTAGACCAGCCACGACCAATCAGCGACACTTGACATGGATGCCACATATTGCGGGAAGCGGCATGCTTAGGACCCAGACGGTCATTATGACCTGAGTTGGCGCAAATTAGCGCGCAATGGCGTGGCGGTCGATGTGGTCGCCTGGCGCTGGTCGCCGGTATGGGAGTGACCCAAGTCACTACCGTACTTCCCTTTTGTCATGCCTTCACAGTGATGTAACGTTCCGCCTGGAGCGGCCAGCGGCGAAAGAAGGCAGCATGGGCGGGACGTCTTGTCAGTCGGCCCGCGCGCGCAGGCCATCCGGCTCGGCTCGCGGGCTAGCCGCATGGGCGGTGATCACGATTGTCTGTGTCGCTGCCCTGGCAGGCTGCGCCATTCCCGGCGCGCCGACTCTGGTGACCTTGGAGGCCCAGTATCGAGCCGGCCAGGTGCACGCCGTGGCCAGGATCGTGCTGCGCATTCTCGGGCGGGACCGCCGTCACATCGGGGTACTTTTCCTTACCGAGATGTCCGGGCCCGATGCACCCGGCCCGCCGTACCCGCGGTGCATACGGCGCCACCCGGCTGGCGACCGGGTCGTCAGCTTCGACCTGAACTACCACCCGCGCAACATGGGACCCGGCACCGCCCCCGCCGTGCATGTCACGCTGGCCGGTCCGACGGGAGTGGTCATGACCGTCGAGAGCCATACGCGGCCCGACGGCACCTGGGCGTGCGCGGCCGCCAGGCATTTGTACCTCTCGCGCGAGCAGGCCGGCTGGCAGCTCGTGTACGGACTGGCGTTGCCGGTACCAGTGGATGCGGCCCTGCACGCGCTGAAGCTGCATGTTGACGGCAAGGCGCTGACAGCGCATTTCGGCAAGGTCTACACCGTCAGGCTGACTCACCGCGCCCGAGCGTAGCCATCGCGGCCGCTGCCTAGCAGCGCCGCCCGGGCGGAGTCTCCCGAGGTTTCGCTGGCACGGATCTGGATGATTCGGGGCAGCACTCGACTTGGACGTCATCGTGAGCGGACCCGATGTGCTCGACATCGAATTCGGCGTGCGGTTCTCCTCGCCGGTGGTCGTCCGGCGACACGCGCCGCAATGAGTACGCGACCTGCACCGCCGTCGCAGCCGACGCTGTCCTCGCCGCTCCCCGCTCGGGGACGCCAAGGCTCTTTAAGGCGTCGGATTAATGCGCAGATTTACGCGCCACACGCTGAGAACCCGCTGGTCAACGCGACGAATCATCCGAGAGTCCGAGGTCGTGAGCCAAGTCGTGTTGTACTGCGGAATATCTCCAGCCAAATGGCCCTAGACCAGCCACGACCAATCAGCGACACTTGATATGGATGCCACATATTGGGGGGAGCGGCATGCTTAGCACCCAGACGGTCATTATGAGGCTGTTCGTCGCTGCCGTCGTGCCCGGGGTTCTGCTCGGAACTTCGGCATGCAGACCTTTTGCGCACGCTAAGCCGGACCCGTTGAAGTTCGGCAGCGCCCGGCATTTCCTGCGTACCGACAGGGTGAAGATGAAGCTCGATCTTGAGCGAGAGTTTACGGATGCCAGGGCTGGCGCGGACGGCGCAAAACGCTTGCCGCACTGCTACAACCTCAGGCAAAACGTCGACGTAGAGGTCCAGAGGATGGATCGCTTCGCGGCTCGCACGGTGATCGACAACGTTGCAGCCTTGCAGGCCGACGTGGCGACGTTGCGGCGCCAGCGGGCCGATTTCAAGCGCGATATTAACGACTTCGTCAATGACGGCGTCGCCAGGCCGAAAGGCGAGCGAGGGACGATTGAGGCGATCACGGACGAGATCCAGGGTGCGGTGAAAAAGGCCAATGGAACGATCAAGCTCATACGAGCCAAGCTCCATCAGGCTCACTCCTCAGCCGCGAAGCTCGCGACCGGCCTGTGCGCCGGTGACGGGCCGCACCAGGCGCCGACGATCCCGCTCGTGCACTAGCCGCGATCCAGTCGCCGCGTCCCGTCCCTGGTTGCCAGACACAACATCCTGAGGTGAACGCCCGTCCTCGCAGCGGCTGCCCTCAAGGCCAGGAGCCATTGCTGGTCGGGATCGGTCACGACGAGCCCGGTGCGCCGCACCAGGGCGATCACCACGGAGCCGCCGGGCGCGGCATCATGGAGTACGTGCGCGATGATGTCGCAGATGCTTCCGGCTGCGTCCGCACCGGGATTGGCCGGCATATCGTCGATCGGAACGACGACGGGAAGTTGCACCGCGTCCGCCCCGAGGAAGAGCAGCCACAGTGAGCGATCACGCCGGGCGTCATCGCCGATGACCTGATCGACGCGGTCAAGAACTTGAGCATCCGTGCTGAGCGGTGCCAGGAGATCGAAGTCGGGAATCCCACTCGTGATGGTAGTCATGGCGGCTAGTCAATCCGGCGTACCGATGTGAGCGCCATGCGCTCCGACGCAACTGTGGAAAACCAGCGCTCAGCGTGACTCTGCCTGTGGACGGCCTTGCACTTGCACACCCACTTAGTTAGGGTCCCCGAAGCTGCAGGTCACGGTCATGGGACCGGGTAGAGGGCGCAGAAGAGGTTGCCCTCCGGATCCGCCAGCACAGTCCACCGTCCCTGTGAATCGTCCCATCGGCGGGTCGCGCCGAGAGCGATCAGCCGGTCTAGGTCGCTGGCGGCGTCAAGGCGCACGTCGAGGTGGATCCGGCCGGGCACGGGCTCCAGCTCGCGGACCGGGGTCAGCCAGACGTGCAGGGCGTCGCGGGAGCCCAGCAGCACCGACTCATCCTCGCCGAGCGTGCCCGCCTCGATCGCAGCCACGTCCGCTGTAGCGACCGGCAGGCCCAGAAGCTCGGCGTAGAAACCTGCCAATGCCGCGGGCTGCCGGCAGTGGATGACAAGGGCATCCAGGTGTGGCACTGCTCCTCCTCAGATGGCCCTGTGTGGCTCGGTGAGAATAGCTTGCCCAAACACCGGGGATGGTGGCGCCGGCCCGCGTAACCGGAAGACCGCTCTCAAGGCTCACCGTCAACTGACACCCGGTCGGGAAAAGTTCGGCACAGGCCGTCGGAGTACCGGCGGCTCGGACGACGATAAGGGTGTGACGCACCCGCAGGTGTGGCCCGACCCGGCGCTCGGGCTGCTGAAGCTGTACGACGATGCGCTGCCGCACGTCTACGGCTACCTGCTAGCCCGGTGCGGGGATCCCTACCTGGCCGAGGATCTCACGGCCGAGTCGTTCCTGGCTGCCGTGCACGCGGTCCGCAGGCCGGGGTCGCCCGATCCGTCGATTCCGTGGCTGATCGGGGTTGCCCGGCACAAGCTCGCCGATCACTGGCGGTGGCTCGAGCGGGAGCAGCGAGGGTTGCGCGTGCTGCACAGCGAGCCGGAATGTGTCGACGACCCGTGGCAGACGGTCGTCACCCAGATCCGTGCCCGCGAGGTCCTCAGCCAGCTTGGCCCGCACCACCGTGCGGCGCTCACGCTCCGCTACCTCGACGGGCTGCCGGTGCCCGACGTGGCACGGCACCTGGATCGCACCGTGCACGCCACCGAGGCGTTGCTGGTACGAGCTCGCGCCGCGTTCCGCCAGATCTACGAGGGAGAGGAGGGCTCGCGATGACCGATCCGTTCGAGGCTCTTCGCGAGCCCGTCACGCCTGCCGATCCCGACCCCGAGTTCGCCCGGCGGCTCCGGATGCGGCTGACCAGGGAAGTTCTCGCACACCCAGGAGGAACCATGTCCCAGCAGACCGTCACGACCCGGGTCGATCGCCAGCCCGCCTGGCCTCCGGCACTGACCCCCTACATCGTCGTCTCCGACGCCCGGCGCGCCATGGACTGGTACGTCGAGGTCTTCGGCGCGCAGCGCCGCGGCGAGCTCCTCGTCAACTCGGACGGCACGATCGGCCACGCTGAGGCAGGCATCGGCGACGCGGTGCTGATGTTCTCCGAGGCCTCCGACCTCTGGCCCGACGTGCCCGTGCGCGCTCCCGACTCCCCCGCCACGTTCAGCCACAGCCTTCACCTCGACGTCGACGATGTCGATACGACGACCGAGCTGGCCCGGCGCAGCGGCGCCTCGGTGGAACGGGAGCCGGCCGACCAGCCCTACGGTCGCGCCGCGGTGATCATCGACCCGTTCGGGCACCGCTGGATCCTGCTCAGGCGGCCCGCGTGGGCCACCAGGCTGCGCCAGGGCGACGTCGCGAACGTGCTGATGGCGGCGCGGGACGCGAACCTGGCCAAGGAGTTTTACGAGGCCGTGCTGCAGGTGCCGTTCTCCTCCGGTCACCCCGGCGCGTGGCGCACCGAGGAGACCAGGCCGCCGTTGAGCGTCATGTCGTCAGCGGGCACGGAACCCGACGTGCAGCTGTCCTATCGCGTCGACGACATCGCGGCCGCGGTCAGCAGGGTCAGGGCGGCAGGCGGCCGCGCGGACGAGCCAGGGCGCAAGCCGTACGGGCTGATCGCCGAGTGCGTCGACGACCAGGGCACCGCGTTCCACCTCTGGCAGCCGGCCGGCTAACCCTTAGCCTGCCGGCTAACCCTTGCACTGCGGTGAGCGGTTCAGGAACTCTCGCGCGGCACCAGCCTGATCCGCTCTTCGGCCACCTCCTCGATCCGGTCCCGGCTGTACAGCAGCGGCACGGCTCGGTCCGCCGCCCACAGCGGGTACAGGTCGGCGTAGTGCGGGCTGGCCGGGTCGCCGGACTGGCCCGGGCTGTTCATGACCACCGAGTTGTCCCACCCGCCGACGTCGACGACCAGCCGGAACGTGGCGCCAGAAGCCTGCGTGAAATCAGGCAGGTAGGTCGCGGCGCCGACCGTGTCGCCGCTGCCGCCGCGCGGCAGCGGCTCGATCGCGGCCTGTCCGCGCGCTGCGGCGGACATACCAGGCCCGGCCGGGTGGGCTAGCCGAGCCTGGTGCAGCCTGCCCCAGGCCCAGTCCTGCTCGGCGGGGCCGAGCAGATCGGTCAGGTCCGCCATGGCGGCGGACAGCGATGCCTCGAACACCCCGGCCAGAGCCGCGGCCGGGTCTGCGCCAAGCCGGCCGCCCGGGTTCTCGATCAGGTCCAGGTCGATCCGGGGGTCGCCGGCCAGGTCTTCCCCTGGCAGCACGGCGGCCAGCGCCGCAGGGACCTGCTCGGGCGGCAGCAACTGCGCGAGAGCCAGCCGGCGGAGGCTAGGACGAAGATGCCGCAGGTACCACACCTGGAACACGGCGGCCGCCGCTGAATCCGCGGCCAGAGTGCCGTCCCAGGTGGCCAGCAACTGCGCCGCCCGTTCCGCTGCAGGGTCGGTCCAGCGCTGCCCGGCCAGGGCGCCCACCATCCGCCGCGCTGGCAGGCTGACGTAGTCGCTCTGCAGGCGCACCATGTCGGCGACCGTGCACCCGGTCGCCGGGCCGAGAACTTCCGCGATCCGTTCCGAGCGGAACGGTGCGGGCCAGTCGCGGGTGATGACCCGGTCCTCGGGGAAGCCGGGCGGCAGGTTCATCTCGTTCGCGGTAGCGATCCAGCCGCGGGCCGGGTTCACCTCCGCGGGCAGCGCGTCCATGTCGTAGAAGCCGGCCCACTCGTAGCGCCCGTCGCCAGGCACCGGCAGCGTGCCGTCCCAATTGGGCCGGATTGGAGTCAGGCCGGCCGCCTTCCAGCCGATGGTGCCGGACGCGTCGGCGTAGACCAGGTTCTCACCTGGCGCGCCCCACCGGTTCAGCGCGGCGGTGAACCGCTCGGCGTCCGGTGCCCGCATGGTCTCGATGCTGCCCAGGTACGGAGCCATGCCAGGCTCTAGCCACGCTGCCCGGACGGCGAACGCGGCGTCAGATTCCGGGACCGAGCGGACCACCGGCCCGTGCCTGGTGAACCAGAGCTCGACCGGCACCGGCGGTGCATCGCGCACCGGGATCTCCTCGCGGACCACCGTCATCGGCTCCCACCGGTCGCGGTACCAGTACTCCCTGGGCTGGCCCGGCCTGGTCTGGTACACGTACAGGTCTTCCTGGTCGATCGGGAAGACCGTGAACCCGAACGCCACGTGGCCGTTGTGGCCGACCGACAGGCCAGGCAAGGCCGACTCCCCGGCCCCGATCACGTCGAAGCCCGGGGCGCTGACGTGCGCGATGTACCGCAGTGAAGGAAGCGACACGATCCGGTGCGGGTCGTTGGCCAGCAGCGCCCGTCCGGTCGCGGTCCGCTCCGGCGCCAGCGCCCAGTTGTTGCTGCCCTCGCCCAACTGGGCCGGCGCGACCGCCAGCGTGTAGTCACGCAGCACGTCGTCGGGGATGAGGCTGAGGTCCAGGCCGTCGGGCACAGTGAGCTCGCCGCCGGGTTCGCGACGCCGCCGCAGTTTCTCCGCGGCTGGCGCGAAGTCGCGCAGCATCAGCGCGCGGGCCACTTCATGGATCACGTTATAGAACAGCCCGTGGCTCCGGATTCGAACCACGTCGGACGGCGCCCACAACCCGGGCTCATAGCCCAGCTCGCGGAATTCCAGCGGCAGCCGGGCACGGTCCTGCAGGATCAGGGTCACGTAGGCGTTGATCCCGGCCGTGAACGCGGTGGCGATGTCCTTGGTGTCGGAGGCGTAAGCAAGCCATTCGGCGTGCATTTCCCCGCGGAACAGGAATAGCCGGGCTGCCCGGTCCTGCTCGGCATACTGCGGGCCCCACACCTCCGCCAGCAGCCCGAGTCCCCGCCGCCGCCAGGTGTCGAGCTGCCACAGCCGGTCCCTGGCGACCTGGAAGCCCTGCGTCCAGAACGCGTCGTGCGTACTCGACGCGTAGATATGCGGGATACCCCACGGATCGGTCAGGATCTCCGCCGGCGCCTGCAATCCGGTTACGGGCAGGTCAGCCCAAGGCGCTGTCAGTTTGTCGCTCAGTTCGTCGCTCCAGCAGTCGAGGGAGGGGTGCGTTCAGGCTAGTTGCGGGTAATTTCTAACATCCTCGGGATTAACGCAACCCTCGGGCGGAATGCCCTACCCGCCGAGTTAGGGTGTCGCCATGACTCGAGCATTGGTGTTGGGTGGCGGTGGTCCGGTCGGCGTGGCCTGGGAGTCGGGGCTGGCCATCGGCCTGGCCGAGGCCGGGGTTGCGCTCGGCGCGGCGGACCTCGTCGTGGGGACGTCGGCCGGCTCGATCGTGGGGGCCAGGCTGGCCCTCGGGCTGGACCTGGCCGAGACGGTCCGCGCGGTGGGCCAGCCGCTGCCGGTGGAGGCCGGCGTTGGCGGGACGATCGCCGACCTGATGACCGCCCTGGCGGGCGCGGCCAGCCGGGCGCAGGCCCCCGAGCAGATGCGCATGGAGCTGGGCAAGCTCGCGCTTGCCGCGCACACGGTGCCGGAGGGCGACTTCACCGGGGCGGCTGTTTTCGCTCAGCTAGCCGGGCGCGACTGGCCGGCGTCGTTCAGTTGCACAGCGATCGACACGCAGACCGGCGCACTGCGGGTCTGGGACGCCGCGGCCGACGTGCCGCTGGACCGCGCCGTCGCTTCGAGCTGCGCCGTCCCGATGGTGTTCCCGCCGGTGACGATCGACGGCACCCGCTACATGGACGGCGGCATGCGCACCCCGCTCAACGCCGATCTGGCCGCCGGCGCACGCCGCCGTTGTCGTGGTGTCGTGCATGGCCATGGTCCTGCCCGAGGGGATCAGCGACCCGATGTTCGAGGCGATGGCGGCCCAGATCGAGAACGAGCTGGCGGTGCTGCACAACGTCGGCGCGGCAGTGGAGATCATCGGCCCGGGCGCGGAGTTCCTTGAGGTGAGCGGCTGGGGCGCCGAGTTGATGAACCCGGCGAGGGTTCCCGGCGCGTATGAGGCGGGCGTCCGGCAGGCGGCAGTGGAGGCGGACCGGCTGCGAGCACTCTGGACCGGGTAACCCCGCGGCTCCCAGGGGCGGTCTCGCCGCCACGGATCTGCGCACTTTCCGGAGCCTTGGGCGGGCCTTGGCGTCGTGCATGTTCAGAGACTCCACCTGGCCAGGGCCGTTTTGCCGCACGGTAATGTGTGCCTTCTTGTCTCAGCCCGACCGTGAGGAGAAGACTCGCCTTGAGCGTCACCGCCGGCCGTCGCGCCGAGCTGCGCGACCTGGCCGCCGCGGTGCTCCATGGCAACGACGCTGGCAGCTGGACCAAAGCGGCGCCGCGTCTGTACCCGCACCAGTGGAGCTGGGACAGTGCCTTCATCGCAATCGGCTGGGCGCACCTAGATGTACGGCGAGCCCTGGCCGAGCTCGAGCATCTGTTCGCGGCGCAATGGTCGACGGGCTTGGTGCCGCATATCGTGTTCCGCGCGGGCCCTGGCGAGCCTTACTTTCCAGGACCGGAGTGGTGGGATTGCGCCATCTCGCCGGCGGCGCCAGCGCCCCCGGTCCAGACGACCGGGATCTGCCAGCCACCGGTGCATGCCCTGGCGCTGCAGCGGATCTGGCAACTGACGCCGCAGGAGCAGCGGCCGGAGATCCGCGGCCGCATTCAGGCGCTCTACCCGCGGCTGGTCAAATGGCATCGCTACCTCGCGACGCAGCGCGACCCTGAGGCATCGGGACTGGTCACCGTCTACCACCCATGGGAGGGCACGGACAACTCCCCGCGCTGGGACAAGGCGCTGGCGCGCATCAAGGTAGCCGAGCCCGGCCCGTACACCCGCCTGGACACCAGCCAGATAGGAGACCCGTCGCAGCGGCCCACCGACTGGGACTACGACAGGTATCTCTGGCTGGTCGGCCTGCTGCGGAAGTACCGGTACGACGATGCGCAGATCTACGACCATTACCCGTTCCTGATGAAGGACGTGTTCTTCAGCGCTGTCCTGGTCTCGGCGAACGCCGCGCTCCTCGACCTCGCTGACGTCGTCGCGGCCAGTGACAGCGACCGCGAGGAGCTGACCTCCTGGCTGAACCGCGGCCGCGACGGACTTGCGGGCTGCTTCGACCCGGAGTCCGGCCTATGCGTCGACTACGACGTCCGCACCGGCGAGCGAATCGGCCTGCGGACTTTCGCGGGGTTCGCGCCGCTGTTCGCGCAGACCGCGGACGCCGATCAGCTTGCCGCCCAGTTGCGGCTGCTCGACTCCGATGACTTCTGCGGCAATCCGCGATTCCGCTGGCGCCTGCTGCCGAGCATGAGCCCCGCCGAGGCTGCCTTCGAGCCACACAACTACTGGCGCGGCCCGATCTGGCCGATCATCGACTGGCTGCTATGGCGCTCGCTGAGACTGGCTGGCTACGGCGACCGCGCGGACGAGCTCCGCCGCGACTCACTCGGTCAGATCGCTGCCACCGGGACGTTCGCCGAGTACTTTGACCCGTTCACCGGGGAGCCGCTCGGCTCGGCGCGGCAGTCCTGGACGGCCGCCGTCGCGCTGGACTGGTCCGCCGCCGGGCAAAGCGGCGAAGCAAGCTTGCACTTAGCAGCTCGCCGCGCCCGCTAGGGCCGCTGTCAGGCCGGCACGGCCTCTCGCTTGTGGCGTTGCTCGGCCCGGTGCAGGCCTTCGGCGAAGTAGGAGGTGTCAAACCAGGTCGGGAATGCCCGGGCGAGCCCGGCTGGGCCCGAGCAGGCGGGCGTGGCCGTTGGCGATCAGGTCACGGAACGGGACGAGGCCGACCAGCCAGCGCTGCATTTGCCCGGTGTCTGCTTCAATCGCCAGGTCAACGTCGTAGCCGGGATCGTCGGTGCACACGGTGACCGCACCGCGCTGGATATCGAGCCAGCCCTCGGCGGCGCCCGCGCCGGTCAGCGTCATGTGCAAGACGGTGCGCTGCTGGGGGAGCTTGGCCGGGACCGCGTGCTGGTGCAAGCGCCACATGAGCGACCGGCCGTCGCAGTCGTCCTGGGCGGGATCCCCGAAGATCCACTCGGCGGCCCAGTGGCCCATGGCCCAGATAAGCGGAGTCACCGACTCCCCCGCGGGCGTCAGCGCGTAATGTCCGGGCCGGCCCCGGGCCCCCGGCTCGCTGCGAACTAGCCCGCGCCGCTCGAGCAATCGGAGCCGCTGCGCGAGCATGGTCCTGCTGATCCGGGGAATTCCCCGGTGGATTTCGTTGAAGCCAACGGCGCCCACCATGAGTTCGCGGATGACCAGCGGCGTCCACCGATCGCCCAGCACTTCGACGCCCGCCGAGATCGGGCAATAGTCTGCGTAGCTTGTCATGTGCCCATCATGCTCGGCCTGGCCAGGATCGGGGTAGTACGGATTCTGTACCCCCGGCCGACGTGCCGGCCCAGCGTGTGCGGGTACTGCTAGCCGCTTGATGCCTATTCGATCGGGTCGTTGCCTGGCCGACGGTGGTACGAGACCGTCACTCGTCCAGGGCATCATCGCGGACGCATGCTCTTACCGCAGCGGCCCTTACCGGGGCCCGAGTAAGAGGAGTCGCCATGACTACGGCAACGGCGCGTGCGGACCTGTCGATCATCAAGGCGCGCCAGCGGAAGACCTGGGCGAGCGGCGATTATGCCGTCGTGGCCGCACGGATTGTGCTAGCCAGTGAACTGCTGGCCGATGCGGCTGACCTGAAGGCGGGCTGGCAGGTTCTGGATGTCGCGTGCGGCAACGGGAACGCCGCCTTGGCGGCGGCCCGCTCCGGCACCCACGCCCTCGGCATCGACTACGTCCCCGAACTGCTCGAGGGCGGACGGGCGCGCGCCGTGGCCGAAGGCCTCGATGTCGAGTTCCGGCTCGGCGACATCGAAGACCTGCCCGTGCAGGACGGATCATTCGACGCGGTGCTGAGCGTCTTCGGGGCGATGTTCGCGCCCGATCATCAGCGCGCCGCGGACGAGATCATCCGGGCCGCCCGCCCGGGCGGCACCGTCGGCCTGGCCTCGTGGACCCCGGACGGGTTCATCGGCCAGATGTTCGGTGTCATCACGCGGCACGTGCCACCGCCGCCCTGCGTCGCATCGCCGCTGCTGTGGGGCACCGAACGGCACCTGTCCGATCTGTTCGGCGCGGCGGCCGCCAACGCCCGATCCGTGCAGCGCACCTGCACCTGGCGATTCACCTCCCCCGAAGAGTTCACGGCCTTCTTCCGCCGCTGGTACGGGCCCGCGCTGACCGCATTCGAGGTACTCGATGAGACCGGCCGCGGCGCGTTGGCCCGCGACCTGGCGCAGCTGGCCCGCCGTTGGGACCGGAACCATGGCGGCGGCATCGCCATCCCCGCGACCTACCTGGAGACCGTCATGACCACACCGGCAGATCCCGGGTACGACCAGGCGCCGCAGTCATCGAGTCAGCAATGCTGACCATCACGGAGATTGCGGGCTTCGCGGGTGCCGGGCTGGCCGGAGCAGCCTACGTGCCGCAGATTTCCCACCTCATCAGGGCTCGCTGTTCGGCGGGCATCAGCCGGCTGGCCTTTGAGATCTGGCTCCTGGCATCATTTCTGACTACGGCCCGCGCCATCGCCATTCACGCCGCCGTCTTCATCGTGCTCGGCGGGATCGAGATCGTGGCCACGGCCCTCATTTTGTTCTATGCAGCTCGGTACAAGCACACGAGTTGCCCAGTCCATCTCCCGCATCATCCCGAGGCCGAACGAACTATGACATCACTACACAATCCCAGCACCGCAGGTGCTGGCTGAACAGGAGGAGTCAAGATGGCACACGCCAATGAGAATCTGCTGCGGGACGCATATGCGGAGTTCGAGCATGGTGATATCAACACGCTGAAGAGCAGGTTCTTCGCCCAGGACATCAGGTGGCACTATCCGGGCACGAGCCCGCTCGGCGGTGACTATGAGGGCGTCGATCAAGTGGGGGGCTGGCTACTGCGCACATTCGAGGCCTGCTGGGGGTCCATCACCATTGAGGTGCACGACGTGATCGCCAACGACGAGCACGCGGTCGCTCTGACCACGGTCCGCGCCGAGCGCGAGGGCAGGAGCCTTCAGGACGAGACCGTGCAGGTCTTCCACATCTCCGGCGGCAAGGCCACCGAGGTATGGACCTATCCCAGGGACCAGTACGCCTCGGATGTGTTCTGGTCCTAGATAGCCAGCACCATGCGCGGCGCGGTGCCGAAGACGGTGTCGGTATTTCCGACGTCGATGAAGCCGGCCGCGCGATAGAACCCCATCGCGTGCGGGTTGGCTGTCACCTCCAGGCGCTGCACCCCCCGCGCTCGCAGAACCTGCGCGATACGGTCGACGAGCGCGGCGGCAATCCCGCGTCGCCGCCAGCCCGGATCCACGAACAGGTCTTCCAGTTCGACGATGCCGTCGGCCTCGCTCCACGTCGCGAAGCCGACAAGCGACCCTTCTTCCTCCGCTACGTACATGCGTGCCTCGGCCAGCCCCTCGCGCCCAAGGACCAGGTACTCCGGGTTGGCCAGCAGGTTGTCACGGTCCCCCGCGTTGGACAACGAAGCACGGCGATAGACATCGGATGCGGCGGGCAGGTCGGCAGGTACCCCAAGCCGGATCATCGGCCCACCATCCGCCTTGCCCGCCAGATTGGAGGTCATGATCGTCCTCACCTTCGGTCGCAGCGCTGAGGTCAGCTGAGTTCCTTCAGCAGGTGGATTTCGTCGTAGCCGTGGGGGTAGCCCGGCGTGCGGCCGCACTCCCGGTAATCGAACCTGGCGTAGAAGCCGGGCGCCTGGAAGGAATGGGTGCTGAGGGCCACCCGGTCGCAGCCCCGGCGCCGGATCTCGGCCTCGGCCGCGGCGAGGAGCCTGGCTCCCAGGCCAGAACCGCGCTGGTCCTCTCGCACCCAGAGCAGTTCGATGTAGCCGCACCCGCCCCACGTCCACCCGTGCAGTCCCGCATGCAGGTCGCCGTCATCACCGCGGACAGCCACGGTCAGCGAACGGCCGTCATGATGGCCGGTGGCGGCGGCATTGAAGGCGTAGATCTCCTCATCAAGGCGGTCCCTGAGGCTGGCGTCGGCGTCGCCGACAACCAACGAGGCTTCCCCCATCAGCTGTGTCCTTCTTCGGGCACCGCCAACTCCAGGACGGCGCGGGCATAGAGCAGATCGAACCCCTGACGTTGCGCGTTCTGCTGGGACTTCGATCCTGGCTGGACGGTGATGACCGCGACATCGCACCCAGCGGCTGCCGCGTCGGCCAGCCGAGTTGCCAGGAGCGCGCTCTGCGCGCCGCGGCGGCGGTGCTCGGGAGCGGTCGCCGCGCCGGTGAGTTGCGCGATGCCGTCGGCCATGCGCATGGTCGCGCCGCCTGCGATGGTCCCGTCCCGCAGTGCGGCATACCGCGCGACTCCGGCCGCCGCCATATCGCGCTCGACAGCGATAACGATCTCCCGCGGGAACTCCTCGTGCCAGGGCACACCTTGTTCGTCAGGGTGGGCGCTGCCCTCGGCGATGACGTCAAGCCAGGTCTCGAACTCCTCCTGACCGCTCGGCCGGACCTCGATTCCAGGTGGCATGATCGGCCCGGGTTCTCCGTTGAGCGCATGACCGAGCACGTTTTCAAACGATGCAAGCCGGTAACCGCGTCCAGCGAGCAGGGCGAGGATCGCGGGGTCGGCCAGGTGGGCTAGCTCGATCTGCACTGGCGCTTCGCGGGCGGCGAATGCCCGCTCGATCTCATCGAGGCAGGAAGCCGCCGGCACGCCGCCGAAACCGAGTCCCGCGACCTTGTTGAACGGCGAGCCCGCATCGGCGAAGCTCGCCACGCCTCCCGCAACCGGGATAACGAAGCCCGCCGAGCCTGCCCGGCGGCTGGTTGCCTCGCTGGCCATGGCGATGAACTGCGCCTCAGCCCACTCGATGCGGCTGGCCAGGGCCGTGTCGCAGAACAGCGGCACGTGCGCGGCGGTGATGCCCCGAGACATAGGAAGTTCCTCCATTGCGGTCACAGGTAGTTCGCGGCCATTGCGGTCACAGGTAGTTCGCGGCGAAGGCGCCGGGGATCTTACCGTGTCACGATCCGCAGATTCAGCGGCGGGCGTGGCGGCCGGCCAACCGTGAGTGGCGGTCAAGAGGTCAGGAGGCCTCGTCGCGCAGCACGGTCAGCAGCCCTTCGAAGTCTTCCCCGCACGGCCCGCAGGCAAGCAGGTGCGCGGCGATGCCAGGGTAGCGCTCCTGCACAGGCTCGCCAGCGGCTGCCAGTTCGGCGTAGACGTGCAGCATCTGCATCGCCAGGCCGCAGCCAACATCGCGCGGATCGGTGCGCAAAAAGCGATCCAGTTCTGACCGGCCAGTCATGAGCGCCTCGAGCCGTCATCGGACATATACCCGTTAGCGACAAGAGCAGCGCGCAGCTTACGTCGGGCATCAAAGAGCGTCTTGTAGATCGCGTTGCGGTTGGTTGCCAGCTCGATGACCAGGCTATCCAGCGGAACGTTGTTGAGCACGATCGCGACGAAGACCTGGCGTTGCCGCGCGGTAAGCTCCGCATCCACCGCCCGGTGCAACGCGGCCAGCAGATCCCGCCACTCGGCCTCCTCCGCCGGTTCAAAGCCAAACCGGCCAGGCAGCTGATCCCATTCCTCGGCATCGAGCGGCACGGCAGGGTGGCGCCAGAAATGCCGCCCCACCTTGGCCGAGACCTCGAAGATGACGAATTTGTACGCCCAGGTCGTGAATCGGCTCTCACCCCGGAACTGGCCGAGCTTGCCGGTAATGGCCATCAGCGCGTCGGCTGCCGCCTGGTAGGCCAGGTCATCAAGCTCAGGCCCGGTGAGCCCCAACCGCGGGCCACGCCGCCCGACCTCACCACGCGCGATCCGCAGCAGCATCTCATGCAACCGCGCCAGCGCCGCCTCCCGCGGCGGTCCGGCGTCGGCGAGCAGCCGCAGCCACTCAGCTGAGTCAGAATCAAGCCTGGCAATGGCGGCAGACATCGGCTGCGCCCCGGAATCCGCCGACAACATAACCACGATGCTACCCAGATGTCCCGGGCCGGTCGTCAGGCCTTGAGGTAGGCGAGGACCGCGAGCACCCGGCGGTGCTGAGCGTCGTCGGGCGGCAAGCCGAGCTTGGCAAAGACATTGCCGATGTGCTTTTCTACCGCGCTGGCCGACAGCACGAGCCGCCCGGCGATGGCCGTGTTGGAATGGCCCTCGGCCATCAGGGACAGCAGTTCCCGCTCGCGTGCGGTCAGCGCCGCAAGGGCGTTGTCGCTGCGCTGCCGGGCCAGCAACTGGGCGATCACCTGGGGGTCGAGCACCGTCGCGCCGCGCGCGACTCGGTCCAGGGCGTCAAGGAACTCCTCGACCCTGGCGACCCGGTCCTTCAGCAGGTAGCCAACCGCGCCGGAGCCGTCCGCCAGCAGGTCGGCGGCGTAGGACGCCTCCACATACTGGCTCAGCACCAGCATGGGGGCGCCGGGCAGATGCGAGCGGGCGGTGATCGCCGCGCGCAGGCCCTCGTCCGTATGAGTTGGCGGCATCCGCACGTCGACCACGGACACGTCCGGGCGGTGCCTGAGCACCGCCTCGACCAGGGCGGGCCCGTCGCCGACCGCGGCAACCACCTGGTGACCGTCGTCGGCGAGCAGGCGGACCAGGCCCTCGCGCAACAGCACCGAGTCGTCGGCGACGACGATGCGCAGCCGGCCGCGGGCCGCGCGGCCTGGCGGTGACCCGGGCGCGGCCTCGTCCGGGATCAGCGGCACGGCAGTTCCGCGGTGATCGTCGTCGGGCCGCCGTCAGGACTTGTGACCCGAAGCCGGCCGCTGGCCGCGTGCAGCCGGTCGTCCAGCCCCCGCAGTCCGTGTCCCTTGTGCAGGCCTGCGCCACCGACCCCGTCGTCGGTGACCCAGACCCGCAGGGTTCCCGCACTTCGGCGCAGCCCGATCGCGCACCGGCTGGCATTGCTGTGCTTGGCGACGTTGGTCAGGGCCTCGGCGACCACAAAATAGGCGGTCGTCTCGAGGGCAACGTCTAGCGGGTCGTCCAGCGGGCCGGCGTCGAGTTCAACAGGGACGGTGGAGC
The DNA here is from genome assembly GCA_963720595.1 of uncultured Actinomycetota bacterium. Taxonomy (GTDB): domain Bacteria; phylum Actinomycetota; class Actinomycetes; order Streptosporangiales; family Streptosporangiaceae; genus Chersky-822. Next base: position 1,274,396 of record CAVRFY010000003.1, on the reverse strand, counting down.
CCACGGCCAGCGCGGTCAGCGCCTCACGCAGGCCCCGGTCGACAAGGATCGGCGGGGCGATGCCACGCGACAGGGCCCGCAACTCGTCCAGCGCCTCCCTGGTCTGGACGATCGCGTCGGCGAGCGCCACCCGGACTGCCTCCGGCCTGCTGTCGAGGTGGTGCTGGGCACGGCCCAGTTCCATCGCCAGGCGGACCAGCCGCTGCTGTGGCCCGTCATGGATGTCGCGCTCAAGTCGGCGCAGCGCGGCCGCCTCGGCTGTCACCGCGGCGACGGTTTGGGCGCGGGCGGTGTCCCGCTCCTGCTCCAGCCCGCTGATCCGGCGGTGCAACGCGGATTCGTCCCAGAGCAGCGCCCGGCCAAGCCTCGTCTGGGCAGCGAAGCACGCCCGGGTCGCGAGCGGCAGGGTCAACAGCACCAGCAGGCCGACTACGGTCCCGAAGGCGACCCGCCCGGCCGGCGACGTCAGGCCCAGGCTCACCGCGATGTGAGACTGGGCGCTTCCCGCGGACAGGGTCATGGGCCGCAGGGACTGCGACGAGTTGTACTGGTCGCGCAGGGCGGCCGTGCCGGCCCCGAGGCCGACGAACCACCAGAGCGCCGTCACCACCGATGTGACTAGAGCGACCGGGAGCACGACAACGGCGTGCGCCACGTCGAGCCACGTCCCCGGGTCGGACGCGGCGGCCGCCTCCCTTGGTCGCGGACGCCGCCACGCGTCCGCTGGCCCGGCAGCAGGGCCACGCACCTTGGCGATCCGCCACCGTTCTACGTCGGCGAACCACCGCGCGGGAGCAAGAGCGCCGGCCGCGACCGGCGAGCCGCCGGGCACTAGCAAGCCGACCGTGGCGACGCAGAGGCCGCCGAGCACCACTAGCAGGCCAGCCGCAGCGATGGCCGGGGCGGTGAGCAGGTACAGCGACTCCGCCAGAGTGCGACGCCCCGTGCGGAAGATGAACCTGGCGCCGGCCCGATACCGGCCCCGGACCGCCGAGGCGAACGACTCGGTCATGGCCCCAGCCTAGGCTCGACACCCGCGGTGAGCCGGTCGCCAAGGCCCGGCCGACCACCCGGCCGCTGCCGGACCGGACTGACTGGCGGCTCAGGCGTCACGGCGGGCGAGTGCCAAGGCCCCGGCCGCGAGCGCGGCCATCGCATACGCGCACAGCAAGCCGAGTGTCGGCCCTGGCGACAGCAGGTGCGCGACGGGCCTGGCCGCAGTCAGCGCATTCCGCATCGTGTCGGGCAGGAACTTCTGCACCGTGTTCTGGATTGAGCTGCCAAGCGAGAAGAGCAATATCGGCAGTACGAACACCACGCCGGCCAGAGCACAGATGGCGCCCGCGGTGTGCCGGATGATCGCGCCGATGCCAAGGCCGATGAGCGCGATCAGCGCCGGATAAGCGCCGGTCAGCAGCACCGCGCGCAGCACGCCGGGCTGGGCGAGCGTGGCGTGCGGAGCCGGGGCCTTCACCATGGCCTGCCCAGCGAAGAACGCCGCGAAGGCAGAGATCTCCCCCGCCGCCAGCGTGACGGCCCCGAGCACCGCTGCCTTCGCGGCGAGAACGAGCGGACGCCCGGGCGCCACGGCGAACGTGGCGCGGATCATCCCGGAGGAGAACTCGGTCGTGATCGTCAGCACGCCGAGGGTGCCCAGTAGCAACTGGCCGACCACGAGGCCGAGGAAGGCGTTGCTGGTCGGGTCGAGGGACGCGCGGTCTGCAGCAGACATCTGCGCGTAGTTCTCATGGCTCAATACGAGCATGGCCAAGCCGATCATGCCGGCTGCGAAGACGGCCACGAGGTACCAGGTGGAGCGAACGGTGCGGAGTTTCTGCCATTCCATCCGGGCGACGGCGCGGAAACCGTATCTGCCGCGGGTGCGACCGGTGGCGCGTTGGCTGAGGGACGTGGTGTTCATCTCTGGCTTCCTGAATAGTCGGTGACGCCATCGGTCAACTGGAAGAACGCTTCTTCCAGTGAGTTGGCGCGGCCGGACAAACGGGCGACCGTGGTCTGCGCTAGCAGCCGGCCCCGGCCGATCACGATGAGCGCATCGGCTGTATGCGCGATCTCGCCGATCAGGTGGCTGGAGACCAGCACCGTCCTGCCCTGAGCGGCGAGGCTCTTCAGCAGGTTGCGAATCCAGCGGATGCCTTCGGGATCCAGGCCATTGACCGGCTCGTCGAGCAGCAGGACCTGCGGGTCACCGAGGAGGGCGGCGGCGATGCCCAGCCGCTGGGACATGCCGAGCGAGAGCTTGCCGGCGCGGCGGTCGGCGGCCTTCTCTATGCCGGTGATCGCGAGCACCTCCTCGACCCGCGCCCGGCCGATCGCGTTGCTGGCGGCCAGGGCGGTCAGGTGGGCGCGCGCGGTGCGGCCCGGGTGGAACGCCTTGGCCTCCAGCAGCGCGCCCACATCGCGGAGTGGCCAGCGCAGGTCACCATATCTCCTCCCGCCGATCCTGGCCTGTCCAGCGTCCGGCCGGTTCAGGCCCATGATCATGCGCATCGTTGTGGACTTGCCAGCGCCATTGGGGCCAAGGAATCCGGTCACCGTTCCTGGGCGGACGTCGAAACTCAGGTTGTCCACCGCGGGCGTGGACCGGTAGTGCTTGACAAGGCCGCGCGCCTCGATCATCAGAACCTCCGGTTGCTGTGGTCTGCCGGCTGGAGCGTGACAAGCCCCGATGGCGCAAGCACGCTGTCATCCGCATCTGTAGGTCCACGCTACGAACCGGGCATCCGCGCAGGAACGTGGCGAGCCCCCGTCTTCCTGGTGGGGCTACCCGCAGGAGGTGCCCGCTGGCCCACCTGGATGCCCATCAACTTCACGAGGTCAGGGGAGGTGCTCGGCGGTCCGGGTAAGGTCCGGCGACCGGCCGGGGAAGCTGACCTGGACGCGCAGCCCGCCTTCCGGCTGGGCGTGAGCGGCGACCTTGGCACCGTGGGCGTCGGCGATGGCGGCGACGATCGACAGGCCGAGCCCGTGACCGGCGCCGTTGCCGCCGCCCCGCGACGCACCCAGGCGCTCGAAGGGCCGGAACAGCCGGGCAACCTCAGCGGGCGGGATCACCGGGCCGGTGTTGGCCACGCAGATGACCGCCTGGCCATCCTGCTGGCTGGTGGTGAGCTGGATTGCGCCGCCGCGAGTGTTATGCCGGACGGCATTGTCGACGAGGTTGACGGCCAGCCGCTCGATCAGGTTGGGATCACCGGCCACGGGGGCAGGGTGCAGCGAGGTCTCCAGCCTGAGCTGCTGCCGCTCGGCTTCGGGACCGGCCGCGCGCAAGCTGGCGGCAGCGGCCTCGGACAAGTCGGCGGGCTCCCGGTTGCCGGTGCCCGCTTCGCTGGTGGCCAGCGTGAGCAGCGCCTCGAGCAGGAGTTCTTGATGGATCCCGGATTCAAGTAGATCCCGACCCGTGGAGCGCCATTGCTCGGTGGTCGTGGCGGGGTTGCGCAGCGCTACCTGTAGCAGGGTCCGCTCGAGGGTCAGCGGCGTGCGCAGTTCGTGCGAGGCGTTGGCCACAAAATGCCGCTGGGCGGTGAACGAGGCTTCGAGGCGGCCGAACAGGTCGTTGAGGGTATCGGCGAGCTCCTTGAACTCATCGTCTGGCCCGTGCAGGTCGAGCCGCTCGTGCAGGCTGGTGGCAGAGATCCGGTGTGCCGTCGCGGTGATGGCGCGCACCGGCCTCAGCACCCGCCCGGCGACGAGCCAGCCGAGCGCGAAAGCGAGCACCGCCATGATCGCCAGCGCGACGCCGGACTGAGTCAGGAGCGTCTGCAAGTCAAGCGCGTGCCGGGCGATCCATGCGTGCACCAGCTTTTCGCAATGCAGGTCCGTGCGCAGGCACGACAAGCTCTCGTGCCCCTGTAGTTTCGGGAACCAGCGCAGGCGGCCGGTGGCGCGGTCGAACAGCCAATAGGTGAATCCGAGCAGGGCGGCACCGGACAGCGTGAACAGGCAGCCGTACAGCAAGGTCAGGCGCAGCCGCGCGGTCGGGCGGGGCAGCGGAAGCCGGGAAACCGGAGTAGCGAGCCGGGCAGTCAGGCCGGTCACGGTGCGGCGCCGATCCGGTAGCCGCCCTCGCGAACGGTCTGGATCAGCGGCGGGTCACCGAGCTTGGCGCGCAGTCGGCCGATCGTGGTCTTGACCGTAGTAGTGAACAGATCGGCATTCTCGTCCCACACCCGTTCCAGCAACTCTTCGGCCGTCACCAGCGTTCCGTCGGCGGCAAGCAGGCACTCCAGCACGGCAAACTCCTTCGGCGTCAGAGCCAGCCGGCGGCCGGCCCGGACGGCTAGCCGCTTAGCCGGGTCCACCGACATGTCGCCGCAGGCGAGAACCGGCGGCAGCGGGAGTGCGGCGCGGCGGGCCAGGGCCCGGATCCGCGCGACCAGTTCGGTGAAGTCGAAGGGCTTGGGCAGGTAGTCGTCCGCGCCCAGGCCCAGGCCCTCGACCCGGTCAGCGATCGTGGAGGCGGCGGTGAGCATCAGCACCCGGCTCGGGCAGCGGCGGTCTGCGAGGTCCCGACAAATCCGGTCGCCGTGCACGCCTGGCAGGTCCCGGTCCAGGACGATCACGTCGTAGCGGGCCTGTGCGACATGGTCGAGGGCTTCTTGCCCGTCGAAAGCCAGGTCGACGGCTATGCCCTCGTCGCGCAGCCCGGACGCCACCGCCTCGGCGAGCCGCTTGTGATCTTCCACGACCAGCACTCTCATGCTCTCTCCCAGGTGCGCTCGCCCGGCCTGCCTGGCCAGGGCGGGCGGCTCCTAGCTCCCAGGATGCCTGGCCGCGAGTGACAGGCAGGTCACAGCGCCTGTGACCGTGTTGTCACCCACTGCCTAGTACACCTGACCTCGCAGGCACCCAGAACGAAAGGCTAGGCGATGAACGCGACCACCGGCGGTCACCGCCGTCCGCGAGGGTTTTCCCGGCGGCGGGCGGCTGTCCTTGCCGTCGCCTCCTGCATCGCGCTGCTCGCTGCGGCCTGCGGCGGCAGCACCGGCCCGGCCAGCACCGACGGTGCATCACATCCGCCGGGGTATCAGCCATACCAGGCGTACTCGCAGTGCATGCGCTCGCACGGCGCGTCGTTCTGGCCAGAGCCGTCGGAGCAAAGCCACGGCGTGTTCGACAGCCCGTATGTATACCGGATCACTGCGCGGATCCTGGCGCGGGAACGGGGCACGGCGTGGCAGGCTGCGGTGGCGGCCTGCCGAAAGCTGGCGCCCCAGGGGCTCCCGTTCACCGCGGCGCAGATCACCACGCTGCGCTCCGATCTGGACAAGCTGGCCGCGTGCATGCGCGGGCACGGGGTCACCCGCTTCCCCAGCCCGGTCGTCAACCTCTCAGGCGGCGGCTTCCCGAGCCCGGGCACGGGCGTCAAGCCGGATTCCGCGCAGTTCCGGGCCGCGCAGCGGGCCTGCTGGGTCTACGCGCCGGGTTCGCCATGAGAGGCGGCACAGCGCACATGAGGTGGAGTTGGCTTGCCCTGCTGCTCGCATTGACCATGCCGCTGGCGGCTGCCTGCGGCGCCAGCGGCGGATCCGCCGGCCGGGCGGGGTCGCCTGGGCGGCTGTACCAGCAGGCGCTCGCCTACACGGGCTGCATGCGATCGCACGGCGTGCCGGACTTCCCCGTCCCCAAGCCAGGGCCCGAGGGCACGCTCATCTTTCCGCTAAACCCTCCCACCGGGATGCTTGCCAGCCCCGGCTACGACCCGGCGTTCCGCGCCTGCCTGAAGCGGGCCGTTATCGGCGCCCGACCTGGGCGATACCGTGCGATTGCCCTGCATGCACTGAAGCAGGCGGAGTGCATGCGAAGCCACGGGATCGCCAGCTATCCCTCCCCGGCGGCCTTGAACGGCGGCCTCCACGTCCCGGACACGACCATCGGCCTGGACCCGCATACCCCGCAGTTCCAGGCCGCAGGCAAGGCCTGCGGGCTCATGGACCTGTGGATGCTGCAGTGGTGGTGGCCGGCCGGGTCGGTGCAGCCGTGACCGGCGGCCCGGTACTCAAGGCGGCCGCGGCGGGAGCGGTCCGTCGGCTGGTGCCGACCGCGGTGGTGTGCGTGGTGGTGGCTGCCGCCGCCGCGACCGCGGTGCTCGGGCTTGCCAGGGCCACCAGTTCCACCCTGGCCTACCAGATAGCCCGCGCGAAGCACCACAGCCCCGACCTGACGCTGACGGTCGATGCCGCGAAAGCGACCAGCGCCCAGATCACCGCGACTCGCCGCCTTCGCGGAGTGACCAAGGCCGCCTTCTTCCCGGCGACCACGGTCACCCTCTCCACGCCGGTCCCGCGGTACATGGCTCCCAGCGGCCGGATAACCGCACCCGTGAGCGTGGTGGGGCGGGCGTCGCGGCTAGGCCCGCTTGATGACATCTCCGAGCACAAGGGCCAGTGGCCCAGCCGGGAAGGCGAGATCGCCCTGGCCCCTTACGCGAACGCCCGGGGGTCGATCGGCCAGGTCGTTGCCGCGACCGTGACCAGCGTGCGGGGCAGGCCGAAGCTCACCGTCGTCGGGTACGCCTCCCCGCCCACGTCGCAAGACCAGACGCAGCAGTCCTGGGTGGTCCCGGCCGAGATCACGGCGCTGGAGAAGGCCGGAGCGCCCGCGCAGGAAGAGCTGCTCTACACCTTCCGCGACGCCGCCACCCCGGCCCAGATCAGCGCGGACCTGCGCGAGCTGCGCGGGGCCCTGCCCGCGGGCGCGATCATCACCTATACCTCCTGGCTGAACACCGAGAACTTCTGGGCGGCGGCAGGCGGATCGATCGCGCCGCTCCTGGTGGCCTACGCGATCATCGCGCTGGTGCTCGCGACGCTGATCGCGGTGATCACCGCGACGGCCGCGGTGGTGGCCAGCTACCGGCGGATCGGCGTGCTGAAGAGCATCGGGTTCACCCCCCTCCAGATCGTGGCGACCTACCTCGCCCAGCTCGGCATCCCTGCGCTGGCGGGAGCGGTCGCCGGGACTGTTCTCGGCTGCCTCTGGGCGCGCCCGATGCTCAAGGTGGACGTCCCGAAATGGATCTGGCTGAGCGTGCCCATCGGCCTATGGGTCCTGACCGGGCTCGCCGCGCTGGCGCCCGCCGTGCGGGCCGGGCGGCTCTCGGCCGTGCAGGCGATCACGGCGGGGCGGGCCCCCCGCGCACGGCGGGGGTATGTTGCGCACCGGCTGGCCGGTCGGCTCACCCTTCCCCGGCCGGTGTCGCTCGGCCTGGCCGCGCCGTTGTCTCGCCCCAGCCGGTCGGCGGTGACGGTCGTCGTCGTCACGGCCGGACTGGCCGCTGTGGTCATCGCCGTGGGCCTGCAGGCACAGATGCACCAGATCGTGTTGGTCCGTGGTTGGGCGAACAATGGCGTCCGGCTGGTCGGACAGCTGACCAGGCTGGTGGCAGTACTCGCCGCGCTCGGCGTGTTCAGCGCGGTCCTCATGCTCGCCCGCGAGCGCGTCCGCGACCTGGGCATCGTCAAGGCAATCGGGATGACACCCGGCCAGGTCATCAGCATGGTTACCTGCTGGGCTGTCGCGCCAGCCATCGCCGCCGCGGTCATTGCCCTGCCCGCCGGCATCGCGCTGGAACACGCCGTTGCCAATTCGGTCGTCGGCTGGCAAACCAGCCGGATGACGCGGACCGACACGCCGCCCCTCATCGGCGGACCCCCGTCGCGCCACCAGGCCGCCGGTCCCGGCCGCCCGGGGCATCCGAACAGTCACCGCGAGATCCTGGCCAACGGGCACCATCGGGTCATCGATCTTCCCGGGCATGGCGCCCACGGCACGTTGCCGCCCCAGCTCGCCCAACTTGGAACACACCTGACCCGGGCCTACACCCCGGGCACCCTTTCCTGGCTGGTGCTGGCGGGGCTTGCGATCGCCATCATGGGCGCGCTCGGCCCCGCCATCTGGGTCGCCGCCACCAAGACCACCACCGCCCTGCACGCCGAGTGAGCTGAGCGCCCGCCGGTGACACGAGAGGAGCAAGACCACGTGATGGATGCGCTGATTCGCCTCGGTGACGTGACCAAACGGTATGCGGCGGGCGGACCGCCCGCCCTGGACAACCTCAGCCTGAGCGTGACGGCGGGCGAGTCGGTGGCGGTGATGGGGCCATCGGGGAGCGGGAAGTCGACGCTGCTGAACCTGGCCGCCGGCCTGGACAAGCCCACCAGCGGAACCGTCACGGTGGCCGGGCAGCGGATCGATGCGCTCAGCGAAACCAGGCTGGCCCGCTACCGGCGCACCCAGGTCGGGATGATCTTCCAGTTCTTCAACCTGCTCGACGACCTGACTGTGGCCGACAACGTGCTGCTGCCCGCTCAGCTCGCCGGCACGCCGCGGCGGCAGGCTCGGGCCCGGTGCGCCGAGCTGCTCGACCAACTCGGGATCGCCAGGTACCGCGACAGCTACCCCGGGCGGCTCTCGGGGGGTGAGCGGCAGCGGGTGGCGATCGCCCGTGCCCTGGTCAACGACCCGGCCGTACTGCTGGCGGACGAGCCGACCGGGGCGGTGGACACCGCCACCGGCGAGGAGATCGGCCAACTTCTGCTGGACCTGAACGCCACCGGGCAGACGCTGGTCCTGGTGACCCACAGCCCGGAACTGGCCGCCAGGTACGCGAAACGGACGGTCCGGCTGGTGGACGGCCACATCGCGAGCGATACCGGAATCCCGGGTGGCCCAGACGGCACGCCGGGACAGCCCGCCGCGAGGACCCAGCCATGACCGGCGGGGCGGTGCCGAAGGTCGCCATCGCCGGGGTGACCCGGCGGCTGGTGCCAAGCGTGGTGATCTTCCTCGTGCTGACCGCGGGCGCTGCCGCAGGCCTTCTCGGACTGACCCTGGTTACCAATTCCAATGAGCTTTTCCTGACGGCGTTCGCCCGCCAGAACGGCGCTCAGCTGGCCGTGACGTTCAACGCCGCCAAAGTCACCGCCGCGCAGCTCGCGAAGACCCGCCTGCTGCCGGACGTGACCCGGGCCGCCGGCCCGTATCCGGAGACCTACGTGTTGCTCGCACCCGGGCACACCGTCGGCGGGCCGCCGGTTTCCCGCGCTCACTCCCGGCTCACTGTCCCGCACGGCCTGGTGAACGCGGGCGCCTTGGCACCGGGCAAGCCATTGGCAGTGACTGGCCGGGCCGGGCCCTCCGGAGCGCTTGACAAGCTTGCGCTGCTGCAGGGCCGGTGGGTGACCGGGCCGGGCGAGATCGATGTCGATCCGCGGCTCCTACCATTCCCGGTGCGGATCGGCGGCACTGTCTCCGTGGCCAGCGCGCCGGGCAAACCGAAGCTCACGGTGGTCGGGTATGCCTCCTCCATCGGGCGCGACGAGGCGGCCTGGGTGACCCCCGGCCAGGTCACCGCCCTGGATCCGGCCGGGGCACCCGCAGAGCAGCAGATGCTCTACACCTTCGCGAGCGCGGGCACCGCCGCTCAGGTCAGCGCCGATCTGGCCAGGGTGACGGCGGCGCTGCCGCCAGGGGCAGCGGCCAGCTGGGTGTCCTGGGTGTCCAGCGACCGCCTGATCGCGGGCGCGCAGGGGATCAATACGCCGTTCGTGGTCGCCTTCGCCGTCATCGCCCTGGTGCTGGCGGTGCTGATCACGGCCAGCGTGGCCGCCGCCGCCGTAGTCGCCAGCTACCGGCGGATCGGTGTGCTCAAGAGCGTCGGGTTCACTCCCGCCCAGGTCACCATCACCTACTTGACCCAGATCGGCGTGCCCGCCCTGGCCGGCGCCATCGCCGGCACCGTGCTGGGCGACCGGCGGGTGCTGCCGCTGGTCAACGGCGGCAGCAGCCTGTTCCGCCTCACCGTCGTCGTGCCGTTGTGGATCAACATCGCTGCCCCGCTGGGGATGCTGGCGCTAGCCGGGGCAGCGGCGGCAGTACCCGCGATTCGGGCCGGGCGGCTGCGGGCGGTTCAGGCGATCACCGCCGGGCAGGCCCCGCCGGCCGGGCACGGGTATGCCGCCCACCGGCTCGCCGCCCGGCTGCCGCTGCCCAGGCCCGTGACGGCGGGACTGGCCGCCCCGCTCGCCCGGCCAGCCCGATCCGTGGTCACGCTTGCCGCGATCACCTTCGGGCTCACGGCGGTCGTGCTCGCTACCGGCCTAGACGCCTCCCTCGCCAAGATCAGCCACAGCGGGAACCCGTGGCTGCACGCGGTGGTGATCTGGTCCGGCGAGCACCAAGGCAAGAAGGCGTTCACGTCCGGCCAGCAGCAATCAGTAGCCACCGCCGTGGCGGCGCAGTCAGGGACACTGAGCTACGCGGCCGAGGCCACCACCCCGCCTTCCCTGCGGCCCGACCCTCGCGCCTGGGCCGCCAGCGTGCCCGGCGTAGGCCGCACCTGCCGATCACCGCCTTCCAGGGCAACGCCGCCCGGCTGGGCTGGGAATTCACCAGCGGGCACTGGTACGCCCGTCCCGGCCAGGTAGTCATTAATACCGCTTACCCCGGCACCGCCAGCCTGACCGCGGGCAAGCTGATCCACATCACGGTAGGCGGCACGACGGTCACCGCCATGATCACCGGCACCGTCGATAACCCCGGCATCGTCGGAGAGCTGCTCACCAGCTGGCAGACGCTGCACGGCGCCGCAGGCCTGAAGGTCAACCAGTACATCGTCGCGCTGCGGCCCGGCGTCAGGCCGCCGGCGTATGCGGCGGCACTAGGCAGGGCATTGGGCCGCGACTACGTCGTGACCACGATCCAGCCGGGCCAGAGCGGCAGCGTCGGACTCTACGGCGACGTCGACACCTCGCTGATCCGGCTGCTCACGATCCTGATCGCGGTGCTCGCCGGGCTCGGCGTCCTCAACGCCGTGCTCATGCTCGCCCGCGAGCGCGTCCACGACCTCGGCGTCTGCAAGGCGGTCGGCATGACGCCGTGGCAGGTCCTCACCATGGTCACTTGCTGGGCCATCGCCCCCGCCGTCGCAGCGACCGTCATCGCGCTGCCCGCGGGAATGGCCTTGCAGAGCGCCGTCATGCACGCCCTCGCCAGCGACCAGGCGTTCCTGCCGTCAGTCCTTCGCACTCCACCCAGCAGCCTCGTGCACGTCTACACTCCCGCCGGCCTCACCCTGCTCGCCCTCGCCGGCCTGGCCCTCACCATCGCCGGTGCGCTCGGCCCCGCCACCTGGGCGGCCGCATCCAGGACCATGGTCGCGCTCCATGCCGAATAACCGAGCCTGGGTGGCGCGAGCAAGCACGGAGGCCCGCTGGCCCCCTGGATTCCCATAAACTAGACATAGCCCACAAGATCTCGGTGCAGCCGAGGGCGCGGGCAGCCGGGGCAGCGCATCGGACGGAATCCCTGAGCACCGGCGAGGTCAGCGGCCACCGGATGAGGGGCAATGGGCGACGCCGAGGCGCGGCACGACGACACCCCCGATCGGCCCGGCGTCGACTGGCAGCGCGTCATCGCCGACGCCCTCGCGGCACGCGGCGTCACGGTGGCGGCCTATGTGCCGGACACCCGGCTGCAGGGCATCCTGCGGGCTCTGGCTGGGCACCGCGTCCGGATGCGCTCGCTGACCAGGGAAGAGGAGTGTGTCGGCTATGCCGCGGGTCAGCGGATCGCGGGCGGGCGCCCGGTCGTGCTGATGCAGAGCTCAGGCTTGGGCAATGCCATCAACGCGCTAGGCAGCCTGGCAGTGCCCTATCGCCTTGGCATCCCGCTGGTGGTGTCGATGCGCGGCACGCTCGGTGAGGCCAACCCGAGCCAGATACCGATGGGCCGCGCCACCGCGCCGCTGCTCGGCGCGCTGGGCATCCAGACGTTCTCGCTGCGATCTGCGGCGGACGTCCGGAGCGCGACCGACGGCGCGCTGACGCTCGCTTATGACGCGGGTGAGTGCGCGGCGCTATTGCTCGAGGCAGAGCTGGGCGGCGGCCGTGAGACCAGCTGATATCGCCGCCGCCATCGTGCGAACACTGCCGGCCGCGCTGTGCGTTTCATCTCTCGGTACGGCAACCTCGGCATTGCGGTCCGCCTCGGATGACGGCCCGCACCTTTATCTCGGCGCCGCGATGGGCTCGGCGCTGGCGGCCGCGATGGGCGTCGCCGAGGCGGTGCCGGCCCGGCTGATCGTCGCGCTGCTCGGGGACGGCGAGCTGCTAATGGGCGCCAGCACGCTGTGGTCGGTGGCGGCGTACCGGCCGCCCAACCTGATCGCCGTCGTGCTGTCGGACAATGCGTACAGCATTACCGGACGGCAGCCGCTCAGCTCGCCGCCGCGGTTCGCGGACGTGGCCCAGAGCCTCGGCGGAATCGCCGGGCTGCGAGTGCAGGATGACGATCAGCTGTGCGCCGCGCTGATCCAGCTACCGCGCCCGAGCCTGATCGAGGCAGAGGTGAGCGATGCGGCCTGGCCTGGCCCGTCGCCGTTCGTCGACCCGGCCGCGGTCCGCCTCGCCTTTACCGCGAACGCGACCGGGGCGAGCGGACCGGGTTCCTGACTTCACGCCTGACCATGCAGACGGGTCCCCGGCAGCCTGGTCAGACTGCGGCACCGGCATCTGCCGACTCCGGGTCGTGCGCATAAATCCACGCGCTCGCGACGAGCGGGTCTGCGCAGGCCAGCGACTGGTCCCTGGCATGCTGGTCCGGTCCGTCCGGCAGGTGGTTGACGTGGGCGCGCGCGTGGCTGACCTGCTGGAGGCGCGTGGTACGTCCGATCCGGGCGGACTCGTAACGCCGCAGCGCACGCGCCGGCGCCCCCGTGTCCTCCGCGAGGCAGCGGGCCAGGACGGCAGCATCCTCGATCGCCTGCGCGGCGCCTTGGGCAAAGAAGGGGAACATCGGGTGCGCGGCGTCGCCCAGGAGGGTGATCGGACCGCGGCTCCAGCGCGTGAGCGGGTCACGATCCAGCAGTGCCCACCGCCCGGGCGGGCCGGCCTGCCGGATGAGGTCCTGCAGGCGCTTGTCCCATCCGGCGAACTCGGCCAGGAATTCGTCCACCGTCGTAGTGGCGCTCCAGGACTCGACCGTGAAGTCGCCGGCCGGAGCGAACGCCACAAGGTTGACCTCGGCCCCACCGGAGATCGGGTAATGCACCAGATGGTGACCGGGGCCGATCCACAATGTCTGGGTGCGGCGGCGTGCGAATTCGGGCGCACGGTCCGCCGGCACGACGGCCCGGAACGCGCAGATCCCCGAGTATCTGGCCGGCGACGGATCGGTCATTTGACCGCGAACCATGGAGTGCACCCCGTCCGCCCCGACGACCACATCGGCTTCGGCGCGGGTGCCGTCGGCGAACGCCAGCACCGCGGAATCGCCGCGGACCGAGACGCTGGCGCAGCGCCTGCCCAGCTGGACTGTCCCGGCCGGGACGGCGGCGGCGATCGCGCTGAGCAGGTCGGCCCGGTGCACGGTATACGTGCGCTCGCCGTACAACCGCTCGCACGAGCCCGCGAGATCCTCAGCGGACAGGACCCGCCCGTCTTCCCACCGGCGGAACTCCCATCCGACATCGAGCGGGACGGCGCGGTCCAGCAGTTGGTCCATGACGCCCAGGCGGCGGATGAGGCGCACCGCGTTGGGTGCGAGCACCAGACCCGCACCGACCTGCGTCAGCGCGGGAGCCTGCTCGTAGACGACGGCCGGCAGGCCGGCGCGCTGCAGGAATGCAGCCGCGGCGACGCCGCCGATGCCGCCACCGACGATGGCGACGGGCGGCGGGCCGGCCGGTGAAGCGGTCATCGCGATGCGTTCTCCGGCGGGGCGATCTCCATAACCGGCAGGGTGCCTCAGCCCTGGTGCCGCGACCGGGCTGCGGCCGGGACGAAGCTGGCGAGGGACTCGTCGGGCAGCGTGACGGTGCGGCCGGTTTCTGCGGATCGGTACAGCGCCATCAGGGCTTCGAGGACCGCTGCGCCGTCGTGGAAGGTTTCCTCTGGTACCCGGCCGTTCAGGAATGCCTGCACCATGTGCCGGTTCTCGGCAACGTAACCGTAGAGCGTTGCCTCGTCCTCGACGACCGGCATGAGGCCCTGCTCGGCATTCTGCTTCTCGACCAGATCCTCGCCGGCCTGGCCCGTTACCTCGCGGGACAAGAAGACCTTCAATCCCGTGCTGAGCGTGCTGATCTCCAGCGCGTACTCAGGTCCGAGCAGCTCGATCTGGATCCGCAGCCCTGGGCCGACATAGACCCAGGAGGTGCTGGCTTCGACCAGCAGCACCGCTCCGTGCTGGTCTCGCAGTGTCAACGTCCCCCTGGCGAAGTCTTCCGCCGGCCTGGTTGCGTAGTCGACCGCGTCGCCCATGGTCTGGCGCAGCTGGCCGATATAGCGCGGCTGGGTCCATTTCAGAGACGCAACGGTGCCGCTGGCCGACTCGAGCCGCAGCGAATCGCGCGGCTGGCCTGGCTCGGTAAGCAGGAATCGGGCGACCTCGAAGCTGTGGCAGAGCATGTCGAGCAGCACTCCGCCGCCCTGGCGCTCCGCCTGCCAGAACCACGGCGCGTGCGGGCCGCTGTGTTCCTCGGAGGCACGCGCGAGGTACGGACGACCGCTGGCCGCGGCTGCCCGCCGCCAGATGATCTCCTTGCCGCGGCGCACGCTCGGAGCGAACACCTGGTTCTCCAGGTAGCCGTGGTTGAGGCCAGCCTGCTCGGCCAGCCGCACCAGCTCGCGTGCCTCAGCCAGCGTGCGCCCAAGCGGCTTCTCACATGCGACCCCGAGCAGCGGCCGGTGCCGCGCGCCCGCGACGGCGGCTATGGCGCGCATGTGGGCAACGCGCTGGTCGTTCGGGCCGACCACCCACACCGCGTCGATGTCGTCAGATCCTGCGAGCTCCTCGACCGACGCGAAGCCCCGGCACGGGCCCACGCCGGCTGCGTCGACGCGACGGCAGAAATCCTCGCGGCGCTGCTGGACAGGGCTGAAGACGCCGCCGATCACCGCGTCACGAACGCCCACCATGGCCTGCAGATGGAACCGCGCCATGAAGCCGCTGCCGATCATCCCTATTCGCAGCGGCGCATTCCCGGTCGCGCCCATGGCATCCTTCCAGTTCTGCGGTGCCTAGCCCGCCAACATGGTCCCAGCAGGCGCTAAGAACCGGAAGGACTACGCGGACTGGCCGCAGGAGGCGTGGCGCGCTCTGGTCAGGACAGGAATTTCTGCAAGGCGCTGGTGACCTGGTCGTCGTGGGTCCAGGCGATGGCGTGCGGTCCGCCTTCGATCACGACCATCTGCAGGTCACTAATCATGCCGGGCAGCCGCTTGCCGGTGTTGGGGTACGGCAGGATGCGGTCATCGTCGCCCTGGATGACCAGCATCGGGATGTTGATCTTCGGCAGGTCAGCGCGGAAATCGGTCTCCCACGTCGGGACGCAGGCCACGGCGGCGATGGCTGACGCGAACGTCGCCTGATTCCAGCTGGACCGGTACGCCTGGTCGCTGACGAGCGTGCCACGGAACTTGTCGAAGTTATAAAAGTTGTCCAGGAACCCCTTCATCCAGGCCGGCGTGTCCTGCCGCGCCGTCTGCATGAACCCGTCGAACAGGCTGGCAGGCAGCCCTTCGGGGTTATCGGGCGTCTGCAGCAGGAACGGCGGGATCGGGGAGATCAGGACACCCTTGGCGACTCGCTCGGAACCGTACCTACCGAGATAGCGCGTCACCTCACCGGTGCCCATCGAGTGACCGACCAGGGTAACGTCGCGCAGGTCGAGCGTCTCGAGCAGCGTTTTCAGGTCCGCGGCGAAGGTGTCGAAGTCGTATCCGGTGGCGGGCTGGCTCGATTGGCCGAAACCGCGGCGGTCGTAGGTGATCACCCTCCGCCCGTCATCCAGCAGGGCAGGGACTTGCTTGTCCCACGCACGTCCGCTGAGCGGGTAGCCGTGGATCAGGACGACGGGCGGCCCGGAGCCGTAGTCCTCGTAGTGCAGCTTGATCGAGGCGGAGTTCTCCTGGCCAACTTTGACGTAAGGCATGAATTCCCCCGGTGTAGGTGGCGGTGTGTTCCCACCGGTCTGCCCGGTACCACGAGCCAGAAACAGCGTCCTGGCGGGGTCGCCTGGCTAGCCGCGGACCCTGGACCTGAGCCCGACGGGATTAGCCGACCAGGTGGCATATGACGCATAGTTGATCGCGCTGCCCTTGGCCCACTGGTGCCACGGCATCTGGTAGAAGGTCCAGCCGTCGCCGAAGGCCATCCTGCGGTTCGTGCCTGTCACGTGCACCACGTCGGCCGTCTGGTTGGTGTTGTAGAACCACTGCGCCTCGGCCGGCGACTGCCTGATGCACCCGTGGCTGCAGTTCTGCACTCCGATGCACCATTCCGCACCGGGCGTCTCGTGCAGGTAAATTCCCGAGTTGGTCAGCCGGACCGCGAGCGGAACCGGCTCCCGGTACCACCCGGGTGCGCCTTTCGGGACATTCGGGTTGGTCATGATGACCAACTGTGCCTTGTCCATCGTCAGGGCGGTGCCGCTCGGGGTGGTGTAAACCAGGGCGCTGCCGTCCCCCGCGCTGATGCCGTAGCTCCGCACGACCTGCCCGTCGACTCGCACGGTCATGTGGTGCGTCCTGACGTTGACGCTGCTGATCCTGGCCACGCCGATGCTGAACTTGTAGCTCAAGTTCTTCGTGCCGTAGACCCCGGGGGCCACGCGCACGCCGGCCAGGTGCGCATGCAGCGTCACCGTCTGGTGCGGCGGCCAGTACCCGTCGGCCCGGTAGACGATCTGCTCATCGGTGATCCATCGCCACGCGCCCGGCACCGGATACTGGGCGCTGACGACGAGTGCCTTCCGCACGGCCGCCTTGTTCTGCACCGGCTGGCTGAAGTTCAGGATGATCGGCAGCCCGACGCCGTAAGGCTTGCCCTGGTTGGCCGCCAGGGTCCAGTCCAGCGCGGCAGAGAACGTCTGGCTCGGCTGCAGCGTCTGGAACCTGCTCATCGCCGTCACGGTCTTGCCAGCCGAGTTCCCGGCGGTCGCCTGCACGACGTATGCGGCGCCAGGGGTCAGCGCCCACCGCGACGTCCACTCGGTCGCCCCGGAATTCATCCGGCCGGCGACATCCCGCCCGCCCGCGCGCACTGTGACATCGACGAGGTGGCCGCTCAACGCCAGGACGCGGATGGGCGCATTCGGCCGCACACCCTTGGTCCCGGCCGCGGGCGTGATCTGGACTGCGGGCGCCGCCACCGGGCCAGGGGTGTGGCTGGACCCGGCCTTGCCCGCGCCGTGTCCGCCGGCGCTCGCGCCGCTGCAGCCCGCAGCTACGGTGAGCGCGATACCGCAGAGGCCGGCCATGGCCCCGCGGCCGGCCGTCGTCCTCCAAGCACCTGACAGGCTTGCCATCCACCACTCCCAGGGCCGAGGGCAGGCGCCCATGCCATCCTGATGCCCGGTATCGCCGCCGTCACTGGCACGTGACCGCCGGGCGGGACAAATCCTACCCCGGCGGCTGCCACCTCTGACCACACGCTGACCCATACACACTCGACGCGGCCGAGGCTTCCTCAGCCGGGCGGGATGCGGCGTTCTCGCTCTCTGGCGATGCCAGTTTGCTACCTAGGTAGACAAGGCCACATCTACCTAGGTAGCGTTCCTTATCCACCTGGGCGGCGACAATGGCCCAAGAGGTGCGGGAGGTGCGGGAGGCCATGATGATGCGCAAGATCGGGTACTGGCTCGGAATCGTGGCGGTGGCAGCCGCCGCGGCCTGGGTGATCTGGCTGAGCTGGCACACTTCTCCGGCAGCCGATCCCCAGACCGTGACCGACCGGGTACGGGTCCTGGTGGTGGCGGCTGCGCTGGTCGTGCTGCCGTGGGTGGACCGGCGGAGAGGCTGGTTCGGCCCGGTCGGCAGCAGCATCACGGCGCGTTTGGTGCGGCTGGCGGGTTGTGCGGCGGTCTGCGGCCTCGGCGTAACCGTCGTGCGGATGGACAGTCACCTTGGCCTCGGTTCGCATGGCCCTGGCCCGTTCAGCGTGCAGCGCGAGATTGTCGCGCTCGTGCTGGTTGGCGCGGCACTGGCGACGCGAGCGGTGGGCAAGGCCAGATGGCCCAATGCCGATCCCAGCGCGCAGTGGTTCCTGGCCGTGATCGCGGGTTTGCTCGTACTTTTCGCCGTGCCCCTGCAGGCGCTCGGAATCGTGTACGCCGCCGGGATCCTCGCCGTGACGTCACTGCGGTCTCCGGTAGCTAACGCCTCCCTCGCCGTCGGCGCCATCGGCGGCCTGGCCGCGAGCCTGGCTGCCGGCCTGGCCACGTACCAACTAGCCAACTCCTCCGACCGTTATATCGGCATCCTGTTCCTCGGCATGGTTACCACTGTCTTCCTGGCCGCCGCTCTCGCGGGCGTGGCGGCGGCCTGGCTGGTGCCAGGTACGGGGGATCCGGCGGAACTGCGAGTGGCGCGGGGCAGGCAGGGAATCTTCGCCGGCGCGGTAGCCGGAGCTGTCTGCGGTCTGCTGCTCACAGACTTCGTGGTGCTGGCGGTGGTCATGATGGTGATCGGCCCACTGGCGGGCGCGGCCGGCGGCGCGGCCGGCGGCTTCGGCGCAGCTAACCATCCGCGCAGGCCACGACCGGCCCGCTCGTGGGCCGCCGGGCTTTTTGTTCGTTTGTGACGTCCATGGACAGCTTGGCCACCGCTTACGTACGCTGATGCCCGAGTTGCCCCGGCCGAAGGCAGTCGGCGGTGCCGATAGTGCGGAAGATCTCCGAACAGGCGCCCAGCGGCCGGTGGCGTGCTGCTGCCGTGACCACGGCGAGCGTTGCGGTGATGACGATCTGCGGGTCGCGTTCGGGTATGAAATGGCCGATACCGCTGTCGACGACGTGGATCGAATCGGTCGACAATGACGCGAGGCGCGTCTGCGCCCTGGCCTCAAGCTGTGGCGTGGTCCTGAGCCAGCGGTCTTGCAGTATGCCAGCGGTGATGACGACCAGCGGAATCGCGCCGAGGTCCGCCGATCGTCCGAGCTGGCGAACGGTGGCGTGAATGTCGATGCGCTGGTTGGGGGCAGGCCGCACGGTTCCGTCGATCCACGGCCCCGCGTGCAGCCGGTCGTAGACGGGAATCTCGGGCTCGCTCGATGCATCGATCAGGATCATGCCCGCCACCTGGCCGCGGTAGAGCGCCGCGAACTCCCGGTTGACTATGCCGCCATAGGAATGGCCGACCAGGACGAACGGCGGGCGGGCGTGAATAGCCCGCAGCAGGGCATGCAGCTCCCTGGCCTGGGTAGCGCCAGTGAGCCGCCGAACCGAGGCCGGGCGCGGGTCGCTGAGACCATCACCCGCGCGGTCGTAGGTGCACACCCGGACGCGGCGCGCCAGGCCGGGGAGGATCACCCCGCCATAGGTGTCAATGCCGGAAGCGGTATACCCGGCCTCCAGGATCACCGTCACCGCCCGCGGAACCTGTGGTCCCGCGCACTCGTCAGCGAGCCGGTAACCACCGATATTCGCAAAGGCGACCTTCGGGACAGCCGGCGCGACGCTCGGCGACGGCGTCCCAGGCGACGCCTGGCCGGCACACGCCACCGGCCCGACCAGGCCGACCGCGATCCCTATCCACGCCCACATCGATCTGCCGTTCAGGGTCAGCGCCTCCGACCGCAATCGGGTGATGACTTTCTAGCAGTACACATCTAATGTCCAGATAACAGCATGGCTGGCCCCGCGCGGAAGCTCGCCTCGGGGTCGCACTGCTTGCCGTTCGGCCCGAGCGAGGAGGACCAGGTCATGGCGTACGACATCGCAGGCGACAGCAGGCTGGATCCGAGGATCAAGGCGATTCTGGCCGCCCTGACGCTGGAAGCCTCGGGCGATGTCGGCAGCCGCGAGGAGTTGCTCGCCGGGGCCAACTCTGAGGCGGCGCGCCAGGAGGCCGAACAGTTCCGCGGGTTCATGGAGTTGTGCGACACCGAGGAGGCGGCGCCGTCCGCCGGATTGCGCGTGCACTCGGAGAAGGCCGCCTCTCAGCCCGACGGCAACACGATCAATCTGCAGGTCATCCGTCCCGACAGCGATGAGACGCTGGCTTGCGTCTACTACATTCACGGCGGCGGCATGGCCTCGCTATCGTGCTATGACGGGATGTACCGGGGGTGGGGCAAGCTCATCGCGGCCAATGGCGTCGCGGTGGTGATGGTCGATTTCCGCAACTGCGTGACGCCGTCCTCGGTGGCCGAGGTGGCGCCGTTCCCGGCAGGGCTCAACGACTGCGTCTCCGGCCTGAAGTGGGTCGCTGCCAACGCCGCGCACCTGGGCATCGACCCGGCGCGCATCATCGTGGCTGGCGAAAGCGGCGGCGGCAACCTGACCCTGGCTACCGGCCTGAAGCTGCAGCAAGACGGTGACCTCGGCCTCATCAAGGGCTTGTATGCGCTGTGCCCGTATATCGCCGGTCAGTGGCCAACCGAGGAATGTCCCTCGTCCACCGAGAACAACGGGATCTTGCTCGACTTGCACAACAACCACGGTTCCATCGGCTACGGGATCGAAGCCTTCAACGATCGCAACCCGCTCGCCTGGCCGTCGTTCGCGACGGTCGAGGACGTACAGGGCTTCCCGCCCACCGTGATCAGCGTCAACGAGTGCGATCCGCTGCGGGATGAGGGCCTCAACTTCTACCGCCTGCTGCTCAAGGCCGGTGTCGCCGCACGGGCCAGGCAGGTGATGGGCACCATGCACGGTACCGAGATCTTCACGATCGCCTGCCCGGAGATCAGCCGTGACACCGCGCGCGATCTTGCCGCCTTCTGCACGGGCCTGTCATGATCGGCCAATGGCTGCCTGTCGTGTCGCGATTCGCCGGACCGTCCTCGTTGCCGTTGCCGCTACTACGGGGCTGACCATAGCGTCTGGTTTCGCGTTTGCCACGGCCGTGCCTTCCGCAGTGCCCGGATCAGTCCATCAGGTGACTGGCCTGAATGGCTGCTACACAGCGGACGGCTCGAGCGCCGCGGGCCCCGGCACGTGCCGCAACATCCGCGGCGGCATCGGTTCCACCACGATCGTGATCAGCCCAGATGGACGGTCCGCCTACCTCACCGGATACGGGCTGTTCGGCGGCTCTCCGATCGTGCCCGTCTTGTCGGTGCTGAGGCGCAATCCGAATACCGGTGCACTGACTCAGCTATCCGGCAAGGCCGGGTGCCTGTCGCGCACAGGCGCCAGCGAGGCGGGCCCTGGCACCTGCACGAAGGCACGCAATCTCGATACCGGGGACGCCACGTCGCTGGTCATCTCCGCTGACGGACGTTTCCTGTATGCGGCGTCTCAGTATGTACAGGCGCCCAACCACAGCGTCGGCGGCATCGCGATCTTCAGCCGCAACATCAAGAGCGGGACACTGCACCAGCTACCGGGCACGCTCGGCTGCGTGACGGCCGATGGCTCAAGCAACGCGGGGCCGCACACCTGCGCTGCCGCCCGCGAGGTCGACACCGTCTCCAACGTGCATATCTCGCCGGACCAGAAGTTCCTCTACGCGTCCAACTACGACGGCCAGCCGGTGGGCGGCATCGCGATCTTCCGGCGCAACGCCACCACCGGGGCGCTGAGCCAGCTCGCAGGCAAGGAAGGCTGCATCACCTCCAACGGAACCACGCACGAGAGTGGTGCCACGCAGGTATGCCGGGCGATGCCGAACATCGGCAGCCCGTGGGACGTCGCCACGCCGGGCAACCTGTTCGTGTACGTGCCAGACAACCGCGACAATCTCGTCCAAGCGTTCAGGCGTGATTCCCAGGGCGGACTCGTACCGCTCAAGGGAAGAGGAGCCTGCGTCAGCGACGGCGGCTCGAGCCCGCTCGGACCGAGTACCTGCGTGAACGGCCGCGGGCTACTCGATGTCGAGCGGGCAGTGCTGTCGGCGGACACCGCGTTCATCTACACCAATGCCTTCGAGTCTCCGGCACCGATCGCGATCTTGAACCGGAACCTCAGGACCGGATTGCTTTCCCAGCGACCGGGTCCGGCCGGATGTTTCAGCGGGACCGGGTTGACGGGCGACACCAGTCAGCACTGCCGCAACGGGAGGGCAATAAGCCAGGGCTACGCCGGAATCCTGGCGGCGAACGGGTCGACGTTGTACTACGCGGAGTTCGGCGAAGGTCTGGTCATCTTCCATGTCAACAAGGTGACCGGGGGGCTGACGCAACTGAGCGGCAAGCTCGGCTGCGTGACCGGAGACGGTTCCAGTGAGGACGGCCCCGGGACCTGCCAGAAGGCCAGGGCCGTCGAGGGCGCCTACCAGGTAGCTATCGCACCGAACCGCCGTGACCTGTACCTAGCCGCATTCCACGCCAACGGCGCCGCTCTCTTCCACACGACACCCTGACGTGTTTATTTGCTTGACGGCCAGCGAGGCACCGCCGACGATGGTGGTCGCTGCCAGCGTGCCCGCGCTGGCCGGGTCACTCGGTGAGCTCGAGAGGAGGCGAAATGTCTGCCCAGTTCCTTAACCCCGCTGTGAAAGGCCGTCAGAATTGTCGTTTCCTCGCTCGTTTCAGTGTGACCATTGCGGCGTAGACGTCTCGCTGGACGCTCCCGGCACCTCGCACCGCAACCACTGCCCCAGCTGCCTGTGGTCCAGGCACCTTGATCGCAACGTCCCCGGTGACCGTAAGGCCGGGTGCCCGGGCGGCATGGAGCCGATCGCGGTCACCGTCCGCGGCGAGCGCCGGTGGATGCTGATTCACCGCTGCACGCGCTGCGGGAGACTGCGGATGAACCGCACTGCCGCCGATGACAACTTGCTGCTGCTGATGCAACTGGCCGCGTTGCCACTGGCCACGCCACCCGCTCCCTACGTCAGCTCGGCACGTCCGCCACCATGACGATCCGCTGGTGATCGGCATCGACAACTGATATATCAGTTCAATACTATATCGATACCACACCAGGCAGTTCTCGATCGTGACCAGGGAGAGCGTTGATCGCCGTCGACGGCAAAGAGGTCTGGACCGAGCTGCACGAGCTGGTCGACCCTCGGCATGCCGCCCTGCTGCTGATCGACATGCAGCAGGATTTCGTCGCTGCCGGCGGCGCGTTCGCCCGGCTGGGCATCGACCTGTCGATGTACGCCGGCATGCGGCCGCGGCTGGCCGGCCTGCTGGCGGCGGCACGGCGGCACGGTGTCCTGGTTATCCATATCCAGAACACGGCCCTGCCGGACCGGATGAGCGACTCGCCGGCGCAGATCCGGTTCAACCTCCGGATGCACCGGGCGGCGCGGCGCGACGCGCCGCCGCTGCGCTACACCCTGCCTGGCACGCCGGGGCATGAATTCGTGCCCGAGCTTCGGCCGCTGCCGAACGAGCTGGTGGTGCCCAAGTACCGGTCCAGCGCGTTCTGGGGCACCAACCTCGAGCTGCTGCTGCGCAGTAACCGGATCGAGACTGTCGTCATCGGCGGCTGCACCACCGAAGGCTGCGTGGACTCCACCGCGCGCGACGCCATGTTCTGCGATCACTACGTGGTCGTCGCCGAGGACTGCGTCGCGAGCGACGACCCCGAGCAGCATGCGGCGTCGATGCTGCTGATGCGGCACAGGTTCGACTTGGCCAGCGCCGAGAAAATCGAGAACTCGTGGGCCGCGGCGACACCACGCGCCGCGGCAGGCGCGTGGCAGGGAGGCTAGGCATGGGCAAGCTGACGGGCAAGATCGCGGTCGTGACCGGAGCGGCCTCGGGCATCGGGCACGGGATCGCCGCGGCGTTCGCGGCGGAGGGTGCGGACATCGCGGTCGTGGACGTTGTCGCGCAGGAGCAGGCGGCAAGCGTCCTTGGTGATATCGCTGCCCTGGGCCGCAGGGCGCTGTTCGTTCACTGCGACGTGAGCAACGAAGCAGACGTCAGCGCCATGGCCAGCATGGTGCTCGGCCATTTCGGGCGGGTGGACATCCTCGTCAACAACGCCGGCATTTTCACCCAGTCACTGCTCGCTGACATGCCCGTAGCCGACTGGGACCGGGTGGTCGGAGTGAACCTTCGCGGCACCTTCCTGTGCACCAGGATGCTGATCGGGCAGATGCTCGAACGAGGCTCCGGCCGGGTCATCAACATCGCCTCTCAGCTAGGCCAGATCGGCGGCACCGAGGTCGCACATTACTGTGCCAGCAAGGCAGGCGTGATCGGCCTGACCAAGGCGCTGGCACGCGAGGTCTCCGGGTCCGGCGTGCTGGTCAACGCGATCGCCCCCGGGCCGATCCTGACCCCGCTGCTCGACGGTGAGACCGACGAATGGCGAAGCGCCAAGCTCGCCGAGCTGCCGATGGGGCGGTTCGGCACCGTAGCCGAGGTCACGCCGACAGCCGTCTTGCTGGCATCGGAGGACGGCAGTTATTACGCGGGGCAGACGCTGGGCCCGAACGGCGGGGACGTGATGCTCTGAGGCGCCAGGCCGCGGAGCGGAAGGACCGATGATGAACAACCGAGAAGTGCTCGCGGCGGCACGCCAGTCCGGCGTGAAGCTGATCCGTTTCGAGTACTGCGATGTCAGCGGAGTGGCGCGGGCCAAGTCCGTGCACGTGGCGCAGCTCGCTCACAAGCTGGTCGAGGGTGTCGGCCTGACCCGGGCGCAGATGTCGATCAACCTGCTGGAGCAGCTGATCCACATCGAGGGGATGGAGCCGGTCGGCGAGGTCCGGCTGGTACCCGATCCGGCCACCTTCACCGTGCTGCCGTGGGCGCCGGCCAGCGCCAGCGTGCTGTGTGACCAGCTCGACCATGACAGGCGAAACTGGGGGGCATGCACGCGGTCCTACCTCAAGGACATGATCACCAGGGCCGCGGCGACCGGGATCAGCGTGCAGGCCACCTTCGAAAACGAGTATTACCTGGCCAGGGAGGAGGACGGGCAGTTCATCCCGGTCGATGCCCCGTGTCATGCTCCGGTCTACAGCGCCATCGGCCACGACGTGGACGCGGCCCTCATGGTGCAGACGGTAGATGCGCTCGAGGCCCAGGGGATGTCCGTCGAGCAGGCAATCAACGAGTTCGGTGCGGGACAGCGTGAGATCGCCATCAGGCACACCGACGCGCTTCGCGCCGCCGACCATCAGATGAAGTTCAGGGACACGGTACGCGGCGTGGCCTGGCAGCACGGGCTGCTGGCGTCGTTCGCCCCCAAGCCTTACCCGGATCAGATCGGCAGCGGCGCGCACGTGCACTTCAGCCTCTGGGACGCCGATGGCCAGCGCAACCTGCTCTATGACCCGCAGGCGGACCGCGGGCTGTCGAGGACAGGCCGGCACTTCATCGCCGGGGTGGCGGATCATCTGCCGGCGCTGGCGGCGCTGACCACGCCGAGCTACAACTCCTATCGCCGTCTGCAGCCGGGTGCCTGGGCGTCGGCCACCACCGCCTGGGGCTTCGACAACAAGGAGGCCGCGCTCCGGGTTTCATCGCCGTTCTACAACCGCGAGGAACAGAGCTACAACATCGAGTTCAAGACCTCCGACGGCAGCGCGAACCCCTACCTGTCCCTGGGCGCGCTGATCGCCTGCGGCCTGGACGGCGTGGCCAGGCAGCTGGAGCCCGGCGACCCGGCCGAGCACGACCCGGCCAGGCTGTCCGATGCCGAGCTGGAGCGGTGCAGGGCCAGACCACTTCCGGCCAAGATGGCGGAAGCGCTCGACGAACTGGAGCGGGACAAGTTCCTCACCACCAGCATGGGCGACCTGCTGGCCCGGTGCTACCTGGCGGTCCGCCGGTCGGAGGAGCAGGCGTTCGCCGCACAGGACACCGACTTCGAAATCCGTAACCACTTCTACAAGTTCTGAGCGGAAAGGCCATCATGACCGCGACCGGCCCCCTGGCCAGATGAGCAACGAAAGGGCGGCGGGCCGATGACCGGGCTGGCGGGCAAGAGGGCGATCGTCACTGGCGGCGGAGGCGCGATCGGCCGGGCGAGCAGCCTGGCGCTGGCCGCGGCAGGGGCCCGCGTGGCTGTGGTAGACATCGCCGCTGACAAGGCCGAGGAGACCACCCGGCTGATCGGCGCGCTGGGCGGCACCGCCATCGCGATCACCGCCGACGTCAGCTCCGAGCCTGACGCCAAGGACGCGGTCGCCGCCGCGGCGGAGGAGCTAGGCGGCCTGGACACGCTCTTCAACAATGCCGGGATCATGCCGCACCAGGATGGCGCGGTGACCGACGCCGACCTTGACCTATGGCGGACCATCACCGGCATTAACTTGCACGGCACCGTGCTGTTCAGCAAGTACGCGATCCCGCACCTGGAACGCGCAGGCGGCGGGGCCATCGTCAACATGAGCTCGTTTCTCGCCGTGATGGGCTGCAGCAGCCCGCAGGACGGCTACGCGGCCAGCAAGGGCGCGATCTGGTCCCTCACCAGATCGATGGCAGTTCAGCTCGGGCCGCGTCAGATTCGGGTAAATGCCCTGGCTCCAGGCCCGATTGCCACCCCGCACGTCGAGCGGTTCTTCCCCGACCCGGCCGCGCGCCAGCTGCGCCTGGACCGGATCCCGCTCGGCCGGTTCGGGACCCCCGAGGACGCGGCCGGGCTAGCCTGCTTCCTGGCCTCCGATGCGGCTGCCTGGCTAACCGGGCAGGTCATAGTCCTCGACGGCGGGATCTCCTGCCATTACCTGTGAAGGGGGCAGCGTTGGAGATGGCTCGGCCGCGGGCCAGCGACATCGCCTACGAGCAGCTTCGCGAGATGATCCTCGACCTCCGGCTGCCGCCCGGCAGCGTCGTCAATGAGCAGGAGCTGGCCGCGAAACTGGAACTCGGCCGGATGCCGGTCCGCGAGGCGATCGCACGGCTGACCTCTGACCGGTTCATCACCGTGCACCCGCGCCGCAGCACCCTGGTGACCGCGATCAGCCTCGATGACACGCTGGACATATTCGACGCCAGGGAGGCGATCGAGTGCGGGGTAGCGCACATCGCCGCGCGCCGCGCCCTGCCGGACGATCTGGCGGCGCTGCGCCTGCTGGTCGAGGCTGCCGACAGGGCCAGGGCAGACACCGATCCCGAGGCGTACCTTCGCGACGACCACGAGATCCACACGTTCCTCGTGCACATGGTGCGGAACCCGCTGCTCCAGGATGCGGCCGGCCTGCTGCTGCTGCACAATCTGCGGTTCTGGCGCTCCTACTGGGCGTCGCGGCCCGCCCGGCACGCGACGATGATCTCGCACGCGAAGCTGCTGGCCGCACTGGAAGAGCACAATCCCGAGCAGGCCGAGCAGGCGATGCGAGAGCACATCGCCGCATCCCGCCAGCTCCTGCAGTCCAGCTTCTAACGAGCGGTGATGGCTCGCTGGGGTCGGGGCCGGGCGCCTATATGGTTGGGTGTGCGGACAGCGAGGCTTACGTCGAGATCGAGGCCGGCTCCGCGGCTGAGGCGACGGTGGCCTTGGCGCGCGTCCTGGCTGGCGTCCGGACTACTGCTGGGAGTGGTGCTCGACGCCCTCCTCGGTGATCCGCGTGTCGCCCATCCGGTGGCAGGCTTCGGCGCACTTGCCTCCCGGGTCGAACGCCGGCTCTGGGCACCGTCCCGGATCCGGGGTGCCATCTTCACGGCCACCTGCGTGGTCCCGGTGGCCGCCGCCGGCAGTGCTTTGCAGCGAGCGGTCGGTCGAGGCCCGGTCCGCGCTGCGGGCATCACGGCGGTGGCCACCTGGACGGTCCTGGGCGGGGCCAGCCTGTCGAGGCACGCCATCGCGCTCGCCGAGGCACTAGATAGGGGCGACCTCGCCGCAGCCCGCGTCCGGCTGCCCGCCCTGTGCGGGCGGGACCCTGAACAGCTAGATGCCGCGGCGATGGCCCGCGCCACGGTGGAATCCGTCGCGGAGAACACCAGCGACGCCGTGGTCGCACCGCTGCTGTGGGGCGCGGCCTGGGGGATACCTGGCCTGCTGGCCTACCGTGCGATCAACACCTTGGACGCGATGGTCGGGCACCGCAGCCCGCGGTACACGCGGTTCGGCTGGGCGGCTGCCCGGCTGGACGACGGGGCCAACTGGGTGCCTGCCCGGGTCACGGCCCTGCTTGCCGTGGCGCTGGCGCGGTCCGTCGCCGGCAGCCCGCGGAGGGCGCTGGCGACGGTGCGACGTGACGGCGGGGCGCATCCGAGCCCTAATGCCGGGCGCTGCGAAGCCGCGTTCGCCGGGGCCCTCGGCGTCCGGCTGGGCGGGGTCAATGTCTACAACGGCCATGCTGAGCAGCGCGGGCCGCTCGGCGAGGGCCGCGCGCCCGCCGCGGCCGACATCGGTCGCGCAGTCCTGTTGTCGCGGCTGGTCACGGTCCTTGCCGCGATCATCAGCGCAGCGGCGGCCCGCCTAGTCGCGAGCCACCTCGGTCGTGATTCTGGGACGATGCAGGTATGAGCGAACGCCAGGACGCCGGATCAGGGGCCGTCGATGGCCTGGTCGGTGCCGGGTTCGGGGCCATGGCCGGCGGAAACTGGGGCGGCGCGCGCGATGCGTTCTGCGCTGCCCTCGAGGTCGGCGAGGCGCCCGAGGCGCACTTCGGCCTGGCGACGGCGCTGTTCTGGCTTGGCGACATCGCAGGCACGATCGCCCAGTGCGAGAAGGCGTACGCCGGATTCAGGCTCCGGCGCGATCCTGGCCCCGCAGCGGGCGCGGCCCTGTCGCTGGTGGGGTTCAACAAGGGGTACCTCGGAAACACGGCCGCGGCGCGCGGCTGGCTGGCGCGTGCGGCACGGATCATCGACGGCGAGGTTCCTGAGCTTCGCGGCGAGCTGCTCGGTGCCACCGCCTATGTGACCGACGATCCGGTGCAGAGCGAGGCGCTCGCGCGCCAGGCGGCCGATATCGGACGCGCGAACGGCAATCCGGGTCTCGAGCTGATGGCCATGCACGCCGTCGGGCAGGCGCTGGTTCAGCAGGGCCGGATCGAGGAAGGCATGTTGCTGCTCGATGAGGCGATGGCCGGCGTGATCGGCGGCGAGGGCGGTGATCCGCTGACGGTCGCGCAGCTGAGCTGCATGACCATGGTCGTCTGCGGCAGCTGCTTCGACCTTGAGCGCGCGACGCAGTGGGTGCAGTCGCTGGAGAGCTTCATCGACAGGTACGGGTGCCCGTTCCTTTATGCCGAATGCCGCACCTATTACGGGCGGGTCTTGTTCGAGAACGGTGACTGGGACGCCGCCGAGGCGTTGCTTATCGAGGCGATCGCGATGTCCAGGGGCGTCTTCCCCGCTCCGCATGCGTTCGCATCCGGGACGCTCGCCGAGCTCAGGCTCGCGCAGGGAAGGCTTGAGGATGCGGCCAGAGCGCTCCGGGGCGTCGAGGGCCGCGAGGAAGCGGCCGCCGCGGCCGCCTCGCTGCATTTGCAGAAGGGCGAGCCATCGGCCGCTGCCGCTGTCTTGCGGCGGCGCCTTGCCGCGACGAGCCCGAACCGGCTTGACACCGCGGCGGCGGTCGAACTGCTCGGCGAGGCGGAGATCGCGCTGCTCGATAGCGGCGCGGCGATCGAGCGAGGGCGCGCCCTGGTCGCGCTCGGCGCCGTCAGCAACTGCGACCTGATGGTCGCGCACGGCGAGCGTCTGCTCGGGCACGCGCTGGCCTCGTCGGACGTCCAGGCAGCGTGCGCGCACCTCGAGACAGCGCTCGCGGCATTCATCCATGCCGGGATTCCCTACCGGACGGCGCAGACCCGGCTGCTGCTCGCCCAGGTGCTCAGCGCGAACGACCGCGAGGTGGCCGGAGCCGAGGCTCGCGCGGCGCTTTCTGTGTTCGAGGACCTGGGAGCGGGCCGCGATGCGGATGCCGCCGCCGCGCTGATGCGGGATCTTGGCGTCAGGGCGGCTAGGACAGGGCCGAAGAACCTCGGGCGGTTGACCAAGCGTGAGCAGGAGGTTCTCGCCCTGCTCGGGGAAGGTCTGTCGAACCCCGAGATCGCCGGGCGGCTGTTTCTCTCGCGCAAGACGGTGGAACACCACGTGGCGCGGATTCTCTCCAAGCTCGGCCTGCGCGGACGTACCGAAGCCGCCGCGCTGGCGGTCCGAAGCGCCAGATGAGCTTTAGCCAGCTACGTCCTCCTAGAAGTGCTGGAGGAGCCAGTCATGGACCTCGCCGATTCGGCCGATCATGGTGAGAGATGGCCATGGTCCTCCCTCCACCAGGACCACCCGGCTGCCGGATATAGGTGAGTTCACCGATGCTCCGGGCTCGGCCCTGCTGCGACCGTGGCTTCATACAGCGGGAAGGGACAAACCAATGTACGCCGTAATCGGACGAGTAAGCATAAAGCCGGACCACGCGGACGAGACGCTCGCGATGGTCGGCGAGCACGGCGTCGCGATGGTGCGGAGCATGGCAGGCTCAGCGGGCGGCTACTGGGCGCGAAGCGGCACGGATGAGATCATCCAGCATTCCTTCTGGCTCTTCGGCACCGAAGAGGATGCTCGGGCGGCGGAGGCGACCTTCAGCATGCTGCGGGACATGCCCGATGCGCCGGCCACATTCATCAGCGTCGACGTCTGCGACATCATCGGGCACGCTTAGCACCGCCGCCGAACGCGGCGGCGTCCGCCTGCGCCGTTCGACCATGACGCCGAGATCCTCCCCGGCGTCCGCATCGTCGACGCCGCAGGCCGTCAGCAGCCGTCGTAGTTCGTCCAGTTCGACGCGCCGCCCGCCGCGATCGCATTATCGAAGATCTGGTCCTGGTAGGACGGCCCGGCGACACCGAACGCGCTGGCCGCGCCGCCATACCTTTCCCAGGTGCCGAGCAGGAACTGGTAGGCGCCGCCGCCGTTGCCGGGTCCCCAGGCATAGCTGCCGCCTTCCTCGGCGTTGCGGATGCAGATGCCGAGCGCGGAGTGCGCCGCGTCTCCGCCCGACTGCGGCGGCGGTGTCTGGGTCGGCGCCGGATTCTGCTGCGCGCGCCGGGCCGCGGCGAGCGCAGCCAGGTGTCGGCGCCTGGCGGCGCGCGCGCGCTGGGCGGCCATGCGCGCCTGGGCGACGGACGAGGCGCGGTGAATGGCGCCGGCCGCCCGGTTGTCCGCCCGGCCTGACTGCCTGTTCACCGACGCTAGCGCCGAGGCTTGATGGGACGAGCCTGCATCCGCCGGGCCGCCAGACAGGAACACGAACGCCGCAGCCACGCCTGCGAGCGTCGCTGCGGCTGCTGCCACCGGCCCGAGCTTGCTGGCGCGGGACTTGGGCTTGGCATGTCGGGATGGTGCGGGCATTGCCCTCCAGTCCGAGCACCTTCGCGTCCGCCCGGCGAGCTGACTGTCGCTGGCATCAGGTGGCGCGGGGAACGCCTGTCCTGGAGAACATAATGAATGCAGGGGCCCACGGGAGGCTAAACGCAAGAAAAAGGGACACCGCCGACCCAGCGCACGGGCAGGTTGCGCATCACCAGGGCGCTGTCGAGCAGGCAGGTCCCCGGCGGGAACATCGCCGGGTCGTCGAAGAGGCTGGAGCTGAAATACTTGACCGACATGGGCTGCGCGGCCCAGTTCGCGCTGTGCAGGCGCACTCCCTCCAGATAGCCGGTACCCGCGGCCGGGGAGAAGCCGAGGGCGCCACGGCGGAAGAAGTCGACGGCGTCCTGGAGGGATCCGAACAGCTCGCTGGCGAGATCGTCGGCGGGTGTGGTCGCGACGGCGAGCCTCGTGCCGCCGTCCCTGGCCGCGACGTCGATATGCACCTCGCCTCCGTGCTCATCGACCTCGAACCGAGCGAGCTGATAGGAGCCGGGGAAGACCTTGCCGCCGGCGATTGAGGTGAACCTCGAGTTGGTGTCCCGCCGGGGGACGTACACCCCGACCAGCGGCTGGCGAGGGTCGCCCCATTCGACCGCGAAGCGGTGGGCGGCATTCTCGGTGGTGAGCCCGGGCACTGGCACGAGGTGGCCAAGCCGGAACCGGCCGAGCCGGATAAAGCACACACCGCCGACAGCCTGCCCGGACACGAGCTGAGGGCGGAACGGCGCAGGCAGCAGCGGCGCCACGAACTCGGGCTCGATCCGGTAATTGACCAGCAATCGGCGCTGGATCGTGCAGTCGACCGTCCCGGCCATCATGCCGGGCCGTCCCCGGCTTCGCTCGTTGGCCGCACCGGGTCCGCGGCCGCGCCGCTGGCGAAGCACGATTTGCTCCGGGCAGACCGCGGACAGGAAATTCCCGACGCAGACGGCGAGCCTTTCCTCCACGAGGGCGTAAAGGATGCGGTTTGCGGCGCGGCGCTCGGTCACCAGCCCGGCGGCCTTGAGCACGCTCAGGTGCCTGGAGATCGACGGGGCGCTGATCGTGAACCGCCCGGCGATCTCTCCTGCCGCGAGCTCGCCGGCCCTGAGGTCCTGCAGGATCTGCCTGCGGGTCGGGTCGGCCAGTGCTTTGAATACCCCTGCGTCGTCGCTCACCTGAGCATCTTAGCTATTTAGCTAAGAACAAATCAAGCGCCCCACTCACGTGCCGAGATACCTGAGCACGGCCAGGACCCGGCGGTGGTCGATGCCGGTTGGCGGCAGGTCGAGCTTGGCGAAGATGTTCGTGACGTACTTCTCGACCGCGCTGGGGCTGACCTTCAGCGCCGCGACGATTCCGCTGTTCGACTTGCCCTCGGCCATCAGCTGCAGCACCTGAAGCTCCCTGGGCGTGAGCCGGTCTATCGGGTCGTCGCGCCTGCGGACGAGCAGTTGCGCGACCACCTCCGGGTCCAGTGCCGTACCGCCGGCCGCCACCCGGCGCACCGCGTCGAGGAAATCGCCGACCTGCGCCACGCGGTCCTTCAGCAGGTAGCCGACCGAACTCGTGGCCACGGACAGCAGGTCGGTGGCATAGCTCTCCTCGACATACTGGGACAGCACGAGCAACGCCACCGCCGGGAACTGACGGCGGATGACCAGCGCGGCCCTGATGCCCTCGTCCGTATACGTCGGCGGCATCCGGACATCCATGATGGCCAGCTCTGGCTGGTGCTCGGCGACGGACCTGAGCAGCTGCTCGGCATCCGGCACGGCGGCGACCACCTCGAATCCCCCGTCGGTGAGCAGCCTGGTCAGGCCGTCCCTCAGCAGCACCGAGTCCTCGGCGATCACGATTCGCATGGCAGCTCCGCGGTGATGACGGTCGGCCCGCCCAGCGGGCTGTCGATGGTCAGCGTGCCGTCCACCGACGCGGCCCGTTGCGCGAGCCCGCGCAGGCCGGTGCCGGTCCCGGTGTCGTCGCCGAACGGGGCAACGGCGCCGCCCGACCCGTCGTCGGTGACGGTAATGCAGAGCACGTCACCGGTCCGCGAGACCTGTCACCTCGGCCCTGGTCGCCTTGGCGTGCTTCGCGACGTTGGTGAGCGCCTCGGAGACGATGAAGTAGGCCACGGCCTCGACGCTGGCCGAGGCGGGCCGCGCCATGTCCACCCGCAGCCGCACCGGCAGCGGGGCGCGACCGGCCAGGCCGGACAGGGCCGCGCCAAGGCCGCGATCGCCGAGGACGGCCGGATACAGCCCGCGGATGAACTCGCGCAGCTCTGACAGCGCCAGCACGGCCTCGTCGTGAGCGTCGGCAATGGCCTGCCTGGCCGGATCCGGCGCGTCAACCAAGCGCTCCCTGGCCATTCCGAGGTTCATGGCCAGGGAGACCAGCCGCTGCTGCGCGCCGTCGTGCAGGTCGCGCTCGATCCGCCGGCGCTCGGCGTCGGCCGCGGCGACGACGTCAGCCCGGCTGCGGGCCATCGACTCGAGCCGCAGCGCGAGTTCCTCGCCGTGGCTGCGCCCGAGCAGCGCCCTGGCCAGCTCGCGGTCCGCCCTGGTGAGCCATGCGGCCAGCCAGGGCGCGGCGAGCAGCAACCCAGCCGACGCGATGCAGGCGGCCGATCCCGCGGCCGGGCTCGGCCGGGCCGCCGCGACGTAGCCGATCGCGACCGCCGGAGCCAGCCAGCAGGCAGCTACCACCCCGCCGCCGACGACGCCGGTGCCGATCGCGAGCAGGTGGAATCCGAGCTGCCGCCAGGTCGCCGCGGCAAGCCACGGTCCGACCGGCCACGGCCTGCGCTCGGCCGTCCGCGGGTCAGCCGGGATGTCCAGGCCGAGCGTGGCGCGGAGCCGTGACCGCTGCAGCGCAGTGAGCCCCTGAACCGCCCACAGCGCAAGCACTGGGCCGACCAAAACCACTGCCGAATACAGGACGATGTGCCCCCGGCTGCCGACCGGCCAGTTCACCAGCGACTCAACCGTGGCGCCCCACACCACGGCGAGCCCGCCAAGCAGTATGACGCCGACCGCCCCGACCAGAAACGCCGCCATGGCGTTCCCCGTGGCCCGCCAGGCCGCCCGCGACCATAGCGCGCTAACCGCGTTCCGCACCCGGCGTGCGGGCAGATCTGCCGTGGTCATGACGTCACCGTACAAGGGCCACCAGCCGGCGACCATCGGGCTGTCCTGCCGCCAGGGTGGGGAAATCCGCACCTTCGGCAGGCCGGGCACCCCAGCGACACGGCGCGACGCGGCTGGCAGCGTGAGACTCATGATCGAGATACACGCACTGACGAAACGCTACGGACACACGACCGCCGTATCGGACCTGACGTTCACCGTCCGGCCCGGCGAGGTCACCGGCTTTCTCGGCCCGAACGGCGCCGGGAAGAGCACCACCATGCGGATGATCCTCGGCCTGGACGAGCCGACCAGTGGTTCGGTCATGGTCAACGGTCGCCCGCCCCGCACACACCGGGCGCCGCTGCGCGAGGCCGGCGGACTGCTCGACCCGCGAGCGGTCCACCCGTCTCGGAGCGCCTACCACCACCTGCTGGCGCTGGCGCGGACGTCAGGCATCCGCCCGTCCCGGGTCGGCGAGGTCATCGAGGCCGTCGGCCTCGGCGCGGTCGCGAGCCGGCGGGCGGGCAAGTTCTCGCTCGGCATGAGCCAGCGGCTGGGTATCGCGGCGGCGCTGCTGGGCGATCCTGCCACCGTCGTCCTCGACGAGCCGGTGAACGGCCTGGACGTCGAAGGCATCCGGTGGATCCGGACGCTGCTGCGCGACCTGGCCGACCAGGGGAAGACGGTCTTCGTCTCATCGCACCTGATGAGCGAGATCGCCCAGACCGCCACCCGGCTGATCGTCATCGGCCGGGGCCAGCTGATCGCCGACACCACCGTGGCGGAGTTCATCGCCTCGGCCGCGCCCCCAGCCGTCCGGGTTCGCAGTTCGGATCAGCACGCGCTCGCCGGGCTGCTGCAGGGGCCCGGAGTGACCGTCGCACCGGCCGGCGAAGGTGCGCTGACCGTATCCGGCCTGTCCGCCGGGCAGATCGGAGCGGTCGCCGCGGCCGCGGGCCTCACTGTGCTCGAACTCGCCGCCGAGCAGGCGTCGCTGGAAGACGCCTTCGTCGGCATGACCATGGACGCGGTCGAGTACCGCGCCCCGATGCAGCCGTCAGCAGGAAACGTTCTCGAGGAGATGCGATGACTACCTTCACGTCGGACACGGCAGGCGCCCGCACGGCCCTGCCTGCCTACCCGCTGCAGCAGCGAGTGACCCAGTTCCGGGTGGTGCGGTCGGAATGGACGAAGCTGCGGACCCAGCCGTCCACCTTCTGGTCCCTGCTCTCCGCGGTGATCCTGGTCACCGGGTTCGGCATCGTGTACAGCCTGGTTCGGGAGACCAGACCGCCGCACGGCGCGGCCGCGATCAGGTCGTTCGACCCGACCTCGGTCAGCCTGTCGGGGGTGCAGCTCGCGCAGATCGCCGTCGGGGTGCTCGGGGTGCTGCTGATCACCAGCGAGTACTCCACCGGGCTGATCAAGACCAGCCTGGCCGCTGTGCCCCGGCGGCTGCCTGTGCTGTGGGGCAAGGCCGCGCTGCTGGCCGCGGCGGTCACCGCGGTCAGCCTGCCGGCCGCGTTCGCGGCTTTCGCTGGCGGGCAGTCGATTCTCGCCCGGCAGCACCTGGCGGTATCGCTCGGCCAGCCGGGTGTCCTCCGCGCGGTGATCGGCAGCGCCCTGTACCTGACGGTGGCCGGGCTGCTCGGCCTGGGTCTCGGCGCCCTGCTGCGCAGCACGGCCGGCGGGATCGCGGCGCTATTCGGCCTGCTGTTCGCGGTCCAGCTCCTGGCCGGTCTCCTGCCCGGAGGCTTGCAGGAGACCGTCGCGAAGTACCTGCCGGCCAACGCCGGCCAGGCTGTGACGCTGGTCCACGCCGACCCGGCGTCCTCGCTGCCGCCCTGGCCCGGACTCGGCGTGTTCGGCCTGTACGCGGCCGTACTGCTCGGGATCGCGGCCCTGCGGATGCGCAGCGGCGACGCCTGATCCCGGCACGCGGCAACGACCGCGCCGAAGCAACGACCGCGAGCGTCCGCCGCTCGCGGTCGTTGCTACGCGGTCGCTCGCCTATGCGCCGGCTGGCAGCAGGGACCAGAACACGTCTACATCGAAATGACCGGTCGACGGGTCGGGATCGCCGTAAATCTCCCATGAAGGGCCGGCCAGGCCGAATCCCCTCGCAGTGCTCTGCTCGCGCACGGCCCGATGAGTGTCGCCGATCTTGGAGATCGGGCCGGTGTGGGTCGCGGTGGCGACCAGCCCGCCAGGA
This sequence comes from uncultured Actinomycetota bacterium, assembly GCA_963720595.1. Lineage (GTDB taxonomy): Bacteria > Actinomycetota > Actinomycetes > Streptosporangiales > Streptosporangiaceae > Chersky-822. The sequence goes on along the minus strand of CAVRFY010000003.1, from coordinate 1,237,880 downwards.
AGGGTCGAGGGGACAACATCGCCGGCGGCAGCGAATGAGCCGCTTACCTGGACGCCCACTTCAACGTGAGGGACATCGTCTTTGTAGAGCATGATGTTGTGCCCACGGTTGTAGAGCCCCGGCGGAGCGTCGCCACGAAGAAAGCCCCAGACCTTGTCCAACATCGGCCCCCACATCGTGGGGAACTCCGCCCACGTCGCCGTCGCCGCTACCACCGCGGTCGGCGTCGGCTCCACGGTCTTCACGGACACGTCGCCAGTCATGGCGCGGAGCATACGCCCTCGCCCTATGCGCCGGCCTTGATCGAACCAAGCCGTGCGATCGTCCGCTTGAACGTGCCATCCGTCACGCCGATCTGCAGCGCGAACTTCTCGTTCTGGCTGAGCTGCACGCCGGCGATGGCGACCGGGCGGAGGGCCACATAGACCTGGCTCCACGGGCAGTCGCGCAGGCCCTCGTCGCCATGTTGGCTGACGTTCCCCGCCCGAACGGCGGCCAGCACCTCGGCGTGAACCTGGATTGTCACGGCGGGATCGGGGTCCGCGCGCCAGAGCCTGCTCAGCTGCTCGGTGTCGGCCGGGCTCGCTCGGCGTTGCGGGCGCTGGAACGCCGCCGTCAGCAGCCACATGTCGTCACCTGACGGGATGCCGGGTAGCCGAGCCTGAATCCGGGCCGGATCCGAGCCGCCCGGGCGCGGCTGGCGCTCCCGGCGACGGCGGGTGTCGATCCCAGGCGGTCGCTGCTCGGCGGCCGTCTGGGACACGGACTTCGGCACCGGCTTAGGCCTTGGCGGCCCAGTGCCGGGCAGGAAGCCCAGCCGATCGAACCCGCGGCCGAAGAAGTCACCGTCCATTTCTGCGGTGAACGTGAACAACTGCCCGGTCGTGAACTGCTCGGCCGCGATGGAGACGTCGGCGAGCGCGACGAAGGTCGAGATCCACGGGCAGGTCTTCCTGAATTCACCGGGCCGCACGGCAACCTTGCCTGTCTGGACGGCCGCCATGATCAGCCCGAACAGCCGATGGGTCTCCTGCGGGTTGGTATCGATCTTCCAGAATGTCTCGAGCTCGGCGGTCCGCGTCGGGTCGTTTTGGTACGTCGATCTGGCGCCGCGGTCGGTGAGTTCCCACGCGTCAAATCCCAGGCCGAGTCGCTGGCCGAGGGTGGGAGGAGGAGGCGGCGGCGGCGGGCTGACCGGAACGGACATGGCGCGTGGTGCGTAGCCCTGGCCGACTTGCACGGGCGGCCGGACCGGGCCTTGCCGAGGCGGGTCCATCCTGGTCGAGGCGGACGGCGCGCCAGGCGCGCCGGTAGCTGCCTGCGGTGCCGGCGGCGGCGGGAGCCGCCTGGCGCGAGCCGCGGCCTGGACGACCGCGTCGTACCGGGGATCGATCAGGGCCAGGCTTGGCGATCTGCTGGCCAGCCAGGAAATACACGCTGACTACCTCCTGCAGCATCGCCCAGATGTCCTGGCTGAGGCGAACCGCCTGCCGGTCGCTCTCCGCGGCCTCCACCTGATCGAGCTTGGCCCTTGCGAACCGGATGGACCGCGTGATGGTCTCGAATGCGCCGTCGTACTTGCGGGGCAACCGCGAACGGTCGTCCTGGGCATTGTTGAGCGCGTCTTCGGTCGCCGTCCCCAGCTGAACCGCCGCCCGGATGACTGCGACGAAGTGCGCTGGCGGCGCGTCCGGTACCCAGTCGAGCCTCGGCGGCGGCGCGGGTAGCCGGACCGGCAGCACGAACTCGGCGTCTGACTCGACGGCAGGCAACGCTGTCTGCGCGAGGTCAATCCACCGCAAGGCGGCGTCGTACAGCTGGTCAGCGAGCACATACGTAGCCTCGGGCAGCTTGCCCTCCTGGCCGAGCCCGGCTCTGTGCGGTCGCCTCGAGAATGGCCGCCATGTCCTGCAGCGACTGGGCGGCCCACACCGAAAGCAGCAGCGTGGTGACGGCGGTGTTCCGCAGCCATGGGTGGCTGCTGATCGCGATCTCCAGGCGCAGGTCGCTGATCGGGCCGTCGAAAGCGGTAATGCCGGTGGCGGCGGCTCTCTTCTTCTGGCCGAGCCCGGCTGCCTCGACGACCTTGCCCGTCAGGCGATCCCAGAAACTCACGTGCTAGTCCTTGCACCCCAAACACGCCGAAGATTGTCTAGCGATATGTCGCATATGATACGCGCAATTACGCACTCGCCCGCCGGCTGTCAACCACCGAGCCAGTCTCTGACGTGGCGGGTCAGGAAATCCAGGTCGTCCGGGATCCCCTCCGGGCTGCCGGCCCGGTGACCCCAGATGCTAGGTATCACCGCGAGCGCGCCGTCGCGCAGGTGCGCAAGCTCCGCCTCGTTGTCGGCGACCCGGAAGTACAGGTCCGTGGCGCTCGGCATCAGCAGCACTCGGGCGCGGATCGCGGCCAGCGCCGCCGTGAGGTCGCCGTCGTACAAATCGTTGGCGCTGATGTCCGCCTCGTTCCAGGTGACCGCCTGGGCGTACAGGTTGGCCGCCTGGCCGGCGGCGAAGGAGTCCTCCCAGTCGGTCTTGAGGAAGGTCGCCAGGTCGGGTGCGCCGAGCGCGGTCTCGTACAGGCGCTCACGGTAGAAGTCCTGGCTCAGTCCCCAGGCGGCGTAGATGTGCGCGAACGCGCGGACCGCGGCCTCGGGCTCGGCGCTGAACCGGCCGTCGCCGAGATACTGCGGTGCTGCCTCGAGCGTGCGCAGCAGGCCGGACAGGAACACCTTGTTGTGCGGCGACGTCCTGGCGCTGCCGCACACGATGATCGCCCGCTCGACCAGGTCGGGGTAGAGCGCAGCCCAGTGGTACGCCTGGCCGGCGCCCATCGAGAAGCCGTAGGCCGCGGCGACGCGCCTGACCCCGAAGTGCTCGGTCAGCAGGCGATGCTGGGCGCGGACGTTGTCGGCCATCGTGACCACGGCCGGGTAGTCCGGCGTGTCCGAGGCACTCGTCGAGAGTCCGTTGGAAAACATGTCAGGGATCACGATGAACCAGCGCGACGGGTCGAGTACGCCGTCCGGCCCGATCAGCCACGTCAGGTCCTCATGGCTGGCGGTGTAGCTGCACGGGTAGACGATGACGTTGTCGCGCGCGTCGTTGAGCGTGCCGTGCGCCTGCCACGCCAGCCGGGCACCACCAATCTCCCCGCCGCGCTCGACCGGCAGGTCACCCAGGCTCAGCACGCCGTCGGAAACCGGCCAGCTCCGGTGCGGATCAGTCATTTCCTCACTCCCGCCGTCGCTCCGGATTCCGCCGTCCGATGGCGAACTTATCAGGGTGAACCCCGCGGATCCGTGACAGGTGCGGCGCCTGCCCCGCGAGGCTATCGTTATCGTCCTGGTCCTGCACTTCACCGGCTGACGCGGCACGAAAGCAGCGCACAAATGACCCAATCCGATCGCGACAGCGCTCCGAATAGGGGCCATGGATCCGCATGACGTGCGGCCAGCCAATACAGGTCCTGGTCTGCCGGAGGGGAGAGACCGGGACCTGGACGGGCTGCTCACGCGGGCGGCGAGAGGCGACGAGAGCGCCTTCGCCGGCTTGTACGACCAGCTGTCCGGGCCGGTGTACGGCCTGATCCGCAGGGTCGTGAGGGATCCGGCCCAGTCGGAGGAGGTTGCTCAGGAGGTCATGCTCGAGGTATGGCGTGCCGCTACCCGCTTCGACCCGGCCAGGGGCAGCGCGGCGACCTGGGTGCTGACGATCGCGCACCGGCGTGCCGTCGACCGGGTGCGCTCGGCGACGGCGGCGGCGGAGCGGGAGAAGCGGACCTCGGTGCTGCTCTCGGCGGGAGCTGACGAGGTCGCCGATGCGGTCGAGGCGTCACTCGAGCGAGAGCGCGTACGCCGGTGCCTGGACGGGCTGACCGAACTGCAACGCGAGTCCATCACGCTGGCCTATTACGGCGGTTATTCCTACCCTGAGGTCGCCGGGCTGCTCGGCATCACGCTCGGCACGATCAAGACCAGGATTCGCGACGGCCTGATCAGGCTGCGGGACTGCATGGGGGTGTCGTGGTGAGACCACTCCGCGCGAACCTGCACATCCTGACGGGCGCCTACGCCGTCGACGCGATCGACGACGAGACCGAGCGCGCCCGCTTCGAGCAGCACATGCGGCGGTGCCGCGAGTGCGCCGCCGAGGTGCGCGGCATGACCGAGACCGCCACCAGGCTCGCGTTCGCGGCCGCACAGCCGGCGCCAGCGCACATGCGGGACCAGGTGCTGGCGTCGGTTGCCCGCACCCGGCAGCAGCCGCCGGTCGCCGAGACGCTTCGCCAGGCCGCCGAGCCCCGCGCCGCGTGGCGGCCACGGCTTACGTGGCTGGTCGCCGCGGCCAGCGTGGTTGTCGTCATCGCGCTGGCCGTGGCGCTGGTGCAGGCCAGGATCCAGCTCGACCGGGCCAGATCCCAGCAGGCCGCGTTCGCCGCCGTGCTAGCGGCCCCCGACGCTCGGGCGATCACCCAGTCGACCACGGCGGGCGGCACGGCAACGGTCGTCTACTCGCTGGCCAGGCACTCGCTGATCGTCACCTCGGCCCAGTTGCCGCCGCCGCCGCCTGGCAAGGTATACGAACTGTGGCTGCTCGGCCCGCAGCGGGTGCGGCAGGCCGGCCTGCTGCCGCCGATGACGCACGGCCGCTCGGCGCCTGTCCTCGTGTCCCGCCTGGTCAGCGGTGATCAGCTCGGCCTGACGGTGAGCGGCCAGGCGGCACGAGCCAGCCGACCACGACGCCCATTCTGGTTCTGCCGCTGCGGCCCTGATCGCGGCGCATTCCCGCCGGGCGAGCCCTCGGCCGCATCAATCGCACCTATCACCAATCCGCAGGGCCCGCTGGCACGAACGCACGGCGTGAATCGATCCGTCGCGCAGGCGAACGCAGACCGCGCCGTGCGCCCGCAGAAAGGGATTGGCATGCCAGATCTTGATGACCAGGCCGTCGCCGGGACGCAGGGAGCCGCAGGCCGAGGCATGCCCTCCAGGCGCTCGGTGCTCAAAGTCGCCGCCGGTGCAGGCGCGGCGGGGATCGCCGCGAGCGCGCTGGGCGGCGTGCTGGCCAGCGCGGGCGCCAGTGCCGGGCCCAGGCCGGAACAGGCCGCGGCCCATGACCTAACCGAGCCGCTGGTCCTGCACGTCAAGGACGCGGCGGCCGGAGAGATCGACGTCTTCCACGGCACCACGCAGACCCGGCTTCACGACAAGGATCTGGCCGCGCGCATCGTCCGCGCCAGCCGCTAGCCCGCGACCGCCAGCACGCATCCGAGAGGAACCCTGATGTCATCCCATCGCGAGGCACCCGAGATCGCCAACGACCCGGTCGCCGACAGTACCGACGTCTACGCGTTCGTCAGCCCCGACCGGCCGCACACCGTCACGCTGATCGCCAACTACATACCGCTGCAGGGTCCGGCGGGCGGGCCGAACTTCTACCAGTTCGGCGATGACGTCCGCTACGCCATCCACATCGACACGCACGGCCACGGCGAGGCGAACGTCACCTACGAGTTCGACTTCGCCACCGACCTGGCCGACCCGGACACTTTCCTCTACAACACCGGCCCGATCACCTCGCTGAACAGTGCCAACTGGAACCGCAAGCAGCGGTACACGGTCACCCGCGTCGACAGCAGGGGCCGCCACGTCCTCGGCCGCGGCTTGCTCTGCCCGCCGTGCAACATCGGCCCGCTGTCCACGCCGGACTACGAGTCCGCGCTGGCCAGGCCGGCCGTCCACACGCTGTCGGACGGCAGCCGGGTGTTCGCCGGCCAGCGCGCCGAGGGCTTCTACGTGGACCTCGGCTCGATCTTCGACCTCGGCAACCTGCGGCCGTTCCAGAATTTCAACGTGTTCGCCAAGGGCCTCGCCGCGGCTCCGGGGGTCAATGCCACCAAGCTGCTCAACGTGCACTCGATCGCCATCCAGGTCCCGATCTCGCGGGTGACCGCGACCGGGCGGCCCGTCATCGGCGTGTGGACGACCGCGTCCAGGCAGCGAGTGCGCGTTCATGCCGCGGACGGCGCGCCCGACGTCCTGGCGGGCCCGTTCAACCAGGTATCCCGGCTGGGCAACCCGCTGGTCAACGAGGTTCTCATCCCGATCGGCAAAAAGGACTTCTGGAACACCCAGCACCCCGCACACGACAAGCAGTTCACGCATTACGTCGCGCACCCCGAGCTCGCCGGGCTGCTGCCCGTCCTGTACCCGGGCGTGTTCCCCAACTTGGCCGCCCTGGACAAGGCCAAGAAGGCACGGGTCGACCTGGAGGCGGTCCTGCTCACCGGCATACCCACGGGGATCGTGCCTGGCTTCACCAACTTCACCGGGCCGGTGCAGGCCGACATGCTGCGGCTCAACACCTCGATTCCGCCCACCACGACCAACCCGAGCATTTTCGGCCTGCTCGGCGGCGACGCGGCAGGCTTCCCCAACGGGCGCCGGGTGTTCGACGACGTCGTGTCCGTCGAACTGCGCGCGATCGCCGGGGTCACCTTCGCCCTCGTCGACCCGAGTTACCAGGTCGACGCCGCCGCCGGCCAGCTGACCGACGGGCTGACCCCGGCGGACCTTGGTACGCCGTACCTCGACCACTTCCCCTACCTGGGGGTTCCCTTCGACGGCTACCACCACCCGGCCCACTGAGACGCCACGATGGCTGAATCAGCACTGGGCCCGTCTGGCTCCGGCAGCGTCGTGCTCGACCTCGGCCCCGGCATCGGCGCCCTGGTCCTGCACACGCGGCCGGAGCTCGACGGCCAGGAGATCCAGATCAGCCCGCAGGATGATGCCGCGGCCGGGCCGGCGACGCACTCGCAGGTCAGGCAGCGGCACACCGCGGGTGGCGTGCGGTACGCCGCCGTCTACCCGGACCTGGCTGCCGGGCTGTACCGCCTCTGGCACACCCGCGACGACACGGAGCTGGTCGTCACGATCACGGGCGGGACCGTGGCGACCGCCCGCTGGCCTGGCTGACGCTGACCGCACGCCAATGGCACAATGGCCCGAGCCGGGGACTCCGACCAGCCGGGAGCCAGATCATGCCTTACGTTCCCACCACCGCGGGCGATATCGATACCGAGGACCTCGGCGTCGTCTTCATGCACGAGCACGTCTTCATCAGGACGGAGTCGATGCAGTGGGGATGGCCGGGCTTCGGCGGCTGGGACGCCGAGACGGAGGTAGCGGCCGCGCGCGAGCGGCTCAGCCAACTGCACAGCAGCGGCGTCGACACGATACTCGACATGACGGTGCCCGGGCTGGGCCGCGATCCCGAACTGGTCGCGAGGGCGGCCGAGGGCACCGGGCTGAAGGTGATGTTCGCGACCGGCTTCTACACCTACGACAACCTCCCGCTGCCGTTCGCACTGCGCGGTCCCGGCAAGGTGCTCGACGGCGACGACCGCCTGCTGGAGTCGCTGTTCGAGACCGACCTGACCGTCGGGATCGGCGACACCGGTTACCGCGCGGCGGTGCTCAAGGTCGTCACCGACGAGCCGGGGATGACGCCGGATGTCGAGCGGCTGGCGAACGTCGTGGCCAGCGTTCACCTGCGGACCGGCGCGCCGATCTGCACTCACGCGCACGCTCCGACCAGGCGCGGCCTCGATCAGCAGCGAGTGCTGAAGGAGCGGGGCGTCGACCTCGGCCGGGTGATGATCGGGCACTCCAACGAGTCGACCGACCTTGACTACCTGACGCAGATCATCGACGACGGTTCCTACCTTGGCTGGGATCGCTGCGGCCTGCCGCTGGCCGTGCCGCTCGACACCCAGATAGACACGCTCGCGGCGCTCGCCGAACGTGGCTACGCGAACCGGATCATGCTGGCCCACGACAAGTCCTCGTTCATGGACTGGTTCAGCGCAGCGGAGGTGGATCCCGTCCTGCCGGACTGGCGGTACACCTACATTCACGACACCGTGCTGCCTGGCCTGCGAGCCCGCGGCGTCACCGACGACCAGATCGAGCAGATGCTGATCCGCAACCCGCGCGAATTCTTCGGCGCCGCCGGAGCGGCATGAGCACCGCGAGCGGCCCGAGGATGCAGGAGGACGGCGATGGCAATCACGGCGGCGCCCAGGGGCGCTAACCCGTTTGACGACTCCGGCGTTCAGGCCGACGGCAACGGGGTCCGCCGGTATCCGCACCTACACGAGTCGCTGGTCGAGATGCTCAGCGACAGCGTCAGGGCTGACCCCCAGGCCGAAGCGCTGGTCGAGGTGGGCGGCGGCCGGGTCAGCTACGCGGAGCTGTGGAACTGGGCCGCCCGGGTGAGCGGCGGCCTGCGCGAGGCCGGCGTCGGTCCTGGCGACCGGGTCGCGATCCGGCTGCCCAACTCGATCGACTGGGTGCTCGCGTTCTTCGGCGGGCTGATGGCTGGCGCCATCGTGGTTCCGGTGAATACCAGGTTCACCGAGCCAGAGACCGCGTACGTGATCGGCGACTCGGGCAGCTCGTACGTCTTCGAGCCCGGCACTGCTCTCCCGGACGGCAATCCGCTCGTGCATGAGGGCGCGAGCCGGTCGGACATCGCGGCGATCTTCTACACCAGCGGAACCACCGGCTTCCCCAAGGGCGCCATGCACACCCATGAGAACGTGCTGGCGAACGTGGAGACGGTGTACCGGGTGAGCGATATCCCCCGGGATTCCGGCCGGGAGATGCGCACCCTCGTCGTCGTGCCGCTCTTCCATGTGACTGGGTGCCACAGCCAGACCCTGCCCGCGCTGCGGATCGGCGGCGCCGCGGTCATCGACGCCGGTTTCGACGGCGGCCGGATGATCGAGACACTCGAGCGAGAGCGGATCACCGCCTGCACGGCCGTCCCGGCGATCTATTACTACATACTCAACCACCCGGAATTCAGCCCGGCGAAGGTGGCCGGGGTCCGGTGGGCGTCCTACGGCGGCGCGCCGATCGCGCCCGACCTGGTGCACCAGATCGGCGACCGGTTCGCCGGAGCGCGGCTGGCGAACGGATTCGGGCTGACCGAATGCACGTCGATCGCCACACTGCTGCCTCACGAGTGGGCCGCCGAGCACGCGGATTCCGTCGGGTTCGCTGCGCCGCACGCCGAGGTCGCGATCGACGAGACCAACTTCGGGTCAGACGCGGGCATGGGCGAAGTTCTCATCCGCGGCCAGAGCGTCTGCGCGGGCTACTGGAACAAGCCGGAGGCGACGGCCCAGACGTTCGCCGACCACTGGCTGCACACCGGGGACGTCGGACGGGTGGGCTCCGATGGGCTGGTCTACGTGCTCGACCGGATCAAGGACATGATCAACAGAGGCGGCGAGAACGTCTACTGCGTCGAGGTCGAGAACGCGCTGATCGGTGCGCCCGGCGTGGGCGAGGTCGCCGTCGTCGGGGTTCCCGACACGATGATGGGCGAGAAGGTCGGCGCCGTGATCGTGCCGCTGCCCGGCGCCTCGGTCGACCCGGGCGCCGTGCTCAGTTACGCGCGCGAGCACCTCGCCGACTTCAAGGTCCCCCAGTTCATCGCGGTCAGGTCGCAGCCGCTGCCGCGCAACCCCAATGGCAAGGTGCTCAAAGCACCGCTGCGAAAGACGGCGTTCGGCGATCCGCTGTCCGGCTGAGCGTCAGCGCCCGCTCAGCCCGCCGGTTATTTCGACGAGGTTTTCCTCCGCGTCCTGGCGATCGCGCCGATTGCCGGCGCCAGCGTCAGCCAGAGGGCGATGGTCACGATCATCGACGTGACGTACCCGAACGGCCGGATGCCGACATCCGCGGCGACGCCGCCAGCGAACAGCATCAGCACCCAGGAACTGAGGAAGAAGGTCGGACCTGCCGCCAGCACTCCGAAGAAGTCACCCATGTCTCGCCTTTCTGCGCGTGCACTCATCAGGAGAAGTATCCAAGGCCGTTGCCCGGGATCTGGATCGTGTCGGTGACCAGGGCGTGTCCGGGCGTCATGGCCGCACCGCTAGCCGATGTCACGAACCCTCCCGTGCGCGCACCGGGCCGGGCAGGGCTCCAGGTCACCTCGTGACGGGCCATAAGCCATCACATTGGACGCCCGCGACGTGGTCATCGTTAGAAAATTAAGGCGGTCAGATCTAACGCCGAGCTTGCGGCTGGCGCCGGCGGAGTCGGCCGCTGTCCAGCCAGCATGCCGCCGTTCGTCGTCTGGCTAACCTGACCATGCGCCAAGGCCGGCGGCGGCCGGCGCGGAGATCCCGGAGGCTGAGTTGAAATACCTGCTGATCCACTGCGTACCAGAATCCTTCGGCGGCCACGAGGACCTGGATCCGCCGACCGAGAGAAAGCTCGTCTCGTGGCTCGAGGAGATGACCGCCCGCGGGGTCCTCGTCGACGGCGCGCGGCTCCGATCAATAGCGGACGCCACGTCCGTCCGCGTTCGCGACGCCGAGGTGCTGATCGCCGACGGGCCGTTCGCCGAGACGAAGGAGCTCATCGCCGGGTATGACGTGCTCGACTGCGCGAGCATGGACGAGGCGGTCGAGATCGCGGCGAGGCATCCGACGGCCACCTTCGGGGTGATCGAGGTGCGGCCCTTCATGACCGGGTGACGGTGGATGTCCAGGCGGGCGAGTCCCGTTCGTCGTGATGGTGACCGCCCGGCGCAGGCGCCGGGCGCAACCCAATCCGACAGGAGATCACGATGAGCCTTCCCGCCGTAACCTCCCGCGAGCAATGGCTGGCGGCACGCAAGCAGCTGCTGGCGCAGGAGAAGGAGCTCACCAGGCTGAAGGACGCTCTGAACACGACCAGGCGGCAGCTGCCGATGGTGCGGGTCGACAAGGCCTACGCCTTCACCGGCCCGGACGGCGAGGCGAGCCTGACTGACCTGTTCGGAGCCAGCCGGCAGCTCATCGTCCAGCACATCATGTTCGATCCGGCCTGGGACGACGCCTGCCCGAGCTGCACGGCGAGCCTGGACGAGCTCGCCGCTGGGCTGCTCACACACCTGCAGGCCAGGCAGACGGCTTTCGCGGGGATCTCCAGGACCCCGTACGCCAAGATCGCGGAGTACAAGGAGCGCCGGGGCTGGGACTTCGGTTGGTACTCCTCGTTCGGCAGCGACTTCAACTACGACTTCCATGTCAGCATCGACGCCTCCGTGACCCCGATCCTGCACAACTACCGGAACGAGGCCGAGCTGAAGGAGGCGGGCATGGACTGGATACTCGACGGTCCGTCCGAGCAGCCAGGCGTCAGCTGCTTCCTGCGCGACGGCGCGGACGTCTTCCACACCTACTCCACGTTCGGCCGCGGCGCCGAGCAGCTGGGCGGTGCGTACAGCTTGCTCGACATGACGGCATTTGGGCGGCAGGAGGAGTGGGAGGAGCCGAAGGGTCGCGCTGACGGGGCCCGCCAGGCCATTCCCGACTTCGCCGAGTAGGCAGGGTGATGTCGCTGACCGGACCCGTCCTGGCCGGCGTCGCGCTCATAGCGGTCGCGACGCTGGCCGGGGCCTGGCTGGCCAGGCGGGCGTCGCGCCCGCCCGGGTTCGGGCGGCGCGAGCCCGGACGGGGCGAGCCCGCAGGCCGCGAGCCCGCCAAGCGCGAGCCCCTACTACCCAGGCTCGCGCTGGCGGGCGCGGCGGCGGTGCTCGCGGCCGTAGTTGTGGTCGACCTGGTGCCGGACATCTGGCGCGACCTGCCCGCGTCCGGGCTGCCCTGGTGGGCCGCGGCGACCGCGCTGGCCGCCGGGTTCGGGGCCGCGGACGCGCTGGCCCGCCGCGGCTGCGCGTGCCGGGCCGTGCCGGGGAGCGGGCGGGCGGCGGCGGGGAGCGGGCGGGCGGCGGGGAGCGGGCGGGCCGCGGTGGTCGCGCTCGTCGTGCACCGAGCCCTGGAGGGAGCAGCCGTCGCGCTGACCGGATCGGCGGCCATGATCGCGGCGCTCGCGGCGCACGCGGCGGCCGAGGGTTTCGCGCTGGCCGTCCTGCTGCGCGGCGAGCGGCGGGACCGGGTGACGGCGCTACTGGCGCTCGCCTGCCTGAGTCCCGCCGCCGGAGCGGTTCTGCTGAGCCAGGTCACGCTGCCTGGTCAGGCACCCCCGGTCCTGACCTCGCTGGTGGCCGGGGTGCTGCTGCGCGCGGCGGCGAGCACCTGGCGGCTCGGGCGGACCGGCAGAGTCGCGCCCTCGAATCCGCCGCGCTCACCGGCACGGGCCAGCGAAGGACGCCACCGGGCAATGCCGATTAATTGAGCAATTTGCCCATTAGCGTCGAACGGTCACGCGAGTTGGCGGGCCACGACTAAAGACTTGCCGCTTTGTGTCTGGCATAGTGCGGAGGCATGACAGTGGAAGGGGCGGCCAAAGGGCCGGCCACGGTTCGCGCAGCGATCATTTTCCTGATCGGCGCGATTGTCGCCGTGGCGCTGTACATCATCGGCCGGGTACACACGCCCGACTACACGATCGGGCTGTTCGGCAACACGGGGCTGAACGCGATCATCCTCAAGTCAGCGCTGGCGACCGCCGCCCTCGGATTGGCCGTCGTGCAGGTGCTGCTCGGGCTGTGGATTTACCGCAAGCTGCCGATCGCCGGACGACCGCCGAAACAGATCGGCATGACACACCGCGTGATCGGCGTGGTCGCGGTGATCCTCACGCTGCCGATCGCCGTCCATTGCTTCCTCGCCTACGGCGTCGTCCTTTCCGATGCGCGCGTCGTGATCCACTCGATCGCCGGCTGCATCTTCTACGGCGCGTTCGTGGCCAAGGTGCTGCTCGTTCAGAGCCGGAAGCTGCCTGGCTGGGCGCTGCCGGTAGCCGGCGGCGTCCTCGCACTGCTTGTGGCGTTGCTCTGGTACACGTCGGCGCTGTGGTACTACAACGGATTCAGCGTCCCGATCTGAGCGCCGGCCGAAGGAGATCCTTGCCGGGTATCCGTCCTGATTGCAGGCACGCTTCGATTCAGGCCGAAACATAGCTGCGCTAGCGTCGAAGCATGGCGGCAAGCCCGGACTACCTCGCTAACGACGTCCGCATTGCCCCGGTCGCGGCGTTGCTCGCCGACTCGACCAGGGCGGCGATGCTCACCGCACTGCTCGACGGCAGGGCACTGGCGGCGGGCGAGCTCGCTCGCCTGGCGGGGGTGAGCGCGCCGACAGCGAGTTCCCACCTGGCCAGGCTCCGCTCCGGTGGCCTGGTCACGGTCGTGAGCGCTGGCCGGCACCGCTACTACCGGCTCGCCGGGCCCGAGGTCGCGGGGGCGCTTGAGGTGCTCGCCAGGCTCGGCCCGCGGACGCCCGTCCGCAGCCTGCGCCAGTCCCGGCAGGCCGCGGCGCTGTCTGCGGCCAGGACCTGTTACGACCATCTCGCCGGGCAGGCGGGGGTCGCACTATTCGACTGCCTGCTCGACGGTGGCGTACTGAGCGACGCCGGCGGCGCGGCTGACCTGAACGTCACCGACGACGGCGCCGTGCTGCTGGCCGGCTTCGGAGTGGACACCGGTGCGCTCCGCGAGTCCCGGCGGCGTTTCGCGGCCGCGTGCCTGGACTGGACCGAACGGCGACCGCATCTTGGCGGCGCGCTCGGCGCCGCGGTCACCGGGCGGCTGCTCGAACTCGGCTGGGTCGAACGCGGGCCCGGCAGGCGCGCGATCCTGGTGACCGCCGCAGGAGCGGAGCGACTGGGCGCCACCTTCGGATGGGTCAGGCCGGCGGCTCCGCCGCGGCCAGCGTGAAATCCATCTCGGCGACGAAGCTCACGTCGGGCGGATCTGCCTCGCGCGCCGGCCTGAATGTCCTGACCAGCGAGTCCTTGACGCCGAATACCGCGTCGCTGTCGAGGTACGGGTTGTCGGCATCGAAGATGTGGGTGGTGACCGGCCGGTGGCCTGGAGCGGACACGATCGCGTGGATGTGCGCGGCCCGCCAGCGATGCCGGCCAGCAGCGCGGAGTAGCCGTCCGACCGGACCATCGGACGGGACCGGGTAGCTGGCCGGCCGGACGGTGCGGAATTCGTACTGTCCTTCCGCGTCGGCGACGAAGACTCCCCGCAGATTGAATGGCGGCTGGCCGGGGTCCTGGGTGTCATACCTGCCGTTGGCACTGGCCTGCCAGACGTCCACTGTGGCGCCGGGCAGCGGCCTCCCGGCCAGATCGGTCACCCGGCCTCGGACCAGGACCGGGTTGCCGTCCTCCTGCCGCCCGATCTGCTCGCCCGCCGCACGCTCGGGCGCGCCGGGCAGGTAGAACGGGCCGAGTACAGTCGGCTCGGTCGCGCCGGGAGCGGCACTGATTTCCTCGACCAGCGAGGACAGGCCCAGGACGTCGGACAGCAGGATGAACTCCTGCCGCTGGCTGTCGCACTTCTGGCCAGTTGCGGTCAGGAACTCGATCCCCGCCAGCCACTCGCCGGGGGTCAGCCTAGTCTCGGCGGCGAACGCGTGCAGATGGGCGATCAGCGCGGCGAGCAACTCGCGCAGCCGCGGCTCAGGGGTGCTTGCGTAGGCGGCTTGGACCTGTCCGGTCAGGTCGCGTGGCGCTATTGCCGTCATCGTGATGACCTCCGCGCCCGCTGGCCGTCCGTCGCGTGACCAGGGGATGGGCGGTCACCCGGGTCAGCGGACCAGCACCGCGTAGACGACGACATTGCTGAGGTAGGAGCCGGTCGCATAGTCGAAGGTGCCACCGCAGGTGATGAGCCGCAACTCCGCGTCGGGCACCGGCCCGTACACATGGCCAGTGGGGAAGTGAACCTTGGCGTATTCGCGAACCATTGTGACCCTGAATCGGGCCACCGTCCGATCGGCCAGCCTCACGTACACGATCTGGCCCCGGCGCAGGTCCCTGAGCCGGAAGAACACCCCTGGCCCCGACCGCGAGTCGATGTGGCCCGCGATGATCGACGCGCCGACGGCGCCGGGTCGCGGACTCTTCCTGAACCAGCCGGCGACCGCGGCGCTGGCCGGCACCTGGAGGGTGCCTGCGCTGGTGACATCAAGGCGGATCAGCCGGGATCGGACACCGATGGCCGGGATGACGATCCTGACCGGCCTGGCGACCTTCGGCCGGCTCGACGGGCCAGGCAGGCGTGCTTGGCTGCCCCGCGGCGCAGGTACCCGCGGAACCTGGCCGACCGCTCCGGCCGCGGTCCGCTCCGGACCTGTTTGGGTAGCGAGCGCCCAGCCACCCAGACCCAGAGCGGTAGCCGCGACACCGCAGGCCAGCAGCACGATCCCGGCCGACTGGCCAAGACGCTGCCGACGCCGCGGCCGACGGTGCCTGGGCGGCGGCCTACGCAGAGCGCCCCGTCGCGAGCCGAGCCGGTCAGCCGGTTTCGTCACGTCGTCCTAGGCGGCGTGGGGCCTCCGAGAGCGTGCGCGCCGGCCGGCCTGGTCGCCTTCCTGACGCCGGCGACGCTGATCACCAGGCCGGCCCCGATCAGGGCGAACCACGGCAGTTCTGAATGGCCGGGCTTTGGCGCGGTGCCGCCGAATCCCATCGCCGGCGCGCCCGACGGCGCGACCCGGCTGCCCGCCGCGTCCACGAGGTCGTCAAGCCTGATGTCACCGGGGTCGTCCAGCACGACGATGGTGTGGATCGTGCCGGCCGACAGCGCGATCTCGCTGCTCGTCCGGTCGGTCCGCCCGTCGGCGCTGACCACCCAGCTACCCGGCGGGACGACCTTGTAGCCGGTCACCGACGCGAACGCGACATTGCGCGCGAGGACCGACCGGCCCGCCCGGATGGTGACCCGATGCTGACTGAGGGACGCCTGAATGATCCGAACCAGCGCTTTGCCGCGAGGCGTCGTGAGCCTGTCGCGCAGCACTTGCAGGCGCAGGCCGTTGGCGGGGCCCATGCCCGCGACCGTGTACGCACCGCCGGTCCTGATGTTGACGGTCGTGGAGATCACGGGCGACGAGGAGGCGGAGGCGCCGGCCTTGCGCATCGCGACCGTGTACTCGCCGTCCGGGACCTTCTGGTAGCCGGAGATGGTGCCGTACGCGACGTGGTGCACGACGACCAGGGCCTTGGGATTGTGGAATGAGTAGAGGTAGACGTCGACCGCCGGGGTATTCGGCGAAAGGTGCGCCAGCCGGAGCCAGCCGGAGCCAGCGGAGGCCGACGCCGGGGCGGCTCCCGCGAGCAAGCCGATCATGAGGAGGGCAAGGCCGAAGATCCGGTAGATGCGCGGCGAGCGCGCTTGTGCGTTCATAGCCCCCTGCTAATTCGTCAGTGAAGCAGTCCGATGGGATTTGGCCGTGCGAATCTGACGGAAACGACCTGGTGCCCGGCACGCGAGGTCGCGTGCACGCTGGCCGCGCGGTAAAGGGATCGCTGGCTGCGCAAGAAGGACGTCAGCCAGCGCAGGTACGCGTGCGGGGACAGACCCGACCGCGCGTCGGTACCCGCCAGCACCACGCCGGCCAGCGGGATGCCGGAACTCGCTCCCGGGGCACGGTCGTCGAAAGACAGGACCCTGACGGGGTGCTGCGCCGCCAGCGCCGGCAGCGTGATCAGGAACCGCGGATCGACCTGGCCGGCCGCGAGTTCGGTCTTGGCCGCGGCGGGCAGTGCGATCCGCTTGTTGCCGATCAGCTGGGTCCCCACCAGTTCCCTGGCCGCGAGGTCGCGGCTCAGCGCCAGCCGGTAGGCGGCCGCGCCGTATTGCGCGACAAGGCGCACGGCGACCTTGGCCCGCCCGGCTCCGAAGCTGGCGAGCACCGACGGCGCATACTCCGAGCTCAGCCGGCTGCCGAATTGGCTCTGCAGCACCGGCGTCGCCACTATGACGTCCGCCCCGAGCGGATCTGGAGCGGACGGCTTGAGCGGAAGCAGGTCAGCTGACGGCACTCCGGCCTTGACCAGCGCTCTGCACATAACGGTGTCGCACCCGATGATCAAGCTGCGGCTGACCTCGCGGGAGATCCACCTGGCCGCGGCCAACCGGTCCGCCGCCGCACCTGACAGCCCAGGGACAGTTCCGCCGCCTGCCGTGGCCAGCCCAGGCGGCCCGGACGTGCCCTGGCCGCCGCCGGGCTGCCTGACGAGCGCGAAGGTGGTACCCGCGGCCGTCAGCAGCAGTGCCACGGTGAGCGCTACCAGCCATGCGAGGTGCCGACGGCCAAATGAGGCCGCCACCGCACCGCGCCAGGTTTCTCCAGCCTTGCCGCGGGGCCGAGTGTGGCGGGGCCGCTCGGGCCCATCAGGTGCCGAGGCGGAGGCGGACGGCTGGAGTTCAGGGACGGCGGGCCGGCCTGGACCATCCGGCCAGGCTCGTGCCTGCCCAGCCGGCGATGTGCCATTCTCGGCGGGATCGTCACTGCCTGCATTACCGTGGTGGCCCGCCCGGCCTCGCTGCGGCGGGCGGCCGGCCGGATGCCTGGTCCGGTCGCGCGCGGCCTGCGCCTCTCGCGTGCGCAGGACAGGCTGGAACAGCAGGCGCACGTTGTCTGGAAGCTCAGGCATCGCGGTTCCGGCCTGGGCTGGCCGCGTCCGGCCACGCTCAAGGCCGTCTTGGCGCTGCCTGGATCGGCCTTCATCTGGCCGTTGCGGCAGCGGCGGCAGTGCCTCCCCCGCCGGCGGGGGCACCACCGTGCCGCTGACCCTGCCAGGCTTACGCCGAATCCACTTTTCGTCACCCATGATGCAGTTCCGCATTGGAGATTAGGCGATACGGACATTAGTATCGCGCAGGGCCGGACGCAACACATTGAGCGTATTTGTATTAATGGAAGCCAGAATTCCGGCGGTATATGACCGGATTAGCGGTCCTATGCGCTATCTCGTGCGTGCGCTATGGCCGTCGGTCACGGCCACGTCGGGAGCAAAGCGGCGGACGGCCTCGACCAGCCTGGTCCGGTTTACCCGCCAGCCGTTCATCCGCCGGTAAGCGACCCGAATCCCGGCCTGAGATCCGTCCGCATGATCGGCAAGGTCCGCATGCAAGATCAAGCCAGCCCGCATGCCACGCTGCGGCCTGCGGCCCGTCAGGCCGCGTTGATCACCGGTCAGGCACAGGCCGGTGGCCCGGACTCCTACGCACCGATGCGTGCGGATACCGTGGCGCGGCGCGCGCTCGGTGAAGATCTCCACGGTGCGGATGAGGTCCCAAGGCACGTCCTGCTTAGGCTGCCCGGACCCGAAGTACACGCCATCCGAGTGCACGGCGAAGACAACTTCGCGCCGGGCCGCACGCCATATCTCGATTCCGGACACGGTCAGCAGGCCGATTTCCCCCGTCGCCAGCGCGATCCCGGCCAGGACGCTGGGCGACCTGACACCGGCGGCGATCACCGCAGTGAATGCAGTCCACGCCACCAGCACCGCGAGCGCTCCGAGTAGGCCGCGTAGCCCGTGCCTGACGACGTAGTCTTCGCCCGCAGGCGCGCGTTCCCTCGCCTTCATCGCTCCCACCTCCCGTGATCTGCCGATGCGCTACCCGCCAGGACGGGCTCAAACACCATCGTGGTGGGGGCCGCAAGCGCCCGATTGACCGGTGGTCAGGGGAATGTCAGGCTCGGTGCATACTGTCGTACCGCGACCTGCACGCTGCAAGCCGACCGCGCACCCGCAATACGGAGGCCACCATGCCCATGGACATGCGCGAACTCGCGGATGACCTGGTCGCGGAGACGACGTCATTCAGGGACATGATCGCCGGTCTCGACGAGGACGGCTGGCGGACGCCGACCCCGGCCGCTGGCTGGACAATCGGCGATCAGGTCAGCCATCTGGCGTTCTTCGATGATGCCGCGATCCAGTCGGCCACCGATCCTGAGGGGTTCGCGGCCGAGATGCAACGGGCCGTCACGGTCGGCGAACTCACCGCTGATGCCGTCGCCGAGCGCTACCGCTCGCTGACCGGAGCCGAGTTGCTCGCCTGGTTTGATGCGTCACGCCGACGCCTGATCAAGGTATTCGCCGATCTCGATCCCGCGCTGCGGCTGCCCTGGTTCGGTTTGCCGATGAGCGCCGCGTCCTCGCTGACCGCCCGGATCATGGAGACCTGGGCGCACGGCCAGGATGTCGCCGACGCCCTCGACGAGGTACGCGAGACCACGGACAGGCTGCGCCATATCGCGCATATCGGCGTCAGGGCGCTGCCTTACAGCTTCGCTGTGAACGGGCTCGAGGTGCCGGCCGAACCGGTCAGGGTGGAACTCACCGGGCCGGCCGGCGACCCGTGGGCCTGGGGCCGGCTCACGCGGGGAATCGCGTCACCGGGCCCGCGCTCGACTTCTGCCTACTGGTGACGCAGCGCCGGCATCGCGACGACCTGGCAGTGCGCGCCGAAGGTCACGTCGCCAATCAGTGGCTGACCGTCGCCCAGGCATTCGCCGGACCGCCAGGACCCGGCCGCAGCGCTGGCCAGCACGCCAGGTCATAACCGGGACCGCGATATGTGACTTCCCCCCGTCTGAGCAACCCGTCATAATGAATGGCGGTAAAGTCGCCCGGCCATGACGCGGAATGAGGCACGATTTTCTATAGATAGCGAGAGCCGAAAAGGGATAGCGAATGACAGATCCGCTGAAGTTAACCGCTGCCTCCAGCGACGCTGACCTGATCAGAGCCGTGCGTTCCGGCCACGCCGCAGCATACGGGATCCTGTACGAGCGGCATGCCGACGCGGCCCGTCGCCTCGCCCGTCAGTTCAGCCAGGCCCCCGCCGACGTAGACGACGTCGTGGCGGAGACTTTCGCCCGCGTTTTGGCGACGATCAGGCGCGGTGCGGGACCGTCCAAAGCCTTGCGGCCTTACCTGCTGACCGCCGTTCGCCACGTCGCACTCGACCACCTGAGGGATCAGCGCCGCCAGCTGCCGACCGACTACGCCGATCTTCCCGACCCAGGCGAGCCCTACATCGATCCAGCCGACGCCAGCCTCGAGCGCTCACTCGTCACCCGCGCGTTCGCCGCGCTGCCCGAGCGCTGGTCCGCAGTGCTCTGGCACACCGAGGTCGAGCAGGCCAGGCCTGCTGAGGTGGCATTACTGCTCGGCATCAGCCGCAAGAGCGTGGCCGCGCTGCGCTACCGTGCACGCGAGGGCCTGCGCCAGGCATACCTGCAGATGCACCTGTCGGAAGCTACCCGGGCGGAGTGCGCGCCGATCCCGGCCATGCTGGGCGGCCACATCAGGAACGCGCTGTCCGCGCCGGACACCCGGCAAGTGTCGGCTCACCTCGGCCGGTGCGCCGATTGCCGAGCGGCGCACGAAGAGCTGACCGCGATCAACGACACAATGCGCGGCGTGCTCGCGCCGGCCATCCTCGGCAGCCAGGGCGCGGCATACCTCGAGCACGCCAGCCAGGCAGCGCGCGCGCACGGCAGCTATGCGACAACGGGCGCCGCCGGGTTCAGGACCGGATTGCGCTGGCTGGGCGCCCTGTGGCACCACCCCGTGCTGCCGGTGGCGGTCGGCATCGCGGTGGCGGCGATCGCGGTGCCGACCGTAGCCCTGGTATACCCGAACCACACTGCGGCGCGAGCCCCGAACAAGATCGGCCCGGCCAGCGTCTCCGGTGCGTTGCCGCACGCGGCCAGCCGGCGTTCGGCGGGGCCCGAGCATCCCGGCGGCCTCGGCCTGAGCGTGCCGCCTGACCAGTCGCCAGCTCGGAAAAGGCCGCCATCCCCCTCGCCGACCGGCTCGGCGAGTTTCGCGGCTCACCCCTCGCCGACAAGCTCGGCAACGGCTGTAGCCCGTGTGGCGGCGAAGCTCGCGGTCAGCGTCACGGTGAACGGCCTGGTCAGCCTCGGTCTCGTTGACGACGTCACGGTCAGCGTGTCCGACCAGGGCACCGGCACCACCAGCGTCCTCACGGCCCGCCTGGCCCTGCCAGCCGGGCTCAGCTTGCTCGGGCTGGATTCCGGATCGGCAGGATGGTCGTGCTCGGGTTCGACCTGCAGGCACGGGCCTCTCGCCGCCGGGAGCAACGCGACCGTGTCGTTCCGCGTCCTCGTCGAAAGCCTGGTCAGCTGCGGCGAACCGGTCGGAGCCAGCGCCGTGAGCGGCGGGCTGTCGGCGACCGCCGAGTCGGCCGCGAAGGTCGGGTGCGGTCTGCTCTAGTCGTCGGACGACCGGCGGAGTCGCTTGACCTGCGATCGCCGTTGCTTGTCAGCCAGCCGCCGTTCCCTGGCCGCGCGCGTGGGCCTGGTGGGGCGGCGGGCCCTCGGCGGCGGGGCCGTCGCCTCGGTCAGCAACTCGGCCAGCCTGGCCGCCGCCGCCTCCCGATTGCGCAGCTGCGAGCGGTAATCAGAGGCCGCGATCGTGATGACGCCGTCGGCGAACCTACCCTCAAGAGCTGCCAGCGCCCGCTGCTTAAGAGGGGCAGGCAGGGCGGTCGATGCGGCGATGTCGAACGAGAGCTCGGCGCGGGTGTCGCTCGTGTTCACCGACTGACCGCCTGGCCCTGGCGACCTCGAGAACCGCCAGCTCAGCTCCTCAGGCGGGATCGTCGTCCCGCGGACGATGACATCGAGGCTCATCGGCATCGCCGCCATCGCTCGGTCATGACCTCATTCTCGCCGCCTTCGGGATCGCCGTTGCAGCCGGGACGTTCCGCATCCAGGGCGTACCATTCCGGAACTGGCTCGGCGCCGGGTCCCCGGCGCCTGGCCTGGCCGAACGGCGAGATCGGAGCAGCATGAGCGATACAGCGAGATCCGTTCTGGTGACTGGCGCCTCTGCGGGTATCGGCCTGGCCTGCGCCGACCGGCTGCACGTGGCTGGCTGGGCGGTCACCGGGGCGAGCAGGCGCGGCACGTCGTCCGGGGGCTGGACCGGCCTGGTAATGGACGTCGACGATGACGAGTCGGTGCGCTCGGGTGTGGCCGGCCTGCTGGCGCCGGACGGCCGGATCGATGCGGTCGTGACCGCGGCGGGATGGGGCCTGGCCGGCGCGGTGGAGTGCTCCTCGGTGCAGGAGGCAAAGGCGCAGCTGGAGACCAACTTCTGGGGCAGCGTCCGCGTGGTCCAGCAGGTGCTCCCCGCGATGCGGGCGCAGGGCGCGGGCCGGATCGTCTTGATCAGTTCGATCGGCGGTGTGATCGGCATCCCGTACCAGGCGTTCTACAGCGCGAGCAAGTTCGCGCTCGAGGGGCTCGGCGAGGCGCTGGCCTACGAGGTGGCACCGTTCGGCGTGCGGGTGACGCTTGTCCAGCCGGGGAACGTGCGCACCGATTTCACCGACAGCCGCAGGATGGCGGCCGCTGGGGACGACGCCGCGTATGCCGCCGCGGCCGGCCGGGCGGTGCACCTGATGGAGCGGGCCGAGCGCAACGGCGTGCCGGCCGCCAACGTCGCCGATGTCGTGCTGCGGGCCCTCACGTCGTCCAGGCCGCCGAGGAGAGTCTCCGTCGGCAAGGCCGGGGAACGCGCCGGGTTGCTCGCGAAGCGGCTCCTGCCCTTCCGCGCCTTCGAGGCCAGCGCCAGAGGCGCGCTCGGCGTCTGACCGCTGGCGCATGCCCTCCGCTGCGTCGGCTTCGCCAGGTGGGGAATGAAGGCTGGCAAGGCGGCTCTGCGTGATGCAGCGACGCACGGAGTAGGCGCACGGAGTATTGGGGGGCCTGGTCATGCCGGGACTGCTTCAGGTGGACAAGATGGGGCCAGTCGACGTTGCCGTGATCGCGTTCGACAGCGGAGATCTCAATGACGACATAGCGCCCGCGCTGGCCGATCTCCAGGCCAGCGGCACTGTGCGGGTCATGGACATCGCCTTCCTGCGCAAGTCGGCCGACGGATCGACGACGGTACTGGAACTCGCCGATGACGCAGTCGGCGACGCATTCGACCGGATCACGGACTCGCAAGTCGAGCTGCTGAGCGCGGCCGACCTGAGCGATCTCGCGCGCACGCTCCCCTCGGAGTCCTCGGCCATGGTTGTGGTCTGGGAGAACTGCTGGGCTGCCCGGTTCGCCTCAATGGTGCGGGAGTCCCACGGCCGGGTGGCGATGCTGGAGCGGATTCCGCGCGAGAACGTGGAACGCGCGATCACGGCGCTCGAGGAGTAGCCGCAGGTGAGAGATCTGCACGGTATGCCAGAATAGTCCTGTGCAGCGACCACCAGGCCCGGGATCCGCCTCCCCTTCGGCGCCAAGCTCGCAGGCCGGCGATCGGTACCAGTGGCTGGAGGAAGGCGCGCACCCGGTCGCAGCCGGTGTTTACCGGATACCGCTGCCACTGCCGTTCGACGGCCTGCGTGCTGTTAACGCGTACGCGATCGAGGCCGCTGGCGGTCTCGTCATGATCGACTCCGGCTGGCTGCTCGACGTGACGAAGGAGCAGCTTGAGCGATCGCTGGGCAAGATCGGCGCCGGATTCGGGGATATCCGTCAGTTCCTGGTCACCCACATTCACCGGGATCACTACACCCAGGCGATCGGACTGCGCAAGATCTTCGGAATGAAGGTCGGCCTCGGCGCGGACGAGAAGCACTCGCTGGACATCTTGCTCGGCAATGAGCCCGGGAAGGTGTCTCCGCAGGCGGAGCGGCTGACCCGGGCCGGCGCCCAGGTACTGATGGAGCAGATGGCGCAGGCGGGCATGCAGCAGCCCCCGCGTGAGGCTGGGTACGAGGAACCCGACGAGTGGATCAGCTCGGGCCAGGTGTTCGACCTGGGAAACCGCACGCTTCGGGCGATTGCGACGCCGGGTCATACGCGTGGTCATGTCGTGTTCGCCGATGCCGAGGCGGGCCTGCTCTTCGCCGGGGACCACGTGCTGCCGCATATCACCCCGTCGATCAGCCTGGAGGCGGCGCCGGGGAGTCTGCCGCTGCACGATTACATCGACTCGCTGCTGCTCGTTCGCCGGATGCCGGACCTGACGCTGCTCCCCGCGCACGGTCCGGTCGGGCCGAGCGTTCATGCCAGGGTGGACGAACTGCTCGACCACCACGACAAGAGGCTCGCCGCGATGCTCGCCGTCCTTTCCGACGGCCCGCGCACGGCCTACCAGGTCGCGCTGGCCGTCAAGTGGACGACGAGGAACAGGACTCTGGACGAGCTCGACCTGATCAACCAGATGCTGGCGATCGGCGAGACCCTCAGCCACCTGGATCTGCTCGTCGCCCGCGGGCTGGCGATCGCCGACTCCAGCGGCGGCATCGATCAGTTCAGCCCAGCAAGCGCGGCGTAGGCGACGGCGATCTCGCCGGCCAGCCCGGCGTTGTCGCCGATGAGCGCTCTGTTCACGGTGACGCTCCGGCCTTCGCTGAGGTCCTCGATCAGGGCGAGGACGGCCGGCGTCACAGCCTGGCCGGTAACGCCGGCAGCCTGCACCCGCTGCACGGCGCCGGTGATCAGATCCGTCAGGTCCAGGCCGTCGGCGGGCGGCCTGGCGACCACCAGCCCGCCGGACGGGTTCATCGACCAGTGCGCCCGGGCCACCCGGGCCGCCTCAGCGCTGGTGCCGATCACCGCGGAAACGGGCGGCCCGCCCGCGGCAGTGTAGAACAGCGGCAGTGTCGCGGT
Source organism: uncultured Actinomycetota bacterium (assembly GCA_963720595.1). Taxonomy (GTDB): domain Bacteria; phylum Actinomycetota; class Actinomycetes; order Streptosporangiales; family Streptosporangiaceae; genus Chersky-822. The sequence goes on along the minus strand of CAVRFY010000003.1, from coordinate 1,213,456 downwards.
CCGCCAGCCCAGCACCGGCACCGCAAGCGTCTCGAGCAGTTCGGCCGTAGCGGGGACATCGAGTATCGACTTGGCACCCGAGCAGACCACGACCGCCGGCGTGCGGGCGATCTGAAGCAAGTCGGCCGAGATGTCGAGCGACTCGGCGAAGCCGCGGTGCACCCCGCCGATGCCGCCGGTAGCCATGAATGCGATGCCGGCCATCCGGCACGCCGCGAGCGTACCGCCGACTGTGGTCGAGCCAAGCGCTCGCTGGACGACGCAGGCCGCGATGTCCCGCGCGCCCGCCTTCCTGGCCCGCGTGCCCGCCTCGGCGAACCGCTCAAGCTCCTGGGCGTCGAGCCCGACCCGGACCGCGCCCTCGAGAATGCCGACCGTCGCGGGAACCGCGCCGGCTGCGCGCACCCGCGCCTCGGACTCCACTGCGGCGGCCAGGCCGCGTCCGGCCGAGAACCCGTGCGAGACCAGCGTGGTCTCCAGCGCGACAACTGGCCCGCCGGCGGCGAGAGCAGCGGCCACTTCGTCGGACAGGTGCAACGGGATCGTCATGGCATGGCCCCAATCATCGCCACTGCCCTGGCCGCCGCCCGGAGGCCAAGGTGAACGCCGCCGACAAGATACCCTGCCGCGAACGCATCCCCGGCGCCCGTCGCATCGGCCGGTTCGGTGCTGTCCGCCGGGTAGTGCTGGCCGGCAACCACGACGCCCGCGGCACCGAGCTTGGTGATCATCTCGGTTCCTGGCAGATCTCCGACCAGCTCGGCCTCGGCCATGCTGCCGAAGACCAGGTCGGGTCCGAGCCTGGACAGCAACTCCCGAAACGCGGCTACTCCGTAGTCGTTGATGGCAGCGGTCGAGGAGAGGTCGACGCTCACCCTCGCCGCCCTATCCCGCGCCGCCGTCGCCGCGGCCAGGGCGGCGCCCTGCACCGGCTCGCTGGTCAAGCTGTAGGCGGGCAGGTGCAGCCATTTGCAGCCGTCGAGCCAGCTCGGGTCGAGCGCGGACCTTGCCAGTGACGGGCCGACCCCGCGGTCGGTCAGCATCGACCGGTGCGAGCCGCCGTCTGACAGCGAGACGACCACGCCGGTGCGCCCGCCGATAACCGGGCCGACCAGGTCAACTCCATGGCCGGCCAGGTCACCCGCGACGAGCAGTGCCGCCGCGTCGGTCGCCCGCGCGGCGATCAATCGGCTCCGCCCGCCCAGCGCCGCGACCCACGCCGCTACGTTGGCGGCCTGACCGCCCGTGGTGACCCTGGTCCTGGCCGGAGTGTCGGTATCGAGGGCGACGGGGCCCGATATCGTGACCACGACGTCGAGATGCGCATCGCCGAGTGCGCAGATCACTCTTGGCGGTACCCGGTGCGGCGGGGGATGTGCGCTGGCATTGCCGCAGCGTAACGTGAAGCCGGCAACCACCCGAGAGGCGGCCGATGAAGCTCAAGCTCGACCTGCACGACATCTACAACCGGGGCCGGGACATCGACAGTGCGCTGCAGGACATCATCGACGAGGCGGTCAGGACAAAGGCGCCCCTGGTGGAGATCATCCCCGGCAAGGGCTCGGGCCAACTCAAGAAGCACGTGCTGAGGTTTCTCGAGCGCAAGGACATCAAGGCGCTGTACCACCGGGTGGAGAAGGACTCCAAGAACTTCGGCCGCGTGTTCGTCCACTTCCGCTGGAAATAAAGACCGGCAGAACACCAGCCTTGTAGACTCTTGACTAGTTCAAGTAGTCATGACAGCGGTATTATGACTGCGTGAACATGTCAAGCACTCAGGCAGCAATTTACACGGCACCACCACTCACAAGCGAAGATGACGCCGTCCTCGGCGAGATACACCAGATGCGTAGGGAACTTCGGCACGTACTGCGCACGCCCAGGCGATGGCAAGGCGGCCTGCGGCGCTCAGCGCTCGCCCGCGCTATTCAGGGGTCCAATAGCATCGAGGGATACCAGGTCGCCGAGGACGATGCTGCCGCAGCCGTGGACGGTGCGGAGCCATTGAGCGCCGACGTGGAGACGTTCCTCGAGATTCAGGGATACCGGCAGGCCCTCGGTTACGTCTTGGCCATGGGCGAAGACGAATACGCCTCGTTTGATACGACCGAGATCAAAGCCATGCACTACATGATGCTTAGCCACGACCAAGCGAAATCACCCGGGCGCTACCGGCGCGGCCCAATCTACGTTCGCGATGAGCGCCGCGACGCGGTCGTGTACGAAGGCCCGGATCATCAGATGATCCCTGACCTCATGGACGCACTGGTCGGTAGCTTGCACACCGGGTACGGGATCGACCCGGTCGTGCGGTCAGCAATGGCCCACCTCAACCTTGTGATGATCCACCCGTTTCGGGACGGCAACGGGAGGATGGCTCGCGCCCTGGCAACATCTGTGCTCACGCGTTCGGATATTGGCGAGCCCCAGTTCTCCAGCATCGAGGAATGGCTCGGGGCTAACAGGGCGGACTACTACGCCGTCCTGGCCCATACCGGACATGGGTCATGGCAGCCGCGCGACGACGCTCACTTGTGGCTGGCGTTCAACCTTCGCGCTCACCACATGCAGGCACAGACGGTGGCGCGCCGAGTTGATGAAGCCGGGGCAACCTGGAGCGAGCTTGATCAACTTATCGCCGACCACGATTTCCCTGAGCGGACTATGGACGCCCTCTTTGACGCAGTCCTCGGCTATCGCGTGCGGCGAGCTACCTATCTCAAGCGTGCTGACATGTCCGAACAGACGGCCACCAGGGACCTCGCGGCTTTGGCAGCAGCGGGCCTGCTGAACGCGCACAGTAGCGGCCGGGGTCGCTACTACACGTCCGGTCAGCCGCTGCTTCAGATCCGAGAAAGACGGCGGTCAACCCGTCGGCCACTGACTGACCCTTACCCTTGGATGCGCGCGACACTCGGCCCGAGCCCGCCTGAGGGACCTATACACGGCGCGAGCGTCACGCGATTACCGCAGCCTCGGCATAGGCAAGTCGGGCGCCCCACGGCCCGCAGCAGTGGAACCGCTCAGGTCCATTCCGAACGCGACGCCACCTCGTTCGGAGAAATAGCCGGGTATGTCGCTGAAGCCGAGGTGCCGGTAGAACGCGATCGCTCGGGTATTCGCCTCGCGCACCCCTAGATGCAGCCCGGCCGCACCGCGTGCCCGCAGCGCGCCGACCAAGGTCGAGATCAGGCGCCGTCCCAGGCCGCGTCGCTGCAGCCGGGGCACCAGATTGATGTGCAAGTGGGCCGGGTGTGCCTCGGTCAGCTCGGCAGGCGTGGAAAACGGATGGTGAATGAGGTAGGCGGCGCCCTGGTCACGGGTCCACTGCTGCTCGGCCAGCCCAGGTGGAGGTGGCGGGTAGCGGCGCCGAAGTGCGGGCCACCAGTCCTGCTCGAGTCGCCGTTCGAACGCCTGGGTGTCCGCCGCGCCCAGGACGTAGCCGCCGACGCCGGTTGAGTCCTCCGCCACGAAGGCCAGTTCCGGCTCGAACCAGCCATACGGCGCCGCGTGCAAGTGACCGAGCAGCATGGGATCTGTGAACAAGTGGCTAGCGTCGCCGCCGTTGGCTCCGGTCAGCAGGCAGATCCGATACAGGTCATCGAGGTCGGATTGACGGTACGGACGGATATGCGGCTCGTCGCGTTCCACGCCGCCAGTATCGCAGTGGCACTCGCCCTCAGGCGCTCGCTGCCTCAGCTTCGACGAACTTGCGGATGAGGTCGGAAACCTCCTCGACCACGTGAACGAGCATGGTCAACTCGCCGTCTGGCCCGGTCACGGGAACGTTGACCGGGCACCAGTAGCGCTCGCTGAACACGCCGGGGTGACCGGGCACCTCGACGTCATACCGCTGCAGCGCCATGACGTCGCGCTCGCCGGTCTCCGCGGCCCGGCGCAGGGACGCGCCCAGGTTGAGCGTGCCGGTCGCAGCGGGCTCGGACGGATTGTCGGGGAAGGCATCGAATACCGACTGGCCGGCCAACTCATCACGTGATTTGCCCGATATCTGCTCATAGGCATAATTGGCGTCGATCATGATGAAATCAGGTGCCATCAAGAGGACTGGCACGGGCAAGTTTTTGAAGACCGCCGTGTAGTCGATTTGAGACTTGGGCATCGCTTACTCCCCGTGGTCGGATCTCAACGTTCAGTGACCTGGGAGATTAATTTACCAACCGAGCAGGCGAGGCAGCAGTCCAGCGCTGCCGCGCCTGGCCAGGTAAGTCGGCGCTCTGCGGCCGGCGGCCGCCCGCGCCCGACAGCGCCTCATCTTCCGCAGTCCCGAGATAGCGCTCTCGCGCCCGCCCGATGACCGCTGCGGCAGAGTACGCGCCCCGCACGGCAAGCGGGGGTTTGCCGTGCTTAGGCCGGTACTGCTGGCGGTCCCACCCCTCGAAGAGCACCTGATAGCTGGCATCAGGAAGCAACCAGCTGAACAACATCGCGGATCCCCCGATCCAATTCCCCCGCCAGGGACGGTACCCGCTGACGGTCTATGGCCCACGCCCCCGTGGCCCGTCAGCAGGTATCCCCGGTTTCTGCTCCACGATGCTGCCATCGCTTGATCGGCACGTCCAGTCGGCGCCCGGTCACAGATCAGCCCATCGGCGCCAGGCGCGCCGCTTGGGATAACTTGCCCGGCAGCGCACGAGGTGGGTGGGTTTCTGACCGTTTGGCTGGCAAGATGTCGCCATGAAGATTCTGATCAAGCTGGTGATCACTGCGGTTGCCGTCTGGGTGGCCACGCTCCTTGTTCCCGGCATCCACCTGCACGCGCACACGACAGCAGGCAAGATCGGCACGCTGATCGTTGTCGCGCTGATCTTCGGCATCATCAACGCCGTGCTGAAGCCGATCGCCAAGGCCGTCGGCTGCCTGGCTTACGCGGTGACCTTCGGGCTGATCAGCATCGTGGTGAACGGCCTGCTGTTCTGGCTCGCCAGCTGGGTGTCCGGCAAGCTGCACGTGCACTTCCACATCACCGGGTTCGTCCCCGCGGTGCTCGGCGCGCTGATCGTCGGCGTGGTCGGGTGGGTGCTGAGCCTGATACTCGACGACCGGGATGACGGCAGGGGGTAGCGCCAGATGGGTCTCTTCGGCAGCAAGAGCGGCAGCGGGAACGACAGCAGCGTGCAGGCCAGGGTTGTCTCGCTTGAGCTGAAGAGCTGGCGGCAGACTGAGCGGCGAGGGCAGGTCTACCTGCTCAACCTCGAGGTGACGGTGCCAGGTCAGGTGCCGTTTCCGGCAGATGTGACGACCACCGTCCCTTATGACCGCATTCCGCGGGTCGGCCAGCTGCTACCGGTGACCGTCGCGGCGGGGAATCCGGCGAAGGTTGCCGTCGACTGGAAGGGCGTTCCCAGCCTCACCGACCTGGCCGCGGCATCATCAGCCGCGGCGCAGGCCGGTGATCAGGCGGGCGCCGCGGCGGCGCTCGGCTTCACCCTCAGGTCCCAGCCCGGCCCTGAGCCTGACCCGGAGGCCGGCGACGGCCAAACCGCGAGCGGCGATCCGGCTGGTCGTTGAGGTCGGTGCCCACGGCGCTCCGGCGCGTGCGCGCCAGCCACAGCGCAATGCCGAACAGGATGAGGCCCACCACCGCGACGGCAAGCGGCGGGCCGACCGAGCCGGGAAGGTAGCGGCTGGCGCTATCGGGCACCACGTAGGTCACCCCGATCGCGCCGATGACGATCATCAGCACGCGGCGGGTGATGACGCCGACGGTCAGCAGGCCGGCCACTGTGACGACAGCGAGGACCTGTCCGGCCGCCGAATCCGAGCTGATCAGGGCGCCAGCCAGCAGCCCGGCGGCGGACAGCGCTAGGCCGGAGTTCCGCGGCGGCAGGTAGTCCCGGTAGACGGCGATCGCCCACAACCCGGCCACGATCCACAATGCGAGGCCCGCGCCGAACGCCCCGACGTGCGGATCGATCCGGTTGAGGCCGGTCTCGGCCAGCGCGATCACGCCGCCGAAGGCCGCCGTGTGCTGCAGCGGCGACTTGGTCCGCCACCACAGCGGAACCGTGCAGGCCAGCCACGCCGCGGCGGCCAGCAACCCGATAGTGCCATCTGACAGGTGCAGGTACCGGTGCGTCAGCACGACGACGAACCCCGTGGCGCTGGCGGTCGCCAGCAGCCACAGCACGCTGCGCAGCCTGGCGAACGCGGGCTCGGTGCCCGCGTGTACGGCCGCGCCAGCCACCAGCAGGCCGACGGCGGCGATGACCGTGAAGGCCAACTCGACGGCGGGCGGTACGTGCTTCCAGAACTGATGCACCGTGATGACCGCGGCCGTCAGCGCGATCGCGGCGCCGACGTAACCGAGAACCTCGGCAACCAGCGGCAGTCGGCGATGCGGCATGGCCGCTATCCGTGCGGCCTCGGCCGCCTCGATCTGGCCGGCCTGCCTGGCATCGATCAGGCCGGCCTCGGTCCAGCGAGTCAGTTGATCCTGCAACGCTTTCGTGGCAGCCGATTCGGCCATGACGGCCACCTTCTTTCAAATCCGGCGGCATCTTGCCGCCTCGCAGTTCCATGCTCGTTCGCGGCGCGACCCCGGGCCAGAGTCGTATTACTCAGTCCTGGTGAGCTCTAGCTACTCAGAACGGTCTCGTGCCGTTCTTACGCGCGCCATCTTGAACCGTTAGCCTGCTTGGAACGCACAAGCTCACAAGCGCACAAGCTCACGCGACGAGCAGGAGGGGTTCATCAGCATGCCGCGCATGACGATCCGAAGACTGACGGCCGGACTCGGTGCCGCCGGGCTGGCGGCCGGCCTGGCCTTGACCGCAGCGGGAACGGCGCAGGCGGCCGTTCCCGACAAGTGGGGCTTCGCCTTCGTGGACAAGCCCGCGGTTGCAGGGATCCCCGACCTGATGCATCAGGCGGGCACCTGGCCCGCGCCGATGCACGCGCACTCCGCGCCGGGCGCCCCGGGCGAGGTCGTTGTCAAGTTCCCCCAACTCGCCGCCAAGGGCGGCGTCGTGCACGTGACGGCGGTCAACGTGGGCCCGGTGTGGTGCCAGGCGGAGAAGTGGGCACCGTCTGGCGTGAATGAGCTGGTGTTCGTCCGCTGCTTCAAGGCTGGCGGCGCTCCGGTGTTCTCGCCATTCACCGTGCTGTTCACGACGAGCACCAAGGGAGTGTTCCCGGCCAATCGGGCATACGGCTATGTGCACTTCGAGCCGGGGCCGGGAATCGTGGCCAGCTTCAACTCAGTGGGCGGAGCCAACACCGTCGCGCCGGGACCGACGGGCGTGTGGACCGTGAAGATGGCCGGGCTCGGCTCCTCGGTCGCGCTCGGCAATATCCAGGTCACGGCAGTCAATCCGGCAGCACCGGCGAAGTGCGAGCTCCACGGCTGGGGCTGGAACTCGAGCGGGCAGGTGTTCCAGGTCCGCTGCTTCGATGCCGGTTCGACGCCGCTGAAGACCGGCTGGACGCTGAGCTACCACCGAGGGCGGGCCATCACCGGCGCGCAGCCGAAGCACTTCGCCTACACCTTCGACAACAAGCCGCTGCTCGCCGGGCCGTACGCGCCCGCTCCGGCCGGGGTGAACTTCAACTCCCTCGGCGGCGTCAACACGATCCGGTCGGCCGGAGCCGGGCTGCGCCTGGTCCAGTTCCCGCGGGTGGGCACGCTGCCGAACACCGTGCTCGTGACGCCGTTCCACGCCGGGCCGGGGTTCTGCAACCTGCTGAGCGTGTGGGCCACGGCCGGGCCGACCGTCGTGGTCCGCGATGTCGCCTGCTACACCCCCGCCGGAGCCCTCAAGAACCACGCATCCATGATCACCTACACCGCCGCGCACTAGCCGGCGCGGCCCAACGACAGCTCCGGATCCCTGATGCCGCAATGGCGGCAGTAGGGGTCCGCTGCTGTCGCTGGCTCATTCGTTCGGGGCGGCTGACCGCGCGTCAGCCGCCCCGGCCCGCCCGGGCCCCTTGGCGGGGCCGCACAGTCCCCGGCCCGCCCGGGCCCTGGCGGGGCCGCTGCTAGATATCCTTCAGCGTCTCCTGCATGATCCGGTCGACGTCCTTCGGGTCGACGTCGAGATCCTTCGCGGTCTGCTTTTCGGCCTTCGTCACGGCCGTCGCGATCGCCTCCTCCACCTTGCTCTCCCCGACGACGACGAGCCCGGCCTCGCCCGGGTCGATGAAGTCGCCGAGTTCCTTGGCCTCTGAGCGCGACATGCCCTTGGCGAGGTGCCCGCTGACGCCGCCTATCACGCCGCCCGCGGCCGCCGCGCCGAGGAGCGACGGCGGGAACAGGACGCCGACAGCCGCGCCCGCGGCGATCCCCCACCAGGCACCGTGCCTGGTGCTCGTCTCGTCCTTGTTCTCATGCACCTTGCCGCTCGCGTCCTTCGTGATCACGGCAGCATCGTAGGAGCCGACCAGCCCGCGCGCGTGAGCCTCCTTGACCACCTGGTAGTCATCTCGTGCCGCCCGCTCGTCCGGATACGTCGCCACCAGGATGAACGTGCCGTCGGACTTGGACATGCGACCTCCCCTCCGATCCGCCCGCGCCCGGCCGGCGCGAGCCAGGGCTTCCACGGTGCCGGAACTGGCCGGACCTGCCACCACCCACCGGGAGTGATTCCCGGGCACGGCCAGCCAGCAAGGTGAGGCTGGTCAGGAGCGGTCGTCCAGAATGTCCAGGTCGTAAAACGTCGGCGGGCGGTCCGCGAGCGAAGCGAACACCTCGGCGCTTGCCTGCGTCTCCGGCAACTTGGAGTTGGCCATGGCGGACTCGTAAGTGTCGAAGAAGACAATCATGAAGTAGCGGTCGGGGTCGCCTCTGTCGCGGGCGAGCAGTTGCCGACGAGCGGTCCGCTTGCCCTCCGTTGCCTGGCTCCAGTCCTCACCCGCCTTGCGGATTCCCTCGATATCCGCGGACTTGAACTCGATGATCTGCGCAAATGTCATGGCTCATCCCCCCGTGATGCGGCCAGCTGACGGTACAACTTTACTTCGCGCGGTGGTAGGACAGCGTGGCCCTCCCGCTCAGCGGTCGCGGTTGCCTACCCTTGGCTGGTGCGGATCGTTCCCATGACGCCTGCCAGCGCGGCGCAGGTCGTCACGTGGCGCTACCCGGCTCCCTACGACTATTACGACATGACCGCCGCCGACCCAGCGTTCCTGGTCAGCCCGGCCAGCGGCTATTTCGCGCTCGTCGAAGGAGACGAGCTGATCGGGTACCGCTCGTTCGGCGAGGACGGACGGGTACCCGGCGGCGACTACGATTCCTCGGCACTGGACACCGGGGGCGGCCTGCGGCCCGACCTGACCGGGCAGGGCATGGGCCGGGAGGCGATCGGCACCGGCCTCCGGTTCGGGCGCGAACAGTTCGCCCCGCCGGCGTTCCGAGTTACGGTGGCTTCGTTCAACGAGCGCGCGCTGCGCGTCGTCACCTCGCTCGGCTTCCTCGCGGTCGGCAGCTTCGTCTCGCAGGCCGACGGCCGCAGCTTCGAAATGCTAGTCAGGGCCGAGCCGACCGCCGCAGGCGATCAGTGACCCGCGCCGCCGTTCTTCTTGGAGTTCCTGCCTCCGGCTATCGCACTTGCCGCACCCGTCAGACCGAAGGCGATCGCGCCATGCCACGCCGCGGCAAAAGCGTCGCCCAACAGGCCGTTGCCGAAAATCACCGAGAGCACGAAGACGATGGCAGCGGTGGCCACGCCGGGCAGCAAGGCGAAGCGCCACGGATGGCTGCGGGCCCAGCGCGCGGCGCGACCGGCCCGGTTGCGCACGACGACGCTGCCGCCCGCCACGGCGAACAGGGCCACGGTGCCCGCCGAGAGCGAGCTCCCCAGGCCCAGGTGGCCGCCCATAAGGTGCACCACAAGGTCGGCACCGGTCACGACCGCACCGGCCGCTCCCGCGACACCCCACGGCACGTCGGCCATCGCCGCGGTGGAGACCGTCATCTCCTCGCGCCGGGACAGGCCCTGGTCATTGCGGAGTGGTGTGGACATGTCGGCTCGCTCCTCTGCATCCGGTCACCTGCTTCCGGTCACCAGATTCAAGATATATCGCTTCTGCCGATCCCGCCAGCAACAATCAGGTTGCAGCCGGGTAAACACCGGCGCCTTTGTTCTCCCATCAAGGCGTCACGCCCCTCGGCTCGGCGGGGTGCGCGGGTTAGGTGTACGGCAGGAAACAGATCCCGGCCAGCCCGTTCACACCGCCGCACGAGGCGCTGCCGTCGAAGTTGTCGCTGGCGATCCACAGGCCCGCGCTGGTGACCAGCATGTCGTCGGCGCCCAGCCCGCGGGCCCTGCTGTAGTAGCCTGCCGTTCCCGCCGAGTTGATGAACAGCGCCCCGTTGGCGGGGTCCAGCCCCTCCATGCCTGGCGCGTTGTACCCGCCAGTGCCGAGCGTGTCACATGCGCTGGCGTTCATCGAGAACCGCTCGTGCCCCGCGAAGTAGGCGCCATGAGCATCGGCTGCCGTGCTGTACAGCGAGTCGCACCCGGTGTCGTTAATCCACTTCGGGCTCACCGAGGTCTGGGTAGCGGGGAGCGCCATGGCGACGTCGCACGGGTTGCCGGGCGGGCGCGGCCCGTGCGTGCTCACCCCTGGCTCGTGGTACCCGGATGTGGCCACATACACGGTGGAGTCGTCAGGCGACCAGCTCGCCCCGCGAGCCCAGAACGACTGCACGCACGCGATGTCGAGCGTGGGCGACGTCCAGCCAGTCACCGTGGCCTTGGCGCCGCCGACGTTGAGCATGAACATCTGGTGCCGCGTGACGCCGCCGGCCGAACTGAACTTCCCCTCCACCAGATCAAGCGTCCCGCCGTGGCTGAGCTGCTGGTTGTACACCTGGCTGCCCTGGATCGACAGGTTCAGGAAGCCGTCGCTCAAGCCGGTCGCCGGGTTAAGGCTCGCCATATACCTGATGGCGGTCCCGTTGATCGCAGTGAAGTTGCCGCCAGCAAGCAGGTGGCCGTTGACTGCGGCGAGCGTGTCCACGCCCGCGTTGGCGTTGTGCGCGAAGCCGGTCATTACGTTCCCCGTGCTCGTGCTGATCTCGGCGATGTTGGACACGCTGGTGCCGTTCACCTGCGTGAAGTGACCGCCGATGTACGCGTTCGCGCAGTTGGTGCCGTTGAAGGCGATCGAGTTGATCGCGGCGGCGCCGTCGTTGTCGGTGCTCGTGCTGCCCACGATGCTCGGAGCCCACGAGGTGACCGTGTACGGCGCGGTCGCGCTAAAGCTGAAGATGTCGGTCCTGGCGAAGCTCGTGCTGCCCTTCCTGATCGAGGTGAACGTGCCGACCGCGTACATCGTGCCGCCGCACTGCACGAGCTGGCGGATCTGCTCAGTCGGGCTCGACGTCGAGTCCAGGTGCGGCGTCGTGGTCACCGGCGTGGCCGACACGACCCCGGCGGGCGGAGACTCGCCGCCGGTTCCGGCCTGCGCGGCAGGGATGGCAAAAGCCAGCAGGCCAGCCGTCGCAGCAGCCACGAGATATTTCCGCACCGTCTCTCCTTGCTGGCTGCCGGCCCGCACAACACCCCGCGGCCGAGCCTGCCAATACCCGAGGTCCGCCTTGACGATCTAGTGACGCGGAGAGTGTCGGGCTGGTTGACGGAATCTTAAGTTTCCGTGCGGAGGACAGGAGTGGCTGCCATAACGGGAAACGCCGCCGGCGCAATCGGTCGGCACCCCCGCAGAGCTCCAGCCCGCGTTCCGCGCGCCCGCTGAACCCTCGGTGGGGCCGGGGCGCACCCGCTGAACCCCCTGGTGGTGCTCCAGCGCGCATTTGAGCGCACCCGGTGAACCCTTGGTGGGCTTAGCCGAGGTTGCGCTCGGCTATCACTTCGTCTTGGTTCATTTCACCTGTCGCCCGGAATCCCAGGCGTGCGTAAAAGCCCTCGGGGCCGTCCTCACCCGGGTGGTAGGAGACCGTCAGCCGACGATTTCCGCGGCGCACGGCTTCCCGGCTAACGCCGTCGACGGCGAACCGGCCGTATCCATGCGCCTGGTGGTCGGCGCTGATGTTCAACCGCCACAGGTAGCTGTGAAACAGATCGGCCGGGTTGCCCGGGTCGAACGCGGCCATGACGAAGCCGACAAGCTGGTCATCGTCGTAGATGATCCGGGGCCACGATATGTCGGGCGCTGCGTAGGCCTCGGCAAGTGACCAGGCCACCGGGGCGACAAGATGCTCCTGGTCAGGCCGCATCTCCAGCTTGCAGGCGGCACGGACGTTCTCCATCGTTACCGGCTCAAGTCGAAGACCTGACATGCTCCGCACGGTACGCCAGGCTAATCCTCCGGGCCAAACCGCTCCTCCTGGCCAAACCGCTCCTCCGGGCCAGACCGCGACCTCGCGCCAGCCAGGCACTGCCTAAAGGAGCAGCCCCATCTCGATCAAGTCCCAGAGCTCTCCGCTGGCGCGCCGGATTTGCCTGCTGCGCCGGCCCTCCTCGACGAACCCGAACTTTCGATACAAGGCGATCGCCGCCTCGTTGTGCGGAAACACGCTCAGCGTCAACTTGTGCAGGCCGCGCGCAAGCGCCCAGTCAATCGCCTCCGCCACCAGCGCGGTACCGACGCCACGACCACGCCAGCCGGCTGCGACCATCATCCCGATTTCGCCATAACCGAAGCTGGTTGGCTCAACACGAAGCTCGCCAACCATTTGGCCAGCTACATGCGCGACAAGCGTGCCGTCTAGCTGCCAGTTCGCTGCCCTGAAGTCAACATCGACCGGCGGTTCCGCGGCGATTCCGTCGCGTTCCTCGGCCACCGCCGCGAACAGCAGCGCGAGAGGACGGCGGTCGCTGTCCTCCGCGAGCCGTACCTGGATCGCCTCGGGGATCACGCCTTGCTCCTGGTCCTACATCGGCGACATGCCGGATGCGTGCAGCCCCGGCAGAAGCGATGGGAACCACATCGCCACGACGCCGATCGCCACCAGCACGATCCCGACGGCCTGGCCGAAGGGCTCGCCATGGCGCCAGAGTTTCTCAGCGAAGATAACGACGGCGACGGCTGCCATGACTGCCAGGTTCATGACGCCCACGGCGACTAGCAAGATCATCAAGCCCCAGCAGCATCCGACACACGTCAGGCCGTGGTGCAGGCCTACCCGGGCGTCGCGGGCGCGGCCCTTGAAGCCGACGTAGTTCATGAGCTCGCCAAGGGGCGGACGGCAACGGCGCAGGCACCGGTCCTTCCAGGGGCTGAACTGGTAGCTCCCCGCGGCGATGAAGATCGCCACGCCGAGCCATTTCGCCGAGGTTGGCGACGCTGCAAGCAGCCGCCCGGTGCCGGCCAGGGCGGCGAAGGCGATCGCGCCGCAGGCTGCCCAGGCCAGGAGATAGCCGCCGAGGAACATACTCATCCGCGCCGCTCGCCCGGGACCAGCCGATGACCCCCTGATCACGCGGGCCCAGAGCACGGCCACCGGCGCCACCGACGGCAGCATCATCGCGATCATCATCAGCACCCACAGTCCGAGGAAGGACAGCAGCGTCAGTCCCATCGTCCCGGGCCCGTTGCCCATGCCCCTGGCCAGCGCAACCGTGATCGCCCAGGCCACGGCCGCGACTGCGACGAGGGTGACCCAAGGCAGGGCGAACTGCCCAGTCGGGAGAGCCTGCATCTGCCGCGTGGCGGCGGCCTGTCCGGGCTGATTAGCGATGGCGACCCTCGTCAGTCCTCGAACCGGAAGTCGGGTGAACGCGTCATACCATCACCGAGTACCACGGCGCAAGCGGCGCAGCCCACGCGGAGTCCCCGAAGCGTCACTTCCGCCGTCCGACAATCAGATAGCCAACGAAAGTTGCGGTCAGCTGCGGCCAGCCGCGCGACTCCAGCCGGTTCCGCACCCGGGCAAGGAACTCCGCACTCCGGGTTTCGCCGAGTGCGTGCGTGCCGGACTGCGTGGCCAGGTTTGCCAGATAGTCCTCGGCGCTGTAGTGCATCTGAAACGGATAGCGCCGGCTGGCCACCTCGTCAAAGAAGCCCAGGGCCTCGGACGGCAAGTGGTGCACGCCGATCTGCTCGGGTGGGGGAGGCGGGCTGCCGTCAAATCCGACGGCCAGGTAGTCCTGCTGCACATCAGTCCAGAACCGATCGGCGTCCGCCGGCCGTGCCCACTGGCACCCTGCCACGGCGAATGCACCCCCGGATCGCAAGACGTCATGGGGCTTGGAGTAACGACGCTGCAGGTCGATCCAGTGCAGGGAGTTGACCGCCACCACTGCGGCGAACGGGCGGCCTCGTGATTGCCAATTCTCGAACGAGCTGGTCACCACTTCGGCAGCGGGAAAGCCGGACAGGCGGCGGCGGGCAATGGCGGCCAAGCCGGCCCCCAGCTCGATGGCGGTCACAGCCAGCCCACGCTCGGCGAGCGGCACGGTCGCCTGGCCGGTGCCACAGCCGATCTCGAGTACCCGGTCTCCCGCTTCAAGCCCGGCCAGGCCGATCAGGTCGTCGAACAGCTGAGGTGGACACATTGGCCTGGTGCGCTGATAGTCCTCTGGTGCCCTGTTAAATCCAATTCGCAAGCCGTGGCGCCTCGCGTCATCTTCGGCGAATTCCACGATGCCTCGCTCAGAACAGCGCCTCGAGGGATGCGACGGTCACCAGCTCCCGTACCGCGCTGGCCAACGGTCGATCGAGCGTGATCAGAGCGTCGGCCTGGAGCTGGGTCAAAGCGACGTACTCGGCGTTGAACGTGTCAGGCCAGCCAAACTGGTCGGCAACCTTCCAGGCAACGTTCTGAAGGACCCGGTCTCCCAGCAGTCGAATCCGCAACCCTCGCACGTAGTCGAGCTGTCGCGCGGCCTCCTTTTTGGTCATCTCATCACGGCGCACTGCCTGGTACAGGAGCGACAGGAGCTGAGAGCGAAGCAGCGTCGGAGCCAGCAATTGATGCTCGCCGCGAATCACGGCCTCGTTGCGAGCCAAGTGAATGGCGACGTCGGGACCGATCACGTATTTGGTCATGCAAGGTCATCTACTCTCCTGCGCCGTGCCGCGCAAGACCCGGCTCGCGACTTCGCGACATATCTTGAATCGGGCTGGCGGTCGTGGTACGTTCTCGAGCAGTGGCAGCGCACAGCCTGCCCGCTTCCGAGCTACCGACGGCCCGCGCCGCGTGGTGGCGACGAGGACAAGGGTCTGCGACTCGCGTGCTTTGGTCAGGTCGTGTACCTAGGCGGGCAGACGCGGGCAGTCTCGCCGGGAAGAGCACAGACCATGACTAGGAACAAGGCCCAGAAGACTGCCACTCGCCAGCGCATGGCGGAGACAGGCGAGCCCTACAGCGTGGCCAGGACTGCGACCCAGAGCGGGGCGGAGGTGCCGGAAGCCCAGCAACGCGCCGACAGGTTGCGGCAAGCAGCCGAACGGGCACGGGAACTAGCCGACCGGGCAGAGGAAGCCGCCATTGAGGCGGAGGAGCGAGCCGACGAGGCCGAGGACATGGCTGGCGAGGCGCGGGACATGGCCGCCGATGAGGAAGAGCTAGACGGCGAGGAGGCCGCCGACCGCCCGGACCACGCGATGCGGGGCATGCCTCCTACCCCAGGTTCACCGCCGCCGCCACCCTTGCCGCGTCTCCCAAGGCTGCCCCGTCTTCCCCGACAACCACGGCTCCCGTGGCTGCCCTCCTAACGCCATGAAGCGAGGCAGGGCCGGAACCTTAGCTCTCCAACCCTCGTCAGGCAGGCTCAGTAGGCACGGGCGAAGATCAGCCGCTTGCCGTAGGCGGACGCCTTGCCGCAACGGACGCACGTGCCCCGCTCGGGCTCGCCTGCCAGCGGGATACAGCGGGGAGTGGCCGTCGTTTCCGCTTTGATCTCGTCTTCGCAAACCTGCTCGCCGCAGTGCAGCGCCAGTGCCCAGCCCACCGCCACGGCGGCGGTGAACTCTGGCCAGGAATTGACAACGGCCGTGTGGTCGTCGCGGAAATCGGCGGCCCGCCGCGTCAGCATCGTCTGGAACGCGGCAAGCTCGGCCGCCAGCAGGTCTGGCGCTGCACCGAGCGGGATGGCCTCCTTGGCAGCGTCCGGTTGCCGGTAACTCAGGCGCCGGGACATCAACGCGGTACCGGCGGCAAGGTCCCGCGGTCCCAGCTCGAGCCTGATCGGCACGCCGCGCATCTCCCAGTCATTGAACTTGAATCCGGGCGAGAGCTGCGGCCGGTCGTCCACATGCGTTCGGATGCCCGCGCGCTGCAGCGTGGCGGCCAGTTCGGCGGCCGCGGCCAAGGTTGCCTGGGCCTGGTCGCCGCGCCCGATCGGGACAATAACAACCTGGTGGGGAGCCAGAGCCGGCGGGAGCACCAGACCCTTGTCGTCACCGTGGGTCATGATCAGAGCGCCGATCATCCTCGTGGTCATGCCCCATGAGGTGGTGTGGCACAGCTCGGCCGTGCCGCTCTCGGAGGTATAGGTAATTCCGAAGGCGGACGCGAAGTTCGTCCCCATGAAGTGCGAGGTGCCTGCCTGCAGGGCCCGCCCGTCCCGCATCATGCCCTCGATCGTGAACGTGCGTTCGGCCCCGGCGAACCGCTCTCCTGCCGTCTTCTCGCCCGGCACGGTCGCCAGAGCCGCGGTCTCCACGGCCAACTCCTGATAGAAGCCCAGCGCCAGCATGGTCTCGGCGGTCGCGTCTGCCGCGGTCGCGTGCGCGGTGTGGCCTTCCTGCCAGAGGAATTCGCTGGTGCGCAGGAACATCCGAGGCCGCATCTCCCACCGGAGCACGTTGGCCCACTGGTTCAGCAGCAGCGGCAGGTCCCGGTGCGAGCTGATCCACTTGGCCATCATCTCGCCGATGATCGTCTCCGACGTCGGCCGGATGACCAGTGGCTCCTCCAATTCCTTGCCGCCCGCGTGGGTGACCGTGAAGAGCTCGGGCGCGAACCCCTCGACGTGCTCGGCCTCGCGCTCCATGTAACTCTGCGGGATGAGCAGCGGGAAGTATGCGTTCTGATGTCCGGTGGCCTTGATCCGCCCGTCCAGGTCCGCCTGCAGCAGCTCCCAGATCCGGTATCCGTACGGCCTGATCACCATGCTTCCGCGGACAGGTCCCCGGTCCACCAATTCGGCCCGAAAGACCACGTCGTTGTACCAGGCCGAGAAGTCCTCGCTCTGCGGGGTAACGCTGCGCTCGTCACGTGCCATGATCTTCAGGTTACCGAGCCCTCGGAATGGATTTCTCCGGCTCAGCTGACCGCTTTCTTGACGAGGTCGCCGATCCGTGCCTCGTCTGCTGCGGTCAACTCGGTCAAAGCGAACTCGGTCGGCCACATATTGCCGTCGTCGAGCTTCGCCTGGTCGCTGAAGCCGAGCGTCGCGTACCTAGTGCTGAACTTCTTCGCGCATTTGAAGAAGCAGAGGACCTTCCCGTCCTTGGCATACGCGGGCATCCCGTACCAGGTTCGCGGCGAAAGGTCGGGCGCGCTCGCCTTGATGAGGTCATGGAGCCGCTCGGCCATGACGCGGTCCGAGTCCTCCATCTCGGCGATCTTCGCGAGTACGTCGCCCTCCCCGTCCGCCTTGACCGCGCGAGGCCCGCGGCGCGCGGACGCCTTCATCTCTCGGGCGCGCTCCTTCATCGCGGCTCGTTCCTCGGCCGTGAATCCCTCGAAGTTGTTGTCGCTCGCGGTGCTAGCTCCGGCCGGACTTGGTCGTGTCGTTCATCGCGGGTCTCCTGCCTGCTGGTCATGATCGGGATAACCCTCATGCTAGGTGCGGCCCGGTGACCGGCACTTCTCGATTCCTGATCGGTAAGTAGCTCAGTCAGCGCGGTGCTGATGCGTCCCTGACCCGCATGATGAGTTCATGGACACTGCTCTGGCGGCGTGGGGCATGCCCGTCGTCGTCGGCCTGCTCGGTGGCGGCAACCGGAATGTTGTCCATCGAGATACGCCTGGGCGACCGGCGGCTAGTCGCTCGCAGATCCAGCCGCACGCCGGCCAGCCTGGACTGGGAAGCCGCCCTTCTCGATCATCTCGCCGGCCATGGCGTGCGGGTACCAGTCGCTGTCCCGGCACTGGACGGCAGGCGTCAGGTCGACGGCGTCACCGTTCAGACCTGGTTGTCCGGGCGCCCGCCCGCACGCGACGACTGGCCCGCGGTCGCCGCGACGCTGCGGAGGGTCCACCACCTCACCGCTGAGTGGCCACAAAGACCCGGCTTCGCCTCTACTAACGAATTGCTCACCGCTGACCGTGGCGGCGATGTCGATCTGTCGAAGATGCCAGCCGACGCCGTCGCGGCCTGTCGTCACGCCTGGGCCAGGCTGGACGGAGCACCGCATGCCGTGGTCCACGGTGATCCCGGCTCCGCCAACATCCGCATCACCGGCGGCGGCGTCGGTCTCCTGGACTGGGACGAGGCCAGGGTCGACTGCACCGAACTCGACCTCGCGGAACTGCCCGGCCGCCACTTGCCGCCCGACCGCCTTATCATCGCCAGGACTGCGGCCACCGCCTGGGAGGCCGCCAACGGCTGGGTCGTTGAACCGTCCTACGCCCGCCGCCAGTTGGCGCTGCTGCGGGCAGGACACGACAATTTCGGCTGAAACGATATTCCGGGTTAGTCGCCTGTCAACCCAGAGTTGACAGCTACCTACTTGTCAACCTAGGGTTGACGCATGGAGCAAGCAGTCACCCTCACGTCCCCCGTCCGGCTCGGTGAGCTCATCGAGGCGATCGCCAGCGCCCACGATCAGCCGCTCGATCAGCTGTCAGGCGCGGTCCTGCTAGCCGAGCACCTCGGCGAGCTTGCCGACGGCCTGCTCGGTCACTTCGTGGACCAGGCCCGTCGAGCGGGCGCGTCATGGACCGAGATCGGCCGCAGCATGGGCGTCACCAGGCAGGCCGCCCAGAAGCGGTTTGTGGCCCGCCCGCCGGGCACCGCCACGTCCGGTGCCCCCGGCGCCGAGGGCTTCGCACGCTTCACCCAGCAGGCCCGGAACGCCCTCGTCGCCGCCCACAACGTGGCCCAGGAGGCGAGCAACGTGGAAATGTCGCCCGTTCACCTGCTGCTCGGGTTGCTGACAGAGGCTGCCTCACCCGCGGTGGCCGCACTCACCGCCCAGGGCCTAGCCGTGGAGGCAGTCGCCACAACGGCCCGCGCGGCCCTGCCGCCCCCGGCCGCGCAAGTGCCCGCGCTTGTTTCGTATGACGGCGCAGCCAAGACTGTCATCGAAGCCTCTATCGCCGAAGCAGACGCCATGGGTCAGGCTCAGGTGAGCGGGCTGCACCTGCTGCTTGCGCTGGCCGCGCAGGAGAGCGAGGACGGAGTTCTGCGGCAACTCGGTCTTGATGCCGCTGCCGTTCGCGGAACGGCCGGCCAAACGGCGCTGCACAAGGGCGCCGCGGAGTCAGGATCCGCATAGCTCGGCCAGCCTGCTGACTGTCGCCCAGTTGCGCGCCGTTCCGGCCAGCGCCGCCGAGGTCGGTCCGCCCACCCTGGCGAGCACGCGGCGCAGTTCGCTGGGCGGGTATCCGTCCGGGGTGTGCAGGTAGACCGTGCGGCCGAGCAGCCGGGCCCCGTCTCGGCTGCCATTCGCCCGCACTTGGCGCTCTGCGTCCGCGACCCAGGCGGCCAGGCTGGGTCCGGGTATTTCGGGCAGGAACACCGCGTGCAGCAGCTTCGGATTGGTCTCGGCCGAATACGGGTTGTCGCGCATACAGCGAGCAAGTTCCTCGCGAGAGAGCACCACGGCGCGAGCCTGCATGCCAGTACCGTCGGCGATGGCTCGCTCCAGCTCGGCGGCTAGCGCCGCGGCGTCCGTGCTACTCGTCGTCGTCCCGCTGTCTGTCGGCCGCGGAGTGAACAGCACGTTCCCGCTCTGGATGTAGGTCATGACATCGGTATGGCCGAGCGAGGTCACGATCGCTTGGAGTTCGGCCATCGCGACCCTCTTGCTGCCGAGGTTGTTGATCCCGCGCAGCAACGCAACGTGAGTGGGCACTGCAGCATCATGTCAAAGCGTTGCTGCTAGGGCTGGATTCCGAATCGTTTCAGCGAACGGGCTCGATTCAGGCCACGGTCAGGAGTCCGGCGTGTCGAATGGGGGCGGCCCGAGCATGACGAGCCCTGTCTTGGCGGCAGCGGCCTGATAGCGGGCGAAATCGGGCTCGGCGGGCGGTGGGAACTCGCGGCGTTCTGCCGGTTCGCCAGCTTCGATGAAGAACTCTTCGCCTCCGCCTGGAGTGAAGACCACGAGCATCCGCGCCTCCGGCGATCGCACGGCGAACGCGTGCGGTGTTCCCCGGAGGATGGTCCACATCGTGCCGGACCCGAAATGATGATTCGTTCCGTCGACGTGGAGCTCGATTTCGCCCTCGATGACGAAGATTGCCTCCTCGGCGTCTGGATGCATGTGGAGCGGTGTCGCCTTCGCCTTCGGTACCCGGACGTCGACAACTGAGATGCTTCCCCCGGTTTGACTTGGCCGGGCCTTCATCGTCATCAAGCCGGCAAGAAGGCACGCACCCGCGCTGCGATGATCGAGTCTGCCCGTACGCTGCTCGCGGAGGGCACGACGCCGACGGTGGAAGCCGCGGCGGCCCACGCCGGCGTGTCCAGAGCAACGGCGTACAGGTACTTCGTCAATCAGCGCGAGCTCCTTGTGGCCACGCATCCAATGCTTGACATGGTCAGCCTGCTGCCTGCAGATCCCCCCGGTGACCCGACCGAGCGAGTCCTGATCGTCGCCGAGCGGATCATCGAGCTGATACTCGCTTCCGAGGCGGAGTTCAGGATGTCACTGAGGCTGTCGCTCGAGCCCGGCCTCAGGGACGACCTTCCGCTGCGCACGGGCCGACGTCTCGCTTGGTTCGAGGACGCTTTGCAACCGCTTCGCGGCTACCGAAAGCCCGCCACTATCAAGCGGCTCAGCGTGGCACTCGCAGCATTGGTTGGCGTCGAGGCGCTCGTGTGGCTCACTGACGTCGCCGGGCTCTCCAGGGAGCAAGCAGCCCAACAACTTCTCTGGACGGCGCGCACCCTCATGGACGGCGCACCTACAAGCTGACCGTGCGCTGACTACTGATGCCAAGACGGGGGCACGCGGGGTGTCGGTACGCCGATGGATACTGCCCGGCATGGCGACATTCAAGGACCAGGACCTGACCGATGCCGAATTCCGAGAGTGCGACTTGACTCGCGCCCGTCTGATCGGAGTGGTGATGCAGGACGCCGTCATCGACGGGCTGGTGAGCAACCTGGTGGTCAACGGAGTCGAGGTGACGTCATACGTCGAAGTCGAACTTGACCGCCGGCATCCGGTGCGGCTGCTGATTCGCTCAGCTGATCCGGCCGACCTGCGGCGCGGCTTTCTGCAGCTGCGGACCGAGTGGGCGTCGACGCTCGAGCGGCTCCGGGGGATGCCCAAGGGTTCCGAGCACCAGCGCGTCGGCGGCGAATGGTCGACGGTAGAGACCCTGCGCCATCTGGTGTTCGCGCACGATTCGTGGTTCCGGCGCTGCTGCCTGGGTTCGACCGAACCATTCACCGCGATCGGGCTGGCGTCCGACTTCGTCCCTGACCAGGAGGAGCAGGGCCTGGATCCAGCGGCGACCCCCAGGCTCGACGAGGTGCTGGCCGTGCGCGACGTGCAAGGCGCCGAGCTTGAGCGCTGGCTGTCGACCGTGACGGACGGTCAGCTGTCGGCAGCGGCACCAGTGCCAGCCGGCCGTGGCTGGCCACCATATGCCAGGGGAAAGTCGGTCCTCGAGTGCCTGCACGTGGTGCTGGGCGAGGAGTGGGCGCACCACGGCTTCTGCGCGCGCGACCTCGACCTACTCGGAAGGTAACCCTCACAAGGGTCGCAAACTCATGCGGCGGGCTTCGCCGTGGGTGACGCAACCACCTCGCCGTTCCTCGTCCCGGTCAGCCGCGAAACTAGCCCAGATCAGGTACGCCCCCGGGAAGACGAGCGTCTCGCATCCCGCCAGAATGACCGACGCGCGCCCCGCTAACCTCCGACTTTTGGACCAGCTGGCAGACCCATCCGGTTCCGGCAAGCTCCGTCTAACATGGCGATCTCCCCAGACGGCAAGACCGCCTATATATTGCTGGAACTATCCGGTCTCACCGCGATCAACACCTCGACGAACCAGGTCCGCATGCGGGTCGGCGTCGGCAAGGCGCCGCTGGGCATCGCGATCACTCCTGATGGCAAGACGACCTTCGTTGGCGCCTATGACTCAAACACAGTCACGCCTATCAGCACGGTCACCGGCATTGCTGGCAGGCCCATCGGCGTCGGCAAGCAGCCGGCGGGCATCGCGATCAGCGCCGACGGCAAGACCGTTTACAACCGCCGGTCCGGGACCGTGACCGTGATCGACGCGCGCACCAACCATGTCGAAAAGACGATCAAGGTCGGCAAAGGGCCATGGGACGTGCTCGTCACTCCCTGACCCGACCCCTCGCTTGAAAGTTCGCATACTCATGCGGCAGGCGGCGCACGAATCGCCACTGGCAGATGAGGCGTCAGTTGATGTCGAATTCGTTGCCCTCGGGGTCCTTCATCCCCACCACGTAGTGATCGAGGCCGTCGGAGCTCAGGGCGTCGGCGAACATGGCCCCGAGATCCGTCAGCCGCCTGGCCTCGGCGTCGACTCTCTGCATGCGGGTGGCCATCGGGTCCGAGCGACTGCCGGTGATGTGGATGTCGAGGTGGAGGCGGTTCTTGACCACTTTGGCGGCCGGCATGACATGGAACCAGATGCGGGGGCCGTCACCGCCGGGATCGATGATGCTGTCCGCGCCCCCGCCCAAAGGCTGGCAAGCAGCTGCCGCGGCGGCATCGTAGTCCGCCATGCAGCCGGACACCGGCTACGAAATTGAGCGACAGTCAATACGGTCCCCGCCACACCCGCCGCCAAAGTTGCCGGCTGGCCAGAAGCCGGAACCGGACCCGCCAGGACAGCCTGGGAGTCGGCTTGTGCCAGCACAAGCCCGCATCACCCGCGTCGCCCGGAAGCAAGCAGTCGCCAGCGCAGTCACCCAAGCAGTGCCGACAGTGGCGGGGTCTGGGCATACGGTGCCTCCAGCTTTCCGCTTCTCAGAGGTCAATCGCGTACGGTGCCGATTCCGGCGGTTCCTCGCAGGTGACCTGTCGCGGCGCCCGCCGCCAACCTAGCAAGCACGGGTCCCAGACGACCCGAGACCATGGAGGTTCTGATTGCACCGCTAATTGCACTGTGGTCGCCCTGAATGGCGATATATGGTTCAGCAGGACGACACCGTCGTTCTATGTCCGATGACGCTCGTCACGTTGGCAGCATTATTGGCATCCGGGCGGTTCATTGGGTGGTGATCAGCTTGTCGATCTTTTCGATGGCTTGTCCGTTGTCTCGATAGTGGATGGCGTGAATTCCCACCTCGCGCGCACCGGCCACGCACATGTCCGAGTCATCGAGGAAGACCATCTCCCATGGGCGGACGTTCAGGCGCGCACATACGAGGGCGTAGATGCCAGGTTCGGGCTTGCTCATCCCAGCCTCGTGTGAATAGACGATTTCGTCGACAAGATCTTCAAACCCGTATGCCGCCTGCTCCCGCTCCCGCGCGCCGACGAAGCTGTTACTCAAAATTCCAGTGCGATATCGCGGGCGCAACTGGCGAGCGTATTCGATCAGGTCCGCGTTCGCTGTGCCTAGGTACTGGCGCCACAGGTCGGTCATGTACTCCGCGAGCTGCTGCTCGTCCAGGTCGAGACGGCCCATGATGGCCTGGTGCACATCGTCCAGGGTGATGGTGCCGATGCTGCCGCCCCTCCAGATATCCCGCATGCGTTCGTCCATTTCCCCGGTCAGCAAACCGAGCCGGGCCTCCCACCGGCGGTTCACTTCCAAGTCCGGGGTGATTTCTAGCACGCCGCCGATATCGAACACCACTGCACGGATCGCCACGATGACCAACGCCTCCTCACGCTTGGCCACAGCACCCGGATGCCTGCTCGCTCGCGTCTCTCCGGCACCTCCGTCGCCCTGGCGGATTGACCGCCCCAACCTATGATCACGCTCAACGTGACCTTGCGTGTGTTGAGCGTCCTCGCACCGCCCCACCCGACGCGGCCTTCACCGTCGCGATACGGGGACACCCCGCAGCCCTACGGACCGCGATTAGTCCGCCCTACGTTTCTTCCCAGGCGGGCCGGGTCATTCAGCTGTAGGGTCCGGTCAGCCCAGGGGAGCGTTGCCGTGCAGGAGCATTAGGTAGCGCAGGCGGCGGCGACCTGTCCCGGGTGCGACGTAGCGGCGGGCAGCCAGTCGGGTGTCGTCGGAGGCGGGAAAGCGCATGAGCACATCCTGATCAGGGTCGGCTGGCAGCGCCGGGGTTTCGTTTGTTTAGGTGTCTCATCGCGGCGGGGCGTCCTTAATGACCGGCGCGGCCGCTGGGGCTGTCCTCTTAGTCGCCGCGATCGCCTTCCTTGTTCCGGCACACGATCAGCGTTGACCGCTCCGTCTACACGCACGTCCCAGGGTGGCTGCCAGCATCAAGTATCTGGTGAGTTTTGAACACCGTAGATGTCGCAGCCCGATCGACGGGCTACTTTGGGAGGGTGTTCAGGTCGCGCGGGCAGCGGACTCTGCTGTGCAACGTGTGTAGGCAGGACAGGGTCCTGGATCGCACCGGCCGGGTGCGTCAGGCAGTGGTCCGTGTGGAATTCGGCCGGGCCCCGTACGGCGCGAGGTTGTGCACGGCCCACCTCCTAATGCTGGAACGCTCGAATCTGCCGGGCGGCGTTCACATTGTGGAGCGTTACGATTAGCGCCCGGTTCTGCCGATTGGCGGTCAGTAGCCCTCGCTTGTAAGGAGCGAGAACCTGCTTGAAAATTGTCGTATCGACCAGTGCGTAAGCAACTGAGCTGGCTCTTTTCACGACTGGGAGCAACCATTGTTCGTCGGGCTAATGGCCCGCTTATGGCGACGATCTGGACAAGCGTACTTAGCCGCCCGTCAACTGCCAATCGGTTGCGTCGCAAGGAAGTAAAGTCCGAAGAGCATCGCGGCCGTGGTCAAAGTGATTCTTGCCCATCTGGGACCGGTTCGCCATGCGGGGCCCGCGACGAACAAGATCGGGGCCGCGATGAGCGGTACGACTAGGAGGCTGCCAACCCCCACTACCACCAGCAGTACTGGAGGTAGACGATTGCTGCGCTCATTGTCACTTGCATGCAGCGACGCTACCGTTTCGGCCGTGGCACTGCCAGCGGCCGGGCGCGTGTGTCGAGCTCGGTTCCTGGCTACCACCTTGTCCTGGCCGAGGATGGAAAGCGCCCGAAGCCGCTGTGCATCCCCGGATCGCGCAACCTGACCGGTTCCTTATCAGCACTATCCCGAGGCGTGGTTGGTGGCGCTGCTGTCACCCGACAGCCACGCGGCGGGCTGCGTCCTGGGTCACTTATACGATCACTCCCGTGGCGACATCGGAGTCTGACCTGCCCGATGCGGGCTTGCTCCTGGAACAGCTGGCTACAGAGAAGCGCCACCGGCAGCTTGAGGCAATCTTGTGGAAGCTCCGGCAGATACCAGAAATCCGTGACTGCGGCCCTGTCCTCCCGCTGACCCGGCACCGCTCGCCGGTGGTCCGCCAGGAAGCAATCGGTGTCCTGGGTCGGTGCACCGACCCTCGCGCCGAGCAGGCCCTGCTGGCCGTCCTCGCGGATCCGCACGATGATTACGATCGCATCAGCGCCAACGCCGCGCTCGGCCAGTGCGGCTCGCAGGCGGCCATCCCCGCACTAGCAGCACAGATTCACGACCGTGTCGATGACGTCAAGTGCTCAGCCATCCACGCGCTGATGGAGCTGGGCGACTCATCTTTGGTGCCGGTGTTCCTTGATGCCCTGTCGGACCGGTCCTCAACGGCAAAGTGGTATGCCATGCATGCGATCGAGCGGCACGGCAATCAGCTGGCGATCGGGCCGGTATGCGCCAGGGTCAAGGTGATGGTGTCGCGGCGAAGCAAGCGGAAGCAACTTCCCGCCTCCGAACTGATCTACGCCCTGATGTTCCTCCGGCGATACCAGGACGATGCGACGGCGCGGCTGACGCTGAACTGGGTGACCGGCCGGCGGCGTGACTACCTCACCGATGACGAACTGCGGTGGGTCCGGGCGAACTTGTCGGGGGAAATACGTTAGCTGGCTGGTCTCTTCACGTCTCCGGGGCTCTCGGCTAGCCTTCGCTGCCCAGAGCGCCGTAGGGCTGTTGTAAGCCTATTCCTGCTCGCGTGGCTCGTGGACTGCCATTTAATCCAGCGTCATCCAGGGTTATCCGGAGCCGTTGTTAGCAAAACCGTTAGCAAGATCGATCCGGTCGAACTGTTCGGGGTCTGCAACGCTCGCCGCCTCTCCCGCCTGCACAAGCAGATGACATCCGTCTAACAAACGCTGTTCGGCTCGTGTCATCGGCTGCCTGCTAGACCAGGGAAGGCGGCGTTACCGCAGACCAGTCCGAATGGACAGCCCGTGAACCGGAGAGCGGGCCCGATCGCGCCTCGTCAACCACGCGCAGCCAGGACCCAACCGCCGAGGAGGGCATGATGCGAGACAGCAGCCGCGCCGTCCACCAGGCAAGGCCGCGGCCAGCGGGAACCGCTGCCGCCGCTATCGGCACCACCGTCCTAGCAGTGCTGGTGGCCTGCGGCGGCTCCAGCTCTCCCGGAGCGACTGGCCGCGGCTCACCGGGCAACTCCGGTGTGGTTAGCGCGGTCGCCTACTCGGCCTGCATGCGCTCGCACGGCGTGCCGCACTACCCGGACCCCGGCAGCGACGGAAACCTTCCGAAAGGTAATGCGCAGGCGTTCGGGATCAGCAACTCGCAATACCAGGCAGCCGAGCGGGCCTGTCGTCACCTGCTGCCCAACAGCGATGCGAGCTTCACTGCCTCGCTGACACAATGCCTGATGACCGGCGACTGTCCACCCGCCTTGGTACAGCGGGCGCTCACAGAAGGTCTGAAATTCGCCCAGTGCATGCGCAACCAGGGAGTGCCGAACTGGCCCGACCCCACTATCGATTCCACGGGACGCCCTTCCTTCCCGGTCACCGCGGCGGGCATTTCCATCGCTTCCACCCGTTCACCGCGGATGCTCTCCAAGCTTGGCCGCTGCCAGAACCAGCCCGGCGCTGCGCTCTTGCGGCAGGAATGAGGTGCGGCGATTGAGAGGCATTGCCGCAGCGACGCCCCGCGACGGTTCGACTCCACTTCCCGGAGTGGACAGGCAGCGACGACTACTTATTCACGACCTGGTGGGAGCCTCGGTCAATCCCGACACTGTGTCATCGTTGATAGCGGACCTGGTCAGCGCCTTCAACTCATCGCTAAACGGGCAAGGCCAGGGCGAGCCACTGCCACGCGCTAGGCTCCATGATCTTCGCCATCTCCACGCAACCACCCTCTGCACGTCGGGGTGCCCGCGCATGTTGTTGCGGCCCGGCGTGGTCACACCGATCATCGGTAACCCTGCGCGTCTACGCCCATGTAATGCGCGATGAGGTCGCCGAGGCCGCTGACATCTTCTCGCGCTCGATCATCGCCGCTGTCACCAAATCCATAGGCACGAAGACCCATGCCGGATGAGGCCAGGGCCTGTGACCTGGGCGCGCTCGGACGGACTCGAACCCCAACCCTTCTGATCCGTAGGAAGAATCCGATATCTAGGTGTGAGTCGGACAGAGATCGTCGCGAAGCTGCAGGTCAGAGCGTTGTCAAGGAATCTATATAACGCCAGGTCAGAGCCCCCGGAATGGAAATCAGATTGTTACCTCAGGATGGAGTGTAAATGGTCTCCCGACACGTCCGAGGCGGCGGCCGGTGCGGTCGGCAAAGTCGCCGTCAGTGACGGCTGGGCCGCGTCCAGCTTCACGGAGCTTTTCGCCGAGTGCAGCTGCTGCGGCGGCGGTCATGCGGTTACCTTGGACTCTTTGGTGGAGGAGTGAGTGGATGCTGACGCTGCGGGTGTGTGGGACGGTGCAAGCGACGCGGCGGGCCTCGTAGTCCTCGCTGAGGAGGATCTTGATGGAGGTGAGGCCGGCGGTTGCTGATCTGCGGACGAGCGCGATGATCGTCGATTCCGCCCAATGTTGCTCGTCGTCGAGGAGCGTACGACCATCGGCGACATCTTCTTGCGCCTGTTGCACGTCATCGAGGCTTACGTAACGCGTGGTATCCATGATCGACCAGTGCGGCTTGATGCAGGTAAGAGCGATTTTCGCTAAACCAGCAGTTTCTGGGATACCGGCGCGCCGCGTCAGCTCGTCTTGGACGATATCGATGATCACGACCTGGTCATCACCGATTTCGCCCAAGACGGCAGCCTCGATGTCCTCATTAACAGCCATCGACAGCAGTGAGGATGTGTCGAGGAACCAGATCATCTGTCTGGGAGCGTTCACTGGACTCCGGCTGTGGATTCGGGGTACATCACCTCGTCGAAGAGCACATCGTCGTCCGGTCGGCCGAGCAGGACGGCTACGGTGTTCATGCCGATGTATCCGGCTCGTGCAGCTTCCACCGCGACGGCTACGAGCCGAGCTGGAGGCCGCTGATCGCGAGTTGTAATCTGCGGGCCATTACATCCGCTGATGAGGTGTTCGGCCGCACGGACGAGTACTCCAGCGCGGAGCCTTTCAGCGAGGTCATTCTTGGCCGCAACGGTCAGGAAGCCTGCCTCGACAACCTGCGACAGCGTGCACGGTAGCGAGACACAATAACGGAGCATCAAGTAGCCGAGTGCGGCGCGACCGCGAGCGTTGGCAGCGGAGAGGTCATCGCGGTCGCAACTGAGCCATGCGAGGGTCGTGGTGACGGCCTTGACCGGCAGCAGCAGATGCCCTGCGAACGAATTGACGCGCCGCTCGATGTATGAGGAAGCGAACATGTCGCCGAATTTCTCCTCGATGACGTCGCGGGGGTCGCGCAACAGATGATGCCCGAGTTCGTGCGCGAGAGTGAACCGAGTCCGGCCGACCGGATAGTCGCTGTTAACGACCAGCAACGCTGCCTCGCCGTCGTGCGCGCATAGCCCGTCACTTCCTTCACCGAGGGGGCTGAGTGCGACGTCAGCGCCGAAGTGCATCTCAACCAGCGCCGGAAGATCTCCTATCTCGGCGATGCCAATCTCAAGGTTGCGACGCAACTCGTCGGCAAGAACACGCCCTTGGCGCTGCGCTTCCGGCGCAGTCCGCGGCGTAGTCGCGAAACTCGTGGCGACCAGCCTCTCTATAGCGGCTCCGCCAGGTGAGAGCTGTCGCGGCGGCAGTTCGATGTGCTTGCCCAGCCGGCTTTCGGCCTGGAGAATTTCGATTGCGCGTGCCCTTGTACCGGAGGTAGCAGACTCAGGAGTTGTCGCTGCAACCCGGTGCGCCAGCGCGAGCGCCGGGCGAGCGGTATCAGCACCACTAAGCAGGTCGGACAGCGACAGATGCAGCGCGTGCGCCAGCGCTGGCAACTCCCTGGGAGCGACCCGTCGGCGACCGTTCTCGATCTTTGACAACTTGTCCCGGGTCAGCCCGACTTGTTCTGCCAGCGCAGCCGCGTCCAGCCCGCATCGGCGGCGTGCCGCACGGACTCGCCGTCCGACCAGCGCATCTAGCTCCGGAACCAGTTCACTGCTGCTGGAGGTTGACTGTTCTAGGGGCTCAAGCCCGAGCAGCGCGGCAACCTCAGCGTCACCGACGGTCGCGACCGTCCTATTCGTCATCGTTCCTCCTTGCCCGGTAGGCGTTGCCGACGTACTACCTTCCGAGCGTCCGCTTGCTAGCCTTACACTATCAGTCATCGCAACTATGCCAACACATGAGTGCGACGGCGCATTCCTTGCCACCATGACATGGGCGGGGTGACGGCTGACAGAATCCAAAGAGAGTCACGGTTGCGATGATCACTTGCACCCTGCCCGTCGTATCCGTACGACTGCGGCGAACCGGTTAATCTCCGAGTGGCCGCCGGGTTGGCCTACGAGAACACGGGCTTAGATGGTCTTGGACGAGGCGGGCAATCCTGTGCCCTCGGATTGGTGTGCCACCTGGTCCGCGATCACGCATGGCGGTGCGGATACGGCTTGGCCACTGGCCTACGGTTTCACGTGCTGGCGCGCTCGGAGGGACTCGAACCCCCAACCTTCTGATCCGTAGGCAAGTACAGGTCATCCGAGCGCGTCCGGCTGAGTCCAGCCAGGTCGCTTTCTCGCAGGCAGGGAGCCCGCAAGCGTCCAGATCGGGCGCTTGAGTCCAGGGCCGTCCGGCAGCGTCCGTGACAGCCGTGTGACAACGGCCCTGCCGCCATTTCTCCCGAGGTGGCGGCAGGGCCTGAGGTCCCGAGCCTATGAGGAGGCCCGTTCCCATGCCAGCAATCATCCCCCAGACAAGCCCGCCCGCCCAGGCAATCCCCCCCGCCGAGGCAGTCCGCGCGATCCGCTGCCGCCTGTGCCGCCGCCGGCCCGGTAAGCCCTGCACCCGCCGCGGCGACCACCTCGGCCGATGGGTCGGCGCGCTCAGGGAAGGCCGAATCAGCCGCGCTGACCTCGAGGCCGCGTTCGGCTCGCTCGCCGTGATCTCGTGGCGCGCGGTCGTGCCAGAGACGCAGCGTGCGGCATGACGCGCGTCCCGAGGCCGGGTCCGGCCGCCCGGCTGCACGGCCCGTACGGTACCGAGCGTGAGGCAGCCAAGGCCGCGCGGATCGGCGTCGAACTCCGGCCCGGCTGGTCGATCCTGTCATCTGATCAGAACCGCCAGATGCTCACCGGGGCGTGCGAGGCCGCAGGGGTCGGCCTCGGCGCTTTCGATGAGCGCATCGTCGCCTGGCTGGCTGGTTTCGAGGATTCAACGTGCGCGGTGATCGCCGGGCTGATCGCCCGCGCGGGGACGGTCAGGCAGCGCCCTGCCCGCCGGGATCGTCACCCGCGCCTGTCTGACGCCGAGACGCGGACCGTGCTCGACGCCCTGGACGTGGCCGCCGATTACAAGCGCGACCGGGCCGAGGCGTGCAGTGACTGCGACGCGCGGCCGGACGGCGCGCTGTGCCCCGCGTGCGAGTCGCGGCTGGCTCAGGCTGACGAGTACGACGCGCTCGCCGAGGAGCTGCGGACGGGCGGTGCGTCATGATCGGCCGCGATGTCGTGGCCGTCCTGCTGCCGTGGCTGCTGGCCGTGGCCGTCATCGTCGCGGCCGGGCTGTTCCTACGCTGGGCGGTCACGCCCGTCGCCGCGGCGTTCACCCTCGGCCGGAAGGCTGAGCGGGGCGCGCTCGTGCCGAGATGTCCCAGGCAGACCTGGGCCGGGCGCTCGCCCCGCTGCTCGGGCGTCCCTGGTCGCGCCAGGCCATGTCAGCGGCCGAGAAGGGCGCCCGGGACTTCAAGGTCGCTGAACTCGTGGCCATCGCCCGGGTGCTCGGGACGACCGTGAGCCAGCTTGTGCTGCCCGGCCCCGAGGTCATGAGCAGCCGCGAGGGCCGCCGCGCCATCGTGTTTCCCAGCGGCCAGACCATTACCGCCATGGAGCTGATGGACGCGGTGCTCGCGCCAGAGATCGACCTGGATTCTGAGCGCGGCCAGCTGCTCAGGACGGGTAACGAGCTGGCCGACTATGTCGTCGAGGCCCGCGCCGCCATCGCCGATGCCGACCAGGCGGGCGCCAAGTCCATCGACGCGCTCGGCAGGCTCTTGCACCAGGTACAGAACCTTGCCCGGCTGGCACCCGAGGCGGGCCAGGCGCAGCCGGTCGTGGCCGTCATCGTCACGTCCGCCCGGGGCGTGCTGGTCGGCAGGCGAAACGACGGGAAGCCGCCGTGGACGTTCATCGCCGGCGAGATCGAGCCCGGCGAGCAGCCGGAGGACGCGGCGGTGCGCGAGGTCAAGGAGGAGACCGGCCTGGAGGTCCGCGCGGGCCGGGTCATCGGCGAGCGCGACCACCCTGCCACCGGCCGCCACATGATCTACCTAGCAGCGAAGCCAGCCGGGCGCAGCACCAGGATCGCCGTCGGCGACGAGGCCGAGCTGGCCGAGGTCCGCTGGGTCAGCCTGGCCGAGGCTGACGAGCTGCTGGCGGGCATGTTCGACCCGGTGAGGGGGCACCTGGCCCGCGAGCTTGAAACCACCAACCCGCTAGATCAGGAAGGAGATTGATGGTCAAGATCCAGAAGGTCGTCAATAAGGACGGCAGCGTCCGCTACGTGGCCCGCGGGGTCAGCGTCGGCAAGGACCCGCTGACCGGCAAGCGGGCGCAGCGCACCATCACCGCAAAGCGCAAGAAGGATGTCGAGGCCGAGCTGGCCCGGCTCGGGCACGCGGTAGCCCGCGGCACCTACGTGCGGCCGTGGGACGGCCTGGTGCCCGAGGCGATCGACAGCTACCTGGCCAACGGCGCCGACCAGTGGGAGGCCAACACGCGGCTGTCCTACGCCAACGCGCTCCAGCCAGCCCGCGAGTGGTTCGCTCACCGCAAGGCGCGCAGCATCGTCCGCGAGGACATCGAGGACTACAAGCGCCACCTCGCTACGGCGGGCCGCAAGCGCGGCGGGGCACCGGGCACGGGACTCTCGCCCAGGTCGGTCAACCTGTCGCTCGGCCAGCTCCAGGCCGTCTACGACCTCGCCGAGCGTGACGGCAAGGTCGAGCGCAACCCGGTGCGGTTCGTCAAGCGCGTCAGGGGCGACCAGGCCGAGCGGAGCACCTGGAGCGAGGAGCAGGTCAGGCAGTTCATCGTCACCGCCGCTAGCGACCGGCTCGCCGCGTGCTGGCTGCTGTCGCTGCTCGGCCTGCGGCGTGCGGAGGTGCTCGGTCTGAATTGGGGCGACATCAGCTTCACTGGCGGCACGGTCACCATCGCCCGCAGCCGCGTGCTGGTCGGCTACCAGGTCATCGAGAAGTCACCGAAGAGCAGGCGGTCAGCCCGCGTGCTGCCGCTCTTCGAGCCGCTGACCGGCGCCCTGGAAGCCCTGTACGCGCGGCAGGCCGCCGAGAAGTCCGAGGCATGCGCCGCTTACCCGGCCGACGTCGACGCCAATTACATCGCCGCGGACGAGATCGGCAGCCCGCTCAATCCCGAGCGGTACTCCGACGAGTTCGGCCGCCTGGCCGCGCTCGCGGCCCTGCCGAAGATCCGGCTGCACGACTGCCGCCACTCCGTCAACTCGCTGCTCGAGCACCTCGGTGTCTCCGACAGCCTCCGTGCCGCCTGGTTCGGGCACACCATCGCCGTCAACCGCTCCGTCTACACGCACGCATCGGCCGCCGATCTCGGGGTGATCAGCGCCGCGCTCGGCACGATTTTCACCGCCGCGTGACAAGAGTGTGACAAAACCGGGTCCCGCGCCCGATCACGGATCCGCCAACTGAATAGAGCAACGCCCTGACCTGCGAGAAGGGAAGCGCGCTCGGAGGGACTCGAACCCCCAACCTTCTGATCCGTAGTCAGATGCTCTATCCGTTGAGCTACGAGCGCAGGGCTGAACCCTGGATAGTGTACGGCACTGGGCCGCAGCATGCCGCCGCCCGTGACCAGCCCTAGATGCGGGCCATGTCCACGAACCGGCTGTAGTGTCCCTGGAACGCGACCGTCACGGTGGTCGTCGGCCCGTTCCTGTGCTTGGCCACGATGAAGTCTGCCTCCCCCGCTCGCGGCGACTCGCGCTCGTAGGCGTCCTCCCGATGCAGCAGGATCACAACGTCACTTCCTGCTCTATTGATCCGCTTTCGCGAAGATCGGACAGCATTGGGCGCTTGTCGGTCCGCTGCTCCGGACCGCGGTTCAGCTGGGCGACGGCGATCACGGGGACGTCGAGCTCCTTGGCCAGCAGCTTCAGCGACCTGGACAGCTCGGAGACCTCCTGTTGGCGGTTCTCCACCCGCTTCGGCGAGGTCATCAGCTGCAGGTAATCGATGATGACCAGCCGCAGGTCGTGCTGCTGCTTCAGGCGGCGGCACTTGGCCCTGATCTCCATCATCGACATGTTCGGCGAATCGTCGATGAACAGCGGTGCGTTGGCGACCTCGCTCATCCGCCGGGCCAGCCTGGTCCAGTCGTCGTCGCTCATCTGCCCGGTACGCATCGAGTGCAGCGCCACCCGCGCTTCCGCGGATAGCAGCCGCATCGTGATCTCGTTACGGCTCATCTCCAGGCTGAACATCACCGACGTCAGCCCATGCTTGATCGAAGCGGCCCGCGCGAGGTCGAGTGCGAGCGTCGAGTTGTGCGTCGGAACCATGTTCTTCCCGGCAAGGTACAGGTGGTCAGCCGAGTCGACCTGGACGCATCTCACGGGGACAGACGGAACCGGCCGGACTGCGGTGATATAGCGCCAGCGCGTCCGCTGCGGGCTGTGATGCAGCCGTTTCTTGTGGGTTGCCTGCTTGCGCGACAGCCGGAAGACCTGGTCGGTAGTGGTGAAGTTCACCAGATAGCACGTGGACGACTCAGGTTTGCGGCCCCGCACCTGCTTGGTTGTCATCGAGCTGCGGTAACCGAGGCTCTGTACGAGTTCGCGAACGCCTTCTGCCAGTTCACGATTGGTCACCGCGAGCTGCACCGATCCGGTACTGCCGACCGTCCCGTCGGTATCGATGATGCCGGCCAGCAGGTCACGGCGCTGTGCCTCGGATGCCCGCAGATAGACCAGCGGAATGTGCTTGTCGCCGGGCACACCGAGCTCTTCCTGCCCACCAACGTCGACCCCGGTGGCCTCCATGTGCATGATCAGCTCTGGGTCTCCGATGGTGACGCGAGCGCCGATGGATTGCCTGTCTCCGAGCCAGCAGCCGAGCACATACGGAGGTATGGGCAGATCGGCCTCAGGCAGCTGAATCGGTGCGCACAGCCCTACCGCATGGTTCGGCCGAGCATCGACGGTCGGGCAGCGGAGTGTCGCTGCGATCTGCTCAGTGGTCACGATGGCGGGCGGCACCGGGCGAGCGAACTCACGCCGGTGGCCTCGCAGCTGCGCGTCGTAACGCCGGGCCGCGCGGGTCCAGGTCAGCCATTGGTGCTGGGCATCAGCGACGATAACCTCACCGTCGGAGAACTCGACCTCGTAGCACGGGCGACCATGCATGACGTCCGTGGCGGCGACCACGGTAACCGGGCGGCCGTCAGCTCCGAGCAGCTGGTCGCCCTCGCGGACTTCTCCCATGGTCGTCCAGCCGCGCGGGGTGGCGAGCGGCGTGTCCAGCGCCAGCGCCTTCCCAAGGGCCGGCCTCGCCGCGATCACGATCATCTGGCCCGCGTGCAGGCCGTTGGTCAGGGCGTCCAGGTCGGCGAACCCGGTCGGGACGCCGGTCATCGTGCCGCCGCGGCTGCCGATCGCCTCGATCTCGACCAGCGCCGCGGGCATGATCTCCGACAGCGGCAGATAGTCGTCGCTGACCCGGCGCTCGGTCACGCCGTAGACCTCGGCCTGAGCCCGGTCGACGAGCTCGTCGGCGTCAGCATCGCCGGCATAGCCGAGCTGCACGATCCTGGTCCCGACCTCGACCAGGCGGCGCAGGATCGCGCGTTCCCGAACGATTTTCGCGTAGTACCCGGCGTTCGCGGCGGTCGGAACCGACGCGATCAGCGTGTGCAGGTAGGGAGCCCCGCCGACCTTGCCGATGTCGCCCTTCTTGGTCAGCTCGGCCGCGACGGTAACCGCGTCGGCGGGCTCGCCGCGGCTGTACAGGTCGAGAATGGTCTCGTGGACGATCTGGTGAGCGGGCCGGTAGTGGTCGGCAGCCCTGATGACCTCGAGGACGTCTGAGATCGCGTCCTTCGACAGCATCATGCCGCCGAGCACGCACTGCTCGGCGGCGATGTCATGCGGCGGCGTGCGCTCGAAGTCCTCGCGCGGCGCCAGTTCCGCGACGCTCACCAGGCTCCACCCCCTTGTCATTCCGCTTCCGGCGGCCCCCGAGCACGGCTCGCTCGCCCGGGCCGCCCGGCCCGCCGTCATTGTGCTGCCAGCACCGTTCTACCGAATGGTTCTGACAGTGTTCTGCGAACGCCACCGCGCGTCCAGTCGGGCTGTGCACAGGACTGTGGACAGCCTGTGCAGACACGCCGCAGGTCCTGTGCGTGACTTGGGGGTGAGGCTGTGGATAAAGCGCTCCGCGCTCGGTTACATGCCCTTTGACCTGCAACAACTCTCTCCACTGGCTGTGCGCGGAAGAAAGTCTCTTGCTTGGGATACCGCGTTCCGCGGCTGGAGTTATCCACATGCGGAATATGACGTCCAACGTCAGGCTGCGGGTATCTGAGGCCGGTCATGAGGGCCTCACAATTGGCGATTCTGGCGCCCCGCAGCGGGCCGGCCGGATCTGCGGAAAACCACGCCAGGCCTTCAGCCGGCCGGCGTAGGGTTCGATTATGTGTTCGACGCCCGTACAGCGCATCGCCGAGATCGGCCATGCCATCGACGACCTGGCCGCTCACGCGCGGACCGCCTACCGCCCGGCCGCGCGTGGCGATGCAAGCGCGGCCAGCGATGCTGGCGCGGCCGCCGATGCGGATCAGGTGCTGATCAGGCTCGCGGCGCTCTGGGGCAAGCTGGCCGAACTCGATCCCGAGGTCGCGAAGCGGCTGCCGACCTACGACGCCTGACCGCTCGCCGCGCGCCAGGTCAGCTCGCGCTTGGCGCAGGCCACCATCCCGCGCCGCCCCCTGATGCTCGCCCCGCGGCCCTGGACACCATGATCACGGTGGGTTTCTGTCGCGTAGAGCAAGTAACCCACCGTGATCAGCAAGCCCGACCCGGTGCGGAACGGCCCGCCTGAGTGCGCCGCTAGGCGCCGACGACCTCGACCTCGAGTGTGGCGCTCACCTCGGGGTGCAGCCGGACCGCGACCTGGTGCGCCCCGATCGTCTTGATCGGATTGCCGATCTCGATCTTGCGCCGGTCGAGTTCGGGACCGCCAGCGTTCTTGACTGCGGCGGCGATGTCGGCTGTCGAGATCGAGCCGAACAGCCGGCCGCCGCTGCCCGCCCGGGTCTGCATCCGCACGCGCAACCCGGCAAGCCGCTGGGCCGCGATCTTGGCGTCATCGACGCTGCGGATCTCGCGAGCCGCGCGGGCGCGCTTGATCAGGTCGATCTGCTTCTCGGCACCGCGGCTCCAGCGCATCGCCAGACCACGCGGTACCAGGTAGTTCCTCCCGTAACCGCCCGCGACCTCGACCACGTCGCCGGGGGCACCCAGGCCAGAGACCTCCTGGGTGAGGATGAGCTTCATCGGCGAACCGCTCATCGTTTCCTTACCTCCCTCGGCCTCAGCGAGCCGTGCTGGTGTACGGGAGCAGCGCCATCTCGCGGGCGTTCTTGATCGCCGTCGCGACGTCGCGCTGGTGCCGTGTGCAATTGCCGGAAACCCTGCGTGCCCTGATCTTGCCGCGGTCGGAGATGAACTTCCGCAGCGTGCCGGTGTCCTTGTAGTCCACCCGCACGACCTTCTCCTGGCAGAACAGACAGACCTTCTTCTTGGGCTTGCGGATCGGTGGCTTGGCCATCGTGGTGCTCCTCAGCAGAGCCCCGCCTGCGGCGGGGATGGTCGGTCCCCGCGAGCCGCGGGGAGTTCTTTTGTCCCGTCAGTTGCCGGCGGGAGTGGTTAATGGTCGTGGTTGGTGCTGGCTAGAACGGCGGCTCGTCGCTGAAGCCGCTGTCGGCGGGCTCGGATGACCAGGGGTCATCGGTGGCCCGGCCGCCTCCGCCGCCGCCACCGCTGCTGCCGTAGCCGCCCTGGCCGCTGGATCCGCCCTGGCTCCCGGTGGCCCGGCTTGACCTTACGACCTTGGCCGACGCGTTGCGCAGCGACGGGCCGACCTCGTCGACCTCGATCTCGTAGACGGTGCGCTTCTCGCCTTCCTTGGTCTCGTACGACCGCTGCCTGCAGCCTGCCGGAGACGATTACCCGCATACCCCGCTGCAGGCTCTCGGCCACATTCTCGGCCGCCTGGCGCCAGACATTGCAGGACAGGAACAGCGAATCGCCGTCCTTCCATTCGTTGGTGTTCTTGTCGAGGAACCGGGGCGTGGACGCCACGCGGAAGCTCGCGACCGCCTGTCCGGTCGGCGTGTAGCGGAGCTGCGGGTCATCGACGAGGTTGCCGATCATGGTGATCTGGGTGTCGCCTGCTGCCATCGGGTACTCCCGGTTCCAGTCATTTGGTGCTGTCGGTCTAGTGCAGGTCGGGCCGCAGGATCTTCGTCCGCAGCACTGCCTCGTTCAGGTTCAGCTGGCGGTCGAGCTCCTTGACGGTGTCGGGCTCGGCTACCAGGTCAATGACGGTGTAGATGCCCTCTGACTTCTTGTCGATCTCGTAGGCGAGCCGACGGCGACCCCAGACGTCGACCTTGTCGACCGAACCGCCGGCCGTGGTGATGACCTTGAGGAACTGGTCGAGCGAGGGCTGGACGGTGCGCTCCTCAAGCGAGGGATCGAGGATGACCATCATCTCGTAATGGCGCATGAGTAACCCGTGCCTCCTTCGGACTCAGCGGTCACGGTCTCTCCGTGACAGGAGGAACTGCGCATGTCTTCAGTACTAGCGCAGGCCAGCTAGCGTACCAGGCCCGGCTGACAGCGCCGGACGCTTCATTCGGGACCGGATTGGGGAGACACTCTAGTGAAGGCAGCCAGGTACGCCGGTCGGGCGGGGCTCCCACCGCCGCCAGCGGCTCGCCTGGACGGTCGCTGTCTCCCGGAGGTGAATGCACGTGTCACAGGCTCCAGCCAGGCCCTCGATCGCACGCCACCTGTCCTTGAACACCGATGGCAAGCGCCACCCCCTGCTGAATGCCGCCGCGGCGTACACGGTCGTCGCCGGCGTGGTATCCGTCGTGCTCGGCATGCTCAGCATCGAGCACGTCGCCGGAACCATCCTCGGCGTGACCGGCATGCTGGTCGGCCTGCTCGCCCAGATGATGTCGGCGACCAGGGCCGAGCGGATGGTCATCGTGTTCGGCATCGTCGCCTCGTTTGTTGGGCTCGCCTCGGCTTCGCGCACGGCGGGTTCATCTAAGCCCTGGCCGCAGCGCCGGCCGCGCGTCGCTGAGCGTAGGCTCGTGGGATGCCTATCATCGGTGCCCATCTGCACGACGGCGACCCGCTGGCGCTGGCGACGAGCATCGGCGCCAACGCGGTCCAGTTCTTCCTCGGCGACCCGCAGGACTGGAGAGCGCCGTCGCTTCCCCGGCGGCCGCGAGCCGGACCAGATTCGCGCGGACTTCGAGGCCGCGAGGTCGCGGCGTATGTGCACGCGCCGTACGTCATGAACGTGGCCTCGCCGAATAACAGGATCCGGATTCCCAGCCGCAAGATCCTTGAGCAGCAACTTAACGCCGCGGCGTCGATCGGCGCCGCCGGCCTGATCGTGCACGGCGGGCACGTGACCGTCGATACCGACCCGGCCGAGGGCTACGCCAGCTGGCGCAAGGCGATCGAGCGGATCGAGCGCCCGCTGCCCATGCTGATCGAGAACACGGCCGGCGGTGACGGCGCGATGGCGCGCAGCCTGGACAACCTCGCCAGGCTCTGGGATGCGGTCGGCGACGCCAGCGACGGCACGGTCGGTTTCTGCCTCGATACCTGCCACGCCTACTCGGCCGGCGAGGACCTGGCCGGCATCGTGGACCGGATCAAGGCCATCACCGGCCGGATCGACCTGGTGCACTGCAACAACTCGCGGGACGAGTTCGGCTCAAGCCGGGACCGGCACGCGAATCTCGAGTCCGGCACGATCGACTCCGCCCTGCTCGTCGAGGTCGTCCGGGCCGCAGGCGCCCCGGTCATCTGCGAGACCCCAGACGCCGTCGCCGACGTCCGCTGGCTCCGCACCCAGCTCGGCGGCTAGCCGTCCTGCGGCAAAAACGGGTGGCTCTCGTTGTGGCCGTAGTTCATCCTTGGTGACATGTCCCGGTTCGCCGTCACGCTGAAGCCCGCAGTCGCGGGCTCGCTGGCGGCTGCCCTGACGCTGGCTGACGGCAAGCGAAGCTGACCCTTCCCCGGCGAGGCCGGGAGACCCCGAGGGGGAGGGTCGGCCCCTCAGCGGGTCTCCGCTCATCTGGTCTCAGGGAAGGCTGCGAACATGACCAAGCAGGCATACACGCGGACGAAGCCGCATCTGAACATCGGCACGATGGGTCACGTCGACCATGGCAAGACGACGCTCACGGCCGCCATTACCAAGGTGCTCGCGGGGCTCGGATTGGCGTCGTACGTGCCATTCGACCGGATCGACCGGGCGCCGGAGGAGGCTGCTCGCGGGATCACCATCAACGTCGCGCACGTCGAGTACGAGACAGCCGGCAGGCATTACGCGCACGTCGACATGCCGGGCCACGCCGACTACGTGAAGAACATGATCACCGGCGCGGCGCAGGTGGATGGCGCCATCCTGGTCGTCTCGGCGCTCGACGGCGTGATGCCCCAGACCCGCGAGCACGTGGTGCTGGCACGGCAGGTCGGCGTCCATCACATCGTCGTCGCGCTTAACAAGGCCGATGTGGCCGACGATGAGCTCGCCCAGCTCGTCGAGCTCGAGGTTCGCGACCTCCTGAGCGGCTACGGCTATCCGGGCGAGCAGGTCCCGGTGGTTCGGGTCTCTGGGCTGGCCGCGCTGGACGGGCAGCCGCGCTGGGTCGCTTCGATCGGCGAGCTGCTCGAGGCTATCGACAGCTACATACCGGTGCCCGATCGCTACGTCAGCGCACCGTTCCTGATGCCGGTGGAGAACGTCTTCACGATCACCGGACGAGGCACGGTGGTGACCGGCGCGATCGAGCGTGGCCGGGTCGCGGTCGGTGACCTGGTCGAGGTCATCGGTCTCGGCGACTCGCTGAAAACGGTGGTAACGGGAGTCGAGACCTTCGGCAAGACGATGGAGGATGCTGAGGCCGGCGACAACGCGGCGCTCCTGCTCCGCGGGTTGCGCCGTCAGCATGTCCGGCGCGGCCAAGTCGTCGCGGCTCCAGGCAGCCAGGCCGCACATCAGAAGTTCGAGGCCAGTCTCTACCTGCTGCCAGCGGCGGAAGGAGGTCGCCGGACAGAGGTTCGCACCGGCTACCGGCCGCAGTTCTTCATCCGGACCACCGACGTGGTGGGCGTCATGGATCTCGGCCTGGCCAAGGTGGCGATGCCCGGTGATCGGGTCACCGTGACCATCGAACTCGGACGTCCGGTAGCGCTCGAGACCGGTCTCGGCTTCGCGGTCAGGGAAGGCGGCCGGACAGTCGGGGCCGGCACCGTCGTCACGCTGCTCGACTGAAGCACCGGTTGCGGTGCCCGCGTCTGAACCCACGTCTGAACCTGGCGCGGGCACCCGCAATCGGGCGACCGGGGAGGCCGGCCTGACCAGCCGGTCTCCTTGCTAGACCAGGCCGGTGGTGCGCGCTGCCGATCCTGGCGGGACGAACGCCGGGCGGGGCAGCGTCGCCGAGGTGGTCAGGCTCGGCGTGCCCGCCGACTTGCGTGACGGCGCGTGCGCCGGCTTAGCCGGGCCTACTGGCGGGCTGGCGCTCGAGCTCGGGCTGGGCGTGACGGACGGGCTCGGGCTGGGCGTGACGGACGGGCTCGGGGAGCCGCTCGGGCTCGGGCTCGGGCTGGGCGACTGGCTCGGGCACTTCCCTGGCTTGGGTGACGCAGCCGGAGCGAAGCCGTGACCATGGCCACCGCCGTTGCCGTTGCCTGGACCGCCGTTGCCGTTCCCCGGGCCGCCGTTCCCTGGGCCCTGGTTGCACTTCGGCTTCGGCTTGTGCGCCTGGACCCACTTCTGGAAACCGGTGAGCTGGAGCGGGTTCAACTGCGCGACCGGCAGGTTTCTCATCGTCAGGAGCCGGGTCATGTACAGGCGCCAGATCGTCGCCGGCCAGGCGCCGCCGAAGCCTCCTCCGGTCCCGCCGACACTCGGCAGGGCGTCGAGTGTCTGCCCGCCCTTAGTGTTGTTCTGCGAGTTCGTGAACATCCCGACGGCGAACGCGTACTGCTCGGGAAGGGCGCCGATGAAGAACGCCGACTGGGCGACGTCCGTGGTCCCGGTCTTGGCGATCGTGGGCCGCGGCGGGCTCAGGACCGCGTTCGGAACGCCCGTTCCGTAGATCGTGTCAAACGACAGCGCCCAGTCCACGTCCGCGACCTGCGCCGGTGTCAGGACCCGGTGAGTGTCGATCTTGATCGGTGTGATCTTGCCGTTCCTGGTGATCTTGGCGATCATATGCGGCGTGTGGTAGACGCCGTTGTTGGCCAGCGTCGCGAAGAACGTGGCCTGCTCCTCCACGGTCAGCGGCGCGATGCCGAGCGCGATGCCGATCTTGCCGACATCGTCCCGAAGACCGGACCCGTCGCCATTGGGATAGACCTTCGCGTTGTACGCATGGCCGATGTTGACGCCGAACGACTTCGCCATCCTGATGATCGGCTTGGTCCCGACCCGGTGCGCGAGATCCTCGAAGGCGGCGTTCGACGACAGCGCCGCCGCCTTGGCCACCGTGGTCGGGCCCTCGACGACGGGGTCATATCCGACCGGCAGCCACCCGACTCCGTCCTTCACGCAACTGGCCGCAGAGCCGCGCTTGGACAGCGTCATCCCCTGGGTCTCCGGCGGGACGCAGAGCGGCGAGTACCCGTTGAGCACGCTGGTCTGCACGTTCATGCCCTTCTTGACCGCGGCGGCGAGGACATAGGGCTTGAACGACGATCCGACCTGGTTCCTCGACTGCATCGCCATGTCGAACTTGCAGGAGATCCTCTTGCAGTGCTTGGCGTCGTAATTCGGCCCCCCGTATGAGGCCTCGATGGCTCCGGTCTTCGGGTTCTCCAGGATCGCGCCGATGTGCGCATACCACGGCAGCGGCTGGCCGTACTGGCGCATCATCTTCTTCGCTTCGCCGACGGCCGAGTACAGCGCGCTCATCTTGCGCCTGTCGATGGTGGTGACGATGTGCAGGCCGAGACTGCCAATCTGGCTGAGGTCGATGTGGTAGGTCTGCTGGAGTTCCCGTTCTACCGCCCACATGATGTAGCCGCGGGCTCCGCTCCAGCTGGCCGCAGCCGAGCTAAGCGGGATGGGCTTCGGGAAGTTCTTCAGGTCCGCCTGCAGATTGTTCGGGTCGGGCGCGAGCGCGTGCAGTTGCTGCTGGGTGATGACCGGCGCGCCATCCGGATACGTGTCACCGGCCATGTTGACGAGCGTGGACACCCACCGACCGAGCAGCGAGTAACCCACGCCGGGCACGACCGTCGCCGGGTGGTGCGGGTCGAAGGCCGACGGCAGCTGCACCATCGCAGCGAGCATCGCCGACTGCGCGAGATTCGACCTGCGAGGCGTGTACGCCGAAGTAGGTCTCCGCTGCCGCCTCGACGCCATAGGCACCGCTACCGAGGTAGATCGCATTCAGGTAGTGGCCGAGGATCCACTGCTTGTCTTTGATCCTCGCCAGCTTGATGGCGTCGATAATCTCCTTGATCTTTTCCTTGTACGTCAGGTTGCCGAGGCCGGACGGATCGAAGTACGTCTTGACGAACTGCTCGGTGATCGTCGATCCGCCCTGGTAGCCCTTTCCGGTCAGGTCGACCAGGATGGCGCGGGCAGTGCCGGTCAGCGAGATGCCGCCCTCGGTCAGGTAGTGGCGATCCTCGGCGGCGAAGAAGGCCTGCTCAAGGTATTTGTTCGACGCAAGTTCAGTCGCCGACAGGACGGTCCTGTTCTTGCTGCAGTAACAGCCGACCTCGGTCTTACCGTCGGCGTAGTACACGATCGAGGACTGGATCAGCCGGGCGCTGAGATCCTTGAGCGGCAGCTGCACACTCGAGTAGATGTAGAAGAAACCGGCGATCAGGACCAGCACCATGCCGAGCGCCATGCAGCCCATCACCAGCGCGGCCTTCTTCAGCGTCCAGTGCCGCCACCAGCTGCCTCGGCGCCGCGGGCCTCCTGGCCCACGCGTCCGGCGACGGCCGGGACGGACGAGGCCGTCAGGGCCCAGGTCGCCGTCGTCGGGGCCATCGGGTCCGTCCGGCCCCCAGCCATCACCGCCGCCGCCTCGGCCGCCGCCACCGCCAGGCAGGGCAGTCAGATCATCTGCGGCCAGGCCGGTGCTGCCGTACCCAGATCGCCGTGCGCCGTATTCGTCAATGCCGTAGCCGTAACTATCCGGCCCGCGGCCGTTGCCGCCATAACCGGTGTCCGCGGGACCATAGCCGGTGTCCGCGCCGCCATAGCCGGGGTCCGCGCCGCCATAGCCGGTGTCAGCGGCGCGATACCCGTTCCCGCGACGGCCTGCCGCGTCATAACCTGCATGGTCATAACCTGCTGCGTCATAACCTGCGTGGTCATAACCTGCGGGATCATAGCCCGCGGCGTCATAGCCGCTCG
Source organism: uncultured Actinomycetota bacterium (assembly GCA_963720595.1). Lineage (GTDB taxonomy): Bacteria > Actinomycetota > Actinomycetes > Streptosporangiales > Streptosporangiaceae > Chersky-822. The sequence goes on along the minus strand of CAVRFY010000003.1, from coordinate 1,169,126 downwards.
CCCGGCGAGCGCTGCGGCCGCCGTTGTGCCGCTGCTCGCGGCGCCCCCTGCGGCCGTTGGCTGCACCGTTGCTCGGGGTGGCTGCACCATTGCTCGGGGTGGCCGAATAGCCCCTGGTCCACTCGCCCGGCCAGCCGTCCGGCGACTGGTCGTCGCCATCGCCGTTGCGATAGCCGGCGGACCCGTTTGGTCGTTCAGGTTCGCCCTGCCAGTACGGCCCGGGGAAGTCTGGATTACTCACGTGATCCTCGCTGGTCGGCGCTAAGGCAGTCGCAGGCTGAGCAGGGTGACCCCGCCGGGCAACACGTTACCCGGCTGCACCGGGTGTCCCGGTACGCTCAACAGTCTGCGCATTCATCCGTAGTTGCGGACTCCTTCGCTTCAACGCACGTCCATGCGCAGGAGTGCCAGCTCGCCGTCGGCCAGACCAGGCGGATGACTCAGAGATCCGCCCGGCCGCTAGATGCGGTCAGTCGCCGGCGCGAGCACGGCGCCCGCGCCTGGCAGACGGCTCACCGGTGCCGAGTACATAGGACGACGCCAGGTGATTCCAAGCGCAACTCTGGCAGACCTCGACCACGTACACCTGGAACTCGGTGTATTCGGTGGCCATTTCGTCGAGTTCCCTGCCCTGCTTCACCCTGCCCTCGTAGCGCCCGAGCTCGTCGCCGTAGACGTACGTGACGTGGGTCAGCTTGACCTTGCGGCAGATCGGGCACCTGGTGTCGGTGGGCTCGCCATGGAACTTGGCCGCCCGCAGCAGATAGGGGTGAGCGTCGCAGACGTCGGTGACGGTGGTGCGGCCCGACAGCACCGACGCGAGCGTTGCACGCCGCGCCAGCGCGTAGTCGACGACCGATCGCCTCATGACCGACAGGTTACGACGGAATCGCGCTCAGGCCGAGTCCCTGGTCGGTTACGACCGCCTGACCTGCGGCAGAGGCGGCCGGACGGTGCTGGACATACGCGGACTTGCGCCATGGCAGCCCGGCGACATATCGTTGGTGATGTATCGGCTCGATACATCGAGCAGATACGACAGGCCAGCTAGCGGTTGGGTGGACTGTAGCCCAGCTGGTGCTTGCTGGACCAACTGCGGGCAGGAGGCGCGGGCGGACATGAGCAGCCAACGGACCGGCGTGCTCGAGCTTGCTGTGCTCGGGCTGCTGCACGAGACGCCGATGCACGGCTACGAACTGCGCAAGCGGCTCAACTCGGTGCTCGGCGCATTCCGCGCCTTCGGCTACGGATCGCTGTACCCGTGCCTGAAGGACCTGACCGGCGCGGCCTCATCGCCGAGGACGACATCGCGGATGCAGCCAAGCCGCTCGCCGGGCGGCGGTCCAAGATCGTCTACCGGCTGACCGCCGACGGCAAGGAGCACCTGCAGGACCTGCTCTCCCAGGCCGGACCGGCGTCCTGGGAGGACGACGGGTTCGGCGTGCGGTTCGCCTTCTTCGGCCTGACCACGGCCGACGTCAGGCTGCGGATCCTCGAGGGCAGGCGCAGCCGGCTCGAAGAGCGGGTCGAGGGCTTCAGGGCCGGGCCTCGTCCAGGACCAGGGAGCGAGTCGACAGCTACACCCTCGAGCTGCAGCGGCATGGCCTGGAGTCGGTCGAGCGCGAAGTCCGCTGGCTGAACGAGCTGATCGCATCCGAGCGGCGGGCGGACGCGCGCGACAGCTCCGGTCGGGCCAGCACGGGAGCAACGCACAGGATGCGTCAGCTGACCCGACGGCCAGCTAGGCCAGGTCAGTGCTTGATGAGAAGAAGATAAGGAGCACATCGGTCATGGGTTCGGTACGGGTAGCCATCGTGGGCGTCGGGAACTGCGCCAGCTCCCTCGTCCAGGGCGTGGAGTACTACAAGGACGCCGACCCGGCAAGCCGGGTGCCGGGGCTCATGCACGTCCAGTTCGGCCCCTACCACGTCGGCGACATCGAGTTTGTCGCCGCGTTCGACGTGGACGCCAAGAAGGTCGGCAGGGACATCGCCGAGGCCATCGTCGCGAGCGAGAACAACACGATCACGATCTGCGACGTGCCGCCGACCGGCGTCACGGTGCAGCGCGGCCCGACCTATGACGGCCTCGGCGAGTACTACCGCGAGATCATCACCGAGTCGGACGAGAAGCCGGTCGACGTGGTCCAGGCGCTGAAGGACGCACGGGCCGACGTGCTCGTCTCCTACCTGCCGGTTGGCTCGGATGACGCCGACAAGTTCTACGCCCAGTGCGCGATCGACGCGGGCGTGGCGTTTGTCAACGCGCTGCCGGTCTTCATCGCCTCCGACCCCGCGTGGGCGGCCAAGTTCACCGAGGCCGGGATCCCGATCGTGGGCGACGACATCAAGTCCCAGGTCGGCGCGACGATCACGCACCGCGTGCTGGCCAAGCTGTTCGAGGACCGCGGCGTCGAGCTGCTGCGCACCTACCAGCTCAACTTCGGCGGCAACATGGACTTCATGAACATGCTGGAGCGCAAGCGCCTGCAGTCCAAGAAGATCTCCAAGACCCAGTCGGTCACCTCGCAGATCCCGCACGAGATGGCCAAGGCCGACGTGCACATCGGACCGTCGGACCACGTGCCGTGGCTGGATGACCGCAAGTGGGCGTACGTGCGCCTCGAGGGCCGCTCGTTCGGCGACACGCCGCTGAGCCTGGAGTACAAGCTCGAGGTCTGGGACTCGCCGAACTCGGCCGGCGTCATCATCGACGCGGTCCGCGCCGCGAAGATCGCGAAGGACCGCGGCATCGGCGGCCCGATCACCTCGGCCTCGTCCTACTTCATGAAGTCGCCGCCCGAGCAGTACAGCGACGACGTCGCGCGCGAGGCGGTCGAGAAGTTCATCCGCGGCGAAGTCGACCGCTAGAACGCGTCGATTGCTGGAAGGTCAGGTCCGCTACGGCCGGGCGTCGTTTGGCGCCCGGCCGTAACCTGATGCACGTGGATGCCGACGGGTTCGGCCCGGCATGACGCGGCCCGAACGGCTCGTCGTTCATTGGCGACCTGCGGACCGTGCTGGCCGGCGAGCGGCTTCCGCAGGCTGTTCGCCACCCGGCTGATCTCGCAGACCGGCGACGGCGTGTTCAACGCCGGGCTCGGCACGCTACGTCTTCTTCAACGCGACCAGCTTCCCGAACCCGGCCGCCGCCGCGACCTCGTTCGCCGTGCTCTACCTGCCGTACTCGCTGATCGGCCCGTTCGCCGGGGTCTTCATCGACCGCTGGTCGCGGCGCCAGATCCTGCTCTGGTCGGCGCTGCTGCGGTCCGGCTTCGCCGCGCTCGACCGCGCTCTTCGTCGGCCACCGGCGCACTCGGCGTGCCGGTCTGGCTGGCCGCGCTCGTCGTCCTCGGCGTCAACAGGTTCTTCCTGTCCTCCCTGTCCGCCGCGCTGCCGCACGTGGTGGACCCCGGCGAGCTTGTCATGGCGAACTCGGTAGGCCCGACTTCGGGCACCGTCGTGGCGTTCGTCGGCGGGATCATCGGCATCGGGGTCGGCCTCGCCACCGGCACCCGGCAGATCGGCTCAGCCCTCACGCTGCTCGCCGCCGCGCTGTGCTACCTGCTGGCCGGCCTGAGCGCGACGCGGATGCGCCGGACGGCGCTGGGGCCGGATCTCGGCGAAGCGCAGCTCGGCAGCGTCACCGCCGAGCTCGAGGGCGTGGCCGCCGGCCTGGTCGCCGGACTGCGGCACCTCTGGCACCGGCGCCCCGCCCGGGCGGCCCTCGTCGCCACCGGCTGGCACCGGCTTCTCTACGGGGTCCTGCTCCTGATGTCGATCCTGCTGTACCGGAACTACTTCTACCCGGGCAGCGGCAGCAACGACGCGCTCAAGCACTTCCTGCCCGTGGTCATCAGCTCGGCCTTCGGGTACGGCGCGGCGGCGTGGCTCACGCCGGTCGTCACCAGGCGGATCTCGAACCCGGCGTGGATCACCATTCTGCTCGCGGCCGGAGGTCTGGTCGTCACGGGACTCGGCCTGACATTCGGCCAGCTCGAGTTCATCGCAATCGGGTTCGGGCTCGGCGTCGTCGCCCAGGGCATCGCGATCTGCACCACGACGATCCTGCAGCGGGAGATGGAGGATGACTTCCGCGGCCGGGTGTTCGCCGTGAACGACATGCTCTTCAACGTCACGTTCGTGGCCGGGGCGGCGCTCAGCGCCGCATTCATGCCGGTGACCGGCCGGTCGGTACCCATGCTGCTCGTCGTCGGCGTGCGGCTACCTGATCGCGGCCGCCTGCTACCGGCTGACGGCCGGTCAGTCACGGCCGGCCGAGGAAGCCCGCCCCCGGGCGGCTCAGACGGCCCCGGGCCGGCGGCAGGCAGCCCGGCGTCCCGGGCCCAGCGCAGCAGTTCCTGAACTGCGCGGTCGCGGCCGAGCGGGCCGTGCTCGATCCGCAGTTCGAGCAGGTGCGTGTACGCCTTGCCGACCTGCGGCCCTGGCGCGATCCCGAGCAGCGCCATGATCTCGTTGCCGTCCAGGTCGGGCCGGATCCTGGCCAGTTCCTCCTGCTTGCCGAGCTCGGCGATCCGCTGCTCGAGCGCGTCGTAGCTGCTGGCCAGCCGCCGCGCCTTCGCCTTGTTGCGCGTCGTGCAGTCGGCCCTGGTCAGCGCGTGCAGCCTGGGCAGCAGCGGACCCGCGTCGGTCACGTAGCGGCGGACCGCCGAGTCGGTCCACTCGCCCGTGCCGAACCCGTGGAACCGCAGGTGCAGGCCGATCAGCTTCGCGACGTCGTCGGTCACGTCGCCTGGGAACCGCAGTTCCTTGAGCCTGCTGGCGCGCCAGCTTGGCCCCGACCGAGTCATGGTGGTGGAACGCCACCCGCCCGTCGGGCAGCAGCGACCTGGTCTTGGGCTTGCCGATGTCGTGCAGCAGCGCGGCGAGCCGCAGCCGCAGGTCCCGCTCGAGCCCGTATTGCTCTTCCAGCTCGATGGCCTGGTCGAGCACGGTCAGCGAATGCCGGTATACGTCCTTGTGCCGGTGATGCTCGTCCACCTCCAGCCGCAGCCTGGGCACCTCGGGCAGGAAGTGCTCGGCGACGCCGGTCTCGACCAGCAAGTCGATCCCCGCCGACGGGCCGCCTGGCCGACTCGCGCGCAGCAGCTTCTCGAGCTCGACCGCTTTCCGCTCGGCCGACACGATCTCCAGCCGCGGCGCGAGCTCGGTCATCGCCGTCGCTGACCTCCGGCGTCGGCCGTCAGTCCGAGCTCGGCGACGAACCGCGCGGCACGCAGGATCCGCAGCGGATCGTCGTTGAACGAGTCCTCGGCCCGGCCCGGCGTCCGCAGGATCTTGCGGTGCAGGTCGGCCAGCCCGCCGAACGGGTCGACCAGCTCGTTCGCCGGGCAGCCTGGCCGCCATCGCGTTGACGGTGAAGTCGCGCCTGGACAGGTCCGCGACCAGGCGAGGTCTCGTACCGCACGGCGGGCTTGCGGGAAGTTCCGGATCGTAGCTGCTCGCTGCGGTAGGTCGTGATCTCGAACAGCGTGTCGCCCTTACGCAGGCCGACGGTGCCGAACTTGATCCCGACCGGCCAGGTGGAGTCCGCCCAGTCCGCTGTGATCTCCAGCACCTGTTCCGGCGCGCGCGTCGGTGGTGAGGTCGAGGTCACCGTGCGGTCGCGCTAGGAACGCGTCCCGCACCGGCCCGCCGACCAGGGCTAGCTCGTGGCCGCGCCTGGCGAAACATGCCGGGCCAGCTCGTCGGCTCGGCCGCAGGCCGCCGGACAGCGACGACTTCAGCAAAGCGTTGGCCGCGCGCTGCTGTTCCGGCGTCATAGGAGTGGGATCATGCACGGGCATCGAGAGTAGGCGGTAGGTCGGTGCGGCGGGACGGCGGGCTGGCTGAGGCCGGTCAGGACCACGGATCCCGGCCTGGTCCCTGACTATCAGGTACCGGACAGGAAAGGTAGCCCTTGTGCGCGGATGCCGACGCGAGCCTGTTCAGGCCACGCGTCTGGTTGGCCGGTGGTTAACACCGGACGGCCTGCCGCGCTCGCCAGCCGCAATAGCATGTGCGCCATGGCCCGCTCGCACGTCGCCAGGCACCGTCCCGGCCAGGCGCCCGCCGGAGTGCCGGCGGCGCGGCCGGCCCGGCTGGCGCTACGCCTGATGGCCGTGGCCACCGCCGGGGTCTGCGCGGCGCTTCCCCTGCTGGCGGGCCAGGCCGACGCTCAGCAAGCGGCGCAGGGCACAGCGGTCACCGCGCCGCTCGCCGTGACCGTCACGTCCGTGAACCCGGCATACGCCAAGCAGGGCCATCGGGTCACGATCAGCGGCCTGGTCAAGAACCTGTCCGGCTCGGCGGCGAGCGGGCTGTCGGTGCAGCTGCTGTCCTCGACAACGCGGCTCGGGTCGCGGCAGGACCTCGAGGCATTCGCCGCCGGCACCCTGACGCCCGCGCAGTTCATCGTCAGCACGCCGAAGGTCAGCACGCGGCGGCTCAACGCCGGCCAGACCTGGCGCTGGACGGTCAGCTTCCCGGCCCGCAGCCTCGGCGTGAACTGCTTCGGCGTCTATCCGCTGACGGTGCAGGTCAGCGACTCCGCACTGCAGACGGCGCACGACGCCGTCCCGCTGCCGTACTGGCCGGCGGCCAAGCCTGCCACCTGCCCTGGTCAGACGCCGCCCCAGGCCGTTCGCCATCTCCTGGATCTGGCCGCTGATCGACACGCCGCACCAGGGTGCCTGTGCCGGCCTGATCGGTGACCGGCTCGCCGCGGCCATCGCGCCGGCCGGGCGGCTGGGCTACCTGCTGGCCACAGGCAGTCGTTACGCCGCCAGTGCGGGGCTGACCTGGGCCATCGACCCTGCGCTGCTCGACAGCGTGCGCGCGATGAAGCAGCCGTACCAGGTCGGCGCGTCCGCCAGGTGCCGGGCTGGCCGGGGCACCCGGCCGACCCGAATGCGGCGCGCTGGCTGGCCAGCCTGCAGCGGGCGACCGCGGGGCGTCCCGTGTTCGTCACGCCGTACGCCGATGTCGATGAGGCCGCCCTGATCCTGCGAGGCAACAACGCTGACCTCGGCCGGTCATTTGCCGATGGCGACCAGGTCGCGCACGAGATCCTCGGCCGCGAGGCCGTTCCTGCCCGCCTGCGAGCCGGGCGCAACCAGCTCTCCTCGATCGCGTGGCCGCCCGGCGGGGTGGCCAGCCGCGTCATGCTCAACTTCTTCGCCACCAGGGGAATCGGCGCCGTGGTGCTGGCCTCGCCGGCCATCCCGCCGCCGGTTAGTTACACGCCAGGCGCGGTGACCTCCACGCTGACCGGGATCGGCAAGAAGCTGCACATACTGCTAGCCGACCGCTCGATCACCGCACTGCTCGGCTCCAAGGCCGCCGCGTCCGCAAGCCCCGGCTCGATCCTCAGCGTTCGCCAGCTGTACCTGGCCGAGACCGCCATGATCGCGGCCGAGCAGCCGGGCCGCCCGCGTCCGGTCGTCGTCGCCCCGCCCCGGCGCTGGCACCCGTCGCGGAGCCTCGCCAGCGACCTGCTCGCCGAGACCGTGCACGCACCGTGGCTGAAGCCCTCGACCGTCGGCCAACTCGTGGCCATGAAGCCGTCGCACATCTACAAAAAGGTCACACAGGGCGGGTCTTCGGGCCAGATCTCGAAGCGACTGCTGCGCGACGTGTCCAAGCTGGATCACCAGATCGAGCTGCTCCAGTCGATCAGGGTCAACCCGGATCCCGCGCTTGACCGGGCAATTTTCGGGATCGAGTCGTCGTCCTGGCGCGGCAAGGGCGCGAAGAACGCCACGGCGATGCTGGCGCGGACGACCCACTACGTCGAGAGCCAGTTGCGGGGCCTGTCGATCCGCAGCGGCGGCGGCAGGAACGTCCCGTACCACGTCACCTTCGGCGGCAAGACCAGCACGGTCAACGTGGCCATTCGCAGCAAGCTGCACTACCCGGTCGATGTCGGGCTGCTCGTTCAGGCGAAGAAGGCACAGGTGACGGGGGTGCTTTCGCCGATAAGGGTGCCGGCCCTGAGCTCCGCCGTGGTCAAGCTGACCGTGCACGTGAAGGCGAATCAAGGCAAGATCACGCTGCGCCTGATCCCGCCGAACGACTCGCCGCTGGCCTGCCATCGGCCGGCGGCGTGTCATCTGCTGCCCGCCTCCCCGCTGATCATCCTGGTCCATCCGACGGACTTCGGCACCGTCGCCCTCGTGATCATCGCGGTGGCGCTGGCCGTGTTCGTCATCGCCTCGGCGTCCCGGGCGATCAGGAACGGCAGGCCGATCCCGCCGGCCGACTCGGCGCAAACCGCGGCGGACCATCCGCGCCGCCGGACCCGGCCGAGCCCGGGACTACGCCGTCGCAGCCACCCGGGCAGTCACCGGAACCATCAGGTTTCGCGGATCTAGGTAATCGGCCCGAACATATCGATAGCGTCGGATCAGACCGATCCGAGCAATCCGACCGACCCGAACTGGAGCCCGCCGGCCCCGCGCTGACCGACCAGGAGCCTGCCGCGCCCAGCCGACGAGCCACGGAGGAGCGCACATGAGCTCGCCAGGATCCGAGGCCGTGCCGACTGCGGGCAACTCCGGCCAGGGCGAGGGACTCCATTCCGGCGGCGGCCAGAACGGCGCGGGCCAGCATCGCCGCGCGGGCGGCCGGGCGCCCGGGGCGCACCGGGCGAGCAAGGCCGACGGGATGATCCCCGGCCTCGGCCGGGCCCGCAGCCGGGCGGACAGGCCGGACCGGACGGACCGGACGGACCGGACGGACAGGTCGGCGCCCCCGTCTAGCCCGTATCCCGCCGATCTGCCGTCCTCCGGCGAGGCGGGACTGACCGGCGACGGCTACGGCCTGACCACAGAAGGCGAGCTCACCGAGGCTGAGTTCGCCAGGTCCGATCTGGCGGGCAGGGGACCGGCCGGCCCAAGGCACGCAGGCCAGCCAGGGCCGCCAGGGCCGCATGGCCCGGATAGTGTCGCGGCCCCGAGCTTGGTGCGGTCCAGTGCCGTCATGGCGGTCGGCACTCTCGCCTCGAGAGTAACCGGCATGCTCAGGACCGTCGTACTGGTCCCAGCTCTCGGCGCGTATGCGCTCGCCAACTCCTACAACGTCGCCAACACGCTGCCGAATACGGTCTACAACCTCGCCATCGGCGGAATTCTGACCTCGGTCATCGTGCCGCTCCTGGTCAGCGCCGCCAAGCGCGACGACGACCGTGGCGAGAGGTACAGCCAGCGAATGTTCACGCTCGTGACGGTGATACTTGCGGCCGTCACGCTGATCGCCACCGCGGCTGGCGCGCCCATCGCCACCTTGTTCGGCTGCGCCGCGAAGGCCTGCTCGGGATCGCCCGCCGCTGCCGACTACCGGCACGTACTGGTCATTTTCTCTTACTTCTTCATCCCCCAGATCTTCTTCTACGGGGTCAGTTCGCTGGCTGGCGCCGTGCTGAACGCGCGGGGCCACTTCGCCGCGCCGATGTGGACGCCCGTCATCAACAACATCGTCGTGATCATCGTGACGATCGCGTTCATGTTCATCTCGGGTGTCTTCTCCGGCGGGCATCCGAGCGTGACCACCATCACGCCGCTGGAAGTGCAACTGCTCGGCATCGGTACCACGCTCGGCATCGTCGCCCAGACCGTCGCGCTGATCCCGGCGCTGCGTCGCGTCGGCTTCCGGTGGCGGCCGCGGTTCGATTTCAGGCGGGCCGACGTCTCGGAAATCGGCCGGATGGCCGGGTGGATGTTCGGCTACATCGTCACCACCCAAGTCGCGTTCTTCGTGACCGTCAAGGTGGCTGACCACGCCAACATCCCGGGCCAGACGCATGGTGTCGGCGCCGGGTACACGGCCTACGCGAGCGCCTGGATGCTGTTCCAGCTTCCCTATGCCATAGTCGCCATCTCGGTCATCACCGCGCTGCTGCCCAGGATGAGCGCCAACGCGGCGGATCACCGATTCGACTTGGTCCGGTCCGACTTCTCGACGGGGGTGCGGCTCGGCTCGGTGATCGTGGCGCCGGCCGCTCTGGTTCTGGCCGTCCTCGGGCCGTCCCTGGCAGTGGTGTTGTTCGCGTGGGGCAACACGAACCTGGTCAGCGCCACCTACTTCGGCGTGGTCTTCTCGGTCTTCTCGCTTGGCCTGGTGCCGTACATGCTGTTCCAGTTGCTGTTGCGGGTTTTCTACTCACTGCACGACAGCAAGACCCCGGCGCTGGTCGGCGTGGCGACGATGATCGCCAATGTCGCCGTGAACCTGATCGCGCTTGCCATAGTTCCGAGACGCGATGTCGTCGCAGCGCTTGGGATCGGGTTCGGGCTTGCCAACCTCGTCGGCAGCGCGATCGCCTGGCGGGTGCTCAGCCGCCGGCTCGGCGGCCTGGCCGGCCACCAAATCTCGAGCAGCCTGCTGAAGATGCATGCCGCGGCGGTGCCGGCCACGCTCTTTGCGTTGGCCGTCGCGGTGACGTTCCACGCCGTGCTCGCACCTGGCAAGGTCTCCTCCGCCCTGGCTGTGGCGGTCGGCGGGGCGGGCGCGCTGGTGGTGTACGTCGTGGCCGCCCGGATGCTGCGGGTGAGCGAGGTGACGGACCTGACCGGCATGCTGCGGTCAAGATTGCGCAGGTAAAGTGGTCGGCGGGTGCTCCCGGGCGCGGCCCGTACTACCCGCCGCCCTACGGTCTCCGGCTGGTAACGGTTTGCCGAAAGGTAGGGTGGCACCGCAGTACCGGGGCATGTTGTGCCTCATCATTGAATTGTCCAGACCTGCCGACCAGCTTCCGGTACCAGGAGGAAGCGTCGAGAGCCCGACCTGACTCGGCGCGAGTAATCGATGACCACGTATGCGTCTGTGCCAGGCACCAGGCTGGGCGGCCGGTACCGGCTGGAGGACCGGATAGCCGCGGGCCCTGGCTGGGATGCGTGGAAGGCGATCGACGAGACTCTCGCCCGCGCAGTTACCGTGTTCACCTTCGCAGCCGGATTCCCGCGGGTCAGGGACGTAGTTACCGCCGCCCGGGCGGCGAGCCGGCTGACCGATCCGCGGCTGGCTCAGGTCTTCGACGTGGAGGACGACCGGGACCGCGCCTACATCGTGATGGAGTGGGCCGCCGGCGAGACGCTCGGCGACATGCTGTCACAGGGCCCGCTGGAGCCGTTCCGCGCCGCGCGGATGATCGCAGAGGCCGCGGGGGCGCTGGCGTCCGCGCACGCCGCCGGGGTTGCCCACATGTGCCTGTCGCCAGGCTCGGTGCGGTGGAGTCCTACCGGCGAGGTGAAGGTTGTCGGCCTCGGCATCGATGCGGCGCTGTCCGGGATCTGCGCGGACGAGCCGGTGATCAGGGATACCCAAGGGCTCGGCAGGCTCCTGTACGCGGCGCTGACCGGCTGCTGGCCAGGTCCGGAATTTCCCTCGCTGCCGCCCGCACCGGTGGCCGGCGGTGAGCCGCGCAGCCCGCGCCAGGTCGTGGCCGGCATTCCGCTCGAGCTGTCGGACCTGACCTGCCGCGCGATGCAGCTTCGTTCCGGCGAGTCCGGTCGGCCATTGACGGCCCCAGGCGATCTCGCGCGGGCGCTGCTCGCCACCCTGCCGCCCGTGCCGTTGCCGGCTGCGGCCGCGCCGCCGCCCTGGCGGGATCCCGCGACACCGCGGCCGGAAGACACCAGCTGGCTGCGCGGCGGGCAGTCTCGGCCAGATGCCGGCTTGCAGGGCAATCAGGGACTGGCGGACACCGAGTGGCCGGAGGAGAGTCCGGGCCGCTACGACGGCGATTCTTACCAGGGCCGCCGCGACGGCCGGGCGGGGCATGCGCGGCGGCGGTCGGCGCCGTCCAGGCGAGCCACGGGCGGGCGGCTCGCGGCCGTCGGCCTCTCATCCCGGTTGAGCAAGGCGGCCGTTGTGATCGGCGTCGGAGTGCTCGCGGTGGCCGCGATCATGGCGTTCACGCTGTGGCCGAGCGGCACCTCGGGCGGCGGCCGCCACCCGCACGCCGGGCGCAGTACCCCGCTCACCTCGGCGACGCAGCTGACCCCCGCAGGGGCAACCGGATTCGACCCGCTCACCAGCGTGTCCGCCGATCCGGGAAACGAAGACAGCCAGACGGCGAAATTCGCGATCGACGGCAGCGCGCGGACGGCCTGGGCTTCGCAGTATTACCTGAGCCCCGATTTCGGCCAGCTCAAGGCCGGCTCGGGCCTCATCATCGACATGGGCAGGCCGGTCAGCTTCGCCACCGTCACGGTCACGTTCAACTCCGAGCCGGGGGCGAACGTCAAGCTCCTGGTCGGCGACTCGGCGGACCGCAGCAAGCAGAATGTGGACTCGATGACGACGGTCGCGGCGGCGACCAGCCCGACGGGAACGTTCACCTTCCACGTCACCAGCAAGGTCACCGGGCGGTACCTGGTGATCTGGTTTACCAAGCTGCCGCCTCAGCCAGGATCCTCGAGCAAATTCGAGGCACAGATATTCAACGTAACCGTCCGGGGGACTGCGGCCGGCCAGTGACCGGAGTTCCTGGCCGGGTCGTGAAAGCCAGACCAGATGCGACTCACGACAGGCCGACGTCATGGTGCGGGCGGCGCGCTCTCCCGGTATCGCCGCGACTAAGCTACAACAGGTGGATCGGGTCGCCCCAGCCTGGCCGGGACGCCAGCGAGATCGCAATCCGAGAGTGGCCACACGGACCCTCACGGCACGAGCGGACCGGGAGAGACCACGGAATCTCAGGAGCCTGGCAGCACAGGGAGAGGTCATCCGCTGCCCGCGCCGCGCGCGGCTCCAGGTGGCCCGCCGCCCCCGCGCCCTGCCCCTGGTTCCGGCCCAGGAGACCCCGACCGTGGCGGCGCCCTGAACCCAGTCGGCAGCGGAGCCGCCGCTCGTGCGCGCCGCGAACTCGGTGATGCCGAATTGCTCCGGCTGCATGTGGATGGCGACCCCGAAGCATTCGGCGAACTGTTCACCCGGCACAAGGACCGACTGTGGGCAGTAGCGATCAGGACGCTGTCCGACCCCGAGGACGCCGCCGACGCGCTTCAGGAGGCGATGATCTCGGCCTTCAGGCGCGCTGCCAGCTTCCGCGGTGAGTCGGCCGTCACGACATGGCTGCACCGGATCGTGGTGAATGCGTGCCTGGACAAGATGCGCCGCCGCAAGGCACGGCCGGAAGTTCCAGGCGGCGACGAGCAGTTGCTCGACACGATCGCGTCGGCGGCGGCGGAGCCCGACCCGGCGCACGGCAGCGAAATCTCCCTGGAGGTGATCGCCGCGCTCCGCCTGTTGCCGCACGACCAGCAGGTCGCCCTGGTCCTGGTCGACATGCTGGATTATCCGGTCGCCGACGCCGCCGAGTTGCTCGGCGTGGCTCAGGGGACCGTCAAGAGCCGGTGCGCCAGGGGTCGGGCCAGACTGCTGCCCCGGCTCGCTCACCTGCACGAGCCGGCCCGGGGCGCGGGCGGCGCGGGCGGCTTGCCGGACCGCGGCGGCGCCGGGCAAGCGGCCCCGGGGCAGGACGCGCGGAACCGATTCGCGCCCGGATCCGTCCTACCTGCGCAGAACGGGGGTGACGAAGAAGAGTGAGCCGCCATGTCAGCGCGGAACAGCTAGCCCAGCGCCACGAAGGCGCGGTGAGCGCCCGTAAGGCTGCCCGGATTGATGCGCATTTGTCGGCCTGTGCCAAGTGTGCTGGCACGAGCTCGGATCTCGCTGCGGTATCCAGCCTGCTCGCCGCGACTCGGCTGCCGCCGATGCCGGACTTCGTCGCCCAGCGCCTCGAAATGGCGATCGCGAGCGAGTCCGCCGATCGAGCCGCCAGGATCGAGCGCTCCGGCGCCGCGGCCCCCGCCGCCGGGACCGTCGATGTCCCCGACCGCCGCGCGCCGGGTGACGCCGACCCGGCGCATATCCCAGGCCGACCCGATCTGCCCGAGCGAGCCGGTCGGGCGCCGAGGCGGTTCCGGATGCCGGGCATGTCATCGCCACTCGTGCTGCGCGGGCTCGCCGCCACGGCGGCCGTCATCATCGTCGCCGGGGGTGGCTTCCTGCTGGCCAGAGGTCAGGCGGGGCAGAGCGAGTCGACCGCGGGTGCGGGCTCCCCCCGCACCGCGGAGCCAGCGCGCCCGTCGGTTCCGCGCAATGGTCAGGCGAATCGGTTTAGCAGCGTGCATTACCATCTAAAAGGTAAGGAAGTGAGCACGACCGCTCTGGCCACGCACACGAACTTCACGCGGCACTCGCTGGCCAGGCAGGTGCGCAGGACTCTGCGCAGTGCTGCCAGCATCGGCGGGCAGACGTATTCCAGCAGCCGACCTGTGCCGAGCGGCAAGACGACGGCTGCTGCCTTCGGCGTGGATGCGTCCAGGCTGGACGGCTGCCTCAGCCGGGTGGACGCGGGCAGGACCGTGCTGCTTGCCGCCATCGCCCGGTTCGTCGGCCGGCCTGCGACGATCATCGTCCTGCGGCCGTCGAAGTCGGCTGGCATTCTGGATGTGATTGTCGTCGGGATCAAATGCTCGGCTTCGGTCGCTGACGTGATCCTCCAAACGACGATTCCGGCTAGCTGAGACACTGTTCTTGCCTGCGCATCGGCTCCGGCGGAGCAGCCACCGGCTGCGGGAATCTGGCGGGCCCCTGCTCCGTTGACTCCGGTGCAGTTCAACGAAGGAGAAGCCAGCAGTGACGGAAATTCGCGATGTCATCATCATCGGCTCGGGGCCGGCCGGTTATACGGCGGCTTTGTATGCCGCCAGGGCCCGGCTGAACCCGCTGGTGTTCGAGGGCTCAGTCACGGCGGGCGGCGCGTTGATGAAGACCACCGATGTCGAGAACTACCCTGGCTTCCCCGACGGCATCTTGGGCCCTGACCTGATGGACTCGATCAGGAAGCAGGCCGAGCGGTTTGGTGCCGAACTCATCGCTGACGACGTCCTCGACGTGGACCTGAAGGTGACGCCGAAGACCGTACGGACCGCCGATTCGGTCCACCAGGCTCGCTCGATCATCATCGCGACCGGTTCGAGCTACCGGGAACTGGGTGTTCCCGGCGAGAAGCGCCTCTCGGGTCACGGCGTCTCTTGGTGCGCGACGTGCGATGGGTTCTTCTTCCGTGAGCAGGACATCGCCGTCGTCGGTGGCGGCGACTCGGCCATGGAGGAGGCAACCTTCCTGACCAGGTTCGCCAGGTCGGTGACGGTCGTCCACCGTCGGGACTCGCTGCGAGCCTCCAAGATCATGCAAGACCGGGCGCTGTCCAATCCGAAGATCCGGTTCGCCTGGAACAGCGAGGTCGTCGAGATGGTCGGTGAGGATAGGACCACCGGCCTTCGCCTGCGCGACGTCATCACCGGAGCGGAGAGCGTGCTGCCCGTCACCGGGATCTTCGTCGCTATCGGCCATGACCCGCGTAGCGAGCTCTTCACGGGGCAGCTTGCCACCGACGAGGACGGCTACCTGCTGGTGGAAGAGCCGTCGACCAGGACCGCCATACCCGGCGTATTTGCCTCGGGCGACGTGGTCGACCGGCATTACCGGCAGGCCGTCACGGCCGCCGGTACCGGCTGCGCGGCGGCGCTCGACGCCGAGCGCTGGCTGGCCGACGAGCAGGCGTAAGCACCTCATTTCCTGCGGACTGAGCGGCCCGCAGCCGACACTGTAGCGACGAGAGGGAGTCCGGATCGTGGGCACCGCAACAAGAGCAGTAACCGACTCGACGTTCGAGACAGAAGTGCTGAAGAGCACGAGGCCCGTGCTGGTTGACTACTGGGCGGAGTGGTGCGGTCCGTGCCGGCAGGTTGCGCCCGTACTCGAGGAGATCGCGTCGGAATACGCCGGCAAGATCGACATCGTGAAGCTCAACGTCGACGACAACCCGCAGGTCGTGCGGACGTACGGGATCATGAACATCCCGACGCTGACCGTCTTCAAGGACGGCCAGGTCGTGAAGGAGATCGTCGGAGCCAAGCCGAAGTCGGCCCTGCTCCGCGAACTCGAGGAGTTCCTAATCTGACGGACTTCGCGTGGCCCCACGTGGGCTGCGGCCCAGATAGCTGATGGTCAGGCGAGTCGCAACGGCCGGTCCGGCGTCATCGAGCCGAGCAGGCGCTCGAGCGCGACCTCCACATCCTCGCGCCAGGACATCGCCGTCTTGACCTCCAGCCGTAGCCGCGGATAGCGCATGTGCGGGCGTACCGTCTTGAAGCCCACGGCGAGCAGGTAGTCGGCGGGAGTCACGCAGCTCATCCCGTCAGGCTTGAGGTCGCCGAAGGCTTCCACGGCCCGGATCCCGCGTCGGCTCAGGTCCTTGACAACTCCCTGCACGAGCATCCGGCCGAGGCCGCCGCCGGAGAATTCCGCCAGTATGTGCGCGGTCATCATCAGCACCGCGTCGGCGCTCACCGGGCTGGTCGGAAAGGCGACCGAGCGCGGGACGTGCTGCGGTGGTGCGTAGAGCACGAACCCGGCCGCGACTCCGTCGACGTAGACAATCTTCCCGCAACTGCCCCATTGCAGGAGCATGCTGGATACCCAGGACTCCTTCTCCAGCGACGCCTCGCCGACCTCCAGCGCGCGGGCCTGGCCGACCGGGTCAAGCTCCCAGAACACACAGCGCCTGCAGCGGGACGGCAGGTCATCGAGATTGTCGAGCGTGATACTCGCAAGACGGCGCGACAACGGGCACCTCTATGACGAAACAGTGGCCGAGAGCGACTTGCGATCGCTCTCTCAGATTGGGAGCGGGCCCAGAAGTCTGTTCCTCGGCCCGGCACCACCATCGTACTCAGAATCGCCCTTTCGCCCGCGGCGTTTGGACACGGGAGACCGGCCAGCATGCCAGGCGAAGACGGGCGGGCGTCCCGGCCGCCGACTGCCGGCCGGGTCTCGGTAGCCTGTGCCGGTGACGACTGAACGCAAGAGTTTTGGCAGCGACAACCATGCGAGCGCGCATCCTGAGGTCATCGATGCACTCGCGGCGGCGAACTCGGGTGATGCCCACCCCTACGGTGCGGACGAGTTGACCGCGCGGACCGCCAGCGAGTTGTGCGCCGCCTTCGGCGCGGCGGGCGCCTTCTTCGTGTTCAACGGCACAGCGGCGAATGTGCTCGGCATCAGCCTGCTGCTGCGGCCGTATGACGCCGTCATCTGCGCGGACACCTCGCACCTCAACGTCGACGAATGCGGCGCGACCGAGCGCATTCTCGGCAACAAGCTGCTTACCGTGGCCACGCCCGACGGCAAGCTGACTCCCGAACTCGTCGCGACGAGGCTGACCGGCCGCGGCGACGAACACCGCGCGCAGCCGCGGGTCGTCGAGATCGCCCAGGTAACCGAGCTCGGCACCTGCTATTCGCTCGACGAGCTGCGGAGGCTGGGTGAGCTGTGCCGGGCCGAGGGCCTATACCTGTATGTCGATGGCGCGAGGCTGGCGAACGCCGCCGCGTACCTCGGCTGCGACCTCGCCGAACTCGCGGCGTCAGTGGATATCCTGAGTTTCGGCGGCACGAAGAACGGTGCGACGGCGGCCGAGGCGGTGCTCGTGATGCGGGAAGAGCTCATCGCCGACGTACCGTACCTGCGCAAGCAGCAGATGCAGCTCGGATCGAAGATGCGCTTCACTGCCGCCCAGTTCGCTGCCCTGCTCGAGGACAAGCTGTGGCTGCGCAGCGCCCAGCACGCGAACGCGATGGCCGCTCGCCTCGCTGCGGGGGTGACCGGGCTGCCGGGCGTGACCATCCAGTATCCGGTGCAGTCCAATGCGGTCTTCGCCGCACTGGCCCCGGAACGCATCGCGGCGCTGCAACGCGACTGGACCTTCTACACCTGGAACGAGAGCGACGGCGTCGTCCGGTGGATGACGGCGTTCGATACCACCGAAGGCGACGTGGACGCGTTCGTCGACGCCATCCGCGCGAGCGGCGAGTCCTAGCTGCCGACGTCGCCTGCGGCTCCGGCAACGAGTCGCCGTCAACGCCGTGGCGCCGTCAGCGCCACGTCCGCCTCGCCCCAGCAGCGCCAGGACGTTGTTTCACGTGAAACATCGCGCCACAGCACATGCGCCGCCGACCCACTCCGGCGCGGGCGACGCTGCTCAGGCCGTCTGGCTGGACGGCCAATCCGGTGAGATGGTTTTCACGATCCTGTCCAAGTCGTCGAGCGAGGCGAACTCCACGACGATCTTCCCCTTGCGCTGACCCAGTTCCACCTTCACGCGAGTCTCCAGCGCATCGGAGAGCCTGCCAGCGAGATCTGCTAGCCCGGGTGCGACCGGCTGCTTGCGCGCCGGCTGCCTGCGGCTCTTGCCCACCTCAGCCCCGAGCGCGACGATCTCCTCGACGGCGCGGACGGACAGGCCCTCGGCAACAATCCGGTGTGCCAGTTGCTCCTGCGCCAGCGGGTCTTCGACGCCGAGCAGCGCCCGCGCGTGACCGGCACTCAGAACCCCGGCCGCCACCCGGCGCTGGACCGTCGGCGGCAAGTTCAGCAGCCGAATCGTATTGGTGATGTGCGGGCGTGACCGGCCGACCCTCCGGGCGAGTTCCTCGTGCGTGACCTCGAAGTCATCAAGCAGCTGCTGATAGGCCGACGCCTCCTCCAGCGGATTCAGTTGCTGACGATGAAGGTTCTCCATCAGCGCGTCTCTGAGCAGGTCGTCGTCGGGCGTCTGCCTGACGATGGCGGGAACCGAGGTCAGCTCCGCCAGCCGACAGGCGCGCCAGCGCCGTTCGCCCATCACGAGCTCGTACCGGTCGGTGCCTACCCGTCGAACGACGACCGGCTGCAGCAAGCCGACGATCTTGATCGACGCGGCCAGCTCGGCCAGGGTCTCCTCGTCGAAGATCTGGCGGGGCTGTCTTGGGTTCGGAGTGATCGCCGACACCGGGATCTCGTCGAAGTACGCGCCGCCAACATCCGCCGGTGGCGAGTATGCGAGAGCCTCGGGCAAGCCTCCGGCGCCTAGGACGCTCGGCGGAGCCGTTGGGATCAGCGCGCCCAGCCCCTTCCCCAGGCCCCGCTTCTGCTGCGACATCTACCTCTCCCTGCTGCCCGCGCGAACTCCGGCCGAGCCACTTTCCTTAGTGCTCATGATCGCGACCCCGGCCGACCGCTCGCTCCCCGGCCGACGTCGCTCCTATCCTGCCAGGCGAATCGGAGCGACGGATCGGATCAGACAACACCCTGTGGACAAGCGCCGTGATGTCTCACCGCTATGCACAGATTCTGGCATCCCGTGGACGACACGAGGCCGTCCGAGATGAGCGACCAGGCTACGGTGCCACTGGCGCGGGGACGGCGGCATGCGCAGACACGTCTGTCAGGCGGTGGCCGCCGGGGCATTCCTGAATGCCATCTCCCTCGCCGCCTCAAGATAAGCAAGAGCGCCGCTCGAACCGGGATCGTACGTCATCACCGACTGGCCGTAACTGGGAGCCTCGGACACGCGGACGCTGCGCGGGATCACCGACCTGAGGACCAGATCGCCAAAGTGACTGCGGACCTCGTCGGCGACCTGCGAAGCCAGCCGGGTTCTGCTGTCGAACATTGTCAGCAGGATGGTGCTGATCTTCAAGTTGTGATTGAGATGGCTCTTGACCAGCTCAACCGTTCTCAGCAGTTGCTCCAATCCCTCCAGCGCGTAGTACTCGCACTGAATCGGGATCAGCACCTCGGGTGCCGCAACGAGTGCATTAACGGTAAGCAGGCCGAGCGATGGCGGACAGTCGATGAACATGTAGTCCAGTCCGGACGTGTCGTACTGCGCCAGAGCGCGCGCAAGCCTGGCCTCTCGCGCGACCAGGGGCACCAGTTCGATCTCCGAGCCTGCCAGGTCGATCGTCGCTGGCGCGCAGAACAGCTTGGAAAAGCCCTCGACCGGCCGCACGACGTCGGCAAGCGGCATTCCGTCGACGAGAACGTTATAGACCGAGGCGGTGCCCGACCTGTGCTCGACATCCAGGGCAGTCGAGGCGTTCCCCTGCGGATCCAGATCGACGACCAGGACCCGTGAGCCGTTCATCGCCAGGCTGGCGGCCACGTTGACGGCCGTTGTGGTCTTGCCTACGCCGCCCTTCTGGTTTGCGATCGTGAGGATCCGGCACGACTGCGGCCGGGGCCATGCCTGCCCGCCTGCCCTGGCCTTCATCGCCGCCTGCGCCGCCCGCGCGATTGGCGTGTCAGCCGACGTATCCGGCGCAGGAATGGCCACCGCTTCCTCACTCTCATTGCGAGCGCTCAATGCGCCGGAGTATGTACCCGCGATCATAGAGGCGCCGAGTTCGTGGGACGTCCGCTCGGCTGGAATAGATCCCTGATCCGGCGGGGCCGAAACCTGCCCTGCTCCAATCCCGTGCTCCGCCGCCATCGGCCAGCTCCCGGCTGTCGTTCTCGGCTCGCCGCTAGACCGGCCAGCGTCCGCCGACGGAGGCCACTCGGCCGGACCGGCTTGAGGATCGGGCCCGATAATCTCGACCGGCTGATGCTGGAGAGGTGGCGGAAGCGGCCCTTGCGGCACTGCCTCGGCGTGCTCCAATGCCAGCCAACCTGCCGGCGGCGTAGCAGGCCACCCAGTCGGGGCATCCGCCGTGGGCTCCTCGTCCCGACCTGCCCTCGAGCTACGAGCTCGCCTGGTGCTGGACGCCGTCCGGATGGCAGGTTCGAATCAGGGTCGACCGTTTCACGTGAAACATCGCGAGATGACGGCAATGCTGGTCCGAACGCCGCGATCAGCTGAGGACGCTGAGCCAGAGTCGATTCTTTGCCGGAGGGCCAGCCGAGCCCGCTCTCATGCCGCCTCCTCGTCTGTGCCGGCGCTGCCGTGGCCCCGGTGAAGTCGGCACCTGGCCACCCCACGGAACCCTCGCGCATGACATGTCGTATCAAGTCCCGTGAACTCGTACCTGGCCAGCCCAGTCCTGCACCGCCGTCGCCGTTCCCGTTCCCCCGCATGGCGCTTTCTCCCTCCCCGAGCACGGCCAGGTCATCTCCCCATGACCGAACCGCAACGATGCTCCAGACTGCGTTCCCCGCGAGCACAGGCGCCTGCCCCGGCGCCGCGATTGAGGGCGCGGCGGGATCGAGCGCAGCGGGACTACGCACGGCAGGATCGAGCGCAGCGCGACCACGCACGGCAGGATCGAGCGCAGCGCGACCACGCGCAGCGGGACCAGGCGCAGCGGGACTACGCACGCCAAATGCAGTGGCGGCCGGACCACCCGCGGCGGACCTCCGCTCCGCGGCCAGTCCACCCTCGATCATGCGCGCGCCAGCGTCCTCGCGCGACACCGCGAATCCAGGCCTCAGAGCAACACCACTGCGATCCAGTCGGTCGACCGGCCAGCCAAACCCAGGACCCGGCCAGCCAACTCCTGCACCCGCGCCACCCATCCGGCGAGCCTCACGCCCTGACCGATCATGCTCGCGGCCCGGCCCCTTGGCAGGTCCTCGGCCCGGCTCCAGACGCGCAGCACCTGAGGATCCGCCAGGCTCCGGCCAACCTAGGCCGCGCCCGGTCTTGGTCATCCGACGCGTCACCTCGTCTGCACTGTGGATTCCCGCGACCGCCGTTAGCCTGCGGCCAGATCATGCACAGCCTAAACCGGTTGCACCCGGCCAGCGGGCTTAGCCGTGCCTCGCATCCCGGTTCCTCGCGCCGCTGGGCCGACGGTTTCGCCCGGGTCCCGAACTCTGTCCCGTCCTGAACCGCACGACCGTGACCGGCCGGTCCAGCAACCTCGCACCGGCAGCGACGACCTCGGCGTCGGTCGCACCAAGGCGGCGCAGCACGGGCAGCGCGCGATCCAGTTCCTCGCCAGCAGCAGCGCCCTTGATCGCGAGCACCAGGCCGCCCGGGCGGGCCAGCCCGGCGGCCAGCACCGCCAGCCGGTCGAGGCTCGCCACGGCCCGCGCGGTCACGACGTCCGCCCGGATCTCTCCCGCAAGCTCCTCGGCACGGCCCCTGCGCACTTGGACGTTGTCGAGTCCGAGTTCGGCCGCGCACTCGAGCAGGAACGTGGTCCGGCGCGCCATCGGCTCTACCAGGGTCACCCGGATCTGCGGCAGCATGATCGCCAGCACGATCCCCGGCAGCCCGGCACCCGATCCGATATCGGCCAGCTCGACCGGCGCCTCACCGCCGTGAGCCGCCCCAGGCTGCTCCAACGGAATGAGCTCGGCAATGGCGCCGCAGTTCACCAGGTGACGGTCCCAGATGCGCTCCGCCTCCGCCGGGCCGATCAGCCCGCGCTCGGTGCCAGGGCCGAGGAGCAGTTCCGCATATATCTTGACTTGAGGAAGTCTGGCGCCAAACAGCTCCTGTGCAACCTGCGGCGGTGGCGGCACGACGGCCCGGCAATCACCCGACAGGAAGAACGACCACTCGTCGGTTCGGGTCGATGCCTTCGGACTCGCTCCGCAGTCCCGCCGCAGCGACGGCGTCGTGCACGATCTTCCGCTCGAACGCGTTCATCGCACTCAGCGCCTTCGCCTCGCCGGTTCGCTTCACTTCCTCAGCGGCGTTGGCGCCGAGCTCGCTCAGATCAACCCGGCGTTGTGCACGGTAGCCGCCGATATCAAGCATCAACCGGGTCCGCCCGCCCGTCTGCCGGTGCACCGCCAGGCGCGTGAGCTCCTGCAGCGCGTCCAGAACCTCGCCGCGGTCGCCGACCAGCTCGTCCAGCGTCGCGCCCACGACCGAGACGACCGCGCGGTCGCCCTCGACGTCCATGTCGATGTCACCATCGAGGTCGGCGACGTCCAGCAGCCCTTCGATGTAGTCCGCGGCCACGTCGCCCTCGAACTCCAGGTCAGCCACACTCGGCTCGGCGCTGCCCTCCTCCGGCGCCGCATCCTCGACCGCGCCGTCAACGACCACGGCACCATTGGGCGCCTCATCCCCGGCCGCGCTGCCGGACTCTTCCGCTGGCTCCGCCGTCACCTGCTCGCCAGACGCGTCCTGCTCAGAGTCGGCGAGCGCGTTCTCACCATGGCTCACGACGAGATCCTCCTACTCGGTACAGGCTTCCGCATGCCACCTGCGGCCACGGATCGAGGTCACCGCTCAGCGCTTGCCCGACCGCTTGCTGCGTGACTGCCGCGTGCGTTGCTGCCTGACGATCTTAGTCTCGGGCTCGGCTGCCGCCGACGGCTCGGGCTCGGACCGGCCCCTTCCGAACCTGCGCAGCATCCCGCCCTCACCGGCCGCGGGCTTGTGCCCGTTAGTCGACCCGGTCGCATCGGCTGCCGCCGGAGTCGGCGGCGAACTGCCAGAACCTGCCGCGGGCTTCGCCGGCTGGCCGGTCTTGCCGCCAGCCTGGCCACCCTTCGCGCCTGCCTGGCCGGTCCCGCCGGGAGCCTGGCCTGACGGTTTGCTGGTCGACACCGGCTTTGCTGGTCGAGACCGGCTTGCTGCTCGGAGCCGGCTTGCTGCCCGGAGCGGCCTTGCCGCCCGACGCCGCGTTGCCCGAGGTGCCGCCGGGGGCGCCCGGCTTGCCCGGCCCACTGGCCTTCCCCGTGCCTCCAGTCGCACCCCCGGCCGCGGCTTCGCGGTCCGGCCGGTCAACCCCGCAGCAGTCGCCGGCTTGCCCGGGGTGCCGCCGATCGGCACGTTGCCGCCGGGACCCATCGCCGCGGCGCCGACCGGGTACTTGCGCAGCAGCACGAACTGCTGGCCGAGCGTCCACAGGTTCGTCGTGACCCAGTACAGGACCAGGCCGAACTGCCAGTACAGGCCGGTCAGCGCGAACAGCGGCATGATGTAGGCCATCAGCTTCTGCGACTGGCCCATCGGCGTGTCAGAGCCGGTGGGCATCATGCCGCGCTTCATGCTCTGCCGGACGGTCAGGTACGTCGTGGTCATGCTGATGATCACGACGATCACGATCACGATCTTCGCTTCAAGCGGCACGACAAGTGGCGGCTTGACGAACAGCACCTTGTCCGCGATCGTCGCGCCGAAGATCTTCGCGTGCTGCGCGCTGACGATCAGCTGATGCGAAAGGTGGTACTGGAGCGGGTCGCCCTTCTGCCACTCGGCGATGTACCGCAGCACGCTGAACAGCGCGAAGAAGATCGGCATCTGCAGGACCACGGGAAGGCAGCCCATCAGCGGGTTGACCCCCGCCTCCTGGTACAGCTTCATGGTCTCGGCGTTCAGGGTCTCCCTGTCGCCCTTGTGCTTCTTGCGCAACTCGGCGATCCGCGGCGTCAGCGCCGTCATCGCCCGCTGGGTGTGCATCTGCTTGATGAACAGCGGCACCAGGATCAGCCGCATGATCACGACGAGCACCATGATCGTGAGCAGCCAGGTCACGCCGCTGGTCAGGCCGAATACCGGGCTGAACAAGTTG
This sequence comes from uncultured Actinomycetota bacterium, assembly GCA_963720595.1. Taxonomy (GTDB): domain Bacteria; phylum Actinomycetota; class Actinomycetes; order Streptosporangiales; family Streptosporangiaceae; genus Chersky-822. The sequence goes on along the minus strand of CAVRFY010000003.1, from coordinate 1,144,822 downwards.
AACAGCTGCGTGATGATCCACGCAACAGCGTTGTTGATCGGGGCGAGGATGGTGCTCAACGCGTCAGTTCCCTTGCTCGTCTGTCGATGGCGGCGGCCGCCGCGGCGGGCTGCCCGGCTTCCTGGCGCCTCGCCGGCGGCACCGGATCGAGTCCGCCCGGGTGGAACGGATGGCACCGGCTGAGCCGCCTGACTGCCAGCCAACTACCGCGGCCCGCTCCATGCGTGCGGATCGCCTCGAGCGCGTACGCGCTGCACGACGGGTAGAACCGGCACCGCGGCCCGAACAACGGGCTTACGAACCTGCGGTAACCCGAAATCAGTCCCGATCAGCAGCCATGCCGGGACTGACCGCCACGCGGCAGCCGATCGCCGCGCGGGCATCGCATCGGGCCCGGATTGTTCTCTCACACTGCACCACCCTGCCGCCGAAGCAGTGACCGTACTACTAGGCCCAGTTCAGCGGCCAAGTCCGCCTGGCTTGCAGTCGCGGCCTGCGGATTAGCGCGCAACACAAGCAGGCTACCCTCAGGCAGCGACTGCAGGTACCCCACGGCCAGGTGCCGGAGCCGCCGTCTGACCCGGTTCCGAACCACCGCCGAGCCGACCGCGCGGCTCACCGTGAAGCCAATTCTCGGCGGTTCCGCGATGCCGTCCCTAGCCAGCAGGTAGCCCACGAGAAGCGGCCGGCCGGTCTTGCTGCCCGACTTGATCGCAGCGCTGAACTCGGCGCGGCGGCGCATCCGCGCAGCCGCCGGCAGCATCGGACCTCACCGCTGCGCGGACGCAGGCGCCGGTCAGACGCTGACTCGCGCACGGCCCTTACGGCGTCGTGCACGCGAGCACTGCGCGCCCGGCACGGGTGCGCATGCGCAGCCGGAAGCCGTGCGTCTTCGCGCGACGGCGATTGTTCGGCTGAAACGTGCGCTTGCTCACAGGAAACTCCAGATACGGGTATAAGTCTTCAGGCAGCCGGGAAGCGCGGCTACCGCCACCAGACAAGATTAGCGTGCGATGCGGCCTGCCGGTTGCCCGCGGGCAGCCCGAGCCGCCCGCCGGCCAGTCGGGACGGCAGCCGGCGGCCCCGGATACCCGGGTCCTGGTACCGTACGCGAGCGCCGCGACGTGGTCAAACGGCCCAGACCGGCATTGATGAGCGTGGACATTTTTGTGCCGGATCCGCTGAAAAGCGTCCGCCTAAGACGAAGCCCCCCGTCCTACAAGCGGGGACCCCCGTCTGCCTAAGAGCGGAGGATCCCGTCATAGAAGCGGGGGACCGCCATCCGCCTAAAGCGGAGTGTGTACGCCTAAAGGCGGACGGCCTACGGGCTGAGCGGACAGCCGTTTGAGCCCAGCGTGACCGCGAAGCACCCGGTCTGTCCCACGACACTGGCCGTTTCCCGAACGTACCCCTCGTACCACGCCTAGGCTGTGGAAAGTTCGGTCGGCTGGTGTGGGCCGGCTGCGCCTGGCGGTGCCGCGATCGCCGACACCGCGCCTGAGCGCAGCGTTGCACATGCTGTGGAAAAACCTGTTGAACACACGATGTGGGGGCGCGAGGTGATCAGCAAGTGAGTGAACCAGACCTCGCGGAGATCTGGGCCAGGTCCCTGAACGACCTCGCCGACATGCAGATCGAGCCGTATCAGCGAGCGTGGCTCCAGATGACCAGGCCACTCGGCCTCGTGCAGGACACCGCGCTGATCGCGACCCCGAACGAGTTCGCGAAGGACCAGCTGGAAAACCGGCTGCGGGCACTGATCACCAACGCCCTGTCCCGTGAGCTCGGCCGCAACATCCAACTCGCCGTCATCATCGACCCGGAGGTCACTGCGGCACTGCCGCCGGCCGACGACGCGCAATCCTCACCGGATCCCCTGGGGATCAGGATGCCGTTCGGCATGATGACCGATCGCTCGTCCGATCCAGGCGACGCGATCGGTGTTCACTATGACGGCGCACGCTTTGACGGCACGCGGCATGACGGCACGCGGCATGACGGCAGGCGGTACGACGACGCGCGGGCCGACGCCGGTCACCAGGACGGATCAGCGGGCGCGGGCCTGCCTGGCCACCCCGACGCCGACAATCAGCCCGGCTTCGGGATGACCCAGGGCCCGCTGCCACTCCAGCCGGGGCCGGCCGGACTGCCGCACCTGCCCGGCCAGAGATCCGCGCATCAGGCCGCCGGGCCTGGCGGCGGCACCGGCGGTGAGAACGGCCGCGGGCCGGGCCTTGGCCCGGGCTCGCGCATCGGAGCGGGCCGGGCCGACGGGAACGGCCGGGGCGACGGCCGGCCTGGCCTGTCGCAGGGCGGCGGCCTGGCGAACGGCGGACTGCCGCATAACGCCATCGCCAGGGCAACCCAGACCAGGCTGAACCCGAAGTACACCTTCGAGACCTTCGTCATTGGCTCGAGCAACAGGTTCGCGCACGCCGCCGCGGTCGCGGTAGCCGAGGCCCCGGCCAAGGCCTACAACCCGCTGTTCATCTACGGCGACTCCGGGCTCGGCAAGACGCACCTGCTGCACGCCATCGGCCACTACGCCCAGAGCCTGTACCAAGGAGTACGGGTCAGGTACGTGAGCTCTGAGGAGTTCACCAACGACTTCATCAACATGATCCGCGACGGCAAGCAGGACGGTTTCCGGCGCCGGTACCGGGACGTCGACGTGCTGCTCGTGGACGACATCCAGTTCCTGGAGAACAAGGAAGGCACCCAGGAGGAGTTCTTCCACACGTTCAACACGCTGCACAACGCGACCAAGCAGATCGTGATCTCGAGCGACCGCGCGCCCAAGCGCCTGGTGACGCTCGAAGACAGGTTGCGCAGCAGATTCGAGTGGGGCCTGCTCACCGACATCCAGCCGCCCGAGCTGGAGACCAGGATCGCGATCCTGCGCAAGAAGGCGGTGCAGGACCGGCTGAACGCACCGCCGGAGGCGCTGGAATACATCGCCAGCCGCATCTCCACGAACATCAGGGAGCTGGAGGGCGCGCTGATCAGGGTCAGTGCCTTCGCCAGCCTGAACCGGCAGCAGGTCGATCTCCAGCTGGCCGAGTTCGTGCTCAAGGATCTCATCCCAGAGTCGCAAGGCCCTGAGATCACGGCCGCCACGATCATGGGCCAGACCGCGTCCTACTTCGGCCTGTCGATCGACGACCTGTGCGGCACCTCACGATCCCGGGTCCTGGTCACGGCCAGGCAGATCGCGATGTACCTCTGCCGCGAGCTGACCGACCTGTCGCTGCCCAAGATCGGCCAGCACTTCGGCGGCCGCGACCACACCACGGTCATGCACGCCGACCGGAAGATCCGGTCGCTGATGGCCGAGCGCCGGTCGATCTACAACCAGGTCACCGAGCTCACCAACCGGATCAAGCAGCAGGCGCTGCCGAGCTGAACGGCCGGCGGCGCGATGGTGACCGATCGCGAGCCACAGCGTAACGATTGACTGAGCGTGACCGCCCACTAACACAAGGCGGTCAGTCATCACTTTCCGTACACACAGGCTGTGGATGACGTTGTGGATGAGCCTGCGGATAGGTCCCCTGACCTTGGGACCGCGCGGGGGACAACCTCGCCGCTCAGTCGCCCGGCCGCCGCGTCCGTGCACAGCGCCAGTGCCCGCCCGGCTGACTTATCCACCCGGGCTGTGCACGATACAAGGGCACTGACCTGCGCAAACGGCACTGTCCCCAGAATCCACCGCGCCTATTACGACTACTGCTTATCTGTTTACCGAGATCCAAGAGCCAAGTAGCACCGCGCCAGGCCAGGCCTCGTGCTCTCCGAAGCCGGCGCCGACGACGCCCATGCAGGCTAGGCTTTCTCCAACCAGCGAACGTCGCAATGCCAGCGGTGCCTAGCCCGAAATCGCATCACCCGGACTCGCCTAGCGCCCGCCTGCTCCGCGCGGAGCGAGAACGAAAGGCGGCTTGCCGTGCAGATCATCGTCGAACGAGATGTCTTCGCCGATGCGGTCGCCTGGACGGCGCGGGCGCTGCCCGCCAGGCCGACGGTGCCGGTGCTGGCGGGGATGCGACTGCACGCCGGGGACGGCGAGCTGACGTTGTCCAGCTTCGACTATGACGTCTCCGCGCTGGCCAAGATCCCCGTCGACGCGCAGGCGGCAGGCAGTGCGCTGGTCTCCGGCCGGCTGCTCGCCGAGATCAGCAGGAGCCTGCCAGGCCGGCCGGTCCAGATCAGCTCCGACGGCGGCCGGGCCGTCCTGTCCTGCGGCAGCGCGACGTTCAACCTGCTGACCATGCCCGACGACGAGTACCCGGCGCTGCCCGAGATGCCGCCAGCTGCCGGTACCGTCGGCAGCGACGCGTTCGCCACGGCGGTCGGCCAGACCGCGGTCGCGGCGGGCCGCGACGACACGCTGCCCTCGCTGACCGGCGTCCGGATCGAGATCGAGGGCGACACCCTCACGCTGATCTCTACCGACCGGTACCGGCTGGCCGTCCGCGAGCTGCGCTGGACTCCCGCGCGGCCCGAGTTGTCCGCCGCCGTGCTCGTCCCGGCTAAGGCGCTGACCGACACGGCCAGGTCGCTGACCACCGCGGCGGAGGTCTCGATCGCGCTGGCGCTGCCCGGTGAGGACGCCGGTGCTGGTCAGCACGGCGGGGGCGACGGGATGATCGGGTTCGAGGCCAGTGGCCGCCGCACCACCACTCGGCTGCTCAGCGGTGAGTTCCCGCGTTACCGCACGCTTGCTGCCCTCGACGGTGAACGCGACCGCCGAGATATCGACCAGCCTGCTCGCCGAATCGGTCCGCCGGGTCGCCCTGGTCGCCGAGCGCAACACGGCCGTCCGGCTCAGCTTCACGGCAGGTCAGCTCACGCTGGAGGCGGGCACAGGCGACGAGGCGCAGGCCGACGAGGTGATCGATGCCAGCTTCGACGGCGATGACCTGACGATCGCGTTCAACCCGAACTACCTGCTCGACGGCCTCACCGCGATGGACAGCGACACGACCAGGATCGCGTTCACCGAGCCAGGCAAGCCCGCCCTGCTGACCGGCAAGCCAGGGCCAGACGGCAGCCCCGACTACCGCTACCTGCTGATGCCGTTCCGCCTGAACAGCTGAGCGCACGGCGGCCGAGCACGCAGCTGCGGAGGCTCGCCGACGGCCGGACGGACTAGTCTGCCAGGCGTGCACCTGGCCAGGCTGGCCCTCACCGACTTCCGCTGCTACGACCGCCGCGGACGTCACCCTGGGCCCAGGCGTCACCACCTTCACCGGCCCCAACGGGGCAGGCAAGACCAACCTGATCGAGGCGGCTTACTACGTGGCGACGTTCGGCAGTCACCGGGTCGCCGCCGACGCCGCGATGATCAGGTCGGGCGCCGACCGGGCGATCCTGCGGGCGTCCGATCCGGTCGGCTGCCAGGGACAGCCTCGTCGAGATCGAGCTCAACGCCGGCCGGGCGAACCGGGTCAGGCTCAACCGGGCTCCGCTGACCAGGCCGCGGGACGCGCTCGGCACCCTGCGCTGCGTGCTGTTCGCGCCCGAGGACCTGGCTCGTCGTCAAGGGCGACCCGGCCGAGCGCCGCCGCTACCTCGATGACCTGCTGGTCGCGAGCCGCCCGCGGTACGCGGCGGTCAGGGCCGACTACGAGCGGGTCGTCAAGCAGCGCAGCGCGCTGCTCAAGTCCGCGCGGGCGGCCGGGCGCGCGGACCCGGCCGGGCTGGACATCTGGGACGACCAGCTCGTCACGCACGGCACCGAGCTGACGGCGGGCAGGCTGCAGGCTGACCGGCGCGCTCCGGCCGCTGATCACGGACGCGTTACGGCGACGTCTCCGGCGACTCGCGCGGCGCGTCGATCAGCTACCGGCAGGGTTCGGAGCGGTCGGGCGTGCTCGACCCCGAGCCCGAGCCCGCCAAGCTCGCCCAGACCATTGCGCGAGTCGCTCGAGCGCCTGCGCCGGGCCGAACTGGAGCGCGGCGTCTGCCTGGCCGGGCCGCACCGCGACGAGCTTGAGCTGCGGATCGGCGAGCTGCCCGCGCGCGGCTACGCCAGTCACGGCGAGTCCTGGTCGCTGGCGCTGGCGCTGCGGCTGGCCGCGTTCGGCTTGCTGCGCGCCGACGGCGAGGACCCCGTGCTGATGCTCGACGACGTATTCGCCGAGCTCGACGCGGGCCGCAGGGAGCGCCTGGCCGAGCTGGCCGCCGATGCCGAACAGGTGCTCGTCACCGCCGCGGTGCGCGCGGACGTGCCGCGCGCGGCTCGCCGGGACCGGCTACACGGTCACGGGCGGGGTGATCGACCAGTGCCGCCTGACCGCCGGCGCGCGCAGGCCGTGCCCGGCCTGCCCGACGCACGGGCAGGGACGCGCCGCGCTCGCGGCGCGACGCCCTGGCCAGGGCGAAGGCGGACGCCGCGGCGCAGAGGAAGCCGGCCGGCGACACTGGCGGACGACAAATTTGGGCAGCAAAAACACGAGTCCGCGGGACTGCCGGCAGCCAGGTCAGCGGGCCAGCGCGCCAGCGCCGGGACGACCCGGCGCCGCTCGGCGCCGCGATCGACGGCCTGGTCGCCGAGACCGGTTGGGAGCTCGCCGTGGCGACCGGATCGGTCTTCGGCCGCTGGGCGCAGATCGTCGGCGCCGACCTCGCCGCGCACACCGTGCCGGACGGCCTGACCGACGGCGAGCTGACCGTCATCGCCGATTCGACGGCGTGGGCCACCCAGCTTCGGCTGCTCGCCGCCGAGCTCGTCCGCAAGCTGAACGCCGAACTCGGTGACGGCGCGGTCCGCCGGGTGAAGGTGCTCGGGCCGGGCAGCGCAGACCGCGCAAGACCGGGCAATGGCGCGTGCGCGGCAGCCGGGACCGCGGGACACCTACGGGTGAGCGCGCAGCGGCGATCCGGACCGCACTGTACGGCTGAGGCTGGCGGGTGCCAGCAGGTAAAATAGGTAAGCGTACCGGGACAGCCGCAGTCGGGGAAGTGCTGTCAGCCGCCCGGTGCCCATGTCCCGCTTTTCAGGAGGAGCGAACCGTTTGTCTTACGACGCACGCTCAATCACGGTCCTCGAGGGCCTGGAGGCGGTCCGCAAGCGCCCGGGCATGTACATCGGCTCGACCGGCGAACGCGGACTGCACCACCTGGTCCACGAAGTTGTCGACAACGCCGTCGACGAGGCGCTGGCCGGCTATCTGCGACCAGATCGAGGTCACCCTGCTCGCCGACGGCGGCGTCAGGGTCTCCGACAACGGCCGCGGCATCCCGGTCGACAAGCACCCGGTAGAGAACCGCCCGGCCGTCGAGGTCGTACTGACCACGCTGCACGCGGGCGGCAAGTTCGACGGCCAGTCCTACGCGGTCTCCGGCGGCCTGCACGGCGTCGGCGTCTCGGTCGTCAACGCCCTGTCCGCCAGGCTCGATGTCGAGATCCGCAAGGACGGCAACGTCTGGCGGCAGTCCTACGCGCAGAGCGAGCCGACCGGCCCGCTGGAGCAAGGGCGAGCAGACCGACGCAGACCGGGACGATCATCACGTTCTGGCCCGATGACCAGATCTTCGAGACCACCGACGTGGAGCTTCGAGACGCTGTCGCGGCGGCTGCAGGAGATGGCGTTCCTGAACCGGGGCCTGACGATCACCCTGACCGACGAGCGGCCCGACCACATCAACGGCGAGCCGCACGTGGTCAGCTACCGCTACGACGGTGGCATCGCCGACTTCGTCCGCTACATCAACGCGTCCAAGGAAGCCGTGCACGGCTCGGTGATCGAGTTCGGCGACGAGGCCACCGGCATGGCCCTCGAGGTCGCGATGCAGTGGAGCGGCTCCTACGCCGAGTCCGTGCACACGTTCGCGAACACGATCAACACGGCCGAGGGCGGTACCCACGAGGAGGGTTTCCGCGCGGCGCTGACGTCGATCATCAACAGGTACGCGCGCGAGCAGAAGCTGATCAGGGAGAAGGACGAGAACCTCACCGGCGACGACGTCCGCGAGGGCCTGACCGCGATCATCCACGTCAAGCTCGCCGAGCCGCAGTTCGAGGGCCAGACCAAGACCAAGCTCGGCAACACCGAGGCCAAGTCGTTCGTCCAGAAGGTGTGCAACGACCACCTGCGCGACTGGTTCGAGCGCAACCCCGGCGAGGCCAAGTCGATCGTGATCAAGGCCACCCAGGCGGCGCGGGCGCGGATCGCGGCCCGGCACGCCAGGGACCTGACCCGCAAGAGCGCGATGGGCGGGGCCGGCCTGCCGGGCAAGCTGTCTGACTGCCAGTCCGGCGATCCGGCGATCTGCGAGATCTACGTGGTCGAGGGCGACTCGGCCGGCGGCTCGGCCAAGGGCGGTCGCGACCCGATGTTCCAGGCCATCCTGCCGATCCGCGGCAAGATCCTGAATGTCGAGAAGGCCAGGATCGACCGGGTGCTGAAGAACAACGAGGTCCAGGCGCTGATCACCGCCCTGGGCACCGGCATCCACGACGACTTCGACGTCGCCAAGCTCCGGTACCACAAGATCATCCTGATGGCGGACGCCGACGTGGACGGCCAGCACATCACCACGCTGCTGCTGACGCTGCTGTTCAGGTTCATGAAGCCGCTGATCGAGGCCGGGCACGTGTACCTGGCGCAGCCGCCGCTGTACAAGATCAAGTGGGAGGGCCGCGAGCGTCCCGCCCGGCTACGCCTACTCCGACCGGGAGCGCGACGCGGTGATCGAGGCCGGCATCGCCGAGGGACGCAAGGACCCGCGGCCGCGCGACGGCATCCAGCGGTATCAAGGGTCTCGGCGAGATGAACGCCGTCCGAGCTGTGGGACACCACGATGGACCCGGCCAGGCGCGTGCTGCGGCTGATCACGCTCGACGACGCGGCCCAGGCCGACGAGCTGTTCAGCGTGCTGATGGGCGAGGACGTGGAGGCCAGGCGGGCATTCATCCAGCGCAACGCCAAGGACGTCCGCTTCCTGGACATCTAGCTCGTGGCCCGCGCGGCGCCGCTGGCGCGGCGCCGCAGGTGCCGACCGACTGGTTTTCGTGATCAGTTCGCGGTCATGGTGAAGGAGACGACAGGCCTGCAGTCACGGTAGAGGAGAGCTCTGCATGAGCGTGGACACGCCGCAGGCTTCGACCGGCCCGAGGAGCCAGGCGGCCGGCTGGAGCCGGTCGACATCCAGGTCGAGATGCAGCGCAGCTACATCGACTACGCGATGTCGGTCATCGTCGGCCGCGCGCTGCCCGACGTGCGGGACGGCCTCAAGCCGGTGCACGTCCGCGTCCTGTACGCGATGTACGACGGCGGCTACCGGCCCGACCGGGGCTTCTTCAAGTGCTCCAGGGTCGTCGGCGACGTGATGGGCCAGTACCACCCGCACGGCGACTCGGCGATCTACGACGCGCTGGTCCGCCTCGCGCAGCCGTGGTCGATGCGGATGCCGCTGATCGACGGGCAGGGCAACTTCGGCTCGCCGGGCAACGACCCGGCGGCGGCGATGCGGTACACCGAGTGCCGCCTCGCCCCGCTGGCGATGGAGATGCTGCGGGACATCGACAAGGAGACCGTCGATTTCCGGCCGAACTACGACGGCCGGTCCGCCGAGCCGGTCGTGCTCCCGGCCAGGTTCCCCAACCTGCTGGTCAACGGGTCCGAGGGGATCGCGGTCGGCATGGCCACCAAGATCCCGCCGCACAACCTGCGCGAGGTCGCCGAGGGCGTGCAGTGGTACCTGGAGAACTTCGACGCCAGCGACGAGGAGCTGCTCGACGCGCTGATGGAGCGGATCAAGGGCCCGGACTTCCCGACCTACGGGCAGATCGTCGGCCGCCGCGGCATCGCGGACGCGTACCGGACCGGCCGCGGCTCGATCACCATGCGGGCCGTGGTGGACGTCGAGGAGGACCGCAGGGGCCGGACCTGCCTGGTCGTCACCCAGCTGCCCTACCAGGTCAACCCGGACAACCTGGCCGTCAAGATCGCCGAGCTGGCCAAGGACGGCCGGGTCGCCGGCATCGCCGACGTACGCGACGAGTCGAGCAGCGGCGCGTACCGGCCAGCGGCTGGTCATCGTGCTCAAGCGCGACGCCGTCGCCAAGGTGGTGCTGAACAACCTCTACAAGCACACCCAGCTGCAGGACACGTTCGGCGCGAACATGCTCGCGCTGGTCGACGGCGTGCCGCGGACGCTGCGCCTGGACCAGATGATCAGGTACTGGGTCGCGCACCAGATCGAGGTCATCGTGCGGCGGACCCGCTACCTGCTGCGCAAGGCCCAGGAGCGGGCCCACATCCTGGTCGCGCTGATCAAGGCGATCGACCAGATCGACGCGGTGATCGCGCTGATCAGGGCCAGCGCGTCGGCGGCCGTGGCCCAGCAGGGCCTGATGGAGCTGCTGGACATCGACGAGATCCAGGCCAGGGCGATCCTGGACATGCAGCTGCGCAAGCTGGCCGCGCTGGAGCGGCAGCAGCTTGATCGACGAGTACGACGAGCTGATGGCGCAGATCGCCGACTACGAGGCGATCCTGGCCTCGCCGGAGCGGCAGCGGCAGATCGTCGGGACCGAGCTCGGCCGAGATCGCCGCGAAGTACGGCGACGACCGGCGCACCGAGATCGTGGCATGGGACGGCGACGTCTCGATGGCGGACCTCATCGCCGAGGAGGACGTGGTCGTCACGATCACGCGCGGCGGCTACGCGAAGCGGACCAAGACCGACCTGTACCGGGCGCAGCGGCGCGGCGGCAAGGGCGTGCGCGGCGCGCAGCTGCGGACCGACGACATCGTCGAGCACTTCTTCGTCACCTCGACGCACCACTGGATCCTGTTCTTCACGAACAAGGGCCGGGTGTACCGGGCGAAGGCCTACGAGCTGCCCGAGGCGGCGCAGGGACGCGCGCGGCCAGCACGTGGCGAACCTGCTGGCGTTCCAGCCGGACGAGCGGATCGCCGAGGTGCTCGCGCTGCAGGACTACCAGGTCGCGCCGTACCTGGTGCTGGCGACGGCCGGCGGCCTGGTGAAGAAGTCGCGGCTGAGCGACTTCGACTCACCGCAGGCAGGGCGGCATCATCGCGATCAACCTGCGCGAGGACGACGAGGTGATCGGCGCCAGGCTGGTCTCGCCCGACCAGGACCTGCTGCTGGTGAGCCGGCACGCGCAGGCGATCAGGTTCCACGCGAGCGACGACGTGCTGCGGCCGATGGGACGGGCCACCTCAGGCGTCATCGGGATGCGGTTCACCAACGGTGACCGCCTGCTCGGCATGCACGTGGTCGAGGCGAGCACGGACGCCGACGTCCTGGTGGCGACCGGCGGCGGATACGCGAAGCGGACGCCAGCGGACCAGTACCCGGTCAAGGGCCGCGGCGGCCTCGGCGTGATCACCGCGCGGATCGTGGACGCCCGCGGCGAGCTGATCGGCGCCCTGATGGTCGGCCCGGACGACGAGGTCTTCGCGATCACGTCGGCGGGCGGGGTGATCAGGACGACGGCGGCGGAGATCAAGCAGTCGGGCCGCCAGACGATGGGCGTCCGGCTGGTGAATCTTGCTGCCGGGCAGACGCTGGTCGCGATCGCCCGCAACGCCGAGGAGCCAGAGAGCGCCCTGGACGATGTGGTGCCGGGGGACCGATTCCGAGCCTGGCGAGCCGGGGGATGCGGCGCCCGGCGATGTTGCCGAAGCCGCGGATGAAGCCTCCGACGGGGGATGAGCCGAGGCTGCCGATGATTCCGATCCGACATCGTGATCATGGCCCTGAACTGCGTCAATCCTGGCGAGTCGGTTCGCCGCGACCGGCGCAGCCCGCCCGGGTCAGCAACCTTGGTCGTCGCGGCAACTATTCGGCCGATTGGTACGTCTGACAGGGTGTCACGATTGCGGGCGATCGGACGGTCAAGGCCCGGGCATGGCTGGTGGCGGATAATGTCGTTGCTAGCGACTTCTCAGGAGGACGGGTGGACAACCAGGCGGACCCAGTAGCGCCGCTGGCCGATGAGGCTGGTGGCTCTGCTCCTCAACTGGACAAGGCCGTCCGGAAGTCGAGCGCGACAAAGGCAGAATCCGAGGAGAATACGGCAGCGGAGAAGCAGGCGAGCAGCAAGGTGGAGTCCGGGCCCGAGGCTGGGTCGTCGGCCCCGTCGGCCGGTGCAGGGATCAAGTCTCAGTCCACGGCCACCACCGTTCAGGCCGAGACCAAGACCGCCCAGGGCGAGACCAAGACCGCCCAGGGCGAGACGAAGAGGCGACTCAGGCCGAGAACAAGAACGGCTCCTCGGGCAGCGCTGACGCGGCGAGCCCGGCGTCCTTCGCGAAGGTTCCGGACGCCAAGCGGACGGATACCACGATCCCCAAGGCCGCGGTGCCGCAAGGATTCAACGCCAAGCCGGGCAGCGCCAAGCCTGAGGGCAACAGGCCGGAAGGCAACGGCAGGCCCGATGTGCCCGCCAAGCCGCTGGGCGCCTCAGCAGCCGACACGATCGCGGCGCCCGTGCAGTCGGCAGCAGGCTCGTCGGCGACCCACCCTGCCAAGCCGGACGACGCGGCGCAGGAGGCGGAGAGCACGTCCACGCTCGCGGCCGCCGCGCTTGCACGCGAACTGACGGGTGCGGGTTTCGCCAGCCCCGGTTTCGCCAGCCCGGACCTGTCTCAGGCCAGGCCGGCTTCGCCGTCCGGCGCGCAGCGGTCGTCCACGGCCGAAACGAACCCCTGGGTCTCGCCGGCCTCGCCGGCCTCGCCGGGAGGTCAGCCGAGTCCACGGCCGTCGGTCTGGACCCCGGCATCGAGCACCAAGGCCCAGGCCGCGACTGCCCAGCCGCGACGGCCCAGCGGTGCGCCAGCCGGCAACTGCCCAGCCGGCGACCGCCGCCCAGGCGTCCGCGGCCCCCGGTACTGCTGCTCCGCCCAGGCCGGCCTACTCGCCCGGCGGCGCACCTCCGGCCGGCGTCCAGGCTGAGTCGGCACGGCGTCGGCCAGACGGCCACCGCGCATGCTCCCGATCCTTACGCAGCTCCCTCTGCTGCCCAGGCGGCTGCCGCATCTGTACGATCAGGTAGCAAGAAGTCCAAGGTCGGAGGCCCATTCGCCAGACCTGGCAAGAAGAACAGGCTCAAGCCGAGTGCGGTAGGAAGGCCGGGGGGCGCTATCGGCAATGGCAAGTCAGCAATGACGGTCAAGAGCAGGCCGGGCACGTTGCGCAGCCCGGCTGCACAGGCCAAGGGCGCTAGGTCGGACGGTGCCGAAGCACGCGACGCGCAGCTCGTGCTCTCCAGGATCGAGCCATGGTCGGTCATGAAGTTCAGCTTCATGGTCTCGCTCATCGGATGGCTCGTCCTGTTCGTCGCCGTCGCGGTGATCTACTTCGCGTTCTCCTCGCTCGGCGTGTTCCACAGCATCGAGCAGACGATCGGCCTGGTTACCTCGTCGAACGGGAACCCGGGCTCCAACGCGGCGAGCTGGTTCTCCGCGGGAACCGTACTTGGCTACACGATGCTGGCCGGAGCGATCGACGTCATCCTGATCACCGCATTGGCCACGGTCGGCGCGGTGGTCTACAACGCCGTGACGCGGCTGTCCGGCGGCGTCGAGATCACGTTGCAGGAAGCCGACTAAGCAAGTAGCCAGCTTCGCGCAACTCGCCGCGGTGCGGTAACCTATCCCGGCGCGCCCAGTGCGGCTGGGCGGGCATCCCCGGTAGGCCGCTTGACCGGCCCACGCAAGCACGACTTGCACGTATGCGAGAGTTCTTGCAGGTCAGACGGTACTCAGGGGCCTGTAGCTCAGGCGGTTAGAGCGCTTCCCTGATAAGGAAGAGGTCCGAGGTTCAAGTCCTCGCAGGCCCACCAGAGGTTTCCCAGTTCAGGGCGTTGCTCATGGCCATTCTTCAAGGCCGCCTCCTTTGGTTGTGTCCGTTTCTGGGAGCGAGATGGGAGCGGATCTTGGTGGCTGGCTTGGGCTGGGCGGCCAGCAGGGCATCCAGCGCCCGGACCACCGAGCGCTGCGAGAGCCGGGTCCGCTCACCCAGTGACGGGTCCCAGCGCTCCTGCAACATGGCCGTCAGCTCGGCGCGCATGCTCGGGCTGACGTGCCCGTAGACGCCGCGCATTCCGGGTACCTCGTGGCCCATCCGCTCGGATCGGAGCAGGTCACTGCTGCCCGCATCCTCCATCCAGGTCTGGTGGCCGTGCCGCAGGCCGTGCGGCGTCAGCCCAGGCAAGACCGGCAGCCAAGACATCAGCGCGGGATCATCTCCGCGGCGTCCGCGGGGTCGGCGTGGTCGCGGACCGCCTGGGCGTACCGGCTGTAGGCCTCGGCGCGGCACTGGTCCATCCAGATCGCGTGCAGCGCGCCGAGGTGGTCGGCGTCCGACAGCGCCTGCTCGCGGGTTTCGGTCGCCGACAGCTCGGCGTCGTCGCGGCGGACGACCGGGGCCAGGATGCTGATCGGGTCCTGCCCGTCCAGGGCCGCTGCCGGGCTGAGCGGTTTCGCGGTCGGCCTGGAGCCTGCGCTGGCGGGCGATCTCGGGATCGGCTGTGGGCGGCTGGCCGATCACGCTCTCGGCCGGTTCCTGTGCGGACGGGTAGGCGTAGACCTCGTTGCGCAGCGCGCCGCGGGACATCGCGACGTACAGGCCTTCGCGGGTGCGCTTGTCGTTGGCCACGCGCGATGCCGACCGCGACGGTCTGGCCCTCGACGGTGTACCAGGTCAGCGCGTAGCCGAGGTCGCAATACGTCCGCCGCGTACGACCTGGTGATCGTGAACGGCGCCGACCAGGCGCGTCCGCCGCCGGCCTTGCCGGGCCTGATCAGCCGGGACACGGTCAGGCCGTTCTCGCCGATCGCGTCGACGCGGAGCAGGTCGCCGTTGGCCAGAGTGCGGCCCGGCTGCGCCTGCGTCGAGTTGGTTGTCGTTCTCCCGGGCGACGATCAGGTCGCCGGCGTAGGCCCGGGCGCCTTCCCGCAGGGCCGTGGTCTCGCCGGGCTGGAGCTGGCCCCAGTCGAGCAGGTAGCCCTGGACGCGGCGGGACAGGTCGAGGCACTCGCGGTGCTCGAACGCGGTGAGGACCACATCGGTCCCGGCCAGGTACTCGGCCAGGTAGGCCCGGCACGGCTTGCTCGGCCATCTCCTCGTAGCTGCCGCCGTGCAGCCGGCCGTGCGCGTCGTAGGTCGGCGAGCGCGGAGACTTCCCCGGCGCGGATGGCCAGCGACGCGGTGCCTTCCCAGTCGTTGCGGAACCGGACGGCCTCGGTGAGCTGGGCGTGGCCGAGCTTGCGGGCGAGCATCGCCATGCCGCCGCCGGACTGCACGGCGCCGAGCTGGGCGTGGTCCCCGGTGATGACCAGCTTGGCGCCAGACCGGGTGGCGTGCCGGATGATCGCGGCGAGGTCCGGCATCGATGTGGTGCTGGCCTCGTCCAGGATGACGCAGCGCGTCCGGGCCGAGGCTGGTGGCGCCGCGGGCTTCGCGCTGGCCGGGCAGGTGGCCGAGGAACTGGGCGGTGTTCTCCGCCACCGGGATCCCGGCGTCGAGCAGGACGTTGCGCCCGGCGCTGGTCGCCGCGATCCCGAAGACCTGGCCCTTGCCGGCTGCGCGCCATGCCTCTGCGATGCGGACGGCGGTGTAGGTCTTGCCGGTCCCGGCCGGGCCGACGATCAGCTCGGCGCGGCGCGGGCTGGTCAGCGCCAGGAACGCGGCCGTGGCCTGGTCCAGGCGCAGCCCACCGCAGTCGTGACTCCGTCCGGCGCGGGCGCGTCTGCGCGCAGTTGCGCCTCGAGTTGCGCGAGGTCTGCGCCGAGCAGCGCGGCGGCGTGCCCGCGTGCCAGATGCGGCGCGGCCTCCGGCTTGCGCGTCGGCGAGCAGCTGCTCCTCCATGGACAGTTGCGCGCGGGTGGCGTACCGCTCGCCGCCGTGCGCCCGGTAGATGCTCTCCCCGTCCGCGCGGCGCAAGCTGTCGGGGACGCGCGGCCATTCGGGGGCATCCAGGCGGCAGACCTCCTCTCCCGCCTGCCCGGCCAGCGCCCGGTCGGTGAGCTGTTCGAGGAGCTGCCAGGCGTGTTCCTGGTCGTGGCCGGTGGCGTGGTCGGGCAGGTTCTGGCCGATGCAGTGAACTGCGCAATGTGCTTGCTGGGCTAGTGGAAGCCAGCGACGCGCTGTCAGTGGGTGAGGACTTCATGCTGCTTTCGTCAGCGAAGTTCGACGCAGACAAGATTGAGGTGACCAAGCGCGTTGGTCTGGACCTGATCATGCCACTGGCCGCCATGCTCCCGTTCGGGTGGCGTCCCAGGAGCGGTGTAAATGACGTGGGCCTGGTTCCTTCGTTGTGGATGTTAGGCGACGGCGCTGACAGTTTCTTCGGGGTCTGCGGCGGCGTGGCTGGTCCGGTGGATGGGGGTGGGCGGGTCGAGGAGCTGGCGGCGCAGGTCGTGCAGCAGGCGCAGTCCGGCATTGGTGGTGTTCACGCCGCGCCATCCTCGGCTGGCGCGGTCCAGGACGGCCCAGACGAGGTTGAGGCAGCTCGTCTCGCCGGGGAGGCGGCCGATGACCTTGACCCGTCGGCGGGTCTCGCCGAAGGTGCGCTCGATGAAGTTGGAGTGCCGGATCCGCTTGTGGTGCCCGGCCGGGAAGCGCAGGTAGCTGGTGAGCTGCTCCCGGTCGGTGAGCAGGCACTTGACGGCCGAGGGGTCAAGCTTGCCGTAGGTCTCGGCGAACGCGTCGATGCGGGCCTGCACCGCGGTGACGAGCCCGGGCCCGGGTCCGGTGCCTGCTGCGGTGAGGGCATCGGTGTCGAAGATCGCCCAGTAGGCGCCCCGGATCTCGTCCTGCGCGGCGGCGGGGACTTTGGCGAGCACGTTGCGAGCCTGGTGGATCAGGCATTTCTGCCGCAGTGACCGGGCCAGAACCGACTCCGCGGCGTTGATCAGCCCGGCGGCTCCGTCAGAAATGACCAGCAGCGGCGGTCGCAGGCCCGGCCGCGGAGCTCATCGAGGAAGCCGCCCCACGCGTCGGCGGACTCGCTGCCGCCCGCGGCCAGCGCGACGAACACCGGCGCGCCGTCCGTGGTGATGCCCCACGCCGCCAGCACCGGCTCGGCCCGCGCTCCAGGGTGCATCTTGAACATCGAGGCGTCCAGGAACAGGTAATCCAGTGGCAGGCCCTCCAGCCGCCGCGACGACCAGGAGGCGAACTCATCGCCGATCGCCTGGCAGATCCGCGACACCGTCGACTTGCTCAGCGCCGCCTCCGCGCCCAGGGCGTCGGCCAGGGTGTTCTCCACGTCGCGGACCGACAGGCCCCGCACGAACCCCGCGATCACCAGCGACTCCAGCGCATTCGACCTGGTGATGGTCTTGCCGAACAGGCGCGAGGCGAACGCCGCCGTCGTGCCGCGCAGCTTGGGCCTGGCCACCGTCACCGGCCCCGGCGGTCGTGCACCCCGAACTCCGACGCCCGGCGGACCCGGATCGCAGGTGACGAGACGGGCTGCCGCCCGGCGGATCCGGATGCGGGCGATAAGGTCGGGGCACGGGAGCAGGCTAACGACGGCTATCCATGCGAGCGGGAGAAATCGGCGCCAGAGCCGGAAGCGCTCTCCGCCGGGCTGGGGGGTCATAAGCGTGAAGCTAGGTGCGCTCAGCCGCCCGGGGATCGAAACCGGGCGCACTGCACCGCGGTGCAGTCGGTGCCGCAGGTGCCATTGGCCGCGCCTACGGCGCGTCGCTCATGCGATGGCGCAAGCACCTTGACAGATGATCTTCCTCGGCAGAGGTCCGGCACCTTGCCGGGAGGACGGGAACGGAGACGATACGACAGTCCTGCGACTCAGGGCTGTGCGCCGACAATACTGACCGTGCACGTATCGCCGCTGCCGCCCAAGACGACGATATTGTTGAATTCAATCGGCCGCGTGAGGGCCAGGACGACGGTACTGTCGCCGCCAAAGGCCGGCCCATTGACGTCAGCTACAATGCTTGCCCCAAATTGGAGGCGGCATTCCCGGACTCCGCTCGTCATATTGATCTCAAGCGCGGTCGCGATGCGCGTCCCCACATCATTGTTGATTCCGACGGAACCCGTGACAAGGGCTCCGCCGCCCGTGACCGGGGTCGGCGGTGCGACCGTGAGGCTGGGGTTCGTCACGCTGACGTTAGCAGTGCCCTGCTCGTGCACCTTGATGTTCCCGTTCGCGTCGGTGTTCTGCTCGCGCACCGGCACCGGGTGCGAGGAGTCGTTGGTCACGAACACGTTCAGGACCGCGCTGGCTGCGTCGGCGACCTGCGTCCGGAACACCGTGCTGCCCAGAACGAGGCTGACCAGCAGGATCGAGCCCACCGAAATGAGTGCTTTGCGCATTTCGCGTTCCTAGCTTCCGGCCGCCTGGCGCTACTGTAGGCGGGAACCTCCGCCTCGGAGTCTCAGGGGGAGTATGCCACGGGACCAGCAAGGAATCCGGGATTCCCTATGTTTATGCCGGCACGAAAGGTGCCTGCTGGATCGATACCAGCTTCGTCCGACGCTAGCGCGGCGAACAGCGCGCCAGCGTGCAGTCGCCGTGCTGCCCCTTGGCGATCATGTACAGGCTACCGCCCGACGCAGGATTGGACTGCTGCATGCGGCATGCAGAAGCGCGACGGCGCTTCTCGCCTCAAAACCAGCAAGCAGTTCGCCAGCACGCGCGAGCACACCCGTACCGTCGAAGCTCGAGAGCTGAGGACGCTCGATGGATCCGGTCACGCCATACAGCGTGCCCGAGCCCGCCCACGCTGCGCTACGCAGTTACGCCCGCAACGCCGCAACCGACGGCGTTCGTCGACCTAGTGCCACATGGCCAGGTGACCGGAAATGACAGCCCACCCGCCAGGGCGGCGAAGCCAAGCCGCTGACCACGGCCCACAGCACCTATCGCGGTGAGCGCTGCCAGAGGGAATCAGGCAGCCAGTACGACCGTAAAGGACCAGCCAGGCGCTGGAGCCGCGAACACCGGTAATGTGCCTGCGCTGCCCGCCCGCCGCAATGCCCGCCCGGCTCCGGATGGCTGCCCTGGGCCGCGCTGACCATAGGGACCGCCGCCAGCCTGGTCGCCAACATCGCCACCGCAGACCAGGCACCGTCAGCCGTATCATCGCCGGATGGCCCGCCCTCGCCCTACTCGTCGCGGTCAAGCTGCTGTCCGGAATCCTGGAACACCACGCGGCCGCCGACAACCTACCCGACGCCGCTGCGGACGACCCTGACGAGAAGACCGGTCCCTCTGTATCGCGGGCCAGCCGTCCCGGCGCGCAGGGTCCCTGCCCGACTCCCCGGCCCTCGGCCACACGGGCCCGCAGGGATCCGGCGGGAACCGTTCCACAGACATCGCCGCACTTGAGCAGGCCGCCCGTGCCGTGCGGGACGCACTGGACCGGGAAGGCCGACCGCTTAGTCGGGACGGCTATCGAATCCGCAACGCTCGCCCGACCCCGCACCCGCCTGCCCTGCACATGCCCCGCACGCGGGCGGCGCGATCTGGCCACCTGCCCGCCTTGCGGCTTAACCCGCAGGCCGCGCGGAGGCAGACCACTCTCCCACCCAAAGGGGACCCGACAGAGTGATTTACCTCCGCTCCGCCAGCACAGCCAAGGGCAGACAGGCGGCCAAAGCCAAGGTCAAGAGCCAAGGTCAGGGTCAAGGTCACGCTGGCGACACTGTGTTAAGCAACCCTCCGGCGCTAGCCCGGCGAAGTCGACCGTGAGGTAAGCCGTCGATGGGCTCACTCAATACGGCTAGTCACCTCTGACCAATCGGGATCTTGCGCGGCATCGCGGGCCACAACGACGAGTATCCGGCCTGTCGCGGCTACCTGGATTGGATCGGCATCTCGCTGCCTTTCCGCGTTGCGCCTGCGGCGTGGTGATCCGGCCTGCTCCGGGGTGAGCGGCTGGTCAAGCAGGCCGAGGAAGAACCGCATCCCGGACGGGACGATCAGGTCAGCAGTAGCCCAGCTACCACGCACGTCCCGTCCGTAGACCGACCGCGGCCCTGGCGGAGCCGTCGCGTACAGCTGATCGGCGATTTCCCCGGCCCGGGCCAGGGCGTCGCTTCCACCGACGTCGTGGGAGCCGTGCGAGTGCAACTCGGCGCAGGACTCCCGCGGCGGTCATGTCGTGGTCCGCTGCCTGGCCCTGTTCGGCCGACGGCCGGTTCCCGAGAAATGGATGGCGCCGCGGCATACTCACGACCATCCCAGAGGGCCTCTCGGCCACCACCTGCTCGGCTACAGATTGGGAGCGCGGTAATTACCGCACCACAGCGGCCGCCATGCGGCGATCGGCGCTCCACCCAGCTCGGCTGGCGGGGACTGTCGGCTTGCAGGAAGGGCATGGCCTCGGCGCGTCGCTGTCGACGCCGAGCAGCCGTGTCCGCTCGTCGCACCTGCCGCACCACGGCGGCCGCGCGCGTGCAGGCGGTGGCAGCTCGGCCGGTGACAGCCGGGCCGCCAGCACCGCGTACGGGTTCCTGATCCCGACGGTGCTGGCCCCGGCGAACCCGGCCAATCCTTGAGGGGTCCATCCGGTAGCGAGCGCGGCGGCGACGGCGGGAGCGAGCTTGCTGCGCTGCGCCGGGGTCAGCCGCCACCGCTCGCTGCGGCCGGCCAGCTCGCCGAAGAACGCGCTGACCTCCGCCTCGGCCCGGTCGCCGGGCCGGGAGGTCGGCGCCCCGCTCCCGCGAGCGTTCGCGGCGGCGGTTCCCTTCTGGTTCCGTGGTGGATCGGCTGACACAGCCGTGACCGGGGTCGGCCCGCATAGGACTCGAACGCCACCCCCGACCGTCCGTCGACCGGGACTGTCAGGGTGGTGACCCGCCTGGCGGGCATCAGGCCGCGTCCTTCCCATCGGCGGACCTGACGGCCTTGATGCCGGTGGCGCGCAGCGAGTACGCCATCCGGCCCCGGTCGGTGACATACGGGGTGGCCTGGAGTCCCTCGAACTCCACCGCCTCGAACAGGGCGCGGGTCGGCGGGGACGGCTGCTGGTCGGCCAGGATCTTACCGGGCAGCGGGCCGGAGCCGAGAACAGGTCCGGGACACCTACATGGCAGAGCTGCGGACACGAGGCGTGCCGATGCCGTCAGAATCAGCGCTCAACGCAGCCGTAGAGAGCATCATGGGGAACCCGCTGCCCTCTGCCAGGCTGGCGGGTGAAGGCCTGATGGAGACCGGAAAGCTGCTCCACGGAATATTCAAGATCTTCCGACAAACAACGGGCCGCTAAGACACGCCTCCGCCTTCATTGGTGCAAGCGCACGCTTCGGGTCAGAAAACCCAGTCGTCATCTTCGTCAGGTTGGTTGGGGTCCAGGGACTCGGCGGCGGCCACGAACTGCTGATCAGTCGGAAGGGCCGACCAGGGCCAAGTTGCTCCCTTGTCATTGGCGTAGCCAACGGAGAAGCTTTGCTCGTCGGAGTTAATCTCGTATGCCCAGGCGTGCGGGCTACCCTCATCGACGATGTAGCCGCTGGCCAGGATTCCGGCCGGATCGCCTTGCAAATCATGCAGCAAGGCATACCACTCCTCGTTCGGATTGCCCACGCTCGGATCGCTGTAACGCCGGAATCGGGTTACTTCCTCAGGTGTAGGCCGAGGGCTGTCGAAATTGTGGACTACCTTCAACGCTGTGATCGCAGATTCGAGACGCCGAGGTTCCATCGCTGCGGTGCTCAGCCAGCGAAGAACCTTGACGCCAAGGTCGTAGGGCCCGCCATCCGAATGGCAGTACGCATGCTTGGCTCTAGTGCCAGCAACGAAGGTGATAAACCCATGAGTTGGCAAGCGCCCTCCTTTCCGCGAACTACCCAGTTGATCATCCTCGCAAATACTTGGTCTGCGCAGGCCTTGCTTTTGATGGTCTTGCGAGCGGGGCCGAACAGCCCCTCCGGCGGCGAGTCCTGCACGCCGGAGAAGTCTCGCCGCCACTTCTCCGGGCTTTAGGGCTGGCCCTACAGCAGCCCTTTGACACTGTCGGCGACTAAGGCAAACCGGGCGTAACCATAACCTCAGCGTGAGGCTGTGTCGCTTCCCGCGCCGCGCTCAGCCTCGGTGGCCCGCTCGCGCGGGCGCGCCGCCCGACCGATCGCTTCCCTCAGATCAGCCAGACTCATCGGCCAGGCATTCGGGGTATCGCAGGGAGCCGTCATCCTCGCATCACAATTGTCCCGCTCGCGGTCCACGCGTCCAGAGCGCTTCGCTGGGCTCGCGTCGCTAGGCGATCGGCTTTGCCGACCCTGGACCCGTGGACCACTCGCGAGGGATTGGCAGCGATCGAGGAGAAAGGGCGGGACCAGGACTCGGGGGTCGCACAGCTCGTATAAAAACTGACAAACCGACACCGTAGCAGCTAGCCTCGAGTAGTGACGACGCTTGGCACCTTGAGCCTAGCTGCGATCATCTTTGCTGCTATCGCGTGGCTGATCACTGTTGTGGCGCTCTGGCTCGATCTGTCGGGTCGGCGACGAAGCGCGCCGGGACTCCGTTGGGTAACCGGGGGAATGCTGGTCGCTCTCAGTATCGAACTGTTTGTCCAGTTCGCAGACGATCGCAATTGGTCAGGGAGTCGGCGGACGGCTGCTGACATTCTAGGCATGCTGGCCGGTTTGGTGCTGCTGGTCTGCGTCGTGAAGGCTATAAGCGTACAAAGCGAAGTCGCATAGGTAAAGTTGCCACAGGCGGCCCGGCAATAACGGAAGTCTCTACGGTCCCAGGGATTGCCATCGGCTGGTCGGATGCAAATACGGGCAACTATGGTGGTCGATGCGGGCTTGACCTTTGGGGTGTGCCAGCATGGCGACAGGCAAGTGGGGCGAACCTAGAAGCCAGTCATCGACCCAACTCATCGTCACCGCCAGCCTAGCGCTCGCTACAAGCTTGATAAATCTACTGCTCTTCGCCACCGCCAACGGTGGACAGTTCTTGCTGGGTACGGTCGCTTGGCTAGCACTCAGCGCGCTCTTGTTTGCCCGCGCCCGTGCTCAACGTCGGGATGAGCGAGCGGCCCGCTAAGGTCACAGTCGGGCGGCCCTCCCGTTAACCGCGCGTGCCCGCTGCGTGCCCGATCGACCGGCGCCAGGCGGTCACCAGCGGTCGATCAGAGAGAACGTCAACCGGCCTATAGCAGCATTGATGCAGGTATCACGATGGCTAGCGCAACCTTTGCAAGCAGGGGGTCGCGAGTTCGAGTCTCGCTAGCTTCACTCCCCATTTCCGCAGGTCAGGGACTGTGCCTCTGTCGTCGCAGTCTGATGTGATCGGCCTCATGTCACTCGGCGTGCCCGTTGGCTGCCGCCCTGGCCAGGATCCCGGCTCACGTTCTCTGCGGCCTTCTCGCCGCTCAGGCTTCGGACTGCCGGGGCCACGGGAGCCGTTTGGTGGTGAGCGCGCGCGTTACCGATCCGCAGGTCACGATTGCAGCGCCAGGTGCTATCAGGGCCCAGCGAGTACCGGCTACGGCTGCAAGTCCCGCGACGACAAACGAGCCTGCTGGCACAAAGCCCATGAAGCCAGCGTTGTAGGCGCTCAAGGCGTGGCCGCGTTGCGCCTCGGGTGCGACCTTCTGCACGTAAACGGTTGCGCTGACCGCGAAGAGTTGGATCGCGGCGCCCACAATCACCAGCACGACCCCGTAGGCCCATCCGACCGGCATGACAGCGGCAACAACCTCGGCGGCGCCGAACACGATGGCCCAGATCAGGAACTCTCCGGAATCGGGGTCACGGCGGCGCGAGGAGTACACATTGCCAGCGATACCGCCACAGGCCATGAGTGTTCCGAGCAACCCGAAACCTACCGAGCCCAGGTGGAAAACCCTCGTTGCCATCAGCGGGTTCGTCACCTCGAACTGGATACCGAACCCGCCCACGAGGAACGCCATCCCGGCGGCCACCTGAATGCCGCGGGGAAGATCGAGGACCCACCGGAACCGCCGCGTCGCACCCATGCCAGACGAGGCAGACGAGGCCCTGGGCTGCAGGCCACGCGACAGCCAAGTGAGAACTCCGATCACTGCCAGGAACGATCCGGCATCGATGACGAACACGGCGGCCTCCCCGGTCGCCGCAATGATGATCCCCGCCAAGCCCGGCCCGGCGATCTTGGCCAGCCCGGTAATCGCCGCGTAGAGCGAGGAACCTCGCCGCAGCTCGGCTTCGCCCACCAGATCGAGCATCAACATCTGGCGGCCCGACACGTCGACAGCCTGGACGCAGCCGACCGCGAACGATACGGCCCACAGGTACCAGATGGCCATCCACCCAGCGAGCAACGGAAGGCCCAGCGCGAGCGATCCCGCCGCCAGCGCCGCCTGCGTGACGATGACCACCCGTACCGCCCGGTGACGCGCGACCAGTGTTCCCGCCCGCCGGCTGAACAGCAGCATCGGCAGGAATTGGGCTGCCACCAGAGCCGCAAGCATCACGGCATTGCCGTGGGTGATGCGCAGCGTCAGCCAGTACAGCGCGGTATACGTCATCATCGTGCCGATGATCGACACGGCCTGCGACCCCGCGTACCACCGGTAGCCCGCAGTCGCGACCGTGCTCCCGCTGCCGGGGCCAGCAACCACGACGGACCTCCGTGAGCTTCGAAAGCAAGACGCAGGAGGAGAATATGCGCGGGGTTCTTGCAATTACTAGTTAGTTGTGCTAAATAACCGGCGCATGTAATATAGAAACTGAACAGGATTGACGGGCGCTCCGGCGCCCGTTTTCAGTTGTGCCCGTTGCGTGCCCGATCGCAGGCGCAGCGGAAGAGCTTGGCGGTCAATCACGCACAAGCGATCGGCGCAGCGGAAGATCAACGAACTCCGAGGCCAGGCAAGAACAACGCTACAGACTTCCCAAGCTGACAGTGCGGACCACGAACCTGGACGCAGACCGTCACAGCCCGCCAGACCGCTACAGAGCCAATCTCGGCTATGCGCAGTCCTTGCTATCGAAGCGGTGGCCGCCGCGATCGACCGGCTTGCTGCAGCCGTCGAGGGCCTCGCTGCCAAACCATAGGTGCAGTGAGCCGCCGGAAGGCCGTGCCCGCTGCGTGCCCGAGCTAGCGGTCTGCTGTGGTCACTGACGGTCGTTAGCAGCGACCCGCGACCAGCAGCTATTGGGGTCAATGCAGGCGGCATCCTCTGCCGAACAACCTCTGCAAGCAGGGAATCTTCTCTGCAACTCCCGCCATTGTCGCGCGCGAAGGCAGAGCATCGCAGCGCCGCGAGAGGATCTGATAAGGAATAGGTCCGAGGTTCAAGTCCTCGCAGGCCCACAAGAAGTTTCCCAGTTCAGCGCGTTGCTCATGGCCATTCCTCAAGGCCGCTTTGACCTATGCGTTCGAGTCGGTGAATTGATGGCTCAGTCGGTGCCGTCCCGCACCGGATAGTGGATGACGACCGCACCGCCGGTGGCGTAGTTGGCGACATCGGCGGCCACCTGCCGGCCTTGCGGAGACGACCTCGATGCGGTCATTGCCGCAGCGTCAGCGAACTCGGCTTCGAAGACCGCGAAGTACGGCGCCTGTCCCTGCGTCGCTGCCACATCGAAGCTGTAGCGCCACGCGAGCAGGCCGGGCATGAGTGTGACCAGCGGGAGGTGGTGGGTCACGTAGTAGTCGCGGAAGTGGTCGGGATCGGCGGGCTCGGGATACAGGACCACCAACTTGTGCATGTTCGGCTCCTTGGCTTACGGGTGTGTGCTATCCAGCCAGTCGGCGATAAGGGGGATGGTGTCGTGAGGTTCGACGCGGTGGTGTGCACCGGCGAGTTCGTCGCCGGGATGGGTGGTGCGCACTGCGATAACTGTCATGCCTGCGGTTCGGGCTGCTTCGACGCCTGTGGGAGCGTCCTCGATCACCAGGCAGCCGGACGCCGCCACGTCGAGGAGTTGTGCTGCGCGTAGGTAACCCTCCGGGTCGGGTTTGCCGCGCCGGACTTGGCTGCTGTCAACCAGGACGGGAGGATCGGGTAGCCGACCGGCGCGCAGGCGTTGCAGCACCGTCGGCGTGCGGCCGGAGGTGACGACGCCCCACGGCTGGCCTTTCATCAGGCTCAACACCGCGGCGGCGTCGGGGTACATGGGGAAGGCGTCACCTTCCTGGGCCATCATGTCGCGGACCAGCCGGTATTCGGCGTCGGCGTCGAGCTGTGGCGCTACCGCCGTGATGGTGTCGATGGGCCGGCGACCGTGGGTGTGTGACCAGACCAGGTCCGGGTCGAGGTTTCGGTGCGTTGCCCACCGGCTCCAGATCCGGCGGTACACGGGGTATGAATCGACGAGCACGCCGTCGACGTCGAACAACACTGCCCTTTCGGTAGCGCCCACGCCGATGTCGTGCAGGTGATGCAGCCCTTCATGCGTGGCTTGCCGCACCATCCATAGGACGGTACGGCGTTCGCCAGGGAGCCGGACGGCTGAGCGGCTCCACTGCCGTTCGCTGACCTCACTCGCGATGGCGGCGAACCGGTCAGTGTTACGTTCGAGAGCCGACAGAACGACGGGCAGCGGCTGACGGTCGTAGGCATCGCGCTCGGCGCGCTCGTCGTTGCGCATCGGCTCAAGCACGGGCTCGTGCTCGGTCAGCGAGCGGCGAATCCGGGTGTCGTAGACGGCGTAGACGTCGCGGACATGGCAGGCGTACTCCAGCGGCGACCATACCCCGGCAGCGGGCCGTCGGCGTAGGAGGTCGGCGGGCAGGTGCTGCAGGCGGTGCCGATATTGCGCGGGATAGCTGCGAATCAGCCGCAGGGCCGCCGACGGGGTCAGGTCGCCGTAGCGCAAGCCACACGATTCGCAGTGGTGGTCCTCTTCCGGCAGGGGTGCAGGGGTCATCAAGCCGCCCGTGTGCTTCGGAAATCGAGACGTTCGACTGCGAGCGCGGCCGGGCTGTTAGTGATCCGGACTGTGCCCAGCTTCTGGCCATCCTCGGTCATCCGCACCAGCACGCTGCGCCGCCGGTGCAGATCCATGCCAGGTCCCGTGCGGCCACCTCGGCCGCTGCACCGAGCGCAGCGATCAGGGCGACGTTCTCGGTGCCCGCGCGCAGCCCGTTTTCCTGCCCGCCGCCATATATGACCGGCTCCAGCGCGATGCCGACCCGCACGTAGCGGGCGGCGGTCCCTTTCGGCGCGCACATCTTGTGCCCGACCACGGTCAGCAGGTCAGCCCCCGGGGTGGTGACGTCGATGCCGGTCTTGCCGACGCCGGGAAGCCTGTAGTTCCGGGCTCAAGCGGCAGCCGCAGTGCCCGGGCGGCGAACGAGATCGCGTGGTACCAGCCGCACAGCAGCAGCACCTCCAGCGCTCCGTCCTCGCCGGCGGCCGCTACCAGGTCGTCCCACTGCTCATCGGCCAGGTCGGACTGCGCGTGCAGCGCGTCGACGGCTCGCAGGACGGCGCGGTCTGCGGGCGTATCCCAGCACGGGTCGCCGCCGTTTCCGTGTGCCAGCGAGCGGACCTGCGCGCCGGTCAGGTTTGCTTTCGCGGCATAGACGCTGATGTGGATCGCCCACTCGTACTCGGCGCCGCACAGGGCCGTGGTCCGGTCGATGACCAACTCACGGTGACGCAGTGACAGCGCGGACCGCCGGGACAGGTAATAACTGCCCCAGCCGTGGATCGCCCGGGCGCGCTCTGGCCGGCGCGCGAACATGCGGAACAGCATGATCGGCGGGCCGAGCGCCTCCAGTGCCGCCGTGGTCGCCTGATCGTACGGGGGCGCGACGGGAGCCATCCGCGGATTACGCTTCGATTTCCGAGGCATGCGCACTACGCTAGCATGGCCGCTTCGATAAGCAAAGCATTCCTGGTGAAGGAGGGGCTCGTGCCACCACGTCAGGCCACGCCATTGCCCGGTCGCGCCGTTCGCGGCTCGCGGACCGGCCGGCCGATCATGGCATTGCTCGACCTGCTCGGACGGCGATGGGCGCTGCGGGTGCTGTGGGAGCTGCGCGACGAGCGGCCTCCGACATTCCGCGAACTGCAGGAACGCTGCGGCGCGGTCTCGTCGAGCGTCTTGGCGGACCGGCTTCGCGAGCTCGACGAGGCCGCGATCGTCACCCGCGACGATCGCGGCTA
Organism: uncultured Actinomycetota bacterium; assembly: GCA_963720595.1. Lineage (GTDB taxonomy): Bacteria > Actinomycetota > Actinomycetes > Streptosporangiales > Streptosporangiaceae > Chersky-822. The sequence goes on along the minus strand of CAVRFY010000003.1, from coordinate 1,116,761 downwards.
CATCCTCACCGCAGCGGGCGCCGATCTGCTCGGGCGCCTTCTCCCGCTGGACGAATGGGCCTCCCGCTGGGCGCCTTCCCAGGTTGCCTCTGCCCGCCCGTCAGGTGATTCTCTGGTCTCGGGGCATCCCGGCCCGAACACAAGGTGAGTGAGCCAGCAGATGACGGATGTACCGGCGTTTCTCTATGAGTCATTCGCCGCGGCGAGCTTCGGCGGGAACATCGCTGGCGTCGTCCTGCTTGAGAACCCGGCTTCCCAGTCATGGATGCAGGGCGTGGCCGCCGACCTGGGCGCGCCGACCACCGGGTTCGTGGATCTTCCCTCGGCCCGGCAGGGCTGCGCGGAAGTCCGGTTCTTCACCCCGCGACAGGAGATCGACGCCTGCGGGCACGTCACGGTCGCCATTGCCACGGCACTTGCAGAGACAGGCACGTGGGTTCCCGGCAAAGCCGCCGTGCGGGCGGCCGGCGGATCGTACGATCTGCTGCTGCGCGTTGACGACCACGCCGTCATCGTCGAGATGCGCCAGCAACTGCAGCACTTCGAACCTCTCGATCCCGCCCCGAACCTCGTTTCGATCCTCGGGCCGGCCACAAGACGGGGCGGACGCTGCCCGGTCGCTGTGGCCAGCACGGGGCTGCGGCACATGCTCGTGCCAGTCCGGGAAGTAGCGGCACTCGCGCGGCTGCCGATGATCGCTGCAGACATCGCCGCAGCCAGCCACCGGTTCAAGGTCGACACGATCGGTGTCTGGGCGTTCGATCCTGGTGATCAGCCTGAAGTACGCGTCCGCATGCGGGACTTGTGCGCGGCCATTGGCGCCGTCGAGGAGCCGGCCAGCGGCACGACCTCCGCCGCCCTCGCCCTCGCCCTCGCCAACGCCAACGTGCTCACCCCGCAACGTCCCCGGCTCGCGGTGACCATGGGTGTCGAAATGGGCCGCCCGAGCCTGCTGTCCGTCCAGGTCGACTTCGACGGATCGCGGCCCATCGCCGCTCGCGTCCTAGGACGCTCCCGTCTGGTCTTGGCCGGACGCGTCGTCATCCCGGTGACCTGAGCCAGCTGTCCGCAACCACCCGCACAGACCTTCGCGATCACAGCCAGCAAGTGAGGCCACGACCTGCACACCGTGCTCCGGCGACCTTCACCACAATTAACAAGGCGGCCCGATCGATGATCTTCACGATCAGGCATCTTGTCGCCCGCTTACGGCGCTTCGATGAGCACGCTGTGGGAGTCATCCCCGAGGGTGGGCGACGTACTTGCCGTCGCCGCGGCCCTCGGCGAGCAACTGGTGGACCGCAGGTACGTCCGCGAGCGAACCGACCTCGGTGATCGCGATATCCAGTCGGCCTTGGGGTGATCAAGTCCAGGACCCGGCGCAGGCCAGAAGAGGCGCGGCGCCGTGGCCCACAGGTGCCTGATGCTGAAGCCGCCGATCGCAAGATTGCCGCCGATCAGCCACCCGCGTTGCCGAACAGCACGATCCGGCCGCCGGGCGCGGTGACCGCCAGATCAGTCTCCAGCATGGCGGCGCCCAGCGGGTCGAGCACGATATCCACCCCTGCGCAATCGGTAGCCGCCCGTACCGCCTCGGTCAGATCCTCGCCGCGCGCCATGGCCACGTCATACCCGCTATGGAGCGCCGAGGTGACCTTGCCGGGACGGCCCACGGTGCCGATGCGCAGCCCTCCGCCGAGCATCGGCACCAGCTGGGCAACGGCGCTGCCCACGCCGCCGCTTGCCGAATGCACCAGTACGGTCTCGCCCGGCCGGAACCAGGCGGCGTCCTGCAGGAGGAGCAGCGCGGCCGAGCCGAGTCGCTGGCGACGGTCCTCGCGTTCGCGCCGTCCTCATCGCCATCGACGCTTCCACGCGCACCCGCCTCGTTGGCGCGTCGGGCCTGCCACGAGTCTGCCATTTCGGCCGACGGCCGGTTCCCGAGAAATGGATGGCGCCGCGGCATACTCACGACCTCACTTAGCTCCGATCCACCGGCTCATATGCCGCCTGTTTGACGCCGAGAACCTGCTCGGGACTGCGGCACCCAGCTTGCTGGCATCTCAGAGGGCCTCTCGGCCACCACCTGCTCGGCTACAGATTGGGAGCGCGGTAATTACCGCACCACAGCGGCCGCCATGCGGCGATCGGCGCTCCACCCAGCTCGGCTGGCGGGGACTGTCGGCTTGCAGGAAGGGCATGGCCTCGGCGCGTCGCTGTCGACGCCGAGCAGCCGTGTCCGCTCGTCGCACCTGCCGCACCACGGCGGCCGCGCGCGTGCAGGCGGTGGCAGCTCGGCCGGTGACAGCCGGGCCGCCAGCACCGCGTACGGGTTCCTGATCCCGACGGTGCTGGCCCCGGCGAACCCGGCCAATCCTTGAGGGGTCCATCCGGTAGCGAGCGCGGCGGCGACGGCGGGAGCGAGCTTGCTGCGCTGCGCCGGGGTCAGCCGCCACCGCTCGCTGCGGCCGGCCAGCTCGCCGAAGAACGCGCTGACCTCCGCCTCGGCCCGGTCGCCGGGCCGGGAGGTCGGCGCCCCGCTCCCGCGAGCGTTCGCGACGGCGGTTCCCTTCTGGTTCCGTGGTGGATCGGCTGACACAGCCGTGACCGGGTCCCCTGACAGGGCTGCGTCCGGGGTGGGCTGTCACCGCTGTCAGCCCCGGACAACCTGTCAGGGGTGTCATTCTGTCCGGGGCTGTGGATACCGGTGACGACCGTGTAGGAATTGGTCGACTCCCAGGCCAGAGGGCATCTGCCCTGGCGGCGTCATCAGCGTCATCCGTGGCTGGCGGTCCGGCGTGCGCGGCGCGTGCCCGATCGTGCCGGTCGTAGCTCCGACTGCGCGACCTCGCTGAGGCTCTTTGCATCTCGCGCTGGCGTTCGTCGCTGCCATGGAGGCAGGTGAGAGCGGCGCGAGCGCCGCTGTGGGCCATCCGGTCCATCTGCTCGCGGATGCTGAGCCCTTAATGATGGCTGACCGCCACCAGCACGAGCGCGACCACCGACACGCCGAGGATCACGCCCATGATGATCACGCCAGCGTTGGTCAGGCCAACCAAGTGCATCCGCTCTGCTCGCGCTTCGGCGCGCTTTTCCTGTTCGCGCTCGGCCTTACTCCGCTTCGGCGACGGTCCCGGTGGCGGTGGAAGGCGCCGCCCGCTCCCGGGCAGGCGGGTGAACGGCCGCCACTTCGGCCCGCCAAACCGCCAGTTCCATGACAAGTTGTCCCGGCTAAACGGGTCGTTCGGGTCATCCATCAGCCACCTCGCGGGTGCACGCCTGCTCAGCTTCGAGTATGAGGCAGTCAGTCGCCGCAGTCGGCGCTCAATCGGCTTGACGCGGGGATAATCCCGGGTTGATTTTCGTGGCCGATCGAGCGCGGTCGGCCGAAGTTATGATCGTCCGGCTCGTTCGGTCTTCCGGCCACCGGCTGGCCGCCAGAGCCTTCGTCAGGTGCGTGCAGTTGGATCCCGGTCGGGCTAGCGTGGGCAAGTGGACCAGCAGCCGCGCGTGGGCCGGGTTGGCCTGGCAACCGGGGTAAGCGTGTCTTATGTCTCGGTCGGACCTGCCAAGGCAGCGCCGGTTGTGCTGCTGCACGCCTGGGGGGAGTCCCGGCGTTCCTTCGACCGGGTGCTGCCACTATTGCCGAGCACCATTCATGCCGTGGCGATGGACCTGCGTGGTCACGGCGACGGCGCTAAGCCTGCGGCGGGATACTCCCTTGCGGAGGTCGCTGCTGATGTCGCCGCGTTCATGGATGCAGCAGACATTGCCTCCGCCGTGCTGCTGGGGTCCTCCAGCGGCGGGTACGTCGCCCAGCAGGTGGCGATCACCAGCCCGCACCGCGTGACCGGCCTGGTCCTCGTCGGGTCGCCGCGCAGCCTGCAGGGGCGGCCTCTGTTCGCCGATGAGGTCGATCAGCTGACCGACCCAGTGGATGCCGCTTGGGTGAGGAAGTTCCTGACCTGGTTTCCCCGGTTCCATCAGGTGCCCGCGTGGTATATCGACGACCGAGTCCAAGACGGTGCCCGCATGCCGTCTTACCTATGGCGGGAAACGCTCGCCGGACTGGTCAGCGCGCGCCCGCCCACCGAAGTGACAACGATCACGGCACCCACCCTCATCGTGTGGGGCGCCCGCGACGAGTTGCTCACGTACGAAGATCAACAGGCCCTCGCCGCCGCCATCCCGGCCTCGCGGCTCATTGTCTACCAGGACACCGGACACCTGGTCTTGTGGGAGCAGCCCGAGCGGGTGACTTCCGACCTGACAGCTTTCGTCGCCAGCCTCCCCCAGCGGCCCGCCTGATGTGTCATAGCTCGGCAGATCGGCGGCAGTGACCCACCTGCCGCCGCGCCAGCCTGGACGCCACTGTGCCCGGACTGTTCGCTGGCGTTGCCAGATCGGTGCGGATCGGGCTGGTCCTTCGGGTTGCCATGCATAGATGATCGGTATATGTTGCTGCCATGACTAGGCCTGTTCTTCGGGAGCCGTCGTTCCTGATCTTGACCGCGCTTGCCGCAGGCTCGCAGCACGGCTACGGGATCATGACGGACGTGGCGGGGATTTCCGGCGGCCGAATCAAGCTGCGGGCAGGGACGCTCTACACCGCGCTTGACCGGCTCCGCTCGGATGGCATCATCGACGTCGATCGTGAGGAAGTCGTCGACGGCAGGCTGCGCCGGTACTACAAGCTCACCCAGGCAGGAATTGCCGTACTAGACGAGGAAGTCAGCCGGATGCAGGCCAACGCACAGGTGGCCGCCAGGCGACTGCGAACGCTTACGGCCGGTGCGTCATGACCGGAGCGACCGGCGTGACCGCACTGGAGCGGCGCTACCGTCGGCTCCTGACCTGGTATCCCGCCAAGCACCGCCACGCGTACGGCGAGGAGATGGTGGGCGTGCTGCTGGCATCTGCCCGGCCCGGCAAGAACCGGCCGGACAAGGGCGACATCCTTGACCTGATTGGCGGCGGGCTACGGGCCAGGCTCAGGCGATTGCAGACAGGTGAAGGCAACCCGGCCTGGCGGGACGCCCTGGCAGTGTTCAGCGTGGTCGCGCCGGTCATCTTGCTCGGCTGGATTACCGCTGGGTATCTGGCCAGCATCGAGCGGCAGCGCGGGGAACGGCTGTCTTCCCGCTACTACCAGGAATTTGTCTCAACAACCCATTCCGCAATGCTGACAGTGCTGATCGCTACCGCACTCGTGGTCGTGGCGCTGGCGGTATGGCCGGTGCTGGCCCGGCGGGGCCAGTCCCGGGCCGCCGCGATAGTCGCGCTGATCGCCCCTTCGGCCGCCGCCGTGCTCGGCCTGGTTCAGGTGTACCGCTTCTTCGGCGCCCCGGACAACGAGTTCACGCTCTACCTGTCGCTGATTGCGGTGATGGAGGTCTTGGCCCTGCTCGCCTCGCCGGGGCCAGCGCGCGGCTGGAAGTTGCTGTCTCGCCGGGGCGTCATCGTGCTCGCAGTGATGTCGGTCGTGACGATAGCGGCCTGCACAGCCAGCAGCGCCCGAACCGAGTACTGGAACTACACCAACACCATCCTCGACATCTCAGGAGCCGTCAGCGTGCTCGGCGTAGCGCTGACATTGCGCTGGCCAGTCGGCAGCCGGCTGATGGCACTCTGGGCCATTCCCGGCTATCAGTTCTTCGGCTTCGCAGCGGCCCAGTACCTGTTCACTGATCTCCAGTTCCCCTCTTGGGTAGCGTTCCAGGTTGAGTTCAGGTTCGTGCCGACAGCGGTGATCGCCATCGTCGTCGGGTTGGCGGTCTGGTGGTCTGGCCGCCCCAGCCGATCCCACACAGTGGACGCGGCCGGCTGACCCAGTGTCCGGGCGAACAGAGGCATCTCGCCCCAATTTCGCCATCGAGCAAGTAGGCCGACTCGTAGGCGTGCATACACCAGCGTCGCGAGCCTGGCCAGTAAAGTCCTGGGAATGCTGGTCTCCGATCTGAACCACTTCCTCGACCTGCCCCCCGAAACGCCGGGCCCGGCACGCCGCATGGCCGGCCACCTGAGCGACATCGTCCGGGCGGCAACAGCCGGGGACGTGGGAACCGCCTGGGAGAGCGCGCTGCCATGCCGGCGCCGCCCGGCCAACCGCCGCTGCCCGGGCCGGATGATCGTGCTCCGGACCGACGCGCCGGCACCGATCCGGTGGCAGTGCAGCGTCTGCGACGACCAGGGCGTGATCAGCAACTGGGAGGACTCGCCGTTCGATCTGCGCCGCCGGCAGCTCGCCCTGGCCGAGCCGGTCAGCGAGATCCCCATCCCTGATGAGGTCGCAGCAGCGCTGCGCGATATGCAGTTGCTGGACACGAACTGCGAACGGCTGGTGTTCGCGATCCGCGGCCGCAACGACCAGGTCATCCTTACCGCCACCGACGACGACCTGGACGAGCTGATCGGGTACGTGGCAGCCGAAGCCAACAATGAGCCCAGCCGTCGTCGCCAGCAACGGTTCGACGCCGCTTTCGACGCGCTCACCGCCGCAGCCTCAGACCCGGACGGCAGGTGATCCGGAGTGGCCCTGCCCGAGCTTGACATCGCACGGGTGCAGCGGTGGTGCGCCGCGCGGGTGCCCGAACGCGTCCGCCACCAAATCCGAGTCGAGTGCCAGGTCGCCCCCAGGCACCTCACCATCGTCGAGCGGCGCCCGCCCTGGCGCGAGGACTATGGGCCGGAATGGACCAGCTTCCCGATCGCCCGGCTGCGCTACACCGCCGCCAGCAAGTCCTGGGCCCTGTACTGGCGCGATCGCAACCTCCGATTCCACCTCTACGATCTTCTCGCACCATCGAACCGCATCGACGACCTGCTCGACGAGGTCGACCGCGACCCCACCTGCATCTTCTGGGGATAGACCCCCAGCGGCCGCCAGCCGACGATTCCCGTCCCGAGTTCTCCAGCAACGTGTCCGGAGGCCGCAGCCTTCGAGGCACGGTCGCTCGGCGAGGGCGATATCGAGGGCAGAACGACCTGAGCCGAGCCAGGCCTAAGCGCCAAGCCCAGCGACATCAGCGGACCCCTACTGCCGCAATGCCGACATCAGGGGTCCGCTGATGTCGCTGGGGCACCAGCGGGGAGGGGGACTCAGCCTCGTCAGGGTCGTGACTGGCCAAGCTCGCACGGCTTGCCCTGCCACGCCATGGGCCATGGGCCATGGGCTTACGCTGTCCGTATGAGTGACTCAGCGTTGTCCGCCCAGGAAATTCGCGCCGCCGCCGAGGCGCACGATGAACTGGGTCCTGAGTACAGCGACGCGGTAGTGGCATCATTCCTGCAAAGAGTCGACGATGAAATAAGCGCCCGTGCCCACGCGCGCCTGGCGGGCATGCGCCAGCCGGAGCCGCCGCCAGCGGCGATAGACGACCGCCGCGCGCTGCTGAAGGGAGTCGTGGTCGGCCTGGGGGTCAGCGGCATTGCTGTCTTCGTGGTCGGCGGCAATGCCGATGAACGTCTAAATCGCTTCCTCTGGATGCTGCTTGTCCTGGCGGTGATATGCACCGTCGGCGCAGGCTGGGCAGGGCGGCAGCTGCGAAATCCGCCGGGCCGTCGGACGCACCACCGCCAGCCGGGGCAACGATCGTCGCAGATCTAGCCGGGCATGGAGGATGCGGATCGCCGCCAGAACAGAAAGGTCGAGGAACCCTGGAACTGCGCCGTGGCATTAACAAGCTCCCATCCCTCAGCGGCGCGGCTCCTAAGAGTATCCCTGACTTCTCCGCCGAGAGCTTTAGAGCTAAATTTTCCACCACTACATTCGTCCATTTCATATTCCCACATTGACAAATCCTTTATTCGTTCTGAGTCGCCCATGGTCGACGGATTTCTGCGCCCCCTTTCCGTCACCCGCACCCCGGGAACGCGTGCGCCCGCACAGGATGACATGCCGGTAACCAGCCCGGATAGCGCGGCCGAGCAGGTGCTGGAACCGGCAGGAGGCCAGGCGGCCGGCGCACTCAGCTTTGGCACGGTGGCCAGAACATTTGCCCGGGTCGATACGGCTCCCGACCGATAATCAGTTGACCTCAACCCGGTGCAGACTGATTGGCTGGCGCGCATGGCTGATATTCATGGCTCATATGACCCTTTGTTCGTCGCGGTGCCGGACGCACTGTCCGCGTCGCTCGATGAGTCCGGCGGTGGTGCTTCGGCTGCGGTGTTCGTCGATGGCGAACCGGTGGTTGATGTGTGGGGTGGGTTCACCGATCCGGATCGGTCGATGCCGTGGCAACAGGACACCATCACGAACGTGTGGTCGGTGACCAAGCCGGTGACCGCGCTGTGCGCGCTCGTCCTGGCTGATCGCGGTGAGCTCGACTTCGACGCCCCGGTCGCCCGCTACTGGCCCGAGTTCGCCGCCGCGGGCAAGGAGGGCGTGCTGGTCCGGCATGTGCTCTCACACACAGCTGGACTGCCGTCCCTGGAAGGTGGGACGTCGGCAGCGGATTGCTACGACTGGGACAAGTTCACCGGACGGCTGGCGGCCCAGCCAACCGCCTGGGAGCCGGGCACGGCCGCCGGCTACCACTCGCTGACCCAGGGCTTCCTGATCGGTGAGGTAATACGCAGGATCACTGGCCGCACGGTTGGCGATTTTCTCGCCGACGAGATCGCAGGGCCACTCGGCGCCGACTTCCACATAGGCCTGCCCGTGCACCTCGACAACAGGGTCGCGCCCTTGATCCCGCCGCCATCGCACACCGAGGAGTTCACCGCGTCGGCCCCCGGCGGCTCGGCCGGGGAGACCGGAACCGTGGGTGGGATCCGGGTGCGCGACGGGAACAGCGCAGCTTGGCGACGGGCCCAGATCCCGGCGGCCAACGGCTTCGGCAACGCTCGCTCGGTCGCCCTGCTGCTGTCCGCCATGGCATGTGGCGGCACGGTCCGCGGCACCCGCCTGATTTCGGAGATCACGCGTGACCGTGCGCTCGAGGTTCAGTACCGCGGCGAGGACCGGGAGCTAGGAATGTCGGTGGCGTACGCCTTGGGATTCGGCGTGTTCGGCCGGTCGTTCGGATGGGGCGGTTGGGGCGGCTCCCTGGCGATCTTCGAGCCGGACACTCGCATGGCGGTTGCCTACGTGACCAACCAGATGCTCGACCCTTCCGCTGGCGCTGACAGCCGGGGCATGGAAATGGTGATGGCCTCTTACGACGGCGTGCAAGCGCTGTCACGGTAAGGCATCTCCGCCCGGCCACACCCGAACTGCTCTGCCGTTCGCCCGAAATCGTTTGCTCCGCTATCTCGTCGCACGGTACTTTCCCGGCGTGTTTACTCGGCCGGACGACCTTACCGATGGACAGATCCGGGCTGAGCTGGCGGCGAGCTGGAACTTTGCCGCCCGAGAGTTGAGCTATCTGCCGGTTGGCTTCGGCTGCCATCACTGGCAGGCGACCGACGCGGCAGGCTGTCAGCTGTTCCTCATCGTCCATGACCTAGCCAACATGCTGAATAGTCGGCTGGATACGGCCGAGGCGGCCTTCGGCCGTCTGGAGACAGCGTTTGGATGTGCGTTGTCGCTGCGCCGGGACGAGAATCTGGATTTCGTGATTGCGCCGGTACCCGCAGTCAACGGCTCGGTCGTCCGCCGGTTGTCGGATCGGTACTCGCTGGCCGCCTGTCCGTATCTGATGGACTGCGAGCCTGGTCACGATGGCGAGTTCCCGGCAGCTGATCGGCCTGCGATCGTGCGTCTGCTGACCGAACTGCACCAGGCAACACCGCCGGCTGCGCCGCAGCGGTGCGATTTCGGACTGCCGAACGCCGACGCACTGCGAGCCGCGATCGACAGCACCGGAGAGCCTTGGCGCACCGGTCGCTACGGTGAGCAAGCCCGTGCGCTGCTGGTCCGGCACGCAGCCGGAGTGACCGCACTGATGACGGCATACTGCGAGCTGGCCGACCACGCCAGGTCCCGGCCGGACCGATTTGTCGTCACCCACGGCGAGCCCGGCGCCTGGAATGTACTAAAGACTCCGGCCGGCTTCGTCATCGTGGACTGGGACTTCGTGCAGTTGGCACCGCCCGAGCGGGACCTGTGGGACCTGGCTGAGACCGACCGCTCCGTGCTGGCGGCCTATACCGAGGCCACCGGAACCGTCATTGACTCCGGCGCTCTTGCGCTGTTCCGAATGTGGTATGACCTAGCCGAGATCGCCGGTTACATCGAACTGTTCCGCAGCGCGCATGACGACACCGAGGACTCGGCGGAGTCGTGGAGGAACTTGGAGTACTTCCTGCGCCCGGCCGAACGCTGGCCGCAGCTACGGCTGGCCGCTCCTTGATGTACTGCAGCATGCCAAGCGCAAGTCACATCAGCCGATACTCTGGAGGCCGCGCAGTGGTGATGACGGGCCATCATGACCGCAGGATCGGTAGGGTCTGGCTGCCGTGCGTGATAGCTGTCGTGGCGCTGGTGACTGCTAGCTGCGACCACGAGGACCACACCGGCGAGCTTAAGGTGAACGCGTCCTTCAGCGGCCGAATCCCTGGGGCCGGCCACCCGAATCTGGGCGCCGTGAACAGCCAGGGACACACGATCGCGGAGGGCAAGATCGGGCCGCGGGCGCAGAAGATCCTCACTCTGCCAGCAGGCAATTACACGGTCGCGGTGTGGCCGCCCGGTGCCGAGCAGCTCACTACCGATCGGGCACTCTGCTCGGCGCGCGCCACAGTAAGAGCCGGCCAGACTTCGGTTCTGACATTGTCGTGTGAATGGCACTAACCAACAGCACTGCCGCCTGCCCTGGTCGCGTGGGCCTTGGGTCAGCGCGGCCCGAGCCCAGTCTGGCCGTCGATCAGTTCCCTGGCGATGTCCAGGTGACCGGCATGTCGCGCGGTCTCCTCGATCATGTGCAGCACAATCCAGCGCACGTTCGGCGGTTCGATCCCGCTCCGGGCCGCCGTGCCTGCCGCGTGGCGGCGCCGACAGCGGCGTCACCGCCAGCACAGCATCCGAGCGCGCGCACTCATCACGGTAGAAGCCGATAATCTCCGCTGAAGGCAAGTCGCTGACGAACGCTGCCTTCGGGTCATAGGGAGGCAGATCCTCATCCCCGGGTGGCGGCTCAGGAGTTGCGCCGGTCACCACCCCTTGGAACCAGTGCCACTCGGCGCCTCCCAGGTGCTCGACCAGGCCAGCCGGCGTCCAGCCCGACGGCACCACCGAGCGGTGCCACGCCTCCTCGTCCAGCCCCGCCACGATGGAAAGTACCGCGTCGCGCTGGGCCTGGAGAAATGCAAGCAGAGCCCGGTCCTCCGCGTCCGTAGGCTGATTGCCGGTCATGTCCATCCTCCTCCTTGCGGGGTTGATCAGTGTTGCCTAGCCAACGCTGGCCGCCAGATCCTCATAGGCAGGCTGGAGTTCGTCCCACCGCGCGTCGGCGTCGCCGGGCTCACGCCCGGCGAGGTGCGCGGCGAGATGTTCGACATGGACCTGCACCCCCGCACCGTAGGCGGCGAGCAGGTCCAGGGGCATGCCCCGTTCCTCGACGACCAGGATGGTCTGGCCGCCGTCGACGGCCAGCGTCACCTCGATGACATTCTCGTGCTGCTGACCCAGCCCGTGGGCGAGCAGCAGCCGCCGCGGGGGCTCGCACGCTTCCACGCGCCCGGTACCTTCCCATCCGCTGGCAAAAAAACGTGCGCGGTACACACCGCCCAGGCGCAGGTCGCCCTCTACCTCGCCGATCCATCGGGCAAGACGACTGGGATCGGTGAGCGCTGACCACACGTCGTCGATATCGGTATCGAAGCGGTCCTGCATGCGCACGACGCCCTTGCCATCGGCTGATCGTAGGCTGCCCAGGATGCGAATGCCCGGACGTGAGTTGCTGGTCATCTTGCGCTCCTTCGTTCGTGCTTCCCCCGGGCTATTTCGGTGTGCAGGGCATCGAGTCGCTGCTCCCATAGTTCCCGGTACCGGCCGAGCCATTCATCGACCTCGGCGAGCGGCTCGGCGCGAAGACTGTAGACCCGCCGTTGCGCCTCCTGGCGGACATCGACCAGCCCGGCCTCCCGCAGCACCCGCAGGTGCCGCGATACTCCCGGGCGGGCAATCGGCAGCAGCGCCGCCAGTTCACCTGCGGTTGCCGGACCGGCGGTCAACGTCTCCACCATCGTCCGCCGACTCTCGTCCGCCAGCGCCCGCAGCACAGCTTCCACAAGACCTATGTACCAAATTTGTTACGTAACAGTCAAGGTACATAGGCGGTTCCCGCCCCGGCGCTGGTCGGACTCACCCCGCCAGCATGTCGATCAGTGCCACCCTGTCGGTCAGCCCGCGGCGCTGGCAGACGGCCCGCTGCACTTCCAGCGGCGGCACCCTGACCGACCAGCCCTCGAACGACACCGTTTGCAGCCGTGCGGCGGCTGCTGCGCCGAAGTCGCTCGGCAGCGGATGGTCCGCAGATGGCCTGGGGCCGCCGATCCACTCGATCCTGGCGCCGCGGAAGGCCCGGCCCCACAAGTCGCTGATCCATTCCGGGCCCGCAGGCAGCACCGGTTCAAGCAAGGCGTCGCTGAACAGGTCGCCGAGAACGGCGGCGTCTTGCGATCCGCAGACCAGGTCAAGGTCGCCGGGTTCGATCGGGACACCACGGAGCGCCAGTGCCGCACTGCCGGTGAGCCACCAGGTAACTGGCTGGCCCGTGGTGCGCCGGCAGACTTCCCGCAGCGCATCAGGCCAGGGAACCGGATCCAGCCGAGCGGCCTGGCGCAAGACGGCCTTGATATGCCGCGCGAAGTTCAGCCAGGCTTGGTCAAGGTGCGGCGTATCGGCGGGGTATCCCCGGCGCCACTCCGACCCGGCACGTTCGTAATCCATAAGCACGCGTGACGCGGCATCGGTGAGCTCCGAGCCGACATCGCTGACCGCGAACCAGGTCACCCCGGCATCCGACCAGCGCCGAGTGGCAAGAGCGCTCATCCCCCCATTATGGGAAGACCTGCTGACAGCGAATTCGTTGTAAGCCGTGGCATGGTTCTGCCGGGTCGGGTCGTCTGCAAGGATCCGTAGGTGCGCGCTCCGCTTCCGCCCGTCGCGGCCGTGATCGGATTCATCGATGCGATCAACAGGGGTGATGTGGACCGCCTCGCCGCGCTGATGTCGTCTGAACACCAACTCCAGGTGCACGAGGAGCCCTGCGGTGACTGGCCGGCAAGCAAATCGCGAAGCATGGATCGGGTACGTAACTGCGTTCCCGGACTATGTCATCTACCCGGATCGCATCGTGCATCGCGGTGACGAGGTGCTCGTCCTCGGCAGTACGACCGGTTCCCACCTCGATCTTCCCGATCAGGAAGAACGCCAGCTCGGCGTGATCTGGCGCGCGAGGGTGCGCGGCGGGCTGCTGGCGTTGTGGCAGATCATCGAGGATACGCCCGGGCAGCGAGCGCTACTGGGGATAATTGACGGTTAGCGCAAGCCGGGCGGTAATGGGCTAGCGCGGACGGAGACTGCTGATGCGGTAGTGGAGGTGGACGACCCCGCCCTCGAAGCTGTCGACGCGCAGTAGCTCGAGGTTGGAACTGAAGTCGTCGCGAAGCGCCGGCGTGCCACCGCCGACCGTGACGGGCGTGAGAAACAGGTGCAACTCGTCGACCAACCCGGCCGCCAGCGCCTGACTTGCGAGGTCCGCGCCGCCGACGGATATGTCCTGTCCTGCCGTCCCCTTCATCCGCAGCACCGCTTCCGGGTCGAATGCTCGCTCGATCCGGGTGCTGGCACTGGACACCGCTGGCAGCGTTCTCGAGTACACGAACTTGGCGGCGGCCCGCCAAATGCTGGCGTAGTCCCGGGCGTATGGCGGCTGGTCTGCGGTCGCGTCGAATGTCTCCCAGTAGCGCATCGTCTCGTACATCTTGCGCCCGTAGAGATAGGTGCCGAATCCGCGTTCGAGGTCATTGACGAAGGTGTGCACCTCGGGGTCCGGGGCGGCCCAGTCGAAGTTGCCCTCGCTGTCGGCCGTGTAGCCATCGAGCGACATGATTGCCGAGTACACCAGCTTCGCCATCGCGGTCTCCTCGTGGCACGCGGAATAGCCGTACATTGACCCTAGGGCACCCGGTCGACCGAGGGGTTACCGCAGCACGCTCGAAGGGCAGCCGATGAAACCAGCCGTACCACTAGCGGCTTTGGTAGCCGGTGTCGCGCTTGCATCGGTGCTAGGCGCCACGCAGGCCGGTCTCAGATCGGCTGACCACGGTCGACTTCCCGCCGGCGTCATGTCCGCGGCCCGAGCTTGCAGGCAGGTCATCGGGAATGGATCCACCGGATTCTTCACCGGGCCGAAGCGAGTGCACCTCGTCCTGACCACCTACGCGAAAGGCGAACCAATCCAGTCGCAGGGTGATATCAGCTCAGGGATGCTGCCCCAGGCGCTGGTCTGGGTCGTCGAGGTGCACGCCAAGGCGATCCATTGGAACCACTCCGTCCCTTCCGGTTACCAAGCACCCGCCCGCCCATATACCGACTTCTCCGTCGTGATGGACGCGCGAACCGGGACTGTATCTGACGACGGCGAGTGCCGTTGCTGGCCGCTGCCCTTGGGGAAAGCCGGCCCGGTGGTGAGCCTGCCGCCAAGTTGCTAGCGCGTTCAGGACAGCCGGCTCATCCGTTCGCGGCGAACCACGCTTCCCAACGGCGGACCTGATCCACCTCGTCGAAGTAATCCACGATCGACAACTGGCTCAGCCCAGGCCGGCCAAACGACTCGATCTCGGCCCGGGTGAGCGGCCATGGCATCCGGCCGGGATCGTCGTCCTCGTCCCTGGCACCCGCGATGACCAGCAGCCGACCGCCGGGCACAACCAGCCTGGCGGTCTGCGCGATCGCCTGTTCGCGGACGGCGCCGGTGAGCACCTGGATCGTGTACACCTCGACGACCAGGTCGAAGGCGCCAATGCAGGATTCCGGCGGCGACAGCAGGTTGGCGGCCCGATAGTCCACAACGGAGGCCGGGAAGCGCCGCCGCGCGCGATCGATCGCTGTCGGCGATACATCGAACGCGACCGTCGCGAACCCTAGCGACGCCACGTATTCCGCATCATCACCTAGCCCGCAACCCACCACCAGCGCGCGTCCGTCACCAGCAGAGCCAGCGAGCGCCAGGACCAGCCGCGGATTCGGAGCGAGATCGGCCCACGGCACCGTCGCAGCGCCATCTTCAGCCGCGATGTAGAGCGCGTCGAACCAGCTGGTCGGATCGCCGGTGGCGAGCGAGTCGGCGGCGAGTTGCCTGGCGAACGCCCGGTCGGCGTCGGTCGGTCGAGTCACTTCCTGATCATAGGCAAGCGGCCCGCGTGCCCAGCGACGGTGATCAGCGAACCGCCGGGCTAGGGTCGGATCAGCCGCCAGCCCCGGCCCGGCGCCGCAAGGTTTCACCGTGCGCCGCAAGGTCTCGGCCGGGCAATGTCGAAGCAGCGGCCTTGCCGTTCGTGGAATCAGTGATGGGCGCCAATAGGGCGCCTGGCCCTGGATACACAGGAGGCGCGATGAAGTACCTGATGCTTGGCGCGATTACCGAGGCCGGTCAGCAGCTGCAGGGGCCTGACCTGGAGTCGTGGATGGCTGAGATTGGTGCCTGGTATGAGAAGCATGCCGGCTCTGGCCATCTCGCCGAGGCCGGATACCAGCTCGACTGGCCGGATAAGGCTAAGACTGTGCGAGCCGGCGGTGTGACCGATGGTCCGTACATGGAGGCCAAGGAGGTCCTCGCCGGTTACTCACTGCTCGAGACCGCCACGATCGATGAAGCGGTGGAGCTCGCGAAGACCTGGCCAGGCGTGGACTCGGGATGGATCGTGATGGAGGTCAGGCCGGTCATGGTCCAGTAAGGCCACGACATCACAGCAGTAGGCGGCGGGTGAGCAGCTCGCGTTCGGCCGGGTTATTGGCCAGCGCGAGCGCCCGCTCGTTCGCCGCGCGAGCCTGCTCGTGGCGCCCGAGATCAGTGAGCAGTTCGGCCCGCACCGCGTGAAACAGCCGGTAGCCGTCAAGGTCACCGGCGAGCTGGTCGACCTCCGCCAGCGCAGCCTGCGGGCCGATCGCGAACCGGGTGGCGACGGCGCGATTGAGCCGCACGACCGGTGACGGCGTGAACAGGTGCAGCCGGTCGTATAGCACCCGGATCTGGCGCCAGTCGGTGGCCTCGTAATCCGGCGCCGCCGCGTGCATCGCCGCGATGGCGGCCTGGATCTGGTACGGCCCAGGGCGGTCGGCCGCCATCGCGCGCGCGAGCAGCCGGGTCCCCTCGCCGATGAGCGCCCGGTCCCACTGAGCGCGGTCCTGGTCCGCCAGCCGCACGAGCCGCCCCCAGCCGTCGAAACGGGTCGCGGCCCGCGACTCGTGCAGCGACAGCAGCGCCAGCAGGCCCAGGACCTCGGGCTCGCGGGGCATCAGCGCCTGCAGCGTCCGGTTCAGGTCAACTGCCCTGGCCGCCAGGTCACGGCGAGCGGGCGCTCGCCCGGCGCTCGCCAGGTAGCCCTCATTGAAAACCAGGTAGATAACCGCAAGTACCTCATCGAGCCGGCCGCCAAGCTGATCTGGGTCAGGCACCCGAACCGCATGCCCGCCTTCCTGCAGGATCTTGCGCGCACGGGAGAGTCGCTGCGCCATGGTCGGCTCTCTGACCAGGAACGCTGTCGCGATTTCCGCGGTGGTCAGGCCGCACACTACGCGGAGGGTCAGCGCGATCTGCGACTCTCTGGACAGAGCCGGGTGGCAGCAAGCGAAGATCAGGCCGAGTAGCTCATCGGCCTCATCCTGGTCGGCTCCCGGATCAAGCTGAGCGAGCTCGGCCGGGCGGCCGCCAAGGCTTGCCCGCAGCGGCTGGGTCACGGCCAGCAGCGCTAGCTTCGCCTGCCCGGTGCGTTCCCGGCGGAGCCGGTCAATCGCCTTGCGCCGTGCCGTGGTCGCGATCCAGCCGCCGGGATTCGGGGGCACGCCCTCGGCGCGCCAGTGCTCAAGGGCCTCGATGAACGCGTCCTGCACGAGCTCTTCGGCCAGCCCAACATCGCCCAGCCGGGCGGCCAGCCAGGCACGGATCCTGGTGCCCTCCTGGCGGTAGGCCTTCTCCAGCTCGCCGGTCTCGCCCACACCCGCCAGTCTCCCAGTCGCTGGGCCTCCCGCAGGTCTGGCACAGCCCATGAATGTGACACGCATGTCAATGATGAACACAGTTGGCGTCCGCGCATACGGAACTGTCGATGCCGGGTGAGACCACAATCCCATACGACATACTTATTCGGTCAGTCGCTAACGGCGACCTAATCCAAGGCATTTTCTTATACTGAATGCAATCGATTGCAGTGTGCATGGACTCTTTTTTCGCTAGGTTCGTCGGAATTGTCGCGTGACCAGGGTTTATCTGGTCGTCCGGCTCGCCAGGCATGGTCACGAATTCTATGGATCTCGCGAGTTGCGAGTCGCTTCTTAGTTGCCGATCGTCTGGATATGATGGCCCAAATCGGTTGCCGATCCCCGCCGTGCCGGAGAAACGCACCGGCAGGAATGCTGCCGGCTCGAACACCAAGGCCAACCGTAGCCAGGACGCGATCTAACAGGAGGCGTCACGCAGTGCCGCACGCGCGCGTGATCGGCCCGGTCGATTCCCATCTCGGCTTCGGCCTGCATGACCACATCTGCTGGGCTCCCGAGGACCAGGCAGATTATCGCGCGCGCCTCACAGAATTCTTTGCCGAGGGACTGGGCCACGGCCTGCGCGTCGTGTATGCGGGCTCGGGAACCGCCGAGGCGCTGCGTGAGCACGTCAGCGGCATCGGCGATGTCGGCGGACTCCTCGCGCGGGATGCCATGCGCCTCGTCCCCGTCAACGAGGTCTACGGGTCCGGGAAGCCGGTGGATCCAGCCGCGGTCATCCGGCGGTACGCAGCCGAGACCGACGAGGCGCTGGCTGACGGTTACCGGGGCCTGCGTGCCAGCGCCGACGTGACCGACATTGTCCGCACCGCCCGCCAGCAGGATGCCTTCTGCCGCTACGAGTTCCTGATTGACCGCTACATGTCACGGCATCCGCTTTCCGGGATGTGCGCCTACCGCACCGCCCTCGGCGCTGCGGCGGTGCAGCGCTTCGCGGCCGTGCATCCGACGGCGTCGGCCGGGCTGACCCCCTTCCACCTCTTCGGGTGCGACGACGGCGCGGTCGGCCTCGCCGGCGAGATCGAGCTAGCCTGGCTGCCCGAGTTCGAGCGGACCCTCCAGCATCTGAGCCTGGCGGCCGTTGACGGCAAGGTCGTCCTCGATCTGTCGAGGGTCGAGTTCGTCGATCACCGCGCGCTGCTCGCGCTCGCCGCGTTCGCGGAACGTAGCGATGCTCTGGTCACGTTCCGCGCCCTGCCAGGGATCGCGCGGCGGATGGCCAGCCTCCTGGCCATCGAGCGGCTTGGCATCGAGCGGTTGGGCATCGAGCGGCTGGGCGGCAGGTAGGCGCGCGATGAGAACAAGTGCAGCTCGCGGGTACGTCGGGCACGTTCACGAAGCCGGGTTCTACCGGTCGGACGCCGAGTTCCGCAACCTCATCGTGCCGTTCGTGGAGGAGGGCGTGGCCGCCGGGGAGCCCGTCATCATCGGCTACCGCGATGACAAGGCCGACATGCTTCGCTCGTGGCTCAGCGATCCGGACGCCGTCACGTTCATCGGCGACGGGCGGCTGTACTCGACGCCTGCGCGCGCGATTGCGACGTACCGCCGGTTCTTCGAAACCCGGGTCGCGATGGGTGCCAGGCAGATCAGGTTCGCTGGTGAGGTGCCTTACCTCGGCAACGACGGGTGTTTCGAAGGATGGGATCGCTACGAGGCCGCGATCAACAGAGTCTGGCAGGAATACCCGGTCTGGGGTCGCTGCCTGTATGACGCGGCTGCCTCCGCGGTGGTGCGCGACGTGGTCGAGCGCACCCACCCGCACATCATCTCGCCTGCAGGGGAACGCCGGGCGAGCGAGCGCTTTGAGGACGCCGCGCTGTTCACCGGGCTCCCCGCTACTCCCGATGCGCTGGAGGCGACCCCGCCCGCGGTCGAACTGATCAACCCGTCCGCGCTAGATGCCCGGCGCGCCCTGATGAAGGCCTCCCGCGGGAGGATCTCTTATCCGGTCATACAGGACCTGCTGGTCGGGGTCAGCGAAGCGGTCAACAACGCGGCTGCGCACGGCCGCGCGCCATCCACGGTGCGGATGTGGGCCGCGGCGGACCGCGTCGTCGTCCGCGTCCATGATCACGGCAAAGGCCCCGCCGACCCGCTGGCGGGCCTTGTTCCCCCGCCGGACAGCGCGCAAAGGAGCGGGCTTGGACTAGGACTCTGGCTCATTCACCAGCTGGACATCGATGTCGCGCTCATCCGCGGGGATGACGGCTTCACCGTCCGCTTGCGGGCAGGAGACGGCTAGCCTCAGCGGCTAGCCGAGGGCTAGCTCCCGGAGCACGCAGAACTCGTTTCCGTCAGGGTCAGCCAGAACCACCCAGCTGACCTGGTCACCTTGGCCTATGTCGACCGGGCGCGCCCCGAGCCCCTCGAGCCTGGCCACCTCCGCGGCCTGATCCTGCGGGCGCAAGTCGAGATGCAGCCGGTTCTTGCCGGCTTTCTCCGCGTCTGCGCGCAGGAACAGCAGGTCGGGGGCCACCCCGTCCTCCGGGCTGCCCGCGGCCGGCTCGAGCACCACCTGGTCGTCCTTTTCGAAGGTGCGGCGCCAGCCGAGTGCCCGCTGCCAGAAGTCCGCTAGCTTGGCCGGGTCCGGCGTGTCGATGCACAGGCACTGGATGCGAAGGCTCATGCGGCCGAGAATGCAGAACCCGGCCCGATCTGTCCACCGGATTTCGCCAGGCTCCGGCCCTACTCCTCGCCGGAGAAGCGCTCCCAGGCCGACTGGCGCGTCATCCCGAGCGCAGCGCCGATCCTGGTCCAGGTGACGCCGCGGTCGCGCGCGGTCCGCACCGTGATAGCCAATTGCCCGCTCGCCTGGCTGCCGATGGCCTCGACCTTCGGCAGCATCGCGAGCAGGTCGTCGTCCGCCAGTCGTTCCTGCCAGGTCGGAAGCGCCGGCCTGGCCTCCGGCGTGGTCTCCGCCGTGACCTGCGGCTTGGTCTCGATCAGCTGCACGCACAATGCCACGCACTCGTTGCAGATATAGACGCCTGGCCCGGCGACCATCGTCGCCACGTCCCCCGTGGGCTTCAGGCAGAATGAGCAGAAGACGTCCGCCGGTGTGTCTCAGTACCTGGCACGGTGCGCTCCTCCGGGCCGGCTCGTCAGGCAGCACCTGACATCCTGTCAGGCAACACCTTACGTCGTCAGGTTCAACCTGACAAGTTCCGTCGCCCTGCCGAGTCAGGTCCCGGCGTCCCTGGCCCAAAGGACCTGCCGCCGGTGCTCCGCGGCAAGCCACTCGCTGGTCATCCGCGAGTCGGCCGCGTCGTCCCCGCGCCGCAGCCGCTCCAGGTACCTCATGTCGGCCTCGATCCTGCGGTGCAATTCGGCGCCGTCGCCGACCGTGCCATGCCCGGGAATGACGCGCTCGGCCGGCAGCGCGCCGAGCAGGTCGAGGGCGGCCAGGTAGTCGCCGACCGGATCGGCCTGGTCGAGGTCCAGCAGCGGGAACTCGATATCGGAGCACATGTCGCCGGCGACCAGCGTCCCGCTGTCGGGCAGGAAGACCGCGCTATGGCCTGGCGCGTGACCCCGATGGGTCACGACTCGCGCGGCCGGACCGTCCCACACGATCGCGTCGCCGTCACCGGCTAGCGACGTCAGCCGGCCGAACAGGTCCAGGTCGTGACCGGGTGCCGACCGCTGCACGCCATCGATTAGGCGGGCTCGCTCCCGCTCCGCGACCGCGACCGTCTCGGCCGACGCGTACCGAGGCACATCGCCCAGGCCGGAACTCCACAAGACGTGGTCCCAGTGCGGGTGGGTGGCGAAGCCCGCGCGGGGAGTGAGCGACATCGCCGTCAGCTCAGCGGCGAGCGCAGCAACCTCGGCGACGGTGACCGCAGGGTCGATCACCAGGCATCCGCCGTCGCCCGCGGAGATGACGGTGCTATTGGTCACGTAAAGTTCACCAGTCGCAACGAACACCCCGGCGGTGATCTCGGCAAGTCGGGTCATGCGTCCTGGCTATCACGAGCCCGCGCCGCGACGTGCGGCCGGTCAGGCCGGCGTGCCGGTGGCGGACTGCCACAGAAGAAAGGTGGCTGGCGTTCCGGCAGGTAAGCGCCTTGGCACCACCCGCGCCGGGTGATGTGTAATTCCCGGGCGCCGGGCATGTTTAGGCCATGACCGATCGGTATGACGTGATCGTCATCGGCAGCGGCGCGGGCGGCGGCACACTCGCCCACACCCTCGCGCCGTCCGGCAAGAAGATCCTGCTGCTCGAGCGGGGCAACTTCCTGCCGCGCGAGATGGCGAACTGGGATCCGGGCACGGTTTTCGTCGACGGCCGGTACATCTCCCCCGACACCTGGTACGACGATGCGGGAAAGCCGTTCCAGCCGCAGGTCCACTACTTCGTCGGCGGGGCGACGAAGATATACGGCGCGGCTCTTTATCGGCTCCGCCCCGCCGACTTCGGGATGATCAGGTACTCCGACGGCCAGTCACCGGCCTGGCCGCTCGGCTACGACGATCTGGAGCCGTACTACACCAGGGCGGAATGGCTCTATCAGGTGCACGGCAATCACGGCGAGGACCCGACCGAGGGAACGGCGTCCAAACAGTACCCGTGGCCGCCGGTATCGCATGAGCCGAGGATCCAGCAGCTCGCCGACGATCTGGCGGCGGCAGGCTATCACCCGTTCCACGCACCGTGCGGCATCATGCTCGACGAGGATCACCGGCCGGCCAGCACCTGCATTCGATGCGCCTGGTGCGACGGGTACCCGTGCCTGGTGCACGCCAAGGCCGACGCCGAGACCATTGCGGTCCGGCCGGTGCTCGGCCTGCCCAACGTCACGCTGGTCGTGGACGCGGAGGTGACCAGCCTGCGGACCGATCAAGCTGGGCGCGCGATCACCGAGGTCATCGTCAGCCGGGCCGGCCAGCAGGAGACCTACACTGCCGACATCGTGGTTCTCGCCGCGGGCGCAGTCAACACGGCCAAGATCCTGCTGCGATCTGCATCCGACCAGCATCCCCGTGGCCTGGCCAATGGATCTGACCAGGTCGGGCGCAACTACATGTTCCACAACACCAAGGCCGTTGCCGCGCTGTCGAAGGAACCCAACGAGACGGTCTACCAGAAGACGCTGGGGCTGAACGACTTCTACCTGGCCGATGCCGCCAGCGGCAGAAACCCGCTCGGCAACATCCAACTGCTTGGCAAGTCCAATCCCCGCGCGATGAAGGGCGAGGAGCGCAAGCTCACCAAGCTCGCACCGCACTGGAGCCTGGAAGAGGTGGCCCGCCACAGTGTCGACATCTGGCTGACGACCGAGGATCTGCCCCAAGCGGACAACCGGGTCACGGTCGACAATGACGGCAACGTTCACCTGGCGTGCCAGGTCACCAACGCCGCCGAGACCGCTGGCCTGTACGAGGAGCTGAGGATCATCCTGAACAAGACCGGGCTCGCCGCTCACCATGTCCTGTCCAAGAACTCCTACCTGGACGTGAGCGTTCCGGTCGTCGGCGTGGGACATCAGGCGGGGACGGCCCGTTTCGGGCTTGATCCTGGTTTGTCTGTTGCCGACATCAACTGCAAGGCGCACGAGCTTGACAACCTCTATCTGGCCGACGCGAGCATC
Organism: uncultured Actinomycetota bacterium; assembly: GCA_963720595.1. Lineage (GTDB taxonomy): Bacteria > Actinomycetota > Actinomycetes > Streptosporangiales > Streptosporangiaceae > Chersky-822. The sequence continues at coordinate 1,093,997 of CAVRFY010000003.1, read as the reverse complement.
TTCCCGAGCATCGGCGCGGTCAACCCGGCGCTGACCGTGATGGCCAACGCGATCAGGGTCGGCGACCATATCGCAGAGCGGCTGAGGTGATATCGGGGTCCCGCGCGGGGACGACAGCAGAAGTACAGCCAGCCGAGCTCGAGGAGGATCGACATGGCGACGGCAATTGGTCAGCCACAGTATCCGGTGCAGTTCTCCGTGGATTTCCCTGATCGGCCGCTGAACCGGCTGACAACCTTCTTCCGCATCTTCACGGTCATTCCGATCGGCATCGTGCTCGGCCTGGTCTCCGGTCAGACCTGGGAATCCTCGGCTGGCAGGTACTACGTGGCCGGCGCGGGCGGGCTGCTGTTCCTCGCGCCGCTGCTGATGATCCTCTTCCGGCTCAAGTACCCCAAGTGGTGGTTCGACTGGAACCTGGAACTCCAGCGGTTCGGTAACCGGGTCGGGATCTATCTCGCGCTGATGGATGACCAGTACCCGTCGACCGACGAGCACCAGTCCGTCCACCTCGACTACCGCTATCCCGACGCGCCCACGGAGCTGAACAGGTTCCTGCCGCTGGTGAAATGGTTCCTCGCGATCCCGCACTACATCGTGCTGTTCTTCCTGGACATCGGCGCGTTTGTGCTGGTCATCGTGGCCTGGTTCGCCATCTTGTTCACCGGCAGTTACCCGCGGGCGATGTTCGACTTCGTCGAGGGCGTGATCCGCTGGCACAACCGTGTGGTCGGGTACGCCCTCATCCTGATCACGGACCAGTACCCGCCCTTCAGGCTCTCGCCGTGACCGCGTGCCGGAGCCCGGCACGGTGATCGCGATCGTGGCGGGAGTGTCGGGCAGCGGCAAGTCGACGGTGGGCGCTCTGGTCGCGGGCCTGCGGCTGGCCGTTCACCGACGGCGACTCGCTGCACCCCGAGGCGAACGTCGCGAAGATGGCCGCTGGAGTTTCGCTGACCGACGAGGACAGGATGCCTTGGCTGCGCGCGATCGGTGCGTGGATGGACGGGCAGATCCGCTTGCATGAGCCCGGCCTGGTCGCGTGCTCCGCCCTGAAGCGCACGTACCGCGACCTGCTGCTGGCCGAGCGCCCGTCGGCCCGGATGGCATTCCTGGTGATCGGCCAGGAGGCCGCGGCGCGCAGGCTGTCCGCCAGGCATGGCCATTTCTTCGACCCTGCTCTGCTTGACAGCCAATTCGCCGACCTGGAGCCACCCGGGCCCGCTGAGTCGTCGGTCGTGACGGTCCCGGTCATGGGCCGGCCGGAGGAGATCGCGGGCGCTGTGCTTCGCGCCCTCGGCCTCACCGGCCCCGGCGGGCCGGCGCTGACCGATCAGGCGGGACGGTAGGCGCGGTGTTCGAGGAGGCTGCTGGCCTGGCGCTGGTGGCGGGTTTCTACCCGCCGGCGATTCTGATCGCGGCGATCTACCTGGTGTCGGCTCGGCCGGGCCGGATGGCGGTCGTCTACCTGGCAGGCGGCATCCTCATGGTGACGATCGTGGGCGCGATCGCGCTGGTCGCGATCCGGGCCGGCGGTCTGAGTCACGTCGGCCAGCACCCGACCAGATACGGGCTGCGCCTGGGCCTTGGCGTGATCGCGATCGTCGCCGCGGTGGTGATCGCGCGCCGCTCGCCGAAGCCGCCGGATCCTGCGAAGCCGAAGAAGCCGAGCCTGGTTGCCCGGCTGTCAGCGGAGCCCAAGGCGCTGAAGGCGTTCCTGGCCGGGATCGTCGTCTTCGGGCCGTCGGTCAGCTTCATCGCCGCCGTTCAGGTCGTGGCGACGGCGAAGGCAAGCGTGGCGGCCACGATCGGGGCGATGGCAATGATCATCGTGCTGACGGTGTCCTGCGCGTGGATTCCCCTGGTCGCCTACCTGATCGCGCCCGACAGGACCGTGCGCGTGCTCAGGTCCTTCGACGGGTGGCTGCGGCGGCACGGCAAGAAGGTCATGGTCGGCGCGATCGGCCTGATCGGTGTCGCGCTGGTCATCCAGGGCATCACTGGGCTGGCTTGACGCCGCGTTAGCTTGTCAGGCCCGTCGGCGGCGCATTAGGCCAGCCCCCGAGAGCTCCAACGCGCGCATCCGCGCACCCGGTGAACCCCTGGTGGGGCTGCGGCGGGCGGATCCGCGCACCCGGTGAACCCCTGGTGGCGCCAGGGCGCACCCGGTGGACCCCTGGTGGTGCGCCAGCGCGCGGACGGCTCGGCGTGCTAACGATCCCCTGGCGCCTGGTCGTCCGCCGCTTCGGTCTCGCCGGTGATGGCCGGGGCGTGGGTCTGCCTGCCGAACCGTAGGAAGGCGGTGAGCGCGGCAATGACGACGGCGATGCCCAGGCCCATGAAGAAGACGCCTCGCTCATCGTGAGTCTCGACCGCGACGTCCACGAAGGTGATCGCCGCGACCAGGATGAGCATCGAGACGACCCTGGCCTTGAGATCCTCCAGGTCGCGCATCTTCAGCCAGCTGGGCAGCCAGTACTTCTCGCCCCGTCGGCTGCTCCTGATCACGAACAGCTCGTAGAAGCCGAATGCCGCGATCATCAGCGTCGCACCCACGAGGTAGGTATCCATGACGATCAGGAACCGGCCCAGGATGGCGTCGATCTTGCTCGCCTGAGAGACGGCGCCCGAAACCGTGTCCCGCACGGTCAAGATGAAGATGATGGATCCGTAGATGAACGATCCGGCCGCGTCGACCAGCAGGAAGACGACTGGCACCAGGACCAGCAGGCGGGACGCCGCGAGCATGTGCTCGAACCGGTACTGGGCCCGCGGGACGGCGGTGTGATCGTTCCCTGCGGGGTCGGCGCCTGGCGTGCGCATCTGGCCCGCAGGCTCGTCGGTCACACCGGCACCCCTACCCGCAGACGCGGATCGGCACGCTGGCAGGCGGATCGGCATGCTGCAGGCGGATCGGCATGCTGCAGGCGGATCGGCATCTACCTGGCCAAACGGCTCTCAGGACGTCATGCCGCCGAGGCCGACCAGGCCGCGGCCAAGCTCGATCTCGCCCATATGCCGCAGCCCGTGCTGATACAGCCAGCATTCGAGTGCGTCAAGCACGGTGATCCCGCCGGGTCCGGCTACGCGGGCGCTATAGGTGCTCTCGAGCCGAGGCGGAAGTGGCCGCGGCACGACGACCCGGCGGAACTCGGCAGGTTCCATGCCGTCCAGATGCTGTTCGGTGCGGTCGAACACGGCTCGCTGGTACTCGGCGAACGCGGCGTAGTCGCCGATCCGCTGATGCACCATCTCGGCGACAGTCAACTCCTTGCCGTGGTCGTCAATCGCCATCGCCACTCGCGCCTGCCACTCCGGGCTCCAGATCGGCGGCGCGCCGGTGATCAACACGAACGACGCGTCCTCCAGGTTGGTCGCGTGGAACAGCGAGAACGCGATCGGCAGCACGCCCGCGCGTTCGAAGTGATTGACGTGCTCAACGTCCATGGAGCTGACAGCCTGGTAGTACAGCGAGTGCATGGCCCGCATGCGACGCTGCAATGAGTCGAGTATCAGCGGCCCGCCCAATGCCAGCCGGCCCTTTCCGTGCGTGGCGCGCGAACCGGTCGGGGCGCGCGCGCTCTTGCGACGCCGTCCAGGCACACCGTAGATTGTGTCACGACTACTGTCAAATGTTGGGAGGCGGGCGGGCGATGGCGCTGATCCGCCGCGAGATCGTGATCGCGCGTTCGCCCGAGGACGTGTGGCATGTGGTCGGCGACCCGGCCGCGATCAGCACCTGGTTCCCGGGGATCGTCTCGGCGCAGGTCGACGGGACCAGCCGGGTGATCACGACGGCCTCCGGCATCTCGATGCCGGAGGAGATCGTGTCCAACGACTCGGCTCGCCGGATCTTCCGGTACCGGATCACGGCTCCGCTGATCAAGGACCATCTCGGTTCGATCGAGGTCAGCGACGCCGGGGCCGGACGGAGCCTGGTCAGCTACGAGACCCGGTGCGAGCCGGACCCGATCGCGCTGGTGATCGGCGGCGCCTGTGGCAACGCGCTGCACGAACTGCGCCGGCAGCTAGAGGCCGAGATCGCAGCGGCCGCGGCACCGGCCGGACAGGAGGGCTAGTGGGACGCAAGATCCTGTTCATCACCACTGACCAGCAGCGGTACGACACGCTGCGGTGCAACGGGGGCACGGTCGCGCGCACCCCTGTCGCCGACGCACTGGCCGCGGCAGGCGTCCGGTACGAGCGCGCCGTCCCGCAGTCGGTGGTGTGCATGCCGTCTCGGTCCACGATCCTGACCGGCCAGCACCCGACAACTCACGGCGTCTGGATGAATGGGGTTCCGCTGCCGGTCGACGCCCCGTCGGTCGCCGCGATCCTGCACCGGCACGGCTACCGGACCGCGCTGGTCGGCAAGGCGCATTTCGAGCCGTACCTGGACCCGTTCGGCCGGTTTACGGAGAACTCGCTGGCCAGGCTCGGCGCCGAGACGGTCGAGCAGCCGTGGGCGGACGGCAGCACCGGGCCGCACCGCGGCTTCGAGCACCTCGAGTTCGCCACCCACGGCACCGCCGCCCCGCTGCACTACACGCGCTGGCTGTGGCAGAACAATCCAGCGGCGATCGGCATGTACTACCCGGTGCTCGATCCTTCGTTCAACGTTAACGCGGCCGGCGGCGGCGCGACTGGCGCGCCTCAGGTGCACGACAACCCGATCCCGCGCGAGCATTACCACACCGACTGGGTCGCCGACCGCACGATCGGCTGGCTGAACGCGCTGGCCGACAGCGACGACTGGTTCTGCTGGATGAGCTTCCCCGATCCGCACCATCCGTGGGACCCGCCGAAGTCGGAGCTGTCCCGGGTGAACTGGCGGGACGTCCCGCTGCCGGACGGCTACCCGGCCGGCCGCACTGAGCGGGAGGCGATCCTGGACGCCAAACCGCGGCACTGGCGGATGTGGTACGACGGCACGCTGGTCTCCAACTACGAGGCGCCGAAAGACTGGGTCCCCGCGACGCTCACCGCCGACCAGGTCCGCGAGGTCAACGCGCGAAACGCGGTCGAGGTCGAGCTGATCGACGAGGCGGTCGGCCGGGTGCTGCGCGCGGTGCGGTCCCGCGGCTGGGCCGAGGACACCGACGTGATCTTCACGACCGACCACGGCGAGCTGCAAGGCGACTTCGGCCTGCTGTTCAAGGGGCCGTACCACGTCGACGCGCTGATGCGGCTGCCGCTGATCTGGCGCCCGGCGCCGTCGGCGGCGATTCCGCCCGCGGTGGTGACGCGCCCGGTTGGCCTGGTTGACCTGGCGCCGACATTCTCCTGCATCGCCGGGATCGAGCCGCCGACCTGGATGCAGGGCCGTGCGCTGCCGGTCAGCGACGTCGACGCCGACAGCCGCGGGTTCGAGTCCGTTATGACTGAATGGGACAGCGACCTGTTCGGCATCGGCGTTCATCTGCGCACGATCACCCGCGACGGCTGGGTTTGCACCGCCTGCCGGCCCGGCTACGTGCACGACGGGACCGAGGGCGAGCTTTACCACCTCGGCGACGACCCGCTGCAGCGGATCAACCGGTGGAGCGACCCGGCCTGCGCCGCCATCAGGTCCGACCTGCTCGCCGATCTCTGGGATTCCCAGCCTCCGGCGCGAGCCGAGGCGCTTGAGCTGCAGGCGCCGGTCTAGCTCCCGTACTTCACGACCACAGCCCCGTTGGTGCCGCCCGGGTTCAAGCCGACGACTCCGGCGCCGAGCACCGACTTGGTGCCCGGGATCAGGCGCAGCGACCAGAGCTGAATCGCCCCGAACTTGTCCGCCGGCATGGCGTACCTCGTCCACTTCCCGTTCGCGTAGTGCAGCAGGAAGTAGCTGAAATTCGGGTTGTACGCCTCCAGCCACAGGCCGCCGGTGCCGTCCGGCGCGATCGGCCCGGCGAGTTCGCCCTTCGGCAGGTTGCGGGTCACCCTGCCCCAGCCGTGGCCGCGCCAGTGCAGCAGGATGATCGGGCCCCTAGCCTTGTTGTTGTTCGCGGTGGCCCACACATTCGTCGGCGATTCCGCCAGGATCTGCTTCGCCAGCACCTGCTGGCCGGACGGCAAGAGATTCGCCGGGATGCCGACCAGCGTCCAGTGGTGACCGTCGTAATGCATGGTCGTGGTCTTGGAGTTCTGCGGGTTGAAGGCCCAGGTCCAGATGTTGCGGGGACCGGACGCGCTGATCAGGCCGGTCAGCCCGCCGCCGTCGACCTGGCCAGGCAGGACCGTAGGCGTCCAGGTCGAGCCGTTGTAGTGCTCAGCGGAGGCCTGCGAGGCGGTGAAGTCGTTGGTGAACGCCCAGGTGTTGCTCGGCCCGGTGGTGACCACGCCGTCCATGGCGATGAAGTCGGTGCCGCTGGTGAAGGACTGGGTAAGCCAGCTATGACCTGCCAGCCGGGCCACCGTCGGCTCGTTCGCGAGCGACGTCCAGACGTTGGTCCTCGACGTCGCACTGAGCACCGGGGCAAAGGTCCCTGACGAGCCAGGCAGCATGGTCGGCGTCCAGGTGCCGCCCGCTAGGTGGTACAGAACCGGCGTCGACGCGGGCGTGCTGCCGCTCACCCACGCTGTGCCGTTGGCGAAGCCGGTCACGTCGTAGAGAAAGGCGTTCTTGCTCGCGAAGGTCTTGATCACCCGCCAGCCAGGCACAGCGCCGGCAGCCAGCCCGGTCCCGCGGGCGGATGCCGCCGCGTGAGCGGGCGCAGCCGCGACCGCCGCGGCGGCGACGGCCAGTAGCGTGCCAAGCGACATGATGATCGGCCGGGTTAGCGCTGGTATAGGTCGGTGCGGCACGGTCCGTGCTCCCTCGGGGCAGGCAGGCTCCGGAGAGCCGCAGGGTCTGATAGCCGACAAAATAGTCCACGGATCTCGCCAGAGCTACCCCGTGAGGTGGCGGGCTGATGATTGGCTGCTCCCGGCCGCACGAGACCGGACATGACGGACCGGACATGGCAGCGCCCCCGGGAGCGGTTGCTCGCGAGGGCGCCTAGGCCGGTGTGTGGTCGCCTCTCGGCGAAAGGCACGACGCGGCTCCAGCCGAACGGTAGTCCGCGAAGGCGATGGGTTAGGCCCGGGGGACACAACACACCGACGAGGGGTGTAACGCGTGTGCCAGGCGTGATATTCCGATGTGGCCGGCCGGGACTACGCTGAGGGTTGAGATCAGGCGCACAGGAGGAGCGGCGCGGCGTGGTGGCAAATGTGTCGGCGATCGGATGCATCGGCGTCATCATCATCGCCACGCGAGGCAGCGCAGGGCCTGGTGAGGTCCTCGTCAAGATTCGCGGTGGCTCGGAGGCGTTCATCGCCTGGTCGCCGGAACCGCTGCCGAAGGGAACGACGGTCCTGGTTATCGAGGAACGCGGGTCCCGCACCGTCGACGTGAGCGCCTGGACTGACCCGCTCGACCCCCCGACAGCGAAACCCTGACAAGCGGCACTTCGCGCGTCAGCTATGACCCCGATGTGGAGATGACAGATGCTCGGCTACCGAGTACCGAGGCCGGACGAGGCCATGCTGATATCTGGCGGCAAGTATGGCAAGAACGGGGCGCCCTTCCGCGTGGTCACCGGCCACGGCGCCCTCGTGCTGCCATTCGTCAGGAAGGCCAACTTCCTGACCCTGTCCATGTGCGAGTCGGAGGTCTCCGAGACCTGCGTCACCAAGCAAGGCATCGCGCTGAACGTCCGCGCCGTGATCGCTTTCAAGGTCGGCAACGATGAGGAGAGCGTTGTCAACGCGGGCCAGCGGTTCCTGTCCGATCAGGACCAGATGTCGACCCTGACCGGTCGCATATTCGCCGGTCACCTGCGCTCGATCATCGGCTCGATGACGGTCGAGGAGATCGTCACCGAGCGGCAGAAGCTGGCGACCGAGGTGCTCGACGGCTCCAAAGCAGAGATGGCGAAGATCGGGCTGACCGTCGACTCCCTCCAGATCCAGTCGATCGACGACATGAACACCGGCTACATCGACGCGATGGCGGCGCCGCACAACGCCGCGATCCAGCGGCAGGCTCAGATCGCGCAGGCGCAGGCGAACCAGGCCTCCGCCGAGGCGCAGCAGCAGTCGCAGCGCGCGCAGGCCGAGTATGCCAGGCAGACCGCCGTCGTCCAGGCGCAGTACAAGGCGGAGGTGGACAGGGCACAGGCACAGGCCGCGCAGGCCGGTCCGCTGTCTCAGGCCCAGGCCCAGATGGAGGTGCTCGCGGCGCAGGCCGAGCTGGCCAAACGACAGGCCGAGCTGCGGGAACGTCAGCTGGTAGCCGAGGTGATCAAGCCTGCCGAGGCCGAGGCCCAGAAGGTGGAGATCCTGGCCAAGGCAGACGCCCTGCGGGTCACGACCCAGGCGGAGGCCGCCGCGTCGCACAACCGGGTGGCGCTCGACCGGATGCTGATCGAGCAACTGCCGCAGATCGTCAAGGAGGCTGCGGCCGGCCTGGCCGGGTCCAACCTCAGCGTGCTGAACGGCGCGGACGGCCTGAGCGAGATCGCCGCCGGCCTGGTCGCACAGGGCCTGACGATCCTTGACTCGGTCAAGAAGGGCCTCAACGGCGATCAGGGTGCGACCGCGACGCCAGTCCAGCTGGCGGACCGAGCCAACGACGCTGCGGATGACGGAGCCACCGCCTGATCAGCTGCTCAAACGTCGACTTCATGATCACGGTGGGGTTCCTGCTCTCCGCGACAAGAACCCACCGTGATCATGAAGTCTGGCCCGGTCGGCGGACGATCAGCCGCTGATGACGCCTGGGTCCGAGCGCGCCATTGGCCGGACCTCGGCGCGGCGCCGCACCGGGTCGGCGAGCGCGGCGGCCAACTGGTCGAGCGCCTGCACCGTGTGCCCGCTCACGATGGCGTCGCAATGCGGCCACGCGGCCGCCATCCCGCCGGCCAGCGGCTGGTAAGCGGCGCTCTTGGTCCTCGGGTTCACCCACACGATCCGGAAGGCGACGAGCGACAGCCGCTCCATCTCGCGCCTGACGAGCTCGGGATCGCCGGTCTCCCAGCCATCAGAGATGATCACGACGACGGCGCCGCGCGCCATGCCGCGCCGCCCGAACCGGTCGTTGAAGTCCTTGAGCGCGGTGCCGATCTTGGTGCCGCCCAGCCAGTCCGGGGCCGCCTGGCCGGCCCGCTGCAGCGCGAGCCCGGGCAGCGTCCTGCCCATCACCGGCGTCAGCCGGGTCAGCCTGGTCGCGAACGTGAACACCTCGGCGCCCGTTCCGCCCGCGGCGCAGTACAGCAGCTGGATCATCGCTCGCGCGTAGGGTTCCATCGACCCGGAAATATCGCAGAGCACCACAAGGCGCCGAGGCCGGCGAGCGGGAGTGCGCCCGATCAGCCGGAACGCGTGGCCGCCGGTGCGCCTGGCCTGCCGCAACGTCGCGCGCAGGTCGGTCCGCTTGCCGCCTGCCCTGCGCCGCTGGCGGCGCGACAGCCGGTCGGGCACGGCGAGCGTCAGCTTGCGCATCAGGATCGCCACCGAGATCAGCTCGTCCTCGGACAACTCGGCGAAATCCTTGCCGGCCAGCCGCTCCATGCTCGTGCCGACGAAGCGGTTCTCCGCCTCGGCGTCGCCATCTTCGTCGCCAGCTGCCTCGCCGTCGGAGTCCGCTCGCCGGTTCTCGGCCCGGTCAGCGGTGTGCTGCCTGGCCGCCTTCGCCGCGGTGGCCAGCAAGTGCTCGGGCGAACTGTCCGGTAGGCCGCCAAGCCCATCCCGGCCGGGCTGGGCGGCGTCCCCGGCGTCCGGTAGCCCGCCGAAGACCTGGTCGAAGACCGCCCGCATGATCAGCGCGTGGTCCTTGCTCGACACCAGGGTCGCGAGCGCGCACTGGTACAGCGCGCGGGGGGTGGCCGGGCGCGCGACGGTCACCGCAGCGGCGAATCGCTCGCACCGGCCGGGACCAACCGGCAGCCCGGCCGCTCGCAGCGCGGCACCGAACCGCGCACTGACCTCGGCCAGGTCGCCTGCGGTGTTAACCAGGTCAGCCATCCTGGCCGACGAGCGTCCCGAAGCCGGCCCGCCGCACCGTGCCGAGATCTTCGGAGTACTTGAGCACGGCGCCTGCCGTCCGCTCGGCCGAAACCGCGTCCAATTCGCCGGCACCCAGCACGTGCAGCGCGTTCGCCCAGCTGATCGCCTCGGCGATGCCGGGCGGCTTGGCCAGGTCAAAGTGGCGCAGCCGCGCGACACCCGCCGCGACCTGATCGGTCAACGACTCGGCGGCGTCGGGCACCCGGCGCCTGATGATCGCCGCGACCCGGGCGACGTCCGGGTAGTCGATCCAGTGGTACAGGCAGCGCCGCTTCAGCGCGTCGTGCAGGTCGCGGGTCCGGTTCGAGGTCAGGACCACGATCGGCGGGTACGCCGCCCGCCGCGTCCCCAGCTCGGGGATCGTGACCGCCGACTCGGCCAGCAGTTCGAACAGGAACGCCTCGAACTCGTCGTCGCCGCGGTCCACCTCGTCGATCAGCAGCACCGCGGGGCGCGGGCCAGGATGGTCGAGCGCGGCGAGCAACGGGCGCTCGAGCAGGTACTCGTCGCTGAACAAGTCGGACTCGCGCGGCGCGTCGCCCCGTGCCTCGGCCAGCCGGATGGCCAGCAGCTGTCGCGGATAATTCCACTCGTACAGCGCCTCGGCCGACGTCAGGCCCTCGTAGCACTGCAACCTGATCAGCGGCGTGTCGAGCACGCTGGCCAGCGCTTTGGCGGCCTCCGTCTTGCCGACCCCCGGCTCGCCCTCAAGCAGGATGGGCTGGCCCATCCGCGCGGCAAGGAAGAGGGCCGTGCCGAGCGGTTCGTCGGCCAGGTAGCTCGCGTCGTCAAGCGCGGCGAGCAGCGTGGCGACATCGGGAAGCTGCTCGGCAAGGTCACTCATCCCGGCACGGCCTCCTTGGCTTGGCAGCTGGTTTTGGCAACACGGGCACGTGTCCATGATGCTGCAGGCCGGCCGCTGCCTAGAACCTGGGATCGCGTGGCAGGCGCCGGACCTGACTCCTGGCGCACCTTTTAGTCCGGTATGGCCAGATCGCTGCGCAGCGGCCGGCCCTGGACCGCGCACCAGACGGCGGCGGGGGTGAGCGGCATGTCGGCATGTCGCACCCCGAGCGGCGCCAGCGCGTCCAGCACCGAGTTGACGACGGCGGCGGGCGAGCCGACCGTCGCCGACTCGCCCACGCCCTTGGCGCCGATCGGATGGTGCGGCGACGGTGTGACGGTGGCGCCGAGCTCCCAGGGCGGGCATTCGACCGCGGTCGGCAGCAGGTAGTCCATGAACGAGCCGCTCAGGCAGTTCCCGCTGGCGTCGAACGCGATCACCTGCATCAGCGCCATGCCCACCCCGTCGGCGAGACCGCCGTGGATCTGGCCTTCGACGATCATCGGGTTGATCCGCACGCCGCAGTCGTCGACGGCGATGAACCGGCGTACCTTGACCTCGCCCGTACTCGGGTCGACGTCGGTGACGCAGATGTAGGCGCCGAACGGGAAGGTCAGGTTCGGCGGGTTGTACACGGTCTCGGCGTCGAGATGGCCCTCGACTCCGTCCGGGAGCTCGAGCCCGGAGTGCGCGGCCATCGCGATCGCGGCGATCGTCGCCGCTTGTTCAGGGTCACCGCGGACCCGCCACGCACCCCCGGACCACTCCAGGTCGTCCGCGGCGACCTCCATCATCGCCGCGGCGACGATTCTGGCGCGCTCGCGCGCCTTGCGTGCGGCCACGACCGCGGCCGCGCCCGAGACGGCCGTCGAGCGGGACCCGTAGGTACCGAGACCGAACGGCGTTCGGTCGGTATCGCCGTGCACGACGTCGACATCGTCGGGCGAAAGGCCGAGTTCAGCCGCGACGATCTGCGCGAACGTCGTCTCGTGGCCCTGGCCCTGGGTCTGGCACGAGATGCTGAGCACGGCCTTGCCCGTCGGGTAGATCCGCAGGTCCGCGCCGTCAGCCATGCCCAGGCCGAGTATGTCCATGTCCTTGCGCGGCCCGGCGCCGACGCCCTCGGTGAAGAAGCTCACCCCGATGCCCATGAACTCGCCTCGCTCGCGCCCGCGCGCCTGCTCGCGGCGGAGGTCGTCATAGCCGGCCAGTTCCATCGCCGCCAGCAGGGCCCGCGGGTAGTTGCCCGAGTCGTACACCCAGCCGGTCGGGCAGGTGTAGGGGAACTGGTCCGGCTGCAGCAGGTTCTTCATCCGCAACTCGGCCGGATCTATGTCCAGCTCGCGGGCCAGCAGGTCGACCATCCGCTCGACGAGGTAGACGGCCTCGGTGATCCGGAACGAGCAGGAGTAAGCCACGCCGCCCGGCGCCTTGTTGGTGTACACACCGGTGACCTCGCAGTGCGCGGCCTGCATGTCATAGGAGCCGGTGAAGATATGGAAGAACCCGGCCGGGAACTTGGTCGGCTGGGCGGCGCCGTTGAAGGCACCGTGGTCGGCCAGCACGCGGGCCCGCAGGCCGAGTATCTTGCCGTCCGTGGTGGCGGCTATCTCGCCGTGCATGTGGAAGTCTCGCGCGAACGAGGTGGACATCAGGTTCTCCGACCTGTCCTCCACCCACTTGACCGGCCGGCCGGTGATCATCGAGCCGACGACCGCGCACAGGTAGCCGGGATAGATCGGCACCTTGTTGCCGAACCCGCCGCCTATGTCGGGCGAGACGACGCGAATCTTGTGCTCGGGCAACCCGGCGATCAGCGCGTACAGCGTCCGATGCGCGTGCGGAGCCTGGGTCGTGCTCCAGACGGTCAGCCGCCCGCTGACCTGGTCCATGTCGGCGACCGCGCCGCAGGTCTCGAGCGGCGCGGGATGGACCCGCGGGTAGAGCATGTCCTGCGCGACCACCACGTCCGCCGCGGCGAAGACCGCGTCGGTCGCGGCCTCGTCGCCGGCCGTCCAGTCGAAGATCTTGTTGTCCGCCCGATCTGGCAGGTCGTCGCGGACGACCTCCGCGTCGGCATCAAGCGCACGCCGCGCGTCGATCACCACGGGAAGCGGCTCGTACTCGACGTTGATCAGCTCGAGCGCGTCGCGCGCCGAGTATCTGTCCCGCGCGACCACGAAGGCGACCTCCTGGCCCTGGAACCTGACCTTGTCGGTCGCCAGAACCGCCTGCACGTCGGCGGACAGGGTTGGCATCCAGGCCAGGTTCCGCGCGGCGAGCGTCTCGCCGGTGATCACGGCCTCGACGCTCGGATGCGCCTGGGCGGCCGCGATGTCGATCGACGCGATCCTGGCGTGCGCGAGCGGGCTGCGCAGCACTGCCCCGAAGAGCATGCCGGGCAGCGCGATGTCGTCCACGAACGTTCCCCTGCCGCGGATGAAACGGGCGTCCTCCTTGCGCGGCACCGGTCCGTAGGGTTCGCCACCAGGCGGCAGGAAGCTAGCGGTCATGGCCGGCTCGCCTCCGACTCGTGCCTGGCTGCCCACCGAACGGAGCGCACGATGTTCTCGTATCCCGTGCACCGGCAGATCTGACCGGAGATCGCCTCGCGGATCTGCGAATCCGACGGGTCCGGGTTGTGATCGAGCAGCCAGCGGGCGGTCAGCATCATGCCAGGTGTGCAGAATCCGCACTGGAGGCCATGACAGGTCGCGAATCCCTGCTGAACGGGGTCGAGCCCGCCGTCGCGCTCCAGCCCTTCGACGGTACGCACCCGCCGGCCGTCGGCCATCGCGGCGAGCACCGTGCACGATTTCACCGGCAGGTCGTCGAGCCAGACGACGCAGGCTCCGCAGTTAGATGTGTCGCAACCCCAGTGCGAGCCGGTCAGGCCGAGGTCATCCCTGATGAAGTGGATCAGGAGCAGCCTGGGTTCGATCACGCGGGAGTACTCGGTCCCATTGACGGTCACGGCGATCTGCACGTCATGTCCCCCGCGAGTCCGACGCCCTGGCCACGGCGGCGCGCAGCGCCCTGGTGCTGAGCTCGCCGGCCAGATGGCGCTTGTAGTCCGCCGGCCCGCGCTGGTCAGCGACGGGCCGGCAGCTCTCCGCCGCGATCTGCCCGGCCCTGACGAAGTTCTCCTCGGTCGCTGCCGCGCCGCGAAGGAAGTCCTCGGCTCCGGCCGCGGAGAAGTGCTGGGCACCAACAGCGGTGAGGCCGATTCCGGCGTCGGCAATGCGGTCGCCATCGAGCCAGACCGCGGCGCCGGCCGCGCCGACGGGCCAGTCGCCGACGCGCCGGCCGACCTTCTGATAGGCGCTCCCCCCGCCAGGCACGATCGCGATCCTGATCTCGGTGAGCATTTCGCCGGGCGCCACGACGGTTTCGTACGGGCCCGTGTGGAAATCCCTGGCCAGAACCGTCCGGGTCCCGGCCAGATTCTGGATCACCATGGTCGCCTTGAGCGCGGCGAATGCGGCCGACAGGTCCTCGGATGGGTCTGCCTGGCACAGGGACCCGCCGACCGTGCCCCACAACCGCACGATCGGATCGGCGATCACCCTTTCGGCGTCATGCAGGATCGCGAAGTGCTGGCCGGCGGCCGCCGAGTCGAGGAGCTCCGCATGCCTGGTCATGGCGCCGATCCGCAGTTCGCTGCCGGCGACCTCGACATAGGACAGGTTGGTCAGGCCGTTGATGTCGATCAGCGTCTCCGGCTGGACGAGCCGCAGTTTCATCATCGGGATCAGGCTGTGTCCGCCGGCCAGCACTCTTGCCTCAGGGCCGAACCTGGCGAGCAGCGTCAGCGCGTGCTCCACGCTGGTCGCCCGCTCGTACTCGACGTACGCAGGAACCTGCATCCAGCCTCCCCGTAGCGAAAGCCACGCGTGTGCAGTGTACGAGGGCACCGCGGCAGCGCGCCCGACCCGGCGTGCCGCGACCGCCCGGCCCGGCCTGCCGCGACCGCCCGACCCGGCGCTGGTCCGCGCGAGCAGTCGCCTGGCGGATAATTGGCATCAACATGACACTCACTCAGCTCAACGCGTTCGTCCTGGTCGCCAGGCTCGGCTCCGTGACGGCGGCCGCGAACGCGCTGGGAGTGAGCGAGCCGGCCGTCTCGCAGGCGCTGTCCGCGCTGCGGGTGCATCTCGGCGACCAGCTGATCACCCGCGGGCCGGCCGGGATGACGCTGACCGCGGGCGGCTCGCGGCTGCTCGCCACGGCCTCGCAGATCGTCGTGCTCGGCGCCGAGGCACACGCCGCCGTCCGGGCCGCGCAGGGCGCCCCCGAGCAGCTCAGGGTTGTCGCGACATCGACGGTGGCCGAATTCGTCACCACGCCGCTGATCGAGGCCTTCACCAAACGCTTTGCCGGCAGCGTCGAAGTGTCGGCCGGGGTGGCGGTCTCGAAGGAGATGCCGGTCCTGGTCGCGAACCGGCTGGCCGACGTTGCCATCGGCCCTGCTATCACGGCCGACCCAGGCTTGCCCATCGTGAGCGAGCCGATCTTCAAGTACCGCCTGGTCGTGGTCGCGGCGGGGAACGCTAAGCCGCGTGGCTCAGCCAGGCAGTGGCGCTGGCTCGTCGATCCGTCGGCGACCGACCCGGGCAGCGACGTCGGCCAGTACCTGGCCGCGCTCCGGATACCAGATGACCGGATCGGGGTCTGCTCGAGCCAGACCGCCGCCTGGGCGGCGGCAGCCGACGGCGGCGGCGTGTCGCTGGCCGTGGAGCACCTGGTCGGGCACCAGTTGCGGCGCGGCGAGCTGTCCCTCGTCGAGGTGCCGGGGCCGCCGGTTGAAGGCTGCTGGCACGTGACCATGCTCGACCGCCAGCAGCGCAGCACCGTGGCGAGCTCGCTGCGCCGGTTCCTCAGCACGCCGGAAGCGATGCAGCTAATGCGCGCGCCCGCTGCCGGAGTTCCGCCGTCCAGGTTCCGCCCGCCCGTTTACGTCACGATCTGGAGCTGAGCCGCCGGCAAAAACTGGGCGGCTAGTGGAACCGGTCCAGCCAGGTCCGGGCGACGGCGTGCAGCCGGTCGGCTTCGAGCCGGTAGACGTGCTCCCTGCCACGCAGCGAGATCGTGACCAGGCCGGCCTTCGCGAGGACCTGCAGGTGCTGCGATGTCGTGGGCCAGGAGCAGTCGAATCGTGCGGCGATGGCTCCTGACGTCATCTCCCCGCCGCGTGCATGCAGGACGGACAGGATGGTCCGCCTGGACTGATGAGCCAGCGCGCTGAAGACGGAGTCGAGCGCGTCGAGTTCGGCAAGCCCGCGGGCCTGCGGTCTCACGCCGCAAGCTCGACCGGCTGGAAGTGCGGGAAGTCCCATCTCGGCAGGCCGTCCCGCTCCTCGAGCAGCGGTTCCATCGGCTCCCAGATCGCGATCACGTCGGGATGCTCGTGCGCCAGGTCGAAGCCGCCTTCGACCCACGTGAAGATCTCGACGTAGGTGAGCCCGGCATCGATGCCGCGGAAGACGAGAGACTTGTCCTCGGTGACGAAGCCAAGGCCGCGCAGGGTCCGCCAGTGCCGGCTGAGAAGCTCGACGAAGCGAGCCTCGGCCTCCGGCCTGACTCGGTAGGTGCAGATGACGGTTTCCTTAGCCATGTGACTAATATTTAGCCACTTACCTCAGCAAGTCAAGCCGGAACCCCAAGCCGGAACCCAAGCCCCAGCACAGGCTCTGCACGACGCCCCGGAGTAGCCTGGATGAGCCCAGTTAAGCAAGAACTTATTAGCAGGTTGCGGGGCATTCTTACCGGGGGCATCATGTCCTGTGCTGCCGCAACCAGCGCAGCACAGCTGACGGGTGCCTGCGGCCCGTCCAGAGCCGGGAGCGCGCCATGCGGATCGAGTCCGACGGCCACAGCAGCGGTAATCCCCGCCTGTACGAGCTGATCGAGCACGCACCGAAGACCGGCAAGAGCCCGACCGTCTGGGCCTGGCCCGAGCTCATCGACTACCTGAAGATCGCCGGCCAGCCGGTCGCCGGTCCCTGGCCACCACACCAGGAGCCGCGACCCAATCCGGAAGAGGACACGCTGCCCGTCGCTGTCGCGGATACAGACACAGAGCGGTAACAGCTCGCTCGTGCTGGGTGCGGCTTGGCATCGGTTCACGTCCACCTAAGGACACCTGGAGGATCGTATGTATCCGTCTCGGTTCCGCTACGAGGCACCGCGCTCGATCGCCGAGGCGATCGCGCTGCTGCGCGAGGGCGGGGACGAGGCGAAGGTGCTGGCCGGCGGCCAGAGCCTGGTGCCGCTGATGAAGCTGCGCTTCGCCTCCCCTGAGCTGATCGTCGACATCAACAACCTGCCCGGCCTGGACTACCACCGGGAGGACGCAGACGGCACGATCAGGGTTGGCGCCCTGTGCCGGCACGCCGACCTGGAACGCTCCACGTTGCTCAAGAGCAAGCAGCCGGTCATGGCGGCCGCGGCACCGCTGATCGCCGACCCGATCGTCAGGAACCGGGGAACCCTGGTCGGCTCGCTCTGCCACGCCGACCCGCAAGGCGACTGGGCGTCGGTGGTCACCGCGCTTGGGGGCTACATCATTGCCCGCGGGCCGGGCGGCAGCCGGTCGATCTCGATCACGGACTTCGTCACCGGCCCGTTCCAGAACGCGCTCGCGCCGGACGAGATCGCGATCGAGGCCGTCATCCCGGCGCCGAAGGGCGCGCTCGCCGGCGGCTACCTCAAGCTCGAGCGCCGAGTCGGTGACTTCGCCACCGTGGGCGTGGCGGTCGCGACCGAGAGCACCGGCGGCAAGGTAACCAGGGCCGGGATCGCGCTGACCGGGGTGGGGGGCTCCACCATCAGCGCCACCGAAGCTGCCGGCGCGCTGGTCGGCCAGGCGCTGACGGCGGAGTCGATCGCGCAGGCTGCGGACCTCGCCGCAGCGGCCGCCAGGCCGAGGACCGACCACCGCGGCAGCGCCGAGTACAAGCGGCACATGGTGCGCACGTTCGTGGTCCGGATTCTCAGCCGCAGTGCCGACGGCGCGGGCAGCGCGAGCGGCGACCCAAGTGGCAGCGCGGAAAGGGCGGCCTGACATGACGATCGTCTACGACGACCTCGGCGAGGACGCCACTGGCGACTTCCCGGTCAACCGGATCAAGTTCACGGTGAACGGTCAGCGGAAGATAGCCGAGGTCGAGCCGCGGCTGCTGCTGTCCCACCTGATCAGGCGTGGGGTCGGGCTAACCGGTACGCACATGGGCTGCGACACGACCAACTGCGGCGCGTGCACCGTGCTGGTCGACGGCCGCCCGGTCAAGTCCTGCACCATGCTCGCGGTCCAGGTCGACGGCCACAGCATCGAGACCGTCGAGGGACTGTCGGGACAAAGCGAGTTGCATCCGCTCCAGGAGGGGTTCAAGCAGGAGCACGGGCTGCAGTGCGGGTTCTGCACGCCGGGGATGATGATGACCGCCAAGGCCCTGCTCGCCGAGAACCCTGACCCGACCGAAGATGACGTGCGATGGGCGCTGTCCGGCAATCTGTGCCGCTGCACCGGTTACCAGAACATCGTCAAGTCGGTGCTGTGGGCAGCCGACAAGCTCAGGCCGCCTGAGGCGGCGTCGCCGGATTCGGCATCGGCAGAGTCGGTATCGCCAGAGTCGGTATCGGCAGAGTCGGCCGGCTGAGACAGGGACGGGAGTCACGACAGTGTCGCAGGCACTAGACGAGATCAAGATCGGCGGGCTGGGCTCGAGCCGCAAGCGAGTCGAGGATGACCGTTTCATCAGGGGCAGGGGCAACTACACCGACGACATCACCCTGCCGGGCATGCTGCACATGGAGATCCTCCGCAGCCCGCTCGCGCATGCGCGGATCAAGTCGATCGACACGAGCAAGGCCTGGGATATTCCAGGCGTCCGCCTGGTGCTGACGGGCGAGATGATGGCGACCCGCAACCTGGCCTGGATGCCGACCCTGTCCTACGACACCCAGGCCGTGCTTGCGACCGACAAGGTTCGCTTCCAGGGCCAGGAAGTCGCTTGCGTGATCGCGGACGACCCGTACATCGCCAAGGACGCCTGCGAGGCGATCGACGTCGAGTACGAGCCGCTGCCGGTGATCGTCAACCCGGTCCAGGCGGTGGCCGAAGGCGCACCGGTGATCAGGGACGACAAGGAGAACCAGCCGGACAACGTCATCTACAACTGGGAGGTCGGCGACAAGGCCGGCACCGACCGCGCCTTCGAGCAGGCCGACGTGGTCTCCAAGCTGAAGCTGCACTACCCGCGCTCGCACCCGTCGCCGATCGAGTGCTGCGGGTCGATCGCGGACTTCAACCGCGCCACCTCGAAGCTCACCGTCTACATGACGACGCAGGCGCCGCACATCATCAGGGCAGCGGTCGCGATGGTCGCCGAGTTGCCCGAGCACCTGATCAGGATCGTCTCCCCCGACATCGGCGGCGGGTTCGGCAACAAGGTTCCTGTCTACCCCGGGTACGTGTGCTCGATCCTGGCCTCGATCCTGCTCGAGGTCCCGGTGAAGTGGATCGAGGACAAGTCGGGCAACCTGATCTCGACCGGTTTCGCCCGGGACATGTACCTGGACAGCGAGATGGCGCTGCGCAAGGACGGCAAGATCCTCGGCGTCCGGATCCACGCCGACGCCGACCATGGCGCTTTCTTCTCCGATGCCCAGCCGAGCAAATTCAAGATCGGCCTGCTGCACTCGGCGTTTGCCGCCTATGACATTCCGGCCGGGCACCTGACGGCTCGCGGGACGTACAGCAACAAGGCTCCCGGCGGAGTCGCCTACCGCTGCTCGTTCCGCGTGACGGAGGCGATGTTCTTCCAGGAGCGCATGATGCAGGCCGCGGCGACCGACCTGGGCCTTGATCAGGCCGAGTTCCGGCGGATGAACTTCGTGCGGGACGAGCAGTTCCCTTACCGCACCGCATTCGGCTTCCTCACGGACTCCGGCCAGTACGCCAAGTGTCTCGACGTCGGCCTCAAGGCGGTCGGCTACGAGGACTTCAGGCGGCAGCAGGCCGAGGCACGCAAGCGCGGCAAACTGCTCGGCCTGGGTATCTCGACGATGACCGAGCCGCTCGGCGCTGGCAACAGCCGCGAGTACGACATCCTCGGCATCAAGATGTTCGACTCGGCCGAACTCAAGGTGCACATGACCGGCAAGGCCCTCCTGCGGACCGGGGCGAAGTCCCAGGGCCAGGGGCACGAGACCACCTGGGCGCAGATCGTTGCCCATGAGCTCGGGCTGCCGGCCGAGGACGTGGTGGTCGAGGAGGGCGACACCGACACCGCTCCCTTCGGCATGGGCACCTACGCCTCCCGCAGCACGCCGGTCGCCGGGGCCGCGGTGTCGATGGTGTCGAGGAAGATCCGCGCCAAGGCGCGCAAGCTGGCCGCGCACCTGCTCGAGGTGTCCGAGGAGGACATCGAGTGGGAACTCGGCAGGTTCTATGTCCGCAGCGCGCCCGACCGCGGCGTGACCATCCAGGAATGCGCGATGGCGGCCTACAGCAACATGCCTGACGGCATGGAGCCCGGCCTCGAGAACACCGCCTACTACGACCCGCCGAACCTGACCTGGCCGTTCGCCGTGTACATCGTCACGGTCGAGGTCGACCCGGAGACCGGGGTCTGGGACGTGCTGAACATGGTGGCGGTGGACGACTGCGGCGTCCGGATCAACCCGATGATCGTCGAGGGCCAGATCATGGGCGGCCTGACCGAGGCCTACGCGATGGCGAACATGCAGTTCATCACATTCGACGCCGAGGGCAACTGCGTCGGCTCGAACTACATGGACTACCTGCTGCCGACTGCGTGGGAGACGCCGGGCTTCGAGTTGCACAGCGAGGTGGTCACGCCGAGCCCGCACCACCCGATCGGTGCCAAGGGCATCGGCGAGTGCGCGGCGGTCGGCGGACCCGCGGCCTTCGTCAATGCGGTGATGGACGCGATCTCGGACACCGGCGTGCGCAACATCGACATGCCGCTGCTGCCCGACCGGGTCTGGGAGGCAATCACGCAGCGCAAGGACGTCTCCGGCGCACCGCCGGTGCGCGCGGACGACTGACTCCGGGAGACAGGTCATGGATGGCTGGCAGGTGATGGAACAGGCGGCCGCGCTCGCCGGACGCGGCGAGGCGGTGGCACTGGCGACGGTGGTCTGGCGCCAGGGCCCGTCGTCGGGCCAGGTGGGCTCACGGGCGATCATCACCGAATCCGGCGAGGTGCACGGGTGGATCGGCGGAGCGTGCGCCGAGCCCTCAGTGATCAGGCAGGCGCGCGAGGTCATCGCCGAGGGCGTGCCGCGGTTGGTGCTGCTCGGGCCGACGGACAAGTTCGGCGACGCGATCCCGGCCGGCATGACCGTGGTGCCGATCTCCTGCCAGAGTGAGGGCGCGCTCGAGATCTACATCGAGCCGGTTGTGCCCGCACCGCATTTGGTCGTGGTCGGCGGCTCGCCCATGGCACTGGCTCTGGCCGAACTGGCGCGCGGGCTCGGCTGGCGCGCCGACCGACTGGACTGGACGGAGTTCACGACTGCCGACGCAGGCGAGCAGTCCATGGTCGTCATCGCCACCCAAGGACACGGCGACGAGGAGGCGATCGAGCAGGCGGTCGCGGCCCGGCCCGCATACCTCGGCCTGGTCGGGTCGCGCAAGCGCGGCGCGAGCGTGCTCGGCTACCTCGCCGAGCGCGGGGTCGCCAGGGAGCAACTCGACCGGGTCAGGGTTCCCGCGGGCCTGGACCTCGGCAAGACCACGCATGTCGAGATAGCGGTCGCCATCCTCGCCGAACTCGTTCAGCTCAGGGCCGCAGGCCAGCTTGGCGCTCCAGCCGGGGAGGGGACGACCGGAGCCAAGCGCCGGACGGGGGCGGCGGGCGCCCGGCCGGCGAAGTCGCGGGTGGCCCGGCCCGCCGAGCAGCCCGCCGATGCCGCCGATCCGGTCTGCGGCATGACCGTCCAAGCCGGCCGGCGGGCCGGCCGCTGGAGCATGAGGGCGTGACGTATTACTTCTGCTGCGCTGGCTGCCGCAGTGAGTTCGAGTCCAACCCTGCTTCCTACGCCAGGAAAGAGACGCGATGCTAATCAACAACGATTTCGAGGTCGCGGAGCCGATAGAGAAGGTCTGGCAGTTCTTCGGCGACATCCCGCAGGTCGCCGCGTGCCTGCCGGGCGCCCAGCTGACCGAGAACCTGGGCGAGGACAAGTACGGCGGCACCGTGGCGGTCCGGATGGGGCCGGTCAAGCTCCAGTTCGCCGGTACCGCCGAGATCACCGAGCGCGATGAGGCCGCCAAGCGCATCGTGGTCCACGCCGCCGGCGCGGAGGAACGCGGCAGGGGCCAGGCCGCCATGGTCGTGTCGGCGACCCTGACGGGCGCGGGACGCGGCACCAAGGTAGCCGTCGCTCAGGATCTTCAGCTCTCCGGCGCCGCCGCCCAGTACGGACGCGGCATGATCTCCGACGTCACCGCGGTGCTGATGCGCGACTTCTCGGCGAACATGGCCAGCAGGATCGCCGGAGCGGGGCGCGGCGAGGCGGTGCAGGCCTCGGCGGCGCCGGCCGGCGGGTTCGCCATCGGGCTGCGCGCCGCGCTGATGGCGTTGCGGCGGGTCTTCCGCCGGTTCTTCGTCCCTTATCAGGCCACGAGCTAAGGAGAAGCGACCATGGTCTTGTGGTGGATTGGCAACGCGGTCCTGCTGCTCGTGATCCTGCCGGTCGTGATCGCACTACTCAACCGGGTGCTCGCGGCGCTCGAGCGGATCAGGGCGGCCTCCGACAACATCCTGGCCGGCGGCGGCGCGCTGGTCGGCGAGCTTGAGTGTGTCCCCGAGGGGCTGGCCGTGACCGACGTCACGGTCGGTGCGGTGTCCGTCGGCGCGGTCAGGTACGCGGGCTCCGTCGCGAAGCTACTGGGTTAGCCGGTAACGGGCTAACGGGAAAGGAGCACGAGTCATGCCTGCTGCTGCATGGGTCACCCTGATCATCAGCGCGCTGATAATCGGCATCACCGCGGTGGGGCTGTTGCGCGTCATATTTCATTTGAGAGCCACCCTGGCGACATTGCGTCAGGTCACCGGCGGCGTGACTGCCGTCGCTCAGCTAACCAGCACGGTCCCCGACCGGCTGACTTCGGTGAACGCCAGCCTGAAGCCGGTCAGGGACTTCTGCGAGACGGTCTGACGGGCGAAGGAGACTACGGATGAGTCATCACCTCCTGGCGCTGGCCGCCGGGAACACCACCAGCAAATTCGGCTGGACGCTCGGCTATGTGATCGGCATCGTGATCGTTCTCGTGGTGGTCGCGCTCGTGGTCCCGATCCTCATGCTCGCCCGCTCGATCGGCAAGGAAGCCCCGCTGATCAACGCGCAGCTGACCAAGGCCGTGCACAACACCGCCGCGCTCGGCGGGCTGCGTACGACGATCGAGCACGCCACGATCATCATCGGCGGCCTGCAGCGCGGTCGCGCCAGGCTGGGAGGGTAGCGATGCACAACCTAGCTATGACCTCGACAGAACACACGCTCTGGGTCAGCGTGATCATCGTGGGCTTCGTCGTGGTCCTTGCCGTCGCCGCCCTGCTGAGCCTGCTGATCTATTTCGTGAAGGTCATCGACCGCGGCGTCGTTGACGTGCGGGACTCGCTCAAAGCGGCCGCGGCCAATACCGCGGACACCGTACTCATCCCGCAGGTCGCCGACGGAGTTGAGGCGGTGCTCGCCGAGGGCCTGCAGCATCACCTCTTCCTCGGCCGTGTGCTCGGAAAGGTGAAGTCATGACCACGCTGGTCATCCTGACCGTCGTCGACATCGTCCTGCTCGTCGCCGGGCTCGCACTGTATTTGTATTGGGCCGGATCGCTGCTGAACCGGGTCGCCGGGAATCTCGAGGAGAGCTTCGACACGGCTGCGGCGATCCTCGGTCACGCCAAGCTGATCGGACCCGGCGTGGAGCACATCAACCGGACCGGCGGCGTGGTCGCAGGCGCGCTGCCGCTGCTCTACGGGATGGCCGAGGACATCGTCGCCGACGTCACGCCGCGCGCCGAGGCCCCCGCGGTCGCCGAGCCCGCCCGCCCGGCCTCCGGCCGGCGCCGCTCGCGGCTGCTCGACGCCGTCGGTTTCACGCCTGACCGGTAGTCAGTTCACCTCGGGTAATTCCGGTCGGAAGTCAGGAAATCCGGCCTATCCCCTCGCCGTCGTCCGGGCGATGCGGCATGGTGCCGACGCGCCGCGCGAATCTTGTTATCCGGGCTCTTTGGCCTTAGGCACTACGTTAACGTGTTGGTTGAGTTAGCTCCGGGCCATCAGCAACCGATTGAGTGTGCCCATGCCGAGCTTGGCGACGAGCAGGCGAGTCGTGTTCCGCCGGGATCCCGCCACCAGCGGGCCTAGGCTCGCCTCCGGAACTATGCACGGATATAGATGGCAATGCAGTAACATGCATGAGATTTCCGATCGGCTCCGGATTCTCGGGACTCCCGAGAATCCCGACCGCTAGCTCCAGGCTTCGAGGCCGTGCCGTTGGCCGCCGTTGGACGCGGCCAGCACTGACGTAGGCGGTACGCAGGACGGAAGGGAGGGCTAACCGGTGCCAGGTGGGCATAGCGGAACCGGCCGGCACGCGCCCCGCACCGATCACCAGGCCGCCGGCCTCCGCAAGCTCCTCGACATGGCCGGGCCGGGCCCAGCGTCGACCAGGAGGGACACCGCACATGAACCCAGCCGTGGTGACTGGGATCGAGATCGCGGCCGCCGCCTCGGCGATAGTTACGGTTCTCTTCGTCGTCGTCGTACGGCTCTTCTGGCGCCGCGAGAAGTCACTCCGGGAGCCTTGAGAGACCGGTACGAGATCCCGCGGGTGATTTTCGACCGCAAGGAAGCCAGGGGCCTGCTGCTGACCAGCATCGTCGTGGCGGCCTGGATCTCCTACCACCTGGGCTGGCAATCTCTCGCATTGCTCGTATGCGCCGCACCCGGCGTGGCGTTCCGTGCGACCAGCTATGTCCTGTCCTGGTTTGACAAGCCGGCTGTCGTGACGTCGCCTGATGGGCGTGCCATGCTGGACAGCCTGCATGTCACGGTCGCGGTGCCCGTATTCAACGAGGATCCCGCGCTGCTTGACCGGTCAATCTTCTCGATGATGAACCAGACGAGGCCGCCGCAGCTGATCTGGGTCGTGGACGACGGATCGAAGACCGACTACGCGCAGGTGGCCGGGTACTGGACGGGCCTGTGGTCGAACGGCACGGAGATCCGGTGGACGAGGCAGCACAACCAGGGCAAGCGGCGTGCGCACTCGTACGTGTTCGAGCGGGTTCCCGAGACTGACATTTTCGTCACCGTCGACTCGGATACCACGCTGGAACTCCGCGCGATTGAGGAGGGCCTGAAGCCGTTCCAGAACCGTAAGGTGATGTCGGTTGCCGGGATCGAGATGGGCTTCAACGCCAACGTGAACTTCCTGACCAGGCTGCAGAACTCCCTCCAGATGTACGCCCAGGCGGTGATCGGCGCCGCTTGGTCGGTAGCAGGCGACATGTACACCAACCGAGGGCCCTTCGCTCTGTACCGGGCGCCGCTGATCCGCGAGTTCCTGCCGGTCTACCGGGACGAGACGTTCTTCGGCCGCCGCGTGATCCTAGGTGACGACTCGCTGCTCGCCTTGTGCGGGAGCGAACGGGGCCGGTCGGTGCAGCAACTGACCGCGTTCGGGCTGACCATGTGGCCCGAGAAGCTGGGCCACCATCTCCGCCAGCGGCTGCGCTGGGCGCGGGGCAGAGCGGTCAGGAACTTCTGGCGGATCAGATACCGTCCGCTCCTGTCCTACTGCTGGTGGATCACCGTGGTCGGGATCCAGGGCTTCCTGACGTCCTGCGCGCTGATCGGGGTGCTGATCATGACCTGGCCGCACGGCGAGCCCGTGCTGGTGCGCACCGCTATCTCGCTACTTGTCATATCGATCCCGAACGGCCTGCGGACGTTGTGCTTCCGGCGAAGCGACGAGACCCGGGCGGACCGCGCCTTGCTGGTGCTGCTCAGGCCGATATCCGCGCTCTGGGCCGGCCTGGTCCTGTCTCAGGATCCTGCGCAGCTGGGGCACCATCACGCTGCTCAAACAGGGCTGGACGACGCGCCAGCATGGGGCCGAACTCGTGTATAGCCCGGGTACCAGCGCAGAGGCCGCCGCCGGGGCGTTGGCCTCCGGCGAAGCGGCGGCTTGAGGGGCACTCACTTCGTGAGGGAGCGGTTTGAAGAATCCTGGGCGCTGTGGTCAATCCTGGCCGCCCAGGCCACGCTGACACTGCCGTGGATGTGGCGCACCGCCGCGTTCACCGACGAGGCCGCGTACCTGAGCGCGGCCCATCAAGGCTGGTCACACCTGCCGGCATTTGCAAACCAGTTCCCTGGCCTGCCCGTGCTTTACCCGCCGATCGCCGCCACGCTCGATTCCCGGATTCGGCGCGGCTCCTCCGGCGGCCTGTTCGCTGCGCGTCTGCTGTCGCTGGTGTTCATGCTCGCGGCGACCAGCCATCGTTTACCTGATCGGCGACCGGCTGTTCGGCCGGATCTGCGGCGTGCTCGCGGCCCTCCTGTTCGCGGTCTGCGGCATCGTCGTGCACCTCGGCGCCGCCGCGACGTTCGACCCGATGGCCCTGTTCCTGCTCGTGCTCGCGCTCTACGCGGCGGTCAGGATGCGCGACGGCGCCGTCCGGTGGCTATTGCTCTGCCCGATCGCGCTAGCGGCCGCCAACGCGACTAAGTACCCGACCCCGCCTTCGACCCGGTCATCGTCGGCACGGTCATGTTGTACGGCTGGAGCAAGGGCCGGCGTTCCAGTCGTTCTCCTCGCCGTCTCGGTCGCGGTCGACCACGGCGGTCTCGACCTGGGAATCCTTATCCTCGGCGGCGACGACCTGGCCACCGGCGTGCTCTCGAATACGCTGTACGCCTCGGCTTGCATCCGGGGTGCCAAGTTCGTCGATGAGCGTTCTCGCGCACGCGCGCCTGTTGACCGGGCTGATCGTGCTGATCGCGATCGCGGGCGTCTGGGCGAGCGTGGTCAAGAAGATGCCGACCACCGCCATCGCCTTCCTCTGCCTGCTGGTCCTGGCCGCGCTGCTCGCCCCGATCGAGCAGGCCCGGTCCACGAGCTGACCTCGCTGGACGAGAATATGGGCTTCGGGCTGCCATTCGCGGCGCTCGCGGCCGGTTACGCGCTGGGCGCCTGGCGTCAGTGGCTGGGCTGGCAGCGGCACTGGGGCAAGGTCGTCGCCACTACGGCCGCGGTCATCACGGTCATCACGATGCTGATCGTCGGCCGGGTGGAGCGCGTCCAGTTCCGCGGTCCTGGCGCCGACGTCGCAAGCACGGTGCTGAGCGTCGTTGGGAAGCATTGGCTCAAAGGGACGTATGTGCTCGACGAGAGCACCACGTCCACCACGGACCAGTACTACCTCCCGATGATCCCGCAGTACCGGTGGATCAGGGTGTATAAATCCACGATCGATCAGGCGCAGCAGAAGATCAGCGACCGCTGCGTCTCGGTCGTCGTGCTGGTGGCAAAGTACAGTGCCGCCAACGGGCCCGTCCGTAAAGCGCTAGTAAAGGCCAATTTCCAGCGACTGCCGCCCCTCGGCGTGAGCCCGAACCAGGTGACGGTCTGGCTCGCGGGACCGAGCGGCGTGCAGACCACGCAGAGCGAGGCGGGAAACACGGGCGATCCGAGCCAGTCGGGCGGTGCGTGCGGGTGATCGGCAAGGTCCTGGCTGCTTTCGCGATGCCGTTCGTGGTGGCCGCGACGGTCGGCGGAATCCTGGTCGGCACCCATCACACAGTGCTGCCCAAGTTCACCCCCATCCCTGGCCTGGCACCGTCCGGGATGCCAGTCCAGAATGCGGCGACGTGCATGACGAAGATGACGCGGTTTGCCGGGATTGCTGTCGCTAATCAGTCCGCGCAATTTAGCCTGACGACCTATCAGGAATTCACAAATTCGAGTCACGGGCGCCTCGGCCGGCTCTCTGGAGTTCTATAACTCATTCCCCGGGGTCTTCGACGTAGGAGGTGCGCTCCATGCGGTGCAACTCCATGCGCTGCCGCTCATCCAGCTGAATCCTGGGAAGCTTGATCCGAAGGTGATACAGCGTATATCCACTGGCTATTACGACCAGGAAATCACCACATATGCGGACGCCGTGCGGGACTTCAAGTACTGCGTCGTGCTTTCACTCGGCCATGAGATGAACGGCTGGTGGTATCCACTGGGGAGCACCGTGGACCGAAACCAGCGACGTTCGGCGGACTTCAAGGCCGCTGGCGGCATGTCCATAATATCTTCACGAGCAGAGGGCGCCACGAATGTCATCTGGTCCTGCGATCCGTCGCACCAGTACAGCAGTTGGCCGCGGGGAAGATCGGGACGCCGGCGAGGAAGTGGTACCCGGGTGACAAGTACGTCGACTGGATCGGCCTGGACGGTTACCTCGGCTACGACCACAATGGCCACGCCCAGACCTTCGACGAGATCTTCGGCTTACCAGCTGCAGCAACATCAAGCAGTTCGCCCTGGACAAGCCGGTCTACCTGGCCGAGACCGGCGTCGCCCACCGGTCGGAACGCCAGCCGCAGATCGCGAACTTGTTCACCGGGATGAGTCCAACCATCTGTGGGGCTGGTGTGGTTCGATGCCAACGCCAAGAACGACTACCGGCTCGGGATCATACAAGGCTGTAGGATCTGCGTCTACAAGAAGAACCTGTCGGCTTTCTAAGAAGACACCTGACGAGCCGGGCAACGACCGGGCGACCCCGGAGGTCGCGGGTGACTGGCATGGCCATGCGGTCGCGATCGGTTACTTCGTGGCGCTCGCCGGTGTTTTGCTCGTCTTCGTCCCCTTGGCGGCGAGCGCTTGCGCGTCGGCGCCCGCCGCGACGCGGCCGAGATCGCTTCCCCGTCGTCCTCACCGCAATCAGATCGCAGCAAGCCGTTGCCGCACGTGAACCGGCCCGTGCGCGGGCAGGATCCCCGAGCCGTTCGCAGGGATCGCCACCAGCGGCAACGTCGCGGCGAACGTGGCCTCGTTCCGCCGGGCCACGGGCGCGCACCTGCGCGTCGTCGAGGTCTACAGCCGGTTCCCCGGCGCCTTCTCCAGCGCGGAGGCGCAGCAAATCGTCAACCTTGGCGGACTGCCGCTGATCCAGCTCAACCCGCGCCGAGTCACCATGGCGCAGGTGGCAGCCGGCACCTACGACAGCGACATCAGGAGCTACGCCAGGCAGGTCAGGGCGTTCCACTGCGACGTCATGCTGTCGTTCGGGCACGAGATGAACGGCTGGTGGTATCCGTGGGGCCTGCCCGATACGACGCCGCAGGTCTTTAAAGCGGCCTGGCGCCACGTCCATGGCATCTTCGCGGCGGAACGGGTCAGGAACGTGATCTGGTCCTGGGACCCCACCCATCAGTACTCGCAGTACCAACCGGGCAAGACTGCCTACCCGGCCGGCGAGTGGTATCCGGGCGACAAGTACGTCGACTGGATCGGCATCGACGGCTACGTCGGCGCGGGCCAGACGTTCCGCGGCGTCTTCGGCTACCAGCTGCGCGATATCCGGCGCGTGACGAGCAAGCCGATCTACCTAGCCGAGACCGGAGTGGGCGACGGGGCCCACGTGACCAGGCAGATGGCCAATCTGTTCGCGGGAGTGCGGCAGTGGCATCTGATCGGACTGATCTGGTTCGACATTAACAGGAAGAATTCGTGGAGCCTGGAGGGCAAGCCGGTCAAGGACGCGGCATTCCGCAGGGGCGTCGCCCGCTTTCCCTAGCGGTCATGCCTTGTCCGGCCCGCGGCGGGTGATCGAGCTTGTCGTGGGGACCGTGTAACACAAATCAGGAAACACCGGGCGGAACCCAGTCGGCTTGTGCTACCACTGTCTCTGCATCGACAGGCAGAGGTTCCTTGGGCACCACTCGCATCGTACTGATATTTCAGCTCTCGGCTGCCATCATGCTGGCCGCAGTTGTGTTCTATCTTCTGGCGTGCTCAGCGCCGCCGTTTCATCCGGCCGAGGCGAGCGTATTCACGTTCGGCTTCCTCGTGATATCCCTCGGACTGAGCCTGCTGCTTTACAGGGCGCGCTCGGCAGGACGACGTTCGTCAGGCCTGACCCAGGCCTACCCGTTTGCCGATTACGGCATCGCGCCGCGCAACCGGGATCCGAGGATCGTCCTCAGGGCGGCCCGTGTGGGCTTGGTGGCGGTCTCAGTGATCACCGGGCTGGTGTTGCTGACTGGATTCGCCCACGGTCTCCGCCTACTCGAGGACACCAATCCGATGCCTGGCTGGCCAAAGACCAGCGCAACGGTCACCCAGGTGTACCCGGAATGGCATGGCGGTTCCCGCACTTACATCGCGGTCGCAAGGTTCAGAGTTAGCGGCCAGACTGTCTACTTCACTGCTCCGGAATCCGCTGATGTCGTGAAGGCCGGTGATCAGATCAAGGTCATCTACGAGCCCGGCAACCCGTATCTCTTGCATGACCTGTCCGCTGGCCAGGGCATCTGGAAATATCCCCTGTACACACCCCTCATCGCGTTGGTATTCGTGCTCACAGCACTTGTTGCTGGCCTCACCCTCACCGATCGGGAACGCATTCGGCGGCGCTCGGGCATATCCAGCTTCACCGCCTGGCCATGATCACGGGTCAGGCCTTGTCTGGCCCGCGGCGGGTGACCGAGCTTGTCGTGGGGGCCGTGTAATCGCCGATCCACTCGTCCTTCCACGCCTGGTCGTACTGCTGGGAGTTGCAACCGGGCCGGTAGACCGCGACCAGCTCGCGGGTGATCTGCTCGCGGTGCGGTCGCCCGCCGCCTGGCACCTCGAACGTCGCGATGTGGACCTTCCACTTGTCGCCGGCTCGGCGCACCCAGCAGGCTGCGGCCGGGTGCCGGAACGGGAAGCGCTCGGCGGACAGGTCGTCGCTGTGGCCGACGTAGCTGACGGCATACCGGCCCGGCTTGCCGTCGGGATCCGGGCGGTACAGGATCGCGAAGACGGCCGACAGCGCAGGGGGCGTCCACCCCGCGAGCAGTCGAGGGCCCTCGAACGGATACCCGGCGGCAGAGCCCAGCCTGATCATGACTCCCCAGCCTCGTCCCCGGCCCCGCCCTCTCCTCGGCCTC
This sequence comes from uncultured Actinomycetota bacterium, assembly GCA_963720595.1. GTDB lineage: Bacteria > Actinomycetota > Actinomycetes > Streptosporangiales > Streptosporangiaceae > Chersky-822. Next base: position 1,062,932 of record CAVRFY010000003.1, on the reverse strand, counting down.
GGCTTCGTCCCCGGCCTCGTCTTCGGTCTCGCTGATCGCCTCGGCGCGGACGATCGGGCCCTCGGGCAGCCCGGCCTGTGCGGCGGCCTGCGTGAACCGGTCCTTGCCCTTCTCGATCGCCTCGTCGCGGCTGTCTGCCAGGACGACCAGCTGGGCGCCGTAACGGCTGGTCCCGATGCCGGTGGCGATGCCGTCGAAGGCCGCGACCGCGTCCGCGAGTTCCACGATCTCCTCGCGGGACAGCACCCGGTCACCCTCGGCCTGGATGCCCACGCTCCATCTCACGACGACGCTCCTGAATGCTCGGCTAGTTCAGTGTAGGGAGGAGTGCCGCCAGTTCCTCCAGGCTGCTCAGGTCGTGACCCGACAGCAGCAAGTCCACATGCGGTGCGGCGACCATCATGCCGAGCGTGCTCGGCCTGAACGTCTGGTCCGTGCCCTTGTGCGGGTTCATCCACACGATCCGGTGGCTCAGCCTGGCCAGCCGCTCCATCGCCGCGGACAGGACGGCAGGATCGCCCCGGTCGAGGCCGTCCGAGCAGATCACCACGATGCCGCCGCGGCACAGGCCGCGGCGGCCCCAGTCGCGCACGAACGAGTCCAGCGAGCTGCCGATCCTGGTGCCGCCCTCCCAGTCGAATACGGTCTGGGCCGCGCGCTCCAGCGCGTCGTCCGGCCTGCGGTGATCGAGTTCCCTGGTTACCCTCGTCAGTCGGGTGCCGAAGCAGAACACCTCGACCTTGGTCGCGGCGCGCTTGGCCGAATAGGCGAACTGAAGCAGGTTGCGCGAGTAGTCCGCCATCGAACCCGAGACGTCGAGGATCAGGATCAGGGGCCGCAGCCGGGCCTTGCGCGCCCGCCAGTACAGCTCGGCGGGCTCACCATGCATCCGCATCGACTCGCGGACCATACGCCGCAGGTCTAGTGCGGATCCATCGCGAGCCGGGGCGGTCCGCCTCGTGCGCCGCCGCGGCGGAGTCAGCCGGATCCTGGCCATGATCCGCCGCACGGCCGCGAGTTCCTCGGGAGTGCAGACCGCGAACGACCGGTGCCTGAGTGCCTCGGCGTCCGATGCCATCAGCCCGAGCATGGCCTGCTCGCCCTGTTCCTCCTCCGATGCCGGGTCGGTGGCGGGCACCACGAGCGTCGCCTGCGCGGTCTGCGCCGCCGCCTCGGTGTTCAGCCGCAGCACCTCGGCCAGCGGGTCGTCGGCTGCCAGGAAGAACCGCCGGAACACCCGGTCGTAAACCGCGATGTCGTCCCGCTTGGCGATCAAGACCGTCCGGCCGGCCCAGTACAGGTCGACCAGGTCGGACGGGTCGAGCTCGGTCATCGCCGTGGCGTAGGTCATGATGTCGCCCGAGCCGACGGCCATCCCGGCCGAGCGGAGCTCGCGCCCGAACCCCACGAGCAGGCCGACGAGCGGCGCGTGCTCAGGCACCGGACGTGATGTCCGCGAGGTTGTCCCGCACCAGGTCGAGGTCGTCGCGTTCCTTGACGACCGCGCCGAGCGTGTCGCTGGCCACCGAGGCATTGAGGTCGGTCTCGCCGAGGAAGCTGAGCGTGCGGGCCCAGTCGATCGTCTCGGCCACGCCTGGCGGCTTGGCGAGGTCAAGTTCACGCAGCCGGTGCACGGCGGCGACCACCTTGCGGGTCAGCGCCTCGCCGACTCCCGGCTCCCTGAGCAGCACGATCTCCACCTCGCGCTCGGCAGGCGGGTAACCGATCCAGTGGTACATACAGCGCCGCTTCAGCGCGTCGTGCAGCTCCCTGGTCCGGTTCGAGGTCAGTATCACCAGCGGCGGGCTCTCCGCCTTGATCGTGCCGATTTCCGGGATGCTGAGCTGGAAATCGGAGAGCACTTCGAGCAGGAACGCCTCGAACTCATCGTCGGCGCGGTCCACCTCGTCGATCAGCAGGACGGCGCTGTCCCCTGCTCTGACCGCCTCCAGCAGCGGTCGCTCCAGCAGGAACTTCGGGCCAAACAGCTTGTCCACGGCGTCGGGGTCAGCGATCTGCTGCTCAGACAGCGCCCTGATGTGCAGCATTTGCCTGGCGTAGTCCCACTCGTACAGCGCCTGACTGGTGTCGATGCCCTCGTAGCACTGCAGCCGGATCAGCCGCTTGCCGAAGACCGCGGCGAGGACCTTGGCCACCTCGGTCTTGCCGACGCCAACCTCGCCCTCGAGCAGCACGGGCCGGTGCAGCCTGATCGCGACGAACAGCGCGGTCGCCAGTCCCCGATCTGCCAGGTAACCGCCCTGGCGGAGGGCTCCAGTCAGCTCAGCAACGGTTTCCGGGTGGTCCATTCAGCGCTCTCGCCCGGTTACCGGTCGCCGGGCTCGGCCGAGCCAAGCACTAGGTCCCTGACGCTCCCCTGCTCCGTGCTCAGCTTGCCCTCGCGCTCGAGCGTGGCGCGCCAGGCTCCGCGCAGGTCGCCGCTCTCGGCCGCGAGCGCGTCGAATCCGACCGCCTGCATGTTCTTGCAGGACCTGGCCGTACCGAAGAGATCGTCGAGGTCCGCGCTGGTCTGTCCGCTGGCGCTCCACACCTCGCGCAGCACCTCGACGGCCTCGTCCTGCTCCTGGCTGGCTTCGGCTGGCGCGTCCTGACGCGCCTCGCCGCCAGCGTCCCGGCCCATCTCCGAGCTGACCACCCGGCTCACCTCCCCGGCATCTCCGGACGCTCCGCCCCATCTGACTGTAGTTGGGTCCCGGGCAGACCGCGACTGCGGATTAAGGCTTCCCTTATCGGTGATAAGTCATCTCTCGCCAGGAGTTATCCACTTCGCCTCTCGCGGCGGGTGAGCGGCGGCCAGCGTCGCGACCGCGCCGGCCGGGCTGTCGGCGCGCTGGATCAGCTCGCGGTTGGACGGCTTCAGCAAGCCGACCGCAACCATGCGGTCGAGCTGAGCGACCAGCGGGTCCCAGAATCCCTCGACGTCCAGCAGGACAACCGGCTTGGCATGCAGGCCGAGCTGCGACCACGTCGTCACCTCGGCCAGCTCCTCGAGCGTCCCGAGGCCGCCGGGCAGCGCGACGAACCCGTCCGACAGGTCGTACATGAGCCGCTTGCGCTCGTGCATCGAACCGACCTCATGCAGTTCGGTGAGCGCGGAGTGCGCGATCTCCTTGCTGAACAGCCCGGTGGGGATGACGCCCACGACCCGGCCGCCGGCGGCCAGGGCCGCGTCGGCTATCTCCCCCATCAGACCCACGCTCCCGCCGCCGTAGACCAGGCCGATCCCGCGGTCGGCCAGCAAGGTCCCCAGCGCTCTCGCGGCGTCGGCGTAGCGGGGGTCGGGCGGCGTGGACGAGCCGCAGAACACGCAGATCGAGGCGATGGCAGCCATGGCCAGACCAACTTATCCCGGCGGGCCCGGCACCGGTGCCGCTAGCGTTCAGGCCTATGGCTGGCACAATCTACGTCGGGTCGGCGCCCGCCGACGCTCCCGCTAACCGCGGCTGGATTCTCGGCCACTTCATGCCGCCGGGAGATGTCAGGCATAGCGACGATGTCGAGATCAAGTGGGGGGTTCATCCGAGTGGCGACCGCCGCCTCGAGTGGGTCACCGGCGAGACGAGGACGGCGCTGATCGTCCTGGTCAGCGGGAGGTTCAGGCTCGAGTTCCCCGGGCGCCGCGTCGTTTTGGCCGAGCGCGGCGACTACGTGGTGTTCCACGGCGTCGACCACTCCTGGCTCGCCGAAGAGGAGTCGGTCATCCTCGGGATCAGATGGCCGTCGGTCCCCGGCTACGCCGTGCCAGGCAACGGCTGCGGATAATAGTGCGGATGTGTCATTGTCGGTGCTAACCGGGCACAACCAGCACGGCCCTGTCGGCGTCATAGCCATCAGTTAGTCATCCAACGGCAGGTAAGGATCCCCGATGGCCACATCCCTCCAGTCGGCCGTGCGAGCGTTCGTGATCGCCGGGCTTCTGCCCGCTGTCGCGCTGGTCACGGCTTGCTCGTCGCCGACGCCACCGGCCCCGCCGAGCCCCAGCGTCGCCTCCCCCAGCAGTCCGGGAACCGCCACAGGTAGCGCTCCGGCCAGCGACCCCTCGCCGAGCAGCCCGGCTCCGGCTACCTCGCCGCCGGCCGCGCAGCAGCCGCCGCCCTGCTCGACCAGCGCGCTGCAGGCCAAGACCGGGCGCGGGCAGGGAGCGGCCGGCAGTACCTATGTGCCGATCGTCTTCACCAACATCTCCGCTGTGACCTGCACGCTCTACGGCTACCCGGGGGTGTCGCTAGCCGCCGGAAGCCCGGTGACCCAGATCGGCCTGGCCGCGACGGAGAACCCGGCCACCCCGCGCCGCCTCGTGACGCTCGGCCCGGGAGCGCAGGCCAGCGCGCTGTTGCGGATCGTGAACGCGCAGAATTACCCGGCAGCGCGATGCGACCTGGTCAACGCAACCTACCTGCAGGTCTATCCGCCCAACCAGACCACGCCGATCTACGTCCAGTACTCGGCGCCGGCTTGCTCGAAGTCGGTGCACCTGCTGACGGTCGACGTGGTCCATCCGGGCTTGAGCGACTAAGGACGCAGATCGGCGCTAGCGGGCACCTGGCGGGCTACTCGCGGGCGACTGGCGGGCTACACCAGGCTCACTTCGCCGCTCAGGATGCCCTCCGCCACCGCGCGGGCGTCGTTACCCGCCGCGAAGGCTCTGGCCCTGATCAGTGCCAGGGCGTCGCTGACCGAGCAGCCGATCCGCGCCGAGATCAAGCCGGCCGCCTGGTTGACCGCCGCCCGATGATCGCACCCCGCATCGAGGAGGCCGGCGCAGCCCCGCTGGTCCCTGTCGAGCAGGGAGTACGCGAGCGCCTCGCCAACCAGGTCGATGGCCGGCCCGGCGGCAGGCCGCCCGGGATTCAGCACCGTTAGGGTGCCGAGACAGGCAGCGCCCGCCAGCAGCGGGGCAGCGGCGACGGCATGGACTTCGAGCGCGGTTGCCGCCGGGCCGTACAACTGCCAGCGCCCGACCAGTTGGCTCCCTGACGCCACGACCATCGATCGCGTGCGGACCGCGTCGGTCGCGGGTCCCTCCCCGATCACGAACTCAAGGTCGTGCGCCCGTCGTGCCGTCGCGTCCGAGGCCAGAACGAGCGCCTCGTCCTGGCGGGAGTCGAACAGGCCGATGATGGCCCCGGTCGCTCCGGTGAGATCTGCGGTCGCCGACGTCAGGCACAACGCGCCGCGGCGGCGGCGCCCGGCCGCCTGGCGAGCGGTCTCGAGCTGGGCCAGCATCGCGGCGTACAGGCGCACGGTGACGAGGTGACGCTGTTGCGCCCGCCGATGGACCGCAACCATCCGCTGGTGCAGTCCGCGCAAGGCAGCAACGTCCGTCTCCGCCAGGGCCTCCTGCTGCAGCGCGATCTGGCCAGCCCGCACGGCGCGGTCGCGGGCCAGGTTCATGCGGCTCCGGAGCGCGGCCGACCGGGTGTCATCAGGTGCTCCTGCCGCGGCCCGGGGTTCCGGCCTCGACATTGAGTGTCCGCTGGTCATGCCGGCTCCCCGTTGGGCGACGTCTCGTGCTCGTCCGGCGGGCGTTCCTCCATCAGCAGCACGACACCATTGCCGGCTTTGCCCAGCGACGAGCACGAGATCGCGCACCTAATCGTGCGGCCCCGCCGGTTCACGGCGACTACCTCCACCTGCTGCGACCCACCACTGGCCGCCATGCACTCGGTGATCGTGCCGCGGATCAGGTTCGCCGGCAGGCCGAAGTCGAGACCGAAGAACGGCTGGCCGGCTACCTCGCCGGCTCGAAGGCCCCAGAGCTCCTCGGCGCCGCTGTTCCAGGTCCGGACCCTGAGGTCGCTGTCGAGCACCACCACCGTCGCCGCGACGGATGACATGACGCCTTCTAGGAAGGAACGCGCCTCATCGACTTCGCCGGTGCGGATTCGCAGTTCTTCGTTGATCGTCTCGAGTTCCTCGTTGGTGGACTGGAGTTCCTCGTTGGTGGTCTCGAGTTCCTCGTTGGTGGACTGGAGTTCTTCGTTGGTGGTCTCGAGTTCCTCGATGCTCGACTGGAGTTCCTCGTTGGTCGTCTCGAGTTCCTCGTTGGTGGACTGGAGTTCCTCGTAGGCGGTCTCCAGATCCACCCTGACCTGCTTCACCTCATGCTGAAGCCGGGTCAGCGCCGTCGTGTCGGTGAAGGTCACCGAGACACCGTCAACGATCCCGTCCCTGCGTGACTGCGGCTGGATGAGGACATCGAAGTACTGCGTCTCGTCGCCGCTGATCCGCCGCTCGACCGCGCTGGCGCGCAGGAAGCGGTGCTCGGCCTGGGCCTGGTCGATCATCGAGCGAAGCTCGATCGGCCGGTAGGAGATCTCCAGCTCGCTGAACTGCCGGCCGAGGTCGTGCGCGGTCAGGCCGAACTGGGTGCGGGCCATGCCGTTGATCATGACGATGGTTCCCTCGGGGCTCAGCACAATGATCGCGCTGGGCGTGGAATCTAGCACCATGTCCCGCAGCTGACGCCGCCGCGACACCTCCCGAGGCTCTGGTCCCGAATAGAGGTCGAGCCTGATCGGCGCGATCAAGCGCGGCGAGACGACGTCGACGGTGCGCCGCCGGAAGATGCGCTGCCGGATCGAATAGGTCTCGAAACTGTCGCCCGCGGTCAGCAGCATCTCCGCCTTGCCGAGGAACAGGAAGCCTTCGTCGCGCAGCGCGAAGTGAAATCGCTCGACGATCTGAGATTGCGCCTCCACGTTGAAGTACATCACCGTGTTACGGCAGACCAGCAGGTGCAGGCGCGAGATCGGGGCGTCCCTGGTGACGTCGTGCCGCCCGAAGATCATCCGCTTGCGCAGATCCGGCCGCACGGCGAACTGGCCGCCGTTGGGCTCGAAGTACTTGTCGCGCAGTTGAGCGGGGACCTGTTCGAGCGCCTTGGCCGGGTAGAGGCCCGCGCGCGCGTCCCTGAGCGCTTCCTCGTCGATATCGGTCCCGTAGATCTTGACCCGCTCCACGCACTCGTCCAGGCCGAGTATCTCGGCGAAGACCATCGCGAGCGTGTAGGCCTCCTCGCCGCTCGAGCACCCGGCGCTCCAGACCCGGATCTCCTCGCCGGGATCGAGCGTGGCGACAAGCTCAGGCATGACCTCGCGCTGGAGAAAGGTCCAGACTTCCGGATCACGGAAGAATCCGGTCACATTGATCAGAATCGTATTGAACAGAATGTTGTACTCGTCTGCGTCCGTTTCCAAGCGATCCCGGTAATCGATATAACTACTGACATGGGCGTCTTGCATCCGCTTGCGGATTCGGCGCGTCAGCGTCGAGCGCTTGTAGCTGCTGAAATCGAACCCGCGCGAGTCGCGGATAAAGGTCAGCAGCTCATCGAAATCTTGGCCGTCCTGCTCGGCTGCGACGTCAGGGGCGTTGTTCACTCTTGCCTCCCCGCGCTAACCAGGCCGACGATCACCTGCGCAATCTCGTCGAGCCCCAGGATGAAATCTACCGCTCCGGTCGCTACGGCAGCCTCTGGCATACCGCTGAACTCCGACTTCGCGGGGTCCTGGACCAGGACCGTGCCGCCGCGTGCCTTCACGGCGCTGACGCCCATGGCGCCGTCGGTCCCCGACCCGGTCAGCACGCACGCGATCGAGCTGGCACCGTAGGAGCCGGCGACGGACTCGAACAACAGGTCAGCCGACGGCCGCACGAAGTGGACGAGCTCACTGACCGTGAGCGCCAGGCGCCCGTTCTCCTCGACGAGCAAGTGCCGGTCGGGCGGGGCAATGTAGACCACACCGGGCTTGGCCAGCTCGCCGTGCTCGGCGAGCTTCACCGATAGGCTCGCGCGGCGCCCCAGGATCTCGGCCAGAACCGTCTCATGGCGAGGATCGAGATGCTGCACGACCAGCACGGGAACGGGGAACTCCTGGGGCAAGTGCCCGACGACCATGATCAGCGCCTGGAGGCCCCCGGCGGAAGCTGCGATCGCGACGACGCCGTAACTGGCAGCTTCGGACAGACCGCCCTGGTTGTCGCCCGCCTCGGTGGTTATGTCAGATTCGCAGGTTCTGGACGGGCAAGGTTGAGGGTCCCGTCGATGACTGCGCGGGCATACTCCGACAGCGGCCGGTGACCTGCGCGGGCCTGGCGCCGCAACTCGCCGAATGCCTCGTCAGGTGCGACCTGCCAGCGCTCGGCGAGTATCCCCTTCGCCTGCTCGATCAGGACGCGGCTGGTGAGGGCGTTCTGCAGCTGCGAAATCGCCGTCCGCTGCCGCCGGTGCTCGCCGTTGAGGGCGAGGCCTGCCGCTGCGGCGTCGGCAAGCGACAAGGCCAGCATGATGCCGGCCACGTCCGGTGCGGTGGGGCCAAGCAGCGCGAGGGCGCCGATCGTGACCCCATGGGAGTTAACCGGAATCAGCGTGGCCGAGCTGAATCCGACCCGGACGGCCACCGTGGCGAACCACGGCCAGTGGGCTCGCTTCGCCGCCAGATCGGCGATCGCCATCAGCTGGCCAGAATTGATGCAGTCGGCCCACGGGTCGTCGCCCGCCACCAGGTAGGCAGACCCGCCCGGCACACCGAGGGCCAGCGCGCGGCCGCGCGCGTCCGACGCGGCGATGCCCAGCGCAGAGTCACCTGGCCCGGTCGCGTAGACGATGGCGGCACTCTCCACCGCGATCAGGTGCACGCAGTGACGGCACATGGCGGTCAGGTAGGTGTCGATGTCCACGTCACAGGCCAGGGTCTCCGCGAGCTCGGCGAAGGCCGCGGCGACCTCCTGGCCCGCTGTCGGTGATCCTGGCATTGCCTCTCACAAGGCTCGGATGGCGCAATCATTGGTTCGGTAAATATCGTTTCACATCGAAAACGTTATCTGACAGACCTCGCCGACTTTGGCTTCTCCCCGGCCGGAGAGAGCCGACGGTCATGGCCCAGGGGAGCGTGTCCATGAGATTCACCGGCTTCGAGGCGCTGAGCTTCGACTGCTACGGCACCCTGATCGACTGGGATACCGGCATTTCCGGCATTCTCGCCCCGTGGGCCCGGAGCCGAGGCCTGGACGCCGACGGCCAGCAGTTGCTGAGCGCGTTCGCCAGGAATGAGGCCGCCGCCCAGGCCGAGCATCCCGCCGACCTGTACCCAGCCATTCTGGCGCGCACGTTCGCGTCGATCGGCGCGGAACTCGGCGCCGAGGTCAGCGAGCAGGACGCCGCGGCGCTGGCAACCTCGGTGCCCGACTGGCCGGCCTTCGAGGACACGCCGGGCGCACTGACCTCGCTCGGCAGGAGATTCAAGCTGATCATCTTGTCCAACGTCGACCGCGCTTCCCTCGCCGGCACGCTGCCAAAGCTCGGCGCGGCGTTCACCAGCGTCCTGACCGCCCAGGACATCGGCTCCTACAAGCCGTCGCCGCGCAACTTCGCCGCGCTGATCGACGAGGCGCGCAGGCTCGGCGTCGGCGAGGGCAGGCTCCTGCATGTCGCCCAGAGCCTGTACCACGATCACGTTCCTGCCCAGCGAGCCGGTCTGCGGACGGTGTGGATCGATCGCCACCGCGGCCGTCAGGGCGGGGCCGCCGGGCCAGGCTCGCCAGGTCGACGTCAGGCCTGATGCCGAGTTCGCCTCGATGGCCGAGTTCGCCGCCGCGGTCGAGGCCGAGGCCGGCGGCGGGCGGGGCCGCTAACCGCTGCCACGCGCACGTGGTGCCAATGCGGCTCCGTGATGGCGCCATCAGAACTTGACTTAGTGTCACTATGGTGCCAACATTGTGCCATGGACCTGAGACCGTACGTGGAAAACATTCAGCACCAGCTCGCCGTGACCGCCGAGGCCGGCGGCGACGAGGCGCGGGCGCTCGCCGAGCGGCTCTTCGCTCCGCTGGATGCGACGGTCCGCCTGACCCTGCAGGACGTGCTGGCGGTGGCCGCGGAGGAGATCACCTGTGAGCTCGCGCCTGGCTCGGTCGAGCTGCGGCTGCGCGGACGAGACCCGGAATTCGTCGTCACGCTCCCACCGCAGGTCCCCTCCGGTGGCGGCCACGACCCGGACGACTCAGCCGAGGCGGTGGGCGCGGCCGAGGCGGCCGAACGCGAGGACGGCGGGATGTCGCGGATCAACCTGCGGATGCCCGATCAGATGAAATCCAGGATCGAGGGCGCCGCGGCGAGAGAAGGGCTGTCGGTCAACGCCTGGCTCGTGCGTGCCGCGGCCGCCGCGCTCGAGCGCACCGACCCGGGCCGCGGTCAGGGCCGGCGCGCCCCGCAAGGTGCTCAGCGCCTCACGGGCTGGGTTCGCTAACCCCCTAAGCCGCAACGGCTCCCACCGCGACTGGCGCCAGCACGAGCCATCGGACCTATGAGAAAGGATCGCCATGCCTACGTTCGACACGCCGCAACCGATTTCCGTCAGCCTGGAAATCGGCGTCGGCGACATCCAGATCGCGGCGAGCGACCGGGCCGACACCGTCGTCGAGGTCCGCCCGACCGATCCGCAGAAAGCAGCCGACGTGCATGCGGCCGAGCAGACCCGGGTCGAGTACGCCAACGGCCGGCTGACCGTCAAGGCGCCGAGAAGCTGGAAGCAATACACGTTCCGTGGCGGCGGCGAGTCGGTCGACGTGCGAATCGAGCTGCCAGCGGGTTCGGAGGTGGCGGCCGAGTCGGCCATCGCCGCCGTGCGCGGCACCGGCCGCCTCGGCGAGTGCCGCCTGCGGACCGGGGCCGGCGACATCGAACTGGACGCGGCGGCGCCCGCGCGGCTGCGCACCGGAGCGGGTGACATCATCGCCGGCCAGGTGGCCGGCCACGCCGAGGTCACCACCGGCACGGGAGCGGTGTCAATCGCTGCCGTCGACGGCACCGCGGAGATCAAGAACTCCAACGGCGACACCCGGATCGGCAAGATCACCGGAGACCTCCGGGTGAACGCTGCCAACGGCAGCATCAGCATCCACCAGTCGGGCGCGGCCGTCGCAGCCAAGACCGCCAAGGGCGACATCAGCCTCGGCGAGGTCAGCAGCGGCGACATCGTGGCGGAGACGGCTTTCGGCAAGATCACCATCGGCATCGCCGGCGGCGTCGCGGCCTGGCTCGACCTGCACACGCGCTTCGGCAATGTCAGGAACGAACTCGACGCGGCCGGGCAGCCCGGGCCAGGCGAGGACGCGGTGGAGGTGCGGGCCCGCACCTCTTACGGCGACATCGCCGTCGCCCGCTCCGATGCCAGGGACGAGCGGGCATGACCACTACCACCACCCGCCGGCTCGCGCTGCGGGTCGAGGGCCTGCGCAAGTCATTCGGCGACAAGGTCGTCCTGGACGGAATCGACCTTGAGGTCGCCGAGGGAACGGTCTTCGCCCTGCTCGGTCCCAACGGCGCAGGCAAGACCACCGTGGTCCAGATCCTTTCCACGCTGCTCGCCGCCGATGGCGGCGAGGCCGTGGTCGGCGGGTTCGACGTCGCCAGGAATCCGGCGGCCGTCCGCGCCGCGATCGGCGTCACGGGCCAGTTCTCCGCCGTGGACAACTTGCTCAGCGGAGAAGAGAACCTGTTCCTGATGGCGGACCTGAATCACCTGGACCGGGCGACGGGCCGCGTCCGCGCCCGCCAGCTGCTCGAGCGGTTCGACCTGGCCGGGGCGGCCAGGCAGACGGCCGCCACCTATTCGGGCGGCATGAAACGCCGGCTCGACCTGGCGATGACGCTCATCGGCAGTCCGCGGATCATCTTCCTCGACGAGCCGACCACGGGGCTCGACCCGCGCAGCCGGCGAGATGTGGCAGATCATCCGCGAACTGGTCGGCAGCGGCATGACCATCCTGCTCACCACCCAGTACCTGGAAGAGGCCGATCAGCTCGCCGACCGGGTCGCGGTCCTTGACCATGGTCGCCTGGTCGCCACGGGCACGCCCGACGAGCTCAAGCGGCGGATGCCTGGCGGTCACGCCAGGCTGCACTTCAGTTCCGCCGGCGGGCTGGACGCTGCGGCGAAGGTTCTCCCCGGGGCGGCACGCGACGACGACGCGCTCGTCCTGCAAGTCCCTGCGGACGACACTCCGCAGGCGCTCAAGGAATTGCTCGACCGGGTCGACCAGCACGCCCTTGCGGTCGAGCGCGTCACGCTGCACAGCCCCGACCTTGACGATGTCTTCTTCGCCCTGACCAGCACCCCTCGCTGAGAATAGGACGCCAGTCATGAGCACTCTTTCCTACGCGGTGCGCGATTCGGCCACGATGCTGCGCCGCGACTTCCGGCATTCCATCCGATACCCGGCAATGGCCATCAGCGGGATAGCGGTTCCCGTGCTGTTCCTGCTGCTGTTCGCCGGCGTGTTCGGCAACACGCTCAGGTCCGGGCTGGCGGCCGCCGGCGCCGCGGGCGGTCATTACATCGACTACCTTGCTCCCGGAATCCTGCTGATGACCGCGTGCTCCACGGCCGAGACGACCGCCGTGAACGTCAGCGTGGACATGACCGAGGGCATCATCGACCGGTTCAGGACCATGGCCATTGCCCGCGCCTCGGTGCTGACCGGGCAGGTTATCGGCAGCCTCATCCGCACGTTCATCAGCGGCATGCTGGTGATCGCGGTCGCGTTCGCGCTCGGATTCCGGCCGACCGCCGGCCCGCTTGGCTGGCTTGGCGCGGCGGGCATGTTCGCCGCGCTCACGATCGCGGTCACCTGGCTGACCGTGGCCTTCGGCCTGACGGCCAAGACTCCGGCCGGGGCTAACAGCATGGCGCTCATCATCGTCGTGCTGCCGTTCGTCAGCAGCGCCTTCGTGCCCACCGGATCCATGCCGGCCGGTGTCCGCTGGTTCGCCGAGAACCAGCCGTTCACTCCCGTCATCGAGACCCTGCGCGGACTGCTGACCGGCACCCCTATCGGCACCAGCGCGGTCATCGCCCTCGCCTGGTGCGCGGGCCTGGCCGTCGCCGGCTACCTGTGGGCTCGGGCCCGGTACGATCGCGGCGCCGCCCGCTGATCACGTGGGCTCAGCGTTCGGCCCTGGGGACCAAGACGGTGACCTGGGTGCCCTGGCCGGGCTGGCTGGCGATGTCCAGGCTGCCGTGATGTCCCTTGACCAGCTCGTCGACAATGGTCAGGCCGATGCCGCTGCCGCTGACGTCAGCCGACTCGCGGCCGCGATAGAACCGCTCGGACAGGTGCGGCAGATCCTCCGGCGGGATGCCCACGCCCGTGTCGCTCACCCGCAGCATCGCCATGTCCCCCGCTGGTCTTGTCTCCAGCACGACCCGGCCGCCTCTCGGCGTGAACTTGACGGCGTTGGTGACCAGGTTCGTGACCATCTCGCGCATCCGCGTCCGGTCGCACAACACGCTGACGGCGGTCAACCGCCGCTCCAGCCGGATCCCGGCGTGGTCGACGATGTTAACCAGGCTGTCCGCGGCCGCGGCCGAAATGGCCGCCAGGTCAGACTGGACGAGCCTAAGCTGGGTAGCCGCCGCCTCGGCCGCCGCCAACCGCTGCAGGCCGTCGACCATCTGCCCGAGCCTGACGGCCTCGTCGTGCAATGACGTCACCCGGCTGGTCGTCGGCTTGTGAATGCCGTCCAGAATGGCCTCCGTGCTTGCCTGCAGGACGGCGATGGGTGTGCGTAGCTCGTGCACGATGTCGGCGACGAGATTTCGCCGCAACTGGTCTTGCTGGCTGAGGGTGTCAGCCATCTGATCGAAGGTGACTGCCAGCTCGCGCATGCTGCTGAGTCCATGGACCTCGCCCACCCTCGCCTCTGGCTGGCCCGAGCCTTGCGCGCGGACGGCTCGGAGCAGCCGGTCGATCGGGCCGGCGATCAGCGGAGCCACCAGGAGCGCGACGATGAGCGCGAAGAGCGCGCCGAAGCCCACTGCGCTCAGCCGCGCGTCCCAGCGCCGTGACTCCAAATGCCGGATGATCGCGCCGATGCCGCGGTCATCGAACCTCACCGTGACCGATCCGACGCGCTTGCCGCCAACCCGGATGGGCTCCGTTCGAGCCCGGCCCCGGCGGGTAACTGACATATCCCGGCGAGGACCGCACCACACGACCGGCCGCATCGCGGATCTGCACCGCCGCACCCGATCGGCCGGCGACGGCGATGACCGGCTCGAGCGCTCCCGCCCAGTCGCCGCCGGTAAAGGTGACCGTCGCGCCAAGCGCTAGCGCCTTGGCCTGGCTAGTCTCCTGGAGGATGACCATATGGCGCGCGTCCGAATACACGTACAGTGCAGCCACGACGTTGGCGGCGGTCACCGCTCCGACCGCTACGACGACGAAGGCAAGCGTGAGCTGCAGCCCGAGCCGTCCGTACCGGCGGCGGATCAGCGTGGCCATCCGTGCTCGGACCAAGCGACCAGCGGGCCTGTTCGCGTCACAGCCAAGCCCCCGTCATTCGGATTCCCAACCGCGCCACTCCGGGCGGTCGGTGCGATGGCTATACCCGCGATAGCTATCTGTAATTCAACGGGCACTTGGAGTGATGGTCCGGGTGCTGGCTGCCTTTCCAGGCGCCCTGGAGCGGACATCTAGTTGGGCAGGACCGCCAGTTGCAGCTTCCGGAGCCGATCGGGGTCGGCGATCACGTCGATGGCCGTGATCAGGCGGGCGGTGCTGACGGTAAAGGCCAGCACCACCTGCAGCCGGCCGGCCGGAGCGAAGACGACGGCCACGTTCCCGTCCACCAGGGCCAACTGGGAATACTCGGCCCGGAGACCCGCCGCGACCGCGCCCCTGGCGACCAGGTCAGCGCCCCTGAGCACGGCAGGCCTGCCGGCAGGCACGGCGGCCGCGTCGGCCGTCAGCGTCACGTCGGAGTCCAGCACGGCGACGAGGGCCGACAGGTCACCGCCCCGCGAAGCGGCCAGGAAGGCGGCGGCCACCTCGCGCTGCCTGGCGAGATCGGCGGCGCGATCGGGGCTTGGCGCGCCGCGTACCCGGCGCCTGGCCCGGCTGGCAAGTTGCCTGGTCGCCTCCTCCGAGCGCCCGAGCACGGCCGCCACCTCAGTGAACGGCATCGCGAACGTGTCGTGCAGTACGAACGCGAGGCGCTCGGCCGGGGTCAGCGTGTCCAGCACGACGAGCAAGGCCAGGCCGACGGAGTCCGCGAGCATAGCCTCGCCCTCTGGATCGCCGGCCTGACCGGCCGTGCCGGCCCCGACCGCCCCGCTCGCTGCGCCAGTCCTAGCCGCCGCCTCGGCCGCGGTCGGCCAGGAGTCACCGACCGGCTCCTCCAGCCGGTGTCGGCGTGACCTGAGCATATTGAGTGACACGCGCGCGACGACCGTCGTCAGCCAGCCGCCGAGATTCTCCACTGCGCTGGTGTCGGCGCCGCTCAGCCGCAGCCAGGTGTCCTGGACCGCGTCGTCCGCGTCGCTCATCGAGCCGAGCAGCCGGTAGGCCACCGCGCGCAGATGATCGCGCTGCCCCTCGAACGCGGCTGCCAGCCAGTCGCTGTCGGCCATCTGTCACGTTCCTTCGTTGCCGGGTGTCACCACACTGACACCGGGCACGCCGCCGACGTGACATCAGGGGCTGCCTGGCAGCCGAGATCGCGGCAGCCTTTGCCGGACGGGAGGAACGACGATGTCACCCATTCTGGTTACCGGAGGAACGGGCACGCTCGGACGCCAGGTCGTCTCGCGCCTGCACGCCGCGGGCTGCGAACTGCGGGTACTCAGCAGGCACGCCCACGAGTGCCGCGGACGGCACCGAGTACGTGGTAGGCGACCTGGCCACGGGCGAAGGGATCGAGGCAGCGGTGGCTGGCGCGAAGATCATCGTGCACTGCGCGGGGAGCAGCAAAGGCGACCAGGACAAGGCGCGGAACCTGGTGCGCGCGGCGTCGCCGGCAGGCGCGGCGCACCTGGTCAACATCTCGGTGATTGGCGCGGACCGAGTGCCCCAGGTCGGTGGCGCGGACCGGGCGATGTTCGGTTACTTCGGGTCCAAGCTGGCCGCCGAGCAAGTTGTGGCCGAGTCCGGCATTCCATGGACCACGCTGCGTGCCGCTCAGTTCCATGAGCTGTTCCTGATCGTTTCGCGGCAACTGGCGAAGCTGCCCGTGATCCCGGTCCCGGCCGGGTTCCGCTTCCAGCCCGTCGATTCGGGCGAGGTCGCCGACAGCCTCGTGAAGCTGGCGCTCGGCACGCCGGCCGGCCTGGCGCCCGACTTCGGGGGCCCGCGGGTGCACGCCGCCGCCGACCTGTTCGGCGCCTACCTGCGTTCCCGCGGCAAGCACCGGCCCATGGTGCCGGTCCGGCTGCCTGGTCAGGCGGCCAGCGCGATCCGGGCCGGAGTCAACCTGAGCCCCGAACGAGCTGTAGGAAGCCGGACCTGGGAGGAATTCCTGAGGCAGCCGTCGCAGGAGTAGGTTCGTCACTGGTGCGCATCTTGCCCGGACGGGATGTGCCGGCCGCACACAGCCGCTCGGGACACGGAAGGACGGCGGGAGCGATGGCAGAGGTGTTGCTGTTCCATCACGCACAGGGGCAGACGACGGGATTCCTCGCGTTCGCGGACGACCTGCGGCGGGCGGGCCACACGGTACAAACGCCTGACCTTTTCGACGGCCGTACTTTCGGCAGCATCGAGGAAGGCGTGGCGTACGCCGGCGAGATCGGATTCGGCGAGATCATCGAACGCGGCACCCGGGCCGCCGACGGCCTGGCTGACGAGCTTGTCTATGCGGGCTTCTCCCTGGGGGTGCTCCCGGCGCAGAAGCTGGCGCAGACGAGGCCGGGAGCCAGGGGCGCGCTGCTGTTCCAGGCTTGCATACCAACCGCCGAGTTCGGCCCATGGCCGACGGGTGTGCCTGTGCAGATCCACGCCATGGACGCGGACCCCTTCTTCACCGAGGACGGCGACCTTGACGCGGCTCGCGCACTCGTCGAGTCAGCCGAGCGCGCTGAGCTCTTCCTCTACCCCGGACAGCAGCACCTGTTCGCCGACGCGAGCCTTCCTTCGTACGACAAGGACGCCGCGGAACTCCTCACCGGTCGCGTGCTCAGGTTCCTCGGCTCCTAGGTGCCGAATCCGGGCCGTGCTGGTTGGCGTCGAGCTGCTCGGGAAACAAGGCCGCCTGGGCAGCCGTGCGGTTGAGGAACTCGGCGGCCCGGCTGAAGGTATCCGAGGGAGCCTGACCGACCAAATGCATCTGATAGGCCTCATAACGGGTGCGTTCCCACGTCTGCCCGCGCGGCGTCAGCAGCGTCATTGCCGGCTCGGGCAGTGACTTCCATCGCCAGTCCGGCGCTGGCCGACCGCCCGACGTGGTTCGGTTAGCTGTCGTGTCGACGAAGTCCGCGAGGTCGTCGTCGAATCCCATCCTGTTCCTGACGAAGCGCAGTCCGGCCAGGGTCCCTTCGACCAGCGTGCGCTCTGATGCAGGCTGGCTCGCCATGACACGGTCGTAAGCATGCGGGTGGTGGCGAAGCAGCGTTGCGTCGACGATGGTGACCCGCCAGACTGCCTCGCCGACGGCGGTGATTGCTTGAACGGGGTAGGACGACCTGACGGCGGTCAGCCGGCCGGTAGTTTCGTTCATCGCCGTGATGCACCACTGCAACGGGCTCAGGTCGTCCGCTGGATCGCTCATCTTCGCGCGACTCCAGGTCACGCGACAGCGTGCAGAACAAAACCGCGCGTGTTCGCGGCGTGGCGTAAACGGGTTTCCGCACTGATCACAGTGCCTGGTGTCGGCCACCGTCCCAGGTTACGCGTAACGAGCTGGGTCTAACTACGCGGCGATAGGCCTTCTGGCCAGGGCAGTTGCTATGGCGCAGCCTGGACGGTGACCCCGGCCGGCCGGAGTAGCCGGGCCCGAGCACTCCGGACAGCACCCGCTCGACTTGTCAGGGGTGAGTATTAAAAGGCGATACCTCGACCGCGGTGTGATGATCGCCTGCGTCATTGCGTATTCTCGATCGAAGGCTGTTGTTAAGGCATTCTGGTCGTTTTTGTTTGCTAATCCGACGTATCTGCGCAACATCGGTGTTGGTTTATGTTGGAGGTTGTCCGTTTGTTGACGATCGAGAGGGTCGCCTCGGCGTGAAGAAGACGCAGGCGCGGCTGGCTGACGGACGCGAGATCATCTACTTCGACGAGTCGGACGATGCCGTTCGGTCTGTTCCGGACCCACGCGACCTCCCGGCATTCCAGCCGCTGCCGACCATCCGTTA
Source organism: uncultured Actinomycetota bacterium (assembly GCA_963720595.1). GTDB lineage: Bacteria > Actinomycetota > Actinomycetes > Streptosporangiales > Streptosporangiaceae > Chersky-822. The sequence goes on along the minus strand of CAVRFY010000003.1, from coordinate 1,044,783 downwards.
CGACCCGCTGCTCGGGGAGTGGGTGGGCCTGGCCGATCACCGTCATGACCGCACCTACCTTCCGCCCGACGACCAGTGCCCGCTATGCCCCTCCACGCCCGGCCGGCCCACCGAGATCCCGGCGGCGTCCTACGACGTGGTGGTATTCGAGAACCGGTTCCCCGCCTTTGCCGCGATGGCAGGCGAGCCAGGCACGCAGGAATCCGGCCTGCTGCGCGAGCGGGCCGGTGCCGGCCGGTGCGAGGTGGTCTGCTTCACCGCCGACCACGATTCCTCGTTCTCGGCCCTCGAGCCGCAGCGGGTATGCACCGTCATCGAGGCATGGTCAGAGCGCACCCTCACGCTGTCGGCGCTGCCGCAAGTAGAGCAGGTCTTCTGCTTCGAGAATCGAGGCGCCGAGATCGGCGTCACCCTGTCCCACCCGCACGGCCAGATCTACGCGTACCCGTTCGTGACCGCCCGGACCAGACAGATGCTGGACAGCGCTCGTGCCTATCGCGGGCGGACGTGGCGCAATCTCTTCGCCGACGTGCTCGCGGCGGAGCAGCACAGCGGAGACCGGGTGGTGGTGCGCGGCGAGCTGTGGACGGCCTTCGTCCCGTTCGCCGCCCGCTGGCCGCTCGAGGTTCACCTGTACCCCCATCGGCAACTGCCCGACCTGCCGTCGCTCAGCGAGCAGGAGCGGTCCGAGCTTGCCTGGATCTACCTCGACCTGCTGCGCCGGATGGAGGCCGTCTTCGACGACACGCTGCCGTACATCGCCGCCTGGCACCAGGCGCCGGTGCGGATCGACCGCGACCTCGCCTACCTGCACCTGCAGCTGTTCTCGATCAGGCGCGCCGCCGGCAAGCTGAAGTACCTTGCCGGATCGGAGTCTGCCGTGGGTGCCTTTGTCAACGACGTCAGCCCGGAAGCGGCCGCCAGGCTGCTCCGCGAGGCGGGCTGACCGAACAGGGCCGATTGCGCCGTTTTGCAAAGTTCCGGTCACGCTCGCGCAGACTCACGTTCGCTACGCCGCGAGCCCGCATAACATCGTCCGGGAGTGCGATGCGCGCTAGCCGGCCTGGCATTGGCCAGGGATCACGGTGACGCCGACTGAAGGAGAACCATGCCAGCCAGTCATAGCGAGGAGCCAGAGGCAGAACCTTGGTCCCCTGGGCCGGGGTACAGCTGGGACGAGCTCTGGCCGATCATGAGGACCCTGGACGCCGACCGTGCGCCGCGGCTGCCGGTCCTGTGCAAGCCCGCTGTGGCTGTCCCCGAGAACATCATCACCCAGGCTGAGACGCTGTCACTGGCCGCGCGCATGCATGCCGACCATCCCAAGCTGCGCCTCGTGCTGAGGATGATCGAAAACACCGGTGTCGCCAAGCGGCACCTGATCAGGCCAATCGAAGAGACCCTGGTGCACACCGGATTCGCCCACCGCAACCGCGTTTTCGAAGCGGAAGCCAAGAGGCGCATCCCGGCCGTCGTCGCCGAGGCGCTATCGAACGCCGGGCTTACCACCGACGACATCGGTGCCATCGTGCTCGTGTCCTGCACGGGCTTCATGATGCCCTCGCTGACCGCCTGGATGATCAACGAGCTGGGCTTCCGCACGGACACGGTGCAGCTCCCGATCGCGCAGCTTGGTTGCGCCGCAGGCACGGCGGCGATCAACCGCGCGTCCGACTTCTGCCGCGCCAGGACCGGCGCTCATGCGCTGATCGTGTCGTGCGAATTCTGCTCGCTGTGCTACCAGCCCGACGATCTGGACGTGGGCAGCCTCCTCTCCAATGGCCTGTTCGGCGATGCCGTAGCCGCTGCGGTGGTACGCGGCGACGGCCGGGGTACCGGCGTCCGGCTGGAGGCTCAGACCTCGCACGTCATCCCGGGTACGGACACCTGGATCGCTTACGAAGTCAAGGAGACGGGTTTCCACTTCCGGCTGAACAAGGGCGTTCCCGGCACGATGCAGCAGGTGATGCCCGAGCTAGTCCAGTTCGTCAGGACTCAGGGGCACGATCTGCCGGCACTGGACTTCCATGTCATCCACACCGGAGGCCCGCGCGTCCTGGACGCGCTGCGCTCGCACGGCGGCGTGCCGGCCGAGGCGCTGGGCGACAGCTGGGAGACCCTGTCCAGCTATGGCAACATCGCGTCGGCTGCGGTCTTGGACGTCCTGCGCCGGGTCGCGGAGAAGTCCCCGGCGGAGGCGGCCACGGGCATCATCGCCGGCTTCGGCCCCGGGATCACGATGGAACTCGCGCTCGGCACCTGGGTGCATGATCCCGTGCCCGCGCTGGCTTCCCCTGAGCTGGAGGAGGCGTTCGCTCATGGCCTTCGGTAGATCTTTCGAGGAATTCGAGATCGGCGCGGTCTACAAGCACTGGCCGGGCAAGACCGTCACGGAGTACGACCACCATCTGTTCTGCTTGCTGACGATGGCCAGGCATCCCCTGCATATCGACGCGAACTACGCGAAGACCGCGACCCGCTACCAGCAGCCGCTGGTCATCGGCAGCTATGTGTTCTCGCTCCTGCTGGGCCTATCCGAGGCCGACGTGGCAGGCCAGGCCATCACGCACAAGGGTTTCGAGCGGATCGACCATCACGCTCCGGTCATGCACGGGGACACGCTCTACGGCGAGAGTGAGGTTCTCGCCAAGTCGCCCGTCCCCGGCCGCCCCGAGCGCGGAATGGTGGAGCTTGAAACCCGCGGCCGGAACCAGGACGGCGTGCTGATCATGACCTTCTGCCGGAAGCTGGTCGTGCCGGTGAATCCTCCCGACGGCACGCCGGCCATGGCCGCAGAAAAGACACGCCTGGGCTCGCTCGCCCCCGAAGTGCGAGCCGGCGTGTCCGCTCCCGCAGAGTAGTTCACTTGCGCTGAGGGTTCGCTATATCAACCACGGAACGCGGAAGCGCTTGACGCCGGATGTCAGCGAAATACACCTGCGGCACAGATGCGCCTGGGATATCCAGTTCTCCGCCGAAACGACTAGACTGGCGACAGTTGTCCCGGACCCCGGCAACCTCCGAAACCGTCGGCCTTCCGGGATGGACAAAAATGCTTGGTTACATCGCAGTCGCCCTCTTCGGCATCGCGTTCATCATCAACGCGGCATCCGTTTCGACCGACGCCATCTTCGCCCCGTTCAGCCTGATGCTGCTCGGCCTGGCGTGCCTCGCTCTGCACCTAGCCGGCGTCGGCACCGGCTGGTCGTTCGGCGGCCGCGGACGCCGTCGCTGACAACCTTCTGGCACCGGCCAGCCAAGATCCGCTCCCTCATCGCCCGTGATCGAGGGTGTCCAGGGTGAGGGTCTGGGTTCCGTCGATGAAGGCCTGGGCCAGGTCGGCCAGGCGCATGTTGTGACTCCTGGCGTAGTCGCGCAGCAGGACGAATGCCTGTGCCATGTCCAGCCCGAGCCGCTCGGCGAGCTTGCCCTTGGCCTGCTCGATCACGACCCGGCTGTGCAGCGCGGTCTGGAGTTGCTCGTTCAGGGTGTCGCTGTGGCGCAGGTTGCGCTCGTGCAGCAGGCTGATCGTGGCGACGTCGGCCAGCGCTTGCCCGACGCGCACGTCGGACGGGTCAAAGGCGCCCGCGCCGACGCGGAACAGGTTCAGCGCACCGATCACCTGATCACGCAGCCGCATCGGCAGTGCCTGCACGGCCGCGAACCCGGCCTGCCGGGCAGCGGTCGCGAACCGTGGCCAGCGCTGCGCCTCGGCGTCCAGGTCCGCCGCCGAGACCGGCTGGCCGGTCCTGAAGCAGTCCAGGCACGGGCCCTGGTCGTTCTGCAACTGGAACAGCTCCAGCAGCCTAGCCGCCTCGCTCGAGGCCGCCACGACGCGCAACTCGCCGCGCGGGTCGGCCAGCAGCATCCCGGCCGCAGACGCGTTCAGGAGCTTGACGCTCCGGTCGGTCAGCACGTGCATGAAGTCGATCACGTCGAAGTCGGCGACCATCGTGTCGGTCAGCTCGACGAATGTCTCCGCTAGCAACTCTCCGTCCAACCCGCTCACCCCTCCCGGCAACACCAGCACGACCCCGCGCGGAAGTGCTGGACAACAGGCCCCGCCCGGCGGGTGCCTCATGCCTGGCCATCTGCGGGAAGGTCTGCTTCGGCGCTCAGCCGAAGACGGCGTGCCACGATATCACCGGCCACATCTGCCAGCCGCCGGTCATGGGCATAAGCGTATGCCCGCAACCTCAGCAGGGCATCGGCGATGCCGGTCCCGAGCTGCTCGGTGAGCATCCCGGTGGCCTGATCGATCTCGGCACGATGCATGGCCAGGCCGACGGGCTGGCCGGCCGGGCCAGCTGCCGGATCGCGGCTGCCCGCCGCCTCGTGTTGCGCCTCGAGCAGCAGCAACGTCGCCGTTTCCGCGAACACCAGCGCGTCGCCGAGCTGGTACGCGGTCAGCGGGCCTGGCCGCGCCCGGTACAGGCCCAGCACCCCGGCCCGAATAGCTCCGATCCGCAACGGGAATGCGAAGATCGCTCCGGCGCCGGCCTGTATAGCTGGTGCCGCGAACGCGGGCCAGCGGCTCGCGGCCTCGCCGCTGCCCAGATCTGAGGCCAGCGCCGGTCCGCCTGAAGCGGCCGCCTCCAGCGACGGTCCTTCTCCCAGGGTCAGCTCCAGCTCGGCCAGACGCTCGCCAACCTCGTCAGTGACGCAGATCAGATGACCTGCTCCCAAAGCGCCCGCGATCAGCCAGGCACCGCTCAGCTCCAGTGCCGCCACGGCCGCCGTGCATGCATCCGCTGCTGCCACGCTTGCACCCCGGAGAGAGGCCTGGATCGCAACGAGGCGCCAGACGCGGGCAGCTCTGGCATGTGTCACCGGCGCAGCCACCCCGCTGGGCCGGGCGGGACACCGATGCCCCGCTCAACCGGTCGTCTGTGGCCGACGGCACTCCCCTCCCTCCGCCCCGCTGATGGCAGGCGCTCGAACAAGGACTACCCGGTTCGGAGCGCAGCAGCCGCTCAACGGTACATCGGCCCAGGCAACCGTGGCATCGCGGCACGACCGCCGCCAACACAGCGATCAGCGAGAGAGCCAGGGCGGTCTGCCGGTCGCGGGTGCGCTTTCGGCCGCGCCGAGCAGCCGGGGGCGGAGATAGCCGAGCGCGCGTGCGAGGAGTCGGCCGACGTGCATTTGGGAGATGCCGAGCTGCTGACCGATCTGGGCCTGCGTCATGCCGCCGCGGAAGCGCAGCAGCAGGATCTGCTGCTCGCGTTCGGGCAGCTCACCCCAGTGCGTGGCTAGGGCCCGCATGCTCAGCATGTGGTCAATCCGCGGATCCTCACAGCCGAGGAGATCGGCAAGGTCGGCCGCGCCTGGCCGACTGGACATGGGCTCGTCCAGTGAGTAGGGCCGGAAGGCCGACTCCGCCAGCTGCGCCTCCCGCAGGCTGGCAGCGCTGATCCCCAGGTACCGGGCCAGGTCAGGTTCGGCCGGGGTTCGGCCGAGTTCCTGGGTTAGCTGCCCGGTCGCAGCGCGGATCTCCGTTGCCAGCTCCTTCACCGGACGTTTGACGTGAACCTGCCAGCGCTTGTCCCGGAAGTGGCGCTTGATCTCGCCGGAGATGCATGGCTGCGCATAGGCTGCCAGGCTGCGGCCGAAAGCCGGATCGAAGTTGTTGATCGCCTTCATCAGGCCGACATATCCCGCCTGCACAAGATCCTCGGCAGGTTCCGGGCTAAGAAAGTACCGCTGCGCGCATGACCAGACCATGGGCCGATAGCGACCCACGAGCAGTTCGCATGCCGCCTCTCGCCGGTCGCTGCCATGTGGCATCGCGCCAACGATGGCCAGCAGTTGCAGGTCATCTAGCGCGGCCAGGCTCGATCGCACCGGGTCTGCCGGAACGGCCGGAACCGGCTCGGACTGGCGGATTGCCGTGCCCGAGTTGATGACTGTCATGCCCGCCTCGGCTCGCAGAAAAGTTAGCTGGGGACCGCCGAGGTCCTGGGCAGTTAGGCAACGTAACCTGCGCCTTCGCATATGCGCGGAATCGGTGACGTTTCCCTATGATGTCAGACTAAGCCATCTGCGTATCGAACAGCAACAGCTCGCAGCGCCGCCATTTGTCGAGCCCACGAGTGTGATTAAGGAACCTTCAGTACCAGCACCACGGTGTCATCGCTGATGACTCCGCCGCTGAAGGCCCTGACCGCTTTGATGACCGCCGCAGCCATCCGGGTCGCCGTCAGGTCGCCGAGTCCGGCGACCAACTCGCTGAGCTGCTCATCGCCGTAGAACGCGCGGTCGACATGACTGCGTGACTCGGTGACCCCGTCGGTGAAGAAGATCATGCTGTCGCCTGGCCGCAGCAGTTGCCGGGTGTCGTACAGGTCAGGGTTCGGGAGCAGCCCGAGCAGAGTTCCGGGCTGCCCGACAGCCTTCACTTCGCCATCGGCCCGGCGGACCAGCGCTAGCGGGTGTCCGGCGGAGCAGATCCGCACCGAAGTCACCGCCAGACGGGGCCGCACCGTGGCGTATATCGCGGTCAGAAACCGCTGGTCATCTGCTGGCCAGTCCAGCAGCGCCTGATTCAGCCCGGCCAAGATCAGGCTCGGCCGCGTCTGCCTGAGCGCCGCGCCTCGCAGCGTGTGCCGGGCCAGCGCCGTGCTCTTGGCAGCAGGAACCCCCTTGCCGCAGACATCGCCAACCACCATCCCCCAGCTACCGCGCATCGAGGGGAACACATCGTAGAAGTCCCCGAGGATCTCGGTACCGGTTCCGCCCGCAAGGTAGCGCGCCGCCACCTGCAGGCCAGGGATCTTCGGCAGCCGAGGCGGCAGCAAGATCTGCTGCAGCGTCCGGGCAAGGACAGCACGGTCAGCGCCCTGCCTGAGCAACGACCGGAGCGCGACCTCGCTGGAGGCTATCTGAGCCAGGTCCGCAAGCACCTGGATGTCACGGGCGGTCCATGGCCGCGGCCGTGACTCGGCCACGCACAGCGCCCCGACCGCCTGGCCGCCCGGCTCACGCACCGGGAACCCGGCCCAGGCCATCAGGCCGGTTGGCTCACTCGGCCGCGAGAGCCCGCTAGGCAGGCCGATCGTGACATCGTCGATGAAAAGTTCCCGCGCTGAGTCGATCACGAACTGGCCCAACGACCGCTCCACCGCGCTGGGCGGCCCGGCCGGCGCCGACGTCGTGAACCAGATCCGCCCGGCGGAGTTGTTCCCGCCCGCGATCATGACGGACGCCCGCGGACTGGCCAGAGCCAATGCGGCCAGCCTGGCGATGCGGTCGAACGAGTCCGGCGAGCCCACGCGGGCTGAACCCGCCTCCCGCCAGGGGACCGCATGCTCGGCCGTCGGCAGGTCCTCGGGGGCCGTCCCGGCCGATAGCCGGACCAGGGGGTCCACACTGGGCGGAGCCGTACGGGCGACCCTACCTAGAAGCCTCATTTTCCCCCGCTTCCGCGAAATGCATACATCGCATCCGGTATCCGGATATCCGGAACAGGCGGGGTCCAGGCCTCCAGCCGATAGTCTGGCACACAATTACGCACGCTGGAGCCTCAGCGTCATCGGCCCGGGCCGACCGTGCGGACTGAGCCAGGCTTGTTACTGGTCCTCATGCAGATCGCCGTTGCCGCCCAACGCGGGAGATGGCGAAACCCGGCAATCGAGACATAGCTCCAGGCGCTAAGCCAACGCTCGGCCACTTACCCCAGGTTTCAGTCATGATCACGACTGGTTTGCGGCTTTTATAACAACCGAAGGTGGGGCAAGTCGCCCGGGCTACACGCTCGCGGCGCCTGCTCTTCGCCGAGTAGCTGGCACGGCGCCAACGGCGTTGCTGGCTACCTCGGGGGAATGCGGTGGCGGCGCGGCTGGTTACTACTGCTGGTCGTAGTTTTTCTGTGTACGTGGTCTACTTCACGCTCGCGGAGTCAACTCGCGGGCGTGTTGCTGTTGGTGCCGGAGATGGTGCGCAGCCGCTGCCCGGGCCCGGGGCCCGCATGGTGCGGGTGCCGAATGTGTTACAGCAAGGAGTCACCATGGCACAGGGAACTGTGAAGTGGTTCAACCCCGACAAGGGTTTCGGGTTTATTAATCTCGACGGCGGCGACGCGGACGTGTTCGTCCATTTCTCCGCGATCGAATCGAGCGGGTTCCGCAGCCTGGACGAGGACCAGCGCGTCGAGTTCGAGGTCACGCAGGGCCCGAAGGGCCCGCAGGCCGAGCGGGTTCGCGTCATCTGAGCAGTGATTGGCAGGCTCCCCGCCTCCCCGATGGCGGGGAGCCTGCCGGTCTTATCGGGAACGGGCGGCCGTCGCCCTGGCAGGAGCCAGCGCGTCGGCTTCCAGTGCTCCCCTGGTGATCAGCTGCCATGCCTCATCGGCATAGGTCATCATGGCAACCACCGCGTCGGCGCCATGATCGGCGCCGAACTGGGCGCGGCCGAAGCAGTCCGACCCGTCGCGGAGGCGAGCGTGCAATGCGAACGCATCGCGAGTGGCATCGGCAAACTCATTCCATGCGCTGGTCAGCGTGGCGCGAGTATGCGATGAGTGGGCGATGAGTCCCACCAGTTCCGGCACGATCTGAGATACATCGTCCAGGGCACAGCCCTCCAGCATGCGGCGAATCTCGCCGATGGTCAGGAGGTCGAGGAAGTCCGGCTCCGAAGTTGCGTCGATGGTCTCATTTGGGTCGGCCCAAGGGCGAGCGCCTGTCGGTCGGCCGGGCTGACCTGGCGAACCATGCCAGGTGTCCCGGTCGAACCGAGCCATGCCGTCTCCGCCCTGGCGTGTCGAGCGGTGGCGAGGCTGATATGCCGCATCCGATGGCCGGAGTGCGGGCAGCCAGGTCATTCCCATCCGCTCGGCCCCCATGCCAGTTGTCGGAAGCGGCGAAGCCGCTGCCCTGGGTCGGCCGTTTCCCTTAGGTGTGGTTGCGCCCCGATTTCATCCGGCACGAAATGGTCCACGGCTGCGAGTCAGCCAGTGCCGCGGCTCCTCGAGGCCTTCAGCGTCGGAGAGCTTTGCCAGGACTTCGGACTCGAGGTAACGCCGGTGACCGCCCAAAGTGCGAATCGAGGCGAGCTTGCCGGACTTGGCCCACCGCGTCACGGTCTTGGGGTCGACCCGGAACGCGGCAGCGACCTCAGCCGGGGTCAGCAGTGAATTTGTCGGACGTGAGGCTTGGCCTGTAGCCATTCTCTTTCTCCTTGTGGTATTGGTCATTAGTTGCCTGGCTTTTCCAGGAGGAGGAAAATCAGGCGATTTAACGTGCAGCCATCTAAGGCTGCTCTTCACCCAGATCGCCGTAATCGCGGGTAATCGCGGCAACGGGAACGCGCAAAGCGCGAGCGATCCGGTGAATCGTGGCGGGACGTGCGACTCGCTTCTCCCGCTCAATATTGGAGAGCGCGGCCTGGCTCATTCCGACTTGCCGGGCGAATTCCGGCTGATGCCAGCCGTCCTTTTCGCGAAGACAACGGATAGCTGGGCCATTCTGACGCAACTTGCCCGGTGTCCAACCCGCTAGCCCGCGTGTCGGGCTGACCGTTTGTGTCCTGCTCATGCGAGACAACCTAGGGTGGCGAAGCTCCCCCGCAACCGCAATGGAGACACTGATGGGCACCAACGGTCATCATCGGCATGCCGGCGGTATGCAAAGTTATGTACAGGAGTGCTGTCGCTGGCCGGCGTGGCGGCCGGCCGCGGCCCAGCTTGGCCATTAACATGAGCCCGAGCGGTGGAGCTGCTTCGCGCTGGCAGGCATTCAATTGCTGCGGCCGTTTGTGAATCGTCCCTGGTAGAGAGTCTGTGATATGGACTCGGGCCGGCTATGGGGCTCTTCCGCTCGGAGCCAAGACGCGTCCGCCGATGGGGCGATCATGGCCGGGAACGGACCCTGATAGAGCTATGCTCACGGGGATGAAAGTTATAACCGAGCCGACAGGCCTCGGACCCCTGCGGATGGACTGCGATGGACACATATCCCAGTGAAGCCTGGCGCCGCCTGGGCCACATGCTGGAGCGCCGCCGGGGTGAGCTTGGCTACGGGTTCCGGCAGCGAACCCGTTTTGCCAGGGAGCGCGGTGCCGGGAGGATCTCCGTCAAGACCATCAGTCGGCTTGAGAACGGCGAACGGGACTCTTACCCCCAGTCGACGGTCGGCGCGGTGGAGGTCATGTATCAGTGGTCGCCAGGCAGCGTCGCGTCGGTGCTGGCGGGCGGCGAGCCCAATCCGCTCCTTTTGCCGCCTTCAGCGGGCCGTCACCCACTTACCAGCACCGATGCCCCGCCGACTGCGGGCGAGCGGATCGCCAGCTGGGTATACGTGCGAATGAGGCAGCGCGGCTACAGCGACCATGTGATCCACGATTTCCTCGACGCCGAAGGCCTGCCGCGTGAGCCGACCACGGTGTCGGCGGTCGGACGGATCGCCGACGCGACCGGGGCAACGGCGGCCGAGGTGCTGGCCCTGCTCGGAGTCGAGGACATCAATTCACGTCGCATCCTGCGACCGGTGCCCGATGCTCGTGGCGAGGTATCGGCGACTCGTCTTTCAGGTAGCCGCCCGGCGGAGACTCAGTAACTCTAATCGCCCTCGCCCGGCTGAGCCCGGTGGCCAGGACGCCTCCCGCAGCGGCCGAACAGAATCGGCCTGAACTTGCTCACCCGGACCGGGCGGAGTCGCATCCGCGACGATCTTGCCGGGCAGTCGCTGCATCTGGTATCTCGTGGCGGCCTCGCATCCTTGCTGGAAGCCACGCCGCCAGGCGGTCCATGCATCAGGGACGAGCATGCCGATCAGCCCGCCTATCGTCGCGACCATCGCCAGCATGGCCAAGGCGATGGCCCCCAGGACGCTGATGTGGGTGAGAAAGCACAGAACCATTGTTACAACAGTGAGCAAAACCCCCACGAACATGGACAACACCGCGGGTCGAAAGTGTTGCCAGCCACCGTCCATCTATCCGCATCTCCCTCCGGGAGGGACAGCACCCTATGTACCTTCGGTTGCTCCGAGGTAGCCACAGGGTCTGGGTGGCTATCAATGTAGACCTTTAGCACCACACACCATAGTTGAAACCTTGGCTTGAATTGCGGCTTAGTTACTATAACGGCGTGTCAAGGATCGAATGCGCCATGGGCGGCAGCCCCGGAGCTGCACAGTCCACTGTGTGACTGACTGTGTGACTGGGGTTCGGACGGCCGGCGATGACCGGCATGGTCAGGTGACGGACAGGGAGCAGCATGGTAATTCCTGATACTGAATAGCTCCCGCTCTGCCGCGAACGTTTGCAGTATGGCACACCGGTTAATCTCGGCCCATTTCGTGGCGCACATTTCCGGCCAAACGTCAAGTGAACTGTAAAAGAACTGTCTGTTTGCGCGTGTCCTGATCGGCTCGGTGATCTGGTCCAGGCACAAATCGCGCCGGCGAAGCGTTGCTGAGGTAGGTCGACAGCATCCGGTGATTGGAGCCCACCCGGCGGCGCAGCGTGGACAAGGCGCCCTAGGCCGTCCGACCCCTTGCAGCCAGATCCACTTCTTGCCGTTCTACCCGCCGCAGCGGTTAGAGCGGCTTAGGATCCGTAGCTCACGAGATAGTGACTCGACCAGACAAACGATACGATCACGGTCAACGACGGCAGCGACGTCGATCCGTCGAGCGGCCTGGTCGGATCGCGGAGGGCTCGATGGCGGACCTGGGAGGTGGCGTGCTGGTCAGCGATGTCATGACGGCGTTCCCGGCCTACATACGGCTCGGCGCGACCATCCGGCGGGCGGCCGAGGTGGTCAGCGTGTCGGAGGTCGGCCAGCTGATGGTCCTGGACCACGACGGCCGGTTCGTCGGGTCGCTGTCCGAGGAGGACCTGGTGCGGGCCATGCTGCCCGGCTTCGAAGACGTGACCGCCGCCGGCGGCACGCTCGCCGATGCGTTCCGAACCTTCCTTGAGCGCGGCCGCACCCTCGCCGACCGGGTCATCGACCCCCTCGTCGTGCGGGACGCGGCGACGGTCCGATCGACCGACGAACTCGCCCGGGCGGCGATCGTGATGATCGACCGCGGGATCCGAAGGCTTCCCGTGGTCGACGACGGGGCCCTCGTGGGCACGCTGTCCCGGGCCGATCTGTGCCGTGCGGTGATCTACCATTCCTGAACTCCGGCTGATCCTCACCGATCGGCACACCCGGGAGACCAGCCAGCGGGTGTGCGCGCTACCGGCAACCCTCGGCCGGGACGTCGGTACGGCGGCGGTGGTGCTGGACGACCCCGACGTCTCCCGGCGCCACGCGCGGCTCGAGATCGTCGACAGCCAGCTGGTGCTCACCGATCTCGGCAGCACCAACGGAACCTACGTGAACGACGCGCGGGTGACGCGCCAGGTGCTCGTCGCCGGGGATCGAATGCGCATCGGCCGGTACGAGCTGACGTGGACGTTCATCGACCCGCAGGCGACGGCGATCGTCAATCCGAACCTGCTGACTGCGGTGCGGCAGGTCGCGCCGCAGCGCGTCGCCGCACGACGCGTGGTGGAGGCCGCCGAGGCGCACAACCGGCAGGTCGGGCACGAACTCGACGGGTTCCTGTCGCTTGCGCACGGATTTCTGCCGGCCGAGCCGCCGCTGCTGGCCTTCCCGGAATCGCATCGAGCCTGGGACGACATGACCGACCGGCTGCCGGAGCTGTTCCGCCGGCTGTCGCTGCGCAGGGCGTTCGATGCGATGCCGGTGCTCGACGCCCGGCCCGCGGCATTGCCCGACCGATACCTGTTGCGCGCCTCGACCCTGCTCGGCGTGTTCGCCCACGCCTATCAGTACATGGCGATCGACCCGCCGGCCGCTCTGCCCGAGTCGCTGCTGCGACCGTGGACCACGGTCTCGCGCCGGCTGGGCAAGAAGATCCCGGCCGTCTCCTACATCGATCTGTTCTTCTATAACTGGCGGCTGCGCGATCCGGCCGGGCCGCGGGCGCTGGACAACATGGACCTGCTCGTGCCGACCTGGAACAACGCGGCGGAGCGGGTGTTCTACCTGGTCACCACCGAGTTCGCGATGGGCCTCACGCCCGTGCTCGGCGCCATGCTGGACGCTCAGGAGGCCGTCGTCGCCGACGATCCGGCCGCCCTGGAGAGCGCGCTGCTGGTGATCCTCGACCGGCTGCAGCACGTAACCCAGGCCATCTACCCGCAGATCGATCCCAACCCCCGCGCCCGGCATCCGCTCGACCAGGTGCTGTGGGCCAAGACGGTCGGCACCGCAGGCGTCCCGATCTTCGACGGCGCGCCCAGCCCGAGCGGCACCGCGCAGCCGCAGATCCACGCGCTGGACGCGTTTCTCGAGCGCCGGGACTACGGCTCGCTGGTCGGGCAGCAGAGCATCTACCTCGCCGGGTTCTTCCCCCGGCACTGGCAGGAGCTGGTGGCCGCGTTGCGCGAGGTGTCGGTGCGCCAGTACGTCGAGGACACCCGCAACGCCGCCTTGCGCGGCATCTACAACGCCATGCTCGACGCCTACGTGGGCGACCGCGGCTGGATGGGCCTGCACCGCATCAAGGCGTACGGCTTCCTGGAGGTGGCGTTCAAGGTCGGCCGGCAGGTGACGACCGGCGCCCGGTTCACCGGACTGTTCAAGGACCGGACCTGGGACAAGGTGGACGGCGAGCTGGCCATCGTCCGCGAGGAGCGCCGCCCGCCGGTGGGTCCGCCGGTGGTGTTCGGAACCGCCCGCCGGGGCCGCGTCGTCACCGCGGAGTCGGGCGCCTGGACCTGCTACCTGGAGATCGACGTCACCGGGCAGGGCGTGCACCACCTGCCCGGCGACCGGGTCGGCGTGCTGGCCGAGAACGACGACGAGCTGGTCCGCCGCACCGTCACCGCCCTGCAGGCGACCGGCGACGAGCTGGTGCGGCTCACCCCGACGTGGCGAGCGGCGGTGGCCTGCCGGGAAGGCTACGGCGAGGTCGACGTGCTCCCGCTGCGGACGCTGCTGCGCTTCGCCCAGGCTCCGGCCGATCGGACGGGAGTTGGCGAAACGGCTGGTGAAGCTGACAGCCGTGGGTTCGTGGCAGCGCGTGGTGGACGCCCGCATGGAGGACCAGTGGGAGCTGTGGGACGTCCTGAACCTGCTGTACGCGGGCGGATATGACGTCACCCGGCTGTGGAAGGCTGATCCACGCGAGGACGACGCGTTCTGCGCGGTGATTCCGCCCGAGCCGTTCCGGCTGTACTCGATCGCCTCGGCGCCGCCGCCCGGCCAGCCCGCCACCACGCTGCAGCTGGTGGTCGCTGGCCTCGACTACACCTCCGCCCAGACGCCGTGGTCGTACCCGCGGGACACGGCAAGGCACGGCGTCGCATTTCCTGCGCCGGGTCGAGCGTCGAGGGTCGGCACCGGCTGTCGCTGCAGATCGTCTCCACGCCCCGGTTCCGGCTGCCGGCCGACCCTGCCCGGCCCGTCGTCATGTTCGCGGCCGGTTCCGGGATCGCCCCGTTCCTGGGGTTCGTCGCCGCGCGCACCGGGCCCGGCGAGAACCGGCTCTACCTGGGGATCCGGACGCCGGAGGACTTCGTCGAGCACGCGGACCTGGACGCGGCGGCGGCCGCGGGCCGGCTGAAACTCTCCGTCGCGTTCTCCCGCGCCGATGCCGCGATCGGATTCGACGGCCAGCGCCACGTCGTCCAGGCCGGACAGCGGCGCCGGGTGGACGACATGATCCGCGCCGAGGCAGACGACGCTCTGGGAGCTGCTGCGGTCCAGCCGACGACGGCGGCCGCGGCGCGTTCGTCTACGTGTGCGGCAGCGCACGGTTCGCCGCCTCCGTACGCCAGGCGCTGACCGACATCGTGCCCGGCGACGGCCGCGAATTCCTCCGCCAGCTGGTGGCCGACGGGCGTCTGGGCGAGGACGTCTTCACCACCTATCTGGGCCACGCGCAGCAGGGGCCGCGCTTCGAGGTGTCGGACCTGGCGCAGCACAACACCGCCGACGCGGGCTACTGGATGGCGATCGGTGGCGCGGTGTTCGACGTCAGCGAGTTCCTGCACCTGCACATCGGCGGGCCGCACATCATCCGCAATCACGTCGGGCTCGACGCGACCGCGGCGTACCGCAAGGTGCTGCACCACGCGCACGCCGAGATCGACTCCCAGCTCGCGATGTACCAGATCGGCCATCTGCGCCGGCTGCAGTTCGGCGCCCGGTGGGGCGTGGTGCTCACCGAGGACGGCCTGCACGCGCTGCCGCTGGAAGAGCTGTTCCGAACCTGGGTACGGTTCGTGTACCTGCTGGCCGGCATGGAAAATGCGCTGACCGCCGACTACGGATTCACCACATCGGTCGCGACCTTGGGCGAAGATCCCCGGGAGCTGACGCCCTTCAAGGCGCAGTACGTCATCGAGGCGCACCGGCGGTTCCTGGTCAGCTATCTGGACGGGCTGGTACACGAGGATCTGCGCACGCTGTGGCAGCTCACCGTCGGCTTCTGCGACCCGACACCTGGACATCCGGTCCTTCGACGCCGATCTCGCCGCCATGTCGGCGCGGTCGGATGTCGGGCTGGTCCGCCACTCCGTCGCCGCGGTCAAGGAGCTACTGCTCGCCGGGGACGACCTCCGGCGGGTCACGGCGCTGTGCCGCCTCTACGCGCACGTCGACGTCCAGCTGCTGCGTGACCTGAAAACGGCTGTGCTGGAGGGAGTTCGGGCGTTCGAGGTCCACGAGGCCGACGTCGTCGAGCAGGCGGGAGCCACGCTGCTGAACGCGGCGGGCGAGGCGCTCGCTGCCGTCTCGGCCTACTACCAGCGCCTCGCCGAGCAGACCCGCGGCCACGGCATCACCGCCGACGGCGTGGTCGAGGAGCCGATCCCGGTCGACCGGGGCCTGCCCGGCCACGGCGGTCCACTAGCTCTTCCCGATTGACGATCGAGACCGACAAGTGCTCGTGCGCTGGCCGTCGTAAGTGGAGCCGTGCCCACGCCTTAGCCTGGCGCGCGCTCGGCCGTTACTGGATCTCCGGCGCGGGCACCTTGAACTCTCCCTCGAGAACGCCGGTGACGAAGGCCTGCCACTCTCGGTACACGAACGTCAGAACAGGCCCGTCGCGGTGCCGGGAGTGACGAACGTACACGTGCTCGCGCCCGACGGCGACTTCGACGCAGCCTGAGTCGCCGCCGCTCGCACTGCTCTTGCGCCACGGCAGGCTCGCGTGCTCCGCTTGGGTCATGCCACTCCTCCTTGGGCAGCCAGTGTCACGGCCATCTCCCAGGCGATGCACGGAGCTGCACCATGTGGCTCGGGGCGCGCGTCGTAGCCGCTCTCCGCAAACCACTGCCGCCCCGTCCAGTGCACGACCTGCAGTGCACGACCTGGATGCCGGAAGCCAATGCCCGCCCCACCGCGCGCGTGACCTGTCTGCGCCATTGTAAGGCAGAAGCCGAGTTAAGGCAGCATTTACCAGCTCGCCCCAGTCTTGGCACCTACGCCTGGCAAATCTGGCGCCGTTACACCTGCTCGCTGCCGAGGTTCTTGAGGAATTCCACCGTTGCGTGCTCCGCGAGCGACATCTTCTGCAATCGCTCGAAGATGCGGCCGTAGTGGTCCACCTCCGCCTCGTCGTCGATGACCAATGTGTCCCCGCGGGGCGCCTCGAAGTACAGCACGGGAGAATCCGCCGTACCTGGAAAGCGCATGAGCACGAACGGGGTCAGCATCCCGTACGTCAGGCCGCCGGTGAATCGGAGGATCCGGATGCTTAGCTGACGCTGTCCGGCCAGGTCGATCAGGTGCGCCAGCTGACCGGACATGATGTCGGCGCTGCCCACATGTCGGCGCACCGCCGACTCGTCAAGCACGAAGGACATCTTCGGAAGCTGCTTCGCTCGGAGCAGCTTCTGGCGCTCGAGGCGGAAAGCCACGAACCTCCTCGAGCGCTCGGGTTCCGGATCCCGGGCCAGAGTCCAGGTGATCGTGTCGGCATAGTCCCGGGTCTGCAGGATGCCCGGTATGAGTTGCGGCTGGTAACTCAGGATTTCTTCGGCGGTCTGCTCGAACTCGACGAACTGGAGGTACTGCTCGGAAGCGATGTCACCGAATTCCTTCTTCCACCAGGGAGGCTGGCGCGCCTCCCTGGCCGCGGCGCTCAAGTCCGCGACGCGCTTCTGATCGGTGACGCCGTACAGCGTTAGCAGTGCCCGTAGGTCAGTCGTGGTGATCCCGACCGCACCCGACTCAATGCGGACGATCTTGGACAGGGACCATTCGAGAGCTTCAGCCGCTTTGTCCTGCGTGAATCCAGCTGTAGTGCGAGCCCGCTTGATTGCGGTCGTGAGCCGCCGGGCAGCGACAGCTGGCCTGGCACGATCGTCAGACAAACGTCCCCACCCGGCCCTCCATGCTAGGTAACCTTACGCCAACGCCGCTAGGCAATTGGCCGTATAGCTGAATGCCTACGAGCCGTGCCTAAAACAGCGAACGTACTCCTGCTGCCGCTGTCAGTCAAAGCGACTCAGCAGTCGCTTGCTGAACCTTCACTCTCCCGTAGCCAGCGCGTGACAGAGCAGTCGCGCGCTACCCTCTCACGCCGCCAGCAGGTCCGATCTAGCATCCGCCTATAAGCAAGTAGCTCATAGGCATTGCGCTGTACGGCTACAAGCTCTTACGCTAGTAGCTAGGTAGCAACGAATCTGCTCGGAGGTTCCCATGGTCAACATCTCCGAGTTCGTGGCCGGACTGCTGAGGCGGGCCGGCGAGGCGATCTTCCGCGCGGACGAGGAGTTCGCGCGGAACCAGGGCTGGCACGTCGAGAAGGGCCGGCTCGGCCTGTCGCGGACCGTCCGGCACCCCGGCTTCGACCGGCTGGCACGGTGCCCGCAGTGTTCGGGCGGCGGGCGTGGTGGTCAGGCCGACTGCTTCCGGTGCGGGGGAACCGGGCGGATCACGCTCGGCGAGCCGGCGTCGAGGCGAGAGTGGTGACGGTATGACGCGCCTGATCGGCCGGCACGACCCTGGCCTGGGCCCCTCGCTCACTTCCCCCAAGCAGACCAGCGCGGCACTCTTCGTGATCCGATGGCGGCAAGAGCTGGTGATCGCGTGCGTCGCCCTGAGCATCTTCGGCGCCGCGGCGGCGTGGACCGGCCTCGAGCACACCCTGCTCGGGACAGCGGGCCTGGCTGCAGCAGCATGCGCCGCTTGCACGCGGCCGACGGTACGTCGGCTGGTCGCACGGCGATTCTGGCTGACCGCGACGCCACACCGCGTCAGGACCTGCTTCGCCAGAGCCTGGATCTACAACCAGCATGGGCAGATCCCGGCGGTGCTGCGAGCCACTGCGACGCCAGGAGGCGAGCGGGTCGTGATCTGGCTCCGTGCGGGCCTCGGTTTCGCCGACATCGATTCCGCCGCCGACTTGCTGACCGCCGCCTGTTTCGCCACGGAGGTGATCGCTAGCCGCGATCGGCGCTACGGCCAGCTGGTCTACCTGGACGTCATCCGCTGGCCGGCGGCCGAGGCTGACCCGGATGCCGAAGCCTGGCCGACAGGCGTGGACGCACCAGGTGCACCGGACAGCGGCCCGCAGCGGCCAAGCCTTCAACCCCTGCGCAACGACGACTGGCCCGACCACGCTTAGCCGCCCGGAAGGGAGATCGCAGTGCAGAGAAGAACCAGCCGCACGATCACGCCGGCGGCGCGCGCCTGGCCGTCAGGGCGGCCGGGCCCCGCGCCGCCCGGACGCCCAGGCCGTCCGCCTCGGCGCCGGCCCAGCCGAGGCCGCACCAGTTGGCCCAGGCAATGGGCAGTGTTCGCGGTTGCGCTGTGCGCGGCCGGCCTTCACGCTCGCGGCCGTCATGGTGGTCAGGGCGCGAGACTCCGAGTGCCTGACGCCGCCGACCACGCTGATCGATGCCATGCAGATGACCGCCGAGGAGGGAATCACTTCTTCTCCTCCCCGCGGACTGGTCAGCCGGGCAGAGCGCCTTTCGTCCTGTTCGGGCGGAACGCTGCTGATGCTCAGGGCGGCCGGACAGGGCGCGCAGGCCGGCCCACCAGTGACCCTGCTCGTGTACCGGGAACCCGGCCAGCCCGAACACGACCAGGTGGTCCGCTCGAAGGCGATCCGCGCGCGCATCGGCCGCGCGTGGCCCCGGACGTTGTCCGGGGCCACCGTCGCCGCTATGCCGCTATGCGGCTCGGGGCAGATACGCGGTTACGTCTTGGCCGGGCTTATGGGTGCTGCAGGCATCCACCTCCGCTGTTGAAGAAGCTGGTGTTGCTGAACTCCTCCTGGGTCAGGTAGTGGTTCCCGTTGATCGCCTGGTTGAAGAACTGCCCGGGCGTGCCCTGGACCGTGCCGTAGACGAAGTTGCACTCATCGCCGTTCTCGAATCCGGCCACGTCGAACCAGCCGGAGGCGGTGAAGCCGTTGTTGTCCGGGTTGGTGATGAGCTCGTTGACTTCGTGGCTCGTGGGGCTGATCACGGTGTCGCCGTCGGGGTTGTTGTTCGGCGTCTCGATGACGCCGGGGAAATTGACGTTGGTGCCGCAGGTGAAGCCGGCCCCCGACAGGTAGACCGGGAAGGGCAGGTTGGCGTACTCGAGATTGTTCGGAGCCTGGCTGTGGTAGGCGCAGAACGCGGCGCTGCGCTCGTAGTTGATCGTGCAGGCGTTCTTCGTGTTGTTCGTCGTGGGACCGGGGTTGAAGCAGGCCTCGACGTGCTTGGGCAGGTACATCACGTAGATGTGGGAGAGGTTGACCGGCAGTTTGTTCGCGGCGACGACGCTGTTGGCCTGGGCCTGGACCTGGGCATCGTCCAGGCAGGCGTCGTAGCCGGTGCCGTCGGCGTAGATCGCCGTGGTGTCCTTGTGAGTCAGCGTGCACCCGTTGGCGGGCAGCGGGTTGGTGTCGGTGATCGGGGTGCCCGCCTGGATGTCGTAGCGGATCGATCCGTCGGACCCGAAATACTCGGGCAGGATCGAGAACACGTTGCTGGTGCTGCCGCTGGCGGCGGCCACGTCACTTATGTACCGGGTGATGAGGCTCTGGTAATCGGCGGCCATCGGGTGGCCCGCCGGGCTCCAGAAAATGGGCGTGATGACCAGGGGGCCGGTCTGGGCCGTCCCCATGACGGCGCCGCCGTGGAAGATCAGCGGCGGATTCCCTCTGGCCGTGTTGCCGGCGAAGTTGCCGGGATTGGCAGCCTGACAGGCTGCGCTGCCCGGCCGGGCGGCACTGATGCCACTGATGTGCCCCACCCGGACAGGCATGCTGGCCTTCGAGACGCAGGCGGCTGCTGCTTGCGACGAGGACTGCATCGCCGCGAGCGCCGGTCCGCCCACCCCGGCTAGGGTCGCGGCAGTCGCCGCGACGAGGATCAGGGTCGCGCGCAGGCCGCGCTGCCTGTTGAACGTGCTGTTCATTCGTGTCCCTTTCTCTCGTGCCTCGATCATCGGTCGCGGGATGCACACGGCAGTCGCGACCTACTCCTCCGACACCGGACACGGATTCGCGGCCGGTTAGGTTCACACTCAAGCCAAACTTTCGCAGAAGATTCGCAGAAGAACTGTCCGGGTAATGGCGCAGTGGACAGACTTTTGGAGTCTTGGTGTCACCTGACGAACGCCGATCGCTAGCCGGGCGTCCCGTCGCGCTCGCCCGTTCGGGCGAGGCGCTGGAGTTGGCGTGCGTGCACGCCAGGCAGCCAATCCTTGCCGTACGTGGCCGATGGGCCGATCCGCGGGTCGCTGGGAACATCAGCACCGTCCTGGTCAACTGCTGCAGCAGCCCGTCCAGGCCGGTCAGGGACAGGCCCTGCTGGGCCCGGCCGACCAGCTCTCTGGCTGCCAGCTCTTCCGCCGTCGGCTCGGGCTTCCGCTTCTTCGCAGCCACCGAGGTGAATGGCCATTGGCGGGCGGCGATCGAGCTGCCGCGCTCGGCGAAGCTGAACGCACGAGGGAACGCCCAGATGACGTCGGTGTCGTGCGCCTCGGCCGGCAATTGCTCGGCCGGCGGCAGTTATGAGGACGGCTCCGGTCATCTCCAGGCCTTCGTGGCCAGCCAGACCTGAGAACGGCTCGTGTACGCCCGTCATGTCCAATCCTCGTGCCCAGCGGGGCGAGTTCAGCCGAAGCGGCGTCTCGTCGGCGTCCTAGAATTGCCCAATTCGGAGGTGATCAAGCTGGCAGAAGAACCCTTGGCAGAACTCCAGCCAGAGATGCGCGCGGCAGAATCGAGACGTCACACGGAGGAGGCTGACCTCCGAGATCGCTCCAGCCTCGACGAACCGCCAGGCATTTGGACGCCTGTCCTTCTGATCGCGGTGGCGACCCTGGGAGCCTTGCTCGGGCGGTTTCTCATCCTCGGGGCGCCCGACGCGGCGCGGTTCACCCTGGCCGATAAGTCGGCTCTTGAACTCTGGGCGGGCCTCATCGGTGGGCTCTGCGGGTATGGTCTCGCCGCCTTCGTCGTCATGATCAACTGGTTGCTGGAGGTGCGGCGACTTTTCACGCCGAGGATGCCCTGGCCGAGCGTGGGCAGGTGGATTCTCGCAACGCTTCTTACCCTCGCTTTGCTCTCGCTGGTGACGGCCACCATCCCTGCCGGCAGCGTGAACGGGCGACCTGTCCATCTGTTCTCCCACCAAATCTTCGGCATTACCATCGCCGGTGGCGTCGCTGCCATCCCTGGTTTGGTTGGCTTCCTGGCACTGCGCTCGCTGGCCCGTAACGACAGCCAGTGGGAGCAGGAGCCGCGGTGCCAGGTCCTCCTCGTTGTGCGGCTGCGCCAGCATCTACGCCGGTTCCTCGGAACGTTCGGTCTGTTCCTCACCCTGTATGTGGTGACCACCGCTAACCGGCGCCAGCTCGTGCTCACCTTCTACAAGGACGCGACCTACCCCCAGGATTACGCCGTGCTGCTCGGCTTGCTCTTCGCCGCCGTCTTGGCGCTGTTCTACGTCGCCGCAACCATCGCGATCAACTGGCGGTGCGACCGCCTGATGGACAAGTACGCGCCGATTCCCAGCCCAGACGCGGATGACATTTCCACCTCGCTGGGCAAGCGTCGAGACCTCGCGGCGCTCCTCGGGGCAGACTCATCCTGGCAGCAAACATTCCAGAACGGCCTGATCGTGTTGGCGCCATTGCTCACCGGCCTCATCGGCACCGCCCTGCCGAAATGACCGCCGCCGGCGGCAGATATGGCATGGAAATACCAGACGTAGTCCAGAAGTTCACCGTGCTATGCCTTGACGTTGACCCGCAGGTCGGGGCGGCTCCGCGCGGCCGCGCCGGATTGGCGACGCGGGCACGACGGCCTGACCTTACGTTGTGCAGACGGCATGGACGCTGAGCACGCCCTGGTTCTCGGCAACGCCAGTCCATCCGTAGGTGTGTAACGGCCCGCCTGCTCCTGGCCGGTAGTGAGAACCCAGACCCTGCTTGGACTGCGGCCCTCCAAAGCATCCGTGCTCCGGCCCCGAGGCGCGAGCCCACCGGCGAGGAACCCCCGACCCCCTGGTATGCAAAGACCGCCCTGCCCTTCGCGTCAGTCGTGACAGGCCTGACTGATTCTGCAGGGTTGCTAAGACGAGTCATCTACCTGGCCGCAATCGGCCACGTACGAGATCATCGTCTCTAACTCCGGCGGTCGCGTCGGCCGAGTCGGTAGCTCTTCATGGCCCCGATCAGGACGCTGTAAGCGATGCCGATGCCCAGGGCTGCCAACGGCGAATCGTGATGATAGAGCAGGCCGACTATGTAGAACCCGAGGGCGCTCCCGAAGCCGACCGCAGCAGCGCCTCGCCATACGCCGCTATGCGTGCTTGGTGGTTTATAGGCTGCATACGGCTGTTTGAGCTGCTTGTCCCACCCGCCGCTCATGCCTGGATCGTAACCTATCGTCACACAGCAGGCGGCCCAGTCGGCCGACAGTTCAGGTGTCCCGGCTAGAAGCTTTGGCTGGTTTCTCAGGTGCTGGCGTCGGCATTTCTGAGGCCGGGCAGGGCCACGTACAGGACCGCCGCAATGCCCATGACCGCCGCGAACGCGGCCATGGCCCACTGGCCGGAAACATGCTCGACGAGCAGTCCGGCGATCAGCGGCGCGAGCGTCGCCAGGCTCATGGCTGCCTGGTAGGAGGTGCTGCTGACGCGGCCGCGCATGTCCTGTGGTGTCGCTCGCTGCATCGCGGCCAGCAGCGCCGCGTTCCCGGTGGGCGCCAGCAGGACAGTGACCGCGACGGGGAACGCGACCAGCGTCGAGGGAAGCAGCACCGCGGCCACCGCGAACATCACGGTGCCAACCGTGGTCATCAAAATGACCAGTCGCCGCAGCGGCAACCGGCCTTGCAGCCGGGGCGCGATTACCGCGCCGAGCAGCCCGCCGACCGCGATTCCTGCCTGCGCCAGCCCGATGATGCCAGGCGCGGTGCCATGCTGCCGCAGCGCGAGCGTGATCGTGAACAGCACTCCGGTGAACGCGAAGTTGATCAGCGGGCCCTGGATGATCGCGGTGCGCAGCAGCGGGTTGTGCCAGACCAGGTCCAGTCCGTCGATGACCTCGCGCCACAGCGCCTTTCGGCCCTCGGATGGCTCGGCCCGGAAAGTGCCGCGGATCCGGTTCACCGCTGCGGCCGAGACCAGGTAGGAGGCGGCGTCAGCGATGAATGCAACGGCCCTGCCCAGCCCGAACAAGAAGCCGCCCAGCGCCGGGCCGACCAGCCAGGCCGCGTACGTCCTGGCCTCGGTGGCCGCCCAGGCTCGCTCTAGCTGCTGATCGGCGACGATCGCTGGCAGCGCGGCGCTGGCCGACGGATCGAATAGCACGCCCGCGCCGCCGTCGATGACCGCAACGGCCAGCACCACCGGCCAGCTCACCAGATGTACCAGCACCAAGACGGCGAGCAGGGTCAGCGCGGCGGCGCGGACAAGATCGCAGATGATCATCGTCAGCCTGCGGTCAAGCCGGTCCGATAGCGCACCACCGGGCAAGCCAAGGGCAAGCTGCACGACTTCGCGCGCGGTGGCTACCACGCCAGCGATGACCGGCGAGTGCGTGAGCGCGAGGATGAGCAGCGGGTAGGCGATCAGAGCTGCCTCAGTCCCGGTGTCGGACAGGACCTGACCGATCCACAGCAGCCGGAAGCCGCTGTTACCCCGCAGCGGCACAGGTGGCGATGTTGGCCCGGTGGCAGCCACTGGCTCCACTGCACCGCTCATCCAGCTTCCTCGCCTTCTCCTTCGGTAATGGCGAGCGACATGAGAACGTAGCTCCACCATGCGGGGTGCCCATACCCGGCTAAACAAGTCCACATGCATGCAGCACCCGCAGAACGGACATACCGGCCCCTCCGTGACTGGGAGTCTGACGCGCCGCGAAGGTTCACGCCAGCGCGTCCAGTAAACGCGCTGAGGCAGCGCGAGCTGACTAGCCGGGAATCGCGAGGACGGGAGTGCACTGCCTGGTCTGGCGAGTAAGCCCAACTGTCAGACCGTCTGCGGTGGCCCGGCGTGCGCCGGGGCCGGAACCGGATCGCCGACCGCAGCACCGATGGGCGCCGCTCACCGCCGGCCTTAGTTCGCGAGTGCGCAGCGGTGAGAAAATCAGCTGGATGCAGGCATCTGAGATTCAGCGCGCGCTGGCTGCGGCCATGTGGACCGCCTCTGCGCTTGACCTGACCGTCGACGACGCGATCGTTCTTCACGATTCGAACAGGCTCGCTGTGCGCCTGCTGCCGTGCGACGTCCTTGCCCGAGTAGCACCGACAACGCATCAGGCCGCACAGTTCGAGGTCGAGCTGGCCCGGCGGCTCGCCGACACCGACAGCCCCGTGGGTGCTCTGGAACCCCGGGTAGAGCCGCGCGTCCATGAGCGTGATGACTTTACCGTCACGCTGTGGACCTACTACCAACCGGTGACACCTCGGGAGGTCTCGCCAGCCGACTATGCGGATGCGCTTGAGCGTCTGCATGCCGGGATGCGCAAGCTCGATGTCCGGACGCCGCACTTCACCGATCGAGTGGAAGAGGCTCAGCGGCTTGTGGACAGCAGGAACCTCACTCCGGAGCTGGCCGACGCCGATCGGGAGCTTCTCAGCAACACGCTGCGGGGCAGCAGACAGGCGATCGGCGACCGCGGCGCTGCCGAGCAGCTACTGCACGGCGAGCCGCATCCCGGCAACGTGCTCAGCACGAGGACCGGGCTGTTGTTCATCGATCTCGAGACGTGTTGCCGCGGACCCGTCGAGTTCGACCTCGCCCATGTCCCCGAAGATGTCAGCGAGCGGTATGCGGACACTGATGAAGAACTGCTCAGTGAGTGCCGAGTCCTTGTTCTTGCCATGGTCGCCGCGTGGCGCTGGGATCCGGGCGACCAATTCCCGAACGGCCAACGAGCAGCTCGCGCACTCCTCAGTGCTCTACGCCAGGGTCCACCGTGGCCGACGCTCGACGCCGTAACGCCCCGGCCGGATGGTCCCTAGGCGTACGTCGAAGCCCGGATGCCGGACGCCAGCAGAATCGGTGCTTCAGCGACTGGCGGTTGGATCGGTACTGTCGATGTGGGCCAGTCGCAGCTGGCTCAGTGCCCCTTGTGTCGCGCACTCGGCCGTTGTTCCGTGCCGCGCGGAACTTCACGCCGACTTGGTCGACGGTGATGCGGCCCGACCGCAAGCCCGTGAGGGACTCGGAAGGTCCGCTCATGGCACCGGCAAGGTACCCGATCTGCGATCCGTCGTCAGCGAACAGAGTGCCTGCGGGGCGACGACTGCAGTGCCCTGCGTCTCCGGCGCGCGACCGCCTTATTGATCAGTGGGACCTCGATGGCTGCAATCACAATGGTCAATGGTGCTGTTAGCAGTGCTCCCGTTGCCGCTCGCTGAGCCGTTCACCTGCGACGACGATCGCAGCACGGTGCTGAATGTCGCCTCGTGCCCGGCGGTGCTGGCTCCCCGGGGCAGCCGCCGCCGGTCCGGGCAGGGAGCTGGTCTCGTCGCCGGGGTCTGATCGCTTGTCGTGCTGAGGGGCTAACCTTGGGGAGTGGACATCGGTGAGGCTGCGGCGGTTCGGACGCGGTATCAGTCGCGGCCGGGGCGCAGGGCGGTGGTTGTCACTGATCTCGCGGGCCTGCGTGGTCCGGTGCGCGGAGTGGTGAGGCTGCCGTTGTGGTTGTACTGGAGTGGTCCGAGTCCTGCGTTCGATCTCGGCGAGCCCTTCTTGCGCCGGTGGCTATACGAGATCGTGCTGCGCGAGGCGGCTAGCCTCGGGGACCTGACGAGTCATCTGGACGGGGGCACGCTGGTTGAGATGTGGCCGGACCTGTTCCTGCCAAGGGGTGTTCGGCAGGCGTGGGAGGAGTTGCATCCGGTGCTGAGGGCAGCTGCGGCGGTCTGATGCCGGTCAGTGCGCTGCACCGCGAGGTTGCCGCTCTCGCGCTGGCGGCCGCCGGGCACGGGTTCGCGCTGGGCGGGGGTAACGCGCTGCTGGCACACGGGGTGATCAGCCGGGCGACCCAGGACGTGGACTTGTTCACTGATCAGGAGCATGGCGTGGAGGCCGCGGCCGGGGCGGTCGAGGCCGCGCTGCGCGGTGCGGGCTTCGCGGCTGAACGGCGGGACCTGGCCGCGGGTCTGGCTGATGTGTTCCCGGGCATGGGAGAGGGCATGGCTGAGTGGATCGTTACCGCGGCGGACGGCGGGCAGATGATGCTGCAGATGGCGTACTTCGACCGCGCCCGCGAGCCAGTGTCCATGGACGTCGGCCCGGTGCTAGACCTGGAAGACGTCGCGGGCGGGAAGATCTGCGCGTTGGCAGGCCGGGTGGAGCCACGGGATTACGCGGATACTGCGGCAATGCTCGGGCGCTTCAGCGCGGCGCAACTAATCGGCTTCGCCCGCCGGCTGGACCCGGGCCTGGAAGGCAGGGACTTCGCCGACGCTGGTCGGCGGCTCGACCAGTTGCCCGACCAGATATTCGCCGTCATCGGGCTGGGCGAGCAGCACATCGCCGCAGTGCGGGAACGATTCGCCTCCTGGCCCAGGACCGCCGAGGTCGCCGACCGCGAGTCCGCCAGCGAGCCGCTGGCGTCCCCGCCCGGATGGCAGCGCAACCCCGGCCGAGGCGACCCGGAAATCGGCTGACCATAAGGCACACGGCGCTGTCCTGCCCGCGGCGGCGCGTCATGAGAGTGCCAGAGCGGAGACAGCGACAGCAATTTCACTGGGTCCGCTCATGACCCTGTGGAGACGCGAACGGCCGGCCAATGTCCTCGGCTCGCACGCCGATCCCTGGCTGAACGCCTGACCCGCGGCCGCAGCCGGAGCTGCGTTGGCGGATTACCGTCTGCCAGCGGGCCGCCGCCAGTAACGCGTGCTCGCACTTGGGCACGAATCTGGCACGACCAGCCGCACGCAGCCGCCATGTGGCGCACTCAGACGCCTCCTCCAGCTCCGGTCCATGAACGTGCAGGTTTGTGCGACGCCGGAGCCCGGGGCGAGCAGTTGAGGGACAGCGCCGGTGACTGCGGCGGAGACGCGCTGACGCGGCCTGGCGTGAACGGCCATGATCGATATCAGGGCTGCTGGCCGGCCAGCTTGCCGCCAGCATCAACTGCGCTGGCGGTCGGGGGTGAACCAGTTGATCGCCCAGGGCTTCCCAGGCGCCGTCGGACACGACTGCGCGGGTGCTGATTCCCGCCGGTGCGCTTCGCTGCGCGGCTAGCGTGGCGGGTCGTCGCTTGGCCGGGGACGTGCCGTCGGCCGGGTTGGCTGCCGCCTGCCGCGTGCGGCGGGACATGGCCGTGATCCAGGTGCTGGCCGGGCGGCCTAGGTAGTAATAGACAAGAGGCATGGTTTTCCGTCCTGTGTGAGATGTCGCGGGAAGAGCCGGTACTGAGAGATCCGGCTTGTGCTGCCCCGCACCCTGCAGACGACCGGGATGGCGGTACGTGAGGTCCGTCGCAGCGCCTTTGGCTGTCGGGTGCGGATGGAATCGGCGCGGCGAAATGACTGGCGGCTTCAGGAAGGCACGTCCGGCATCCGGGAGACGGGAATCGCGCGGGAATTTTCCGCCGGGACCTCACGGAACGGTGGCGGCCGTCGTTTGCGGGGCGTGCCCCGGGAGGGCGCTACACGCACTGCACCGACGAGGAGACGATCATGTCGACTGAGGAGAACAAGGCGATCGTGGGCCGGTGGTTCACGGAGTTCTGGGGCAAGGAGTTCAACCCGGCGGTTGTCGACGAGCTAGCCGCCCCGGACATCCGGTTCGAGTACTCGCTGCACGAGGCGCTGCGCGGCCGGGACGCGGTCCGCGCGTTCGCGGAGAAGTTCCGCGCCGCGTTCCCGGACCTGAACTTCTGGGGCACCGCCGACCTGATCGCCGAGGGCGACTACGTGGTCGGCCAGTGGGAAGGCGGCGGCACCCACACCGGTGACGCATTCGACGACATGCCGTACGGGCCGCTGCCGGCCAGCACAGGCAAGACGATGCGGTTCACCGGCACAACGGTGCTGAAGGTCGAGAACGGCCTGATCACCCAGGAGATCGGCCTGGACGACGGCGTCAACGCGCTCAGCCAGCTCGGCCTCATCACCGGAGCCTGACGCCTGGACCACCCCCCGGGGCACGGCCGTGATCCCCGTGCCCCTCGGGCCCAGCCCCCGCACGCGCCCCCGTCAGCACGGGCTGTTCAGCGAAGGCCGGCCGTGCTGGCAACAAGGTACGTTTCCGGAAGGAGAGGGGATTGACGTTGTCGCCGCGGCTGCCGTCGGGCCTCGCCTGCGACACGGCCGGGTCCGGGCCGACAGGCGCCGAATTGAGCCGGATGACGGGACTCGCGCTGCGCCGGGGCGCCCGGAGCGTGGCCATCGGCCGCGGGCGCTCAGCCGCCGTTGCCGAGGCGGTCACGGCCTTCGACCGCCGCTGGGAGGCCAGCGGCGGGACAGTGCTCACTGTAGTTACCTGGCCGGAGGAAGCCGCGTCGTGGCTGCGGCAGGCCACCCGGTTCGCCGCAGCGGACCCGGATCTGTGGATCATGGCCGGAACCCCGCGCGGGTGGGCGCAGATGACCCGCCGGCTGCTGTGGTCGACCCCCTGGCAGCCCGGCCGTACGCTCGCCTTCGCTGCCCTCGGCACGCAGAGTGCGATCGGGCTCGTCGGCGCTCACAACCTGCAAGGCCTTGCGGGCGCCACCGCCGATGGCGGCACCTGGACCGTCTGCAACGGCAGCATCCAGGTCGCCCCGCGAGACAGGGGGACCACGACATGACCGCCGGCGCCTTGTTCGGCATCTCTCTCGGCGACCGGCTGCGGCGTGAGCTGGTGCCCGGGGCGGTGGGTTACGGGCCTGGGATGAAGGCCGCCGTGGTTACCTCACGTTTCAGGTCGGGGGAGCGTCTTCAGGGTATGGACACCAAGCATCCGTTCGAGAAGGTCGTGGTGGACCACGGCGGCACGGTGCTGCGCGTCTGCCGGGTCCTGCTCGCCGGCCCTGACGCCGACGATGCCTGGTCGGAGACGTTCTTGGCGGCGTTGCGCGCCTACCCGGGCCTGCCGGAGACCGCGAACACCGAGGCGTGGCTGGTCACGATCGCGCACCGCAAGGCGATCGACCTGCTGCGCGCCCGCAAACGGCAGCCGGTCCCAGTCGAGGAGGTCCCCGAACGGCCCGCCAGGCTCGGCGTCCCCGGCGCGGACGACTCGGGCCTGTGGCAGGCGGTCCGCGAGCTGCCCGGCAAGCAGCGCGAGGCGGTGGCCTACCACTACGTCGCCGGCCTGCCTTACGCCGAGGTCGCCCAGATCCTCGGCGGCACCACCGCGGCGGCGCGCAGGGCCGCCGCGGACGGCATCAGGAACCTGCGCAAGAGTTACCCGTGCGGAGCCACATCATGAACCACCACACTGACCTTTTCCCGACCCGCGCACCCGAGCCCGACGCGCTGGCCCGTCTCCACCGCCAGCTCGAAGAAGCAGCCGAACGGGAAGGACTGGTCGACGTCGCCTACCGCACTGTCGATTCCCCGGTTGGCCAGCTCTTGCTCGCCGCCACGCCACGCGGCCTCGTGCGGGTCGCTTACGACACCGAGGACCACGATCGCGTCTTGGAGACCCTGGCGGGCAGGCTCAGCCCCCGCGTGCTGCGCGCGCCGAAGCGGCTGGACGCGGCAGCGCGGGAACTGGAGGAGTACTTCGGCGGCCAGCGCCGCGCCTTCGGCCTGCCGCTTGACCTGTCGCTGTCGCGCGGGTTCCGGCTGCTGGTGCAGCAGAACCTGCGGTCGATCGGGTACGGGCAGACCCGCAGTTACCGGCAGATTGCCGAGCTCGTCGGCAACCCGAAGGCCGTCCGCGCGGTCGGCTCCGCCTGCGCAACCAACCCGCTGCCGGTGGTCTTGCCCTGCCACCGGGTGCTGAGGTCCGACGGGACACCCGGCGGCTACGTCGGCGGCCCCGACGCCAAACTCACCCTTCTCAACCTGGAGGCAGCCGCATGAGCACCGCCACGCCGGCGCAGCACAAAGCAGACCAGTGGGAGCAGCGCGTCGGCTCTGGCGACTGGGGCGGCATCACCGCCGAAGTCAACGAGCACGGCGGCGCCCTGCTCCCGCGGCTGCTCACCGACCCAGAAACGGATGCTATCCGCTCCCTGTACGAGGACGACGCGAGCTTCCGCGCGACCGTCAGCATGAACCGGCACCGCTTCGGGTCGGGTGAGTACCGCTACTTCGAGGTCCCCTACCCCGAGCCGGTGGAACGGCTGAAGCAGGCGCTGTACCCGCGGCTGCTGCCGATCGCCCGCGACTGGTACGCGAAACTCGGTCGGCCCGCCCCGTGGCCGGACACCCTGGACGAGTGGCTCCGGATGTGCCACAACGCCGGGCAGAACAAGCCGACCGCGATCCTGCTCCGCTACTGCCAGGGTGACTGGAACGCACTACACCGCGACCTGTACGGAGACCTGGTCTTCCCGCTGCAGGTCGTGATCAACCTGAGCGAGCCGGGCGCCGAGCACACCGGAGGAGAATTTCTGCTGTTGGAGCAGCGGCCGCGTGCGCAGTCGCGCGGGACTGCCACGCTCTTGCCACGAGGGCACGGGTACGTGTTCACGACCCGCGACAGGCCGGTGCGTTCTGCGCGGGGGTGGACAGCGGCCCCGGTGCGGCACGGGGTGTCGGTGATCCGGTCGGGCCAGCGGTACACCCTCGGCCTCATCTTCCACGACGCAGTATGACTGGCTTGAAGACGTACATTGCCTGCCCGGCGTTGATGGCACGCCGTACCAGTCCGCCGTGAAGGGACAGCTGGCCGGACACCGCCAGAGTCATGTGCGGTCAGGCCGGGTCTACCTGCTTGCTCACGATCCAGGCATGCTTGCCGACCTGCCGGTCCCGGCTGAACCCGTGGTCCTCGAACAACTCCACGGTCGCGCTGAACAGGAACCGCCCAACGGCTTCGCGACCAGTGGTCACCTCGGAGATCGCCTCGACGAGACCGCCACCCGCTGCGGCGATCTGCTCGAGCGCGCCGCCGAGGGCAGCCCTCGCGATGCCCTGCCCGCGATGCTTTTTGTCAACGTAGAAGCAGGTGATCCGCCAGTCCGGCAGCGGTGGCGCGTCCTTTTCGTATTCGCGCCGGTGCTTGATGGCCGGAAGTTCTTCGGGGCTGCCGTACTGGCACCATCCCTGAGCGATCCCGTCCTCGTCAAAAACCAGCGCCGCGTGCGCCCGGCCCTCGCGGACCTTGGCCTCCTTGGTGGCGCGATTCCCCGCGTAACCGGCGCGGTGCATCTGAAAGCGTTCAGGGTGAAAGCCCATGCACCAGCAACCGCCGAAGACGCCGTTATTGCGCTCGACTACCTCCGCGAAGGCGTCCCAGGTCGAGGCATCAAGCGGCCGGACACAATACGCAATCTGCTCAGTCATCGATAGCAGCATAGAGGCCGCACGCCTGGCTAACGGGCCGAACTTACCGAGGCGGCAGTGACGGTCGCCTCAATGGAACAATTTCTGACCTACTGGCGTAAAGCCGGCAGCGCGGGTCACCCAACAGGCAAGCTGGGGACAAGCGGCGCTAGCCGCGCGCCACGGTGGCACCTAAGCCCGTCTAAGCTGGCGATCGTTGGTCGGGGTGAGTACACAAGTAGCCGGATGTACGACGGTGTTGCTGTCACCGTCGCTGTCGCTTGGCCGTGAACGCAACCCGACGGTTCATGGGTCCATTCGACTCTAATGACCTGCGGTGCTGAGCGTGACGAAGAATAGTTGGGTGTCCGGCTCGTAGTGGTGGCTCGGGAGCCGCAAGCTGCGGATGCGCGCGGTAGCCGACCAGGCGGGGACGACATCGACGTTTGCGGAGCCTTCGGTGACGAACAGGTAGCGGCTGTCGGGGGACCAGCGAACCGCGTCAGACCAGCCGATCGTCATCGCCCGGTCCAAGACAACGCGTCCGGTGGCGACGTCGACGATCTTGACCCGTCCCGGTCCCGAAAGCACTGGCTGCCCGCCCGCGTCCGAGGCCGCTTCGAGATCGAATCTCCGAAAGGTGGCCTTGGATACTTCCGTCCAGGCCACGTACGGGCCCCGCGGGGCAACGACAGGCAATCGCCAGGGCACGTCCCCCGCAGACCCCGGGAGGGCGATCCGCCGAGTCTTCCCGGTCGCCAGGTTCGTGATCTCAACCGATGACACAGCATGCTGTGCTGCTGACCAGGACTGCCACGCCAGGTACTGGCCTGATACGCCGTAGATCCAGCCGGGATCGATACGGTAGGTCCGGACGACCTTGCCGCTGGTCGGGTCCCACAGCTGGACCGGCGTTTCGGGCCTTATCTCTGCCATCTCTGGCATCCGCGCCGCGTTCGTGGTCGTGGTCGGCACCGACACAAAGCCGCCCGGCACCGCCGCGATGATCCACCGCGCGCAGGGCGCGGCCAACGGCCCGGCGATGTGCTCTCCCTTGACGGACATCTCGATCACCGCACAGTGCCGCGGTCTGGCCCCGTGACTGTGTCCACCGAAATTGGCGCTGCGGATCCAGAACCTGCCGGGCTGGTTGGCCGCATAGACCGCTATCGCGCGGCCGAGCCGGACATAGGTCCCGCCCGGCCGGAACGCGTACGCGACGCCGTCCGCCGGCTTGCTGTTCCAGGCCGGTTCCGGCATTCCGGTCACCGCGGCGACGTACTGCCCGTTGACCGCCCACGGGTAGACAGTCGTCCCTAGCCCGGGGGGCCCAGGGACCCTGGACACCGCGCGGGCAAAGCTGGGCATCACGTCCAGTCTGGCCGGAGTGACCGGTGAGCCGCCGCCAGCGGGGGCGATGATGACCCAATTGGCAGCCGTGAAAGACCCGCCGCCGGACGAACATCCGCAGACGGCAACAGCGCATGCTGCCAGGACGCTCAGCAGGCGAGTCATCTGAAGGTCATAACCGATCGTCTCCGCGAGAGCCGTGAACGGCCGCCGCAGCATGGTCTCATCTGGCTGACTCGCGGCGCCACCACCGCCAGATATGGGAGCGTGCGCCCATCGGCCAAGGCCTCCGGGAACGGGCACGCAGCGGGCACGCGGGACGACCCGTTGTCGATCACGCCAGATCCCGACGACAGGAACATGGCCCATGACCTGCGGAAAGTGGGCAGTGGAGCTAGCGAGACTCGAACTCGCGACCCCCTGCTTGCAAAGTGAAACACGCCTTCCCGACACTGCAGATAGAAGATCCGCATTGACGATCTGACCTGCGAATACGGGCCATGGAAGGTCAAGGAAGGGTGCTCGAGGGCATGCACGGTGGGACCATTTCGGATCAGGTGGGACCAAGAACCGGGCCGAGTTCGGCCCTGTTCGAAGTCACGAACAAAGTTGGCGAGGCGTCGCCGGCCTAGAAGGAAGGCCCCGGCCGCCAGCGCCTCGTCGAGCGCGAGCTTGGCAAGCTGCGCGCTATTTCCGATCAGGCCGACCCCAGCCGTCGGCCCTGAAGCCTTCGTCACCGGCCGGGTCTTGGATGACTCCGTCGAGCGTGACGTTCTCGCTCACGACGATCTTTCCCATTCGGGTTCGGCGCCTCGCTGGAGCAGCGGGAACCAGACGCTGGCGGCGCGCCCTGCGAGCCCGCCGTGCCTCGACGAGCAGCCGGTCTCGTTCGCCGCGCCGGGCGTCATCCTGGGCGGCTTTCATGAGGTATTCGTTGATGGTCATGGTCTGCTCCGCCTTCTGATTGGTGTTGTCAGCTATCGCCGCCGCAGGCGGCGTGGCTGTAAAAACGGTGCGCTGTTCGCACATTTCGTTCCTGACCTGATCACCACGTCTCCTGCGGCAGCGGCATCGGCCGCCGGGTCCGGCTCTGGCAGCCCGTGCGCTGGCTTTCGCGGTCGGCCGGGGAGCAGGAACGCCAGCGCGAGGCCGATCCCGGCCAGCACGGCGCAGGTCAGGTAGGCGGACTGGTAGCCCTCGGTCAGCGCGGCGAGCGGGATCGCGCCTTTGTGCGCTGCCAGGTAGTGCTGGGCGCGGAGACGGCAACGGTCGTGACGAGGGCGACGCCGAGCGCTGTGCCGGTCTGCAAGGCGGCGGTGTTGCTCAGGCCCGATGCGCTCAGCGACCATCGCCAGCCCTGCTCGGAAAAGCGCAGCCCGGCCCCGATCGAGGGCAGCGCCGCGATCGTGATCGTGCCGGCCAGGAGCGCCATGGAAAACGCGCCGCACAAGAGCGCGAGTGCCCACCAGCGGCGCGGATCGAGAACGGCGGACGCCACGCGCCCGGCCGATGCGGACGATTCCATCGTCAAACCTTCCAGGGTCGTTTCCGGCTGCTGCGGCACGATCCGGTGGGCGGATCGTCCGGGCGGCCGGTAGTGCATACACCGCGGCGCCGGGAAACTGGGCGCCCGCGAGCCGCCCAGTTCGCGCCCCGGGCGGTGTATATACCGGGCGGAGGTACGACGTGTGCGGAAGGAAGGAGCCCCGGGATGGTGACAGCCGATCTGCTCTCGCTGCGCACCTGGCTGTACAAGATCGCCGACCAACCGGTGCCTCAACGCGCGCCGCGCGGCGAGCCGGTGCCCGGCCAGGGAGTGGGACATGTCCGCAGTTCGAAGCTGCCCGCTGCCGACTCCGCGCGACGAGGCCGTCTGGCTGCACGCCGCTTCCTGATCGCCCTCCTCGAGGGCGCCTCGACCGGGCACCCGCTCAGGAGCTAGTCGAGCACCGTCCGACTCCACGCAATGTGCCGTCTATCTCAGCCGTTCCTGACGCGCTGCTGGAGGGCGCCGCCGCCGCGATCCGCTCATTCTCGCCGTGACCGACTTCCGATACTTCGAGAGATGAGGAGTGAGAGGTTGATGACCTCTAAGGGCCTTTTCCGAGCGCCTGCGGACCACGGCAATCGGTGGCGGAACCCGTAGCAGTTGGTGCATTCCATGCTTAGCCAGCTAATGGCGGCCTTTAGGCGGATGAACCGCCGCGTCTCACGCCTCCTCGCGGGTTGGCGCACCGGGCTCTCTCGCCCCGTGCTCATCCTTCAAGCGGGAAACGCCCTCAACTACTTCGGTTACGGGCTCATTCTTCCCTTTGAGATCATCTATCTGCACCAGATACGTGGCTTTTCAACGTCGACAGCCGGACTGGTTCTCGCGGCGACCATGGGGACGGCCGCAATCGCCACCCCGCCGACGGGAGCGCTGCTCGACCGGTACTCCGCCAAAGCGATCGTGGTCGCAGGAAGCCTGGCGAGCGCCTTTGGCTACGCCGGCTTCGCCTACGTAGACCGTCCCTGGCAGGCGTTTGCCTGCTCGATTGTCAGCGGAGCCGGGCTCGGCGCGGCAGGAACGGCCAACCGGGTATTGATCATCACGTTGGTCAAGCCCGAGCAGCGAGCGGCCTCCGTCGCGCTTGGCCGCGTCGCGGGCAACTTCGGTATTGGTTCCGGCGCGACCGTAGCCGGCTTCATCGTCGCATCCGCACAGCGGCTCAGCTCGTTCCAAATTCTCTATTTCTTCGACGCTGTCACCTTCGCCGGGTTCGCGCTGATCGTGCTCGCTGCCGTGCCGATCCCGCGAGCCGGGATCGTCACAGCGACAGACGCCAATCGGAACCGGCTTTCGCGCGGTCGCTCGAGATCGGCTCTTCCTCACTGTGATCGCAGCCAACATCGTGCTCATCGTCGTCGGCCACGTGTTCTTCTCCAACATCCTGGCACCATTTGCAAAGACCCACACACCGGTCGGCCCCGGCGCGATCGGGATCATCATTCTCGTCAACACGTCCTTCGTCGTCATCGCGCAGATCCCGGCGGTGCGCGTAGTGGCACGGATGCGACGCACACACGCTTTCGCGGCGGCAAGCGCGCTTTTTGCGGTCAGCCTGCTCGCGGTGTTGCCAGCGACGCTGATCCACTCGGAGCTCGCTGCGGCGAGTCTCCTCGTCGGCGTTGCGATCGTCTTCGCAATCGGCGAATGCGTACACATTGTCGTTCTCGGGCCGCTGGTCGCGGACATGGCTCCAGCCCATCTGCTCGGCCGCTACATGTCTCTCTACGGTCTGACCTTCACCATTTCCCTGGCCCTCGGCCCGGCGATTGGTGGCCTTCTCCTGCAGACCTCGCCAGACGCCGTCTGGTGGGGTGGCGCGCTTGCCGCGGTGCTGGCCGGAGCCGTCCTGCTTCGACTCGGCAGCCGCATTCCTGACCCGCTCCGCGAAGCACAGTCACTGCGGGCGGCTGTTTCCGAGCGAAGGGTGAGAGCGACGAAGGCGGCACCGTCGCCACGTATGCGTACGTGAATCCTGTCGTCGCGGGGTGCTCGCGACCTCACCTGACGCCGTCTGCTGGGGCGGCGCCCTCGTCGCCGCAGTGATCGGAGGGGGCTTTCTCCTCTCCGGCGATCGCATCCCCGAGCCTTTGGCCGTGGAAGCCGGTGTCCCCGATGCCGGAGAAGGACCTCGCGCGGCGACGCCAGCGACTAATTGATGCCGGAATGGCCGCCAGAACGGGCACAGCCCTTAGACATGTCATTGACCGCGGCGCCGTCATCCGCTGCTGACCACAAGGCTGTGCCAGCCGAGCACGTCCGCGGCCGGCCTGAAGAAGAGGTTATTCCTCTATGGCCCCGCCCACGGTGCGCAGATGCTCGCGAAAGCTCAGGGAGGGCGTTTTCTCGCGTTTCGCAAGGTAGGCGCGGAACTGTACCTGGCTGCGCAGTGAGACACCTGCCCGGATCCGTTCGGCCTGGTGCCGCTCGGTATCCCTGATCGTCTCGGCCAGCGTGAAGATCTCCTCGGCCTGCGGGCTGGGCAGGAAGAGGACGCCATCATCGTCGCCGAGGACCAGATCCTCGCGGCTGACTGCCCAGTCTCCGACGACGGCGGACGCCAGCGCGTCATGCGCGCGGGCGTCGAGCCGGAGCGGGCCGGTAGGGATCGCTCCCAAGCTGAAGACCGGCAGCCCGATCGCCCGTATGTCAGCGGTGTCGCGATGCAGTCCCCAGATCACCATGCCTTCCATACCGGCTGCCTGGGCCTCCAGAGCCACCAGGTCACCGACGCATGCTTCATCCAGGCGCCCGCCGTTGTCGACTACCAGCACGTCGCCCGGTGCTGCCGTTTCGAATGCCTCCAGGAAGGCATCGACGCTGCCGGCATGCCTGGCGGGACAGACACGACCGGCCAGCCGGCTGCCAGGCACTACGGCACGCAAGAGCGCAGAAGCGCAACGCACTGGGACTCGGGCGCGTATACAGGCGTCGGCCACGTGAGCTGTGGTGAGGGCTGCGAACCGGTGCTGCAACATTTGGTGGTCCATGATGATGTCTGTTCCCTAGGTGGCCGCGGGCCTGACGATGGATTGACCCGGGCTGCGCGCCAGAAGCTTCAGCCGGGTGCTATCCGGCTATGCTCGGCCCGTTCGGGTGGCGGCCCTAGAGCCAATGCCGCAGAATTGGTTTGCAGATGAACCCAATCGAGGTGGGCGAGCGCCTGGGCCGCTGGTCATCGGGCCGCGGGCCACTGTACGTGCTTCTGTCGGCCCGGCTGCGGCAGCTGATCGATGAAGGTGAGCTGCCCTCTGGGGAGCCGCTGCCACCCGACCGTGCCCTCGCGTCCGCTCTCGCGGTAGGGCGCAGCACCGTCGTGGCCGCCTATGAGCTGTTGCGCCAGGAAGAACGGATCGTCCGGCGCCGGGGCAGCGGCACCCAAGTGGCCGGTGCCACGCGAGCGCGGCGGCAGACCACGGGCGCGCCTGTCTTCCTGCATCTGCTGGAACCAAAAGACGGCGTGATCCTGCTCGCCTGCGCCGCCCCGGATAAGCCGCCACCGGAGATGGCAGACGCCTACGCACGTATTCTCCCAGCACTGGAGGCTATCTCCGGGGACATCGGCTACCACCCCACCGGTCATCCCGTTCTGCGACGTGCGATAGCCGACCGCTACACGCAACGGGGAATCCACACAGACCCGGATCACATCCTGGTCACCAACGGCGCCCAGCAAGCTCTTTCGCTGCTCGCCCGCGCCTTTCTCACCCCCGGCGACCGGGTGCTGGTCGAGGCGCCCACCTACCATGGGGCGCTGGAGGTGTTCCGCGAGCAGGCAGCCGTACTGCAGGCGCTGCCGATCGGGCTCAGCGGGCTCAAAGCAGCAGCCCGCCAGCACCGTTCCGCCCTCGCTTATGTGATCTCCACCTTCCACAACCCGACTGGCTCGGTGCTGTCCCCACTCATTCGGCGCACGCTAGTCGAGATCTGTGTGGCCACCGGCATCCCGCTGATCGACGACGAGGTGCTCTGCGATCTCGGTTTCCCCGGCGAGCGGGTGCCGCCGCCGCTGGCCGCCTTCGGAGACTCGGTGATGTCGGTGGGCTCGCTCAGCAAGACCATCTGGGCAGGGCTGCGCATCGGGTGGGTACGTGCCCCCCAGTCGGCGATCGCCCGGCTGGCCCGGCTGCTCGCCGTCCACGACCTAGGCGGGAACATCCCCGCGCAGCTAGCAGCCGCCGACCTGCTGCCCCGCCTCCAGCCGCTGCCGAAGCAATGGGCGGTGGAGCGTGAAGCCCGCCATGATCACCTGCGCGCGGAACTGGCCCGGCATCTTCCCGGCTGGGATGTGCCACCAGTCCGGGGCGGGCAGACCCTCTGGGTGCGCTTGCCGCGCGGCGATGGGACCTCATTCGCGCAGGCCGCGCTGCGCCACCAGGTCGCGGTACTGCCTGGGAACGGCCTCGACGCATCCGGGCACAGTGCGGCGTATCTGCGCCTTCATTTCCTGGCCTCGCCGGACGAGCTGACCGAGGCCGTGCACCGCCTGGCTGCGGCATGGCGCGTCTACCGCCCGCCGGCGTTCCCCGTGCCCGCACCGGCCGCACTAACAGTCTGAACCCCGCATGCAGGCAAACCGGACAGCTTCGGCGCGCGAAATCACGTACAAGGTAGTAGCCGCACCGGCGACCAGCCGTCCCGAGACCGATCTGGCCGGGGATAGACCCCCATAGACAGGTAGTTAGCGCTGTCGAACAGACGTGTCTGCCGCCAGCAGCGGGAACCACGGTCAGGCCGTCGCCTGGGCAGCACGCTTGCTGGGCGCCCGAGCCTCGGTCTTCGTTCCGGCGACCTGGCCGCCGGTCAACCTTCGGCGCCTGGCCGGCGACGGCGCCGTCATCACCGTCACGGGCGACATCGACGAGGAAAGCCGCACCGGCGCCGAGCACTTCGCCGCCGAAACCGGCGCGCTCCTGGTGCACCCGTTCGACCAGCCAATGACGGTGGCAGGAGCTGGCACGATGGCTGCCGAATAGGCGCGCAGCAAGCTGTACGTCGCGATCACGCGCGCCAAACACAGCGTGGCCTTCGTCGTCTAACATCGCGGCCCGCGCTCACGAAGTGCGGTCCAAGCCGAGGTTAGCCGGTGCCTCGCCTTTTCTTAAGGAGTGCGCGAAGTCAGCCCGGCGGGGCGCTGCCAGACTGAGGGAATGGCTAAGGAAGAACCTGCGATCGCGGCACGGCAGGCTTCGCCGACCTGGTCCGCGTCGGCCGGAGTCCGAACGCATGACGGCTCAGCCGATGCTGCGGAGACGGCGGCCGTGACCGCCTTCTGGCGCGCACTCGGCCTGCCAGGCCTGATTGACGTGCACACTCACTTCATGCCCGCCAACGTGCTCGCGAAGGTCTGGGCTTACTTTGATGGGGATCGGGGTCGGTCGGGGCATGCCTGGCCGATCGCGTACCGGCTGCCGGAGGAGGACCGGCTGGCCCTGCTGCGGCAGTTCGGTGTGCGCCGGTTCGGCGCGCTGCTGTACCCGCACAAGCCGGACATGGCGGCATGGCTCAACGCCTGGGCCGCGGATTTCGCCGCCCGCACCCCCGATGCTCTGCACAGTGGCACCTTCTTTCCCGAGCCTGAAGCGGCCGATTACGTCGCGGCCGCGATCGAGAGGGGTGCCCGGCTCTTCAAGGCGCACGTGCAGGTAGGCGGTTACGACCCCCGCGACGAACTGCTTGACCCGGTGTGGGGCGTGCTGGCCGAGGCCGGCATACCCGCGGTCGTGCATTGCGGCTCCGGCCCTACGCCCGGCGCCTTTACCGGCCAGGATCCGATCTCGGCCGTCCTGGCGAGGCACCCGCGCCTGGTAATAATCATCGCGCACCTCGGAGCACCGGAGTATCAGGAGTTCCTTGACCTCGCTGACCGCCATCCGAATGTCTACCTGGACACGACGATGGCGTGCACCGACTTCATGAACCGGATCGCGCCGTTCCCCGTGAGCCTGGTGCCAAGGCTCGCAGCGGCGGCGGATCGGATCGTCCTCGGAACCGACTTTCCCAACATCCCGTATCCCTACCTGACGCAGCTGGACGCGCTCGCGAGGCTGGACCTGGGCGATGACTGGCTGCGCCGAGTCTGCTACCTCAATCCGGAGCGGTTGCTCGGGCTCTGAGCCGGTCCCTGCTCGGGCTCGGAGCAGCTCTGCAGGCGACCGGCTGGGATCGGGTCAGGCAAAGGCCGCCGCGACCGGCGCCAGCCGCAAGACGTCATCCGGCCCGCCCAGGTCGGGCAGCGACACGAAGACCATGCTGACGCCGCGCTGGGCGAGCTGCCGGTACCTGCCGACGAGATCCGCTGCCGTGCCGGCGTGGTGCTGGCGAGCGTAGGCGGCGGCGGACGTCCGGCCCCGCAGCAGCCACCGCAGAGCTGGAGTCAGATCAGCCTGGGTGGCGGCTGGAGCGAGAACCCGTATAGGCCTTGCCAGCCCGCGATGCGAAGATCGGTGCCCGAGGCGAACCATGAGCACCCTGACACGCTGCCGTCGACCCAGATCGCCGTCACGGCACGGGGTGCCAGTGACGGCCCAGGTTGCACCAGGCGGCGACCGAGGAAGTGGGCCTGCCATGCCGGTGACCTCGCCGACCACCAGTCCGCCGCGCGCTCAGTCTGCCGGTTCCTGGCCGGGGATGGTGATGATGCCGTGCCCGATGATCGTGGCACGGCCGCCGACGCTGACCTCGGTGACCTTGCCGTGCTCCTTGCGGGCAGTGGCGTCGAGCAGGCTGGGGCGATCCATGGCGACGCCCTGATCGATCCGCAAGTGGTAGCTGCCGTCAGCTTGTGGCGAGCTGTCAGCGAGGCTGGCCACCAGGGTCACGCATGCTGAGCCGGTGGCCGGGTCTTCGGCAACCCCGATGGCGGGGGCGAAGAACCGGGAGTACAGGCGCTGGCCGTCGCGGAAGTCGCCTGCGAACACATACAGGTGCGGGGACCAGCCGTCGGCGAGGCTGGCCTTCCAGGCCGACGGTTCCAGGGTGGCCCGGTCGACCATGTCCTGGCCGGTGAGTTGGACGAAGCAGAACCGCAGCCCGACACCTGCGAACCAGCAGCGGACCACGGCCGTCTTGGGCAGCGAGAGCGCCCTGGCCACCGCCACCGCGGACGGCGGCTGCGGGCTGGTCTGATACTCCGGTGACGGCAGGACCAGCCGCCAGGCAGGTCCGTCGGCAATGACGGTGACCGGGCCGATGCCTTCCTCGAACAGGAACTGGGAACTGCCGGGGTTCCGGCTGGCCAGGACGGCGGCAGTGCCCACCGTCGAGTGCCCGGCGAACGGCAGCTCGGTGCGCGGGGTGAAGATCCGGACCCGGTGAGTGCACGCAGGGTCTGACGAGGGCAGCACGAACGTGCTCTCGGCGAAGTTGAACTCCCTGGCCAGTTGCTGCATGACCTCGTCGCTGAGGCCCTCGGCGCGGGGGAACACCGCAAGCTGGTTGCCGCCGAACGGCCGGTCGCTGAACACGTCGATCAGGCTGAACTCTGCCTCCATGACTAGCTCGCGATCGCGTCGAACTCGACGACAGCGCCGAGCGGGAGTGCGGCGACCGCGATCGCAGTGCGGGCCGGGTAAGGGGCGCTGAGATGCTCCCGATACACCTCGTTCATCGCGGCGAAGTCGCCCATGTCGGTGAGATAGACACCAATCCGCACCACGTCGTCCAGGCTCTTGCCCGCCGCCTCCAAGACAGCGGTCAGGTTGCGGAGCGCCTGGTGGGCCTGGACGGTGACGTCACCGTCGACCAGTGCCCCGGTCGCCGGGTCCTGGCCGACTTGCCCGCTGATGAACAACGGCCCGCTGCCGGATTGCACGCCGGGCGAGAACGGGCCGGCGAGAGGCGGAAGCTTGTCGCTGGTAACGGGGGTACGCGTCATGGTCGGGCTCCTTTTCGTAGTGACGGGCTGTGTTAGCGGTCCACCTCGGTGAGGTAGCTTGCCATCTGGCGAGACCTTCGGGCTTTCGAAGTCCAGTCTTGGCCCGGCCAGCAGCGTGCGCCGCTGCGCGGTGGCGGTATCGATGATTGCGATCTCGGTGCGAGTGTCGCCGTCGGGCGCGGGCACCACCCACCCGGTCACCACGGCGCCAGCGTCGGGCGTCAGCTCGAAAGACCGCTCGTCCAGTGCCCGGCCGGGTTCGGGCGTCAGGTCGCGCGCGATGGCGAGCGCCGCGTCGGCATCCTGGCCGGCCGCGGCCGCCGCCGCGACCCTCGGCGACCAGCAACCGCGGTTGCTCGGCGCCGAGGTCGTGGTCCCGGTGCCGCGGCCGCCCCGTGTCATGCA
The DNA here is from genome assembly GCA_963720595.1 of uncultured Actinomycetota bacterium. Classification (GTDB taxonomy): domain Bacteria; phylum Actinomycetota; class Actinomycetes; order Streptosporangiales; family Streptosporangiaceae; genus Chersky-822. The sequence continues at coordinate 1,001,750 of CAVRFY010000003.1, read as the reverse complement.
GGATGGCCGCGACCCCCGCGTCCGTGCGCGTCTTCCGCAGGGCAGCGTCCTCCTGGCCGACCTGGTGGCCGCTGAAGGTCGCGGCGGAATAAGCGAGGACGCTCGCCGCCCAAGCCGCCGACACCCCGGAAACGCCGCCACCGGGCGTGGCGATCCGGCGCGCCTCACCGCCGCCGGCGGGCAGCAGCCACAGGGCCGGCTTGGCGTCTTTGGCGGTCGGCTTATCCGGGCCGCTCGAGGCGGTACCGTCCGGACGCCTGGACACGAACGCCGGCGATCCGTCGGGCAAGAACGCAGGGCTGCCCTCGCCCTCGGCGCCGCGGGTGAGCCGGACCGGAACGCTGCCCGGCTCGGTATCCGCTCGCCAGATGCTGGTCAGGTATTTCGGCGGGGTGTCGCCAACGGTCTGCATGGCCAGCGCCACCCAGGTGCCGTCCGGCGAGAGCGCCACCGAGCCGACCCAAGGCCCCCATGCGTATTCGTGAAGGTCGCCGAAACCCGTCATTGGTGCAGCGCTCCCGGTCTCGTCATCTCGGGCTGGCCGACCGCTCGAGCGGCGACTCGGCCGCGGGCGGCTGCATGACGAGATCCTGCTCGGCGGTGAGGGTAACGCGTAGCCGGGCGGCGATAGCGACGATGCCGAGACAGCCGAGACACAGCAGCACGATCCATACTGCTCCGAGGTGCGCCGCGAGCAGGCTGGTGACGATGGCTGGGCTGACGATCAGCATCAATGAGATGGAGAATCCTGAGATCGAATTTGCTCGACCGCGGATCCTGTCATCGGCCAGACTGTTGATAAGCGGGTTCCTCGTAGGAGCCACGATGGTCTCCCCCACGCCGAACAGGCCGACGAAGGCAAACAAAATTACGATCCGCCAGCCTGGGCCGGCGACGACTTCGATGAATCCGAGAAGCGCCCAGGACACCACCCAGATCAAGCCGATGGCGGCCAGGGCAGAGCTTCGCCGGTGCCGGCGGACGAGCCGCAACACGAGCATCTGGATGGCCACGATAACAGCGGTGTTGATAGTGATGGACAGCGCGATCGCGTGGTTCGAGACGTGGGCCGCCACCGACGCGAAAGCCGGTACCCCGGTATCGAACGCGGCGGGGCCGGTGAAGGCGAGCAACAGCGAGGCGAGAATCATCAAACGGAGCCCGCGGTGGCTAAGGACGTAGCGGTACCCGACCCGGGTTTCATTGACTACCCTTGTTCGCCGCAGGTTCGGCAGCGCGGGCAGCAGGACCGCGAAAAGAAGACAAGAAAGGCCGTTGGCAAGGAAGAGCACCTGGAAGGTCCCGGGATGATGGGCTCTGACGACGACCGCGGCGACCGCGGCGCCGATGCCAATTGCCATGTTCTGTAGCGCAAAGTTCACCGCGAAGGCGCGCTGCTTCAGCGCTGGTTCACGGGTTAGACCATTGAGCATCGTCGAGATCGCGCCGAACATCGGCGCCCACGTCGCCCCGTAGATCAGGACGGCCGGCAACGCTGTCAGCGTGTTGTGAGCCCAGGCGAGCGCGACCTCGGCGACGACCTGACCAAGCAGGATCATGCCAAGCACCAACCGGGCGCCCACCCGGTCCATCAGCGCACCGCACACCAGCGCGACCATCAAGCCGGCCACCGCCCCCGCCGCCAGCATTGCTCCGACCACGGGTAGCGCGATCCCCCGCGCCTCGTGAAGATAGATGATCATGAACGGCAAAACCAAGCCAGTGCCGAACATCGATAGGGTGTTCCCGGCGAGGAACAGCCGAGTTTCGCCAGAGAGTCGCGGACTCATTTCGTCATTGCTCTGCTTGGGCATGGTCCGACTCCGCTAGCCCGGTACTACAGTCCGGGTTTGTGATCTAGACCAGGCCGCCAGGAAAACCCTCGGGGAGTTCATGGAGGCCGTGGTCAGCAGCGCAAGCCCGTGCCTGCGGCGCGGATCGAGAACGGCGGACGCCACGCGCCCGGCCGATGCGGACGATTCCATCGTCAAACCTTCCAGGGTCGTTTCCGGCTGCTGCGGCACGATCCGGTGGGCGGATCGTCCGGGCGGTCGGTAGTGCATACACCGCGGCGCCGGGAAACTGGGCGCCCGCGAGCCGCCCAGTTCGCGCCCCGGGCGGTGTATATACCGGGCGGAGGCGGGCGTGGTGCGGAAGGAAGGAGCGCGGGATGGTGACAGCCGATCTGCTCTCGCGGGCGCGGGCCGGGGATGGGGAGGCGTTCCGGGAGCTGGCCGAGTCCCACCGGCGGGAGCTGCAGGTGCACTGCTACCGGATGCTCGGATCCTTCGCCGACGCCGAGGACGCCGTCCAGGAGACGATGCTGGCCGCCTGGCAGGGCATCGGCGGGTTCGCTGAGGAACGCGCGTCGCTGCGCACCTGGCTGTACAAGATCGCCACCAACCGGTGCCTCAACGCGCGCCGCGCGGCGAGCCGGCGCCCGGCCAGGGAGTGGGATATGTCGCAGTTCGAAGCCGCCGGTGCCGACTCCGCGCGACGAGCCCGTCTGGCTGCAGCCGTTTCCTGACGCCCTCCTGGAGGGTGCCGCCGGCGGGCCGCCCGGGCCGGAGGCCCGCTACGAGCAGGCCGAAGCCATCTCGCTGGCCTTCGTGACCGCGCTGCAGCTGCTGCCGCCGCGCCAGGTCGCCGTCCTCATCTTGCGCGACGTCCTCGGGTTCCGCGCCAGCGAGGTAGCCGGCATGCTGGAGGTGACCCTCGAATCGGCCAACAGCGCCCTCAAGCGAGCCCGCGCCAGCCTGCGGCGCCGGCAGCAGCCGCCGCCGGCCACCAGCCGCCGCCCGCCGCAGGCTCACCCGCCGAGGACGCGATCGTGGCCATGTTCGCCCGCGCGTGGGAGTCGGCCGATCTCGGCGCGCTGGTGGCCCTGCTGACCGACGACGTCTTCATCGCGATGCCTCCGGAGCCATTCGGATACGAGGGCCGTGACCTCGTGGCCCGCTACTGCGCCCGCCAGTTCGGCGCGGGCCGCAGGCTCGACCTCGTGCCGACCCGGGCCAACGGCCAGCCCGCGTTCGGGGCCTACCTGCGCGGCCCGGCCGGAATCCGCCACGCGACCGGCTTCTACGTGCTCACCCTGGCCGGCGACCGGATCTGCGCCATGACCCGCTTCGAGGCCAGCGTGCTGCCGTGGTTCGGGCTGCCGCGCTCGCTCCCGAGCCGGTAGCCAGCACCGCGCCATGGAGAGGCTGCACGCGCCGGGCGAGTTCCTCCGCATCCGCAGGCTGCGCGGGGGGATGCGGGCCTGGGAGGAGCTGTGGCGGCTGCTGGCCCACTGCCCGCACCGGCTCGCGAGCCGGGAGGACGACGACAGCTGAGACGCCGTATACCGCCTGCTCCTACCTGAAGGGGACCTTTGTGGCCGTCATCAAAGCTTTCGTGCCGGATGCTGTTGATCGGGCCGAACCTCTTACCGTCGCTGCCGCCTATGCACAGTGCCGCGCCGCGGCGCTGGCCGAGTCGGCGATCGGCGCGATCGGCCTGGAGATCGAGTCCCATCTGGTCGACCTCGACCACGTCGCCGACCACGTTTCCTGGCAACGCGTTGAGGCGACCGCGGCCGCGGTCGGGAAGGTCGCGCCTGGCACCGTGGTGACCATCGAGCCCGGCGGCCAGATCGAGCTATCAGGGCCGCCGGAAGCCGGAGTCGCCCCGGCGGTCGCCCGGCTGAGGTACGAGGGCACCGGCGCCCGGCTGGCCCTGGCCGATCGCCGTCTCGGGTTGGCTTACGCCGGGGCTGATCCGGTGCGCCCGTCCCGGCGGGTCAACCCGCGGCCGCGTTACCGCGCCATGGAACAGCATTTCGCCGCCACCGGCCGGGCCCCGGCCGGGCAGGTCATGATGAACTCGACCGCCGCCCTCCAGGTCAATCTCCAGGCCGGCCCCAGGGGCGAGTGGCCGGCCAGGGTCGCGCGGGCCTACCGGCTCGGCCCGACGCTGGTGGCGATCGCGGCGAGCTCGCCCTGGCTGCACGGCCGCGCTACGGGCTGGAAGTCCGTCCGGCAGCGGGCATGGAGCGGGCTCGACGCGCGCACGTGCGGCCCGGTGCCCGGCTGCGCTCCGAAGGACGGCCGCGACGAGTCGCTCGATCCCGCCTCGGCCTGGGCCCGGTTCGCGATGCGCGCCCCGGTCACGTTCGTGCGCGCCGGCGACGATGTCCTGGCGGTGGGCTGCTCGGTCCCGTTCTCGCAGTGGGCCAGCGGTGCGGTCAAGCTGGGCAACCGACTGCCCACGGCCACGGATCTCGAGACGCACCTGAGCACGCTGTTCCCGCCGGTCCGGCTCCGTGGCTATCTGGAACTGCGCTACCTGGACATGTCCGCGCCACGGTGGTGGCCGGCGATCGCGGCGGTCACCGCCACCCTGATGGACGACCCGGTCGCAGCCGACCTCGCCACCGAGGCGACCGAGCCGGCGGCGCAGTTGTGGACCGAGGCGGCCAGGGACGGGCTCGCCAACGCCACGCTGGCCACGTCCGCGCGCCGCTGCCTGGCGATCGCCGCCGGCCGCGTGCCGGCCGAGCTCAGGCCGGCCGTGGCGGACCTGGCTGATCTGGTTGAGTCGGGTCGCGGTCCCGGCGACTTGCTGGCCGAGCGCGCGGGCGAGATCGGCCCACTCGCCGCACTGGGAGAGATGGCACATGCATGATCTTGTCGTCCGGAGCTGTGGCTGCTGCGGGCCGGCCGACCCGGCCCGGCCCGGCCCGGAAGGCTCCCGCCTGATCTTCCTCAAGATCGATGTGTCCTCTGACCTGGCCGCTTCAACTGGGTGAACGACTCATGCTTGCTGCTCCGGTCGGCTGTCATCCCGCGCATATCCCGTGCTGCTTGTGCTGCTCTGTGAAGGCGAGACTTGCCGGGCGTCCATCCGGAAGTATGGCGTCGGCATATGCGGCTGAAAGAGCGTTGCCCAGTGCTGCGCAGGCACTGGCCGTGGCCGCCTGCACGTTGGCCAGGATGATGCCGAATGTGCATGGTGTCGTGGTACGGCCAAGATCACGCAGGGAGCCGCTTGTGCCGGTCAGCATCACCTCGCCACACCACAGCGGTGCCCTCGTCAGAGCGGCCAGCTGCTTGTGGGCTCTGTGTTGCGCACCAGGCTCGTCGTAGCCATACCAGTACACGAGCCGGGCTCCGCTGTCGGCGACGCGGGCGGCGAGCTGGAGCGCCGAGTACCCGCTCGGCCCGCGGGCATCTGGATCGAATGGGTCGATGTGCACCAGCCTGGGCTTGTGAGCTGCGCTGTCAAGGCATGCTGCCACGGCCGTCATACCATCGGCCTGAGCCACCTCGCAGCGGTGCAGACCAAGTTCGCGTGACCAGCGGCGGAGGTCGGTAATGCTCTCCTGGTCAAGATCACACAATAGGTACGAGCTGGCATCGCCGAGTACGGTCATCGCCAGCAACGCAGAGCCCGGATACAGGCCCGGGTCACGCTCCACGTAGGAAGCGGCGATTGCGCGGTACCGGGACCGGGCTAGCGCGGCGAAGCGCGGAGCGACCTCCAGGAAGCGTAGGACACCAAATTCTCGCTCCCCATCGTCCACGACTGTGTACGCGCCCGAGCCCGCGTGAGTCTCCGCATACCAGCCTGGAGGCTCGCGCTCCAGCACCTCGACCAGCACGGCATGCTTCCAGACGTCAGCGAGGTTCCCGAAATGCTGGTTAGCCATGATCCACATGTTTCCTTGAGGTCGGCAATCGTGCCGTCTCCTACCCTGCCCCATTTTCCTGATAGGCGCCGAACCCAGGTGAGTGCCGGGCGGGCGTCCCAACGCAGAGCCCGGTGGCGGGCGCGCCGCGGTGCAGCGTAGCGGCGCCGCCTTGACAGACGAGCGCCAGCGAGAGATAGCCGCAGGCCTGGAACAGCTCGTGCGATCACGCATGACAGCCGACAAAATCAGCCCGGAGCAACGGCCAAGGCCACTAGCAACGGGCACGCAGCGGGCACGCGAGACGAACGTGGCCGGTAACGTCAGATCACGGCGGCAGGAACATGGCCGCTGACCTGCGGAAAGTGGGGAGTGGAGCTAAGGGGACTCGAACCCCTGACCCCCTGCTTGCAAAGCAGGTGCTCTTCCAGCTGAGCTATAGCCCCTCGGGGCCACTCCCGGCGCGCTCCGTCCGCAAGCTACCCGCGGTAATCCGGGCGTCTTTCCGCCCAGTCCGCACAAGAGCTGCCGACACCCGGAAACCGAGCGGCCGACGGCCCGCGCGCAACAGAACCGACCCGGCAGACAGCCTACCGTCCCGGCGACTAACGAGCGCCGCGAGCAGCCCGAGCCCACCATGCGCACGCTGACCCGACGGTCAGCCTGGAACCTCGACCACGAGCGCGGCAACTCCGGCCGGCAACTCCGGGCGGGGGTCACTCGTCGGCGGTGGTCGCCTCGGTCCAGAGGTCGAGCTCGGCGCGGTCGGCCTGGACCTTGCGCCAGACGGCGGCCAGGCCGAGCGCCAGCACGGCCAAGATGATCATCTTCTTCACAGTTGGCTTCCTTACTCTGTGCTCGCCACGCGCACTCGGATGTCGCACTCGGATTCGAGCCACAGCCTAGCAAGCAGGCTTTCACCGCTGCGGTCCACGCGTCTCGGCGTCCCAGACCGGCTCGGGCGCCTCATAGACCTCACCCGACTCGCCGAACACCACGAACCGGTCGAACGACTGGCGAACCATCGGTCGTGGGTCACCGCCACAACGTCCCGACGTAGCCTTCCAGCCCTTCCTGCAGCGCCTCGGCGCTGGCCAGATCCAGGTTGTCGGTCGGCTCGTCCAGCAGCAGCAACGTCGACCCGCCAGCTCCAGCAGCAGGATCTGGACCCGCGCCTGCTGGCCGCCGGACAGGCTCGAGAACGGCTGCCGCGCGCAGACTGCAGCTCATAGCGCGACAGCGCCGACATGGCCTCGTTGATGAGCAGCGCGTGCTCGGTCATCAAGATCTCGAGCGGGCGTGCGGTCGGCGAGGTCGGGCCGGGCGTGGGTCTGCGCGAACATCCCGGGTACGACGCGGGCGCCGAGCCGGCAGACCCCGGAGTGCGTCACGGTCGCGGTCCTCCGTCCAGGGACTCGCCGACCAGCCTCAGGAAATGCGACTTGCCCGAGCCGTTGGAGCCGAGGATCGCGACCCGCTCGCCGTACCAGACCTCCAGGTCGAACGGCTGCATCAGCCCGGTCAGCTCGAGGTTCTCGCAGATCACGGCGCGCTTGCCGGTGCGGCCGCCGCGCAGCCGCATGCGGACGTTCTGCTCGCTGGCTGCTTCCTCCGGCGGGCCCGCCTCCTCGAACTTGCGCAGCCGGGTCTCCGCTGCCTGCAGCCGCGAGGCCATGGCAGTCGTTGTACGCTGGCCTTCAGCCGGTACATGCGGACGAGTTGCTTGATCTTCTCGTGTTCCTCGTCCCAGCGACGACGCAGCTCATCGAGCCGCTCGATCCGCTCCCGGCGGGCCTGGGCGTAGGTCGCGAAGCCGCCGCCGTGGGTCCAGACATTGCCGTCCTCGACCGTGATGATCCGCTCGGCGCAGGCCGGCCAGCAGTTCCCGGTCGTGACTGACCATCAGCACGGTCTTCGAGGTCGCCACCAGCTGCTCCTCCAGCCACAACTTGCCGGGCACGTCCAGGTAGTTGTCCGGCTCGTCAAGGAGCAGGACCTCATCCTTGCCCCGCAGCAGCGACTCAAGCACCACCCGCTTCTGCTCGCCGCCGGACAGCGTCTTGACCGCGCGGCACTGGCACCGGTCGAACGGGATGCCGAGCGCCGCGACCGTGCACGCGTCCGCGTGCACCTCGAAGTCGTAGCCGCCCGCGTCGCCCCACTCGGCCAGTGCGGCGGCATAACGCATCTGGGCCGGCTCGTCGTCCCGCTCCATCATCACGAGCTCGGCCGCATCCAGTCGCTCGGCCGCGCATCCGCTGACCCGCGGCGAGGCGATCGACAGCAGCAGGTCCCTGACCGTCGAATCGTCCCTGATCCCGCCGATGAACTGCCGCATCACGCCGAGGCCGCCGCTGCTGGTGATCGAGCCGGACTGAGCGGCCGCGTCCCCGGCGACCAGCCGCATCAGCGTGGTCTTGCCGGCGCCGTTTGGGCCGACCAGCGCGACGACGCTGCCGTCGCCCGGCCCGGAACGAGACATCATCGAGCAGCACCCGGCCGTCCGGGAGCACGTGGGACAGATGCGCCACCTCTACATGGCCCACGGGACTCCCCACCTTCACTGATGCTCAGCCAGCCGAGGATATCCGCGCCGGCTGGGGAATCCCAATGGGTTTATCCGCCTCGTGCTCCGGAGGCTGCGGTCGAAGCACGACCGCCTCTGGCGGCCGGCCCCGGTCGCCGTTAGCCTCAGCCGCATGGATTGCCCTGACCTGCCCGCTGTGCGGCACCCGATCCCGCTTCGCCGGCGGCGCCTGGACTGGATCCTGCTGGCCTTCTTCGCGCTGAACCTGTGCTTCATCACCTATTTCGTCGACATCGAGCAACTGACGATCGCCAACCCGCTGCACTTCAGCTACCCGCTCTGGCCGCCCAGGTTCTTCGTGAACATGGTGCACTCCTACGGCGCCAAATACGATCCGCTGCTGATGGCAAGGCCCGCCTTCTGGCGGATGGGGATCTGGATCGACGTGCTCTGGAACGGCCCGTTCTACGTGTTCGCGATCTACGCGATCGCCAGGGGCCGCGAATGGATCAGGGTTCCGGCGCTCGTCTGGTGCGGCAGCATGAGCGCGGTCGTCCTGATGATCCTGGCCGAGGAGTTCAACGGCGTGCACCGCGCACCGCACTTCTGGTTCGTGCTCGCGCTGAACCTGCCCTGGCTGCTACTGCCGGCCGGCACGCTGTTGCGGCTGGCCCGGACCCACCCGTTCACCGAGCCCGCGCGCGCCACGGCGGACCAGGCGCCCCCTGCGGTCGCGGCGGAGCCAGCCGCTTCGTGACTAAGGCCTTTGGCTCAACGAGGACCACGGCAAAGGACCCGCGAGCATACTGCGCTCGCGGGCCCTCCAGTCACCAGACGCGGGTCGATCGCGTGGATCAGGCCGGGATGACCACGGTCTTCATGATCTTGTCTGCCAGGGTCTGCCGCTTCGCGTCCCAGAGCGGGAAGAGGAAGCCGACGTAGCAGATGATGCCGTCCACGAAGTGGCAGATGTCGCGCAGGAAGGCGTTCAGGGTCCCGATCGGTTGCCCGGTCTGCTCGCTGACGAGCTTCGTGCCGACGACCTTCTTGCCGAGGCTCTGACCCTGGCCGCCGAGGACGAACCTGTTGTAGACCAGGTACGCGAGGCCGACGAGGAGGAACAGGTAGTAGATCGACGTACTACCGGTGATAGCTCCGATAAAGACGATGACGGCGTAGGGGATGACGTCGATCAGGTAAGACCCAACCCGGTGAATCCAGTCGGAGTACTGCGACGCGGGAATTCCTCCGTACTGCGGTCCGCCCTGGTACTGCGGTCCACCCGGTCCTCCCTGGTACGGCGGTCCTCCCGGTCCTCCCTGGTACGGCGGCGGCCCTCCTTGATAGGGGGGAGTGCCGCCCGGGGGTGTGCCCTGGTATGCCATGAGGGTGCCTTTCCTGTCTTCCGCCTGCCGATCCGCCAGCGGCAAGCAGTACTGTAACCGGATGTTCGGGGAGATTCGCTACTTTCGTGTTTCTTATATAAATCCGTACCGATGCAGTTCGAACAGCCAGTTCAGCGCCACGATCACGCAGGTGGCCCAGATGATGCGGCGTCGCGCGCGATCGGATGCCCGGTGCGGTGCCGACGCGATCCCAGCAGCTCTCGCAGCCAGCACCGGAGCCGTCCCGGCGACCATGAGGACGACGAGGCACACCAGCGGACTTGTCGCGGCCGCCACCTTCCACTGACCGTGCGCGAGCGCGACGGTCGCGGTGGTGAGGCCGCAGAACGGGCACGGCACACCGGTTAGCGCGCGCAGCGGGCAGGGGATCCCCCGTCCGCCGGTGTGCGCCATGATCGCGGGGTAAACCGCCCCTACCGCGACCGCACCGGCACTGAACATGGTGATGTGCTCGGGTACCGAGTACATCCTCCGGACTACCACTGCTCTCCTGACCAGACGAAACATCAGCAAGCGGATGCAGCGCATAGTACGGGCTCGCCGGTCCGGCTGGGAACTACTTGCCCATCTGTTTCAGATATTGTCAGGCTGACAGGCCTAGTAAATCCATTATCTCCGACTAAAGAGTTCAAATACCTAATTATCTCCTATACCGCATGGTTCTCAGGCCGGGATGATCGGCCGGTACGTCGGCCGCCACATCAGGCTCCTGACGTGCCCTGGCAGGTCGCCCTCGAGGAATGTCCGCGCGACGCCGTCCTGCCAGGCAGCGCGGGCCACCGCTGAGGCGACGGCGACCGAGGTGTCGGTGAGCGCCTCGATGGGCGGCAGCAGGGGCGCTCCCCGTTTCGACGTGTCGGTCAGGTCGGCGACCGCATGCGCGGCGGCGGCCAGCATCCCGTCGGTCACCCTCGACGCGCGCGACGCGATCACGCCGAGGCCGATGCCGGGGAACACTAGCGCGTTGTTCGCCTGTCCGATTTCGTACCGGGTACCGGCGTACTCGACCGGCCCGAACGGGCTCCCCGTCGCGACCAGTGCCTGGCCATCGGTCCACCTGATCAGGTCGGCGGGATCAGCCTCAGCCAGTTCGGTCGGGTTGGACATCGGCAGGATCACCGGCCGCCGGGCGTGCGCCGCCATTTCCCGCACGATCTCCTCGGTGAAGGCCCCTGACCTGGTCGACGTGCCGATCAGGATCGTGGGATGCACCCGGCAGACAACCTCCGCCAGGCCGATCCCGCCGAGCTGGCTGTCCTGATGCCAGCCGGCCACCTCGGCCGGGTCCCGCGAGCACCGGCGCTGGGAGTCGCTGAGACCGGGCATGTCGGCGGTGATGAGGCCGTGCCGGTCCACCGCCCAGAACCGCGCCCTGGCCTCGGTTTCGGTCAGGCCGTCGGCGAGCATCTGGCCCCGGAGCTGATCGGCGATGCCGGTCCCTGCCGAGCCCGCGCCGTAGATGACAACTTTGTGGTCGCGCAGATCCGTGCCGGTGGCCTTGACAGCCGCGAGAACGGCTGCCAGGTTGACGGCGCCAGTGCCCTGTATGTCGTCGTTGAAGGTCAAAAGCTTGTCGCGGTAGCGGTCGAGCAGGCGCCGCGCGTTGCCCTGCCCGATGTCCTCCCAGTGCAGCATGGCCTGCGGGAACAACCTGCTCACGGCGTCGACGAACGCATCGAGGAATCGGTCGTACTCGTCGGCGGTGATCCGCGGATGCCGATTGCCGATGTACAGGGGGTCATCGAGCAGGCTCTGCCGGTCGGTCCCGACGTCGAGCATGACCGCGAACGACCGGTCGGGGTCGACGCCGCCAGCGGCGGTGTAGACGGCGAGCTTGCCGACGGCGATGCGCATGCCACCGACGCCCCAGTCCCCGATGCCGAGGATCGCGCCCGCATCCGTCGCCACGATCAGGTCGAGGTCGTGACTCTCCAGCCCGGTGGCGCGCAGCGACTCCTCGATCAGGTCAGGGTGGTCGATCGAGAGGTACACGCCGCGCGGCCGGCGGTATTCGTGGCTGTAGCTCTTGATCGCCTGGCTGATCGTCGGGGTGTACACGATCGGCAGCATCTCGGTGAGGTGGGTGATCAGCAGCCGGTAGAACAGCACCTCGTTCCGGTCGTGGATCTCGGTCAGCAGCACGTTCTTCGCCAGGTTGTCCGGCTGCCGCTGGTACTGGGCGTAGACCCTGGCCACCTGCTGGTCGAGGGTGACGTGCACCGGCGGCACGAGCCCGGTCACGCCAAGCTCATGCCGCTCTTCGTAGCTGAAGGCGGTACCCCGGTTCAGCCGGGGATCGGACAGCACCTGCCTGCCGCGCAGTTTCGTGTGCCATCTGCCGTCGTCGTCGAGCCACAACGTCCGCATCCCACGATCATGGCATGCGGGCCTGCCCGTCACTTCATCCTCGCCATGCGGCCTAGCCCGGCACTTCCTCCTCGCCATGCGGCCAGAGCGAGCGGACCATGTCGATGGTGTCGGCCTCGTCGGCCCGCTTGTCTTCCCGGTACCGCAGCACCCGCGCGAACCTGAGCGCGACGCCGCCCGGGTAGCGGCGGCTCGCCTGGACGCCGTCGAAGGCGATCTCCGCCACGAGCTCGGGCCGGACCCGAACGACGCCGTGGTGCCAGCCGGCGCCCGGCTGCCCGCCTTCGCCCGGCTGTCCGACCTGGGCGCCCGGCTGTCCGACCTGGGCGCCCTGGACCGGCGGGTCAGCAAGCGAGAGCAGCCGCTCGGTCTGCCAGCGGAGCATGGCGTCGGTGAGACCCTTGAACGTCTTGCCCAGCATGACGAACCCGCCGGTTTCCGGATCGCGCGCGCCCAGGTGCAGGTTGGACAGCCAGCCGGTGCGGCGGCCGTGGCCCCATTCGGCGGCCAGGATGACCAGGTCGAGGGTGGTGCGAGGCTTGACCTTGATCCAGTCGCTGCCTCTGCGACCAGCCCCGTACGGCGTCCCGACGGCCTTGACGACGACGCCTTCGTGCCCTCTGCCGATCGCGTCGGCGAAGAACTCGGCGGCCTGCTCCTGGTCCGCGGTCACCAGGCGCGGGATCAGCGTGCCGGCCGGCACGATGGCCGCGAGTCGTTCGAAGCGCTCGCTGCCTGGCCGGTCGATCAGATCCTGACCGTCGACATGCAGGACGTCGAACAGGAGCGCGGTGAGCGGCACAGGCACGCCCCGTGCCGTACCTGGCTGCGCACCGCGGGCAGCGCCCGACGGTGGCGCGGACTGGCTGGCGATCCGGGCGGAGGTGACCTGGAAGGGTAGCGCCCGCCCGTCGGGCCGGAGCGCGACCGCCTCGCCGTCGATGACGGCGCAGCTGGCTTTCAGCGTCAACGCCATCGCGACAATCTCCGGCACCCGCTCGGTAATGTCGTCGAGCGTCCTGGTGAACACCCTGACCCGCTCGCCGTCGCGGTGGATCTGGATCCGGATCCCGTCGATCTTCCACTCCAGCGCCGCCGGGGAGATCCTGGCGAGGGCCGCGCCCAGGTCGGGGGCGGAGGCCGCGAGCATCGGCCGCACCGGCTGGCCGACCCGGAGGGTAAAGGCCCGCAGCACGGCAACGACGTCGGCCTGGCTGGTCGGGGCGGGGTCGTCCGCATCGTCTCGGGCCAGACCAGTCCGGCCTGCCGCGCCCGCCGCCGCGGCCAGTGCAGCCTGCGCGACCTCCAGCAGCGATCCGCGCACCTGGTGGGCCCGCCGAACCTCGGCCGCCGGGGCGCCGGCGGCCTTGGCCACGGCGTCGATCATGACCCCCTCGAGCGCTCCCTGCCGCAGGTCACCGGCCAGCAGCCGGAACAGGAATTGCCGCTCGCTCTCGGTTGCCCGGCCCACAAGACCGGCGAGCAATTCGCGCCTCCGGCCCTGCGAGCCCGGGCCGGCCAAGGTGCCGATCTGCTCGAAGGCGGCGTTCGTCTCGGGCAGCGTCAGCGAGGCCTGCGCGACCGGCGCGGTCCTGGCGTCCTCCGCCGCGACTGCCTGAGCTAGCGCGGCACCGGGTTCTGGCTCGGGGCCCGGCTCCGGTAGGCCGATCAGCGCGGCGTACCCGACGCCGATCTGGCGCTGGATCAGGTCGCCGGACAAGAACGCGACGGCGATCGGGACCTCGTCGACGGGTACCCGGACCAGCAGGCCGGCGATCTCGTCGATCTTCGCGCGCCGGCCGGGTGTGCGAGCTACCGCGGCGGAAGTGGAGACGACTTCAGACAAGAGCACAGCCCGATTCTCCGGCAGCGCCCGTGGCAATCTCAATCATCCCTGCAGAAAGCGGAACTCAGGCAAGGTCGGGGCCGGCCGCCGCATCGCTAGTGGACGGTGCTGCCGCCGAGGTCGCTGCGTGTATCGGCGACCGGCGTCGAGGTCATCTAGTCGACGTGTGAAGGTGACGGAGCACTAGACAGCGTATCGTCGCTGCCCCTACCGTCCCTCTCGTCATCGAACCACGACGAAAGGGACGATCATGAAATGGCTCACCAAGTCGGGCGCGCGAGCAGCAGTCTTGTCTGCGGGGGTGGCAGCCGTAACAGCCCTCGTCGTGGCGGGAGGACCAGCGCTTGCGCAGAACTCGACTCCGGCGGTCGCCGCGACCCCCGTCATAGTGTCCGGGGTCGGCCACAGCACGGTCTTCATGAGCACGGCCACCTTCACGACCCTGGGCAAGCTTCACCTGGGCGCCGGAAGCTGGACCGTATTCGCTAAGGCCGAGGTCTCCGGGCAGACGGTCCTGCTGCATTGCCGGGTGACGGCCGGAGCCGACTCAGATCTGGTCGACCCGCAGATAGACCTGGCCACGGTGAATAGCCAGGAGGTCACCCTGAACGTCACGCACGTGTTCACCAGCGCGGGCAACGCCATTTTCGCATGCAACAGCTCGGGTGTCTCCGTCGCCGCCAGCCAGATCAAGATGACCGCGATCAAGGCGGGAACGCTGACTAAGGTCAACCTGTAGCCGCAGCGGCCCGGGGTCAGGCAGCCGCCTCATCCCGGGCTTCCCTGGTACGACTGCCACATCCGAGACCATCGCTCCCTCCTATACGGAGTAGGCGTCGGGCCCTGTGACGTATGTGCGCCCGGATGGCGTAGTCCAGACCAGCACGCCAGGACTCGGCTGGGCCAGCTGCCACCCCGGCCCTTGCTTCGCCCTGTGGTGCCTCCTGCAAAGAGGAGCGAGGTTGCACTCGCAAGTACGGCCGCCTTGGTCGTACGGGACGGTGTGGTCGAGATCGCAGGCTCGGGCGAGGCGGCGGCAGCCGGGGAAGGCGCAGCTCCGCTGCCTGGCCCTGACGTGCTCGCGAGTCCGCCCAGAGGGCTGGTAGCCGACTGACTGGCCGGCGTGGGTGCACTCGCCGTTCTCTATCCGAGTGAAGGTCAGCCTGGCAAGCCATCGCCGCTGTGTGGCGCCTGGCGCTCCCGGCCGGCCCGGCGGGCCCGAGAGGCCTGGCGGGTCGGGGCCGGGGCCGTGGCGGGGGCTAGCGTGCGCGACCGCCCGGCCGTCGGGATCGACGAGGGTGACCTGCCAGCGAGTGGCGCCCCCTGCAGCGAGCCGGGCGGCGAGGTCGCGGCAGGTCCGCGCGTCAAGCGGCCCGAGTCCTGCGGCTTCGCCAGGGAGATCGGCCAGCCCGAGCCAGGTGTTCGCGGGAAGGATGAGGTGAACCGTCCCGTTCATGGCAGCCAGCCCGCCTGCTCGACCGGGTGCGGTCTGCCCTGGCGCACTCGGTGTATCCGGTGTGCTCGGGTGAATCGGCCTGGCTGTGTCGTCCGCGGAACCCGCGGGCGCCTTCGGAAGCAGGGTGTCCAGGTCCCGGCCGGCCAGCAGGGCCACGAACACCGCGGCCCGTAGCTGGTCCAGCGTCCCGGCTGCGCCCGCATCGGCTAGGGCGCGGGCGATGGCGGTGATCCGCCGGTCGGCGGCGACAGCGTCGCCTGGCGGCAGCTCGCGCCCGGCGAGAGCCCCGTTGCCCGAGAGCTCCTGCCACGCCTCGACCCGCGCCTCCGCCCGGCCGCGCTCGGCCCGGCGGCGAGCAGCCGCGGGGTCAAGGTAGAGCACCATCGCGCGCAAGGCCGCGCGAAGCTGCCCGGTGGTCATCGACCCGGCCTGACCGACGAACGCCATGGCCACCGCCTGAGCGGCGAGATCGGACAGGCCAGCGAGTTCTGCGGCGAAGATCGCCGCCCTGGCCCGGTCGATCCGGCCCTCGAGCAGCGCGGACAAGATCAGCGGCAGCCGGGACAGGTCCCTGGCCAGGCCAAGCAGCAGATCCGCGGAGCGGCTCGTCAGCACCAGCGCCGCGGCAAGCTCGTCGCTGACATGCTCGCTTGCCCGCGAGGACCTTGGCCGCGCCGATTCGCGCATCCGGCGAGCGTCCAGTTCGGCGACCGCCGCCAGCTCCACCCCGTCTTGCCAGGCCGCTAGCCGCCGCGATGCCCGCAGCACCCCGACCAGCTCGTCGTCGCTAAGGCCGCCAAGCCCGGAGTCCAGTACGTCTTGCGACAGAGCCGCGAGCACCGGGCCCGGCGGCAGCCGGTCATCTGGACCGTCCGCCGCGAAGTCCGGGCCAGCAGCCTGTGGGTCCCGCACTGGCCCGTACATGTCGTCCAGCTCGGCCGGTGTCAGGCTCGCGAGCTACGCATCCGCTTCATCCGGCCGCCCCGCGAACGGATCCGGCCACAACCCGGCCAATTCCGCGTCACTCGGCTCGTGCCACTGCCGACCCTCGTCCCCTGCCACCCCGGCATCCGGGTCAGCGGCCAGGCTGACCTGCGGAGCTGGATCTGGCGGGATCATCATCGGGCGGCTCCCGGCGGAGGGGTTATCGAACCTGTTGTTGATAACACTACAGCGATGGTCTGACAATTAGAGTACAGATTCGATTTAGGCGCCGGGGCCTGAGATCAAGAGATCAAGAGAAGAGAACAGCAACGGCATCTAACGAGCCCGGACATGCCGATGCCCGGCCGCCAGGCGGGCGTCGATCCGCCGAAGAGCCGGGCAAGCGGTAATGAGCCTTCTCAGCGCGTCCGCGAGAGCCCGTTGACCTCGGATTCCCGGCCAGCCTCGGCGCTGGGATTCAGCACGGTCGACGACTGGTCGGCGGTACCTCTGGACGGCATTGACCTCAGCGGCGGCAAGTCTTGTTGCCTGGTACGCATGGCCATGGCCGCAGCGGCCGCGGCGCCCGCAGCGAGCAGGGCCGTTCCAGCCATCACCTTCGGCCAGCGACGGGACCGCTGCTTCGGCGGGTCAAGCCGCCGCGCGGTCGCGGCGAGCATGGTCGAGAGCCGAGGGGCGACGGTCTCCTGGACCGAGACGCTGCCGCGGGCGGCCCTGACGGCCATCCATGCGCGGGCCCTGCCGACTCGCGGCCTGGCCCAGGTCGCCGCGCTTCCGGCGCCCCGCTTGGCGGTCTTCGCCGCGCTATTCGTGATCGGACGGGCCTGGTCGGCCAGCCTCGACGCCTGCATGGCGATCTTCCGTGCGCGCCATTGCATGTCGGTCGCCGGCATGACGACCTTCCTCCTGGACGTAACAGACACTCTGTCCTCCCCCGTAAGTGATCCCCACCGAAAACTTCCCCGCTCAAGCCCTGTCAACCGCCCGATGCCGCGTTCATGACCCACGGCATCGCATATGCCGGCACAGCCGGCCGCGAGGGGCGAGCTGTGCGGCTGCGAGGGGGGCGAGGTGTGTGGCCCGGAGGGGTAGGCGGGGCGTGCCGGCCCGGGCACTCGGTCGGACGTGGCAGGATTTCGATATGACCAATGCGCTTACCGCGACGCTGCGGACCAACCGCGGGACCGTCGTTGTCCGGCTATTCCCTGACCATGCGCCCAAAACGGTGCGCAACTTCGTCGAGTTGGCGGAGGGTGGACGGGAGTGGACCGACCCAAGAACCCGCAAGACCGGCTCGACGAAACTCTACGACGGAACCATCTTCCACCGGGTGATACCGGACTTCATGATCCAGGGTGGCGACCCGCTGGGAACCGGGACCGGCGGTCCTGGATATAAATTCGCCGACGAGATTCACCCGGATCTGGTCTTCGACCGGCCGTACCTGCTCGCGATGGCGAACGCTGGACCCGGCACGAACGGCTCGCAGTTCTTCATCACCATCGCGCCGACCCCGTGGCTCACGGGCAAGCACACCATCTTCGGCGAGGTGGTCTCGGGCAGCGAGGTCGTCGACGGAATCAGCAAGGTGCAGACCGGCAGGAACGACCGGCCGGCCGACGACGTCGTCTTGGAGTCCGTGCTGATCGAGCGCGACGGCGGCCAGGCGGAGTCTGGCAGCTAGTCCGATGGCCATGCCCCCTGGCCCCAGCGCTGAGTCCGACCTGTCGCCGTCGGCGCCGACCTGCTTCAGGCACCCTGACCGGGAGACGTACGTCTCCTGTGTCAGGTGCGGGCGTCCGGCCTGCCCCGACTGCCTCAGGTCGGCGGCGGTTGGCCAGCAGTGCGTCGAATGCATCAGGGACGCCAACCGGGGCACCCGGCAGGCCACGGCACCGTTCGGCGGGAAGGTTGCCACCGGCAGGCCACTGGTCACGTGGACCCTTGTGGCCATCAACGTGCTCGTCTATCTCGTCGAGATCGCCAACCAGAATCTGATCATCAACAACGGTGCTCTGGTCGGCCGGTTCAGCCCGACTGTGGGCGTCGTGCACGGGCAGTGGTACCGGCTGATCACCAGCGCGTTCATCCACGAGCCGCTGACCACCGGGATCGGGTTCACCCACATCCTGTTCAACATGTGGGCGCTCATCATCGTCGGCCCGGCGCTCGAGCAGGTATTCGGGCGGCTGCGGTTCCTGGCGATATACGTGATCAGCGCGCTGGGTGGCGCCGTTCTATTCGTCTTGATAGCGAAGCCGAACGCCGTCGCGTTCGGCGCATCCGGCGCGGTGTTCGGCCTGTTCGGCGCGTGGTTCGTCGTCGCGAAGCGGCTTCGGCTGGACAGCAGGCAGGTCGTGATCCTGATCGGCCTGAACCTGGTGATCACCTTCGTCTTCCGCAGCAGCATCGCCTGGCAGGACCATCTGGGCGGGTTGGCCGCGGGCGCTGCGCTGGCGGCTGCCTATGCCTACGCGCCGCGGGCAAACCGGACATTGATCCAGGTTGGGGCGACGGTGGCGCTGCTCGCGCTGCTCGTCTTCGGGGTGGTGCTCAGGGACCACCAGCTGACGCACGCGGCGCTCAACGCGTTCCGCTAGCGACGCGGGTCGGTCGGCTCGCCGGGTCCGGCTAACCCGCGGCGAGTCCTAGCGCCACTTGGTGGCGAGCATGACCCCGCCCACGATCAGGCCGAAGCCGACGACCAGGTTGTACTGGTTGATTGCTGGGATGGGCAGGTTCTGCCCGCTGACGTAGAAGGTGGCGATCCAGGCCAGGCCCAGGATCAGGCAGCCGAGCATCACCGGCACCAGCCATGGCGGGCTGACGTTGGCTTTGGTCGACCGTGGCGGCGGGGTGTAGACCGCCTTCTTCCTGGTCTTGGACTTAGGCACGGTGATCTCCTGGTGTCGTTCTGGTGCGCCGCGAGGGCGCGACCTTGATCGTAAGGGTAGTCGGGTCCGGCCAGTGCCGAGTCCGGCCTCGCGCTTCCGCCTAGGGCGACGGCGAGGTCGACGGGCTCGTGCTCGGCGACGTGCTCGGGCTGGTGGACGGACTGGTCGACGGCGTCGGCGTGACCGATCCCGGTTCCACGTAGACCAGCACGGTACCGCCCGGCTTCACCGGCCTGCCCTGGCTCGGCGTCGTCTTCCACACCGTGCCAGGCGTCGTTCCCGGCGGACCTTGCGCGGGAACGATCCGATTGCCCAGGCCCGCCTGGTTCAGCTGGGCGATCGCGTCGGCCTGTGACAGCCCGAACAGAGCCGGAACCGCGACGCCGCCGCCGGAGACCTTGAGCACGATCTGCTGGGTCAGCGGAGCGGAGTTCCCGGCCGGCGGGTTGGTGCTTATCACGTCGCCGCTCTTGTACTTCAGGCTCGCCACCGTCGCGCCGGTGATGACGTTCTGCCACCCGGCCTGGTGGAGCTTGGCAGTCGCGTCGCTCACGCTGAAGCCAGAGACATTGGGAATGGTCTTCGCGCCGGGCTTGACGTTGTAGCTCAGACTCACCTGGCTGCCCTTGGCGACCTTGGTGCCGCCGCTCGGGCTGGTGCTCGTCACGATGCCGTAGGGGCCGGTCGGCGACTTGTGCGGGACCTGCTTGAAGTGCAGCCCCGCGTGCGTCACCGCCTGCTCGGCCTTGATCAGCCTCATGCCCGTCAGGCCGGTGGGGACCGACACCGTGCTGCCGGTGCCGCTCACCAGCTGGTAGGCGGCGATCGCTCCGGCGATCACCGCCAGCGCAAGCACGGCAGCGACCCAGGGCCAGACCGGCTTGCGCCGGCGGTCGCGCTGCACCCCGGTCTCCTGCGGACCGTACTGGTAAGGCGGCAGCGAGCCGGTCTGTCCCGGCTGCTGCACCTGGCCGGTCATCGGATCCATCCGCCTGGTCCCCGGCCCCGGATGGGCGTAGGAGGCAGTCATCGGCAGCGCCGCGGCGACCGGGAAGCCGGACAGCGCGCGCTGAATGTCGTTGCGCATGTCGGCCGCCGACTGGTAGCGGTCGGCCGGGTCCTTCTCCATGGCCCTCAGCACGATCCCGTCGGCCCACGGCGGCAGCTCAGGATCGACCCGCGACGGCGGGATCGGGTTCTCCCGCACGTGCTGGTAGGCGATCGCCACCGGCGAGTCTCCGGTGAACGGCGGTCGGCCGGTGAGCAGTTCGTAGAGCAGACAGCCCACCGAGTACAGGTCGGAGCGGGCGTCGACCCGCTCGCCCCTTGCCTGCTCGGGCGACAGGTACTGCGCGGTCCCGATCACCTGCGCGGTCTGGGTCATCGTGGCCTGCGTGTCCGCGACGGCGCGGGCGATGCCGAAGTCCATCACCTTGATCTCGCCCTGCCGGTTCAGCATCACGTTGCCGGGCTTGATGTCCCGGTGCACGATGCCGGCCCGGTGGCTGTAGTCCAGCGCGCGCAGCACGCCATCGGTGATCTCCAGCGCCCGCTCGGGCAGCAGCCGTCGATCGTCGCGCAGCAGGTCCCTGATCGTCCGGCCCTCGACAAATTCCATCACGATAAACGGGACGTGCGAGGTCGGCGAGGTCTCCTCGCCAGTGTCGTAGACGGCGACGATCGACGGGTGGTTGAGCGACGCCGCGGACTGTGCCTCGCGCCGGAACCTGGCCTGGAAGGTCTGGTCCCGCGCGAGATCCTCGCGCAGCGTCTTCACCGCGACGATGCGGTCGAGGCGAAGGTCGCGTGCTCGGTAGACCTCGGCCATACCGCCGCGGCCCACAACGCCGTCGAGTTCGTAGCGGCCGCCGAGCAGCCTGGGCTGAGTCATATCTCGCACTTACGTTACCGTCCTGCGTGGTGGCGGATCGCTGGCCCGGCGGGATGAGCCAGAGCGAGCCGTTGAAAAATCTATGGCATGGCATGTCTTGTTCGTCAACGCAACCCCAGATATGCCTGGATAATCTTGAGCGCGATCGGCGCGGCCGCGTCCGCGCCGAAGCCGCCGCCTTTCACGATGACGCCGACGGCGATCGTCGGGTTGCCGGTCGGCGCGAAACAGGTGAAGACGGCGTCGTCGGTCTGGGCATTGTTCACGCCGTTCTGAGCGGTTCCCGTCTTGCCCGCGATGAGGATGCTGGTCGACGGCGGCCCCGCGGTCTGGTAAGCGGTGCCGTTCGGGTTCTGGGTGACGCCCTTCATCATCTCGGTCAGATAACCAGCTTGGGCCGCGGTAATCGGGTGCGCGAGCGCCGTCGGATGCGCGGACTGCACGACCGACTGATCGGGCGCCTTGATCTGCGCGACCAGGTAGGGCCGCATCGTGATGCCGCCGTTCGCGATCGTCGCCGCGACCATCGCCTCCTGCAGCGGCGTCTCGGTGTCGTTGAACTGGCCGATCGCGGACAGCGCGATCTGCGCTGGGTCGGTCAGCGCCGGGTATGCGCTGGCCGTGACCGGGAGCGGGATCGTCAGGTTCGGGTTGTTGAACCCGTAGGCGTTGGCCATGCTGTGCAGCGGGCCGCCGCCGACGGTGACTCCGAGCTTGGCGAAAGCCGTGTTGCAGGAGACGGTCAGCGCGAAGATGATCGGCGGTTTTCCGTTGCCGCAGGGCGCTCCGGCATCGTTGGTCAGCGTGCTGTGGCTGCCGGGCAGGCGGTAGAACTGCGGCGCGGAGATCGTCGAGTTCTGATCGGTCACCTTGCCGGTGGCGAACGCCGCCGAACTGGTGATCAGCTTGAACGTCGACCCTGGCGGGAACGTGTCGTTGATCGCGCGGTTCAGCAGTGGCTGGTTCGGGTTGTTGCGGTACCGCTTGTCGATCTTGGCGATCTTGGCGCTGTCGATCGGGGCGTAATAGTTCGGGTTGTACGACGGGTACGAGGCCAGGGCCAGGATGGCGCCGGTCCTGGGGTCGATCGCGACGGCGGCGGCCGGCTTTCCCATCGCGGCAAGCGCGTCGTAAGCGGCCTGCTGCGCCTTGGCGCTGATCGTCAGGTAGACGCTGGCGCCCTGCTTGGGCTTGCCGGTGAACAACCCACGCAGGTTGTGGATCGCCAGGCTCGGCGCGGTGCCCTTGAGGTAGGTGTTCTCCGCCAGTTCGATGCCGGTCAGCCCGTCGACCGAGTCGTAGCCGGTGATCGGGGCGTACACGTAGGGATTCCGGTAGTGGCGCTTGTACTCGCCGCCCGCGACCGGCTTCGACTCGGCGACCACCTGCTGCGCGCCCGGGCCGCCGGCCGCGATGATCTGGCCGCGCGAGACCTTGAGCTGCTGGTCCAGGATCCTGCTGTTGAAGGGCTCGGCCGCCAGCGAGCTGGCGCGAAAGACCTGCAGGTAGTTGACGTTCAGCATGAGCACGACGAACATCGCCAGGCTGGCGATCGAGAGTCGGCGGATCGCCCTGTTCATAGCGCCCGCACCACCTGGGTCAGTCCCTCGTCCTGAATCGGCTGCGGCGCGGGCCGTCTGGCCGCATCGCTGACTCGCATCAACACCGCGATGACGATCCAGCTCGCCACAAGGGAAGAGCCTCCCTGGGACAGGAACGGTGTCGTGATGCCGGTGAGCGGGATCAGCTGGGTGACGCCGCCGACGATGATGAACACCTGCAGCGCGAGCACGAAGGCCAGGCCAGCGGCCAGCAGCTTGGCGAACGGGTCACGGACCGCCAGGGCCGCGCGCAGGCCGCGCTGCACCAGCAGCCCGAAGATCAGCAACAGGGCCATCAAGCCGGTCAGCCCTAGTTCCTCGCCGAAGCTGGTGAAGATGAAGTCGCTCTGCGCGAGCGGGGTGCGGAACGGCTCGCCCTGGCCGAGGCCGGTGCCGAAGATGCCACCGAACGCGATCCCCTCCAGGCCCTGCGCCAGTTGGAAACCCGAGGCCTGGATGTCGTGCGGCGCGAACGGGTGCTGCCAGATCGCGAACCGCTCGTGCACGTGCGGGATGATCACGCCCGCGAGCAGGGCGCCGGCCAGGAATAGCGCGAGGCCGATGATCAGCCAGGACTTGCGCTGCGTCGCGATATAGAGCATGGCGATGAAGAGTCCGAAGAACAGCGCCGACGTGCCGATGTCGGACTCGAAGATCAAGATCAGCATGGCGATCGCCCAGAGCACCAGGATCGGGCCGAGGTCGCGGCCGCGCGGCAGGTCGATTCCGAGGACACGGCGGCCGGCCAGGGAGAGCACATCCCGCTTGGCTACCAGGTAACCGGCGAAGAAAACGGCGAGCATGATCCTGGCGAACTCTCCTGGCTGGATGGAGAAGCCGCCGAAGATGATCCAGATTTTCTCGCTCGTGCCTGGGATGGAGCTGTGGCTAGTAGGCAGCAGCGCCGGGACTGCCAGCAAGATAACGCCGATAGTGCCGAGCGTATAGGTATAGCGCTGCAGGATCCTCGGCTCCCGGATCACCGCGAGCACGAGGATGAACGCCACCATCCCGACCGCCGTCCACATCAGCTGGTACAGCGCGGCGTGGCTCGTCAGCGTGCTGATCGCCAGGCCGGAGTTGCCGTTGCGGCCGGATTCCTGCAGCCGGTAGATCATCACGATGCCGAGCCCGTTGAGCAGGGCGGCGAGCGGCAGCATCAGCGGGTCGGCCCACGGCGCGAGCCTGCGCACGGCAAGATGCGCGAGCGCCATCAGCACCGCGAACCCGGCGACGTAGACCACCAGGCCCGACGGCACGTGCCCGTTCAGGCCGAGACCCACCGCGGCGTAGGCGAACCCCACGATGAAGACGGCGAAGCACAGCATGGCGAGCTCGGCGCCGCGCCGCCCACGCGGCAGCGCCACGGCCCGGCGCGACGTGTCGTTCTGCTGGACCGCGGCCCGGTTCGGCGCCGCGCTCATTGCCGCGCCTCTGCGGCGACGGTCATCCGACCGCCCCGGGGGAGGCGGCGCAGAAGGACGGCAGCACCGGCTCGGGCGGGTAGGACGGAGCCGTCGGCTTGGTTGAGTGCCCGGCAGACCGGCTCGAGCGCCCGGCCTGCCCGGCCTGACCCGAACTGCCTGACTGCCTGGCCGCGGTTTGCTTGCTGCCCGGCCCGGTGGCGGGTTTCGCCGGCGCGCTGGACCGCGCGTGGGCCGACGGCTTGCTCCCTGGCCTCGGCTTAGCCGACAGGCGCTTGGCCGACGTCGGGCCGAGGCGCGCGGCGGGCTGGCTGCGGTTGGCCGTCGTCTTCGGCTGATGCGCGGCCCAGTGCCTGATCGCGGTCTGCACCACGGCGCACTGATAATCCCGCCTGATCTGCGCCACGATCTGGCGCGCCTTGCGCAGGCTGACCGCGGGGATCGTCTGCTGGATCTCGCCGGCCTCGACGCTGGGGACGGCGGTGATGGGGATGTTGGTCCGCTGCACCATGCTGGAAAGGCTGATCCCCGCGACGGCCTGGTTCACGCCGCGGAAGACCACCACGCGGCCGTTCGCGATGCCGACGAAGTACTCGTTCTGGGTCAATCGCCAGCCGTAGGCGGCGCCGGCACCGACCACCGCGAGCAGGACGAGGAGCGTCACCGAGACAACCGGCCAGCGCCGCCGGGCTCTCGCCAGCACGGCCTCGTCGTCGTCCTCGTCATCGTGGGCCAGGAAGGCCACGGTGCCTGGCCCGGCGCCGTCTGTGCCTGGCCCTGCGCCTGACCCGGCTGGCCCTGCGCCTGCCGTGCCGGTCCCGGCGTCCGTGCCGGTTCCGGTGTCCACGGCCGCCGGGCCGTCCTGGACCTTCTGGCCGGTGACAAGCAGGTGGGCGCGCGCCGCCGGGCTGTCGCTGCGCACCGGCTCCACGGGCTGGTCCGCGCCACCGGTCAGCGCCCCGACGATGATGACGGTCTCGGTCGGCTCCTGCCCGGACTCGGTGTCGATCACATCGGCGAGCACGCAGGTGATGTTGTCTGGCCCGCCACTGCGGATCGCGAGGTCGATCAGCTGGCCGACCGCCTCCTCGAGATCGGTGAGCTCGATCAGCGTCTTTTGCACGGTCTCGTCGCTCACGACGTCGGACAGGCCATCCGAGCAGAGCAGGTACCG
This sequence comes from uncultured Actinomycetota bacterium, assembly GCA_963720595.1. Lineage (GTDB taxonomy): Bacteria > Actinomycetota > Actinomycetes > Streptosporangiales > Streptosporangiaceae > Chersky-822. The sequence goes on along the minus strand of CAVRFY010000003.1, from coordinate 976,551 downwards.
GTCGCCGACCTTGGCCTTGAGCAGCGCCAGGTCAGGCTCGGCGGGAACGCTGCTCTGCAGCGCCCGCATAACCAGCGAGCGCTGCGGATGCGACGCCGCGGCCTCGGGTGTCAGCCTGCCCTCATCGACTAGCGACTGGACGAGGGTGTGGTCGTGGGTGATCCGGTTGAACTCCCCGTCGCGCAGCAGGTACCCGCGGGAGTCGCCGATGTGGCACAGCGCGACCTCGTCGCCCGACCAGAGCAGCGCGGTCAGCGTGGTGCCCATACCCTCGGTCGCGGGATCGCTCACCGTGATCCGGTGCAGTTCGACGTTGGCCGCCGCGATCGCGTCCGCGAGCGCCTGGAGCATGTCGATCCCGCTCGGATCGGCGTCCAGCGGCGCCAGTGTCGCGATGGCGACGGCGCTGGCGACCTCGCCAGCGGCGTGCCCGCCCATGCCGTCGGCGATGGCGAGCAGATGTGGCCCGGCGTAGGCGGAGTCCTCGTTGCCCTCGCGGAGCAGCCCGACGTCGGACCGGACCGTGTAGCGGAGTGCAATGCTCATCTGCGCAGCTCCAGTACGGTCTTGCCGATGCGGACGGGGACGCCGAGCGGGACCGGCGTAGGCTGGCTGACCTTCTGCCGGTCCAGGTAAGTTCCGTTCGTCGAACCCAGGTCCTCGACGATCCACTCGCCGTTCTGGGGGAACAGCCTGGCGTGCCTGGTCGAAGCGTAGTCGTCGGTCAGCACCAAAGTGGCATCAGCGGCCCGGCCGATGGTGATCTGCTGCTCGCCCAGGGTGATCGTCGTCCCGGCGAGGCTGCCGCCGGTCACGAGCAGCGTCTTGGGCGCCGCCCGGCCGTGCTTGGACGGGCGCGGCTGCTTGGTCGGCCCGGTCGGCTGGTCGTGGCGAGCCTGCTGCCGAGCGGCCCTGCGCTGGCTCCGCGGCGAGGACGGCTGGTCGAACAGGTCGGTCCGCACGACTCCCACGGCCGCGATGACGAATAGCCAGAGCACGGCGAGGAACGCCAGCTTGATCAGGTCGAGGGTGAGCTGGTTCATCGGGTCATGGATCCTCAGGTGGCCGACAGCCCACGTGGGCCTCCGCATGCATGGCGGCTGCTGTATAAGGAACTGCTCGCTTCCTGCTCTATTCGGTCAGTACGTGATTCGGTCAGTACGTGCTGTCCTGGCGGAACACCAGGGTCGTGCGGCCAAGGGTAACGCGCGTGCCGTCCGTGAGCGATATTCTCCTGATCGGTTGGCCGTCGACGAAAGTTCCATTGGTGGACCCGAGATCGACCAGGACGGCCTCGCCGTCCTCGATCCGGATCTCGGCGTGGTGCCGGGAGACGCCCTGGTCCACCAGCCGCAGATCACAGTCGGTGCCGCGGCCGAGTATGGTCAGCGGCGAAGTGAGCGGGAAGGTGCGCTGCGTCGCCGCGCCCTGGCCGGGCGCCGCGGTGGAGACGAGCAGCCGCGGCGAGCCAGCATACCCCTCCTGCGGCCCTGGCAAGTCGCTGGCCGGGCGCCGGATCTCGCCGTCCTCCACGGTCGTTCCCCTGATCACGCCGGAGCGGATGCGGAAGGTTCCGATGGTGAGGTCTGGCACGCCCTCGAAGCGGATCCTGACCGGGCCGACGAAGGAGTATCCCTGCTCCCGCGCGTAGTCCCTGGCCAACGTTGCGAGCTCCAGGCCGAGGTTGTCGGCGTAGACCTCGAGCCGGTCGAAGTCGGCCGCCGCGATCTCGGCAACGAAGTCGTTAGGGACAAGTGTCCGGCCCTGGGCGACTATGGCCGCGCGATCATCCATTTCACGCTGCACGGCGCCGGCCACCTCAGTCGGCTGCAATTCAGACTTGAAGGCACGTGCGAAGCCACCGTCATACATCTCCTGGAGCCGGTGCTCGAAGCGCTGCAGCACTCCCACCATGCACCTCCTGTCCCGTTCGCCATCGATGGTATCGGCGACATCGCATAGCTTGGAGCGTGCTAACCTGCCAGTGCCCCGGGGCGGGTGGCGGAACGGCAGACGCGCACGGTTCAGGTCCGTGTGTCCGAAAGGACGTGAGGGTTCAAATCCCTCCTCGCCCACATCCCAGCTCGCGGCCGTGCTCACCTTCCCCGTGTTCCCTGGCAGAATCATTATCGTGCCCGAACTTCCCGAAGTGGAGTCACTCGCGGCGGACCTGCGCGACCGGGCGCTGTTCCGCGCGATAGATCGTGCCGATATCGCCGAGTTCTCGGTGCTGAAGACATACGACCCGCCGCTGTCCGCGCTGCACGGCGCCGTCCTGACCGACGTGACGCGGCACGGCAAGTTCCTCGACCTGGTTACCCGCCCGGCCGGCCAGGACCAGGCAGGCGCCGGCTCCCTGCACCTGATCACGCATCTCGCCAGGGGCGGCTGGCTGCGGTGGCGCGAGGAGATGCCGGACCAGCCGGCCAAGCCCGGCAAGGGGCCGCTCGCGTTCCGGCTGCGATTCGCCGACGGAGCGGGCTTTGACCTGACCGAGGCGGGAACGCGCAAGCGGCTCGCGGTCTACCTGGTGACCGACCCGCAGGCGGTGCCCGGCATCGCCTCGCTCGGCCCCGATCCGCTGGCGCCCGAGTTCACCGCCGAGGTGCTCGGCAGCCTGCTGGCCGGGCGGCGGACCCAGATCAAGGGCGTGCTGCGCGACCAGAAGATCATCGCCGGGATCGGCAACGCCTATTCCGACGAGGTCCTGCACGCCGCGCGGATGTCGCCGTTCCGGCTCGCCTCCAGCCTGAGCCCCGACGACGTCGCCGCCCTGTACGACGTGATCGTCGGCACGCTGCGCTCGGCGGTCGAGCGGTCGGATGGGCTGGCGGCATCTGACCTGAAGAAGGAGAAGAAGGCAGGCCTCGCGGTGCACGGCCGGGCTGGCGAGAAGTGCCCGGTGTGCGGGGACGTAATCCGCGAGGTCTCGTTCGCCGACTCGGCGCTGCAGTACTGCGCTACCTGCCAGACGGGCGGCAAGCCGCTCGCCGACCGCCGGCTGTCGCGGCTGCTGAAGTAACTCGGGCCCGCGCGTCAGCGGAAGATCCGGTCCAGCCTGCTGAACAGGGTCATGTCGCACCCGCCGTCGACGAGGAGTCGGTGCACCTTCGTGCCGAACCAGGTCCCGGTCACAACGATCCTCCGGTTGCTGCGCAGGATCATCGGACAGGCGATCCCCTTGGGCATCGGCGCGAACGGCTTGTTCAGCTTGACCAGCGCGGCGCAGGCGGCGGCGGCTCCCGGCCGGGTCCCGCCGGCCGGCTCGCAGCTCAGCTGCCAGTGCCTGATGACCGGCGTGCCGGGGCCGTCGCTGAGCACGAACGTGAGCGCCACCTTGGCCGGCGGGCCGCCGCGGCCGGGGCCGGGGCCGGGCGCCGCCGAACAGCCAGCCAGTGCGACCGCGCCGGCCGCGGTGGCGGCCAGCAGGCAACGGCTCGCGCGGGCGCGGAGCCAGTCCGCACATCCGTGAGATTTCACCACCATTGGACGCCCCTGCTCCCTGACAGGTTCCGTGCTCGGCGGTGGCGGCATGTCAGGCTTGGCGGATGCGGAAGCTGATCGCGGACCTGCGCGCCGTCACCGGTCCCGCGCATGTGCTCGCCGAGCCAGATGTGGTGGCAGGCTACGCCACCGACTGGACCCGCAGGTACTCGGGCGCCGCGTGCTGCGTCGTCCGCCCGGCCACCGAGGGCGAGGTCGCCGGCGTCCTGCGGGCCTGCGCGGCCCACGGCGTCCCGGTCGTCCCGCAGGGCGGCAACACCGGCCTGGTCGGCGGGTCGGTCCCGCCGCGCGCTCCGGCCTCGGTCATCCTCTCCACCACTCGGCTGGCCACCCTTGGCCCGGTCGAGACGCGATCCGGTCAGGTCACCGCGGGCGCCGGGGTCACCATCGCCAGGCTGCGCGCTCATGCCGCCGCGGCCGGGTTCGGCTACGGCGTGGACCTGGCCTCGCGGGAGGTCGCCACGGTCGGCGGGACGATCGCGACCAACGCGGGCGGCATTCACACGATCAGGTACGGGCCCACCAGGGCGCAGGTCGCCGGGGTCACCGCGGTACTGGCCGACGGCAGCGTGGTCAGCGACCTGTCCGGGCTCACGGCGGGCAGCGCAGGCTACGACCTCGCCCAGCTGCTGACCGGGAGCGAGGGCACGCTGGGGGTGATCACTGCCGCGCGGCTGCGGCTGCGGGCCGCCGAGCCAGCGGCCGCCGTGCTGCTCGCCGGCGTGGCGGGGATCGAGCAGGCCGCCGGCCTGCTCGCCGAGATCACGGCGGCGGTCCCCGACCCGCTGGCCGCCGAGTACCTCGACGCGGCGGGCCTCGCTCTCGTCTGCCGGGCGGCCGGGCTGGCGGCGCCGCTGCGCACCGCCCACCAGGGCTACCTGCTCGCCGAGTTCGCCGGGGCTGCCGACGGAACTGGCAGTGATTACCTTTTGCAACGACTCGCTGGCGTGTCTCTGCCCACCGATACGGCAATCGCGCAGGATGGGCGCGGCATGGCCGCGCTATGGGCCTACCGGGAGCGCCTGGCCGAGGCAATCGCGACCGCGGGCATCCCGCACAAGATCGACGTGGCGATCCCGGCGGCCGCGCTTGGCCCGTTTCGCGCCGAACTCGATGACGTGGTGCGGGCGGCCGCCAGCGCTGGCGGCGGACTCGCCACCGGGCAGCCTCAGGTCATCGTCTTCGGCCACATCGGCGTCGGGAATCTGCATGTGAACGTGCTCGGCCCCGATCCCGCCGACACCACGGTCGATGCCGCGGTGGCCAGGCTCGCCGCCGCACATGGCGGCTCGGTCGCGGCCGAGCACGGGGTCGGGCGAGCCAAGACGGGCTGGCTCGGCTGGACCCGCTCCGCGGCGGAGATCGCGGCGATGCGCGCGATCAAGTCGGCCCTCGATCCGTCCGGCCAGCTCAACCCGGGGGTGCTGCTGCCGCCGGGCTAGCGGTTCCCGCGTCTTTGCCGATGCCAACGGCCGATTTGGTGTCACGATAGGGGCGTGTGGCGCAGGCGAGCGGAGAAGGCGGGGCCGGATCAGGCACGTATCGATGCCACCGCGCTCGCGGTCATCGACTGCGCCGCCGCCCCGATGATCGGGCTCGGCAGGGACCGCGCGGTCTGTGTCTGGAACGCCGCCGCCGAGCGGATGTTCGGCTGGACCGCCGCCGAGGTGCTCGGGCTCGATCCGCCGGTCATCCCGAGGGAACTGCGGGCCGAGCACCACGCGGTGCTCGAGCGGGCAGCGAGCGGCGGCCAGGTCTCGCTGACCTCCAGGCGGATCTCCAAGTCCGGCGAGATGCTCGACCTGCGGATCGACACCGCCGCGCTGGTCGACGACGCCGGAGACCGGCTCGGCTGGATCATCCTGTGTCACCCCAGCGGCGAGGACGGTGCGATCAGGCACTACATGGCCGAACGGGCCCGGGTGGTGCGCAGGCTGGGTGACGTGGTCGCCGACATGAACGCCGAACTGGACCTGGAAGCGGTGCTCGACCGGATCGCGGCCAGCCTGCGCGAGCTGACCAGGGCCGATGCCGGCGGGTTCGTGCTGATCGAGGGTGACAGGCTGCGGCTGGTCTCGATGGACGGGCTGCCGGCCGAGCTGCGCGGCCGGACCGCCGACATGCCGAGCAGCCTGGTCGGCGAGCTGATGCGGTCGGGTAACAGCGTGCTGATGCGGACCGGGGAATCCGGCAGGTTCGACGACCTGATCTGGTCGGCGCTACCGGGGCTGCACACGATCACGCTGAGCCTGTCGCACGTGGCCGGCAAGCCATACGGCGCGCTCTACGCCCTGTACAGCAGGCGCAAGGTCGGGCACGTTGACCTCGAGCTGCTCGAGCTGCTGGCCGGCCACGCCAGCGTTGCCCTGTCGAACGCCACCGCGTTCGCCGAGGTGGTACGGCAGCGCGCGCACGAGCGCGCGGTGATCGACGGCAGCGCGGACGGCATCGCCGTGCTCGACGAGGACGGCCTGGTCCGGCAGTGGAACCCGGCAGCGCACGCGCTGACCGGGGTTTCCGCTGCCCAGGCGACCGGCAAGCCGCCGCCCTTCCCGCTGCCAGAACCTGGCGCGACGCTGACCTGTCGGCTGCCCGGTGACCGCTGGATCGACGTGCTCTGCACGGTGCTCGAGGGCCGGGACGAGCAGGTCATCGACTTCCGCGACGTCACGGCGGCCAAGGAGCTCGAGGAGGCCAAGGACCTGTTCCTGGCGACGACCAGTCACGAGCTTCGGACCCCGATCACCGTGGTCCAGGGCTTCGCGAGCACGCTGGCGAGCCGGTGGGACAAGCTGCCCGACGCCGACCGCCGGATGGCCGTGCAGACGATCGCCGAGCGGGCGCAGTCGCTGGCCAGGCTCGTGGATCAGCTGCTGCTCGGCTCCCGGGCAGGCGCCAACCGGCTGACGGTCAGCAACGAGCCGTTCGACCTGGCGAAGGTGCTGACGGCGGCCGCGACCGTGTTCCGGCCGCTGTCCAGCCGGCATGTCCTGGCGACCGACATCCCCGGCGACCTGCCGACGGCGCACGGTGACCTGGCGGCGACCGACAGCATCGTCGGCCAGTTGCTGGAGAACGCGTTCAAGTACTCGCCGGATGGCGGCACGGTGACCATCGGCGCCCGGGCGGTGCCCGACTCCGCCGAGGTGGAGGTCACCGTGCGGGACGAGGGGATCGGGATCGCGCCAGCCGACGTGGACCGGGTCTTCGAGCGCTTCGTCCAGGGCGAGGCCGGCGACCGGCGCCGGTTCGGCGGGATCGGGCTCGGCCTTTACATCGTGCGGCAGCTGGCCAGGGCGCAGGGCGGGGACGTGACTGCGGCGCCAGCCCCCGGCGGCGGCACGATCATGCGGTTCACGCTCAGGCAGGCCGCCGCGGTGGCGGACAGCCAAGACGATCGCACGGGGGCCAGCGGCTCGGCGGCCAGTGACTTGGCGGCCACTGACTCGGCGGCCAGTGACTTGGCGGCCGGTGGCGGATCGGGCAAACAGGTGCCCGCGCCGTCCAACGGGCGCCGGGTGCCGCCGATGCTGTCGCGGGCGCGGCTGCCGCGCCCACGCCCGGCGGCCGACGACGCGGGCCGGCGGCCCGACTGACGAGTTGAGGCGGTGCCTGGCTCAGGGGCGAGACGCAGCCCGGCGGCCCGACTGACGAGCTCAGGCGGTGCCTGGCTCAGGGGCGAGACGCAGCCCGGCGGCCCGACTGACGAGCTCAGGCGATGCCTGGCTCAGGGGCGCTGATCCGCCTCCTGGTTAGCGGGTCCCTGGTGACCTTCTCGCCGCCCGACGCGTCGATGTACCTGTCGATGATGCCGATGACGTCCTCGCCCTGCTCGATGATCTTGCCGCGGTCCAGCCAGATCACCCGGTTGCAGGTGTCCTCGACCTCCTCGAGGTCGTGCGCGACCAGGAACACGGTGCCGGCCTTGTTGCGCAGTTCGTCGATCCTGGCATGGCTCTTGACCCGGAACTCGGCGTCCCCGGTCGCGAGCGCCTCGTCGATCAGCAGGATCTCGTAGTCCTTGGCGGCCGCGATCGCGAACCGCAGCCGGGAGCCCATGCCGGAGGAGTAGGTCTTCATCGGCAGGTTGATGAACTCGCCAACCCCGGAGAAGTCCACGATCTCGGCGATACTTGATCTTGATGTCGGCCTTGGTCATCCCCATCGCCAGGCAGCCGAGCACGACATTCCGCTCGCCGGTGAGGTCTTCCATCAGGGCGGCGTTGACGCCGAGCAGCGAGGCATCGCAGATCGTGTAGACGGTGCCGTGCTCGGGCGGCAGCAGCCCCGCGATCGGCGCGCAGCAGCGTCGACTTGCCGGAGCCGTTCCGCCCGATGATGCCGATCGCGTCGCCGCGGTAGGCGACGAACGACATGCCGCGGATGGCGTGTACCTCACGGATGGCCGGCCGGGTCTTCCTGCCGAGGATGCGGAACAGGGCGGTTGACGCGGTGCCGCGGTCCCCGCCTGCGCCGTAGACGCGGTAGACGACGTGCAGGTCGTCGACGATGACGGTGGGTTCTGCCGTGCGGCCGCTCGCCTCGGCGGGCTGCGTCGCGCCCTCGGCGGACGTCGCTGGCTTAGCCACGGCCGTAGATCACCTCCTTCCGCCAGAAGAACCAGAAGCCGAGCAACAGCGCGACGACGGCCCAGCCGACGCCGAACAACCACAGGTGAGCCGAGACGAAGGTCGGCTGGCAGTACGCGCTGGCGTAGGGGTGGCTCTTGGCGAAGACGCTGTTGGTGGCCCAGAGGATGCACTTGGCCTGGTTGGGCTGCCTGGCGCCGAAGGCGCTGGCCCGCTGCGACCAGAGCAGCGAGTTGCGGACCAGGGTGATGTAGACGGCGGCCGGGTTGATCTGCAGCAGCGCCGTTGCCCAGCCGTAGTTCTTCGAGTGCTGCACCACGAACAGCTGGACGCTGTAGATCACGCCTGACATGTACAGCCAGGTGCGCATGAGGAACGGCAGCAGCTGCGCGAAGTCGTTGACCCTGGCGCCGATGCGCGCGGCGAATAGCGCGATCCCGGCATTGAACATGGTCTGCAGGATGAGCGCGGGAATCGCCAGCAGCCAGTACCAGGTGATCGGGTGCGGGCCGCCGGCGAACAGCACCAGGCCGGCCAGCACCAGCATCGAGAGCAGCATTTGCTGCAGCTCGATCATCACGTAGGCGAGCGGCAGCGATGCGCGCGGGAACTGCAGCGCCCTGATCAGCGGCAGGCTGTCGGTGATCACCTTGGAGGTGGAGATGAAGGTCCGCTGCGTGAAGCTGAACACGAACACGCCGGCGACGAGGAACGCCAGGTAGTGCGGCACGCCGCGGCTGACGCCGCGTGATGATCACGCCGAAGATCAGGAAGTAGACGCCGGCATTGAGCAGCGGGGCGAGGATCTGCCAGAGCTGGCCGAGCTTGGCCTCGGTGTACATCGCGACGTTGCGGGCGGTCGCGAAGCCCATGATGAAGCTCCAGCGGCGCCACAGCTCGCGCAGGTACTTGCCGAGCGTCGGCCGCTGCGCGCTGGGTCGCAGGCCGTACTGCGCGGCGAGGGCGGCGAGCGAGCCGTCCGGCTGCTCGCCCGGCTGGCCAGGAACGGCCTGGGCTCCCGAGGCAGTCGACCCGTTGAGCAGCTGGCCTGGCGAGCCGGACCTGGTCGACTTCATGCGTCGAGAACCGGGCATGGCCGGCCGCCTGAGCGCACGATTATCACGGCGCCGACTGTACCCGAGTAACGGCCCATGCCCGGCTGCGGACTGCGAAGACTGCCCGAAGGCGGACTGCGAAGACTGCCCGGTGGCGGACTGCGAAGACCGCCCGGAGGCGGTAGCGAAGACTGCCTCGCTGCCGACTGCGAAGACTGCCCGGAGGGGAGCTATCGGCCCGGCCGGGGCGCGATAACGATCCGGTAACGTCAAGGGCTCGTCAAATGGCGGTCACGGGCCCGCAATCCCGTACTGGCTTGGCAGAGTGCCTTCGGCGACCACGCTCGGTGCGACGCCAGGCCTCCCGCTGTGATCAGCACCTCATATGCGGCCGGTTTCCGGCGGCGTAAGTTCGGGCATCGGACCCCTGCGGCGCGCGAAGGACCGCGTCGCGTTCGCAGGGGCGGACGGTCAGGAGGTGAGGACGTCGAGCATCGTCCACCTGCCGTGTGCCCCGGCGAGCGTGTCGCTCGCGCGCCGGGCGCTGTCGGATGATCTCAGGGCGGCCGGCGTCTTCGATCATGCGGTGCGGGACGCTGCCCTGGTCATCAGCGAGCTGCTCAGCAACGCGATCCTGCACGCTTACCCATTGCCCGGCGAACGTCTTCAGGTGGCCTGGGCCGTGGACGCGAGCTCGGTCGAGGTCGCGGTGAGCGACGGCGGTAGTGCGACGATGCCGCACGCCGGCCAGCCGTCGCCGTCGGCGGTCAGCGGCCGGGGACTGACCATCGTCGCGCACCTGTGCAAGACGTGGGGTGTGCGCGCCGACGAGGTGGGTCTGACCGTCTGGGCCATACTCGCCGCGCCGAGGTATGACGGCGCAGGTCAGCGCCTCGATGCTCCCGACCAGTTCGGGCAGCTCGAGCCGGGCGAGAGCGAAACGGGCGCCCCGTGGGGACGGGCCGACGCCGTGGCTAGCCTGCGGATCACCGGCCAGTAGGCATGCCGGGAGCCGCTGGCACCCGCCAGGCGGAGCGTTCGGCAGCGCGATGCGTATTCGGGCAGGGATTGGTGATACTGCCTTCAGGGGGGCGCCGTACGAGGGCACGGCGCGGGGGGATCGCGGGGGAATTTGTGAGCTACAGCGTCGGTACTGACAGCGAAGTCGGCTGCCTCAGGACCGTGCTGGTCCACCGGCCAGGACCGGAGCTCAGGCGGGTCACGCCGAGGACCAGGACCAGGCTGCGGTTCGACGGCCAGCCGTGGCTGGCGCGAGCGCAGCAGGAGCACGACGTGCTGACCGACGTGCTGCGGGGGCGCGGCGCGGAGGTCCTGTATGTGACCGAATTGCTCCAAGATGTGCTCGAGTACCAGTCGGCTAGGGACGAGTCGATCGCGTCGGTGCTCGCCGACGCCGAACTCGGCGACGTTCTGGGGACCAGCGTGCGACGGCACCTGGATGCACTCGCGCCCGAGGATCTGGCCGCGGTCCTCGTGGCCGGCCTGACCCCGGCCGAGCTCAGGTCGGGCAGCGGCCTGGTCTACGACCTGCTCGATCCGCACGACTTCGTGATCGACCCGCTGCCCAACCTCGTCTTCACCAGGGACTCGAGCACCTGGATCGGCGACCACCCGGTCGTAGCCAGCTTGCCTGGCCCGCGCCACAGGGAAAACAAGCTGATGGCCGTCATCTACGGCCACCATCCGCGGTTCGGCGGGGTCAGATCGCGTTACGAAGTGGGCCGTGCGCAGCTCGACGGCGGTGACGTGCTGCTGCTCGGGCCCGGCGTTGTCGCGGTGGGGGTGGGTGTTCGCACCACGCCGGCCAGCGCCGAGCGGCTGGCCAGGCACCTGCTGGAGACCGGCGTCGTGCACACGGTGCTCGCCGTGCCGATGAACCAGCGCGGCGAGGGCGGCCACCTAGACCGGGTCTGCACCGTCGTCGACTCGGGCGTGGTGATCATGGTGCCAGCGCTCGCGTTCACGCTTACCGCGCTGAGCATCACGCAGCGGCGAGACGAGATGCGCGTCTCCCGTCCCAGGCCGTTCCTCGAGGCGGCCGCCGAGGCGCTCTGCATCGGCAGGCTGACCGTGATCGACACCGGCCTCGACTCGCAGCCAGGAGCTTGCGGCCAGTGGGACGACGGCGGCAACGCGCTCGCGATCGGCCCTGGCATCGCCGTGTGCTGTGAGCGCAACGTCGAAACGAACGCGAGGCTGGCCGCCGCGGGCCTGGAGGTCGTCACGGTGCCCGCAAGCGAGCTGGGCGGGATCCGCGGCGGCCCGCGCGGCATGTGCGCTCCGGTGCTCAGGGACCCGGCGGTCGTCACGGCGCTGCCCGCGACGGGCAGCGTAACCGGCCGCCCGGCCGACCTGCGCGCGGGCGCCACGCCGCTGGACGGCGCGCCGGTTCCCGAGCCCGCCAGGCCAGCCGACGAAGCTGCCCGGGTCGGTCTGGCCGACCGCGCCGATCAGCCCGACGAGGCCGATCAGGCCCGCCGGGTGGGCGAGCTCACGCCGCTGGGTTGAACGGCCCGGCTATTGCCTGGACCGTGACCAGCGGCTCGCCCGGAGCACCCCGAAACCGACCAGGCCGACCAGGACGATCCAGAAACCGAGCACCAGCAGGTGGATGAGGCCGGAGAACAGCACCCAGAGCAGCACCAGCACAGCAGCCGCCGCGAGTACGAACACAATGATGCGCGCCATGTCATCAGCGTACGCGGCTCGCGGCGATCGTCCGCCGGCCGACGGGCCACCGGACCGATCGGCCACTACCTGCATGAATCCCCGGATCCCTCCGCCCGACCCGAGTGCGGGGCGGACCGGACGCCATCCCGACACGCTGCAGAATCAGATCCTTTGCCAAACTTTTGGATGGCCTTGCTCAGGCCGCGGAACTCTAGGCGCAGCCGGTGTTCTGGCGCTCTGCCGGCCGCTGGCGGCGGGCCAGCGGCGGGTGGTGGATCGCGCGCTGGGCGAGTAATGTGCGGGAGGTGGAGCTAAAGGTCACATGCCGGCAGCAGGGGGAATACGTCGTCATGTCGGTGCAGGGCGAGATCGACCTGTACACGGTCCCAAGGCTCCAGCGCGAACTGGCGGCGGTCCTGGCCGATGGCGGACCGGTCCGGCTGGTCGTCGATTTGTCGGCGGTTGACTTCTGCGATTCGACCGGGGTCAACGTGCTCCTGGCCGCTCACCGCCAGGCGCGCGAGGCCGGCGGTGATCTGGAACTCGCCGCACCGCGCCCCGCGGTCAGGAAGATCTTGCAGGTGACGGGGCTCGAAGCGGTGTTCACGGTGACCGACAACCCGGCGCAGGCGGTCGGCAGCTAGCAGTCGCTCTTCGGTAGCCGGCGGCAAGCGGCGCGGACGGCCGCTGAGCAGCACGGGCACGCTACTAAGATCGCAGCCATGCCGCCTCGCGGCGACCTTGCCGTCGTCATCCCAGCTAGGAACGAAGCCGACCGGATCGGCGCGACCGTCCGGGCCGCTGCCCGGATACCCGGCGTGGACCTGATCGTCGTCGTCGACGACGGTTCCGTCGACGGGACGGGTTGCGAGGCTAACTTGGCTGGCGCCATGGTGGTCCGGCACGCCAGGAACCGCGGCAAGGCCGCCGCCATGGAGACCGGCGCCGAGGCCGTCCTGGTGATCGAGGCTCAGCAGCGGGCGGCCGCAGCCGCCAAGACGACCGTGCAGGCCTCGACGACCGGATCCGGGCCCGCGTCCCGCCCGCGACACCTGCTCTTCCTCGATGCCGACCTGGCCGAGACCGCGGCGCAAGCCGGGCCGCTTGCCGGGCCGGTGCTGGCCGGGCAAGCCGACATGACGATCGCGGTCTTCGCGACCCGGGTCAAGCGCGGCGGTCACGGCGTCGTGCTCGGGCTGTCCGGGGCCGGGATCGAACGAGCCACCGGCTGGCGCCCGGCCGAGCCGCTCAACGGGCAGCGCTGCCTGACCAGGGCGGCGTTCGAGGCGGCCAGGCCGCTGGCCGGGGGCTGGGGTGCGGAGACCGGCCTGACCATCGACCTGCTACGCAAAGGCATGCGGGTCGCCGAGGTGCAGGTGCCGCTCGCGCACCGGGCGACCGGCAGCGACCTGCGTTCGCAGGTGCACCGGGTCCGGCAGCTCGCGGGAGTCGCGCGTGCGCTCGCGGTCCGCCAGCCATGGCGGCAGGCAGCCGGACGCCCGGACGCGCAGGTGACCGGGCAGGCCGACCTCGCGTGATGACCGTCCAGCGGGAACCGGGACTCGGAATCAGCACTCGCTCGCCGCGCCCTGCGGCGCCCCGGGCGGGCGCGATCGGCCTCGCCGCGGCGGGCGCGAGCTTCGCGCTGACGGCAGCCGTGGCCGTGCTCGGCCCCTCGATCATGGAACCGGCCCTGCCCGGCGGCCCCGGCCAGCCGCCGTGGGCCGTCGCCGCCGGGCCGTCCCCCTACCTGGCCGTCGCGCTCACCGCGGCGGCGATCCTGACCGGCGTCACGGGGCTGTCCCTCAGCCTCTACGCGCTCCGTCATGGCTGGTCCATCCGACCTGGCCTGATCCTGCTCGCGGGGATCGCCGGGGCGCTCGTGCTCGCGTTCCTGCCGCCATTTGGCTCCGCTGATCACCTCAGCTACGCCGCCTACGGGCGGATGGCCATCACCGGGCATGATCCGTACACCACCACTCCGGCGGCGCTGGCCAGGCTGGGCGATCCGGTGGCGCGGGCGGTGCAAGACTGGCGGAACAGCCCGTCGGTGTACGGGCCGCTCGCCGTCGGCTTGCAGGCGTTCGCCGGGTGGATCGGCGCGGGCTCGGTGCGGCTGACGGTATTCGTGTTGTCGCTGCTCAACGCTGCGGCGTTCGCCGGGACCGGCCTGCTGCTGCACTGGCTCGGCCGCGGGGACATCGGCCGCCAGCGGCGATCCGCGCTGCTGTGGACCGCCAATCCGCTGCTGCTCATGCTGCTGATTGGCGGAGCGCACGTGGACACGCAGGCGATCGTCTTCGGGGTCGCCGCCGTGGCGGCGGTCAGCTTGCTGACGCCCCGCATGACGGGCGCGGCGAATGCCCCAGGCGCGGCGAATGGGACCGGCGGTCCGGCCAGCGCGGCCGGTGCGGCCAGCGCGCCCGGTACGGCCAGCCCGGGCCGATCGGCTCTGGTGCCAGGCGCTGATCGCGGCCGGCGCGGGCGCACTGATCGGCCTGGGCTTCGCGATCAAGGTGACCACGGCGCTGGTGGGCGCGGGCCTCGCGATCGGCATCCTGCTCACCTGGCGGCGCCAGGACGGCCGTGCCGCCCCCGCCCACGGCGGCGGCACGGCGGCCGGCCATGGCGGCCCCACCGGCGGGAGTACCAACTCCCGGTGGTCGCCGGTCCTGGCGATGGCCGGCGACGGTGCTCGGCGGGCTGGCGGCTGGGTTCGCGGTGGTCGTGGCAGCCTCGCTGGTGCCGTGGGGAACGGAGATGTTCGGCCCGGCCCTGCGGGCCGGCAGCTACACCTCGATCGGATCGCCGTGGCGGCCCGTTCGCTCCGCGCTCGAACTGCGGATCGGCGACGGCACGGCCGAGGGCCTGGTCAAGCTCGGGGCGCTGTTGCTTGCCGCGGCCCTGCTCGCCATGCTGCTCAGGCACGTCGCGCTGGCCGGGGATCAGCTGACCGGCCGTGGGCTGAGCGGTCGTGGGCTGAGCGCCGGCCAGCTCCGGCGCCGGCCCTGGCACGGCGCCGGCCAGCTGAGCGACGGCCAGTTGCTCGGCGCGTGCGCATTCGCCGTTGTCTTCGCATGGCTGCTGGCCTGGCCCTACCTGCTGCCCTGGTACGACGGGCTCGGCTGGGCGCTGCTGGTGCTGCTTCCGGCATCCAGGCTGGACTGGCTGCTGCTCGCCAGGACCGCCGGGCTCGCGATCGGATACCTGCCCGCCCGCGGCCAGATCACGGTGCCGGCGGGTCTGACCTGGCTGGAGTCGGTGGTCAGGACGGCCGTCACGCCCGCGGTGCTGCTCGCGGTCATCGTGGCCACGTTCGCCTGGTTCTGGCCATGGCGCCGCCCGAGGGCGGTGACCCCGTGACCGCCGCGGGCCGGTGCACCTACCTGGGGCCGCGCGGGACGTTCAGCGAGCAGGCGGTCGGCGCGCTGCACCCGGACGAGGAGTTCGAGCCGGTGCCGTGCCCGACCATCGCGGCAACGCTCGACGCGGTGCGTTCGGGTGCGGCTGAGCGCGCGGTCGTGCCGATCGAGAGCTCGGTCGAGGGCGGTGTCAACGCGACCCTGGACGAGCTGGCCACGGGCGCGCAACTGCTGATCAAGGCCGAGGTGATCGTCCCGGTCGGGTTCGCGCTGCTCGTCAGGCCGGGCACGGGGCTCGACGACATCAAGGTCGTCGGCGGTCACCCGGTCGCCGAGCCGCAGTGCCGGCAGTGGCTGGCCAGGAACCTGCCCCACGCGCAGTGGCGGCCGACCCTGTCCAACGCCGAGGCCGCGCAGCAGGTCGCCGATTCCGAGCTCGACGCGGCGCTGGCGGGCAGCTTCGCCGCGCGGCATTACGAGCTTGCCGTGCTCGCCGACGACGTGCACGACAACGACTCGGCGGTGACCAGGTTCGTCGAGGTGGGCCTGCCCGGTCCGTTGCCGCCCGCTACCGGAACGGACCGGACGTCGGTCATCGCGTTCCTGGCAGATGATCATCCGGGCGCGCTGATGGACATCCTGAGCCAGTTCGCCGTCCGCGGCGTCAACCTGAGCCGGATCGAGTCCCGGCCGACAGGCGAGGGAATCGGGCGGTATTTCTTCTTCATCGACTGCGAGGGACATGTGTCCGCGCCCAGCGTGGGCGAGGCGCTCATGGGCTTGCGCCGGACCTGCAGCGACGTCCGGTTCCTCGGCAGCTATCCGATGGCCGGTTGGCCGCAGGCGCGGCGGGACACGGCGGTGGCCGACCGCGATCAGGCGGCACGGGCCGACGCGCGCTTTACCGACGCGGCGGCCTGGCTCGACCAGGCGCGGCTCGGCTCGGTGTGAGCGGCTGAGCTACAGGTAAGGGCCGGACGTCCGCTGCTGCTGCAGCGATTCCTCCGCGCCGGGAATCGCGCCTGGCGGCAACGCCCTGCGCATCTGCTCAAGTTGTGCCCTGGCGGCCATTTGCTGGGCGAACAGCGTGGTCTGGATGCCGTGGAACAGGCCCTCGAGCCAGCCGACCAGCTGCGCCTGCGCGACCCTCAGCTCGGCCTCGCTCGGAATCTCGTCCTCGGCGAATGGCAGCGACAGCCGCTCGAGTTCCTCGACCAGCTCGGGCGCCAGCCCGTCCTCAAGTTCCTTGATCGAGCTGGTGTGGATCTCCTTGAGCCTGGCCCGGCTCTTCTCGTCCAGGGGGGCCGCCCTGACCTCCTCGAGTAGCTGGCGGATCATGCTGCCGACCCGCATGACCTTGGCCGGCTGCTCGACCATCTCGGTGACCGGGCGCTCACGCGACTCCGCGGCGTCGCTCTCCATCGCGACGCCGTCCGGACCGACCACGACTACCCTGGCGTGCGGTTCGCCGCCTGGCTCCCTCTGCTCAGTCATTCCCCTAGTCTGTCGATGCTGCCGCCTGGCCGCAGCACCGGGGGCGGTTCGTTATGGCCTGAGAAGGATTTTTCCGATGTGGCTGCCTTCCAGCCGCCGGTGCGCCTGCGCGGCCTCGGCGAGCGGGAGCACGGCATCAATCACCGGCCTGACCTTGCCCGCGGCGACAAGCGGCCAGACCTGGCCGCGGACCGCGGCGACGATGGCCGCCTTCTCGGCGGCGGGGCGGGCTCGCAGCGAGGTGGCATGCACGCTGGCCCGCTTGCGCAGCAGCGCGTTGAGATCGAGCTCGGCCCTGGTGCCGCCTTGCAGGCCGATGACCGTCAGCCGGCCGCCTGGCGCCAGCGCCGTCACGTTCCTTTGCAGGTACGCGGCGCCCATGAGGTCGAGGATGACATCCGCGCCGCGGCCTTCGGTGAAGTCAGTGATCGCGGCGACGAAGTCCTCCTCCGGGTAGCAGATCCCCAGCTCGGCGCCGAGTTCACGGCATCTGGCCAGCTTGGCGGGCGTGCCGGCCGTGCACGCCACCCGGGCGCCGAGCGCGCGGCCGAGCTGGATCGCGAACGTCCCGATGCCGCTGGCGCCGCCGTGCACGAGCAGCGTCTCGCCCGCGGCCAGGCGGGCCAGCGTGACCACGTTGGAGTGGACGGTGCAGGCCACCTCGGGCAGCGCCGCCGCCTCGGTGACGCTGATCCCGGCGGGAACCGGCAGCAGCTGCCCGGCCGGCACGGCCACCCGCTCCGCGTAGCCGCCGCCGGACAGCAGTGCGCACACCTCGTCACCCGGCAACCAGCCGGTCACTCCGTCGCCGAGCGCGACGATCCGCCCGGCGCACTCGAGTCCGGGATACGGCGGCGTTCCCGGCGGTGGCGGATACAGGCCCTGTCGCTGGAGCAGGTCGGCCCGGTTCACCCCCGCCGCCGCTATCTCGATGACGACCTCCCCGGCGGCCGGGGACGGATCGGGGACTTCGGCGAGCGCGAGTACCTCGGGCCCGCCCGGCTCGGTGATCGTGATGGCGCGCATGCAACGATTGTGCCTGCCGCCTGGGCGACAGCTACCGGCGGACGGCGGGACTGGCGGGACGGCCGCGGGCTTAGTGTCGCCAAGAGATCTCAACCCGGAAACAATGTTGATAACATTGTGGACATGGCTGTGAAGACCATCAGCATCAGCATGGACGAGCGCACCTACCGGCAGGCTAAGGCGGCCGCCGAACGGGCCGGAGTGCCGATGTCGGCCTGGATGTCCCGGTCGGCCAAGGAGAAGGTGCAGCGAGACGCGGCCGCCACGGTCGCCGAGATCGATCGTGGCACCGGCCACGCCTGGGCTGCCTGGGCGGAGGCCAGCGAGCAGGACTTCGGCCCGGAAGCGGGGAAGGGCGCCGCGTGAATCGCGGTGATGTCTACTCGCACAAAGGGCTCGGCCGGTCCGGCTACGTCGTCATCGTCAGCAACGACGGCTTCAGCGCCATCACCGGCCACCCCGTGGTGGTCAGGGTCAGCGACCGGCCTGACCTGAACGAGACGCCCTATGTCGTCGCGCTGACCAGCGATGACCAGGTCAGCGGTCACCTCGAGTCCTATTCGGTGGTGCGGCTGCGCCGCGAGCGACTCGGTCCCGATCCGGTAGGGCGGGTGTCGGCGGGCACGCTTCGCAAGCTGGACGACTCACTCGCCCTGCTCTTCGACTATGGCGGCTAAGGCGGGGTCGGGCGGCGAGGAGCGGGACGGGGTCTCGCTCACCAACCTTGACCAGCCGCTGTTCGACGACGCAAGCGCGACCAAGCGCGACCTGGTCGACTACCTGGACGCCGTCTCCGGGCCGATCATCGCGGTGCTGCGCGACCGGCCGCTGTCGGTGATCAGGGTGCTGCGCGGTCAGGCGCCATTCATGCAGAAGAACGTGCCCAAGTACACCCCGCCCTGGGTCCGCACGGTAACCCTGTGGGCCGAGTCGTCCAGGCGCGAGGTGTCGTACGCGCTCTGCGATGACCGCAAGACGCTGCTGTGGTTCGCCAACCAGCGGGCCGTTGAGTATCACGTAACGCTGCTCAGCGAGCCAGGCTGGCAGCATCCTGACTACCTGGTGCTGGACATCGACCCGCCGTCGCCGGACGAGTTCGGGCTCGCCGTCCGGGCGGCGCACCTGGTTCGCCAGGCCCTGACCGACGTGGGCATGTCCGGCGCGGTCAAGACCAGCGGCGCGAAGGGGGTGCACGTGTTCGTGCCGCTGGAGCAGGCGGGCATCGAGGACGTCGCCGCCGCCACCCGGCGCGCTCGCAGCCCGCGCCGAACGCCTGGATCCCGCGCTGGCCACCACCGCGTTCATCAAAGACGACCGCGAGGGAAAGGTGTTCCTCGACTCGACCAGGGCGGGCGGCGCGACGGTGGCGGCGGCCTATAGCCCGAGGTTGCGGGCCGGTGTGCCAGTATCGTTCCCGGTGGCCTGGGACGAGCTGGACCGGGTCAGCCCGGCGGACTTCACCGTGCATACGGCGCCAGGACTGATCTCCGGCGGCGATCCGTGGGCCGACCTCATGCCCGCGCCGCAGCCGTTGAGTCCAGCGCTGGTCGAGGAGGGTCACACGATCCCGATCGCCAGGGTTCAGGCCATGCACGAAGGCAAGCGCCGCGCCCGCGCCCGCCGCAGCTAGCATCGCCGCCTCGCCTGCCCGGCCGCCCTTCAAACACCCACTCGGCGTTGGAGGATGCGCCACCGATGATGCTTAGGTGTGATAATGGGGCCAGGATTCGGGGTCGGGCGGGCCTAGGCGGGAGGCGGTGTGCGGAGTTTCGGCGAGCTTGAGGCCGCGATCATGGGCCGGGTCTGGCTTGAGGGCCGCCCGGTGCTAGTGCGCGAGATCTGGGCGGGCCTGCGGCCGGACCGTGAGCCCGCCTACAACACCGTGCTCACAGTAGTGGAGATCTTGTACCGCAAGGGCTGGCTGGAGCGTGAGAGGGACGGCCGTGCATACCGGTACTGGGCGACGATGACCAGGGAGGACTACACGGCCGACCTGATGGGCGAGGCGCTGGAGACCAGCCCGGACCGGGCCGCGGCGCTGCGCAGCTTCGTCGGGCGCATCGATCCGGCTGAGGCGCGGCAGCTGCGCCGGATGCTGGACCAGGCACTGCGCGAAGGGGCCGGCTCGTGATCGCGGCGCTGGCGGCGCCGCGTGAAGGCCGTTCAGGGTAATATCTCCGATTCCCCGCGCGGCCATCACCACCCGCCATGCCGCACCAGCGAAAGGCTGCGGTCAGGCCACGATCGTTACAATGACATCCGCGACGAGCACCAGCCCGGCCGCGATCATCGACCCGACGCGCCCGAGGGATGACCTGCGCGGCTCGGCGCGATAGGGGAACAGGATCTGCCGGAACACCGTGTAGGCGGCGAGGGCGCCGACGAAGACAGTACCCGCAGGGGTCCGCGGGCTTGGCAGGACAAAGAGCAGGGCGGTTAGCCCGATGACCAGGCACGACAGTGACTCCAGCTGCTGGGTGGGAGCACGGCGGGAGCCGATGCGGCCATCGGAGGCCCAGATGCCCCACCGCGACGCGGTCGGACGTCCGACGCAGCAGCCGTGCAGGTAGCATCCTTGCCGGCCAATGGCCATGGCCAAGAACAAGCCGGGAGTGGTCAGGTCGAGGAATGTTCCGATCGGCAGGCCCGCCAGAGCCAGGCCGCCGGCCAAGACTACGGCGGTCGCGGCGATGAAGCCTTGGATGCACAGCCCCTGGGTCGGGATGCCCTTGACGTTCCCCCGGTTCAGGGCCACGAACCAGGCCCTCGCGCCGGCCAGGCCCGCCACGCTGGCGGCCAGCGAGATCCCCAGCGCCGCTGCGACATTCAGGTGCGCCCGGCCGGCCAGGACCCCCTGCGACGCGAGTGCGACCACGACCCCAAAAGCCACCAGGGGAGCCCATGACGCAGGCACCAGGCCGGGACCGGTGGCGAATCCGCTGGCCCGGGTCGTGACCCCGGTGCCGGTATTGCCGGCCGCTACCGGGTTTCCCTTCGGCCACAGGAACCGCTTCAGGCTGAGCCGCCCGGTCACGGGCGGCCCGGGCAGCGCGCCGGCCCGCTGGCCCGCCGGTTTCACCCAGACGATCCATTCCCCGGCAGTAATATCGGCCACCTTCGTCGTGACCGAGACCGGCCCGCTGCCGGGCACGATGGGGCCGATGGTCTCGACCTTCTCGAACCGGTCACCCTGCCGCGGCCGCCCGCTGACACCGGCCCGGCGGCCAGAGAAGCTGACCAACTCAGGATAGTCTTGCCCGTCCTCCGGCCGGAGCCAGCAGGTGGCGCTCACGACGTGCCCGACGACCAACTGCGCGGCGCCCTCGGCGCATCCCGGCCCTGACTGATCAGGCGCGGGCTGTTTGGAAGTCGGCTGCGCGGGCGCGAGCCGGCTCGGCCGCTGTCGCCGCGCCTGGGCCTTCGTTGCTGACATATGTCGTCCAGGTCCTTTCCCTGGGCCTCGCCCGGCCGGACGGCCGCGCGGTGGCTTCCCGCCAGGCGGCGGATTCGTGCCGAGCGGCGCCAGCCCGCGGGCCGGATGCGGATCTACACTTCGCGGCAAACGCGCCGTGGCGCCGCTTGCCATGATAAACCCAAATTCCTAAGGTGTTTAGGTTTGGGCTCGGCGTAAGGAGCCGGTCATCGAGGTATGCGAGCCACGAGCGCGCGCTGGCTGCCCCGCTTTGCTCTGCGCGAGCCTGGCGACGGAGTCCCGGAGGAACACCGGCCACGGGCCGGCTCGCTAAGCGGGCGCGGGGATGGCACTCGTTCGCAGTGAACGCGCCGCACCGCCGCCCGGCGGGCTAGTTTTCTGCGGCTATGGCATCGGCGAGCAGGAGCGCCTCGGACAGCTCCGCGGCAACCTCGGCTGAGCTGGCAGCGAAGAAGCCGACCTCGAGCAATGCGCGGGTGGCCGGACGGGCGAGCCACTCGCGCACCTGCTGCCGATAGTCCGGCCGGCCCGATGCTGACCGGTCGCTTGCCCGCCGGTCCGCCGCTGACCGGCTGGCCGCACCACGGCAGAGCGCCGCAACCTGGCGAACGCTCTGCTCCCGCGAGTCGCCGTCGAGCAACGCCAGGAACAGGGCTAGGTCGAAACCGGCCTGGCCGAGCATGTCAGCTAGGTCAGCGATCCGGTACCTGGCTGGGCCGGCCGATCCGGACCGGCGCCACAACGCCGCCAGGAAGGCCGTGATCGCCTGCTGCTCGTCCTCAGGCCAGGCGTGCCACCCGCCGAGTTCCAGCTTGCCGAGTACCGGCTCGAGATCGATGGCATCCCGGCCGTCATTGAGCGTCAACTCGAGCAGGCGCGGCAGGAAGTGCCGGAGGTCGTCGGTATCGCCCCAGGTTGTGAGGGCCTTGAATGCGAACTTGCCGAGCGCCAGGTCGGTCAGCTCGCGAAGCGGCGTGACGTGCAGGTCGCCCTGGTCGTCTAGGCCCACGCAGTGCGGGCAGCCCCGGATCACGGGCCGCAGCGGATAGCGCTCGAAGGCGTGGTAGAGGCCGTCGACCGCCTGGGCGAGCTCGGGCATCGCGGAGGTCACCTAGGCAGCATGCTGAGGCGGCCGCCTGCTGACAAGGTAGGTCGGCGCCGGGTCTTGCGCGCACGCCGGCCGGAGATGGTTGCGATTGCTCGAATATCCCTGGACTTGACGCCGATGAGCGGGCATTCTACTGTTCACTAGGTGACTAGAGAAGTGCTGAAGCAGTCCATCAGCTTCCAGCTGAACCCGGATTGCGGGGTGCCTGCCTACCTTCAGCTGGCGCAGCAGGTGAGGCAGGCCCTTCGGATGGGAGTCCTCGACGTCGGCGACAAGCTGCCGACGGTCAAGGAGGTCGTGGCCGAGGTGGCGATCAACCCGAACACCGTGATGAAGGCTTACTGGCAGCTCGAGCACGAGGGCCTGGTTGAGGGACGCCAGGGCGTGGGCACGTTCGTCGCCCGCCGCCCCGCAGGACCTCCGCCGGACACTCAACTGCGGCTCGCTCGCACGCTGGAGGAGTGGGTGCGGACGGCGCGGGCCGAGGGACTGGACGACGAGGCCATCGAATCCCTCCTGCGCTCGACCCTGTCGGGCGCACCGGCGGAGCGGATCGCATGAGCGCCCAGGACATGCCGGCGATCCGCACGACCGGGCTGGGCAAGCGGTACGGCTCCGTCTGGGCGCTGCGGGACTGCTCGTTGTCCGTGCCGCAGGGTCGTGTGACCGCGCTGGTCGGACCCAACGGCGCCGGGAAGACCACGCTGCTGAAGATTCTCGTCGGCCTCAGCGCCCCCAGCGCCGGTGCGGCATCGGTGCTGGGGCGCTCGCCTGAGCAGAGTGCGGAGTTCCTGGCCAGCATCGGCTACCTGGCACAGAACGTGCCGCTGTACGACCAGCTGACCACCGCGGAGCACCTTGAGATCGGCGCGCATCTCAACCGCGACTGGGACGCGGCAGGAGCTCGCGCGCGACTGGCCGAGCTCGGGATCCCTAACGACAGGCGTGTTTCCACGCTCTCTGGCGGCCAGCGCGCGCAGGTGGGTCTGAGCATGGCCCTGGCCAAGCGGCCCAGGGTCCTGGTACTCGACGAGCCCGTGGCGG
Organism: uncultured Actinomycetota bacterium; assembly: GCA_963720595.1. Taxonomy (GTDB): domain Bacteria; phylum Actinomycetota; class Actinomycetes; order Streptosporangiales; family Streptosporangiaceae; genus Chersky-822. The sequence goes on along the minus strand of CAVRFY010000003.1, from coordinate 953,245 downwards.
CCCTGGACCCGCTGGCGCGCCGGGAGTTCCTGGCATCTTTGACCGAGGCGGTCGCCGACGGGGATCTGTCCGTCATCCTGTCGTCGCACCTGCTGCTTGACCTGCAGCGGGTCTGCGACCACATCATCCTGCTCGCCGCATCGCGCACTCAGCTGACCGGCGACATCGACCATGTCCTGGACGCCCATCGCTGGCTCGTGGGACCCAGAAGGAAGGCAACCGACACCGAGCCGAGCATCGAGGTCATCAAGGCAACGCAGACCGCGAACCAGACCCGACTGCTGGCCAGGCTGAGCGGCCCGGTCCTCGATCCCAGATGGGAGATCACCGAGGTGGGGCTGGAGGACATCATCCTGGCCTACATGGGACAACACGGCACGCGGACCCCAACGCCGCTCACCCCGGCAAGGTCCGTCCGGTGAACGCCATGATCTGGCGGCTGCACCGTGGTCAGGCCTATGTCGCCGGGGCCGCCCTCGCCGCGCTGACCGGCCTGCTCCTGTTGACCGGCATCGCGATGGCCCGTGATTACCACGCGTTCCTCGCCAGCTGCGGGACGACGCGCAGCTGCGGCGGCGCGACCCAACTGCTGTTCCACGGCGACGGCGCCATCACCACCCTGGTCGATGCCACCATGGCGGTTCCGCTCCTGCTCGGCGTGTTCTGGGGTGCCCCGCTGCTGGCGAGAGAGTTCGAAGCTGGCACCCACAACCTGGCCTGGACCCAGGGCGTCACGCGCCGCGGCTGGCTGAGCCGCAACATCTGGTGGGCGTTGACCGCCGCAGCCATCGTGGGCGCAGCCACGGCGGTCCTAGTGAACTGGTGGCGTGGCCCAGAGAATGCGGTCGGCCTCCCGGTTCGGCTAGCCACCTTCACCTTCGACATTCAGGGGATCGTGCCCGCCGCCTACTCGGTATTCGCGGTGGCCCTGGGCATCGCAGCCGGCTCGATCTTCAAGCGGGTCCTCCCAGCCATGGCCGTCACCTTCACCGCCTTCGCCGGCTTGCGCTTCCTCATCGCCGAATACGCCAGGCCCCATTACCTGACCGCGATCGTCAAATCGCTCCCGCCTTTCAGTAGCGATCAGGCCGCGCCAGCAGGCTCCTGGATCCTGTCAAACGCCACCCTCGGGCCGAACGGCCGTAACTACACCGCCGGTATCGGCTTCCAGGACACCCCGGCCGCCTGCCGAAGCCTCGGGCAGCAAGCCGCCCGGTTTAATTCCTGTCTGTCATCCCACGGGTTCCACACGCTGATCACCTACCAGCCCGCAAGCAGGTTCTGGGCCCTGCAGGGCATTGAGGCGGGCATCTTCATCGCCCTGGCCGCAGCGTTCATCGTCGTTGCCTACCGGGTGGTCCTGACCCAAGACGCCTGACGGCGTCTTCCAGTGCCTGAAATATTCCGCTACTGTTCGGGAGCCGAACGGGTCACGTTCGCACTGGGGGAGATTCAGATGAGCCTGAGCATCGAGGCGCTTGCGGGCCAGTACCACCAGGCCTGGACTGACCTCGACGTGGATGCCATCGTCGCGCTGCACACCGAGGACTCGGTCTTCCACCTGCACGGAGTCACCGACGCCGCGACTGGCCGTACTGCCATCCGGCAGACGATCGTGGCATTGCTCGGGCTCGTGCCCGATCTCCGTTTCGACGCCAAGAGGGCCTACCTGGGGACCGACCACCTGGTGCTGGAGTACGACATGTCCGGTACCGCCGGCGGGTCGCCCTTCACCTGTGACGGCGCCGACGTGATCGCCGTGCAGGACGGCCTGGTCGCCCGCAAGGACACCTATCTCGACCTGGCGGCGTACCAGCGCCAGGCCGGTGCCATTCCCGTGCTAGCCACCGGCGTCTAGAGATCACGAAGCGGAGGGTGTGGGATTCGAACCCACGATGAGACTCACGCCCCATAGCGGTTTTCAAGACCGCCGCCATCGGCCACTAGGCGAACCCTCCGCCGACAACCATAGCGGGCGGCGGTAGGTAGGCTCGCTGCCGAAGGAGGGCTGATGCTTCCCCCGTTCGGCTGGCAGGCAGTGCTTACCCAGTGGCAGGCGGCACCGGCAGTCACGGCGTCCGTCGTCGTCGCCGCGGGCCTGTACCTGTGGGGCGTCGTCCGCGTGGCGCGGCGGCATCCCGCCCGGCCGTGGCCGGCCTGGCGGACCGCGGCATTCCTCGCGGGTCTTGCGGTCGTCGTGCTGGCGCTCCAGAGCGGGATCGGGAGCTACGACGACGTGCTGTTCTGGGACCACATGGTTCAGCACCTGATGCTGGTCATGGTGGCGCCGCCGCTGCTGATCGTCGGGCAGCCGATCACGCTGCTGCTGCACGCGAGCCGCAATCCACTGCACTCCTGGGCCAAGCGCGTCCTGCGCTCGCCGGTCGCTAGCTTCCTGACCTGGCCGGTATTCGGATTCGCCGCCTATGCCGCCGCGATCGTCGTGCTGCACCTGACCGCGGTCGCCAGCCTGATCGCGCGGAACCAGGTCGCGCACGACGCCGAGCACGTCGTCTTCCTGGCCGTCGGTTACCTGTTCTTCCTGCCGATCATCGGATCAGAGCCGATCAGGTGGCGGCTGTCCTACCCGACCAAGCTGATCCTGCTCTTCCTCATCATGCCCGTCGATACTTTCACCGGGCTGGTTCTCGGCTACGGCAATCACGGCACGCCCGGCCTGCCGACCGGTGCGCGGCCCGCCTGGGCCGGCACCGCCGTCCAGGACCTGCACGCGGGCGGCGCGGCCATGTGGGTCGGCGGGGACGCGCTGATGTTCGCGACGATGATGATCGTCTTCTGGATGTGGTCCACCGACTCGCGGGCGCAGACCAGAACGCATGGCTGGCTGGAGGCCGCGCGGCGGGCAACGGTCGCACCCGGCGCATCATCCCCGATTGCGGATATCGATGAGGACGACGACCAGTTGGCGGCATATAACGAATACCTACGCCGACTCAATCACGCACAGCCGGGGTCCGACCGCTAGCGAGGCCCGTGGTGGCGGGTCCGTCGCGGTGAGCCGGGCCGAGGCGGGTCCGGGTGTCCGACACGCCGGATAGCACTCTCTACGCCAATCTAGGGATCCCGCTAGATCAGCCCATAAGCTGCTATCCCGTGGATCCAGTACGAAACCCGTACGCGCCGGGAGCCGGCCAGCGTCCGCCCGAGCTAGCTGGCCGGGACCGGGAGATCGCGCAGTTCGAGGTCGTGCTCGAGCGCGTCGCGCGGGGCAGGCCGGAGCGCAGCATGGTTCTGACCGGGCTGCGCGGGGTCGGCAAGACCGTGCTGCTGAATGCGTTCAGGTCGATGGCGATGCAGCGGCTGTGGGGCACCGGCAAGATCGAGGCCCGGCCCGACCAGTCGATCCGCCGGCCGATCGGCAGCGCGCTGCACGTGGCGGTGCGGGAACTCGCGCCCCGGCATCGGGCGCCGCAGCGGATCGACGACTTCCTCGGCGTGCTCAAGGCCTTCCTGGCCAGGGATCCCAGGGCGCCCAAGGGGGCAGCCGGCGGACTGAGCCAGCTCGGCATCGACGTGCCGATGGCCAGGGGCCGGGCGGACACGGGGGACCTGGAGATCGACCTCACCGAGCTGCTCACCGACGCGGCCGCGGTCGCGGCCGACCTCGCCGTGGGGATCGCCCTGTTCATCGACGAGATGCAGGACATCACGGCGCCCGACGTGTCGGCGCTGTGCGCCGCCTGCCACGAGTTGTCGCAGAATGGCGGGCCGCTGATTGTCGTCGGGGCCGGTCTTCCGCACCTGCCGTCGGTGCTGTCGGCCAGCAAGAGTTACTCCGAGCGATTGTTTCGCTATGTATCTATTGATCGTCTTGACCGGCAGGCCGCCGACATCGCGCTGCTCGCTCCGGCCTGGCGCGAGGGCGCCGATTTCCAGCCGGCCGCGCTCGACGCGCTGTACCGGGCGGCGGACGGCTACCCGTATTTCGTACAGGCATACGGGAAGGTGACCTGGGACGTGGCGGCTACCAGCCCGGTCACTTCCGCAGACGTCCAGGTCGCCGCGCCGCTGGCCGCGGGCGAACTGGCCGTCGGATTCTTCGGCAGCAGGTACGAGCGCGCCACGCCGGCCGAACGCGAGTACATGCGCGCCATGGCGTTGCTTGGCGACGAGCCCGTGCCCACCGCCCAGGTCGCCGACGAGTTGGGCAGGAAGCCGTCGAGCGTGTCGCCGGCCAGGGACAGCCTGATCAAGAAGGGTCTCATCTACAGCTCGGAACGCGGGCTGATCGCCTTCACCGTCCCGCACTTCGGCCGCTTCCTGCGGGCCCAGCCCGGGTGAGGCGCGGTGTTCGGCCCCGGTGAGGCGGAGGGGGTGCGGCCCAGCGACGCCGGGTGTGCGGCCCAGGCGAGGCCGGGCGCGGCTCTCTGCCGCTGTATTGCCCTATCTAGCGTGCAGGCAAGACAGGCCAAGAGAAGCTTAGATTTCGGCCGGCCGTGCTGTCGGCGGTTCGGGCCGCGGGTCACCGAGCCAAGAAGGAAACTCGGGCTGTGGCGCGGCATGGGACCCGCGCCGCAGCAGCCGCGACCAGCGCAGGCCGACCGGCCGGGCGGAGCTGACCGGCGAGGGGATCACCGAGCCGGTCGCGGCATCGACCAGCACGGACAGCACTGCGGGACGACGATGCTGCAGGTACACGGCGAACACGAGCTCGGCATCCCTGCCGTTGTACCTGCTCGGGTAGGCGATATAGCGCCAGCACAGCTCGCGCCAGACATCCAGCGGCTGGTCGCCGGCCAGCAGCGCGGATTGGCGGCGCCACTGTGCGCTGCGCTGCAGCGCGGCGATGGTCTGCTGCTCGCTCTTCACACGTAGCTCGCAGGGGGCCGAGTAGCCGATCCTGACCAGGACGTCGCGCACCTCGGGGGAGAGCAGACCGAAAATCACGAGTTCGGCCGCGAACATCACGAGCGCGGGGACGGCGGCGCCGACCGACTTGAGCGGCAGGATCCTCGGCAGGCCGACCGTCGCGAGCGCGGCGATCGCCAGCAACATCGGCCTGGCCAGCGTCCGACCGGTAATGGGGGCCGAGCTGAAGTCGCCGAAGCAGCCGCAGCCGATGTCCGGCCGGATGCTGCGGACCTCGATCAGCGCGCAGGTGCCGACGACGAACAGCAGGCAGGTACCGAGCCTGACGACCCAGGCCGGGGCGCCGTCGCCGAACTCGCCGACGGTCAGGATCAGCCCGCTGCCCAAGCCGAACTCGACCGTGGCGAGCGTGGCGGCGGCTACCGGCCGCAGCTTGAGCGGGAACAGCGCGGTGGGCCCGAGCCCGGCGCTGAACGAGCGCCGCTGAACGGCCCGCACGAACTTTGCGGAGCAACCGCCGAGCAGCATGACCGCCAGCAGCGGTATTTGTACCTCGCGCAGCGTAGTCAGCATGTCAGCGGCCGATCGTGAGCGTGGCGTTGAAGCAGCCGGCCTCCAGTTCGCCGCCCAGCGCGACGAAGCTGGCCATGGTCAGGTCAGCGACCCGGCCCCGGTCGGAGTTCTGGCAGGCGACACACCGGTCGTTGAACAGGCGGGCCATGGGAGCGCAGCCGGTGACGGGCAGCGTCCAGGAAATGCCGCTGCATTCGTTGCGCACGTTGAGGGCGGTGCCGATGGCCAGATAGGGCAGCTCCCGGAATGCGGGAGCATCCCCTGGCCCGTACCCCGCGAACGAGTCCTCAAGGCAGCCCGCCCCCGGGTCGATCGCCGGATAGGAGAGGCCAAGCACGCCATAGGGCTCGTCGGCGGAATCGTGCCACGTGGCCGAGCCTTTGATCGCCTCGGGCAAGCGCCCGCCCGGCTGACGCTCCCTGGGCACCAAGTCGCTGCGGTAGTTCGGCTGAGGGGAGGCGGGCAGCAGGCCCTCGAGGTGGTCAGCCCGGCGGACGCCGATGATGTCGACTAGGTATCCCGCCTGGAGCGTCGGGAACCTGACCTGGATCCTGATCCGCGCATACGCCGGAATGATGACCGTCTGGAGTTTTTTCGTGGTGCCCTCGGCGACGAGCAGGCGATTGCCGTCGCGGACCATAACGGTTCCCGTCACGCGGCCGATGTTGGCCCAGATCCGGTCCGCGACGCCGGGACGCGACGGCAGCAACCGGATGACGGCTTCGTCTCCCCGCCTCAGCGCCGACGGGTCTAACGGGCCGCCCCGCCAGGCAGTGGCGTCCGCGGTCAGCGCGAACCGCCGCTCTCCGCCTTCGTGACCGATCACGATGACCTGGGGGCTGACGTCGATGATTTGACCGGTCACCGCGCGGTAGAGGTTGGCGGGTCGCGGCGCAGGGGTGGCGGGGCGTTCGTCGGCGGTGGCGACGGCGGCGGCCTTCGGCCGCGGCCAGGCCGGTTCGCGAAGTCCTGCGCGGTCCGCCGATCCAGGTCCGTCGGCGGATCCCTGTTGCGGCTGGAACACCGCTGTCTTCAGCAGCCGGCGCCTGGCGATGTGACGGGTGTTGGCCAGGTTTGCACCTGGGCACCGCTCGCAGCACACTCTGGCCGCTTCCACCCGGCACCTGCCTCCTCGCGGTTCACACTCTCGCGATTCGCATTCTGAAATTCGACCATGCTGAGGTATCGCACCCCACGTCAAGTGTTTTGGACGATCTTCTGGGCGGCAAAGTCTGACCGGGACAGAATCGGGTCTGAGGAGGTGGAGCGGGGCCTTCCGGCAATGGGGTACTGACCTGCGGTGCGTTACCGAGGGTGGTGAAGCATCAACGGATTGTCGTGAGTACCGTTGAAGGGTGAGCGTCGGGGGCGATCACGGTGCCCAGGGGGACCGCGAAGAGGTGGCCGAGGCCAGCCGCAGGCCTGGTGGCCGCGGACCTGTCCGTCGGCTAGTTGACTTGCGCAATGCGCCTGAACCGGCCGCCGACTCGGTACCGCGTCAGCTCGACGCGGCCAGGGTTGATGCCGACTTCCGCGAGTTCGTCAGCTCGAGAGGCCGGGCGCTGCTGAGGTCTGCCTACCTGCTGACCGGCAATCTCGCCGATGCCGAGGACCTGGTGCAGTCGGCCCTGGCCAAGACCTATCAGGCCTGGGAGCGGATCGAGGATCGCAAGGCGCTGGACGGTTATGTCAGACGCGCGATAGTGAACACCCACATCTCCTGGTGGCGCAGGCGCCGCCTGGACGAGTACCCGACGGACGAGGTCCCCGACCGGCCCGCCGCCGACACCTCGGTCAACAGCGAACTGCACGATACGCTCCAGCGAGCGATCGACCGGCTGCCGCAGCGGATGCGGGCAGCCGTGGTGCTGCGTTACTTCGAGGACCTGACCGAGTCCGAGGTGGCCGACATCCTCGGAGTCAGCCAGGGCACCGTGAAGAGCACGGTCTCGCGGGCTGTGGCCAAGCTCAGGACCGACGCGGACCTGCTCGCCGACTGACGGTTCAGCGATCTGATCGCCAGTATCCGCTGACGATCTCGCCGGGGACCCGGTGACGTTTCGGCGCCGACGTGGCACTATCCACCCCAGGGATATTTCCGGCGCGCCGGTCCTGAACGCCTGGCCGGCGCCAGGGGAAATGCGGTTCGCAGTTCGCAGGAGGTTTCCGTGCGCAGCACGATGATGGATGTTCCGCTGACCGTCACCAGAATCATGCAGTACGGCAGCAGCGTGTACGGTGACCGCGAAGTGGTGACCTACACCGCCGCCGGCCTGCGCCGTCAGACCTACGCCGAGACCGGCGCCAGGGCCGCCAGGCTGGCGAACGCACTCAGGTCGCTTGGCGTGGATGACGACCAGCGCGTCGCCACGCTGATGTGGAACAACTCCGAGCACCTCGAGGCGTACCTGGCGATCCCCTCGATGGGCGCGGTGCTGCACACGCTCAACCTGCGCCTCGATCCAGAGGTCATCGGCTATATCGCGACCCACGCCGCAGACGACGTCGTGATCGTCGACCCGAGCCTGGTTCCGCTGCTGGCACAGGTTCTGCCGCACGCCACTACGATCCGCCACGTACTCGTCACCGGTGCACCTGGCGAGACGGACAGCGCGGCGCTGGCGTCCCTCACGAAGGCCGGCCCGCAGGTGCACTCCTACGAGGACCTGCTCGCGGCACAGCCGGCCAGCTTCGACTGGCCCGACGTGGACGAACGGTCGGCCGCGGCCATGTGTTACACCAGCGGGACCACCGGTCACCCTAAGGGCGTCGTCTACAGCCATCGGTCGATGCACCTGCATTCGATGGCCGTCAACACCGGCTCGGTCTTCGCGATGTCGGAGCGGGACCGCGTGCTCCCGGTGGTGCCGATGTTCCACGCAAACGCGTGGGGGCTGCCCTATGCGGCGCTGATGGCCGGGGCGAGCCTCATCATGCCGGACAGGTTCCTGCAGCCCGAGCCGCTGGTCACGCTGATCGAGGCCGAGCGGCCGACAGTGGCAGGCGCGGTGCCGACGATCTGGAACGCCCTGCTCCAGCACGTGCGCGCGAACGGCGGTGACCTCAGTTCGCTGCGGATCGTGCCGTGCGGTGGCTCGGCCGTCCCGCATGCGCTGATGGAGGCCTACGAGAAGGAACTGGGCGTCCACATCCTGCAGGCCTGGGGCATGACGGAGACCTCGCCGCTGGGCAGCGTCGCGCACGCGCCGGTCGGGGCGACGGGCGAGGATGCGTGGCGCTACCGGGATACCCAGGGCAGGCTGATCTGCGAGGTCGAGGCCAGGCTGGTCGGCGACGCGGGCACGGAGTTGCCGCTCGACGGCGAGGCGGTTGGCGAGGTAGAGGTCAGGGGCCCCTGGATCACCGGCGCGTATTACAAGGACGACGACCCGGCAAAGTTCAGGGACGGCTGGCTGCGGACCGGTGACGTGGGCACCATCGACCGGCTCGGCTACGTGGTGCTGACCGACCGTGCCAAGGACGTGATCAAGTCGGGCGGCGAGTGGATCTCGTCGATGGAACTCGAGAACGCGATCATGGCCCATCCCGACGTGCTCGAGGCAGCGGTGATCGGGGTCGCCGACGAGCGTTGGGGCGAGCGGCCGCTGGCGACTGTGGTGCTCGCGGAGGGATCGAAGGCGACAGCGGCGGAACTGCGCGAGTTCCTGGCCGGACGGGTGCCTCGCTGGCAGCTTCCTGAGCGCTGGTCGTTCATCGCCGAGGTGCCCAAGACCAGCGTCGGCAAGTTCGCCAAGACCAAGATCAGGGACTCCTACGCGCGGGGGGACTACGAGATCATCGAGGCCCGATGAGATCGGATCGGGCACTGCGGGCTGCTTTGCTGTGGTCGCCGTGCTGCTTTGCTGTGGTTGCCGTGCTGCCGGTACCCTGAACCAGCGGTCGGCGGCCATGCTCGCCAGGCGGATCTGTCTGGCGGCTAGCAGTGCCGATCCGCGCCAAACGGTACTCTGGGGTCTCCCGCAGAGGGCCGAGGAGGCTTCGCCTAGTCCGGTCTATGGCGCCGCACTGCTAATGCGGTTTGGGTTCGCGCCCATCCGGGGTTCAAATCCCCGAGCCTCCGCCATCTGAGCTGGGATTCCTTGCAACACGGCAGGGATTCCCGGCCGCGCCCCGGCGCCCGGTTTGTCCCTGCGGTTACTCATTGGTTACTCACGCGGTTCTTGCGGGGCACGAATGCGGCGATGGAGGAGGCGGCGGCCTCGGCCAGCTCCTCGGTCACGGTCACGTACACGTCGGCGGTGAACGCGGACGTGGCGTGGCCCATGATCCCGGAGACCACCTTGATGCTGGTGCCAGCTGCGAGCCCTGATTTTGCTAACTGAGGGGGCCGCAGAGGAACTCGGAGCTACCCGATTGGCACTCGACCAGGTCCTTGTCGACGGCAGGTGAAAACTGACCCCGCCTTGCCGTTGACAGTCCTGTGGTAGGTACCCGGCCCAGACAAGAGGCCAAGGTGATCGACGACCGCAATCCGACGCACCGGCGGCATTCGCACAGTCGGTCCAGCGGGGCAGGCCGCGAGTGAGGCAGATCGCGCAGCACTCTGGCCCAATGTGCGTCGAGCGGAACAAGTACACGCCTTAGTCGGACTAACCATGTACTCGGATCTGGGAACAGATGCAGATTGTCAACCATAATCCCGACATCTAGCCCACCACCACGGGGGGCCAGGCCAATGATCCGGATGCGGCATCCAAGCGGGTACCGGCGGCCGTCGAATTCCACTGGCTCGTCGAGAGTGGTAACCCCGCTGATGACTGTCGGCGGCCATCCGCGAAGTCGGCCCACCGCTCGCAAGGGCATAGCCGTGGCTCTAGTGGCTCGGCGGCCCGCTGACCTACTGGGTGGGTGATTCGCGCTGTTCCGCGGGGCCGCCGATGCCCTGGCGATCGCTGGCTTTGGCTCGATCATGATCGACTGAACTTCCGAAAGCGGCCGCGACTGTGCCGTCCAGCCTGGCGAGTTCGGCAATGACTGCGGGGCGGTTCTCGGGCCGGACGGTTGCTTCGAGGTCCTGCAGGAGCGCCCGGAGACGCCTGGTGACCTGTATGTCGGCGGCGCCGAATTCCCGGATCTCGGTGACGGCGAGGGTCAGGTAGTCCTCCCAGGTTCGGCCTGGCAGGAGCAACCGGGGGCTGCCTTGCATGTCGCTGAACGTGAGTCGTGCGCGCAGTGCCGTGGACCCGAGGCGGCGCAGGACGTTGCCGAGGTGGTCGATCGCCTGGATGGCGGTTGTCGGATCGTTGATGGCGGCTGAGAGCGCCTTGATGGCGATGTCTACCATGATCCGGATGGCGAAAGCCGGGTCTTGCTCGATCGTGCGCTCGACCCCGAGGGCGGCCATTCCCTGCAGCCGGCACGCGGCGTTCCAGGCACGTCAGGAGGGCCGAATACGGCGATCATCGGCTGGCCGGCAGTCATATAGTCGCCGACCCCGGCCTGCATGGCCAGGAAACAGCTGTCCCGGCAGGCCCACCTGACAAGGCCCCGGACATGGATCGCCTGGATGGCGCCATCTCGACGGCTTGGCACGACAAAGGCCGGATGATCCGCGGCGGTGCTGGTGTCATCGCCGCCGGCCTCGGCGACCTGGACGATGGTTTTTACCAGCCGGTCGGCGCGCCGGGCAGCCAGGGCAGCGACCGCCACTGGTCTGAGCCGGTGGACGAAGCGGCTGAAGAACAGCAGGAACAGCACCAGGCCCAGCGCCACCAGGCCGCCCGCGACGGTCACGCCGATATCAGGAGCCCGTGTCGCGCCGACCTGGCGTAGCAGCGAGAACGCGAAGGAAACTGTCCCGGCGAGCACGGCGAGCGTTGCCTGCAGCAGCCCGTCCCGGTACCAGATCCGCATGTAGCGGGCGGAGAAGGTGCCGGTGGCCATCTGGATGGCCAGCACGGTCACCGTGACGACGAAGCCGATCAGGCCGACCATCGCGCCGACGATCGTGGTGAGCACCGTGCTCGCGGTCGACGGGTTGTACCGCCATTGCGGCGGAACCGTGAAGGATGTGTCGGCCTGGCGGGTGAGCACGGCCAGGAGCCCGCCCGCGATGACGGCTGTCAGGGGGTAGATCCACAGGCTTTCCTTCAGGTACTGCCGGAACCGGAACCACTGCGCCCAGGACATCGGAGCAGGCATCAGCGCGGAGCGGCGTTGCCGTGGCAGCGTTTCCACTTGCGGCCTGACAGGTACGGGCACGGGTCGTTGCGTCCGCGGCCGGCGTCGCGCGAGGCGTAGGCGGTCATGATCTCCGCGGGGGCGCGCCCGGCCCGCAGCAGGGCGGACATGGCCTGCATGGGCTCGCGGACGTGCCGGAAGAACGCCTGATAGCTCGGGCACAGGTAGTGCTGGCCGGGCTCTCCGTAGGGGGAGGTGGCGAACCGGTCTTTCGGGCAGCCGCCGTTGCAGGCGGCCAGGACGTCGCAGTCGCGGCAGTACCGGGTGAGGGTGTCGCGCTTGTCCTGGCCGAACTTGACCTGCCGGGACAGCGCGACCAGGTCGAGCATGTGCCGGTCGCCGATGTTGCCGAGCAGGTAGTCCGGCTCGACGTAGTGGTCGCAGGAGTACAGGTCGCCGTTGTGTTCGAGCGTGAGCTGCTGGCCGCAGGTTTCGGCGTGGACGCACATGCCGCCGGGTTCGCCGTGGAAGCCGGCCAGCGCGGTGTCGAACATCTGGACGTAGACGGTTCCGATGTCGCGGCGGACCCATTCCTCGAAGACGTCGATGAGGAACCGTCCGTACTGGTCCGGGCCTACAGAGCGGCGGGTGACCAGGTCGCCGCGCTGGGTGTAGAGCGGGCGCCCGCGTACCCCGTGGCCCCACCCGGCGTCGGCGATCGGGAGGGTCTGCTCGGTGGCCCGCTCGATAATGGGGATGAACTGAATGAACGTCGCCCCGAGGTCATCGCGCAGGAACGTGTAGACCTCCCGGCCGTGGTCGCCGTTGACCGCATGGATCGTGGTGAGCACGTTCCAGTCCACGCCGTGCCGCCTGAGCACGTCCAGGCCCTTCATCACCCGGCGGAAGGTCGGCTTGCCGCCCTTGTCCACCCGGTACGAGTCGTGCATCGGCGCAGGACCGTCGATCGAGATGCCGACCAGGAACTGGTGCTCCTTGAAGAACGCGCCCCACTCATTGTCGAGCAGGGTGCCGTTGGTCTGGATCGTGTTCAGGACCCGCTGCCCAGGCCCGGCATACTTGCGTTCCAGGTCGATGGCGCGGCGGAAGAAGTCCAGGCCCATCATCGTCGGCTCGCCGCCCTGCCACGCGACTACTACCTCGCGGGCTCTGGCGTGCGCTTCGAGCAGCTGGCGGATGTAGGTTTCCTGCAGGTCGGCGGCCATGCGGAACCGGCTGCCCGGGTACAGCATCTCCTTGGACAGGAAGAAGCAGTACTCGCAGTCCAGGTTGCACACCGCGCCCGTCGGCTTGGCCATCACGTGAAACGCCGCCGGGGCGGCCGGAATGGTGAGCACCGCAGCGCCGGCGTCAGATGGTTCTCCCGCGGCACCCGCGCCTATCGCGCCTATCACGGTCGTTTGCCGATGCGCGTTCACTGTGGTTTGCTCCCGTCCTTGCCGTCCGCGTCGTTCACGGTCAGGCCGAGGTAGGCCATCTCCCGCTTGGATTTGCCCTTGAGCTTGCGTCCGAGCATCGGGCGGCCGTCATCGTGGATGTACACGCCCTTGGGCTCCTTGGCCAGGGGTTCCTCCCACGCGTAGTACAAGGCAAGGACCCGGACGGTGTAGCCGACCGCGAACGCGATCAGGGCCGATGCCCACAAGGGCAAACCGACGCTGTCGCACAGCACCCAGATGAATCCGGTCAGCAGAGCGATGGTGACGAACCACTCGCCGCGGATGAACTGCTTGGGCGGGACGCCGCAGGAGACATCAACGTACCACCGGCCGGCCGTCGGCCCGATCACCGCGAGCGCGAGCACTCCGGCCACGGGCAGCCCGGCCTTCACCGCTGCCTGGGCCCCGGTGATCGCGTAGAGCGGCAGCGAGAACGAGGTCATGAACTGGAACAGGCCCTCCCGGAACATCTGCCCGCTCGTGTAAGCCACCGAATAGCCGATGACTCCTGCCACCAGCGCCAGGAGGATATACGCGGGATTAGAGAGCGCGCCGGGCACCTTGTTGAGCAGCACGTCACGGGTCATCCCGCCGCCCAGGCCCATCAAGAAGGCCATCAGCAAGATCCCGACGACGGTGAAGTTCTTGTAATGATCAGGGCGCCTGGCCAGCAGGGCGCCGTTGAGCGCGTTGGTGAAGGCAGCGATCAGGTCCAGCGTGGTGAAATTGCCAGTCCACTTCCAGCCGTGCAGCCAGTTCACCCCGGCGGCGAGAGCGGGCGCATCAAGCGGGTGAATCATGAGCTTTCCATGGCATCCTCAGCAGGTTCATCGCGATGTCAGACCTCCAGCAAGGCGCCGTCGCTGACCGGGTTGAAACGAACGATGAGCCGCTGCGAGCCCGGTTCGGACCAGCTGTCGATGACCTGGCTGGTCAGCCCTTCCTCGGACCAGGCCAGGACTGTCGAGGTACCGGGGGGCAAGAGCGGGCGGACGCCCCGCAGGCGCCGGGCCGATACCGCGCGCCCGGCCCACAGCCCGTACAGTGCCCCGGCCGCCAGGCCGAAGACAGCGCAGATGATCGTCGCCACGGCCGTGTCCTTGACGGCGCTGACGATCCCGTGGTTGCTGACGAGCCCCACGATGAGCCCGTAGACCAGGCCGAACAACCCCCACGACACTAGGTCGCTCTTAGCGAACGCCCAGGCGCCCTGCGCCGGATCGCTGACCTCGAGCCGGCCGTGATCGGGCACCTCGAAGATAAGCTCGGCCTGCGGGTCCTTGTGGCCGGCCGGACGGCGGGCAAGCTCGCCGCGCGCGGTTCGCTTGCCCCGGTACCGCACCAGCAGCATGCTCAGCACCGATCCCGCGTGCCTCGGAACCGGCCCGCCGCCAGGCGGGGCAGAGGAGGTCTCGACGGGCATGGCGGCGCCGGCCAGGACACGCGCGGAAAGGTCAGCTCCGATCGCGGCCACGCTGGCCGCGGCCGGCTCGCACGGCGCGGCCGCGGCGAGCACCCGCCGGGCGTCGCCGGCCCGGACGAACGCCGCGATCGCCGAGGAGTCGCCCGGCAGCCGCCCGCCGATGCGCCTCAGCTCGTCCTTGGTCAGCAGGTGCTCGGTGTAGAAGGCGTACAAGCCGCCGCAGACCGCGCCGATGATCGCCCATAGCCCGCCGCTGGCGACGCCGCCCGTGAGCAAGCCGAACAGTCCCCAAGTCAGCGCCGACGTCAGGGTCCGGCCAGGACGCGGCGCGGGTCGTAGATGCGCGTCCTGTGCCGAGCGTTGACCCGCAGCAGGACCTCATCCAGGACAGTGTCACCGCCGCTCGTGAGCTGCCTATCGAGCGTCTTGCGGGCCCTGGCCGCGCTCTTGGCGCCGCGGAAGCAGGCCAGGAGCAGGCATACGTCCTGCCCAGCGTGCTCCGGCGGACCGGTGGGGAGCCCGGATGCCGAGCCGCCGCTCATGCGCCGTGCGGGTGCGCCAGGCCGTGTTCGGGCTGATGCTTGCTGACGTCGTGTTCATGGCCGTTCGGATGCTGGAGCGTGGTGACGAACTGGGTGATGGGGCCGATCTGCAGGTGCTCCTGCGGGACGAGCTCGCCCGGCTGCGGCGGCGTGTACGGATCCGGGGTGCCCGGCTTGATCGGCGGCTCCATGGCCAGGGTCTTGAGGAACGCGCCGGCGGCGGCGGCCATCGGGTGCATCACCCAGGCGTGCGGGAAGTCGACCTGGTGCTCCTCACGCTGATCCCATTCGAGGTTGTGCAGATGCGGCTCGTTGTACACCGACCAGGTCGAGTACATGTCGTCCTGGTCGAACAGGTGCGCCTTCCACTGCCGCCATTTCACCGCCTGCAGCCGGTTGCCCTGCAGGCACAGCACGGTGTCCCGCCCTGACTCGGCGGCGTCGCCGAGCAGGAAGTCCCTCATGTCCATGCCATCGACGATCCGGTCAGCGGGCACCGTCGCGCCGGCCGCGTGCAGCAGCGTGGTGAACCAGTCGACCTCGTGCACCATCTCGTTGCTGACCTTGCCCGCCGGAACCCTGCCCGGCCAGCGCACCATGCACGGGGTCCGGTTGGAGCCCTCCAGCGAGGTGAACAGGCCGCCGCGCCAGGGCCCGGAGCTGCCCTTCCACTGGCCGCCGAACGGGTCGGGGTCCCCGGCCGGGAACCGGTAGTCAAAGTCCGCGCCGTTGTCGGAAGCCCAGACCACAATCGTGTCGTCGGCCAGGCCGAGCCGGTCCAGGGTGTCCAGGATCGTGCCGGTGAAGTCGTCCATCTGGGTCAGGATGTCGGCCCAGTTCCCCCGCTTGGTCCGGCCCGCGTAAGCCGGGTCGGGGATCGTCGGGATGTGCACCTGGGTGTACGGCAGGTACACGTAGAACGGCTTGCCGTCCCGGGCGGACCGCGTCATGAAGTCGGCCGCCCAGTCGGTGATCTTGCGGTCGAACCCGGCGCGGAACTCCGCGTCGTAGGTCGCGACCACCTCATGCTGTTCGCCCTTCTTCCGCGCGTAGATCGGCTGCGGCTGCATCGGGATCTGCGTGTCCCCCGCGTACGGTGTAGCGGTCACCGCCCCGTCAGGGAAGTAGGACTGCATCGTCCACAGCACCTCATCGGCCGTACGCGGGCACCACACCGCCTCGTCGAACCCGAAGTCGACCGGGCTGCGAGCCTCCGGGTCGGAGCCCAGATGCCACTTGCCCCACATCCCCGTCGCATACCCGGCATCCGACAGCGCCTTCGCGCTCGTCACCTCCCACTGCGTCAGCCCATCCGCGCCACCCGCAACCGGCACAGTCTGGGTGCCCGAGCGGATCGCGTGCCGCCCCGTCAGCAGCGCCGACCGGCTCGGCGTGCACTGCGCCTCCACGTTGAAATTCAGCAGCTTCAGGCCCTCGCCCGCGAGCTTGTCAATCCGCGGCGTCGGCGCGCCGCGCAGCACCCCGCCGCCATAACACCCCAGCTCACCCCAGCCGAAGTTGTCCCACCAGAAGAACACGATGTTCGGCTGCTTGCTGCTCATCTGGCGTCCTCTCGCTGGCGGCTGGCGCTGGCTGCTGCGGGCGGTCACCACGTCACCCCGAACCGCTTCCCAGAATGTGTGCCCGCGCGGCGGGACCGGGCGCCACCCGCCGAGGGTGAAATCATCAAATCGTCTTCGCGAAGACGGCGCCGCGGCCGACCCTGTGCCGCGCTCGGCGTCTGCATCTCCCCGGCGGGCTTCCCCGCTGCCCGGCCGGAGAAGCGGCCGATCTCGGCGCCGAGCAAGAACACCAGGTGCCGGGTTCCAGAAGGCGTGCGGCACGCCACAAGCTAGGCGCAGGCAATGACAGAAATCCCTGAGGTGGGGGCAGGCCGCTTCTGGTTACCCATTGGTGCTTGAGGAGGCTGCGACCGGCTTGGCTCGGGTTACGGCGGCCTGCATGGCGCACCGGCTCTGACCTGCGCGGATGAGCTTGCCTTAGCTTGGCTTGCACTCGGTTGAACGCCCGGCGTGGGACTGCTAATGCGGTTTGGGTTCGCGCCCACCCGGGGTTCAAATCCCCGAGCCTCCGCAGATCACGGCCCTCTCCCCGACTACCTGGGGAGAGGGCCTTCCGCAAGCTCGGCTGGCGAGGGCTGCAACTGCGCGCTGGGGTACTGTCGGTGCAAACCTGTCCAGGTCGCGAGAAGGGTCCTCTGACAGTTCATGAGTGCTGGCGGCTTCATCATCACCACCGTCCTTTGCGTCATCTTTCTGATCCTTGTCGTGCTGGCGATCCAGGGAGTCCTGTCATCCGGGACGGCTACCCGGGAGACGGCACAGACGGGTCACATGATGAGCGGGCGCATGGTGGCAGCCCCACGTCGCAATTCGCGCTCGCGTAAACGGGACCAGGTCGCGCTGCTACCTGCGGACGCGACGGTCACGTTCGCGGCCGAACGCCGGGCGGCGGGCATCGACGAGGTGTTCGAAGCCCTCGACAACGACCTGGTCGGGCTCTTCCCGGTGAAGAAGAAGGTGCAGGAGATCGCGGCGCTGCTGCTGGTTGACGCGGCGCGGCGAAGGTTCGGGCTGGCCGCGCCCCCGCCGAACATGCACATGTGCTTCACCGGCCCGCCTGGCACCGGAAAAACCACCGTAGCCTTGCGGATGGCTGAGCTGCTGCACCGGCTCGGCTACCTGGAGCAAGGGCAACTGGTGCATGCCATGCGCAACGACCTGGTCGGCGAGTACATCGGGCAGACCGCGCCGAAGACCAAGCGCGTCCTGGAACGGGCGATGGGCGGGGTCTTGTTCATCGACGAGGCGTACTACCTCTACCGGATCGGGGACTCCCTGGACTACGGGCAGGAAGCGATCGACATCCTGCTTCAGGTCATGGAGAACGACCGCGACAAGCTCGTGGTAATCCTCGCGGGCTACAAGGACCGGATGGAGGAGTTCTTCACCTCTAACCCCGGAATGAGCTCGCGGATCGCACACCACCTCGATTTCGCCGCCTACGAGCTCGACGAGCTCACCACCATCGGTCGGATGATGCTGGAACGGTCACGCTATTACCTGTCCGAGGAAGCTGAGGTGGTGCTGCGTGAGTACCTCACGCGCCAGATGGCCGAGCCGCAGTTCGGCAATGCCCGCAGCATCCGGAACGAGCTGGAGCGTGCGCGGCTCCGTCACGCCCATCGCCTTGCTTCTGACCTGCACCGCCAGTGGACCCGCGATGATCTCATGCGGCTAGAGCCCGCGGATATCCTCGCTGACAGCGACGACCTGCTACTACAAGCCAACAGACCGTGATTTCTCCCGTTCGCTGCTGCCCAGCGGAGGTCGGGCGGTCAGCCGGCGGGCAGGTCGGCTCCGCACTGCGGGCACGTTGTCGGCGGGTCCTCATCGGCGACTGAACCGCACTCCTGACAAACCCGCCTGAGCAGGCAGGCCGGATCGCCGGGCAGATCCTCCTCCCCGGCAGTCGAAAGGCCCGCTCGGCGCGGCTCGCCCGTCCGCGCCGGTTCCCCGGTTGCGGGCAGGCCGTGGCTGATGGTCATTCGTACACGCGCCCCGTCACGATGCCGTCCGCGATGTCATGGCCAACCCACAAGGCGAAGTGGTCTCCGGCGCCGAAGTACTCGCCCGCGTCGTCATCGCGGAGCATGACCGTGACAATCGCGTGGTTGTCGCCGATCCACTCCGAACTGTCGCCGCTGTTGGCCACGAGGGCGTTGAAGAAGTGCGAACTGTGCGTCACGTGGTGCTCGCCTCTGACGGCCATCCGCTTGATCTGTCCTGGCGGCAACGTGGCGGAGGCGCGGCCAGCGGATGCCGCTTGGTCGCCAGCTTCCGGCGCGCTCACGGTGACATAGGCCTGGAACTTGTACGGCTTGGGTGTCATGACGTCCCCCTCGCACCATCGGCCGGCCTGCCAGCTTCTTTTCATCGTACAGCGACATTTCGCAGGGCAGTCGGCAGCCGCAGGCGCAGGTCAGAGGCCCAAAACACGCAATCAGCCACTCCGAGGGCCACCCGCGAGGGCGTTCGCCAGATTGATGGCCGCACGGTGAACCAACGTGCGCCGTCGCTCGTTATCTGCTGGGGCGGGAGCCGTTGCTGCCTGTCGCGTGCCCTCGCTCCAATTTCTGCCGGTTCGGAGCGAAAGGAAGATCTCATGCGGTTTACTCGCGGGTTCGCCCTTGCAGCCGTCGGCACGGCCGCGGTGACGGGGGCGGGACTCACAGCAACCACAGCAGCCATGGCGTCGCCCAGACATGGGCCGCCATCGTTCATCGGACGCTTCCACCACACCAGCAAGGTCGCCTCGACCGTGCCGCGCAATGGCGACGTCAACCCGTACGGCGTCGTCGTGGTCCGGCACAGCCAAGGCCGGCTGCACCGGGGCAACATCCTGGTCAGTAACTTCAACAACTCCAAGAACCTGCAAGGGACAGGCTCGACCATCGTCGAGATCAGCCCGAGCGGGCGTCAGAGCGTATTCGCGCACATCACTCGGAAATCCCTGCCGGGGCGGTGCCCAGGCGGCATCGGGCTGACGACCGCCCTGGTTCTGGTGCACGGCTGGGTCATCGTCGGCAACCTGCCGTCGATGAACGGCCAGGCGGCGACCTCGTCGCCCGGGTGCCTGTTCGTGCTGGACAGCAGCGGCAAGGTTCGCGAGATCTTCCGAGGTCATGGAATTAACGGACCGTGGGACGCCACTGCCGCCGATTTCGGCAGGTTCGGCGCGCTATTCGTTTCGAATGTCCTGAACGGCACGGTCGCGGCGCACGGCGGCGTCGTGCATCGCGGCACGGTGCTCAGGATCGTCCTTCGCTTCGGCCGCGGGCGGCTGCCAGCCATCCGCAGCGTCACCAAGGTCGGCTCGGGGTTCTTCGAGAAGACCGATCCCGCCGCGTTCGTGATCGGCCCGACCGGGCTCGGGCTCGGTGCCAACGGCACGCTCTTCGTCGCCGACACCGGAATGAACCGGATCACGTCGATTCCCGGTGCGCTGTTCAGGCACTCATCGGCAGGTAACGGCGTGGTGCTCACATCGGGCGGCGGGCTCAACTCGCCGCTCGGGCTGACCGTCGCGCCGAACGGTGACGTGCTGACGGTCAACGGCGGCGACGGCAGGATCATCGAGACCAGCCGGGGCGGTGCCCAGATCGCCATGCGGTTCCTCGACCGGTCGGGCAGCCCGCCAGGCGCTGGCGCCCTGTTCGGCCTGGCGATCGCGCCGCACGCCGACGGGATCTATTACGTCGACGACGCGGCCAACACGCTGAGGCTGCTGCACTAGGCGGTCAGCCCTAGGCAGGATCGTGCGGCCGGTGTCTCGAACAGGGGCGTCGGCCGCACGAACCTCGGGGGAGGGGCAACCGTCGCGAGCGGGAAGTCAGAGCTCGTCGCCCGAATCTTCGGGACCGAGCACGTATGTGTCGTCGGAGTCAGGCTCGATCAGCGGCTCGAGGTGCGGGCCCTGGCCAGTCTCCAGGTCGAACTCCTCTTCCTCCTCCGTCGCGACGTCCTCGAAAATTCTGCCGCACACGATCTGGTAAAGCTCCTCAGGATAAGGAATATGGTCGATCGTGCGCAAAGCCTGGTCCTGGCCTGCCGACTCCACCACGAATTCGCCATATCCAAGCAAGCGGCCGGCAAATGACCGGTTGAAGCTCATGTCTGTGACTTTACTCAGCGGCATCATGGCGACGCTGCGGGTGAACACGCCTGAAGTCAGCAGGATCCGTTTCGAGGTAATGACGAAGTAATCGACCGCCCAGTTGACGGCCTCCCAGATCAGCCTGATCATCAGCAGGCCCCACAGCCCCCAGACGATCCAGATCAGGACTGCCCCGCGGTCGCGCAGCACGGTCGCGGTGAGCGCGAAGGCGGCCAGCAGTCCGCCGACTGCCTGGGCCGTGGGCACGATAAGTACGGCTGGATGCCGCCGGACTGTCGCGACGCATTCTTCCTTCGGCAGCAGGTACTTGTCGACTTCGGCCGGGTCGCTCCGGGTCGTCGCCGTGCGGATCATCGGGCTACAGCTTTAGGTGGTTCAGGAACTCGGCCATGGAGTTGCCGGCCGACTTCAGCCAGTTCAGGGCGCCCGTGACTACGTGAGCCGCGCCGTCAGGGGAGGTAGCGAGGTAGTAGATCACGAAGGCGATGCCAGCCCAGGTGAGAACCTTCTTCAACATCCTGATCACCTCCCTACTGCACGAACGACACCCGCAATCGTCGCTGGCCTCAGCATAACTCAGTACCCTATGCGGACCAATGGCAGACAACTGCTGGTGCCACTTTAGCCTCAAGAGCATCCCAGCCCAGTCCATCCACGCCGATTCTCGGCCGAAAGCCGTTACTGTTCTTCTGCGGCGAGTCGGCTTCCGAGCGGACGGCCCTCGCGGCCGGACCTGTCGATGCGGCGAAGCTGGACGGTGAACTGAACGTGGCCGAGGTGACGAGCGGTGACTTCTGCATAGCCGTCTATCGCGAGGACAACGCGTGGGAGGCCGAGGTGCTCCCGGTGGCGGTGATGGAGGACCTGGAGTCGGTCATCGGTGCCCTGCGGCAGCAGCCGAGCATCGGCGGCGTCTTCGGGCTGACGGCAGTCGGCGATGACTTCTTCGTCATCACGAGGGTTACCGGAAGTCACGTGTCGGTTTTCCTTTCCGACCTGACTGCCTCTGTGGACTGGCCGCTGGCCAGGCAAGTGCTCGAGTACCTCGACATTCCCGTGCCTTATGACGAAGACTTGGACCAGGTTTTGCCCGCGGGGGACCTTTCCATCCTGGCCGATCTGGGCGTCGACGAAATGGAACTGTGCGCGCTCTCCGGCGACCTGGACCTGTTCCCCGATGAGGTCCTGGCCAGCCTGGCCCGGCGGGTCGGCTTCGGGTCGGCCTTCGACCGGGCGCTTGGGTCGGTGACCGGACAATGACCGGCCGGCTGCCGCCCGGACGGTGACGGGCGGGCCGTGAGCGTAGCCTCCGGTTACATGGCGTCCTTCGAGCCGGCCATGCGGCTGGCACTGGAGCTCGCGGCCGAGACCGCGGCCGGATCGCAGGCCGACTCCGACGTTCCGGTCGGCGCGGTGGTGCTCGGCCCCGACGGGCAGGTCGCCGGACGCGGGCGCAACAGATGCCTCGCCGACTCCGACCCGACGGCGCATGCGGAGATCGTCGCGATCAGGCAGGCAGCGACCACGGCCGGGTGGTGGCGACTGGACGGTTGCACACTGGTCGTGACGCTCGAGCCCTGCGCGATGTGCGCAGGTGCGGTGCTGACCTCGCGAATCAGGCGGCTGGTCTACGGCGCGGCCGATCCGAGGGCCGGCGCGGCGGGCTCGCTTTGGGACCTGGTGAGGGATCGTCGGCTCGGGCCGCCCGTGGAAGTGCTCGGCGGGGTCCTGGCGGGGGAGTGCGCCGCGCTGCTGACCGGCTTCTTCGAGCGCCTGCGAGCCGAGTAGCCCGCGCGGCCATCCCTGCCGTCGCGGCCAGGCGAACTAGCCCGGGTCTGGAGCGGCGCCCGCAGGCTCAGGTAGGCTCAGCGACGGTGGAGTCGCCTAGTGGCCGAGGGCGCACGCCTCGAAAGCGTGTGAAGGGGCAACCCTTCCGTGGGTTCAAATCCCACCTCCACCGCTTCTGACCAGGGACGATGCGTGTGCGCCTGGCTGTCGCTGCGATGACGGTCGCCGCGTTTGTCTCAGTTTTGTCTCACTTGTAAGCCGCTGGCGCAGCCGCTGAGGATGTGAAACGTGGCCGTTGTGCCTGGTCACACAGGTCACAGGCCCGTTTGCATCGAGGTGCGCACGCTCGCGAATCGTGCGCCTAGGAGTGCACCCGGATCACCGCGGACCTCGGCGTGATGCTGGGGATGTCTGGTCGTGAAGGGCCATCTCGGGGTCCTGATCCCAGGTCAGCGTGAGCCGGGCTGCCTCGGGCAGGCTGGCCAGGACCCTGGTCAGCTCGTCGGGAAGCGCCCCGGGCATCGTGGCTGGCGGGCAGGTGGATCAGCCGCAGCGGCCCGCGCGATGCCGGGCAGGTGGTAGTCGTGTACGGACAGGATCACGCCCGGGCGCAACACTGCCGCCGAATAGGCCACCGGAGTTAGAGATCTTGGCGTTATGCCTGGCGCTTCGCCGCGCCGATGGCGTGACGGCAGGACTGCGATGAAGAGTGATACCGCCAGTTCACCGAATCCGGGGCGATGCGGTGGTTGCCCTGCTGGAGCAGACCGGGGAGGTGGAGTGGAAGTAAGACGAGTACTGGCACAAAACCTGGCGCAGGTCCGGGACTTGCCGGGTGTAACTCATGCGGCGGGCTTTGCCGTGGCCGAGGCGACGACCTTGCCTTTCCTAGTGCCAATAAGCCGGAACTCCGCGCCTGACCCGCTCGGCCTGACCACCACTGCGACCGGCAGCCCATCCTTCGCGTATGCAGCCTTGACCAGTCGCGCTGCTGACCGCGGAACCCAGGACACGTGGACCCCGTTGTCACATCCGCGAGAAACACGAAATATCAGCACGCCGCCGACGGTAGTGCCCTTGACGATCGGCAGTCGGCGGGTCGCATCGAACACGACCGGGGCCTCCACGCTGTTACTCAACACGGTGCCGCACACCACGGTGGCGATTGGGGCCGCATTGAAGACGTGAGGCCCGCAGCCTGTCACCCCGGCGGCGGCGGACGTCGCACCGACGACCACTAGAGCCGTGATGCTGGCTTTCCAGCGGCGCCTCATGCTAGTGCGTACGGTTGTGGAGCCCGGCGGTGGTCACTGCGAGTGACTGACTTCGTCTGTTGTCGCGAAGAGCCTCGTCGTATTGAAGGCGGATGGCTGCAAAAGGCTCGTCTGTGTCTGTGCGGCGTGGTACTGGCGTGAAGCTCACAGGGCCCTGAGCGGAGTCGTTGCAGCCGCCCGGTAACGGACGCCCGCTGCGGCGAGCCTGACGCTGCGCTGGCCGAGTCGCCAGCCGGGCGCGCTATCCGCACGTGCTCGGCCGGTGCTCAGGCGGCTGGCGCGACGCTGACGTCCAGGGTGAGCGCCTCGGCGTCACGGTCGTAGTCGCTGGGGTCTCCTTCGAGGGCGAAGGCGATGGCGGACAAGCACTCGCGCTCGGCGTCCTGGCGGGTGGGCGTCCCGCCGCCGTTGATGTGCAGGGCGGGCACGCGGTAGTGCCAGTTGCTGGCCTCCTCGTCGAAGAACAACTCGACCCGCAGCGCGCTCATCACCTGATCGTCCTATAGTTTCCGCAGTTCAGCAAGGGTGTAGCCGTAGTCACGGGCGATCCTAGCCATCGCCGGGCCACCCAGGTCCACTCCATCATGGTAGGCCCAGATGCGCTGCTGGTCTCCCTTGACCAGGACACGGTGCGAGCCGGACCGTCTCGTCTCGGTCCAGCCGTCCCGCTTGAGCGCCGCCAGCACGCGCGCGGCCTTCGCCATGCCCAGCACCTTAGATCTGGACCCTGACAGGCCGCCGACAGCGCGGCCCCTCCTGCTCGGCCGAGGTTCTACCCAAGCGCGGCCGGAGGCGCGACGTCACCCAGTGATGCAAAGTGGACGAACTGCGCGCGACGGATTGTCCACACGGAGCGTTGGTCTGCCGCAATTAGGGAGGCGCTTCAATGCTGAAACGGAGATTGGACGACAATCACTGTCCGTCACATTGCTTGCAGCAGGGCAGTCATGCTGAACACGTGCCGAAACTGCATATGGCAGAAGCGTTCCCGCTGATCAACCCGGTCCAAGTGAGCGGTCCTGAAAGCCGCCTCCCTGCTGGACGGCCGTTGGGGCGGAGAAAGGCGAGGTTCAGCGACGCTCCGCCGCTTATGCTGCTGGAAATGCTGATGTTCCTGGTCGGGCTTGTGTTGCTGGAGGTGGGCGATGAGCCGGTACCGGATCATGATGGCCCTGGCTGGCGCGGCAGCGGCGTGGTGTGCCGCGCCGGTGGCGGTCGTGCACGCGGCGCAGGCCGGCTCGGGTGGCGCGGCTTGGGGTAAGGCGATCGAGGTGCCGGGCCTGGGCGCGCTGAACGCCGGGGGCACCGCCCTGGTTGTCTCGGTCTCGTGCGCGTCGGCGGGCAGCTGCACGGCCGGCGGGTACTACCAGGGCGGCCACGGGCTTGGCCAGGCGTTCGTGGCCAGCCTGCGGCGCGGCCGCTGGGGCAGCGCGATCAGAGTGCCCGGCACCGTGACCTTGAACACTGGCGGGAGCGCCGGGGTGAATGCGGTGTCGTGCGCGTCGGCGGGCGACTGCGTGGTCGGCGGGTTCTACACGAACCGCCGCGGGCACTTCAACTACGGCCAGGCGTTCGTGGCCAGCCAGCGGAACGGCCGCTGGGGCAGCGCCATCAAAGTGCCCGGCACGGCGACCTTGAACACCGCGGGAGAAGCCCAGGTCACCTCGGTGTCATGCGCCTCGGCGGGCAACTGCACGGCCGGCGGGTTCTACTCTGACAGCTCCGGGCAGCAGGCGTTCGTGGCCAGCCAGCGCAACGGCCGGTGGCGCACCGCCATCGAGGTGCCCGGCACGGCGGCCTTGAACGCTGGCGGGCTCGCCCAGGTTTATTCGGTGTCATGCGCCTCGGCGGGCAACTGCGCGGCCGGCGGGTCCTACCAGGGCCCCTCCGGGCAGCAGGCGTTCGTGGCCAGCCAGCGCAACGGCCGCTGGCGCCCGGCGATCGAGGTGCCCGGCACGGCGGCCTTGAACGCTGGCGGGCTCGCCCAGGTCGCCTCGGTGTCTTGCGCGCCGGCGGGCAACTGCGCGGCCGGCGGGTTCTACCGTGACGGCTCCGGGCACTCGCAGGCGTTCGTGGCCAGCCAGCGCAACGGCCGGTGGCGCACGGCGATCGAGGTGCCCGGCACGGGAGCACTGAACGCCCGCGGGTTCGCCCAGGTCACCTCGGTGTCTTGCGCCTCGGCGGGCAACTGCACGGCCGGCGGGTTCTACCGTGACGGCTCCCGGCACTCGCAGGCGTTCGTGGCCAGCCAGCGCAACGGCCGCTGGCGCACGGCGATCGAGGTGCCCGGCACGGGAGCACTCAACGCCGGCGGGTTCGCCCAGGTCACCTCGGTGTCTTGCGCCTCGGCGGGCAACTGCACGGCCGGCGGGTTCTACGCGGACGGCTCCGTGCACAGGCAGGCTGTCGTGGCCAGCCAGCGCAACGGCCGCTGGGGCACGGCTATCAGGGTGCCCGGCACGGCGACCTTGAACGCCGGCGGGCTCGCCCAGGTTTATTCCGTGTCGTGCGCCTCGGCGGGCAACTGCGCGGCGGTCGGGACCTACACGGACCGCGGCGGGAACACCCGGGGGTTCGTTGTCAGCCGGTCCTGACGACTGGCAGGCAACCACGCATAGCCGGCTGATCTGCGCGATAGACATCACCAGCACCCACTCGGACCGGAACCGTGCTGAATCGGCGCTCGGGGCAAGCGTTCCGCGTGGCGCTACGTGATGGGCGGTTGGCTCCGTGCGGACGATGCTGGTTTGCCGTGCATGGGCAGTGCTGGCTGGGCTGTGCGCCATGCCGCACACTGGATACCCGGCAGCCCGTTCGCGCGACAGGAGCATCCATGGACCGCGGCATCCGCAGTCCCGTGCTGCTGATGGCCGGGTGGCTGGGTATCTTTCTGCTGGCCGGGCCGTGGTTCTCGATTGGCGGTCCCCCGCACCGCAATTTCCCCCAGGCCGCGCTCGGCATCGTCCTGGCGGTGCTCGTCGCACGCGGCAACCGCGCCGCTCGGGTCATGCTGATCTTGTGCAGCGCAGCTGGTGTCTGTGCTGTGCTTTTCGGATCGCATGGATCGCCGGCCGGAGCGCAGCTGGCGAGGCTCTGGTACATGGCGTGCTACCTGCTGCAGATCGGGATCCTCGTCAGCACGCCGGTGTTTCAGCGGACGAGGACCGGCTGGCCATCGACGCGCTTGGCGCGGTCCTCGCCCGCGTTCCTTCCGGCGCCCTCGCCCTGGTCCATAGCGGCGAGTGCGGCCGGCGGCCTGCTGATCACGATCGCGACGCTGCCCGTGCGCCACTTCACCACAGTCGCGTGCCCGGCTGGCCGCGAGGTCATGTCGCGGATGCCGTGCCAGGCCGTCGGCTCGGGCTATCCCGTCGCGTACCGCTTCGACAGCGGGATCTTCACGCTGCATGCCGCCAGCTTCCACTGGCTGGACGTCCTGGCGCCTCAAGGCATACAGCTCGCGGCGTTCGCGGCGGACCTGGTGCTGTGGAGCCTGGCCCTTCTGCTGGTGCTCTATCTGGCCTGGCTGGCCCCGGCACGCGAACGGCCGCCACCTCGGTGGCGCGTCGCCGGCCCAGGTCCGGCGGCCAGCAGGTGAGGCCCGCTGGGCCGGCGGCGCCCTCCGCCAGCAGATAGCTCGCAGTTGGTCAATCTGCGCGACTCGCCTTTCCAGACCTTGCACATTGCGGCCGCACGGGATCGGCGCTCGGGAGCGTTTCCGCGTGCGGGTGGTAGCGCCGAAGGCTCGGAATGTGTTGCGGTGAGCTGGCCGTTCTTACGTTGAGGTGGTCAGTCCCAGCCGAGGCCAGCATGTGGTCTTGGCCCGCACTCCGGGAGATATCCCATGACCACCTCGATCAGCCCGTCCGCTGCCCTCGCTGTGATCGAGACCGCGTTCTCCGAGCCGGAGAAGCTGGCGTTAGCCGGGTTCCCGGCGGGCTATTCCGGCCAGACCCGGGAGGCCTGCGCTTTGGACCTGCGCGCCGACCGGTTATTTGGCCTCAAGGCATCCGGCTCCCGGCGGGCGCGCGCCAGGCACCTGGCCGAAGTCCCGCCACGCGATGGCGCACTCCTCCGTGAGGGACTTGCGGTGATCCTTCCGCGACTGGCCGGAGCGCTCATTGAGGCTGCCGGGACTGGACTGCGTGATCAGGTTTACGACCGGGACGTCATCCCAGGGATCGGCGCCCAGTCCGGCCACCTGACGCCGGCCGTCCCGGCGCAGGAACTGGCCGAGGAACCAATCGACAGCATCGATATCGTATGGCCTCTTTGGACCAATGTCTCCGCCGCAATATCGCGGTCCGGAACAGTTGCCGTAGCCGATCTCGACCTTGCGGCCCGGAATGACGCTGCTGCTCATCTGCGTACCAGTGCCAGCTGGCAATCCAACCACCCCAGGACCGCGCCGCTGCTGGCGTCCCGGACAAACCAGCGGTAGCCAAGCTCCGGCCGCCTCCGGACGATGTAGGTGTTTATGGCATCCCGCCAGGCCGGGTGAACCCGCCGGGCCTGCCCGCTCGCTCTGGCTTGTCCGTCGGCTCGGGCCGCGCGGAGCGCTGGGGGCGCGAGCCTGGTTCCTGTCTCAGTTTCTGTCTCGTTCACCCCCGGCCGCGGGCGTTCACCAACGACCGCGGACCGCGCGTCCGCGCAGGTCACGAACGCTCCCGGCCGGTGGCGGACAATGCTTCGCAGACCTCGAAAGCGTGTGAAGGAGCAATCCTTCCGTGGGTTCAAATCCCACCTCCACCGCCACTGACCTGCAAGGACACCGTTGCGCTCAGCGGCGGGCGAGCAGGGGCACGAGCACTCGGGCGTCGGGGGTTCCCCAGCCGGTCACTGGGTCCCAGCCGGGGCCTGCCGGGTAGCCGGTGATCGTGGTGGGGCGAAGGACGAATGTGTTGTCGCCGGTGGTGATGTCGTGGAACGCCGCGTGGTAGTGCGGGCCGCGGGCGACGCGGTAGATGGCGGGGTTGATGAAGCCGAGGTGCCGGTGCGCGAGCTGGTCGGCCAGCGCGACCAGGCCCGCCCAGAAGGGGGCTGCGGCGCTGGTGCCGGTGGCCGGGCGCACGATGGCCTGGCCGGTGGAGCCGTCTACGGAGACGACGGCCATGCCGGTGTCGAAGGCCGCGTCACCGGCGACGTCAGGTACGCCGCGAGTGGCTTCGGCTCCAGGGACCCCGTCCTGGTAGCCGGGGCGGGCGAACAGGTGGCTGAACCCGCCGCCCGAGGCGGAGGAGCCGTCGCCGCCCGGGGGCGGCGCGGGAAGGGTGTTCCACGCGATCTCGCCGATATAGGCGCCGGTGGCCCGGTCGGCGGTCAGGCTGGTGCCGCCGGCGGCGAGGACCAGGGGGTCGGAGGCCGGCATGCTGATCTCCTTGACCGGGGTAGTCGACCCGAAATGCAGGTCGCTGGCGGCGCCTTTGTCAGCAGAGGCGGCCACTACCGTGACGTGATGGTCCCGGTCCGCCCGCAGCGCCGCGTCCATGCCGGCCACCTCGGCCGGGGTGAGGTAGTGCTCGCCGATGGAGGCGCTGACCGAGAGCACGCCGCCGAGGGACGCGCCGAACCGCAGGAACGCGGTGAGCGCCGCGGCGAAGTTCGCGGGGCTGCTCACCGCCGACTGTTTGACCAGCACGATGATGATGGCGGCACCCGGCGCGACCGCGTGCACCATCTCGGCGTCCTCCACCTCCTCGCCGCCCGCCAGCCAGGGCGATCCGGTCCCGGCGAGGCCGTTCACCACCCGCAGCCGAGCCGGGGGCAAGCCGAACAGGCTGTCGAAACGCGCCATGTCCTGGCGGATGTTGCTGGCATCCGGTCCGGCTGCTGGGCGACCTCCGGCATCACCACGGCCTGGCCGCGGCCGTCGATGCCGCGCTCCAGCAGCGGCGAGATGCCGTAGGCGGCGCGGAAGACCCGCGGCGTGTAACACGTGGCCGGCGGTACCAGGCAGCCGGGCGGCGGGCCGGCTTTCGCCGGCTGGGCGGCGTGGCCGCTGTCCGCTGCCGGGCCGCGCCCGCTGCACGCGGCGATCAGGCAGGCCACGGTCACGGCGCCGACAGATAGTTTGATCATGATGTTCTCCTTGGAGTGCGAGACCCAGGTCGCGACCGCGGAGAGCGCTGCGGTACCGATGAGGAGGCACGATCGGGGGATCATGACGGAACCGTAGGCAACGGGACGCCGCCGGCACATCGGGCCTGGGAGCGAACCGGCTCAGCCGCGGGGATGATCCGAGATCTCCTGAAGGATGATGACCGGGCGCGCGGCGCTCCGTACGCTCGGTACATGCGGACATGGCGGCCTTTCACGGCCGTTCGACCCTCTGCGGCTCTCGACCTTGGGCTGGCAGTCCTCTGCACCGCTCTGATCGCGTTCGCCGCGTGGGCGCCGCCATGGCTGGCGGGCAGTCCAATCCGGGGCCCTGTGTTGCTGCGCGCCGCGCTGCCGTTTCTCATCGGGGTCCCGTTGCTGGCGCGCAGGCATCGCCCGCTGCTCGCGTGGTCGGCGATCTGGGCCGGTATCTCCCTCGAGGCGCTCGTCGCCGGGGAAGCGCCGGCCACGCTCGGCGTCACCGTCGTGCTCCTGCTCGGGAGCTACTCGCTCGGTGCCTATGGCTCCAGTCGGTGGGCCCTGCTCGGACTTGTCGTGGGCGCTGCTGGCGTCGCGATCTCGGTGAGGTCGGGACATGGGTGGTCCGGCCAGGTCAACTTCGGGGGTTACGGGTTCGTCGAGATTCCCTCGGGCATCCCGGTGATCCTGGTGGACATCCTCGCACTCTGGGTCGTCGGCGTGGTGGTTCGCATGCGCCGGGCTGCCGCAGCGCTTGCGGCGCGCAACGAGGCGCTCGATCGTGAGGCAGAGCGGGCGGTCGCCGCCGAGAGGGCCCGGATCGCCCGGGAGATGCATGACATTGCGGCGCATCATCTGAGCGTCGTGATCCTGCAGGCTGCAGGCGCCCGGGCTGCGGGGAGCGCCAGCCTGAAGACGCTGGAGAAGATCGAGGACAGCGGGCGGCAGGCGCTCGCCGAGACCCGCCGGCTCCTGGGCGTCCTCCGCGGGTCCCACGATGAGGTCGAGCTAGCTCCTCAGCCCGGCATCGCGGCGTTGCCCGCGCTCGTGGCGAGCATCCGCGAGGCGGGCCTGCCTGTCAGCTTCGCGGTGGAAGGCGAATGTGCGCAGCTGCCCGGAGCGGTCGACGTGTCGGCCTACCGCATCGTGCAAGAAGCCCTGACCAACACGCTCAAGCACGCCGGTCCCGCTCGCGCCCGGGTGAGGGTCCACTGCTCGGGCGACGCGGTGACCATCGAGGTTCGAGACGACGGCTCAGGCGTCGACGGCACGGCCGACGAGGCAGGCGGACACGGGCTCGCCGGAATGCGGGAGCGGGTGGCGGTGCTCGGCGGCGAACTTCGCGCCGGGCCGGAGCCCGGCGGCGGCTACGCCGTGCGGGCAATGCTCCCGATCGGCTGCCGCCTCGCCGGGGGCGGTGGGTAGACATGATCAGCGTCCTGATCATCGATGATCAAGACCTAGTCCGAGAAGGCCTTCGGATGCTGCTCGAGGCCGAGCCGGATCTCCGCGTGGCGGGGGAGGCCGGCGACGGCGCCGAAGCGCTTGCCGAGGTGCGGCGCGTCGACCCGGACGTCGTGCTCATGGATGTGCGGATGCCGGTTGTCGACGGGATCGAGGCGACGGCGCAGCTCGTGCGCGGGGGCTCTCGGGCCCGGATCCTCATGCTCACGACCTTCGACCTCGACGAGTACGTCTACCGGGCGATGAAGGCGGGGGCGAGCGGGTTCCTGCTCAAGGACGCCAGTCGTGGCCAGCTCGCCGAGGCCGTCCGGACGGTGCATAAGGGTGACGCCCTGCTCGCCCCGGCGATCACCAAACGGCTCATCGAGGACTTCTGCCGCGGCCCCGCGCCCGGTGCCAACCGAAGCGACCTGGGCCTAAGCAAACGCGAGCTCGAGGTCTGCCGCCTTGTCGCCCGGGGCCTGTCGAACGGCGAGATCGCCGCCCAGCTCTACGTGAGCGAGGCGACCGTGAAGACTCACGTCGCTCACGTGCTTTCACGGCTGGGACTTCGAGACCGAGTCCAGGTCGCAGTCTTCGCGTACGAGCATGGCATCGTCCGCCCCGGTCGAGGCCCGTAGCGCCGGACACGCGCGAAGTCGATCAGCCGACACCTCTGAACGCGAAGGCACAGATCCACCAGACCTGCACCGCAGCCGCATCGTTCGGCCCGGGCGGAATGGTCCCCGGCCACCGCTCCGTGAGCGAGGTTGACCGCGAACCAGTAGCCGTTGACGAGCGCAGTCGGCGAGCCGTCTACGCCTGGTGGAACATGACGATGTCTACTTCGTTGCCTTCCGGGTCGACGAGGGTGCGACGATCCGAAGCGTTCTCGATGACGATCCGCCCCCCGGCGGCCACAGCCGCGTCGATGCGGGCTTGGGCGTGGTCGTACGGGACGAAGAGGTCGACATGGATGCGGTTGCGATGCTGCCGCCGGTCCGTGTCCGACCATCGGCTGGAAGAACAGGACCGGATTGAGCCGACGCGGATCGTAGATGTCGTTCAGGATCTCCCGTGGGTCGTGCTGGTAACCGAGTACGGACGCCCAGAAGGCTCGCACCGCAGGAACGTCGACCGCGTCAATGCCGAGCTGGACGAAACGCGGGCGCGTAAGGTCCGCAGAGAGCCCGAGGTCGCGGGCTGCGGTCTGGATCCGGCCAGCCAGGTCCACGAACCGGCTCGTGGCGGAGCCCTCCCCGTCCTCCCACTGGTCCTTCCCGCTGTCGATCGTTACGCCATCGGGCCGCAGGTCCGCCAACAACGGCAGCCCAGCGTCGTCAGCCAGGTCGGCAACAGCCGACGCAAGTTCGCCCGCCCGCAGAGGCGAGTCGACGGGGTAGAACGTCATCGCGCCGAATAGCACTAGCCGTCGGCGTCTCCGGCCCCTTCGAGAGCATCTCACCGGGGACCAGGTCCACCTCGTTCCCGTCGGCGTCGGCGAGCGCGACCCCGTACGCGCCGAACGGCTCCTGTCCGACCGCGGCCCCCGCCTCCACCGCGTCCGGCGCGCGAACCACATCGACGTGGATCCGATCGCGCAGCGGCCGGGCCGGCTCTGGTGAAACGACAGCACGGGATCCCGCCGCGACGGATCCCCGAGCCGGTTGGCGCCGACGGGCTCGAAGGCGAGCACGGTCTGCCAGAACGACACGAGCGACGGCCGGTCCGCGGTATCGATTACGAGCTGCACGGTTTGGAGCACGGCCGGGTCTGCGGCCAGACCCAGGTCCCGGGCTGCGGCCGAGATCGAACGCGCAAGCTCCACGTCGGCCCGGGTGAGATCCCCGGCGGGGCCGATCCGCACGCGCACCCCGCCGGGTCGCAGGTCCACGTCCGGCAAGCCGGTGGCGGCCGTCAGCTCGGCGATGCGGCGGAGGAGTGCCGCACCCGCGGTCATCGACGGCGCGTCGAACCAGGCGCTCGCGCCGGCGTCTAGGGCGCGCCAGTCCCGGACACCGTCCGCTTGCTGGAAGTCGGTCACTGTGCCTCGATCCATCCGAATCCCTTTCAGTGTCCGGCCGGCGCGACCGTGGCGGTCATCACGCAGTGGTTCTTGCCCTTTGGGCGGGAACAGGAAAACCCGGCCTCCTCGAAGAGGCTACGGCTGGCGTTGTAGAGGAAGGAGGCGGATCTGCCCGCCGGCGTTGTCCTGCGGGTACGCCTCGACGACTCCGCCGCCAGCCTGTAGTTGATGTTCGGAAGCTCCTTGGTTTTACTGAACTGACACCACCCCACGGCGAGTTCGCCGTCGAACACCAGAGCCGCATGCGCTCGACCCTCCGCGACCAACCGCTCCTTGGAGTTCGCGATCGCCGTCGGCCGTGAGCTTCTTCTGGCCCACGCCCGTATGGAACCGCCGATGGTCTGGGGTACCTTGCTGGTGGCGCTGACGGAGTTGGTTGCTGGCGGCGTCTCGTGAGGAAGCTGTCGGGGCCCGCCAAATGCCTGGTCGGGCGGCCGCGTCCTGGCCGCCTTGCCTGGGCGCACCGCCGGCAAGACCATCCGGCGTGTTGATAGCAAATGTGCTATTGAGCGTATCGCATGATTGCTATATTCTGCTAGTGGCGTTCACGGTTGACTGGGATGAGGACGCGGTGGCGGAGCTGATGCGACTGCCCGCTTCAGAACGCGGCGCGGTAATGAATGCGGCGGCGAAGCTGGAAGCGCTCGGAGATCAGCTCGGCTGGCCGCACACCAGCCAGGTCAAGGGCAGCCAGTCCGGGATCCGGGAGTTGCGGCCCCGCGCGGGCCGCTCTCCGTGGCGGGTGCTGTACCGGCGGGTCGCGGACGCCATGGTCATGCTCGCTGTGGGTCCGGAAGCTGAGCATGACCGGCGCGGGTTTGACGGGGCGGTGCGTCGGGCGGAGCAACGGCTGAAGGAGATCGACGGATGACGAGGCGGCGGATCGGCAACCCCGAGGTGCTGGCGGAGATGCTCCACGACCCGCAGTTCCGGGCCGAGTGGGAGCGCACGGCACTCGCCCGGGCGGTAGCGGAGGCGGTGATCCGGTACCGCGCCGAGCACGGCCTGAGCCAGACCGGGCTGGCCGGGTTGCTGGGCTGGCGCCAGCCCGTGGTCGCGCGGCTGGAAGCCGCCGAGCACAACCCCTCCATGGACACCCTGCTTACCCTGGCGCGCGCGCTCGGCCTGCGGGTCCATGTGGACGTCGGCCCGAAAACCGGGATCGTCGCCAAGGTCACCAAGTCCCGGGCTGCATGAGAGTCGATCCTTGCTCGGCCGCCACCAGCGGCTAGGCCTGCCGGGTCCCGTCATCATGCCAAGCCGGGGCCGTTCCGGACGGCGGCAATTCGGCGCGACGCCCCTGTGATGCGCTCCGCACCGCTCCGACGTGGTCGCTACGCTCTCTGTCCTCCGCAGGCTGATCGCCAGGATGGGTATCCAGTAAGTGCTACCTAGACGGCCGCTTCAGCCGGCGGCACGGTGACCATGCCCGCGCCCACCGACCTCTCGATCACTCACGGCATCCTCTGCCCGCAGGATCATCAGAAGGTCACTCCAGGGTGCTCGGGCGGAGCGTGTTTGTCGCCGGCGGTGGCAACTCCGCTGGGCAGACCCTCGGCAGACGGCGCTGGACCCAGGAACGCGTTGAACTTCACGCGGAGAGTTCGTGGAACGTGCGCCGATATGCGGCCGGCGGGGTTCCCACGGCGCGGACGAAGTGCTGGCGCAGGCTGACGGCTGAACCGAATCCGACCTGGTCGGCGACCTCGTCCACCGACAGACGGGTCGTCTCCAGTAGTTCGCGCGCGAGCCGGATCCGTTCGCTGATCAGCCATTGCAAGGGCGACGTTCCCGTCTCGTCCTTGAAGTGACGGTTCAAGGTGCGCGCGCTCATCCTGGCGTGACGGGAGATGTCTTCCAATGTGAGCTGCGCGCCCAGGTTCTGGCGTAGCCAGTGCATGGTGGGCTCGAGCGCGCCGTCGTGGTCGGGTGGCACGGCGTGGGCGATGTACTGCGCTTGGCCGCCAGCGCGTTGCGGGGGCATCACGACCATTCTGGCGGTGCTCGCGGCCACCGCGGCACCATGATCGCGGCGCACCATGTGCAGGCATAGATCGAGGCCCGCAGCGACGCCGGCCGAGGTCAGCACGTCCCCGTCGTCGACATAGAGAACTGCGGGGTCCACGTCCACTAGGGGAAAGCGGGCGGCGAGATCGGGGGCGTCGGCCCAGTGCGTGGTGATCCGCCGGCCGTCTAGCAGACCGGCCTCGGCGAGGACGAATGCGCCGGTGCAGATCGAGGCGATCCGGGCACCTGCTGCATGGGCGGCCCGGATCACCTTCACCGCCTCGCGCTGCCATCGATCGTCTCGGGACATGCCGGGCACGACGACGGTGTCGCAGACAGTCGCTGCGGCGAGTGGGTAGGGCGGCCTGATTCGATACAGGTCGTGCCCGTCCGCGGTGACCGGAACGCCGCGCGACGGGCCGCATACCCGTACCTCGTACGGCCGTCGCCCGTCCGACGTCACGGTCGAGCTGAACACCTGGCACGGGATCGCGAGGTCGAATCCTACGACTCCGTCGAGTGCCAGCACGGCGATGGTCTGCACTGCACGAGTCATGGCGAGATTCTATCGCACATAGGCATTCTTGCCACTGTCGGTTCGCGGCCACATGCCGGATGCTGGAAGCACCAGATCGGCCCGCAGCGGAGAGGAAGCCCTCATGAGAGTCCAAATCCTGGTGTTCGACGGATTCGACGAGCTGGATTCACTCGGGCCGTACGAGGTGCTCAGCCACGGCAGCCGGATCGCCGACATAGAGGTCTCGCTCGTCACCGCAACCGGTCAGCGCACCGTCACTGGTGCGAACGGCATTCGGTTCAGCGACCTGCCGCTGTGGACGCCCGACGTGCCCGACGTGATCATCGTTCCAGGCGGCGGTGCGCGCCGCGCCGGGCCGGGTGTGCGGGCCGAGATCGAGCAGGGCTCGTTGCCTCGTCTGCTGCGAAATCTCAAGCAGCAGCGCGGCACCGATGTCGTCCTCGCTTCGGTGTGCTCCGGGACGCTGCTGCTGGGAGCCGCCGGTCTGCTCGTCAACCGGCAGGCGACTACGCATCACAGCGTGCTGGCGCGGTTGGGCGAATTCGGTGCGTTGCCTACCGACGCCCGCGTCGTGGACGACGGCGACATCGTGAGCTCCGCTGGGGTGACCTCAGGACTCGACCTTGCTCTTCACCTCATCGCCACCAGGATCGGCACGCACGAAGCGTCCGCGGTGGAAGCCGAGATCGAATACGAACGACGCGGCGCCGTGTGGCAGCGCCCGGACCAAACCACATCCACCAAGTTCACGAAGTCAGCTCTCTAGGAGGTAGTTATGCCCGCATTTCCAGGACTAGCGCACATCGCCTTGACCGTCACCGACCTCGAGCGAAGCGTGCGGTGGTACAGCGAGCTGTTCGGCTCATCGCCCGTTCTCGACGAGGCCGTGCCGTCCGCGCAACTGCACCACACCGTGTTCGCGCTGGGCGGTGGCCAGCTGTTCGGCCTGCACCTGCACACCCGATCCGCGGAGCAGAGCTTCGACGAGCACGGCGCCGGACTGGACCATGTGTCCTTCGGCTGCGGCGATCGAGACGAGCTCGAGAAGTGGGCCACCCGGCTCGATGAGCTCGGCGTCACGCACGGCGGCATCATCGACGCTCACTACGGATCCGGGCTGTCCTTCCGCGATCCCGACGGGATCGCGCTCGAATTCTTCGCACCACCGGCGGCCTAGCGATGTCCGGAGCCCCTCGCGATCTGACCGCAGGCAGCCTTAGCGTCCAGGTGGTCGGGGGGCCCACCGCCGTGCTCGAGATCGGCGGGCTGCGCCTGCTCACCGACCCAACTTTCAGTCCGGCCGGCATCCACGAGACGACGCCGGGCAGACCGTTGACGAAGACGGAGGGCCCGGCAGTCAGCCTCGATGATGTCGGGCCCATCGACGTGGTGTTGCTCTCCCATGATCAGCACGACGACAACCTCGACCCCGCCGGGCGCGCGGCTCTCAGCCGATTTCCGCTGATCCTCACCACACCCAGCGCGGCGGCGCGGCTCAAGGGGGCGGCACGCCCGCTTTCCAGTTGGGAGAGCATCGGAATCCGGCGGCCCGAGGGCGGCGAACTTGTCATCACTGCGGTGCCGGCTCGACACGGGCCAGAAGGCTGCGAGGCCGTGCTCGGCGAGGTAACCGGTTTCGTGCTCGAGGGACCTGACTTGCCAACCGTCTACGTCAGCGGCGACAACGCCTCCCTCGAGCTCGTCCAGCTAATTGCGAACCGCATGAAGGACGTCGACGTGGCGCTGCTGTTCGCCGGCGCCGCGCGTACATCGCTGTTCGATGGTGCGCCGCTGACCCTGACCAGCTCGGACGCCGCGATCGCAGCCCGTCTCCTCGGCGCGGAATGGACCGTCCCCTTGCACGTCAGAGGCTGGTCGCATTTCAGCGAAGGGCCCGAAGACATCCAGGCAGCCTTCACCGCCGCGGATCTCGCAGGGCGGCTGCGCCTGGTCAACCCGGGACAGCGGGTGAGGTTCGCGAAGTACATCAACTCCGCGGGCGCGGTCGTCTCCAACTCGACCCTTTCACTCTTCGATAGCGCTGCTGGTCGTAGTCTCGGCCCAATCCAACGAAAGGCAACGCCATGACCAGGAAGGCAATCTCCAGCGACGCTGCGCCCGCTGCGCTCGGGCCCTACAGCCAGGCCATCGTCGCCGGCGGCTTCGTATTCTGCTCCGGCACGGCTGGTATCGATCCGGCTACCGGCCTGCCCGGTGATGGCATCGAGGCGCAGACCGAGTTGGCGCTGCGCAACCTCGATGTAATCCTGACCGCCGCCGGGGCATCACTGTCGGCCATCGTCAAGACCACCATCTTCTACGCCAACGTCGAGGATTTCGCGGCCATTAATGCGATCTACGCACGCTTCATGCCCGACCCACCGCCAGCTCGCTCCGCGCCAGCCAACGTGGCGTTGCCACACGGCCTGCTCATCTCCATCGAGGCTGTCGCCGTACTCCCGTCGGCATAAGAACGCAGTCATCGTCACACGGACGTCACATCTGGCCGGTCCGGCGGGTCAGTGGGGTGCAACTCGCAAGCACGGCGAGGAGATCACGATGGACGCCCGATTCAACTTTTACGGCAACGCCGTGACCGCGAAGTTCGCGAACCACATCAACTCCGCGGGCGCGGTCGTGTCCAACTCGACCCTGCCGGCCGCTACGCAGGAACTGGTGAAGATCCTGGCCAGCCAGATCAACGGCTGCTCGATGTGCACCGACATGCACACCAAGGATGCCGAGCATGCCGGGGAGACCTCCGCTCGGCTTAACCTCGTCGCGGCGTGGCGGGAGGCGAAGGTCTTCACCGAGGCCGAGCGGGCTGCCCTGGAACTCACCGAGCAGGGCACCCGGATCGCCGATGGCGCCGGCGGTGTCACCGACGAGGCGTGGTCACATGTGGCCAAGCACTACGACGACGACCAGCTCGCCGCGCTCGTGTCGCTCATCGCCCTGATCAACACCTACAACCGCATGAACGTCATCATCCGGCAGCCCGCCGGCGACTACCAGCCAGGCCAATGGGGCTAGTGAGACCGCGCGACTTCGCCGCCCTTGACGACGTAGGCGATCGCGGTCGGGTCGGCCAGGGCGGCGATGTCAGCAAGCGGATCGCGCGTCATAGCGACCAGGTCGGCGAATGCTCCTGGCGCCAGGGTGCCGAGCTTGCCCGGCAGGCCGACAATCTCGGCGCCCACCACCGTGGCCGACCGGATGACGTCAATCGGCGCCTGGACCTCGGAGCGGATGACGAACTCCTCGCTCTGATGCCGATGCATCCCGCCAAGCAGGTCGGTTCCGTAGCCGATCGGGATGCCGCTGGCATGGGCTAGTTCCAGGGCGTGCAGCCCGCCGTCGAGCACCTCGCCGACCTTGTGCCACGACGCTGCCGGCAGGCCGTGCTCGCGGCCCTCGGTTCGCAGTGCCCAATAGGTCACCAGGTTCATGACCAGGTACGCGCGCGTATCGCGGAAGATCTTGGCGGTGGCGGCATCGAGGAGGTTGCCGTGCTCAATGGTCCTGACGCCCGCGTGCAGCGCCCGCGTCATGGACTCGGGCGTGTACGCGTGCGCGGCGACGTACCGGTTCGCCGCGGCAGCCTCCTGCACGGCAGCCTCGAGTTCTTCGACGGAGAACTGGGTGGAGTCGATCCGGTCGGTTGGCGAGGCGACGCCGCCACCCGCCATCACCTTGACGTGGTGGGCGCCGCGGCGCAGTTCGTCGCGGGCCGCCTTGCGTACCGCGTCCACGCCATCGACGACGGTGGCAAGCTCGCAGCATCCGGGGTGGGTGTCGAGGAAGTGCTCGCCGGGCCCGCGGTGATCGCCATGCCCGCCGGTCTGACTCAGTGCCCGCCCGGCGTAGAAGAGGCGAGGGCCGCGGATCACGCCTTCCTCAAGCGCTCGCCAGGTGCCGTAGTCGCCGCCGGCCATGTCGCGGACGGTCGTGAACCCGCGGTCCAGCATCTCCCCGAGCAGCCGGGCGGTCCGGTGCGCGTTGTAGGTGACCGGCCATCTGACCAGGTCGGCCAGGTCGGCGGTGTTGGCCATGATGTGGACGTGGCAGTCGATGAGGCCGGGCAGGACGTAGGTTCCGCCAAGGTCGACTCGCCGCGCATCGGCAGGCGCGTGCAGGCCGGGCCCGGTCCCGGTCACGATCCCGTCGTCGACCAGCAGGTCGCCCTCCAGGTAGGTGGCGGCGTCGACGTCGAGGAACAAGCCGTTGGTGAAGAGCGTCGTGTCACTCATCGCTGGCCTCCGCCCGCCGATCCGGCGCCCCGGCAAGGGCATCGAGAAGCAAGTATGCCGAGGCAGTGTGCCAGCCTGTACAGGTGACGCCGACGATCAGGTACTGCACCACGGCCACCGGCCGCATCGCCTACTCGACGATGGGGGCCGGTCCGCACCTGTTGTGCGACTCGGGCTGGGTTACCCATCTGCGCGGGCAACTGGAGCTATTCGCCTTCGCCAGCTTCATGGAACGTCTGGCCGAGCGGTTTACAGTGATTCGCTATGACAAGCCCGGGTGCGGTCTGTCCGACCGGGAAGTGACGGACCTGTCGCTTGACGGGCAGGTGGCCGCGGCGCTGGCAGTGGCCGATGCTGTGCGCGCCGACCAATTCTCCTTGTTCGGTGCTTCGCAGGGCGGCCAGCTAGCGGCGGCGATCGCGGCGAGGTTCCCTGATCGCGTCCAGGCGCTCGTGCTGTACGGCATGTGCGCAACGGGCGGCGATCTGGCGCCTGCGGAGATCAGGGAATCGATCGTGGCGCTGGCGCGGGCACATTGGGGCCTGGGGTCGAAGGTCCTGACCGGCATTTTCGTCCCCGATCCCACCCCCGGCGAGGTCGAAGCGCTCTTGCGGTTTCAGCGGGCGAGTGCCTCGGCGGCCGTGGCAAGCGGGATTCTCGAGGCCTACTACAACACCGACATCCGCGGGTTGCTCCCAACGATCAAGGCGCGCACGGCGGTGCTGCACCGCGAGGCGGACCAGGCCACGCGTTTCGAGCTGGGCCGGGAGGTAGCCGCGCTCATTCCGGGGGCCAGGCTGATCCCGCTGCCTGGTTCCAGCCATCTCTTCTACCACGGCGACTGGACCGGGGTCCTGGCGGCCATGCTCGGCTTCCTCAACGAGGCCGTGGGCTCGGTGCCGCGGCTGACCCCCCGTGAGCTTCAGGTGGCCGAACTGGTAGCCGAGGGGCTGACCAACCAGTCGATCGCGACTCGCCTGTCCGTGGCGCCGCGGACAGCGGAAGCACATGTCGAGAACATCCGGCGCAAGCTGGAGGTGCATTCGCGTGCCCAGATCGCGGCGTGGGTGACCGAGCGTCGGCTTCGCCCTGGAGCGCCTAGGTAGATCGCCCGATACCCACGACGCGCGAGGCCGCCCCGGCAAGGCACCGTCACGCGGGTGGCCGTAGTTCACCCGATTGTCCGCAGGAGCCGGGCGATCGTAGCGTCGAGAGATGGCATGCTTCCGCGGGCTCGGCACCGACGGAGCGCACAAGACGAATGGGGGAAGACGACATGAGCAGCCGTTCGGCGATCGGCCCAGCCACCGCAACGGAGGACACGCGACCCAGGGACACGTCGGCCCGGGTTGGCGTGTTTCCGCCGTTCGGAATGCTCGAGCAGAGCCCCGAGGCTGCCAGGGTGTTCCTGGGGCAGCTGAGTGACGCGGGCATCGACCATGTTTGCTGCGGGGATCATGTGAGCTTCCTTGCGGGCATTGGGTTCGACGGGCTCCTGCAGGCCACCGCGCTTGCGATGCTCCATCCGACGCTGCCGGTCCATACCGGCGTGTACCTGCTGCCGCTGCGCCATCCCGTCCATGTGGCCAGGCAGCTCGCCGACATCGACCGGATCGCTCCCGGACGGCTTGTCTTCGGCGTCGGCGTCGGTGGCGAGGATCGCCACGAAGTCTCGATCTGCGGCGTCGACCCGGCAACCAGGGGCCTGCGGATGAACGAAAGCCTCACCATCGTGCGTCAGCTCCTGACCGGCGAGCCGGTCACCTTCCACGGCCAGTTCTTCGACCTCGAGGACGCGGTCATCGCACCGGCACCGGCCGCCGCCATTCCCATCATCATCGGCGGCCGTTCCGACGCCGCGATCAGGCGGGCGGGTCGGCTCGGTGACGGCTGGCTGGGCATCTGGAACTCGCCGCGGCGATTCGCCCAGGCCGTCGAACTGGCGGCGACGGAGGCGGCCGACGCGCCGGCCCGCCCCGCCAGCCCGGCACGCCATGCAAGTGTGGTGTGGTCTCGCGGACTCGAAACAGGCTGCTCGCGCCTGCCTGGCCCCGGCGATGCAGGCCTTCTACCAGCTCCCGTTCGAGCGGTTCGAGCGCTACTGCCCCTACGGCACCGCCGAGGACGTAGCCGAGTTCCTCGCTCCCTACGCCGACGCTGGCTGCACCGAATTCAACCTCATCCCGCAATCACCGGACGACGACCAGGCCATCGCAGGCGTCGTCGCCGTCAAGAAGCTGCTGGCACAAACGTGACGGCGGCGATCGTCATTGCGCCACGTTTCAGCGGTCCGCCAGAGGCCGGCAACGGCGGCTACCTGTGCGGACTCATCGCCGCCCACGTCGACGGGCCCGCCGAGGTCACTCTGCGGCGACCTGCTCCGCTGGCGACGGACCTGGCCGTCGAACGCGGCGACGACGGTTCGGTCCGCGTGCTGGACGGTCCCGATCTCGTCGCTGAGGGCGTTCGTGTGCCGGGCGGTGTGGCAACGGATCCTCCCAGCCCGGTCTCGATCCAGGTGG
Source organism: uncultured Actinomycetota bacterium (assembly GCA_963720595.1). Lineage (GTDB taxonomy): Bacteria > Actinomycetota > Actinomycetes > Streptosporangiales > Streptosporangiaceae > Chersky-822. Next base: position 910,596 of record CAVRFY010000003.1, on the reverse strand, counting down.
CCAGGGCCGCTGGGGCGAGCAGCCGCCTGCGCTTCTTCCCGTCAGAGCATCCCTTTCCGACCTGCTTCGTGTGCGGGCCAGACCGCAGACCTGGGGACGGGCTGCGCATCATTGTCGGACGGGTCGCGGGCCGGGACCTGTCCGCTGATGTCTGGCACCCCAGCCCCGGGCTCGCGCATTCAGACGGCACCATCCGGCCCGAGTTCTTGTGGGCAGCGCTCGACTGTGCGGGAGGCATCGGCGCCGCGGGAGACTCATTCAATTGCCAGCCGTACGTGCTTGGCCGGCTGTCGGCCCGGCTGCTCGGCCCTGTCACGGCGGGCGAGCCACATGTCGTAGTCGGCTGGCGGCTAGCGACAGAGGGCCGCAAGATCATGGCAGGCTCCGCGCTATTCACGGCCGGCGGACAGGCGGTTGCGGTCGCACGCGCCACCTGGATCCGGCTCCGGCGACCTGCCAGCGAATGCTGCCCGCGATAACCGGTGGAGCCGCCGGCAGCCGCCATCTCAGGCGTCGCGCCGGCATAGCAGCAGGCCTCCCGCTAGCAGTGCGCCGGCCGCCCAGGCGGCGAGTACGCCCAGTCCCTGCCAGGGGGTGAGCGGCAGGGACCTCAGGTTCGTGGTGGCTTGGATATAGAGCCCGGCCGTCATCGGGCTGATCTGATTCAGATGCCGTTGCAAATGCGGGTTGCTGACGAGGCCGGTGATGATCGGGAAAAGGTACAGCAGGCCGAGCACCACCGCGATCGATGTCGCGGAGTCCCTGACCGCGGCGCTGATGCCGATGCCGATCAGCGCGATCAGCGTCAGGTAGAGCGCCGAGCCGCCAGCGGCGCGCAGCACGGGCCAGGTGCCCAGCGACAAGGGCTCGTACCCGTGCGCCGGGCTGATTCCGTTCCCGTACAGCAGCAGCCGCCCGGCCAGCAACGAAGCCAGCACCGCGACCGCCCCGGCCACCAGGGTCGCCGCGCCGATCACGGCGGCCTTCGCGGCCAGGACCCGCCACCGGCGCGGGACGGCCGTCAGGGTCACCCGGATCATCCCGGTGCTGTACTCGCCGCTGACCGAGGTCACCGCCACGATCGCGACAATGGCCTGGCTGAGATAGATGCCGGTGAGGCTGACCTTCGCGGGGTCGACCTGGCAGCCGCCGCCCGGGCAGGTGATCGCGTGAGCCGCGAGCGCGCCCACCGCAGCGGTCAATGCGATCGCTGCGAGCAGCAGCCAGCCGGGTCCGGGCATCGTACGCAGTTTGGTCCATTCCGCATGCAGCGCTTCGCGGTGTCCTGACCACCACGCCTCGGCCGTGACGGCGCCGCGGCTGGCCGCCGTGGCCGTCACGCGTCCCTCCGGCGCAGTACGTATGCCGCCAGCGCCAGGCCGAGCGCCGCCCAGCCGCACAGCACGGCAAACCCGGCCCATGGCGGGAGCGGGAAGTACCCGTCGGCCGGCGCATATGTGGTGTCGACCTGTGAGTACGCCGGGCTGCTCTGCTGGATCGCGAACGCAGCCGCCGGGGTTACCCGGACCAGCCACATCTCGGCACCAAGCGGCAGCACTCCCGACAGGATAGCCAGCAGGTACGGCACCACGATGCCAGCGATCACCGCGGTCACCGCGGCAGCGCTGCGCCGCAGTAGCGTGCCGACGGCGAGCGCGAGCACGGCAGCGACGGCGAGCAGAGCGGCGGTGCCAAGCTCGATCCGCAGCAGGGTAAGCGCCGGCAGCGGGGCGACCGGGTTGCCGTTCTGGCGCAGCAGGTGCTCGCCGAGCGGGATCGCGATTGCCGTCGCGATCAGCCCGGTGACGAATGTGACCGCCCCGAGCACGATAGCTTTGGCGGCCAGCACGCGGCCCCGCCGCGGGCTTGCGGTGAAGGTGGTGCGGATCATCCCGCGTCGGTATTCCGCCGTCATGAACATCACGCCGACCACCACCATGGCGATCAGCCCGGCGAAGACGCCCCCCAGGGCTTGCTGGACGCTGCGTCCGCCACCGGCATCCACCGCCGGGGCGATATCGCCTGATCCGGACACGGCGAATCGGTTGCCGGACTGCGTGAAGCCCTGCGCCGAGGCGGGAAGTGCTTCGTCCGCGGACCGCTGGATGGCCGAGCCGGTCCACTCGCAGGCCGGCCACGTGCCACCCCGGCTGATGGTGTCGATGGCTGCGGTGGCGAGGGCAGGGCCGCCAGCCGATGACGACCCGCCCAGCGACGTCGAGGTCACCGAGTGCCCGGGAGTGGCGGCGAACAGGCCCGCCTGGGCGATGGCCGGAAGGTGGGCTAGCCTCGCCGTGCCCACGAGCGTCCAGTGACTGCCGTCGGCCGAGTCGTAACCCTTGATGACGTCGCCGGCTCTGATCAGCCGCAGCCAGCGCGGCGACGCCGCGGACACCTTGCCCGTCAGGCCCGCCGCGTCATGGGTGAAGTTCCACTGCATCCGCACGCCGTGGCGGCCGGTCACCATCATCGCCGCGTATGCCGATCCCTGCGCCGTGCTCGCCTTGATGATGATCCCGCCTTTCGACCACGCCTGCAGGCCTGACCTCATGCCAGCGAGCGGATTCGACCCGGCCGCCCTGCCGCCATGCGCGGAGTACCGCCCGGTCAGCGACGTGACCCGGACCGTGATGCTGCCGTTTGCCGCCATCGGCCGGTGCACGAAGTAGAAGCTGTCACTCACCCATTCCCCGTCCGGGCAGGCCGGCGGTGCCGGGCACGCCATGATCACGGGGTTCGGGTTCTGCGCGGTCACCTGGGCGAAACCGCAATGGCTGTTAGATCCTGTGAGCACGCCGAGGCCCACGATGAGCAGGGCCCCGACGACCATGCCGATGACCCAGCCGCGCACGGTGCGGAACTTCGTCCACTCCGCCCGCAGCACCTGGGCGAAGCCATCGTGCCTCGAGCTCACCTGCGGCCGGTACGGCGTGATCACGCTCATCTCGCAACCTCCGCACGGAAGTCGACCGCGTCCCTCGTCAGCTCCATGTAGGCCTCCTCCAGGCTCGCCCGGTGAGCAGACAGTTCGGTGAACGCGATGGCGTGCTCGGACAGCAGCGCGATGATCCGCTCGGGCAACAGACCTGACACGGTCAGCACTCCCTGGCCGGTCGCGGCCACCTCGGCCCCGGCCCGCGCCAGCACGGTGATCGCCTCGTCGCGCGCCGACGTGCGCACCGTCACCCGGTCGGCGGAGGCATTGGCGATCAGCTCAGCGACGCTCGCGTCGGCGATCACCGCGCCGCGGCCAACCACGACAAGATGGTCGGCGGTGTCCTCGAGTTCGCTCATCAGATGGCTGGACACAAGCACCGCCCTGCCCTCTGCGGCCAGCACCCTCAGGAAGCCGCGCATCCAGACGATGCCTTCGGGGTCCATGCCGTTGAATGGTTCGTCGAACAGCAGCACAGGCGGGTCGCCGAGCAGTGCCGCGGCGATGCCGAGCCGTTGCCGCATGCCAAGCGAGTATCCGCCGGCCCGCCGCCTGGCCGCCGAGGCGAGGCCGGCCTGCTCGATCACTTCGTCGACCCGCTTGGCGCCGAGACCCTGCGAATGGGCCAGCCAGAGCAGGTGGTTGCGGGCCGACCGGCTCGGCTGCAGCGCGGCGGCATCGAGCAGCGACCCGACGTGACTGAGCGCGCGGCGCAGTTTCGCGTAGGGCTGGCCGCCGATGAGCGCGGTGCCGGCATCGGCGGCGTCCAGGCCGAGGATCACCCGCATCGTCGTGGACTTGCCGGCGCCGTTCGGGCCGACGAATCCGGTCACCTGGCCGGGGGCGACCACGAAGGTCATCCCATCCAGGGCCAGCGTGGACCCGAACCGCTTGCGCAGGCCGGTTACTTCGATCGTTGCTTCCATGTGGTGAACGCTAGGGAAGCCGTAGTGCCGTCGTCGTCACGCCATGGTGCCGTCTTCGGCACCGGCGACGTCCCTCACGCGGGGGACCGACGGACCACGGGCGCGAGCGATGCGACAACGCCGACCAGCGGCGACAATGATGGCATGGACAAGCGCCAGCTGGCGGCAGGGGCGCTGCTCGGGCTGGTGGCACTGGCCGAGCTTGCCGCCAGGCTCTCGGCCGGGTCGACCGTGCGTGCCGGGCTGACCGCGGCTGCGGTCAGCCATACCGGCGTGAGCACGCCGACGGCGCTGCTGATGTGCGCGTTCTGCCTGCTGGTCACCGTTCCCGCGGTGCTGCTCAGGCCAGTCCCCGCAGCCGCGGCGGTCTTGGTGGCGGCAGTGCTGTCGCTGATCTTGTTCGAGCTGGCGACTGTCGCAGGCGCAGCCGCGCTGCTGATCGTCGCGTACCGGCTGGCGCGCGGTGGTTCGACGCTGCTCGCCGTCGCGCTGGCCGTTCCGTTCATCGGCATCGCGCTGGCGGCCGTGGCCGCGCCGGCTCCAGCTGGGGCCGTGCGGGCGTCCGGCCTGGCTGGTGCGGGCAGTGAGACTCGGGTGCTGGCCGTGCTGCTGGCCGCGCTGATCCCGGTGGCATCGCTCGCCGGGATGGTGCGCCGGGCGCGCGAGGAGAGCCGCGCCCACAGCGCCGTGCGCGAGCTCACTGAGGGGGTGCTGGCCGAGCACCTGGCCCGCGGCGAGCGAGCACGGATCGCCCGCGAGATGCACGACGTCGTCGCGCACCACATCTCGATGATCGCGGTGCAGGCGGAGACCGCCAGGCTGACCACGCCGGGGCTGACCGACGCGGGCAAGCAGCGTTTCGCCGCGATCGGTGACACCGCCCGGGCCGGCCTGACGGAGATGAGGCGGCTGCTCGGCGTGCTCCGCGAGGATGCGAAAGCGGCCGCCGACGTTGAGGAGCTCGCCGACCAGGAAGCCGCCAGCCGGGCGGAAGCGGACCGCCGTCCTCAGCCCGGGCTGCCGGACCTGGGTGACCTGGTGGACGAGGCGCGGGACGTGTCAGGCAGTGCGGCCAGGCTCATCGTGTCCGGCCGGGTGGCCCGCTTGGACCCAGGCGTGGAGCTGGCCGCCTACCGGATCGTGCAGGAGGCCCTTACCAACGCCCGCAGGCACGCGCCGGGAGCGGCCGTAGACGTCGAATTGCGCTATGCCGACGATCTACTGCGGCTGCGGATCCGCGACAACGGCCCCGGCTCGCCGCGTGCCGCGGCCACCGCTGGTCCGGCTGCCGGTCATGGCCTGCTGGGCATGCGGGAGCGGGCCGCGACGGCGGGCGGTTCGTTGCGAGCCGGGAACGCACCCGGCGGCGGATTCTGCGTGGAGGCGGAGTTGCCGGCGAAGGCGTCAGATGTCCTGGCGGGAGCGGCATGACGATTGGCATCATCGTCGCCGACGATCACGAGGTGGTGCGGGCGGGGTTCGCCGCGCTGCTGGACACTCAGCCGGACCTCGCGGTGCTCGGCACCGCTGGTGATGGCGCGGAAGCGGTACGGATCTGCCGGGAACGGCATCCGGATGTCGTCCTCATGGACATCCGGATGCCGGTCATGGACGGCATCGAAGCCACGAGGATGCTGACCAGCGCAGAGGTCGGACCGCGCGTGCTCATCCTGACCACGTTCGACCTGGACGAGTACGTTTACGACGCGCTGCGGGTCGGCGCCAGCGGCTTCCTGCTCAAGGACGTCACCGCGGAACGGCTCTTCGACGCCGTGCGCGTGATCGCCGCTGGTGACGCACTGCTCGCCCCGTCGGTGACCCGCAGGCTCATCGGTGAGTTCGCCCGCCAGCGACCCCGCTTCGCAGGCTCGCAGCAATCGCCCGGGCTGGTCTCGCTGACCCCGCGGGAAACCGAGGTGCTCCGGCTGATCGCGGAAGGGCTGTCCAACCCCGAGATCGCCGGCCGGCTGGTGGTCACCGAGGAAACAATCAAGACCCACGTGAGCCGCATCCTTGGCAAGCTGGGCCTGCGCGACCGCACTCAGGCGGTAGTGGCCGCCTACGAGTCCGGGCTCGTCGTGCCGGGAAGCGCCTGACACGACCGGGTGCTAGCGGCTAACCGGTCGGGTCCAGGGTGGCAGTCGCCGCCGATGCGGCCGACGGGACGGCGATGAGACGGGCAGGGGGCATCGCCAATGGCACCGTGCTGTGCGCGCGGTGCGCGGCGGCCGCGCCGGCGTGATAATCCTCTAGCTGGCCCAGGAACTCCGCGTCGGCGTAGGGCCTGCCGTCGACCAGCGGGCCCTCCGTGCAGTCGATGACCGCGATCACATCGTCACCGGTCAGGGTCTTGTGCGTCTCGAGCGCGTGCGCCAGGCAGAGGATCTGCCGCCGGTTCTCCCTGATGATCTCCTCGACCCTGCTGAGCAGCGTGGTCAGGTTATCTTCGATCCGGTCGGCCAGCGCGTGGCGCATCTCAGCCTCGGGGTCCTGGCCTTTCTTCTTCCGGCCGCCCTGCCCGCCGCCTGGAGCGCCCACCTCGAGCCGCCGAGCGGTCGAGTACGACGAGACCGTCGAGCCCATGCCCCAGAAGCCCTCCATGAACGAGGCGACCGTGGTCGCGGACTCTAGGTCGCCGGAGACTCCCGAGGAGCTGTCGCTGTCGAAGAACATCCGCTCGCCGGCGAGCGAGGCCAGCGAGACGAGGATGTCGGTCTCGAACTCGCTGCGCCACTGGGTGAACTGGTCCTCCGGCGGGATGCTGGCCACCATGCCGAGGTAGTCGGCGCCCTTCTCGATCGTGGCGATGTCGATGTCCATGTGCTGGCGGGTGCGGTAGGCGACCACCGCGTGGCACGCCTCGTGGATCGCGACCGCGTGCCGCTCCCGTTCGATGTACTCCACGTCCTGCGGGGGCCCCAGGTCCTTCAGCTGCTTGGCCCTGATGATGTCCTTCCACGTGATCACGTCGCGCCCGTCGCGGATGGCCGTGATCAGCGCCTCGTTGACCATGTCCTTGATCGTCGCGCCGGTGGCGTAGGGGGTGATCACGGCCAGCTTGTCGATCTGCTCCGCGGTGAGCTCATGCCGCACCTTGGCCAGGTAGCCCTCGTAGGTCCTGACCCGCCCCACCTTGGACGGGTAGCCGACCTTGTAGATCCGGTCGATCCGGCCTGGCCTCAGCAGCGCCTCGTCCAGCGCCTCGGGCAGGTTGGTCGCCATCATCACGAGCATCCGGTACTTGGGCGGCGGCTTCGGGCGCATCCCGAAGATCCGCCTGACATGACGGTTCATGAAGCCGCGCGGCTTCTTCAGCCCGGATAGCTCGGTCAGCAGCGCCTGCAGCGTTCCCATCCCGCCGCCTCCGCCGCCGCCGCCCATCATCCCGCCGACGATCTGCTTGCTGCGTCGACTTTGCGTCTCCTCAGGCGGCGCGCTGGCCATGGCCTGGCGGGCCAGTTGCCATTGCATGTCGCGGGACAGGTAAGAGAACCCGTGGCAGCCGGACCGGCCGAACGCCGCGGGCGCCGAGAAGCGCGGGAAGCCCTGCCCGCCGCCCTGGGAGAGCGCGCCTCGGTTGCCGAGCGAGTCCGCTTCGTCGAAGAACACGATCACGCCGCCGTACCGCAGCGCGAGCCGGCGAAGCTTCCTGAACAGGCCCTTGACCTTGAGCACGCCGACGCCCATGAACATGTTGATGAAGGCGCCGGGATCGACGAAGACGTACGGCTTGCCAGTCTCCCCAGCAACGGCCTCCGCCATCAGCGTCTTGCCGGTGCCTGGCGGCCCCCACAGCAGCAGGCCGCCAGGGACGTAGCCGCCCCTGGCCTCGATCTGCTCGGGGTTCTCCAGGAAGACGATGTTCTCCTTGACCCGCTCGAGCACGTGGTCCTGGCCCCAGACATCGGCGAACCGCGTCTTGATGTCGTCGGGGAAGTAGACGTCAACGCCGCCGCGGGACAGGAACCAGAACAGCGCGACGAACTGGAGGACGACGAAGAGCAGCGTGAAGACAATCTGGATAACGAATGGCAGATAGTGCCACAGCTTCGCGGGCGCCTGGATCAGCGCGAGTATCGGCGAGGTCTGGCCTATCTTGCCGAGGACCAGCGCGATGACGGCGATCCAGAAGACGATCAGGAATAGCCGCCAGAGCCTGAACCTCGTCCAGTTCGACAGCCTGCGGTGGCGTGAGCCGCTCGATTCCGCCGAAGAATCCTGACCGTCCAGAAGCGGTGGTAGCCGCGCCAGTGCTCGCTGATCAGGAAATGGATCTGGCGCAATGCCTCCAGGCCGAGGAGAACGATACCCACGCGCCAGACCTGAGCCTCGATTCGCAGCGCATCGTTGAAGCTGATCGACGGTGCGTTCGCCATGGCTGACCACACCAGCACCCACCAGAGCGAGCACGAGCAGGACCAGTAGCTTGATCCGGTCCCATAGCGACAGGCGCTTGCGGGTCGGCCGGTTCATCTGGCCCGGTCACGGCGTCTGGCGGGCGCAGTCCCTCGGGCATCTCGGCCAGCGGCCTTGCCTTCGCATCACGGACTCCCGACGGTGAATGACTGTCATGACCGTGTCGATCGCGCTGGTGTTCTTGCTGTAACAGGTCGACAGGCAGTGCACCAGCAGCAGGTAGACCATCGTGGAGTTGGAATTGGTGAGCGCCACCTGGTCGAAGGTGTCAGTGGGCCGTCCGGATAGGTGTAGCTGTAGACCTCGCGGATGCCGTGAACGCCGCTTCCCGGCGTGATGACGCTGTCGCTGAGCAACTGGAACTTCTTGCAGCGGGAAGCCGCTCTTGGCCGCGGTCTGCCGGCTGGTCGAGGTGACCGGCAGGATGAAGTCCCGCAGCAGGTTGTAGGACATCGCGTTGCTGGCCGCCGGGCTGAGCGGGCGCGACGAGGGCCAGCACGAATGGCCTCGTGACCGAGGCGCTGAGCACATGGGTTGCCGACGGCATTCCGTCCGCGTCGAAGCCGACGTCCCAGATCCCGGTTCCCGTGGTGAAACCGCTGCTCTTCAGCTGGGTGGCCAGCGAGTTATCGTCGATCTTGTGCCAGTGGTTCGGGACCTTGAAGTAGGCCTTCGCCGAGGAGTCGGTCACGTACGTGAATTGCGGCGCGACACATCCGGACACCTGACAAGGGCCAGGCCGCAGAGCCGAGCAACCATGCGCCGCCGGCGAAGTCGGCGGGCTACCTGCACTTCACCAGCCACACCTCCGCTGCGCCTTATCCGACCCGCCAGACCCGACCCGCCCTTAAGGCAAGTATGCCCCGCTATAGTTAACGGGCATAGATGGGCAGCCGGTTCACCAGCCGCAATGCGGGTCAGCCGGATGCCAGGGATCGCTGAGCGGGTAGCAGTCAGTAGGATCGGGAGGTGCATGGCACGGTCTATCTGGACGGGCGCCGTGGCCTTCGGGCTCGTCAACGTGCCCGTGGCGCCTCTACGGCGCCACCGAGGACAAGACCGTCCACTTCAACCAGTTCCAAGCGGGCACGTCGGACCGGATCAGCTACAAGCGGGTCAACGAGAGCACGGGCCGCGAGGTCAAGCTGGCGGATATCGTGCGCGGGCACGAGGTCGACAAGGGCGACTATGTCCTGGTCACTGACGCCGAGCTCGAGGCCGTCGAGCCCGGCAGGTCACGCACGATCGAGATCTCCGACTTCGTCGACCTGGCCGAGATCGATCCCATCTACTACCAGAAGACCTACTACCTCGGGCCCAGAGCGAGCCAGCGCCGCGCGCGCCTATGCGCTGCTGCACCGGCGCGATGGCGGAGACCGGCCGGGCAGGGATCGCGACGTTCGTGCTGCACGGAAGCAGTACCTTGGCCGCGATCAGGCCGGACAGCGATGTGCTGGCGCTGCAGACCATGTACTTCGCCGACGAGGTACGCGACCCGCACGAGGAGATCGACGGCCTGCCGGCCGGAGAAGCGTGCAGCCGCGCGAGCTGACCATCGCGAAGCAGCTGATCGAGTCGATGACCGTGGGCTGGAATCCCGGAATACCAGATAGCTACCGTGAGCGAGTCGAGGATCTCATCGCGCGCAAGCAGCCGCGGCGAGGAGATCATCACGGAGGGCGCCCCGGCCGACGAAGCGGTGGCAACCGATCTGATGGAGGCGCTGCGCCGCAGCGCCGAGGAGTTGCAGGAACGCCGCCCGCGCCGAACCGGATGACCGCGAGGCCGGTCGCGGCGCCAGGCAAAGGGCTAGCAGATGCCGCCAGCACCGAGTGCCCCCTCACGCCCTGGCGGTGCGCCTTATGTGCAGTCTGGTGATCGTTCCCGCCGGGCCCGTCCGTCGCTCGACGAGGTCGCATACCCGGTTGACCAGCCACAAACCATGACCGCCGCGGGCGTCGGCGGGCTGCCTGCGCCGCCCGGCCAGCGGGTCGGAGATGTGCCCGCGATCTTCGACCTGGCACACCATCTCGTCGTTAGTGCACCATGAGCGGACGATCCCGCCGCCCGCCGCGTGACCGAGTGCGTTGGCGGCGATCTCGCTGACCGCCAGTACCATGTCGCTGACGCGCGCCGCGGGCAGCCCGGCCGCCTCTGCCTGCCTGGCGCAGAACTCGCGCACCGGCCCTAGCCGACCGTCGAAGGTAACGGACACGGCGTGCCGGTCCGGCGGCGGCAGCGGGTCATCGGCTCCCGGCGGGAACCGGCCCGGGCCGAGGTAGCCGGGGCTGGGGTGCTGCGCGCCCGAGGCGACGACGACGGGATGGGTGCGCTCGGCATCGCTGATCACCTCAGCCGGAAGCCGGGCCGTGTCGTACAGGCACACGATTGTCATCGGGCGGCCGCCGAACGCCACGTTGCACAGGGCCTCGTGCCTGGCCACCTCGAGAAGTTCGGCGGCTGACCGCGCGGGCCATGCGGGCTCCCAGAGGCAGTACACATGCTCGCCCGGGTGCTCGTCCGCGAAAGACTGGGCGGAAGGGATGATCCTGGCCGGGTTGCGGCCCAGGTCGGCCATGTCGGCCAGGACGGTCGTCGGCGGCGCTCGCGTGACCGCGGCGCGGACCCGGTTCATCGTCGGCGCGGTGACGACCACGTGCAGCGGCGCGGCCGCGTCCGTCGCGCGGCTAGCGACCGCGGCCACCGCCTCGAGGTCTGCATTCTCGCCGTCATACAGGAGCGCCGCATGACTCAGGCCGGCCACGTCAAGCAGCGGCGTCCCGTCCGACGTCAGCCCTCGCACAACGTCGGCCGGGCCGCCGGCTGTCAGGTCGCGGCCGCTCATGGCACTCCTTACTTTCCCCTCCTGCCTAGATAATGCTTGAATTTCGCCGCGAACACGGATGCGACAAGCGCAGTTGGTTCTCCGAACACGGCAGGAAGGGTTTGGCGGGTCGGCGGCCAGCCTGCCGGCACCTAAGAAGGTAGCCACGCTGGGTCCGCTGGCAGGTGTAACCTGACCGGGCAATCGATGACTGTCACTGCGTGAACGAACGGTGTGAGGTGCGGCACCAAGGCGAGAGTGTGGCCCGATGATGCGAGCCGAGCTACCCGGCGTGGACCGAGCCGAGGGATCGGTCACGGCAGCCGGGCCCCGGGCGGTCGACGTCCTGCTTGTGGAGGACGACGCCGGAGACGTGCTGATGACCAGGGAGGCATTCGAGGAGCGGCATGTCGGCGACCGCCTGCACGTGGTCGGCGACGGGGTGCTCGCCATGCAGTTCCTGCGCCGTACGCATCGCTTCTCCAGCGCGCCGAGGCCAGCGCTGATCCTGCTCGACCTGAACCTGCCGCGCCGCAACGGCCTTGAGGTACTCGCCGAGCTGAAATCTGACACCGAACTGCACTCCATCCCCGTCGTGGTGCTGACCAGTTCGCAGTCCGAACAGGACATCACGCAGAGCTACGCGCTGCACGCCAATGCGTTCGTTACCAAGCCGCTGGAGTTCGAGCGGTTCCTCGACGCCATCCGGCAGATCGACCGCTTCTTCCTGTCGCTCGCGAAACTGCCGGACTGACCGGGCCGCTGGCTCAGCCGGCGCGCGCCTCAGCCTGCGCGCGCCTCAGCCACCGGATCGCCCGGACCCCGGCTGGGCCGACGTGCCAGCCGCGCGATCACGCCGACGGCTATCCAGCCGATCGCGACGGCTAGCCAGAAGCTAACGGCGCGGAAGGCCAGGGCCGCCGAGAGCGCCGAGGCCCGGTGGGCGCCGTAGGCGACCAGGATGACCGCCAGGCTGCCCTCGACGATGCCGATCCCGCCCGGCACGACCGGAAGCGTTCCCGCGACCTGGGCAACGCCGTAAGCGAGCAGCACGCCGGTCAGCGGGATCGCGGCGTGCACGGCGCGGAAGGCGCACAGCAGGGTGCCGAAATCGGACAGCCATACGCCGGCCGCCAGAGCCACGACCCCCGCGGTCGACCGCGGGCTCAGCGGTATCTCGCGCATCCGCTCCAGCGTCGCCTCGATCCTGACGCCCAGGCTGTCGGCCCGCCCGCCGGAGACCCGCCGCAGAGCGCGGACCAGCCCGCTCGCGAGCCGCAGCACCAGGTCTCGGCGGACCAGGACGGCCATCGCGCCACCGACGATGACCAGTCCGGCTAGTGCCGTAGCCGTGTGCTGGCCGCCCGAGCTTCCGGCGAGCGCCACCAGCACGCCGGCCAGCAGCACCAGCGACATGCCGATTGCCTGCGCGATCAGCACCGTAAAGATCGTCCAGCCTGCCGCCGCGGCGGTCGCGCCGCGGCGGCGGTAGAAGCGGTAACGGTACGCGCTCGATACCGCGGGCTCGCCGGGGACGGTATTGGCGATGGCATCGTTGGCCAGAGTCAGCAGGAACAGGCCGGGCAAGGCGATCATCGATCCTGACAAGCGCAGCGCCCGGTGCTGCAGGAGCGCGAACAGCCAGAGGGAGGCGGTCTCGGCGGCTGCCGCGGCCACTACCCAGCCCACGGCGACGTGGCTGAGCTGCTGCCAGGCGGCGACTAGCTCCGCGCGCCGGCCGGCAAGCAGGAGCAGCACAAGCAGACCGATGGCCAGGCCAATGACGTAGCGGGCCAGTTCTCTAAGATTGCGTCCTGTCTCAGGTACCGCGATCTCTTCCGCCACGTATCCAAGTTACCGGGAAGGACGGGACAAAGTGGGACAGGACTTTGGCGGCCGCATCGGCCGGGACTGGCGCGACTCCGAGCCGTGGTGGCCGCCGGAGCCCGAACCGCCGCCTGGGGCGCCGAATGTGGTCCTCGTGGTGCTTGATGACGTGGGCTACGCGCAGCTCGGCTGCTACGGGTCGGACATCGAGACGCCGGTGCTCGACGGCCTCGCGGCCGAAGGGGTCAGGCTCGCGAACTTCCACACCACCTCGTTGTGCTCGCCGACGAGGGCGTGCCTGCTGACCGGGCGCAACCACCATCGCAGCGGGATGGGGCGGGTGGCCGACCTCGCGATCGGGTACCCCGGATACTGGGGCAAACCGCCCAGGGAGAACGGCTACCTGTCCGAGATCCTGCGCGGCGCCGGGTACGCCACGTACGCGGTAGGCAAATGGCACCTGTCGCCAGAGGACGAGACGAACATGGCGGCATCGCGCGCCACCTGGCCGCTCGGTCGCGGATTCGATCGTTGGTATGGCTTCCATGGCGGCGAAACGCATCAGTTCGCTCCCGCGCTCTTTCACGACAATCATTCGGTCAGGGCGCTCGGGTCGATGCGGGACGGCTATCACCTCACCGACGACCTGGCCGACCACGCGATCGAGTTCCTGTCCGACCTGCGGGCGGTCGACGCCGACAGGCCGTTCTTCCTGTATTTCGCGACCGGCGCCTGCCATTCACCGCACCAGCCGCCGCCACGGTGGCGCGAGCACTACCGCGGCAGGTTCGACCTGGGCTGGGATGCCTGGCGGGAGCAGATCTTCGGGCGGCAGCTAGCCGCGGGCCTGCTCCCCGGCTCGACCGCGCTATCGCCCCGCCCGAGCTGGGTCCCGGCCTGGGATTCGCTCGGCGAGCAGGACCGGAAGGTCGCCGCCCGGTTCATGGAGTGCTTCGCGGGCTTCCTGTCCCACACCGATCAGCAGATCGGCCGGGTGCTTGACTTCCTCGCCGAACTCGGCGACCGCGATAACACGATCGTCGTCGTGGTTTCCGACAACGGCGCCAGCGCGGAGGGAGGAGCCACCGGATCGATCAACGACGTGCGCATGGTGAACCTGGATCCGGCGTCGGATCAGGAGATGTACGAGCGGATCGACGAGATCGGCGGCCCCCTCACGCACAATAACTACCCGTGGGGCTGGACGATGGCGGGCAACACCCCATTCCGCCGCTGGAAGCGCGAGGTGCACGAGGGCGGGATCGCCGATCCTTGCCTCATCTCCTGGCCGGCCGGTGCGCTGGCCGCCGGCGGGATCAGGCTGCAGTTCACGCACGCCATCGACGTCCTGCCGACTCTTGCCGAGCTGATCGGGATCGAGCTGCCTGCCGAGATCGACGGCATCGGCCAGACCGCGGTCGACGGGCAGAGCTTCGGCTACCTGCTGGCCCGCGGACGGCGCGTCGGCGCAGGAGCGCCACGAGACCCAGTACTCGGAGATGTTCGGATCGCGCGCGATCTACCACAAGGGCTGGAAGGCCGTCACGTTCCACCCGGTCGGCCCGCTGTATGACGACCAGGACCCGAACGCCCCGTTCGACGATGACGTCTGGGAGCTCTACGACGTCAGAACTGACCTGTCCGAAACCGTCGACCTGGCCGGCCAGCATCCTGACCTGCTGAACGAACTCGTGGAGCTCTGGTGGGATGAGGCAGAACGAAACCAGGTACTGCCTCTGGACAACAGGGTCCTGTGGGCCCTTGTTAATCCCAAACCCGATCACCGCAGGCCACGCGAGCGGTTCAGGTACTTCCAGGGTGGCGCTCAGGTGCCGGAATCGGTGGCGGTCAACGTGCGGAACCGTTCGCACGCGCTGATCGTCGATATCGAAATTCCCGATTCCGGCAGCACCGATGGCGCGCTGCTGGCGCTCGGCTCCGCGCTCGGCGGCTTCTCGCTGCACATACTCGACGCGAGGATCCGCTACGTGCACAACCTGTACGGCAAGGAACGGCACACGATCGAGGCCAGCGAGCCGATCACGCCTGGCGAGCACAGGATCGAGTACGCCTTCACTAAGGACGATGGGCTGGGCGGCACCGGCATCTCACGTGTGACGGGCGTGAGGTCGCCAGGTCGGCGATCCCGCGCTTCACCCCGTCAGGGTTCAACGGGGTCGGGGTGGGGATCACCTGCGGCTACGAATGGGGACCGGCCATCGGCACCGGATACGAGGCGCCATTCGCGTTCGGCGGGCTCATCCGCCGGGCCCTGGTCGAGACCCGCGGTCCGGTCGTCCGCGACCCGCTGGCCGAGCTTGAGGCCATCCTCGCCGAGCAGTGAGGTTATCAGCGATAGCGGGGCCCGGCCAGCGCCTCCTCGGCCGGCTCAGCCGGGCCGAAGCCACCGGAAACCGGCAGCGTGAGCGTGACGCGCAGTCCGCATGGGGCGTTGGGCCGTGCGGCTGCCGCGCCACCGTGGGCGGCGGCGACCGCGGCGACGATGGCCAGTCCGAGGCCGGATCCCGGGCACCGGGCCTGAGCAGGAGTGCCACGATAAAAGCGGTCGAAGATGTGCGGCAGCCGGTCCTGCGGTACCCCGGGCCCGTCGTCGCTGACCTCGACGGTGACCGCGTCGCCCTGACCCGTGGCGCTCACGGTGGCGACGGCGTCGCACGGGGTGTGGGCCTGGACGTTGGCCAGCAGGTTGTCGACCGCGCGGCGGAGCAGCTCCTCGTCACCCGTCATGACCAGGCCGGCGGCGATGTCGGTGCGCCAGGTCCGGCGCGGATCCGCCGCCCTGGCGCGCTCGGCGCACCCGGAGACCACGGCGGCGACGTCGACGATGTCGTTGTCCTGGGCCGGATGCTGGTCGAGGCGGGCCAGCCTGAGCATGTCGTCGACCAGCTTGCTCATCCGCGTGGCCTCCAGCGTGATGCGGCGCATCGCCTCGTCGACCTCGGGACGACGCTGCAAGGCGCCCTGCTGGTACAGCTCGGCATTGGCCCGGAGCGATGCGAGCGGCGTGCGCAGCTCGTGGCTGGCGTCTGCGAAGAACCGCCTGGTCTGCTCCTGGCTGGCTTCGCGCTCGGCGACGGACGCCTCGATCCGCGCGAGCATCCCGTTCAGTGCGGTCCCGAGCCTGCCTACCTCGGTACGTGAGTCCTGCGGGCTGACCCGGTCGGTGAGGTCGCCTGCGGTGATCCGGTCAGCCTGGGACGCCATCGTCTCGATCGGGCGCAGCCCGCGGCGCAGCACGAACACCACGCCAGCCGCGACGACCAGTACGGCGGCCGCCGAGCCGATGATCAAGATGATCCAGAGCCTGCCGACGGTCTTGTTGACCTCGGCCATGCTGGTGCTGGCGACCAGCGTGCCGCCTGGCTCGCGCACCGCCCCGAGCCGCAACTGGCCGTGCCCATCGGCGCTCTGCACGGTCCGCCCGGCGACCCGGCCGGGGGAGATGGCGTAGGCCGGCCGCTTGGGCACCAGCGCCGGGTTGCCCTTGACGAACACCCGGACCGGCCCGCGTCTGGCCAGGAAGGCCAGGTAGTACTGGTCGAGGAAGGGCGGGTGGAGCCGCACGTGCGGCCCGACGATCGTGACCTGTCCGACGGCCGCTCGTCCCGGCGGGCGCCGCACCGCCTGGATCTGACCGGGCTGGGTCACGACTAGCGGCCGCGCCAGGTGCAGGACGGTCAGCAGATTCGAATCGGTGCGGTCGAGCAGGTACCGGCGCAGCTCGCTGGCCGCCGCCACGTCGAAGGCGGCGAAGGCGACGAGCGTGACCAGCAGGACGCTGGCCATGACCTGGGTGCGCAACTGGGGTCGGCGCGGCTTCCTGGGCCGCCGGGGCTCGCGTGGCCCGCGCGGCCCGTTAAGCGGCATCGCCGCTTGCCGTCTCGCCAGCGCACGGCAGGCGCAGGCGGTAGCCGACGCCGCGCTGGGTGTGGATGACCTCGGGTCCGTGCGCGGCGAGCTTGCGCCGCAGATAGCCGATGTAGGTCGCGACGACCGTGCCCGACCCGCCGAAGTCGTAGTCCCATACGTGATCGAGTATCTGCGCCCTGGTCAGCACGCGCCCCGGGTTGAGCATCAGGTACCGCAGCAGCCGGAATTCCGTCGGTGAGAGGTCGATCAGGTGCCCGGCCCTGCGCACCTCGTAGCTGTCCTGGTCAAGTTCCACATCGGCGAACGTCAGCAAGGGACCCGCCGCGTCGCCTCGCCTGGTGCGGCGCAGCACGCTGCGGATCCTGGCCGCCAGTTCCTCGAGCCCGAACGGCTTGGTCATGTAGTCGTCGCCGCCCAGGGTCAGCCCGGCGACCTTGTCGGCCTGGGTGTCCCTGGCGGTCAGGAAGATCACCGGAACATGGCAGCCGTCCCTGCGCAGCCGCCTGACCACTTCGAAGCCGTCGGTGTCGGGCAGCATCACGTCGAGCACGACGAGATCGAATGGCCGGTCCCTGGCCAGGCGCAGCGCGTCCGCACCGGTCTCCGCCGTCGCCACGTCGAAGCCGAGGAACCGCAGAGACGCCGCGACGGCATCGCGCAGGAAGTGCTCGTCGTCGACCACTAGCAGTTCGCCGCGGTCAGACTCGGCGTGGCGGCGGTCAGCCGCCAGGTCAGTCATCGTCATCTTCGTCGCCCACGCCGTGATCGAAGCACGCCAAGGCCGGCGTTGGCTCATAGTTGCATGCGAGTTTCCTGTGAACGCGAGCTGACCGGCCCGGCGGCAGGGCTCGGACGGACAGAACGACCGCTCTGCAGGGAATTGTGCAGGTGATTCCTTCGGGGCGTTATAAAACCTCAATGATTAATCATTGTTATTTATGACTAGCTGCCCGATAATTGCCCCCTACCTGTGCCTGCGGTAAAGGGGAGTAGCGTGCGCATCAGGAATCGTGTTATCGCGCTGTCGTCAGTCGCGGCAGCCTTGCCGGCCATCGCGCTCGGCCTGCTGCCCGCTGCTCATGCCGTGGTCGCGGCCAGGACGGCGGCCACGACGGCGGCCACGTCCAGCAACTGGCCGAGTTACCTCTACGGACCCGACCACTCGTCCTATAACGCCGCGGCTACGGCACTGACGCCTGCAAACTCGGGTGCCCTGACGCATGACTGGACGTGGGCTCCGGCGGCTCCGACTCAGACCGGCCAGCCGGCGGGCCTAGAGGCAAGCCCCACGGTCGTGAACGGCGTCGTCTACATCGGCGCGAACACCGGCATCTTCTATGCTCTGAACGAGTCCACCGGCAAGATTCTGTGGCAACGGAGCCTCGGGTACGTCACGGGCACGACCTGCGGGCCGCTCGGCATCGTCGCAACCGCGACGGTTGAACCTGCGCCGGGCGGCGGCGCGCTCACGGTATACGTGGCGGGCGGCGATGGCTACCTCTATGCTCTCGACGCTGCCACCGGCGCGGTGGACTGGAAGAGCGTCATCGCCATTCCGTCCACCACCGTCAATGACTACTACGACTGGTCATCGCCGACTGTGGTCAACGGGAACATCTACGTCGGCGTGGCATCCAACTGCGACTCTCCCCTGGTGGCAGCTGGCCTTAAGGAGTACAGCCAGGCGACCGGGGCGCTGGAGAACTTCTACCACACCTATCCAGGGCACACGGCCCAGCCGAGCATCTGGAGCAGCGCTGCGGTCGATCCTGCCGGGCAGCACGTGTTCGTCACCACGGGGAACGGGCCTGGCGGCGACTCGGTGTCCGTGGTGCGGCTGAGTGCGTCGACGCTCGCCAAGCAGGACGCCTGGCAAGTGCCGACCACCGCGCACGGACCCGACTCGGACTTTGGCGGGTCGCCCACGCTGTTCACGGCGACCATTGGCGGCGTGTCGACCCCGATGGTCGGCGCCTGCAACAAGAACGGCGTCTACTACGCGTGGCGGCAGGGCGACCTGGCGGCGGGCCCGGTGTGGACCAATGTGATCGGCGCCCCGTACACCTCGGGTCCGCAATGCGACGCGGCAGCCATCTGGGACGGCACGCACCTGTACATCGCCGGAAACCAGACGACGATCAACGGTGTCACCGTGCCCGGGTCGATCCAGATGGTGAATCCCGCCACCGGCGCGCCGATCTGGCAGCGGGGCCTGGTCGGACCGCCGATCGGCTCGCCGACGATGGACGGGGCGGGCGTGATCGGGGTCACCCAGTACGGTTCGGGCACCACCGCCAAGAGCTACGCCCTCGTCCTCATCGACGCGGCGACGGGCGCGGTGCTGAACTCCATCAACATAGGGCCCGATTTCGGCCAGCCGGTTTTCGCCGACGACAAGGTCCTCGTGCCGTCGCAGAACCGGGGCCTTATCGTCTACAGCCCGGCCACGGCCGCGCCCCCGACAGCGAGTTTTACTGTCAACTGCACCGATCTGACCTGCGCGTTCGACGGCTCAGGGTCGACCGGCGGAGTGACCGGCTACGCGTGGGACTTCGGCGACGGGAGCACCGGTTCCGGGGTGACCGCCTCGCATACGTTCGGGGCGTCCGGCAGTTATCAGGTCAAACTGACGGTGACCGGGCAGGGCGGCCTGACCGGCTCGCTGACCAGGCAGGTGACCGTCCCGCCGACGGCGCAGCAGATCACCTTCGTGGCCGCCGCCGATGTCAACGGGAACCAGCCCGCTGAAACGGTCACCGTGCCGTCGGCGGTCAGTCAGGGAGACGGGCTGGTTCTGATCGCCACGGGCGCGAACAGCGGTTCCATCTCGGCGCCTGCGGGGTGGACGCTGGTCGGAACCGAGGCATCCAACGGCGCGATGGTCACCTCGGTCTGGTCCAGGGTCGCCACTGCGAGTGACGCCGGGAGTCAGGTAATGGTGACCTTTGCCGCGACCTATCGCCGCGGCGACGTTCAGTTGCTTGCCTATTCAGGCACGTCGGCCTCGTCGCCAGTGCTGGCGCTGGCCACGCACGCCGATCACGTCACCACGTCGAGCGCGACGACACCGACGGTCTCGGTTGCCACCGCGGGCAGCTGGGTCGTGTCCGGCTGGGAGGTCAAGTCCTCGACCGTGACGGCATGGACCACGACGCCCGCCGGTCAGGTGGTCAGGAATGTCGACCTGGGCTCGGGAACCGGGCGGATCGACATGCTCGCCACGGATTTCGGAACGCCAGTGCCAATCGGGACCGCGGGCGGCCTGGTCGTGTCCACCGATCAGCCGTTCACCGCCGACACCACCCTGACGCTGATCCTGGCTCCGGCCCCCTGAGCGCGAAGTGGACCCCATCCGGGCGCCGGGGTTAAGCTCGGCACGTCGCCGGCGTTTGTCAGGAAGGTTCGCTTTATGAGCAAGCAGGTGCGGTTGACCGAGCCGCTTATCAGGGACAACGGGCAGTTGCGGCCGGCCTCCTGGGACGAGGCGCTGGACCGTGCGGCGGCCGGATTCGCGGTCGCCAGGGACGCGGGCGCGACCACGTCATTCGGCATGTTCAGCTGCTCCAAGGCCACCAACGAGATGAACTACATGGCCCAGAAGTTCACCAGGGCCGTGATGGGCAGCAACAACGTCGACTCCTGCAACCGGACTTGACACGCTCCTAGCGTCGTCGGTCTGGCGGCAGTGTTCGGGGCTGGTGGTGGCACCAGCTCGTACCGGGAGGCGGAAGACGCCGACCTGATCGTCTTGTGGGGCTCAAACGCGCGCGAAGCACATCCGATCTTCTTCCACCACGTACTGCGCGGGCTGCGCAAGGGCGCCCGGATGTACGCGGTGGATCCGCGGCGGACCACGTCGGCGCAGTGGGCGGACGGCTGGCTGGGCATCCACGTCGGCTCGGACATCTCGCTGGCGAACGCGATCGCTCGCGAGATCATCGAGGCCGGGCTGGTGCATGAGGAGTTCATCCGCCGCGCCACTACCGGTTTTGACGCCTACGCCGCGGCGGTGCAGCCGTACACGCTGGAGCGCGCCGAGGCCGACACCGGAGTGCCCGGCGGGCTGATCCGCCAGCTCGCGCACGAGTACGCCAGGGCCGACCGGGCGCAGATCTGCTGGACGCTGGGCATCACCGAGCACCACAACGCCGCCGACAATGTGTTCGCGCTGATCAACCTGGCGCTGCTGACCGGGCATGTCGGCCGTTATGGCTCAGGTGTGGTGCCGCTGCGCGGCCAGAACAACGTGCAGGGCGGCGGCGACATGGGGGCGATCCCGAACAAGCTGACTGGTTTCCAGGACCTCGAGACCGACCACGACGCCAGGGCCAGGTTCGAGGCCGTCTACGGCGCCCCGATCCCGGCCAGGCGGGGCATGCACCTGTCGCAGATGTTCGAGGCGATGGAGCACGGCGAGATGACCGCCTGTTACATCATCGGCGAGAACCCGATGCGCTCGGAGGCTGACACCGGGCGGACCCGCACGCTCCTGACCGGCCTGGACCATCTGGTCGTGCAGGACATGTTCCTGACCGACACCGCGGCCGTCGCCGATGTGGTGCTGCCCGCGACGGCCGCGTGGTGCGAGGCCGAGGGCACGGTGACCTCCAGCGAGCGCCGGGTGCAGCGGGTGCGCAAGGCGCTGGAGCCGCCGGAGGGCGCCCGCGACGATATTGAGATCATCTGCGAGCTCGCGCGGCGTCTCGGCAAGGACTGGGGACGGCCGACCGCGCAACAGGTGTGGGACGAATTGCGCGCGCTGTCGCCGATGCATGGCGGCATGAGCTACGAGCGGCTCGAGAAGCTCGGCGGCATCCAGTGGCCATGCCCGGACGAGCAGCATCCCGGTGAGCTCTTCCTGCACGGCCGGCTCTGGGAAGAGGACCCGGCCAGGCGCGGCGCGCCCGCGCCGTTCACCCCGGTCGAGGATGACCCGCCGGTGGACCGGTTGTCCGACGAGTTCCCGATCCGGCTCACCACCGGCCGACGGCTCGACTCCTTCAACACCGGCGTGCAGACCGGGAAGTTCGCCACGCCGATCCGGCGCCCGGAGACGATCAACGTATCCCCCGAAGATGCCGCGAAGCTGGGCTTCTGCGAGGGTGACGCCGTGACGGTCTCATCGCGGCGCGGGTCGATCGAGGCGCCGGTGCACGTGGACGACACGCTGCGGGCCGGGCTGGCGTTCATGACGCTGCACTTCCCTGAGCAGGTCGCCACCAACATCCTCACGCTCGACGCGTGGGACCCGAAGTCGGGCACGGCCGAGTTCAAGGCCACCGCGATCCGGATCGACAAGCTGGACGCATCGCCGTCTGCCAGCGTGGCCGCACCCGCGAAAGCTGGCGCTTAGTGGATCTCCGGCTCGGAGTCACTGGCAAGGCGACCGACGAGGAACGGGCTGCCGTCGCCTCGGTGCTCGGGCCGCCCCGGTCTGGCTGGGACGGCGGTGAGCGGACCGAGGCCGACGGGCACATGGCGCTCGGGGGGCACGCCGCGCGGGCGCAGCGGCACCGGCTGATTCCCGTCCTGCACGCGGTGCAGGAGCGGATCGGCTGGATCAGCCCCGGCGCACTCGACCACGTCTGCGAGCGGCTGACCGTCCCGCCTGCAGAGGCGTACGGCGTGGCGTCGTTCTACGCCCTGTTCCGAACTACGCCTGCGCCGGCCACCGTCGTGCATGTCTGCGACGACCTCGCCTGCCAGGTCGGCGGGGCAGAGCGGGTCTGCGAGCAGATGGAGCGCAGGTTCGGCGCCGAGGGCGCGGGCTTCGGGTCCAACGGCGCCGGCGTCACCTGGCAGCGTAGCCCGTGCCTGGGCCAGTGCGACCGCGGCTCGGCGGCGCTCGTGCAGCGCGCTGGCCGCGATCCGGTCAGAGTCACGCTGGCCCCGGCGGACCCCGACCAGATCCGACCTGCGGGCCCCGTGCACGCCGACCCCGCACCGGCTGCGACGCTCGCGCCGCAACTGGCCGGCGACCGGGCGGGGCTGCGGCTGCTGCGTCGGGTCGGCGTCGTCGATCCCGCCTCGCTGGGCTCGTACCGGGCCGCTGGCGGCTACGGGATGCTCCGCCGCGCCGTCGACGCCGGGCCGCAGGGCGTGCTCAGGGAGGTCAAGGACGCCAAGCTGATGGGCCGCGGCGGTGCCGCGTTCCCGACCGCGATCAAGTGGGAAGCCGTCACCGCCAACCCGGTGCGGCCGCATTACGTCGTCTGCAACGCCGACGAATCAGAGCCCGGCACCTTCAAGGACCGGGTGCTGATGGAGCAGGACCCGTTCGCGCTGGTCGAGGCCCTTACGATCATGGGCTACGCATGCGGTGCCGAGCAGGGCTACCTCTACATCAGAGGCGAGTACCCGCTGGCCGAGTCCCGGCTGTGGCACGCCGTTGACCAGGCCCGTGCTCACGGGTTCCTCGGAGGCGATGTGATGGGCGCGGGCTTCGCCTTCGACATCGAGGTCAGGCGGGGAGCGGGTGCCTACATCGCGGGCGAAGAGACCGCGCTGATCAACTCGATCGAAGGCAAGCGGGCCGAGCCGCGCAACAAGCCGCCCTTCCCGGCTCAGGTGGGGTTGTTCGGCAAGCCAACCGCGATCAATAACGTCGAGACGCTGCTGTGCGTGCTGGAGATCCTGCGGATCGGCGGGCTTGCGTTCGCCCAGATCGGCACCGAGAACTCCACCGGGACGCGGCTGCTGTGCCTGTCCGGCTGTATCGAGCGGCCAGGGCTGTACGAGCACGACTTCGGGATCACGCTGCGGGAGGTGATCGAGGCCGCCGGCGGAGTGCGCGGCGGCCGCACGCTCAAGGCGGTTTTGCTCGGCGGGGCCGCCGGGTCGTTCGTCGGGCCCGACAAGCTGGACACGCCGCTGACGTTCGAGGCGCTGCGGGGGATCGGGGCGACGCTCGGTTCCGGCGTGGTGCTAGTGCTGGACGACACGGTGAATGTGACCGCGTTCCTGCGGCGGATCGCTCAGTTCTTCAGGGACGAGTCGTGCGGGCAGTGCGTGCCGTGCCGGGTCGGCACGGTCCGCCAGGAGGAGTTGCTGTCCCGGCTGGTACGCGGCGCGCCGCTCGGCTCGGTCGACCAGGAGGTCGCGCTGCTTGGCGACATCGCGGCGGTCGCGCGGGACGCGTCGATCTGCGGCCTCGGCCAGACCGCGGTGACCGCAGTGACGTCGGCAGTGCAACTCGGCCTGATCGGCTCGGCGAAGGAGATCCAGTGAGCCAGGTGTTCCTGTCAGCGCCGCAGCGGCTTGTCGACCTCACGATCGACGGGCGGACGGTGCGCGTCCCCGAAGGGGCGACGCTGCTGCAGGCCTGCCGGGAGCAGGGCATCGATACGCCAACGCTGTGTTATCTGGAGAACCTGACGCCGGTCAACGTATGCCGGGTCTGCGTGGTCGAGGTCGAGGGTTCGCGGACGCTAGTGCCCGCCTGCTCGCGCAAGGCCGAGGCCGGAATGACGGTGCACACCGACTCCGAGCGGGTTCGCACCAGCCGGAAGATGGTGCTGGAGTTCCTGTCCTCCTCGGCGGACCTGTCGCTGGCCGCTCCCGAGGTACAGCGCTGGATCGGGCAGTATGGCGCGGACCCCGCCCGCTACGGCGAGGCGGTGCCGGCGCACGAGGCCGGCGAGCGGGACGCGGCCCGGGCCGGCGAGCACCACATGAGCGACGGCACGCTCGCCGACACGGTGAGTCAGCCGGTCAAGTACGACAACGACAGCTATGTCCGCGACTACTCGCGCTGCATCCTGTGCTACAAGTGCGTCGAGGCATGCGGCGACGATGCGCAGAACACGTTCGCGATCGCGGTGGCCGGGCGCGGATTCGACGCCAGGATCTCGACCGAATTCGATGTGACGTTGCCCGACTCGGCGTGTGTGTACTGCGGGAATTGCATCGGGGTCTGCCCGACCGGCGCCCTCATGCCCGCCAGCGAGTACAAGATGCGCCAAGAGGGCACCTGGGACGAGTCGGCCCAGTCGGTCACGACCACGATCTGCCCGTACTGCGGGGTCGGCTGCAACCTGGAACTGCATGTCCAGGACAACACGATCGTCAAGGTCACCTCACCGCTCGACCACGACGTGACCAGCGGCCACCTGTGCGTGAAGGGCCGGTTCGGCTTCGAGTTCGTGCAGCGCCGAGCGCGCGAGTCCTGACCGGCCCGCCTGGGCGAACGTGTCGCAGGTGGTGCGGGGGGTAAGACGGTGCGTGCATGCCGTTCGCCGCGTCGGGGAGCCGCAGTTGCGGTCAACGCGGAACTTTGATCGGGGGATCAGATGGGCAGCAACATGGGTGAACCGACGCCCGGATCCGGGCAGCGAGGCGGCCCGCCGCAGAGCGCCATGCCCGCGGAGCCCGCGGGTGCACCGCCGGGCGCGGCTCCGCCGCGGCAATGGGTCCAGCAGTACCCGGTGAACGAAGAAGAGACCAGGGTCACCGGGCGCCGAGTGATTCAGTACATCGTCGACTACGTCCTGGTCGGAATCATCCCGGGTCTCGCCTACTGGCTGCTCGCCCGCGGCGGCGGGTTCCTGCACGGCCTGGGCTGGCTGCTGGCGACGGTCATCGCCCTGGCGGTCTACTACTGGTATTGGGTGGAGCGACCGCGTTCCCACAACGGGCAGACCTTTGGCATGCAGATCTTCGGGCTCCGGGTCATCAGCAAGACCGGGACGGCGGCCAGCACGGCCCAGCTTCTCGTCCGCGGGATCTTCCTGATCGTGGACACGCTGTTCTTCGGCCTCGTCGGCTTCATCACCATCGTTTGCTCGCGGTACCGCCAGCGGGTCGGCGATCACGCCGCGGGGACGCTCGTGGTGCGTGAGGACCTCGCAGTCGGCTAGGCCATGTTGGCGGACCGCATCGCAGGCCTGTCAGGCCTGGGCCGGGAGGTCGCCGGGTCGCAGCCGGTATTCCTGCAACCGGAGGCCGTGGTACTTGTCGGTCTCGCCAACCCAGTCCATGCCGATCCGGCGCACCATCGCCACGGCTCGTGCGTTGGCGGGTCGCACGAGCGCGATGACTTGCTCTATCCCCTGATCGAACGCCCACCGGGCCAGCGCGAGCCCGGACTCGGTGGCGTACCCGCGGCCCCAGGCTCCCGGGCGCAACTGCCAGCCGATCTCGAACTCGTCGTCCGGCGGCAACGGCAGCAGGGTAGCTCCGCCGATCACCTCTCCGCCGTCGCGGAGCTCAATGGCCCACCGCCCGGCCGGCGTGAGCATGCGCGCGTCCTCGGCGATCCACTGCTGCAGCACCGCGCGCATCGCCGCGTCGTCGGCGATCTTGTCCATCTCGGGAGTCAGCCACCGCGCGACCTCGTCATTCCCGAAGGCACCGAGCGCCGCGCCGGCGTCCCCGGTCGCCCAGCCCCGCAGGACAAGACGCTCGGCTTCCAGTCTGTGAGCCATAGGCCTCACGATAACCAGTGGCCGGGCTCACGGGTGCTGGCGCCTCGTGCAGCACCAGGGCACGCCGCCGCCGGCCGTGGCTAGAGGTCAAGCCGGATCCCTCGGACCGAGGCTCGCGCTGGCCTTCGTCGGAGTTGCGCTCCTGGCCATTGCGACCCTGGCCGGAATCGCCGCGGCAACCTCCGCAGAGGACGTGTCCGAGCTGGTCTCGAGGCATCAGGTCGCGCTGGATCGCGCCGCTGCGGCGGCGGCCGGCGCCATCTGGCGGCATGAGGGCAAGTGGGACAGCGCCGCACTCGGGCCCTTGTTGTACCTGGCCGACGAGGCGGGCACTGCCGTGCAGGTCAGGGACTCGGCAGGCAATGCCGTCGGAACCTCGCCGGACTTCGGGAGCCTTGATCCGCACGGGCAGTCGCGGCTGCCGGTGGTGGTGGACGGGCAGCAGGTCGGGTCGGTGACCGTGCGGCTCTCTGATAGAGGGTCGAGCGGTGCCGAACAAAGGCTCGTGCCGGATCTGCTGCAAGCGATGGGCTTGGCGGCTGTCCTGGCCGCCTTGTTGGCCACGCTGGTGGCGTTCTGGCTGGCTCGCCGTCTCGCGTCGCCGGTAAAACGGCTGGCGCAGGTGGCCCACGCCCGCGGGCGCGGTGACCGGGAGGCCAGGGCTGGACGGGTGTCCGGGCCGAGCGAGATCCGGGAGCTCGCGGCATCGTTCGATCAGATGGCCGACTTCGCCGATCACGAGGAGACGCTCCGCCGGAATCTGATCGCCGACATTTCGCATGAGTTGCGGACGCCGGCTGCCATCCTGGTAGCAGGCAGCGAAGCGCTGATCGACGGGATCGTCGAACCGACAGCGGCCCAGCTGGCTTCGCTGCATGACGAGGCAGGTCGGCTCAGCGCGCTGATCGACGACCTGCAGCGGCTTTCCTCGGCGGAGGCAGCCAGCCTGGAGCTGACAATGACCGGATGTGACCTCGCCGAGGTGGCAGCCGTCGCCGCCGACGCGCTCGGCGACTCCTTTGATCAGGCAGGCGTCAGCCTGGTCAGGCGGCTCGATCCGGTCGGGATCAAGGCCAACGCGGGCCGCATGCACGAGGTGATCATGAACCTGCTGACTAACGCGCTGAAGTACACCCCGGCGGGCGGCAGCGCCGTGCTTGAGGTCGCACCCGCGGCAGACAGGGCATTCCTGCGGATCGCGGACACCGGCGTCGGCATTCCCGCTGAGGAGCTGCCGAAGATCTTCGATCGCTTCTTTCGCGGGCGTCAGGCCGCCAGCCTCGCCCCGGGCACCGGCATCGGAATGACCGTCGTGGCCGCGCTCGTTCAGGCGCAGGGTGGCGATATCGAGGTCGTCAGCAAGCCGGGGCGGGGAACGGAAATGACGATCACGTTCCCCTCGGCCGGCGCGCCGCCGACCATTTAGCAGCTCAGTTAGTAGCTCAGAGCCGGATACCAGTCGCCCCGGCCGGGTGGCGTGAGATCAAGAAGATGCCATACCGGGCTGAGCAGGTCGATGCCGCGCTCGCGCCGGTCGTCGGCCAACTGCGCGCCCTTGGAGTAGACATGACGCACGGCGCCGTCGCTCGCTTGGATGAACACCGAGATCCACTCGGTCTGGGTTCCGTCGGCCTCCTCGCTGCCCAGGTCGTACTTGAATGTCGTGTCGCCGGCGCTCAGCAGGCGCAGATTGCTCCAGCCCCGCGATGCGGCGTGGGCGCTGAGGGGACCGGGCTCGGCGGCGGCGACCACGGCAAAGTCGACGTTCTGCGTGAGGTGGGGCGACGCGGCGTTATATCCGTCGATCCACATGGTGCACAGCGGGCACGGTTCGGTCTGCGCCTTGCCGTACATGAAGTGATAGAGGACCAGCGCCCGATCCGGAGCGCTGAACAGCTCGGAAAGCCGCACCCGGCCACCGCTCGCGACGTCGACTAGTTCGTAATCGTCGACCACGGTGTCAGCGGGCAGCTTCCGCCGCAGCGCGGCGACCCGCTCGACGTGATCTATGAGATCCAGCTCGGCGACCCGGAGCTCCTCCCGCTGGCGCCGGTACTGGTCGGATTCCTGCAACCGGGTGAAGTCCATGTTGGAAATGTACTCACCACTCAACACCGTGCGGTGCGGCATCGGGTACCGGGGCTTGAGCCTGCCCTGGGGGAAGGTCCTACCGTGGTCGGCGTGGAACAGGAAATACCGGATGCGTTGCTGACCGTCGGGGTCGTAGCCCAGCGCAGCGGGCTGACCGCGAAGGCGCTGCGGCACTACGACCGCATCGGGTTGCTGCGGCCGGTTCGGGTCGACGGCGCGACCGGGTACCGGCTCTACCGAAGCGATCAGGTAGCCGAAGCCCGGCTGGTCGGATTGCTGCGGTCGCTTGACCTGCCCCTGGATCAGGTACGCGCCGCCGTCGCAGCGTGGAAGGACGGCGACTACACCGCACTCTCGCACGAACTGCGCCAGCACAGGGCGCGGATGGACGCCAGGGTCACCCGCATGCGCGGCGCCCTGCACCGGATCGATCACCTCCTCGCGGAAGGAATAGACGTCGCCATGTCCGAACAGGAGCAGGCCGGCAGTATCGCGACCACGAAGAGCGCACCGGGGACCGGCAGCGTCACCGACCAGCGGCTGCTGGCCGCTCAGTTGTTTAACGAGACCTGGCGGCTGATGGAGCAAGAGGGGCGAAGCAGGCAGGATGACGACCGCATGATCCACACGGCGCACGCATCCCGCTATCACTGGGGCCAGGTTGCCTCGGCGACCCCGGCTAACCTAGCCCGCGGCGAATGGCAGATCTCCCGCGTCTACACGGTCCTCGGCCGGGCAGAGCCCGCGCTGCACCATGCCCGGAGGGTCCTTGAACTGTGCCAGGAGAACGGCATCGGAGACTGGGACCTCGCCTTCGCCTACGAGGCGCTAGCCCGCGCTCAAGCAATCGCCGGAGACGCCGACCAGGCCAGGGAGTACACCGACCAGGCCCTGGCCGCCGCCGAGGATGTCGCCGAGGACGGAGAGCGCGAACTGGTGCTCGCCGACCTGGAGACCATTCCCGGCCAGCCACGCTACTGGTGACCGCTGGCGTCAGCGAGGCAGTCCTAGTGGGCGTTGCGCCCACGTTGCAGTAGCGCTGGCCGGCCTCGGGACAACGTGGGCGCTTTGGTGTCGTTCTATCAGCAGCTTTGCGCCCACGTTGCGGCCCCGGCGGGAATCGCCGCAGAAGAAGCGAGCTATCTCTTCCACGACTTCCGTTTCGGACCGGGTGTCATGGCCGACCTCTCGACGTGGATGAGCCGCACCCTCGGCTCCGGGAGCCAGCAGCAGGGCCAGCCAGGCTAGTTCCCGTTCCGTCGCCGGCTGAAGATGAGCCGCAATCGAGTCAGCAGCGAGCCGGCCAGGAAACCGGCCTTGAATCCAGCCCGCCGGCCGGCCGCCGGATCGGAGATCGCCGCGATTACCAGCCCCGCGACAAGGAGCAGCGCAGCCGGCAGGCCCACCGCGATGGCCTGCTGGACGGTGAGGACGTCGACGGCCAAGCTGATCAGGACGGCCGCGCAGCCAATCGCGCCGCCGGCGATGCACCAGGCCGCTTGAGCACCCCGCGGGCGGCGTGGGCTCAGGTCCTCAGGCTCTCTCAGCGGTCCGCCGTCCATGGCCACTATCTCCCCCGTCGGTGACGTGCCGCTTTGCGCCATCAGGCAGGCCCCCAAACCGAAATGGCGCTCAATGTTCCCTCGCACGGCACGCACGGACATCGCCGCTCTGGCCGGCGATGGCCCGTGCCCCCGTTGACCGCAGGCCCGCAGCCGAGCCGGACTCTATACCTGCGGTGACTTTGCTTGCGGATGCCACGAGGAGACATTGCCGGCTCTTGACGTTGGCAGGATCGATCTGGCCAGGTACTTCTGGCTGGGGAGGTCTGGCGCCTACGATGTCACTGACACCGACGGCAGCAGGCCAGACTGGTCTTCGTGGCGGCCTGCGGTGAGGCGGTTCGTGGATATCAACGAAGTAGGCCGCCTGGCAGAGTCCCTGGCGGGTGTGCGTTGCGGGACGCCAAGCGGGCGGCCCGAGTGGAGATATCACGGCAGGCTGGTCGCCCGCCAGCTTGACGAGGCGCATCTGGTGATCCGTGCCGACTTCGATTACCGCGACTCGATATTGCGGCAACTTCCCGGGACCTTCAGCGTCCCGGCCCGCTACCTCAAGCACATGATGGTTGTCGCGGACCTCGCCAACGGCGACGCCGGCGCGATCGAGGATGCGATCGAAGCAGCGTGGCTCCTTCAGCGAAGTGCCGACTAACCCGCCTCGCCGAGTAAGCACGTTATTGGCTCGCTGCGTGGGGCGCACCGCGCAGCGGAGAGCCACTGCGCGGTGCGTCACGCTGGGTCACATCTCCATGACCTCGCCGACTTCGACCCGGCCGCCTGCCTTCAGGCCGGGGCAGCCTTGCGCCAGCGCCGCCGCCGCGTCCAGGCTGTCTGCGTTCACGACGACGTAGCCGGACAGCGCGTCCGACTCGGTACCGCCACCGACCATGCTCGTCCGGCTGACCCTGTTCCCGAAGTCGGTGACGGCGCCACCTAGCTCGCCGAACCATGCGTTCCACGCTTCCTCTTCCGCACCGCTCGCGGCTTGGTTCGGGTCGTTGCGGAAGGCGAATACGTACTTGGCCATCGGTTTGCTCCTTCTGTCTCCTCAGCACCTCCGCGGTGCCCACCTAACCTTCTCGACGGATGGCACAGCGCGGAATCGACAGCGGTGCCAGCCATGCGCGCCCGCGGCTACGGCATGAGCGACAGTTATCCGAGCAAGTCAGCCGCTGAGTATGCGGGCTTTCTGAGCCTGGAACTCGGCTTCGGTCAAGATGCCGGACTCCTTCAGCTCACCGAGCTTGCCGAGTTGAGCCAGCACGTCATCGCCAGGATCGGCCTGTGGCGCACCATCCGGGGAAGACATCTGGGGCTCGCCATCCCCGTGCGCATGCTGCCGCTGCTGAATGCGGTCATAAACCATGTGCCCGACTTTGACCGCCACCGCAGCCTTCAAGCCAGTCTTGATGAGCCCCATTTGCCGTCCCCCGTTCGCAGCCAGGCCAAAGGACCATACCCATCGCCGCGCTGGATCATCCGCGACGCAGCGGTCGCGCCGAGCAGCCGACCTGAAACCTGTCCTACTATCACCGCATGCGCCGACGCGCCTCCGACTACGCGGCAGCCGCGGTGTTCGGCGTCGTCTTCGCCATCGGCGGGCTTGTTACCGCCTTCCTCTCGCCCCGCGACTCCGCCGCGCTGCGGCTGTGGGCGAGTACCAATGTGGCAAACCTGCAGCATCACCCGGTTCTCGCGCTCGTGCTGTCCGCCTTCGTGCCCTCGGGGTCGCCATTCACCTGGCTGGCGCCCATCGCGCTGACAATGTTCGGTGCCAACCGCGCGGTCGGCACCGCGAGACTGGCGCTAATCTGCGCCGCTGGCCATCTCGTCGGCACCGGCGTTAGCGAGGGGATCGTCGCGTATCGGGTGGACCACGGCAGCCTCCCGCCCGCCTGGGCGCACATTCCAGATGTCGGCCCGTCCTACGTGGTCGTCTCCGCGATCGTCGTCGCGGTCATGGTCGGGGCCTGGCTAACCCGGGTCACGGCGCTGGCTGTCTTCGCTGTCCTGGTATTCGTCAGTCACATCTTCGCTGGGCTGACCAGCCTTCACGTGGCCGCAGTAGGTCACCTGACCGCAATCGTGACGGCGGCCGCGCTGGGCCTGGTGCTGGCCGTCAGGCAGCGCGGCGTGGCGGCGGGACCGGACGGGATGACGCCGGCTCGAGACGCTGGGACGCGGCAAGCGCCGGCGTCCCCGCCGTCCGGCCTGCCCGTAGATTGACCGACACGACGACCGCTCCGCGGGCAACATTCGTCCGGCCATTTCTGTCGCGTCGTCCCAATCCGGCCTACCGTTATGGACGTGGTCGACAAGGATGTGGATGAAGCTCTCGCGCGAAGCTTCCTCGCGGAGCTGCCAACTGAGCTGACCGGGAGGTTGCGGACAGAGGGCGAGCGAGCCGACTACCCGGCAGGTACGACGGTGTACCGGGCCGGTGATGATCCGCAGGCGGCGCTGGTTGTCCGGGGATTGATCCGGGTGCACCTGAACTCGAAGGGAGGCAGGCAGGTTACTGTCCGCTACGCCCGGCCTGGTGATGTGCTGGGGATCGCGGTACTCGTGGGAGGGCCAGCTAGCACCAGTGTCCAAACAGTGGAGCCATCTAGCGTGTTCCGGATCAGTGCGCGGACGCTGACGGCGGCGGCGCGGCGCGATGCCCGGGTCTCCTGGGTGATTGCCGAGGAGCTGAATCGGCGCTTGTACGAGGTCCTGGAGCAGACCGCGATCAATGCGTTTGGATCGGTACGCCAGCGGGTCGCCGCTCACCTGCTCGATCTCGCGTCCGACCGGCAGCGCCCACATGGTCGTCTCGTCGCCCGCGTGTCTCAGCAAGAGCTGGCGGATGCGGCCGGGTCGGTGCGCGAGGTGGTGGCCCGGGTGCTGCGCGATCTTCGCGGCGACGGCATCGTCGCCACCGCCGCGGACAGCGTCGTGATCCTCGACCCGGCCCGGCTGTACGCCGAATCCGGAGGCTCGGCCGGCTTGTGACTTTTGTCGCACGCTCAGCGACTGAAGTTACTGAGGCAACCGTCCGGAGGCGGCAACCTGTGTAAGTCAGGCCGGAGATCGGGGGCGGTCTGCAACGGAGCAAGTCTCCCTCCCCCCGATGGCGGCCATGCGCAACCTTGGAGATCAACGAGGCTCAGGCGATCCGGTTCACTCGCCATAGAGGTGTGTTGTGATGACGACGTCGAAGAGCAGTCCTGTCAGCAGGGGTCATGTCAGCAGCGATGTTCTGCTGCTCGGAGCTACGGGCAACAGCGGCCAGCTGATGGCGGCCGAACTGGCCGACCGTGGCCTGTCGATCCGGCTGGCCGGGCGTCGCCGTGGTGCGCTGGATGACCTCGCCCGGACTCTTGCCGTCGTCGGCGCAAAGGCGGATGTATATACCGTCGATGCCGAGGACACGGTGTCGCTGGCTGCCGCGATTGCCGGCGTCGGTGTCGTCCTGTCCGCCATCGGGCCGTTTACCCGGCGGGCCGGTCCGGTGATCGACGCCTGCCTTGCCTGCGGCGTGCCCTACGTGGACATCGCGAACGAGTGGCCGGCTGTGCGAGGGCTACTCGACCGCGACGAGCAAGCACGCACGCACGAAATCGCGCTCGTTACCGGTGCCGGATTCGGGGCCGCGGCGACCGAGACACTGGTCCTGCGGCTAGTCGATCAGCTGGGCGTGACGCCGGCCCGCGTACGGGTAGCAGCCGCTGCGAGCGTGGCCAGGCAAAGCGAAGGCGTGCGTCAATCGATCCAGGAAGCCCTGCCGCACGGTGCCATCAGCTACCGAGACGGCCAGCTCGTCCGGGAGCCGCTTGGCAGCGGCGCCACGGTCGTGACCTTCGGCGGCGCGCAGCGCCAGGTGCTGCCGGGTCCGGTCGGTGATGTGGAGGCTGCCAGGCTGGCCAGCGGTGCCGCGAATGTGGTGGCCTACATCGAGAACCCCGCAGCTCAGAGTGGCGGAACCGGCTCCTACACCTGGGCGGAAGTTGTCAGCCCCGACGGGCGAATCGTCGAAGCGGAACTCGCGACCGGCGAAGGTGTCCGCGCGACGGCGGCCATCGCCGCGGAGACGGCCAGGCGCGTGCTCGCCGGAGCCGCGCCCGGCGCATGGACTCCCGGCACGCTGTTCGGCGCCGCGCTCGTTACCGACGCCACCGGCGCCCGGGTAACCATCGACGGGCGGCCGGCGTGAGTCTGGCGGCCAGCGGGAGGACACAGTGCAGATCGATGCCCTTGAGGCCATTCAGCTTGGCGGCGTTACCCAGCGGATCCGGGTACGCGGGACGAATCCGGCCAACCCGGCACTTCTGCTGATGCAGCAGGGGCCGGGACTGCCGATGATCAGCGAGGTGCGTCGCTTCGAGCGCCTTCTCGGGCTGGAAGAGGCCTTCACGGTCATCTACTGGGACCAGCGTGGCACGGGGCTATCATCGCCCGCGCTGCGCGGGAAGCGGGCCGAATTCGAGATCAGTGCGACACGGATGGTCTCCGACGCGGTGTCGCTGCTCGAGTTGCTGCGCGGCCGGTTCGGCGGCCCTACCTTCGTCGCGGGCTTCTCGTTCGGCGCGACGTTCGCGGCGAGCGCCGCGGTCCAGCGCCCGGAGCTGGTGGCGGCCCTGATCGCGGTCGGCATGGACATCGACGTACCGTCGGCCGAGAAGGTCACCTACGACTTCGCGCTGACTAACGCCCGCGAGCGCGGCAAGCGGCGGGCGATCCGGCAGCTGGAATCGATCGGCCCGCCCCCGCACTTGGAGGTGAAGCGGTTCACCACCAAGGCGCGGTGGGCGACCAACTTCGGCGGCGTGGCGGTCGGCACCAGTTTCGGCAGCCTGCTCCGCGAGCTACTCGCCAGCCTGATCCGTTCGCCCGACTACTCACCCGTCGACGTCATCCGCACCATTCGCGGGATGAGGACGTCGCAGGCCGCGCTGCTGCCGCAGCTCGCCGCCACCGATCTGGTCCGCACCATGCCGCACCTCGACGTGCCCATCGTCATGGCACAAGGCCGCCTGGACCAGGTGACGCCCCCCGGCCCCGCACAGCGGTTCTTTGACTCGCTCAGCGCGCCGAGCAAGAAGCTGGTCTGGTTCGAGAACTCGGCGCACACACCCCACCTGGAGGAACCAGGCAAGTTCCGGGACCTGCTTATGAGCGTCAGGGACAGCTATCTCACCAAGACCTGACGGAATCTTGTGTTCCATGATCTCGCTTCCGACGGTGGTGTTCGGATCGTGGAACGCGGGCAGGCAGTCCATGAACTTGACGGCCGGTTTGCCGGTCCGCTCCATACGGGCGGCATTGACCTTATACGGGGTGAGAAGGCTTAGACATGGTGGTGCAAGCTGATGCCACGGGGGGTCGGGCAATGCCGGGCCGGGATTGGTATGCGTGCTCGCCAGATGAGGTGGCGGCAGCGCTGGAGGTCGATCCGGCGGCTGGACTGGCCGCCGCGCGGGCGGGTGAACTGCTCGCCGCCGGTGGCCTGAACGCGCTGCCGGAGGAGAAGCTGAAGCCGGGCTGGCGCCGGTTCCTTGAGGAGTACCGCGCCTACATGCAGATCATCCTGATCGCGGCGGCCGTGGTCTCGCTGGTGATCAAGGAGTGGGGCACCGCGGTGCTGCTGCTGTCGCTGACGGTGCTGAACGCGCTGGTGGGCCTGCGGCAGGAGGGCAAGGCCGAGAGCGCCATGAATGCCCTCAAGTCGATGATGAAGGCGACCGCCCGGGTGCGCCGCGACGGCACCGAGACGAAGATCTCGGCGGACGAGGTGGTGGTGGGAGATGTTGTCCTCATCACCGCCGGCGACGAGATTCCGGCGGACGGTCGCATCATCACTGCCAGCGCGTTGCAGATCGATGAGTCGGCGCTGACCGGGGAAAGTGTGCCGTCGGCCAAGGACGCCGGGACGCTGCCCGACGGCCGGCTGGGCCCGGGAGAACAGGCGAACATGGCGTTCATGAACACTCCGGTCACCCACGGCAGCGGCACCATGATCGTCACCGGCACCGGCGCGGGCACCGAACTGGGGAAGATCTCCGGGCTGCTGTCCGCCACCGCCCGGGAGCAGTCACCGCTGACCAGGGAACTCAACAGGCTCACGCTGTGGATCGCCGCAGCGGCCGGCCTGACGATGATCGTGATGTTCGTCCTGGGCCGCCAGCGGGGCCTGGCGTGGGACGCGCTGTTCGTCAGCGCGGTCTCGTTGGCCATCGCGGCCATCCCCGAGGCTCTGCCCACCGTGACCCAGACGATCCTGTCGATCGGCGGCGTCGACCTGGCCAAGCGCAACGCCATCATCAAGGACCTTCCGTCGGTGGAGACCTTGGGGTTCACCTCGGCGATCAACTCCGACAAGACCGGCACGCTGACGATGAATCAGATGACCGCGGTCGAGGTGGTGACCCCCGCCAATCGCTACACGATCTCTGGCATCGGCTACGGCCTGGACGGGCAGGTCCTGCACCCCGTCGGCTCCGCCGCCTCGATAGAGCAGGCGATCCTGCCCTATCTCGTCGCCAGCGACGCCACGCTGGCAGACGGCACGGTGGTCGGCGACCCAACCGAAGGCGCGCTGCTGGTGGCCGGCTGCAAGGCCGGGCTGGACGTTGACGCCACCCGCGAACGGCTGCCCCGGCTGGCCACGCTGCCGTTCGACCCGGCCTACAAGCTGATGGCCACCTTCAACTCGGCCACCGACGCCGAGGGCAGGCCGGTCGTACGGTGTTTCGTCAAGGGCGCTGCCCCGGCGGTGATGGCGCGGGCGGCCACCGCGTTGTGCGAGGGCAGGACAATCGCGTGGGATGCGGGTCTGAGTGAGCGAGCCAGGGCGCACATGGAGCGGATGGAGAGTGAGGGCAGGCGGGTGATGGCCGCTGCAACCCGCGACCTCGACCCGGTCGGCTTCGACCCCGGCGGCGACCTTCTCGGCTACGTGACCGATCTGCAGATGACCAGCCTGGTAGCGATGGTTGATCCGCCCCGCGACGAATCCAAGGCCGCCGTCGCCAGCGCCCAGGCGGCCCATATCCGGGTCCGCATGGTGACCGGCGATGACGTGATCACCGGCGCGGCCATCGCGAAGCAGGTCGGCATCGGCGGCGGGGCCATTCTCGGCGCCGACTTCGCTGCCCTGTCCGAGGAGGAGCGACTGGCCCGGATCGACGACATCGGGGTGGTCGGCCGGGTCGCCCCCGAGCACAAGGTGCTCCTCGCCGACACGCTCAAGAAGAAGGGCGAGGTCGTGGCGATGACCGGTGACGGCGTCAACGACGCACCGGCCATCAAGGCAGCTGACATCGGGATCGCCATGGGCAGCGGCACCGAGGTGGCCAAGAATGCTGGCCGGATGATCTTGTCCGATGACAACTTCGCCACGATTGTCTTCGCGGTGGAGCAGGGTCGCAAGATCTACGACAACCTCACGAAGTACATCCGTTTTGTCCTCATGCTCTTGGTTGTTTTCGTTCTGACATTCCTGGGCGCGTCCCTGTTTAACATCGCCTCGGGCGAGCCGTTCACCCCCGCCCAGGTGCTATGGATCCATTTCTTTGTCAACGCTCCATTCGGCTTCGCGCTTGGTTTCGATAAAGAAAGCCCGGGGCTGATGGCGCGCAGGCCCCGGCCCCGCGGCGAGTCGGTGCTGACCAGACCGGTGCTGGTCACGGTCGGGCTCGCCGGACTGGCCATAACTGTCGGACTGCTTTCGCTCATCCAGTTCGGCACCTCTCATTTCGGCAGTGCCGCCACCGGCAACTCGATCGCCTTTACCTCCTTCGCGCTGTGCCTGATTGTCGCCGCCCTCGAGTGCCGCAGCGAGACCGCCACAGTCTTGACAACGGCC
This sequence comes from uncultured Actinomycetota bacterium, assembly GCA_963720595.1. Classification (GTDB taxonomy): domain Bacteria; phylum Actinomycetota; class Actinomycetes; order Streptosporangiales; family Streptosporangiaceae; genus Chersky-822. Next base: position 872,856 of record CAVRFY010000003.1, on the reverse strand, counting down.
AGCTTCGATAGCAAGCAGATGAACTGGGCGATGCTGGGCGAGTTCCTGCTGGCCGTCCTGGTCACCCAGACGGATGCCTTCCGCCGCGTGCTTGGAACAACCCAGATCGACCTGCGCGAGTTCGCCTGGGCGCTCGTGCCCGCCGTCGCGTTGCTGGTGCTGTGGGAGATCGGCAAGCTCGCAGCCCGGCGGAGGGAGCCGGCGCTGGCCATCCAGGATTAGGGCCAGGGTCCAGCTGTCAATGACTGGTCAGGTGGATGACCCCGACGTCGGACAGGCCGTTCAGTACCAGTTGCACGCCCAGGGCGGCGAGCAGAAAGCCGAATACCTTCTCGGTCACCAGCATCCTGCTGGCGTCGAGGTGGTTGCTGACCTGGACGGCCCAGCGGAATGTTGCGACGTCGATTGCGAAGATCACGATGAGGATGCCGACGACAACGGCGAACACCGCGATTGAAGAAGCCTCCGCGGAGGCCGTCACCAGGACGACGATCCCGGCAGGGTTGAGCAGGTAGGGCACGGCGAGGGGGAAAACGGCGACCTTCATCGGGTCAGCGTCTTCTAGCTGTTGACGGCCGCCGTTACCGTCCTGCTGGCTCAGCACCATGCTCACCGCGATGATCAGCAAGATAATGCCGCTGGCGACGCCGAGTGCGCCTGGGGAGAAGTGCAGCAGCCTGGTCAGCAGGCCGCCCAGGACGAGCAGCAGCACGGCGACGGTGCCTGCCGTGACCAGCATCTTGCGCAGGACGCGGCGCTTGACGGCCTCGGGCATCTGACTGGTTGCCTCGAGGAAGGGGACGAGCGCGATTTTCGGTCCGACCCCGATCAGGAGCAGCAGGAACATGTCGATGACAAATGCGGCGTCGAGGTGTTCGAGTTCCATCCAGAGTCCTCGGGCTCAGATCCGGTGTGCGCGGGATGGCAGCCGCATCGCTCTGAGCACCTCGGGGTCCAGCCGGGCCAGGGTCTCGGCGGCGGCGAGCTTGTAGGCGTAGGTGTAGGTCGGGGTGTTGTAGGCCATCCGGACCACATCCTCGATGGTCGCTTTGTTATGGATCATCGCGTGACCGATGCCGGTGATCTCCGAGGCGACCTCGCCGAGCGCGTGGACGCCAAGGAGAACTCCGGTCCCGCCGTGAAAGACGAGCTTGAGCAGGCCGTCCTGGCCGGCGATGACACCGCGCGGGGTAGTGCCGAGTTCGCAGCGGCCGATCTCATACGGGATGCCGTCGGTGGCGCAGTCGTCCTCGCTCTTGCCTGCCCTGGCCACCTCGGGCAGTCCGTAGATGGCGGCGGCAGGGATCTGGTCGACGTGGACAGAGAAGTCCAGGCCGAGCGCTCCGCACGCGGCCTGCCGTCCCTGGTCGGTGGCTACCGACGCGAGCGAGGGCTCGATGACATCACCTGCGGCGAACACCCATGGGCAGCTGGTCCGCCGCTCGGAGTCCACAATGATCCGACCCCGGGTGTCAGTGTCGACGCCCGCTTCCGCCAGGCCGAGGCCCGCTGTGCTGACAGTCCGGCCGGCGGCGAAGAGCATGGAATCGGCGCGCAGCTGCCGCCCGTCATCTAGTTCGACGGCGAGGTTCTCCCCGTCCCTGCGCACAGAGACCATGCCGGTGCCAAGAATCACCTGATTCCCGCGGGCGACGAGAACCTGCTCGAGCCGCCGTGAAATCTCGCCGTCCATCATCGCGGCGAGCCGCGGCGCGGCATCGATAATGGTCACCGATGTGCCGAGCGCGGAGAAAATGGTCGCGTACTCGATCCCGATCGCGCCGCCACCGACGATCAGCAGTTCGCGGGGAGTTTGCGTCATGTCCGCGACCGTCTCGGAGTCAACCACGCACGGATCGTCGAACGGCACGCTCGCTGGCCGCAATGGCCGTGAACCAGTCGCAATGATGACTCGCCCGGTGGGAAGCCGCCTTTCGGTCCCGTCGCCCGACCTGACCATCACCGCGTGGTCGGGATCGAGCCGCGCTTCGCCGCTGATCAGCTGCGCGCCACGCTCACCGAGACGTTTCAGCGTGGCGTGCTGGAGTTGCTTGCTGACCTCGCGGGCCCGGTTCCTGATAGCCGGATACATCACCTCAGGAGGCGCGGACAGGGCAAAGCCGTAGATCTTCTCCTTCTCGAACGCGCTGAGGTAGGCAGCGGCCTCCCGGAACGTCTTGGTCGGCGCGCCGCCGCTGGTGACGACGGTGCCGCCGACCACATCCCGTTCGACCAGTGCCACCGAATAGCCAAGGACTCCGGCGAGTTCCGCGGCTGCGGCCCCGGCCGGACCAGCACCGATTACCACGACATCGAAATCGCTCACGTCGCTCCGAGAGCGCATAACAGAATCTCCGTCCAGCCCGGCGGCGTGCCTAGGGAGATCCTTCGCTCCGGACAGCTGCTGAGCCTCACCCAAGACGGATGATTCCCGGCCCGGCGCCTGAGCTTGCGGGAGGCTGTCACCCCCGCGGGGTGATGGCAGCGCTGCCCGGCAGTTACAGAGTTGAGGGGGGCAGGGACGAGGCGTGCCCCGCCGCCGGGTTTCCGGGAGGATGCATGAAAGCCGTGACCGTGAAGCCCGGCACTGCCGGATCAGTTCGGCTGGAGGACGTTCCCGAGCCAGACGCGAGCTTGGGATCGGTGCTCGTCGAGGCGCTCGCCGCCGGGATCTGCGGAACCGACGCGGAGATCGCCAGCGGCTCTTACGGGTGGCCGCCACCCGGGCGTGAGCGGCTGATCCTCGGCCACGAGTCCCTCGGCCGGGTCATCGACCCCGGCCCGAGCGGTTTCGCCGTCGGGGAGCACGTGGTCGGGATCGTCCGCCGGCCCGATCCGGCACCGTGCCCGAACTGTGCAGTCGGCGAATGGGACATGTGTTCCAACGGCCGCTACACCGAGCGGGGCATCAAGCATGTTGACGGCTTCATGGCAGAGCGGTGGCGGATCGAGCCCGACTACGCCGTGCGGGTGGACAAGGCCCTCGGTCACCTCGGCGTGCTGCTGGAACCCACCACCGTGGTCGCGAAGGCGTGGGAGCAGATCGCCGCGATCGGCAGGCGCACCTTCTGGGATCCGCAAACGGTCCTGGTCATCGGCGCCGGGCCGATCGGCCTGCTGGCGGGCCTGATCGGCGTGCAGCACGGCGGCGACGTCCACGTGCTCGACCGCGTCACCGCCGGCCCGAAGCCAGACCTGGTCAAGCAACTGGGCGCCACCTACCACACCGGTGCCATCGCCGATCTCGGCATGCACCCCGACATCGTGATCGACTGCACCGGAGTGGTCGAGCTGGTCCGGCAGGCCATGCAGGCCATCTCGCCGGGCGGCATCATCTGCCTGACTGGAGTCGGATCGCCCACCGCGCCGCAGACCGTCTCCGCCGCGGAGCTGGCGACCGACGTCGTGCTCAAGAACATCGCCGCATTTGGCTCTGTGAACGCCAACCGCCGGCATTACTACCGCGCCGCGAAGATCCTGGCCGTCGCGGACCGGTCGTGGCTCGGGCAGCTGGTGACCAGGACCGTCAAGCCGAGCGCGGCTGGGCAGGCATTCGAGCGAGCACCCGACGACATCAAGGTGGTCATGGAGTTCGCCGGCCCATGACCGACTCCCAGCCAGCGGACATTCCCGCAGCCGAAGGTTCCGGGCACGAATGGGCCGTGACGCCGTGCTCAGCCGAGCCGGGCCTGCTCAGCGAGGGACCGCGCTGGGACGCCGCGCGCAACGAGTTGTTGTGGGTCGATGTCCTGGCCGGGAAGCTGCACCGCGCCTGTCTCGGGGCAGACGGCCAACTCCAGGTGCAGCAGACGATCCAGGTCAACTGCCACCTCGGCGCCGCTGCCCCCGTGGCCGGCGGCGGGTACGTGCTGGCTGCCGGCCCCGGTTTCCTCCACGTCGACGACACGGGCACCGTTCGTCAACTGGCGCAGCCCGAGGTCGGCCGCACTGACGTCCGGATGAACGACGGGGCCTGTGACCCGCAAGGGCGGTTCTGGGCCGGCACCATGGCCTATGACGAGGCACCCGGCGCAGGCCGCCTGTACCGGCTGGACCTCGACGGCACGTGCACCCAGATGCTGGACGGCCTGACGATTTCCAACGGGATCGGCTGGAGCCCGGACGGCACCACCATGTACCTCGCCGATAGCGGCACCCGCGACATCAACGCGTTCGATTTCGACCCGCCTACGGGCAACCTTGACCGCCGCCGCACCATCGCTCACATCACCACGCCGAACGCCGTACCGGACGGCCTCACGGTCGACAACCTCGGCGATATCTGGGTCGCCTTGTGGAACGGCGCAGCGATCGCCCGCTACCACCCGGACGGGCGAATGCAAACAACCATCTCCCTCCCCGTGGACCGCCCCACCTCCTGCGCGTTCGGCGGACCTGCCGGAGGAACGCTGTTCATCACCACCTCCCGGGATGGGCTCGATGCCAGCGCACTCAGCCGGCAGCCCCACGCCGGCCGCCTGCTGAGGATCGACAGCCCCGGCGTCACCGGTCCCCCGTGCGAGCCCTTCCGCGGGCACCTGAAACCGACGTGACATTCATAGACCCGCCCGTCAGCGATTTTCCTGTCCATGCCTTAGCCTCGATCCACCGGTTGTTATGTGGCGCTGGCGCGCGGCAAACGTGAAAGGTGCCCTCTGGGCTGGGACGATGGGAGTGATGAGGCTTCCAGTTCCCGGCCGGAGAGGACACCTGACAAGTGCGATTGTCTCATGACCCGCTGAAGACCTCCGCATCGTTCGATGACCCGCCGCGGCGAAGATCGGGTGCCTGGTCGCGGGGATGGCCGCGGGAGCGGACTCGATCGATGGCATGGACGTGCTGCGGCACGGCGCCATGCCGGCGCTGTTCGACGGGCTGCGGGCGCCGTCCACGCTGGGCTCGTTCCTGCGTTCGTTCACCTGGGGCAACGTGGCCAGCTTGAAGCGGTAGAGAAAGTTGTCACAGACGACGCGGACGACGCTTGACACATGTCGATATCAGAATATGGTAGCTAAGTGGCCCGCGCTTCCACGACGTCGGACGTCTTCAACGCGATCGCCGAAGTCGGCCGTCGCGAGATCCTCGACGCGCTGATGGCCGGGGAGAAGGCGGTCGGGGCGATCGTGGACGACCTCTCGCTGTCCCAGCCTCAGGTATCCAAGCACCTGCGGGTGCTCAGCGAGGTGGGACTGGTGAAGTGCCGGGCGCAGGGGCGTCACCGGCTGTACAGCCTGGAGCCCGCGCGCCTCCGGCCGTTGCACGACTGGCTGGCCAAGTACGAGCAGATGTGGAATGAGCGCCTGGACCGGATCGACGACTACCTCGAAGAGCTACAGAAAAGGGAGAGCAGCAGTGACGGCTAATCGGCACGGATCGGCGCGCGTCGAGTTCCCGAACGAGCTCGAGGTCCTCATCACTCGAGAGTTCGACGCTCCGATCGCTCTCGTCTTCGACGTCTTGACCAAGCCCGAGCATGTGTGCAAGTGGGGTGCTACACCCCCGGACCAGATGACGGAGTGCTCGATGGACCTGCGCGTCGGAGGGGAATACCACTATTCCTTTGTGACGGAGGACGGAACCGTGTGCTCGTTTAGCGGAATCTACCTGGAGGTCGAGCCGCCCTTCCGGACCGTGGAGACGTGGCTGTTCGGCGGCTGGCCGGATGCGGAGGCGGTGGAGACCTGGCAGCTGCACGAAACTGACGGAGTGACGACGGTAACGATGAGGCTGGCGTTCCGCGACAAGGCTGGCCGTGACCACTATCCCGCCAGGCCCCAGGATGCGGGCGAAATGACCAGCCCCGGTGGCTTCCTAGACAGCCTCGACGCGATGGAAGATATCCTCAGGTCACTAGTCGACCTAACGGGAACGGTCTCCTAGCCTCGATCCCACCGGTCGATATGCGCTGATGCGGGCGCTCGTTCCTGCGTTCGTTCACCTGGGGCAACGTGGCCCAGCTCGGCAAGGTCAGCCGCGAGCTGCTAGCCGAGCTGGCCCGCCGCGCGGGCATGCTGCCCGGCGCGGATCAGCTCGCCTTCGTCGACGTCGACTCCACGCAGCGGCGCGTGTACGGCCACGCCAAGCAGGGCGCCGCGTTCGGGCACACGAAGATCCAGGGCAAGACCGTCCTGGTCCGGGGCCTGAACGCGCTGGCCGCGACCATCTGCACGCCGCTGGCCGCGCCGGTTATCGCCGCGATCCGGCTGCGCGGCGGCAGCGCGTCCTCGGCCCGCGGCGCGGCCAGCCTGGCCGCCGAGGCGGTCCGCACCGCGCGGCAGGCCGGGTGCACCGGGATCATCGTGGCCCGCGCCGACTCGGCGTACTACTCCGCCGCGTTCACCGCGGCGTGCTCCCGCGCCGGCGCGCGGTTCTCGGTCACCGCCCGGATGGACCCCGCCGTCCGCGCCGCGATCGCCGCCATGCCCGAAGACGGCTGGACCCCGATCCAGTACCCGCGGGCGGTCTGGGACGACCAGGCCCGCCGCTGGGTCTCCGACGCCGAGGTCGCCGAGGCCGGCTATACCGCGTTCGCGTCCAAGACGGGCAAGGCCGTCGCCGCGCGGCTGATCGTCCGCCGCGTCCGCGACCAGAACACCCAGGCCAGCAAGGGCACCGATGAGATGTTCCCCGTCTGGCGCTACCACGCCGTCTTCACCGACTCCCCGTTCACCATGCTCCAGGCCGAGGCCCAGCACCGCGACCACGCGGTCATCGAGCAGGCCTTCGCCGACCTGACCGACGGGCCGCTCGCCCACGCCCCCTCCGGGGTATTCACCGCGAACGCCGCCTGGCTCGCCCTGGCCGCGATCGCGCACAACCTCACCCGCGCCGCCGGATGCCTGGCCTCGCCGTCCCACGCCAGGGCCCGCGGCGCCACCATCCGCCGCGAGCTGATCGACGTCGCTGCCCGGACCGCCCGGCACGGCCGCGGTCACCTCACCTTGCACCTGCCCGCGGGCTGGCACCGCGAGCGCGAGTGGGCCAGCCTGTTCGCCGCCGGATGCGGCCCGCCCGCACGGGCGGCCTGACCAGCCCAGACAAGGTCACCGCGTCCGCACAGGCCGAACGGCCACGCCATCCCGACCCGCCAGCCCGGAACCGGACCAGCCGCAGGAAACGTGAGCGGCAAGAAACCCACGCCCATCCCCGGGTCTCCAGGACAACCACCCGCCGCGCTCAGCCGACCAGGCGATCGCCTATCCCGCCGGTGGATCGAGGCTTAGTGGTCGTCGTAGCGGAAGCGGCACGCGATGACGATGATCATGTCGTGCTGGATGTCGTAGACCAGCCGGTCTTTCTCGGTGATTCGGCGTGACCAGACCTCGCCGCCGAGGTGCTTGAGCCGCTCGGGCTTGCCCGTGCCCGTCCGCGGTGTTCGCACAACTTCCGCTATCAGCCTGATGATCCGTGACAGGACCTGCGGTTTTGTTGTCGGCCAGGCCTCAAGGTCCTCGAGGGCGGCAGCGGTGATCGACAGCTTCACCTGGACGACTGGCGCTCGAATCGGGCAGCCAGTTCCTCGGGATCAGTCGGCTCGGAACTGCCTTCGCGGGCCTCGGCGAGGCCGCGAAGGAGATGGGCAGCGTTGGCGCGCGTAGAGAAGAGGTAGAGCGTCTCCTGCAGTGACTCATAGTCCTCTGCTGACATCAGGACGGCGTTGCCGCCGTTGCGAGCGACAATCTCGATGACAACGTGGTCCTCGCTGACCTGCCGCACCAGCGGGAACAGGTTCTCGCGGGCGTGACTAATGCTCACTGAGGTCACAGCTGCCACCTCACTCGTACGGGAAGCTCGTACAAGTCTAGAGGGTTGGTCCTGGCGCAAGGAGCCTTGGTCGCGACTTCCGCGCATCGGGTGAGCCGGACTACGAGAGCATAGATTAGGTTAGGCTAACCTAATTCTCGATCGGGCAGCTCCCGGGCCGCATCTCCTCACTCTGTGGAGTCTTCGATTATGAGTGAAGCTCAGACCATGCTCCTCGGCCTCATCGCGGGCGGGACGATCGTCCTCGGCCTGCCATTGGCCAGGCTGCGGTCGCCCCGGCCTGGCCTTGCTCAGTTTCTGAACGCGCTCGCGATCGGGATCTTGCTGTTCCTCATCTGGGACGTGCTCGTGCATGCCTACGAGCCGGTCGACAATGCACTGGGCAAGCTGCACGACGGGAGCGGCGGGATGGCTCCGGTCCTGGGCTATGGCGTCCTCTTCCTCGCCGGAATCAGCGTCGGCCTTCTTAGCCTCGTGTACTACGAACGCTGGCTGGGGCGGGCCCGCAATGTGCGGCGCTTCGGGCCGGGGACTCCAGCCCTGGGCGAACTCTCCACGACGCGGCCCGGCGTGGCTGGCTGGTCCGCGGCGCGGCGCCTGTCGCTGCTGATCGCCGTGGGAATCGGCCTGCACAACTTCGGCGAGGGCCTGGCCATCGGCGCCAGCGCCGCTGCCGGTGCCATCGGGCTCGCGACCGTCCTCGTCATCGGGTTCGCCCTGCACAACGCGACCGAGGGATTCGGCATCGTCGCTCCGCTGGCCGCTGAGGGAGGCCGGCCATCGTGGCGGTTCCTGCTGCTGATGGGCCTGATCGGCGGCGGGCCAACCATCATCGGCACGGCTGTCGGGCGGCAGTTCACCAGCGACGCGGTCAGCGTGATCTTCCTGACCCTCGCGGCCGGCTCCATCCTGTACGTCGTCATCCAACTACTCGGGGTGGCGTTCAGGAACACCCGCAAGGACCTCATCTACCTCGGAGTTCTCCTAGGTCTGGTGGCCGGTTTCGTCACGGACATGGTGGTGACTGCCGGCGGCGCATGAACCCGGCCTGGCGTTGTTCGAGCTTCGGTCTTGGCCCCTAATGCGAGCTGGACCTGGCAGCTTCGTAGGTATGGCCGGCCGCGCGGAGGCGGTTGGTGAGCATAGCGCCCATGGCGGTCGCGGGCGTGAGGACGCCGGCGCGGTCCGGCAGGCGATCGCGGTCAAGGGTGAGGCAGAGCGCGCTTTCCCCGAGCATGACGGCTGTGGCTGCGTAGCCGGGGTCACCGGGAGCTTCGACCCTGGTCAGATACCGGGCGCCAGTTGCGGTGCGGGCATGGACCTCAAGGCGGAAGAAACCCGTCCGGCGGGCCTTCTCGCCGGGACCTTCGCCCGGCTTGGGCAGCACAGGCCGAAGCATTGCGCGCGATGGCCGCAGTGCTACGCCGGCCATCAGCGCGGTGACCGCGGTCGTGACCGCCGCCGCCCGCACCGGTGCGCCGGGGCCCGTGCCGAAGCCGGTGACCTCGCGGTACCGGAACTGACGGCCGTATGCCCATCCCTGCAGCGCATTGCTGCGGCGGACTATCCGAGTGTTGAACCTCGCCATCAGGAACGGCCCAGTCCACAGATGAAGGCCGGGGTCATAGCGGACCCCTGACAACTCGCGTTCGCCGCCGAGGGCGGGTTCCGCGTCGCGATCCGGGCTCAACGCGTACGGGTCGGTGACGATCCGGCGGTTGCTGGCATTGCCCCGCATGTCATCGATCTGCCCGAGAGCGGACGCGAGGGTGCCGCCGCTGACTCCGCCGCGCATGGCCGTCAACACGAGAGTGGTGTCCTCGAGGTCTCCCGTACCGTCTGCGGCGGCCGCGTCATGGGTCAGCAAGACACCGAGGTCGGAAGGGACAGAATCGAATCCGCAGCTGTGCACGATCCGAGCCCTGGTGCGGGCAGCCACCTCATGGCAGCTGGCCATGGTGTCCCTGATGAACAGCACCTCGCCGGTGAGATCCGCGTAATCGGTCCCGGCCTCGGCGCACGCCTGGGCGAGCGGCAGCCCGAGCATGCGGTACGGTCCGACGGTCGTCGCGATCGCGCCTGCCATCCGCGCCAGCGACCGTGCGGCCACCGGATCCGTGGCATCGGCCGCGATCAATGGCCAGGTCTGTGCGGTGGCGCCGAGACCGTCCCGCACCGCGGCCAGCCGCTTCTCGGACCGGCCGGCCAAGCCGATCCGCAACCCAGGCGGTGCGTGCTCGGCCAGATAGCCAGCCGTAAGCCGTCCGACAAATCCGGTCGCCCCGAGCAATATGAGATCCAGCTCCCTGCCATCGCGCATCCGCTCATCCTGACGTGCTGACGGGCGTAGTCACAAGCCGCACGACGCGGGTTAGGCCGGTTTGCGGCCCCAGGTCAGGAACAGAAGGCCGGATACCGTGATCGTGCGGGGGTCATCGAGGTGGGCGCGGGCCGCGGCGTCCAGCTCATCCAGTTCTGCCTCGGTGGCCAGGCCCATCTCCAGCACCTGCGGGCGCATGCTGCGTAGGAGGTCGAGCCGGATCCTCGGGCGAGAGTTACCCGGCGGATACATCTGTACCCGGGCTTCGGTCCCGATATCGGCCAGGCCTGCCCGGCGGGATAGCTCCGGCACCCGGCGGCCGATCTGCGGGTCGGCGCCGTTGCGTCTGAAGACCAGCGGGAAGATCTCGCAGGCCCGCGTGAACGCCGGCTGCGGTGGATAGCACATCCCGTAATCGGTGTCGGGTTCCATGCTCGCTACCCAGCCGCCAGGCCGGGCCAGCCGCACCATCTCGACGACCAGTTCCGCGGGTTCCGGGACATTGACCAGCAGGGTGCGGGCATGCACCAGGTCAAACGACCCCGATGGCAGTCCGGTGCGCCTGGCGTCGGCCGTCATGATCTCGACGTCACCCAGCCCCTCGCGGGCGGCGAAGTCAGCTGCAAAGGCGGTATGCGCTGCGTCAGCATCGAGGCCGACGACCCGGCCGCCGGGTGACACCTGCCCGGCCAGCAAGTCAACAATTCCACGCGGGCCGCAGCCGAGATCGATCGCGCTTTGACCCGGCCCCAAACCGACCCGGTCCAGCAGCGCGGTGCTGTCGGCCGCCAGTTCATCAGCCTGGCGCTGCAGCCTGGCGCTCTCGCCGTGGCTGCTGCCCAGCGCGTACACCTCGCCAGCATCTGGTCCGCTGCCTGCCTGCGGATGCCCCGATTCCGCCATGCCGCACCACCCCCTCGGACCTACGACTCAGCGATCAGTTTCGCCTTGAGGTGCTCGAACTCGTCGCGGGTGATCATCTCCTGCCGCAGCAAGGATGCGAGCTTGCTCAGCTGATCCGGGACCGACGCTGGCGCCGGGTCCGCCGGCTTATCCGAATCACCCGCCTGCGCCGAGCGCGCATTTTCGATCGCCCTGAGGGGTTCGGATAGTTCTATCCGCAAGGTGTCGGGACGCTTTTCGGAATTCAGGAAGTAGAGTTCGCCGTCCTGCCCGCGAAGCCGAATGATCGCCACGATCTGACTCGACGAGGCCCCCACCAGGGCGCCTATCAAGCCGAAAACCACGGCTCCCAGCAGGAAGCCCACCAGGCCGAGAACGAAGAGTCCTAGCAAGGCGCCCACCAGGCTGAGAGCCAAGATCAACACGGCCTGATCGCTAGGCGACTTGCCAGGGCTCGACCCGGTGACCTCCACACTCTCGACATCCTGGTACGGCATCTCAACGATGGCGTCTATCGAGCCACAGGAGCAAATCTTGATCCGGTCAGCCATAAAGCGCAGGTCGTAGGCATGGTCCTTGGTCAGCGGTGCTCGGCTGGATCCTCCGTTGAACTTCACGCGGCGCAGGCAGGCCAACGACTCAGCATCCAGCGCGCGCAGTGCCGCGGCCGCGCGGTTGCCCGCCTCCTTCTGCGCCAGCTTCGCCGCGACGGCCGCTGACGCGCCGGCGTCCAGGCCAGACAGCGCCTGCCACGCATTCGCCCAGCCCTCCTCAGAGAGCGGGAAGCGCTCGATGACCTTTATGCGGCCCTGCCGGCCCAGCCGGACGATGACGAAGCTGGGACCGGCCTTCCGGTGGTCCTGCCATCCCAGACTGTGACGAAGGCCTGACGCCAGCAGCAAATTAGGCGTGCCGGGGTATAGGTCAGCACGCGGCACCCTCGGCATTGCGGGAATTAACGGCAGCGGGCCAATGCTGACCTGCGGCGCCTCCTGAGAGCCGTCGTGACTCATCACGTTTGACCTCCGGTCTCAGCGATGATGCGAGAACTGTATCTCGCTCAACACCGTCCAGGCCGGCCCGTTTCGCTCCGCCCGCCGCCTGGGCCTACCGGTGGGCGGTTGTCTTGAGGTGCAAGGGTGGTACGCCGGCGATACCGAGCTGGACGTAGACGGTCGAGCCGGGGATCGCTCCAGAGCCCGGGCCGCTCTGTAGGAAGCTGCTCGCCGGGATCGTCCAGTGCATCGGATGCCCGGGACGGATCACGGCTGCGTGGCTGGTGCAGGGGAGGTAGCCGGAGCTGATGGGACCACCGAAGCCGCCGGAGCGGGCGGTCGCGTCATCCCGCCCGGCGTAGGCCGGGCAGGGGTCGAGGGTGACCGGCGTGGTGCCGATGGTGCGCAACGTGAGGTCGATGGGTGCGAGCTGGCCACTGGTGGTGCCTGGCTCGATGTGGCCGGTGAGCCGCAGGCTCGAGTAATCGGGCCGTGGCGGCTGAACCGGCTCGCCGGGAGCGCCGGCGATGCCGTCAATCAAGGTCGAAGTTCCGATAGCCGGGTTGCAGGCCGGCTGTGGCCCGCGCAGCGGGACGCGCAGCGAGGCTTCGCTGGCACGGGCTAGCGGGATCTCGATCGCGCGGGCGGGGGCGCCGCAGTAGGAACCGAGCCAGGCGAACCCCCAGATCGCGTTGCCGTTGTTGAGGGCTGTGTCTGGCCACGGATTGGCGGGCCGGCTGGTCCGGTCTCCGCCGGACAGCGGCACCTTCAGAAGCCGGCCGTTAGTACCGATCAGCGCTGACGGACCTCGCGCGATGGGCAGGGTGCATCGTTCGGCCAGTCCGTTCCGGTGGCTGACGACGGCACCGACGAAGTGGATCACGCCGAGCACCCCGCCGTCGGTCCGGCGGGTGGCCGCGGTCGCGCTGACCTGTCGCGGCGTGCAGGTGGCCCGCGGAAAGGAAAGGCCTCCGATGACGAGTTGAGGCGGTGCGGCCATCCGGAACTCGGTGGCGGGGAACCGGGCGGGCGGCGACGGCACGGCCGGTCCCTGTTGGCTGGGCCGCTGGTGCGCGGTTAGCTGGTGCGCGGCGAGCGAAACGCCGATCGCAATGGCCGCCACCGCGGCCGCGGCGAGCGCGGGCGCGAGCACACGCTTGCGGCGGTCGCGGTGTGCAGGGACTGCCCGGAGTGCGGCCGGGTCCAAGTCGTGCGGCGGCTCGGGCACCGCGTCGTGCAGCACACGGGCCAGGCGGTCACCAAAGTCAGTCATGGCTTCCTCTCCTCGGCGAACAATTCGGCCACCGCCGGGTCGGCGCGCAACGCCGCCAGCGCGCGTGCCGAGTAACCCTTCACGGTGCCGGTCGAACAGCGCATCGCCGCCGCGGTCTGCGCTTCGGTCAGGTCAGCCAGATAGCGCAGCGTGATCACGGCCCGCTGGCGCGGCGGCAACCCCCGCACCGCGGCCAAGACGCTGGTGCGCAGCACAAGAGAGTCCGTCTCATCGACAGCCGCGCGGTGCGGCAGAGCACCGGTGGCGATCTCGCCCCTCCACTTGCGGCGCTGGCCCCGCAAGAACGCGTTCGTCAGCACCCGGTGCAGATACGCCAAGCGCTGCCTGTCATCGGCCAACCTGTCCCACCTCGGCCAGGTCTTCTCGAACGCGGTCTGCACCAGATCCTCAGCAGCAGGCCAGTCACCGACGAGCAACCACGCCGCGCGCAGCAACCCCGGGCTTGCCGCACGCACGAACCCGTCGAACCGCTCCTCAGAAGCCGCCAAGCACGCCCCTTCCCGGACCCACTGATTCAAGTACCTGGACCGGTCAAATAGTTGCCAGCCGGGTAATGCCCGAGCCGGAAAATCCCACGGGCTAGAAGGTCGTCGCGAGCTGAGCCGCTGTGAGTGGCCCTAGAATCCGGACACTGGCCCGATCGGCAGGCGGTGAACACGATGGCGCGCAAGACAAAAGGCAGGGTCGTGACACTTGGTCCCCAGCGGCGGCCGTTCAACTGCCTGGTGTGCGAAGGAGCGTTGTTTCGGTACAGAGAGGCGACCGTCGGTGACAATTTCGGCGCTCCCGCGACGGCGCTAATCTGCCTGGCCTGCGGCTACGTCCAGATGTTCGTCGGCGGCATGGTAGACCTCTGGGATCCGCCGGCTAGCGAGTGACCCGCCGCGGAGTGCTGCGCGGGTCGCGGCCCGATCAAGCTTGCCAGGCTGAGGGACGCTCATCGCCCGGCACCAATCGGGACGCCGTGGGCCGTGGCTTGATCCTCGCGGTCAGGGGTGGCACGATCGCCGGGGTGAGCAGAGCGTTGCGGGAGCTGTTGAATCGTCACGTTGATGCCGGCACAATTCCTGGCGCGGTCGCGCTCCTGGGTGCCGGGAACGCCGAGGTGGTCACGGCGGGCGTGGCGGCGATCGGTGGCGGTCCTATGGGCGAGGACGCGATCATGCGGATCCAGTCCATGACAAAGGCGATTACGTCGGTGGCCGCGCTGCGTCTTGTGGAGGCAGGGCGTCTCGAGCTCGATCAGAGTCTGCTGGACTGGCTACCGGAGCTGGCTGACCGTCAGGTGCTGCGCGATCCAGCAGCTGAGCTCGGCGATACCGTGCCGGCTCAGCGCGCCATCACGCTTCGGCACCTGCTGACAAATACCTGCGGGTACGGCATGCTGCTGCAGACTTCGCCGTTGGAGCAGGCGATGGCAGCGAACGGCACCGAGGCAGGCTCGGAACCGCCGGCGATGAGCGCTGACGAGTGGCTGCGTCGCCTGACGGACCTTCCGCTGGCGTTCCAGCCGGGAGAAGGATGGCGCTATCACCACTCGTTTGCCGTGCTCGGCATCCTCATCTCGCGAGTGACGGGCCGCCCGCTCGGTCAGCATCTGGCCGAGGACGTCCTCGGGCCGCTCGGGATGACCGACACGGCGCTGTGGGTGGCGGAGGGCAACCTGGACCGGCTGCCGGCGGCATACCGGCACGGTGGCGAGGGACTCGTGGAGATCGAGCCGGCCGGCGGCGGTTTCTACGCAGGGCCGCCGTCGTTCGACGTCAGCCACGGCGAACTCGTCTCCACCGCACGGGACTATCACCGCTTTGCCCGGATGCTTGCCGACGGAGGGCGAGTCAACGGGCAGCCGATGATCTCACCTGATCACCTGCAGCAGATGACCAGCGACCAAGTGCCGGCGGCGTGCAAGACCGCGGACAGTTTCTTCCCGGGGTTTTGGGACGACACGGGATGGGGTTTTGGCGTGGCCGTGCAGACAAAGGGACCGCAGCGCGGGCGCATCGGATGGTCTGGCGGATTGGGTACCGACTTCTTCATCGACCCGGACGGCACGGTCGGCATCCTCCTGACTCAAGTAGAGCTGGGGAAGGACATGTCGTCGCTGCTCGCTGAGTTCCAGTCGCTGCACGAGCCGTCGTGATCGGCAAGGCGGCTGATCTGCTGATTGAGGTAACGCTGTTGCTGGAGGTTGGTGGCCACTCGGGCTGCGGCTCGGTACGCCTCAAGCGCGGAAGTACAGTCACCAGCCATCTCGAGGAGGTGGCCGCGGACGGCGTGGAAGCGACGATCGGCGTTGATCCGGGTATCGGCCCCGAGGCGCTGAACTAGTTCGAGGCCGGCCCGGGGCCCGGCGACCATGGCGACCGCGACGGCATGGTTGAGCGCGACGATCGGGCTGTCGTCGAGGCGGAGCAGGACGCCGTAAAGGGCGGCGATCTGCCGCCAGTCGGTCGCTTCAGGATTCTCCGCCTCATCGTGGACAGCCGCGATCGCCGCCTGGAGCTGGTACGGCCCGATGGGCCCGCGAGGAAGGGCGACCGTGACGAGCGCGGTCCCTTCGTCGATGGCGTCCCGGTCCCATAGGCTGCGGTCTTGCTCCGCCATGGGGATAAGTGACCCGTCGGGAGCAGTGCGGGCGCGGTGGCGGGCGTGGATGAGGAGCATCAGGGCCAGCAGGGCGGCCACCTCGCTGTCATCGGGCCGGCCCGCGTAGAGCGCCCGAGCGAGGCGAATCGCCTCCTGGGCCAGGTCGACCCGGATCAAGGCCGTTCCTGCAGTGCTGGCGTAACCCTCGTTGAAGATCAGGTACAGGACCCGGAGGACAGCGTTCAGCCGGCCTTCGAGTTCGTCCGGGGCGGGGAGGGCGAAGGGGACGCCGCTGTCTTTGATCGCCTGCTTGGCCCTGGTGATCCGGCGGGTCACGGTCTGCTCGGAGCCAAGCAGCGCACGGGCGATCTCCGCGGTGCTTAGCCCGCCGACTGCCCGCAGTGTCAACGCGATTTGCGAGGCGGCCGACAGCGAGGGGTGGCAGCACAACAACAACAGCACCAGGGTGTCGTCGGTATCCCCTGCAGACGGCGCGTCCGGCCGGGGTGCGCCGCGCTCGGTCAGAGCCCAACGGGCGACCGTGTCTTCTCGCTGGCGGCGCGCCTGCTCGGAACGCAACAGGTCGGTGAGCCGACGCGACGCCACGGTGATGAGCCAGGCTTTGGGGTTTCCGGGCAGCCCGTCTTGTGGCCATTGCATCGAGGCGGCCAGGAGCGCCTCCTGGGTGGCTTCCTCGGCGAGGTCGAAGTTGCCGTAGCGGCGAACCACGGCGCCGAGGACCTGCGGCGCCAGGCGGCGCAGCAGGTCCTCGGTCGCGGCCGCGATCACCGGCACCCGGCTTTCAAGCTCAGCCCTCGAAGTCCGGCTGGTGCTCGTCGATCGGCCGCACATCCGCGTATGCCCGTGCCCGAAGGCGCTCGGGGCCCGGGCAGCGGGCAAGCCGAGCGGCGATCTCGGTCGCCCGGTCGAAACTGTCGCACTCTACGACCCAGTAGCCAGCGAGCACCTCCTCGGCCTCGGCGTAGGGGCCGTCGGTTGCCACTGGGACCCCCTCTTTGAACTGGACCCGTCGTGTGTGCACCGGAGCGCTGAGGCCCCGGGTCTCGACCAGCTCGCCCGAGTCCAGCAGTTCCTGGTTGAACTCCTGCATGAACGCTCCCAGGGCCGCCCAGTCCTCTTGGGTCCACGCGGGCTGCTCTGAGGGCTGCCCGACCATCTCCTGGTACTGCTGCTGGGAAGCGAACGTCAAGATCATGTACTTCACCGTCTGTGTCCTTTCGACCAGTGGCACCCTGTTGGCGCCCTCTTCACAGACGTCGGAGCCGATGCCGCCAGATCGGACATCAGCCGCGCTCAACACCGATCAGGTGGTGCGGTCTGCGAACGCACCACCATCGAGGCTATGTTCGCTTCCGCGGCCATGCGAAAGAAGCCCCATCCGAATGTGTCTCTGAGAGCTGCCTTCTTTCAGCAGCTTTGAACCCTTGTCCGCCGCGATGTCCGTAGGCTTCGCGGTATGACCGATCAAGCCACGTCAGGCGTGCGGCTGGCGGAACTAGTCGCCTCGCTGTCGCTTGCCACCGATCTGGGTCTGGGCCAGCCGCAGGGGCACATCCTGCGCACGACGGTGATCGCTACCCGGCTGGCGGCGCTCGCCGATCTCCCCGACGAAGAGCAAGCCGCCACCTACTATGTGGCCCTGCTCGCCTGGGTTGGCTGCGTCGCCGATTCCCACGAGATAGCACGTTGGTTCGGTGACGACAGCTATATCCGGGCCGCGAGCTTTGAAGTCAACCGCGCCGGCCTGCCCATGATGCGGTTCATGCTTGCCAATCTCGCGGCAGGCGGATCCGCAGTGCAACGTATCTCAACTACCGGCGCGTTTATGACCGGCGGCTTTCGCGAGGTCATGAAGTCGCTGGGCGCCCATTGCGAGACGACCGGGCAGATCGCCGACCAGCTTGGGCTTGCCTCGGTGGTCCGGCGGTCGCTCCCGCAGGCTCTGGAACGGTGGGACGGAAAGGGCGGCCCCACCGGACTAGCCGGCGAGCAGATCGAACGCGTCATGAGAGTGGTTCACATCGCCCAGGAATCCGAGGTGTTCTATCGACTCGGCGGAGTGGCCGGGGCCGTCGGCATGCTGCGCGAGCGTGCGGGCCGTGAGTTCGACCCGGTGCTCGCCGAGATGTGCTGCGCGTGCGCCGATGAGATCTTCAGCGAGGTCGGCGCCGTTGATGCCTGGAGTGTCGTCATCGACGGATGCGCGCCGCTCGACCGGCAGATGGATGGGGCCGGACTCCTGGCGGCGCTGCGGACCTTCGCCGACTACGCTGACGTCAAATCGCCGTGGTTTTTGGGGCATTCGCGCGCCGTCGCGGCACTCGGGGCGCAGGCAGCTCGTCACATGGGTCTGCAATCGGCTGCGGTGGACCTCGTCGAGCACGCGGGCCTCGTCTGCCGGCTCGGGGTGATGGGCATCTCCGCGGCCACCTGGGCGCGGCCCGGTCCCCTGTCGGGCATCGAGCGGGAACGCGTCCGCACCGTTCCCTACCTGACCGAGCGCGTGCTGGCCCACCAGCCTCAGCTGGCTGAGATCGGCACGATCGCCAGCATGGTCCACGAGCGTGCGGACGGCTCGGGCTATCCGCGCGGGCTCTCCGGCAACGCGATCCCGCACACGGCCCGCGTCCTGGCCGCAGCCCAGGTCTACCAGGCGCTCCGAGAGGAACGACCGCACCGGAGCGCGCTCGGGCCTGCGGCAGCGCAGGCTGTGCTGCTTGACGAGGCCGGCCAGGGGCGACTCGACACGGCGGCGGTGAATGCGGTCCTTGCCGCGGCCGGACATCAGGTACGACGCCGTCCGAACCTGGTCGCCGGGCTGAGCCCGCGTGAGATCGAAGTGCTTTCCCAGCTGGTTCGCGGGCTGTCTAATAAACAGATCGCCGTGCAGCTATCCGTCTCCGCGCGCACCGTCGGAAGTCACATCGAGCACATCTACACGAAGATCGGAGTCAGCGCGCGCGGCCCTGCGGCGATGTACGCGATGCGCCACGGCCTGGTCGACGCGAGCGTCGCCGACGAGACTGAACCGCCAAGATCGGGTGAATGACCGATGCTAAGCGGAGGTGCGCTGCCATAGAACAATGGCATGAACGCATCCAACGAAACCACGGCGAGCACTGTTGACCACACCGCAGGTGCCGACCCGCGGTGGGAGCTCGCCGGGCAGTTCCTAGGCGCGCTCGCCAGGCGCGATTTCCCCGTACTGGAATCCTGCCTCGATCCGAACGTCCGGTTCCGCGCCCTCGTGCCACGGGGCGCGCTCGAAGAGAACGGTGCCGCGCACGCCGTCGCCCTCCTGCGCCGATGGTTCGGCGCGGGCGACGCGTTCGAGGTGCTCGACGCCGCGATAGGACAGGCCGGACCGCGCATCTACCTGCGCTGGCAGGTGCGGACCGGCGTAGCCGACGACCCATCGTCCTTCCGGCTTGTCGAGCAGCACGCGTTCGCCACTGCCCGGGATCGCATCGAGGTGCTCGACCTGCTGTGCTCGGGCTTCAGGCCGGCTCGGCTCGCGAGGAGTGCGGGCAATGATCAAGCTCCTCGGGGCAGGGCAGGTCGCGACCATCGGGAATGCCCTCATTACCGGCTCCGACAACACGAACTGCGCGGGCGGTATCGCCAATACAAACACCGAAACGTTCACCGCCGCGAACGGCGACACGCTCACCATCACTAGTGCCGACGTGGCCTGCCCTACCGGACCTGGGCAGTACCACGGCACCGGTCACTGGGTCGTGACCGGCGGCACCGGCCGGTTCAGCGACGCCAGCGGCGATGGATCTTTTGATGGTAATTCCGACTTCGGCGCAGGCACCTTCGCGATCCACCTGACCGGCTCAGTAGTAGTCGATCCCTGACGCGACGGGTCAGCGGCAGCCGATTCCCCCCGGCCGCACGATCAGTCTCCGACGATACCCAGACAGCCCTGCTCGCACACAGATAGGAAACGACAATGGCAGGAATACAGCAGCCTCCAATCAGCGACTGGCAGCCGGCCCCCTCAGGCAGCCAGCCTCCCCTACCCGGCGCCCCATTCCCTACGGTCAGCTTCGGCCCGGCTCCTGCGGGCACGCGGCGGCGGCGCAAGATCATGCTGATAACCGCACTGGTGGCCGTGGTCGTCGTCGCGGGCCTCGTCGCGGGTCAAGTACTCGGCGGCAAGCCCAAGGGCAGCCTGGCGCTGCCTGCGAGGCTGCTCGGCCTGCCCAAGGCGACTAGTGCGGGCGCCGGACAGCTAGCTGCCAAGCTCAGGGCGCAGGAGCGAGCGGGCGCCAGCGGCAAGCTGACCGGCGTGGTGGCTGGCGTCTACGGCAGGTCGGCGGGCGCCTGGCTGGCGATCTCCGGTGGTGGCATCTGCGGCACCTGCTCGGCGAAGTCGGCGGCCGTGGTGCGGAACAACCTGGCCGCTGCCGGATACGCCGACGCCACCTCCTTCCCGGCCGGGCCGAAGGGAGGCGCGCTGGCCTGCGGATCGCGGGATTCGCAAGGCAGCACCGTGATCCGGTGCACCTGGGTGGACGACGGCACCGCTGGCGACATGCTGTTCGCCGCCGGAGCCGCGTCGGGCCTGGCCGATGCCGCCGCCAAGACGAATCAGGCGCGTACCGCGACCGAGCACTGACGGATCGGGCGCCGCGCTGCCGCGCGGCGCCCGAAGCCATGACCACCGCCGGGCGCGGACTCCGGGCGCATCTAGCCGCGGACCTGAGGCATGACCTCGGCTGCGATTAGCTCAACCTGGCGGCGCTCGTCACCGACCGGCCAGAAGAAGACTCGCTGGCAGCCTGCCTGGGCATAGCGGGACAGCAGCTCCGCGCATTCGTGCACTGAGCCGACGCAGATCCGGCCGCGAAGATCCGCCGGGTCCTTTTTGACCAGCGGACCGACAACCTGGGACAGGACCCGGTCTGCGTCCGAGCGCTTGTCTGTGATCCAGGTCCACATTGTGACCAGCGCATTCGGGAACTCGCCGGTCGGCTTCGCCTGTCTTTCTAGTTCTCCGCGCAGGAGCGTCTTGGCCGCGCCGAAGGCCTCGGGGGTGGTGTTATATGCGGAAGCAAGCCAGCCATCGCCAAGAGAGGCGACGCGGCGCAAGCCGGCTGCAGAGCCCCAGCTTCCGATCCACAGCGGGACACCGGGGCGTTGTAGCGGCGCCGGGGACAGCCCGGCCGGTGCGGAGTGGGTGCCGCTGTCCGCGGCCGCGCTCGGCTGGAGCAAGGTCTTGAGCAGCCTGGCCGCCTCGTCAAAACGCTGCCAC
Organism: uncultured Actinomycetota bacterium; assembly: GCA_963720595.1. Taxonomy (GTDB): domain Bacteria; phylum Actinomycetota; class Actinomycetes; order Streptosporangiales; family Streptosporangiaceae; genus Chersky-822. Next base: position 851,710 of record CAVRFY010000003.1, on the reverse strand, counting down.
CGTTGCTCGAACGGCACTCCCACCGCCTCGTAATCAGCCTTGGACGACCCCGGGCCAACGCCGGCGATCACGCGGCCGCCGGAGAGGATGTCCAGTGCCGAGAACGCCTTCGCCAAGGGAACCGGCCCGCGCAATGAGGCCAGTGCAAGTGTGGTCACAAGCTTCATGTCGCCCGAACGTTCGGCCATGGCGGCCAGCGCCGTAGGGCCATCGAGCCAGGGCGCGGAGAACAGGAAATGATCGTTGGCCGAGATCGCCGCGAACCCGCACTCCCGCGCGGCGTCCACGCTTTCAGCGAGCCGACGGTATGAGAACCCTTCGCCCCCGAAGTCGATCAATGGCAAATGAAGACCGGCGTCCATGACCGCCTATTCTCCCCCCGCCGACCAGCCCCGATCATAGGCGAGGGCAGTTCGGAACTCGTTTGCGGCCCTGCGTAGCCTCACGGGCTTAGCGCCTGCTCGCCTGCGGCGGCAGCAGCCCGGCCGCGCTCGTACTCCGCCTCGTTAAGCTCGATCTCCCGGTCGATTTCGCCGCGATGCTCGCCGTAATACGACATCGCGGCCTCTACCAACCCGGCCGGAACCTCGAGATATTCAGCTGCCTCGGCGGCAGACCCTTGGTTATCGCGCACCGCCGCGATCACCTCCCAGACGTCCAGTCCGCGCCCGACGAGGCTCGCACGGCGGCCGCTTGGCCCGTCGATGAACTGGATGAGCGGGTGCGCGTCGTGGCGCAGGCCCTCCTCCAGGTAGCGCTGTGCCAGGGCGCGCTCCGCCATGCCCGCCCGGCGCGCTCGCTCCGTGAGCCGCTGCCGGAGGCCCGGCGCAAGCCGCAGCGTGTAGTGATCAGCCATATGAGCATTGTCCCGCGCCGTGTCACTTAGTGGCACGCTGTGGGATGCTTCCTTGTCCCAGGTCAACAGCGACCAGGCGCAGCTCGCTGATGTAGCGCCGGGCACCTGCAGCGGCGGTGGTCCGCACTGATCGCTGACCAGGACCCGGCGACTAGTCCGGCGTGCCGAAGATGTCAAGGCCTGACACCGGGAACCCGGCGGTCCGAACCGCCATGTCGCGCCACAGTGCCCATTCGCCGGCCAGCGGCACATGATGCGGTACGGCTAGCGGGGCAGGACGCGGGCCGTGCGCCGGCGCGGACAGGAGATGGCTCATGACTGCACCTCGCTGCTGCCCGAGCTGTCTGGGACCGGAAAGACAGGTCGGCCACCGACATAGACCGCGCGCAGCTTGCGGATGGCGGCGAGGTCCTCCAGTGGGTTGCCGTCGACGGCCAGGATGTCGGCGTCGAAGCCGGCCGCGATGCGCCCCTTGCGGTGCCCGAGCCCGCAGGCTTGGGCAGCCCGGGAGGTCATGGCCTGCAGGATCTCGGCCGGGGTCAGGCCGGCTCTGGTCAGGTCGTCGGGGGCGAAGCGCAGCACGTCGTGTGGTTTGCCGGGCGAGACCCCGGCGTCGCTGCCCGGCACGAGCACCGCGCCGGACTCATACAGCCGCCGCCGGTTTGCGATCAGCGCGGCCATCCGGCTGGCGATATCCGGAATCAGGGCGCCGGCCCGGCTCGGGTCGCGGCCGACCGTCCAGCCGATCGCGACCCGGTCCCTGGCGATGGCCCGGATCACGGCCTCGGGGGCGTCGACGCCGTCGGCGGTCATGAACGTCGCGTGCTCGATCCCGTCGACGCCGGCGGCGACCACGTCGGCGATGGACCTGGCGCTGTGTGCGTGCGCTGTGACGGGCAGGCCGCGGCGGTGGGCCTCATCCACGATGGTCCGCAACGACCCCGCGCCGAACTGAGGCTCGTGCGGCAAGGAGCCGGGGGTCAAGTTCCCGCCGCTGGCCATCACCTTGATCACGTCCACCCCGCGTTCGGCCCGCTCCCGCACCGCTGCTCGGAGGCCAAGTTCCCCGCTAGCGGCTCCGCCGAGGAAGTGGCAGTGGCCGCCGGGGGTGGTGATAGGGGGGCCGGACGCGACGATCGTCGGAAGCGGCCCGCCTCCGCCTGCGGTGTCACGGTTGCGCAGTTCCAGGGCCAGGTAGCCGCGGTCGCCGAGATCTCGCACCGTGGTCACGCCCGCGCAGAGCGCCCGCCGGGCCGCCTCGGCCATCCGCTCGCGCAGCACGTCGTCGGCGGTCGCGGTGAGGTGGCCGACCGGGTCGCTGCTGGCGTCGAAACACAGGTGCAGGTGCGCGTCCACCAGGCCCGGTAGCAAAGTCAGCCCGGGCAGGTCCACGATGTGTGCGTCGGCGGGGACGGGCCCGGCCGGACCCTGCACGGCAACGATCACGCCGTCGGCGACCAGCACCGACGGCCTCGGCATGAGCGCCGAGCTGACGCCATCGAACAGGGCCGCCGCGCGAAGGACCATACGCCGGCCAGGATCGAGGGCGTGGACTGTCACGGCCTGAATCCGCGCAGCCAGGGCTCGGTCGGCTCTCGGTCAGCGCCCCTGCCGGGCTCGGACTTTCGTGATAGCTTAACTCTCTCCATAACAGTAGTACTATCAGCAATATGACCGAGGCTGTCAAGAGGCGCTACGACAACTCCGGCCGCCAGGCCCATGCGCGGGCCACCCGCCTGAGGGTGATCGAGGCCGCCAACCGCCTGTTCACCGACTACGGCTACCCGGCCACCACCATAGAGGCAATCGCCGAGGCAGCGGACGTACCGCTGCCAACCGTGTACCGGCTATTCGGCTCGAAGCGGGCGCTGCTGACCGCAGTCCTCGACACCTCCTTCGGTGGCGACGACCAGCCGGTCTCCTTCGGCGACCGGCCCGTGGTACTCGCCGCCCGGGCCGAAACCGACCCGGCGAGGATCGTGACGGCGTTCAGCCGCATCGTGCGCGAGCTTATGGACCGGTCCTCGGCCATCCAGCACATCCTGGCAACGGCTGCCCAGGTCGACGCCGACGCGGCCGAAATGCTGGCCGAGATCCGCCGGCAACGCCACACCGGCCAGTCCAGGATCGTCGCCGCCCTCGAGGCGAGCGGCGCGCTCGATCCCAGCCTCGACACCTCCGAGGCCGCTGACATCGCCTACGCTCTGCTGTCACCCGAGGTGCACAGGATCCTCACGGTCGAGCGAGGCTGGCCCGCGGACCGATACGAGCGCTGGATCGCCCGCTCCCTCGGCACGCTCCTGAGCACCAGCGCCTGCGGCACAGCAGGCAGCTGACACGCACCCGGCCCTATCGCCCTGGGGCGGACAGGTGCTGCGCCGCGGCCCAGACTGCCACTTCGGCCCGGCTGCGGACGTCCAGCTTGGACATCACATGATGGAGGTGGACCTCGGCGGTCTTTTCCGCTATCCCGAGCACCCTGCCGATCTGCCGGTTGGTCCGGCCAGAGGCGACCAGCGCGGCTACCTGCCGCTCGCGCGGGGTGAGCGTTATCAGCTGCGGACGTTCCGGGTCAGCGGGCGCGGCGCCCGAAGCGACTGCCATGGCGAGATCAGTGGCCTGCTGGGCGGGCATTGTCCGGCCAGCGTGGATGAGCCTGTCAGCATCCTGTTGCCCCAGCGCCCGGACGAGTACCCGCTCCACTGCCGAGCTTCTTGCCTGCTCGGCGTCGGGCGGCCCGGCAGCCACCCGCGCGCGTAGTGCGGCGGCGGCGCCGATCAACCGGGCGGCGGTCTCATAGTGCGCCTGTTCGCTGGCGACGTATGCCAGCGCTTCTTGGCACTGGGCAACGCCCCGGGGGTCGTTGACGGCGGTGTAGGTCCGCAGCGCCTCCGCCAGCAACTGGCGTGCTTCCGCCAGCTGGCCCTGAACGCTCAGCGTGGTGCCAAGCCCCCATGCTGACCATGCCACCGCCCACGCGTAGTCGAGTTCACGGAAGTCCCGCAGGCTGGCCCTGAGCAAGTGGGTCGCGCTACGCAGGTCGCCGCGATCACGGGCTAGCAGGCCAAGGTCGTGCCGAGCCCACGCCACGCCTTGCGTGTTGCCTCCCTTGCGAAAGTCCGCTTCCGCCCGCTGATGCCAGTCGGCCGACGTCTCCCAATCGCCGCTGGCGCGGGCAACATGTCCGAGGAAGGCGCAGGCGATCGCTGCCCGGCGCATATCGTCGCGCCCTTCGCTGCGCTCGAGTGCCCGGAGCAGCAGATCCTGAGCACGGCCAAATTCCCCTGTCGCCCAGGCCAGAATCCCGCCCACGATGAGCACCCCGTCCAGGCCACCCGCTGTGGCGTTGCCGGGACCTGCCGAGTCCTCCTTGGCGGTCGCCAGCGAGAGGACCTCGTCCACCAGCGCCTGCCCATGGCCGAGGTCACCCCGGGTGTAGTGGTACCAGCCGATCGCAGCGGCGAGGCAAAGCGCCGAGACATCCTGTCCCGCGCCTAGGCAGTGGTCCAGTGCGGCGCGCAGGTCAGCGTGATGGCGACTTGCCCGCAGAACCCAGGCCCGCTCCTCCGGCAGGCCGATAGCAGCCTCGAACTGCGCCGCCAGGGCCGCGTAATGGCGGGCGTGACTGGCCCGCGTTTCCTCGGTTTCAGCGTGCGACGCCAACTGTTCCGCCGCGAACTCGCGCAGGCTCTCGAGCATCGAGAACTCAGCGGTCTCCTCGTCACCGGGCAGCCGCCGGATCAGGCTCTTCTCGAGCAGCGACTCCACGGCCGGCAGAACTTCACGGGCGGACAGGCCGCACACGCTGGCGACGTCCGCGAGCGTCCAGCCGCCGCTGAACACCGCGAGCCGACGAAACAGCGCCCGCTCGCCTGAGTCAAGCAGGTCATAGCTCCAGGCGATGGCGCTGCGCAGCGCACGCTGCCGGGCCGGCACGTCCTGCGCGCTCCCGGCCAGTACCTCCATCCTGCTGCCGAGCCGGGACACCAGCTCCCCGGGTGTCAGGACCTTCAGCCGAGCCGCGGCCAACTCGATCGCCAGCGGCAGGCCTTCCAGCTGGACGCACGCGCTGGCCACCAATCTGGCATTGGCCGACGTGAGATCGAAGCCGGGGTTGGTCCGGCGGGCACGGTCCAGCAGCAGCGCCACCGACGGGTTCGCCGCCAAGCCCCCAAGGTCGGCCACCTCCGCCGGCCCGGGCATGGCAAGCGGCGGAACCGGAAACTCTTGCTCGGCTGACAGCCTGAGCCGTTCCCTGCTGGTCGCGAGCACCCGCAGCATCGGGCAGGCAGCGAGCACCGTGCCAACGTCCGGGGCCGCGGCCAGCAGATGCTCGCAGTTGTCCAGGACCACGAGCCACTCCTCGTTGCCCAGTGCCGCTGTCAGCTGGCCGGTCAGGTCAGTCCCGCCTCGCGGCTCGACGCCCACTGCCTGGGCCAGCTCTACCGTCACCAGCGCCGGATCCCGGACCGGAGCCAGGTCAACGAATGCCGCGGCGCAACCGCTGCGTTCGGCGTATGCAATCGCGCACGCGACGGCGAGACGAGTTTTTCCTATGCCGGGCGGCCCGGTGAATGTCACCAGCCGAGCCTGGGGGCTTTCGAGCATCCCGGACAAGGCCGCCAGTTCGTCGTCCCGGCCGACGAACAGGTCGGCAGGCGCCAGCAGGCCACTTCTCGGCGCTCGCCTCGCCTCTCGCATCCGACCGCCCGCCCATCCGGTGTTCATGCAGCCAGTGCCCAGCCACCATGGCTGGCCGGGCACGGGCTGGGATGCCCGGCCGGTATCGCCGCCATGTAGGGGGATTCCCCGATACCGCGGTGGCAGCCCCCACCTATACAACAGGGCCATGACAACAAACCGTTCCCCTAATGGGGCTAGCACAGTGCCGCGCTCGGAGTACGCCAGCGAATTCCTTGGCAGCCTCGCCGCTCAGGACTTCGCTCAGCTCGGCGGCACGCTCGCGGCCGATGCCCGGATGTGCGCCCTGCTCCCCGTGGGCGTGGGGAAGTGGACCGGTGCAGAGGCGATCGCAGGCAGGTTCGCCGGCTGGTTCGGCGGCACCGAGGACTTCGAGTGCGTCGAGTCCGCCGCCACCACGGTCGCCGATCGCTTGCACATGCGCTGGCAGCTCCGGCTGCGAGCGGAGCGGCTCGGTGTCGGCTGGTTCATAGTCGAGCAGCAGGCCTATGCCGACACTGACACCGATGGCCGCCTCGCCCGGCTCGACCTGCTCTGCACGGGCTACCGGCCCGACGGCGACAATGACTGACACCCTCACCACCTGGGGTGGCTGGGCACCAGCAATCCGCGACGATCCGTTCGGTCACTTCGCCGAGGCCAGGGCCAGGTGCCCGGTGCAGCGGGTGCGCTTGGCCGACGGTCACCCTGCGTGGGTTGTACTCGGGTATGACACGGCACGCCAGGCGCTCAATGACCCGCGCATTTCCAAGGACATGCTCGCCGCGCTCGAAGACAACGGCGATGTCGTGGCCGAAGGTCTGCCCGGGCCGGGGTTCTCGCGGCACATGCTCAATGTCGACCCGCCCGACCACACCCGACTGCGGCGGCTGATGTCCCGGGCGTTCGTGCCTGCCCGGGTCACTGCGCTCGAACCGGCCATCCGGCGCATCGCCGGCGACCTCCTCGATCGGCTTGACGAGGCCGGCCAAGATGGCACCGTCGATCTCGTCGATGGATACGCCCACCCGCTGCCGTTCGAGGTGATCTGCGAGCTACTGGGCATTCCCCCAGCCGACCGCCGGCCCCTGCACGCCTGGTTCCAGGTGCTGCTGACCGGATGGGCCGGTGATCCGCCGGCGGAGGCGGTTGAGGCATCCGGCAATATCGTGGCCTACCTGGGCGAGCTGGTGGATTCCAAACGGCGTAGCCCCGGTGACGATCTGGTCAGCGTGCTGATCGCCGCGGGCGACGACGCGCTCACCACCCAGGAACTGCTGTCGAGCCTTTTCCAGCTCGTCGTCGCCGGCCATGACACGACGGCCAGCCTCATCGGCAACGCGGTGGTGGCCCTGCTTGATCACCCGGACCAGCTCCAGGCGCTGCTAGCCGATTTCGGGCAGCTTCCCGCCGCGATCGACGAGCTCATTCGTTTCACCGCCCCGGTACCCCACGCGACCTTCCGGGTGACGGCGGAGCCGGTGACCCTCGCCGGCGTCGAGATCCCCGCGCACGAGCAGGTTCTGGTCTGCCTTGGCTCGGCAAACCGCGATCCGGGTAGGTTCCGAGCGCCCGACGTCCTCGACATCAGCCGTAGCGACGGGCAAAACCTCGGGCTCGGCCACGGCATTCACTATTGCCTCGGCGCCCCGCTGGCCCGGCTCGAAGCCCGGATTGCCCTGGAGACCCTGCTCGGCCGGTACCCCGGCGTCCGGCTCGCCGTCGACCGTGACGCGCTTGCCTGGGCGCACGGCGACGGTCTCGTCCTGCGTGGCCTGGTCTCGCTCCCGGTCGTCCTCGGGCCCGGCCCGCGCCGGGCATCACCAAGCCACCCCATCCAGCAGGGATCAAGGGGCGTCCGGCGAGGACCTTGAGGCGCTGATCGCTCAGTCGCAGAAGCGCTCGGCGGTCTTCGACATCCTTGCCAACACGACGAAGCTGCTCGTCGAGCTGGCGTGACGAGCACGGTCAAAGTCGCGCATTATGCAGACCACGACGGTCGTTATCGGCGCTGACCCCAACTGGCAAAACGGGCTACGACGTCCTGTCCTTCCTCGGCAGTCGGCGCCGATGAGAGCCTGTCGCGCCGCACGATCCGAATCTTCCCGCCCCAGACACCACCCACCCGATGGATCGCTAGAGGAGGTCGGCGAGCAGGGCCGCCGCGCGGGCGGCGCCGTCGGTGGCGACCGGGCGATAGTCCACCTCGCGGCCGATCTCGCTGGCGATGGCTTCCGCGATGTCGGCGGGGCCCGCGGTCGCGTAATCCATGCACCGCCCGGCGCGGTAGCGCTCGAGCCGGTGGCGCACGTGGAAGTTCTGCTCGAAGTGGTGGCGGAGCGGGAAGTAGATGAACGGCCGCCGGTTCGCCGTCAGCTCCATGGTGGTCGTGAGCCCGCCCTGGACGACCGCGAGATCGCAGACGGCCAGGTGGCGGTAAAGCTCGTGCACATAGGGCAAGATCTCCAGCCCGTCATGGGCGGGCAGGCTGGCGGGATCGATCCGCGGCCCGGCCACCACGACCATCCGAAGGCCGGGCACGCGCTCCCTGGCTTCGGGGAAGGCGGCGATAACTCGCCGTAGCAGATGGCCGCCGACCCCGGAGCCGCCGACGGTCACGATGCATACCCGGTCGTCGTCGCGGTAGCCCAGCGCCCGCCGGTCGCCCAGCAGGCGTGGATCGAAGCCGGTCACGTAGCCGGCGAAGTCGTAGTGCCGCTCAGTCCAGTCGCGGATCAGCGGCAGGCCGGGGCCGAAGCGGTCCGGGACGATGTCCTCGGGGTCGCCGACGAAGATGGCCCGGTCTCGCACCCGCGGGTAGCGGGCGATGTGCTCGATCATCTCGGCGTTGTAGTCCGCGGTCAGGAACGCCTCATGCGGGCCGCCGTCGGCCATCGGCAGCCAGCCGACGAAGTCGGTGAACCAGGCGTAGGCGGCGCGCTTCTGCTCGGGGTTTTCGTGCAGGAAGTAGTCGAGCTCCCAGGATTCGTCTCCGATCCACAGGTCGTAGTCCTCCTCGCGGGCCAGGTCGTGGAAGACCATGAAGTTGGCGAGCAGGATCTCGTCCATCCGGCGGATGGCCTGGAAGGCGTGCAGGTCGTGCTCGGCCGACTCGTGGTCGATGTGACCGGCCTCGCTCGCCAGCTGCGCGCTGGCCGGGTGGACGCGCTCGCCGCGCGCCGCCAGCACGTTCGTCACCGGGTGCTGGGCGAGCCAGTCGATCTCCAGGTCGGGATGCAGCTTGCGCAGCTCGTCGGCGATTGCCACGTCGCGCTGGGTGTGGCCGAGTCCGATCGGCGAGCTGATGTACAGCGCGCGTTTGCGGCGCGCCCGGCCGCGTGCCCAGCGCCTGGGCGCGGCCGGGGGGGCGGCGAAGCCGCGCAGGAGCAGGTTCACCTTGACCGGGTCACGCACATGCGGGCCATGGCCCGCGCCCTCGAGCAGGACGAGCTGGCCGCCGGTCGCCTCGGCGAGCTCGATCCCGCAGTCCTTGCCGGTGATCGCATCGCGCGTCCCCTGGATCACCAGCACCGGGCAGCGGATCCGGCGGCTCAGTTCACGCGTCTCCTCCTCGCCCAGCTTGTCGCCGAGTTCGGTCGCCACGAGCGTCTCGGCCGTCGTCTCCAGGCCCCAGCCGATGCAATCCTCGATCGGTTTGGTGGAATGCGGCTCGTTGAACATGTGGGAGAAGAAGAACTCGAGGAACCCGCGGTAATCCCGCAGCCAGTAGTGGCGGTTCCATTTCGCCCGGCCATCGTCGGTGGCCAGCTCCTCGTCCCACGGGTATGGCGGGCGGACCGACCCCAGCGGGGTGAAGGGTGCGATGAAGACGGCTCCGGTTACCCGCTCCGGGTGCCCGGCCGCCAGCAGCAGCGCCGGCTGCGCGGCGCGCGACAGCGACACGACCATCGCGCGCTCGGTCCCGGTGGCATTCATCACTTCTAGGGCATCGGCGGCGAACTCGCGCACGTCGTAACCGGCCTCCGGGCGGTCGGAGCGGCCGTTGCCGGGCCCGTCGAAGGTGACCACCCGGCAGTGCCGCGCCAGGTAGGGGATCTGCATCTTCCAGTGCCGCGAGTGGATGATCGACCAGGTCGGCAGCAGGAGCACGGTCGGCTCGCCGGAGCCGTAGACCTCGTAATGAAGGCGTACGCCGTCGCGCTTGATGTAGCCGGAGCTGTCCGGGTAGCGTGCCCGCGACGGCTCGCGGGACAGCTCACTCATCGGGTTATCCATGGTTCGATCCATTCCGGCAGCTCGCGGTGCCCGGCCGATGCCGCCCAGCGCTCGATGTTGATCCTGTCGAGCTCGGCGTGTCAGTGACTGGCTGGGATGCGCGCATCGCCGGTCCTTCCTGGCCGCTCCGGCCCTTCCTCGAGCTGCCTGAGGACCACGCCGGCCCGTCGCAGCGCCGAGCGGATCGGCAGCAGCTGGCGATCAAAGCCGAGCAGCAGCAGCGCCTCCGCGCCGATGAACGCGCACCCGACCAGCGCGGCCAGCTCCTCGGCCGTGAACGGGCCGAGCGAGCCGTAGCGGCGCTCGGCCTCGCGCACGACGTCGCCGAGTACCTGGAACCAGCCGCTCAGCAGTTCACGGACCGCCTCGCAGACGCCGAGGTTGGACCAGCCCGCCGCGATCATCTCCTGCAGCACCCGCACATAGCCAGATTCCAGGTCGTCCTCCAGGTAGTCGCAGGCGCGCTCATAGCGCTGCCACAACGGCAGGTCCTCCGCGTACATGGCCCGCTGGCGGTCCAGGCGGCGCTGGTTTTCCCCCGCGAACAGCGCCAGGATCAGCCCCTGCTTGGAGCCGAAGTGGTAGTGCAGCTGGCTGAGCGGCACGTGCGCCTGCTCGGCGACCTTGCGCGTTGACAGGCCCGCGTAGCCGTCGGCCAGCAGCCGGCGGTGGGCGGCGTCCAAGATCAGCGTGCGGGTGTCAGCGGCAGCGAGGTCTACCATAATCCGGCTCCTGTCCAGGCTCCAGCCAGTCTTCTGCGTCAGGCCAGCGTGCGACTGATTGTTCGATCGATCGATTCTATTTGACACCAGGCCATCTTGCAGGCAAACTCTACACGGTCGGTCGATCGACCGAATCCTAAATCCGACTACCCGGGGGAGTAGCGATGCGCACCGCCATCCAGAGCCGTCACGATGTCGTGATTGTGGGCTCGCGAGTGGCGGGGGCGTCTGCGGCTATGCTGCTGGCCCGGCAGGGGCATGACGTGGTGGTCGTGGACCAGGCGTCGTTCCCGAGCGACACGGTGTCGACGCATGCGATCGCGCGGGACGGCGTGGTGCAGCTCCGCCGGTGGGGGCTGCTGGATGCGGTGCTGGCCAGCGGTGCCCCGGCGATCCGGCAGGTCACCTTTAATGCCGATGGCGAATCGCTGAGCCGCACGATCAGGCACAAGGCCGGGGTCGACCTCGTCATAGCGCCCCGCCGGCACGTGCTGGATACGATCATCGCGGCCGCCGCGGAGCGGGACGGCGCCGACGTGCGGCTGGGCGTGAGCGTCACCGGCGTGCAGCGCGACGACCGCGGCCGGGTCACGGGCATCTACGGTCACGACCGCGCCGGCGCTGCGATCGATCTCGGCGGCCGGTACGTGATCGGCGCCGACGGCCTGTCGTCGCTGGTCGCCCGGTCGGCCGGCGCGCCGCTCACCCAGGCCCGCCCGGCGGGCGGCACCGCCCAGTACGCCTACTACGACGGCCTGCCGTGGGCCGGCATGGAGCTGTTCGTCGCCGACCGGTCGTTCGCCGGGGTATTCCCGACCCACGACGGGCAGGCCTGCATCTGGGTCTGCACGCCCCCCGATGCCGCCAAGGCGGCCCGCCGCAGGGCAGCCTCGCGGGAGGAGGCCTTCGGCGTGCTGCTCGGCCGGGCCGCCCCGGACCTGGCCGGCGCTGCGGCACGCCCGCCGGACCTCACTGGTGCAGGGCATGCTCCGCCAGCCCAACCAGGTCCGCCAGGCGTACGGCCCGGGCTGGGCGCTGGTCGGCGACGCCGGCTACCACCGTGACGCCGTCACCGCCCACGGCATCAGCGACGCGTTCCGCGACGCCGAACTCCTCGTCGCCGCCCTCGACCAGGCACTCACCGGCGCCGCCGCCGAAAGCACCGCGCTCGCCGGCTACCAGCAGCAGCGCGACCAGGCGCTCGCCGAGATCTTCGACATCACCTGTGCCCTGTCCGCCTACCCGCCGGTGCCCGCGTTCATCGAACTGCAAAAACAGCTCAGCGCCGCCTCCGACACCCAGGCCGCCGCCCTGGCCGCCCGCCCCGTCCCCGGCCGGGCACCGCCCGCCACCGCTGCCACCGGGAAAGGAGGCTACCGCGCGGATTCCGCGCACTGATCCCAGCTCAGGACTACCACCACCAGGCATCCCACCACGAGGAGACCTACCAAGATGACCAGCACCGACACCACCACCGGAACCGGCAACTCGATGCCCAACGGCGTGGACACCACCGTCCTGTTCGCCACCCTCGACGCCGTCAAGCAGGCACCCGAGGCCGCCAAATTCCAGTTCCGCGCCCACAACCAGTGGGTCCGCGGCACCCACAGCCGCAGCACTATGACCGGCTACTTCGGTGTCGGCGAGGAACGCGCACACGACCGTACCTTCGTCTACGACGCGGACCACCCCGTCATCCTGGTCGGCCGGGACAACGGGCCCACCCCCACCGAGTTCGTGCTGCACGCCCTGGCCTCGTGCCTCACCGCCGGCATCGCCAACATCGCCGCCGTCCGCGGCGTCACCCTCACCGAGGTCTCCGCGACCGTCGAGGGCGACATCGACCTGCTCGGCATCTTCGGGCTGTCCGACCAGGTCCGCAACGGCTACCAGCAGATCAAGGTCAGCCTCAGGCTCCGCGGCGACGACCCCGACAAGCTGCGCTCGGTCGTCGAACAGTCCCGCCAGCGGTCCGCCGTCTACGACACCGTCACCAACGGCGTCCCCGTCACCATCAATGTCGACGCCGGCTGAGGGCACGTGACCACCCCCCGCCGGGCCGGCCAGCCCCGAGAGGCAGCCGGCCCGGCGGGCACCCCGCATCGTCGCACGCCGTGCTGGCGCGTGGCCGGATCGCGCAGCGCTGGCGCAGCGCGGCGCGGGTCTCGGCTGCCGCGCTACCAGACCACCGAGACGATGAGCCAACCTCATCATTCCAACGAATGAAGTTTCCAGACATCCCGGTACGGCTCAGTTCGCCATGGCGGAGGATGCGAGATTCGAAGTTGCTCGGGCGAGTCCAGACAGGCTGCTCAGAACAATCAGGGTTCGAGGTCGGCTACTCCTCGGCCGCTGAGCATGTCGAACGGCACCGAAGCCTGGTCGTGCACGATCTGCCAGGCGCCGTCGAGCTTCCGGAAGCAGAACGTGACCCGGACCCAGATCCCCTTGGTCGCCGTCCCATTCATCAGCGTGCCGTGGAGCCGGCCGAAGCAGTGCCCGAACGCCACGTCATCGCCTACTGCGACGCTCAGGCCGCGCACCTCGTAGTCCGCGTCCCGGAAGACCGCAAAGACGTTCGCCCAGTTCTTGAGCTTCGCTTCGACCCCGACGTGCTGCAGCGGCGGCTCGACGTCGAAGGACACGACGTCTGTCGCGTAAATCGGCCGCAGGCCCTCGAGGTCTTTGGCTCGGATTCCCTCAGCGATCCTGGCCACCTGCTGCTTGATCTGGGCCTCGTCCGCCTCGCGTTGGGTATCCACCGCTGACATCCCTTCCTGTCCGCCCGCCGTCTCAGCTTCTCACCACCACCAGGCGGCGCGCGACAGGGCGGGTCGGGCGTGAGCGCGCGTCCGGAACTTCACCGGGCCACTGCCCTGGCGTCCATCTGTGGCCGCTCGATCGAGCCACCCGACATAGGCTGAGCAGGAACTACCGTGAGGCGCTGCCAGCGCAGAGGGGAGTGGCAGCCGATGACAGGTGATCGTCCATCGAGCGCCCGGCCGGACCTCCGCGAGCGGATTGCCCGGCAGTTCTTCCGACTCGTCAACCCGCTTGCCCGCCGGATGATCCCCGCCGGGGTGCCGACGGGTGCACCGAACGTCCTCCTGATCGTGCGCGGGCGCCGGTCGGGTATCGACCGCACAACGCCGGTCGCGATGCTGGACTTCGATGGACACTCGTATGTCCAGGCGACTTACGGAGCGACGGGCTGGGCCCGAAACCTTCGGGCGGCGGGCGAGGCGACCATAATCTATTCTGGTGGCCGTAGCTGTCCGGTTCACGCCATCGAGGTCCCGTCCGATGAAGCGGCAGCGATTCTTCGGCGCGTGCTCGAGCCATATCGCCAGCTGCGCTTCGTGCGCAGGTTGCTCGGCTCGCGTGTTAGGCCGCCCGTTGCCGTTCTACGCCGATGCCGCATTCGCATCGACGACGCCGCGCAGGATTACCTCGCCGAAGCTCGGCGCCATCCGCTGTTCGAACTCCGACCCGCGTAACGACCACAACGAGCTATTCGCCTGACCGGCCCGGTGGCGCGCCATGCACGCCTCATCGGTCGCAGCCGCCGCCGACGGGTCAAATGCTCCAATCGTCATAAACATGCTGGGGCTCTGCGTCCAAGGCCGGACAGTTGCTCAAGTCGCCGAGAGCCTCGACGACGGCGGCGTCACTGAGCAGCCGGATTGACGAGAACCAGCTCTCCACTTTGGCGTGCCGGCACGCATTCCTTGATCATTTCTGTTACCGCGCGTGATGAGGCTGCCGCGAAGCCTCTCTTGGGCCCGTTGCCACATCACCCGCCGATATGCGCTATACCGGCAGTGTGCCGAACGCGTTTGTGCAGAGCATGGCCCATAACTTCGAACAGGCGCTGCGGCTGATCGAGGCGGCGCTGACCGACTGCCCCGACGACCTGTGGCAGACGGACTTGTGGCCGGACGAGGCGCCTACGGCTCCGGCGCCGCACGGCGGATTGCACGGCTCGGCTCCCTGGTTCCTCGGCTACCACGCGCTGCTAACGCTCGACTATGACCTGGCTGGCGAGTTCGAGCCGTGGGCACCGCCGAAGCCGTTTGACGACAACACCTACGCCTTCCCCAACCGCAGGTTCACTAAGCCCGAGCTTCTCGGGTACGTCGACTGGTGCCGCGGCCGCGCCCGCCAGACCCTCGATGGTCTCACCGAGGAGATGGCCGCTCGGCCACTTCCCAGCGCCCATCGATACCACGGCGTGCTGTTCGCGGTGATTGTTGGCAGCATGCCGCTGCACGTCGTTGAGCACGCCTCCCAGATCCGTCAGTTCCTCACCGCTGCCGGCGTCGCAGTGCAACCCATGCCCGGCGACCGTGGCTACACGGGCTGACGGTGATGGTGATCCGCCGGATGCTGACTGGCGACCCAAGCGACCTAACCCAGCTGGCCGAAGCGTCGGTCCCGAGCTTTCACTGGCGCCCATAGCGATGCCCGTGCGAGCGCGCGCGGCCTTCGTCGCGCGTCTGCCTGGCCTGCCGGGCCAACTCAAGCAGGTCCCTACCGCCAGGATGCCTGCTGCGAGGTGACGGTCAGGTCTCAGCGGCTGTGACCGTCCTGTCACCCACGGTCTAGTACACCTAGCCGCACGGGCGCCAGCCGAGCCGGGCCTCCTTTGGCAGCGGGACGGCCACCGGCAAGCCGGTCGCTCAGTACGGCATCAACCAAGCGGATGGGGTCTGGCGTGGGCTGGAACTGTGCGAGACGGCGGGCCGCCGCATCGTTCCGCGTGGCCCGTAGGTGCGGCTGCGCCATGTGGGGCCTGCGGACCGGGCGGGCCGCGGGGCTGGCGGTGGCAGCCTGCGTGCTGGCTGCCGGGTGCTCGGGGTCTGCCGCGCCGCCAGCTGCCGCGCCGGCGGCGCGGGCTCCTTTTGTGTATGTGGCCGATAAGAGCGGCACGAACCAGGTCTCCCAGTTCGGCACTTCCCCGAGCGGCTCCGGTACGCTCCAGCCGCTCACGCCGAAATCGGTACCCAGCAGGCCGGTCTCGGTCCTGGTCGCGGTCAGCCCGCAGGGCAACAGCGCCTACGTCGCGTACGCCGACTCTTCCAGCACTCCGGTGAATGCGATAGAGCAGTTCAGCATCGACCCGGCCACGGGGAAGCTAACCCCCAAATCACCCGGGATCGTGACCACCGGCACCGAGCCCATCGCGATCGCGGTCACCCCGGACGGCAAGAGCCTCTACGTCGCCGACGCCACGGCGGACGCCATAGCGCAGTACAGCATCAGCCCAGTCACAGGGAAGTTGACTCCAGAATCACCCAGGACGGTGGCCGTCGACGGCGTTCCGGCCTGGATCGCGGTCGCCCCCGACGGCAAGTACGCATACGTGCTCAATTTCACGACGGGTGACATCGCCCAGTACCGCATCAACCCCGGCTCGGACACGCTGAGTTCCAAGCCTGTAGCGACCGTGGCCGCCGCACGCGGGCTTCAGTCGATCACGATCGCTCCCGACGGCAACAACGCTTACGTGACCGACCCCGTGGGCGGCCAGATCTGGCAGTACCGCATCAGCCGGGCGACCGGCAAGCTCACCCCCGGCTCGCCGGCAACGGTGGCCACCGGCACGGGCACGCACGACATCGAGATCACCCCGGACGGCAAGAACGCCTACGTCCTCACCGTGGCCGACGACAAGGTCTCCCAGTACCGGATCAACCCGGCCACGGGCGCGCTGAGCCCGAAACCTTTCTCGACCGCGGCCACCGTCCGGCACCCCGAGACGATGGTCATCGCCCCCGGCGGCAAGAACGCCTATGTCACCAGCGAGAACGACGGCGCCCTGTCGCAGTTCGCGATCAACCCCGCCACCGGCAAGATCACGCCCCTGTCACCACCCATCGTCCCGACGGCCAGCGGCTCGCTCGGCCTGGCCGTCACACCCGCCGCGGACCTTTCCGCGAAAGTTGGCGCTCCGGCCACGGCCAGGCCCGGGCGGGTGCTCACCTACGCCATCAAGATCTCCGATGCCGGGCCGTCGCAGGCGTGGCAGGCGGCGGTCACCGACCGCCTGCCCGCCGGGACCGCCTTCCGGAGCGCCACCACTGCCAGCGGGCACTGCACCATCCCGCGGGCCGGCGCCGCCTGGCGCATCCAGATCAGGGTCACCGTCAAGGCCAGCACCGGGACACTCCGCGACCGGGCACACGTCACCAGCGTGACCCCCGATCCGCACATAGGTGGCAGCCGGGTCACAGCGCCTGTGACTGTGCTGTCACCTGCCGGCTAGTAGACCTGACCGTCGCGGGCACTCGTCGCTCCCGCGGCAGCGACCCAGGTGCCTGAGTGGGTGTCATCGGCGAAGAGCATCGCGCTGCTGACCGGGCTCGTTTGGGTGCTGTGCGACAGCACGGCGACCCGGGCCAGCACCGCCTGTGCCCCGGCTACAAGAGCTTCTTCCACCACACTGAGCCGTACTTGCGCGGCCTGTGGCGCATGGCGCTTACGGAGAGCCGTTGGCCGCCTGTCGGCAGGATCTGCGAATCGGCTTGATCCCCGAACGACCTCCTCGCCTCTCGGTGGCGCATGGCCAGCCGGGTGATGGACTGCCGGTGCCGGCAGGGCCATGCGGCCAGAATCGAGGGTCAGCCCCAGGGCTCGTCGTCTGGTGAGCGTGGCGGTTCATACTCCACGCAGGTCTGGCGGTGCTCGCGCTGGCCGCAGGCGTCATCGGGGCTCGGGTGGCCTGGGCTTGCCGCTGACGGCGGGACCCAGGTCGCGGCCGTGCACATACCGGAGCGAACTGGCAGCCGCACGCCAGCGCGGCGTGCGGGTCAGCGTCCAGCGATCCAGAGCCTTGCCGGGCCGTGACCTCTAGATCCAGTCTTCGCCGTTGGCGAGGTCGGCTTCGCCTGGGTACTGGCGCAGCTTGGCTTCGAGGGCGCTGATGATGCGGCCGGTGTCGTCTTTGGTGCGCCGGTAGGCGCCGGGCATGAAGATCATGCCGTAGTGGCCGGGGCCTCCGGGGGCGATGGCGTCGTAGTGCAGGGGCCGGAAGTCGCGCAGGTTCTTGGTGACGATGGCGCGGTGCTCGGCGCGGGCCAGGTTCATGACGTTAGGGTCCGGAAGGGCTTCGTGGCCCGGATGCCCGGCGAAGGCTTCTGCGTCATGGCCGCGGACCCGAAGTTCGCGGGCGATCGCGGGCGTGAGCATCTCGTTGAGGAGCAGCCTCATGGCCGGACTGCGGCCTGCCCGGCCAGGAACGCTGCGTGAGCCTGCTCGGTGTCCTCGTCGTTGAGCTCGATCCACTGGTCGATCTCGTCGGGGTAGGCGCCGTAGTAGGCAACCGCTGCCTGGATCAGCCCGAGCGACATCTCGAGATAGCCGGCTGCGGCGGGGATATCGCCCTCGTTGTCACGAACGACTGCTACGACTTCCCAGACGTCCTTGCCCGTGCCGACCAGCCGGGCGCGCCGCCCGGCCGGGCCCTCGGCGAAACGGATCAAAGGATGCTCGTCCATCCGCAGGCCCTCCTCGACGTAGCGCTGGGCGAGGGTGCGAGGCGGCGCGGTACACCCGACTGTCGGAGCGGACGGCTCGCACCTGCCTGGACCGGCTGGAAGCCGAGGACATCATCTCGCGATGTGCGCCGGAAATCGTCGCGGCCCGCATCATCATGCGCCCTGACCGGCGGCCGCAAGGATGGAACCTGAACCTCGGCCTGGTCCGCCACGACCTGGAGCCCGCTCACATCGCCCTGATCGGGCATCAGCTACACAGCCGTGCAGTCCGGCACGCTGCTAGCCAGCAGGGGCAAAGACGCCCAGACGGACGGGGTGCAACCGTCGCACCTTCGCGCGGTGTACCTGCGGATAACCCTGTTAGCGGCGTGCGGCCAATATTTCGATTCTTTCGAATTCTGGTATGCTGATGGGTAAGGAGGGCGGAACTTTGACTGCTAACGCGGCTGCGGCGGATGTCGTCTTCCCGCCTGAGGACCTTAGCGCGTTGCTTGATCTGGGGCGGTTCCTGGAGCTGCACACCGAGCTGGCGTTGCTGCTCGGCCCCGATGGCGAGCAGGTGCCGCTGCCCGCAGAGATCTACGAGATCCTGGTCAAGGTAGTTGGGGCGCTGCGGGAGGGCAAGATCATCACTGTCGTTCCCATGACACAGCGGCTGACCACGCAGGAGGCCGCTGATTTCCTCGGCGTCAGCCGCCCCACTCTTGTGAAGCTGCTGGAAGAGGGGAAGATCCCGTTCGAGCAGCCGGGGCGGCACCGGCGGGTCTTGTTCTCCGACCTGCTCAGCTACGCCGGGAGCCAGCGCGACGAGAGGCGGGCAGCGCTGGACCGGATGACAGCCCAGGCAAGTGACGCGGGCCTGTATGGCGGCCGTCCTGAGGACTATGCGTCGGCGCTGAAGAGAGCTCGCAAGCGCGCGAGCCACCGCGAGGCTTCATGAGGTGTCCCGGTACGCGGCGATACTCGACGCGTGCGTTCTCGTGCCGATCGCGCTGGCCGATACCCTGCTGCGCGTAGCCGAGAAGGGCCTGTACCGGCCCCTGTGGTCAGACCGGATCCTCGCCGAAGCCCAGGAAGCCACGGAAGAGATCCATTCCGGCATCAGCGTGGATAAGCGCTACGCCGACATGCGTCAGGCGTTCAGCGATGCGCTGGTGTCGGGATGGGAGCCGCTAGAAGCCGGGATCGTTCTGCCGGATGAGGACGATCGGCATGTCGTTGCTGCGGCGATCCAGTCGGGTGCCCAGGCCGTCGTGACCTTCAACCTGCGCGACTTCCCTGCTCAGGCGCTCGGCCAGCACGGACTTGAGGTCATCCATCCTGATGCGTTTCTGCTAGACCAGCTCGACCTCAGCCCGCCGACTATGTTGCAGGCGCTAACCGAGCAAGCCGATCACACGACGCGCCCCCGACTCTCGCCCCGCGAACTCGTCGGTCTGCTCAGCAGGGCAGGGGTCCCGGCATTCGCCGACCAAGTCCAGCGCCTCCTGGACCGCCCGCTCGGCAGCGTGACCTCGTTCGGTTCCCGCCTTCCGTAGATCGTCCTCTCGAGCAGTCCGTAGGCCGGCGCCATGACCTCGGTTCTGCGCCCAGTCGTCCAGTACGTCTCAAAGACCCGGTCACCGTCGCGCAGGTAGCTCACCAGCATCCCGAACCACCGTCCGGCTAGCACCACGCAGGCTGATTCCTGCGCCGAGTACCACGGCATCGTGTAGCCCATCCAGCAGTTCGGCTACCCGTGCGCCGGGGGCAGCCGTAGGCTGCCCGGTTAGCTTCACGGGGGTTGTAGTCCGCGTCCGGGAGCGAGCGATCCGGCGGGTGGATACTGACTGGGCGCGGCTAGCGCCCGGAGGTTAGGTTCTGTGTCCGTGGATGATCCAGATGGTTACTTCGAGGAGCCGCTTGCGGCAGGCTACGACGACCCGGCCGGGCGCATGTTTCAGCCGCAGGTGATCGACCCGGCGGTCAAGGGAATGGCCGGACAAGATCCCAGCGTGACCACGAAGACCTCCAGTGAGCGAAGTCGGCATTCCACCGCACCTGGAGGTCTTCCTGTCGGTAAAGCATCACGGCCGGGATGTCACCTATCTCCCTGCCGGATACACCTGCCTATTGCCAGCTTCCTATCAGTGGCTCACCGGAGATGTGTCACTTCCAGGAGAACTGATAGAAGTAGCCAGTCTGTCCCAGGTGTTTGAGGAAGTAGGCGTTTCCAGTATTGAGCCCGGCGAGATAAACATCTTGGCCGCCGCCGAAGGAAATGGTGTTGGCCTTGTTGATCCACCGTGATCCGTCCTTAGCCCAGATTGTGCCTGAACCGCTGCAAGTATTGATGAAAACGTCGGTGTATATCCCGGCGGTAACGCACAAGGACGTGTCCCCGTTGAACCTCAGCTTATACTGAGCGTGCCCCTCAAATGTTCCTGATTGCAGGACCGCAGTGAGGTTCCGGCCTCCGCCGGACACCGGCTTCTCCACCACTACCGCATCCGATTGAAGGGTGTCACTGCCCAGGCAGTAGCTCCCGAAGGTTTCGCATAGTCGCCCGCTGGTCGACGCGCTGGCAGGCAGCGGCGCCGCAAAGATCAGGGCCGGCGTGGCGAACATAGCGAGCACGACCGCGGCGCGACGTACAGTGCGACCAGCCATGGTTGCCATCGGCATGCACATTCTGTCGAGCGCGGCGGGCCGCCGCAGGCATGAGCCGGCTCCGGCGGCCTCGGAATGCGCTGGCGGCGCGGGGTCATTGGCGGACGGGCTCGGCCGGGAGAGGGAAGTGCTCGAATAGAGCGCAGTCGGCTCAGGCATGGTGTTCCTTTCGCGGGCTTGGGCTTGGGATCGCGTCGTCATCGGCAGCCGCTCGGCGAGCGGGGCCGGACGCGCTGGCAGAGTAGAAGGCCTCGGGTCGGCGCTAGCCGATGCCCGTCAGGGCCGGCGTGAACTGCCGGCGAAGGTGACCTGGAACCCTGCCCGCAAATGCCAGGCCAAGAGCCGCGGCCGGCGGCTTGCATCGGACACTGGCCGAGTCAGCCGGATGGGCAATGCGAGTGGAAGGGCCGCAGGCGGTCGTGATGACCAGGCCTGTGCCCATGAGTTCCTCCGGTAGCACCGGGTGGCTGGCCGCCGCCGGCGGCTGACTTCCGCGGTATTGGCTTCAAACTACACTGGAACCATTAAACTAGCAATACATTTCCAGAAACGCGTGCCTATCGAGAATGGCGGCTTGAGCGCCCGTACGCAGGCAGGGCGCTCCGCTCGTCTGGGGGCCGTGGGAGTTCAACAGCGGAGGAGCGACCGGGCGGATCCCGAGGTGGTGAGTCCGGCAGAATCCGCCAGTTGGCTGTGCCCTGCGGGGCGGCAGGGGAGTCGGCCGACTCTGACGTGTCCCGGGGCGTTGACCGCCAGGAGTGTCACCCTCCCGAGCCCGTATGCGCCCGATGTTGCGGCGGCTGACCGGCCGAGCTTGCAGCCCGCCGTCCACCTGAGACATCCCTGATGATCGCTAAAGGGGACAGTCCGACCTATCTTGCGCGATTGAGGTAGCGATTCCTGGAGCTTTCTTGGACACTGCTCCTCAATGGAGGAGAGCAGGCTATGGCAACGACCAAGGACCCGCAGGACGTAGCAGCCAGTATTCAGCGATCGATCGAGGTCAGCCCTAAAGGCTCCCGCCGCGTGCGCTGCCATACTTTGCGGGCCTTGTTTGGCTTTCAGGCGTGGACCGGCCAGCGGAAGGAGTTGGTCGCCGGCCTGCTGGCTAGCCGCGGTATTCATGCTGAGCCACCAATTCTGGATGCAGGGTTGCATGACTGGGTCGTGCTGAGCTTGCCGGTGATGCCTCCGCCGGACGACTCCAAGGCCGATCCCCGGCCGTCGGAGGATTGGTTCGACCACCTGATGTCGGTCCACCTCGACTCGGAACGGGAGGTCGAGATGTACTTCGCCAGCCCGCTGTTCCACGGGCTCGGGTACACGTCGGAACACGAGGCCGCCGGATTCCGGTTCGACACCTGGGAGGGCGTCAGCCGACGGCGAGTCGAGGCGGACCTTGTCTACTTCCAAGATCACCGGCGCTCTCTTGAAGACGGCGTTCCGCTGATCATCGTCGAGGCCAAGAGCACCAGCCAGCAGCCCGACGCCGGAACGGGCCAGGTCAGGAGCTACTCGTTCTGGCTGAAGCCTGCCTACTACGTGGTCACCAACGGGGACGTCGTCGTTGCCTACAATTACCAGGGCGGGGCTGTGCCGGACGTGAAAGTCGTGGACATGAAGCGTGCGGAACTGCGCGAGCGGTTCGATGAGCTGTACCGGGTTCTCAACCCGCAGGCCGCCATGGCGGCCCGACAAGCCAAACTCGACAAGCTGGCGGCCGATTCCTGAATCGCATGCCTCGGCTGCGCAGCATCCTGGGCGGGCGCGATCTGTCCCTCGCACCCTCCGCGGACTCGTCCAGATCCCCGGGCATGCCCGGATTCAATTCACCCGGTGCTGGGCGTGTTCTGCGTGGTAGCTGTGCGCAGAATGGCGGATGGCAATTACGGAGCGCGACGGCCCGCTCGGGCAGTTCGGTGAATGGACTGGCCGCCGACGACGGCAATCACGCCACGGCCGTGCACGTACGGGAGTGAACTGGCTGCCGCACGCCGGCGCGGCGTGCGCCGCTGGGTTCGCCGCCGTCCTCAACAGCCGTGAGTAGGGAAACATGCGGCATCGAACCGGATTCAGCCCGCCGGAGCACGGTTATTGGCGAAGCAACTGAGACTAAGAAATGGGACTAAGCGGGCACGCTCTTCGGGCGATGGAGCACTCGTAATGAACAGGTCGTCGATTCGATTCCGATAGGCAGCTTAGATTTCTTGTTTGTGCTGGTTCGTTGGTTACCAGGCCGGAAGGCTGAACGGGGACTGCCCGATCGCGATCGGCGCAGGCCAGGGTATGTCTGTGACTCCGCTGGCGCCCAGGATGATGACCGGTGGCCGGGGGAAGTTCAGCGAGGCAATGAAGGCGTCTCCGGAACTGCTGACCCACAAGACGAAGGGCCTGTCGCCCCTGGCAGTGGATTGATTGACATGCCGGATAAGCTGGCCGGTCCGCGACGAGAACTCCGCGAAACCTTCCGGCGCGATCGCCCTGCTGTAGTCACTCTCCGATGGCTTCACCCGCTTCATGACCGGGCAGGTGACGACCCTCCCCGATGACGAGAGGAGCGCGCCGAACTGGCATTCAATCCCCGCACGCCGTGAGATGCGGACCGCCCTGCTGGCCGTGGCCAGGCTGCCGCCAGCTATCGCCGTATTCAGCAGGTACTCCCCTGCGGCCCCGTAGGCGACCAGTTGTGCCGTGGCGCCCAAGCCGTCGGTGCTGCCGTCATTCCTGGAGTACGGGAGCGGGCGGGGCGGGCTGCCGGGCTTCCACAGGTCCAGGCCGCCGCGGGTTCCGGACAGCAGCAAGCCCCGGTCGGTCCCGCTGACCAGTAGGTACCCGTGTGGAATCGTCACCGCGCGCCCGGGTCGGCGGCTGGCACCGAGACCAGCCGCGCGCGTTCCGGGCGGCGCGGCTTCAGGTGGTGGTAATTGAAGACCAGCCACACGTGACCAGGTTGCGCGGCCGGCGCGAACGGTCCCGGCTGCCCGTGCACCCGGGTCCAGAGTTTCCGCGGCCGGCTCGAGAGGTCATCTCGGATGGCCGACGTGCCGTTGCCCACGTAGACCAGCCACCGGCCCACCCGGGTCAGCGCCGGCTGATAGTCGCCGACGGCCAGATCGGGCTTCCAGCTGCGGCGGAACCCGTTGCTGCCGGGCTGCTCCAGCCAGGTGGCGTGCGGGTAGGTCCAGATCAGCACCGTCGCGCGGACGCTCGGCGGTATTGGGGGCACGGCCGGCAACTGAGCCGATGGCGGCCGTTCGGGGACGCTTCGAGGGTGCCGGGCCGCCGGCCGCCTCCTGGACCCAAGAGCGCGACCGCGCCGTATGCCCCGCCCGCCGCCACGGCGATCACGGCCATCGCCGCCAGGCGGCGCCGCCGCTGGCGCCGCCGGGCCTCCCGGATCAGCGCGTCCGGATCCGGCGCCCGGGCGGCGCCCCCGGCCAGGACCGCTGTGACGGCCTTCACCGCGGCTCCAGCGCCACCCGGCGGGCGATCTCGGCCACTTCATCCGGTCGGTAGCCGTACTTGCGGGCCACCGCGGCCAACTCGCGGGCCTTGGCGATGACCGCGCTGCGCTGGGGCGCCAGCCCGGTCACGGTCACGCCCCGGCCCCGCCGGAACTCAAGCAGACCCTCATCGCGCAGCTCGCGCAGCGCGCGCAGCACGGTATTGGCGTTCACGCCCAAGACGGCCGCGAGGTCCCTGGCCGGCGGCATCCGCTCACCGGAGCCGATCTCGCCGTCGGCGATCGCCCGCCGGATCGCCGACGCGACCTGCTCATGCAGGGCCGCCGGGTTACCCGGATCAACCGCAGCCAGTCCACTAGTGCTATTCACACTGGCATCATATAACCGTCAGCATCTGGCTTCGTTGGCGAGCAGAACGGCGGCTCCGAGCGCCTTATCTGAGTCCAGGGTCGGTTACGCCCGGTGTGCAGAAACGCCCGGTGATCCGCGGGTATGATGCTCAGCGGCCAGGTGCTGGCGATGACTTCGGCCCAGTGGATCGTCCTCACTGGTGGCGGGCCGCGGCAACCGGTCCCGGTCGCTGGAAGCAACCTGTCGGGGGGTCATCGTGTCGCAGGTCCGGGTGCACAACTTCTCGGTGTCGCTGGATGGGTTCGGCACCGGCGAGGGGCAAAGCCCGGATGCCCCGTTCGGGCACGCGGGAACCCGGCTGCACGAGTGGTTCTTCCCGACTCGTACCTTCCGCGCCATGCAGGGCCGGCCCGGCGGCAGCACCGGTATCGACGACGCTTTCGCCAGCGCCTGGGCCCCGGGCATCGGCGCCGAGATCATGGGCCGGGGCAAGTTCGGCCCGCACCACGGCCCCTGGCCGGACCAGGAGTGGAACGGATGGTGGGGAGACAACCCGCCGTTCCACACCCCGGTCTTTGTCCTCACCCACCATCCCCGGCCCCCCGTCCAGATGAACGGCGGTACCACGTTTGACTTCCTCGACGCCAGCCCCGCCCAGGCGCTGGCGCAGGCGCGCCAGGCCGCCGCGGGCGGGGATGTCCGCATCGGCGGCGGCCCGTCCACCATCCGCGAGTTCCTGGCCGCAGGCCTGATCGACTACGCGCACATCGTCGTGGTGCCGATCGTGCTGGGCCGCGGGGAGCGGCTGTGGGACGGGCTGGAGGGGCTCGAAGACCGTTTCCAGATCGAGGCCGTGAACAGCCCCGGCGGCGTCACCCACGTCACCCTCAGCCGGCGGTAACGGCCGGCAGCATGGCAGGGCAGGAGGCGGGGCGCGCCGGCCAAAGCCGTTCAGCACCTCATGATCGTTCGCAGTGGGCGATCTGGGCGGCGGCGTGAAAGCGCCGGGCAGCGGCGATGCTGGCATGGCCGGCCAAGGGCAAACTAGCCCACGCTTGTTTCCCCCGGCCGCGAGCCGAACAGCCGTTCGGGCGCGGTAACGACAGTCACTCTGGCGATCCAGGTTGCCGCCCAGATCGGCGGGCCGTCGCGCGTTCTCCTGGCACCTCTGATCACCCAGTGTGATGCGGTCCGTCAGCAGGGGGTATCCGGCCGGTCGCGGACGGTCCCGGTCAGCCCTGAACGGCAGGGCGCACGCCCCGGCGGCGTATTGCGCTCTGTTCGGCGCCGTCCGAGGTGCCCCTGACCAGGCACAACAGCGGCTGCTGACGCTGGGGATGGACCCGCCAGAGGCTCTCAACTGAGACCAGAATTGAGACCAGGGCCAGCGCCCGGCGGTCTAGTCGGTCGCATTCGAATGCGCATCGTCGCAGGTCAGAGTGGCGGAGGATGCGAGATTCGAACTCGCGAGGGGTTGCCCCCAACACGCTTTCCAAGCGTGCGCCCTAGGCCACTAGGCGAATCCTCCGTCGGCAAGCCTACCGACTCAGCAGTGCGCGCATACCTGAGCCTGGATTCGCTCTCAGCGCCGGGCTGGGGACCTGATCGGCGGCCACACGTAGCCGCACGGCGTCGGCCGCTGGCTAGACTGGGCGGCAGACCCCTCGCACGGCGTTTATCCCGCCAACTCCCCCAGGGCCGGAAGGCAGCAAGGGTACGCGGGCTCTGACGGGTGTGCGAGGGGTCCCTTCCCCTCCTCCGCGCGGATGAGGTCATGGCAGGCGACGAATCCCGATGCGGCCACAGAGCCGGGCGAGCGGCATCCCGATCGCCCGCCCGTCCCTGCACGCTCCGCTGGCGCTCTACCGCCGCTACAGGCCAGCCACGTTCGCCGAGGTCAAGGGCCAGGATCACGTCACCGAGCCGCTCCGGCAGGCGCTGCGCAGCGGCCGGGTGAACCACGCCTACCTGTTCAGCGGGCCCCGCGGCTGCGGGAAGACGTCCAGCGCCAGGATCCTGGCCCGGTCACTGAACTGCGAGCATGGCCCGACTCCCGACCCGTGCGGCACGTGCGCGTCATGCGTGGCGCTCGCGCCGGCCGGGCCGGGCAGCATCGACGTCATCGAGATCGACGCGGCGTCGCACGGCGGCATCGACGACGCCAGGGACCTGCGCGAGCGGGCGTTCTACTCGCCGGTCGCCGCGCGCTACAAGATCTACATCATCGACGAGGCGCACATGGTGACCGGCGCGGGCTTCAACGCTCTGCTGAAGCTCGTCGAGGAGCCGCCGCCGCACCTGAAGTTCGTCTTCGCGACGACGGAGCCGGAGAAGGTCATCCCGACGATCAGGTCGCGGACGCACCACTACCCGTTCCGGCTCGTGCCGCCCGCGATCCTGCGCGAGCTGCTCGAGGAGATCCTGGCCGCCGAAGGAGATCAGCTACGAGCCCGTCAGTGCTGCCTGTCGTCATTCGGGCAGGCGCCGGATCGGTGCGGGACTCGCTGTCGGTGCTCGATCAGCTCATCGCCGGAGCCGACGAGTCAGGCCTGCGCTACGACCGCGCGATCGCGCTGCTCGGGTACACCGACGACGCGCTGCTCGACGAGATGGCCGAGGCGTTCGCGCGCGGCGACGGCGCCGCGGTCTTCCTGGCCATCGACCACGTGGTGGAGGCCGGCCATGACCCGCGGCGGTTCGCCATGGACCTGCTCGACCGGCTGCGCGACCTGATCGTGCTCGCGGCGGTACCCGACGCCGGCAGCGTCGGGCCTGCTCGACGCGCCCGAGGACCAGCTTGACCGGATGCGCAAGCAGGCGGCCGAGTTCGGCCAGGACCGGCTTGCCAGGGCCGCCGAGACGATCAGCGCGGGACTCGTCGAGATGCGCGGCGCCACCTCACCGCGGCTACTGCTCGAGCTGATGTGCGCCCAGGTACTGTTGCCCGCCGCGCCGACCGCAGCCCAGCCGGCCGCGGCCGGGCCAGCCGTCACGGACGACCTCGCCGCCAGGATCGAGCGAATCGAGCGCCGGCTGGCCGCCGGGAGCGCGCCGACCGCAGGCCAGGATCCCGGTAGGCGTTCCGCGAGCGCCCAGCAACGCGACACTGCCGGTCCGCCGCCAGGCCAGGCGGAGGCCCGCGGCAGGGCGGCGCAGGCCGGGCAGGGACAGGGTTCCCGACAGGGTGCCGCATCCCAAGGCGCAACTGGCCGGGGCGCGACGTGACCGGGGCGCGACTGACCAGGGCGCGACTGACCAGGGCGCGACTGACCAGGGCGCGACGTCAGGCTCAGGACACGAGCCCCCCCGGGCTTCCCTCGACACCGATGTACTGCGGAGCCGATGGTCGGAGGTGCTCGAAGCGGTTCGCGACGTGCGCAAGACGGCCTGGATCCTGCTCAGCAACTATGCGACCGTCGACGCGGTGGAGGGCGGCGTCCTGACGATGGCCTTCGATACCGAGGGCAACGCCAAGGGTTTCGCGAGCAGCGGCAGTGATGGCTACCTCGCCGACGTCCTGCACTCCATGTTCGGCGTCCGACCGGTGATCAGGGCGCTCGTGCACCCGGCTGGCAGCCGCGTCGCGGGTCGGCCCGGCCAGGGCACTGGGCAGGCGGTCGGCTCCAGCGACCCAGGCAGCTCAGCCAGCCGTCCGCCGTCCGCCGGACCTGTTTCCGCGGCTGGCTCCCTGACCACACCCGGCCAGGCCCCGGGCTCGGTGGCTGCCGACTCAGGGTCCGCCGACTCGGGGGCCGCCGGCTCAGGGCCCGCCAGCTCAAGGCCTGCCGACTCAGGGGCCGCCCGAAATACGGAGACCGCCCGAAGCGCGGGGACCGCCCGAAGCGCCGAGACTGCCCGCAGTTCAGGCAGCCGGCGCCCCAGCAGGTGCCAGATCTCCGGCTGGCGGGCGGGCCGCGGGGAAGTCGTATCGCGGTCAGCCGGGTGCTTCCGACATTCATGACGATCCCAGGCCGCTCACCGATGCGGCGCCGGCCGGCGCGGGCGACGAGATCACCGGCACCGACCTGATCATGCGGGAGCTAGGCGGCCGCATGATCGGCGAAATCTCCGAGCGCTAGAACGTCGCGAGTACCCCTGGTGCCAGAGCCCGGCCGGGGGAACACAGTCCGGCGTGGGCCCGTCGAGATGCCACGCCAGCATGCAGGCCGTAGGCTCGAGATAGCCGTAAGGCCGTGAGGTGGCGCCCAATGCCGCCGCGGCCCCGAGGCGGGGTGGCACCCGGCCGTGCGAGAAGGCAGGTGAACCGGCATGGATCCCGGTGGGCAGCTCGACATTCAGCAGCTCTTCGCAGCAGCCGCACAGGTACAGAGCCAGCTCATGAGCGCGCAGCAGCAGTTGGCCGAGACCGAGATCGAGGGCAGCGCTGGCGGCGGGCTGGTGAAGGTGACGATCAACGGGCAAGGCGAGCTGGTCGACGTGACCATCGCCAAGCGAGGCCATCGAGCCCGGCGATCCTGCCGAGACCGCGTCCACGCTCGCCGACCTGATGCTCGCCGCCTGCCGCGACGCGTACCGGGCCCTCGGCGACGTGCAGGCCGAGACGATGGGCCCGCTCGCGGGCGGGTTCGGCGGAGCGGGAGCCGCCGACGCTGGCCTGCCCGGTCTGCCTGGCCTGCCCGGCTTCCCTGGCCTTCCCGGCCAGCCGGGCGCGCCGGGCCAGCCGCCGCTGCCGGGGAGCGACGCTGCCCGACGACCGGACCGGATCGGGCGAGGAGTGAGGTGTACGAAGGAGTCGTCCAGGATCTCATCGACGAGCTAGGCCAGCTTCCAGGTGTCGGCCCGAAGGGCGCCCAGCGGATCGCGTTCCACCTGCTGACCGCCAACGCAGAGGATGTCCGGCGGCTCGGCGACCACGCTGATCGAGGTACTGGAGAAGGTCAAGTTCTGCCGCACCTGCGGCAACGTGGCCGAGAATGACGAATGCCGGATCTGCATGGATGTGCGCCGTGACCTATCGGTGATCTGCGTGGTAGAAGAGCCCAAGGACGTGGCGGCGATCGAGAAGATCAGCGAGTTCCGCGGCCGGTATCACGTGCTCGGCGGCGCGATCAGCCCGATGGACGGCGTCGGCCCAGAGAACCTGCGGATCTCCGAGCTGATGGCCAGGCTCGCGGACGGCGACATCACCGAGTTGATCCTCGCGACGGACCCGAACCTCGAGGGCGAGGCCACGGCAACGTACGTGGCACGGCTGGTCAAGCCGCTCGGCCTGCGGGTCACCAGGCCCGCGAGCGGCCTGCCCGTCGGGGGCGACCTGGAGTACGCCGACGAGGTGACGCTGGGACGGGCGTTCGAAGGACGGCGGACGACTCAATGTCTGAGCCGCAGGCGCGTCACCGGGCGGGCCAGCCGGTCGGCCCAGGGCCGCCGCAAATCCATCGCAAGACTGCCCGATCATCCGAGGCCGCGCGATCACCAAGACCGCCGGATCGGCACCAAGGCCGCCGGACCTGGCGAGACCGGCGGGCATTCTAAGGTCGGCGCGAGCGGGCAAGCGCGGCAAGGCGGTCGGGCAGACAGGACGCGACTGGCGGTCGCTGGCCGACCAGATCGCCGGGCATGCCAGCGACTTCCTGGATGCACTTGCCGCGCTCGGGCGCGGCGAGGGAGGCGACGAGGTCGTCCCGCTGCTGCTGCTCGAGGTGGCGCAGGTGATGCTGGCGGGCGCGCAACTGGGCGCCAGCATGGATGTCATCCCGCCAGGCAACGCCGAGCCCGACGTCGGCGCCGATCCCGACCTGGACGAACTGCGCGTGGGCCTCGCCGAGCGGCTGGCCGCCTGCGACGAGTACGCCGAACTGTTCGATCCTTACCGGGACGCCAAGCCGACCGCATTCCGGCTCTCCGACGATCTCGCGGCCGTGGCCTGGATCTGATCCACGGGCTGCGGCACTACGAGGCAGGCCGGTCGGCCGAGGCGCTGTGGTGGTGGCAGTACTCCTACGTGAACCACTGGGGCACGCATGGCGGCGCCGCGCTGCGCGCGCTGCACGCCGTGGTCGCGCACGCCAGGCTCGACGTCGCCGAGGAAGAGATCCCGGGCTAACCGGGCAGGCTGGCCGGGTAGACTCTGGTCCCGCCGATCGAGCGAGCTTAGTCTCGCTTGCCGATGTATCGAATGCCGATATAGTTGCGCAGCATGGAGCACCTCGCGAGGAGCAGCGGGCCGTGAACCTGATCGTGCAGAAGTACGGCGGCTCCTCGCTCGCCGACGCGGACGGCATCAAGCGGGTCGCCCAGCGGATCGTGGCCACCCGCAAGGCCGGACATGGCGTGGTGGTGGTCGTTTCGGCGATGGGCGACACCACCGACGAACTGCATGACCTGGCGCTGGAGGTCAGCCCGCTGCCGCCAGGCCGCGAACTCGACATGCTGCTGACCGCCGGCGAGCGGATCTCGATGGCGCTGGTCGCGATGGCCATCGCCAACCTCGGCTTCGAGGCCAGGTCGTTCACCGGCTCGCAGGCCGGGGTGATCACCGACTCCACGCACGGCAAGGCCAGGATCATCGACGTGACGCCTGGCCGGATCTCCGGCGCGCTCGCCGACGGCGCGATCCCGATCGTCGCGGGCTTCCAGGGCGTCTCGCAGGACAGCAAGGACATCACCACGCTGGGCCGCGGCGGCTCCGACACCACGGCCGTCGCGCTTGCCGCCGCGCTCGGACGCGCAGACCTGCGAGATCTACACCGACGTGGATGGCGTGTTCACCGCCGACCCGCAGGATCGTGCCCGGGGCGCGGCGGATCCCGCGGATCAGTTACGAGGAAATGCTCGAGATGGCGGCGTGCGGCGCCAAGGTGCTGCACCTGCGCTGCGTCGAGTACGCCAGGCACTACCAGATGGCCGATCCACGTGCGGTCATCGTTCAGCAGCAGGGAAGGCACCTGGGTGCAGCGAGGCGGCTCGCTGCGCGGATTCCGAGGAGAACGGTATGGACCAGCCGATCATCACCGGGGTAGCCCACGACAGGAGCGAGGCCACGATCACCGTGTCGGGCATCCCCGACAAGGTGGGCGTGGCCGCGAAGATCTTCCGGGTCCTGGCGCGGTCCGGCATCAACATCGACATGATCGTGCAGAGCACGTCCCGCTCGACCGGGCAGGCCGACATCTCGTTCACGCTGCCCAGGCAGGACGGCCAGACCGCGATGACGGCGCTGCGCGGCGTCCAGGACGAGATCGGCTATCGACTCGCTGGTCTTCGACGACAGGATCGGCAAGATCTCGCTGATCGGCGCCGGGATGCGGTCGCACCCCGGGGTCAGCGCGGACTTCTTCGGCGCGCTGGCCGACTCCGGCATCAACATCAGGATGATCTCGACCTCGGAGATCAGGATCTCCGCCGTTGTCGATGCCGCCGACCTGGACTCCGCAGTGATCGCAACGCACCGGGCGTTCGGGCTGGAGGACGGCGAATCGGAAGCCGTCGTCTACGGCGGGACCGGCCGGTGACCGGCGCGGGAAGCGCGACCGGCGCGGCAGGCCTGGTCTCGACCGCTGGCGGGGTCCGCGGCAAGGCTGGCGGCCCGCCGGTCCTGGCCATCGTCGGCGCGACCGGGGCGGTCGGCACCGTGATGCGCGACGTGGTGTCCACCAGGGCCGACATCTGGGGCGAGGTCAGGCTGATCGCCTCGGCAAGGTCAGCAGGCCGGATGCTGCCGGTCCGCGGCGAGCAGGTCGCGGTCCGCGAGATCACGGCGGAGGCATTCCGACGGCGTGGATATTGCCATGTTCGACGTGCCCGACGAGGTGTCCGAGGCGTGGGCACCCGTCGCCGCGGAGCACGGCGTGGTCGTGATCGACAAGTCCGGCGCCTTCCGGATGGAACCCGACGTGCCCCTGGTCGTTCCCGAGGTGAACCCGAGCGACGCGTTCAACCGGCCCAGGGGGATCATCTCGGTCCCGAACTGCACGACGCTGTCGCTGATCGTCGTCATCGGGCGTGCTGCATCAGGCGTACCGGCTGCGGCGAGATGTTCGCTGCTTCCTACCAGGCAGCGTCGGGTGCCGGGCAGGCAGGCACCGACTGCGCTCTACGACCAGCTCGCGGCGGTCGCCGGAGACCGGACGCTCGGCCAGCGGCCCGGTGACGTCCGCGCCGGCGGTCGGCGCCGGCGGCCCCTTCGAGGCGCCGCTGGCGCTCAACGTCATCCCGTGGGCGGGCTCGCTGCGCCCCGATGGCTGGTCGTCGGAGGAACTCAAGATCAGGAACGAGACCCGCAAGATCCTCGGTGCCCCCGACCTTCGGATCTCGGCGACCTGCGTCCGGGTCCCCGTGATCATCGGGGCACTCGCTCGCCCTGCACGCCGTCTTCGACGCCGAGGTCGACGCCGACCAGGCGCGCAAGCTGCTGAGCGAGGCGCCGGGGATCACGGTCGTCGACCGGCCGGAGGCCGCCGAGTTCCCGATGCCCATCGACGTGGCCGGAACCGATCCGACCATGGTCGGCAGGATCAGGCAGAGCAAGGACGACCCGCACGCGCTCGACCTATTCGTCTGCGGCGACAACCTGCGCAAGGGCGCCGCGCTGAACGCCGCCCAGATCGCCGAACTTCTGGTCGCCCGCGGCTGACCTGCCGGGCGCCCGTCCTCAGAGGTGCCGGCCGAGGAACGCCAGTGACGGCGGCTCCTGCGACAGGAAGAACGGCGGGCTGTGGCACCCGCGCTCGATGATCACGACCGCCCCGGCCGGAAGCGCGCGAGCCAGCGCCTCGACTCCGGGGCGGAATGGGTCATCGGCCCCGGTTGCCACGCGCACCGCGACCTGCCGCAGCGCGCCGGCGTGAGTCACCGCGTCGGCGGCGGCGAACGCCGCCGCGGAGTCGTAGGCGCCGGGATTGACCGCGCGGGCCTGTTCGTAGCTGGTCCAGATCGCGGGGCTGATCGCCGCCGCCGCGCGGAACAGCCGCGGGTACCGCTCCGCCAGCGCGATGGCGCCGTATCCGCCCATCGAGATCCCCAGCGTGCCGATCCGCCGCTCCCCGAGCCCGGGCCCGAGTCCGAGCCCCATCCGCTGGCACCGGGGGATCAGCTCGCTGACGACCATGCCCATCGGGTCGTCGCCGGGATGGGCGGTTCCAGTAGCCGCCCCCGCCGTCGGCGGCCGCGATCGCCATCGGCGGCAGCGGCCGGCCGCCGATGCGCAGGGCGAGCCCGCGCGCAAGCCCGAGCGAGCCGAGCGCGCTGGCATGGTCGCCGCCGAACGGGTGCAGGGCGATGATTAGCGGCAGCCGGCTGCCCGGCCGGTGCCCGGGCGGGTAAGCGATGGTGTAGCCGACGTTGCGCCGCCTGGCATGGGAGTAGAAGGTGCCGGAGAACGACGGCCCCGCGGCGGCGAAGGTCAGGGCGGGCGGCGGAACGGAGCAGGCGCCGTCGATCCGCTCGAGATAGGCCCGCCCGGGCAGTACCCCGCGGGCAACGAGTTCGAGGCCGCCGGCGCCGGCCGCCGCCAGCCCCGCGACCCCGCCAAGTCCCAAGCCAAGCATCCGGCGCCTGGTCAGGCGGCCGGCCGGGCCAGAACTCACCGCCTAGTCGCTCCCGCCGCTGCCCTCGCCGCCGCCCTGGACTGC
Source organism: uncultured Actinomycetota bacterium (assembly GCA_963720595.1). Taxonomy (GTDB): domain Bacteria; phylum Actinomycetota; class Actinomycetes; order Streptosporangiales; family Streptosporangiaceae; genus Chersky-822. The sequence goes on along the minus strand of CAVRFY010000003.1, from coordinate 817,663 downwards.
CCGGCGGCGGCCGCTCCGGTGACTGCGGCCACGGCCAGCACCGCCAGCCCGGCCCGGTCGACGGCCCCGGCCCGGAACAGCGGCGCGGTCCCGCCGCCCTGGGCCAGGAGCCAGCACAGCGCTCCGCCGAGGAATGCGGCCAATGCCGCAAGCGACAGGCGGAAGATCCAGATTTCATAACGAAACGCCCGGGGCGACTGTTCTACCCGGCGGATCACCTGCGCGGCGCCGGTGATCAGGCAGCCGGCGGCGGCCGGGCTCAGCACCATCCAGGCGAGCTGCGCCGCGGGGAACGCGGCGAGTGCGGCGGGATGTCCCCAGTAGGACGTGATCCACATCGTGGCGGCCCAGCCGAACGCCGCGATCCCGGCGGGCACCAGAGTCTGGTGCGCCAGCAGGTGGCCGCCGGTTCCCGGCCAGCCGTTCTGGAAGTGCCGCCCGCCGACGACGAGTACCAGGGCGCCGGCCCCGATCATGGCGGCGGGCCCGCGAAGCCGGCGACCTTGCCCGCGCAACGCGGCGGCGACGGCAGTCCAGGCGACCGGCGCCGCGGCCAGCAGGGTAAGTAGCGCGAGGACAGCTAGGGCTCCGGACATGACGTCCATGGCCGGGGTGACCTGCGGGCTGCCGGGTGCCGACCACTGCAGGCCGACTGCCAGCTGGGCCCACATCGCCACGCCGGCCAGGCCCGCGGCCGCGACGCAGAAGGCCAGCGTGGCTAGGCCCGACCTGGCCGCCGCCGCAGGGTCGAGCGGGTGGCCTGCCAGGCCCGCGCCGGCCAGCCTGGCGCGCAGGCCGGTGCCCGCGACGTTGACGTCGCGCCGCCAGGACTGACCCTGCTCGGCGAATTCGTCGATGAGCAACTCGGCGAACTCGTCCCCATAACGTGCCCGCCAGGATCGCGGGTACCACCGCAGCAGCCGCCGTGCTCGTGCGCGGTCCGCTGCGGCGGCGTCGTGCGGCACCTGCGGACCGGCTGGCGCCGTCATGCGAGCGCCCAGCTTCCGGCTGGCGCCGTCATGTGAGCGCCCAGCTTCCGGCTGGCGCCGTCATGCGAGCGCCCAGCTTCCGGCTGGTGCCGTCATGTGAGCGCCCAGCTTCCGGCCAGGCGCCGCAGCCCGACCTCGGCAACCTTGCGCTGCGCCTCCAGGTAGGTGCTTAGCGCGGCCGCGCCCGTGGCGGTCAGCCGGTATGGCCGCTTCCGGTCGTGGCTCTCGACGGCCTCGATCATGCCGTGCGCCTCCAGCCGGCTGAGCGCCTCGTAGAGCGTGCCAGGCGCCAGCCGAACGCCGGCGAAGGCCTCGATGTCCTTGGTGAGCGCGTATCCGTGTTTGGCCCCGTCGGCCAGGCTGGACAGGATGAGGCTGGCCGGGCCCGACGACCTGCCCAGCGTCTCAAGCGCGCCGGCCTCGTCGGCGGCCTGCTGGCGCGGGACGGCTGACCGCTCCGCGGACGACTCGCCTGCTGCGTTCATGCTGTGCATCCTATATCGGCTGGCGATCCATCGGTAGCCGCATCAGCCCGGCACCGTCGCGCGGCTCCCGGCCGCCGCCAGGCACCAGGTACGGCAGGTGAGCGGACACGAAGCGGCGTGCGAGCGGGTCGCGCATCCGCCACAGCCCGGCATCGATCACGAAGTGCGCCATCACGACGCCCAGGTAGGCGCCGAAGAGCAGCCGCCAGGGCGCCGCTCCGTCGTGCAGGTGCGAGGCTCCGCTCAGCGCGGCACCGCCGATCAGCGCGATGTTGGCCAGCACCGACAGCCTGACCAGCCGCGAGCGCCCTGCCCCCGGATCAGCGCGAGCCGGCGTGCCGCCGGCCATCAGGCCGACGAGCAGCAGGTACTGCAGCCCGTGTGCGACCGTCATGCCGCCGACCGCCGCGTACGGCGAGGCGAAGAAGAACACGGGCAAGACGAATAGCAGCGAGGTCAAGTAAGCCAGGCAGAACCCGGCCGGACGCTGCGACCGGTCCCGCCTGGCCAGGGCGGCAATGCCCGCCGCCACGGCCAGTCCGAAGGCAGCCCCCGCCAGCGGCAGCGCCGCGTGCGCGAATGGCGCAATCCGGAGGCCGAGCAACCCGGGTTTTGCGGCCAGAACCGCGATGGACGATGCTCCTGCCAGCAGCAGCGGCCGGCGCTCGGCTGGGAGCAGCGGGTGCACCCGCTCAGCCGACGCGGCGAGGGCAGCCATCCCGAGGTTCTGCTTCTGGTAGTGGTAGAACTGCCAGCCGAAGTACGGCAGCAGCAGCCACCGGAACGCGGCCGGGGCGACGACCGCGGCGGCGACGGCTCCGATGATGACCAGCCCGGCGGGGGCCCACAGGCACCGGACCGCGTGTTGGCGCGCGAACGCACGGACCTCGGGCACGGTGAACAACCAGCCGGTCGAGGCGACGTGCACCGATGACCCGGTGAAGAGCAGCCAGGTCAGCGCGCGTGCGGGCGGTGCGCCAGCCGGCGGCGCGAGGGCGACGGCGGATACCAGGGCACCCGCGGTGAGCAGCACCGTGGTCCACAGCCACACTCGCGCCCGGGTCATGCCCGAACCCTACTTCGGATATCGATCTATCGGCAAGCGATACTGCTGCGCCGCAGCAGTATCCGTCGCAAGACCCGTGCGGGCTGATGAATGGACCATTCATCATTGTTTTCCCGGATGAAAGGTCCATTCATCCGGGAACGGTCTCGGCCAAGCAGGATGATCCCGTGGTCCCGCTGCTGTCTCTGGACTTGGCGGACTAGGCCGCTCCGTCCTGTCGCCCAGCGCGGTCCTGGTGCTACTCGGGCGAGCCCGGCCGTGCCCTAGGCGCCCACAGCCGTGAGACTCTCAGCCGGGCAAGCCGCAGCCAAGGTGCCCGCAGCCGCTGGGCGGCCTGAATCGCCGCCTCGTGAGTCGACAGCGCTGGCAGGTCCGGGATCGTGACCGATGGAACGCTCACCTGCGGCACGCTCACCTTGGGCACGCTCACCTTGGGCAGCGCCAGCCTGGCGGCCTCGCTTTGCGCCGCCGCCGCGACCTGGCGCAGGTGCAGGTTGACGAAAATCGGCGCCCTCGCGACCATGATGACTCCGCCGACCATGGCAACCATGCCCGCCGCCTGAAGCGCCATCAGCCACGGCGTCACATGCACGATGTCGCCGAACACGAGGATGCCGAGCGTGATCCCGGCCAGCGGCTCGGCCCCGGTGATGCCGGGGAGCGAGGCATGCAGCGGACCCGCGCTGAAGGCGTTCTGGGCCAGCCAGAGCCCGACCGCTGCGGTGCAGATGACGGCATATCCCGGCCACGTCGTCAGCAACGCCGACAGGCCGTGGCCGTCGATGATCTCGACGCTGCGCCGGGTCAGGGCGTCGGCGATGCCCAGCACCAGGCCGCCGCCCGCGCCGGTCAGCATTGCCCGCAGGTTCGCCGGGCCATTGCGTCCCGCGATGACGAGGGCTGCGGCCACCACCGCGATGAGCGCGGCGGCCGGCCAATGCGAGGCCGACCCGAACGACTCCGACAGGGCCCGGACTGATCTGCTCGCGGACAACGCTGCCACGCCCGCGCTCAGCAGGACGGCACCCGCCAGCTCCGTCCTGCGCGGGATCTCGCCGTAGATGGGCGCCGCGAACAGCAGCGCGAAGATGAGGCTCGTGGTGAGCAGCGGCTCGCTGACCGTCAGGCTCAGGTGTCCGAGTCCCCATGCGGACAGTCCCTGGCCGACCACCATGATCGCCACTCCGCCAAGCCAGATGCGCTGGCGGGCCAGCTGGGCGATGAGGCTGAGGTGCAGGTAACTGGCAGGCAGCTTCGCGGCGGCGTGCTGCTGCAGCACGAATCCGACTCCGAGCAGCATCGCCGCGATAACGGTCACGGCAATGTACATCGTCCCCGGCTGCTTACCTCGTGGCCGGAGAAATCCGGCCTGGTGGCTGACTCAGCCTCAGGATAGCCGGTCACCCTGAGCTTAGCGTCCACCTCGGCGGCCGGGCGGTCACTCAGCCTCCGCCGCAGCCGCCGGCGGCGTCGGCAAAGGGCTGCACGATGATCAGAAGGGCGATGACTCCGGCGAACGACAGCATGAGTGCCACGGCGATCGCAGTGCTCCTGACCTGGTGATTCCCCCGGTTCGCCCTCCCCTGCACCGGTCCTGGCCGCGCGGATTCTGGCTGCCCGGGTTCTGGCTGCCCAGGCCGCATATCCCCGGGCGGCATACTCCCGGGCGGCATATCCCCGGGCGGCATATTCCCGGGCCGCATCGTCCCGGGCGGCATCGTCCCGGGCACCTCGGTCACGACCGCTTCCGTCATGAACCGACGATAGCTCGGAAACCGATCTATCGTCAACCAGTCTATCGCTCAACGACTTAATCAGATCGCGTGACGCCGACCGCTTAGACCGGGAAGGATGGCGCGATGATCGATCACCTATCGCTTCAATGTGCGGACGCCGCGGCGAGCGCCGCCTTCTACGACGCCGTGCTCGCGCCGCTCGGCGGTGTCCGGGTCATGGACTTCGGCGACGTCGTCGGTTTCGGCATACCGCCTAAGCCAGAGTTCTGGATCGGGCCGAAGTCGACCGGCGAGGGCTTCAGGGAATCCCACGTGGCGTTTGCGGCGGCCCGCAGGGAGGCGGTCGACGCATTCTTCGCCGCCGCCGTCGCCGCGGGAGCCGAGGTGCTGCACGAGCCGCGCCTGTGGCCGGAATACCACCCCGGCTACTATGGCGCGTTCGTGCGCGACCCGGACGGCAACAACGTCGAGGCAGTGTGCCACACCTAGAACACCGCCGTGAGCGCGGACACTTTTCGGCAGCCACGGTACCTGCGCTCAGGGGATTGTCGCAACGCCTGATGTTATGAGGTGGCGGCGATGGCAAGCGGGACGGCGTTGGGGCCGGGGGTGGTCCGCGAGGTGGTGGATCACTTGGCGGCGGGGATGAATCCGCGGCAGGCGGCGCGGGCGTGCGGCGTGTCGAAGACGTGGGCGTACGCGCTGTATCACAGGATCGGCGGGGTGTGCAGGCCTGCGGGGACGAACTACAGTGACCGGTACCTGGACCGCGGCCAGCGGGACGAGATCGCGCGGCTGCGCGAGTCCGGGCTGGGAATGCGGGAGATCGGCAACCGGATCGGGGTGCATGCCTCGACGGTGAGCCGGGAGCTGCGCCGCAACGCCGTCCCGGGGACCGGGCAGTACCTGCCCGGCCGGGCGGACCGGGTGGCGTGGGAGCGGCAGCGGCGGCCCAAGCCGTCCAAGCTGTCCTTGGACCCGCAGCTGCGGCAGGAGGTGCAGGCGATGCTCGACCGCCGGTACTCGCCCGAGCAGGCCGCCGGGCGGCTGAAAACGCGGCACCCCGGCGACGCTTCCCGGCAGGTCAGCCACGAGACGATCTACCAGTCGCTGTACCTCTACCCGCGCGGCGAGCTGCGCCGCGAGCTGCGGGCCTGCCTGCGGTCCGGGCGGGCTGCCCGCCGCCCCCGCGGCCGCCGCGAGGCCCGCGGCCAGATCATCGGCGCCGTCCCCATCGGCGACCGCCCGGCCGAGGTCGCCGGCCGCCTGATCCCCGGTCACCACGAAGGCGACCTCATCCTCGGATCCCGGGCCTCGAACTCCGCGGTCGGCACCATCGTCGAGCGCACCACCGGCTACCTCACCCTGCTGCACCTGCCGCACGGCCGCGACGCCGACTCCGTCGCCGACGCCATCATCGGGCAGATGACCGACCTGCCGCCCTGGTTCGCCAAGACGCTCACCTGGGACCGCGGCAAAGAACTCGCCCGCCACCAGCGCGTCACCGCCGCCGCCGGCCTCAGCGTCTACTTCGCCGACCCCTACGCCCCCTGGCAGCGCGGCAGCAACGAAAACATCAACGGCCTGCTCCGCGAATACCTCCCCAAAGGCACCGACCTCAGCCAGCACACCGCCGCCGCCCTCCAGGCCATCGCCGACGAACTCAACGACCGCCCCCGCAAACGCTACGGCTACCGCACCCCCCGCGAACAACTCGCTACACTCCTGGCCGAACACGAAAACACCCAACCCGTTGCAACGACCCCCTGAATACGCCGTAGAAAAGTGTCCATGCTCATGGCGGCGGGGCTAGAGGACGAGCTTCATTCCCTCGTGGCTGGCGACGAAGCCGAGCCTGGCGTAGAAGCGGTGCGCGTCGATGCGCGACTTGTCCGAGGTGAGCTGGACGAGGGCGCATCCGCGTGACCTGGCCTGCTCGATGGCCCAGCTCGTCAGCTCGGCGCCGATGCCCTGGCCGCGCCGGTCAGAGCGAATCCGCACGGCCTCGATCTGGGATTTTTCTGCACCATGCCGACCAAGTCCGGGCAGATAGGTGATCTGCAAGCAGCCCACGACCGCACCTGCGTCGTCCGCGACCACCAGGAAGTTGCGCGGGTCGGCGTCGATCGCCGCGAACGCCCGCTCGTAGGCCTCGTCGACCACGGCGAAGTCGCGCGCCTTGCCAAGCACGTCGTCGGCGAGCAGAGCGATGATCGCCGGCAAGTCGGCTCGTAGGGCGTAACGGAAGATCATAAGGCAACCCTATGCGGCTGATTGTCCGGAACTCGGCGTGCATGACAGGGCCAGTGGCCGGGTAGCGAATCGGGCGGAGTTCGCCAGGGGAGCTCGTTGGATGATGAAAGGACTTCTGATGGCGGAACTGATCGCCGACCTGTTCATCTCGCTGGACGGTTTCGCGGCCGGCGAGAACACCGGGGCGTTCTTCGGCTACGACGGGCCAGAACTGCAGGAGCGGGTGCGCGACGTGCTGAGCCGGCCGCAGCTCATGGTCATGGGGCGGGTCACCTACCAGGCGCTGTCGGCGATCTCGATGCAGGCCACCGACGAGATCAGCAGCCGGATGGGCGATCTGCCCAAGGCGGTCGTGTCGAACACCCTTGCCGAGCCGCTGGCCTGGCGCAACACCCGGATCGTGCGCGGTGACCTCGCCGCAGGGATCGGGACGCTGAAGCGGGAATCGGAGGTCCCGTTGCGCACAATCGGAAGTCTGGCGCTGGTGAGCAGCATGCTGAAGCTGGGCCTGGTGGACCTGCTCAGGCTGACGATCTTTCCGCTGACCCTCGGACCCGATGGCCGCGAGCCCTTCTCCGCCGGCTACCCGCGCGCTGGTCTGGACCTCGCCGACGTGCGGATACTCGACTCGCGCCTGGTCATGATGGAGTACCGAATCCTGGAGACTGGAGGGCATGCGGACCACGACGCTGGGCATCACGGGCCCTGAGGTCGGCGTCATCGGCCTGGGCTGCATGGGCATGACGCACTCCTACGACATGGAGACACCGCGGGATGACGCCACGTCCGTCGCGGTGATCCGGCGGGCGCTCGACCTGGGAATGACCTTGCTCGACACGGCCGACGTGTACGGGCCGTACACCAACGAGGAACTCGTCGGCCGGGCACTAGTCGGCGGTCACCGTGGCCGGGCCGTGCTGGCGACCAAGGTCGGCTGCTCGGTGATTCCGTCCAGTCCGCTGACCCGGCCAGCAACCCAGCCAGGCCGCTCGAGGGACGGCCGCCCCGAGCACGTACGGCGGTCGATCGACGGGAGCCTGCGCAGGCTCGGCACCGATCACGTTGATCTCTATCAGCTGCACCGGGTGGACCCGCAGGTGCCGCTGGAGGAGACCTGGGGAGCGATGGCGGAAGCCGTGGCCGCGGGCAAGGCGCGCCACATCGGCCTGTCCGAGGTGACAGTGGCCGAGATCAGGCGGGCGCAGGCGGTGCATCCGGTGACGTCGGTGCAGTCCGAGCTATCGCTGTGGACCAGGGACGCGCTGGCCGAGGTGCTGCCGTACTGCCAGGGACAGGGCATCGCCTTCCTGCCGTTCTCCCCGCTGGGACGCGGGTTCCTGGCCGGGCGGTTCGCCGCCTTCGAGGACCTGCCTCGAGACGACTTCAGGCGCGGGCTGCCGCGCTTCCAGCAGGATGCCCTGCGCGCCAACCTGGCGATAGTCGGCCGGGTCAGGCAGGTTGCCGCGCGGGCCGGGGCAACGCCGGCTCAGGTCGCGCTGGCCTGGGTACTTAACCGGGGCCGCCACGTGGTGCCAATCCCTGGGACCAAGACGCCCGGGTACCTGGCCGACAACGCCGGCGCGGCCGACATCGAGCTCAGCGAGGCGGACCTGGCCGACCTCGACGCCTTGCCAGCGCCGGAGGGCGCCCGCTACTGACCCGGACCGCCGCTACGAGCGGTCAGCTGGCCACGATCGTTGCCGCGAGTGCGACCCGATGGTCCTTCGCCCATGGTGGCCCCAAAGTTGCCCGCGGGCTCTGCAGGATCTCGTCGGCCCGGTGAGCCAGCAGCCTGATCGCCTGACTCTCTACTGCCTTGGCGTCATAGAGGTGCACTTCCCAGCCGCGAGCGTGTGGCGAGATCGACGTGATGGGCGTGGGCAGCGAGTTTGCGATTTCGTCGAGGGCGGCTGAGGATGCCCGTTCGACCGATGCGCGCACCTCGGCGACCAGCGCAGTCGCGGCTGCGACGGTGAGGCTCTGGGCCTCGTGCTCAATCGGCGCCGGGTGCACGCCGGGTTCGATTAGCTCAATTCGCCGGCGGTCCACGACCTCATGGTTTGAGGTCGTCGTCACCGCAATGGCCCACCCGAGATGATCGGCGATGCCCAGACGCATATGACCGATTATCTCCTGGCCGCATAATGACGGGCGATGGTTAATGTGCTGATGGTGGAGGACGGGGCGGTCAAGGCATCTAGGAAGCGGACGGTCGCTGATACGGTCTCGTAACGCCACAGGGCGAGCGTGCGCTCGAAGCCGACCGCATCATCAAGGCGGTCATGCAACCCGCCGGCGACCGGGACCAGTTGCTCGCGCTGAGCGCGGATCAGTGGCTGTGGGTCCGCGCCGGCGCGGTCGAGGAGCGCGAGCTTGACCAGGAGTTCGGACCGGACGTCGCGGTTGTGAGGTGCGGGTCTGGTAAGCCAGCCGGATGCTGCCGCCCTGCCCGCCTTCGTGGCATCGACCAGCGACCGGACTGGACCCTGGCTGGATGCCTGGTGGTCGATGGTTCTAACCAGGCCGAACATTTCCAGCCGCTGCAGCGCACGGTAGATGACCGGTTTGGGAACCCGCCAGACCCGGCCCACCTCGCCCTCGTAGCCGAGCAGCGTGGCCAGCGCGAAGCCATGGCTCGGCTGCTCGCACACTAGGCACAGCACCAGCCACTCGGCCAGCGAGAGCGAGGATTCATCGGCTGCAGGCATGGTCAGAGATTATTACCGGACGGACGTCCGGCCCAGGACCGTGGCGGGCCAGCTATCCGAGGCCCGCCACTGTGCACCAACGGGTGCACATCTCCTACTTGGCGATCATGACCTCGGTGGCCTTGATGACTACCTTGACCTGGTCGCCTTCGGTGAGCTTCAGCTGCTCGCGAGATGAATCGGTGATCACCGCGGCGACCGTGCCGGCGTCGACGTTCACGACGATCTCGGCCATGACCGCGCCTGTCTTGATGCTCTGAACGGTGCCGGTGAGCTGGTTGCGTGCGCTGATCTCCATGCTGCCTTCCTTCTGTTGTCATGCGTTCCGCGTTGGCCCAGATCCTGCGACCTCCGATCGGCACAGCAAGAACGCGGGCCATTGTTCGTAGTCTCCTCACTCCGCTGCGGGAAACCAGACCGCCGCTGCCCGGTCGGAGGACCGCGCCGACTGGCCGTCGCCTTGGTCTTCGCGGGCGGGGGAATGACAGAACGTCCGGTGGCTCTGTAGTCTCACTGTGACTAGCTAGTGGGCGGAAAGGCCGGTCATGTCCGTTGAGATGATCAGCCCGGCGGGACAGCCACGCCGGGCGGCACCACGCGCAGGCGACCGGGTGTTCCGCGCGGTCGCGGGGGTGCTAGACGACGGCACGCCGTTCTACGCCCCCATCGGAGAGGTCGTCATCGACGGCGCGCGCGTGACCTGCCATCTATGCGGCAGGTCGCTGCGCTCGGTCACGGTCCACCTGAGAACCCATGGCTGGACGAAGCAGGCCTATTGCGACGCGTTCGGCCTGGAACGTGGCCAGTCGCTGGAAGGTCCTGACACAAGGAAGCTCCGGTCAGCTGCGTTCACCGCTCGGCTCATTTTCGAGCCAGCCGTCCGCGAGGGCAGCGCGGCTGGCCGGAAGCGTGCCCGCCAGGGAGACCTAACCCGCGCCGCAGCGGCGGCGGCCAGGGGGCGTCCGTTTCCTGAGCAGCGACGCAAGAAGGCTTCGCAGGCTGTTGCCGCGCCGACAGGACAGAATCTCGCCAGGGCAAACTCTGAACGGGCCGCCCGTCACCTCGCCCAGGTCGCCGCGACCGTGGCCAGCAATGCGGGATACGCGGACCTCGGCTCCCTGGTGCTGGCGCGAACTGCGGACGGTGCCAGCCTGGCGGCGATCAGCCTGGAGGCCGGACTGCACAAGGACTGGCTCTCGCGTCACCTGGCACTTGTGGATCCCGCTGCCGCGACGGCGGCGCGGCTGCTGGCCAGCGCGCGACTTGACGCTCGCTGGATGCCGGGCATGCGTGCGATGGGCTTCACCGACGTCGCTCGCTACCTGCACCAGCGGCACCTGGTGGAGCACCAGACCGTCAATGCCATCGCAGCCGAGATCGGAGTCTCCAATCGCACCGTCACCGCGGCGCTCCGTCGGCACGGGCTAGCGCGCGTCAGCCATGCCGCCAAGCGGTACGCGGCAAGCCGGCGGGCAGAGCAAGTCGCTGCGACCGTCGGGCACGCGAGCGTCGCCGACTACGTTGCCCAGCGCAGAGGGCAAGGCTGGACATGGAAAGAGATCTCCGCAGAGTCTGGGCAACCGCATTCCTGGCTGCGCCGGCACGCGTCCAGACCGAAGCTCTCCCGGGCTCCGGCAGAAGGTCCCGCCGATGCCTAGGTTTCTCGTCACCTATCACTCAGGCCAGATGCCCTCCGACCCGGCATCCATCGCAGACGCCCGCAAAGCTTTCATGCGCTGGGCAGGGCAGAAAGGCGAGGCAATCGCAGATCTGGGTGAGCCAGTCCGATCCGCCCTCACCGTCACCGGCGAGGGGCGCTGCCGACCGCACCGTTCCAGGGCCGTTCATGGGCTGGTCGGTCATCGAGGCCCCCGACGTCGACGCGGCCGCTCGCCTGCTGTGCGACCACCCGTTCATCAGCCGAGGCGGCGCGCTGCGGATCAGTGAGCCGGTCAGCGGGCTCTGACCTGGAGGAACATCGGGGTGCAGGTTGTCAGGCATGGCATATCCTGCGGCCTGGCCCCGTGAGCCGAGCATGTCCGGCTTCCGGAAGATTCCGGCGCGGAGGTATGCGGATCGGCAGGCTGTCGGAGTTAGAGGGTTGTGAGCAACGAGCAGACGGAGTTCGCGGAGTTCTTCCGGGCCAGCTGGGAACCTTGCCTGCGGGCAGTGGTGGCGGTCGTCGGTCGTCCGCAGATGGCCGAAGACCAGGTCGCGGAGGCGTTCGCGAAGGCCTGGGTGTCATGGCGGAAGGTCAGCCGCCATCCGGCCCCTCGAGCCTGGGTGGTGCGCACCGCGCTTAACACCGGGGCGTCGTGGTGGCGGCGACGGCACCGCGAACTGCCCCTGGCAGACCACGACTTGACCGCTCACACCGACCTCGGCGATGGCCTCGATGCCACTCTCCTGACGGCGCTGTGGCGCCTGCCGCCCAGGCAGCGTGAGGTCATCGCGCTTCGGATTTGCCTTGATCTCGATACCGACATCATCGCTAGGCAGATGGGGATCGAGGCCGGAACGGTTCGGATGCACTTGTCCCGGGGCGTCGCGGCGCTGCGTCATGAGCTCGCCCCTGCCACGACCATGGAGGCCGATCAATGAACATTCACGACGAAATGAGCGACAACGAGGTGCTTCGCGCCGCGTCTGAGTCCCTGTGCGCAATACCCATGGCCAACCCCCCTGATGTAGCGGCGATCACGGCCATGGGGCGCGCGCGCCGACGGCACCGGCTCTCCGCTATCGCGGGCGTGTCGGTGGCCGGCGCGGCCGCCGGCATCGCGCTAACCCTCGGCCTGACCGGCGTACTCGGCTCGGCCCGGCCGCCCGGCACGGTCCGGACCGCCAGCTTCACGCTGGTCAGCAACTCTAATGGGACGGCCACCCTGACCATCAGCGCGAAGGAACTGCTGGACCCCGCTGCACTGCAGAGCGACCTCGCGCAATACGGCATCCCGGCGAAGGTCACCGTCGGCAGCATCTGCACGTCAGATCCCGCGCCGACTGGCTTCTCGCAGGTCGTGTCATCCAATCCGGCCGGGCCGTCTACCGCGACGCCGACGCCCGTTCTCAATCCCACCATGACCATCGACCCGGCGGCCATGCCAGCGGGCACTGAGCTCAGCGTTGGCGATTTCCAGCTCAGCTCGGGCGCGTTCTCGGGCCAGCAGCAGGCCGACTTCGTGCTTATCGACACCAACTCCTACACCTGCAGCAGCACCCCGCCCGACCCGAACAGCCTGCCCGACGGCTACGGCCCGTCTGACGGCATCGGGCTGCTGTACGGCGGCCCCGGCCCAGCCGGGTCCTAGTCGGCCACGATCCGGAGTGGCGCGAGCCCAGTCAGCGGCCGGGGTGACCGATTGCGCACGGCGTCCGAGGGAGTGGCGGCGATTCGAAGGCCATCAACTGGACAGTGCCGGGCGGGGGTGTTGGATCGGCGAAGCTTTGGCTGGTCGCGGGCCGCGTTCGACCTCCCGGAACTGCCCGGCCGGTGCCGGCCGCCGGGATGCCTCACCGCGTGCGACGGGTGGCAGCCCCTGCGCGGAATGCCTGCTGGGGCGCTTGTCAAGCCATGCGTGGAACAGCAGAATCCAGCCTGTCGGCACCGCGATGCCCCAGAGGCACACGACCACTATGAACAGCAAGGCAATTGGTGACCCGTCCGGTATCGGCGGCGATGCGACCAGGAGGCCCGGGATCGTGGGGGTCGCGCAGGCAAGTGCCACGACTGCTTTCTTCTTCTTGTTCGTCGATTCCCTGGCGGGCGCCGGCGGCCGGGCTCGTGGCTTCTCGGCGGGGATGTCAGCAGTCAGGGCAGCCAGGTCCGCGTACGTCCGTGACGCGAGCGCCAGGCCGACCCGCAGGTCGAACTCGTCGCCTTCCAGCCGTCCCTGAACGAACGCGCCCTTGAGCACCTCGATTACTTGCTCCCGATCAGCGTGCGAGGCCAGCAGGCGACCGCGGCCGCCCGTTCCTGCCGCTATCTCGTCACCTGGCCGTGCCATCCCGGCGCCTCCCCACGAGAACAATTCACGGAAAGCGTAGCGCGCCTACTCAAGCATCACAGCTGGCTCATCGCGGCCACGGCGAACTCCCGGTGCGCATTGCGCATCGACACGATCTCTTCTGGCGGGAGTGGCAACATCTCGAGCGGGAACTCGCAGGCCCTAAGCGCCGTGCGCAGATCCCATATGGGGAGTGTCGCTGTTCCGGCGGCAGGCCGACGTGCGAGGTATTCGTCGGTCAGCATGTCCATAGCGGCCGTCCCAAAGTGCCAGACAATCTCCAGCCGAATGTTGGCCAGGTCGGCCATCGCATCACCGAACGCAGCCTCTTCCCAGTCAACGACCCCGACGAGTCGGCCGCCGTGCCACAGGACATTGCCTGGCCAGTAGTCGCCATGCAGTACGACAGGCTCGCTGACCTGCGGTGGCGGCCAGTTTGCTTGAAGGATCTTGCGAATAGCGGTCTCGGGCACGATGCCATCGATTGTGTGCTGACCCCTTCCAAGCTCTTCCAAGACATAGTCGCCAACGTCCGGCAGGAAGGGGACGTCTGCCAGCGCGATGCCGCAGTCATGCACTGCGGCTAGCGCCGCAGCGAGCTGCCGGGTGAATGAGCGCAGGTCGGCAGGCTGATGGACACGCTCGCCGTCAATGAATTCCATCAGCAAGCACGATCCGGGCACTACCACGCCTGACTCGTCGACGAGGAACGGCCGCGGCACCGGCAGGCAGGCTGCGGACAGCAGCCTTAGCAGCCGGTACTCGTTGTCAGCGATGTGCGGCATAGCCGCCACGTTCGCTGCGCCGTACTGGCGCAGTACGAAGATGTAGCGAAGGCCGCCAGCTCCCAGAGCCTCAATCCCCGTGACCTGGGAGGACATAGCGCCGGCCATGGGCCACACGCGCACCAGCCGCAGGTCGGGTCGGAATTCGTGCACGAGCTGGTCGACTTGCTCGCGACTAACAAGGGGCTGTGACATCGGCCCGGACCCCGTCGGTGTCGTGATCACGTCTCCGTCAGTCTGATGAGGTCGGCGGCCAGGTCGCGGATGGCACGGCGCAGCTCGTCGGGACGGCGGATCTCGAAGGCCCAGCCGAGCCCGGCGAGCATCCGCGCCATCCCGCCGAGGTGCTCGGCCCGGGCCCGCATGAGCACTCCCTCGTCAGTCTCCGTCAGCGTGGCGACGGCCGGCGGTATCCGGACACGCGCCTCCTCGAGCGTAGTGCGGAAGACGACCTCGACCTCATGGGCGTACGGGACGGCGGCAAGCGAGAACGTGACGTGCTGGACCGGATCGAAGCCCTCGGGCACCGCGAAGCTCGCGGCCCCAGGTTCGGCCGACCTGATCCGGTCCACGCGGAAGGTGCGCACTTCGCCGCTCTGGTGATCGTAACCGGTCACGTACCAGCGGCCCGAATGGAAGACCAGGCCGTACGGGTCGAGTTCCCGGTCACTGTCGACGCCCTGCCACGACAAGTAGCGGAGGCGCACGCGGCGCCTCTCGCTGGAGGCGGCGGCCAGGGTCAGCACCACATCGGCGGCGGAGGCGACCCCTTCCCTGGCGGCAAGGGTGAAGCCGAGATTTTCCTGCAAGGCCAGCACGCGCTCGCGCAGGACGGCGGGCAGCACTCTGCGGATCTTGGCTAGCGCGCTCTCGGTAGCCTCGCCAACCAGCCCACCGAGCCGACGACCCGCCAGCAGCCCAAGAACCATCGCGGTCGCCTCCTCGTCGGTGAACATGAGCGGCGGCAGCTTGTAACCGGGCATGAGGCGATACCCGCCGTGCCGGCCCCGTTCGGCCACGACAGGGATGCCAAGGTCGCCGAGCCTGTCCGCGTACCGCCGCACCGTACGCTCGTCCACACCGAGCCGCTCGGCCAGTGCCGCGCCAGTCAAGAAGTGATTGGCCTGGAGTAGCTCGAGCATGGCCAGCACACGGGTCGTCGGGTGTGACACCTGCCACTCCCAGAGATTGCTGCTAAATCCGGGCGGATCCTGTCCGGTATTGATCTTATCGTCGCTCACAACACCCAGATAGGAGCAGCACATGGCCACCATCGTTTTGGTACCCGGTTTCTGGCTCGGCGCGTGGGCATGGGAGGACGTGGCCCGCGAGCTGGCGAACGCGGGTCATGGCGTCTACCCGGTCACGCTCACTGGGTTGGCCGATCGCGTCGCGGAGGCAACCCCCGGGGTCGACGTGGACACGCACATCGCGGACATCCTGCGCGTCATCGCGGACAACAACCTGCATCATGTGGTGCTGGTCGGTCACAGCGGCGCGAACATGCCGGTCACCGGTGCCGCGGACCGGCTGCCCGAACGGCTAGCCCGGGTCGTATACGTGGACACCGGGCCGCTGCCGGACGGCATGGCCAACATCGACTTCAGTCCTCCGGAAGCTCAGGAGGCTCTACGTAAGCAGGTGGCCGAGGAAGGCGACGGCTGGTTGATACCGGTTCCGCCGTTCGATCCGGCTGCCGACCCGGTGAATCTGGCCGGGCTGAGCGAGGAGCAGCTGGCCGCCATTCGCAAGCGTGCCACCCCGCAGCCGTTCGGTACCGCTACCCAGCCGCTGCGGCGGCCCGCGACCATCCCGCCTACGCCCAAGACGGTCATCGCCACCACGTTCGCGCCTGAGCAGATACGCGGGCTGGCCGCCAGTGGCAACCCGATTTTCGGATTGATGGCGGAGATGGAGCTAAAGCACTTGCCGACCGGTCACTGGCCGATGTTCTCCCGGCCGAGCGACCTGGCCAACCTCATCGACCAGGCCACGCACGCCTGAGCGGAGCGTCCGCGCGGGCGGCGTCCACGGAAGCGCTAGCTAGCTGTCCTGCATGGCTTGCTTCATGTCGATGTGATAGGCGTCGGGCGGCCAGGGCCGGTTCACCATGCGGGCCGGCAGCTGCGGTCGCTGCCGGTAGTCGAAGGCGTTGGTGAAGGGGTAGGCCTGCGCGTCGTTGCTGCCGAGCGGGTTGAGGCCGAAGGTGTGCTCGGTGTAGCCGAGGATGCCGGCGAAGGTGGTCGCGGTGGTGTCGGTGAAGCCGCGCTTGGCGTAAGGGCTGACGATGATCAGCGGGACGCGGGGTCCCTGCGGCGTGCCGTCTGGGTTGACTCCCGGGGGTACCTGGTCGTAAAAGCAGCCGCAGTCGTCCCAGGTGATGAATAGCACCGTGGAGTTCCATTGCGGCCCGTGCATGACCGCGCTGGCGATCTGGCCGAGCCAGTCATCGCCGGCCGTCATGGACATCTTGTTGTGCTCGCTGAACCTGGCGTCCGTGCCGCCTGGCGTCACGATCGCGAAGCTGGGCAGGTTGCCGGCCAGCGCGTCGTCGACGAACGTCGAGCTGGGCACGTTGTTCTGCTTCTGGTGGGTGTACAGGCACTCGGCGAAGGAGGGGCAGATGTCCCAGACGTAGCCGAACGCCAATGTCCCGTTGCCGGCTGGCTTCGGCTCGCCGTAGATCCGCCACGACGCCCCGGCCGCGGTCAGGCGGTCAAGGATCGTGGGCGCGTGCTTGACTGGCGTCGTCTCGAACGCGCCGCCGTTGCGCCTGCCCAGCCGGTAGTCGGGGATGCAGCTCGGCACCCGCTGCACCGGGCCGCCGCGAGGCGGCTGCCACTGCGTCAGGTGCCTGGAGTCGCAGCCCCATCCCTGGCCGGGTGAGACGCCGGGGGCCGGAAAGGGATTGTTGCCGAGGAACCCGTCCAGTGACCCCATCACGGCGTACAGGTGGCCGCCCCAAGATGGGCTGTCGGCCATCGAGAAGGTCCGGTCGCTGATGGCGAACCTGTGAGCGAGCGCGGCCACGTTGGGCACCTGAGCCGGGGTGTACCCGCTGATGCAGGCGTACCCCGTCTTGGCGCTGCACCCCGCGACGTTTTGCCAGCCGTCCATGTTGCCGCCGTCGATCGCTGCCTGCTCGGAGGCCACGTTGTGGGAAACCTTCGGCACGAAATCCGGCGTCACGCCGGGGTGGACAACCGTTCCATCCGAGAGCCTGACCGACGACGGCATGCCGCCGTCGGGGCACTGGGTGGGCTTCTGGTTGCACCAGAACCCCAGGACATTATCGAAGGTGTGGTTCTCGAGGTAGAGCACGACGATGTGCCTGATCGGCGTGGGCTGAGCGCTTGCGGCGCCGGTCATGGCGTACCCGGAGAGCCAGGCAGTTGCCACGGCCAAAAGCGTGACCGCACCCACGCGTGGCCTGGTCCGTACCCTGAACCCGCCGCCGCGAGCAGCCAACGCTGAATCCTCCCGATCTGTGCCAGGGATGCGACCCAGATCCCCGGGAACGCGACATCAGGGGAGAATCGTAACATCAGCCGCGACGGCGAGCTGCGGTGCATGCCGAACGCTGAGACCCGAAACCCGTCGCCGTCTCGGCATCTGGACAGGCGGCGGCGTTGTGGGAATGATCAATCTGCAAATCGCTCACCGAGACCCGACGAGCTGGAGGCCAATGGATGAGCGATCGCCGAGTGCTTGTGGCGGCCGCCGCGCTAGGCCTGAGTGTCATGACCGCCGTCGGCCTGAACACGCATGCCCGCGCTGCCCTCCGCAAGCCGGAAGCGCTAACGGGCATTCACAAGATCAGGCACGTCATCGTGATCATGCAGGAGAACCGGTCCTTCGACTCGTACTTCGGCACCTACCCGGGTGCGGACGGCATCCCGGCCGGCGTTTGCCTGCCTGACCCACGCCGCGGCGGATGCAAACAGCCATACGCCGACCACAACGACCACAATTTCAACGAACCCCACGGGGCCGGCGGATTCTACGCTGACGTGAACGGCGGGCTGATGGACGGCTTTGTCGCCGAATCCGAGAAGTTCTGCAAGCCGGGAGGGCCTTGCCGGACGGACGTGATGGGGTATCACACCGGCACCGACATCCCCAATTACTGGGCGTACGCGAGCAATTTCGTAATCGACGACCACATGTTCGAATCGTCGCACTCCTGGAGCACGCCGGCCCATCTATACGAGGTCTCCGCATGGTCGGCGAAGTGCAGGAAATCGGCCGATCCTACGAGCTGCACCAGCTCCGACTACCCCGTCAAGCGGTCAGCGTCCCGCCCCACGCCGTACGCCTGGACCGACCTGACCTGGATGCTCCACCGCCAGCATGTGAGCTGGGCCTACTACCTCGATCACGGCGCCCAAACCGCCACCCATCCCGCCGGGGTGCCGCTGATCTGGAATGTGCTGCCTGGCTTCACCGACGTGCACGCCGACGGCCAGCTTGGCAATATCCGCTCGCTCACCGCATTCAAGGCGCAGGCCACGGCCGGCACCCTTCCGATGGTGTCGTGGATCGCGCCGGACCGCAGAGACAGCGAGCACCCGGGGGCCCTGGTCAGCACCGGGCAGGCGTACGTCACCAGAATCATCAACGCAGTCATGAGCGGCCCCGACTGGAGTTCCAGCGCGATCTTCCTCGCCTGGGACGATTGGGGCGGCTTCTACGACAACGTGGCACCGCCGAACATCGACGGCCGCGGCTACGGCATCCGGGTGCCGGCCATGGTCATCAGCCCCTACGCCAGGCACGGCTACATCGACCATCAGCTCCTGTCTTTCGACGCGTACCTCAAGTTCATCGAAGATGACTTCCTCAACGGCGCCCGGCTCAACCCGGCAGCCGACGGCCGCCCCGACTCGCGTCCCGACGTCCGCGAAAAGGCACCTGCCCTGGGCAACCTGATAAGTGACTTCGACTTCAGCCAGACCCCGCTGCCCCCGCTGATCCTGAATCCTTGCCCGCCGGGCATGACGCTGATCCCTACGCCCAACCCGGGATGCACCGATTCGATCCCGCTGCACGCCAGCTCCTGGGGCAACAGCTGAGAGATAACGGCAAGCTCTGTCATGATTCGCTGCTCTCGCGCTGCCGTGCGTCGGCAGCCTTAGTCCTCTTGAACCACCACCCGCGACCAGCTGCTGCGGCTGGCGGCGATCAGCCTAGAGCTTCAGAGTTTCGGCTTGACCGTTGCCCATGGCAGCCAGCGGAAACGTGTCACTCAATCGCGCGATGAATGATTGGAACCCGGGCGACAGGTCGCCGAGCTCGACCGCGAACGACAGCGGAGTCACCGAGACATAACCTGCGCGCAGTGCTCCGATGTCGGTGCTGAGTGAGCCGTCGGTCTCAGGGATGATTTCGTCCGGTTCCCCGAAAAGGTAGAGCCAGTGCACGTCGCCGTCCGCCCACTGGGTCTCAGCCGCCCGCGGGTAGTCACGCCGCCCTGCCCTGGTGAGCACACTGACCGGGCCGACGCCAGCGCCCGGGCCACCGGAGCCATCTTCGCCAAGCCTTGCCGGGTAGTTCACGCTCAGCACGACCGGCTCGGCGGGCCGGGCGCCGATCACGGACCGCGCAAGCGCGGACCCATGCGCGGCCGGAAGACTGAAGTCATACGCCAGCCCGGCGCTTGCGAGATCTTCCTGATAGTTCACCGAGAATGATGCCGGTCGGCGTCTGCAGCGACAGGCAGATCGCCGGTGTCCCGAGTATGGCAGCCTCAAGGCCAGCGCCGACGGTGCCGGAATAGGTGACGTCATCGGCGAGGTTAGCGCCGTGGTTGATGCCGCTGACCACGAGCTCAGCAGCAGCGGCCAAGCCGCCGAGCAGCCCCACCCGCACGCAGTCGGTCGGCGTGCCGTCGCAGCGGTAGACGGGGTGCGGGCCACCCGACACCTGGGTCACTCCGACTGGCCGGGAGAACGTGCATTTACGGGCGAAGCCGCTGCAGTCCGACTCGGGTGCGATGGTCACGACACTCTCGCACGATGCGGCGAGGGCGGCGCGGATCGCCAGGAGACCTTCGGCATCGACTCCATCGTCATTGGTCAGCAAGATGCGCACGGCATTTCTCCAGTCGGGCGAGCAAGGCGGCGAGTGAACGGGTGCCGGGGCCCCGGGCTCAGGCCAGGTTCGGTCTATCGTTGCGCTATGAGCCCCAGTTATGCCGAGGCCGGTCAGGTGACACCGCAGTCCCATGCACCGCAGAGTGAGCCACATTCTGTGAATGTGGTGTCCCGCCCCGCCGCCAGCGAGCCGCCTGCGGTCACCGGAACCGCCATGGGGCCCGTCGGCGTGACCAGGATCGAGAACTCCCGCACCATTCGTGACATGGTGGAGCACCGCATCCACAAGCTCATTTCGAGCGGCAAGCTGGGCGGGGACGGACGGCTGCCCACCGAGCGTGATCTCGCCACGCAACTCGGCGTCAGCCGAACTACGGTGCGGCAGGTGCTGGACCGGCTCGAGCATGACGGCGCGGTGCACCGCAGGCGCGGTCGCAGCGGCGGCACGTTCGTCAGCCGGCCGCGGGTCGACATCGATTTCAGCTACCTGGCTGGGATCCCCGCTTACCTGCGGGCACAAGGCTTCGGCCCGGCGCCCACGTGGTGTCCGCGCGGATGGTGCCAGCAGACGAGACGGTGGCCGCAGCGCTGCAGTTGTCGACGGGCACGCTCGTGTACGAGGTGGTCAGGATCCGCCTGGCCGACGAGGTCCGCATCTCCCTGGAGAACGCGCGCATCCCCGTGTCGCTCGCACCTGACCTGCTGGCCCAGCCGCTGGACGACAGCATCTATGACCTGCTGACCGACCGGTACGGCGTGATGTGCGTCAAGGCGATCGAGCGGATGGTCGCGGTGCTGGCCGACCGCCGAGCAGTCCGAGTTGCTCGGTATCAAGGTCGGCGACCCGCTGATGGCGATCGAGCGCGTCGCGTTCGACCTCGACGAGAAGCCGGTCGAGTACTCCACCGACCTGTTCGTCGGAGACCGGACCACGGTGATCGCCTGGGCGCATGGCGAGGTCAAGCCCTCGAGGACGAATCAGCCCGACCGCGAGGCAGCGGCGCGGCAAGCCGCGCGCGCCGATCGAACGCGGGACGTCCCCGCGGCGACCGCCAGCGATTAGCAACCGCGACCCGCCACCGGCCACATTTTCAAGCCCGGATCCGGGAGCCGGACGGATCGTACGGCGGCTGCAGTGACACGATCGCGTCGTAGCGCTCGCCGCCGATGGCCGACCTGGTATCGGCCCCGGGCAAGCCAGTCCCGGTCGGCCTTGCCGCCGTCGCGCCGCTCGATGTAGCCGAGCAGCACCGGTGCGGCCGAGGGTGTGGCCGAACGCAGCGGAGCTGGCGAACCCGGCCGGCTCGCCGTCGCGCAGCAGCAGTTCGCCGCCCCAGGCGTAGGCGTCCGGGTCGGATACGACCAGGCTCACCAGGCGGCGTGCCACGCCGTCCGCTTTCTGCCGCTCCACCGCCTCGCGTCCGCGGAATGCGATCTCCGTGCCGAGCTTGCAGGCGAACGACAGGCCGGCCTCGACCGGCGAGGTGTCCGGTCCGAGTTCGCGCCCGAAGGCGCGGTATCCCTTCTCGAGCCGCAGCGACTCGATCGCGTAGTACCCCGCTAGCTTCGGCGTGATCGCGCTGGCGGGGTCGGTCAGCCGCTCGAAGGCGGCAACCGCCACCTCGCTCGGAACGTACAGCTCCCAGCCCAGCTCGCCGACGTAGGTCAGCCGCGTGGCCCGGACGGTCAGGCCTGCCAGGTCGACCTCACGGCTGTGCCCGAACGGGAACGCCGGCCGCGGAGAAGTCGTCGCTGGACAGCCCGCCTAGCAGCGCGCGGGATTGCGGGCCCCATCACGCGACAGCACGGCATAAGACGAGGTGACGTCGAAGAACTCGACGTGCAGGCCTGCCGGGACGCCCCGGCGCAGCAGGTCCAGGTCGTGCACGCCCTGGGCGCTGCTGGTCACCAGCAGGTACTCGTTCCACCGGATCCGGGTGACGGTGACGTCGGCCTCGTAGCCGCCGCGGTCGTTCAGCAGCGCCGTGTAGACTGTCCGGCCCGGCGGGACGGCGACGTCGTTCGAGCACAGGTACTGCAGGGCGGCCTCCGCGTCGGCGCCGCGGACGGCGATCTTGGCGAACGAGGTCTGGTCGAACAGCGCGACTCCGCCCGCGCGGCGGCCCGGTGCTCGGCGGCGCTGTGGGCGAACCAGTTCTGCCGCCCCCAGCTGTACTCGACGACCGGCTTGGTGCCGGCCGGCGCGAACCAGTTCGCCCGCTCCCAGCCCATCTTGGTGCCGAAACATGCGCCCTGCGCCTCGAGCAGGTGGTGCACCGGGGACCGGCGCACCCCCCGGGCGCTTTCCGGCTCGCGGTTCGGCCAGGCCATGGCGAAGTGCAGGCCGACGATCTCCTGGACCCGGCTGCGCAGCCAGCGCTTGTTGCCCTGCATGGGCGCGAACCGGCGGATGTCGACCGGGCCGAGGTCCAGGTCGGGCTCCCCGGCGACGATCCACTCGCGCCAGGGCGTTGCCCGCGCCGCCGGCGAACGCGATGCCCGAGGAGTTGAAACCCGCCAGCACGAAGTAGTTATCGAGCTCAGGCGCCAGGCCCATGATGAAGTTGTGGTCGGGCGTGAAGCTCTCCGGGCCGTTGTAGAACTTCTTGACCCCGGCGCTCTCCATCGCCGGCACCCGGTGCACGGCGTTGCGCATCAGGATGTCGAACTGGTCCCAGTCCTCGGGCAGGAGCTGGAACTCGAACGGCTCGGGGATCTCGTCGGAGGCGACCCACGGCTTGGCGTCCGGCTCGAACCCGCCCATCAGCAGCCCGCGGACCTCCTCCTTGAAGTAGGTGTAGCCGTCTGGGTCCCGCAGCGTCGGCGCCGTCCGGTCGAGCCCGTCGATCGCCTCGGTGACGATGTAGTAGTGCTCGGCCGGCTGCAGCGGGACGGTCACCCCGACCTGCGCGGCGAGAGCCTTGGCCCACTGCCCACCGCAGTTGACCACGTACTCGCACTCGATGTCGCCGCGGCTGGTCGACCACGGAGGTGATCCGGCCGCGGTCGACGACCCAACCCTTGAGCCTTCGTTCGCTCGAAGATCCGCGACTCCCAGCTGCCTGGCGCCCCGGGCCAGTGCCTGGGTCAGGTCGGCGGGGTTGGCCTTGGCGTCGTTCGGCAGCCAGATCGCGCCGACCAGGTCGTCGGCGCGCATCAGCGGCCACTTGGCGGCGGCCTCGGCCACGGAGATGTCGTGCGCCTCCAGGCCCTGGGCGCGGGCCATGTCGACGGTCCTGCGGAGCTGCACCATCCGGTCGGCGGACGCCGCGACCCAGAGCGCGCCGCACTGGTTCCAGCCGGTGCCGAGGCCGACCTCGGCCTCCAGGCGCGCGTACAGCTGGCTGCTGTACAGCATCAGCTCGGTCAGCGACGGGTGCGTGCGGAGCTGGCCGACGATGCCGGCCGCGTGCCAGGTCGTGCCGCACGATAGCTGTCCCTGCTCGAGCAGCACCACGTCGGTCCAGCCGAGCTTCGCCAGGTGGTAGGCGACGCTGCAGCCGACGACACCGCCGCCGACGATGACGACCTGGGCCCGCTGCGGGAGGTCATTGGTGAGCATTGCCTGGCCTTCCGGCGGAACCACGCGCGCTGTCGCCGCCCGGCCCCAGCCGTATCCGTGACCGGTCTCCCGACATTTGGGCGCACCATATCGAACGTCAGCGTAACCGCGGAGGATCGTCCGCGCTAGGTGCCGCGACTTGCCGAGATCATCGCTGCATGGAGGTCTTGTCAGGCGCGTAGCGGCTACGTTACAGTGCGCCAAAAGTCCTTCTGATCCGGCAAATGGACCACCCAATACGAGAGAAGGGACGGTTCAGCGGATGGGAGCTGTCGAGACCTCGCAGCCGTTCACCACTGGCGCCGGAAAGCTCACCAGGGTCCTGACGGCGCTCACCAACGGTGCGCTTACCTTCGCCGGCGTCGGCGTCTTCGCCGGGCTCTTCTCTCTGTACGGGTTCGCCATGTCCGAGCGTCGGCGGCGTCGAGTTCTGGGGCTGGCCGCTGGTGGCGATCAGCGTCGGCGCCATGGTGCTCGTGATCGCCGAGCTCGCCTCCAAGTACCCGTTCGCCGGCAGCATGTACCAGTGGCCGACGATCCTGGCAGGCAAGCGGGTGGGCTGGTGGATGGGCTGGGTCTACGCGGGCGCGATGTTCCCGCTGATGACCGCCTACTACGCGAGCCTGCCGGTGCTGATCCACCCGCTGTTCAACCTGGCGCCTAGCTTCCATACCGACGAGATCATCATCGTGATCGCCGCGGTGATCGCGGTCGGATGGAACATCGTGCGGATCGGCATTCTCGGCCGTATCACCCAGTGGGCGATGGCGCTCGAGCTGACCGTGGTCACCGTCGTCTGCCTGCTGACGTTCATCCTCGGCGTCAAGCACTTCGGTAACCTGACCCAGACCGCCGCCGTGACGACGACCAGTTCGGGCGCCGCGACCGTCCAGGCCCTCAGCGGGCTTGGGAACGTCTTCCCGCTGTTCGTCGGCGCCGGCGTTTTCAACGCGCTGTGGGTGCTCTACACATTCGAGAACGGCGGAACGCTCGGCGAGGAGACCGTCGACGCCGGCCGCAACGCGCCCGCGCGCCGTCATCGGCGCCTACCTGTTCGCGATCGTCGCCGGCTTCATGTTCCTGCTCACCCTGACACCGTCGATCCCGGACATGAAGGCCGCGATGCTAGGCGGGGTGCCCGCGGAGAACGCGATCACGGCGCACCTGCCGGTCGGCGTCTTCAAGCTGTTCCTGGTGGTGTGTCTCGATCGGCCTGATCGTCGCCACGAACGTCATGTTCTCCGGCGCTGTCCGGCACATCTACGGCATGGCCAGGGACGCGCAGCTGCCGTTCTCGCGCACGTGGTCCCGGACGCTGAAGGACGGCGAGCCGTGGGCAGCGGTCGTGCTGCTCGGCGTCCTGTCGCTCGTCCCGGTGTTCGTCTTCACGACCAAGACGTCCTCGATCGTCGGCGGCGCGACCGCATCGATGTACGTGGCGTACTTCCTGATCATGATCGTGACGCTGATCTACCGGTTCCGCGGCTGGCCCAAGGTCAAGGGCTAGTTCTCGCTCGGCCGCTGGGGCATCTACGTCAACATCGTGGCCGTGCTCGGCACCGGCCTGACGGCGCTTGACCTGCTGTGGCCGCGCCCGGCGACCAACCCGACCTACAACCAGATCTCCGGCACCACCGGCGGCTTCTTCCTGAAGGACATGCCGATGGCCTGGCTGATCGTCGGCCTCCCGCTGCTGGTCGGTGTCGTCTTCTACGCGTCCCGGTACAAGCGGATCCACGACCATCCGCTCGCCATCGACCAGTACAACCCCGAGCCCTGACGTGACCGGGACGACAAGCGAGCCCGCAGCGAGCACCGCGGACCAGCGGTTCGCCGGGCAGATGGAGCAGGTCGCTGCCGCGGCCGACGTGCTGCGCGGGCGGCGGCTTGGAGTGGCGCCAGCTCTTCGGCGGGCTGGCGCACGTCACCTACGCGGTCCGGACGGAGTCCGGCGAACGGTACGTGGTCAAGTTCCTGACCCAGGAGATGGACGACTTCGGGCTGATGATCCCGATCGACGACCTGATCGCCAACACGGTCGCCGCCGGCGAGTCGGGCGTCGGCGCGCGGGTGGTCCAGGCGCTGCCGAGGTCCCCGCGCTCGTGCTCGAGTTCATCGACGGCCGGACGCTGGACACCCCCGACCTGCCACGGGCCGGACTACATCCCGCGGATCGGCCGCGCCATCCGGGACCTGCACGCCAAGGCGCCGCCGATGCGCAACGCAACGGTGATCTGGAAGTTCCTCGAGGACTACCTCGGCGCTGATCGGCAAGCACGCGCTGGGCTGCCCGCCGGGCATCCTGGACTGGCTGCCGACGGTGCGCAGGATCCAGGCCGCCCTGGCGGTCAACGCGCTGCCGCCCGTGCCCAGCAACAACGACCTGCTGGCCAAGAACATCATGGACGACGGCCGGATCCGGATCATCGACTACGACTTCAGCGGGATGAACGACCCGATGTTCGACGTGGGCGACCTGGCCATGGAAGGCGACTACGACCCGGACCAGATCCGGGTGGCCTGCACCGCCTACTTCGGCGCCCATGACCCGGTGCAGTACGCGCGGGCCAGCCTGTTCGGCATCGCGGCCCAGTACACCTGGTCGCTGCTGTTCGTCGGCATGGACGCGCTGCTGACCGAGTCGCCCGCCGAAGGCTTCGACTACTGGCAGGAGGCCTCGTCCCGCTGGGACTGGACCAGGGCCAAGCTGGAGGATCCGTCGCTGGAGTCGCTGATCGCCGCGGCGACCGCCGCCCCGGACTAGCCGCCCGCTCTTTCGCACTCGCAGGCACCGAGGAGGCACGGTGGACAAGGTCGCGCTGGTCACCGGGGGCAGCAAGGGCATCGGCTACGCGTGCGCCGAACGGCTGCTCGCCGACGGCTACGCGGTGGCCATCTGCGCCAGGAACGCCGAGGAGGTCAGCTGCCGCGGCCGACCGGCTTGGCGGGCCCGGCAAGGTGCTCGGGCTGCGTTCCGATGTGGGCTCGGTCGAAGACTGCGCTGCGCTTGTGCCCGCGGTGCTCGAGCCGCTTCGGCCGCATCGACGCCCTGGTCAACAACGCGGGCGTCTACGCGCCGGTCCCGTTCCTCGACTTCACCGCGGACACCTGGGACGCGCTGATGGACATCAACGTCCGCGGTCCCGTGCTGCTCGGCGGCGCGGCCGCGCGGGCGATGCGCGACCAGGGCGCGGGCGGCCGGATCGTCAACATCGCCTCCACCAACGGCCAGATGTCGGAGGCCGAGTTCGCGCACTACAACGCGTCCAAGGCGGCGATCATCTCGCTGACCAAGTCCATGTCCGTCGAGCTGGCTACGTACGGCATCCTGGTCAACGCGGTGGCGCCCGGCTGGGTGCTGACCCCGCTGAGCGAGCCGTTCGTCAGCACGCTGAGCGAGGACTCGCTCGGCCGGATCAGCCCGCTCAAGCGAGTGGGCCAGGCAGCCGAGGTCGCCGCCGCGGTCGTCGTTCCTGTGCGGCGGCGATGCGAGCTACGTCACCGGCATCACGCTCAACGTGGACGGCGGCCTGACCGCCATGCACCCCGCGATATGACGGCCAGCCAGGACCGGGGTCAGGACGCGACCGGCATCGGGTAATAGTTCTCGTACACTGCCTGCGCGTCGCGGCGGGCGTCCTCCCAGGACCACGTCCTCGGAATGAACCGGTCCGGGCTCAGCGACCGCACGTACGGCGACGGGCTCCCGTCCAGGCTCTCGACCAGGTGCATGGCCAGACCGGCCGAGCCGGAGACGCCATGCGCGTTGCAGCCGGCGGCGAACGCCAGGCCGCGGATCGCGCTCACCGGGCCGACGATGAACAGGCCGTCCGGGCTGAACGCGGGCCAGCCCTGGAACGTCGCCGCGACGCCGGCCTCGGCCAGGCCCGGCGCGAACGCACTCAGGCTGCCAGCGAACCCGCCGAGCACGTCCCAGTCCGGCCGCGCCGCCAGCCTGGAACCGATCGTCACCTCGCGCGGATCGATGCTGGTGCCGCTTGTTCTCGAAACCGCCGCAGAGCACCCGGTCGCTCTCGCCGCGCGCGTAGACCTGAACCTCGGGGATGCGCAAGCACGGCAGGTCGGCGTGCCAGCCGGGCAACGGCTCGGTGACGAAGTACTCGTGCAGTACGGGAACGATCGGCAGCTCAAGGCCGACCAGCCGGGCCAGCGCCGCGGACCACGGCCCCGCGGCGATGATCACCTGATCCGTCCGGTAGCAGCCCGCATCGGTCGAGACTGACTCGATCGCCCCCGCGCGCACCCCGATGCCGCTAACGGCGGCATGCGTGGCCACGGTAACCCCGAGGTCCCTGGCGGCATTGACATAGGCGTTCACGAGGCTGTTGGGCTGCAGGTAGCCGTCGGTCGGCGACCACAGTGCCGCCTTTACCGACTCCGTGCGCTCAAGCACGGGAAATATGTCATGCAGCTGCGCATCGGTCAGGAACTCAACCGGCAGCCCGGTGATCTCGGCCGTGGCAGCGATCTGCCGCAGTTCCCGGACCGACGCATCGGACAGGGCAAGCCGGACGGCGCCGCATTCGCGGTAGTCCGTTGAGTAGCCAGCCTCGCGCTCGAACTCGCGGTAGACCTCGGGCCGCTGCCATCGTCAGCCGAGCGCGCTCGACCGTCGGCCTGGCCTGGCCCACGAAGCCCGCCGCTTGGCTGCTAGTCGCCTCGCACAACCCCCGGCCCTCGAGCAGCTGGATATCGTTCCGGCCGCTGCGCGCGAGGAAGTATGCGGCCGCGGCGCCCACAGCGCCGCCCCCGATAATCGTGATCTCGGCGTCACGAGGACCTGGCACCAGCTGACCTCACCCCACTGCTAATTGGTACGCCCAAATCATAGCTGGGTTCCTCGCCCGCGCCAATGGCCAATCGGCGTAGCCAGACACGTTGCAGGTAGACACGCCCAGGCAGAGCCAATCACTGGTCATCCGAAACGGCTCAGGTAGGGCTCGGCGATCGCGCACGTCTTGCCGTTGTATCCGTTCGCCCGCATCTGCGCCGCGAGTTCTGTGTCGTGACGCAGGCCGGCGTAGGCGGTGAGCATCAGCCGTCTCAGCATGAGGAATGTATCGATCTCCTCCTCGTCGCTCGCAGACAGCTGCTCTACCTGCCGGTACCCCTCAACCCAAAGCGCGATCAGCTCGCGCACGTCGGCACGGCCCTCGTTGAAGGTGAGCGCGCAGGCCAGATCGTACAGGTACCAGCTGAGGCCGCAGTCCTCGAAGTCGATCACAGTGATCCGGTCGCCGTCCACGAGCAGGTTCGCCAACCGCAGGTCGGCATGGACGAGGCCGAATCGCCGCGGCCCCTCGCCGAACTTTCGCAGCCGTGCGATAACCACCTCGGCCAGGCGCTCCAGTTGCTTGAGCTCCTCGGCATCGGTCACACTCGACTGCCACGGTCCCCAGTGAGGCCGGTCGCCAAGGGTCGTGCTGACATCCCAGCGCGGCCGCCGGAACCAAGACGGCGGCGTCCACGTCCGTGCATGCTGATGCAGATGCGCCGTGATCGCGCCAAGCTCGGGAAACCACGTGGCCAGCTCATCCTCGGAGGGCTCACGTCCCGGCGCCCAGCTGAACATCACGCAGTAGCACGAGTCGAGCGGCGCGTCCCGGGTCAGCTCGAGCACCTTGCTGCCCCCGAGCGTCGGGATGACGGTGGGTACAAGCAGGTGGGAGTTCTCGTCGATGGCCGTCATCCACGCGAGCTCAGACATGATCTCCGCGGGCGAGCGGCCGCCAGGCCGGTAGATGCGAAGCACTACCGGTGCTGCCGAGTCTGCCTCCACCCGGTAGGTCCAGTTCTCGGTAAGCGGGTAGAGGTCCAGCCTGCAGCCGCCGGAGACCCCGTAGCGACTGCAGGCAAGCTTGGCAACCTCGGTCATGTCTATGACGCTTGAAGCCTCGAGCCGCTCCGGTGCGGCCAGCACGGGGACCCTCACGCCAACTCCCCGGCGAAACAGGGTGCCATAGCCACCTCGCGATCCGGTTACAACGTGGGTCTCAGTCCGCACTGAGCACAGGCTAATTTGGTTGACCTTTTACCGCAACGGCCAGTCGGACAAAGTCGGCTCCGGTTCGCTCCCCAAACCAACCGCCCCGCCGATCTCGGTAGCCGAAATCGTCTACAGACAGGTTGCGACGTGCTTGAAGATCGGTTATGCAACTTGCGGGTGATCAGGCGAAACGCTGAACTGCGCACTTGTGGCGGTCCTGCTTGTGAGTGACCGTGGTTGACCGCTGGATGCCATCGTGTATGGCACGTGTGTGGCACGCCGTGCGGTCGTCCCGCTCCCAGGGCACGTTTTGCCCTCGCTGCTTAGCGGTGTTCCCCCCACGGACGTGCCAGCCGCTTCAGGTGCGTCGGAGCTCTGCCGAGAGAACTCCAGACCCCGAGCGGGGAGGCCGGACTACGACGAGAGTTCAGCCCGGCGCGACCACCAGGCCTCGGCGGCGGTCATTGCGCTCTCGGCCTCGCTGATGCCGCCGCCCACGAGCCCCGCGGTGGCAGCCCAGTGCAGGGGTATAAGAGCTACAGCCCCGGGGAGCCAACGGTGCTCGTCGCGAGTCAGCGGTTCCGGAGCCGTGCCTTCGTAGGCGTCGAGCAGTCGTCGCGGCTCGAGTAATGCGCCGCTCGGTGCGACGTGGTGCAGGCTGCCCGCGATGTCGTACAGCCGCTCTCTGACCCTCGCGAAATCCAGGTCGAAGGTGGCCCAGGAGCCGTCTGACAGTTCTCCCGCGTTGCCCAATTTGTAGTCCCCGTGAATCGGAGTGCATGGCAGTTCGACCTCCTTCCGGAGCTGGGAGAGCTCGCCAGTCAGGTGGCGCATCCGCTGCACGACCGGCTCGCTGCGGGGTCCGAGCCTGCGGCGTGTGAAGCCGACCGAGTAACGCAGTTGCCCGAAGGTTCTGTGGTCGTCGAGGGGTTCGGGCGGGCTGGGCTCCCAGACTGCTTTGAGCGCAGTGTGAACGCGTCCGAGCTCCTCGAATAGGCGGACGTGGGAGTCCTCGTCCGCCCGTGGCTGGACGTGATCGATGAACTCCTCAATCTCAGCCCAACGATCAGCGACCCTCAGGAGGTCGCAGCCGGAAATCCGAATCGGCCGAGCGACGCGGACTTGCGTCCGCTGGAGCCGCTCCCGCAGGCGCCGCAGTCCCGCTACCCGGCCGCGGCGCACCCAGGGCCTATGAACCCGGAGGACAACCGGCGGCTCAGCGTCTATCCGCACGTTGAGGTTGAACTCACCGCCGATGTCTGCCCATCCGGCCCCTCGCGCGACGCGGTCGATCAGGGCCGAGACGGCCGGGTCATCTGGGCTGGCTCTAGGTCCGAACCAGCGCGGCAAGGGAGGGGGAGAGGTCGAAGCTTCGATTCCGGTCATGGCAATGGCCCACCATCGCATCCGAGGAAGGGTCCGCAGGCGAGTATGGCGCAATCTTGCCGCGACGCTATGACGGCCGGCACCCCGCAGCCCTTTCAGCTCGCCTACCTCGATGCCGTCTGGAAGAACCGGACCGGATCCACGCTGTTCGTCAACCTCGATCCCGCCAGCGCGGCGCGGATAACCCAGCAATGTACGGATGACGGCGACTTCAACTCCCTCATGAGCGCCCTCGCCGACGTCCTCGGCCAGGTCGTCCAGCCGGGCAAGACCAAGCCGCCGCAACGAGGAGCGCTCGAAGCGGTCCGCGATTTCATAGTGCCCGCGCTTGAGAGCGATCCGGCCGAGCGCGTCAAGGATGCGAGGTCAGCGAAGGTTGGCGGCTAGGACGATGCCGACGATGACGATCAGGACAACCAAGATCGTTAGGGTGATCTTGGTTGCGCTGTAGGGGCGGTGGCCGATGACCTCGCCGGTGCGGGCATTGACCATGACCTGGAACAGCTTGCCAGCGTGCCGGTAGCTGAGGAACCACACCGGCAGGAACATGAGCTTGTATGCCAGGTCGTGGTAGGCCGTGTTGACGGTGTGGACGCGCTGCTCGTCGCCGCCGATGTCTTCGCGGCAGTCGTCGTTGATCGCCGGGGCCATCTGCGCCTTCGCCGACTCTAGGCCCTGCTCGGGCTCGATGTCGTACCGGACGGTCTGGAAGCCGGCCAGGTAGTTCTGCTGGAAGGGCGTCGCCGTCTGGAGCTCCCATGGCTCGAGCTTGCCGATCAGGTTCGTCTCGACCTTGGTCGTCCCAGGGACGAGCACGTCGTCGAAGAACCGGCTGACCCTGCCCTGCGCGAGGTGCCACCGGGTGTGCTGTACCTGCCGGGTCTGGGTGACCTGCTGGCCGTTGACCTGTGTGGTGTAGGTCTCGGTGACCCAGTAGTGCTCACCGCGCTCACCCGTGTAGTCGGAGACGGTATTGCTGTCATAGGTCCAAAACGGCAAGTAGCTGCCGGTGAACGTCTCCGCGCTTGACACCTTCTTGAGGCTTCCTGGAGCGAACCAGCGCGACGACGTCCACTTCTTCAGCGCGTCGCCGGCCTGCTGCTTGCTGATGCCGAACGGCACAATTGCCTCGGGCGCGACCCGCTCGATGGCAGCAGGGTCAGCGACGAGCGGTGTCCCGCAGAACTGGCAGCTCACCGACAACAGGTTGCTTTCCGTATGCGCGCTGCAGGTCGGGCAGGCGAAGGCGGTCCCGAGCTTGGCGACCGGTTTGGCGGGCAGGCTGGCGAGTTCAGCGAACGCGTGCTCCCGCACGGCTGTGCCCACGGGTGCCACGGCCTGCCGGTTCCCGCAGTGGTCGCACGCCATTACCTCAGCGGCCGGATCCCAGGCCATGGTGGAGCCGCAGACATGGCATGGGTAAGCCGTCGTCCCGCCTGTCATGTTGAACCTCTCCGCCGCCGGCACGATTTTTGATGGAGGAACGATAGCAGCCAGAGATATTTCGTAAACATATGGAAGTTTCCGGGCTCTGGGTTGCTTGGCGTCCAAGCCGCAGGTCTCAGCGCTGCCTCCGTGCTCGCCCCGGGTGTGCTGGCGGCTAGCTGGCCGGGCGGCGGATACGCCCGATGGCTGGCGGCCTCGCCAACTGCCGCGGAGCATGACCTGGTAGGGCAGCCATGGATGCGATCTTCCCGGCAGGCGGCCGTGAAGGCTAGTTACTCGCTTAGTTACTCAGCATCGAACGAAACAGTAATAAGGACCCGCTGTCAGGCTCGTGAACTGGTCGGGGTGGGGAGATTTGAACTCCCGGCCTCTTCGTCCCGAACTGGGCGGGCCAGCGGTCGTAAGCCCTGGTGAGCGGCGTATCCGCAGGTCGCGGTCCTTGGCCGGGCTGCGGTCACTGCGTCTGACCGCATCTGGCGGCGAATCGCGGCTCCCAATCCGCTCCCAGAATCGGGTAGCTGGCCGCTGGCGAAACGCTCACTCCCCAGCCTGGACTACAGGCCATCCTGGCTTCGTCGGCGGAATGCGGCCGACGCAGTCGGCTGGTTCTGGCGTGGCCCGGCGGCATTGGGCCGGACGTGTACCAGGCCGGAGATGTAGTGGAAGAAGTGCCAGCCCGGCGACCGGTGTTGCTGGCGGCCCTGCAGCCACGGTCGATGATGGCACGAGTCGTCAGCGCCGTGAAAACGTCCTCGTCCTCGTGGCCGGTCTCGGCAAAGGCCTCACTCACGATATACAAGTTACCCTGGAAGGCGGCCCCGTCATCGCGCAGCTTGCGAGCTGCTGGACCGGCAAGCGGCAGCTCTACATGACGAACTGTGGGGCGGTGACCTGTCCGCCGTGGTGTCGCGGTCTGGCGCCGACCTCCACATGGAATCGCCTCCGCCGCCTCCGCGTCGGAGTAGTCATGCAGCACCCGCAAGACCATCCCCGACGCCATCACGCTCGCCGGCACCGACGGCCGTCCCTTCCCCGACGGGAAGAAGTCCGCGAAATCCTCATCACCGAACAACTCCTGGCGGTGCGCGGCCAAGAACGCAAACATGCTCCCCGCCGGCACCAGGTGCCCGACCAGCGCACCAGCATCCAGCAACTGCCGGTCCATCCGCTCTCTGCCCTGCAGAACCCCATCATCCCAGGACATCGAACACACTGCCGGCAGACACGGCAACCCAGGCCCGCTCTATTCAGGGCCATCCTAGCCGGGGATCTTTGCGAAGTCCCAGGTGACGGCCTTGGTCGGGCGGAAGCGGATAAACGCGCGTTCGCCGATCCCGAGGCCAACGAGGAACCTGTAGGACTCCACCGCCTGCTCGTGGTCACCGACGTAGCGCTGGAACCAGTCGCCGTATTGCTCGGCGGTTATGTCGTCACCGAGCACCCATGCGTGCCCGTTGTAGTGCACGCCGGCGTACGGCTGGTCGGCCTTGTCAATGAGAACCGAGGCCGTGCCGTCACGACGCACGTTGCGGACGGCATCGCTATTCTCCCAGGTACTGAAGATGATGTCGCCGTCGTCCACGGCGTACGTCATCGGCGTGATCCTGATGGTGCCGTCCTTGTTCGTGGTCGCCAGCTTTGCCACCCAGAGACCCTCCTCCAGGAAGGGCTTAAGCTCCTGATCGGTCAGCGGCGGGAGCTTCATCTCGTTCCTCGCTTCCGCTAGCGACCGTTGATCATGTTGTGGAGCGGTGAGATCTTGAGGTCCGGTGCGACGCCACCAACCGCCTCGATCAACGGACCCAGGACTTGCGCGAACCCCTCGAGAGCCTCGGGGGATTCCCAGACGTCCACGACGAAGTAGCTGCCGTTGTCCTTGAGTGCGGTTGTGTGCCACAGCCGCCCCGGCGGGTTGCCGTGCCCGGCCTCGTCGAGCTGCTTGATGATCTGGTCGTACTGCTCGACGCTGTCCGTGCCTGCGTCTGAAACCATAACGATGGCCATGACTGGCTCCTTCTGTCGGATGCCGCGACTGTATGGAGCGGGCGGTGAGAAAGCGTCCGCCGAACTACTCAGCCGGGCTACTCATCTCCTGGTGTGCCACCCACGATGCGATCATGCTGCGGTTGGACAGACCGAGCTTGGTCAGGACGTGCTGGACGTGGTTCTGCGCAGTTCGCTCAGACAGGTACAGCTCCTGCGCGATCTCCCGGTTCGTCTTTCCGGCAGCGACGAGCCCTGCCACCTGCCACTCGCGGCGGGTCAGGGGGCCAGCCACCGAGAGCTCTTCGACGAGTGCGTCCGCTTTGCCCGCGATCACGCCCATGCCGAGGGCCGAGGTCTGCCGCGAGCTGGTCTGCAACAGGGACCGGGCCCACGCGATGTCGCCGGGCCGACGCCGACGTGCCAGCGCGGACGCCAGTTCGTACTGCGCTTCGGCGAGATACCCCACCGCTCCGTTGGCCGCACAAACCTCTGCCGCCGCCTCAAGATCCCCGACGGCTTCGTCGAGCCGACCTACACGAGCCAACCCGTGCCCGGTCCACAGCTCGACGGGACCGAAGTAGGCCACCTGCCCAGCTCCACTGCACACGTGGTGACCGCGGTACGCGCTGAGCCTTGCCACGAGCGTGGCCACATCTTTGTCCGCCCCCAGCTCGACGGCGAGGTTGGCGCCGAACGCGAGGGCCGGAAGGATCGCGTGTGGTGACGGCTGCCATTCGGCCGGGGGGCCAAGCGAGCGATACACCGCGGCGGCTTCGTCGAGACGTCCTACCGACGCGAGCAGATGCGCGTTGGCGACCGCGACGATGATTCCGGCCGTAGGCAGCTCTCGCTCGAACACAGTGACGCCGGCGTAGCCGCTGGCCTCCAGTGACCCGGTGGCTTCATGTCCGATGTGAAGACTCATCTGGCACAGCAGCCCGGCGCGCTCGTGGAAACCGATGTCGTCGCGGGTTGCCGCCAGCTGCGAAAAGGCCTCCTCGGCCAGCATCATCGCATCGCCGAAGCGCGCCTGCGCCTGGGCCAGCACGGCCCGGCATTTGAGCAGCTCGTACCGCGCGTGCGGCCCGCGGACTCGCTCGACGCACCACGACAACACCTCGAGCTCGCGGGCGACGCGGAGCAGGTCGCCGCGTTCGAACGCGGCGTCGACATG
The DNA here is from genome assembly GCA_963720595.1 of uncultured Actinomycetota bacterium. GTDB lineage: Bacteria > Actinomycetota > Actinomycetes > Streptosporangiales > Streptosporangiaceae > Chersky-822. The sequence goes on along the minus strand of CAVRFY010000003.1, from coordinate 781,981 downwards.
CCACAGATGTGCCCACATCTGCGTGTGCGGGTCGGCGGCCTCACGGCCGAGCTCGAGCATGCGGTCGGCGAGCACTGCGCGCTCCTCCAGACCGTCTGGCCCCGAGCGCGCCAGCCGCCTCGCTCGCAGCGCCGCCTTCAGTGCCGCGCGGTCGCCCGCCTCCTCAGCCAACGTTAGGGCCTCTTCACTGGCGCGCCCGGCGACCTCGTACTCCTCGTAGCCGTGAGACGTGCTCCACGCGTCGTAGATCGATGCCTCTGCCAGCCGCGCCAGGAGTCGCGCCCGCAGCGCGACGTCTGCCCTGTCGACCACCACGAGAGCTTGCTCGCAGAGTCGCCGCGTCGTCGCCTCCAACGGCGATGGGCCGATGGCCTCGCGGACGAGTGCGGCCTCGGCGAGGAGGTTCGGCCGGGCCATGGCCTGCGCGGCAGCCGCCGCCCGTACGCTCGCATCGACGCTTCCGGCGATGTCCGTCGAGGCATTCAGCGCGCTCGCCAGGCCGAGATACAACCGGCAACGCATCTCGTCGTCCAACTCGTCTTCACCGAGGCTGAGCGCAAGACGGTACAGCCGAGCGCCCTCCTCATAGGCGAGCGCCCCCATTGCCTCGTCGGCGGCGAGCGTGATCCAGTGCGCGACGCGAGTGAGGTCGGCGTCAACCGCTGCGACCGCCCAGTGACGAGCCAGGTCCGACAGGTGTGGCTCGATCCTTCCGGCGTAGACCGACTCGATCGTCTCGGCGGCTGCACGATGCAGCTGCACGCGCTCGGCCGTCGACAGGCCGGCCTCGACGGCGTCCCGAACGAGCGCGTGCGTGAACCTGTGGTTGCCGGGGATCGTTCCGCCTTCGACCAGGCCCGCGGCCTCGGCCTCGTCGAGGGACGAGAGGCAGTTCATCGACGTGGCGCCGACCATCGGCGCGACGACAGTGGTCGAGAACTCGCGGCCCACGATCGACGCGGCGTGGATCAGGGTCACGGCGTCCGGCGACAAACGGCTCAAGCGGCCACGGATCGCTTCGCGCACGTTGGCGGTGACCGGGGCGAGCGCTCCGGCTACCTTGCCTGCGGGGAACACACGCCCCACCTCGCCTACGAAGAACGGGTTACCCCTGGTGAGGAGATGCACCTTCCGCGCGTCGCCGAGGGTGACATCGTGTCCCACCACCGAGGCAAGGTGCATAGCCACGGCTTGCTCGGTCAAGCCGGTGAGGTCGATCAGTCGTGTGATTGGCCCTCGGACGAGGTCGGCGAAGTACGCGGCGTGCTCGTGCTCGGTGTCGCGGTGATTCACCATCACGAGCAGCCGCTCGTCGCGCACCGTTCGCGCGAGGTGCTGCAGCAGCAGGACCGAGGGACGATCGGCCCAGTGCGCGTCGTCAAGGACCAGGACGAGTGGGGTCTTTGCGGTGATCTCGCGGAACAGTCGCGCGACGGCGTCGAACTGGCGAAAGCGGTCTTCAGCCGACGCCGGGGCCTCCGGTGTCGACCTCGGCCCGCCGAACACCTCGGGCGCCAAGCGCGCGAGGTCCCCGTCGACGTCTGCGATGCCGCCGAGCTCCACCACTCTGCGGAGCAGCTGACGCCACGGCCAGTACGGCGGCGCCCCTTCGGACTCGGTTGCGACACCCCACAGGGCGGGCACGTCCCGGTCGCCGGCCAGAGCTGCCAGCTCTTCGGCAAGCCTCGTCTTGCCTATCCCCGGCTCCCCGCGGCACAGCACGATGCTCGGACGCCCTTGCTGCGCGTCATCTAGATAGCTGGCGAGCGCAGCCAGCTCCCGATCGCGTCCGACGAGGACACTTCGCATTCCCCAACCATACGAAGCCACGGCCGGTACGACACAAGGATCTCGTGGGCGGCAGGTCGCGCGGTCGGGCAGAACCAGGTGGCGGTCGTCCTCGCGGGCGGCCGAGAATCGCAACCGCATCGCCTCCGGCGGCCGGACCTGCCAGATCGCCAGCCGAGCCCTAGTCTGCCCAACGCGACGCTCCGGTCCGACTCGCGCCCCCAATAATTAATTGCATTCGCCTGCAGCAGGCCAGCGGATCGAGTGCACACGGCGGAGGTCCCGGGCATTCCGGCGCTGCTCCCATCCTGCGACGCAAGGAAGGGCTGTTACCGCAGGTCAACGGGGTAGACCGCGCTCCCGCAGCCTGGTGCTCGCTCCCAAACTCGGACACCGACCAACCCCGCCGCCCGACAGTCAGTACGAGAAAAGGCAGCTAGCTGCATCTTAATGGTCGGGGTGGGGAGATTTGAACTCCCGGCCTCTTCGTCCCGAACGAAGCGCGCTGCCAAGCTGCGCTACACCCCGCCGACCGCGTAGGGAGTCTAGCCGATCCGCGGAACCAGCGTGAGCACGGTGGCTTCCGGGCGGCAGCCGAGCCGTACCGGGGCATACGGGGACGTGCCGAGGCCGGCCGAGACATGCAGGTAGGCGCGCTGGCGCGGCCCGGGACCCGACGGATGCTGGTGCAGCCCGCTGGCGCGGGCGGGGTCGATCCCGCAGTTGGTGACCAGCGCTCCGAAACCGGGGATGCATACCTGGCCGCCGTGCGTGTGCCCGGCCATCAGCAGGTCGAAGCCGTCGGCGACGAACCTGTCCATGACCGCGGGCTCCGGCGAGTGCATGACTCCCAGCCGCAGGTCAGCGGCCGGGTCGGCCGGTCCGGCGATCTCGGAGTACCGGTCCCTGTTGATGTGCGAGTCGTGCACGCCGGCCACTTCGATGTCGAATTCGCCGATCTTGACCCGGCCGCGCCTGTTGTTCGCGTTCATCCAGCCGGCCGCCTCCATGCTCGCGCCGAGCTCGGCCCACGGCAGGTCAGGCACGTGCCGCCGGTGCTCGTCGGCACTGGTCCGCCAGATGTAGCGCACCGGGTTCTTCGGCACCGGCGAGTACAGATCGTTCGAGCCATAGACGAACACGCCGGGCCGGTCGAGCAGCGGGCCGAGCGATTCAAGCAGAGGCGTAACGGAACTCTTGCCGGCGATCGAATCTCCCGTGTTGACCACGAGATCCGGCTCAAGTGCGTCCAGGGTGCGCAGGAACGAGAGCAGCCGGTGCCGCCCCGGCGTGAGGTGCAGGTCCGAGATATGCAGGATTCGCAGTGGCCGTGAGCCCTCGGGCAGGACCGGAACCTCGTACCTGCGCAGCGCGAACCAGTTGCGCTCGACGACGGCCGCGTAGCCCGCCACGGCGGTTCCCGCCAGCGCGGCCGTTCCGATCAGGGCATGTGGGCGCATGCCCTAATCGTGCCATGTTCGGGCCGGTCACCAGTCCCGCACCGCCAGGCTGGGCGACTGACAGGGCAGGATATGCAGCATGGCTGAACTCAAGGACCGGCTGCGCGCCGATCTGACCGCGTCGATGAAGGAGCGCAACGACGTCAGAACCAGGACCCTGCGGATGGCGCTGACCGAGATCTCCAAGGAGGAGGTCTCCGGTGCCTCGTCGCGCGAACTCGACGACGCCGAGGTCGAGCGGCTGCTGGTCAGGGAGGCCAAACGGCGGCGCGAGGCTGCCGACGCGTTCAGGGACGCCGGCCGGGCCGACCAGGCTGCCGCCGAGTTGGCCGAGGGCGAGATTCTCGCCGAATACCTGCCCGCGCAGATGGACGACGCTGAGCTGGCCGCCCTGGTGGCCGCGGCGATCGCGGAGACCGGCGCGGCCGGCCAGGGCGCGATGGGTCAGGTGATGAAGGCCGTGACGCCGAAGGTCGCCGGGCGTGCAGAAGGCTCACGCGTCGCGGCCGAGGTCCGCCGCCAGCTCGCGGCCGGATAGCGACCGCGCCGGCCTAGCGCGAGTAACCGGCCGACTCCAGCGGCGGCTCAGTGGCCGCCGCCACCGCCGCCGCCGCCACCGCCGCCGTGACCTCCGCCGCCACCGCCCGGCTTCTTCTTGGGCTTGGGCGGAGCGGGTGGCGAGGCGCCGGTACCGCGGGAGAAGAAGTACGCGGGCGGCGGCTTGAAGTCGAGCGGCGCCCCGAGCAGTGCGTGCAGGAACGTGTACTCCCACGTCGCGCCCGGCGCGTTGTCGCCGAACATCTGGCCGGAGTTGCTCGCGTAACCGCCCGGGTAGTCGCGGTAGGTGGCCCGGTAGCCGATCATCGCGCCGGCGCCGGTCGGGTTCAGCGGGTTGAACACCGACACGTAGCCGACCAGGGTCGGCGTGTAGCCGGCGAAGGCGGCGTAGTAGCCGCCGTTGGCGGTGCCGGTCTTCGCGGCCGCCGGGCGGCCGATGCCACGGCCGGCCGCGGTAGCGCCTGGGTTGGTCAGCACGCCGCGCAAGATGTAGTTGGCCGCGTCGGCGACGCCGCCTGCGCATCACCCGATGGCAGGCAGCCGACTCGATCGGCAGTTTGTGGCCTGACCGGTCGGTGATCCGCGAGATCGCGATCGGCCGGCAGTAGACGCCGCGCGCGGCGACGGTGGCGTAGGCGGCCGCCATCGACATCGGCGACACGTTGACCGAGCCCAGCGTGAACGAGGCCAAGCCATCGGCAGGCGGCAGGGATCCAGGTGCGCCGGGCTTGCCGACCCACTTCAGCAGCGAGGAGCCATCGGCGCGGTGCACGCCCATGCTGACCGCGGTCTTGACCACGCTGCACAGGCCGACATGGGACTCCAGATCGACGTAGAACGCGTTGATCGAGGCCGTCGTGCCGAAGTAGAGCGGGATGTTGCCGCCCTCCCTGCCGTCGGCATTGCGGACGGTGAACGGGGCGACGTACCGCCCGTGGCAGTCAGAGAAACCGCCGACGGTCATGTTGTCGTGGACGTTGAGCGTGTACCCGAACGGGTAACCCTGCTTGAGCGCGGTGACCAGCGTGAACAGCTTGGATGACGACCCGGTCTGCACGCCGGCGCCGCCGTCGTACTTGGAGTCGACCGCGTAGTCCACGCTGGTGTGACCGGGGCCGAAGCCGTACGGCCGGTCTACGGCGATCGCGCGGACGGCGCCGGTGCCCGGCTGGATCAGAACCTCGGCGTCGACGTTATACCCAGGGTTGTAAGCCGGCTTCTTGGCCGGGACCACGTAGTTCACCGCATTCGTGGCGGCGCGCTGGTCGCGTGCGCTGAGCGTCGTGTAGATCTTCAGCCCGCCCGACGCTCTGCATCTGCGCGTAGGCCTTCTTGTAGGCCGGGTTGTTCTTCAGGACCGACATCACGTAGTCGCAGAAGAACGCGGCATCCTTGACGCCAGGGCTGGTGCAGCCGGTCTGCAGCGGCACCGTCGACAGGTGCAGGCCGAGCGGCGACTTGGCCGCGGCCCGGGCCGTCGCTCGGCTGATGTAGCCGTGCTGTGCCATCGCGTTCAGTACCTGGCTCGCGCCGCTGCAGTGCGTTGTCCGGGTTGTGCACCGGGTCATTGGCGGTCGGAGACTCCACGATGCCGGCGAGCAGCGCGGCCTGGGTCAGGGTGAGCTTGGCGGGCGGCTCGGAGAAGTAGAACTCGGAGGCGACCTTGATGCCGTAAGCCTGGTGGTCGAAATAGGCCACGTTCAGGTAGGCGGTCAGTAGCTGCGGCTTGGTCAGCTCGGCGCGCGACGTTGGCGGCGATCCGCAGTTCGGTGATCTTCCTGGCCGGGCTGAACGCGGTGCACGCCTGCGGCGTCGGTCGCGTTCTTCGCGGTCAGGATGCAGGCGTTCTTGACGTACTGCTGCGCCAGGTCGGATCCGCCCTGCACCTGGTTGCCTGACAGGTCGCTGGAGATCGCGCGCGAGCGTGCCGTGCAGGTCGAACGCGCCGTGCTTCCAGAACCTGTAGTCCTCGATCGCGACGATCGCGTTGCGCATCACCGGGGCGATCTGGTTCCACCGCACCGGGTCCCTGAAGATGTCGCGCGGGTAGTAGGTGGCGATCAACTTCCCAGACCTGTCGAGTATCTACGGTCCTCGACGGCACCTGGCCGAGACCAGCCACGGGCAGGTCGTTGAAAGTCTTCGATGCGTTCTCGCACGGCGACGCCGGCGACGCCGATGACGGGCAGCACCGCCGCCGCGCTGAGCACGCCCGCGCCGAGGGAAAGGACGCCGAGCAGGCCGATGGTCTTGATACCGGCGTGGCGAAGTGGTGAGAGCACCTGAACAGGTTACGCTGCCGGCCAGACTAGTCATGGGAGGACATCTAAACGGGGACCAATCAGCCGCCTGGGATCGCGTCGACTAGATCGTAGTAACTGTCGGTTGCCGAAGTGACTACGTAACGTTTGTCGTATAGCCCATCAGAGCTATACGGGAAATGGGCATGCCGGGGACTAGCGCAACGAGCCTGAGTTCCGTAAGTTACTCTTTCGCGACCATCACATGGGCGTTGCCGTGCGGCCACGCCCCTGATAACCGCAGCGAAAGCGCCACCCGGCGTGACGACCCGCTCAGCGGGCGTGACGATCAGGAGGAGTTGGGCCACATGTGGATCACGGATTGGACCGCGCGCGCCGCGTGCAAGGGAACTGACCCTGACGAGCTCTTCGTTCAGGGCGCGGCGCAGAACCGGGCCAAGCTGATCTGCCGGGGCTGCCCCGTACGTACGGAGTGCCTGGCCGATGCGCTCGACAACCGGATCGAGTTCGGTGTCTGGGGCGGCATGACCGAGCGCGAGCGCCGTGCGCTGCTGCGCCGCCGGTCCGACGTCGTCTCGTGGCGCGATCTGCTCGAGAACGCCAGGGACAAGTACGAGACCGTCTCCAACGAGCTGGTCGCCAGCTAGTCGGTCGTCACCCTGATCGTCATCCGCGTGGCATCGCGGACGAGCCTGCGCACGTACCCACCGGCCTGCTAACCCACGGGGCCGCGGGCCTGCGAACCGCGGGCATGCGCAAGTAGCCAAAGACGGCTGACGGCATTTCCTGCCTTAACCCGGGCCATGATCACCGCCGTCGACCTGCCGTCGGGCGCCGGAACGGCAAATCGGCCGCATTGGCTGCGATCATGAAATGGCGCGGCCAATTAGCTATCGGCCGCGAACGCGGCGCCGATGACGCGCAGCCCGTTCAGGTCATGAACGTCATCGGGCTGGGCGGGAACCTGGGCGACGGGGACCAGCGGATGCGCGGCGGTGAACCGCCTCGCCAGCCTGCGCTCGGACTCGGCCTGGCGCATCCGCTCGGCGTGCAGCCGGAGCGCGCCAATGCCCGAGCGCCGTCGACTCGCTGTCGTCCAGGCCCTCGAGCGTCTCGGCGGCCGCGAGGCTGCGGGCAGCGGACAGTCGCGCCGCCGGCGAGCGGTGCACCCGGTTCAGGATCAGCCCGGCCAGCGGCATGCCGTCGCGTTCCAGCCGCTCCACGAAGTAGGACGCCTCGCGCAGCGCGTCGGGTTCGGGCGCCGCGATCACGAGGAACGCCGTGCCCGGCGCCCGCAGCAGCCGGTAGGTGTACTCGGCCCGCTCCCTGAACCCGCCGAACATGGTGTCCATCGCCGACACGAAGGTCTGCACGTCGCGGAGCAGCTGGCTCCCGATGATCTTGGTAATCACGCCCGTCACGATGCCGAACCCGGCGTTGAGCATCCGCAGCCCGGTCCTGCCGCCGAGCTTGGCCGGCGCCACGAGCAGCCGCAGCAGCCGGCCGTCGAGGAACCTGCCGAGCCGCTGCGGCGCGTCGAGGAAGTCGAGTGCCGAGCGGCTCGGCGGGGTGTCGACCACGATCAGGTCCCACTCGTCGGCGCGGCGGAGCTGGCCGAGCTTCTCCATCGCCATGTACTCCTGCGTCCCGGCGAAGCTGGACGACAGCGACTGGTAGAAGGGGTTCGCGAGGATCTGCGCGGCGCGGTCGGGGTCGGCGTGCGACTCCACGATCTCGTCGAAGGTCCGCTTCATGTCGAGCATCATGGCGTGCATGCTCCCGGCCCCGTCGTCGTCCGCGACGTGCGATGCCGGCTACCGGCCGGGGTGTGTTGTCGAGCGACGTCAGCCCCATGGACTGGGCGAGGCGCCGGGCCGGGTCGACCGTCAGCACGACAACGTGGCGGCCGCGCTCGGCGGCCCGCAGCCCGACGGCGGCCGCGATGGTCGTCTTGCCGACGCCGCCGGAGCCGCAGCAGACGATGACCCTGGTCCGCCGGTCGTCGATGAGCTGGTCGACCACCAGCGGCACCGGCGCGCTGCTCATGCCGCGCCCTGTTCGCGCAGCGCCTCGGCCAGCTTGTAGAGGGCGGCGAGGTCGATTCCGTCCGTGATCAGCGGCAGCTCGTAGCACGGCTGCCCGGCCTCGTCGAGCTGGCGGCGCTGGGCCCGCTGCGAGCGGGCCGTCCGGCCTCGTCGGCGAGCTCGGCGGCGAGGTCGGCGGCCAGGTCGGCATCGTCGCCGAGGCCCGCGGCCTTGAGCGCGACCTCCAGCGCGTGCGTGTCCCGCGTCTTGCTCCCCAGCGCTGGCCCTGCCGCCGCGCCCGCTGCCTGGCGAGTTCCGCCTCGCGCATCATGTTGACCACGATCGCCGCCAGGCCGGATGCCGCCGGCCTCGCGCAGCTCGGCGATGCCGTCGAGCGTCTCCTGCACCGGCATCTCCTCGAGCAGCGTCGACGAAGTGCACGACCGTCTGCGGCGAGCGGATCACGTTCTGCACGGTGTCGGCGTGGCCGCGGATCGGGCCGACCTTGGCGAGCCCGGACACCTCAGAGCGACACGTTGAGGAAGCGGCTGATCCGTCCCGTCGGCGGCGCGTCCATCACGACGGCCCCGTACACCTGGCGGCCGTCCGACCTGCGCCGCGTTGCCTCGGCCGCCTTGCCGGTGAGCAGCACGTCCGACAGGCCAGGCGCGATCGTGGTCGCGAAGTCGAGCACGCCGAGCCTGGTCAGCGCGCGCCCGGCCTGCCGCAGGTTGTAGAACATCTCCAGGTACTCGATCAGCGCCGATTGCGGGTCGACGGCGAGCGCGTAGACGTCCCCGCCTGGCCGGTCGTCGTCCGCTGGCGCGACGGCCACCCTGCGCTCCTCGTACGGCAACGGCGGCACGTCGAAGAGCTGCGCGATGCCCTGCCTGCCCTCGACCTCCATCAGCAGGACCGGCTTGCCGTTCGAAGCGAGTGCGAGCGCGAGCGCGGCGGCCACCGTGGTCTTGCCTGTCCCGCCCTTGCCGGTCACCACGTGCAGCCGCACGCCGTCCCAGTCTGTGTCCCGCACGCTCACGAGCATGAGGCTATCCGCGTCCACGCCGATGCCATACCGTGGCCGGCCCGTCATTTCGGCGTTAGCCCGCGGGCAGTCCGGTGACTAGTCTGGGTACGAAGGACAGCGGACAGGTATATCAAGTCCTGCCCTAACTGGTGAGAAGGTGTGGGCGAATGGAAGCGTCTGCTGGGTTTCGTGGCATTTGTCGCAGCTGGCGGCCTGATCATGTTCGGCCGTAGCGTCAAGCAGGTCCAGCAGTACGAAGAGGGCATCGTGTTCCGGTTCGGCCGGGTTCTGCCGCGGACGCGGCCGCCCGGCTTGACCTTCGTCCGCCCGATCGGCGACAAGATACAGAAGGTCAACAAGCAGATCATCGCGATGGCCGTCCCGGCGCAGGAAGGCATCACGCGGGACAACATCAGCGTGCGCGTCGATGCCGTCGTCTACTTCAGGGTCGTCGACCCGATCAAGGCCACCATCAACGTCCAGAACTACATGTTCGCCGTCTCGCAGCGGGCGCAGACCTCGCTGCGGTCGATCATCGGCCAGTCCGAGATGGATGAGCTGCTCTCCGAGCGCGAGCGGGTCAACAAGCAACTGTGCCTGATCATCGACGCGGTGACCGAGGACCCATGGGGCGTCAAGGTCGAGAGTGTCGAGATCAAGGACGTCTCCCTGCCCGAGGGCATGAAGCGGTCGATCGCGCAGGCAGGCCGAGGCCGAACGAGAGCGGCGGGCCAGGATCATCACCGCCGACGGCGAGTACCAGGCCTCCAAGCGCCTGGCCGCCGCCGCCAACGTGATGGCCCGTGACCCGGCGGCGCTGCAGCTTCGGCTCCTCCAGACGGTGGTCGAGGTCGCGGCGGAGAAGAACAGCACGCTGGTGATGCCGATCCCGGTCGAGCTGCTGCGGTTCTTCGACCGGGGATCCGGCCAGACCTCGCCGTACGCGGGGGACATGCCGGCGGACACCGGAGAGGCCGAGGTAGCGGCCGCGGAGGCGGCGATCGAGCACAAGCCGTTGCCGCCGGAGGCGGCAATCGCGCAGGAGGAGACGCTGGCCATCCCGCCGGTCGCGCCGATTCCCGCGTCTGCAGTGGCCGCCGGGGAGATCCCGGAGCCGGAGATCCCGCGAGCCGGACGTCCCGGACCCGGTGATACCTGAGGCGCAGGCCTCCGAGCCGCGGCTGCCCGGCTCCCACGGACCGGGACCGTCAGGCAACGGTGCCGCGGACCAATCCGGGTCCGCCTGAACCTGACGTGCAGACGACCGTGCGGCGATCCGGCCCGCCCGGATCGCCGGCGCAGCCGCTGCCTGGCCCTGCCGGGCGGCTAAGGTAACGCCCATGCAGAAGTGGGAGTACGCGACGGTGCCGTTGCTCGTGCACGCGACCAAGCAGATACTCGACAACTGGGGTGACGACGGCTGGGAACTGGTCGCCGTCGATCCCAGGGCCCAACGCCGAGCAGTTGGTCGCCTACCTGAAGCGGCCCAAGCAGTGACCGGCTGGTCGACGACCGAGCTCGCCCGAGGCCGCGGCTGGCCGCGCTCGGCCTCACGCTGCCGACCGTGACGCCGCCGCTCGCGGCCTACGTGCCAGCGGTCAGGTCCGGTAATTTCGTCTACACCGCTGGCCAGTTGCCGGTGGTCGACGGGCAACTGGTCGGGACGGGCAAGGTCGGCGCCGAGGTGGGGGCGCACGAGGCGGCCGCGCTGGCCAGAACCTGCGCGCTGAACGCCCTTGCCGCGGTCGTCTCGGTGACCGGCAGCCTGTCCGCCGTCAAGCGGATCGTCAAGGTGACCGGGTTCGTGGCGAGCGCGCCGGACTTCACCGGGCAGCCGCAGGTGGTCAACGGCGCGAGCGAACTGCTGCTCGAGGTGTTCGGCGAGTCGGGCAGGCACGCGAGGAGCGCGGTAGGCATGGCCGTGCTGCCGCTCGACGCGCCGGTCGAGGTTGAGCTGATCGCCGAGGTTGGCGACTGAGCGCGAGCGGGGCAGTGACGCGGTGAGCCAGGTCAAGATTCCCGAGCAGATCGCCGCGGCCGCGCGCGCCGTGATCGAGGGCAAGGTCCAGCCGGCCACGCCGCGCGACGCCGCGACCGTGATGCTGCTGCGCGCCGCGGCGGTGACGTCGGCGTCGCAAGCCGGCGGGTTCGAGGTCTACATGCTGCGGCGCAAGCCCTCGATGGCGTTCGCCCCTGGCGCCTACGTCTTCCCCGGCGGATCGGTCGACCAGCGCGACGCCGACGAGGAAGTGGCGTGGGCCGGACCAGGCGTCGATCACTGGGGCCGGGTATTCGACGCGCCGCACGAACTGGCCAGGGCGCTGGTCTGCGCCGCGGTCAGGGAGACGTTCGAGGAGTCCGGCGTCCTGCTGGCCGGCCCGTCCGCCGACTCCGTCGTGGCCGACACGACGGGCGAGGACTGGGAGGCGGACCGGCATGCGCTTGCTCGACCGGTCGCTGTCGCTGGCCGAGATGCTGGCGCGGCGGAACCTGATCCTGCGCTCCGACCTGCTGCGACCGTGGTCCAGGTGGATCACCCCCGCGGTCGAGCCGCGCCGGTTCGACGCCAGGTTCTTCGCAGCGGCGCTGCCCGCCGGGCCAGCGCACCAGGGACGTCGGCGGCGAGGCGTCGGCCGTGCAGTGGATCTCCCCGCCGCAGGCGCTCGAGGCTGGCCGGGCAGGGCAGATCCAGCTCTGGCTGCCGACCGCGATGACGCTCGCCGAGCTTGCCGAGTACCCGGACGCCGAGGCGGTTCTCGCGGCGCAGCGCGAGGTCAAGCCGCTGCTGCCCGGAGGTCGTCGTCTCCGAGGGCGCGACCTGGCTGAAGGTCCCAGGCGAGCGCGAGTACCCGCTGTGACCGCTGTCGCGCAGCCGGCGCGCGCCGGGGCCGATCGACGGCTCGGGCACCGACCGGGCCCGCTGCGTGCTCGCCCCCAACCCGGGGCTGATGACGCTGGACGGCACCAATACCTGGCTGATCGCCGAGCCGGGCTCGCCGACCGCCGTCGTCGTCGACCCCGGCCCCGACGACGATGCGCATCTGCGCCGGGTGGTCGAAGCCGCCGAGCAGGCCGGCCAGCGGATCGCCGCCATCGTCCTGACTCACGGGCACGAGGATCATTCGGCCGGCGCGCGCGACGCTCGCGGGCCTGACCGGGGCCAGCGTGCGCGCGGTTGACCGGGCGCACCGGCTCGGCGACGAAGGCCTGCCGCCGGGCGCGGTGGTCACCGACGGCGGCTGCGAGCATCGAGGTCATCGCGACGCCCGGCCACACCGTCGGACTCGGTCAGCCTGTACCTGCGCGCCGACGCGCGCGGTGCTGACCGGCGACACCGTGCTCGGCCGCGGCACCACCGTAATCGCCGACGACGGCAGCCTGGCGGACTACCTCGGCTCGCTCGACCGGCTCCGCGCCCTCGCCGAGGCCGCGGCACTGCGCACGCTGCTGCCTGGTCACGGCCCGCTGCTCGCGAACCGCCCTGGCGACCCTGGATTTTATCTAACGCACCGCGCGGAGCGACTCGCCGAGATCAGGGCCGCTCTGGCCGCCGGGGACCGCACCACCGGCAGATCGTCGCCAGGGTCTACGCCGACGTGGACCAGGCGTTGTGGCCGTTCGCCGGAGATCTCGGTCCGCGCACAGCTGGCCTACCTGGCGCTCTCGGCGAGCTTCCGGCCGGCGGGGACTAGCGGCGCCGGCAGGCCGGCTCCGTGGCCTGGCCGCCCTGGGCTGGCTCCGCGGCGTGGCCGTCCTTGGCCGGCTCCGATGCCTGGCCGCTGCCTAATCTCGCCCGCCGGCGGAGCCGGTCGGGATCGATCAGCAGCACCGACTTGGCCGAGAGCTGGATCCAGCCACGCGCGGCGAAATCGGCGAGCGCCTTGTTGACGGTCTCCCTCGACGCGCCGACGAGCTGGGCGAGTTCCTCCTGGGTCAGGTCGTGGTTGACCTGGATGCCCTCGTCGGTCGGCGTGCCGAACTTGTCGGCGAGCTCGAGCAGCGCCTTGGCCACCCGGCCGGGCACGTCGGTGAAGATCAGGTTCGTGTTGGCCTCCGTGACCCGGCGCAGCCGCTGCGCCAGCACCTTGAGCAGCAGCAACGCGACCGCCGGCCGGGTGGCCAGCACCTCGCGCAGGTCATTGTGCGCGATCTCGGCCAGCCTGGCGTCGGTCACCGCGCTCGCGGCCGACGTGCGGTAGGTCGGGTCGAACATGGCCAGCTCGCCGAACATGTCGCCAGGACCGTGCACGCTGACCAGGCTCTCCCTGCCATCCGGCGCCGTCCTGGTCAGCTTCACCTTGCCGCTGATCACCAAATAGAGACAGTCGCCGATGTCACCTTCCTCGAACAGCCGCTCGCCGCGGGGCAGCAGCACGACGCGCGTGTGCGGCCTGAACACCTCAGTGTCCTCGTCGCTCGAGCTCGCGCAGCAACGGGCTCCTGGACAGGATCGAGGCGTCCTCGTCGGTGAAGTCCAGATGCTGGAGCCGGCTGGCCGATTCTTGCGGATCAGCCACCAGGACCGCCGCCGTCGTGCGCGCTCTCGGTCTCGGCGAGTCGCTTCCTGGACGCCTCGATCTCCTCGTCGGCCGCTTCCCGGCCGACCCACGTCGCCGCCTCGACCTCCTTGCCTGGCTCGAGTGCCTTGTAGACCTCGAAGAAGTGCTGTATCTCCAGGCGGTCGAATTCAGAGACATCGGTGATCTCGCGGAGGTGCGCCATCCGCGGGTCGGTGGCGGGCACGCAGAGGACCTTGTCGTCGCCGCCCTTCTCGTCCCGCATCCGGAACATCCCGATCGCCCGGCAGCAGATCAGGCAGCCGGGAAACGTCGGCTCGTCGAGCAAGACGAGAGCGTCGAGCGGGTCGCCGTCGTCGGCGAGTGTGTGCTCGATGAACCCGTAGTCGGCCGGGTATCTGGTCGAGGTAAAGAGCATCCGGTCCAGCCTGATGCGTCCGGTCTCGTGGTCCATCTCGTACTTGTTCCGCTGACCCTTGGGGATCTCGATGACTACGTCGAACTCCACGGCCTGATCTCCCTGCCCGGTGGAATGATTGGCGCTCTGCCTTGGTGTGTACCCCTGTTGTGATGTATACCCTCGGTGACAGCGCCTGTCGAAGGACCGGCATCTGGCGAAGGGGAGCGGACGGTGAACCGGCTGGCGCGGATGATGGCGTTGACGCTCGGCTTGCTCTGCCTGTTCACGCTCGGCGCGGGAGCGGCGGTGGCCCGCCTGCTGCCGCCCAGGCTGGCGCTGTTCGAGATGCCACGGGTGTCCGGCGCCGGCCTGGCCAAGCCGGGACCGGCACTGGCCGGCGCGACCGGGTCGCCGTCGGCCGGCCACGGCGGAACGGCCACTGCGGCCGGTGTCGCGGCCAGCCTCGACGGGCTGATGAAGTCGGGCGACCTCGGCCCGCGGGTCGGCGCCCTGGTCACCGATGTCTCGACCGGCCAGGTGCTCTATCAGCTGAACCCAGCCACCGGTTTCGCGCCGGCCTCGACGACGAAGATCGCGACGGCGATCGCCGCTCTCGACACGCTGGGCCCGGCAGCGAGGTTCAGGACCTACGTGGCGATTACCGGACGGCACGCGAGTCCGGCCGCTGGCGCGGCAAGCATCACGCTGGTCGGCGGTGGCGATCCGACGCTGGCCGCCAGCCGATACCCGGCCGGTGACTACCCGCAGCCGGCCACGCTCCGTTCGCTCGCCGCTGCGACCGCCAAGGCGCTGCGATCCAGGGGCATCGGCTCGGTCAGGCTCTCCTACGACGCCGCACGCTTCGGCGGGCCCGCGGTTGCTCCTGGCTGGAAGGCCTTCGGCACGCCGGGCAACTACGCCGCCAGCGGCAACATCACCCCGATCACCGGTCTGGAGGTTGACCAGGGGCGGCTGACGGCCCGCGGCACCCCCGATGACGGCGATAATCCGGGCAACTACCGGCCGCGATCCCTGACTCCTAGCCGGGATGCCGCGCACGCGTTCGCCGCTTTCCTGCGCAAGGACGGCATCACCGTCCGCGGCCACCTGGCGCCGGCCAAGAAGGCGGGCCAGCAGACGCCGGGCCAGCAGACGCCGGGCCAGCAGACGCCGGGCCAGCAGAAGCCGGTGCCGGGAACCGTGCTGGCCGCCGTGCATTCCCCGCCGCTGGCCGCGATCGTCCAGCAGATGCTCTCCGAAAGCAACAACGTCATCGCCGAAACGCTGGCCAGGCAAGTCGGCGATCGCGACCGGACGGCCCGGCACCTTCAAGGGCGCGGCCGACGCCGTGATGGCCGTCGCCGCCAGATTCCACCTGACCGGCCTGCGCCTGGTAGACGGCAGCGGCCTGTCGCCGATGGACCGCATCTCGCCGCGGGCGCTCGTCGGCCTGGTCAGGCTGGCCGCGCAGTCGGGACCGCACAGCCTGCGGCCGGTGATCACCGGTATGCCGGTAGCCGGTTTCTCAGGGACGCTCGGTCCTGGCAGCTTCTTCGGACCGTTCGGCCGGGACGCTCTGGGCACGGTGCGGGCCAAGACCGGGAACCTGACCCATGTCGCGACCATGGCCGGCATCGCCTATACGGCGGGCGGCCAGTTGCTGGCCTTCGCGTTCATGGGCAACGACATCCCGGTGCAACTCGCCGCGCAGCCCGAATTCGCGCTTGCTCAGCTGGCAACCGCGCTGGCGGGTTGCGGCTGCGGCTGACGCGGATGTTGCCCGGGCACGTACGGTGGAGGGGTGAGCAGCTCCCAGATGATCGACTGGAACGTAGCCACCTCCACCGCCAGCCGGTGGGTGAGGCCTGGCCCGCAGGTGAGCCTGGCCGAGGCCAGGAGGGTCGTGACCGAGCTCCGCGAGCAGGCTGCGGCCGTCGCCGGGCCGGTTCGCGATGTGACCGGCCTGCCCGGCGACGGTGACGGCGGCAAGGTAGCCATTGTCGATCGGCCCGGGTGGATCAAGGCCAACATCTCCGGGTTCGAGGTTGTCCTTGACCCGCTGGTCGAGCACATGCAGGAAATCGGCGCGGCGCCAGCGGCCGGTTCGATGCTGACCGCGGTCGGGTCTCGGGTCACCGGGATGCAGGCGGGCCTGATCCTGGCCTACCTGGCCAGCCGGGTGCTCGGTCAGTACGAGCTCTTCCTGCCGCCAGACCCTGACCGCCCGGCCGACGAGGCGCCGCCGGCCGGCTGACCCTGGTCGCCCCGAACATCGTGATGGTCGAGCGCGAACTCGGCGTCGACCCCAGTGACTTCCGCCGCTGGGTCTGCCTGCACGAGGAGACCCACCGGACCCAGTTCACCTCTGTCCCCTGGCTGCGGCCGTACGTCCAGCGGCAGATGACCGACTTCCTGCTCGCCTCCGACCTGGATCCCGCATCGATACTGAACCGGATCGGGCGGCCGCCGACGCGGTGAGCGGCGCGGTGCGCGGCGGTGACGGCGGCGGCAGCCTGATCGAGGCGATGCAGAGCCAGCGCCAACGCGAGATACTCGACCGGCTGACGGCCGTCATGACGCTGGTGGAAGGGCACGGCGACTACGTGATGGACGCCGTCGGCCCCGCGGTCGTGCCTTCGGTCGAGGAGATCAGGGCCAAGTTCAATGCGCAGGCGCACGTCGGGGAACCGGCTCGAGCAGGCGGTGCGCCGGATCCTCGGCATCGACCTGAAGATGCGGCAGTACCAGCAGGGTGCGGCCTTCGTGAAGGCCGTCGTCGGCGCAGGCCGGGATGGAGACCTTCAACCGGGTCTGGACGTCGCCTGAGACGCTGCCGACGAAGGACGAAGTTGCCAACCCGCAACGCTGGCTCGAGCGGATGCGCCGGCACTGCGGCGCCGGCACTGACGGCAGACGGCCAGGTACCGGGGCCGGATCGCACCGGGTCGACTGGCACTGGGTCGAGCGGCACTAAGTCTGCCGGCAGCGGGTCGACCGGCTCCGCGACGAACGGCACCGCGTCGAACGGCGCAGGGCCCAAGGCGGCCGGAACGGACGGCACCGGCCAGCAGACCGGCTGACCGGCGATGGGCCCGACCCGCCGTGGCGGCGGTCAGGCTGGGCGTCCGCCGATGCCCTGAGCGGCCTGGACAGCGGGGCGCTCGCGCTCGGCCGGCATGCTCGGGCGGGCCAGACTCGCTGGCGCTCGTCGGCCGCGCTCGCGTTCGAGGCGCCCAGGCTCGGCCTGCGCGCGGGCGCCGTCACCGTCGATCACGGCCTCCAGCCAGGCTCGGCCGACCAGGCCGAGCGCGTCGCCGGCACGCTGCGAGGTCTAGGGCTCGATCCGGTGCACAGCCTGCGCGCCGAAGTGGCTGGCCGCGGTGAGGCCGGAGCGCCTTCCTGGCCCCGAGGCGGCCGCGCGGCAGGCCAGGTACGCTGCGATCGAGGCGGCCGCGGTCGAATGCGGCGCCGCCGCGGTCCTGCTCGGGCACACGATGGACGACCAGGCCGAGACCGTGCTGCTCGGGCTCGCCCGCGGCTCCGGCGCGCGGTCGCTGGCCGGGATGCGCGGCTTCCGCGGGCCGCTACCTGCCGCCCGCTGCTCGGGCCTGCGCCGCGCGCAAACCCGCGCGGCCTGCGCCGCGCTCAGGGCCTCGAGCCATGGGATGACCCGCAGAACGCCGACCCCGTCTTTCGCCAGGACCCGGGTCAGGCTGCAGATGCTGCCGCTGATGGAAGACCTGCTCGGGCCCGGGCATCACCGAAGCGCTGGCCAGGACGGCCGACCGGGTGCGTGCCGACGCGGACGCGCTCGACGCGGTGACCGACGAAGTGGCGGAGCGCCTGCTTACTGGCGCGGCGGGCAGGCGCGGACGACGCGGGTCAGGGTGAAGGCGAAGCCGAAAGTGAAGGCGAGCTGACGCTCGACGTAGTCGCTCTCGCCGAGCTCCCGGCGGCGATCAGGACCAGGCTGCTGCGGCGGGCGGCGATCGCTGCCGGCGCCCCGGCAGGCTCGCTGAGCTGGGCGCACGTGCACAGCCTCGATGCCCTGGTGACCGCCTGGCACGGCCAGCGGTGGTCGGACCTGCCGGGCGGCATAGGTGCCAACGGCGGTATGGCAGGCTGCACTTCACGACCCGCCAGTGAGCGGCAGCGTGGCGGCCCGCCGACACGCTCGCGTCGGGAAACACTGAAACGGAGACCGCGTTGGACGCCACAGACATGGGTGCGGACCTGCTCGACGTGTTGATCACGCCCGAGCAGCTGCAGGCCAGGATCGCTGAGCTCGCGGCGCAGATCGATGCCGATTACGCCGGCCGCGAACTCATCCTGGTCGGCGTGCTCAAGGGCGCGGTGATGGTAATGGCCGACCTGGCCCGTGCCATGCACCTTCCGGTCAGCATGGACTGGATGGCGATCTCCTCGTACGGGTCGGGCACCACATCCTCCGGCGTGGTGCGGATACTCAAGGACCTCGACGCCGACATCAGCGGCCAGCATGTGCTCGTCGTCGAGGACATCGTCGACTCCGGCCTGACGCTGTCCTACCTGGTACATAACCTCCGGTCGCGAGACCCGGCCTCGGTTCAGGTCTGCGTGCTGTTGCGGAAGCGGGCCGCGGCCCAGATGGCGGTCGACGTGGCGTACACGGGCTTCGAGATCGACGACGAGTTCGTGATCGGCTACGGCCTGGACTACGCCGAGCACTACCGCAACCTTCCGTTCATCGGCACGCTCGCCCCGCATGCCTACTCGCAGGTCGCTTTGGTTGCCGATGAGGGGAACACATCCGAAGTTGAATAGCGTTGACAAGGGGTAGAGGCGGAGCATAGGGCACGCGGCTTCCTGAAGTGCCGCCTACGTGCCGGTGCGAGCCGGCGCGGTGTACCGTCAGATTTCGCGCGTCATGCGCGGGAGAGAGGGAATACCGCGCATGGGAAGCTCGGACGTACTGCGCTCCTGCCGGACGGCGGCGGGACACGAGGCTCGGCAGGAGGTACCGGCCCGGCTCGCCCGGGTCGCTAATCGATGGATCTGAAGCGCATCTTCCGCAGCTGGATGCTCGTCATCCTGCTCGTCTTCGTGCTGCTCGTCGTCGTGCTGAAGTTCACCGGGTCGAACCAGTACCGCGTGGTGCAGACGTCGCAGGTCATGAAGCTGGTCACGTCCGGCCAGGTGAAATCGGCGATCCTGAACGTCCCGACCCAGGTAGTCCAGGTCACCACCACGGACAACCATAACCTCGAGGCGACATGGGTCGGCAACCAGGACAACCAGATCGCCTCGGCGCTGCAGGGCAGCGGCATCTCCTACGACGTCAAGAACCCGCAGGGCAACTCGCTGCTGAACGTGCTGCTCGGCTGGCTGCCGTTCATCGTCATCTTCCTGCTCTTCTTCGTCTTCATGAACCAGATGCAAGGCGGCGGCTCGCGGGTAATGAACTTCGGCAAGTCCAAGGCCAAGCTCATTACGAAAGACACCCCGAAGACCACGTTCGCCGACGTGGCAGGCGCTGACGAGGCGATCGAGGAACTCGAGGAGATCAAGGAGTTCTTGCAGACCCCGGCCAAGTTCCAGGCGATCGGGGCGAAGATCCCCAAGGGCGTCCTGCTTTACGGCCCGCCGGGAACCGGCAAGACGCTGCTGGCCCGCGCGGTCGCGGGCGAGGCGGGCGTGCCGTTCTACTCGATCTCAGGCTCGGATTTCGTCGAGATGTTCGTCGGCGTCGGGGCCTCGCGCGTCCGTGACCTCTTCGAGCAGGCCAAGGCGAACGCGCCGGCCATCGTCTTCGTCGACGAGATCGACGCGGTCGGCCGTCATCGCGGCGCCGGCTTCGGCGGCGGTCATGACGAGCGCGAGCAGACGCTGAACCAGCTGCTCGTCGAGCTCGACGGCTTCGACACCAAGGGCGGCGTGATCGTGATCGCCGCGACCAACCGGCCCGACATCCTGGACCCGGCGCTGCTGCGGCCCGGCCGGTTCGATCGGCAGATCGTGGTCGCCCAGCCCGACCTGAACGGCCGCAAGGGCATCCTGCGGGTGCACGCCCGCGGCAAGCCCTTCGCGCCCGACGTAGACCTTGACATCATCGCCAGGCGGACTCCTGGGTTTACCGGTGCGGATCTGGCCAATGTGGTCAACGAGGGCGCTCTGCTCACGGCGCGTGGCAACGAGACCCAGATCACCATGTACTCCCTCGAGGAGGCGATCGACCGGGTCACGGCTGGGCCGAAGCGCAAGAGCGTGCTGCTGTCGGAGAAGGAGCGGAAGATCATCGCGTACCACGAGGGCGGCCACGCCCTGGTCGGACACGCGATGCCCAACGCCGACCCGGTGCACAAGATCACGATCATCCCGCGCGGCCGGGCGCTCGGCTACACGGCAGCGGCGCCGTCGGAGGACAAGTTCCTGGTCAGCCGGGCCGAGATGATGGATCAGCTCGCGATGCTGCTCGGCGGTCGCACCGCGGAGGAGATGGTCTTCCACGAGCCCACCACCGGCGCGGCCAACGATATCGAGAAGGCCTCGCAGATCGCGCGCGGCATGGTCACCGAGTACGGCATGAGCGAGCGGCTCGGCGCCCGCAAGTTCGGCTCAGGCGACTCCGAGCCGTTCCTGGGCCGGGAGATGTCGCACTCGCGCGACTACTCCGAGGGGATCGCCTCGGCCATCGACGACGAGGTGCGGCGGCTGATCGAGTCGGCGCATGACGAGGCGTGGGATGTCCTCGTCCAGTACCGCGACGTGCTGGACAACCTGGTACTGCAGCTTATGGAGCACGAGACGCTGGCCAGGACCCAGGTGCTCGAGATCTTCGCCTCTGTGCAGAAGCGGCCGTCGCGTGGCTCCTACACGGGCTACGGCAAGCGGATGCCGTCGGACCGGCCACCGGTGCTGACGCCCAAGGAGCTGGCACTGACCGCGGCGAGCGACGGCAAGGAACTGCCGCTCGGCGGCAACGGCCAGACGCCGAACCTGTCCAAGGGCGGTTACCCGGGCGCCATGCCCGCGTCGATGCCCGACCGGTTCGGCCTGCCAGGACAGTACGGCAACGGCGGTCATGAGGCGGAGGACCGCGGCCCGGACGGCACCGCGCGGTGAGCCAGACAGTTCATTGAGCCAGCCAGTTGACCTGCCGCGGATCGAGCGAGCCGTGCGCGAGATCCTGCTGGCGATCGGCGAGGACCCGGACCGGGCCGGCCTGAAGGAAACGCCCGGCCGGGTCGGCAGAGCCTACGCGGAGCAGTTCGCCGGGCTGAGCCAGCACCCGAAGGACGTGCTCACCACGGTCTTCGACGCCGAGCACGACGAGATGGTGCTGGTCCGCGACATCGACCTGTTCTCGACTTGCGAGCATCACCTGACTCCCTTCTTCGGGCACGCGCACGTGGGGTACATCCCGAACGAGCAGGGCCAGATCACCGGTTTGTCGAAGCTGGCCAGGCTCGTCGACGTTTACGCGCGCCGCCCGCAGGTACAGGAGCGGATGACCAACCAGATCGCCGACTCGCTGACGGAAGTGCTCCAGCCCAGGGGCGTGATCGTCGTGGTGGAGGCGGAGCACTTGTGCATGGCCATGCGAGGCGTGCGAAAGCCGGGCGCCAAGACGGTCACCTCCGCGGTTCGCGGCTGCTTCCGCAGTTCGGACTCAACGCGGGCGGAGGCCATGAGCCTGCTGATGGCCCGCCGCTATACCTAGAACGGGATTCGTCCGCAACAGCAGCCCTTTGTGACTACGCTGTGGCCCGTGAATCAGGGCCGCACATACATGTCGGAGATGACGGACCTCAGCAGGCTAGGACCGGCAGAGCCTAAATCCGGATCGAAGCAGCGGCCTGACCGGCCAGCTGCTCCTGAGCTGCCCGCGGACCGGCCCGTCGCCGACCGGCCTGCCGCCGACCGGTCCGCAGCCGACCGGTCCGCAGCCGACCGGTCCGCAGCCGACCGACCGGTCAGCGCGCGCCCGGTCGACCGCCGTCAGCAGCGGCGGTGGGTGCCGCTCGCGGCCGGCTGGATCGTCCTCCTGGTGGGGCTGGCCGACATCATCCTCGGCGTGACCGCCAACGACAGCCATCTGCACACCAGGCTGCAGGGGCTGCCCGTCGTCGTGCCGGGCACCGTCGCCGCGCTGACCAGGACCGCCGATATCATCATCGGCCTGCTGCTGCTGATGCTGTCGCACGGGCTGCGGCGCCGCAAGCACCGTGCCTGGCAGGAGGTCATGGCGCTGCTGACGATCAGCGCGGCGATCAGCCTGGCGCATGCCATCTATCTCATTCATCGGCACCGGGACATGGCGGTCGGGGTCGGCATCGCCTCCATCGTGCTCGCGCTGCTGATCTGCGGCGGATTCGTTTACCGCAGGCAGTTCTACGCCGTGGGCGACCCGCGCACCAGGTGGCGCGCGCTCGGAGCGCTGGTCGGCCTGCTGGCGGCCGACCTGCTGATCGGGTTCGGCTACCTCGCGGCGCCGGCCGGCGTGCCCTCGGGCATCTCGCTGGTCGCACGGTTCCAGGCCGTGGTGTACAGCCTGGTTGGCGCGTCCGGGCCGGTGATGTTCGGCCCGCACGACCTGCGCGGTGACTTCTTTACCGTCTTGATGGGCGCCCTCGGCTTCGTGACCGTGATCGTCACCGCCTACTTGTTCCTGCGCCCTGCCGAGCCGCAGGGGCGTCTGGATGACACGGACGGGGAGCAGATCAGGGCGCTGCTCGACCGGCACGGGGAGTCAGACTCGCTCGGGTACTTCGCGTTGCGCAACGACAAGAGCGTGATCTGGTCCACCACCAGGAAGTCGTGCATCGGGTACCGGGTGCTGTCCGGCGTCATGCTCGCCAGCGGTGACCCGATCGGCGACCGGGAAGCCTGGCCAGGCGCGATCGGCGCGTTCCTCGACATGGCGTCCAGGCATGCCTGGGTTCCCGCCGTCGTCGGCTGCAGCGAGCAGGGCGCCGAGGTCTGGTGCCGGCACGGCGACCTGACCGCGCTCGAACTCGGCGACGAGGCGGTGGTCAACGTCGCCGACTTCTCGCTTGAGGGCCGGACGATGCGCAACGTCAGGCAGATGGTGACGCGGGTATGCAGGGCCGGCTACGTCGCCGAGATCCGCCGGGTCGGCGACGTCCCGGCTGAGGAGATCGCGAGGCTGGTCAGGCAGGCCGACTCTTGGCGCGGCAATCCGACCGAGCGAGGATTCTCGATGGCGCTCGGCCGGATCGGCGGGCCAGGCGACGAGCGTTGCGTGATCGCGACCGCCACCCAGGACGGCGTGCTCAGGGCGCTGCTCCACTTCGTGCCGTGGGGCAGCGACGGGCTCTCGCTGGACCTGATGCGGCGGGATAGGTCGGCTCAGCCGGGCCTTAACGATTTCATGATCGCCGAGACCATCAAGAGCGCTCCCGATCTGGGCGTCGCACGGATCTCGCTGAATTTCGCGGCGTTCCGGGCGGCGCTCGAGCGCGGCGAGCGGATCGGCGCCGGCCCGATCACGCGCGCCTGGCGCCGGGTCCTCATCTTCATGTCCCGGTGGTTCCAGATCGAGTCGCTCTACAAGTTCAACGCAAAGTTCGCCCCGGTCTGGGTGCCCAGGTTCATGGTCTTCACCTCCACCAGGGACGCGGTCAGGGTCGGCCTCGCCGCGCTGGAGGCCGAGGCGTTCCTGGTCTGGCCGAAGGTCGAGGCGCGCAGGATCCGGCGGCTGGTGCGCAACGCGGTGAGCCCGGCGCGGCCACCTGCGCCGCGCCCCGACCCTGCCGACTTAGGCCGTGTAGGTCGATCTCCGGCGGCGCGGCGGCCACGGCAGCAGGGCGCCAGTTCGGCCCGGCCCGGCGGCGGCTTGTAGATTTACGGCCATGGCCGGTCCAGCTTTCAGCCTCGCGGGTCTGCCCGCGGCAGGCAGGTGCCTGGTCATGGGAGTGGTCAACGTGACCCCCGATTCGTTTTCCGACGGCGGGGAATGGTTCGGCCCAGACGCCGCGATCGCCCACGGACTCGAGCTTGCCGCCGGCGGCGCGGACATCGTGGACGTCGGCGGCGAGTCGACCAGGCCAGGCGCGCTGCGGATCAGCGAGGAAGAGGAACTGCGCCGGGTCGGTCCGGTGGTCGCAGCGTTGGCCGGCGCGGGCCTGGTCGTCAGCATCGACACGATGCGGGTCCGGATCGCCGAGCGGGCGCTCGCCGACGGGGCGGCCCTGGTCAACGATGTCAGCGGCGGGCTCGCCGATCCAGGGATGGCCGGCCTGATCGCAGCGTCCGGGGTGCCTTACGTGGTCATGCACTGGCGCGGCCACAGCGCCGACATGCAGGACCGGGCGAGCTACGCCGACGTCGTCAAGGACGTGGTCGCCGAGCTTTCCGACCGCGTGACGGCGCTGACCGCCGCGGGGATCGACCCGGCGCAGCTGATCGTCGATCCTGGCCTCGGCTTCGCCAAGCTACCGGCGCACAACTGGACCTTGCTGACCAGGCTGCGCGAGATATCCTGTCTCGACCACCCCGCAGCGCCGTTCCCCGTGCTGGTCGGGGCCTCGCGCAAGGGCTTCATCGCGCGGCTGCTCGGCTCAGACACCGCGCCGCGGCCGTTCCCTGGCTGCGACGACGCGACGGTCGCGCTGAGCGCCTATGCCGCCCTGGCCGGCGCGTGGTGCGTCCGGGTGCACGCGGTGCCCGGTAACGCCGATGCCGTCAGGGTCGCGGCGCGACTGCAGGAGGAACGCGAGCCGTGACCCATCTGGACAAGATCAGCCTGGCCGGCCTGCGCGGCTACGGATACCACGGCGTGCTGCCGGCCGAGCGGGCGCAAGGGCAGGAGTTCATCGCCGATGCCGTGCTGTGGCTGGACACGAGCCAGGCGGCGGCGACCGACGACGTGTCACGCACGGTCGACTACTCGGTGCTGGCCGGCCGGCTCGCCGAGATCATCACCGGGGAGCCCGTTGACCTGATCGAAACTTTGGCGCAGCGGCTGGCAACGGCATGCCTGGCCGACGAGCGGGTGCTGCACGCGGAAATCACGGTGCACAAGCCGGATGCCCCGGTGGGCGTGCCGGTGCGGGACGTGAGCGTGACGATCCGGCGGAGCAGGACGTGACCGCTGCGGATGGCGCGAACCGCGCCGGCGGCAGGGCGGTCGTGCTCGCCCTGGGCAGCAACCTCGGTGACCGGCTGGCGAACCTGCA
The DNA here is from genome assembly GCA_963720595.1 of uncultured Actinomycetota bacterium. GTDB lineage: Bacteria > Actinomycetota > Actinomycetes > Streptosporangiales > Streptosporangiaceae > Chersky-822. Next base: position 756,769 of record CAVRFY010000003.1, on the reverse strand, counting down.
GGCCGGCCTCGACGCGCTGACCGCGGGGCAGGGAATCACCGCCACGGCCGTTTCCTCGGTCTATGAGACCAGCCCGGTCGGCGGGCCCGACCAGCCGGACTTCCTGAACGCGGTGCTGCTGGCGATGAGCCCGCTGCCGGCCCGCGCCGTGCTCGACCGGTGCCAGGCGGCCGAGCGGTCCGCAGGCCGGGTGCGGGACGTCCGGTGGGGGCCTCGCACGCTCGACATCGACATCATCGCCTGCGACGCCGAGGTCAGCGACGACCCCGCGCTGACGCTGCCACATCCGCGTGCGCACGAGCGCGCGTTCGTGCTGATGCCGTGGCACGATGTCGATCCAGGCGCGGAACTGCCAGGTTTCGGGCCTGTCGCCGGCCTGCTGGCCAGGGCCGACCCGGGCGGCGCGGGCGGTTCTGGCGGGGTTCGGCGGCGCGCTGACCTCAGCCTCGTCGCCGGACCGGCCGACACAGCGGATCAGGGCGGGTGAGTCAGTCAGATGCAGCCGACCAAACCATGGACGCTGCTGGCCATCGGGGCGGTCAGCGCGGCGCTTGGCTGGATCGTGATCAAGTTCACCTTCACCAGCCTGGCGCCGCTGCCGTGGACCGCACTGCCCGCGCTGCTGCTGATCGCGATCGGCGAGTTCGCGTTCGCGCGCAACCTCGGCCCGCGCCTGCACGGCCACCCGTCGGCCAAGCCGATCCAGCCGATGGCGGTGCCGAGGGTGGTCGCGCTGGCGAAGGCGAGTTCAACGGCCGCCTCGGTGATCGGCGGGCTCGCGCTCGGCTTTCTGGTCTACACGATCCCGTCGCTCGCCAAGCCCGTGCCCGGGCACGACGCGCTCGCCTCGGCGCTGACCATGCTGGCCGCTATCGTCCTGGTACTGGCCGCGCTGTACCTGGAACGGGCCTGCCGCGCACCTGACCCGCCCGACGACGATGACGACCTTCCCTCGCCCAACGGCCACCGAGGCGACCGATACCGGTAAGGACTGGATCGAGCAATGGGAACCGACGACCAGCAGGCCGCGGCCGGTCATGGGGCGGCCGATCTGCCGCACCCGGCGCAGCTCGCGGTCGGCGTGGTGGGCGCCGGCCGCGCCGGTACCGCGATGGCGGTGGCGCTCGCGCGGGCCGGCCACCGTGTCGTCGCCGCCTCCGCGGTATCACAGGCTTCGCTGAGCCGGGTCAGCCGCAGCCTGCCGCAGGCGCGTGTGCTCAGCCCCGCTCAGGTGGTCGAGGCGGCCGATCTCGTGCTGCTCACGGTTCCCGACGACGCACTGCCCGACCTGGTCAGCGGCTTGGCGGCGACCGGGGTCCGGATGGACGGCAGGCTGATCGCGCACGCCAGCGGGCGGCACGGTCTCGGGGTGCTTGACCCCGCCGTCCGGGCGGGTGCGCTGCCGCTTGCCTTGCACCCGGTGATGACCTTCACCGGCAGGCCAGACGACGCGGAGAAGATGACCGGGATCTCATTCGGGGTGACCGCTCCCGAGCCGTTGCGGCCGGTCGCCGAGGCGCTGGTGGTGGAGATGGGCGGCGAACCTGTCTTCATCGCCGAAGACAAGCGAGGCATCTACCACGCCGCGCTCGCCAGCGCCGCGAACCACCTCGTCACGCTGGTCGTGCAGTCTGGCGACCTGCTCCTCCAGGCGGGCGTGCCCGATCCGCCCAGGATGCTCGGGCCCCTGCTCGGCGCGGCGCTCGAGAACGTGCTCGCGCTCGGCGATCTCGCGCTGACCGGCCCGGTCGCCCGCGGCGATGCGGAGACGGTGGCCGCGCATGTCGCCGTCATCGCAGCCGCTGCGCCCGAGGCGCTCGGTGCCTACCTCGCGCTGGCCAGGCTGACCGCGGACCGCGCGCTCGCGGCCGGGACGCTGACCGCCGCGGACGCGCAGCGCCTGCTCGGGGTGCTGTCCGGGCCGTCCGGATGATCCCCATCCTGGCCAGGACCAAATCCGGCCTGGCCGCTGCTCTGGCGACGCTGCGGCCGCCCGTCGTACTGGTTCCGACCATGGGCGCGCTGCATGACGGCCACCGCGCGCTGTTCCGGCGGGCGCGTGAGATTTCCGGTCGCAACGGCTCGCTCGTGGTCTCTGTCTTCGTCAACCCGCTGCAATTCGGCGCCGGAGAAGACCTCGACCGCTATCCGCGCGGGCTCCAGGCCGACGTCGCGATCTGCGCCGAGGAGGGCGTCGCGGTGGTGTTCGCCCCCGATCACGGCCAGATGTACCCGTCTGAGCAGCTGGTCATGATCAGTCCTGGCCCGATGGGAGACGTGCTCGAAGGGGCGTTCAGGCCAGGGTTCTTCGACGGCGTGCTGACCGTGGTGCTTAAGCTGTTCAATCTGGTCATGCCAGCCGCGGCGGTCTTCGGAGAGAAGGACGCCCAGCAGCTCGCCCTGGTGAGGAGGATGGTGGCCGACTTGAACCTGACCGTCCTCATCGACTCCGTCCCGACCGTCCGCGAGCCTGACGGGCTGGCTGTCTCCAGCCGGAACCGATACCTGTCCGCCGCGGAACGGGTCTCGGCGCTCGCGCTGCCGCGGGCGCTGCTTGCCGGGACGGCAGCTGCGGGCGGTGGTCACGCCGCGGTGCTCGCCGCCGCGGAAGCCGAACTCGCCGCTGCGGGCGGCGCCGATCCGCCACTCGCGACCGACTACCTGGTGCTGGCCGACCAGGACACGTTCACCGAGATCGGGCCTGGCTATGCGGGTCCGGCGCTGCTGCTGATCGCGGCCACCGTCGGCAAGACCCGGCTGATCGACAACGCCAGGCTGACGCTCGGGCCAGGCTCGTGATCGCGCGCCGGCTCCTGGCGCCAGCCCCGGGCTGGGTCAGGCAGGCCGATGTCGTCGTGGTCGGCTCGGGCATCGCCGGCGTGACCGCCGCGCTCAGCACGCACAGTGCGCTACCGGACAGCAATGTGCTGCTCGTGACCAAATCCTTGCTCGACGACGGCTCGACCAGGTGGGCGCAGGGCGGGATCGCCGCGGCGCTCGGTCCTGGCGACACGCCGGACCAGCATCTGGCCGACACGCTGACCGCCGGGGCCGGTCTCTGCGACGTCGACGCGGTCCGCGCCCTGGTGACCGACGGCCCGGAAGCCGTCCGGCGGCTGATCGCGCTCGGCGCCAGGTTCGACGCCGATGCAGGCGGCGTGCTCGAGCTGACGAGGGAAGGTGGTCACCTGCGGCGCAGGATCGCGCACGCCGGCGGTGACGCGACCGGCGCCGAGGTCTCCCGCGCGCTGCTCCTCGCGCTCGCCGAGGCCGGCGCGGGCGCCGATGAAGGCATCGGCATCGACGTGATCGAGCACGCGATGTCGCTTGACCTGCTGCTGACCGCGGACGGCCAGGTTGCCGGACTCACCCTGCACGTGATCGGCGAGGGCCAGCAGGACGGGGTCGGCGCCGTGCAGGCGCCCGCGGTCGTGCTGGCGACCGGCGGCATGGGGCAGGTCTTCTCGGCCACCACCAACCCGCCGGTCTCCACCGGCGACGGTTTGGCGCTCGCGATGCGCGCCGGAGCCGAGGCCGCCGACCTGGAATTCGTTCAGTTCCACCCGACCGTGCTCTGGCTTGGCGCGGGTGCCAGGGGCAGGCAGCCGCTGATCTCCGAGGCGGTCCGCGGCGAGGGCGCCGTCCTGACCGACGCCGACGGCCGCCGCTTCATGACCGGCAGGCACCCGCTCGCCGACCTCGCCCCGCGCGACGTCGTCGCCAAGGCGATCATGAACGTGATGGCCGAGACCGGCACGGACCATGTCTTCCTCGACGGCACCCACCTCGGCGAGGAAGTCTGGGCGCACCGGTTCCCCACCATCCGCGCGAGCTGCCTGTCCCACGGCATCGACCCGGTGACCGATCCCATTCCGGTCGTTCCCGCCGCCCACTACGCGAGCGGCGGCGTCCGGACCGACCTGCGCGGCCGCACGAACATCGGCGGCCTGTACGCCTGCGGTGAGACCGCCTGCACCGGCGTTCACGGTGCCAACCGGCTCGCCTCCAACTCCCTGCTCGAGGGCCTGGTCTTCGCCGAGCGGATCGCCGCGGACCTCGCCGCTGGCCTGCCGCCCCGCGCCGCTCCCGCTCCCGACCAGCGCCGGCCTGGCCTGCTCGACCCCTCGGCGATCGACCAGATCCAGCAGCTTATGACCGAGCGCGCTGGGGTGCTCCGGTCCGGCCCTGGCCTCCTGGCCGCAGCGGACGAGCTGCGCAAGATCGGCCAGCAGCAGTCCGCCAGGCCCAGCCTCGCCGCCTGGGAGGCCACCAACCTGCACCTGCTCGCCACTGCCATGGTCGCCTCGGCCACCCTGCGCACCGAGACCCGCGGCAGCCACTGGCGCGAAGATTACCCGGATCCGTCCCCCGCGTGGCTCGGCCACCTGACCGTCACCCTCGACCAGGCAACACCAGGCCCCGCAACATCCCCCGCCGAGCCGCCCGACGGCCTGAGCCTCCACTTCAAGCCAGCCCCGGAGCACCCCGATGCCTGACCTGCCCGCACACCTTTCCCAGCGGCTGTCATCGCTGGGCCTTGATTCCGCCGCCGTCGTGCGAGCGATCCACGCCGGTCTAGCCGAAGACCTATCCGACGGCCCGGACGTGACCAGCGCCGCCACGATCCCACCGTCGGCCGAGGGACGCGCCAACGTGGTCGCCCGCCACCCAGGGGTTATCTCAGGCCTGTACGTGGCCGAGGCCGTGTTCCAGTTCGGCGGGGGCACGGGCTCCGCCGAAAGCGTTCAGCGCCCGGCGGAGTCCATGCCTCGCCTGCCCCCGGATCCCTCGCGCATTTCAGACATTGCGTGCAAGCACCATGTAGCCGACGGAGACACAGTCACCGCAGGCACGATTCTCATGACCATCGAAGGCCCCCTGGCCACGATCCTGACCGCCGAGCGAACAGCGCTCAACCTGCTGTGCCACATGTCCGGCATCGCCACGCTGACCCGGCAGTGGGTCGACGCCGTGGCAGGCACTAACGCGAAGATCAGGGATACGCGCAAGACGCTGCCAGGCCTGCGGAGCGTGGAGAAGTACGCGGTGCGGTGCGGTGGCGGCGTCAACCACCGGATGTCGCTGTCGGATGCGGCGCTGATCAAGGACAATCATGTGGCCGCGGCCGGGTCCGTGACGGCCGCATTTGACGCCGTCGGGAAGCTGGCGCCCGACCTGCCCGTCGAGGTGGAGTGCGACACGCTTGACCAGGTGGAGGAGGCGGTCGCGGCCGGCGCGGGGCTGATCCTGCTCGACAACTTCGCCGCGGCCGAGCTGGTTTCGGCGGTCGAGCTGAATGCAGGCCGGGCGCTGCTGGAGGCGAGCGGCGGGCTGCGGCTGCAGGACGCCGCCGTGGTTGCGGCGACGGGGGTGCACTACCTGTCCGTGGGGGCACTGACGCACTCGGCGCCGGTGCTCGACATCGGCCTGGACCTCATGCGGGCGGGATAGGGCGATGCTGCTCACGATCGATGTCGGCAACACCAACTCGGTGCTCTGCGTGTTCGACGGCGAAGAAGTGGTCGAGCACTGGCGGATCGCCACCGATCCGGTCAGGACCGCCGACGAGCTCGCGGTGACCCTACGCGGCCTGCTGACGCAGAGCCCGCTGCTCGCGCAGCGCGACCTGGACGGCATCGCGATCTGCTCGACCGTCCCCTCCGTGCTGCACGAGCTGCGCGAAATGCTCGGGCGGTACTACGAGAACCTCGCCGCGCTGATCGTCGAGCCTGGCGTCAAGACCGGCGTCTCGGTGCGGATGGACAACCCGAAGGAGGTCGGCACCGACCGGATCATGAACACTGTCGCCGCCGTCCACTTGTACGGCGGTCCGGCGATCGTGGTGGACTTCGGCACGTCCACCAACTTCGACGCGGTGAGCGCCACGGGAGATTTCGTCGGCGGAGCGCTCGCGCCGGGCATCGAAATCTCGGTCGACGCGCTGTCCAGGCGGGCGGCGCAGCTGCTGAAGGTGGAGCTCGCCAGGCCCGCACGTGTTATCGGCAAGAACACTGTCGAGGCGCTCCAGTCGGGAATCATCTTCGGCTTCGCCGGCCAGGTCGAGGGCATCGTGCAGCGGATGGCGGCCGAGCTGTCGCCCGCCGACCCGGCCGCGGTCACTGTGATCGCCACCGGCGGGCTCGCCCCGCTGGTGATCGACGAGGTCAAGGTCATCGACGCATACGAGCCGTGGCTGACCCTGATCGGCCTCCGTCTGGTCTGGGAGCGCAACCTGGCGACCTGACCGCGCGGCGGGAATCCCGTTCGCCCGCCAGCCTGGCGCGCCGGTAACCTCGGGCAGATGAGCGACGACGAGAACCCGGGACCGCGCAGCGGGCGGGCCGCCGCGGAGCAGGACACGTGGCAGGCGGCCGACGTGTCCGAGCAGATGCGTGTCAGGCTCGCTAAGGCCGAGCGGCTCAAGGCGGCAGGCACCGAGCCGTACCCGGTGGGCTACCCGCGCACGGACACCATCGCCGACGTCAGGCAGCGGCACCCGGATCTGCCAGCGGACACCGCGACCGGCGAGCGGGTCGGCGTGACCGGCCGAGTGATGCTGTACCGCACCGGCGGGAAGCTCTGTTTCGCCACCATCAAGGACGGAACCGGCGAGATCCAGGTGATGATCTCCCGTGACCGCGTCGGCGAGGATGCGCTCGCCGCCTGGAAGTCCGGCGTCGACCTAGGCGATCACATCGGTGTCACCGGCGAGATCATCACCTCGCGCAGCGGGGAGCTCTCGGTGCTGGCCGAGTCGTTCGCCATCACGGCGAAGTCCCTGCGGCCGCTCCCGGACAAGCACGCCGGCCTGACGGACGCGCAGTCGCGGGTGCGAATGCGTTATGTCGACCTGATTGTCAACCCTGCCGCCAGGCAGCTTGCCGAACTTCGGGCCGCGGTGACCAGGGCCATCCGCGAGGAACTGCATAGCCAGGGATACATCGAGGCCGAGACTCCCATGCTGCAGACCCTGCACGGCGGAGCGAACGCGCGCCCGTTCGTCACCCACATCAACGCCTACGACATGACCCTGTACCTGCGGATCGCGCTTGAGCTGTACCTGAAGCGGCTGATGGTCGGCGGCCTGGAGAAGGTCTACGAGCTCGGCAGGAACTTTCGCAACGAGGGAGCCGACGCGACCCACAATCCCGAGTTCACGATGCTCGAGGCGTACGAGGCCTACGGGGACTACACCTCGATCGGCGTTTTGACGAGGAGCCTGATCCTTTCCGCGGCGCGAGCCGGCCTTGGCGGCACGGTGCTCCGCCGCGCCGACGGGTCCGAGCACGATATCGGCGGGGACTGGCCGTCGATCGGCGTGCACGAGGCCGTGTCGCTGGCGCTCGGCGAGGAGGTCACCCCGGACACCGGCGAGGATCAGCTGCGCAAGCTGGCCGCGCGGGCGGGGATCGCCGTCGAGCCGTCGTGGAGCGCCGGGCAGGTGCTGGTTGAGCTGTACGAGCACCTGGTCGAGGCGCGGACGGTGCTGCCGACCTTCTACCGAGACTTCCCGGTCGAGGTGTCGCCGCTCACCAGGCAGCACCGGCACGATCCGCGGCTCGCGGAGAAGTGGGACCTAGTCGCCTTCGGCGCCGAGATCGGCACCGGCTACTCCGAGCTCGTCGACCCGGTCGAGCAGCGGGCCAGGCTGACCGCGCAGTCGCTGCTGGCGGCCGGCGGGGACGCGGAGGCCATGCAGCTCGACGAGGATTTCCTCAGAGCGCTCGAGTACGGCATGCCGCCGACCGGCGGGATGGGCATGGGCATCGACCGGGTCCTGATCATGCTGACCGGCGCGTCGATCAGGGAGACGATCCTGTTCCCGATCGTGCGGCCGACTTAGCCGCGGCCGGCCTGGTCCCGGCCAGCTGGTCGCGCCTGCAGGCACCGTCAGGCGATCCGCACGGCTCCGTCGTAGCTGGACCACATCACCGGGTGGATTCCCACCGGAATCCCGAAGGTCGGAGCGTCGAGCATGAAGCCGTTGCCGACGTAGATGCCGACATGGCCGATGTCCGCGAAGAAGAACACGAGGTCACCGGGCTGGAGCTGGGAGCGGGACACATGCACGCCCGAATTCCACAGGTCGCCGGTGAAGTGCGGCAGGCTGATGCCGAGCTGTGCGTACGCCCAGACGACCAGGCCCGAGCAGTCGAAGACGTTCGGGCCCGCCCCGCCCCAGACGTAGGCGTCGCCGATCTTCGTCAGCGCCTGGCGCAGCGCCGCGACGGGGACGGAGTTGCCCGTGGGCTGGATCGTCGGATAATGCCCGGTCCGATCGTAGATCGCGAGCGCCTTCGCGTAGGCCGCGGTGTTGAGCGTGTTCTCCTTGGCCTGGATGACGGCGACCTTGCCCCGCATGGCCTTGGACAGCTTCGCGGCCTTGTGCTCCTCCTGCACCGCGAGCAGCCGCGCCCGCTGCGCGGCCGCGCGCGCCGCGATCACCAGGTGGATCTTGTCGCCGTTCTCCTTCTGGAGTTGGCCGAGTATCGACGCCCGGTCCAGCATCGACTGCGGGTTCGTGCTCTCCAGCAGGGTGAGCGCGGGGTTGACGCCGCCGGTCATGTAGCCCGCCGCAGCGATCTGGGCGATTGCCGCCTGGCTAGTGGTGAGCAGCCGCTCGTCCCTGCGAACGGTCAGGTGGGCGACTCTGACCTGGTCCTTGGCCTCGGTGTACTGGATCCGCAGCGCGTCATATTGCTGGCTCAGGTCGTCGATCTGCCTGGAGAGCTTGGCCGCCGACGCGAGCAGCTCCTTCAGCGTGGGATTCGGGCTGGCGGATGCGGCGCCGGAGGCAGACAAGGGCAGCGCCACGCCGATCGCCGCCGCGATGCTCAGGGCCGTCGCCACGCGGCCACGAGTCCTGCCTAGCCATGCGAACCTGGGCGCCGACGCCCCGGCGCGCGGCTTGGAGTGCCGACCGACGGGCGAGCGCTCCACGGAGGCGCTCCTTTCCTTGGCTGGCATGCCCCTGGGCTGCCAGAGAGCACGCCGGCGGGAACGAGGTATCAGCGATGGACACTAATAGACGGATGTGTCTCATGCACCGCTGATCAGAAAGTTCCCTCCCGGATACCGCGGATGTAGCGATCTTTTTTGGCCCGCACTCGGTATCCGGCTCTCCGCTCCATAGTGCTCTGCCGCTGCCGGCGAGTCGGTCATTGACCGCGTTGCCGCAGGTCAGGGCGCGTGTCGAGACGATGCAAGTCGGCCGTGATCTGTCCGTGATTGCGCCGCCTGGCTCCGGGAGACATTCTGATCGCGACCCGTAGCTGCCCAGTAACCGAGCGTCAGTATTTGCTGAGGAAACGGCTACCAGAGACGACGGCGGGCAAGTCAGGCGCGGTCGGCGGGCAGAATGGCCGCTCGGTCAGGCCGCAAACAAGAAGCAGACGGCCTAATTTCGTTCGGCACAGCCGTACGACTGATTCCCGGGCTACCTTGGCTGGGCGCGTGCTCCCGGCCCGACCCGGGGTGAAGGCGACGAACTTGAAGTCCGCCGACGCGTGCGGGCCGGACCGTTCGGGGCTAAGGCCAGAAGAATACGCGCGACCCAATCGATTGCTCGGGCCGACTAGTAAGCTAATGATCGCGTCAGCGATCGCCGGCCTGCGCGTGTCCTGGGCGGCGGCTTTAGCGAGCCGACCAGGCATGAGGTAATTGGTCGGCCCGCTATCGGGCACAACCGGCACTATCCACGCGATCGACACGGCATCTCCACACGAATTTCACAACGTATCGTCTCGGTGCGGCTGCTGATACCCGCGCGAAGCCGCGCGGTGCGGAGCGCAGTACCGGGCGTAGGCTGAGTACCGCCGGTCAGGCGGCGCCCAGTTGGCCGGATCGCGCTATGGCAGTTCGTGCGGTGTTGCCGCCTGACTCGCGTTGCCCTGTCGCCCGCTGGCTTTCAGGCAGTCAGGGGTCGACTGGACAAGCGGGCCGGCCGCCTGGGCCGCGCTCCCAGGTGCGGCACGATCCGGGATTCAGACGGCGACTGCGGAAACGTCACGCGGGCCGGAGTCGTGCAGGTAGGACTCGCGGCGGGAGGTGTGATGCTATCCAACTTGGCGGCATTGACGCCGCCGCTTTTGGTCGCAGTGGCCTTCCTCATCGCTGCCGGAGCCTTCCTCAGGCATGAGATGAGACGCGGCAAGAACGCCGATGACAACCAGGCGCGCGGCGATTCGCCGCCGGATTCAGCTGCGGCCGCCGACGAGAATGAAGTTGACCAAGGGTCAGTTTCACGTTCGCCGAACGAACACGGCGACGACCCCGATCCACGTTCCGGTGTTTGATCAGCCGCTGAAAGCAGAGCGTGACTGCTAGATTTCAATCTGGCACCGACTCAGGCACTAGTTACTGTAGCGGAATCTAGCTATCACGAATTGTGTGCGGCGAGTCCCCTGGTATAGGTTAAGCTACTTAAATAGTCTGTTGTAACTGAAAGGCTAACCTCATGGCTCAGAAGACAGTGGTGACGGTGGTGTGTGACCTTCCGCACGATGGTGAGGTCGAAGGAACAGAGTCGGTTTCGTTCGCCTTTGATGGCAACGCGTACGAGATCGATCTTTGCGGGCCGCACAGCAAGGAACTGCGGGAGAAGATGGGCGTATTCGCCGACCATGCTCGCAGGGCGACTGCTGGTGGCCGCCGGCGTAAGCCCAGGACCGGGCCGGGCCGGGAGCGCAGTTCCGAGATCAGGGAATGGGCGCGGCAGCGCGGTCACAAGGTAAGCGAGCGTGGCCGCATTCCCGGCAACATCATCGCCGAGTACGAGGCGGCCCACTAGTACGGTTCGCGACTCGCCGGATGGTCACGCCTGGCCGACACGGCGAGTCGGCTCAAGCAGTCCTTCGAACCCCTCAATTGCACTTTTGCATGACGCGGAGCCGGGCAAACCCGGTCCTGGCGGCAGGCCGCCGCGGGCACGCTGCGGGATGAGCAACCGCAGCGATGGCGCTCCAACTAAGCGGCGGCCTCGCAAGAGCTAAACTGGCTGACGGCATACCATAAGAGCGGATATCCGGTGTGCCGTCAGCCATGCTGCGTTCGCTAGTGGCGTACCAGGGAACAGTGTTCCTTCACCGTAGGTTGGATGAGGGTGAACGCCCGTCTGGTGGGGAAGGTTTTCTGGAGTGCGGTGGACCGCAGCGAGCGGGGTCTGTCGCAGCTAAGCCTTCCCCCGTTTGCAGGGCTAGTGTGCGGCAGGACGGTGGCCAGCATGGTGATCGTCTGCGTCGCTTGGTGAGGGAGCGAACGAGCATGTTCGAGAGGTTTACCGACCGGGCGCGGCGGGTTGTGGTCCTGGCTCAGGAAGAAGCCAGGATGCTTAACCACAACTACATCGGTACCGAGCACATTCTGCTCGGCCTCATTCACGAGGGTGAGGGCGTCGCAGCGAAGGCGCTTGAGTCGCTTGGCATCAGCCTGGAAGCCGTACGGCAGCAGGTAGAGGAGATCATCGGGCAGGGTCAGCAGGCCCCGTCCGGCCACATCCCCTTCACCCCGCGGGCCAAGAAGGTGCTTGAGCTGTCACTGCGCGAGGCGCTGCAGCTCGGCCACAACTACATCGGCACCGAGCACATCCTGCTCGGGCTGATCCGCGAGGGCGAGGGCGTCGCCGCCCAAGTGCTCGTGCGGCTGGGCGCTGACCTGAACAGGGTCCGTCAGCAGGTTATCCAGCTGCTGCACGGCTACCAGGGCAAGGAGCCTGCGGCAGCAGGTACCTCCGCGGAGAGCGCTCCGTCCACTTCGCTGGTGCTTGACCAGTTCGGCAGGAACCTGACCGCCGCTGCGCGCGAAGGCAAGCTCGACCCGGTCATCGGCCGGGAAAAGGAAGTCGAGCGGGTCATGCAGGTGCTGTCGCGGCGCACCAAGAACAACCCGGTCCTGGTCGGCGAGCCCGGCGTCGGCAAGACCGCCGTCGTCGAGGGTCTCGCCCAGCGAATCGTCAAGGGCGAGGTGCCGGAGACGCTGAAGGACAAGCAGCTGTACACGCTTGACCTGGGCGCGCTCGTGGCCGGCTCGCGGTACCGCGGCGACTTCGAGGAGCGCCTCAAGAAGGTGCTCAAGGAGATCCGCACCCGCGGCGACATCATCTTGTTCATCGACGAGATCCACACGCTGGTCGGTGCCGGCGCGGCCGAGGGTGCCATCGACGCCGCGTCGATACTCAAGCCGATGCTGGCCCGCGGCGAGCTGCAGACCATCGGCGCGACCACCCTTGACGAGTACCGCAAGCACCTGGAGAAGGACGCCGCGCTCGAGCGCCGGTTCCAGCCCATCCAGGTGGCCGAGCCGACGATCTCGCACACCATCGAGATCCTCAAGGGGCTGCGAGACCGGTACGAGGCCCACCACCGCGTCTCGATCACCGACGACGCGCTCGTGGCCGCGGCCCAGATGGCCGACCGTTACATCAGCGACAGGTTCCTGCCCGACAAGGCGATCGACCTGATCGACGAGGCTGGCTCGCGGATGCGCATCCGCCGGATGACCGCTCCGCCCGACCTGCGCGAATTCGACGAGAAGATCGCCGATGTCCGTCGGGACAAGGAATCGGCCATTGACTCCCAAGATTTCGAGAAGGCTGCGGCGCTCCGCGATAAGGAGAAGCAGCTGATCGAGCGTAAGGACGTCCGCGAGAAGGAGTGGAAGGCCGGCGACATGGACGCCGTCGCGGAGGTCAACGAGGAGCTCATCGCCGAGGTCCTGGCAACGGCGACCGGCATCCCGGTGTTCAAGCTGACCGAGGCCGAGTCGGCCAGGCTGCTGCGGATGGAAGACGAGCTGCATAAGCGGGTCATCGGCCAGAACGACGCGATCAAGGCGCTCTCCCAGGCGATCAGGCGGACCAGGGCCGGCCTGAAGGACCCGAAGCGCCCGGGCGGGTCGTTCATCTTCGCCGGGCCGTCCGGTGTCGGCAAGACCGAGCTGTCCAGGACGCTTGCCGCGTTCCTGTTCGGCGACGAGGACTCGCTGATCCAGCTGGACATGAGCGAGTACATGGAGAAGCACACCGTCTCCAGGCTGTTCGGCTCGCCTCCTGGCTACGTCGGCTACGAGGAGGGCGGTCAGCTGACCGAGAAGGTCCGCCGACGTCCGTTCTCAGTGGTCTTGTTCGACGAGATCGAGAAGGCGCATTCGGACATCTTCAACTCGCTCCTGCAGATCCTGGAAGACGGGCGCCTGACCGACGCTCAGGGCAGGGTCGTGGACTTCAAGAACACGGTCATCATCATGACCACGAACCTGGGCACCAAGGACATCTCCAAGGGGATCTCGGTCGGGTTCGGGTCGGCGTCGGAGTCGACGGGGTCGTACGAGCGGATGACCAACAAGGTGCAGGACGAGCTGAAGCAGCACTTCCGGCCCGAGTTCTTGAACCGCGTCGACGACATCATCGTCTTCCACCAGCTCACCAGGGAGGAGATCTTCCAGATCGTCGACCTGATGATCGCGATGCTGGAAGACCGGCTGCGCGACCGCGACATGGGCATCGAGCTCACGCCCGCGGCCAAGCAACTGCTGTCGGAGCGTGGCTATGACCCTGTGCTCGGCGCCCGCCCGCTGCGCCGCACGATCCAGCGCGAGATCGAGGACGCGCTGTCGGAGAAGATCCTCTTCGGCGAGGTCAAGGCCGGCCAGATCATCATGGTCGACATGGAGGGGACCGGCAAGGAAGCCAAGTTCACCTTCAAGGGCGTGCCCAAGCCGGAAGTCGTGCCGGATGCGCCGCCCGTCGAGCTGGCCAAGGCATCAGGCGCAGGCGTGGAAGCCCCGGAGCGCGGTCAAGCTTCAGGCTCCTGAGCCGCACCAGGCGCACTAGGCGCGGAGAGGCCCCGGCAGTCATCTGCCGGGGCCTTTCTGCGCCTCCGCCGCGGCCCTTCGCCGGCGGCTAGGCCGGACGGCCCGGCTGGGTGAGCACCGATGTCCAAATGTGTGCCCGGCCGATGCGGGGGCGATGAGCGGATAGCGCCGGTCGCCTAGCCAATGATGGCGCCGCGTTAGGCGCCGAGTCGTGCGCGGATCGCCTGGCGGGCGCGGCCGATGATCGTGTTGTCGTCGTGGAGGACGGCTGCGATGTCCGATCCGGCGAGGATGGCGCCGAGCTCGAACGCGAGCTGGTCCGGATCGGCGTCTGGGGCGAGCTCGTGAGCGGCGTGCGCCTGGCAGGCCGCGTCGGACAGGAGCTGGCGCCACTGCTGCTGATAGAGGGCGACGCGGTCGCGTACCGGCCCGTGCCGGCCGCCCATCTCGGCCGACGCGGTGACGAAGAAGCAGCCGCCGGGGAAGATCCGCTGCTCGACGTAGTCGAGGTAGCCGTCGCAGAGCCGCTGGAGCCGCTGGCGTCCTGGGGGTGTGGTGGTGATCGCGGGGGTGACGACGTGAAGGATGAAGCTCGCCCGGGCGGCTTCGATCGTGGCGAGCTGCAGCTCTTCCTTGGACCCGAACAGGACGTAGACGCTGCTTTTCGGCATTCCGGTCGCTGCGGCGATCCGAGCGATCGAGACGCCGTCGAGGCCCTCGAGGGTCGCGAGCGCCGCCGCGTGCTCGAGCACCCGGGCGCGTGAGCGGTCTCCGGGAGCCCGGGTGCGCCGCTCGCGGCCCGGCGCCTGCGGCGGTTTGGACGTCTCGTGGCTCGGGTTGGCCATCTTGACAGTATATACGTACGACCGTACATTAGCTTGTACGGTCGTACGTATATGAAGCGGGAGGCTGGCTGTGGGCGCAATCGAGGCCGATTACCTGGTCGTCGGCGCGGGCGCCGCGGGCATGGCGTTCACCGACGCGCTGATCGCTGCCTGCGACGCCGATGTGGTGATCGCGGACCGGCGTCACGGCCCAGGCGGCCACTGGAGCGACGCCTACCCGTTCGTGCGCCTGCACGGGCCGTCCGCCCTGTACGGGGTCAACTCCCTGCGGCTCGGCAGCGATGCGATCGACCAGGCCGGCCCGAACGCCGGCTACTACCCGCGGGCAACTGCGGCCGAGATCTGCGCCTACTACCAGCGGGTGCTGGATGAGGTGTTGCTGCCCTCTGGCCGGGTCCGGTTCTTCGGCATGTCCGGCTACAGTGCCACCGCGAACGGGCACCAGCTCACGTCCCGGCTGACCGGTGTGACGACGACGGTCCGGGTCCGGAAGGGGGTCGTGGACGCCAGGTATCTCGAGCCCTCGATCCCGGCGACCCATGTCCCGCCGTTTGGCATCGAGCCGGGCGCGCGGCTGATCCCGGTCAACGACCTCGTCGGGCTGAGCGGCCCGGCTAGCGGGTTCACGATCCTCGGAGGCGGCAAGACCGCGATCGACGCGTGCCTGTGGCTCCTCGGCGCCGGCGTGCCGGCCGAGGCGATCCGCTGGGTCAGGCCGCGGGAGGCCTGGCTCATGGACCGGGCATTCCAGCAGCCGCTCGAACTTCTGCCGCGGCTGATGGAGGGCGTGTCGCTGTACCTGGAGGCAGCGGCCCAGGCCGACGACGTGGGCGACTTGTTCCGGCGGCTTGAAGCCAGCGGCCAGCTCATCCGGCTAGACCAAAGTGTCGAGCCGACGATGTTCCGCTGCGCGACGGTGAGCCAGGACGAGTTGGTGAGCCTGCGCAGCATCGAGAACGTGATCCGCCTCGGGAGAGTCACGCGCATCGGGCCGGACCAGATCGAGCTTGCGGATGGGCGCATCCCGGCTGACCGCGGGCAGGTTCACGTGGACTGCTCGGCAGCCGGCCTTCGCACCAAACCCGCCGTGCCGGTCTTCAACGGCGGCCTGATCACGCTGCAGCAGATCAGGGCCTGCCAGCCAGCCTTCAGCGCTGCCCTGACCGGTTATGTCGAGGCAACTCGCGACGACGACGCGCTGAAGAACCAATTCTGCCCCGCAAACCGATATCCCGACGCAGCGGCGGACTGGATCCCGCTCACCTGCGCCGCCCAGCGCGCCGAGATCATCTGGGCCACCGATCCTGACCTGTCGGCCTGGATGCAACGATCCCGGCTCAACGCCACCTGCGGCATGGGAGATCACCAGGAAGACCCGCAGATGAGATCAGCGCTCGGCCGCCTGTTCACCAATATCGGCCCCGCGATCAGCAACCTGGAAACGCTTATGGCGGGAATACCTGGAGGCGGCACGCCGGCTTCGCCGCGACCGGACTACCCGTTACGAGCTACGCCGAATCGGGGAAAGCTGAATTCCACGGCGGCGCATTAGGCCGATATCGCACGTCGGCACTATCCCGTCCGCCGCAACGCTTGACCGTGATAGCCGTCACCCGGGCAGTCCATGATGCCGCGACTGCGCAGGTTGCGGTAACCGCCGACCAGGACTCAGGCAGCGCGGCCAAAGCAACAGCAGCTGTCCGTTGCTGCGGACCGCCAAGCGTGTCACAAGTCAGGTTAGACACCGGCTTATTCTTCCCGGTCGGTCGCTGGGGAGCGCGGAGTTGTCGCCGGGTAGTCCGATCAGGCCGTCTGCCGTCGCTTCCACGAGACCGTCGGCTAGTAGGCCGGCGAGTACGCGGGACCGCTGGATGGACTCTGGCCAGCATCGCTCGAGCGTGGCGACCGGCACCGGGCCGGCGGCGTTCCTGAGCACGGCCAGCAGCGCGCCACGGCACTGCCGGTCGGAACCCTCGTAACGCTGGGTCGGACGCCGGGCCGCGGCCGCCGGGCTGCCGCGAAGCCGCCAGGCGCAGTCGGCCGCGACCGGGCAGACCTCGCACGCCGGGTTTCTCGCCTTGCAGACCAGCGCGCCGAGTTCCATCACTGCGACCGACCAGGTTGCCGCCCTGCGGCCGTCGGCGGGTGGCAGCAGCGACTCGGCTAGCGCGGTCTCAGCGACGCTGGCGGCGGACCGGCCGGTTGGCTCGCTGCCGGCGACGAGCCTGCCCAGCACCCGACGGACGTTGGTGTCGAGTACGGGGTGGCGCTGGCCGAACGCGAAACTGGCTACGGCGGCCGCCGTGTAACCGCCAACGCCAGGCAGTGCCCGCAGTTCGCCGAGCGAACTCGGCACCTCGCCCCCGTGCAGCGAGGTGATCGCCTGGGCGCAGGCATGCAGCCGAAGAGCACGGCGCGGGTACCCCAGCCTGCCCCACTGCCTGACCGCATCGGCTGGCGTCGCGGATGCCAGGTCCGACGCGGCCGGCCAACGGGCCAGCCACGCTTCGTAAGCGGGCAGCACCCTGGCCACCGGAGTCTGCTGCAGCATGAACTCGCTCACGAGCACGGACCAGGCGCTGGCCCCCGGGGCACGCCACGGCAGGTTCCGAGCACTTGCCTGGTACCAGGCGACGAGCGGGGCTTCGAATCTGGTGGTCATGACGGGATCGATCCTGCCATGCCGGCCGCCAGCTGGCACCTCCGACGGAATCCGGGCAAGCTCACCGCAAGGCTCCTGCCTGCGACGACGCGCGCTCGTCCGCTCGGCGGGGCGGCCCGGCACTCGGCCTGGGCTCTTGCATACTCGACGCCATGAAGGAGGACACGTTCCGTTACAACTCGGCTGCGTCCGGTATCTGGCTTGCGGGGGTAAGGTCACGCGACCTGGCCAGCGAAGAGGTCGGGTCCGCCGGCGTCAAGCTCAGCCACGCCAGGGCAGGTCCGGTTCAGTCGGGCCCGGTCGTAGTCCCGGTCCGGGTCCCGGTCCGGAGTCGTGGCCGGCTGAGCGCGGTCGACTCGGATCCACTCGAGTCCGGCTCTGGCCAGCCCGGTTCAGGCTCGCGGAGCCCGGGCCAGCTGGGCGCGGGCCCGCGGCGCCCGGGCCGACCGGGTTCAGGCCAGCCGGGCTCAGGTCCGCCGGGCTCAGGCCAGCTGGGCTCAGGCAGACTCGGTTCAAGCCGGCGCGGTTCAGGCCGGCAGGGCTCAGGCCAGCAGGGCTCAGGCCAGCCAGGTTCAGGCCAGCGCGGGTCAGTCCAGGACGGTTCAGGCCAGCCGCCGGCCTGACGGGCGGCGACATACATGAGCGAGTTCCGCCCGATTCGGTCCAGGCCGCTTCGGCGGCAACGTACTGGCGGCGGCGGTTCCTCATACTCGCGATCGGCTTCGGGATACTGGGCGCGGCGGCCTGGGGTCTGTCCAGACGCTGGTGATGCACCCGGCCGGTCGTTCGCCAGGCGGCACGGGCGCGTTGTCCGGACACGGCGCTGGCTCGGGCGGGCAAGGTTCGGCTCAGGGCGGCGGGGCCGGGGTGAGGGCGCACGACGCTTCCGCCTCTGGTGGCAACGGCCCGTGGCGACCCTCCGGCATGCAGGCGGCCGCGCCAGGGGCGGGCAGCAACTCGAGCCCGGCGCCGCGGCCGTCGGCGGCCAAGAGCGGGTCCGGCGGCTCCACGCCTCCCTCCTGCTCCTGGCACTCGATCGTGCTGAGCCTCTTCGCAACGCAGGCCAGCTTCGGGCCGGGCCAGCAGTCGGCCTTCAGCCTGAACGTGGTCTCCACGCAGCCGGCGGACTGCTCGTTCAACATCGGCTCGGGTCACCTGGCCCTGGTGATCAAGGAAGGATCTGCCAGGATCTGGAGTTCCGCCGATTGCACCTCCGGTACAGGCAACCTGGTCGCGGCGCTCAGGCGCGGCATTCCCACCGTCGTCACGATCGGCTGGGACAAGCAGACCTCGGCGCCTGGCTGCGCCGGTGCGGCGCACACGGTGCCGGCCGGCCGCTACGCCGCCTACGCGGTCGACGGCTCGCACGTCAGTTTGCCGGTGATGTTCCGGGTGGGTTGATGGGGCGGACGTAAGCGGGTCAGGGCACTCGGCGGCGCGGGTCGAGTCCGAACCCGGTGCGGATCGCGCTGGAGACGTCGGCGACCTGGCTGACCTCCATCGGGCAGTCGGCCGGGATCGCGTCGCCGCCGACCGGGACGATCGCGCGGCGGAAACCCATCCGGCCCGCCTCGGTCAGCCGGCGGCCGATCCCGGCAACGCTGCGGATCTCGCCGGCCAGGCCGACCTCGCCGAACGCGACGACATCGGACGGCAGGCTCAGGTTGGCCTTGGCGCCGGCCAGCGCCAGCGAGATCGCGAGGTCGACGGCCGGCTCGGTCAGCCGGACCCCGCCCACGGTGGCCGCGTAGATGTCGCACTTGCCGAGCCGCACCGCCGCCCGCCGGTCCAGCACGGCGACCGCCATGCCCACCCTGGCGTAGTCGAGCCCTGAGGTCACCCGGCGTGACGGCTCGTTGCCGCTGACCGGGCAGACCAGCGTCTGTACCTCGGCGACCAGCGGCCTGCGGCCCTCGAGGGTGACCGTCACGCACGTTCCCGGCACCGGCTGATGCTGCCTGGACAGGAACAGGCCGCTCGGGTCGGGCAGGCCGATGAGCCCGAATTCACCGAGTTCGAAGCACCCGATCTCGTCGGTCGGGCCGAACCTGTTCTTCAGCGCGCGGATCATCCGCAGCCTGCCTCGGCTGTCGCCTTCGAAGTGCAACACCACGTCGACCAGGTGCTCGAGCGAGCGCGGCCCGGCGATCGAGCCGTCCTTGGTCACGTGGCCGACGAGCACGGTCGTCAGGGTCCGCTGCTTTGCGAGGCTGACGAGGGCCGAGGTGATCTCGCGAACCTGCGTGACGCCGCCGGGAGTGCCATCGATCCCGGCCGCCGAGATGGTCTGGACCGAGTCGACGATCAGCAGCGCGGGATTGACCGCCTCGACATGTGCGAGCAGCGCGGCCAGGTCGGTCTCCGCGGCCAGGAACAGGTTGTCGGTGATCGCGCCGATTCGGTCGGCGCGCTGCCGCACCTGGGCCGCGGACTCCTCACCGGTGACGTACAGGACTATCGACCGCCCGGCGGCCAGCGCTCCGGCCTCGAGCAGCAGGGTCGACTTGCCGACGCCCGGCTCGCCCGCCAGCAGCGCGACCGTTCCCGGCACCAGCCCGCCGCCGAGCACCCGGTCGAGTTCGTCCATTCCGGTCGGCTTGGCGGCGGCGCCGGTCGCGTCGATCTGCGAGATCGGCACGGCAGGCGCGCCGGGCCGTACCGAGGGCAGGCCGCGAAGCAGTGCGCGGCCCGAGCGGCCTGAGCTGCCCTGAGCCGGTCCCTCGGCGACCGAGCCCCAGGTCTGGCACTCGCCGCACCGCCCGGCCCACTTGGTGGTTTGCCAGCCGCATTCCGAACACTGGAACAGCGCACCGGGCGAAGACTTGGCCATGAACAGGAACGGTATCGGCGAGGTCCGACAGCGCGGCTCGCCGCGCCGCATAAGCTGGCAGCGGGTCAAATTCATCGTAAGAAATACTGGGACTCGGTCCAGCGCGAAGGGAGAAGCGCCTTGGGGCAGGTCGGCAAGAGTGCCAGGCCGGGAGGCGCTACCCCGGTCGTGCTCTCGACCGCATCGGTCTTTCCCGAGCGCACGACCGACGCGTTCGATTTGGCCGCCAGGCTCGGATACGACGGCGTCGAGGTCATGGTCACCGCCGACCCGGTGAGCCAGGATCCCGAGGTGTTGCAGCGCCTCGCCGACTACCACGGCGTGCCCGTCATGGCCGTGCACGCGCCGTGCCTGCTGATCACCCAGCGGGTGTGGGGCCGGGAGCCCTGGCCGAAGCTGGTCAAGGCCGCCGCCGTGGCCGAGAAACTCGGTGCATCCGTCGTAGTCGTCCACCCGCCGTTCCGGTGGCAGCGAGAGTACGCCAGGGAATTCGAGTCCGGTCTGGCCCGGACCCAGGCAGAGACGCCGGTGAAGTTCGCGGTCGAAAACCTCTACCCGCTCAGGGCCAGAGGCACAGAGGTCGCCGCCTATGCGCCGCACTGGAATCCGGAAGAACTTGACTGCGAGCACGTCACGCTCGACCTGTCGCATACCGCCGTGTCGGATTCCGACGCCCTGGAGATGGCAGGAGACCTCGGCAGGCGACTGGCCCACCTGCACCTCGCGGACGGCACCAAGCCGGGACTGCCCGACGAGCACCTGGTTCCCGGCCGGGGCAGCCAGCCGTGCGCTCAGGTGCTCGAGCGACTGCACGGGATGGGATACCCGGGCATGGTCGTGGTGGAGATCAGCACCCGGCGGGCGCTGAGCCCGGAGGAGAGATACGCCGACCTGGAGGAGTCGCTGGCGTTCGCCCGCGAGCACCTCCGCGCGCCGACCGCGGTCGGCTGAGCGAACCTGCGCTCGCCCCCGACACTCGGACCCCTGGCACTCGGGACCCTGACACTCAGGCTCCTGGCACTCGCGATCGCGACGCCGGCCTGCGGCGCGGGACTGGCGGGCAGGAGTGCGTTAGGCCTCGAGAATCAAGGTGACCGGGCCGTCGTTGACCAGCGCGACCGCCATGTCTGCGCCGAACACGCCGGTCTGGACGCTGGCGCCGAGCGAGCGCAGCGCGTCGGCGAACGCGGTGACCAGCGGCTCGGCGATCTCGCGGGGCGCCGCCGCCTGCCAGGTCGGCCGCCGGCCCTTCGCGGTCTGCGCGTAGAGGGTGAACTGGCTGATCACGAGCAGCGGCGCGCCCGTGTCGGCGCACGACTTCTCGCCGCCCAGGATCCTCAGGTAATAGATCTTGCTGGCGAGGGCGGCCGCGGCCGGCTGCGTATCGTCGTGAGTGACGCCGACCAGCACGACCAGCCCGGGGGCAGGCAGTTCGCCGACCACCTGGCCGGCTACCGAGACGCTGGCTTCAGACACGCGTTGGACCACAGCTCGCACGACAATGCATTCTGCCGCTGCCCCTGCGGCGCTCGGTCAGCCTCCCCCGTTAAATCACCGGGCGCCGTATCCTGACCGGGTGCGCCTGGTCTCCCTGCTCCCGTCGGCAACCGAGATCGTGTACGCGCTCGGCCTGGGCGATGATCTTGTCGGAGTGACCTTCGAGTGCGACGAGCCGCCCGCTGCCCGCGCGGAGAAGACGGTGGTGGTAGGCGGCCGGGATACCCGCGGCATGAGCCCAGGCGAGATCGATCACTATGTCCGCGCTCAACTGGCCGCGGGCGGCGACCTGTACACCCTGCACGCGCGGGCGCTGGCTGACCTGAAGCCCGACCTGATCCTGACCCAGGACCTGTGCCGGGTCTGCGCGCTGCCCTCCGGTCACGTCGATGCGGCTCTTGACTATCTCGGCTGCCGGGCCGACGTGCTGTCACTTGATCCGCACACCCTCGACGAGGTGCTGGCATCGGTCGAGACGGTCGGCGAGCGGGCGGGCGTAGCCGGCCGGGCGGCACGCCTGGTCGCGGATCTGCGGGCCAGGCTGGACCAGGTCGAGGCGAAGGTGGCGGGGCGGCCCCGGCCGAGGGTCGCGGTGATCGAATGGACGGACCCGCCTTTCACGGCCGGCCACTGGATACCCGACCTAGTCAGCCTGGCCGGCGGCGAGGCCGTGGCGGCCAGGCCCGGCGACAAGTCCGTGCCGACGACCTGGCCAGGCATCGCCGCCGCCCGGCCCGACCTGCTCATCGTTGCGCCCTGCGGCTATCACCTGGCCGGAGCGACCGAGTTGGCGGCGTCGGTCGCGGCCGCCATGCCGGGAGTGCCCGTCTGGGCTATCGACGCGGACGGCATCGTCGTGCGGCCAGGACCGCGCCTGGTCGACGGCGTGGAAGCGATCGCGTCGATACTGCATCCAGACGCGGTACCTGAGG
Source organism: uncultured Actinomycetota bacterium (assembly GCA_963720595.1). Taxonomy (GTDB): domain Bacteria; phylum Actinomycetota; class Actinomycetes; order Streptosporangiales; family Streptosporangiaceae; genus Chersky-822. Next base: position 734,194 of record CAVRFY010000003.1, on the reverse strand, counting down.
TGCCGCCCGGCCGGGTCGCCTGCGTCCGGGCCTAGGGGTTCGGCGGGCGCGCTCGCAGGCGACCCCCGCGGCCTCGGCCGGGCATCGACGGACAGCGCGCCGTCACTCGATGAGCAGTGCCTTCCTGCCGTCCGTTAGTGTTTCTTCAGTTCCAGGCCAGGACAGGACAGGCCAGTAGCGTCCGGAAAGGCATCCTCTGCCGATGACCGCTGACAGCAGGCCTCCCGCTACCACGGGACCGGCCACGATGATCACCGTTGCGCCGACGGGGGCAGAACTCGACAAGGCGGCGGTGTCGCCGCTGCCCGTCACGCTTGACGAGCTGGTAACCACCGCCAAGGAGTGCCGCGAGGCCGGCGCGGCGATGATCCACGTGCACATCAGGGACGGCGACGCGCAGCCGACGCTCGACCTGTCCAGGCTGACCGACACGGTGCACGCGCTGCGCGAGTCGACCGACCTGATCGTGCAACTCTCCACCGGCGGCGCGGTCACCGACCCGTTCGAGCGGCGCCTCGCCGTGCTCGACGCAGGTCCCGACGGCTGCTCGCTGACCTGCGGGACCGTGAACTTCGGCGACGATGTGTTCATGAACCCGTGGCCGTTCATGTGCGAGCTGTACGTCAGGACGCAGCAGCTCGGCGTCGTGCCGGAATTCGAGCTGTTCGACCTGGGCCACGTGGCGGCGTTGCACCGGCTGCTGGACAAGTTCGGCGCGCCGTTCGGCGGCCATGTGCACTGTGACCTGGTGATGGGCGTGCCCGGCGGGATGCCGGGGGACGCCGCGACCCTGGTCCAGGCGGTAGCGGCGCTGCCGGCGGGCGCGACCTGGTCGGCGACCGGGGTCGGCAGGACGTCGCTGCCCGTGATGTTCGCCGCACTGGCGGCGGGCGGGCAGTTGCGGGTCGGGATGGAGGACACGATCACGTACGCCAGGGGTCGGCCGGTGCGCAGCAACGCCGAACTGGTCGAGCGCGCAGCCGCGCTCGCCGAAATGGCACAGCGCCCGGCGATGACGCCCGAGGCGGCCAGGGCGATGCTGGGAGTTTCCGATCGGCACTGAATTCCTGCTCGGCGCCGAGTCCCCGCTCGGCGGCGGGCCGGCGGCCGGGACCGGACTTGCGGCGGAGCGGTGGCGGCCGGAAGGCGCAGAGCAGGCCAACCCGGTGCTCGCGGAGGTCATCAGGTCTGGGCTCGTTGAGTCGCGGCACCGCGGGTCGCTCGTCGTGCTCGCCGCTGACGGGTCAGAGGCGATCGCCGTCGGCGCGGCCAGCCTGCCGATGTTCCCCAGATCCTCGAACAAGCCGATGCAGGCCGCCGCGATGCTGCGGTGCGGGCTCGAACTCGACGGCCGCCTGCTCGCGCTGGCAGCCGCGAGTCACTCGGGCGAGGATTTCCACATCGGCGGCGTCCGCGAGATCCTCGGCAGCGCGGGGCTGACCGAGTCCGATCTCCAGTGCCCGCCCGACCTGCCGCTCGATGAGTCGGCCAGGAACACCTGGCTGCGCGCGGGGGGCAGCGCCGACCGGGTGCACATGAACTGCTCGGGAAAGCACGCCGCGATGCTCGCGACCTGCGTCGCGGCGGGCTGGCCGACCGCGAGCTACCGCGATCCCGGGCACCCGCTGCAGGCGCGGATCAGGCAGACCGTCACCGAACTCGCTGGCGAGCCGGTGACCGCGACCGGCGTCGACGGCTGCGGCGCGCCGCTGCTGGCCATCTCGGTCGCCGGGCTGGCCCGCGCCTTCCGCGGGCTCGTGCTGGCCGGGCCAGGTTCGGCCGAGCGGCGGGTGGCCGACGCGATGCGGGCCAACCCGGCCTGGACCTCGGGCACGACCAGGCCGGAGGCCGCCATGGTCGGCGCCGTTCCCGGGCTGCTCATGAAGTCGGGGGCCGAAGGCGTCTGCGCGTTCGCGTTGGCCGACGGCCGGGCCGCGGCGGTCAAGTTCGACGACGGCGCGCAGCGGGCCCCCGCGTCGCTGATGGCCGCCGTGCTGCTCCACCTGATCAGCGCGGCGCCCGTCCCTGGCTCGCCGCCCGGTCAGGCCGCCGTGCTGGCCGGCCTAGCCGCGGCGCCGGTGTTCGGCGGGGGCGTGCCGGTCGGCGAGATCCGGCCCGTTCTGCCCAGGTAACCGGGCCAGGGTGAACCTGGCCAGCGGGCCCGATACGCGTGGCGAGGGAGTTGCTCTTGCGGACGTTGCTAGCGAGACTGACAGCATGAGCCCGGTGAACGTCAACGCGATCGGCTCGTACATCCGCGAGCAACGGGAGCAGGCCAAGGTCTCCCTCCGCCAGCTTGCCCAGGCCGCGGGGGTGTCCAATCCGTACCTGAGCCAGGTGGAGCGCGGGCTGCGCAGGCCAAGCGCCGACCTGCTGCAGCAGATCGCCAAGGGCCTGCGCATCTCGGCCGAGGCGCTCTACGACCAGGCGGGGATACAGACACCGATACTCGACGACAAAGTAGGCGAAACCGCCGTCACCGACGCGATCATGGCCGACCCGGAGATCACCGAGCGCCAGAAGCAGATGCTCGTCGACATCTATGAGTCGTTCCGCAAGGAGGTCAGGGCCGGGGCCGAGGCGCGCGCGGTCGCCGAGAGCCAGGCCGCCGTGGCCGAGGCGGTCGCCGAGTCCGGGCACGATCCGGTGGTCCAGGTCGTCGCGGCTGCCGAGGCCGAGCCATGGACCGATCCGCCCGCGGTGCCGACCAGGTAAGTTGGGATCGTGCACTATTCGACTGCGCTCGGCCACATCAACGCGCTCGGCCCGCTGATGTGGCTGAACTGGATCCTGCTCGTCGCCGCGTTCGTGGTCGAGGCCTGGGCGTTCATCGACGCGCTGCGCCGCCCGTCCGCCGCTTTTCCGGCCGCCGGCAAGCGAACCAAGTCGCTGTGGCTGATCATCACGGGTGTCGCGCTCGCGGTCGGCACCTTCAGCGCCGCCTACGACGTGTCGCTGATCAGCATCCTGCCGATCGTCGCCTTCATCGGCGCTGCGATCTACATGACCGACGTGCGCCCCAAGGTGCGGGAGATCGGCAAGGGCGGCTCGTCCCACCAGGGACCGTACGGGCCCTGGTAACAAGCCCGACCGCACTATGCTGCCGAGCTATGAGTGATGCCCGATGACTGAGACGACCTGGCGTACCCACCGGCTCGAGCTTGACGACCAGAGCCTGCGCGAGTGGGACGCGACCGTGCTCGCGGCGGGCGAGGATGGCCTCGTCCTTGACCGCTCGGCCTTCTACCCCGGCGGCGGCGGCCAGCCGCCCGACCACGGCGTGCTGCTCTGGGGCGGCGTTCAGACCCGCATCGTCGGCGCCCGCAAGGGCGATGACCTGTACCTGATCGCGGCCGACGGTGACCCCGTGCCGCCGCCCGGCACCGCGGTGCGCGGCGCGGTCGAGGACGACAGGCGCACGGCGCTGATGCGCACCCACTCCGGCCTGCACGTGCTGTGCGGGGTGGTTTTCCGCGACTTCGGTTCGCTCGTGACCGGCGGCAACATGGAGCCCTACTCCGCCCGGATGGACTTCGACCTGCCCCAACTGCCGGAGGGATTCAGGGCCGCGGTCGAGGTCGCCTGCAACGCCGAGATCGAGGCCGGCGGATCGACGTGCGGGTCCTGCCGCGCGATGACGCCTTCGCGATCCCCGACATCATCCGCACCGCGACCAACCTGGTCCCGCCCGAGGTCAAGGAGGTCAGGATCGTCGACATCGTCGGCCTCGACCAGCAGGCCGACGGCGGCACGCATGTCGCGTCGACCGCGCAGATCGGCCGGATCGAGGTCGTCAAGATCGAGAACAAGGGCAAGGGTTTCCGCCGCCTGCGCATTCGCATCGCGGACTAGGCTCCGGTGGCTGTCACAGCGGGATTAGCACCGCGGCGGCCGGGGCGATCACGAGCAGCGCCGCGACGGCGCTGAGCAGAATTACAGCGGGAACGGGGAGCCCGGGCGGCGGTCTGAGCAGCCGGGTGACCCTAGCGGTCAGCTGGCCGTCCAGAGTCCCGGCCGGGGCTGTGGCGGCCCGCGCCCCGACAGGCGCGGAGGCGAGGCCGCTTCCGGCGCTGTCGCCTGCGGCGTCGCCTCGCGGGGCGCCTCGGGATGCCTCACCGCCGGTCACGGCGAGCGCCCCGACGGGCGCCCGGCCGCCGGACGCGCCCACTCGCAGCAGCGCCGTGGCCAGCTCCCTGGCCGGCAGCCGCCTGCGCGCCCGGTCGTCGGCCATCATCTCGACGAGCAGGCCGACCTCGGTGTTCGCTTCCCTGGCGACGGCTGACCAGCGGAACGCCCGCAGCAGCGCCGAGAACGGGAGCAGCACCAAGTCGTGCCTGGCGCGCAGATGTGCCCGCTCGTGGGCCAGCACGGCCGCAAGTTCGGCCTGGTCGAGCAGGTCAAGTGCGCCCGCGCTGATCACGATCGCCGAGCGGAGCCCAGGCACGCAGTATGCGGCCGCGGCCGGATGATCGACGACCAGGGCTCCGGGAACCTTGGGATCGTCGTGGGCCAGCAGCCCGAGCAGTGCCCGCTGCCGGTGCCTGGCCCGCAGGACGGCGGCGACCGCGGCGAGCAGTATCCAGCAGAGCACGGCGAGCAGGGCGAGGCCCGCGATCAGCGACAGGACGCTCAGCGCCGTCAGCGCATCCCACCGCCGGGTCGAGCCGCCCGCGATCAGCAGCAGCCGCGCCGCCCGCCCCGCGGCGCCCGCGACGCTGGACAGCCCGATTCCTGACCGGCCGTCAACGCCAGAGGCTCCCAAGCCCGCGAGCGCGCCGACGGTGGCCACGCCCCAGCCGAGGCCGAGCGCCTGCCACAGCGCGATCGCGACCGCCGGAGATCTCCGTGCCCAGCCGGCGCTGGCGAGCAGGTGCGCGGCGGCAACGCAGCCGATGGCCACTGAACCAAGCAGGACGATGGCGGTCACGGGTGATCAGGTCCTGCCGCTCCCGCTGAGGGTCTCCAGCGCCGAACGCAGCGCCTCGGCCTCGGCCCCCGACACGCTCCTGGCGAACCGGGTCAGCGCGGCCTGGCGGTCACCGGTCTGGTCGAGCGCCGTCAGCATCAGCTCGGCGACGTAGGCCTCCCTGCTCTCGGCCGGGCGGTAACGCCAGGCGCGCCCGGCCCGCTGCCGCCGGACGAAGCCCTTCTTGGTCAGCCGGTCAAGCACGGTCATGACCGTGGTGTGCGCCAGGTCCCTGTCGGTCAGGCAGATGCCGACCTGCCTGACGGTCATCGGGTCGGACGCCTCCCAGAGAACTTCCATGATGGCGCGTTCGAGCTCTCCAAGCCGGTTCATTTCTTCACCCTACGAGATGATCACGGACCCGCCTATAGCCGGCCGCCGCGGGACCGGCCGGTCCGCGCTAACGTGCAAGCATGGGAGTGCCACGGGTCGCCGTCAGCGTCGACCTGGTGATCCTCACGGTGCGGGCCAGCGAGCTGTCGGCCCTGGTCTGGCAGCGCGGAGCCGAGCCGCACCTGGGTCGCTGGGCACTTCCTGGCGGGTTCATCAGGCTCGACGAGGACCTGCCGGCGACGGCCGCGCGCGTGCTGGGCGAGCGGGCCGGCCTGCCGGACGCGCCGGTTCACCTGGAGCAGCTGCAGACCTACGGGTACCCGGACCGCGACCCCAGGCAGCGCGTGGTCGCCGTCGCCTACCTGGGCCTGGCGCCCGATCTCCCCGCTCCCGTCCAGCCGCGGATGAGCTGGCAGCCGGTCGATCATCTCGCCGAGATGGCGTTCGACCATCTGCGCATTCTTCAAGACGGGGTGGAGCGGGCCAGGGCCAAGCTGGAGTACACCACGCTCGGCGCGGCGTTCTGCCGTGACACCTTCACGGTGGCCGAGCTGCGCCGGGTCTACGAGATCGTCTGGGGCACCCCGCTCGACCCGCGCAACTTCCATCGCAAGGTGACCGGGGCCGAGCGGTTCCTGGTGGAGACGGGCTCGGCGAGTTCGTCGGGCGGGCGCCCGGCTCAGCTATACCGGCGCGGTGACACCGACGTCCTGCACCCGCCTATGCTCAGGCCTAGGCAGCGGCAAGCCTGCGAGCCGGTCAGGCAGTCACCCGGCGGACCGGTCGACGTGGGCACGGGCGATCAGCGCCGATGGTACGGCGCTGAAGGTGGCCGGTATAGTGCCGACACCGCTGCGGGCGTGCAGACCTCATCAGCTCCGGAGGACGACGATGTCCATGCAGACGCCACGGTTCCGGCCGATACTTGAGCAATTCGCGCCGTACAAGCCGGGCAAACCGCCCGCGGTTGAAGGCGGCCAGACCTACAAGCTGTCGTCCAACGAGTCACCGTTCGGCCCGCTGCCGTCGGTCGTCAAGGTCATCGCGGCGGCCGCGGGCGAGGTCAACAGGTATCCCGACAACGGCGCGGCCGAGCTGACCGAGGCCATCGCCGCGCGGCACGCGGTGCCGGTGTCGCACGTCGCCGTCGGCTGCGGCTCGGTTGGACTGGTGCAGCAACTGCTCGAGGCGGTCGCCGATCCCGGCGCCGAGGTCCTCTACGCGTGGCGTTCGTTCGAGGCCTACCCCTACCTGGCCGACCTGGCCGGCGCGACATCGATCCAGGTTCCGCTCCGCGACGAGCGGCATGATCTCGACGCGATGGCGGCTGCCGTCACCGACGCCACCAGGCTGATCTTCGTCTGCACGCCGAACAACCCGACCGGCACGGTGGTGACCTCCGCCGAGCTGAGCGCCTTCCTCGACCGGGTGCCCCGCGACTGCCTGGTCGTGCTCGACGAGGCATACGCGGAGTACGTGCGCGATCCGGCCGTGCCCGATGGGATCGAGATGTACCGCGGGCGACCCAATGTGGCGGTGCTCCGCACGTTCTCCAAGGCCTACGGCCTGGCCGGGCTCCGGGTCGGGTTCCTGATCGGGTCGCGGGAGGTGGCCGCGGCCGCCCGCAAGACCATGCTGACCTTCTCGGTCAACGCGGTCGCTCAGGCTGCCGCTGTCGCATCGCTGGCCGCCGAGGCCGAACTGCTAGACCGGGTCGACCTGGTGGTCGCCGAGCGGGACCGGGTCCGTGCCGCGCTGATCGAGACGGGCTGGGTCGTGCCGCCCACGGAGGCGAACTTCGTCTGGCTCCGGCTCGGCGAGCAGACGCTCGATTTCGCGGGCGCCTGCGACCGGGCCGGCCTGAGCGTTCGCCCGTTCGCCGGCGAGGGAGTGCGGGTCTCGATCGGCGAGCAGGCGGCCAACGACCTGTTCATCCAGGTGGCACGCGAATACCGGAGCCGCTGAGCGGAGCGCAAGCGGCCGGGCGGGCCAGCCGGCCTGCCGGGCGAGCCAGACGACCAGCTGCCGTCCGGCACCCGGTCAGCCCAGGTCGTCTTCGGTGATGTCCGCGCCCAGAGCGGTCAGCCGGGAGGCGACCGATGCGTGTCCCCTGTCAATCAGGTAACCGGGCGACACAACGGTCTCGCCCTCGGCGGCAAGGCCGGCCAGGATCAGCGCGATCCCGGTGCGCAGGTCGTGCGCGATCACCTCGGTGCCGCGCAGCGGCGTCGGCCCGTGCACGACCGCTGCCGTGTCGGTCACCTCTACCTTCGCACCCATCTTGTTGAGCTCGCCCGCCATCATGTACCGGCCGTCGAAGATGGTCTCCCTGATATAGCTGGTGCCGTCGGCGAGGCAGCTCACGGCCATGATCGGTGACTGCAGATCGGTCGCGAAGCCAGGGTACGGGCTGGTGATCACGTTGATCGGGCGGAGTTGCCGGTCCCTGCGCACCTGCAGGATGGCGCCCTGGGTGGCGAACTCGACGCCCATCTGCTCGAGCTTCCAGCGCACCACGCCGAGGTGGTCAAGTGAGGCGCCCACAAGGCTGACCTCGCCGCCGGTGATCGCGGCCGCCATCGCGAACACGGCCGCGTCGATCCGGTCCGGCATGACCGTGTGCTCGACGGCGGTCAGTTCCCTGACCCCCTCGACCGTGATGAATCCGGTGCCGCCGCCGCTGATCTTCGCGCCCATCTTGGTCAGGAACGCGATGACGTCCTGGACCTCGGGCTCCTGGGCGGTGTTGTCGATCACGGTCACGCCTGGCGCCAGCGACGCCGCCATGATCAGGTTTTCGGTGCCGGTGTGCGACGGCGTATCCAGGTACAGATGCGCGCCGCGCAGGCCGTCGGCCTTCACGTGGATCTGGCTCTCGCCCTCATCGACCGTAGCGCCGAGCCTGGCGAAGCCGCGGTAGTGGAAGTCGAGGTTGCGGCTGCCGAGGTTGCACCCGCCGACCTCCTCGAGCACCGCCTCGCCGAGCCGGTGCAGCAGCGCGGGCACGAACAGCACGGAGCCGCGGAATTGCCTCGTGATCTCCGCAGGCAGCACCGGGCTGGTCAGCTCGGACGCGTCGACCACCAGCGTGCGCTCGACCTCGTGGAACTTGACGACCGCGCCGACCGCCTGGGCAAGCTCGACTGCACGGCGCACGTCCTCAATGACCGGGACATTCCGCAGGACCGTGCGGCCCTTCTCGGCCAGCAGCGAGGCGGCGATCATCTTCAGCGCCGCGTTCTTAGCGCCTTGGACGAAAACGGTCCCTTGCAGGGGATTGCCGCCGATGACGCGGTAGCGGGTCTGGTGACCGCTGCTCATAATGCTGGAACTCCTGTCCCTGGGGGGCGGGACATCATTATCCCGGCTCGAGGCGTATGCGCTGACCGGCTCGGGCCAGCGTACGGCGGGCGCGGGTAGTGCCGTCCCGACCGCATCGCGCGTAGTCCAGTATTCCACTGCTGTTGACCCCCCGGACGTTGACGACGGCGATACATAACGTAGCTGACCAGGCACTCTCAGTGGCGGGCGGCCCTCGAAGCTCCCATCTATCGCGAATCAGTCCAGGTCAGGCCGGTGATCCGTGAATATGCCTGAATGTATCTTTCCCGTGTTCGCTCGATTACACGGCGGGGAAGCGGCGGCGGCGGCTCGCCAGAGCCCCGGTTCCAGCCCGAGTCGGGGGAGAGCAGCCAGTCGCGCACGTACTGCTTGTCGAACGACGGCTGGCTGCGCCCAGGCCGCCACGACTCGGCCGGCCAGAACCTCGAAGAGTCAGGCGTGAGCACCTCGTCGCCCAGCCGGAGCGTGCCGGCCGCGTCGAAGCCAAGCTCGATCTTGGTATCGGCGACGATGAGCCCGCGCTCGGCTGCGATATCAGCGCCGCGCTGGTAGACGGCGATCGTGATCCGGCGCAGTTCGGCGGCCAGGCTTGCGCCCGCCGACCCCGCGAGTTGGGCGAAGGTGATGTTCTCGTCGTGCTCGCCGAGTGGCGCCTTGGTGGCGGGCGTGAAGAGCGGGTCCGGCAGGCGCGAGCCGTCTTCCAGCCCGCCGGGCATGCCGATCCCGGCGATCCGCCCGTCCTGCCGGTACTCGGCCAGGGCCGAGCCCGTCAGGTACCCGCGGGCGACGCATTCGGTCGGCACCATCCGCAGCGGCATGCACGCCGTCGCCCGGCCCGCGAACTGCGCTGGGATCGGCGCGTCCACGAGATGGTTCGGGACCAGGTCGGCCAGCCGCTCAAACCACCACAACGAGAGCTGCGTCAGTATCTTGCCCTTGTCGGGGATCGGCGGGTCGAGTACGTAGTCGAACGCGGAGATCCGGTCGGTCGCCACGAGCAGCAGCACGCCGTCGCTGGCCTGATAAAGCTCCCTGACCTTGCCGGAGTACAGGTGCTTCAGCATCCCGCCGGGTCCAGCCTCTCCAGCCGGTCAAACATGCCCCCGAGCTTGGCGACGTACCGCTCGGGGCGGCAGACCTCGTCAAGCCGGGCCTCGTCGAGGCGCCTGCCCTGAGCGGCCGCCTGCTCGGCCAGCGTCTCGCGGAACGGCCGGCCGGTCTCCCAGGTCCGCATCGCGGCATGCTGCACGAGCGAGTAGGCGTCCTCGCGCGACATCCCCGCGTCGACAAGTTCGAGCAGGACGGCCGAGGAGTAGATCAGGCCGCCGGTCGCGTCCAGGTTCGCCCGCATCCTCGCCGCGTCGACGACCAGGCCGGTAATCAGGCCGGTCGTCTGCTCAAGCAGATAGTCAGTGCCGATGGCGGCGTCGGGCAGGGCGACCCGCTCGGCGGAGGAGTGCGAGATGTCCCGCTCATGCCAGAGCGGTATCCCCTCGAGCACGGGCACCACCTGCGCTCGCACGATCCTCGCCAGCCCGCTGATCCGCTCGGACCTGACCGGGTTCTTCTTGTGCGGCATCGCCGAGCTGCCCTTCTGGCCGGCGGTGAACGCCTCGGACAGCTCCCTGACCTCGGTGCGCTGGCCGTGCCTGACCTCGAGTGCGACCGCCTCGCAGACCGTCGCGATGATCGCGAGGACGCCGGTCCACTCGGCGATCCCGTCGCGCAGCACGACCTGGGTCGATACGTCGGCAGGCCGTAGCCCGAGCCCGGCCATGACGGCCGCCTCGATCGCCGGGTCGATGCTGGAGTACGTCCCGACCGGTCCCGACAGCTTGCCGACCGCGACCGCTTCCCTGGCCCGGCGCAGCCGGCCGACGCAGCGCGCCATCGCGAACGCGAAGTCGGCGACCCGGTGGCCCCACACGTCGGGCTCGGCGTGAATGCCGTGCGTGCGGCCGGGCCGCAGCGTGTCCCGGTGGGCGAGCGCGTGCTCACGCAGCGCCGCGGTGAGCGCGGCGGCCCTGGCGATCAGCAGGTCGGTCGCCTCGGCCAGTTGGAGCGCGAGCGCGGTGTCGAGCAGGTCGGAGGACGTCATCCCGAAATGCACGTAGGCGGCAGCCTCGCGCGGCGTCGTGTTATCGGCCCAGGCGGTGAGGAAGGCGATCACGTCATGGTTGGTGACGGCCTCGATCGCGGCCACCGCCTCGGGCGACGGCGGCGGAGCGGACCGGACCGGCGCCACGGCGTCGGCAGGAACGACCCCGGCGGCCGCGTTCGCCTCAAGTACCAGGGTCTCCACCCGGCACCAGAGCTCGTATTTGTGCGCCTCGCTCCAGACCAGGCCCATCTCGGGCAGCGTGTATCGCTCGATCACCTGGTCATTGTCCCGCAGCCCGGAGCCGCGGTAACCGGTCGGCCACGGGTGGCACATGTACAAGTGCCGACGGGCCGGGGGATACTACGCGACTGACGGATTCGAGCCCGCGCATTGGAGGCGGTGACATGAACCAGCCAGCCGCAGTTAGCGCTGGGGCCGTACGGCCGAGCGGCGACGCCACTGGCAAGACCGACACGGCGAGCATCCAAGCAGCCCTGAACGCCGCATTCGCGGCCATACCCCACGGCGTCGTCAGGCTCGCGGCTGGACTCTACAGCACCAACAGGCCGCTGATCATCCCGCCCGGCGTCGCTCTTGTTGGCGCTTTCGCGAACGAGGTCGCGGAGTTCTCGGCGATGGAGAGCGGGACGATCATCCAGGGCGCGGCAGGATTCTCCCAGGGCAGGGCCCCAGGGAACGCCATGGTCCTGTTCCTGTCCAGGACGGACGGCGGCTACTCGGTCACCTCGGAGGAGCAGAAGCTCTTCGGCCTCATGCTGGACGGCTCCCTCATCGCGGCCACCACCGTCAACGACGGGATCAGGGTCGTGGGCGGATGCAAGCGGATCCACCTGGAAAGAGTCCTGGTGGCCCGGATGAACGGCAACGGGGTTAACATCGCGACCGGGACCGACGGGGCCCAGGCCAACGCCTTGCGGCTCGACCGCGTCAACATCAGGTATGCGGGCCAGGCGGGCTTTGTGGTCTACCGATCGTCGGATATCACCTGCCGGGACTGCCTGGCGGAGAACTGCAACCAGGACGGCTGGGACATTACCAATGCGTCCAACGGCCTCTTCCTCGCCTGCCGGTCCGAACACAACAAGATCGGATTCAACTTCGTCACCACCCAACACAGCTCAGGCTCGGGCGGGCAGAAGTTCGTCGGCTGCTCGACGGACCGCAACCAGTCCTTCGGGATGCGGATCAGTTCGTCGAATGGCGCCGGCACACCGGTATCCCTGACAGGCTGCGTGTTCCGCCGGGACGGCGCGAACAGCAATCTGGGCGGCGGGAATCTCGCCGGGCTGAGCGTCACTTCGTTCCCCTCGGTCGTGCTGATCGCGGGCTGCACCGTGTTCCCGGGAGCAAACGACGATGGCACCGGGCAAAACAGCCCGCAGATCGGCCTGAACCTGGCCGGCAACGCACCGGGCAAGACCGTCGTCGTGATCTCCGGCAGCTACTTCCAGGGCGACGCGACCGCCGTGTCCGACGACGGGACCAGCAACACGCAGGCCGACGCCGCCACGAGCATCGGCACCGGTCCGACGACAAGCCAGGACCGCGTCATCCCGCCGCTGTTCGCTGCCCTGTCAGGACGGTCTCTGCGGATCGGCGACACCAGCATCCGGCTGCGGGTCAGCTCGCACGGCACGCTGGCGTGGGAGCCGGGGACAGGTGCCGCGGACTGCAGCCTGGGCCGGATCACCGGCGGCGTGGCCGGCGCCATGACGGGCGACTTCGCGGTCGATGCCGTCGGCCGCGGGCTGCAAGTGAAGGAAGGCGCCAACTGCAAGCAGGGCACGGTACAGCTTTCAGCGGGCACGGCCACCGTCGCGAACAGCGCGGTCACGGACAGCTCCCGGATCTTCCTTACCTCTCAGGCCGACGGCGGCACGCCAGGCTGGCTGCGGGTCTCAGCGAGGGTCGCCGGGGCGTCTTTCACGGTCACGTCGAGCAGCTCCGCCGATACGTCCACCGTCGCTTATGAGATCTTCGAGCCGGCGCCCTGACGCACCGGGCCCGGGGCGCTGCCGCGGGCTTCAACCGCGATCAGCCCAGCCAGCATTGCCGTCACCAGGGCAAGCTGCGCCTCGATCGCGACAAGGGCACCGAGCGGGATCGTCGCCGCCACCAGCGCCGTGGTGACCAGCCGCAGCCTGACCGGCCCGGTTCCCAGGGCGGCCCGGAACGCCGCCGTGCCGCCGGTGAACGCCGCCGCGCCGGCGCCCAGCGCCAGCGCCGCGGTCAGGCCGGCGCTGCCGCCGTGGCCGACCGCTTCGGCCACTCCGGCCGCGGCGAACACGATCCCGAGCAGCATCGGCATGTGCGCGTAGAAGTAAGCGGACAGGGCAAGCCCGGGTCGGCGATTCTCGCTGGCCGCGCGCATTGCCTGCTCGCCGCGCTCGTCATCGCCGGTGCCGAAGTACATCCACCAGAACGCGACGGACAGCGCGAGCCCGGCGACGGCGGCGATCACCAGGCCGGCATCGACCAGCTTGCTGGCCGACCCGATGCCGATCGCCGCGACCGACTCGCCGATCGCGACGATGATCAGTGCGCCGTGTCGTTCGGCGAAGTGGGCGGGCCTGATCTCGAAGCGGCCACCGATCCGCACAACCAGCGGTGCGCCCGCCTGGACGAGCAGGGCGGCGACCCAGAGCGCGTACCTGGCCAAGCCGCCGGCGAAGCCGGCGGCGATGACCAGCAGCGCCGACGTGACGTTGAACGGAGCGATCCGCCAGATGTGCGGGTTCACCCGCGCGTAGAGCACCGCGTGGACCAGCACGACCAGCAGGTAGCCCAGGCCGAGCGCGACGCCGTCGGGGCCGAACCCGCGCGGGATGGCCAGCCCGACGATCAGGAACCCGGCCATGCCGAGCACGAGCAGCAGCCGTTCCGGGGTGCGGACGGGAGCCCTGCTGTTGGTCAGCCAGGCATACCCGCCGTACATCCACCAGAGCAGGCCGAACATCAGCAGGACGCGCAGCACCCGCGAGGCCGGCGAGCCGGGGGCCGCCTGCCCAGGCGTGAGCACGACGGTGAGCTGGGTCAGCGTGAACGCGAAGATCAGGTCGAAGAACAACTCGATCGTAGTGACCCGGATCGGCCGGTCATCGGCCGCCGGTCCGGCCGCCGGGCGCGCCGCAGTCATCCGGCTGGCTGGTTCGCTGCGCCCGGCTGACCGGCGATGTCGGTGCGGTACCAGCCCCCGCGCAGCCTGACCAGGGCGGCGGCCGTGTAGGCCGCCGCCCTGGCCTCGGCCAGGTCCCGGCCGGTCCCCACGACGTCGATCACCCGCCCGCCGCTGGACAGCACAGTCCCGCCGCGCAACACCGTGCCCGCGTGCAGCAGATAGGCGCCGGGAGCTTGTTGAGCCTGATCAAGACCGCTCACCGGATCGCCGGTCACGGGCGCGCCCGGGTAGCCCTGGGCGGCGATGACTACGGTGACCGCCGCGCCCGCGGCCCAACTCGGCGCAGTGGCGCTGGCCAGGTCGCCGTCGGCGGCGGCGGCGAGCAGCCCGGCCAGCGGCGTCACGAGGCGGTCGAGCACGACCTGGGTCTCCGGGTCGCCGAACCTGGCGTTGAACTCGATGACCTTGATGCCGTCGGCGGTCAGGGCCAGGCCCGCGTAGAGCAGGCCGCGGTACGGGGTGCCGCGGCGGCTCAGTTCGGCGAGGGCTGGCTCGATCACCTCGGCGACGGTTCGCTCGGCCAGGTCGGGCGGCGCCCACGGCAGCGGCGCGTAGGCGCCCATCCCGCCGGTGTTCGGCCCGGTGTCGCCGTCGCCGGCCCGCTTATAGTCCTGCGCCGGGAGCAGCGGGACGGCGCGGGTCCCGTCGGCGAGCGCGAACACGGACACCTCGGGACCGGCCAGGAAGTCCTCGATCACGACCCGGCCGCATGAGCGCGCGTGCTCGGCGGCGGTCCGGCGGTCATCGGTGACGACCACGCCCTTCCCGGCGGCCAGGCCGTCCGCTTTGACCACGTATGGCGGGCCGAACGTGTCCAGCGCCGCGTCGACCTCGGCCTCGGTGCCGCAGGTGCGGGCGGCGGCGGTCGGGACGCCCGCGGCGAGCATGATCTGCTTGGCGACCGACTTGGAGCCCTCGATCATCGCGGCGGCCCGGTCGGGGCCGAAGCAGCGGAAGCCGGCCGCACGCAAGGCGTCCCCAACGCCCGCCATCAGCGGGGCTTCGGGGCCGACCACGACGAGGTCCGCGGAGGTCTTCGCCGCCAGGGCGGTCACCGCCGCCGGGTCCGTCGCCGTGACCTCGTGCAACTCGGCGACCTGCGCGATCCCCGGGTTACCTGGCGCGGCATGCAGGTCCGCCACGTCGGAGTCGGCGGCGAGGGCACGGGCCAGCGCGTGCTCACGGCCGCCCGAGCCAAGTAGCAGAACACGCACGCCGCGAGCCTAACGGTCGCGACGGCCCGACCGGCCCTGGGTGGGTCAGATCAGGTCGGTCAGATCAGGTCGCGGAGCTGGAGGGTCTGGTCGCGACGCGGGCCCACGCCGACGGCGGCGATGGGGGCGCCGATCATGTCCTGCAGGGCGAGCAGGTAGGCGCGAGCGGTTGGCGGCAGGTCAGACAGTTCCTTGGCGCGCGAGATGTCCTCCCACCAGCCGTCCAGGTACTCATAGACCGGCTTGGCGTGATGGAAGTCCGTCTGCGTCATCGGCACCTCGGCGTGAACGACCCCGTCCACCTCGTAGCCCGTGCAGACGGGGACCTTCTCCAGCCCCGACAGGACGTCGAGCTTGGTGATGAAGTAGTCCGTGATCCCGTTCACGCGGGTGGCGTACCTGGCGATCACCGCGTCGAACCAGCCGGTGCGGCGGGACCGGCCGGTGGTCACGCCGTACTCCCCGCCGACCTTGCGCAGCCACTCGCCCTGCGCGTCGGTCAGCTCGGTCGGGAATGGCCCGGCGCCCACCCTGGTCGTGTAGGCCTTGAGTATGCCCACGATCTTGGTGAGCCTGGTCGGGCCCACGCCCGAACCGACACACGCGCCGCCGGCCGTGGGCGACGAGGAGGTCACGAACGGATAGGTCCCGTGGTCCACGTCGAGCAGGGTCGCCTGGGCGCCCTCGAGCAGCACGACCTTGCCATCGTCGAGCGCCTGGTTCAGCACCAGGCCGGTGTCGGCGACATAGCGGCCCAGCCGCTCGCCGTACCCGATGTACTCCTCGCAGACCGCCTGCGCGTCGATGCCGCGCCGGTTGTAGAGCTTGGTGAGGACCTGGTTCTTCTCCCGCAAGACGAGGTCGAGCTTCTGGCGCAGGATCGCCACGTCAAACAGGTCCTGCACCCTGATCCCGACCCGGGCGGCCTTGTCAGCGTAGGTGGGCCCGATGCCGCGGCCGGTCGTGCCGATCCTGGCCTCGCCCAGGTAGCGCTCGGTGACCTTATCCAGCGCCACGTGATGCGGCATGATCAGGTGCGCGTTGGCGGAGATGAGCAGCCGGTCGCAGGAGATCCCGCGCGCCTCGATCCCCTCGATCTCCTCGATCAGGACCGCCGGGTCGACGACGACCCCGTTGCCGATGACCGGCGTCGCGTGCTCGGACAGCACGCCAGAGGGCAGCAGATGCAGCGCGTAGCTCTCCTCGCCGATCACGACGGTATGCCCGGCGTTGTTGCCGCCCTGGTACCTGACGACGTAGTCCACCCTGTCGCCGAGCAAGTCGGTCGCCTTGCCCTTGCCCTCGTCGCCCCACTGGGCGCCGACGATCACGATGGCGGGCATGGCTACAGGCTATCGACCGGCTGGCGGGTGGCGGGTGGGGCTGGCTGGCGGGGGCGTTCAGCCCGCGGCGAGTGCCGCCGCAGCCGCCGGGCTTGAGTCCTGCAGGAACTCGCTGGTCCTGGCCGCCTCGTCGTCCTCGCCGATCGCCGCCGCGGCACGTCCGAGCAGGTACAGCGAGCGGAGGAAGCCGCGGTTGGGCTCATGCTCCCACGGGATGGGGCCGTAACCTCGCCAGCCCGCGCGGCGCAGCTGATCGAGCCCGCGGTGGTAACCGGTCCTCGCGTACGCGTACGCCGTCACCGGATCGTCGGCCAGCGCCTGCTCGGCGAGGTCCGCCCACGCGGCGCAGAAGAACGGGTAACTGGCAGCGACGGACTTCGGGTCGCCGTCCTTCAGTGCCGCCTCGGCCTCGGCATGAATGGGCAGGTACGTCGGGGGCGGGGTCGGGTTCCCCAGCAAGTTCTCGTGCGTCATGGCCCCATCCTGCCGCCCCCGCCGCTCGCCCCGGGGGGCGGGCCCGCCGACCGCCCCGCCCCGTCGCGCGGCCGAACTTGCTCGCCCGCGACATGTCACGAGTTACGGAGGGGCAAAGCGGTCGAAACGGGCGTCAGATTGACTGCAAGTCATGATATGTCACTGGCGACTGCCAGTGTGGGTTCCGTGAAGGCGGAGAGGTTGCCGGATTCGGACCGATTAGCGGGGATAGTGACCGCTGGCGAACTGAGGAGAGCCGGAGTCGAACAGGCCGCGCTGAGGAGCCTTGTCGGGCGCGGCAAGATGTTGCCGCTTGGTCGGGGTGTCTACGCCCGGGGCGAACTGGCCGCGGCATTGGCGCGCGATGAGCCGCGCGGCCAACGGATGCTTCGGCTCGCCGCAGCGCTCGCAATCTCCGGCGCCGGAGCGGTGGGAAGCCATCACGACGCGGCCGTAGTGCACGGGCTCGCGCTACTTGACCGTCCTCCCGCGGACCTCGTCGCCGTCAGCAGGGCGCCTGGGCTGGCCGGCACCCGCACCGGCCGCGCGGGCGTCCTTCTGCATATCGCCAAGCTGCCACCTCGGCATGTGACCGTGGCGGACGGCGTTCCGGTGACGACCGTCGCGAGAACGGTGATCGATCTGGCCAGGACGATGCCGTTCAGGTCCGGCGTGGTTGTCGCCGACTCCGCGCTGCACGACGGGAAGACGTCGGCTGCCGAGCTCTACGCGGTGATCGACGATTGCCCGCGATGGCCGGGCATCGGCAAGGCCCGGTTGGTCGCCGCGTTCAGCCATCCGCTTGCCGAGTCACCGTTCGAGTCGATCGCGCGGGTGGCCTTCCGGGATGGCGGCCTGCCGCCGCCGGTCCTCCAGGCACGGATCTGCGGCGATCGAGGCCGCATGATCGGCCGGGTTGACTTCCTGTGGGCCGAGCACGGGACGATCGCCGAGACCGACGGCGCCATGAAGTACGCCGACCCGGACCGCGCCCGCCAGCAGCTCCGCAGGGACGCCCAACTGCGCCAGGCGGGGTACGAGGTGGTCCACATCACCTGGCCGGAGTTGTTGTCCGACCCGGACAGGGTCATCCGGTCGATCAGAGCGGCCTTTGCCAGGCACGCGGCGCTGCGCTCCCGCGGCCGCTGATCGCGACCATTCCGCCGCGCCATGGGCCGAGCACCGGCTAGCGCCCTTCCTCGCGGCCGTCCCGAGGCCCGAACGCCCGCAGCGCGTCGGTGTCCCCGGCCTCGGACCTGACGAAGTACTCGGCCCACTCCCTGGCATCAGGAAATCCGGACTCCGCGCCGATCCGGTCGCATGCCCGGTCCAGGTCGAAGTCGGTGACGCGCAGCCCGGCCCCCGCGCCGAGCAGCGCCCAGTGCGCGCCCGTGCCGCCGTAGGGCATCCCGACGCTGCCCGGGTTGACCACCAGCCGCCGGTCGGCCAGCCGCGCGAACGGCATATGGGTGTGCCCGCACACGACGGCGGCGATCGAGGCGTCCAGCCCGTCGAAGACCTCGGCCCACCGCTCGATCCGGGAGTCGACGAGCACGACCTCCTCGTCATCTCTAGGCGTCGCGTGGCAGAACAGCACCGCCCCGAGCCCGTCCAGCGCGATCGTCGCGGTCATCGGCAGCCCGGCGAGCAGGCCGACCTGGTCCTCGCGCAACTGCCCCGCCGCCCACGCGGAAATCTCGTCGGGCATCGACGTCCGCTCCCCGCGCCGGAACTCGACCAGTTCCCTGTCGGCATTCCCGCGGACCCACACCGCACGCTCCCCGAGACCGCGCAGCAGGTCGAGCGTCTCGACGGGCTGCGGCCCGGCGGCCAGGTCCCCGGTGAGCACGATCAGGTCGGCCGCCGCGAAGTCAGGCTCGGCGAGCACGGCCTCGAGCGCCGGAAGCACGCCGTGTATGTCCGACAGGACGGCGACCCGCACCGCGGGTACCTCATTTCTTCAGCCGCAACGAACTCGCTCGTGGCGGGTGCCGGCTTGCGGCGTGGTCAGCTGAGTTGCTGGCCGGCCGACAGCAGGTCCTCGCAGGCGTGGACGACGCGGGCCGCCATCCCCGCCTCTGCGGCCTTGCCCCAGGAACGCGGGTCGTAGCTCTTCTTGTTGCCGACGTCGCCGTCCACCTTCAGCACGCCGTCGTAGTTGGAGAACATGTGGCCCGCCACCGGACGTGTGAACGCGTACTGGGTGTCGGTGTCGACGTTCATCTTGACTACGCCGTAGGAGATGGCCTCGCGTATCTCTTCCAGCGCGGACCCTGAGCCGCCGTGGAACACCAGGTCGAACGGCGCCGCCTTGCCGTGCGCCGCGGACACCGCATCCTGGATCTCCTTCAGGATCGACGGCCGGAGCTTGACGTGACCTGGCTTATACACGCCGTGCACGTTGCCGAACGTGGC
This sequence comes from uncultured Actinomycetota bacterium, assembly GCA_963720595.1. Taxonomy (GTDB): domain Bacteria; phylum Actinomycetota; class Actinomycetes; order Streptosporangiales; family Streptosporangiaceae; genus Chersky-822. The sequence continues at coordinate 714,807 of CAVRFY010000003.1, read as the reverse complement.
AGCGAGCAGGTACCGCCCGCGCTCGCCGAGTCCCAGTGCGTCGGCGGTCGCCAGCGCGTCCTCCGGCGTGCTGTAGAGCTTCTCGTTCATCTCGCCGGTGACGCCGTCTTCCTCGCCGCCGACCACGCCGATCTCCAGTTCCATCACGATGTTGGCGCTGGCGCACCGCGCGAGCAAGTCAGCGGCGATCTTCAGGTTCTCATCGAGAGGAACCGCCGAACCGTCCCACATATGCGATTGGAAGAGCGGCTCCTGGCCGCGGGCGACCCGCTCTGCGGAGATCTCAACCAGCGGGCGCATGTAGCCATCGAGCTTGTCTTTCGGGCAGTGGTCGGTATGCAGTGCCACATGCACCGGGTACTTCGCCGCCGCCACGTTGGCGAACTCGGCAAGCGCGACCGCGCCGGTCACCATGTCCTTGAGCGAGCCCGACAGGTACTCGGCGCCGCCGGTCGACACCTGGACGATGCCGTCGCTGCCCGCGTCGGCGAAGCCGCGCAACGCGGCGTTGAGCGTCTGGCTCGACGTCACGTTGATGGCCGGATAGGCGAAGCCGTGCTCCTTCGCCCGGTCGAGCATCTGGGCGTAGATCTCTGGGGTCGCGATAGGCATGGCGGGCTCCCTCTGCTCCAGTGTCCGTTCCCCAGTATCTCCGGTACCCGCGGACGGCGCAGGAGGTGGTCGGTCAGCCCACGCCAAGGTCGGCGAGTTCGAAGGCCGCCAGGTAGGTCAGGCCGCGCTCCTCGACCGGTCGGCGTGCCCCCCGGTCCACGACGACCGCCACTCCCGCGACCTTCGCACCTGCCTCGGTGAGCGCGTCGACGGCGGCCATGACCGATTGCCCTGTGGTCGAGGTGTCCTCGACCGCCAGCACGGGCAGTCCGGCGACATCCGGACCCTCGATCCTGCGCTGCAACCCGTGCGCCTTGCCCTCTTTGCGCACGACGAAGGCGTTGAGCTGGCGGCCCTGCTCGGCCGCCGCGTGCATCATCGCCGCGGCGACCGGGTCGGCGCCCAGCGTCAGGCCACCCACGGCCGCGAAGGTCAGCCCGCTGGTCAGGTCGAGCATGACCCGGCCGGCCAGGCGCGCGGCCGTTCCCTCGAGCAGCACCCGCCGCAGGTCTACGTACCAATCGGCCCGCTGGCCCGAGGACAGCGTCACAGGGCCGCGGATCACCGCTTTCGCCCGGATCTGGGCCAGCAGTTCGGTCCGGTCGGTCATGGCACCGAGCCTAGCGGCAGCTGATCGCCAACCCCCGCAGCCGCACTGCGGATCGCGGGGAACGGGGCGTGGCGATCAAGCCCGTCGGCGCGGCCAGATCGACGCCGCCGAACCGTCCTGACAAGGCTCACCGCACCCGTTAGCCCGCCGGGCCCTGCCAGGCCTGTGATCTGCGCGATAGGTCACGAAGGCCGCGAGCCGCTGGTAACGTCTCGCGTCAGGGGAAAGGATGGTGTCGCGTGGATCGCTGTGCGCTTTTCGTGGATGCGGGCTATGCCCTCGCAGATGGCGCCATGGCCGTTCATGGCACACGCCGCCGGGACTCCGTGTCCTGGGATCACGCGGGACTGCTGAAGCTGCTCGCCGGGCTGGCAAGGGACAGGACCGGCCTGCCGGTGCTGCGCTGTTACTGGTACGAAACGGCCGAAGGCCGCCGCACAGCTGAGCACGACGCGCTTGCCGAGATGCCCGGGCTCAAGTTGCGGCTCGTCAACACCCGGCCAGGCAGGCGCGAGGGCATCGAGAGCCAGTTGCGGCGGGACCTGGTCACGCTGGCGAAGAGCAATGCGATCGCCGACGCCTTCATCGCCAGCGCCGATGAGCACCTTGCCGAGATCGTCTCCGAAGTGCAGGACCTCGGCCTGCGAGTAGTCATCCTGCACATCGCGTCGGACGGAGGCTGGACCATCCCTCAGCCGCTCCGGCAGGAGTGCGATGACATCGTCGAGATCTCCGGCGTGCACCTGAGGCCGTTTGTCGAGCTGATCCGCGGTGCCGAGCCCGCGCCGGATGAGCAGCATGTCAGCTCCGGTTTCGGGGCCCACGCCATGGCCAGCGGCAACGGCTCGATGACCGGCGCGATGAGCAACAGCGGGCTGCCGGCCGCGGCGCTGGCTGCGCCCGTTGCCTACCCCGCCCCGGTCGGCTCCGACTTCCGAATCGCGGCGCAGCCGTACGCGGGCGCTGATTCAGCGCCGCAGGGCGGTCAGCCGGCGCAACGCGTGGCGTCGGCGGGGACCGAAGGTCAGGCCAGTGCTGCCGCGCAGCACGGTGGCCCGGCCGAGGACAGCCAGGGGCGGTACGGCAGCCAGGTCGAGGACAGCCAGGGACGGTACGGCAACCAGGCCGAGCAGGGCAGGCAGGGACAGTACGGCGGGCAGGGACAGCACGGCGGGCAGGGACTATACGGCGGCCAGGGGCAGGACAGCGCGCAGGCGCAGTACGACAGCCACGGACAGCAGGGCGGCCAGGGGTTGGACGGCGGGCAGGCGCAGTATGGCGGCCAGCGACAGCACGCCGGGTCGGGGCAGCACAGCGGGCAGGCGCAGCACGGCGGGCAGCCGCAGTACGCCAGCCACGGACAGCACGGTGGCCAGGGACAGCACGCTGGCCAGGGACAAGACGCCGGGCAGGGGCAGTACAGCGGGCAGGGGCAGTACAGCGGGCAGGCACAGCACGGCGGTCAGGGACAGCACGCCGAGCACGGTTCAGGCACCGGGCAGCACGCGGCTCAGGGTCCGAGCTCACAGCCCACGACTGGCAGCGCCGGACCGCAGCATGCGGCCCAGGGCCCCGGCCAGGCAGATGGACGTCATGACGCTGGCCTGCCGCAGCACGCAGCTCACGTGGGCGGGCTGCAGCGCGTTGCGTCCAGCGCTCCCCAACATGCGGCATCCTCGTCCGCCGGACCAACCCAGAGTGGCGCCGGCGTGCCGACTCTGACCGGCGTTCCACATTCCAGTTACCAGAGCGGCGCGACCAGCGGTCCACGGCCCGGGCAGCACAACGCAGGCGCGCAGAGCGGCTACAACGCAGCCGACGGCTCGATCGGTGCCCAGGGGCAGGGCGGCTACCAAGCCGGCCCGCAGGGCGGCTACCCAGTCGGCCCGCAGGGCGGCGCAGCGAACCCGGCAAGCTTCCAGAGCCCGGGCTTGCCGGTCGGCTATCAAGGCGCCCCCGGGCCGCCCGCCCCCGGGTCGCCCGCCCCCGGGTCGCCCGGCCCCGGGGCGCTGCAGTCGTCGGCCTCGGGCGGTTATCCCGCGGGGCCAGGGTCACCCGGAGCGTACGGTGCAGCCGGCTACCCGGCTGGCCTGACGAACGGCGGGAACCCGCAGGGCGGCGGGGCGCAGGGCGGGTTCCAGGGCGGCCACCTGAACGGATCAGCGCAGAATGGCTCGGCCCAGCGTGGGTCAATTCAGCAGGAGCCCTGGCAGCAGGGAACGGGGCAGCACGGGACTGGCCAGCACGCGCAAGGCCAGAATGGCTCGGCCGAGGCGAACCAGAATGGCGCTGGCCATCATGGTTCCGGCTACAACGGATCGGTTAGCGGCCTTCAGGGCATGACGAGCAATGGGGGCTTCCCGCCAGGCTCAGTTGCCGGCGCCCAGAACGGCATTCCCGCCAACGGCAGTGGCGCTGGCCGCAGTTCAGTCCACGGCGGCCCGGTTAACGGCAGCCTGGCCAACGGCAACCTGGCCAACGGCAACCTGGCCAACGGCGGCCCGGTTAACGGCGGGCTGGCCAACGACAGCCTGGTCAACGGCAGCGCGGCCAGCAGGAGTGCAGCCAGCGGCAGCCACGGATTCCCAGGCGCCAGCCAGCCCGGTTTCGGTGCCGCGCCCGGGCCGGCTCAGCAGTACTACGGCTCGCCCGGCCAGGATCTACGGGCACGCGAGGCGTACGGACCGCAGTCCCACGGGGCCGGACCCCCGATCGAGCAATACCAGGCTCAGCAGCAGCCCATGTCGGTGCTGCCCGCCGTCCGCACGCCGCAGTCCGTCGCGATCTCGCTGCCCGATGCCGTCAATGCGGCGCACGGCGAGGGATTCAGCTTCGGCGAGTCGGTCGGCAGGGATGCCCCTGGCCTGTGGCTTGAGGCGGTGCTCGCGCGCAAGCCCAGGATGCCCTCTGACCTGGAGGCCAGGCTGCTGCAGGGGTCGCTGCTGCCGATCGACTCGCTGCTCCATGACGAGGTGCGCCATTCCTTGCGGCGCGGTTTCTGGGACGCGCTGGAAAGCGCCAGGCGATAACAGGCGCCTTGGAACTGACCTACGCGTTGAAAGCCCGGAGCCGATGGGTACGTTGGTAACGTGGCTGTGCTGACTCGTGAGGAATTCGACGCTATCGAATTCAATGCGGCGCTTACTGGCGACCACAAGTCGGCGGCCGAGCAGATGACCGCACTGGCGTCGACAGGCATCCAGAGCGAGTCGATGCCGCGCGCGGAGGCGTTCGTCCGTGCGGGTGAGCAGTGGCTGCTCGCCGACGACCCGCGCGCCGCGGTGAACGGCTTCCGCGCAGCCATCGATGACGGCGGGCCGGTCGACGTCGATCCGCGCGCGTCGCTGTGCCGGGCGCTGTTCCAGCTGGACAGCTCCGACGAGGCGTACGGGATGATCGAGACGATGCGGTCGGAGGGCAGGACCGACCCGCGCGCCTGCGACATGATCACCGAGTTGCTGATCGAGCAGTCGGACCTGCCGGGCGCGCTCGACTGGGCGACCGCTGGCGTGGAGCTCATCCTGCAGGGGGGCGGGCAGCAGGAGGAGGGCAACTACGCAGGGCTCAATGACCTGCTCAGGCTCCGGTACCGGATCCGCAACGACCTTCGGCTGCCAGAGGACGAGTACGACCGGATGCTGACCGCCTGATCGCGCTAGCGGGGCACCGCGGCGGTCGGCTGCGGGCTGACGGTCAGCGCGTCCGAGTCGGCGTCGAGATCGACAACCACGTCGGCGCCGTCGGCGATCTCCCCGGCGAGGATCTTGCGAGCGAGCTGATCGCCGATCGCCGACTGGATCAGCCTGCGCAGTGGCCGCGCCCCGTAGACCGGGTCGAATCCGGTCACGGCGAGCCACTCCTTCGCCGCCGGGGTGACGTCGAGCGATAGCCGGCGGTCGGCCAGCCTGCTGGCGAGCCTGGCGATCTGGAGTTCGACGATCTGGGTCAGCTCCTCGGTGGACAGCGAGTCGAACAGGATGATGTCGTCGAGCCGGTTCAGGAACTCCGGCTTGAACGTCGAGCGGACGACAGCCATCACCGCGTCCTTCTTAGCCGCATCGTCCAGCGCCGGGTCGGCGATGAAGGCGGAGCCGAGGTTGGAGGTCAGGATCAGGATCGTGTTCCTGAAGTCGACCGTGCGGCCCTGACCGTCGGTGAGCCTGCCGTCGTCGAGCACCTGGAGCAGGATGTCGAAGACCTCGGGATGGGCCTTCTCCACCTCGTCGAGCAACACCACGCAGTACGGCCTGCGCCGTACCGTCTCGGTCAGCTGTCCGCCCTCCTCATAGCCGATGTATCCGGGCGGCGCGCCGACGAGCCTGGCGACGGAATGCCGCTCCGAGTACTCGCTCATGTCGATCCTGATCATGGCCCGCTCGTCGTCGAACAGGAACTCGGCGAGCGCCTTGGCCAGCTCTGTCTTGCCGACCCCGGTCGGTCCGAGGAACAGGAAGGATCCCGAGGGACGGTCGGGGTCGGAGATGCCCGCCCTGGACCGGCGGACCGCGTCCGATACCGCCTGGACCGCCCTGGCCTGGCCGACGATGCGGCGCCCGAGCTCGTCTTCCATCCGCAGCAGCTTGCCCGTCTCGCCCTCGAGCAGCCGCCCAGCCGGGATCCCGGTCCAGGCCGAGACGACCTCGGCGACGTCGTCGGGACCGACCTCTTCCCTGACCATGGGCCGATCCTGGGCGCCGGCGGGCACCTGGGCGCCTGCGGGCACCTGGGCGCCGGCGGGTGCCTCGGCACCGGCGGGTACCTCGGCACCGGCGGCCATGTCCGCGGCCGAGCCATTGACGGCTGAGCCCGCGGGGCCGTTGGCGGACGAGCCTGCCGGGCCGTTGGCGGACGAGCCTGCGGGGCCGTTGGCGGCCGGTCCGGCCGGGCGCCCGTCGTCGCCTGCCTGCGCCGCGGCCTGCGCCAGCTCGCGCTCGAGCGCGGGAATCTCGCCGTACATCAGGCGTGACGCCGTCTCGAAGTCGGCGTCGCGCTGGGCGCGCTCGACCTGGGTGCGCAGGTCGTCGATCTGCTTCTTCAGCTCGCCGACCTTGTTCAGGCTGGTCTTCTCCCGGTCCCAGCGCGCCAGCAGCCCGGTGAGCTGCTCCTGCCGGTCGGCGAGGTCAGCGCGCAGCCGCTCGAGGCGCTCCTTGCTGGCCGGATCGGCCTCCCTGGCCAGGGCGAGCTCCTCCATCTTCATCCGGTCGACGGCGCGCTGCAGCTCGTCGATCTCGACCGGACGGGAGTCGATTTCCATCCGCAGCCTGGACGCGGCCTCGTCGATCAGGTCGATGGCCTTGTCGGGCAGGAACCTGGCCGTGATGTAGCGGTCGGACAGCGTGGCGGCGGCGACCAGGGCGGCGTCGGAGATCTGCACCTGGTGGTGCGCTTCGTACCTGCCCTTGAGCCCGCGCAGGATCGCGATGGTGTCGGTGACCGACGGCTCGCCGACGAAGACCTGCTGGAACCGCCGCTCCAGCGCCGGGTCCTTCTCGATCCGCTCGCGGAACTCATCGAGCGTCGTGGCCCCGACCATCCGCAACTCGCCTCTGGCCAGCATGGGCTTGAGCATGTTGCCCGCGTCCATGGCGCCCTCGGCCGCGCCCGCGCCCACGACGGTGTGCAACTCGTCGATGAACGTGATGATCTGGCCCTCACTCTGCTTGATCTCGTTCAGTACGGCCTTGAGCCGCTCCTCGAACTCGCCGCGGTACTTGGCCCCGGCCACCATCGCGCTGAGATCGAGCGCCACCAGCCGCTTGCCGCGCAGCGACTCCGGCACGTCGCCGGCCACGATCCGCTGGGCGAGCCCCTCGACCACGGCCGTCTTGCCGACGCCCGGGTCGCCGATCAGCACCGGGTTGTTCTTGGTCCGGCGGGAGAGAACCTGGATCACCCGGCGGATCTCGGCGTCACGGCCGATGACGGGGTCGAGCTTGCCCTCCCTGGCGCTGCGGGTCAGGTCGATGCCGTACTTCTCCAGCGCCTGGTAAGTGCCCTCAGGGTCGGGCGAGGTCACCCTCGAGTGCCCGCGCACCTGCTCGAACGAGGCGAGCAGCTGATCGGGCGTCGCTCCGGCCTCGCGCAGCACCGTAGCCGCCTGGCCGCCCGCAGATGCCAGGCCGACGAGCAAGTGCTCGGTCGACACGTATTCGTCCGACATCTCCTTCGCCCGCTTCGTGGCGGCGGCGAGCGCCGCCAATAGCTGACGAGAGGTATCTGGCGCGCTGAGCGTGGCGCCCGAGGCTCTGGGCAGCCGGCCGATCAGCTCCCTGGTCTTGGCCGCTACCGCAGCAGGGTCCGCGCCGGCTGCCCGCAGCAGCGGGGACGCAGTCCCGCCCTCCTGATCGAGCAGCGCGGCGAGCAGGTGCAGCCCGTCGAGGTTCGGGTTGCCTGCGGCCGAGGCACGCTGGAGGGCATCGTTGAGAGCTTCCTGGCTCTTGCGGGTGAGCTTGTCGTCCGCCACTACTGGCTCCCTTCCTGTGCTCCCTGCTCGCCCGGCCTGATCCCGTGTCCCCGCACCGGCACGAGCGCGCCGCCGCCGCTCTTCATGCGGAGCAGCGCGGCCAGCCGGGCCGCGACCGCCCTGGTTGACTCGAGTTCCGCCCTGAGCTGGCTGATCTCGGCATGCATTTCGGCTAGCACCGCGCGGCTGCGCTGCCACTCCGACTCGAGCTCGAGTATTCGCTTGATGCCGGAGAGGTTGACGCCGTCTTCCTGCGACAGGCGCTGCACCTCGCGCAGGATCAGGATGTCGCGCAGCGAGTAACGTCGCCCGCGGCCGGCCGTCCGTCCCGGCGACACCAGGCCGAGCCGGTCGTAGGCGCGCAGCGTCTGCGGGTGCAGGCCGGACAGCTGGGCGGCCACGGAGATGACGTATACCGGGGTGTCGTCTGTCAGCTCGAAATCGTTCGACATGTCATCTCCTTCCTTCGGTCCATGGGCCACCTGCATCACTACGTCCGGCCCTTGCGCAGCAGTTCGTCTCGCGGGTCACCACCGGTCGTCGCGTCCCTGAACTTCTCCAGCGCGTCGCGGGCGGCGTCGGTCAGCTCGGTCGGCACCTGAACGTCGACCTTGACGAGCAGGTCGCCCTGGGTGCCGTCGGATCTGCGGACGCCCTTGCCGCGGACCCGGAACGTACGGCCGTTCGGCGTGCCGGGCGGGACCCGCAGGCTGACCGGCTGCCCGCGGTGCGCGGGCACCTTGATCTCGGCACCGAGCGCGGCCTCGGTAAAGGTCACGGGCACGGTGACGGTCAGGTTGTGACCGCTCCGGCCGAAGACCGGGTGACCGGCGACGTGCACCCGTACGTACAGGTCCCCTGGGGGCCCGCCACGCTCTCCTGGCGCGCCCTTGCCCTTGAGCTTGATCCGCTGCCCGTCAGCGACACCGGCGGGAATGCGGGCCTGAATGGTCCGCGCGCTCAGCGCCCGGCCGCTGCCACCGCAGGTCGTGCACGGGTCATCGACTACCAGCCCGCGCCCGCGGCAGGTGGTACACGGCTCGGAGAACGCGAAGCTACCGAGGTCACGGCTGGACTGCCCGGTCCCCTCGCAGGTCGGGCAGACCTTCGGCACGGTCCCGGCCTTCGCGCCGGTGCCGCGGCACACCTTGCAGGGGCCCTCGTCGGTCATCCGCAGCGACACCGTGGAGCCGTCGATCGCGTCGCTGAACGTCAGCGACGCCTCGGTCTCGACGTCGGCGCCGCGGCGCGGCCTGGCCTGCGTGCTGGTCCGGCCACCGCTGTTGCCGAACATGCCGCCGAGCAGGTCGCCCAGCCTGCCGCCCGATCCGGTCGAGCCGAAGATGTCGCCGAGGTCGAAGGAGCCGTACTGGCCGCCTGCGCCGCCAGGAGCTCTTGCCCGGCCCCCGAACAGCGACCGCGCCTCGTCGTACTCCGCGCGCCGCTTGGTGTCGGACAGGACGTTGTAAGCCTCCGAGATCTCCTTGAACCGCTCCTCGGACGCAGCGTCGCCCTTGTTGGCGTCGGGATGGTACTTGCGCGCGAGCTTGCGGTACGACTTCTTGATCTCGTCAGCGGACGCACCCTTGCTGACCCCGAGAGCCTTGTAATAGTCCTTCTCGAGGAAGTCCTTCGTACTCAACAGGCCCCTCCTGGTCGGGGGTGTAGTCGGGGGTTAGTCGCCGTCGTCGGGCCCATGGTCACCGGCACCGAGGTCGTCGGCATCCACAGTGTCCGCCTCGCCCGATGCGTCACCCTGATCGTCCTCCTGGAATGGCTCGTCGCTTGTGGTCCGCGACCCGGCCGGGTCGGTCGGCTCGGCGACCGCGACCCTGGCCGGGCGGAGGATCCGCTCGCCCACCTTGTAACCGGGCTGCAGCACCTGCACGCAGGTCGGCTCGGTTACCTCGGCCGAGTAGGCGTGCATGAGCGCCTCGTGCACGTTCGGGTCGAACGCCTCCCCGGCCTTGCCGAACGTCGTCAGCCCGAGTTTGGCCGTGGCAGACTCCAGCGCGTCGGCGACCGCCTTGAAGCCGCCGGTCAGCTCGTCATGCTCACGGGCCCTGCCGATGTCATCGAGCACAGGCAGCAACTCGGACAGGACGCCGGCCAGGGCGAGATCCCTGACTGCGGCCCGGTCCCTGTCAACCCGCTTGCGGTAGTTGGCGTATTCGGCTTGCACTCGCTGCAGGTCGGCGGTCCGCTCGGCGAGCTTGACCGCCGCGTCGCCGTTGGCTGCGGCATCGCCGCCCGACGGCGGCCCTGCCTGGTCCGCCTGGCCGGCGCCATCACTGCCGGGACCCGTCGGCCCGGTGGCGCCCGGCTTGGATGCCGAGTGCTTGCCTGGCCTGGACTGGCCGGCCCCGCGCCCCGCCTCGTCCGCGGGCGATTCGCCCGCGGACGCGCTCGAGCCGGACGACTGGCCCTGGTCCCTGACCTTGCCAGTGACAGGATCGATTCGCCTGCGGTCCCTAATCACCGGGCCCTTGCCCTCCTCTTCCTCTGACGCCGACATCAGGCCGTGTCACCACCCGAGCCTGGCTTGTCCTCGTCCACGATCTCCGCGTCGACGACCTCGTCCTCGGCGGGCTCGCCCGCGGGCGTCTCGGCCCCGGCGGCCCCGGCGGCCCCGCCGCCCTCGGACTGGGCCTGGGCATAGATCGCGGTGCCCATCTTCTGGCTGGCCTGGGCGGCCTTCTCGGTCGCGATCCTGATCGCCTCGGTGTCGGTGCCCTCCAGGGCCTTCCTCAGCTCGGCGATCGACTCACTGACCTCGGACTTGACATCGTCGGGCAGCTTGTCGGAGTTCTCGGAGAGGAATTTCTCCGTCGTGTAGCTGAGGGTCTCGGCGCGGTTGCGGACCTCGGCCTCCTCGCGGCGCTTGCGGTCCTCGTCGGCGTACTGCTCCGCGTCCGCCATCATCTTCTCGATGTCGTCCTTGGACAGTGCCGAGCCGCCCGAGATCGTCACGGACTGCTGCTTGCCGGTGCCAAGGTCCTTGGCCGAGACGTTGACGATTCCGTTCGCGTCGATGTCGAACGTGACCTCGATCTGCGGGATGCCGCGCGGTGCCGGAGCGATCCCGGCGAGCTCGAACATGCCGAGCTTCTTGTTGTACGCAGCGATCTCGCGCTCGCCCTGGAAGACCTGGATCTGCACGGACGGCTGGTTGTCGTCGGCCGTGGTGAAGATCTCCGAGCGCTTGGTCGGGATCGTCGTGTTGCGCTCGATCAGCTTGGTGAAGATGCCGCCCTTGGTCTCGATGCCCAGCGACAGCGGGGTCACGTCGAGCAGCAGGACGTCCTTGACCTCGCCCTTGAGCACGCCGGCCTGCAGGCAGGCGCCGACCGCCACGACCTCGTCCGGGTTGACGCCCTTGTTCGGCTCCTTGCCGCCGGTCAGTTCCTTGACCAGGTCAACGACGGCCGGCATCCGGGTCGAGCCGCCGACCAGAACGACGTGATGGATGTCGCTCAGCTTCACGCCAGCGTCCGCGATCACCTGCTGGAACGGCCGCTTGCACTTGTCGAGCAGGTCAGCGGTCATCTTCTGGAACTCTGCGCGGGAGAGCTTGGTGTCCAGGTGCAGCGGCCCCTGCTCTGAGTGCGTGATGTAGGGCAGGTTGATCTGCGACTCGGTCGAGCTTGACAGCTCGATCTTGGTCTTCTCCGCGGTCTCCCGCAGCCGCTGCAGCGCCATCTTGTCCTTCGACAAGTCGGTGCCGTAGCTGTTCTTGAAGTTCGTCACCAGCCAGTCGACGACCCGCTGGTCCCAGTCGTCACCGCCGAGGTGGTTCTCGCCGTTCGTCGCCTTAACCTCGACCACGCCCTCGCCGACCTCGAGCAGCGAGACGTCGAAGGTGCCGCCACCGAGGTCGAAGACCAGGATGGTGGCCTCGCCGGACTTGTCCAGGTGGTAGGCCAGAGCCGCCGAGGTGGGCTCGTTGATGATGCGAAGCACGTTGAGGCCGGCGATCTGCCCGGCCTCCTTGGTCGCCTGCCGCTGGGCGTCGTTGAAGTACGCGGGGACGGTGATGACCGCGTCGGCCACCGTCTCGCCCAGGTAGGCCTCGGCGTCCCGCTTGAGCTTCTGCAGGATGAACGCGCTGATCTGCTGCGGGGTGAACTTCTTGTCGTCGATATTGATGGACCAGTCGGTGCCCATCTGGCGCTTGACGGACCTGATGGTCCGGTCGACGTTGGTCACCGCCTGGCGCTTGGCGACCTCGCCGACCAGCACCTCGCCGTTCTTGGCGAACGCGACCACGGACGGAGTAGTCCGCGAGCCTTCGGCGTTCGCGATGACCGTGGGCTCGCCGCCCTCGAGAACCGCGACGACGGAGTTGGTCGTCCCGAGGTCTATGCCTACCGCTCGTGCCATGTTGTCAGTCCTTGGTGTGTCGAAGGCCGTTGGTTGCCGGCCGTGGTCCGTGGTGTACCTTGCTGAAGATTGAGTCTCGCCGACGCAAGTTTGCCACCCTGACTTGGTCAAGTCAAATGAGTTGAGTCATGCTCACTCAACTTTGAACAGCGCCGCCGCGGCGGACATTCCGAGCCGCGGAGACCAGCCGGACCAGCAGGACCGGGCCTCGCCATCCTGGCAGCCGGTCAGCCGCCAGCGGCTGAGCGGCCGGCGAATCGCAGCGCAAGAACGAGCCGGTCGCTGGCTCCGTCCAGGACGCCGCCGGCCGGGTCGTCGTCCTGCCCATCGGCACGCACGACGTCCAGGTCGGGGCGCAGGATGTCCCTGACTACCAGCGCGCACAGCAGCAGAACCGCGGCGAACCTGGCCGCCAGCGCCGTGAAGTACAGGCCAGGCCCGATCGCGCCCGAGGCGTGCGGGCCGGCGACCACGTAGATCAGGTACGCCCAGATCGCGTAGAAGTAGCCGACCTCGGCGACCTGCCAGAGCGCGTAACCGCCGAGCTTAGGCCTGGCGAGCACGACCAGCGGGACCAGCCAGACTACATACTGCGGCGACCAGACCTTGTTCGTGAGCAGGAACGCCGCCGTGGTCAGGAAGATCAGCTGCGGTAGCCGCGGCCGCCTGGCGGCGGTGAGAGCGAGTACCGCGACCGCGACGCAGGCGGCCAGGAACAGCGCCGCCGAGGTGAGGTTGATCGTCGGCAACGACAGTCCGCCGAGCACGGGCCAGTGCTCGGTCTGGAACAGATACCAGACAGCGCCCCAGTCGGCCCCGCGCTTTGCGTTGAAAATGTAGAACGTTGCCCATCCGGACGGTGCCGCCAGCAAGACGGGAAGGTTCACCGCGAGCCAGGCGGCCAGGGCAGATCCCGCCGTCACCCAGAATTCCCTGCAGCCTGCCCGCGCGCAGGCAGAGGGCGAACAGCGGCACAAGGCAGATGACCGGGTAGAACTTGGTCGCGACCGCCACGCCGAGCAGGACCCCGGCGATCGCGGGCCGCCGCGCGGCCCAGGCGGCCAGCGCCACCATGGTCACCGCCATGGCGATCAGGTCCCAGTTGATGAACGCCGCCAGGATCAGCGCAGGCGACAGCGCGACGAGCAGCGCGGTCCACCGGCGGGTCCGGCCGGCGCAGTAGGCCGTCGCCAGCACGCCCGCGACAAGACACACGCACAGCAGCGCAACGGTGACGTCATAGAACTCTGCGCCCCGTTGCGCAGCGTCGGCGACCGGCCTGACCACCCAGGCAGCCGCCTCCATAGCCGCCCCCATGACCACGGGGTATTCCACGTGGTGGCCGACGTAGGGCACTTTGCCCGCGGACAGGCCCTCGACGAAGTACAGCGGGTAGATGTCGGTGTAGCAGTGCGCCTGGTACTGCTCGACCCCGACGTTCCACGCGCCGGACCGGCACGCCGCCTTCGCGACCGAGCCGAGAGCGCCCCCGAGCAGGGCGGCCAGGATCAGCACCACGACCGATCCGGCCAGCGCCGCCGACCTTGCGGACGTGACACGCTCAGCCGGCATCTGGCTCCTGACCTGATCGGGCGGGCCCGGTGTCCTGCCACGGGCGTGATCGCCCAGTTGATGATCCTGGTCCCGTTGGATCTCTTCTACCTTTACCTTGTTCGTGGCGGCACCGCAGCGACCGCCGCCGGCGCCGCTGTCGGGGTCAGGCTAGCGGCCCGCGGCCGGCGATATCCAACTACAGGGATGTTGGGGTTCTTGGCAGGACGACGTGAGGTGACCCCGACCGAATCCCGGCCGGTGCTCGACGGCATGGCGGGCGATGCGCGGGCCGCCCGGCGAGCGGGCTTTGCGGTGCTCGTCTGCTACCTGGCGGCCGCGATCATCATCACCTGGCGCCTGTGGGCCGACCCGGCCTCCTCGTTCGTGGCCCCCAACGGCGGCGACGCTGACCTGTTCGCCTGGTACCTGAGGTACGCGGCGACGGCGGTCAGCCACGGCCACCTGCCCGCGCTGGTGACCAGCGCCATGAATGCGCCGACGGGCGTCAACATGATGTGGAATACCTCGCTGCTGCTGCCCGGCGTCCTGCTGGCGCCCGTGACGCTGCTGGCCGGACCGCAGGTCAGTCTGACCATCCTCACTACCGTCGGCTTCGCAGGCTCGGCGGCGGCGATGTTCGTGGTGCTGCGGCGCTGGCAGGTGAGCACCCAGGCTGCTGCCCTGGCCGGCGCGGTGTACGGGTTCTCGCCCGCTCTGCTGCACTCCGCGATCGGCCACTACAACCTCCAGTTGTCGATGTTGCCGCCGCTGATCATCTCCGCTGGCGTACGGCTCGCGGCCGGCCGGACTGCGCCGGCCGGGTGGCGAGCCGGCCGGACTGAGCCGGCCGGGTGGGCGGCCGGCCGGACTGAGCCGGCGGGCGAGGGCCCGGCGGACTGGGCTGGCGGGCTGGGGGGCGGCTCCGGCGGCCGGGTGGGCGGCCGCCGTGCGGACCGGCGCGTGGCTGGGGCTCCTGCTTGCTGCGCAGCTGTTCATCAGCGAGGAAATGGCGCTACTCACCGCGCTCGCGGGGGTGCTGTTCGTCGCCGCGCTCGCGGCCGGGCGCCCGAGCGCCGTCCCGGCGCGGATCGGGCCGGCGGTAGCCGGTCTCGCGGTGGCCGCCGCCGTCACGTTGGCGCTCACATTCCACGCGCTGCGGGTCCAGTTCCACGGACCGCTCGTCCAGCATGGCCCGCTGTACCCGCCGGACTACTACGTCAACGAGTTCTCCGGCTTCGTTAAGCCGTCGATGTACCTGCTCTTCCATACCGCTGGCAGCGCGGCGAGCGCTGCCAGCTACCACGCTGGCACAACCGAGTACCTGGCCTACCTGGGCTGGCCGCTGCTGATCGTGCTGGCCGTGGCTGCTATCGCCGCCTGGCGCAGGCCGGCCGCCAAGGCCGCTGCGTTCACGCTGGTGGTGCTCGCCGTGTTCTCGTTCGGGGGTCATCCGCAGACCCGCGGTGTCGCCGATCCCACCGTGAGCCTGCCGTGGCACTGGCTGGAGGAGCACCAACTGCTGTCGTCGGTCCTGCCCGACCGGTTCTCGATCCTGATCGACGCCGCGGCGGCGGTGCTGCTCGCGCTCGGGATCGATGCCGTCGTCGCCCGGCACGTCGCCGGCCGGGACGTGGCTGGCCGGGATGTGGCTGGCCGGGACTAGCTGCCGGCGAAGCCGCCGCCGGGGAAGCCGCAGCGGTCCGCGGCTGGCCAGGGGCGCGGCCCGGGGACCGGGCGCCTGCCGTTGCGCTAGCGGTCGCCGTGCTCGCCTGCCTGCCGCTGCTGCCCGCTCCGCTGCCGGCCGGCTCGACCACGCCGCTTCCGTCCGGCTGGTCGCGGACGTTCACCACGCTGCACCTGCCGGCCGGGGCGCGAGTACTCGTTATCCCTGTGCCGACCAACCTCCTGACCGCGGCGATGCGATGGCAGGCTGACACCGCCCAGCCCGCCGCCCTGGTCGGCGGATATTTCATCGGCCCGGGTGCAGGCGGCCAGGCTTACATCGGCGGCAACGGAGTCAGCCCGACCGCCTGGTACCTGGACCGGCTCTGGGCGGGCGGGCTGCCGCCTGCGAGCCCGTTCGCGGGCGCGGCCCTGGCAGCTGGTCTGCCGGTATCCGGCCCGTCAGGCCCGGCCTCGGCGGGCAAAGCGCCCGGGCGGGAGCAGGTCCTGGCCGACTTCGCCTTCTGGCATCCGGCCGCGGTCGTCGCGGTGACCGCGGCGAGCTCGCAGCTGGCCAGTTACCTGGTCAGCCTGCTCGGCCCGCCGTCCGTCCAGTCCGGCACCGTGCTGGCCTGGCGCCGCTGAGGTCTGCGCCCTGGCGGGCCGCTCACAACCATGGCAGCGACAACGCTGGAACCCTGCTGTCGTAATAGCGACAGCAGGGTTCCATTGCTGTCGCTGCCCTGGGGGTGGGAACTGGTGCTGGGCTTGAGAGTCGGGCCGGGCTGGGCGCGGGGCCGGGGGCGGGGCGTTGCCGGGCTTGGCGCGCCGGGCCCGGGGGGCGTTGCGGGGCTGGGCGAGTCGGGCTAAGTTACCGGGTGGTAATAGGGAGCGCGCCGGACTGGCTTGTCTGTAGCGGACCTTGATCGCGGCCGGCGTACGCTGGCACCCAACGCCGTCCCCGGAGGTCGATTTGGCGCTGCGGATCATCATCGGACTTGGCCTGACCGTGATCGCCGCGGCGATCGCCGGTCACCGGCTGTGGTGGCTCTACCGGCTGGCCACGAGCGGCCAGCCGGCCCCCGAGCGGATCGCGGCGCTGCGCGAGCATCCGGGCCGCGGCGCAGAGACCCAGGTCACCGAGGTCTTCGGCCAGCGCAAGCTGCTGAAGTGGACCGTGCCGGGAATCGCGCACTTCCTGACGTTCTGGGGATTCATCATCCTGCTGCTGACGATCATCGAGGCCTACGGCAACCTGTTCAGCAAGACGTTCGCGATCCCCGGCATCGGGCACTGGGCCTTCATCGGGTTCATCGAGGACCTGTTCGCCGTCGCCGTCCTGGTCGGCCTGGCCACGTTCACCGTCATCCGGCTGCGCAGCAACCCGAAGACCGAAGGCCGCAAGTCCAGGTTCGCCGGCTCGCACACCGGCGCGGCCTGGCTGGTGCTCGGCATGATCTTCCTGGTCATCGCGACGCTGCTGATCTACCGCGGCGCGCAGATCAATACCGGCGACTTCCCCTACAGCCACGGGGCGTTCGCCTCGCAGATCGTCGGGCACTGGCTGGCGCCGCTCAGCCAGAGCGCCAACATGGCGATCGAGACCACGTTCATCCTGCTGCAGCTCGCCGTGATCCTCGGGTTCGGCATCTTCGTGACCTACTCCAAGCACCTGCACATCGCGATCGCGCCGCTGAACGTGCTGTTCTCGCGGCGCCCGGACGGCCTGCGTGACCTGCAGCCGATGCGCTCGAACGGCAAGGTGCTCGACTTCGAGGAGGCCGACCCCGACACTGACGTGTTCGGACTTGGCAAGATCGAGGACCTGAGCTGGAAGGGCATGCTGGACCTGGGCACCTGCACCGAGTGCGGGCGGTGCCAGTCGCAGTGCCCGGCGTGGGTCACCGGCAAGCCGTTGTCGCCGAAGATGCTGATACTTGACCTGCGCGACCACGCATTCGCGAAGGCTCCTTACCTGCTCGCTTCGTCCGATGAGGCGCGCGAGGCGCTGCCCGACGCGGTCAAGGCCGAGGCAGAGCGCCCGCTGATCGGCAAGCCGGACGTGAACGGCGTGATCGACCCGGACGTGATCTGGTCCTGCACCAACTGCGGTGCCTGCGTGAACGAGTGCCCGGTGGACATCGAGCACATCGACCACATCGCCGGACTGCGCCGGCACCAGGTCCTGATCGAATCCGAATTCCCCGTCGAGGCCGCGGGGATGCTGAAGAACCTGGAGAACAAGGGCGACCCGTGGGGAATGGGCGAGTCCAAGCGCTCGGAGTGGATGGCCGAGCTCGACTTCGAGGTGCCGGTCGTCGACGGTCCGATCGGCGACGATGTGGAGTACCTGTTCTGGGTGGGCTGCGCCGGGGCGCTGGAGGACAGGGCCAAGAAGACCACCAGGGCGATCGCGTCGCTGCTGCACACTGCCGGGGTGTCGTTCGCGGTGCTCGGGCCCGCCGAGACCTGCACGGGCGACCCGGCGCGGCGGATGGGCAACGAATTCGTGTTCTCCATGCTGGCGCAGCAGAACGTGGAGACGCTGAACGAGGTGAAGGCCCGCAAGATCGTCGCGAGCTGCCCGCACTGCTTCAACACGATCGCGAACGAATACCCGCAGCTCGGCGGAGACTATGAGGTCATCCACCACACCCAGCTGCTGGCCAGGCTGGTCGAGGAGGGCAAGCTGACGCCCGTCACCCCGATCGAGGAGAAGATCACCTACCACGACCCCTGCTTCCTCGGCCGGCATAACAAGGTCTACACGCCGCCGCGGGCGATCATGGAGCAGGTGCCGGGCGTCCAGCCGCAGGAGATGCATCGCTGCAAGGAGCGCGGGTTCTGCTGCGGCGCGGGCGGGGCCAGGATGTGGATGGAGGAGCGGATCGGCAAGCGGATCAACATCGAGCGGATCGAGGAGGCGCTCGGCACTGACCCGGACACGATCTCGACCGGCTGCCCGTACTGCCTGGTAATGCTCGGCGACGCGATCAGCGCCAAGAAGGGTTCGGGCGAG
The DNA here is from genome assembly GCA_963720595.1 of uncultured Actinomycetota bacterium. Taxonomy (GTDB): domain Bacteria; phylum Actinomycetota; class Actinomycetes; order Streptosporangiales; family Streptosporangiaceae; genus Chersky-822. The sequence continues at coordinate 696,507 of CAVRFY010000003.1, read as the reverse complement.
GCCAAGGAGAGCCTGGAGGTCGTCGACGTGGCGCAGCTGCTCGCCAGGTCGGTCGCGCGGCCCGATCCGCCCGGGCAGGCCGGCTCCCCGGCGCCAGCGGCGACAGAGTAGCGCCGCCGGCGCCGCTAGCCGTCGCTCAGGCCTCTTGCGCTGGCGGCTCGGCTGACCTTGCCGGCGTGTGCTCGAACACGTAGTACACCGCGACCAGGCCGCTGATCGCCAGCGAGATGACCGGGCTGACGAACGCGATGCCGATCGCCGCGATATAGCCCACGTTGCCGATCCCGAACCGGATCATCGCCCGCCGGGAAGCCTCCGGCGTCATGGCGACCTTCATGTGCTCGCGCCGGATGGCCCACCAGAACAGCAACACGAACGCGATCGACATCCCCTCGAAGATTCCCTGAAACACGGCGGCGGCCACTGAGGCATTGAAGTGGCCCGGCCGCAGGTAGTCGGCGAGGGTCGCGGTGCCGAACGGGATTGCGACCACGAAGAACAGCAGCAGCAGGTTCAGGAACAATAGCGGCCGGTCGATATGAGAGAAGTTACCGACCAGCGCGTGATGGTTGACCCAGATGATTCCGATCGTCAGGAAGCTCACGCAGTAGGCCGCCAAAGATGGCCAGTGCTGGCCCAGCAGCCTGGCGAGCGACCCGTGCCCGGGTCCTGGCACGGCCAGGTTGAGGGCCAGCAAGGTGATCGCGACCGCGAAGACGCCGTCGCTGAACGCCTCAAGCCTGCCTCGGTCCATGCCCGCAGCGTAGCCAGCTTCGAGATCGCCCGGCCGCTTGGTCCGGCGTTATCCCGGTACGGGAGCGGCGGTGCGGGCGGGGAGCCAGATCCGCACTCGGGTGCCGTGGCCCGGCCAGGACTCCAGTGTCGCCTGCCCGCCGTGTGCGGTCGCGATGGCCTGGACGATGGACAGGCCCAGGCCGCTGCCGCCGCCCGAGGAGTACTCGGGGCGCGGTCCATGCCCGTTGCTGGATGGCTCGGGTGCGCCATCGCCGGACTCGGCGGCCCGGTGGAACCGGTCGAAGGCACGTGCCGAGTCTTCCCTGGCCATGCCGGGCCCGGCGTCGGCGACCTCGATCATCACTCCGCCCTGGACCGGGCCGAGCCTGACGGCCACCGGTGCCGTAAGCGGCGTGTGCGCGCGGACGTTGCCGAGCAGGTTGGCGAGCACCTGCCTGATCCGGCGCTCGTCGACCACGGCGAGCAGCCGCGGTGGAGCCTGTGCGCTGATCGGCCGCTCGGGCTCGACCGCCATCGCGTCCGCGACCGCGTCACGCACGATCGTCGCCAGGTCGGTCTCGGTCAGGTCGAGCGACGAGGTGCGATCCAGTCTGGCCAGCTCGAGCAGTTCGGCGACGAGCGTGGACATGCGCTGCGCCTCTTGCTCGATCCTGCGCATCGCGCCGGGCAGCTGGTCCGGGCCCAGTGCTCCCTGCCGGTACAGCTCGGCGTAGCCGCGGATGGTGGTGAGCGGGGTGCGGAGCTCATGGGAGGCGTCCGCGGCGAATTCCCTGACCTTGCGCTCGGAGTTCAGCCGGGCGCCGAAGGCCTGCTGGATCCGGTCGAGCATCGTGTTGATCGCTGCGCCGAGCCTGCCGACCTCGGTCTCGCCGCCGGCCTCGGCCATCCGCGCGGTCAGGTCGCCGCCGGCCGTGATGTCGTTGGCCGTGCTGGCCATCTGGTCGAGCGGTTCAAGCGCGCGGCCGATCAACCACTGACCGCCGACCGCCAGCAGGGTGATCAGGGCGCCGCCGGTGATCATCTCCTTCAGGATCAGCCCGCGTAGCTGCTTGCGCAGGACGGTGCCCTGCTCGGCCACGACCAGGACGCTCGGCTGGCCCGTCTGGTTCTCCGCGGCCGGGATCAGCCGCGCGGCGATCTCCAGCGAGGAGCGCTGGAACAGGTGGTCGCTCCTGGCCAGCGTCCTGGCCTTGGCCGGCCCGAGATTGCCGATGGCCTTCGCGAGCGCGCTGGTCACTACCGGCATCGTGGATGTCAGCGGCCGCACGGCGAACGGGGCGAACGTGACCTCCACCGCGGCGACGCCAGGGGCGGGCCGGCTGGCGATGTCGGCGGGGCTTCTCGTACTTTCCGCCAGGACGGTCGCGTTGAACTGGCTCTGCAGATGCTGCTCGAACAGGACCGTGCTGACGATGCCCATCACGAGCAGGAAGACGGCCGTGATCGCGATCTGCAGCACCAGCAGCCTGATCCGCAGTGACGTGCCGTGCGAGGCCGGCCGGGTGACGGCCGGATTCGCCCGTGCCTGGCTCATCCTCCGCCAGGCTCCGCGGCCGGCGGGTCAGGCTGCCAAGTCTGACTGGCCTGATGAGCCCGGTGCGCTGCGGCATGCTCGGGCAGCCGCAGGCTGTACCCCACCCCGCGCTGAGTATGGATCAGCGGAGGCCCGAGCGGGTCGAGCTTCCTGCGCAAGTAGCTGACGTAGGTCTCAACGATCTGGGACTCGCCCGCGTAGTCCCATCCCCAGACGTTCTCCAGCAGCTGCGCCCTGGTCAGGACCCGGCCCTGATGCCGCATTAGGTAGGCGAGCAGCCGGAATTCCGTGGGGGACAACTCAACTGGCGTGCCTGCCCTGCGCACCGTCCACCGGGACTCGTCGAGCTCCAGGTCGCCGACGCGGATCATGCCGTCCTCGTCGCCACGCGGCCCGGGCTGCCCGGACCTGGACGCGCGCCTGAGGACCGCGCGCACCCGGGCCACGAGCGCCTCGACGGAGAACGGCTTGGTCACGTAGTCGTCGCCGCCGATCGCCAGGCCAGTGACAGTGTCTGACGAGGTATCACGGGCGGTCAGGAAGATCACCGGCACCTCGTTCCCCGCGGCCCTGAGCCTGCGGCACACCTCGAAGCCGTCGATGTCGGGCAGCATCACGTCCAGGACGATGAGGTCGGGCGCTCCGGCCTCCGCCTGGCGGATCGCCTCGGCCCCGTTCGCCGCGGTGGTGACAGCGCAGCCGTGGAACTTCAGCGCGACCTGAACGAGCTCGCGGATGTTCGGCTCGTCGTCGACGACGAGCACGCGTGGTATTCGTTCGGCGTCGGCCATGACCGGTGCTGGCTCGCTGTTCGGTTGATCGGAGGTCGCCTGATCGATAAGGGAGGTATTGCCCAGGACAGGAGCGTACGCGATAAGCGACATGACGGACCCGGCTAGCCGCCGCCCGGCCCGCTGTCCGGCACTGGCCGTGCGCCGGGCGTTGGCCTGGAGTTCACCTCGTCCATGCCGCGACCTTGCCAGGCCGGGCTGGGATATCGGCAGGCAGAGGCTGGGAGTTGGCTGAGAACGCCGCGCCCGGCGCGCGGCGGCACGGACGCTCGGCCGGGCGCCGGCTGGCCTACATCCGCTCGGGAACTGGGATGCCGAGCAGATCGAGCCCGGCCAGCAGCACCTGGAGGGTGAGCGAGGCCAGCGCCAGCCGCGAATCGCGCGCCTGCGGGCTGCCCGCCTTGAGCACCGGGCACTGCTCGTAGAAGGTCGTGAAGTCGCTCGCGGTATCGAACAGGAACCCGGCCAGCTTGTGCGGCTCGGCGGTCTGCGCGGTCTCGGCGACGGCGGTCCCGAAGCCGAGCAGCCGCAGCGCCAGCGCTCGCTCGGCTGGCTCGGCGAGCTCAATCGGCCCGGCGGCGTCGTCCGGCGTCAGCTTCGCCCGGTGGAAGATTGAGCGGATCCGCGCGGTCGCGTACTGCAGGTACGGTCCGGTGTTTCCGGTCAGCGCAAGCAGGCGGTCGAAGTCGAGCACGTAGCTGGAACTCCGCGCGACGGACAGGTCACCGTACTTCAGCGCGCCGACGCCCACGTCCTCGGCAATCTGCGCGCGCAGGTCCGGGTCGTCATAGCGGTCCTTGATGACCTCCTCGGCCCGCTCGACGGCCTCGTCGATGAGCTCGGCAAGCTTGAACTGGCCGCCCGACCGCGTCCGCAGCCGTTGCCCGCCAGGGCCGGTCATCAAGCCGATCATTGCGTGCTCCGCGCTTGCCGCGTCGGTGAGCCAGCCCGCCTGCTTGGCCGCTGCCATCACCATCGCAAGATGCTGCTGCTGCTCGGAGCCGACTACGTAGATGATGCGGTCAGCGACCAGGTCGAGCAGTCGGTATCGGATCGCCGCCATGTCCGTCGCGGCGTACCCGTAGCCGCCGTCGCTCTTGCGCAGGATTAGCGGCAGCGGGCCTCCGTCCCGGCCGGTGAACCCTGGCGGGAACACGCACAGCGCTCCGTCGCTGATGACGGCGAGGCCGGCCGCCTCCAGCTCGTCGCACACACCGGGCAGCATGGTGTTGTAGAAGCTCTCCGGATCCATGTCGGCATCAGTGAGCGTGATGTGCAGCCGCGCGTACAGCTTGCGCAGGTACTCCATTGAGTCCGTGACCAGCAGGTGCCAGACCCGCAGCGACTGCTCCTCACCGGCCTGCAGATCGACGACACGGCGGCGAGACCGCTGGGCAAATGCGGCGTCGGAGCGGAACTTCTGATTGGCGACCTGGTAGAAGTCGGTAAACTCGCCTGCCGCGAGCTGGTCGTATGTCGCCTGCTCGCCGACCTGGATGGCGTGCTCGATCAGCATCCCGAACTGAGTGCCCCAATCACCCAGGTGCGCGGCCCGTATTACCGTGTGCCCCAGGTATTCCAGCACCCGCACGATCGCGTCGCCCACCCCCGTCGCGCGCAGGTGCCCGGCGTGCAACTCCTTGGCGACATTGGGCCCGGAGTAGTCGACCACGATCGTCTGCAGTGCCTCGACAGCATCGGCACCGAGCCTGGGGTCGGCGAGTTGGGCCGTTGCCGCCGCGCCGAGCCAGGCGTCGTTCAACGTGATGTTGATGAACCCCGGGCCGCTGACCTCGGCGCGCTCGCACAGCGGCGCACCGCCGAGCCGGCCAGCGATCCGCTCGGCGACCTCTCGCGGCTGCCGGCCGAGCCGCTTGGCCAGCGCCATCGCGACGTTCGACTGGAAGTCGGCGAACGTCGACGGCCTGATCAGCGGATCGGTCTGCGCGAACTCGGTCCCGAATTCATCGGCGAGCGCCGAGCGCACGTGCGCTGCGAGCGCGGCCTGCAGGTCAGCCATGACTAGAGCCTATCGAGCACCGGCAAGGCCATTAGGTGCCAGCGGCCAGGTGCGGCCAGGTGCGGCGGAGGAGCGGTGAGGTCCGGTGGCGGAACGGTCAGGTCCGGTCGAGCCGCGGTCAGGTGCGGCGGAGGAAGTGAACCTGCCGGTGCGGGCCGAGGCGTTCCCTGATCCGGTCTGCGGTGCGGCCCTTGGCGAGGTCAGCGGCCAGTGCGCACGCGGCCGCAGCGCCGCGCTCGGTCGACGCGCCGTGCGCGATCACCACAGTGCCTTCCAGGCCGAGCAGCGCGGCGCCGCCGTAGGTCTCGGGATCGAGCCGGCCGCTCAGTTCGCCAAGCTGCTTGCGCTGCAGCATCGCGCCGATCCTGGTCAGCCGGGACGCCCCGAGCGCCGACCGGAACTCACCGGCGGCGTACGCCGCCGTGCCTTCGAGGGTCTTCAGCGCGATATTCCCGGCGAAGCCCTCGGTGACGATCACGTCGACCCGGCCGGACAGCAGGTCGCATCCTTCCACGTTGCCGGCGAAGTTGATCGCCGCCGCTCCGTGCGCTGGCTCGGCACTGAGCAGTTCGTAGGCCCTTCTGGCCAGCTTGTTGCCCTTCCCGGGCTCCGCGCCGATGGACAGCAGGCCGACCCTGGGCTTCTCGATGCCGAACGCGACCTCCGCGTACGCCGAGCCGAGCTGAGCGAACTGCGCCAGCATCTCGGGCTTCGGATCGGCGGTCGCGCCAGCGTCGAGCAGGACGGTCGGCGTTGGCCTGGTGGGAAGCGCTACCGCGATGGCCGGGCGGAGCACGCCCGGCAGGTTGCGCAGCCTGAGCCTGGCCAGGGAGACGACGGCAGCCGTTGAGCCGGCCGACACCACGGCGGTTGCCTGGCCGAGATGCACGAGCTGGCACGCGACCGCGATGGATGATCGCGGCCGCCGCCAGCTGGCGAGCGCGCCCTCTTCCATCGCCACCGAGTCCTCGGCGGCGACTAGCCGGATCTGCCCGAGCATCCCGTGCTGCGCGAGCAGCGGCCTGACCTGACCCGGCCGGCCAACCAGCACGATGCGGATGCCCTGCTCACGGTAGGCCGCGACCGCGCCGGCCACGATCGCCTTGGGCGCGTGGTCACCGCCCATCGCGTCCACAACCACGACCGGCCGGGACCCGTCCGCGCGCGCCGGGCGGTAACCGTCGGCAGCGGCGCCCTGACCCTCCCTCAGCCGGGCCAGAGCGTGGCCGGAGGGGTCACTGGTGCCGCGTTCGCTCACGCCGGGGCCTGCGAGGCCTCCGGCAGCGCTGCAGACTCTGCCGGGACGACGTCGGCTGGCCGACGCTTGGTCGGGAGCCGCTGGATGCCCAGGCAGCTGAGCGACGCGACGACCAGCAAGGCGATCGGCATGATCATGGTGTAGTGCATGGCGGTCACGAACCCGGCGGAGAACACCTCACTGGCCAGGCGGTGGAACTCTCCGGCCAGTGACGCCGGCGTGCCGGGCGGCAGCTTGACGTTGCTCTGGGTCGGGCTGGCGGCCAGGCCGTGCTGCGACGACTTGGTGAACCCATCGATGAACGGGCTCCTGGACCGCGGTGGCAGCGCGCCCGCATGCGCGGCCGCCGCCGCCGGCAGCGAGACGGCGAGCCGGTTCTGGAGCAGGGCACCGACCGCAGCCGTACCGATGACCGCGCCGACCTGCCGGACCGTGTTGATCATGCCGGAAGCGGCGCCGGCCACTCTCGGCTCGATGCTTCGCATCGCCGTCGTGGTCATCGGCGCGAACGTGCAGCCCATGCCCACGCCGGCGATGGCCAGGGTGGGGATGAAGTCCTGCCAGGTTGAGCGGGTCGTCGCGATGGCCGCCGTCAGGCCGAAGCCGATCGCGAAGAGCATCAGCCCGGACATCAAGATGTACTTGCCGCCGATCCGGTCGGTCATGCGGCCGGCCACCGGTGCCACGAACATGGAGACGATCGACGCGGGCGCCATGGTCAGTCCGGCCTTGAGCGCGGAGAAGCCCAGTGCCGACTGGAGGTAGATGGTAAAGGGCAGGAAGATGCCCATCATGCCGATCGACAAGACGCCCGACACCCAGTTCATCAGGCTGAAGTTGCGGTCTTTGAACAGTGCGAACGGCACCAGCGGCTCGCGGTCCTGGGTGCGCGCCTGCACGATAAGGAACACCGCGAGCAGGACAATCCCGGTTGCGATGATCAGCGGGATCGAGATGAACGAGACGATGTGACCCCAGTTGTACTTCTGGCCCTCCACCAGGCCGTAGCAGATGGCAAGCAGCGCGACGGTCGCCAGCAGCACGCCGGGAATGTCGAGCCGGTGCCTGGCGCCGACCCGCACGTCGGGGATCAGGATGAATGCCATCGCGATCACCGCGATGCCGACCGGGACGTTGATGAAGAAGATGTACCGCCAGTCGAAGGCACTGACCAGCAGGCCGCCCAGGGTCGGCCCGGCGATAGTGGCCACGCCCGCGACCGCTCCCCAGACGCCGAACGCGGCGCCGCGCCGCTCGGGCGGGAACACGGTCGTCAGGATCGCCAGGGTCTGCGGCAGCAGCAGTGCCGCCCCGACGCCCTGCAGGGCACGGAAACCCACCAGCCAGCCGACGCTCGGCGAGAACCCGCACGCCGCCGACGCGAGCGTGAACGTGATCACGCCCACGATGAACATCGTCCGCTGGCCGCGCAGGTCGCCGAGCCCGGCCGTAATCAGTAGTACCGCGAGCACCAGGGCGTACGCGTTGATCACCCAGATCACGCCGTCGAGCGACGCGTGCAACCTCGTGATCATGTCGGGGATCGCGATGTTGACGATGGTCAGGTCAAGCAGCGTCATGAAGAACCCGAGCGACATGACGATCAGGACGACCCACGGATTGCCGCGGTACTTAGCCACGATGACCAAACCTCTCCTGGCTGGCGCAAGTTATTCCTGGCCCACCTGTGCGATCACTGCGCGCTGCCCGCCGGGTAGTCGATCCCGGGCGGCAAGCCGCGAACCGTCCGTCCCGCCTCGAATGCAGCGATATCGGGGCCGCCACGTATTCCCGGATCGCGGCGGACTTCGCGCGCTACATCTGATGGTAGGCGCAGGGTCTGACGTCGCCATCCTGCGCCGGTTGCCCGCCCCAGCCCACGGCGGGAGCGGTGGCCGGAGGCCGGCGGCGGCACAGTATGCTCCCGGCCATGAACTTGAACGGAACCGCAGCAATCGTCTCCGGCGGGGCCAGCGGGCTTGGCGAGGCCACGGTACGCGACCTGGCCGGCGCCGGCTGCAAGGTCGTCGTCGCTGACCTCAACGTCGATCGCGGCACCGAGCTGGCCAAGTCGGTCGACGGCATCTTCGCCAGGACCGACGTCGCCGACGAGCAGTCGGTAGCCGAGGCCGTCGCGGCGGCCGAGGACCTGGGCGTCCCGCTGCGGGTCGCGGTGAGCTGCGCGGGCATCGGCTGGGCGTCGCGTACCGTCGGCCGCGACGGCACGCCGCACGACCTCGGCACCTACCGCAAGGTGATCGACGTCAACCTGATCGGCACGTTCAACGTGATGCGAATCGCCGCTGCCGCCATCGCCAGGACCGAGCCCGCGGACGCGGACGGCCAGCGCGGCGCGATCGTCAACACCGCGTCGGTCGCCGGGATCGAGGGCCAGACCGGCCAGATCGCCTACTCGGCGTCCAAGGGCGGGATCATCGGGATGACCGTTCCCGCGGCCCGCGACCTGGCCGCGATCGGCGTCCGCGTCAACACCATCTGCCCGGGCATCATCGACACTCCGATCTACGGCGCAGGCCCTGGCAGCGAGGAGTTCAAGGCGAAGCTCGTTGCGCCCGTGGTCTTTCCTAAGCGGATGGGCACCGCCGCAGAGTTCGCCCATCTGGTCAGGTCGTTGATCGAGAACGACTACATGAACGCCGAGGTCATCAGGTTCGACGGCGGCATCAGGTTCCAGCCGAAGTGACCGCAAGCCAAGCCTGACAGCCTGGAGCCGGCCCCGCGAGATACCGCGAGGCCGGCTCCAGCAATTCGTGCTAGTCAGTGCCGCGAGGCGTTGTTAGCTGTTCGTCCGGAAGAGCGGGGTCATCGGCACAACGCCGTGGGCCTTGTCGCACGCGCCCTGCAGGCACGGCAGGCCGAAGGCGTCCTCGAGGGTGAGCAGCAGCGAGTAGTGGTTCGACGGGGTGTTGTAGACCACGTGCTTGGGCTGGTTGTTATTGATCACGATGGTTACCACGTGGCCGCCGCCCGGGTCAGCGCCGCAGCAACCGGTGCCGGTCTGGCCGGAATCGGAGAAGTCGTCCTCGTCCCAGGTGATCACGATGGCGTTCTGGCCCTGGTCCCACACGCGGGAGTGCATGATCTCGCTGACGAGCGTGCCCACGTAGGCGTCGCCCGCCGCGATGAGCCCGTTGGTGTCACCGCACGCCGCGATGCCGTGCATGTCGTGGCACTGGTCGGGCACGACCAGGCTGAAGTTCGGCAGGTGGCCGGTGGCCAGGTCCGCGCCGAGTTGGGTGTCGGGAACCATGTTCGCCAGGTCGGTCTGGGTTCCGGTGAAGTTCACGAACGGGTTGTGCTTCGAGGCGTAGAGCGCGTCGGTGTTGCTCGGCCACTTGAAGGCATAGGGCCCGTTCGCGTTCGGCCCGGTCATGACCACGCCGCTCGACGGGATCGGCGGGAGGCTCTGGAAGTAGCCCCTCCAGGTCTTGCCGGCCGCGGTCAGCTGGTCGGCGATGCTGGGCGCCGAGATCGTGTGATTGACGGTCGTCCCCGCGCAGGTCGGGTCCGAGTTAGCCAGTGCGGGAGTGCAGTAGAACTGATTGTCGTCCTGAATGCCAAAGAAGCTGCCCCCGACATTGGCGACGTAGTTCGGCTCGCTCGGATGGGTGACTCCGAAGTAGTCAGTGGCCAGCCCGTACTTGTTGGCCATCGCGTTGAGTTGCGGGGCGAGGGGGTTGCCGATGATGGTCGAGTAGCTGGTGTTCTCCATGATGATCTCGACGATGTGCTGATAACGCGGGACGCCCTGGCCGCTGGTGCTGGCCGAGCCCGCGGTCGGAGCCATCATGAAAGCGATCCCGCCGAGCGCTGCCGCGCCGGCGATCGTCAGCTTGAATCGCATGAGGCTTGCTCACCCTTCGTCTGCTGCGGCTAGCCGCAGGAATCGTGCGCGGCGAGGGAACTCATTGGTCTCGGGCGCGCGCGGCGACTGGCGCCACATCGGCGACGATAATGTCGGGAATTGGCGACTACGCGGCGCTCCGCTGATTACTTGATGAACCGTGCATTGCCGGAAGGTGACGTGCCAGCCCGTATCACGGCGCAACGCCGGTCCCTGACGTGCCGCCGCCAGGGGTGCGCGCCGCCGCTGGGAAACGTCCTTCGGTACGATGCTTGGGCCGCTCTGGGCCGTTCTGGGCCGTGGCAGTCCGGCGCCTTTCCGCTCAATAACCGCTCCCGACCTGGAGGGGCGCACATGACAGACGCGATTCGCACCGAGGTAGCCGACGGCGTCGCGGTCATCACGATCAACCGTCCCGAGGCGCGGAACGCGGTCAACGGAGCGGTCGCCCGCGGGATCGCGGCGGCCGTCGAGGAGTTCGACGCCCGCAAGGACATCAGCGTGCTCGTGCTCACCGGCGCCGGCGGGACATTCTGCGCGGGCATGGATCTCAAGGGATTCCTGACCGGCGACGCTCCGATCGCCCCGGGACGGGGGTTCGGCGGGATGGCCGAGCGGCCGCCGGTCAAGCCGGTGATCGCGGCGGTGGAAGGCTACGCGCTGGCCGGCGGCTTCGAGCTTGTTCTGGCCTGCGACCTGGTTGTCGCCAGCGAGGAGGCCAAGTTCGGGCTGCCCGAGGTCAGGCGCGGGCTGGTGGCCGGGGCTGGCGGCTTGCTGAGGCTGCCGAGCCGGATCCCCTATCACGTGGCGATGGAGATCGCGCTGACCGGCGAGCACTTCTCCGCGGCGCGGCTGGCGGCGGTCGGGCTGGTGAATAAGCTTGTGCCGGCGGGCCAGGCGCTGTCCGCAGCGATCGAGCTTGCCGGGCGGGTTGCGCTCGGGGCTCCGCTGGCCCTCGCCGCGTCTAAGGCAGTGATCGTCCAATCGGCCGACTGGGCCTCGAGCGAGGCCTTCGCCAGGCAGTCAGAGGTCATCGGCCCGATCTTCGTGTCCAAGGACGCGAGGGAAGGCGCGGCGGCGTTCGCCGAGAAACGGCCGCCCTCCTGGCGCGGCGAATAGGGGCCGCGCCGGGCTCGGTCGGCCGGGCTGCTTCAGCCGGCCGGGCTGCTTCAGCCGGCCGGGCTGCTTCAGCTAGTCGGCCGCGCAGGCCGCCAGCGTGCGGCCGCGGGTCCAGGGAGGCGCGATGACTGGTCAGCGGATCAGCGTCGTCGTGCCGTTCTACAACAATGCCGACCTGCTCGGCGACTGCCTAGCCTCGATCGCGGCGCAGACCTTTCCCGGCCTGCAGGTCATCATGGTCGATGACGGGTCCACCGACGGCAGTGCGACGGTCGCACGCGCGCAGGCGGCCGCCGATCCCCGGTTCCGGCTCATCAGCGTCCCCAACGGCGGTCCGGGCTCGGCGCGCAACCGCGGGATCGCCGCGGCCACCGGCGAGTTCCTCGCGTTCGTGGACGCCGATGACCTGCTCCCACCTGACGCCTACGCGACCATGGTCGCGGTACTCGACCGGTCGGGGTCCGACTTCGTCTCCGGCGGCGTGCTGCGGCTCGGCGTGGGCGGCCTCGGCCGGTCCGGGCTGCACGCGCGGGCGGTCAAGGCAAGGCGCCTGGGCACCCATATCAGCCGCAGCCCCGAGCTCTTCTATGACATCTCGGTGTGGAACAAACTGTTCCGCCGGTCGTTCTGGGACGCCGCGGAGCTCAGTTTTCCCGAGGGCATGCTCTGGGAGGACCTCGTCGCGATGACGAAGGCGCACGTACTAGCGGCGTCCGTCGACGTGATCACCGAGCCGGTCTATCACTGGCGTGATCGAAACGCGGGCGCGCCGTCGATCACCCAGTCGCGAACCGACATTGGCAACTTCCGCGACCGGATTACCGCCTTGAGGTTGATCGACGAGTTCCTGCGCCGCCGCGGAACGGCCGCCATGCTGCGTAAGCACCAGCACAAGGCGCTGGTCAACGACCTGTGGCTGTATGTCGGCGACCTGCCGTCCACCGGCGAGGACTACCAGCGCGAATTCTCCGAACTAGCTGCCGGGTACATGGCCACGGTGCCCGACGGCCTGATCGGCGATCTGCCCGCTAATCGCAAGCTGGCCTATTACCTGATCTCCCGCGGCCGTCAGGCCGAGCTTGCTGAGTTCGCCGCGTGGCTGGCCGCGAATCCTGGCAGGACGCCGCCGATGGTGCGGGTGCACGGCAGGCTCAATGCCGACCTGCCGCTGCGCGGCGACCGGGAGCTTGCCATCCCGGCTCGGGTCTTCAGGCCGCACTGGCGCGAACTAGATCCGTACGTCGGGGTCGACGCGATCAACTGGCAGCCGGGAGCGCTGCGAATCGAAGGCTGGGCGCACGTGCCTTCCGTCGACGTCGGCAAGCGGCGGCACGCCACCAAGCTGCTCGTGCTGGTCCCGCGCGGCCGGCGCCGACCGCCGTTGGTGCTGCCGGCCAGGTCGGTGCGCCGCCCCGACGTGACCGCCGCATCCCGGCAGGAACGCTACAGCTACGACTGGTCGGGTTTCAGCGCCGACATCAGCACCCGGCTGCTGCGCGCCGGACGGCGCTGGCTCACCGGCACCTGGGACTGCTACATGCTCGTGCGCGGCCGCGGTGTGTGGCGCCCGGCCAGGCTCAACGTCGCGGGGCCGCCGCCGGCCGATCCCGGTACCCGCGAGATCGCGCCCGGGCTCCGGCTCGGCGCGGCGTGGACGGGCGGGCGGCTCGAGTTGCGGCTCCGCCAGGACCAGGCGCCCCGGCCCGCACCGACCGGGATCGCGGCGATAGAAACGCCCGCGGCCGAGTCCACGGCGGCCGGGCAATCGTGGGGACCCGACGGGATGCTCGTCCTGCGTGGCAGGCTGCCGGAGGTCGCGGCAGACGGCTGTGAGGTCGTCCTTCGCCAGCTTGACGGCTGGGACACCCGCGTGGTCAGGGCCGCAACGGCCGGCGGCGGCTTCAGTGCCGCCATCCCGGTCGGCGCGATGGCGGCGTTCGGCGACCGGCGGCCGCTTCGCGACGGCCGGTGGGAGATCACGCTGCGCGGCGCGGGCGGGCCGGTCGATCCGGGCCCCGTGGCCGTGGACGGCCGCCCGGCCAGGATCGGCCGCAAGATCTACCGCTGCGAGGCCGGCGGCAGCGGCGGGGCAAGTCTGCGGCTGGTCGTCGGGCCGGCGCTCGGCGTGACCGAGCGCGGCAGGGTCCGCCGCCTGGCGCTACGCGAGATCTACTACCGGGTCCAGCGGCTGCTGCCGGTACGCGATGCGATCCTGTTCAGCAGCTTCCACGGCAAGCAATGCGGCGACAACCCGCGTGGCATCGCCGACGAACTGCGGCGCCGCGGCGATGCAAGGCAAAACACTTGGGCCATTAACGACTGGTCCGTGGCAGTGCCGGACGGGACGACGGCCGTGCTGATCGGAACTCGTGCCTACTTCCGCGCGCTGGCCAGGTCCAGGTACCTGATCTGCAATGACCATGTGCCTCTTCCGTACCGGAAGCGACGCGGCCAGCGGCATGTGCAGACCTGGCACGGCACGCCGCTGAAGCGAATCGGGTACGACATCGGCGAGCCGAAGATGGCCAGCGGCCGCCGGTACCTCGACTACATGGCGGGCGATGTCGCTCAGTGGGACATGCTGCTCTCGCCGAATCCGTTCAGCACGCCGATCATGCGCCGCGCCTTCAGGTTCGACGGCGACATCTGCGAGACCGGTTACCCGCGCAACGACGCACTGGTCGAGGCGGCGGGCCGGGCCAGGCCGGGGGACGCGCCGGCCGACGCCGCGGCTGCGGCCGCGGCCGCGGCGATTAGGCAGCGGCTCGGGCTGCCGGCCGGCAAGCGGGTCGCCATGTACGTCCCGACCTGGCGGGACGACCAGCACGACGAGGCGGGTCGCTACCTGCTCGACTTCAAGCTCGACACCGATGCCGCCAGCCGCCGGCTCGGCGCAGACTGGGTCTTGCTGATCAGGGGGCACCACCTGATGGCCGGCGGCATCGGCGCCGCTGGCATCCCTGGGTTCACCTTCGACGTGACCGGGTATCCGGACATCGGCGACTTGCTGCGGGTAACCGACGTGCTGATCACCGACTACTCCTCGGTGATGTTCGACTTCGCGCCCGCCGCGCGGCCGATGCTCTTCTTCACCTACGACCTTGAGCAGTACCGTGACCACTTGCGGGGGTTCTACTTCGATTTCGAGACGGCGGCGCCTGGACCGCTGCTCGCGACCGGCGAGCAGGTAGTCGACGCGCTCGCGGACATCGATTCGGTCGCGGCCAAGTACGCGGCGTCGCTGGCCGCGTTCACGGCGCGGTTCTGCCCGCTGGACGACGGCAAGGCGTCGGCGAGGGCGTGTGAGGCGATCTTCGGCGGCGGTGGCGCTTAGGCAGGGGGGATAGCGCGTGCGCAGCATCCGGCCGGGCCCGGTGAGCCAGGGCCCGGTGCGCCAGGCCTCCGCCAGCCAGGGGCCGGTCAGCCAGCGGCCCGTCGTTGCGTCCGGCCGGCCGCGGCCCACGCGGTCCCTGGGCTGGCTCGTCGTGGCGGTGCCCGCGCTGGCCGAGCTGATCGTCGGCGGTTACCGGATCGGCGCGCCTTCGCTGTGGCGGGACGAGGCGGCGACGATCTCGGGCTCTCGCCGCCCGGTCGCCGCGATCCTGGCCATGATCGGTCACGAGGATGCCGTCCACGGGCCTTACTACCTGATGATGCATCCGGTCATCGCGGTCGGCGGCAGTTCGGCCACGACGTTGCGCCTGCCCTCGCTGATCGCGATGTGCCTCGCCGTCGGGCTGACCGCCGCGCTCGGCAGGCGGCTGGCACTCGCCTCAGGGCTGCCCGGCGCGGCCGTGATCGGCCTGGTCGCCGGCCTGGCGCTGACCGCCGTCCCGCTGACGACCAGGTACGCGCAGGAGGCTAGGCCATACGCGCTGGCCACGCTCTTCGCCGTGCTCGCGACGTATTTCCTGGTGCGGGCCGCCGAGCAGCCGCGGCCCGCGTGGTGGGCGATGTACGCGGCAGCGCTACTGCTAACCGGGCTATTCAACCTGCTCGCCGCGGTGCTGCTGGCCGCGGCGCATGGTGCCAGCCTGGCCTGGGCGCGAAGGCCGGCGGGCGGCGATGCAGGCAGGACCGCCGCAGCCGGCCTGCGCGCCAGTGCCGACCTGCGCGCCAGTGCCGACCTGCCCGCCGGGGCCGGCCCGCCCGCCGGGTCCGGCCGGCCCGCCGGGGCCGGCCCGCCCGCCCCGGTCACGGCGGCCATGTTCCGGCGCTGGCTCGCGGCCTGCGCGGTGGCGGCGGTCCTTCTCGCACCGGTCGCCTACCTGAGCGCGGGCCAGTCCGCACAGCTGAATTGGGTCCGGCGGCCGGGGCTGTCGACGGTGGCCACGCTGGCGCATGACTTCGCTGGAGCGGGGGTGCTGATCCCGGTGATCGGGGCGCTCGCAGTGCTGGGCTGCCTGGCGGGCCCGGGCATCCGCCGCGGCGGAATGACCATGACCGCGGTCGCGCTGCCCTGGCTCGTGCTGCCACCCGCTCTGCTGATCGCCGTCTCACTCGCGCACCCGATCTACGTCGAACGCTATGTCGTGTTCTGCCTGCCGGCGCTTGCTGTCCTGACCGCCGCGGGCCTGATCTGGCTGGCCGTGCTTGCCCGGCGCGGGTTGGCGGGCCGCGGGCTCGGGTCCCGCCTGGCCGACCTGCTGTCCGTCGCGCCGTCAGTTGTGCTCACTCTGGCCATCGCGGCCGCGCTGATCGGCCCGCAGCGCGAGATCAGGCAGCCAGGTGCCAGGGTCGACAACTTGCGCCAGGTCGCGGCGGTGATCGCGGAGCACGAGCGGCCCGGCGATGCCGTCTTGTACCTGCCGCAGGATGCCGGACTCATCGGCGTGGCTTATCCGGCTCCGTTCCGGCGGCTGCGCGACATCGGGCTCGGGCGATCGGCGGTCGCCTCGGCCACGTTGCGCGGGCTGCCCGCGAGACCAGGAGTCGTCACGGCCAGGCTGTGGAGCGTGCGGCGGCTCTGGACCGTTCAGTGGGCGGTTCCCCTGTCGCGCTCCAGCGCGGCGCCTGCCAGCATGACGCGGCTCTTGACCGGGTTGCGCGTCATCGGCCGCTGGCATATTCAGTCCGTGATCCTGCGGCTGTACCTGGCCCGCGCCCGTTGACGCGGTGGGCGCGGCTAGACAATTGGGCTAGAATCCGCGCGGGCAAGTTCTCTGCGCACCGAGCAGTGAGCTGCCCCGTCCCCGGCCCATGAGAGGTGCTCGCATGCGTGGCCTGCAGTCCGAACCTGCGGCGGTCCCTGACCGGCAGCGACCGGATTCTGGCCGGGCGCAAGAAGACCGACCGGCCTCCCGCCGTCTGCCTGGCTGGCTGGTTGTC
Organism: uncultured Actinomycetota bacterium; assembly: GCA_963720595.1. Taxonomy (GTDB): domain Bacteria; phylum Actinomycetota; class Actinomycetes; order Streptosporangiales; family Streptosporangiaceae; genus Chersky-822. Next base: position 679,836 of record CAVRFY010000003.1, on the reverse strand, counting down.
GCACTGCCGGTGCTGCTCGAGTTCGTCGTAGGCGGATACCGGATCAGCGTCCCCTCGTTCTGGCGGGATGAGGGATACACGATCACCGGCTCGCAGCGTCCGGTCAGCGCGATCTTCGCCCTGATTCAGCATCAGGATGCGTTCCACGCCCTGTATCTCCTGCTGATGCACCCGGTGATCGCGGTGTTCGGCAGGTCCGAGTTGGCGCTGCGGGTGCCGTCGCTGATCGCGATGTGCCTGGCCGTCGGGCTGACCGCCGCGCTAGGCCGGCGGCTGGCGCAGGCGTCGGGGCTGCCGGGAGCACCCATGGTCGGCCTGCTCGCGGGTCTGCTGCTGGCCGCGCTCCCCGTGACGACGAGGTACGCGCAGGAAGGCAGGCCATACGCCCTGACCGTGCTGTTCGCCGTGCTCGCGACCTACCTGCTGGTAGTTGCCGCTGCCCGCGGCAGCTGGCGCTGGTGGGCGCTGTACGGCGCGGCGCTGCTGGTGACCGGGCTCTTCGACCTCGCTGCCGTGCTGCTGGGCGGCATGCACGGCCTGAGCCTGCTGCAGGCGCGCCGGGGCAAGCCAGCGGACGGCGCGCCCGCTCCGGCAACGGCCAGCCCGGCGCCAGGCGCGATCACCACCCACGTGCTCAGGCGCTGGCTCGTGGCGTGCGTGGTGGCCGCGATAGCGCTGAGCCCGGTGCTCGTGTACAGCTACCGTCAATCTGCGCAGCTCGACTGGGTGCAGCCGCCGAACCTGCAAACCCTGCTTGGCCTGCTGCGCGACTTCTCCGGGGCAACGGCGCTGATACCGGTCGCCGGGCTGCTTGTACTGCTCGGCTGCTTCGCGGGTCGTGGCCTGCGCCGCGGTCGCGAGCTGACGCTTGCCCGCATCTGCCTGCCGTGGATGGTGCTGCCGCCAGCGCTGCTGCTTGCCGTCTCGCTCCTGCATCCCGTCTATGTCGACCGCTACATTCTCTTCTGCGTGCCCGCGTTCGCCCTGCTGGCCTCGGCCGGGCTGGTCTGGCTTGTCGTCCTGACGCGACGGTGGATAGCGCGCCGCATGTCAGGGCGACGGGCCAACTTGCTCTCCTTCGTGCCGTCGGCGGCACTCGCCGTGTTCATCGTCGTCATGGTGATCGGCCCGCAGGCCGAGGTCAGGCTGCCGTACAGCCGGGCCGATGACCTGCGCCTCATCGCGGCCGTCCTGGCCGCCCGCGAGCGACCTGGTGACGCGATCTTGTACCTGCCGCGCAAGACCGCGGTGATCGGCATGGCCTATCCAGACCCGTTCAGGAAGCTGAATGACATCGGGCTCCTGTCGGGACCGATTCCCTCGGGAACCTTGCGCGGGCTTGCCGCACCGCCGTCCGTGGTCGCGTCGCGGCTGCCTGGCGTGAAGCGGATCTGGACGATCGAGTGGACGCACCCGCTCGCGCCAGACAGTTCGCCGCCGCCCGCCCTGATCAAGCTGCTGACCCCGATGCGCATGTCCGGCAGTTGGCTCATCCAGTCCGTGCTGGTGGTCCTGTACACGGTTCGCTCGCACTAGCACATGCCGATGCCCCGCCGACTCGCAGGGAGCCGGCGGGGCATCGGGTGGTGCTGGCTGGCCGGAACGGGGGCTCCGTCAGCCGGGTTCCCGGCGGGGGGTGGCCGGGTGGCGGCGCGTTGGGGGCGCGCCTTGGGGGGTCGTTAGCGGAGGGCTGGTGCGGCGGGGGCGTGGGCGGCGAGGGTGTGGCGGAGTTTGCCGCGGGCGCGGTGCAGGCGGGACATGACGGTGCCGAGTGGGGTGCCCATGAGGACGGCGATTTCGCGGTAGGGGTAGCCCTCGACGTCGGCGAGCCACAGCGCGGTGCGGAAGTCGGGGGGCAGGTCGCGGACCGCGTTGAGGATGGCGGTGTCGGTGATCTTGTCGAGGGCTTCGGCTTCGGCGGACCGGGCGGCGGGGTGCAGCGGGTCGGCGGGGGCGTGCCAGTCGGCGTGCGGGTCGGCGCCGGGGGCGATGGCGGGTTCGCGCTTGCGCTTGCGGTAGCTGTTGATGAAGGTGTTGGCGAGGATCTTGTGCAGCCAGGCGCGCAGGTTGGTGCCGGGGGTGTACTGGGCGAACGCGGTGTAGGCCTTGGCGAGGGTGTCCTGGACCAGGTCCTCGGCGTCGGCGGGGTTGCGGGTCATCCGCAGCGCGGCGGGGTAGAGCTGGCCGAGGTAGGGGCGGACCTGCTGCTCGAAGTCGGCGTTGCGGGCCGGGTCCGCCGCGGCGGCGGGCGGGGTCCGGGCGGTGGTCGCGGTGCTCATCTGCGGTAGCTCCCTCGTGGTTGGTCACTACTAGGACGCCGCGGATCCCCGGCAGGATTCGTGATCTGAGTTACACACCGCCTACACATGGTGATGGAGTTGCCTTCACCTGCAGGAACGCACTGTCTGTCCATCACCAGGTATTCGGCGGAGCGGCCGGAGCGGTTAGTTACGAAACGATAACTATTGGTCCTAAGCGCATGAAACCGGCCGCCTAACAGCCGCGGCTGCTTGTAGACACGACCTCAACAATTGGTGCTGGCGAGAAGCCGCTGAGGGGGATCGATGGCCTCAGAGGCATCGGCCGGGCTGCCGGCCACCGCCATGGGGCGCCATACTGCTGCCGGTCGCGGCGACCAGGATGCGCCCTGGAACGCCGGCGCGACCGGCCAGGCGGACCGGGGAGACCCCGCGTGGCAGGCGGGCCGCGGCGACTCCGCGTGGCGGCGAGCATGGACCATCGCGTCGCACCCGCTGACGGCGATCTGCGCCGTGCAGGCCGCGTTGTCGCTGACCCTGGTCTGGAGCAACACCGCCTTCACCGACGAGGCGGTCTATCTGCGGCTCGGTCACGTGATCATCGCAAGCTGGCTGCACGGGTCGTCCTGGCCGGCGGCCTACGGCGAGCGGGTGCTCTCCGGGTCGCCGGTCATCTACCCGCCGCTCGGCGCGCTCGCGGACAGCGTGGGCGGGCTGGCCGGCGCCCGGATCCTGTCGCTGGCCTTCCTGCTCGGCGCCACGATCCTGCTGTACCACGTGTCGGCCCGGCTGCTCGGCCGGACCGAGGCGATCATCGCCGCCTGCCTGTGGGCGCTGAGCGAGCCAGTGCTCAGGCTCGCGTTCGCGACCTACGACGCGATGTCGGTGTTCGGTGTCGCGCTCGCGGCCTGGCTGGCCGTCCAGGCCGTCCAGGCCGGCAGCCGGCGCCGCGCGGGTGCGCTGGTGACCGCCAGCGGGGCCGCGCTCGCCCTGGGCACGGCGACGGCGTACTCCGCCATCGTCGTCGCCCCCGTCCTGATAGCCTTCGCCTTCGGCGTCTGGCTGCGAGGCCTTCAGGCCAGGCGGGCCCTGTACCGCGCGGTCTGGCTCGCCGCGGCCTGGCTCGCGTTCTTCAGCCTGCTGCTCACCGCGTCACGATCCTGGGCTGGTCTGGTGTTCAGCGTGCTCGACCGCAGGCTGAACGACTACCAGAGCGCCGGCACGGTCCTGGCCGGCGTGGCGTTGTATTCGGGGCTGATCATCGTGGCCGCGCTTTTGGGTGCGGCGATCGCGACCAGGACGCAGGAACGGCGCCGCGCCTGGCTGCTGGTACTGCTCGGCGCCGCGGCGCTAGTGGTGCCCGCGGCGCAACTGTACGAGCGGACGGCCTGGGCCCTGGACAAGCACCTCACCTACGGGATCTGGTTCGCCGCGATCGCGGGCGGCTTCGGCTGCCGGACGGCGGCCGTGCGGCTCTGCGGAGCCCGGGCGGGCCGGAGCCGCACCAGGATCGCGGCGGCCGCGACGGTTGCCGGAGTGGTGGCGGCGGTCTTGGCGGGGACCGCCGACTGGCGGCTCGCGGCGCTGACGTACCAAAGCTGGCCGGACGCGACGTCGTTCGTCGCGTCGATCAGGCCGCTCGCGGCCCGGGCGGGCGGGCTGATCTTCGCATCGGCCCAGAAGCGGGTCGCGCAGTACTACACCCCCCAGGGCGAGCAGTGGTGGCGCTGGACGGTCACGGGCCTGCCGCTCAACCCCGCCGGGATACCGCGGGCTGGCTGGGATTCCTACTACCTGGCCAGGCTGCGAGGCAGCGGCTATGACCTGGTTGCGCTGTTCTACGCCAGGCCGGCAACCCTCTCGCTGCCCGGCGGCCTATCGTCGCGAGTCCCAGGTGCCACGATCGGCTCCGAGCTGCTCAGGCTGCCTAGCCTGAAGCCGTCCGAACCAGGCGTGCCGGCGCTAACCAGGGTGCTCGCCGGAGAGGAGGCCTATCGCCTGGTCGCCGTCGGTCCGTACGACAGCGGCACGCGGGCTGGCGTATTCGCGATCTGGCAGCGGGTGGCGGCGCCGTCAGGCTAGGGCGGTTGCCGATCTGCCCTGCGGCCCGTATCCGGTGAGCTTGGCGCGGAGCTTCTCGCGGCCGCGATGCAGCCGCGACATCACCGTGCCGATCGGCGTACCCATGATCCGGGCGACCTCCCGGTACGGGTATCCCTCGATGTCGGCCAGGTAGATCGCGGTGCGGAAGTCCGCGGGCAGGTCGCGCAGCGCCCGCAGCACCTCGGAGTCCGCGAGCCGGTCGAGCGCCTCGGCCTCGGCGGACCGCGCCAGCGGCGCGAAGACCTCGGGTCCGGCAGCATGCCAGCCGTCCTGGCCGGGCGCGATCGTGGGCTCGCGCTTCTTCTTCCGGTAGCTGTTGATGAACGTGTTGGCGAGGATCCTGTGCAGCCAGGCCCGCAGGTTCGTGCCAGGCGTGAACTGGTGGAACGCCGTGTAGGCCTTGGTGATCGTCTCCTGGACCAGGTCTTCAGCGTCGCTGGCGTTCCTGGTCATCTGGAGGGCGGCCGGGTATAGCTGGTCCAGGTAGGGCAGAACCTGCTGTTCGAATTCGGCCCGATCCTGCGGCGACTGCGGTTCCGGAGCCATCGCGTTCCTTGCTTGGTCGCGGCCGGCCAGCTGGCGGGATCCCGAGTCGGCTGCACTGCGATCACGGTAGGCAACGAAGATATCACGCGATCGTTTCCGCACCTCAAAAGGACACACGTCGTCGCAGGCCAGACCTGTACTGCGTCAGATCCAGCTGCGGAACCACATCCGCTGGAACCACGCGGTGTACGAGATCACCTGCGCCGACAGCACCGGGTAGAGGTAGGCGAAGCTGGCCAGGGTGAGCAGCAGGTAGCCGCCGGCGACGACCGCGCCAGTGGCCCGCCGGCCGGGTGCCGCCCTGGCCTGGCCGATAATCAGGCCGAGGCACAAGGTGATCGCCATCACCAGGTAGGGCACGAACACGATCGCGTAGAAGTAGTACTCGGTCCTGTGGTCGTGCCAGGCGAACCAGAACCAGGGCCCCCAGCCCGCCACGACCCCGACCAGCACTGCGCCGGCCCGCCAGTCTCTGCGGCTTGCCCACCAGGCCGCGCAGAAGATCAGGGCCAGTATCGATGCCCACCAGATAGCCGGGGTGCCGATGGCCAGCACCTCCTGCAAGGTGGATGAAGCTCCCGACCCGCAGGCGTTGTGCGGCAGGCAGTTCGAGAACATCGAGACCGGCCTGCCGAGGATGATCCAGGTCCACGGGTACGACACGTAGCCGCTGTGATCCTGCAGGCCGAGGCCGAAACCGAGCATGGACTTCTGGTACTGATACCAGGAATCGAGCACCGACCAGATCGGGGTGTGGTTGCCGACGGTCGCGGCCCAGTTCCTGCCGTAGCCCTGGCTGCTGGCGAACCACCCGCTCCACGCGGCCGTGTACGTGGCGAGCGGAATCACGCCGAAGGTGACGGGCAGCCACTTGATGTCGCTGCGCAGCACGCCGCCGAGCCGGTCACGGTAGCCGAGCGCGCGGCGGGCGCCGATGTCCCAGGCGGTAGCCATGCCGCCGAACGCGAACAGGAACCAGACGCCGTTCCACTTCGACGCGCAGGCGCAGCCGAGGAACACGCCGGCGAGCACCCGCCGCCACCTGATCCCCAGCCGCGGACCACCGCCCGCCATCTCGCCCGCCGGGGCATGCTCGGTCAGGGCGGCTAGCCGGGATCTGGACGCGTCCCGGTCGAGCACCAGCATCCCGAACGCGGCCAGCACCCAGAACATCACGAAGATGTCGAGAATCGCCGTCCTGCTCAGCACGAACTCGAGGCCGTCGAGCGCCATCAGCAGCCCGGCCACGCAGCCGAGCAGCGTGGAGCGGGTCATCCGGCGGGTAATCCGGGCGGTCATCAGGATCGCCAGCGTGCCGGTCAGCGCGACGGCGAACCGCCAGCCGAACGGCGTCAGGCCGAACAGCCATTCGCCGACCGCGATCATCGCCTTGCCGAGCGGCGGGTGCGCCACGTACTCGCCGGGCCCGGTGAGCACGTGCGTGCTGCCGCTGACGAGCAGGGCATTGATGTTCTTCGGGTGGTTGAACTCCACGCCGTGCTTCAGGATCGACCAGGCGTCGGGCACGTAGTAGGTCTCGTCGAAAACCACGGCGTGGGGCGAGCCAAGCCGGTAGAACCGCAGGAACCCGCCGAACACGGTCACCAGCAGCGGCCCGGCCCAGCCCCACCACGAGGCAGCAGGCATGGGGGACATCAGCCGGTCGCGCAGGCCACGGGACTGCTCGCCGCCCGGTGCGTCGGCCGCGCCCGCGGCCGCCGGCGCGAAATCGGAAGCGTTCATCGGTGCCATCGTAGGCTGCCTGGCGTTAGCGTAGGGCCGCGATGCATGCAGGATTCGGCGAAACGGACGACCCGGTCGAGGTAGCCCAGCCCCAGGCAGCCGCGCCCGCTGGCGGCATGGGCAGGCTCATCATCGCGGCCGCCCCGATTGGCCGGATACAGGACGCATCGGCTTCATTGCTGGCCGCGCTGGCGGCCGCGCCGCTGATCGCCGCCGAGGACACCCGCCGGCTGCGCAGGCTCGCCGCGGCGCTCGGCGTCACGCCGGGCGGCCGGGTGATCTCCTACTACGACGAGGTCGAGGCCGCCCGCGTGCCGATCCTGCTCGCCGCGCTGGCCGGCGGCCAGGACGTGCTCCTGGTCAGCGACGCGGGGATGCCGGGGATCAGCGATCCCGGCTACCGGCTGGTCGGAGCGGCCATCGCGGCGGGCGTCACCGTCACTGTGCTGCCCGGGCCATCGGCGGTTACCGCGGCGGTCGCGGTTTCCGGCCTGCCGACCGACAGGTTCTGCTTCGAGGGGTTCCCGCCACGCAAGCCGGGCGAGCGCGCCCGCAGGCTCGCCGACCTGGCCGGCGAGCGCCGGACGATGGTGTTCTTCGAGTCACCGCGCCGGCTGGGCAGGACGCTTGCCGACATGGCGGCGGCGTTCGGCCACGGCCGGCCCGCGGCTGTCTGCCGTGAGCTGACCAAGACCCACGAGGAGATCAGGCGCGGGCCGCTCGGCGACCTGGCGCAGTGGGCCGCCGCGGGAGTGCTCGGCGAGATCACCGTCGTGATCGGCGGCGCCAGGGACGACGATGGTGCCCGCCCGGCTGCCACCGCGGAGTCGGCCGCGGCTCTCGTCGCCGCGGCCGAACGGGAGGGCAGCACGCGGAAGGAGGCGATCGCCCGCGTGGCCGCGCAGACCGGACTGCCCAGGCGCGAGGTGTACGACGCCGTGGTCCAGGCCAAGTCACGCTGAGCGCGGGCGCCGCGCCGGGCGTCGGGGCGGGACGCGCGAGCCGCCGCACCGCTCTACGCTAGAGACCATGTCCCCAACTGCGAGCTCCGCAAGCGCGGGCCGTCACATCCTGGCCGCTCCTGCCTGGCCGTACGCGAACGGCCCGCGGCACATCGGGCACGTCTCCGGCTTCGGGTTGCCCTGCGACATGTTCAGCAGGTACCACCGGATGGCCGGCGACCAGGTCCTGATGGTGAGCGGCACCGACGAGCACGGGACGCCGATCCAGGTCCAGGCCGACGCCGAGGGCGTGACGGCGCGCGAGCTCGCCGACCGCTATAACCGCGTGATCGCCGAAGACCTCACCGGTCTTGGCATGTCCTACGACCTGTTCACCAGGACCACGACCCAGAACCATTACGCGGTCGTCCAGGAGATCTTCACCGGCCTGTACGACAACGGTTACATCTTCGCCAAGTCCACGCTCGGCGCGATCTCGCCCTCGACCGGCCGGACCCTGCCCGACCGGTATGTCGAAGGCACCTGCCCGATCTGCGGCTACGACTCGGCCCGCGGCGATCAGTGCGACAACTGCCAGAACCAGCTGGACCCGGTCGACCTGATCAACCCCAGATCCAGGATCAACGGCGAGACTCCGGTCTTCACCGAGACCGAGCAGTTCTTCCTCGACCTGCCCGCCTTCGCCGACGTGCTCGGCACCTGGCTGCAGTCCAAGAGCGGCCAGTGGCGGCCCAACGTGCTGAAGTTCTCGTTGAACCTGCTCGGCGATTTGCAGCCCCGCGCGATCACCAGGGACCTGGACTGGGGGGTGCCGATCCCGCTGGAGGGCTGGCGGGACCGGCCGGACAAGCGGATCTACGTCTGGTTCGACGCGGTGATCGGGTACCTGTCGGCTTCGATCGAATGGGCCAGGCGGTCGGGCGACCCTGACGCCTGGCGCGCCTGGTGGCAGGACCCTGACGCGCTGGCCTATTACTTCATGGGCAAGGACAACATCGTCTTCCACTCCGAGATCTGGCCCGCGATGCTGCTCGGTTACGGCGGCACGGGCGCGAGAGGCGGTAAGCCTGGCTCGCTCGGCGCGCTGAACCTTCCCGCCGAGGTGGTCTCGAGTGAGTACCTGACGATGGAGGGGCGCAAGTTCTCCTCGTCCAGGGCCGTGGTGATCTACGTTCGCGACTTCCTGGCCCGCTACGACGTCGACGCGCTGCGCTACTACGTGGCCGTGGCCGGCCCGGAGAACCAGGACACGGACTTCACCTGGAGCGAGTTCATCCGTCGCAACAACGACGAGCTCGTCGCCAACTGGGGGAACCTGGTCAACCGCAGCGTCTCGTTCGCCGCCCGCAACATCGGCTCGATCCCCGAGGCCGGCCAGCTGACCGACGCGGACCGGGCGCTGCTGGCCGGCTCGCAGGCCGCGTTCGGCGTAGTGGGCGAGTCGCTGTCGAGGTCGCGCTTCAAGGTCGCGATCACCGAGACCATGCGGACGCTCAGCGAGGCCAACAAGTACCTATCCGACCAGGCGCCGTGGAAGCTGCGCGAGACCGACCCCGAGCGGATGCGGACCATCCTGCACGTCGCGCTGCAACTAGTCGACGACGGCAAGACGCTGCTCACCCCGTTCCTGCCGCGCTCCTCGCAGCTCGTGTTCGAGATGCTCGGCGGCCAGGGCAGCTGGGCGGACATGCCGCGGATCGACGAGGTGGACGAGGACGGCGGCAGGCCGTATCCGGTCATCACGGGGGACTACTCGGGCGCGGCGGCCTGGGCGTCCGCGCCGATCACGCCGGGCACGCCGCTGCAGGCGCCGACTCCGCTGTTCGCCAAGATCGACCCCGCGGTGGTCGTTGAAGAATTGAATCGGCTTGGCGGTTATGACACCGATGCCGAGGACGGATGAACGGCTCGCGCGCTTGCCGATCATGAATGCGCCGCCCGCCGCGCAGCCTGAGCCGCTGCCCGGGCCTGCGTTTGACGCGCACACGCACCTGGACCTGCTGCCCTGGCCGGTCGAGGCCGTGCTGGCGGCCGCCCGCGACGCCGGCGTCGGTCACGTGGTCACGGTCGGCTGCGACGTGGAGTCATCGCGATGGGCCGCCGACTGCGCGGCGGGCCACGACGGCGTGTACGCGGCCGTCGCCATCCACCCGAACGAGACCGCGCGCGCGGACGCGGCCGGCCGGGACGCGGCGCTCGCCGAGATCGCCAGGCTGGCCGCCCTGCCCGGGGTCCGTGCCGTCGGCGAGACCGGACTCGACTACTACCGCGACAGCGCGCCGCCCGGGCTGCAGCGGGAATGGTTCATCGCGCACATCGCGATCGCCAAGGCCGCGGGCAAGGCGCTGATGATCCACGACCGCGACGCGCATGACGACGTGCTCGACATTCTGGCTCAACAGCGCGCACCGGAGCATGTGATCTTTCATTGCTTCTCCGGCGGCGCGGAGATGGCCAAGCAGTGCGCGGATGCTGGCTACGTGATGAGCTTCGCGGGGAACGTGACGTTCCCAAGCGCCGGGCCGCTGCGCGAGGCGGCGGCCGTCGCGCCCGCCGACCTGATCCTGATCGAGACCGATGCGCCGTTCCTCACGCCGGTGCCGAACCGGGGCCGGATGAACGCCCCCGCCCAGGTCGCGCATACACTGCGGGCCGTCGCCGAGCTGAAGGGCATGCCCGTCGCCGAGCTGTGCGCGGCCGTGATGGCCACCGGCGAGCGCGTCTTCGGCCGGTGGCGGCAAGAGCCGCCGGAATGAGCGGGTCCGCCAGGCTGCTCGGACCGGCCGACATCAGGCGGATCGCCAGTCGGCTCGGGATCAGGCCGGCCAAGCGGCTCGGCCAGAACTTCGTCATCGACCAGGGCACGATCAGGCGCATCGTGGCACTGGCCGGACTCCGCCAGGCGGACGTGGTCATCGAGGTCGGACCGGGCCTCGGCTCGCTCACGCTCGGGCTGCTCGAGGCCGCACGGCGGGTGGTCGCGGTCGAGGTGGACCCCGTGCTGGCCGCGGAGCTGCCGGTGACCGTCGCGGACCGCGCACCCGCGCTGGCCGCCAGGCTGAGCGTGGTTACCGCCGACGCGCTCAGCCTGACCGGGCCGCCGGCCGGGGATGCCCCCACGACGCTGGTCGCGAACCTGCCCTACAACGTCGCGGTGCCGGTCGTCCTGCACCTGCTCGAGGTGCTGCCCTCGGTCAGCCGAGCACTGGTCATGGTGCAGGCCGAGGTGGCCGACCGGATGTGCGCCCCGCCGGGCAGCAGGACCTACGGCGTCCCGTCGGTCAAGCTCGCCTGGTACGGGACCGCCCGTCGGGCCGGCCCGGTCTCCAGGAGCGTGTTCTGGCCGGTGCCGAACGTGGACTCGGCGCTGGTCGAGTTCACCCGGTGGCCGCCGGGCAGCGCGCCCGGCGGCGCGCCCGGCGGTGAGGCCGGCGGCGGGCAAGACGATCCGCTGGGCGGGTCCGCCGTCGGCCGGGCGGCCGTGTTGGCCGTCGGCCGGTCGGCCGTGTTCGCCGTTGTGGACGCCGCCTTCGCGCAGCGGCGCAAGACGCTCAGGTCCGCGCTGGCCGCCTGGGCCGGCTCGGCCCAGAACGCCGAGAAGGTGCTGCGGGAGGCGGGGGTCGATCCTTCGCTGCGCGGCGAGGCGATCGGCGTGGCGCAGTACATCCAGATTGCCGAGGCCGCCGCCAAAGCGCGTACGATCATCGAATCGTGATGCACGTGACACAACTCGACGGTCCAGCCGGCTCCGTCACCGCCCGGGTGCCTGCCAAGGTGAACCTGCAGCTCTCGGTCGGTCCGCTGCGCGACGACGGGTACCACGAGCTGGTCACGGTGTTCCATGCGGTCTCGCTCTACGACGAGGTCACCGTCACTAAGGCCGACCGGACCAGCGTCTCGGTGAGCGGCGAGGGCGGGCCTGCCGTCCCGCTCGGCCCGGCCAACCTCGCCGTCCGGGCCGCGGTCGCGCTCGCCAGGGCGACCGGCCGGCGCGGCAAGGGCGCGGGCGGGGTCAAGATCGAGATCCGCAAGCGGATACCGGTCGCGGCCGGGCTGGCCGGCGGCAGTGCGGACGCGGCGGCGGCGCTGGTCGCCTGCAACGAGCTCTGGCGGGCCGGCCTCACCGGCTCCGAGTTGGCTGACGTGGGCGCCAAGATCGGCAGCGACGTACCGTTCGCGCTGACCGGCGGCACGGCCGTGGGCCTCGGCCGGGGCGAGCGGCTGACCACGGCGCTGGTGGCAGGCACCTACCACTGGGTGCTCGCCTTCGGCGCGATGGGCCTGGCCACGCCCGACGTGTTCGCAGCCTGCGACCGGCTGAGGACCGCGCGCGGCACCAGGGAAGGCGAGACCGTGGTTCCCGCGCCGGCGCTGAGCACCGAGCTGATGGCCGCGCTGCGGTCCGGCGATCCCGCTGCGGTCGGCCCGTTGCTGACCAACGACCTGCAGCCTGCCGCGCTGTCGCTGCAGCCTCTCTTGCGCCGGGCGCTGTCGGCGGGCAAGGAGCATGGCGCTCTCGGCGCCATCGTGTCCGGTTCGGGACCGACCTGCGCGTTCCTGGCCGCGGATGCGGCCGCCGCGCGTGACCTGGCGGTCGCGGTGACCGGCGCGGGTGTCTGCCGTGCGGTCGTCCAGGTGTCCGGCCCCGCGCCAGGTGCCTGCGTGGTGGAATCGGGCGCCCTGGCGTGAACTCGGGCGCCCTGGTGTGAACATCGTCAACCTGGAGGCCGCGGTCAAGGCCTACGGGTCGAGGGTGCTGCTCGACGGGGTGTCTCTCGGCGTCGCGGCGGGCGACCGGATCGGCGTGGTCGGCGCCAACGGCTCGGGCAAGACGACGCTGCTCGCCGCGCTGGCTGGCGCCGTTCACCTCAGCTCGGGACGATCGACCCGGACGCGTGACGCCAGGATCGGGTACCTGCCGCAGGCCGAGCAGCTCGCGGGAACAGTGCGGGAGGTCGTGTTCGGGACGCTTCCCGAGCACGAATGGGCCGCGGACGCCAGGAGCCGCGGGTTGCTTGCGGCGCTGCTGACCGGGATTGAGATCGACGCGCAGACCGAGCGGCTCTCCGGCGGCGAGCGCAGGCGGGTCGCGCTCGCGGCTCTGCTGCGCGGAACTCACGACCTGTTGCTGCTTGACGAGCCGACCAACCACCTGGATATCGAGGCGATCAGATGGCTGGCCGGATACCTGACCAGTTACGGCCAGGCGTTCGTGGTGGTGACGCACGACCGGTGGTTCCTGGACGAGGTCTGCGAGCGCACCTGGGAGGTCGCCGACGGCCAGGTGCACACCTACGAGGGCGGCTACTCGGCCTACGTGCTGGCCAGGGCCGAGCGGGCCAGGCAGGCCGCGGCGCAGGACCAGCGCAGGCGCAACCTGCTCCGTAAGGAGCTCGCGTGGCTGCAGCGCGGGCCGCCGGCCAGGACCAGCAAGCCCAGGTTCCGGATCGACGCCGCGACCGCGCTGATCGCGGACGAGCCCGCCGCCAGGGACGGCGTCGAGCTGTCCAAGCTGGCCGCCGCCAGGCTCGGCAAGACGGTGATCGAGCTGTCCGACATGACCGTCGTGGCGGGTGAGGTAACCCTGCTCGATCACGTCACCTGGCAGCTCGGCCCTGGTGACCGGGTCGGCGTGGTCGGCGTCAACGGGAGCGGCAAGACCACGCTGCTGAACGTGCTCGCCAGCGTCAACGCCGGCCTGGCCGCGGCAGGCAACGTGGTCACCGGCAAGACGGTGCGGATCGGCTACCTGACCCAGGAGCCGGTGCCGGTCGAGCCCGGCCTGCGGGCGCTCGAGGCGGCGCAGCAGGTGCGCGGCTCGGTCCAGATCGGCAAGCGGGAACTGTCGGCCGGCCAGCTACTCGAGCGGCTCGGCCTGCGCGGCGACCGGCAGTGGACGCCCGTCGCGGATCTGTCCGGCGGCGAGCGTCGCCGGCTGCAGCTTCAGATGCTGCTGATGGCCGAGCCCAACGTGCTGCTGCTCGACGAGCCGACCAACGACCTGGACATCGACACGCTGACCGAACTGGAGGACCTGCTCGACGGCTTCGGCGGCTCGATCGTGGTGGTCAGCCACGACCGGTACTTCCTCGAGCGGGTCACCGACTACGTGCTGGCGTTGGTCGGCGCCAGGCTCATATTCCTGCCGGGCGGGGTGGATGAATACCTCGAGCGGCTGGACGCCGGAACGGCCGGCAAGCCGGGCGCGCCCCCTGCGCCGGTCGCGGCACGGCCCGCTGTCCCCGCGCGCGGCCAGTCAGCCGCCGGCCAGTCAGCGGGCGGCCAGCCAGCAGGCGGCGAGTCCGCGGGCAGCTTGTCCGCGGGCGAACTGCGCGAGGCAAGGAAGGAGCTGGCGAGGCTCGACCGGCAGCTCGCACGCCTGATGGGGCGGGAATCCGAACTGCACGAGTCGCTCGCGGAAGCGGCGGCCGACTATGCCCGGCTGCTCGAACTCGGCGAGGAGTTGCGCGCGCTCCAGGCCGAGAAGGCCGCGATGGAGGACCGCTGGCTGCTGCTTGCCGAGGTGACCTCGAGATAGACAGGCGAATGGCATGCTCGCCGAGGTGACCTCGAGGTAGGCAGCCGAGCGCCCTGACCTCCTGCCGGGTATAGGCTTCGTTCCTTCCTGTCGCGTGAGTTGCGCAGGGAGATGGATCGACCGCCCGCTGAAACCACTCGGATTTACCCGCAGCGGCGGTCGAGGGGGGAAGTAGATGCTCGTGACGCGCGCGTTCCTGGCTCGCCCGCTTGCACTCATGGCCGTCGTCCTGGCGGTGGGCGGCGGGACGTTTCGCGCCCGTGCCGACCTGGCGCAGGCGGCAGATTCAGTCACCGAGATTCACTATTCCTTCGGGGACACGCCGGACAGCGTCTGGTTCGACTGGCGGGGCCAGGAGCAGGACATCTACTACGGCCTCGACGCGTCCTACGGAAAGATGGCCGAGGCAGGCAATTCGCCGGTAACGCCCGTGGACAGCGCCGGCCCGTTTCGCCAGGTGGAAATCACCGGCCTGGAGCCGGGGACCACCTATCATTATAAAATCGGACCCAATGGCGCCGACCATACCTTCCAGACCATTCCCAGTGGGGATTTCACCTGGGCCGATATCGGTGACACCGGCACGACGGCATGCGAGCCGTGGATGGCGCGGACGCAGGATCTCGTGGCGGCGCAGAGTCCCGCATTCGTGACGCACGGCGGCGACATCAGCTACGCGAACGAGTGCGGCAAGGGGGCCGTCCACCGGTACTACGTCGATCAGCAGGTCTGGTCGGCCGGCGCGGCGTTCGAGCCCGTCTGGGGCAACCATGAGTACGCGCAGCCGAACAGCGATGAGGGCATGACGCCGCCGCCGGGGACGCCGGAGGACAGCCTGCTCAACTACAAGGGCCGCAGCTTCGTCACCAACGGCCAGGCTGTCCCATCCGACACCGCGACCCAGGTCACCAATCCCGGCTGCGGCAAGGAGACCGGCTCGGCCACGAACACGTGCCAGGGCAACGACTGGGGATGGTTCCAGGCCGGCCACGTTCTCTTCATCAGCTACCCGGAGCCGTGGCCGGGCGTCTACCCCGCCTGGCAGGCCGCCGCGGATCAGCTGATGGCCAGCGCCCAGGCGGACCCGAACATCGACTTCGTCGTCACCTACGGGCACCGGCCGCCCTACAGCAGCGTCGAATTCGACGTCGATACCGACCTGCGGGCCGCGATCGACAGCCTGGCCATGAAGTACAGCCCGTCAGCGGGCAATCCGTACGGCAAGTACGTGCTCAACGTCGACCATCACATCCACTGGGAAGAGGTGTTCAAGCCGATCGACGGGCTGGTGAACATCACCAACGGCGGCGGCGGAGCGGGTCAGGTCGATCCAGCGAGCTTCGATCCGCAGTCGATCTTCCACATCGTGCATCCGGGCATCCTGGTCGGGTCGTACAGCGCCGCGCAGCACAGCCTGAGGGTGCAGTTGCTGTGCGGTCCTGCCTTCGCGCCGAATTCCAAGGCGACCTGCGCCTACGGCAGCGTCCTGTACAGCCAGACCTTCACCCGGCCAACCAACCCGCCTGGCGCCGCCCAGCTCAGCACCACGCTGCGCAGCGATGACTCGCGACCGCAGGTCGGCTCGGACATCGCCTACGCGGTCGGGGTCGGTGACCGGACCAGCGGCAGCGTGGCCCAGGGCGTGATCGCGAGCATCACGGTTCCGCCTGGCGAACGCATCATCAACGCGGCCGGTGGCACGGTGGTCGGGCAGACGGTCAGCTGGAATCTGGGCACCCTGCTCGGCCGGCAGGCGCCGGTCACTAGGCAGTTGGTCGTCAGGCTGGAGAGCGGCACCGCCGGCGATCGCGTGACCGCCGTGGCCGTCACCACGACGGCGGGCGGGTCGTGCGGGGCGGTCGGCAGCGCCTGCACCGCGAAGCACATCGCCACGATCTCGGCTCAGCCGGGCACGCCCGGCTGAGTGCTGCCTGGCTGACTCCCGCCCGGTGAATCGCGCCGGCTGAGCCCGCGCCGGGCTGAGCAAACCCCCCGCTGACCATGCCCAGGCTAGCGCCGTACCGGCCAGGCACTCAGCCCGCGATGGCCCGCCAGAACGCCCGGGTGATGACGCGGTAACCCGCATCGTTGGCGTGCTCGTTGGGCCCCCTGGGCGGCCGTGCGCACATCCAGGTGAGCGAGCAGATCACGGTCACGTTCGGTGGCGGCGGCCAGGCCGGGGCCGCGCTGGTCGGCCTCACGCCGCCGAAGTCCAGGCTGCGGAAGGCGCCGTAGACGTCGGCCACCCTGGCGCCGTACCGGTGGTAACGCCCGGTCAGCAGCCGGTTCATGCCCGCGGCGAAACCGTCGGTCAGCATGCCGATCTGGCGGCCGGTCCGGCCTGACCGCCAGAGCCCGAGTTCGGGCACGTAGTAGGTCATCCCCACGATCAGGACCCGGCGCCCGGCTGCCGACCTGAGCGCCGCGAGTATGGTGCCGAGGTTCCGCTTGATCGTCGGCACCCGGCGCGTCAGGCAGGAGAAGATCGCGCTCGGAGCGGCGCCGATGATGCAGGAGTTGGGGTCGTTGGCGCCGATGTCGATCGTCACCAGCGCGGTGCTGCCCCGGTGCGAGCGCAGGAACGCGGCCGCCTGCGCGAGTTGGCTGCCGGCCGGGTAGCGGCAGATCCCGCCGTGGATCATTGTCGTGGTCGTCTCGCCCGAGCAGCCGAGTTTGACCAGGCGCAGATGCGCGATCGTCCCGGTCAGCTTGGCCGCCAGCAGGTCCGGGTAGCCGCGCGCTGTCGGCTCGTCACGGCCCGTTGCGGTCGGCTGGATGCCGCGGGAGAGCGAGTCGCCGAGTGCGAGGTAATAGGCCCGCCCGCCTGCGGCGCTGTTCAGGCCGCGGCGGACGGCGGCCAGCCGCGAGTCCGCCCGCCCGGACGCGCCGGGAATCTGCCGGCCGTGCTGGCGTGATCCTGGCTGGCCTGATCCTAGCTGTGGTGATCCTGGCTGCCCTGATCCCGGCGGGCCAGAGGCCGGCTGCGTGCAGCCGCCCACGGCGAGTACGGCAGCCAGCAAGACCGGGGCCGCCAGCCAGCCGGCGCTACGGCGCCGCATGCGTATCGAACGGGCTCAGCAGCAGCCTGAGCAGCGAGGCAAGCCGGTCGCGGTCGCTGGCGTCCAGCCCGGCGAGCAGTTCGCGCTCCTGGTCGAGCAGATCGGCCAGGGCGGCATCGGCGACCTCGCGGCCGCGGTCGGTCAACTGGACCAGGACGCCGCGCTTGTCATGCGGGTCGGGAAGCCGACTGACTAGAGCGCCCTCGGTCAGCCGGTCGATCCGGTTGGTCATTGTTCCCGAGGTGACTAGCGTCGCGTGGAGCAGCGAGCCCGGGCTGAGCTGGTACGGCGCACCCTGTCGCCGCAAGGCAGAAAGGACGTCGAACTCCCAGGTCTCCAGGCCGTGCGCGGCGAACGCCGCGCGCCTGGCCCGGTCCAGATGCCTGGCGAGCCGCGAGACCCGGCTCAGCACCTGAAGCGGCTCGAGGTCAAGGTCAGGCCGTTCCGCGCGCCAGCCAGCGACGAGGTCGTCGACCTCGTCGCGCGGCCCGGCAT
Organism: uncultured Actinomycetota bacterium; assembly: GCA_963720595.1. Taxonomy (GTDB): domain Bacteria; phylum Actinomycetota; class Actinomycetes; order Streptosporangiales; family Streptosporangiaceae; genus Chersky-822. The sequence goes on along the minus strand of CAVRFY010000003.1, from coordinate 662,132 downwards.
CGGCGGCTGCCTGCTCCATCCGAGCAGCATATCTCTTGACATCGAGACTTAGTGCCGGGTACAACGGAGGTGCAGAGGAATCTTGATGTCAAGATAATGGGGTGGCGCATGTGGGACCCCGGCAAGTACCGCCAGTTCGGCGCGGAGCGGTCGCGGCCGTTCTATGAGCTGATCGACCGGATCGGTGCCGACGACCCGGCCTTCGTCGTGGACCTGGGCTGCGGTCCTGGCGAGCTGACCGCCGATCTGTGCCGGCGCTGGCCAGGCGCCGAGGTGCTCGGCGTAGACAGCTCGGCCGAGATGATCGCTGCCGCCGCCCTCCTCGCCAGCCAGGCGGCTCGCGCGGCCGGCCAGACTACCGGCCCGGCCGGTCAGTCCGCTGGCGAGCCGGGGCCGCGCCTGGCATTCCAGCTTGCCGATGTCAGGGACTGGCAGCCGGACAGGCCGGCCGACGTGATCGTCTCGAACGCGATGCTGCAGTGGATTCCCGAGCACGAGCACCTGGTGAGCCGCTGGGTGAGCCAGCTAGCCGACGGCGGCTGGCTGGCCTTCGCGGTTCCTGGCAACTACGACGAGCCTGCCCACCGGCTGTTGCGCGAGCTAGCGAGCACCGACCGCTGGCGGGCACCGCTCAAGGATGTGGCCTTCAACAGGCAAGCCGCCGACCCGGCGGTCTACCTGGATCTGCTTGCCGCCCGTGGCTGCGACACCGACGCCTGGGAGACCACCTACCTGCACGTTCTGCCGGGCGATGATGCCGTGCTGCGCTGGTATCAGGGCACCGGCCTGCGGCCGGTGATCGCGGCGCTCGACCCGGCCCAGTTGGCGGAGTTCATGGCCAGCTACGCCGCACTGCTGAGGGCGGAGTATCCCAGGCAGACCTACGGGACGGTGCTGCCGTTCCGCCGCGTCTTCGTGGTGGCCCAGGCCGCCCGCGCGGCGCGGCCCCAGGGTGCCCGGGCGGCGCGGCGCCAGGGTGGCCGCGCGCCGGACGGCGTTACGAGCCCTCGTTGAGCCGTTTCAGGGCCGCCGGCGAGATCTTCGGCTTCTTGTCAAGCTGCGACAGGCCGTTCCAGGCCAGGTTGACCAGGTGCGCCGCCATTTCCTCGAGCTTGGGCTTGCGCACATCGAGCCACCACTGGCCGGCGAACGCCACCATCCCGACCAGCATCTGGGAGTAGACGGGCGCCAGCTTCGGGTCATACCCGCGTAGTTTGAGCACGTCGGCCAGCAGGTACTCGACCTGGCTGGCGATGTCGCTGATCAGGCTGGCGAACGTGCCGGATCCCGAGGCCGGATTGGAGTCGCGCACCAGGATCCGGAAGCCGTCGGCATTGTCCTCGATGTAGCGGAGCAGCGCGACCGCGGCGGCCTCGAACTTCTCCATGGTGTCCTCGCCGTGCAGCAGTCCGGTCGCCATCGCCAGGAACCGGTCGACCTCGCGGTCGACCACCACCGCGTAGAGGCCCTCCTTGCCGCCGAAGTGCTCGTAAACGACCGGCTTGGAGACGCCTGCCCGGGCGGCGATCTCCTCGATGGAGGTGCCGTCCAGGCCGCGCTCCGCGAACAGGCGGCGGCCGATGTCGAGCAGTTGCTCGCGCCGTTCCTTGCCGGTCATTCGCTTGCGTCCGGACGCTGGGGTTGTGCTGGTCACTGCCCCATCATGCAGTCATCGGCGGGCTAGGAGCTAATTGGCGCCGCCGCGGGCCGCTTGGTCATCGAGCCGAGCTCGCGAACCGAGCCCACCTTCTTGCCGCACAGCCGGACCTCATCTGGCCACCTGACTGCGCTAACCCAGCCGAACTTCTCGGCCAGCCAAATGCCCCGCGCGGCGATGTCGATCTGGCCCTTGAAGACGCCGTGCCTGGCGCAGGTCGGGTCCGCGTGGTGCAGGTTGTGCCACGACTCGCCGAACGAAAGGACCGCGAGCCAGGCCACGTTCATGGACTTGTCCCGTGCCTCGAACTCACGCTTGCCGAAGGTGTGGCAGATCGAGTTGATCGACCAGGTGACGTGATGCAGGAACGAGATCCGCACCAGGCTGGCCCAGAAGAACGCGATCAGCGCGCCCTGCCAGGACATGGTCCACAGGCCGCCGATCAGCGCCGGGGCAAGCAGGGTGACCGCGACGAGCCCGGGGAACCACTTGTGCACGGCCATGATGTCGTCGTCGGCCATCCAGTCGGGGGAGAACTTCTGGTGCGAGGTGACGTCCCGGTCGAACAGCCAGCCCATGTGCGCCCAGACCATGCCCTTGGTGAGGGCCTTCCAGTCGTCGCCGAACCGCCAGGGCGAGTGCGGGTCGCCCTCCTTGTCGCTGTACTTGTGGTGCCTGCGGTGGTCGGAGACCCAGTCAAGGATCGGGCCCTCGACGGCCATCGAGCCCGCGACTCCGAGCATGATCTTGAACGCACGGCTCGCCTTGAACGACCCGTGCGTGAAGTAGCGGTGGAATCCCATGGCGATTCCGAGCCCGGAGAACCCGTAGAAGGCGATTCCGATCACGACGGTCTGCCAGTTCAGCAGGCCCCAGATCCAGGCCACCGGTACGGCGGCAATCAGCGCGAGCATCGGGACGCCGGTGAAAATCGCGATCGCGACCCGCTCGGCGTTGCTCCTGGGCTCTTCTTCGAGTTCGGCCAACGGGCCCTGGCGGCCGGCGGTGGCCGGTTCCACTGCTGCGCTGGGCGCGACGGTAACGTCGGTCGTTGCGGTCATCACGGTTCCTTACGGGCTTGACGGGGTCCGGTCGGGAAGAGCGATCCGCATAACCGAGGTCATGGGCCGGGCGAATACGCTTACGTAACCGTAGCTTACGGTACCGTAGGTTCTGCTTGGCCGACTAGAGAGATATCCGACAGATTTCTGGCCGTCAGTGTTGTGGTCTTCGACGCAACTGCCCGGTCGGCGGCGGACCATGCGCGCGCGCCGGGCCGGCAGGGCGGAGATTGCGGGATCGTGGTCTCGTGTCGGCAGGCCAAGGTTCCCGCGTCACGGCTAAGTCGCTTCGGCAGTTCCGGCGCCTGGCTCGAACCATGACAACCGCGTGCTACAGTGTGGTCGGTCTGCCAATTACCCTACGCCGTCTAGCCGTGCAGCTTGTGGGCATCTGCGGGTCAGTCCTCACGATACCGAGCAGCGGCCTAACCAGGTCGACTCGGGAACAGCATCATCACGGCGCTCGCCATGACCGCGTCGCACCACCCCTCGATCTGCCGGTACAGGCTGCGGCTGCGCAGCACCTCTACCCGCAGGCAGCCGCGGTAGTCCTCGACCGGTGTTCATCCGGACTGTTCGCGGATTGTGGCGCTTGAGGTTCGGCGCGGCGGAACTGGCCGGGTCCGCCCGAGTGACCCGCAGCCAGAACTCCTGGGCGCTCGGCCACGTCCGCGCTCTCGTGGATGCTGAGCCGGAAGGCAAGCTGGCTCTGGGAGACTGCCAGCCGTCAGGAAATCGAGGAAGAACCTGATCAGCCAGCGGATCGCTGTTGATGAAGATGACGCGATCTGCGCGACGGTATGGCTTGCTCTTAGCGCCCTCGCACCAGTAGGCGATCGCGCCGGCAATGAGGATCTCCCGGGCCGTGAGCGGCCCGATGCTGTCCTGCGCATCGGCGCGGACTGCCTCGCCTTGCCGCTTCGCTCGACGCGGCCGTTCGCGGCCCAGTAGGCCGGCCACGGCCACATCCCTGCGCTTGGCGCACTCCTCATAGCTCAGGCGCTCGGGCCGGGGCAGGTCGCGCACCCACAGCGAGACCGAGCTCTTGGAGACGCCGAGCTCGGTGGCGATCTGCTGGTAAGCCAGCCCCCGCTCTCGCAGCTCTCTGGCCTTGGCCCGGACGTCGTCCTTGGCGTTCGGGCGCCTGGTCCAGGGCTGCGGCGGCTCGCCGCGCAGGATCTCGTTGAGCGTCCCGTTGCTCCGGATCTGCAGAATCTCCTGGATCTCGCGCCGGGACTTGCCGGCCCGCCGGAGCGAGATGGCTCGCTCGCGCAACAGTGGTAAGGGGAGTTTGTTAGTCATATTAGAACACTAGTACGAGGCACAGACAATCTGCGGAAACGCTGCTAGGGTTCCGCGAACTCCGCGCGAACGCCGAGCAGGCGCACCGGGTCGTGCCGGGTGAAGCTGTCCAGGGCGGCCAGCGCGGCCGCCTCGATCAGCCCGGGATCTCCGGTCGGCTCGGCCAGCGCGCGGCCATGCGTCCGGGTGAAGAACGGCGCGAAGCGGACCTTCACCACGATCCGCGCCGCCGGCCGCCGTCGGCCGCGATGTCGTCGGCGACCTTGCGGGCGATCCGGCCCACCTCGGCCCTGACCTGCTCCCAATCGGTGATGTTCTGCTGGTAGGTGACGTCATGGCCGTGGCCGCGCGGGACGTACGGCTCGGCGGTCACCTGCGAGAGGTCGATGCCGCGAGCTAGCTGGACCAGCCACGGCCCGATGGTCGGGCCGAACCGCCTGGCAAGCTCGCGATGGTCGGCGGCGGCCAGGTCGGAGACCGTCAAGATCCCGAGGGCGGCGAGCTTGCGCGCGGTCTTCGACCCGACCCCCCACAGCGCGTCGGTCGGCCGGGGGCCGAGCAGCTGCGGCCAGGTCTGGCTGGTGATCACGAACACGCCGGCCGGCTTGCCGAAGCCGGTGGCGACCTTGGCCTGGAGCTTGTTCTGCCCGATGCCGACCGAGCACTCGAGGCTGGTTGCCTCGCGCACCATGTCCTGGATTTTTTTGGCCAACGACTCCGGGTCGTCGGTCTCGGCGGCAAGGAACGCCTCGTCCCAGCCCATCACCTCGACCACGGCGTCGAGCCGCCGTAGCGTCGCCATCACCACCGCCGACGCGGCGTCATAGGCTGCCTTGTCGACCGGCAAGAACACGGCGTCCGGGCAGCGCCGCAGTGCGGTCCGCAGCGGCAGCCCCGAGTGCACCCCGTGTTCGCGCGCCTCGTAGGACGCGGTGCTCACCACGCCCCGCTTGGCCGGGTCGCCGTCCCCGCCGACCACGATCGGCTTGCCGCGCAATTCCGGCCTGCGAAGCACCTCGACGGCCGCGATGAACTGGTCGAGGTCGACATGAAGCACCCAGCGGGTCACCCTGCCAGTCTCCCGCAGCCCCGACCCGGGCGCTGGCCACGGGCCGCGACGGCGGGAGGTATTCTGCTCCCGTCGGGGGGAATGTGGTGCCTGGTCAGCGCCCGGACTGACAATCCGCAGCTACATCGAGGAGCCGAGCCGAGTGAGTGCATCAGGTCCGGCCGCCGTGATCGTGCTCGCGGCCGGCGAGGGCACGCGGATGAAGTCGCCTATACCGAAGGTGCTGCACCGGGTATGCGGGCAGACGATGCTCGGGCACTGCCTGGCTGCCGCGGTCGAACTTGCGCCCGACCAGCTGATCGTGGTCGTCGGCCACGACGGCGACCGGGTGGCCGCGCATGCGCGGGAGCAGGTACCCGGCGCGGCGATCGTGGTGCAGGATTACATCGGCGGTACCGGGCACGCGGTCAGGGTGGCGCTGGAGACCGTCGGCCCGATCAAGGGCACCGTGGTCGTGACCTATGCCGATACCCCGCTGCTCACGGGCGCGACCCTCGCCAGGCTGATCAGCGAGCGGGCCGGGTCAGGTGCGGCCGCCGCGGTCCTGACCACCCGGGTAGGCGACCCGGCGGGATACGGCAGGATCCTCAGGGACGCCAAGGGCGGATTCGCCGGCATCGTCGAGCACGCGGACGCCACCCCGGACGAGCGCGCGATCGACGAGATCAACACCGGGATGTACGCCTTCGACGGCGAACTGCTCGCCGACGCGGTGAAGCGTGTCAGGACCGACAACGCCCAGGGCGAGGAGTATCTCACCGATGCCGTCTCCGTCCTGCGCTGCGACGGATACCCGGTGGCGACCGTGACGTGTGACGATGCGGAAGAGGTTCGGGGCGTCAACGACCTCGCCCAGCTCGCGCACGCCAACCGGGTGCTGAACTCCCGGCTGATCGAGGCGAAAATGCGGGCCGGGGTAAGCATCGCCGACCCGGCGACGACGTGGCTTGACCTGAGTGTAGATCTGGCTCCTGGCGCCTGGATCGGGCCGGGAACCCAGCTCGAGGGCAGCACGAGCGTCGCGGCTGGGGCTAAGGTCGGGCCTGGGTGCCTGTTGCGCGACACCGTGGTCGGGCCGGGAGCCACCGTGATCCAGTCCGTCTGCGAGTTCGCCGTCATCGGCGGCGGAGTGCAGGTGGGGCCATTCGCGCACCTAGTGAAAGAGCAGGTCAAGTGACGGGCGGTACCGGGCCAGCTGGCAAGAAGATGATGCTGTTCTCCGGCCGGGCCTACCCCGAGCTAGGCCTGGAGATCGCCGATTACCTCGGGATCGAGCCGACGCCCACGACCTCGTTCGACTTCGCCAACGGCGAGATCTTCGTGCGCTTCCTCAAGTCGGTCAGGGGCTGCGACGCCTTCGTGCTGCAGAGCCACACCGCGCCGATCAACAAGTGGATCATGGAGCAGCTGATCATGGTCGACGCCCTGAAGCGGGCGTCCGCGAACCGGATCACTGTCGTGGCGCCGTTCTTCGGCTATGCCAGGCAGGATAAGAAGAGCAGGGGCCGGGAGCCGGTGTCGGCCCGGCTGATGGCCGACCTGTTCCTTACCGCGGGCGCGCACCGCCTGATGGCCGTCGACCTGCACACGGCCCAGATCCAGGGATTCTTCGACGGTCCGGTCGACCACCTGTTCGCGCTCCCGACCCTGGCCTCCTACCTGGAGGCCAAGCTCGATCTCTCGCAAGTCACGGTCGTGGCCCCGGATGCCGGGCGGGTCAGGGTCTGCGAGCGGTGGACCGACCGGCTCGGCTGCCCGCTCGCGATCATCCACAAGCGCCGCGACCCGGATGTGGCCAACAAGGTCAGGGTGCTCGAGGTCGTCGGACAAGTCGCCGGCCGGACCTGCATCCTGGTGGATGACATGATCGACACCGGTGCCACGATCGCGAACGCCTCGGAGATCCTGTTCGAGCAGGGCGCGGCTCAGGTGATCGTGACCGCGACGCACGGGGTGCTGTCCGGCCCCGCGGTCGACCTGCTGAAGAACTCGGCGGTCAGCGAAGTCATCATCACCAATACGCTGCCGGTCCCGCCGGAGAAGCAGTTCGATAAGCTAACGGTGCTGTCGATCGCACCGCTGATCGCCAGGGCCATCACCGAGGTCTACTCGGAGGGCTCGGTGACGAGCTTGTTCGACGGCCAGAGCTGAGTTCGGCCGGTCGGAGCCGGGTGTTCTTTGCCGGGAGCGGGGTGCTCCTTGCGGAGCGCGGGGCTCGGCAGGTCCGCGGACGTCCGGGCAACCCCGAATGTCGGCTAGAATCGCTGCGAATTCTTCTGCCCGTCACCGGGCAGTACCTGCTGAGGAGTGGCACCGTGCCCGAGGTTCATATCGCCGCAACGCCGCGCACCGAGTTCGGCAAGGGTGCCGCCAGGCGCGAGCGCCGGGCCGGCCGGGTCCCCGCGGTCCTGTACGGCCACGGCACGCAGCCGCGGCACGTCAGCCTGCCCGGCCACGACGTCCTGCTTGCCCTGCGCACCGCGAACGTCCTGATCAGGCTGGACGGCCTGTCCAATGGCAGCGAGCTTGCGCTGCCCAAGGCGATCCAGCGCGACCCGATCAGGGGCACGGTGGAGCACGTCGACCTGATCCTGGTCCGCCACGGCGAGAAGGTCACCGTCGACATCCCGCTCACCATCACCGGTGAGATCGCGCCGGACGGCCTGCTCGACCAGCAGCTCGTCCAGATCACGGTCGAAGCCGATGCGACCAGTATCCCGCCGGGCATCGAGGTGAGCGTCGAGGGCATGGATGTCGGCGCGTCTGTGCACGCCGGCGACCTGGTTCTGCCGGACGGCGTCACGCTGGCGGTCGAGCCGGAGATTCTCGTCCTGCACGTCATCCCGGCTCCGACTGCGGCGCAGCTCGAGGCCGAGCTCGGCGTGGTGGCCGAGGCCGAGGCAGCCGAGGTTCCCGAGGCGGTCGGCGAGGGCGCGCCCGCACGCGAGGGCGACGGCGGAGCCGAGGCGGCCGAGTCCAAGTCGGCGTCCGAGTAGCCCGAGCGGCTACCGCGGGCCGGGATCGTGCGCTGGCCCCGCCGCGCGGCCCGGCCGGCCGACGGCGGTAAGGCTGACCTGATGGCCGATGGGCGATGGCTGGTGGCCGGGCTCGGGAATCCGGGACCCGGCTACGCCGGCAACAGGCACAACGCGGGCTTCATGGTCGCCGAGGTGCTAGCCGACCGGATCGGCTCGGGCTTCAAGCGGGACAGGTCCCGCACGCAGGTGGCCACGGGACGGCTGGCTGACCTTCCCGTGCTCGTGGCGAAGCCGATGACCTTCATGAACGTGTCGGGGCCGCCGATCACCGCCCTCGCGGCCTTCTACAAGATCCCGCCGGAGCGGATGGTCGTCCTGCACGACGAACTTGACCTGCCGTTCGGCACCGTCAGGCTGAAACTCGGCGGCGGCGACAACGGGCACAACGGCCTGCGTTCGGTGACGCGTGCCCTCGGCACCCGCGAGTACCACCGGGTGCGAATCGGCATCGGCAGGCCCGCGGGTCGCCAAGACCCGGCGGACTTCGTCCTGACCAACTTCGGCCCGGCCGAGCGCAAGGAACTGCCGCTGACTATCGAACTCGCCGCAGACGCGGTGGAGGCACTGCTGCGGTCCGGCCTCGCGGCCGCCCAGAACGAGATCCACAGCCTCGGCCCGCCGCCCCGCTAACTCCCCCGCCCGGCCCGGGGCCCCCTTGGGCCCGCGCCCGGCCTGGCGTACGCACTGGAGCGGATCCAATGTCACTTTGTGTCACTGGGAGAGGGCGAGGGCGGTGGACATAACAGGGACGATCGGCCGGCCAGGTTAACTCTCGGGGACGGCGGGAGTGCGCGCGAGGCGCGGGTGACGACCTGAGGCCGCGGCCGGCGAACCAAGATCAACATCCTATTGTTACGAAAATAAGCCTTTCTGGCCGACTCATTCCGACATAATTTACAAGGGGATGGCTCGCTCTTGGCCGAGATGTGTCAACTGCTCCCTAGGCTTATGCGTCTAACTTCTGTTGTACTGCTCGGTTAACGCCTGGCAAACCTCCGGGGCTATGCCGCCGGTCACTGTCAGAAAAGTCGGCGTGGAGGGAGCCAGGTGTTGGGCCAGACGGCTGTCACCGCGGGTAGCCGCACGCGAGGGTTCGACGGCAGGGCTGCCGCTTTCCGATCGGCGTCCTGGACCTCGGCTTACATCCGCCAGGCCGCCGTGGCGGACGGCCTCTGCGGACTGACCGCCGGGCTGCTTGCCTATCAACTGCGGTTCGAGTCCGCTGGCACCCGGCCTGCCCCGTACCTGGCAGCGAGCCTGGCTTTGCCGTTCGTATGGCTCGGCACGGTGCTGATCGCCGGCGGCTACGACTCCAGGTTCATCGGCGTGGGCACCGACGAGTTCCGCCGGGTGCTCAACGCGGGGGTCTTCCTGACCGCGGCGGTAGCCTTCGTGTCCTTCGCGAGCAAGGCCGATCTGGCCAGAGGCTACGTGGTCATCGCGATGCCGACCGTGACGCTGTTCGACCTGACCGTCAGGTACGCGCTGCGCAAGCGGCTGCACCGGGTCCGCGCCAAGGGCGAGTGCATGCGCAAGGTCGTCGTCGTCGGGTACGCGCCCGTGGTCCGTGACATCGCGGAGATGCTGCGCAAGGAGACCTACCACGGCCTGTCGGTCGTTGCCGCCTGCGTGGCCGGCGCTACCGAGGCGGGCGTGATCGCGGGCGTTCCCGTTGTCGGCAACCTGGACGGCGTTGCCGACGTGGTCAGCCGCTTCGACGCCGACACGGTCGCGGTGCTGGCCTGCCCCGAGATGGCCGGCGACCGGCTGCGAAGGCTGGCGTGGGACCTGGAGAAGACCGGGACCGACCTGTGCGTGGCTCCCGCGCTGCTGGACGTGGCGGGACCGCGGACGACGATCAGGCCGGTGGCCGGGCTGCCGCTGCTGCACATGGACCATCCCGAGTTCAGCGGCATGCGCCGGATCATCAAGGCGGCGTTCGACAAGCTACTCGCGCTGGCCGGGCTGATCGTCGCGTTTCCGCTGCTCGCGCTGCTCGCACTGGTCATCACGCTGGACGATGGCGGACCCGCGCTGTTCAGGCAGACCAGGGTCGGCAAGGACGGCCACAACTTCTCGGTCTACAAGTTCCGTACGATGGTGACCGACGCCGAATCGCGAAAGGCCGACCTCAGCGTCCACAACCAGCAGCAGGGCCCGCTGTTCAAGATCAGGAAGGACCCGCGGATCACCAGGGCGGGCAGCTGGCTGCGCCGCTATTCGCTCGACGAGCTGCCTCAGCTCGTGAATGTGCTGAACGGGGATATGTCACTGGTCGGCCCGCGACCCGCGCTGCCGGAAGAGGCAGCCATGTATGGTGACCATGTAAGGCGCAGGCTGGCGGTCAAGCCAGGCATGACCGGTCTGTGGCAGGTGAATGGCCGGGCGGACCTTTCCTGGGACGAGTCGGTTCGCCTCGACCTGCGGTACGTGGAGAACTGGTCGTTCATGCTCGACCTGCAGATCCTATGGAAAACTTGCGCGGCGGTCGTCCGTGGTTCAGGCGCATACTGAGCTTCGCGGCCGAGCGGCAGCACCCGGCCGGGCGGCCTAAGGGTCGTGCCGGGGCTGGCCCCGGCTGCCGGTCAGCACCCAATTGGAGCGTACGTGGCATTTCCCGATGACGACTGCCTTGCCCGCGATCTAGCCGTCGCGGCCGGCGAGCGCCTGCTCAAGCTGCGGGCGTCCGGGTCGACGGCCGACGACCTCAGGCGCGCGGGCGACCTAGGCTCACAGGAATACCTCGCGAACGAGCTCGCCAGGGCACGGCCGCATGACTCGGTCCTGTCCGAGGAAGCCGTCGACGACCCGGCCCGGCTGGCAGCCGACCGGGTGTGGATCATCGACCCGCTCGACGGCACCAGGGAGTTCGGCGAGGAGGGCAGGGTCGACTGGGCCGTGCACGTCGCCCTGTGGGAGCGCGGCGACCTCGTTGCCGGGGCCGTCGCCCTGCCCGCTCAGGAGGCGGTCCTGTCGACCGCCGAGCCGCCCCCGACCCCGCCGTCGGCGGCCCCAGGAGCCGCCCTGCGGCTCGTGGTGAGCAGGTCGCGGCCGCCCGAGTTCGTGCAGCGGCTGGCGGTGCAACTTGGAGCAGAGCTTGTGCCGCTTGGCTCTGCCGGAGCCAAGGCAGCCTCCGTCATCACCGGCGAGGTGGATGCCTACGTGCACAGCGGAGGTCAGTACGAATGGGATTCGGCCGCCCCGGTGGCCGTGGCCAGGGCCGCCGGCCTGCATACCTCGAGGATCGACGGCTCAAATCTGCGCTACAACTCCGAGCAGCCATGGATGCCGGATATCCTAATCTGTCCCGTCCCGATTGCCGGCCGGCTGCTCGACGCGATCAAGTCGGTGCAGCAGAGCCAGTAGCACGGCCAAGACCCGGTCGCGCTCAGGGCGGGGCCCCGAGTTCACCCAACCCGGAGTTCGCCACATGACAGTTTCACGATCTGATTACCAGCTCTCGCAGCTCGACGTGCTCGAGTCTGAGTCGATTCACGTGATGAGGGAGGTCGCCTCCGAGTTCGAGCGGCCCGTGCTGCTCTTCTCCGGCGGCAAGGATTCGATCGTGATGCTCGCGCTTGCCGAGCGGGCGTTCCGGCCGGCCAGGATCCCGTTCCCCGTCATGCACATCGACACCGGCCACAACTTCGACGAGGTGCTCGAGTTCAGGGACCGCAGGTCGGACGAGCTCGGCGTGCGGCTGATCATCGCCTCCGTGCAGGAGTCGATCGACGCGGGCCGGGTGGTCGAGGAGACCGGCCGTTGGGCCAGCAGGAACAGGCTGCAGACCACCACCTTGCTCGACGCGATCTCCGAGCATCGCTTCGACGCGGTCTTCGGCGGCGCCCGCAGGGACGAGGAGAAGGCCAGGGCGAAGGAGCGAGTGTTCTCCTTCCGCGACGAGTTCGGGCAGTGGGACCCGAAGAACCAGCGACCCGAACTGTGGAGCCTGTACAACACCAGGATTCACCGGGGTGAGCACATCAGGGTCTTCCCGCTGTCGAACTGGACCGAGCTCGACATCTGGCACTACATCGCCAGGGAGGGACTCGAGATCCCGTCGATCTACTTCGCGCACCGGCGTTCGGTCTTCGAGCGTGACGGCATCCTGCTCGCCGACCATCCCTACGCCAGCAGGTCCGACCAGGAGACCGCGTACGAGACCATGGTCAGGTACCGGACCGTCGGCGATATCAGCTGCACGGGGGCGGTCGAGTCTTCGGCGGCCACGCTCGACGAGGTGATCATCGAGATCGCCGCCACCCGGATCACCGAGCGCGGGCAGACGCGCGCCGATGACCGGGCGAGCGAGGCAGCTATGGAGGACAGGAAGAAGGAAGGCTACTTCTGATGGCATCCGACCTCGAACCGACGGAGCGCACAGCCCAGGACGGCGCGCGGCGCGGCACGGGAGCACCAGAAGGGGACCGCGTCATGGACATCCTTCGGCTGGCGACGGCCGGCTCGGTGGATGACGGCAAGTCAACCCTGATCGGGCGGCTGCTGTTCGACTCGAAGGCGATCTTCGAGGACCAGTTGGCCTCGGTGGAACGGACCAGCAGGGAGCGGGGCGAGGAGTACACGAACCTCGCCTTGCTGACCGACGGCCTGCGCGCCGAGCGCGAGCAGGGGATCACCATCGACGTCGCCTACCGCTATTTCGCCACCCCGCGGCGCAAGTTCATCATCGCCGACACCCCTGGCCACATCCAGTACACGCGCAACATGGTCACCGGGGCGTCTACGGCGGACCTGGCGATCGTCCTGGTCGACGCGCGGAACGGGCTCACCGAGCAGAGCAGGCGGCACGCCTTCCTCACCACCTTGCTGCGGGTGCCGCACCTGGTGCTCGCGGTCAACAAGATGGACCTCGTCGGGTACGAGTCGGCGGCCTTCGAGCAGATCGTGGAGGAGTTCACGGCATTCGCCAGCAAGCTTGAGATCGGCGACCTGACGTTCATCCCGATCTCCGCGCTGCACGGCGACAACGTCGTCGAGCGCTCGCTCAACATGCCCTGGTACGACGGGCCGTCGCTGCTGCACCACCTGGAGCACGTGCACATCGCGTCGGACCGGAACCTGATCGACGTCAGGTTCCCCGTGCAGTACGTGATCAGGCCACACCAGGCCACCGATCCTGACCTGCACGACTACCGGGGTTACGCGGGACAGGTGGCCGGCGGCATTCTCAAGCCAGGCGACGAGGTCATGCACATGCCGTCCGGGCTGACCACCACGATCAAGCGGATCGACACCGCCACCGGACCGGTCGACGAGGCATTCCCGCCGATGTCGGTGACCCTGCTGCTCGAGGACGATCTCGATATCTCCCGCGGCGACATGATCTGCCGGCCGCATAACCAGCCGCACGTCACGCAGGACGTGCAGGTGATGGTGTCGTGGATGGCTGACGCCCCGGTGCTGACCGAGGGCAGCAGGCTGATCGTCAAGCACACGACGCGGACGGTCAAGGCGATCGTGCGCGACATCGGCTACCGCCTTGATATCAACTCGCTGCACAGGGACGAGTCCGCGGACCGACTCGGGCTGAACGAGATCGGCCGGGTCGCCCTGCGGCTCACGCAGCCGATCTTCTGCGATCCCTACGCGCGGAACCGGGTGACTGGCGGGCTGATCCTGATCGACGAAGCCACGAGCGCCACGGTCGGCGCCGCCATGATCACCGATCCGTCGTGACCGGAAGATGATTCGCTCCCGGCCGGCCGGGCTTGCGGGACGCCACGCCGTAGCCGGGCTCAGGGGCGCGCCGCGCCATAGCCGGACTTAGGCCGTTCGTCGCTGTGGAGGAAGCTCAGGAAGGTACGGTTAGCGCATGAATCGTCGCCTTTCGTCCGTTGCCATTGCCGGCGGAATTGGCGTGATCGCCCCGCTGGCCCTGGCGCTGCCCGGTCCGGCCGGGCAGGCGGCGATCAGCCAGGGCGGAACGGCTACCCCGGCCACGGTGGGCGTGCAGCCCGCCACCGGGACCCCGCACTTTCCGCTCGGTACCCCGCACACCGAGCAGATCAGGCAGCTTGTCCAGTGCGGCGGCGTCATGTACGCGGTCGGCAGTTTCTCGACCGTCCAGGAGGGCAGCGAGACCTTCACGCGCAACAACGCCTTCAGCTTCAGCGCGACGGCGCCGTTCACCATCACCTCGTGGAATCCCAACGTCAACGGCGTGGTCGACTCCATCACCTTCAACCGGGGGCATTGCGCGGACGCTTACATTGGCGGCAACTTCAGCCGCGTCCGTGGCCGCCGGGCCAACCGGATCGCTGAGGTCCGCACCGCCGCGGCCAGGCGGCCTGGTCACCAGCTTCCGGCATTCGGCGAACAAGGAAGTCGAGACGCTGGCCAGCTACCAGGGCCATGTGCTTGCCGGCGGCTTCTTCACCGCGATCAACGGCGGTTCCGCCGATCCGTACATGACCAGCCTGAACCCGACGACCGGCCGGAACGACCGGTTCCTGGCGCTGCGCATCTCCGGCAGCTACAAGTTCCCGGGCGCGGTCCCGAACTCCACCAGGATCTATAACCAGCAGATCAGCCACAGCGGCAAGTTGGATCTGGTCGAGGGAGATTTCACCTCGGTGGGTGGCAAGCGGCGGCAGCAGGTCTTCATGCTGAACCTCGCCAGCAGGCCGCGGGCGACGCTGACGCGGTGGACCTCGTCGCGGTTCGACGGCAGCAGGGGCTACCCGCCGAGGGGCTACTTCTACAACTGCTCGGCCCGCGAGCCGTTCTACATCAAGTCAGGAGCCTGGTCGCCAGATGACCGGACCGTCTACCTGGCCAGCACGGGCTTCCGGCCGTGGAACCGCATGTCAGGCTTCCCGCTCAGAGGCATGTGCGACACCGCCTCGGCGTTCACCTCGGGCCGCACCGCCACCTTCAAGTGGCTGAACTACACGGGCTGCGATTCCCTGTACTCGGCCGCGGCGGACGCCAGCGGCGCGTATTTCGCGGGCCATGAGCGCTATTCGCAGAATCCGAACGGGTGCAACACGCAGGGACCCGGCGCGATCGCCGCCCCTGGCATCGAGGCACTCAACCCGGCCACCGGCATGCTCCTCGTGAACGGCCAGGGAACCTCGCTCTACACCAGGGACCGGGGGCTGGGCGCCGACGACATGCTGACCACGAAGGCCGGCCTGTGGATCGGCAGCGACAATTTCGCGACCAGCCAGATGTGTGACGGAGTGCAGGGCCTGTCGGGGATCTGCTTCCTGCCGTACTAACCCGATCCTGGCTTCCGATGCCGACCTAAGCGCCGTAACCAGGCTAAACGCATCCTGACGGGCGCTAGTCAGCGCTTGACACGCCGCGGGCGATCATGATGGTCCTTCACTATACGTAGCGTGCATCGACTACTCTGTACCCACCGAAGTTACCTAGTGGATCACTTGCTCCCTGACTTGCCACAGGTCGTCAGTCGCCTCAGGGGGCCGTGAGCCACCTGACGCAGGCGGGGCAGGGGTGCGCGAAGGTCTTCGAGTCGTCTATCTCGGCGGTCTAGGGCGAAGCGGCAGCACGCTGCTCGAGCGGTTGCTCGCCGAACTTCCCGGCGTCAGCGCACTCGGCGAGACCGTGCACATGTGGCAGCGCGGAGTCGTCGAGAACGAACGCTGTGGCTGCGGCGCGGAGTTCGGCACCTGCGATTTCTGGTCACAGGTCGGCAAGGCCGCCGTTCGACGGCTGGGACAACATGAATGTGCAGCGGATCGCCGAGTTGAGGGCATCGATCGACCGCACCCGCTTCATCCCGCGGCTGGCGGCCGCCGAACTGCCTGCCCGGATGCGGCAGGGCTTGACCGAGTACACGGACTACTACCTGAAGGTCTACGGGGCCGTCGCCGATGTGACCGGCAGCGACACGCTGATCGACTCGAGCAAGCACGCATCCCTGGCGTTCTGCCTGGCCCGGCGCCCAGAGGTCGACCTGCGCGTCATCCACCTGGTCAGAGACAGCCGGGCCGTGGCCTACTCCTGGACGACCCGCGTGGCCAGGCCGGACGCCGGGGGCGAGAGCTACATGACTACCTACCGGCCGGTTCGCGCGGCCGGGCACTGGAATTCCGAGAACTTCGCGCTGCAGCTGCTCGCGCGGCGCGGAACCCCGGTGCTGCGGGTTCGCTACGAGGACCTGGTCCGCTCGCCCGAGCAGACCGTGCGGCTGCTGGCCGGCTTCGCGGGCCTGCGCGCGGACGAGAGCACGCTCGGCTTCCTTGGCACCGACGGTGATTCCCGCACCGCGATGCTGCACGAGGCGCACACCGCGTCGGGGAATCCGATGCGATTCTCGACCGGCGAGGTCACCATCCGCGGCGACGAGCGGTGGCGTGACGCCATGCCCGGCGGTCACCGGCGCGCGGTCACCACGATGACATTGCCGCTGCTCAGCCACTACGGCTACCTCGGGCGGGCGGCGTGAGCGACTGGCCGTCCGTCGGCGTCGTGATCCCGACCCATGACCGGCCGGTGCAGGTGCGGGAGGCAATCGAATCCGTACTCGCGCAGGACTACCCTGGGCGGCTCGAGGTCGTCGTGGTCTTCGACCAGAGCCCCGCGGACGCGAGCCTGGCCGAGAGTGACCGAGTGCGGGTGCTGGCCAACGATCACAAACCCGGCCTGGCCGGCGCGCGCAACTCCGGCATCCTGGCGCTGGACACGGACCTGGTCGCCTTCTGCGACGACGACGACCAGTGGCTGCCGGGCAAGCTGCGCGCTCAGGTCACCGCGCTGCGCGCGGTGCCGGAGGCCGAGTTCGCCAGCTGCGGCATCTCGGTACTGTTCGGGGACTCATCGACGCCGAGGCTGGCGGGCAGCAGCACGGTCACGCTACGCCGACCTGCTGCAGGTCGCGGATGGTCATGGTGCACTCGTCCACGTACCTGGCCAGCAGGGCGGCGCTGATCGACGGGATCGGGCTGCTCGACGAGGACATCCCCGGCGGCCAGAACGAGGACTGGGACCTGGCCCTTCGCGCGGCCAGGAGGCACCCGCTGGTGAACGTCGACCAGCCGCTCGTTCAGGTGGCGTGGGGGGCGGGCTCGCATTACTCCAGGCGGTGGGAGACCAAGGCCCAGAGCCTGCTGTGGATGCTCGACCGGCATCGCGACATCGCCAGCCGACCGGGTAGGCGCCGCGCGAGTGTATGCCCAGATCGCCTTCGCCTACGGCTGCCTGGGCAGGCGAGCTGAGTCGCTGCGCTGGGCCGGCCGGGCGCTGCGCCGCAACTGGCGCGAGCGGCGGATCCCGTTCGCGGTGGCCGTCGCGTTCGGCTTGATCTCCGGCGAACGCGTGCTCGGTATCCTGCACGCCCGCGGGCACGGGATCTGACCGTGAGCGACCGGGTCAGGGTTGGCGGGCTGGACTTCGACGTCATCACGGGCACGCAGCTGATCGCGCAGGTAACCGATGCGATCGGACGCGGGCAAGGCGGCACGATCGTGACGCCCAACGTCGACATCTGCCGCCTCGCCGGCCGCGATCCGGTCAGCCGCGGCCTCGTGGCTGCGGCGACGATCGTCGTCGCCGACGGGATGCCGCTGGTCTGGGCCGCGCGGCTGGCGGGCCGGCCACTGAGCGAACGGATCACCGGCGCGGACCTCATCTTCGCGCTGTCGGAGGTCGCCGCGGCCAACTCCTGGCCGGTCTACCTGATCGGCGGGCTGCCAGGAGCCGACGGCCAGCCGGGCGCCGCCGAACTGGCCGCCCGCGGCATCGCCGAGCGCTACCCGGGCATCGGTGTCGCCGGGGCGTGGTCGCCGCCTGCCAGGTTCGATGCGGTGGCGGACGACGTCGAGGAGATGCGAGCCGCGCTCGCGGCCGCCCAGCCGAAGATCGTCTTCGTCGGCCTCGGCTTCCCCAAGCAGGAGCAACTGATCGCCAGGCTCGCCACGGGCCTGCCGGGTACCTGGTTCCTGGGCTGCGGGGCAGCGATCTTGTTCGCGGGCGGAACGGTGCGGCGGGCGCCTGGCTGGATGCAGCGGGTCGGCCTGGAATGGTTCTACCGGCTGATCAGCGAACCGCGTCGGCTGGCGCGCAGGTACCTGGTCGACGACCTGCCGTTCGCGGTCCGGCTGCTGGCAGGCAGCCTCAGGCAGCGGCGCCGCGGCGTGATCGATGGCGCCGCGGGCAGCGCGGCAGCGGAGCGGCCCGCCGCCTGAGCCGTGCCTGGCTGGTCACCGGCGCCAGCTTGGCGGCCGGACAAGCCAGCGGCTCAGCTTCTCGTCGAACGGCAGGAAGTAATCGTCGAGCTCGGTGCGCAGCGACGGCGGCATCGGCGATCTCGGCCTGGCATTGTGCCGTTCGAATTCGGGATAGCCGAGCCGGCGAAGGCCGAGGAATCCGAGCACCGCGTCGTAAACCGGCTCGGGTTCGGTGAAGAAGTCGCCGCTGTCGATGACGTGCAGGCGGTCGGTGCCGAAGATGCCCTCCAGCCGGTCGAGTTGCTCGGCGTAGCGGCCGCGAGCCAGGTAAGCGTGGTGCTGATAGCTATGGCTGAGGTAGCCAGGGTCCTGCGTCATGCGATCGGCCTCGCCGCGCAGGCGCTCGTCCTCCAGCTCGAGCGCGCGCGGGAATAGCTCGGTCTCGAATCCTCTGGCGAGCTCATGAGCATGCGCGGAATAGGCCCGCTCCACCGGGTCGCGGACCAGCACGAGCAGCTTGACCTCGGGCAGGTCGCGGGCGATCCGGTCCGCGGCCAGCGGATGGAACATGTAGTACGGGCTTGACTCGAACGTCAGCGCCACGGATCCGGCGGCCCGTGCGGCTCTGCGCCCGGCCGCGCGGAGCGGGAAATGCGCCCGGTACCAGCTTGGGCCGCGGTCGTAATTCATGTCGAAATAGTGCACGCCCTTGTGCAGCACGGCCTTGAGCACGCCGGGATGCTGGCTGAGCGTGCGGTACATCGAGGTGGTGCCGCAGCGCTGGGCTCCGATGATCAGGAAGCCCGGGAGCATCCTGGCCGGGCTGGTCACCCGGCCAGCGGTCACCGAGATGAGGTGCGCGGCACGCTTGGCGGGCGGTGCGACAGAACGTGAGATGGCCAACTACCTTTCTGGTGCGGATGACGGAGCGGCGGCCCCGCTAAAGGCCGTCGAGGCCGGCCAGCAGCGCCGGGATCAGCCACCGGCGCGGCGCGCCCAGGCGTGCCCCCGCCTGCTCCTGCCGGTCTGACAGGTAACGTACCGCCAGGTCCGCCAGGTAGGCCAGCACCGTCGGCGTGGCCTCGGCTCGTGTCACACCGAGCGGGGCGAGCAGCGCGGGAGCCTGCCCGACGCAGTCGGTGGCCGTCTGCTCCGGGTCGCGCTTATGATCGACGACCCTGGCCTGCAGCCAGTAGTGCAGCGCGTCGAAGCCAACCGGCGCCCCGACCGTGAACCGCTCCCAGTCCCAGACCAGCAGGCCGCCGCGGGTGTTCGCCATGTTCCACGGCGTCCAGTCCCCGTGGCAGGCGCCGAAACCGAGCACCGTGCTTCCCGCGCTGGCGCCGAATTTGGCGAGCGCGGCGCGGAGGGCGTCCTGCTCGGCGCCCTCACCGGCGTCGTCCAGGCGCGAGGCCAGCCGCCGCCAGTATTCGCTGGCGCCGAGCGCCGAGCGCCGTACGCCTCGCGCTCGAGCTACTTCCGCCATGGCCGCTTCGAGCTGGCCGGGCCGCAGCGGGACGCGCTTGTGCCAGACCGGCAGCGCGCCGAGCACCAGCACCTCCAGGTCTTGCCAGCGCCCGCTGTCGAGTACCTGCGGCACCGCCAGGCTGGACAGGCCGGCCTGGCTCAACTGCTCGAGCGCCGCGTGCTCGGCGCGCACGAGTGCCGTGGTGAGCGGGCTGATGCCGATCTTCGCGAACCCGATCGTGTCGCCGGCCGGGGTGAGCAACTGCAGCACCGGCTTGCGGTTGGCGCGAGCGGCGCCGAGATGGATGCTCACCATGACCCGCTGGCCGAGCACGGAACTCAGGTACGTCTCGATGGTCTGTGCGCCTGAGGGACCATGCACGACCAGGCGGTCGCGCAGCAGGATGGCGCCCGCGCCGGTGGCCAGCGCTGCCGACAGCGCCCTGGTGGCCAGGCGGCTGCGGAGCGAGCCCGGCTCGCCATACCTGCGGACGGCGACGGCACTCGCGCGGCGCTCCCTCGGCACCACCAAGCCGAGGGGCAGCTATGCCAGGCAGCACGATCATCTCGCTGTCGGCGGGCCCGCTGCGGGTCGGCCGGCGCGACCCGGTGAGCATGGTCGTGGCGGGCGGAGGCCAGAGCAGGTCGCAGATCTCGCGCAGGTAGTCGGCCCGGTCCTGGCTCGGCCGACTGGGCCTGGGCGTCGTCACTGGCTCGCCCCGAGATACTGGCCGGAAGGTGCTCGACCTGCGCAGCTGACGGAAAACGTTCAGCGCGGTCCCGTTGCCGCCGAGCCAGTACTGGAACGGGCGGCCCTGGCTGTCGGCCCCGTTCGCGTCGAAGTACGCCATGCCCTTGATCTGCGGATCCATCCGGGCCAGCGCCCCCGCCGCGAGCAGCCAGGTCGCCAGCGGCACCGGCGCGCCATCGACGCCGAACTCGCCAATCAGGACGGGCTTATGTGTGGTCCTGGCCCATTTCAGGAAAGGCTGAGCGGCCACCTGCAGCGGCTCGTTGGTGGACACGGAGTAGACGTCGGCGCAGACCCAGTCGACCTCGTTGTTTCCCGGGTAGAAGGGCTCGGCCCTGCCGTCTTTGAAGCCCCATCCGGTCGGGCACCAGACCCAGCCGACGTTCGTCGCACCGACGCGGGAGAAGATCGCCCTGATGTGATCCCAGGCAGCGATGAAGTTCTTCGGACCGTGCACGGCCCACTGCAGGTTCGGCCGGTCCATCTCGTGCCGGAACTCCATCAGGATCGGGCTGCCGAGCTGCTTCACCGCCTCCGCCCTTGCCCGGATCTCCGCGTCGTAGTCACCCGCGATGATCTTCCTGGTGTCCGGCGTGCCTGACCAGGTCAGCAGCAGAACCTTGCCGGCGTGCACGAAGTGCCGGTCGGCGGCGTCGGGGAACGGGTCGTCCCATGGATGGTAGGTGTGCACCAGGGCGATTGGCCCGCCTACCGTCCGCTGGAACGAGCGCACCGCGGCGATCTCGGCCGACGGGGTGTAGAGCGCGGGCTGGACGTACGCGCCGAGGTAGGCGCCCGAAGCCGGGATCAGGCTGGCAGCGGCGCTGCCGGCGGCTGGTGAGCCAGTGCCCGGCGAGCCATTGCGTGGCGACGGCGAGTGCGGCGTCGAGGCGGACCGGAAGCTGGTCGGCGTCAGCGGGTCGGCGGCCGTCCTCCCGTGGCTGGCCAGGGCCGTGGCATAAGCCGCGATGATGCCGGTCGCGAGGATGGCCGCGGCGAACGCGGCCGCGCGCCCCCGGCTCAGGTGCCGCTTCTTGCGGTGGGTCATGCGATGGGGTCCTCCGCGGGTGACATCCCGGCACGAAGCGCGGGTGCCTGGACGCTGGCGTGCGACGAGAGCGGGCGGCCCGCCACGAGGCGGGTCGCGGTGATGAAGCCGGCGAGCAGCAGCCCTCCGTAGAGCAGGCCGCTGAGCGCGTCGGTGAACCAGTGCAGCCCGAGGTAGACCCGGCTGTAGGCCTCGTTGAAACCGAGCGCCGCGACGGCGGCGGCGGCCCAGATCGCGGTCGCGCGCCGACCGCTGAACTCGCGCCACAGCAGGTAGGCGATCAGCCCGTAGAAGACGATGCACCGGTCGGCGCCGCCGGAGGGATAGGTTCCGAGCGGACTGGTGGGCGGCCCGAGCCGATGGAACTCATGGCGAAGGGCGAGCGTCGTGAAGTGGTCACCCACGATCAGCACGGCCAGGGCAACCGGAGCTAGCCAGCGCCGCTCACGCGACGACACCGCGAGGCAAACGGCGGCCGCGGCCGCCGCTCCCCAGGTGGTCCAGGTATCGCCGATCTTCGTCAGCCGTTTCATTGCCGCGGCCGCCGCATGTACCCGATGGCCGGTGACCCAGGTGAAGATCGGCTTGTCGATGGCCAGGCCGTGGTGGACGACCAGCAACCCGAGCAGCGACATCACGCCGAAGGCCACGACGGCGCCGACTGCAGCGACGACCGCGAACCGCCCAGAGCCAGCCGCCACCTCGGCGAGCGCCGACCCCGCCGGTGCTCGGCGGCTTTGGTGCCGCCCGGCCTCCCGGCTTGGCGCGCTTTCACCGGTCGGGCGGTGCTCACCGCGAGTAGCGAGGTAAGCCGCTCCGAAGATAGCGACCATGCCGACCGGCCAGATCAGCGCTACCAGATACGAGCTCATTGCGTAAGAACCCTTCCTACCGTAGGGACCATATCGTTGCCGGCCGAGCGAGCCGGAGCGATCCCGTCAACGATCTCGCCAAGATGCCGCGCGCTGAGGCTACGATGCTGCGCTCCCATCCGGCGCTGGGATCCTGGCGAGGCGGCCAAGACCCGGCATGGCGGACAGATGCAACGCGGGATGCAATGCCCACAGGCCGAGCGCCATGACCGCGCAGCCCAGGGCCACGGCGGCGATCGAGACGGACGCGCCGGGGCCTGCGATCGCGCGGAGCCCGAGCGGGATCGCGGCGAAGCTCAGCAGCGTCAGCGCGCAGGCGGCGGCCATTCCGCGGCCGAACGGATGCACCTTGGCAGCAGCCGCTACCTGAACGAGCGGAACGAGGTTGGTGATGCCGATCGCCGCTGCCCACCCGATCGCCGCGCCGGTGATGCCCAGGCGCGGGATCAGCACCAGGTCGACGCTGAGGTTGACGCCCATGGCCAGCAGGCCGTTGTACAGGCTCCAGCTACTCCGCCCGGTGGTGATCAGCACCATGTCCACCTGCCCGCACGCGGTCGCGAACAGCATGGTCACCGCGAGTATGACCATGACGGTGCTGCCGGCGTGATAGGTGCGGCCGAAAATGCCCAGCACGCTCGGACCGAATACCGCGGCCAGCAGGTATAGCGGCCAGGTCAGCAGGATCAGCCAGGCGGTCGTCACCTGGTAGACGGTGTTTGCGCCCGACCGGTCGCGAATCGCGAACAAATGCGTCAGCTGCGGCTGCGCGGCCATGCTGATCGCCGCGTTTCCTAGCTGGCCGGCGACGAGGAATCTGGTGGCCGCGGTGTAGATGGCCGCCTCGACCGGGCCCTTCATGATGCCGACCAGCACGATGTCCAGCCGCTGGATGATGATCTGGGCCGCGCTGGCCAGCGACCTCGGCGCGGTGAACTTCCAGAAGCCCTTGGCGTTCGGCTTGCCGTGCCTGTTGTCCGCCCGGAATCCGTCCGCGGCCGGCACGCGCGGCTGGCTGGTCGGCGGGCGCGTCGCGGCGGCCGCTCGCTGCCGCCGCATGATCCGGCGCAGCCACAGCACGGCGATGACCGTGGCGGGGAGGTAGGGCAGCGCCCACAGCGGCGCGAGCAAGGCCGAGGTTCCGGCCGCGGCGGCCACCGCCACGCCGAGCAACTGCGAGGTGGACCGGCCGATCCGGTCGACGAGCACCGTGGGCCGCATCTCATGGAAGCCCCGCGTCGCGCCGAGCATCGTATCGGCGAGTGCCGCGAAGGGCAGCGCCACCGCGAGCACCCGCAGGGTGGTTGCCAGCTGATCGGGGCTGACGGCGGTGGAGAACTGGCTGCGCAGCAGCAGCCTGGTGAGCGGGTGGACGAACGCGATCAGGGTGATCGCGCCGATGACGGAAGAGACCAGGACGGGGACGATGGTCGCCCTGACGATCGCCGGGATCCTGCGCTCGGCGTTCAACGCCCTGAGCCTGGCGATGAAGTAGATCGCGCCGTTATAGGCACCGAGGTTGGTGACCGCCTCGACGATCAGGAACAGCGACATTGCGACGAAGAACGTCCCGACGACGGCCTCAGGGAAGTTACGGGTGACGACCACCGTGAGCCCGACGCTCGCTGCGGCCGAGATCACCGCACCAGCGAGGTTGACGGCTCCGCCGCGTGCCACCCCGGCCAGCCCTGCCCGCCCGGCCTGCCCAGCCTGCGCCGCGAGGTCGACCCGGGGCTGGCGGGCCGTGTCCCGGTAGACCGCGGCTGGCCGAGCTTCGTAGCCCGCTATGTCGATCGCGGGCAGCGGCAGCGTGCGGGAAAGGAAGTCCTCGCGGTCAAGGTCCCCTTCGCCCATCTGGCCGGCCGGTTTCAGCCGGTCGGCAGTCACGGGGGCAGCTCCGCCGGCCGCCATGCCAGGCGGCCGGCCACGGCCGGCCGCGCCTGCCGGCTGAGCTCGTCGTTCTTCCACAGGACGGCGTAGGCGAGCACGGTAAAGCCGAGCGGTGCGCCGATCGCGTCGTAGGAGAACATGTACCAGAAGGACAGCAGCAGCGCGAGCCAGGCGGCAAGCCCGAACGGGCTGAAATCATGCCGGTAACGCCACAGGCCATAGCCGAAGAACGCTAGATAGAGCGCGGCGCCGACGATGCCGTCGCAGACCAGAAGCAGCCAGAGCTGGCCCGTGCTGCCCACCGCGAGCTGGCCGCAGGTCGGGCACTTCGCCGACGGCCCCACCGCGATCGAGGCGGGGCTGCCCTGTTCCTGCCGGGTATCGCCGTATCCGATGATCGGCGACGCCAGGGCGTCGGTGACGGCGAGGCCGGACAGTTGCGTGCGGAGGTCGTTACTCTTTCCGTTCTGCAGCCTGCTCGTAATCACGCTGCTCAGCGGGGTCAGGACGACCAGCAGCACCGACGCGACGAGCAGGGCGCAGATCCCGCCGAGCATGGTCATCTTGCCCCTCGCCGCGAGCCGGACCGCGACATACACGACGGACAGGATCGCACCCACCCAGGCGCCCCTGTTCAGTGAGTACAGCAGCGGGCCGATCGCGATCACCAGCACGGCGCCGGTGAACAGCCGCTGCCGCCGGGTGCCCGTCCACGCCCAGGCCACCAGGAACGGCAGCAGTATCGTCAGGCAGTCGCCCCAGGTGTTGGTGTAATCGAAGGGTGCCTTGGGCCGGCCGCCAGGAGTGCCGAGCACGTTCTGCACCTGGGTCAGCGCGGGATGGGTCGACGCCTGGATGAACGCGTTCGCCTGAAAGCTCTTGGGCAACATCAGCAGGAACGGCGAGCTGAAAGCGAAGTGCGGCAGCAGCATGCCGGCGACGCCGCCGATCACGGTGAACAGGCCAGCCAGGCCGAGCATCCAGACGAACATCCGCCTCGGCAACTCGCGCTCGGTCAGGTTCCCTGCGTAGAGGAGCAGGATCGTGATGCCGAAATAGCCGACCGTCCTGTTGGTGTAGGACAGCACCCGTCGCGAGACCAGGCTCGGCACCGTGCCCGGCGCGACCAAGGTGATCGTCGCGATCCCCGCGACCATCACGACGAGGAAAAGCAGCCAGAGCCCGAAGCCCGGCGGCACCCGGATCGGCCGGTCGCGCCGCGCTCGCCAGGCGGCCATCCTGGCCACCATCGGGACGGCGAGAATGATCCACATGAAGTCGGCGATGCCCAGGGCCCACCAGATCGGGTACCCGACAATCAGGAACGTCACCGGCCAGGCCGGCCCGCGGAGCAGCGAACGCAGGCGCGTGGGCTGCGCCGGCTGCCCCTGGCCAGCCGGCCTGACCGTCGTCGCCTCGGAGACGGCGAATGTCGCGGTCACGACATCGGGCCCGCGGGTTCCCGCGGTGACTGCCCCACGATCAGTCTCCTGTCGCGGGATCGGCCGGATTCGGGTATCCCTCCCGTTCACCTGGCATGATCCGCGGCATCGGCATGGTCTCCCGCAGGCCGTGCTGGGCCGTGGCCGGGGTGAAATCCGGCCGGCTGCCGGACGCTGTGGGCGTTCCCGCGGTCCAGATCGACGCGCTCGCGGTGGGTTCGGCAGCAGGTGCGGCGGTGTGCGCGGCAGCGGGTGAGGCGGCGGTCGCGGCGGCGGGCGTGGCCCGGTCCTGATGCATCTCGTAACGACTGATCGAGCCGATGTAGGACCTTTCCTGCGGCGGCTCGGCGGGGGGCTCGGGGCTACTGGCGGCGCTCTTGGCTCGACGGGAAATCGGCGCGGCCGGGAGAATCGCGGTGCCGAGCACCTTCGCCCCCAGCCTGCCGAGCCGCGTCGCGCAGTCGGCAATGTCGCGGGGTCGCGATCGCCCGACCTCCACGGCCACGATCGCCGCCTCGGCGAAGCGGGCCAGACTGAAGGTGTCGGCGTTCTCGCCGACCGACTGGATTTCGATGATCACGTATCTGGCCTCGTCGAGCAGTTCGTCGATGACGTGCTTCATCGCCGACTGCGCGATGGCTGAGGTGGCCCTGGCGACCTCGAAGCCGGGGGTGATGACCCTGAGCCTGGGCAGGTCGGCCGGGGGGAAGAGCACATCGCCCGGCTCTGCCGCGCCGGTGAGCACCTCAGACAGACCGCGCGCGCGGCCGGCGCCGAGCATCTCCGGCACCGTCGTCCCGTGCAGGTCGCCGCAGATCAGCACCGTCTGGTCGGCCGCCCTCGACAGGGCGGCGGCGAGGTTGACCGCGACCGAGCCGGCGCTCGAACCCGGCGAGGAGGCGGCGACGGCCAGCACGTGACTGCCCTCGCCCAGCCCGGCCTCGACGTAATAGGCGAGTTCGCTGAACGCCTGGCCCGCGGTTGAGCGCGACGATTCCAGGCCCGTGACTGGGCGCTGGCCCTTGCCGCCGAGATACAGCAGCGTCGGCATGCCGCCGAAGCGCTCGACGTCGCGTGCCGAGTGCACCCGCTTGTCGCGGCGGTCTGCGACAAAAGCCAGCGCCACTCCGAGCACCAGGCCGGCGATCAGCCCGCTCGGCAGGTACAGCAGCTTGCGCGGGCTCGACGGTGTGGTCGGCAGCGTCGCCGGGGAGGCGATGTCGCCCACGACGGTCGTGTCGTGCACGGTCATGGCGGCATACAGCGGCAGCGCGGCCGCTATGTGCGCATTCACCTGCGCCAGCGTGAGCTTGGTCTGGCTCAGCTTCAGCGAGAGGGCCTCGATGGCACTGACAACGATCTTGCCATTCTTGTGCCGGGTATTGAACAGCGTCAGCTTGAGGTCCTGGACATGGCCCTGCAGCGTGAAGGCCTCCTGCTTCTGCGCGTTGAGCCCCGCGCCGATCAGCTTCATGATGCTGACCCGCCGGTCGTACAGGTAGGCCTTCCCGACCGCGTTCGCGCATTTCTGCGCGCCGAACGCGGACGACGCCTGACACGTGATCTGCAGGAAGGTGGAGTTCGGCGGGACAGTCACGTGGATGTTCTGCGAGAGGTCGGTCACCGACAGCGGGCTGTTCAGGCTCTTCTTCACCAGGGCGACCACCGATGTCGACCGGACGGTCTGGCCTTCGTTGTCCATGTTCACCGGGCCGCCGGTCCGACCGCCCACGGAGTTGGCGTTGTTGGGCAGCGCGTTGACCTGAACCAGCACGGTCGCCGTGTAGGTCGCGGGAGCGACCTGCAGATACCCGAAGGCGAGTACTATTCCGGCGAGCGTCAGGGCGGCAATGGTCTTCCAGCGGCGCCGCAGCACGCTGGTGTAGTCCGATAGCTCAAAATAATCGGGTGCGGCCTGCAGGTTCATCCGCAGCACTCCTCACGGTGTCTGTCGATGACCGCGCTGCGGCCCGTCATGCGGTTACGGCTGGGTGGACACCAGGTAGCCAGAACAACTTGAGCTTAGGCGCTGAAGTTCCATGAGATCGTCGCTAAGCGCACTATCGCCGGAATTCATCGCGTGAAGTAGCGGTTTGCTCGGCGAATTGTTTGCCATCCGCTGGCAATTCGGGTGGCCAAAAACACCGCGCCGCCGCGACCGAGCCCGGAAGGGCCCGGCGATGCGACGGCGGCGCGATGTCTCCGCGTGATTAGTAAGGCAGCAGGCACAGGCCGGCGAGCCCGTTGACGCCACCGCACATCTGGGAGCCGTCCAGGTTGTCGCTCGCGATCCACAGGCCGGCCGACGTAACGAGCATGTCGTCCGCGCCGAGGCCGCGGGCCCTGGTGTACAGCGCCGTGCCGCCCTGGTTGAGCAGCAGGTTGCCGGTCCCGATGTTCAGGCCCTCGATGCCCGGTGCGGCGGTGGCGCTCCCCTGGGTGTCACAGGAATTTGGGTTCATCGACCAGCGCTCGTGCCCGGCGAAGTAGGCAGCGCCGGCGTCCGCGGCCGCCGCGTAGAGCGAGTCACAGCCGGTGTAGTTGATCCACTCCGAGAGCACCGAGGTCTGCGTCGCCGGGAAGGCGGCCGCCGCGTCGCACAGGCCGTTGCGCGGCGTGTTGCCGGTCGGCCAGCCGTTCGGGTGATAGCCCGTCGTGGCGATGTAGACCGTCGAGTCATCCGGTGACCACGCCGCCGCCTGGATGTAGAACGGC
Source organism: uncultured Actinomycetota bacterium (assembly GCA_963720595.1). Taxonomy (GTDB): domain Bacteria; phylum Actinomycetota; class Actinomycetes; order Streptosporangiales; family Streptosporangiaceae; genus Chersky-822. The sequence continues at coordinate 633,666 of CAVRFY010000003.1, read as the reverse complement.
TCCACGGTCGCGCACTGGTACGGGTAGCCGTTGTTGGGATTCTTCGGCGTAGCCTCGCCCAGGCTGCCATCCCACTGCGGCGAGGTCCAAGCGGTCACGGTGGCCGGGCTCGTGGTCAGGTCGAGCATGAAGATCTGCTGCCTGGCCGCCCCGCCGACCGAGGTGAACGTACCCATCACCAGGTCCAGCGAGCCGCTGTGGCTGAGCGACTGGTTGTAGACCTGGGTGACGTTGGTGGTGACGCCGGGGAACACGTAGGTGCCCGAGATGTTCAGGTGCAGGAACCCGTCGTTCTTGCCGGTCGTCGGGTTCAGCGACGCGAAGTACGGGTCGGTGGTGGAGTTGTTGATGCCGGTGAAGAAGCCGCCAACCAGGATGTGGTTGTTGTAGCTGGCAATCGTCTCAACCTTGGAGGATGCGCTGTGGCCGAAGGCGGTCACGACGGCGCCCGTGGTCGTGTCGACCTCGGCGAGGTTCTTCGCGGTGGTCGCGCCGACCGTGGTGAACTTGCCGCCGATGTAGGCGTCCGCACAGTTCGCACCGTTGAAGGCGATCGTATTCACGGTGCCGTTCACGTTCGGATCCCACGTGGTCATCTTGTAGGGCGCGATGGCGCTGAAGCTGAAGATGTTATTGCGGGTGTACGTGGTGCTGCCCCGCTTGATCGTGGTGAACGTGCCGACCGCGTACATCGTGCTGCCGCACTGGGCGATCTGGCGGATCTGCTCGGTCGTGGCGGTCGTCGCCGGGAAGTGCGGTATCGAGGTGACCGGGGTGGCTTGCACCGGCCCGGTCGGCACTGCGGCCTGAGTAGCCGGGACGAACCCGGCGAAACCGAGCGCTGAGGCTGCGACGAGGCTGCTCACGGCAGCCAGCTTCAGTGACTTGTAATGCACGTGCCCCCCAAAAGGCCTTCTGTGCGTTGTCCAGGGAAGACTGACTCGGGGCACTCTAACAGACAGTGTCTTACTACGCAGGTAATGCGCATATACCATGCGAGCGCCCTAGCAGCCCTGATCGCCCGCGGAATCCAGTTCCGGCAAAATGACCTATTGAGCTTGCCAGGAAGCCGGCTTGGCCGGCTGCCAGGAACCCAGACTCAACGACGACGCTGGAGATCTCATGACCTGGTTCAGTGACCTGACCGAGTACGTCGCGCTGCCCGCAGTCACCTCCCTCTGCCTATCTCCAGACGGGACCTGGCTGGCTGCCGCCGTCCAGGGTCCAGGGCCCGAGCCGAAGAAATTCGGCACGAGCATCTGGCGGATCGATACGGGGCTGGGTACGACAGGGCCGGTCACCACGGGGCCGGTCACGACGGGGCCGGCCATTCGCCTGACCAGGTCGGCCGAGGGCGAGGCCGCGCCGGCGTTCCTGGCAGACGGCTCGCTGCTGTTCGTCTCCAAGCGGCCTGAGCCAGGCGCCAGCCAGCCCGGCGAGGGCGAGGGCAGTAAGCCCGGCCTGTGGCTACTGCCCGCCGGCGGCGGCGAAGCGTACCGGATCGCCGCCCCCGCTGGCGGCGTGAGCTCGGTCGTGACGGCGCGGTCCGCGCTCGGCTACCTGGCCGCCGCGCCGGCGTTCCCCGGCACCAGCGGCCAGGCAGAGGACGAAGCGCGCCGGAAGGCGCGCGCGGACGCGGGGGTCAGCGCGATCTTGCATGAGACCGGCCCGGTCAGGTACTGGGATCACGACCTCGGACCCGACTGCCTGCGGCTGCTCGCCGGGGACGCGCGGGGGGCCGAGTCAGGCGACGAGCCGTCGGCCGAGCCAGGCCGCGGGCTGGCGGCCGAGCCCCGGGACCTGACGCCCGATCCCGGCCGGGCGCTCGATGAGCAGGCGTTCTGCCTGTCGCCGGACGCCGCGGTCGCCGTGACCGGCTGGCGCGTGCCCGAGCAGGCGGGCGGCACGCGGACCGAGCTTGCCGTCATCGACCTGGCCACGTCGGGGCGGCGGACGCTGCTCGGCGCGAGCGGCGCCGATTACTCCGACCCGGCGATCTCGCCCGACGGCATGAGCGTCGTGGCGATCCGCTCGGAGCACGACACCTACCAGCGCCCCGGAGACGTGACGCTGGTCTGCGCGCCGCTGGACGGCAGCGCGCCCGAGCGTGATCTGCTGCCCGGCTTCGACCGGCGGCCGCTCGCGGTCGCCTGGGCCGCCGACTCCGCGACCATTTACTTCACCGCCGACGACAACGGCAGGCGCCCGGTGTTCGCGGTCGGGACCGCGGCCGGCGATGCAGCCGCGGTGACGACGGTGACGGCGGACGACGCGGCCTACGAGAGCCTGTGCCCGGCTCCCGACGGCCGCTCGCTGTACGCGCTCCGCGCGTCGGTCTCCGAACCGCCCGCGCCGGTCCGGATCGACCTGGGCCGCCCAGCCGCGGTTGTCAGGCTGCCTGGCCCTGGCGGGGCGCTCGAGGTTCCCGGCCGGGTCGAGGAGGTATCTGCCGCAGCCGACGACGGCGCCACGATCAGGGGCTGGCTGGTGCTGCCCGCCGGTGCCTCGGCGCAGTCGCCCGCGCCGCTGGTGCTCTGGGTGCACGGGGGTCCGGTCATGAGCTGGAATTCCTGGTCGTGGCGCTGGAACCCGTGGCTGATGGCCGGGCGTGGCTATGCCGTGCTGCTTCCCGACCCGGCGCTGTCGACGGGCTACGGCCAGGACTTCATCGCCAGGGGACACGCCAACTGGGGCGACAAGCCGTATACCGACGTCATGGCGATCACCGACGCGGTGCTGGCGCGGCCGGACATCGACGCTGGCCGGACCGCGATGATGGGCGGATCGTTCGGCGGCTACATGGCCAACTGGATCGCCGGCCACACCACCAGGTTCGGCGCGATCGTCAGCCATGCCGGCCTGTGGGCGCTCGACCAGATGTTCGGCACCACCGACGAGCCGGCGTTCTGGTGCCGCATCTTCGGGCGGCCCGACACCGAGCCGGAGCGGTACCTGGCCAGCTCGCCGCACCTGCACGCCGATGCGATCAGCACGCCGATGCTGCTCATTCATGGCGACCGTGACTACCGGGTACCGGTCGGCGAGGCGCTGCGGATGTACGCGGATCTGTCGCTGCGCGGCAAACGGGCCAGGTTCTTGTACTTCCCCGACGAGAACCACTGGATACTCAAGCCGGGCGACATCAGGGTCTGGTACGAGACCGTGTTCGCCTTCCTGGCCGAGAACGTGCTCGGCGAGGACTGGCGGCGGCCCGAACTGCTCTGACCGCGGCGCCGCTGCCCTGCTCGGCCGGCCTGGCGCGGCTGTGTCACGCTGGGACCCATGACCCGCGCCCGGCTGGACAAGGACCCCGCCGACGTCGCCGCGATGTTCGACGCGGTCGCCGAGCGGTACGACCTGCTCAACGACGTGCTGTCGATGGGGCAGGACCGGTACTGGCGGTCCGTGATGGCGAGGCTAGTGGCGGCGCAGCCCGGCGACCTGGTGCTGGACATCGCGGCGGGCACCGGGACGTCGTCGCGCGCATTCACGACGACGGGCGCGCGGTGCGTGGCGTGCGACTTCTCGCAGGGAATGCTGCGCGTGGGCAAGAGCGGCCGCGCGGGCAAGAGCAAGACGGCCGGGCTGGTCAGCTTCGCCGCGGGTGACGCGCTGGCGCTGCCGTTCGCCGACGCGGCGTTCGATGTGGTGACGATCTCGTTCGGGCTCCGCAACGTGGCCGATCCGCAGGCGGCGCTGACCGAGATGCTGCGCGTCACCAGGCCGGGCGGCAGGCTGGTCGTCTGCGAGTTCAGCCATCTGCCTGCCAGGCCGCTGGACGTCGCCTACCAGCGGTACCTGGCCGTCGCGCTGCCCGCGATCGCGCGCAGGCTGTCGCCGAACGCCGGAGCGTACGCGTACCTGGCCGAGTCGATCAGCCGCTGGCCGGCCCAGCCCGAACTCGCCGGGCGAATCCGCGCCGCGGGATGGTCGGCGGTGCGCTGGCGCAACCTGTCCTTCGGCATCGTCGCCGTCCATGTCGGCAGGCGCCCGCGCCGAGTCGTCCGCCGCTGACTAGACTGTCGGCATCTGTACTTGTGAAGGTGTTCACAAGATTGGCGGGACGGGTCAGTGAGCGAGCATCACCCCCCGGTGACCCCGGCTAGCCGCACCTCGTCGTCCGACACCGCGGACGTGATCGTCGTCGGCGCCGGGCCAGCCGGCTCGACGGCCGCATACCACCTGGCCACGGCCGGGCTCGATGTGCTGCTGCTGGAGAAGACCAGCTTCCCGCGGGAGAAGGTCTGCGGTGACGGCCTCACCCCGCGGGCCGTGAAGGCGCTGACCACGATGGGCCTGCCGGTCGAGGCGGGCGACGGCTGGCTGCTCAACAAGGGCCTGCGCATCATCGGCGGCGGCGGTCGGATCGAGCTGGCCTGGCCCGACCTGTCCTCGTTCCCCGGGTACGGCACGGTGCGTACTCGGGCCGACTTCGACGAGATCCTGGCCGGGCATGCGCAGAAGGCCGGCGCCCGGCTGCTGGAGAACGTCACGGTCACCGGGGCGAGCATCGACGAGCGGACCGGCCGCGTCTGCGGCGTCACCGCGCGGGCCGCAGGCGCCGCGGCCGCGGAAGGTGCCGGGCGGGCCTCAGGTCGTCAAGAAGAGCGGCAACGGACCTTCGGCGCCCGGCTGGTCATCGCGGCCGACGGCAATTCGTCGAGGCTGTCCGTATCGATGGGCCTGCACAAGCGTTCTGACCGGCCACTCGGCGTCGCGGTCAGGACCTATTACACGAACCCGAGGCACGACGACGATTATCTCGAGGCGTGGCTCGACCTGTGGGACGGCAGCCAGTTGCTGCCCGGTTATGGCTGGATCTTCGGGATGGGCGACGGGACGAGCAACGTCGGACTCGGCCTGCTCAATACCTCGGACGCGTTCGGCAACATCGATTACCGCGCGCTGCTCCGCCGCTGGCTCGCCGCGATGCCCGCCGAGTGGGGCTTCTCCGAGGAGAACAGGACCGCGCCGGTGCGTGGCGCCGCGCTGCCGATGGGATTCAACCGCACGCCGCACTATATGAACGGCCTGATCCTCGTCGGCGACGCGGGCGGGATGGTCAATCCGTTCAACGGCGAGGGCATCGCCTACGCGATGGAGTCTGGCGAGCTTGCCGCGCGCACCGTCGTGCAGGCCCTGGCCAGGCAAACGGCCGCCGGCACCGAACGTGTGCTGCACGGGTACCCGGTGGCGCTCAAGGAAAGTTACGGCGGCTATTACACTCTCGGCCGGACATTCGTGAAGCTGATCGGCAACCCGTCCTTCATGAAGTTCGCCACCAGGCACGGGATCAAGCGGCCCGCGGTGATGCGGATGACGATGAAGTTGCTGGGAAACCTGACCGAGCCCCGCGGCGGCGACGCGGTCGACCGGGTCATCAACGCACTGTCTAAGATGTCGCCGGCGGCCTAGGACCGGAGGCGGCTGACAAGTCCGGGCGCTGGGGCAGCGGTGCGCGGTAGGCAAGGACAAGATTCGCAGACCCGTCCAGCCAGACGGCTGAACGGCAAGACAAGGGGGTGACGGAGCCGATGAGCTACTACGTCCCGATAGTTGTGCTCGGGGCCCTGTCCGCTGTCTTCGCCGTCTTCTCGCTGATCGTGGGATCGGTCACCGGCCCGAAGCGGTGGAACCGGGCGAAGCTCGAGGCCTACGAGTGCGGCATCGAGCCGACGCGCCAGCCGGCCGGGATCAGGTTCCCTGTGAAGTACTACATCACGGCAATGCTCTTTATCGTCTTCGACATCGAGATCATCTTCCTGTACCCCTGGGCGGTCACGTTCGACCATCTCGGGCTGTTCGGCCTCGTCGAGATGGTCACCTTCGTCGCAACCGTGCTAGTCGCCTACGTCTACGTGTGGCGGCGCGGCGGACTGGAATGGGATTAGCCGATGGGCGGGTCGGAGCCTGTGGGTGCGCGAATGCTGATGGGTGAGCGAGAGCGATGGGTGTAGAAGAAAAACTGCCGAGCGGCATCTTGCTGACCTCGGTCGAGAAGCTTGCCGGTTACGCGCGCAAGTCCTCCGTCTGGCCGGCCACGTTCGGCCTGGCGTGCTGCGCGATCGAGTTGATGGCGACCGGCGGGCCGCGGCACGACCTGGCCAGGTTCGGCATGGAGCGGGCGTCGAATACCCCGCGGCAGGCGGACCTGATGATCGTCGCGGGCCGGGTGAGCCAGAAGATGGCCCCGGTGCTGCGCCAGATCTACGACCAGATGTCCGAGCCCAAATGGGTCATCTCAATGGGCGTGTGCGCCTCGAGTGGCGGCATGTTCAATAACTACGCGATCGTGCAGGGGGTCGACCATATCGTGCCGGTCGACATCTACCTGCCGGGCTGCCCGCCGCGGCCCGAGATGCTGATCGACGCGATCGTCAAGCTGCACGACAAGATCCAGAACATGAAGCTCGGCGCGAACAGGGAAAAGCAGATCACCGAGCTTGAGCAGGCCAGGCTGCGCCGCCTGCCACTGCTGCCCAACCTTCAGGCGCCGGCTGGCGGGGCACCAAGCGCGGCAGGAGCAGGGCAGTGACCGGCCCTGGCGGAGCTCAGCCGGGCCCGGAAGCCGACGCCGCGGCGATCGCCGGGCGGGAGCGGATGGGCGAGCAGGTCGTCAGGACCGGGGCGTTCGGTACCCAGACGACGGGTGACACGTCCGGTTACGGCGGGCTCAGGGTCCGCAGGCAGCCGCCGCTGTCCAGCGAGCCGCCGTACGGCGGCTACTTCGACGAGGTGGCCGACGCGCTCGGCGGAGCGCTCGCCGAATCGGGGCTTGCCTTCGGCGACGCGGTGGAGCGGGTGGTCGTCGCCCACGGCGAGCTGACCCTGTTCGTCCGCCGTGAGCACCTGGTCCAGGTCGCCAGGAAGCTGCGCGACGACCCGTCGCTCGCCTTCGAGCTGTGCCTGGGAGTATCCGGCGCGCATTATCTCGACGAGGTAGGCAGCGAACTGCACGCCGTCTATCACCTGCTCTCCATCTCGGCGAACCGGCGGCTGCGGCTCGAGGTGACCGCGCCCGACGCCGATCCGCACGTGCCGTCACTGATCGACGTCTACCCGACCAACGACTGGCACGAGCGAGAGACCTGGGACTTCTTCGGCCTTGTCTTCGACGGTCACCCGGCGCTGACCAGGATCGAGATGCCGGACGACTGGAAGGGCCACCCGCAGCGGAAGGACTACCCGCTCGGCGGCATTCCGGTCGAGTACCGCGGCGCTACCATCCCGCCGCCCGACGAGCGGAGGTCGTACGCATGAGTGCGGAAACCGGCACCGAGGGCCGGGTCTACAACGTCGGCGGGCAGGACTGGGAAGACATCGTCACCGCCGCGGACGACCTCGCGGACAGCGGGCGGGACGAGCACCTGATCGTCAACATGGGCCCGCAGCATCCCTCGACCCATGGCGTGCTCAGGCTCATCCTGACCCTGGACGGCGAGACCGTCACCGAACTGCGGCCCGTCGTCGGCTACCTGCACACCGGCATCGAGAAGAACATGGAGTTCCGTACCTGGACCCAAGGCGTCACGTTCTGCACCCGGATGGACTACCTGTCGCCGTTTTTCAACGAGACCGCGTACTGCCTGGCCACCGAGCGGCTGCTGGGGATCACCGACCAGATTCCCGAGCGCGCCAGCGTGATCCGCGTGCTGATGATGGAGCTCAACCGGATCTCCTCGCACCTGACCGCGGTCGGGACGTTCGGCCTGGAAATCGGCGCCACCACGGTCTTCCTGTACGGGATGCGCGAACGCGAGAAGGTGCTCGACCTGTTCGAGCTGATCAGCGGGCTCCGGATGAACCACGCCTATATCAGGCCGGGCGGGATCTCACAGGATCTGCCTCCTGGCGCGCTGGAGAAGCTCAGGGAGTTCCTCGGCGTCATGCCTGGCCTGATCGGCGAGATCCGCGCGCTTTTCGACGTCAACACGATCTATCTGAGGCGCACCAAGGATGTCGCGTTCCTGGACCTGACCGGCTGCATGGCGCTCGGCGTCACCGGACCGATACTCCGGGCCGCCGGCCTGCCATGGGATCTGCGCAAGTCCCAGCCGTACTGCGGCTATGAGACCTATGACTTCGACGTGCCGACGCAGGACAGCTGCGATGCCTACGGCAGGTACCTGGTCAGGATGGACGAGATCGACCAGTCGCTGCGGATCATCGAGCAGTGCGTCGACCGCCTCGCCGCGCCCCGGCCGGGCGGCGATCCCGTCATGATCGGCAATGCGAAGATCGGCTGGCCGGCCCAGCTGTCGGTCGGACCCGACGGTCTTGGCAACTCCGCCGACCACATCGCGCACATCATGAGCCAGTCGATGGAGGCACTGATTCATCACTTCAAGCTGGTCACCGAGGGCTTCAGGGTCCCGGCCGGGCAGGTGTACGCCGCGGTTGAGTCACCACGCGGCGAGCTTGGCTGCCACGCCGTCAGCGACGGCGGCACCCGGCCCTACCGCGTGCACTTCCGCGATCCCTCGTTCACGAACCTGCAATCGGTATCGGCCATGTGCGAGGGCGGCATGGTCGCCGACGTGATCGCTGCCGTGGCCAGCATCGACCCGGTGATGGGAGGCGTGGACAGGTAATGGCCTTCACCGAGCAGGAGCGATCCGGCCTGGCCGCGGAGGCGGCCGAGATAATCGCGAGGTACCCGAAGTCGCGGTCCGCGCTGCTGCCGCTGCTGCACCTGGTCCAGGCGGCGCAGGGCTACGTCTCGGCCGACGGACTCGAGTTCTGCGCCGAGCAACTCGGCCTGTCAGAGGCCGAGGTCACCGCGGTGGTGTCGTTCTACACCATGTACCGGCGGCGGCCAGCCGGCGAGTACCACGTCGGCGTGTGTACCAACACCTTGTGCGCCGTGATGGGCGGCGACGCCATTCTCAGCGATCTGCGCGGCCATCTAGGCATCGACGGCGACGAGGTTACGCCGGATGGCAAGATCAGCATCGAGCGGGTGGAATGCAACGCGGCCTGTGACTACGCCCCCGTCGTGATGGTGAACTGGGAGTTCTTCGACAACCAGACCCCGCAGTCGGCGCGTGACCTGGTCGACGGGCTGCGATCGGGGCAGCAGATCGCGCCGACGAGGGGCGCCGGCCGGCTGGTGACCTGGCGCGAGGCGGCCAGGATTCTGGCCGGATTCCCCGACGACCAGGCCGCCAGCGGTCACACCGCAGGGCAGCCGACGCTGGCCGGGCTGCGGATCGCCAAGGACAACGGCTGGACGCCAGAAGATCCGCCGGAATCATCGCGGAGCACCGCCGGCAATGGAGGTCGGGCGTGACGAACCCCGTGTCATCGGGCCCCGTGCCGTCAAACACAGTGCTCACGCCCGAGCTCACCGCGCGCTGGGACGAGCCTGACTCCTTCACGCTGGCCGGCTACCGCAGGGCGGGCGGCTACCGCGCGCTGGCCAAGGCCCTGGCTCTGGATCCTGATGACGTCATCAAGATCGTCAAGGACTCCGGCCTGCGCGGCCGCGGCGGGGCCGGCTTCCCGACCGGGGTGAAGTGGGGCTTCATCCCGCAGGGCGACGGCAAGCCGCATTACCTCGTCGTGAATGCCGACGAGTCCGAGCCAGGCACGTGCAAGGACATCCCCATCATGCTGGCGACCCCGCACTCGCTGGTGGAGGGCGCGGTTATCGCGGCCTACGCGATCAGGGCCAGGCGCGCGTTCATCTACGTCCGCGGCGAGGTGCTGCACGTCGTTCGGCGGCTGCACCACGCGGTCGCCGAGGCATACGAGGCCGGCTACCTGGGCGGGAACATTCTCGGATCGGGCTTCGACCTGGACATCGTGGTGCACGCGGGCGCGGGCGCCTACGAATGCGGCGAGGAGACCGCGCTGCTCGACTCGCTCGAGGGCTACCGCGGCCAGCCGAGGCTGAAGCCGCCGTTCCCCGCGATCGCGGGCCTGTACGCCTGCCCGACCGTCGTCAACAACGTCGAGTCGATCGCCAGCGTGCCCTACATCATCGCGCGCGGCGCCGGCGCGTTCGCGGCCATGGGGACCGAGAAGTCCAAGGGCTTCGGCATCTTCTCGCTCTCCGGGCACGTCACCACGCCAGGGCAGTACGAGGCGCCGCTCGGCGTGACGCTGCGCGAACTGCTCTCGCTGGCCGGGGGAGTGCGAGCCGGCCACCGGCTGAAGTTCTGGACGCCTGGCGGATCGTCGACGCCGATCTTCACCCACGAGCACCTGGACGTCCCGCTCGACTTCGAGTCCGTCGGTGCCGCCGGGTCGATGCTCGGCACGCGGGCACTGCAGATCTTCGACGAGACCACGTGCATCGTCCGGGCGACGCTGCGCTGGATGGAGTTCTACCAGCATGAGTCCTGTGGCAAGTGCACGCCGTGCCGCGAGGGGACCTACTGGATCGTCCAGTTGCTCGACTCGCTGGAGCGCGGCGAGGGCAGCGACGCCGATCTGGACAAGCTGCTCGACATCTGCGACAACATACTGGGCCGGGCGTTCTGCCCGTTCGGTGACGGCGCGGTGAGCCCGGTGGTCTCGTCGATCCAGTACTTCAGGGACGAGTTCATCGAGCACTCCAAGCGCGGCGGCTGCCCATTCGATCCCGCCGCATCTGTGCTGTTCGGAGGGACCTGGTCGCGATGACTGAGGTAGCCAAGCCCGCCGAAGGCGTGCGCGTGACCATCGACGGCTTCGAGATCGTCGTGCCCAGGAACACGCTGATCATCCGGGCAGCCGAGCAGCTCGGCATCCAGATCCCGCGGTTCTGCGACCATCCGCTGCTCGCGCCGGTCGGTGCCTGCCGCCAGTGCCTGGTGCAGGTCGAGGGCCAGCCCAAGCCGCCCGCGTCCTGCACGACCGTGTGCACGGACGGCATGGTCGTACGGACCCAGCTCACCTCGCCGGTCGCGGAGAAGGCCCAGCGCGGCGTAATGGAAATGCTGCTCGTGAACCATCCGCTCGACTGCCCCATGTGCGACAAGGGCGGCGAGTGCCCGCTGCAGAACCAGGCCATGACGGCGGGGTCGGGCGAGACCAGGTTCAGCGGTCGCAAGCGCACGTTCGCCAAGCCGATCGCGCTCTCCTCGCAGGTGCTGCTCGACCGCGAGCGCTGCGTGCAGTGCGCCAGATGCACCAGGTTCGCCGAGCAGATCGCCGGCGATCCGCTGATCGAGCTGATCGACCGCGGCCCGCAGGAGCAGGTCGGGATTGCCGACGGCGTGCCGTTCGACTCCTACTTCTCGGGCAACACGGTGCAGATCTGCCCCGTCGGCGCGCTGACCGGGACGTCCTACCGGTTCCGTGCCCGGCCGTTCGACACGGTCTCGACGCCGAGCATCTGCGAGCACTGCGCGTCCGGCTGCCGGCAGCGGACCGATGACCGTCGCGGCGCCGTCACGCGCCGGCTGGCCGGCAACGATCCCGAGGTGAACGAGGAATGGAACTGCGATAAGGGCCGCTGGGCGTTCACTTACGCGACCATGCCGGACCGGCTGATCACGCCGCTGGTCAGGGACGAGGGCGGTGCGCTGCGGCCAGCGTCCTGGCCGGAGGCACTCGATGCCGCGGCCAGGGGCCTCGCCGCCGCGCGCGGCCGGGCGGGCGTGCTGACCGGCGGGCGGCTGACCCTCGAGGACTCCTACGCCTACGCCAAGTTCGCCAGGATCGCCCTGGCCAGCAACGACATCGACATGCGGGCCAGGCCGCACAGCGCGGAAGAGACCGACTTCCTGGCCGCCGCGGTGGCGGGCGTCGGTGACGTCACTTATGCGAGCCTGCAGCAGGCGCCGGCGGTCCTGCTAGCCGGATTCGAGCCGCAGGATGAGTCGCCGATCGTCTTCCTGCGGCTGCGCAAGGCGGTCAGGTCGGGCGGCACCGCCGTCTACTCGGTCGCGGCTCTGGCCAGCCCGGGCCTGCAACGGCTGGCCGGCACGCTGCTGCCCGCGGTGCCAGGCAGCGAGACTGATGTCCTGCGCAGGCTGGCCGGGACCGGCGGCCCCGGGGTCGATGGCGATCTGATCAGTACTGCTGCCCAGGCGCTTGGACGGCCGGGCGCGGTGATCCTGGCCGGGGAGCGGCTCGCCGAGGTGCCGGGAGCCCTGTCCGCTGCGGTGGCGCTCGCCGAGGCGACCGGTGCGCGGCTGGCCTGGGTACCGCGGCGGGCCGGCGAGCGCGGCGCGATCGAGGCGGGGGCACTGCCCGTCCTGCTGCCCGGCGGCCGCCTTGTCTCCGACGCCGCCGCCAGGTCGCAGGTCGCGAGGGCCTGGGGGACCGGCTCACTGCCCGCCGAGCCCGGCAGGAACACCGGGCAGATACTCGACGCCGTAGCGGCCGGCGAGGTTGAGGCGCTCGTGGTGGCCGGGGTCGACCCCGCTGACCTGTCCGACCCGCAGGCCGCGCTGGACTCGATCGAGCGGGCCGGCTTCGTGGTCAGCCTCGAGCTGCGCGCTGGCGCGGTTACCGACCGTGCCGACGTGGTTTTCCCGGTCGCCGCCGTCAGCGAGAAGGCCGGGACCTTCGTGAACTGGGAGGGCAGGCCTGGCGAGTTCGATGCCGCGCTCTCGGTGCCAGGGATCCGCGGTGACCTGCATGTGCTTGCCGCGATCGCCGACGCGATGGACGTCCACCTCGGCCTTCCCGACGTCGCGGCGGCCAGGCGGGAACTCGCCTCGCTCGGGGCGGCGGCCGGCCCGCGGCCCGGTCGGCCGAAGCCTGCCGGCGACCGGCCCGCGGCTGCTGCTCCCGGTGCCGCCGAGGCGCTGCTCGCGACCTGGCATAATCTGCTCGACGTCGGCCGGATGCAAGACGGCGAGCCCAACCTCGCCGGGACCGCGCGCCAGGCCGTCGCCAGGATGTCGGCGGCGACCGCGGCAGAGGCCGGCGTCAGCGCCGGCGCCAAGGTCAGCGTGGCCACGAGCCGCGGCGAGATCTGCGTGCCGGTGGAGATCACGGCGATGCCGGACCGCGTGGTCTGGCTGCCGTCGAATTCCGCTGGTTGCTCGGTCAGGCGCGATCTCGGCGCCGGCCACGGCAGCCTCGTGAGGTTGTCGCCTCCTGGGGAGCACCCCCGGACGGCAGCGGGGAGGAGCGCGGAATGACTGCCCGGTCCGGTCTGGTCCATCTGGCCAGCGGAAGCGCGTCGACATCGGCGCTCATCGACCATGACCCGTGGTGGCTGACGGCGCTGAAGGTCCTGGTCATCTTCCTGTTCCTGATGCTGGGCACGCTGCTGATGATCTGGGCCGAGCGCAGGGTAATCGGCCGGATGCAGCAGCGTCCCGGACCGAACCGCGCGGGTAAGTTTGGCCTGCTGCAGTCGCTGATGGACGGCATCAAGCTGCCGCTGAAGGAGGACATCATCCCGCGCGGGGTGGACAAGATCCTCTTCGTCCTGGCTCCCGCGATCGCCTTGATCCCCGCCTTCATCAGCTTCGCGATCATTCCGGTCGGCCCGGTTGTGTCGATCTTCGGCCACCACACCCCGCTGCAGCTCGCCAACTTGCCGGTCGCCGTGCTCCTCGTGCTCGCGATGAGCTCGATGGGCGTCTACGGGATCGTGCTGGCCGGCTGGGCATCGATCTCGCCGTACTCGCTGCTCGGCGGGCTGCGGTCGTCCGCGCAGGTAATCAGCTACGAGATCGCGATGGGCATCTCGTTCGTGCCGGTGTTCCTGTACGCCGGGTCGCTGTCCACCGCCCAGATCGTCGCGGCTCAGGCGCACGGCGCGCCGTTCCAGCTGTTCGGCGCCACCTTGCACTACCCGTCCTGGTTCGCCGTCTTGCTGCTGCCGTCGTTCGTGATCTACGTGATCACGATGGTCGGCGAGACCAACCGGCTGCCCTTCGACCTGCCGGAGGGCGAAGGCGAGCTGGTGGCTGGGTTCCATACCGAGTACTCCTCGCTGAAGTTCGCGCTGTTCTACCTGGCCGAGTACGTGAACATGCTCACGGTGTCGGCGCTGGCGACCACGCTCTTCCTCGGCGGCTGGCGGGCGTTCTGGCCGATCACGCTCTGGTCCGGCGCCAACACCGGCTGGTGGCCCGTGCTGTGGTTCCTCGGCAAGCTGACGGCCTTCATGTTCTTCTTCATCTGGCTGCGCGGGTCGCTGCCCAGGATCAGGTACGACCAGCTGATGCAGCTCGGCTGGAAGATCCTCATCCCCGCAGCCCTGGCCTGGACGCTGCTGATCGCCACGCTGCGGGTCTGGCGCCGCCAGGGCGGCAGCACCGGGGTCTACCTGGTTGGCGGCGCGATCCTGCTCGTGCTGCTCGCGCTGGCCTTCGCCTGGGACTTCGCCGCCGAGCGCAAGGCGGAGCGGCATGAGGCGATGGAGGAGGAGGCCGCCAAGCAGGACGCTGGCGCGTTCCCCGTGCCGCCGATGGACCTGCCGCATTACCACGGCTTGTCGGCGAGCCTGCCTGCGCTGATAGACAAGCCGCCGGGCTCAGATGTGAAGGAGGTCACCGGTGCTTGACTTCCTGAACCCGGTCAAGGGCTTCGCGGTCACCTTCCGGCAGATGTTCCGCAAGGTCGATACCGTCGAGTACCCGGAGGTCAAACGGCCGACCGCGCCGCGGTTCCACGGCAGGCACCAGCTCAACCGCTGGCCCGACGGCCTGGAGAAGTGCATCGGGTGCGAGCTGTGCGCCTGGGCGTGCCCGGCCGACGCGATCTACGTGGAAGGCAGCGAAAATACCGAATCGGAGCGGTACTCACCCGGCGAGCGGTACGGCGCCGTCTACCAGATCAACTACCTGCGCTGCATCTTGTGCGGGCTGTGCGTCGAGGCCTGCCCGACCAGGGCGCTGACCATGACCAACGACTACGAGCTCGCCGACGACAACAGGGAGAGCCTGATCTGGACGAAGGAGCAGCTGCTCGCGCCGCTCCAGCCCGGCATGGAGAACCCGCCGCATCCGATGCGGCTTGGCGAGTCGGAGGAGGACTACTACCGGCTCGGACCGTCCTTCGCCGCCGCCCAGCCCGCCGACCTGCTCAGCATGCTGGCCAGGAGCCGCGGTGCGGAGGAGGCCGGCGAGGCAGCGGGCGCCGCCGAGCACGGCGCTGACGAGGAAGGTGCGGAACGATGACGCACGCGATCGTCCTGGCAGGAAGTGCGGCTAGCAACACCGAGGTCACCACGTTCTGGGTGCTCGCCGTCGTTGCCGTGGCCGCGGCCATCGGCATGATCGCGACCAGGCGGGCGGTGCACTGCGCGATCCTGCTGGCGGTCGTGATGCTGATCCTCGCATTGATGTACGCCATGCAGGGCGCGCCGTTCCTGGCGTTCGTGCAGGTGATCGTCTACACGGGCGCAGTGCTGATGCTGTTCCTGTTCGTGATGATGATCGTCGGTATCACCGCGGCCGACTCGCTCGTTGAGACGATCAGGGGGCAGCGGCTCTTCGCCGGGCTGGCCGGGATCGCGCTGCTTGTCCTGCTGATCCTGGTCGTCGGGCACGCCTCGATCGGGGCTGCCGCGCCGTCGGGCCCGCGCAACAGCTCGCTGAACGTGAACGGCCTGGCGAGGCTGATCTTCACGACCTATGTCTTTCCGTTCGAGGTCACCAGCGCCCTGCTGATCACCGCGGCGCTCGGCGCGATGGTGCTGGCGCACCGCGAGCGGACCAGCCCGAAGCCGACCCAGCGGATGCTGTCCAGGCGCCGGGTGGCCAGCGGCAGGCCGGCCCCGCTGCCGGGACCCGGTACCTACGCGCGGCACAATGCGGTCGACATGCCTGCCCTGCTGCCCGACGGGACCCAGTCGCGGCTCTCGGTCAGCGGCGTGCTCGCCGCTCAGGCCGCCGAGGTCCAGGCTCCCGGCCGCCGGCCGATCGCGGCCGAGGCGCTGCCCGAGCCGCAACCCGGCGGCCCCGGCCAGGGCACGCCGTCGTCGCCGGCTCCGATTCCGGCTGATGACCAGGAGGACGAACGGTGATCAGCCCGGCCAACTACGTCGCGCTCGCGGCGATCCTGTTCGTCATCGGCGGCGTCGGCGTTCTCGTCCGCAGGAACGCGCTCGTCGTGTTCATGTGCGTGGAACTGATGCTCAACGCCGTGAACCTGGCCTTCATCGCCTTCGCCAGGCTGCACGGCGATCTCAACGGCCAGGTGATCGCCTTCTTCGTGATGGTCGTGGCGGCGGCCGAGGTCGTGGTCGGCCTCGCGATCCTGACATCGATCTTCCGCACCCGCAGGTCCGCGTCGGTGGACGACGCCAACCTGCTGAAGTACTGAGCAGGAGGAACGGACGTGTCACCTGCGACTGCCGTCGCCCTGAGCACGCTGCCCGCCACCGGGGTGCAGCGCCTCGCCTGGCTGCTGCTCGCCTTTCCCACCGCCGGCGCCGTGATCCTGCTGCTCGGCGGCAAGCGCACGAACGCCTGGGGACACCTGCTCGGCTGCGCGATGTCGCTTGCCGCCTTCTGCTACGGCGCGATCGCGTTCGCGTCGATGCTGAGCTATCCCGCTGCGGAGCGCGCCAGGGCGGTTCAGGTCTACACCTGGATACCGGCGATCGGCCGGTTCCGTGTCAACATCGGCCTGCTGCTCGACCCGCTGTCGATCTGCTTCGTGCTGCTGATCACCGGCGTCGGCTCGCTGATCCTCATCTATGCGGTCGGCTACATGGCCCACGACACCGAGCGGCGCAGGTTCTTCGGGTACCTGAACCTGTTCATCGCCGCGATGCTGCTGCTGGTGCTGGCCGACAACTACGTCGCCCTGTACGCGGGCTGGGAGGGTGTGGGCCTGGCCTCCTACCTGCTGATCGGTTTCTGGCAGTTCAAGCCGGCCGCGGCGGTCGCGGCGAAGAAGGCGTTCGTCGCGAACCGGGTCGGTGACGTCGGACTGTCACTGGCGATCATGCTGATGTTCTTCACGTTCGGCTCGGTCAGTTTCACTGGCGTGTTCGGAGCCGTGCACGGCGCGAGCGGCGGCACCATCACGGCGATCGGGCTGCTGCTGCTGCTCGGTGCGTGCGGCAAGTCCGCGCAGCTGCCGCTGCAGTCCTGGCTGCTGGACGCGATGGAGGGCCCAACCCCCGTCTCGGCGCTGATCCACGCGGCGACGATGGTTACCGCCGGGGTCTACCTGATCGTCCGGTCGGCACCGATCTTCAACCTGTCGGCCGACGCCAGGCTGCTCGTCACGATCGTCGGCGCGGCGACGCTGCTATTCGGCGCGATCATCGGATGCGCGAAGGACGACATCAAGAAGGCGCTGGCCGGGTCGACGATGAGCCAGATCGGCTACATGATGCTCGCCGCTGGCCTCGGCCCGGTCGGCTACTCGCTGGCGATCGCGCACCTGCTCGCGCACGGCTTCTTCAAGGCCGGCCTCTTCCTCGGTGCCGGGTCGGTCAAGCACGGAATGAACGACGAGGTCGACATGCGCCGGTTCGGCGGGCTGGCCACCGTCATGAAGATCACCTTCGTCACGTTCACGTTCGGCTACCTGGCGATCATCGGCGTCCCGCCGTTCTCCGGGTTCTTCACCAAGGACCCGATCATCGAGACGGCCTTCGACAAGGGCGGGACATCCGGCGCGATCCTGGGAACGTGCGCGCTGATCGGCGCGGTCATCACCTCGTTCTACATGACCAGGGTCATGCTCATGACGTTCGCGGGAAAGCCCCGCTGGGACGACGGCGTGCACCCGCACGAGGCGCCGCCGGTCATGACATCGCCGATGGTCGTGCTCGCGATCGGCTCGCTGGGCGCGGGCGGGTTCCTCATGCTCTCCAACCGGCTGATCGACTTCCTGCGGCCAGTGGTGGGCACTCCGCCGCTGGCGCACGGCTTCTTCTCGCCGCTGAGCTGGATCACGCTGGCGCTCGTCGTGGTGGCGGCCGGCCTGGCCTGGGCCATCTACGGCCGGCGTGAGGTGCCGGCGACCGCGCCGCGCGGCAGCTTCGTGACGGTCGCGGCGCGCAAGGACCTGTACGGCGACGCGCTGAACGAGTCGGTGCTGATGCGGCCAGGTCAGTGGCTGACCAGGCTGTCGGTCTACTTCGACAACCGCGGCATCGACGGGCTCGTCAACACCGTCGCCGCCACCATGGGCGGAAGTTCCGGCCGGCTGCGCAAGGTTCAGACCGGGTTCGTCCGGTCGTACGCACTGTCCATGCTCATCGGCGCCCTGCTGCTTGTCGGCGCCCTGCTGCTGGTCCAACTCTAGCTGCGATGAGGCGCTGATCCTTCATGAGCAACTTCCCCTGGTTGACCGTCGCGGGAGCGATACCGCTCGCCGGGACGCTCGCCATCTGCGTCACCCCTGGCCGGTCCGCGCCAGGCGGGGAGGCCGCCCAGCGCTCCCGCGATCTGCTGGTCAAGCGCATCGCCCTGCTCTTCACGCTGATCACGCTCGGCGTCACGATCGCGATGGCGGTCGCGTTCAAGGCCGACGGGCCGCGATTCCAGTTCACCCAGGTCTACCAGTGGATACCGCAGTTCGGCGTGCACTACGCCGTGGGTGTGGACGGCATCGCCCTCGTGCTCATCCTGATGACCACGGTGCTGATGCCGGTGGTGATCCTCGCCTCCTGGAACGATGCCGAGGGCTCGGCGGGCCCGGCCGACCAGGCGCCGCCCAAGCGGAGCGTGAAGACCTACTTCGCCCTGCTGCTCGTGCTCGAGACCATGTTGATCGGCGTCTTCGGGGCGACCGACGTGTTCCTGTTCTACGTCTTCTTCGAGGCCATGCTGGTCCCGATGTACTTCATGATCGGCAGCTATGGCGTCGGCCAGCGTCAGTATGCGGCGGTCAAGTTCCTGCTGTACAGCCTGCTCGGCGGGCTGCTGATGCTGGTCGCGGTGATCGCGCTGTACGTCTACTCGACCAAGAGCGCGGCGCTTGGTCCCCAGGGCTCCTTCCTCTTCACCGACCTCGCGCACCTGGCGCTCAGCCCGACCACGCAGAAGTGGCTCTTCCTCGGCTTCTTCGTCGCGTTCGCGATCAAGGCTCCGCTGTGGCCGTTCCACACCTGGCTGCCCGATGCCGCCACGGCTGCGCAGCCGGGTGCCGCCGTGCTGCTGGTGGGCGTGCTCGACAAGGTCGGCACGTTCGGGATGCTCAGGTACTGCCTGGACCTGTTCCCGTCCGCCGCGCACTACTTCACCCCGCTCGTCATCGCGCTGGCCGTGATCGGCATCTTGTATGCCGCGATCGTGGCGATCGGCCAGGCGGACCTCAAGCGGCTGATCGCCTACACCTCGGTCTCCCACTTCGGCCTGATCACGCTGGGGATCTTCGCGATGACCAGCCAGGGCCAGGTCGGCGCGACGCTCTATATGGTCAACCACGGCTTCGCGACCGGCGCGCTCTTCCTGATCGCTGGCTTCATGATCGCAAGGCGCCGCTCCCAGCAGATCGCCGACTACGGCGGCGTGCAGAAGGTCGCCCCCGTCCTGGCCGGCCTGTTCCTGATCGCCGGGCTTGCCGGGCTCGCGATGCCGGGCCTGTCTACGTTCGTGAGCGAATTCCTCGTGCTGATCGGGACGTTCACCAGATATGAGATTCCGGCCGCGCTCGCCACGGTCGGCATCATCTTGGCCGCGATCTACATCCTGTGGATGTACCAGCGCACCATGACGGGGCCGGTCCGCCCGGAGGTCGCGGCCATGCCGGACCTGCGGGCAAGGGAACTATGGGCGGTCGGCCCGCTGATCGCGCTGATCTTCGTGCTCGGCGTGTATCCCAAGCCCGTCATCGATGTGATCAATCCCGCCGTACATAAGACGCTGGTACAGGCACACTCCACCGACCCCGTCCCGCCGCATCCCGCCAAGGCGCTCGGGGCGCACAAGAACGGAACCAATCCATGACCGGCTCCCTCGGGTCCCTCGCCGCGGTCGCGCCCGTCATCCCGGCACCGCACATCGAGTACGGCCAGCTGTCGCCGATGCTGCTGGTGTTCGGAGCGGCGGTGGCCGGCGTGCTCGTCGAGGCCTTCGCGCCGCGGCCGCTGCGCCGCACGCTGCACCTGGCGATCACGCTCGGCAGCCTGGCGGCCGCGTTTGTGCTGACGGTGTTCGTGGCGGCGAGCAGCACCGTGTTCGGCGGCGGCAGCCCGGGGCACATCGCGGCCGTCGGCG
Source organism: uncultured Actinomycetota bacterium (assembly GCA_963720595.1). GTDB lineage: Bacteria > Actinomycetota > Actinomycetes > Streptosporangiales > Streptosporangiaceae > Chersky-822. Next base: position 613,591 of record CAVRFY010000003.1, on the reverse strand, counting down.
CGGTGGCCGTCGACAAGCCGACCCTGTTCATCCAGGGCACGATCCTGGTGCTCGCGTTCATCAGCGTGCTGCTGATCGCCGAGTCGTCGCACGAGGTGAGCGCGTTCGCCGCGCAGGCGGCCGCGGTTCCCGGCAGCGCCGAGGAGCGCGAGGGTCTGCTGGCCGGCATCAGCCACACCGAGGTCTACCCGCTGACCCTGTTCGCCGTCGGCGGCATGCTGCTGTTCCCCGCCTCGAACGACCTGCTGACCATGTTCGTGGCGCTCGAGGTGCTGTCGCTGCCGCTGTACCTGCTCTGCGGCCTCGCCAGGCGGCGCAGGCTGCTGTCGCAGGAAGCCGCGATGAAGTACTTCCTGCTCGGGGCGTTCTCGTCGGCGTTCTTCCTGTTCGGGGTGGCCATGCTGTACGGCTACTCGGGGTCGGTCAGGCTGGCGGCGATCGCGGCCTCGGTGGGGTCGAACCCGCAGAGCGCGGTCCTGCTCTACGCCGGGATTGCGCTGCTCGGCGTCGGCCTGCTGTTCAAGATCGGCGCGGTGCCCTTCCAGGCGTGGAAGCCCGACGTGTACCAGGGCGCACCGACGCCGGTCACGGCGCTGATGGCATCCTGCACGCTGGTCAGCGCGTTCGGCGCCCTGCTGCGCGTCTTCTATGTCGCGTTCGGCCAGCTGACCTGGGACTGGCGGCCGGTGCTGTGGGGGGTCGCGATCCTCACGATGCTGGGCGGGTCGATCATCGCGATCACGCAGACCGACGTGAAGCGGCTACTCGCCTACTCCTCGATCGCCCAGGCCGGCTACATCCTCACCGGCGTGGTCGCGGCCAGCACCGCGGGCCTGTCCAGCAGCATGTTCTACCTCGCGGCGTACGGCGTGGCGGCGATCGGCGCGTTCGCGGTGGTGACGCTGATCCGCGACCAGAGCGGGGAGGCGGGCCACCTGTCCCGGTGGGCGGGGCTCGGCAAGCGCTCGCCGCTCGTCGCCGGGGTGTTCGCGTTCTTCCTCATCGCTTTCGCCGGCATCCCGCTGACCAGCGGGTTTACCGGGAAGTTCGCGGTCTTCCAGGCCGCGATCGCGGGCGGCGCACTGCCGCTGGTCATCATCGGCGTGCTCAGCAGCGCGATCCTCGCGTTCCCGTACGTCCGGGTCATCGTGCTGATGTTCTTCAGCGAGCCCGCGCTCGACGGCCCCGCCGTGGTCAGGCCGAGCGCGTACACCTCGGTCGCGGTCGGGATCGGGGTGCTGGCGACGCTGGTGCTGGGCGTCGCGCCCGAGCCGTTGCTGCGACTGGCACACGACGCGGCGGCGCAGCTGTTCGTCCGGTGAACACGCCGCAGGCTGCCGACGGACCCACGCGGACCCGCTCCGTGCCGCGTTGTGCTTATCTTGGTGCATGCCGGGTACCGGCGAGGCGGGCGCCAGGCTCGCCGCGAGAGGCGTACTGATAGGGGATGCAGTGATCACCGTCGTTCCCGTGGAGTTGTCCGACGCCGCGCTCGCGGCCGACGTGACCGACGGGCTCGCTCTGGTCGAGGACGGCCTGAGGAAGGCCGCGCGGGCACAGGACGACCTGCTCGACGAGACGTCCGCGTACCTGATCGGAGCGGGCGGCAAGCGGTTCCGGGCGACTCTCGTGCTGCTCGCCGCGCAGTTCGGCGACCCCAAGGACGAACGGGTGGTGCCGAGCGCTGTCGCGATCGAGCTGACGCACCTGGCGACGCTGTACCACGACGACGTGATGGACGAGGCGGACGTCCGGCGCGGATCGCCGAGCGCCAACTCGCGCTGGGACAACTCGGTGGCCATCCTGACCGGCGACTACCTGTTCGCGTGCGCCTCGAAGATACTCGCCGACCTCGGCCCGGACGCGGTAAGGATCCAGGCCGAGACGTTCAGCCGCCTGGTCACGGGCCAGATTTCCGAGACCGTCGGCCCGCGTGCTGGCCAGGACCCGCTCGAGCATTACATGGGCGTCGTGACGGAGAAGACGGCCTCGCTAATCGCCACCGCCGGGCAGTTCGGCGCGATGTTCTCCGGCGCCCCGCCCGCTGTCGCCGCGCGGGTGGCCCCGGCCTGCGCGGCACTCGGCGTGGCCTTCCAGCTCTCCGACGACATCCTTGACGTGTCGAGTGACGCCGACCAGTCGGGCAAGACGCCGGGCACCGACCTGCGCGAGGGCGTCAAGACCCTGCCCGTCCTGCATGCGCTGCGATCCGCCGGACCCGGCGATGCGCGGCTGGTCGACCTGCTGACCGGTGGTGACCTCACCGACCAGGCGGCGCGCGCGGAGACGCTCGCACTGTTGCGTGCACATCCGGCGATGGAGATGGCGAAGGCCGACCTGAGGCACTGGGCCAGCCTGGCCAGGACGGAGATCCTGGCGCTTCCCGACGTCCCGGCCAGGGCCGCGTTCGAGACGATGTGCGAGTTCGTGACGGACAGGATGGGCTGAGGGTCGAGCGCCCTGACGTATGCCGCACGACTCCGCGCCGGGAATGCTGGCGGGTCCGGCCGCGCTTGAATAGCTGTACTCGCCGAACCGGGAGGGAACGCGTGGGAATCTTCGGCTCGCACAAGAGCACCATGATCGCCGCCAACCAGGCACTGCCTGGCCGGTCGCAGCCCGTGCGGGTCCCGGCGGCGCACGAGGTGCTCGGCACGCCGCTGGCGCCGCCGTACCCGGATGGCAGCGAGGTCGCCGAGTTCGCGCTTGGCTGCTTCTGGGGAGCGGAGAAGAACTTCTGGCAGACCAAGGGAGTAATCTCCACCTCGGTTGGCTACGAGGGCGGCTTCACGCCGAACCCTGGCTACGAGGAGGTCTGCAGCGGCCGCACCGGCCATGCCGAGGCGGTCCGGGTGGTGTTCGACCCAAAGGTCGTTTCCTATCCCGAGCTGCTCAAGGTGTTCTGGGAGTCGCACAACCCGACGCAGGGCATGCGGCAGGGCAACGACCGGGGCAGCCAGTACAGGTCCGCGATCTTCACCAAGTCCGACGAGCAGAAGGCGGCGGCGCAGGAATCGGCGGCGGCCTATCAGCAGCTGCTGACGCAGGCCGGTTACGCCGCGATCACCACCGAGATCCGCAGCGCGACGGATTACTACTTCGCCGAGGACTATCACCAGCAGTACCTGGCGGAGACCAAGAACCCGTACGGCTACTGCCCCGACCACGGGACCGGCGTGTCCTGCCCGATCGGGGTCGTGAAGGCCAGTGGGCCAGCAGGGCCGATCAAGGCCGAGGGCTGATCCGGTCGGCGGGCGGTTCCCGCCGGTAGCTCGTCCAGGTGGCGGGTCTCAGGACTTGGCAGTAGCAGTCCGGGGCCCGCTGCTGGCATCTGGGCTGGCGATCGTATACCTGCCGCCGCCACCCCGTCCTCCGGGATGAGCATCCGAATAAAAACGACGGCCCCTTGCGGGGCCGTCAGGCCGGTCCGAGGACCGGCGGGGTTATACACAGTATAACCAGAGCCCGTCAGACTATGTTCCGAGGAGCGCCATGGCATCCGTCATCGCCTACGTGGACGGTTTCAATCTGTTATGCCGACGTCGGCATAACAGCGTCTATGCCGACCTTCTCGTTATGCCGATGTTCGGCGTGCTGTCGCTGGTCAGGCCGCCGGGCTGGTTCTTAAGGTCGGCATATTCATAGGCTGGAGAGCCAGTCGAGGATGTCTGGTTCGGGTCGGTATGCGCCGGGTGCGGTGTCGGCTGGTCGTGTCCGGTCGATGGCGGCTTGCTTGATGGCCATGTCGGCGTGGAGGTAGGCGTCGGTGGAGTGGGTGTTCTGGTGGCCCAGCCATAGCGCGATCACGGAGATGTCGACTCCTGCCGCGAGCAGGTTCATCGCGCACGTGTGCCGCAGCGTGTGCATGGTGACGTTCTTGTCTGCCAGGCTCGGACAGCGTGCTGTCGCAGTGGCCAGGTGCAGGGCGAGGCGGTGTTCCAGGGCGTCACGGGACAGCTGCTGGCCGCGGGGGCCGCAGAACAGCGCGTTGCCGGGCTTGGTGCTGCGCTGGTCGAGGTAGGCGGTCATGATCGCGGTCGTGGCAGCGGTCATCGGGGTCGCCCGGGAGCGGCGCCCTTTCCCAGTGCAGGTCACGTGAGCCCCGGTGCCGAAGCGGATGCTGGCGGTCGTCAGCGAGCACAGTTCGCTGACGCGCAGACCGGTCTGGATGTCCAGGGCGAGCAGCGCGTGGTCGCGGATTCCTGTCCAGGTGGTCCGGGCGGGCGCGGCGAGCAGTGCGTCGGCCTCTGCGGTGCTGAGGAACTCCGGGATCGGCCTTGGGTGACGTTTCGGCGGGATGGCCAGGATCCGCGTGATCGTTGCTGCGTGTTCCGGATAGCCGGGCTGGGCGTGGCTGAGCACTGCGCGGATGGCGGTCAGCCGCGCGTTGCGCGTGGAGACGCTGTTGCTGCGCGCCTGCTCGAGGTGGTCAAGGAACGCGGTGACGCGTTCGACGTCCAGAGCCTGGAAGTCGATCCTGCTGGCTGGGACGCCGAGGGTGCCGGCGAGGTGGGTGATGAGCATGCGCCAGGTGTCGCGGTAGGCGGCGATGGTGTTGGGCGAAAGGTCGCGCTGAGCGCGGGCGTAGCTGGTGAAGTATTGCTGCAGCGCTGCGGCGAGGGTGTTCATCGCTCACCGCCGGAGCGGTCTGCCCGGCCGAGGCGTTCGGCCGCCAGCGCCATGAGCTGCGGGCTGGCGCTGAGGTACCAGTAGGTATCCGCCACGTGGGTGTGGCCGAGCCAGGTCGCCAGCAGCGACAGGGTGCGCTGGGGATCGCCTCCGTTCCGGTAGGCGGCCGCCATCTGCGAGGTGGCGAACGTGTGACGTAGATCATGAAGCCGGGGCCGGGCACGGCCGCGAGGTTCGAGTCCTGCGGCACGGGTCAGGCGCTTGAAGTACTGCTCGATCGTCTCGATCCCGAAGCCGGTGCCCTTGTAGCTGACGAAGATCGGGCCGGCCGGGTCAGGACGCGTCGCCACGCGCTCGGGCATGGCGAGGTAGCCGGCCAGCACGGCCGTGGTTGTCGGGTGAACGGGCACGAGCCGGTCCAGCGGCGTCTTGCGTCCGCGCACGAGGATGACATCGTTGCCGGCATCGAAGTCCGGGACCGTCAGGTGCACGGCTTCCCCGATCCTGATCCCGGTCGCGGCCAGCAGCCCGATGATCACCCGCACCGTCGCGGCTACCCTGCCGTTGGTGAACACGGCCGGGCAGGCGCCGATCAGGGCATCCAGGTCGGCCTGGGAGTAGATGAACGGCGTTGCCCGGGTCGTCGCCGCCGGCAGCAGGGCGCGCGGGATGACGGGCACGTCGGCGCCGCACGCGTTGAGGTAGGCCGCGAACGGGCGCAGCACCGTGAGCCGCTGGGACCACCACACTGGCTGCGCGCTGGCCGGCTGACGGGCCCACGCCACCGCGTCATCGATCGTGAACGAGTCGAGCTTGCCGCGTGCGGCTAGCCAGCCGCAGAACTGTCCGAGCAGGTACTCGCTTCTTGTCAGCTTGTAGCCCAGGGACCGGCGTGCGGCCAGGTAGGAATCAAGTTCCTCGCGCAGTGTCATCACAGCACCTGCCCGAACGGGACGACCAGCGCCCGCAGTGAGGCGAGGTCGGTCCTGGCGTAGACATGCGTGCTGTCGGCGCGGGAGTGACCCAGCAGCTCCCGGGCTTCTGTGAGTGTGCCTCCCGCGGCGATGACGTTCATCGCCGCGGTATGACGCAGCCGGTGGGCATGTATGACGCCAAGCCCGGCTCGCTCGGCCAGGTGCACGATGATGTCTGAGATTCCCGCGCTGGTCAGCTTGCGGATCGGCGCTCGCAGACGGACGAACACCGCCCGGTCCTGCGCGTCTTCGGGCCGGACCCGCAGCCATGCCACGAGCGCCTGTCCCACATCGGCTGGCAGGGGAAGAGTCAGACGGCGCTGGCCCTTTCCGATGACGGTCAGCCAGCCGGCTGCCCAGTCGATGTCATCGAGCGTGAGACCGGCGGCCTCGCCAGCGCGAAGCCCCAGACGCGACAACGTGATCACCACGGCCCGGTCCCGCACCCCGGCCCTGGTCGCCGGGCTGGCAGCGGCCAGCAGCGCATCGACCTGGCCTGGCGTGAGCCCGCGCTGCAGGGTCGCGCGCGTGGCCCGCGGGCGCAGAATCCCGCGGCTGAGGTCGCGGTCTACCCGCCCGGTCGCCAGCGCCCAGCGCAGCAGCGACCGCATCGCGCTTACCAGCAGCGAACACGACGCCGGCGCGTAGCCCTTCCCGCGCTCGACGATGTAGGCGTTGATCATCGCGACGCCGGCATCCTCCCACCTGACGGCATCACCATCGGCGAGCGCGGCGACGAAGCCGCCTGCCCAGCCGCGCCGATTACGAACGACACCCTCGCTGATGGCGGCCTGGCCGCGCTGCCAGGCGCCCCACGCATCAAGTTCCGCGCCAGCGGGGCCGGCCGGTTCCGGGCCTGCCGCATGGCGTGACTGACTGCGCGGCTCGAGAAGGAAACGGCGAAGCACTGACATCCGGCCGATCGCCATGCTGCGCCCGGGAGTACCCGGGACAAAGCCAGCCGTGAACAGGTCCAGCAGCCCGCCATCCAGCGCCTCGAGCTCGACTCCGTGATCAGCCATCCACGCACTCAGCCACAACGCCACGCTGACAACCTGCGGGATCGTCCCGGGCGAATATCCCTGGACCGCCAGCCACTCACGCAGATCAGCTACCACCGCGTCCGCAAGCGGACCTCTCGGCGCACAAGAGTGAACAGGTCGCACAAGACCACCTCCAAGTAGATGAGTACTTGAAGGATCGGCCCATCAGATTATGCCGACCTTAAGAACCAGCCCGGCGGCCTGACCAGCGACAGCACACCCAACATCGGCATAACGAGAAGGTCGGCATAGAATCTGTACCACGGGCCCCATCAAGGATACGGGCGCCGGTACCTCTGGCTCGATCTCCAGCACCTGGTCCAGCGCGTGCGGCCTCATGACCAGATCCTGGCCGTTCGGTACTTCACTGCCGAGGTGAAAGATTACCCCGACGGGCTGGCACGGCAGCGTACATACCTGGGCGCGCTTAAGGCTCATAGCCCTGCGGTGCAGGTCGTCCTCGGTCGTTACCAGACGAAGCGGATGACGTGCCGCCGTTGCGGCAGCACATGGACGAGTTACGAGGAGAAGGAGACCGATGTCAACATCGCGGTCGCGCTGGTTGCTGATGCTGCGGCCGCCGCCTCTGACGTCGCGCTGATCGTTTCGGCGGACAGCGACTTGTGTCCAGCAATCAGGACAGCGCGGTCTCTCAATCCAAAACGGCGGATGATCGCCGCCTTCCCGCCCCGTCGCAGTTCGTTCGAGATTCGTTCGCTCATCCGCAAGCCGTTTACGCTCGCCGCTGCTGACATACGCAACTCGCTCTTGCCAGAAGACGTCGCAGACTCGGCTAATGGTCTCATCCACAAGCGCCCTGACAAGTGGCGCTGATTTCGGGTGCCTATCAGCTAGACCGTCGGCCCGATCGGCTTAGAACACGCGCACGACTGAGTTGGCCCGCCTATGTGATCTGCCCACACCAGCGAGCCGGGTCCCCTTGTGGTCACAATTTTGTGATACATTACTCGCATGACTGCGGACGCATACTCGGTAGGTCTGCGAGACCTGCGCCACCATACGAGTGAGGTGCTGGCGCGGGTCCGCCGCGGCGAGATAGTCGATATCACTGAGCGTGGGCGGCTCATCGCACGGATCGTCCCGATTGGGGAACGTACGCCGGCACCGGTATTGGAGCGCCTCGCGGCGTCCGGGCGCGCAACTCTCGCCCGGCGTCCTGGCTATCGGCCACGCATGCGCCCTGGGGAGGGGACCGACAATCTCTCCGCGACCCTCGCCGCGATGAGGGACGAGGAAGGCTAGTGAGCCTGTACTACGCCGACACGTCCGCCGTCATCAAACTCCTGGCTGAGGAGAGCCATTCGAAGGCATTCGCCGCCTTCTACGACAGTCATGCTGACGCGGAGTGGGTGAGTTCTGCGCTGCTCCGGATCGAGCTTGTCCGGACCGTGGCTCGCGCTGCCCCCGCCTTGCTTCCGGACGCCCGGGATCTGCTTTCCGCTTTTTCCTACGTCGCCATTGATGACGAGGTCGTGGAAGCGGCGATGAACGAGCCTGACCGTGCCCTTCGATCCCTCGATGCCATCCACCTCGCCACCGCGCGTATCCTTGCTGAGGATCTTGACGGCCTGGTCACCTACGATGCCCGCCTCGCCAAGGCCGCGAGCGATGCCGGGCTGGCGGCGCTGTCACCCCAGGACTGAGGATCGTCTGCGAGTTCCGGCAGGTACCCCCAGGACGGGCAGCTCATTGACATCCGGGCCTGGCGGGCTAGTGTGCGGTTCAGGAAACCCGCGCCCGCGATGGCCGCCGCTACCGATGCAGGGAGTCCGGATGTATGGACTGAGCTCGTCGATCAGGGTCGGGCTGCCCTCGCCGGGTGATCCGCACGGAGATCACGGCCCGGGCTTCTGGTGGATCACCGGTGGCTGCCGTCCCGCCTACCTGTGGGACAGCAGCGACCGGCCGAGGAGAAGCTGGCGCAGGCTCGTCCGCAGGCGGCGCCGCCTCGCCTAGCGATACAGCCGCGCGGTGCTCGGCTTGGGCCGCTGGCTCCCTTGCGGTGACGCTCGCGATGTTTCGCGAGCCCGCACATGAGCAGATACCCCCTCGAACCCGGCACCGGAGGTGGCAGGCCATGTGGCAACGGCTCGAACAGCGCGAGATGAGACGCCGGGTCCGCGGTGTCCCGCTGGCGCCGGGGGAGCGACCGGATCCCCACCGCCCCGCCGGGACGGATCTGCTGCCCGAGATCAAGCACATCGTGGTTCTGATGATGGAGAACCATTCTTACGACAACTACCTCGGCATGCTGGCCCGGCGGGGTGAGGGATTCCAACTGGACCGCAGGGGCCAGCCCAAGCAGGAGAACACCGATGCCGGCGGCAGCCCGGTGCGCTGCTACCACGCGCCATCGACGGAGCAGGTCGATGACATTCCCTGCCAGAGCTGGCACGCCAGCCACCTGCAGTGGAACCAAGGCAAGATGGACGGATTCGTCACCAGCACGCAGGAGATCCACGCCGACGCCGACCCGTCCGTGGCGATGCGCTACTTCACCGAGGACGACCTGCCCTTCTACTACGGCCTGGCGCGCACGTTCCCGCTGGCCGATCACTGGTTCAGCTCGTGCCTGGGACCGACGTTCCCCAATCGCAGATTCCTGATCGCCGGCACTTCCAACGGCCTGGTCGACGATCTTCCGCTGCACCTGCTCGACTACCCGTCGGCCGGGACGATCCTCGACATGCTGACCAGCCACGGCATCTCGTGGACGAACTACCACCCGATCACGGGGGACCATCACCGGTCCAGGTTCCGGCAGTTCGCCAGCTACCGGCGCCGGACGCTGCGCCGTCGGTTCGGCTGGCTCCGCCGCAGCGTCACCGGCATGGCGAACGTCCAGAAGGACATCGTGTTCACCGCAGACCTATTCCCGATGGGCATCGCCAGGCACGTGCTGCACGTCCAGGGCATGGACGCGTTCTTCACCGACGCCGACCAGGGCACGCTGCCCGCCGTGAGCATCGTGGATCCGTCGTTCTCAGAATTCTCCGAAGAGAACCCGCAGGACATCAGGAAGGGCGAGAGCTTCGCCGCCGAGGTGATCAACCGCGTGCTGCGCGGCAAGGGCTGGCCGAACACGCTGCTGATTTGGACGTACGACGAGCACGGCGGCTACTACGATCACGTGCCGCCGCCTGCCGCGGTGCCGCCGGACGAGATCGAGGGGCGGACCATGGCCGATCGCGGTCCCGTTCTCGCGATGGTGCACCGGCTGCTGTTCCCGCACAACGCCAAGGACGCGGAGAACGATGACGGCCCGATGCGCTTCGACCAGTACGGATTCCGGGTTCCCGCGGTGTCGTATCGCCGTATGCCAGGCCAGGCTTCGTGCTGTCGGACGTATTCGACCACACGTCGGTGCTCAAGCTGATCGAGGAGAAGTGGAACCTGCCGGCCCTGACCAAGCGCGATGCCGCCGCGCTGTCACCGCTCGGCGCGCTCGACCTCACCAGCCCTCCGGCGTTCCTGACCCCTCCGGCCCTGCCCGATCCCGCGCTGAAATGGGGTTCCTGGTAACCGCGGCGCCGCATGCCGGGCCTGACCCGCCGCGCGGGATAGATTGAGCTATGGGTGCCGACCGGCCGATCTTCGTTCTCGGGTGTCCTCGCTCGGGGACGACGCTGCTCCAGCTGATGCTGCACGCGCACCCGCGGATCGCGATCCCGCCCGAGACCCGTTTCGTGCTGACGGCCTACGAGGCCCGCAATTCGTTCGGCGACCTGCGGGCGGAGTCCAACCGCCGGGCGCTGGCCGGTTCCATCGTAGGCGAGCGGAAGACGCTCTTCTACGATCTCGGGCTGGACGCGCGACGAGGTGACCGAGGAGATCGCGGACGGCCCGCCCACGCTCGGATCGGCCATCGGGATCGTCTTCCGCGCTTACGCGAGGCGATTCGACAAGCCGCGCTGGGGCGACAAGCGCCCCGGTTACTACCAGTACATCCCTGGATTGCTGCGGATGTTCCCCGACGCCCAGATCGTGCATCTGATCAGGGACGGCAGGGACTGCGTGGCGTCGCTGCAGACGATGCCGTGGTTCAAGCGCGACATCTACGCCGCCATCTGCACCTGGATCGAGGCGATCGACAGCGGCAGGCGGGCGGCGCGCCACCTGCCGCCCGACGCATACTTCGAGCTCCGATACGAGGAACTGGTCGCCGATCCGCAGGCGCGCCTGGCCCAGCTCTGTGACTTTCTCGGCGAGGAATACGATCCCGCCATGGCCGAGCCGCACAAGATCGCGGGCAGCTACGATTCCCGAGCGCAAGACCTGGCACGCCGATACGCAGAGAGCAGTCACTGCGGCACCATCGGGCACCTGGCGGGATCGGCTCCAGCCGTGGGAGATCGGGCTTTGCGAGGCCGCGATGGGCAGCCGGCTGCGAGCGCTGGGCTATGAGGTGACCGGCGGTGACAGGCCGTCCGGCGCGCATCTTGCCCGCTACGCCCGTTCCGCCGTCCTGCACAGAGGAGCCGCCAGCAAGCGCCGGATGCGCGACCAGCTGGAACGCCGCAGGGAGCCAGGGCCGGTCGAGTCCCAGCTCTGACTCCTTGGCTCCCTCTTCGCCCGCAGGTTGACCGCGACGGTGCTACGTAACCCTCAGCGCGTCCGCGGCGGAAGCGGCTCGTCCGGTATGCCCCACGACGGGTTGGGCACCGACTCGCCGATCACGCTGGGCTGGCCCGGGTTGAGGTCGCGATGGATTGCGCGCGCCACGTCCTCGATGGTCTCGATGCCATAGGTCATCGTCGGATTGGCGTGGGTGAGCATCGCGATGATGTAGACGCGGCGCGGATGCTGGCCCGTGAAGAACCCGATGCTGTTGATCTCCCAGTCCGAGCTGACCGGGTATGGCAGCCAGCCGTTCTTGACATGCACCTTGACGCTGGCGGGCGCTCCCGCCGGAACCCCCCACCGCTGCGAGGCGATGACGTGCGACATCAGGTACTGCGCGTAGACGCGCGATGCCTCGCTGAGAATCCGGTTCGGCCCGGAAAGCACCTTGAGCAGCAACACCTCGTCGTGCGCCGTGAGCAGGCTCAGGCCCCAGGCCTGAGCGAGCCTGGTCTGCTTCATCTTGACCAGGTTCAGGAAATGCTGCAGGTGGGAGAACCCGACATCGTTCCAGAGCGCGGTAGCGGCGTTGTTGTCCGACTGAGTGATCATCAGCCAGGCCAGCCGCCGCTCCGTGGTGGTCAGCTGCCTGTGCTGCTCCTGCGCCTTGCGCAGCAGCGCCCCCAGGATCGTGGCCTTGATGGCGCTCGCGGCGTAGAAGTGCCACGTCGCATGGTAGGTGCAGGTGATGCCGGTGCTGGTGTCGGTCTCCTTCAGGCCGACCGCAGAGGTCCGCCCGGCCAGCTTCGCATCGATGTCGCGGGCCATCCGGCTCGCTCGCGCGTCGTACTTTTGGCTGCTCGCGACGCACTGAACGCCCGGCCGCCGCCTGCCGCCGCGCGCTGACGGCGACTGCTCCCCGGCGCTGCACCCGCGCCGCAGCGGGCGGTGCCGAATACGCGGCGGTCAGCGCGAGAACGAGCACCGGGGACAGCACGATGCTGCGGCGGGCCATGCGCCAGTGAGTCATCAAGTTGCCGATCTGCGATGCGACTAGGGAGGTCACTACAACAGACGAGCATCGCGTGGCCGCGGTTGACGGACACCCTCAACACGTTCGGTGACAGTCTGATCACAACACTTTGTGCCGCACACTCGTAGGTATTCGTTCACTGCTCGTTCATATTGAAGTCGGCAATAGTTCTCCTGCCTCTCTTACGTTCGCAACAGTCGGTAGTGCTGTAAGCAGGCGCCCGCTGGGGCTGACCGGGAACCAGGAGGTTCACATTGCCGCAGGTGAAGCAGCACGATCTGATCGGCGCGCTCGACGGTGCGGCGCTCAGCAAGTTCCATCTGCGAGCGGCCCTCGTCTCCGGGATGGGCTTCTTCACCGACGCCTACGACCTGTTCGTCATCGGCGTCGCCTCCACCCTGATCACGCTGGACTGGAACCTCGGAACCGGCCAGCTTGCCCTGCTGAACGCGACCATGCTGGGCGCGGCCTTCCTCGGCGCGCTCGTCTTCGGGCGGGTTGCCGACCTGCTCGGCCGCAAGCGCGTGTACTGGCTGGTGGCCGTGATCATGGCGGTCGCCGCTATCGGCTCGGCTCTTTCACCGTCGTATTGGGTGCTGATCGCGTTCCGGTTCATGCTCGGCTTCGGCGTGGGCGGCGACTACCCGGTCAGCGCGGTGCTGATGAGCGAGTACGCCAATTCGCGCGATCGCGGACGTCTGGTCGGCCTGGTGTTCTCGACCCAGGCCCTCGGACTGATCGTCGGGCCGCTCATCGCGCTTGGCCTGCTGGGCGTCGGGACCTCCACCGACCTGACCTGGCGGCTGTTGCTTGGCATCGGCGCCATCCCCGCTGCCGCGGTCATCTACCTGCGGCGCACTATGCCGGAGTCGCCGCGTTATCAAGTGCAGGTACTTGGCCGCGGCGCGGATGCCGAGCAGCAGATGCACACGCTCACCGGCGGCGCGGTCGCGGCGCAGGGAACCACTGGCGAGCAGCGGCGGATGGGCCTGCGCGCGTTCCTGACCAACAGGCAGCTGCTGGTGATCCTGGCCGGGACCGCCGGAAGCTGGTTCCTGCTCGACTACGCCTACTACGGCAATACGATATCCACGCCGCAGATCCTGACGCTGATCTCGCCGACGGCGTCCACCATGACCAAGATCGGCATTCAGCTCGGCATCTTCGTCGTCGCGGCGGTGCCCGGCTACATCCTCGGGATCGCGCGGATCGACCATATCGGCCACCGGCGGCTGCAGCTGTGGGGCTTCGTGATGATGGCCGTCTGCTTCGGCGTGCTCGCGGTCGTGCCCGGGATGACCACGGTGGTGCTGCCATTCCTCGCCGTCTACGGGCTCAGCTATTTCTTCACCGAGTTCGGCCCGAACATGACCACGTTCGTAATGCCCAGCGAGCTCTTCCCGGTCTCGGTACGCGCGACCGGGCACGGCATCTCGGCCGGCATCGGCAAATTCGGTGCCTTCATCGGCGTGTTCTTGTTCCCGATCCTGCAGACCCATCTCGGGCTGCGCGGCACGCTGCTGCTCACCACGGGCGTCGCGGTCGCCGGCGCGGTACTGACCCTGGTGCTCCCCGAACCGTCTGGCCGCAGCCTGGAAGACATCTCCGACCACGACCATTCGCGTCATCAGACCGGGGCGCGCACTACCCAGACGCAATCACGGGAAACCGACTCGGCGTCCTTGAGCACGACCTCGCATCCGAGCTAATCGAGGAATAGGGCCTCGATCTCGCCACACGCGCGCATAGTCATCCCAGCTCTGCTTGTAATCCAGCTGGTGCAGTCAGGCCGGCGCGCCGCCTCGCCCGGCTCCGTCGCGGAACCTCGTCACGCCGGCGATCAGGGCAGGATCGCCCAGGCTGGCCATTCCATGCGCGAACTCTCCCGCCATCGCGGCGTCGTGATCGAGCGAGATCGACTCGATCGCCGACATGCGGTCGTTCCGCAGGCACGCCTGTGGCAGCGCGGCCAGTTCGGCCGCCAGTTGTTCCGCTGCCTCTCGTGCCGTCGCCGTGCGGTACGACCCGGTTGACCAGGCCGATCTGCATAGCCTCGGACGCGTCGACCGCGCGCCCGGTCAGGATCAGGTCCATCGCCCGGCTCAGCCCGATCAGCCGCGGCAGCCGGACCGTGCCGCCGTCGATCAGCGGCACCCCCCAGCGCCGGCAGAAGACTCCGAAGATGGCGTCCTGCTCCGCCACGCGCAGGTCACACCAGAGCGCGAGTTCGAGCCCGCCGGCGACGGCGTGGCCGGCGACCGCGGCGATGACTGGCTTGGACAGCACGAGTCTCGTCGGACCCATCGGCCCGTCGCCGTCCGCCGATGTCTGGTTGCCGCGTTCGGTCCCGACCGCGCGGAGGTCAGCCCCCGCGCAGAAGGTGCCGCCCGCGCCGAACAGCACCGCTACCGCGGAGTCCGGATCGGCGTCGAACTTCCTGAAGGCATCGGCCAGCGCGATGGCGGTCGGCCCGTCGACCGCGTTACGCACCTGGGGGCGGTCTATGATGACCGTCGTGACCGCCCCTGACTGCTCTACCCGTACGGACATGCCGACCTCCGCCGCCTAGTGTCCCGCCGCCACGGCCGGAGGCCGACGGTCGCGTGCCGGCCACGGCCGGCATGTGAGCCTCGTTCACATTCTGGTGGATGCCGTCAGGGTGCCGCCGCTAGAATCGGCGCATCGTCGACGGATTGGTGGCGGCACTTGCGGTGACCTGCGACGATCTGAGTTCTTAACCCCCACTTAATCCAATAAGCACCACGGCGCGACATGAGTCACGTAGGCTGCGTTTGGACCCGAGCGTCCGCGATCTGGGTGCGTCGTCACCGCCGTGCAAGAGCCAAGGACGTGGATTGATCCGAGCGCACAGCACCAGCGCCGCTCGCATCCCCGAGTCCGTCACGACCGGGGTCGATGAGCGCCCCGAGGTCGAAGAGCGCCCCGAGGTCGAAGAGCGCCCCGAGGTCGAAGGGCCGTCGCGTATCGAGTTGCGCGGCCGCCATCACCGGGGTGCGACCGCGCCCGATGGCGAAGGCGAAGGCGTCAGGATCCTGGCCCTCGAACTCGGCTTCGTGTCGGAAGGATCAGTCGCGCGATTCTCGGCGGCCGGACCGGTACTCGCCAAGCGGGCAGCGCCGCGCACCCGGCTGCGCGCCAGCACATTCACCGACGCGCTCGGTCGCCGGGACCAGACCCTTGTCGTCGTCATGTCCGGAGCATGGCTGGCCAGCCTGGTCATCTTCTGGTCCTGGTGGCTAGAGCCGGCGCACCGAATCGGCCTGGTCGGCCTGGTGGTGAACTCAGTGGTCCTGGCCTATGTCTCCGGCTTTCCCATCTCGTTCATCATCGCGGTCAACCGGCTACGCAAGGTCAATCCCGGCATCGCCGTCCCGATGCTGACGGCGGCCTTCGTCGTCACGCACGCGCCGTCCGAGCCATGGCCGGTGGTCAGGCGCACGCTCGAGGCGATGCTTGCCCAGGACTATCCGCTTCCATATGACGTGTGGCTTTGCTCGGAAAAGCCGACACCGGAGATTCTCAGCTGGTGCACGGACCACGACGTTCGAGTCTCGACTCGGGAGGCGGATCCGGCCTACCACCGAGCGCACTGGCCGCGGCGGACCAGGTGCAAGGAGGGCAACCTCGCCTACTTCTACGACCAGGTGGCTTACCGCCGCTATGACGTCGTCGCCCAGCTTGACTGCGACCACGTGCCAGCGGCTACTTACCTGGCCGAGATGATCAGACCATTCTCCGACCCAGCGATCGGCTATGTGGCGGCGCCGAGCGTGTGCGACGCCAACGCGGACCGGTCGTGGGCCGCGCGGGGGCGCCTGCACAAGGAGGCCAGCTTCCACGGCCCCTTTCAGCTCGGCCACAGCGGCGGGTTCGCGCCGCTCTGCATCGGCTCCCACTATGCGGTCCGCACCGAGGCGCTCCGCCAGGTCGGTGGCATCGGACCGGATCTCGCCGAGGATTTCTCGACGACCTTCCTGTTGAACGCGGCCGGATGGCATGGCGCGTTCGCCATCGACGCTGAGGCGCATGGCGATGGGCCCAACACATTCGCGGCCATGAGCGTCCAGGAGTTCCAGTGGTCGCGCAGCCTCTCCACGATCCTGTTTCGACTGGTGCCTTCGAACCTGCGCCGCCTGCCGTGGGTGCTCAGGCTCCGGTTCCTTTACGCGCTGTCCTACTATTTTCTGGTCGTCAGCACGACCGCGGCGGGACTCGCGCTGGCGCCCGTTGCGGCGGCCACCGGGTTGCCCTGGATCAACGTCAACTACTTCGCTTTTCTCGCCCACTGGTGGGCGATATCGATCTGGCTGATCCTCATCACGGCGCTGGTGCGGCGCCGCGGTCTGCTGCGGCCGGCCAGGGCACCGCTGATGAGCTGGGAGAACTGGCTGTACACGTTGACCAGATGGCCATTCGTGGCTCTCGGCATCGGCGCGGCATTGATCGGGTACTTCCGGGCGCAGCCCGTATCTTTCAAGGTCACGCCGAAAGACACGGACGCATTTGAGCCGTTGCCGCTCAAGCTCGTCATGCCGTTTGCCTTCATCAGCGTGGCGTCGTCGTCGGCAGCGATCTTTGGCGAGCGCTTCACAGCGGCCACCGGATACATCTACCTCAGCCTGCTCGCCGGTGTTATCTACGCGCTGGTCGCGATCTTGCTGCCAGTCCGGCACGCCGCCGAGGCGGCAGCGGGAGCGGGCGCCTCGCTGCGGGCCGCGCTGCGTGAGACGGCGCGCCCGGTAGTGCTCGCAGGCTTCGCCATGGTGGTCGCGCTGACGGCTGTCGGGCTTTATCCAGCCTTCGCGATCAGGACACTAGGCCTGTGAGCGGCTCGGGGGACGGTCAGATTTCTGAGAAGGGGGAACTTCGCATGTCCATACTTGTCACCGGGGGCGCCGGATTCATCGGCAGTCACACGTGCGCCGAGTTGCTGGCCAGCCAGTACGACGTCGTGGTGGCGGACGACTACTCGAACAGCTATCCGGGGGCTCTCGAGGCACTGAGCCGCCTGTCGGGACGAGCCCCGGTCGTCCATGACGTCGATCTGCGCGACATCAGCGCCCTGGACCGGGTGTTCGCCAGCCATCATTTCGACGCCGTCATTCATTTCGCCGCCAAGAAGGCCGTCGGCGAGTCGATGACGATTCCGCTTGAGTACTTCGACGTTAACGTGGGCGGCACGATCAACCTGCTGCGCCTGATGCGGACGCACGGCGTCCACAAGATCGTGTTCTCGTCGTCCTGCTCGATCTACGGCGACCAGTACAGCAGGCCGATCTCCGAGGCTGACCAGCCGGCGCCGGTCAACCCTTACGCCCGCTCGAAACTCATCTGCGAGCAGATGCTCAAGTCGGCCTGCGAAGCCGACTCCGATCTCAGCGCCATCTCCCTGCGGTATTTCAACCCGGCGGGCGCGCACTCGAGCGGCCAGATCGGTGAATGCCCGCGCGGCGTGCCGAGCAACATCGTTCCTTACCTGGTGCGCGTCGCTGCGGGTCAACTGGAGAAGCTGCAGGTCTTCGGTGGCGACTACGCCACCAGTGACGGGACCGCGATCCGCGACTACATCCACGTGATGGATGTCGCCGAGGCACATCGGCTGGCCCTCGAGCACCTCGACGACGAACCTGGAATGCGGGCGCTGAACCTCGGCACCGGGACGGGCGCGTCGGTGCTCGATCTGATCAGGACCTTCGAGGAGACCTGCGGCGTCCGCGTGCCCTACGCGATCGCCGGGCGGCGTCCTGGTGATGTCACCAGCCTGATCGCCGATGCCGGTCTCGTCGCGAGGTCATGGGGCTGGCGGCCGAGCCGCGACCTGGCCGCTATATTCACGGACTCCTGGCGCTTCCAGTCCCTGAACCCTGACGGGTTCGCCGACGAGGCCGGCCCGGGCGAGATCAAGCATATGAACATCACCGTTATCGGAACCGGCTATCTGGGCGCCGTCCATGCCGCGTGCATGGCCGAGCTCGGCCACCACGTCCTCGGTGTCGATACCCACCCGGAGCGAATCGCCAGCCTGGCCAAGGGCCAGGCGCCGTTCTTCGAACCGGGCCTTGCCGAGCTGCTCGGCCGTGGCCTCGCCTCGGGCAGGCTGTCGTTCGGCGGATCTCTCGCCGATGCCGCCGCGTTCGGAGACGTGCATTTCATCTGCGTGGGCACGCCGCAGCTCGCGGGTTCGCTGGCCGCCGACACGCGGTATGTCGACGAAGTCGTCGAGGGCCTCGCACCGCATCTGCACCGGCCGGCACTCGTCGTCGGGAAGTCGACCGTACCCGTCGGCACGGCGGCCAGGCTGGCGAAAACCCTGGCCGCCATGGCCCCGGTCGGGCAAGCGGCGGAACTCGCCTGGAATCCCGAGTTCCTGCGCGAAGGCTACGCGGTCCGCGACACGATGGCCCCCGACCGGCTGGTGGCCGGCGTGGCGTCGGCGCGCGCGGACGCCGTCCTGCGGTCCGTCTATGCCCAGGCCATCGACGCCGGGGTGCCCTACATCCGGACCGACCTCGGCACCGCCGAGCTCGCGAAGGTATCCGCGAACGCCTTCCTGGCAACCAAGATCTCATTCATCAATGCGATGGCCGACCTGTGCGACGCGGCGGGGGCCGACGTCGTGACGCTCGCCGAGGTGCTCGGGCACGACGCGAGGATCGGGTCACGCGGGCTGGTCGCCGGGCTCGGTTTCGGCGGGGGGTGCCTGCCCAAGGACCTGCGCGCGCTGCTGGCGCGCGGCGAGGAACTCGGGGTGGCTGAGTCGCTGCGGTTCCTGCATGAGGTCGACCTGGTCAACACCAAGCGTCGGCAGGACGTCGTCGGGCTGGCGGCGCGGCTGGCCGGCGGGCCACTGGCCACGGCCAACGTGGCCGTCCTTGGCGCTTCCTTCAAGCCGGATACCGACGATGTGCGCGACTCGCCGGCGCTCGCGGTCGCGACCGCCCTGCACGCCGCCGGCGCCAGGGTCCGCGTCCACGATCCCCAGGCGGAGGACCATGCCAGGAAGGCGGCGCCTGCGCTCGACTACGCGCCCGACGTGGAGAAGGCTGCCGAGGACGCTGATATCGTCTTGCACCTGACTGAGTGGCGGCAGTACCGGGAGATCGACCCGGTGGCACTCCGGGCGATCGTGCGGCGTCCCGTGCTGATCGACGCGCGCAACGCGCTGCCGCATCGCCGGTGGCGGGAAGCGGGCTGGACAGTGCGATGCCTGGGGACCGGCCACGACCTGACGGAGACGGGCGGCCGAGCACCGCTCAGCGACGAGCAGGAGGACACATGCGAGTCCTAGTGACCGGAGGCGCCGGCTTCCTCGGCTCGCATCTGTGCGATGCCCTCATGGCCAGGGGCGACGCCGTCGTCTGCGTCGATGACCTGTCGACCGGCAGGGCCGAGAACGTCAGGCACCTGAGCGGGCGGCCGGGATTCGAGTTCGCCGACGCGGACGTGAGCGAGGGGCTCGACCTGCCGGGGCCGTTCGGTGCGATCGCTCATCTGGCCAGTCCGGCCTCGCCGCCCGCGTACCTGCGGCGCCCGATCGAGACCCTGGCCGTCGGCAGCAGGGGAACCGAGCACGCCCTGCGGCTCGCGGAGCGGGACGATGCGCGGTTCGTGCTCGCCTCGACCAGCGAGGTCTACGGGGATCCCGAGGTGCACCCGCAGCCGGAGGACTACTGGGGCAACGTCAACCCGATCGGGCCGCGCAGCGTGTACGACGAGGCCAAGCGGTTTGCCGAGGCGCTGACCACCGCGTACCGGACCGCCCGCGGCGTCAACACCGGCATCGTGCGGATCTTCAACACCTACGGGCCGCGGATGAGCGCGGGCGACGGCCGGATCGTGACGAACTTCGTCACCCAGGCGCTGACCGGCCGGCCGTTGACCGTCTACGGGGACGGCCACCAGACCCGGAGTTTCTGCTACGTCGATGACCTGATCAGAGGGATCGTGGCGATGGTCGACTCCGCTGATCCCGGTCCGGTGAACCTTGGCAACCCGGAGGAGTTCGAGGTCGGTGCCTTCGCCAGGCTGGTGTTGTCGCTCACCGGTTCGGCTTCGCCGATCGAGTACCGGCCGCTCCCGGCCGATGATCCGACCCGCCGCCGCCCGATCATCGACCGGGCGGCCGAGCGCCTGGGCTGGAAACCGGAGATTTCCGTGGAGGAGGGCGTCAGAAAGATGATCGAGTGGTTCGCGTCCTCGCCGGACGAACTGAGCCTCGCGACCAGCTGATCCCGGGTCCTACTGCGCTCCGATGTTCGGTGACCGCACGAGGTAGGGGTGGCCACCGTAGGTCAGCGCCCCCGGGTGGATGCCGAACAGTGAGCTCAAGTTCAGCCCCGCCCGCACGAGCTTCGAAATCGACTTCAGCATGAAGCCGGCGCCACCGTTTTGCGAGGGCGTCACCGGACCGACGAACATCGGCGCGACGACGTGGCCGATGGCCCGGCCCTTGAGCTTCTCGTCGCCCGTGGCGCTGCGCCAGGCCGTGAGCGAGAGGTAATGCGTCTTGGTGCCCCACTGGACCACCCAAGGTACGCCGGTGCTCAGGTAATCGTTCCCGGCGAAGAACACCTGGCTCGTCTGCATCGGCAGCGTCGCCAGGACGACGGCCCCCTTCGCGGCGACGAGGATGTTGTTCAGCACCGTGACGTGGTGCAGGTCACCGGTTGCCTTGAAGGCTGGCTGGGTGTTCGACCCGATCACGACGATCGTGTTCTGGTAGAGCGAGGAGTTGCTGACCTTGCCCTCGGCCTCCAGGGCGCCGATGACGTGGTCGCGGGCGCGGACGTCGCCATAGCTGATGTTGAAACGGACGACGTTCCCGGTCTGATGCCCGGGAGCGGCCGGGGCGCTGAAGAGCAGGAAGCCGGCGCCGTGATTGCCGTACGACAGGTTGTACTGCAGGATCGAGTGCGTCGTCTCCCGGTCCAGGCCGAACCCGCCCCCGTCGTGCACGTTGGCCGACTTGTTGCCGAACGAGACGTCGTGCGCCATCACGATCCTGGTCGAGTCGTAGGCCCACATGCCGATCGGCCCCTCGGTCGTGGAGCCGTTCGCGCCTCCGTTGGCGAAGGCCTGCGAGTTCACGACGCTGGCGCCACTCACACTGCCGAGCTGAATACCGCTTCCCGAGTTGTGGACCGTGTTCGCCGGGTCGCCGAAGTTGCGGAACACGCGCACGCGGGACACGTAAATGTTCTGGTGCGCGTAGCCGGGTGTGGCCGGGTTGAAGTCCGGTCCGTAGGTCACCAGGCCGCCATCGAGGTTGTCGTGCAGAGACGATCGTGTGACGTGCACGTTGGTGAACCCGGCGTTGTCGTGCACCGCTCCCATCGCAACGCCGAAGCCGAAGCCGCGGACATTGACCCTGCTGATGTAGACGTGGCCGAGCCTGCCCGTGGTCCGGTCGCTGTACATCTGGATGCCAGCCGTGCTGGCGCTCTTGGCGTTCTCGCCCACGATGTTCAGATTCGCGATATTGACGCCGCCAGTGTCGAAGACCGAGATGGCGTTGCCGGACGACCGGATCGTTGCCCGGCCCTTGCCGTACGAGCTGACCAGTACCGGCGAGGCGGCGTTGCCCGCGTCGCCCGGGCTGATCGCCAGGCTCCCCGTGTACTGCTTGCCGCCAAGCAGCAGCAGCCGCGCTCCCGGCGGCAGGACGGCGCTGGACGCGCGCCCCAGGGTGCGCCACGCCGTGGCCGGCGAGGTGCCCGCAGCCGTGTCGCGACCGCCCGGCCGGATGTAGTAGGTCACCGGGCTTGACTTGGCCGTTACGGCGGCCAACTTCGAGGTCACCGCAAAGACGTCGGGCTGCACGACCGTCCAGCCTGCGACTAGTCCGGTTGCGATGCCGAGGATGGCGCCAACCTTAAGGAAACGCATGACAGGCAATCTACCGAGATGAACGTCGTGATGCTGACAAGAAGTCCGGATTGCACATCCACGTCGGCCGGTCAGCCGACGCGCCAGGTGTCGCTACCGGCCAACAGCGCGGCCAGGTCGCCGTCACCCTTGCGCTCGCGCGCAGCGGCGATCTGCGCCGACATCGCGTCGTCGTAGCTCGCCCGCTCCACGTCCCTGAAAATTCCGATCGGCGTGTGCGCGAAGTCGGTGCTGTCCAGCCTGGTCAGCGCGAATGCATACGAAGGGTCGGCCGCGTGCGCGTTGTGCACCAGCAACGAGTCGTCCGGCGAGTCACCGGCCGGCGCGGGAACGGCCTCGAGCGAGCCGTAGGGACCGAAGC
The DNA here is from genome assembly GCA_963720595.1 of uncultured Actinomycetota bacterium. GTDB lineage: Bacteria > Actinomycetota > Actinomycetes > Streptosporangiales > Streptosporangiaceae > Chersky-822. The sequence continues at coordinate 591,064 of CAVRFY010000003.1, read as the reverse complement.
GGAGAGCACGCTCGCCCTGGGTCCCGAACCTGACCGGCTGCCCGTGCTCCAGCCTGATTACATGCTCCTCGCGCGCCCCAGGTGCGGTGACCGGGGTGAACGCGTCGTCGTTGAAGATCGGGCAGTTCTGGTAGATCTCGACGAACGCGGTACCGCGGTGGTCGGCCGCGGCGCGCAGCACGCCGGTCAGGTGCTTGCGATCGGAGTCGATCGTCCGCGCCACGAAGCTGGCCTCGGCGCCGAGCGCGAGCGAGAGCGGGTTGAACGGGGTGTCCAGCGACCCGAACGGGGTCGACTTGGTCACCTTGCCCTGCTCGGACGTGGGCGAGTACTGGCCCTTGGTGAGCCCGTAGATCCGGTTGTTGAACAGCAGGATCTTGATGTTGACGTTCCGGCGCAGCGCGTGGATCAGGTGGTTGCCGCCGATCGACAGGGCGTCGCCGTCACCGGTGATCACCCAGACCGAAAGGTCCTGCCTGGACGCGGCGAGGCCGGTCGCGATCGCCGGGGCCCGGCCGTGGATCGAGTGCAGGCCGTAGCTGTTCACGTAGTAAGGCAGCCGGGATGAGCAGCCGATGCCCGAGACGATCACGAGGTTCTCCCTCGGCACCTCAAGCTCGGGCAGGAATGACTGGAACGCGGCCAGGATGGCGTAGTCGCCGCAGCCAGGGCACCACCTGACCTCCTGGTCGGACTTGAAGTCCTTCATGGTCTGCTTGGTGTCGGTGTGCGGGACCAGTTTCAGCGAGGCGAGTCGGCCGGCGCCGTTGCCGGGCCCGACGTGCCCCGTGCTGTCAGAGGCTGGGCCGGCATCCGCGTCGTCGATCGGATTAGGCATTGGAGATCACATCCTGGATGACGCCGCTCCAGCTCGGCCGCACGGAACGGCAGCCCGCGGACGCGGTTGTAGGAGATCACATCGCATCAGGTATTTGCCGCGCAGCACCAGTGCCAGCTGGCCGGTGTTGATCTCGGGCAGCAGCACCTTGTCGTACTGCTTCAGCACGTCGGCCGAGGTTAGCCGGGAACGGCGAGATGTGCCGCAGGTGAGCCTGGGCGACGTGGCCGCCCGCCAGCCGCACCCGCCGCACCGCAGCGCCGATCGAGCCGAACGTCGAGCCCCAGCCGAGCACGAGCACCTTGGCGCCGTCCGGGTCGTCCACCTCGAGCGGCGGGATGTCGGCGGCGATCCCGTCGATCTTGGCCTGCCTGAGCCTGACCATCTTGTCGTGGTTGTCGGGGTCGTAGGAGATGTCCCCTGACCCGTCTGCCTTCTCGATGCCGCCGATCCGGTGCTCGAGTCCCGGCGTACCGGGAATCGCCCACGGCCTGGCCAGCGTCGCCGGGTCACGCTGGAACGGCTGGAACGGCTCGCCGCCGCTGGCGTCAGCGGGCGGGGCAAAGGAGAACTCGGACCGCAGGTCGGGCAGTTCGGCCAGATCGGGGATGCGCCACGGCTCAGAGCCGTTGGCCAGGTAGCCGTCCGACAAGATGATCACCGGCGTGCGGTACTTCACCGCGATCCTGGTCGCCTCGAGCGCGGTGGTGAAGCAGTCGCCTGGCGTCGCCGGGGCCAGCACGACGAGCGGCGACTCGCCGTTCCTGCCGTACAGCGCCATCAGCAGGTCGGCCTGCTCGGTCTTGGTCGGCATGCCGGTAGACGGCCCGGCCCGCTGGATGTCGCAGACCACCAGGGGCAGCTCTACGGCGACGGCCAGCCCGACGGTCTCGGCCTTCAGGCACATGCCGGGACCCGAGGTGGTCGTGACCCCGAGCGCCCCGCCGAAGGCGGCGCCGAGCGCGGCGCCAACGCCGCTGATCTCGTCCTCGGCCTGGAACGTGCGGATCCCGAACCGCTTGTGCTTGGACAGCTCGTGCAGGATGTCGGAGGCCGGCGTGATCGGGTAGGACCCGAGGAACATCGGCAGTCCGCTGAGCTGAGCCGCCGCTACCAGGCCGTTGGCCAGTGCGATGTTCCCTGTGATGTTGCGGTACTGGCCCGGCGGCAGCGTGGCGGGCTTGATTTCGTACTGGACCGAGAATTCCTCGGTCGTCTCGCCGTAATTCCAGCCCGCCTGAAAGGCCGCGATATTGGCCTTCATTATCTCGGGCTTGGACGCGAACTTGGCCTCGAGGAAGCGCAGCGTCCCGCTAGGCCGGCCGGTTATACAGCCAGCACAGCATCCCGAGCGAGAACATGTTCTTCGCGCGCTCGGCGTCCTTCTTGCTGATGTCGTAGCCCTCGAGCGCCTTGACGGTCACCGACGTGATCGGGATGGCGTGCAGCTGGTAGCCGTCCAGCGAGCCGTCCTCGAGCGGGTTGGCGTCGTAGCCGACCTTGACCAGGTTGCGCTTGGTGAACTCGTCCGTATTGGCGATGATGTCGGCGCCTCTGCGGCAGGTCATCGATGTTGGCCTTCAGCGCCGCCGGGTTCATCGCCACGAGCACGTCGGGCGCGTCGCCCGGGGTCAGGATGTCGTGGTCGGCGAAGTGGAGCTGGAAGCTCGACACGCCGGGCAGCGTACCTGCCGGAGCGCGGATCTCGGCCGGGAAGTTGGGCAGCGTGGACAGGTCGTTGCCGAACGACGCGGTCTCCTGGGTGAACCGGTCACCCGCGAGCTGCATTCCGTCGCCGGAGTCACCAGCGAACCTGATGATCACCCGGTCAAGCTGCTGAACTTGCTTGGTCACAGTGGAGTGCTCCTCTGTGTGCTCTTGGGCGCCGAGGCCGCGCGTGCGGCGGTGACGGCGTATCCGCTCAGGCGCGGCGCCGGGAGGCGGGGCGCGTGTGATTGTGAACAGCTGTCTACATTTTCGCTCACGACAACGCGCCGCAGGCGAATACTAATCCGTCGGCAAGCAGCCACAAGGCACCGGCCGAAGATTTCAAGGTGCCGTTCCGGGGCTCCGCCAGGCGGCGGACAGGGGGCGGGCACCTCTTTGCATCCTATTACCCGCCGCCGCCGGTAAACGCGCACCCTGTCACATGGGATCGGCCGCCCCATCGCATACTCAACCCGGCGTTACTGACCGTAGTGGTTCGCCCGACGTCGATCACTAAGCGTGTCAAGCGCGGCACGGGCCGGAGTCATGCGGGCGGGAAGAAGTGGCGTGGCGAACCACTCGCGGGCCAGTCGCGTGACGGTCTGCAGGGCACCGGGTTCCTCGAACAGGTGCGTGGCGCCAGGCACGATGGCCAGCCGGTTCTCGCACCGCAACTGCTCCTGCGCCTGCCGGTTCAGGCCGAGCACCACCTCGTCGCGGCTGCCCACGATCAGCAGGGTCGGGGAGCGCAAGTCGCCGAGCCTGGTGTCGGCCAGGTCGGGCCGCCCGCCACGGGAGACGATCGCGTCGATGTGCGCGCCGGGCTCGGCGGCCGCCCAGATCGCGGCGGCGGCGCCCGTGCTGGCGCCGAAGTACGCCGAGCGCCGGGTGCAGCCCGCCGGGCTGCTCGCGCAGCCATCCGGTCACGTCGCCGAGCCTGGCCGCGAGCGCCTGGATATCGAACACGTTCGCCCGGTCGAGTTCCTCGTCGGTGGTCAGCAGGTCGAACAGGAGCGTTCCCAGCCCGGCCTCGTTGAGTTGCTCGGCTACGAACCTGTTGCGCGGGCTGTGCCGGCTGCTCCCGCTGCCATGGACGAAGATCACGGTGCCGGCCGCGTTCGCGGGGCGGGTGAGATGCCCGGCAAGCGTGACCGTCCCGCCGTCGACCTCCAGTTCCACGTCCTCGTCCCGCTCTGGCGGGCCGGCGGCCTGCCCGAGGCTCTTCGTTGAAAACCTCTGTGGATCGGATCTTGGCTCTGACCTGAGCCGCCGCGGCCTCAGCGCCCGCGGTGCGGCACCTTGACCGCGTCGAACGCACGGCCGAGCAGGTCGATGACCTCTTTGTCTGATACATGCCTGAAGTCGTCGTAGAACGTCCCGACAGCCATGAAGTGCTCCGGTGCGTACGAGCACTCCACGTCGTCGTAAATCGCCCGCAGCGCGCGGATCGATTCGGGCGCGCCGACCGGCACGGCGAGGACGACGTTGTTGGCGCCCATCTGCCTGGCCACCTGGCAGGCGGCGGCCGCCGTGGAGCCGGTCGCGATCCCGTCATCCACGATGACCGCGATGCGCCCCGCGAGATCGACGCTCGGCCTGCCCGCCCGGAACCGCTTGGCCTGCTGCTCGACGTCCGCGCGCTCGCGTACCTCGACCGCCGCGATCTCCTGGCTGGTGATGCCGCCGCGGCGGATGACCTCTTCGTTGCGCACCCGGATGCCGCCCTCGCCGATGGCGCCCATCGCGAGTTCTGGCTGGTAGGGGACACCGAGCTTGCGCACCACGATCACGTCGAGCGGCGCGCCGAGCGCTCTGGCCACCTCGAAGGCGACGGGAACGCCGCCGCGGGGAAGCCCGAGCACGACCACGTCGCTGCCGCGCAGCCGGTCGAGTGATCTGGCCAGGTGTCGCCCGGCCTCGGTCCGGTTCATGAAACGCACCAGCCACCCCCTGGGTCCTGGCATGTGCCGAGGCTGTCTCACCGGGAACGCAGGTCAGGCACGCGATCGTCAGGCAGGCTCATTGGTCACTGTCAGACATACCCAGCTTGCTCGCGGGGATTACCTAACCATGGCCGGACCTCAGCGGCGGAATGACTGACCAGGCTCTTGACCCGGCTCTGACCTGCGGATCGGCCCGGTGAGACCGGTGGGACGTCCGACCGCGGGGCGGGGACCTTCGCCACTTGGGCGCTGCGCGAGTGACGCGAGCTAATAGATGCCGGGTTGGAGACCCGCAGAGGTGCTCTCCAACCCGGCCCGGCGAGGTCGCGGCAGGACAGTTCGGAGCCGCCAAAGTCAACGGGAGGTTGTCGCCATGGCTGACACGCAGACCCTGCAGGTGCAGACGCACGCACAGGGCGCGGTACCTGAGGACGCGATGGACCTGGCGGTAATCCGGGTACGCGCGGTGCTGCGGATGGCGCCCGAACCGGTGCTGTTCGCCCGGGTCAAGCTGACGATGGCCGCTGACCCGGCGGTCGAGCGGCCCGCGATCGTGCAGGCCAACATCGACCTGAACGGTCAGCCGGTCCGTGCCCAGGCCGTCGCCGCGACCATGCGGGACGCGATCGAGATGATGTCGGACAAGCTGCGCGTCCAACTCGAGCGGGCGGCCAGGAACTGGGCCAGGCTCCGCGGCGGTCAGGCGCCGCGGGCCGGGACAACCGGCGAGTGGCGGCACCAGAGCGAGCCGAGCGAGCGGCTGCCGTATTTCCCCCGGCCGCTCGACGAGCGCGGTGTGGTCAGGCACAAGTCGTACGGCCTGTCCAAGCTGACGCCCGACGAGGCGGCGGCCGACCTGGAACTGCTTGACTACGACTTCCACCTGTTCACCGAGCGGTCGACCAGCCAGGACAGCGTCGTCTACCGGGCTAGCCACGGCTACCGGATGGCGCAAGTGCACCCGAAGCCGGACCGGCTCGGGCCGATGGCCGGCGACTTCTCGGTCAGCGAGGTCCCCGCGCCGAGGCTCGACATCGGCGAGGCGGAGACGAGGCTGGAGGCGTTCGGCCAGCCGTTCCTGTTCTTCGTGAACGCGGGAACCGGCCGCGGGAACCTCATCTACCACCGGTACGACGGTGACTACGGCCTGATCACTCCCGCCGACTCGTGAGGCCGGACTCGTGAGGCCGGCGGCCGGGCCCGGGAGGCAGGCTAGCGGTAGTTGACGAACTGCAGGGCGACGTCGAGTTCCTGGCCCTTGAGCAGGCTCTGGACGTCCTGCAGTTCGTCCTTCTTCTTGGACGAGACGCGAAGCTCGTCGCCCTGAATCTGAGCGCGCACGCCCTTGGGCCCCTCGTCCCTGATGATCTTCGAGATCTTCTTCGCGTCGTCCTGACTTATGCCTTCTTTGAGGCTGATCAGCAGCCGGTACTCCTTGCCGGACAGCTTCGGTTCCCCGGCGTCCAGGACCTTGAGCGAGACGCCGCGCCTGATCAGTTTCTCCTTGAACATGTCGAGCACGGCGTTCGCCCGCTCTTCGCTGTTCGCCCTGATCTCGACCGCCTTGTCGCCCGACCAGGCGATGGAGGCACCCACGCCGCGGAAGTCGAACCTGGTGCTGACCTCCTTGGCGGCCTGGTTCAGCGCGTTGTCGACTTCCTGACGGTTAATCTTCGACACGACGTCGAAGGAGGATTCTGCTGCCACGGGATCAAGGTTAGACGCCCTGGTACTGACTGATGGTGCGGGTTCCGCTATCCTTCATCGTGCCGTCCTCGGCGACGGCGCACGGCAGGTTGCCCGAGTGGCCAAAGGGAGCGGTCTGTAAAACCGTCGGCTCAGCCTACGTTGGTTCGAACCCAACACCTGCCACCGGCTAAAGTCGCAGGTCAGGATTGGTACCACAAGCTCGCGTGACCGCTGGATGTGAGCGGTGCCTGAACCGTCGGCTCAGTCGACGTTGGTTCGAACCAATACCTGCCGCCACCGCCCGGGATTGCCCCTGACCAGCGCGTACGCGGTCGGGGGCTGATCTTGCCGCTTGCGGTTGCGCGCGGCGCCGAGTGGGCATGGCCGGCTGGCTGTGCCGAATACGTGCCAAAGATGATCATGGGATCGGGCGCCGCGCGGGTAACCGTGTGGGGCGTCCGGGCTCGAACCCGGAACCTGCGGATTTAAAGTCCGGTGCCCGGACGCCCCGGGTGCTCTGCCTGCACAGAGCGATCACCGGACTGCCCGGAACGCGCAGAATGCGCAGAGGACCGGCGGAACGTGGTTCCGCGAATGTTTCCACGGCAGTCTGGCTCCGGCCCCTGGCATGTTACGGCGCGTAGTCGCCGGGTTCGGCGGCGGCATCAGGACGCCCGCGCTGTTGACGAGCACGTCGACCGGCGTGCCGTCGGCCAGCAGGGACTCCGCGAACGCCCGCGCCCCAGAGCGGTCGGCGAGGTCGAGCTGCCGCACCTCGAGCGCCGCGCCCGGGGGGTCGGCGAGCATCTCGGCCTTCGCGGCCTCGCCCTTCGACGGAGTGCGCACGGCCATGATCACCGCGCCGCCCGCGGCCGCGATCCGTCTCGCCGCCTCCTTGCCCGTGCCGGCGTTGGCGCCGGTGATGACGAATCGTTTTCCGGTCTGGTCCGGAACGGTGTACATAGGGGCTCCTGGTGGGGCAGTAGCACGTGGGAAGGGGCAGGCGACTAGCTCATCGGCTCGTTCACACCGACGACATCACGCCGTCGTCCACGTCACCGGCCGGCGGTCAAGCAGTGACTGCCCTTCGACGTCCACGTTGGGCAGCACGCGAGCCAGCCAGCTCGGCAGCCACCAGGCGGGGCGTCCGAGCATCGACATCACCGCTGGCACGATGGTCATGCGCACCACGAACGCATCGACCAGGACGCCGAAGGCCAGGCTGAAGCCGACCGACTTGATGGCGGCGTTGTCACCGAAGATGAAGCCGGAGAAGACCGACGTCATGATGAGCGCCGCGGCGGTGACGACCCGGGCCCCGCGGCGGAACCCGCCGACCACGGCTGCGGCCGGTTCCGCCTTGTGGGCGTAGCTCTCCCGCATGCCGGAGACCAGGAACACCTCGTAGTCCATGGACAGGCCGAACAGGATCGCGATCAAAATGATCGGCAGGTAGCTGCCGATCGGGCCGGTCTGCGAGACCCCGAACAGGCTGGCCAGCCACCCCCACTGGAACACGGCGACCAGTGCCCCGAAGGTCGACCCGATGGTGAGCAGGAACCCGAGCGCGGCCTTGACTGGTATGAGGACGGACCGGAACACAAGCAGGAGCAGCAACAGGGCCAGGCCGATGACAACGACCAGGTACACCGGCAGCGCCGAGGCGAGCTTGTTCGACACGTCGATGTTGAGCGCTGTCGGTCCCGTCACGTAGGCCTGGACGCCGTCGGACTGCTCCAGGCTCGGGGCGAGCGAGCGGATGCTGTTCACCAGCGCCGTCGTTTCCGGTGCGGACGGTGCGCTGCGCGGGACGGCGCTGATCACGGCGGCGTCCCCGGCCGGGTTGACCAGGGGAGCGCCGGCCGAGGCGATGTCGGGCATGGTGCGCAGGCGGTCGGCGACGGCCGTCGCACCGGACCGGGTGCGGGTGGCGTCGCCGGTCATGACGATGGTGAGCGGCCCGTTGTACCCGGGGCCGAAGTCCTTGGCGATGAGGTCGTAGGCGACCCGCGGGCCCGAGCCGGGCGCGGCGGTGCTGTTGTCGGGCAGTGCGGACTTCAGGCTCAGCACGGGTATCGCCAGCACTGCGAGCAGCGCTATGCCGGCCATCATGATCAGGCCACGCCGGCGCGTCACCATGCGAGCCCAGCGCTCACCGAAGCCGGCTGCGGCGCCCGGGGCGGAGTCGTCGTAGTCAGGGCGGCGCACTCCCGGGATACGAGTGCCGATGACCTTGTGCCCGGCGAAGCCGAGCAGTGCCGGCAGCAAGGTCAGCGCGATCAGCACCGCCGCGGCGACGGTGCCGGCCGCGGCCAGTCCCATCACGGTGATGAACGGAATGCCCACCACCGACAGCCCGGCCAGGGCGATCAGCACGGTCAGGCCGGCGAAGACCACCGCTGATCCGGCTGTGCCGCCGGCGATTCCGACGGCCTCTTCAGGTTCGGCGCCGCGCATCAGCTCGTGGCGATAGCGGGAGATGATGAACAGCGCGTAGTCGATGCCGACCGCCAGGCCGAGCATCAGGGCCAGGACCGGGGCGGTCGAGCTGAGCTGGACCCAGTGGCTGACCGTGAGCAGGGCGGCCAGCCCGACGCCAACGCCGATGATCGCGGTGAGCAGGGGCAGGCCGGCCGCGGCGAGCGAACCGAAGGTGATGGCCAGCACCACCGCGCCGCCCAGCACGCCGAACACCTCGGTCGACGGGAAGGCACTCGTAGCGGTGATCGCGGTCCCGCCGATGATGACGGTCATCCCTGCGTCGCGGGCCGGGGCCGGGGCCGCCGTCAGCGCGTCCTGCTGGGCCGTGGTGATCTGGCTCGGCTGGGCCTTGTAGTTCACGTAGGCCAGGGCGAGCGACCCGTTCGGGGCCACCTCGTCCGCCTGGTACGGGTCGGTGACGGAGGTGACGCCGGGCAGTTTCTTCATCGCGTCCAGGGACGACTCGATAGCGGCTTTGCTCGATGCGCTGGTCACCGTGCCGCCCTTGGGGGCCTCGAACACGATCTGGCCCTGGGCGCCGTTGGCTGACAGGGCCGGGAACTTCTCGGTGAGCAGATTGCTGGCCTGCTGGGCCTGGACGCCCGGGATCGTGAACGAGTCGCTGGAGGGCGTCTTGAGTGACGCCGCGCCCATGCCGAGCAGGACCAGGAGCAGCAGCCAGGCGGCAAGAACCCACCACCGGTTCCGGAACGAGCCTCGGGCGAGGCGGTACAGATACGTTGCCATGCTGGGCGAGCTCCTAGTCGTCGCTGCGATCGGTGAAGGTGAGCGCCGGCCGGACGATCGTCCGGAACAGCTCTTGCCGGGACGCCGCGTTCTCCTCCCGGCCGCTGATCAGGGGGAAGAAGGCGAGGTCGGCGAGGATCAGGTAGGCCAGCCGCTGGAACAGCGGCGAGTCGCGCACGACCTCGCCGCGGTCGGCGGCGGCCTCAAAAACGGCGGCCAGCTCATTCACGACCGGCGCGATGATCTCCTTGCGCAGTGCGGCGCCGAAGTCAGGGTCGGTCGATGCCGCGTGCAGCAGCATGAATCCCATGCGCAGGTCACGGGCCGACACACGATCAGCCCGGGCCATCTGCGCGAATACCTCGTCGAGCGAGGCCGCCCCGGCGTAGTCGGGCAGGGCCGGGCGCTGATGGGTGAGAGCGGCCATGACCAGGCCGGCCTTGCTGCCCCATTGCCGGTACAGCGTCGCCTTGCTCGTCCGGGCACGAGCCGCCACCGCATCGAAGGTGAGCCGCTCGTAGCCGGTTTCCAGCAGCAACGCGTGTACGGCGTCGTACAACTCGGTGAGACGCTCCGGCGACATGCGCGAACGGGGCGGGTTATCGGTCGGCACGCCGCAACTGTACGAAACAGTTTCGTACATGTCAAACTGGGCACCGAACCCGTTGGGGTGTCCTACTCTCGGCGATTGTGATGAGACCTTGAAGATATTGATGTTCGGCCGCGGCTCCGTCGCCACTTTCTACGCGTGGGCGCTTGAGCGTGCCGGTCATTCGGTCGAGTTCTACGTCAGGCCAGAGCGTCTGCCCGGCTATGACTCGAGCATCTCCCTGGGGTTCTACAATGCTCGAGCCCGGCCGAGCGCCCAGCGGCTCATTGGCGCCGGGGTCTGGGGTTTCCGGTGGGACTAGTCCGGCCGCGCAGCAGGACCGGGGCCAGCGCCTCGAACACCGCGCGTTCGACGCAGAACAGCGCTCCCGTCAGCGCCCACCATGCCGTGACGATATGCGCGGACGACATTCGTGATCGGCTGCAGCGCCTTGCGAGCGCGCTCGAGAAGCGCCTGGAACTCGTCTGACACGGCTCCGCATCGCGAAGGCCGGGGGTGCTCGGGCGCAGGCCAACGCCGCTGCACAGATTACGGCGACGGCACGAAAGACGGTCCAGGGTTCATCTCTTCTGGCCGGCGTGCCGACAGGCTGGCCGCGCGGACAGCCGCCGCCCGCTAGATGACCGGCCGCCCCTGGCCAGATGATCGATCAGTCCCGCCTCGTGCAGTGCTAGGTGTTGGGCGGGCCGAGGTAGGGGAAGTGGGCCAGCAGGTCGTCGTGCGGCTTGACGCCTTGGGGATTGGCCCGCCCATGGGTCATGAAGATCATGCGGGCGGAGAAGGCATCATCGGTCATGACCCGGCCGTTAGGGTAGTGGGCCGGCCTGGTGCGGTCGTAGCGAAGGATGTCGGGCAGCAGAGTGCGGGCCGCACCCGCCGCTTCGTCCGGAGCGTAGCCATGCCGTTGCAGCACTTCCGACAGCGGCTGCAAGTAGTTCTTCACGTCGTCGACAGGGTCGGTGGAGTTGAACTCGTCCTTGATGTCGTCTGCGTTGAGTATCGGGTTGAATGACGGGTTCCCGCCCCGGTCCATCGGTACGAGCACGCCGTCGCGGCGCAGGCTAGTCGTTATCCATGCTCCGATCAGCGGCCCGCCGCCGAGCATGTCGTTGGGTACCTCCAAGGCGATGGAGAGAATGTTGGCGCCAGCGAAGGTGTCGCTCCCGTTCCACTCGAAGTCTCCTTCCTGGCCACCGACCAGCCAGTGCAGGACGCCCTCAGCGTCGGCGAAGAAGGGGTCGCTGCGCTTGCCGGCGAACAGCCGGCACGGGCCGGCCTGGACGGGCGTGGCCGTTGCGTCGAAACTCACCCCGGCGGCGTCGATGAGCACCTCACCACGCGGTTCACGGGTCTGGGCCTCGCTGCCGGTGGCGTAGTAGGCGGTGGCGGTTTGCCGGCCGTCTCGGAGCTCAGAGAAGGTGAAGCTGAACGCCACATCCGCCAGTGAGTCCCCGTCCGTATCGATGTTGAGCCGGTAGACCGCATCGGGGTGGAACCCGTCGCCTTTCGTGAACGGGTTCGAGTCCATGATCAGTACGGTTCGGTCAGGGTTATCGGGAGCGGCGAATACGAAGAGGTCGGTCAGGTCCAGGCGGGCATCGTCGCCGGGGTGCTGGAGGTTAGCGGCGCTGAAGTGGTTCGACATGGCTACTCCTTCGGTGGTACTTGTCTGGGTGGTAGAGCTGCGCAGGGAATCAGCTGCGCAGGGAATCAGCAAGCGCGGGGTTCGTCGCTGAGATCTCAGTCGAGGCGCGACACCTGGTAGTGCGCGATCCGCCAGCCGTTGGGGTCCCGGCGGATGATCACGCTGAGGTACACGGTGAGGGTGGCGCGGTCGCTGAAACCGAAGTCGACAGTGAGGTAGCCGAGCACCAGGCCATCGGTCAGCATGCGGGCCTCGCGGAGCGTGTACGCCGCGGTCATGCCCATTGGCTGGGCGGCGTAGTACTCGGCGACGCCCGCCGGCCCGACGGTGTAGGGATGCAGGCCCTGGAAGATCGCGTCCGTGGTGAACAACGCGGCGACGCGTTCCGGCTGGTGGGCGTCGACCGCGGCCTTCCAACGGGCGAGGACCGCGTTCAGCACGTCCGCCTCGGCGGCTGACGCCTGATCGCTCGTGCCGTCGCCGCTGTCCGGGTCGCTGGGATGCGCGGTCAGCGGCGTCACCGTGTCGTGCCGCCAGACGCTCAGCGGCATCGACGAAAGGACGCTCTCCAATTGGGTCGCGTCTGCGGCCTGGAACAGGCCCCACGTACGCCACTCGCCGGCGTCCAGCTGCGGACGCCACAGCCGCAGCAGGTGCCCCTGCGCGGCCAGATCCCGAGATCGTGCCGCCTCCCGGGTCCGGATCGCGTCGACCTCGGCGTCCGCGGTGCCGTCCGGCACCGTGGTCACCATGTCGACCAGATATTCCATCGTCATCTCCTTCGGTTATCGTGCGGCCCGCACCCGGCTGGGTACGGGGCCGAGGTGGTGCGGGAAGCCGCGCCGCAGCACCAGTGCGGCTACCGTGGCGACCGCGACGATGGCGGCGCCGACCAGCAGCGCCGGCTGGTAGCTCTGGTGAAGCGTCGGCGTGACCAATAGCGGCCCGGCGATCTGGCCGACGCTGTATCCGGTGGTCAGGATGGCAACAGCCCGAGGCGTGCGCAGGTGAGCGCCGGTAGCCATTGCTACGGTGGCGATGCCAAGGAACGTGGCGCCGAACAGCACCGCGGAAGCGAGCGCGGCGGCGGTGCCGCCGACCAGGGCCGGGAGCGCGATGCCGACCGCCTGGGCGCCCAGCGCGACGGCCAGCAGGATCGGACGGCTCCACAGGCGGCTCAGCCCGGCCCAGAGCGCCGCGGACGGCACGGCGGCGGCTCCGACGACGATCCAGGCAGTGCTACCGAGCGTGGTCGAGGCGGTCTGGTCGATGGCGGCGACCAGGAACGTGCCGGCGATGATGTATCCGGCGCCTTCCAGCGTGTACGCCAGCAGCAGCGACGTGAACCATCGGCGGCCGGCTGGCCCAGCCCCGCGGTCTGTCCCTTTGTCGTCCGAGGCCGACGGCCGCAGTGGCCAGGCGACCGCGATCAGCACGGCGCCGAGCACCGCGGCCGACCACCAGGAGTCCTGCCAGGTGCGGTGGCGGAGAACTAGCACAAGCACGCCGGAGGCGGCGATCCCGGCACCGACGCCGCCGAATCCGTGCCCGACCAGATGCTCACCGGCGCCGCGCAGCCCGGTGAGCAACGCGCCCGCCGCGATCATGAAGACCAGAGCGCTCGCGCATCCGGCGACGAACCGCAGAGCCGCCCACCTAACGTCGCTGCTCAGCAGCGGCATCAGCGCGAGCGTGGCCACCACGACGATCAGCGACGACCGGTACACCGCCCAGGACCGCAGCAGTGCTGGCGCGGCGACTCCGGCCATCGCGCCGGCCAGGTAACCGGCGTAGTTGGCGGTCGCGACCGCTGCCCCCCACTGCGGCGACAGCCCGGCGCCGACGGTCATCAGCGGCAGGATCGGCGTGTAGACGAACCTGCCCACGCCCATCCCTACCGCCATGGCCGCGGCCGCCGGCACGACGATTCTGGCAGGCCGGGCTACGGGAACGGCGAGGCTCGCCGGCCATCCCTGGTGCGGTGCCCGCAGGTCCGTCATGATCACTCTTCTCGCTCGGCGGCCGGTCAGTGGCCGGCGCTCTGGCCGCCGTCGACGTGCAGGATCTCGCCTGTCACGAACTCGGCGGTCTCCAGATACGCGATCGCCCCGACGATGTCGCCGACGTCGCCCATCCGGCCGACCGGATGCAGCGCAGCGAGCGTGTCGTAGGTCTCCTCGGCGTGCATCGGAGTGCGGATGATGCCGGGCGACACCGTGTTGAAGTGCACGCCGCGAGCGGCGTACTCGATGGCCAGCGACCGGGTAACCGCGTTGAGGCCGCCCTTGGTCAGTGACGCGAGCGCGGACGGGACGGCGGAATTGGCGTGGTCTACGAGGCTGGTGGAGATGTTGACCACATGTCCGCGTCGGGTGCCGTCGTTGCGGAGCATGGCCGCGATAGCCGGCCGCGTGACGCTGAAGAATCCGCGTAGGTTGACCCCGGTGACCAGGTCGAAGTCCGCATCGGTGTAATCGGCGAACGGCTTGGCCACGAACACGCCAGCGTTGTTTACCAGCGTGTCCACCCGGCCGAAGTGCTCGAGCGCCCGATCGACCAGAAGCCCGCCGGTCTCCGGGGCGGCGATATCGCCGGGCACGGTGAGCACGCAGGGCTCGCCGGAGGAGGTGATGCGCCGCGAGTTCGCGACGACCGCGTACCCGAGCTTGCGGTAGGCCTGCACGATCCCGGCGCCGATGCCCTGCGACGCGCCGGTGATGATCGCGACCTTAGTGCTCGCTGCTGTCGTCTCTCTCATGTGTCCACCATGGCCCGGCAGCCTCCGGCACCGCCACGACCAGCATTCTCTCTACTGGTAGGCAGAACCTCCCACTGCGCTACGATCGCCTTGTGGAGCTCCGGCAGCTGCGCTACTTCGTGGCCGTCGCCGAGGAACTCAACTTCGGCCGGGCCGCCGCGCGGCTGCGCATTGCCGGACCTTCGTTGTCGCAGCAGATCAAGGCCCTGGAACGCTCCCTCGGAACACGCCTGTTCGACCGGGACCGCCGCCACGTGACGCTTACCCCGGCCGGCGAGGCGCTGCTTCCCCGCACCCGGGCGCTGCTGGCACAGGCCGACGGGCTGCGCCGGGCGGCGGCTGGCCTGTCGGCGCACGAACCCGTCCGCCTCGGCTACGTCAACTGGTGCCCGGCCGACCTCACCAGCCGGACCATCGGCGTGGCCACAGTTGCTCGTCGACACCTGGGTGCTGCCCTCACACGCCCAGGCGACCCGGGTCGCCAACGGAAGCATCGATCTGGCGATCTGCTGGGTTCGGGCCGAGGACCTCGCCGCGTACAGTCTCGAAGCCCGGCTGCTAGGCGCAGACCGGCTTTACGCGGTCGCCCCAGGGAAGGACACCTCGCCCGTCCGCGCCCGGGACACAGCGGTGCTCGTCGACGCCGACGAAACGAGCTGGCTATCGTGGAACAAATACGCGGAGGAGTTCCTGGCCGACACAGGCGCCACCCGCATACCCATCGACGACGGCGGCATCACCGGCCCGGCGTTCTTCGACCATGTACGACGGCTTCGCTGCCCATTGGTCAACTCGCCCAAGGGACAGACGACACCAATCCCGCCGGATCTGGTCCAGCGGCCGATCGTCGCGCCCGAGCCGTACTGGACTTGGTCCCTGGTCTGGCGCCGGACCGAGAGTCAGCCGTCCGTGCTGGCGGCCGCCAAGGCGCTGACCGACGACCGGGGTGGTCCCACCTTCGACAACGGCGCCGCGTGGCTGCCGTCCGACGACCCGTACCGGCCGAGCTAGAGCATGGGACAGGTCGGCGATGTCGGTCGCTAGCTGCCTTGACCGCGCAGCGGCAGTCCGCCATTGACGGACTGGTCGGCCGCGTCTACGAGCAGGTCGAGCGGGAGTTCGGCGTGCTGGCGCCGTCACTAGTCCTGTTCTCCCCGGCACCGCAGGTGCTCGCCGCGAGCTGGCCGATGCTGCGGGAGACCTTTCTGGTGGCCCGCCAGGTGGACGGGGCCGCCAAGGAGGGCGTCGCCACGACGGTCTCGCTCAGCAATGCGTGTCCTTGGTGCGTCACGGTGCACAGGACCATGCTCTCCGGACGGTCCTGCAGTCCCGCGCCCGCGTCGTGATCGCACGCAGCCGGGGTCGGCGACCGGCTCGGCCGGCGAGGTCCCGCTGCCACCGGGAGCTCCTAGGTGGCTGGTGTTAGGCGACCCCCTGTGCGGGTGACCTCGCGAGAGCCCGCGAAGTCTCAGGTGAGTGCCGCTGCTTGCGGAGAATACATGGAGAAGTTGTCAGGCCGATGCTATCCGCGGTCAGGCAACTGGCGGGCGGGCGGCGCCCGGCCGCAGGTCAGGCTAGCTGACCGCGGCGTGAGGCTGGGCAGAGGGAGCGGTGTCCAGGACCGTCAGCGACATCGCTGGACCGCATCGGGTAGCTCGGCTGGGCTTGCAGCGCATGGGGAAGATCAGCTTCCACGCCGCAAGCCGAAGATCATCCCACGCCGCCAGATAGCGGGGCCAAGCGGTCAGCGGCCCGTCTGGGCAGTGCGGCTCGCGGCGCGTCACCCGATCCAGTTCACCTGGAGGAGGACGACGCGCTCGCCGTGGACATCGGTCAGGTAGACGATCATCAGCGGGCCTCGCTGGATGGTGCGCAGCCCGGGCGGATCGCCCGTGAACGCCGGGCCGTCCAGGAATACCATCGATTCGCGGACGGCCAGCTCCTAAGCTAGTTGCTCCGCCGCTCGCAGGGCGTCAGGTGGCAGGCCGTCGAGCAGGTTATCGGTGACACATTCCCAACGCCACTCAGCCACCCGCGACCTCGTGGTAAGCCGCCTGGACGATCTCGGCTGCTTCCTGGATGGCCCGCTCCCGGACGTCCTCGTCGGGGTCAGCGAGCGCGCGCTCGGCGGCGTGCAGGCGCGCGGCCACCGAAGGTCGGCGCTCAATCGCGATCGTGGCGCCCCAGCGCTGATAGAAATGCCGGATCGGGAAGACGCTGTCGTCATCGCCGGCCTGGCTGAAAGCGTCCTGAATTTCCTGGAAGAACTCGGGCAGGCGGGAGGGCACGACGGCCGCAACGGCTTGCCGCAGCGCGTCGAGCGTCAGCGCGGGCACGGCGATTAGCGGCTCGTCACCGTGTACGTGCTCAGCCGTCATCCGTGGTGCCTCCTCGTTCCAGGGCAAGGATAACCGCGCCAGGTGTCGCCCGCCCTGGAAGGGATCGCTCACGGCCGGGCCTCCGACCGCGACGAAAGCGGATCAGCTCGGCGCCTGGTCGTTTGCCCTGCCTTGAAGAGCGCACGATCGGTGTCCCGCAGGGTCCGCTCTACCGACACGACAGGCAAGGAGCCACTCAGAACAGGACCAAGGCCAGGCCCTGGTCAATTACGTGAGTAAACCCCTGCTCAATAACGTGAGCGCCGATAGTCGAGCACTTGCCGAGACCGAGGAGGAGGCTAGCTGCACATACGTCGCCTCCAGCACGACCCTCGGCGACTTCCCCGCCCGGGCGATCTGCCGGCGCAGCTCCGCGCGAGCACGGGCAGCCAGCGCTGCTCATGCGCCACCAGCTCGGCCGCCTGGTCGCCGCCGGGGCAACCGCGCGAGGAAATCCGCGCCGATCGTGCAGACCATGTTGTCCCACCCGTTCGCCAGCACCCGGAGAGCCAGGCCGGCGAGATCGGGGTGCTGCTCGGCCAGCAGCTGCCGGACGAGCTCTACCGAGACATCAACTTCGGCAGCGGGCATGCCCTGAACTGTCACCACAGGACGATAACGGGGCTGACCACCGCCGTGAGGAGATTGCTCAGTCCGGCAGTCAGACCGGCGCCGCAAATGCGTGCCGGTCCTGCCACCCAAAACAGCCACCCCTGGCCACCAACCTGCCGATGGCTCAGATCCACTGGTAAAGGACATTCGGTGTCCTGTCCGGCCGAAGGTTGCGAAGTCCGCTCACCGGTCGAGCCCGCCCGGGCCGACCGAACGGGACCCGCCGCGCAGCAGCTGCTTGCAGCCGTCCCTCCTCAATCCAGCTCTCAATCGCAGCCATATCCGCTCCCGCGCTGATGCAGCTGCGCCATCTGCTCGTAGACAGCGGCATCGAGGCGTTCTCCATGGAGACCGGCCGGCCGCTGGCCAGGCCGCCCGGCCACGCCGAGGTCTCCGCGGCATGGCTTCTTCGTGGTACTTCAGCCGCAGGTGCTTGTCGCCGTTGACTGACTGCAGGTCGGCGGTAACTGTGCCAGCTGACCTGCGGCTAAGCGGCCGACTACCCGCTTCGTAAGTTGCCTGTCCGCCATATGTCCTTCCGCTGGCGGTCCCGGCCCGGTGAAATCACCCGCGACCACGGACGGCGTCCGCGTGATCGTGAGTACGCGCTTCCGCCGCGCATTGGCGGCAGAGAGTCAGGCGAGGAGCTGCTCGACCGTAGCTCCGACAGTTTCGTAGGTTGCGGCGGCCCGCTGGTCGAGAC
Organism: uncultured Actinomycetota bacterium; assembly: GCA_963720595.1. Classification (GTDB taxonomy): domain Bacteria; phylum Actinomycetota; class Actinomycetes; order Streptosporangiales; family Streptosporangiaceae; genus Chersky-822. The sequence continues at coordinate 572,953 of CAVRFY010000003.1, read as the reverse complement.
TGACCAACGTAGCCTGATGCTCGGCGGCGGTGAAGGCGATCAGGGCATCGTAGGCCGGGCCGCCCAGGATTTGGCCGGCGGCCACCGTTGCGAGAAGCTCCTGGTAGCCGGTCTCGGAAAGGGTAAGGAATGGCTCGGTGAACCTTTCGGTAATGAAGGCGTGCACGATCGACGGATGGGCACGGTGCGGCGGCGGCAGCCGGGTCAGCACGGAGTAGGACTCAACTGCCGCGTGCGCGACCAGGCGCGGCCGGCTTGCCATGGCCTTGCGGGCGATGGCGTGATGCTCGTGCCAGGTGGCGAAGGCCGCGATGACCACGCTGGAATCGACGGCCCTCATCGGCGGATGCGCTCAAGTGTGTCCCGCACCATGTCGGCCGTCAGCACGGGCATGTCCGCATCGGCGACAGCAGCCACACCGTCACCCTCATCCATCAGCCTCATCGGTGTCGCAGCCGGCACGATCTCTAGCCGTCCGTCCCGCTCGGCTATCTCCAGCGGCTGGCCAGCCGTCAGCCCGAGAGCGTCCCGCAGTGCCTTGGGAATGACAACACGCCCGGCAGAATCGATGGCAGTTCTCATGCCATTATTATACCACGCGCCGTGCCACCTCAGGCTGCGGAGGCGGCGCGGAGGGCCGCGCGAAGGACGCTGAGCTGCTGGTGCTCCGGTATGAACCCGGCGGCCGGGTCCGGTACGAGCCCTCCGGCGGGCCATGGCACGCCACGCCGGCCTGTGCGTGCCCGGAATCCCATCCGTCACCGATCATGTGCCTGCGGCTCGTCTTCCTCGGCGTGATACCCAAAGCGCGGCGCCACGGGCTGAGGCTGCTGGTCAGTTCCGACACAATTCCGCACTGGCACCGGGCGGCCGGCCCGGACCGGATCGCGGCCAGGGCCGCGCGACGGCCGGCGCACCGTGACGAGCAACATGAGCACGCTGGTCACCGACCACGGAATGACCGGACCGGCATCTCCTACTCCACAGTCCGCGGCTACGTGGTCAGCCTGCGCGGGAACAGCCAGCCGCGCCGCCCGACGCAAAGGACTCCCGCCATGACCTGGTCACCTGCGAAGGGCCGTGAGCTGGGGTCACGGCGAGGAACTCACTGCCACTGTGGTCGCGAAGATCTGCGACTTCTTGCCCATCACGATCGTGAGGTTGTACGCGCACCGTCCCCGCCGATAAGGATGGTGCCGAGAAGTCAGCCGCAACCACGGCGAAACGCCAGCGGTATCGGAGTCATGCCACGACGGGCGAGGTCCACGTCAAAGCTACGATCGGCATTGCTCTGGCGTCTCCCCTGTAAAACCGCTCCATCTGGGTCCAGCACTTCGGCTCCAGGATGATCAGGCACGGCAGCGCGAGGGAAGCAAGCAAGATCACCGTGCCATTAGCGTGCCATTACCAGCGGCCGCCTACGGTGCTATGCGGTCACCGGCGGACACTCGAAGCGGCGGGTCAGGCGATATCAAGCCGCGAAGCGCTCAGATTCCCGAGCTGACAGTGCGAGTTCGATTCTTGTCACCCGCACCAGCCACATCACGCCAGGTCAGGCTGTCTATCTGCGTCATTTGCTGGCGACCCATCATCGTTATCCGGCCCAGGTCTTGCCCGTTGCGTGCCCGATGGAGCCTCGCGGCGCCTACGGTAGGACGCTGGCACTGCCCGCGATGGGAGCCCGCGATGCAAGAACTGCGAGTTGTCACCAACGCCGATCGCCGCGACCTGGGGGAGCAGCTTGCCGCGGTGTTCCGGCCCGTATGGCCCGAGTTCATTTTTCACGACCCGGTGGACGCTGAGTACGTCAGCCGGGTTGAAAGCTACTTCGAGCATTACGACGTGCTGCTGCTTGATGACGAGGACCAGATCCTGACTGGCGGCTGGGGAGTGCCGGTCCGGTGGGATGGCACGGCCGGTGACCTGCCAGAGGGTTACGACGACGCGATGGGCCGGGCGGTCACTGGTCACGAAGCATCGGTGCCGCCCGACACGCTGTGCATCATGGCCGCAGCCGTCCGGCCGGGCCACCAGGGTGCGGGCCTGGCGGGCAAGGCTCTGTCCGCGCTGCGCGAGCGGGCTGCTTCCGCAGGTCTCCAGCGCGTGATCGCGCCGGTCCGGCCGACACTCAAGAGCCGGTACCCGCTCACCCCGATGGCGAACTTCGCCCGCTGGACACGTCCCGACGGCCTGCACCTTGACCCGTGGGTCCGCGCTCATCAGCGACTGGGCGCCAGCATCCTCGGCCCCGCGCCGCGATCGATGACGATCACCGGCACTGTCGCCGAATGGGAGGCCTGGACCAAGATGAGCTTCCCTGAAACGGCCGAGTACGTCGTCCCGGATGCACTTGGGCTCGTCCAGATTGACTGTGACCACGACCGCGGAACTTACGTTGAGGCTAACCTGTGGATGCGTCACGCCTAGCCCCGCAGAGAGCGGCGGCATGGGATATGTGTGGGATCTACACCAGGCTGACGCACAGCAATGACCGTGAAAATCCTGGTCAGATGCCCTGCGAGCTCATGAACGGCGGTCGTCTGTAAAACCGTCGGCTCAGCCTACGTTGGTTCGAACCCAACACCTGCCACCAGCGCGCGGCCAGGTCAATACCTTAACCCGGGCTCGTGAGGTCCATGACGAAGAGGCGCCAGTCGGTAACGGCCATCTCGGTGAAGCCGACGCCGCGGAAGAACTCCGCGGCGCGATAGTTATCGAGACCAGTGCCAAGATGCAGTCCCGGCGAACCTCGCGCACGAAGCTGCGCGCTCCGGCGCTGTTTGAAACGGGCGGTGGATGTTCTCGATTGCTCGCCGTTCTTGTGCTGACAGCCGCTCGGCCTGATCGGCCCGGGGGTTCTGGATATCGAGGCCGCAGTCTAGGCCACCAGTTTTGCTCGAGGCCATGCTCGAACGCCAGACTTTCGAACGCGGCGACAATGTATCCGGCAACGCCGTCCGCATCCTGCGCCACCATGGCCAGAGATGGTTCGAAGATCGCATAAGGGGCCGCGTAAACCTGTCCCGGCAACCTCCCGGAGCGCGGTCCCATCGGCGCCGTTGAGCGGTCAGCAGGCAAAGATGTCACCCGGCATAGGGCCGGACCCGGACTTCATTGTGATCCACAACGCATGTCTACCGCAGGCACGCTAGACGGGCAGGATCACGGCGCACAAGCGGCCTGCCGCTGCCATGGCCGGGACCGTTCGTTGGCGGCCCGGGCCGCCGGCCCAGAGCTGCTAATGCGGTTTCCGCCGGCTCGGAGTCCGCCGCCGCGCGTCGGGCCGCGCCAGGGGATCGCGATCCGGGCGCTGGCGCGGGCAACCGTTTGCCTCGTGCCGCGCATCATATGAGTGCAGAGCTTCTGACTGCACCGCCCGACGAGAGAAGGCGGCTCCCTGGTTGAGCGCGCGCCGTGATGCCGAGTTCACCGAGTACGTGCATGCTCGCCTGTCGTGGCTGCGCGGACTGGCCTACGTGCTGTGCCAGGACTGGCAACGCGCGGATGATCTCGTGCAGGCGGCCGTGACGAGGTTGTACGTGCGGTGGAACCAAGCCAGCTCGGCGGATCATCTCGACGGGTACGTGCGGGCCATCCTGGTGCGCGAATATCTGGTGCAGCAGCGTTCGGCCTGGTCCCGCCGGGTCATCCTGGCCGGCGAGATACCTGACCGGGCCGGGCTGGCCCGGGACCATGATGCAGGGCTGGATCTGCAGAGCGCCCTGGCGGGGCTGCCGCCCAGGCAGCGGGCGACGTTGGTGCTGCGGTTCTACTGCGATCTCAGCGTGGACCAGGCCGCGCGGGCGCTCGGCTGCTCGCCAGGCACGGTGAAGAGCCAGACGGCGAAGGGCCTTAGCGCGTTGCGCCGGTGGCTTGAGCCCAGCGGCTGTGGTCGTGACACTGAGCGGGCTCGTCCGCGGTCCATTGAGGAGTCCGGCCATGGATGACAGACCGCTTCGCGCTGCGCTCGGGCGGCTCGGCGACACGCCGCAGCCGCCGTCTGCGGTCGATCTTGACCTGGCGCGCGCCCAGGGCCGCACGAGGATGCGCTGGCGCCGTGTCGGCCTGGTCGCGGGCCCGGCGCTGGCCGTAGCCCTGCTGACGGTGCTGGCCAGCGCAGGCGTGTTCGGCAGGATCGGCGCACATGGCGGCCCGCCGCCGGCTGACGCCCCCAAGATCAAGGGCATTCTCATCGGCGTCAGCTGTCCCGGCCCGTCGCGGTGCGTCGCGGTCGGCGAGTACTACAAGCCGGGACCTCGTTATGCGCTGATCGAGCAGTGGAACGGACGCCGCTGGGCAATCAGCAAAGGGCCGGTGCCGCCGGGACCCTACCGCGGCGACCTGTACGGAATCTCCTGCGTTAACGCCGCGGACTGCACCGCCGTGGGCGCCTCGGTCGGCAATCAACCGCAGCCGGCCGCCACGCCCATCCGGGACCGTGCCCTGATCGAGCACTGGAACGGCTCGGCATGGACGATCATGACGAGCCCGGTGCTGCCCGCGTCCGGCTCGCTCGGCGGAATTTCCTGCATGGGCCCGTCGCGGTGCATCGCGGTCGGGATGACCGGAGGCGGCACCGGCCAGCAGACCAGAACGCTCATCGAGCGGCAGAACGGATCGCGGTGGGTCATCGTCCCGAGCCCGAACCCGGCGGGCGCCGCCTACAGCTCCCTGTCGTCGGTTTCCTGCACCGGCCCGGTGAACTGCATGGCCGTCGGCGAGTATTTTCCCGGCGGACAACAGCAAGACCGCAACCACATCCTGATCGAGCACTGGAACGGTTCCGCCTGGACGATCACCGATGCCGGCCCGCCGCCCGCGGGCTCCCTCACCAGCTACCTGTCCGCTGTGTCCTGCACCGGCGAGTCGGACTGCGAGGCGGTGGGAACGGCCAGCTACCCGCACAGGAAGGGAAGCTCCTGGGGCGGGTCACCAGAGCGCTCCCTGATCGAGCACTGGAACGGCTCGGCCTGGTCGATCAGCGCGAGCCCAGACCGGGCAGGACCTCCCGCGGACCGCCTGACCGGCGTCGCCTGCATCACCGCCTCGGACTGCACGGCCGTCGGGTCGGCGGCACGGCGCGTCCCGGCAGGCGCCGCCGATGGCGGCCGGACCCTGACCGAGCACTGGAACGGCTCGGCCTGGTCCGTCGTAAACAGCCCGGGGCCCTCCGCGAACAGCGGCCTGAGCCAGGTTGCCTGCCCGGCCACCGCGGACTGCATCGCCGTCGGCGGCTTCGGGGGCCTGGACAACCCGCACGGTCCCCAGGCCCTGATCGAGCACTGGAACGGGACCGCCTGGTCAATCTGGCCACCGCCTGCCCGGCCGGCCTCTCGCTAGCCCGGGCGCAGCTGCGGACCTTCATGCCCTGCACGCACCGGTCCCAGTCGGCGATGACCTGGCCGACGGCGAGCGGGTACTCCAGGCAATCACCGGTCTTCACCTGATGGAGCAGTGCGCCTCTGGGGCGGGACGGCTTTCCCAGACCCCGTCCGAAATCAGGCAGCGGCAGTCACGCGTCGCCTGGGTGGCACGACGATCCCGAGCCTCGCCGGCGGGCACCGCCATGTTGTCCCGCGTGTCGGTGCAGCTCGCCTTCCGTGTCGCCTTCGGCTAGCGCTGGCGGCTGACCTGAGCGGACCGCAGGCCCGGCTCGTACGGCGGCCTGCGGCACGGGCTGGCCTGCTGGCGCTGGGACAGCCGTAGCCAGGGGACCCGCCCGCCTAATCGGGAGGAGACGAACCGCAGGCACGTGATCGGTGGTCGTCACGGCCAGACGGCTCGCGGGGCAGCTGTACTGTTCAGAGCCGTGGACGGGATTCTCGGCAGGTGCAGATTCCAGATCGAGCTCGCAGAGAGTTCGCTGATCTGAAGTCAAGAAAGCAACTTAAGATCATTTGTGAGATCTGTGATCTTAAGCCGCCTTTCATGCGTCATGATGATGGCCACCGCCGCGCCGGTCGCGGCCAGAGTGTCATCAAGGAGACGCGCGTGTTCCGATCGAACAGCGATCAGGCGCCCGCGTCCGGGCGGAACCGGGCTGCCAGGCTTGGACTCGCGCTGGCTGCGGCGGCAGTGCTTATCGCGCCGGTGGCGCTGATGGCGGCGCCCTCGACACCTGCGGCCGCGGCATCGCCCGGGCACGCTGCCAGCCACGTGCTGCGCGCCAGGGCTGCCGCGCCGGCAATGACAACCGCGCCGGCGAACGCCAATTGGCCGACTTTTCACGGCAACGCCCAGCTGACGGGTGTCTCCCATGACACGTCGATTTCTGCGTCGAACGCGGCTCAGCTGGGCGTTCGCTGGATGACGCACACGTTTGGGCCCGTTCTGTCCTCTCCGGTCACGCATTACAGCGGGACGCTGAACAAGACGCTTGCGTACGTCGCCAACGAGAAAGGAGACGTTGAGGCGATCGATACGGCCGACGGGTCCATTGTCTGGTCCGATTCGTTCGGCGTGCCGATCCATGCCACGCCCACCGTCTCGGGCAGTCATGTGTGGGTCGGCACGGCTGTCAGCAGCCGGATGATCAAGCTCGACGCGAATACCGGCAGCGTGCTGTGCCAGGTGTCGCTGGGTACGGGAATCGATGACGCTAGTCCCGTGGTCGCCACGCCGCCGGGCGGTGTCACCACCGTGTTCATCGGCGTTCAGGACAATGGCGCTGTCCAGGGCCCGATGATGGCGATCAACGATTCGACTTGCCAGGTCGAGTGGCAGAAAACCCCGTATCCGGAGTTCTCCGGAACGTGGAGTCCGGACTCATATGGCGTCAACGCCAACGGCGTGCCTCTGGTGATCTTCGGAAGCGGCGATCCGGACTGCGCCGTCTACGCGCTCAACGCCATTACCGGCGACACCCTGTGGCGAGTGCAGTCCGTGGTCGGCGGCCTGAATGACTTCGGCGCGGGCACGGTCATCTCGCCTCCCGGGCGCAACGGCATCGCTGACGGCATGGCCTACGTGCCGGGCAAGGACCGGATCTTGTATGCCATCGACCTGACCACCGGCGAGCTCAAGTGGACCTACGACTACGGCGCTGCGACCGGCACCGACCACGACGGCGGCCGGTCCGCGCCGGCCCTGGTTGGCCGGACGCTGGTCTTCGGCACGACGGTAGGCGTGGCGGCAGTCGACGCCGTCACCGGCAGCAAGGTCTGGTTGTCCGAAGAGGCCGGCCCGTCGGACTCCGAGGTGCTGTCCTCACCGCTGGTTACCGGCCCGGCCGCACAGCAGGTCGTCGTCTATGGCGACCTGAAGGGCTACATCGAGGTCAGCAGCCTGGCAACCGGCCAGGTCCTGTACAAATACAAGACCGGCGGCTATGTCATTAGCTCGGCCGCCGACTCGGCGGGCAACCTCATCATCGGGTCGAGCGATGGCTTCTTGTACGACCTCGCGCCTGGAGGCTCAAACGCGACGGCGCCGGCGACGGCCGTCATTTCGCCGGCTTCCGGCTCGGTTATCGCCAATCCGGGCGCCAATCCGGTGGTGGCGGCGGGCACCGCGCAAGCTGGGTCGGTGCCCGTGACGGCGGTGGATGTGGCCGTGCAGATGAACGGCACGGCCGGACCGTGGTGGAACGCGGTCACTCATCGCTGGCAGCCAGGCCCTGCCTACAATCCCGCCACGCTGAGCGGGGCAGGCACGACGATTAACTGGACGCTCGGGGTGCCGGCCGCCCGGTCTGGCGGCGTCCTGCAATTCACCGCCAGGGCCGTCGGCGGCGACGGGCTCGTTGACCGGGCGCTAGCCAGGACGACCGTGACCGTCAAGCCCGCCACCACCGGCCCGCACGTGTTCCTGTCCGCCGCCCAGGCTCCTCCCAGCACCGCGCTGACGGTGTCCGGTTCGGGTTTCAAGCCGCAGGAGCAGGTCAGCGTGTCCCTACCCGGCGCCACCCTCGCGACCGTCACGGCCGGAGTGAATGGCGGGTTCGCGAAAAAGCCGGTGCAGATTCCTGCCGCCTACGACTTCGGCCTGACTGCGGTGATCGGCAAGGGACAAACGTCCGGGAGATCGGCGACAGCTCCGCTGTACGTCACCGGCCCGTGGTCCGAGTTCGGCCACGATCCGCAGCGCACCAGCGATCAGCCGAACGACCGGGTGCTCTCGATTGAGGTGACCCCCGGCAAGGAATTCCGGCTGAACCCGTACTTCGTCTACTCGGCCGCCGCGCCGATTGACAGCTCTCCCGCCGTGGTTGACCAGATGGCGTTCGCCGGGGATGGCTCGGGTACCCTCAGCGCCGTCCGCATCACCACGGGCGGGCTGGCCTGGTCGGCGTCGCCTGGCGGCACCATCACCTCGTCTCCGGCTGTGGACTCGGCGGCCGGGCTGGTCGTGGTCGGGTCGTCGAATAACACGGTCAGCGCCTACGCCGAGAAGACCGGCAAGCCCGCCTGGACCGCGGCGACGGGAGGCGCGGTGACCTCCTCGCCCCTGATCTACGGCGGCGTGGTCTACGTCGGCGCCATGGATCACAAGGTCTATGCGATCGACGAAGCGACCGGGACGGTCTCCTGGGCCGTGACGGTCCCCGGGGCGGTCGTGGGTTCACCGGCATTCGATCCGGGCACGTCGACGCTGGTCGTGGCTGACGACAGCGGCAAGGTGACGGCCTTGAGCGTTGCCGCCGGATCGGCCTCGCCCCGCTGGCAGGCCGACGTCGGGGCGGCCGTCGGGAACAGCCTGGTGCTCGCACAAAAGCAGGTCTTCGTGGGCTCGGCCAGCGGGGTCGTCTCGTCGTTTTCGGAATCTGCCGGGACACTGAACTGGTCCAAGGCGGTCGGGACGTCGATCACCGGCTCCATGGCCTACCAGGCGGGCCACCTGTACGTCGGAGCCGCGGACAACAGCCTCACCGCCCTGCAGACGACCGACGGGTCCGTCATGTGGAGCGAGCCGCTGGCCGGCCCGGTCACGGGCGTCAGCGTGACCGGCGGCATGCTGTTCACCGAATCCTCCGAAGGGACCGTCACCGGGCTGCGCATCGGCGGTGAGGTTGTCTGGCTGGCCAAGACCGGGGCGGGCCTCAGCGGCACGCCAGCGATCATGGACAACTCCGTATTCGTCGGAGCAGAGGACAAGGGCCTGTACTGCTACACCCCATTCGGCGAACCCGTGGTCTAGGCGCAGCCAGCCCTCAGCCCGGCGCTGCCGAGGCGGGCAGGCGGCCGGAACCCCACGTGGCGTTGTGGCTGCACCGCTATCGTCCGGCGGCGCAGGGAAAGGAGGCGCGGTCATCGCGTCCGGTCCGGCTTCCGCGCCCGCGCCGCACCTTAACTTAACTGACCTGGCCGTCGGCCACCGCTGCAATCGCGCTGGCAGCCGCCATGACATCAGCGATACTCAACCTCACCTTCGCCTGCTTGGGCGACGTGGCGGCAAGTTCCACCATCCATGGCTGATACTGGCCCAGGCCGGCAGCTCACGGACTTACATCCAGAACTTCAGGCGCAGGACTTGAGCGCCAGGCGTCAAGCCCGCCTCGCCTGGACACGGGACGTCGGCGGGGTCCCGCTGGCGACCGAGGAGAAGAGCCGTGGCGCCGGGACCCGCCGGACGCTATGGTTTATGGCGAACTGGCGCCGGGCCCGGCCAGGATGGGGGAATACCGTGTTGAAGTCGGTACGTGTCGTAGCGGGTGGGACGGCCCTGGCTGTGGCCGCGATGTTGGCGGCTGGTCCGGCCGGGGCGGCCTGGGCGGGCGCTGGCAGGCGGGCGGGACATCCGGCGGAGTTCATGCTGCGGCTCAACCACCCGGCTCCGGCAGGGATCAGGCCGCGAACTGCCGGGGCCGTACCGCTGAAGGTGCCCGATCCCGCCGCTTACGCGGTACAGAAGGCGGCCGCCGACGCCGCCGCCGGCAGGCTTGCGGAACGGAAGTCGCCCTCGGCAGGCGCGGCGCTGGCTCCGGCGCTGCTGCGGAACTGGGCGGGACAGCAGGATACGACGGCCGCGCCGTCGGATTCGACCGGGGCGATCGGCACTACGAGGTACATCGAGCTGGTCAACGCCAAGGCCGCCGTCTACAGCCGCACGAGCGACACGCCGGCCGCCTCCGGGCCGCTGCTTGCCCTCACCGGCTGCGCGACGCAGGGCTGCACAGACAACGTGTTCGACCCGCAGGTCATCTGGGATCCGGGCACGAAGCGGTTCTTCTACGTCGCAGACGACATCGTCTCGGCCAGCGAGAACCTGCTGGACGTCGGATTCAGTACCAGCGCTACCCCGACCCTGTCGGCTGGGAGCTGGTGCCGGTACAGCCTGAACTTCGGCTCCACGTTCCCTGACTATCCCAAGCTGGGCGACACCAGGGACTTCCAGCTCATCGGGGTCAACGAGTTCAACGGAACCAAGTTCGCCGGATCGCACATCGCATGGTTCAGCAAGCCTCCGTCCGGGTCAACTTGCCCGGGCGCCCAGACGTTCAAGGCCGGCGTCACGCGCACGCTGAAGAACGCCAGCGGCACCAACGCGTTCACCCCGGTCCCTGGCAACCAGATCGACACCGGCGGGACGGGGTGGGCGGTCGCCAGGCCGGCCAGCATCCCCTCCACCGGAGCGACTTTCCTGACCCTGTTCAAAGTCACGAAGTCCTCGACCGGCGCGGCGATCATCCCGACCACGGGAACCGCGGTTCCGGTCACCGCCTACAAGATGCCCGCATCGGCGCCCCAGCCAGGAACCTCATTCATGCTGGACACCCTCGACGCCCGCAACACGCAGGCGGTACTTGCAGTCGACCCGGCGCACGGCGGGGTGCTGGCGCTGTGGACGCAGCACACCGTCTTCGGCGGCGCCGGCGCCCAGGTCCGCTGGTATGAGATCAATCCGGTGACTCACGGCCTGATCCAGCACGGAACGGTGAGTAGCTCATCGCTCTTCACCTTCGACGCCGCGGTGTCGCCTGACCGGCGGGTCAACGGCACCTCCAGCATGTTCGGCGGCGACATGGTGATCGATGCTGTCCAGTCCTCGGCGACCGTCCTGCCGACCATCGAGGTGGCATCGAAGATCGGGACGGGCGTCATCTCCGCCCTCACCACGGTCGCCACGTCCGCGGCACCCGACACCGGCTTCGACTGCGTCCAATCCCAGACTAACCTCTGCCGGTGGGGCGACTACGCGGCGGCGACCCCGGACCCGAGCTCCCCCGCCACCGGCGCCACGGGCCTGGTCTGGGGCAGTTCGATGCTCGCTGCGGCGGGCGGGAGCAGCACAAGCGCCGGCTGGACTACCCAGAACTTCGAGGTCAGGCCATAACCTGCCGCCGGCCGTGCCGCCTTGCCCGCCGTGCCGACCCTGCCGACAGGGAACCGCCGGCATTGTCCTGGCGTCGAAACGCACGTGAGATCTGGTACCAGGCTCATATGCCTGACAGTCCTCCTGGAGCTGATCGTTGCCTGCGGCAGCCAGCGGCAGGCAGCAACTCCCCCAGCGTCCCGGATCACCGGAACGGTGGCCGCCGGCCCGGTTTCTCCCGTAGCCCGGCCGGGCGCGGCCGCCACCCGCCCGGTACGCGGGGCGACGATCGAGGCCCTGCGGGGCAGCAAGATCATCGCGGTCGCCCGCACCGATAGGGCCGGCCGCTACACACTCAGCCTCCCGCCTGGCAGCTACGTGATCCTCGTGACGGCCAGCAGGTACCTCACCGAGCAGACCACCAAGATAGTGGCCGTCTCCGCGGGACAGACCTTGACGGTCGGTTTCGTCCTCGACACTGGCATCCGCTGATACGACAGCGGATGCCGCTCACGCGACGTCCGGGACGGCTGCGCCGGTGATCCGATCGGCCTCGAGGTCAGCCAGTGCCTTGTCCGCCGCGTCATGCGGGTACGGTGCCACCAATACCTGCAGCTGTCGCAGCTGCTCGGCAATGCGCAAGAACTCGTCGGCCTGACCGCCCGTTTTCATGCCACCCTGCGCAGGGTCCTTCCTGCAATAGCTCATCAAGTGGCAGCCGCGGCTGACGGCGCTCCCTGGCTGCAGCCCGGCGTTGATTTACTTGCGCGGCGCGTCCAGAGCAGATCGACGAGGGCCTGGTATACGTGGTGCAGGGTCGTTGCCACAGGCGCGGTGCGCGGCTGGTCGTTGTCCCGCCGCCGGTGTGAATGACAACGGACGTAGGTTCCTTCAAGAGCTACCAACTCATCGAAGGAAGGACTACGCCCGTGTCAGTTCGAGTATCGGCCGCCGACAAGATCGGTGCCGAGATCGACGCCCTGTTCGACGGGGAGCGTGATCTGGGCGAGGTGATCGAGGACGTGGCCCCGCCTCGGGGCCCGGCTCATCATCCAGACCGCGCTGGAGGCTGAGGTCGAGGTTTTCCTGGGCGGGCTCGTTACCAGCGGGCCGCCGGTGTCGAGGGTGCCGCTCCGGGGATGCGTAATGGCTACTGCCCCGCCACGGTCAAGACGACCGCGGGGCCGGTGACGGTGGCCAGGCCCAAGCTGCGCGGTACGACGGCGGCGCTCGCCTCGCGCCTGTTCGGCAAGACCATCACCAGGTCGAATGCACTGGAGTCGCTGGTGATCGCGGGGTTCGTGCGGGGCGTACTCGGGGAACTCGCGAGGTTCATGGACGATCTCGGCGTTGTTCGCCAACGCCCAGTCGCAGGACTGCCTGACGATGGCGCGGCTCGACACCATGAAGGCCAGGTGCTGCAGCCCGGTGCCATGGCATGAGTGCGGTCCTGGCTCGAGCGCCTGGTAGAAGAAGATCCGAGAACCGCGAGCGCCATCAGGGCCGTAGTTGAACTCCCCGGCTGCCGTCGGCGGGAACCAGGCCCGGAGCCCCAGGATCGGCATGAGTTCGTCGTAGTACCGCTTGGCGGTCGGGGACGCCGATGCCGGCGTGATCGATGCGTCCGGTCCTGGGCATATGAGCCTCCTGTCATCCGATCCGGAACGAGTCCGGCCCGCTGGACAATACATAGGTGTGAAGCGGGAGCGACCGAGGTCAGGTGATGGGCTGGTGGTCAGCCTTGACGAATTCGAGGCTGCGTTCCGCGAGCACTTCCCCTTGGTGTACCGGTTCATCGCTCGCCGGGTCGGCTCCGCTATCGCCGAAGACCTGGCAGCGGAAACGTTCGCGACAGGCTACCGCCGCCGCGCGACATTCGACCCAAGGCGCGCCTCGCTGCGTCTGCTGCTCGGGATCCGCGAACCTGGTGCGCAGCCACTGGCGCGCCTGATCCGACGGCTCCGCTGACCGGGTACGTCATCGCGACAAGCGTCCGCTAACCTGCCAGGCCGTCGGAGGCCGCGACGCCGCTGGATCAGCTCGCTAGCTGTTGAAACCTGGCCAGGATGAGTCTTCGCAGATCACGACAACCGCCTGACCTACTTGATGATCTGGATCTGGCAGTTCGTCCCGGGTGCGGCTGTGATGCGCTCGTCGCCTGTGACTAGGACGGTCCCGGTCAGTTCCGCCAGAGCCACGTAGGCCGCGTCGTACGGAGTGAGGTTGGCGCGCAGATCCCACATGCGGGGAAGCAAGGGCGACATGTGCCATCGGTCGACGGGGAGCACCATAAGGTCGGCGATCAGGTCAGATGCCGCGCGCGTCGTCGAACTTCCGGCCACGGACTAGGCCACGAAGGGCGCTGAGTACTTCGGCGTCGAAAATCGACGGAACCTGGAAGACCGCGTCGTCTGAGGACAGCAGGTCGGCTGCTGGGCTCCCCGGCTCGGTCAGTGCCGTCACGGCGACGGATGCGTCTAGAACATATCCGCCGCTCACGGGTCCTGCCGGTGATCTCGCGCCTCGCGCACCGCGGCGACGGCGTCGTCCATCGTCACCGTGGATCCGGTGGCTTTGGCACGGGCCTGCGCTCGCCTGACGATCTCGGCCATGCTCGGTCGCTGGGCCAGCTTGCCCAGCTCACCTAGCAGGTACGCCTGCATTGACTGGCCGGCAGCGGCGGCCTTCCTGGCAAGCTCGTCCCTGACAGCTTCGGGGACATCCCTGATCTGGATCAAAGCCATGCAATCATTATGCATAATGTATGCGCAGCCTGTCGAGTCGGCTGGCTGGGAAGGTCCGCGCCCGCGGAAACGTGGAAGCTGACCCAGCCGTCAGCAGAGTGACGACTCAGTTAGGGACGACAGTGAAACGATCTTACGTGGCAAGACGGATTACCTTGCTCGCTGTCGCCGCCATGGCTGCGGTTGCGGCGACCACCGTGCTGTCGGCCTGCACGCAGAGTCAGGCGTTTCCACCGCGGCACCAGCTTCGCGTGCAGCGAACAGCGCGCCAGGTCAGTGCAGCCGGTGCAAGCGCGACAGCGATCGCGATCACGCCGAACGGGCGCACCGCCTACGTCCTCACCGCTGGCGGCGTCACCCCGGTCAACCTGGCCACCGGCAAGCCCGGTCGACCTATCAAGGTTGGCGACTCTGCGTCAGTGATCGCGATCTCCCCAAACGGGCGGACCGCTTACCTGCCCAACCACGGCGTCTCAGGCAACGGCGACACGGTCTCCACGATCAGGCTGGCTGTCGGTAAGCCCGGGGGCCGGATTAAGGCTGGCGCAGACCCAGACACTATGGCGATCACGCCGAACGGGCGCACCGCCTACGTCGGCAACTACCTGGGCAACTCATTGACACCGATCACTTTGGCCACCAACAAGCCAGGAAGTCCGATCAAGCTCGGCTTCGAGCCATGGAATCTCGCGATCACGCCGAACGGGCGCACCGCCTACGTCGTCAACAGCAACGCAGACACCGTCATCCCGGTCACGCTGGCCACCGGCAAGCTCGGGCGTCCCATCAAGGTCGGCAGGAGGGCGGTGGCAATCGCGATCACGCCGAACGGGCGTTCCGCCTACGTCGTCAACAACGTCGGAAACACGGTCACCCCGATCACGCTGGCCACCGGCAAGCCAGGGCATCCCATCAAGGTAGGAAGAAGCCCCAATAAGATCGTGATCACCCCGAACGGCAAAACCGCCTACGTGATCGACTCCCGCGGGGCCAGCGACAATGTCACTCCGATCAACCTGGTCACCAACAAGCCGGAACCTCGGCTCAAGGTCAGCAAGGCAAATGCGATCGCGATCGCGCCGAACGGCGGCACCGCCTGGGTCCTCTCGGGCAGCGGCCTCAAGCTTGTGCCGATCAGAATCGGGTAACCCCGACGACAGCTGATCGAGGGGTTCGGTGTAGCGGATACTAAGGCTCCGCCGCCGTTCCAGGTTTGACGTCATCATCACCTAGCTGCCTGGCGGAGCATCTCGTCGACTTCGGGGTCCGGCCCAAACTCCCGGACCTCTTGCGCGCAGCGGCAGGCGACGGCGATCTTGGCAGCCCATTCCAGCGCCTCCTCGCGTGAGGGCACCTCGATGACCGTGAGTCCGCCGATGGCCTCCGGGTACGGGCCATCGGTGACCGTCCCGTCGGTGGCCACGATGCTCGCCCGCTGGTCTTCCAGTCCGCCGGCGCAGACAAGCACGCCAGCGTTCGCGGCCTCCTGAACCACTGCGTGCGCGGCCTTGGCCACGGCGTGGCCATCCTCGTCGGGGATGTAGTCCATCGCGTGGGCATCGAACGAGATCAGGTACCGCGCCATCCCATGACTCCCTTGTCCCGGCGGCGTCCTCCTCCGGCCGCAGGTTAGCTCATATAGCAGGTAGACGATGGGAGTTGCGTTACTCATCGCCTCCACCCTGCCCGCCTGGGTCGCTGTGCCGACAGCTTCCACGAGGTGACGCTCAGGCCACAGCTGGGTGCCTCTACCCCGGATGCTGCTCCGCCCGGGTGGCCAGGACCGCCTCGGCCGAGGCGAACGCGGCGTAGGCGGGGGCCAGCAAGTCGGGGAGCGCCCTGCCGCGGACGGTCGCGCTGATCTCGGGGAGCTGGCCAAGGATGGCGGCAGAGTCGCTGGTCGGCGGGCCTGGCTCCGGCAGGGAATCCTGCAGTGCGAAGAACGTGTCGATGCGCTCGGTTAGCGGCACTCCTGCCGGCCCGGCCTGATCGGCGGCGGGCCGGGCATCGCCCCGGGCGGCCTGCAGGTTCGCCAGCAGGTCATCTCGTTCCCGGCCGCGCCAGGCCAGGATGGCGAACGGATCATCATCGAACGCCTCGGCTAGCAGGTAGAACGCGGCGGCGATGTGCTTGCACGGCACCTCCCAGTCCGGGCAGGAGCAGTCCATCGACATCTCGCCGGCAGCCGCCGGGAAGAGCGAGAGCCCCTGCCCGGCGAACACGTCCTCGATGTCGTCGGGCATGTCGCCGGAGAGCAGCTTGGCGAGGTACCAGGCGTTCTCCGCGAGCGCGCGCTCGACCTTGGCCCACTTGGCCTTGCCGAATGAGGTGAGTCCGATGTTCACCCGGTACGGCTGGGCCCGGCTGCCCTGGACCGACGCGGTGACCATGCCCGCGCCGACGTCAAGAGAGATGACCTGCCCCCGGCGCGCGTAGGCCCGGCCGCGCTGGAGGCGGGTGCCCAGCCCGATGTCCTCCAGCACCGCGGTGAACCGACCCGACCACCACGACTGGCCGATGGCGCCGCGAGAGCTGCGCGCCTTGAGCCCGCCCTCCACTTCGCGCGGCTTCGACGGCGGCGGGTACCAGCGGCTAGTCATCGACGGCATCCGGGGAGAGCTCGAAGACCTTGCGCAGGTCTCCGGTCGAGAGCTCGGTCAGCCAGCCCTCGCCATCGGCGACCACCAGGTCTGCCAGCGCCTTCTTCTCCTCGATCATCTCGTCGATCCGCTCCTCCAGGGTTCCGGTGCAAATGAGCTTGTGCACTTCAACATTCCGCCGCTGCCCGATCCGGAACGCCCGGTCGGTGGCCTGGTTCTCCACCGCCGGGTTCCACCACCGGTCCAGGTGGATGACGTGGCTCGCGGCGGTCAGGGTCAGGCCGGTGCCGCCCGCCTTGAGCGAGAGCAAGAAGATCGGCGGGCCGCCATCGGACTGGAACGCTGTCACCAGCTCGTCCCGGCGGTCCTTGGGCGTCCCGCCATGCAGGTAGGCGATGTCAGTGCCGAATCTGGCCGACAGGTGCGGCAGCAGCAGCCCGAGGAACTCGGTGTACTGGCTGAAGCAGATCACCTTGTCGCCGGCGGCCAGGATCTCCTCCAAGATCTCCTCCAGCCGGATCACCTTGCCCGAGCGACGCCCGATCGCCGACCGGTCGTGCAGCAGCAGCGCCGGATGGTTGCAAGCCTGCTTGAGCTTGGCCATGGCGGCGAGCACGTTGCCGCGCCGTTCGATCCCCTCGGAATTCTCGATCCTGTCCAGCATGTCGTCGACGA
This sequence comes from uncultured Actinomycetota bacterium, assembly GCA_963720595.1. Taxonomy (GTDB): domain Bacteria; phylum Actinomycetota; class Actinomycetes; order Streptosporangiales; family Streptosporangiaceae; genus Chersky-822. Next base: position 555,684 of record CAVRFY010000003.1, on the reverse strand, counting down.
CGGACTGGTAAAGCGAGGCCTGCTCGGTGGTGAGCTTGCAGTACTGCCGCATCTCGATCTTCTCCGGCAGGTCATCGATGATCACCGGGTCGGTCTTGAGGCGCCGCAGCACGTACGGGCGGATGATGGCGCGCAGCCGTTGCGCCGGCCCGGTCATGCCATGCCGCTCGACCGGGATCGAGAATCGTGTCCGGAACTGCTCAGGAGTGCCGAGCATTCCTGGGTTGACGAAGTCCATGACCGACCAGAGCTCGGCCAGCCGGTTCTCCACTGGCGTCCCGGTGAGTGCGACGCGGTGGCCCGCAGTCAGCCGTCGCGCGGCTTTCGATGCCTGCGACAGGCTGTTCTTGATCGCCTGGGCCTCGTCCAGCACCACCCGGCGCCACGGGTAGCCGGCCAGCTCCTCGATGTCCCGGGTCGCGGTGGCATAGGTGGTCAGGACCAGGTCGGACTCGCTGATGCGGGCGCGCAGATCATCGCCTCGCGGCCGCTGGCCGCCGTGGTGAGCGTAGACGATCAGTTCCGGGGTGAACCTGCCTGCCTCCCGCTGCCAGTTGCCGACCAGCGACATAGGGCAGAGCAGCAGCGTTGGCCCGGTCGCGCCGCCGGCCCGGTCGGCCGCCTCGAGGGCCAGCAGCTGCACGGTCTTGCCAAGCCCCATGTCGTCGGCGAGGCAGGCGCCGAGGCCGAGCGATCCAAGGAACGCCAACCACGACAGGCCACGCTGCTGGTAAGGCCGCAGCGTCGCGCCGAACCCGGGGGGTGCATCGGCCAGCTGCAGCGCCTGGGGGGCGGCGCCAGCCAGAAGGTCGCCGAGCCAGCCGTCGGCCGTAACGCTGGCGACGGGCAGCGGGGTACCCAGGTCGTCGGCGTGACTGGCCGCCACCCGCAATACCTCAGCTGCGCTGACCCGCCCGCGCCCATTCCGCGCCAGGAACTCCAGGCCCCGCCTGAGCTGCTCGCGGTCGACGGCGACCCACTGGCCGCGGAGCCGGATCAGCGGTGCCTTGGTGGCGGCCAGTGCGGCGATCTCGGCGTCGGTCAGCGTCTCATCGCCAACGGCCAGCTGCCAGTTGAAGTCCATCAGCTGGTCCTTGCCGAACTTGCCTGCGCCGGCCACGACGCCATCGACCGGCGTGGCGGCGGATCCGACCAGGCTAAGCGCCCTGCGCTTATCCCACCAGCTTGGCAACATAACTCCGAAGCCAGCCTGGTCCAGCGTCGGCGCGGCTGCCGACAGGAAATGGAAGGCGCCGTCGGCGTCCAGTTCAAGGCCGACCGGGCGTGCCTGGCGAAGCCCATCGGCAATGTCCGGGTAGATCCGGCTGGCGCGGCCCAGCTCGGCCAACAGCAGCTCTTGCGGCCTTGCCAGCCAGCGGCTGAGGCTCCCGTCGTCGGTCCAGGCGCGTGCCGCCGGGACCAGCAGGCTCGGGTCGGCGATGGACTGGAGCAGGAATTCCAGCCACCATCGGGTCTGCCCGTCCCCGGTCGTTTCGCCGCGCGCCGGGCCGTCGGCTCCGAGATCGCCCGAGCCGCCTGCCCTGATATGGGCTTCGGCCATGTCTATGTCGCCCACCCGCGCCTCGCTAGTGGCTGGTGGTGCGGCTTCCGTGAGCCGGAAGGTCGCTCGGGCCGGTCCGGCCGGCCCGGTGCCGATTTCGTCCCACGACCGCAGGGCGCGGGCGAGCTCGCCCAGGTCGCTCGGGCTGGCCTTGAAGCGGCCGTCGGGAGTGGCGAGTGCGGCCAGCCAGGCTTCGGCCGCTGGGAGCTGGGCGGGCGCCCGGCCACGCCGTGGCGGGACGAGCGTACTTGTGCCGGCCAGCGCTCCGCGGCTGGCCGCGTCGCCGAGGACGGCGCGCGCGGCGGCATCGGCGAGAGCGCCGAGCCCCGCCTCGACAATCTGGTGCGGGTCCTCGCCACCTGGCGCAGCGCGGCAGGCGGGCGGCATCGCGATTGCGAGAGCGTGCGCAGCGGTGGCGTCCGGACCGGTCAAGACCGGGCGCCAGGTCGCGACCGGACCGTCGGTCCCGCGCACGAGCGTCGGCAGGACCCTGCCGCGAGTCACCAGGTCCGTGGCCTGCGCGGCCAGGCTGGTGAGGTATCCGATGGTCGCGCCGAGCCTGACGTCATTGCCAGGCACATCCTGGGCGGCTGGCGTCGACAGTCCGGCCGCAGCGAGCAGCCTGGCGAGTGGCGCCAGCGCAGCGGCGGGCGTCAGCGCTAGGAGCGGCACCGTCCACGGCAGCAGCGCAGGTTTGTCTACCGGCGCCGGGCGTGGCCTGGCCCGGACCAGCTCAGGTGAGTCCAACGGGGACATCCGCAGCGACGGCAGCCGCAGCACCATCTCGCCTGGCTGCGCGTCGCTCAGCCACCAGAGTGCCTGTGCCAGAGTCACCGCGGGGGCGGCGAACGGATGCGACCTGGCCGACCTTATGGCCTCGCTGCGGCTCTTGACGTTTCGTCGGGAGTCTTCCGCCCACAGGCACAAGCCGTCCGATGGTGACCAGAGCCCATGCAGCACCAGCATGTCGCGACTCCGTGTGAACGAGGGCAGGATTTCCAGAGCGACGGTAACAGTTTGCCGGGTGCTGCTCTGGGCCGGCGCGGAAGCGGCTGCGTTGCTGTGCGGTTCGCGCTGGTCCTTGGCCTATCGCCTGCGACGTTGCGGTCGGCTGCGTCAGTCTTGGAAGAGATTGCTCACCCGGACTCCCGCGTAGGGCCTGCTCAGAATTGAGGTCCTCTGAGTACAGGGTCGGGCACCGGAGTTCGTGCGCGCTGCGCAGGATCATCGCGTCCCGGAACGATGCCCCGGTTCTCCGGTGGATATCGATGGCTGCGAGCACGTCAGGAGCGGTCGGAGCATGCACATGCCAACGGTTCAGACAGTCCTGGCGTAACGGGGCGCGGGTTAGGCGGAGGCGTTGCGTTGGGGTGTTGGCGATCAGCGACGCCCGTACGGCTGGTCATGCGAGCAACCGAAATTAAGTGCCGAACTGAACCGCGCCGCTATGGGGCGGGTGGTATGCATCCGGTTCCGCCTGCGTTCCACTGGCAGGCTGGGTTGAGCGGGCCGCCGATCACCTGGGCCGTCGTTTCCACCACCACGCGGCCGGCGCTGACTTCCGCCGCTAGGAAGTCGAGGAACGTGCTGAGGTCGCTGGGGCTGATCGAGTAGGCGCCGCAATGCCCTCCTGTACTCGCGTCGCACACGCGGTGGAAAACGAACTGGACCCAGTCGGTGGACTGGGTGTCGGCCTCGGCGTTCAGCACGAAGGTCTCCAGGGTGGAGATCTTGGTCGCCTTCTTAGGGTTGGGCGGCGTGCGGGTCCCGTATGTGTCGGCGGGGGGAAGGGTCTCTCCGAACGGGCCGGACTTCGAGATGCCGGCCACGCCGCGCCCACTGTCGTAGCCGCAGTAGCGTACGACCGCCTCACTCGTGGCGTCGAACGACCCGAACGGGTAGGCGAAGGATTCCGGCTGGAAGCCCTGGGCAAGCAGTGTGTTCCGGTCGTCGCAGACCTCGTGCTCGGCGTCGGCGACTGACAGCGGCTTGAGGTCGGCGTGGTCGACCGTGTGCCCGGTTATTTCGTTACCGGCGCTCAAGAGGGCGTGCAGGTCGGCCCAGGTCATGTGCCCGGGGTCGCCGGCGACGATGGGCCCGCTGTTGACGAAGAACGTGGCGTGCATGCCGTGCGCCGACAGGATCGGGAAGCCGTGGTCGAACTGATCGACAGTTCCGTCATCGAAGCCGATCGTGACTACCGTCGGTGTGCTCGCGACCGCCGGAGCGGCCCATACCCCCAGGCCCGCCAGCCATGTCACGAGCGCCGCGGATGCCGCCACTGAGGTCAGAGCTCTCGAAGCGGGGCGGGACCGCCGCCCGTGCGGCACTCGTATCATGGCACTCCTCTACCTCTCCATCAGCCCGGCCATCTGGGGGCGTATGCCACAGGCGACGCCGCCGTCAGATCCACGGCTGCCTCGGTATTCCAGAAGGACTGATGTCGTCCTTCCATTCGGCGTGGTGCACATTGAACTGGGCGGCTGTGTCGTCGCCATTTGCCGGACACGAATTCATGCCCGTCACGCAGGCCCTCGTCGGGGTGGCGTTAGGTCCTTCGCTCCCGCGCGCGCGTACCAATCACGCCCAGAACCGTTCGGAAGCTCCCTCATGCTCCCCTCCCTGGCGGAAGTCGGAGTTAGGAAAGATTCTTAACTATTGTGGGTAAATCCTGCGCCTTTTGCGCTGACGCGTCAAGACCCGGCCAACTGCGACCGAGCGGCGACGTGGGATGGGTGCCGGGTCGCCGGGTTCGTGCCCGCGCTGGACATGAGCAGCACACCGTTGCACAGGGATCACCGCAGGGCGCCAACAAGAGCCTTACGGCCCACACGGCCACGTCCGCCCGCAACAACCGCAATTCGCCCTGGGAGAGCTCCGCGCCGCGATCCTTCGTGCTGGGCCCGTCAGCGTGACGTCAGGCAGCTGTCAGCATGGCGGGCCATGCTCAGGGAGTCCTCGCCTGCCCCGGCTCATGGAAAGGAAAGATGGAATGAGCGATGGCATCCAGAGCAGACCACGAGGCCTGACGGCGTTGTTGTGCGCGGCCCGCGGGCGGCTGGCGCGCGGGTGAACGTGGTGAGAGGCCGGCCGAAGTGCGGCGTGATCGCGCTTCTGCCGTTGGGCGCGATGCGCTCGCCCCCGTCCTTTGAGTACTTATGCCATGCGCCGCCACGAGAAAAGGAGTCTTAGATGAGAATCACGCGAGCCGGCCAGTCGGTGGTTGCAGCGCTTGCCGGCGGTGCGGCCATGATCGCCGGAATTCAGCTTGCGCACGCCGCTGCCAGCCCGGCGCCGATAAGGGCTTGCGTCGATGCGAAGACCCGGGCGCTGACCCTTGCTGCCTCGGATGGATCATGCCCGACAACCCAGAAAGCCATCAGCTGGCCCGCACGCCTGGACCCTGCGCTGGCCACCAGGCTGCAGGACTCGCTGGCAGCGTCAGCTGAGTCCCGTCGCAGGCTCGGCATCCAACTGCGCGACCTGGCCGGGGTACTGGCCGCGGACCAGAAGGCCTTCGACGGGCTGCAGGCCAGGTTCGCCGGCCAGAAGCGGATCTCCGGCAAAGTTCAGACGCTGGACGAGATGTCCCTCCAGACCCAGCGCGAACTGCAGATGGCGATGGACCAGCACGATAAGTTCCTGGCCATCTTGTCGAACATCGCGAAGGCACTCACCGACGCAGACGCCGCAGTCGTAGCGAACCTCAAGTAAGGCCTGATCCGGGGTGGCGTTCCGCGAGTGTCAGCAGGGCCCCGCCGGAGGTGGGAGCCGACTTTCGAGGCATTGGCCGGAAATAGCTGGCGTGATTGGTTGCGCGGCGCGAACGGCCTGTGTTGATGTGGGCCAGCGTGCGAGGCAGGAGGATGGCATTGCCGCAGGATTACCTGCCGCCGGTGCGGCTCCGGGCTCCGGTCCGGCTGATCGTGGCGCGGTTCGCTGGTGTGGTCTGCCCGCCTGAGGTGCGTTCGGGTGACCTTGCCGAGCAGACGCTTGTCGAGTTCGAGCTGCTGCTGGGCGTGATTCCGCGTGGTGTCCGTAGGCTGATCCCGGTCGCGTTCGTGGTGTTGGACCGGGCGGCGCGGATGTATCCGCCGGGCCGGGGGCGGCGGTTCTGTCGGCTCGGGGATCTGGAGGCCGATGCTTACCTGCGGGCTGTCCTGGCCCGGGGTGGCGGACTCGCCACCATGGTCCATCGACTCAAGGGCCTGGTGGTGATGTGCTACTACGAGCTGCCTGCGGTCAAGGAGCAACTGGGTTACCGGCCCGACGCTTACATCGCCGCGGTCTCGCGCCGCCGCCTGGATCGCTACGGGCCTGAGATCCGCGCGGGCGAGGCAGCGGTGCTGGCGCGCGAGCAGGCCGCTCCGGGGGCTGGCGGCCCGCCACGTGACCAGGAGAGCGCGCAATGAGCCCGGGTTCGGCCGTCCCTGCCGGGGTGACCGGGCAGCGCGAGATCACCGAGGAACTGCACGTGGAGTGCGCGGTCGTGATCGTCGGCACCGGGGCCGGCGGCGCGACGATGGCCGCCGAGCTCGCGGACGCCGGGATCGATGTCGTGATGGTCGAGGAGGGCGGTTATCACCCGACGGAGTCCTTTACCGCCGAGGCCGGTCGTGCCCTGCGGACCTTGTACCGGGATGGCGGCGCGCAGCTCGCGCTGGGCAAGCCACCAGTGCTGTTTTCCGAGGGCCGCTGCGTCGGCGGTTCCACGGTCGTGAACGGCGGGATGTCGTGGCGGACCCCGCCGCAGGTGCTGGAGCGGTGGGCCCGGGACGAGGACGTCGCGGCGATCGGCGAGCGGGACATGGAACCGTACTTCGCGAAGGTCGAATCGCGGATATCGGTGGCGTTGCAGGACGCCGAGACGATCGGGAGGGACGCCCAGCTTCTGAAAGCTGGCGCCGACGCGAAAGGCTGGAAGATCATCCCGAACCTGCGGAACCAGCTGCACTGCGCCGGGACCAATAACTGCACGAACGGCTGCCCGACCGGCGCGAAGCGCTCGATGCTGGTGACCGCCGTGCCTCGCGCGCTGGCAGGCGGAGCGCGAATATTCGCGGACTGCCGGGTCGAGCGTGTCACCCGGTCAGGTAACAAGGTCACCGGCATCGAGGGCCGGTTCATGCGGCCTGGCGGGCACCGCGGTCCGCGCCTGTCCATCCGCTCGGCGGCTGTGGTGATCGCCGGGGGCGCGGTGCAGACTCCGGCGCTGCTGGCCCGGTCGGGCCTGAAGTCACGGTCCGGGCAGCTGGGCCGCAACCTCACGCTGCACCCGAACGCGAAGGTGATCGCGTTCTTCGACGAAGAAGTCACCGGCTGGCACGGGGTCCACCAGGCATTCCAGGTCCGCGAGTTCGCCGCCGAAGGGATCCTGATCACGGCAGTCAATCTCGCGCCGTCGTTGATCGCACTCACTTTGCCCGCCCACGGCCGCGAACTCGGCGACCTGATGGCGGATTACAACCACATGATCACGGCCGGCTGCCTGATCGAGGACACCGGCACCGGCCGGGTCCGCAACATCCCCGGGCTCGGCCCGCAAGTGCATTATCAGATCACCGACGAGGACGCCGCGCGGGTAGTGCGCGGCGTAGCACTCACCGCCGAAGTGATGTTCGCCGCCGGCGCCCGCCGCGTGCTGCTGCCCTTCGACGGCGCGCCGGAGGCGCGTGATCCCGCCGAGGTCTCGCGCGTGCTCGCCCGCCCGGTCCTGAAGCGGTCGATCGAGCTGTTCACCGTTCACCTGATGGGCACTGCCAGGATGAGCGAGGATCCCGGGCGGGGCGTCGTCGACAGCTACGGAGCATTCCACGGCATGCGGGGCCTGTTCGTCGCCGATGCGAGCCTCTTCCCGGGCCCGATCGGCGTCAACCCGATGGAGACGATCCTCGCTTTGGTCACCCGCAACGCTCACCGGATGATCGAACAGCGCGACCAGCACGGCATCTGAACCGGCACTGCACCTGGAAAGAGAGGTCCCCATGGCCTGCGTCTCGGCGGACTACCTGGCACTGGCCGACCGCTCAAAGGCAGCGCTCGCCGCGGTGTTCGCCTCGGGTGACCCCCCCGAGGTGTCCGCGCTGACCGGGTTCGAGTTCCGCGGCTTCAACCACCCGCGGGCGACCGCGCTGCTCGGCATCCGCAAGTTCATTAAGGTCTTCTACCTCGACCGGGCCGGGCAGCCCTTCGGCTGCAACACCCCGGTCGAGCAGAACGGCCTGCAGGCGGAGTGGCTCCCACGGCCCAGCGCCGACCGGCCTAGACGGTACGCCTTCTTCCTCGTCGAACCGCCAGACCCGGACGCATCCGACCCGCTGCGTCGCGACGCGGCGCTCCTTGATTATGGCCGGGGAGGCAACCGCGTCTACGACCCGTCCCGCGTGCTGCGGGACTACCTGGTCCGGGTTGAGCCAGGCTCGGATGAGCTCCTGCTCGGCAAGGCCTACTTCCTCGTAGCAGGGGCACGCCTTGCCCATACCTACTTCCTAATCGAGCGCTACCGGCCGCTTGCCGACGCCGAAGCACTCGCCCGACGCTGACCGCGGCCCGGCCGATCCAATACGAAATAGGCGAACCGGCAGGTCGTCCGGGCGCTGTTTGGTGGTTGGCACGATGCCATCCACGGTCGGGCACCGGAGTTCTTGCGCGCTGCGCAGGATCATGGCGTCCCAGAATGATGCTCCGGTTCGCCGGTGGATATCGATGGCTGCGAGCACGTCAGGAGCGGTCGGAGCATGCACATGCCAGTGGCTCAGGCTGTTGATGATCTGGGCCGCCACCGATGCGTCCAGTGGCTTCGGGATCATGCGCGTTGTGGTGACGAAGAATTCTTGCAGTACCTGAACGCTGAGGCAGCCTCCTCGGGTGTCCCATAGCTCCTCCAGGAGCCACGGGCGCGATCGTGCTTGGCTGCGGCTGTCACGTCGTGGGCGTAGACGAGGACGTTGGTGTCGACGAACTTGCGGTTACCGCTCATGCAGATCGTCCGGGGACCAGGTCATGCGACCGCCCGTGCCCAAGTCCATGCCCTCGCGCGGCATCGCCAGCTGTGGTTTTTGGCGGTGTCGTAACCTGTCTCCCGCTCCACGGTCTCCTTGAGCATGCGGGCCAGGAACTGCGAAACGGAGGTGCCGCGGCGTGCGGCCAGCACTCGCGCCTCCCGCAGGTCCTCCTCGGGCAGGGACAGGGTGATGTTCCGGTTGGCCATTGTCGTCACCTCACGAAGCTGCGTGCTTCACGTAAGCCACAGTAACGCGGACGGCATTCGAGTAGCCGCTGCGATCCCTCACGCTTCAGGGCCGACCGCAGGATCGCGCTCGGCACGGAATCGCGCTGTCCGTGCTGCGCACGGATGGCCGGTCCCGGGTGCTCAGGCAAGGCTCGGGGCATGCAAACGAGAAGGCTTTATCCTTGGCGCCTGCTTGCGGCTGCGCTGTCGCTCGCGGCGGTCGCCATCGGGTTCGGGCCGGCACCGCGTCGGCGGCTGCCAGCTGCCCGGGCTGGACCGGCGCGCAGCCGCCGGGCAGCGGCAATCTCCTGGGGATGACCGTGCTATCGGCATGCGATGTCTGGGTAGTAGGCGCCAACGGCGGTCCCGACAAGTCCGGCGCCCTGATCGAGCACTGGACCGGCGGCTCCAGCTGGACGGTGATGAACAATCCGAGCCCGGGCTCCGTCAGCCGGCTGTTCACCGCGGCCGGAGCCTGCCGCCGGCGACGTCTGGGCGGTAGGCGAATACCTGCCCGTCGGCGCGTCGCACCTGACCGGCCTCATCGAGCACTGGGACGGCAGCAGCTGGGCCCAGGTCCAGAGCCCTGCCACCGGCGTCGGGGGCGACTTTCTCGGTGTCGGCGCCGTATCCGCGAATGACGCCTGGGCGGTGGGCTTTTCGGAGAACGCCACCGACGGCGGCCCGTCCGTTATTCGCACCCTGATCGAGCACTGGGACGGATCTCAGTGGACTCCTGATGCCCAGGCTCCGAGTCCGGGCACCAGCAGCTTTCTCGAGAGCATCAGCGCGGCGTCCGCGACGAACATCTGGGCTGTCGGCGCATCGGTCAATGTCAATCCGAACGGCACGGACGAGCGACGCGGCACTCATCGAGCACTGGGACGGCACCGGCTGGTCGGTGTCACCCGTGAGCCCGCCAGGCATCAGTAGCGTTCTGGACGGCGTGAAGGTCGTGTCCGCTACGAATATCTGGGCGGTGGGCAGGTACCGGCCTGATGGCAGCCCTTCGGACAAGACCCTCATCGAGCATTGGGACGGCGCGAACTGGACTCAGGTACCAAGCCCGAGTCCAGGCGGCCAGCTGAGCGACGTGCTGTTCAGCGTGACCGCTACCTCGGCCACCAGTGCATGGTCAGCCGGCAGAGGGGGCGGGGATCCCCTGCTGCTGCACTGGGACGGGGACGCATGGAGCCGTGTGGCCACGCCAAGCGCGGCGGCGGGCGACTCTCTGGGAGCGGTGCAGGCATCGCCGGACGGCACCACCTGGATCGCGGGTAGCGGCCAAAACGCCTTTGCCGCCCCGGTGCTCGGAGCGGCGCAAGCGGAGATCGCGGTGAACGCGCTCGGCAGGAACCTGCGCGAGACCGGCTTGGTCAACGGCCCGCCTGGCAACCTCAGCGTGGCGGCGGGGACTGGCCCGGCGATGGCGGCAACCCCCACCGGGGACTTCAAGGTCGCGTGGACGGCGGCCAACGACCACCTGTGGACGATCGACCAGGCCGGGCATCGGACCGACACGATGACGCTGGTGCGGGCTGGCACCAGCCCGGCCATCACGGCGCTCTCGGGCGGCGGTTACGAGATCGCGTTCACGGACGCCGCCGACGGCCAGCTGTGGGAGACCGGGCCGGACGGGGCATTCCGCGTCGCGGCCGGCGGCGTCGCGGTCGCGCCCGGCACCAGCCCGGCCATGGCGGCCAGCCCGGCGGGCGGCTTCGAGATCGCCCTGGACGCAGCCGGTTCGGGTGACCTGACAATCGTTGCTCCCGACGGCGTGGCCCACGACAGCGGACAGCAGATGGCGGCCGGGACCAGTCCTGCCCTGGCCGCCTTGGCGACCGGCGGCTTCGAGGTCGCGTTCACTGGCGCCGACGGCCAGCTCTGGCGGGCCGGTCCCGACGGCGTGTTCACGCCGGCGGGCGGCGGCATCGCGGTGGCGGCCGGCACGAGCCCGGCTATCGCGGCCAGCCCAGGCGGGGGGTTCGCGATCGCGGTTCACGCCAGCGGCTCGGACGACGTGTGGATCGCCCGCAACGCTGACACCGCCGCATCAGCCAGCGGAAAGAGGGTCGCCACCGGCACCAGCCCCGCCATCGCGGCGGTGTCGCCAGGAAACTACCAGGTCCTCTACGAGGCGGCGGGCAGCGCAGAGCTGACCATGCTCCAGCCCGACGGCCTGGCCATCGGCACCGGCTCGCCATGACCGCAGCGACCAGCCCCGCCATCGCCGTCCCGGCCGCCTTCGCGACGACCGCGCAGGTGCCGAACGTGCTGAGCATGGACCTGGGCACTGCCGAGAACGTGATCACGCCGTCGGGCTGTCCGTCGGTCAGATCTCCATGGACAACCACTGCATCGACGTTGCCGGCGGTGTGCTCACCCAGAACCCGAGCGCCGGTGTCGCGGCCCCGCTCGGCACCCCGGTGAACATGACGGTCTCCAGCGGGAATGACACCAGCGGCAACCCGTGCCTTTTCCGGTAGTCCACGCAGGCCCGCCCGAGGCGCCCTCCCGAGGGTCCGGTTACGCCAGATAGGTAGCACCATGATGAATGCAGGACGTAATGGCATACGGATCTTCGGCGTGCTCGCGCTGCCGGTCGTGCTGGCCGGGCTGGTCACCGGGACCGGCCGGTCCGGAACCTCCGCCGCCGCAGCCGCGGTGTCGTGCCTGGGCACGATCGGCGAGCAGCCGCCGAGCCCGGGCACGAGCGACAACGAGCTAGCAGGCGTGGCTGTGCGTTCTGCCTCTGACGTCTGGGCGGTGGGATCCGCATCAAGCGGCGGGCCGAACCAGACCCTGATCGAGCACTGGGACGGATCCGCATGGACCGTGGTGCCAAGCCCGAGCCCCGGAGTGAGCGCCAAGCTCACCAGCGTGCGCGCGCTCTCAACCAGCAACGCCTGGGCGGTGGGCGCCTTCGACCCTGGCGATAGCTCAGGGAACAAGACCCTGATCGAGCACTGGGACGGCTCGGCGTGGACCGTGATGCCGAGCCCCAACCCGGGCACTGGCCAGGCATTCGCCGACGTACGGTTCGTGTCCAAGAACGATGGCTGGGCGGTCGGCTCCTCCGCAGCCAATACGAGCAGCGGCACCAGGGCCATGATCACGCACTGGAACGGCACCAGGTGGGCCCTGGTCCGGAGCCCAGAACCCGGGAGCAGCCCCGTTGCTCACCGGCGTGGCAGCCACAGCTCCCGACAATGCGTGGGCGGTGGGGACATTCAGCGATGGCTCGGCCAGCTCGACCCTCATCGAGCATTGGGACGGCACTACCTGGAAGAAGGTCGCGAGCCCCAACCCGGACTTCGCCGACGCGCTGGAGAGCGTGGGCGCAACATCGGCGACCAACGCTTGGGCGGTTGGCTTCGGTGCCGACGGCACTGACTTCCAGACTCTCATTTTGCACTGGAACGGCCGTACGTGGGCCCATGTAGCGAGCCCCAACCCGGGCGGGCCCGCGGCGAATGCGCACGTCCTGACCGGGCTATCCGCCCCGTCGGCCAACAGCGCCTGGGCTGTCGGAGAAGTCACTCACGTGGATGCGGCGGCCGCTCAGCAGCCGCGAACCGGCGGTGAGATCTCTGGAGCGGATGTTTTCCGGGTGAGCCGTTCCCGGGCTCCAGCAGGGAAGTCGAGCACGTTCGGGGTCCGCACTCTAGTTCTGCACTGGAACGGCGCTAAATGGACCAACGTGACGAGTCCTAACCTGGGTTCGGGCAACGACACATTCCTGACAGCCGTGGCCGCCTCAACGAATACCACCTGGGCAGTGGGTACCTTCAGCGACGCCGGCGAAGGGCACGCCCTCACCATCCGTTGCCGCTGATCATTCGACCGCGAAGGCCGTACGTCAACACCGCCTGCACGGCAAGCAGCCACCACCGGCGGGCCCGCCCGCGTCGCTGTTCCATCCGTGTCCGACCCCGATTGCGGCTCTCCGTGGCGAGCACGGATGGCAGAACCCGCCGCCCGCGTCAGTCTGAGAAGCACGCGGTGCCGCTAGGTGCGCGCCGCCGGTTATTTGCCTGCCAGGCAGCCCACGTGCAAATGCGCGCCGGGGCGGCGGGGAAGCCATCTACTCATCCGACAGGAGGATTGTCATGCCAAGGTTCATGGACTTTCACGATGACCTGAAGCTGCCCGCCGAGGCTATCGAACAGATCGCCGAAGACACCCGAGACGCCAAGGCCGACCAGTTCGGCGTGCGCCAGATCGAGCTGTATCACAACCCAGAGGGCGCGGTGTACTGCCTGCTTGAGGGGCCGGACGCGGAATCGATCCGCCAGCATCACGCCGCGCTCGGAGTTCCCTGCGGCGAGGTGCACGAGGTGAACAGCCTTACCTGACCGACGTCGTTCAAGGCACCAGGACGGAGGCTGGCGTCGGCTGGCTCAGCGGCCGGCCACCGCCCTGGCCCGGATGCGATTCAGGAGCAAAGGGGCCTTTCAGAACGTCGAGAGCAGCACGGAATCTATGAGGTCATGATGTGTAGCGCAAGACGTCGGGTCGTCACGGGAACCCGCGGCCAGCACTCGGCAGTACACGACGACAGTCTGATCGAGCCTGTCATGGTTTCCGCCCTTCCAGGATACGCGTGGCACCGGATCTGGAGCCTCGATCGACCGCCAGCTGATCCGCCAGACTCGCTCGCCGGCGATAGCCGCGCGCACTTCCCGCCACCGGGCGGTGTTCGCTTCACGATCTACACAGTGCCGCCGCGCAGACCTTGCCAGGCGACGGCGCTCACCACCGCGGCCGAGAGTGAGCTAGAGCGATCACTGCCCGGCCGGTCTTCCTACCTGGAGTCAGACCAGGACGGGATGCACCGGACCCCGACCCTGGACCTGATCTGCATCCTGGCCGGGGAGATCTGGCTGGAGCTTGATGACGGCGACGTTCACCTGCGCGAAGGCGACTGCGTCGTGCAGAACGGAACGCGGCACGCGTGGCGGAACAGGAACGATAGCCCCTGCACGATGGCGATTGTGTTGGTTGGCGCCGACGAGGCCAAGGCGTAGGTTCCTGACTACTCGAACGTGCAGGGATTGCCGCTGGCGCGGCCATCCGAACCTGGCACTGCCATCTTGGCCCCTGGCGCCCATCAGGCCGCCTGTGCCCGCCTGGCTGAGCGATATCGCCATCAAGGCCGTTGTCGCAGGTGACGCCGCGCGGGATGCCGCCCGCGCGACGCGGTCGCAGACAGGCGAGTGCAGATCACGATGCACAATATGGATGTGGTAGACAAGCGGGTTCCGCCTGAGGTCGGGATCTCGGCGCGCGAGGCGGAGGTGCTGCTCGCGCTGGCCGAACACCTGACTAATGCTGAGATCGCAGGGCGGCTGTTCATATCGGTCCGCACAGTCGAAAGCCACGTCTCATCGATGTTGCGCAAGCTCCAGGTGGACGACCGGCGAGCGCTGGCGGCGTTTGCCGCGACCCTGCCGGCAGTGGGAGCCGCCGAACCTGGCCAGGACGAGTTGACCGCGATCGCGCTCCCGCTGCCCGCGCCGCTGACATCATTCGTTGGACGGGTGGCTGAGCGTGCGGCGCTCACCGCGGCGGTTCGCGACCATCGCATGGTCACTGCGGTCGGACCTGGCGGGGTCGGCAAGACGCGCTTGATCCAGAGCGTCATCGCTGACTTGGCCCGCCAGTTCGCTGACGGCGCCTGGTTCGTCGACCTGGTACCGGTTACCGACCCGTCGATGACCGGTCAGGCGATCGCCGCGGCGCTCGGCCTCGGCGAGCATCAGGCACGTTCGGCGGAAGACACTGTGCTTGAGTGGCTGACCGTCCGGGAGACTCTGCTTGTGCTCGACAACTGCGAGCACTTGCTGGACACGGTCGCGGTCCTGATAGAACGCTTGCTCGAAGGCTGCCCGGGGCTCCGCGTGCTGATTACCAGCCGGGCCAGGTTGCGCGTGCCTTATGAATGGGTGTTCTCGGTGCCTGGGCTCTCGCTTGCGACCGGCGACGGTGGCCCGAGCGACGCGGTGCAGCTGTTCTGCCAGCGATCGGATGCCGGCGGGAGCGCCCTGACCTCAGGGGATGAGGATCGAGTCAGCGCCATCTGCCGCAAGCTCGATGGAATAGCGCTGGCGATCGAGCTGGCCGCTGCCCGCGTGCCGTCGCTCGGCCTCGACGGCCTCGAAGCGGGGCTATCCGACCGGCTACGGCTGCTCACCGGCGGACCGCGGATCGCCGACAGGCATCGCTCGTTGCAGTCCACGTTGGACTGGAGTTACGAGCTGCTCGACGAGCTCGGCCGGGCGGTCCTGCGGCGGACATCGGTGTTCGCTGCCCCGTTCAACGCCGATGCGCTGGCGGCAGTGGTCGCTCGATGGCCGCCGCTATCAGACGATGCCCTTCCTCCTGTCCTGGCTGGGCTGGTTGACCAGAGCCTCCTGGTCGCGAGCCAGGGCAAGTCAGGTACTCGCTACCGTGTCCCCGAGACGATCAGGCAGTACGGTGCTGACCGGCTGGCAGATGCTGGCGAGTACGACGCGGCACATTCCCGGCACCTGGGCTGGTGCCTGGATGTAGGCGCGGCTCTTGACCTTCCGTCGGGCGATGGCATCTGGACCTGGCGGCCGGCGTTCGACCAAGTGGCTGACGAGTTGCGGGCCGCGCTCGGCTGGGCAGCTGGTATCGCGGCGCATCGCGATGAGGCGGGCCGGCTGGCGATCAGGCTGGCGGAGCTGAGCTTTGCCCGCGGGCTGCCTGGCGAGTCGCAGGCGCGGTATGAGCAGGCGGCCGAGCTTGCCGCCGACGACAACTCAGCGGCCGCCGCGCTGCGCCGCGCCGCTGGCGCCGCTGAATTCCGGTGTCTTGGCGATGATGCGCTGCGGCTTCGCCGCGCGGCTGCCGATCGCGCGGTGCGCGCGGGTAGCCTGGCCGACGCCGCGTCCGACCTGGCCAGGGCCGCCGATCTGATCACTCGCCTGCCTGGCCTCTGGGTCACTCCGCCGGCCGCCGCCGAAGCGGACAAGCTGGTCGCCGAAGCATGGGCGCTCGGGCCCGACAGCCCCGCTGCGGAAGCCAGGACGTTGATCGCCGATGGCTTCAACCGCCCTGAGAGCGATCCAGCCGCGTTCGCGCTGATGCAGCGGGGCATGGCGATCGCGCGCCGCATCGGCGACACGCTCGCCGAGAGCGCGGCACTCGACCTGCTCACATCGATCCAGCTGGTCCGGGGCGATATCGGGGCGGCTGCCGCGACCGCCTGGCGGCGCACTGAACTGCTTGGCCCGCTGCCCGCGACGGCCGAAGCGGGGATCGAGTTGACGGACGCCCTCATGATGGCCGACGAATGCGCTATCGCGGCCGGCGACCTGCGGGCCGCGCGGAGCCTTATCGCGCGGATCGCGGAGTTGCCTTTCCACAATGAGGGCGGGCATCAGGCTGCCTCTCGGCTGATCGTCGTGGCCGCGCTGGCGGGGGATTGGGATGAGGCCCTTGTTCAGGCTGAGCGGTTTCGCGGCGAGTGGGAGATGGCAGGGCGCCCGCGAGGCCCCTCCTGGGCCAGGGCTACCTCGGGCAGCCTTGCCCGTGGCGCTTACGCCGTGGCGACCGTCCACGGGCTGCGCGGGGACGAGAACGCGCGGGTTGCATGGCTGGAAATCGTGGACGCGGTGACGGTTGTAGCCAAGCCGTGGCGCGAGCGCCGTTTCGGGCAGTTCTTCGATGCGCTGCTGCTGCTTCATCGGGGCCGCGCCGGGCTGGCGATGCAAGTTCTGGACAGGGCATCTGAGCCCTTCGTCGTTGCCTGGCACAACGGGCTGTGGCAACCATGGCACGCCGCGTTGTGGGCTGAGGCTGCCGTTCTCACGGCGCGCGAGGACGCCACCGCGCTCATCGCCGCATCGCGCGCGATCACCAGGGACAACCCGATCGCCGCGGCGATCGTCGAACGAGCGGCTGCCCTGCCAGCCGACCGCGACGGGTTGCTCAGGGCCGCTTCCGTCCTCGAGGCCGCAGGGTGCCGCTACCAATGGGCGCGGACGCTGGTGTTCATCGGCGGAACGGAACGAGAGCAAGGCGAATCCGCCCTGGCCGAAATGGGCGCGGCACCCATGGCCTGGCCGCTATGACCTGGCAGCGCATTCATCGGCCAACCACACCGATGCCGAAGCCCGCCAACGGCAGCGCGTCCTAACGCCCCGGGGCGCCGTCTGAAATGCCCCAGTGCATGGCCGGGCATCCGTGGCCGGCCCTGAAGGGCACCTTCCCGGGGCGCGGACAAGTTAATCCGTGGCCGGCACGGATGGAATGACCGGACGCTTGGCATTAGATGGCGCTCCTAAGCCCCGACCCTCGATGAGCAGGAAAGAAGGACTAATACGTGGGAACGATGCGCACAGACGCGGCTGTCGCCGACCGCCAGGAGTGCTCGAGGTCAGCGAAAGGATCCGGTCGTGAGTGAGGATCTGCTGCACGTGGTGTTCGGGACCGGCCAGGTCGGAAGCGCCCTAGCCGCGCACCTGACCGGGCTGGGCCTCGCGGTCCGGACAGTGTCACGACACCGGCCGCGCGCGCTGGCCGACGGCGCCGACTGGCGGATCGCGGACGTCACCGACCCCGAGGCCGCCGCCGACGCGGCCAGTGGCGCATCGGTTATCTACCAGTGCCTCAACGCCCCTTACGCCCAGTGGCCGACACTCTTCCCCCCGCTGCAGCGGGGCGTGCTGGCCGCCGCCGAGCAGTCCGGCGCGCTCCTGGTCACCCTGGAAAACCTGTACGGCTACGGCCCGACCGGCGGCAGGCCGATGACCGAGGATCTCCCGCTGGCCGCCACGAGCGGCAAGGGCCGGACCAGGGCGGCCATGACCGCCGAGCTGCTGGCCGCAGCGGGGGCGGCCCGGTTCCGGTTCGCCATCGGCAGGGCTTCGGACTTCTTCGGCGCCGGAGTCACCTCGGGCTCCACGCTGGGCGAGCGGGTCTTCGGCAACGCCCTGGCCGGCCGCGCGCCGATTTCATCGGCAACCCCGACCTGCCGCACACCTACAGCTACGTCCCCGACATTGCCGCCGGCCTGGCTACGCTCGGCACCGACGCCCGTGCGATTGGCCAGGTGTGGCACCTACCCGGCCCGCAGACCGTCACCACCCGGGCCTTCCTCGACCTGGTAGCCGCTGAAATCGGCCATCCCGTGGCCATCCGGTCGTTGCCCAAGCTAGCCTTGAGCGCCCTGGGCCTGGTCAACCCGATGCTGCGGGAGCTCGCCGAGGTGTCCTACCAGTTCGACGATCCCTTCGTCCTGGACACCAGCAAATACGAGTCCGTATTCGGAGCCGCCGCCACGCCGCTGGCCGCCGCCATCGCGGCGACCGTCGCCTGGTACCGGACCCGACCGAGCACACCATGAGAGTCAGGAAGAAGGCGGTAACCGCCACGACAGCTCCAACGACCACCGTGCCAACTCCATCGGCGGCGACCAGTGCTACTGAGCTGCCCCCGACCGAGGCATGGTCAAGGCGGGTGCGGCGCATCGGCGGGCTCATCCAAGCCGCCTTCGCCGCCTTCTGGCTGGTGCGCGCGAGCTTGGCAATCGGCGGCCGCGCCGCCGATGTGCTGATCGCCGTCTCTGGAGTCGCCGTGATCGGTGTGTTCACTTACGCCATCAGGGTCACGGCCGGCATCGCGCCCCGGCCCGCAGGCCACGAGGCCAGGCGGATCGAACGGTCCGTGACCATCGCCACCATCCTGGAGCTGGCCGCGGCCTTCGTGCTGCCTGTCATCGTGATGGCCGCTGGCCATTCCGACTGGGTGCTGCCGTCCATCGTGGTCACAATCGGGCCGCTGCTGCTGTATCTCGACCACCTCGTCCACATCTGCCGCTACCGCCTGGCCGGCTGGGTGATGACCGCCGGGCCAATCGGCCTCGTCGCCACGATGTCGGGCTCCGCGCTCGAAGTGACCACCGGCATCGCCGCCGGCGTCCTGCTCCTGGCCACCGCTGCCGCTGGCTTCCACGACCTCGCGGGCATCCGTCGTTCGAGCTCGCCAGGCCATGCCCGGCTCAGCACGAAAGCCTGACGGTCGTCAGCTGGCGCAGGCATGACCAGGGCAAGCCGTCAGGCTGGCGAGCGGGATCGCCGTGACCAAGGCAAGCGTCAACCCGCCGATCACGACTCGTCACGTTTCTAGGGCGACGCTGGTCACTGCCGTCCCGGCCAGTTCGCCCGACAGGCGTCAGCGCAGCCGCGTCTGACCCTGGCGCGTTCCGGCGGGCGGAGCGATCGAGTAGCAGCCGCGGTCGAAACCTCGGCCCACAGCGACATAGAACCTGTTCAAGTGCCTGTGCGCCGTTTCGTAATAGCTGGTCGCGTGGGCGTAGTCCCCGGTGGCGAGTGCCGAGTCGGCCGCGCGCTCCCAGACAACCGCAAGGTGGTAGTCGTGACTGGCCGCGTGCGTGATGGCGGCGCAGGGGTTTTTCGGCCCGGCGGACGCCGCGCCCTGGGTAAGGCCGAGAACTGCAAAGGCAATGGGAACCGCCGGTAGCAGGATCCCGCGAAGAACGTTCATTGATTGCTCACTGCGGTTGGAAGGTGGCTATTCATGGCGCAGCCAGCTAACAGCGTCGACCAGGCCGCCTTCATCCGTGTCCGGCACGGATCGCGCGGATCCGTGTCCGGCACGGATGCTGTGCCTCGGGCAAGGCTGAGATCCGTGACGTGACGGCAACCGATGCGAGCAAGGCGCCGGCCAGGAACAGGACGCCGCCGAACACCAGCAGCGGGTGGCGTCTCGCCCGGCCCCGCCAGCCAAAGCACGATCGCTAAGTAAAGAAAGTGTCCAAGCTCCGGGGCGGCTTCTTCGGCACGATCACGCGGACTGCGCTGATCGGCGGTCCGCGACCGGCGCCGCGCCCCATAGTGCGGCCCGGTCGTTCCGGGCCTGCGATCGTACGCTCCCGAGCGCCGTTTGGGAGGAGCTGAACAGCGCCGTTGTGGCTTGCCCGCGGGCCGCAGCCAGGGTGTGCCGCTCATCGGGCGGCGCCGTCCTTGCTGCCGGCGCCGCGGAGGCCGCGTCCAGCAGCTGGTCGGCGGCAAGGGCGGCAAATGCCGGGTTGAGCACGATGCCGACGAATCGCAGCCGTTTGTCGCCTACGGCGGTCCGTGGCCGCATAGGCACGCGGCGCCGTGCGCGGACCTCGGCGGTGACGCTCCGGGTCCAAGTGATCATCGAGTTAGTCGCGCGGGTGATTCCTCAGGCGGTAGTAGTCGTTCTCAACCATCTCGGGGTCGCCAGGCCGCGGACCTGAGGACGCCTGAATCGCCCGCATGAACGCCCGCAGCTGCGCGCCGAGGCGCCGCAAGCCAACCGGCTTGGGATTGCCCTGAGCTGCCCCTGCCTTCTCCCGCGCGTGGTGTCGCGCGGCCTGCCCGACATGCGCGGACGCCTGGGCTGCGGCGGCCGGCGAGGGCGGCGAGGGCGGCGTTACCAGAGCTGCAGGCGAGAGTCCATGGATAATTCGCACGGTATTCCTCCAAGTGCGGCTGGCTGCTGACCCGCGCGGTTCGCCCATCATCAGGCCGGCCATAGGCCCAGTTCATCCGTGTCAGGCACGGAAAAGGCGGCCTGGCTGGACATCACGGTTGAATTGACGGTCGCGGCAAACTATGGCGCGACCGTTACTTCGGCCAGTTCTTCGATGCGCTGGCGCTGCTGCACCTCGGCGAGGTCACGCCCGCGATGCGCATGAAGCTCGAGAGGCCAGGCAGTGCTGGCAGCGATGGGCGCTGCCGACATGCCATGGCCCTCCGTGCCGAGCTGACCACGGGTCAACGGGTCGCACGGGCGAGTTTCGGTACTGCCAGCGGCACGATCCGCGGTGAGCACGGATGGCACGGTCGGCCTCGGCGGCGATGCTGACAGTCATGCGGCACCGGCTGGCGACGGGCACGGTTCCTGGCCCCCGGTGTCCGGTGCTTGGTGGGTCCGGCTCCGGGGACGCGCAACTTCCAGAACAACTAGGAGACACATTTGCCGAGGTTTATGGACTATCACGATGACCTGAAGCTTCCCGCCGAGGCGATCGCGCAGATCGCCGGGAAGCATCACGCGGCCCTCGGGGTGCCTCGCAGCGACGTGCACGAAGTGGACAGCCTGGCCCTGTGACGGAGCCGCTTCGTGGACAAGGAGAAGCGGGCATCGGCATAGCCCGCCTTCTCCCGGCTGGCGGCATGCGGTTCCACCGTATTCACCATGCCCCCAGCCGAACCGGACCGCTCGAGCTCGTTGTCGGCCGAGGCCAAGCGAGCTCGAGCGGTCCCTAGGCTGGCGTGCCGGATTGCCTGGAGTCCGGTCTCCGGGCGAACCGGCACCGACGCTCAGGCGGACCGGCCCGTGCCTGGCACGGAGAGAAAGAACCGGTGTCCCGCACGGATGGCACGAAGGCGCGGCTGGCGTTGGCTGGCTCCTCGAATCGACCAGACACACGGACGGGGTCCTCGAACGCGACCTCGGAAAGGAGAGCTAACGTGCGAAAGATACGCACGAAACTCGGCGGAGCCACCATCGGGGCACTGGCGGCTTCCGCGCTACTGGTGCCGACATATGCCTGGTCAGCGATGCCGCCGCCCTATTCCAGTTCCGGCGCCATGCACCAGCCGGGCGCCACAGCCACTGGCCAGATCGCGACCATGCGCGAGGCCACGGCGAAGTTCGCGACCGATCTGGGCAAGGCGAAGGCGGCGGGCTACCAGATCATCACGATGATGATGCCGAACATGGGCATCCATTACATGAACCCACATATCAGCGGGTTCGATATCCGCAAGCCGCCGATCCTGGTCTATGAGCACACCGGCAACGGGCTATGGCAACTCGGCGCGCTCGAGTGGGTCTTCCCCACGATGCCGAAAAGGCCGCCGCTGCCGAACGCGACCTTCGGCTCGTTCCCGGCCGCATGTCACTACAGCGACGGTACCTTCATTCCGCACACGGACGCGAAGACCTGTCCGGCCAAGGCACCCAAGACAGGTGCGAAGTTCACTTTCTGGCACCCGGATCTGATCACGATGCACGTCTGGGTCTGGTACCCGAACCCGGCCGGCTTGTTCTCCAGCACGAACCCGCTGGTCGCTCCCTTCAACAAGGGCTAGTTTCCTGGTGGGGACGGCGGTTACCCCGCCGTCCCCACCATTGCGCCACGCGGTTGCCGCACCAGGTCTGTCATCACGGCGTTACCGGTGACAGTCCTGGCGTAACGGGGCGCGGGTTAGCGGAGGCGTTGCGTTCGGGTGGTCGAGATCAGGGAGACCGTACGGATGGTCAGGCGAGTAACCAAATTAAGTGCCGAACTGAGCCGCGCCGCTATGGGGCGGGTGGTATGCATCCGGTTGCGCGCTGGGCAGGATCATGGCGTCCCAGAATGATGCTCCGGTTCGCCGGTGGATGTCGATGGCTGCGAGCACGTCAGGAGCGGTCGGAGCATGCACATGCCAGTGGCTCAGGCTGTTGATGATCTGGGCCGCCACCGATGCGTCCAGTGGCTTCGGGATCATGCGCGTTGTGGTGACGAAGAATTCTTGCAGTACCTGAACGCTGAGGCAGCCTCCTCGGGTGTCCCATAGCTCCTCCAGGAGCCACGGGCGCGATCGTGCTTGGCTGCGGCTGTCACGTCGTGGCGTAGACGAGGACGTTGGTGTCGACGAACTTGCGGTTACCGCTCATGCAGATCGTCCGGGGACCAGGTCATGCGACCGCCCGTGCCCAAGTCCATGCCCTCGCGCGGCATCGCCAGCTGTGGTTTTTGGCGGTGCCGTAACCTGTCTCCCGCTCCACGGTCTCCCTGAGCATGCGGGCCAGGAACTGCGAAACGGAGGTGCCGCGGCGTGCGGCCAGCACTCGCGCCTCCCGCAGGTCCTCCTCGGGCAGGGACAGGGTGATGTTCCGGTTGGCCATTGTCGCCACCTCTCGCGCTGTCCGTGCTGCGCACGGATGGCCGGTCCCGGGTGCTCAGGCAAGGCTCGGGGCATGCAAACGAGAAGGCCCGCGCTCGGGTGTTAGGCGGACTCACGCGGCCGCGTGCGCGGCGAGGACGGTAATAGCGGCGGCCAGCGCGGTGGCGGCCGCAGGACGGGAGACCAGGAAACTGGCAGGTGACTGGTCTCCACAGGCCGCTCGCAGGCTAGTGCGGGCCGCCTGGGCGAGAACACCGCCAGCGACGGCGAGCAGCAGCGGGCCGGCGGTGGCCGGCATCGGGTAGGCGCTGGTGACAAGAATTCCGGCGAAGGGGCTGACGCACATCGCGGCCAGCCAGCTGACCGTTCGGCGGCGTGGCTGGCAGGCGAGCAGCGCCCCCACAGCCAGGCCTTCGCCCAGCGCGTGTACGGTCAGCGCGGCAACGACCGTCGCCGAGCCGATCAACATCATGGCCGAGCCCTCCAGGAACCGGTGGGCCGCCAGCGCCGCTGCGGCGCCCGCCCCCCGGTGCCGGGTCTCTCGCTGGCAAGCACAGCCAGCCCGGGCGGCCAGGCCAGCTAGGCCGAAGGCGCCGAACGCGGCAATCGGTACCGCCCAAGGCCAGATTCCCGCCGCGCGGGCCGCGGACCAGGCGTCCGGAAGTACGTGCATTCCGGCGATGACCAGCAGCGCGCCGGCGGCCGCGCCGAGCCAGATCTGCTGCTGGCCCGGACGTCGGCGGGCCAGCCACGCCCCGGCGATTGTGGCCGCAGCCACGAGTGCTGACCCGGCCACGATCAGGCCTGGCGCCATGGCCTGGCCCGGTGCCCCGATCGGCACCGCCGGGGAGGGCAGCATGGGCGGCTACCTGGTGAAGCAGTACGAGTCGCTGGAGGCGTCGCCGCCCTGCAGCCGGGTCTGGTGGACCCGCAGTCCGCGGAACGCCTGCCCGTGAGGGAAGAACCGATGGTCGGCGGTAAGACCGCCGGTCACCGGATCCGCGTCGAGCTTGGCCAGCCAGGCGCCGACGCCCTCCGGATAGAAGATGTCGTCCCAGGCGGCATAGAGCGAGTTCGTCAGGTAGACCCGCTTTCCGTCCCGGCTGATCTCCACCATCTGCGGCCCGCCGGACAGCGGAAGATCCGGCGCCACGGGATGCGGCGCCTTGCGGACGATGCCGCCCAGCCGCACCGATGCGGTCTCGCGCGGCGCGAATGGGTCGCTCACGTCGTACTGCTTCAGCTCTCCGGTGCCCCAGCAGGCGACGTACAGCCAGCGGTCGTCCACGGACATGTCGATGTCGGAGATGAGCGGCGGCACGGCCGAGAATGGCTTCAGTGCCGGCGGCAGCTGCGCGGGATCCGCGGGCTCGGCCGGGATAGTGATCACCTTCCGCGCCGCCCAGCGGTCACCGTCTTTGTGCCACAGCCATACTGAGCCGGAGAGGTCTTCCACGCTGATCACGACGCCTACGAAACCGTAGGGCTTCGCCGGGTCGTGCGCGGGCCGCAGCTCGAGCACCATCTGGTGAGCGTCCCCGAGATCGATGCGCTGCACGAGGTTGCGCCCGGACATGCTCCAGAAGTTCAGGTGGTGGCCGAAGCGGCGGCCGAGCAGGTCCTCGGGGTTGAGCCCGCCCTCGATCATGGACGGAGTCGCCCACTCCGAGGTGATGACCGTGTCGTGGTTGAGGTGCCACCACACGTCGTAGCCGAAGTACTGCTCGCCCCGGTCGGCCTCCCACGCGCCCACCACATCGAACGTCTCGTGGTCGAGCAGTGCGACCCCGCCGGGACCCTCGTTGCCATTCGCGCCGCCCAGCGCGGACATGAAGATGCCACCCGGACCGCAGTGCAGGGTATGCGGCCGGGAATAGCCTGCCTTGGCCGCAAGCTCGTCTGCACCGATTTCGCGGATCACGCGCGGCGCTCGTGCATCTGGCTGGGTGTCGAGGATGTAGGTCCGTGACGAGCGCAGTCCAGGCACGATGAGGTAGCGGCGCTCGAGATGGCCTGCGTGACCGTCGTGGCAGAGGGCGCTTGAGCATGCGTTCCACCCGAAGTGGTGCAATTCGTTGCCGCCGGTGGGCAGTTCCGCCCAGCCCACAACCTCCCCGTAAGTAGCAGACGATCGGTTGCAGTCCATCACCGCGATCGCGTCCTTCGCTTCTCCGCTTCGGGTCGAACGCGGCCACGTAGGCCAGCGATTCCGGCTCGGCGGCTATCGCGTCGGCGGGCGTGCGGTAGAAAGTCGGGTCGGTGATCTCGGTCACGATGCCCTCCTGCGGTATCGGTCGACTGTCGGTTCCCCTTCTTGTTATGACCGTCTGGCCAGGAGCGCTATCAGGGAAACCCATTAGGTTCAGCGGCCGGGACGCCGCCTGCCCCGTGGTTCCGGCGCTCGTCTCGCCGCACGGGGAACCATTTCGCCACGATCCCGGTCACGGGAGCACTCGGACGCGCGGGGCGCGGGCACCATGGCGCCGCTGGTTCACGTCATTGATCGCCTGACGCAGGCCGCCTCCCTGTCGCCCTAGCCCACTACCCCATGGCCTGGTTCCTCAATCTGCCCGGCACCGTGGCTTCACGGCACGGTTGACCACGGTCACTTCCGGCCACCGTGCCGGTGCCAGGATCTCCTGAAGCGTGGCTGTCGTGGTTATGTCCGTCTCGGTGTCGTCCGGGGCGTTCGGGTGGATCACGCACGCCCGGCCAGCGCGCAGGCCGGGCGGCCGTCATAATCCGGTGACCTGGTCGCCTGACAGAATGATCGCCTGGTGGCGCTACCGGGGGGGTGACCATGGACCAGCAGGCTGGCAGCTTGCTTTCGGTGAACGTAGGCCTGCCGCGCGATGTGAGCTGGCAGGGCCGTACCGTGCGGACTGCGGTGTGGAAGCGGCCCGCCGACGTCCCGCTGCTAGCCCGGCGGCTGAACGTCGACGGCGACGGCCAGGGTGACCTGGCCGGCCACGGCGGTGAGCAGCGCGCCGTGTTCGTGTACCAGATCGAGGCGTACCGTACTGGCAGCAACAGCTGGGGCGGGATGACTTCGAGTTCGGCCAGTTCGGCGAGAACTTCACCGTGCGCGGGCTGGCCGACGACGAGGTCTGCATCGGCGATCGGTACCAGATCGGCGAGGCGCTCTTCGAGGTGACGCAGCCGAGGGTGACGTGCTTCCGAGTCGGCATCCGGATGAATGACGCCCAGATCCCGGCGCTGCTGGTCTCGCATCACCGGCCCGGCTTTTACTTCCGGGTGCTGCGCGAAGGCGCGGTCCGGGCGGGAGACGAGATCGTCCGGGTGGCCCGCGGCCCGCAGGCGATGACCGTGGCCGAGATAGACGCGCTGCTCTACCTGCCTGGCCATCCGGCGCAGCAGGTGCGCAGAGCGCTGACCATCCCGGCGCTGTCGGAGGGCTGGAAGGCGTCGTTCCGCGAGCTGGCCAGCCAGCCGGACGGCGGCCAAGGCGCGGGCAACGCCGGGCTGACCGCTGCGAGCCCGCCGCCCGCCTGGCCGGGTTTCCGCCCGCTGGCAGTGACGGCGATCGAGCCGGAGAGCCGGTCGGTGATCTCTCTGTGGCTGGCCGACCCGGCCGCGGCGGCGCTGCCGACCGCGAGTCCCGGTCAGTTCCTGACCGTCCGACTGCAGCCGCAGCCGCAGCAGCCGCCGCTGCTGCGCAGCTACTCACTGTCCGGACCGCCGGATGCCGGGTCCTACCGGATCAGCGTGAAGCGCGAGCAGCATGGCGCGGCCAGCCAGTTCGTGCACGCCCATGTGCGGCCCGGTGACCAGCTCGCGGTAGCCGCGCCGCGCGGCTCCTTCATCTTGCAACCAGGCGCGGCCCCCGTGCTGCTGATCAGCGCGGGCGTCGGCGCCACGCCGGTGCTGGCGATGCTGCACGCGCTGGCCGACGCAGGGTCCGACTGTGAAGTGTGGTGGCTGCACAGCGCGCGCGACCGGGCCGAGGAGCCGTTCGCGGCCGAGGCTAGGTCACTGCTTGCCAAGCTGCCGCGGGCGCACTTGCACGTCTGCTACAGCCAACCGGGCGCTAACGAGGTGCTCGGCCGCGACTACCAGTCGGCAGGCCGACTGTCAGCGGCGGTGCTGGCGGAGCTGAACCTGCCGCGTGAGGCGGCGGCCTATATCTGCGGCCCAGCCGGATTCATGACCGACGTGGCGGCCGCGCTGGCCAAGCTCGGTCTCGATGCCGGCCGGATCATGACCGAGATCTTCGGCGCGCGGCCGGCGCTGACGCCCGGTATCGCGCCCGCGGCAACCGTGCCGCCGCACCAGCCGACCGGGTCGCCGGGCACCGGCCCGGAGGTCGCGTTCGCGCGCAGCGGCCTGACCGCCCGCTGGGACCAGCGCTACGCGAGCCTGCTGGAGCTTGCAGAAGCCTGCGACGTGCCGGTGCGCTGGTCCTGCCGCACCGGCGTGTGCCATACCTGCGAGTCGGGCCTGGTATCGGGGGAGGTCGGCTACGTGCCTGACCCGGTCGACGATCCGGCCGACGGTGAGGTGCTGATCTGCTGCTCGCAGCCGCGCGGCGACGTCGCGCTCGACCTGTGAGAAGGGCCGGCCAGGCGCGCACCGGCGCATGCCCGCATTCGGCGCCGATGCGCTCGGACGTCTGCGCTGCCATGTCGAGGGAAGGGTTGACTAGCAGGACCATCGCTCGAAGAGCCGCCGCCGTCATGCTGCGGGAATGGAGCAACCATGACAGAACCCGCGCCCCCCATCGATTTCGCCAATCTTCCCGCGCCAGAAGAGGGCCTCCTGGTGACGCTGTTCATCACCGTCCGAAGTG
This sequence comes from uncultured Actinomycetota bacterium, assembly GCA_963720595.1. GTDB lineage: Bacteria > Actinomycetota > Actinomycetes > Streptosporangiales > Streptosporangiaceae > Chersky-822. Next base: position 528,169 of record CAVRFY010000003.1, on the reverse strand, counting down.
TTGCGCGGTCACGTGACTTCTACTCGCGTGTCCTTGGCGGCACTGTCGTCCTGGACGAGAATCCGTGCATTGTCAGGCTCTCCAACTCATGGATAATCATGAACCCGGGCGGACCGCCTACTCCCGACAAGCCAGGCATCTCGGTAGTCGACTACCAGCCTGATGACACGACCTCGATTTTCCTGAACTTGCGGGTCGCCGATATCCAGGCCTGTTACGAGGCCTGGAAGGAGAAGGGCGCCGAGTTCGTCACGCCGCCCATCGACCGCGGAGCCGAGACCCGCTGCTACATGCGCGACCCGGACGGTTATCTCATCGAAGTCGGCCAGTCCACTGGCTTGCTCCGCGGCAAGCTGGCCGCGAAGCGGCCCGAGGACCTCCCTGGCTGAGCCCTCTCAACCGTCGGTCGCGCTCAAGGAGCAGCCATGCGCCCACGCTGCGGTCGCGCCGCTTCGCCTGGGGACGACGTGGGCGCGTTGGTGTCGTTCTAGCAACAGCTTTGCGCCCACGTTGCGGGCACTGGCCAGCTAACTGCCGCTATCGCCCGCCACTTCTGGTCTCGTTCCGCAGGGCCCGGCGATGAGGCTGGGCGGTGTTGAGACTTATAGGTCTACAAGATTCGATCATCGTTGAGGCCGCTCCTCCGCCCACAGGCACAAGCCGTTCTCGGGCGACCAGAGCCCGTGCAGCAGCATGTCGCGACTCCACCTGAACGAGGGCATGGTTTTGCCCGAAACCTTCAGCGCTGGTACCGTGCTGCGGTACTGCTCATGTGGTACCATTGATCGGTACTACACAGGGGAGGGTTCCATGGCCATCACGGCATCCGAAGCGCGCAAGAGGCTCTTCCCGCTTATCAAGCAGGTGAACGACGACCGGGCTCCGGTCGAGATCATCTCGAACCATGGCCGGGCATATCTCGTTGCCGCCGACGACTACGAGTCTATGGAGGAGACCGACTACCTGCTGCGCTCGCCCGCGAATGCAGCTCGTCTTATGGCCGCCGCCGAGGAAGCGCGCCGCGGTCGAACCCTGGTTACCAAGACCATGGACGAACTCCAGGCCATGGCTGACGAGGGCTAGCCCGCTATGCGGAGAATCGTCTTCCAGGCGCAGGGCTGGGAAGACTTCATCTATTGGGCCACCGCGGACAAGAAGATGCTGCGGCGCCTGCTGAGGCTGATCGAGGAAGCCCGGCGGACCCCGTTTGAAGGCACCGGCAAGCCGGAATCGCTGCGTCGCAACCTCTCCGGCTTCTGGTCCAGGCGGATTGACGACGAGCACCGTCTCGTCTACGGCGCGACCGATGATGAGCTGATCATCATTCAGGCCCGCTACCACTATGACGGCTGATGGGCCCGCCGATCGCTCTTTTGCGATGCCCCAGCCTCGAACCTTAACTCACAGGTCGATGCACCGGAAAACGGCTGGCCGCAGCCAGCGCGGGTCCACTAGGTTTCCGGTTCATGGATGATCCTGACGGATACTTCGGCGAGCCGATCGCGGCCAGCTATGACGACCCGTCCGACCGCATGTTCCTGCCAGAGGCGATCGACCCGGCGGTCAACCTGCTGGCCGAGTTGGCAGGCGGCGGGCGTGCGCTGGAGCTTGCCATCGGTACGGGCCGGATCGGAGTGCCGCTGTCTCAGCGCGGCGTGGCGGTCCACGGCATTGAGATGTCCCGGGCGATGGTGGCCAGGCTCCGCAGCAAGCCGGGCGGCGAGGCCATCGGCGTGACCATCGGCGACATGGCCACGACCAGGGTCGACGGCACCTTCACGGTGGCCTACCTGGTGTACAACACGATCAACAACCTCACCTCGCAGGATGCGCAGGTGGCCTGCTTCCGCAACGTCGCTGAGCACCTCGCCCCCGGCGGCTGTTTCGTGATCGAAACCAACATCCCGAACCTGCGCCACCTGCCGCCCGGGCAGGACATCCTGGGATACCGCGCGGGACCCGCGCGAATCGTCAGCTACAGCTTTGACCACGCCACCCAGCAGTACCACGGCCATTACGTCGAGTTCACCGACGGCACGGGGCAGTACTGGACGGTCCCGTTCCGCTACGCATGGCCATCCGAGCTCGACCTGATGGCGCAGCTGGCCGGACTCCGGTTGCGCGACCGCTGGGCCGGCTGGAACCGAGAGCCGTTCACCACCGACAGCCGGTCCCACGTCTCGGTCTGGCAGAAGCCCGCGCTGCCTCAAGGGTGATCTTGCGCAGGCTGCCGGAAAGTCAGCGACCGGACTAAGGGCGCTTCACTATCAGAGCGGCCAACAACTCGTCGTAGCCATGTCATCACTCCAGCCAGTCCGTCAGCATGCGGCAATTTCTTGTCGCGAACCTCACGCGGCCGGGTCCCGTCGCACCAGCACAAGGACCGCGAGGCCGGTCGCCACGACGATCGTTGCGACCTGGGTCAAGGACCCGGCCCCGAGCTGGGCTGCCCCTGCAGGGTCGAATAGATGCGTCCAGTCTTGCCAGTAGTGCACCGGCAGGAGGGCACTCACGCTGTGCATAGCGGGCTGGCCGTTGACAATGCTGGCCGCGACCACGAAGGCGACCGCTATCGCGAGCGCCTCGGCGCCGCGTGGCAGCAGCAGCCCCAGTGCGAACGCGAGCGCGGCGATGCTCAGCATGCAGAGCAGGGTGTAGCCGGTGGCCGCCAGGACCCGGGTGATCGCGCCGGTCGTGGTCAGGGCTGGCGCGTCAATGATGTGGAACCGATGCCATCCGAACAGCACGAGGCCGATGACCAGCCCGGCCGCGAGCACGCACAATGTGGCCGCGGCAGTGGCGACTGCCACGGCGGCGAGCTTTCCAGCCAGCAGCCGCGCGCGGCTGACGGGGGCGACGTACAGGTACCGCAGCGTGCCCCAGTCGCGGTCGGCGGATCCGATGGAACTGGCCAGCAGCGCCACCGCGACCGGGAGCAGCAGCGGCGCGATGAACTCCAGGCTCGCCATCGTGTGGTTGAGCGCCGAATAGGTGGCTGCGCCGAAGAGGCCGCCCTGCCTGCCGTTTCGGTGCCCGGCATGAGAAGCGGTCGCCAGGCCGGCTGCGACCGGAACGGCGGAAAGGCAGGCGAGGGCGATGAGGGTGCGGATTCGCAGGAGCTGGATAGTCAGCTCAGTGCGGAGCATTGTCGCTGCCTCCTTCGGTCATGGTCAGAAACGCTTCTTCCAGCGACTGGCTGGCCTCGAGCAGGTCGGCGAGTGAGCCCGCGGTGATCAGGCGGCCGTGGTTCATGACGACGATGTGGGTCGCCAGTTGCTGCACCTCGGCTAGCTGGTGGCTGGAGACGAGTACCGCCGCTCCCCGCTTGGCGAGGGTCGCGAGGTATTGACGCAGGGCCCGGATCTCGGCGGGGTCCAGGCCGTTGGCCGGCTCGTCAAGGATCAGGACGTCGGGTGCGCGCATAAGAGCCTGGGCCAGCATCAGCCGCTGTTTCATTCCCATCGAGTACGTCTTGACCTTCCGGTCGACGTGGGGGCCGAGCCCGGCGAGGTCCAGGGCCTCGTCCAGGGCCGGTGGCGGCCACGGGCGCCGTGTCACCGACCAGAACAGCCTGAGGTTTGCTAGGCCGGTGAGGTGCGGAACGAACGCGGGGCCGTCAATGAGGACGCCGACCCGGCGCAGCACGGCGGAGCCGAGGCTGACCGGCTTGCCGAGGATCTGGGCGCTGCCGGACTCGGGGGCCGACAGGCCGGTCAGCATCCGCATCGTCGAGGTCTTGCCCGCGCCGTTCGGGCCGAGCAGCGCGCAGACCTGGCCGGCCTCGCACGCTGAAGCTGAGCCGGCTGACAGCCTGCCGGCGCCCATAACGCTTGGACAGTTCGTGCGCGCAGATCATTCGTGTAACCGGCCTGTTGGCGGTAGGCGTTTGCATGGCCTGCCTTTCGCAGTGCGTACCGGGTCAGCGGAGTACTTCACGTCGGCCATAGTACGCCTCGCGTAGTACGTAGCAAGTAGTATCGCGCAACGTACTACGCTGGCCCTCACGCAGAGGGGCCCATGGCCTACCGGCCCGTGACGGCGGGTGCAGCCTTCTCAGGGTCGCGGAGGAATGTCGCACGGAACAGGGCCGCGAGATGGGCGCGGTAGCTGTTAATTGACCAGCCGCGGTCGATCACGAGCTCCTCGAGCAGCTCGTAGGACATCAGCGCCCAGAGCATGTCGGCGGCGGTCTGAACGGTCCATGGCGGGGCAAGCCGCTGCTCGCGCGCCAGCCAGCCTGCCAGTCGCTGGCAGCAGGCCTGCTGGTCGGCCATGACCAGGGCCCACTGTGCCGCGGCGTCGGGATCGCTGCGGCGAACCCGCTGGACGGCGCGCGCGACGGCAAGGACCCGCGGGTGGAAGCGGGCCAGGTGGCTGGCCCATTCGTCGAGGGCGGCGGCTGCGTCGCGCGCCTGCCACACCATTTCCAACGAGGCGTCGAGGCCCTCTTCATCACTGATGTAGCAAAGCAGCTCGATCAGCAGCTCGGCGCGGGACGGGAAGTGCAGGTAGGCGGCCCTGCGGGAGACACCGGCGCGCTCGGCGACCGCGGTCATCGTGAACCGGCCAGTTCCGTGCTCCTCGAGCAGCGAACGGGCGCTGGACAGCAGCGCAGCGCGAGTGCGTCGGCTGCGGGCGGTGTGCGGTTCCTCGATCAGCTCTACCATCCAGCCATTTTGGCAGAACTTCACAGTGTGTGTACAGTCTAACTGCACACACTGTGAAGTACCGCGGCCGTAATGGCTCGGTCGAAAGGAGACTTGTACTCGTGAGGACACATCCCCGACTCAATAGGTCCCGCGCCGCTCGGCGGGCTGCCTCGGCAATGGCCGTATCGGTGGCCGCTGCTGCTGTCGGCGCGACCGGGATCATGGCGGGATCGGCGAGTGCTGCCGCCAGCACGGTGGCCAGCCAAGCCCGGCTCTACCCGCAGGACTTCAAGTTCGTGCACGCCAGAGTGGCGGATGGCCGCCTCTTGGTCATCGGCACCGAGGCGAGCGACAAGATCGCGCTCCGTCTCAAGGCTGGCGATCCCACCATCCTGCAGGTCGACGTTGGCGATAACGGCACGGCCAATTTCAGCTTCAAGGTCGCGCACATCGCCAAGATTCTCGTTGCCGCCCGCGGGGGCGACGACAACGTGCGGATCGACGAGACCAACGGCGCGTTCACCATCACCAGAGCGACCACGATCGCGGGGGGCGACGGGAACGACACCCTGACCGGCGGCTCAGGGGTGGAGACCCTGCTCGGCGGATCCGGGAATGACGCCATCGATGGCAAGGCCGGCAACGACCTGGCGCTGATGGGTTCAGGCAATGACACCTTCACCTGGGATCCGGGCGACGGCAGCGACACCATCGACGGCCAGGCGGGAAATGACACGATGCGCTTCAACGGCGCCGCGGGCGCCGAGAAGATCGTGCTGTCGGCCAACGGCAGCCACCTGAAGTTCACTCGCGACCTCGGCACCATCACGATGGACACCGTCCGCGTCGAGCAGGTCAACTTCAACGCACTCGGCGGCGCCGACACCGTGACGGTCAACGACCTGACCGGAACCGACGTCACCGGTGTGGCCGTCGACCTGGCGGGCACGCTCGGCGGCGCGGCAGGCGACGGCGCGGCTGACCGCGTTATCGTCAACGGCACCGCAGGCAACGACGCGATCGACGTCAGCGGAGACTCCAGTGAGGTGAAGGTCAGCGGCCTGGCCGCCACGACCACGATCCTCCACTCCGAGATCGCCAATGATCGCCTCGAGGTCAACACCCTGGCCGGAACCGACACCGTCACCTCCGTCGGCCTGGTCCCCGGCTCCATCCAGCTTCTCGTCGACGGCGTGCCAGTGCCGTAGCGGGAACAACAATCAGGGGCACGCGGAGTTCCACGAAAGGACGCCGTGTGCCCCTGTCCATTGTCCTTGCGAACGGTCCGCTGTGTGGCATCGGCGGCGCTAGCCTGGCAAGCAGTCAGACCGGAGCGACCGGAAGAACGCGTCCGCGGCCTCATCGGCAGGAAACATGAGCTCGATCTGAATCTGCGACGTGGTCACCTCGATCGCGGTGTCGAATCTCATCACGGCAGAGATGGTCCTGACCACCTGACCGCCGAACTCGAAGACCGGACAGATCACCGGGAATGACCCGTCCGGAATCATCGCCGCGGCCGCGTCAAGCTGAGCAGCTCTCGCAGCCCGGCGGGCCAACTCGCCAGCCCGGGCATCGCCGCTCTCGGCAGCGGCGTTCCGAAGCGCGACGACGCCCGCCTGCGCGACCTCACTCCAGTTCAGGACGCATGCCCGGAACGGGCCCGGGCCGAACCACAAGTCGATGACATCCTCGGCCGGCAGTGCCGTCAGCCCCGGGAACATCGCCCGGGCCGCGGCGTTGGCTCGCAGGAAGGTGAACGGCCGGCGGACCACCCACGCGGGGTACGGGTCGTGACCCTCCAAGATCTTGTCCAGCACTCGCTCGACCGGCTCTAGAGCCTGCGAGCCCAGCTCGCTGACGGGGAAGACGGGCAGCAGGCCCGCAGCGGCCAGCAGCGTGTTGCGCTCAGCGAGGGGCAGGCCGAGAGCCTCACCGATGCGCAGGAGCAGATCCGCTCCCGGCCGTGACCGGCCCGTCTCGACAAAGGACACATGCCGCGCCGTGGTCCGGGCGGCGATCGCGAGGTCAAGCTGCGACATGCGCCGGGCAGTGCGCCACCGCCGGATATGCCGGCCGACCGGGCTGACTACAGGCTTTACTGGCATTAGCGGCATACTACGTTCGCCCGGCAGGGCTGGCCCGGGCCCGCCACGCCGCGATCTCCGCCCGGTCGGCCAGCTACGGTGCGGCCTCCGCCACGGAGGCTGCGTTAGCCGGACGCGCTCCGCCGGTTTCGATCCGGTAACGCAGATCCTGGAGCACGCGCCGGGTATCGGCGCGCATCCGCCAGCGGATCAGCGGAGCCAGCGGCCGGACGGCTTTGCGCAGCGTAAGAGTCGCGTGGATGCTCACCACGCACCTGCCACCATGCAGCGGCCTGACCGACCAGCTGCTGACGGCCCGCCGGACGAACCGCGGCATCCCGTCGACCGCCTCGTAGCTCAGCGACATCGATTCCGGGCTGTAGCTCGTGAGGCGCTCCCGGATGGTGCCAGCGGCTATCGGCCCGAACCCGGCGATCTGGCAGGCCCGCGTCTGGCCGACGGCTGGCGGCCCGCCCATGGAGGAGGCTCGGATAGCTGAACACCACTGGCTGATCTGCCCGAACTCCTCGCCGACCACCGCCCAAGCGGTGGCTGGGGCGACATTAGCGCACATCTCGACTCGCATGTCCATGATGCGATCCTGACCTGGTGGCCCCGCTTGCGCGATTCCCGCACAGGGAGTGAGCCTGGCTCGCCGAGGCGCACTCAGCAACATTCTTATTTAGCAAACTACTTGTTGTGCAACATACTTGTTGTACTATCGCCTTGGTGTCGGGCAAGCAGCTACAACCACTCCCGGAGGTATCTCATGGAGTCTTACGCGGCCTTCGAGCAGGCGATCACCTCGACCGCGCGGGTGGTCAAGAACGTCCGCGCCGACCAGATGACCGCGCCGACCCCGTGCACGGAGTGGGATGTGCGCACGCTGCTCAACCACGTGATCGGCACCCTGTGGCTCAGCGAGGCGCTGCTCACGGACAGTGCGCCGCGCCACCCGATGGCCCCGGGCGGCCTGCCCGCGAGCGACCTGGCCGACCGCGACCCGGCCACCGCCTACGCCGAGGCGGCCGCAGCGGCGCTGGCCGCTGCGGGCGCAGGCGATGCCATCACCCGCATGCACGTCACGCCGCTGGGTGAGATGCCCGGCCCGGTCCTGGCCGGGCTTCACTACCTTGGACATCCTCGTCCACGGCTGGGACCTGGCCAAGGCCACAGGCCAATCTGCGGCGCTCGAGGCTGGCCTAGCCGGGCACGTGCTGGGTTTCGCCAGCCAGGCCCTCACCGGCGAGGCCCGAGCCCCGCATCGGCCCGGCCGTACCAGTACCGGCCGACGCCTCCGTCACCGACCGGCTGGCTGGGTTCCTCGGCCGGCAGCCGTGAATCCGGATGCCGCGCTCAAGGCGCTCGCCGAACCTCACCGGCGGGCGATCCTCCAGCTCGTCGCCGACTGCCCTCGCCCCGTTGGCGAGATCGCCAGTCATCTCGACATCACCGGACAGGCAGTCTCGCGTCACCTGAAGGTGCTGCACGAGGCCGGGCTTGTCGACGAGCGCCGCGAGGGCACCCGCCACCTGTTCGTGGTCAACCCGGACGGCTTCAGCGCGGTGCAGGAATTCCTCGCCGACTTCTGGACCCGCCACCTCGGTCAGCTCAGAGGCGCCCTCGCCAGCCCCGCTGACCCGCCGCAGAGCCAGGAGAACCAGGAGTGAGCGACCTGTTCGAAACGGGAATCGACCTCCCCGCTCCCGTCGAGGAGGTATTCAGGCATCTGACCGACCCGGCAGCCATGATCCGCTGGATGGGCCAGCACGCCACCCTTCACCCCGCACCCGGCGGCGTCTTCGAGCTGGACATCAACGGCGTACCCGTCCGCGGGCGCTACCTGGAAATCAGCCCGCCGCACCGCGTGGTGGTCACCTGGGGCGTCGCCGGCAGCACCGACATGCCGCCAGGAGCTACCCAAGTCGAGTTCACCCTCACCCCCACCAGCACCGGCACCCACCTCCACCTGATCCACCGCGGCCTTCCGGCCAGCCAGGTCCCCATGCACGGCGTCGGGTGGCAGCACTTCCTGGACCGACTCGTGGCCACCACGGCGGGCACCGACACCGGACCTGATCCCTGGGCCAGCGCATCTAGCTAGCCGTGCGCGCTGCGGCGGCCGTCCGGCGCGGCTGTCTAAAGCTTGACAGTGCCAGGGTGCGTACCTAGTATCTGTTATCACATATAAATCGCTTCCGATCGTCGGCAGAGCGGATATCCTCCGCACCGTCAACACCGTCAAAGCGGAAACCCCCCGGAATACCCCCCGCCAGCGCCCAAATCCCTAGTATCCAGCGACGTCTGTGTGGCGGGTGCAGTGGAATGCTGAGGAATTTGCCATGGGTGCACAGAACCGAGACGGCAGCCTGAGCCGTCGCCAGCTACTCGCCGGGGGAGCGGTCGGCGCGGCCGCCTTCGCGGGCGCGCCGCTCCTGGCAGCGTGCGGAAGCTCGACCCCGAAGAGCGGCGGTGCGGGCGCCTCGGCTCCCCCGCTCAATACCGGACCCCAGTCGGCCGGCACTCCGGTAAAGGGCGGCACGCTCAGAGTCGGCCTGGTGACGAACGGGAACGCAGAGACGCTCGACGTCCAGAAGGCGATCAACACCCCGGACTACTGCCGGACCGACTCGCTGTTCGACCCGCTGTTCTTCCAGGCGCCGTCGGGCACGCCCGGCGGGGTCTACCCTGGGCTCGCCGTGGCGGCCGAGCCCAACGCCGACGCCACGAGCTGGGTCCTGCACCTGCGCGACGGGGTGACCTGGCACGACGGCAAGCCGCTCACCGCTGACGACGTCGTCTTCACGATCCGCAGTTGGGGCAGCGCTGCGTCCTACTTCCAGCCGCTGGCCAGCTCGATCATCGACTTCAAGAACGTGCGCAAGCTCAGCGCGCGCACCGTGCAGGTGCCGCTGGTGCGCGGAGTGGCTGAGTTCCCCTCGATCACGAGCTGGTACAACGGCTACGTCATCCAGGACGGGACGACCAACTTCAGCAAGCCAGTTGGCACCGGCCCGTTCAAGTTCGGGTCATTCACCCCCGGGACGAGCAGCACCTTCAGCGCGAACCCGGACTACTGGAAGGGCCGCCCGAACTTCGACACGCTGGTCGTCAACTCATCGTTCACAGATGATCCTTCGCGCCTTAACGCAATTCTCAGTGGTGACATCGACACCGCCCCCGGAGTGCCGCAGGCGCTGGCCAAGGCCAATTCCGGGCGGATGGTCATCGGCAACGCAGCCGGCCCTGGCTTCATCGCGGTCTGCATGCGGGTCAACGAGGCTCCGTTCAGCGACCTGCGGGTGCGCCAGGCCTTCAAGCTGCTGCTTGACCGGCAGGCCTTCGTGGACAATGTCTTCGACGGCTACGCCACCCCGGGCAACGACTGCATCGGCAGCACGCTCCAGTACTGGGCCTCGGATATCAAGGCGACCTATGACCCGCACAAGGCGAAGTCGCTGCTCAAGGCTGCCGGTCACGAGTCGCTCAGCCTTGAGCTGCTCACCAGCCCGGTGGTGCCAGGCATGGTCGAGTCGGGAACCCTGTACGCATCCCAGGCCAAGGCGGTGGGCGTGACGGCGAACATCCGCCAGATGTCGCCATCGGTTTACTACTCGACGGCCTCTCCCGGCTACGCCACTGGCCAGCGCCCGTTCTCGGTCAACTACTGGAACGTGCTCCCTCCGTCGCTGACCGGCTTCTACCTAGAGGCGCTCAACGCCCATGCGCCCTTCAACGAGACCGCGTGGGGACTGGCCGCCGGACAGGACAAACTGTTCTACGATGCCATGGCAGAGACAGACCCTGCCAAGGCGGGCGATAAGTGGCATGCGGTACAGGAGATGCAGGCAGCGCAGGGCGGCTACATCACCGTCGCGAACGTCAACTACGTCGACGCGTACTCCAGCAAGGTCCGCGGGATCCAGACCACCTCGGCCGGTGACCTCAACAACTTCACGTTCAGGAGTGGCTGGCTTGCCTGATCGACATGGGTGAGGAAGACGCGCGGCAGGCAGTCGCCGCCGCGCCGGCGCCTGCCCTGGCCGCGGCGGCGGCCGACCCCGGGGCTGGTCTCAGCGGAGACCGGCCCCGACGGGCGTTCGGTGACCTGGCCAGGCGCAGGCCCGTCCTTGCGTTCCTCCTGCGGCGCGTCGGCGCGGGGCTCGGCACCTTGCTGGTCGTCTCGCTGCTCCTCTACGTCGCGGTGCAGGTGCTGCCAGGTGACGTCGCGCAGATCGTGCTCGGGCGCACGGCCACGCCGGAGAGAGTGGCGGCACTGCGCGCGAGCTTGCATCTGAACCAGCCGCTCCCGGCCAGGTACCTGGCCTGGCTGACCGGGATGCTCACCGGGCATCTCGGCGACTCGACCGCCGCGCTCGCCCAGGGCAACACGGTGCCGGTCTGGCAGGCCATCCACGGTCCGCTCGGAAACAGCCTCGTCCTGGCCGGCATCACGATGGTGATCTTCATCCCGGTCTGTATCGTGCTCGGGACCCTGGCGGCGCTGCGCGCCGGCCGGGCTGCCGATCACGTCATCTCGCTGTCGGCCCTCTCGGTCAGCGCCCTGCCTGAGTTCCTCGTCGGCACGCTCCTGATCGTCGTCTTCTTCACCGAACTGAACCTGCTCTCGCCGATCGCGTCGATCAGCCCTGGCCAGACTCCGTTTTCCAATCCGGCGCATCTGGTGCTTCCTGTGCTGACCCTGCTGGGCATCAGCACGGCCTTCGGCACCAGGCTGCTGCGAGCGTCGGTGGCAGAGTCCCTGCGTGAGGATTTCGTCGCGATGGCACGGCTCAACGGCCTCAGCGAGAGTCGGGTGATCTGGCGTTACGCGCTGCGGAACGCCCTCGGGCCGTCCATCCAGGTGATCGCCCAGATGGTCCAGTACCTGGTGGGCGGGATCATCATCACGGAGAGCGTCTTCAACTACCCCGGCATCGGCACGGCCCTGGTCCAGGCCGTGCTGGTGCGAGACCCGCAGGAAGTCTCGGTGATCGCCGCGATCCTCGCCGCGTTCTACATCGGCATCAACATCCTCGCCGACCTGGCCGTTGTCCTGGTCGTCCCTCGGCTCAGGACCGGGCTATGAGCGGCCGGCGGATCCGCCTCCCGAAGCTGATGCGGATGCCGGCCGGGGCCGTCGGCGTGACCCTGCTCGTCGTCGTGCTGGCACTGGCCTTCGCCGGGCCGCTGCTGGCGCCGAACGCGATCACCGCGACGGTCGGGCCGCCAGGCCAGACGCCGACGTCGGGTATGCCCTTCGGCACCGACTTCCTCGGCCGGGACGTCCTGTCGCGCTTGCTCAATGGCGGGCTGTCGGTGGTCCTGTTCGGCACCGCGGCCACCGCGCTGGCATACCTGGCGGGAGTCACGATCGGGCTGGTGGCCGGCTGACAGCAAGTCGGTGATCGACCCGATCCTGATGCGAACCGTGGACGTGCTGCTGTCGGTGCCTGCGCTACTGATCCTGCTCGTACTGGTCAGCGGGCTGGGGCCGCATATCTGGGTGCTGATCGCGGGGGTTGCCCTCGTGCAACTCCCCGGGGTCGCGCGGGTGGTGCGGACCGCCACGCTAGAAACCTCTACCCGTGCCTACGTCGAGGCGGCGGTCACCCGGGGGGAGAAGCTGCCGTCACTGCTCGGGCGGGAGATCCTGCCTAACATCGTTCCCGTGGTCCTAGCCGACCTGGGCATCCGGTTCGGCGTCTCGGTCGTGCTGATCGCGAGCATGAATTACCTCGGGCTCGGGCTGGCACCGCCGGCAGCCGACTGGGGCCTGATGATCTCGGAGAACCGCGACTACATCAGCCTGAACCCGTGGTCGGTCCTGGCGCCAGCGATCATGCTCGCCCTGCTCACGATCTCGGTGAACCTCACCGCCGACGCGTACGCGCGCTCGCTGGGGCGCTCGCTGGCTGCCAGCCGCCGCCGCCGCGCGGTCGCGGCGATACCTGAGCCAGCGGTCATGAGCACCGGAGCGCAGGCATGACCAGGCTGGTGGACGTCAGCGGACTGCAAGTGGTGGCGCCCTCGGGCGAGCCCATCATCGAAGACGTGTCGTTGTCGCTCGACGCGGGGGAGGCGCTCGGCCTGGTCGGCGAATCCGGATCTGGCAAGACCACGACGGCGCTGGCCCTGCTGGGCTACACCCAGGGCGGCGCTCGCATCACCGCGGGCTCGGTCAGCATCGCCGGCACGACGCTGCGCACCGGTGACGAGCGTGCACTGCGCCGCCTGCGCGGCCGCTTCGTCTCGTATGTTCCGCAGAACCCGGCCACTGCGCTTAACCCCTCGCTGCGGATCGGCGACGCGATCGCGGAAATGGTCAGGGCACACCGGGACGGCAGCGACCCCGACAGCTCGATCTCCTCGCGGCTGGAGAACGTGGGCCTGCCAGGCGAGGTGGTCTTCCAGCGCCGATACCCGCACCAGCTTTCCGGCGGGCAACAGCAGCGGGTCTGCATCTCGATCGCGCTGGCTTGCGAGCCGCCGGTTGTCGTCCTCGACGAGCCGACGACGGGCCTTGACGTGGTCACCCAAGCGCGGATCCTGGACGAACTGCTGCGCCTGCGACGCACGCAGGGCATCTCGCTGCTCTACGTCACCCACGACCTCGCCGTCGCCGCGCAGATCTCGACCCGCATCGCGGTGATGTACGCGGGCCGGATCGTCGAGGAAGGCACCGCGGCCCAGGTGCTGCGGCGGCCGAGGCACCCCTATACCCGCGGGCTGCTGACGCTGATCCCCGATCATGTCCGGCCGCGGGCGCTCGAGCCGATGCCCGGCGTCGCGGCCGGGGTCGGCGAGCGTCCGGCCGGCTGCTCGTTCGCCGCTCGCTGCCCCCTGCGGGTACCGCAGTGCGAGGTAGCCGTCCCTGAGCTGCGGGCGACCGGGCCCGGGCACGCCGCCCGGTGCATCCGGGCCGAGGAGGTAGCCCTGCCGGACACGCCGGTGCTTGCGCTGAATGAGAAGCCGGGCCGGGAGGCGGACCCTGTGCTGCGGGTCACCAACCTGCGCGCGGAGCACGGCCGCCGGCACGAAAGCGTGACCGCCGTCAGCGACGTCAGCTTCAGCCTCGGCCGGGGCAGCTGCGTCGCGCTGGTCGGGGAATCGGGGAGTGGCAAGACGACGGTGGCGCGGACGATCGTGGGTCTGCACCCGATCGCCGCCGGCCAGGTGCTGCTGCATGATCAGCCACTGGCCAGCGCCGCGAAGGCCCGCTCGGTCGAGCAGCGCAGGTCGGTGCAGATCATCTTCCAGAACCCAGGCGACTCACTCAATCCACGCCAGACGGTCCGCACCGCGATCGCCAGGCCCGCGGCGGTACTGCGCAAGCTCGCGGGCGCGGACCTCGACGCGGAGGTAGGCAGGCTGCTCGATTTGGTGCGGCTGCCCGGTCGCATCGCCGACCGGTATCCGCTCGAGCTGTCGGGCGGGGAGCGACAGCGGGTGAGCATCGCCCGGGCGCTGGCGGCAGGGCCTGAGGTCATCGTGTGCGACGAGATCACCTCGGCGCTCGACGTCTCGGTCCAGGCCGCGGTCCTTCGGCTGCTCGACGACCTGCGCGCCGACCTCGGCCTGGCCCTGCTCTTCATCACCCACGACCTCGGTGTCGTAGCCGCCGTCGCCGACGACGTCCTGGTGCTTGAGAAAGGCGTGGTCTGCGAGTCCGGACCGGTCGGAGCGATCCTGCACCGACCGCAGCACCCCTACACCCGGCGGCTGCTGGCCGCCGCGCCGAGCATCTCCCAGGCGGTCGCCAAGTGGGAAGCGGCAGAAGAAGGGCCTTCTACGCTACTGCGCCGGTAGTTACCCGGCGCTGCCGGCGAACCAGGCCTTCAGGTGGAACTGTGGCGCCGTATCGAACGCCACCCGCTGGTAAGCCAGGTACTCCTGCACGCCGGCCAGCCCCAGTTCGCGGCCGATGCCGCTCTCCTTCCAGCCGCCGAACGGCGTCTCGGACTGGCGGATGTAGTGGGTGTTGATCCAGACGTCCCCCGCCGCCAGCCTCCGGCTGACGCGCAGCGCCCGGCTGACATCCGCGGTCCAGACAGACGCTCCGAGGCCGTACCGCACGCCGTTGGCCATGGCGATCGCCTCGTCTTCGCCGTCGGCAGGAAAGAGGCATACCACGGGGCCGAAGATCTCCTGCGTCGCGAGCGAGCTCGCCGGCGACAGCCCGGTCACGATCGTCGGGGAGACGTAGAGCCCGTCGACCTGGCCGCCGGTGACGACGGTGCCGCCCTCGGCATCGATCCGGTCGAGAAATGCGCTCACCCGGTCCACCTGGCGCTGCGACACCAGCGGGCCGATCAGGGTGGCTGGGTCAAGCGGATCACCCAGCGGCATGTCCTGCGCCCGGTTGACCAGCCCCTTGAGGAATTCGTCGTAGACGGGGCGCTGCACGATGATCCGCGTCGCCGCCGTGCAGGACTGCCCGCCGTACAAGAACGCGCCGTAGGACAACGCGTCCAGCGCCTTGTCGAGGTAGCAGTCCTCGAAGACCAGGCAAGGGGCCTTGCCGCCGCACTCCAGCGATAGCCGCTTGAGCGTGCTCGCGGCGCCCGCCATGATCGCCCGGCCGGTCTGCGTCGAGCCGGTGAAGGACACCTTGTCGACGTCCGGGTGGGCCACCAGTGCCTGCCCGGTCGGATCGCCGGGCCCGTGCACCAGGTTGACCACGCCGGGCGGCAGGCCAGGGACGTTGTCGAAGAGCCGGATCAGCGCTTCGGTCGATGCCGGAGTCTCCTCCGATGGCTTGACCACGACGGTGCAGCCGACGGCCAGCGCCGCGCCGATCTTGCGAACGGCCAGGTCTACCGGGTCGTTCCACGGGATGATCAGCGCGCACACGCCGACCGGGTGCGGCACCGTGATGTCCAGGATGTGGGCGGGCGACGCGCCAGTGACCTGGCCCTGCACCGCGCGGGCAGCGCCGGCATAGTACCGGAACTTGTCCGCGGCGCCCTTGACCTCGCGTTCCAGGGTCAGCCGGTACGGCTTGCCCATCTCGGTGGCGACGAGGCGGGAGATCTCCTCCGCCGCGTCGTCGAGGCGGCGGCCCAGCTCGAGCAGGACGTCAGCCCGGTCCGCGGCCCGCAGCTCCTTCCAGCCGCTGTCGTCGAACGCCCGGCGGGCGGCCCGCACCGCCTGGTCGACGGTCGCGGCGTCAGCGGCCGGCGCCTCGCAGAGCACCGAGCCGTCACGGACCGAGCGGGAGCTGAACGCCGGCTCGCCGAAGACCCACTGACCATCGATCAGGTGCTGAGCCCTGATGACCTCGCTCGCCGTCATGACAGAACCTCCATCACCTTCTGCAGGCCGTGCCGCAGGTCGTCCTCGTCGATCACCAGCGCGGGTGACAGCTTCACCACGTTGTTGTGCCGGCCGCCACGGCCAACGATCACCCCGCGGTCGCGCAGCGCGGCCACGGCAGCGGCTGCGCGGTCCGGGTCTGGCTGGTCGCTGCCGGCCTGCATGACCAGCTCGATGCCGATGAACAGGCCGCGTCCGCGCAGGTCGCCGACGGCCGGGCAGCCGGCGAGCCCGTCCCGCAGCGTGGCCAGCGCGCTGGCCCCGAGCCGGGCCGAGCGTTCGGCCAGCCCGTCCTTCCTGACCGCGTCGATGGTCGCGACGCCAGCGGCGATGTTCAGTGCGTTCGCCATGAACGTCGAGGTGATCGCGTCTGGCTTCCAGGTGGTCATGACGTCCTGCGTGCCGAGAATCGCCGCCAGCGCGAGGCCGCCGCCGATGCCCTTGCCGACGGTCATCAGGTCCGGGGTCACTCCCTCGTGCTCGCACGCCCACATCCGGCCGCTGCGCCCGAAGCCGCATTGGATCTCATCGAATATCAGCACGGCGCCGGACTTGTCGGCGAGCCGGCGCAAGCCCGTCAGGAACCCTGGCGGCGGTATTACCACTCCGCCGTTGCCCTGGATCGGCTCGACCACGATGCAGGCCGGGGCGCTGACGCCCGACGCCGGGTCGTCGATCAGCTGCTCGAGTAGCCCCAGCACGAGCTGACCAGGATCGGCTCCGCCCGCCCACGGTGAGCGGTAGGGGTCGGGGTAAGGGAGGAATTGCGCGTCAGCGGCGACGCCGAGTTGCTCGCGGTAGGCGTGCTTGCCCGCGTAGCTCACCGAGCCCACCGACCGGCCCAGGTAGGTGCCGGAGAAGCTGATCACGGCCGAGCGCCCGGTGGCCGCGCGGGCCAGTTGCACGGCCATCTCGTTGGCCATGGCGCCGGTGATAGCCAGCAGGACCCGGCTCAGGCCGGGCGGTGCGATCTCGATCAGGCGCTCGTAGAGCTCGGCGCGAATTCTGGTCGGGGCGGCAGAAGGGCTGTGCGTCATCACGGATGCCTGGGCGATGATCGCTTCGGTGACCCGCGGATCGCAGTAGCCCAGCGTCGCGACGGCGAAGCCCGCGTACAAGTCCAGGTACTCGCGCCCGTCCTCGTCCCAGATCCGGGTGCCGCGCGTCCTGGACCAGACCAGCGGCTCGGGGTCCGCGAAAGTGCGCATGCCGGTGCCCTCAAGCGGTCGCAGCCTGGCGCAGACCTCGTCGGAGGCCACGGCCGGCCGGGGGTGAGCCGTTCTCGGTCACAGCAGCATCTCACCGTCCCGCATCACGACCTCGCCATCGATCGCGATGGTTGGCGCGATGACCAGGCCGTCGAGGTGCAGCGAGCACTCCACGGTCCCGCCGTAGCCGCCCGCGCTGTCGCCGAGCGCGAAGTGAACGGTGCCGGCTGCCTTTTTCGACTCGGTGATGTCGTCGGAGATTCGAGCTGCCGGGTTGATGCCGATCCCGAGCTCTCCGAGGTTGGTCGCGCCCGGCACGCCGTCGATCAGCTTGCGCAGTCGCGCGGCCTCCTCCCCACCCTCGATCTGCGTGGCGAGGCCGTCGCGGATCGTGATCCTGATCGGCTCGGTCACGACCCCGATATCGGTCATCACCCGTTCGATCACTATCACGCCGCTCGACGTCCCCTCCATGGGCGGGAACGACACCTCGCCGCCGGGGAGAGCGGAGATCTCCCCCGGCTCGCGCACGATCGCCGTGTACCAGCCCTTCGGCTCGCGGCCCTTGATGCCGACCCGCACGTCACAGCCGCCGGGCGAGGTGACGGTTACCCACTCGGCTCCGCGCAGCCGGGCTGCCAGGCGGACGGCGACCTCGCGGAGTTCCGGGAAGTCGGCGGTCATCGCACCATGTGTCCACGCGTCTAGCCTGGACGGGCCGTTGAAGAGCCCGCGCGTGCCCGCCGCCTTCGCCTCGCCGGTGGCGCGAGTGTGGTAGACCGACCGGGACGCGACGCACAGGCACACGTCGGCCGCGATCATCGCCGCGGCCACCGCCGCAGGCGGCTCCTCGCCGCTCGTCTGGCGGGTCGCGATCCTGGCGTGCACGGGGTCGGTGCCGAGGCCCCGAGCGACACCGATGAGCGCGTCGGCGATCTCCTGCGCTACGGCGTCGTCGGTGACGAGCAGGAAGCTCTCGTACTCCCTGAGGCCAAGGCAGTCCACGATGACGCGCCTTGCTACCTCATTGAGGGGCAGTACCCGGCTAGGGGAGTTCATGGTAGGATGTTATCACAAATATCTAAGAGGTTTGATCCCTTGAATCCTGGTAGTCCTGGTAATTCTGGTAGTTCTGCTTCATCCCATGGTGCGCCGAGCGCCGCAAGCGAGGCAATTAGCCGGGGAGATCCTGCGGTGAGTGCGAGCTTCCGGTTCCACCGCCCTCGGGGCCCGCTGTGCGGGCGTGGCTACTGCTTCCAGTGTGAGCTGCCGTCGACCGAGGGACGCGAGCTTGCCTGCCAGGTCAGTCCCGGTGCGGTCAAGCCGAGCCCGCGGCGCGATCCGCTCCGGCCGCTGGGGGCGGTCGCCGAGCGGTTCCCGCCGTGGTTCTATGAGAGCCGGATGCTGCGGCCGGCCCCGCTGCGCGGGATATCGCTGCACGTGCTGCGCTATCTTTCCGCCGCGCCGCCGCTGTCCGCCGGCCGAGCACGTCCCGGTGCGCCGCGCCGGGCAGCGAACACGCCCGCCGAGACCGCGCGGGAGACCGCGGCGCGGCACGAGTTGCCCTACTCCGAGATCCACGTCGACCTGGCCGTCGTCGGATCTGCCCACTGCCCGCCCGGCGCCTTCCTCGCGGACCTGGCGCACGGAAGCCTGGCAGCCGGGCTCTACCCGGACCGGACGCTGGGCGTCGTCAGCTCGCAGGGGCTGACCGCGGTCCGCTTCGAGCAGATCGTCATCTCGACCGGCAGCTACGAGCGGCTGCCGCCGATCGCGGGCAACGACCTGCCGGGAGTGCTGGGCCTTCGAGCGCTCGAGATCTACGGGGCCGCCGGGGCGTTTCGCGCCGGCACGCCCGTCGCGATGTGGGTTCCGCAGGACCAGCGCGTCCGCGCGGAGGCTTGCGCGCAGCGCTACGGGCTGTCCGTCGTCTGGATGGACGAGCGGGCGCCGGTGGCGATCAGCGGCCGGGGCCGCGTCGAAGGCGTCATCACGACGGCGGGCCAGATCAGCTGCGAGCTTTTCGTTACCGCGGTCCGGCAGCCGGCGATCGAACTCGCGCTCACCGGCGGCGCGGCCGCCGAGCTGAGCAGCGACGGCCTGCCGATCCTGGCTATCACCACCACCCCGGAGTGGATGCGGGTCGTGGGCTCGGCCGCGGCCCGAACCTCTGGAGTGCCCGATGTGCCGGCTTCCGCCAGCGCATTCGCCTGCCTGTGCGAAGACGTCCGCATCGGTGACCTCAAGGACTGCGTCGCGCAGGGCTTCGCGGACCCGGAGCTGATCAAGCGCCGCACCGGCGCCATGACGGGGCCATGCCAGGGAAAGCTCTGCTCGGCCCTGGTGCTGACCGCGCTCCGCGAGCTGGGCTGCGACTCAACGCCCGTCCGCGCCAGGCCGCTGGCCAGGCCGGTCAGCCTCGGGGAGCTGGCCGCCGGTGCGTAGCGTCATCGTCGGCGCCGGGATCGCCGGGATCGCCCTCGCTGTCGAGCTGCGCAAGCTCGGCTGGGAGGCGACCGTTGTCGAGGCCCGCTACCCGGGGGCCGGCAACTCCACCAGGAACGTGGGCCGGATCAGGCGAATGCAGCTCACCGAGGACCTGACGGAGTACTCCTGCCTGGCGTCCGAGAAGTGGAAGACCGTCGCCAGGCTCACCGGCGGGCACAATCCGCTGCTGTTCCAGACCAGGTACGTCTGGGTCATGTATGAGCAGGCCGAACTCGACACCGTCGCCGCGATGGGGCCGATGTGGGCGTCCTACGGCGCCCGCGCCCGCACGGTGAACGCCGCCAGGGTGCTCAAGGCCGTACCCGTGCTGCGCGGCGGCGAGCCGCCGGCCGGCGGGGTGATCGGGGACGCGGCGATCGTCCACCACGACGCCGCCCTGTACGCCTACCTGCTGCATGCGCGCGAGTCGGGAGTGCGGTTCGAGGTCGGCCAGCGGGCGCTGGCGGTGGAGACGACGGCGGGACGGGCAAGCGGGGTCGTGCTCGCTGACGGCCGGACGCTGAGCGGCGACGTGGTGGTCAACGCGGCCGGCGGGCTGGCGGGGCAGTTCGCGCGCGACAGCGGGGTGAGCGCGCCCAACCAGCCGATCCGGCGCGAGGTGCTCGTCACCGAGCCGAGCAAGCCGTTCATGACCGCGGCGGTGACCTTCTACCGCCCGCAGGAAGGCTGGTTCAACCAGACCGTCCGCGGCGAGCTGGTGGCGGGAGTGGTCGACGTTGACGAGCCGCTCGGGATGAGCGAGGAATCCAGCTTCCGGTTCCTCGGCCGGACGGCGCGGGTCCTGCTCGACAAGGCGCCGCGGCTGGCAGAGCTGAAGGTGGTCAGGCAGTGGGCGGGGGTGTACGACACCACGCCGGACAAGCGGCCGCTCGTCGGCGAGTACCCGGAGCGCCCCGGTTTCTTCGCGCTGAACGGCTGGTCGGGCCGGGGCATGCTGCTGGCGCCGCTGTCAGCGGAGCTGCTCGCCCGGCAGCTCGCCGGCGGCGGCCGGGATCGCCTGCTCAAGCCGTTCGATCCCGGCAGGTTCGCCGGGCAGGAGGCCGCCGTCACGGCGCACAGCGACTACTACAGCGGATATGCGCACTAGGAGGCCGCCATGCGGATCTGCTTTCTGAACCCCTTCGGGACGCCGGACTACGACGCGATCATCACGCGGACGCTCGCGCCGTCGCTGCGCCCGGGCACCGACGTGGAGGTCCGCCACCTTGAGGACTCGCCACGCAACATCGACTACTACGTGCCCAAGCACCTAGTCGAGGTGCAGGTGCTGAAGGCCGTGCTGGCCGCCGAGCGGGAGGGGTTCGACGCCTTTGTCATCGGCTGCTGTTACGACCCGGCGCTGACCCAGGCCCGCGAGCTGGTCAGCATCCCGGTGATCGGCCCGCTGGAGGCCTCGGTGCTGCTCGCCAGGCCGTTCGGGCACCGGTTCTCCGTGCTGACCGACCACCGCAAGGCTGTGCCGGAGATCGAGGACCGGGTCCGCCTGTACGGGCTGGAGGCGAACTGCCGGTCGGTCCGGGCGATCGACTGGTACGTCGACGACATGATCGGCGATCCGGTGAGCGTGGCCAGAGATGTGCACGCCCGCTCCGCCGAGATCCTGGCGAACGACCGGTCCGAGGTCGTCGTCCTTGGCTGCACGATCGTCGCCGCCTGCTACGAGCAGACGGTGCTGAGCGGCCACGACGAGCTTGCCGACCTGGCGATCGTCAACCCCAACCTGATGGCGGTCAAGCTCGCCGAACTGTTCGCCGACCTGAACCTGGCCGGCCAGTACCGGATCAGCCGGAGCGGCTACTACCAGCAGCACAGCCAGCACGACCAAGCCGAGGCAGCCGAGATCCGCGCGCTGCTCGACGGGACCGCGGGCAAGGAGCGGGCCAGTGAGTGAGCGGGTCATCGTGGTCGGGGGCGGCATCGTCGGGTGCGCGACGGCCTATTTCGCGGCCCGGGCGGGCCTGGAGGTGACGCTGGTCGAACGTGAGCACTGCGGCTACGGCGCTTCGGGCCGTAACCCCGGCTTTGTCTGGCTGCACTGCCGGAACCCTGGGTTCGCGCTCGAGGTCTCCAGGGCCGGGCGCCGGTTGTACGAGCAGCTGCTCGATGAGCTGCCCGGCGGTTTCGAATTCCGTGCCGAAGGCGGCCTGATCTACTTCACCACCCCCGAGCAAGGCACGGTCATGGCGGAATTCGTCGCCGCCCGAAGGTCCGACGGATTGCGGATGGAACTCATCGACGGCAACGAGGTGCGCAAGCTCGTCAAGCCGATCCGCCCTGACGTGCTCGGGGCGAGCTTCTGCGAGGAAGACGCCCAGATCAACACGCCCACCGTCGTCCAGGCGCTCGCCGAAGGCGCGAGGCGCGAAGGAGCTCAGATTCGCGAGGGCGTTCTCGTGCGGGAAATCGCCTTCTCCGGCGAGCGGGCGGTCGGCGTGCAGACCGATGCGGGCCGGATCGACGGTGATGCGGTCGTCGTGGCAGCTGGCGCCTGGAGTCGGGAGCTCCTCAGGACGGCGGGCATCGACCTGGCCATCGGCGGGGAGCGCCTGCAGGTCATCGCTACCGAGCCGCTGCCGCCGCAGATCGGACCCCTCGTGTACGGCCCGCTCGCCGCCAAGCAATACGCGCTCTTCCGCGACCTGCCTTCGTGGGACATCGCGCATTTCAGCGCGGCTTATGAAGCCGAGCACGGCGTCGAAATTCTCCAGCTCCTGGCCCAGCGGGCTAGCGGCGAGGTGCTCATCGGCTGCCCGATGGACTACCCGGCGGACATCGACATGCGCCCGACGCTCGCCGGACTAGCGGCCGCGGCACGGGCCATCAGCGACGACTTTCCTGGCCTGGGGAAGGCGCCGGTCAGCCGGATGTGGGCGGGAGTGCTGCCCTATACCGCCGACAGCGCACCGATCATCGACGAGGCATCGCCCGGCCTGTTCATCGCGGCCGGCCATGTTTTCGGTAACTCGGCCGGACCGATGACAGGGCTGCTTATCACCCAGCTCATCACCGGGCAACGGCCAGCACTCGATCTCAGCGAGTGCCGCTTCGGGCGGCCGCTCGGGGATGTCGGCAGCTCGCCGGCCCGCTGGTGAAGGGAAAGGACCGCGGCATGACAACGACCTACACCTCCACCCGGCTCAGCCCCGAGGCCGACGAGCTATTCGAAGCCGGGATCGCCAGCATCCGGGCACAAGCCGGTGAGCATCGCATCCTGGTCGGCGGGCAATGGCGAGAGGGATCGGACGGCAGCTGGCAGGAGCGTAATCCGGCCAATGTAGGCGAGGTGCTCGCCTCGTTTCAGGAAGCCTCGGCGGCCGACGTGACCGCCGCGGTCACCGCGGCCCGCGCCGCTCACCCGGCCTGGCGAGCGATTCCGGTCAGCGAGCGGATCCAGATTCTCGCGCGCGCCGCCGGGCTGATCGAGGCCAAAGCCGGAGAATTCGCCGCCGCGCTGTGCCTGGAGGTCGGCAAGAACCGGGTTGAGTCGATGGGAGAGGTCGACGAGGGGATCGAACTGATCCGCTACTACAGCGGCCAGGCCGCGGCCGGCTTCGACATCGAGCTTGCCGTCCCGTCGGATGACTACCGGAACACCTCGGTCATGCGGCCCTACGGCGTCTTCGCCGTGATCGCGCCGTTCAACTTCCCGCTGGCACTGGTCGTCGGCCCGGCGACGGCGGCCATGCTGGCCGGCAACACGGTCGTGGTCAAGCCCGCTCCGACCACCTCGCTGATCGCGGTCATGTTCGCGCAGGTCCTGATCGAGGCAGGACTTCCGCCGGGTGTCTTCAACCTGGTAACAGGCGGGGACGCGACCGGCGCCGCACTGGTCGCCGCGCCTGGAGTCGACGGCATCGTCTTCACCGGCTCCTATGCGGTCGGCCAGCAGATCGCATCGCGCTTCGGATCAGCGGTCGGTTACGCCCGTCCGTGCATTATCGAGATGGGCGGAAAGAACCCGGCGATCGTGACGGCATGCGCCGATCTCGATGCCGCCGCCGAAGGAATCGCACGATCCGCCTTCGGCCTCAGCGGGCAGAAGTGCTCCGCGTGCTCGCGAGTCCTCGTCGACGAGAAGGTCCATGACGACCTGATCGGGCGCCTAGTCGCGCGGGCCGCGGACTGGACCGTGGGTGATCCCGCCGATATCGCGTCCCGCCTCGGTCCGGTTCACACCCAGGAAGCGTTCGATAGGTACCGGCGTGGCGTGCGTGAAGCGGGACGAGATGGCAAGGTGGTGTCCGGCGGGGCGACCCTTCGGGGTCGCGATCTGGACGGGTATTACGTCGAGCCGGCCATCGTCACCGATCTGCCCCCCGAACACCGGCTGATCCGCGAGGAGCAGTTCGTGCCATTGCTGGTGATCGAGCGGGCAACATCGCTGCAGGACGCGCTGCGCCGCGCGAACGCTCAGGTCTACGGGCTTACCGCAGGGCTTTTCAGCGATGACAGTCAAGAGATCGACCTTTTCCTTGAACAGATCCAAGCCGGTACTATCTTCGTGAACCGGGCCGCGGGCGCGACGACGGGCGGCTGGCCAGGACAGCAGGCATATCCGGGCTGGAAGGGCTCAGGGTCGACCAATCGCGGTGGGCTCGGGCCACGATATGTGCAGCAATTCCTGCGGGAACAAGGCAGGAACATCTGCGGCTCTACGCGATCCGAACGAGGCCCCGATGGCTGCTGATAAGCCGACCCAAGTGGAAGGCTCAACGATGAACCCGATCATCATCAACCAGCATCTGACGAAGAGCACGTTCGCCTATCACGAGATGCGCAGGATGATCCTGGAGGGCGAGATCGAGCCGGGAACACGGCTGCTGCTCCGCGACATTGCGGACCGGCTCGGCCTCAGCATTCAGCCCATCCGCGACGCCATCAAGATGCTCGAGCGCGACGGCCTGGTCGACACCGAGTCCCATCGCGGGGCGGTCGTCACTCAGATCTCCGGAGAGACGATCACCGATCTCATCGGCGTTCGGATGTGGCTCGAGATCCTCGCGGTCGAGGAGTCCGTTCCTGCGCACACCGACGACTCGGTACGCGCCGCGCAGGAAGCCCTGGATCTGGCCGAGCACGAACTGGCACGCGGCGGCGGACTGGCCTACTCCCAGGCCAACCGGCGCCTGCATGAGGCGATCGAGGCCCCGGCGCCGTCGCTGCTTCGCCAGCTCATCGTGGACAGCTGGGAGCACCTATGGCGGGAGCGGCGCCGGATGTCGCTGTTCTCGCTGCAGCCGACGGCCGGTCCTTCAGCGCAGCGCGAGCACGTGGCGATCGTGAGCGCGATCGCTAACCGCGACGCCAAGGGGGCCGCGGCGGCCATGGCGACGCACCGGGAATCCACGCTCGCCGCATGGCGTAAAGCGCTGGCTGAGCTACCGTCGCTCCCGCATCAGTAGCCCAGGGGCCAGCGCGGGCTGCGTCCATGGCAAGGCTTCCGGCCCACCGGGCTACGAGTCGAGCGCCTCATCGAGCGGGACCAGTTGACGTTGCAGGCCAAAGATGGCTGCCTGGGTCCGATCCGCGAGGCCGAGCTTGGCGAAGGATGTTGGAAACGTGGCTCTTCACCGTTTCCTCGCTGACCACGAGCACGCGGGCGATCTCCCGGTTCGACCGGCCGCGGGCCACCTCCGTCAGCACGTCGCGCTCCCTGGGCGTCAACCGGCCGAGCGGGTCCGCGGCTGGTCCTCGGCGCAACTCTGCGAGCAGGCGGGCAGTAGCGGAAGGCTGCAATACGCTCTCGCCACGCGCGGCAGCGCGTACCGACGCCACGACCTGGTCGACGTCTGCTGTCTTCGGCAGGTAGGAGAGCGCTCCGGCCCTGATGGCCTGGACGAGATGTGCGTCGTCCTGCGAGGAGGTGAGGACGAGCACGGCTGATGTCAGCCTGTCCGCCTGCAACGCCTTGAGCACAGCGATGCCGTCCAGACCTGGCATGAAGAGATCGAGCAGCACCACGTCGGGCCGCAGCGCGCGCACGGCTTCGAGCGCCGTCACGCCGTCGGCAGCCTCGCCGATAACTTCGATGCCTGACTCCTGGGACAGCAGGAACCGGAGTCCCTGCCGCACGATCTTGTCATCATCGGCGATCAGCACTCTGATCACCGCAACCGCCAGGGGAAGGTGGCTACCGCGGCGGTGCCATTGCCTGGTGTGCTCTGGATGGCCAGCGCGCCGGCGTGTTCGGCGACGCGGTCCCGCATGAAACGCAGGCCAAGGCCCCCGCCACTGCCGTCGATGTCCTGTAGCGACATCGAACCCGTGGCCGTCGTCGGCTACTCGCAGCACGATTTCATCGTCGTCGCTGCGCAGCCTGACGTGAACGATGGTCGCAGCGGAATGCTTCACCGAGTTGGCGATCGCCTCCTGGGTCACTCGCAGCACGGCACGCTCAAGCGCTGGCGAGAGCTCCACCGAATCGACCTCGGCTTGCACTTCGATGCCCAGGCGGTCACGGTAGGCCCGGCAGATCTTGGCGAGCGCGGCGGGCAGCCCGACATCGTCCAGCGCCATCGGCCGCAGTTCGAGCAGCAGCACCTGCATCTCGCGCATGATGTCACCTGCTGTCAGTTCCATCGTTGCCACCTCGGGCAGAACGGGCGAGCCTGGCGGCAGGGCGCGGCGCAGGCCGCCGGCCAGCACGCTCAGCGAGAACAGGTCCTGGGAAATGGAGTCGTGCAGTTCCCTGGCGATCCG
Source organism: uncultured Actinomycetota bacterium (assembly GCA_963720595.1). GTDB lineage: Bacteria > Actinomycetota > Actinomycetes > Streptosporangiales > Streptosporangiaceae > Chersky-822. The sequence continues at coordinate 501,703 of CAVRFY010000003.1, read as the reverse complement.
GGAGCGTTCCTGGTGCCGTGCGTTGGCCGCCGCGAACTTGCGCTCGGTGTCCAGCGAGGCGTGCAGCTGCTCGGCCATCTTGTTGAAGTTGACTTCGAGCTGAGCGAGCTCGTCGCGGCCTGCCACAGGAATGCGCTGCTCGAAGTCTCCGCCCGCCACCTCCAAAGTGGACGCGGTCAGCCTCCTGAGCCTGCGGGTCAGCCGCCGGGTGCTGAGCAGCCCGAAGACGATCCCGGCCGGGACGGAGAGCCCCAGGACAAGCAGGCCGGCCAGCATGAGCGGCCAGGAAACGCTGATCCCGCCCGAGCCACTCCCAGTTGCGGGAGCCACGACATATACCCTCCCAAGACTGTGCTGCCCAGAGGACTTGCCGCGCGCGCTCTCTACTGCCTTGCCTGTCACTGGGGCGCCGCCCGCCTCGATCGGCGCGGCGCCCCAAACCGCAGCGCCCGACGGGAATTGCGCTGTCCCTGATCCGCTCGCCTGCGGCGAGAGCGACATGATCGTCTTCGCCGGCGCCCCGGCGTCGCCCACCGTGAAGCACGCCGGATACGACGTGGCGATGACCCTCCCGGTCGGCGAAATCACGACCGCGAACGACGCCGGCGCAAGCACGCAACCGGGCCCGGAAGTCTCGGGGATGACGATGCCGCCGTACTTGTCGGGCCGTGCTATCCCCGGCATAGGGCTGACGGCCGGATCGCCGAGCTCGGTCTTGCCCAGCGTGCCTGTTCCGACCGCGGTCGCCGCGAGTTTCGCCGCAAGTCCGACAGCGGTGACCTGGGCGCGGGCGCGCAGTTGCTTGCTGGACAGCGGGTCAGCGGCATTGAGCGCCGCCACGCCGATGATCCGCGATCTCGGCGACCAGGACCGCACCAGCGGTGACGGCGACGTATGAGGCGGTCATCTTGGCTTGTATGCCGTTGCGTGCCTTCATCCCCGAACCGTAGATCCGCTGGCGATCCGCGCACCACCCCACGGCGGGGGATCGCGGCTAGCTCGAAGGTCGGAATCGTATTCGCTCCTCGCCGCGATGCCAGCACCCGGCCCGCTGTGTGAGCGTCGAGCATGCCCGGCAGCCCGCCATCCGGACGGGCGCAAGCTAGAAGGAGACGATCATGATGCCCAGGCGACTCATCGCTTTCGCGGTGCCGCTTGTCCTCGGCTCGGTGCTAACCGCGTGCTCGGGCCCGGCCGGCCAGCATGGCGCAGCCAGCACGCCAAGACGCGAGTCAGGCGCCTCGCACGGCTCCCGCTGGGCGCTGGCCGGTCTGTGCGGCTGGAAACGGGCCGGCGCTCGCCGCCTAATCAGTGATCGGCAACCCTGGTGTCACCGTCGGTAGCAGCGGGCCAGTGCCACGTGGTGATCTTGGCGTCGGCAATGGTTATCGTGCCAACCGGAATTTCGGCGTCGCGCCAGATGACGTAGCGGCCCGCTGCCAGGCTCGGGTAGACGGCCGCGTACCTGATATCCCCGCACGCTGAGCCGTCGGGCTGCCCGCCGCTCACACGCTGGCGGACCTTTGAGTGGGTCCGAAGAGCTGCCTGGCCTTCGGAGCTGATGTCGATTTCGGCCCCGAGCATGCAGGCGGGGGTAAAGAGGACCAGGGCGCCAGTGCCTGGGCCGATGTCGAGGACGACGCTGCCGGGCCCCGAGGGCCCGGCAGCGTGGTGATCGCGTTCGTGGTTGCTCACGATGGGTTGTTGTAGCCGTCGTACGGGACGCCCATATACGGAAAGCGGTCAAGCGGCTTGTTCGTCACAGACTTATTGGTCAGGCCATCGGTGATGACATTCGCGGCCGCGTCCACCTTGTAAGTTGGGTCGACGAGCGGGAATGTCAGCCCGGCCAGTGCGCGCAGTTCGACGGTGACGACATCATCGACGATCCTGCGGCCGTTCGGGAACCCTGCCAGGTCGCCGCCGACCACGCCCAGGATGTTGACCTTGCCACTTGGAGTCGGCCTGATCGACGTGTTCAGCCGCATCATGTCGGCCTGCACCGAACCGGTGAAGTTCGTGAAGCCGGGGATGAGGCCCTTAGGTATGCCCGTCAGGAAAATCGCCACGATGTCGGCCCTCACCTTGCCTGACGTGTTGAGCGCCGCGAGGTTAGGGAACACGCCAGGGTATAGGACAGGAAGCAACCCGGAGACCTCCGGGTGCTCGAAGTAGTGCGTGAACTGCTTGTCGTGCACAGGAGCCTGGCGGTTCCAGCGATCCTTGTCCTCCAGCGCGATGATGACCTCGTTGACCAGCGGGTTAGCTAGCCGGGACACTTGCGCGAACGGGCCGGTGAGTAGGCCAGCGTCGCTACTGTCTGAAGCGATGTTGACCCGCGGCCTGCCGGCTGTCGTCCACACTCCTATGGTCGGTCGGCCTGGCAGCACCAGCTGGGACTTGGGAACCTGTATCGCGATCGTGTGCACGTTCAGCCGGTTGGTCGCGTTCACTCCTGGCTGGCTGACCAGGCCAGCCATCTTGCCGAAGAGGTTCAGCTGCTGGAAGGGCCGCAAGTTGAGGAGATCAAAGATCGATCCCAGGTCGACGTAGAACTCCTCGGCACGCTGGCCAGCGAAAACCTTCACCCCGTTAGCGAGGTTCTTCACAGCCTTGCTGCCCAGCCTGGCCTCGTAGTGCGGCGTCGACAAGATCCCCACGTTGCACGGCGGGCATGGAATATTGCTGCCAAGCACGTGGCGGCCGTCCTTGTCCACCCTCGTGACGCGGTAGAACTGCTTGCTGTTCCAGTTCGGGTCGGCGAGTGACTTGATCGGGCCGGTGTTATAGAGGAAACTTCCCGGCGTCGTCAGCTTTGTCTGGAACCGGAACTGGTAGGTGATGTCCGCGCGGCCGTCACCATCATTGTCGATATGAATCTCGTAGAGCACGTCATTGCCGAACTCGTAGAAATTCGGGCCGCCGGCAGGCGATTCGAGCGGGATGTAATTGGCGATCAACGTGACCGTACCCGGCCGGTCCGGACTGACAAACGCGTAAACATCGGTGCTATCGGCGACGGGATCCTTCGAGATCTCCGGAGCCTCACGGTGTGATGACATGTGTTACCTCACTGGGCATGACGCACGGCGAACGGACAGATTGCGGTCGTTAGCGACGGCTGAGCCGGTCCAGGAGCCTGGCTAGGTCTCGATCGTGCAGCCGGATTTGGCCGTTACCGCGGAACACGTCGATCTGCCCGGTCCTGGCGTCCCTGACGTGGACGACGAACTGGTCGCTGTCGTCAGCAGGGTCGACGGCGTGGGCATTATCGTTTCGGTCTTCCCGGTTGGTCCTGGCCTCCGCAGCGTGGGCCGCCCCGCCCAGGCCGGACAGTGCGGTCGCGGCAACACCCGCGGCTCCCGCTCCGGCTGCGCTGCGAAGCACCATGCGCCGGGACGGACGTTGCGAGCCATCGGGGCGATCCTGACGTGGCATGGTATTCCTCCTGGATTTGGTGCGCCATAACTTAGCAAGTTCATACTCTCACTGTCAGTTACATTTGCTCGTTGGGCTCGCGCATCTTCTCGTTGCGCGCGACGGCCCTAGGATTAGCCCTTTGTCCACTATTTCGATGGTCTTGCACTCGCGAAACACTAACGCCAGGAAGAGCATGGGGTATTGATCTTTGAGATCGATATAACAGATAAAGCATTTCTCCTCGATATGGGCGAATGGTGGTACAGCATCGAACTCGACCGATACATGTGAAGTGACCTCTGTATCCGCTGGAAGATTCCCCTGAAGTAATCTTTGCCCTCCCTGTCCTCTCAGCTATCAGCGCAGGCTGCCGCCAGCGCGCACCTCCGCCGCAGCGCTCAGGCCCGGTCACGACTCAGCCCTCCCGTACTGCTCACCGATCCACCGCGTGAAGCACGGCGGGACCGCCTCGGCAACCTCCTCGCGCCTGCTCATCCAGTCGATGCCCATTGCCGCGTTGACCGGGGCGCGGCGCTCGTGACCGCTGACCGACACGAACCTGCCCGGCTCCCAGTGGCCCGCCCTCGCCGCCGCGACCGGATGCGGCCAGCCGCACTCGCGGCGGCACCCCGGCATGCCGGCTGGTGGCTGCGGCGGGCCAGGGTGAATCCGCCGCCGGCCTCGAACAGCCGGTGACGGTAAGCCGGCCTGCCGAACATGAACATGCAGAGCGTCACGGGATCGGACAGCGGCGAGCCGGGGACGTTCTCGATCACGTACGGCGGGCCCAGCCTGGTCAGCGCTGAGCGGACGGGGCCGATCAGGTCCGGGTAGCGGCCGGCCACCTCGGGGCGGCAGCGGGACATGCGCGAGTGCCGCTGGCATGGCGGCGAGACGTGGATGAAGTCGGCCGGCGGCGGATCGGCCAGCACGGTCAGGATGTCCGCCGCGATGAACCTGACGGCCCCGGACTTCAGCTAGTCGGCCTCCAGCGCGGCGTTGCTGTCTACGCCGATGACAGCGTGGCCGGCCTGGACGTACCCGCGAGCCGCGCCGCAGCAGCCGTCAAGAATGATCATGGTGAACCTCCTCGATGAGCACGAGCAGGTCGTCGGCTGCGGCCCGGACCTCCGGGGTCAGCGGCCCGACGCAGCCGGGGCAGTCACACGGAATCTGCACGGTCACGTCCAGCCAGTCCGCAGGGTGCAACCCGTCAGCGTCGAGCAGCCGGCCGTCCGGCAGCCGGACCAGGGTGTGAGGTTCGCTGACGGCGGTCCAGCCGGTGCGGGCGCTGACGGCCCTCGCCAGCAGCACGCAGTCGTACCCGGCCTTGTCACTCAGCATCGTTCGCTCCCCTCTCCGTTGTCGGGGCGTCATGGCGTCGCGTCACTTCCTCACGTTGGTGAACCCCGGCGGTCTGAACGCGCGCCATCGCTTGTCTTGAGAAGGTCTCTCTTGCGTCCCTCTCCTGTGGGGTTGGCTCGGCCCTTCTGCGGGGTTGGGTCCGCCAATACCGCAAGAGCGCGGGGTTGGCTCGGGCAGTTGAAGCTGCCACTGCGTCGCCGGGTACACGCCGTCCTTCACCCGGTGCCCGCGTGCCGCCCGCCGCAGCAGGAATCGCTCCTGCGCCCAGCCGGTCGCCCTGCGCACGGTGTCGTCGCTGACGCCCGTCAGGTCGGCCAGGTCGCGAGCCGAGGCGAACCCGCACCCGGTCGCCCGGGTCCATGCGCGAGGCCAGCATCCACAGCACCGCCAGGCAGCTTCCCGGCGCGGCTTGGGCTTGGTGTCCCGTACCCGCCAGGTCCACTCGGCCAAGCTCACCGGATCGTGGTCGCGGGGGCAGTTCCGGCATGCCATCACCTGCCGCCAGGGCAGACAGCCGACAGGCCGGCCGCGTAAACTTGGGTGTGGGTGCGAGTGGTCTGGCCTTCCGGGGTCGGGCCACTTGTCACGTCTCGGCCCTGCCGCTGTTCAAGAGCACGGCCAGCCGGCTGCGCTGCTCGGGCGTCAACGGCGGCGCCGTGGCGATCAGCTTCTCGATTCCTGGTTGGTCTCGGCAACCGGCTCGGCCACCGGCCTAACCAGCTTTCCGGCGGAGAGCAGCAGCGCGTCGCTATCGCCCGCGCCCTGGTCGGGCGACCGGCCTTGATGCTCGCCGACGAGCCGACAGGGAACCTGGACCAGGCCACCGGCAGGGAGATCGTCACGCTGCTCAGGGAACTGACCCAGAGCGTGGAGACTGCGCTCGTGATCATCACCCATGATCCGGCCGTAGCAGCCGCGATGGACAGGCAGGTCGAGCTAAAGGATGGCCGGGTAGTCGCGGAAAGGCGGAACCGGTGAACGCCGGGCCCGGGACGGGCGTCGGATCATCCCGGCTGCTGGCCGCCGATATCCTGCGCACCGGCACGATCGGGCTGCGCACCCGCCGCGCCAGGGCAATGCTCTCCGCGCTCGGGATCGCCGTTGGCATCGCCGCGCTCGTCTCGGTTCTCGGCATCACCTCATCGAGCGAGTCGGCACTGCTCGCCGAGATCGACCAGCTGGGCACGAACCTGCTCACCGTCGCGAACGGCCAGACCATCGGCGGGCAGGAAGCCGAGCTTCCCGCCTACGCGACGGCCATGATCAGGCGGGCGTCCGGAGTGACCGATGTCGCGCCGACGGCCCAATTGGCTAGGGGAATGTCTACCGGAGCGACAAGGTACCGGTCTACGACACGGGCGGGCTCGCGGTGCGGGCCGCGGATCCGTCGCTGCTCGGCACGCTCGGGGCGAGCATCAGGCAGGGCGCGTTCCTGAACGCGGCGACCGAGCGCTTCCCCGTCACCGTGCTCGGCTTCCAGGCGGCCCGGAGCCTCGGCGTCTCCGACCTGCGACAGCCGGTCCGCGTGCTCATCGGCGGACGGTGGTTCGCAGTCGCCGGGATACTTCAGCCGCTGCCATTCGCGCCCGAGCTCGACCGCAGTGCACTTGTCGGATTCCCAGTAGCGGCCAGGCTCCTTGGCTACGACGGGCACCCGAGCCGCATCTACGTGCGCACGGACGTCGCGAAGACAACCCAGGTGGCGGCGTTGCTGGGGCGGTCCGCGGATCCGGAATCCCCCGGCAATGTGGCGGTCAGCCAGCCTTCCTCGGCACTGGCGGCGCGAGTCGCCGTGGTCAGCGCGGGAACCACGCTGTTCCTCGGGCTCGGCATCGTGGCGCTCTTCGTCGGCGGGATCGGGATAGCCAACGTGATGGTCATATCGGTGCTTGAGCGCCGGATCGAGATCGGCCTGCGCCGTGCGCTCGGTGCCAGAAGGAGTCATGTCGCGACGCAATTCCTGACCGAGTCAGTCCTGCTCAGCGGGCTCGGCGGAATCGCTGGCGTGCTGCTCGGCGCTGCCGTGACCGCAGCGACCGCCAAGACGCAGCACTGGGGCCTGCTGATCCCGCCCCAGGCTCTGTGGGGCGGCCTGGTGCTTGCCATCGTCATCGGCAGTGCGGCCGGCCTTTACCCGGCAGCACGCGCGGCTCGCATGTCACCCACCGCGGCTCTCCGCTCAAGCTGAGCGCCAGCCGCGATGAGGGTCCGGAACGGCGTGCCCCGGCTATTCGATCAAAGCCCACACGACCTTGCCGGTACTGCCGTTCTTGGCGTCCCAGCCCCATTTCGCGCTGATCGCTTCGACGATCAGCAGCCCGCGCCCCCGTTCCTCGTCCTCGCCCGCACCGCCAGTAGGACGCGGCGGTCGACGGCTGGTGTCTTGCACCAGGATCAGCAGCCGGGACCGGTCAGAGGACAGCCACAGCCCAACCGGCTGGATCCACTCGGCCGACAGCGATGCCTGCGTGGCGTTGGTGACAAGCTCGGAAACGAGTAGTTCAGCGTCCTCGGCTATTCCCGACAGACCCCACTCCCACAGCACCTGTCTGGCGTGTAGCCGCGCGCACGCCACCGCGCCAGGCAGTGCCCCGAGCTCGAGGTGGCTCAGCAGCGGCCACTCGTCCATCACGGGTTGCACCAGCGGCTGGGACGAGACCCGGCGCAGGGGGCGAAAACCGTCATCGGGCGCATGGCCGGGCCGCCCGTGCGCCTGCCAGTGCGTGTCTCGGGGGTAGCAGGTGAGGGGTTCTGCCATCGGTCTCCACCGGTCGGTGCATCGTGGCGTACAACGACCATCCTGGTGTTCCTGGCCCCTCGCCGCAAGCACCGACGCAAATTCATTCGCAAGATCGTCTGTTTGAACAGAACAAATGCACGTGCAGGCAGTAGGGTTCTGGCCGTGCCTGCCGCTCCCGCGATGTCTCGACGGCAGGCGCAGGGGGCCACCGTTGCGGAAAGGATGGAAAGGGTCGATGGCTGAGGCCTACAACGGAATGCCCGCTTCCCGACTGCCGGGAGCCACGTGGCGTAAGAGCCACTACAGCAACCCGAATGGCAGCTGCGTGGAGGTGGCCGAACTGCCCGGCGGGGCGATCGCCGTCCGAAATTCGCGCCATCCAGGCGGCCCGGCGCTGATCTACACCCCGGCTGAGGTCACCGCCTTCATCCAGGGAGTCAAGGATGGCCAGTTCGACGATCTGATAACTGACTAGGCAGCGGGGATCTGGCAATGGGACACTGGGGCCAGTTTGCCGAGGCAGATGGTCTCAAGGAGTATCGATGATCTCGAGTCGATCGGGGCAGGGCGCGGCGGCCAGCTCCGCACCCGATCTGGCCTTCCCCGATGTCCGGTCCGGGCCGACGGTGCTGCGGATGGCGCTCGGCGCGCAACTGCGCAGGCTGCGCGAAGCCAGCGACCTCAGCACGGCCCAGGCCGCGGAAGCGATCAGGGCGACTCAATCCAAGATCAGCCGCCTGGAGCGCGGGCGCAGCGCCGCCCGGCAGCGCGACGTGGACGATCTGCTCACCCTGTACGGCGTCACCGACGAGGAGGAACGCGAGCGGCTGCTGAGCCTGACCCGCCAGGCCGCCGCTCCCGGCTGGTGGCAGCAGTACAACGACCTCCTGCCACGATGGTTTGAGCTCTACGTCGGGCTGGAGAAGGCCGCCTCCGTCATTCGCGCCTACGAACTGCAGTTCATCCACGGCCTGATGCAGACCGAGGACTACGCCCGCGCCGTCATCCTGATCGCGAACTCACACGCGCCCGCCGGGGAGATCGACCGGCGCGTCAGCGTCCGGATGAAGCGCCAGCAGATGCTCAGCCAGCCGGAGGCTCCTGAGCTATGGGCGGTGCTGGACGAGGCGGCGCTGCGCCGGGCCCCCTGCAGCCGCGAGGTGATGCGCGCGCAGCTTGAGCATCTGCTGCAGATCACCGAACTGCCGAACGTCACGCTCCAGATCGTGCCGTTCCACGCCGGTCCGCACGCCGCCGCGGGCGGGCCGTTCACGATCTTGCGATTCGCCGAGCCGGACGTGCCGGACGTGATTTACCTTGAACAACTCAACAGCGCGCTCTACCTTGACCAGCCCGATGACGTCATCGGCTACATGACCGTCATGAACCAGCTATGTGTCCAGGCCGAGACCGGCGCCGCGAGCAGGGCAATACTCAGTGAACTGCGCAGGCAGGTATGAGGTGACCGACGACTCGCCCGCTTCCCTGATCGACACCACCGTGTCGCACTCGGCCAGAGTCTGGAACTACTGGCTGGGCGGCAAGGATCATTACCCGGTGGACCGCGAGGTCGGTGAGCGGGTCGCCGAGATGTACCCCGACATCGTCCTGCTCGCGCGCGCGGCGCGCGGGTTCCTCACCCGCGCGGTTCAGTACCTGGCTGGCGAGGCCGGGATCCGCCAGTTCCTGGACGTCGGGACCGGCCTGCCGACCGTCAACAACACGCACGAGGTGGCCCAGTCGATCGCGCCGGAATCGCGGGTTGTCTATGCCGACAACGACCCCCTCGTGCTAGCTCACGCCCGCGCTCTGCTCACCAGCAGCCAGGAAGGCGCCACCGATTACGTCGACGCCGACCTGCGGAATCCGGGAAAGATCCTGCAAGAGGCGGCGCGAACGCTGGACCTCAGCAAGCCGGTAGCGATCACGCTCATCGCGATCTTGCATCACATTACCGACTTCGACGAGGCACGATCGATTGTCACCACGCTGATGGAGGCCGTGCCCTCCGGCAGCTACCTGGTCGTCTCGCATAGCACCAATGTCATCTACGGCGCGATCTCAGATGAGGCGGTGGCGCGCTGGAACAAGTTCGGCAAGCCGCCCGTGATCCTGCGCAGCCCGGAGCAGATCACTCAGCTCTTCGATGGCCTGGAGGTGCTGAAGCCCGGCGTAGTGTCGACCCCCCGGTGGCGACCCGATGTCGCGGATATCGGGGCCGGCAGCGCCAGGGATGTCGATCAGTTCTGCGCCGTCGGCCGCAAGCCATAGCCATCGGCGCCTACCGGCTCGGGAGTGATCGCGGCAGGCCGAACCACGGGAGCACGCTTTTGTCGAAGTGCGTCATGGCGCGGATCCGGTCGCCGCTGAGCGTAACGACGATGAGGCCGGTGCCGTGGCGGATGCCGGTCGGTGCATGCAGGTAGGCGCCGAACGCCGGCTGGCCGTTGGCTCGCGTCGGCACGAGGTCGAACCTACGGCCAGAGCCGAAGATGCTGGCGCAGAAGCGGGCCACGACGTCGCGGCCCTCGTATTCGAACGGCATCGGCGGCATCGACATGAAGACGTCATCGGTCAGCATGGCGACGAGCGCGTCGAGGTCAGCGGACTCGTACGCGCTGACGAACTTCGCCACGATCGCCTCCTCGGCGGTTGAGCCGGCGACCGGGGCCGGTCGTGGCCGGCGCTCGGCGGCAGCCGGCGCTGCAGGGTGGCGCGTGCCCGTTTGAGGGCGCTGTTGACCGATCCGACGGTTGAGTCGAGCATGTCGGCCACTTCGTTCGCGTGGAATCCGAGGACGTCACGCAAGATGAGGACGGCAAGCTGGCGAGGTGGCAGTACCTGCAATGCGGTCACGAAGGCTAGCGAGATGGCTTCGGTCTGCTCGTGCCGGGCCTCAGGTCCCAGCGGCATGTCGATCGCGCCCTCGAGGAGAGCGTCGGGAAATGGCTCGAGCCAAACGACCTCCCCGAGCCGGTCCGGCTTGGGCGGCTCAACCTGGGGGATGCTCCACTCCTTAGCGGGTCGCCGGCTGGCCGATCGAAGCGCGTTGAGGCACCGGTTGGTGGCGATCCGGTAGAGCCAGGTGCGGATCGAGGCGCGCCCCTGGAACCCCGCGAGGCCTTGCCAGGCTGCCAGCAGCGTGTCCTGCAGGGCGTCCTCGGCGTCGGCGAAGGATCCGAGCATCCGATAGCAGTGCACCTGCAGCTCCCGCCGGTACGGCTCGGTCACCTCCCGGAACGCGTCGCCGTCCCCGGACCGCGCCCTCGAGATCAGGTCCGCCGTCACCACGAGCACCGTCACCTCACCTGCTGCTCGCCGCTAGCCGCACTTCCATCTTGTACGGACACCGGCTGCAGGGTGAACTGGGCGGCCGGCGGAATCGGAATCTTCGATCAGTGCGGCGTGCGAGTCGTTTGTCCCGAACGTCGTCGCAAATCGGGTCGGCATCGGTGAGAAGGGCTCATGGCGGCCCGTGGCGGCAGGCGGGTACTTTGGGAGGTGGCGACCGTCCGCGCCCAACCTCCGGCGACCCGCCCCAGCCAGGTCACTTGACGGAGGCAAAGGGAGGCCAGCCTCTCGGCCGGGGCTTGATTGGTCGGTCATGCGCTCGCCGCGGCGATCGCTGGGGGATCCGCGGACCGAGCGCGGGAGACGATCATGACCAAGCAGGCCGATTTCAAGCGGCGCGTTCGCGCTCGGATGGCCAAGACCGGCGAGTCCTACGCGACCGCCCGCAGCAGGCTCCTGGCCGGGCATCCAGGAGCGACGGCGGACGACGCCCCGCTGGACTGGATGCGCGGGGCGCTCCACCTCAGCAACGGCGACTCCACCGACGTGCTGGGCACCGGGCTCGCACGCCGCGTGGTCTACTGGCGCGACGTCCTGCACGAGGGACCGGTGCCCGAGGTCGCACCGGCCGAACTGCGCCGGATCAGGGCCGAGTACCTGGCCGGCCAGGACAGCGCCGAGGTCCTGCGCCAGTTCACCGAGCGGGACCAGGCCTTGGAGGTCGGCCGCGACGGGGAGTACGTGCTGTGGTTCGAGGCGGACCTGTATGACCAGTTGCAGATCACCGAGATCCTTGCCCGTCTGGCCGAGCTGGGCGTTCCCGCCGGGCGGATCACCTTGATCTGCATCGGCGAGCACGCGGGCATCGCTCGCTTCGGCGGCCTCGGGGAGCTGACCGTCGAGCAGCTGAGCGAGCTGCCGCATACGAACGCTTGCGCGCGGCTGACCCCGGCGGCGCTCGAGCTGGCCACCCGCGCGTGGGCGGCGTTCCGCGCGCCCAGCCCCGAGGGCCTGGCTGCCATCGCCGCAGCGCGGCTGGGCGAGCTGCGGTTCCTGGGCGAAGCGTTCGACCGGCTCAGCCGCGAGTACCCGGCGACGCGGGACGGTCTGTCGCTGACCGAGCGGCGGGCGCTGGCCGCCGTCGCCGACGGCGCTCCCGACGCCGGGACCGCCTTCGTGCGCGCCCAGGCGCGGGAGACGCGGCCGTACCTGGGAGACACCACGTGCTTCCGCCGGATGGACACAATGGCGCAGGGGCCGCACCCGCTGTTCCGCCTCGACCCGCCAGGCCGCCCCGTGGAGCGGACGACGGGCGTGCGCCTGACCGAGACCGGGGCGCAGGTGCTGGAAGGCCAGGCCGACCAGATCGCACTCAACGGCATCGACCGGTGGATCGGCGGCGTGCACCTGCAAGGCCACCAGGTCGCGTGGCGCTGGGACCACGGCACCGAAACCATCGTCCGGCTCAGTCGTCCCAGCGGATGGCGACCCGGCCGCTGACACTGTGCAGTGGCAATGACTCCGCCTCTGCCGCGACCGCATCGCGTTCTGCCTGCGACAGCCGTCGCCAGGGTTGCACCGTTATCGCCGTGCCCGCGCGCCGCCATGTCCCGGCGATCTCTCCCTCGACCAGGACGCAGCCAGGCCAGACGCGCGGGGTCCAGAGCGCGTTACGGCGGCCGGCGTCGGGAACCAGCAGTTCACGATCGGCTCCATGGAGGAGGAAATGGGCGTCGCCACTCGGTAGTAGCCGCGCGGACGCCGTTGGTCCCGGTTCGGCGCGGAAGCCTGGCTCGTCCTTGGTGAGGATCCACGCTTCGCCGGCCGGTGTCCGCACCAGCGTCAGCGAGTTGCGGAGGGCCCCGAACGCGGCGACGCCGGGCCGCGGGCCGATCCCCGCCCACCAGCCAAAGGCCTCGGGCGTAGCGGGCCCGAAGATGTGCAGGTACCTGCGCGCAAGCTCCAGGCGGGCGTCGCGCGGGTCGGTCTCAGGTGGCGGCACGGTCCAGACGGTCGGCTGCCGTGCGCCTTGCCAGCGGATCAGGACCGCGCCGGTAGCCGCCGCGTACCTCAGCTTGTACGGGTTCACGCCGAGGGCGCGGCCCGCCTCTCCATAGGCCATCCGCGCGCCGCCGAGGATGGCGTTGAGGCGGGCGGCGAGGTCCTCCGCCCGCTGTCGGCCCTTGGAATCGTCGGGCATCGTGCCGAGCGAGAAGACCGCTAGGTCGCACGCGGCGACGACGAAGACGTTGAACCGCGGCCCCCAGAGCTGCACGAGCGAAGGGTCCTCCCAGGTGGACGGCTCAGTCCCGGCGACGCGCGCGTGGATCGACATGAGTGCGGCCCTGGGCATGCTGTCCTGCAGCCCCGCCCACGCCGCCCTCCGCAGCGAGCGCCGTCCGCGCGGGAGCCGCTCGTCGAGCCCGCCGGCGCGTCGCCGGAACGCCAGGACCTGCTGCCGCGTCAGGTCGAGCCGAGTGCCGGTCACCGGCCAGCGCTTACAGGTGGTCCGACAGCCAGGCGTGCACCTCGGGCACTCGATTCTGCAGCAGGGTCAGGTGGCCATCGCTATCGAGCAGCCGGGCCTCGACGCCGGGAATGTGCGCGGCCAGCCATTCGCCGTGGCCGAATGGCACGAACATGTCCTGCTTGCCGTGCAGCAGGAGGACCGGGACGGTGATCTCGGCCAGATCGAATCCCCACGGCCTGAGCGTGCAGGTGTCTTCCCACCATCCCTCGCTGCTGGGCGCCAGCCCGGCATGCATGGAGGACACCAGGTAATCAGCCAATTCGCCGTGCAGGACCGCGGCATCTGTCGGCGTGAGGAGCGATTCAATCCCGCTGGCCACATCGGCGGCCGACGTGGCCAGCATTTCCGCGCGGTCCTGGTCGGTTTTGGCCCTGGACGCGGCCTCGTCGCTGTAGAACAGGCGGGTGTCATCCACGTTGTCCTGGCCCATGCCGGCGAAGTAATCAAGTCCCTCGGCGTCGAATGGGGCCAGTGACGCAAGCGAAGCGACGGCGGTTACCAGATCCGGTAGCAGGGCAGCGCACGCGAGCACGTGCGGACCGCCGCCCGAGATGCCCCATGTTGCGAGCCGATCGATTCCGAGTGCGGCGCAGATAGTGCGGACATCCCCGGCGCAGTCGGCGACGGTGCGCCCTGGATGCGGCGAGGACTGCCCGTAACCGGGCCTGTCGTAGCTGAGAAGCCGCAACCCGCGCTCGGCTGCATCCCGCACATTCGGGTCATAAAGGTGCCTGGAGTTTGGCGTGCCCATGTGGACCAGGACCGGTCGGCCAGCGGGATCACCCTGGTCTTCGACAGTCAGCGTCCGGCCATCCGGAGTGTGTATCGTGCGCTGCACCCTGCCTCCTTGCGTCGCGCCGAGTCGGCTCTAGCCATCCAAGCATGACGAAGAGGCGGCTGACCGGCCTACAAACCTGTGTCGTCCTCGGCGGCCGCGAGGAGCTGGCGGGCCGAGGCTTCATCGGAGGGAGCAACCAGCACGCGAACACCCTGAAGCTGGAGCTGTGGCTCCAGGCCGCCGGCATCATCCGCCGACACGACCGCCCGTACGCCGTTGCTGCGCAGCATGCCGACGATCAGTTCGGCCTCTATCCGGCTGCCAGCGAGCGCCACGGGCACACTCGCGATCTCGCCGGCCGAATCGTCAGACGTCCCTGCCACCGTGACCACCTCCTCGTCTTCCGGCACCCGTCGTCCCCATGGCTGCCGGAGGTGAATTTGATGAGGCTGGCGGCATCTTTCGGTTACCCGAACGTGAACACGTACGCTTCGGCCCCCGGCTGGGTGAACGTGATCTCCAGCGTACGCTCGCGCACCTCACCAGCCTGCCGCACCAGCTGGTACAGGCGACCCTCGCTGAGCAGGCCGTTTCCGTCCTGATCGACGTCGGTTCCGTGTGACGGCCCGGGGGCCTCGCCATCGAGGAGCACGCGGAACGAAATCGGCGCCCGCGGCCCGGCCGACAGCACGAGATGCGCGTCGCGCGCGTGGAACCGGCAGGCGACGCTCCCGCCGGCCTGATCGAGCGCCACATTCTCACGCCCGATCGTCCACTCGCCAGCGAGGGCCCAGTGATTGACGCGCAGGGACTCGGGGAGTTCGTAGGTGCGGCGTTGCCCGAACCCTGCGCCGTCCGGTGACGCGAAGTGCTCGCTCCTCGCCTCGCCGAGGTACGTCTCGGGCGTGCGCAGGTGGTCCCAGTCGGCCTGCGCCTCCACGCCGGCCCCCATGGCGGAGACAAGTTCACGATCGACGCCGAGCAGTCGCTGGATGACGCGCTCTGACTGCTCGTAACGCCCTTCGCCGAAGTGGTGGTCGCGGATGATGCCGTCCGTGTCGACGAAGTAAAGCGCTGGCCAGTAGTGGTTGCCGAACGCGCTCCAGATCGCGTAGTCACTGTCGACCGCGATCGGGTAGTCGATGCCGCGATCCGTCGTCGCCTTCCGCACGAGGCCGATCTCCTGCTCAAACGAGAACTCCGGCGTATGGACGCCGATCACGACCAGCCCGTCGTTCCGGTATGCCTGCGACCACGCACGGACGTACGGTTCCGTGCGCAGCCAGTTGATACAGGTCAGCGTCCAGAAGTCGACGAGCACAACGTGGCCGCGCAACTCGGCGAGGCTGAGCGGAGCGGAGTTGAGCCACCCCGTCGCCCCTCCGAGCGGTGGCATATGCGCAGGTGCGAACGCCGTCACCTAGCGAAGCGACCGGAAGGCCGCGCGAATTTCTGCTGACAGGAGCTGCGGCTGCTCCCAGGCCGCGAAGTGGCCGCCCGCAACGACCTCGTTGTAATGGATGAGGTTGGGGTAGGCCTGCTCGGCCCAGCTGCGCGGGGCTTGATAAAGCTCACCGGGAAAGACGCTCACGGCGGCCGGGATGGACACGTTCTTGGCGTCGAAGAAGCCAAATTTGTTGTCCCAGTAAAGACGCCCCGACGAAACGCCGGTGTTCGTCAGCCAGTAGAGGGTGATGTTGTCGAGGATCTCGTCTCTGGTGAGCTCGCCGGCGGGATGACCAGCGAAGGCGTCTGAGATTTCCCCGTAGCTGAACGCGTCGTGATTGATCATCCAGGCGGCGAGGCCGACCGGTGAATCGGCAACTCCGTACATCGTTTGCGGCTGCGTCGACATTTCGACCGCGTAGCCGGCGCCCCCGGTATAGAAGGTGCTGATCTGCTTGAACGCGCGTTCTTCGTCGGCCGACAGGCCGGGTGGGGGCGAGCCGCCCGGGGCGAGCTGGCCGGGGATCGGGAGCGCCTGTGCGAGGTCGGGTGAGATTACGCCCGGCATGTTGGTGTGCATGCCGAGCATTCCGGGCGGTGCCTGCGCGGCCATCAGGTCGGTGATGACAGCCCCCCAATCTCCGCCTTGGGCCACAAATTGTGTATAGCCGAGACGCTTCATCAGCACGATCCAGGCACTCGCGATGTGATCGGGGCCCCAGCCGGGTTCCCGTGGCGCGGCTGAAAACCCGTGGCCAGGTATCGATGGAATCACGAGGTGGAACGCGTCCGATGCGCTGCCGCCGTGTGCCGTCGGATTGGTTAGCGGATCGATGATCTTCAGCAGTTCGATGACGGAGCCTGGCCAGCCGTGGGTGATGATGAGGGGAAGCGCATCTTCGTGGCTCGAGCGGACGTGAATGAAGTGAATGTCCAGTCCGTCGATTTCGGTCATGAAGTGCGGCAGGGCGTTGAGCTTCGCCTCGCATCTGCGCCAGTCGTAGTCTGTTGACCAATAGCGTGCGAGCTCTTGAATCGTCGCTAGCTGGACACCCTGCGAATGATCGGGCACGGTCTCCTTGTCTGGCCAGCGGGTGGCCGCTACCCGCGCGCGCAGGGCCTCGATGTCCGCCTCGGGCGTGACAGGGATGGTGAACGGCCGGATCGCTGCCTCTTCGGTTCTCACGGACATGTGAATCTCCCGTTCTGATGAACGTAGGCAACTGGTGACTGTTCCTCAAGTCCGCCCGAGCCGCAACACCTGTGAACTGGCAAGCGATGCAGCCCACGCATCGATCAGCGTGAAGCCGTTCTAGGCTTGGTCAGGGGGGCGGTGCGCCTATGCCGAACTGGCACAAGTCCCGGCAGCGCGTCAGGGCCTCGGCAACCGACGAGGCGGTACGGTGTCGGCTCCGAGCGCTGCGCGCGGCAAAGGGCATGAGCCAGGCAGAGCTGGCCCGGCTGGTCCACATGGCCGCGTCCACCCTCAGCCGACTCGAATCCGGTGAGCGCCGACTGTCCGTCGACCATCTTGCTCCCTTGGCCGTGGCGCTGGAGATCTCCGTCGGTGAGCTGATCGCGCCGACCCTCGCCTCGGGCGGCCGAGCGGCCGGGGCCCGACCCGCTGGATCTCGATCTTCGCAGGCTGCGCTACTTCGTGGCGCTCGCGGAGGAACTCCATTTCGGCCAGGCGGCCGAGCGCTTGTCCATCACCCAGCCGGTGCTCAGCAGGCAGATCAGGAAACTGGAGCAGGAGGTTGGCGTTGGCCTAGTGACCAGGTCGAGCCGCCACGTCGAGCTGACCCCCGCGGGGTGGCAACTCTTCACCGATGCCCAGCCCCTGCTGGCGACCGCAACCGCCGCGGGGCGGCGAGTCAGGGGCGCCGCTACTGGCCGAGCCACCCTGACGGTCGGCTTCTTTGCCGGCGATCCGATCATTCAACTCGTGCGAGCCTTCAACGCCACGCACCACGACATCGATGTCGACGTCAAGCGGATCTACTGGTCCGACCAGCCAGGCGCGCTCGTCGACGACCACATTGACGTCTCGTTCGTGCACCTTCCCATGGATGACGACGGCCTCGAGGTAGCCCACCTCTACTCGTCTCCCAGGCTGGCATTGCTGTCCGGAAGCCATGAACTCGCGGGGCGCTCGCAGATCGCTATCCGAGAACTCGCGGACGACCCCGTTATCCAGCATTGGGGTGCCAGCCCCGTCTGGGACGCATGGCATAACGTCGACCCTCGCCCCGATGGGAGGAGCCCACGGCGGGGCCCAGCCGCCCGCAATCTCGAAGAGAAGATTGAGGCAGCCGGCACCGGGCGAGCGATCAGCTTCGTCCCGGCTTCGGTCACGGCGGCGATGCGGATCCCTCCTGAAGTCACCGCAATTCCGGTCGTCGACATTCCGCCGACGGAAGTGTGTCTCGCCTGGAAGACAGACCGGCGATCCGATGCGATCCGCGATCTGGTCGCGACCGCGCTGGCCATGCTGCCTCAAACCACCTCGGGGTCGGCACGAACCCGGCACCTTTGACACGAGATAGAAGATGTTCGGTTGCGGCGCGAATATGGATATGTGCGCTATTCGTGTCAGCAGCATGCCATGCGAACCATGTTATAAAAAGGCGGATCGCAGCGATTGGCGCCACGGGGGCTTTGCCCAGCCCGGATTTGACGGCACGTCGAACGGCACATACCGGCGGACTGCCGGGGAAGGATCTGCGGCACTGGAGGCAAAGGGTCTGTGGCACTGGAGGTGATCATCTATGAGCGATGCAGGCCGGCAACCACCGGAGCAGGGCGCGGCCTCCTCGGAGAGCAAGCCTGGGCCGCCCACTGGCCCTTCGGCGATGCCCGGTCCGCCGCTTACGTCCCCTTCCGAGCGAGTTCGTCAGGCGGTGCAACGGCGGGGCGAGTCCGATTACATCTTCAGCTACTGGTCGGCGCTCGGCTGGACAATTCTTACCTTCGGGATCTTCGGGCTCTACGTCTTCTACCAGCTTGTGCGTCGCATGCGAGATCACAACGCGCGGCGGCTCGAACTCTTGGATGCGGCCACCGCAGTGGCGTGGGAGCAGGCCGGGCGGCAGGGCCTGCAGCAGGAACTGGCGCCCGAATTCCAACGCAGCGCAGCTCACCTGGACACCTTGCGGCAGATGACCTGGGACTTCCGCGAGCCCGTTATATGGGTTTTGCTGGCCATCGTGGCGGGCGTGGCCGAAATCATTGCTTTCGTGCTGCTGGACCAGGATCTCATCAGGCACGACCATGCCGAGGTGGGCATCGAGTACGAGCTTTCCGTGATCTACGGTCGGCTGGGTCAGCCACTGACTCCTCCCGACCAGGGCCGGGTGAAGCGAGCGGACAACTACGTCGGCCGGATCATAGCCGCGGTGTTCTCGCTGGGGATTTACCTGTTCTGGTGGTTCTACAACCAGATGGACGAGCCGAACAAGCACTTCACCGGCAACTGGGCTCAGGAGGACGAGCTGGTGAAGGCCGTCGACGCGTTCAGCTAGAAGTTCCGGAGCCGCTGCCCAGGGCGAGGCAGCCGTTGATTCGCTCGAACATCTTGGCTGCGCGCTTCAGCGTGGCCGCGGACAATACGGCCGGGATCGTCTGCTGCTGGCACAGGAAATATGCGGCCGGCCGGTAGCGGCTCAGCGCTCCGGAGGCAATGTCATTGTTCTTGAAGTACTGATCCACCCGAGCCGTGATGCGCGGAAGACGTGACTTGAGATCGCCGGGCTTGAGTGCCTCAGGAAACTCCTTCGCGTAGGCGCCGGATACCAGCGCGCAGTAGAAGGCCGGATCGAACAGGTCCTCGATGTCGGCTTCCCGGCCGGCGGCGAAGTCGCTGATCTGGATCAGGGAACTTGCCGGGAACTGACCGGCCTGCTCGAGCACCTTGATCCGCTGCTGGTCGCGCGGGTCGGCGCCGATCAAAGCGGCGATATTCAGCGCTTTCGAGCCGTGCAAGCTCGCGAACGCCGACATCTTGTCCGCGCCGCCCACCGGCGTCACGACCCATCGAGGATCAAGGCCGCACAGGCCGGCGTCCTCGCAGGCCTGGCTCAGGAGTTGCAGATATAGCAGGTCCGAGGGCCCGTCGACCAGGAGGCAATGCCTGCTGGTGACGAGCGCCTGCGCCAGTTCGTAGTTGATCGCGGCATGCAACGGGAACGCGGTCTCGCTGTCGGTCTGAAAGGCGTCCGGGCTGACGGTCGTGCCGTGCTCATCAAGATCCTGGACCGTGCGCACCCGGTCGATGCGCTCCGGGTCGATCATGAACGGTGAGTGGGTCGAATAGATGACCTGGTGCTTCGATGCGAGCTTGCGCTCGATGAAGGCCAGGACGTCCCGCTGTCCGGTCGCATGGAGGCTGAGGCCCGGTTCGTCGAGCAGGAGGATCGTCCTCCGGCGCGGATCCTGCGCGATGTTGCTGAAATAAGCGTAGAACGAGAAGAACCAGACGAACCCGCGGGACCGCTCGTCGAAGGGCACCGTGACGGAATGCTTCGGGTTGTAGATGCGGAGGTTGACGATAGGCCCGCGATTCAGTGGCGGCTCATCGTCGGGGTTCCCCGCGGACATCTGGATCACGACCCGCAGTCCCGGGCTCTGGCGCCAGTAGGTGAAGGCATCGTCGGTGATGCCGTTGGCCACGCCCTCGAGTTCGCGGGTCAGTGCCTCGAAGTCCATCACCTCGAAGTCGCTGAGCTCGGCGTTCGCCGTTCGCAGTAGCGACAAGAAGGTTCTGTCCGCTTCATCGGCCAGACCCGACGCTTCCCTGGCCTTCAGGTCGGGCAGCGAGACTCGGCCTCGCATCGTGCTGTATTCGGAGAAGTAGAAGAACCTGGGCAGCCATCCCTCGAAGTAGTTGTCGAGGAGATAGACGCCCAGCGACGGCTCGCGCCAGGACTCAATCCTGGCGATCAGGTCGCGGACCGACGAGTGCGGATCCGGGATAGCCCTCAGTGCATCCGCCAGGTCCGAAATCGTGCTGGCCGCCGCGACTGCCTCCTGATCCGACGCCGTCATTTCGATCCCCGACAGCAGGTGATCGATAGCCCTGCGAGCGGCGTACTCCGCCTTGTATCTGCAGTGGCCGCCGTACCCCCGCACCACGACGATCTCCCGGCTGCGGAGGACGCCATGGCCAAGATCTTGTTCGATGATCTTCAGCTCGGCATCGCTGAGCTCAAAAACGGCGGTCACGACGTCGGCGGGAGATTCGTCCCTGACCTTCCGGTAGGCCGAGAATCGTCGGCTGGGAAAGTCCATCACATCATCGAAGCTCATCTTCCCCCTGATGGGGTTGAGCGGGTTCAGCAAGTGAAGGGCATGCAGGAAGGCCGTCTTGCCGGACTCGTTCTTACCGACCAGGCAGGAGATTTCCGCTATCGGCACGACGCCTGAGTCGTCGATGCTCCGGTAATTCTGGATGCGGACTGATTTCAGCTCCAAGGTTCGTCCCTCCCGAAACGCCGACCTGCTCCCCTCGCGCACTATACCGACCTCCAAGGTCGGTATAGCCTGATCCGCCAACGCTCGATCAGGCGGAATCCCAGTGCGGCGGGCGGTCGCGGTGCAGGCGCTCGTCGTCGGGCTCTGCTTGCTCGCCCCAGCCGGCATCGGTGTCCTCTAGGCTCTGCCCGGGCAGCGCTGACTCGCAGTCGCGGTTCGGCGACCAGGCAGTTACCTGCGGGTCCTGTGGTTCGTCCGGCGTCGTGACATTCATCTTCTCGATTGAACACCATGGCGGGCCCGTCAACGCTGATTCCAGACGGCTCCGGTCACGCTGGGAAGAATGGGGCTTCCCGGCAGGTAGCGGTCGGCATAAGTTGGGCTGGTGACAGATATCACCTGGCTTGACGCAACCGCCCAGGCAGAACTGGTTCGCCAGGGCGAGGTAACCCCGCTCGAGCTCGTCGATGCCGCCATCTCGCGGATCGAGGGCATCAATCCGCAGTTGGACGCCGTCATCAGGACACGATTCGACCTGGCGAGGAAGGAAGCGGCCGGGGACCTGCCCGACGGCCCGTTCCGCGGCGTGCCGATCCTGCTCAAGGACCTCGGCTGCATGGTCGCTGGCGAGCAGACCGCGTTCGGCATCGGGCCGCTGCGTGAGGTCGCCTGGCCGGTGACGTCCTTCCTCGCCCAGATGTTCGCCGCCGCCGGGTTCGTCGCCGTCGGCCGCACCAACGTGCCCGAGTTCGGCACGACGGTCACGACCGAGGCGATGAGCTTCCCCGCCGCGCGCAACCCATGGAATCCCGGGCATTCGACCGGCGGCTCGTCCGGCGGGTCGGCGGCCGCGGTTGCCAGCGGGATGGTGCCGGTCGCGCATGCGAACGATGGCGGCGGGTCGATCCGCATCCCGGCGAGTGAATGCGGTCTGGTCGGGCTCAAGCCGACTCGTGGCCGGGTAAGCCAGGGGCCGCTGGTCGGAGAGGGCTGGGCCGGCGGCACCATCGACGGATCGGTAACCAGGACGGTCCGCGACGCCGCAGGCGTGCTCGACGTGATCAGCGCGCGGATGCCCGGTGAACCTTACTATGCGCCGCCGCTGCCCAGGCCGCTCGCGCAGGAGGTCGGAGCCGATCCCGGCCGGCTCAGGATCGGCGTGGTTGACCATGCGGGGGACGAGCGGTTCCTCGACGATCCGCAGTGCCGCGCCGCGGTCGCAGCAGCCGCCAGCCTGCTCGAGTCGCTCGGCCACCACGTGACGCAGTCCGGCCCGGCCGCGATGTTCGAGGCTGAGTTCACCGGGCACTTCACCGCGATCATCGCGGCCGATACCGAGGCAACGTTCCGCGCGTTCGAGGCCGCGCTGGGCCGCCCGATCGGCGACGCCGAGATCGAGCCGCGCAACGCCGCGTACCGGCATGCGGGCCGGGTGCAGACCTCGGTCGAGTACTTGCAGGCCAGGCAGTGGATCGGCATGTGGGCCAGGCGGATGGCGAGCTGGTGGGACGACTATGACCTGCTGCTGACGCCGACCCTTGGCGCACCGCCGCCCGAGCTCGGCTGGTTCACGGCGGCCGGGCCGGAGACCGAAGGCCGGCGAATCGTCAGCTTTATCCCCTACACGGCGCAGTTCAACATGACCGGCCAGCCCGCCGTGAGCCTGCCATTGCACTGGACTCCTGACGATCTGCCGGTGGGCGTGCAGCTAGTTGCCGGATATGGCCGGGAGGACGTCCTGGTCAGGGTCGCCAGTCAACTCGAGCAGGCCGCGCCGTGGGCGGCGAGGCGGCCGGCCGTCCGGGCCTGACGCCTGCACCTTAAAGGTCCACGGTCAAGCCGTCGTAGGCTGCGGGCAGTTCGGCGTCGGCGAGCCTGCCGAGCATGGCGGCGGACATGTGCGTCAGCACCATGCGCTCCGCGCCGATTTCGCCACGGTGCTCGCGCAAGGTCTGATAGTCCAGGTGGTAGCGGACGGGCCGGTCGAAGGTATAGGCCTCGACGGCGAACAGGTCGGCTCCCTGGGCCGCGTGAGCCAGGGCCGGAGTCCACTCGGTGTCCCCCGAATAGGCGAAGCTCGCGCCGTCCAGGTCCACCCTGACCGCCAGCGGCGGTGCGCCACAGGCGTGCTCGACCTGCCAGCCGCGTACGGTTGCGGCTCCGACCGCGGCGGGGGTCCCGTCTGCGGGCAACTCGATCACCTCTACCGGGAACCGCCGGCGTGTCAGGCTGGAGCCTGGAAAGAGCGTTTCCATGGCCTCTGTCAGCCGAGTACGGGTGCCGGCGGGACCGGCGATCGTCAGCGGCGCGGACCGGCGGGAGAACTGGCCGTCCAGAATCAGAAACGGCAGCCCGCCGAAGTGGTCGCCGTGCAGGTGGGTCACGGCCACCGCGTCCACCGCAAGAGGGTCAAGGCCCTGAGCCTTCAGCGCTACCAGGCTGGTGGCGCCGCAATCCACCAGCAGCACCTGCCCGCCACCTGACACGTGAATGCACGTCTGGAAGCGCCCGCCACTGCCGAACGCGTCACCGCTGCCCGCGAACTGAACCCGCATGACATCATCGTGAACCGTCCGGCGATCTGGCGACGGACCCTTGCCGGAGATGGCGCGAGTAGGTGGTGCGGGTGGCCGGGCAGCGCAGCGGGCGGCGCGTGGTCATGCTGTTCGGCGTGCTCGCACTCGCGCTCGTCCTTGCGACGGGCGCGTGCGCCGCCGGGCGCCCGGGCGGGCAGGCTGGCCGCCGGAGCCAGGCGCACCCGACGGTCAGCCCGCCGCGGCATCGGGGCGCGAGCCCGGTGGTCCAGTTGGTGGTCGAGGCTAGCGGCGACTTGCTGATCCATAGTCCGGTCTGGGAGCGGGCGCTGGTCCTGGGTGGCGGTCGCCACTACAACTTCGCCCCGATGTTCGCCAGGATCAGGCCCTACATCCGTCGCGCGGATCTTGCGTTGTGCCACCTCGAGACGCCGATGACGTCGGCTCCGCCAGCCAGCTACCCGGTGTTCAACACGCCGCCCGAACTCGCCACCGCGATCCGTCAGACTGGCTGGCGCGCTTGCTCGACGGCTTCGAACCACACCCTTGACCAGGGGCAGCACGGCGTCGCCAGCACGATCGCCGCGCTGAATCACGCCGGGGTGCGGCACACCGGCTCTTATTCGACCGCGGCCGGCCAGCGAGAGCCGCTGATCATGACGGTCAAGGGTGTGCGCGTCGCCTTCCTGGCCTACACCGAGTTCACCAACGGCTTTGCGTTGCCGCACCCATGGTCGGTCAACCTGGCGAGCGCGGCGCGGATCCTCGCCGACGCGCACCGTGCGCGCATGGACGGCGCGCAGGTCGTCATCGTCAATCTGCACTGGGGCGATGAATATGTGACGCAGCCGAGCAGTTTCCAGCTCGCACTCGCCAGAAAGCTCACCCGCTCACCCGACATCACCGCGATCATCGGCCAGCACGTGCATGTCGTCCAGCCCATCCGCGTCATCAACGGCAAGCTCGTCGTTTTCGGCGAAGGCAACCTGATCTCCGATCAGACCAGTGCCTGCTGCCCGGCAGCCACCCAGGACGGGATGATCGTGCTGCTCACCATCACCGTGGGCAGCCTCGGTGCCCGCGTCACCTTCATTCACTACGTACCGATCTGGGTCCGGCATCCGGACTTCCTGGTGCTCGCCGCTGGCACTGCCTGGCGGCACGATCCGGCCGACGCCGCGGCCCTGCGTGCCTCGTATCGGCGCACCGTCGCGGCGGCCGGGCGCGGTCCGCGCGTTCAGCCGATCCCACCCCACCTGTGATCAGGCGCGGCGAACCGGGTTCACCCGGCCGGGGCGGGAGGAGCAGCCTGAGACTGGGTAAAGGGTAGTGATCAGGCTCATCTGCCAAGGGGGCGCGGGGGGTTCCGCTGATGTTGCGCAAGAATCGGATAAGGCTGTCCATTACCACAGTGGTATTCGTGGTCACCGGGCTCGCGGCCACGGCCTGCTCAAGCGGCACGGGCACGGCGACGCCGTCCGCCTCGCCGTCCAGTGCCGTGAGCTCGATCGCGGCTCAGGTACCGGCCGCTATCAGGTCGAACGGCACGCTCACCGTTGCCGCGGACGCGACCTACGCGCCGAACGAGTTCATCGCATCCGACGGTCATACCGTGGTCGGCATGGACGCCGATCTCGCTCAGGCACTCGGAGGGGTGATGGGCCTCAAGGTCAATGTCGTCAACGCCACCTTCGACACGATTATCCCGGGCATCGTCTCCGGCAAGTACGACCTGGGCATGTCTTCGTTCACCGACACCAAGGCCCGCGAGCAGACGGTCGACTTCGTGACCTACTTCGTGGCCGGTACCTCGTTCTACGTCCAGTCCAGCGGCGGGCCGAACATCACTTCGCTGAGTGACCTGTGCGGGCACAAGGTCGCCGTGGAGAAGGGAACGACCCAGCAGGACGATTCCCAGGCCCAGTCCGGCAAGTGCACGTCGGCAGGCAAGCCGGCCGTCAACGTCGAGATATTCAACGACCAGAACGCGGTCAACCTCGCCCTGTCCTCTGGTCGCGCGGACGTTGCCATGGCGGACTCGCCAGTCGCGGAGTACCAGGTGAAGCAGTCAAGCGGGATGTTCAAGCTGGCAGGCCAGTCGTACGGGACGGCGCCGTACGGGATCGCGATGCCGAAGAACAACGGTATGGCCAAGCCGGTGCTGGCCGCCCTGAAGGCCCTGATCGCGAATGGCACGTACAAGAAGATCCTCGACAAGTGGGGAATTGCAGGCGGGCGCCATCAGCAACCCGAAGATCAACGGCGCGACCAGCTAACCGGCCAGTGTCGGCATGGGGGATGAGCCAGAAGCGAGGCAGCCGGTGACGGCGCCGCGGGCGGGGGAGGCGGCTGCCCAGTCGCATCCGCCCGCAAGGTGAGATCAAGGCCGTCCCGGTACGTCACCCCGGGCGGTGGGTAGCCGCCGTCTTTGTGCTCGTGCTGTTCGCGATGCTCGTGCACACGCTGGTGACTAACCCGCGGTTCGAGTGGAACGTCGTCGCGAACTATTTCCTGTCCAGCAGGGTGCTGGCCGGCCTGGGCGTCACGATCCTGCTCACCGTGGTCTGCATGGCGATCGGGATCGTGCTCGGGGTGATTGCTCGCGGTCATGCGCCTGTCGGCGAATCCGCTGCTCTCCGGGTCGAGTTGGCTGTACATCTGGTTCTTCCGCGGTACGCCGGTGCTGGTCCAGTTGCTGGTCTGGTTCAACCTCGCGTTCTTGTATCCGAAGATCTCGGTCGGGGTCCCCTTCGGGCCCTCGTGGCTGACCGTCAACGCGAATTCCCTCATCACGCCGCTGACCGCGGCCATACTCGGGCTGGGTCTGAACGAAGGCGCGTACATGGCCGAGATCGTCCGGGCCGGCATCCTGTCGGTCGAGCATCGGCCAGGGCGAGGCCGCGCAGGCGCTGGGCATGGCCCGGGGCCTGACGATGCGCCGGATCGTCCTGCCCCAGGCGATGCGCGTGATCATCCCGCCGACCGGCAACGAGACGATCTCGATGCTCAAGACCTCGTCGCTGGCGAGCGTGATCACGGTGACCGAGCTGTCTGTATGCCGTCCAGCTCATCTACTCGGTGAACTTCAAGACGATTCCGCTGCTGATCGTGGCGAGCATCTGGTATCTGATCGTCACGTCGGTGCTCACGGCCGGCCAGTACTACGTCGAGCGGTACTACGCCCGCGGCGCGGCACGGGAGTTGCCGCTCACGCCGCTGGCAGCGCATCTGGCGCTACTGTCACGACGTTCCATGCGCCGCCGCCGCGCCTCGGCGCTGCCGCCGCCCACGCGGGAGGGACGGTGAGCGCGCTGGCCTGGACGCAGACGCCCGGCGCGGGCGATGCCGGCGGGCCCATGGTGCGTCGCGGAGGGTCTGCGCAAGAGCTTCGGCAGGATCGAGGTGCTGCGCGGCATCGATTTCGAGGTGGCCCGCCGGGAGGTGGTCTGCATCATCGGGCCATCGGGTTCGGGGAAGTCGACCCTGCTGCGCTGCATCAACCACCTGGAGAAGATCAACGCCGGCCGGCTGTGGGTGGACGGCGAACTGGTCGGCTACCGGGAGTACGGCGGGCGGCTGCACGAGCTGCGCGAGCGGGAGATCTGCGCGAAACGGGCCGAGATCGGCATGGTCTTCCAGCAGTTCAACCTGTTCCCGCACATGACCGTGCTGGACAACGTGATCGAGGCACCGATCCGGGTCAAGAAGATGCCCAGGGCCCAGGCGGTCGATCTCGCCGAGCAGCTACTTGACCAGACGGGCATGAGGGAGAAGGCGGCCGCCTACCCCAAGCAGCTGTCCGGCGGCCAGCAGCAGCGGGTCGCGATCGCCCGGGCGCTCGCGATGCAGCCCAAGCTGATGCTCTTCGACGAGCCGACCAGCGCACTGGACCCAGAGCTGGTCGGCGACGTGCTCGCCGTCATGCGCGACCTGGCCACGAGCGGCATGACGATGATCGTGGTAACGCACGAGATGGGTTTCGCCCGTGAGGTCGGCGACACGCTGATCTTCATGGACGACGGGGTGGTGGTCGAGTCCGGCCTGCCGCGCGAGGTCCTGGCCAACCCCGCCCACGAACGGACCAAGGCCTTCCTGTCCAAGGTGCTCTGACGCCGATTCAGCGTTGAGCTGTCACCCTGTAGTTGCCTGACCAGCGCGACTGTCTGGATATTCACGGGCGCTCGGAGCACACTTGATCCAAAACGACAGCGGGGCTGCGAGTGGGCGGGAGTCAATGGCTGACCCATCACCTGGCCGGGAAGGTCGGAACGGGGTTGGATGGGGAGGCTCGGGAGGGGCCAGGGGGTCACGCGGACCGCGTCACTGCCTGGCGCGCGCATGCGCCGGCCGGAGCCTGGCCCGTGGCGGCCGACACCGAGCCGGTCGCCAGACTGCTCGCAGGCTCGGCGAACCGACACATCAGGTCGCGGCTAGCGCCCGCCGGCGCGATCACCATCCTCGGCGTCGGTGCCGCGATGCTCGCCGATGAGACGCCGGCGGGCGTCGGCCTGTCATTGTCGATCGCCGTGCTCGCCTTGGCTTCGGCCTGCTGGGCCGTGGGGCTGAGCGAGCGTGTCCGCGACCCGCGGCTGGTCGTTTCCGCGCTGGTCGGGCTGGGGCTTTGCGGAGCGGGGCTGGACTGGCCGCAATCCGACGGCCCGGGGCTGGTGACGGGGTTCATGGCGCTGGCCGGTCTGGCGCTGCGTGTCCCGCGCATGGTCGCGCTGCTGGCCGCGATGCCGGTGGTAGTCGCCATCGCCGTCTCCGATGCGCACGAGGCAGTGAACCCCGCCAGCACCGTCCTTTCCGTCGCCATGGGCGCGGCCTTCCTGTTCGTGACCTCAGCGCTCGCGGCGCTCAGCCGGGACGCGCAGCACCGGGCCGAGGCGCTGCTCGCGCAGGAGGCCACCATCCGTGAGGTCAGGGAGCAGATGGCGACGCTGGCCGAGCGGTCGCGGCTGGCCAGGGAGCTGCATGACATCCTGGCGCACTGCCTGTCCGGCTTGTCCGTCCAGCTGGAAGGCGCCCAGCTGCGGGCCGCCGAGACAGCGGCCGATGCCGTCCTGGCCGACCAGATTGCCCGCGCCAGGCAACTGGCGCGGGACGGCACGCGCAATGCGCGTGGCGCCCTGCGGGCGTTGCGCGGGGAAGGGGAGTATGAGGCATACCAGCTGCCCCAGCTGGTATCGGACGCCGCCTCCGCGTTGGGCGTCCCGGTCTCGCTCCAGGTCAGCGGCACGCCACGCCCGTTGCCACCTGAGGCAGCGCTCACCGCGTACCGCACCGTGCAGGAAGCGCTGACCAACGTGGCCAAGCACGCGGGGCGGGGTGCCCGGGCGCTGATTGTACTGGGCTGGGAACCCGACAGCCTCGAGATATCGGTGGCTGACGAGGGCGGCGACCACGGCGCCAGCAACGGTGTTCCTGGCGGCTCAGGACTGACCGGCATGGCAGAACGAGCCGCGCTGAACGGCGGATACCTTGAGGTCGGCCGCTCGGAAGACGGTTTCACCGTGCGGCTGAGCCTGCCGCTCCATCCGGCGCTGCCGGGAGAGCGAGCGTGACCGTTCCGCGAACACCAGTCCGGGTGCTGCTGGCCGAGGATCAGAAAGTGGTTCGCGACGGGCTGGTCGTCCTCTTGGGGATGTTGCCAGGCATCGACGTTGTGGGCTCGGCAGTCGACGGCGACGACGCGGTCAGGCAGGCGCTGGCGCTGGCACCCGACGTGGTTCTCATGGACCTCCACATGCCCGGATGCGATGGCATCGAGGCGACGCGCCAACTCACTTTGGCCCGGCCCGGAATGCACATCGTGGTGCTGACGAGCTATTCCGACGACGAGTCGGTGCTCGCTGCACTGCGCGCCGG
This sequence comes from uncultured Actinomycetota bacterium, assembly GCA_963720595.1. Lineage (GTDB taxonomy): Bacteria > Actinomycetota > Actinomycetes > Streptosporangiales > Streptosporangiaceae > Chersky-822. Next base: position 472,262 of record CAVRFY010000003.1, on the reverse strand, counting down.
CGCCCGCGGCTTCCTCACCAAGGATGCGGGCGCGGCCGACATCCTCCAGGCTGTGTCCGCGGTGTCCGAAGGCAAGGCCTCGCTGGATCCCGCGATCCAGCGGCGCCTGATCGAGGCCATCGTCGGCGGCGGGACACCCCAGCGGTCGGCCGCAGAAGCCGATCAGCCGGGCGGGCTGACCAAGCGCGAGGTCGAGGTGCTGACGAATATCGCGGCCGGGCTGTCCAACGGGGAAATCGCTGCGGGGCTCTTCATCTCCGAGGCCACGGTGAAGACGCACGTCAACCACCTGCTGGTGAAGACTGGGATGCGAGACCGCGCTCAGCTCGTCGCCTTTGCTTTCCGGCTCGGGCTCGCTCGGTGACCTACCTCCTCCCTCCGCACGTCAGCCGCCAGGAACGGCGGGCTGGGTGAGGTGGTAGACCGCGCTTACACCGAAGGCCCGGTGGTCCATGGCCAGAGTTTCCGACCGGACGGCGGCCATCGCTGACCGGCTGAGGTAGCGCACCTGGGACAGGGTCAGGAACTCCTGCGAGTCTCCGCCGCGCGCGCCGACCCGCACCAGCCCGACGCCGGGGGAGTAGTACTTGATCTGGTGACCGCCAGCGCGGTCGTTGGGGCTCCATTCGTCGACCACCAGGACCTGCCGGAAGCACCCCAGCCGCATGCAGGTGAGCTGGCGTGTGCTGGTCACGCGGGAGAGGTCATTGAACTCGATCGGCGGCACCAGACCCTCGCGGTACCGGACACCGGCCACGGGGTGGGCCAGCATGTGGATGCCGCCGTAGGCGTGTCCCGATCCTTTGATCCAGGTATCGGGTGCCCCGGTGAACTTGCCGTTCTCGTACTCCTCCGGGTATTCGCCGAAGTTCCACACATTCCCCGCGTCGTCCTGGGCGAAGAACGCGAGTTCCTGCTCTTGCAGGCCGGCCAGGAAGTCACGGTCCCAGGCCACGACCGTTCGCACGCCATGGATCAGCTTGGTCAGGTCGGTGACCGTGAACACGACCGTGTGCGGCCTTGACCGGCTTGCCTCGGTCAGCGTGCCCTGGTAGACGAACTCCGTCCCTGGCACAAGCGGGAACATCCGGTTGTCCACCTGGGTCGGTGCCGAGAATCTGGCCGGCCGGGAGCCGCCCGCGGCCGGGGAATGCTGTCCGGCTCCCGAACTGCATGCCGCCATGGGCAATGCCCAGGCAAGAAGGACCACGGCGAGCAGCCTGACGTGTCGTGATCGCGGCATTAGCGGCTCCATTCTGGCGGTGGCTGGGCAGGACGGCCGGGAGTGCGGCCAAATCGCAGGTACAGGGAGGGGAGGACGAGCAGGTTGAGCAGCGTCGAGGTGGCGAGCCCGCCCAGGACGACCACCGCGAGCGGGTGCTCGATCTCGTGCCCCGGGCGCTGGCCAAACAGGACGAGTGGCACCAAGGCGAGTCCGGTCGCCAGCGACGTCATCAAGATCGGCGACAGCCGCTCGCGGGCGCCGCGAAGTACCAGCTCCGTTCCGAATTCCATCCCCTCGTCCTGCTCGAGGTGCTGCCAGTGGTTGATCAGCAGGATGCCGTTGCGTGCCGCGATGCCGAAGACCGTGAAGAAGCCCACCAGGGATCCCAGCGAGATGATCGCGCCGCCGGCCCACGCGGCGAGTATGCCGCCAACCAGCGCCATCGGAAGGGTCACGAACGCCAGCACGGCCAGCCGCCACCTGCGGAACGACGCATGGAGCAGGAGCAGGATCGCCAGCCCGGCGATGAGCGCGGACTGCAGCAGCCGCGATTGCGCCGCCTGCCGCTCCTGGTACTCGCCCAGCACCTCGATGTGGTACCCGCGGGTCATGTGAACGGCGGCGAGCTTGTGGTTGATGTCGGCGACCACCGAGCCCAGATCGCGCCCCGACACGCTCGCGGCCACATCGAGGTACCTGGAGCCGCCTTGCCGCTCGATCGCATTGGGGTTGGGCCGCAGCGACACGGTCGCGACCGACCCGAGCCGGATCCGCCCGCCTGACGGGGTATCGATCGGCAAATTGGCTATGTCGGAGAAGCTATGCCGAACCCACTCGGGGCTCCACACGACGACATCGTAGGCGCGGCCAGCGCGGAAGATGTCGCCCACCTCCTCACCGGCCACGAGCGTCGCGGCATCGCGGCGTACGTCGCCGGGCTTGAGGCCGTACCGCTCCGCCCTGGCGAGATTGACCGTCACGTTCACCTGCGGGACGTCGCTGGAAATGTCGCGGTGCGCGTCGACCACGCCAGGCACGGACTTCACCAGCGCCAGTATCCGATCCGACGTCGCGCGCAAGGTCAGCAGATCCTCGCCGTACGTTCGCACGATGATGGGCTCCTTGGCGCCGGTGAGCACCTCTTGGATCCGTTCGTCGAGATAGGTCTGGACCTCGCGGAACATGCCGGGATAGCCATTGGCGACGGACCTGATCCGGTTCAAGGTGGTGGTGTAGTCGGCGCCGGGCGACAGGCTGACCCAGATCTCGCCGAGGTTGACCCCGGCGACCTCCTCGCCGAGCAGCGCCTGGCCAATGTGCGCCCCGACGCTGCGCACGCCTGGAATGGCGAGCAGTTCCCGGCTGATCCTCGTGGTCGACCGCTCCATCTCGGCCGCCGAGGTTCCTGGTGGGGATACCCAGTGGATGAGGAAATCGCGTTCCTTGAAGCCGGGGAACAGCGACTGGCCGAGTTGGGGGAATACCGCCGCGCCGATCACGGTCACCATGGCGAACGTGAGATAGGCGGCGACCGGGCGCAAGACGATCCTGGACAGCCCGGCGGTGTAGGTCCGCTGCAGCCAGCCGACCAGCGGGGACTGGCGGCGCTCGATCGAGGCATTGCGGAGCAGCAGCAAGGACAGCGCCGGGGTCACGGTGAGGGCCACGGCCATCGAGGCGACGATCGCCAGCGTGTAGGAGATGGCCAGCGGGCGGAAGAACGCACCGGTGAGGCCGGTCAGACCGAAGACCGGGATCGAGGCAACCACGACGATGAACGTGGCGTACACGATCGGGCTGCGTACTTCGAGGCACGCGCTGAGGATCACGACCGCGGTCGGCCGTTTCCCGCCGCCGAGCCGTTCCTCGCGCAGCCGCCTGGTGATGTTCTCGACATCGATGATCGCGTCGTCCACCACCGCGCCGAGCGCGATCACGAGCCCGGCCAGGGTCATGGTGTTGATGGTGGCGCCGCGCCAGTAGAGCACCAGCATGGTGGCCACCAACGACAGCGGGATCGTGAGCACGCTGATCAGGGCCACCCGCCATTCGAAGAGGAACAGCGCGAGGATGACCACGACCAGCAGGAAGCCGAGCACGAGTGCCTGGGTGAGGTTGGCGATCGCCAGGCTGACGAAGTCGGCCTGCCGGAAGACGTGGGTGTCGAACCTGATCCCCGGCAGGCCAGGCTGAAGCTCCTTGATCGCCTGCTCGACGCCTGCCGTCATCTGCAGGCTGTTGGCCCAGGGGAGCTTCTCGACCACCAGCAGCAGCCCGGGATGCCCGTCGATGATCGCGTCTCCGATGAGCGGCTGGTGCTGGACAGAAACGGCCGCGACGTCACCGAGCCTGACCGGCCCCGCCCTCGTCCAGATGATCGGGGTCTGGGCGAGGTCGGCGGCGGTCACTACGGGCAGGACGTTCCTGACGGTGAGCCGCTGGTTCGGTGTCTCTACCGCGCCGCCGGTGCCGATCACCGCCCCGGTGGAGAACCGCAGCAACCCTGAGTCCACCGCGTCCGAGGTTGCCTGCATCACCTGCTTGAGGGATACCCCTGCCGTTCGCATCCTGGGCGGTTCGACCTGCACCGCCATCAGATGCAGCCGCTCGTTCCAGATAGCCACATTGGCCACGCCAGGAACCCGCAGCAGTCTGGCGCGGATCGTCCAGTAGGCAGTCATCGACATCTCGATCAGCGAATGGCTGGTCGACGTCATGCCGATCTGCATAGCCCGTCCGGTCGCGGACACCGGGGCCAGCATGACCGGTGGCGCCGCCCAGGTGGGCAGGCTCGGTGAGACCGTGGCCAGCCGCTCCTGCACAAGCTGCCTGGCGCGGAGCAGGTCCGTGCCCGGCTTGAAGAGCACCTCGATCGAAGACAGTTGCGGCACGGACTTCGACCGCAGGTCGTCCAGGCCCTGGATGCCGTTCAGTGCTGCCTCGATCGGCACCGTGACCAGCTGCTCGACGTCGGAGGTGGACAACCCGACGCAGGCGGTCTGGATCAGCACCCGAGGCGGGGCGAATTCGGGGAACACGTCGACGTGCATGCCGGGCAGAGCCGTGATCCCGAGCGCGATCATGCCCACCGCCGCGGCGACGACGAGGTGGCGGAACCTCAGGCTGGAACGGACGATCCAGCGCATGAGCGTACGCGCTTCGGTCGCGCTCATTCCTCACCGCTGATGTTGTACTCCGCGCCGAGCAGCTCTGGCGCTCCCACTGTCACCACCGAGGAACCTGGTGCCGGACCCTGGGTGAGAACCGCAACGCTGCCCTCGATCGAGGCGACCGTGATCGGTTCGCGCAGGTACGTCCGCGGCCCGATGCGCACGAAGGTCCAGGTGGAACCATCGTTGTCGTAGATCACGGCCGAGTAGGGGATCACCTCGTGCGTCCCGATGCTGCCGTCGAGCGTGATCTTCTGCTCGCGCACTGCTTCGGTGGCGATCCCCAGCCGCTCGACGGCCCGCTCGGTCAGCTTGACCTGCTTGGCATCCGAGCCGGGGACGTACCTGACCGTCGCAGGCGGCGGGTCGTCGTGCGCGGTCGCCGCGCCGCAGCCGGCCAGGATCGGGACGGCCGCGACCACGGCGGCGATCAGGCCAGGGCTCTTCTTAGGCATCCAGGGATTCCCTTCCGGGCACCGGGCCGGCCGTGCTAAGGACCAGCGCGGGCAGCACGAAGATCTGGACCAGGAGCAGGCTCACCAGCCCGCCGAGCATCGTGATCGCCAGCGGGTGCCAGAACTCCAGTCCAGCGCGGCCCCCGAGTACGGCCGCAGGCACCAGCGCCGCGCCGGTGACCAGCACGGACCGCAGGACGGGAACGGCGCGCTCGGCGGCCGCGCCGGTCGCCGCCACCCCGGCGGTGTCGCCTGCCTGTTCCCTGGCCCGGATCCGGCAGCCGAGCGCCACGCTGCCGCGGATCGCGAGCGCTAGCACCGCGCCGATGCCGGCCAGCGAGCCCACGCTCCACAGGCCCCCGGCAAGCGGCGCGACGAGCACGCCGCCCGCTACCGACAACGGCAGCGACGCCGTCAGCAGCCAGGCCCGCCGCCAGCTCGCCACCGCAACCTGGAGCAGCAAGAAGATGCCGATCAGAGCGGCTGCCGCATATCCCAGCGCCCGCCAGAGGGCGGCCCGCGCGACAGCGGTGTTCCCGAACACCTCCGCGTGGTACTCCTGCGGCATTGGCATACTCGCCAGGCGCGACCGCACCGCCGCCACCACCGCTGCCGGATCGCCCGTGACTTTCGCAGTCACTGTCACGTCGCGGAGCACATCGTCGTGGGTAATGGCGGTCGGCTCGGCGTGGATGCCGACATCGGCCACTTCCTTCAGCGGCACCATCTGGCCTGAGGGCGTGCCGATCAGCAGGTTCCCGAGTTCGGTGAGGTTGCTGCGGATGCCAGGAACTCCCCAGACGACCACGTCGAAGATCTTCGACTGCTCGTACAGGTTGCCCACGATCAGGCCCGACGTCAGCGTTGTCGCCTCCCTGCGGACATCGCCTGGCCGCAGGCCATACTTCTGCGCGGCCGCCAGCCTGACCCTGATGTTCACGGTCGGCTGGCGCGGGACAGGCCGGACAGCCGGGCCGCTCACCCCGGGGACGGCCGCCAGCATGGCCCGCACGTCCTGCGCCTTGCGGTCCAGCACATCCTGATCGGCGCCGTAGACCCGGACCACGAGATCGTCGGCCTGGCCGGCCGTCTCCTGGGCGATCCTGGCGGCGGAGTACTCGACCAGCTGGGACCGGATGCCGGGATAGCCCCGCATCGTCGCCCTGATCGCAGCCCTCGTGCGGTCGTAGTCAGCCGCGCCGTCCAGCCTGATCCACATCTCGGCGGAGTTGACGTTGACCAGCTGGTCGGCGGCGATGGCCCGGCCCACCTGCGCTCCCACGCTGCTGACGCCAGGCAACGTCCGCAGCTCCCGGCTCGCGGCGGCTGTGATCCGGTCCATCTCAGGCAGCGAGGTGCCTGAGATGGTCTGCACCCGCAGCAGGAGGTCGCGGTCCTGCAGAGTCGGCAGCAGCGAGCGGCCGCCGATCTGGGGCACGCAGGTCAGGGCGGCCACGGCGAGCACGCCTGCCGCGAGCCAGGCGCGACGGGGCCTGGCCATCCAGCCGGCCAGCGTGCGCCCGACGAGCCGCCGCATGTACCTGGCCAGCGGCCACTCGCGGTCGGGTGCGTCCCCGCGCAGGACAAAGACGGTGAGTGCAGGCGTCATGGTGAACGCCACCAGCGTGGAGGCGAGTACCGCGAGGGCGTAGGTCAGCACGAGCGGCCTGCTGAACGCGGTCGCGAGCCGGTCGAGGAAAAGGAACGGCGCCAGCGCGAGCACGATCGCGACGGTCGCGAACCACAGGGGCCCGCGTGCCGCGGCGAAGGCCTCGAGCACCGGGGGCCTGGCTCGGTCGTCGCCGCCTCGGTCCTGCCGCTCACCGGCGGCGTGCAGGTCGGCGACCAGATCGTCAATGACCAGGGCCAGGGCGCAGGCGAGCCCGAGCAGCGTCATGGTCGTGATCGTGGCTCCGGCCACCAGCAGCACGCAGATCGCCGCCAGCAGCGACGCGGGCACGACTAGGAGCGCGACGACTGCCGCACGCCACGACACCAGCAGCAGGAGCATCGCCGCGAGCGCGACGAGAGCGATGAGCGCGACCAATCCGACGTTGCCAACCGCGGCCGCGAGGTAGCTGTCCGCGCGGTAGACGCCCGAGTCGATCGTGATGCCCCTCATACCGGGCGCGAGCGATCGTAGCGCCGCCTGAATGCCCTTGGTGACCTCGCGCGTGTTCGCACCAGGGAACTTGTCGATGACCAGGAGCAGCTCCCCGGAGCCAGGTGCGACCGTGTCGCCGATGAGCGGCTGATGGCCCTCGATCACCGTGGTGACGTCTCCTAGCCGCAGCACCTGCGACCTATCGCCCTCGACCGGGACCTCGGCCAGCTGGGCCGGGTCGGTGATCGGGGAGATGTGCTGGATCGCGAGCCGCTGACCCGGTGACTCGATGAACCCGCCGGTGCCCGGAGTCGAGGCCTCGACGAAGGTCAGCGGCGACACCCACAGCGCATTGCCCGCGGTCTCGATCACCTGAGTGAGCGACACGTGGCTAGCCTGCAGCCGGCGAGGATCCACCTGAACCTGGAGCTGGCGATCGCGCTGGCCGTAGATGGATACGTTCGCCACGCCCGGAACGCCCATCAGCCGCGGCCGGATCTTCCACCGGGCGAGGACCGACATCGCCACAGGCGACACGATTCGCGATGACAGCCCGATCACGGCGACCCGGCTGGCCGACGCCAGCGGCTGGATCATGATCGGCGGGCTGCCGACGTTGGGCAGGGCGTGCGCCTGAGTCATCCGTTCCTGGACCATCTGCCGAGCGGCGTACAGGTTCGTCCCCGGCTGGAACGTCAGGTCGATCGCCGACAGGCCGGGCAGAGATGCGGAGTGGATGCGGTCGAGCCAGGGCACGCCGTTGAGCAGGTCCTGCTCCAGCGGCACGGTGATCAGTTGCTCGACCTCGACCGCGGACAAGCCGAGCGCCTCCGTCTGGATTTGCACCGACGGTTGCGTGAAATCGGGATAGACGTCCACCGGCGCGGACCGCAGCTGCGTGATCCCGAACACCGTGACCCCGATGGCCAGCGCCACAACCAGGCGCCAGAACCGCAGGCCCGAGCCGAGAATCCAGCGCATGACGCCCTACCTCCGCGTAAGGGTGCTGCCCTGGAACGCTAGGTCGCGAGCGTCATCGGGTCATCGGCCCGCAGGAGGATGCCGGGTGGATTCTGGGTTACATCGTCAGGACACGCCGTCGAGCATGGTGGCCAGCGCGCGGTAATGCTCGGCAGGTCCGTCCTGACCCGCCGGGGAACGGAGGCCATCCAGCCAGTCCGCGGTGAGGGGCCGCTGGTCGGCCAGGTCGGACGCGACGGCCGCGGGCAGCCCAGCATCGGCCAGGCAGGCGCGGGTCTGGCTCGCGGGCAGGGCGTTGAACCAGCGATACCCGGCTGCCCGGCGGGCCGCCGGACCGATGCGGCCGATGACCCGCACCCGGGACAGCCCGCCGTCGGGAAAGGCGTCCAGCCGCACCGCGCGAACGGGCTGCTCGAGGCTGACGGGGAAGACGTGACGGGTATCGGGCTGCAGCCGGGTCCTGCCCAGGAGCGGCTGCCAGTCGGGCGAGCCAGCCGGCGGGGCCGGATCGGCGTCGCAGCCGTAGGCGGCGACCGACGCGGACGCGTTGTACCTGAAGTGCGCGGTGTCGACGATCAGCCGGCGGACCCGCCCCGTCGAAGCCCAGCTGAAATATGACGAAGTCGTTGCCGTCGTCCCGGCGGCGCCGCGTCTCCCAGCCCTCGCCCATCGAGCGGGCCCGGTCAGGGCGGTTCAGCGCCTCAGCGGCGGTATAGAAGTCGTCGCTGCTCGCCACGATCAGGCCGCCGTACTCCTGGCTCGCGAGGTCGATGGTCAGCCGCTCGAGACCGCGCGGGTCGGGCAGCACCCGGCCGAGCACGCGCAGCCTGGCCACGCCCCCGTCCGGGAAGGCGGACAGCCGGACGTGGGTAAAGCGCCGAGGGTCAGGCACGGCGAAGGTGTTCCGCGCATCGCCGTGCAGCCGCGACCGGGGCACGATCTCGACCCAGTCCGTGCCCGGCGCGGTCAGCTCAGCCGGGCTGGGATAACCCTCAAGGCCGCACGCTTCTATCACGCACTCCTCGGGGTAATTCCCGGTGAAGAAGCTGGTGTCGACGACGACCGACGTCGATCGTCCCGGGCGCGCCCAGCCGCACCAGCGCCCAGTCGTGCCCGGCCTCCCGCCGCCGCCTGGTCTCCCAGCCGTCCACGATCTCGCCGCGGTTGCCGTACCTGCCCGGCTCGAACGCGGCGGCGGCCGGAGTCAGCAGGTTCTCCTTGTCACCGAAGGACTCGTCGCTGGCCGCGACCACGCTGCCGCCGAGCCACCGCGACGCCAGGTCCGTCGTGCCGCCCGGCGGGTTAGTCATGCTGGTCCCCGGCCACGGGCCGCAGGCCGAGTGCAGGCGAGAGCGGCCAGCCGATGATCTTCTTGGGCTCGGGCGGCGCGAAGGTCGACAGCTTGCTCGTCTTCAGGCCGAGGCCGACGATCGCCTCGGCCAGCCGGACCGCCGCCCCGACTCCGTCGATCACGGGCACGCCGAGTTCGGCGGTGATGGCCTCCTCCAGCCCGGCCATGCCGGCGCAGCCCAGGCAGATGACCTCCGCGTGATCGGTCTCGACCGCCTGGCGGGCCTCGGCCGACGACGGCGAGGATCGCGGCCGCCGGATCGCGGTCGACCTCCAGCGTGCACATGCCGCTCGCCCTGACCGACGCGCACCGGTCCGCAGGCCGGCCAGGCGCAGCCGGTCCTCGATCGCGGGCACGGAACGCTGCAGCGTGGTCACCACCGAGTAGGTCCGGCCGATCATCATCGCCACGTGAGCGGAGGCCTCGCAGATCTCGACGACCGGCTGCTCGATCAGCTCCGGCGATCCCGTCCCTGCCGTGCTCGCCGAAGCCGGCCAATACCACGGCATCGTAGGGCTCGTCGTAGCTGATGACTCGATCCATCACGGCCACCGCCGACAAGTAGCTCTCGAAGTTGCAGTCGACCGCTTCGGCGCCGAAGTAGGGCTGCAGTGCCACGATCTGGGTATCCGGCGAGGCGTACCGCCGCGCCGCCTCGCCGATGACCGCGGTCATCGTCTGGCTGGTGTTCACGTTGACCACGATGATTCTCATCTGGCTGTCCCCTCCCGGCTGAGCAGCTGCCCGCGCGGGCTTCCCTGGCCGGCCTGGCGCTCCGCGCAACAGCGTGCCCCGGACGACGCCTTCCAGTGCGTGACCCGCATACGGGGTCACCGGGTGCCGGTGGTGCAGCTCTCGGTCGACGGTGAAGGTTTCGTCGGGGGCGAAGACGGCGAAGTCCGCGTCGTAGCCCACCGCGATCCGTCCCTTCCGGCTCAGGCCTGCCAGCTCGGCCGGCCTGCTCGACATCCACATGGCCACGTCGCCGAGCGAGCAGCCCCGCCGCGCGCGCCTGCGTCCAGACCAGCGGCAGCCCGAGCTGGAGCGAGGAGATCCCGCCCCAGGCGGTGCCGAAGTCGCCGCTGGCCAGTTCCTTCATCGCCGCGGTGGCGGGCGAGTGATCGGAGACGACGAGGTCGAGCACTCCGTCCCGCAGTCCCGCCCAGAGCAGTTCGCGGTTGGCGGCCTCCCTGACCGGCGGCGAGCACTTGACCGCGGTCGCGCCGTCGGCGATCTCCTCCGCGGTCAGCGTCAGGTAATGCGGGCACGTCTCAGCGGTCAGCCGCGACGCCTTCCCTGCGGCGCCGACGCGATCATCGGCAGCGCGTCGGAGCTCGACAGGTGCACGACGTGCGCTCGGCCGCCTGACCGGCGGGCGGCCTCGATGACCTGGCGATGGCGAGATTCTCGATCCCCCGCGGGCGCGACGCCAGGTAGTCGGCGTAGCTCGGGCCGCTCGCCGCGCCGAGTCCGGCCGCGGCCTGCCGCGCTCTCGGCATGGACGAGCAGCGGCGAACCCAGGTCGCGCAGAACCCCGAGCGCGTCCTCCATCTGGCCCGGGCTGAGCGGCGGGAAGTCGTCGGCCCCGGAGTCGACGAGGAAGCACTTGAACCCGAGAACGCCGGCATCGTGCAGCGGCGCGAGCTCGGGGAGGTTGCCAGGGATCGCCCCGCCCCAGAATCCGACATCGACGTGGCACTGCCCCGCGGCCGCCCGCCGCTTGACCTCAAGCGCCGCCACGTTCACGGTGCTCGGCACGCTGTCGAGCGGCATGTCGACGAGCGTGGTGATCCCCCCGGCGGCGGCCGCCCTGGTCGCGGCGGCGAAGCCCTCCCACTCGGTGTTGCCGGGCTCGCAGATGTGCACGTGCGAGTCGACCAGGCCGGGCATCAGCACGACTCGAGGAGTCCAGCTCGAGCACGCTCGCGGCCGTGGCCGCGGCGTCCAATGCCATCAGAGCGGCAACGACTCGCCGTCGCGAACCCCGACCGCTGCGGCGATCTCGCCCTCGCCGCACGACCACGCGCGGCGCCCGGATGACGAGGTCGAAGCTGTCGGCCATGCAGGACCGCCGTCGGCTCGCGGCGTCCACCTCCGCCGGGTCGCTTCCTCGATCCGCGGGTAGCCGAGCACGTGCCTGCGCCCTGGCGCTCCGGGCGATCATGGCGACGACCACCAGGTAGACGACCGCGCCCGTCGCCCACGCTTGCAGGGCAGGAAAGCCGATGTAGGTGTTGCCGAACCCCGATGTGCCGGGGACCAGGCCGCCGGTAAACGCGCCGACGGCCGTCCCCGCCACGAGCGCCACGATGGCCGGCCAGTTGGCGGTCGCCAGCTCCGACCAGGAGGCGACCCGGTGCAGCGGCCGGCGCAGCCCGAACAGCCGCGGCACGACGAAAACGTCCATGGCCATAATCGTGCTGGCGACCGGAACCGTGACCGCGCCGATGCCGGTGACGATGTTGAAGGTCTTGGTCAGGCTAGGCAGGATGAACGTCAGGCCGGCCGCGGCGAGGCCCAGCCCGATCACCGTGTACTCGCGGCGCCAGCTTCGGGATGCGGGACAGCAGGTTCTGCGCGCCGTTGATGGCGATGTACAGGTTCCCGTCCTGGACGGCCCACTGGTTGACCAGCAAGACGATCATCATCAGCCCGCCAACCCCGAACAGCGTGAAGGTGGCGAAATACTTGATGCTCGGGGCGAAGTCAGGCTGCTGCGACAGCGTGGCGATCATGTAGCCCATGATCGGGAAGATGAACGCGCCGAGCGACGTAGGGGATGGCGATCGTCGGCACGTTCCACCACGACGCCTTGCCCGCCTTGGCGTAGCGGAAGATGTCCGGCTCGTTGCCCCAGGTCGACAGGCCGACCATTGCGCCGGTGACGAAGAAGATGGACGCAGGTGCGGCCGCGTGCGGCACCGCCGACAGGGCGTGAGCGGACACCGATGTGAACGCCTTGATCGTCGCGTACACGCCCCAGGCAACCACGACAGGGACGGCGACGAACTGCGCGAAGCGCTGCAGGCCGGTGAAGCCGAAGTAGTTATTGAAGATCATCACGAACGCCAGCAGTGCGGTGACCAGCGACACCGCCGCGATCGTACCGAGCAGCGCCTGGCCGAGCGTGATCACGAACAGCACGGTGAACAGGTAAAAGCCCATGCCGTCGATGACGAGCAGCAGGGAGACGATCGCGCTGCCGATCGTCCCGAAGATGCTTCGGGTTGTGACTGCATGCGTCTGGCCGGCGACCGCGCCGACATTCGCCGAGCCGATGGAGTACACCGTCATGGTTATCGTGGCGATAGCCATCGCCATGATCAAGCTTGCCGAGCGAGAGGCCCTCGAACCGGGCACTGTAGCCGACCAAGACTGCGCCGAAGACGAGTTGCATGGATCCGAAGGTCAGGAACATCCGGAAGTTCGACCGCCGCGCGCTGGGCGGCACCACTGATTCGGTGTAGTCGGCGACGACCGACTGCTCTCTTGGGTCCGGCTGCACCACCCCCTCCGGCTGGGAGGTGTGACTTGCCGCGGCGTCAGGTCCGCCCATGTCGCGCTCCGTCTCAGCGGGCTCTGGGCCCGCGCATCCAGTGCCTTGAGATTTGAGAGTCCGGCGACTCGGACGACCCGGCAGCAGACCTGGCGAAACCGTAACGGGCGGATCACCAGAGGTCAATATGTACGCGATAGCCCGATGCTATTGACATTTGATTATGACTTTGTAATGTTCTGCCTATGACGTCACCTCCTGACGTGCGATCACGACTGGCTGCTGCGGTCCGACGCCATAGCCCGGTGCCGCTGCACCACCAGATCAAGATCGCTGTGCTCGAGGGCGTCGAGCAGGGCTGGCTGCCGCCTGGCGCGCAGCTGCCCATGGAGCGCGAGCTGGCCGAGGCACTAGGCGTCAGCCTGGCGCCGGTCCGTCAGGCGATGGCCGACCTCACCAAGGAGGGCTACGTCGAGCGGACCAGGGGCAAGGGCACCTACATCCGCGATCGCAAGCTGGTCGAGAAGATCCAGATTCTCGGCAGCTTCCACGAGTCGGTGAGCCGCCAGGGGCTGAAGGCGACCGTGAAGGTGCTGACCAGTGACTTCGCCGATCCGCCGCCGGTCGTCGCCGCCGCGCTCGCGCTGCGCGGCCAGCGGGCATGGTGCCTGCGCCGGCTCGCGGCGCTGGACGGCGATCCGCTGGCGCTGCTGACCGCCTGGCTTCCGCCCAGGTACGCACGCGGGGTCAGCGACCAGGACCTGGGAACCGGATCGCTGTACGAGGCGCTGGCTCAGGTGCACGGGGTCGAGATGACCTCGGCGGACAACATTGTCGAGGTCGATCGGGCCGGGCTGGAGCAGGCCGAGCTGCTCGGCCTGGCACCTGGCTCGCCGGTACTCAGGGTCATCGGCATCACCAGGAACCAGCGGGACCGTCCGGTGGAGTACTCCGACGTGCTCTACCGGCCGGAACGGTTCAGGTTCGCGATCGAAAGCCGGCCATCGGCTCCGGCCAGTCAGGCACAACCCCTTGCGGTGCCAGTCGCCGCCCTTAATGGTCCCGGAGGATCACATGGCTAGTGACGTCTCCCTCCCGTCGGACTTCGCCGGCGACGGGCAGCTCTTCGTCCGGAATGCGACCGGCCTGGTCAGGGAGGTCTCCCGGTGGGACGCCCTGATTATGAACACCCTCGGCATGAACGTCGCGCTCGGCGCTATTTTCATGCTGCTGCAGGCACCTGGCAACTTCCCCGGCGGCAACATGCTGCTGGCGATCGGCATCGGCACCCTGGTCATGGCGTTCACGCTGCTGTGGGTGTACTCCGAGTTCGCCTCCGCGATGCCGAGGGCGGGCGGCGACTACGTGTTCGTCAGCCGCGCGCTGCATCCGTTCGTCGGCTGGCTGATGTCGTGGAGCCAGGGCCTGTGGCTGATCTTCTTCTGGATCGGATTCAACGCCTGGTTCGCGCTGACGTTCGCCGCGCCCGTCGCGATGACCACGCTCGGCGCCGTCACCGGGCACCCGGTCTGGATTAACCTGAGCAACGACCTCCTCGCCAAGCACACCATCATCGGCATCACGACGCAGTGGTGGGTGATCCTGTTCGGCACTGTGCTGACGCTGGCCTTCGCGACGCTGCTGATCTACGGCTCGAGGTCGTACTGGCGGGTGCAGAAGTGGCTGTTCGGCATCGCCGGCCTGTGCATCGTGCTGGTCGCCGGCCTGCTGCTGTTCCGCGGCAACCAGATCGCCCAGGCCTGGACGACCTTCGCGACCACGAACAAGGGCCTTGCCTTTAACAACATCATCCCGGCGGCCAAGGCCGCGGGCTTTACCGGCAACGGCGCTCACTTCAGCCTGACTGCCACCCTGCTGATGCTGCCGTGGGTCTTCTTCGTCGTCGGCTATGCGCAGGGTTCGGCGCAGATCGGCGGCGAGGTCAAGCGGGCCTCGCGCAGCCAGTACTTCGCGATGGTGGGCGGCGTGCTGATCAACGGCGCCGTGCTCGCATTCATCGTCTGGGCCTACCAGCACGCGGTCGGCCACGACTGGGCGGCCAGCCTGTCCTACCTGAGCAACACCGGCTCGCCCAAGCTGGCGCTCCCCGGCGGTGTCCCGGCGGGCATCAACCTGATCGCCAGCCTGCTGACCGGCAGCGTTCCGCTGCTGCTGATCATCGGCGTCGGCTTCATCCTGTGGGCGCTGATGGGCACGCCGCTGTCCACCCTGCAGGCGACCCGCTACATGCTCGCCTGGTCGCTCGACCGGGTCGTGCCGCGCCAGCTCGGCGACGTCAACGACACCCTCCACACCCCGATCAAGGCGATCGTGCTGTGCGCCGTCACCGGCGAGATCGCGCTGTTCGCCCTGGTGCAGATCCCGCAGGCGAGCCTGCTCGGCGCGCTGCTCGCGCAGATCGTCGCGTTCATCGTGGTCAGCATCGCCGGGATCGTGTTCCCCTACCGTCTCAAGGCGATCTGGGAGAGCGGCGGCGGCCGCCGGATCTTCGGCATCCCCGCCGTGGCGCTGGCCGGCGCCGGCGGCGTCATCGCGCTCGGCGTGCTGATGGGCGAGTTCATCTTCAACTCCTCGATCAGCGCCACGTTCGCCGTGACCCGCCACCTGTCGCTCGAGTTCATGATCGGCGCGGTCGTCCTCGGCGCGATCTGGTACGCCGTCGCGTGGCGGGTGAACGCGCGCAAGGGCGTGAACCTCGGGCTTGCCTACCGCGAGATCCCGCCGGAGTGAGCAGGACCGACGAAGCACAGCCATCGGCCAGCCCGCGACCGAACCTGGTGGTGGTCGTCGGGAACCTGACCATCGACGACGTCGTGCTGCCGACGGGCGAGACCCGGATGGCGGCGCTGGGCGGCAACAGCGTGCACGCCGCGACCGCGGTGGTCACCGCCGGGGCAACGGCGGCGCTGGTCGCCAGGCGGGGAGACGACTTCCCGCCTGGCGCGCTGGCCGCCCTGGCGCAGGCCGGCGTCGACCTCAGCGGTCTGGTCGAGATCACCGGCCCGACCGTACGCAACTGGGTGGTCTACGAGCAGGACGGCCGCAGGACCTGGGTGTACCGAACGCCCGCGGAGCGGTCGGAGCAGGTGGCACCTGAGCCTGCTGATCTCAGTCCCGCGCTGCTCGCGGCGGCGGCGGTGGTGCATGTCGCGGCGATGCCGCTGCGGCATGCGGAGCGGATCGTGGCCCATGTGCGCGATCAGGCGCCCGGCGTCGTCATCACGCTGGACACGCACGAGTCGTGGGACTCCAGCGTCGCCAGCCGGGTCCTGGCGCTCGCGGCGTCGGTCGACGTGTTCGTTCCGAGCCGGGAAGAACTGGCCGAGCTTGTGGGTGCGGACGACCCCGAGCAGGCGCTGCGCGCGCTGGCCGGGGCGGACGTCGGCGTGGCCGTGCTGAAGGCGGCGGCAGCCGGGGCTTACGTTCTGGCCGACGGGCGGATCACACACGTCCCGGCGCTGGCGGTGACCGCGATCGATTCCACCGGCGCCGGCGACGCCTTCTGCGGCGGCCTGGCCGCCGGCCTGGCACGCGGGCTCAGCCTGGTGGAGTCCGCCGGGCTGGGCGCCGCGGTCGCGGGCACCGCGATCACGGCGAGCGGCAGCCTGCGGCTACTCGAGATCGGCAGGGACCGGCAGGCCATCGGCGCGGCCGCCCGCGACTTGGCAGCGGCGGCGACCGATGCGGCGGCGACCGAGGCGGCGGCCACCGAGGTGGCGGCCGCGGACGTCGCGGGCGGCGCGTACGACATCGACGTGATGCGCCGGGAAATCCCCACCATTCCGGACGTGGTTTCCGACGTGCTCGACGACGCGGACGGTCATGTCACGGCGCTGGCCAAGCGCCTGGCCGCAGCCGGCATCCGCCACCTGTGGCTGACCGGTTGCGGCGACTCCGCGTTTGCCGGACTCGCCGCGGAACTGGCGTTCCAGCGGCACAGCGGCCTGACCGCACACCCGGTGCACGCCCTGGACCTGGCTCGCTACCGGGCCAGGGTGCTGCCCGGCGGCAGTGCCGTGATCGCCGTCTCCTTCTCGGGCAAGGTCGGCCGGACGATCGAGGCGGCCGTCCAGGCCAGGCGGGCCGGTCATCAGGTGATCGCCCTGACCCACGCCACTGACGGCCCGCTGGCCGTCGCCAGCGACGAGATGCTCCCGGTCGACGTGCCAACGCTCGGATTCTCGCCGGGTACGTCGACCTACGTCGCGATGCTCTGCACGCTGCTGCGGCTGGCCGGCGCGCTGGCCGAGCTTCGCGGCGACGCTGGTGACCTGATGCCCAAACTGGCCGGCCTGCCCGGCCAGGTCGCCGCGACGCTGCGAGACAGCGCCGATGTCTGCGCCGCCGCGGCCGGAGCGCTGCTGCCCGCTGGGTGGGTCGCGTTCCTCGGCGCGGGCCCGAACGAGGCGACCGCGAGGTTCGGCGCCGCGAAGCTGTTCGAGGGCCCGCAGCGGCTCGGCATCGCGACCAGCATCGAGGAGTGGGCCCACGAGCAGTACTTCGTGACCTCGGCCGGTGATCCCGTCGTGCTGGTCAACCCGAGCGGCGCCGGTTACGACCGCGGTGCGGAGATACTCTCCGAGCTCAGGTTCATGGCGGCCCGACCGGTCGTGATCAGTGACCGCGCTCCAGGCGGGACCGCGGCGCCCGGCGAGCTCGCCGTGCCGCTGGCCGCCGGCGTGGCCGAGGAATTGTCGCCGGTGACCGCCTGCCTGCCGCCTGCCCTGATCGGCTTTCACCTGGCCAGGCTCGCGGGCAAGGAGTCCTACAACTTCTCCGGCGAGGCGGCCAGGGCCGAGCACTACGAGACGATCCACCGGGTGACGGTCGGGGAGCCGGCATGACGGGGCCAGCGCGCAGAGCAGGAGCAGGTCGGTGAAAGACTCGAAGATCTTCTTTGCTACCGATATCCACGGTTCTGACCGGTGCCTGCGCAAGTTCTTGAACGCCGGCAAGTTCTACGGCGTCGACGCCGTCGTGATGGGCGGCGACATCACCGGCAAGATGATCGTCCCGGTCATCGAGGAACCAGGCGGGCTGTACTCGGCTCGGCTGTTCGGCCGCAAGCGCGAGGTCGACGCCGACGGCCTGCCCGGGCTCAACAAGTTCATCTCGGACGCCGGCTTTTACCCGCATCCGATGACCGCGGACGAGATCGCCGTCCTGAGGCAGGACCCGGTCGGCGTCAGCGACCTGTTCAGGAAGCTGATCAACGAGACCATGAGCCGGTGGATCGACCTGGCGGAAGACCGGCTGGCCGGAACCGGGATCCAGTGCATCTTCGCTCCGGGCAACGACGACCCGTTTTTCGTGGACGACATCCTGGGCAGCAGCTCCTCGGTGATCAACCCGGACCAGCGGCTGGTGGAGCTGCCCGGGGGCTTCCCGATGATCTCGGTCGGTTACTCCAACCGGACGCCGTGGGACTCGCCGCGCGAGCTGGACGAGGCCGACCTGACCGCCGTGATCGACACCGAGGCCGCCAGGCTGGCCGACCCGGGGAAGGCCATATTCAACCTGCACGTGCCGCCGAAGGACACCCCGATCGACCAGGCCGTCGCGCTGGACGCCGAGTTCCGGCCGAAGATGAGCGGCGGCTCGCCAGTGATCACCGGCGTCGGCAGTTCGGCGGTCCGAGACGCGATCGCCAAGTACCAGCCCATGCTCAGCCTGCACGGTCATATCCACGAGTCGCGCGGCGAGGCGCGGATCGGCCGCACGCTGGCGCTCAACCCGGGCAGCGAGTACAGCGAGGGCGTGCTGCGCGGCGTCATCATCAACCTGTCGTCCAAGAAGGGTGTCCGTGGCTACCAACTCGTCGCCGGCTGAAACCGGAATCGAGATCGCCGTGCTCGGATCGGCGCGGATCGGGCCAGGCGACCCGCGGCACGACGCCGCGGGAAATCTGGGCCGGCTGCTCGCCGAGGAGGGCTGGACGGTCGTGACCGGCGGCTACGGCGGCCTCATGGCCGCGGTCTCGCGCGGTGCCGCGGCGGCAGGCGGCCGCACCGTCGGCCTGCCCATGTCCCCATGGGCGCACCTGACCCCCGATGCCAGCCACGCCGAGCTGCGATGGAGCGACGACTACGCACAGCGGCTGGCGTTCCTGCTGGCCACCAGGGTTGCGGTCGCGCTGCCCGGCGGCATCGGCACGCTCGCGGAGGCCGCGGCGGTGTGGGCCGCCGCGCAGACGGAGCCCGGGACGGCCCGGCTGGTGCTGGTCGGCCCGGCCTGGCGCCGCCTGGTCGCCGCGTTTGCCAGCGACCTGGTCGTCGATGACAAGGATCTTGCGCTGCCCGTGCTGGTCGACGAGGTCGAGGCCGCGATCCCCGCGGTGCGGCGGCTGCTCGAGGCTCCGACCCCGGCGCTGGGCGCTCGCGGCTGAGGCCGCGCCGATCCGCCTAAAAGCATGTAATACCTTGACTTTGCCTCAAATCAGCCAATGATTTGATGTATGGAGAAGAACAATGGTGATCTAATCCGCAGCGGCGCTACCCGCCGTGCCTTCCTCTCCGCGTCGGCCGTCACCGCGGTCGCCGCGCCCATCGTCGCGAACGTCGCGTCCGCCAGCGCGGCATCGGTCGGCTCAACCGCCGCGCACGCGACCGACCCGGACCTGCTGGCCCTGCTGCGCGCGGTGGACCCGGCCAGAATCAAGGCCACCATCCAGCGGCTCACCGAGTTCGGCACCAGGCACACCCTGTCCAGCCAGACCGATCCGGTGCGCGGCATCGGCGCGGCGACCGCCTGGGTGTTCGAGCAGATGCAGGCCATTGCGGCCACCTCGTCGGGCCGGATGACCGTGCAGCAGCAGTCATTCATCCAGCCTGCCGGGCCGCGGATTCCGACGCCAGCGACGATCACTAACGTCATCGCGACGCTGCAGGGAACGGCGTCCCCCGAACGGTTCTATGTCGTGACCGGCCACCTCGACTCCCGGGTGACCGACGTACTCGACTTCACCAGCGACGCTCCGGGCGCCGATGACGATGGCTCGGGCGTCGCCGTCGTGCTCGAGCTCGCCAGGGCCTTCGCCACCCGCCAGTTCCCCGGCACCCTGGTGTTCGCCACCGTGGCGGGCGAAGAGCAGGGACTGTTCGGCTCTGCATTCATGGCGGCGCAGATGCAGGCGGCTGGCAACGACGTGCAGGGCATGTTCAGCAACGACATCGTGGGCGCGAGCCAGGGCTGGGATGGCACCAAGCCCGACCCCTTCACGCTGCGGCTGTTCGTGGAGGGCGTCCCGACGGCGGCGACCGCCAATCAGATCTCGATCATGCAGCTGGTCGGCGGCGAGAACGACGGAGCGTCGCGCCAACTCGGCCGGTTCGTCAGGGAGGCAGCGCCGTTCGGGCTGACGAACATGAACGTCCGTCTGATCTGGCGGCGTGACCGGTACCTGCGCGCCAGCGACCACGTCTCGTTCGAGGCCCTGGGCTACCCGGCGGCCAGGTTCACCGAGCCGCGGGAGAACTTCAACCACGAGCACCAGAACACGCAGGTGGTCAACGGCGTCCAGCTCGGCGACCTGATCCAGTTCGTGGACTTCGACTACGTCGCCAGGGTGGCCAGGGTCAACGCGGCGGCAATCTGGGCACTGGCCACCGCGCCGGGCACGCCAAAGAACATGCTGATTCATACAACCCCGCCGCCCACCTTTTCCGGCACCAACTTCACCACGCTGACCTGGGCCGCTAATCCCGAGCCGAACCTTGCCGGGTATCAGGTGGTGATGCGCGAGACGACGGCTGCCGACTGGACCAGCGCCATCGACGTCGGCAATGTCACGAGCGTCACGCTCGACGTCTCGAAAGACAACGTCCAGTTCGGCCTGCGCGCGGTGGACAGGGCAGGTAACCGAAGCCCGGTCGCTTTCCCGCAGGTGGCGAACTAGCGGCGCCACGGGAGGCCGTCGGGCGATCTGCAGCCGGTCCAGCAGCGCGGGTTGGGCGCGAGGGAGTCGTGCCGCTGCCCGCGCTCTGGTCACCCGGGCCAGCGATCGGCATCCGGCGTTGGCCAGGAAGTGAACCTTGGTGGACAGGCCGCCCCTGGATCGGCCAGGTGCCTCGCGCTCCGCCGGTCTGCCGCTGGCTAGTCGGAGGTTGGGTCATGGCCTGATGCCTGTGGACAGGGCCACGAATATGCTGCCGGGCGGCCCACCGCGGCTGCTGCCCTGGGTGAACGCGATCGCGTCGGCTTTGTGGTCGTGGTTCACATCTCCCATGGCGCAGGATTCGCCGGTCAGGCACAGGTGGCTAGACCATTCGACGGGGGCGGCGAACTTCTTGCCGGTCGACAGGGCCACGAAGACGCTGCCGGGCGGCCCGCCGCCGGGGCTGCCGCCCTGGGTGAACGCGATCGCGTCGGCCCTGCCGTCCCCGTTGACGTCGGCGATGGCGCAGAACTCGCCGGTCAGGCACAGGTGACCCGACCACTTCACCGCGGGCCGGAAGGAGTGCCCGGTGGACAGGGCCACGAAGACGCTGCCTGGTGGCCCGCCGCCGGGGCTGCCGCCCTGGGTGAACGCGATCGCGTCGGCCCTGCCGTCGTGGTTCACATCTCCCATGGCGCAGAACTCGCCGGTCAGGCACAGGTGACCCGACCACTTCACCGCGGGCCGGAAGGAGTGCCCGGTGGACAGGGCCACGAAGACGCTGCCGGGCGGCCCGCCGCCGGGGCTGCCGCCCTGGGTGAACGCGATCGCGTCGGCCCTGCCGTCCCCGTTGACGTCGGCGATGGCGCAGAACTCGCCGGTCAGGCACAGGTGACCCGACCACTTCACCGCGGGCCGGAAGGAGTGCCCGGTGGACAGGGCCACGAAGACGCTGCCTGGCGGCCCGCCGCCGGGGCTGCCGCCCTGGGTGAACGCGATCGCGTCGGCCCTGCCGTCGTGGTTCACATCTCCCATGGCGCAGAACTCGCCGGTCAGGCACAGGTGGCTAGACCATTCGACGGAGGCGCCGAACTTCTTGCCGGTCGACAGGGCCACGAAGACGCTGCCGGGCGGCCCGCCGCCGGGGCTGCCGCCCTGGGTGAACGCGATCGCGTCGGCCCTGCCGTCCCCGTTGACGTCGGCGATGGCGCAGAACTCGCCGGTCAGGCACATATGACCCGACCACTCGGTGGCCGGCCTGAAACCCGTGGCTCGCGCGGCGGCCGCCGACAGCCCGGGGGCCGCCATGATGAGCGCCGCCGCAACACCAGCGGCGGCACCCAGCGCCAGCAATGGCTTTCCCTTGCGGTCTTCTCCGTCGGCGATGGGCAGCACGCTGCCCCTCACCTCGGCCCTGACTCTGAGGCTCAGCCTCATCTCGAACTCCTTAACTGCCGCGCACGGACCTATCCGGTCCTCCATTAACTGCGGTGTACGCAGTCAATTCTTGGAGGGCTCAGGTCACCCCGCATCGGTGTCGAGCACGGATCTCGCCTGTCGGTACCGAGCACGGATGACTCGTCTGCATCCTTCGTGATCTTGGGCTGGCGGCTTGTGGATTGAGCCGATGCCTATTTGCGGCTGTGGTCATCCTGCGGGCCCGGCGGCGTCCGCGGCGGACGAGGTGCCCGGCTGCGCTGAAAAGGCGGACCCGGAGCCGTCGGGCTTGAGGTAGATCTCGCTGCCGTCGGCGGGTTGCGGCTGGCGGCTTCCGGGGTTCCCTGGTTCGCGGCAGAGACGCGCCGTCACCTTGAGGCGGCGCCTGGCGGCGCGATGCCGTCCAGGATCGTCGCCGCGAGCCGGGCGGCGAGACCGGGCGGAGCGGCCGGGCGGCGGACGGCGCCGCCCGGCGGGCTGAAGAACACCCTCGGCAGTACCTGCCCGTGGATGGCGCCGACGAGCAGCACGGCGGCGGCGTCGATGTCGGCGGCGGGATCGACGCGGCCGAGCCGTTGTTCCGCGCGCAGGTAGCCGGTGACGATCTCGGGCAGCGAGCGCGGGTGCTCGCCGGGGTCCTGGCTCTCCGCGGCGGCTCGTTCGCCGGCGGCCCCGTGAACGCCTGCTCGCCGCCCACCATGTCGTGGAAGCGGACGAGCACGCCAGGCTGCGCGAGCAGGCCGGCGAACGCTGGCGTGACGCGGGTTAGGGCCTCGATCCCGGTCTCGATGAACCGCTCCAGGTTGGCGGCGACGGATCCGGTGCCGGGCGCCGGCATCGCCGGGATCGCCGTCATGACACCGCCGACATGCACCAGCAGGGCGTGCGCGAGCAGGTCGTCTTTGTCCGCGAAGTAGTTGTAGAGGACCCCGTCGGCCACGTGCGCCTCGCGGGCGATGTCTCGCACAGACAGCCCAGCGCTGCCGCGCTCGCCAAGCAGCCGGGCGGCGGTTGCGATCAGGTGCTCGCGCAGATCCTGGCCGCCCCGGTCGCGCAGGGTGGCTGGTGGCCTAGGTGACATCGCGCCTGAGTGTAGTCACGATCGCGGCCGCGGCGAAGACCGCGGCGTAGGCCAGCAGGACAAGGCCGCCGCCCCATTGCGGCAGGAGCCGGGAGCCGGTGATGTTCGCCCGGTCGAGTGCCTGACTGGCAGCGAACGGCAGCCAGCGGGCCATGCCCGATCCGACCAGCTGGCCGACAATACCCTCGATCACGGCCAGCCATGCCAGGGCCAGGGCGACGGCGCCGACGACATTGCGGACGAGCGCGCCGACTCCGACGCCGATCGCTGCGAGCCCGATGTTCGCCGCGACGCCACCGACGAGAGTGCGCCAGCCATCGGCCGCCGAGAGCTGCAAGCTCGTACCGTCCGCTGCCCACCACGCCGCGGTCACGCCAAGCGCCGTCGCGGAGCAGACGAGCCCTGCCGCCGCGCCGATGAGCGCGTAGACGGTCAGCTTGGCCGCCGCAACCCTTCCCCGCCTTGGGGTAGACAGGTAGGTATCGGTGATCGTGGCGTGGCGGTACTCCCCGGCGACCGCGAGGATGCCGAACACGAGCGTGAAGATCGCCGCAAGACCGGCGTGGGCGAGCGCCCTGTTCTGCGTCGCCGGATCATGCAGGCTGGCGCCGGACTGCACGAGCCCGGCGATCCCGGCCACGACGAGCAGCGGCCCGGCGGCAAGCAGCAGCCAGGGACCGCGAATCGTGGTTATCTTGCGAAGCTCACTGCGCGCCGCCGCCAGCACTCAGCTCACCCCCGCGGTCAGCTTGAGGAAGGCCGACTCCAGTTCGGTGCCCGTCTGGCCGATCTCGCCGAGCGGTCCGGCGAAACGCAGCCGCCCGCCGCTGACGATCACCACCTGGTCAGCGGTCTGCGACACCTCGCCGAGCGCGTGGCTCGCGACCAGCACGGTCCTGCCCTGCGAGGCGAGGTCGCGCAGCGTGCCGCGAAGCCAGGCGATCCCGGCCGGGTCGAGCCCGTTGGCCGGCTCGTCGAGCAGCAGGACCTGCGGATCGGTGAGCATCGCGGCCGCCAGGGCAAGGCGCTGGCGCATCCCCAGCGAGAACTTGCCGACCCGCCGCCTGGCGGCATCGGCCAAGCCAGCCAGATCGAGAACCTCCTCCACTCGCCGGTCGCCGATGCCGTTCGCGACGGCGATCACGCGCAGGTGGTCGCGCGCCCGGCGGCCCGGATGAAAGCCGGACGACTCACCCGCGGCCCCGACCACGGCACGCGGCCTGGTCAGCTCGCGGTAGGGGACTCCGTCGATCGTGGCCGTTCCCGCGGTCGGGCGGACCAGGCCGAGGATCATCCGCAGCGTGGTGGTCTTGCCTGAGCCGTTGGGACCGAGGAATCCGGTCACCTGGCCGGCCTGCGCGGTGAACGTCAGCTGACGGACCGCCGCTGCCCTCCCGAAGGTCTTCGTCAGGTTCCGAACCTGGATCTCTGCCATCCGTCCTCCTGTGAGCGACCGTTCATGAACTATAGTTCATGAACGATAGTTCATACTAGTGGACTTGCTCCGGCCGGGCCGGATCGTCGACAGTAGTCAGAAAGACGGGAGAGCACAGTGCCTGAGCGGATCCCCTTCGTTTCCTACCTGGTGCTTGGCCAGCGACCGCACCTGGTAGCCAGCGAATGCACGTCCTGCGAGGCGCTCTACTTCGACCGGCGCAACGCCTGCGCGAACTGCGGGCAGCGTGAGTTCCGGCGCCGCGAGCTATCCAATGACGGCGTCGTGCGTGCCTTCACGATCGTGTACCGAGCGACCCCGGACGTCGCCGTGCCCTACGTATCGGCCGTCGTCGACCTCGAAGGTGGCGGGACGGCCAAGGCGAATGTCGTCGGCATCGAACCGGCGCCCGGCCAGGTCACGCTCGGGATGAAGGTGACGCTGACGACGTTCGGCGTCGGTACCGACCGGGACGGCACCGAGGCCATCGCCTTCGGTTACCGCCCGGTCTGACGGAGGAGGCGAGATGCCCGACGACCTGTGGATCATCGGCATATCCATGACCAAGTTCATGCGCTACGACGACAAGGACCTGATCGACCTGGCCAGCGAGGCCGCGCTCGCCGCGCTGGACGACGCCAGCGTGACGATCAAGGACATCGACGTGCTGGCCGCGGGCTGCCTGTACGAGGCCAACGCGGGGGTGGGACAGCGGCTGCAGAAGCAGATCGGCCAGACCGGCATCGGCGTCTACAACGTCGCCAACGCCTGCGCGACGGGTGCCACCGCCTTCCGGGTCGCGGCCATGGCCGTCAAGGCGGGCGAGGCCGACATCGGCCTCGCGGTCGGCGTCGAGCAGATGGGCAAGCGCGGGTTGCTCGGCACGTCCTCGGCGGCCGGGTCTGACCGGCCGTTCCAGCCGTCGGGACGGTACGGTGCCGTGGGCCAGGTCGACGGAATCCTGGGCACCAGCCTGATGCCAGGCACCTTCGCCCAGTCCGGCATGGAGTACGCCTACCGGCACGACGGGGTCGGCTTCGAGCAGTTCGCCAGGGTGGCCGAGAAGAACCACGCCCACTCGACGCTCAACCCGCTGGCTCAGTATCAGAAGGCCTTCAGCCTGGAGCAGGTCATGAACGCCGAGATGATCGCCTATCCGAACACCCTGCTGATGTGCTGCCCCACCGGCGACGGGGCGGCGGCGGCCATCGTCACGAGCGCCGACCGGCTGAAGGCGATGCCGGCCGAGGTGCGCAGGCGGGCGGTGAAGGTGTCGGCGTCGGTCATGACCAGCGATCCTTACGTGCCGGGCGGCACGGTGCAGTACGACGTCAACACGCTGACCCGGCAGGCGGCGGATCAGGCCTATGAGGCGGCCGGTGTCGCGCCCGGCGACCTGGACCTGGTCGAACTGCACGACTGCTTCGCGACGGCCGAACTGTGCCACTACGACAACCTGCGGCTCTGTCCGCCCGGCGGCGCCGGGGAGTGGATCGACAAGCGCGGCCCATGGCGCGACGGCGAGATACCCGTGAACGTCTCCGGCGGCCTGCTGTCCAAGGGGCACCCGCTCGGCGCCACCGGGATCGCCAACCTCTACGAGGTCGCCACCCATCTGCGCGGGGAGGCAGGAGACCGGCAGATCGACGGTGCCACGGTCGGGCTGACGCACGTGATCGGCCTGGGCAGTGCCTGTGCCGTGCACATCCTGGAGCGGGCCAGCGCAGCCGCCTGAATGCCTACCCGGCCGTCAGGACGGCGGCGATCCGCTCGACCATCTCGGCGAGCAGCGGGCGCGGCGTGGCGAAGTTGAACCGGAATGATCCATCACCGCCCACGCCGAACTCGGGTCCGTCGACGACGGTGACATTCGCGCGGTCGGTGACCATCGCGCCGGGCGAAGCAGGCAGGTCCATGGCGGTGCAGTCGAGCCAGGCGAGATAGGTACCGTCGGGCGGCCGGTACCTTACCTGCGGCAGGTGGCGGCTGAGCAGGTCGGCGAGGAGCTTGCGACTGCCGTCGAGGTAGCCGAGTACCTCGGCCAGCCACGGCTCGCCATGCCGGAAGGCCGCGATGTTGGCGACCACCCCCGGGTTGCTCGCGCCGTGCGACGCGAACGGCCCCATCTCCTCCCAGAGCTGCCGGTCCGGGTCGTTGGTGAGGATGACCTCCGCGCACTTCAGGCCGGGCAGGTTCCATGCCTTGGATGCTGAGGTGGCGGTCAGCGTGTGCGCCGCGGCCGCGTCCGAGGTCGAGGCGTAAGGAATATGGCGCTGTCCTGGGTAGATCAGCGGGGCGTGGACCTCGTCGGCGAAGACCCGGCCGCCATGCCGATCGACGACCTCGGTGAGCTGCGTCATCTCGTCGGCGGTGAAGACACGGCCGATCGGGTTGTAGGGGTTGCAGAAGATGAGCAGCTGCCCTCCGGCGCGGAACGCCGCGTCGATGGCGTCGAAATCCAGGGTGAAGAACCCGGCGTCGGCCCGCATCCGCACCTGAATGATCTCGCGGCCGACCATGCCGGGCACGATCAGAAACGGCATGTAGGCGGGCGTGGGCAGGATGACCGGCGAGCCAGGGCGCGAGAAGTGCGTGATCGCGATCTCGAGCGCCTTGATCACGTCGGGGACGGGGTGGATCCACTCAGGATCGACCTGCCAGCCGAACCTTCGCTGCTCGAACTCGGCGCACGCCGCCCCGAGTTCCGCGGCCAGCGCGGCGGCAGGTAGCCGAAGGCCGCGTCGGCGGTCAGCCTGGCCAGCGCGTCGGTGATCGGCGGCGCGGCGCCGAAGTCCATCTCCGCGACCGCCGCGCCGAATCCCCCGGGACCAGGAGCGGTCCACTTGTAGCTGCCGCGGGCACGGAGCGTCGCCGCGGTCGTGCTGTCGATCGCGGCTGTCAGGTTTGCGGGCACACCGATATCCTGCACCGGCCGCTGCCTCGCTCAATAGCCGGCGAGGCATTGACGCACTTTCCGGCTCTGGCCTAGCGTTCTCGCCAGCGCGGCGTTCCCACGCGCTTCGAGGTGATGGCATGGCTGAGATACTGACCGCGCCGCGAGTGCTCACCGGCGATCAGATCGTGACCGACGGCGCGGTTGTGGTGGGCGACGCCGCGGTGGAGTGGACCGGCGCCGCCGCGGCGCTGCCGCCGCGGTTCGCGGTTCTGCCGCAGACGGACTACCCCGGCTCGACGATCCTGCCCGGCCTGATCGACAGCCACGTCCACCTCGGGTTCGACGGCGGACCCCAGCCCGCCGCGCGGATGAGCGGCGAGAGCGACGAGCAGCAGCTCATCTTGATGCTGCGCAGCGCGCGGGAACTGCTTGGCGTGGGAGTGACCACGGCCAGGGATCTCGGCGCGCGAGCCTACCTGGACGTGATCGTGCGTGATGCCATCGCCGCCGGCCTGGCCCGCGGCCCGCGCCTGGTCGTGGCGGCGCGCCCGATCACCGTCACCGGCGGGCACTGCTGGTTCATGGGCGGCGAGGCCGACAGCGAAGACGACCTGCGCCGCATAGTTCGCACCCACCACAAGCGCGGCGCGGACCTGATCAAGGTCATGTCGACCGGCGGGTTCATGACCTCGGGATCGGCGCCCTGGTATGCCCAGTTCACCACCGGCCAGCTCCGCGTGATCGTCGAGGAGGCCAAGCGGGTGGACAAGCCGGTCGCCGCGCACGCTCACGGCATCGAGGGCATCCGCCGGGCGGTCGAGGCCGGCGTCACCACGATCGAGCATTGCTCCTTCGTCACCGAGACCAATGAGCGAGTCTTCAGCGAGCCGCTCGCCGCCAAGATCGCGGAACAGGGCATCTTCGTCTGCCCGACCATCAACGCGAACGCGCCCTACGTGGCGCAGTTGACCGGCATCGCGCTCGGCGAGCATCTGGCGGCCATGCACGAGATGGGCGTCCGGATCATCGCGGGCACGGACGCCGGGATCGACAACACGCCCCACCATCAGTACGTCGGCGGGCTGGAATACCTGGTGACGCTCGGTTTCCGGCCAGCGGAAGTTCTCGCGATGGCCACCACGCAGGCCGCAGCGGCGCTTGGGGTCGACCAGATCACCGGCCGCCTGGCGCCCGGCTACGACGCCGATCTCCTCGTCGTCGAGGGCGACCCGCTGACCGACATCTCGGCGCTCGGCAGGCTGCGCCGTGTTATGGCCCGCGGTCGGGACTACATGCCGGACAGCGGCCGGTTCGATGTCAGCGCGCCGGGCACCCCGTTCGCCTCGCCGGACCACACCATCGACCTGCGGTTGATCACGGCGACCACGCGGCGGCGCACGGCGGCCTCCGGCCGCTAACCCGGTCGGCAGCCGCCGTAGATGACGTACTCGAGCCGTTTCCAGTAGACGTCGATGCCCTCGAATCCCGCCGCCCGCAGGTAGTCAAGCTGCTGGCTGAGCGGGACGATGTACCTGACGTGGTTCTCGTGGCGGGCCCGCTCGTCGTCGGTGGGATGCAGCCGCTTGCGCGCCGCCTCGGGATTGCCGAGCTCGGCCACCCGCTCCCAGAGGCCCCCGACGACAGGATCGGTGGGCTGGACCGGATCGTAGTTGAGGTACCAGCCGCCAGGGGCGAGGCGGGAGAGGATCTCAGCGAACAGCCCCTGTTTGCGCTCGTCGGGCAGGTGGTGGATGCACAGCGAGGTCACCACCGCGTCGACCGTCGCCGGGATCGCGGCGGGCCAGTCGCCGATCGACATGTCGAACTCGACGTACCGGTAGCGCCCGGCGAACGGCTGCATCTCGCGCTCGCCCGCGCGCATCATCTCGCCGGAGAAGTCCGCCAGTATCGCGACGGCTTGCGAGTGCCTGGCCAGGATCGCGCGCGACGAGTTCCCCGTCCCGGCTCCGAGGTCGAGGAAAGTGAACGCCTCCTGATCGCCGAACGGCAGCAGGTCGGCCATGAACCGCCACTGGGCAGCATGGTTCCGCTCGCGCATCGCCGCTTCCGCGGCCCAGGTCGCGGTGATCTGCTTGGACTGCCAGATGGATGCGTTCGTGTCTGCCTGCTCGTTCATGCGCAGCAGACTATCCAGTCGCGCCCGCCGAACCTGATCGGGTCAGAAATGCCAGGGGAACGGCGTCCAGTCGGGCGTCCGCTTCGCCAGGAACGCGTCGCGGCCTTCTCTCGCCTCTTCGGTGCCGTACGCCAGGCGCGTCGCCTCCCCGGCGAAAAGCTGCTGGCCCACGAGCCCGTCGTCCACCAGGTTGAAGGCGTACTTGAGCATGCGCTGAGCGGTGGGGCTCTTGCCGTTCACCTCCGCCGCCCATTGCAGCGCGACCCGTTCGAGGTCGCCGTGGGGCACGACAGCGTTAACCGCTCCCATGCGCCAGGCTTCCTGGGCCGTGTAGGTGCGCCCGAGGAAGAAGATCTCCCTGGCGAACTTCTGCCCGACCTGGCGCGCCAGGTAGGCGGACCCGAACCCGCCGTCGAAGCTGGCCACGTCGGCGTCGGTCTGCTTGAACCTGGCGTGCTCGGCGCTCGCCAGGGTGAGATCGGACACGACGTGCAGGCTGTGCCCGCCGCCTGCGGCCCAGCCTGGCACGACGCAGATCACGATCTTGGGCATGAAGCGGATGAGGCGCTGCGCCTCCAGGATGTGCAGCCGCCCGACGGCCGGGCCGCCCTGGTCGTACTGGTAGCCGTCCGCCCCCCTGATCCGCTGGTCACCGCCCGAGCAGAACGCCCAGCCCCCGTCCTTCGGCGACGGGCCGTTGCCGGTGAGCAGCACGCAGCCCACGTCGGCCCACTGGCGAGCATGGTCGAGCGCCGCGCAGAGCTCGTCGACGGTGTGCGGGCGGAATGCGTTCCGCACCTCGGGGCGGTGGAACGCGATCCGGACCGTTCCCTGGTCCGCGGCCCGGTGGTAGGTGATGTCGGTGAAGTCGAAGCCGGTAACGGGCTGCCAGGCGTCAGGATCGAAGAGCTCGGAGATCATGCTGGCTCAGCCTAGCTGTCACCCCAGGTTGCGGTGTGCAGCGCGATGTGATCGTGGCAGCCCGGGCTCGGCGTGGGCACCAGCGTGGTGCTCGGGCACGGGTTCAGCATCATCGTGCGGCGCGGGATCTGGGTGAAGTTGAAGTCGTTGATCAGGTTGCCCAGCTTGGCCGACGCCTCGCGGACATCGGGTCGGGGGTCCGGGCGGCCGTCGGTCCTAGGGTTCAGCCGCGCGCCGTTCATGAAGTCGTCCTCGATGAACTTCAGGTAGGCATCCGATGACAGCCGCTGATGATCGATGTAGCCGTGCTTGGCGTAGGCGCTGATCACCAGCGCGGGCACCCGGATTCCGTAGCCCTGGTGGTCGACGTGGGGCGGGACGACGTTGTCGTAGAAGCCGCCCCAGTCGTCCCAGGTCAGGAAGATCGCCGTGGAGCTCCATTCCGGGCCGCGCATGACCGCGTTGATCAGCCTGGTCACGTACGCCTGACCCGGTGCTGACCAGGGCGGGCCCGTGCTCGCTGTCCCTGAAGTCCGGCGCGACCCACGACACCTTCGGCAAGGTGCCGGCATTGGCCTGCTTGTAGAAGACCGACAGCGGGCGGATGCTGCCTAGCTGCCCGTCCTTGCTCACGTCGGTGAATCCGGGCAGCGGATTGAAGTGGACCGACGTGCCGGTCGGGTTGCCGCCGGAGACCGTCACGGCGCCGTGGTCGAGGTAGTAACTCCAGGACACGTGGTGCCGGTGCAGCAGCCAGGTGATGTCCGTCCAGGCGAACGGCGTGGGCCGCGACGGCAACCGCTCCGGCGGCATGTCGGTCCCGAAACAGCTCATCGGCGCGCCGGTGCGGGTGCACTTGGCCGACCAGCCGGAAACCTCGTACAGGTGCGACGGCAGGCTCCATGACCCTGGCGCTTCGAACATGTGGTCCTGCAGCACGAAGTTTTGCGCGTACTTCCAGTAGTTCGGGATGTCCGATGCCACGTGGTAGCCCATGACGTCGGGATGGCAGGACGCCGGCTTGGCCGGCACAGCTTCTTCTCCGCCACGGCGACGAAGCCGTTCATCTTGCCGCCGTTCACGTCGCCGCGGAACGGGAACTCGGCGTGCGGGTCGTTGCCGTTGCTGTCGTGGTGATCCACCCATGGCCTGCGGCAGCCGCCATTGCGCGGGTCGGGCACGCAGACTCCCTTGGGAATGCCGACCGCGCCAGGGAAGGTGCCGAAGTAGGAGTCGAAGGACCGGTTCTCCTGCATGATCACGATCACATGCTTGATCTTGTGGATGCCGCCGACCGCGGCAGCATGGACCTGGGATTGGCCTTGCTGGTGCGCCTGCGCGGCCACGCTGACCGCCATCGTGACGCCGAGTGCGAGGGTTAGCTGGGCCGCCACCATGCGGCGAGGTCTCATTGAGTCCCTCCAGATATTCCGGCCGCGCTCCGCCAGCGCAGGCCGGGGACGACCGCCGCCAGCTTAGACGGCCAGCAGCGCCGATTCCGGCTTTCGCGCAGACCCGGGCGAGCCGCCGCAACGCGAGAACGGCCGCCGGGGGCAGGCGGCCGCTCGCGCGTTGCGGCCCGTTACGGCGAGATCGTGAGCGCGCCCGCGGCGCTGCCGCTGCCGTTGGTGTTGCTGGCGACGACCACGACCGTGTACTGCCCGGCGGGCAGGTTATGCCCCACGCGCTGGAAGAGGAGGTACTTGATCGTGACCGGCCCGGCCGCAGCGCCCGGTTTGGCTACCGTCCTGGTCACCTTGCCGTTGGCGTTGAGCACGCAGATCGTGACGTTGGCCTGCTGCGACAGGTTGAACGTCAGCGTCGCGCCCGTCTGCGAGCCGACGCTGACCGAGGGCGGGTTCAGCGCGAGGCTGGCCACGTGGACACCGGCCACCACGGGGGGTGACGGGCTTGGCGTTGGCGAGCTGGACGGCGACGGGTTAGGCGTGGGCACCCCCGACCGGGACTGCGCCACGAAACTGCGCCACACCGCGATCGACGGCGAGTCGGTGAGCCGCAGCGTCGGGTACTGCGCGTTGCCGTCGAAGTAGCTGGCGAACAGCGCGCCGCTTTGCATGATGTAGTCCCCGACCGATGTCAGCCAGCCCGGCCGCCCGACGGCGGTCGAGAGGCCGAACTCGGGGAAGCCGTAGGGCAGGCCCACGCTCTTGGACGCCGCGATTGCCGGGCCCATGAACACGGGAGCCGAGGTGAGCTGCGGATGCACGTTCGTGGCGCTGCCGACCGGGTAGGCGTCCCAGCCGAGCGTGCTGATGATCCCGCCGCCCGGCAGGTAATCCCGCCAGTTGCGGTTCGCGGCCTTGATCAGGTCCCAGCTCATCAGGATCAGCGTGGAATGCAGGTAGCTGTTGTGGGCAGCGTCGGCGAGCTTGACGACCCGGGCCCAGGCGGCCTTGTAGTCGGTCACGTTGAACTGGCCGGCCTTGATATTGTCCTCGGGCTCGTGGTAGTAGCTGTAGTAGATCGGGTGGCCGGTCGGCGCGGTGTCGAAGAAGTGCTTCAGCGCTGCGTCGTCGGACCCGGACAGGATGTCTTTCGGCAGGGCCTTGAAGCTCACGATGACGGCCGAGTGATTGGCCGCCGGGAGCCCGTCCGTCCAGGCGTTGGAACTCGGCAGTCCCGGGTAGTAGACGCGGACGATCGGCATCCGGCCAAAGGCCGTGGTGTCGGCCGCGAGATCCGGCGCACTCAGCACCGAGGATCCCAGCAGCGGGACCGTGCCGCCGCTCGACGCGGAGAACTGGGCGTGCCAGATCTTGCCGCGGTACGCGAACCCGACGCTTACCAGGGCCACCAGCCCGAATACCGCGAACCAGCGATACCAGGCCGCCGTCGTGTTTCTTGGCCGTACTCGGTCGGCTGCGCGGTTCGCGTCGCCCGCGCCGCGTGAATGCCTGGCAGTGTGTCGGCCCTCTGACGACTGCTGCAAAACGGGGGTCTCCTAATCGTCTGCCGCCCGGCCCGCGACCCTGCGGGCGACGGTGAGATAACGGCGATGTAACAGCGAGATGACAAGGTAGGACAGTAACGCAGTCACGTCCCGCTGGCAGCCAGAAACGGAAATTTCTAGGACCTTAGCTGGTCAGAGGCATCACGGCGAGTCGGGGATCGGGCCCGCTGAGACTCGCCGGCTGCTGGCAGACGTCGCGCAGTCGCTCCTATTCGTCCTGTTCGCCGGGTATGTACCGCACCCTAGGTAACGGCCGCGCTGGCGGCGTGGAGCTGCCCCTGAATACGAACCTGGCGATGTTGGCACGATAGATTTCCGTCGACATCGGCATGCCGGAGCGGCTCTTCGTTGATCCAAAGGTTCTTGGAGTAATGAATGGCGCCCGCGGTCATCGCCCTCGAGGAGGATGAACATGACGGATCAGCGCGTCGTCATCGTGACGGGCTCAACCAGCGGCATCGGGCGGGCGATCGCGTTGCGGTGCATCGAGCGCGGCTGGGGCACCGTCGTCAACTCCCGGTCGAGCGCCGAGGCTGGAGAGAGCCTCGTCGCCGGGATCGAGCACGCGATCTACGTCCAGGGCGACGTGTCACAGGCGCAGGACTGCGCGGCGATCGCGGCCGCCGCCATTGAGCGCTGGGGCCGCATCGACGCGCTCGTCAATAACGCCGCGACAACCGCGGTCATCCCGCACGATGACGTC
This sequence comes from uncultured Actinomycetota bacterium, assembly GCA_963720595.1. Classification (GTDB taxonomy): domain Bacteria; phylum Actinomycetota; class Actinomycetes; order Streptosporangiales; family Streptosporangiaceae; genus Chersky-822. The sequence continues at coordinate 438,005 of CAVRFY010000003.1, read as the reverse complement.
GCGGCCGTCGACGCCGACCTGTGGCGGCGGATACTCGACGTGAACATCGTCGGGCCCTGGCAGATGATTTCGGCCGCGCTGCCCGCGTTGCGGCAGGCGGGCCCCGGGTCGATCGTGAACGTCGCCTCGGTCGCCGGGCTTCGCCCGGTCGGCAGCAGCCTTCCTTACGCGGTGTCCAAGGCCGGGCTCATCCATATGACCACGCTGCTGGCCAAGGCGCTCGGCCCTGACGTGCTGGTCAACGCCATCGCTCCCGGCCTGATCGATACGCCGTGGACGGCCGACTGGGATCAGGTCAGGCAGGTCGTCACGCAGCAGGCGCCGCTGCGCCGCAGCGGCGAGCCCGACGACGTCGCGCAGGTGTGCGACTGGCTGCTGACCGCCAGGTACGTCACCGGCGAGTGCGTGTCGGTGGACGGCGGCCTGCGCCTGGTGACGTGACCGCGTTACGTGTGCTCGGCCGCGCGCGGCTCGCGCCTGACAGTCGTCAGGCCGAAGAGGCTGATGCCGCTGACGCGGAGAACCGGCGCGCCAGGTTTGGCCGACTCCTCGGTGTCCGGCGGGATCTCGCGGCCGCCGAACAGGGCCCAGCCGTCGTCGACCACGTGCATCTCGGGCGGGACGGTGATCCTCGTCGTGCCGAAGACGGTGGTCACCCTGATCCCGGCGCCGCCGCCCAGCAGCGATGCCTGCCTCAGGTCGAGATCGATGTCACCGAACACGCTGACCGCGGCCATCGCCGCGGGAACCTGCCACAGGCCCTTCCTCGTCGCGCCGCCGAAGACGGCGACGACGCGCCCGCCGCCGCGCGCCGGGGACGCACCGTACGGCACCGGCGCGGCCTCGAGCGCCGCGGCCGCGCCTGGCAGATCGCTGACCAGCGGCGCGATGTCCGCATGCGTCTTAGCGGCGAAGATCGCGTCGAGCCGCTCCGAGTGCTCGTCCGCGCTCAGCCGACCCTCGGCGAGGGCGTTGCCGAGTACCGAGGCAGCCCGGTCTCGGTCCGCGTCCGAGATGCGCATCCGGGCGGCCTCACCGGGGTCACGGGAGATCACCCACCTATTGTGGCGGTCCGGCGATCCACGGCGGAGTCAGCAGCCGTAGATCGCCCGGATGTAGGCCTCGCTGCGATCCGAGCCGAGGATGCCCGAGCCCATCTTGTTCATCATGTAGGAGATCGTCATGCGCCGGTCGAGGTCCATCGCGATGACCGAACCGCCCCAGCCGCCCCAGAAGCAGAGCCTCCCGTTCGGCAGGTAGGGAATCGTCTCGTTCGGCAGGCCGAAGCCGATACCGAACCGCAGCGGCACGCCGAGCACCACGTCGATGCCGTGGGACTGCTCGTCGAAGATCAGGTCGATGGTCCCCGGGCCGAGCAGCCGGACTCCGTCCACCGCGCCGCCGAGCGTGATCGCCGACAAGATGCGGGCGACCGAGCGTGCGTTCCCGTGCCCATTGCACGCGCCCATGTCGGCGTTCCGCCAGCCGGGCGTATTGGCGGAGGCCGCGTCGCACTGCGGGCCGGTCAGCGTCCTGAACGCCGGGCTGAGCGGGTCGATCGAGGCCATGTCGAACGGCAGCGGCGGTGGCGGGACGACGTCGGCGATCCTGTCCCAGTCGCGCTCGGCCGCGCCGATCTGGAAGTCGGCGCCGAGCGGCCCGGCGATTTCCTCCGCGACGAACTGCTTAAGCGACTTCCCGGTAATCCGGCGCAGGATCTCGCCGACGAGGTGCCCCTGGTTCAGCGCGTGATAGCCAGAGGCCGTACCCGGCTGCCACCACGGCGCCTGCGCCGCAAGCTGAGCGGTGGACTTGTCCCAGTCGTACATGTCCTCGGTGATGAAGGGCTGATCCCAGCCCGACACACCAGAGGTGTGCGAGAGGACGTGTCGTACCTGAATGTCCTGTTTGCCCGCCGCCGCGAACTCCGGCCAGTACGTCGCGACGGGGGCTTGGACGTCCAGTTCGCCGCGGTCGACCAGCATCAGCGCCGCCAGGTTCGTGACGGTCTTCGTTGTCGACCAGACGTTGGTGATGGTGTCCCGCGTCCACGGGATCGCCCAGGCCTCGTCACGGAAGCCGCCCCAGATGTCGACGACCGTCTCGCCGTCGATGTCGATCGCGATGGAGGCGCCGAGTTCGTCACCTGAGGCGAGCTTGTCCGCCAGCGCGGCCCGGACCGGCTCGAATCGCTCGGCGCAGGTGCCCTGGACCTCGATCGAGCCCATGTGTCCGCTCCTTACCGCTTTGACCGCTTGCTCCCTGAGGTCGCCGCGCGCCGGCTTATGCTGGGGTTCGGCCAGTGTAAGTGCGGGGATAGGCCGCGCCAAGTGGCATCTGCCGCAGACCGGACAGGGAGCACGATGAACGAAACCTTCGCCGGTTCCGCCGACGCGGCGACCGGCCACGTAGACGTGCTGATCGTGGGCGCCGGCCTATCCGGCATCGGCGCCGCGTGCCGCCTGCAGATGCTGGCTCCTGAGGTGTCGTACGCGATCGTCGAGGCGCGCTCGGTCAGCGGCGGCACCTGGGAGTTGTTCAAGTATCCCGGCGTCAGGTCCGACTCCGACATGTTCACGCTCGGGTTCCCGTTCCGGCCGTGGGACAAGGCCGAGGCGATCGCCGGCGGCGGTGACATCCTGCGCTACCTGCGGGAGACCGCCGCGGCGTACGGCGTCGACAAGCAGATCAGCTACCAGACCAAGGTGATCGGGGCGGACTGGTCGGCCGCCGATGCCCGCTGGACCGTGACCCTCGAGCACGCCGATGCCCCCCGCAGCACGCGCACCTGCGGCTTCCTCTATCTGTGCGCGGGCTACTACCGATACGACCAGGGCTACACGCCGACCTGGCCCGGCCAGGAGGACTTCGCCGGCCCGATCGTGCACCCGCAGGACTGGCCGGAGGACCTGGACCTGGCTGGGCGGCGGGTCGCCGTGATCGGCAGCGGCGCGACCGCCGTCACCATGGTCCCGGCGCTCGCCGAGGCGGGTGCCCAGGTGACGATGGTCCAGCGGTCGCCGTCGTACATCCTGTCGCTGCCCGGCCAGGACCCCGTCGCCGACCTGGTGCGCAAGCTCCTGCCCGAGCGCCGTGCCTACCTGGTGGCGCGCTGGTGGAACGCGCGGATCGGAACGGCGATCTACAACCTGTGCCGCAAGTACCCGGCCAGGGCGCGCGCGATACTCAGGCAGGGCGCGATCAAGCGGCTGCCCGCCGACTACGACGTGGATACGCATTTCAGGCCGGCCTACGAGCCGTGGGACCAGCGGATGTGCCTGGTGCCCGATGGCGACTTCTTCGCGGCGATCAAGTCGGGCAAGGCCGACGTGGTGACCGACACCATCGAGGCGTTCGACGCCGCCGGGCTCCGGCTGGGATCGGGCCAGCACCTGGACGCGGACGTAATCATCACCGCGACCGGGCTGAACCTGCTGCCCCTCGGCGGCATCGATCTCACGGTGGCGGGCGAGCCGGTGAGCCTCCCGCAGCGCGTCGCCTACAAGGGGATGATGCTCGACTCGGTGCCCAACCTCGCCTTCGCCCTCGGGTACACCAACGCGTCGTGGACTCTCAAGGTCGATCTGGTCTCCTCCTGGGTCGCCAGGCTCGCGCATTACATGAAGCAGAGCGGCTACGCGGTCGTCACCCCGCGGCTGCCGTCTGCGGACCTGGCCACCACGCCGTTCATCGAGATGAGCTCTGGGTACTTCGAGCGGTCCAGGCACACCCTGCCGCTGCAGGGCGACCGGGCGCCCTGGCGGCTTCGGCAGCACTATTTCAAGGACGCCGCGCTCTATCGCGGGCGCGTCGCCGCCAGGGAACTCGAGTTCCGGCGGGCCGATGAGCTCGCCAGAACGGCGACGTGACGCGGTGGACTTCGAGCCCTATGACCGGCCGGTCCGGGCGGCGTTCATCGGCCTGGGCCGGATCTATGACCTGAATGTCCTCGGCTACCGCGGCAACCCCGATGTCGAGGTCGTGGCGCTGGTCGATCCGAGCGAGGAGCGCCGTGCGCAGCGGCAGGCGGACTGGCCGGACGCAGCGATGTTCTCGTCGGCCGCCGAACTCGCCGCGAGCGGCATCGCGGTGGACGCGGCCGAGGTCCTGCTGCCCATCCCGCTGCACGCCGACGGCGTGGCCGAGATGCTCGGCTGGGGCTGGCACGTCAACCTGCAAAAACCGATGTGCAATGACCTGGTCGACGCCCAGCGGATGCTGGACGCGGCCAAGGCCAGCGGCCGGATCCTGCGGGTGATGGAGAACTACCTGTTCTACGAGCCGCTGCGACGGCTCAAGGCCGTCGCTGAGTCGGGGGAGATCGGCGCCGTCTCCGGATACCACATGAAGATGGTTGGGACCGGCAACGGCGGCTGGGACGTCCCGTGGAGCAGCTTCGAGGTGCAGCTCGAGCAGATCAAGCGCGGCCGCGGGATCATGGTGTTCGATGACGGCTGGCACAAGCTCGCGACGGCACTGTGGCTCTTCGGCCCGATCGGCGAGGTGCGGGCCTGGATCGGAACGACCTCGTTCGGTTCGGGAATCGACATCGATGCTCCCGGGGTGATCGCGTGGGAGCACGTCAACGGTGTGCGAGGCGTCTGGGACATCACGCTGGCGCCGGACATGTACCTGCGGTCGGATTACTACACCAACGACGAGCGCTGGGAAATCACCGGCTACAAGGGCTACGCGCGGGTCAACCGCTGTACCGGCCGCGGCATCCAGCAGCCCAGCCTGGAGGTCTATGCCGACGGCGAGATGCGCGGCTACCACGCGCTCGACGACGACTGGGCGAGCAGCTTCCGCGACTCGGGCCGCCACTGGCTCAGCTGGCTGCGCACCGGCACCGGCCCGCTGCTGTGGAGCGGCGAAGAGGCCGTCGACGTGCTCAGGTTCGCGCTCGCGGCCTACGCGAGCAACGCCGCCGGCGGTACCGGGATGAACCCCGCCCAGGTCATCTAGGAGCCGACCTTTCCTGATTCGGCGTGAACCTCTCCTGTATTCGGCATGAACCTCCCGGCCCCGCGGCCCGTGCAATCGGAGGGAAATCACGAGGGCATGGGAGAGCACAATGAAGTCTGGCCGATTGATCGCGGTTCCGGCCGCGACGGCACTACTAGGGCTCGCGCTGGCCGCCTGCGGCGGGTCGGGCACGGCCACCTCGGGCGGAGCGCCTGCGACGTCAGCGCCGGCGACGTCAGCGCCGGCTCAGGCCGCGCCGCCGCCCGCGACCGGCGGACTGACCCCGCCAGGCGCGCATCTCGGATTCGGCCAGGTGGCGACCGTTCGCTGGGTCCCGCCGTCGACCTACAGCGCGCAGGGCGGGCAGCAGGGGCTCAAGCTCCAGGTGGCTGTGGAGTCGATCCAGAAGGGCTCGATCGCCGACTTCAAGAATGTCCAGCTGAACGCTAGCGAGCGCAAGTCGACGCCGTACTACGTGACCGTCAGGATCAAGGCACTCGGCAGCGCTCCGCCGCCTGGCACCGACAACCCGGCCATCACGCTGGAGGCGATCGACGACCGGGGCCAGCAGCAGCAGAGCATCACGTTCCTGGGGACCTTCCAGCGCTGTGACTTCAAGACCCTGCCGAAGCCGTTCACGAACGGCCAGACCTATGAGAGTTGCCTCGCCTACCTGATGCCGGGCGGCGGCTCGATCCAGAGCGTGCACTGGAACGACGGTCCGTCGAAGGCCGACAGCGTGACGCCCTACTTCGATCACCCCATCATCTGGGCCGGTAACTGACGGCCAGAGCCCGCGCTCGCGTAGGTCGGCTCGCCCGGCCTTCGCGAGCCGGCCAGGTATCTTCCGCTCGTATCCGGGCAGCTATCTCTGGTGCCACCGCCGGTGTCACCGCCGTTGTCACCGCCCGGGAGAGGAGCGGAATGACCGACGTCATCGAAGCCTGGCCGGGCCGTCCGTACCCGCTCGGCGCGTCCTACGACGGTGCGGGAACCAACTTCTCGCTGTTCTCCGAGATCACCGACCAGGTCGAGTTGTGCCTGTTCGATCAGGACGGCAACGAGCAGCGGCTGCCGCTCGAGGAGATCGACGCGTCCTGCTGGCATGCTTACCTGCCCTCGATCGTGCCCGGCCAGCGGTACGGCTACCGGGTGCACGGGCCATGGGACCCGGAGCGCGGCCTGCGCTGCAACCCGGCCAAGCTGCTGCTCGACCCCTATGCAAAGGCCATCGAGGGTGCCGTCGACTGGGCGCCGGCCTGCTTCCCTTACAACTTCGGCGACGAGACTTCACGCAACGACGAGGACAGCGCCCCGCACGTGCCCAGGTCTGTCGTGCACAACCCGTACTTCGACTGGGGCAACGACCGGCCGCCCGACATCCCGCTGAACGAGTCGGTGATCTACGAGGTGCACGTCAAGGGATTCACCGCCCGGCACCCCGACGTTCCGGCGGCGCAGCGAGGCAGCTACGCGGGCCTGGCCCATCCGGCGGCGATCGAGTACCTGGCCGGCCTGGGCGTCACGGCGGTCGAACTGATGCCGGTGCATCAGTTCGTGCACGACGCGCACCTGGTCGAGCGCGGGCTGCGGAACTACTGGGGCTACAACTCGATCGGGTTTCTCGCTCCGCACAATGCCTACGCAGCCGCAGGCCAGCGCGGCGAGCAGGTTTCGGAGTTCAAGGCGATGGTGCGAACGCTGCACGCGGCTGGCATCGAGGTGATACTCGACGTCGTCTACAACCACACGGCGGAGGGCAACCACCTCGGACCGGTGCTGTCGATGAAGGGCATCGACAACGCGGCCTACTACCGACTGGTCCCGGACGCGCCGCAGTTCTACTACGACACCACGGGGACGGGCAACAGCCTCAACGTCCGCCACCCGCACACCCTGCAGCTGATCATGGATTCGCTGCGGTACTGGGTGACCGAGATGCACGTCGATGGGTTCCGGTTCGACCTGGCTGCCAGCCTGGCCCGCCAGTTCCACGAGGTGGACCGACTGTCGGTGTTCTTCGACCTGATCCAGCAGGATCCGGTCGTGTCCCAGGTCAAGCTCATCGCCGAGCCCTGGGACGTCGGCGAGGGCGGGTATCAGGTCGGCAACTTCCCCGCGCTGTGGTCGGAGTGGAACGGCCGTTACCGCGACACCGTCCGCGACTTCTGGCGGGGCGAGCCCGCCACGCTCGGCGAATTCGCCTCCCGGCTGACCGGCAGTTCCGACCTGTATCAGGCCGATGCCCGCCATCCCGCCGCGAGCGTCAACTTCGTCACCGCGCACGACGGATTCACGCTGCGCGACCTGGTCTCCTACAACTCCAAGCACAACGAGGCCAACGGCGAGGACAACGCCGACGGCGAGAACCACAACCGGTCGTGGAACTGCGGGGCCGAGGGCGACACCGACAACCAGGATGTGCTGGCGCTGCGGCACAGGCAGCAGCGCAACTTCCTCGCCACCCTGGTGCTGTCGCAGGGGGTCACGATGCTGCTGGGCGGTGACGAGTCTGGCCGCACCCAGGCCGGCAACAACAACGCGTATTGCCAGGACAACGAGATCTCCTGGATGGACTGGGAGCACCAGGACGAGGCGCTGCTCGGGTTCACCAGGCGGCTGATCGCGCTGCGGCGCGAGCATCCCGTGCTGCGTCGCCGGCGCTGGTTCCAGGGCGTGCCCATCCGCGGCTCGCTCGACCTGGGCTGGTGCCGGCCGGACGGCGGCGAGATGACCGACGACGACTGGGGCTCAGGGACCGGCTCGGTCGGGGTGTTCCTGAATGGTGAGGCAATCACCGACCGGAACCGGCGCGGCCAGCGGGTCACCGATGACTCGCTGCTGCTGCTGTTCAACGGTCATCATGAGCCGATCGACTGGACGCTGCCCAAGCAGTGGGGCGAGTCGTGGCAACTGATTATCGACACGGCCGAACCCGAGCGGGAGGGTCAGCCGGCGGGCGGCGACCTGAACCTGCCCGTCGCCGCCCGGTCGGTGGTCGTCCTGCTCAGGACCGGTGAAGGTTAGCCGCCCGGCGGTGTTACCAAGCCGGACAGCGCGGAGCGTGGCCACAGTCAACCAGTGGGCTTCCGTTATCACGGAAGGCTTGACACATGCCGATAGCGGAATATATTTAAGCAGTGGCCAGAGCTTCAACGACGTCGGACGTCTTCAACGCGCTTGCCGATAGGCATCGGCGAGAAGTCCTGGACGCGCTGATCACAGGCGAGAAGGCGGTAGGGGCGATCGTGAACGACCTCACGATGTCCCAGCCCCAGGTTTCCAAACACCTACGGGTGCTCAGTGAGGTGGGACTCGTCACGTGCCGCGCAGACGGGCGGCACCGGTTTTACCGCCTGGAACCTGCGCAACTTCGGCCGTTGCACGACTGGGTAGCCAAGTACGAGCAGGCGATGAACGACCGACTGGACCGGATGAACGACTACCTCACCGAGCTACAACGACAAGGAGAGCGGCAGTGACAACGCATCGGCATGGGTCGGCAGTCAACGAATATCCGAGTGCTCTCGAGATTCTCACAACTCGCGAGTTCGACGCCCCGATCGAACTCGTCTTCGACGTACTGACGCAGCCGGAGCATGTCCGCAACTGGTTCGCGCCATTTGAGGACAAGATGACGGTTTGCTCGATCGACCTGCGCGTTGGCGGCAAGTACCACATGGTCTTCGTGACCCCCGACGGAACCGAGTGCTCGTTTCGCGGAACCTACTTGGAGATCGAGCGGCCGAGCCGGATCGTCGACACGTGGATGTTCGAGGGCTGGCCGGATGCGGAGGCGGTCGAAACGGTAGACCTGCAGGAGACTGACGGAGTGACGAAGGTGAAGATGAACCTCGCGTTCCGTGACCAAGCCGGCCGTGACCACATGACCAAGACCGACGGCCAGGAAGACAGCTGGGACAAGATGGAGGATTACTTGAGGTCCCTCCTGGATCCAAGTGGAGCTGTCTCTGGCGCCTGAGGTTCGGGGCTCCTCTTCGTGACTGCTTGTCGGGCAGATCAGGATGGCCACCGCCAGGGAAATGCGTTGGCCGGGCGCCGGTGCATTGCCTACAGTGGCGTCATGAGGATCAGCCATAACCGAGTGGCCGCGCGAGCTCTCAGCTCGCCGGCCGCCGCCGCCTGACCTCAATTCCACACACGCTGGCGACCGGAAACGGTTCGCCGGCGCGTCATCACGAACTCACGGTCGTGCCAGCTGTCCCTTTCCGGCTTCAGGAAAGGGACAGCTATGAACGTGACCGAGACGACCCGACGCTTCCTTGGCTTCTTCGGCGAGCGAGGCCATCAGCTGCTCACGGGCAGCTCGCTGGTACCGCCCGACGGGGATCCCGTCCTTTTCACCACCGCGGGCATGCACCCGCTGACGAGGTATTTGGAAGGTGAGCCGCATCCGCAGGGCCTGCGGCTGACCGGAGTGCAACGCTGCCTGCGTACGACCGATCTTGACGATGTCGGCGATGACCGGCACCTGTCGGTGTTCCAGATGCTCGGGTCGTGGTCGCTGGGCGACTACGCGGGCACCCAGAGCCTGCGGTGGGGCTTTGACCTGCTCGTGAACTGCTACGGCATCGACTCGAGCCGGCTGCACGCGACTGTCTTCGGCGGCGACGGGCAGGTCGGCGCGGACGAGGACGCGCAGCGCACCTGGGACGAGCTTGGATTGCCGGTCGAGCTGACCACGCACGACAACTGGTGGTCGAACGGGCCGACCGGTCCGTGCGGCCCGGACTCGGAGATCTTCGTCTGGACCGGCACGGGCCCGCCGCAGGGCACGCCGGGTACCGACGAGCGCTGGATGGAGTTGTGGAATCACGTCACGATGCGCTACCGGCGGCACGAGGACGGCAGCCTAGAGCCGCTGCGGCAGCGCAGTGTGGATACCGGCATGGGCCTGGAACGGCTGCTCATGGCCCTGCAGGGCACCCGGTCCGTGTACGGCTGCGACGTCTTCGAGCCCTGGATGAGCACGCTGCCCGGGCTCTGGCAGCCCGACCAGCGGTCGATACGCCTGCTCGCCGATCATCTCCGGGCGAGCGTCGTGATCATCGGCGACGGCGTCCGGCCGTCGAATAGCGGCCGTGGCTACGTTCTGCGGCGGCTGCTGCGGCGCGGTCTCACGAACTTGTGGCAACAGGACCGCAGCAGGTCGCTCGACGAACTGCCGCCGAGGTTGATCGAGCACACGCTGACGCAGTTCGGGCAGGGCAGCGACGGCGGCTCGGTCCGTCACGTCCTCCGCGACGAGGAACGCCGGTTCGGCGAGCTGCTTGACCGCGGGCACAAGGTGCTCTCGCGGTTCGCGCCTGACCGGCCGCTGACCGAGCAGGATCTCAGGTACCTGCACGAGACCCACGGCCTGCCGCCGGACTTGGTGACGGAGCTGCGACTAGAAGCGATATGACCTGAGACAGAAGGCCGTTCGGTGCATGGCGTGGTGGCTTCGGCCAGCGTCATGATGTACGGATGACAGCTGGTGTGATGACCCTTTCTGACGGCAGGCGGCTGAGCTGGCACGAGTTCGGTGACCTGGGCGGGTCACCGGTCATCTTCACGTCGGGGACGCCGGTGTCGGGCCTGCGCGGGGGCAGCTATGACGAGGCCGCACGGGCCTCCGGCCTGCGCTGGATCTCGCCGGATAAGCCAGGTTACGGCGGCTCCGATTACCACCGGCAGCGCAGCCTGACCAGCTGGGGAGATGACCTGGCCGCGCTGGCTGGCAATCTCAGCCTGGACAGGTTCGCGCTGGCGGCTGAGTCCGGCGGTGGTCCGCACACGCTCGCCGCCGCCCTCCGGCTGGCAGGCAGGGTGAGCGTTGTCGCCCTCATTGCGGCAGCGGGCGCGCCGGCGGACTCGTCGGAGCGAGCGGGCCAGCAGGCGAGGATCCGGTTCTATGGCTGGCTGGCCAGGAACGCGCCGGCACTCAACGCGGTCCCGTTGACGATGATGAGGTGGTCGCTGGCGAGCCCGGCAAGGCGGGAGCGTTCTTTGCGCCGAGAGATGGCCGCCGCCCCGGAGGCCAAGCACGCCGACCTGCGGATCGAATTCGAAGCCGTCTATGACGCGCTCCGGCAAGGGACGCGGGGCGCCGTGCAGGAGCTCGCCCTGAGCAGACCCCCGTGGCCGTTCCCGCTCAGCGAGATCAGAACACCGGTACACCTGTGGCATGGCACCCGTGACACCAACGGGCCGATCGCCATCGCGCGCCGCCTCGCGCGCGAACTGCCGGACGCTACCCTCCACGTCAGCGAGTCCTCAGAGCACGATGTCGGCCACGACCGCAGCGATGAGATCATGTCCGTCATCGCCTCCTGCTCGAGATAAGGCGCAGTCAGTTTGATCCGATGTCTACCAGTCCAGGCAGTTTCAGCCTTACGGTCCAGCAGAAGGTCCACGACACCTTCCGGATCAAGGCCACTGGGATCAACCCGGAGTCCGACGTCCGGCAGTCGGTCGAAGCCTCGCTCGATGACCTCCTCAAACTCGTTGACCGGCCGGCCGTCGGCTGCGGCTTGGACTTGGGCAGCGAACGTCGCGGCCTCGGGGTGATCAGCGTCGCCATAGCGGTCGGCTAGATACGCGGCTTCTTCGGGCAGTCGGTCAATCCCGCGTTGTCGTAGCACCGCTACAGACGGTCGGAGCATGACGAAGTTGACCGGCCGGCCGCCCAGGACCTGTGTTAGCGCCTCGAAGCCTTCGTTGACGATCGAATCAGTGACGATGGCCGTGATTCCGGCATCCGCGAACGCGGCGGCGATGAGACACGCGTTGCGGATGCGCAGCGCATACTGCAGGCCCGCCTCGCCATTCAGGCGCCCGGTGTCTGGGTCGGTGTCGCTGGGAACCGCCCACCTGCAGCCAGACACGATCAGTCGTTGCATGTCGTCGCCGTCGACGTGCGCGGCGGGCGGGAGTCGTTGCGCGAGCAGGCGGGCTGTCGTCGTCTTGCCAGCGCACGAGTTGCCGCAGATGATCCAGATCTCGGCGCCCTGGCCTGGCTGACTGGCCGGTTCGGAAGTCATCGGCCAAGTCTCGCGTAACCGAGCGGATATGGGGACACATGCCCACACTACGGCGTGCGAAGACCCTGGCTAGTGGGCATAATCCGCGACCACGGCAGCAAACCTGCAGGCCCGCGCCACGCGCCTGTGATGGCCCGCCCGCGGTCAGGCGGCGGTGGCGGGTGGGGGGCTGTGGCTGTGCAGGGTGCGGCCGTGGGGGCTGGTGATGGTGGTAGTGCCGTCGGGGTGCAGGGTGATGGTCCAGCCCCAGCGGTGGATGAGGATCAGGTGGTGAAAGGAACAGAGCAAGAGGCAGTTGGTGAGGCTGGTGGTGCCGCCTTGGCTGCGGGGGATGATGTGGTGGACGTGGCAGGCGGCGGGCGGGGTGTCGCAGCCGGGGGCGGCGCAGTGCCGGTCGCGGGTGATGATCGCGCGGCGCAGGTGGGCGGGGATGAGGTCGGTGACCGCGCCGATGTCGAGGGGCAGGCTGACCGAGGCGGCGGGCGGGGGCAGGGTGCCGGTGCGGAGCCAGGCGGCGAGGCCGGACGGGCCGGAGAGCAGGGCGACGGCGTGGCGGGCGATCAGCTCCCGGGCGGCGGCCCGCCCGGGCCCGCCGCCCGTGCCGCAGCCGGGGCGGCCGCAGCCCGCTCCGGCGGGGGCGGGATCGGTCTGGGCCCACGGGCCGCCGGGGCGGGTGAGCCGGGCGGCGAGGGAGCCGAGGAGGTCGTGGTCGAGGCGCCCGGTGACGATGGGGGCGATCTGGGCGTCGCAGTCATCGCCGGGCCCGGCCGCCGGCCACGGCACCGCCGCGCCGGGCTCGCCGTGGCCGGGCTGGGGTCCGGTGCCGTTGAGCAGGTCGGCGAGGCCGGCGTGCAGCTGCAGCTGGACCGGCTGCCCGGCCCGGTCGGGCAGGCACCGGGACCCCAGCAGCCGCAGGCACCCTTCCTCCAGGGCGTCGTGATGGCGCTGGGCCTGGCTGCGGGTGTCCTCCGGGCCGTGTTTCTTGCCCAAAGTGTCCAGCACCGCCTGCAGCGCCGCCGCGGCCCGCGGGGTCAGGTCACCGTACAGCCGCCCGGCCCCGCCCAGCGTGGTCACCAGCCGCAGCGCCCGGTCCTCGAACCCGTCATCTGGGTCGCGGTCGGGGCGGGCGGTCCGGCGGCGGATCTCCTCGAACAGCTCGGACAGCCCGGCCAGATCCGCGCCGCCCCGCGCCGCCGCCAGCAAGATCACGTCCGCGTCATCGCGGCACTCCTCGGGCAGCATCTCGGTCCACGCCGTGACCTGCCGCGCCCACGACACCGAGATGTCTGCCGCGGCGAGCGCCGCGGCGACCGCCGCGATGGTCGGCGAGGGTCCGCATCGAGCTCAGCGCCGCGTTCGCCGCGGGCCGGGTGATCCTGGTCTGCCAGGTCAGCCACGTCCTCGGTGACCCCTGCGCCGTCGTCCTCGTAACCGCCCTGGACGGTAAACGCGCGCAGGGCGTTCGCCCGGGCCGCCGCGTGCGCGGACTGGGCGCGCTCCAGCCCCCGCAGGCACTCCGCTTGCGTCGCGGACGGCGCCGACGCCAGATCAGCCCCGGCCAGCCAGCTCAGGGCGGTCAGCATCATCGCGATCGCCTCGCCCGGCGACGACGGCGCGCCCGGGGACGGGCCGGGGGCCAACGGCCGGCACGGTTCGGCCGCCCCAGCTGGGTCGGCCGCTCGGCCGCGATGCCAGACGATCCAGGAACGGCGGCCTGGCCCGGAGCTGACGGCGGAACCGGGCCTGGGCCCGGGCTGGCCGGGCCGGCCAGCGGCGCGAACCACCGGCCCGTCCCGCCGCCCGGCACGCCGGGGCCGCTCGCGGGCTGCTGATCGGGGACAGACACCTGGCTCACCTCCTCCACCATGCACGCCAACTGCCGGGCTAAGCACACTGGGAACGCCGCGCGCTGCGGTCACGGCGTAATTCGGGCGGGAAACATCCGGCCGCTCAGCCTTCAGAACGGCCGGGCCGGGAACCCATTCACATCACCCCCGGGAACCAGCCCCGGGTGCCAAATCCCGCTCGAACAACTACTCGAAAGACTAGCACCACCCTCCGACAATTACCGAAGCGACACGCTAATGTTTCCCGCCATTGAGACGGTAAGTGCTGCGGGCAATGGCGTGGTGCCAGCCCACTGGATCGCCGTCCTGGCAAGATGGCGGCATGGAACGTGTGCTTGGCATTGGTGGCTACTTCATGCGGGCCGCCGACCCGGCGGGCCTGGGCGCTTGGTATCGCGATTGCCTGGGCCTGGACGCCGATGACTACGGCCTCTGGCGGCAGGGAGAGGGGCTGACGGTGTTCGCGACGTTCGAGTCCGAGACCGACTACTTCGGGTCCCGCGCCCAGCAGGCCATGCTCAACTTCCGGGTCCCCGATCTGGATGCGATGCTCGCGCAGTTGCGCGCCAAGGGAGCGGAAGTGGCTACCGAGACGCAGGACATGGAGGGCGTCGGCCGATTCGGCTGGGTCACCGATCCGGAGGGCAACCGGGTCGAACTGTGGCAGCCCGCCTGACCGCGTCTGCGCGCGGGCGGTGACGTGCGGCGGCGCCCGGCGGCAATCGGGGACTCGAGGTCACGGCCGCTGCTCAATGACTTTCGCGTGCCGCAGCTTTCCGGCGAGCTCGATGCGGAGACGGGGATCGGCGGCGGCGTTCTTGGAGCCGAGCTTGAGCTTGGAGTAGGTGAGGTTGAGCCCGTCGGTGTCGATCACGATGCCCGGCGAGCTGACAATGAACAGCTTGCCGTGCACCATGTCCGCTTCGATTCGCAGTACATTCGCGGTGATCACCGCATGGGTGAAGTCGAGGGTGATTCGGCACTCTTGCGTGCGAAGTTCGATGCGCGGGGGTACCGACCAGCGCCCCTCCCGCACGTACCTGCCGCCGTGTTGCTCGACCACGAGTACGTCCTTGCCGTCGGCTCCTGGCGCGATCGGCAGGTCGGCTGTGAGCTCGGCCAACTCGCCGAACGTCCGCGCTGTCAGCGCGCTCTCCAGCCGGGTGTCGAGTTCCTCGGCGCTGAGCCGGCCGTCACCGCCGGCGACCCGCAGCGCATCCACAACGCGGTCGCGATCCGCGTGCGATGCCCGCAAGTCGGGCAGGTCATTCGACATGGCAGCCACGTTAGCAAGGCAGACCGTTAGCGGTCCGCCGCCGGCGAGTACCAGCCTGGCCGCGTCGCCCGCCACCGCGCGCGAACATTCGGCCGGGAACTTGCCAGGCCGGCCAACCGTCATGCTGGTGACGACTGTCCCGTCGTCACGCCAAGCTGCCAGCCGGCCGGGCCTGGGCGACACCCGGCCGGCTGGTTGGCGAGTAAGCAGAACGAAGGCCGGGCAGCCGCCCGAGCTAGATCGGGCCGCGGTGCCGGAAGGTAAAGAAGACCCGGTTCGATTCGTCGCTGACCTCGCCGCCGTCCAGGTCTGTCTCCTCGAGCAGGTCGAAATGCCCGGCCAGCGCCGCACGGATTGTGGCGAGCGGAACGGCGAGTTCGGGAATGGTCTCCCGGTGCAGCCGGAACATGTCGTCGCCGGCCCGCTCGAAGATCCGGACCGTCCACAGCGACAGCTCGCCATCCCCGCCCTCGCCTCGCCCGCCGGGCAGGACGTCCATGATCACCGTGTTCTGGCCGAAGTCCGTCGCGAACGGCGGTCCCTGCCAGAGCCTGCGTAGCCGCCCCGTGGTGTTCACGTCGAAGACGAACAGGCCGTCGGCGTTCAGGTGCTCATGCACTCGCTCGAACATCGCCCGCCAGGCATCAAGCCGCGGCACATGGTTCAGCGTGTCGAAGACGCAGATCACGACGTCGAATCGGCTGCCGAGCGCGAACTCGGTCATGTCAGCCCTGACCAGGCGGGCGGCCGGCACGCTGCGAGCTGCCACGCTCAGCATCTCGGCAGAAAGATCGATACCAGTAACGGAAAGCTCGGGGGTCATCCCGGCGAGTACGGCACCCGTGCCGCAGCCCAACTCGAGCAGCGATGCGGCGGCCGGGTGATGCCGCCTGACCTGCTGCCGCACCTGGTCGATGTCAGCCGCCCGGTCGCCCATCACCTGGTCATAGAACCCCGCGAACTCCGCGTACGCCGCCACGCGGCCATCATGCCAGCACAAACCCGGCGTCGCGGAGTGCGGCCAGGTCGGGCTCGGTGCCGATCTTGGCGCGCAGGCCGGGATTCAGCGAGACGGCTTCGGCCGCGCTCGCCGCGGCATCGTCGAGCAGCCCGGCCTGCGCCTGGGCGCAGGCCAGGTTGTAGGCCGCCATCCCGCGTGCCTCGTCGGGCACTCCGAGGTAGCTCGCCGTCGCCAGGCCGTGGGCGGTCAACGCGACCGCACGGTCGTGCTGACCGTGCCCGAGGTAGTAGTCGGACAGGTGGCCGGCCGGATGCCAGAATCCGCGGACGACGATCTGCAGCCAGAGCTGTCGTCCCTTGAGCCACGGGTTCCTCGACGGGTCGAACAGGTCGTCCGCGCTGACCGACGTCAGCCCCGCGATCAGGTCGCCGGTTATCCGGTTGCTGTCCGCCGCAACCTGGCTGGCCGGCTGGCCGGCATAGCTCGCGTACACCTGGTCGGAGGAGTGGTCGACCTCGGCGAAGTCTTCGGGCACCCGGCCGTGGGCGATCGCCTGCAGCCGGTGCACCTGCTGGGCCTTGAACTCGGTGTTGTGCGCGACCACCGGCACCGCGGCCCAGTTCCGCGCGTTGCCGGCTTCGGCGGACGGCGCGGCCGCCAGCAGCACCTGTTCCTCGGCCGCCGCGAAGCCGAGCAAGCCGACGATCGCGCTCGGCAGGTCCCTGCTCATGCCGCATCCTGCGATCCGGCCGGCTTGTGCGCGATGAACTTCAGCCGTCCGTCGACCATGATCGTCAGCCGGTCGAAGCCCACGGTCTGCAGCCTGGTCAGGACCGCGGCGGGCTCGACCGGGTTGTACGTGTCGCCCTCGTGGAAATGATGCAGGTCATTGCTCGCCAGGCTGTCCGATCCGATCAGCACGCCGCCGGGCCGCAGCACCCGGAACGCCTCGGCGAGGATCTTGTTCTGCAGCGCCAGCGTGGGCACGTGATGCAGCATCGTGAAGGAGCCGACCGAATCGAAGCTCGCGTCGGGGTAGGTCAGCGCCGTCGCGTCGCCGATCACGACCTCGACGTCGGGAAATCGCTCGGCCAGCTTCGCCGCCGCCTCGGCCTCGATCTCGAGCACGGTTAGCTTCTTCACCTGATGCCGCAGCCACTCGGTGGCCGCGCCGGGTCCCGGCCCGATCTCGAGCATCTCGTCGCCGAGGTCAGCGTGCTCGATCAGGGACGGCAGGATGTCGTTCTGCATGTGCGCCGCCCACTCCGGGCTCGGGCACACTCTCGCATGGTTTTCGTTCATGGTCCCGACGCTACGGACGCAGGCGCGCCTGCCCAAGGGCGTAGGCTGCCATCTCGTGTCGCGGGATGGACAACATGCCGCCGGCGGGCCGGGAGCCGAGAGCGGTCAGGGCGCTGCCGTCATCGTGGTCACCTTTCCGATGCCCGCCGGCCTGGTCTTCGATTGGCACACGCATCCCGATCATCAGCTTGCCTGGGCGGCTAGTGGAGTTCTGACGGTCAGGACGGACGGGGCGACCTGGGTGCTGCCGCCGTCCCGGGCGCTGTGGATCCCGGCCGGCCTGCGGCACGAGACGCTCTCGGCCGGCACGGCCATGATGCGGACCTTGTACATCAGGCCAGGGCTCTGCCCGATCGACTGGCCGGACTTCACCCCGGTCGCGGCCAGCCCGCTGCTGGCCGAACTCATCAGCTACCTGGAGGACCCCGGCCTGACCGCCGGCCGGCGAGCGCATGCCGAGACCATGCTGGTCGACCTGCTGCAGCCGGTGGCCATGACGACGATCAACGTGCCGATGCCGACCGAGCCGCGGGCGAGGCAGGTGGCCGAGGCGCTGGCCGCCGACCCGGCGGATGGGCGCACGCTGGCCGAGTGGGGCCGGCACGTCGGCGCCAGCGCCCGGACCCTGGCCCGTGGCTTCGATGCCGTGCTTCCGTTCGGCCGCTGGCGCGGGCTGCTCAGGCTGCAGGCGGCGATCCCCGCGCTGGCCGCGGGCGAGCCGGTGGGCAAGGTCGCGCGTATGGTCGGCTACGAGTCGCCGAGCGCATTCGTCGCGGCGTTCCGCCGGGAGACCGGAATGACGCCGGCGATGTACTTTCGCACCGTGGCCGAACCGTCGGGCCGCTGAGCATCGGGGGTGTTGCGGGTTGGCCAGGCCGGTGGTCTTGCTCGACGGCACGGCGATGACCTGCGGTCAGGTCAGCGACGTGGCTCGCGGCGCAGCCTCGGCGAAAATGACGGCCGACGGCCTGGAGCGAGCCGCGGCCGCCGCGCGCACCGCCGCCGAGGTGGCCGCGCGGCGGGAGGTCTACGGCCGGACGACTGGCGTCGGGGCCAACCGCGACCAGCCGGTCTCGGCCGCCGAAAGCGGCGAGCACGGCTTCCGGCTGCTGCGCAGCCACGCCGGCGGGAGCGGCCCGCTGATCGCGGCCGAGGCGAGCAGGGCGATGCTGGTCGTCCGGGCGAACCAGATCGCGGCCGGGGGCTCTGGTGTGGATCCCGGTGTGCTCGGCCCGCTGCTCGACGGCGTCAACGCGGGGTTGTCGGTGCCCGTGCCGCGGTATGGCGCGATCGGCACCGGTGACCTCACCGCGCTCGCGGTGGCGGCGCTTTGCCTGCTCGGCGAGCGTGACTGGCTCTGCCCGCCTGGCCCGCAGGTCGCTCAGCCACGGTTCGCACTGGCGTCGGCCGACGCGCTCGCCTTCTTGTCGAGCAACGCTGCCACCGTGGGCGAGGCCGCGCTGGCCTGCTTCGATCTCGCCGGGCTGCTGCGAGCCGCCGTCGTCATCGCCGCGCTGTCGCACTGCGCGGTCAGCGGCTCCGCTGAGCCGTACGCGGCCGCCGTGCACGAGGCCAGACGCTACCCGGGCCAGCGCGCGGTGGCCGCCGCGCTCAGGGATCTGGTCGGAAACGAGCCGGCCGGACGGATCCAGGACCCGTACGGATACCGGGCCCTGCCGCAGGTGCACGGGCCCGCCGTGGACGCGGTGCGGCTCGCCGACCTCGCGGTGACCGCCGAACTGAATGCCGCGGGCGAGAATCCGCTGGTCGACGTCGCCGGCGGAACGGTGTGGCACAACGGCAACTTTCACACGGCCTACGTGGGCCTAGCCCTGGACGCCGTCAGAGCCGCGCTGTTCCAGACTGCGGCGCTGTCGGCCGCCAGGCTCGGGACGCTGGTGGAGCCTGCGTTCACCGGCCTGGCCCCGTTCCTGGCCACCGATCCGCCGCCTAGCTCGGGCATCATGATCCTGGAGTACGTGGCGCACTCGGCAATCGCCGACATCCGCAGGCTGGCCGCCCCCGCCGCGCTCGGCAGCGCGGTCCTGTCGCGGGGGGTGGAGGAGCACGCCGGCTTCTCCACCCAGTCGGCCAGGGCCAGCACCGACGTCGCCGACGCGTACCGGATCGTGCTGGCCTGCGAGCTAGTCGCCGCAGTCCGGGCGCTGCGGCTGCGCGGGCTCACCCCTGCGCGGCCTGGCCTTGCCGCCGCGTTCGGCCTGGCCGCCCAGCGGTTGCCGACCGGAACGGCCGACCGCGCGCTCGATACCGACCTGACCACGGCCCAGGGCCTGCTGCCTGGCCTGGCAAACCTGATCGACCTGGCCTTGCAGGCCTGATCGACCTACCCGGGAGTCCGCGGCGCAGGATTCCGCGGCCGAAATGAGGGCACGACAATGGCTTGGGCATGAGGAGCTTCGCACGCCGGGTCCACGTCAGGCTGGCGTGGGCCGCGGCGGCAGTGCTGGTGGCAGCGCTGGCGATCTCGGTGGCCCTGCTCGTCACGCCGATGCAGCGGGTCTCGCTTGCCGGGCAGACGGTGAGCGTCGGGGCGGCCGCGCCCTCGCTCAGCCTGTCAGGTCCTGGCGAGCTTGACCTGTTCGGGCAGCGGCTGCCGACCACTTTGCGGTTCGCCGGCCCGGTGCGGCCTCGGCTCGCGCTCACCCAGATCACGCTGGACAGCCAGTTGGCCACGGTGTTCGCGCCGCACGGGCCGAGCCCGGAGCGCGTCATCGGCCAGGCGCTCGCTTCGGGATGGAAGCGGTACTTCGCCTGGGAGATCGCGATCACCGCGGGCTGCGCACTGCTGCTGGCCGGCGCCATCGCCGGCTGGCTGCGGCTGACCGCCCGACGAACCGCGGTCCTGGTGGCCGCGATGCTGGCGTTCGCGGAGGCCGTGAACGTCGGCGGCATCATGGTGACGGCCTACACCGCCCCGGCGCGGTTGCGGCACGTCACCTCGATCACCGCCCTGGCCGGGACCGCGCCGCTGCCCGATGTGGCCAGGGCGCCGGGGCCGCCGGCCCCGCAGGTGCAGGTCGTGGTCATGGGCGATTCCACCGCGGCCGGACTCGGCGACCCCAGGCCGGCCCGTCCCAGCAGGCTCGACCGAGCCTGCCAGCGCAGCGCCGCCAGCTACGCCGTCGACCTCGGCGAGATCAACAACTGGCGGGTGCTGAACCTGGCCTGCAGCGGCGCGACCATTCCGGTCGGCATTCTCGGCCCGGAGGGCCTGCCGACGGCAACCGCGCCTGCGCAGTTCGCGGTGGCGAAACGGGCCACCCGCGCCGCGTACGTGATCGTGAGCATCGGCGCCGACGACCTCGGCTGGTCGGCGCTGCTCCGCCTCTGCACGATCACGACGACCTGCGACGACCGGCCCGCGACCGCCTACTTCCAGCAACAGCTCGCGACGTTCACTGTCGGCTACTACCAGTTGCTGCGGCGGCTGGCGGCCCTGCCGTCCCACCCGGCCGTCCTGGTGAACCTGTACTACAACCCGTTCGACACCAGCGAGCATTGCCTGGACGGAGTGGGCCTGACGCCGGCCAAGGAGAAGTCACTGACCGGGCTGCTCGACGCGCTCAACAGCGTCCTGGCCGACGGCGCGAAGGCGACCGGGCTGATCGCGGTCCGGCCGGACTTCACCGGCCACGCGCTCTGCGATCCCGACCCCTACGTCCAGGGTTTGCACGGCCGCGCGCCGTTCCATCCGACCGTCGCGGGCGAACTGGCGATCGCGCTCGCCGATGGCCAGGCGCTCCAGCAGGTGACACCCGGGGCCAGCCCGACCGCGTCCCCGTCACCGTGACAGTCGGCGTCAGAACTGGTCAGAGGAGGCAACGGCCTCCGAGAACGTGACCTCGGGCATGGCCGGGGCCGCACCCGTCTGGCCGATGAAGGCCTGAAGCTCGGGGTTGGCGAAGAACTGCTCGAAGTCTTCGACGCTCTCCCATTCGTCTTCGACCACGACGAATCCGTCACCGATCCCGAACCTGTGGTGGACGCAACCTGACGCGCGGCTCAGATTGCTCCACTTCTCGAACTCGCTCGCCTGGCCGGCCAGCGACTGCCGGAACTTGGCGGTGTCGCCCTGGAACTTGACGTTGACCAGCACGCTCATCTGAATCCCACCCCTTGTGTTGGTGCGTCGTGCGCTTACCGTCAGTGATACGCCACCGCGCAGCGCGGCGGATCACCCATCAGGGATGACTCGGCCTCGCACCTGCTCTCGCAGCGCCGGGATGTCGGCAAGCGGGCCGAGGTGGCGCAGCTTGTCCCTGCTGATCACGGCGCGCACCCCGACAACCTGGCCGTCGGCGATCTCCAGCGCCATCACGCTGATCAGAGCGCCGGCCTGGTCGGCGAACATCGCGCCCGGCTGGCCGTTGACCGCGGTCAGCGTGATCATCGCGCCCGCCTCCTGCATCTGACGGCCCACGCCCACCATCAGCCTGGCGACCCGGTCCCGCCCGGTGATCGGTCGCGGCCAGGACGGCCGGGCGCCGCCGCTGTCACCGGTCACGACGGCGTCGGCCGCCAGCATCGAGACCAGCCCGTCCAGGTCGCCGTCGCCGGCCGCCGCGAAGAACCGCGCGGCGAGTTCGGCGCCCTCGCGGCGGGACGCGTCGAACCGGCGCTGATGCTCGCCGACGTGCTTGCGCGCCCGGTAGCCCAGCTGACGGCAGGCCGCCTCGCCACGCCCGACGACCCCGGCCACCTCGTCATAGCCGTAGCCGAAGACGTCGTGCAGCAGGAAGACGGCCCGCTCGACCGGCGACAGCCGCTCGAGCAGCAACAGGAACGCCATGGACATAGTGTCCGACCGCTCGGCCAGTCCCGCGGGGTCTGCAGCTGACCAGCCGGCCAAGCCGGGCGCGGCCAGGTCGGTGAGCAGCGGCTCGGGCAGCCACTGGCCGACGTAGGTCTCGCGCCTGACCCTGGCCGAGCGCAGGTGGTCGATGCACAGCCTGGTCGTGATCGCCGACAGGTAGGCCTTCGGTGACTCGGGCACGTCCGCGGCCCGGTGGTAGCGCAGGAACGCCTCCTGGACGATGTCCTCGGCCTCGGTCACGCTGCCGAGCATTCGGTAGGCGATCGCGAACAGCAGCGCGCGCAGGTCGCCGAAGGCCTCGGCCGTGGTCAAGGCCGGCCCGCGCCGCTCGGCGCCGCGGTGTGCAGGCCGCGGGCGAACCCGTCCCGCCAGCTGGGCCAGGCAGGTTCCCAGCCAAGCTCGCGCCTGGCCTTGGCGTTCGACGAGCCGCGGATCTGGGTCATCATCGAGACCGCGGCACCGCCGGCGACGAGTCGGCCCAACCACGCGGGGAGCCGCAGTGGCGGCTTCGAGCCAACCGCGGCGGCGAGCACGGGCAGCCACTGGCTGACCGGCGCGGGCTCGTCGTCCACGATGTTGTAGACGCCGGGCGCGCCGCGGTCGAGCGCGGCCACGGCGGCGCTGGCCGCGTCATGCACATGCAGGAACGACCAGATGCCCGCACCGTCGCCGATCAAGGGCACCTGCCGGCGCTTGAGCATGTCGACCAGCAGGTCGGACGCTCCCGGCCCGTACAGGCTGCCGTAGCGCAGCGCGATTCCCGGCATCGGCGACGTCACGACCGCATGCTCGAGATACCTGATCGCCTCGAGCGTGGACCGCTGGATGTCGGGCGGATCCGGGTCGAGCGGATCGTCCTCGGTCTTGACCGGGCCGCCGGTCCTGATGTTCGGGAATCCGGTGTAGCTCTGCGCGATGAACCGGCGCACTCCAGCCGCCCGCGCCGCGGCCAGCAGGTTGTCCAGCCCCGCGGTGCGCAGCTTGTTGGTGAGCGCGAAGGTGCGGTCGAAATGCCGCAGGTCGAATTCGCTGCCCAGCGCGGTCATCTGGTGGATCACGACCTCGGGCTCTGCCTTGGCCACGACCTCGCCGACCGCCAGCGCGTCGAGCCCGTCGACGACCGCCACCGCCGCTCCGCCCGCCCGCAGTCCCTCAGCCTTCGTCGGGCTCCGCGTCGTGCCCGTGACCTGGTGGCCGGCCGCGATCAGCTGCGACACGAGCTGCCTTCCCACTACTCCGGTCGCCCCGGCGACTAGCACTCGCATGGTGCGTCCTCCTTCGTCTGCGTTCTAGCCCTCAATCAGCAGACGAGATGGGACCGGTTCAGGTAACACGCCTTATGGCTCGCCGAGCACGCGCAGCCGCAGCAATTGCGGCATCTGCTCGAGTTGTCCGATCACCGCGGCCGGCAGTTCGGGCGCCTCGACTTCCATGATCGAGTAGGCGTACTCGCCGCGGCAGTCGTTGATCATCTCGACCACGTTGATGCCGGCGCCGCTGATCACGCCGGAGAATTCGGCGATCACGCCCGGCGTGTTCCTGTGCGCCAGCGTCAGCCGGCAACAGCCGCGGCGCGGCAGCGAGACGGCGGGGAAGTTCACCGAGTACCTGATGTTCCCGTTCTCCAGGAAGTCCTGAAGCTCGTCGGCGATCATGACGGCGCAGTTGTCCTCCGCGCTGCTGGTGCTGGCGCCGAGGTGGGGCAGGACGATGACCTTGTCATGGGCGTAGACGACCGGGTTGGGGAAGTCGGTCACGTACCCGCGCAGAGCTCCGGTGTCCAGCGCGGCGACCAGGGCGCGCTCGTCGACCAGTTCGTCGCGGGCGAAGTTCAGCAGCACCGCGCCGCGGGGCAGCAGGGCAAGCCGATGCTCGTCGAGCAGCAGCCTGGTGGATTCGGTCAGCGGCACGTGCAGCGTCACGAAGTCGCTCTCCGCGAGCAGTCGCTCCACGCTGTTGACCCGCTGCACCTGCGCGGATAGCTCGGACGCGTGCTGCTCCTTGACCCCGGGGTCATATCCGAGTACCCGCATGCCGAGGTCGACGGCCGTGTTCGCGACCCGGTAGCCGATCGCGCCGAGCCCGATCACGCCAAGCGTTCCGCCGCTGATCTCATGCCCCGCGAACTGCTTCTTGCCCCGCTCGACCGCCTTCTTCATATCCTCCGGCGGGAGTGACTTGGCGTAGGCGAGCGCGTTGGGCAGGTTGCGCGCAGCAAGCAGCATCCCCGCGACGACGAGTTCCTTCACCGAGTTCGCGTTCGCGCCCGGCGCGTTGAACACCACGACGCCGCGGGCCGTCATCTCGTCGACGGGGATGTTGTTGACGCCCGCTCCGGCGCGGCCGATGGCAAGGACAGTCTCGCCGATGGGTTCGTTATGCAAATTGAAAGATCGCAGCATGATCGCGTCCGGCTGCTCGGCATCGGGCGCGACGGCGTAATCGGAACTGAACCGCCGCAGTCCCGCCGGCGAGATGGCGTCGTAGGTCCGAACCTGGAATTTACCCATGCTTGGCCTCGAACTCCTTCATGAAATCGATGAGAGCGTCCACGCCGGACTCCGGCATCGCGTTGTAGATGCTCGCCCGCATGCCGCCGACGCTGCGATGGCCCTCCAGGTTCACCAGGCCCGCGGCCCTCGCGTCGGCCAGGAACGCTGGCTCGAGGTCGGGGTCCGCCACGGTGAAGGGCACGTTCATCAGCGACCGGTTGGCCGGGGCGACCGGGTTGGCGTACCAGCCAGACTGGTCGATGGCCGCATACAGTTTCGCCGCCTTGCGCCGGTTGACCTCGGCCATCGCCGGCACCCCGCCTTGCTCGGCGACCCAGTCGAAGACCAGGCCCGCGATGTACCAGCCGAACGTCGGCGGGGTGTTGATCATCGAGCCCGACTTGGCGTTCTCGAACCAGTTCCACACCTGCGGTGTGCCGGGCCTGGCGCGGCCGAGCAGGTCCTCGCGCACGATGACGACGACCAGGCCGGACGGGCCGATGTTCTTCTGCGCGCCTGCGTACAGCACGCCGAAGCTGGTGACGTCGATCGGCTCGCTCAAGATGATCGAGCTGACGTCGGCCACGAGCGGCACCGTCCCCGTGTCCGGCACCTGCGCGAAGCGGACTCCCTGGATGGTCTCGTTCAGCGTGATGTGGACGTAGTCGGCGCCCGGAGTTAGCTGCCAGTCGTCGCGGGGCGGCACGTAGGTGCTCGGGTTGGCGGCGGCCGCGACGTTGATCGTGTCGAGAAACCGGCCGGCCTCGGCGTGGGCACGCTTGCTCCACATGCCGGTGAGCACGTAGTCGGCGGCGCCGCTGCCCGGCGCGAGGTTCATCGGGATCGCGGCGAACTGGCCGGTCGCGCCGCCCTGGAGGAACAGGACGCGGTAGTCGTCAGGAATAGCCATCAACTCGCGCAGCCGGGCTTCGGCGGTCTCCGCGATGCCGACGAAGTCGCGCCCGCGGTGGCTCATCTCCATCACGCTCATGCCGGTGCCGTGCCAGTCGGCTAGCTCCTCTTGAGCCTGCCTGAGCACCGGCGCCGGCAGGACCGCGGGCCCGGCGCTGAAGTTGTAGATCATCTGGGATGCATGAGGTGCGGGTGTTTTGTCCATGATCCGTCAGGTAAGAGTCGGCGCGATGTCCCGGCGGCTATGCCGGGCGGGCAGTTACCAGGATACCGGGGCGACCATCCTGACCACGTACCGTCACCACCTGGGCCCCGGTGGCAACGTGCAACGGGGCGCCATGCCATCAGCAGGGCGCCCCGTTCCGCGGTTCCGCTAGCGACGGCTGGCCTCGGCGAGCTCGGGCTCGGGGTCGGCGGGGACCTGGATCGGCTGCGCTGCCGGGATCGCCGGCTCGGCAGGAACCTGGCGCAGCGCCAGGTAGCTGATCACCGCGCCGGCCGCGACCAGGACGACGGTCACCAGCAGCCCCGCGTGGTAGCCGTCGATGAACGCGCCGGATGGCGCGGTCCCATGCCGCAGCGCGGCGCCCTGGCGGGAGCGCAGCACCGCGCCGATCACGGTGATCCCGAGTAGCCCGGCCACCTCGCGCGAGGCGTTCAGCAGCGCGGACGCGACGCCCGAGCGCTCCGGCGGCTGGCCGTGCAGCACCGAGTTAGTCAGCGGCACCTGCATCAGGCCCGAACCGAAGCCGAACAGCAAGAAACCTGGCATCAGGCTGGCGAAGGTCGCGCCGGCGCCGAGTGCGGAGAACAGGTACAGGCCGACCGCCATCACGGCCATCCCCGCGGCCACCATCCGGTGCGCGCCGAACCTGGTGTACAGCGGTCCGGCCAGGCTCGCGGTCGCGGCCAGGCACAGCGCCATCGGCACGAACGCCAGGCCCGCCTTGGTCGGCGAGAAGCCGAGGATGTCCTGCAGGTAGATCGAGGTGAAGAAGTAGATGCCGAAGATGCCGAACGCCCAGAGCATCATCGTCACCGTGCCGCCGCTGAACGCGCGCGAGCGGAACAGCGACAGTTCGATCATCGGCTGGTCAGTCCGGGCCTCGGCCACGACGAACACGGCGGCGGAGAGCGCGGCGAGCGCGAAGGCGGCGAGGATGACCGGCGAGGTCCAGCCCTTGTCGTGGCCCTCGATCAGGGCGTAGGTCAGCGAGAGCAGCGCCACCGACGATGTCGCTATGCCGGGCAGGTCGAGGCTGCGCTTGGCGGCCGTGTCCCGCGACTCGTCCATCGTGAGCGCGGCGATCGACAGCGCGATGACGCCGACCGGCAGGTTGATGAAGAAGATCCAGCCCCAGTGGAGGTGCTGGCTGATGAATCCGCCGATCAGCGGCCCGAACGCCAGGGCCATGGCCCCGATCGCGGTCCAGATGCCGATCGCCGCAGTGCGCTCTTTGGGCTCCTTGAATGTCGCCATGATGATCGCGAGCGTGGTCGGGACGAGCAGCGCGGCCCCGAGGCCCTGCACGACCCGCGCGCCGATCAGCACGCTGCCGCTGCCGGCCAGCCCGGCGGCCAGCGACGAGAGCGTGAACACCACGGTCCCGATGAAGAAGAGCCTGCGCCGCCCGTACACATCGGCGATCCGCCCGCCGGCCAGCAGCAGCCCGGCGAAGACCAGCACGTAGCTGCTCACCACCCACTCAAGACCCGCGATCGACAGGTGCAGGCTGCGCTGGATGGTTGGGATCGCGACATTTGTAACGTTATTGTCGAGATAGGTCATAAAGGTGGCAAGACCCACCGCGATCAGGGTCCACCAGCGTCTGGCCATCGGTCCGGTTCCTTCCCGCGAGTCGTACGGGGTGTCTCCTATACAGAGCACCTGTACGACTGTCCTATACGAATCTCCTGTACGTTGTACATTCCCTATCTTGGCTGTACGCCGTATAGTTGTCAAGTGATGGCAGCAACGAGGACGGGCGAAGCGGAGCGGACCAAGCTGAGCAGGTCTGCTGTGGTGGACCGCGCGCTTTCGCTTGCCGACAATGCGGGCGTCGAGGCGCTGACGATCAGGCGGCTCGCGACCGAACTCGGCGTCACGCCGATGGCGCTGTACTGGCATTTCCGCAGCAAGGAAGAGCTGATCGCGGGCCTGACCGACCGGATCTGGGGCGAGATCAGGACCGACGTGGATCCGGCCGCACCCTGGCCTGCCCAGCTGCGCTACATGCTCGAATCCCTGATCAACGTGCTCCGTTCGCATTCGTCCGCTTCCGCGCTGTTGATGAGCAGCGAGAAGCTCGGGCCGTCGCACTTGCCGGCCACGGAGACCACCCTGGAGATCCTGCGCAGTGCCGGGTTCGATCCCGAGCACGCGAGCGAGATCGCCAGGTCGGCGCTGTGGACTGGCATGACGCTGGTGATGAGCGAACCTGGCTTCGATCCCGGCCTGACCGAGCAGGAACGGGAGGAGCTGCAACGGCGCAAGCAGATCGAGCTGGCCTCGCTACCGCCCGACCGCTACCCGCGGCTGATCGAGGCGGCCAAGCCGATGACCAGGTGCAGCGACGGCCCGGAGTTCCACTATCAGTTCGGGATCGACCTGTTCGTCGCGGGCGTGCAGGCCCTGGCGCCGACGCCGGCCTGAATCTGGCCGCCGGTCGTCGCCTGTCACAGCACCGCGGCGGTCTCGACCTTCGCGCGGTCCTCGGCGAGCATCGAGGGATCGCAGCCGGCGATGGTCAGTGCGACCTGCCGGTCGAGCGCGGCGATGGCCGCGTCCCTTTCGCCCGCGAGCACGCACGCGCCACGCAGCATCCGCATGGTCCGTACCAGCGCGACGAGAACCTGCGGGTGGGCCGACGCATAGAGCCTGATCTGGTCGAACGCGTGCCCGATGTACTCGCTGTGGTCCAGGTCGAAGGGCGTGAGCAGGGTCCGCCCGGCGCTGTCGAGGTGTGCCTGCGCGGGCAGGTCGGCCAGGACGAGCGGGCGCATGATCGTGCCAATCCTGACCACCACCTCGATCGCCGTGGTGGGATCGTTGACCGCCGGCGACAGTGCGCGCAGCGCGACATCGGCGAGCTGGCGCAGGCCAAAGTCGATGTCCTGCTGCATGGTCCGCGCCGGACCGACGATCACCGCGGCGCCGATGACGCTGGCCGCCACCGGATCGGTCGGCCGCGGCCAGATGCTCGCCAGCGGCGTATCGCGAACGAGGAAGCCGCCGACCCTGGTCTCGAGTCGCACCACGCTGCCAGGGTGAACGCTGGCGATCACCGCCCGCCGGCTGATCTGCTGCACCCACCCATCGGTGCCCGCCCTGACGACCAGCGGCTCGCCCAGGCTCCCGGTGTCCAGCACCGGCACCGGGGTTACCTCGCCGATCCGCATTCCCAGGTGCGGCCCGTAGGGCAGCTCGCGCACCAGGGCAAGGGTTTCGCCGGCGATGCGAGCGACAATATTGCCGACGTACTGCTGACGGCTTATCCGGTCCAGGTACACGACGATGAAGATCACCGACGCGAGCGTGAGCAGCAGCGCGAACATGACGCTGAGCCCGGGTGCCTGCCTTGCTCCCGGGTCGAGCCTGGCCAATACGAGCACGCAGAAGGCGAACGTCGACAGCAGCAGCCCGACGAGTACCTGTCCGGTCCAGTCCCGCCAGAATCCGCGCAGCACGCGCGGCGAGAACTGCCCGCTGGCCAGCTGGAGCGAGACAACGAGCAGGGAGAAGATCACCCCGGCGGTGGTGATCGTCGCGCCCGCGATGATGCCGAGCAGCGTGCTGGCCGTGGCCGGCGCGAAGCTGACCGTCCACGGCAGCGGCCGTGTCAGGTGCGCTTGGTCGATGTTGCCGAGCAGCACGGCCACGATGACCGATAGCACCAGCATCAGCGCGGGCAGGAAGAGCAGGCTCTCGCGCAGCCGGTCGGCGAGTTCGCGTTGGCGCAGCCGGCGCAGATGGACGGCTGCCTCGTCTGCGCGGCCACCGGTTCTCATGACCGCACACGCTAGCCGCAGGCCGCCCGATCCGGGAAGTTCTGGTGCCCCATCATTCGCATCAGGCTCACAAGTGGCGTATAAAGCGGTATGAGAAGTTACCGGTCGGTAGACCGCCCGCGAACGGCTCTGGTACTCGGGGCGGGCGGCGTTCTGGGCGCTGCCTGGATGACCGGCGCGTTGCAGGCCGTGCAGGACCGGCTGGCCTGCCCGATCGGCGAGGTCGACCTGATGGTCGGCACCAGCGCGGGAAGCGTGCTCGCCGCGGCGCTTCGGTGCGGCGCGACCATCGACGAGATGGTGGCCTATCAGCGCGGCGAGCCAGTCGGGGCGCTGGCTGGGGTGGCAGAAGTTACCAGCGGTCCCTGGCCGCGCCCGCCGAAGCTCAGGCTCGGCTCGCCGAGGCTGATGGCGTCCGCGCTCAAGGCACCGCACCGGGTGCACCCCACCGTCGGCGCCAGCGCTCTGCTGCCCGTCGGCCGGGAGAGCCATAGCGGGTTGTACGCGATGGTGAATGTGCTGCATTCTCAGGCGGCGCGGCCGGACGGGAAGCTGTCGCACTGGGTCGAGCGCGGCCAGACCTGGATCGTCGCCGTGGACTACGACTCAGGCCGGCGGGTGGTGTTCGGTCGCGACGGGGCACCGGAGGCCAGGCTGGCCGATGCCGTAGTCGCCTCTTGTTCGGTCCCCGGCTGGTATTCGCCCGTGGTCATCGACGGCCGCCGTTACGTCGACGGCGGCGTCCGCTCGGCGACCTCGCTCGGCCTCGTGGCCGGCCAGGACATCGAGGAGGTGTGCGTGCTCGCTCCGATGGCCAGCCTCGTGGCCGACCGGCGGTACGCCCCGCACCTGCGGCTGGAACGCCGGGTTCGGTCGTTCTTCACCCACGCGCTGTTGCGCGATGTCAGAGCGCTGCGCGCAATGGGGGTCAAGGTCACCGTCCTGACCCCCGGACCCGAAGACCTGGCCGTCATGGGCATCAACCTGATGGACCCGCGCCGCAGGCTGGCCGTGCTCGAGACCTCGCTCCGCACCTCCGCGTCCGGCTCCTCGCCGCGCGCGGCCTGACGACCCCGGTCAGCCAGCCAGGCCGGTCAGCCTGCCCGCCCAAATCCGCTCATCTGCGACACTAGCCTGGTGCCTGGATCAGACGCCACGCCACAGTTCACCGATCAGGTCGTGCTCTTGACCGGCCACCGGCCCGCCGACGTACAGCGGCATCTGGACGGCGAGGACGCCGAGACCGCACGGCGTTTCGGCTGGTGGCCGGGGCGCTCGACCGAGCAGACCGTCGTCGCCGCCTATCAGCAGTGGGCCACGCAGTGGCGGTCAGGCGGCCCGACGCGCGCCTTCGCGACCAGGCAGGCCGAGACTGGTCTCCTCGTCGGTGGCTGCGAGCTGCGGATCCAGCCGGACGGCTCAGGTCAGGTCGCTTACTGGACGCATGCGGACGAGCGCAGGCTGGGGTACGCCACCCGGGCACTACGGCTGCTCTGCGCATACGCCGCCTCGATCGGGCTGACACGCCTCGAAGCGCATGTGGCGCCGGATAACCAGGCGTCCCGCCTTGTCGCCGAGGGAGCTGGCTTCACGGTGCACGACGATTTCCAAGACGACGAGGGGGAGCTAATGATCCGCTACGTCCGGGCCGCCGGACCGGGCGTCGTGAGGGGAGAACCGGGATGAGCTCATCCAGGACGATCGTCGTCAGCGGCGCGGGAACCGGGATCGGCCGGGCCCTGGCCAGCAGGCTGGCCGCCGGCGGATCGCGGGTCATGGCAGTGGGGCGGCGCAGGGAGCCGCTGGAACGTCTGGCCCGCGAGTCCGGCGGGCAGATCGTGGTAGTCGCGGCCGACGTGGCGACCGAGGCGGGGGCGCAGGAAGTTGCCGGTCAGCTTGCCTCGGCGGGGCTGGCCTGCGGCGGCGTGGTCTGCGCGGCCGGCGGGCTGACGGCCGCGGTGGCCGATCCCGGCGGGCTGGCTGGCGTCAGGCTGAATTGGCAGGCGTCGTTCGAGTCCAACGTGCTCTCCGCCGTGCTGCTGGTTGAGGCGCTGCGCGAGGCGCTCGAGCGCGACGGCGGCCGGGTCGTTCTGCTCTCCTCGGTCGCCGCGTTGCGCGGCAGCGGCGGCGGGCCATACGGCGCCATGAAGGCGGCGTTGCATGGCTGGGTGCACGACCTGGCCGGCCAGCTAGGCCCGTGCGGGGGCACCGCCAACGTGGTCGCGCCGGGTTTCGTCCCCGACACCGAGTTCTGGGCCGGCCGCCTGACGCCCGAGACTAGGCGGCAGCGCGGCGCCCAGACCCTGGTCGGGCGGGAGGGCACGCCGGACGAGGTGGCTTCGCTGATCGCCTGGCTGCTCGGCCCGGACGGCGGCTGGGTGACTGGCCAGATCTTGTCCCCCAACGGCGGCGTGGTCCTTGGCCGCTGACCGGCCCATGCGCGTCCGCCCCGGCGAAGCAACTGAACAGCAACTGCGGCCCGTTGATGTCGCCAGCACAGCATCAACGGGCCGCAGTTGTCGTTCCGCCTGGTCGTTCGGGCGGGTTAGCCCGAGCTCAGGGCCTCGCGGGCAGCGCGGACCGATGAGCGCTTGGCCGAGTCCAGGTACTCCTCGATCCGCGTCACGCGGCCGTCCTTCACCTGCAGGTACATCGCGGCGTGCAGCGCCAACTCCTGACCGCTGGGAAGCGTGCCGCGCAGCACGTGCTGCTGGATCACGCCGTCCTGCGTCGGCGCCCGCCTGATCACTTCGTAGCGCAACCCGGAGACGGCCCTGTGCAGGCCGGCCAGCACCTTGAGGTTCTCCTCCACCGGCTGCTCGATCAGGTCGTCGTTGTGCCAGATCAGGGCGTCAGGCGCGTAGATTTCCCGCACCGCGTCGATGTCGCCGGCCTCGATGGCGGCGAAGAAACGGATGACGGTGTCGTCGCTCACAGGGACTCCTGCTCGGGGTTCGCGCCAAATCGGGCGATGACGGTTTCGTAATCCCACCCGGCCTGGCTGGCCGGCATGGGGAACAGGACGGGCAGGTCCACGCCGGCCGCCCGGTACTCCTCGACTCGCGCCGCGCACGCGGCGCCGTCGCCGCGGGCCACGAACGCATCGGCGACGTGCTGCGGCACCTGGTCGGCGGCACCGGCTCGGTCCCCGGCCAGCGTCAGCTTCCTGGCCGCATCGAGCCACGGGCCCGCGCCGAACAGGCGGGGAGCGGCCGGATGCAGGATGTAGCGGGGCACGACGGCCCGCGCGGCCTGCGCGGCGGCCGCCGGGTCGTCGGACAGGCAGCAGTGCACCACGCAGGTGATGCACGGGTCACGGCCGGCCAGCGCCGCCGCCGACCTGACGATCGCGGCGGCCTGGCCCGCCTGGGCGGGCGACATCAGGTTGAGCACCACGCCGTCGGCGATCCGGCCGGCCAGCGCCAGCATCTTCGGCCCGAGCGCGGCGAGATACACGGGCAGGTCAGGCCGCACGACCGGGCTGTCGAGCGGCACCATGCCAGTGCGGAAGACGTCCCCCGCGAAGCCGCCGGCTTGGCCCGCCAGCACCGCACGTACGACGGCCACATACTCCTCGATCATTATCAACGGAGCGAACGGGGCAATGCCGAACCTGCCGTTCATGATCGCGTTGGCGGTGCCGAGTCCCAGGATGAACCGGCCGCCGGTGGCGTGATCGAGCTGCGCGGCGGTCTTGGCCGCGAGCACGGGCGGGCGCAGCGCAGCGTTCGCGATCGCGGTGCCGACCGCGACCCGGCTGGTCGCGGCCGCGATCGGGTGGCATAGCGACAGCGCGTCGCCGTGGCCCTCGGCCACGAAGATCGCGTCGAAGCCGGCCCGCTCGGCCGCGGCGGCCAGCTCGCCGATCCTGGCGGGTGGCAACCCGCTGTGCGAGGCGATTGAGATCCCGAGCGGCCTCACCGGCGTGCTCCCAGCGCTGCCCGCAGCTCGCGTTTGAGCACCTTGCCGGTCGTGGTGCGCGGCAGCGCGCCGGTGAACTCGACGGTCCTCGGGCACTTGAAGTGGGCGAGCCGGTCCCGGCACCAGGCGATGATCTCCCCGGCCGCCGGATCGGTTCCCTCGGCGGGCCTGATCACCGCGTGCACGGCCTCGCCCCACAGCGGATCGGGCCGCCCGATCACGGCGACCTCGGCGACCTCGGGATGGCTGGCAAGGACGGCCTCTACCTCAGCGGGGTATATGTTCTCTCCGCCGCTGATCACCATGTCCCTGGCCCGGTCCAGGATGTAGAGGTAGCCGTCGGCGGTCAGCGTCCCGATGTCGCCGGTGCGATACCAGCCGTCCGGCGTGAACGCCGCGGCAGTGGCCGCGGGATCGCGCCAGTACCCGGAGAACAGGCACTCGCCCCTGATCAGCACCTCCCCGGGCGTGTCGGCGGGCAGCGGCGTGTCGGCGGGCAGCGGCGCGCCGGCGGGCAGTGGCGTGTCCGAGGCCGGGTCGACGATCTTGACCTCCCAGCCGAACGAGACCCGCCCGGCGCTGGCCAGCCGCGGGTGGCCAGGCTGGTGGTCCTGCGGTGACAGCAGGCTGATCATGGACTGGCTTTCCGTGTTGCCGTAGATCTGCCTGAACCGGCAGCCGAAGGTCTCGATCGCCGCGGTCAGCGACGTCGGGGTGATGGGCGCGGTGCCGTAGGCGATCTCCTTGAGGCTGGACAGGTCCGGGCGGCCGGACCCCCACAGGTCGGCTCGCCGGCTGATCTCGGCGACCAGCAGGTCGATCAGCGACGGGCCAGCGGTGAAGAACTCGATCCGGTCGCGCTCGATCGCGTCGATCACCGCGGGCGGGCTGAAGCCCGTGTGCACGTAGACCGTGCCGGCGGTCAGCAGCGCTTGCAGGCACTGACCGAGACCGCCGAGATGGAACAGCGGCAGGATCTGCAGGTGCCGCGACCCGGACACCTGATCGCCGATCTCGATCGCGAAGCCGGCCACGCTGACCAGGAGCGCGCCGTGCCGCAGCGGGATGGCCTTGGCCTTGCCCGTGGTGCCGCTGGTGTGCACGAGCGCGAGCATGTCGCCGGCCGACAGCGCCGGCCTGGCCGGAACCTCGCCGGTCAGCTCGGCGCCGTCCCGCCAGCCTGGCGGGATAACGGGGTGCTGCCCGGCCGGGGTGCCGATCACCACCCGCCTGGTCAGTCCCGGTGCCGCCGCCTCGACCAGCCCGGTGAACTCGGTGTCTGCGGCAACGGCTGCCGACCCGGTCAGTGTGAGCACCTCGGCTAGCTCGCCCGCCGACAGGCGCCAGTTCGCCAGCGCGGGCGTGCCGCCGGCGCGCAGCACCGCGAACGCGTGCACGAGAAAGTCAGCACTGTTCTTCGCCACGATCGCGACGACGTCGCCGGGCTGCACGCCGAGGTCCGCCCAGCCGCCCGCGTGGCGTTCGGTCGCGGCGCGCAGCCCGGCGTAGGTCAGCCGCGTGCCCCGGTCGTCGGCCAGCGCGGTCAACTCCGGGTGCACGGTCGCGCGCCACTCGATCACGTGGATCCAGCTCTGCATCGTTGCGTCCCTTTCGTCCGCAGCCAGTATCGTGGCAGAAACGGGTTCTGTAAGACAGACTCCCGGCGAGGATTTCGGGACGAAGCCCGGGAGGGAGCCCGCGTGTCAGCGGCCGACGTGGACATCTCCGAGCTGCGGCTCGCCGTCGCGCAGGCCTGCCGGGTGCTCGCGTTCGCCGGGCTGGCGCAGGATGTGCTCGGCCACGTTAGCGTCAGGACCGGGCCTGACGCCCTGCTCGTGCGGTGCCGCGGCCCGCGCGAGTCCGGCCTGCTCTTCAGCACGCCGGACGACGTGCACCTGGTGCGGCTCGACGGCTCGCATGACCTTCCCCCCGGCTACTCGGTGCCTGGCGAGCTGGCGATCCACACCGAGACGCTGCGGTGCAGGCCCGACGTGACCGCGGTCGTGCACGCCCACCCGCCGGCCCTGGTGACGGCCGACCTGGCCGGGCTGGCGCTGCGCCCAGTCGTCGGTGCGTACAACATCCCGGCCGCGCGGATGGCCAGCGCCGGCATGCCCGTCTACCCGCGCGGCGTGCTGATCCGGCGGGCCGGCCTGGCCGCCGAGATGCTTGCCGCGATGGGCGACGCCCCGGCGTGCGTGCTCCGCGGCCACGGCGTGACCACGGTCGGCGCGAGCATCGCCGAGGCGGTGATCCGCGCGCTGAACCTGGAGGCGCTGGCGCGGGTGATCCTGTCCGCCGCCCAGGCCGGCGGGCGGCCGTCCGACCTTGCCGAAGCGGACCTGGCCGAGCTGCCTGACCTCGGCGCCACGCTCAACACCGAGCACGTGTGGCGCTACCACCTCGCCCGGCTCGAGCATGCCGGGCTCGGCCTGCCTGGAGCGCCGTGACCGATCTAGCTGCCGTTCTCGCGGAGGTCAGGCGCGGGATGATTCCCGCGCACATCTACAACGACGCGGAGATCTTCGCGCTGGAGCGGGACCGGCTGTTCGCCAGGGCGTGGGTCTTCGTCGCCCACGAGTCGGAGATCCCGGCGCCTGGCGACTACGTCGTGCGCCGCGTCCTGGCCGACTCGTTCATCGTGGCCAGGGACGAGACGGGCACCGTGCGGGTCATGTTCAACATGTGCCTGCACAAGGGCATGCAGGTGTGCCGGGCCGAGCTGGGCAACGCGTCGCACTTCAGGTGCCCGTACCACGCGTGGACCTACCGCAACGATGGCCGGCTGGCCGGCGTGCCATTTCACGGCGAAGCGTACGGCGGCGAGGACGGGTTCGCCAGGACCGGCCAGTCCCTGCTGCCGGCGCCGTCGATGGACAGCTACAACGGCCTGATCTTCATCAGCCTGGACCCCGACGCGCCGCCTCTGGGGCAGTGGCTCGGTGATTTCCGTTATTACCTGGATCTGTATACCCGCCAGTCGCCGGCCGGCGTGCGGCTGCGCGGGCCGCAGCGCTGGCGCGTCAAGGCGAACTGGAAGATCGGCGCGGAGAATTTCGCTGGCGACAGCTATCACACCCCGCACACGCATGCGAGCGTCGTGGAGATCGGCCTGTTCCGCGAGCCGAAGGCCAGCAAGCGCAAGGAGGGCGCGCTGTACGTGGCCGGGCCCGGCACGGGGACCACGTACAAGCTGCCGCCGGGCGGGACGTTCGCAGGGCAGCTCGGCTACGTCGGCTACCCGGAGGAGATGATCGGCATCATGGCGTCCACCTGGTCGGACCGCCAACGCCGGCTCGTGGCGGACGACGGCTTCATGGTGTCGGCGGCGACGCTGTTCCCGAACCTGTCGTTCGTGCACAACTGGCCGCAGGTCGACGACGCGGGCACGGTCGCGCCGTTCATCTCGCTGCGGCAGTGGCAGCCGGTGTCCGAGCGGGAGACCGAGGTCCTGTCCTGGTTCGCCGTGGACGCGGCGGCGCCCGAGCAGTTCGCGCGCGACTCGTACCGCGCGTACCTGATGTGCTTCGGGAGCTCGGGAATGTTCGAGCAGGACGACGTCGAGAACTGGGTGTCGATCACCGACATGGCGGCCGGGTCGATGGCCAGGCGGCTGCTACTGAACAGCCGGATGGGGCTGACGTCGGATGACAAGCCGATCAAGCCGCCGATAGCTGGTTTCGCCGGCCCAGGCGTCGCCTACCAGGGGTTCGGGGAGTTCAATCAGCGGCACTGGCTGAGCCAGTGGAGCGATCACCTGGAGCTGCCGTGACGAGGCGCCTGCCGCTGCCCTACTCAGACGCCAGGCACCAGGCCGCGCACCAGTTCCTGGTCGAGGAGGCCGCGCTGCTCGACACGGGGGACTACCAGGGCTGGCTCGGCCTGCTGACGAGCGACATCAGCTACGTGATGCCGGTCAGGGTGACGACGGCGCGCGGGGCGGGCTTCGACTCGCTGGCCGACATGGGCCATTTCGACGAGGACAGCTACGCGCTGCGCAAGCGGGTGCAACGGCTGGCCACGGAGCACGCCTGGACCGAGGACCCGCCGTCGCGGACCCGCCATTTCGTCTCCAACGTCAGGACATTCGCGACCGGCGAGAGCCAGCTGCGGGTCGAGTCCGCGCTGCTGCTGTTCCGTAGCCGCGGCGACACCAGGGAGGCGGACCTGCTGTCGGCTGGCCGGACCGACCTGCTCAGGCCGGCGGGTGCCGGCTACCTGCTGGCTCGCCGGCAGATCCGGGTCGACGAGTCAGTGCTGCGCACCCAGAACCTGGCGATCTTCCTGTGACCGGGCCCGACGACGCGCCGGGACCGGCCGCCATCGAGCTCGGCAACGAGTTCAGCCAGGTCGTCGTCGACTTGGTCAGGACCCGCAACGGCGCCAGGCTGCGGATCTCGGTCCCGGCCTCTGGGCGGGAGATCCTGCTGTGCCCGCTCGAAGTCGAGGCGCTGACCTGGGCCGATCCCGACCTGTTCGCCCGGCTGCTGGCGACGCCGCACGGGCCGGAGAGCGGCTGATGGGCTGGCTGGACGCCAAGCGGGCGCTGGTCGTCGGCGCCGGGTCCGGGATCGGCCGGGCAGTTCTCGACGCGTTCGCGGCAGAAGGCGCGCGGGTGGCGGCGATGGAGCTCGACCCGGCCAAGTGCGGGCGGCTGGCCGTCGAGCTGCCAGACTGCGCGGTGCACCGCGGCGACGCGACCGCGCTGCCCGACGCCCGCGGCGCCGTTGAGCTGTGCGCCGCCCGGCTGGGCGGCTTGGACGTGCTGGTCAACTGCGTGGGGATCTTCGACTTCTACCGCGGCCTGGCCGACCTGGACGACGACCGGCTGGACGACGCGTTCGACGAAATGTTCAGGGTCAACGTGAAGAGCCAGCTCGTCTCGGTGAAGGCGGCGCTGCCCGAGCTGCGGCGCTCCAGCGGGTCAGTGGTGCTGACCGTGTCGACGTCGGGGTTCTTCCCAGGCCGGGGCGGCGTCCTGTACGTCGCGTCGAAGTTCGCCGTGCGCGGATGCGTGATCGCGCTCGCGCACGAGCTGGCCCCGCAGGTCCGCGTTAATGGCGTCGCGCCTGGCGGCACGCTCGGCACCGAGCTGACCGGGCCGGCCAGCATCGGCCTGGCCGGTGCGTCGCTCGACGCCGCGCCGGGCCGCGAGCAGGACCTGAAGGACCGCACCCCGCTGCGAGTCGCGCTGACCGGGGCCGACCACGCGGGCAGCTATGTGTTCCTGGCCTCGGACCGGGCCCGCGGCATAACCGGCACCGTCGTCCACTCCGACGGCGGCGCCGCGATCAGCTAACCCGCGTCCGGGAGGGGCGGAGGGCGGGTCACTGTGCGGTGCGGAAGCCGGTCAGGCTGGCGAGGCGATCGGCGTCGATGTGTAGGCGCGCGGCGATCTGGTTGGCTAGGTCGGCACCGAGGCGGGCGACCGGCGCGGACACGACTAGCGCGGCCACGGGCGATCCGGTCGGCCCGTGCACGGCAACCGCCACCGACGCGACGCCGTCCTCGCTCTCCTCGATGTTCAGCGCGTAACCCCGATCGCGCGTTTGCCGCAACTCGGCCTGGAGTTCGGCAAGGCTGGTGAGCGAGCGCGCGGTCAGCCCGGAGAGCAGCTGCGGCCCGTCGAAGAGCGCCGCGACCTCGGCTGGCGGCAGCTCGGCCAGGATGGCCTTGCCCGATGCCGTGCAGTTCGCCGGAAGCGCGGAACCGGTGCGCGCGGCGACCCGCAGCGCGCGGGAGCTCTCCACCGCGTCGAGGTACCTGACCGTGCCGCCCTCGAGCACGGCCAGGTGCACCGTCTCGGCGAGGTCGCGGGCGAGATCCTCGAGCAGCGGCCTGGCGTGCAGCCTGATGTCCATGTGCCTGACCGTCGCCAGCCCGATCTCGACCAGCGCCGGGCCGGCGACATAGGCACGGGAATCGCGTTCCTGGCGGACGAAGCCGTGGTAGGCGAGCATGGCGAGCAGCCGGTGCGCCGTGGAGTGCGCGACACCCAGATGCTCGCTGGCCTCGGACAGCCGGACCGTGTTCTGTTCGCGGAAGAGCGTCAGAAGCCGCAGGGCGTTGTCCACCGACGCGATCGGATACGCCGGCCTGCGTGTCTGCCGGGGCCCGTCCTCTTTCTGCACACCAGAAGAATAGGGCCGCTCGCGTCCTGCTAGCTCGCGCCGGCCGAGGCGAAGACCGATTCGGCGTACCACTGCCACGTGCTGGCGATGCCGTCCTCGCGGCTGATCGTCGGCGCGTAGCCGAGCACCTTGTCGGCCAGGTCGTAGGAGGCGAAGTTGCGTCCTACCTCCCCTGGGCGACCCGGCCGGTACTCGACCGGATGATCGGGCACGCCAGCGGCGGCGCGGCACAGGCCGGCCAGGTCGGCCACGGTCGTCTCGACGCCGGAGGCGATGTGCAGCACGGTGCCGCCTGGCACGTCGCCCTCCAGGGCCAGCCGCAGCGCCCTGGAGATGTCGTCGACGTGGGTATAGTCACGCGACGAGGTGCCGTCGCCGTAGATCACCATCGGCTCGCCGGCGTGGATGGCCTTGAAGAACATGTTGATCGCGCCCTGCTTCCTGGCGCTCCACGGGCCGTACACGTTCGCGAACCGCAGCGAGACCGTGCGCAGGCCGTAGCACTGGGAGAACGCGTACGCGTAGCCCTCGCCGGCCAGCTTGCTGGCGCCGTACGGCGAGATCGGCTTCGGCAGCGAGTTCTCGTCGACGGGCGGCGTGGCGTCGCCGATCAGCGCGCCGCCGGTGGACGCCTGCACGGTCCGCTCCACCCCGGCCCGCCGGGCGGCGTCCAGGACGCGGAACGTGCCGAGCACGTTGACGTCGAAGTTCGCGACCGGGTCCTCGATCGACTTGATCACCGACCCGGCCGCGGCGAGATGGATGACGGCGTCGATCTCGGCGAGCGCCGCGTCGAGCGCCGCCTGGTCGCGGATATCGCCCTCGACGAGCTCCGCGTCGACTCCCGCGAGATGCGCAGGATCGCCGGTCGAGTAGTCATCGAACACCCGGACGGAGTGCCCGCGCTCGACAAGCTGGCGGACCAGCGTGGCACCGACGAAGCCGGCTCCCCCGGTGACCAGAACGCGCTTCGGTTCAGTCATGACAGACGAGACTACCCTCTGACCGGCCAGGATCTGCGCGTGGCTAAGGACGGCCAGCGGCCCACGCGGCGATCAGGTCGGCGGCCTGGGTTCGCGCTCCGTCCGGTTCGAGCAGGTAATGGTCGGCCTTGATGAACTCGATCCGCTTGTCGGCCGCGCCGATGGCGTCCAACAGCGCCCGCGCGTCGCTCTCGTAGACGCAGGCATCGGCGCTGGCGTGCACCACCAGCGAGGGAACGGTGATCCTGGCCAGGTGCGGTGCCGCGGTGCACTGCGAGGTCCGCAGGCTCCACATCGACAGCCAGCTGCGCAGGGTGCTCGCCGTGCCGATGCCGAAGACCCCGTAGTTGGCCTTGAGGGGCTCGCCCAGGTAGCACCAGTTGGGCCGCCGGTCAGACGGCTCGATGGCCGGGTCGATCATCCGCAGGTCGGCCCACGTCCGGTACAGGGTGAACAGCTGGTCCCTGGCCCTGGTTCTGGCCAGCGCGGCCAGCTGGTCAAGCGCCCAGTCGGTGATCCGCTCGTTCCTGGCCCGCTGCGCGGCCCGGTAGCTGGCCTGGAATTCCGCGCTGTAGGGCGGGCCGTTGGCCGGGTCGAACGGATCCAGCGCCGGATCGGCCGACAGCGGATCGGTCTCGTCGGTCACCGACGCGTCGAGCCAGTTGGTCAGCACCTCTGGCCGGCCGGAGTGGGCGGCGAGCGCCACGAACAGGTCGGCCGCGGGCAGTTCCTCGATCGCGGCGAGCGGGCGCATCCCGGCCGCCGGCCGGACATTCGGCTGGACAGCCTGGGACTGGTAGGCGGCCATCAGCGAGCCGCCGCCGGAGTTGCCGAGCAGGATGACCCGGTCGGCTCCGGCCTGTTCGCGCAGCCAGCGGACTCCGACCCCGATCTCGGCGAGCGCGTGGTCGAGCAGGAAGTGTGCCTCGTTGCCGCGGAAGCGGGTGTTCCAGCCCAGGAAGCCGTAGCCGCGCTCGGCCATGAACGAGGCGAGGTAGTGCTCGGAGAAATCCACGTTGTAATGCGTCGCGATGAACGCCGTCTTGGGCGTCGTGCCTGCGGCGCGGTGGTAGATGCCCTGGCAAGGATGGCCGCCGGCCCCGGCCCTGCCGACAACCGGAGACGGGAGGCCAACGAACTCCCTGACGATCTCGCTCATCGATGCCTCTCTGGGTGCGGGGTGACCTAACGGCGGGCAGGACGCTGCTCGGCCAGGGAAGCACCCTTTCGTTCGGGTGAAACTGAGTTTAGATTTAGATAATCCAAACCGCACCAGACCTGTCCGGAGCCGGGACGAAGGAGGCCAGCACAAATGGAGTGGCGGAACGAGGAGTTCAGCTTCGGCGGCGTCAACCACCTGGCGCTGGTCTGCTCGGACATGAAGCGCACGGTGGAGTTTTACACCGGCGTACTCGGCATGCGGCTGATCAAGACGATCAACATGCCGGGTGGTTCAGGCCAGCACTTCTTCTTCGACATGGGCGGCGGGAACGCGCTGGCGTTCTTCTGGTTCCCCGACGCGCCAGACGCGGTGCCCGGCGTCTCCGCGCCGGTGACGGTTCCCGGCCTGGGCGAATGGACCAGCGCGGTGGGCTCGATGAACCACGTCGCCTTCGACGTGCCCGAGGAGAAGTTCCTTGAGTACCGGGCCAAGCTCAAGGCCAAGGGCGTGCGGGTCAGCCCCGTGATCGACCATGACGACAGCGAGTTCGGTGTCGCCGCCGAACTGCACCCGGGAGTCTTCGTCCGGTCGTTCTACTTCCAGGACCCGGACGGGATCCTGCTGGAGTTCGCCTCCTGGCGGCGGGTGATGGGCCAGCCAGGCGATGTGCGGCACGAGCCGAAGACGGCGGCCGATCGCGCCGTCCGGGTCTAACCGGACAGGCCGGTGCGCCGACACACGATCGCCAGGCCGCGCCGGGTCACTGACCGCGATGACCCGGCCGAGATCCGGCCAGAGAAGGTGACCCGCAAGGGTCGCGAGACCGACGAGGCATTCCGCGCCGCGGCCAGGACCGTGTTCGCCAGGGACGGCTACCTCAACGCGAAGATCAGCGACATAGCGGCCGAGGCTGGCAAGTCGGTGGCATCGTTCTATAACTATTACGACACCAAGGCCGACCTGCTGGCCGTACTCGCCGAGGAGTTCCACGCAGAGGCGACCCAGATGGCCGTGCTGCCCTATCGCAGCGGGCTGACCAGGCAGGAGGCGCTGCGCGAGGCGGTCGCCGGATTCTGGCGTACCTACACCAAGCGGCGCGGCGAGCTGATCGGGGTCTTCCAGGCCGCCATGCTCGATGACCAGTTCCTCGACCGATGGCTCGACATCAGGGCCGAGGCGATTACCAGGATCGCGCGGCAGATCAGGCAGGCGCAGGACGAGGGGTTCTGCCCTGGCGTAGATCCAGTGCTGACCGCCTCGGCGCTGTCCGCGATGCTGGAGCACTTCAGCTACATCTGGCTGGGCCAGGGCGGCGAGCGAACCGAGGTGGCATTCGACGACGAGCGCGCGATCGACACGCTGGCCACGATCTGGGTCCAGTCGGTCTACTGGCGGCCCTAGCGAATCTCGTCGGCGGCGCGTGCGCCCGAGCGCAGCGCGCCCTCCATCAGGCCCGCCCAGTCGCCCGCGGTGTGCTCGCCGGCGAAGTGCACCCTGCCCACCGGAGCGGCGATCACCTGATCGTCTCCCGCCGCGACGTCGACGGTGAGCGCCGAGTAGGACTCGCCCGCCCACGGGTCGTCATTCC
The DNA here is from genome assembly GCA_963720595.1 of uncultured Actinomycetota bacterium. Taxonomy (GTDB): domain Bacteria; phylum Actinomycetota; class Actinomycetes; order Streptosporangiales; family Streptosporangiaceae; genus Chersky-822. The sequence goes on along the minus strand of CAVRFY010000003.1, from coordinate 394,580 downwards.
AGGTGGTCAGCAGCGCCCGGCCCGCGGCCAGGTGCAGGTCCGGCCGGAGCGCGGCCACCGCACCGGCCCAGGTCGCGGGCCCGCTGGCGACTCCCAGCGCCGCCAGTCCGGCCTCGGTTCCGCCGAAGGCATGCACGACGGGCTGGACCTCGCCCGACCCGTCCGTCGCCGTCCACGTCCAGAACGTGCCTGGCACGCTCTGCACCGCGGACGCCACGGCGGGCGAGGTGAGCGGGACGTGCAGCTTGGCGTTGTGGCCGAGGCCCGCCCGGCGCCAGGCGTCCGTCAGCTCACCGGGCAGCGCGGGCGAGAACGGCAGGCGCCGCAGCACCGCCATCGGCACCGTGACGATGGCCGCGTCGCCGGTCACCGCGCCCTGGTCGGTCAGCACCCGGACGCCGCTCGCGTCGTGCTCGACGGACCTGGCGGGGCAGCGCAGACGCACCGCGCGACCGAGCCGGCGGGCGAGTCCACTGGCCAGCCGCTGGTTCCCGCCCGCGATCCGCCAGCATGGACGGGCAGCGAAGTCCGCGGCGATCCCGGCGACCGACGCCGCGGCGAGGCGGCTAGCGTCGGCGCCGTGGGTTGCGGTCACCCTGGACAGGAACGCGGCGAGCGCGGCCGCGGACCCCGGCCACCCCCGCGCCACCTTGGCGACCGAGATTCCCGGCCCGGCCGCGGCCGCGGCGGCTGACACGAACGCGGCGCATCGGGCAGTCTCTCGGGCCGTCACCGGATCCCCGCCGCGTGGTTCGCGGTCGTAATAGGACATGGTCGTGTCGGCGAGTTCGAGGCCGAGATCCGCCACCACCGCGCGCAGCACGTCGTAGCCGTCGAGCACGAACTCGGCTCCCCGCTCGATCACGGTGCGCGGATCGCCAGGGACCAGTTCCTGCGACCAGACCCGGCCGCCGACTCGGTCCCTCGCCTCGAGAACGACCACCTCGTGGCCGGACCGCGAGATCCGGTCGGCCGCCATCAGCCCGGCGAAGCCCGCGCCGACGACCACGACGCGCACGGGTCAGGTCGGGCGCGGTGACGGGTGCCTGGGCTGGTAGACGGGCAGTTCCGCGCCGTCGGGCAACCGGATGGCGGCGAGCAGCCCCCAGCCCTGATCCGAGACCTCCTGCGCCTGCTCCACGCCCTTGGCTGCCAGCTCGCCGAGCGTGGCATGGATGTCGTCGCACATCAGGTAGATCTGGTGGCTGCTGCCCTCGGCCGGGTGGACGGCGAGCTCGGCGGGCGGCGAGGCGAAGATGGGCCACCCCCCGCCCGCGTCGACTGACGGCAGGCCAAGCACGTCAGCGAAGAACGCTCGGACCTTCTCCGCCTCGGCGGAGAAAACGATCATGTGCACGCCGGTAATCACGGCGCGATTCTAGTGACCGGCGGGGTGCCCCGGTGTCATCCTTGCGCTGCAAGGCGATTCGCGACAGATAGGCCGACATGACCGAGATCCCGGCGACGCGTGCCGTGACCACAGGCGAGCCGACCGAGCCGACCCGGCGGGTCGGCCGACGCTGGATCTCGCTGATCGCGCTGGCGAACCTGGGGTTGTATCTCGGGTACATCGGGCCGCTCATCGTGCTGCTCCCCAACCAGGTGCAGGCGGTCGCCGGAGCCGGTCATAAGGTCGCGGTCCTGGGGTGGGTGACCGGCGTCGGAGCGGCCGTCGCGATGATTTCCAACCCGGTGGCCGGGGCGCTGTCCGACCGCACGACCGGCCGGTTCGGACGCAGGCACCCGTGGACGGTATGCGGTGCGCTGGCCGGCGCGGCCGCGCTGGTCTTCCTGGCGGGCCAGCACACGATCGCCGGTGTCCTCGTCGGCTGGTGCCTGGCGCAGGCCTGCCTGAACGCGATGCAGGCCAGCCTGTCGGCCGGCGTTCCCGACCAGGTTCCCGTCGGGCAGCGTGGCACGGTGTCCGGCTGGATCGGCCTGCCGCAGACGGTCGGCGCGGTGGTCGCCGTCGCGCTGGTGACCAAGGTCGTCACCGGGAACGCGGGCTATCTGCTGCTGGCCGCGCTGGTGCTGGCGTGCGCGCTGCCGTTCGCGCTGGCCACGCCGGACGAACGGCTGCTTCGGGACGGCCGGCCGCCGTTCGAGTGGCGGGCCTTCGCCTGGTCCTTCTGGCTCAGCCCGCGGCGATACCCCGACTTCGCCTGGGCCTGGCTGACGAGGTTCGCGGTGAACCTGGGCAATTCCATGGCCGTGCTGTACCTGCTGTACTTCCTGCGGGACCGGATCCACTACAGCCGGCTGTTCCCCGGTCACAAGGCCGAGGACGGCCTGCTCGTGTTGATCCTGATCTACACCGCTGCCGTGGTGATCACCGCGGTGACCGGCGGCATGATCTCCGACCGCACGGGCCGCCGGAAGCTACCGGTCACCGTCGCCGGGCTGGTGATGGCCGTCCCCGCGGTGCTGCTCGCGCTCTGGCCGTCCTGGCCGGTCGCGATCGTCTCGGCGGCGGCCCTCGGCTTGGGCTTCGGCGTGTACCTGTCCGTCGACCAGGCCCTGGTGACCCAGGTGCTGCCGTCGGCGGCCAGCCGGGCCAAGGATCTCGGCATCATCAACGTCGCCAACTCCGGACCGCAGGTGCTGGCGCCGGCGATCGCCGCGCCGCTGGTCAGCCAACTCGGGGGGTACCCGACGCTGTACCTGTCCGTGGCCGCCGTCACGGTGCTCGGCTCGGCGTTCGTGTGGAAGATCCGCTCGGTTCCCTGACCTGGGACCGAGCGATCGACGGCGAGCCCCGGATCGCGGCGCTGGTGTCCTACCGCGATCCGGAGATTCCGCTAGAGGTGCATGAGATGGATCAGGGCGACCGCGCCGGCTCCGACTACCGCGATCGCTACGACGGCGAGTACGCCGAGTACAGCCCGCAGAATTGCGCGCCGGAAGATGACGACAACGATCGCTACTGCGAGCGCTGCTTCCAGGTCATGTCCGTGGCCTGCTAGTGCCAACACTTTTCCTCCTCTCCCTTGCTCTGGGCGTTCACAGAGCCAGGGCCGAGGCCGGAAACAGGCTGGTTACGGCGGCATTGCAATCCGTCACGAGGCCGGTAACATGATCCTCAGCGCTGACCCTTCTTAGGCGAACGGGCTCGGTGTCGTGAGCACGGTCGATGGTGCAACATCGGCCGTGCTTTGTTGTGGCGGGCCGGTTCCGGCGCTCACGTCGGCGAGGCCGGTTCGACCGCCGCTGGGGTCAATGGCGGGCCGGGGGCAGGTGCCGCCCGGGCGATTACTGGTCCGGCTTGCTGACCGCAGGCACCTCCTCTCTGCCGCGTCGGCTCGACCGCCGGGACGAACCTGTCTGGCGGCCGGTTGCCGCCGGTGACCGCTATCCGAGCGGTTCTCGAGGACGCTGCCATGTTCTGATTCAATGGTCGCTTTGGCAACGGCCAATGGCAAGTGCCATTTCTGGTTGCGCGGGCGTATGCTTTGGCTGTAGTGGCTGGTGAGACGGTCCGCGCCCATTGAGAGGGGTGTGATCGGCATGGCCGGGGCCAGCAGCCCGACGGTACGCCGCCGCGAACTCGGCGTGCTGCTGCGCAAGCTCCGCACCGACCGCAACTGGACGGTCGACTACGTCGCCCAACAGTTGCTCTGCTCGCCGTCGAAGATCAGCCGGATGGAGACCGGGCACCGCGGCGCGAGCCCCAGGGACATCCGCGACCTGTGCGAGCTGTATGGCGTGGACTCCGATCAGCGCGCACATCTGGCGGAGCTGGCCAGCGGGGGCAAGCAGCGGGCCTGGTGGCAGCCGCTCGGGCTGCCCTACTCGACCTATGTCGGCCTCGAGGCTGAGGCATCGCGGATCCGTGACTACGGCCTCGGCTACATCCCCGGGCTGCTCCAAACCGCCGGGTACGCGCGCGCGATCGTGCGGGCCGCCGTCCCGCCCTGGGTCCCGGAGATCGTCGAGCAGCGGGTCAGAGGGCGGATGGCCAGGCAGCAGATTCTCAGCCGGCCCGATCCGCCGCGGTTCCAGGCGGTGCTCGATGAGTCCGTCCTGCACCGGGTAGTCGGCAGCCGGGAGATCATGTACGCCCAGCTCGCCCGGCTGCTCGAAGCCTCCCAGCTGCCGAACGTGGACCTCAGGGTGATCCCGTACGAGGCGGGCGCGCTGCCGGCCGGAAACAACAAGTTCATCGTCCTCAGCTTCGCGCTGCCCGAGCTCGCCGACGTGGTGTTTATCGAGGGCCTGACCGGCGATCTATATCTGGATGCCACGGAGGATGTCGAGACATATAACGCAACATTCTGGGCACTTCGCGAGTTGGCAGCGAGCACTGAAAGGACGCGTGCCATCATTGCGTCCATGATCACGGCCTACGGGCCCCAGCCGGCCACTCCGGCGGACCTGTGACGGCCGCTGATCCGAACAGCTGCACGACGTGAACTGCAGGCGCAATCCGCATCACAGGCTGCATATCCACAAAGGCGACCACACTTAAGAAGGCGACGATCGGCATGTCATCGCGTCAAAATGGGGCAGGCGAGGCGGCACCACAGCAAGGCTGGCGCAGGTCGAGCTTCTGCGCATCGGGTGAATGCGTGGAGGTGGTGGCCCGCGACGGCATGGTCCTCATCCGGGACTCCAAGGCACCACAGGCGGGTGAACTCCGCTACACGCCCGAGGAGTTCCAGGCCTTCGCCCGCGGGATCATCGCCGGCGAGTTCAGCGACCTGTACGGCCGCTAGCCGTCGCCGGGAGCGCGAACCGCCCGCCGGGAGCGTCGCTCCGGGCAGGCAGTTCGCGGGTAGTTGCCGTATAGGTGCGCCTACGCGCGGTGGTGATTGCTCTCGTGATGCCGCAGCCACAGGAAGCCGACCAGGGCAACCAGGAGCCAAGGGAAGAACGAGTGGATCAGGGCCTGACCGATGAAGGCCGCGGCCACGATGATCACGATGATCAGAACAAGCCGGGACATGGGACTCCTTGACGACGGACGGTTGACTTGGGCGGGCACGGAAGGCTTGGCGCCTGGCTCGGTCAGGTCGGGCAGGTCGGAGAAGAGCCCGGCGAAGTCGCCATGGGTCTTGGCGGCCATCGCGCGCTCCATCCGCTCGTTGAACTCGGCCTGGTCGAGCCTGCCGTCGCCGTAGTGCTTGGACAGCCGGTCGGCGACGTCCGCGCGCTCGGCGTCGGATACCCGCAGGTCCGAGTTGACGTGGCCGCGGCGGCTGGTCTGGTAGCCCCCCGTCCACGATTGCCCGCTGATCCACGCCGGGCCGCTTTTTGGTGACATCTGACTGTGACCTCCTGGGTCTGGACGGCGGCTTAGCGCGACCGGTTCTCCAGCGAGCTGAACAGCTCGCCTGCGATGGACTGGTCGGCGCCGTCCTCCGGGATCAGCAGCCAGCCGGCCACGTACAGCGGTAGCGCGGCGCCGCCGAGGAGGGCGAGCGCGACGAAGACGAGGCGCACGATGTTGACGTCGGTGCCGAGGTACCTGGCGGTGCCCGCGGCGACGCCGCCGAGCAGTCGGCCGTCGACCGGCCTGCGCAGGTCCCTCAGCCCGCCGATCAAGTCAGCGGCCGGCTGGCCAGCCTGGCCGGCGTCTGACCTGGTCTGGTCGGCCGGCTCGGCCTCGATACTGGACTCTGATTCTGAAGCTGTGGTGTTCATGTCTCCAGCTTGCCGCTGCCGCGCTGGCCCCGCCATCGGGAAGAACCCTGATCGGACCCTGATCGGCCGACCTGCGGATCGGGGGCTTCCCGGATAGAAGCACGCGCGAAGTCGGCGCCATGATGGATAGGTGGACGAACGCCAGGACAGCCAGCCCCCGCTGGGCCAGGGCACCGCCAACAGCCAGGGCGCCGCCAACAGCCAGGGCGCCGCCGACAGCCAGGGCGCCGCCGAGACCCAGCCAACCGCCGAGATCCCGACGGCGCCGCAACCGCTGCCGCGCCGGGCCGGCCTGTGGCCCAAGGACGCCGCCCCACTGCGGCGGCAGCAGCAGGGCAGGCTGGCCGGCGGGGTGGCCGCCGGGCATCGCCGCGCGGACCGGTATCGGCGTCAACGCGATCAGGATCGCCTTCGTGCTCAGCACGCTGCTCGGCGGCTTCGGCGCGGCCGTCTACGTGCTGGCCTGGCTCTTCGTGCCCGCGGCCGGCGAGGACAGTTCGATCGCGAGCCGTGCGCAATCCGACCGGGGCGGCATCGCGCTGGCCGCTGGCGCCGCTTCCGCGCTCGCGGTCCTGCTGCTGATCGCGTCGGTGCTCAACCTCGGCTGGCTTGGCTCGCTGTCCTGGCCGCCGGTGATCGCGCTGGCCGGCCTGGTGCTGGTCTGGCGCAACGCCTCGCCGGACGAACTCGCGCTGCTGCGCCGGCTGGCTGAGCCGCTGTTCGGCACGGTTCAGGGCGCAGGGCGCCGGCCCAAGCTGCGGCTGGCCATCGCCACGGTGATGCTCATCGCCGGGCTCGCGATCCTGATCACCGAGCACGTCAGCGGACGGTTGCTGCGGCCGCTCACGGGTGCCGTGCTGCTCATCGCCGCCATCCTCGTGCTGCTCGGCCCCTGGTGGCTGCGGATCGCCCGTGACCTGCTGGCCGAGCGCCAGGCCAGGATCCGCGCGGAGGAGCGAGCCGAGATGGCCTCCCGGGTGCACGACTCGGTGCTGCAGACGCTCGCCCTGATCCAGCGGCGCGCCGACGATCCGCAGCAGGTGGTCAGCCTGGCCAGGGCACAGGAGCGCGAACTGCGGTCGTGGCTGTTCGACGGGCGTGCGCCTGGCTCGCTGGACGGGCTGGCCGACACGCTGGCCGGCGGGATCCGCCTTATCCAACAGGAGATCGAGGCTCAGCACGGCATCGTGGTCGAGGCGATCAGCGTCGGGGACTGCGCCCTGGACGGCGACCTGAGCGCGCTGCTCGCCGCGGCGCGCGAGGCGACGGTCAACGCGGCCAAATGGTCGGGCGCCGCTGCGGTTTCGCTGTTCGCCGAGGTCGAGCCGGAGGCCGTGTCGGTGTTCGTGCGGGACCGCGGCCGCGGCTTCGACCCGGGCGCCGTGCCGCTCGATCGCAAGGGCCTGGCCGAGTCGGTCCGCGCCAGGATGGCGCGCCGCGGCGGCTCGGCAACGATCCGCAGCGTCCCTGGCGAGGGCACCGAGGTGGCGCTGCGGATGCCGCGCAGCGCCGGCCAGCGCGAGCCGAGCCCGGCCCAGTGAACGATCCAGTGAACGAACCAGCGAACGGTCCGGCGAGCGGCCAGGGGGACGGCGCCCGGCCGCGGGTCTTCATCGTCGACGATCACGGCCTGTTCCGGTCGGGCGTCAGATCCGAGCTCGGCGACCATGTCGAGGTCGTCGGCGAGGCTGATGACGTGCAGCCGGCGATTGCCGGAATCGCGCGATGCGAGCCTGACGTCGTGCTCCTCGATGTCCACCTGCCAGGGGGCGGCGGGCAGGATGTCGTATCCGCGATAACGCAATCGCACCCGCTGGTGCGGTTCCTGGCGCTGAGCGCCTCGGACGCACCGGAAGACGTGATCGCCGTGATCAGGTCGGGTGCGCGCGGCTACGTGACCAAGACGATCTCGGGCGCCGAGCTCGTCGACGCGATCAGCCGGGTCGCCGCAGGTGACGCGGTCTTCTCGCCCAGGCTCGCCGGGTTCGTGCTCGACGCGTTCGCCTCGGTGCAGCCTGACCAGCGGGTCCGCCCCGCGTTCGACAGCGAGCTCGACCAGCTGACCCCGCGAGAGCGCGACGTGCTGCGCCTGATCGCCCGCGGCTATACCTACAAGGAGGTCGCCCGCGAGCTGTTCATCTCGGCGAAGACCGTCGAGAGCCACGTCTCGTCGGTGCTGCGTAAGCTACAGCTCTCGACCCGGCATCAGCTGACCCGCTGGGCGGCCGAGCGCCGGCTCAACTGACGGTCTGCCCGAGGAGCGACCCCGCATGGCTGAACCCGCCCTGTGCGAGAACGACGCGGTGACGCTCGCCGGCCTGATCCGCGACCGCCAGGTGTCGGCGCGGGAGGTCGTCGCCGCGCACATCGCCAGGATCGAGGCGGCCGACCCGGTCGTCAACGCGGTCGTGACCAGGACGTTCGACCAGGCGCTGGCGAAGGCGGCGGCCGCCGACGACGCGCTCGCCCGCGGCGAGCCGCCCGGCCTGCTGCACGGGCTTCCGGTCGCGCACAAGGACCTCGTCGACACGGCCGGGGTGCGCACCACCTACGGCTCGCCGCTGTTCGCCGAGCACGTGCCCGACCGGGACGAACTCATCGTCAGCCGGATGGCCGGAGCCGGGGCGATCAGCCTGGGCAAGACGAACACCCCGGAGTTCGGGGCCGGGTCGCATACGGTCAACCCAGTATTCGGCGCCACGAGGAACCCGTACGATCCTGGCCGCAGCGCGGGCGGCAGCAGCGGCGGCGCGGCCGCGGCGCTGGCCGCCAGGATGGTGGCGCTGGCCGACGGCAGCGACCTCGGCGGGTCGCTGCGCAACCCGGCGAGCTTCTGCAACGTGGTGGGGCTGCGCCCGTCCCCCGGGCGGGTTCCTTCGTGGCCGGTCGCCGACGTCGCCGACTGGATGGGCGTCGACGGGCCGATGGGGCGCACGGTCGCCGACGTCGCGCTGCTGCTCGCGGTCATCTCCGGGCCCGACCCGCGGGTGCCGCTGGCGCTCGACTGCGCACCGCCCGAACTCGCCGATCCCGCGCAGGTCACCGGGCTGCTCACGCGGGACCTGCGCGGGCTGCGGGTGGGCTGGAGCGCCGACCTCGGGCTGCCCGTCGACCCGGCGGTGCGCGCCGTGCTGGCCCCGGCCAGGCAGGTGTTCGCCGACCTGGGCTGCGAGGTCGTCGACGCCGCGCCCGACCTGTCCGGTGCGGACGAGGGCTTCAGGACCTGGCGGGCGCTCCGCTACGCGACCGCGTTCGGCCCGCTGCTCGCCGAGCATCCCGGCGGCCTCGGTCCGAACGTCGCCTGGAACGTCCAGCGCGGGCTTGAGCTGGCCGCCGCGGACCTGAGCCGCGCGACCCGCCTGCTCGCGGCGCTGGCGGAGCGCGTCAGCGGGTTCTTCGAGACCGTCGACGTGCTCGCCTGCCCGGCGACCCAGGTCGCCGCCGTTCGACGTGGACCTGGACTGGGTGCACGAGATCGACGGGGTCCGCCAGGATACCTACCTGGACTGGATGGCCTCGGCGTACTTGATCAGCGCGACCGGGCTGCCCGCGATCTCGGTGCCGGCGGGCTTTACGCCGCGGGGCCTGCCGGTCGGGCTCCAGTTGGTCGCGGGCCGCAGGCAGGACTGGCCGCTGCTCACGGTCGCGCATGCGTTCGAGTCGGCGACCGGGCACGGCCGGATCGCGCCAGCGCTTGCGGCGGCCGGCGGCGGAACCTGAGCTAGCGGCCGAAACGGGTCCTGAGCAGGCGGGGCAGCGCGGCCACGCCGGTGACCGGCTTGAACCGGCTGGACTCGTCGGTCAGCGTCCGGTACTCCTCGTCGGTCAGGTTGATCTCGGCCGCGGCGACGTTGCTCTCCAGCTGCGCCACGGTCGACGCGCCGGGAATCGCCACCACGACGGGGTTGCGGATCAGCCAGGCCAGCGCCACCTGCGACGGGGTGGCCGAATGCGCCTCTGCGACCAGGCGGAGGGCGGTGATCAGGCCGGCTGCCCGCTCCAGGTTCTCGGGCAGGAAGAGCGCGCTGTTCGCCCGGACTGAGTTCGTCGGCCGGCTGGCCCTGTCGTACCGGCCGGTCAGCAGTCCCTGCGCCAGCGGGCTGTAGGCGATGATGATCCTGCCGTGCGCCTGCGCGTACGGCACGAGGTCGCGCTCGGGCCGCCGGTCGGCCAGGCTGTACCGCACTTGGTTGCTCAGCACCCGGGTGCCGAGCGCGGTCTCCGCGGCCATCCAGCGCTTCAGCGAGTAGTTGCTGACGCCGACCTCGTCCACCAGGCCGGTCCGCTGGAGCGCCCGCATGCCCCGCATGATCGTGCCGTCGCGCACACCGGGATTGGGCTGGTGCACCTGGTACAGGTCGAGCTTGCGCGCACCCAGCCGGCTCGCGCTTGCGACGCCGCGCTGCTGGACGACCGGCGCGATCGGCATGACCGGCAGGATCTTCGTGGCGAGGAAGATCGACTCGAGGTCGTCGCCCAGCGCCTCGCCCAGAATCCGCTCGCTGCGGCCGAATCCGTAGATTTCGGCGGTGTCGAAGAGGGTAACCCCGAGTTCGAGCGCGCGGCGGACGATGGCCCTGGCCTCCGAGCTCGCGTAGGCGTCGCCGTAACCCCACTCGCGTGAGCCGAACTGCCAGGTGCCCAGCCCGATCACGGAGATCTTCTTGGCCGTATCGATGTCCAGATAGCGCATGGGGTCTAGTCTCCCCGCATCGAGCCGATCTAAGGGCGCGAACCAGGCCGGCTTCCTTGGCGTCCTTTCCCGACGCCGAAATGCGGCCAAAAATCTCGCCAAGAGCCTTGACGCCGATCGTAATGGTTGTCACCTTGTGTTCGGTTGTTCTTTACCTGTCCGTAACGTCGTTCCCCCGCACGCGGGCTCGCACAGGAGGCATCCATGCACTTGAAGACTAGGCGCGCCAGGTTCATCGCGGCCGCCTCGGCGACCGCCGTAGCCGCCGCGCTCTCGACCGGGCTGGCCGCGACGAGCGCGGTCGCCGTCGGACAGCAGCGAGCAGACGGCCAGGGTGGCGTCAGGCTCGATCGCGCGTTCATCATCGTGCTCGAGAACCACTCAGAGCAGAGCGTCATCGGCGACCCGAACGCCCCGTTCATCACCTCGCTCGCGCAGAAGTACGGCCAGGCGACCAGTTACTTCGGGGTCACCCACCCCAGCGAGCCGAACTACGTCGCCGCGATCAGCGGATCGAACTGGTTCATCAACAATGACAAACCGGAAAACAGGTTCGACCACACCAACCTGGTCGACGACCTCGAGGCCGCGCATATCTCCTGGGGCGCTTACATGGAGGCGCTGCCTGCCAACGATCCGCTGACCGACTTCTGGCCGTCGAGCGGCCAGCCGCTCTACGCGTCCAAGCACAACCCGTTCGCGCTGTTCACCGATATCCGCGACAATCCCGCCAGGGTCGCCAACATCAAGCCGTACTCTGCCCTGGCTGGCGACCTGAACAGCTGGGACGCGCCCAGGTTCGTGTTCATCTCCCCCGACCAGTGCAACGACATGCACGGCGGCGTCTTCACCGCTGTGGCTGGTCACCCGGAGACGCCTTGCCCGTTCGGCAGCGCGAACGACGACCCGAACGACGCGCAGCTGAAGAGAAACGCCGATGCGTTCGTGCAGGGCGCCGTTAGCACGATCATGTCCAGCGAGGCGTGGACGCCGCACAGCGCGATCTTCATCATTTCCGACGAGGGCGACTTCACCGGGAACGTGCCCAACGGCGGCTGGGACTCCCCGGCTGGCTGCTGTGACTCGCCGGTGCTGCCTGCGGGCGACCCCGACATCAACCCGGCCTGGCCGGGCGGGGTCTTCGGCGGCGGCCTGGTGCCAGCCATCGTTATCGACCCGAGCGGCTCGCGGCACTTCACCGACAACACCCCGTTCAACCACTACTCGCTGCTGCGCACGATCGAGGATGCCTGGCGGCTTCCTGAGCTCGGCTTCACCAGCGACCACGCTCAGGTGACAACCATGGACAGCTTCCTAGCCCACTGATCGCGCCGGTGATGGCTCATCCCGGCGGGACGGCATCTGCCTGCCCGCCGGGATGGCCACGCGCCGGTTCGTTAGGCCTAATCGACCGCGATCCCCGCCTGGATCGAGTGTGCGTCGATGGCGGCCAGCTCGTCGGCCGTGAGCGGGGGACCCTCGACGGCGCGCAGGTTCTCCTCGAGCTGCGCTACGCTGCTGGCCCCGATCAGCGCGGAGGTGACCCGCTGGTCGCGGAGCACCCACGCCAGTGCCAGTTGGGCCAGCGTCTGGCCGCGTGCCCGCGCGATACCGTCGAGCGCGCGCAGGTGGCTCACAGTGGCCTCGGACAGCGCGTCGGGTGTGAGCGACCCGGCACGGCTGGCGCGTGAGCCGGCCGGGATGCCGTCTAGGTACCTGCTGGTCAGCATGCCCTGGGCCAGCGGCGAGAACACGATGCAGCCGAGCCCGTCTTGCTCGACGGCATCGAGCAGGCCGTTCTCGATCCAGCGGTCGAAGATCGAGTACGACGGCTGGTGGATCAGCGGCCGCACGCCCATCTGCCGCAGGATCGCGACGGCCGCCGTGGTCTGCTCGGGCGGGTAGGACGAGATCCCCGCGTAGAGCGCCCGGCCGGAGGTGACCGCCGTCGCGAGCGCGCTCATCGTCTCCTCCAGCGGAGTGCTTGGGTCGGGACGGTGGCTGTAGAAGATGTCGACGTAGTCCAGGCCCATCCGGCGCAGCGACTGGTCCAGGCTCGCGAGCAGGTACTTGCGCGAGCCCCAGTCGCCGTACGGCCCCGGCCACATGTCCCACCCGGCCTTGGTCGAGAGCAGCAGCTCGTCCCGGTAGGGCCGCAGGTCCTCGGCCAGGATCCGGCCGAAATTGGTCTCGGCGGACCCGTACGGCTCGCCGTAGTTGTTGGCCAGGTCGAAGTGCGTGACGCCGAGGTCGAAGGCGCGGCGGATGATCGCCCGGTGGGTGTCGGTCGGGCTGTCGTCGCCGAAGTTCTGCCACAGGCCGAGCGAGATCATCGGCAGGTCGATCCCGCTCTGCCCGCAGCGGCGGTAGGAGGTCTGCTCGTACCGGTCCTCGCGCGCGATGTAGGTCATGGCTGGCTCCGGTAGGTCTCGTTCCATTGGCGAAGTTCCCACGCCTTGACCACGCCACTGAGGACGAACGGATCCCCGGCGGCGAACTCCTCCGCGCCCCGCCTGGAGCGGAAGATTGCCATCGAGCCTTCCGCCTGCGGGTCACCGAACGTGCCGACCATCAGCAACTCGCCGCGCGCGCTGAACTCGTCCAGCCTCGCCTTGTGGGCGGGGAAGACGGCGGGTGCCCTGGCCGCGACGTCGTCGCCAGAGGTGTACAGCAGCACGAAGAGCGGTTCGGGCGGTCGGGGCGGCGAATCGGCGGGTGAGCTCATCGGCACTCCTTGATCGTGGCTGGCAGGTCTCCCCCGGTACCAACTTAGAGGCAGCCGCCATAGGCTTGCCGCCATGGGCGACTACCTTCCGGTCAAGGGCTACGAAACGGTCAGCGTCTATCGGTCAGGCCCGGCGGTCAAGCTCGAGCTGAACCGGCCGGAGCGGATGAACGCGCTGAACAACCAGCTCAGGATCGACCTGCTCGATGCCGTCGAGCAGGCGGCCGGCGACGACGAGGTCAGGGCGGTGCTGCTGACCGGGGCCGGGCGGGCGTTCTCCAGCGGAGCCGACCTGAAGGACCAGCGGGATCGGACCCCCGAGGGTCATCCCGACGTCTACAGCGTGCTGACCGAGCACTATCACCCGGTCATCACCGGCTTGCGGCAGATGCCCAAGCCGGTGGTCGCGGCGGTCAACGGCGCCGCTGCCGGGATCGGGCTGTCCCTGGCACTGGCCTGCGACCTGGTGCTGGCCGCCGAGTCCGCGTACTTCCTGCTCGCCTTCGTCAACATCGGCCTGGTGCCGGACGGCGGCTCCTCGCTGCTCGTCCCCAGCCGGATCGGCTTCGCCAGGGCGGCCGAGCTCGCGATGCTCGGCGAGCGCCTCGGGGCGGCCAGGGCGCTGGAGTGGGGCCTGATCAACCAGGTGTGGCCGGACGCGGAGCTGGCGGGCCGGTCCGAGGCCCTGGTGCTCCACGCTCGCCGACGGCCCGACCGGCTCGTACGCGGGCACCAAGCGGCAGCTGAACAGGTGGCTCTACGAGCAGATGCCCGCCCAGCTCGAGTTCGAGGCGCAGATCCAGCAGGAAAGAGCCGCATCCGGCGACTTCGCCGAGGGGGTCGCCGCGTTCGCCGAGAAGCGCAGCCCGCGCTTCACCGGCAGCTGAGCTCCTCGTGACCGGCTCGCCTGGCAGTTTCGAGACCCGGCCGCTGACGACGCAGACCTGGTCGGACCTCGAGGAACTGTTCGGCCTGCCTGGCGGGTCGATCGTGCGCGGCTGCTGGTGCATGTTTTATCGCACGACCGGGAAGACGCCCGGCTTCGGCGGGCCACCCGGCTCGGTTGGCGCCGCCAACAAGCAGGCCATGTGCGACCTGGTGAACTCGGGTGTCGTGCCCGGCCTGATCGGCTACCTGGAGGGTGCCCCGGCCGGCTGGATCAGCCTGGGACCGCGCGAGCAGTACCTGAAGATGCGCCGTTCCCCGATCATGAAGCCGGTCGACGACACGCCGGTTTGGTCCGTGGTGTGCAGCTTCGTCGCCAGGCAGTACCGGGGCCACGGGTTGCAGCACAGGCTGCTCGACGCCGCCGTGGAGTACGCGCGATGCGAGGGCGCGCGAGTGCTCGAGGCGTATCCGATCGACAAGCCGGAGCCGAGTCACCCGGACTTCATGTTCTTCGGCTCGCGCAGTCTGTACGAGCGCGCCGGGTTCCGCGAGGTCGTCCGCCGCTCGCCCACCAGGGTCGTGATGCGGCGCGAGCTTGATCCGGCGACGCCGTGACCGGCCAGCTTTAGCCGGACTGAGGCGAGCAGGCCGGCGGTGAGCAGCCGGCCGGGTCAGGCCCTGAACCGGAACCAGGTCTGCAGGTGAGCCGAGTTCCCGCAGGTAGGCGGCGTTAGCTCGATCCACGGTGCCCCCGCCGACGGCACAGTACCTGTCGATTCAGGTCCGGGCTGACCCGTGCCCGGCATGCCGAACGGGCGCGCGGGGACCAGGCCGGATGGCAGGCGCGCGGTGACCGGGTCCGTGCTGATCAGCAACGCGGGGTCGTCGGCCAGTACCCGCTTGTGCAGATCCTGCAGCTCAGGTCCTGGGTCGATGCCGTACCCGCTGATCAGCATCACCCTGAGCCGGCCGAAGGCGGCGAGCGCCTCGACCCTGGCCCCCGACCGGTACAGCGCGGTGATCAGCTGCGCCCAGGCGTGCTCGCGGAGCGGTTCAGCCGCGACCGCGGCGCGCAGTTCGGCAACAAGCTGCCGGTGCTCGCCGAGCGCCAGCCGGGCGTCGGCGAGCGCGTCCTGCGCCTCCCTGCGCTGGTCGAGCAGGCGGTCCCGCTGCTGG
The DNA here is from genome assembly GCA_963720595.1 of uncultured Actinomycetota bacterium. Classification (GTDB taxonomy): domain Bacteria; phylum Actinomycetota; class Actinomycetes; order Streptosporangiales; family Streptosporangiaceae; genus Chersky-822. The sequence continues at coordinate 379,458 of CAVRFY010000003.1, read as the reverse complement.
ACCGCGGGCACGTCGGCGAGCGGCGGCTCGCGCCATAAGCGCAGGGCCTGGCCGAGCAGCGCGGCCGCGCCGGTCAGGTCGCCGCCGTCGAGCGCGGCCCGGCCGCGGACGGCCAGATCGCGGAAGTCGTCCAGGTCAAGCTCGCCGGGACGGACCGTGACGAGGTATCCGGACGGATGGGTTCGCAGCCGGCTCGCGTCGGGCAGCACCTTGCGTAACCCGTAGACGCAGCTGCGTAACGAGACGACCGGGTTGAGCGGCGGATCGTCGGCCCATAGACCCGCCGTCAGGCTGGCCGCCGAGCAGGCCTGGCCGGCGTGTAACAGCAGCAGGCCGAGCGCGGATCGGTGCAGCGGCCTGGTCACGGAAACGGCCTGGCCGGCGTCGTTGACGATCTCTAACGGGCCCAGGATCGAAAAGCGCATCTGCATCCCCTCCGCGCGGGGTTCGAAAGGATCGGGCAATCGTAATCGCGGCCAGGGTCGACGCGGCTGGGAAAGGCGCGAATTGGCACAGCAGCCGGCCTGCCCAACTGGTCCGACGGTCGCCCGCGATCTGGCGTACTCCTGGCGGGCTTCGCCGGGCGAACCACCGCCTGGCGATCTAGCTGCGGGTTCACGCCGCGATCACGCCGCGATCACGGGAGTCGTCGTATAGTCGCCCAACGCGGGCCGGAGACACCTTTCCGCACCATCTCGCAGGGGAGCGCAGGTATGCACATTGTCCGGACCGGCCGAGGGCGCCGGAGCCGCCGCGGCGGGCTCGTTACGGCCGGGTTAGCGGTCGCGGCAACGGCCGCCGCGATGTCCGCGGTCGCCGGGTGCCGGACGCGCGCCGCCGACGTCGCCTTACCGAGCAAGCCTGCGCACCAGGCCCAGGCCGCCGCGGCCAAGGCGGTCAGACCGTCGCCGCGTGACCGCGTAGTCGCTGCCTACGAAGGGTACTGGCGGGCGACGAACGCGGCGCTCGCGTCGCGCGACCCAGGGAGAGCGCGGGCGATCCTGGCGGGCTTCATCCCTGGCGGCGCGATACCCGCCCTGGTCAGCGGGCTGAGGGCGCTCTGGCGCAAGAACGAGATCGGCTATGGCAGCCCGGTGTTCCACATCATGAGCGTGAAGATCACCGGCCGCGGCACGGCGGCCGTGCACGACTGCGTCGACCTCAGCCACACCGGCTTCCAGAACTGGCAGACCGGTCAGGTCGTCGGGGGGTTCGGCCAGTCGCACGACCTCCTGATCACGACGCTCGCGCTGGAGCACGGCCGGTGGCTGGTCACTGGCGCGATTCCGGTGGTGCAGACATGCGCGTACTGACCAAGCTGAGCACGGCCGGCCTAGCGCTGGCGCTGATCGCACCGGCCGTCCTGCTGGCGGCGCTCGCGGCGCCTGCCAGCCCCGCGCGGGCCGCTCCGGCTGGCAGTGGCAGCTGCTACCCGGTGAACTTCACCTGGATCTGCGTCTACAGCGGAGGCGGCGGCGGAGGCAGCGGCACGTCAAGCATCACGTGCACGTTCGTGAAAGCCCCGCCCGCCATGCTGAAGCGCGCCGGCACCGGGCCGCCCGCGCCCGGGTACCGGTGGGACATCATGACCTGCCCCGGCGTGCACGGCGGTCACCTCGTGCAGGTCAGCCTCACGACCGGAATCCCCGCGATCAGTTCGTTCGGCCTGCTGAAGATCGGGATAGGCGCGCTGTCGGTGCCCACGCTCGCCGCCGCGACCGCGCCGCCGCGGGGCAGGAACGGGCTGGTCGGCCTGCCCGAGTGGTTCTGGGTACCGCGCGGCCAGTGGCACCCCGTCAGCCTCACGGTCTCGGCCGGCCCGGTCTGGGCGAAGGCGACCGCGGTGCCGACCGAGCTGAGCTACGTGCCAGGCGGGGGCATGGGCTCAGTCAGCTGCACGGGACCCGGCACCGCGTTCGACCCCGCGAAGACCGCCGCGCAGCAGCACACCGGCTGCTCCTACACCTACACCGAGCCCTCGAGCCGCCAGCCGGGCAGCGCCTACCAGGCCGGGCTGTTCGTCACCTGGACGGTCAGCTGGACCGGCTCGGGCGGCGCGGGCGGCCTGATCACGAACCGCTACACCACCGGGAACGCGTTCAGCGTCCGGGTAGCCCAGGCCGAGGCGCTGGTGACCACGCCATGAGCGGCAAGGGCCCGGCCGTCGGCACCGCCTTCCACCCCGAAACCGACGCCGCCTTCAACGGGTCGACCAGGCTCTCAGCGCAGCCCATCGCGCTCGCGCGGCTGCCACGCCGACGCCGGCCAGGGATGATCGCGCTGGCGGTCGCGCTGGCAGGCGCGGGCATCCTGGCTAGCACCGCCGTCTATTCCGCAACCAACCACCATGTGCCGGTCCTCGTGGCGCAGGCCGATGTGCCTGCCGGGGCCCCGATCACCGCCGCCGACGTCGGCACGGCCAGCGTGTCCGTGGGCGCTGGCGTCCAGGTCATCCCAGCGGGTCAGCTCAGCCAGGTGGTAGGCCAGGTCGCGGGCAGCGCGCTGCATCCTGGGATGCTGCTGACCGCGGCCGAGCTGGCGAGGCAGCGCCCGCCGGCCCCCGGGCAGGTACTCGTCCCCCTGCCCGTGCGGCCGTCGGCGCTGCCCGCCAGCGGACTGCGGCCGGGAGATCACGTGCTGGTGGTCCCCACCCCCGGGGCCCAGGGCCAGTCAGGGTCGGCGAACGCGGCGCCGGCGCTGAGCGTGCCGGTCGCCGGAGTCGTGGCGGCCGTCAGCACGGCGACCAACACCGACGGCCTCGGCGTGGTCGACATCCTGGTTCCGTACGACCGCGGGCCCAACCTGGCGGCCCAGGCATCGACCGGCCAGTTCGCACTCGTCGTCACGCGCCGGAGCCCCTCATGAGCGGCGTGGGATCGGCGCGCGGAAAGGTTCCCCGCGGCCGGGCGGGCAACATCTCATGAGCCTGTACGCGCTGGTCTCGCCTGGCGGAGCTGCCGGAGCCACCACGACTGCCCTGGCGCTGGCCCTGACCTGGCCGGAGCCGATCATCCTGGCCGAGTGCGACCCGGCGGGTGGCGCCATTCTCGCCGGGCTGTTCGCGGGGCACATGCCGGCTCCGCGTGGCCTCCTCGGCGTCGCGTTCGAGACCGGGCGCGCGGCAGGTCCGCTGTCCGCGGAGCCCGGCGGGCAGCTTGGCGCGCTCGACGGCAGCGGCAGCAGGATGTTCCTGCCCGGCCTATCCGACCCGCGCCAGGCACCTGGCCTGGCTCCGGCCTGGCCGGCCATAGCGCAGCTACTGGCGAGCCAGTCGTGCGACGTGATCGCGGACTGCGGCCGGCTGGACGCGGGTGACGGGCAGCCGAGCAACGTCCTGGCCAGTGCCGACATGGTGGCGATGGTGATCCGCGCGACGCTGCGCCAGGTCGCGGCGGCCGGGCCGAGGATCGAGATGCTGCGCCAGCTTCGCGCCGGGCCGGTCGGGCTGGTCCTCGTCGGTGAGCGCGGCCACAGCCCCAGCGAGATCAGCAGGACGCTCGGTGTCCCGGTGCTCGCCAGCATCCCGTTCGACGCCAGGACCGCGAGCGTGCTATCCGACGGTGTCCGGCGCCGGACGGACCTGTCCAACGAGCCGCTGATGCGCGCGGCGCGGGCAGCGGGGCATGCGATCGTCAAGGCCGGCCTGGGCGCGCGCGAGCCAGGCCTGGCCGCGGTTGGCAGCACGGCATGAGCGGCCTGCAATGGCCGCCGCGACCGGTGCCGCGCCGTCGGAGGAGAGCAGGAACGGTCACTACCCGGCGCCCGGAGCCCACGCGGCCGGAACCTCGCGGGCACGCCGCCGAGTAGGGCTGGGCTGCCGGGGCTGGGCTGGCCGGGGCTGGGCTGGCCGGGCCGGGCTGGCCGGGCCGGGCCTGCTGCGTGGGAACGGGCGCCGCTCGGACTCACCGACCCGAGGCTGCTGGCAGGCATACCGGACATTCTGGCGACGATCGCCGACCTGCTGCCCGACCGGGCCGAGCAGCCCGAGGTCATGCCGCTGATCAGGAATGCTGCGCGAGCCTGGTCGGAGCGGCAGCTTCGGCAGGGCGCGCCGGTCCCGGCCACTGCAGACCTCGAGGCGCTCGCGCAGGCCGTCTACGACCAGCGTTACGGCCTCGGCCCGCTCGCGGCCTACCTGCGCGATCCCGAGGTGGAGAACGTCGACGTCAACGGGTGCGACGGGGTCTGGGTCAGCTACTGCACCGGCGAGCGGGTCGCCGCCACGCCGATCGCGGCGAGCGACGAGGCGCTGGCGGAGATGATCCGCACCTGGGCGACTCGCGGCGGGCAGACCGCGCGTGACTTCTCCGCGGCCTCGCCGCTGGTCAGCGTCGCGCTGGCCGGCGGGGCCCGGATGACGGCCACGATGTCGGTGACGCCACGGCCCTGCCTGTCGCTGCGCCGCCACGGCCAACTCGACGTCACGCTGCCCGGCCTGATCAAGCTGGGGACGATTGACCAGGTCACGGCCGCGTTCCTGGCCGCCGCGGTGCGCAGCAGGTGCAACATCATCGTCACCGGCGGGGTGAACGCGGGCAAGACCACGCTGTTGCGCGCGCTGGCCAGCGAGATCCATCCCAGCGAGCGGATCGCCACGCTGGAGTCCGAGTACGAGCTCTACCTGCATGACAGCGAGCACCACCCGGACGTGATCGCGTTCGAGGCGCGGGAGGCCAACTCGGAAGGCGCAGGATCGGTCTCGCTGCACGACCTGATCGCGCACGCGCTCCGGCACAATCCGCAGCGCATCGTCGTCGGCGAGGTACGGCGCAGCGAGATCATGCCGATGCTTGAGGCGATGAACTCGGGCCAGGACGGCTCCATGTGCACGCTGCACGCGAATTCGCCGGCCGAGGCCTTCGACCGGATCCTGATCCTCGGGCTGCGCGGTGGGCTCGTGCTGGCCGAGCGGGCGATCCACATCCTGATCGGGATGGCCGTCGACCTGATCATCCACGTGCGTAAGCGTTATGACGGGCAGCGAACCGTCCGGTTCGTGACGGAGATACTCGAGGTCATGCCGCCGGGTGACACCGAGCGGCCCGCGGTCAACCGGCTGTTCCTGCCCGAGGGGCCAGGCGGCCGCGCGGTCCCGGCGCACACCCCGTCGCCTGGGATGCTCGCGCGGCTCGAGGCTGCCGGGTTCAGCGCGCACCTGCTTGACCAGCACAGGCTGCCCGGCGCGCCCGGCGACTGGGTATGGCGATGATCATCGCGGCTGCCCTGGCCGGGGCTCTGGTAATGGCCGGATTGGTGCTCCTGGCGGCGGAGCTGACCCGCCGCGCACCCGCGCCCGGCGTCCCGCCGGGGCCGCGGCCCGGACCGGCCAGGATCATCGCCGCGAAGCGGCGGATCGCGCTCGGCGTGCTGGCTGGGCTGGTGATCCTCGCCGTGACTCGGTGGCCGGTGGCGGCGCTGTCCGCGACCGCAGGGGTCATATTTGTGCCGACGGTGACGGCAAGCCGGGAAGCCCGGCGGCGCACGGCGGTGCTCGAGGGTCTCGAGCAGTGGGCCCGCCAGGCTGATCCGACCTGCTGACGGCCAGCCGTGGGCTGGAAGACGCCCTGGCGGTCAGCGCGCGCACGGCGCCGGCCGCGATCGCCGGGCCGGTTACGGCACTGGCCAGGCGGCTGTCGGCGCGGGTGGGCACCGAGGAGGCGCTGCGCGTGTTCGCCGCCGAGATCGGCGACCCGGCCGGCGACCGGATCGCGGCCGCGCTAATCATCGCCACCGGCCAGCGCGGCGGCACGGTGCACGGCGTTCTCAGCGCGCTCGCCGAGATCCTGGGCAGGGACATCGCCGCCAGGCGCGAGATCGAGGCGGAACGGGCGCAGCACAGGACCACGCTGCGCTGGATCGTCGGGTTCATCGCCGGATTCACCTTGTTCGCGATCGTGAACAGGTCCTACTCCGCGCCGTACGGCACGCTGGCCGGCCAGACCGTGCTGGCCGTGGTCGCGCTGCTGTACGCGGCCGGCCTGGCCTGGCTGCACCGGCTCGGCAGCATCCCCGGACCTGGCAGGTTCCTCGACCAGCAGCCGCGACCCGATTCCCGCCTGGCCGGAGCGGGCCGGTGAACCCGCTCGTCCTGGTCGCCGGCGTGCTGGCGGGACTCGGCGTATCCGTCGCCATCGGTCAGCTCGTTCCCGGCGGCCCGCGGCTCGACGCGGCGCTGGGCAGGATCGGCACGGCCGCGACGCAGGAGTCAGACCCGACGCCGGTGCGCGCTCTGGTCAGGCAGATCGCCGTCGCCATGCCGTGGCTGCCCGTCCCCGCAGCCGACCTCGCCCTGCTCGGCCAGGATCGCGAGAAGTGGCTCGCCAGCAAGCTCGTGTGCGGGCTGACCGGCCTCGGCGCGATCCCCGCGCTCGGCGCACTGGCGATGCTGGCCGGCCAACGGGTGCCATGGACCTTCCCGGCGATCGCCTCGCTGGTGCTGGGCCTCGGCTTGTTCTTCGCGCCCGATGTGGTGACCAGGGTCAACGCCACGGAGAAGCGCACCGACTTCCGGCACGCCCTGACCAGCTACCTGGACCTCGTCGCGCTTGAGCGCGGGGCGGGCGCCGGCCCGACGGAGGCACTCGAAGCCGCGGCCCAGATCGGCGGCGGCTGGGCGTTCGCGAGGATCGCCGCGGCGCTCGACGCGTCGCGGAAGGCGAGCAGGCCGCCCTGGGAGGGATTGGCGGCCCTGGCAGCGCAGACCGGCGTCGCGGAACTGTCGGACATCGCCGACATCGCGGAGGTGGCCGGCCACGAGGGCGCCAGGATCCTGCAGACGCTCACGGCCCGCGCGGAGTCGATGCGGGCGGAGGCACTGGCCGTGACCAAGGCCAAGGCGGGAGCGCGCAGCACGACCATGGTCGTCCCGATCGCCCTGCTAGGCGCGGGCTTCCTGCTGTTGATCATCTTCCCGGTCGTCTATCGGATCTTCGGCTGACCGAATGCCGCGAGGAGGCATCTGTGGGAATCGAACCAACCTGGAGCGCAGCAACCTACCTGGCCGGACTTGCTCGGGCCAGGTTCCGCGCGATAACGGCGGACAAGGAGGCCGGTGCGCTCTCGCTCGAGTGGATCGTCATCGGCGTCCTGCTGGTGGCGGCGGCCACCGCGGCTGGCGTCGCCTTCACCGCTGCGATCGGCCATGAGGCCAGCAAGCTGCCGTAGCCGGGGCCCGCTAACCGGGCCCCGGCTGTCCGCGCCCGGCGGCTCAGCCAGCTCGCCGCGACGCCGGCGCGCTGACGCTCAGCTACGTGATCGTCATCCCGGTGTTCCTGGCCGGCGTCATGGTCATCGTCCAGGCGTGCGTCTGGTACCTGGCGCGGGAGACGGCGATCGCGGCGGCCCGCCAGGGCGCCGACGTGGCGCGGACCGCCCATCCGCCGCCGGGGCGTGGCGCTGCTGCGGCCGTCGCCTTCGCGAGCCAGGCGGCGCCGGGATTCCTGCTCGTGCCGTCCGCCTCGACGGCGGGCAGTTCCGCGCAGACCGTGAGGATCACCGGTGCGCGGCCGGGTTCCGTCCCTGGTCCCCGGCATGGTGCTCACGGTCAGTGAGGTGGTCACCGCACCGGTCGAGCGTTTCACGGCGGCCGCGAGCCGCCCGGCCGAACCCGCCGGGTGGCTCACAACGGCCGCGAACCGCGCGGCCGGAGCTGGCGGACTCGTGGTCGCCTGGCTCAACGCGCCGGGCGGCGAGTGGCATGGCTGACCTGGCGAGCGATCATGGCTGACCTGGCGAGCAGCGGCCGGGCGCGCGACGACGGCAACGCCGCGCTCGAACTGCTCATACTCGCGCCCGTGATCCTGGCCCTGATCGGGCTGGTGATCGCGGCCGGGCGGATCTCGGTCGCGCAGGGATCGGTGGACGCCGCGGCCAGGGACGCCGCCAGGCAGGCATCGATCTCGCTGACGCCGGCCGCGGCGAGGGAGGCCGCGCTGTCCAGCGTGTACGCCGCGCTTCGCGCCGACGGGCTGCACTGCAGGCCGGTCGTCAGCCTCGAGCTGGCGCCGGGCTTCGGCACGCCGCTGGGCCAGCCAGCCCAGGTCAGTGCGTCGGTGAACTGTACGGTGCGGCTCTCGGACCTGCTGGTTCCCGGAGTGCCCGGCACCCGGACGCTCACCGCGCGGTTCACCTCGCCGCTCGATCCCTACCGTTCACGAGCCCTTGGGTTCAGCAATCCTGAAGGGTCGTCTGGCTTGAACCCGAATACCTCGGGTGCCTGATGAGCGTATCCGGGTGCTGGCCAAGGCAGGATGGTGAGGCTGGGCCACTGACGCCGCCAGCGGGCGGTTTTGGTCTGGTAGACGTCGCGGGGCGCGAGCACCGGGTTGGGCCGCACGACGAGGTTGAACACGTCGGCGAGCCCGTGCGGTGCGTAGATGCGCCACTGGCCGCCAGGCTCGGTGCGGACGCCGAGGCAGGCGGTGGTGGCCTCGAAGGTGTCGATCGCAGCCTCGGTGGAGTCATGCGGCGGGCACGGCACGCCGAACTTCTGCTCGTACCACAGGTGCACGCGAGCCTGGTTACGGATCTGGACCGGGGCGGGCAGGCCGGTGAAGATCTTGCATCCGGCCTGGATGACCGCGTCCTCGGCGTCCCAGGACAGGTCCGAGTCGTCGAAGTAGGCCAGGTCGTAGTCGAGGATCCCGGCTTCGGGTGGCTGGCCGGTGGCCACGTTCCAGACCGTCTGATACAAGCACCCCGCGACCAGGTACCAGTCAGGCAGCTCCATCGCTGCGGCCCGGGACAGCACCTCGGTCAGCGTGTAGTTGCGGCGCAGGGCCGCCTCGAAACGGGTCACCTGCTCGTCGATAGGAAGCCGTCCGGCGCGCATGGGGCTTGTCTATCAGCCCGTGCTGACATGCGGCTCGTACCGCCGACCCGCCGCGGGTCAGCCTTCTGGCATGCGATTGCCGCCCTGGGCTTCAGGTCGCGCGGAGTTGTCCTGCCCGTAGGTGCCGAACATGACCGCGGAGTAGTCCGTGTCCTGCGTACACCTGACCGCGTCTACCTTCCGCCGAGATATCCCGCGAACCCGCAGGAGTCCTGTCACATCACCGTCACACCCCGGCCGGGACGATCGGCGGCAAGCACCGCAATGAGAGGAGCCAGCATGCGGCAGCCCCGTGTGGCCCGGGCGCGCGGCGAGCGCGAGGCGGGCTCGCTGACCCTGATGCTCGCCGTATTGATGGTCGCGCTGCTGGCCCTGGCCGGCCTGGTGATCGACGGCGGGCGCAAGCTGAACCAGTCGGCGAGCGCGTTTGCGATCGCTCAGGAGGCCGCCAGGGCCGGAGCGGGCCTGGTCGACAGGTCCATCGCCTACCGGTCGGGGACGTTCCGGGTGGACCAGGGGCAGGCGCTCGCGGCGGCGCGCGCCTACCTCGCCGGCGCGGGCTACACCGGCTCGGTCAGCACGGACGGCACGCAGCGGATTCGCGTCACCGTCACGGTCACCGGCCACACTCTCGTGCTCTCGCTGATCGGGATCGACACGATGACGTCGACTGGGTCGGCGGTGGCGTCCCTGGTCAGCGGCGTGACCGGACCTGGGACGTGAACAAGCGCCTGGCGGTCACGGCCGTTCGCGGCGGCGCGGCCATGGTCACCCTCGCGGCCACCACCGTCGGCCTGCCGGTCATGCTCTACCGCCTCGGCGGGTCACCAGTCCCGGCCAGGCTGCCATCCCTGCCCGTCATCACGTTCGCGCTGCTGCACAGGGACAACGGAAACCTGCTCCTCGGCGCGATCAGGTACGTATCGTGGCTCGCATGGGCCGCCTTCACGGTAGCCGTGTTCGCCGAGGCCCAGGCGGTGCTGCGCGGGCGGTCATCGCCGAGGCTGTACCTGGCCGGCCTGCAGGGCGCGGCGGCCAGGTTGGTCGCAGTGGCCTCGGTTACCTTCACTACGCCGGCGGCGGTGGCCCTGGTCGCCTCGCCCGCCCTCGCCGCGACTCACCTCGCCAGTCCGCCAGGCACGGCCGACCATGCTGAGTCGGCGTACACGCTGGCGGCACTGGTCAAGCCGGCGCAGGCCACGATGCCGGAGTCCGTGCAGACCGGCGCCGCAAGAGCCATCCACCGGACCGTGGTCGTGCGCCCCGGCGACTGCCTCTGGACGATCGCTGAGCACTACCTGGGCTCGGGCGACCGGTATCCCGCGCTGCTGCGGCTGAACCTCGGGCATGACATGGGCGACGGCCGGGTCTTCTCCGACCCCGCGCTGATCCTGCCCGGATGGCGCCTGCGCCTGCCCGACAACGCGGCGCGGAGCGACCCGGTCGCCGAGCAGCAGCACGGTCAGCGCCAGCAAGACCAGCACCAAGGCCAGCACCAGCATCCCGGGCACGCCATGGGCGACCGGCAGTTCGGCGGGCCGCACCAAGCCGCGGGAGCCGGGGAGGTTGGGCCAGGGAGAACGGCCGGCGACGGCGCGCCCCAGGCAGCGGGGACAGGCAACCGCGAGTCGGCCGGCGGCCAACAGGAGGAGGTCCAGCAGGCAGTGCTCTTCACTCTCGGAATGCTGGCCGGGGCTGCTCTGGTCACCCTGGAGCGGCTCAGGCACCGGCAGCGCCAGCACCGGCGGCCAGGCCGTCGCATCGCGTTGCCGGCGGACACCGAGGGCCAGCGAATCGAGCGCAAGCTCCGCGCCGCGGTGCCGCCGGCCCCGCCCGGCTCGCTCAGGGACGCGCTGTGCGACCTCAGCGAGGGGGTCGCGCACGGCGGCGACCCGCTGCCGCCGATCGTGGGCATCCACCTGACCAGTGACCGGATCGACGTGCTGCTCGCCGCGCCCGCGGTCGGGCCGCCGCCCGCGCCGTTCACGATCGCGCCAGGCCGTCAGGGGATGTGCTGGACCGCCGATCTCCGCGAGGCCTCGCCGGCTTGGACCACCGCGCCACTCGTGCCCGGCGAGGTCGGTGACCTGCTGCCAGGCCTGTTCACCGCAGGCGCCACGGACGACGGCGGCTATTTGCTGCTCGACCTTGAGGCCATGCGGGTCACCTGCTGCGACGGCCCGGCCGCGCTGACCGACCGGCTGCTGGTCACGGCCGCCACCGAGCTGGCGTCGAGCCGCTGGAGCGGCTGGTATGACCTGGTGCTGGCCGGCTGCGATGAGCTGGACGTACTGGGCAGGGCCGAGCGCTGCCGAGACCTGGACGAGGCGCTGGACATCCTCGAGGACAGGACCCGCACGATCGCCAGGCGGCTTGCCGGTGACCGCCAGGCCGATGTCAGAACCCGCCGGATGGAATATCCCGAGGACGAAGACTGGGGCCTGACGCTGTTGGTCAGCCGGCTGCAGCCGACCCCGGCGCAGATGTCCCGGCTGCTCCGCCTGGCCGACGGCCCCGGCGGGATCGCCGCCCTGGTCGTGGGCGATGCGCAGTCAGACGAGGGCAAGGTCGCGCCGGCCGTGTTCAGGCTCGAGCCAGACCCGGGCAGCCCAGGCGACATGGTCGCCACCATCACGCTGGCCTATCTCGGACCGCAGCACCAGCTCACGGTCTGGCCGCACACGCTGACGGTGACCGAATACGAGGCGCTCGCCGGGCTTTTCACCACCGCGGCGGCGACCTGTGACGTCAGCCCGGCGGCCGAGCCTTATGACGACTACGGCGGCGCGCCGTGGATGCGGTTCGCCGCCGCGCCCGTGCCGCCCGAGGCAGGAACGCTGGCCGCGCCTGGGACCGTAGCGGCCGAGCCAGGCGCCTGGCCGCCCGGCGCCGACGACGAGCTCGCCAGGCCGATCGGCTTCCCCGAGCCCGCCGACCCGGCCGAACGGCGCGACCCCGGCGACTCGGCGCACTCGGCGCCCCGGGCGCAGCCCGCTGCGCGGTCCGCTGAGCGACACAGCGAAAGCGGCCTGAGCGTGCACGTGCTCGGGCCGTTCGAGGTGATCGGCGCGGCCGAGCCGCTGCAGCCCAAGCAGGCCGAACTGGTGCTCGCGCTGGCGCTGCACTCGCCGGTCGGCCTGTCCAACTCGGCGCTGTGCGACCTGCTCGGCGCGGACGCCGACCATCCGCGGCCCGCCGACTCGGTTCGGCAGCTGATCACGAGGACCAGGCGCCGGCTCGGCCAGGCGGCCGACGGCCAGGAGTACATCATCCACCTGGGCAGCGGCATCTACGTGCTGCACGACCAGGTCCGGCTGGACTGGGCCGACTTCAGCGCGCTGGTCAGCCGCGGCCGGGCCGGCCGGGTCGCCGCGGACCTGCGGGCCGCGTTGGACGCCGTCCGCGGCCAGCCGTTCGCCGACTGCTACCACTGGTGGATCGACATCGCCGTGGTCGAGACCATGCGGGCCGAGATCGTCGACGCCGCCGACCTGCTCGCGCAGCTCGAACTCGCGGCGCACGACCCGGACGCGGCCAGGCGGGCCGCGCGGATCGGGCTTTCCGCCGAGACGACGGCGGAGCAGCTATGGCGCGCGCTAATGCTGGCCGAGCACAAGGCGGGGAATCCCGCCGGCGTGGCCGATGCTTGGACCGCCTGCCTGGACGCGATCTCCGAGATCGCACCGGGCGGCGAGCCGCATCCGGACACCGAACGCCTGTTCCGTCAGCTCAGCCGAGGGGACGAGCTGAGCCTGCGCGGCTGACGGCGACGCCGGGTCGTAGGCTTGCGGTTACGGAACGCGATCGCTTGGAGGTTGCCGTGGCGCAGACGATGTCCTTCACCATCGGCGCGGCCGCGACCTGCACTGACGGGCCGTGCGGCACGGTCAAGCGGGTCGTGATCGATCCGCTGGCGCAGGTCGTTACCCACCTGGCGGTCGAGCCGAGGCACCGGCAGGGCCTCGGCCGCCTCGTCCCGGTGGACTTGGCCGAGCCCGGGCCGGACGAGGTCAGGCTGCGCTGCAGCCTCGCGGAGTTCGAGCGGCTCGACTGGGCCGAGGAAACCCAGTTCGTGCCGGGCACGCAGGGCTATGAGAACTACGGGCCCGAGCAGGTGCTGTCCTGGCCCTACTACGGCCTGCATGGCGGGCAGGCCGGCGGCGTCGCCGGGACGGCCCTTCCCGGAACCTCGCAGACCGTGACGTACGACACCGTGCCCGCGGGCGAGGCCGAGGTGCGGCGGGGCGAGCCGGTCTACGCCACCGACGGGCCGATCGGGCACGTGCACGGGCTGGCCGTCGACGCCACCAGCCATCGCGTCTCGCACGTGCTGCTGGCCGAGGGCCACCTGTGGGGGCGCAAGGAGGTCGCGATCCCGATCAGCGCCGTCGTCGACGTGCAGGACGGCATCAAGCTGCAGATCAGCAAGAAGGAAGTCGCCGACCTGCCGCCGGTGGGCGTTGACCGCTGAGCCTGACGCGGCTCATTTCGCGTCGGCGTAGCAGTCGACGACGACCGTGTTCAGCGGGAAGGCGACCCTGGTCGGGCCGAACACGAGCCGGGACGCCTCGGCCGCCGCCTGCGCCACGGCGGCGACCACCGCGTCGGCCTGATCGCTCGGGCAGTGCACGATCACCTCGTCATGCTGGAAGAACACCAGCTCAGGACGGTGTTGCCCGGCGGGCACCGGGTCCGGCCCGGTCGCCGGCGGCTCCGGCGGGCGTTCGTTAGACGTCGTGATTTTCTGCAGGCCAGCGCGGAGGCTGACCAGCATGACCAGGGCCCAGTCCGCCGCGCTCGCCTGGACCACGAAATTCCGGGTGAACCGGCCGCGGGCGCGTGACGCCTGGCCGGCCCTCGGGTCGCGCTCGGCGTCCGGGTCGGCGGCCTCCTCGGTGAGCGCGCGCCAGTTCGCGGAGGGGGGCGGGCAGGTGCGGCCGAGCACCGACCTGACCACACGGCCCTCCTCGCCGGCTCGCGCGGCCGCCTCCACGTAGCCAGCTGCCGCCCCGAACCGCTGCCGCAGCACGGCGAGCAGCTGGCCGGCCTCGCCGCCCGCGCCGCCATACATGGCGGACAGCATCGCGACCTTGGCCTTCGACCGGTCGCCGCCGAACGCCGACGCCAGCTCGGTGTACAGGTCCCCAGCGGCCGCGGCCGCGGCGAACGCCCGGTCGCCCGCCAGCGCGGCGAGCACGCGCGGCTCGAGCTGCGCGGCGTCGGCGACCACGAGCACCCAGCCAGGATCGGCCACGACGGCCCGCCGCATCAGCCGGGGGATCTGCAGCGCGCCGCCGCCCCGCGAAGCCCAGCGGCCGGATACGACGCCGCCCACGACGTATTCGGGCCTGAACCGGCCGCCGTGCACCCAGGTGTCGAGCCAGCTCCAGCCGAACGCCGAGTGCAGCCGCGCGAGCTCCTTGTACTCGAGCAGCGGCGCGATCGCCGGATGATCTACGTCCCGCAGCACCGCGAGCCTGGTCGACGGCAGCCTGATCCCGTCGGCCGCGAACGCCTGGAGCACCTGGGCAGGCGAGTCGGGATTGACCAGCCGCGCCCGGGGCCCGGTCCCGCCGCCCGGCGCGACTCGGCCGGCTTCGAACGCCGCCGCGAACCTGGCGGCGAGTTCGGCGAGCCTGGCTGGCCGTTGGCCGGGTAGCGCGGGCCGGGGCCCGAGCATCTCGGTCAGCAGGGCATCGTGCACCTCGGGCCGCCACGGCAGCCCGGCGTAGCTCATCTCGGCCGCGACGAGCCCGCCTGCCGACTCGGCGGCGACCAGCAGGCCGAGCTTGCCCGGATGCTCGTCGGCCGCGATCAGCCGCGACTGATCCGCGTGCACCTCGATCAGCGCGTCCAGCAGGTCGCGCGGGTTCGCCCGCTCGGCCGCGCCGGCGAGTTCGGCGTCGAACAGCGCCTGCTGTGCCTGTCCGCCGAACCCGGGCGGCGGCCTGGCACCGGCCTCCCGCAGCAGCGCCACGGCGCCGTCCGGCTCGGCGGACTGCTCTGGGTAGCCGTCGTTGCCGGCCAGCAGCGCGCCGGCGAGCGCGACGTCGTGGCAGCGGGCAACCCGGACCCCGCCGAGCAGCAGCGCTGGATACGAGCCGACCGCCGAAGGCCAGACCCAGCGAGGTCGTTCTGCCCGCTCGCGCTCCCGCACCGCCGCGACCAGATCCTCAGTCGCAACGAGAGCGCCCGCGGGACTGCCGTCCTCGTGCAGCGGGCAGAGCAGCCCCGACTGCCCGGGCCCCGGCACCACAGCAACCCGCACGGAACCGATTGTGCACCGATCCTCTGACAAGCCGTCGCGGCGGGGGCTGCCATCATGAGCAGTTATGTCGTCGAAGGCGCACTGGTGAAGGCGCACCGGTGACGGGCGCGCGGCTGGTCGCGGTGAGTGACCTGCATGTCGGCTTCGACGAGAACAGGGAGATCGTCGCCATGCTCCGGCCGGGGCATCCGGGCGACTGGCTGATCGTCGCGGGCGACGTCGGCGAGTTCACGGCCGACATCGAGTGGGCGCTCGGTACGTTGCGGGAGCGGTTCGCCGAGGTCATCTGGGTGCCGGGCAACCACGAGTTGTGGACGCACCGCAGGGAGCCGTTGAACCTGCGCGGCGTCGAACGATACGAGCACCTGGTCGCGATGTGCCGGCGGCTCGGCGTCCATACTCCAGAGGACCCATACCTGACTTGGACCGGCAGTGGCGGACCGCTGGTGATAGCCCCGCTGTTCGTGCTGTACGACTACACGTTCCTGCCCGACGGCGCCGCGACCAAGGCCGAGGCGCTCGAGCGGGCGCAGGCCAGCGGGATCCTCGCCAACGACGAGGCCATGCTGCACCCAGACCCCTATCCGAGCAAGGAAGCCTGGTGCGCGGCGCGGCTGACCGCGACCGAGAGCAGGCTCGCCGCGCTCCCGGCCGGGGCGGGAACGATCCTGGTCAACCACTTCCCGCTGGTCAGGGAGCCGACGAGGGTGCTGAGGTATCCCGCGTTCTCGCAGTGGTGCGGCACCGTGCGAACCGCGGACTGGCCGCGCCGGTTCAACGCCGCCGCAGTGGTCTACGGCCATCTGCACATCCCGCGGACGATCTGGCACGACGGGATCAGGCACGTCGAGGTCTCGCTCGGCTACCCGAGGGAGTGGCGGCGCCGCGGCGGCCCGCCGGTCATCCCGAGCCAGATACTGCCCGGCTAGCGCCAGTGTGAGTCGCGGCCCGGTAAATAGCATTGCCCGCGGGCAACCGACCGCCCTACCATAGATTGTGACGACAACGAAAGGTCTCCTGTTGAAAACCTGGTCACTCAGTATCGAGCGAGCGGCGTATAACGCCTTCTCGCAGCCGATGCTGCCCGGGATAGGGGAGAGGGTGCCGACGTAGACGCATGTTAGCGGCCACGCAGGCACCGCCCCCAGGACCCCTCCTGGCGGGCGGTTTCTAATTTCATAGGGATGTAGCTCAGCCGGTCAGAGCGACGGTCTCCAAAGCCGTGCGTCCGGGGTTCGATTCCTCGCGTCCCTGCGGATCACCACCCTTCGGGGGGAATGTGATCGTTACTTGAGAACTTCATAGCGGGAAACGTCAGCGCGGCAAGCCAAAGCCGCGCAACCCGGCGTCCCCGGTCCAGCCCTTGCTGGCCGGGTTCGCCGGTTCATGGGCTGCTAGCTCCAATTGGCAGAGCAACTCCTTTGCAAGGAGAAGGTTCTCAGTTCGAATCTGAGGCGGTCCACGTCCCGGGATGTAGCGCAGCTTGGATAGCGCGCCTGGTTTGGGGCCAGGAAGCCGCAGGTTCGAATCCCGCCATCCCGACCCATGGGTCTGTAGCTCAGCTGGCAGAGCGCCTGATTGAAACACAGGAGGCCGCTGGTTCGACCCCAGCCGGACCTACCACGCCGCACTAACACAACGGCTAGTGTGCCAGCCTTCCAAGCTGGGAATGCCGGTTCGATTCCGGCGTGCGGCTCTCCAAATTGGCGCCGGACGAATACGAGAGCAAGGTTCCGATGGCTGGCTGGCGGATGTCAGCGCAGCCGAGCCGCCTGCGCCCGACTGGCCGGGCACCAGACTCTTAATCTGGATTGAGGAGGTTCGAGCCCTCTAGGCGGTACGCGGGCGTGCGGCAATGGTCAGACGTCACGAGCTCAAACCTCGCGACATGCGGGTTCGCATCCCGCCGCTAGTACTCGATGGGATATGGGGGAACTGGCAGACCCGCCTGACTCTGGATCAGGAGCTTTCCAGGTTCGAAGCCTGGTATCCCAGCCACGCCTTCGTAGCTCACCTGGCCAGAGCGGCGCCCTCGTAAGGCGCAGGCAGCCGGTTCGATCCCGGCCGAAGGCTCCAATGTCCTCGTAGCCCAACGGCAGAGGCACCAGCCCGAGATGCTGGCCAGCGCAGGTTCGAATCCTGCCGAGGACACCATGCCCCTGTAGCTCAGTTGGTCAGAGCGCCTGCCTTGTAAGCAGCGGGCCGCAGGTTCGATTCCTGTCGGGGGCTCTCTGTCGGGGGCTCTCGATGGCCGGTGGGGAAAAGGCAGACCTGCCTGACTTTGGGATCAGGAGCATTCAGGTTCGATCCCTGGGCAGCCAGCAATGCCTTCTTAGCTCAGTTGGCAGAGCGCCGTCTTGGTAAGACGGAGGTTCGGCGGTTTCGATCCCGCCAGAAGGCCCCATGTGAGCGAAGTGTTGACGGTGGCACGTGGCCTTGCCAAGGCTGCAGGGCGGGTTCGATCTCCGCCGTTCACTCCAAGCGCTGGTGGCGTAACAGGCAGCCGCGCACGACTCAGACTCGTGTGTCTTCGGACGTGAGGGTTCGACTCCCTCCCGGCGCACTCACTCGCTCAAGGAGCATTGGCCCAGCGGCTACGGCAGCGCCCTGCTAAGGCGTACACCGGGGTAACCGGTGCGAAGGTTCGAGTCCTTCATGCTCCGCTCGAGGATGGCTGACCGAGTCGGCAAGGTGCCCGGCCGGAAACCGGAGGTCACGGCGCAAGTCGTGGGCAGGTTCGAGTCCTGCGCCATCCGCCGTGGATGATGAAGCTGCCGGGCGGCAGCCCCCGTCTCGAAAGCGGGTGGGCGGCGATCGCCGCTGGGGGTCGGGTCCTCCATCATCCGCCAGGGAAGATGAAGCTGCCTGGGCAGCCGCCGGCTTGAACCCGGCTGGGTCCCGAGAGGGGCTGGGGATCAGGGCCTCCGTCTTCCGCGGGCAGCAGTTCACCTGGTTGGTGGAGCCGTCCTGATAAGGCGGTCGTGCTGAGTTTGATTCGCAGGTTGCCTACGCCGCGTTCAGTCAATGGCAGGCGCACGCCTTTTAAGCGAGAGCAATGAGGGTTCGAGTCCTTCACGCGGCACTCAGTTCGCTGGCGCAACTGGGCAGCGCGAGCGCGTCCTGAGCGCGAGGTTCCCGGTTCGGGGCCGGGGCGACGCATTCAAGGTCCCTTAGTTCAAGCCGGCAGAACGCCTGGTTCTCAGCCAGGGGGTTGTGGGTTCGAGCCCCACAGGGATCACGGCGCAGTGGGCAAAGTAGGTGAAGGCCGCCAGATTTTCACTCTGGTGATTGCGGGTTCGAGTCCCGTCGCGCTACTGCGGGGTAGCCAAGCTGGTCAAGGCACCTGTCTCATAAGCAGGTCATGCGCGGGTTCGAGTCCCGTCCCCGCTACGAAGGCCCGCAGCGCGCCCAGGCCGAAACTAGACGGCGAAGCGCTGCAAAACATTCCGGCGTCATCCAAAAGGCAGGATGCGTGACTGTTAATCACGTCATACAGGTTCAACCCCTGTCGCCGGAGCCAAGGGGCTGTAGCTCAATCAGGTAGAGCGCCAGGCCGTCAACCTGGTGGCCGCCGGTTCAAATCCGGTCAGTCCCGCCATGTCCGCGTAGCTCAGTGGCAGAGAATCTGGACGACAACCAGAAGGCCGCAGGTTCGGCTCCTGCCGCGGACACCAAGCCCTCGTGGTCCAACGGATAGGTCACCTGATTACGAATCAGGGCGGTGCAGGTTCGAGTCCTGCCGAGGGTACGAAATTGTCGGCGGCCATCCGGATCTGCCCGCTGGCGGTCACCAAGAATGCACCGTGGCCATCACAGAGCGTGACCCGGATTCGTTAGTCGGCGCACCGCGACTCTGCCCCGAACGCAGACTTAGTGCAGCTCAAGGACAGCACTACCCGGTTGGCGAACGATATGCAGATCCGCCGGCTCCGTGTGCCTGAGCGGCTAGATGACGATCATCATCGCGGCATGTGCGTGCGTCTCGGATGGCCCTGGATGCCCACTCAAGGGGCTGATCCGGAGCGCCTGTGTCCATTGACCGGGCGAAGGTTAGCCAAAGACTCCGGGCTCCGATCAGTAGCTCAGACGGCAGAGCTCCGGTCCCACACACCGGGATGCGCAGGTTCGAGTCCTGCCTGATCGACTGGTGCCTTGACCCAAGTGGCTGAGGGAACGGGCTGTGAACCCGTGTCGGAAGACGAAGCGGGTCCGAATCCCGCAAGGCACCCCACAGGGTCGGTGGCAGAGTCTGGTCGATTGCACCCGGCTGTAAACCGGGTACCCCACGCGGTGGTTCGAATCCATCCCGGCCCACGCAAGTCTCCGTAGCCCAGCTGGATAGAGCGCGAGCTTCCGGGCTGGGATCAGGCTTCTGTAGCGCAGTGGACAGCGCGCCTGCTTCCGAAGCAGGAAGTCCCGGGTTCGAGTCCCGGCAGGAGCACGCCGTGAACGAGATCCGCTTGCCTATCTAGGCCGCTCGCAATGGCCAAGCTCAGGTGGTTCGTTTGGCGCGAGAGTTACGAGATCGCTGCGTCTTAGTTGTGCCCCCGAAGCTGGAGGGCCACAGGTTCGAGTCCTGTCGGGGATGCTCATGGCACCGGATTCGCCGGGCGAGAGGCCGCCTGCAAAGCGTCGGTCGGGTTCGACTCCCGCGGTGTCTCTCATAGCACTACGAACTTCAGGCGCGGGACTCTAGCGGGCGTGCCAGGCAGCGAGCAGTTCCGCTTCGCGGTCCTCGGGCAGGCCGACGCCGGGGCGCGGGGGGCGCGGGGCGGCCAGCTCGGCTGCATGGACGTCCGCGATGCTTTGCCTGACCGGCCGCGGGCGCAGGCCGGCGGCGAATGCCCTGGCCGGGTCGGCCGTGTTGATGTCGCGCTCGCTGTCGCCGCCCGGCCACAGCGGGATGGTCTCGGCCGTCTCTCCCGCATCGAGCAGGAACTCCGCGTCGACCCAGGTCAGCTTCGTTCCTGGCGGGGCGACCTCGGCGGCCATCGCCTCGAGCAGTTCGCCGAAGCCGAACGGGGGAGCGGGGCTGACGGCATGGAAGACGCCGGTCACCGAGCCCGCGACCAGGGAGACGATCCAGCTGCCCTGGTCGCGCGCGTCGATCACCTGGATCGGGTCGTCCGCGCCGCCCGGGGCGAGCACCTCGCCGCCGCGTGCGATCCGCTCGACCCACCAGGTGAACCTGCCCGAGTTGTCGTGCGGCCCGATCACGTAGGTCGGCCGCACCACCGTGGTCCGCGGGAACAGCTCGGCTGCCAGCCGCTCGCCGGCGACCTTGAGGCCGCCGTAGGTCTCGTCGGTGATCTCCTCGGTCGCCGGGTCGTCGAGACCGGCCAGCGGCGCGTCCTCGTTAAACCCGGGTGCGACGGGCGTCTTGTAGGCCGACGTGGACGAGATGAAGACGTAGTGGCCGCCGCGACCGTCCAGCGCGCCCGCGAGCGACCGCACCTGGCGCGGGAAATAGGCACAGACGTCGATGGTCGCGTCCCAGCTGCCGGCCGAGAGTGCGGACAGGTCTTCGTTGCGATCTCCGAGCAGGTGATTTGCCGAGGCAAACAGGTCCGCTCCGCTGCGCCCGCGGTGGAACACGGTCACGTCGTGGCCCCCGGCAAGAGCGGCCTCGGTGACGTGCCGACCGACGAAAACCGTTCCGCCGATGATCAAGATGCGCATGCTCGCATGATGCCAGTCGTCGGGCGAGTCGGTCACCGGCGGCCCGCTTATGCTGTGATGACCGCGACAGCGGGAAGCGGAAGCAGGAAGCAGGAAGCGGCAGCGGGAAGGAGCACCCGGTGAGCAGTCCTTCGCTATCCAGCGGCTATGGCGGGTATTCGGGCGTCCTCAGCCAGGACCAGACGCGCAGCCTGTTCAGCCAGACGATGGGGTACGTCGCGCTGACCGCCGCGCTGTTCGCGGCGGGCGCGTACCTCGGCCGCAACCTGTCCTACGGGCTCGGCTTCGTCTGGTTCATCGCCGCGTTCGGCTGCCTGATCGCGATGAACTTCTCGGTCCGCCGGTCGATGCAGCTCACCGTGACTCTGCTCTGCGCCTTCGGCGTGCTGATTGGGCTGGCGATGGCGCCGGTACTCGCCTACTACGCGGGCACCAACCCGCAGGCGCTGTGGACCGCTGGCGGCGCGACCGCGCTGTTCATCGCGGGGTTCGGCGCGGCCGGCTACGCGACCAGGCGCGACCTGTCGGCCGTCGCGCGGGTCTGTTTCTTCGCGCTGATCGGCCTGATCATCTTCGGCATCGTGCTGATCTTCGTCAGGATCCCGAACGGCGACCTGATCTTCGCGGTGATCGGCCTGGTGATCTTCGCGGGATTCACGATGTTCGACTTCCAGCGGCTGCGGAGATCCAAGGACATCAGGTCGGCGCCGCTGCTCGCCGCGTCGATCTTCCTCGACGTACTGAACGTGTTCCTGTTCTTCCTGCGGATCTTCGCGCGCAGCAACTGACCGCCGGCTGGGTGTTCATGACCGCCGGCTGGCTTTTGGTGACCGCCGTGGCCTTTCGTGACCGCCGCCAGGCTTTCGCGATCGTCGAGCGGACTACACGAACGTGCGAGCTAATTGTCAGAGGGCGTCTGTAGAGTTATCGATAACAAATTCGTTCTCGTGCTCTGACCACGGAGCCGCCCGATGACCGCACCGCTCGCAAGCCCGCCGCCCGGAGTTGAAGTGCCTGGCGCTGGACTGCCCGGGGCTGGACTGCCCGGAGCTGAACTGCCCGGGACTGATGAGCCGTGGCAGGTGCCGACCGAGGCGGAACTCGCCGGGTATTGGCCTGACCCGTTCGCTGGGCCGCCGGACGATGGGGGCGCGTGGTTCGACAGCCTGTCTCCGGCGGAGCTTGATGCCAGGTACGCGCCGCTCGGCGAGGGGGCAGCGGACCCGGACCTCACCGGCGCCGGTTTCGCGGCGGGCGGACCGCAGGACGGGCTGCCGCCCGGCCCGGTGCTGGCGACGCTGGCGCAGGGCATCATGGACGCCGGACTGACCGGGCTGTCCGACGATGAACTTGTCGGCGTGCTGCGCGCCTCGCGCCGGCTTGCCGCCTGGCAGAACGGGGTCGAACTTGCCGCGGTCGCCGAGCTCGACGCCAGGCGGATGGCCCAGGCGGCGCGACCAAGGTCGTCGCGTGCCAGCGAGCACGTTAGCGAGGAACTTGCGGTCGCGCTGACCATGACCGGCCGGTCCGCCGATCTGCTGCTCGGCCTGGGGAGGGACCTGGCCAGGCTGCCGATGATCCTGACCGCGTTGCTCGAGGGCCGGATCGACCGGGCCCGCGCCGCGATCTTCGCGGCCGAGCTGGCCGGGCTGCCCGATCTGGCCGCACTTGCGGTCGCGATGGCGTTCGCGGGGATCGCTGGATCGATGACGACCGGGCAGCTCCGCGCCGCGCTGCGGGCCATGGTTCTGTACGTCGACCCGGCGGCCGCACGACAGCGGGCGGAGCGCGGCCGGGCCGATGCCCGGGTCGAGACCTGGCAGGAGACGTCGGGCAACGGGGCGCTGACCGGGCGTGAGCTGCCGGCCGGCGACGCGATCGCCGCCGACAAGCGGATCACTGCGATCGCGCGGGCACTCCAGGAGGCGGGCGCGACCGGCACGCTCGATCAGCTGAGGGCAGCGGTATTCGTCGCGCTGCTGGCAGGCCGGGATCTGGAGTCGCTCGTTCCGGCCTCCGCGCCGGCTGCCGATCCGGCCGCCGATCCGGGTCCGGCCGGCGCTGGCGATGAGCCTGGCGCTGACGGCACGCCGGCACCCGGTTCGACCCCCGCCGGCTTCGCGGCGCGGCCGACCGGACCGACCGGGCTGGCCGCGCTGACCGGGTCGGTGCACCTGACCATGCCGGTCACTGCCTGGCTCGGCCTGGCCGACGGTTCTGGCGAGGTCGCCGGGCTCGGCCCGCTGGACGCCTGGACCTGCCGGGACCTCGCTGCCCGGCTCACCGCGGCAGGCGCCGCGACCCGCTGGCACGTGACGCTGACCGGCGCCGATGGCTGCGCGGTCGCCCACGCCTGCGCGCGAGGGTCACCGGCGCCGCCTGACCCGCCGGGTGCGCGGGGATCGCCGGGACCGCCGGGACAGGGCGGCGGGGCGGCTGGCCGGGCTGACGTTCACCGGGATCGAGCGAGGCACCTGTGCTCACGCCCGCGAGGTGTCCGGGTACCGGCCGGCGAACAAGGTCCGCGAGCATGTCCGGGTGCGGCAGCGGACATGCGGCTTCCCGGGCTGCCGCCGCGCGGCTCCGGCGTGCGACCTTGACCACACGGTTCCCCACGACCAGGGTGGCCGAAGCTGCGAATGCAATCTGGCTCCATTGTGCAGAAGGCATCACAGGGCCAAGCAGGCGCCGGACTGGAGGCTTGACCAGCCCCGGCCAGGCGTCCTGGAATGGACCGCGCCGCACGGACGGTCATACACCGTGCGACCAGACGCCTATCCCGTCTAGCCGCGAATCTGCGCAGCCCGCTCTGTAGACGGCACCACAGGGCCAAGCAGGCACCAGGCTGGCGGGTTGACCAGTCCGAGCTGGGAATAATGACCTGGACCTTCCCCACGGTCGGTCCTACACTGCCCAAGCCGACGTTTATCCGGTCTGAAGTCCAGTGGTTCGGCCCGCATCCACTCACTTTCGCCCCGGTGTGCCTCCTGTGGGATTTCTTGAATGGAGGGGAGAACTGTGGGATCTCCATTGCCCGAAGATCACGTATATCTATTCGCTCCCCGTCGCGCAGCTGTCAGCCAGCAGAGTTGCTGGAACCGGCATTCGTCCCGGCGTCGTCGAATAGACGTGACGCTGTTCGTCATCTTGCTGGCAATCCTTGCCGCAGGGTGTTCAAGCGCGGGCCGCGTCGCGCAGCCTTCCGGCAGTCCGCACGCGCTGTCCGCCCAGATCGTCTTGCCCACGCGAACTATGACCGCGGGGTCATCAATTAAGGGACGGGTGGTCGTCAGGAACAACACCGGGAGGGCCATCCACACATCGGGCTGCTTGACGCTGTTCCAAGTCGCCCTCACCAGCAGCAGATACCATCCCGACCCCCTGTGGCTCACGTGCCTGCAACCATTCACGATCCCGGTCGGCGTGTCCAGGTACCGGATCACGGTCGCGGCCACGTACTTGCATTGCGGCGACCGTCCGTCACCTGCTTGCCTGCCCGGTGGCGGCATGCCGCCACTCGCTGCGGGCAAGTACCTCGCCAGGCTGTTCCAGTCCAGGCACCTAGTCCAGACTCCGCCTGGCCTCCGCGTGCGCGTCATAGCGGCTGCCCCGGCAGGCGGGTAACCGACGTGAGTTCAGGCGCTCGGACACCACGGGTCCTGGCCGGCGGCATTTGCGCACCGTCGCCAAGTGCGGACGCTTCGCCCCTGATGCGGCATCCTGGTGTTTCCGGCGAATCGTACACGGTCACGCCTGATCCCTACCTGATCTGAGCGGTCGCCCGGTCGTCAGCGCTCACCCGCTCGTCAGCGCTCGCCCTGACGCCAATTCGTGCGGTTCTGGTGCGATCTCGGCGGTTCCCGGCCAACCCAGGGCGGCTCGGGACGGCTTGCGGAGCGATTAGGCCCGGCGAGATTACTGGCGCCCGGAATGTGACCGGTCTCATATCTCTAATTTGGCGTTTGGCCGGCAGGCGGTCCCGCGATGACGCATTGTATTGGGTCATCAGCACTCAGTGTGCGCGCTGATTCGCCACTTGCACCCTGCCGTCGCCCTGACCATGCGCGGCGCGCGCACACCGCTGGCCACCAGATACGGCAGTGGCCAGCCACAGGAGTGGCCGCGCAGCGCAGGTAGCCGCGCCCGATCGAAAGCCCAGCAGTGTCTGGATCCGCGAAACATCGGAAATTGCCGCCGCGCGCCACGGTCAAGCCCGGGGCAGCGCGGCACAAGAAGCCGTCACCCGTCGCCGCAGTGCTCCAGACGAAGTCGGCCCAGATGGCTGCGGCAGCGGCAGGAGTGGCCATGATCGGCGCCGCCGTCAGCCCGGCGGTCGCCGCACTCCAGGCACCATCAGGTCACCAGGGCGGCTTCGACCCAGCGGCTGCGTTGCAACCGCCGGACGCGGGCACCCAGAGCGCCAGCGGAGGCCACGCGCCGGCCACCGGCCACGGCACCGGCGCGGGTGACACGGCCCCGCTGGCCAAGGCCATCACCACGGTCAGGCGGCAGGCGGCGCGGGCGGCGGCGGAGCGGGCCTCGCGGCGGCACCGCCACAAGCACCACGCCACCGTTTCTGTCGTCTACGAGAATCCACTGCGCGGGATCGCCGGCCTGATTCCCGAGCGCCTCGACATGGGCGTGGACTTTGCCGGCACCGGGCCCATCTACGCGATCGGCGATGGTGTCATCACCAACGCTACGGGCTCAAGCGGAGGCTGGCCGGGCGGCGGCTGGATCACCTACCAGCTCACCGACGGGCCGGCCGCGGGCCTCATGGTCTACGTCGCCGAGGACGTCACCCCGACTGTCTCGGTCGGCCAGCGGGTGACCGCGAACACGGTGATCGCGAACATGTGGAACGGCGGCAGCGGCATCGAGACCGGGTGGGCCATGCCCGACGGCGCGTCGGCGGAGTCTCAGCTCGCCGAGGCTGGCGGGATCAGCGGCGGCGGCCCGTTCCCGACCGAGGTCGGGACGAACTTCGATGAGCTGCTCCAGGCGCTCGGCGTCCCTGCGGCACCTGGCTACGGCGGCGCTAGCTACGGCGTCCTGCCGTCCCGGTACCCGACCACTTGGGCATCGTTCATCGGCGCCTAATGGCCGAAGTATTCACCCGGTGATACTGGGCTTCGGCGCCGCGACCCAGCAAGCAGCGGGCGGGGAGATAGCGACCAGCCCCTGACTGACGGCGCCGAAGAGCAGGTGCCGCGCCGGATCGGCGGCGAACAGTTGGTACACCAGTTTGTTCTGGCTCAGCCGCTCGATCGCCCGTATCCGGCCGTTGCCTGGGTCAAGGCAGGCTAGCTGGCCGGACTGGTTCGTCAGCCAAAGCGATCCGCCCCCGACGACGGTGGTGGCGTACATGGCCCAGTGGAACAAGCCGGTAGCCGGTGACTGAGCGATGCCTGCGGCGGTCGGGGCGGTCGGCGCGAGGTCGGCCTGGCGCAGGTGCAGGGTGAGGCCGAGCATGCCGGTGCGGAACGAATCCCATACGCCGTCTGGCACGGCCGTCACAGCGGATCCCGCCACTGACTCGGTCACCAGCCCGTGGTCCGCCGCCGCGACCGGCTGGCCGTCGATCGGGTCGAATGCCAGCACCAGGTTGCCTTCGGGGCCGCCATCGACGACGTGCGCGGCAGAGGCGTAAAGCTCGCAGCACTGGGTGGAGTACGGATCGTAGCTGACGTCATAGGCCGCCGTGCCGGCTGGCAGCGTGGCCGTCGCCATGATCCGCCCGGAGCGCGTGTCAAGCCGGTAGAGCATCGCGGTCGGTCCGACCCTGGTCGAGCCTGCCCAGACGGAGTGGCCATAGCCTGCCGTCAGGTGCAGTGCCGCGTAACTAGGAGGCGCGTCGCCAGGCAGCGTGATGGACCGGATGACGCGCAAGGTGCGCGGGTTGATCTGGCTGACGACGGCCTTGCGGCCTGGCTTGCCGAAAGCCCACAGGTAGTCAGACGCCAGCGCAAGATCGGGATCTTTAAGTACCGGACCCTTCCTGACCGGACCGCCTGGCTCGGCCGCGCAGGTGAGCTGATACCGGGCGTCACTCTGCGAGCCCGCAAGCGGAACCAGCGCGTATGCAGTGTCCGTGGCCGGGTCGACCGCCATCCCCGAAAAGGCCGGAGTGCGGCCTGGCGATACAGCCCGGCGTTCCGGCCATTTCGTGCCTGGCACCTGCGTAGTAGGCGCGGCCTCGTCGCCTCGGCCTGCGCAGGCACCGGCCGCAGCCGGCGAGGCGCTGCCGCTGCCGGTGCTAGTGCCTGACGGCGGACTCGGCGTTCCCGAACCTGCGCTGCCGCCGGACGGCCAGCAGCCGGCCAGGGCGAGAGCGACGACCGTCGCAGCGATCAGCGCACGGATACTTCGGCGCCTTGCTGCTATGCCGTCCTGCGGCAACTTGTCGGCCTGCACCACTGTCATACCTACTTAGACGCTCGTACGGTGCTGTTCGGCTAGTGCGGAGCCCGAATCGCTCGGGAGTGATCGGCTCAGCGGGCGATGAGAACCAGGATCGGCACCGTCAGCGGCCCGCAACCCGCGTCGGCGACGGCTCGCTCGGCCGCCATGCGCAGCCCGGCCCTGCGATCGGGCTCAAGCGCCCGCACGAACGGCGCGACGTGGGCCATGCCCAGCCGCCATGACGCCAGTTGCGCCGCGGTCCTGATCCCGGTCGGCACGGTGACTGTGCTGAACCGCACGTCGGTGAATCCGGCCGCCGCGGCCAGGCGGGCCATCAGAGCTTGGTCGGCGGACTGCGGCTCGGTCTCGTCCTTCAGCGCGGCGTACCAAGCCGGCGTGAGGTAGCCGAACCCGCGCAATGCCTCGTCGACCGCGACCTTGGCCGGGTGCGTCCAGCCCGGCGTGAACGAACTCGCCGCGGCTAGTCGGCCGACCCGCCGGATCTCGGCCAGGCCGACGGCGATGCTGGGCAGGTGGCTGAGCGAGAAGGCGGCAAGGACGACGTCGAAGCTGCCGTCCAGGAACGGCAGCGCGGCGGCGTCCGCGGCGACCGGGTGCAGGGCCGCGCCGCAGTGCGCGAGCATGCCGGCGGCCAGGTCGGCGGAGACCACCCGGCGGGCTCCGGCAGCCAGCGCGGCCCGGCCGGCCACGCCCGTTCCGGCCCCCAGGTCGAGGACGACGCACCCGGCCAGCGGCCCGGCCGCGGCGGCCGTGTCCGCAAGCCGGACGTCGGCGGCAGTATCCGCAAGCCGCACGGCGGCGGCCGTACCCGCAAGCCGCACGGCAGCGCCAGCGGCATCGACCAGCGCGCTCGCCAGCGGGCCGTACATCTGCTCCGGCCCGGCGGCCCAGTCGTCCGCAGCGGCATCGTACGCCGCCCGCACGCCCCTGGTCAGCGAGCCCACGCCCGGCGAACCCGTGGTCAGCCGAGCAGCGGCGCGGCCGCGACCGCCTTGCTCTCCCACCATCTCAGTTCCTCGTCGTATCCGGCGAGCGCCTTCTCCCAGCCGAATTGAACCATCGCGCCCAACAGGCACAGCGCGAGCTGCCGGTCCCACCAAGGCTCGGTGGCGATGCCCAGTGCCTCGAGTTCGTCACGGTACGCCTCGATCGAGTCCTCCTTCGCCTGCGGCAGCCGGCGGCAGTTGATCGCCAGGTACCAAGCCAGGTCGCTGAGCGGTGCGCCGCGACCCGGCTGCTCCCAGTCCAGGAGCACGGTCCTGCCTTGGCCGTCGGTGCCGAGGTTGTCCAGCTTCCAGTTCCCGTGCACGAACGTGTGCGGGGTCCCGGCAAGGGCCTCCACGAGCGGCCCTGGATCGCGCGCCAGCGGCGTGACGACCTCCGCCGCAGCCGGAGCCACCTGGGCGAGCAGCGGCCAGCCCTTGCCGACCAGCTGAGGCACGAGGTGCGGGGAGCCCAGCTCCGCCTCCGCCTCCGCCATCCAGGGCGAGAGTTCCAGGTAGCGGTGCATCTCGGGAACGACCTCGTACTCGCTGCCGCAGTCCCAGAACGACGCGTGCATGCGGGCCATGTGCGCGAGGAAGGACCGATGCTGGGCGGGCGGGATCGGGTCGTCCGTGGCTGGGACGAGCCATCGGCCCACGTCGCGCATCAGCAGCGAGTACCGATCCCAGGGAACCGATCCGTCCCAGTCCGCCACGGCGACGCCGACGATCGGCTGGTTCAGGCAGTCGGGCAGGCGGCCCAGGATGCCGCGGTCCCACAGCGTCAGTGTCGCTCCGCGCAGGGAACCTGACACGCGGATGGTCCAGTCGCTGGCCGGGTCCATGTGCTTGAGCACGTAGCGCTCGCCGTCGATCACGAGGCGTTCGAGCCTGGCTCCTGACTTGCCGGGAGCCTCCTGCAGCGTCTCGCGCTCGGTCGCGCCGGCGAGCAGCACGGCAACGTCCGCATCAAGCATCGGCAGCCTCCATCTCGTGCGGCACCGGTGAGCTTGGTGAACCGGCTGAGCCTGCCATCGTCGCCTCCTACTGGTTGAGTCTGCCCGCTATCGCGCCGGTCACGGCTTGCAGCCAGACTTGCAGTGACCAATGGCCCCTGCCCTCAGGGCGTTCCGAGTAGTGAAATAGCACCATGCACGTCGAGGCCCCCCGGCCAGCGCCGGCAGCAGCACCAGCTCCGGCGGCGCCGGCCGGCGGGCTGGCCCTGGCCGGCGCGAGCGCCCTGCCCGCGAGCGATGTGCTCGCCGCCCTCGGATCCGGCGAAGGCGGCTTGAGCGCGGCGGCGGCCGCCGACAGGCTGCGGCAATTCGGCCCGAACGCGATCGTGTCGCACCGGGCCAGGTTCGGGCCGGTGCTCTGGCACCAGCTGAAATCGCCACTGCTGGGGTTGCTCGCAGTGGCGGCGGTGGCGTCGTATTTCGTGGGCGAACACAGCGATGCCGTGATCATCGGCGTCATCCTCGCGCTGTCTGTGGGGATGGGCTTCCTCAACGAGTACCGGGCGGAAAAGGCCGCGGAAGCGCTGCATTCGCAGATCAGGCACCGCGCCCTGCTGCTGCGGGGCGGCGAGCCGGTCTCGGTCGACGTCACCGAGCTTGTGCCTGGCGACGTGGTCGAGCTCAGCCTGGGCGACGTGATCCCGGCCGATCTGCGCCTGCTGACCAGCGCAGGGCTGGAATGCGACGAGTCGATACTCACGGGCGAGTCCATGCCCGCCGAGAAGGAGCCCGGTGCCGTCCCGCCGGGGACCGAACTCGCCGATCTGGCGGACTGCGCGCTGATGGGCACGGTGGTGCGGGCCGGCAGCGGTCGCGGCGTGGTGGTCGCGACCGGCGCGCGGGCCGAGTTCGGCCGGATCGCGGTCGGTCTCGGCGCGCATCAGATGGAGACCGAATTCCAGGCCGGGCTGCGCCGGTTCTCCGTGCTCCTCGTCGAGGTCGCTCTCACGCTGACGACCTCGATATTCGTCATCAACGTGCTGCTGCACAAGCCGGTCATCGACGCGCTGCTGTTCTCGCTGGCGATCGCGGTCGGGATCACCCCGCAACTGTTGCCGGCGGTCGTCTCGACCAGCCTCGCCGCGGGCTCGCGGGCGATGGCCAAGCGGAAGGTCCTGGTCAAACGGCTGGTGTGCATCGAGGACCTCGGCGATGTCGACATGCTGTTCACCGACAAGACGGGGACCCTCACCCAGGGCCGGATCAGCTTCATGCGCAGCGTGGACTGCGGGCAGACGCCGCCAGGCGCGGCGCTGCGCTGGGGCCTGGTCTGCAACGAGGTCGCCGTCAGCGACGGCCGCGCGGTGGGCGGCAACCCGCTGGACGTCGCGCTCTGGGAGTCCCCGGCAGCCGTCGCCTACCGGGCCGAGGTGGCGGGCTACCAGCACGTGACCACGTTGCCGTTCGACCACGAGCGGCGGATGGTGTCGGTTCTCGTAGTCGACCCGCGCGGCCAGCGGGTGCTCGTGACCAAGGGCGCGCCGGAGGCCGTGTTCGGCCGCTGCGCCGAGGTTCCCGCTGAGGCTCGCGCGGCCTTGGCGGCTGAGTTCGCGGCGGGGAACCGGGTGGTCGCGGTCGCTACCAGGCCGGCCGGCGACCTGACCGGCCTGAGCCCCGGGGACGAGCATGACCTGCGGCTAGCCGGGCTGCTGGTCTTCCTCGACGCGCCCAAGCCGGGTGCTGGTCAGGCCCTGGGCCGGCTCGCCAAGCTAGGAGTGTCGGTAAAGATCGTCACCGGCGATAACGCAACCGTCGCCGCCAAGGTCTGCGCAGACCTTGGTCTGGCGATCGGCCGGACCATGACCGGCGCCGAGGTGGACCGGCTCGACGACGCGCAGCTTGCCGCCGCGATCCCGGACACGACGGTCTTCGCGCGGGTCAGCCCCGAGCACAAGGCCAGGATCGTGCGGATCCAGCGGCAGACCGGCGTGGATGTGGCGTTCCTCGGCGATGGGGTCAACGACGCGCTGGCCCTGCATGCCGCCGACGTCGGCATCTCGGTGGACTCGGCGACCGACGTCGCCAAGGATGCCGCCGACGTGATCTTGCTCGAGAAGGACCTCGACGTGCTCGCCGACGGGATAGTCGAGGGCCGCCGGATCTTCGCCAACACGATCAAGTACGTGCTGATGGGCACGTCGAGCAACTTCGGCAACATGTTCAGCGCCGCGGGAGCGTCGATCTTCCTGCGCTTCCTGCCGATGCTCCCGTCCCAGATCCTGCTGAACAACCTGCTCTACGACTCAAGCCAGCTGGCGATCCCGACCGACAATGTCGACGCCGAGCAACTGGCGAGGCCCTCGCGGTGGGACATCGGCTTCATCCGCCGGTTCATGCTCTACTTCGGGCCGATCAGCTCGCTGTTCGACTTCGCCACCTTCGGCATCATGCTCTGGGTGTTCCATGCCGGTCCGGCCCTGTTCAGATCCGCCTGGTTCGTCGAGTCGCTGGCGACCCAGACCTTGGTGATCTTCGCGATCCGTACCCGGCGGACTCCGTTCTTCCGCAGCAGGCCGAGCCGTCCGCTGCTGCTCGCCGCGCTCGGTGTCGTCCTGATCGGCGCGCTGCTGCCCGCCAGCCCGCTGGCAGCGCCGCTCGGGTTCCGCGCGCTGCCGCTGACGTTCTACGGCGCTCTCGTGCTGATGACCGGGTGCTACCTGGTCCTGATCGAGATCGCCAAGCGGTTCTTCTACCGAGCGGCTGCGCTCCCGCCGGTAGCGCCGCGACCGCACGCTACGCGCCGACACGTGCGCCGCCGCGCCGCGAGGTTCAGCACGTCGGCCAGGCTCGGCCAACGCAGGGCCGAGCCCGCCGGCAGCGGCGAGGCCACCGGCGGCCCGGCCACCGGCGGCGGCGAGCCCGCCGGCGGGGCGAGGCCGCGCGGGCCGGCTCGTAGGACCCGCTAGCTTGGTGATCATGGCCTACGGTTCTGGCATGGCAGCTCACCCGGGACACCTGAGGTTTGGCGCGGGACAAGGCAAGATCGCCTTGCTGACCACCCGCGATGGTCTGGCGGCTCAGGTCGGCCATGACCTGAGCATCGAGATCACGCAATGGTCGGCCGAACTCGAAGTTGCCGATGATCTCACACCGGCCGCACTGACGGTCCGCGCGGAAATGAACTCACTGGTGGTGCGGACAGGCACTGGCGGAGTGAAGCCGCTGACCGACAAGGACCGGCGCGAGATCGCGGTCACCGCGCGCCGACTGCTCCGCGCCGACCGCAATCCCGTGGCGACCTTCACCGCGTCGGTGTTCGAGCCCGCTCAGGACGGCGGCGGTGCCGTGCACGGCACGCTGAGCCTGGCGGGGGCCGAGTGCCCGCTGCGGCTCGAGATCAGCAAGAATGGGGAGCGGGCCTATCACGCGACCGCGTCGGTGCGGCAGTCGGACCTCGGCATCAAGCCGTACACCGCCTTCCTGGGCGTGCTCAAGGTCAGCGACGTCGTCAGGATCGCCGTCGACGTGGAGCTTCCCGGTGAAGGTCCCGTGGCCGGCGCGGGGGAGCAGCGATGACGGACGGCCGGAGGACGGTGGTGACAGACTCGCGCGAGCATTCCGCCCCGGAGCCGCCGGGCTCTGGCGGGCTGGGTTCTGGCGAGCCGGGCCACGGCGGCCCGGGCCACGGCGATCCGGGTACCGCCGGGCTGGGCGGTATGGCGGTCGCGGCGTTCGAGCGCAGGATCGGCCCGGCCCGCGAACTCACGGACCGGGCCGAGCAGATCGCCAGCGCCGCGCACGCGATGGCCGTCCGCTTCGCGGCGGGCGGCAAGCTCCTGGTGTTCGGCACCGGCGCCGCGAGCACGGACGCACAGCACGTGGCCGTGGAATTCGTTCATCCCGTGATCGTTGGCAAGCGTGCGCTGCCGGCGATCTCGCTGACAAGCGATACCGCGACCGTGACCGGGCTGGCCGCCAGGAACGGCCTGGCCAACATCTTCTCGCATCAGATCAGGTACCTTGCCGGGCCGGGCGACATCGCGCTGGGCATCGCGCCCGATCCGCGCTCCCCGAGCGTGCTCGGCGGACTGCGGGCGGCTCGTGCGGCCCGGATGCTAACCGTCGCCCTGGTAGGCGGCTCCGGCGCCGGCCCTGATAGCACCGCCGACAGTACCGCCGCCGACACTGCCGACCATGTGCTGGCCGCCGGGTCTGACGATCCGCGGATCGTCAAGGAGATCAACGTCACGACGTACCACGTGCTCTGGGAACTGGTGCACGTCTTCTTCGAGCAGCCGGGCGTGCTCGGTCCAGGGATCCTCCCGTGAGCGTGCCTGGTCCCCCGCAGCCGGGCGAGACTGAGCAGTGCCTGGCCGATGTCTGCGTCACCTGCTCGGACACCGCGGTGGCCGTCACCGTCATCCGCCTGCTCGAGGACGACCTGGCCATAGTGGATACCGGCAGCGGCCAGGAGGAAGTCAGCGTCGCACTGGTCACCGCCGGGATCGGCGACACCATCCTGGTGCACGCCAGGGAGGCGATCGCGGTGATCCCGCGATGAGCAGGTCGCCGAGGCCGGCTGATCACCCTGGCGGCCCGCCCGCAGGCCAGCAGGCGCAGGCCGGGTCGGTCGAGTCGTTGTACCCGTTCCTGTATGCCGGTGCCACCGACCTGGCCGCCGTGATGGCCGATGCGCGCGCGTCCACGGTGGCAAAGGCGCACGAGGCGATGGACCTGCGTGCCGTGGTCTGCGCCCGCAGCAGCGAACTGATCGCCGCCTGCGCCGCTGACGCCGCTGCCAGGTTCGCCGCCGGAGGCCGCCTGCTGACGTTCGGCAACGGCGGGAGCGCTACCGATGCGCAGCAGATCGCGACGCTGTTCCTGTACCCGGGCGGCGACGCGCCGCCACTGCCCGCCATCGGGCTGGCGAGCGACCCGGCGGTGCTGACCGCGCTATCGAACGACATCGGCGTGGACGTCGTGTTCGCCAGGCAGATCGCGGCCTTCGGACGGCCGGGTGACATCGCGCTCGGCCTGTCGACGAGCGGCAACTCGCCGAATCTGCTGGGCGCGTTCGACGAGGCGAGCAGGCGCGGCCTGATGACGATCGGGATCGCGGGGTACGACGGCGGAAAGATGGCCGAACTCGACAGCCTCGACTATCTGTTCGTCGCGCCCTCGGCGTCGATTCACCGGATCCAGGAGGCGCAGACCACGATCTACCACGTCCTGTGGGAGCTCATCGTGGCCGAGACGGATCGGGAAGGGCAGTCACATGTGTCTTGGCATACCCGGTGAGGTGATCGAGTTCCTGCCCGACCATCCCGACCTGGCCAGGGTGGACGTCAACGGGGTCAGGCGGGTGATCAACGTGGGGTTGCTCGCCGATGAGCCGCCCGCGCCAGGCGACTGGGTGCTGATCCACGTCGGGTTCGCGCTGTCGAAGATCGACGAGGAGGAGGCCGAGTCCGCGCTCGCGTTCCTCGAGGGAATCGGCCGGGCCTACGAGGACGAGCTCGCGGCGCTGGCCGAATCCGGGATCGAATAGGCGAGGGGCGGGACGCGGTCGTGCGGTTCGTCGACGAGTTCAGGGACAGCGACAAGGCCAGGGCGCTGGCCGCGAAGATCGCGGCGCTGTGCGAGCCGGGGCGCCAGTACAAGCTGATGGAGGTCTGCGGCGGGCACACCCACACGATCTACAAGCACGGCCTCGAGGACTACCTGCCCGAGCAGATCACGCTGGTGCACGGCCCTGGCTGCCCGGTCTGCGTGATCCCGATGGGCCGGGTCGACGACGCGATGGCGCTGGCTGCCGAGCCGGACGTGATCATGACATCCTTCGGCGACATGATGCGCGTGCCGGGCAGCGACGGCTCGTTCTTCGACGCCAAGGCGCGCGGTACCGACATCAGGATGGTGTACTCGCCGCTGGACTCGCTGAAGATCGCACGGCAGAATCCGGACCGGCGGGTGGTCTTCATGGCCATCGGATTCGAGACCACGGCGCCGTCGACCGCGATGACCATGTTGCGGGCCGATGCCGAGGGCCTGGCGAACTTCTCGGTGTTCTGCAACCACGTGACGATCATCCCGGCGATCAAGGCGATACTCGATTCGCCTGACCTGCGGCTGGACGGTTTCATCGGACCTGGGCACGTGTCTACCGTGATCGGCTGCCGTCCCTACGAGTTCATCGCGCGCGACTACGGCAAGCCCGTGGTGGTCGCGGGCTTCGAGCCGCTGGACATCTTGCAGTCCATCTACCTGCTGATGCTCCAGCTGTCCGAGCGCCGGTCGGAGGTGGAGAATCAGTACTCGCGGGTCGTGCCGTGGGACGGCAACCCGGTGGCGCTGCGCGTGATCGGCCAGACCATGCAGCTGCGGCCGTACTTCGAATGGCGCGGGCTCGGCTTCATCTCGCACTCGGCGCTGGCGGTCAGGCCCGAGTTCGCGGCCTACGACGCCGAACTGCTGTTCAAGGTCCCTGGCGTCCGGGTCGCCGATCCGAAGGCCTGCCAGTGCGGCGAGGTGCTCAAGGGCGTGCTGAAGCCGTGGGAGTGCAAGGTCTTCGGCACCGCGTGCACGCCGGAGACGCCGATCGGCACCTGCATGGTGTCACCGGAGGGCGCGTGCGCGGCGTACTACAACTACGGCAGGCTGACCCGCACCAGGGTGGGCGCGGCCGTCCCGGGTGCCCGGACATGACCGCGGGCTGGATCGACCGCGCGCTCACCGAGCACGAGGATCAGACGGCCGAACGGCGCGGCTCGCCGCAGCCGTTGCCCGGGACCGTGCGCGAGGACCTGGTGCTGGAGCGGATCGACCGCGCGAGGCGCGCCCGCCCGAGGGTCAGGGAAGACCGGATCACGATGTCGCACGGGGCGGGCGGCAAGGCCACCCAGTCGCTGATTGAGGCGATCTTCCTCGACGCGTTCCGCAACCCGCTGCTCGAGCCGCTCGAGGACGCCGCGCGGCTGGAGGTCGGCGGCGCGCGGCTGGCGATGACAACCGACTCCTACGTGGTCTCGCCGCTGTTCTTCCCCGGCGGCAACATCGGCGACCTGGCGGTCAACGGCACCGTCAACGACCTGGCGATGGCGGGTGCCGAGCCGCGCTACCTGTCGGCGGGCTTCATCCTCGAGGAGGGCTTCGCGGTCGAGCGGCTGACCGCGATCACCGCGTCGATGCGCGCGGCCGCGCAGGCGGCCGGGGTGCAGATCGTGACCGGCGACACCAAGGTGGTCGAGAAGGGCAAGGCCGACGGCTGCTACATCAACACGGCCGGGGTCGGACTCGTCCGGGCGGGCGCTGACCTCGGCGTGGCGCACGCGCGGCCGGGCGACGCGATCCTCGTGTCCGGGCCGATCGGCGACCACGGGATCACGATCATGCTCGCGCGCGGTGAGCTGGACATCGAGGCCGACATCGTCTCCGACACCGCGCCGCTGAACGGGCTGGTGGCCGCGCTGCTGTCGGCGGCCACGGGGGTCCGGGCGCTGCGCGACGCGACCAGGGGCGGCGTGGCGACCATTCTCAACGAGGTCGCCAGGGCTGCCGACGTCGGCGTGCTGGTCAGCGAGGACGCGATCCCGGTCAGGGCGCAGGTGCGCGGCGCCGCCGAATTGCTCGGCATCGACCCGATGTACGTGGCCTGCGAGGGACGGATGGTGGTCGTCGTGGCTGCGGAGTCGGCCGACCAGGCGCTCGCGGCGCTCCGCGCGCATCCGGACGGCGCGCAGGCCGCGGTGATCGGTCAGGTCGTCGCCGGCCCGGCGGGAATCGTGCAGCTCAAGACCGCGTTCGGCGGCACCAGGATCGTGGACCTGCTGGTCGGCGAT
The DNA here is from genome assembly GCA_963720595.1 of uncultured Actinomycetota bacterium. Classification (GTDB taxonomy): domain Bacteria; phylum Actinomycetota; class Actinomycetes; order Streptosporangiales; family Streptosporangiaceae; genus Chersky-822. The sequence goes on along the minus strand of CAVRFY010000003.1, from coordinate 342,481 downwards.
CCGCTGCCGCGGATCTGCTGACCGGCTGACGGACTGGGTGACTGGTACGACTGGCTCACCGGCGCGCCCGGCTGGCTCACCCTCGCGCCGCGTCCGTAGCCCCGGCGACGACCGCCTGGCCGAGACTGATGCCGCCGTCGTTGCACGGGACGCGCGAGTGTGTCAGCACGGCGAAGCCGCGCGAGGTGAGCAGGCCGGTCACGGTCTCGAGCAGTAGCAGGTTCTGGAACACGCCGCCAGACAGCGCCGCCGTGGTCAGTCCGGTCCGCTCCCTGAGCAGCTCGCAGCAGGCGGCAATCAGCCCGGCGAGTCCGTTATGAAATCTGGCCGCGATGACCTCGCGCGGCACTCCGGCCGTGAGGTCATCGGCCGCGCAGCGGAAAAGGTCGGTGCCCGACGCCACGAGCACGTCGCCAGGCTCGATCGCGGCCGGGTAGGCCCCGCGCTCGGCCGGGTCGGCGAGCTGCTCGAACTCCGCGGCGGCCTGGCCCTCGTAGTTCACCACGTCCCGCACGCCGAGCAGCGCGGCCGTCGCGTCGAACAGGCGCCCGGCGCTGGACGTGACCGGCGAGTTGACGCCGCGTCGCGCCATTGACTGGACGGCCGCCCACGACTCCTCGTTGCGGCGCCGGACGCCGAGCGCGCCGGGCAGGTCCTGGCCCGCGGCGTCGGCATAGGCGGCCGCCATCCGCCACGGCTGCCTGATCGCGGCAGCGCCGCCCGGCATCGGGACCGGGGCCAGGTGCCCGGCCCGCTCGAAGCCGGCCAGCCAGGCGATGAGGAACTCGCCGCCCCAGATGGTGCCGTCGGTGCCGAAGCCGGTGCCGTCGAACGCCACGCCGATCACGCGCGCGTCCTGGTCGCCGCCGGGGAAGCCGTTGTCGGCCAGGCACGAGGCGATGTGCGCGTGGTGGTGCTGCACGCCGACGAGCTCCAGTCCGGCCTGCCCGGCCTCGCTGGCGTCGGCGCGGTCGACGGCGTACTTGGTGGACAGGTAGTCGGGGTGCAGGTCATGCGCGATCACCGCGGGCCTGATCCCGAACAGCCGGCTGAAGTGCTCGATCCCTTCGGTGAACGAGCGCAGCGTCTCGGCGTTCTCAAGGTCGCCGATGTGCTGGGAGACGAATGCCCGATCGGCCTTGGCCAGGCAGAACGTGCTCTTCAGCTCGGCCCCGCAGGCCAGTACTGGCCTCGCGAGCCTGACCGGGATGCGCAGCGGCTCCGGCGCGTAGCCGCGCGCCCTGCGGACCGGCGACTCGCGGCCGCGGAACGCGCGCACGACCGAGTCGTCGGCACGGACGTGGATCGGGCGATCATGGGTCAAGAAGGCGTCGGCGATGCCCCGCAGCCGGGCGAGTGCCTCGTCGTCGGCGTAGGCGATCGGCTCGTCGGACACGTTGCCGCTGGTCAGGACGACAGGGCGGGGGAACAGGCCGAGCAGCAGGTGATGCAGCGCCGCTGTAGGGCAGCATGACGCCGAGGTACCGGTTGCCGGGCGCTACCGGGCTCGCCAGCGGTGCGGCACCGGCCCGCGAGGGCCCGGCCAGCCTCGGCAGCAGCACGATCGGGCGCCGCCGGCCTGCCAGCAGCCCCGCGGCAGGCGGCATCGACCTCGCACAGCAGCCTGGCCTGGTCCAGGGTCGCGACCATGATCGCGAACGGCCGGTCCTCCCGGTGCTTGCGCGCGCGCAGCGCCGAGGTCGCCTGCTCGCTGCTCGCGTCCGCGGCCAGGTGATAACCGCCGAGCCCCTTGACGGCGAGCACGCCACCGCCGGCCAGCACTTCGGCCGCGCCTTTCATGGGATCAACGGAAAGCTCGGCGCCGCTGCCGGCGACCAGGCGCAGTCGCGGCCCGCAGTCGGCGCAGCACGTCGGCTGGGCGTGGAAGCGGCGGTTGGCCGGGTCGTGGTACTCCCGGGCGCACGGGTCGCACATCGCGAAGCCCGCCATCGTCGTCAGGGCCCGGTCGTAGGGGACGCCGGTGACGATCGTGAACCGGGGCCCGCAGTTCGTGCAGTTGATGAACGGGTAGCCGAACCGCCTGTCGGCCGGGTCGGCCAGCTCGGCCAGGCAGTCGTCGCAGGTCGCGGTGTCGGCGGACACGAGCGTCCGGCGCTCGCCAGCTTGCTGGCTCACCGCGATCGAGAAGCTGGTGGAGCCGTCGGGTGCAAGCGGGCTGGCGGCGATCCGCTCGATGCTGGCCAGCGGGGGCGCGTCGGTAGCGAGCGCGGCCAGGAACGCCTCGACGGCCTCCCGATCCCCCTCGACCTCGGCAAACACGCCGTCTACGTCGTTGCCGACCAGGCCGCCGAGGCCCGAGTCCGGTGGCGAGGGAGTAGACGAAGGGCCGGAAGCCGACCCCCTGGACGATTCCGGTGACCCGGACGAGCGTCCTGATCCGCTGGCTCACCAGTCCAGTGTGCAACCAAACGGATCGCCGAACGGCAAATCCGGATGCCGGAAGGGAGTCCGGCACCCGGATATTGCGCGTTGACTGCCCGGAGCGGTCAGCCGTAAACGTGCAGAACGATATTACCGATCGTGCCGGGCGTGGTGGTGGCGAGCAGTTTCCGCAGCAGCGCAGGCGCGACCGCGGTCCGGTGGCCGGGATCGTGGCGAAGCCGCTCCAGGTCGAGCCGGTCAGCGTCTGGAAGCGGACGTGGGTGGAGAACGCCGCCTTGTAGGTGAGCAGCAGCGGGCCGATGCTGTTCAGGGTCGGCACCGATGCCGCGGGGGCGGTCAGCGTGACCGCGCCCGGCACCTGCGTCGGCCCGGTCCAGCTCAGGTGCGACCAGTCCGTGGTGTGATCGTCGACGGCGGTGCTGTAGAGGATGTCCCTGGTACCCAGTTGCTTCCAGAAGACGAAGATCTGCCCGGATGACGTGCCCGTCGTCTCCTCGGTCACCGCGGGGCTGGCGCTCGTGCACGGGGCGATCGTGCAGTGCACGCTGGTCGGGGACGGCGGGGTGCCTGGCACGACCGCCGACTGCGCCCAGCGGACCGTCCGGCCGGACGGGACGCCGATCGAGTACCTGATGTGGTTGAACGGCCCGCGCCAGGCGACCATCACGACGTTGCGGTGATCGGGGAAGAACACGTCTGGCGCGTCGAACGTGCTCGCGAACTTGATGGTCGCGGGCAGGAACGCGGGCGTGGTCCAGCCGATCGTGCCGTCCGGCCGGGTCTCGCCCTGGGAGAACCAGATGTGGTTGTCGAGGTGGCCGGCCCAGACCATCAGCAGCGCGTGGCGGCCGAGCGGGTCGGTGTAGGAGCCGATCGCGGGAGCGGAACTGGTCAGCGCGCCGGGCACGACGCCGGTGTGCGACCAACTCTGCGTGGTGTTCGTCCGGTACTTGTAGAAGATGTGGCCGGCCACGCCGCGGCCGCGCCAGGCCACCACGACGCCCTGGCCGATCGGGTTCGGGAAGCTGACGGTGCTGAGCGCGGGCGAGTCGTTGGTCAGCGCGCCGGGAACCGGCTTACTCGGGCCGGACCAGGACGCGCCCGGCGCGGCGAAGGCGGCGCCCGCGCCGAGTGCGCAGACGATGCCGGCGACCGTGACCGCCGAGGCGAGCCTGGTCAGGGGACGTCTCAACATGTGGGACCTCGCGTTCTTGTCGGGGCAGGATGCTGTGCCTTCAGGTGAGGCACCGAAAGGCTACGATCTGGCCGCTGAGCGAAGATCCAGTAATTCCCCTGACTTTCCTGGGCTCTTGCTGAGTTTTCTGAGCGCGGACGGACGGGCGGGTGGGGCGAGGCGCCCGTGGCGTCCGCGCGGCTCGGTTTGCCCGGATCGGTACCAAGGTCCCGCCGCAGGGTCCTGAACGACCCTGTCTGGCCTGCTCGGAGTCCGCGAGCCTGCTCTCAGGGGAAGAGTGGTGAGTGCGATGTACGAGTGGCCGCGCCGAGCGAGACCACATCCTGAGCCGATTCCGGCCGAGTGGGTCGATGACCTGCTGGCCGCGGCGGCGCGCGCGCCATCGGTGCTCAACACTCAGCCGTGGCTGTTCCAGGTCGACGCCCACACGATTTCGTTGTATGCCGATCCGGCTCGCCGGCTCCGAAGCGACCTGAACGGCAGGGAGATGCTGATCAGTTGCGGTGCCGCGCTGTTCGGTCTGCGGGTCGCGATCAGGGCGCTCGGCTACCAGCCGATGGTCAGCGTGCTGCCCGAGCCGGAGCGGTCCGACCTGCTCGCCACGGTCCGGCTCGGCGTGCGGGAGCCGGTGACGGACTCCGAGCGCCGCCTGATCGAGGCCATGCCGCACCGGCATACGCGCCGGGGCGCGTACATCGCCGGCCCGCTGCCGCGCGGCGTGCTGATCGGACTGCAGCACGACGCGGTCGCCGAGCACGCCAGCCTGGCCCTGATCGACCGGCCCGCGGATCACTCCCGGCTGGCCGCGATCGTCGCTAAGGCAGCGCGCACGCTGAACGCCGACGCCACCTCGCGTGCGGATGTCCGCGGCTGGGTCAGGCCGCCAGGCAGCACGGCAAGGGACGGCGTTCCGGCCAGCTCGATCCCGGCGCGTGTGTCGCCGCCGGGCTGGCTGGCCGGGCGTGATCTCGACCAGCGCCGCGGCATCGGCGAGCTTGACCACGACGGGCCGCCGCCCGCCGCGACCGCGATCCTGCTCACCGCCGCCGATACCAGGGCCGATTGGTTGTGGGCCGGGCAGGCGCTGCACCGGCTGCTCACGCATGCGGCCAGCCAGTGGGTCTTTGCCAGCCTGAACTCGCAGCCGCTGGAGTCCGCGCCGGTCAGGGCGCTGATCAGGACTCGGCTCGGGCTACCGGGCGCGCCGCAGCTGCTGTTGGAATTCGGGCTCGCCAGGACCGTGAGGCCGACGGCGCGCAGGCCGGCGGCGGAACTGCTCGCCTCGAACCGGCCCAGGTAACCTGTGTATCTCACGTCGCGCGCCAGGGCCGATGGCCCGCGCCGACCAGACGGGAGTGGGCCATGAACGTGTTCTGGGCGCCATCGGGTGAGCTTCCCAAGGAGGCGAGCTCCCCGGAGGAGATCTCCCGTTTCGTGGTAGAGGCGGCGGTGCACGCGCCCTCGGTGAACAACACCCAGCCCTGGTGGTTCAGCACCGGCGACCGCGAGGTCAGCGTGCACGCCGACGTGGAGCGCCGACTGCGCGTCGCGGACCCCGACGGCCGGGAGATGATGATCAGCTGCGGCGCGGCACTGTTCACCGCGCGGGTGGCCCTGCGTTATCTGGGCTTCGTGCCGAGAGTGCGCGTGCTGCCCGACCCTGACCTGCCGAACCTCGTCGCCAGGATCGGTTTCGGCGACGAGCAGACCAAGCCCGTCGAGTACGAGCGCGAGCTGTGCGCCGCGATACCGCGGCGCCGTACCCATCGCGGCGGCTTCGACGCCGAACCGCTGCCCGCGGGGCTGATCTCGGCGCTGCGCGACGAGGCGTCCAAGGAGAAGGCGACGCTGCGGATCATGGCCGAGGAGGGCCAGCGCGGTGCGCTCGCCGCGGTCGTGGAGGCTGCCGACTACGCGCTACGCCTCGACCCGGCCCGGGTAAGGGAGCAATCCAAGTGGGCGCCGCCGCCTGGCAGCCCGCGGCGGGACGGGGTTCCGCCCACCGCCTATCCGGCCAGGCCGGAGCACACCGAGCCATCCTTCCCGAGCCGCGACTTCGCGCACGGCCACGGCTGGGGGCTACCTCCGGCGGGCACGGGCGCCGTGCCGAGGTCCGCCGGGGTCGTGGCCGTGCTCACGACTGCCGCCGACCGGCCCGACGACTGGGTCAACGCGGGTCAGGCGCTGCAGCGGGTACTGCTGCTGGCCAGCAGCTGCGGGGCGGCCGCGGCGCTGCACAGCCAGCCGCTTGAGGTGACGGAGCTGCGCGGGTTCATCTCCACGGTGCTGTGCGACGGCGCCTGGCCGCAGATGGTGGTCAGGCTGGGAACCACGGGTCAGGCCGAGATCAGCGTTCGGCGCAGTGTTGACGAGGTGCTGCTCTAGCGTGGCTGATCTAGTGTGTGGCTAACTCCAAAGCAGGCGATGGCCGAGCCGGAAGGCGCTGTAGAGATATGGACGAGAAGGCCAGGGACACCAAGCCGATCAAGGTATTCCTGCTCGATGATCACGAGATCGTCCGGCTCGGCGTGCGCGACTTGCTGGAGGCCGAGTCCGACATCACGGTCATCGGCGAGGCGGGTACGGCGGCGTCGGCGCTGGCGAGGATCCCCGCCCTGCGGCCGGACGTCGCCGTGCTCGACGTTCGGCTGCCGGACGGCGACGGCGTCAGCGTGTGCCGTGAGATCAGGTCGCGGATGCCCGAGGTGGCCTGCCTGATGCTCACCTCGTTCGGCGACGACGAGGCGCTGTTCGACGCCATCATGGCCGGAGCGGCGGGCTACGTGCTCAAGCAGATCAGGGGAACCGACCTGGTGGGGGCGGTCAGGACGGTAGCCGCCGGCCGGTCGCTGCTCGATCCGGAGGCGGCCAGCCGCGTGATGGCGCGGATGCGGGACCAGTCCCACCGGTCGGACCCGCTGGCCGGGCTCACCGGCCAGGAGCGCAAGATCCTGGAGCTAATCGGGGAGGGCCTGACGAACCGGCAGATCGGCGAGCGGCTGTTCTTGGCCGAGAAGACGGTGAAGAACTACGTCTCGGCGCTGTTCGCCAAGCTCGGCATGGAGCGGCGCACCCAGGCCGCGGCGTACGCGGCGAGGCTCTTCGACGAAGATGGCCACCAGATCAAGTAACCGGCGCTCAGCCTGCCTGACCGGCCAGCGGGACCCGCCAGATGAGCTCGGTGCCGCCGCCGTCACGGGCCCTGACTACCAGAGACCCGCCGAGCCCGGCCGCCCGCTGTTTCAAGTTGCGCAGGCCGCTGCGCCTGCCGCCGGGCGAGATGCCCACGCCGTCGTCGGAGACCGTGAGCACGAGGTCGTGGTTGACCGTGACCGTGACATCCACGGCGCTCGCTTGTGAGTGCCTGGCCGCGTTCGACAGCGCCTCGCGCAGCGCGGTCAGCAGATGCTCGGTGATCACCTCGGGCACCACTGTGTCGAGGGCGCCGTCGAGCTGGAGCGAAGGGGCGAATCCGATCGCGGCAGCCATCTCCTGCGCGACGAACAGGATCCGGGCGCGCAGGGCGACCGGCTTCTCGCCCGGGTGCGTCTGGAGCGCAAAGATCGCCGACCGGATTTCCCTGATCGTGTCGTCGAGCGCGTCGACGGACCTGGCGACCCGGTCGGCGACCTCGGGAGCCCTGATCAGCGAGGTGACGCCCTGCAGCGACATGCCGGTCGCGTACAGCCGCTGGATCACCAGGTCGTGCAGGTCCTTGGCGATCCGGTCGCGGTCCTCGAAGACCCTCATCTGCTCGGCCTGCCTGCGATGCTCGGCAAGCTCGAGCCCGATAGCCGCCTGCGCGGCGAATGTCGCCAGCATGTCGGCGGCGGCCGCCGACAGCGGCATGGAGCCTTGCCGCCGCCCGGCGGACAGCACCCCGCGGACCTTGCCGGGCGCGCCGAGCGGCACTACCTCGAGCGGCCCGAGCGGCAGCCGGTCCTTGGCGATGTCGCTGACCCGCTCCTCGGCGCGGTAGTCGGGGACCGATATCCGCTCGCCCGTGCCGATCACCTGCTCGGTGATGGAGTTCGCGAGCGGGACCACCAGACCGAGCGCCTGCTCTGCCCCCTCGCCTGCGGCGTGCTCGACCCGGACGTGATGCCCGTCAGCCATCGGCAGCGAGACCATCACGATGTCGGCGCCGGTCATCTCGAGCGCCTTCTCGGTGATCATCGACAGGGCGTCGCCCGGCTCGGCACCGGACAGCAGATGCCTGGTGACTTCGGCCGTCGCGCTCAGCCAGCGCTGCTGCCTGCGGGCCTCCTCGTAGAGCCTGGCGTTCTCGATCGCCACGCCCGCTGCGGCCGCGAGCGCGACAAGCACTGCCTCGTCCTCGGTGTCGAACTGGCCGCCGCCCTGCTTCTCGGTCAGGTACAGGTTCCCGTAGACCTCGCCGCGGATCCGGATCGGGGCGCCGATGAACGACTTCATCGGCGGATGACCCGGCGGGAATCCGAACGAGGACTCGTGATCCTTGATATCGGCGAGCCGCAACGTTTTCGGTTCGGTGACCAGCAGGCCAAGCAGGCCCTTGCCCTCCGGCCAGTGGTGGATCGCGGCGATCTCCGCGTCGGTCAAGCCAACTGGGATGAACTCGGCGAGCCGGTCCCCCTCACCGATCACGCCCATCGCGCCGTACCTGGCATCGACCAGCGAGACGGCGGTCTCCACGATGCTGCGCAGCAGCACCTCAAGCTCCAGGCTGGAGCCCACCGCGACGACGGCCTGGAGCAGGGACTGCACCCGGTCCCTGGTGGACAGCACCGCCTGCAACCTGACCTGAAGCTCGTCAAGCAGCTCGTCCAGCCTGAGGCTGGGCAACAACGGCTGCGGGCCCGCCGAATCCACTTGGTGCTCCGGAGTTTCTCATACGGCATCTAACGCCCCGATAGTACGTCGGCCAGCCTTGGGCTGGTAGTCACCCCGGGCTGGTGACGGAGGTCCTGCGGGGTAGCGACGTGCGGCCCTGATCGCGGCGGCGGGCCGGCCTGATGCTTGTCCTGGCTAAAGAAATGGAAAGCCGGATCGCCGGCAATGGCGCCGGCATCGGATGCTAGGAGGCACCGACATGCGCAGAAGGACATTCGACGCGCTGATGGTTTTCGCGGGGCTGGCGCTGACCGCGATCTTGGTGGTCGCGGGCGGGCTGCTGACGTGGGGTCATGTGTTCGTCAACAGCGAGGTACACAATCAGCTGGCGGCGCAGAAGATCGTGTTCCCGCCGGCGTCGAGCCCGGCGGTCACGTCGCTGCCGAAGGCGGATGCGGCGGCGATGGGGGTGTATGGGGGGCAGATGATGACGACCGGGGCGCAGGCGCAGGTCTATGCCGATCATTTCATCAAGGTGCACCTGGCCGAGATCGGCGGCGGGCTGACCTACAGCCAGCTGTCGGCCAAGGCGATGGCGGCGCCGAAGGACGCCAAGCTGGCCGATGAGGTGGCGACGGTGTTCAAGGGCACGACGCTGCGGGGGATGCTGCTGAACGCGTACGGGTTCTGGCAGATGGGCCAGATCGCGTGGATCGGCGCGATCGCCTCGTTCGCCGGCGCGGCGCTGCTGCTGGTCTTCTCTATCCTCGGGCTGGCGCACCTGCGCCGGGTCCCTGAGACCGCCGAGGTGTTCCCGAAGGTCAGCCACGCTGTCAAGGTGACCGTCTGACCGCGACTACTCGCGAGCCACGTCCCCGCCGGCTGAAGCCGGCGGGGACGTTTCACTTCCGCTGTGTTTCCTGACCCCGGATTGGTTTACTCACGGCTCCGGGCGGCACTATTGGTGAGGACCAAAGTCCCTCACGCGGATGACCGACATCCCTGCCGGGTACAAGCGGTGTCAGGTGACAGTAAGGGTGCCTGGCTGCCGCTAGGCGAAGGTAATCGCTAGACGACTTCGTAGGAGCCACGAAATGTATGCCTCCGCCCTCGGCCACACGGGCCCTCAGGCGATCGACCTGAACGGGACAAGTACCCCGCTGCATTGGTCCTTCCTCTATATCTCTGTGGCGAACCTGATCGTCATCTCCGTCATGGTGGTCATTTTCGGTGCCGCACTGCTGATCCGGTTCCCGCACAAGGCCGGTTCCGATCTGCCGGCCGCCGACTCCGCCGAGGATCCGGCGCTGGCCGCGGCGGCCGCTGACCCCGGCGATGCGGGCATGTGGACGGCCAAGGTGCGAACCGGAGCCGCCAAGCTGCTGCCGCCCAAGAAGCTGCTGCCTGACCGCCAGCCCGCCTACGTGGCCTCCTGGATCTACGTCTTCGGCGTCGCCAGCCTGGTCGCGCTCGGCATCGTGATCGTCTCCGGCTTCGGGCTCGCGCTTGGCGGCTCGGACTGGTGGCACACCAACTCCGTCGGCCACTTCTTCAACAGCGTCCACCTATGGTCGGTGGAGCTGTTCATGGCCTTCCTGGTCATCCACCTGTGGGGCAAGTTCTGGATGGCCGCGTGGCGCGGCCGCCGGGCGATGACCTGGATCACCGGCGTGATCGCGTTCATGGCCTCGGTCGTGACGGCGTTCACCGGCTACCTGTCCCAGCAGAACTTCGACTCGCAGTGGATCGCCACCAACGGCAAGGACGCGTTCAACGCGGTCGGCATCGGCTCGATCTGGAGCGCGATGAACTTCGGCCAGATGTTCATGTGGCACATCGTGCTGATGCCGCTCGTGCTGGTCGCGATCATCGGCGCGCACATCCTGCTGGTCCGGGTCCGCGGCGTCAGCCACCCGCTGCCGGAGAAGCCAGTCCGCGGCCGGGCAGCGCGCAAGGCCGCTGCCGCAGCGGACGCGGGTCCCTGGCGCGGGCCGACCCGGCGCTACGACATCCTGAAGGAAGGCGCCATCGCGACGGTGATCGTCGGCCTCCTGACGCTGGTCATGTCCGGCGTGCTTTCCTCGCCCGACGTGCCGCCCGTGACCATGCAGACCTGGGGCAAGGTCGCGCCGGTCGACCTGGTCTACACGGCGGCGACCGAGCTGAACGGAACCGCGGGCGCGGCGGCGTACGGGCCGCCCTACAACAACGGGACCGACGGCGTCCAGCAGGTCGGGCCGGTGAACTGGCAGAAGCTGGCCGGCATCACCCAGCCGGTCAACGCGGCGAAGGACTTCGTGCTCACGCCGCTGGCACGCTGGCCAAGACGACTCCCGCCCTGGCGACGGCGCTCAGCACCTACAACGCCGCGTCGCCGGCCCAGCAGAACAAGTGGGCCACCGCATACGCCAACGCGACCGCGCCGGATGCCAAGCGGGTGCCGTTCAACGGCGGGAACCTGACCCTCCCGGCGGCCGGGCCGGTGCCGGTGATGATGTCCTACGAACTGGCCATGGCCAGGAGCGGGTCGCTCGACTCCGACCTGCTGGCGCAGCGGCAGTTCTACGGCACCGACTTCACCAAGCCGCTGCTGTTCATCGCCGACGGCGGCTACTACGTGAACCTGGCGGCCAAGTCCAGCCTGACCGGTGACACCTGGGGCGTCATGAACGAGACCGGCAGCTACCCCGGGCAGCCGTGGCTGTGGCTGTTCCAGATGTGGTACCACATCTCGCCGTTCCAGAACTCCGGCAGCGTGGACATCTGGGCCGTCTACCTGACGGGCATCGGCACGATCCTGCTGCTGCTCGTGCCGTTCATCCCCGGCCTGCGCGACATCCCGCGGCTGATCCCGGTGTACCGGCTGATCTGGCGCCCGTGGTACCGCAACTCCAGGCCCGAGCCGCCGGTGCCGCCGCCGAGTCAGGCACCCACCAAGCAGGCGTCGCACCGCGCATAACGCGAGCAGCCGGCCGTCACCCGCCTTGCCGCGGGCAGAGCCGGGCCAGGGCAACGAGCCCCGGCCCGGCTCTGTGACATTGTCCCGTGATATCGATGGATGGCATGAAGCTATGCGTAACGGGCTCGAGCGGGCGAGCCGGGCGAGCCGTGGTCGCCGATCTCGCGGAGCACGGGCACACGGTCACCGGGATCGACCTGGTTGTGCCACCGCCAGGGGTGCCTGCGCCCGCGGCCTTCCTGCGGGCAGACCTGACCGACTACGGGCAGGCCGTCGAGGTGCTGACGGGCGCCGACGCCGTCGTCCACCTGGCCAACATCCCAGCCCCTGGGCTCCGCACGCCGAGCGTGACGTTCAACCAGAACATGACGATGAACTTCAACGTCTTCCAGGCCGCCGCAGAACTCGGGATCGGCCGGGTGGTCTGGGCATCCAGCGAGACCACGCTCGGCCTCCCGTTCGATGTCCCGCCGCGGTACGCGCCGGTGGACGAGGACCACTATCCCTTGCCGACGTCGACCTACGCGCTGTCGAAGGTCGCCAGCGAGACGATCGCGGAACAGATCGCGGAGTGGTCAGGGATACCGTTCGTCGCGCTGCGGTTCTCGAACATTCTCGGGCCGGCCGACTACCCGCGGTTCGCTTCGTTCCAGGATGACCCGACCAGGCGCAAGTGGAACCTGTGGAGCTACATCGACGAGCGCGACGCGGCGCTCGCGTGCAGGCTGGCCATCGGCGCCGACGTGACGGCGCTGGCCGGCAGGCCCAGTGCCAGCTTCATCATCGCCGCCGCGGACACCGTGATGACCCAGCCGTCCGCCGATCTCATGCGGCAGGTCTTCCCCGGCGTCCCGCTCCGCGACGGGATCGGAGCCCACGCCACGCTGCTGTCGATCGACCGGGCAAGGCAGGTGATGGGTTTCGAGCCCAGGCACTCCTGGCGAGACCATGCGGCGGACGGCCAGCCGGCGGCGAGCTAGCGTTCCAACCGCAAGGCCAGCCGCGGGCACAGCCTGACCGTCTCGGCGGCCTGGTCTTCCAGGTCGCCGGGCACCTGGCGGGCGATGATCGGGAATCCCCAGTCGTCGAGGGTGATCAGCTCGGGAAGCACCTCCGCGCAGAGCCCGCGCCCGTCGCAGGCGGTCATGTCGACCTTGAGCTTCATCGCCGCCTCCGAGGCGGGACCGGCAGCACGCCGGGCCGGCTCGCGCCGCCCGAGCACCATCCCCTGGCGTGCTGCTCGATCTCGGCGCCGAACGTCTCCAGCGCGCTGGCGACCATTCCCACCGTGCCGTCCGGGTGCTTGCACGCGCCGCGGCCGGAGCCGACCTGGCCGATCCAGCGGTCCAGCCTGGCCAGGTCGGGCCCCCGGCCGTCGGCGAGCCGCTCAAGCTGGCCGGCGATCGCGTCGAGGCCGAAGACGCACGGACCGCATTGCCCGGCCGACTCGTCGGCCAGGTACCTGGCGATCCGCGCGGTCTCCACGAGGCCGCAGGCCGTCGCGGGCAGCGCGGCGATGAAGCCCGCCCCGACGCCCGCCCGCACGGCCGCGAGGCCCGCCTCGGACAGCGGCAGCGCGGCCGCCCTGGCATGGTCGACCCAGTGGCCGAAGTAGCCGCCGATCAGCAGCGCGCCCAGCGGGGCTGCCGGCCCGCCGCCGCGGGCGAGAACCTCCGCGACGGGCGTTCCGATCGCTACCTCGTACACGCCGGGATATGCGACCGCCCCGGCCAGCGTGACCAGCATGGAGCCCGGCTCGGCCCGGGTGCCGACACCGCGGAACCAGCCGGCGCCGTACCTGACGATGAGGGCCAGGTGCGCTAGCGTCTCGACGTTCTGCACGAGCGTCGGCCTGCCGTGCAGGCCGCGCTCCGACAGGCGCCGCGGTGTCGCCTTCGGCTTCGCGACGCCGCGTTCCAGCCAGTGCACGACGGCGCTCGCCTCGCCGGCCACGAACCGGCTCGGCGGCCGGCACGACCGAGATCCGCACCCGGTCCAGCCGGGCGCGCTTCCGTTCGGTGACGGCCGCGGCGACGATGTCGGCCACGGCGGCATGCGCCACGATCACCGCTTCGGCGGCACCGACCAGGTCGGCGGCCGCGGCCGCCCCGTCGAGTACGAGATGCGGCGACTGGGCCATCAGCACCTTGTCCTTGGCGCTGGCCGGCTCGCCCTCCGTGCCGTTGCCGACGACGATGGCGCGCCGGCGCGCGGCCACCGCGGCCAGCTTCCTGGCGGTCGGGAAGCCCGCCCCGCCACGCCCGGCCAGCCCGGCGAGTTCCACCTCGGCGATGAGTTCCTCGCGCCTGCGCCGGCTGCGCCCGGCGGCCGCGGGCGGTCCGTACCTGGCCAGGTGATCCGCCAGGCCGGCCGGGCCGTCCGCGAAGCCGCCGGGTAGCAGCCTGGGCAGCCTGCCGGAGTCGCCCGCGGGCCGGCCCGCGCGCTCGGCCCGCGGTTCCGCCCACGGCATGTCGGACCCGTTGAATTCGCCGCGGCTCATTGCCGAATGAGTCCCTTCCGCCTGCCGCACCGGCAAGGTCACCTGGATCGCCTCTGGCCGGATCGCTCGAGATACCGCGGCGGCGGGCCGTGCTCGGGCTGTCCCGCCGGGCCCGGCCGTTCGCGCCTGGTCAGCCGCACGAGCACCGCGGTGGCCACGGCGGCGAGCGAGCCCCACTCGGCGAGCAGGACGAACCAGAGGTGCTGGTCGTAGCTCGCGGCCCGGATCGCATGCAGGAACGCGACCGGCCAGGCCAGGAAGGCCAGGTAGTGCACGGCCCGCCAGGCCCTGAGCCCGAGCCGGTTCCGTAGCAGGCTGGTGATCAGCACCGCGCCGGCCAGGTCGACCGCGACCGTGCCCGCGCCGATCGCCAGCGTTTCGTAGTGCGAGGTGAACGGCAGCACAGCGGCAACCCAGCCGATCGACACGAAGGGATCGAGGATCGCGGTTGCAACGTGCAGGCCGAGCAGCGCCACGGCGAACAGCGACAGGGTCCTGTGCAACTCGGCGACCGCGAATCTCGGCCACCGGCGCGTCGTCGCACCGGTCCTGGTCGCCACGCCGAGCACCATCACGACGCTGAACAGGACCAGCAGGATCACCCCGCTGGCGCGGGAGACGAGCCACAGGTTCTGCGAGCCCGCCGCGGCCGCAAGCGCCGGCATGGCAGCCGCGTGCGCGCTCACAGGATGTCCAGTTCCGGGTAGTCCGCCAGCCTGGAGGTGACTGGCGGGTTCACGCGCCCGCCATCGGCCTCCGGCCAGCCCCAGGTCAGCACGACCCGGCCGTCGTGACCGATCAGCCTGGCAGGCAGTCCCTGCGTGGTGAGCCAGTCGGGCGCGTCGTCGCCCGCGATGATCGCGGCCGTGGACGCGGCGTTGGCCTCCGCGCAGCTCGCGGCGGCGACGCTGACGGTACGCCATGGTCCGTCGGCGGGCAGGCCGGTCCTGGGGTCGATGATGTGGTGCATGACCTGGCCGGCCCGCAGCCACTGCCGGCACGTGACCGACGAGGTGGCGAGCCCGCCGTGACCCAGCCTGACCTGCTGGGCGGTGGCAGGATCGGCCTCGGCAGGCGGCCGGATGACCCGTGCTCGCTGACCCGGCCCGGGCGACGGCGCCCGGCCTGCGGCCAGGTTCCTTGCCGCCCGGGTCTGGCGATGCTCGTCCGCGATCAGGACCGGCCAGCCGCCGGCGGGCGGCAGCCCGGCCACGGCCAGATCTCCGCCGAGGCTGACCAGCACGCCGCCCTCGCCGGCAGCGGCGTAGGCGGCTCGGGCGGCGCGGTCAGCGCCCAGTCCCTTGGCGGTCGCGCCCAGGTCGAGCCGGACTCCGGCGGGCAGGGTCAGCCGGTGCCCGTCGAGGTGAACCGCAGGCCAGCCCGGCGCTCGGTGCTGCGCGCGCGGTGGCTCGGCGGTCGCATCTGGCTCGATCGCCGCGAAGTCGCGGTCGTAGCCCAGCGAGATCAGCGCGGAGCCGATGGTCGGGTCAGCCAGGCCCGCCGTCCACCGAGCGGCCGCCAGCGCGATGCTGACGGCCTCGGCGAGCCCATCGCTGATCAGGTAGCTGCCCGCCCCCGCCTCGTGCAGCGTGGAGATCTCCGAGTCCTGGCGGAACCTGCTGGCCTGCCGGTCGAGGAGGGCAAGCTCGCGGTCGACCACAGCCAGCAGCCCTGGTAGGTTCTCCGGCGGCCAGACAACGAGCCTGGCAGTGGTGCCGAGCGCGTCCCGATCGGCGACGGCGATGGCAGGCGAGCCGACGCCGATGCGGCTCCAGGGTGGCCCGGCAGGCAGCGTGACCCCGGTCGCGCTCATCCGTCTCCCCCTCCGCCCCCGGCGGCGCCCGATCCGCCAGACGTGACGACCGGCGCCTGGTAGACGGGAGCCGGAGCGCTTGGCACTTGGACCCTGGCCTTGCTGGCATGCTGCTTGTGCTTGACGGCGCCCGAGGTCTTGGTGGTCGCACCGGTCGTCGGAATGGAGTGCGCCAGATACCCGGTGGTCGCTGCGACCCCCGCGATCAGCGCCGCGGCGGTCCAGCTTGATGCTCGCCGCGAGCTGCGGAACCCACCGTCGCGGGCGTAACCCGCCTGCCAGTAGCCGGGCGGTGGTCCGTACTCGTCTCGGTACCAGCCGTAGCCGGGCCGCCTGTGCGGGGCGGGCTCGTCGAACCCCGGCAGCCGCACTTGGCCGAGCTCTTCGGTCCGATCCTCCTCCATGACGTCTTTCCTCCTGGCTAGTCGCTGCCGGCTTCCTCCGGCTCCTACAGCCTGCCTCGGGCGGCATTCGAGCATCGTGAGAGAACGATGTGAGCGGCTCACATTTTTGGCCCGCGCGCGGGTCAGGCCCACCGGGCTCGAGGGGCGGGCCGGATTGCGTAACCTGCCGCTATGCGGGTTCTTGTGGTCGAGGACGAATCGAGGATGGCGAGGCTGCTCAAACGCGGCCTCGAAGAGGAGGGACACGCCGTCGACGTCGGCACGGACGGGCCAGAGGGATTCTGGCTGGCCACGGAGAACAGCTACGCGGCGATAGTGCTGGACGTGATGCTGCCAGGCTTCGACGGATTCGAGTTGTGCCGCAAGCTGCGAACGGCCGGCGACTGGACCCCAGTGCTCATGCTGACCGCCAGGGACGCCGTCGATGACCGGGTGCGCGGCCTGGACGCGGGGGCCGACGACTACCTGGTGAAGCCGTTCAGCCTGCTCGAACTCGGCGCCAGGCTGCGCGCGCTGGCCCGCAGGGACGACCGGGCCAGGCCAGCCGTGCTGGCCGAGGGTGACCTGCGGCTCGACCCGGCGACCAAGCGCGCCTGGCGCGGCCAGGCCGAGATCCAGCTCTCACCGAAGGAGTTCGCCCTGCTCGAGCTCTTCCTGCGGCATCCAGGCGCGGTGCTGACCAGGTCCCAGATCCTCGAGGCGGCGTGGGACTTCGCCTACGACGGCACGTCGAACGTCGTCGACCAGTACGTGACGTACCTGCGGCGCAAGATCGACTCGCCGTTCGACCGGCACGACATCGAAACGGTGCGCGGCATGGGCTACCGGCTCAGGCACGCCGAACAGGAGTAGGCGCCATGTCGATCAGGCTGCGGGTCGCGCTGGTTTTCACCCTCGCGCTCGCGGTCGCGTTCGCCCTTGGCAGCTGGCTCTTCCTCAGCCAGCTGCATGCCCAGCTGGTGAGCAACACGGTTCAGGCGCAGCTGGCGCCGTACCTGCGGGCAGCGAGCAGGTCACATGGCCCGATCCATGCGCCGGACAATCTCCTGGTCCAGGTCGTCGGTCCGTCCGGACGGGTGATCCGGAGCAGCGGGGATGCCACCGCGCCCATGCTGACCGCCAGCCAGCTCCGCCTCGCCAGGGCCGGGCTGTTCACCGGGACCGTGACGGTCGACGGCGAGCAGGTCGACGTCGCCGCCGAGCGGGCCGGGCAGCCGGCCGGGTGGTCGTGGCCGGGTCCTCGACGGAGGACCAGCTGGTCACCCGCACGGTGCAGACATCGACGACGGCCCTGATCATCGGCGGCGTGGTGTTCGTGCTGGTCGGCGGCCTGGGTGCCTACTGGCTCGCCGCCGCGGCGCTGTCGCCGGTCGAGCGGATGCGCCGGCAGACGGCAGCGCTGTCCGCCAGCGACTCCGCGGCCGGCCTTCAGGTGCCCGGCACCCGCGACGAGCTGGCCGCGCTGGCCGGAACCATGAACGACCTGCTGGCGAAGCTGCACGAGGCATTGGCCAGGCAGCGCGGGTTCGTCGCGGACGCCAGCCATGAGCTGCGGACTCCGCTCGCCGTGCTCGGCGCCGAGCTCGAGCTGGCCGGCCGACCCGGCCGGAGCCGGGAGGATCTGGCACAGGCCGTGGCCGCCGCAGAGGACGAGGTGGCCAGGCTGACCAGGCTGACCAACGACCTGCTTATGCTCGCGCGCAGCGACGAGGGCAGGCTGCCGGTCCGGCCGGTGCGCGCGGACGTGGCCGCGCTGCTCGGCCGGCGTGCCGAGCGAGCGGCGGGCCGCGCGGCCGATGCGGGAGTACGGTGCGCGGTCGATGCACCGGACGGGCTGATCGCCGTGATCGACGAGGACAGGATCGGGCAGGCGGTCGACAACCTGATCGACAACGCGCTGCGGTTCGCACCGGCGGGCACCCAGATCACGATCTCGGCCCGGCCGTCCCCGGCTGGCGGGGATGGCGGCGCGGCCGAGGGTCGCGCCCAGCAGCCAGGCGCGCCGGCCGAGGGCAGCACCCGGCAGCCGGGCGCGCCGGCCGGCGACGGCGTGCTGATCGAGGTGGCCGACTCGGGGCCGGGATTCCCGGCCGACTTCCTGCCGCACGCCTTCGAGCGGTTCCGCCGGCCGGACACCGGGCGGGCCAGGTCAGACGGCGGGGCCGGGCTCGGCCTCGCGATCGTCGCAGCGATCGCCGCCGCGCACGGCGGCACGGCCGCGGCCAGGAACAACCCCGATGGCGGCGCGGTCGTCACCTTGGACCTGCCGGCCAGGCAACCATGATCGCAGTGAACTGGGATACCGTGCGGCTGTTCCTGCACGTGCTCGCGGCGACGGTCTGGGTCGGCGGCCAGCTGACGCTCGCCGCTCTGGTCCCCGTGCTGCGCAGGCAGGGACCCGACATGCCCAGGACTGCGGCACGCCGGTTCAACCTGGTTGCCTGGCCCGCCTACGGCGTTCTGATCATCACCGGCGCGTGGAACATCGCGACGGTCAGCCCGATGACGGCGGCCTACCGGGCCACGCTGATCGCGAAGCTGGCCGTCGTCGCCGCATCCGGCATCACGGCCGTGCTGCACGCCAGGTCCAAGAGCACGGTTGGCCTGGCAGTCTGGGGCGCGCTGACCGGCTTGACCGCCCTCGCGGCGCTATTCCTCGGCGTCCTGCTCGCCGGCTAGGAAGCTCCTGTGCGGCGGCAGGTCCCGGTCAGTGGTGCTTGGGCACGCGGACGACAACGACCGGGCACGTCGCGTGGTGCAGGCAGCGGACGCTGACCGAGCCGATCAGCGCGTCGGCGAAGCCGCCGTGGCCGCGGTTGCCGACCACCAGCAGGTCGGCGTCCTTGGCGGCGTCGAGCAGCACCTGAGCCGCGTTGCCTTCCACGACCACCTGGTGCACGACGATCCCCGGCGGCGGGCCTACCTCGGCGATCGCGGCGCTCAGCGCCTTGGTCGCGAGCTCGGAGTAGTCGGTATCGTCAAGCCCCGATGTCGGCGCCCAGCCCATGCCGCCAGCGGCGACCGGGAATTCCCACCCGATGACGGCATCGAGCCGGCCGCCGGTCAGTTCGGCCTGGTGCACGGCCCACCGCAGCGCCATGATCGACGGCGGCGAGCCGTCCACTCCGGCCACGATCCGGGGAAACGCGCCAGTGTGCGACTCAGACATCTCGGCCTCCTCGGGCGACAAGGCGGTGGTTCTGCGTTATTCCGCCTATAGCTTTAAGCATCCGGCACCTGGCGCCGGCGGCTTAGTGCCATTACGCCCCGCGCGAAGGGACCTTCGGCCACCGGCTAGCGAAGCCGCCGCAGGAACGGATCGGTCGGCTCGGCCGGGACGATCCTGATCCGCGCGTCCACCGGGCTCACGCCGTCCTGGCGGGCGATCACCGGGTTGAGGTCAAGCTCGGCGATCTCGGGCACCTCGTCGGCCAGCCTGGAGATCCTGAGCAGGACGTCGGCCAGCGCGTTCAGGTCGACGGGCGGGGAGCCGCGGTGCCCGTACAGCAGCGGCGCGGCCCTGATGCCCCGGATCATCCCCTCGGCATCGACGTCGGTCAGCGGCGTCAGCCTGGCGGCATGATCACCGAGGACGTCCGTCGCCACGCCGCCGAGGCCGAAGACCACCAGCGGGCCGAAGACTGGCTCGTGCACCACGCCGACCAGTACCTCGACACCTTCGGTGATCATCGGCTGGACCAGCACCCTGCGCAGGTCGGCGCCGAACCGCCTGGACAGCTCCGTGTATCCGCGTCTGACGTCACGCTCACCGCGCAGGTCGAGCAGCACGGCGCCGGCATCGCTCTTGTGCACCAGGCCGGTGACGTCCGCCTTGAGTACGACGGCGCTGCCGTCCAGGCTGGCGGCGGCCTGCACGGCTGCTTCGACGTCGGCGGCCTCCAGGGTGGGGACCAGCACGATCCCGTAGCAGGCGAGCAGCCTGGCCACCTGGTCGGGCGGGAGCCAGCCGCCGAGGTGCTGGTCGGCCAGGAAGCTGGCCACGATCTGCCTGGCATCGTCTTGCCTGATGCCGGTCAGCTCGGGCACCTGGCCCTCCGCGCTTGACCGCCACGCGCTGTACCGGACGGCGTGACCGAGGGCGCGGGCGGCGCTTTCCGGGAACAGGTACGACGGAATCGCCTGACCGGGCTCATCATCGGCGTGCTGGCCGTCGGCTGGCACCTGGCCGTCAGCAGACTGGAGGTCCTGAGCGGCGGTGCCCACGCTGGTGCCCATCGTTCGCGCCTGGTTGCTGGCGGGGCGGCCTGGCCGTGCTGTGCCGCAGCCCGACCGACTCCTGCTGGTCGAGCATGACGGCGACGAGGGGCTTGGTGATGTTCGCGCTGAGGATCCCCGGGGCGAGGTGGCCGAGCGCGGTCGGCACGGTGATCGCCATCACGGCGTCGACATCGTCGTCCTTGGCCACCCGCTCCAGGCAGGCACGGAACGCCCGCTGGCTGACCGCGGCCGACGTGTCGACCGGCCCGGCTACCGCCGCGCCGCTCGGCAGCAGCCTGCGCAGCCGCTCCTGGGTCTGCTCGGACAGCGTCGCCACCTTGAGGCCGTTGTCGCCGCAGGCGTCGGCGGCCAGCACCCCGGCACCGCCGGCGTTGGTGACGATGGCGACCCGGTTGCCGGCCGGCAGCGGCTGGCTGGCCAGCAGCGCCGCCGCGTCGATGAGTTCGCCGAGGCTGGTCGCGGCGATCACTCCGGCCTGCTCGAACAGGGCCTCCTGAGTGACCAGCGGTGTCGCGGCGGCGGCCGTATGCGAGGCGGCGGCGCGCTGTCCGGCCACCGAACGGCCGCCGATGACGGTCAGCACGGGGAACTGACGGCCGACCCGCCGCGCGGTCTGGGCGAACCGGCGCGGGCTGCCGAACGACTCCACGTAGAGCAGCGCCAGCTTGGTCCTGTTGTCCTGCTCCCACCACATCAGCATGTCGTTGCTCGACACGTCGTACTTGTCACCGACCGAGGCGAACGACGACACGCCGATTCCGAGCCTGGTCAGGTGCTCGAGCACCGCGATGCCGATCCCGCCGGACTGGACGACCAGGCCGGCGCTGCCGGGCGGCGCCTGCGCGCCGGCGAACGTGGCATTCAGCCCTAGAGGCGGGATCGCCAGTCCGAAGCAGTTCGGGCCGACCAGGCGCATGCCGTGCCGCCGGCAGGCGGCCAGCAGCTCCGCGCCGGTATCCGCGTCGATCCCGGCTGTCACGACGACGAGCGACCTGGCGCCCCGGCGGCCGCAGTCCTCCGCTACCGCGGTGACATTCGGCGCCGGGACCGCGATCACCGCGACGTCGGGCGGCTCTGGCAGATCGGCGACCGACGGCACGCAGGCGACGCCCATGACCGATTTGGCGTGCGGGTTGACGGCGTAGACGCGGCCGGCGAAGCCGGCGTCGACGACGTTGCGCAGGATCGCATGGCCGACCCGGCCGGGTTTCCGGCTCGCGCCGACGACCGCGACCGACGCCGGCTCGAGCAGGTGCCGCAGGCTCGCGACGTCGGCGAACCGCTCGCGCATGGCTACCGATTCCTGGTACCTGTGCAAGCGCTGGTCGGCCTCGTCGGACGGCAGCGGAAAGGTGGTCTCAACAACGCCCTCGGACATCTGCCGTTTCGCGGCGAGCCCGGCGTTGGCGAAGACTCGCAGCATGGCGACGTTGTCGGCCAGGGTCTCCGCGGTGAACGCGCGCAGCCCGCGCAGCCTGGCGTTCGACACCAGGTGGTCAAGCAGCAGCGTGGCCACGCCGCGGCCGTGCATGTGGTCGACGACCGCGAACGCGATCTCCGCGACCCCCGGCTTGTCCGGCCGGCTCATAGCTCGCGATCCCGACAAGCTGGTCGCCGAGCCAGGCCAGCAGGGCATAGTGGTCGGCGTCTGCGGGCCTGGTTACCCGGCGGGCCTCGCGGTCGGCCGACGCCGGGCTGATGCTGAAGAAGCGCAGGTACATGTTGTCTGGTGACATCTGCGCGTGCATCTGCCTGACGGCGTCCTGGTCCTGCGGCCTCGCGGGTGCGATCAGCACGGTGGTGCCGTCGGTCAGCAGCGCGTAAACGCCGTCCGCCGGGCCGGGCGCGGCGGCTACCTCGGGCGAGGTGGTCACCGCGGGCTGCCGGGCCGGCCGCCGTCGGCCGGGACGATCGAGGCGTAGCTGTCGGGAGACACAAGCGCTATGTGCCCGCCGCGCTGCCATCTGACGACGTAGGGCGGCGACCCGTCACGGTGCATGACGCCGATGACCACGGCGACCCGGTCCGGGTCTCCGTCGATCATCAGGCGATCGCCTGGCTCTGCCTTCATCGGGAACACCGCCTGCCTGGTTTGGTCCGCTGCTCCTCGGTTATCAGAATGCCTGCTGCCGCCACGGTCGCGCAGGGCATGCGGCCCCGACCGGCCGGGACGTAAGCCCCAACGGGCGGGGGAGGAGGTAGGGGTCCTTCGACCCTAACCAGATGGCCGCCGCCACGACAGAGTGGATCGCATCGCACGGGGGCGACGCGGCTCAACGGAGGTGGCCGATGGACGAGCACAGGTTCTTGCAGCAGCTCACCAGGACAAAGGCACTCGAGTTGCTCGGCAGCGTCGGCGTGGGCCGGGTGGTGTTCACGCATCGCGCGCTGCCGGCGATTCGCCCGGTCAACCACCTCCTTGAGGGCGAGTCCGTCATCGTGCGGGTCACCTCGGGCGCCGCGATCACCTCGGCCGCCGGCCGGGCGGGCGTGGTGGTCGCCTACGAGGCGGATCAGATCGACGCCGACACCCAGCTTGGCTGGAGCGTGATCGTGGTGGGTACAGCCAGGCTGCTCACTGACGAGCGCGCCGCGGCGCGCTACCGTGCTCGCCTGCGTCCCTGGATCACCGGTTCGCTCGACGACGTGATCACGATCTCCGCCGACCTGGTCACCGGCTACCGGATGGTGGCTGGCGACCCTTCCGAGCCCGTTCATGAGGCGGCAGCCGCCCGCTGGAGTGGTTGACGCCTATCGGACGTCACCGGTTAGGGCCGGTCGGCGGTCGCGCTGCGGACCTTGGACTCTACGGGCGGTAGGTGAGCCGGCCTACCGTTCGAATTGGCATTAGCGAGCGGTACGGATCCGTTCCCCGCGGGCGGGAACGGGCCGGCTGACTGAGGAGTAGTAGCCATGAGCAAGGTCATTCTGCTAGCCGTCGACACGACTAGCCACACGGTTGCGGCCGCCGATCTCGCGCGCGACCTCGCCGCGGGCACCGGCGACAAGGTCGTCGTGATGCACGTGCACGAATTCGCCGTGGGCAGGTTCGGGAAGCTCCAGGTCGACTGCGGCGACGGCGAGGGTGAAAAGGTTGTCGCCGAGATCGTCGGGCGCCTGACCGATGCCGGGATCGTCGCCGAGCCGCACGTCCGCAAGACGGCGGTCGGTCACATCGCGCGGGCCATTTGCACCGAAGCCGACGAGCTCGATGTGCGCATGATCATCTTGGGCTCAACCAGCACGCACGACGTGCCGTGGTTGCCGTTCGGCAGCGTCTCGCTGCGGCTGCTGCACACGGCGACCAAGCCCGTCCTGATCGTGCCGAAGGCGCGAGTGAAGGCTGAGGCGCACGCGGCCGCGGCGCTGGCCACCGCGACAAGCTAGAACCAGGGCGGCCGGGCGGGCCCGGATCGGCTGGGCGGGCGCGGGTCGGCTGGCAGGATAGGGACTATGCCGACCCACATCGCCCTGCTGCGGGGCATCAACGTAGGCGGCGGCGGGAAGGTCCCGATGGCCGAACTGCGGGAGCTGGTCACCTCGCTCGGTCACGCCGACGTCGCCACGTACATCCAGTCCGGCAACATCATCTTCTCGCCCTCGCACGACGACGCGGCCAAGCTCGCGGACGAACTGCATGCCGCGATCACCGCGTCGTTCGGCGTGCGCACGGCGGTGGTTGTTCTGTCCAAGGCCGAGCTCGACGCGGTGATCAGCGCCAATCCGTACCCGGACGAGCCGAACCCCAAGTATGTGCACGGCGTCTTCCTGCTCGCCGAACCCGACCAGGCATCGCGCGAGCGCCTGGCCGATGCGGTGGCGGCGGCCGTGGAGCGCGGCAGCCGGGACGAGGCCGCCATCGTCGGCCGGACCATGTACCTGCACACTCCTGACGGTTTCGGCACCAGCGAGCTGGCCAAGGAACTGCTGGTCAAGAAGCGCCGCGATCCGCTCGCGAACGGCACCGCGCGCAACTGGTCGACCATCAGCAAGCTGATGGCGCTCTGCGAGGGCTAACTGTCCGGCTGTGCGGCCCGGGGCGCTATTTTTGCCGTTCAGGTTCGGGTGTCATGGCCGCACCGCGGCCGCATAGAGGTCCAGTTTCCCGGTCCGGGTGTCGTTCCACACCAGGTGGAAGCCGTCGGCGCTGACGGTGATGCCCTGGTAATCGCCGATCCACCAGGCTCCGTGCTTTCCGCCGGAGGTGGTGGGACTGCGCGGGTCGAACGCGACGGTGGTCACCCGCAGCGGTGGCCGGAAGCGGAGCTCGCGAGGCCGGGAGATGAGCAGGACCTGATTCACGCGGCCGTTCGCGAAAGCGAAGGCGGAGACGGCGACCCGGCCGGCCTCGTCGACAGCCAGGTTGGGCTGGAAGTAGGTCACGCCGTCGGCGGGTGTCGCAGTCACTGCCTTGCCCCAGGTCCGGCCGCGGTCGTGGGATGCAGTGACCACGATGTCGGAGTGCGCGGCTCCAGGCCGGTGTCGGGCGAACGCGACGTAGAGAGCATCGCCGGTCGGGGCGGCGGCGACCGGCCGGGCTGCTGTTGGCCATGACGCCGCCCGGCAGTGCGATGACCGACGACTCCGATCCCAGCTGGACCGGTGCG
The DNA here is from genome assembly GCA_963720595.1 of uncultured Actinomycetota bacterium. Classification (GTDB taxonomy): domain Bacteria; phylum Actinomycetota; class Actinomycetes; order Streptosporangiales; family Streptosporangiaceae; genus Chersky-822. The sequence continues at coordinate 317,549 of CAVRFY010000003.1, read as the reverse complement.
GCGAAACTGTGTCCCGCATCGGTCGAGCAGACGGCAACGACCTGGCCGACCATGTCCCCGGACGGGTCCTGGCGGGTTGTCCAGTCGCAGACGGCACAGACTAGGCCGTCGCGGTCCGGTGGCAAGCTCGGGACCCGCGCTGGCCGCCGAGGGGACCCCGGCCTCCGCCAGGATCATGCGCGGCGGCTCGAAGCTCTCGCCGCCATCGGTGGAACGGGTGCAGCTAAGCGCCGTCATGCGAGACGCCGGCGCCCCAGACCACGTAGACATTGCGCTCCGACGGGGTCTGCCCGGCGCCAACGGCCAACCAGGGATGATCGCAATACGCTCCCTCCAGCAGGGTCACCGGTGCCGAGAAGCTGCGCCCGCCGTCGTCGGTCCGCCAGAGGTACACGGCGCGGTTGGCGTCCGGGTTGGCGGGGTTGGGGGCGGAGCCGTGACCCGCACGAGTAGCGCAGAGATAGCCGCGGCCCTCGCGTATCGAAGGCGACGGTCACGTCGTCGCCAGCGTTGGGCTGGCCCGCGGGAGGCTGTGGCAGGCCGCCGTTCTGCCAGCTCGCGCCGCCATCGACCGAGAGGTACGTCGCGATGAACTGGGGGTTCGCCGTGGGCGACGCCTGGCAGGCGGCGAGGAGCTGGTGCGGGTGGCTGGGGTTAGCCGCGACAGACGGCTCGACGTGAACCCCGTAGTGGTCGTGACTGACGCGGACGTTCGCACCGACCGTGGCTGGTGGTCCCGCGCTGGGCGGTCGATCCGGCGCCGGACGGAGATCCGGCGCCGTTGCGGTGGTCCCGCGCCGGGCGGGGATCCTGCGCTGTCGCAGGAGGGGAGCGCCGCCAGGGCGGTGGCGGCCACACCGGCACCGAGCAGGCTCCGGCGGGAGATCTGACGGTCGTTGCGCGGGGGCGAAAGGTGTTCACTCATGGTGCATTCATGGTTGGGCAGGGAGTTCGCCCTAGTGCGAACAGGCTGCGAAAGAGTTGCGAATATCGGCGATCCCGCTGCGTTGGTGGGCGAGACTGTGCTGGTGCGCGCCGTTTCGGACTCAGCCGGGCCGCTCGTGCTCGTCGTGGAGGACGAGCCTGAGATCGCCGCGTTGATCCGAGACTTCCTGGAGGCTGACGGCTTCCGCGTGCTGCTTGCTGTCGATGCGCAGGAGGCGGTCGTGGCGATCCGGGCGGCGCCGGACTGCGTGCTGCTTGACGTGATGCTCCCGGGGGCATCGGGCTTCGATCTGTGCCGGGACATCCGCTCCGCCTCCGACATCCCGGTCCTGTTCCTGAGCGCCCGCGGCGGCGACGCCGACAAGCTACGCGGCCTCGGGCTCGGCGCTGACGACTACATCGTCAAGTCGGTGACCCCAGCGGAGGTCGTCGCCCGCGTCAAGGCCGTGTTGCGCCGCTCGAGCGCAGGTCACGGCCTGGGGCGGCTTCGCTTCGGCGACCTCGAGGTTGATCTCGCCGCGCACGAGGTGCTCGTGGCCGGTCGGCCGGTGCGGCTGACCGCACGCGAGTTCGAATTGCTCCGGCGTGTTTGTCCAGCATCCGCGCCAGGTGTTCAGTCGCGAGCATCTGTTCGAGCTGGTGTGGGGAAGCCACGGCGATCGCAGTGCGGTCTCGGTCTACATCAGCCGGATGCGCGAAAAGATCGAGAAGAACCCGGCCGATCCCCGCTACATCGTCACTGTCTGGGGTGCTGGCTACCGGTTCGACGGCGGTCTCGACACGCCACGTCGCCGGATGAGAAGGCTCCGCGCCTCGGTGCGTGTCGCTCTGGCGGGCTCCGTGCTTGCGCTCATTCGTGCTCGCCGCCGGGGCGACGGCTGCCGGTTACCTCGTCGAATCCCACAACCGGGCCAGCGACCGGGCCCACCGGCTCGCCGCCGCCGCGGCCTATGTGCAGCAGGGCGCGACACAGGCAGGGACGACGCGGTGGCAACGAGCCCTGACCGGCAAGCTCACCGTGCTCGGCCTGGGTGCGCAACTCACGATGGTCGGGCCGGGCGGCAAGCGAGTCGTCTACGTGAGCAACGACCTCGTCGGCACGAGGACGCGGTCGCCGCGCCGAGCGACCCGCGAGTCCGCCGCCACGACCCGATCGAGTTCCGGGTCCGCCCAGCCTGCCGCAAGCTATACGTTCCCGCTCGCCCGTGGATCGGGAATCCTCACGCTCGATCTCTACCTTCCCGCGCTCGATCGCACCCGCCCGGTGCTTGTCGCGCTCGCGTCGGGACTCGCCGCGCTGGTCGTCGGCGCGATGCTGCTGATCTGGGCGGCAAGTCACTGGTTGGTCGCCCCGCTTCGCCGCCTGAATGTCCAGGTCGACGCGATCGCCGGCGGCGACCCGTTCGAGACGCTCGCCACATCACCGATCCGAGAGGTCGAGAATGTCGCCGCAGCCGTCGCCGGCATGGCCGCCCGGCTCGCCCAGACAGCCGACCACGACGCGCGACTCGAGGCCGAGCGACGGCTCCTGGTCAGTTCCATCGCCCATGACCTCCGCACCCCGCTCTTCGCGCTACGCGGGTACCTCGATGCAATCGCGACCGGCATCGGCAACCCCCAAGAGCGGCTCGACCGAGCGCGAGCGAAGGCCCAGCAGATCGATCGGCTCGTCACCGGCCTGTTCGACTACGCGCGGGCGGACATCGACGAGCAGCCCCGGCTGCAAACCACCGACCTCGCAGCGGCGGTCATCGACGCGACCGCCGCGTTCGAGCTCGCAGCCGCCGGGCGTGGCGTCAAGCTCCAGGTGACGGCCCACGCTCGACCGTCGGTGAGGATCGACCGCGATGCGTTCGAGCGCGCACTGGCCAACGTCCTCGACAACGCCCTGCGTTACTCGCCGCGGGGCGGCACAGTTGACGTCGCCTGCGGCGAAGATGCCGATCATGCCTTCGTCCGCGTCATCGATGACGGTCCCGGTATCGCGGCCGACCTCCTACCCCAGCTGTTCGAGCTGACTGCCCGCACTACCAGCAACAGTCACATCGACGGAGCAGGCCTCGGACTTACCATCGCCGCCCGCCTGCTCAAGAATCAGGGCAGCATCGGCGCGGCCAACGCACCCCCACGCGGCGCGATCCTCACGCTCCAGTTTCCGCTGACGGGTGCATAGGAATCGCCCAGGCAAGGAGAAGGGTGATATGTCCGCTGCGCCGCCATCTGACGACATAGGGCGGCGACCCGTCAACGCGCTGGTGCCTTAATGGTGTGTGTCATCCACTTTGCTGTCACATCCGGTAGCATGCGCCGGTCCGTGAAATTGCGTTGTCAAGTCCGCGGCATTCGGGCAGAGGCACAGGTGGTGGCGCCGTGCGAGGTGTGGAAGGCGGGGCGGGGAAGCCGCTAGCCTTCTTCCGGCGGTCGGCATTGCACTCGTCGCTGGGGACCCCAGCAAGGGCGACCATGCGCGGGCTGGCCCTTGCAGTGGCAGCGACGGTCGCCGCGTCCAGCGTCGGCTGCTCTGCCCGTTCTCAGCATGGCCGCTCCGAGAAGTTGGCTCACGGCCTGACCATCACCGCGCCGGATTCGGCTCCCCGGATTCGCGCCACGGCCAGCAGTGCGGGCATGCGCAGTCAGCGCGCTCTCCGGCAGCTAGCCCCAGCGGAGCGGTTGACCGCTGCCGGAAGACTGCCGGCGGGGGGCGTGATCCTCACATTCCGCGTTGACGCGCGCAAGGTCGCGCCGGGCACCCGGCCATTCCTAGCCACCCTCGACACTGCGACAGGCCAGTGGACTCCGGTGCCGAGCAACTACGACCGGGCCACCGGCGCCATAAGCGCTCGCGTGCAGCATCTGTCGGTATGGGCGCCGTTCGGCTGGGTCAGATCCAAGATCGCGGCCATGCTGAAGGGGGCGCTGCTCAGCATTTTCGGATTCGGGGGCGCCGGCGAATACCCCCAGTGCAGCGCCTATGACGTTGCTGTGACGGACAGCCGTCCGAGCCCGCCGGTGGTCGGGGCGTGCGCCCACTCCGTCGCCAGCGGCGAAGTTCAGGTCAAGCTGGCGAACATCCGCCCGTACATGCTGGATGTCAGCTACCCATACTCGCCGGCCGATGCTCAGGGTGCAGGCGGCAGTTCGGCAAGCTCTCAGTCACCCGACCTGTTCGTCAAGCTGTGGACGGCTGCAGCCGGGAACGGCCACGTCCTGCTCCCCGGCTTCGGCGAGGCCGACATCACCTTCCCGCTGTCCCCGGGCGAGAGCGCCGAAATCACTACCCGGCTCGACGGTCAGGCATTCCGCGCGGCCATGCTCGAGGCAGCGGTCCGAGTTGCCACCCAGCTCGGCGGCAAGGGCAAGGAGATCATCGATGCGTTGGACAGCTCGAGTTGCGCGCTTGACTACCTGCGCCTCGGGGCCGCCACCAGCCTCACCGAGCAGAACGCGCAGGACTTCGGCGCGACCGCGTTCGAGTGCGTCAGCTCAGTGCTGCCCGATGCAGCGGCGCTGATCGCCACCGCTATCACTCTGGCCGCCTCACTAGTCGTGCAGGCCATATCCGCGTCCTGGAGCCTCATCGACAGCGCACTCGGCAACGGCCGCCATACCCTTACCGTTCAGATCTCGCCGTGTCCCTCGGCGGCCGCCGTCAAGCAGGCGGTCGCGGCGCAGGCGCCCTACTGGCGGCAGACCGCGTTCACCGTCTCCGCCGACGTCACCTGCGTGGGCCCGTACGTCTCAGCGGATGCCTTCAACAGCGCAGGAAGCGGCGCCCGGGTGCTGCTCGAACAGGTATCGACGGGCCTAAGATTCCTGGCCTCTGGCAGCGGGCCAACTTGCACGACCAACCCTGCACACGTGCTGCCCCAGCAAATTGTCTATATCCCGCCGAAGTACGGCCACGCCCTGAACTGCGAACCCTGAGCCAGGCCTGGGCTCCAGCTCAATGTCCGGGTCAGAGCAAGGCGGCGGCCAGTTCCTGACGGCTTCGATTAGCGCCGCACGGTACGCGTCTGTGCACATGGCTGTGATGCCGCCGCTCAGCGCCGTTCCTGGATGCGGATCAGGTTGCCCGCGGGATCGCGGAAGGCACAGTCGCGAATGCCGTACGGCTGCTCGGTCGGCTCCTGCACGACCTCGGCGTCGCTGGCCTGCAGCCGGTCGAAGACCTCGTCGAGGTCCTTGGTGGCCAGGAGGATCCAGCCGTACGTGCCCTTGGCCATCATCTCGGCGATGGTGCGGCGCTCGTCGTCGGTGAGGCCAGGGTCGATCGCCGGCGGCGCCAGCAGGATCGACGTGCTGGGCTGGCCGGGCGGGCCGACCGTGATCCAGCGCATCTTGCCCGATCCGACGTCGGCGCGGACCTCGAAGCCGAGGGCGTCACGATAGAAGGCCAGCGAGGTGTCCGGGTCGTCATGCGGCAGGGAGCTCGCGTGAATGCTGATGTCCATGCCGGTCAGGCTAGCTGCGGCGCGGTGACCGGCGCTTCTCGATTCCTGATCGGTCTGGTCACCTGCTTGGCCACGCAAGGCGGCATCCCCGCGGTCGCGAGCGCCGCCTGCTGCCTGTAGGTGCTTGGCGGCATGCCGGTCAGTTCGGTGAAGCGAGTGCTGAAGGTGCCCAGCGACGAGCAGCCGACCGCGAAACAGACCTCGGTGACGCTGAGGTCGCCGCGGCGAAGCAGCGCCATCGCCCGTTCGATCCGCCGCGTCATCAGGTAGCTGTACGGCGACTCGCCGTAGGCGAGCTTGAACTCCCGGCTGAGGTGCCCGGCCGACATGTGCGCACCGCGCGCGAGCGCCTCGACGTCCAGCGGCTGCGCGTACTCCCGGTCGATCCGGTCGCGGACCCGGCGCAGCCGGGCGAGGTCGCGCAGGTGCTGCTCCGAGGCTGGCCTGCTGGTCACACGCAAGATCGTACTCCGCACTCGGCACCGGGCCACGTGCTCGCCATCGGGACCGCGGTGCGGGCTCACGGCGTCATGCCGAAATCGGCGGCGATGGACTCGTTGACCGCACCGGAATCCCAATCTGGCGCGAGGATGAGCTTGCCGCCCAGCGACCCGCGCCCACTCCGCTTGGCGCGGCGGCGTGCCATTTCGGTAGCGATCACGATGCCGGCGAACTGCGCGGTGCAGTGAGCGCAGAGTGCCAGCCGCAGCACGCGGTGCCTGGAGTCCTGGCGGGCCACAGTAAGCGCGTAAATTGCAGCGGCACCCGAGCCGGCCAGAGACAGGCCGTAGGCCAGCGGGTGAGCCGCGAGATAGGCGGCCGGGCCTGTGCTCGCGCGGGCTATTCGCATGGCCCGCACGATAAACGACCGGCGGGGCCGATTGTGGGGCCGGAGGTCAACCAGCGTCAGGAGTACTGGTCGGCGAAGTCCCAGGCCCGTAGCTCACCCGGTTCCAGGCGGATGATGAGGTCGTCGGCGCCCTGGTCGGCATAGGCGGCACCGGCATCGGGGCCGAGGTAGCGCGACGCGATTCGCCGCACCGCGTCGTCGACTCCCGTGGTGGCGAACTGGGCCCGGCAGCGGACCTCGACCCCGCGGTACGGCGGGGAGTGCTCGCAAACCACGATGCTGGCTCGCGGATCTCGGCGCAGATGCGCCGCCTTGACATCGTGGCTGCCGGTGACGACGGTGAAGCCGCCGTCGCGCCATTCGTGCCAGACCGGAGACAGCAGCACGGTGCCGTCCTGCCGGCCGGTCGCCAGGACCGCCAGCAGCGGCAGTTCTGCCAAGTCCCCGAGATCGTCCATGGTCAGTGCCCGGCGCATGCGGGCAGGCTACTCCACGCCTCGCGCGGCCGGCCGGGACCGTTCGTGGGCGGCCCACAGCGAGTCCCAGGTCGCGGTCCGAGACGCGCGCGGCGCGCAGGTCCGCGGCTGCGCCGTCGGTCCGGTGTCGGCCGGCAACGGGCGGCCCGCGGCCCGCGCCGCGAGCAGTGCCGCGCCCCGGGCGGAGAAGTCGGCGTCCTGGCCCTGGCCGCCTGGCGCGATGACACAACGGCCGGTCGCGTCGGCGAGATCCGCGCGGAACGACTCGGCGGCGGCGCTGCCGCCCGCCACGAGCAGGTCCCGGCCGAACGGCGCCGTCTCGTCGAGGACGTCCAGGCAGCGGCGGCTCTCCAGGAGGATGCCGTTGACCAGGCCCCTGGCCAGGTGCCTGCGGTCGTGGGCCAGGGTGAGACCGGTGATCGCGCCGTGCAGCAAGGGGTCCCACAGCGCGCCTTGCTCGCCGGGGCTGAGGTATGGCAGCACCACGGGAGCGTCGGCGGGATCTGCCTCGGCGGCCAGGGCCACGACGCCCGCCTCGTCGAGACCCTCGCCGAGCAGGCCGGCCAGCCAGCGCAGCGCGCTGCCGGTCGCGAGCAGGTCCATCTCTAGGCCCCACTGTCCTGGCTCGGCCAGCGGGGTGACCAGGAACCTGTGCCGGGGGTCGAGCAGCAGCTTGCCGGTGACGCCGATTATGACCGTGCTGGTCCCGGCCACGTAGGCGATCTGGCCGGGGGAGTGGACGCCGAGGCCCAGGGCGCCGAGCACCGAGTCCGCGGCGCCGAGGCAGACCGGGATCTGGTCGCAGCCGAGTCTGGCCGCCGCCTCGGCGCGCAGCGGCCGGGTGGCGGCGGACGGCAGCACCGGCGGCAGGGCGGGGAGCGCCGGGGCAGCCGCGGCGGCGGTCGCGGCCGCGAGCACCACCGGATCCCAGTCGCCGGCCCGCAGCCCGAAGCAGCCGAACCCCGTGGCCGTGGACGGGTCGGTGGCAACCGTGCCGGTTAGCCAGCCGAACAGGTAGTCCTTGGCGCCGAGCAGCGTCGCGGTCGCGGCGGCCCGATCGGGCTCATCCTCGGTCAGCCGCAGGAACATCGGCAGCAGGTAGCGGCCGTCCACCCACTGGCCGGTGGTCTGGTACAGCATGTCGCCGCCCGCCGCGGCGCCGAACGCGTCGCGCAGCGCGGCCTGCGCCTCCGCGCGGCTGTCCTCCCACGTGATCGCCGGGCCGGTCGGCTGGCCGGCGGCGTCGGCGGTGACCAGGGTCGGCAGCATCGCCGACAGGCCGATCGCGCGCCAGTGCCCGGGCGGCGCGCTTTCGGCCAGCCTGGCCGTCGCGCGTTCGATCGCCGCGATCCAGTCCGCGCGGATCTTGCTCGGCCGCCCCCGTGGCTGGCCTGGCGGTCGGATAACTCGGCGCTGGCCCGCGCTACCACCTCGCCAGCGCGGTCAATCGCGACCGCCTTCAGGCCGGACGTGCCGAGGTCGAGCCCGATGTAGAGCCCGCCGGGATCGCCGCCTAGTTCGCTGTCCTGGCCGCTCATGGCGGGCAGGTGACGCCCCAGTCCCGATTGCCTGGCGCGGGCAGCAATTGCCTGGTCGCGCTGCCCGCGAACGCGAACGCGAACTGGCTGGCCGGGTAGAGCTGCTCGAAACAGTCGAACGGCAGCCCGGCCGCGTCGGCGCTCAGCCCGCGGATCCGCACCACCTGCGCCCCGGCGCGCAGCTTGAGCAGCTTCGCCTCCTCCTGGGACGGGGCGAGCACCTCGAGGTACTGCTCTTCATAAGCGTCCAGGAGGTCGTACTCCGCGGCCAGCAGGTCGTACAGCGATCCGTCGAGCCGGGCGACCAGCGCGTCAAGCTCGGGGGCGAGGGCGACCGGGATGACCGACGTCTCCAGCACCGCGGGCTGGCCGTCCAGCCGCCTGAGCCGCCTGCAGCCGCCAGACCGGGCTGCCGGCCTCGATCCGCAGCGCCTGGCGCAGGTCGGCCGACGGCCTGCCCTGATCGAGCCCGAGCACCGTGGTCCGCAGCTGCGTCGCCCGCGCGCCGTCCTCGGCCAGGGTCGCCAGCAGGCTGCCGGTCCTGGTCGGCTCCGTCGACGATCCGCGGTCTGGCCACGAAGGTGCCGAGGCCCTGATGGCGGCGGACTCGGCCGACCCGTTCCAGCTCGTCGAGCGCCCGCCGGACGGTGATCAGGCTGACTCCGGCCTGGTCGGCGAGCTCGGTGTAGCTCGGCAGCAGGTCACCCGGGCCCAGGCCGCGGTCCGCGATGAGCTCTTCGACCAGCGTCGACTACCCGCTCGTAGAGCAGCGTGGTCCTCGGCAGGCGGGACGCAGGATGCCGGGACGCAGGCAGCCGGTGCCCGCCGCGGCCCGGCTGACCGTTCTGGTCATCTGGTCCTGGCAGGCCGGGCGGACTGCCGCCGAGATCGAGCACCATTTCAGCAACCTTAGCCCGGCGCCGACGTCAGCTGCTGGACGCCTCGGATCGCGGCGAAGGCCTCTGCCGCCGCGGCCAGCGTCGCGTCGACGTCGGCGTCGGTGTGCACCAGCGACACGAACAGGTTCTCGTACTGGCTCGGGTGGAAGAGCACGCCGCGCAGCAGCATCTCCTGCCACCACCTCGTGAACAGGTCTTCCCTGGCATGGCGCTGCGCGTCGCGCCAGTTCCTGATCGGCTGGTCGCTGAACCAGACCTGGAACACCGTGCCCAGGCCCTCGACGATGACAGCCAGGCCGGCCGCCCTGGCCAGCGCGCGCAGGCCGGCCATCAGCCGCTCGCCGAGCGCGCGCTGCCGCTCGAACAGCCCGGGTTCGGCCAGCAGGTCCATCGTCGCACTCACCGCCGCGCACGCGACGACGTTGGCGTTGTACGTCCCCGAGTGCGAGTACGTGCCGTCGGCGATGATCGACATGACCTCGCGGCTGCCGCCGATGGCCGCGACCGGGAAGCCGCCGCCCAGCCCCTTGGCCATGGTCGTCAGGTCCGGGCTGACGCCGAAGTACTCCTGCGCCCCGCCCCTGGCGAACCGGAAGCCGGTGATCACCTCGTCGAAGATCAGCAGCGCCCCGTGCCGCGCGGTCAGTTCCCTGAGCAGCTCCAGGTAGCCGGGCTCGGGCAGGATGCAGCCCGGTATTGAACACCGCGGGCTCGGTGATGACGGCGGCCACCTGATCGCCGCGCTCGGCCATCACGGCCGCGAAGCTCTCGGCATCGTTCCAGGTCAGCACGATGAGCGTGTCGGCGAGCTCGGCCGGGACGCCCGGTCCCGACGGCACGGGCCGCGGCCGGCTGGCCGGTCCCGCGGCCGCCGGGTCGACGTGGTTGCTCCAGTAGATCGTGTCCTGCCAGCCGTGATAGTGACCCTCGAACCTGATCACCAGCCGGCGCCCGGTATACGCGCGGGCGATCCTGATCGCGCTGCCGACCGCCTCGCTGCCCGAGTTGGTGAACCTGCACCATCTCGACGCCGGGCACCGCGTCGACCACCTTGCGGGCGGCCTCGATCTCCAGCTCGTAGGGGAGCCCGAGACAGGTGCCGTACTCGCGTGATCGCCTCGGCCACGGCCGCCGTCACGACCGGGATGCCGGTGGCCGAGGATCATCGGGCCCAGCCCGAGCAGGTAGTCGACGTACTCGTGGCCGTCGACGTCGCGCAGGCGGGACCCTGAGCCCTGGGTTATGAACGGCGGATACGGCACCCAGCCGAACTTCGCGGTCCTCGCGCTGCTGCCCGCGCCGCCGGGGATAACCTGCTTGGCCTGGTCGAAAAGCTCGCCCGAGCGGCCAGCCCAGGCCGAGTACCTGCTGTCGAACGTCACGTCTGGGATCTCCTGAATAGGCCCGGCCTCAGCCGGATCGTACCGTGTATACTCTGCATACTCAATGCCCTTTAGCCCGGTATAAGATGAGTGTCATAACTCGCGAGGCTCGAGTGACTCGTGCCTCGTATTCCTGACTCAACGCGGGCTGAATGGTGACTCCATGACCTTCGAAGCACTGGCAGGCGACGTGTGTCAGGTGCGGGCGGACCTGCTCGTGCTGCCGTGCTATGCCGGGCCAGGCGGGATACCAGAACCAGGTCCCGGCTACGGCCGAGGCGGCCGGCGCGCTCGGCATCGACCTGGCCGCCACGCTCCGCGCGCACGGCTTCCGCGGCGAGATCGGCGATATCTTCGCGACCCTGACCCTCGGCCGGCTCGGCGCCGACTCCGTGCTGTTCATCGGGCTCGGCGGCAGGGACCAGGCCGACCACGGCGCGGTCAGGCAGGCCTCGATGCTGGCGGCGGCGCAGATCGCGCGGGCGGCACGAGTGGCGGTCCCGCTGCCCGAGGCCAGCCTCGGCGAGGCCGGCCAAGCCGATGCCGGACCGGTTGCCGCGGCGTTCGCGGAGGGCCTGCTGATCGGTGCGCATGCCAGTTCGACAGGTACCAGCGGGAGCCCGTTATGCCTGGCTGGCGACGCCCCGCGCTGGAACACGTCCAGATGCTGACCGCCGGCCGCCAGCCAGCAAGCGGCCGCTGCGGGCCTGCGCCGAGGCGAGGCTGGTCGCGACCCTGACTAACTGGGTCAGGGACATGGTCAACGCCTCGCCGTCCGATGCCACGCCGGACGACATGGCAGGGCAGGCCGGCGAGATGGCGCGCGCGCACGGCCTGACCTGCTCGGTCCTGGGAGTTCCCGACCTGGCGGCGGGCGGCTTCGGCGGGATACTCGGCGTGGGCCAGGGCAGCAGGAACGAGCCCAGGCTGGTCGAGCTGTCGTACCGTGGCGCCGGTGACGCTCCCGTGATCGGGCTGACCGGCAAGGGCATCACGTTCGATTCCGGCGGCCTGTCGCTCAAGCGGACTGCGGAGATCGAGTGGATGAAGTCCGACATGGCGGGCGCGGCGACGATCATGGCCGTGCTGCGCGGCGCCGCCGAGCTCGGCCTGGCGGTCAACATCGACGCCGCGCTGCCGTTCGCGGAGAACATGCCTGGCGGGGCCGGCGCAGCGCCCTGGCGACGTGATCACGCACCGGGGCGGAAGGACCTCGGAGGTCAGGGACACCGACGCCGAGGGCAGGTTGATCGTCGCTGACGCACTCGCTTACCTAGCAGAACGCACTCCCGCGGTGCTGGTCGACGTCGCGACGCTGACCGACGCCGCGGGGCTCGGGGAGAGCCTGTGGGCGGTGCTCGGTACCGACGAGCGGCTGATCGGCGGGCTGATCGCCGCCGGGCGCGAGGCGGGCGACCCTGGCTGGCACCTGCCGCTGCCGGACTCTTACCGGCGGCACCTGGCCTCGGCGGTCGCCGACATCCGCAACACCCCGTCGGCCGGTGTCGACACGACCGTGATGGCCGCGATGTACCTGCGGGAATTCACCGGCGGCCTGCCCTGGATGCACATCGACAACGGCTCGACGGCGTACCTGGAACGACCTGGCGATGGCTGGCCGGAGGGCGCGACCGGGTCGCCCGTGCGGGCCCTGCTGCGCTGGGTCGAGGACCAGGCTCAGCTCCACTCGTAAATCGGATAACTAGCATCTACGGCATCTATCAGCTCTATCGCACCTAATCCACCGAACGGGCGATAGAGTCTCTTGAACCAGATTGACGTGGTACAGCGCAATCCTCATACTCTGTATATTGTCTCGCGGTTGGCCTCGGGTTTAGCGGTGATCGCCTCGAATGCGCCGTGCGAGCATCGACGGATGCGCGTCGTGCGCTGATCGCCGCGCCGCTGGCCGTCGCGACGGCCCTCGCGGCTGGCGTCGTGCGGTTCATCGGGCTCCGGGTCGGGCGCCGCGGGCGGCGTCCTGCACATCGGGACGACGTACCCGATCGACTCGATGAATCCGTTCGTCGCGCAGTCCGACTACTCCTACGCGGTCTACGAGTACGTCTATCCGCAGCTCGTGCAGTACGACGCCAAGCTGCGGATCGTGCCCGACTTCGCGACCAGCTGGTCAACTTCCTCCGACGGCCGCACCTGGACCTTCCACACCGGTCCGCACGCCAGGTGGTCCGACGGGAAGCCGCTGACCGCGGCCGACGTGGCGTGGACGATCAATGAGGTGATGAAGTACCAGAACGGCCCGGCCGGCCAGTGGGCTGGCCTGCTCGCGCACATGACCGGCGCCTCCGCGCCCAACCCCACGACCCTGGTGATCAGCTACTCCACCGCCGTGGCCAACGTGCTCGAGCAGATGCAGGGCATGTCCGTGCTGCCGAAGCAGGTCTGGGCTCCGTACTTCACCGGCAAGGGCACCGCGATCAAGACGTTCGCGAACGTGCCGCCTGCCAACGGCCAGCCGATGGTCTCCGGCGGCCCGTTCGAGCTCGTCAAGTACAAGGCCAACCAGTACGCGCTGTTCAAGCGGAACCCCGATCTGGTGGGGTCCGAAGCCGAAGATCGAGGGCTTCGGGCTGCAGTTCTTCTCCAACGCCGACGCCATGGTCCAGGCGCTCAAGGACGGCCAGGTCGACTTCATCGGCGAGTACACGCCGCCGACCGCGGTGACCGCGCTGAAGAAGGCGGGCTTCGACGTGACGACGACGCCGTCGATCTCGATGAAGACCTTCATCATCAACACCAACCCGCACAAGACCACGCACCGGGAACTGCTCGACCCGAGGGTGCGGCAGGCGATCGAGTACGCCACCGACCGCCAGCAGATCATCAAGACCGCCTGGCTCGGCCTCGCGCAGGCGGGCAGCACGATCATCGCCCCGGCGGACGGCTCCTGGCACGACCCGAACATCAAGACGCTGCCGTTCGACCTCGCGAAGGCGAATCAGTTGCTCAACGCGGCGGGCGACAAGATGGGCCCGAACGGGCTGCGGATCGCGGACGGCCATCCGATGGCCTACAGCGTCATCTTCCCGCCCGACGAGCGAGGCACGGGTGACCGCACGTTCCAGATCATGCAGGCCGACCTGAAGAAGATCGGCATCTCGATCACCCAGCAGAACATGGACGACAGCGCGACGTTCAACGCCATCTCGGCGCCGAACAACAAGTACCAGACCTTCGACATGGCGATGTGGGACTGGGTGCCGCCGGTCGACCCCGACTTCATGCTCTCGGTGATGACCTGCGCTCAGCTCGGCAACAACAGCGACAGCGGTTTCTGCAACCCTGCCTACGACCGGATGTACGCCAGGCAGAGCACGCTGATCGACACCTCGGCGCGGCAGCAGCTGATCTGGCAGATGCAGCAGTACATCTACAACGCCAGGCCGTACCTGATCCTCGACTACCCGGACATCATCGAGGCGCACTCGCCGAACTGGACCGGGTTCACGGTCTCGCCGGTGATGGGCTCGGTCAACTCGCTCTCGACCGCGACGCTGCTTCAGGTCCACCACCGCTAGGGCGCTTTCCCGGGCATGCGCGGAGCGGACTATGTCATCAGGCGGATCGGGTTCGCGCTGCTGACGATCTTCGTCGCCATCACGATCAACTTCTTCCTCTTCCGGGTCCTGCCGGGCAACGTGGTCTCTGACCTGGCGCGGGTGCCGCACGCCACGCCGCAGCTGCGGCACGCGCTGACCGTCGAGTTCGGCCTGGACAAGCCGAAATGGGAGCAGTACCTGATCTACCTGCGCGAGCTTGCCAGGGGCCACATGGGCGTCTCGTTCGCCACCCAGCAGCCGGTCTCCCAGCTCCTGCTCAACGACCTGAAGAACACGATCCCGATGGTGACCATCGGCACGCTGGGCGCGATCGTCGTCGGCATCGGCACCGGCATCCTGTCCGCCTTGCGGCGCGGGTCGGCCAGCGACCATGTCAGCACCAACCTGGCGATCGCGTTCTACGCGTTCCCGACCCAGTTCCTCGGGCTGATGCTGCTGATCCTGCTCGGCGGCCTGCTGCCGACCTCGGGGATGCAGAACCCGTACGCCGGCGTGTTCGGCCCGCAATCGACGATCGCCAGGCTGCAGGACATCGGGCTGCACCTGATCCTGCCCGCGCTGACGTTGCTGCTGACGCTGTACGGCGAGTTCACGCTGATCATGCGCTCGTCGATGCTGGAGACCCTCGGCGAGGACTACGTGCTGACGGCCAGGGCCAAGGGCCTGTCCGACCGGCGGATCATCGCCAGGCACGTGGTGCGCAACGCGATGCTGCCGATCGCCACGCTGGTCGCGCTGTCGATCGGCTGGATCGTGGGCGGCGCGATCCTGGTCGAGTACATCTTCTCCTGGCCGGGGATCGGCCAGGCGCTCTGGCAGGCGATCAACCAGCGCGACTACCCGATGCTGCAGGGCGGGTTCCTCATCCTGGCCGTCTCGGTCGTGGTGCTGAACCTGCTCGCCGACCTGGCCTACTTCAAGCTCGACCCGAGGATCAAGCAGTGAGCGAGGTCAGCAGCCAGTGAGCGCGATCGCGACCGAGGCCGGGCTGTCCGGCGAGGTCGCCAAGAGCACGACCGGCCTGATCCGCCAGGCGGTCACCGGGCGGAAGGCCGCCTCGCTCGGCCTGTTCATCATCGTGTTCTTCGTCGTGCTCGCCGTCGCGGCCCCGCTGATCGCGCCGTACTCGACGACCGCGCGAACCTGCGCCGTGTTCGCGCCGCCATCCGGCGAGCCACTGGCTCGGCTGCGACGACGGTGGCATCGACATGCTCAGCGAGATCATCTCGGGCGGCCGGATCTCGCTGATCATCGGCTTCGCGGCCACGCTGATCGCGATGCTGATCGGCGGCGGCGTCGGCATCGCATCCGGCTACTTCGGCCGCTGGCTCGACATCACGCTGATGCGGATCACCGATTACCTGCTCGTCATCCCCGACCTGGCGTTCGCCATGGTGATCGCGGACGTCTGGGGTCCGAGCCTGTCGCACGTCATCGCGCGTGATCGCGATCCTGGAGTGGGCGACCACGGCCAGGATCATCCGGGCGCAGGTGATGAGCGTCAAGGAACGCGTCTACATCAAGCGCGCCCGCTCGATCGGCGCCAGCCACGCCAGGATCATCGGCCGGCATATCCTGCCGCAGGTCGGGCCGCTGCTGATGGCCAACACGGTACTGACCGTCGCCGTGGCCATCTACCTGGAGACCGCGCTCGCCTTCCTCGGCCTGGAGGACCCGAGCACGACCACGACC
The DNA here is from genome assembly GCA_963720595.1 of uncultured Actinomycetota bacterium. Classification (GTDB taxonomy): domain Bacteria; phylum Actinomycetota; class Actinomycetes; order Streptosporangiales; family Streptosporangiaceae; genus Chersky-822. Next base: position 301,735 of record CAVRFY010000003.1, on the reverse strand, counting down.
TGGGGGACCATCTTGGAGCACGCCTTCGACCGGGCCGCGGTCAGCGCCGGCGCCTGGTGGGCGATCGTCCCCGATGGAATTGTTATCACCCTGCTTATCATGGGGTGCTTCCTGCTCGGCCAGGCCATTGAGGACGCGCTCAACCCGCGGCTGAAGGTCGCGCACCTGTCCTCGCGGCGGTGGGCGCTCCGGCCGCTGGCCGGCCGCGGGCCGGATGCGATCTGAGGCCCGCGATGAGCCTGCTGGAAGTGCGCGACCTGAACGTCTGGTTCACGCTGCCGGACGGCGGCGAGCTGCACGCGGTGCAGGGCGTCGAGCTTCGACCTCGCCGCCGGCGAGCGGTTCGGGCTGGTGGGCGAGTCAGGCTGCGGGAAGACGACCAGCATCCTGGCGATGATGGGGCTGCTGCCGCCGAACGCGTCGGTCGGCGGCGAGGTCCGGCTGAACGGGACGGACATCCTCGCCGGCGGCGAGGACTCGGTCAGGCCGCACCGGTGGACCGACCTGGCGATGGTGTTCCAGGGCGCGATGAACGCGCTGAACCCGGTGCGCAACGTGGTCTCGCAGATCGCCGAGCCGATCGCGTTGCATGGCCCGGGAGGCAGGACGGCGGCCGCCGCGGCGCGGAAGCGGGCGGGCGAACTGCTCGAGCTGGTCGGGATCCCGGCCGCGTCCGGCACCAGGTACCCGCACGAGTTCTCCGGCGGGATGCGCCAGCGCGCCGCGATCGCGATGGCGCTGGCCTGCGAGCCGAAGGTGCTGCTCGCTGACGAGCCGACCACGGCGCTCGATGTGATGGTGCAGGCGCAGATCCTGGACCTGCTCGTCCGGCTGACCGAGGAGCTCGGGCTGGCGCTCGTGCTGGTGACCCATGACCTGCCGGTTGTCGCGCAGATCTGCCAGCGGGCCGGGGTGATGTACGCCGGCGAGATTGTCGAGACTGGCACGACCGACGCGCTGTTCCACGCCACCCGGCATCCTTACACCCGGCTGCTGTTCGCCGCGACGCCAGATCTATATGGAGAGCGAGCAGGTCACGTCGATTCCCGGCAGCGCCGCCACGGCTGGACGAGCCGATCACGGGCTGCCCGTTCCGGCCCAGGTGCGACTCGGTCATCGAGCGGTGCGAACTGGAGCGCCCGGTGCTGCTGGCCGTCGGCGCGGGCGGCGCGGACGCGGCGGGCGGCGTGCACGCGGCGGCCTGCCACCGGTCCGATCCCGGAGGTCTGTCGTGACCGGCGACGAGGTCCTGCTCGAGGTCGCCGACCTGCGGACGCGCTACCCGGTCCGGCGGCCGATCGGGGACCGGCTGGCCAGGCGTCCTCGGCAGTGGGTCCGCGCGGTCGACGGGGTGTCGCTCTCGCTGCGCCGGGGCGAGATGGTCGCGCTGGTCGGTGAGTCCGGCTGCGGCAAGACGACCACGGCGCAGACGATCCTGCGGATGGTCGAGTCCAGCGGCGGCACCGTCACCGTCGACGGCCGGGACATCACGGCCCTGTCGCAGCGCAGGCTCAGGCCGCTTCGGCGCGGCATCCAGATGATCTACCAGGACCCGTATGAGTCGCTCGACCCGCGGTTCCGGGTTCATCAGACGGTGGCCGAGCCGCTGCTCGTGCACGGCATCGGCTCGTCCAGGGCCGAGCGCGCGGCGCTGGTCTCCGAGGCGCTGGAGCGTGCCGGGCTGGCGCCCGCCCGGCTGTACCTGGACCGGTACCCGCACGAGTTGTCTGGCGGGCAGCGGCAGCGGGTCGCGATCGCCGCGGCGCTGGCGGTCGACCCAGTGCTGTTGCTGGCCGACGAGCCGGTCTCGATGCTCGACGTCTCGGTGCGGGCCGGCGTCCTCGCGCTGCTCGACGGGCTGCGCCGGGACGGCAGGCTGGGCGTGCTGATGATCACGCACGACCTGTCGACCGCCGCGCACTTCGCCGACCGGATCGCGGTGATGTACCTGGGCCGCATCGTCGAGTACGGCCCGGCCCGCTCGGTGATCAACGATCCACGGCACCCCTACACCAAGGCGCTGCTGTCGGTCGTCCCGGACCGTGACCCGCGGCGGCGCAGGAAACCGCAGATCCTGTCCGGCGAAACGCCGAATCCGGTCGCGATCCCGTCCGGCTGCCGGTTCCGCCCCCGTTGCCCGATCGCCGTAGCGCAGTGCGCGGAGGTGGACCCGCAGCTGATGCCGGTCGACGGCCAGAGCGCAGGCGGGTCGTCGCGAGAGGTCGCCTGTTTGCTGGCCTAGAACAAGCCATTACCGTGCGGAAGGGTCTCCGGCTTGGTGAACACGACGTCCCAGTGCTCGGCCAGCCTGTCGTTGTGGACCAGGAACAGGTCGTAGAAGGCAGTCGGCTTGCCGTGCAGTGTTCCCTCGCCTTGGGTGAACACGAATTCCCCGTCCGCAAGGATGCGGTAGGCGCACTCCACGACCGCGGCCCAGACTCCGCTCTGGATCGCGGTGCCGAGACCGCTCACACCATCTGCGATGTGCGGGTTGTGCTGGATGAAATGATCGCCGTCAAAGAAGCGGCCGATCTGGGACCGGTCCTTTCCCATCATGATCAGATCGACGAACTGCTGGACCAAGTTCCGGCTCGCGTCGGTGCTGCGTGGCTCAGTCACCTCCGTCGGCCCGTCTATCATCGAGTGGCCTGACGGTGTCGGCCCGGCCCACGCCTGGTGGGCGTCCCAGTGTTCGGTGATCAGGCCGTCAGCCACGCGCCACAGATCAAAGGCCACGAGCGGCTCAGGACTGATCCCGTGGTAGACGCCGTGCGCCACCACCAGATCGCCATCGCTGAGAACTCGCGCACGCTCGTGACGGAAGCCATCGGGAAGATCGCTCACAATCTTGCGCAACCCGTCGAGCCCTTCCGTCCCGGCCGCCGAGTGCTCGATGTAGTCGGGCGAAAAGTATCGGTCGATGGCTGCTATTTCCCGGCGGTCAAAGACCTCGCCTATTGCGCGGGACACGAGGTTCTTGGCACTGTTCTGCGGCTGGCCGGCAGTCATCGCATGGTTCTCCCATCACTTGGTCACCTTGATGACAGCAAGCTAGATCGCGGTCGGCCGCCGGGTCTTCGGCCGCGCGAACAGACTTGAGCACCCGTGTTTCGTGCGATCGGCCGGCCCGGCAAGGCGCCTGCCGCCCGGTCTCTAGTGGCGCGTGCGGGTTTCGCCGGATATCAGTCGTGTGGCCGTGACAAGCTCCAGCAGGGTCGTAGACCGCAAGAGGACTCGCCCGGCAGGGTGGTCGCGGTGACCCTGAACTTCATCCCGCATGTCCTCCTCGTGCGCAGACCATCTTTCAGCGACTCGCCGCTTCGATTGATAGGTAAGATTATCCTTACCTAAATCTGGGCGTCAACCCGTCAGTCCGAGGTACCGGTGGAGCCGTCCTGGGCGCCCGGGCAGCCGTCTGCCCATGCCCGAAAAGCGACACTGCGACCCGGGTTAGAGCGACTCGGCCAGGGCGGCGCAGAGGCGGCCCACGGCGGTCGTGAACGCGTGCTCGGCCGGCCTGCCGAAGCCGACGACGAGCGCCGGGCCGCGCCAGTGCCCGGCGACCGTGAAATCGCCGAGCCCGTCGACCGCCACGCCGTGCCTCGCCGCCCCTGCGATCACGTCCTCCTCGGTCACCTGGCCGGGCAGCTCGGCAACGGCGTGCAGTCCGGCCGCGATCCCGGTCAGCCGCACCCCCGGGGCCTGCCGACCCAGCACCGCGACAAGCCGGTCGCGCCGGCGCCGGTAGGCCAGCCTGGACTGGCGGATCTGCCGGTCATAGCCGCCGGAGGTGATGAACGCCGCGAGCACAAGCTGGTCGAGCGCTCCGCTGGAACAGCCGGACAGCATCTTGACCTCCGTTGCCTCGTCGAGCATCGAGTCGGGGAGGACGAGCCAGCCGAGCCGCAGGCCAGGCGCAAGGCTCTTGCTCGCCGTGCCCGCGTAGACCACGTGGCCGGGCGCCAGCGCCTGCATCGCGCCGACGGGCTGCCGGTCGAACCGGAACTCGCCGTCGTAGTCATCCTCGATGATCACGCCGCCGGTACTGGCCGCCCAGCGCACGAACGCGGTCCTGCGACCCGGCGCGAGCGTCATGCCGAGCGGGAACTGGTGCGCGGGCGTCAGCACGACCGCGCCGATCGGCGGCGGCGGCCCGGCCAGCCCAGGTTCCGGCCCAGGTGACCCGGTAGCCGCGGCGTCCAGGCCGGCCGGAACGGCGCCGTCCGGGTCGACCGGCAGCGACGCGACCCGCAGTCCCTGGGCCGCGATGATCCGCCGGTGGAACTGGTGCCCGTACGCCTCGGTGGCGACGACGCTGGTTCCGCGCCGTGCGAGGACCTGGCAGACCAGGGCCAGGCCATGGGTGAAGCCGGAGCAGATGATCACGTTGTCCGGACTGGCGACCACTCCCCTGGCCCGCGCGAGATACCCGGCCAGCGCGGTCCGCAGCTCCGCGAGCCCGCGCGGGTCCGGGTACTCGAGCACGCCGTCGCCGGCCGTGCTGAGCGACGCGCGCCCGGCCGCCAGCCAGGCCCGGCGCGGGAACGCCGACACGGCGGGAACCCCGGGGCGCAGGTCATAGCGCTGGGCGGCATAGCCGGACAAGGGCTGGGCCGAGCGCGGAGACACCGGGCTCGGCTGCTCGGCTACCCACGTGCCCGAGCCGGTCCTGGCCTCCAGCCAGCCCTCGGCGACGAGCTGCCCGAAGGCGTCGGCCACCGTGTTGCGGGCTAGGCCCAGGTCGACGGCCAGGTCCCGGGAGGACGGCAGCCGCGTTCCCGTCGCGAGTCTGCCGGTCCTGACGGCCTCGCGCAACGCCGCCTCGAGCGCCGCCCTGACTCGCGGTCCGGCAAGTTCCAGGTGCAGGTCGATCCCATAATTGGCCCAAGGTTGCGGCATAGATATGGACCTTACTCCTGGGCCGTTCGGTGTATAGCGTAGGTGCCATGACAACGACGCAGAGCACGCCCGACGCGACGACCAGCAACCCGGTCCAGGTCCGCCTGGACTTCGACGAGCTAGCTGCCGGGTTCTCCCGGGCCATGGCGCACCTCGACCGGGCCGCCACCAAGGAACTCGACACAGTCGATTTCGATCTCAAGCTCCGCGAGCTGGTCCGGATCCGCGCGTCCCAGCTCAACGGCTGTGCCTATTGCGTGGACATGCACACCAAGGATGCCCGGGCGGTCGGCGAGGCCGAGCAGCGGATTTACGCGCTGCCGGTCTGGCGGGAGACGCCGTTCTTCTCCACGCGCGAGCGCGCGGCGCTGGCGTTCACCGAGGAAGTCACCCAGCTCGCCAGCAGCCACGTCCCCGACGAGGCTTACCGCGCCGTGGCCGCCGAGCTCAGCCCCGCCGAGGTGGCCGCTCTGGTCAGCCTGATCGTGACAATCAACGCCTGGAACGCGATCGGCGTCGCGACCCGCGCCTGGGAGCCTGGCTCCTACCAGCCGTAGCCCGCGCCCTCGCCATGATCACGGAACCCTGCCTGCCGATAGGGCCGACCGGGTTCCGGCGATCATATGGGCGGCGGTAGCTTCAGAGGCTGACGCTGGCTCTGGTGAGGCGATGCGCATGGACGTCCTGGCGGAACAGATCCTCGCTCGCTTTGAGGCGCGGGCAGACGAGATCGCTGCGGAGATCGCAGCAGCCTCGGTTGGTGAAATTGACGGTTTCGGTGTGCTCAACGATGCGATGCTGCTTGCTGAGATCCGTGCGCTGGCGCGCAGGCATATAGATGCGTTCGTTCAGTTGGCCAGGACCGGCGGCCCGCCCGCGGCAGCCGTGCTGGCTGCCGCGCGTGAGCGGGCCGTGCAGCGCGCCCGCGAGATGGCGTCACTCGCGGCTCTGGTGCACTCATACCTGATCGCTCAGCGGGTTATCTCCGCCGCGATCGCGCGAGAGGCGGATCCCGACGCGCAATCCCGTGAGGCGGCTCTTGCGCTGATTGCCAGGACGTTTGACTACAACATTGCGGTCACGGCGGCGATGGCTGAGGCTTACCTCGAGGTCGTACAGGGCGATCTCGCCGAACTCGACTCAGCGCGGCGCGGGCTCATCGATGTCATGCTCACCGGCGATCCGGAGAAGCACACGGCCCTCGCCAGGCAGGCCACCGGGCTCGGGCTTGATCCTGATCGCCAGTTCGTGGCGGTAACCGCGGTCGTCGTGAACGGCGAGCGCGAGCCCATCTTGCCGACGCCGCGATGGGCCGCGCAGGCCATTGCCCGGTGCACGGGCAGGCCTGAGCGCAACACTTTTGCGGTCAGCCGTGAGCGCGACTTGATCGCACTGCTCGAAGCTGGTGGCGGCCATCAGCCGCGACTCGTACTCGAGCAGGCCAGCACGGCGATCTACCAGGGATATCACGCCTTTCTGCACGCGGGCGTCGGCACGCCTTTCACGGGGCTGGGTGGGTTCGCCGCCAGCTATCGTGAGGCTCGTCGCGCGCTCAGGCACGCCACTGACACCCGCCCGCTCGTATTTGGCCCGGCGGACGTGCCGCTCTTCGACGAGCTCACGGGCCTGGACCGAGACGATGTCGGCAGCCTGATCCCGCAGGCAACCCGCGAAATCCTCGCCGATAGCGCGATGCGCCAGACGATCGAGGCATTTTTCGACGCCGGCCTGCAGGTCTCCGTGAGCGCGAAGGCGCTCTCGCTTCATCCGAACTCGCTGCGATACCGCCTGGGGCGGATCGCGGCCCGCACCGGACGCGATCCGCGGAAGCTCCCTGACCTGCTAGAGCTTGTCACGGCCGCACGACTGATATCTGGCGAAACCCGCACGCGCCACTAGAGACCGGGCGGCAGGCGCCTTGCCGGGCCGGCCGATCGCACGAAACGCGGGTGCTCAAGTCTGTTCGCGCGGCCGAAGACCGGCGGCCGACCGCGATCTAGCTTGCTGTCATCAAGGTGACCAAGTGATGGGAGGACCATGCGATGACTGCTGGCCAGCCACAAAACAGTGCCAAGAAAGGCTGATATCGGGCTGCCACGAACCTCGTGGGAGGGCCCGGCCCTGCCTTGACTGGTTAGATTCTGCTTACCTCAACTGCTTTGATCCACCAGTCGCCAGGCGCACGGCCGGTGGTGACCGGTGGATCCGGGCCAATTCGCTTCATGCCGCTTACGCACCCACTCCCGAGGATCGCCGCCGGACGCGGCTTCCTCGCCCGATCAAAAGAGGCACGTACATGAATATCGCGATTCTCGGCACCGGGATCGTCGCCAGGACCCTCACGCCCCACCTGCTAGCCGCCGGACACAGCGTCGCGCTCGGCTCGCGCGACCCGCGAGACGAAACGCTGGCGGAGTGGCTGTCGCAGCAGACGGGTGACGTCCGAGCCACCAGCCACGCTGACGCGGCGTCCGGCGCGGATCTGGTCATCAACGCCCTGCCGGGCGACGTCGCGCTCAGCGCCCTCACCGCCATCAACCCGTCCGCACTGTCGGGGAAGGTGCTGCTGGACCTGGCCAACGCCGTGGTACCCGGCGACAGCGGCCTGGACCTGCTCTATCCCAATGCCAGCCTCGCCGCCGCCATCCAGCACGCCCTGCCCGAGACGCTGGTAGTGAAGAGCATGAACACCATGAGCGCGCTGGTGATGGAAGACCCAGCCGCGCTGCCGTCCGTTACCAACGTCTTCCTGTGCGGCGACGATGCCGACGCCAAGCAGGCGGTGAGCAAGCTTCTGAGTGACCTGGGCTGGCCCGAGCAGGCCATCCTCGATCTGGGGGGCATCGATGCCGCGCGCGCGACCGAGCACCTCTTCCCGCTGCTGGCCGCCTTGTTCGCCACCACCGGAACGCTACGGCTGAACTTTGCCGTCATCCGCGAGCCCGGCGCTATCGAGGCGGAGGCGAAGTGATGGCACGCATCGTGCTCGAGATCCTGATAGGCGCGCGCCCGGCAGCCATCATCGAGGCGCTGGACACGCAGCGAGGAATCGCCGGCTGGTGGACGCCCACGGTCGAGTTTCCCGGCGGCGCGGGGTCGGTCATGAAGCCAAGCTTCGCCACGGCCCCGATTCCCTTCGAGCTGACCGTGGACCAGGTCACAGATCACTACGTGAAATGGTCCAACTCCGGCGCCTTTCCGCCGCACTGGGCAGGCACCACCATCGAGTGGACCCTGACCCCCACGGGCGACGGCACGCTGGTCAGGTTCAGCCACGACGGCTGGGCCTCAGACGCAGGCTCGTTCCCTGGCTCGACGCTGGCCTGGGCCCGGCTCATGGACAGCCTCAAGCGGTATGCCGAGACCGGGACCGGCACGTTCCTGCCCGGCAGCAGCTAGCTGACAGCCTCCCCGGCGGGAAGTGATGCGCGCGGCCAAGGCCGCCATCGACCGCCTATGCGGGCTCACCGGCTCGTCTCCGCCCGGGCCATGAGTTCTTTGGATCCGCTTCCGTGCCGCAAAAGCCGCGAATCGGGCGTCAACATGACGGAAGCGGATCCAGAGCCGCGCGTGAGCTCATGAAGTCCGGGTGGAGCGGGGTCAGCGCCAGGAGTGCGGGGCGTCGGCGCCAGGAGTGCGGGGCGTCGGCGCCAGGAGGGGGGGCAGAGTCAGCGCCAGTAGGGGTCGAGGGATGACATCCGGGCGGCGATCGCGGCGGTCAGCCCGCGAGCCTGGTCCAGGCTTGTCACCAGGGGGTTGGCGAGCAGCGCCCTGGTCATCTCATCGTCCGTCGGACCGCCGGCGGCCAGCGTGGTCGCCGCCAGTCGCTCATAGGAGGCGTGCCTGGCGAGGATGCAGCGCGGCAGGTCAGGCAGTTCGGCGACCGCGCCGGGCTCGAGTTCGCCGGGGCGCGCCAGTGTGGCCGGGCCTTCGACGATCACGTCGTCCGGCAGCCAGGGCACCCGGCCCCGGTTGGGCAGCCCGACGATGAGCGGTTCGTCCGACCCATGCAGCCACGCGGCCGCGAGCGGCACGACCGCGAGCGAATACCAGGGAGCCGGCCGCCGCCAGGCCGACGGCATCTCGCCTCGGCCGAAGGTCTCCATGGTGGCGCTGGCCAGCTCGCGCAGTTCGTCGGCCCGGGTCGGCCGTCCCTCCTGGGCGGCCAGCATTCGGTCAGGATGGGCGTAGTAGCGCAGGTAGGGCCCCGGCAGCGCGCCGTGCAGCGCCGGCAGGCCGGGGTCAAGTCCGCTGACCAGGCCCGCCAGCTCGCCGAGCTCGGCCGCGGAGTCCGGCACGTACCAGCCGACATGGTTCATCCCGACGTATGTGGCCCGCAACCCGGCCCCGGACCGGTCCGCCAGGCCGAGCCTGGCGGCCGCCCCGGCGAGCAGGGCGAGCGGCGAGTCGCAGACCGAGACGACCGGGAGGCCGAACCTGAGCCTGGCGGCCTGGGTCACGATGCCCGCCGGGTTGGTCAGGTTGATCAGCAGCGCGCCGGGACAGGACCTGGCCACGTCGGCCCACACCGGCCGCAGTGCCGCCACTGTGCGCACCGCGCAGGCGAAGCCGCCAGGGCCGATCGTCTCCTCGCCGGGAATCCCGAACTCGCGGGGGAACGACTCGTCGGCCGACCGTTGCTCGAGTCCGCCCGGCCTGATCTGGTTCAGCACGACGTCGGCGTCGGCCAGCGCGGCGGAACGGTTGCCCAGTGCGGTGACCAAGATGTTCAGGCCAAGATCGGCGGCCCGCCGCCCGGCCGCGCCGGCGACCGCGGCCAGCCGCTCCCTGGACCGGCCGCAGAGCACGAGATCGACCACAGCTGGCCGGTCATCGAGCAAAGCCCCGGGCCAGCGGGCCAGCGCGTCGATGAGCTGGACGGTGGCCGGCGCGCTGCCGCCCAGCACGACGAACCGCACGGCACCGGCCCTGGCCGCGTCGGCGGTCCCGGTGCCGCCGGGACTAGGCATCGCGTCGCCTTCGGTCATGCGGTGCCGTAGAACTCGCCGACCGCCGCGCCCACCCGGTCGATCTCGTCATCGGTCAGCTCGGCGAACATGGGCAGCGATAGCAGCCGGTCGGGCAGTTCCTGCGCGACCGGGAGCGGCCCTGACCGCCACGGCAGAGTCGCGTACGCGCCATACTGCGTGATCAGCCGCGGGTAGATGACCCCGGCGCTGATACGGCGTTTGGTCAGGTGCTTGGCCAGCGCCTCCCGGTCCGGCGCCAGCACCGTGTACATGTAGTAGGCATGCCGCCCGGTGACGTCGTCAGGAGGCAGGGTCAGCGGCGTGGGCGCGAGCAGCTCGGCGTACCGGGCAGCGACCCGGCGGCGCCCGGCAACCTGCTCGTCCAGGTACCGCAGCTTGACCCGCAGGAACGCCGCCTGCAGCTCGTCCAGCCGTTCCTGGTAGCCGAGGATCGCGTGGTCGAACTTGACCTGCTGGCCCATGTAACGCAGCTGCCTGACCCGCGCCTCGAGTTCGGGTGTGGACGCGGTGATCGCGCCGCCGTCGCCGAGCGCGCCGAGCACCTTAGAGGGGTAGAACGAGAACGCCGCCAGGTCGCCGAGGCTGCCCGCATGCCGGTCGCCGAGCGTCGCGCCGTGCGCGTGGGCCGCGTCCTCGACGACGCTGATGCCGGGCGCCGCCTGCCTGATCGCATCGATGTCGGCCGCCTGCCCGTACATGTGTACCGGCAGGATGGACTTGGTCCGGCTGGTCAGCGCGGGCCCGATCGCGGCCGGGTCCATGTTCAAGGTGACCGGGTCGACGTCGACGAAGACCGGCAGCGCGCCGGTGTACGTGATCGCGAAGGCGGTGGCGATGTAGGTGTTCGGCACCGTGATCACCTCGTCGCCTGGCCCGACTCCGAGCGCCAGCAGCGCCAGATGCAGGGCTGCGGTCCCGCTGGAAATCCCGATGCAGCCATGGGCGCCGCAGTAGGCGGCGAACTCCGTTTCGAAAGAACGGAGGTTCGGTCCTAGCGTGAACCTCGGGCCCGCCAGCACGTCCTCGAACGCGGCGCGGAGCTGCGGGGCGAGCGACGCGTGCCAGCGGGAGATGTCGTCGCCGGGGACTCGCCGCTCGTCCACGGCCTCGCCTTCCACGGGCCGGTCGTCCACGGGCTGGTCGTCCACGGGCTGCTCCTAGCTGGGTTGGGCGCGGCGGAGTACGTCGAAGCTGAACCGGTCGCCGCGGTGGTAGTCGTGGCTGTAGATGACCGGCAGGCCGGAGACTGTGGTGTTGACCTGGACCATGAGCAGCCAGGGGATCGTCGCGTCGAGCGCGTGCTCGGCGGCCAGGCCTGCCAGGCCGGCAGGTGCACCGCGCTGATCTGCGCGACCGAGTAGGCGGGCCGGGCGCCGCGGCTGCCGAGGTAGTCGAGCAGCGACCCGCCCCAGTCGATCGCGTCCAGGCCGGGCGGGAACAACGAGCGCGGCATCATGTCGACCGAATAGATGTAGGCCTCGTCACGGTGCATCCGCAGCCGTTCGAGCCTGACGACCTCGGCGCGCTCGGGCAGGTCGAGCGCCGCGCGCTCGTCGTCGGTCGCCGGCCGGGCGCCGACCGAGAGCAGCCGGCTGCTGACCTGGTAACCGGCCGAGGTCATCAGCTCGGTCACACTCTCCAGCCTGGTGAGCGGTCGGCGGAGCGCGGGAGCCGCCGACACGAACCGGCCGAGGCCACGCCTTACCTGGATCAGCCCGTCGTTCTCCAGCAGCTTGAGCGCCTCGCGCACCGTGGTGCGCCCGACGCCGAACCTCGCCCCGAAGCTGGCCTCGGTCGGCAGCTGCTGGCCGGGCCGCAGGTCGCCGCCAGCGAGCAGGTCGCGGATCTGGCTCGCGAGCTGAACAGGCAGGGACCTGATATCGGTCACGATCGGCTGCAACGTGGCGAGCGGATCTGTCACGTTTCGCACCGTAGGCATCCTGTCAGTTGTCTGTCAACCGACAGAGTCGCAGGTCCCGACCGCTTGCCGGTCCCTGGCGACCTGCGTTACCGTCCGATAATGGGCGCATCTCGACAGGCCGGGCGAATGTCGGCCCGGCGATCGCGGCCGGGCGGCGGGTTCGACGGGCAGGTCGCGATCGTCACGGGCGGCGGGTCAGGGATCGGGGCGGCGCTGGTCCGGGCGTTGACGGCGCGGGGCGCTACGGTCGTGATCGCCGACATCGACGAGGTCGGCGCCAAGTCGGTCTCCGACTCGGTGCGGGCGGACGGCGGTACCGTCAGCACCGCCGTGCTCGACGTGCGGGATTCCGCCGCGGTCGCCGACTTGGTGAACCAGACCGCGGCCGAGCACGGCGCGCTCGACCTGATGTTCAACAACGCGGGGATCGCAGTCGGCGGGCTGGTCGAGGAACTCACGCTCGACCACTGGGACCGGGTGCTCGACGTCAACGTCAGGGGAGTCGTCCACGGCGTGCACGCGGCCTACCCGCTGATGCTGCGCCAGGGGCACGGGCACATCGTCAACACGGCCTCGCTGGCCGGCCTGGTGCCGGGACCGAGCCTGGCCCCGTACGCGGCAGCCAAGCACGCCGTCGTCGGGTTGAGCCTGTCGCTGCGTGCCGAGGGGGCGAGCCGGGGCGTCAGGGTGAGCGCCGTTTGCCCGGGATTCGTCGACACACCGCTGCTCGGCCGGGTGAATCCCGGCCTGCCGCAGACTCAGACCGGCGCCAACGCGGCCGCGCTCGCCAGGCTGCTTGGCAGGCTTTATGAGGCCGACCCGCTGGCCCAGGACGTGCTCGCGGGCGTCGAGCGGAACCGGGCCCTGATCGTCGCCCCGCGCTCGGCCCGGATCGCGTGGCGGATGACCAGGTACGCGCCGGGGGTCACGATGCGGACGATCATCGCGGGCGTCCGCCGCGGCGAGGCCGAGGCAGCGGCCGCGGTCCCTGCGGCGCAGGCGCCCTCGCCTTAGCAGCCGGCCAGGCGGCGCCCCGGTACGGTGGCGAGATGACCGACCGCGGCCATGACAGCCTGCCCGCCCAGTACCGGCCGATGCTCGCCGTGGCCGGCGACATGCCGGCCGACGATGCCGGCTGGGCGTACGAGATGAAGTGGGACGGGCTGCGGGCGATCGCGACGATCAGCGGCGGCGCGCTGACCCTGTCCTCGCGCACCGGGCGCGACACGACGGCCAGCTATCCGGAACTCGCGGGCATGGCGACCGCCGCCGGCTCGCACGACCTGGTGCTGGACGGCGAGATCGTCGCGTTCGGTGGCGACAGCTGGCCGAGTTTCGAGGCGCTGCAGCAGCGGATGAACGTCACCTCGGCCAGCCAGGTCAGGCGGGTCGCGGCCGAGATTCCCGTCAGCTACCTGGTGTTCGACCTGCTGTTCGCCGACGGCCGGCCGCTCGTCGACCAGCCCTACCGGCAGCGCCGCGCCGAGCTTGACGAACTGGCGCTGAACGGACCGTACTGGCAAACACCGCCGGCCTTCACCGGCGTGCCGGGCGCCGACGTGCGGGCAGTCTCCCGGCAGCACGGCCTCGAAGGCATTATGGCCAAACGGCTCGCGTCACGTTATGCCGCTGGCAAGCGCTCTGCCGCCTGGCGGAAGATCAAGAACGTCCACCACCAGGAGTTCGTGGTGGGCGGCTGGAAGCCGGGCGAGGGGAACAGGTCCGAGATGATCGGCTCGCTGATCGTCGGCGTCCAGGGCGAGTCGGGCCTGACCTACGCAGGCCATGTCGGCACGGGGTTCAGCCAGCAGGCGCTGCTGATGCTCACCCAGCGGCTCGCGCCGCTGCGCCGCGCGACCTCGCCGTTCGGCTCGACGATCCCGGCCGAGCACGGGCGCGGTGCCGTATGGGCGGAGCCCGAGGTCGTGATCGAGGCCGAGTTCGCCCTGTGGACCACCGCGGGCCGCCTGCGCGCGGCATCGTACCGGGGGCTCAGGGACGACAAGGACCCCGCCGACGTCGTCCGCGAGCCGGTCACCGGAGGCTGACTTCTAGCCGATCGGACAGCCGGCGTGACCCTGCGCCTGCCCGGAGCCGGAACTGACCATCAGGCAGCTCTCGTTCACCGCCTGAAAGTCGCGCGCCGGAATCCGCTTGAGCAGCTCGACCAGGCCGCTTGGCCATTGCGGGAACGCGGCGCCGCCGAAGTACCAGTTCGACCCGTTGTCGGCGAGGATCAGGCCGTAGTGCTGCATCTCGGTCAGCACGGCCTTGGCGTCCGCGCAGTACGGTGTCGAGCTTGCGCAGTAACCCGCGACGTTGAAGCTCAGCTTCAACCGGAACCTGGCGCCCATCGGGGGCAGGCTCGGGCTGCTGCCGCTGCCCGCCTGGTGCCTGGCCGGCCAGATGTACGCCGACCTGGTCCGGTCGGCGGTGAACCGGATCGCGTGCCTGATCGATGTTCCGGTCGCCGCGGCCCTGCGGACCTGCCCATAGTTCAGCAGCCCGGGCAGGATCGGCAGGCCGGCGGCGTCGGCCGAGGTCCAGCCGGCCGGCCGGAGCGTGTTGGAGCGCAGGTTCCAGAACGCACCAGAGCCTGCCGTCGGCCGGCTGCCGAACCTGGCGTGGTACAGCTCGAACAGCGTGCAGTTGCTGGAATCCAGCATCAGGGCGTGCCGGTCGCCGCCCGCGTTCTGGCCGCCCTCGATCCTGGTGTCGGAGCCGAACGGGTATCCCCTACGGTCGCTCTCGCTCGCGTACTGGAAGTGCACCGTCACCAGCGGGTGCGAGCTGGTGACCACGGTGTACGGGATGCCGTACGGATAGCCGCCCGACGGGCCGAAGTCCGGGTGCAGGTATGTCGACCCCGAGTTCATGCTGCGCAGCCAGGCGGCGCTGTGCGAGTCGATCGGCAGCTTGGAGATGTCGGTGTTCCAGATGTTGTTCGCCGGGAAGATCGGGCAGCCGGCCAGCTCGCCCGACGGGCCGCTCCCGGCTCCCGGCCGCGGCGCGCTCGGCGGAGCGGGCGCAGCCGCGGCGGCGCCGGCGCAGGCCGCCATGATGAACACGGGAGCCATGAGAAGCAGCGGGCGAATGTGAAATCTGGGAAGTATCTCCACAAGTCCGATGCTGGCACAGCCGGCCTGGCCACGCCGGGGCAATGCAGCGACCGGCTCGCCGCCGGCCGGGCCCGAGCCAGCCGGGTCGTCCGGTTGCCTGCGACGCGCGCTCTGGCGCAGTATCAGGGAATCATCTGACCCTTTGGAGCTGACCATGAAGGTGCCGCTGACCGTTTCCGACTTTCTCCGCCGGGGTGCCATGGTTTATCCCAGCCGCCCGGCCCTGATCGACGAGCCGGGCACGGCGGGGACGCTCGGCACGATCACCTACCGGTCGCTGGAACGCCGTGCCCGCGGGGTTGCCCTCGCGCTGGACGAACTGGGCGTGGGGCATGGTGAGCGGGTCGCGGTCGTCAGCCCCAACGCGGCCAGGTTCGGGATCTTGTTCTACGGGATCAGCGGCTATGGCCGGGTGCTCGTGCCGGTGAACTACCGGCTGAATTCCGACGAGGTCAGCTACGTCGTCGAGCATTCCGGCGCGTCCGTGCTGCTGGTCGACCCGGAGTCCGACCAGGCGCTGCGCGACGTCAAGGCCAGGCACCGGATCGTGCTCGACGGCGTGGACGACGAGCAGTTGTTCGCGGAGGCGCCAGACGACGCCGAGCCGGCGTTCTGGGAGCCGGACGAGGACGCGACCGCGAGCATCAACTACACGAGCGGCACCACAGCGCGGCCCAAGGGCGTGCAGCTGACCCATCGCAACTGCTGGCTGAACGCGGCGGTCTTCGGCTGGCAGACCACGGTCACCGACCGGGACGTGTACCTGCACACGCTGCCGATGTTCCACTGCAACGGCTGGGGGATGCCGTACGCGGTGACCGCGATGGGCGTTCCGCAGGTCGTCGCGCGCAAGATCGACGGCGAGGAACTGCTGCACAGGATCGACGCGCACGGCGTCACGCTGATGTGCGGTGCCCCGGCCGTGGTCGCCGCGATCCTGAACGCGGCCAGCGCACGGCGTGCGGCCGGCCAGCCGGTCCCCGGCCGCGACCAGGTCCGCATCGTCGTGGCGGGAGCGCCGCCGCCGTCGAAGACGATCGAGCGCGTGGAGGCCGAACTGGGCTGGGAGTTCATCCAGATCTACGGCCTCACCGAGACCGCGCCGCTGCTCACGATGAACCGGCGCCCGGCCGAATGGGACGATCTGCCGAGCGCCGAGCGGGCCAGGCTGCAGTCAAGGGCCGGATCGCCCGCGGTCGGCGTTCAGGTCGCGACCGACGGCTCGGGCGAGGTGCTGGCCAGGTCGAACCATGTGTTCGCCGGCTACTGGGAACAGCCGGAGGAGTCGGGCAAGGTGCTCGTGGACGGCTGGTTCCACACCGGCGACGAGGGGCACATCGACCCGGATGAGTACCTGGTGATCTCGGACCGGAAGAAGGACGTGATCATCTCGGGCGGCGAGAACGTCAGCTCGGTGGAGGTCGAGGACTGCCTGTACCAGCATCCGGCCGTCGCCGAGGCCGCGGTGATCGGCGTTCCCGACCCCAAGTGGGGCGAGACGGTCAAGGCCCTGGTCGTGCTGCGCAGCGGCCACGAGGTCACCGGCGCCGAGCTGATCGAGTTCTGCCGGTCGAAGCTGGCCCATTACAAGTGCCCGACCTCGGTCGAGATGCGGGACGCGCTGGCCAGGACGGCGACCGGCAAGCTGCAGAAGTTCAAGCTGCGCGCCGCGTACTGGGAGGGCTACGACCGCGGGATCAACTAACCAGCACGGCGGCCCTGAGCTGCCCGGTCAGCCAGGTTCCTGGTCGGCATCGCGCCGCGCGACCCACTGGCGGTATGCCTCGACGGCGGTCGGCAGGGTCGGGAACAGCAGGTCATCCCCGATTTGGTCGGCCAGCCCGAACGCCTTCAGCCTGCCCAGCAGCTCTTGCTTAACCCTGGCCATGGCGAAGACCGTGCCGTTCCTGGCGAGTTCCTCGCGTACCGCCGCAACGGCTTCCAGCGCCGTGAAGTCGACCTCGACGTTGGCCTCGACGTTGAGCACGAACCATCGCACCGGCGCCTCCCGCTCGGCCGCCTCGAGTACCCGACGCCGGAAATCGTCGGCGTTGGCGAAGAACAGCGGCGCGTCGTAGCGATAGACGACCAGGCCGGGAATGGTTCGCACATTGGGGTAGTCATCGACGTCGTGCATCCCGGCCAGCCCTGGCACCTGGCCGAGAACGGTGGCATGCGGCCTGGCTATCCGGACCAGCAGCACGGCGACGGAGATGCCGATCGCGATCAGGACGCCGTAGAGGATGTTGACTACGAGCACGCCGACGAGGGCGGCGATTGCGATGGCGAATTCGCTGCGCCTGAACGCGGCCAGGCGCCGCAGCGCCGCGACGTCGATGAGCCGGACGGCGGCGAAGATCACCAGGGCCCCGAGCGCCGCGATCGGGAACTTGGCGAGCAACGCGTGACCGAACGCGAGCACCGCGAGCACCACGCCGGCGGCGGTCACTGAGTACAGCTGGGTTCGGCTGCCTGCCGCCTGGCCGATCGCCGTCCTGCTGGCGCTGCTGCTGACCGGGAAGCCCCGCACCAGCGAGACCGCGACGTTGGACACGCCGAGCGCGAGCAGCTCACCGTTGGCATCGATCCGCTCGCCGGGCCTGGCGAACGCCCGCCCCGTGAGCACGACGTCGCTGAACGCGATCACGAGCACGGTGAACGCCGGGCCGGTCAGCTCGCGGAGGTCGGCGGGGCGCAGCGTCGGCAGGCCGAAGGGCGGCAGTCCGGCCGGGATCTGGCCGACCACCTCGACCCCGTGGCTAGTCAGCCCGAACGCCCAGACCGCGAGCGTCGCCGCGACGACCGCGATCAGCGGGCCAGGCACCGCGGGCCAGCGGGCGCTGACGAAGAGGAAGACCAGCACGCCGGCGGAGAGCAGTGTGGTGGCCAGCTGGAGGTTCGTGATGTGCCTGGCGAACGAGACGATCTCGCCGAGAGCGGCGCGGCCTTCGACGTGCACGCCGGTCACCCGGCCGAGCTGGCCGGCGATCATGATGACGGCCAGGCCGGCCATGTAGCCGACGATCACCGGCCGGGAGAGCAGGTCGGCGATGAACCCGAGCCTGGCAACGCCCGCGATCACGGCAAGCAGCCCGACGAACAGCGCGAGTGTGCTGGCCAGCGACGCATACCTGGCCGGGCTGCCCGCGGCGAGCGGCCCGATCGCGACCGCGGTCATCAGCGCGGTAGATGACTCGGGCCCCATCGACAGCGACCGCGACGAGCCGAGCAGCGCGTAGATGAGCAGTGGCGGGGCGGCGGCCCAGAGCCCGGTCGCGGGCGGCAGCCCGGCCACGCCCGCGTAAGCCAGAACCTGGGGGATCAAGTACGCGCTGACGGTGAGGCCCGCGATCAGGTCGCCGCGCAGCCAGGACCGCTGGTACCGGCGGATCTCGGCCAGGCCGGGGAGCCGGAACCAGCCATCGCCGCCCAGCCTGGCGATCCAGCCGGACACGCTAGGCGGCCGGCGCGTCGACGATCATGAGAACGAACGGTAGCCCGTTCCCGCCCGGCCAGTGGCCGGCGGGGCCGGGCGGCATTCCGCTGCGCGGCGCCGGCCGCGTGACATGGCAGTGCCCCGGACCGGGTCGCCGGTCCGGCGCACCGCCGTGCGGACTACGAGTTGTGCGGGTAGGAGATGGCGGCGAGCGAGGTGAACTGCGCCCCGGAGTTCGGGTCGGCGACGCCGTAGGCGAAGATGCGCCCGTCCGTCTCGATCCGCACCGTGCCGACCTGGCCGATGTTGTGGGTCGTGAGGTACAGGACATGAGTGGGCCTGGCGGCCTTGGGCAGCACGGCGAACTGGGCGTTGCTGCCGCTGGGCAGGTGCAGCGCCCCGGACAGGTACACGACGCCGCCGATGACGGCGTAGGCGGGATCGCCCGTCGTGTACTGCGGCTGGCCGGACTGCCAGCCGTTGAGCAGCGTCAGCTTGTGCCAGGTGACCCCGGGCGCCGGGTACGACACTCCCGCGATGGACGTGAACTGATGGGCCAGCGGGGAGTAGTTGCCGAGCAGGCCCTGCGGTTCGATCACGACGCTGCCGACTGAGCCACTGACGGTCGCGATCGGCCGGTACATGATGTAGGCCGGGCGGGCTGCCTTAGGCAGGACCGCGAAGGTCGGGTCGGTCCCGCCGTGTAGCGCCCCGGACAGGTACACGACATGGCCCTGGATTGTGTACCCGGGCGCGCCGGTGTTGCCGGGGACCTTGCTGGGCGTCCAGCCGTTGAGCAAGGCGAACTTGTGCAGGGCGATCGCCGCCGTAGGGTAGGACACGCCCGCCAGCGAGGTGTACAGCGTGGCGTTGGTGCTCGGTGTGCTGGCGGCGGCCACTCGTCCGTCCGGCGTAATCTGGAGCGTGCCCCGGCTGCCGTTGACGGTGTAGATCGCCAGCACCAGCCGGTGACCGGGACGGGCCGCCTTGGGCAGGACGGCGAACGTGGCGGCGGAGCCGCCGTGCAGCGAGCCCGCCAGGTAGACCACGCCGCGGCTGATCGCGTAGGCCGGGTTGCCCGTGTTATAGCTGCTCTGGCTCGACTTCCAGCCGTTGACCAGCTTCAGTGCGTGCCACGTGATGGTCGTGCTGGCGGGCTGCGCGCGCTGGTCGGCGTGCAGCGTGGCGGCCGATGCGGGGCCGGCCAGCGTGGCCAGAAGCGCCGCGGCCGGGACGGCCAGAGCGGCTGACCGGGTCAGGAACGCGCGCAGCGGCTTCGGCCTGGCACCGGCTCGCCGGCCTTCGGCGCTGGCGTCGGGCCCGGCGAGCTGGCGGCCGGAGGTAGTGGTGGTCATCGGGGTTCCTCTCGGGGTGCGGACGCTGGCTGCGTCGTGATCAGGATGTGCCAGCGGCTCGCGGAGAGGATGAGTAGCGATTGCTTATTTCCGGCAGCGCGCACGGCTGAGTAGCGAGGGCCGCGGCCCTCGCTACTCAGCCGGCGCAGGCGGCTAGCGTCGTCGGCTCGGTCGGTCCGGCCAGCGCCGCAACCGGCTCGAGCGCTTCGTCGAGTACCTGCCGCACGTCGCTGACCAGGTGAATCTTGAGTGCCGAACGCACCTTCTCCGGCACGTCGTCCAGGTCGGGCTCGTTGCGTGCAGGGATCAGCACGGTCGTGATTCCGGCCCGGTGCGCGGCGAGCAGCTTCTGCTTGAGGCCGCCAATCGGCAGCACCCGCCCGGTAAGCGAGACCTCGCCGGTCATCGCCACGTCGGCGCGGACCAGCCGCCCAGACAGCAGCGAGGCCAGCGCAGTGGTCATCGTGATGCCCGCGCTCGGCCCGTCCTTGGGCACCGCGCCGGCCGGGACGTGCAGGTGCACGCCGCGTTCGGCCAGCTCGCTGACGGGGAGGCCGAGGCCGGGGCCGTTCGAGCGCAAGTAGGAGAGCGCGATCTGGGCGGACTCCTTCATCACGTCGCCGAGCTGGCCGGTGAGCGTGACGCCGGTGCTGCCGCTGGCCGGGTCGGCCAGCGATGCCTCGATGAACAGCAGGTCACCGCCTGCGCCGGTGACGGCGAGTCCGGCCGCTACGCCAGGAACGGCGGTGCGGTCCGCGGACTCCGGGGTGTGGCGCGGGTGGCCGAGGTAGGTCGTGAGGTTGTCGGCGGTGACTGTCACTGGCAAACCTGGCTCGTCCGCAGGCTGGGTCGCCAGATTCGCGGCGATCTTCCGCAAGATCCTGGCGAGAGAGCGCTCGAGGGATCTGACGCCGGCTTCGCGGGTGTACTCGGTTGCCAGGCGACGGAAGGCGTCGTCGGTGACCTCGACGTCAGAGTTGTCCAGGCCGGCCCGGGTGAGCTGGCGAGGCAGCAGGTGGTCGCGGGCGATCGTGACCTTCTCGTCCTCGGTGTAGCCGTCGAGGCGGATGAGCTCCATGCGGTCGAGCAGGGGCTCGGGGATCGCGTCGGCGACGTTGGCGGTCGCGATGAACAGGACATCGGACAGGTCGAGCTCGACCTCGAGGTAGTGGTCGCGGAACGTGTGGTTCTGCGCCGGGTCGAGGACTTCGAGCAGGGCGGCGGTCGGGTCGCCGCGGTAATCGGCGCCGACCTTGTCGACCTCGTCCAGCAGGATCACCGGGTTCATCGAGCCCGCCTCGCGGATCGCGCGGACGATCCGGCCGGGCAGCGCGCCCACATAGGTACGCCGGTGGCCGCGGATCTCGGCCTCGTCCCTGACGCCGCCCAGCGCGACCCTGGCGAATTTGCGGCCCATCGCGCGGGCCACCGACTCGCCAAGCGAGGTCTTGCCGACTCCTGGCGGTCCGGCCAGGGCGAGAACGGCACCACTCCGCCGGCCGCCCGCGACCGTCAGGCCCTTGTCGGCGAGGCGCTTGCGGACGGCGAGGTACTCGATGATGCGTTCCTTGACCTCGTCGAGTCCGGCATGGTCAGCATCGAGCACGGCCCGGGCGCCGGGGATGTCATACGCGTCGTCCGTGCGCGTGCTCCACGGCACGTCGAGCACGGTGTCCAGCCAGGTGCGGATCCAGCCCGCCTCCGGCGAGTTGTCTGAGCCGCGCTCCAGCTTGGCCGCCTCGCGCAGCGCAGCCTCGCGGACGTGCTCGGGCAGGTCGGCTTCGGTGATCCTGGCCCGGTAGTCGTCCTGCTCGGACGCGGGAGTGCCGTCGAGCGCGGCTAGTTCCTTGCGGATCGCGGACAGCTGCTGGCGCAGCAGGAACTCCCGCTGCTGCTTCTCCATGCCCTCGCGGACGTCGTTGCCGATGGTCTCGGCCACGTCAAGCTCGGCGAGATGATCCCGGGCCCAGGCCACGAGCCGCTCGAGCCGCTGCGCGGGGTCGAGCGTCTCCAGCAACTCGGCACGCTGCTCGACCGACAGGTAGCTCGCGTAGCCTGCGCTGTCGGCCAGCGCGGAGGGGTCCGTTATACGGGAAAGGGCGTCGACCACCTGCCAAGCGCCGCGCTTTTGCAGGATCGCGGCCGCCAGCCCGCGGTATTCGCGTGCCAGTTCGGCGGCGCGCGGTCCGGCGGACGGCTCGGCGGCCTCCGTGCCGTGCACCCAGAGCGCGGCGCCAGGGCCGACCGTTCCCGCGCCGATCATCACCCGCGCCGTGCCGCGGAGGACGACGCCCGGCTTGCCGTCTGGCAGCCTGCCCTCCTGCTCGACGACGGCGAGCGTGCCCACCGGCGCGTACTTGCCGCCGATTCGGGGCACGAGCAGCAGCCTCGGCCGCTCCTCGCCTTCGGCGGCCGCGCTGGCCGCCGCCAGTGACGCGCGCACCTCGGGGTCCGACGCGTCGAGCGGCACGACCATGGTGGGCAGCACGACGTCGTCGTCGAGTGGCAGCACGGGCAGTGTGAGGGTCTTGGTCTCGCTCATCCGAGCCTTCTTCCGGCGGGATTACTTAATTACAGGGTCTGGCCAACTACACGGATGTAACCAGGCCGGCCGCGCGGTTGTTTCCGGCTCGTGTTCGCGGTCAGCAAACAGGCATACGTACTGGTGAGACTGGCTATCTGCGGGGCCGTCCCGGCGTGTCGATAGGCTTGGCGTTCGGGTACGGCAGGACTCGTCGACCAGCTGCCGTGGGGAGAGAGGCTGCCGTGCGGGCGAAGGAGGCTGGCAAGCGCAGTGCGCCGCTGCGGATCGCGCTGCTTGGCTGCGGGAGCGTCGGCTCGCAGGTCGCGAGGCTGCTGACCGAGCAGGCAGCCGATCTGGCGGCCAGGGCTGGTGGCCCGCTTGAGATCGCCGGGATCGCGGTGCGCAGGCCCGAGCTCGCCAGGATCTCGGGCGTGGACGACACGCTGCTCACCGGCGACGCGGTCGCCCTGGTCACCCGTCCCGACGTTGACATCGTGGTCGAGCTGATCGGCGGGATCGAGCCGGCCAGGTCGCTGGTTCTGGCCGCGCTCGACCTGGGCCGCTCGGTGGTGACCGCCAACAAGGCGCTGCTGGCCAGCGACGGCGCGGCGCTGCACAAGGCAGCCAGCGCGCAGGGCGCCGACCTGTACTACGAGGCCTCGGTTGCGGGGGCGATCCCGCTGCTGCGGGCGTTGCGCGAGTCGCTGGCGGGCGACACGGTGCGCCGGGTGCTCGGCATCGTGAACGGGACGACCAACTTCATCCTCGACCGGATGGACTCGATCGGCTCCGATTTCGGGCCCGCGCTGACGGAGGCGCAGCGGCTGGGCTACGCCGAGGCCGACCCGACGGCCGACGTGCAGGGGCACGACGCGGCAGCGAAGGCGGCGATCCTGGCAGGCCTCGCCTTCCACACCGAGGTGACCTCGGCAGACGTGTTCACCGAGGGAATCGCCAAGATCACCGCGGCCGACATCGCAAGCGCGCGGGCGCTCGGCTTCGTGATCAAGCTGCTCGCGATCTGCGAGCGGAGCAACGGCGGCGTCTCGGTCCGGGTCCATCCCGCGATGCTGCCGCGGGTGCACCCGCTGGCCGCCGTGCACGAGGCGTACAACGCGGTGTTCGTGGAGGCCGAGGCGGCGGGCAGGTTGATGTTCTACGGCGCGGGCGCCGGGGGCCAGCCGACGGCCAGCGCGGTGCTCGGCGACATCGTCGCCGTGGCCAGGAACCAGCGCGCCGGACTGCGCGGCCCCGAGCCCGCGACCTATGCCGAGCTGCCCGTTGTTCCGATGGCCGACGCGCTGACCAGGTACTACGTCTGCCTCGACGTTGCCGACCGGCCCGGCGTGCTGGCCCCGGTGGCGGAGAGCTTCGCCCGGCGCGGCGTGTCGATCAAGGCGGTACACCAGGAGGGCCGAGGCGAGGACGCGACGCTGATCATCGTCACGCACACCGCCCGCGAGTCCGCGCTCGCCGACACCATCGACGACCTGAAGTCGATGGAGGCCGTGCGGGCCGTTGACAGCGTGCTGCGGGTCGAGGGCGAGGAAGGCGAGTGAGTTCGCCGGCCGACCGTCCCGAGGGTCGTCCGGCGGGGCCAGCCTGGCGGGGGGTGATCGGGGAGTTCGCGGCCAGCCTGCCGGAGATCGCCGCGGGCTCCGTCGTGACCCTCGGTGAGGGCGGCACGCCGCTGCTGCCCGCCCCCGTGCTGTCCGAGCTGACCGGGTGCCAGGTGCACCTGAAGATCGAGGGCATGAACCCGACCGGCTCGTTCAAGGACCGCGGCATGACCGTGGCCGTCTCGCTCGCCGCGGCCAAGGGCGCCCGCACGGTGATCTGCGCGTCGACCGGGAACACCAGCGCCAGCGCCGCGGCCTATGCAGCCCGCGCCGGGCTGGACTGCGTGGTCCTCGTCCCGCGCGGGAAGATCGCGCTCGGCAAGCTGGCGCAGGCTCTGGTCTACGGCGCGCGGCTGCTCCAGGTGGATGGCAACTTCGACGACTGCCTGGAACTGGTGCGCAAGCTAGCCGCGGGCACCGACGTCGCGGTGGTCAACTCGGTGAACCCGGACCGGCTCGAAGGCCAGAAGACGGCGGCGTTCGAGGTGGTGCAGGCGCTTGGCGACGCACCCGACGTGCACTGCCTGCCGGTCGGAAACGCGGGCAACATCAGCGCCTACTGGATGGGCTACCGGCAATACCTGGCTGCTGGCAGGTCGTCACGGGCGCCACGGATGCTCGGCTTCCAGGCCGCGGGCGCCGCGCCGCTGGTCACCGGCCAGCCCGTGCTGAGTCCGACGACCGTGGCCTCGGCGATCAGGATCGGCAATCCGGCCTCGTGGCAGCTCGCCGAAGCGGCAAGGCAGGAGTCCGGAGGGATGTTCGGGGCCGTGACCGACGAGCAGATACTCGACGCCTACCGGCTGCTCGCGGTGCGCGAGGGCGTGTTCGGCGAGCCCGCCTCAGCGGCGGGGGTGGCCGGCTTGCTTCAGGCGTGCAAAGACGGCGACGTCGAGCCCGGCTCCGTCGTGGTTTGCACGATCACCGGCACGGGGCTGAAGGATCCCGATACCGCGATGGCCGGGTTGCCTGAACCCGGCACGGTGCCAGTGGACGCCGAAGCGGCGGCGGCCGCGCTCGGGCTGGCGTGACCGGCCCGTGGCCGGGTCTGCCGGGTCGGCCGGGTCCCCCGGGTCGGCTGGTCCGGCCGGGTCGGCCGGTGTTGGTGCGGACCCCGGCGACCAGCGCGAATCTCGGCCCCGGCTTCGATGCGTTCGGCCTGGCGCTCGGCCTGCACGACGAGGTGCGTGCGGAAGTGACAGGCAGCGGCCTGCGGATTGAGGTCGACGGCGTCGGCGAGCATACGGCCAAGTTCGGCGAGCAGCACCTGGTGGTGCGGGCAATGCGAGCAGCGTTCGACGTGCTGGGCGAGCAACCGCCGGGGATCAGGCTGCGCTGCGTGAACGCGATTCCGCACGGATTCGGCCTCGGCTCGTCCGCGGCCGCGATCGTGGCGGGAATTCTGGCCGCTCGGGCGCTGCACGACGGCGGCACGGAGCGCCTGCCGGATGAGGCGGTGCTCGCGTTGGCGGCGGATCTCGAAGGTCATGCCGACAACGTCGCCGCCTGCCTGGCCGGCGGACTGACCATCGCCTGGACCGCGGACGGGCAGGCGGCCGCCGCTGGCCAGGACACTGGCGGCCCGGCGAGGTCGGTGCGGTCGGTGCGGTCGGTGCGCCTGGAGCCGCTGGCCGGCCTGACGCCGGTGCTGTGCATACCGGCGGTGCCGCTCGCGACCGAGACGGCCAGGCAGGTGCTTCCGGCCGTCGTCCCGCATGCCGACGCGGCCAAGAACGCGGCGCGCTCCGCGCTGCTGATCGCCGCGCTGACCCAGGGCTCGGGGCCGCCGGACCCCGCGGTTCTGCTCGACGCGACCCAGGACTTCCTGCACCAGCCGTACCGGGCGGACTCGATGCCGCGCACGGCCGCGCTGGTCGGAGCGCTGCGCAGCGCGGGCATTCCCGCGGTCGTCTCCGGGGCCGGCCCCGCCGCGCTCGCGCTGGTCGTGCCGGGAGTGACCGCCGGGCCCGACGCCGTGACCGCTATCGCCGCCGGTTCGGGACACGACTGGACGGTCCGGGTCCTGCCCGTCGACCGCGATGGAGCGACGGTCAGCCGGTGATCTGAGGTCCCGGGGCGGCCGGCCCCGCGAGGTGCATATCAGGCCGCCGCGGGAAGGACCCGGACGGCCACGGAAGCCACGAAGATCGGCGCTGTGCTGCGGGCCGTCGCGGACGACATCGACGCGTAAGCCTTCGCCCGCGATCCGCCATGCTCCCAACGACAGCGGCGGAACCCTGATGTCGTCAGGGCAGCATCGAACAGCGACAGCGCCGGAGCCCTGATGTCGTCAGGGCAGCACCAGGGTTCCGCTGATGTCGTTGGCTTGCGGAGCGCAGGCAGGATCAGTACCGCCTGCGGCCCTTGGCCGCCTACCTAAGAGGCCATCCGGTCCAGGGTCACTAATGGTTTGCCCGGTTCGGCCGATTCGATCAGGTTTCTGGGATCAGGCGCCCTCTCGGTCAAGGCTCAGCGTCTCTGCCAGCCAGGCAGCCGGCCCGGCGGAGGTGGACGTCAGGCCGCCGCGGTCATCCGGCGCAGGGTGTCGGCGCGCAGCGCGGCCGGATCGGCCCCGGCGGCGGCGAGCAGTCGGAGGCCGCCGTTTTCGCCCTGGTCGATGATCGCTGCCAGCAGGTGCCCGGCCGAGACGGCGCCGTCATGCCGACTCTGCGCCAGCCGCAGCGCGCTGGCCATGATGTCCTTGGCCTCAGGCGTCATCCTCGCCCGCGTCGTTCGCGCCGACCCACCTCGCGAAGGCTTATCCAGGGCACCAGGGCCGAAGGCTGCCTCCGCCGCTCGCCTGACCTGGTCGAGGTCGATGCCGAGCAGCGCGAGCGAGTCGGCGTCGAGCGGCGCAGGTTCCGGCCCGCTGGCGGCAAGCTCCCTGAGCCTGGTCGCGCCGAGCCCAGCCGCGGCGAGCGCGTCGGCGGCCGCTCCCGACTTGCCGTGCGCGATCCCGAGCAGCAGGTGCTCGGCGCCGATCCGAGTCGCCCCGAGCACGCGCGCCTCGGACAGCGCGAGTTGGACCGCCTGCCTGGCCTGTGTGGTGAATCGCTCGAACATTTATGCTCCTCCTGCCGTCCGGCTAGACGTTCCTGCCCGCGTACTTCTTGTGAACCGCCTGCTTGCTGACGCCGAGGAAGAAGGCGATCTCCTGCCAAGACCAACCGTGCCCGCGCGCGTTGGCCACCTGCAGTGCCTCGAGTCGCTCGGCAAGCTCACGCAGTTCGCGCGCCGCTTGCAGGCCCGCGGCCGGGTCGGCACCGCTGGCCGCCTCGGCGAGTCCCATTCCCTGGCTCATGGCGTCAATATATGTTGACGCCTATTAGTTGTCAACTTTTGTTGACCAGGTGCCGGTCTCCGGCTCGGGCCTGGCGTTGCTACCTTGCCGCTATGGGTCTCCGCGGTTCACGCGAGCGGTACGACAAAAACTTGGCCTCATGAGCTCCGGCGCCGGGACCGGCCCTGGGGCGGACGCCGACGAGGGGCGGGCGCGGGTCGGGCTGGGCACGATCGCGCGCGAGTGGGTCAAGATCGGCTGCATCGGGTTCGGCGGGCCCCCGGCGCACATCGCGCTGCTCCGCAAGCTCTGCGTCGACCGGCGCGGCTGGATGTCAGCTGCGGAGTTCGAGGACGGCATCGCGGTCAGCAACCTGCTGCCGGGGCCGGCCTCAACCCAGCTCGCCATGTTCTGCGCGTGGCGGCTGGCCGGTCCGGCCGGAGTGCTGGTAGGCGGTGCGTGCTTCATCGTGCCCGGCCTGATCGTGATCCTCTCGCTGTCGGTTCTGTTCCTGGCCGCGCACCCGCCGCTGTGGGTCGCCGGGGCCGCGGGCGGGCGCCGGGGCCGCGGTTCCCGCTGTCGCTGCCGCAGCGGCCGTCGGCCTGATGCCCGCTAGCTGGCGGCGTGCCGGGACCGGCCGGGGGGCGGGGGTTGCCGAGCCGGCGAGCGGTGTGGGCGCCAGGGCTGCCGAGGCCGCGAGCGGCCAGGGCGCTGACCGGACGTCCCCGAGCAGGCTCGGCCCGACCTGGCGGGGAGTTGGCTGGCGGGGATACGGTTGGCGCGGATTTGGCTGGCGGGGACTGGGCTGGCCGAAGTTGCGGTGGCTCGGGTATCTGCTGGTCGGCGGCGTGGCTGGTGCGCTGGCCGGGGCCTTCCTCGTGCTGGTGCTCGCCGCGTGCGGACTGACCGAGCTCTCGGTGCGCCGGCCAGCCGGACCGGCGCACGGCGGCCGGCCGGGAACTCCGCACCGGATGGCGATGTAGGGCCAGAGGACGGTTCTGGGCGGGACGGCGGTTCTGAGCGGGACGGCGGTTCTGGGCGGGACGGCGGTTCTGGACGGGGGCGGATCGCCGCGATGCTGCCGGTCGCGTTGGTGGCGCCGGTGGCGACCGGGGGGCTACTCGCGGTTGCGTGGGTGGCGTTCAAGGTCGGCGCGCTGTCGTACGGCGGCGGCTTCGTGATCGTGCCGCTGATGCAGCACGACGCGGTGCATACCTATCACTGGATGACCGGCTCTCAGTTCCTCAGCGCCGTCGCCCTCGGCCAGGTGACCCCCGGCCCGGTCGTCCAGACGGTCGCGGTCGTCGGGTTCGCGGCCGCGGGAGTCGGTGGCGGCATCCTGGCGTCGCTGGTCGCGTTCGCCCCGTCCTTCGCCCTCGTCCTCGGCGGCGCGCCGCACTTCGCGATGTTGCGCCGGAACAGCCGCGTCCAGGCCTTCCTCACCGGCGCGGGCCCCGCCGCCATCGGCGCGATCGCCGGGTCCACGATCCCGCTCGGTCTTGAGCTCTCCCAACTCTGGCAGCTCGCGCTGCTGGGCGCGGCCGCGATCTGGCTGCTCGGTTTCCGCAAGAACGTGGTCGCCGCGATCGTCGGCGCCGCCGGCCTCGGCGTCATCGCGGTGCTGGCCGGAGCCCCCGTCAGCTGACCCTCGCCCGTCGCCCGACCTCGCACCCGTCGCCCGACCTCGCACCCGCCGCCTGACCTCTTCCGGCCACTTACTACACCTTTGGTAACTGCCAAAAGGAGCATAAGCCAATAAATCGACGTCAGAAGTGCCTCAAAGGTGTACCAAGTCGGCGCCGCAGTGACGCTGCCTCCTGCGACCGCCGGACGGACCGCCCTGTGGGCCGTTGACACCGGCGTGGCTCGCCCCTAAGTTCTCTAATGTTCGATTACGGAACTGCTGTGCGGGAAGCGCACAAAATCCCGCGCCCGCCGAACCGGCGGGCGATGACGGATCGCACCAGGACCAGCATGAGGACATGCGCACGCAGGTAGGCATCGTCGGGGCCGGCCCGGCTGGGCTGCTGCTGTCCCATCTGCTCGCGCTCCGCGGCATCGACTCGGTGGTCGTGGAGATACGCAGCCGCGCCTACTGCGAGGCCAGGCAGCGCGCGGGCGTGATCGAGGACGGCAGCGTCCGGCTGCTGCGCGAGGCTGGCCTGGCGGACCGGCTCGACCGGCAGGGACTCGAGCACGGCGGCATCTACCTGCAGTTCGCCGGCGAGCGGCACCACATCGACTTCCGCGACGCTGACCGGCGGCCGCACCGTGACCGTTTATGCCCAGACCGAGGTCGTCAAGGACCTTATCGCGCAACGGACCGCAGACGGCGGAGCCCTGCACTTCGAGGTGACCGACACGGAGGTTGATCATCTGACGTCCGACCGGCCGGTGCTGCGCTTCACCGACGCCGGCGGTATCAGGCAGGAGATCGTCTGCGACGCGATCGCCGGCTGCGACGGGTTCCACGGGATCTGCCGCCCGGCCATCCCGGCTGGCCTGACTAACCGTGCGACAGCGCGACTACCCGTACGCCTGGCTCGGCATCCTCGCCGACGTCCCGCCGTCGACCGACGAGCTGATCTACGCCCACCACCGCAACGGTTTCGCGCTTGCACAGCCTGCGCAGCCCGACGGTCAGCCGGCTCTACCTGCAGGTCGACCCCGACGAGTCGATCGAGAACTGGTCCGATGACCGGATCTGGGCCGAGCTGCAGCGCCGGTTCGAGCTGCCGGGTTCCGGCTGGGAGCTGAAGCAGGGACC
This sequence comes from uncultured Actinomycetota bacterium, assembly GCA_963720595.1. Lineage (GTDB taxonomy): Bacteria > Actinomycetota > Actinomycetes > Streptosporangiales > Streptosporangiaceae > Chersky-822. The sequence continues at coordinate 271,824 of CAVRFY010000003.1, read as the reverse complement.
GGTCTTGGACAAGGGCATCACGCCGATGCGCAGTTTCGTCAGCGCCCCGATGCGGTACGGTCGGCTGTTCCTGGCCGGCGATGCCGCGCACATCGTGCCGCCGACCGGCGCGAAGGGCCTGAACCTCGCGATGGCCGACGTCGCCGTGCTGGCCCCGGCGCTCGACGCCCTGCTGCAAGGGCGACGGCCGGCTTGCCGTGCCTACTCGGCGACCTGCCTGGACGCGGGTCTGGCGGTCCACGCACTTCTCCTGGTGGATGACGACCATGCTGCACCGCACCCCCGGTGCCGACGAGATGGAGACGGAGTTGCAGCTTTCCCAGCTCCGCTATGTCGTCTCATCCCGTGCGGCCGCCACCTCGCTGGCCGAGAATTACACCGGCTATCCCGCGCCGCGCCTCAGACCCCAAGGCCTGCTGACCCGAGGCCTGCTGACCCGACGCCAACTCAAGGAGCATGACCGATCATGCGCACCACACCGCCGTTCCGCGCCGACCACGTCGGCAGCCTGCTCCGCCCGGCCCACCTGCTCGCCGCGCGCGAGGACCTCGCGGCCGGCCGGATCGACGCGGCCGAGCTCGAGCGGATCGAGGACGCCGCGATCGCCGACGCCGTCGCGATGCAGGCCGATGTCGGGCTGCAGTCGGCGACCGACGGCGAGTTCCGCCGCGCGTCCTGGCACATGGACTTCATCTACCAGCTCGGCGGGATCAGCAAGGCGCCGGGAAACCTGGCGGTGAAGTTCCGCAACTCGTCCGGCACGATCGAGTTCACCCCGGCGGCGCTGCACGTGGGCAGCAAGATCGGGCTGGACCACACGATCTTCGACGACGACTTCAGGTACCTGCAGTCGTTGGTGACGTCGGCGACGCCGAAGCTCACGATCCCGTCGCCGAACATGGTCCACTACCGCGGCGGCCCGGCGTCGATCGACCACGACGTCTACCCGGACATGGAAGAGTTCTGGACCGACCTGTCGGCCGCCTACGCCGAGCAGGTTCGCCGGCTCGGCGCGCTGGGCTGCCGCTACCTGCAGCTCGACGACACCAGCCTGGCGTACCTGAACGACCCCGCGCAGCGGGCCGAGATCGCCGAGCGCGGCGAGGACGCCGAGCACTTGCACCTGCGCTACATCCGCCAGGTCAACGACGCGATCGCCAGTCGCCCGCCAGAGATGGCGGTGACTACGCACATGTGCCGGGGTAACTTCCGGTCCTCCTGGGCGGCCGAGGGCGGCTACGACTTCGTCGCCGAGGCGCTGTTCAGCGAGCTGACCGTGGACGGCTTCTTCCTCGAGTACGACGACGAGCGGTCCGGCGGGTTCGAGCCGCTTCGGTTCGTGCCGCCAGGGCAAGATGGTCGTGCTCGGCCTGGTGACCACCAAGAGCGGCAAGCTCGAGGACCCGGACGTGCTCAAGCGCAGGATCGACGAGGCGGCCAGGTTCGTCCCGCTCGACCAGCTCTGCCTGTCGCCGCAATGCGGGTTCTCCTCGACTGTGGAAGGCAATGTGCTGACCGCCGACGAGCAGGCCGCGAAGCTTCGCCTGGTCGTCGAGGTCGCCCGCGACGTCTGGGCGTGAGGACTCGAAAGGGTGGACGCCGTGGACGAGCTGGCGAGCAAGCTGGAGATTCGCGAGGTCATCGAGCGCTGGGTCGTGTGGCGGGACGCCGGGGACTGGGATCGCTTCGCTGAGGTCTGGCATGCCGATGGCTACATGACCGCGACCTGGTTCCAGGGCAGCTTCCGTGACTTCATCATGGTCAGCCGGAGGGGGTTCGAGGCCGGCGTGCGAATCCTGCATTTCCTCGGCGGCAGTGCGATCGACGTGCGGGGTCCTCGTGCCGTCGCCCAGACGAAGATGACTATCAGCCAGCGGGCCACGGTCCACGGCGCCGAGGTTGACGTCGTGTGCACGGGGCGTTTCTACGACTTCTTCGAGCGCCGCGACGGCAGGTGGGCGATCGTCCGGCGGCAGCCGATCTATGAGCGGGACCGGATGGACCCGGTGGACCCGGCGGCCAGCGTGACCTTGGACCCGGTGCAGCTGAGCAGGTTCCCCTATGGCTATCGCCACCTTGGCTACCTGCAGGCTGAGCTCGGTTTCGACGTCAAGACCGGGCTGCCCGGTCTCGACGGCGAAGCGGTCGGGCGGCTGTATGCAGAAGGGCACGCCTGGCTGGACGGGTCAGCCGCGCCTGGTATCCCGCTCTGAGTCGCCCGCGACGGCGCGGTCGCACGCCCGCGATCGGCGAGGCATCGGCTGCCGCCAGGCCGGCCTCGCCAGCGCCTGAGCGCGATCCCGCCTGGAAACACTTCGCTGGCCGAGATCGACCGGTTCCTGCCCGGCAGCTGATGAAACCGGCGGTCGGGCCGGGTATCTCATGTTTAGCTTGCGGGCTCGCTGACGGTCACCGGGCCAGCCTCGCCCGGCCGGCCAGTACTGCCGTTGGTTCGCAGCCAGTAGCCGACGGGGAACAGCCTGATGTGGAGGTGCTCGTCAACCAGTCCCCAGAGCCCGCGGCGGGCGAAGAGGGCCACGGCCATCGCGACGAGTCCCAAGATGATCAGGTACCACGCGTTGTACGAGGCCAGCGTTTGCTGCAGCACCATGTACACCGCGGTGCCGATGATCGGCCCCTCAATCGTGCCGAGCCCTCCGATGATGGTGGCGAATGCCATCTCCGCGGTCCATTGCACGCTGAACACCGCGCTCGGCTGGACCTGGAGCTGACTGATCGCCAGCACGGCGCCGGCGGCGCCGCAGCCGGCACCTGCCACTACGAAGACCAGCAGCCTTGCCAGCCCGACTCGCGCGCCCGAGCTGCGCGCGGCTACCTCGTCGTCTCGGACGGCGGTCAGCACCAGGCCAAGCCGGCCGCGTAGCAGCAGGTAGACGGCGACGAGCGCCAGCACCGTGACGGTCAGCCCGGCCCAGTAAGTGTCCGCGGTGAGCAGCGACGGGCTGAGGCCGGCGAAGCCGGGCAGTGGCATGCCGGTACCGCCGCCGATCGAGGAGAACCTCTCGATGATCAGCATGATGGTCGCGGCGAGCACCCAGGTGGCGATCGCGAAGTACCCGCTGCGCAGCCGGGAGACCAGCCACCACATCGGCAGCGCGGCGACGCCGCAGCCGATCGCGGCGACCGGCAGCGCCGCGAATGGCGAGGTGCCATGGATGGCGAGGATCAGCACGAAGTACGCGCCGAGCCCGACGAAGGCCTGCTGCCCCACCGACACCAGGCCCGCGTAGCCGGCCAGCAGGTTCCACATGCTCGCCATGGTGAGCACGATGAACGCCTGCACCATGATCGTGGTCGTGCCCGAGTACACGATGTAGGGGAGCCTCGCGAGCACGACGACAACGATCAGGGCGACCGCGCCCGTCCAGGCCACATTGCGGCGCGAGCGGGTTACCCGGAACTCCGGCGCCATCGGGTCGGCTTGGATAGCCAGGCTCATGCCTGCGCCTTTCTGAATGTCAGGCCTTGCGGGCGCAGCACGAGGACGGCGAGGAACACGATGTACCCGGCGAGGAACTCGTCCGAGAAATTGATCTGAGAGCCGATCTGCTGGGCGACGCCGAGCACTACGCCACCGAGCAGCGTGCCCCACAGCGAGCCGAGCCCGCCGATGACCACGGCGGCGAAGGCGAAGAGCAAGATCGTGTCGGTGCCGGCGGTAGGGGCCAGCTGTCCGGTCATTCCGTAGGCGATGCCAGCCAACGCGACGGTGCCGAACGCGATCGCCGCCGCGACTCCGAAGACGTGCCGGTAGTCGATCCCGGACAGCTGCGCCGCCTCGCGATCGTCCGCGACGGCGCGGATCAGTCGGCCGTACTTCGACCCGGAGAGGAAGTACTGCAGCCCAAGCAGCACGGCCACGGCCACGGCGAAGATCACTACGCCCAGGTAGGCGATCTGAATCTGCGAACCGAGCGTGAACGAGGCACTCACCAGGGACAGGTTGGTGCCGATCGCGCGGCTGTTGGCGGTGAAGAACTGGAGCAGGCCGTTCTCGATCACAATCGACAGGCCGAAGGTGACCATCAGCGTGGTCAGCACGCTGCGGTCGAGGGCGCCCTGGATGATGGTGCGCTGCAGCCCGTAGCCGAGCACCGCCATCACCGGTACCACGATCAGGAAGGACCAGAGGACCGGGATGTGGGTGACGGTGATGACGCCGACCGCGACGTAACCGGCGACCACCGCAAGATCGCCGTGCGCGAGATTAACGACCTTCATGACGCCGAACATCAGCGAGAGCCCGCAGGCGAACAGTGCGTAGAGCCCGCCGGTCAGCACCCCCTGGATGACGGCGTTTACCCAGGCCACTAGGGCTCCCTCCGTTCGCCTGATTGGCCGGCCGCCCCTGCCGGGCCAGCGGCTTTCGCGAGGCCGAAGTAGGCGGCCTCGACCTGTTCGGCGGTGACGTCGGCTGGCGTGCTTTCCAGCGTGGTCTGGCCCTCGAGCAGGCAATGGATGCGCGATGCCACGCGCAGTGCCTGGCTCACGTCCTGCTCGACCAGCAGCACGGTGATGCCGGTCGCCAGGATCTGCGGCAGCATGCCGTAGATGCGCTGGACGACCACCGGCGCCAGGCCCAGCGATAGTTCGTCGAGCAGCAGCACGCGCGGGTTGGCGACGAGAGCCCGACCGATCGCGACGGTTTGCTGCTCACCGCCGGAAAGCTGGGCGGTGCGCTGGTTGCGGCGCTCTCGCATCCAGCCGAACATCTGGTACACCTGCTCGATCGTCCACGAGCCTGGCCGTGCATAGGACGCACCGACCTGCAGGTTCTCCTCCAGCGACAGGGATCCGAATAGCCGTCGGCCCTCCGGCACCAAGACGATTCCCTGCCTGGCCCGGCGCTCTGGCCGCAACGTGGTCACGTCCGTGCCGTCGAAACTGACCGAGCCAGCCGTCGGGTAGTGCAGGCCGGCGATCGTGCGCAGCAGCGTCGACTTGCCCGCGCCGTTCGCGCCGATGATCGCGTAGACCTCGCCAGGGAACACGCGCAGCGAGATCGCGTTCAGCGCCCGGAGCTGCCCGTGATGCACGACTAGGTCGCTGACCTCTACGAGCGCTTGCTGGTCCGCTTGCCTGCCGGGCGCTTCGGGCCGCCCCTCCGGCTCGCTCACTGGTCGCCCCGCTCGCCGGGTGCTGTCAGCGAGCCGCCGGCCAGCGCTGCGGTGACTTCGGTGCCGAGGAAGACCTCACGGACCGCCGGGTTGGCCAGCACCGTGGCGGGGTCGCCGTCGCCGACGAACGTGCCGCCCGCCAGGCACGCCAGCCTGGTCACGACGCCCGTCAGCGCCCGCACGACATGCTCGATCCAGATCACCGCGGTTCCCTCGGCGTTGACACCGCGGACAATCTCGACAAGCTGGGCGACCTCGGGGTCGGTGAGGCCGCCTGCCACCTCGTCGAGCAGCAGCAGCGCGGGCCGCGTCGCCAAGGCCCTGGCCAGTTCCAGCCGCTTGCGCTGCAGCAGGCCGAGCCGCTCGGCCGGCACGTTCGCCTCGGCCGACATGCCGGTCCGGTCCAGCGTCTCGACCGCTGCCGCGTAGCTGGCCCGCCGCCGCAGGCCGCCGCCCTGCTGGGCGGCGACGAGCAGGTTCTCGAACACGGTCATGTCGCCGAACGGCCTGGGCACCTGATAGGTGCGGCCGATGCCCAGCCGGCACCGCGCCGCGGCGTCCAGCCTGGTGATCGAGCGGCCAGCGAAGCGGACCTCGCCAGCGCCCGGTGCGAGATCCCCGGAGATGAGGCCGAACAGGCTGGTCTTGCCAGCGCCGTTCGGCCCCACGATCCCGAGCGTCTCACCCGCCCCGACGGTCAGCGACAAGTCATCAGCGACCACGACCTTGCCGAACCGCTTCGTCACGTGCTCGAGCTCAAGCAACGGGCTTGTCATTCCCGGTCTTCCGCTCGCGTGCGGGGCTCACGTTCGTTCATCCGGTCACGGGTTAGTCGGATGCAGGTCGGCGGTGATCTTCGCCTGCGGAACCAGTGTGTTGTCGACGACCTGCATCTCCACCGGGAACTTGGTGCCCTTCTGCCACTGCACGCCGACCGGCGGGGTGATCGCCACGCCTGGCGCGGGACCGCCCGATGCGAAGTTGAGCGGCCCGGCCAGCGCCTGGATGTTCACTTTGTGGATGGCGTCGGCGACCTCTGCCTTGTCGTGCGGGTCGCTGACCGAGGTGAGGGCCGCGTGGGCGGCCTCGAACAGGCTGTAGTTGCTGATGTTCGAGTTCCACTGGCCCTTAGTGACCGCTTCGAACTCGGTGGCCATCTGCTGGCAGGTCTCCCCGGTGAACGTCGACGTCCACGGCAGCGACGGCACCCACCAGGCGTCGGTGGCCACGTTGTAGGCCAGCTTGCCGAGTGCATAGGCGTCGGGCGGGAACAGCAGTACCTTGGCGACGGTCGCCAGCTTGGGCTTGAAGCCCTGCTGGACCGACTGCTTCCACATGGTGGCGAAGTCGGGCGGCAGCGGCACGTTGGTGAAGAAGTCCGCCTTGTCGGCCTTGAACTGGGAGATCATCGAGGAGTAGTTCGTGGTCCCGTCGGTGTAGGCCGAGGAAAGATCGAACTTGTAGCCGGCCGACTTGGCGATCGGCGGGAACACCGCGCGGAACGCGTTGCCGTCGGAGTCGTTGGGGAACGCGGCGGCGACCACCTTGTCGGTATGCAGCTGGTCGTGAATCCGGTTCCACATCGGAATGAAGGCCTGGACCAGGTGCTCGGCGCCGAGGAAGTACATCACCACGAACTTCGGCTTGAGCGTGGGCTTCAGCGGGTTGCCGCCGAGGTTGATGTACCAGGCCTCCCACGGGATGTTCGCGCAGATCAGCGGCGTGCCGAGAGTCTCGGCCTGGCTGGCCACCGCGTTGACGGTCTCCGGCGTGGACGACGCGAGAAGCAGATTCACGTTGTCGTTCAGGATCGCCGTCTTGGCCAGGTCCCCCGCCCTGGTCGGGCTTGACTGGGTGTCGTAGGACTTGATGGTGACGTCGAAGGTTTTGCCACCGATCTTGAAACCGCTCTTATACGGAGTGGTCTGCTTGATCTTGGAGATCACCCAGTTGTCCGGCGCGCCGAACCCGGCCAGCGGGCCGGTCAGCGGGTGGATCCAGCCGATCGTGATGCTCTTGGTGCCAGCACCCGCGCTGGCGCCCTTGATGCCCGAGCTGCAGGCGGCGAGGAGGCCGCTCGCGCTGACTGCGAACGTGCCGGCACCCATTCCCTTGAGTAGAGAACGCCGCGAGATCGGCTGGATCTGCGGAGTCCCGAGGTCTGCTTCCTGACGGTCCATTCCGTCTCCTCTGAAAGTCAGCGCCCGCGGGTCGCCGCCGAACTGAAGGCTGCGGCGTCGCCGGTGACGGCCGTCACTTCAGGACAGGTCCTCGCAGGATGTTCGCTTGGCGTACGACTATACGCAATGTAGAACTTAATCAGCGTTCTCGACCACTGTCAACGTCCGTTGCGTATCGGTGTTATCACCAAAACACGGCCCGAAACGGCCAGGCAGGAGCGGGCTGGGCCGTCGTCAGGCGGACGGGGTTGTCGTCAGGCGGGCTGGGCCGTCGTCAGGCGGACGGGGTTGTCGTCAGGCCGGGCTGGGCCGTCGTCAGGCGGGCGGGCCGTCGTCAGGCGGGCGTGACGGCCTTGAGGTCGGCCTCGATCTGGGCAGCCGTCTCCAGCAGTGCGGGCAGCAGCTGGTTCAGCATCGCGTCGCGGCTGTGCCGGCTGGCGTGCGCGGACACGTTGATCGCGGCGGTCACGGTACCCGAGGAGTCGCGGATCGGCGTGGCGATTGCCCGCAGGCCTTCCTCGAGTTCCTGATCGACGATCGAGTAGCCCTGCCGGCCGACCTCGTGCACGATCTCCCTGAGCTGGGCGGGATCGATGACGGTCTGCTCGGTGAAGGCCTCGAAGGTGGCCTCGGCGAGGTACTTGTCGAGCTCCTCGTCGCTCAGCCCGGCCAGCAGGACCCGGCCCATCGAGGCCGCGTAGGCGGGGAACCTGGTGCCGACCGAGATCGCTACCGTCATGATCCGCTTCGTCGCCACCCTGGCCACGTAGATGATCTGATGGCCGTCGAGCACCGAGATCGACGACGACTCGTGCAGCTTCGCCGACAACTCCTCGAGATGCGGCTCGGCCACCTCGGGCAGCGCGAGCCCGGACAGGTAGGCATAGCCGAGCTCGAGCACCCGCGGCCGCAGCGAGAACTCCCGGCCGTCGCTGCGCACGTAACCGAGCTTGACCAGCGTCAGCAGGAACCGGCGGGCCGCTGCCCTGGTCAGCCCGGTTGCCCTGGCCACCTCGCTGAGGCTCAGCCGCTCCCGGTCGGGCCCGAACGCCCTGATCACCGCGAGGCCGCGGTCCAGCGACTGGACGAAGTCGCTGTCCCTTGCCTGTGCTACGACCGCGGCCGGGCCAGCGTCGCCCTCCGCGGCAGTCAGCGCGCCGTCCTGCAGCCCGGGCGCCGCGTCTTCATCAGACGGCAGATACCCGGGATCGGCTGGCATGTTCGCTGTGCGCCCCGAAGTTGTCATCTCACTTGCATGGTAACGCCCGGGCGCGAGAACTCAGCGGCCCAAGCCGGCCGGTTGGCCTGGATCGTGCAGATTGATCTGATTCGACCTAGCCAGGTGCGCGAGCAGCGCGGCGGTCACCTGCCCGGGCGACGACACGTTCGCCAAGTGTGCGGCGCCGCGGACGACGAGCAGCCGCGCGCCGCGGATGCCCGAGGCGATCCTGGCACCGTGAGCTGGCGGCGTGGAAGGATCCTCGGCGCCCGAGATGACCAGGGTGGGGGCCGAGATCGCACCGAGCACCGGGCGCAGGTCCATCCCGGCGATGGCCGCGCAGCAGCCGGCGTAGCCGGCCACGCCGGTGCGCTCCAGGTCGGCCGCGAAGGCCGCGATCAGCGCGGGCTCCCGCGCGGCAAAGGCCGCGGTGAACCACCGGCCGATCGACGCGGCGGAGATGGCGGCCATGCCGCTGGCGCGAACGTGCTCGGCCCTGGACAGCCAGCCCGAGGCAGGCGGCATCCAGGCGGAAGTGCAGACCAGGCCGAGCGCGGTGACCCGGCCGGGTGAATCGGCCGCCAGCCACATCCCGATCATGCCGCCGAGCGAGATGCCGCAGTACGCCGCGCGCTCGATGCCGTGCTCGTCGAGCAGGGCGCGCACCCCCGTGCCGAGGTCGGCGAGCGTATAGGGCCGGTCCTGGGCTGGCGAGCCGCCGTGCCCTGGCAATTCGTAGCGCAGCAGCCGGAAGCGGGCGGAGAGCGCGGGAAGCTGCCGGTCCCAGACCGCACCTGAGGTGCCCAGCGAGCTCCCGAGAACCAGGACCGGCGCCCCGGCTGGCCCGTCCAGCGAGGCGGCAAGCCGCAGCGGCCCCTGACCGGCAGCGCCGGGATCAGACGTCGAAGAAGACCGTCTCACGCTCGCCGCGCAGCCTGATGTCGAATCGGAACTCGCCGGTCGCGCCGCCGGGAACGGCGCAGGCGAGCAGGGTCTCGCGCCGCGCGGGCTCGGCGATCGCGGACAGGACGGGGTCGGCCGCGTTGGCCGTTTCCTCGTCGGGGAAATAGATCCGGGTCACGACGCGGTCGAGCAACCCCCTGGCGAAGACCGACACATCCAGGTGCGGCGCCTCGGTGCCGCCGGCCGGGCACGGCAGCGGCCCTGGCCGCAACGTCACGATCCGGTACCTGCCCGCCTCGTCGGTCGCGCACCTGCCGAAACCGCGGAACCCGGCCGTCGCCGGCCCGGCGGCTCCGCGCGGGTCGTCGGGATGGTCGAACCGGGAGTTCTCGTCGGCCTGCCAGGTCTCCACCAGCGCGTCCGGGACAGGAACGCCGGCCACGTCGAACACGCGGCCAGAAATCGTGATGGCGCCCGGCGTGCCCTCGGGCACGACGAACGGGCCATCTGGCCACGGCAGGCCGATGGCCAGGAACGGGCCCACCGTCTGCGAGGGCGTGATGGGCAAGCTCACTGGTCCTCCTGCGGCTCGAAGACGGTCGCGGACCTGCCGCGCAACACGATGTCCCAGCTGAAGCCGAGCGCCCACTCCGGTTCGGTCAGCTCCAGGTCGAATCTCGCGATCATCCGCTCCCGCGCCTTCGGGTCGGGCACCGAGTTGAAGATCGGGTCCTGCGCGAAGAGCGGGTCGCCGGGGAAGTACATCTGCGTGACCAGGCGCTGGGTGAACGCCCGGCCGAGCAGCGAGAAGTGGATGTGCGCAGGGCGCCAGGCGTTCAGGTGATTCCGCCACGGATAGGGGCCAGGTTTGATCGTGACGAACCGGTACCTGCCGCGGGAATCTGTCAGGCAGCGGCCGCCCCCGTCGAAGTTCGGGTCCAGCGGCGCGTCGTGGTCGTCGACCTTGTGCGCGTACCGGCCCGAGGCGTTGGCCTGCCAGATCTCGATCAGCGTGTCGGGCACCGGCCTGCCGTCGGAGTCGAGCACCCGGCCGGTCACGGTGATCCGCTCGCCGATCGGCTCGTCGGCATGCCGCGTGGTCAGGTTCGCGTCGGCGGCAGTCACCCGCTCGGGGCCGAGCAGCGGCCCGGTCACCTCGGTCAGGTACTGCGGCATCGGCACCAGCGGCTGGAGCGGCGCCCGCAGCTGGGAGGAGCGGTACTCCGGCGAGTTGAGCGGCGGGTGGACCCCCTCGGGCCGCTCATAGTGCGGCAGTTCCAGGCCGTGGCCGGCCGGTCTGCTGGTGTCTGCGGTCATCGGATCGCTCCCTCCGCGGGCGTGATCACCCGCACGCCGCCCGGCTCCGCCGCCGGCGCCTGGGCAGTCCCGGCTGCCCGCCGCGCGGCATCGGGCTGGCCTGGCCGCTCCGACTCGTCCGCCTTGCTGGCTGGCATGGTGGCGAGCAGGCCGTGCAGCACCGCGAGCTCAGGCTCCGACGGCGCAGGGAGCTCGCGCAGGTCTGCCGATATCCGCAGGTCCCAGCCGGTTCTGCCCCGAATATCTGCAACGGACACCCCGGGGTAGATCCCGGTCAGCACGAACTCGCAGGTGCCGGGCTCAGGCTGCAGGACGCCGAGGTCGGTGATGATCCGGCTGGGTCCCGCGCCGGTGAGGCCGAGCCGCTGTCTGCTGCCCGGCCCGTCGCCGAATCCGACGGAGGTGACGAAGTCGACGCGGTCGACAAAGGCGCGGCGCGACTGCCTGATGATCACGATCACCTCGCGGCAGGCGGCCGCGATCTCCGGCGCGCCGCCGGCCCCCGGCAGCCGGACGGCGGGATCGGCGTACTCCGGGCCGATCACCGTGGTGTTGATGTTGCCGAACCGATCCAGTTGTGCCGCTCCCAGGAAGCCCACGTCGATGCGGCCAGGCTGGAGCCAGTAATTGAAGATCTCCGGCACGCTGACGACGGAGTCGGCCGACTCGGCCAGGATCCCGTCGCCGATCGACAGCGGCAGCGCTGCTGGCTTGGCGCCGATGGTGCCCGATTCGTAGATCAGCACGAGATTGGGCGCGTGCGTGGCCCTGGCCAGGTTGGCGGCCTCGCTCGGCAGGCCGATCCCCACGAAGCAGGTCATCCCGTCGCTCAGCGCGCGCGCGGCGGTGACCGTCATCATCTCGTCCGAGGTGTAGCTCACTGTATTTCCGGCTCGCTCACGTGGTCTCCCGCTCGCTCCCGCTCGTAGACATGCTCGTCCAGCCAGGCGCGGAATACCTCCCGGTCCCTGCTGATCGCGTCCCAGGCCAGATAGAAGTCGTTGTCTCTGGCCGAGTAGCCGAGCGCGTACGACGGGTGGGCGCCGCCGGGCGCCGCGGCCACGTAGCTGACCGCCCAGGACGGCAGTACGACCGCCCCCGGCCGCGGGTCGAGCACGTCGACAATCTCCTCGACCGTGACCACCGACCGGGCCGCGGCGAGCACGCACTCCTTCTGCACTCCCGTGATGCCCCAGTACTGGACATTGCCGAGCCGGTCGGCGCGCTGGGCATGGACGACGGCGACGTCGGGCCGCAGCGCCGAGACGGCGGTCAGCGTCTCGCCGGTGAACGGGCAGGTCACCTCGGCCACGCCGGCCGTCTGGCTGGCCAGGCTGGTGCCGCGGTAGCCGCGCAAAATCGCGAACGGCAGCCCGGACGCGCCGGCCACGTACCTGTTGGCCATGCCGGCGTGGCTGTGCTCCTCAATCTCGAGCGGAGCCGGCCAGGCGTGCTCGACGGCATCCCTGAACCGGTGCAGCGACCCGACGCCCGGATTGCCCGCCCAGGAGAACACCAGCTTGCGGGCGCAGCCCGCCCCGATCAACTGGTCGTAGATGAGGTCAGGCGTCATTCGCACCAAGGTGAGGTCCTTGCGCCGCTGCCTGATCACCTCATGCCCGGCAGCGTGCGGGATCAGGTGCGTGAATCCCTCCATCGCGACGGTGTCGCCGTCGTGAACCGCGGCAGCGATCGCCTCGGCCAGCGACACGATCTCAGCCAAACCGCACCAGCCTTCCTCGCCGCTTTTACCCGAACGATATCGAGAGGCCGCTAAGTGAACAACTGTGCGGACTACGAAGCATTCTCCAGCACTTCGGCGGCAACGGCGAATGCCCGGTTGGCCGCCGGGACGCCCGCGTACACCGCGACCTGCAGCAAGACCTCCTGGATCTGGCTGGGCGTCAGGCCGTTCCGCAGCGCGGCGCGGACATGCATCGCGAGCTCATGTTCCTGGTGCAGGACGGCCAGGGCGGTCAGCGTGATCAGGCTGCGCTCGGCGCGGGTGAGCCCAGGGCGGGACCAGATGTCACCCCAGGCGTACCGGGTGATCAGGTCCTGGAACGGGGCAGTGAAGTCGGTCGTCGCGGCTATCGCGCGGTCGACGTGCTCGTCGCCGAGGACGTCGCGGCGGGTCTTGGTGCCTTGGAGGGCGCGTTCTTCGTCGGTCATGTGGGTTCGGGCTCCTGTCTCGAAAACCTGCAGGGTGGGGATCGGGCGGCAAGCCCGCCGGTGCCGCCTGCTGCGCAACGGCTGGCACCGGGAGCATGCCGTCCGCTCCTTGGTGCCGGTTTGACGGTCAGGTGTACAGGGCGGCTTGGCATTCGGCGTGGGCGGACAAGGGCGCGGGCTATGAACTCGGTGGTTGCGCCTAGGTAGGACTCGGGGCGGAGGGAGGACTCGAGGTCGGGGCGCGAGACGCCGGCTTTGGTGAGGGTGGCGGCTGATTGTTCGTCGGAGAGGATCGCGTCGAGCAGGTTGATGTGGTCCGTGGTGGCTCTGGCGGCTGCATCGGCTACGAGGTCGTGGGCTGCGAGTCTTCCGAGGGCGGGGGCTAGGAGGGTGGTGATGTGCTCGGCTAGGGGGAGTCCATGGGCGGCGTCGAGATTGGCGCGCATCCTGGCCGGGTCTACTTGCAGTTCCGTGAGCAGCTCTGCCGACCAGGCGGCGGCGGAGCCGGTCAGCGTGAGCAGGCTGGACAGCGGCTGCCATTCCGCGTGCCAGGCACCCGCGGCGCGCTGGTGTTCCTGCTCGGCGGCGGCCGCGAGCGTGGCCAGCAGGCCGGGTGCCTGCCTGGCGCAGCCAAGCACGAGGATCGCGGCGACCGGATTCTGCTTGTGCGGCATGGCCGACGAGCCGCCGTGGCCAGGTCCGCCGCCCTCGCGAACCTCGGCGACCTCGGTCTGGGCGAGCAGGGTGACGTCCCTGGCGATCTTGCCGAGCGCCGCGCACGCCCCGGCCAGCGCCGCCGCCAGTTCGACGACCCGCAGCCGGTCCGTGTGCCAGGGCAGCACCGGGACGGCCAGGCCAAGTTCCTCGCCGAGCAACGCCTCGACCTCGGGCCCGGCGTCGCCGAGCGAGGCGAGGGTCCCCGCCGCCCCGCCGAACTGAACGGCCAGCCGGGTCGTCCTGACCCGGTGCAGGCCGAGGCGTGCCTCGTCGATCGCGGTCAGCCAGCCGGCCGCGACCAGCCCGAACGTCACGGGAACGGCCTGCTGCAGCAGCGTGCGCCCGGACATGACCGTGTCCGCCTGCGTCCTGGCGTGGACCAGGCAGCCGCTGGCCGCCGCGTCCAGGTCCGCCAGGATCGCGTCTAGGCCCCGGCGGGCAACCAGCATGGCGGCCGTGTCGATGATGTCCTGGCTGGTTGCGCCGCGATGGACAGCACCCGCGGCTGCGGCCGCGGACTCGCCCATCCTCGCGGTGATCGCCCTGACCAGCGCAGGGACGGGATTGCCGGTCTCGGCGGCAGCCTGCCCGAGCGCTTCGTTATCGAAAAGCTCGGCACGGGCCACGGCCGTGACTGCCGCTCCCGATCCAGGCGGCGCGAGCCCGGCCCGTTCGACCGCGCGGGCGAGGGCTGCCTCGGTGTCGAGCATCGCCTGCAGCCAGGCTTCGTCGGTGACGTCGAAGGCACCGCTGGCGAACAGGGCGCCGAACAGGCCGTTCTTGCGGGAAGCGGTCACGTCGTAATGATGCTACGGGTGCTCGCCGCGCAGTTGGCCGCCCGGGCGGCGGCGGACTGGCCGCCGCCGCCGGACTGCCCGCTAGCAGAGCGAGGTGAATTCGATGTGGCCGGGCGCGGTGGCACCGCCTACCCAGTTGTGGCCCTCGCCCCAGGTCATGGCGGGCGCGGGGGTCGGGCAGGTGGTGTTCATGATCAGGCCGGTGTAGTCGCCGTAGGGGAACAGGAAGCCGTTCGCGGTCTCCTGCGACTGTGCGGGATCGAACGCCGAGATCTGCTGGCCGGCGGAGGTCCAGGAAGTCCCGCCGTTGACCGAGGCGCGGTACCACAGGTTGTAGCCGTCCACGTGGTCGACGGTGCCGTCGATCGAGTCGTTCCTGTCGTCCATCCAGGTCGCGAAGAGCTGGCCAGGCCCGGCCGCGACGATGTTCGGGAACAGCGCCAAGCAGGCCGAGTTCGGGCAGTTGGACGCGGTCTTGTCGTCGATGCGGCCGACAAGGGACCAGCTTGCCGCCGTCGTGCAGTTCGCCGAGCACCGTGACAGGTTGATGATGGTCGGGCCCTTCCGCTGGGTCGGCACCTGCCCGGTTTGCCAGGCCAGGTACATCGTGCCGGCCGAGTCGATGGCGATCGCGTCCTGCGCGCCGAAGTAGGCGAAGCCGCAACTGCTGTAGGGGCAGTCGGGAGCCTGCGGTGACTGCGCGATGACTGGGCTGAACGTCGTCGTCCCGCCGCCCGCGAGCGTCTCCGATACCCGGTAGTCGGCGGCTGGCGTGCCGGTGCAGTTGCTCGACTGGCAGTCGCCCCACGCGAACCAGGCGTTGCCGTGGGCGTCGAATACGCCGCCCTCGGCGAACCCGACGACGTCGGTGCTGTCGACCAGGTTCTGGGCGAAGGTCGCGCCGCCGTTCGAGGACACCGCGACGAAGTGGTACTGGCCCTGGGTGTATGCGTCGTACACAACGTTGCCGCTGGCCAGGATCTTCTCGTGGTCGCAATTCTTGCAGCCCTTGCCGTTGGCCTGGACGGCCTGGCTGAAGCTCTGGCCGAAATTGGTCGACTTTGCGATGTAGATATCGGTGTGGCCGCCGGACAGGCCATAAGCCAGGAGCGAGACGTAGATCGCGCCGGTGGACTTGTCGATCGCGATCGACGGGTCGGCCTGATCGGGATAGCTGATGCCGCCCGGCGTGCTCGCAACGACGGCCGGGGCGCTGAAGGTCCTGCCGCCGTCGTTCGATACCTGGATCATGATCCGCGAATTGTTCTGGCCAGCGGCGGGATCGCAGGCAGGGTTCCCCGCGTAGTGGGTGATGAGCACGTAAACGTGGCCGCTGTCCGACGCCATGGCCGGCTCCCAGTCATCACCGCCGCAGTAGCCGAGGCGCTGCACGGTCACGGCTGCCTGGCTGGCCGCCGGGGCGGCGAGTCCCCAGGCCGCGGCGACCGCGACGAGAACCGTGATCAGTTTCAGTGTTATATGCCGGGATACATGAGATAGCCGGAATGCCCGCATCACTGCCGCCTTTCCCGCATCACTGCCACCTTTGCCGTCATTACCGCTCAGTAGCCACTGGAACGACAATTGTGGCGAACGTAACTCCGTCCGGCCACCGGGTCAAGACCGGCCAACGGGTCGAGGCGGGCCACCGGGTCGAGGCGGGCCACCGGGTCAAGGTCCTGCGCGGCGAGGGCTTGACAGACCAGTTATTGAGGACTCTATAGTGCTAGGAACCTAGATGAATGGATCGAGGCACGGTGATCGAGTTCCACCTGGACACCCGCTCGGGGGTCTCGCCGTATCTCCAGGTCATCCATCAGGTGCGGCAGGCGCTGCGGCTGGGCCTGCTGGCCGAGGGTGACCAGTTGCCGACGGTCAAGGACGTCGTCGCGCGGCTGGCGATCAACCCGAACACCGTGCTCAAGGCCTACCGGGAGCTGGAGTACGAAGGGCTGGTCGCCGCGCGAGCGGGGGTCGGGACGTTCGTGACCAGGACCCTTGCCGACGAGTCGCTGGCCGCGCACGCGCCGCTGCGTGCGGAACTTGAGCGCTGGCTGGCCAGCGCGCGCAAGTCCGGGCTGGACGACGAGAGCATCGAGGCGCTCTTCGCCACCACGTTCAGGAACAGCAACTCAGCCAATGGCGGCCGGCCGCAGTGGCGACGGCGGACGGGGCCACCGCGAGTACCGGGCCCCAGGGACCATCGAAGGAGCGAGGGAAATGACAGCAGTTCTCGAGTCCGCTGGGCTTGGCAAGCGGTACCGGCAGCGCTGGGCGCTGTCGGACTGCACGCTGAGCATCCCCGCGGGCCACGTCACGGGGCTGGTCGGTCCCAACGGGGCGGGGAAAACCACGTTGCTGAACCTGGCAGTGGGCCTGCTCCAGCCGACCGCCGGAACGATCAAGGTGCTGGGCGCCGAGCCGGCGAGCAGCTCGGAGCAGCTGGCCAGGGTGGGTTTCGTGGCCCAGGACAGCCCGACCTACGCGGGGCTGAGCGTGGCCGATCATCTCAAGCTCGGCGCGCACATGAACCCGGCCTGGGATGCCGACCTCGCCGAGCGCCGGATCGCTCAGCTGGGCCTGGATCCCGGCCAGAAGGCGGGCAAGATGTCCGGTGGCCAGCGCGCTCAGCTCGCGCTGACGCTGGCCCTCGCCAAGCGACCCGAGCTGCTCATACTTGACGAGCCGATCGCGAGCCTTGACCCGCTCGCCCGCCGCGAGTTCCTCCAGATCCTGATGGAGGCGACGGCCGAGCAGGAGCTCAGCGTCGTGATGTCCTCGCACCTGGTCTCCGACCTCGAGCGAGCCTGCGACTACCTGATCGTCCTGGTCGCCTCGCGGGTCCGGCTTGCCGGCGAGGTCGACGACCTGCTCGCCACCCACTGGCAGCTGACCGGGCCGCGCTCCGATCTCGCCGCGCTGCCAGCGGACTGGCAGGTGATCTCCGCCAGCCACACCGACAGGCAGAGCACGCTCCTGGTTCGCGCAGCCGGTCCTCCCGGCGATCCTGCCTGGTCCGCCGACAAGATCGGCCTGGAGGACCTGGTTCTTGCGTACATGAGCAAGGCAGCGGCGCAGCCGTCCCGAGCCGGCCAGCCCGAATTGGAGGCTCGGCGATGATCTGGCTGACCTGGCGGCAGTTCCGCGCTCAGAGCATCGCGGCGGCCGGATTCCTGCTCGTGCTCGCGGTCGCCCTGATCGTGACCGGCCTGAACCTCGCTCACATGTACACCAGCAGCGGCCTGGCCGACTGTCACGCGCATTGCGCAACCCTGGCCAGCAACTTCATCAGCCTGGTGAAGGCAAGCAACACCGCCGAGAAGACGTATTACCTCGGAATCGGGGTGGTGTACCTGGCGCCGGCGGTCATCGGCATCTTCTGGGGCGCGCCGCTGATCTCGCGGGAGATCGAGGCAGGGACCTTCCTGCTGGCCTGGAACCAGAGCGTCACCCGCACCCGCTGGCTCGCCGTCAAGCTCGGTCTCATCGGACTCGCTGCCGTCGTCACCGCGGGCCTGCTGACCCTGATGACCAACTGGTGGGCCAGTCCCATCTACCAGGCCGCCGCGGCGACGGACGCGAACGCACTGAGCATCAGCAGGCTGACGCCGCTCCAGTTCGGCGCGCAGGGCATCGCGCCGATCGGCTACGCCGCGTTCGCGTTCACCCTGGGAGTCACGGCGGGCGTGCTGATCCGCCGCACCGTCCCGGCCATGGCCGTGACGCTGGCCGGCTTCGCTCTCGTTCAGCTCGCGTGGCCGATCTGGGTCAGGCAGTACCTGATCAGCCCGGTCCGCGTATCACGCCCGCTGAACGTCGCGGCGATCAACGGCGTCATGATCAGCAACAACACGCAGATGACCGTCACGGAGAGCTTCAGCAAGCCGGGCGTCTGGATCACCTCCAATCAGTCCGTCCTGCCGAACGGCCAGCCATTCACCGGCCCGCCGACCGCTGCCTGCCTGAACCACGGCATCCGGGCGTGCAACGCATGCATCGCCAGGCTGCACCTGCACCAGGTCGTCACCTACCAGCCCGCAAGCCGGTTCTGGCAGTTCCAGTGGTACGAGACCGCGATCTTCCTCGCGCTCGCCGTCGCGCTGGCCGGCTTCTGCGCCTGGTGGATCACGCACCGGCGCATCACCTGACCACCGTGCACCCGCTCCGGACGGAGGAACGACGATGATGTGGCTGACCTGGCGCCAGTTCCGCGCGCAGGCGATCGCGGCCGCGGCTGCGCTAGCCATCCTGGGTGCCGTGCTGCTGGTCTCCGGGCTCAGCCTGGCGCACCTGTACGACGCGAGCGGATTGCCTGGCTGCCATCTGCACGGCGACTGCGAATCGGTGGCCAGCGCCTTTCTGCATCAGGCGCGCAGGGCCCCGTACGGCCTGCTGCACAGTCTCGGGGGAGCGATCGTGATCCTGGCGCCTGCTGTCATCGGCATGTTCTGGGGCGCGCCGCTGATCGCCCGCGAGGTCGAGACGGGAACCTTCCGGCTGGCGTGGAGCCAGAGCGTGAGCCGCGGCCGCTGGATGCTGGCAAAGCTCGGGTTCGTCGGCGTGGTCACGGTCACCACGGCCGCGCTGCTGAGCCTGCTCGTGACGTGGTGGGCCACGCCCATCGACCGGGCTATCGTGCTGGCCGGCGCCGCCTCGCCCGATACGGTGTCCAAGTTCACGCCGATCGCCTTCGGCGCGGCCGGCGTCGTGCCGGTCGGCTACGCCGCGTTCGCCTTCGCGCTGGGGGTCACCGCCGGCCTGCTGATCCGGCGGACGGTGCCGGCCATGGCGGTCACCCTGGCTGCCTTCGCCCTCGTGCAGGTTGCCTGGCCGTTCTGGATCAGGCCGCACCTGATCGAGCCCGTCCACACGGTGCTGGCGCTCGGCCGGGTGTCAATCGGCACCCTGGCGCAGTCTGGCAATTCCCTGATCCTGACCGCCGCCAGCAGTTCCGGTGGCTGGATCCTGTCCAGCCACGCCGTCAACGCGGCAGGCCGCGCGGTCAGCCGGGTACCTTCGGCGTGCATGATCGGCAGGAGCGGCGGACCGTCGGCATTCCCTGACTGCCTGGCAAGGCATGGCGTCAAGGTCGCGGTGACCTACCAGCCGGCGGGCCGATACTGGGCCTTCCAGTGGTACGAGACCGTGATCTTCCTGGCCTTGGCCGCGGCGCTGGCCGGTTACAGCTGCTGGCGGATCAGCCGCCGCCGCCTAGCCTGACAAGGGGGTACGCTGGCGCATCGTTCCTTCAAGATCGGCAGCGAGGTGGATGACATGAGTGCCGCAGGCCGGGTGACCTTCCGCGGCGACGACCCGGCGGCCGCTGCCGCCGCCACCGTCAGCCAGTCCACGCCGACCAAGTGCCCGGCCCGCACCCGCGTGTACCGTGACGGCGCGCTCGTCGCCGAGGGCTTTCCGGTCGCCGATATCAGCGACTACCTCCAGCAGGAGTCGACGATCGTCTGGCTGGACCTGCACGATCCGGACCGTGCGGACCTGGCGGTGCTGAGCGACGAATTCGGGCTGCATCCGCTGGCGATCGAGGACGCTGTGCACGAGCACGAGCGCACCAAGCTCGATCGGTACCAGAGCTACCTGTTCCTGACCGCGTACGCGGTGCACCTGAACGAGGAAAGCGGTGAGCTCTCGACCAGCGAGCTAGCGGCGTTCGTCACCAAGCGCGCGCTCATCACCGTCCGCAAGGACGACGGCCTGGACATCGGCACGGTGGTCAACTACTGGGACGGAAGCCCTGACCTGGCCAAGCAGGGCGTCGGCTACCTGCTGCATGGCCTGCTGGACAACATCGTGGACGGGTACTTCGCCACCGTGCAGGCGCTCGATGAGCAGATTGACGCGGTCGAGGATCAGGTCTTCTCCGACAACCCCCGCGAGCAGGGGAACGTCCAGCGGCGCAGCTTCGAGATGCGCAAGAGCCTGGTCCTGCTGCGCCGGGTCGTGCTGCCGATGCGCGAAGTCGTCAACGCGCTACTCAGGCGGGACCTGGGCGTCGTTGACGACGTGCTGATGCCGTACTACCAGGACGTGTACGACCACGTCCTGCGAGCCGCCGAGTGGACCGAGGGCCTGCGCGACCTGGTCACCACGGTCCTCGAGACACACCTGACCGTCCAGGCGAACCGGATGAACGTGATCAGCAAGCAGGTCACGAGCTGGGCGGCGATCATCGCGGTGCCGACGCTCGTGACCGGCTTTTACGGCATGAACGTCCCATATTTCGGTTTCGGCAGACGGTTCGGGCTGCTGGACGCGGTGGCGATCATGGCGGTCGCGTCCGTCAGCCTCTTCTTCGTCTTCAAGCGCAAGAGCTGGCTCTAGAACCTGGTTCTAGGATCCTGGCTCTAGGAACTCAGCAGGAGCACGCCGCCGAGCGCGGCGACGACGCCCATGGACTGCACCGGACGCAGCCGCTCGGCCAGGATGCCGCGGGCCAGCAGCGCGGTCACGACCGGGTAGAGCGAGGCGAGCACGGCGGCGATCGCGAGGTTGCCGCGGCTGGCGGCCAGCGCGTACGAGCCGTTGGCCACGAGGTCGGAGACCCCGATCGCGGCGAGCGCGGCGAGCCGCCTGGCGGTGAGCCTGATCGCGGCGAGGATCCGCCCGCGCAGGACGATCGGGGCGAGCACCACAAGCCCGCCGATCCGCTGCAGCAGCAGCGTCCCGTACAGGCTGCCGTCCCCGGCCGCGAGCGCCAGCAGCGTGTAGGCGATGCCGAATCCCCCGGCAGCCAGGACCGCGAAGATCACCGCCTGGCGCCTGACATGCACCCCGCCGCGGAATTCTGGTCCGCAGGCCAGGATCACCCCGATCAGCGTGACGCCGATCCCGGCGCCTTGCAGCGCGCTCAGGTGCTCGCCCCTGGCCAGCCCGACCAGGACCGGGATGCAGGTTCCTGCGGCGGTGATCGGTGCGACCAGGGACAGCGGCGCGTCAGCCATCGCCCGGTAGAAGCTGGCCAGCGATAGCGTCGCGACCACGCCGGCGATGGCTGCGACCAGGAGGTACCAGCCTCCAGGCACAGCGAAGAACGGCAGTGCCGCGAGCAGGCCGGCCAGCGCGATGGCCTGGGAGATCAGCACGGCGGCCGACGGGTGCAGCCGCCGCGACATCAGGCCGCCGCCGAAGTCGGACGAGCCCCAGAGCACCGATGCGGCCAGGGCGAGTAGCGCGTTCACGTCCCGCCGAGCCCGCCGGGCCCGCCGAGCCCGCCGAGCCCGCCGAGACCGGCGAGGCCGCCGAGCGCGGCGACGACGAGCCCGCCGAGCGACGGCAGGTCGTAGCCGCCTTCCTGGACGGCTACGACCGGCCCGAGCGCGCCGATCAGTTCGCCGGCCCGCCGGTAGCCGTCGGCGCTGACCTGGAGCGGGCTCTCCGGATCGGCGGCGGCAGCATCGACGCCAAGCGAGACGACGATCGCGTCGGCGCCGCGCCCGCGGACGTCGGCGCAGAGCACCTCGAGCGCGGCGAGCCAGCCGTCGTCGCCGGTGCCGGGCGCGAGCGGCAGGTTCCGGTTGGCGCCTGCCCCCTCGCCTGCGCCCCGCTCGTCGGCGTAACCGACATAGTGCGGGAACCAACCGGCCCCGGGATC
The DNA here is from genome assembly GCA_963720595.1 of uncultured Actinomycetota bacterium. Classification (GTDB taxonomy): domain Bacteria; phylum Actinomycetota; class Actinomycetes; order Streptosporangiales; family Streptosporangiaceae; genus Chersky-822. Next base: position 249,772 of record CAVRFY010000003.1, on the reverse strand, counting down.
GACATGCAGGCTGCCGTAGTAGACGTCGGGCCGGTCGTAGAAGATCGCCTGAGTGCCGTTGCCGTGGTGCGCGTCGATGTCGATCACCGCCACCCGCCCGGCGCCCGAGGCACGCAGGGCCTGAGCCGCGATGGCGGCGTTGTTCAGGTAGCAGGACCCGCCGTACGCGCCTGGTCCGGCGTGATGACCCGGCGGCCGGCACAGGGCGTAGGCGAGCCGGGCTCCGCCGGCGACCAGGTCCGCGGCGGTCAGCGCGGCATCGGCGGCGGCCCTGATCGCCGCCCAGCTACCCGGCCCGACCAGCGTCATCGTGTCGTAGCAGAACCGGCCGGCCCGCCCGTGCGTCGCAATCGGCGAGCGCATCGGCAGTCCCGCGAGCAGCCCTTGGGTGGGAAACACGTAGGGAACGACCCTGGTCCGCCCGTAGTCGCGGACGTATCCGCCGGCCTCCCATTGCGCCCAGACGCTCGCCAGGTGCTCGACAAGCTCGGCGTCGTGCACGGCGAGGAGTGCGCTCGTCGGCATGCGGCCGGGCGCCGGTCACCGCGGCTCCGGCAGCGGTCAGCGCCGCGAGCAGCACGCTGGCCCGCTCCGGTACCTCTGTCCCCGGTTCCCAGACGCCGAGCCACACCTCGCCAGCCGGCTCATGCCGCAGGCAGTCCTCGCTCCACACGACGGGCAGCCCGGCCAGGCCAGCGGTCATCATCGGGCAGCACTCCTCGCATGCGGGCGCAGGCAGTTGCGCGCCGGGAACATTGGGCCAGCCGGCCGTACGCCAGCCCGATCGGCGATGATCGTCGGGTGACTCGGGTAGCCGATCTCGGCCTAAGGATAGGTAATCTGCCAAGCGGGCAGACCGCATCAATAGTGGATGTCCCCGGCGTCGGTGTCGGGCACGCCACGGTCTGGCGGGACGAGCCGCCGCCTCCGGCGGGCCGCGGCGTGGCTCGCACTGGCGTGACCGTGATCGACATCGGCGGCAACATGTTCCGCAGCCCGGTTCCGGCCGGCGGAGCGGTGCTGAACGGCGCCGGGGAGTGCACCGGCTTCCTGTCCGCGGCCGAGTGGGGCCTAGTCGAGACGCCGGTATTCCTGACGTCGACCATGCAGGTGGGCCGGGTGTATGACGCGGCCTGCGAGCTGCTGATGGCCGAGGATCCGGCCATCGGCGTCGACGACGTGATCATCCCGGTCGTCGCCGAGTGCGATGACAGCTTCCTGTCCGAGTCGCGGCGGATGCAGGTCGGCCAGGGCGACGTGCAGTCGGCGCTCGACGCGGCCAGGGCCGGCATCGGCGGCCTGGCTCCGGCCGAGGGAGCGGTCGGGTCGGGGACCGGGATGAGTTGCCTCGGCTTCAAGGGCGGCATCGGCTCGGCCTCGCGGCTCACCCCCTCCGGGCACGTAGTGGGGGTGCTCGTGATGTCGAACTTCGGCGAACAGGAGCGCCTGACCATCGACGGGGTGCCGGTCGGCAGGATGCTGCCGGCGGCAACGGACCCCGCGGCCGCGCCGCCGCCCGCCGGATCGTGCATCGTGATCGCGGTGACCGACGCGCCGCTCGACTCGGCCGCGTGTATCCGGCTGGCCAGGCGCGCCGGTCTCGGGCTGGCCAGGACCGGCTCGACTGGGAACCACGGCAGCGGCGAGATCTTCCTGGGGCTGGCGACCGGCTTGCGCGCGCCGCGCGGTGCGGCCGGGCCGAGCGCGGGGCAAGTGACCGGGCGCGGGCTGGATCCGTTCTTCGCCGCGGTCGTCGAGGCCACCGAGGAAGCGGTGCTGAACAGCTTGCTCGCGGCGCCGACGGTGACGGGCCGGGACGGCAACTGCTCCCGCGGCCTGCCTGCCGACCAGGTCAGGGAGCTGCTCAGGGCCGCCGGCGGCTCTGACAAGCCGCGAACGGGGCCGGAGGAGGGGGTAGCCGGCCCTGGCGTCACCCCCGCCCGGCGCCGATGGGCGGGTGCACGATCCAGATGTTGGGTTCCCAGTACTCGCCGACGTCTGCATCGCGATCGATGCGCACGGTAGCCAGCCCGTCGGGGAAGACGTAATCACCGGTCTCGGGGAAGGCCATGCTCGTCCAGGACTCCCATTCCGCGACGGTGCCGGTGATGCGCAACGAGCGGGGAATCACCGGTCCGATGCGGGCGCCGAGCCGCGTATGCACGCGGACCCAGGGGTCGAACGGCGATCCATCCGCACGGGCCCAGCGGGCATAGCGTTCGATCGGAATGGTGGGATAGCGGTCCTTCAGATTGGGGCGGACCGGCGCGACGAGATGCGCGATCTCCTCGTCGCGCGCCAGGCCCGACATCGCCTGCAGCAGCGTGCCCGACAGGTGCAGGCCCTGGTGACGCCGCGGGACCTTGGCGGCCAGCGCGCTGACGGCCGTGGGCTGCCCGCCGGCCGCATGCAAGGCGAACCCGGCGGTGACGGTGGCGTCGATGCCCGGGCCCAGGCCGTCGTCGGTGCCGTCCCAGGCGATCGGGATCGTGTTCCCCTCCGCCAGGACCACGTCATCGCCGGCGTCGTACAGGACGAACTGCCAATCGGGGAAGACCTCGAATAGTTGGCCCCAGTAGTGGTTGAGCGTCTGGCCGTGCTGGTTGTACTCCGGCCAGACTTCATCCGTCAGACCGCTGATCCGGTCCCACAGTTCTGGCCGCTCGCTGTATCTGACCACGCGGGGTTGCACGGACCAACTATTTCAGTCACGCGCCCGGGGCGCCTCTGGATAAATGCCCGCAGGATGCACGGCCCTTCTAGTGCTAGGTCCTATGACGCTGATCAGCGAGCCTGGTACCTCGCGCGGCGGCCGGTCTTGGTGAAGCCGAGCCTGCGGTACAGCGCGGTGGCGTGCGGGTTATCGACATTGACGTTGAGAGTGATGGTTGTCTCGCCTGCGACCCGCATGCGGCGCACCGCCTCGGTGATCAGGCTCACTCCGAGGTTCTGGCCTCTGGCCTGCGGGATCACGCCCATCTGCACGATCCAGCCGGTTGCCGCCCCGACGACGAACCCGGCATCGGTGCCGCTTGCCGTGGCCAGCAGCGTGTATTCGGCGCGGAAGTCCTCGTCGCTGATCCACTCGACCCATTGCGCTTGCGGCCAGCCGGGAAATCCTGGCCGCTCCCTGAACGCCGCGGCATAGACAGCGTGAAACCGCGCCGGGCCGGCCTGGTCCCATTGCGACAGAACTAGCCCGGCTGGCGAGGGGACCTGCGGTGGCTGCCGTGCTGCGGCGAGCTGCATCACATCCTCGGCGAAGACCTGAGCCAGCCCTTTGCTCAGATACAGCGCATGAGCGCCGTCACCGAGTGCCTCCGTCTCGGCGCTCACTCCGTCCCCGCCCGCCGTGCCGTTGGCCCATTCCAGCGCGTACCCGCCGATGCCCCGGCGGCGCCAGGCCGGGTGAACCAGTCCGGTCGTCACCGCGACTCCGCGCCCGGCACCCGGCAGCCTGCGCAGCGAGGCCGCGCAGACCAGCACGCCGCCGTCGAAGCCCGCCAGGGTCTGGGCGTTTTCCAGGTAGCGCTGGTTCAGGAACTCCGGGCTTGCTGCGAAGGGCTGTCCGCCGTCGGCGGCCAGGCACGCGGCCGCCAGTTCCGCCAGAGCCGGCCGGTCGGCGGTGGCCAGCGGCCGCCACGACAGCGACGCGTGAATATTGCTCATAGCAGGGTAGCCCTTCGATTGGGGGGACCGGCTGACGCTATCAGCCGGCATTTCGGCGCGCAACACAATTTCCCGCGAACCGCGATGGGGCCAAAGACCTCGCGTCTGCGGGCCGGACGGCTCTGGCCTCAAATGTTCCCGAGCGAGAGCGTGGAGACCGAAGGTGTTGCCGTTGCCGGGCCGGTTCGAGACCGCCAGGCGAGCAAGGGTTCGCGCAGGGGAGGTGCCTGATGAAGATTCGAGACGTATCCCTCTTCGTTGAGGTCGTCGGACACGGATACCCGTTGCTGCTCATGCACGGCGGGCCGGGCGCCGACCACTGGACGATGCTGCCGTTCCGTCAGTGCGCGGATCAGTTCACCGTGATCTTCTACGACCACCGCTGCAACGGGCGCTCAGAGGGCGCGCCGGTCTCGAGCATGACCTGGGAGAATCTGACGGCCGATGCCGATGAGCTGCGGCAGAAGCTGGGCTTCGAGCGTTGGGCGGTGCTCGGCCATTCCTTCGGCGGGCAGGTGGCGCTCGAGTATGCGCTGCGCTATCCAGACAGCCTGTCGCGCCTCATGCTGCTCGACACCGGCGGCGACAGTCGCTGGTCGCAACAGAACGCCGCCGACCTGCTCGCCAAGCGTGGCTGGAGCCCCAAGAAAGTGGAACTGGTCCGGCACTGGTTCAACGGCGAGTTCGCGCCACATGAGATGCTCCCGATCCTCATGCGGATCGGGTCTGCCTACTCCTATCACCCCAGCCTGCGGCTGACAGCCCGCGACCTGGTCCGCGGTGAGTGGCGATCGAAGATGCGGCCGGAGGCAATGATCTTCGCCGGCCGCCATTTGCTCAAGGACTGGACGGTCATGGACCGCCTCGGCCAGATTACGGTCCCGACGCTGGTACTGGCGGGACGGGATGACTTCATCTTCCCGCCAGAACATCAGCGCGAGCTGGCGGCCGGAATCCCCGGCGCGCGGCTCCAGATCATCGAGCGCGCAGGTCACAATCCGCACTCCGAGCAACCCGCTGAGGTCATGGCGGCCGTCAGGGACTTCGTCTCCGCAGCCGCGCTGGCAGGGTGACCTATGCAGAGGCAGGCACTTGATCTGCGCGGCAGTCGGCGATGCCAGCCCGTCCACGATCAGCTCCGAGACCGAGTTCGGGCTTGCCTAGGTGACGCACGTGAACCTGAACGACGGGGTCGTCGAGGGGCTGCGGCTGCTTGACGCGCCGGTGTTCGCCGTCCAGTGCCACCTCGAGGCGGCCACTGGTCCGCGATGCGGCGGGCCTGTTCGCGACTTCTGCGAGCTGATGGCGGCCGCCCGATGAGGGTGCGAGGGCCAGACTTCATGATCACGGTGGGGTTCTCTCGCATGCGGTAGGAAACCCACCGTGATCATGAACTCCGGGGCAGGGGAGATGGGCGGGGCGATGCTTAAGCGGGCAGCGCGCCAGGCAGGCGCCACAACATGATCAACTCGGTCTTGGCAACCCGCCCTAGGTGTCTTGCCTGGCTTCCCGCATGTTGACGTGATAGGCATCAGGCGGCCACGGCCGGTTGACCATGGTGGCAGGCGCGAGCGGCGCCTGACGGTAGTTGAACGCCTGGCTGAACGGGTACGCCTTCGCGTCGTTCAGGCCGAGCGGAGCCAGGCCAAAGGTGTGCTCGGCATAGGCAAGGATTCCGGCGAATGTCGTCGCGCTCGTGTCGGTGTAACCGGGCTTGGCGTACGGGCTGACGATAATCAGGGGCGTGCGCGGTCCCTGCGGTGTTCCGTCCGGATTGACGCCCGGCGTGACCTGGTCGTAGAAGCAGCCGCAATCATCCCAGGTGATGAACAAGGCGGTGGATCGCCACTCCGGCCCGTGCATGACGGCAGTCGCGACCTGACCCAGCCAATCGTCGCCGACCGTCATGGAGAACCCGTTGTGCTCGCTGGCTACGGCGTTCGCGCCGCCCGGTGTGATCAGGGCGAAGTTCGGCAGGTTGCCGGACCGCGCGGCCCGGACGAATGTCGAGCTCGGGACGTTGTTCGCCTTCTGATGGGTGTACAGGCACTCCGCGAAGGACGGGCAGACATCCCAGCTGTAACCAAGGGCCGTGGCCGCGCGGCCCTGACCTGGCATCGGCTGCCCGTAGAGGCGCCACGTCAGGCCGGCCCCGTCCAGGCGGTCCAGGATGGTCGGCGCATGCCTGGCAGGCGTGGCCCTGAAGGCGCCCCCGTGCGGCAGCCCGAGTGAAAAGTCAGGGATGCAGCTTGGCACCTGCTTGATCGTGCCGCCAGGTGACTTCCACGGCGTTACGCGCCGGGAGTCGCAGCCCCACCCCGGTCCAGGGGTCACACCCTGGGCGCGCATGGGATTGTCGCCCAGGAAGCCGTCCAGCCCGCCCATCACCGCATACAAATGGCCACCCCAGGACGGGCTGTTGGCCATCGAGAACGTCCGGTCACTGATGGAGAACCGGCGCGCCAGCCTGACCATGTTGGGTACCTGCGCGGGCTGGTAGCCGCTGATGCAGGCATAGCCCGTCTGGGCATTACATCCCGGCACGTTCTGCCAGCCGTCCATGCTCCCGCCGTTGATGGCTGCCTGCTGCGCGGCCACGGTGTGCGCCACGGCCGGCACGATGTCCGGTGCCACCCCGGGGGTTACCACGCTGTTGTCCGAGAGGGTGACCGAGTGCGGCATCCCCCCGTCGGGGCACCGGCCCGGGTTGTGGTTGCACCAGTACCCGAGAAGATTGTCGAAGGAATGGTTCTCGAGGTAGAGCACGACAACATGCCGGATTGGCGAGCGCTGGGCGGCGCGGCCAAGTGGCGACGGCTGGACGCCGAGCCGCGGCGGCTTGGCGCTATTGCGAAGTGGCGGCGGCGGGGTGCCATGGCGAAGTGGCGGCGGCTCGGCATCCGCCGTACTGGCCATGGCCAGACCAGCGACTCCGGCCATTCCCGCGGCCAACAACGCGATCGCGCGCGTGCGTGCCCTTGGCCCGCCATGGTGAGTGGACACTGGTGAAACCTCCGGGTCGTCGCCGGGCTGCCACTCTGATCGCTGCCGTCATGCCGTTCTAGCCGCCGCCGGAATGAGCGGGCCGCAGTCGTGCCGAGTCCCCATCAGGGTATTTGCTCGCGATCGGCGACGTACGCATATACCGGAATTGCCGCGAGATTGACCCTCTGGGCCTTACGTGAACGCTTAGTCCGGCCGGCTGTCCTCAGGCGCCCGAGTCGGCGTTCGCCTGAGCGAGGCGGGCTTCGGCCAGGTGACAGGCGACGAGATCGCCACCCGCGGCCGGCAGGACCGGCAGCGTGGTCCTCGTGCACCGGTCGGCGACCCCCGCCGCGGCGGCCGCGCCCGAGGCAAGTTCGGGGCAGCGCGGGTGGAACCGGCAGCCGGGTGGAATTCTGGTCGGGTCGGGTGGCTCGCCCGCGAGCACGATCGGCTCGATCGGCGACTCGGGCAGTACTGACATCAGCGCCCTGGTATAGGGGTGTCGTGGGTCGGCGAACACCTGCTCGGGCGTGCCGACCTCGACGATCCGCCCCAGGTACATCACGGCCAGCCGGTCCGCGATGTTCCACGCGAGGCCGAGGTCGTGCGTCACGACCAGCGCTGCCAGCCCGAGGTCGTCGCGCAGCCGGAGCAGCAGCGACAGGATCTCGCCGCGGACAGAAGCATCCAGCGAGGCGACCGGCTCGTCGGCGACCAGTACGCTCGGCTCGAGCACCAGCGCCCCGGCGATGACGACGCGCTGCCGCTGCCCGCCGGACAGCTCATGCGGGTAGCGCTGGAAGAACCGCTCGGGCGGCCGCATGCCGCACCTGGCGAGCGCATCCGCGACCCTGGCCTCCTCGTTGTCCAGCCGGTGGATCCGCACGCCCTCCGCGACCGCCTCATACACGGTGTGCCGCGGGTTCAGCGAGCCGGTCGGGTCCTGCAGCACGAGTTGCACGCTGCGCCGGTAACCGCGCAATGCCCGCGACCGGTACGACAGCGGCTGCCCGGCGAACCTGACCTGCCCGTCGGTCGGCCGCTCGAGCCCGAGCATGGTTCTGGCCAGTGTGGTCTTCCCGCATCCCGACTCACCGACCAGCGCGAGGATCTCGCCTGGCGCGATGTCCAGGTTCACGCCGTCCACCGCGGTCGCGGCTGCCCGGCGCCTGCCCCGCCCGGCAAACCTCACCCGCACCCCGTCGGCCGACAGCACAGGTGAGGTCGCTCCCGCTCGCTCCTCGACCTCGCTGGGTTGGCCCTCGCGCATGCTCATGCGACTGCCTCGTCCGTGCTGCCCGGCAGTACCCGGACGCAGGCGGCGACGCGGCCATCGCCTGCTGCCCACAGCTCCATCTCCCTGGTCGAGCACTGGGGCTGGGCGACCGCGCACCTGGGGTGGAAGCTGCATCCCGGCGGCACGTCGGCCGGGTCGGGCGGGTCGCCAGGCAGCCCGCGCGGGCTCATCCTCGTCCTGATATCGCCGATGATCGGGAACGCCCAGGCCAGTGCCTCGGCATAGGGATGCCTGGCGTCGGTGAAGACCTCGTGCGAGGGGCCTTGCTCGACGATCTTGCCCGCGTACATGACGGCGAGCCGCTGGCAGGTCGCCGAGAGCACGGACAGGTCGTGGCTGATCATGATCAGCCCGACGCCGGTCTCGGTGACCAGGTCGCCGATCAGCTTCAGCACCTGGGCCTGGATCATCACGTCGAGCGCGGTCGTCGGCTCGTCGGCGATGATCAAGTTCGGCTCGCAGGCGAGCGCCATCGCGATCATCACCCGCTGCTTCTGCCCGCCCGACAGCTCGTGCGGATAGCTGTACGCGCGGTCGGCGGGCAGGCCGACGTGCGCGAGCAGGTCGGCAACCCTGGCGGTGGCATCCTTGGCCGTTACGGTCGGCGAGTGCAGCAGGATCGGCTCAGCGATCTGGTTGCCGATCCGCTGCACCGGGTTCAGCGAGTGCATCGCCCCCTGGAAGATGATCGACGCGCCCGCCCACCGGACCGCCCGCAGCTTGCCCCAGCTCATGGTGAGGATGTCCTCGCCATTGAACAGGATCTGTCCGCTGACCTTGGCCGAGACAGGCAGCAGCCGGAGGATCGACGCGGCGATAGTCGACTTGCCGCAGCCGGACTCACCGGCCAGCCCGAGCGTTTGGCCGGCCTCGAGCGCGAGACTGACGCCACGGACGGCCGGAACCGGCCCGTCCTGCGTCCGGTACGTGATCGCGAGGTCACGTAGCTCGAGCAGTGTCACCGGCGCTCCCGGGGTCCAGATGCCATCAGCGGTCCCGCAGCTTCGGGTCGAGCACGGACTCGAGCGCGTGGCCTACCAGGGTGAAGGCCATCACCACCAGGATCACCGCGACACCGGGAGCGATCAGCCAGAGCTGGTTGCCCGCAAGCATTCCGCCCGAGGTGAATCCCTGGTTCAGCATCTCGCCCCAGGACGCCCTGGTCGGATCGCCGAGGCCCAGGAACGACAGCGTGGTCTCCGACAAGATCGTCCCGGCCACGGTCAGGATCGTGTTGGCGAGCAGCAACGGCATCACGTTGGGCAGCACATGCTTGGTCATCTGGTGCCAGTGCCCGGCGCCCAGCGCTCGGGCGCGCTCCAGGTACGGCCTGGTCTCCACGGCAAGTGCCTGAGCCCGGATGATCCTGGCGGTGCCGGGCCACGACGTGATCCCGATGACGATAATGATCACGAGCAGCGACTTCCCGTAGGTCCTGGCCAAGACGATCGCCAGCGGCAGGAACGGGATGACGAGGAACCAGTCGGTGAACCGCATCAGCAGGTTGTCGGTCAGCTTGCCGAAGTGGCCGGCCACGATCCCGAACAGCGCGCCGATCACCATGGACAGCAGCGTGGCGGTGAGGCCGATCAGCAGCGAGATCCGCGATCCCCAGATCAGCTCGGTCAGCACGGACAGGCCGTTGTTGTCGGTGCCGAGCGGATAGTGCCAGCTCGGCCCGGCGTTCGGCGACGCAGTGGCGTAGATCGGGTTCAGCCCGCGTGTGCCCGCCAGCAGCGGCGCGGCTAGCGCGATCGCGATCATCAGGACGAGGATCGCCAGGCCGATCATGCCATTGCGGTCCTTGCGGTACTGCCGCCAGAACCTTGCCAGCGCACGGCGCCGCCGGTTGCGTGCGATCTGCCCGCCCGGACTGACCTTTTCGGCCGGCGGCGGTGCCGCGGTCTGGGCCGGCGCGCTCATGCCTGCCTCACCCGCGGGTCGAGCACGGTCAGGAGCAGGTCGGCGATCAGGTTCGCGCAGATCACCGCGGCCGAGAAGAGCAGGAACGCGCCCTCAAGCACCGGGTAGTCCGGATAGTTCAGCGCGTGGTAGGTCAGCAGTCCGAGGCCGGGCCAGGAAAAGACGGTCTCGGTGGTGATGGCGCCGGAGATAACGAATCCCAGGTTCAGCATGATCAAGGTGATCGACGGCAGCAGGGCGTTGGGTACCGCATGATGCCGCCTGACCGCCGAGTCTCGCAGTCCCTTGGCCCTGGCCGTCTGCAGGTAGTCGTTGCCGAGTTCGTCGATCAGCGACGAGCGCATCACGAGCGAGTACTCGGCCAGGTAGACGAGGGTGAGCACGATGCAAGGAAGCGCCAGGTGCCACAGGACATCGCCGACCCCGGCCAGCCCGGTGGAGCCGACCGAACTACTCATGCCGCTAGCCGGGAAGATCGCCCAGTGCGAGGCGAAGGCGATCAGAAGTACCATGCCCAGCCAGAAGTCCGGCATTGCGTACAAGGTGTTGTTGATGCCCGTGGATATTGTGTCGAACCTGCCGCCGCGGTGCCAGCCCGCGCGGATGCCCATCCACACGCCGATCACTGTGGACAGAATCGTCGAGCTTCCGACCAGCAGAACGGTCGGCCAGATCGCCGAGCCGATGACCTGAGACACCGGGAGCTGACTCTCGAACGACTGGCCGAGGTGTCCGTGCAGGGTCTGGACCAGGTAGTTCCAGAACTGCTGCGGCAACGGCAGCCCGATACCGAATGTCCTGTTGATCGCCGCCATCTGCTGGGCGGTGAGCGTGCCGCCGCGGGCCAGGTTGCGAGCGGGGTCTGCGGGGAGAACGCGGAACAGGAAGAAGTTGAACACGAGCACGAACACCAGCGTCACGGTCGCGCTGCCAATCTTGATCACGAGAGTGCGCGCTAGCCCCGTGCTGCCTCGCTGGGCACTCTCGCCGCGGCGCTCGTGCGCCGCGGCGAGTGCACCTTCGAGCATGGCTCCCGCCACGCGTTACTCCCGCTCGTCCGCGGTCGTCACCGACCTGCGCCTGGCCAGGAACAGCCCGCCGCCCGCGAGCACCACGACGGCGACCACGATCCCGCCGATCACCCCGCCGCTGATGCCCGAACCCGAGCTGACCACCGGCTGGGCGACGGCGCCGGTCTCATGGGCGCAGCCGATGTTCTTGTCGGTCAGGGACGGGTTGGTGCCGACCGGCCTGATGCAGCGGTAGCTCCACCAGGAGACCTCCTGGAACAGCAGCAGACCGTTCGGCTTGTTCGGCTGCGGGGCGAAGCCGGTGAACTGGTCGCTCCGGTAGGCCTGGGTGTCGTTGTAGTAATAGAGCAGCGAGTACGGGTCGTTGGTGTAGAGCATCTGCTGCATCTGCTTGACGACCTTGGCCCTGGCGGGGCCGTCGAGCGTCTGCTGCTCGTGATACAGCCTGTCGTAGGTCTTGTTGCAGTAGAAGCTGTCCGACCAGCCTGGCGTGTAGTTGGGCGGACTGCCCGACGAGCGCTGGCCGCAGGTGAACACCGACAGCTCGAAGTCGGGGTTCGGCTCGACGCCCCAGCCCCAGATGAACATGTCGTAGTCGCCGTTGCCGATGTCCTGGGTGAGCGTGCTGTCCGACATTGAGGTGACCGAGACACCCACGCCGATCGCGTTCAGCCAGCCCTTGATGAACTGGCCAGCCTGGACCTCCGTGGCGGAATCTGACCGCAGGAACAGCCGCAGGTTTAGCTGCTTGCCGTTCTTCACCCTGATCCCCTTCGGCCCCATCTTCCAGCCGTCGGCGTTGAGGATCTGCTCGGCCTTGGCCGGGTCAAAGTGGTAGGCCGTCGACGCCGGTGGGCTGTAGTGGAACTCCGGGTAGATCGGCGGGATGATCGTGGTGCCCGGCGTCGCGTAGCCCAGGAAGATCTTGCTGACGAGTTCCGGCAGGTTCATCGAGTAACTGATCGCGTGCCTGACGTTGATGTCGAGCAGCGCGGGGTTGCCGTTGCCGATCTTCTTGTTGCTCACGGTGGCCGCGCCGTTGTTGAACGCGAGTTCGTCCCAGTTACCGGACGGGGCGTTGTTCAGCGTGACGCCCGGGGCGCCCTGCAGGGACTTGAACAGCTCCGTGGTGAGGTCCTCGGCGAAGCCGATCCGGCCGTTGCGCAGGTCGATCGCCTCGGCGCTCGGGTTGGTGTACTTCTGGAAGACCAGCTTGGAGATGCCTGGCTTGCCGCCCCAATAGTTCGGGTTCGCCTTCAGCGAGACCGACTGGTTGACGTGGAAGCTCGTCACGATGAACGGCCCTGAGCCGACTGGGCTGGTGTTCTGGAAGGTGGACACCTGCTTCTCGCTGACGTGCTCCCAGATGTGCTTGGGCAAGATCGGCACGATCAGCCTGTTCATCACCGGAGACGGGCTGCTGACCTTCATCACCACGGTGTAGGGGCCGGTAGCGACGGCGCTGGTGATGGTCCCGACGTAGGCCGAGTTGTCCGCCTGCTCCACCGAGCCTGGCTGGGTGTCCCTGGTGAAGGTGTAGGCCACGTCGGCCGCGGTCAGCGGCACGCCATCGGACCACTTGACACCCTTCCTGATGTGGTAGGTCCAGGTCAGGCCGTCCTTGGAATGCGACCATGACGTAGCCAGCCTGGGCGTGCCCGAATAGTCGAGCTGGCCGTAGTCCATCAGGCCGTCGTAGATGTTGCCGTAGACCTCGAAGTCCAGGCTGGTGAAGCCGTTAAACGGGTTCAGGGTGTCGACGGCGCCTTGCGATCCGACCACGAGGGTGGACGGTCCGAGCTTGGCGCCGGAGAGCGCGAGCCGGCTCGCCGGCGAGCCGGTGGCAGCCAGCGCGGGCGCGGCCGCCGCCAGGCCGCCGCAGAGCGCGAGGCCGGCCGCGACCAGCCGCAGCCGCAGCCGCGGTCGCGGTCGGGAGTTCGATCGGAGCATGGGGGTTCTCCTTCGTCAGGCGGGTCCGGCCACCTTGGTGGTCCGCGCGACTCTATGCAGTATGAGGGCTGTCCGGAGTTATGCCGGCACAGTCAGCAACCGTAATAATTCTGAGATGTTCACCCTGTTTAAGCTAAAATAACTGTAATATACCGTCTGCACGATAGAGTCTGTCGCTATGCCTGGATCCGACGGCCAGCCGCGTGTGCCGAACGTGCCGCGCGTGCCGCCAGTCGCTCCGCGGCGTCCGTCGGTCAGGAACCTGCACGGAGCCACCGAGACCGACGACTACGCGTGGATGCGCGACCACGAGCAGCCCGCGCTCCGCGACTACCTCGCCGCGGAGCGCGCCTACTACGACGCGCACGCCGCACGACTCGCCGACCTGACCGGCCGGCTCTCCGCTGAGTCGGCCGGCCGGATCCCCGACCGGGCCGATGACTCGGTCGGATGGCCCCTATCGGGCTATATCTACCGCACCAGGACACCACACGGAAGCGAGAATTTTCAGTTTCTTAGATCAGAATCGGAAGAATCTGGCGAGCAACTGCTCCTAGACGAGAACATCATCGGCGCGGAGACCGGCTACGTAGATCTCGGCGCCCGCCAGCCCAGCCCAGACGGCGCGCTGCTCGCCTGGTCGGCCGACACCAGCGGCGCCGAGATCTACCGGCTACGGATCAGGGACCTGGGGACCGGCGAGGATCTGCCGGATGTGATCGAGCGGACCTATCCGGGCGTCGCGTGGTCCGCCGACTCGCGTTACCTGTTCTATCTCGTGCCAGACGGGCTGAACCGGCCGTTCGAGGTATGGCGGCACACGGTGGGCGGGTCGGCGGCGGACGATGTGCTGCTGTTCACCGAGACCGACGCCAGGTACGAGATCTTGCTGAGCGCCTCCCGGAGCGGGCAGTTCGCCGTGATCACCTCGGCCTGCCGGGACACGACCGAAGTCATGCTGATCCCGCTGGCTGATCCGCTTGCTGGGCCGATCCTGGTCAGACCCCGGCAACGCGGCGTCGAGTACTGGGTGGATCACGCGAGATGGGCCGCTGGGGGCGCTGAGGGCGCTGGGGGCGCCGGGGGCGCTGGGGGCGCCGGCTGGCTCTACGTCGTGACCGACGACACCGAGCCCGAGTTCACCCTGATGCGGGCGCCGGCCGACGCGCCAGGCGCCGCGAACTGGGCGCCGGTCGACTGCGCGCTGATCGCCCCCGCTCGCCCGGATACCCGGCTGCTGAGCTGCGACGTGATCGGTGACCGGCTGCTGCTGACGTTGCGCCGCGGCGGGAACCAGTTGCTCGCCATCACCGATCTCGACGGCGGGCAGGCGATCGAGGTAAACGCCGGGCCGGTCGCGGGCTCGATCAGCGTGGAGCATGCCGAGGACTACGAGGCCGGGTCCGTCATCGTGGCCGAGCAGTCGCTGATCGAGCCGCCCGCGTGGTATCGGCTTGACCTGGCGACCGGACGACGCGGGTTGCTCAAGCGGCAGGAAGTTCCCGGCTACGACCCGCGGCGGTACGCGACCGAGCGGGTCAGCGCACGGGCCAGGGACGGCGAGACGATCCCGGTGACGCTGGCCTACTCCCGAACGACCATGCTCGACGGCTCGGCACCGTGTCTGCTCTACGGGTACGGAGCATACGAGTCCTGCTCGGATCCCGAGTTCAACGTCGGTCTCGCCAGCCTGCTCGACCGGGGCGTGGTCTACGCGATCGCGCACATCCGCGGCGGCGGTGAGCGCGGCAGGACGTGGTGGCAGCAGGGCAGGCTGCGATCCAAGCGGACCACCTTCACCGACTTCATCGACGTCGCGGACTGGCTGGCCGGTGGGTCGTCCCCCCGGGACGGCACTGCGGGGGGTTCCGGGGGGTCGTCTCCCAGGGAAGGCACCTCACTGGTGGACGGCAGCCACGTCGTCTCGCGCGGGCTGTCGGCGGGCGGCCTGTTGCAGGGCGCGGTCTACTCGATGCGGCCGGACCGGTGGCGCGCCGTGGTGGCCGAGGTGCCGTTCGTGGACTGCGTGACGACGATGCTTGACCCGTCGATCCCGCTGACGATCAACGAGTGGGATGAGTGGGGAGACCCGCGCGATCCGGACGACTATGACTGCATCAGGTCGTACTCGCCGTACGACAACCCGCCCGCCGGGCCGAGGCCCCCGCTGCTGGTGACCGGCGCGCTGCTCGATCCGCGGGTGGCCGTGCACGAGCCGCCAAGTGGGTGGCCAGGCTTCGCGCGACGGCCCCCGCCGGCGCTGCGGCGGCCAGCCCGGCGGGCCCAGCCGGCCAGACCGACCCAGCCGGCCAGGCCGACCAGAGAGACCAGGCTGGCGGCTTGCCGCGGCCGGAGCCGCTTGTCCTGTTCCGCGTGGAACTGGGTGCCGGAGCGCACACTGGGCCGTCCGGCCGGTTCGCGCATGTCGCCTACGAGGCCGAGGTACACGCGTTCGTCCTCGACTCCATGGGCATCAGCGCCTGATGCGAGTCTGGGTCGACCCGGCCGACGACAGCCGCCACTACGTGCCGGAATCGCCGCCGCCATAGCTCGATGATGAACTTCCGCCTCCCGAGCCCAGCCAGCACGAAAGGCGCTCGCAACGTGGGCGCATAGCTGCTCATAGAACGACACCAACGCGCCCACGTTGTCCCGAGCCGGGCCAGCGCGCTCGCAACGTGGGCGCATAGCTGCTCATAGAACGACACCAACGCGCCCACGTCGTCCCCAGACGAGCCAGCGCGACCGCAACGTGGCCGCAAGGCTGCTCCTTGAACGGCACTAACGCGCCTTCCGACAAGGCTGAGACGGCGTGTTCGAGCTCGGTCTCGCCAGCGGGGGAATGTGTTGTCGGTCATGAATCCCGCGCAGGCGGAGCGGTGAACGTGAACCTGACCCAGTCCGGTTCGGACGGCCACGCGGCCCGACCGGGCGTACCGGCCGGACCTGCCTGGTCCCTCGCGAGCGGCGGGCTGCACAATTGCTGGCATGCCCCTCGACGACGCCGAGATCTCTGCCCTGCGCGAGGCGTGCACGACGTTCCTTGCCGGGCACGGGCCGGTCACGGCCGCCGACATGCTCGCGACGATTCCCGCCGACAGCGCGGTCGACCGGTATGGCGCCGGCGGGGTGGTCGCCGCGCTCGAGGACGAGATTTCCGAGCTGCTCGGCAAGCCCGCGGCCGTTTTCATGCCGAGCGGCACGATGGCGCAGCAGGCCGTGCTCCGAGTGCACGCCGACCGGCGCGGGAGCCGCACCATCGCATTCCACCCGATGTGCCATCTGGAGCAGCACGAGGGACAGGCATTCCGGCGGCTGCACCAGCTATTCGGCCGCCCGGCCGGAGATCCGAACCGGCTGATTACGGTGGCGGACCTGGCCAGCATCGCGGAGCCGGTCGCGGCGCTGCTGCTCGAGCTGCCGCAGCGCGACATCGGCGGCCAGCAGCCGCCGTGGGCTGAACTCGCCGCGCAGTGCGAGTGGGCGCGCGAGGTCGGCGCGGCCGTGCATCTGGACGGCGCCAGGTTGTGGGAGTCCGCGGCGGGATACGGCTGCCAGCCTGCCAAGATCGCCGCGCTGTTCGACACCGTCTATGTCTCGTTCTACAAGGGCATCGGCGCGCTGCCCGGCTGCTGCGTCGCCGGCCCGCGCGACATAGTCGAGCAGGTACGCGAATGGCGGGAGCGGATGGGCGGCATGCTGTTCGGGCTCTGGCCCAACGCTGCCTCGGCGCTAACCTGCCTGGCGCTCAGGCTGCCGCGGATGGCCGGGTACCTCGAGCATGCCAGGGCGATCGCGGCGGCACTGGCCGAGGTACCAGGCATCCGGGTCATTCCCGACCCGCCGCAAACGCCGATGATGCATCTGCTGCTCACCGTCACCGCGGATCGGTTCGCCGCGGTAGCCCGCGAACTCGCTGCTGAGCAGGGCATCTGGACGTGGCCGAACGCGATGACGACTGCGGATCCGGCGGTGCAGCGGATCGAGCTCTCGGTCGGCGACGCCACCTGCACGATGACTCCAGCGGTGGTCGCAGCGGCGCTCGCCGCCTTCACGGCCGCGTAGCCAGGGCAGCATGAACAGACCGCTATGATCTGCGCAGCAGACGATTGCCGTCTTGGGTTCCATCCCGGGCGGAAATGGCAGTAAGATCTGCCAGGTATGTAAACGTACCGCCTAGCGTCAGACTAACGGGTTTAACTACCTTCACTGCACGTTATAGGTATCTAACTCAATGTATTGGTTAATAACCAACATATAAGACTCTCGGATTCAGGGGCGGTGGCGTCAGTGAGCGACAGTCGCCATTACAACGTCCCAGCGAGACAGCTGGTTCCAGGTAGATCGCACGCCGGGCGGGCGGGCTGATGTCGGGATTGAGGCGAGAGAGGAAGTCAGTATGTCGGAACAGACGGCGGCGTCCGTCGCAGGAGCCATGCCCAGCCCGGTAGCCAGGCTAGAGCCCGATGCGATCGGCGTGGCCCAGGACACCGTTATCGGTATGGCGTCGTCCGCGCCGGCCGCGACGGTGGGCCTGTCGCTGGCCGCGCTGGTGATCGCCACCGGCTACGGCAGCGGTCCCATCCTGCTCCTGACCGCGATCCCGATGCTCATCATCGCCAACGCTTACCGCCGGCTGAACCTGTGGAACGCGAACTGCGGGGCTACTTTCGAGTGGGTCGGCCGGGCGATCAACCCCTACCTTGGATACCTGACCGGCTGGCTGATGGTCGCTGCTTACATCATCGGCACGGTCGCCGAGGTGCTCCTGCTCGGCCCGTCCGTGCTCGCGGTCTTCGGCTCCACCTCGACCAACACTGGCGCCTACATCGCCATCGGGTGCGCGGTGGGCCTGGTCATGCTCTTCATTGCGATCGTCGGGATCAGGATCACCGCACGTACGCAGGTGGGCATGGCGGCGGTGGAGTACCTGATCCTTATCGGGCTTGCCGTGGCCGGCCTGGTCTACGTGCTGGGCCACCATCCGGGCACGGTACATTTCACGGGAGCGTGGCTGAACCCGAACGGGATCGCGGGCAAGGGCGGCAGCGCGGTGGCCGGGTTCCTGGTGGCGGTGTTCGTCTACGGCGGCTGGGACGGCACCCTCTACGTCAACGAGGAAGTCAAGCACCGGCGCGTCAACCCCGGCCGGGCCGCGATCATCGCGGTGCTGCTGCTCGCGGTGATCTACACGCTGTCGCAGGTCGGCTTGCAGGGCGTGCTGTCCCCCCATGAGCTGAACGTGGCATCCAACTCGGGCACGACGCTAATCGCGGCGGCGCAGAAGATCGGCGGCGGTTTCTGGGCCAAGGCGATGGCCCTGTCCATCGCCTTGTCGGTGATCGCGACGACCGGTACCGGCATCGTGCTTGGCGCTCGGCTGGTCTACGGGATGGCAAGCTACCGCGCCCTGCCGGGTTTCCTGTCGAACGTGTCCAGGCGGTTCGCCACGCCGGTGTACGCGAGCGTCGTCGTCGGCGCGCTCATCATCGTGTTCAGCACGATCTACTACCTCGCGACCACCCGTTCAGAACGCGTTCTTCGACGTGATCGACGTGACCGGCTTCCTGTTCTCGATCTTCTACATCATGACCGCCGCTGGCGGCCATGGTGTATTACCGGCGCCGGATCTTCCAAAGCTTCTCCGATGCCGTGACCATCGGCCTCCTGCCGCTCGGCGCGGCCGGCTTCCTCGGCTGGATCCTGGTCAAGTCGATCCTCGGGGCGGGCGCGGCGCTGAACTGGTCGCTGATCGCGATCGTCGCACTCGGCGTGGTGATGATGGTGATCGCGCGGTTCGGGCTCCGGTCGCCGTTCTTCCAGATCAGGCGCGAGAGCGACATGCAGGAGGGCTAGAAACCACTGACCGGACCGCCGCGGCGCCTGCTCGGGAGCCGCGGCGGTACGGCCTGGCTAGCCGGCGATATTCGCCAGGCTGTCCCTGACGGTCCGCACCAGCGGGTCGTCAGCGGGCAGCACCCGGTCGCAGCGCTCGGCAGTGTCACGAAGCAGCGCTCTAGCGTCGCCCATCCGGCCGACGGCGTAGTACGCGTGCGCCAGGTTCAGCCGCCTGGTCAGCGTGTCGACATGATCGACGCCGAGCACCCGTTCCGAATCCGCCCTGGCCCGCTCGTGCAACTGCAACGCCATGGCCATCCGCCCGGCCGACTGGTAAGCGGACGCCAGGCGGCTGCGGGCGTCGATCGTCTCCGGATGATCGGCGCCGAGCGTACGTTCCCGCCCGTTCGCGACCCGCTTGTAGGCGGACACCGCCTCCTTGACCCGGTTGGCGGCCAGGTACGCGTTGGCCAGTTTCTGGCAGGTGTCCATCGTCGCCGGGTGCGCCTGACCCTGCGCGCGCTCGCGGTCAGTCAGCGTGCGCTGGTACTGCCTGAGGCCGTCGGCCGTGCGCCCGGCCGCGCAGTAGGCGTCGGCGAGCGCGTCTCGCGTGTCCAGGGTGTCCGGATGCGACGGACCCGCGCAGGTCGGCGCGGTCGCTGGCGACTCGTTCGAACAGGGCGACAGCCTCGCCGGCCTTGCCAGCGGCCAGCAGGGCACGGCCCACGCGCATCTCGAAGTCGATGGTGGCCGGATGCTGAGGCCCCAGCACTTTGACGCGGTCGGCGAGTACCCGCCTGAACCACGGCAGCGCCTCGAGCGCGCGCCCGGCCGCCAGGAACGCCGCGGCCAGGTGATCGCTGGCCGCCAGCGCATCGGGATGCTCGGCGCCAAGGAACTGCTCGCTCGCCGCGGCAACATGATTCCAGTGGGCCGCCGCCAGCATGGTCAGGTTCGCGGACTCCAGGCTCAGCCCGGCCCGAAACAGCAACCGATAGCTCTCGTCGGCCCAGATCCGGTCCCCGGCCGCCCGGATGACGCTGAGCGCGCAGGACCGCACGCTTTCGGTGAGCCACCCACTCTCGTCGTCGGGTGGCCAGATCTCCAGGAGCGCGCCCGCCGCCGCCATTGCCGCCCGGTCCCGCAGCTCACGAGATGCGGCCGATCTGACGGCCGACTGGACGGCCGGGTGCATCCTGACGATCGGCGGCGAGCTGGTCCGGTCCAGCGTCAGCATTCCGGCTCGGTCCAGGCTCGCGATGCAGGTCCAGGCGTCGTCCTGGCTGGCGGCACCGGGTCCGGCGCCGCCGGCGTGGCCGAGTGCGGCCGCGGTGGTGAAGATCGAGCCGGGGATCCAGTGCCCGTCGAGGACAGCGGCCAGGATCAACAGCGGCTGGATCGGGCCGCCTGGCTGCATCCTGTAGGCCTGTTCGACGCAGAGCGTCCAGCTGATCGCGGAGGCAGCCGGCTTGCCAGAGAAGTTAGTCGCCAGCTGTTCCCGCTTGCGGGTGAAGCGATCCACGTAGTCGCGGCAGGACAACGCGGAGATGTCCAGCACCGCGCTCGCCTGGCCGAGCGCCAGCGGTTCGCCTCCCAGCAGGTCGACCAGGTCAATAGCGCCGGTCCGCTGGCCGCGGTCATCGGTGAGCCGTCCGAGGACGAAGCTCAACGCCTCCCGTCGACTGAGGCCGGCCACGGGGAACGCCACCACGTGGGGCTGCCCCGACACGGCAGTCTGCTCGGCGGTCGTTACCAAGGTTCGGCCAGCTGGCCCTGATGGCCACAGACCCTCGATGTCCGCGGCTGCGGAAAGATCATCGATTACAACGAGCCAGCGCTTGCTGGTCTCGGCCAGCCAGCCGACGAATCGCGCGGAGACTGCCTCGGCGTCGCCGACCGGGCCGATGCCGATGGCCGCGGCCGCGGCGGCGGCGTAACCGGACAGGATTGACGCGCGGCTCGAGGCCGTGACCCAGACAAGCAGGTCGAGCTCACGGGACTGCCACAGCGAGTTGGCGCAGTAGGTGGCGAGCTGGGTCTTGCCGCACGAGGCGGCCCAGTCGGCCGAACCGGGTGCCACTGCCGCCCTGGGCGACTGCGCGGGCATGAGCGCCACTGTTGCGCCAGGAGCCAGGACGTGGCTGAGGCCAGGTGCCGACTCGGGCCTGGCGACGAATCCCTCGGCCAGCGGAGGGAGGACACCCGACTTGACCGGCCACGTCACCCCGCCGCTCGCGGAGCCTGCCGGGTCGGCGAGAGGCACCCGGCTGTCGACGCTCACCCGTCCCCTGCCAGCGGGTCTGACTGCATGCACTCTCCTCGCGAACACCCGTGCCTTGGTTCATTACGAACCATACGACCAGAGAACGAAGATGACAGCCATTCGTGGTCAATACGCACCGCATTACTAACCACCCGCGAATCGGATCATCGTTGGGCGGATCAGGCCGAGGGTTAGGAGCGGTGGTAAACGGGCGGATGGGGCCGAGGGTTAGGAGCGGTGGTATACGGGCGGATGGCTGGCGATATCGGCGATGACGTCGCCGACGCTGCGCACCTGACCGTGCTTGCGCCTGATCAGGTCGGCTACCAGCCCGGTCCAGCCGGTCTGGTGCGAGGCGCCCAGGCCGGCTCCATTGTCGCCGTGGAAGTACTCACTGAAAAGCAGGTTGTCGCGCCACGCCGGATCGGACTGCAGCGGTTCTGTTCCGCCGAAACAGGGCCGCCGGCCGTCGGCGTCGCGGGCGAAAAGGGAGATAAGCCGGTCCGACAGATCAGCCGCGATTGCGTCAAGAGTCAGAAGTCGTCCCGAGCCGGTCGGGTACTCGATCGTCAGGTCGTCGCCGAAGAACCTGTGGTACCGCTCCAGCGCGCTGATCACGAGGTAGTTCACGGGGAACCAGATCGGGCCGCGCCAGTTCGAGTTCCCGCCGAACAGCCGTGTCGTCGACTCCGCGGGCTCGTAGTCGATCGACGCCCGGAAGCCCTCGAGGTCGATGGTGTACGGGTGCTCCCGGTGCCACGCCGAGAGAGCGCGCAGCCCGTGCGGGGACAGGAACTCGGCCTCGTCGAACAACCTGGTCAGCAGCCTGGCCAGCTTGTCCGGGCCGGCCAGGCTGAGCAGCAGCCGCTGGTGACCGGGTGCGCCGCGCAGCAGTCCGACGGTCCCTAGGCCGCTGATGGCCTCAAGCCCGCCAGCGGCCATGGTCTGGGCGGCGGCGGCTTGGCGGCCCGGCTTGAGCGGCCCCGGGCTGGGCGGCCGCGGCTTGGCCGGCCTCAACCTGGCCAGAGCCGTCCGGGCCGGCGCCGTCCTGGTCGGCAAGGAAGCCGGCGAAGCGCTTGCCCATTGCCATCGAGCGTTCGAACGACGCCTGGTCGACCACGCCGAGCGCGAGCGCCGGGATCATCCCGGCGACCGACCTGACCTTGACGGGCATCGCGTCGCCGGCGGGCGTGATCAGCCGGTCGTAGTAGATGCCATCGTCCTCGTCCCACAGGCCGAGGCCGTCGAGCGCGTCCCTGATCGCGGCGAAATGCTCGAGGAACTTCATCATCAGGTCGGTTCCCGGCCGCTGGCCTGACCGGTGCAGCACCAGGGCGATCGAGGCCATCGCCATCGCGTAGAAGCCCATCCAGCCGGTGGCGTCCGACTGCTCGAGGATGCCGCCGACCGGCAGGTGCGACCGGTCGATCGGGCCGATATTGTCCAGCCCGAGGAAGCCGCCCTCGAACAGGTTGTTGCCCTCGGCGTCCTCCCGGTTGACCCACCAGGTGAAGTTGAGCAGCAGCTTGTCGAAGACCCGGCTGAGGAAGTCGATGTCCTGCCCGCCGTCCACGGCGAACACCTCGAGTGCGGCCCAGGCCTGCACCGGCGGGTTGACGTCACCGAAGTCCCACTCGTAGGCGGGCAGCGCCCCGCTGGGGTGTTGGAACCACTCCCGGCAGAGCAGGATCAGCTGGTACTTGGCGAACCCAGGGTCCACGTGGGCCAGCGCCACGCAGTGGAAGGCCAGGTCCCACGCGGCGAACCAGGGATACTCCCACTTGTCGGGCATCGACATGATGTCGAAGGCGTCGAAGCTGCGCCAGCGGGAGTTCCGGCCGGCCAGCCGGCGCTCGGCCGGTGGCGGCTGACCGGGATCCCCGGCCAGCCAGCGGCCGACGTCGTAGTAGTACAGCTGCTTGCACCACAGCATCCCGGCGAATGCCTGGCGCATGATCATCGCCTCGTCGGCGCTGGCGCCGTCGGGGGTCAGCTCGGCGTAGAACTCGTCGGCCTCGGCCTGGCGGAGCGCGATCACGCGGTCGAAGTCGGCGCCGAGCAGCTCAAGAGAGTGCGGCCCATCGCCGGGCGGTGCGCCGCCGGGGCTGGGCCTGCCCGGCGCTTGAGTCGTCGGCCGGCCGGGCGCAGCCGCAGCCGCAACTCGGCCGACTGGCCGGCGGCTACGGTTAGCTGGTACCAGGCCGCGCACTTGGTGCCGTTGAGCGCGGGATTGACGGTCGCGGCTCCGCCGACGACGTGATCCCCGATCCCGTCCTTCGGGTACCGCGTGATCGGCGGGGCTCCGAACAGCAGTGGCCTGTTGGTTTCGTTATCGCAAAAAAGTAGTTCAGGCGCATGTGCCGTCAGGTCCCGGGCCGGCCAGCAGGTCCATGTCGCCGACGAGGGGGTGATCGATGCCGACGGCCGCCCAGGTCGGCCGGGCGTCCGCGATGATCGACCGCGCGGCCAGGGCTGGCTTCGCTGTCCCGTCGCCCCAGGCCCAGGTGTTGCGGAACCACGCCGTCGGCAGCACATGCAAGGTCGCGGGATCGGGGCCCGCGTTGGTCACGCTGATGCGCATCAGCAGGTCGTCGGGGGCTGCCTTGGCGTAGTCGACCTCGACGATCCAGTACCTGCCGTCGTCGAAGGCGCCGGTGTCGAGCAGTTCGAACTCGGGCTCAGACCGGTCACGCGCGGCGTTCTCGGCGATCAGCTTGGCGTAGGGAAAACCGCCCTGCGGGTAGTGGTAGCGCCAGCGGTTCCACGCGTGGCTGGGGATCGCGTCGGAGTACCACCAGTACTCCTTGACGTCCTCGCCGTGGTTGCCCTGCCGGCTGGTCAGGCCGAACAGCCGCTCCTTGAGCACCGCGTCCTGGCCGTTCCACAGCGCCAGGCCGAGGCAGAGCCGCTGGTGAATGTCGCAGAATCCGGCCAGGCCGTCCTCGCCCCAGCGGTACGCGCGCGATCGGGCCGCGTCGTGCGAGAGGTAGTTCCAGGCGTCGCCGTCGGCGCTGTAGTCCTCCCGCACCGTGCCCCACTGCCGCTCGCTGACGTAGGGTCCCCAGCGGTACCAGTCGCCGGCCTGGCGCAGCCCGTAGTCCAGCCGGCCGAAGCCGGCCACCCGATCGCGTTCCGCGCCCATCGCCGCTCCTCGCAAGCCGCCCTGCCTGCCGCCCGTTGGCTGCCCGGCGTCCTGGCTGGGCGTTAACTATAGGGGACGAACCGGCAGGAACAGGGGGAGCCCGATGACCGAGGTGATCAGCAGCGCGGCGAACCCGCTGATCAAGCGGGTGCGGCTGCTCGGCGACCGGCGGCACCGGCGGCGCGAGGGCGCGTTCGTGGTCATGGGAGTCCAGCCGGTGTGGCAGGCCGTCGAGGCGGGTGCCGACATCGAGGTCCTCATCGTCGCGCCCGGCCTGCTGCGCGAGCCGGCCGCGGCGATGGTTGCCAGCCAGGAGGCGGCAGGCGTGCGGGTGGCGCGGCTGTCGGATGACCTGTTCGGCCGGATCTCCGACCGGGACGGGCCCGCCGGGCTGGCCGCGATCGTCAGGCAACCGGCGGCGCGGCTGGCCGGCCTGGCCGTACGGCCGTCGTCGGTCTTCGTCGCGCTGCACGAGGTGGCCAACCCCGGCAACCTCGGCACGATCATCAGGACCGCGGACGCGACCGGCGCGGCCGGGGTGATCCTGGTCGGCTCGTGCACCGACCCGTACGACCCGGTCGCCGTGAAGGCGTCGATGGGCGCGGTGTTCAGCGTCCCGATCGCGGCCGCGGAGACGGCGAGCGAGTTCGTTGGCTGGTGCCAGGAGAACGGGATCGCGGTCGCGGCCACCTCGGGAAAGGCGCCGGGGACTCTCTGGGATACGCCGCTGCCGGCTCCGGTCGCGCTCCTGCTCGGCAGTGAGGGTTCCGGCCTGCCCGATGCCCTGCTGGCCGCGGGGGACCTCCAGCTGCGGATTCCGATGACGGGAACCGCCGAGTCGCTGAACCTGGCCGTGGCTGCCGGGGTGCTGCTGTATGAGGCGTGGCGGCAGTCGCGATCTTGAGTCGGGATCTTAAGTCGCGATCTTGAACCAGGTCACCCGCGGGGGACCCGCACTTGCGCGGGTCCTGCTCTTGCCGTTACTGGTGGAATCTTGCTATATGAGGCGTAGGTGATTCGAGGAGGAAGGCTGATCTGTGGGTGGACTAAGCGCCGAGGTAGAACCGGCAGAGGTCGGCCTTGACGCCGGCCGGCTGGCCCGGCTGGACAAGCATTTCGCCAGGTACGTCGACGACGGCAGGCTGCCCGGCTGGCTGCTGACCGTGAGCAGGCACGGCAAGCTCGCCTACGTCGCCTCGTCTGGCCAGCGCGACATCGAGGCCGGGCTGCCGGTGGAGACCGACACGATCTGGCGGATCTACTCGATGACCAAGCCGGTTACCTCGGTCGCCGCGATGATCCTCTACGAGGAGGGCGCGTTCGAGCTGACCGATCCGGTCAGCAAGTTCATCCCGTCGTTCGCCGACGTGCGCGTCTACACCGGCGGATCCGACATCAGGCCGGTGACGGTGCCCGCCACCGAGCCGGTCAGGATCTGGCATCTGCTGACCCATACCTCGGGGCTGACCTACGGCTTTCACCGGTCGCACCCGGTCGATGCGCTGTACCGATCGAACGGCTTCGAGTGGGGAACGCCGCGCGAGTCCGATCTGGCGGCATGCTGCGACGTCTGGGCTGGCCTGCCGCTGCTGTTCCAGCCCGGAGCGGAGTGGAACTACTCGGTCGCGACCGATGTGCTGGGCCGGGTGGTCGAGGTAGCCTCGGGCACCGGCCTCGACGACTTCTTCGCCAGCCGGATCTTCGGGCCGCTCGGGATGACGCAGACCGGCTTCTGCCTGGATGAACCTGAGCGGTCCCGGCTCGCCGCGCTCTACACGGTCGGTCACGGGCGCAAGGCGGCCAGGCTGGACGCGCTTGGCGCCGTGGCCCGCCGCCGGCCCGTGTTCCTCGGCGGTGGCGGCGGGCTGCTGTCCACCGCGGCCGACTACCACCGGTTCACCTCGATGCTGCTCGGCACGGCCGATAGCCCGGCAGGCCAGCTGGACGGCGTCACGCTGCTCAGCCCGCGGACCGTGGCCTACATGACGCGCAACCACCTGCCAGGCGGGGCGGACCTGGAGACGTACGGCCGGCCGCTGTACGCCGAGGCGCCCTTCCGCGGCATCGGCTTCGGGCTAGGGTTCGCCGTGGTGCTCGACGCCGCCCCCGGCCGGACGCTGAGCAGCGAAGGCGAGTACTCCTGGGGCGGGGCTGCCAGCACGGCGTTCTTCGTCGACCCGGCCTCGGCCCTGACCGTGTCGTTCTTCACCCAGCTGCTCCCGTCGAGCGCGCACCCGATCAGGCCGCAGTTGCGGCAGCTCGTGTACCAGGCGCTGCAGGATTAGCCGACGCTGGGCAGGGGCCGCCGGCGGGCTTAGCGCGGGTGGCGGCCGGTTGGGTTGGATCAGGGAACCGGCCCGCGGCCGCTGCGGTGCGCTCCGCCGACCCGGCCGGACCCGGTTCGGGTGCCGTTGGCCGCGGTCTTAGCGGGGCTGGCGGTCGTGCCGGTGGCTGCGGTCGTGCCGGTGCCCGCGGTCGTGCCGGTGCCTGCGCTGTTCGGGTCCGGCACGGTGGCTTGCGTGGTATGGCGGTGGTGGTCCCTCCTGATCGCGTGCACCCGGTGCGCGATCAGCCCGGCCAGCAGCACGACTACCAGGATGACGCCGGCGACAGAGAACGTCTTGAAGAACGTGTGCACCGTCGAGCCCAGGTTGTAACCCAGGAGGGTCAGGCCGGTGGCCCACGCCGTCGTGCCGATCAGGCTGTAGATGGCGAACGGCGCGAGCGGAATCTCCACCACTCCGGCTCCGAACGAGGCGAAGCACCTGACCAGCGGCAGCGCCCGGGCGACCGCGACCGCCCAGGAACCGCGGCCAGAGAAGAAGCGCTCGGCCCTGTCCAGATCCGAGTGGCTGATCAGCACCCACCTGCCGTAGTTCTCGAGCAGGTGCCTACCGCCGCGCCGCCCGACCGCATACGAGGTCAGCGACCCGCCCATTTCGGCGAGGGTGCCGATGATGATCACCGCGGCGACGGTGAACTTGTCCGGGTGCGTCGCGGCAATGACCCCGGCGAAGGCGAACGTGATCTCCGAGGAGATGGGGATACAGCACGCTTCGACGAAAGCGAAGATGATCAGCGCCAGGTACCCATGGCTCGTCATCACCTGGGTCAAGAAGTTCTCCATGGCGAAAGTTCTACAGCATTGTCGGCACTGGACGGACCAACGTAAGCCGAAATTAGCCAGTCTTTTAGATTTCGCCGGCCTGGCGGGCGCTCCCAACGACGTGTGCCCCACCTCCTACGGGGGCAGGAGGTGGGGCACACGTGGGTTGCGGCGGCGCCTGGGGGGAGGCGCTGCCGCGGGCCGCGCGGCGGCTGGTGGGGGGTACAGTCCGACGCGCGGGGGTCGTCAGCCCAAGTGGTGCTTGGTCGTCGAGGCGACCAAGTGCTTGGTCGCCGAGGCGACCAGGTGCGCTGCCTGGGACTCCCACTTGGCGTAGGCCGAGGGGAATGCCGAACCCTGGACACCCTGGGCCGCCGCCCAGAGCGGCTGATGCGCCCAGCCCGGGTTGTTTGCCTGGTAGGTGCGCAGTGCGTTCAGGAACGCGTCGGCGGCATAGGCCGGGTGCTCGATCTGGGAGGGCGTGCCCCAGCCGCAGGACGGGCGCTGCTGGAAGAGACCCAGCGAGTCACGGTCGCCGTAGTTCAGGTTCAGCAGCGTCGACTCCTGCATCGAGGTAGCGACGGCGATGACCGCGGCGCGAAGGCCCATGTGCTTGGCGATGGCCTGGCGCGTGATCGTCTTCGCGTTCTCGTACCGCGCCGGGGTGATGGGGAGCGAGGCCTGCGAGCCGCTGGTGCCGACTGGCGTCAGCTGGTCCTGAGCGGGCAGCGGCCCGTGGGTGGCCTTCGGGTAGGTGTGCTTGGCCACCAGCTTGCGGATGGCGGTCCAGGACTTCGGGTGCCGCGCGGCCGCATGGTGCTTGGCCGGGGCCGTGTGCTTGGCTGGGCTGTTCTTGGCCGGGGCTGAGGGCTGGGCCGGGACGTGCTTGGCCGGGGCCGTGTGCTTGGCCGGGGTCGAGGGCTTGGCCGGGGTCGAGGGCTTGGCTGGGGTGTTACTGGCCGGGGTGTTACTGGCCGGGGTGTTACTGGCTGGCGCTTGGGTGTCGGCGCCGTGGGTCGGCTTGAACGCGGGGGCGTTGACACTGCGGCTCAGCGTGTGTAGCGGGGCGGCGGCTGCGGTGCTGTTGGTCAGGCCGGCCGCCGCGGTGCCGCCTGCAATTCCGGCCAGCGCGAGACCTGCGCCTGCATAGGCGGCGGTCTTGCGGCTCAGCCCGGCCGGGACGCGGTCGCGGATGCGGCCGGCGATCGTGCGGAGGTCGTTCACTCGGGGGGTGCGGGTCATCGCATTCCTTCCGTGCTGACCCGCCGTCGCCCGGTCGGTGGTGATGGTACTGAAGACCGGTTGCTTAGCCGTCGGACATTCGCCGGCCGGCAGTTCGGCGCACGCTTTCGCGCGGCCTCGCTGGTTCAGCGCGGGCGGCTGCCACACTGCGCAGGGGGTGCGCTAGCGGCGGCCGGCCTGGGGGAGCAGGAAGCGTCAGTTCCAGTGGGGTCCGGATCGGCTTCCCGGCGGGGGTCACGGTGTGTAACTCCTTCTTCACTGAATCTGCATCCCCGATAACGAGGAAAGTGACGGAGGTCACGAACCTGCCGGTGCGCAGAGCGTGCGCTCCCGCGGCGTTTGTCTCCGGGTCGGCGCCAGCCCTGTGGGTCTCAGCAGGCCTGAAATAGCCGGTTTATTCCGAGTTTGGCGAGCTGGATTCTCACTTACCACACCTTTGATGTATTTCGAGTACCGTTAAATACTGATAAATTAGGTCAGTAGTTCCCTCAAAGGTGGGGTAAGTGGGCGGTGGCCGACGTCCGAGACCAGCGCGCGGTGGGGAGCGCGACCTGAGCGGAGTTCCTCCGTGGCGGGGGTGGAGTTCGTCCTTGGCCGGGTGGAGTTCGTGCGTGGCGGAGGTGGAGTTCGTGCGTAGAAGGGGGGTGGAGTTCGTGCGTGGCAGGGTGGTGGAGTTCGTGCGTGGCCGGGCAGCGGTCTTCCGTGACACGGGCGGAGTCGCGCAAATCGGCCGGAGTCGCGCAGGCGGCGGGTTACGGATAGGCGGCGCGTTTCGGGCAGGCGGCGCGTTTCGGGCAGGCGGCGGGTTTCGGGCAGGCGGCGCGTTTCGGGCGAGTCGAACGCCGATGTGGCCGACCTCGGCACGCGCATGGTGGCCGGCCGGTATCGCCGTCCTGAGGACGGCTGCCGCTAACCGGAGCGCGAGTTCCCCGCTGCGGGCACGCCGAGCGGCGCGGTGGCGGTCGAGGTCGTGAGCGTCGACGGGTCGACGAAGGTGCTTCCGTCCGGCCCGGCGGTCACTGCCTGGTGCAGGGCGCTGCCCTTGAGGATCTGCGACCAGTTCAGGAACCACTCGGTCCACCCGTTGTCAAAGGTGCCGCCCTTCGGGCTGCCGGTGACCGTGACCGGGTCGCCAGGCACGGACAGCTTGTAGTAGAACTCCGCGTCGGCGGGCGCCATGTTGACGCACCCATGGCTGACGTTGGTGAAGCCCTGCTGGCCGGTCGACCAGTACGCGTCGTGCAGGTAGTCGCCTGACCAGGTGAACCGGACAGACCAGGGCACCTCGATCGCGTAGCCAGGGCCCTTCATCAGCACCGGGTTGCCCTTCTCGATGGTCAGGTAGGTGCCGTTGGGCGTGTCGTCGCCTGGCCGGCCAGTGCTGATCGGCCACCGGTGCAGCAGTTTGCCGTCCTTGTACAGGTCCATGTGGTGCTTGGCCGTGCTCGCTACCACGATCAGCGACCGGCCGATGGTGAACTGCTGCGTCAGCGTGTGCATCCCGAAGACGCCAGGTGCTCCCTCAACCCCGTTGAGGTGCCCGACGAAGCTCACCTTCGTGTGCGCGGGCCAGTACTCGCGCGGCCTGAAGGCGAGCGTCTGGCTGTTGTCCCAGTACCAGGCCCCGACGACCGGCTTCGAGGTGGTGATGGACAGCGACCGCTCGACTGCGGCCCGGTGGGTGATCGGATGGCTGAAGTTCAAGATGATCGGCATCCCGACGCCGTACTGCTGCTTGTAGCCCTCGAAGATCTGCGTGGCGAACGTCTGCGACGGGTTAAGCGTGGAGAAGGTGCTGGTCTGCGTTACCGGGTGGCCGGAGGAACCGGTGGCGGTGGCGGTCACCGTGAGCGTCTGCGACACCGGCAGCGTCCAGTCGCTGTGCCAGACGGTTTGCGTTGAGTTGAGCGTGCCGGTGACCGCTGCGGCACCGGTCAGCCCGCTGCCGGTCACCTTGACCGCATTGATCTTGCCCTTGGCCGCGGTGACGGTAATGCCCTTGCCGGGTCCGCAGCTTTGCTTCCGCTCGCGGGGGAGATGCTCAGGCCGACGGTGTCGGACGGCGAGGAACTGCCGCCCGGGCTGCTGCCGCCGCTCGTTCCGCTGCCTGAACCTGACTGGCACGCGGTGACGAGCACCGCTGCCGCGCAGAGCGCAGCGAATGGCCACAGATTGCGCCGCCTTGATCGGATGTCGTCGTGCAGCACGCCGTCCTCCCACAGGACTGGACGCCAGTCAGTTTCACCGTCCGGGTACCCGGTCGATTTCCCAGTATGCCCGCGCGGCTGGCGTGGTTGATCCGTGTATGCCGCTACCGGTGCCGAGGGAACCGGCTGGCTAGCGGCGACCAAATCGGCGGAACAGGCCCTTCGCGTTCATCGCGCTGGCGATGGCGAGCGTTACGACGGCGATGGCGATCCAGGGCACATAGTCGCCAAGCCGGTCGAACGGGGTTCGCACCGAGGCGCGCGGCAGCCTGAGGGTCACGTGCAGGACGCCGCGGTAACTGGTTCCGGCCCAGGCAAGCTTGCGGCCGCGGGCGTCGAAGGCTGCGGAATCCCCGGTCAGAGCGGCCTGAACCGCGGGGCGGCCGGTCTCCGCGGCGCGCAGCGCAGCGAGCGATGCGTGCTGCTCGGGAGCCCAGCTGCCCTGGAATGTCGAGTCCGAGGTCTGGTAGATCAGCACTTCGGCGCCATGATCGACGTCGGCTCGCGACATGTCGGGGAAAGAGGATTCGAAGCAGATCAGGACGCCGAAATTCAGGCTGCGTCCACCAGGCAGAACGGCGTGCAAGACGCGCGCGCCATTGCCCGCGATCATGTTCTGCGGGGCGGCCCGGCTGATGCCCGTCAGCCACCCGAGCGCGGACCGGAACGGAATGTACTCGCCGAACGGCACCAGGCGGGACTTGGTGTACGCCTGCTCGATCCCGGCCGGACCGACGAGAACGGCCACCTTGGACTTGGCACCGGCCGGGCTGCCTGCGTCCTGGCTGACGAGGACTTGCGTGCCGATCCTGGCGGAGAGATTCCTGAGGCTGTTCAGCACGGCGCGGTCGGCGCCGAGGTCATATCCGACGCTGCTCTCGGCCCACACCACCAAGTCGGGGCGGGACTGGGCGGTGGCGTCCGGCTGGGTGGTGGCGTTGGGCTGGGCGGTGGCGTCCGGCTGGGTGGTGGCGTTGGGCTGGGCGGTGGCGTCCGGCTGGCCGGTGGCGGGCGGCTGGTCGGTGGCGCTCGGCTGGGCGGTGGCGTTGGGTTGGCCGATGGCGCGGGGCAGGCCGGTGGTGAGCCTGGCCTCGGCCGCGAGCCTGCGCTGCGGGCCGTTCTCGAGGCCCGG
The DNA here is from genome assembly GCA_963720595.1 of uncultured Actinomycetota bacterium. Classification (GTDB taxonomy): domain Bacteria; phylum Actinomycetota; class Actinomycetes; order Streptosporangiales; family Streptosporangiaceae; genus Chersky-822. Next base: position 217,987 of record CAVRFY010000003.1, on the reverse strand, counting down.
CTGAACCAGCGCGAGCCGCAGGCGGCCGGCGGCAGGTGCCGCGTACTCGCCCGCCGTCAGCGCGAAGGCAGCCGGTCCAGACGCGATCGCCAGCACGGCCGCAGCGGCGCCGACCACCCGGCCCGGCAAGCTGATGGCCGTCAGCATGATCACGATCCCGGTGTTGGCGGCGACCAGGACGAAACTGATCAGCCAGATCCCGCCCGCCGCCGCCAGCGCGAGCACGACAGGATGCTGCCACTGGGTCGCGCCGAACACCGCCCACGGGCCGCCGATTCCCTGCCACGACCTGATCCAGTCGATCACGACCCAGCAACTGGGCAGCACGATCAGCGCGGCCAGCGCCTGCCGGCGGTCGGGCCCGGCGGTCCTGGCAATCGCCAGTCGCGCCGGCTGCCTGCCGTCACGCGGCCGGGCCGCGCAGCAGCCGCCAGGCGGCTAGGCCCACCCCGCCCACGGAGCGCCGAGCACGATCACCACGAGCAGCAGGCCTGGCCCGAGATTCGGGGTCAGCCAGTACAGCGCCATCAGCAGGTATCCCGCGCCGAGCCACCAGCCTCTGACCGCCGCCTCTCGGCCGGTTGGGGCGGCCCGGAGCAGCAGCAGGCCGGGTACCAGGCCGAACCAGGCGAGGAACTCCAGGTTGAGCGAGGGAAACGCCAGCACGGGCAGCGCGCCGGCCAGCAGGGCGGCATAGCGCTGACCGCGGCGCGGTAACGGCCGCGGCAGCAGGCTCGGCGACCGCCGCCTGTGGCATCGAGCTGCCGCGGCAGCCGGTGATGCGGCGGCGTTCGCCGTCCGGCTTGCGCCGACTGCCCGTCACCGCGGCGACAGCACGCAGAACTCGTTGCCTTCCGGGATCGGCGAGCACAACCCAGGTCACGTCCCCCTGGCCGATGTCGGCCGGCGTCGCCCCGGCCTGCCTGAGCCTGCGCGCCTCCGCCCTCGAGTCGCCGTTGGCCGGCGGAGCGACGTCGATGTGCAGCCGGTTCTTCACGCGGTCTTCGCGTCAGTCACATGCAGCAACTCAAGGTAGGGACCGGCCCCGCCTGGTGCGCGCAGCGACGCGAAGTCCTGGCTCGTTTCGTGCGGCACCCACCCAGCGGCGGCGGCCCAGAACCGCTGAGCGGCCGGCGGATCGCGCGCAGTCCACGACGACCGCGGCGACCGGCCTGGCGTCCATGTAGACCTCCCTGGGCTCGAGCACGCAGAACTCGTTGCCCTCCGGGTCGGCGAGCACTTCCCACGGCACCTCGCCCTGCCCGATGTCCGCGTGCGCGGCGCCGAGCGCGAGCAGCCGCTCCACCTCGGCGGCCTGGTCCTGCGCGGACGTAGTCGAGAGGTCGAGGTGGAGGCGGTTCTTGCCGGTCTTCGAGTCCGGTACCGGCACGAACACCAGCGGCAGCGCGGCCGGGCCGGGTACTCGAACCCGGCCGGGCACGACGACGGCCTCGTCGGGCTCGTCGGCTGCGGGCTCGACCTCCCAGCCCAGCGCCGCCGCCCAGAAGGCGGCCAGCGCGGACGGGTCGGCGGCGTCGACGACGATGTGCACAGCGCGTGTAGGCATGCACGTCAACCTGGCACGCCGGCCGCTCGCAGGCAAGCCGGCGGTCAGCCGGAGCGCCGCCGCCATGCCGGGCGATCGCCCAGGCCAGGCCGAGCAGCGTCAGCGCGATGATGCCAGCTCCGGCCAGTCGCCCGCATGGACGGCGGGCGTCAGGCCGTCCGCAGCGGCACCCGCGCCTCCAGGATGGCCCGCTGCCAGGTCTTGCTCCTGGTCAGGATCGACCCGTCGGGCGCGATGATCGCACTGAGCCCGGTCGTCGATGCGACGGCGACCGCGCGGCCTGTCGTGATCGCGTCAATCCGCGCCATCGCAAGCTGCTGCAGGCTCTCGCCGAGCTGGCCGTCCAGCTCGAAGTCCGCGTCGTTGGTCTGCACGGTGAGCAGGTTGGCGCCGGCCAGCACCTCGGACCGGACCAGGTTGTCGAAGCCGACCTCGTAGCAGATCACGTCGCCGAGCCTGATCTGGCCGACGCGGAAGACCACGGCGCGATGCCCTGGCGTGAAGTTGCGCGGCTGGAGCGCGGGGAGCGAGGTGACCATGCTGAGCAGGCCGCGCAGCGGAATGACCTCGCCGAACGGGACGAGCTGCCGCTTGATGTACTCCTGCGTCGGCCCGCGGCCCGGCAGCCAGAGCTGCCCGGCGTTGCGCAGCGGGTGGTTGAGCACGGCGCCGACCAGGACCGGCCGGTCGATGGCGTTGACCGCGGTGGCGATCGCTCGCGTAGGTCAGGGCCGACAGCCTGGGATCGATGTCGGTGGAGTTCTCCGGCCAGATCACCATCGCCGGGTCGGGCCGCCGACCGGCCGCGATCTGCGCGCCAGCGCGATCGTCGCAGCCGCGTGGTTATCGGTCACCGGGTGGCGCGGAGCAGGTTGGGCAGGTTCCTGGCGTGCGGCACGTCGCCCTGGACGGTCGCGATCGACGCCGTCGGGCCCGGTCCGGACGGCGGGGACCAGACCAGGTTGCCCGCCAGCGCCAGCCCGACGGCGAGCGCGGCGACATCGCCGCGACGCTGGCCACGCGCCGGCCGGGCGAGCCTGGCCGGGCTGACCTTGGCCAGGCCCGACCGCGAGCAGACGATGACGAGATAGGCCAGGCCCGCTCCGGCCAGCGCCAGCAGGAAGGTCAGCAGCGGCGGCCCGCCGATCGCCGCCCAGCCGGCCGTCGGCGCGCCCGGCTGGCTCATGGCCAGCCGTCCCCACGGGAAACCGCCCCAGGGGAACCTGTCGTGCACCGCCTCCTGCAGCACCCACCAGCCCGCCACGCCGAGCGGCCAGGTGCGCAGCCGCAGCAGCGGCGGCAGCGCGAGCGCCAGCACGGCGAAGATGAGCGCCTCGATCACAGCCAGCGTCATCCACGCGTACCAGGCGACGTTGACCAGCCAGGACAGCAGCGCGACGATAGAACACCAGGCCGCACGTCAGCGCCAGCGCGAATGTCACCAGGCGACGCTTGCCCCACACCGCGAGGATCAGCAGCGCTGGGCCGGCCATGGCCAGCGGCCAGAACCCGAACCGGCGGGAATGCCCCGGCCAGAGCGAGTCCGGCGGCGAACGCGGTGAGCAGCGACCACCAGCGGTTCAGGCCAGGCCAGCCCGGCCGGGTACCGTGGCCACACCGGCGGCAGCTTGGCCCCCCACGGCAGTCTCGGCTCCTGCGACGGCAGTCTCGGCCCCTGCGGCCGTCTCGGCCCCGGCGGCAGGCAGGTCGGGCTGCGCCGCGTTCGTCTGCGTGGCGGTAAGCAGGTCGGGCTGGGCAAGATCGGCTCTGGGTGCCGGCTGGCCGGGTTGGGTCGCGCCGGATCCTGGGGCCGGCAGGCCGGGCTGGATCACAGCGGCCCCTCGCGCCCCCTCGCCAGACCCGGCCGCGACGGTGCCCGCGACCTGGTCACCCCGCGCTGGCTGTGGGCCCTGGCCTGCGGGGTTGCCATTGGGTGCGGCAGCCCGGCTGTCGTCCAACAGTACTCCGGCTGGTTGGTTAGAAAGAAATTGTGGTTGCTGCGAGCGTATCCGGGCCGGCCGGTGCGGAATAACCCGTGCGCCCGGCGACCTTGAGGCTGGGGGGCAAGCTGAGAGGAGCGGCCGGGTGAGCCGTCGGGGCTGGGTCATGTTCGCGGCCATGAGCGTGATCTGGGGCCTGCCGTACCTGCTGATCAAGGTCGCGGTCGGCGGCGTTTCGGTGCCCGTCCTCGTGCTCGCCCGAGTCACCGTGGGCGCCGCGCTGCTGCTGCCGATCGCGCTGCGCGGCAGGCAGTTCGCCGCGATCAAGCGGGTCTGGCCCTGGCTTGCCCTGTTCGCCGTGGTCGAGATCATCCTGCCGTGGTTCGCGCTGTCCGATGCCGAGCGCGGGATCAGCAGTTCGCTCACCGGCCTCCTGATCGCCTCGGTGCCGATCATCGTCGCGGTGCTGAGCCTGTTCCTGCGGGGCGGTGACCGGCTCAGCCCGGTCAGGTGGACGGGGCTGCTGATCGGGCTGGGCGGCGTCGCGATGCTGGCCGGGCCCAACCTGGTCGGCTCGGGCGCGTCGGCGGGCTCGACCCGCGTCGGTCGCCGAGGTACTGTTCGTCGCGTTGTGTTACGCGACCGGCCCGCTGATCGCGGACCGGAAGCTGGCCGGAGTGCCTCCGGTCGCCATGACGGCCGCGTGCCTGGCCCTGGCGGCGTCGTTTACGCGCCGCTCGCGGCGGTTAACTGGCCATCGAAGGTTCCGTCGGCCAGCGTGCTGCTCGCGATGGCCGGTCTGGCCGTTGTCTGCACGGCCGCCGCGTTCCTGATCTTCTTCCAGCTGATCGCCGAGGCCGGGCCCTCCCGGACCAGCGTGATCACTTACATCAACCCCGCGATCGCCGTCTCGCTCGGTGTCGCCGTGCTCGGCGAGCACGTCACACCAGTCATGCTGGCCGCGTTCGGACCATCCTGGCGGGCTCGGTGCTGGCGACCAGGTCCGCGCGGCGAGCCGCGGAGACCGGCGAGCCGGCCGAGCCGGCCGAGTCGGCTGCGCTGGCCCGGTCTGCAGGCTCGGTTGGGCAGCCTGGGACGGGAGTCGCTCAGGCGGGCGCCCGAGCCTGAGCCGCTGCCGGCGATCGCGACCGAATCGCCGTGATCACGGACGTCTTTTGCGCATGGGTTTAAGCTAGCGACGACAGTGCCGCAGACGTACCGCAAGCGTCGCTGCGTCGGGCCGCAGGCCATGCTTTAACGGCACGCCCATTGGATCGGGCTCGGCAAGTCAATGGCCGTCGCCGGCAGAGGACTCCTGTCGACGCCAGCCTAGAACCTGAACGACGACGGCCCCTGCCATCAGGACCAGGCCGGGCACGAACAACCAGGTCGGCTCGCCCCAGGAGGCGAGGCCTGCCAAGTAGACCCCTGGAATTGCCAGCAATAGCTCTAGGCCCTCAAGCCGGCCTGCTTTGCGCCTTCGAACTAGCCAGATCACTAGGCCGCCGACCGCGAAAAAAGCGGCTGAGCCGAACACGATCGATGCTGGGGGCCGAGCCATGCGGTGATCTTTGCAGCCTGGTGCCGACTAGTCCGCACCGCCATGCGTCACTGAGTCGGGCCCGCGCGCCCCTCAACTAACGGCAAGCTCATCTGGCGGTGCTCGGTGAGCCCCTGGATCGTCTGGCCTTGATCAGCAGAACGACCCCGGTCACAACGAGCGCGACGCCGATGATCAATATCGGCCAGGCAAGCTTTTCTCCCCACCCCGGGGGGTAATGAATCAAACTTCGCCAACTGTATGACCCGTAATCGTGGCACCCGCAAATTGGGTTGTGTGACCCTGCAACGCAGTCCGCGCAGCCGCCAACTCCCACGACCGGCAGGGAAAGCAGAACCAGGCCGCCGATGATCGTCAGCGTCGCACCGATCACTCGTCGCCGCATGCCGCCACCTCCCGCGCTCTTCTCTCACACTGCCTCAGTACAGGTAGGCAGGGATAGCTATCCAAGGCGCTAATCGGACGCGGCGTTCTCTGGCGCAGGCCGAAGCACTCTGACGGACGCGATTGCCCACAGGCCGATCAACCCCAGCCAGATGATCAGGCGCAGCCACCCATGTAGCCCGGTGCTAGGCGGCCACAATCTGGCTGTCAACGGCGAGTAGGCGGTCCCAGCCGGACACGGCCGCCGTCTTTCAGGCTGACGAGATAACTGCCCACAGTCGCTAGCCCAATTCCGAGGGCTACGACCACAACGACCCGCTGAGCCTTGCTCAGCCTGTCAATCAAGTGCATATGCCGAACCCTGCCAGAATCTCGGCACTGGCGCTAACCAAAGCGGCACGAATCAGACCTAAAAGGACTCCACGCGTCGCGCGCGTCAAGGCAGAGCAGCGGCGCGGGTCGTGCAGTCCGAACCACGAACCATCCGCGATCATGCAAAGGACACCTAGCCGCGCCGCTAGACTCGCGAAGGTGATTGACCTTAAGGCAGCGCGGCAGGACCCGGACGGCTACCGGGCAGCGCTCGCGCGACGCGAGGCGGCCGAGGACTTCGACAAGCTGATGGTCGCTGACGCCAGTTGGCGCGAGTGCACGGCGCGCGCGGAGTCGCTGCGTGCCGAGCAGAAGAGGGCGTCCAAGGGCAAGCCTGGGCCAGACGAACTGGCGAGTCTCAAGGACCTCTCGGCCAAGATCGAGAGCGCCCTGCGGGAGCAGGCCGACGCCGCCCAGCGCAGGGACGAGATACTCGGCCTCATCCCGAACCTGCCCGATCCGACCGCCGCCGATGGCATGGATGAGGAAGACGCGCAACTCGTGCGGGAGGTGGGCCAGCGGCCGGAGTTCGGGTTCGAGCCGAAGGACCACCTCGAGCTTGGCTCGGCGCGCGGCTGGATCGACATGGCCAGGGGCGCGCGGCTGTCCGGCTCGCGGTTCGCCTATCGGATCGGCGACGTCGCGGTCACCGAGATGGCGCTCTACCAGTTCGTGCTGCACAAGCTGCGCGGCAAGGGCTTCCTGACCGTGCTGCCGCCGATTCTGGTCGGCGAGCGGGCCATGTACGGAACCGGGTTCCTGCCGACAGAAGAGTCCAATCTGTACCGGCTGGAGAAGGACGACCTGTACCTCACCGGGACGTCCGAGGTCGCGCTGGCCGGCATCCACACAGACGAACGCCTCGAGGAGGCTGACCTGCCCGCCAGGTACGCCGGTTTCACGACCAACTTCAGGCGCGAGGCCGGGGCGGCGGGCAAGGACACCAAGGGCATGTTCCGGGTGCACCAGTTCGACAAGGTCGAGATGTACGTCTTCTGCGTGCCGGAGCAGTCCAAGCAGATCCACGAGGAACTGCTCGCGCACGAGGAGGAGATCGCCGGCGAGCTCGGGCTGCCGTACCGCGTCATGAACATCGCGGTCGGCGATCTCGGCGCACCCGCGGCCAAGAAGTACGACATCGAGGCGTGGTTCCCGGTCCAGCAGCGGTACCGCGAGATCACCTCGTGCTCCAACACGACCGACTACCAGGCCAGGCGGCTCAACATCAAGTTCCGTCGCGACGGCGAGCTCGAGTTCGTGCACACGCTGAACGGCACGGGCGCCACGGCCAGGGCGCTGCTGTCGATCATGGAGAACTTCCAGGACGAGGGCGGCAAGGTGACCGTCCCTGAGGTGCTCAGGCAGTTCGGCGCGCCGGCCGCGATCGGCCGTCTCTAGCCGAGCTGGCTCGCCCGCGGCGATCGGCCGCCTCTAACCGACCTGGCTCGTCACTCGCGTTCGACCACGCGCAATCCCCGTTGCGGCGTCCACGACTCAATGACCAGCAGCGTCGCCTCAGGGTTCAGCCGGGTGATGACAATCTCGGAAATGTCGGCGCGGAATAGCTCGCCCTCAGCCCCTTCGCTTATCGGTCCGGCCAGAACCGCCCGCCCGGCGATCTTCGCCTCACCAGGCCAGTCGGCCTCCTTGCCTTCCTGGGGGTGAACCGTCGGACCATGGATGGCGAACCTCGGATCCCGCTTCAGATCCGCGCCCTTGCGCGCTCCCGGCATCGACCCGAACCTGAGCTCGCCGTCGGCGAACTCGCACTCGATGCCCGAGATCCGGGGCGAGCCGTCCGCCCGCAACGTCGCGATCGTCTTGTGGCTGCCCGCATCGAAAAGCCGCTGCACCCGCGCCGCGAACTCAGCCTCCGCCTGCTCTACATCCCGCCACGCTGCCATGGCCACAGTATGGCGGCCAGGCCCCTTCCGCACACAGGCGACCTGCCGGACTCCTGGCCGCCGCGGTGACCGGGTGGACGCAATAGCCCCAGGGCGGATTTAATACCGGCTGTCGCTCGTTCGGGTAAGAGCGAGAGCTATTTAACAATTCCCCCGGTCAACTGCATCATTTAAAGGAGACATCTGGCTGCACTTCAGACTCAGGCGCCGAAGGCCGGCGGCCTGAAACCAGACCGGCCTCGTTGACAATCGATGACGCCGTGATTCCGGTGAATCCGGCCCTGGCGAACATCGCGGTCCAGGTGCTGATCGATGCCGGGTGCTCGCGCACCCTGACCAGGTAGCGGTAGCCGTTCTTGGCGATCCGCCACCAGCCGCCGATGCCTCGCCTGGCAAGCACCCTGACCTTGGCCTTGATGATGGCCCGGTCGCGACTGGTGGCGCCGCGGCCGAACATCATATCGGCGACGACGAGCGTTCCCCCCGGCCTGAGCCAGTGGTAAGCATCGGCCACGATCCGCTGTTTGTCCACATCGCGCAGGTGGTGCAGCGCGTAACTCGTGACGATCAGGTCCGCGCTGGCAGGCGGCAGCGACAGGCGGTCGATGGGCCTGGTCAGGACCTCCAGGCCGGACAGCGACCGGTCGCGTGCGATCTTGTCCAGCCGGCTCAGCATCGCCGGGTTCTCGTCTACCGCCAGGACCTGCGCGCCCCGCTCGGCGAGCGGGAGGCTGACCGGGCCGACTCCGCAGCCGAGGTCAATCACCCGGTCACCTGGCTGCACGTTCACCGCCGCCACGACCGCCGCGGTCACCTTTTCCAGGCCAGTCGGGTGTTTACCGTCTTTGTCGCTGACGGGATAGTTATTGGTCAATTTGCGGCTGGTCAGCTTGGAATATGTCACCGAGCAAGGCTAGCAACATAAGCGCCGGGAAGGATGGCGAGTGGAGATCTGGTACGCCGATTAGCGGAACTCGCAATAGCAACCTGCTCTATTGCGTGAAAGCCGGAATTAACGGAATTTGGAAATCGGAATCGCGCTTTCCCGGCCCGACCGGTCCGCCCGCGCCGGCCCGCCCGGCCGGGGCGACCGGCCAGGGTCGACCGGCCGGAGGCGACCGGCCCTGGGCGAGGTCGGCACGCGCAACCGGTCCTAGGCCAGCCGAGTACCGATCAGCAGTGAGTTGTGCAAGTCGGGCAGCACGATTTCGGTCGCGGCCAGCCGGGGCTCGCCGAAGAAGAAGTCCCGCTTGAAGTCAGCGGTGTGCGGCGGCGATCCGGCCGGCCTCGCAGCCAGCGGCGTCACGTCGTCCATGACGATCTGGCCGCCGACCCGCAGCAGGCCGACGAGCGCGGAGTACCGGCCGGGATCTGGTTGGCCGCCGTCGGCGAACAGCAGGTCGAACGGCGCGCACGGGGGCATCAGCTCGCTCGCGTCTCCTGCGAGCACACTGACCCTGCCGTCGCTGGCGAGCAGCCGGGCAGCGTGCGCGGCCAGGCTCTCGTCGATCTCCACCGTCACCAGCGCGCAGTCTTGAGGCATCGCGCTGGCCATCCAGGCGCTCCCGACCCCGACTCCGGTGCCGATCTCGCCGATTCGCCCTGCGTGGCACGATGCCGCCAGCACCGCAAGCAGACGACCAACCCCGGGCAGGCAGCACGACGGCGTGCCGGTGTCGACACCAGCCTCCTGGATGGTCAGGGCGAATCCGACCTGGCGCGCAAGCGCGTTCGCCTGGATCACCAGCGGCGGGAACTCCTCCATCCTCAGACCTCCCGGTTGCGTAGCCGTGCCACGGCCAGAGTCAGGAGCAGCACGCTTGCGGCGATGGCGGTGCCGGCTGCCGGAAGGTAGCGCGACACGTGCGCGCCGGTTAGCAGGTCGACCGGCGCGCCGACCAGGCTGCTCGGCAGCCAGTCGTGGACAGCGCCGAGCGTGCCCGCGATCGGCAGCACGAGCAGCAGGGCGAGCGTGATGCCCGCGGTGGCGAGCGTCCCCCTGGCGATCGACGCCGCGCAGGCTGTGACGGCCACGGCGAAAGCCAGATACAGGGCCCCGAACGCTGCCCCCGCGATCATCTCGCCCGCAGGGAGCGAGCCGATCAGCAGCTTGGTCTCGTACCACGCGGCAAGCGTGCCGAGTAGGTAGGCGACCGCCGCCGCGGCGGCGTTGACCGCGAACCGCGGAATGACCAGCTGCCAGCTGCTGGTGACCCTGGTGCGCAGGAAGATGGCCAGCCCTTGCCGGGAATCCAAGGTCAGCGCTCCGGCGGCGACGACGACGACCACGATCAGCCCGATGCCGCTGAGCTCGCTGACGTAGCTGCTGATCCCCGCGGCCGGCGTGACAGCGGGGAAGGTGATCTGGACTCCGCCGCCGAGATGGCTGAAGATCGTGCTCTGGTACTTGGTGATCACGGGCTCGATCAGCCCGAAGGCGACGTAGACGGCGCCGAGCGCGAGTGCCCGCGGGGTCCTGGCCAGGCGCAGCCACTCCAGCCGCCACAGGCCCATCGGTCGTGGGGCGCTCTGCCCGGCCGGGCGCGCACCCGGCGCTGGCGGCGGTCACCGGGACTCCTGCGTGGCCGGCTCGGTCAGGGCGAGGAATGCGGACTCCAAGTCGGCCGCGACGGGTTCGCAGGACACCAGCCTGGCCCCGCATGCCGCGACGACCGCCGGGATGCCGCGCTCGCCCTCCTCGATGCTGGTCGCGTCCACCCTGATCGCGTCGGGGCCGATCCGCTCCACGGCAGCCAGCCATCCCTGAGCGCCGAAAGCGGCGGCCACCGATGCCGCGTCGTCGGCGATCCTGACCAGCCAACTTGGCCGCAGATAGGTGTCGATCAGGTCCCTGGTCGCGCCCTGGTACAACAGCCTGCCATCGCGCAGGATGCCCACCTGGTCGGCGATCCGCTGCACGTCAGCCAGGATGTGGCTGGAGAAGATGACGGTACGGCTGCCCCGCATCGCGGCGACGAGGCCAAGCATCTCGGCGCGCCCGGCGGGGTCGAGCGCGGACGTCGGCTCGTCGAGAATGAGCAGTTCGGGGTCCCCGACCAGCGCGCAGGCCAGGCCGAGCCGCTGGATCATCCCGCGCGAGAACCCGCCGACCCGGCGGTCGGCCGAGTCGGCCAGCCCCGCGGTCCGCAGCACAGGCCCGATCCGCTCCCGGCCGCCTTCCGGCGCCACCAGCGACCTGGCCAGGTCGACGATCTCCCAGGCGGTCAGCCAGCCGTCGAACTCCGGGACGTCGGGGCAGACGGCGACCCGGCGCCGGGCGACGCCCAGGCTGACCGTGCCGTGCCCGGGGCGCCGCATTCCCGACAGGATCGACAACAGCGTCGTCTTGCCGGCCCCGTTGGGGCCGACCAGCCCGTAGATCGACCCGCGGGGAACGTGCAGACTGACGTCGAACAGGCCGGTTCCGCCGTAATCCCTGGTCAGTCCGGCTGTCGAGACGACCGGTGGCCCGTCAGGCTGACCGCCGGGCGGCAGGCCGGGAGTCGCCCGGGCTGGCTGAGTTGGCTGGGCGGGCCAGGGCGCAGTCTGCCCGGCCGGTGCCGGCGCGGCCGGCGCGCGGCCACGGTCCCGGCCCGCGAACAGGTACAGCAGCGCGCCGAAGGGAGCGCTCAGGAGCGAGGATCGCGATGGCCCAGGCGAGTTTCGGCGCGTGTCGCACCGACTTAGCCCTGGCGAGGTCGACCAGGCAGTAGATGTCCAGCACGGCGAGCAGGACGAGCAGCGGTACCAGCGCGGCCAGCAGGTGCGGCGGAATGTTGGGCTGCCCGCTGAGCCCCGCGGTGAACTGGGCGCCGACCACAGCCGCACCTCCCTCACCGATCGTGCCTGCGCTTAGCCGTCGATAGGTCCTAGCCGGATCATGGTAGGAGAAATCCCAGCATCAGCGACAGGACTGGCACGCCCGCGCACGCACCTTATTGCCCGTCTCAGGCCATCCGCGGATGAGGATGGGACCGGTCACGCGGTAAACCTGTCGATCGGCAGAGCAGTCCACGGCACGCTATTCCTATGAGCGTGCTGGATAATTCGAGCATTTACGCCTACTACGGGCTCGGCCGGGAACACGACCGCCTGAGCATCGACCCACGCGGCGTCCTGGAATTCGAGCGAACCACAGAGATCGTGCTGCGGCGGCTGCCTGCGGCCCCGGCCGTGGTGGCCGATATCGGCGGCGGCCCCGGCCGATACACCCTCTGGCTGGCCGATAACGGGTACGTGGTCGAGCATCGGGACCTCATGCCGCTGCACATCGAGCAGCTGAACGCCAGCCGCGGAGCTCACCAGGCGATCCGCGCCAGAGTCGCCGACGCCAGGGCCCTGGACCTCGCCGACGAGTCGGTCGACGCGGTGCTGCTTCTCGGCCCCGTATATCACCTGCGCCGCAGGTCCGAGCGGATCCTTGCGCTGCGCGAGGCATGGCGCGTGGTCAAGCCGGGCGGTCCCGTCTTCGTCGCGGCCATCTCCCGGTGGGCGCCGCGGCTCGACGGCGAACTGCTCTCGCGGATGTATGAGACCTATCCCGAGGTCAGGGAATTGACCCGGGCCGTGGATCGCACCGGCTGGATGCCGCCGCTGTATGCCGGGTCGTTCTCCGCCTACTGTCACCGGCCAGGGCAGCTTCGCGCGGAGATCAGGCGGGCCGGCTTCGACGTGGCGGACCTGGTATGCGTCGAGGGACCGGCATACCTGCTCGGCGACCTGGCCGAGCGGATGGCCGACCCGCGGCATTGGCAGGTCGTGCTGGACACGGCCAGGGCGACGGAGCGGGTACCCGAGCTGCTCGGACTCGGGCCGCACCTGCTGGTCACGGCCGTCCGGCCGGGCGGTTCCTGACCCGGCCCGCAGGCAATGATGGAGTGGGGGTCGCCAAGCCCGTGGCGATCGGACGGGGGAGCTGCCGTGGAGCGGATGAGCACACTCGACGCGGGGTTCTTCTACGTCGAGCACCAGAACGTCCCGATGCACATCGGCTCGCTGGCCGTGTTCGAGGGCCCGGCCCCTTCGTATGACGACCTGTTCGCGCTGTACTCCGCCAAGCTGGCGCTCGTGCCCCGCTACCGGCAGGTCGTCAGGACGATGCCGCTCCAGGTGATCCGGCCGGTCTGGGTCGATGATCAGGACTTCGATCTGGAGTATCACGTCAGGCATGCCGGTGTGCCGCCGCCCGGCAGCTCCGAGCAGCTCAGGAACATGGCTGCGCGGATCTTCGGCCAGCGGTTGGACCGGGCCAGGCCGCTCTGGGAAGCGTGGTTCCTCGAGGGCATCGAGGGCGGCCGCTGGGCGATACTGTCTAAGGTCCACCACTGCATGGTGGACGGCGTCGGCGGCTCCGACCTGATCGCCGCGCTGTTCGAGTTGAGCCCCGAGCCAACCAGGCCCGAGCCGGTGAGCTGGGAGCCGCGGCCCGGGCCGTCGTTCGCCGACATGGTCGCCGGCAGCGCGCTTGACACGGTGCTCTGGCCGGCCAGGCAGCTCGCCGACCTGCCGGGATTCCTGCGCGGCCGGCTGCCAGGTCAGGCCGACGTGCTGCGGTTCGCCCGCGGCCTGACTGGGAGCGCCAGGCGGCTCGCCGCTCCTGCGGCCTCGTCGCTGAACGGCTCGATCAGCCCGCACCGGCGCTGGCGGTGGACCAAGGCCAGCCTCACGGAGGTGAAGCAGATCCGCCGCGCGCTCGGCGTGACCGTCAACGACGTGGTGCTGGCCGCGATCACGACCGGATTCCGCGACCTGCTCGACGCCAGGGGCGAACTGGAGGACGGGCTGATCGTCCGCTCGCTCGTGCCGGTTTCGCTCCGCAGCGAGGACGAGCACGCGCCGGTCAGCAACCGGGTGTCGGCGGTCCTGGCCAACCTGCCGGTCGGCGAATCCGACCCGGCCCGCAGGCTCGAGCTGCTGCACAGCCAGATGGCCGACCTGAAGGGGACCAGGCAGGCGGTCGGTGCGGAGTTCCTGACGGAGATACTCGGCCTGGCAGCGCCCTCGTTGCTCGCGCTCGGCTCCCGCGCCGGCTTCCGGCTTCCGCAACCGCTCGTCCAGACGATCACGACCAATGTGCCGGGCCCGCGAACGGTGCTGTACGTGCTGGGCCGCCGGCTGACCGAGATCTATCCGTACGTGCCGATCGGCGACAACATCAGGATCGGCGTCGCCATTTTCTCCTACCTGGACGTGTTCTCGTTCGGCATCACGGCCGACTACAGCTCGGTGCCGGACTCCGATCTGGACATCCTGACCGCCGGCATCGGCCGCGGCCTGGCCGAGCTGCTGGCCAAAGCCGGCGCAGCCCCCGAAGCGGCGGTCATCGTCGTCACGTCCCGAGCGGCGCCGGCCAGGGTAGGCCAGACTGGGACCAGCGCCAGGCTGGACGGCGGGACCAGCGGTGCGGGCAGGCGAGCAGGAGGGCGAGACGAGCGATGGCCAGTGGCCTGATCAGCCATGCGGACAAGGTGCTGTTCGCGGAGCGGGGCGAGACCAAGGGCGACCTTGCCGACCATTACGAGCGGGTCGCCGAGCCGCTGATGCGGGTGATGGGCGGGCGCCCGGTGCTGCTGCAGCGGTTCCCCGAGGGCGCGGGCGGCCCGTCCTTCTTCCAGAAGCGGGTGCCGAAGAACGCGCCGGACTGGCTGCAGACCACGACCGTGGCGACGCCGAACGGCACGACGTCGCAGGCGTTGGTCGCCGCCGACCTCGACCATCTGCTGTGGGCGGTGAACCTGGGCTGCCTCGGCTTTCACGTCTGGCCTTTCCTAGCCGCGGCGGGCGACGAGCACGCCGACGAGCTGCGGATGGACCTCGACCCGACGCCGGGAGTCGACTTCACCCAGATTCGCCAGGCCGCCCGCGAGCTGCAGGCGCTGTTCGCCGAGGTCGGCATCACCGGCTTCGCCAAGACGACCGGCAACCGCGGGCTGCACGTCTATGTGCGCCTCGAACCGGTCTGGGATTCCTACCAGGTGCGCTCCGCCGCGGTCGCGGTCGCCAGAGAGCTGGAGCGGCGCAGGCCCGACCTGATCACGGCCGCCTGGTGGAAGGAGGAGCGCGGGCAGCGGGTGTTCGTCGACTACAACCAGAACGCGCCGCACAAGACCGTCTTCGGCGCCTGGTCTGTCAGGGCCCGGCCCGGCGCTCAGGTATCCACGCCGGTCAGCTGGGATGAGCTCGACGACATCCACCCCGACCAGTTCACGATCGCGTCACTGCCGCAGCGGCTGGAACGAGGCGGCGACCCATGGGCGGCCATGAACGGTGACCCGCAGTCGCTCGAGCCGCTGCTGGAGATGAACGCCAGGGACCGCGCGAGCGGGCTGCTCGACGCCCCGTGGCCGCCGGTCTACCCGAAGCAGCCCGACGAGCCGCCGCGCGTCGCGCCCAGCCGGGCGAAAAAGGCCTGACCGACCATCAACAACGCCGCGCGACCGCGGGGCCTTCGCACGCTTTACGATGGCAACGGCATCGGCGCCCCCCTGGAGGCCGGAATGGCTGTCGCGCAGTCCAGCACATCGGCCGGCGACGTGCCATTCGACGAAGGGCCGTTCGCGGTCGCGGAACGAACTCTTTCCGCGACCGACGCTGCCAGGGGCCGGGTCTTCCCTTGCGAGATCTGGACACCGGCGCAGGACGGTGCGAGTGCCGGTGGGAGCCCGTTGCCGCTCGTCGTGTTTTGCCACGGAAGCGGCGGCAACCGCAAGTCGGCCGCCTACCTGTGCGCGCACCTGGCGAGCCACGGCTTCATGGTGGCCGCGATGGACCACTCGGAGGTCGTCGCGCCGGAGCTTGCGCCGGGGCCGGCGGAGACCGCGGGGGAGCGGGCGGCCAGGATCGACGCGGTGATCGGCAGCCGGGTGCCCGACGTGCGCTTCCTGCTCGACTTCCTGCTCGCCGAGGAAGCGGCCGGCATCGACCGCGAGCGGATCGGGCTGGTCGGCCACAGTTTCGGCGGGTGGACGGTGCTCGCCGTGCCGGAGGCCGACTCCCGGCCGCGGGCCGTCGTCGCGCTCGGGCCGGGCGGCAATTCCCAGCCGAGGCCGGGGATCCTGCCGCTGACGCTGACGTTCGAGTGGGGCCGGGAGCTGCCGGTGCTCTACCTCGCGGCGGAAGACGACGTGCCGGTTCCGCTCGAGGCGGTCCGCGAGGTGTTCGGCCGAACGCCGGGGCCCAGCCGGATGTTCGTCCTGCGCCGGGCCGATCACCAGCATTTCCTGCATGACGTCGAGGGCGAGCACGAGGCGCTGCGCGCCATGTCCCTGCCCGGCGATGCCGCCTGGATCCCCGGGGCGATGCGGCCGATGTCCGAGTTGTGCAGCGGCGAGCAGGCGCATGCGTTCGTCCGCGGGCTGACGCTCGCGCACCTGGACGCGACCCTCAGGCAGTCCGGGCCGGCCGCGCGATTCCTGGCCGGTGACGTCGTGGCGGCGCTGGCCGCGCGGGGCGTTGACGCCCAAGCGACCGCCCGAATTCCGTGAGCACGGACGATAATCCACCGGACATGCGGAGAAGTGTCCGTGATCTGGGAACGGGAATAGCGAGGTGCGATGAGCGATCGGGAGCCTGACGGCGTGGGGCGAGGCGGCGTGGATTTCCCTGCCGCCGAGGACGGCCGGCGCAGCACGTCGGCGCTGGGCCGGACGGTGATCGCTGACGCGCTGCGCGGCACCGATCCGGCCGGGGCGCTCGGCGCCGAGCAGGAGACGAACTGGCGCTCGGGCTACCTGACGCACTTCCGCCGCGTGATCGAGGCCGGGCTGACCTCCCGGGACGCGGCACTCGCGATCGCCGCGGCCGGGCTCGACTCGCTGCATGGCCGGATGCGCGCCATCCGGCCCGACGGCGATGAGCGGGGACTCGACGACCTGCGGACTCTCGGCGCCGGGCGGTCACTGGGCACCGCGACCGTCGCTGGTAACGGGGAGCCGGAGCGGGAACTGTTCCTGCCCTATCGGGGTCAACGACTCCAGGGCGCTGACCTGGCACGCAGGCTCGATGCGTGGGTCAGCGCCGGTGTCATCGAGCCGTCTTGCGCCGATGCCGTCCGCGAGGTTGCCGCGCACCCGGAGTGGCTCAGCCTGCCCGGGCGGACGGTGGCCGTGCTCGGGGCGGGCTCGGAGATCGGCCCGCTACCTGTGCTGTTGCGCTGGGGCGCCACGGTTGCGGGTGTCGACCTGGCGCAGCCGAGGATCTGGCAGCGGGTGCTGCACGATGCTCGGTCGAGCGCGGGGACGCTGCACGTGCCGGTCGCGTGGCGAGGCGGCCGGCGACGATGCGGCCGGGACCGACGTGGCCGGGACCGCGGGAGCCGATCTGACCAGCCAGGTGCCCGAGGTCGCCGACTGGCTGGCTGGGCTGGACGGCTCGCTTGTGCTCGGGAACTACGTGTACGCCGATGGTGCCGCCAACGTGCGCGTCTGTTGTGCCGCCGACGCGCTGACGCTGCGCCTTCAGGCCGCCCGAGAGGACCTGGCGCTGGCGTTCCTCGCGACGCCCACGGACGTGTTCGCGGTGCCGGCCGATGCCGTCGAGCAGTCGGTGCGGGCGTACGCCGGGCGGCCGCTCGCCCTGAAGCTGGCCGGCCGGCCGCTGCGCACGCTGTCCGGCGGACGGTTGCTGCGCCGGGCGTACGTGCCGGGCTCCGATCCCGGCATCAGCGACTGCCTGGTCGCGCAGCAGGGACCGAACTACGCGCTCGCGAAGCGGCTGCAGCGGTGGCGGGCGAGCGTGGCGCGGGACGGCGGGTCCACGGTTTCGCTGAACGTCGCCCCGCCGACCAGGACGCGTTCGGTGGTGAAGAACCGCGCGCTCGCTGCGGCATACGCGGGTGCGCACCGGTTCGGCGCCGAGGTCTTCGAGCCGGACACGACCCGGGTCCTGATGGCGGCGCTGCTCGTGCACGACCTGAACACCGGCGGCGGCCCCGCCCACGATCATCCGTGGCAGGACGAGGCGCACGCGGCGGCGCACGGCGGGCTGTGGCGGATCGCCTGGGCACCGCGCAGCGCGCTGGGGCTCGCGGCGCTGCTCGGCTACGGCGCCACGCGGGGCTAGATACCCGGTAGAGCTCCGGCTCGCCGATCCGCCCACCCGCTGAACCCCCGGTGGTGCGGGGGCGCACCCGGTGAACCCTTGGTGGTGCCCCAGCGCGAACATCCGCGCACCCGGTGAACCCCTGGTGGTGCGGGGGCGCACCCGCTGAACCCTTGGTGGTGCTCCAGCGCGAACATCCGCGCACCCGCTGAACCCTTGGTGGTGCTCCCGGCCCGCCGCTGGGCGGCGCCGCGCGGCAATCCTTAGCACTTCAGTAAACGTTATTGCGGTTAAGCCGGGTCGGTGCGGAGCAGGCTGTAGGCCACCCCGTCGCGCCAGGCCCCGTCGCGCCAGCCGATGCCGCGCAGCACTCCCTCGCGGGTGAATCCGGCCTTCTCCAGCGCGCGCTGCTCGGCGATGTTGCCGGTCTCGGTGGCGGCCTCGATCCGGTGCGCGGTCGTGTGCGCGAACAGGTAGCGCGCGAGCAGGCGGTGCGCCTGGGTGCCGTAGCCGCGGCCGCGAGCCCCAGGGAGCAGCACGACTCCGATCTCCCAGCAGAACGCGGCCGGCGTGGTCGGCCTGCGCCGCCAATTCACCAGGCCGAGCGCTTGGTCGCCGCTCGCGACCACAAGCGTGCCGCCGTCCGGGCCGATCAGGCCGTTCTCCTGCCAGCCCAGCCGCCAGCGCCGCAGGTTATTCCAGCCGAACCACTGGAAATCGCCGGTCGTCATCCGATCCTGGGTCAGGTCTTCAAGTAGCGGCAGGTCGCCTTCGCCCACAAGTCGCAATTCCAGCCCATCCGCGCGACCATTCACGCGCCCCATGCTGTCATGCCGGGGAACGGCGGCGCGGCCGCCGCTAGACAGGCGTCACGAGGAACCGGAGGACCCGACCCGTTCGCGACTTGACGGGTCCGCGGCGTGGCGTGGGCGGGGGGATGGATGGCCGTGCCGGAGCGGGATTCGAGGAGGCCGCTCAGCGTCGCCGTTTGCGTTCCCGGTGGATCTGCTCGATCGCCAGGACCAGGCATAGCAGGAACAGATCGTCCTTCCCGTCAGCCGTGTCGACCTCGAACGTGGAGGGCAGGATGCCCTGCCTCGACAGCGCGGCGACAACTCGTCCTCCCTGGCTGATGGTGTACTGCCAGCCCAGGAAGTTGCCCTGCGCGACGAACTGCCCGGACTCCGAGTCGATGGTGCAGTTGTTCCAGCCGAGGAACTGATGCCGCACCTCAGCGACCTGCCGCCCCTCGATGATCACTTGATGCCGGGTAGTGAGCGGCGTCCTGGTGATCTGCGCCGTTCGCTGGCCGGCGGGCTCGGTGATGGTGAGGGACTGCGTGAGGCCGAAGTTGCCGCGTACCTGGTAGCGCAAGTCGCCAGACTCCCCGGTGATGTCGAAGTCCTGGAGCAGGGACCATTGCCGGGAGATGAGATATCGCATAGAGCGCAGGTAATCACATATTGATGTCTTTTCGTCCTGCGGCAACCCTGGTCCGATCAGGTCGCTTCAGGCCACCTCGATCCTGGCGACGGATCCGGGACCGGCCTCGCAGGGCCGGTCCCGGATCTGGCTGGCGATCAGCGAGCTGCCACTGCCGGATGCGGGTCGGCGTTGGCCGGCGCGATCGCGTTGGCCCGGCCGCCGGGCAGCCAGGCCAGCCAGCGGGGCAGGTACCAGCTGCGGTCGCCGAGCAGCGCGAGCGCGGCGGGCAACAGGATGCCGCGGACGACCGTCGCGTCGATCAGCACGGCGGTGGCCAGGCCAAGGCCGATCATCTTGAGCTGGATCAGGGACATCATGGCCAGGATCGAGAACACCGCCACCATGATCACCGCCGCGCTGGTCACCACGCCCGCGCTGCGGGCGATGCCGCCCTCGATCGCCTCCTTGGTGCTCGCGCCGGCGGTGCGCAGCTCCTTGATCCGGCTGAGGATGAACACGTGGTAGTCCATGCTCAGCCCGAACAGGAACACGAATATGAACAGCGGCATCCACGGCACGATCGCGCCGTAGCTGGTGTAGCCGAGCACAGCCTGCAGCCTGCCGTCCTGGAAGATCAGCGTGAGCAGGCCGAATGCGGTCGCGACCGACAGCAGGTTCAGGGCGATCGACACCACGGGGATGGCCACCGACCTGAATGCCACTAGCAGCAGGCCGAACGCGAGAATCGCGACCACGGCGAAGACCAGCGGCGTGCTGTCATGCAGCGCCTTGATGTCGTCGTGATGGCGGCGGTCAAGCCGGTGACCGAGTAACGGACACCGGCCACCTGGCCGAGCGTCGCTGGCAGGATGCTGCCGCGCAGGACTTGCAAGAGCATGATCGGAAACGGGACCAGTCCCGCTGCCCGCCAGGGGAACCTGGACGAGCAGGGCGCGGCCGCCGGCTATCGCCGTCGCCGTCACCGGCCCCCTGACCGGACCGGTGCTCGTCGTGCGTGACCGTAGTTCGCTGACGGCCCGCAGCACGGCCGGCGACGCCAGGTCATGGCCGGTGACCACGACCATCGCCGGCGACGGGCTCTGCGGGAAGGCGGTCTGGATCCTCGTCAGCGTCCGCACCACCGGGGCGCTGGCCGAGAAGCCGCCGCTCGGCGGGTTGCCGAGCCGCAGGTCCAGAGCGGGCGCCGCCAGCGCGAGCATGGCGACCGCCCCGAGCGTGCCCCACGCCACGGGGTGCCGGACCACGCGCCTGACCAGCGCGCCCCAGAGCCGGGACGGCCGGGCAGCGGTCCTGCGGCGGCCCAGGAACGGGATCCGGCCGCGATCGGCCCAGCTTCCCAGCCAGGACAGCAGCGCGGGCAGCACGGTCAGCGAGCCGGCCACGGCAACGCCGACCACCACGATCGTGCCGATCGCGACGCCGCTGAAGACCGCGTAGCCAGTCAGGAACAGTCCGGCCAGAGCGATCATGACGGTCAGCCCGGAGACCACGATCGCCCGGCCTGAGGTGCCGGCGGCGATCCGCAGCGCTTGCGCGTGCGAGGCGCCCTTCGCCCGCTCCTCGCGCTCGCGGCGCAGGTAGAACAGGCTGTAGTCGATTCCGACCGCCATCCCGATGATGAGCACGACCTCGGACGTGCTCTGACCCGACCGGCAGCCAGTGGCTGGGAATGGCCAGCAGCGATATCGCCGACATCACCGCGGTCGCGGCGAGCAGCAGCGGGATGCCCGCGGCGATCAGCGCGCCGAACACCGCCAGCAGCAGGATCAGCGTGACCGGCACCGAGGTCTCCTCGGCCTTGCGGAAGTCATGCGTGACCATGCCGTTCGCGGCCCGGTCGGTGCTCGCGTCGCCCGCCTCCTCGATCCGCAGGCCGGGATGCCTGGCCTGCACCGCAGCCACGGCGCGCTGGGCCGCAACGACCGCGGTGTCCGCGTTGGCCACCTTGTCCGGCACCTGGAAGCTGACCAGCACCGACCGCCGGTCGGCCGAGATCAGCCCGGCTCCGCCCGGCCCGGCGGGTGACTGGACGTCGGCGGCGGAAGCGGGCAGCGCCCGCAGCGCGGTCACGACCTGCGCCGACCGCCTGCCGCATCTCCGCGCTCGCCGGGTAGGTCACGCCCGGTTGCCTGGCCTGGATCAGCACGCTCTCGGCCGGCGGGATGGTGAACCCGACTCGCTGTCCAGTACTCGTTCGGCGCGTCCGGACTTGCCCGGCGTCGTAGGACGGCAGGTTCTTCGTGCCGATCTGCTGTCCGGCCACGAAGATCGCGGCGACGAGCAGCGAGCCAGCCGAGCACGGCGGTCTTGCGGTGCCTGGCACTCCAGCCGGCGATTCGCTCGACGATCGGCGCGCGGGCGTGGGCGCGGCGGCGGGGCCGCCGTTGGCGGTCCTGGCCGGTCTCAGGCAATACTGAACTCTGCATCTGGCGCAACATCGGGATGTCCTTCCTAAGGTCTGTGGTGCGCTGTCGAGGTGCTGGTCCCTCGCTCATGAGCTAGCCCCTCGTGAGCGAGGGCGTTCTTGTCGGCTACGTGATGGCCGCCGACTGGCCTGAGTTGCCGTTCCGGCGCAGTGGTGCGCAGCGGGCCGAGCGGCCCTGGCTGATCGAGCACGTTCCTGGCCTCCGCAAGCGGATCGATTGGCGCGCCTAGCAGGGAGTAGGCGACCCGGGCGTGCATCCGCGCCGTCAGCACGACCACGTACTGGAACAGCAGGCTGAGCAGCAAGAACACGACTGCCGTGACGATCGCCTTGGCAGCGTGTCGACGAAGACGCCGACCGCCCCCGGTCCGTGTGGCCCGTGCGGGAAGTAGCCGAACTGCGAGGCCGTGGTGCGAGCCGCCCGGATAGGTATCCTCAGGCGCCCAGTACCAGGCGGGCGCCGTGATGAGGCCGATGAAGGTCAGCCAGACCATCAGCACCGCCAGGTCCAGGGCCCACAGGAACGGGAAGAGGCCGCCCAGGTAGGCCAGGTTCCGCCAGGTGGCGGGGTCCGTCCAGGCGGCACGGATCTTCGCCAGCATGCCTGGCCCGGACGCATCGCGGTATCCGCCGGTGAGCCGGGCCGGAATGACCGGATGCAGCCGCAACCGCTCCGCGCTCAGCGCAGCCCCGCATCAGCGGCGGCCGTCCCGATCAGCAGCGGCAAGCCGAGCAGCGTGATCGCCAGGGCCAGCGTCGCGATCCCGGCGGCGAGGACTACGCCGAACAGGACCCACCCGACCACCAGGTAGGCGAGCAGGTACCAGGTCGCCCGCCAGGTACTGCGCCGAGATGAGCTGCCGCAGCGGATTGGCGTACAACGGCAGCCCCTGGCGGGTTGTCCGGGTGCCGGGGCCGCCATCGCCCGCGACCTGACGGCCGCCTTCCCGGGCGCTCATCCCACGTCCCGCATCAGCTGCTCGACCGCGGCGACCTTGGCGGTCAGCTCGGCCAACTGGGCGCGGAGCTCACGCTGGTTCTCAACGGCTTCCTCGGCAAGCTTGCGATAGTGAGCCATCGCCACGGCATCGGCACGATGCCGCTGCAGCCTGAAGTACGACCACGCCACCACGGCGATTGCCGCGCCGATGATGAACAGAATCCCGAGGGTGACGGTTATCGCCGTGAAATTCGTTCCGCCGGTGGCCAGGTTCGTTGTGCCGGTCATCGGGTTTGCCCTTCCTCATTGTCGTCTGCTGGGTTGTCCAATCTTTCCGAGTCCTCGGCCCGGGGCCCTCCGGCCGCGTCCGATGCCCCGCCTGTCTCCAGCGCCGCGGCGATCTCGTCTGCCGTCAGCCGGAGCTCGAAGGGTGCGAGCTCGTAATACTTCATTGCCTTGCCATCCTCCGATAGCTCTAGCTGCCCGACGATGAATCCCGCCTTCTCGAGCTTGTCCAGGTGCATGTACAGCAGCGGCCTGGACATCTCGAGTCGCCTGGCAAGCTCGCTGACGTGCACCCTGCCGCGCCGGAGCTCGGCAATGATCCGCAGCCGGTGCGGGTTCGCCATGGCTGTCAGCCTCGCTAGGAGTTCGTCGGCGGTCAGTTCTAGCTCCGTGGTTGAGTCGGGTCTTGGTCTAACACCTGTCAGAGAAACATTACATATGAAGCTTCGGTTCGTCAACTGTTAGGTGTCGGTCGCCGATGGCCGGTCGCCTGACGGCGGTGCTGGGGGCCTCTTGACTTCAAGCGCGCTTGAGGAACTAGCGTCCAGGTCAGGACGCAACGCAGGTTCGGAGGCAGGCGTGAGCGAGTGGGTGCGCGCGGCGGCAGTAGAGGACATCATCGTGGGCGGCGCGAGGTCGTTCGCCTACCTGGACAAGCGGATCGCTCTGTTCCGCACGGCACGCGGGGTCTTCGCCAGCGACAACCGGTGCCCGCACCAGGGTTACGCGCTCGTGCGCGGCGACGTGAAGGACGGCGTGCTGACCTGCGCGTGGCACAACTGGAAGTTCGACCTCGGCACGGGCGCGTGCCGGCACGGCGGGGAGAACATCAGGACCTACCCGGTGCAGATCCGCGACGGCCAGGTCTTCATCGACGTCACCGACCCGGCGGCCGAGGTGATCAGGCCGGAACTGTTCGCGAGCCTGAACGCGGCGATGGACGACCTCGACATCGGCCGGGTGGCGCGGGACGCGATGCGGCTGCAGCGGATCGGCACGCCGCTGGCCGACGTGGTCCGCGAGGGCGTCAGGTACGCCGCGCCGCGCGCCGAGTACGGCTGGGACCATTCCCTGGCCACGCTCGCCGACTGCCTGCGGATGAGCCATTTCTTCAACGAATCGCTTCGCGCGCTGCCGGTGATCCAGGGCCTGTCGGTCGCGGCCGAGAACCAGGTCAGGCGCCCGCCCCGGCCCAGGCCTGACCCGGTCGACCCGGTCGCGTGCTACGGATCGGTTCCCGCCGCGCTTGCCGCGTACCCGGTGCTGGTCGACGACGAGCGCGCCGATGAGGCCGAGGCGCTGCTGCGCGGCCTGATCGCGGCGCAGGTTCCGCCCGACGTCCTGCGGCACACGCTGCTGACCGCGGTGACCGACCATTTCCTGGCCTACGGCCACTCGATGATCTTCGTGCAGAAGGCGTTCGAGATGCTCGACCAGATCGGCTGGCAGGAGGCCGACACGGTGCTGTCCCCGCTGGTGCCCGAGATGGTGCTGGGGTACCAGGTACGACAAGCTGCCGTACATGCGCAAGTTCCTGCGCGCCTGGGAGGGAGCCGAGCCCGACCTGGAGTCGCTGGCCACGGCGCGAGGGCGCCTGGCGGCGGCTTCGACCAGGCCGGGTACCGCCGGGCGCTCACCGACGGCTCGCCCGAGGAGGCGGCCGCCGCGCTCGTCGGCGCGCTGCAAGGCGGCGCCGCGGTGCCGGCGGTGATCGACGCGACCGGCCGGGCGGCGGCCGAGCGGCTGGCCAGGTTCGACATCGAGCTGGACCTGGACGACACCAACGAGTGGGGCTGGCTCGACGTCACGCACACGCTGACCTACCTGAACGCGCTGCGCTGGGCCTGGTCCGCCGACCCGTCGCCGCAGGTGCTCCGCGGGCTGTTCCACGCCGCCTGGTTCGTCCAGTGGACCGGCCAGTTCGACGAGCGGAACCCCGGCGCGGCAGGCGGCCGCCCGCGGCCGCATCCGACGACGGACGCTTCGCAGGTGCACCGGGCTATCGTCGGCCGCGATCCCGAGGCGGCGGTCGCGCTGGTCGACGGCTACACCGGGCCGCGGGACGACCTGGAGCGGTCGCTGATCCAGGCGGCCGCGGAGGACCATTCCGCCGCGCCGATCATGGTCGCGCACGTGGTCAAGACCGCGCGGGCGGCGGTGGAGGAGTCGCGCGCGCTCGGCGGCGGACCGGAGTCGGCCGAACCGATCGCGGCGGCCGCCAGGTTCCTGGCGAGCCCGAAGCGCGAGCGGTTCGTCTACCAGTCGACGCTCGAGGCGATCACGGTGCTGCGCGGCGTTCCGAAGCCCGAATCCGACCAAGTCAGATGAGCCCGGGTCGCTGCTTCCTGCAGAGCGCTTAAGCGGCCAGAATGATGACCATGAAACGCAAGCCGAACAAGTATGTGGTCGCCGGGCTTGCCGTCCTGCACGTCGCGGTCGTAACGGTGACCTGGCGGGACATCAAGAGCCGCCCGGCCGGCGACGTCCGCGGCAACAAGAGGTTCTGGCTCGTCTTCAGCGCGCTCAACATGGGCAACGCCGCGCTGTACTGGCTGTTCGGCCGCCGTCGCGGCTAGGTCGCGGGTCACTCGACGGTCAGAATTAGCGTGCGCCCCCAGTCCGCGCAGTCGGCCGAGACCCGCTCGCCGGGTTCTGGCGGCCAGAACTCGACCAGTCCGCCGCAGGCCGGGCAGCGTGTGGTGGCAGAGGGATCGCCCTCGTCGGCGAAGCCGGCCAGATACTCGTCGAGCGGCCCGAGCGACATGGCCGCCCGGCGCTCGTCGACCTGCCTGGGATCACGCAGGCTGCGGGGGGAACCAGTTCCCGTCGCGCCCGTTGACCTGGGTGCCGCATTCCTGCGGCTTGCCCTCGGCCAGCAGCACCCGGTCGGTCAGATACGCCAGGTGAGCCGTTGATGCCTCGCCGGCGGCGACGGCCGCGATCAGCATGCCGAGGCAGCGGCGCTGGAAGGCTGGGTCTTCGTCGGCGTGCTTGAGCCACGGGAGTTTGTCGCCGTCCACCCGGGCCATCGCGTTGGGATCGCGGGCGTTGCGCGCTGCCTGGTCCAGGTCGGTGCGGCGCAGGAGTTCCGCTCGCAGCAGCGCTGCGCGCTGGTCCTGTTCCATGTCCCCAGCATGGCCGCGGACCGGCGGCCCGTCAGCGACCTGAGCCTGATCGTTGCACGTCCTGGACGGCCGTGTTCAGATAGCGGAAGGGACCCGCTGATCGCTGAACCGATCGCTGGAGGTGCGTCCGGTGAGCGTGGAACTCAATCACACCATCGTCGCGTGCCGGGACCAGGCTCGCTCGGCCGCGTTCCTGACCGAGATCCTCGGCCTGCCCGCCGCGACCAGGTTCGGGCATTTCCTGGTCGTGGCGACGGACAACGGCGTCTCGCTGGACTTCTCCGAGACCGACGGCGACATCGCGACCCAGCACTACGCGTTCCTGATCGGCGAGGACGAGTTCGACGTCATTTTCGGCCGGATCACCGAGCGCGGCATCGCGCACTGGGCAGACCCCGGCAGGACCAGGCCCGACACGATCAACCGGAACGACGGCGGCCGAGGCGTCTACTTCGCCGATCCGGACGGGCACCTGATGGAGATCATCACCCGCCCGTACGGCGGCGGTACTCCCTAGCACGGCAGCTGCAAGCCGTCCGTGTCGGCGCTTCCATCGGAAGTAGCGGCGCACGCGCCGCCGCGCTGCCGTATGCACCAGAATGATGTCGAGTTCCAGGGTCAGCCGCCCGTCCTGAGCAATTGCGAGATCCAGCGGGCTTACTTGTCTCAGACAGAAGAGGATGAACCAGAGGAGCAACATTGACTCCTCGTGCGAGTCTCAAGGGTATGAGCTGCGTTGGATATCGGCCTACATCGACGGGTGTGCTCGACAGGGTCATGGTTGTCGTGCTGCTCGGGTGCGTTGGCCTGACCGCTGGCCTGGCGTTCGGCACGATGTTCTCCAGCCACGAGTCGTTCTCCCATTCTTGTAGGTCGGGCGGAGGTCCTCAGCCGTGGTGTAGCCCGACCGACGGGTCGAGAACGAGTCTCGGCGTGACGGTCGTGATACCCGCCAAGACGTTCCCTTCGGGCTTCACCCCGGCCCCGAAACTGCTGCGACTCCAAATTGATCATCCCGGTGTGCGCGAGGTTGCTCACGGCGAGCGCGTCATCGAGGTCACGCCGACAGGTTTCGGTCCCTCTGGCAGATGGGCTGCGTGCGTGATCGACCGGCGGCATTGCAACGACTACACCGCACACTGGCTCGCCATGCGTCGGGCCGTGAAGTGGAGTCTGCTGGGCTCCGGGGGCAGGCAGTACAAGGTGATATGGCATGGTGCACCGCCGGTCGGCTTCCGGTGGCCGGGTATGTCGGGTCGGCTGCCCATTGGCGGCTACGTTCTGTTCGGCCTGCTAGCCGGGCTGTCGGCCGCTCTCGGGTTCCTCGTGCCGCCCGGGTCGCGTGTGAACCTCAGCCACGAAGC
This sequence comes from uncultured Actinomycetota bacterium, assembly GCA_963720595.1. Classification (GTDB taxonomy): domain Bacteria; phylum Actinomycetota; class Actinomycetes; order Streptosporangiales; family Streptosporangiaceae; genus Chersky-822. Next base: position 190,636 of record CAVRFY010000003.1, on the reverse strand, counting down.
GGAAAATCGCAGATGGTGCGAGGTCCGGGCCCATCAATCCGGGTCGTAGCGAAGCTGCATGGGCGTGGCACTTGATCGCTTGGCGCCTCCTCGGGTTCGGCCAGCCCTACGGGTTCGGGCGCCCGCTGCCGGATCGCTGGTGGCCGTGATTTCACCTCGCGTTCAGCCGTCCTGCCTGCACGCCTACATGGTCGCCTGTAGCTGTGGCAAGGGCCGGCCGGTCGGCGGGACTACCCGCCTCGCGGCCCGGTACAAGCACGGGTGCGGCAGCAGCCGCCACTGGCAGAACGGGGGGATCAGGGCATGCCAAAGACCAAGGACATCCGCGATTCGGTCAACGCGGAACTCGGCTTCGACCCGCTCGTGGACGACTCGAGCATCACCGTGAAGCACATCGACGGCGACATCGCGCTCACCGGCACCGTGCCGCCAGGGCGTGACCAGCGTGCACAACCACCTGAAGGTCGTGCTGCCGGACAGCGACTACCGCGCCGACCCCGCGCTGGCCGCTGCCGCCAATACCGCGCTCGCGCAGAATGTCACCGTGCCCGGTACGCCCTCATCACCGACGACACCGACGTCACGGTGGATGCCAGCGACGGCACCATCACCCTGTCCGGCCACGTCCGCACCTGGGCCGAGCACGACGTCGCCATCGACGCCGCGTGGATGGGGCATCGGCGTCACCGGCGTCCGCGATGACCTGGTGATCACCGGCTGACCACCTCCTCGGCCAGCCCGCAGGCCGGCCGATGCGCCGGGTTCGCGACCACCGGCCTCGGTCGGCCTGCCCTCATCACTGACGACACCGACGTCACGGTGGATGCGGGCGACGGAACCATTACCACCGAACCTGGCGAACCTGTGTCGGGGTTCCCCGCTCCGCCCGGATCGGGGCTGGTCATGCTCGTCCACTTGGTGCCGGTCCAGTGCAGGATCAGCGGCCCCGGCGCGCTGCCCGCGGTCGATGAGCGCATGGACCCGGTGCAGGACCTGGTCGTGGCCGGCTCGGATCCGGTGGGGCGGCAGTTCGTGCTGCGCGGCCGTCAGCACTGAGCGGAACTGGTCGACGATCTGCCAGGACGAGGTCACCAGCGCCGCGAGCATTCCGGTCCGACCTGCCCGCCCAGTGGATGGTCAGCATCTCCTACAGCGTGATGCATGCCGCCGCAGAGGAGTGCGCCGCCGGCGGCTGGATCCGGCCGACGCTGCCAATGTCATCGCCGCGACTCTGCTGGCCGCCTGCACGCGGTGCCACGAGCTCGCAGACTTCCCCGTCGAGGTCAGATCGGCTGCGGGCTGACGGCTACGACGGATACATCAGCTTTCGGCTCACTCTGCAGTCGCCGCGCTGGGGGGCTGTCCACGGGTACACGTCCTTCTATGCGTGTTCCGGCGCCGGGGGATGAGGTGACGCGAAGCTGGCCGCCGAGGGCGGCGAGGCGGTCGCTCATTCCCTGGATTCCGGTGCCGTAGCCGGTCGCGGTGGGGTCGAATCCGACCCCGTCGTCGGCGACGGAGATCGCTAGCGCGCCATCTGAATTGGACAACTGGATGGTAATCCGGGTGGCGCTGGCGTACTTGGCGGTGTTCTGCAGGGCTTCCAGGGCGCAGAAGTAGACGGCGGTCTCAGCTTCCTGCGGGTAGCGGCTGACACCGTCGGCTTCGATGACGACCGGCAGGCCCGACTTGTTCGCCTGCGCTCGCAGCGCGCTGACCAGGCCGGCATCGGCGAGCAGCGGCGGGTAGATGCCCCGCGCCAGGTCACGCAGGTCGCGGAGCGTGTCCTGCAGCTCGCTCATGATCTCGGCGAGCATCTGGTGCAGTTCGGCGTCGTCCTGCCCGACCAGGCTGTCGGCGAGCCTGGTCTTGATCGCCAGGGCTACGAGTTGCTGCTGGGCGCCGTCGTGGATGTCGCGTTCCAGCCGCCGCGCGGCGGCATCTTGTGCGGTAATGATGCGCTGTCGCGAGGCGCGGATGTCTTCAAGCAACCGTACGTTGCGCAACACCAGGCCGGCCTGCGCGGCGAGGTTGGCGATGAGTTTTTCCTTGTCAGCGGTAATCGGGTCGCTTGCAGGGGGCTGCACGACGATTGCCCCGAGCAGATCCCCTTGGTGGATGACCGGGAAGACTGACTCGCCGAGGGCGAACTGTGGCAATTCGTTCGACGCCATCGGTATCGAGCACGACGCTGCGGGGCCGCCCGGCGGCCAGCAAGCGGCGTTGCGCAGCTCTGGCCCGACGCGCAGCCAAACCTCTGCCCGCTCCGCGCCTATGCCGCTGGCGACGATCTGCGCCATATGCGGCAGGGCGTCGTCCATGGAGTACGCGTGGGCGGCCTGGTCGGCGAACTCCGACAGCACCTCGTACGGGGTTGCCCGCTGCCCATAGACAAGCCGGTTCGCAACGTGCTGCAACGAGCGGCGAGCCGGCTGGAAGGCCAGAGCCACGATGGCAGCGGCGATCGCCGACAGCGCCGGTGTGCCGAGCGTTCCGGCGAATTGGCCGACGCCTGCGACGAGCCCGGCGTAGACCGCAGAGATGAGCACCGCGAGCGACCCGTACACGATCGCCTTGGAGATCACGACGTCGATGTCGAAGAGCCGGAACCGCAAAATCCCGATCGCAGCCCCCACTGGCACGGCCAGTATTCCGATCACCGAGACCACTAGCGATTGCAGTGGCGAGCCCAGGGCTTGCGCGACCCACGCTCCCAGCAAGCCCGTCAACGCGAGAAACGCCCCGAGGCCGAACCACTTGACCTGCTGCCGCTCGTCACCGCCGGCTCGGCGGTACCTGAAGAAAAGCGATGAGACGCACAGAAACGCCACGGCGATGGTGGCGACATTGAGGGATGTAGTAACCGGACCGGCAAATGAGCTGAAGGCATCGATGCCCGCGGGGTTCTGCACCGGCACCGTCTGGAGTCGGCCAGGCGCGATGGCAAGCGTTACGGCGAGGAAGAAGATCAGCATGACGGCAAGCCACCCGACCCCCCGCCACCGGCGGGACGGGGGGCGGCCATCGGGGAACAGCAGCGGCAGGAGTACGAACAGCGGCCCGATGATCAGGATCCATTCCCGATCGCTTAGCCAGGCGAGCCACTGCAGGGCCGCCCGCGGGCCAGCGTGCCGGTTCAAGAAGATGGCCAGCTCGATGCTCACGTCCTGCAGCACCGAGACCACGGCGACGGCGAGGAACAGCCATCCCACGAGATTGCGGGGCTGCCGGCTGATAGCCAGCGCGCCAATCACTGCGCACGTGGCGACCAGCAGAATCCCTGGCGGCACGTCGTTGGCGATGATGTCCGAATTGATCGCGGCTAGTACCAATGCGCCTGCGAGCACCGCGAGCACTGCACCTGTCAGCGACCAGGCAAGCCGAGACGCCCTGTCAGTGTTCATCTCGTTCTCCGGTTGAACTGCCCGTTGACACGCTGACCGTCACTGGCGCTCCCAACGGCGGCGGGCCATCGACGCTCACATCCTGGTCTGATTATCTGGAGCGACAACCAGGAGCGAAAGTAGGGCACCTCTCCGATCAGGAGGCGTGATACCACCACGAAACGGGGATGCCAGCACCGGCGGAACAGCGCCGAGTCCTCGCATCCAGCCGCTTTGCGCCGTATCGCCTCTGACCTTGCACGGCGCGGGCGCGAATGGGCGCTCGCGGGCGGCTTCGCCGTTTCGGCGCGCGCCAGGTTCCTGGCGAGCCCCAAGCGCGAGCGGTTCGTCTACCAGTCGACGCTCGAGGCGATCACTGTGCTGCGCGGCGTTCCGAAACCCGAATCCGACCAAGTCAGATAACCCGGGTCGCTGCTTCCTGCAGAGCGCTTAAGCGGCCAGAATGATGACCATGAAACGCAAGCCGAACAAGTATGTGGTCGCCGGGCTTGCCGTCCTGCACGTCGCGGTCGTAACGGTGACCTGGCGGGACATCAAGAGCCGCCCGCCCGGCGACGTCCGCGGCAACAAGAGGTTCTGGCTCGCCTTCAGCGCGCTCAACATGGGCAACGCCGCGCTGTACTGGCTGTTCGGCCGCCGCCGCGGCTGAACCGATCGCTGGAGGTGCCTCTGGTGAGCGTGGAACTCAATCACACCATCGTCGCGTGCCGGGACCAGGCTCGCTCGGCCGCGTTCCTGACCGAGATCCTCGGCCTGCCCGCCGCGACCAGGTTCGGGCATTTCCTGGTCGTGGCGACGGACAACGGCGTCTCGCTGGACTTCTCCGAGACCGACGGCGACATCGCGACCCAGCACTACGCGTTCCTGATCGGCGAGGACGAGTTCGACGCCATTTTCGGCCGGATCACCAGTCGCGGCATCGCGCACTGGGCGGATCCCGGCATGACGAGACCGCAGGAGATCAACCGCAGGGACGGCGGGCGCGGCGTCTATTTCGCCGATCCGGACGGGCACCTGATGGAGATCCTCACCCGCCCGTATGGCAGCGGCAGTTCCTAGCCAGCCGTCGGCCGTAGGTCCCTAGCCGACCAGCCGCGGTTACTTGTTCCTGAACCCTCGTCGAACGGAAAAGGGCCGCAGCCCGTACACGAGTAGGGGCATTCTTTCGCAACAGGGAACGGGGACCGTCGTGCAAGTGCGGCTGCTTGGGCCGATCGATGTCGTGGCGGACGATGCGGTCAGGCCGGTGAGCGGCCTGCGGCGCAAGGCCGTCCTGGCCGCGCTCGCGGTGCAGTGCGGCGAGACCGTCAGCACCAGCCGCCTGGCCGATGCCGTCTGGGGCGCGAACGCGCCCGCTACTGCCGCGAATACGCTGCAGAGTCACGTATCCCACCTGCGCCATGTGCTGGGCAGCAAGGCCGCGATCGTGGCCAGGCCGCCCGGCTATGCGCTTGAACTCGGTGCCGACGCCACGGACGTGCAACTGGCCGAGCGGCTGCTGCGGCAGGGCCTGCGGCCGGCCGATCCGGCCGGCGGCGTCCGGGACCTGCGGGCCGCGCTGGCGCTCTGGCGCGGCGAGCCGCTGGCGGACGTCGCCGGGCTGGCCTGGCTCGACGGCCAGGCGCGACGGCTTGACCAGTTGCACGAGCAGATTCAGCGGGCACTGAATCAGGCGAGGCTGGCCGCGGGGGAACACGCGAGCCTGGTGCCCGACCTTGAGCGGCTTGCGGCCGATCACCCGCTGGACGAGCTAGGTCCACGCGCAGCTGATGCTGGCGCTGTACCGGAGCGGACGCCAGGCCGACGCGCTGGCCGTCTTCCAGCGGCTCAGGCACACGCTCGCCGAGGATCTCGGGATCGATCCCGGCCAGCCGTTGCGCGATCTGGAACTGGCCATCCTGCGGCAGGACGCCTCGGCCAGCGTTCCCGCGGTCGCGATGCCGCCGGCCTGGCCGACTCGTTCGCGCCCGGGCATTCGGTCCTGGAGCTTCCCGCCAGTGTGCTTTCCACGGCCGTTCTTCCAGCCCAGTTGCCGCCGGCGGTCGCGACGTTCACCGGGCGCGGCGCGGAGCTAGCCGACCTCGACGCGATGCTGGCCGGGCCGGGGTCCGATGATTCCGACGCCGCCGCCCCCGCGGGCGAAGCCGCCACCGCGGGCGAAGCCGCCACCACGGGCGACGCTGCCACCGCCGGCGGCGTGGCGCTGATCACGGGTACCGCGGGCGTGGGCAAGACGGCATTGGCCGTGCACTGGGCGCACCGGGTGCGCGCGCGGTTCCCCGACGGGCAGCTGTACGTCAACCTGCGCGGGTTCGATCCCGCCGGGCCAGCAGTCGACCCGGGGCAGGCGCTGCGCGGGTTCCTTGACGCCTTCGCGGTGCCGCCCGAGCGCGTGCCGGCCGGGATGGCCGACCGGGCTGGGCTCTACCGCAGCCTGCTGGCCGGCCAGCGCGTGCTCGTCGTGCTGGACAATGCGCGCGACGCCGAGCAGGTGCGGCCGCTGCTGCCCGGCTCGGCCGGGTGCCTCGCCGTCGTCACCAGCCGCGACCACCTCGCGGGTCTCGTCGTCACCGAGGGCGCGCGGCCGCTCGGGCTCGACCTGCTGACCGATGCACAGGCCCGCGACCTGCTCGCCGGCCGCTCGGAGATCGGGTCGCCGCCGAACCGGAGGCGGCTGGCGAGATCGTCGCGCGCTGCGCGCGGCTGCCGCTGGCGCTGACCGTCGCGGCCGCCCGGGCAGCGACCAGGCCGGGGTTCTCGCTGTCGGACGCCGCCGCTGAGCTGAGGCGAGCCGGTGCCGTCCTCGACCCGTTCGACGGCGGTGATCAGGCCAGCGATGTCAGGGCGGTGTTCTCCTGGTCCTACCGCGCCCTGAGCCCGGCGGCCGCCAGCATGTTCCGCCTGCTCGGGCTGCACACCGGTCAGGACGTCAGCGTCGAAGCGGCCGCGAGCCTGTCCGGGGTGCCTGCCGGGCAAGCCAGGGTGCTGCTGGCCGAACTGACCCGAGCGCACTTGTTGACCGAGCACCAGCCAGGCCGGCACGCCAGCCACGACCTGCTCCGCGCCTACGCCGCCGAGCAGGCGCACGCCGTCGAGGACGAGGAGGCACGCTCCGCCGCGCTCGGCCGCTACCTCGATCACTACCTGCACACCGCCTACGTTGCCGCCACGCTAATCGAGCCGTCGTTCACGCCCGTCGAGCTCGCGCCGCCGCGGCCGGGCGTCGTCGTCGGGGCCTTCGAGTCCGCGCCGGATGCGCTGAGCTGGTTCCTGGCCGAACGCGGCACGCTGCTGGCGGCGGTCCGGCTGGCCGCGGCCGAGGGCTTCTCGACCCACACCTGGCGCCTCGCCTGGACCCTGACCGCGTTCCTGCTGCGCCGCGGCCTGTGGAGCGACCAGGCCGACGACGGCAGCGCCAGCCTGCACTCGGCCCGGCGCGCGGGTGATGCGGCGGGCGAGGCGCATGCGCTGCTCCGCCTTGCCGCGTCCGCCCCGGGCCGGGCCGCCACCATGAAGCCTTCCGCCCCCTTCTCCATAACCGCTTTAGCCCCGATCCGCCGCATGAGAGTGGAGTGAGGTTTAGCAGCAGTGCACGGCCAGGGCCTGGCCGGCCTGGGCGGTGCCGAAGGTGCCGACCGCCCATGCGTTGCCGGCGGCGGCAGCGGCTACGGCGACCAGCACGCTGCCGTTCTCCGCGCCCGGATCGGGACTGTGCAGGGTTGTCCACGAGCGACCGTTCCAGTGCAAGATCAGCGTGTCGTCCGCCGTGCCGCCCTGGGTGGCGTCCAGGCGGTCGCCGACCGCCCAGGCGTTGCCGGCCGAGGTCGCGGCAACCCCGAGCAGCTCGCCGTCGGTGCCTGGGCTCGGGCTTGGCGTATGCGTCCACCTGGTGCCGTTCCAGTGCAGGACGAGAGTCTGCGTGCTGGTGCCGTTGAACGATTCGCCGACGGCCCATGCGTTGCTTGTCCCGGTGACGCTGACGCCGGACAGCACATTGCTGGTGCCGGGGTCTGGGCTGATCACGTGCTTCCAGCTGGTGCCGTTCCAGTGCAGCACGAGAGTGTGGTCGTTGCGGCCGTCGTCGCTCTTCCCGACCGCCCAGGCGTCGCGGTGGGAACTGGCCGCCACCGCGGTGAGGATGTCGCCGGCCGCCGGGGCGCCGGGACTCGGGCTGGCCACCTGGGCCCAGGTGCGCCCGTTCCAGTGCTCGATCAGCGTCTGATCGCCGGTGCCGTTGTTGAAGAAGCCGACGGCCCAGACGTCGTTCGCGGACACGGCATGCACGCCGTTGAGCCCGCTCTCGACGCCAGGGTCAGGGGCGAAGGCGACGGACCAAGAGGCGCCGTTCCAGTGCTCGATGACCGCTAGGTCATCGTCGCTACCGTTCGTGACCCGGCCCACCGCCCAGATGTCGGTGGCCGAGACGGCGCTGACGGCCTGGAGCCGGTTACGGACGTTGCTGGGATTCTCGCCGGGGAACACCGTCCAGGACGAGCCGTCCCAGTGCTCCGTCAGCACCTGGTCGGCCTGGCCGGCCGAGGCGGTGAAGCCGACCGCCCAGGCATTGCAGCCAGATAGAACCGACACCGCGGACAGCTGGTTGGTGATCGTGCCCGGGCTGGCCGGCTGCGCGGCCGTCCAGCTCGCGCAGGTCGCGGCCGAGGCGCTCGCGGCGGGCGCGATCGCCGCGAGCGCTCCGGCCAGCACGAACGGAACGGTCAGCGCCCGCCAGCGCCGCGGTGCGATAACGAAAATTCGCATCGAGGATGTCCTTTCCCCTGGTCAGCAGCAGTGCGCGGCCAGTGCCTGGCGCACGCCGCCGCTGATGGAGTTCCCCACGGCCCACGCGTTGCCCGCTGAACTGGCGGCCACGCCGTCCAGCTCGATCCCGGCCGGGCTGCGCACCTGCGACCACTTGTTGCCGTTCCACTGCAGGATCAGCGGGCCGGCCGAGGTGAAGCCGACGGCCCAGGCATTGCTCGCGGACGTGACCGTCACGCCGCGCAGGGCGTCGGGGTTGCCCGCTCCGCCCGGATCGGGGCTGGTCACGCTCGACCACTTGGTGCCGGTCCAGTGCAGGATCAGCGTCTGGGTGTCATCGCTGTTCGCGCCGACGGCCCATGCGTTCCCGGCCGAGGACGCGGCCACGCTCCACAGGACATCGCCGTTGCCTGGGGTCGGGCTCTTCTGCTGCGCCCACGTCTTGCCGTTGAAGTGCAGGATCAGCGTGTGATCGGTCGTGGAGTTGCTGGTCCGGCCGACCGCCCAGGCGTTGGTCGCCGAGGTGAAGACCACGGCGTTGAGCACGTTGTCGGTGCCGGGGCCGCCTGGGTTCGGGCTGGAGACCTGCGACCACTGGTGACCGTTGAAGTGCTCGATCAGGGTGCGGAACCCGGTGCTCTGGTTGAACGACTGGCCGACGGCCCACACGTTGCTCGGCGAGACCGCGCGCACCCCGTTCAGGCTGCTGAAGCTGCCTGCCGGGCTGGGGCTGGTGATCTGCTTCCAGCTAACGCCGTTCCAGTGCAGGACGAGCGTGTCCTCCTCGCCGTTGGAGAAGTTGCCGACCGCCCAGATGTTGGTGGGCGAGATGGCGCGCACGCTCTTGAGGATGGTGCCATGGCTGCCCGGGCTCGGGCTGGGCACGACGGTCCAGGAGGCGCCGTTCCAGTGCTCGATGAGCGACTCGTCGACCGACTTGCTGCCGATGTCGAAGCCGACCGCCCAGGCGTCGCACGGCGAGAGCACCGTCACGCTGGTCAGCGTGTTGTCGATCGTGCCCGGGCTGGCCGGCGGCACGCCGGTCCAGGCCTCGCAGGTCGTGGCTGACGTCGCGGCCGAGGCCGCGGTGGCGGGTCCGACCCCGGCGATCGCTCCGGCGAGTATGACCGGCGCGGCCAGCGTCTTGATGGCACGACTAGCCAGCCGTGATTGGTTAAACACGGGTGTTCCTTTCTCTTTCTGTGTGTGCACGCCGCCGTCAGCAGCAGTGGATGGCGAAGGCGCGGTTGAGCGCGCTGTCGTTGAACCGGCCGACGGCCCAGGCGTTGCCGGCGGAGGACGCGGCCACGGCGGACAACTGGGTGATGGCGGGGCTGCCCTGGCCCGGGCTCGTCACCTGGCCCCAGGCGCGGCCGTTCCAGTGCAGGATGAGGGCCTGGCTTCCCTCCTGGAGAGAGAGATTGCCGACCGCCAGGGCGTTGCCGGCCGACGTGGCCGTGACCCCGGTGAGAAAACTGGAGAATCCGGTGCCTCCCGGGCTCGGGCTGGCCACCCGGCTCCAGGTGCGGCCGTTCCAGTGCAGGATGAGCGTGTGGGCGTCGGGACCGGTCCTGGCGGCGCCGACCGCCCAGGCGTTGGACGGTGATACGACCGCCACGGCCAGCAGGGTGTTGAGTTTCCCCGGGTCCGGGCTGGCGACATGGCTCCACTTGGTGCCGGTCCAGTGCAGGATCAGGGTCTGCCCCGAGGTGGCGCCGCTGACCGCTCCCACGGCCCAGACGTCGTGGCCTGAGGTCGCGGCGACGCCGGACAGGACTTCGCGGGACGAGGCAGGGCTGACGCGGGGAGTGGAGACCTGCCGCCAAGCCCTGCCGTTCCAGTGCAGGGTCAGCGTCTGCCGCGTGATCGTGTCTACGGCGAAGCTGCCGACCGCCCAGGCATCGTTCGCCGACACGGTGCGCACCGCGAGAAGCTCGTTAAAGGTAGTGCCGGGGCTGGGACTCTTCACCTGCTTCCAGGCTGAGCCGTTCCAGTGCTCGATCAGGGTCTGGCCGATGTTGGCGCTGTTGTCGAAGTCGCCGACCGCCCAGATGTCCGAGCCGGACACGGCGCGCACGCTGGTGAGCTCGTTGAAGGTGGCGCTGGGATTGGGGCTCGGCACGACGGTCCAATTGGCGCCGTTCCAGTGCTCGATCAGGGTCGTCACGGTGGTGCCGTCCTGGATGGAGCCGACCGCCCAGGCGTTGCAGCCAGATAGGACGGTCACGCCGTTGAGGTTGTTTCCGTCGGTGCCTGGGCTGGGCGGCTGGGCGCTGACCCAGTTCTGGCACGAGGCCGCGGACGCGGCGGCGAAGGCGGAGGCGGCTGGCGCGGAGGCGGCGGCGGAGGAGGCTTGCCGCGGGCGCCAGGATGGTCAGCGCGGCCGCGAGAGCCAGCGGGGCGGCGAGTGCCTGCCAGCGGCGCGGTGCCTGCCAACGGCGAGGGGCCCGGGCTCTGGCGCCTGTCAGGTTGGTCATCGTCGATTCGGTCACGGACAACCTTGACTGCCGGCGCTGGAACGGCGCTGAAACGGCGCTGAAGCGCGCCTCGGCCGGCTCGGTCCTGGCCAGGCGACCGGCAGCCCGTCGATGGCCAGTCCGGCGATCGCCGCACCGGCGTGGAAGCCATCGGTCGCCAACTAAGTCAAGCGCTTGACTTAGCTGGGCACCCCGCTGTAGCGTCCGCCGTAACAGCCCGGATCCGGCTCGCTGACCTGGTCCCGGCCAGGCCAGGGTCGCGCTCGGGAGGCCGCGGATGAGGATCTTCTTCGTCTCGGACATTCACGGCTCGCAGACCTGTTTCCGCAAGCTGGTTAACGCCGGAAAGTTCTATGGGGCCGACGTGCTGATCATGGGCGGCGACCTTGCCGGGAAGGAACTGGTCCCGGTCGTCGAGCGCGCGGGTGCGTGGGCGGCGCGGTTCCGCGGCACCGACTTCACGATGGACACGCGCGACGAGGTTGCCGAGTTCGAGCGACGGGTCGCCACTATGGGCCCCTACACCCTGCGGACGGACGCCGATTTCGTTGCCCAACTGCGCCAGGACCAGGAACTCGTCGAGCAGACACTGCGTCGGCTCATTCTCGAACGGACCCAGGAGCAGATCGCGCTGGCGGCGGAACGGCTGGCCGGCACCGGTATCAGGCTGCTAATCGGCCTGGGCAACGACGACTTCGACGAGATGATCCCTTACCTGAGTCTCGGTTCGGTCAGCTACGCGCCCGATGGCCTGCTGGACCTCGGGGAATTCACGCTGGTGTCGCTCGGCTGGAGCAACATCACGCCGTGGCGTACGAACCGGGAATGCACCGAGGAGGCGCTCGCCGAGAAGCTCGCCGTTGTGCACGAGTCGGCCGATCCGTCGCGCACGATCTTCAACATTCACGTGCCGCCGTACGACTGCGGGCTCGACCTCGCTCCCCGGCTGGACGAGTCCCTGCAGATCCAGCTGGTCGGCGGCCAGCCGGACCTGGTTCCGGTCGGGTCGGCATCGGTCGCGGATTCGATCGCGGCGTACCAGCCGCTGCTCAGCCTGCACGGCCACATCCACGAGGGCAGGGGGATGACGCGCAAGGGCCGGACCGTCGTGGTCAACCCCGGCAGCGAGTACGAGCAGGCAGCTCTGCTCGGTGCGCTGATCGACATCAGGCCCGGCAAGGTCAAGCGCTGCCAGCTTGTGTCTGGCTAGTTCACGCTCAGCCCGCTACATCGTTTGAGGAGACGAGCATGGGAACCATTCAGGACCTCCCGACCGGCGGCCAGGAGCTGTTTGCCCGGCGGTCGTCTGGGCTGGTGCGCGCCGCATCCACGGCAGACGCATCGCTGGTGAATCTGTATACCGCGACATTCCCGATCATGGTTTCGTTCCTGCTGGGAATTGTCCTGCCGTTCTACGGCGGAGCCAATATCTACCTGACGATCCTGATCGGCGCGCTCCTGGCCATGCCGATCTTGCTCGCGTACGCGGTGGCGAGCTCGGTCATGCGCAGGAGCGGCGGGGATTATGTCTTCATAAGCAGGCTGCTGCACCCGGCGCTCGGATTCGCCGCCAACTTCGTGTTCGTGGGCTTCCAGATCGTGTTCCTCACGTCGTCGGGCTACTACTTCTGCCTATGGTGCCTGTCGCCATTGTCGCGACTGCTCGGCGTCTACTTCTCCAGCCCTGGCCTAGTGAATTTCGCGAACACGCTTCTGGAGCCGCTGTCGATCTTCATCGTCAGCGAGATCTTCGTCGTGGGGTTCGGCGCGTTGTTCGTACTGCGCAGCACCCGGTCGATCCTGAAGATCTTCCGGTACACGCTGCCGCTAAGCCTGATCGGCCTGCTGGCCTTCGCGATCGGCGTACTGTTCCACTCGACCTCGGCGCTGCACGCCAACTTCGACGTATACGTGCACGGCGCCAGCGGCGTCCGGCACGCGACCGCGGTGGCGGCAAGGTCCGCCGCGGCGAATGGGTTCTCGCTGCTGCCGTTCTCGCTGGCCGCTACCGTGCTGGCGATCACCTGGCCGTCGTTCTCGCTGCCGTACTATCTTGGCTCCGCGTACTTCGCCGGCGAGGTCCGCGCTGGCCGGCGCACCCAGTTGCTGGCCGGGCCGGTTACCGCCGCGATCGCCGTCGCGGGATCGCTGCTGCTGGTCTGGATGAGCCTCGGCCGGCTGGGCTCTGGCTTCCTCGGCTCGATCGCCTCGGCCACGCCTGGCAAGCTCGGATTCGGCGGCGCGCCCACGTTCATGGAGGTTGCCGCGGGTTCGTCGGGCAACGTCGTACTCGGCGCGCTGATCTTGATCGGGTTCGGCTCCTGGCTCATCCCGACGGTTCCGATGTCGCTGCTGATCATGACGCGGTGCATGTTCGGCTGGTCGATGGACCGGGTCGCGCCCGACGCGCTGTCGAAGGTGTCGGCCCGCACGAACTCGCCGTACGTCGCGGTCATCGTGGTCACGGTCCTGTCGGTGGTCATGTCCTGGTTCTGGGCGTACACGACGGTCTTCACGGTCGTCGTGGGCGCGTTCGGGCAGCTGATCACGCTGGCTATCGGCTGCCTCGCGGCGTCGCTGATCCCGTTCCGCCACAAGGATCTGTACGAGGTCGCGCCAATCCGCGGGTACATCGGGAAGGTTCCCAGGCTTACCGCGATCGGGGTGCTCGGCGCGATCGGGGCGCTGCTGATTGTGCTCAACTTCGCACGCGACCCGTTCTCCGGCGTCGACCCGAACGCCAGCCCGGTGATGTTCTGGGTGACGCTGGCGATGTTCCCCGCCGGATTCGCGCTCTACTACCTGTCGGTCGCCGTCAGGCGTCGGCAGGGGATCCAGCTCGGGCTCGCGTTCCGCGAGATCCCGCCAGAGTGAGGCCCGAGCGAGGCCCGGTTGAGGCCCGGGTGAGGAGCGAGAGACTGTGCTGACCACGCGTGAGGTCATCGACGGGATCTTCGGCGCGGCCGCCACCGGTGACCTGGACGCGGTGATGCGCTGGTGGGATGTCGACGGGGTGCTGGAGGACATCACGATCGCCCGGGCGTTCCACGGGCACGACGAGATCCGCCGGTACCTGGACATGTACTACCGCGCTCTGCCCGACGTGACGTACGAGCCGATCCGGCTGATCATCGCGGGGCCGTCGGCGGTCGTGGAATGGGCGCAACCCGCGGTGATCGCGGCGCCGTTCGACGGGACCCCGAGCACCGGTCGCGAGGTGTTTCTGCGGGCCGTCGACATATTCCACATCACCGGCGGGCTCGTTCGGCATGAGTCGTCCTGGTATGGGGACGGCTGGTTGCGGCAGCGGTTGGGCGAGGGAGCCGACTCGGCGGCCAGGTCCCGCCGCCGCTGCCGGTCACGCCACCGCTGATCGCGTCGGGAACGAGGTTCTGATGGCGGTCGATGGCCAGGGAGCGGGCCGGTGAACTCGCGGATCGAATGGGTGCGCGGCAGCTGCCGGCTTCTGTCGGGGATCTCGGCCGAGTTCGCCGGCACCCGGCCGTTCGACGGCCTGACGATCGGCACAGGCATCCACTTGGAGCCGAAGACCGTCGCCCTCATCTTGACGCTGGCCAGCGGCGGAGCGCGGATGATCTCCACCGGCAACCTGTCGAGCACCCAATCCGACACCGTCAGCTACCTGCGCGACCGGGGTGTGCAGGTGGTCGGCGATGCGACCACGAGCGAGGCGCTGCACCTCGCGGGCCTGCGCCAGGTGATCAACGAAAGGCCCGACCTGCTGCTGGATAACGGAGGTGACCTGTTCCGCTGTTATCTCGACAATCCTTACCCAGGGCTGCTGGGTGGCACCGAGGAGACGACGTCCGGCCGGATGCGGCTCAGGCCGCTGGCCGGGCAGCTGGACGTGCCCGTCCTGGTGATCAACGACAGCCCGATCAAGCAGTTCGCCGAGAACCGGCACGCCGTCGGGCAGAGCGTCTTCGAGTCGTACCTGCGGATCACCAACCGGATGACGAACGGCCGGCGGGTCGTCGTGTTCGGCTACGGTGCCTGCGGCAAAGGAATCGCCGCCGCGTTCCAAAGCGGGCACGCCCTCGTGTCGGTGGTGGAGACCGACCCGGTGGCGCGGCTGGAGGCCTGCCTCGACGGGTTTGACGTACCCTCGCGCGAGGAGGCGCTGCGGCGCGCCGACGTGGTGATCACCGCGACCGGGGCGCGGGCGGTAGTGACCGGGTCGGATCTCGCATTGTTCAAGGACGACGTGGTGCTGTGCAACGCTGGCCACTTCCCCGCCGAGATCGCGGTGGAGCAGCTCACCGGCTCGCCGCACGTGCTCAGGGCCGAGAGCGTGGCCGACGGCATCGGCACTCTCTGCCTCGCTGACGGCCGCCGGGTGCACCTGCTCGCCGGAGGCCACATGGTGAACCTGGCCGGCCCGCGGCCGCTCGGCAATTCGGTCGAGTCCATGGACCTGGGGTTCGCGCTGCAGGCCAGGTGTCTGGAGGCGATCGCGACCGGCTCGGTCGGCGACGGCCATGTGGTGGTGGCCGTGCCGAGGCTCATCGACGAGGCCGTGGCGCGCGCTTTCCTTGACGCCT
This sequence comes from uncultured Actinomycetota bacterium, assembly GCA_963720595.1. Taxonomy (GTDB): domain Bacteria; phylum Actinomycetota; class Actinomycetes; order Streptosporangiales; family Streptosporangiaceae; genus Chersky-822. The sequence continues at coordinate 175,432 of CAVRFY010000003.1, read as the reverse complement.
ACGGGACGTCTGGCACGCGGCCTGCGGGCGGCTGAGCTGTCCTACATCGGCAGGCGTGCGCGTCGGGCCGATCAGCAGGTCCGGCCGGTCAGCCTGCGCGGCCGGTGGAATCGCGGACGACCAGTGACGTCGCCAGTACCCTGCTGCGGGGCGGCTGGCCCGTGGTGAGGTAGTCCTGCAGCAACTCGGCGGCGGTCTCACCGAGTTCGTGGGCCGACAGGTTGACGGTGGTCAGCGACGGGTCAGTGAGCTCGGAGTAGGGCAGGTCGTCGAACCCCACCACCGACAGCTGGGCGGGGATCTCGACGCCGAGCAACCGGCACGCGCGCAGCACGCCGTAGGCATACAGATCGTCGCCGCAGACGACCGCGGTAACGCCGGCCGCTTGCCAGACCGGCCACCTCTCCAGGAAGCCCTGGAAGGCTGCCTGCACGGTGAGTTCGTCGAGCACTAGGTCATCGGCGGCCAGTCCGGCGCCCAGCCGGCGCAGGCCATCCTCCAGCCCGTCCCTGCGATGCTGCAGCGAGGCCTTGTCCCTGCTGACCCCGATATAGGCGACCCGCCGGTGCCCGAGCCCCACTAGGTAGTCGGCCAGCTCGCGGGCGGCATGCCGGACATCGAGGTCGATGCACGGAAACGAGCCTGCCGAGCCGTCGGAGTCCAGGATCACTGTCGGGCAGGTCGGGACGAAATCTTCGAGCAACTTGATACCCGGGCTCGCCAGAATCAGCCCGGCGAGGTTGCCCGCTAGGGCGCGCCGCACGGTCGCCATGTCGTAGTCCTCGCCGCGGTACGGCATGAGCACGGTTACCGATAGGTCGCCGGTGAGTTTGCGGGCCAGGCCCTCCAGCACCATGGAGAAGAACGGGTTGGTCGGGTCAGGGCTCACGAAGCCAATCGATTCGAGTTCGCCCCGCGCCAGGGCGCTCGCCGTGGAGTTGAGCCGGTAGCCGAGTTCCGCAGCCGCTGCAAGGATCCGCTCGCGGGTATCTGCAGCCACGCGGCCCTGGTCCTTGCCACTGATGACCAGCGAGACCGCCGACAGCGAGCGGCCCGCCCGCTCGGCCACGTCGCGCGCGGTCGCGCGACGCGGGCGGCCTGGGCGAGTAGCCATGACCAGAATTGTGTCACGCACGCGGCCACGGCCCGGGAGCCATACTTGGCAGACGGTTGGCGCGTCGGCTCACCCAGCCTTGAGCCCGCTTTGTGTGATAGGCGGGGCCTCAGCCTTCGCGGTCCGCGCCGGGAGCGGGAACAGGTTCGCCGGGCGGGGTATAGGCAGCCAGCAGCGTCGCGGCAATGACGCGGGGAGCGTCGGCCGGGTCCAGGTGGCCGGCGGCGCACTCCTCGGCGGCGGCATGCATCACGGCGTACGAGATGCTGACCATCCACTGGGCGGGCAGGTCGGACCGGAATACCCCCGCGCGCTGCCCGCGGTCGATGAGCGCATGGACCCGGTGCAGGACCTGGTCGTGGCCGGCCGGATCTGCTGGGCCGGCAGTTCGTGCTGCGCGGCCGTCAGCACTGATCGGAACTGGTCGACGATCTGCCAGGACGAGGCCACCAGTTGCAAGAGCGCCGCGCGCGGATCGCCGCTGGTGTCGGTCGCGTCGAGCACCGCATCGGCATGTTGGACGGTGCGCGACAGCACGGCCTCGATCAGGTCGGCGCGCGACTTGAAATGGCCGTAGAGGGTGACCCGGCCTACGCCGGCGGCCTGGGCGATCTCGGCGATGCTGGCGTCCGGATCGCGGGCCAGGCAGAGCAGCGCCGCATCGAGGATCGCGGCGACATTCCTCCTGGCGTCGGCGCGGCGCTCCTTGGCTTGCCCCGTCGCAGGCGGGCTGTGCGCGGTCGCCGTACTGTCCGGCTCGGCCGGCTTCGGGTTCGCGTCGTCCTCGCCGTGAGTGCCAAGCATCTCGCCGGCTCCTAACTTGTACATGACTGTTCAGGTTATGTTAGCGTGGTAACTCGAACACTGTAGTTCAAGTTAGCGGAACGCCGCCCAGCGCGCAGCTTCCTTGACTGAAGCCGCTCAGCGTGCAGCTTCCATGAGTGAAGGAGTCATCATGGCAAGACATACCTCTCCGCCCACCTCCCGGTCCGCCTCTGCCGCGAGTTCAGGCACCGCCTCGATTTCCGCGTCCGCAGGGGCCGCCGCCCGGGCCATATCCAGGCCGTGGCTGGCGCTGACGGCGCTGTGCCTCGCCCAATTCATGCTGGTGCTCGACGTGACCGTGGTCAACGTCGCGCTGCCGTCGATCGGCGCCGGCCTCGGCCTAGGCCGGGTCGAGCTGACCTGGGTGCTGATCGCCTACACGCTGGCGTTCGGCGGCCTGATGCTGCTCGGCGGTCGCCTCGCTGACCAGTTCGGCGCCCGGCGAGTGCTGCTGACGGGCCTGGCCATCTTCACCGCCGCGTCGATGGCCGCGGGACTCGCTGGCAATGCCGCGCTGCTGATCGGCGGACGGGTGGCCCAGGGCGTCGGAGCCGCGTTGCTATCGCCGTCCGCGCTGTCGCTCGTCACCACGACGTTCACCGGCAGCCAGCGCAACAGGGCCCTGGGGATCTGGGCGGCCATCGGGGGCGCGGGCTCGGCCTTCGGCGTGATCGTCGGCGGGGCTCTGACCTCGGGGCCAGGCTGGCGCTGGGTGTTCTTCATCAACGTGCCGGTCGGCCTGCTCGTCCTGGCCGTGCTGCCTACCCTGATCCCGACGATCCGGGCGCAGCGCCAGCGCCCGCGGATAGACATCCCCGGTGCAGTGACCGTCACCGCTGCCACCGGTGCCGCCCTCTACGGGCTGATCAACGCGGGGAACCATGGCTGGCTCGCGATCTCCACGCTCGTCCCGCTCGTCGTCGCGGCGGGCCTGTATGCCGGGTTCGCGCTGATCGAGCGCTCGGTAGCGGCGCCGTTGATGGATCTGTGGATGCTCACCCGCCGCCCGATGGCAGCCGGGGCGTTCCTCATGCTGATGGCGACCGGCCTGCTCGTCGGCGCCTTCTTCCTCGCCTCGTTCTGGATGCAGGTACAGCGGGGCTATAGCGCGCTGCATACCGGCCTGCTGTTCCTGCCCGTCGCGGTCGCTGCCATCCTCGGCGCTCAGTCCGCTGGTCACTTGCTCACCCGTCTCGACCGGCGCGCGCTCGTCGCCGGTGCGCTGACCCTCGCAGCGGGCGGCGCCTTCGTCGCGGCTTACGGCTCTGGCGCGTTGGCACTGGTGGCGGGGATCAGCGTCGCTGCTCTGGGCATCGGCGCCACCTTCGTCGCCGCGATCACCACGGCGATGGCCGGTGTGGACGCCAGCCAGGCCGGTGTGGGCTCAGGCATCGTTAACACCTTCCACGAACTCGGCGGCGCCGTCGGCGTGGCCGTCCTGTCCAGCATCGCCGCCCCGAGCCTGATCGCCGCGAGCACGACTAGCGTCGGCTTCACCAGGGCATTCACCGTCAGTGCGGTCGTGGCGATTGCCAGTGCCGTGGTCGCGCTCCTGGTCGTGCCGGCCGGGCGGGCACCGGCTGGGGACAGGCCGATGGGGCACTGAGCGACCCGCGGCTGGCAGCCGCGGCCGACGCGGGGCGGGCACCCGCCGGCGGACGCGGCCGGCACCGCGGCGCGGCGCGGGCGGCCAGACATCATGATCACGGTGGGTTGCATGCGCCATTCGAAGGAAACCCACCGTGATCACGGAGGAGAGCCATGGCTGGCGACGACAGGCCCGATTCGGGCGACGAGCTGGAGGACGCCGAACTGGGGGACGCGGAACTGGACGACGCCGAACTGGAGGACGCCGAACTGGAGGATGACGGGACGCTCGACGCCTCGGACACGCTGGAGGGAGATCCCGGCGACGACCCGCTTGACCAGGGAATCATTCCGGCTGACCGGTGGTCGGCTGGCGAAGGGTTCGGCACGACCCTGGCCGAGGAGCGGGCGGGCGAGTCCCTTGACCAACTGCTGGCCGAGGAGGAACCCGATGTCGACCCCTATGCGGAGGCAGACCCGGCGGACAACGAGGTCGATCTGGGGCTGGAGCAGGAGCCCAGGTCAGGACGCCTGGTCGCCGATGACGAGGGCTCGCACTCGGACATCGAGCCCGATCTAGTAGCCCGCGACATCGGCATCGACGCCGGTGCCGCCACGGCGGAGGAGGCGGCGGTTCATACCACTGACGAGCCTGGCGGGGCCACCGACTGCTAAGGTGCGGGACGCATATGGCGCATACGGCGCCGGCGGCCATCTCTGGTGAACCTGAGACGGTGCCGGCGGAATGAAGATCGGCCGATATGGGGACACCGCAGCTATGACCGGTTACATGCCGGGCGGCCAATACCAGCCGCCCCCAGCGGGCTACAGCCCGATGCAGCAGCCCAAGCTCCGGCCGGGCCGGATCTGGTACCTCGTCGGGTTGGTGATCTTCCTGGCCGGAGCCGCATGGCTGGTCGTCGGCGTCCAGTCCGCCATCAGCACGGTCAACGACCTGCAGCGGGTGCCGCTGCCCGCGGGCGGCACGGTGAGCCTGCAACACAGCGGCGGTTACATCATCTATTACGAAGGCCAGGGCGCACAGAGCGGCAGAATCCCCGCCTTCCATATCAACGTCACTCCCGCGTCGCCGGGAGCGGCCGTCACGGGCCTCAGCCAGTACCGGTCGACGGTGACCTACAACATCGGTTCGCATCACGGACGTGCGGTGCTTACGCTGCATGTCGCCAAGCCCGGAAAGTTCGCGATCAAGGCGACCGGCGCCCCGGTCGCCGATCTGGCGATCGGCGGCAGCATCGCTGAGGGGATCGTGGGCGTCCTGTTGCCCGGGGTGCCGCTGATCATCCTGGGGTTCCTGGGCCTGGTGATCGTGCTCATCATCCGGCTCGTCCGCAAATCGTGCGCTTCGGCGGAGCTACCCCTAAACAAGCGCTTACCGTATGCGGTATGGAGCGGCAGGAGCGTCCGGTGCTTGGCAGGGAAGGCGAGCTGACGAGCATCGACGCTTGGCTGGCCGAGCTTCCCGGCGCCGCGACGGCCAGGCTGCTGGTCATCGCCGGTGAGCCCGGCATTGGCAAGACCACGCTGTGGGGCGAGGCGACCCGGCGGGCGAGCGCGATCGGGTGCCGGGTCCTGTCGTCTCGCCCGGTGCCATCGGATGCGGGGCTGCCGCACGTCGTGCTGGCCGACCTGCTGCGCCCCGTGGCCGATGACGCGCTCGGATCGCTGCCGGTCCCGCAGCGCCGGGCGCTGGAGGTGGCGCTGCTGCGGGCGGATCCCGGCGAGGGCGACCTCGACCCGCGTGCCGTCGGCAGCGGACTGACCGCGCTGCTCGACCAGCTGGTCGCCGACGGCCCGCTGGTGCTGGCACTCGACGACGCCCAGTGGCTGGACCCTGCCTCGGCCGGATCCATCGCGTTCGCGCTCAGGCGGCTGGAGCACCGGCCGGTCGCCGTGGTCGCGGCGGTCAGGATCTCCGAGACCGGCCGGCGTGACGGCGAGTTCGCGGCGATCGAGTCGTCGCTGGCCGGTACCCGGTGCCCGCGGACTGGATGTCGGCCCGCTGAGCGTGGCCGCGATCCATCAGGTGTTCCGGCAGGCGCTCGGCGGCTCGTTCCCGCGCCCCCTGCTGGTGGGCATCCACCGGGCGGCCGGCGGCAACCCGTTCTACGCGCTCGAGATCGCCAGGGAAATCCAGCGGGTCGGCATCCCGCCACCTGGCCAGCCGTTGCCGGTGCCCGCTGACCACCGGGAACTGGTGCTGCTCCGCTTGCGCAGGCTCCCGCGGGTGACCCGCGACGTGCTCGCAGCAGGTGGCCGCCATGCCCAGTGCTGCCATCGGCCAGGTCGACCTGGAAGCACTCGCGCGCCGCCGAGCGGGCCGGCATCGCCGTGGTCCGGCCCGGCGGGCGGGTGGAGTTCGCCCATCCGCTGTTCGGGTCGGCGCTGTATGCGTCGCTGCCGGAGGCGGAGCGCAGGAAGCTGCACCGGCGACTGGCCGGCCAGGCGGCGAGACCCGGTTGAGCGGGCCCGGCATCTGGCGCTGGCCGCGAGCGGCCCGGACGAAGCGACGGCGGTCGAACTCGAGCGCGCCGCGGCGACGGCGGCCGCGCGCGGCGCGGCGGACGTGGCGGTCGAGCTGCAGGAACTGGCCTGCCGGCTGACCCCGGGCACGGATCAGCAGGCCCGGGTACAGCGGAGCTATCGACCTGTCCGAGCGCCGCTACTTCGCCGGCGACCCGAACGGGGCGAGGCGCGAACTTGAGCGCTTGCTGGTCCCGCTGCCGCCCGGCGATGACCGGGCCCAAGTCCTGCTCGGGCTCGGCAGCATGCGCTGGGTGCAGGGCGAGGCCGACGTCGGCCTGGATCTGATGGAACAAGCGCTCGCCGACGCGCAGACTCCAGGCGCTGCGCGCCAGCATCCACACGCGGATCGCATCGGCCTCTGACGACGCCGACTCGCGGTGGAGCACGGCGAGGCGGCGCTCGCCCTGATGGACGAGGACGCGAACCCGCAGTTGTACTCCTACGCGCTGCTCATCGTGGCCATTGTTCAAGCTGCACTCCGGGCGCGGTGCCGATCACGCGGCGGTCGAGAAGGGCATGCGGCTGCAACGGGAGGCCGCCGGGTGGGTGATGAGCCCGGTCGCCGCCTTCTGGGCGCGGAACTTCGACGACTTCGGCACCGCCAGGCAACGGCTCGAGGACCTCATCGCAGGCGCTCCGCGAGCAAGGTGACCATGGCGCAGGTCGCGCCGGCGCTCACGCACCTGGCGAGGGTCGAGGCCATGACCGGGCACATGGACACCGCCCGCGCGCTGGCCGGTGAGGCGCTGGACCTGGCCGCGCAGACCGAGCAGGAGACCTACCTCGATGTGGCGCTGTGCGCGCAGGCGCACGTCCGCGCTTACGCCGGCGAACTGGATGTGGCCCGGGCCGCGCCTCGGACGTGCTCGCCCGGCCTTGGCCGATCATCCGGATGTCGTGCTCGAGGGAATGGCCAGGGAGGCGCTCGGCCTGGCGGCCCTGCAGGCCGGGGACCTGGCGGAGGCCGACCGCCAGTTCACCAGGGCCGACGAGATCAACGACCTCGTGCACAACCGGGAGCCCGCCAACCAGCGCTTCCAGGCCGACCACGCGGAGGCCGTGATCGGGCTCGGTGACCTGGACCGCGCCGAACGGCTGGTGGCCAGGCTCGAGGCCCGCGCCGCCGCCCTGCCGCGACCCTGGATCTTGGCCGTCTCCGGCCCGCTGCCGCGGGATGCTCCACGCGGCTCGCGGAGACCTGGACGCCGCCGCGATCGACTACGAGCGGGCGCTGGCCGCGCACCAGGACCTGGACATGCCAGCCGAGCTCGGCCGGACGCTGCTCGCCCTGGGACGGCTGCACCGGCGCCGCAACGAGCGCAGACGCGCGCAGGAGCATCTGGAGCGGGCGGTTTCGTTGCTCGATGCCGCCGGAGCGCTCGGCTGGGCAGCCGTCGCGCGAGACGAGCTGACCCGCGCCAGAGGCCGGCGAGGACACGCCGGCGCGGCTGACCGCGACCGAGCGGACGATCTGCGAGCTCGCCGGTTCTGGCATGCGCAACCGGGAGATCGCGGCGCGGCTGTTCCTGTCCGACAAGACGGTGGAGGCCAACCTCTCCCGCTCCTACCGCAAGCTCGGCGTCCGGTCGCGTACCCAGCTGGCGGCCGCCATGGTCAGGGCCGACGAGGGTTCGATGGCCTAAGCGTAGGGATTCCCCCGACGCGAGTGCGGGCTCCGCGGTCCTAGCGTCCGGTCATGAGCATCGGATCGGGTCCGCCGTCCTGGCAGGCAGTGTCGCAGCCGGACAGGCCAGGCCTGGGGCGTGCGAAGAGCTGGCAGGTAGCCGAATGCCTGCTGCCCGGAATCACCCCGGCGATCGCCGAGGCACTGGGCGACCGGGTCAGGGCGGAGCTCGCCCGTCCCGTAGTCCGGTGTCCTTCCTCGGCTCCTGCTGATGCCCGAGGACGAGGTGCTGCTGTGCCTGTTCGCCGGGCCGCTCGCCGAGGTCCGCGCGGTCAGCGAACGAGCCGGCCTGCCCTTCGAGCGCATCCTGGGCTGCCTGGGCTCGGCTGGACCCAACCCGAACGAGAGAAAGGACAACGCGAATGAACGGAAATCTGACTGGACGTGGCCTGCGTGGCCGGAGCCCTGACCGCGGCGGTGACGCTGGCTGGCGGCTGGCGGTGGCGGGCTGCTCAAGCCCGAGCAGCGGGGCACGGCGGCTCGGGTCGCGCCACACGGCCGACCGGCCACGTGTCCGCGCCGGCGACCAAGGCCGCCGCGGGCACCCCGAAGGCCGCCCGGTGCGCTGTCGGGCAATGGTCCGGGCACTACAGCGGCTCCTACAACGGGACGTTCACCGTCAGGTGGCGCCAGTCCGGATCGCACCTGCACGGCACCATCCACATCTCGAACCCCTCCAGCACCCTGCCCATCAACGGCATCGTCCATGGCAACGCTGATCAGCTTCGGCACCGTGGGCTCGACGGCGATCACCTATTCGGGCACCGTCTCAGGCAGCTCGATGTCGGGCACCTACAAGGTCAACGGCAGCCGGGCGGCCCGTGGAGCGCAGGCAAGGCCTGAGCCGAAGGCCCGCCGCGAAGGCCGCGACGGCCGTGAAGGCCCCGCAGGCCTGACCGGCGGGAGGGGTTCACGCACCGAATTCTTCAACGAGCTCCAGTCGGTTACCGTCCTGGTCACGGAACGCGAACATGGGCGGAACGCCCTCCCACCGCAAGATCTCGCCGGTGTCGACTCCGGCCGCTCGCAGGGCGGCGTGGTCGGCATCGGCGTTGCGGCTGGTCAGCCGGATGCCGGTCTCGCCGCCTGCCGGCGCGTCCTGGCTCGCGGCGACCAGCGCGATCGTTGCCGTCCCGCGCGGGGCCGCGACCACGATCCACCTCTTGTCCGCGCTGATCGGGACGTCGAGGCGCTTGTCGAAGCCGAGGGTGTCGACGTAGAAGCTCAGTGCCTGGTCCTGATCGGTGACCGGCACTCCGATGGTCATGACCTCCTGGACCTGGATCGTCGGGTCGGTCGTTGTCGGCTCTGTCTTGGTCTGCTGTGCCTGGGTCTGCTCGGCCATTGTCGGGCCTCCTCTTCGTGGTGGAGCACATGTCAGCGGACCGAATCATCCGCGCCATGCGCTCGGAGTCCATGCGAGCCATGTTAGGTGACCAATTAGTCACATGTCAACGACTCGGACGGCTCGAACCTGAGCCACGAGATCTGCACAACTGCCGCCGCGGAGGCCGCTGCCGCCGTCCGCCGCCGCTTGGCAGGCTTGGACTTAGCGTTGGCGCGCCACTGGAGCCGCACAATAGGCGCGGCGAGCTCATCCGCGCGATTCGGCACGTTGAAATTGACGATCTTGTGCCGGGCCGGCGCAGTGCCCGTGAGCCCACCGATGGGGCTGGAGAGGCCGCCGTCGAGGCGCTGACCTGCATGAGGCGCTGGCGCGCCGAAGCTGAGCGCTACCGAATCACGTCGTGCGTGTGGCAGGTTGGGAGCGAGCACATTGAGGTGACTGTCGTTGGAGCATCAAAGATGTCTGATTACTGCTCCAGATGTGGGGTGCGGGCGGTAGCCCGATGTCCGATCTGTCGCGAGCACAAGTGCGCTGGTCATTGGCAAGAATGGATCCTGACCAGCCATGATCAGTATCTAAGCATGGTCGATTCCACTTCATGGTCGGCCGCCCAGCAAGCGGCGTACTTCGCGAGAGTCATTCCATCCAATCCGGGATGCCTGGCTTGCCGGGTTGACACGGCGCGGCATGAAGCCTTGCAGAATACCGCTTTATGAGGTTCCAGAGATAAGCGATCCTGTTGCACGCTATCTCCATATCAAGAAGAATGCTCGGCAAGTTAGTAGCGATGTAATCAACGCAGCCCGCGACGCTCTTGATGCCAATGATGTCAGACGTCGACTATACGAGAAAGCGAAGAAGATAGGTTCTTGTAAGATCGCTCCCAAGGGACTGACGGCGCTCCGTGGCGCGCCTTCTGGGTTGCTTATCTTTACAGACTCGGGAACAACGCAACATGAAGTTGATTGGACCGACTGGATAGCTATTAATGAGCAGTTCATGTCTGCATTTAACACGAGCGGCTGGCATCCTTGGCAGCGTCAAGGCAGTGCCAGCGAACTCGTCGATGAGTTGCAATGCATGACAGAGCCGCTCGATCCCAGGTCGGCGCGCACCTTTCCATCCCGACTGTGGAAGATCATCTAGGGTGTGCAACTTGGTGCACGCGTAGTACTTGGCCGCGCCCCTGGCCCGCGTCGGCTTGACTTGTGACAGGATCGGCGGCCCAGCGGCCCGGCGGCCGGGCAGGGTGAGTTGGACCTCGGCCCAGATACCGCTGCGCCGGGCGGCCTCTGCCCAATCACCGCATCGCGGATGAGCTGCCTGCTAGATGCGCTGGAGCGCGGTTATCGGTGCTGGGCCTTTATCGGCCGCCGGAGATGATGACGTGTTCGGGGATCTGGTGCTGAAAGGCGCCACAATGCTGGAAGGCGTGATCGGTCTGGCGGATGTGTCCGTCGACGACTGGCGTTGCGGCGCGGTCATGGATGCTCAGTCGCCGTCGATCGTGAGCTGGAACGACGCTGCGAGCTTCACGCTTAGAAGCCGCTGGAGCAGCTTGACGTTCTGCCGTTCGTCGCGCGCTTTTGGTCTGCTGCAACATGCCGCCACGGATGGCACAACTCGCTCCTCCTCGTGTCGCACCGGCCAAATAAGGTGTATTCTGCGCACCATGGCACGCAAGGATGCCCGAGACTGGAACCGGGCGTACGGGATCATGTCATGATCGGGCCGGAGCCCGCCGCGCGGACCACCCCTGATCTGCCGGAGTGGCTGTACTTTCAGGTCCGCGCCCGCCAAGGGGAGATGGCTAATGCAAAATCATTCCTGCGGAGCCTGATCGGAGGGATGCCCGCGGTTATCCGGTGTTACTTCGATCTCTGGAGTGAGGATGGCCTGGGTTCTTCCGCGCTGTGGGGAGTGCAATTCCTGATCAACGCTGGGCAGGCCGCTTCCCTCGAGAATCTTTCCGGCATGGACAGGACAGTCGCTCAGGATGCCCTTGACGTCCTGGACAAGGTCATGATCGAACGAGGATGCCGGCGGGTCGCAGACGGCCCGCACTGGTATAGCCATCGCTTCGCGATACCCGAGGACAGATTCAAGGACTTCCTAGACAGGCTGCCTTCATAACCCGCTCGGTTAGTCGGCCATCCTCGCAGGAGTTCTGCCCGTATTCTGATTTACGTTGCTGCGCATCTTCATTTGGTGGCAGGTAATGGAGCGTCACGGTGGGTGCTCTCAAGAAGGTTATGGCAGTGAGGGATGCGGCGCAGTCGCCGTGGAGGACTTAGATGGAGACTTCCGCTGTTCGAGTTCTGACAGTCCGGCAACCGCATGCGTACTTGCTGATCTACGGCTCGCCCAGCGTCGGAATCAAGGACGTTGAGAACCGGTCGAAGCCGACCAGGTTCCGCGGGACCCTGCTGATCCAGGCATCGGCAAGAGTTGACCAGGCGGCCTATGCCGACTATGTGGCCGAGGGCATCGAACTGCCGGGTCCTGCGGAGCTGGTCACTGGTGCGATCATCGGCTCAGTTCAGCTAACTGGCTGTGTTCGCGATTCGCGCTCGCGGTGGGCAAGCCATGGCTACTGGCACTGGCTGACTGCCCAGCCGCGTCGTGCCGACCCGGTCATCCCGATCAAGGGACAGCTCTCGATGTATCCCCCGCCCAGAGGTTGGGAGGCCTCATTTCGCGGACGAGGCTAGGCGTTATACGTAGGCGTGTGTGGCTCCGCGTCCCGGCCGTCGGGCGGCCACCACGCCCAGAACTCCCCTTGGAGCTTTCAGGGTGAGGTACTGGTGGTGCGCGCCCGAATTAGGGACAGCAGCTGTGCTGCGTCATCTATCCATCTCGTGAGCTCGACGGCCGTTGGGGCAAGCTCGTAAGGGTGGTAGTGGCATGCCCGGCTGAGCGCAGCTGACAGGTATGCGACGCGGGTTGCTGCGCCAGCGTCGAGGTAAGCGGTCAGGCAGAGGATCTGTGACCTCATGCTGCACTTTGCGAGTCCGGCAGCCTTCGGTTCGGCGGCCCACAGTGTCGCGACGGCCTGTTCGAGAGCCTGGCGAGCGAGAAGTGCGGCTGTGCGTGGCCAGACCCCGGCGGTGGCGGCGTCGGGTCGTTCGATGAGGCGGCTGGCGGCTGCGAGCAGGTCCTGTGGTGTCATGGCAGGCTGCCAGCGATCTTGCCAATGAACTTCCTGGCATCGCCCACGAGCAGGCCGAGGTCACCGGCATGCGCGGCGTGGGCGCCCTTGTTGATCGCCTGGTAGGTGTCGCCGAATTGCCGGCCCCAGCTATTGAGCTTGGACAGGACCTCGCCGCCCATGGAACGATCGCCGGTCAGCGCGAGGGCGGCGAGGAGGTTGAGGCGCGCGCTGGCTGCTTCCAGGTCGGCCTCGATTTCAGCGTGGCCGCGTCCGGCGCGGAGCTCGCGGCGCCAGATCGCCTCAGTAAATGCCGCTTCAACGGCAGTTCTGCACAGTCCAGGGACGACGCGGGCGGCCACTTCAGCCGGCACCGAGTCGTCGGCGGCCAGCGCGCCGGCGTCCGCGAGAGCCTGGCGTGCCGGATCGAGGCATGCCCGCACCTGGACGGCCGAGCCGGGTCGCCTGGTGACCTCCAGGATGGTGGCAGGAATACTCAGCTGCCGGATGGCCTGCGCCAGTCGGTTGTCGTGCGTGAATACGATCACTTGTCGGTCGGCAGCTGTCCCTTCCAGCACCCGGGCCAGGCCATCGACCTTGGCCGGATCCATCGCCTGCACCGGGTCGTCGATCACCAGGAAACGGAACGGGCTGGCCGGAAGCGTCGCTCGTGGCAGGAACATGCTGAGCGCCAGCGCGTTGATCTCGCCCTGGCTCATGACTCCCAGCGCGGAGCCGGCGGTCCCGTCCACGCTCACATCCAGCTCCACGTGCCGTTGGGTGGCCGATCCTACGAGCCGGATCGCGCCGAGATCCACGTTGCTTTCCTGGCGCAGCGTCGCCCAGATGGCACGTGCCTGATCGGCGAGCGGGGCCAGCCGTTCGTTGCGGATGTCGTCGGTCGCCGCCTTCAGCCAGGTCTCGGCGGACTTGACCGCCAGGACCGTCGCGATGCCGTCTTGCGCGGCCGCGGCGTCCGTGCACCACGAGGAGACCTCGGCGGCGACCGGAGCCCACCGGTCATCCCGTTCGGCGTGCTCGGCGAACGCCCGGGCGGACAGGGCCCCGACCTCTCGCGTGAGCGGTGCCAGGCCGTGATCCAGGTGGTCAGCCAGGGCGCGCAGCCCCGCGGCTCCCGTTGCCGGGCTGGCGTCCGGCGGATTCGCCCAGATCTCCCAGGCCGCCTTGGCGGGACCGGTGTCCACGCCAGGCGGGGGCGTCTCCGCCAGGACCGGCGGCGGGAGCTGGATCAAGGCAGTAGCCAGCCGTCTCGCATCGGCCGCGGCACGCTCGGCCGCATCAGCTGCCTGCGCCTCCCGGCCGAGCCTGGCCACCTCGTCCTCGGTCTGCTGCTGCCACTGCCCGGTCAGAGCACCCGGCCGCCCGCAGACCGGGCATTCGCCGTCACCGTGCGCCCGATGGTGCTGGAGCGCTGCGGTCAGCAGCCCGGCGAGTGCCCGTGCCCGGCCAGCGGGCGAGCCAGCGATCGCCTCCAGCCCGGCAGCCGCGTCCCCGAGCGACGCCGCCGCCTCGCGTACGTCGTCCTCCGCGGGAACCGTCAGCTGCGCGAGACGGCGGAGCCCGTCGAGCTCGCCTCCGTCGGCCACCGTCTGTGCGCCAGTTGCAGCGGACCGCGCGGCGGCCAGGTCCCAGATCCGCCCGCCGAGTGCGGTCCGGCAAGTCGCGGCCCGCTCGTCGTCGCTCAACTCCAGGCGGGCGAGCAGGTTCGGCAGCCGTTTCTTCGCCTCGGTGAGCGCGGCGTCCCGGGTCTTGCGGGCCGCGGCCAGCCTGACGGCCGCCAGGGTAAGGTCCTCCAGGCCCAGGACCGAAGCGAGCAGCTCGTACAGGCCCGACGGGCTGCCGAAGAACGCCTCCAGCTCGCTGTGCGAGAGGAACGGGCGGTAGTCAGCCAACGCCCTGAACCATCCCAGACGATCAAGGCCCGCTCGTTTCTCGCCCGCGACCTGCGCCCACGCCGACGAATCGGTGAAGCGTCCGCCGTCCGGCCAGGCGCGCTGTGCCACGGCCTGCCCGGTTCCCTCGATTACGAACTCTGCCTTGATCTCGGCTACATCCGGCTGGTGCATGCTCCGCCAGCCCTGATGCCAGACCGCGGGCAGTTTCTCCCAGCGCCTCAGATCCCCGGTGAGCAGTACCTCCAGGGCCTCAGCAAAGCTGGATTTCCCGCTGCCGTTGCGTCCGATCACCAGGGTTAGTCCCGGGCCTGGCGGCAGGTTTAACGTCGCAGGTTGACCGATGCCCCGGAAGCCGCCGACCGTCAATGACCGCAGGTAGGCGCCCGATGGCTGTGGCGGGACCGGGTTCGCCTGCGCATCGGGAGACTGCCGCGTGGCTTGATCGCCGGCGAGCTGGGCCGACAGGCTCTCCTCGCCTTCGAGAGCGGCCAGCAGCAATCCGGCGGCTTGGTCCGGAAGAGGGAAGGCCGCCAACCGCCGCAGCACGATCTCTTGCAGGACATCATCCATATCATCCCCCTACCACCGATAGCGCTTTGCTGTCACGACTTGGACAGGATCGGATCCGGGCCTGGGGCCTACCGCGACCTAAATATGTAATGCTAGAGTTACATGTGTGCGCAGCAACGTGGTGCCACTGGAACGCGGGCTGGAGGAAGGCGCTACCGCCCCGCTGTGGCGGGCGCTGGCCGACCCAACTCGCCGCCGGATCCTGGACCTGCTGCGGGAACGGCCGCTGATCACTGGCGAGATCGCCGCGCAGTTCCCGGTATCGCGGATCGCGGTCATGCGGCACCTCGAGGTGCTGTCCGAGGCCGGGCTGGTCACCAGCCGCAAGCGTGGCAGGGAACGGTGGCACTACCTCAACGCGGTCCCGCTGCAAAAGCTGCACCGGCGGTGGGCCGAGCCAGCGGCCGCCGGGTTCGCCTCCGCGCTGCTGCGGCTGCAAGACACCGTCGAGACCGAAGGCAGGCAG
Source organism: uncultured Actinomycetota bacterium (assembly GCA_963720595.1). Classification (GTDB taxonomy): domain Bacteria; phylum Actinomycetota; class Actinomycetes; order Streptosporangiales; family Streptosporangiaceae; genus Chersky-822. The sequence goes on along the minus strand of CAVRFY010000003.1, from coordinate 160,227 downwards.
ATGGAACCGATCCGGCCAACCGTGGACGTGGCGCTCGACATTGAGATCGCCGGCTCGCCCGCCACCGTGTTCACCGCGCTCACCAAAGACGTCGGCGGCTGGTGGGGACACCCGTTCGTGACCGCCCGGGCCACCTCCCTGGCCCTGGACCCGCAGCTTGGCGGGCTGTTCACCGAGCGGTGGGAGAACGGCGGGCAGGTGATCGCATCGGTGACCGGCTGGGCGCAGGACGAGCACCTGCAGCTGACCGGTGCGTTCCACATGGGCGTAGGCATCGGCGTGGCCGCCTTCGACCTGGCCGAGTCCGGGGCCGGCACCCTGCTGAGGTTCTCGTTCCGCGCGATCGGCGTGATGGACGCCGCGATGGCCGAGGACATGTCGCGCGGGTGGACGGAGCTTGTCGGCACCCGGCTGAAGGCGCGGGTGGAAACCGGGACCAGGCTCGGGATCGACCCCGATGAGCCGCCCAGCGTCCGGTCCATTAGATAGCGAGTCGAGTAACCCGACCCGACCAGCGAAAGGAACAGCGAAATGCCCACCGAGGTCGCGAGTACCGAATATGGCGTGATCATCCACTACGACGACTGGAACGCCCTCGAACTCAAGTGGCTGCCCGCCACCAAGGACGCCACCGAGGCGCAGGCCAGAGACACCATGGCGCTGTTCGCCGCCGAGACCGAGCAGCGCAAGCCCCAGTCCCTCATCGTGGACACCAACGAGTTCTTCCACCGGTGGGCCGACGACATGATGGCCTGGCGCGATAAGGAGATCATTCCTCACTACAACGCCGGGGGCGTCACGAAGTTCGCCTTCATCACCGGAGAAGGTGTTCCTTTCCCGACTGTCGAGTCCGGTGCCGATCCGGCACCCGAAGGCCCCGCGACCTTCCCCACCGGGTGGTTCACGAGCCGGGACCGGGCCTACCAGTGGCTGGCCGGATGACCAGCCGCAGCGCGGTGCTCCGGCACCTGCTCTTCATCACCTCATGTCAGATGTGCCAAAGCCAAAGAGAGGAGACAGAGATGCCCGTCGCCTACGTCGACATTCCGACTGGTGTGAATGACGGCGCCAAGAAGAAGATCTTCCAGGAGCTGTACGAGGAGATTCACGAGGCTTGGCCAATTCCTGATACGCGTGTCCTGATCAGAGAGTGGCCGAACGAAGCGGTGAGCCAGGATGGCCGGATCGAGGACGTACCCATGCGCCCGATCTGCACGCTCGCCGTCCCGCCGGACCTGGAGGACGGCGCCAAGAAGAGGCTGGTTCGGCAAATCAGCAAGACGATCGGCGAGGCTTGCGGCCGGGAACTTGAGGAGATTCACCTGCCAAGCGGAACGAAGATCTACAACAACTGGGTGCTCACCTTCTTCTGGGAGCTTCCGCTTGACAAGGTCGCGCTCGGCGATCTCATAGCGACCGAGAATCCCCTGGTCCTTGAGAACCTGCCTCCGCGGTAAACACGGAGGACCAGAGGTACCGGCGCTGGCGCGCTTCGGTGTCGGGCAGAAAATGTTGCACGAAGGAAGAGTCATCTTTATACTATCGTTAAAACCTCTGAACGAAAGTATAAGTCTTGCGTCGTGCTCATCCCTACTCCCCACAGACGATCGATGCGGTAAGAGTCCTCGGCCTGGAAGTAGCGCGCTTCCGGCGAGCCAGGCGCTGGACCGAGACGGCACTGGCCGAGCGGGCCGGCATCTCGGCCGTCACGCTGAGGAACATCGAGCGAGGAGCTCCCACAGTCGGGATCGGGACGGTCTTCGAGGTCGCGACCATCCTCGGGATCAACTTGTTCGGCGCCGACCGTGACGGGCTGCGCTTGATGGTGGACCGCGGCCGCGATCGGCTCGCCCTGTTGCCCTCCCGTGTCCGAGAGCCCACTGGCCCGGTAAACGATGACTTCTGAGCCGACCGAGGCGTTCGTGTGGGTATGGCTCCCCGACGCCACAGAGCCGGTGCCCGCCGGCCGCCTGGAGATGAGCGGCGAGATCGTCTACTTCACTTATGGGCGCAGCTACCTGGGCCGTCCGGACGCGATCCCCTTGTACGCGCCCGAGCTGCCGCTCCGCCAGGGCCGGATCCGGCCGCTGGCCGGACTCACCATCGCTGGATGTATCCGCGACGGTGGCCCGGACGCCTGGGGGCAGCGGGTGATCCTCGCCAAGCACACCGGGCGCCTGACGGCGAACAGCGACACCGGCGACCTCAGCCTGCTCACCTACCTGCTCGAGTCCGGCTCCGACCGCCTCGGGGCGCTAGATTTCCAGACAAGCGCAGTCACCTACCAATCGCGAGCCTCGACTGCCGCCCTCGAAGAACTGGTGACCGCAGCCGAATTGCTGGAGGCCGGCCAGCCGCTCTCACCCGAGCTCGAAGATGCCCTGCTGCGGGGAACGTCGATCGGTGGCGCCCGGCCGAAGGTATTGCTCAACGACGGGGACCGGAAGCTCATCGTCAAGCTGTCCTCCCGTACGGACACCTATCCAGTCGTGAAGGCCGAGGCGGTCGCAATGGAACTCGCCCGACGGGTCGGGCTGGATGTCCCGGGAACGGAGGTGATCGAAGTGCACGGTCACGACGGCCTGCTCGTCGACCGATTCGACCGGCCTGACGGCGGACGGCACCGCCGAATGGTCGTCTCGGCCCTGACCATCCTCAACCTGGATCTCATGATGGGGCGCTACGCGACCTACTACGACCTAGCTGACGCGATCCGGAGCGGCTTCACCGAACCGCGGCGAACGCTCCGCGAGCTGTTCTCCCGCATCGTCTTCAACATCTGCGTCAGCAACACCGACGACCACGCTCGCAATCACGCCGCGTTCTGGGATGGCAAGAACCTCACGCTTACCCCCGCCTACGACATCTGCCCGCAACCACGGTCTGGTGGCGAGGCGACGCAGGCCATGGCGATCCGCAGGGACGGCTACCGATACAGCCAGCTCGCTGGCTGCGTAGCCGCCGCCACCGACACATATCTGCTGTCGAAGACCGAGGCAAAGAACATCATCGACCACCAGGTAAGCACCATCCGGTCGGAGTGGAACGAGGCCGCAGAAGCCGCCCGGCTCACTGCTGCCGAGCGGAAGCAGCTGTGGGGGAGACAGATCCTGAACCCGTACGCGTTTGAAGACGCAGCCTGAACTGTCCAGCAGCCGCGGGGTCGCATCAAGAGTGTCAAAGGATAGGGAAACGAGCAGTCACCCGCTCGACTAGCTCCTTCGTGCGGGTTTCAATGTCGGCTACCGTCCACGATTCCCGGGCCGCAAGGCTTTCATTCAGCGCGAGTCCGTTCTTGTAACCGATGAGGCGGTCCTTGGCATCGGTTCGGTCTCGTTTTTCTGCGAATGATTTGTTGCCGAGGGTGCTGTTGTAGGCGGTGATCGTGAGGTTGCCGAGCCGGTGCACGTCTGTCTGTTGGGCCCGCGCCGCGGCCTCGGCTCCGCCGAGCATCTGGTTCCAGGCGTCCGGCAGGTTCGCGCCTTGAGGGAAGATGTGCTCAATGGTCCAGATGAAGTGGCCCTTTTCCTGTTCCCACAGGTCCTTCGATGTCTCCTTGGTCATGGCGTCTTCCGACAGGGTAGTCAGGATGAACCGGGCGACGTCTGCGTTCTCCTCGTAAATTGGGCCTTCAAGACGATTTCGGAATTCGGTGTCGCTGGATGAGGCGTCGCGGAGTTCATGGGCGATGATTTGGAGTACCTCGGCACCGGTGCGCCCGGAGATCTTCTCGATGATCGTCATAAACAGCTTCGGCAGCGCGTAGGTCTGCGGGTAGCCGGTCAGGTTGCGCCGGACGAAGAAGCTTGTGAGCCGGTCCGTTACCGTGACCATGTCATCTTCGGAGAGCCCGTGATCGCGATGCTTGGTCAGTAGCCACATCAGCGAGCACGTAAGAGGGGGCACCTTGGGCACGCATCAGCTGGCGCAAGGATTCATCGAGCCTGGCCGGCGAATCGGTCTCGGTAGCGCAAGTCACTCGGCCGTAGATCCTGCTGGCAGCGATGAGTGCCTCGGTACCAGACCTGATGTTTGCGCTGAGAAGAATCTCATAAATGCGGATCAGATTGGTGCGGGTAGCTACCGGTGCGTTGGGGATCTCCGGGAGCTCAGCCTTGAAGGCGTTGTAGTAGTGCCGGAGAAACCGCTCCTGCGTCGCGTAGTTGTCGCCAAGGTTTGTCAGCATCTCGTTCCACAGCTGAAACGCGTCGTCCACATTCATGACGCCCGTGCGATCGGACTCGGCGAGCAGGTGGTTCTTGATCAGGTCGACCGGCGTCAGCGGCATCCCCCGGTTATTCAGGGACTCGAAGAGAACAAAGGCGTCGGCGTGGCTGGCTACCTCGATCTTCACGACTATTGCCTGCTCAACTGCCTCTCGCACGCGCAGCGCGGCCTTGACGGGATCAATGCCGTCGAACTCGGCAAGCTTGCTGATCGAGCTGCGGAAGTAGTCGTAGCATTTGGCAACTCGGCGGATGCGGAAGTAGGGCGTCCTGACGGGGGCCACGTGCAGGCCCGCCTCCGCGAGAACCGTGCGGTAGTCGTCGAGATTATGGCCCTGAATTTGGGGCGTAACACGAGGCTCACCGTCAGCCTTACGGACTAGTTGCCTACCGAGATTGGTGACGTCAGTGCGCGTGTCTTCGTCGAGTTCTTCGTAATGCTGCCTAAGAACGGAGTAGACGGCAGCCAGCAGCAAAGTCAGCGTCGTCATCCGCTGCTGGCCATCGATGAGCTCCAGCACGCCGCTGTACACCGCATCCGTCGTCGTGTTGAGAGTAATGATCGTGCCCAGGAAGTGCGCTCCGTCGGCCTCGATTAGGTCCTGAAAGAGGTCTTCCCACTGGGCTTTCTGCCAGGAGTACTCCCGCTGGTACGGCGGGATCCTGTAAGTCAAATTTCCCTCGTGGCTCAGCAGCGCGTGGACGGGATACTGGCTAGCCGACTTGATCACGAGGATGAGCTTACGACCTGCCTGACCCCCTTTGTCGGATATCCAGCATTGGGGCTGATCGGTGACGACGCCTGGGAGGCGGCGCGAGGCCAGAGGCACTTGATCAGCCCTCCGGACGTGCCATGCACGTCTGGTGGCGCTTGAGTCAGCCATCAAGCTGAGCTCGGGTGCAGACCTCCGTGCCGTGCCTCTGCGGCCTGCCGCCCGCGTCCGGGTGCAGTTGATGAACTGCCGCGAGGATGGGGGCTGTCGGTCGGGCGTAAATGATGGTGCTAGCCGGCCTGGAGCTGAGACTCAAGACGACGAAGGCGGCCGACCCATACAATTTGGCTGCTCATCCAGATGCGATCACTCACCTGGGGTCAGTGAGCGCTATCGTCGGTGAAGGAGCCGTGGTGGCCGAGGGTGACTCGCCGTTCCTGGCCGTTCCGCGGTCGGACTGGCTCGCCTATAACGCGACGGCGTTCGCCATCGCAGATCGGTTTCCGGTCAGCCCCGGTCATGCCCTCGTTGTGCCGCGTCGCGCAATCGCAACCTGGTGGGAGGCGACGGATGAGGAGCGGGCCGACGTGCTCGCTCTCGTCGATGAGTTGCGGCATCGGCTAGACGCGGAGCTGCGGCCGGACGGCTACAACGTCGGGTTTAACGCAGGCATCGCAGCAGGACAAACTGTCGGGCACCTACACGTGCATGTGATCCCGCGTTACCGCGGTGACATGGCTGACCCCCGCGGTGGCGTCCGGCACGTGATCCCGGCGCGAGGCAATTACCTGGGGCCCGCGATTGAGCCGGGCGGCCTGGTCAACGGACAGGATCGCCTGTTGCGCGATGATCTGCTGCGGTGCCTGCGTGATCCCCGGTTCGACCGAGTGGATCTGCTAGTCAGCTTCGTGATGAAGTCCGGGTTCGATCTGGTGCGCGGCGGCCTGACCGATGCGCTCGACCGGGGCGCGCGGGTGCGGGTGCTGACCACCGACTACCTGGCGGTCACAGACCCCGACGCGCTGGCGCGGCTGCTCGACCTGGCCGAGACGCGTGGGGAGGTGATCGCGACGCGGGTCTTCCAGGATCCGGCTACGAGCTTCCATCCCAAGGCATACCTGTTCTCGGCAGCTGACGGCAGTGCCGCGGCGGCGTTCGTGGGCAGCAACAACCTCAGTGCGTCGGGCATCGCGGGCGGTATCGAGTGGACGGTCACTGCGGAGCAGGTTCAACCCCTGCTGACCGCATTCGAGGGGTTGTGGTCAGATCCTCGGAGTACGCCGCTCACGCATGAGGTGCTCGCGGATTACCGGCTGCGGTGGCGGCCGGGCCGGCCGGGACCGGCGTGGTGCCCGAGCCTCCGGCGGTTCCGCCGGGGCCGCTTCCCGTTCAGCAGGATGCCCTGACGGCGCTAGAGCAGACAAGGGTTGACGGCTTCCGGGCCGGCATGGTCGTGATGGCGACTGGCCTCGGCAAGACGTGGCTGGCCGCGTTTGACTCATCGCGGCCGCAGTTCCGCAGGGTGCTGTTCGTCGCGCACCGCGAGGAGATCCTGCGGCAGTCCCTCGACGTGTTCCGCCGCGTTCAGCCGGATGCGGATCTGGGCCTCTTCTACGGTGGGGAGAAGCAGCCGGACGCGCGGATTGTCTTCGCGGGTGTCCAGACGCTCGCCGGGAACCTGCACCGGTTCGCGTCTGACCGGTTCGACTATGTCGTAGTCGACGAATTCCACCATGCTGCGGCACGAACCTACCGCCGGGTGATCGATCATTTCCGGCCGGCGTTCCTGCTCGGGCTAACCGCCACGCCGAACCGGATGGACGGCGCGGACCTGCTAGCGCTGTGCTCGGACAACCTCGTCTACGAGTGTCCGCTGAATGAGGGCATCGAGAACGGTTACCTCAGCCCGTTCCGGTACTTCGGGATCGCCGACGACGTGGACTACACGCCGATCCCTTGGCGCGGCGGACGTTTCGACCCAGTCGCCCTGGCCGAGGCGGTCGAGACGCAGGTGCGGGCGCAGCACGCGCTCGACGTGTGGCGGGAGAAGGGCGGCGGGCGAACGCTCGCCTTCTGCGTCACCGTCAGCCACGCCGACTTCATAGCCGAGTTCCTGGGCGAGCACGGCGTTTCGGCGGTCGCTGTGCACAGCGGGCCGACTAGCGCCCCGCGGGTGGAATCGGTGGAGCGACTGCGCGCCGGCGATCTGGAGGTCATCTGCACGGTCGACGTGTTCAGCGAGGGCCTGGACTTGCCTGAAATCGAGACCGTCTTGATGCTGCGGCCGACCGAGTCGCCCGGTAGTGTTCCTCCAGCAGCTTGGCCGTGGCCTGCGGCGCAGTCCCGGCAAGGACGCGCTGACGGCGATTGACTTCATCGGCAACCATCGCAGCTTCCTCATCAAACCGCGGACGTTGCTCGGGCTCGGCGCAGGAGGTCAGGCCACTACCGGCAGAGTGCTGAGAGCCATGCAGACCGGCGAGTTCGGTCTGCCGCCAGGATGCTCGGCTGCTTATGATGTCGGGCTCGTCGATATCCTGCGCGCGGTCACGCGGGCGGGCGCCCGGTCGGCTTTGGAGGATTACTGCCGGTCCTATGCCGACGAACGCGGACATCGGCCGAGTGCGCTTCAGGTCTACCAAGCCGGATACAACCCCTCGTCGGTGCAGGCCAGTCACGGATACTGGTTCGCGTTCCTCAATGACCTTGAGCTGCTGGACGCCGCGGGGCGCGAGGTCACCCGCCGGTACGGCGAGGTGCTTGCTGGCATCGAGAAGGAGCGCGTCAACAAGTCGTACAAGCTCGTCACCCTCCAGGCGCTGCTGCAGATCGACGCGCTGCGCGCGGGCGCTGACATCGCCGAGGTCGCGTGGACGGCACACCGGATCGTGACCGGCGATCCGCGCCTGGTGGAGGACACTACGTCGCGCGAGATGCCTTATCCGTCGTCGATCGATGCCGACACCTGGCGTGACTACTGGCGAAGGTGGCCGCTCGCCGCGTGGGCTGGGGAACTGCCTGGCGCGTCGACGGGCTGGTTCCGATTCGAGGGCCGGCGATTCGTCCCGGCGTTCCAGGTGGCAGAGGATGTGGGCGAGACGTTCGACGCGATGGTCGAGGAGATCGTCGATTACCGGCTCGCGCGGTATCTGTTCACCAAGGGCAGCAGCCAGGTCGAAGAGGCGTTTCGGCTCAAGGTCATCCATGCTGGCGGCCGCCCGATCCTGATGCTCGACCGCGACCACAACACCGAACTGCCCGTCGGCGAAGCTCAGTTCGTCGCCGACGGCGTGGTCTACACCGGCAGGTTCGCCAAGATCGCCTTGAACGTGGCCCACCGCGCCGGGCATTCCGGGAATGTCCTAGCTGACTTGCTGCGATCCTGGTTCGGCGCCGATGCAGGTCAGCCCGGCACTGTCCAGTACGTCGAGATGGTGCCTGGGGAGCAGCACTGGTGCATGCGCCCGGCTTCGCTGCCCGCCACCCCTGATGAGTCGGTTGGCTGACTTGGCGAGTCGAACGGCGTCGAGAGCATCGAGAAGATGCTCGCGGCGCTGCCCTCAGAATGCCTTGAGATCCCTAGCCGTAGTTCAGACCGTGACCGTGACCGCCAGCAGGTGCGGTTCGCCTACCTCTTCGGGGACCGGCTGACCATCGGACTGCAGTCCTGCAATGTGCGTCTCGATCGCTTCCACGGCCCGCGCCCAGCACTCCTCGACCGTGCTGCCGCGCGTGAAGCAGCCAGGCAGCGCCGGGACGGTGACCAAGTAGCCGCCGTCCGGCTCAGGCTCGACCTCGATCGTGTAGGTACGCATCAGCTTCCATCCTGGCTGCGCATCGTGCAGGTCATCCGCCGTGAGGTCAGCCTGGTTCAGGATCGACCGCAGCAAGCCCGGCCCAGGTGCCGAGTGGGTCTGCACGAACGGTGACCGACGTCGAGCTGGGCGGTCAGCGCTAACCGGGTGCGCCAGGGTCGATTGGTTCGATGCCAGTTCCCTGGTAACGCGCAGGTTCAATAGACAACACAACTCGGCCATCCGGGTGGACAGCGCTGGGCAGCGCGCCGGCAATAGCTTGGGCGATCCGCCAATCGACGCCATTGCCGATCAGCTGGCCTGCGGGGATCGCGGCGGACAGTTCCAGCGGCTCGATGTCGACTGGCAACATGCCGATGTGCTCGGCGATCCCGGGGCGCTGAGCCTCGGCCGCGCACAGGCAAAGCGCGGGCACCGCCAGCACCGCGCGCCCAGCGGCGGCATCAACGATGAATCCGGATAGTGCCGGGTATCCGGTGCCCAGCGCCAGCAGCGCGCTGTCATCGAGCAAACAGGCGATCACGCGACCGCCTTCCTCCCGGAGATCAGTGCGCGCAGCCGTGCCGAGGCGGCGAGTTCAACATCAGTCACCTCGACCCCGAAATGCGCGGCAAGCACCTCCCGGGCGCGCTCTTCCCTTTCGGCCAGCTCGGCAACCGTCGGCGTCGCTGCGGCCAGCTCCTCCACGACATCCTTGAGTGTCATGCGCCGCTCACCAGCCAGCTGGGTGAGGCGCTCCCGAGTCTGCCTGGAGACCTTGATGCTCGTGTCGTCCGCCATGGAACGAAACTCTACCAGCGGTAGAGCCGCATGCTCGAACGCGAGCGCAACCCAGATTTGCCGGCAGGCGAGGCGCAGTTCATCGCCGACGGAGAGGTATACACCGGCAACTTCGTGAAGATCGCCTTGAATGTGGCCCATCGCGTCGGCGGGTCGGGCAACGAACTGGGTGACTTGCTGCGATCGTGGTTCGGTGCCCGACGCCGGTCAGCCGGGCACCGCACAGTATGTCGAGATGGCGCCTGGCGAGCAGCACTGGCGGATGCGCCCAGCCTCATCACCAGGCGAGACCTGGCTCCGGACTCCGGCTGAGACCAGCTGACGTTCGGATGCGGCGATGCTTGGGCTGGCTTGGCGCTGGGTGCACAATGTCGGTTGTGCGGGCATACGTGGGAGTCACCGACGGCGACTGGTTCCGTTTTCTCGCAGCCCGGCCGAACGTAACCGAGGTGAACTTCTGGCAGCCGAGCGGCGGCCGGGACTTCCGTGTCCTTGCGCCGGGCGAGCCGTTCTTCTTTAAGACTCACTACCCGCACAACCGCGTCGTCGGGGGTGGAGTCTTCAGCGATTCGGCTCGCCTGAAGGTTTCCGAGGCGTGGGAGTTCTTCGGCGAGTCGAACGGCGTCGAAAGCTTGGAGAAGATGCTGGCCCGGATCAGCCATTACCGCCGAGTTCCGCTGGGCGCTGGCGAAGACCCGCTGATCGGTTGCTTGTTCGTCAGGGACGTTCGCTTCTTCCCGCCCGACAACACCGTGGCGCCTCCACCAGGTTTCGCGCGCAACATCGTTCAGGGCAAGAGCTATGACCTCGCCGAACCCTCTGTTGCGCCTTACTTCACCGATCTCATGCAGCTGACTCTCGGCACCGTGTTGGAGCTGGACTTCAGCCAGCCCTGGCATCGTCCCGGTCCGGTGTTCGGTGATCCGCGGCTGGCGCCCTACCGCCTGGGCCAACGCTCCTTCCAAGCGGTCGTCCTAGACGCCTATCACCGGCGTTGTGCGATCACCGGAACGCACATCGCGCCCGTGCTGCAGGCCGCTCACATCCGCCCCGTCGCTTCGGGCGGCGAGCACCGGCTTGACAACGGCCTGCTGCTGCGATCGGACGTCCACACCTTGTTCGACCGAGGCTACCTGGGCGTAGACCCGAAATACCGGTTGCTGGTGAGTGGGCGGCTGAGAGAGGACTTCAGCAACGGCGACCAGTTCTACACAATGGCCGGCCAGGTCGTAGGCCTGCCAGAACGCAGAATCGATCAACCCAAGCCCGAGTTTCTCGAGTGGCATCTAGACGAAGTCTTCAAGGCGTCATAGGTAACATCCGTCTAGCGGGATGAATTAAGCGTCCTCGCATGGATGGTCCGCGGCCTGGCGGCATCTCATACTGACCTGCGAGTTCGGCACCGGCGGCCCCTGGGCGGCTGGGCGGCGACCAAGCTGTTCCACCTGCACACCTCGAACGGGTTCTTCAACCTCCGCACTTGGCTCACCGCAGTCGTGAGGTCGGCAATTCGCCTGCTCGTCCTACACCTGGCCACCAGGCAGTCCGGGCGGTCTGGTCCTTCCGCGCGCCGCTAGGCACAGCCAGCGCGCGACCCGGCTTCGGAGCGCAGGCCCATCAAACGGGTTCAAATGGACGTTGCTATCACATGGGGACAGATATATGTCATCATGCCATGACCGTCACCTACTAAAAGACTAGAATATAAGCCCAAAAAGCAGTGAAAGGCCACTATGCACCAGGTCCGACTGTCCACCATCGCGGCGGCTGCCGCCATCATGCTGGGCCTGCTCAGCGCCGGTACTGCCAGCGCCGCCGTGAACCAGCCAGGCGTGCCGCAGGTCAGCGGCCCCTTCAGGATTGGCCCGTCCGACTCCCCGGGCACCGTCGCCCTCACCGCGAACGGTAGCCGGATTGCGGTCTTCGACATCAAGTCCGGCAACGGCCAGACCCACGTCTGCCTGATCGCCCCAACGGGCCGGAGCTGCTCGCACAGCACCTTCCTCCTCCCGCCTTCATCGGACAACACCTTCGGCACGCCCGGGGTCTTCATCACCTCGGCCAATCATGTCGTGGTGCTGCAGAACACCTGCTGCGACGCGAACCCCAACAGCACAGTGCTGTATCGCTCCGCCGACGGCGGGAAGACCTTCGCCGCGCCGGTGCGCGTCGCCTCGCTAGGGGCGGACGTCTCGGAAATCGTCGGCGGCAAGATCCTCTTCACCACGCATAACAACGGCAGCGGCCTGCAGATCGCCAGTGTCCCCGTGGGCGCCAGCAGCCCGAGCCCGACTGCCACCATCACGACCCGGCTCGCTTTTGACACCGCTCTCGGCCAGTACCAGGGCTCAGCGCTCATCGGCACGGACTTCAACAACATCACGTACATCTACCGCGCCGCCAAGGGCAGCAACTTCGGCGCCGCCTCCTCATACCACAGCGTTGCCAAGATCACCGGAGAGACCGTGCTCTCGATGTCCGGCGGCGCGCTGCTGACCTCCCGGGTCAACGGCGGCACGACGCTGCTGCGGATGTTCAATGGCACCAGGTTCGGCCCGGCCCACAGGGTCACTCACCTGCAAAGTGGCCTGCTGAGCTGGATCACGGTCAATCAGGACCCCAGCGGGCACGTGCATGTATTCGCGGTCCTGAGCACGGTGAGCTATCACCTGATCGAGGTATCGACGTCCAACGGCGGCACGACGTGGTCGCCCAGGCTGGACCTCGGCCATGCGATCACGAGCACGACGGTTTACGCCGCGCTCAACGCCCACGGTCGTGGCATGGTGATCGGCAACAGCCCGGCGCTCGGCTACCCGGTCCCGTAACCGGATTACCTGGTCAGCGCGGGGCAATACTCGACCTGCCCCGCGCTGACTCGGGAGCACCACCGCCGGTATGTCCAGCAGCGAACGCTCTGTGCCGGCGAACAGTGCTCCGATGACCTCGCCGCGCCCGTCAGCGGACCCGTCGAAGTAGAAGAAGGACAGCCACCCCGGCAACACGCAGCGGGCCGGGTCCCAGGGCGCGGCGGCTCGCGCTACGGCGTCGGCTTCAGGACCGTGTCGCAGTAGGTGCTATCGGGCCCGAACGGCCCGCCGCAGTTCAGGGTCTGCTGGAACTGGTCGGCTTCGCCGTAGGCGAACTTCGTGCCGGGATAGTTCGCGCCGTAGCTGAACGAATTATTCGATCCGTTGAACGCGAACCACGGGTAGATGCAGTACGGCCCGCCGTAACTGGAGCAGTCGGTCGGACCGACGAACGAGTTGCCGAGCACCTCGGCCTTGCCGCCGGTGTCGGAAACCGCCGCCCACTCGCTGGCCGACGAGCCGTCGCCGAAGGTGACTGACTTGATCTGCAGCGGGCTGAACCCGAGCCAATGCGACTGGTCAAAAGAGTCGCAGAAGGTCTGGCCAGGAACGCAGAATTGGTCCGCCGGCTTGGTGTAGGGGGAGGTGTGCCCGATCTCCCAGACGAATGAGTTCGGGGTGTCGTTGACCAGGCCCCAGCCGAGCGAATTGCCGATCTGCTGCTTGTCGAACGCCGGGAGCAGCGGGCCGTACTTGCTGTTCAGGGTGATCGTGCCGGACTGGCCGGTGGTCACGTCGGCCACGTTGACGTTCCACCCCGGACCCGGAGCGCCCACGTAGAAGTGGATCTTGATGGTGTCACCGGCGTTCATGACCAGCGGCTGGCTGGTGTTGCCGTTAAACAGTTCGGCGTTGAACGCCGCCGTCTCGGCGAACTTCGGGCTCAGCTGCCAGGCCGGGGAGCACACCGTGTACTTGTTCGGCGCTTGGGTGACGCTGAAGCCGCCGGCGGGCGTGCAGTTGCTGACGATCGAGTCCGGGTAGAACTGCACTTCGAGGAATGCCTGGCCGAACAGCGCGTTCTTGTTCGGGTTGGTGACCGTGCCGCCCCACCAGAACGTCGGGCCGACGGCTGATACGGGCACGGTGCCGTCGGTCGGCAGCACGACGGTCCAGGTCAGGTCTCTGGCAGATCCTGGCAGGGAGGACACCGGGTCGAGTTCTGGCTCGTCGTGCCCGCTGCAGCCGCCGGTGTACCACACTTCGCCGGCGATCTCGTTCGGGCGGTGGGCGATGCAGTCGCCGGCGCCCGACCTCACCCCGGCCGACGCTGGCGCGGCGGCCGCCGCCGCGAGACCGGCGCCGCCGAGCGCCAGTGCCATCGTGATCAGGAGCGGACGGAACCTGAATGCCGCCATGCCGTTCCACCTCGTGATGTCGGCCGGCCACCGCGAACGACGGCGGCAGGAAGCTTATCCTGAGCTTGCCTTTGGCTTCTCTATTTACCGCGCCAGTGCGAGAAGATAGCACATACCCCAATTGAGTCTCCACCTGCAGAGGGCCGATGCCCAGACGGCTGCCCGCGGTCAGCTCGCGCAGCGCATAGCCGCTGGCCAGCATTCTGGGACGGTCAAGCGCAAGCACCGCTTCCAGCGCACTGGGCAGCGCGTACACCGGCAGCGGCGGCGCGTGATCATCATGGAGTACCCGGGCACGCAGCAGCGGATTCGGCACGGCGCGGTGATCGGGGTGCCCGTGGCTGATTAGCGCCGCGTCGATCTGTCCGGCGGCGACTCGTTCCAGTAGCCACGGCGCGCCGCCGTGGTTGGCGCACATGCGCGTGGTGCAGCGTCTGCCGGCCGTGCCGATGGCAACTCAGGTTCGCCCGCGGTGGGCGGCCCCGGGCGCGGGCGGCAGGCGATCGGGTGGGGTGCCTTGTGCCTGCTGGTAGAGGCCGAGCAGCAGGCCGTACCGGGGCTGGTCCGCTGCGTCCTCGGCCTGGTCGGCGAGATCGTGGAGGCTAGCAGTGAGCTGGCTGGCGTGCTCGGGCGTGAGCCGGAGTGTGCGCAGCATGACGAAGGGCTCGGGCTCTGCGGCAGCGATCTCGGCGGCGAGCGCGCGGAACGCCGTCTCGGTGGTCGCTGCGTCGTCGTATCTCAGCCCGCGTGAGGCGCGCTGGTAATACTGCTCGGTTCCGCCGCGCACCTGCCGGGTGCCAGCGGGCACGACCAGGCCGGCTCTGGTAAGGACCTTCAGGTGGTGGGCGATGTTGCCCTTGTTGCTGGCCAGGGCCGCGGCCAGCTGGCTGATGGTCGCCTGGCCCTGGCCGAGGGCGAACAGCAGCCGGTGACGCGTCGGATGGCTCAGTGCCTTGAACTGCTCGGCGTTGGTGACCGCGGTGACGCCATCCTCGTCCACAGGGAAAGTGTTAACTGCACTTGACGCTTTGTCAAGCGTATGGTTTTCTCAACGCTATGGACGAGGCAGAGCTGAGACATGTTGTCGACCAGGTGCGAGCGCTGGTCGCGGCGCACTACATCCACCCCGACGTCGCGGCGGTGACGTCCCAGGTGCTGGCGGAAGGGCTGGCCGACGGACGGTACCCGGCCGACGCGCCTGCGCTGGCCGCGGCCGTCACCACCGACTTGCAGTCGGTCAACCGTGACCAGCACCTGCGGCTGCTTTACCACGAAGAAGCCCAGCCGCAGCGCGAGCCAGGCGACAACACCGAGGAGTATGCCGCCATGGCCCGATGGGCGAGCCAGACCTGCGGCGGCGTGGCCTGCGCGCAACGCCTCGCCGGGAACGTCGGTTACCTCGACTTGCAGCCGGTCTTGTTCCCCGCTGTCATCAGCGGGGAAACCATCACTGCGGCGATGACGCTGCTCGCCGATACCGAAGCGCTCATCATCGATGTGCGCCGCTGCCTGGGCGGGGAGCCCGGCATGGTCGCGTTCCTGGCCAGCTACCTGTGGAATCACGAGCCTGCCCAGCTCACAGGCCTGCGCGAGGCCAGCCTCCTCAGGCAGGCGTGGACGCTGCCGTATGTTCCTGGCCGCCGGTTCGGCAAGGACAAACCCGTGTTCGCGCTGACCAGCGCCGTCACCTTTTCCGGCGGCGAGCAGCTCAGCTATGACCTGCAACAGCTTGGCCGGGCCACGATTATTGGCGAGCGCACCCGCGGCGGAGCCCACGCCCGCGAAGGGTTCCTCGTCCACCCCCACCTGGAAGCGACGATCTCCGTCGCCGAATCGGTCCACCCGAAAACAGGGAGCAACTGGGAGGGCACGGGCGTCGCGCCCGACATCGAGACCCCAGTCGGCCTGGCCCGCGACACCGCGTACACCATGGCCCTCAAGCATGTGATCGCAGCCGGCTCCCCGCAGCCGCCGAGGCCAGGAACGCTCTTACCGAGGAACACCTAGAAGCCCCATGAGTGCCTTCTACCTCGAAGCGCGCGCCCGGTCCACCGTCACCGACTGCGATGAGTAGGGACGAAACCTACAAGATGTCGCCACTGCCGCCATAATGGTCGGGAGTTCCGTCCGCCAACTGGCATGCTGATGGGCCGAGGCACGCCCGGGAGGAAGCACCGCCGTCACGGTCGAGTCTCTGGCCGCACCGCCTGCGCCGGGATTCGGGACCGCAGTCAGGATCATGCTGCCGACCGACGCGCGCGGTGTGTGACTGCGGTCTCGCCACCCGCAGCTTTGGTGCAATTGATCGATGAGCGCTACGAACACCCAGGGGTTCGTGGGCGCGTTGGAGCCTCGGAGCAATTTGGGCAGGCCCTGGGGGTAGCTGAAGGTTGCCTGCGTCCAGAACCAGCGCGTACCTCCGAGAGCAGTGTTCTCGCTTCCGTACTGGGCGGTGCAATCTTTCAGCGGGTGACTGAACGTCACGACTACTGGTACGAGGTACTGGCCACCGCTGGCGCAATCTGGATTGCAGTCCTCTAGGTTCTCCATCCCGGTGCCTACGGCGACAGTTCCGGTCCAGGTGCTCCAGGTCATGTGCTCGAGGATGGCGGTCCCGTCGCCGGACAGGGCGCAGCCGTGTTGGCAGGTCGGCCGGTGCAGGGGCGTTCCGGCGGTGTTCTGGCTCTCGGCGATGAACGTATTGGCGGCGGTCGGGGTCACGGTGCCGAGCGGCACGCCGTGAACGGTGAATGTGTGGTTCGATGCGCCGGTGACGTCGTCGATTGTCCCGGAGATGTATCCGAGTGCAGCCGCGACGAAGCCTGATGCTGTCTGAAAGGCGTCAACGAACAGGCCGGGCGTTGGGAAGCCGAGCAGTTTCAGGACATCGGGCAACATCGCGCCGATGCAGGAGAAGGCAGCAGTGGCAATTCTGAGTGGTCCCTGGGATCCCTGCCAACCGTCCGCCAGACACGCGGCGCCGTCGAGTCCCTTGACTGCATCGTCCAAGATTCTCGCGGCCTTCAGGCTTGTGCCGCGCGTCATGATTGCGGCAAACACTTTGATCCCGGATTCCAGGAACCCGAAGAACGTCGCAGGGGCATACCATTAGCGGGCCGAGAAGACAGTGACAGGCCATCAGTCTTACGAGGCGTGCGCCAACCAAGACACCGTCCCGCCGGGCAGAGCTGGGCAACCGTCGCCTGCCGAACGCCCAGCGTCGCCAGGTCAATGAGAGCATATTGTACGGCTTCAAGGCGGGTCGGACGGATCGCGTGTGCCGCCGACTCGGTGGACTCGCCCTGCGCTCGCGCCGAGGCTGCTGCTCCGGCCAGGGCCAGAGCGCCGGTGCGGCCGAACAGAGCAGGTGTCGGCATACCTCACGGTGCGACCTATCTCTGCTCCATGCGCCTTCACATGCCCGAAGGAGCGTGGCATGCTGGCGGATACGGCGTCCACCGTGCGTAAGTGGATCTGGCCACCAAAGACGGGGCGCTGCTCCCACACCGGGGTGTGAAACGGGCGGGCGCTCCGGCGGGTCGGTTGCTGCCCGGTGATAATTAGGAGTGGCCTATGAATGCGCTAAAGGAACGGCGCTAGTTAGCAATGGGAACCTATGCGGCCTATTCGTTGGTCGCGGTGGTTCCCACCAGCGTATTGTTGATACTTCGCTATGCCTTCGTCTACGCGCTGTGCCGTAAGGCGACGAAGGAGCGGCGTCCTATCACAATTCGTTCGGGTCCGCTAGCGCTGAGCGTTGATTATCCGGTAGAGCCTACTCAGTCCCGGCGAGTATCAAAGCCGGTCGTAGCTGCTGCGGCCCTACCATCCAGTTCCGCACACGAAACGAAGCTCGCCAGTTAGGGTTCCTGCGTTCGTGAAGACAGGCTGACGTTGCATTGGATTGCCGCTTTAGCACAAGGGAGGAGGAGCGCAAGATCGGGGAGTGGCGCGACGATCCCGCTCTGGCCAAACTTGCGTGATAGCTGAAATTCAGTAGCGCTGGCATGTCGTTGCGATGAGGCGTTCCTTCCAAAGGAACACCTCCGACGACGGAAGGGCCGGGGAGGCTGAATCGCCCGGCCCTTCCGTTCTTCCGCGATGAAGACACTGACCCGCCTCGGTCGAGCCTGAGTCGGGATGTTGCAGCAGCGAAGTGCAGCAACCGCGCCGCACGGCATCGGGTCCCATCCGGCCGGGATAAGCCGTTGACCCGCATTAATGACCCTCATCGACCGCCCTGCGCCTCGATGGCATGGAGAAGGTCTAGGCCGCTTCCGCTCCTACTCGCCACGCTCTGAGCAGGTCGGGTCGGTGCGCTACGGGATATTCGCCGGACAGCCTCACGATCTTCGAGTCGGCCTTGTTGCGTCTGAGCAGGTCAGCGTGCAAGAGGAACCGCGAGCCGTCATCGTCTGTAAAACCGTCGGCTCAACCTGACGGCTAAGCGGCGCTGGCAAGCGACAGCAGGTCACTTCGACGTTGTGGCTGGGCCTGTCCCGCGACCTGCTCTACGACCAGATGCGCACCGGCAAGCTCGCCTACCTCAAGATCGGCCGACGCAGGATCATCACCTGGCAACACCTCGAAGCCTTCCTGCACGCAGGTAGAACCGCGTAACGGGCCCTCCGCTCACCGTGCGCACCGTTCTGCCCGGCGGCGACAGCGCCAGGGATGGCGCCGAGATCGGGATTATTTCGCTGACACCTACGACGGCAGTAACTACGACAGCCGGTCACGGCGGCAGCCCAGTGGGCAAGGAGGCTACGCGTCGTATGAGCAAACCGCGAGGGCGGCGGTGCCGACTGGCAGGGCTGGTTCGCTACGGCCCCGGCTGTCGGTGGCAGGTGGCAAGGTGAGGAGCATGGAAAGCGGGCAGGGCAGCCTGGCGGAGCTGCGCTCAACCATCGGCGCAGCAGACGCGCAGGCTTTCGTGCGGGTCGCGGTTGAGGCCGGCAGCCAGGCCGTGTGGCATGTTGACGCGATCGTCTCGCCCCCATCAGTCCCTGCCGGGTGGCAGCCGCTGGTCTGGCGGTACGAGCACGTCACTTTCATCGCCGCCCAGGTCCCGGTTAAGTCACTCGTGGCGGCGCTCAGAGCTGATGCCCCGCAGGTGTTTTCGGTGGCTGGCCACGACGTTGTTTTCCCGTCCTTGTCCGACCAGTTCACCTGGCAGCGCAAGCCGAGCCGTGCCCGGTTCGACTCCATGGTTCTTCCATGGCCAACATACATCTGCTCTCTCCGCGAGCCAGACAACCCGCAGCGGCAGGCCCCGCAGGGTTATCTGATCGGGGACGATTGCCCGTCCTTCCCGCGCTACGACGATGCCTTCCGGGCATTCTTTTACGGGGATTCCTCGGGGTCGTCAGGTGGGCAGGTGCCATCAGAATTCGCGATCGTGCGCGTGGTAGAGGGAAGGGCCTGGATACAGCGGGTCCTGATCACCCCGGTCTCCCTGGAGGTCAGCGTCAGCGGGAGCGACATCAGCGGCATCCGCGTTGAGCTGAACACTGCGACCTACCGTGCTGACGCACGAGTCACTGGGGTCGCCCAGGTTCAGCTTCCTCTTCCTGGCGGGCTCCCGCCAAATGCGTGGCTGTACCTCTCGCGGGACAAGCAATGGCTGGACTACCGCGCCATCGGGGAGTATGCGGAAGCCGAACTCGAGCGGGCAGGTGTGGATATCGAGCTTCCGGATGACCCTGAGGCGGAGATCCAGGCCCTCCTGTCGCAGGGCGAAGGCCAGCAGATCGAGTTCAAGCGCCAGCTCCCCCAGGACACCACCGAGTCCAAGCGGACTGTGTTCAAGACCGTCGCGGCCTTCGCCAGCGGATACGGCGGCAATATGGTGTTCGGCGTCGAGAAGGACGAGGCCACCGTCTGCGGCCTTGACGGCATCGACCCGCTCAGGGAGAGGGACCGGCTGGCGCAGCTTGTCCGGGCGATCGTCACGCCAGCACCGGAGGCAGAGGTCCGCCAGTACAACGTTGACGGCAAGGTGCTGCTGGTGCTCTCGGTCGGGGCAGGCGCGAACCGGCCCTACGGCATCACGCTGCCGGGCAGGAAAGACAAGCCGGTGGAGTTCTACGTCCGGCGGGATGCCACGACCTTCCCGGCGACAGCAGATGAGGTTCGGAACGCGGTGCTGGCGTCAGCACCACAGCCAGTGGCAGACGCCGCTTGGGGCTACCAAAGCTGAGGTCTGGGCAGCCCCTTCCGGAAGGACGGCGACAGGCCGTGGGGTATTGCTACAACGGGACCAAGGCGGGCCTCGGATTAGGTCCTGTCCAAGTCGTCGTTGAAATCGGCTCTGCCATCAGTCTGAGACCAAGCCCGAATGCGCCGTTACAACCCTTGTGATGTAAGGCATCACGGCAATCGGTCCGGTGGTCGAAGTAGACGCCTTCATCCCCTCAGCCACGCCTGCTCATGACCGTGATGCTACGACTTGGCTCCCCCGATTGGCTCCCCACCAAAAGGACCTGGAAACCCTGAGGGCCTCTTACCTGCTGAAACTTGGTTGGTGGAGCTGAGGGGATTTGAACCCCTGACCCCCTCGATGCGAACGAGGTGCGCTACCGGACTGCGCTACAGCCCCAAGACCGGGAGCCAGCGTACCAAACCTCAGCACACCGGCTCCTGCATACTCCGCGGCGGCGCGCTAGTCGCCGACCGCGCGGACGGCGGCGTCGGCGTACTGGTCGTAGAGCTGGTCGGCGACGCGGCCGGAGATGTCGATGATCTGCGCGCCGCTCTCGGCCAGGCTCGCCTCGTAGGCCTCGCGCTCGGCCTGGCCTGCAGGTGCCGCGCATAGGCGCTCGCCTCGCGCCGCCTCCCACGTGGCCCGCTTGCGGGCGAGCTCGGCATCGGCCATCGCGATCTCGCGCAGCAGCAACACGTACAGCACCAGCATCCCGGCCGGCGGCACGCAGATCCACCAGGCGACCAGGCCCAGGTACGTGAAGCCACCGGTCACCGGCCGTCATCGCGACCAGGATCGTCAGCATGCGGCGCCGGGCGCGCAGCATCTGCTCGCGGCTCTGGGACGGCTGCGGGCGGCGCCGGCCTCCTGGGGGGCCTCGGCGTAGCCGTCCGACTCGTCCCGCAGCCACTTGCCCGGCCTCGTGCTGGTAGTAATGCTCCGGTCGTGGCGGGTGACCTCGACGTGGACGTCTGCTTCGACGTCGTAGTCCTCGTCGGTCTCGGTTTCGGTCACGACACCACTCGCTCGCGCTGGACCACTCGCTCGCGCTCGACGACCTGCTCGCTGGGGTGCGCCCCGGCGACCTCGTCCTCCTGCTCATCGAGGTCGCCGGGGCGGCGTGCGGCCGCCGGACCCAGGCCGGGATCAGGAATCCGGCCCAGATCGCGATGATGGCGAGGTACAGGATCGCGCTGCTCACCGGCCATCCCGGCCCAGCGCGCGCGCCAACGCGGGAACCAGGCACGACGGCATCTCCAGGCACCAGCGAGAAGCGGAACAATACCTGGCCACGTCACGCACCGTAAACGCCTGCGTAAGAATTAACGAGGATGCGGCCCGGTGTGTCGCGAGATAGCTCGGTGCGGCTAACCGGAGAATCTGACACCGTCCGTTGACGCGCTCGGCTCGACGCCGGACTGCCGCCGCACGCCGCTCAGCCGCGCGGTCAGCCGATCCGGGAACGGGCGGCCCGGACGGTGCTCCGCCAGCGGGGGAGCAGCCCGGGTGCCGACGTCCTCGGCCGTCAGCGCGTAGCAGATATGGTCCCGCCACGCCCCGTCGACGTGCAGGCACCGGCGCCTGATGCCTTCCTCGTGGAACCCGAGCTTCTCGACCACCCGGCGGCTGGCCCGGTTCTCCGGCCTGATCGTGGCCTCGATCCGGTGCAGGCCGACCGTCGTGAAGCAGTGGTCCATGGCCATCGCGAGCGCCGTGGGGATCACGCCGCGGCCCGCGAACTCGCTAGTCGATCCAGTAACCGACGCTCGCCGTCCTCGCCGACCCCCAGACGATGTTGCCGACGGTCAGCTGCCCGGCGAACCTGCCGTCGTACAGCACCACCCACGGCAGCGTGACGCCGCGCCTGGCCTCCCTGCGCATCGTCCTGACCATCGCGATGTACGGGCCGAGGTTGGTCTGGTACAGCGGCGTCTCGGGATTGGTCGGCTCCCACGGCCGCAGCCAGTCGGCGTTGCGCACCCGCGCCTCGCGCCACGGCCTCGCGTCCCTGGCCGCCAGCGGCCGCAGCGCGACCGGCGCGCTGAGCAGGCTCGGCTCAGTCAGGGTCGCTGGCCAGCCCGCGCGCATATACCACGGGACCATCATTGCGCGTCCGTACATGTCCGCGCTATCGGGACGCGCGTGAACCGCCCGGCTACGGCCCTGAGGGCCCGTCATCCTGGCGCGGATGGTCGCCCCCGGCGGCCTGATCCAGGGCATGAGCGATAACGGGACCCACGACAGCCATGCCGTCCCTGCACCCCGCCTGTGGACCCGGGGAGATTGACGACCAGCGTCGTGCCCGGCCAGCCCGGCCAGCCCGCGCGACAGCATCGCGGCCGGAATGCCCGCGTTCACGCCCGCCGCCCTGATCGCCTCGGCGATCCCGGGGATCTCCCTGTCGATGATCATGCGGGTCATCTCCGGCGTCAGGTCGCCTGGCGTCAGGCCGGTCCCGCCGGTCGTCACCACGACGTCATAGCCCGGCGTTGACCGCGTCCTGCAGCGCGGCCTCGACGGCCGCCCCGTCGGGGATCACCACCGGCCCGTCGGTCTCGCAGCCCGGCCGAACGCAGCAGTTCGGCCAGCACCGGCCCCGACTTGTCCGCGTAGATCCCGGCGGCGGCCCGGTTCGAGACTGTGACCGCCAGCGCGCGGATCATGGCCGGCTCCAGTGCCCGGTCTTGCCGCCGGTCTTCTCGAGCACCTTGACGTCGGTGATCGCCGCCGCGGGGTCGACCGCCTTGATCATGTCGATCAGCGCCAGCGCGCCGACGGTGACCGCGGTGAGCGCCTCCATCTCGACGCCGGTCCGGTCGGCGGTCCGCGCGGTCACCTCGATCGTCGACGCCGTCGTCGGCGACGGTCAGGTCGACCGTGACGCCGTGCAGCCCGATCGGGTGGCACAGCGGGATCAGGTCGGGCGTGCGCTTCGCGCCCTGGATCGCGGCGATCCTGGCGACCGCGAGCGCGTCGCCCTTGGGCACGGTCCCGTCCCGGAGGGCGGCGACGGCCGGGGCGGAGAGCAGCACCCGGCCGGTCGCGGTCGCGGTGCGCGCGGTGACGTCCTTGGCGGAGACGTCGACCATCCTGGCCTGGCCGGCGGCGTCGAGGTGGGTCAGGGCTGTGGCGTCCGGCGCCGGCCGCCGGCTTGCCGGCGGCCGGCGGGTCAGCGTGCGACCCGATCGCCTCGTCCACGGCAGCCCCGGGCGACGACGACATCACCGGGCGCCAGCGGATCGGCGTGCGCCCGATCGCCTCGTCGACGGCTGTTCCCGGCGAAGCCGATCTCCCGGCTCCCCGCTGCCCGTTCCTGGCTCGCTCATGGCAGCTCCAGAACTTCGACGAGTCTCCGGCCGGCAGGCTGGTCACCGACTCGGGGATCACGATCAGCGCGTCGGCCCTGGCCAGCGAGGCGATCTGGTGCGAGTTCTGCCCGGTCAGCGGGCTGTCACGTCGGTCGTCTCGGGGTCAAGGATCGCCCGCAGGAACGAACGGCGGCCGTCGGGGGAGGTGACCGGCTCGGTCGAGCCGGGCACTGGCGGGCAGGGGTTCGTTGGAAGGGAAGGCCTGAAGTACACGGGCGGCCGGCCGCGACAAACAGCCAGAACGACACGAACGCGGACACCGGGTTTCCGGGCAGCGTGAAGATCGGCGTCTTCTCCGTGCCGCCGCCGATCAGCCCGAAGCCCTGCGGCATGCCGGGCTGCATCGCGACCTTGCGGAACGCGACCGTGCCCAGCTTGGTCAGGGCCGCCTTGACCACGTCGTGCTCGCCGCCCATGCTGACCCCGCCGCTGGTCATCAGCAGGTCGGCGGTCGCGGCCGCCTGCTCGATCGCGTCGAGCACGGCGCCGGGCTCGTCGCGGCAGCGTGGCGTGCCTGGTCGTGTCGCAGCCGGCCTGCGCGCGCGGCGGCGGCCAGCATGTAGCTGTTGGAGTCCCAGATCCTGCCGGGGACCAGCGGCGACCCTGGCTCGGCGAGTTCGTTGCCGGTCGAGATGACCGTGACCCTCGGGCGGCGCCTGCACCCGCAGCGACGCCGTGACCGGCCGCCGCCAGCACGCCGATCTGGGCCGGTCGCCGAGCACGGTTCCGGCGGGCAGCAGCAGGTCGCCGGGCTTGGCGTCGTCGCCGGCCCGGCGGATCGCGTGGTCCTCGGCGGCGGCCCGGCTGATCACGCACGTGCTGCGCGGCCGTCGTCGGTCCACTCGACCGGGACGACGGCGTCGGCGCCGGCCGGGCAGCAGCGCGCCGGTCATGATCTTGATGCAGCTGGCCGGGCGCGAGCGTGCGCTCGGTGGTGTCGCCGGCCGTGACCTCGGCGTCGACCGGCAGCGTGACGGGGTTATCGGCAGTTGCCCCGGCGACGTCGGCGGCGATGCACCGCGTAGCCGTCCATGGCCGAGTTGTCGAAGCCGGGCAGCGGCCAGTCGGCCGTCATGTCGGCGGCCAGGACGGCGCCCTCGGCGTCGACCAGCGGCAGGTCCTCCGGCGGCAACGGCGTGATCGCCGCGATGATCTCGTCCAGGTAGCTGTCGACTGACTGCATCGCCCTGATCCCGCCGCCCGCCTGTCGGCAGCTCGATTTGTCCCGTCCGTCGCGCGGTTACTTCAGCGTGCTGAGGTACTCGCGAAGCCAGGGTACGAAATCGCCGGCCAGGTCGGGCCTGGCGCACGCGAACTCGACCGTGGTGCGCAGGAAGTCCTGCTTGTTCCCGGTATCGAACCGGCGGCCGCGGAACAGGACGCCGTGCACGCCGCCGCCGTCGGCATCAGCTGTCGCGGTCGGCGACGGCCAGCGTCCGCAGCGCGTCGGTGAGCTGGATCTCGCCGCCGCGCCCCGGCGGGGTCTCGCGCAGCACCGAGAAGATCGCGGGGTCGCAGATGTAGCGGCCGATCACGATCCAGTTGGACGGCGCCTCGCTGGTCTCCGGCTTCTCGACCAGGTCGGTGATGGCGACGATGTCCGACTCGTCGGTCGGCTTGAACGCGGCGACGCCGTAGGCGAGATCTGGTCGGAGGGCACCTCCATCAGCGCGATGATGCTGCCGCCGTACGCTGCCTGGCCGCGATCATCCTGGCCAGCAGCCGGTCGTCCGAGCTGATCAGGTCGTCGCCGAGCATGACCGCGAACGGCTCGTCGCCGACGTGCTCGGCGCCGCAGAGCACCGCATGACCAAGCCCGCGCGGCCGGTCCTGGCGGACATAGCTCACGTCGGCGAGCTCGGCCGGCGCCCGGACGGCCGCGAGCGCCTTGTCGTTGCCCTTGGCCGCCAGCGTGCGTCTCGAGGGCCTCGGCGCGGTTGAAGTGCTCGGCGATCGACTCCTGGCTGTCGCCCGTGATCGAACAGCACGTCGTGCAGGCCGGCGGACGCGGCCTCCTCGACGACGTACTGGATCGCGGGCTTGTCGACGACGGGCATCATGACCTTCGGCGTGGCCTTCGTAGCCGGAAGGAACCTGGTGCCGAGCCCGGCGACAGGGATGACTGCCTTGGTGACGGCGCCTGTGTGAGCCATGCTGTAACCCTAACTAGCCTGTTGGAGGCCATCGTGAACGGCATGGCCGGAAACGATCACGCCGCGCCGCAGGGAACAGCTACCCCCGATGATCGGAGTATGCCCAGGCAGCGCCTCGCGGACCGCAAAGCCATGCTGCGCAAGGAAGTTCTGGCAGCGAGGGTAGGGCTGAGGATAGCCGACCGGCACGCCGCCGGGCAGGCATTGCGCGACGCCGTGCTCGGCCTGCCGGAGACCGGCATGGCGGGCACCGTCGCCGCGTACCTGTCGATCGGCACCGAGCCGGAGACGGCCGGGCTGGTGTTCGCGCTCTGGAAGCGCGGCAGCTATGTGCTGCTGCCCGTGCTGGTCGCCGGCAACGACCTGGACTGGGCGTCGTACGAGGGCCCCGACGCGCTCGAACCAGGCCCGCACGGCCTGCTCCAGCCGACCGAGCCGAGGCGCGGGGTCGGGGCGATCACCAGCGCCGACCTGATCATCGTTCCCGCCCTGGCGGCGGACCGGCAGGGGCACCGGCTCGGCCGCGGCGGCGGGTCTTACGACCGGGCGCTTGTCCAGGGTCGGTCCCGCGGTGCCGACCATCGCGCTGCTGTACGACGATGAGCTGCTCGACGAGGTCCCGGCCGGCCCGCTTGACCAGCGGGTACGAGCGGTTGCGCAACCTTCGCGAGGAATCACCAGGCTCGTCTAGCCGTTGCTACCATTTAGCAGTTGACTGCTGCGAGTGCTAACGCGATCTTGGGAGGACACGTGCCGACGTACCAGTACGCCTGCACCGAGTGCGAGCGACCGGCTTGAGGTCGTGCAGAGGTTCAGCGATGACCCGCTGACCGTCTGCGGCGCGTGCGGCGGCAAGCTGCGCAAGGTGTTCTCGCCGGTTGGCATCGTCTTCAAGGGATCGGGCTTCTACCGCAACGACAGCCGGAGCGGCAGCGTGACCGGCGGCGCCAACGGCAACGGCAAGGCGGGCTCGGACGGCGCGGAGAAGTCGGGTCGCTCGGGCTCGAAGGCTCTGGCTCAGGCTCGGGCGGCAAGTCTGAGGCCGGGGCTAAGTCCGAGGCGGGGGCGAAGTCGGGTTCGGACGGTTCGGGCGGTTCGGGCGGTTCTGGCTCGTCGGACAGCGGCTCGAACGGCGGCTCAAGGCGGCGGCTCCGCAAGCAAGGCGGGGAAGGCATCTTCCGGGGAGTCTGGGGCCAGCTCGAAGGTTGCCTGACCAGATGAGCGCACAGGCCGCGATCGGCGTGATCGGCGGCTCCGGGTTCTACGAGTTCCTCGATGACGCGCGGGAAGTCGCGGTGCGACACCCCGTTCGGCCCGCCGAGCGAGCCGCTGACCATCGGCACCGTCGCCGGGCGTCCCGTTGCGTTCCTGCCCAGGCACGGCAAGGACCACAGGTTCCCGCCGCACCGCATCCCTTACCTGGCCAACATGTGGGCGCTGCGCGTCGGTCGGCGTCCGGCAGGTGCTCGCGCCGTCAGCGCGGTCGGCTCGCTGACGGCCGCGCACGGGCCAGGCACGCTGGTGATTCCCGACCAGCTAGTCGACAGGACGATTGGCCGCGACGCAGACGTTCTACGCCGAGGGCGGGGCGGTTCACGTCCAGTTCGCCGACCCGTACTGCCCGTCCGGCCGCGCGGTCGCGGTGGCCGACGGCGACCGCGGCAGGCTGGCAGCCGGTGACCGCGGGCACGCTCGTGGTGATCGAAGGGCCGCGGTTCTCGACCAGGGCAGAGTCGCGCTGGTATGCGGCGCAGGGCTGGACGATCGTCGGCATGACCGGGCACCCCGAGGCGGTGTTGGCCCGCGAGCTGGCGCTCTGCTACACCTCCCTGTCGCTGGTCACCGATACCGACGCGGGCGTCGACGAGGGCGAGGGCGTCACCCACGAGGAAGTCTTGCGGGTGTTCGCGCAGAACGTGACGAGGCTGCGCGGCCTGCTGACGGCGATCATCGAGAGCCTGCCCGAGGAGCGGACCTGCCCCTGCCCGTCGGCGCTGGACGGGCAGAAGCTGCCGATCGAGCTGCCGTAGCCCGGCGGCGCGTGGCGGCTAGCGGTGCGTGGCCGCTGGCGGTGCGTTGCGGCTAGGGGTGCGTGGCCGCTGGCGGTGCGTGGCGGCTGGCCAGGCCGACCAAATTGCCCTCGCTGTCGCGGATGAACGCCATCCACTCTTCCCACCCGGGATCGCCGAACGCGCCGTCGGAGTCGACGTGGACCCGGTGCGGCTCGGTGTGGATCTGGACTCCCGCGGCGCGCAGCCGGTCGACCTCGGCGCGGACGTCGGGCACGCCCAGGTAGACCAGGGCGCTCGGCGCGGCGCTCTCGAGCAGCAGGCGCACCCCGCCGAGATCGAGGAATGCCAGGCCCGGCGGGTCGAATGTGGCGATCGGGCTGGCGCCGAGCACGGTGGTGTAGAAGGTCACGGCCCGGCCGAGATCGTCGGCGTGCTGGGCGACCTGGTGCAGGGTGGGTCCGCCTTGGTGCAGGGTGGGTCCGCTGTCAGTCATGCGACGCTCCCAGTTACGTAGCATCCCTATCTTTTATTGGTAGGGATGCTATACATATGATGTGACATCGAGCAAGCCGGACCTGGAGAACGCCGCCGTCGCGCTCAACTCCGGCGCGATCCATATGCTGCGCAGCCTCGCCGCGGTGGACCGGCAGTCGGGCCTGACCCCGGCCAGGCTCTCGGCGCTGTCGGTCCTCGTGTTCGCGGGACCCTGCACGCTGGGCGCGCTGGCGGCCGCGGAGGGCGTCGCGGGGCCGACGATGACCAGGATCGTCGACGGGCTGATCGCCGCCGGGCTGGCCGAGAGACAGCCGTCCGCGGTAGACCGGCGGGCGGTGTCGATCGCCGCGACCGCCAGTGGCGACGCCCTGATGCGGGCCGCTCAGCGGCGCCGGATCGATGCCCTCGCGGCCGCTGTCGGAAGCCTGCCGGCGGCCGCTCAGCGGCGGCTTGCGGCGTCGGCTCGGGCTGCTCGAGCAGGTCGCGGCGGCTGTTCGCGCCCAATCGGGCGGCGTCGGCGGGCGGGGCGTCGGGAGCGAGCGGGGCGGCCCTGGCGCGACGGGCGGGCCGGGCCGGACACGAAAGTGAACTACGGCGGACCGTGCCGGGAGCCGGTAGGCTTGGCGGCGACCGCCTGGCCAGGCGGGTCAGCCCCGATAGCTCAGTGGATAGAGCGACTGCCTCCTAAGCAGTAGGCCGCAGGTTCGAGTCCTGCTCGGGGCGCAGTTTCAGCTGGTAGGTAAGTTTTTTCGATATTGTCTTTGATGTGGTGAGTTGCTGCTCATCGGCAATCGCTCATTTTGGTATTTCTTACCCTGGCGACGCTGCTGTCCGGGCCTGTGACCAGCCAGGCGATTACTGGCAGCGGACCGGAGGCGATGCGCTCGCGCCCGCTGGCATGGATCTGGGAGCCAAACTGGGAGCCAACGCATTCCGGGAACCCTCGTCTCTCGCCCTTGATGAAGCCGTCGCCTTCTCGGCTTCACGGCTGGCGGTCGGTAGACGCGAGGGCATCTGGATGGCGAGGCGGGGGGTTTCGAGGCATTGAGGCGTTGCTCGCGTATCACCCGAAATACCCTGCGGCGGGTCGCTGACCTCGGTGACCGCCTCCGGCGCCGAAACGCCTGGGCCGTCGGGCAGGCCGGACGGATCAGCAGCGTGACGCCCCGGACTCTGATCCTGCACTGGGGCGGCGGTACCTGGGCCAGGCTGTGCATGAGGTCATTTGGGACTCCGGCCACTACATCCACGTCGAACAGCCGCAGCGTGTGATCAGCGCGATCCAGGACGTCATGACACTGCCCGTCTCCTACGGCAGGTGACCTGGCGCACCGCAGACAGCCTGGGGAAACCTGTCACCTCGCTGGTGAACCCTCACGCTCCCGCCATCCACTGCGTTCGCGAAGCCTCGGAGGAACACCCAGCCGGCAGGGAGGGGCTCGACTGGCGTGACGAGCACACCGTGTTGGCCTTCACCGGTGGTGAGTCATACGTGGCGCAAGATCATGACGATGTGGCCCTGTTTTGTGGAAAAATACAAAAAGGATGATTCTGCTTGTCTGCGGTAGATACCCGGCTCGGGTGTTTGGTCGAGAGGAGTGCCGATGCTCAGGCGTTTCTTTTCGCGTCCGGTCCGGTTTGCAGGGCTGGCGGTCACTGTCTGCGCCGCCGTCGCGGCGATGCCGGCCGCAGCGAGCGGTGTGCCGGCAGTAAGCGGGAAGGTGACGGTATGGGTCGCGAACGATCTCTCCGGTACCGTGCTGCCGATCGACGCGGCAACCCACCGGCCAGGCCGCCCCGTCCGCGTCCGTGAACCGTTCGGCCTGACGATCACTAACAACGGCCGGAAGCTTTTCGTCGCCAGCCTGCGCACCGTGGTTCAGGTCAGCACGGCTACTGAGCGGCGAGCCTCGCCGATTCGAGTCGGACGCTTTCCTTTCATTGTCAGCGCACCGGATGGCAAGACCGTCTATGTAGCGGTGAGCAACACCGTCATCCCGATCGATGTGGCCTCCAACACGGCCGGCAAGCCAGTCGTCGCCGCGAAGAAGCGCTTCGGTCCCCACGGGCTTGCGGTGGCTCGTGACGGCAAGACCGTCTATGCCGTCGACGCCGACTCGGTCCGGCCGATCGACGCGGTGACCTGGAAGGCAGAAAGTCCCATTCGCACCGGTCTGACAGACGGGCAGATGGTCATCGGCCGCGACGGACGAACGGGCTATGTCCTCGGCTTCTGGGGCACAGTGATCCCGGTTGACCTCGTCACGAAGACGGCGCTGAAACCGATCAGGGTCGGCGGGCGGATCAGCGCGCCGAGGGCGCTGGTGATGACCCCGGACGGGGAGACGGTCTTCGTTGCCCTCAACGGCAACGGCTCAGTGGTGCCGATCAGCACGGCGACCAACACGGCAGGCAAGCCGATCAGGGTCGGGCGCTTCCCGGACGGCTTGGCCGTCACCCCGGACGGCAAGACGGTCTACGTTCTGACCTACCACGCCGTGTACCCGATCAGCACCCGGTCAGGCACGGCCGGCAAGGCGATCAGGCTGCCCTTCATCCCCCGGGCGATCGCGATAACGCCGGACGGCACGACGGCGTGGGTGAGCGGTTTCAGAGATGACCCGCCCTACGGGCCGGTACAGGGCTTCGTGCTGCCGATCAGCACGGCCACGAACGCGCCAGGCAAGATCATCAGGACCGGGCAAGGCACTACCTGCCTGGTGATCAGGCCATGGCGATCCGGCCGGACACTCGGCCCATCGTCATGTACCTCCTAGGGAACATCAACGATGAGGAAATCGTGTTTGCTCGTCCGGTGTCCGGGAGCGGTTGTTCTGCGTCGGCTTGCCATGAGCTGGCTGGGCGGTCGGACCGAGGCCGTGGTGGTCAGGACAGTGCAACTCCTCTATTAGTTGGAGCACCCGACATCGTGGATGCCGTTGAGCGCCCGGAATTGGGGTTTAACTTGATGCTGGCTCCAATGGTCACTCCCCATACTTACATGTCTCGGATTCCCGAGATCCTCGGATTCTCAGGCCGATACCGCGTCTATCTCAAAGAGGAACGCCATCAGCTTGGCAGGAGCGTCAAGGGGCGGGTCGCCTACGCGATGGCCTGTCAGAGCAAGCGCTCCGGCAGGCCTATCGTGGAGTCATCGTCGGGAAATCTCGCACTCGGGCTCGCGTTCTGGTGTGAGCGACTCGGGGCTCCGCAACCGTTGTGCTTGGTCGATGATTGCTGCGAGACCGCCATGCGGGCGGCCCTCACTGATGCTGGCTGCATGATCGAGTCCGTCGCGTTGACCGAGCGGGAGATGAACGAGCAGGGTGGCGTGCAAAAGCGCATCGCGCTCGCTGAAGAATACGCCAGGCAAGGGTATGACTGGCCGAATCAATATGACGCCGAGCAGTGGATGCGCGTCCACGCGGAGACCACCGGCCCGGAAGTATGGTCGGACCCGGTTGCTTTTGACATGGTGGCCGGCGCCGTCGGCACGGGCGCCACAATGTCCGGCATCGCGGCATCGCGTCCCGCCGACCGGGCTGCCCGCCTCGTTGCCGTCGAGCCCGCGGGTTCGACGATCTTCAGCTCTGTGGCTGGCGCCTACCGAGTTGCAGGAGCGGGGAACCCATTCACCCCGCGTAACTACCTGCCGGATCTCATCGACCATGAGATCGCAGTGGAGGATAAGGCGACATTCCAGGCAATGGAGGCACTGCGGCGGCGAGGATACCGGATCGGGTCGTCAGGATCCATGGCTCTGGTCGGGGCGCTCCGTGCCAGCACTGCTCAATCCTCAGCCGCCGTCAGGTCGCTGCTGGTGGTGATCGCGGACGACGGCTGGTACGAAAACTGACCAGCCCGCCCCGCCGCCTGGGGTCAAAATTCAGCCGCCGTTGACAATCGCACAGTTCCTGCGCCGCGGCAGCTGCGCGCGCGTCCCATGAGCGGACACGCGGCAGGCCAAAATGAATCGGCTCATCGCGTCGCGCCGGGCTGCTAGCGATGGCCGCCGTCGCTGCGGTGGCGGCCCTGCTATTCGCGACCGGGTGCGCGACCAGGCTGCAGGCGCCCATTGTCGGTAAGGAACGCACACCTGATGCCCGGCGCGCACCCGTTGCAGTCTGGAAGAGTGCGGCAGAGCTTCCCGGAATCGCTCAGTTGTCGTAGTGCGTCGGCGGGAACGAGTCGCGCTGACCCTCGATCTGCAGTTCGTCCTTGTCGGCCTCACGGCGGATCTCGGCCCGCTCCTCCTGGTATTCCTCTGTCTCCGTGACATCCCACTGCGGCGGTGCATCGGTCGCCGGCGGAACCTCATCCGGATCGTAGTCGTCGATCCCGGCCGCTACGCGCTCCTCCTCGGTCAATCGCGCAAGCCGGTCGTCGTCGAGGTGCTCTGCCGCGCCGCCGTGCTCGCGGCGCTCGCGATGGAACTGTTCGGCTGGCTGGTCGGAGTCATGCCCTGCCATATGCCCTCCAGCGGATTGCGGGTCGAGTCTGGCCCCTCGGCCTCATACATTCGACGCTACCCCCGGCACCAATCCGCCCTTGACGCCGCCTGGCGCCAGCCCGCCAAGCCGAGTTGGCATCGCGGATCAAGCTCGCGTACGCCTACCAAGCGGCCGGGCGGCTGGTGAGGCGATCCCGCTGTACGGGCAGGCCCTTGCCGACGCTCAGAGGGTGCCAAGCCCGGCCGCATCCACGGCGGTCGCAACGACGGGAAACCGCCCTGGACATTCATCGCTGGCGCGATCGAGCCCGGCGAGTCGCCAGCCGACGCCGGAATCCGCGAAGTCAAGGAAGAGACTGCCCTCCAGGTGGAAGCCGGCCAGGAGATCGGCCGCT
The DNA here is from genome assembly GCA_963720595.1 of uncultured Actinomycetota bacterium. GTDB lineage: Bacteria > Actinomycetota > Actinomycetes > Streptosporangiales > Streptosporangiaceae > Chersky-822. The sequence continues at coordinate 127,390 of CAVRFY010000003.1, read as the reverse complement.
GGGTCCACCCGTCGACCGGCCGCATGATGATCTACATGGCCGCCCGCCCCACTCACGGCACCGACATCTTCGTTGGGGACCGCGACGAACTCGCCGAAGTCCGCTGGGTCACCCTCGCCCAAGCCGACAAGCTGATGCAACCCTTCGGAATGTTCGGACCCGTCCGAGAGCACCTGGCAACGACGCTCCGCTAGCCGCCGCGGTCTTTCGCCCCGAAGCCATCGGTCATTTCTGGTCACACCCGGATACTTGCTATGCGGGAACTCCCGAGGTGCGGCCGAGAATGCCACGGTGGCGAGCGTAGAGAGTCGGCCGGCAACGGGTGTGCGGCGGCTAAAGCTGCGGGTGGGCTACTCGCATGAGCGGCCGGATCCGCACTTCTTCGACTTCCTCAGCCTGCGGATCATGATCGACGGCCGCGAGCTGCTTACCTCGGCCGGTCCGCGGGGCCCGTACATCGGGCCATGGCCGGGCGCCGTGCTAGGCGAGGATTCGCCGCTGATCCCTGCGCAGCCGCCGCGCCGGACGCTGTTGTCCTTCCGGGGCGTGCCCGAACCGGGCGAGAGCACGATCACCGCGGTAACTTCTGCCACCAGGAGGCACGTGATCTGGCGTGACTTCCGGGATTGCCTGGCAGCAGACTCCGATGAGGAAGACTCCGGCGGTTGCTGTTCAGCCTGGAACCCCCGGGCAGCACGGGGTTGAGCGTCCCCGACCTGGTGTTTGACCGGCAGGAGTACCTGGCCGAGGTGCACCGGGCGATCGCCGAGCGCGAGTGGGAGTTCTGGTGATCCATGTAGGCGATTTCCGCGGCAAGCGCAGGCGTTCTGGTTCATCGCGGGCGAGTGCCCGCCTGACCGCCCGGGTGCCAGATCGCCGGCGGGCGGCCTCGTCGCCCTGCGCGGCGTCGGCGGCCATGCCGGCCAGCGGCTCGAACGAGACGGGCAGGTCGCGGCGGTAGGTGGTGCTGCCCGGCTAACTGTCGGCAGCTGGTGCGTGATCGCCAGGGACTGCTCGCATGGGCCGCCCTGCCCGGCCAGCTAGTGCCAGGCGGTGCCGTTCCAGTGCAATATCAGCGTCTCTACAGGCGGAGCGGAATTGCCGACCGCCCAGGCATGGCCGGATGGCGGGATGAAGCAGACACCATCCAGGCTGTGTCCCGCATCCGGGGTCGCGACCTGCTTCCAGGAGTGCCCGTTCCAGTGCAGCGCCAGGGTTCGGCCAGCAAAGGTGACGCCCACTGCCCAGGCGTTATCCGCCGATGACGCGCTGACCGCCAGGAGCAGGTCGGCCGGGTTCGGGCTCGGGACGCGCTTCCACCGCAGGCCGTCCCAGTGCAGGATCACCGCTTGTTCCGAACCGGTGGAACCGACGGCCCAGGCATTCTTGGCAGAGGTGGCGGCCACGCCCCAGAGACGGTAGGACGTTCCGATGTCCGGGCTGGCGACCTGGCTCCATCGCCGACCGTTCCAGTGCACGATCCGAGGCCTGCCTGCGCCTTGGCTGGCTGTGACGGCCCAGGCGTTCGTCCTCGACGTGGCGGCCACGGCAGTGAACACGCCGGACTGCAGAGAGCGGGCCAGCGGCGCGCGTTTCCACGCCGTGCCGTTCCAGTGCAAGATCAGCGGCCCGTTCGAGCCGCCGACCGCCCACGCGTTCGCCGCCGATGTGGCGGCCACGCCAAACAGCTGGCCGTCAGCCGGCGCCGGGGTCGGCACCCGTCGCGCCGTCGTGCCGGTCAGGCGCACGATGAGGAGCCTGGGGACTCCTCCGTGCACGAGCACCCCGGCCTCCCCGACGGCCCACGCGCCGCCGGGGAACGCGGCCACGGCGTTCAAAGAACCCCGCGACGGCAGCGCCGGGCTGCTCACCGTCCTCCAGGCCGTGCCGTTCCAGTGGGCGAGGACAGGCTTGTCATTGTCGGTGCTGTCGCTTGAGGTCTGACCCACCGCCCAGGCGTTGCCGGACGACAGCGCCGCCACGCCGCCCAGGTTCCCCGGGACCGGCAGGGACACCGCCGGCCCGGCAGGCGCGGCACCGGCCGCGCGGACCTCACGCCCGCCGGCAGGCACCGCTACCGCGGGCGAACACGCCCCGAGCGTCAGCCCGCCCGCAGCCAGCACCGCGACAACCGCGGCATTCCGTGCATAACTCATGCTCATCTCACGATCCTATGCTTAGCTAGCCCGCAGATATCGATGCCGCCGCAGCACCCCGCGCCGACGGCCACCTGAAAGCGGCAAGAGCTCCGGACAGCAGGAGCAACCCGGTGCCCACCACGCGTGCGGCCGGCAGCTTTGCAAAGCACACATTTCACGTGTCACGAGCGTTCCCTGCCATCACACCCGGGTATGCGACCGAGCCAGGAGATCTCGTTGCCGAACTGCGTAGCCAGACCCGACTACTGCAGGATAAGCGGGAAGAGGGGATCAAGCTGTTCTGGCGGGTGATTTCTCCAACATGAGCATCTGGAACGAGATCGTCGCGTCGAAATGCCAGAGCGTCCTCTAGCTCGGCATCCATGGCTCGGAGAGGGCCGGGAACGGGAATTGGCCATCCCGAATAGCGGGAGCGCATCGGCAGGCGGCAATGCGTGGGTGGCCCTGCACATCGCAATGCGGCACCTCAGCGGAGACCGGCCAGACGCTGATCCTCCATTGGCACGGCACGGCATGGTCCCGCGGTGTCAGCCCAAATCCCTGGGGCGGTGCCTACCTGTACACAATTAACCAGGACGAGAGCTACATGCTTCCTCCGCCACCGCGCTAGTTGGGCAGGGAATTGAAAATGACTGATCTCCTGATATCGCTTGCAGCACAGCGCTACGCACCGGAAGCGGTTCCCGGTCCCCGCGATGGTGAGATCGCTAAGCTGATCTCTGCAGTGGCATCCCACTTGGATTTCGACAACCTTGCGTCAGGCCTGAACCTCGCAAGCTGCAGAATCTTGAACCTATTCGCCAAGAGGACAGCGTCGCTTGCAGTACGGATGGATGATGCCTCATGGATCCATCTCGGGCTGATTGCCGCGCTCTTGTCCAGCACGGTTGAAGATCATCGAGAGATAGCGCGCACGCATAGCCTGCTGTTTCGGGCGGCTGAGCTAGTGGGCTCGGATCCTGTGGAATTGTTTGAATCGGCCGCTGCGATAGCGAGTCCAGACGCTGCGGAAGGGGCTAGGCTCTTTGCGCATGCAGGCGAGTCGGCTAGATCCATTTCAGTGATGGGATACATGGAAGGAGTTGATGAGGACGGATTCCGATTCATAAGCGCCTGGTAAGTCAACTACGAGAGCTTGCCCCAGGAGGAGGAGGAGCCACCTCCGACCTTGCGGCGGCGACCTGCGGCGGGAGGAGCTTCAGGGCCAGCACCACCAGGGTCCGCTCCGATAGGGAATATCAATTCCGCGATCTGACCAATTACCGAGCGCCAGTGCTACGACTGCGGCCGTGCGCCGCCACCGCAGGGCAAGCAGCAGCGGCGCCGCGATCGCCAGCACCACCAGACCGCGTTCGGCTTGCCCCGTACCACCGGCAGCAGTCTGTCCGCGCCGAGTCCGTGGGAGCCAAACTGGGAGCCAACGGCGGCAGGCGGTGAGCCCCGTCCAGCGACTTCAGGAAGCTGTTGTCCCAGGTCATGAGCACATCAGGCCCTGCTCAGCACCGCCTGGCTGCGGTTTGGTTCTGCCTCCTAAGCAGTAGGCCGCAGGTTCGAGTCCTGCTCGGGGCGCAGTAATGCCTGGTGAGTGCGTATTTTCGATATTACTGTTGTGTCGATGAGTGACTGCTCATCGACAGTCACTCATTCGTCGCGTTTCGCTGCACCCGGTCTCCTGAAATGCCTCTGACCAGCCAGAATGGCTAGCAGCGGACCAGCGGTCAGGCACCCGCGCCCGCGGGCAAGGTGCTGGGAGCCAAACTGGGAGCCTATGCGCCGGAAATCTAAGGCCCGCGCGTCGACTAGGCGACGGGCCGGTTTGCGTATCGCGGGTGACCGTACAGGGCCTGCGCGCGACCAGCCGCGGCAGCCACATCGCGCTCCAGGAAGCAACCCGGGTTCAGTTCGGTTCCACGGTCAAAGCCTTCAGGTCCTTCGGCCGCATCCGTCGCGCCCGGAATACCGGGTCCGTGTGGGAACGGGCACGCGGCGCGCCACCTCCGCCGCGTAAAGGCCGGCGACGCTGCGCATCCCGCGCTGATAAACGCCCGAGGCGTCGTCGGAGAAGTCGCCGTGCGCCTGGACGGCATGGCCGGTGCGCACGGAGTCCTCGAGGTGCTCAAGCCACCGCCACGCCAGCAGCTCCTGCTCCAGGACCCAGTCGCGCAAGGACCGCGGGCAGCCGGAAACAAACCACCGCCGGCCTCGGAGGACAGCACGAACCCGTTCCCCGCGGCTCGCAGGTAGCCGAGCCCGGTCAGGGCGTTCAACAGCTTCCCGGTGGCCTCGCGCTCGGTCCCGAGATAGGCTGCCGCGTCGGCCGCGGTCAGCGGGTTCTGGCCCAGCGCCTCGAACACCCCGAGCTTCGCGCCATCCAGCAGCTTCGGCTGGATCAGTCAGCGCCGCGCCAGCCCGTCGATGGCCGCGATCTCGGCGTCGGTCAGCGTGAAGCCGAACAGGTCGATGTTCGCGGCGATCCGGTCCTGGCGGGCCGACTTCGGGATCACGGTGATGCCATGCTCCAGGTGCCAGCGCAGCACCACCTGTGCCGCAGTCACGCCGTGCGCCGCGGCGATCCCGGTCAGCGCAGGGTCGTCAAGGCGGGTGTCCTTGAGCGGGCTGTATCCCTCGAAGGCGATGCCGCGCTCGGCGTGGCCGGCGAGCACCGCCGGGTCATGACGGCCCGGACTCCAGTGCACCTGGTTCACCGCTGGGGTCTGCCCGGAGGACGTGATCACGTCGTCAAGGTCGGCGGTACTGAAGTTGCTGACCCCGGCGTCCCGCACGTAGCCTTCATCCTGCAACCGCAGCACCTCCCGCCAGATCTGGCGGTTGCCTGCGCCGCGCGACGGCCAGTGGATCAGCCACAGGTCGACGTAGTCAGTGCCGAGCTTGCGCAGCGAGGCGCGCAGCACGGCGTCCTCACGGCCTGCGTCGGCGGGCCGGATCTTCGTGGTGAGGAACAGCTCGCTGCGGTCCAGCCCGCTGGCCCGGATCGCCTGGCCTATTTCCTCCTCGTTGCCGTACATGGTGGCGGTGTCGATATGCCGGTAGCCGGCTGCGAGTGCTGCCCGTACCGCGTCGCGGGCGTGGCGGTTGCGCAGCTGCCAGGTGCCGAGGCCGACCATGGGCATGTGCGCGCCGCTGGCCAGGGTCACGGTCGGGACTTTCTCTGGCGTGGTCATGTCGCCATTATGGTCAGCAGACCAGAGTCCCGGTCGTGGCGGCCAGGTCGGCGAACGCCTTGGTCAGCAGCGCGGTGACCGGGCCGGGGCGCGTGCTGCCGATCTGGCGTCGGTCGATCGTGAGCACAGGGGACCAGGCCGCCCATGGTGCCGGTCACGAATACCTCGTCCGCGGCATATCGCTGCGCCAGGCTGAAGTCGCCGACCGTTCAGCCAAGGCCGGCCTCGGCAGCCAGCTCCAGCACGACCTGGTAGATCCGCGCGTGCGCGGCTTGCAGGGTGGGGACGAGCTTTGCGCGTGCCGGGCGATGAGGAGACTGAGGGCAACCAGCCGGTCTCGCGGGCAGTCTTGTTAGTCGTGGAGGCAAGGATCTGGCCGCTCCCGGCGGCGGCCTGGTTGGCGACGATGGCCTTGTGGCGGCGGGGTGCGGCGCCGCGTCCCGGCCAGGAGCGGCCGGTGGCGGTGGCGGCTCGCTGCGGCCGGTGCGGCCGCCTGCCTGGGGCCGGTCACGATCAGGGGTTGTCCAGGAGGACCTGCGGATGTTCACCCCGCGGCTTGGGTGGGCGGTCACGGTCGACCGGGATGGCGTTTTCGTTGACGTGGTGCGGACCGCCGACGGCGGCCTTACTTGGCGCTCCGCCGGCCCGCGGGGCCTGCACGGCCTGCAACTGCAGGCCTCGTTCGACAGCGCCCGTGATGCGTGGGTGACCTGGAGCTTTCCGGGCCCGCGGGGGTGGCCGGTCACCTACCGCACCACCGACGGCGGGCTGCACTGGCAGCTGATGGGCCGGGTCCGGATCGCCGCGATTGGCGGGTCGGCGCCGGACATGGTCACGCCACGGACCGGCTGGGTGACCGCGAGCCTGGGCGTGGCGGCCGGGAGCAGCGGGATCGCAATCTTCCGGACTGCCGACGGCGGCGCCCGGTGGCGGCTGGTGGAGTTGAGCACCGGCGGCGGGCAGGCCCCGGCCCACGCCTGGGGCGATCCCGTTCGCGTGCGACAAGAGCTTCGCGGTGTTCTCCACCACCCGCACCGGCTGGGTGGGCGGGTCGTGCGCGGGCGGCCGGCCCGCGTTCTGGGTATCCCGGGACGGCGGCCGGACCTGGCGGTGCCAGCCGCTGCCCAGGCCATCGGGGCGGCGGGGCGCTGGCCGGCTTCGCGGGTGGCATCTTCCCGCCTGTGTTCATCACGCCGAAGGTCGGTGCGCTGTTGGTCACCGGCTTGCCCGGCCCGCCGGCCCGATCCTCCGCGGCCTACCTGACCAGCGACGGCGGGCGCACGTGGGTCCCAGTCCGGCTGCCTCGCCGATTGGTGCCGGCGCAGGTCCCGGACTTCGCCGACGCCCAGCACGGGTTCCTGCTCGCCGGGAAGCTGGGCCGGGACGGAACCCTGGCCGGCCAGGCGCTGCTGTACGCCACCAGCGCTGGCGGTGCCACCTGGACCGAGCGATCCGCCAACCCGCTGCCCAGCCAGGCAGTCCTGGACTTCGTCACCCCCGCGATCGGGTTCGGAACTGTGATCAGCTACCCGCCCTACCGGGCATACCTGCTGACCACCAGCAACGGCGGAGGGACCTGGACCGCCATTACCGCCCGGCTCACCAGCCCCCTGGTGCGTAGCAGCCAACGAGCGCCATTGCAATCACGGAGCGGCCGGCAAGTCATCGCGAGGCCGCCGCAGGACATCCTGATCTGGACAAGATCCTCATCTATGAGCACGCGGCTGAGATCCGCCCCAAAGGCAATTATTGGACACACGGCGAGACCGAATTAGAGCCCTCGGCGCGCTCGTACCATCCTCCCTGCGAATTATCGAAGCTCACCCATGGCGGCCGGGCGAGGTAGGTGCCGGGCTGGTCAGCCGAATGCTTCCGGGCGCTGTCTGCAGGCGGCCTGGCGGGGATCGTTATCGGCGGGGCGGCGACGATGGCCAGGATCGTCGTAATCTTGGGTGACCTTGTTCATCCCCCACTCACGCCGGGGCGGGTCCTCATGGCCGCCCCGGCGCGCCGGGAGCGCGCGCGAGCAAAGCACCGGCCAGACCGCTCAAACGCCGCCACGACACGCTGGCTGTCCAGTCGGCAGCCGAATCCGTTATACGGAGGAGTCGCAGGATGCCTGACAGCGGAGGAACCAAGGCACTGGTGGCCACGGCTGGTCATATCCCAAAACGACTGAGCGGGAAGTCGACCGCCGGGCAGCAGACCAGGCGGGCAAAGCCGGGGTCGAAGCCCCAGGTAGCGCCATGCGTAGTGTCCGGAAGCTAACGGGGTTGCGCGTGATCGACGCCGAGAATTCTCGATTTACTTCGGCGTTGACTGGCCGATGCATGCGCAAGAACAATGATATGGGTAAAAGACTGTTCGGGTAACTGATGAAACTCTGGAACACCCTTTCCGCGCTCCTGACGGCAGGCGGCATGGCCATTGTAGTTTCGCGAGGATACCTTGCGATCTCCGAGCCGAGCGGGCGCAGCAGTAATATCATCGGAGTGTTTGCAGGTGCCGTCGTCGGATTCGTTGGCATGGGATTCCTCATGCGAGAGTTCGGAGGAAGTCCTAGGCGCTTTCTGAGCACCTTGCCTAGAAGTGAAGTCGCGGAGCTCCGCCGGAAAGCGATCAGGCATGGACTGGCCGCAACTGGTCTGGCAGTTATTCTGGTTGCTTTTGGATGTCTTGCGACAGCTGGAATTATCACATGGACGCCAGCTATCGCCGTGATGTGGATCTGCTTCTTTGGCGACCTGGCCGTCATCGCACGGCTTGGGTATGTCAAGCGGGAAGCTTTCAGCATCGGACGGAAGCAGCGAAGCTGATAAATCGTGCTGGTTGCCGCGGCGCCGACGGACGGCAAGAACCTGTATGTCGTCAACAACAGCGGCGCCACCATCGCCCAGTAGGCCATCAGCCCGGCCACCGGCGCGCTGAGCGCCAGGCCGGTGTCCACTGCGCGCACCGTGCGGGGTCCCGAGGCGATCGCGCTGAGCCCCGACGACAAGAACGCCTACGTGACCAGCGGGGGCGAGAGCGCCCTGTCGCAGTTCGCGATCAGCCCGGTGACCGGCAAGATCACCCCGTTGTCACCGGCCACCGTCACCGCGCCGCCCCACGGCTCACTCGGCGTGGCGGTCACCCCCTGAGCGGGCGCGGCCGCGAACGTCGCCGCCCCGGCCAAGGCCTGGCACGGCTCAGCGTTCACCTACACCATCACGATCACCAACAAGGACCCGTCGGCACCGTGGCAGCTCAGGCTCAGCGGCCACCTGCCCGCCGGGACCGCGTTCCGCTCCGACGGCAACAACGGCGAGCTCGCCTCCACCACTACCTCCGGCGTTAGCGTGCCGCCTGCCGTGACCGATCAGGCTGGTCCAGGTTCGCCCCGAGCATCTCAGTTGGTAGCTCGGTCTGCGTCGTCGACCAGCCTCCCGGCTGTCATTTGAAAGAGACTCCCAGTCATCCTGGCGCCGCGGTCATGCGACAGGCGTAGCCGCGCCTGACTTTTCGCCTGGGCAGATGACAGCCGCCCGAGCGTGTGTTATTCGGCGGACGCATGGGCACCTACCTGCACCTCGATATGCACATGGCGATCGGGTTGGGCGCTGAGGATGTTTGAGAGCAAGCTGCGCCCCTGTTCGCAAAGAGAACGCCGCCCGTCCTCCTTCCGGAGACTGAGCGGCCTTTCCGGTCGTGCTGGGTTACCGGGGGATGAATGCGGCTGACGTGGAGAGCACGGCTCCGACGGAAAGCCCTGGCTGTTGGTAGCGCCTTGCCGGTTTGGGGTAGAGCCAGGCTGGTGTGAAAGATCCAGATGCGCTGTCGGCTGGACAGACCTCAATAGCACCGAGCAGGGGGCGAGCTGATGAAAGCGGTACGCATACATGAACACGGTGGGGCGGATGCCCTGATCGTGGAGGAAGCCCCCTACCCGCACCTGGCTGAGAACGATGTGATGGTACGGGTGCACGCGGCCGGGTTCACATACACCGAACTGCACTGGCCCAGCACGTGGACCGACCGGTCCGGGCGGGGCAGAACCCCGACCATTCCCGGCCACGAGGTCTCCGGCGAGGTGGCCGAGCTCGGCCCGGGGACCACTGGGTTGACAGTGGGTCAGCGGGTATTCGGCCTCACCGACTGGGCCCGCGACGGCGCCCTGGCCGAGTTCGTCGCGGTTGAGGCGCGCAACCTGGCACCGCTGCCCGCCTCGATCGGCCACGTCCCCGCCGCCGCGCTGTCGCTGGCCGGGCTGACCGCCTGGCAGGCGCTATTCGATCACGCCCGCCTGCAGCCCGGGCAGACCCTGCTGGTCCACGGAGCCGGCGGAGCGGTGGGCGCCTTGGCGGTGGAGATGGCCAGCAACGCGGGCGCCCGGATCATCGGCACGGGCCGGGAGCGGGACCGCGCCAGAGTGCTGGAGGCCGGCGCCGAGCTTTTCGTCGACCTCGAGACTGAGCGCTTCGAGGACGTGGCCGGGCAGGTGGACGTCGTGCTGGACCTGATCGGCGGCGAGATCCTCGACCGCTCGGTGGCGGTGGTAGCGCCCGGCGGAACGCTCGTCAGCGTGGCCGCGCCGCCGAAGATCCGCCCGGCTGACGGCCGCGCGATTTACTTCGTCGTCGAACCGAACCGCGACCAGCTGGCCGGTCTGGCCCGCCTGGTGCAGCGGGGTCGGCTCACTCCACCGGTTGGCGCGGTCCGCCCGCTGGCAAAGACCCGCAGCGCATTCCTGAACAAGGACCGCAGCCAGGGAAAGACCGTGATCCAAGTCTCGTGACCATCCGGCTTGCCTGCGGGAGGTCAACCATCGTGCTCGGCCACGCGACCAGTTAACCGGTCACCGACCCTTGCACTCTGAACAGGAGCACAATGCCTCGCGCGCGGAAGACCGAGACCCGGATGCAGGCGCCAAAGTGGTCGAACTGCGTCGCCGCGGCAGCTGGCATGAGCAGATCGCGGAACCTCGGCTTTCAGCGCTAGGTCGGCGGCGTATGAGGCCGTCCAGCGGGGGCTGAAGGACCTGTATACGGAGGAAACGGACGGGCAACGGCTGCTGGAGTTGGAGCGGGCGAGGGAGCTGGCGCGGACACTGGGCAGGTAGGACAGGTCTGTCAGCGCTGCTCAGCCGGCCGCGGCGGTCAGAATTACCAGATCTGGAACGCTCCAGCGGGCAACAGCTACCGGCGCCTTCGCGCGCCTAACGAGCCATCTGGTGCGTGATCGCGACATTTCAGAGTTCCCATAGGGACGAGATAGGGGCGGCGATGAGCCGGTCGCCGAAGGGCAGCATGTCGTTGCCGGCGTAGAGAGAGCGATGCCGGTCGTGAACTTGTCTGCGATGGTGTCGCGCATTTGCCGGAGCCAGCGGAACCATTCGGGCTTGACCGTCTGGCCGGTCTTGATCTCGATGGCGGCGACCCGTCCGTCGGCGGCTTCGAGAATGATGTCGACCTCGGCGCCCGAGCGGTCCTGCCAGTGGTACATGGTGACCTCGGTGGCTGCCCAGGTGAGCTGGCGGCGGAGCTCATCGAAGACGAAGGTCTCGACGAGCTGACCGGTTGCCGGGTCACTGGGGTCGTCGAGTGCGTCGGGGGTCTTGCCGAGTAGCCAGGCGGCGAGCCCGGGGTCGGTCAGGAAGATCTTCGGGTGCCTTTTGACCCGGCGGGTCAGGTTGCGGACCAGGCCGGCAGCGTGGTGATCAGGTGGATGATCTCGAGCCAGGCGCGGTGGCCGTAGACGGCCTGCCGTTCGAGCGGGGCGTCGTAGATGATGTCCTGCATGACTAGTTCGCAGCCTGTGCGCGCGGCGAGCAGGCGGAGCAACTGACCCATCTCGGCGACCTTGCGGATGCCGGACAGCTGGACGACGTCACGCTCGATGGTGGTCAGCCTGTAGTCCCGGAACCAGCTCGGCCGCTCCCGGGCGGCGAGCCGGCGCGCCTCGGGGTAACCGCCGGTAAAGGCCCGTTCCAGCAAGTCCCGTCGGATGAAGCGGCCGGGCTGGTAGGCGCCGAACGCGGCCGGCCCCGTGAGGGCGCGATCGATGAACCGGTCAGGCTGGCCGCTGACCTCACCTTGGGTGAACGGCCGGACTTCGACGAAGCCGGCCCGGCCGGCGAGGGACTCGGAAATGGTCGGAACGGTGAGGAAGTTCGACGAGCCGGTCAGCACGAACTGGCCCGGAGCGGGATCGCGGTCCACCGCGAGCTTGATCGCGCGCACGAGCGGTTCGCCGGCCCGCTGGACCTCGTCGATGACGAGCGGCCGCGCGCCGAGTGCGGGGAAGCCGGCGGGATCGGCGATCGCGGCGTTAAGAGTGCCCTGGTCGTCCAGGCTTCGGAGCGTGCCGCTGCCAAGCTGGCTCTGCACCAGGGTGGTCTTTGCCAGCTTGGCGCGGGCCGGTCACTACGGTCACCCGCCGGGCGGGGACCGTGTCCTGGTACCGTCCCGCCGACGTCACGTTCCACCAGCACGCAGCAATCAGGCAGAACGCCGCCACTGAACCATACGGTTCGCCAACTGTCAGGCATGCAGTCCTCCGGAGACCGTGCGTCGCTTCAGGCGGTCCCTCGGTCAGCGGCCCGCCGAACGGCACCGCCGTCGGCCCTGCCGGTAGCCGCCCGCTGGGAGCCAAACTGGGAGCCAGCGACCGCAGGCAGTGAGCCCCTTCCAGCGGCTTCAAGCTGATGTCGTCCTAGGTAAGCGGCACGTCGGGCCCTCTTCAGCACCGCCTGGTAGTGGTTTGGTTCTGCCTCCTAAGCAGTAGGCCGCAGGTTCGAGTCCTGCTCGGGGCGCAGTTTCAGCTGGTAGATGAGATTTTTCGATATTGTCTTTGATGTGGTGAGTTACTGCTCATCGGCAATCGCTCATGTTGGTATTTCTTACCCTGGCGGGCGCGGCTGTCCGGGCCTGTGACCAGCCAGGCGATTACTGGCAGCGGACCGGAGGCGATGCGCCCGCGCCCGCTGGCGTGGAGCTGGGAGCCAAACTGGGAGCCAACGCACGCTGGTACCCTCGTCTGCCGCGCCCGTGAGCTGGCTGATCGTGCGGGTTCTTCGCTGTCTTCGGCGCAACGTGAGATGGCCATAGCTGAGGAGGCCGGGGTCGTCACGTCGCGCAGGCTTGGCAGCACGCGCCGATTACCCCGGTGCCCCTCCCGTAGCCGAGCCAACCGGCCGCCACAAGATGGACGGCCTGCTGATCATTGGGTCTTGGCAGGTTCGGAGCCGGCTCTCGTCGAAGAGGACAGCCAAGCCCTGTGGGTGATACGAGAGCGACCTCGACTCGATGATTCCGAGGGCGATGACCACAGGCTGATGATGCTCGAACGTGAGCCGCAGCGCCCAGACGGTCTCTTTGGCGAATTGGCCGGCTACCTGCCAGGCAGTTGCGACTCGCTCGAGCACCGATCCATAGATGCCAGGCCACGGGCTGTCATCACCGGCCGCGGTCTCGAACTGCAGCCCCTCGGGAACAGGGAAGGACCCGGCTGGCCCTGCTTCCACGTCCACGCCCTCGACGAGTCCGGGAGTCACCCAGGAGATGATCAGTTCGGTGCCGCCATCGAAGCTGAGCGAGACGGCCTGGCCGGCTTCATCCACCTGACCTCGAGCGTAACCCTCCGGCCAGCCGCTACGGAGTCCGAAACGGTAGCCGACTCGCCGGACGGGCCGCCCCAGCACCGCGGTGACAGCCTCCCGCAGCCTGTCCTCGACCGCCCAGGTGACCGCCTCAGATCTCGGATACCGGATCATGGCGCCCCCGGGTATTGGAAGTTTGCCGCCGGATTGAAACCCCTGGGGCTGCAACTTACACGGTGCAGAACCAGAGTTCATCAGCTGAGAACCGCTCGACATTCAAAGCCGGATGATCCCAGACGCGGTCGCCGAACGCAGCACGCAGAGTCTCCGCCTGACAGCTCAGCACGGCAGCGTCCAGGGTCGGCACTGTGACGGCCGGAAGATCGCCGGCTGCCATCCTGACTCGCTGAGCAACATCATGACTTGCGACGACTAGCGGGCCCGCCATGAAGATCATCACGCCCCCCTGATCCCCCGCCAGCACCCGTGCCCAGTCCTCGCCTGCTCCCTCGTCCCAGGCCACATGAGTCACCAGCTCGCGCGCAATCGCAGCGGCTGCCTGAACGCTGAACTCGGGCCGCCAGCCAGGTCTCCTGACGATGAATGACTCCAGCACGGGCGTAATGTCGATCATGGCGGGTCCCCGGACTGCCGTGCACGAATCCGGTGTCCGTTCTGTAGAGGTTCATCCGGCTCGTCAGCTCTCGGCTGCGGCCGATCACGCCGACAGGTCCATTAGTGACATAGACCTTTGCCTGGTTCCGCACCCACAGATTGTTCGCGTCAGCATAGGCTGCGACGTCCAGAACGGCCCGCGTCGTTGAGCCAGGTGGCGTGGGTTTGACGCTGGACAGCGGCACGCAAGTCAGCCACGGCTCGGTCGCGCCCTGCCCGCCGCGTCGGTAGGATTGCATTCCTACCATGCGCTAGCATGGCTGCATGACAGTGCGTAAGCTATCGATCTCCGTTCCCGCCGAGGTCGAGGAGACCATCAAGGCCGCGGCCGCCGACGCGGGCAAGCCCGTGTCGGCCTGGCTCGCCGAGGCCGCTACCGAGAAAGCACGCAACGCAGTCCTGCATGCCGCCGGTCGCGCCGCCGCCCGCGAGCTGATCGCCGATTACGAGCAGGAGCACGGCCCGCTGCCCGCTGAGTCCCGGAGGCGGGCCCGGGAATTTCTCATCGAGTCGGGCCTGCTCGACGACGAGCGGCCGCGGGCAGCCAGCTGATGGCGGCCATCGTTTACGACACCGGGGCGCTGCTGGCCGCCGAGCGGCGCAACCCTGACTTCCTGGCCCTGCACGACGAGATCACCGCCGCCCGCATCCGGCCCCTCGTACCCGTCGTCGTGCTCGCCCAGGCCTGGCGCGGCGGACCCCAGCACCAGATCTCCCGCGTCCTCAAGGGCTGCGACATCATCGCCGATGACGAGCGGACCGGACGTGCCGCCGGCGTGGCCTGCGCAGCCTCCGGGACCACCGACGTCGTTGACGCGATCGTCATCGCCACCGCCGTCCGCCACCAAGCCCCAGTGGTCACTAGCGACCCCGGCGACCTCGCCCGAATCGCCGACGCCATCGCCGTCAAGATCAAGCTCTACCCCACCTGACCAACCCAGAACAAGAACCCAGCCACAGACTCTCCGCGGTGACTAGCCAGGCGCTGGCGGTCCGCTCAGCATGAGTCACGATGGGCATAGGCGGCATAAAGCCCTCCGATGACTAGCCGCCGTATTCCGAAGGAGCGTGGAAGCATCCGACGGGAGATGGGTGGCAAGGCCCGAGGGCTGCGACCCGGCGGCGAATGAAGGCGGCCGTCGTGGCTACCAGCGCGAGCTCGCCGCGCTCGTTCCGATCCGATCGGCTCGCCGCGGCCTGGTCGGCGCGCTGCCCGGCGGCCTCGTCCTCCTTGGCCAGGTCTTGGTGGATAGCGGCGAAACCCCAGATGATGGATGCCCGTCAAAGCGGGTCAGGCCCGCCGGCTGCCAGCGGCGAGCTACGGCGCCGAATGTGCAGTACTCCCGACGCAGATCACAGCGTTATGTACAGCCGCCAGCGTGATGCGCTCGGGAGCGGGTTGCTGGGGCGGCGCTGGTCGAGCCGACGGATTGCAGACCGTTAGGTCCGCATATCGAAATGGCCGCTGACCTGCCAGAACTTCCTTAGTAATCATCTGAATATCCGGCCCTACCCGCGAATACGCATGCTCACCAGGGGGTTGAGCTGCCGCAGCCACGGACAGTCAAGGACAGACACGCACGTCACGCTTCGCCCGGCCGATTCGTCCTCTTAGGCAAATGGGCCGCTCGGTCATCGAGCCCACCAGACGAAGTACGTCAAGCCCCGGAAGGAATACATGATGAAGCTACGGAATGTGATGTTCGCCGCGCTGCCCTTGCTGGTGCCCTTGCTGCTGGTCCCCGCCAGCGCGAACGCCTCCACCCTGGAGTCCGGGACCGGCAGCTTTACCGCAACCGGCACTGTCATCAGCGTCAAGCACGTCGACGGCAACACGATCGTCACGGCGACCGAGGTCCAGCCACTGACCGGCGTGCTCACCGGAGTCCGGGTGGCTGAGGGCATCACCATCTTCCACGCCAACGGCACCTTCGAGGCCCACGACACCGGAACATTCACCGGCACCGTGGACGGCAAGACGGGCACCCTCACCATCAGCGGTGCCAGCTCCGGCGTCGGCACCACAGGCGACGGCACCATCGTGGGCTACAACGGCACTGGCGGTCTGGCCGGGCTGCACCTGGAGGGCACCTTCCAGCCGGTGATCACCGGTCCGACCACGGCCGAGGGCCCCATCCAGGTTCAATACCATTTTGAGTCCTGACCGACCCAACCTGCTGTCACATGGCGGTCCATTCCGGGATGCTGCGCCGCGGCCACGTGCGTCACCTCCCGCCCTGCTGGCGCACTTCGGTGAAGATCCCATAAGGATCCGCAGTCCGGAAAGAAGGAGGCAGCCTAGCCTCGGCCTTTCGCCTGGATAGGGACCAGGGCTGCGTGGCGGCATAGGAAAGTGCCTTTGGCCTGGAAGGATAGGGCTTGCTAAGGGTCCTGTCCGTCACCAGCCGAAGGCACTTACCACGTGAGGAATACCTCCCGCCGCCCGAAGATCACGGTGACCGCCGGCGGAACGGGGGTCGTGTCTCAGGCAGGGGGCCTGCTGCTGACCCGGTTGCGCTGCGGGTAACGGGACTGGACCAGGGCCTGTCGGCCGGGCTGGCCCGGTGGCGGGCGCCGCGGGCGGTGCATGACCCGGGCAAGATCATCGCGGACCTGGCGGTGACGCTGGCGCTGGGCGGGGACTGCCTGGCCGACGTCGCGACGCTCCGCGCCGAGCCGGCCCTGTTCGGGCCGGTGGCCTCGGACCCGGTGGTCTCGCGCCTGATCAGCCGGCTCGCGGCGGACGCTCCCCGGGCCCTGAGGGCGATCCGCGCGGCGCGGGCCGCTGCCCGCGAGCGGGCCTGGGCGCTGGTTGTTCGCGGTGATGGGCTGCGATCGTGACCGGGGCCTGCTGGAGTTCTACGTTTCCTCCGGCGCCAGGGCGAGTGAGCTACTGGGATCGGCTTGGAGGATGTCGACTGGCCAGGCAAGCTCGTCTGCGTGATCAGCAAAGGCACCCGCGTCCGGCAGCCCGTGCCCGCGTCCCCGAACGCCTCCCGCTACCTGGGCAGCTACCCAGCCGCTGATGGGCTGCCGGATCCGGGGCAGCCCGTGTGGCGCACCCGGCGCGGGGATCCGAGACCGCTGACGTACTGGGCGATGCGGCGCATTCTCCAGCGGGCCAACGACAGGCTCGGCACGAACTGGACCTTGGACGACGCTCGTCACACGGCGGCGAGGATGGCTTCGCGGATGGCCCGCGACCCGGCGATGCCGCTCACCGATGTGCAGGTCCTGCCGCACTCCGGTATCCGCATCGAGGAAGCTAACCGAGCTGTCGCATCACAGCCTGGTGCAGTAACGGCTGCCGCCACCGGTGAGCTGATCCCGCTGCTGCAGATCGCGCCGTCCAACACTGATACCGAGCGGCTCCTGGTCGTCAGTCCCGAGCTAGCCGATGTGCTCAGTGCCATCATCAGCCGGATCCGAGGCTTTGAGCCACTCAGCAGAGGACACGCAGCATAGACCGACAGACGGGCCTGATCAGGCACCAGCACGCCCGGGTTCCTCGGTGAGTGCGGCCGGTAGACATACAGGCTGATCTGGGACATGGCCCTGGGCCAGCATGGCATATCAGACGGCGTTCCTTCATCATGGCTCGATGGCCACCGCGAAGTACGGCGTGGACGGTGTCGGCGGCGTGGTGAAGCGCGCCTGGGTCAGGTAGATCCGGCTGCCGAATCGCGCGGCGGTGGTGGGCACGTCGAACCGTGGGTCGGTGATCTTCCTCACCACGGTGCCGGAGTCGCCCGCACGATCGAGCCGGACCACCGTCACCGTGTTGAGCAGGTTCTGCGCGACGTAGAGGGTGCTGCCGATGAGCAGTATGCCGTCGCCGTCAATCAGGGAGGCCCCGCCAAGGTCCACTGTGGACGCCACGCCCGTGGCCGGGTCGACCCGGAACAATAGTCCCGTGTTGGACTGCACCACCAGCAGCGCGCGGCCGTCTGGTGTGCGGGTTAGGCCATTGGCGTTGAAACCCGGCCCGTACACGATGGCGCCGGTCAGCGGAACACGCTGAACGGCGCTGGCTGCGGGCAGCTGTCCGTTGGGACCCAGCGGCAGGCGGTACAGCACGGGATTGACTGAGTCGGTGAACCAGACCGAGTTCCCGGCCACGATGTCGTCGTTGACAAAGCTCGGCCCGGTGGCGAACTGGTAGTCGGCGAGCACCGCACCGGTCCGGGCATCAATCACCCGCCCGTCACCGCCGCCGCCGCCCGATACGAACAACCTGCCCCGGTTGTCGAGCTTGAGACCGACCGATGAGGCGCCCGAGCCCGTGCCGAGCAGCGAGCCGGTCCCAGTGACCAGGTTGGCCCGGTAAATCGAGCCGTCGGCCAGCGACCCGAAGTACGCGACAGGACCCTGCCCGATCGCGATCCCCTCCGGCTGGAAGCCGTCAGGCAGCGCGATCGTGCCCGGGAAAGCCTGTGCCGTGCCGCCCGCATTCTCGGCTGCGGCGGCAGGCGCGGCGAGCGCGGCGGCGAGTCCCAGCGTGGCGATGACGGTGGTCACCCCAGTACGCAGGCGCGGATGCATCTACACCATTCCTTTCTGGTTGTTGGAGCGTCCGGCGCGCGCAAACGACAGATGTACGCCGGTGTCGATCGAGATCTCGGTGGAGGGGAGCTTCATCAGCAACCTCTGGCATCGGCTCGGATGAACACTTTCCTTTAGAGGACGATTTGACGTTGGCGAGATGTGACAGCGCTAGGCGCCCTGGCCGGCGTTTCGTGGTGATGCGCTGGGCCGACTCGCTCAAGCCCGCACCCAGGTCGCCAGCAGACTGGCCGGGCCAAGGAGTGGCCAGGCCAGGACTCAGGCAAATAACCAGGAGCGTGGGCGCAGGCTCGTCACATTCTCGGTTCCTGGCTCGTCCTAGTCCTCGAGAAACCCAGCATCCGCGGTGGGCACGACGCCCGCCCGGCACGGTGACCTGGTATAGGAGCACAGCCATGTCAGCAGGATTGCGCAGGCCGCTCGTAAGACCGACTGGACCGGGGCCGAGCTGAGCAAGACCTCCCCCAACCGCCGCGTCGCTGGTCGGCCGCTTCGCCAACTACGGCAGCCGGACCCGGACCGCCAGCGTCGAGCGGGCCTTGGGGGGCACGATCCGCTGCCTGCCAACTCCGCCGGGCTGGAACAGGAGCGACCAATGACCGTGACCCGAAGCACTAGGCGACGACCGGGTAGCGGTGCCGTCAGGAGAGCGCTTGGCGGGGCCCGCCAGCGGCGGGTTCTCTCCACGATCGAGTACATGCTGAGTCGAACCGATCCGCCGCTGGCCTCCAGGTTCGAAATGTTCAGCCGACTCGCCAGCGGCGAGGAGATGCCGTGGATTGAGCAAGTGACAGCCAGCACGCATCGCGGGACCTGGAAGATGACCAGGATCGGTGAGCTGTCATACCTGCTGCGAGTGGTCGTGTGTGTTGCTATCGCGGCAGGAGCCCTGGTGACGACGATTCTCGCGGGCGGTGCGGCCTTCGCGCGCCGCGCACCCGTCAGCGCGGCGCAAGGCCATTCGGTGCAATCGGGAGGCGCGCCACGCCTGGCAGTTCCGGCTGCGGGAAACCGTCTGACGGCACCCCTGCGGATGCGAACGGCAGCGCCGGGTTGGCCGGCGGCGGTGGATATGGCCGGGTCGGAGGCGAGAGGCGGTCCGCCGGGGACGCTGCGTGGCGCCGCTGAAAGCTGGCAGGAGGTCCCGTGCGCGCGATTATGGTGTCAGAGAACGGCGGGCCGGACGTGCTCGCCATCGCGGAGCTACCTGATCCTGAGCCCGGCCCGGGCGAGGTGGTTGTCGACGTGGCCGCGAGCGGAGTCAACTTCGCCGACATCACGAAGAGGAGCGGGCGCATGCCCGAACCGCTCCCGTTCATCCCCGGCCATGAGGCCGCAGGCATTGTCTCTTCGGTCGGGTCCCAGGTGAGCGGCGTAGCCGTCGGCGACCGGGTTGGCTGGGCCTGGCCCGGGGTTTTGGGCGGATATGCCGAGCGGGTGGCCGTTCCCGCGCAGTGGATCGTGCCGCTCCCCCCGCAGATTGACCCGTCGACTGCCGCGGCCGTGCTCATCCAGGGCCTAACCGCCCATTACCTATCGCACACGGCATATCCCGTGCGCCCGGGTGACACGGTGCTGGTCCATGCGGCCGCTGGTGGTGTCGGATCGCTCCTGACTCAGATGGTCAAGCTGCGAGGCGGCCGGGTCATCGGCACGGTCTCCACTGCGGCGAAGGAGAAGTTCGCCAGAGAAGCCGGAGCGGACGAGGTCATCCGCTACACCGAGGTGGACTTCGCCGCCGAGGTCGCGCGCCTCACCCATGGGGCAGGGGTGGCCGCAGTCTTCGACAACGTCGGCCGTGCTACCTTCCAGGGCAGTCTCGCCGCCCTGGCCCCGCGCGGGATACTCGCGATATACGGGCAGGTCAGCGGCCCGGTCCCGGCATTCGAGACGGCCCGGCTCATCGCAGGCGGTTCGCTCTGCCTGACGCGGACGAGCCTCGTCCACTACGTGCGCAACCGCGAGGAACTCCTGGCCCGCGCCGATGACCTGTTCCGCTGGGTAACCTCCGGTGAGCTGACCGCCCGTATTTGGGGGCAGTATCCGCTGGCCGCTGCCCGATCGGCCCACCATGAGCTGGAAAGCCGGCACAGCACCGGCAAACTCCTGTTGATCCCGCCGCAGTCGTCGGCCCAGCCGCTGCATTTCTCGACCTGACCGCGTGGCGAACTGGGCCGGGGTGCCGATGAGTCCTTTCACCGGCATCGCAGCAGCCGAGGACAACGCGATGCTCCCCGGCAACCCCCGGGCGCAGCCAGCGGATGGCAGGCATCCAGCGCGTGCTGCGGCTGCTCGTCGAGGACACCCTCACCGGACCCGGCAATCATCATCCGGCACCGCATCCCCATCCGGGAAGGCACCGCTGGCGACCAGGAAGCCGCCAGCCCGGCACGGAAGAGCGACCATCAGCCCGGATTGCCCATTGCGTTGGGGGCGTGACCTGCCGGAAGCTCGACAGACCGCAGATCAGTCATGACGGCAAATGACGGCAAGACTCCTCACCGCAGGGCGACGTCGCGAAGCGAGCCGCTGAGGAGAGCGAACTCGGTCCAGGCGGCGGCTGCCGCGCGAGGAAATGCTGGTGGCCGCCGATTTCAGCCCTGCACGTCACCCCGGCACGGCCCGGTCTTGCCGCATCGGCTGTGCCGCCCCGATGGGCTGGTCCGCCGCCGCCCGCGTCAGCATCTCCAACGTCAGATCCGTGCAATCACGCTGAAAAGGATCGATTGCGGCGTATCACGACCATCACTACCTGCACCCGAGACGGCAACCGTATCCGCGACACGCCGAGACCAGCACTTGACCGCCGCGCCTGGCGTGGTCCTCTGGCTCCGGGACGCAGTGACCGGATGGCAGCCGGTCACTGCGGCGTGCGCTGCCGCCCGTCTCGGGCACGCAACCAGCACCTCGGCCGATGAGCCCGGGCCCGCTCGCGGCGTGGTGATGAGGGCCGGCCCGGGGGAGGGCCAGCCCCCACCGTGGTGGAGCCCGGCCGGGGGGAGGGCCGGCCCCACCGTAGTGGAGCCCGGCCGGGGGGAGGGCCGGCCCCACCGTAGTGGGCACATCACCAGGGGACTGTTGCATACGCTGACGGGGCGGGCTTGGAGTGCGTCAGTGCCAGGTCCGGGTTGTCTGCCTATCCCGGCGGGGCCGCAGAAGCCGACGGTGCTCCTTGAGCGAAGTAAAGGCAGATCGTCGGTCATTGTCATCAACTCTCCGTGGGCTCCGACCTCACGGCCTCCGAGCCCTGCCGGCAGCGAGCGTGCACCATTAGCAACGTGGGCGCGTGACGTGAGCTGTTCGCTGAGGGTCCATAGCCTGGCCGCGACGTCGCCGTCGTGCGTAGTTGAGGCCATCATGTATCTCTCCTCCGGCGGGCCGTGCAACGCCTGCTACGTCGCGCAGCTTCACAGTGCGTCGGTGTTACACGGAAGGACGAGGTACGGCCGGCAAATGTGACCCACGGCCCACGGATGCGGGAGCGGCCGAGATGATTGAAGCATCGTGTTCAGTCGCGGGACAACACGTTGATGAGTTGTCCCCCGGCTCGGGGAAGATTATTGAGCGGCCGCCCCAGCGCTGGGTCAGTCCACCGTGATCACCCTGGCGGCCTGATTGATCTGGAAGATGGTAGGGAGGCCAGCCCACATATCGCAGCCGGCTGTAGGCGTAGCCGGGAAGCCATGCAGATTCCATACGCTGCCGCTGGTTCACGCATCGCCTGACCCGCAAGCGAGCCCGAGGCCGATCCCGGCGAGCGCCCGCCCGGTACCGGCAGTGGCGAGCGGCGCCACCGCCCGGCCAGACCGGCCAGCGCGAGCCTGGTCCATGTCCCGGCGCTGCGGGCGGGCAACGGGGCAGGTCGTGGCGGTCCGGCGCATGGTGTAGTGGCCGGCCACTCGGAACCGGCCGGCGTCCGGGGTCAGCAAGGCGATATCCCGCTCCAAGGCCGACCTAGACGCAGGTCGGCACCGGAGCTCGCCTCCAGGAGAGCGGCAACGATGAATCCGCCTTCCGCCTGCACGCGCTCGCCGTGGCCGGCCGCGGTGCCAGTGCCGCTGCTGGTCAGGTCACGTCCGGGTACAGTCCCCCGCCACGCCGGCGGGACCGAGACCGTGCTAGTCGGGCATGCACCCGCCTCGCGCTGCGGCCGCGACCTGCCCGCCGCGGACACCAGTAAGGGGTGAGCGAAACAGCGCGGCGACGGTTCGCCGCCGACCGGGTTCAGTTCTTCCGCTACGCAGATAAAGCTGCGCGGATGCCGGAACTCCACTTCGGGCACATGATCATCAGGTTTCGAGCCGGCTTTCATTACCCAGCCAGGATTGTCGCAGTCGATTGCCGAACTGGAACGAGCGGTCAATGTGCAACTGCTCCAGCTTTCCCGCCATGGCGTGCAGCTCACCGAGATGACGGGTCCGGGTGAGCCGCCGAGGAAGGATGCGGCATGGACGAGGATCAGTACTGCCGAAGATCGTCCAGGGATACCGGGAGCACCGCCCGTACCTGACCGACCTCGCGTTCCCGATGCTAGGGGACATTGGCGCCGCCGACGACGCGGTCCAGGGCGCGTTCGCCCGCCTGATGCGCTCCAACTACGGCGAGATCGAAAATGAGCGTGGCTGGCTGAGCGTGGTGACTAGCCAGCTCTGCCTGGATCAGATCAGTTCGGCCGGTCCCGCCGCGAAAGCACCCACGACGCCAGCGAGATCGAGTTCGTCGCGCCGCCTGCCCAGCACTCACTGGCCGATCCAGCTGACCGGGTGAGGTTCGATGATGGCGTCAGGCTCGCCCTGCTCGCCATTCTGCAGCGGCTCAGCCCGGCCGAGCAGGTTGTGTTCGCTTTGCACGGTGTCTTCCGGATGCCGTTCCCGGCCATTGCCGAGACGGTCGGCCTGGCCGCGCCGGCGTGCCGCCAGCTTGCCCGGCGGGCGCGACAGAAGATCGCTGAGGGCCAGGAGGGCGTCCGGTGCGATGTCGCGTCCGGGGAGCATCGACTGGTACTGAGAAGTTCATCGCCGCGTGGGCGAACGGCGACCTCAACGGGCTGCTCGAAGTGCCCGCACCGGATGCGTGCGAAGTCGATCTTGAGCCCGGCGTGCCGACACCTGGTGTGCAGCACGGCGCGGAGCGGATCGCGCGAATCCTGCTGCGTTCTGGAGGCCGGGCGCGACGCTGCTTTCGCGTCCGGTTACACGGGCAGCAGAGGCGAACTCACTCAGGCGATCCGCGTCATCGGCGATCCGCGAAAGCTGAGCTGGTTCAACGCGCAGCTGTCCCCGCCCGCGTAGGCGTCGGCCGCCCGCGTCACACTTCGCGGCTGTGTCTCGTCTCTACCGGTGCCGCTACCACTACCCAGCGGCTGCGGAGCACATGGCAACGGCCTATGCCCGTTCGAGAAAGGGGCGGAGACTTCATGACCACCGACGTTCGCTCTGCGGCCGCCTCCTCCCATCCCGGGCCGCCGATCCTGGCGCGCATCGCGAGATGGAGCTTCATCCACCGTCGCCGCGCCATCGTGGCCTGGCTGCTTCTGCTCATCGCGGTCACCGGCATCGGCCGCGCTGCCGGATCCGCGTTCCGTGATGACTTCTCCGGCGGCAACCCGCAGTCCGAGCAGGCGCAGAACCTGCTGGCGCGGAAGTTTCCCGCCGATGCAGGCGATCGCGCGCAGATAGTGTTCCAAGCCCCGGAGGCGTTGAAAGACACGGCCGCGCCGCGGATCGAGGCGCTGCTACAGGCCGTCCGGCGGCTGCCAGACGTGACCGGGGTGATCGACCCGCTCGCCCCGGCCGGTGCCGCGCAGCTATCCCGCGACGGCCGCACCGGCTACGCCATCGTGCAGTTTGACCGGACGTCCGACCGGTTGAAGTCGACCGGACCGGACGACCTGATCCGGGCTGTACAAGCGGCCGACTCAAAGAGCCTGCACGTCGTTGTCGGCGGTGCGCCGATCGAGAAGGTGCAGAAGCCGAACTTCGGTAAGAGTGAAGGCGTCGGACTGCTCGCCGCGTTGATCATCCTGCTGGTCGCGTTCGGGTCGCTCGTCGCCGCCAGTCTCCCGGTCGCGACCGCTCTGTTCGGCCTCGCCATCGCCTTCGGCGTTCTCGACCTGGTCAGCCACGGCCAGATAGTCCCGCGGTTCGCGCCCGAACTCGCTGCGCTGCTCGGCATTGGCGTTGGTATCGACTACGCGCTCTTCATCGTCACCCGCTACCGCGAACGCGTCGCTGACGGGGACGCGCCCATCGACGCAGTCGCCACGGCCCTCGCGACCTCCGGCAAGGCGGTGCTGTTCGCCGGTTGCACAGTCGTCGTGTCGCTGCTCGGCCTGCTCGTCGTCGGTTTGCCCTACATCACCGGCGCCGCCATCGGCGCGATCTTCGCGGTCCTGCTCGTCATGTCCGCCGCGCTGACCCTGCTCCCAGCTCTGCTGGGCGCACTGGGCCCGCGCATCGACCGCTTGTCGATCCGCCGCAACCGTCGCCGACTCCACATCGAAAGCACCTTCGCTTGGCGATGGAGCCAGATGATTCAGCGTCATCCCGCCTTGACGGGGTCGGCCGCGGTCGTCGTGCTCGTCGTGCTCGCGCTCCCGCTGTTCGCGATCCGCGTCGGATACAGCGACGCCGGCAACGACCCGAAGTCGACCGAACCCCGAGCGGCGTACGAACTCCTCGCGCAGAGCTTCGGTCCCGGCGCGGTCGGCCCGCTCGTGCTCGCCGCGCAACTGCCCAACGCGTCCGCCGGCACCGCAGCGCTGACGAACCTGGTCACCCAGATCGGGCACAACCCTGACGTCGCCGCGGTCGTCCCGGCGCGTATCAACCCCGAGGGTGACGCGGCGGTTGTCACGGTCATCCCCAAGTCGGCCCCGCAAGCGCAGAGCACCGTCCGGCTGGTCCACTCGATCCGTCACCTCGTAGCGTCGCCCGCGATCACCGCGACCGGACTGCGTGTGCTCGTCGGCGGCGAAACCGCCGCCTCGATCGACTCGTCAGCTCACCTTTCGAGCCGGCTCGTACCGGTCATCCTGTTCGTCGTCGTCCTGTCGATGCTGCTGCTGCTCGTGGCGCTGCGGTCCCCCGCGATCGCCCTGAAGGCCGCCGTGATGAACCTCCTGTCGACCGGCGCCGCCTACGGCGTGATCGTCGCCACCTTCCAGTGGGGATGGCTGGGCCACGGCCTCACCAACGGCAGAACCGGCCCGATCGACCCGTGGATCCCGGTCATGCTGTTCACGATCCTGTTCAGCCTGTCCATGGACTACGAACTGTTCCTGATGAGTCGGGTACGCGAGCACTGGCTCCGTCACCGCGACAGTCAAGCCGCCGTCACCGACGGGCTGGCCGCGACAGCACGCGTCATCACCGCCGCCGCCGCGATCATGGTGTGCGTATTCGCGTCGTTCGCGCTCAGCGACATCCGCCCGCTGCGCATGTTCGGACTCGGCATGGCCACCGCCGTGTTCGTCGACGCGACGCTCGTCCGGATGGTTCTGGTTCCCAGCGTCATGCAGCTGCTCGGCCGGACCGCGTGGGCGATGCCCCGCTGGCTCAACCGGGTTCTTCCCGATCCGCATATCGACGACGTTGCCGCGATCGAACCGGGCGCCGCATGACCGCCGCGAACGCCGCCACGAGCGGCCAGGTGCGTGTGCACGCCGAATCTCCGTATACGGTCCGGGTGCTACACCGACCTGGCCGATGACACCGCCGCGGAGGCCCGCCTGGCCCCGGCGCTGTGCACCGATATCCGCGACCTGGACACCAAGCTCGCCAGCCTGCCAAACCCAGCTCGACCCTGCCGGCATCATGACATCAACAGCGAGTGTCGGCATCATCAACGGCGCGCAGGTCCTGGGCCGCCTCGGCGACCCCGCCCGTTTTCAGAGGGTGATCCCGCGTGCCCGCGGTGCCTATGATCGATGCGTCGATGCCGGAGGTCAGGGGGCCGTTTGATGGGTGGCTGGCGGTATCCGGCGGCGGGCGGGACACAGGACTTGTTTTTCGACCGTGCGGCAGCGCGGTGGCTGCCGACGATCGTTGCGGGGAATGGCATCTACCTGATCGATGATCGCGGCAGGCATTTGCTGGATGTCTGCTCGGGTCCGTTCCTGGCCGCGCTCGGCCAGGGCAACGAGCGCGTGCTCCAGGCCATCCTGGAGCAGGGAAGAAGGCTGACCTACACCTATTCCCGGACGACCAGGCATCACGCCAACGCGGCGCTCACCGAGCGGCTCGCCGCGCTGGCCGGCGCCGGGTTCGAGCGGGCGTACCTGACCTCGGGAGGTTCGGAGGCCGTCGAGATGGCGCTGAAGTTCCTGCGCGCCCATGCCGTCGCCTCCGGGCAGGCTGAGTGCCACCGCGTGATCTCGCTGATGCCCGGCTACCACGGTGCCACGCTCCAGGCTCTCGGCCTCAACGGCGACGTCGGGGCGCCGGGGCTGTGGGGTTCCATGGCCGTGTACTCGGAGAAGATTCCCGCCCCGCTCGCCTTCCGGGCTGCCAGCCCGGAGTCGGCGGCCGCGGCCAGCTTGGCCGCGCTCGAGGAGACAATCGACCGGATCGGCCCCGGCCAGGTTCTCGCGTTCGTGATGGAACCGATCGGCGGCCAGGCTTCCGGCGTCAACATCCCGCACCCATCGTTCGCCCGCGGGGCACGCGCCACCTGTGACCGGCACGGCATCCGGCTGGTGTTCGACGAGAGCGTGTGCGCCGTTCGGACCGAGCGTTTCCTCGCGGCCCACCACGACGCCGACGCGTTGCCCGACCTAGTCGTGCTCGCCAAGGGCCTGGCCGCCGGGTACGCACCGCTCGGCGCGGCGCTAATGTCCGCCCGCCTGGTCGAGGAACTCGCCACAACGACCGGGTTCGTCGTCTCCCACTCCTACGACGCCAACCCGATTGCCTTGCGCAGGCCAGGGCGCCGCCGTTCTCGACGAGATCATCGAACGCGATCTGATGGGCCATGCCGAGCGGACCGGCCGGCGCCTGCGAGCCGGACTCGACGCGCTCGCGCAGCGGTCACCGCTCATCGGCGACGTCCGCGGCCGGGGACTGCTGCTCGCGATCGAGCTCGTCGCCGACAAGGACACCCTCGCCCGGTTCCCCGCCAGCATCGACCCGGGCTCGGTTGTCCTGCGCCACGGCCTAGACCACGGGCTCCTGCTGTACTCTCGCCGCCAGAACAGCGGGCACTTCGGGGACTGGCTCCTGATCGCCCCGCCACTGGTGATCAGCCCCGAAGCGTGCTACGACCTCCTCAGCGGGCTCGAGTCAGCTCTGGCCGCCGCAGCAGCCGAACTCCTGCCGAGCCACGCGGCGGATCGCTGACCGGAGCCTGACCTGGGCAAAGGCTGTGGCGGCTAGTTCGCACGTCCCCGGACTCGCTGGCCAAGGTCTGGGAGCCAAACTGGGAGCCAACGATCGCAGGCAGTGAGCCCCTTCCAGCGGCTTCGTGCTGATGTCGTCCCAGGTAAGCGGCACGCCGGGCCATGTTCAGCACCGTCTGGCTTCGGTTTGGTTCTGCCTCCTAAGCAGTAGGCCGCAGGTTCGAGTCCTGCTGGGCACCACCAGGCGTGGCCTGCGCAGCCGCCCCCGGGACCACCGACGTCGTTGACGCGATCGTCATCGCCACCGCCGTCCGCCACCAAGCCCCAGTGGTCACTAGCAACCCCGGCGACCTCGCCCGAATCGCCGACGCCATCGCCGTCAAGATCAAGCTCTACCCCACCTGACCAACCCAAGCCAGAGAACCCCGCCGCAGACTCTCCCCGCGGTGACCAGCCAGGCGCTGGCGGTCCGCTCAGCATGAGTCACGATGGGATAGGCGGACCTGAAGCAATCCGCTGACAAACCGCCGTATTCCGAAGGGCGTGGCAGCCTGCGTCGGGAGAATGGGTGGCAAGGCCCGGGGCCGCGATCCGGCGACGAATGAAGGCGGCCGTGGTGGCTACCAGCGCGAGCCCGCTCAGCGAGGCCCGTCCGTCCCGCTGGTGGCGGGCGGATCCTGGACGACAGGGGCCGATGTCCGCCAAGGGCAGCTCATCGTCTGCAGCAGCGCCTGCGTGCCGTCCCGTTCGACGACTCGTGACCGCTGTCCCCCTGTTGGCCAGGCCCGCAATCAGCAGCCAGCTGCTTGCCTGTCCACGGCAGATGCGCCGTTACACCGCCAGGCGTCGCCGGTCTGCCGATAGGAGTCGCGCGGGAGTCGCTGGCAATGCTGCTTCACTCGACCGCGATACCGAGTAGAACTGGTTGGCGGCGGAGAATTTGCTGCAGGGCCTGGAAAAACCACTCCGGGGGCAGTGGTGTCACGTGGGGCTGGCCTATCAGCGGTTGGGAGCAGGACTGCCACTTGTGCTCTTGCACGGGATCGGGCATCGACGGCAAGCTTGGGACGCCGTGCTGCCCCTCCTTGCGTCGCATCGTGAGCTGATCCCGGTGGACCTGCCAGGACATGGGGAATCTCCGCCACTTGCGGACGATGGACGATCGGTTTCCGGGATTCTGATCGAGGAGATCGTCGGCCTTCTCGATGAGCTCGGGCTGGAGCGCCCGCATGTGGCGGGCTGTTCGCTGGGCGGCCTGCTCGCCCTGGAGATCGCCGCGAGCGGTCGCGCTGCGAGCGTCACCGCGCTGTCCCCCGCCGGGTTCTGGACAACCATCGGAGAGCTGAGATATGCGATCGCGGTGAACAAGGCCATGCAGGCCGCTGGGCGACTGGTACGGCCGCTGGGTCCGGCGCTCTTCTCGCAGCACGGCAGGCAGGGCGCTTATATATGCGTTGATCGTAGCGAAGCCATCGCAAGTGACGACCCGAGCAGGCTTGGGGCGATATGGCGGCCTTTCTGGATTCCTCCAGCGCGATGAATGCGATCTTGGCCGCGGCCTCCCGTTCGCGGAGAGCGTCCCCGCGGAGGTCCCGGTGACAATCGCCTGGGGAACCCGTGATCGTCTGCTTCTGCCCCGTCAGGCGCAGATAGCGATGGAACGCCTGCCGCAGGCGCGATTGGTTCCACTGCCGGACTGCGGGCACGTGCCGATGACCGACAACCCGGAACTTGTGGCAGATGTCCTGCTTCGCGGAAGCCAGGCTGCAGCCGCGGCTGCCGGCCAGCGAGTTGGCACCCTTCTAGATCATGTTGTCAGGCGCTTCCGCGCTACGCCGCGTGACTCGCGGCTTGGCTTCTCGTTACATCTAGCTACGGAGGGCTAACATCAGATGACGGAGTGTTCTGGTTGCCTCAATCGCTGTAGCTCGGTGCGCATCACGGATCTTGGGAGGAACCGCGATGGCCGTTTCTGCGGGCACGGCATCTAGTCCACGCGGTCGGGTTAGCTGGCGGCGCTTCGCCGCCATCGTGTTGCCGTCGCTCGCGGCAGCAGCCGTCCTGATCGTGCTGACAGCCAGAGCGTGCTTGCCGTCTCCTTCAGCATTTCCGGGACGCCGTTCACCGTGACCGCCAAGGAACTCAGGGGGCGCGGGTTCGAGCAGTTCGGCGTGCTCGACCATTCGGCGCTCAGCGGGCGACCCGGCCATAGGCACCTCCGCGTGCTCACTGCCGACGCGATCCGCTCAGCGACCATCACCGATCTTTGCCAGAGCGTGACTTTGGCCGGGCTCACGCTCAGGATTACGGCTGGGACCGGCAGCGCGCCGGTTAGCGCGACCGACCTGTCGTTGACGCGGACCGGCTCTCAGGGAACGCCTCGTTCACCCAAATTCACCTCGGCCAGGACGCGAGCACGCTCACCCAGGTGCCCGGCGTGACCGGGTCACCTGGCTCTTTTGGCCAGCAGGCTGCCACGATTACCATCAGCCACTTGCGCCAGCACGCCTTCGCGACCACGGCGGGCACGTTTACGCTCCCGGACTTCAGCCTGCATTTTGGTGGCCGCTGCTGATGGCGGCCGCGAACCGCTCTGAGTCCCGACCGCTTCGCGGCGGACGTGGACACGTGGCGGCAATGGCGGTATACCCGGCCGTTCTGGGGCGCCCTGTTTGTCATTGCCGGTGGAGCGGAGATCCTGCTCACCGAGCCGCGCCGATTCCGCTTGTCGTCCACATTGGACTGCAGGGCGTCGCAGGTTACCTGATCCCCGTCGTCCTGTTGATTACCGGCTTGCTGCTGCTGTTCCATCCCGTGCAGCGAACGTTTTACTCGCTTATCGCGATCATCCTGGCGCTTGGCTGCTGGATTACCTCCAATCTGGGGGGGTTCGTCCTCGGGATGCTGGCCGGGGTCATCGGTGGCGTCGCTCGCCTTCGCCTGGCGGCCACCGGCATCAGCCCGATCAGGAGGAACGCCGCGGCAAACCTCCGCCGAGGCAGCGGGCATCGGTCGGAATCGAGTTGATCAAGGGGGGACACCCGGCTCAAGATGAACCCGCAGCCGTTGAGCCCTCAGATGTCGCGCAGCTGACGCCCGCATCCAACCCCAGACGCCCGAGGCAGGGCTACTGCAAATAAATCGCCCGGTGCGCTCGAATTGATGGCATCCGCTAGATAAAGGATGTCAATCTAGGCATTCCCGAACGGCACTGGGCGCGCTTTGCAAGTTGGCGGCGAAACGCTGTGCTGAGCCGTGAAATCGCTTTCGTCTGAAGGTAGATTTCGATTGCGGTTCCACTCTGTCTCAACGGCCTCAGACGGTGCGGCGGCCGCGGTTTGCGAGGGTCAAGATCGCAAATCCTGCGCGGTGTTGCCCGCGCCTGGCAGCTTGGAGGCATGCTATGACCTCTTTCGGACATGACGGCGCCGCCAGGTTCGGCCGAGTGCGATGGCGACGGTTCACGTTCATCCTGGCGCCCGCCATTTTCCTTGCCTTCCTGCTGTTGATGCTTACCGCGCAGTCCGTACTCGCTGTGTCGCTCAATATCTCCGGCAGGCCATTCATCGTTACTGCTCAGGTACTACACGGACAGGGTTTCGAGCAATTTGGCATACTTGACCACTCGGCTGTCACGCTGCCCGGACACACGGAGCCCCCTCGCCGCTACCGCCATGCGGTCGGCCACGATAAGTCACCTTTGCCAAGCCGTGAACGTCGGCGGAGTGTCGATGATCATTACAGCGGGCAATGGCAGCACGCCCGTGTCGGCGACCAATCTGGTCGTATACGCAGACCGGTTCTCCGGAAATGCGTCATTCATGAACCTGACGCTTGGTCGGGACGCCAGCACACTCCATGACGTGCCCGGCCTGCGCGGCCCGGCGGGTGCCTTCTCCCTGCCGCGAGGAGCGTCACCATAACTATCTGCGGCAGCATGCTTTCGCTACTATCGCGTCCTCCTTTACGCTCCCGGGATTCCGGCTGCGGTTTGGCGGCCACTGCTAGCGGTGATAGCCTACCGTGCCGGATCTGGCAATAGAGCGAGTCGAACAACGCCCGACTCCGGCCGTCCTCCCGACAGTCGTTTACGACGACTGGCATGCGTTCCGCATCTGGCGGAGAACCCGCCCATTCTGGGGCGGTCTTCTCGTTCTCATCGGCGCTTAGCGAGATGCTGGTGTCCGAGCGGGCTCCGTTTCCGGTCGTCACCCACATCGGTGTCACGGGATTGGCCGGCTATCTGATTCCGACGTTCATACTGCTCTGCGGAGTGATGCTCTGGTTTGTTCCCATTGCCTGGATCTATTATTCGATTCTCACGATCGTGTTGGCTCTCGCGTCATGGATCACTTCCAATCTCGGCGGGTTCTTCATCGGCATGCTGATCGATATTGTCGGCGGCGCGCTGGCTTTCGCGTGGACGACGGATGCCGATTATGGGTCGTGTGGGTGGATCCGCGGTGAATTGCGCATCGGGCTGCCATCGTGGGCGCGCGGTCTGTATCCCAGCTTCAGCCCAGCCATCTGGCCAGACGATCACCAGCGGCGCTCGACTGGCAGCGAGTTGAGCGCGCTGCTCTGCCCGCCCCTCAATCCACTGCCCTGGCTGATCCCGACGCGGACTAGCGTCCTCAGGGCTGATTATCCGTCCAGCTCTCGACCCAACGCAGCAGCGCTCTGGCCGGCGCCAGGCTCTCCGCCGGCGGCAAGGCGCTGCCCGGAAGTTGTCGTGCTCGTGCTCGAACTGGAGCAGATTCGATGAACTCGACCGCAACGATTTCACTGCATCGCTGGCGGAGCTTGAGTCGCGCAACCTAAGCGAGTGCCGCGCGCCCGAACCGGAGGCTGACGGCCATGAGCGCGAATCCAGGCACAAGTTTCCGGCGCGCGGGCGGGCGCGTGTCTCAGGTGCGGTAGGCGATCGTGGTGAAGCCCCATGTGGCCGGGCCGGTGGTGCTGCCGGTGACGTACAGGGTGCGTCCGTCGGGGCTCAGGGCCACCGCGATGGGGTTGTCGTCTCCTTTGCCGGGACCGTTGTAAGTGCTCATCCATTCCTGTGTGCCGGTCGCGACCGCGAACGCGACCGTGCGGTAGTGGTAGTCACAAGAGCCGCAAGGGCTGGGGCCGGCGACGTAAACCGTTCTGCTGTCCGGGCTGACTGCCAGGGTTTGCGTGCCCAGGGGGACAGCAACGGGAAATCCGAGCACGCGCCGGGTCCACAAGGCTGCGCCAGTCGCCGCGTTGTAGGCGACCGTGGCGTACCCCGTCCTGTTCCCGAAGCTCGGACCGGCGACGATCACGGTGCGGCCGTCCGGGGTGATCGCCACCGAGCCGCCCTCGTCAGCCCCGTTGTATTTGTCGTTGTAACGGGCGACCCAGTGCTGGGCGCCGGTGGCCGCGTTGTAGGCGACCGTCGCGAAGTCGTTATGCGCAGACGGGTTCGCGGTGCGCGTTGTCGAGTTCTGGCTGCCGCCCGTCACGTACACGGATTTGCCGTCGGGTGCGACCACCACGCCGCTGGCGAAGTCGTTACCGTTCGCCCGGCCGTTGTAACGGCTGGCCCAGCGCTGGGCGCCGGTTACGGCATTATAGGCGACGGTGGCGTAGTCGTAACGCGAAGTGCCGCCGTAGCTGCGCCCGGTGACGTAGAGGGTCTTGCCGTCCGGGCTGATGGCGATCGAGCGGGCCTGGTCGTTTCCGTTCGCAGGGCCGTTGTAGCGGGTGAGCCAGCGCGGGGCGCCGGTGGCCGCGTTGTAGGCGATCGTGACGTAGTCGAGATTGCTGGAGAAGGCGTACCCCGTGACGTAGACGGTCCTTCCGTCCGGGCTCATCACCAGCGCCCGAGCGACCCATTTATACCTGCTGACCCACAGCTGCCGGCCGGTCGATGCGTTGTACGCGATCGTGGCGTAGTAGGCGCCAGAACCTGAGCCCTGGCCGACGACGAAGACCGTGCCGCTGTCCGGGCTGACCGCGATCGCATCCGGGGCACCGTAGGGGCCCCCGGTGTTGAACCGGCTGAGCCACACCTCGCCGGCCGGTCCCGGCGTGGTAGCCGATCGTCGCGTAGTAGGCCACGCCGTTCTTCCGGATCGCGCCGGAGACGAAGACCGCGCTGCCGTCGGGGCTGGCCGCGACTGCATCGGTGAAGGCAGCCGGGTAGTAAGTGCGCGCCCACAGCTGCGCACCAGGAGCGGCAGGCGAGCCGCTGGCGCGTGCAGCCGGGGTCCTCGCGGACTCAGCGGCGGCGACCGTCCTGCAGCCCACGCCAACCATGCTGACCAGCACGCCAGCTGCCGTCAGGCCGACAGCAAGCCTGCGGCCACCACGCTGGCCTGTTGACGACCGCATTCCTGCCCCTTCCCTTCACTCCGGACGCTGCCCGGCTCTCAAGCTTGAGTAGCAGCGCAGGCCTGCTCTGGTCAAGCAGGCATTCGGCACGTCTATGCAATAGTCGCGCCGGGCCTCCAATCGGTACACCTGCCGCGCTGCGCGAGTCCATGTATCCGTCACGAGCCGCATCACTCACGAGCTGCCCAGTCTCTGATCCGGCAGATGCTGACTGGCGAGATTCCGGACAGGCGGTACGGCCGGAACCGACCGCCGCGATGTAGAACTCCAGTTAGACTAACTTGAGTTCTGCATCGCTGGAGGGGTTCCTTGACCAGTAAGCCTCATCGCGTGTTCGATCGCGACAAGGAGTGGCGCGCGCTATCGGAATTCTGCGTTCTGCCCGAACCTGGAGCCAAGCTCGGCCTAGTCTACGGGCGCAGGCGGCAGGGCAAGACCTTCCTGCTGGCGAGCTTGCTGGAATCGTCAGATGGATTCATGTTCAGCGCGACCCAGCAGTCATCCGCGCAGAACTTGCGCGCCCTCAGTGAGGCATACTGTCGGCACCTGAATCGCCCGGTGTCCTATTTCCGGGACTGGCCGGACGCTATTGAAGCGCTGTTCCGCATCGGCGAGGACGGCGACCGGCTAGTTCCGGTGGTAATCGATGAGTTCAGTTACCTAACGGACAGCGTGGATGGCATCGCATCGATCATCCAGGTTGCCATGGACCCGGGTCACTGGGCGCACGGTAACAGCCGCGTTCGCCTCATCTTGTGCGGCAGCGCACTGACAACCATGCGGGGCCTGCTTGGCGGCTCCGCGCCTCTGCGCGGGCGGGCCCGGCTCAACCTCACAATCCACCCATTCCGATACCGGGACGCCGCGGCGTTCTGGGGCGTAGCGGATCGTCCCGAACTCGCATTCCGGATCGACGCCATCCTTGGCGGCACGCCCGCTTACCGCCCGATGGTCGGGTCCCCGCCGGAGGATCTCGGCGAGTTTGACGTCTGGGTGTGCCGGCGGATGCTGGAGCCAAGCGAGGTCATCTACGCCGAGGGGGCGGTGCTGCTCCATCAGCAGCCCGAGCTCGTCGACCCCTCCCTCTACTTTTCGGTGTTGGCGGCCATCAGCCGCGGAGCACACCGCAGAGCGGAGATCGCCGCCGCCCTCGACCGGCCGTCGAACGCGATCGGGCATGCACTGTCCGTTCTCGAAGACGTGCGGTTCATTCAGCGGACGGAGGATGCCCTGCGTCACCAGCGGCCCGTCTACACGCTGACGGAACCAATCATCCGATGGCATCAGCTCGTCATAGCGCCGAATGAGCCGCTGTTGTCCATCGACCGGGCCGAGCAGGTATGGTCCTCATCGGCTGCGACGGTCGCCTCCAAAATCTACGGACCGCACTTCGAATACCTGGCCAGGTCCTGGACGCTGGAGCATGCCGCCGCCACAACTCTCGGCGGATTGGCCACCGCTGTTCGGCCGGCCACAGTTGCCTGCCGCGAACACCGCACGAGCCACGAGCTAGATGTGGTAGCGGTGCGATCGGAGTCTTTCCAGGCGGAGCGTATCCTCGCGATCGGCGAGGCGAAGGCGACAAGTTCCCCGGTCGGCAATGGCGAACTGGACCGGCTCGATCACATCAGGCGGCTCTTGCCGAGCGACCGTGCCGGAGCCGATGCACGGCTGCTGCTCCTCAGCCGAAGCGGCTTCACTCCGGAGCTCACGCGGATGGCGAGCCAGCGCACGGACGTCGAGCTAATCGACTTGAACCGGATGTACTGGGGCGAGTAGGCGGTCGAGCCCGCGACCTGGGAACCTTCGTCTCCTGCCAGTGATGTAAGCCGTCGGCTTCTGGGCTGGCGGTCGGCAGACGCGCCTGGCGTCTGGCGGGCGAGGCGGGGGGTTTCGAGGACTTGAGGCGTTGCTTGCGTATCACGGGAGGCATATTGCGTGTTGTGCAAGCACCTGCTCCGCCGCTGCTGCGGTCGCGGCTGCAGGCCGAGCTGCTCACCGTGCTTCGCTGTCGTCGGCACGGCGCGAGATGGCCAGAGCCGAGGAGGCTGGGTTGATGTTCTCCCGCAGGCTTGGCGGCACGCGGCTGGTCACCTGTCCGGTGCCACGATCACATCGGCGCGGTCCGGCGTGAGCGGCCCGCTGCCGAGAGTCCCGATGAGTGCCGCAGTAGGCTGCTGTGATGAGCACGCGCGAGGACTACCCAGCCGGGGTGCCGTGCTGGGTCGACACCAATCAGCCCGACCCCGTAGATGCCGCCCGGTTTTACTCCGGGCTCTTCGGCTGGCAGACCGAGGACGCGATGCCCCCCGGCACTGGGTCTCACTACTTCATGGCCCGCATCGGCGGCCGGGACGCGGCAGCGATCTCTTCGCAGCCTCCCGGTGCACCACCAGAGGCAGTGTGGAATACCTACATCCGCGTCGAGTCCGCCGACGACGCCGCGGCGCGGGTGCGCGAAGCGGGCGGGCGGGTGCTTTCCGAGCCGTTCGACGTGTTTGACGCGGGGCGGATGGGCATGTTCGCCGATCCCGAGGGCGCGGTCTTTTGCGTATGGCAGCCCGGATCGCACCGTGGCTCGGCGGCCGTCAACGAGCATGGCGCGGTGAACTTCAACAACCTGCACACCGACGATGTCGAGGCCGCTCGGGCCTTCTACGGCGCCGTGTTCGGCTGGACGACGATTGACGCCGGCTCGCCGATGTGGGCTCTGCCGGGCTACGGCGATCATCTCGAGGAGCTCAACCCCGGCCTGCGCGCGGGCATGAAGCAGATGGGCGCGCCCGACGGTTTCGAAGATGTCGTAGCGACGGTCTTGCCGCGCGAGGGCGGCCCAGCGCGCTGGAGCGTGACCTTCGCCGTCGACGACGCGGACGCGGTAGCTGCGCGAGCACGCGAGCTCGGAGGCTCGGTCCTCGCCGAGCCGCAGAATGCGCCCTGGGTGCGATTCGCCGTCCTCGCCGACCCGGCCGGCGCATCCTTCACCGCCAGCCAGTTTGTGGCCGAGAACCGCTAGCCGACTCCTTCCGGGCCTGCGCTGGTCAGGTCGTACTGAGCGGGAGGCAGCCCGCGGTCACCCGGGCGTTGCACCGCGCGCCGTCGATCACCGACACTGAACCTTCGTCGAACCCGTTCCCGAGGTCGGGGACATAGTCAAGGAGGAAACCGGCCTCCAGGTCGAAGCCGGGCAGGAGATCGGCCGCCGAGTCCACCCGGCAGCAGGCGGCACCATGATCGCCCAAGCCGACCAGCTGATATAACCCATGGCATGTTCGGGCCGGTGCGCGAGTACCTTGCAAAGATGCTGCACTAACCGGGCCTGCGCATTAATGTCCGAAAGCGACAGTGGTCTTACCCAGCCGTGAGTGGTGATCGCGTGCGATCGATCTGCATTCCGCTCGTAGCGGGGATGCTGATGCTCACCGCCTCGGCGTGTGGGGTCTCCAGGGCACACTCTGCTACGCCTTGTCCCGCCGGGAATGGCGCTGGGCATGGAACGGTGAGTCTGGCCCGGTCTGTCTCCGCCAATAGCCTGTGGGGGGTCGCGGCTCTGGACGAATCTGACGCCTGGGCTGTCGGGTCCAGGTATTTCCCGTCGCACAGGTTCCGCGCTTTGATCGAGCACTGGGATGGCCGGAGCTGGAAGGTGGTGCCGAGCCCGGCGGGTATCGGAGGGCAAATCACCAGCAACTTGACCGCGGTGGCCATCGACGCGCCAGACGACGCCTGGGCGGTGGGTCACTGGTCGCCGGCCACCCATGTTCCGCGGACGTACGGGCTGATCGAGCACTGGAACGGGGCTC
This sequence comes from uncultured Actinomycetota bacterium, assembly GCA_963720595.1. Lineage (GTDB taxonomy): Bacteria > Actinomycetota > Actinomycetes > Streptosporangiales > Streptosporangiaceae > Chersky-822. The sequence continues at coordinate 89,744 of CAVRFY010000003.1, read as the reverse complement.
ACTGGACCGTGGTTCCGGGCCCGAGTCCATGTGGTCGCACCAGTGAGCTGACCGCGGTGGCGGCGATCTCACCGACCGCGGCCTGGGCCATCGGCTTCGGCTACGCCGGCGTTCGGCCCGTCACGGTTTTCATGGGCTGGGACGGCACCAGATGGCGGTACCTGCCCAGCCCCGTGGGCACCTCCGGCGGCGGCCTGACGGTGACATCCGCCCGCGATATCTGGCTGGCGGGCGGAGAAGGGGCGACGAAATCCGCGCCGACGGTGCACACCCTGATCCAGCACTGGAACGGCTCGAAGTGGACGATCGTGCCTGCGCCGTATGAGTTCAAACACCGCAAACTAAGCCTAGGCGCCGTTGGCGGCTCGTCGAGCAGCAACATCTGGGCCGCAGGCAGTTATCAGTCCGGCCCTGACAGTACAGACCGCAGCCCGGTTGTCGAGCACTGGGACGGCACGCAATGGCGCCTGCAGCCGAGTCCGAACCCCACCGGCCCCCGGGGCGAAACCGGCCTGGCCTCGATCGCTGCCCTGAGCCGCACCAGCGCCTTGGCCGTCGGAAGCGCCTGGGGCAGTCACGGATCGATCCCGCTTCTTGAGCGCTGGGATGGCGCGCATTGGACGGCCGTGCCGAGCCGGCTCGCGGCAGGTGTGACCGATCCGACCCTAACGGCAGTCGCCGCGGTTAATCGCTGTTACGCCTGGGCGGTCGGTGAGGCAACCCTCCGGCCCAGAAGCCAGGACAAGCACATCACGCTCATCGAGAAATGGAACTGCACCAGCTTGCAGCAGGTACCAAGCCCGAACCCGTGAGGAAGCATGGGTGGTCTTCAACGACGACCCAGCACCTGACCCGGCCAGCCCCGCCCGCCATCAGCCCACCTATCACCATCGCCGAGCTAATCGGACTATCACCAAGCGTGATCGCCCGGCCCTGCAGATGGCCGAGGCGCCCTGCGCGCAGGGGTGGCCCTGGCCACATGCACCGTATCCGCTGTCTGATCGTGCCTGGAGATTGGTTTCTTTGGCGGGTCAGGCCTCGGCTTGGAAGCTCACGCCGGATTCGCGGAACTGGTCTCGTAGCGCGGTGAGCGCGGGCACGGTGCCGCGTCCCCACATCTTGGTCAGGATGTAGGTGCTGCCATTCTCAGTGATCGGGGCTTCGGTGAAGTAGCGTCCGGGGTCACTGACGCCGGCCGTGCTCATGGCCGCGGCGACGTCGTGGGGTCGTGCAGCTCGCCGCCGATGACACGCAGCCGTGAGGGCGGCATGATCGCGCTGATGGCGGTCATGGGGACGCCGCGCTGGTGGAGCTGCTGGATCATCGTCAGGACGGCCTGCCGCTTGCGCTGGGCCGGGCCCGGCTGGCCGTCCACGAGGATCTGGTTCCGGGTCCAGTCCGATCCGCCGGCCCCGCCGCCCGGCTGCTGCTGGTCCTTCCTGCTGATCCTCACCTGGTAGTCCGCCGCCTGGGGGAGCGGGATGACCTGCTCGATGTCCAGGTAATTCTTGCCGCCGAGCGCATACGGCACCAGGCGCACGCAGCGGATGTCCATCCCCTCGAACCGGTTCAGCCACAGAACGGTCGTGGTGATCTCGCGCGAGAAGTCTTGCGCGACGAGCACGATTCGGGCGGTCGTGGAGATCTCGGGTTCCTCGTCGCCTGAGGCGCCGAGGAACTTCCTGATGCGGTCCGCTGCCTCTACCGCCACGCTTAGCATCTCGCGCTTGGCCAGATATGCCTCGTGAGCGTCGGTGACCTGGTCGAATGTCATAGAGCGCGTAACGTAGCGCCTGCAGGTCCATGTGGCCGCCGGACTCGGTGCGCTTCAGCTCGATGACCACGAGCCGGCCTGGCTGCGAGCGCGAGCAGATCGATGCGACGCCGCGCGTCTTCCCAGTTTCCGAACTCCTCGGAGATGACCAGCAGGTCATCTCCCAGCACCTTGATGTGATCGCGCAGGACGCGCTGCAGGCCCTCGCGTTCCCTGATGGCCAAGTGAGCGAACGTCTCTGGCTTGTGCTCGACAAGCTCCTCGCCCGTCATCTCGAACAGGGGCACGGGTACCTCTCAGGTCGCCGCGGTCGGTCAGGCTTGGCCGCGCATGCCGTGGATCGCCTTGCAGAGCTGGCTCATCGCGGACGACAGCCCTCGAGCATAAGCTCAAGACTGCGAAACGCGCGAGGCAGCCCTCCGGGCGTTCGCCTATGTCGCCATCGACCAGGAGCCCCCGGATCTATGCCGCTAGGGCGACTGCTGAGCGCGTCCAAGCTCATGTCGTCCCAGGTAGGCGGCACGTCAGGCCCTGCTCGGCACCGCCTGGCAGCCGTTTGGTTCTGCCCCCTAAGCAGCAGGCCGCTGGTTCGAGTCCTGCTCGGGGCTTCGCATCTTCGCAGGTCAAGGCCCGATCTGGACCCTCGGCGGCAAGTCGCGCCCCTAAATCGCGCCTGTCCCTGCCACGGTCGTGCCACACATGTTGGCTGCATCGAGTTCGGAGCGGGTGCATTCGGCAACCGTGTGGGCGAGTGACTCCAACCCAGCCATTCGCCAGCACGACGGATTACATCTCAGTTAGCGCCCTGGGCGAGGTCCACTAGCGCGGCGCGGGGCCGTGAAGCCAGGTCTTCCAAGGCGATTTCTAGAAAAGGTCAGTCCTCCCTAGTTCCCGTTCCCAGGCGGCGATAACGCGCAGTCAAGGCCGCAACGGCCACTGCATATGTGGCAACTGCCACAGGAACTTCGTCATATCGCGGCGACCATACCCACAGTGCTAGTACTACCGCCAGCCGCAGCATCCAGTCATAGGGCAACTTGCCTTGCCGTCTGTTGAGCCACCCTGACGCCAACTCCACCAGTACGCCGGCCATTGACCCTAGAAGGAGCGCACCGACGATCACGCCCCAGAGCCTAGCGGTACCTGGCGCGACCCCGGTGACAACTTTCTCTACGGCTTCAAGGGTTCAGATCGCCTTCGCCTTGGTCCCCTGGTCGTACTTGCTCGGCATTGCGCCGTCCTTCCCAACCAGGAAGATGCGGATCAACCCAGGACGGTTTAGCGGCGTGAGCGAGATCGGTCCTGAGGCCGATGGCCGGCAAGGCCGGCCGCGTAACCCAGCGCCCCTGAGACCAGGCCGCGGAGCACGCGAGTGCCGTCTGCCGACGAAAGCTGGCTTTGCCACGGATTAACGATGTGCCAGTCACCCCCGGCGAATGTCCATGCGGGAGCCGGCTCCAGGGCCTCGATGCCGGCGGGCAGATGATCGATCCGCACGCCCAGCCAGCCGGTGCCGAGCGCGACTACCGCGGCGACGCCCTCGGCAGCCAGCAGCGGAACCCCGTAAGCGGCGGTCAGCGGCCAGCCCGGGGCCAGCTCGCACAGCCGGTCGATCAGGTCCGGGTGGGTGTGCAACTGCCAGGCACCCAGAGCGTCAGCAGGCCCGGCCGGCAGGCTCGCCTGGCTGCGCAGGAAACCCAGCAACGAGCCATTCAGCGGAAGATCAGGCAACTCCTGCAGCGGTCGCACTCCGGCAGCATAGGCACAGCCAGGCGCTGGCCACGATGATCCATGCGACAAGAGTCACCATTCGTGATCGGCGGGATCTGCACCTGTGCGCCGAAGAAGTCCCGAACGAACGGAAATAGACCGGCGCATGCCGGCGCAGCATGCGCCCGGATCAAGTCGCCGCGACCAGTGCGCGACCGGCACCCTCGTCTCGCTCGAGCCTCCGGGCCGCCCGGCGACCCGGACTAGTTAACAGATTCGCTCGCCGCAGGCCCGGTCCCGATAGCTTCGAGCGCTACGGGTTGGCCGTGGTCTGCACCGTCCAGTGGTGGCCGTTCCATATCTCGGCCAATGTCTGGTCGCTGTTGGAGACGCCTGGGACGAACCTGTAGCCGACCGCCTCACAGAACAACTGAGTGAAGCAGGACACGTGCTGCAGGCTGTCGCCGGAGTGGGGTGCGGGGTCTGGGACCGGGCGCTGGGTCGCCCAGGTCCGGCCGTTCCAGGTCTCGATCAGCGGGTGCGCGAATGTACTGCCTGCTGGGAAGGTGTAGCCAGAGGCGAAACAGCGGTTCGAGACCGGGCACGAGGCGCCGAGGAAGACCGACGGCGGCCGTCGCAGAGTTGATACTCGCCACTTGCCGCCGCTCCAGACCTCGGCGAAGGCGTGGTAGAACCGGTGGCTGGTGTTGTCCACGGTGACGCCGACCGCGATGCACTGCGTGGCCGTCGGGCAGGAAATCCCCTGGAAGGTCGTGGAGCGCTGCCTGCCGACGGCCGGCGTGGTCAGCAGCGTCCACTGGCCGCCGCGCCAGCTTGCTGCGAAGGGCAGGTTGTGGCCGGTCGCGCTGGTGTAGTTGCCCACGGCCATGCAGTCGGCCGCGTCGGCGCAGGCCAGCCCGCCGAGCTCGCTGTTACGCGCGCCGCGGGGCTTGGGCACCGCGAGCCGGTGCCAGGTGGTGCCGTTCTTCCAGGTATAGGCCGTGTCCTGGAAACGGCGGCCGGTCCCGGCGAAGCCCACGGCCAGGCAGAATCCGGCGGTCGGGCAGGCAACATCGTCGAGGCCCGAGAAGGCGGTAAACGGCGGATTTCTCATCGTGACGATCCGCCAGGAGGAACCGTTCCAGGCCTCGGCGAGGTTCGAGGCGGATGACCCCGAAGATAGTGGTCCCCGACGAATAGACAACTAGTTGGCGAGCCGCAGGAGACCTCATTGGCGAAGACATTCGGGGCCCGCGATGGGATAGGAACGGGTTCAGTGACCCAGTTGCCTCCGCTCAACATCTCCGACAGGCCCACCGTGCGACGACCCGGGCTGAAGGCGCCTACTGCCATGCAGAACGTGACGCTCGTGCACGAGTCGCTGTTGAAGTTGTCGTCGTGGCCACCGGCCGCTGGGAACGCTACGACGCCCGCCCGGGCTAGCCGCGGCACCGGGCTCGCCGTGGCGGCGGTCGCAGGGAGCGCGAACAATGCCGTGGCCATCGTCGAGCCGACCAATGTGAGGAAACGCAATCGCGGCAATTTCTGCTCCTTGGCCGTTTCGCCGTCGCGGTGGGGCTGAAGCCGAAGCCTAATAGCGCGACTAGTCCCCAATCAAGCCATATTGCCGGGCTTGCGCTGAGCTTCGGCACGCGTCAATACTCTGGCCATGGCGACCGGAATCATGCAGGGCTGGTTCGAGGATCCGTTCCGGCTGCACGAGGCGCGTTACTTCTCTGCGGGTCGCCCCACGAAGCTTGTCAGGGACGGGAATGTCGAGAGCTACGACGAGCCGCCGTCTGCGACGTTCGAATTGGCCGGTGCTGCCGAGGGGCAGGGCGAGTCCGGAATCGGCGCCGTTGGAGCACGGAACGATCCTGTCGGCTGGGAGCTGAGCCCAGCCGACGTGAGCGGTGAGTACCCTGCTTGGCCAATACGTCCGGGCGGCGTGAGGAAGTCGCTCCGGGTGGCGGGGGTTACGGCGGCCGTCGGTCTCTGCGTCGTGGTCGTCAGCGTTTCCGCGAAAGCGCGGCCCGAAGTCAGGGAACCTGGCATTCACAAGATCAAGCATGTCATCGTGATCATGCAGGAAAACCGGTCTTTCGATTCCTATTTCGGAGAATACCCAGGCGCCGACGGCATTCCCGCCGGCGTCTGCCTGCCCGACCCGCGCAACGTCGGCTGCCGCACGCCGTGGGCGGACCACCAGGACAGCAACGGGAACAACCCGCATGGCGAGGCGCCGTTCAGGGGTGATTACAACGGCGGGAATATGGACGGCTTCGTCGCCGAGGCCGACCAGATGCTGTGCCAGCCCAGCCCGGCGCGGTGCCGCACCGATGTGATGGGCTACCACCTCGGCGGCGATATTCCGAACTACTGGGCGTACGCGAAGAACTTCGTGCTGCAGGACCACATGTTCGAGGCGCCTGGGTCGTGGAGCCTGCCGTCACACCTGTATGAGGTATCCGGCTGGTCGGCCAAGTGCGCCCGCACCGGCGACCCGATGAGCTGTCGCGGCACCGACATGCCGCCGGAGCGATTGCCCGACCGGCAGACGCCGTTCGCCTGGACCGACATCACCTGGCTCCTGCACCGGCACCACGTGTCCTGGGGCTACTACCTTGATCACGGCGCGGTCACCGTCTCGCTCGGCAACCCGCACGGCGTATCGGTGCACCTTGATCCGCTGCCCGGGTTCACCGATGTGCATAAGGACGGCCAATTGGGCAGGATCCGCCCGCTGACGATGTTCTACCGGCAGGCGAAGTCCGGCACGCTGCCGAAGGTGGCATGGGTCGCGCCAGACTTCCGGGACAGCGAGCACGGCCCGGCGCTGATCAGCACGGGTCAGGCCTTCACGACCCGGCTGATCAACGCGGTGATGCGGGGCCCGGACTGGAAGTCCTCCGCGATTTTCTTGACGTGGGATGACTGGGGTGGCTTCTACGACCATGTTCGGCCGCCCCGCGTCGACGGCCAGGGCTACGGCTTCCGGGTGCCCGCCCTGGTGATCAGCCCGTATGCCAAGTCCGGCCACGTCGACCACCAGATCCTGTCGTCCGACGCGTACCTGAAGTTCATCGAGGATGACTTCATGAACGGCGCGCGGCTCGACCCGGCCACCGACGGCCGCCCCGATCCGCGCCCGATCGTCCGTGAGGACGTGGCGATCCTGGGCAACCTGTTCAATGACTTCAATTTCAACCGGATCCCGCTGCCGCCAATGACCCTGAAGCCGTGCCCGGCGACAACGCTGATCCCCCCGCCCAAGCCCGGGTGCCGCGACCGCATCGCGCTGCACAGTTCAACCTGGGGAGGCAGTTGAGATCCAAGGATCTTTCATGCTCCATCACACACGCGTCGCCGGCTGGGCGGCTGGCCGCCGGATTGCGCTGACGATTGTCCCGGCCAGCACGACGAGCCAGAGGATCCAGGTCACATACAGGCCGGGCGCGGCCGTCTCGAAACCCACCGGGTTCCACGAGATTTGCCAGGCTAGCGCGAAAGCCAGCCATCCTAGCAACATTGCCCGGCGGACGTCTGGCCGTGGGATGAAGAGACCGAGAAATGGCGCCAGGGCCACCAGCACGATGAACATGATGCCCCACAGGGTCCGGGAGCCATTGATGTTCAACGCGTTGAAGATGCCATAAGAACTGCCCTCATAACTCTGCTGCGGGATGATGTTCGCTAGCGCGAAACCGACGCCCGCCAGAGCCGTCACCCTCGCCGCCGCCCCGGCCTTGTGCCGTGCGAAGTAATGGCCGCGGGCCAGGCCGGCCAGGGCGAGGCACGCCGCGATCGCGGTGGCCGCCAGGAAGAGGGCCAGGGCCACATGCAGCGCCCGGTCCCGGCTCGAGGAGAGGTAATCGATCGAGCCCACGTACGCCAGGTAGTAGATGGCACCCGAGATGCCAGCCGCCGTAATGCCGAATACCGCAGCAAACCCGGCGCCGCGTCCCGCCTTTCGTGCCACCCAGATCGCCGCCGCGACGGACGCGACTAGCAGCACGATGTTCTGGAGCAAGGTGACCACTTCGAAGGCTCCCGAGAAATCCGCCAGAAGCCAGGAAAGCGTTAGCACGCCGGCGAGGCCGGTGGCCACGGCGGCTGTTCCGGCGAGTCCCCGGCTTGGCGGTGCTTCCCCCGCGGCGATCACTGTCGGCTCAGGTCCCGCCAGTACCGCAGCGGCGGCAGTGGCCGGCACCTGCGGCGGAGCTAGCTGTGTGCTGGCCCATGGTTCAACCGGCCTGGTGGGCGCTGGGATGGTGCTGCCCTGGACCGGATGGCCGAGCACCCGGGCGAACTCGCCGACCGCCCACTGGGCGCCTGAGGCGTCCATCGCCGTGCGGGTTGCCATGTCCGAGGCAGCCATTGAGACCGCCTGATCTGGCTGGATTCCCTGCTGCACGCGTTCGGTCAGCCGTTCGGACGTCCCTGACCTGGCGGCCGCCGTCAGCAGCGCGACCTCGCGCGGCAAGTGCGGCACATCGTCTTCCAGCAGCCCGGTGAGCATGTCGGCCCGCCCGAGCACCTGGGAGCCGAAGCCCTCTACCGCGCGCGTGAGCGCTGCCCCTGCCTCGCCGCTCGGATCCCAAGTCTGCTGCATCGTCACTCCATCCTGCTCGCGGCGAGACCGGCATTAGGGCCGGGTCGCCGTCCTTCGCTCGTTCCGCCGCTCACGCCGCCTCTTTCGTACCGGCCCGCATGATGGCGGTCGGCTTTCCGGCGATGGTGAGCGTCATCGGCCGGGCCAGCAGCCGCTGGCCGGGCCTGACCTGCTTAGGTTCCTCCCCGGCCACGCGGAGTTCCCAGGCCCGATCGGTCAGGTTCCGCAGCAGCACTGCGCCGGGGAACCGGCTGTCGAGGCTCATTTCCGCGATCGCCTCGTCCTGACGGCCGGGCAGCAACAGCTGCCTGCCGGTAAGCACGGCCCCGTGCCAGAGCACCAGCTCAGTGTTCGGCGTGGTCAACAGCAACGGCGCCGCCGGCACCTGGCCGCATCGCCAGCAGGCCTTGTGCAGGTCGCTGGCGTCAAAAAGCAGGCCGGCCTGGCAGGTAGCGTTGTCGCATTCCCAGACGCAATCAGAGAGCCGGTGCAGCGCCTTCCGCCACACCCCCTCGGTTAGCCGTCCCAGGAGCGTCGCTTCTTTCAGACCCGTGGTGAAGGACCTGATGAAAAGATCCTGGAAGAATCGCGGATAGATCTTCCACCAGGCCTCGATGGGATCACCGGGCACTGGCCGGTTTGATGAGTCAGCCGGATCGAAGACGAACACCGGCCGGTGGCCGAAGTGCTTCAGTAGCAGCTCGTCGTCCGTCAACTCGTCTCGCTCCTGCGAATTGTACGAGTTCTCGACTGCCTGACCCTTCAGCGGATGGCCATGGCAGAAGAGATAGAAGAGGAAAAGGGCCAGCGAGTACAGGTCGCTCTCGGTACCCGGCGGCGCCTCATCCAGCATGACTTCGGGGGCCATAAAATCCGGCGTCCCCCTGACAAAGGCCTCGCCGCCAGTCGTGCCGACGTTGTCATTGTCGATGATCGCCACATCGCCGGTCGTAGGGTCCACGTACAAATTGCCGAAACTGATGTCCCGATAGCACAATCCCTTGCCGTGCAGCGAGGCGAACGCGTCGGCCAGGTTGAGGCCTATCTTGATCATGATGTCGAAGTGGGGAGTCTCGGTCGCGGTGTCGGAGATCATCTGGAAGCAGGTAATGAACCGGCTCTCCACCATCGGCATGATGTACCCGAAGCCTTCGCGCCCAGGGCTCGACACCATGTCGATTGGCCAGATGAACGCCGCGCTGGCGGGCCTGCCGTCGTTCACCAGCTTGGTCAGGCTGGCCTGCATCTTCTCGTCGAAGAGGTGGTTGTTCGAGAGCGGGTACCATTTGACGGCCATCTGACGCCCGTTTATCTCGGTACGGAAGACCGTTCCCTGACCCCCACGGCCGATCCGCTCGCCCACCTGAAGCTGATTGTCAGCCGACCTCATCCGGATGAGGTCGCCAGTCCTGAGAGTCGTCATTGCGGGTGTCATTTCGTCGCGGCTTTGCTGGTCGGCTGCCGCCCATCTGAGGGACTGGTTGGCGCGGCGCTTGGCGTGCGCGTGCGCTGCGCGTGTGCGTGCGCGTCGGGGTCGGGCTCGGGGTCGGGGTCGGGCTCGACGTGCGGATGAGCGTCGGCGACGGCTTCGGGTGAGCCGGCCCGGGCGACGGTGCGATGAAGAGCACGTACACGGCGACAGCGATTGCCAGCGCGAGGGCGCCGACCAGCCACCACCGCGTCCTGGCTGGCAGCGAGGAGGACATGAACCGGCCGCCGGAGTTCCCCGCCGACGCGGAGTCGGCATGCCACCGACTTGGCGGCGCGGCGGGGGGCGGCGCGGCGAGGGTCGGCTGCGCGGCGAGGGTCGGCTGGGCGGCGAGAGTCGGCTGGCCGGCAAGGGTCGGCTGGGCTGCAAGGGTCGGCTGGCCGGCCGGGGCCAGCCAGGTGGCCTGCGCCGGCCGGGCGGCCGTCGCTGCGGGATTGAGGGCGAGCGCGGCGGTCGTATCATCTCCGCTGCCGTCTGACGAGGCGCAAGCCGCGGCCCATTCATGGAGTTGCTCGCCGATCCAGCCGGCGCCGTACCTGCGGCCGAGGCCGACCAGATCGGCGGCCCACCTGGCCTTCCAGTCCGGCTCTGCCTGGGCATTGCCGTAGCCGTCGGTCGCGGCGAAGATCGCGTACACGGGCGTCCTGGCCAGGCTCGCCAGCGCCACGCGGAAGGCAGAGACCGCGTCGGGCTGGCACAGGCTGGTCGTCTGGGTTCCGTCGAGCCGCGGGTCGCCGGGCACCGGGGTGATGAGGCGCCCATCGTGGCCGACCAGGAAGATATCGCCATCGCCGATCTGGGCGAGCACCGCGACGTCAGCCCGGGCAGCGATGAGCAGAAGCGTCGTCCCGTACGGAATCTCGGGCGGGTCGTCCTTGCGGATTGCTCTGGCCTGCCTGCTCCCGACCGGGTCTTCCGCAAGGTCGGCACGAACGGCGTCGCGCCATCGCGTGACGATGTCTGAGACCAGCTGGCCGGCGACTTCCCGGGATGGCATAGCGCCGACCGGGATGCTAGCCGCCCAGGTCCCCGCCGCGGCGATCGCGGCGGCTACGGCGAGCTTGGACCCCCGGTCGCTGCGGAAGTGGCGGGCGTCACCGTGCCCGTCTGCCACGGCCAGCACGACCAGGCTGCCCGGGCCGGGCGATCCGAAGCGCTTGAGCGCGACGGCATCCTGATTGGGTCTGTCTTCCCGCCGGTGATCGGCGCCGATCACGCTGGCAGCGTATATCTCCCACTGTGTCGCGGTTCCGTCGGCGGCGGCCGGGCCAGTGTCCTGGCCACGTTCGGCCACCGATCACACCACCACGTCGTCGATAACGGGACCGAGCTCGGTCGCCTCGCGATCCAGAGCGCTACCGGACCTGCTGTTGGCTCGGGTGACCCAGACCGACACCCGATAGAGCTGATCTGCGATCTGTTCGACGTCTCCGGCGACCAGCACAGGAAGGTTGGAGTTGCCGATGAACCTGGTAAGGGCGTCTGAGCGCGCGTTGTCGCCGATGGCAATGGCGACGCGGAGGGCGTCGCGAGCCGCCGGGACCGCCAGCAGTTCCTGCAGGCTGGAGTTGAGGTCGGCCTCGTGATCGGTGGGAAGTCCGTCCGTCACCAGGACAAGTACCGGCCGCAAACCCCTGCTTGCCTGGTCTGCGGTGAGCACCTGTGCCAGCATGCGGAACAGGGGAGCCATGTTGGTCCTGCCGCCCCGGGTGGCCGACAGCGCCTTCCACCGCATGGTCGCGGCCGGCATGGGCTCCTCGATATGCCAGCGCGGCTCGTCGGCAAAGGCGATAGCCCTGATCAGAACACTCTTATCCTGCTCTCGCTCAAACGATGCGAAGTGCTGGAGCATGTCGCCGATGGCGAAGTTAAGTGCCTGGATCTTGGGCCCTGTCATCGATCCTGAGCAATCGGCCAGCAGGATGACGTGCAGCGGGCGCCGGGCGACGCCGCCGCCTGGCATAACCGACCTTGTCCGCATCCTGGGGATGCCAACGCCGCTCATGGGCCCGGCGAAGTTCTGACCGGGCACGGAGTGATACGGCGGGATGCCCAGTGCGGCGCGCAGCGACTCGGCGAAATCTGTGCAGGTCCGATACCGCCCATCGGGCGCCTTAGACAGAGCCCGCCCAAGCACCGAGTCCGCAGCGTGCGGCAGCCCGGGTAGCAAGGCGGCAAGCTTCGGCGGTTCGGCTTGCTGATGCGCCAAGATGACCGCCGTCCAGTGCTCCCGTTCGAACGGCGGGTGCCCGGTCAGCATCTCGAACGCGGTACAGGCCAAGGCGTACTGATCGGTCCGGCCGTCCGCGGACCGGCCCAGGATCTGCTCGGGCGCGACATAGGACGGGGTGCCCAGAAACTCGCCCTGCGCTGTCAGCGCTGCCGACTGCAGGGCGGCCTTGGCCAGCCCGAAGTCGGACAGGTACACGTGATCGGGCCGGCCTGGGGTCACGTCAAGCAGCATGTTCGCCGGCTTGACGTCGCGGTGCACCAGCCCGGACGCGTGGGCCGCATCCAGCGCCGAGGCCACCTGCGAGATGATTGCCGCGACCTGCGCGGACGGCAGCGGCCCCCGCTCAGCGAGCAGTGTCCGGACGTCGTGGCCTGGTACGTACCGCATCGCGATGAACAGCACCCCGCCGGACTCGCCGGCTTCGTAGACCGGGACGATGTGCGGATCATCGACCGCGGCAGCGGCCCGGGACTCGCGCATGAACCGCTTCCGGAACGAGGCATCCGAGCCCAATGCCGGGGCGAGCACTTTCACCGCTACACGCCGTCCGAGCCCCTCGTCGACCGCGCGGAAGACGGTCGCCATGCCTCCCGAGCCGACCTCCTCCTCGAGCAGATAGCCGGCCACGCGCGATCCTGGGCCCAAGCCAGGCGGAATGCTGGCCATACGTTCCGGGAGTTGCCCGCCCACCACCCTCCAGCCAGAAAACGATCCGGCGCGCCCATCTCCAGTTTGGCGCAGCGGGGGAATGCGAGACCGAGCCGATGAAGTAGGGCGAGCGCTATTAGTATCAGCCCCCTCCATAACGACCGCAACCGGTTGGATTGACCAGTTTGGCCAGGCCGCCCTCCGGCCAACCAGAACGCTTCTCATGTGACGAATTGCCGAGCTGCAAATAGAGCGATTATCATACTCCATGCTGAAATCTGATGATTGCTGCTTCGACGCCAATACGGAACGGCGAACCACCATTACAATGGGCTAACTTCACGCAGCGTCCGGCCGGGCAGCGAGGTCCGATGGTACTCAGATTGCGCGCCACCGCGACGGGCCGGGCCAAGCGAAGGCCGTCGGGCTGGATCAGGGCCGCGGCGCGGGCTCATCCTCGGCGGGTCATCGTAACCGTCAGTGCCTCGGCCGGCCTGCTCACCACGCTCGCCTGGCTGACCTCCCTCGGCCGGTTCACCGACCGCTTTGGCGCCGAAGGCACCGGGATCTTCCTGCTGCTCTCCACTCCCCAGGGCTGGGCCGTCGGGATCATGACCTACACGCTGCTGACGCCCGCTGTGCCCGGCATGCCGCTACGCCAGGCTGTTTCCGGCCGCTGGCTCCTGTGGTCCACGTTGCCGGTTCTGCTCGTCGGCCAGCTACCGCTCATCCACTACGGGCACAGGATCGACCTGCTGCTGCTGTCGGGCTGGATGGTGCTGCTCATCGGCCTGGAACTGGCGCGCCACACGCCCGTCATGCTGGCTAGGACGCTTCGGCGGCTGAGCGACCGCGGGGTGCTCGGGCCGGCCGACATCGCCGCCGGCCTGGCCACCGACCTCAACCGGGGTTGGCGCGGCTGGTGGGTGGCCAGTGCCGCGGGCGTCGGCGGAGCTCTGCTGGTCACCTCCGTCTGGACCGTCATCGCTGGCGGCGGAGCCCCGGCCTGGGCGCTCGGCCCGGCCGCCGCGGAGACATTCTTCGAGGCGGTGGCCGGTGCCGTGGCGGGCTCCTGGCTGGGGCGGATGGTGAGCTACGGACGACTGATCGGCAGGGCTGGCCTGCGCCGGAACAAGCTCGTCCTGCGGGTGATCCCCGGTCACCCCGACGGCGCGGGCGGCCTCAAGCCACTCGGTGACTTCTACCTGTTCCAGTCCCTGACCGCGAGCCTGCCCGCCATCTTCCTGTCCGTCTGGGTGCTGCTGTTCTCCCTCGGCGGGCCCAGCCCGCTCTGGTCTGCCGACCGCGTCTACCTGGACCCTTATCTCGTCCTGCTGGCCGTGGCGATCCTGTTCGAGGTGCTCGTCTTCGTCCTCCCCATGAAATCAGCACACGACGAGATGAACCTCCAGAAGCATCAGCTGTTCTTGCCCGAGGCGGACAGACTGCTTTCGGCCGGAGCGCCTGGTCAGCCAGGCAGTCCTGCCCTGCCGCCCAGCCAGGATGACGCAGCTGTCCAGCAGCGGCTGATTGAGCGCTTCAATGAGCTGAACGACGCGCCCGAGTGGCCGATTGACGCCTCGATCCGGCGCCGGTTCGCTCTGCGGAACCTGGCCCTTCTCGTCCCCTTCATCGGTTACCTGGTCGGGCACATGCAGTTCTGGCAGCAGGTCTCCGACACGTTCAAGGGCTTCGGCTAGCCGGATGCGGGTCATGTATCAGCTGGAAGCGGTCCTCGCTCGAGGACCACGGCCAGCTGGGCGGCGACTTGCTGTAGCACTTCGGAATCGCCGACCCAGGTGTTCCAGGCCAGGGCCGTGAGCCCGATGTGCAGCTCGTAGCAGTGATGGCGGACAGGTGCATCGATCCAGGCGCCGGCGTCATCTCGCATCGAGGGTTCCCGGCGGACGCGGTCCCACGGGTCGGCGGCCGCGATCCCCGGGTACCAGATGGCAGCGCAGAAGGTGCACCACGCCGTGTCGAACAGGAAGTCACCGCGCAGCGAGCACTTCCAGGAGAAGACGGCGTTCGGACGGGCGGCGTCTTCAGCAACCAGCACGTTGGCGTGGAGCAGATCTCCGTGGATCAGGTCGCGTCGCTCGGGACAGGCGTCGATCAGCTCGCGGACACGTGCTTCAGCGGCCCGGTAGACGCGATCGATACCGCTGTCAGCGGCAAGGGCTGCCCGCCAGCCGTGAACCTCCTGGCGCGGGTCGTCGACGAGCCGCTCCGACAGCCAGCCGCGCCACGTGAGGTCGCTACGAGAGGGCCGCCCGTGCCAGTCAACCGTCAGGTCCGACCCTTTCGGCACCATGAACAGCGCTGCGAGCAGTGACGCCAGCATCGGGCCCGCGGCATCTGCCTGGTCAGGCCGGACATCTTCGAGGTTGATCCCGTAGCAGCGGACTGAGATGGCGTATGCCCCGTCGAAGGCTTCGCCGACTTCGAGGACCTCGGGCACCGGCAGGTCCGGCGAGGCGAAGGCCACGGCGGCCCTGTCGGCCTCGAACCAGTCCTTATTGCCCCCGAAGCGGAGGACGAGCTCACGACCAGCGTGAGAGAAGGAGTAGGCCGAAGACCAGAACCCTCCTGCGAGGGGTCGCAGCTCCCCGGCGGCGCCGTACCTGTCAACCAGGAACTCTTGCGCCTGACCCTGTGAGACCCGATGACGCATCGCATTCCATGCTGCCCCAGGAAACGCCCATGCTGGAAGTCCGCCACGCCGGTGAGCGGTCGTCATGAGATCCGGGCAGCCAACCAGGAGAGAGCCAGGTCAGTGCAGCTCGGTGTACTCGCTCCGGTCCAGCTGCACGAGGTTGGTGTACTGGCTGTCCTCCGGCTCTGCGGCATCGGTGTACTCGCTGCCGCCCATCCGGACCACGCCTAGGCTGCCCGCCGAGATCAGCTTGCGCAAGTGCCGCATCCCGCTCACGCCCGCGAGTGCGACAACTGCTGCGGCGGCAAGGACCGAGCCGCCGAACAGCGCCAGCCCGCCCACCACGTGCCCCAGCAGCATCATGACCACTGCGGCCAGCAGCGCCAGCGGCACGGCCGCCACCAGCAACAGCGCGAGCATCGTCACGGCCATCACCGCCCTGGCCGATCTGCCCGGCGTCCGCTCCGTGTACCAGCCGGTCATCACTCTCACCCCTCCGGGCCCGGAGCCCGCCTTCTGCTCGGGTCTGCTCAGCCCACACGATATGTCGTGACCTTCTTCAACACGCCTCTCGCTCAGGTTCTTCCCGCAACCGTCCGGCGGGCTAGCCGGGGGCGGACACCCGCGCCGCGCCGAACCAACCGGACCTCGCTTAACCGGCGCCTACTGTTGGCTGAGGACCGTCATCCACTCGGCTTGGCGAGGTCGGTAGCCGTGGCGGTTCATCAGCCCGGCTGCGACGGCCGGGATGTGGCCGGCGCCGTAGAGCACGGCCACGGCGATCGGGTCATCGCGCCGTTCGGCGTGGATCTCGTCGAGCGCAGCGAGGAGGAGCTGATCACGTCGGCCGGTCAGCACGCCGGAAACCGCGTGATCGGCTAGTTCCTCCGCGCGGTTAGTCTTCGGCAGATCCTCGACCTCTAGGTCCTCGTCAAGGAAGGCGCGCGGGCCGCGGACCGCGAAGATCATCCCCATCACCGGGGCGGCGGCCAGAAGCAGCAGGTACATCCAGCGCGGCAGGGTCCGCAGGTCGGCGATGGCCTGCGCCGCCGTGACATCGGGCCTGACAACCGGTATGCCGTCCGGCAGCAACAGCGCCTCGTTCTGCTCTTCCAGGCCGTTACGGCGCCAGCGCGGGGCGAACCGGTAGGCGAGCGTCAGCGCGCTCAGCTGCCGTGACTTGCCGCGGACACCCTCGGCGACGATCAGGTCGCACGCGGATAGCCGCTGGTGAACCTGGCGGTAGAACGACGGCGCGGCCACGTGCATCATCGGGAACAGAACGAACCGCAGCGGCGTGCCGTTGCGGCGCATCGTGATCACGGCCGACCGGACCCCAAGGCCCGTTACCTCGATAATCTGCATGGCCTTCGCAAACCCCTGCTCGCCAGCTGATTGAAGGCCCCGGTCAGCTTGCAACCGAACGACCGGTAGCGCCTGATAAGTGTGGCATGTGCCGGACGGCGCGGCCAGAGGCTGCATTCGGAACGGCGCTCAGTGTGCCGAGCCTATGGCGGCACCAGGTCACCGAACACGATCGCATAGGCCGGTTGGTTGGCCGGGTCGGTCAGCCGAGATATTGAGGCCGCCGCCTCAGACGGTAAGGCCCAAGCTGGCGACCACCTTGACCGGCCGCAGGCGCACCACCAGCTCACCAGGCACGCCGTTGCGCTTGCCGAACTCGTCGGCCCGCTCGGCGCCCATGTACCGCGCGCCGATCGCGGTGGCTGCCCGGAGCAACTCGGCCGGGTCCTCGGCACAGCTCAGCCTCGCCCTGGACCTGGACGAACCCGAACGGCGGCTCCTCCAGGTCGACGCACAGGGTGGCCCGCGGATCCCGGGCCAGGGCGCGGCCCTTCGCCGTCTGGCTGCCCGTGTTGAACACGAGGCTGTCGCCTTCGACGATGAACCACACCGGGGCGACCAGCGGTCGCCCGCTACGGGCCAGGTAGGCGAGCTTGCCGGTCCGGGTGCCGTAGCTGAGGAACTCCCTGACCTGCGGGTCACCGAGAGTGGCCACGCTAGGCGCCGATCGCGTTGCGCAGGCCGAACACCCGGCGTTCCCTGCCGCGCGGGCCACCATGGCCGCGGTGGGGGGTGGGTGTGGGGGACACCACCGCGGCCATGCTCACCATGGCTCCACGTCAGGCGGCGTGCTCGGTCAGGTAGCGGACGTAGCCGGCCACGTCGTCGGCGACGAGCCGCCCGATGGCGTCGCTGGAGTACACCGCGACCACGACCGTCCCGTCCGGCGCCAGGACGAAGCCGGTCGATTGCAGGTAGTGCGGGTCGTCATTGACGTACGCGCCTGTGGCCGCTGCGACCTTGCCGGCGTCCGCGCTGTGCCCGACGGGGAAGCGCAGCCTGTGCTTGGCGACGAGAGCGGCAGAGGTCTCCTCGTCGTCGACGGACAGCGCGACGACCTTGACGCCGAGTTCGGTCAGCGCGTCGAACGCGCGGGAGAACGCAGCGAGCTGAGCGTTGCAGTACGGGCACCAGGACCCGCGGTAGATCAGGACGACGCCGTACGAGCCGGCGAGGTCACCTGGCAGCGAGATTGTGCCGCCGCCAAATGCGGGGACCTCAAGCGAGGGGAACGGCTGACCATTGCGCAGTCGGGACATCGGCTTCCTTCCGGTTAGTGGACTACTTGGTCCACCATGCCAAGAAGAAAGTGGACTCGCAAGTCCAATCGATCTACACTGCACACGTGGCCACGAAGGCAGGTACTCCGCCGCGGCGGCTGACGGCCCGCGGCGCGGCGACCAGAGCCCGGATCGTCGCCGCGGCGGCCTCGCTCGTCTACGAGCGCGGGTTCGCCGGCACGAGCCTGGACGACGTCATGGCGGCAACCGGCACGAGCAAATCGCAGCTTTACCACTACTTCGCCGATAAGGACGAGCTCACCCGCGAGGTGATCAAGGCCCAGCTCGGCCGGATCATCGCCGCGCAAGAGGCAGCAGACCTGCACGAATTCTCTTCGTGGGAAGGCCTACAGCGGTGGTGCGATCACTTCGTCACCGCCACCCGGGCAACCCAGGGTGCCGGGGGCTGCCCGCTCGGCTCACTCGTGGGCGAACTGGCCGACCAGTCCGAGCCCGCGCGTCGCGTCCTCGCGCAGTGCTTCGCCGAATGGCAGTCGTACCTGTCCGACGGATTCAAGGCCATGCGTGACAATGGCGAACTCGCCGCCCAGGCCGACCCGGCCGAGCTCGCGCTGACGATGATGAGCGCGCTGCAGGGCGGACTGCTCATGGCCCAGACGACGCGCAGTGCCCGACCGGTGGAACTCGCCATGAACATGGCCTTCGAGCACATGGCGGCCGCATACCGGCCGCGCCCAGAGCAGCCATGACGGCGCTGATCAGCGATAACAACGCACACGAGGACCGTTGTTGAAGGCGCCAGTCCCGATATCGGCATGGTCCTGATCGTCAGTGCCGCATGGTGGCGTCGATGGCAGTGGTGGCCGAGCCTGCGATGACAGTCACCGGCGTGGCACCCGACTTGAGGGGTGCGCCGCTGTACCACTGGGTCAGGTAGCCACTCGCGCCGCAGCCTGGGCCGAACCGCACCAGGTATTTGCCTGGCGGCAGGTCAGCGGCCGAGAAGCTGCCGTCGGCGGCCGTGACGGCGCTGACCGGGACCGAGCCCGCGGTTTCCGGCAGCGCGGTTACGCAGATCCCCGGCAGGCCGGCGTGGGCCTTATCGGTGACAGTGCCGGAAATGCTGCCGGGGGCGGCCATCCTGGCGTTGATGCCGACGGTGGTTCGGTCGGCTGCCACATTTACCGGCGTGGCCGACAGTGGACCTGGCTTGTCGTTGAACCATTGGGGTGTCACTTGCGGGAAGCCAGCAATACAGATGGGCGAGAACAGCACCCGGTAGCTGCCCGGATCGAGGCCAGTCAGCCTCCATTGGCCATTGCGTCTGGTCGCGGCCACCGCGACGACGCCTGGCCCGGTCCTGGGAAACGCGGTCACGCAGACTCCCGCCTCCGGGTTAGTCCCCGTGCTGTCGAGCACCTGCCCCGCCAGCGAGCCCGTATCGGGCAGCACGATCGTGACGCCCGCGGTCGGCCGCGTTCCCCTGACCACCACGTTCGCCTTGTTCACCACTCCAAAGCCGCAAGCCTGCAGCGTGTACCGGCCAGCAAGCAGGTGGGCAATGCGATACCGGCCATCCTTGCCGACGAAGGCGCCGCCCATGAAGGTACCGGCCGGGTCCACCGCGCCGACCACCCCGCAGAACCGCGGCGGCTTGCCGGTGACGGCATCGATGACCCGGCCCGATATCGAGCCGCCCCGGCCGAGCGCGGCGTTGACCCGGGTCGTGTCGCGGCCGGATCTGACCAGCACCGCCCGGGCCGCCGGCTCGCCTGCCGCGGCTGGGTACCACTGGGCAGCGAAGGTACTGTGCAGGGCGCAGCCGCGGAACAGGACCGTGTAGCGGCCAGGCGCCAGTCCGCTGATCCGATAGGTCCCGCGATGTGACAGTGCCTGCCTGATGGTTATCCAGTCCTGCCCGGCTTCGTTGTAAGTGGTGACGCATACACCGCTGAGGACGCGCCCGGTGCCGTCGGTGACCGTTCCGCTGATCGTTCCGGTGGGCGGCAGCACGGCGTCGATACCGGCGGTCACGGCCCCGGCGCTGACCGAGATCAGGCTGGCGCGGCCGAACGCGCCCTGGTCCTTGAACCACTGCGGCGGATATCTGGCCCCGCCGCACGGGCCGAATACGGCGTAGTAGAGCCCGGGCGCCAGGTTGGCGATCCGGTAGGCGCCAGCGTGCGTGCGAGCCGTGGAGAAGAAGGGGATCTCGCCGTTGTACGCGATGAACAGGTTCTGATTGTCAGGCTCCAGCGCGCTCGGCGGCATAACCGCGACGCAGACCCCTTGCAGCGGCTGCCCCGCGGTGCTGGTGACCACTCCGGTGACCTTGCCGCCGGGCGACAAGCTGGCGTTTATGCCGGTTTTTACCTGGCCGGATGCCAGCCTGACCGGAACACCGGCCGCGGGATTTGCCTGTCCGGGGTAGTACAGCGGTGCATAGCTGCCGCGGTTGCCGCAGCCGTTTTCGAAGGCCAGGTAATTCGGCCCGGCGCCGAGCCGCGTGATCGAGTAGGAGCCGTCCGCGCCGGTCTGCGCAACCGCGAAGTTGCTGTCGTCGAACACGCAGATGCCGGCGAGCGGACTGGCACCCGGCCCGGTGACCACACCGCTGATCGCCGCCCCCGGCTGCAGGCTCGCATCCACGCCGCCGGTCGTCTTGCCCGCGGTGACCTGCGCGGTCCCGCGTGGAAAGAACGGAAGATAGTTGCCGGTGTTGCCGCAGTCCGGCTGGAACTGCATCTGGTACCGGCCGGTCGCCATCGCCTTCAGCGAGTAGCGGCCGTCCGCGGCCGTGATAGCGCGGAGCTGATACAGGCCGTCCGGCTTGACCGAGGTCACAAAGACGCAGACTCCCGCTAGCGGAGTCCCGGTCCCGGCCGCCCGCACCGTGCCCGACAGCACGCCGCCGCGACTCAGGCGGCCATTGACGCCAGTCGCGTGCTGACCCGAGCGCAGGCGCAGCACCGTGGCCCGGCCCGGGCTGGCAGCGAACTTCCAGTACTGCGGCGCGTAGTTCCCGTCGTTCCGGCAGCCAGCCGTGAACTGCACCAGGTACTTGCCCGGCAGCAGCAGGCCAGCGAGACGGTAGGAGCCATCCCGCCGGGTGGCCACGCCGACCCCCGCGAAGTAGTTCGCCTTCGGGTACACGTAGACGCAAATGCCCGCCAGGCGTTTGCCTGCCTTACTCCGGACGGTGCCCGAGACACTCGGGAGACGAACGCGGGCGGCAACGAGGTGCCGCCATCGCGCCGCGGAGGCGGCAATGAACGCAGCCTGACGCGTTGGGCGCAGGCGGACAGCGGCGAGCCGGACCTGCTCGGCCGGGCCGACCAACACCGGACGGGCATCCGATGCCAGGCCCGCGCGTCCCGACCACTGTTCGAAGTACATTCCCGGCTCGGCGCAGTCCCGGTAGCTGACGGTGTAGGTACCAGGGCCCAGGCCGGCCAGCGCATACCGGCCGCCAGCTCCCGTGCGCCCGGCAGCGGCAGCAGCGATACCGTCCCGCGCACCGCCCAGCCTGCGCGCAACCACGCACACCCCGCGCACCGGCCGGTCACCTGCACCCAGCACGATACCCGCGATCGAAGAGAGCGCCCCGGCCCCGTTAGTCACCGGCGCACCGAATGCTGCCTGGCCGGAGTCTGACCACCCGGCAGCGGCATGCGCCGCTGGCAACCCGGAAGCGGTCGCAGGCAACGCTCCCGCAGCGGCAGCCATGACACCCGCGGCCGCCATAGCAGACCGAGCCGATAGCAGCACAGATACCCCAAATCCGTTTTTGATGTGAGTGGCATCGTTGCAACTGCTGTCGCGCACCGCAACTCCTGCGGTCAGCCCTCATCAGCGCTAACGCTGGCCTTCTTGGTAGTAGGGAATGACGGCAATCACGCCGACATCACCGCGGGCAGCAGGCACGACGATCGCCTGTCGGCCTGTGACGGGGTCGTACCAGGCCAGTGACGCGGGGAAGGGGCCGGAGCAGCCTGGATCTTCCTGGAGCAGGAGCCGGCGGGAGGTCGCGGTCTCGATGACCGCATCGCCATCTCCCGGGATCGCGTACTTCTTCACAACGCCGTGCGGTTCCTGGCGGACGACGATGCTGTTCCCGCAATGGGGGCCGAGAGCGTTCAAGTAGGTGCCGCTGGGCAGCTGGTAGAGGTTGTTGTCGCCCTGGTCGGCGCCCTGCCCGGAACGCAGCGGCGTGAGCGCCCGCCCTTTGGCTCCGCTGACCGGGATCAGCCACATCCGGGAAGCGTCGGATTCGGCTGCCGCGCACGAGGCGAGAACGGTCGCGCTGTTCCACCAGCGCACGGCACCGCACAGGGCCGGAGACCGCAGATGGCGGATCGAGACCTCCGGCACTGCTGAGCAGCACGAGCGAGCCGTAACTGGCGGTGACCAGTTCCCGGCCGTCCGGGGAGTAGACAACGCTGCCGAGCCCCGGCGCCCGCCAGATGTTCCCCGTGGCCGGCCGCTCAGGTCATAGCGGATGAGGGTCGCCCTGCCGGTCGCCGAGTCGAAACTGCCTTCCGCGAGGATCTGCCCGCTGCCCGGCCGGGCGTAGCCGATCACCAGCGACTGGCCAGGGAGCGTGAAGCCGGTGGCCTTCCCGGTCCGCAGATCAAGCTGCTGGAGGACCTCGTGAGGATGCTTGCCCGTGAGACCCGTGATGAACAGCGCCCGCTGAGCGTCCGCCGACCACGCCGTGAGCGTGCCGTGGCGCCTTAGTTCCTTCGCCGGCCAGGAGAAGAGCCGGTACCTGCCGCCGCGCGGGTCGATAAGGTACAGCACGGTCGAGCCGGCCGGGTCCGGCGACGGCCGGTCCGACATGAGGTCATCTTGTGCCAGCGCCCAACCTGGCCCGACCCGCTTCCAGGGCACTTTGGTTCCCGGCAGGGTCTGGCCCGGGCCGGCGACGACCGCCGAGGCGCCCTGGGATTGCCCCTGAGCACCGACACGAACGGTGCCGCAGCCGACTGCTGCCGCCAAACACATCGCCAGGCAGAGAGCGAAAGCTCGGCGCACAGTCCCTCCCTAAGAGGCGCAAATCGGCTCAGACAGGGTAACCGGCTACAGCCGATCTTGTCCTCCCGGCCAGCGGGCAGGTTCTAGTCTCGTCGCAACACCGGCGGACCCTCGGAGGCTGCCAGGGCGGCCAATAGGTCGGCTGGTGCCGCGGTCGCCCGGGGATGTGCCCCGATATGCCAGAATGTGTCCTTGTCGCCACCGGGCTTGCAGACCTCGAGAACGGACTCACGTGCGGGTCAGCCGCGGTATGGGCCTGCGCCGAGCGAAGCTCCGCGCTGTGCAGGCGGCCGCGCTTGCCTGGGGACTGGCGCTGGCCGCGGCCGCGTGCACGACCTCGGCGAGGTCCAGCAACACCGCGCCTGGCGTCACTCCGCGCATCTCGTTCGCCCGGACGACTAACTGGCGGACCTTCCGCATCCCCGCTCCTGCAGCCGCGACCGACGCGTCCTTGACGGCAATCAGCTGCCGCAGCGCCGCCCGCTGCGTCGCGGGCGGAACCTTCTTTACCAACACGCCCCACAGCCCAGACGCCTTCACCGTCACCTACACCCGCGGCAAATGGGCGCGTGCCCAAGCGCTGATCATTCCCGGCGGGACGTCATCGCAGCTCAATGGGCTTGCGTGCGTGGCGTCCGGCCCGTGCGTGGCGGTGGGAACCTACACAACTTCGAAGGGCCCCACATATGGCTTCGTCGCTGAAAATTTCCACGGGCGGTGGACGCCCGCGACGCGCCTGCCGCAGTCGGCCAACGACAGAATTGCCAGCCTCAATGGGGTCACTTGCAGCGCGCCCGGGGATTGCCTGGCTGTGGGCAGCGTTTACACTCCGCGATTCGGCGAAATGCCGATGATTGTCACCGAAGCAAGCGGGCGGTGGCAGATGCCAACGCAGATCAGCCCGCCCGCAAAGCCGACTCCGCGCTACGGCGGCGACCAATTGTCGTCAGTGGCGTGCCAGCGCACCGGGTACTGCGTGGCAGTCGGCGTATACAACGTGATCGCCGACCCCTCACATCTCACTGTGAGACCGATGGTCGTGGTCGAAACTGACGGGCGCTGGCTCCCCCCACGGGGAATTCTGGCTCCCGCCGACACAGCCAGCATCCCCAATGCGCCAGGCGTCGGGGTGCTCGACGACGCCGGCCTCGGATCGGTGAGCTGCGCGCCACATGGTCGGTGCATGGCCGCTGGCACATACCTCGCGACGCCCGCGCAGTTCCGGGGCCTTGCCGTGAGCGAACTACACGGCCGGTGGGGAACCACACAGGAACTGATCCCAGCGCGCGGCATGACGGTGGCATGCAACATCGCCTACTGCCTGATAGCCGGCGGCGGGTCCGCGCGAGCCTCACCAGGAATAGCCGTCACCTACGCTCGCGGCCAGTGGGGCCAGGTCGCCGCGATCAGGCCACCGGGGGACGCCAACCAGTCGGCCGCCATGGGATATCAAATCAACTTCGGCGGCGTGGTGTGCTTCCCCGGCGGCCGTTGCATCGCCGCCGGCTCTTATATCGACAAGTCCGGCCACCGCGCCTCCCTCGTCTCGACACGTGGCTAACCCGGTTGCCCAGCCCAAGCGGATAGAGGTGGCCTCGGGCCAACCGTCAGGTTCGGGCAGGCGGATCAGTCTGGCTGACGTCCCAGAGGAAGATGTGGCTGATGTAGTCGCCGATCGCCAGCGTTTTGCCGTCCGGGCTGTAGGCCAGCGAGGCGATTTCGGTGTTGTCGGGATCTGGCAGTGCGGCGATGATCTTCGTGGTTCGCAGGTTCCAGATGTAGGCGGTGTTGTTATCGAAAATCGCGGCGAGTGTGCGGCCGCCGGGGCTGAGTGCGATGTCGCGGATCGCGGTGCCGCGAGGACCGGTAAGCGTCCCGGCGCGCTGTCCGGTCGTCACGTCCCACAGATAGATGCTGCGGGCTCCGGCGGCTGCGAGCAGGGCTCCGTCCGGGCTGAACGCGACGGCTTGGACTTGCGTGTGATCGGGGGTTTGGTAGGAGGCGCGGATTCTGCGACGCTCGAGGTTCCAGAGCGCTATCTGGCCGAAGCGTTTGCCGTGGCCGAGCGCGGCGTCACCGACGGCCAGGGTCGTGCTGTCCGGGCTGAAGGCCAACGGGTCGACGCCGAAGCCGGGGTTTATCAACACGGCGGTGTACCGCCGGGTCGCCATATTCCACAAGAGGGCATGGCCCGCCCAGTCCGATGACTCGGCCATGAGCTTGCCATCCGGGCTAAGAGCGGTGTTATAGATGCGGGCATTTCTCGGATTGGGAAAGGTCGCCGTCACTGCTCCGGCGGCGAGGTTCCATACGAAGGCGCTGTGCCGGCCGCCGTCGGAGATGATCAGCGTCTTGCCGGCCGGGCCGAAGGCCAGCGAGGTCGGCTCGTTGTGATGCGGGTCCGGCGCCGTCCATATGCCCGTCCGCCGCAGCGTGGCGGGGTTGTACAGATAGGCCGTGACGATGCCGAGTGCCGCGATTGTCTTGCCATCGGGGCTGAATTCGAGCGGCCCAAGCCAGTCGCCGAACTTGCTGACCGTCAGCGTCGCCCGCAGCCGAACCGGCCCCGCGGGCCCATCCGGGTCCAGCCGGCTCAGCAGCGGATAGATCGCGCCAGCCACCACAGCGGCCAAGATCAGGCCGGTCAGCAGCACAGGCTTGCGCCCGACCCGGCGCTGGCGACCAGTCCCGGGCGGATTTGCGCCGGCGGTCATTTGCGCCCTGCTTCCGGAAATACGTGTCTGTGCGATCAGGGTCGAACTCTAGCAACCACCTGAAGCGACAACGCCGACGCGCACGTGCTTGCGGATCTGGTGCCCACCGATTCGCGTCACCTACGACCGGGCTCGACAGTCAGACCCGCGGGATGTCTAAGACGTTTGCTCGGCGAACGGCAGGCTAGGTCGCCCGCGGTGCACCGTCTCCGCACGGACAGCGGCGGCGCTTGGGGTCATCGCAGGAAGGCTACGAGAACCAGGCCCGCATGTCCCTTCGCCCCGGAACCGGACGAGGCTCCAGGACCGCCTTCGCCGCCCGCGTCGGCGAAACCCGGCCCGCCGCCATTGCCGCCGATGGGCGTGCTCAGGCACACGGGCGGCAGATAACTGCTGGGGCCACCCGCAAATGCCGCCTCGGCGTTGAGGCCCGTACTCGCGGCGTCGGATGGCGGTAGGAATGCACCACTGGCGCCGCCAGGCACTGGGCCATTGTGCGAGGCGGCGTCGCAGCTCTCTCCGGGAAACCCGCCACCGCCGCCGGTGACCCGGGCCGTGAGCTCGCTCCTTCCGCGCAGGTGAACGGTCGAATCGCCGCCCGTCCCGCCGCGCCCGGTGGTGCCGCCAGATCCGCCCTTCCCGACCGTGACGACAAAGACGGCTCCTGCCTTGACCGTAACCAGGACGCGCTCCCATCCGCCTTGGCCACCGCCAGACCCATTGCCGCCGTTGGCGCCAATGCCGCCGCCGCCACCACCGCCCCGGACCTCGAGGATCACCCGTGTCACACCGGAGGGCACCGTGAACGATCCGCTCGCCGTGAACACCCGGTAGCTCGATGGCTGGGTCGCCGTCGGCCACAGCACAAGATCGGCTACGCCGTTCCGCAGCGAACTCAGCGGGGACGAGTTGCCGGGCCGAACTGGGCTCAGCTCATGGCCGCGGCCGTGCCGCCGGCCGCCACGAGCAGGCCGAGACACGCCAGGACGGTGAGGAGAACTGGCTTCTTGCGCATACTGAACCTCCGAAGTCGCGCGATTCTGTGGCCATCATCCTGAAGTGGCGCAACCGCGTCGAGCGCGCTGCGTTTCACACGAGCCTGAGCCGGCGAGACAGGGCGGGTGCGCCCGCGCTGATCCGCCAGCGGCGATCGCTCGTCCGGGTGCCTGGCCGGACGAAGGCCGATGTGATAACCGCCCCGGATTGCCGAATAGGGATGTCTACTTTTTAGATGGGTTATCGGAGGGGCGTCACCGATTTCCCGTGCTGTACTCGGTGCCTGCTGCATGGGATCGTGACCCTTATGACGCCCGTTCGTTCGGTTGCTGTAGCGACAGTGAAAGATCCTGCCCGGCAGCGCGCCTCGCTGCGTGCGCTCGCCGTAGGGGTGCTCGCCGCTGCCGCGGTCCTGGGCGGCCTGGCGACGGCCGCAGCGAGCCCGGTCGGCGCGAGCACCACCAAAGTCGCCGCAGCCGCGCCCGACGCCAAGAGCCGGGGGTTCCTCAAGGCGGTGTCATGCCTGCCGTCGCGCTGGTGCATGGCGGTGGGCAGTAACTCCGCGAGCGATAAGGCCGTGGCGTGGGTCTGGAACCACGGCATTTGGCGTCAGCTGGATGATCCTCCCGGCGGCGCCCTGACCGGGGTGTCCTGCTCGGCGCGCACGTTCTGCATGGCCACCGGATTCCGCGGATCCTCGGCTGCCGTGGTGTGGAATGGCACGAGGTGGCAGGTGATGATCCCCGCGCCGAAACACGTGGTCACGGCTCCGAGTTGCGCCAGCAGCGACCTGTGCGCGGTCATCAACGGGACCGGCTTCCTCGGGTCTGGCGCCATCGCCGAGACCTGGAATGGCCAGAGATGGAAGTCGTGGAAGGACACCAGCTTCTGCGAAACTCATCCGTCCGCGTGCGGTGACCTCGATGTCTCCTGCTCCACCGCGACGATGTGCGTGGGCGTCGGCTTCACCACCGTGCTGGGCGGTGACGCGCTGCCCAGAGCCGCCGTCTGGGACGGCAAGAACTGGCACATCAACAATCCGCCCCGGATGCCGAAACGCTCCGTGACGATCCCGCACGCGGTCTCCTGCACCGGCACGTTCTGCATGACCGTCGGCGATGCCGCAAGGCCGGCGGCTTACGTCGCCACCTATGACGCCACCACGAGAACCTGGAAGAACATCTCCTCCACCGCGCGCCTGCCCTGGCCCCATGCCACGTGCGGCGGCGCATGCTTCTTGCCCGGCACCTTGTCCTGCGCCAGCAGCACCAGATGCATGACCGCGGGCCTGGCCGGATTCTTCGCCTGGAACGGCCGCCAATTCAGGCCCTCACACCCGGTGTCGGCAGGCCGCGGATCAAAACTCAGCAGGGTTTCCTGCGTCAAGGCGTTCTGCATGGCGGTCGGCTACCGCACCATCAACGGTGTCCGTGCACCGCTGTCCGAAATCTGGAACGGCACCACCTGGAAGATCCTCCCTACAAACTGACCAAACAGCCGGCTGATCGAACCAAGATGGCCGACCGCCTGGTCCAGAACTAGCGCGGTAGTCGCTCAGTTCGGTTGCTCAGCGAACGGCAGGTTCCACCGCCCGCGGTGCACCGTCTCCGCCAGTGGCTTGCGCATGGCACGCACGCGTTCCCGCGTGGCGGTGACGTTCGCGGACGGTTCATCGTCGTACCCGATCGAGATCGCTCCGATCGGGGTGAACTGCGGCGGTACCTCGAATGCCGAGCGGAACGACTCGATCCGGTCGATCGGAATGCCGAAGAAGCACGCGGCGAGGCCGGCGTCGGTCGCGGTGAGCCACATCAAGAGCGCTGCGAAACCGGTGTCGATATCCCAGTACGGCGCGGGCCACCATGAGTCGGACCGGTCCGTGAAGCCCTTGTCGGACTGGGCGTACCGGTCGAGGTAGGCAGCCTTGTTCGACAGGGCAACAATGACCAGCGGTACCTCAACGTTGGCCGCGAACCAGTTCTCCGGATCGGCCTCCGGGCGCACGGCATCGCGGAAACGGGCGACGTCGCCGGGGCTGTCGAGCACGAGAAAGCCCCAGCCCTGGGAGAAGCCGGCGGACGGAGCCCGCAGCCCGTTGCGGACGATGCGCTCGGTCACCTCTGGCGGCACGGACCGGGTCGGGTCATAACGCCGGACCGACCGGCGCCGCTGCAACACGTCTTGGAATTCCATGCCCGAAACCTACCGGCCCGGCCGCCGCCAACTCGCGCTCGGAGCGCGGATTTGCCCACGAGCCAGTCAGCGCGCAGCTCGCGGGGGTAATGCAGGGGCGTGCAGTGCCCTGAACGGACTGCTGCGATTAGCGACCCCCCGACGCCGGTCCGGCCTCGCCGCCCGCGCGCCACATCGGCGATCGCTCGCGAGCCCGTTCCTGGCATGCACCTTGTTGCGGTCATTGCGCCGTCCCGCGTCTTGTACTTGCGCCAATAAGTTTGCTCTGCCAAGCTATTGGCCAGGGTCATCGAGTCAGGCTTCGAGCCCGGAGGGGCGCGAGCACCGGAGGCGGATGTGAGCGGCGAGGGTAAGGATCCGGCCGGCGGGCAGGAGCGTGGCGAGCCGGCAGCGGACGGGGACACCGGACGGCAGGAAGCCCGTGGCGAGCCGGAGCCCGCAGGCGCTCGTGATGAGCGCGCCGAAGCGGCGGACGAGATGGGACAGCAGATGGCGGGCCAGGCTGACCTGGTCGGCGAGATGAAGGCACTGCGCCGCCAGGCCCGGGCCGCCCGGCACGCCTACTGGTTCCCGCTCATCGTTTTCGGCCTGCTGACCTGCGCGGCTGTCCCGTTCTACATCCTGCCGGGCTATCGGGCCGGGAGCGTCAGGGCGACCCAGGGCGGGCCCCCGCTCCCCATACTTGGCGGATTCCCTGGCTTCGTGACCCAGCGCTACCTGGGGTACTACTGGCTGGCCGCGCTGCTGGCCGGCCTGCTGCTGACGCTGCTGTCCTACCGCAGGAACGCGCGCCGGGTCGGCCTGCAGACCCCGGCACGCGGTTACGTCAGCACCATCGCCGTGCTCACGGTTCTGGCCCTGGTGATCCCGCTGCTGTCGCAGGTGCGCAGCCCGCAGTGGCTGAGCTGGCTGCGGTACCTGCACGTGCTCTGGCCGGGCGATCTGGTACTGCGTGGCACGTTCCCCTTCGTCATCATCGCCGTCGGACTGTGGGTCCTTGCCCGGGCAGAGCGCAGCCGTGCACTGGCCATCATCGCCGCGGTCTACACCGCGACTGCGCTGCTATCGAGCCTGTACAACACCGAGAACATCCTGTTCCGGCTCGGCTGGACTCCCTCGGGCAATGACTGGAGCCTGACTGCCCTGCCGAATGTGCTGCTGCCCGCGCTCGTGCTGCTCGTCACGGGGGCAGGCGCGTTCGCGATGCAGCGGCGCCATCGGACCAGGCCATGACCGCGGCGGAAGATCCACAGCCCCGGCAGGCCAGCCACGGGCACCCGACCAACGGCATCGACGAGACGGTCCACCAACGCCACAGGCTCGGCATCCTCACCATCACCGCCGAGGCTCAGCGCGCCGAATTCGGCTACCTGCGCGAGGCGCTCGGCCTGACTCCCGGCAACCTGTCCAAGCACCTGACGGTGCTGGAGGAGGCGGGCATGGTCGAAGTGGAGAAGGGCTACACCGGCCGCCGTCCGCGG
Source organism: uncultured Actinomycetota bacterium (assembly GCA_963720595.1). Classification (GTDB taxonomy): domain Bacteria; phylum Actinomycetota; class Actinomycetes; order Streptosporangiales; family Streptosporangiaceae; genus Chersky-822. The sequence continues at coordinate 59,598 of CAVRFY010000003.1, read as the reverse complement.
ACCTGGGTGCGCATCACCGCCCGGGGCCGCGCGGCGCTCGCCGCCGAACTGGCCGCGCTGACCGAGCTGCTACGCCAACACAGCACAGCTCACCGCAACTGACAACCACAGATCGCCACCGGGACGATCCGGAGCGACCCGGCAACCCGCGACGCAGCAGAAGATCGCGCGAGAACTTCTTCCACCTGACAGAGGCCTGCGGCCAGAATTCAGAACAGATAACGACGGTCGGCGTTGCGCTGGCCGGGGTCGCACAGATGTTCAGCTGCACGGGGAGGTAAGTATGGCCCGGATAGCGATCATTACGGGGGCTGCGTCTGGCATCGGGCAGGCGCTGGCCCGCGCACTTGTCCTGCGGGGCGACACCGTCGTGGTGGCTGACATCGACGGTGACGGCGCTGAGCGCGTGGCGAGTGGGCTGGCCCGGCAGGGGCCGGGTGCCGCCACGTCCGCGGCCTTGGATGTCCGCGACGCCGCCGCGGTCGCGGCGCTGGTGGACGGCACAGTCGACAGCCACGGCCGCCTCGACATGATGGTGAACAACGCGGGTATCGCCATCGGCGGTGAGACCCACGAGTTGCTGCTCGCGCACTGGGAGCGCATCATCGACGTCAACCTGCGGGGCGTGGTGCATGGTGTGCAGGCGGTCTACCCGATCATGGTCAGGCAGCGGTCTGGGCACATCGTGAACACGGCCTCGCTGGCTGGCCTCCTCCCCTCCCCGGGCGCGACGGCCTACGCGATGACCAAGCATGCGGTGGTGGGGCTGAGCTTGTCGCTGCGCGGGGAGGCCGCAGCGTACGGGGTGCGGGTGACCGCGGTGTGCCCCGGCGTGGTTGAGACGCCGATTCTCGATAAGGGCGGCCCCGATGACCTGCCCAAGTCGCCGGCAGCCGAGCATACGCGCGAGTTCTTCCGGCACGTGCAGCCCCGCTTCTACCCAGCGGATCGGATGGCGCAAGACATCGTCCGGGGGATTGACCGCAACGCCGCGCTGATCGTGGCGCCAGCGTCGGCACGGCTGGCGTGGCATATCTGGCGCTACACACCACAGGTGGTCAACCGGATGACCGCGCGTCACGTGGCCTGGGCCCGCGCGACCTTTGGCGCCTAGCTCACCGAAATCGACACCGGCGGGCGGCAGTCGAGGGTCTCATGACGTTGCACCAGCAACTGCGCAATGTCCGACCGTCTGGCTAACGTGACCTCGTGTCTGCGGAGCCTGGCTGGTGTGGTGTGTGCGGGTTGCCGGTTCCTGCCGGGGAGAGGTTCTGCCGCTGGCCGTTCGGCGCCCGGGCTGGTGAGGGGCACTATGACGACGAGGTTGTGCCGTGGGCATCGCACAGCCTGGCTTTCATGACCGAACTGGCAGAGCAGCAGCACTGGCGCTGCCCGTGGTGCGGGGATTACCTGCCAGACACCCCGCGCGGCACCGCGATCGATCACATCATCCCCAGGGTTTACGGCGGACCGCATCGCCGCTGGAATCTCCAGCTCCTGCACCAGGAGTGCAACTCGGCCAAGGGCAAGAAGATCACCGCCGAGGCGCTGGAGCTAGCCGATGTTCACGGCGTGACGATCAGCGTGGACATCGGGCACTACCGCGATGAAGTCCGCCGCCGGGCGGTCATCTATGCCGTGCGGGCGACTCGCCAGCTCGGCGGCGAGGCCCGCGACCGGGCTCTGGCCGCGGCGAGGAATCTCACCGTGTTCTTCCCGGAGGCAACGGTTCATGCCGTCATCAGGTCAGCGGCGGAAGGGACGCCGCCCGCTGACAGCCTCGGCTAGCAATGCCGGCGCAGCACACCGCCCAGCGGCCGGTGAAGACCAGCGTGGCCTGCTGGTGCAGGCGGTGGCTGCCTGCACCAGCAGGCGCTGGGTGCGACGCGACAAGTGGTTACTGCCTCTTCGATGGCAGCACGCTTGCTCCGGCGATCACGTTGTCACCGTCGAACGCTTGCCTGTGCGTCACGCAGTTCGATGATCTGCTGCATCGTCGCTTGTGCCCCGGCTGCCCGGTTCATAGCAGGCCCCAGCCCCGGGAAGTAGTCCATGACCGCTCTCATGAGGCGAGCTGGCCCGGGCATGACGACCAGCTCGATCTTGTCCTTCTTCACCGCCTTGACCACCGCTCGTGCCACGGACTCCGCCTGGGCCATGTAGGCGGCGGCCTTCATGTCTGCCTGATCGAGCATCCGCTGCCCCTGTCCGGCTCCCTTAATGGCGCCCAGGATGAGGACGGATGCGCTCACCCCGCGCGGGTGATAGTCACTGCGGAAAACGCGGGTGAAGCCGATGACGCCGTCCTTCGCCGCCGCGTACACCTCGGTGTAGGGGAAGGAGAGCCGGCCGGCCATCGCCGAGATATTCACAATGTGACCCCGGCCGCGGCTGAGCATCCCCTCCAGGACCGCGTGCGAGAGTTCGAGCGGCGCGACCAGATTGAGCTGGAGGGTGAGCAGGTTTTCCTCGATGGTCATGGTGTGGAACTCGCGGAGCGGATCACCGCCGGCGTTGTTGACCAGCAGGTCGATCCCGCCCCGCTGTCGCTCGACGGTCCGTACCAGGGCTTGGGCCGCGCCGGGTTCGGTCAGGTCGGCGGGCACGAAGGACACGGACGCGCCTGACGCGGTTAGGTCGGATGCGACCGCCCGCAGCTCAGCCGCTGACCTGCCGGTCAGCACGACGTGGCCGCCCTCCTTGGCGACCTCGCCGGCGATCAGCGGCCCGATGCCGCGGGAGGCGCCAGTGACCAGGGCCGTGCTGCCGTTTCCCAGAACGTGAGAGGTACTCATGTCGATTGACTCCTTCGGGACTTCACGGATGACTGTGCGGCTGGTGTCGATCTGTCCGGCGCCGCGGCTACCTGCTGTGTCCACCATGTGCAAATCGCCGCGGCATAGGCTTGCGGGTCGTCGCTGAACGGGAAGTGGTGACCGTCGGCTATGCCCACGGCCGCCGCCTGCGGAAAGATCTCCTGGAACCGGCGTTGCCAGCCGTACGGATCGTTCTTGCGCCCGAACAGCGTGAGCACCGGCAGGTCGGAGAGGGTGGTACGCAAGGACTGCTCCACATCAGCCATGACCCGGTCGATCCGCAGCACCCCGGCCAGGACCTGCAGCGTCGCGCGGCGGCTGCTGCGGGAGCGCCACGGGCCGAGGAAGCTCCGGCGGTCGGCCCTGCTCAGATGGCGGCCCACGCCGTAGGAGCTGGCGGTGACCCGCGCCACGACGTTCGTCAGGCTGTTGATCTTGCCGACCAGTGGGCTGCTGACGAGTGTCAGCATCCGCCGGACCGCCGGGTAGTCGTCCAGCGGCCAGCCGAACGTGTTGCTGAGCACCAGCGCGCGGAATCGTTGCGGGCGCCTGGTGGCGACCAGAAGACCCAGCGGCCCGCCGACATCGTGGAGAGCCATCGTGACGTCCTGCAGGTCGAGGGCATCGATGAACCCCTCCAGGATCTGGGCGTTGGCCTGAACGCTCTGGTCGTGGCCCGGGACATCAGGTGACAGCCCGCTGCCGGGGAAGTCCAGCGTCAGGCAGCGGAACCGCCCACGCAGCCGCAGGATCACGTCGCGGAACATGAATGACCACTGCCCGGCGCTGACGAACAACAGCGCCGGGCCCGATCCCTCGTCGACGTAGTGGATCCGCTTGCCGCCGATGTCGGCGAACCGGCTCTGGAGTGTGAACGTGGACCAGGGCAGCCACTGCGGCCTGCCAGGTACCGGCCCCGAGGACGGCTGTGCTGTCACCATCTGGCGGCCTCCTCTGCAGTGAGAACTGAGGCCACCGTAAGTTCGGCAAGCGTCGCCGGGCTTCCCGGAAACTGTGTAGTAAGCGCTGATGGAAAACCGTTAGGCCAAGCCGTTGCGCATGGCGTAGGCGGTCGCGTCGGCCCGCCCACGGGCACCGATCTTCCGGTAGAGGTTGGCGACGTGCCGCTCGATCGTATGCGGGCTCAGACCAAGCCAGCGGGCAATCTGACGGTTGGACTCACCCGCCGCCAGCAGCCGCAACACCTCCAATTCCCGGCGGCTGAGACCATCAGGCGGCGGCACGGGATGACCCGGAACGGTCGTGGCCATGCCCGCCGTCGCGTCCTCGGCCGGCTCGATGCCATCACAGAAGAAGCCTGTGAGCATATTCACCACCGCATCCTGGTCTTCCATGAACAGGGTCGGCTGCGAACCGGCAAGTACCACCAGCCGCCCGCGCGGCAACCCCCTCGCCAGTGAGCGCGCGACCTGCACGGGGATCTGGGCCATGTCCCGGCGGTGTAGCACGAGAGTCGGCGCGGCCACCCTCGGCAAATGCTCAGTGACGTCAGTCGCGCTGGCCGCCTGCAGCGTGGCGCGTGCGATCTGCGGCGTGACCGCGCCCCGGATCCCCTCCGCCGTCGCCCTCCCGGCCTCTCCTGCCGACCAGCCAAGCCACTGGTGCGCCGCCGTGTCGGCGAACAAGTCCCAGTCCTGTTCGATCAGGCTCAGCAGCGCCTGCGTCTGTCTGGCGCTCATCGCGTTCCAGCCCCGTCCGGCGCCGCCGAACAAGACCATCCGCTTGACCCGCTCCGGATAGCGCGCGGCAAAGGCGATGGCGTGCGGGCAGGAGTTGTATTGGCCCAGCAGGCTGACCTCCGCCATGCCCGCCTGGTCGACCACTGCCTTCAGGTCGCCGACCATCGCATCGAGCGAGAGGTCGGTGACGTCTCGTTGCGAATGCCCCGTGCCCCGCCCGTCATAGTGGATTACGGTAAGCCGGCGGGCCAGCTGCTCGAAGCTGCTGCTCAGAACCGGGTTCTCCCATTCCACCCGCAGGTTGCTGAACGGCACCCAGGGAACGAAGACCAGCGCGGGCCCATCACCGACCGCCGTGAACGCCAGGCTCACACCATCCGCGCTGCGCGCGTAGCTGATCCGAGGCACGGTCCTCACGGATCGACCTTAGCTTCCCGGGCACGACCATGATCAAGACACCTCAGCAGCGCCCGGCAGAAGGGCCAATCGGCCATTCCGATCGACGGGGTGAGTCAGTCTCGCCGTTGAGCCGAAGCGCGATGGCGAGGACTCAGGGGTGCTTAGCAGATCGCGTTCATCAGCTGGTGAGGGGTTTCGAGTTGCGGGAGGTGGCCGGTGTCGTTCAGGAGCTGGTAGCGGGCATGTGGAATGGCGGCTGCGTAGGCGCGGCCATAGTCGGGGTCGACGATCTGGTCGCTGTCGCCCCACAGCACCAAGGTGGGCACCACAATGTGAGCGAGCCTGGCCAGAGAGGGGTCGCTCATCGCCGTCCCAGCATAAGTGGCCAGCGCCGCGCGGTTGCCTGCGGCGACGGCCTGCGCGGTCTGTGGCAACGAGGCAGCGTTCACGCTGAACGGTTCGGGGTTGTGGAAGCTGAGCGTGAAGACCTCGTCCAGGGTGAGGGAGAAGAAGTCCGCGATTGGGTGACCAGGGACTTCGATGCCGACCGCGTCGACGAGGATGACGCGGCTTACTCGCGATGAGGCTAGCAGGGCCACCTCGGCCGCGATCCATCCGCCGATAGAGTTCCCGATGATCGTCACGTCATCGAGCTCGAGCTGGCCGAGCAGCGCCAGATAGAGCGTGGCGAGGTCCCGGATGCTGGACAGCGACTCGGGCCGGTTGGTCCCGCCGAAGCCGGGGTGGGTGGGCACGATGACCCGGACGTCATGGCTTTTCGCGAGCAGTTCGCCGAACCCGGTCACGGTGTCGGGGCCGCCGCCGCCGTGGAGCAGCAAGAACGGCTGCCCGGCGCCGTAGTCGCTGACGGCGATGTCGACCTGGCCGGCGCCGGGAAGGGTTACAAGGCAGGTTGTCGGGCTGGTCATAGGGTCCCCTCGGCGAAATCCGTGGCGGGAATGGTGCCGTAATGGCTCATGACCGCGCCGGTGTTGTCCGGTGTCATGGGCTGGCCCGCGGCGATCATGTCGCGCAGGTCCCGGAAGTACTGCACATACAGGTCAGGGGTGAAGGTATTCAGCAGGATCGCCGGTTCGCCAGCCAGGTTGGCGAAGGTGTGCGGGGCGCCGGGCGGGATCATGACGAATGTCCCGGCCGGAGCGTCGTAGGTCGTGTCCGCCACGGTGAACCTGGCGGTCCCGGACACGACGTAGAAGCCTTCGTCGTGCCGGGCGTGCCGGTGCTGCGGTGGGCCGTCGGCGTGGGCTGCGATGGTGATCTCGCCGACACCCAGCCGGTGGCCGGTCGCACTGCCATCCTCGAGGATCCGCATCTGCACCTGGCCCAGCTGGATCGTCTCACCGCCAGCGGCGGGGATCACCGAGATTGCTGTCATGGCGCCTCCGTTCATGAGAGTTCACTATCACGAACATAGACGGTCTGCTATCATCGTGCAAGTTAACTCTCATGATGGGATCGGTCATGCAGGATGAGGGAGGTGCATGATGAGGGTTGTTAACGAGCAGGCGGGCCGGGTCAACCAGAAGCTGCGCACCCGGATGGCGATCGTCGAGGCGTGCCGCGAGGTCATCCGCTCCGGCGGTCCGGTGACGATGCCTGCCGTCGCGCGTGCGGCCCTGGTGTCGGAGCCGACCGCCTACCGGTATTTCCCGGACTTGATCTCGCTGCTGAATGCCGCTCTGCCGGGGATGTGGCCGAGCCCCGCCGAGGCGCTCGAGCCGGTCGCGGCATCGGCGGACCCAGTCGAACGCGTCGCGTTCGCCAGTGAGTTCTTTCTGCGCCGGGTGCTCAGCTACCAGGGGGCCGTGCGGGCGATGATCTCCGCCACCATCACCCGGCCTGAGCTCGCCACCCTCCGGCCTGGAATACGGTTCGGCCTGATCAGCCAGGCACTCGACCCGATCGCCGGCACCCTCCCGCTGCCACCGGAGCGGCTCGCCCAGCTCAGGCACGACCTCGCCGCGATCATCAGCGCGGAAGCCCTGTTCTCGCTGACTGACCTCTGCCGCCTCACCGCCGATGACGCGGTGGCCAGCCTGATCAGGACCGCGACCACGATCACGGCAGCCGCAACGCGAGATGACAACATTTACCCGCTCGAGGCCCGGTTAACGCCCCTTTGGAGGGGCGACCGGTATGAGCTGCAGGAGAGAGTTCAGGCCGGTGAAGTCACCGGGTTGCTGGCGAGATTGGCCCTCGCACCGCGGCATACGGTTCGCCGCTCGTCGGTCATACAGTTCACGGCCTGGTGTCCGTGCCAGCGCCACGCTGGCTGAGTGTGGACCGCGCGGGGTGATGTAGAGGCGGGCACGATGTCCTGAACGGACTGGCGCGATCATCGACTCGCCAACGCCGCGCTTGCCGTTAGTCCGGCCGAGCACCCAGTTATCTGGCTGCCGTCGCGCCAGCTACTGACTGTGAGCAGCGCCAGATCGAGCTACTGGCACCCAGCCCTGCTCTCAGGCCAGCGGTGCCCGCGCTCGACACCACAAGCGGGCTGACCGGCGCCCTGGATGTTACGGGTTCAGCCACTGGACGACGGCTTTGGCCACTGCGGCGGCGATGTCTTCGGCGGGGCGACCGAGCAGCATACCCGTGTCCAGCGTGACGGGATCCAGGTTCGCCATGAAGTCCTCATTGAGCACGGCTGGCAGGTTGACCGCGGCCTTGATGATCCACTCCACCACGTCGTGGTTGCGCTCGTGCATGATGCGCGAACGCAGGTACTCGGTGAGCGTCGGGCGGCTAACTCGGGCGAAGAGGGCCGGTTCGTTCCAGACGGAACGATAGCTCGGCATCGGCATGGCATCAAGGTAGATGTGTTGGACCCGCGCGGTCAGGTCATCGGTGCAGCAGGAGCGCCACAGGTCCCACAGATGCCGCTCGTCCTCTCCGCCCAGAGTGACGACCGGTACCGGAACATCCCCCGACACCGACTGCAATCGGTTCTCGATCTCGCGCTCGAACACGATCCAGTTCCGCAATGCGGTCAGCAGCAAATCTGCCCGCAGGGACTGGGACTGGCGGAGAATCGCCAGGACGCTCTCCTCCGACTCCGTTCTGTACTGCGCGGGAGACACGACCTTCGCTGCCAGCAGAACCCTCAACACCTCGACCTCAGCCGTCAGGTATCTGCTGACCGTATGCCATCCGCGATCGGCCAGCAGATCGGGCGTGAGGATTTCCGAATAAAGGCCGGTCGAAAACTTGGACTCATGCCCGGCGGCGAAGGTAAACCAGGAGCGAATCCTGCTCTCCAGATCGGCCCGCTTGCTTGTTCGCTCCCAGACGGAGAGGGCCGTGTCGTCCAGCAGCAGGCGCACAGACAGGTCAGCGCGCGTGGCAGCCGCGGCGGCAAGTGCGAATACCGCGTGGACGAGATTCGGGTCGTGCAGGCGGTGTACCCATATCACCTGAGATGGCGCGGCGATGTGCGAATTTGGCATATCGAACCCGGTGGAGCGCAGCAATCCGGCCAACCGTGCGTAGCTCATGTCGCCGGGGGCGGCCCAGCCCCAGACTCGAAGCGCCTCGCCCGCGGTGTACTGGCCAGGAAGGCGCCGCTGCAGTTCCTGATCAAGCTTCGCGGCAAACGGCATTGTTGGCCCGGCATGGGGATCTTTGCCGTTCTCCCATGCCCTGTAAGTCGCGGGACTCACCACTAGGGCCCTGGCCATCTCGGTCTGGCTTAGGTCCGCTTTGTGGCGCCATTGGGCGGTTTGGAGCTGAGCGACTTGGCGGTCATCCTGCGACAGATGAACCGGACGTTCGGGCGGTCGTCCGGTCTGTGCCATGTACGCAAGGTATATGAGCCACGGCAGGGTGGGAAGTAGGAGTAAACAGGCTTAGTTGTGTGGTTTCTTGCACCTTTTCGTCAGCAGCCGGCATGACATGTCATTAGAAGCATGATGAACATGCGCCAAACCACAGGAGTCCGGAAGGCACGACGTCCCGTCCAGAGCGCCCCCGGCCACGAGCGGCATGCCGGCCCGGGAGGCGGGGCTCATTCTGGCCGCAGCGGCCTGCTGACCTGGCTTGCCGACAAGGTCAGGTCGGTAGGCGACTGGCTCTTCCGTGCCGACGACGCACACGCGATCGCCAGCGGATGGCAGATTACCCCGGGACGGTCGGGATTGAGTAGGACCTATCGGGATCCGCGCTTCAATGCGCTGGCACGTTGTGACCAGTGCTACGGGACGGGCAAGGATGCGGGCGGTGCCTGCGCGCGGTGTGCTGGCACCGGCCGGAACAGGCACTCGGCGCGCGGACCCGCCTTGCGAGAGCAAAGGCGAGACCGATGATAATGCCTGCACCGCGACCGCGCGGAACACGACAGGCGCTGGCCGGGCGGGAGTTCGCGATCGGCCGCGTCGCCAGGCCTGGCCTGCTTGCCGTCGCCTGGCGCTGGCGGTACGAAGTTCTCCTGGCCGTGCTCGGTTCGGTCGTCGCTGATCTTCTGGCTGCGGTTGCCGGGGGGATAGGAGCCGTCGTGATCATGGCGGTTATCGGTGTACTGGTCAGCCTGGTGTCACCGCTTCGCGCCGAGATGGTTGCCTTTGCTTGGTGGCTTGTGACGCCGCACCGCGTGCGGACCGGAATGGCTCAGGCGTGGATTCATACGCGGGACGGCAAGATTCCGGTTGTTCTCCGCACTACCCGGCAAACCTTTGGCGAGCGCGTGCATGTGTGGTGTCGTGCAGGGACTAGCGCGGAGGACTTCGCTTGGGGCCAACACCTCATTGCCGCGGCATGCTGGGCGCGCGATGTGCGCGTCTTCCGCAGCGGGCGCTACGCGCACGTGGTTGTGCTAGACGTGATCAGACGCGGAGAGCACCATCACGGCGAGTCGGAGCATGGCCTCTGGCCTGGCGCGGACTCAGCCGAGCCGATCTGGCAAGCTGATGGCAAGGCATGGCCGTGGCCATTGGATGACCCAGGAAGTGAGGGCCAGGTCGATCCGACGGGGTGATCCGGCCTGGTCAACCAAGGGAGCCGGCGGTCGCGTCTACAGCCGGATGTGCACACCCAGTTCGGCGAGCGAGGGAAGGAGGGACACATACCCCGGAGAGCCTGCGCCGGTTCGGTCGAGCAGAATGCCAATGATGCCGACCCGCTGGGGCCGACTTACGTCGGTCTCGATGTTGTCTTCCACGACCAGGCTTAGGCTGGTCTGCCGCTGGCGAGGTTCAGGACCCTGTCACACATTTCGGGTGCGCTTCCTGCACCCTTGCCCCGGCCGACGAGACCATGATGTCGCCCAGCCTGGCGACGCCGGCGCGGGCGAGATCTTCGGCTAGGTCCCATCCCCAGTTCGAGCAGATCGCGACGCTGATGTCGGCCGATTGCTGCGCGGCCATGCATGCAGCGACGTCAGGGAATAACTCTATGGTGGCCTGATGCCATTTGCTCAAGACCCGGAATGACATCCGAGGCGAACTCGGCGAGCAGGTCGAGTCCGTTGCGCCGAAGCGTGTGCCCTGTCCAGTCGGCATAGTCGGCGCGAGCCCCACGACTTGCGATGTTCATGCCGGCCCGCGGATTGCAATCGCGTCATGATCTCCGACGAGGCGTCGACGCCGAACTCGGCTCACGCCTCGGCAAACATTCCTTCGAATCCCACCACTGGCCGGACCAGGGTATTGAATCAGTCAACGATTTGGAGCTTCGGTCGATGGGCGCCGGGCGGCCATCGCTAGGGCCGTTTCAGGACATCTAGACGGTTGTATATGCACAACGGAACAGTTGACGAATCGTCGTGTGCGGCGCTGGCTGTGCGCATCGGGCAGCCGGTGCATGACGTCGCCGTCCTGACCAGCTCACTATCGGCTTGCCGCAGATGAAGGCCGCCGTTGCGCCACACGTACGCGGCAAGCTCCGGCCGGTCCACAACCATGCCGCAGGAGAAGACGCTTCCGTCAGGCATGAACTGCAGGTTGCTCCGCTCGCGCACCGCGCACATGTGTTTGTTCTCGCCGGGTAGTCCGAAACTGAAGCCAAGCTCACAGTCAACAGTGAATCCACTGCGTCGCGGCCGGAAGGCGATAACCTCGTCGAGGACTTGCCTCCATTCGCCGGCTGACACGCCTTCACCCGCTGCGCGTCCCCGGCCGACCTCGGAGAACCAGTGCATGTTGATCCGCCGTGCGCCCATGTCCTCCGCAAGAACCAGCATTTGGCGCACGTAGGGCAAAGAAGACTTAACGACTGTGAAGTTGATGTCAAAGGGTTTTTGCAGTTCCTTCAGCTGATCGATCGTCAGCATGACGTCCGTGAAGGCCCGCGGTCCCCGGAGGGAATCGAAGATTTCGGCTGACGGCGCGTCGAGGCTGACCGCCACACGCCCGATGCCTGCAGCGACGTCCGGGTCGCGCAACGCCTTCCTGAACCTTGGACTGCCATTAGTCACGGTCCTGGCGCGCAAGTTAGCTTGACGAATAAGGGCGACAATAGCGGAGAAATCTGGATGCAGCGCTGGCTCTCCGCCCAGAAGGGTGATCTCCTCGATAGAACTGCCCGCAGCCCACGCCATTATGCCGCAGACAGTGTCGAAGCTAATGTTCAATTTGGTTGAGAAGAAAGAGTCCCCGAGAAAGCAATAGGTACATCTGCGGTTGCACGTTGAAGTCAGGTAGAGGTCGATACTGCTGACCGAGAAATCGGAGGCGGCCAGACGACCGGGCCGGCTGGTGGTAGTACCGGGCAGCGGGCGAAGGCTGGTGCGCGCGAGCGGCAGAGCCGCATGCGAGAGCACCTCAGGGCCTTCCCGGCAGCCGCAACAACGGATCGCTCATAGCGGATTCCTTTGGTACGCATCTGTATGGGCCTACAACAGGCCTGCTTTGGAACCGCCCAGCGCAGGTGTGGGCCAATTAGTTGCCAATGTTGTCACGGACCGATCGAGACTGTAGCAGGAACGGATCAGCCGACCGAGTCTGCCTCGCCAGCCGCTTTCATGGTTGTTGGGCATGCGCTCTGTCCTTCGCGACCATCATGGGCGAAGACGCGAGGGGCCAAGTTGCAGTCTGCTCAGGCTGACCAGCTGAGAAACCATGCTTGGCGGGTGATATCCCCGGGCCGCCGAAGCGACCATCTCGCTGCCAGCGGAGTTTCAGGCCGCTTCGGTGGTCGTGACAGTCACGGTGTGGTCGCCGAAGCTGGCGACAAGGTCGAGGCGGCCGCCCAGTGCCTCGACGTAGCGTGCGACGGAGTAGATCGTCGCGATTTCGCCGCGCTCGATCTGAGATACCCGGCCAGGCGAGACGTCCATGACCCGGGCCAGCTGAGCCTGGGTGAGGCCGCGGCGCTTGCGTTCCTCGGCCAGGCGGTAACCGCTCTGACGGGCCATCAGCGCCTTGCGCCGGCGTTCGGCTTCGTCCTGGCCGCCGGCGCGCTCGATGTAGGCGGCGCGGTCCCACTTGCTGTAACTGCTCACCGCTGTTGTTCCTCTTCCTCGCGCCGTTCCTTCAGGTAGACCTCATAGAGCTGCTCGGCCCGCGGTATCGCCTCGGCGTACCACCGAGTCCACCTGCCGGCCTTGTTCCCGGCGATCAGCAGGATCGCCGACCTCCACGGGTCGAACGCGAACAGGATGCGGATCTCGGATGCGCCGCTGGATCCTGGCCTGAGTTCCTTCATGTTCCTGATCGTCGATCCGGCGATGGTGTCGACCAGCGGGCGGCCTAACGCGGGTCCTGAGCAGCTCAGCACGTAGATCGCGTCATCGACCAGATCCGCGGTCTTCCGATCGCTGCCCTGCAGCGCATTGAGCCAGGCCCTGACCTCGCTGGTCAGATAGATATCCCACTCCTGCACACAATGACAATAGCAAATCCTATAGTCACCTGCACGGCCGAAGGGCTGACGATCGCACTCAGCCAAGTGTGGGCACGTCGGGCAAGGCGCACATTTGTTCGGACCTAAGGGATCTAACGAGAACCGGCGGTGTTGAGTGCAGCCGAGACGGGCTCGAGGTCCGCGATGAGCTGGTCGAGCTCGGTTGGCGTCAGGGTGTCGTACGCCGGTGCCGCGAGGTCGTCGGTGAGCGACTCGATTCGCTCCTTGCTCTTCCTGCCGGCGTCACTGAGCCAGCCCGAGGCATCGATGAGGCCGCGGGCGCGCATCCCGTCCACTACCGCGGCCAGCCGCGCCGCGGGGAGGTGGTGGACTCTGCCGAACTTCTCCGCGGGGATGCCCTCCGAGAGAGCGTGCAGGACATGGGCCTCTGTCCCGCCGATGCCCTCGGCGACCAAGGCGGCGATATGACCGTCCCCGCGGTGCTCGCGGAGCAGGGTAGCCGCGTGCCAGAGGCGGGCCACGGGCTCCTCGGGGACGGGGAGCGCTCGGAGCGCGGCGTACAGGACCCGTCCCTCCGTCGGGGCGCCGGTCGCCGCCTTGGTGGCGAGTTCGGCGGCACGCGCCAGGGCGGGGGAGTCGGCGAGGTCGCCGAGTATCCGCATCAGCGCCGCGACGCTGCCCCGCTCGCGAGCGGCGAGCGCATCCTCGGGAGTGGCGGTGTCCCAGACGCGGGGGATGTGGCGGGAGACCTCGCCGTCGGCGAAGTTGTAGAAGATCGCATGGACCACCTCGGCCGGGACCCGGCCGAGCGGTGCGGCCCGTCCGGCGAAGTAGCCGTCCCAGTAGTTCCGGTGGCCGAGCGCCATGAGCGCATCGTTGGGCTCGGGGGCGAGGTAGGTGACCAGGTGGATCGGCTCCACGAGCCGGAACAGGCGGCGGGCAGCGGGCTCCATCTCGGATCATCTCCTGTGGTTGGTGCCGCCTGGTCAGTCGTCGATCGCCTGGTAGGCAGCCGTCAGGAGGTCGCAGGTCAGCAAACGTGGCGGCCGTGCCGCCCGTTGGATCATGAGGATTGTCGTCATGTCCTCGGCGGGGTCGTTGTACCAGGCGGTGCCGTAAAGGCCGGGCCATCCGTTGAATGCCGCTCTGCCGGGGATGTGGCCGAGCCCCGCCGAGGCGCTCGAGCCGGTCGCGGCATCGGCGGACCCAGTCGAACGCGTCGCGTTCGCCAGTGAGTTCTTTCTGCGCCGGGTGCTCAGCTACCAGGGGGCCGTGCGGGCGATGATCTCCGCCACCATCACCCGGCCTGAGCTCGCCACCCTCCGGCCTGGAATACGGTTCGGCCTGATCAGCCAGGCACTCGACCCGATCGCCGGCACCCTCCCGCTGCCACCGGAGCGGCTCGCCCAGCTCAGGCACGACCTCGCCGCGATCATCAGCGCGGAAGCCCTGTTCTCGCTGACTGACCTCTGCCGCCTCACCGCCGATGAGGCGGTGGCCAGCCTGATCCGGACCGCCACGACAATCACCGCAGCCGCCACGCGATGACAACATTGGCCCGCCGCAGGCCGGTTAGCGCCCCTTTGAGCGGGTGACCGGTATGACCGGTATGACCGGCAGGAGCATGTCCAGGCCAATGAAGTCATCGGGGTTGGTCGTGAAGAGCGGCAGTCCCTCGGCGATGGCCGTTGCTGCGATGAGCAGGTCGGCGATTCTGCTGCGGGGCTTGCGTCCAGCGGCGACAACCGCGGCCGTTACGCGCCCGAAGATGCGCGCCGCCTCGGCGCCGAACGGCACCGGGTCGAACTCGCTCTCGGCGCGTTGGAGAATTTCCAGGCGCCGGGCGCGCTCGGCCTGCTCGTCGTACATGTCCTGCTCGCTGTTGCGGCGGACCTGGTGCGGGCCGGCGGATAGCTCCGCGAGTGTGATGGCGCTGATCGCCATCTCGTCGGGCAGCAAGTCGGGATCGATCCACTTGCGCAAGATCATGATGTTTGTGTCGATCAGGCCTTGCCGGGGAATGTCACCGCTCATATGGACTAGCCGTCTCGTGGTCGGCAGCGGCGTCCTGATCCGACCTGAACGCTTCCAGGTCACCTTCAGGAGCATTGCGGGACATCGCCGAGAACTCTTCGCGCGGGACAAACCGGCGCCGCAGGCGCAGGGGGATCAACTCGCCGATACGACGACCGTCGCGGGTGACAGTAAAAGACTGCCCGTGCTCGACAGCATCCATGATCTCCCGCGACCGCGACCGCAAGTCGCGCTGCGTAATCTCAGGGTTGCTCATATTCTCAATGTAGCACCAGGTGCTACCGCGTGCCATCGTCAGCGGCCAGGACTGAGCTTGGCCCTCGCGCCGCAGCAGTACCGCTCGAGGCGGTCAGGTTCGTGTCGGTCAGATCCTGCAGGTGCTCCGGGCTCTCCCTTCCGTCCGAGGGCCCGCAACTGCGGCGCCGAGCCGCTGGATCGCCGCGTTATTTATGCTCGGTGAGGTGACCATTCAGCGGATGGACAACATCGCCATCGTCGTCGACGACCTGGACGCGGCTGTCGCGTTCTTCGCCGAGCTCGGCATGGAACTGGAAGGCAAGGCGCAGATCGAAGGCCCGTGGGCGGACCGCACCGTCGGACTCGACGGCGTCCGGAGCGACATCGCGATGATGCGGACCCCGGACGGCCACAGCAAGCTGGAGCTGACCAGGTACGAGACCCCCGCGGCGTCCGGCGCCGAGCCGGAGAACCCGCCGCCCAACACGCTGGGTCTGCATCGCGTCATGTTCGCCGTCGACGACATCGACGACACCGTCGCCCGCCTGCGCGGCCACGGCGCCGAACTCCTCGGCGAGGTGGCGCAGTACGAGAGCATCTTCCGGCTCTGCTACCTCCGCGGCCCCGCGGGCATCATCGTCGCCCTGGCCGAACAGATCGGCTGACGCGAGCCTGCCGCGCGGATGACGTCGCCGCTGGCTCGGACCTAAGGGATCCTAACGAGAACCGGCGGCGTTGAGTGCAGCCGAGACGGGCTCGAGGTCCGCGATGAGCTGGTCGAGCTCGGTTGGCGTCAGGGTGTCGTACGCCGGTGCCGCGAGGTCGTCGGTGAGCGACTCGATCCGCTCCTTGCTCTTCCTGCCGGCGTCACTGAGCCAGCCCGAGGCATCGATGAGGCCGCGGGCGCGCATCCCGTCCACTACCGCGGCCAGCCGCGCCGCGGGGAGGTGGTGGACTCTGCCGAACTTCTCCGCGGGGATGCCCTCCGAGAGAGCGTGCAGGACATGGGCCTCCGTCCCGCCGATGCCCTCGGCGACCAAGGCGGCGATATGACCGTCCCCGCGGTGCTCGCGGAGCAGGGTAGCCGCGTGCCAGAGGCGGGCCACGGGCTCCTCGGGGACGGGGAGCGCTCGGAGCGCGGCGTACAGGACCCGTCCCTCCGTCGGGGCGCCGGTCGCCGCCTTGGTGGCGAGTTCGGCGGCACGCGCCAGGGCGGGGGAGTCGGCGAGGTCGTCGAGTATCCGCATCAGCGCCGCGACGCTGCCCCGCTCGCGAGCGGCGAGCGCATCCTCGGGAGTGGCGGTGTCCCAGACGCGGGGGATGTGGCGGGAGACCTCGCCGTCGGCGAAGTTGTAGAAGATCGCATGGACCACCTCGGCCGGGACCCGGCCGAGCGGTGCGGCCCGTCCGGCGAAGTAGCCGTCCCAGTAGTTCCGGTGGCCGAGCGCCATGAGCGCATCGGTGGGCTCGGGGGCGAGGTAGGTGACCAGGTGGATCGGCTCCACGAGCCGGAACAGGCGGCGGGCAGCGGGCTCCATCTCGGATCATCTCCTGTGGTTGGTGGCGCCCTTCGCGGGCGACCGCTCACGCCTGCTACGAACGACACTGCCCCGATTCGACACCGACTCCCGGATTTTCTTTCACGGACTGGTCAGTCGTCGATCGATTGGTAGGCAGCCGTCAAGAGGTCGCAGGTCAGCAAACGTGGCGGCCGTGCCGCCCGTTGGATCATGAGGATTGTCGTCATGTCCTCGGCGGGGTCGTTGTACCAGGCGGTGCCGTAAAGGCCGGGCCATCCGTAGCTGCCGACCGAAGGTCCGAGGTGCGTGCGCCGGGTTTGGACCGACATCCCGAAGCCCCAGCCGATGTCGTCAAAGTACCCCGGGCTGAACCCGGACACCGCCTTCTGCGCCGGCGTCAGGTGGTCGCTCGTCATCAGCGTCACCGACGGCCGCGAGAGCAGCCGCTCGCCGCGGTGGGTACCGCCGGCCAGCAGGGCCGAGGCGAAGGCGAGGTAGTCGGCGGCGGTCGAGACGAGGCCGCCGCCCCCTGATTCGAACGCCGGCGGCCGGCTCCAGTACCCGTCGGGGCCGTCTGCGACGACGACCTCGCCGGTGATCTCGTCTTGCTCGTAGGCGGTCGCAAGCCTGCTGATGTTCTCCCCGGCCACGCTGAACGCCGTGTCTTTCATCCCCAGCGGCCCGCAGATCCGCTCGCGCAGGGCATCTCCGAAGGACATGCCGGTGGCGCGGGCGATGAGCACGACCGTGAGGTTGGCGGCGACTTCGTACATCCACCGCTCACCGGGCTGGTAGACGAGCGGAAGCGCGCCGAGCCGGCGAATCCACTCGTCCGGCGGCGGCTCGGCATCGCCTGAGCCCTCCCCGCGATCGAGCGCATCCAGCGCGTCGGCGATCGGAACCGTTCCCGGCTCGGCGGGGACCATGCCGGTGCCGACGGTGAAGGTGAGCAGATCCCGCAGCGTGACCGGCCGCTCCGCCGGGACGGTCTCGTCGAGCGGCCCGGCCGGGTCGGCGAGCACGGTCATGTCCGCCATTTCCGGCAGGAACTCCTCGACCGGGTCGTCTAGCCGGAGCGTGCAGTCCTCCACCAAGCTCATCGCGCAGGCCGCGACGACCGGCTTGGTCATAGAGGCGATGCGGCAGATCGTGTCGGCGGCCATCGGCGTCCCCGAGCCCGCGCCTTCGAAGGCGAGATTGCCCGTCGCCTCGATGTGGACCTCGCCGTGCCGGGCGACGACGGCGACCGCACCCGGGACGTAGCCGGCATCGACGGCACGCTCCAGCACGTCTCGCACGCGGGCCAGCCGTTTCGACGAGAAGCCACCAGGGGTCACTCTCTCCTCCACATCTTGTCCGTGTTTGTTGCGTTAAATAATAGGTCCCGGGTCGGAAGTCAGCGGCAAGTCCAACCCCCGTCCACGTACAGGGTTTGGCCGGTGACGTAGCTGGAGGCGTCGGAGGCCAGGAACAGCAGCGGCCCGTCGAGTTCCTCGGACCGCGGCGGGCGGCCGAGCGGTGCGTTGGCGGATATCCAGGCAACCTGATCGGGATCGGCAAGCCAGCCGGAGGTTGCGCTGGGGAAGAAGGACGGCGCCAGGGCGTTCACCGGCCGGCGGCGGTCTTCGACCTCATCACCGACGTGGACCGGCTCGCCGAGTGGAACGCCGCGATCGAGGCGCTATTGGCCAGGCCGCCGAGCGTTAGGGCACGATTATCAGGGGCACCGGTGAGTGCCGGGCCAGGCCGACGGTGACCGAACCAACCACGCGATGCGCGACGTGAGACGAACTGCCGACCACGATCACGACGGTTGCGTCGGTGTGGGCTGCGCCGATGTCTCTCGCCGCCGCGAGCAGTTCCTCCGCGATCAAGCCCTGGCGCCGCTCGAATCCCCAGCGTTCCACGCGGTCGCTGAGCTGCGCACCGGCCATCGTGCGAAGTTCCTGCTCGACGTCGTTGAAGTCAGTCTCCAGCTCGATTACGGCACCTGGCGACAGCGCGGCCATGCTGGGCATGTGAGCCACGTACACCACCTCGATGTGGCCGGTCCGGCCCTGCAGCAGTCTGATAGCGGCGTCGAGTGCCCTGGTGGATGGCGGAGACCCGTCAAAGCCGACGACGAGGCGCAGATCCGCGGCGGGCGGAGTGCCAGTGTTCATCGTGGAACCCGGCTCACTACCGGCGAGCAGCTGCACAGGGCCACGGGAATCGCTTCGAACCCCGGTTCCTGAGCTTGCGCAGCGGCTGGGGTCAGGACTGGTGCGGGGCGCGCTGGCCCTTCGGCCAGCCAGGGCCCGGTCATGGCGGCGCGTGCGTGGTGGGGGCCCTGAGTTCGTTGAACCTGTGCTTGGACGGCAGCAGGACGATCGCGAGGATGCAGCCAAGTCCTAGCAGCGCTGCCGAGATGGCGAAGGCCACGGTGTAGCCGTGGGTGGCCGCGATCGCCGGTGCTCGCGGGCTGGCGTGGTGGGCGACCAGGTAGCTGGCGGTAGCGGTCAGCGCGATGGTGCTGAGGGCGGACGTCCCGATCGAGCCTCCGACCTGCTGCACCGTGTTCACCAGCGCGGAGGCAACGCCGGAGTCCTCGCGGCGGACTCCCGTCGTGGCGGCATTGATGCCCGGGGCGAAGATCATGCCGAAGCCCGAGCCCAGGAGAACCAGCGCGGGCAGTATCCCGGTGGCGTAACTCGAGGTAACGCTGACCTGGGTCAGGTACACCATCCCGCCCGTACCCAGCAGCATGCCTGCCGCGATGAGCACGCGCGGGCCGACCCGGGGCAGGAGCACGACGCTGGACAGGTTGGAGGTGATCAGGATGCACCCGATCATCGGCAGGAACAGCAATCCGGTGGTCAGCGGGCTTTCTCCCTTGATGAGCTGCAGGTAGTAGGTCAGGAACAGGAACGTGCCGAAGATCGCGATCCCGGATATGAACAGGGTGACATAGGAGCCGCCTCGGGTACGGTCCACGAGCACCCGCAGGGGCAGCAGCGGATGCGTGGATCGCTGCTCGGCCGCTACGAATCCGGCGAGCAGCACCGGCCCCAGGATCAGACAGGCGAGCGTCAGGGTGGAGGTCCAGCCTGACGTCTCTGCATGGGAGAAGCCGAAGACGATGAGGAACAGCCCGGAGCACGCCAGCGCAGCGCCGGGCCAGTCCATCCGCGGCCGGACGGCGGGGCTGCCGGTGTGGATGTAGGCCAGGGCGCCGGCCACCGCGATCGCGGCGAACACCAGGTTGACGTACAGGCAATACCGCCACGACAAGTACTGGGTCAGCAGGCCGCCCAGGATCAGCCCGATCCCGCCGCCGCCCGCAGCGACCGAGCCAAAGACGCCGAACGCCCTTCCCCGCTCTCGCGGATCCCGGAAGGTGCTGACCAGCGTGCCCAGGGCCGACGGCGCGAGCAAGGCGCCGAACACACCTTGCAGCGCCCGGGCCGTTACCAGGATGGCGAACGATCCGGCCGCGCCGCCGACGGCCGAGGCGAGGGCGAATCCGACCAGGCCGGTGATGAAGACCCATTTCCGGTTGAACATGTCGCCAAGCCGGCCGCCTACCAGCAGCAGGCTGCCGAAGGCGAGGGCATAGGCCGTCACGACCCACTGCCTGTCGCTGTTGGGGAATCCCAGCGCGCGCTGGGCAGAAGGCAGCGCGATGTTCACAATCGTCGCGTCCAGCACCACCATCAACTGGGCGATGGCGACGACAACCAGGACCAGCCAGCGTCTGTCTCCAGACGCCGCTCGGCGCTCTTCAGTGGCAGAAGACGTTACCGACGACATCAGCTGGAATCCCCCCGCGCGGATGGTAGCCGCTCTGCTTTGTCCAGGCTCTCACTCGAGGGGCGCAGCCGACCCGAGACCCCGGCGAGATGGGCCGACAGGAGTTGTCCGGCTCTGTCCAGCGCCGCTGTCGCCTCGTCGAGGATCGGGTGGTAGGCCTGGAAGACGTGCGGCACCCCGGGGGTGATGTCGAGGGTGACGTCGACGTCGGCGGCGGCGGCTTGTTGCGCGAGGCGGACGGCGTCGTCGAGGAGGACCTCATGGGTTCCGGCCTGGATGATCAGGGGCGGCAGGCCGGACAGGTCGGCGAATATCGGGCTGATGAGGCCGAGCGCGGCGTCGTGTCCCGACACATAATCGGTGACCCGGGCCTGGAGGTTTTCCCGGCTGAGCAGCGGGTCGGCCTCGCGCTTGGTGTCCATGGTCGTCCCGGCCAGGGTGAGATCGGCATAGGGCGACATGACGAAGGCCGCGGCGGGCAGGGGCAGCCCGTGGTCGCGGGCGTTGATCAGGGTCGCGATCGCCAGGCCGCCGCCCGCGGACTCACCCGCGAAGATGATGTCGGACGGGGCTGTGCCGCCCTCGCAGGAGGGCTTGGTAGGCGGCAAGAGCGTCGTCGACCGCTGCCGGGTACGGGTGCTCGGGGGCCAGCCGGTAGTCGACGGAGATGACCTTGGCGCTCGTCCGCCGGCCGACCTGTGAGGCCAGGTCGGCGGCGAGGACGGCGTCCCCCATGGCGTACACGCCGCCGTGGAAGTACAGGACGACGTACCGTGGTTCGATACCCTCGACCGTGATCTCGGCGGTTGGCACACCGTCCAATGCGCCCCGGGTCACCGTCACCTCGGCGGGCAGCGGCTGCGCTGACAACAGCTCACGGAGCAGCCGTCGTTGCTCCCTGACGTCGCTGCCGGGCGGGGAAGGCTGACTGTCGCAGGATTGCGTCGAGGTTCTCCCGCTGCTCGGTACTCACGCAGACTCCCCCTTCGGTTGGGCTGGTTAGGAGCGCAAATACCAGGCTTGCCGGCCGGGAGGTGAGGAGGCATCACCGGATCAGGGTGATTAGCGCGACAGGGCTAATGGCGCGGTGCAGTGCCGCGGGCGGTCTTGCTGGTGAGACCAGCCGAGAGCAGCCGTAGTTCGCGTGCTCGCTGAACAGCCGAAGAACGATCTTGCGCCCGGAGCTTCGCGTAGATATGCAGGATGTGCGTGTTCACCGTGTTCACCGATACGGAGAGCTCGCTGGCGATCTCCGGCCGGGAGAGGTTCGTCGGGAGATAGCGAAGCACCCGCAACTCGCCCGGACTGAGCTGCTCGATCTCCGCCAGTGCAGGCTCGCCGCTCGGTGCGGTCGACGATCCGCGCATCACATCCAGGACGGTGATCAGCAGCGCCGCATGAGCCGTCTCATGCCGCGGCATGGCCTCGAGCAGTTCGAGCGAGGCCGACATCGCGAACGGGAGGACAAGCCGGTCCGCCTCCGCCAGTGCCAGTGCTCTCTCGCCAGCGGCGGTCGCCGCGCGCTGGTCGCCGAGTTCGTGGTGCGCGAGCGCTGCCAGCAGGTGTGTCTCGACGACCGTCACGTATCCGATGGCCGGAGCTATCCCGGTCAGGACATCGTGGACCGCGGCCAAAGCGGCCGCCGGATCCCCTTCCGCGAGGCAGATGACCGCTCGGGCATTACCGATCTCGGCGGAGCCTGCCAATTCTGGGCCGAGGGCTGCCATCGAGGCGCGGGCCTCGCTGACCTGGCCGAGCCTGGCTTGGGTGCTCAATCTCCAGCTCACCAGCTGACCCGCGAGCGCGTGTGGGCCTTCCAGCCGCGCCTGGAGATCTTCGGCCGCGCTTGTACTCCGCCAGTGCCTCGCGGAGCCTGCGGCGGCCGGCCAGCAGCATGCCGGTCGCGAGGTGCAGCAGCAGTCTGATGCCAGGACCGGTGTCTGTCTCCAGAGCGCGCGCCGTGCGCTGCAGCCAGCGTTCGCCCTCGTCGAATTCACCGGTCCAGATCAGGCCGCCCGCGAGGTTGAGGAGCGCTGGAGCGATGATCGGCTCCGTCGCCCCAGCCGTGCTGCTCGGCGAGCGCTATCGCCTCTCGGCAGCGCTGCCGCATGACCGCGAAGGTCTCGATCTTCGATGCGAAGGCGAGCTGAGCCAGGCAGGCAACCTCAAGGTAGGGGCGCCCGATCTTCCTGGCCAGGTCGGCGCCCTCCCGCAGGTGCTGCTCGCTGTCCCGATTCCCCAGGGCCCAGGCCTCGACGATGCCGAGATTCATGAGCCCGACCGCGCGCAAGTCGCTGTCGAGCGCGATCTCCTCGTCGGACTGGCCGCTGATCGGGGAGGCCAGGAATCTCACTTGCTCGAGCACGCCCGTGAGGTGGCCGCGACGGCGCGCAAGAGACAGCTGCAACGCTGCGGTCGCCACCTGGAGCCGGTGCTTGCGGTCTGGTTCAGCCGAGCCGATCGATCCCTCGGCGACCTTCAGGTGGGCGGCAGCCTCGTCCAGGCGACCCCGGACGAGATCACTGGTGGCCCGCGCGAGGGGAAGATCCGGACCCTCGGTAACCGCGCCCGGCGGGAACGCCCGCAACAGCGTCTGGATCGTCTGTGCCTGTCCGTCCAGCGTCAGGCCGAACGAGTGGTCCGCCAGGAGCCGCGCCGCGTCGGACCAGTCGCCCGCGGCCTGCGTATGCCGGATGGCCTCGACGATCTCGCCGTGCTCGCTGAACCACGATGCCGCCCGCCGGTGCAGGGCCGGCAGTTCTTCCGGCGCCCGCCGGCGCAGCTCAAGGCGGAGGAGGTCAGCGAAAAGGTGGTGATACCGGAACCAGGTCCTGGCCGGATCGAGCGATACGACAAACGCGTTGGCGTCCTCGAGGCCGAGCAGGACCCGCTCCGAGCCGGACTGACCGGTCAGCAGATCGGCCAGCTCGCCGTTGACGCGGTCAAGCAGGGAGGTGCGCAGCAGCAGTTGCTGGATCTCGGCCGGCTGGCTTTCGAGCATTTCGGCGATCAGATACTCGGCTACCGTCCGGCTGCTGCCGGAGAACTCCGCGACAAATCGCTCCGGGTCTGGGCTGCTGGCCAGTGAGATCGCCGCTAGGCGCAGCCCCGCGGCCCAGCCTTCGGTGCGCTGGTGCAGCCGAGTGACCCCGGCTTCCGATAGTTCGATGCCCGAGGCTTCCAGGAATTCGCGGGTCTCGCGCTCGGTAAATCGGAAATCTGCCGCGCGGATCTCGGCCAGGTCGCCCGCGAGACGAAGCTTGTGCAGCCGCAGCGGGAGGTCACGCCGCATCGCGAGGATCGCGTGCACATCGCGGGGGAGCTTTTCCAGCAGCCGGGTTAGCTGGCCGAGCGCTTCCGGCGAGGTCAGTTCGTGGAGGTCGTCGATGATCAGGAAGGTGCGGCCGGGATGCGCGGCCAGTTCCGACAGAACTCTGCCGACGATGGCCGCGTCGTTGAAATCCGGTGTCGCGCACAGTTGCTCGCCGTCTCCGGGCGCGTCGGTGGCGCCCCGGATGGCGCTGATGACGGCGAGCCAGAACTGCTGAGAGTCCCGCTGGTCGCGCCGCACCTGAACGAAAGCCAGTCGGTGCTGCCGCGGCGTCCCGGCTGCCCAAGCGCGCAGCAGGGAGGTCTTGCCGCTGCCTGCGGGGGCCGAGATCAGCGTGACCATCGCGTCCGCCGCGCGGTCGAGGGCCGCGAGCAGGTCCTCGCGCGGAATCAGCCGCCGAGGTGCCGGGGCCGAGCCAGCCTGCTGCCGTCCGCCTCTGAGCACCATGTCAGATTACGTGCCCGGGCGGTGGTCCGCGCAACGTCGCCTGGACGGCGACGTGCCGTTTCGGGCCCGGCGGTCACCTGATCCTGGTGATGCGCGCTCACCAGTTCGCGCGGGAAGTTGGGTGCATGGATCCTGCATCCGCCGGTTACATGATCCGGATCAACGGGCACCTGGGCGCTATGTTCCTGTCCGCGTTCCCGGCGATGGCGTGGCAGTGGCAGGGACCGGAGACGGTCCTGACCGGCGTGCTGGACCGGCCCGGGCTCTATGGCGTGCTGGCCGAGATCGAAGCGCTCGGCCTGGACCTGCTCGAGATCCGGCAGCTCACCGATCCGCCATCACCAGAACACGGTGGTACCTGCTGACCATGAAGGAGCAGATCAGCTGGGTATCGTTGGACCGTCTGCGGAAGGAGCAATCGCGGAATGGCGACGCCAGGTGGCGAAGTACAGGCCGGAACCAGCCGCGCCGGAGAGTTGCAGGAGGCACGCAGCTATCTGCGCGACGCTGACCCGGTCCTGGGCAGGCTCATAGCTGACCGGCCGGACTTCGACCCGCGGGGATGGATAACCGAGCTGCCGCCGATGGACTTGTTCGGTGCGCTGCTCTTCCAGATCACCGGTCAGCAGCTGTCGGTCGCGGCAACCCGGCGGACCCTCGGCCGGATCGAGGCGCACTTCGGCGGGCGTCTCCCGGCACCGGCGGAGGTGCTCGACGCCGATCCGGCGCAGTTCCGCGCCGACGGGCTGTCCTGGCGGAAGATCAACACGCTGCGGGATCTCGCGGAGCGCCTGACGGACGGGCGTCTCGACCCGCACGAGCTGGCAACGCTGGCAGACGATGAGCTGATCGCGGCGCTCACCGAGATACCCGGGATAGGTCCGTGGACTGCGCAGGGCGCCCTCATTCTCGCGCTCGGCCGCGATGACGTCGTTCTGCCCGGCGACTTGGCCTTCCGCAAGGCTGTCCGCGGGATTTACGGCCTGGATCACCTGCCCGCGGAAGAAGAGGTCCTGGCAATCGCCGAGAAATGGCGGCCTTACCGCAGCCTGGCGACCTCCTACGTGTTCTCGGCCGAGGCGTAACACCGTGCGCGAGAGGGTGAATTAGGCGACCCATGTCAATGTTCGACTACGACGCCAGGCCAGCCACCGCTCAGGTGGTCCTCGTCGGCGCGCCATCAACTCGTGCGGCCTACGAGATCCGGGACTTCCTGTCAAGGAACGGCAGGCCCTTTGAGTGGGTCGATGCCGGGCAGCCTGACGCCGTCCAGGCAGCCCTGGGTGTCGCAGGCGTCCCCTCGTCATCGCTCCCGGTCTGCGTCCTGCCGGACGGGTCGCAGATTGCCTCCGCCACCGTCCAGTCGGTCGCCGCCGGCCTGGGCATGCTCGCGCCGCCGTCTCGGTCTGACTACGACCTGCTTATCGTCGGCGCGGGCCCGGCAGGTCTCGGCGCGGCCGTCAACGCGGCCTCTGAAGGCCTGAGCACGATCATGGTTGAGGCCATGGCGCCAGGCGGCCAGGCGGGAACTACCTCGATGATCGAGAACTACCTCGGCTTCCCCGGCGGCATCAGCGGCAGCGAGCTCGCAACCCGGGCCGTGGTGCAGGCGCGGCAATTCGGCGCAGAGTTGCTGCTGGCGCGTCCGTTGGCAGACGTCGCGGATGACGGGCCGGAGTACATCGCCACGTTGTCCGACGGCACGCGCCTGCGCGGCCGGACCCTGCTGTTCGCCACCGGGGTCGAATGGCGCCTGCTGGAGGTCCCGGGCATTGATGACCTCCTGGGTGCGGGCGTTTACTACGGAGCCGGCCCCAGTGAGGCGCTCGCGTGCACAGATTCCCAGGTTGTCGTGATCGGCGGCGGCAACTCGGCCGGCCAGGCCGTCGTCCGCTTCTCCCGGTACGCCGAGAAGGTCACCCTGCTGGTGCGCGGTCCCAGCCTCGCCCAGTCGATGTCGCAGTACCTGATCGACCGGCTGGGCGATCTGCCGAACGTGGAGATCAGGCTGCGATCGCAGGTGACAGGATTCGATGCCGGTGACCGGCTCCGCGCCGTCACAGTCAGCTCGGCCGCACCTGCACGTGCCGCCTCCGTGCCGGCCGATGCCTTGTTTGTCTGCATCGGGGGCACGCCCCGCACCGACGGTGCGGCCGGGATCGGACTGGCGATGAACCACGCCGGCTACCTAGTGACTGGCCGCGACGCCGCTGACGGGCCGGGCAGGAACTGGGCGCTGGCGAGAGAGCCGATGCCGCTGGAGACGAATCTCCCCGGCGTCTTCGCGGCCGGTGATGTGCGCTATGGCTCGGTCAAGCGGTGCGCTGCGGCGATCGGCGAGGGATCCATGGCCGTGGCGCTGGCCCACCGGCGCCTCGCGGAGGTAGTCAGTGAATGACCAGAGCGGCGCGACCAGCCGCGAGGTCGCGCTCAATGCCGAGTTTGGAGAGCTGGCCTCCGATGATCGCATCGCGGCGGCGGCCGCGGCCCTGGAGACCAACGGCATCAGCGCCATCATCGCCGGCTCAGGTGAGGAGGCCCGGCAGATTGCCGGCCGCCTCCTGCCCGAGGGCGTCGAGGTCTTCAACAACACCTCGCGGACGCTGGAAGCCATCGGGGTAGCCGACGATATCGAACAATCCGGCCGCTACCAGCCGCTCCGGCCGCGGCTGTGGCGGATGGACCGCAGGATGCAGGAGCGCGAGATACGGACGCTGGCAGCTGCGCCCGATTATGTCGTCGGCAGCGTCCACGCGCTGACCGAAGGCGGCTCGCTGCTGATCGCCTCGGCGTCCGGCAGCCAGCTTGGCCCGCTCGTATCGGGCGCGGCACACGTCATCCTGATCATCGGTGGCCAGAAGATCGTCACGGACCTGGCGGCCGGCCTGCGGCGGATCTACGAGTACTGCTTCCCGCTTGAAGATGCCCGCGCCCGGCAGGCCTACGGAGTGCCCAGCGGCGTCAACAACATCCTTATCGTCAACAAGGTGATAGCACCTGCGCGCGTCACCGCGATCGTCGTGCAGGAACGCCTCGGCTTCTGAGCGACGCACCCGGAATCACCAGGATCGGGTGACGACCTCTCACCCGGATGCGGGGCAGGCTGGCCGGATTCGCTGAGATTCCCGGAGGTAGGACATGAGCGACCCAACGGTAGCCGTTATCGCCGGCGCAGGCGGAGCACTCGGGCACGCAACCGCCGCTGCGCTCGCAGCCAGGGGATTCACGGTGGTGGCGCTCGACCGGAGCGAGCACGCGATGAGCGATCTGAACGGCACGGTGCACAAGGTGGTTGCCGATCCTTCAGATCCCGCCGTGGTCACGCAGACCATCAACCAGATAGCCGCCGATGCCGGGCCTCCCGGCGTGCTGGTAAATCTCGTCGGAGCCTTCCGCCTGGCCGACGCGCTCGCCACCACTCCCGAGACGCTACAGCTCATGCTTGACGTCAATCTGGCACCCGCGCTGTGGCTGAGCCAGGCGGTGACGCCGCACATGCGACAGCAGGGTTCGGGTGCCATCGTGCACGTCACGGCCCGGCCGCTTTGGAGCCTGCCGGCGGCATGGCGGCCTACAGCGTCAGCAAGGCGGCCCTCGCGTACCTGACGCGCGTCCTCGACCTCGAGCTCCGGCCGCACGGAATCCGGGTGAACGCGGTGGCACCGCAACTGATCGACACCGCGTCCAACAGGGCCATGTTGCCAGCCGAAATGATGGCCCGCGCTGTGGCGCCCGAGGCGATCGCCGAAGTGATCGCGTTCCTGGTCAGCGAGGCCGCCGCGCCCGTGAGCGGCGCGATCCTTCCGGCATACGGCGGCTGACGGCCCTTCTGACGCGGAGGGACGCGCTCACGAGTGTCAACCCGGTCCCGTACTACATGCACTACGGCGAGAACGCCTTGGCCGGGGTGAAGGCGCACCTCGACACCGTGGTCGAGCGCGCGGCCGCGCCCGTCATTGCCAAGTACACTGGCGTTCTCGCCGCTGCCGACATCGAGGCGTTCACGATGACCACTACGTTCGCCATCATGCAGTCGCTGCGCCTCGACAAGGGCCCGAGCGGGCCGGTCCACCCCTGAGAACCCAGCACGGCCGGTCGCGCCTGCCCGCCGCCATCGGCGTGCACGGCGCCCGGCACAACAATCTGCGGGACTTCGATATCGACGTGCCGCTGTGGCGGACGGTCGCCATCGTCGGCGTCTCCGGATCGGGCAAGACGTCGCTGGCCATCGGCACCTTGTACGCCGAGGGCATGCAGCGCTACCTGTCCGGGCTGAGCACCTACAGCCGCCGCAGGCTTACCCAGGCGCAGCGGCCGGACGTGGACCGGATCGATCACCTGCCGCCCGCCCTGGCCCTGCGGCAGCGGCCGCCGACTCCCGGCCCGCGCAGCACGGTCGGGACGATGTCCGAGGTCCTCAACGTCTTGCGGCTGATGATGTCGCGGCTCGGCTCGCACCTATGCCCGAACGGCCACCGCGTCGACCCGTCGATCGCGGCGTTCGCCGAGGAGATCGTGTGCCCGGTTTGCGGCGCGCGCTTCGAGCATCCCAGCGCCGAATCCTTCGCCTTCAACTCCTACGGCGCCTGCCCGGCCTGCCAGGGCCTGGGAGTGCGATCCGAGGTCGACGAGGCCGCCCTGGTCCGCGATCCGGACAAGACGATCGAGGCGGGGGCCGTGCTGCCGTGGAACTCCGGCGGCCGGCGGCTGTCGATGTACGCGGCTGGCGAGCTCGGAGTGCGGCTGAACGTGCCCTACAAGTCGCTCACCGAGCACGAGCGGGACATCGTTCTGCACGGCGCGCCCGTCGAGCGCCAGGTGACCCTGAACTCGGGCCGCGGCGAGCGGACCGTGCGGCTCTCGGTGCACTATGACAATGCCGTCGCCGCGGTGGAACGGTCACTGCGCAGTGACAGTGAGCGCGCTCGCCAGCAGGCCCAGCGTTTCGTCCGCACCCGCACCTGCTCGGTCTGTCACGGAACCCGGCTGCGGCCGGAGGCGCTGGGTTCCCGGCTCGGCGGCCGGAACATCGCCGAGATCAGCGCGCTCACCCTGGCCGCGCTGGGGGAGTTCACGCAGGAATTGCCGGCTGGCCTTCCCGCTGAGCTGAACCCGGTGACCTCGGGCCTGCTCGCCGAGTTGCGCGGCACGGTCACGCCGCTGCTCGACTTCGGGCTGAGCTACCTCACCCTCGACCGTCCCGGCGCCTCGCTGTCGGCGGGCGAGCGGCAGCGGATCGAGCTCACCTCAACCGTGCGCGCCAGTACCACCGGCATGCTCTACGTGCTGGACGAGCCGTCAGTCGGGCTGCACCCCAGCAACCTCACCGGCCTGCGCACGATGATCTCCGCGCTTGCCGCGAACGGCAATTCGGTGATCATCGTCGAGCACGAGCGGGAACTTATCCGCTTCGCCGACTGGGTCATCGAACTCGGCCCAGGAGCCGGCGCGCAAGGCGGTCAGGTGATCGCCGCGGGCAGTCCCGGTCAGCTGGCAGCCGACCCGGGCTCGATCATCGGCCCCTTCCTGGCCGGCGCGCCTGCGGTTGTCCGTGACCGGTCCGGGCCGGCAGCCGACGACGGGCAGATCACGATCGAGATCGGCGATCTGTACAACCTGCACAACCTCACCGCTGACTTCCCGCTGAACCGCCTGACCGCGGTGGCCGCCCGTCCGGGGCGGGCAAGACCGCGCTCGTCCTGGACAGCCTTATCCCCGCCGCGCAAGCGCGGCTGGCCGGAGTCGCCCACGCCCGGTCACGTCCGGCGCCTGGAACTGAGCGGCATACGGCAGGTCGTCCAGATAGACGCCTCGCCCATCGGGCAGAACGCACGGTCAACCCCCGCAACCTACTGCGGCGCGTTCGACCACATCCGTCGCCTGTTCGCCGCGTCGGATTACGCCAGGCACCGGCGCTGGAAAGCCGGCCACTTCTCGTTCAACACCCGCGAGGGCCAGTGCCCGACCTGCCGCGGCCTCGGGCACATCGACCTCGATGTGCAGTACCTGCCTGACATTTCTGTTCAGTGCCCGACCTGTCACGGTGCCCGCTTCAACGAAGCAGTCCTCGCGGCGCAGGTCGACGGCCGGACCATAGCCGACGTGCTCGCCATGAGCGTGCACGAGGCCGTTGACCGGTTCGCCAGCGAGTCATCGGTACTGGCGGCGCTGCGACCCGTCGATGAGGTCGGCCTCGGCTACCTCAAGCTCGGCGAGCCGACCCCGTCGCTATCCGGCGGCGAATCGCAGCGCCTGAAGATCGCCTCCAGGCTGCGCAGCAGCCAGCGCGGCGCGCTCTACGTCTTCGACGAACCGACCACGGGCCTGCACCCGCTCGACGTGGCGACGCTGGTTCGCGTGTTCGACCGGCTGCTCGACGCCGGAGCCACAGTCATCGTCATCGACCACGACCTCGACCTGCTGGCGGCCGCCGACTACCTCATCGACATGGGGCCGGGCGGCGGGCCGGATGGCGGCCGCATTGTCGCCGCGGCGACTCCAGGCGAAGTCGCGCGTGACCCGGGAAGCGTGACCGCACCGTGGCTCGCCGAGTACCTGGACCTGACAACGGTCAGCCGCTGACGCTGTCCAGATCACGCATCGCCCGGTCATCGAGGGTGATGTACTCGGCCGCCAGGTTCTCCTCAAGGTGGGCGACCGAGCCGGTGCCCGGGATGAGCAGCACATGAGGGGCCAGCCTGAGCAGCCACTGCAGCGCGACCTGCGGCGGGGTGACACCCAGCCGACCGGCTGTCTGGCGGACCGCCGGGCTGGTCAGTACCGGGTTATCCCGGCCGCGTGGCCAGCCGAGCGGGCAGAACGGTACGAAGGCGATGCCACGCCTGAGGCACTCACCGAGCAGGGGAGCAGCGCTACGGTCAGCGAGGTGGAACAGGTTCTGCACGCAAACGATGTCGGTCTGTGCCGCGGCATGACGCAACTGCTCGAGGCTCACATTACTCAGGCCGATCCCGGCAATCAGGCCCTCATCGCGGGCCGCGATCATCGCAGCCAACTGGTCGTCGAAGCGCGCGTCCACGCGGCCGTCACCTGGCAGGCGGAGGTTCACCGCGGCGAGTTGCCCGATACGCAAGCTACGGAGGTTGTCCGCGATGCCCGCGCGAAGGTGGGTGGCCTCGCTGCCATCTTGGCCCGGAGCGACCTTGCTGACGATCGCCAGTCCGCCGGAATAGGGATACAGCGCATCGTGGATGAGGGCATTCACGGTGCCCGGCCCGTAGTACTGAGCGGTGTCGATGTGATCGACTCCTGCTGCTACCGCCGCACGGAGCACCCCAATCGCCGACCTCCGGTCTGGCGGCGGCCCGGCGGCGAACTGACCCGCGAGCTGCATCGCGCCGTACCCGGACCGCCGCACCCGCACTCCGCCCAGAGTGAAAGCCGACCTCAGTTCCATCGGGCGGCCTAGAAGCCGACCGGCTCACGGATCAGGACGATATGGATGCGCCCGGGCAGTTCCTGGTGGATCTCCAGGATCTTGCCGACCTGGCTGTGCTGCCCGTAGGCAGCCTGCGCGCGGGCGTCTTCCAGCGGCAGGCTGTGCTGATAGATCCGCTCATGCGCCGCTGCCAAGGTGGGCACCAGCTTCTGCGCGCCCACCACGAAGATCACATTGGCCGCGCCCCAGGCGTAGGAGCTCAACTGGCTGCCCGACGCCGAAGCGATCACCAGGGTGCCGTCTCGGGTTACTGCGTGGACGCTTCCCAGCGCATAGTCTGGCTGGCCGCCGATGGCCTTCATCTGCTGCGCTTGGGTTGCGAAGTCGAGGGCGAACATCTTGTTCCTGGCCGACTCCCACCGGCCGTCACCATCGTTGACCGCGTCGGTCAGCCCGGCCTCGGCAAGCGTCACCGAGGTATTGGTCATCACCGACGAGCCCGCCGGAATGCGGGCCAGTACTGCCTGGCGTGCCGCGGGCAGGTCACTGACGACCTCGACGCTGAAGCCGTGCTCCTCGAGTGCCACCACAGTCGCCTGCAGCGTGTCTTCGTCGGGCAGCGTGGTAAATCGATCAGGAACGGCAGTCGTGCTCATGGCTAGTCCTCCTTCTTGTTCCGGCTATCCAGCAGTTCGCGGACACGCGGGATGACCTGGTGGCCGTACAGTTCGATGTTGGTCATGAGTTGTTCGTGCGTCAGGCCCGGCATGCCGTACTTCAGGTCGAACCGGGTGGCATTAAGGGCGCGGAGGGTAGCGGCGATCTTCTGGGCGACGGTTTCTGGCGAGCCGACATGCAGTGCTCCGTGGGGCCCGGTCTCGGTGTCGAATGACTCGTCGGTCGGGATCGCGAAGCCACGTTCGGGGGCAATGCGGGCGATGATGTCGCGCCAGCGTGGCCAGAACTCCGCTTTCGCCTGCTCGTCGGTGGCCGCGATGTGGCCCGGCGAGTGGACGAGCACGGGAAGCGGCGCCCGGCCGAACTTTTCCAGGGCTCGCTGGTACAACTGCGCGTGCGCTGCGAATCGGGCTGGCGGGCCGCCGATGATGGCCAGCGCCAGCCGGTATCCGAGGCGCGCGGCGCGGATCACTGACTGCGGGTTGCCGCCGACACCGATCCAGGCGGGGAACGGGCCGGTCTCGGGGTGGGGCACGATGTCCTGGTTCAGCAGCGGCGCGCGGGTCTGGCCCTGCCAGGTGACGGGCCCGCCCTTGAGCAGTTCGGCGAATAGCTCGGCCTTCTCTTCGAAGAGTTCCTCGTAGTCGGCGAGGTCGTAGCCGAACAACGGGAACGATTCGATGCTCGACCCGCGGCCGAGGATGACCTCGGCTCGGCCGCCGGAGATCGCGTTCAGCGTGGAGTACCGCTGGAATACCCGGACCGGATCATCAGAGCTCAGCACGGTGACGGCCGAGCCGACGTGGATCGTTTCGGTGCGGGCGGCGATCGCGGCGAGCGCGACGTCACCGGCGGGCATGGGGAAATAGTCAGTGTGATGCTCGCCGATCCCGAAGAAGTCCACGCCGGCCTGTTCGGCGAACACGCCCTCCTCGACGACATTGCGGATCGTCTGGGCGTGCGACAGCGGGTTGCCTGCGGCGTCGCTGTTCCGGTCGCCGAACGTGTCGAGCCCGAAGCTGTAGGTCATGCGAGGCTCCGGGCGTCCTGGCGCACGGCCTGCTCGAATTCGGGTCGGGTCAGCACGGCCCCGAACACCGGCCCGCCGGGCTGCAGCCCCCGGCCCGCGCGCAGGCTGTCCAGGCGAACCGGATCGTAGCCGATCCGGTCGATCATGCCCGCGATCGTGGCGGCCGCTGTGGCATCGTCGCTCGCGAGGCCGGCTGCCCGCCGGTCCGGTGCGGCCGGTGGCCGCGCTCGGTCCTCGAGTTCGTGGTAGCCGATGTGGTTGAGCGCCTTGACGACGGTCGAGCCGGCCAGCCGCTTTGCCACTATCTCACTGCTTCCGCCGGCTGCGAAGGTCTCCAGTACGCCGTCGGTAGCCGGCCAGTAGTTCATCGCGTCGACGACGAGCTTGCCGTTCAGCGGCGCCGGATCCATGCGGAGGAATCCATGCAGTGGTATCGCGAGCACCACGATGTCCGCGTCGGCCACCGCGTCGCTAGCCCATCGTGGCTGCGCGCCGGGAATGATGAGCTCGGTGATCAACTCGATATCGTCCGGATCGCCTGACGTCGCGATGGCTACGGGGTAGCCGGCCTTGATGGCGAGGCGGGCGATGACCGGCCCGACGTGGCCGGCGCCGAGCACCGCGAGCCTGTCTGGCGCCGTCTTGGTCTCGCTCATAACCGGTCCTTTCTCGGCGGTGGTTCAGCCTGAGATGCGTAACCGGACTTTACCCCGGTTATATTCCGGCCGTAGGGTGGTAGCACCATGAACCAGCCCGTCACCTGGGGATCGCCGCGCACCGAGCGTGCCGACGCCGCACGCAACCGGCAGGTCCTGCTGGCCGCGGCGCGCGAGATAGTCGCCCATCATGGGGCGGACAAGCTGACCATGGACGGGCTGGCGGCAAGCGCGGGCCTGGGCAAGGGAACGGTGTTCCGCAGGTTCGGCACCCGGGCAGGGATCTTCCAGGCATTGCTGGACGACGACGAGCGGCAATTCCAGCAGCAAGTTCTCTTCGGGTCCCCGCCGCTGGGTCCCGGTGCCCCGCCGCTGGACCGGCTGATCGCCTACGGCCGCGCGAGAATCGACTTCCTCATCGGGCATCGTCAGATCGCGCGTGCCGCCCTGGACGGCAGGGAGCCGATCCCAGCCGGCGCGCAAACGCCCATGTCTCGGGCGCACATCCGGTACCTGCTCGGGCTGATCCGCCTCGGCACTGCCGACCTGGATGTGCTGGCCACCCAGCTCACAGCTGCCCTGGACGGCCCGCTGCTGCTCTACCTATCATCCGGCACCCTCATCCACACCGGCCCGCAAGTCTCCGAACGCCTGGGCCAGGGCTGGCAGGACCTCGTCCGCCGCGTCGCACGCGAACAGTGATCAAAGCCTGGCTGTTAGGGCGCCGGGCGGGCGCGCCACGTGTGCTACGCGAAGGCACTGACCCCGGTGATGTCCCGCCCGACAATCAGGGCCTGGATCGTCTCGGTGCCCTCGAAGGTGTGGATCGCCTCCAGGTCGGCCATGTGCCTGATCACATGGTGATCGAGCAGGATGCCGTTGCCGCCCAGCAGGTCCCGCGCTTCGGCGGCGATCAGCCTGGCCTTGCGCGTGTTGTGCATCTTGGCCAGGCCCGCGATCGTGGGCGTGAGCTTACCGGCGTCCGCGAGCCTGGCGGTCTGCATGCAGTACAGCTGCATCGCGGTCAGGTCGGCGAGCATGCTGACCAGGCGCTGCTGGACGATCTGGAAGCCGACCAGCGGCTTGCCGAACTGCCGGCGGGAGCGGGCGTAGCGCAGCGCGGTGTCGTAGGCGGCCGTGGCGTGGCCGAGCGCCGCCCAGGCGCAGGTGCTGCGGGTGGCCGCCAGTACGCGGGTCGCGTCGGCGAAGGTGCGCGCTTCCGGCAGCCTGGCATCCGCCGGCACGTGCACATCGCGCAGTTCGATGTCGGCCTGCCACACCGCGCGCAGCGACGCCTTTCCCTCGATCGGGCTGGCCTGGTAGCCGGGCGTGCCCCGTTCGACCACGTAGGCGCCGACCTGGCCATCCTCGGTGCTGCGTGCCCACACCACGATGAGGTCGGCCGCCGTGCCCAGGCCGATCCAGCGCTTGCGGCCGTTCAGCACCCAGCCGCCACCCGCCTTCCCATCCCCCTGCACTGGGCGGGCCGAGGTTTCCAGCGCCACGGAGTCCGAGCCGTGGTCGGGCTCGGTGAGCGCGAAGGCACCGAGGCGCTCCATCCGTGCCATGGCTGGCAGCCAGCGCTCCTTCTGCTCGGTCGATCCGCACAGGCCGATCGACCGCATCGCCAGCCCGGAGTGAACTCCGAGGGTGACACCGAGGCTCCCGTCGCCGCGGTGCAGTTCCATCGTCGCCAGGCCGCTGGCCAGGGCGGACAGTCCGGGGCAGCCATAGCCTTCGATCTCCTCGCCGACGATGCCTAGTTCGGGCAGCCGGCGGATCAGCGGCCAGGCGATCTCCGCGCGTTCCCAGTACCCGGCCGCAACCGGGATCACCTCGCTGTCGACGAACCGCCGGACCGTGGTGAATACCGCCCACTGCTCGTCGGTGAATTGCTCGCGCACGGCGAAGAAATCCGTGCCGAGCGCCGTGCCCAGGGGTGCGCTAGCCATTCGCATCGCGACCTGCCTTTCCCCGTTCCGCCTCGCGCCGCGCCGGATCGCTCGCGTCCAGGAACGCCTCGATGGCGGGCGCCAGCAACGCCGGGTTGGCGATGAGCTCCAGGTGTCCCCCTGGATAAATTTGCAACACAGCGCCCGGAGTCATCGCCCGCATCAGCCGCGCGTTGACCAGGGGAATC
Organism: uncultured Actinomycetota bacterium; assembly: GCA_963720595.1. Classification (GTDB taxonomy): domain Bacteria; phylum Actinomycetota; class Actinomycetes; order Streptosporangiales; family Streptosporangiaceae; genus Chersky-822. The sequence continues at coordinate 23,607 of CAVRFY010000003.1, read as the reverse complement.
ATCGGGTCGTCGTCCCCGGCCAGCACGAGCACCGGCTGCCGCAGCAGCGGCAGCAGCGGCAGGCTGGTCCAGCCCGCGGCGGCGAGAAGCTGGTAGTAGTAGCCGCGCGGTGGCCCGGTCGGCGCCTCGGCATGCAGCAGCTCGCGCGCCCGGTCCGGACGGGAACGCAGCGAGCCGCCGTAAATATTGGCCGCCACCCGAGACGCGTAACCCGGGTCGCGGTGCCGCTGCGGCGTGAGCAGGTGCCGCAGCACCGCGGGGCGTGGCGGAACCATCAGGCATCCGGTTCCGGTCGCGACGAGAACCAGCCTGCGCACCCGCTCGGGGCAGGTCGCGGCGTACTGCTGGGCGAGCCCGCCGCCCCAGGAGATTCCCAGCACGTCGGCCTGCCGGTGACCCAGGCGGTCGAGCAGGCCGCTGATCAGGCCAGGCAGCGTCAGCAGGTGATATGGCACGAAAGGCGCAGGCGACCCGCCGATGCCCGGCAGGTCGAACCTGATGACCTCCCGGCGGGGCGCGAGCGCGTCCACGAACGGCTGCAGCAGCTCCAGGCTGCCGCCGATCCCGTTGCACAACAGCAGCGGCAGCGGGCTGCGGGCCTGGCTTGCCGGTACCGCGGCACGCACCGCTACCCGCAGCCTGCGGCCGCGCACGGTCGTCATCAGCACCCCGTCGTCGCCGGCCAGGCTCGTCGATGTGGTCATCGCTAGGCCTGCCTGACGTAACCGCCGGGAGCCTGCCCGTCGGCGGGATGCTGGCGGCTGCCCAGCGTGCGGCGGGCGGCCTTGAGCGGCCCGGAACGTGCGTGCGCCCAGGCCGCCCAGTGGTCCCACCAGCTGCCCTGACACACCGAAGACTCCGCGGCCCAGGCGTCGGGGTCTGGCCCCGGCTCGGCGCCGACCCGGAACCAGGCCTTGGGGTTGCCCGGCGGGTTCACCAGGTGCTGGATGTGCCCGCCGCCGGACAAGACGAATGTGGCGTCGCCGCCAAGTAGCTGTGTGGTCTGGTAGGCGCCGCGCCAGGGAACGAGGTGGTCGGTCTCGGCGCCGATCACGTAGGAGTCGACATCGGCGGCGGCGAGGTTGACGGCGGTGCCGAGCAGCGTCAGGCCGGCAGGCTGGGCGAGCTGGTTGCGTTGGGCGATAGCAAGCAGTTGATTGTGCAGGGCGCCCGGCAGGCGGGTGCTGTCGGCGTTCCACGCCAGGATGTCGAAGGCCGGCGGATCCTGGCCCATCAGGTAGTTGTTCACCCAGTAGTTCCAGACCAGCTCGTTGGGCCTCAGCCAGGAGAACATCGCGGCGATGTCCCGCCCGTCGACCAGCCCGGCCACCGTGGTCCCGGCTCGGGCCAGGTGCGGGATCGGCTCGGAGAACGCCATCGCGGCCGGGCTCGGCACGGACATGTCGAGCTGGCTCACCCCGAAGCAGGCGTACCGCACGCGGTCGTCTCCGCGCGCGGCGAGGACGGCGAGCAGCGCGGCGAGCAACTGCCCGCCCGGCGCACAGGCCCATCGTGCCGACCTGGGCGCTGCCGGTGATCTGCCGGATGGCGTCGATCGATTCGCACAGCGCGCTGGCGTAGGTGTCCAGATCCCAGCCCGCATGCCGCCGGTCAGGATTGCGCCAGCTCGTGACGAATACTGTGAAGCCCTGGCCCACGGCGTACTCGATGAAGCTCCGCCCGGGCGCGAGGTCGAGTATGTAGAACCGGTTGATCAGCGACCAGACGATAAGCAGCGGCACGGTGCGCACGCGGGGCGTCGCGGGCGCGTACTGGATGATCTCGACTGTCTCGTTGCGGAAGACGACGGCACCCGGGGTCGCCGCGGTGTTGCCGCCCAGAGTGAATGACCGGCTGTCGGCCTGCCGCGGCGTGCGGAGCCCGGCGCGAAGGTCCGCCGCGAGGTGGCCGGCGCCACGCACCAGGCTGCGGCCGCTGGTATGCAGCGCGCGGCGGAGCGCGGCTGGGTTCCCGAGCAGCACGTTCGTCGGCGCGGCGGCCGAGACGAGCACCTCGGCGGCGAACCTGGCCTGCGCGGCCTGCCGCCAGTCCAGGCCCGCGCCGTCGACTGCCGCGGTGATCGCGTCCGCCGTGGCCAGGTAGGCCTGGCCGACCCTGCGGTAAAGGGGACTACGCTGCCACGCCGGGTCAGCGAACCGGGTGTCGCCGCGCGCCGGGGTCACCGACGAGGTGCCAGCCGCTACCCGGGCCAGCTCGCCGGCCAGTGCCCGCGCCCGGCTGGCTGCGTCGGGGGTCGCGGCCAGCGCGCGGGTCAGCGCGACCGCGGCCTCGCCGATCCTGACCTGGCCGGCCGTCAGGCCAGCGTTGACCGCATCCAGTGCCGCCGCCGTCAGTGCCGGTGGCTGGGCTTGGCCCGGCGCCGGGGACCCGGTCATCGCAAGATCCCCGGCTCGGGCGCGGCCGCGACGGCGAGCTCGCGCTTGAGGATCTTGCCAGTCGCGGTCAGCGGGAGCGAGTCCCGGAATTCCACGATCCTCGGATACTTGTAGGCCGCCATCGTCTGCCGGCACCAGGTGACGAGCTCAGCCTCGGTCACCGACGCGCCTGGCGTCCGGACGATGATGGCCTTGACTTCCTCGCCGTGCACCTCGTGCGGAACGCCGACCACGGCGGCGAGGCTCACCTGCGGGTGGGTGAGCAGGACCTCCTCTAGCTCGCGTGGATAGACGTTGAACCCGCCCCTGATGATCATGTCCTTCTTGCGGTCCACGATGTACAGGTAGCCGTTCTCGTCCAGCCGGCCGACGTCGCCAGTGCGGAACCAGCCGTCGGCGTCGATGGCCTCCGCGGTCGCGGCCGGCCTGCCGAGATAGCCCTTCATGACATTGTGGCCCCGAATCACGATCTCGCCGGGTTCCCCCGGCGCCGCCTCCGCGCCATCGTCGGCCAGGACCCGCACGGCCACTCCCCACGCGGGCAGTCCGACCGATCCCGGGCGGCGCGGGCGGCCGATCCGGTTGAACGTCGCGATCGGGCTGGTTTCTGACAGGCCGTAGCCCTCGAAGATCGGAACGCCGAAGCGCTCCTCGAACCGGCGCATGACCTCGGCAGGCAACGGCGCGCCGCCCGAGACTGCGATCCGCAGGGCGGCCGCGATCCCGGCCAGGTCGTACCGCTCGGCGGTCTGACAGCCGATCAGCGCGTGATACATGGTCGGCACGCCAGCGAAGAACGTGACGCGCTCACGCTGCATCACGGCCAGCGCCTGTTCGGTGCCGAATCTGGGCAGCAGCACGATCGTGGCGCCGTTCGCGAATCCTGCGTTGAGTTGCACGCTCTGCCCGAACGAATGGAAGAGCGGCAACGCGATCAGGTGAACGTCGTGCGGATGCGTGCCGAACATCCGGTCGGCGAGCAGCGCGTTCTGCACCATGTTGCTGTGCGTCAGTTCGGCACCCTTGGCCTGGCCGGTGGTCCCGCTTGTGTAGAGGACCACGGCGGTGTCGGTCTCGGCTGTCGGAGCTGACCGGCGCGCCGCGGGCTGGCGGTGCACGAACTCGGCGAGCGTCTCGACGCCGGGCTCGGGTGAGGTGCTATCCGGATCGGCGGTGACCAGCACGAAGTGCTCGCAACCCGGCACCAACCTGGCCGCGGCTGCGCCCGCCCGGCCGACCGGAAGCTCGGGGGTGCCCTCGAAGCAGAAGTACGCCCGCGCCCCGCAGTCGGCGAGGTGATAGGTGATCTCGCGTTCGGTGAGCAGGACATTGAGCGGCACCACCACGGCGCCGGCCTTGAGGATGCCGTAGTACACGATCGGGAACCACGGCAGGTTCGGGCAGGTCAGCGCGACCCGATCGCCTGGCCGGATCCCCCGGGCGATCAGGCCGTTGGCGACCTGGCTGGCGGCGGCGTCGACCTGGGCGTAGCTGAGCCTGGTCGATCCGCAGACGACGGCATCGCGGCCGGGGAACTCCCGGGCGCTGTCTTCGAGCACGATGGCGAGATTGAGCATGGCCTCACGGTGACGGCATCTCGCCTCGCAGTGTTAGTGCCCGGACCACAAACAACGTGGTCGGCTGGTCATGAAATGCGCGGCCGGTCGGCGGCGGTGCCGGGGCCCAGGATCTTGATGGCAATGAGCAGTTCCATGACGTCGGAGAGCCGCCGCAGGTCGCAGCCGGTCCGTTCGGCAATCCGCTCCAGCCGGTAGTAGGCCGTGTTGACGTGCAGGTGTAGCCGCTCGGCCGCGATCGTGGCATTGAGATCGCAGGCGGCGTACTCGACCAGCGTGGCGATCAGTGTGCCGCCCGCCGCGGCGTCGTCAGCGACGAACCGGCGGATCCGCTGCCTGAGCAGCCGCCCGGCGGTCTGCCCGCGCTGGAGCACGAGATAGTCGAACGCGCTGAGCAGCGGCAGGGCGAGGAACCCGGCAGAGGGGCCAAGCCCGTCCCTGGCGACGCGCGCCTCCGTATAGGCCTCGGCGACCTCATGCAGGCCGCTATGGACGGTGCTGACGCCGGCCGCGAGTTGCAGGCTCGCCGCGTCGGAGCCGGCGCATGCCCGCCGGACGCTGGCCACGGTGGCCCGGATGCCGGAGGCGCGCAGCGGGATGATGCCGACGATCTCGTCCTGGCGCAACGCGGCCAGCCCGCCGCCGGCCCGGGCCAGGGTGGCGGCCACTTCCGGCAGGCCCGGCTGGCCGGGTACCTCGCCGGTCGCGACCGCCGAGACCACGACCAGCCGGGTCTCTGATCCCAGCCCGGCGGTCCGCAGCAGCGAGAGTTTCTGGCCGGAGAACGCGGCCCGCCGGGCGAGCAGGTCCTCGACCAGATCCCGGCGCAGCCGGTCGCGTTCGGCCAACTCGTGCTGCTGGGCTTGGACGAACGCCTCGCTTGCCACGGTGCTGCCCAACTCGATCACCTGCATGAGCTGGGCGACGAGTCCCAGTGCGGCCTCGCGAGCCGCGTCGTCGGCCGCCGCTGCCTCAAGCACGCCCTGCCACAACATCAGCTGGCCGATGTGAAACGCCCGCAGGAACTCGGCCAGTGAGATGCCCTGCGCCACCCGGTGAGTGGCCTGCTCGCGGGTCACCTCGAAATCGCCGCGGCGCACCGGCCGGTCGTCGGCCAGCCCGGCCAAGAAGACCCGGAACACCGACGTCACGTGCGCGGTCACATCGTCGCGCAGGCCGGGCTCGGCGCTGTCGCGGTACGCCGGAACCTGAGCCCAGATGGCCTCCGTCGCCAGATCGGCCAGGCGGGACAGATCCGCGTCCACCTTGGCCGCGATGCTGGCCCTGACGGCCGGGGTGTTGCTGTTCAGCTGCCACTCCGGAGCTTGAGGGGACACGCCGGCTTCCATAGTGCCGCTCTTGTGGCCACACGACAATCGCGGGGATGTTTTCGCTGCTGATGAGTTAACCGGGCGCAGGCCGCCGCTGGTAGGGATTCGGGAGGTCCCTGACCAGCATCTGCTGGGCAAGTCCGTCGGGCTCGACGAGTACCTGCCCGGGCGCCGCCCCCGCGCCGAGCGTCAGCGTCACGATCCCGCACCGCTTGGACCCGAATACCGGCTGCTGCTCATCGGGCAGGACTGCCCACGTCGTGGGCACCCAGAGGTGATCGAGACCGTCCACGTTGAGCCAGCGGTACTGGTGCACGTGACCACTGAGCACGAGCGCGAGCCGCGTGCTGGCGAACAGGCGGCGCAGACGATGCCGCGCCGGCTGGGGCACGAACCGCCACTGCGGTGATCCCGCGAGTTCGGCGGGCTGACCGGTGAGCGGCTTGTGCAGGACCAGCGCGACCGCCTGCTCCGGGCCGGACGCCCGGGCCCGGTCTTCGATCCATGACCACTGACGGTCCTCGGTGGGGAGCCCGGAGCCGAAGAGCTGCGCGTTGATGCCGAGGATGGTCCAGCCGCCCGCCGCGGTCGACCACAGGTCCGCTCCCACCACCTCGGTCCACCGTTGCTGACGGTGCGCGTCGATCGCCTCGTCGTCCGGTGCACCAGCGCGCGGGTTGTCGCCGACGTCATGATTGCCGGGGACTGCGCGCCACGGCGCCTGCAGCCGGTCGAGCTGCCGGCGGCCGAATTCCAGGTCGCCGGGATCGTGCGCCCCATCCATCGTCAGGTCTCCGAGATGGATGACGAGGTCGGGAACGGCGGCGTCGATCGCGCGGAGCGCGGCCTCCCAATTGGACTGCGCGGACGGCGCGGCCGGTGACAAGTGGGTGTCGGATACGAGCACTATGCGCATTGGGCCCACTGTCGAACTCTAACCATCGTGCCGATCTTCGGGGTGGCAAGCTAGGGTCATGTCGATAGGCGGTCGCCGTACGCAGCACTACGCTCTGGGGACGGCAACGGTGTCACGCATCGGCTTCGGCGCGATGCAGCTGCCAGGTCCTGGGGTGTTCGGGCCGCCGCGAGACCGCGATGCGGCCATCGCCGTCCTCCGCCGGGCGGCCGAGCTAGGCGTCGATCACGTCGATACTGCCCAGTACTACGGTCCCGGCATCGCCAATGAGCTGATCAGGGCAGCGCTGTTCCCCTACCGTGCGGGTCTCGCCCTGGTCAGCAAGGTTGGCGCGCGGCGGGACGAGTCGGGCGGATGGCTGCAGTACGACCGGCCGGCCGAGCTCAGGCAGGGAATCGAGGACAACCTGCGCACGCTGGCAGTCGACCAGCTGGCCGCGGTCAACTTGCGCCTGATGGATGACGCAAAGCCCGACCAGCGGTTCGACGACCAGCTCGCCGCTATGGTGAAGGCGCGAGACGACGGGCTGATCGGCGGCATCGGCCTGAGCAACGTCACCCGCGACCATCTGCTGCACGCGCTCGCCGTCACAGACATCGCCTGCGTGCAGAATCAGATGAACCTGGCAGACCGGACCTCGATGCCCGTGCTGGAGGAATGCAGTGCGCGCGGCATAGCGTTCGTGCCGTTCTTCCCGCTCGGGTCGGCTTTCGCAACTGGCAATCCTGTCCTTGGCAGCCCGCAAGTCATAGAGACCGCAGCGCGCCTTGGTCACACGCCCGCCCAGATCGCCCTGGCGTGGATGCTTAGCCTGCGGCCGAACGTGCTCCTGATTCCCGGCACGTCCTCGATACGGCACCTCGAGGAGAACCTGGCTGTAGCCACCATCGAACTGGACACAGAGGCACGCGAACTTCTCGCCCGCTGAACCGCGAGTGCGAGCGGCGATGCTGGACTTGCGACATTACGTGACGCTGTATATCGTTCCGATATATCAACCTGATACATCGCTTCGAGCGCGGTGCGGGTGGTGACAGGTCGGGAGGCAGCGGCATGTCCAGCGCGCAGTTGTACGACACCATCGGAGCCACTTACACCGTCACCCGGCGCACCGAGCCGCGGATCGCCGCCATGATCTGGGCTGCGCTCGGTGATGCGCCGACGGTGCTGAATGTCGGGGCCGGCACTGGCTCTTACGAGCCCCCGGGCCGGGACGTCACCGCGGTGGAACCGTCGGCGCTCATGCGGGCGCAGCGTCCGGCCGGCGCGGCGCCGTGCGTGGCTGCCGCCGCGGAGAGCCTTCCGTTCGAGGACCAGTCCTTCGACGCCGCGATGGCCGTCAGCACAGTTCATCACTGGCAGGACCCGATCGCGGGCCTGCGCGAGATGCGGCGGGTGGCTCGCCGCGTGGTGGTGTTCACGCACGACACCAGCGACGCCGGATGGCGTGACCGGTTCTGGCTTTCTCGCGACTACCTGCCCGAAGTCGCGGACCTCGTCGCCGGCCTGCCGTCCGTGACTGAGCTGGCCGCCGCGATCGGGGCCCGGATGGAGCCGGTGCTCATTCCGTGGGATTGCGCGGACGGCTTCTTCGAGGCCTACTGGCGCCGGCCCGAGGCATACCTGGATGAGCAGGTACGTCGCGGAGTATCGGGGTGGGCCAGGGTCGGGCCGGAGGCGGAGCAGCGGGCAGTGCGCAGTCTCACCGATGACCTTGCCTCCGGCCGGTGGGCCGAACGCAACCGCGACCTGGCGGCTCTCGATGCAGCAGAGCTTGGCCTTCGCCTCCTGATCGCCTAACCCGCCGCAGGCGATACCTCCCGAGGATGAAGGCTCCGCGGTTCAGGTGGTTTCGAGCTGCACGAGACAGAACGGGTGTCCGGCCGGGTCGGCGTAGACCCAGTAGGCTTCGTCCTCGAGCACGACACGTTCCCCGAGCGGGACCGCGCCCAAGGCGCGCACCCGCTGATCGGCGATGTCGAGGTCGTCGACCCGCACATCCAGGTGAAGCTGCTGCGGTGGCCCCTGGTCCGGCCAGCCGGGCGGGCGGTAATCGGCGATCTGCTGGAACACCAGGCGTCGTCGGCCGTCGGAGGCGTCCGCGATGTCGACCCAGTCGGCGGTCTCCTGCACCCGCTCCCAGCCGAGGACGGCCGCCCAGAACCGGGCGGAGATGTCGGCGTCCGGGCAGTCCACGACGATGTTCATCAGCTGGCCGACCGGGGTGTCCACCCCGGGCACTGTATCGGGTCTCAGGCTGGTTCGAGGGTTTCCAAGGCCGTTATAGATGGACAACGAGGTCGGATCGTGCCGGTCTTCGGGGGTGGCAAGCTAGGGTCCATTTAGGTGGTGGTGCTGTTGACGCCGATGGCGCGGAAACTGCCGGATCGGCAGTGGAAGCCGCCGCGACGCGAGGACGACGAAGCGGCGGACGAAGAGGGCATCGGCCGGATCCTGGCGCTCTCCGATGGCGTGTTCGCCATCGCTATCACCTTGCTGATTCTTGAGATCGCGGTCCCGGCCACCACGAGCGACGCGGGCCTGGCTAAGGCACTGCTCGCGCTGTGGCCTCGTTATCTGGCCTATGTTGTGAGCTTTGTGGTGATCGCCAGATTCTGGCTGATGCATCGGCTGGCCTTTCGGCTCATCGCGCGCGACGACGCCACCCTGGTGTGGCTCAACCTGCTGCTGCTCATGTTCGTCGCGTTCCTGCCGTTTCCCACCGCTGTTGTGGGATCGCATGCCGGCTCGCCCGCAGCGGCCATTCTCTACGCGATCTCGGTGATCTTGGCGTCGATCGCCTCCGCGGCCTGCTGGTGGTACGCATCAGGCAGGGGAGGGCTGCTGCGGCCGGACGTCGGGCGCGCGCGAGTGCGGGCACTGCGGGCTCGCGGCCTGTCAGGACCGGTGTTCTTCACACTGACGCTGCCAATTGCGGTATTCGCCCCATACGTTGCGGAAATAGTGTGGATTTTGGTTTTTCCGCTGACCCGGCTGGTGTTTCTCTGGTTCTTTGCCGAGGAAGGCGAACAGCCAGGCTAGAAAGTGGTGACCGAGACGGGGAGATGCCCGGTGATAGTCGTGCCCTTGCTCGGAGCGGACCGGACCTCCAGCCGGCCGCCGAGTGCGGCGAGCCGGTCGGCCATGTTTCGCAGGCCAGATCCCATCGGGGTGTGGCTGGTGTCGTAGCCGGTTCCGTCGTCGGAGATGGTGAAGCGCAGGGTTGAGTTCTGGGCTTGCAGGGATATCCGGGCCTGAGATGCCTGGGCGTACTTGGTGGTGTTCTGCAGCGCCTCCAGGCAGCAGAAGTACACCGCCGCCTCGGTGTCCTCGGAATATCGCCCGATCCCGCCGGTATCCACCGCCACGGGCACGGGAGCCTTCCTGGCCTGCCCTTCGAGTGCCGCGATCAGACCGTGATCGGCCAGCAGCGGCGGGTAGACGCCCCTGGCGAGGTCGCGGAGGTTGGCAAGCGCGCCAGCCGCGTCCGCTTGCAGTTCGCCAAGGATCTCCCTGGTTTGCGCCGGGTCCTCATCAATCGTCATCCCGGCGAGCCGGAGCTTGATGGCCATGGCCACCAGATCCTGCTGGGCTCCGTCGTGGATGTCGCGTTCCAGGCGTCGCCGCACCTCATCTTGCGCGGCCACAAGGCGCTGCCGGGACGCCCGGAGGTCCTCGATCAGGCCGACGTTCGACAGGACCAGTCCCGCCTGCGAGGCGACATCCGCGACGAGTTGTTCGCCGGCCAGCCGGAGCGCTTCATCTTTCGGCATCCAGATTGAGATCGCTCCGAGCAATTCGCCCTGGCGCACAACAGGGACACTCATGTCAGAGTCGGGCACGGACGGCATCACGTTGCCAACGACCGGCAGCGGAGCCGGGTCCGGGAGTCCGCCCGAAGATGCTTCTGCGCGGAGTTCGTCATCTACTCGCAGCCACACCACGACCCGGGCGGCGCCGGTCCCGGCCGCCACGATGCGCGCCATCTGCGGCAAGACATCCTGGTGCGAATAGCTGCCGCCGATGCGCCGAGCGAACTCGGACAGCACCTGATACGGCGTGGCCCGCCTGCCGTAAACGACACGGTTCGCCAGCCGCCCGGCACGTTGGCGAACCGGCTGGAACGCGACCGCAACGATGGCGGCCGCCAGCGCCGACAGCAGCGGGCTCTGCCGGTTCCCGACCAGCGTGCCCACGCCCGCGACCAGCCCGGCGTAAACGCCGGTGATAAAGACCGCCAGGCAGCCGTACAGGACGGCCTTGCTGATCACGATGTCGATCTCATAGAGCCGGTACTTCAAGACCGCGATGCCGATGCTGACCCACAGGAACAGCAGAGCCAGGTCCCAGAGCACGGCCGCGACCACCGAGTTCATCAAGCTTGACAAGATGAGAGCCGCGACCGCGAGCGAAGCAGCCGCCGTGAACCACTTCAGTTGCTGCCGCTCCTCACCTGAGGACCGGGCGAACCTCACAATGACGGCGGCGACGCTAACCACCATCGCGGCCACAATAAGTACAAATGCCACGAACAGCAGGCGCGGGTCCTCAACCTTGCTCACCGAGGCGCGATTGACCGCCTGATACGGATCGGACCAGAAGCCCGTAGCGATGACAAGCTGTACCACGGTGTTCAGGGCGAAGGCTCCGGCCACGAACCAGGAGGCCAGGCGCCACCGCCGTGAGCGAAGTTGCCCAGTTGGGAAGAGCAGGAACACAAAGGCGAGCAGGGCATAGTGAGTCGTCCAGGTCCAATTGCTGAGCCAGCCGAACACTCGTCCGGCCGGCAAAGAACCAGGGGCGGCGATCAGCGCACGCAGCCCGTACTCTTTCGAGAAATGACTCAGCCCTACAGCCAGGCCGGCTGCCAGGAACAGCCAGCCGATGCGGTTCGCGGGTCGCCTGGAAGCTAGAAGGAAGCCCACTGCCGGCACGGCCAGAATGACGACGTCCGCGAACACGTCGGAGAAGTCCCAGCCGGTCAGCCCAGCTCGCAGCGAATGCCGGTCTACATACGCCAGCGCCATTGCGCCGCCGATCATCGCGATCGATCCCGCCGCGGCGGATCCGGCCACCCTTCGAGCGGTCCTGAGGTTCATCGCATTCCCTGCTAACCGGCGTTCTCAAAGGCATCCTCGCCCGGCCGGGAACGGGCGGGCAAGGGAGTCACCCAGTCCGGAAAGGCTCGTGCCAGCATCCCCGCGCGTCGCCAGGGTGCGCCCCCAGCGAATGGGTGAGCCCCGACCCTGGCGCCGCGCAGGTAACGGTTGGCTACTTCACGATGTGGATGACCCGTTCCATGCCGAGCACGACGTGGTCGCGGCCGTCCTGGGTCTGCATGAAGCAGGCCAGCACGTAGTATCCGGGCCGGTTGCGGATGACCTGCTGCTGGAAGGCGCCGTGTGACAGCGGGCCCGCGAAGCTGCCGCCTCCGGTGACAAGAGGACCGGTCTGGCCCAGCTTGCCCTGCCGCAGCAGCCGGGCGGCTTTGTAGGCGTCGGCGGCATTGCGCGCACGGGCGAAGTCGATCATGTGAACAAGGAACCCGTGGTTGGCGAACCGGACGAGCTCGCCATCATGCAGCTTGCCCGGGCCGCGGAAGCCGAATTCGATCGCGGCGATAGTCGCCTCGGGCGCTGGCAGCTTCGCCGGTGACGCTGCCTTAGCGATCGTGAACGGGGTCAGCGGCGGCTGCCCGCTCCCTGCGACATCCAGGGCAACGTACTGGCCGGGCTTCAGGTTGGCCGCAATGGTGCTGGTCTGGCCGCGGTCGACCATGGTGTCAGTCACGATCGAGGCGATCCCGTCCAGATTGTTGGGGTCGGCGGCGGCCCGTGGCAGCAACTTGAAGAATTGATTCAAGGTCACCCCGGGATTGAGCAGCACGAATATTGGCTCACCCTGCCGCTCGCCGGTAACTGTCGAGACGATTTGGACGCCGCCGGATTGGAGGGTGCCGCCGATCGTGATCTTCTTGCCAGTCATGGCTACCGTGATCGTCGGCAGCGATGCTGCCGAAGTAACCACGGCGTGGGCGGGCCTGATCGCCGCGGTGCTGGCGGCAAGGGAGATGGCGCCCGGTACCGCGAGCGACAGTCCGGCCGTCAGAACGGCGGCGCCGGCGCTGATTGACGCGATGCGTTTCAATTTTCCTCCCGGGATACTGTGACCGCGCGCTGCGCGCTCGATGTGACGATCGCGCGAGGTTGTGCCGGTGAGCACGACGCGAGGTGCACCATTACGATCCCCGTCGGCCGAAAGCGCGGGCAAGGTTGCTGACAGGCCTTTGCTGGTGTGCCTAGCACTACCGGCATCGCGCGGGGTTTGCGCGGCCTGGCTAGGTCCCGAGGACGCGGGCGACCAGGGTCGGCCGGGTGCGGGTGGCGGTCTTAGCGAAGATCGACTTGAGGTGGTCCTGGACGGTGTGCTCGGACAGGAACATCAGCCGGGCGATGTCGCGGGTGCCCGCGCCGGTGATGAGTTGATCTAGCAGTTCCGTCTCGCGTGGCGTCAGCCCGCAGGCTCGGGCGAATAGGGAAGCGCGGCCCGCGGGGGCGGTGGTCTCGATACTGACGGCGATGTCGTGCCCGGCCTGCGGCGACCCCGAGTCCAGCCGGTCGGCGCGCAGGGTCAGCCACTGGCCGCTGCCCAGGTGGGTGCGGGCAAGCGGCGGATTGGCGTCCACGCCCGCTTCCCTGGCGAGCAGCTGCGCGGCCACGTTGTAGGCGCCGGCCGGGACCGGCTCCTGGCCCGCGGCCTGCGGCGGGATGAGTAGCCGCAGGTAACGCTGGGTTTGCGGGGTCTGGGCCCGCACGTCGAGGTCGGGTGACAGCACCAGGACGACCGGGCCCGCGGCGGCCTGCTCGCCAGCGCCGCCGGCCGCGAAGGCCGCCGCCTGAGCGCGACGCAGGCCCGTGGTGAGCGGCCCCGCGATGCTGTGCAAGAACTCCAGGTCCGCCGCCGAGAACGGGGGCGCCTGAATCCGCCACAGGTCGAGAAACGCCCAGCAGCCGAACCGGTCCCGGTGGACCGAGGCCGCGATGTCGGTGATCTGGTACTGGCCGAGCAGATCCCGCCACATCAGGCTGCGTGCCAGGTCACCGCCGGTCGCCTGGTGCAGCGACGCAACCGGCGTGATCATGCCGGTCCACCGGTTGACCGTGGTCAGGTACTTGAGCCGGATCAGCCGCGGCAGCTCGGGCAGGCACGGGACATCGGCCAGCGGCGCGGAACCCACCGACGTCTCCGGGTCGGTGACCAGCCACACGTAGCCGTCGAACCCGATGACTCGCCGCAGCACGGCCAGCACTTCCAGCCGGAGCGTCCGCTCGTCGGCATCGCCCCGGCAGAGCCGCAGGATCTGCTCCCGGGCCTGGGCCCGGGCAGTGGTGCTGGTCACGGTCGCAGGCTAACCGCGGCGGTCCGGTCACCGGGAGAGGCCGCGGCCAAAATCCCAGGAAGTTGGGATGGGCCAGCCGGGCGCTCCCTTCTAGCGTGGCGGACAAGAAGGAACACCGCGCCAGCCAGGAGGAGCCATGCACACGATGGTCGTGCAGATGTCGATCGACCCAGCACGCGCCGAGGTGGTCACCCGCCACCTCCGCGACGACATCGTCAGCTGGGCCAGGCAGCAGCCTGGTTTCGTGAGCGGCCAGTGGCTGCTCGGCCCCGGCCAGCACGACGGCATGGGGGTCGTGGTCTTCGCATCCGAGGACGCCGCCACCGTTGCGGCGCAGGGCCCGCGTAACTTCCCGCGCGACCAGGACCGCGCCTGGAACGTCGAGCACGTGACCATCTACGAGCAGGTCAGCTCCGCCTGACCGGTGGCTTGTCCCACCGCAGGGTGTAACGGAAGAACAAGCGCCGCCGGAGGGTGGCGCCGGGGAGATGGGTGCTGGCCGCCGCAGCAATTTCGGCCAGAGTTGTCGCGGGATCCCTGACCGGCATGACCGGCTGGCCGGCTGCGGGTCCTTCAGCCGGGCGGGCGGGCTTTGGATGCTTGATCATGCCCATGAGCGGATTCGCCCCGGCCGAGATGAGTTCGACCGCCAGATCTGCCAGCGAGTTCACGCGGGCGAGGCCGACGACGAGCAGGCGGCCGCCGGGTGCCAGGAGCCTGGGGATCCGGGCCAGGGTGTCATCGAGGTCAAGGTGGTGCAGCACCGCCACTATCGTGATCAGGTCAGCTTCGCCGTTACCGGCGGCTGAGGCGAATTGCTCGAAGCCACATTGGCGGACGGTTACCCGTGGGTCCTGGGCCAGGCGCGCGTCTGCGGCGGCGGCCATGCCCGCATCGGCGTCGATCCCGATGACGCGCGCGAAGTGCGGGGCCAGTTTCCCGGCAAGCACACCGGTCCCGCATCCGACATCCACGGCGACCAGGCGGCGGGCGGGCAGGTGCCGCAGGATCCAGCCATGGAAGTGCTCGTTGTGGTTCCACGGGTGGCACGCGTTGACCCGGTCCAGCCATTGGCTGGCACTAGCCAGCACTGGGTTCGCGCTGTCCCTGACATCCATTCCAGGCAGTCTCTCAAAGGCCTCACCGGGCGCACACGGTGCCTGGCGTGCCAGCTTGGAAGGCAGGCAGCCAGATCAAGGGAATAGCCAAGGGAATGGCCGCGCGGTGCGTGAATCCAAAGAAACGGTCCGTGACGGTGAACGAATCGGCCATCACATACGGAGTGCTGTCCCGGTTAACGCAGGCCGGCACGTGCAGCGGAAGACCGACGACCACGGTCTCGCCAGGTTGAAGGACAAGTCCGCTAATTGGCCCGCGAGTCGCGGACAGCAATTTGTTCGGGGTCAGCAGAGCCTTTCGGTACAGCGGCTTTCCCGCCAGTGCCAGCGAAGGATCGATGCTCACCGACTCGATGGTGACTGCAATTGGCCCGTTATTGCGCAGTATAACGGTGACCGTGAGGTTCCCTCGCTGCGGCGGAAGGTAAAGCTCGCCAGGAAGGTTGCCGAAGGTGTTGACCGGCCTGGGCCGTTGGCCCACCGGCATTCCTGGGAACTGGGTGTTCTCGGCATTTAGCCCACGTCCGCCATCCAGCGGCTGGTACCGAGCAGCTAGTAGCGTCAGGACGATCACCGCCGCCGCGATGAGTGCCGAGGCGATCGGAAGTAGCCGTCCCCGGCGACCCAGCCCACCGGGATGGTGTCGGACCTGACCGGCCGGTGCTCCAGCATCGATGTCGCCCGCAGTACGGCCCGGTACGCCCACGTATGCCTCCGTATGGATGCTCGAAGCATATGGGACCGGGTCCGCGGGGCGAGTCATCCTTCGTGACCAGTGATCGGCTCCAGGAGATCGGGTACGGCAGCAGGCCGTCAGCGATCTGAGCTTCGATCACGGTGCCGGGCCGATCCGTATCGGGCCCCGCGCGATGGACGCGCGCATGGTGGCCGGATCGCCGGGAGGAATCCATTCACTGAACCATGTTGCGCCTGCCTCCGCCGACTGGCGGATCAGCTCTTGCGCAAGGTCTGGATTCTGCCCGCGTTCCGGTCCCCCGGCGACGATGTCGAAGGGGCCTGAGCGTGTGCGGTTGGCCTGGATGAACTGCCGTATCGCGGTCACCTGCTGCGGCAGCAGGGGTTCCCCGCTGTCTGTGGCGCTGCCGGGCTGCACCGCCGGGTAGAGGCAGGCTCCATCCCAGCGGGCTGCCCGGCGCAGCGGGCCAGGGTGGGGATAGGCCCCGCCGATCCAGATCGGTATTCGCGGCTGCTGGACCGGCTGGGGCAAGCAGGTCATCTCGCTCACCCGGAAGTGGGTGCCGTGGTAGGAGAACAGCTTTCCCGACCACATCCCGGCCAGCACCTCCAACGCCTCATCCACCAAACTGGCCCGCACCCGGACGTCGGCTTGCTCGCCGAAGGCGGCGTAGGTGAAGTCCTCCGGGTCACCGACGCCGATGCACAGGGTCAGCCGCCCATCGGACAGGTGGTCAAGAGTCACCGTTTCGCGGGCCAGCTTCCAGGGCCGGCGGCGGGCCAGGGGCGTCACCATGGTGCCCAGCCGGATGCGCGAGGTGGCGACGGCCATAGCGGCCAGCGCTACCCATGGATCATAGGTGGGTATGTCCTGGCGGTTCTGGTAGATGATGTAGTCCTCCACGAACACGGCGTCCCAGCCGGCATCCTCCGCCGCCGCAGCGAAGTCGGCTAGTGTCCGCGGATGAGCTGCTTGGCCACCGATCGGCAGGTTCAGGCAATACCTCACCGGCCCACTCCATCCGGTGTAAGTCTTCGTGCGTGGTTGTTTCACGGCTGAAACTACGCTGTGGCTCTGACAGTTTCAGGGGCGTCTCGGTCGCCTAGCGCGTGGCACCCAGCGCGGCTTCGGCCCGGTCTTAGGCTCTGGCCTGCGGTTGTTCCGGCGACCACTGTCGTGTGTCCAGGCCCGGATACCGGACTGCCAGGTCCTCGAGGGTTTGCGGGGTCCAGTAAGGGTGCCCGGATGGCGGGAACCCGAACCGCAGCAGTTGAGGAGTCTCCGACTCCCGTGCGCTGGCCTAGGTGATGGCTCGTCGGCGTGTGCGAAGCGCGGCTCCGGCGAGTGCGGCGGCTATCAGCGCCATTTTCAATGCATCGCCAGCTGTCGGGATATGGCTTCGCTCGCCCGGCCCGAGCAGAATGCCAGTCAGGTAGGTCACTTCGAAGCCCAGGCCGATAGCGATCGCCGGACGCGCGTCCACGGGGAGCCAGAGAACCGCGATGGCGAGGATGATGAAGAACCCTGTGTAGATCGGGTAGTCGGGTATGGACCACCAGTTGGCAGAGAGCACGACCTGGAGGGCATTAGCGGTCAGCCACAGGCCGGGCAGCCAGAGCCAGGTTCGCGGCGGACGGTCTTTCCCCGTCGCCAGGGCGGCCAGCGCCAGCGGCGGGCCGATCAGTCGCAGGTCGATCAGGCCGCCTTGGATATGGGTCAGGGTCAAGCCCAGCACCGCAGCGGCGGCCACGGCAAGCGCGAGGGTTACCGTGACGCTGCGCCGCCAGAACCAGGCGGAGACGATCGTCAGGCACGCTCCCAGCACCCACGCGGCGGCGAAAAGTATGACAACCAGGCCCGGAATCGGGAAGTGGAGCACGCCAGTGTAGAGAGAGTCAGGGTAAACGACGACGGACACGTATGCTCCGACGGCCAGGCCGTACCACAGGGCAGCGGCCAGGAGAGCGGCCAGCCGCAGGTTCGTGGCCAGGGGGAGCCGGCGATTCATGGCCGCCCGGACGTGCAATCCGCCCGCGATCACCGACCAGGCGTCGCGCGCGGGCGGCCAGCCGCGGCCGGCCGGGGTGGCGTCGATCAGCGTGCCGAGTATCTCTTCGCCGCGGCCAGCCCGGTAGGCCGGCGGGTAGGTGCGGAGCAGCCGGCGGCACCGGCGTTCAAGGCGGCTCATGCCGTCCTGGCATTCCGCGCTCCGCGCGCCGGACGAGGCGATCGGGCCGAGCCTGCACCGCGGGGCGACGGGCTCGTGCGGGTCACGATCTGCGCTGCCTCGGCCATGCGGACGGCCTCGGCTCGCAGGGCTGCGGCGCCAGGATCGGTCAGGCCGTAGGAGCGGCGGACGCGGCCGTTGACGATCTCATCGCTGACCAGCCGGACGTAGCCCTCGGCGGTCAGCCGGTCCAGCGCCGTGTAGAGCGTCCCTGTGGCAAGCCGGACCCGGCCCCTCGACAACTCCGCAGTTCGCTTGATGATGGCGTAACCATGCAGCGGGCCCTCGAGCAGGCAGGCCAGCACGAAATATGTCGGCTCACGCATCGGAGCGGCGGAAGATTTCATGCGGCCACGATAGATAGATGACCGACAGGTAGTCAATAGACATATCGCGTGTCCAGGCCCGGATACCGGACTGCCAGGTCTTTGAGGGTCTGCGGGGTCCAGTAAGGGTGCCCGGGCGGCGGGAAACCGAAAAGCAGCAGTTGCCGAAGGGTGGCCCGCTCCACGAATGGGTTCCAGTCCGGGTGGAACGAGTGATCACCCCATGCGTGGCGGCCGGTCCATTGGTTATCGGCGTGCTTGTAGCTGACGTGGGCGCTGTAGCGGGCCGAACGCGGGGCGGTGATGTCGGTGCCCCGGTGGAACGTGTCGGTGCTGTAGGCCACCACGGTGCCGGCTGGGCCAGCCCCGGAGCGTTCATGGGCGTAGAAGTCCGGCCGCTCAGAGCGGAGGTAGCCGTGCGGGAGGGCAGGCACCCCGGCCGTGACCGGCAGGGGCACGAGGTGGGTCGGGCCGTGGTCTTCGGGTACGTCGCTCAGCCAGATGAACAGCTCCAGGCCGCGCCAGCGGAGGTCGTCCGTTGCGGGGACCAGCGGGGTGTGGTTGAGATAGTCGCGGTGATGTTCCTGCTCGTAGCTGGCCGCGCCGCTGTATTTGGCCCAGAGTTCCGAGGCGTAGATGCGGATGTCATCGGTCTGGAAGATCGCTTCGGCCAGCGCGATGACCTTGTCGTGGACCACGAGCTGGCAGAGCGCGACAGTGGGGAACGGGAATGTGATGATCCCGCCGAACTCATCGCCGGTGTAGATCCGGTTGCGTCCCTCGCTGGGGTCAGCGTGGTATTCCCCGGCGCTCGGGTAGACGGCTGGCAGGTCACGCCGTGCTGCTTCCAATTCGGTGCCATCGAGGAAGCCAGGCAGCACGACAAAGCCATCACGCTGCCATGCAGTCGCGGCATCGGCGAGGTCCATGCGGCCACGATCTCCCATCCGAGCTTCGTCACGCGAACGCTTTTCCGGCTCTCGAATGAGACATGGCTGCAGGCGCGCAATGTCTGCCGTGTCGCCTGTTCGTGCTGGCGGTAGCCGTACTGCGGGCGACATCGACGCTGAGGCAACGGCCGGTCAGGTCCGACACCGTCCCGGTCGGCCGGTCGCCTGGGCGGCTACTGCCGATCGCTTTGGCACGGTCTTCGCCGCCCGGGCCCGGCCAGCACGAAAGGGGCTAGCAACGTGGGCGCAAAGCTGCTCATAGAGCGACACCAACGCGCCTACGATGTCCCCAGGCGAGCCAGCACGACCGCAACGTGGGCGCAACGCCGCTCTTTGTTCGTGCCCCAAGTCCGGCCCGCTCGTCGTGACCGTGATTTGGCAATGAAATCCGGTATGTAATCCAGACTGACTGACCGCCCCGAGCGCCCCGAGATAGGCCGTTGAGGTATTGATTGTGTTATTGCTAGCCGACTAGGGTGTCGGTCAGTATATGTACGGATTGGGCTGGTCGGTTCGCTCGCCTGCCCGGCGCCAGCGTGGTGAGGGGAATCGATGAGACGACACCGGTTCGTGCTGGTGCTGGCCGGTGCGGTGGCTGCGTGGTGTGCCGTGCCGGTGGCGGTCGCAGGCGCCGCGACGGCATCGGGGTCCGGGCCGGCAACGTTCTCAGCGACCGGTAGCTGGGGACAGGCGATCACGTTGCCGGGCTTGCCGAGGCTGAACGTCGACGGCGAAGGCCAGGTGTACTCGGTGTCGTGTGCCTCGACGGGCAACTGCGCGGCCGGGGGTATCTATGCGGACGGCGCCCTGCACATGCAGGCGTTCGTGGCCAGCGAGGTGAACGGCCGGTGGCGTCAGGCGATCGAGGTGCCCGGCACCGCGACGCTGAACGCGGGCACCGGGGCCTATGTGAACTCGGTGTCGTGTGCCGCGGCGGGCAACTGCGCGGCCGGGGGTGTGTACACCGACAGCTCGCATCACGGCCAGGCGTTCGTGGCCAGCGAGGTGAACGGTCAGTGGCAGACCGCGATCGAGGTGCCCGGCACGGCGACGCTGAACGCGGGCGGGAACGCCGGGGTGGCCTCGGTTTCGTGCGGCGCGGGCGGCAACTGCGTGGCCGGCGGATCCTACCGGGACGTCTCCGGTCACAACCAGGCGTTCGTGGCCAGCGAGGTGAGTGGCAAGTGGCGGAAGGCGATCGAGGTGCCCGGCACGGCGACGCTGAACTCAGGCGCGAACGCCAGCGTCTCGTCAGTGTCGTGCGGCTCGCCCGGTAACTGCGTGGCCGGCGGAGGCTACACCGATGGTTCCGGTCACGGCCAGGCGTTCGTGGCCAGCGAGGTGAAAGGCGTGTGGCAGGCGGCGATCAGGCTGCCAGGGTCGGGGAAGCTGAATGCGGGCGGGAGCGCCGGGGTGTACTCGGTGTCGTGCGCGTCGGCGGGGAACTGCGCGGCCGGCGGGCAATACACCGACGGGTCCGCTCACCTCCAGGCGTTCGTGGCCAGCGAGGTGAACGGCCGGTGGCGTCAGGCGATCGAGGTGCCCGGGTCCGCGACGCTGAACGCTGGCGGGAACGACGCCGTGGACTCGGTGTCATGCGGCAGTGCGGGCAACTGCGCGGTCGGCGGGTCCTACCGCGACGGTTCCGGTCACGGGCAGACCTTCGTGGCCAGCGAGGTTAACGGCCAATGGCGGGCAGCGATCAAGCTGCCCGGGTCGGGGAAACTGAACGCCGGCGGGGATGCGATTCTGTTCTCGGTGTCGTGCGCCTCGGCGGGCAACTGCGTGGCCGGCGGCTTCTACTCCGACGGTTCCGGCCACGCCCAGGCGCTGGTGGCCAGCGAGGTGAGCGCCACGTGGCGGGCAGCGATTGAGGTACCTGGCACTGCGACGCTGAACGCGAATGGGAACGCCTGGACGAACGCGGTGTCGTGCGCCCCGGCGGGTAAGTGCGTGGCCGGCGGCTTCTACGCCGACAGTTCCAACCATCTCCAAGCGTTCGCGGTCAGCCAAAGCTGAGAGCGGCTCGTCATGGAGCTTGCGTCACGCTGTCTCCTGCCTCCCGCATCTCGATGATCTTCTTCATGGTCGCGGTTGCCCCGGCCGCCCGGTTCATGGCCGGCCCCAGGGCCGGGAAATAGTCGAAGAGGACCCTGATCAGGCGGCCCGGGCCGGGCATCACAACGATCTCGGCCTTGTCTTTGGTCACGGCCTTGATCACGGCGTGCGCTACCGATTCGGCCGGGGCCATGTAGCCGGAGGCCTTCATCCCGGACTCGTCGAGCATCCGCTGTCCCTGGCCGGCCCCCCGGATGGCCCCCAAGATGAGGACCGAGGCGCTCACGCCACGGGCGTGGTAGTCGGCGCGAAGCACTCGGGTGAAGGCGATCAGGCCGTCTTTGGCGGCGGCGTATACCTCGGTGTAGGGAAATGACACCCGGCCGGCCATGGCAGAGATGTTGACGATGTGGCCGTGGCCGCGGCACAGCATCCCGGGCAGGGCCGCATGCGACAGCGCCAGCGGCGCGATCAGGTTCAGCTGAAGGGTGCGCAGGTTCTCATCGATGGTCATGGAATGGAACTCGCGCAGCGAGTCGCCGCCGGCATTGTTGACCAGCAGGTCGATGCCTGCATGCTGGTTCTCGATGGCCTCTACCAAGGCCTCGGCGGCGCCGGGCTGAGTGAGGTCGGCGGCGATGAAGGACACGTCGGCGCCGGTGGCGGCCAGTTCGGCGGTCAGTGTCTTGAGATCGGTGGCGGACCGGCCGGTCAGCACCACGTGGCAGCCGTGGCGGGCAATCTCACGCGCGATCAGTGATCCGATGCCGCGGGAGGCGCCGGTGACCAGGGCGGTGTGCCCCGCGCCCAAGATTTCCGGGGTGTTCATTTCGGCTGGCTCCTTTGCAATACGAGATGGTGGCGTGCTGTGTTGGAGACGACCGTGCGGCGGCAAACGTGACCGGGCCGCCGGGCCGCAGAGGCCGTCACGTTTGCCGCCGCCGGGTCGTCGTAGATTCATGGACAGTGCGCAGACACCGAGCGGCCAGGCGATGAGTGACCCGGATAGGCTCGCGGGCCAGTTCGAACGGCTGCGCCCGTACCTGGTCTCGATCGGCTACAGCATGCTGGGGTCGGTCAGCGAGGCCGAGGACGCGGTGCAGGAGTCATGGCTGCGCCTGCGCCGCAGCGATACCAGCGAGATCGGTGACCTGCGGGCCTGGCTGACCACCGTTGTGGGGCGCATCTGCCTGGACATGCTCAAGGCCCGCCGGGCTCGGCGGGAAGACCCGGCGG
Organism: uncultured Actinomycetota bacterium; assembly: GCA_963720595.1. Taxonomy (GTDB): domain Bacteria; phylum Actinomycetota; class Actinomycetes; order Streptosporangiales; family Streptosporangiaceae; genus Chersky-822. Next base: position 1,376 of record CAVRFY010000003.1, on the reverse strand, counting down.
GCATGTGGCTCCCCGAATTGCTGATCGCCGATCCCGTCGAGCGCCGGCCCGGAAGACCAGGCCGTGATCGCGGAATCGATCGGCCTGGCCCTGCTCATCGTGCTGGACAGCCTGACCCCGCCGGAGCGGCTGGCGTTCGTGCTACACGACGTCTTCGCAGTGCCGTTTGAGACGATCGGACACATCATGGGCCGCACTCCGGAGGCGGCCCGCCAGCTCGCCAGCCGGGCACGCCGCCGGGTGCAAGCGGCCCCCCAGCCCGACTCCGACCTGCCGGCCCAGCACCGGGCCGTCGACGCGTTCCTCGCCGCGGCCCGCCATGGGGACTTCGCGAGCCTGCTGGAGGTGTTGGCACCTGAGGTGGTTCTCCGTTTCGAGCCGGAACCGGGCACGCTGGCACCATTCGTGATCACCGGCGCCGAGGCGGTCGCCCGGCACATCCTGCGCACCGCGCCGCGTTTCCTGCCGCATGCGATCCCCGCCACCGTCAACGGCAGCCCAGGCGCCCTGTATGGCACCTGGGATCAGCCGCTGTGCGTCCTCGGCTGCACCGTCACGCAGGGCAAAATCGCCGAGATCCACCTCATCGCCAACCGGGCCAAGCTCCGGCAGCTACGGCTCACCTTTACTCCCGGAGCCGAGCAGCGCGACCCGTAATCATAAGGCCGCCGACCACGTCCTCGGCGCCAGCCTGTCGCGCTGACCATCCTAAAAGATTTTGAATCCACAGGTCTTGACTAGTGCTCGCCTCTCAACACACATGTGGTGTGTAGAGGTGAGAGGACGCGCGTGCCGAAACGGTTCGCAGATAGGCATTTGTCCGAGCTTGGCCAGGCTAGTGCGCAGCTGAGCTGGCGCTGTTGATCACGTCGGGCACGTGGGGGGATGGGTCTGCTGCGATTGTGCTTCAAAGCAGCCTGCCGCGGCACTTGCACCTTACGTCGCGTGAGGTCCTAGCGTGGGAGCATGATCGGGCAGGACCATCGGCAGCAGCCCGCACGAACCTGGAAGGTCGGCGCGCTGGCCGAGGCCACCGGGTTGACGATCAGGACGCTGCACCATTACGACCAGATCGGGTTGCTGCAGCCCTCGGCCCGCGCGGCAGGAGGGCACCGGCTTTATGACGCCGACGACCTTGCCAGGCTGTATCGGATCATCCGGCTGCGCCAGCTCGGCTTCCCGCTCAGTCAGGTAGCCGAGGTTCTGGCGGAGCCGGAGTGGCAGCTCGCGCCCGCCATCGACCGCCATCTCGCCGAAGCTAGGTATCGGGTGGCCATGGCCAGCCGGCTCTGCGCGCAGCTGACCGCCATGGCCGCCGAACTCGCGCAGCAAGAGCACCCGTCGCCGCAGGAGTTGTTTTCCACGGTCGAGGAGCC
>CAVRFY010000002.1:0-2103588 GCA_963720595.1 uncultured Actinomycetota bacterium | reverse complement strand
GCCCTGTACTCATTCGTCGGTCTTGCTCATCCGCGGCCGGTACGCGATCACGTTGGCGACCTGCGCGGCCTTGCCTCGGCCGTAGGCGCCGTCGACTGATCGTACTGGATGACCTCCTCGCGCCGGTGGTGCTCGATATCCAGGTCGATGTCGGGCGGGCCGTCCCGCCCGGTCGACAGGAATCGCTCGAACAACAATCCATGCATAGACGGGATCGACGCTGGTAATGCCGAGCGCATAGCAGACCGCCGAGTTGGCCGCCGAACCACGCCCCTGGCAGAGAATGCAGTCTTTTTCGCAGAATTTGCACGATGTTGTGCACGATCAGGAAGTCGCCGGCGAATCCCAGCTGGTCGATCACGTCAAGTTCGTGAGCGATCTGGCGGTAGGCCCCCGGGATGCGTTCTTTCCGCCGCTGGCCCGTAACGGGCCGGGGTCTTCTCAGCGACCAGCGAACGCAGCCAGCTCATCTCGGTGTGACCGCCCGGGCGAAGTCGGGCAGCTTAGGCGCGATCACCGTGAAGTCGAACGAGCACTGCAAGCTGAGTTCGACGGTCCGCTCGAGGACGCCGGGGTAGCGGCGCAGGCTTTAGGCCATCTCCTTCCCCCGACCTGATGTAGGCGGACCCCGAAGCGGCCAGCCAGCCGTCCATCTCGTCCAGGCTGCTGCGGGCCCTGATCGCGGCGAGCACCTGGGCAAGCCTGGCTTCCTCAGGGGTCGCGTGGTGCACGTTGTTCGACGCGACGACGCCGAGGCGCTCGCGCCTGGCCAGCTCGAACAGCGCGTCATTGCGCTCGTCGTCACCCGGCTGGTCGCTCGTGATCAGCTCGACCATGACGTTGTCGCGGCCGAACATTCCGGTGAGCTGCCGCAGTTCCGCCGCCGCTGCCTCGAGCGGATCCCGTGGGTTCAGCCAGTCCGGGCGGCCGGCCGTCTGTGCTCGCTCCAGCGCCGCTCGCTCCAGAGCGGCGGGCACCATCCCCTTGCGGCAGCCGGTGAGGATGACCCAGTGCCCGTCATGAGCCTGGGCCAGTTCCCCGAGGTCATACACCGGCCGCCCCTTCTCGCCGCCCGCCAGGTGAGCGGAGCTGATCACCTGGCACAGCCTCCGGTAGCCATCCGGATCGCGGGCCAGCACGAGCAGGTGCCGTCCAACCGGATCGGGAACGCCGGCCCTCGGTGTCCCCAGCAGGCGCTCTCCCCCGGCCGGCCGGCCGGGAACGGCCGGTGCACGGGCGGAGGCGGCCGGTCCGCGGGCGGAGGCGGCCGGAATATCGAGGCTGAGCTCGGCACCGAACACGGTTGCCAGGCCGCTGTCACGGCCCGCGTCGCTGTTCCGGAAACGGGCGGCTGCCTGCGCGAACTGCGGCACTCCGTACATGCCGTCGTGATCGGTGATCGCGATGGCGGTCAGGCCGAGTGCGGCTGCCCCGGTGATCAGGTCGCCGGGGGCGGATGCGCCATCGAGGAAGCTGTACGACGAATGGCAATGCAGTTCGGCCCACGGAACTTGCCGCGCGCTCCGAGTCCTGCGCCCACCCTGGCCTGTCGAGTCCCGGCTCGCGCCGGAGAGCGGAAGGGCAGGGAGCGGGGCGACGGGGAGCGAGGTTACCGGATTCTCGTCGGCGTCCTCGCCCACCGCAGTCTTGTCGTGTCGCCAGGACAGGCGCCGCTCGAATTCCCGCCACGGCACCGGCGGGTTATCCCAGCCCATAGCTCCAGCTCCCCGTCCTCTGGACCCTGCTACGCGGCATGACGGTCTGGCTCGGCTATGTAGGCGCGGCCGGCCGGAGTTGTCCAGGTGAAGGTTCCAACCGACTGGATGAGCCGCCAGCGGCGGTGCTGCTTGAGCTGGTGGTGGAACCGGCACAGGCCGCCGAGGTTGCACGAGCAGGTCCTGCCACCCTGGTCGTAGGGGACAGAATGATCCAGGTCGCACCGCCAGGCGGGCTGGCGGCAGGTTGGGAACCGGCAGGTCACATCGCGGGCGGTGATGTACTCCCGCAACCGCGGCGGTGGCCGGTAGGCCGGGCTCTCCTGCTCGTGCGCGCAACCGTCCGCCGCGGCGGCGTCCATCGCGGCCCGCTGCTTCGCGCGTTCGACAGCCTTAGCGGCGGCACCGAGGGCTTGCCTCAGGACCGCTGGCGTTTCGTTCGCCGACGGGCGGCTCAGGTCGCGTTCGGACATCGTCAGGGTTACCTGCCTGACCGGACTGGGGTGAGTGACGGAATCGGTCCGGCCGCGGGGCACCCGGGTGACCGCCTCCGCCCGGCCGTCTGGGCCCGTCACGATGACCCGCCACTGCACGGCCGTGTCACGGGCAGCCAGGTCAGCGAGGTAACGCGCCTGCGCGGGCGTGATCGGGCCGATCCGGCTCAGGTGACCGGGCTCGCCAGAGTCCTCAACGAGGGTCGACCACGGTATCTGCACGTCGATCAGTCCGCCTGGCGCCGGACTCAGGTGCTGCATCGTTGCCGGCCCCGTTGACGCCCCGATCTCCGGCCACGGCGGCGGTGGTCGCGACCGGGATCTCAGGTCATCGTCGAGGTCATCAGCGAAGTCATCGGCGGGCGGACCGGACTCTGGCTGCCAGGGAGCGGGAGGCGGCTCGGACGGTCTGGGTCGCCCGGACGGTCTGGGCGGTTCGGACGGCCTGGGCGGTTCATGTGACTCAGGCGGCTCGTGCCGCTTAGGCTGCCCGGCTGGCTCATCGGAGGGGCCGCCGGGACGCGGGCGGGGGGTGCCGCCAGGAGGCGAGTCCGGGCTGCCAGGACGCGGGCGGGGGGTGCCGCCGGGAGGCGAGTCCGGGCTGCCGGGACGCGAGCCGGGAGTGTCGTCGTGAGGCGAGCCCGAGGGGTCGTCGGGGGGCGAATCGGGCGGACCGTCCGCCGCTGGCGGGATGTAGGGCAGCGTGCCGAGCAGCAGGCCGAGGAATACCTGAGCGCGCAGCAGGTCGATGCCGCCGCCGGCGCCAGCGGCCTTCATGGCCCTGGCAAACGCGGTGATCCTGGCCATCGCCGCGGCCGCGCGGATGCTCGGCAGGCTGTAACCGGCCAGCGATGCGGTCCCGTCCTGGTCGGGGTACAGGCTGACCTTGGCGCGCCGCTCCGCCTCCTCGCGCCGCCGTTCCGCCCCTTCCGGGTCAGCGGCAATGACCGCGCGGCGCAGGGCGGCGCGCAGTTGCGCGGTCGTCCTGTCCCCGGCGGCCGGGAGTACCTTCGCTTCTACGGCTCGCGCGGTCTCCTCGTCCAGGGCCGCGGTCGCCTCCGCGATCAGCCGGGCGCGCCCCAGATCGATCTGCCCCGCGGCCAGCGCGGCGCCGGTCGCGGCCAATCGCCACGTCAGCGTCACGGCCAGGTCGCTCCACCACGAGGCGGAGGCCTGGGACATCGTCAGTGCCAGCGACACCTGCGCGCAGGCCTCGTCAGGCAGCCTGGCCGGACGGCCTTGCTTATCGACGCCGATCTTGTCGTCGGCAGCCGCCGACCTCGAGGCCAGCTCGGCTACTACCGCTAGCTCGCCGGCCTGTGCCCACGACGCCAGCCGCCGGTACGACGCGGCCATCCCGGCCAGCGCCCCGTCCTCCAGGCCCGCGGCGGAACTGGTCGCCAGCCACCCGGCAAGGTCAGGACCCGTCGGCAGCGACTCCGCGACCCGTCCGGCCACGACGGCCAACGGAACCTCCTGCACTCGCCCCTGCTCCATCGCCTCCAGCAACTCCGCCAGTTCGGCCGCGGCAGGGTCAGCCTGGGCAGGGTCAGCCTGGGCAGGATCAGCCTGGGCTGGCTCGGGATTCGCTGGCTCGGTCTCGGCCGGGGCTACCTCAGCCGGGGCTACCTGGGCAGGGTCTGCCGAGTCAGCGTCAGCAGCGGGAACGGGTGCACGGGGGGCGGGGCGGTTCCAAGGCGCTGGTTCGTTCAGTGCCGACAGCAGCGCATCGAGGTCAAGCTGCCATGACCAGGACAGTCCCGCCAACACAGTCGAGGCCGGGTCCGCGTCGAGGATCTCAGCCTGGGTAGGCGCTCCGGGCTGGGTTGGCGCCACAGGCTGAACCGGCGCCCGGGGCTGAGCTGGCCTAACTGTCCGGGCAGGCATCTCGTCCGCTGGTTCCGGCATGATCTCCTCCTCTCCGCTCGCCTCTTTGCTCGCCTCGTCCGCTCGTCGTGTCTCGCTATCCGCCCTCTTCGTTCCTCTTCGACCATCCTAGCGAGGGGTACCGACAGTCCTATAGCGTGTTCGAACCTTATTTCGATTACGACCGGACAGCGGCCCGGCAGCGACCCCCGACGGCGGGCCCCGGAACCAAGCCCCGGAAAGCAACCAGGCAGGCAAGCCCGGGGCGGCAAGCCCGGGGTCGCGAGCCCCGGATAGGACCCGCGCCTCATTGGTAGCCGGCCGAGCGGGCCGCCACCCGACTGATGAGCGGCATTTACCCGCAAACAATCGGAGACGGGGGTAACTGACCATAATTAAGCCAGGCACGGCAGGTTCGCTCGCCGCACGTGTCGCGCCACGCGTCACCCATCGCATCGGCCCGCTCCCGCGGGCCGCCGCCTTCGGCGAGGAGGATGACTGTGCGCAGACCGAGTCAGGACGGACCCGACCAGGGCGGCTCTCAGCAAGCAGGGTCCGGGCAGAGCGGCTCTCAGCAGGCCAGCCAGCAAGCCGGGTCCAGCCAGAGCGCGTCACAGCGGGGCACGCCAGCCAAGGCCGAGTCAGGGCAGGAACCATCTGGGCGGCGCCGCGGGCCCGATGACCCCTGGCAGGAACCTGATCCGCCCCTAGCCTTGGCGCTCACGCAGCTGCGCTGGTACGCCCGGCACAGGAACCGGGCGCGCAGGAGCTATCAGGCCAACGAGATCCTGATCCTGCTGACCACCGCGAGCACCACGGTCATGGCCGCGCTGAAGGAAAGCGCGACCGCGACCGCCATACTGGCTGCCAGTACTGTCGTTCTGGCCGGCATTTACAAGGTTCTCGACTCGCACGAGAACTGGCTCGCCTTCGGCAGCGCGTGGGCGGAACTGCAGATCGCCGTCAACGACTACCGGCTGCTCCCGGCCAGCGAGCGCGACGAGGAGGCGCAGCGGTTGCTCGTCGAGAAGGTGAATCAGGTCAACACGGCGGAGTCCGGGCGATGGGTTTCCCGGCGCCGCAGCCTGGCCACCGGCGGTCAGTGAAATTGCCCGAGGTCAATGACGCTGCGCAGGGTCAGTGACATCGCCGGGGGTCAGTGACATCGACGCGCGGGCACATTCAGCACTGGCACGAAAGTAATGGCGATGCTCGGCGCCTTCGTGCCGATCTGGCTGCTCGCCGCCGCCGGGTACGCCGCGCGCCGCTGGCGGCTGCTCGGGGCGAGCGCCGTGACCATGCTCGGCTGGTTCGTCTTTCACGTCGCGATGCCGGCGGCGCTGTTCGTCACGCTCGGCCGGACGCCGCTGGCCGTCGACCCCCGGCCGCTGGTCGCGTTCGCGGCCAGCACCGCACTTGTGATCGGTGCGGGCTGGTACAGCGCGAAACGGCTGTTCGACCGCAAGCCGGGCGAGCGCGCGATCTGGGGAATGGCCGGCGGCTACGTCAACTCTGCGAACCTGGGGATCCCGGTCGCGATGCAGGTCCTGGGGAACCTCTCGTTCCTGGTCGAGGTCGTTCTGCTGCAGGTACTGGTCGTCGCGCCGGTCATCCTGGTCGCCTTGGACCGGCATGCCGACGCGGCCGGGAGGGTCAGGCTGCGCAGGATCGCGACGGTCCCGCTCCGCAACCCCGTCATCCTGGCCTCGGCGGCCGGCATCGCATGCTCAGCCGCCGGGCTGCACCTGTGGCCGGCCGTGCTGACACCGCTCGGCTGGCTAGCATCGGCTGCCGTGCCGTCCGCGCTCATCGCGCTCGGCGCCTCCCTGTACCGCGAGGAACCCGCGCTGGATGCGGGCCGAGCAGAGATCAGCGTGATCACGGGGCTGAAACTCCTTGCGCAGCCGACCGTCGCCTACGCCGCCGGTGTCCTGCTGCACCTGCCGCCGGCCCAGTTGCTCGCGGTCGTGGTCTGCGCGGGGCTGCCGACCGCCCAGAACGCGTTCATCTTCGCGCAGCGATACGGCGTCGGCGAGGCGCTCGCCAGCCGCGCCGTGCTTACCACCACGACGCTGTCGCTGGTGACGATCGCCGCCACGTCGGCCCTGCTCGCCCGGTGACGGCAGCCGAGCGCACTGCCGCCAAGTGCGCTGCCGCTCGCGCTGGCCGGCCGCGCTCGCTCGTCAGGTCCCCGGCGTGACCAGGCCAGACTCGTAGGCCAGCACGACGGCCTGCGCCCGGTCGCGCAGGTCGAGCTTGGCCAGGATGCGGCCCACATGGGTCTTCGTGGTCTGCTCCGCGATGGTCAGGCTCGCGCTGATCTCGGAGTTGGATAGGCCGCGGGCGATCAGCCGCAGCACCTCGGTCTCTCGCGGCGTGAGCGCGCCGAGCGTCACCGGCGGCGGCGCGAGCGGCCGAAGCTGGCCAGCGAATTCCGCGATTAGCCGGCGGGTAACGGAAGGCGCGAGCAGCGCGTCGCCCGCGGCGACGACCCGGACGGCGCGGACCAGTTCGGCCGCCGGCGCGTCCTTGAGCAAGAACCCGCTCGCGCCCGCGCCGAGCGCCTCGTAGACATAGTCATCGAGGTCGAACGTGGTCAGCATCAGTACGCGCGGCAGGTCAGGCTCGCGCGCTGCGGTGAGGATCTGCCTGGCGGCCTCGAGGCCGTCCATGACAGGCATCCGCACGTCCATCAGGACGACGTCGGGCCCGCGCCGCTGCGCCTGGAGCTGCCGCGTCTGACTGACCGCCTCGGCTCCGTTGGCGGCCTGGCCAACGACCACCAGGTCCGGCTGGGCATCGAGCACCGCCGCGAAACCCTCCCGCACCATCGCCTGGTCGTCGGCGATTAGGCACCTGGTCGTCACGCCAGCTGCCCCGGCTGCCCCAGCTGAGCCAGCGATCCGGCCACTGCCCCGGGTTGCGGCTGCGGCGGCGCTGCACCCAGTGGAAGCGTGGCGGACACGACGAAACCACCGTTCGGTGCCGGGCCGGCGACCAGCTGGCCGCCGAGCAGCGCGACCCGCTCGCGCATCCCGGCGAGCCCCTGACCAGTCCCGGCCCCGTGCCCGTCGTCGGCCGAGCCCGCGCCGTGGCCGTCGTCGGCCGAGCCCGCGCCGGGCCCGTTGGACACCCGCAGCGTCACCGCGTCGTCGGCACGGCCGACCGACACGCTGACCGCCGCGCCCGAGGCGTGCCGGCTGGCGTTGGATAGCGATTCCTGCACGATCCGGTAGGCGCAGACGCCCACGCCTGGCGGCACCAGGTCGAGCCCGCCGGGAAGGGACAGCGCGATCGCCAGCCCGGCGTGCCGGGCTGAATCCACGAGCGCCGGCAGGTCAGCAAGCTGCGGTTGCGGCGCGCGGCCCGCTGGCTGGTCGTAGCGCAGCACGCCGAGCAGCCGGCGCATGTCGGTCAGTGCCTCGCGGGCCGCCGCGCTGAGCGCATCGAACTCGGCGCGGACCGGCTCATCGATCTGGCTGAGCCGGTACGGCGCGGTCTCCGCCCGCACCGCGATCAGTGACATGTGGTGTGCGACTACGTCGTGCAGTTCCCTGGCGATCCTGGCGCGCTCCTGCAGCACCGCGCGGCGCGCCTGCTCGAGTTGGGTCTGCTCGGTCTGGGCGGCCAGGTCCCGCTGGGCGTTCCGGCGCGAGCGCACTGCGTCGACCGCGATCGCTTCCGCCGTCACGGCGATCGCGGCAAGCAGCGTTGCGGTCTGGTGGGAGTGGCCCACCCACAACCAGAGCGGCAGCAGGGTGAGTCCCCACATCGAGAAGATCACCTGCCGCCGGTGCCGGACTCCGGCCAACCAGAACAACAGCAGCAGCACGGGCAGCTGACCATCGTTCCAGGCCCAGCCGCCCCACCACTGGCTGTTGATGAGCGGGCCGACCGCCAGGCCAAGCCACGCCACCCGCCAGCCCATCAGCGGATAACGGACCGTGAGCACGAGCGGCACCACCGTCAGCGCGGTCACCAGCCCTTTGGGGCTGCCCAGGCCGCCGAACGCATCGCCGGCCGCCCCGAGGCCAAGCACGCAAGCGACCAGGATGACCGCGGCGTAGGCCAGCCGCTTGCGCCACCGTCCGCGCCAGACCGGCGGCGGGTCGGGCGCAGTCATGACCTCGGTCAGCCCGGCCCATGCCCGGCGACCGACCGAACGGCCCAGCACCGCCGCCCGGCGGCCAGCGAGGACCGCCGCCCGCCCGGCGGCCTGGGCGGCGGCCTGCGCGGCTGCTGGGGGTATCTGTCGCACCGTCCCAGCGTAGGCGGCATGCGCGGGCCAGTCGTCCCTCTCTGGTCCTCATACCTCGGTATGACGGGCCCTCCGCGCGGTGCCTGGCTACCGCCCCAGTCGGACGGCGGATTCGGCTCGCCAGCGTGACGACGCAGCCCGGCCGCGGCGGCCAGCATCGCAACGACAGCACTCGCCCAGCGGCCGCCGACCCAATCAGCCACCGCCGACCCAACCACCAACCGCCCACCATGACAGGGGCTCACTCGTGCGACCATCCGCCAGGACCGCCTGCTACGCCGCGCTGATCGCCTGGCTCGCCGTCGTCGCCTGGTTCGCGGCCACCCAGGTTCCCTACGATCTGAACGTCTACCTGTGGGGCGGCCGCGCCGTCGCGCACGACGCCCGGCTGTACCTGGCCCAGGTCGACGGGCACTGGTTCACCTATCCGCCGTTCGCCGCCCTGGTGTTCGCGCCGCTGGCCAAGGTGCCGGCGGTCGCGGCGCGGCTTTGTTGGGAATTCGGCTCGATCGCCGCCTGCGCGGTGGCCTGCGCGCTCACACTCAAGCTGGCGGGCTGGCGGGTATCCAGGGCGGTGCTGGCCGGGACGGTCGCGGCCGCCCTGGCGCTCGAGCCGATGTACCACACCCTGTACCTGGGGCAGGTCAACCTGATCCTGTTCGCGCTGGTGCTCGGCGACGTCTGGCTGGTCTCGCGGCAGGCCGGCGGCGGGCATCGGGGTCGGCATCGCGGCAGCCGTCAAGCTGGTGCCCGGGATCTTCGTCATCCTGTTCCTGCTGGCCGGGCGGACCAGGGCGGCGTTGACGGCCACGGCCACCTTCGCTTGCTGCGGCCTGGCGGCGTATCTGGTCGCGCCCGATGCGTCGCGGCTGTACTGGTCCCAGCTGTTCTTCGACACGAACAGGGTCGGCGCGCCGTACATCAGCAATCAGTCGCTCTATGCGGCGGCCGTGCGGATCTCCGGCGGTGCCGGGCAGGTCGGGATCTGGTATCCGCTGCTGGCGCTCGTGATCGGCGTTGTCGGCCTGGCCACGGCCGCCGTGCTGGCCAGGCACGGCGACTGGCTGGCCGCAGCGGCAGCCGCCGGCACCACCGGGCTGCTGGTCTCGCCGATCTCGTGGACCCATCACTGGGTATGGGTGCTGCCCGCCCTGGTGGTCCTGGCGCGCGACGGCGCGCGCGGCAGGATCGCCGCGGCCTGCGGGTACTTGCTGTTCGTGCTCGCCCCGATGTGGTGGACACCGCACGGCGGCGGCCAGCACGAGTACGGCTTCCACGGGGTCGGCACGCTGGTGGCCAACTGCTTCCTGATGGCGGGTCTCGCCATGCTCGGCTACCTGGCCGTCCGCGCGGGTGCGATCCTTCGCATCAGGCGGCCCGCGCTACCTCGCGACCGGGAGGTCATGCCGCTCCGCCCAGGCCCCGAGGTCGTCGCGGCGGATCGCAGCGGCTAGCAGGTCAGGGAACCGCGCGGGTGTGCAGGCGAACGCGGGGGCGCCGAGCGCGGCGCAGGTCGCGGCGAGGTCGTGGTCATAGCCGGGGGCGCCGTCGTCGGACAGCGCGAGCAGCACCACCAGGGTGACGCCGCTGTCCACGATCGCTCTGATCCTGCCGAGCAGCACCTCCTGGTCGCCGCCCTCGTACAGGTCGGTGATCAGCACCATCACCGTGTCGGCCGGCCTGCTGACCAGGGACTGGGCGTAGCCGACCGCCTGACCGATGTCGGTGCCGCCGCCCAGCTGGGTCGCGAAAAGCACGTCGACGGGGTCGGAAAGCTGATCGGTCAGGTCCACCACGGACGTGTCGAACACGACCAGCCTGGTGCGGATGGCCCGCAGCGAGGCCAGCGAGGCGGCCAGCACGCCCGAGTACACCACCGACGAGGCCATCGATCCGCTCTGGTCGACGATGAGCACCACGTCCTTGAGCGCGGCGACGCGACGGCGCCTGGCGTGCCCGATCAGCGTCTCGGCGATGATCGTGCCGAGCTCAGGCCGGTAGTGCTTGAGGTTGGCGCGGATGGTGGCCGGCCAGTCCACATCGGCGAGCCTCGGTCGGCGGCTGCGCGCGGCGCGGTCCAGCGCACCAAGCACGGCCCGGTGCAGCTCGGTCTCGAGCCGGCGTTCGATCTCCTCGACCACCTTGCGCACGACCATCCTCGCGGTCTGCCTGGCCTGCTCGGGCAGCGCACCGCGGAGCGAGAGCAGCGCGGCGACCAGGTGGATATCGGGCTGCACGGCGGCCAGCAACTCCGGCTCGACGAGCATCCGCCGCAGCCCGAGCCGCTCGAGCGCGTCCTGCTGCAGCACCCGGACGACCGAGGTGGGAAAGTAGGTCCTGATGTCACCGAGCCACCGGGTCACCGATGGCGCGGACCCGCCGAGCCCGGCGCTCCGGTTCCTGCCGCTGCCCTCGCCCGCGTCATACACGGCGCCCAGGGCGCGGTCCATTGCGGCGTCCCGGCCGGTCAGCCCGCCCAGGCCGGCCTCGCCCGCGCCGCCTGTCGCACCGCCCTGCGCCGGGCTGCCTAGCACCAGCCGCCAGCGTCGCAGCCGCTCGCCGTCGCCAGGTTCATTCACGCCCAACGCACCCGCCTAGCGCGACCGTCACCACGTCGAGCACCCGCACCACGCGGGACTGATCCCAGTCGTCCTGGCCGGTGCCGTCCGGCGCCGGCCAGGCCGGGCGCCTCGAGCCCGGCCCGTGCCAGCATCCCCATCTGCCGCCGTTCCGGGCCAGTGAATTGCGAGAACGCCCGCCTGAGCAGGGGCAGCGCCGCCTCGAACGCCGCGTCGCCGAGACCGGAGAGCCATTCGTTAAGCAGCCCCCAAAGGTGCTGGTCGCGCAGCAGCAGCGACCCGCTCCCCCGCAGGAAACCTTCTAGCCACGCCACTCCGCCCGCCGACAGCGCCCTGGCCAGGCGCTGCTGTGCCTCGTCCGGCGTGAGCAGCCCGGTGTCGAGCAGCAGCCTGGTGCACCGGCCGGCCAGGACGGACGCGGCGCCCGCCTGATCGGCCACGGCCCGCTGCGCGGCTCGCCAGGACCGCGCCTGCACCGCGGTGCCGGCCAGCGCGATCGCGGCATCCGCCGCCTCCAGCGCGCCGAGCATGGCCGCTGCAGCCTGATCGTCCAGCGCGACGCACGCGGCGGCCAGCCCGGCGCAAATCCGCACGAGCACCGAGTCGAGCACGCCGCGGACAAGGTCGGTGCCGGTCTGCCTGACGCTGCCGTACCTGAGGACCCGGGCCAGCGGCGGCGTCGCCGCCATCAGATGCGCGACGTCAGAGGTCCGCGCCGACCGCCGCTCGAGCGCGGCGGTGACCGCGGGCAGCGCGTCCGGCAGGTCGGCGAGCACAGTCGCCTCGACCAGCGCCGTAATCTCCGAGAAGTCGGCGGCCCGCTCGGCCCGCTCGGTCACTACCGCGGCGGCCGCGGCGGGGACGGTCGTCCCGTACCTGGCCCGCTCGATCAGCGACACGACGTACTCGGGGCGCCAGCGCAGCAGCCAGCCCTCACGGAACGTACCCGTGCTCTCCGCGCCGGTCGGTTCGCCCCAGTTGATACCGAGCAGCCGCAGCCGGTGCAGCAGGCGGGACCGCTCGCGGTCCGTCTGGCCGCGCAGGTCGAGCTCGACTTCCCGCTTGGCCGCTGCCGGGCGGAACCTCAGCCGCCGGCAGGTCGCCTCGAAATTGGCATGCAGCGGAACGGTCGGCACATCGGCGGGAACGGCGCCGAGTTCGTCGCCCACCACGAGCCTGTCGTGGATCAGCGCCAGCGGGACCTGGTCGCCCTGGCACAGCACGGCAAGGACGGAGTCGGTCAGCTCGGCCAGGCCCGGCAGGGACCGGCCGCGGATGGCGGAGACCGCCTCGGCGAGCCGCACGGTCTCCACGGCCGAGGCCGGCGAGGCCGCCAGGCCCGCCTCCCTGAGCAACGCAGCGACCCGCGCCACCCAGCGCTCGGCAATGTGGTCGCCCGCCCGCCACAGATGCGCGTACCAGCCAGGCGAGGTCACGCCGGCGCCGTAGCCGCTGGTGTAGGTCAGCCGCTGCGAGGTCCAGGGCACCCAGGTGGCGCTGGCCTTGACCCGGCGCAGGCCGCGCAGCAGGTCGGCGTCGGCGCGGGCCGCGGGCAGCACGGCGAGCGCCGGGGCGTGCCAGGCACCGCACACCACGGCGATCCGGGCGGCGCCCTCGCGCATGGCGGCGCGGATGCCCTGCCGCATCGCCGCCTCCCTGCGTTCCTCGCGCCAGCGCCTGCCAGCCGTCGTCTTGCGCGGCCCGCCTCAGCTCGGTCATCGCCTCGGCGACGGCCGCGAACAGTTCGAGCGGGTCGCCGCCCAGCCGGTGCTCGACGATGTCCTCCCACCACCGCTCGGGATCGTCGTGCCCGGCCGCCCTGGACAGCCAGCCGAGCGGGTCGTCGGAGATCCGGCCCGCCGCACCCGGCCAGGAATCCCCGTCGGGCTCGGCTTGGTCATCCGGCCCCGCTTCACCGTCGGGTGCGGCTTCGCCGTCGGGCGCGGCTTCGCGGTCGTCCTCCTCCGCCCTCTGGCCGGCCAGGACGACCGCGGCCGGCAGGTCGATGAACCGGACCGGCCTGCCGGTCTGCACCGCGAAGCGGACCGCCTGCCACTCGGGCGAGAACTCGGCGAACGGCCAGAACGCGGCCCGGCCCGGCTGGTCCGCCGCGTGCGCGAGTATCGCCACCGGCGGCACCAGCTTGGCCACGTGCCGCATCAGCGGGACGGCCTCTGGCGGACCCTCGACCAGGACCATGTCGGCGTCGAGCGCGTGCAGCGCCGCCCGCACCGCGCGGGCCGAGCCTGGGCCGTGGTGCCGGACGCCGAGGACGGTGACGCTCACTCGATCGTCACGTCCAGGTCGCGGCAGGCACGGTACAGGTCGAGCCACTCGCCGCGCTCCTTGACCACGGCCTCAAGGTACTCATTCCAGGCGACGCCGTCCTGGGCTGGATTCTTGACCACCGCGCCCACCAGGCCGGCCGCCACGTCCGCGGCATTCACCCGGCCGTCGCCGAAGTGCGCGGCCAGGGTCATGCCGTTGGTCAGCACGCTGATCGCCTCGGCCGTCGACAGCGTGCCCGTTGGTGTCTTCAGCGTGGTGCGGCCGTCCTGCGTAACCCCGGACCGCAGTTCCCTGAAGATCTGGACGACCCGCCGCACCTCGGCCAGAGCGGGTGGCTCGGCCGGCAGCCGCAGTGCGCGGCCAAGCTCGGCGACGCGCCTGGTGACGATCTCGACCTCGGCGTCCTCGGTGGCCGGGAGCGGCAGCACCACGGTGTTGAACCGCCGCTTCAGCGCGCTCGACATCTCGTTGACGCCCCGGTCCCTGTCGTTGGCCGTGGCCACCAGCGTGAAACCCGGCACCGCCTGGACCTCGATGCCGAGTTCGGGCACCGGGAGCGTCTTCTCCGACAGCACCGTGATCAGCGCGTCCTGCACCTCGGCCGGCATCCGGGTCAGTTCCTCGGCCCGCACCACCTTGCCGTCCCGCATGGCGGTCATGACCGGCGAGGGGACCAGGGCGCCGGGGGTTGGTCCCTCCGCGATCAGGCGGGCGTAGTTCCAGCCGTATCTCACCGACTCCTCGCTCGTCCCCGCCGTGCCCTGGACCAGGAGCGTGGAGTCGCCGCTGATCGCCGCGGCGAGGTGCTCGGACAGCCAGGTCTTCGCCGTGCCTGGCGCGCCGAGCAGCAGCAGCGCCCGGTCGGTCGCCAGGGTCGCCACAGCGACCTCGACAAGGCGGCGGGCGCCCACGTACTTGGGCGTGATCACGGTGCCGTCGGGCAGCGTCGCACCGAGCACGTAGTCGACCACGGCCCACGGTGACAGTCGCCAGGCGGGCGGTCGGGGCCGGCCGTCGGCGGCGGCCAGCGCGGCGAGTTCCGCGGCGTACTGCTGCTCGGCGTGCGGCCTTTGGACATCGGTGAACTCTGCGGCGGTCACGGTCTACGGCTCCTCGGCGAGTTCGCGGCGTATCGCCGCCCGGACGGACAGCGTGTTCAGCAGGTTGTCCCAGCTCGCGGCCAGCGGACTGGCAATCGACTCCGGATCGGCGGCCGGCGGCACCGGCGGCTCCAGCCGCATGGCCGCGAGCCGCAGCGCCGCCCGCGGCCCTGACGAGTACCCCGGATCGGCACGCACGAGAGTAGCGAGTCCGGCCCGCACCTGGTCGGACAGTCGCACGGGCCACGGCCCGGCCAGCCGCTCGAGCGCAGCCCACAGCAGCGGGCTGCCCGGGTTGGCCAGCAGCCACTGCTCGGCCGCGGCCCGCGGCAGCGCAGCAAAGAGCCGGAGACCGTATTCCTGCTCCCTGGCAGCCGACGACCTTCCCGGCGGCGGTGCGTCGAGCAGCGCGAGCAGCCAGCCGGAGTCGGCGTCCCTGATGGCGGCCGCCATCCACCCCTTCCGCAGCGGGCCCGACCAGTCGGTGCGGTCGGCGAGCGCCAGCAGGCCGGCCGGTTCGAGCCCGGTGTGACCGGCCCAGAATCCCGCCGGGGCCGCGGCGACCAGCTGGGTGAGCAGCCAGGCCTGCGCGCCGGCGCCGTGCGGGGCCGGCCCGCCGGTCCCGTCGGCCGGCGGCTGCTCGGTCGCCGCCGGCCCGTCGGTCCCGTCGGTCCCGTCGGCCGGCGGCTGCCCGGTCGCCGGAGCGGGAACGGCCAGGATCAGCCGCCGCCGGAGTCCGGCCTGCTCGACCCGGACCGCCGCGGCGGCCCGTTCCGCCGCGCGCCGGGAGTAGCGCGAGGCCGGCAGCCTGGCGAGCAGGTCCGCGGCAGCCTGCCTGACCTCGGCCCGCCGGTCGGCCAGCGCCAGTTCCGCCAGCGCCTCATCCGCGTCGCTCAGGCCGGCCACCAGCATGCGGATGAAGGCCGCGCGGTCGCGGTACGGGTCGGTGGCCCAGGTCGAGGCGACCAGGTCCCGGCCGGCCGCGGGGTCCGCCGCCCGCAGCCTGCCCAGCAGAGCCCGACGTTCCTCGGCGCCGCCGGTCTGCCAGGCGCGAGACAGAACGGCCGGATCGGGGTCGCCTCGCTCGGCGATGGCGGCGCGCGCCCAGGCCCACTCGTCGTTGAATCCGGCGAGCCAGCCCGCCAGCGGGCCGAGTACCGGCAGCAGGCTGGCCCGCAACCCCGGCCGGCCGGCCGCCGCGGTCAGCAGCGCGGGCAACAGCACGTCCGGCAGCCGCCGGCCCGCCAGGTGGCCGAGCCACTCGGCCGCCAGGTCGTGCTCGCCGGCGGCCAGCAGGCTGGCCAGCCGCTGCTCGGCGGATGACGAGACGGCCGGCCTGCGGTCGCGTTCGGCGGGCGCCGGCGTCGGGGCGGCCGGCGGCCTCGGGCGCACGGAACCCGGCCCGCCTGGCGCGCGACATCGCGGCCGCGTAGTGCAGCAGCCTGGTCTGGTCGTCGTCGTGATCAAGACCGCGGTCGGCCAGCAGCCCGGCGGCCGGAACCGCGGCGCGTCCCGAGCCGAGCACCGCCGCGCTCACCAGTTCCGCCCACGTGATTCCCGTCATTCCTGCCACCAGGAGAGCAGCCGCCCTGCGTGCCCGGCGGGCGCGGCCGCCTGCGGCGTGAACGCGAAGCCATCCCACTCGCCTGCCACGTCCACCGGCCTGCCGCCGCCGAGCGCGAGCAGTGCCCACCGCACCGTCGGCCCGGCCGCCACCGGCATCGCCCGCCCGCTGGCGTCGCGCAGCAACCATTGCTCGCCGGGCAGGACCGTGAGGCCGCGTACCGCCAGCGGGATCACTGCGGCCCACGGATCGGCCGACAGGCACTCCGCCGCCCGGTTCAATGCCGCATCCCAGTCCGGCTCGGCGGGCAGCGGTCCGAGCGCCTTGCTAAGGCTCTGCCGCTCGATGATCAGCGCCCTGGCGGGCCTGCTGCCCGGATACAGCGCCAGCGTGGCCACGGTCCTGCGGCCCGGCGGGAGTCCCGGCGCGAGCGGCTGGGTGCCCGCAGCGAACGCGAGGAACGTGACGACCCGGCCGGTGCGCTCGCCGTACAGCCACTGCTGCACGCTGCGCAGGTTCTCGTCGTCGCCGAGTCGGTGGCCGAGCACGGCCCAGCTGTCGGTGACCCGCTCCCCCGACCTGGTGACCTCCTCGGCGCCAACGTTGTAGCCGATCCTGACCCGCAGCGCCTGACCGGTCGCCTCGGGCAGCGCCTCCCGGCGCAGCCACCCCTCGCAGAGCAGATGCGCCGAGCCGAGCTGGTCGGTCAGCCGCTCCGGCCAGTCCGTGCGCTGGCCGGCCGTGGCGGCGATCGCCGCCATCCGCCTGACCTGGCCGGCCAGGCCGCGTGCCTGGGCGTCGATCATCCGCCTGGCCTGCGCGTCCCACCACGCCCACGGCTGCGGCTGAGCCGCGCCGAGGCCGCCGCGGGCCAGGTCGGCCAGCCAGCGCCGCATCTCCTGCACGCCGGCGTCGACCTTGGCGTCCCTGCTTGCCGCCCGGCGAGCCGCGGCCTGCGGGTCGGCTGGCTCGTCCCGCTCCTTGGCTGGCGGCCGGGCGCCACGGGCGGCGCGGTCGGCCAGCCAGCCGGTTACCCAGTCCGGCGGATGCCCGGCCGGGACGGCGCCGTCGGCGTAGCGGAGCAGCAAGCCGAGCGCGTGCTTGCAGGGGAACTTCCGGCTCGGGCACGAGCACTTCGTGGCGCCGTCGTCCAGCGCGGCCTGCGTCAGGTAGGGCAGCCTGCCGCTGCCCTGGCACTCGCCCCACACCGCGAGCTCATCGTGACCGCTGCCCGCCCACCGGGCAGGGCCTGCCTGGGACAGGCCGGCCTTCGCCGCGGCGGCATCGGGCGCCAGGGCGAGCACCTGATCCCTGCTGTAGGTCGCCAAGCTGACCTGCCGCCGGCTACCTGGCGCCGCGCAGGCCGCGCATGATGGGCAGGCCGGCCTGAGCACCGGGCAGCTGGCCGAACCTGACGCGACGCGCTCCGGGCCCGCTGATCAGCAAGGCCGCACCGTCGAGCCGTACGGTGAGCGTGCCGCCCGCGGGGAAGGCTCCGCCGACCGCGAGCCAGACACCGTCCCCGGCCGGGGTCAGCGGTCGCGGCTCGGCCAGCCCGATCCGGATCTCACCCGCGCCGCGATCGTCGGCCCTGATCTCGGCATCGGCCCCGAGTTCTTCGTTGCGAAAAAATCCGGCGGGCACCGCACGCGGCGCTGAACTGTGCGGCAAGACCCCAGCCCGCAGGTATCTGCCGTCCGCGCGCGCCGACAGGCCCCAGTCGGCGATCAGCACGCCGTCGCGCAGCCGGTACGTGCCGCCCGCGGCAGGCCCGATGCCGTGCCAGCCGCCGTCGGCGCCGAGGGCGAACCTGAGTTTCGCGCCGTACTCGCGCCGGACGACCTGGTCCTGCTCCGCCTCAAACTGCAGGTAGACGTCCTGGTCGGGTTCATGCCAGCGGCCGGAGATCTCGCGTGCCTGCTCGCGGGCCCGCTCGGCGGGCGCGGGCTGGTCGGCCAGCGCCCGGTAGGCGGACACCGGATCGCCACCGCCGACCAGCGTCGTGGCCACGGCGAGCGCGACGTAGGAGGCGTAGCGGTCGTTCCTGTTGGCCAGCACGCTGACGCCGGATCCCTGCCCGGGCAGGTAGATGACCGCCGCCCGGTAGCCGGCCCAGGACCCCGAATGCCACCAGGCCGGCTGCCCGGCGACGTCGATCAACTGGAGTCCGAGCCCGTAGCCGGTATCGGTTCCGTCGGTGAGCACCTGGCTGACGAGCAGCCCGTCGCGGATGTCGGTGCCGAGGACGGCGCCGTCGGCCATGAAGGCGTGCCAGGCGGCGAGGTCGGTCAGCGTCGTGACCACCGCGCCGTCGCCGACCACCTCCTCGGTCACGTCGTAGCGGCGGAACCGGGTCCCGCCGGTCCCGGTAGCGATGTAGCCGCCTGCCAGGCCGGGGACGAGCAGCGACACGTCATCGCGGAAGTGCGTGGCGGTCATCCCGAGCGGGCCGAACACGCGCTCGGCCGCCAGCCGCGCGAGTCCCGCACCGGTGACCCGGCTGACCAGCGTCGCGGCCAGCGCGTAGCCAGTGTTCGAGTACGAGAACTCGGACCCGGGGGCGAAGTCGAGGTCTTCCTGCCCGGCCGCCAGGTCCATGAAGCGGTCTTGGGTGATCCCGAGCACTCCGATCCCGGCGATGTCGCAGAGCGCGAAGTAGTCGCGCAGTCCCGCCGTGTGGGTCAGGCACTGGCGGAGCGTGACGGGCCTGGTCAGCCTGAGCTCTGGCAGGCTGGAGCGGATGTCGGCGTCCAGGTCGACCAGGCCGTCCCTGGCCAGCAGCAGCAGGCAG
This sequence comes from uncultured Actinomycetota bacterium, assembly GCA_963720595.1. Taxonomy (GTDB): domain Bacteria; phylum Actinomycetota; class Actinomycetes; order Streptosporangiales; family Streptosporangiaceae; genus Chersky-822. The sequence continues at coordinate 2,084,932 of CAVRFY010000002.1, read as the reverse complement.
GCCGAGGTCATGTGCTTGCTGACCGAGGCGATGTCGAACGCGGTCGTCTCGGTGACCGGCACGCCGTGCTCGGGCAACCCGCAGCCCGCGGTCGCGCTCGCGGCAAGCTTGCCGCGGGCGTAGACGCCGATGGCCAGTCCCGGCTCGTCGCCGCAGGCCAGCGCGTCGGCCAGTTTGGCCAGACCGGAGCTGGTCAGGTCGGAGCTGGTCAGGTCGGGGCCGGTCAGGTCGGGGCCGGTCATCGTGGGCCCGTCACATCGGGCCAGTCAGGTCGGGTGACATGAGGTGGATCATTCCACCGGCCACCGACAGCCGCCAGGTGCAGGCCGCCGCTAGCGCCGGACGCCGCAGACGGCGACGTATCGTGGTGAGCACATACCGGAGTTGGCTTGGGGTGCGGCCGTGGACGACATCATCAGCCAGGGCGAGGATCCCGGCAGCCGGGGGCCATGGCCCAGGCGCCTGACGATCGGCGCGATCGTCGTCGTCGTGCTGGCCCTGCTCATCGTCCAGCACCTGCCGCGGAGCGGCCAGCACCGGCCCAGGCACGCCCCCCAGTCCGCCGGATCTGCCTCGGCCGCCGCCCGGCCTGGGCCGGGCAGCATCCCGGCTTTGCGGCTAGCCAGGCCGGACGGGATCACCGGGAAGTCCGCGTCCTGGGCGGCTAGCCTGCGGCTGCCAGTCGGCGGAGTGCGGCCCGCCTGGTTGTGGCCGGCCACCGGGCGGATGCAGCCGATCGGCGGGCTGTCGGCGCGATCGGATTACGTCTTCACCAGGGTGCCGGGCGGCTGGGCGGTCCAGCCCGCGGCGGCCGCCAGCCCGAGCTGCGCGGGTTGCCCTGGCCGGCCGCTGCCGGTCTACTATCTCGGCGACCGGGCGCAGTCGGCGTCCCCCATCGGGGTCGCCGACCGGGTCGTGCCGGCTGCCCAGCCTGGCCTGCTGTGGCTGACCAGCTACCCGCCGGGTGCCGATCCTGACAGCGCCGCCGGATACGCGCAGCAGGTGAGCGTCGCAGGCGTGCCGTCCGGGGCGCGGATCAGGCTGCCCGTCGGCTACCTGATCGACGCGGCGACCGAGCATGGCCTGCTGCTCACGCGGATTGTCCAGCGCGGCGCGGCGCCGGTCTACGACCTCTGGGACCCGGTGCTCGACAAGGTCAGCCGGACCTTCCGCGGCGTGATCGCGGCGAGCGCTGGCCAGATCGCGTGGACTCGGGGCTGCGCGGCACGGTGCCAGGTGCTGGTGCTTGACCTGGCGACCGGCCGCCAGATGCAGGTCACGTTGCCGAAAGGCAGCTCCGCTGCCCGGGGAACTTTCAGCCCGGACGGCAGCCTGCTGGCGCTCGAGCTGAGCTTCGGCAACGGCGGCGACGGCGGTGCGATGGCTACCCGGCTCGAGGTGGCTGCGGTGCCTGGCGGCCGCCTGACGGTGATCCCCGGCACGTGGGCGAGCAGCGACGCGCTGACCGGGTTCGGCTGGCCGTCCGATGGCGACAGCCTGGTCGCCGAGCTGAGCTTCCTGACCAAGGTGCAGGTGGCGTCGTGGCACCCGGGTTCCCGTCGGCTCGCCGTGGCGCTCGTCAGGCCGGAACAGCATCCGAACGAGCTAGTTGTTGGCTAGTGGTTGGCTAGTCGTAGCTGGCCTCGATCAGCCAGCGGCCGTCCTGCACGACGGCGAGCCAGGCGGCGCCGTCGGCGGTGACTAGCTGGAACCTGGCCTTCCTGCAGGCATGCTCGGGATCCCACCAGCGTTCGGTGACCGGCCAAGGTCCGGTCCAGGCGGTGACCGCGACCGGTGGTCCGCCGGCCACCGAGAGGCTGCCTGGCGCGCCGGTTAGCTGCCCGCGGCCGGTGACCTCCACCAGAGATCCCGAGCCGTCCGTGACCCTGGCCTGGCGCGGAACCTGGTAGACCGTGGCCGGAGCGGGCGGCGGGATGCTGGCAGGCCATGGCCGGTCGGTCGGCCTGCCGGCCGCGGGCAGGTCGTCGCCGGAGCCGGGCCCATTACGAGACGGCATCGTATCGTTAAAGGGAAGAAGCACCGCCTGGTCAATCGGGCTGCGACCGCCTGCCAGGACCGGCTGGCGCACCGCGTCGTGGCCGAGCATCGCCTGAACCCTGAGCGCCGCCCTTGCCACCCGGTCGCTGACCACGGCATCGCCCCACAGGCCGAGCTGGCGGCCCTGGTCCTGGACCAGCTGATCGGGCACCAGCCGCAGCAGGCTGATCCCGGCGGCCTGAACCCCCTCGTCGCCCGGCCCGTCGGGCTCGCCGGGCCGGCCAGCCCGCCAGCCGTCGAGCTGCCAGCGCACCCGCTCGGCCACGGCGAGCTCGGACAGCAGCCCGTCGTGCCGCCACAGCCTGACGCTCTCCTCGCCGTTGTCGCCGACCACCTGGACCTGGAGCCTGACGCAGCCCAGACCGCTCGCGGCGAGCTGGGCGTGCAGCGCCGGCCAGCGACTTGGCGGCGAACACGACCCGTTCGGAACGCTCGGCGGGCGGATCGAACTCGACCTGGACGGCGAGGTCCGCCGACGGCGGGCGGGCGGCGAGCGGGCGTGGATCGAGCCCGCGGGCGAGCCGGTGCGCGAGCAACCCGTTGGCCCCGAACCTGTTCCCCGCCTCGGCGGCAGGCAGGGCGGCGAACTCACCCAGCGTCCTGATGCCGAGCCGGACCAGCAGATCGGCCAGGTCAGGCTCACCAAGGACGGTGACCGCCCGCGGGGCGAGGAAGGCGGCCGTCCCTCCTGGCGGCACGATCCGCACGGGTGCGGCGGCGGGCTGGGCGGCGGCGGCGGGCTGGGCGGCGGCGGCGGGCTGGGCGCCGCGGCGGGCTGGCCGTTCGTGGCGGGCTGGCCGTTCGTGGCGGCGAGCAGGGCGTCCCTGGAGGCCAGCAGCGCGGCGAACATCCCGTCGGCGATGCCCGCGCCGCAGTCGAAGCCGAGCCCGGTCACGGCCTCGGCAACCCTCGTCCCGAGCTCCGCCTCCCCGCCGAAGTACCTGGCGGGCCCGCGGACCGCGAACGCGCAGATGCCCGGGCGCAGTACCTCGATCCGCGGGCAGAACTGCTGCACCGCGCTGACCACCTGCTCGAACGCCCGCGCCGTGGGACCTGTCTGATGCTCAGACTGGCGGGATACCAGACTGGGCGGGTGCCAGGCGGAGCAGCGCACGGCAAGTACACGCCGGCTGCCGTCGTCCTCGCCGGTCATCCCGTCGCCCTAGCAGCTGTCAGGCCATCTGCTACTGCCCAGCCGTCCGCCGCCGGGCCATCCGCCGCCCAGCCGTCCGCCGCCGTGCCATCCGCCGTCCAGCCGACCGCTGCCGGGCCGGCCGTCGCGGGACCGGCCGCTGCCGCCGTCAGGCGCGTCGGCCGCGGCGGTCACCGCGCCGTCCGGACCAGGCAGCCATAGCCAGCGAGCCTGCGACCGTGACCAGCCGCCACGCCCGTCCGCCACCACCTGGGCGCGGCGTCCGCGCAGCCTCCCGTGCCCGGAGCCGATCCCGAGCCACTCCTGAGCGGAAATGCGCAACCTGACCTGCGCTCCCTCCCATTCCCCCGCAACAAGCAGCACGGCACCATGTCGGCGTACGGCAGCCTCGAGCTTCCGCCTGGCCTGGGCAGGCGGCCGTTCTGGCGGACGCAGCAGTACCAGATCACAGCCGTCGAGCAGGGAAGCGACCACATGTGGCCAGGCGATGCCTGGCTCGGGGATCAGCAGCAGCCGGCCGGGATCCAGCCCGGCCCCGGCCGCCGCGACCACCCCGAACTCAGGTATCCCGACGGCAGCACACCACGCCCCCGAGGCCACCGGCCCTGCGGCCAGCGCCAGGCAGAGCAGGCTCCAGGTACCCGCCGACACGACCGAGCCGCGGGCCAGCCCACCGTTCGGCAGGAGGTCACGCAGCGCGGGAAGCACGGGAAGCAGCCCGGCGTCCGAGAGAACGCCCGCGCCCGCGCCGACCGCACCGCCCGAGCGGACCGTGCCCTCGGCAAGCAGGTCGGCCAGGTGGCCCCGCCTGACCGGCATTGCCGGCCGACCGTCTCGCCGGTCCGGCCGGTCCGGCAGCGAGGTGACCTGTGCGACGGCGGCTCCCATGCACCCACTATCGAACAGGTATTCGATGAAATCAAGTACGCCCTGACCCGCCGGCGCGGCGGGCTGTCAGAACCCGCAGGCGCTGGCGACGGCGGCCGCTGCTCCTTCGCGGTTGGCGGCCGCGGGTATGCCGGGGCGCTCGAAGTAGGTCATGTAGATGTCCGCCGCCTGGGTTGCGCTCGTGGCGGCGTTGAGCGCTGGGATGTACTGCGACCACTGCTGGTTGTAGGTCAGCACCGCTGCGAGCTGGGCCTTCAGGTCAGCCGCGGGATTGCCGGTGACGAACCCGGGAGGCAGCGGCGTCCAGCCGATCAGGCCACCTCCGCCGGTGCCGACCGACTCGGGATTCCCCTTGGACTCCTGGTACATGTTCCCGGCCATGCCGGCCGCTGCCAATCGGGTGTATCCGTGCGAGGTCAGGAAGCTGACGATCGTGACGTAGTTCTCGGGCAGCATCACGGACGACCCCGAGCAGTGCAGGGTGCTGCCGTGACTGCCGGTTGCCGCCTGGTGCGACGGAGCAGGGCTCGCGGCCGGCGCTGGCTGGTTTCGCTGCGGCGCTGCGGGATCTAGCCGGGGACGGCTTCGACGCCGGGGGCTGGGACGCGCGCCCGGGATGGGGCCGGCCGTCGGAATGGGCCTGGCGGCCGGCGTGAGCCTGGCTCGCTGCCGGGACGCGTCCCGCCGCGTCGGCCGGAGCGGCGGAAGCCGGGCCCTGAGCCTGAACGGTGGCTACGACGGCAATTGCCACCGCAGCCGCGGGGGCGACCAGCGCCGCTCGCTTGACCAGCTTGTTGAGTTGTACGGACGGCACGTGCCTGGGCTTTGCGGGCGCCGCGTGCCGGCCGGCCTTGATCTTCGCCTGCTTGCCGTGTGTGGTGGCTTGCCTCAAGGGCTCCCTAACGCCGGTTCTCGCCCGGCTACTCGGTCGACTGCACCTCTCACCAGGCCTGACTGTGCGTGATCACAGGGCAGCATAGCGGCGTATTACGCCTAAGTAAGACGTTTCATCTCGAATCTTGGCCATCGAGATACTTCACCTATGAGGTGCATAGCGCCCGACTGCATGGGAAACGGCCCCGGGAGGACCTACCGGGCGGCGATATTGCGCATAGCGCCGGACTGCATCGAAAGCGTGCCGGGGGACCTACCGGGCGGCGATATTGCGCACGATGACCGGCTGCGTCGTCGGGTAGGGCACCGCTTCATCGCTCAGCTGCCTGATCACGCCGTCCAGCAGGTCGAAAGCCTCTGCGTAGCCGGGCAGCGACGGTGCCAGGTGCCAGTCGAGCAGCGCTCTGAGCGACGTCTCGCCCTCCTCGACGGTCAGCGCGCGGAACGTCGCCCCGGCAACCGGCCGGAAGGCAGGCACTGCCGGGAAGCCCGCCCGGTCGAGGGCGGCCCAGAGCGCATCGAGCGCGGCCGCATCGACTAGTCCCGTCCAGGCCGCCACGCGCGGCTGACGGGAGAAGAAGTGGTCAAGCCGGGCGCTGCCGTCCGGCGTGATAACGAGTTCGCTGCGTCCCCACGGATTGCCCGGATTGTTCTCGTTGCCCGTGCTGTAGCGCACGGTTCGTCCGGACATGCCCGTATGCTACCGCCATTGCCGCACGCCATAACGGGCGATTGCCGCAGCGGAGTGCCGCTAACCGCCAACGCACTTGCCGCCATTCTCGCCGCAGAAGGCCGACCATTCGAGCGCCGCTCGAGATGGGTGAGCGACCACCAGAGCCGCGGCATTAACGGAACCCTGCTGCTGCTCCAGCAGCAGCAGGGTTCCATTGCTGTCGCTGGTCACGACGGGTCACGGCTCCTGGCCGCTGGCTGAGTGCAATCGGTGGTGTCAGGTCGCGGTCTGGTCGTCCAGTTCGGCGACCGGCGCGTTCTTCTTCACCGACTCGATTCCGTTGAGCGCCGCTGCCTTGCTCTCGTAGGCCTCAGAGGTCGCTATCACCTGGCCGTTGGTCGCCACGAGGTTGAAATGGAACTTGCCGGTCGTGCCCTTCTTAAGAACGAATTTGGCTGCCACTGCTCATCCTTTCCTGATGCGCTCCGGCCAACGCCCGGCCACCGTGGCGCGGCGATCCGCAAACCGTACTGCCCAGGGGCACGCCCGCTACTCCCGCCGGCGCCGCCGGGCCGCAGGCCCGCCGCCGGGCCGGCGCCGCGCCGCCGCGCCGCCGCCGGGCCGTTGGGCCGCCGGGCTCCCGCCGAGACTGAGCGCTGGCCGGCGGCCGGGCGCAGCGGCTATCGTGTGCTGCCATGACGTACCCGGCCGATCCGCGCGTCGACGCCTACATCGAGGCGCTCCCAGACTGGCAGCAGGCCATCTGCCGCCAGGTCAGGGAACTGGTCCACGCGGCCGATCCCGAGGTCGCCGAGACAATCAAGCGGACGGTCCAGCCCTACTTCGTGCTCAGCGGCAACATTTGCGCGCTGCTGGCCGCGAAGGACCACGTCAACGTGTTCCTCTACGACGGCGGCATCGTCCCCGATCCGGACGGGATCATCACCGCCGGGCATGACAACAAGACCGCCCGCACCGTCGCGTTCAGGCAGGGCGAACCCGTCAACTCACCGGCGTTGAGCGCGATCTTCAGGCAGATCATCGCCAACAACCGGGCCGGCGGCTGGCGCAAGCTAAAGGATCAGGCCGGGCACAGCCAGTCCGAGCGGCCTTCGCGCGGCTCCGCCGCCTCGCCGCCTGGCGGCGGATAGTGCACCCGGAGCGTGAACGCTAGCGGCGTCGGGCCGTGGGCCCGCAGGTACCTGACCTTCGCCTCGGCCTCGGCCACCGCCGGCGTCATGCTGGCCGGTATCCACCACAGGGCGGTATAGGCCTCCCGCATCTGCTCGAACCACTGCCTGCGGCGCCGCATCACCTGCTGGTGATCGCCTGAGTAGACGAAACTAGCCAGCGCGTCGACCGACTCCCAGACCGACATGTTCATGATCACCCCGGCGCTGCCGGCCACGTCCCACTCGAAGGCGCGCACGGCGGTCGCGTTGCCGTCCTCTGTCTGCAGCCGCCACACGAAACCTGGCGCGGCGTCGGCGGTCGCATTCACCGGGTCGAGCGCCGCCATGAACCCGGCCAGCTCCGGGCTGTCAACCGGCGCGAGCAGCCGGCCGACATTGACCTGTGCGAGGAGGTAGCTCATGCCCTCATGATGCCGCGTGGTCGTGAATAAGGAACACCGGATAGCCGGGAGCCATCGCCAGCAGCTTGGCATCGGGGGCGTCGGCGCCGACTCCGTCGAAGAACACGCCCACCTCGAGCTTCCAACGCTTGAGGTACGCGCGCAGGATAGGCGGCTTCTGGTCGTCGGCCAGCTCGGTCGCGGTGAACTGCTCGACCTTCCTGCCGACCCGCAGTTCGCCGGCGCCCGCGGCGCGCAGGTTGCGCACCCACTGCGTGTGCCCTCGCGGCGCGACCAGGTAGCGGCGCCCGTCGACGGTCAGCAGGTTCACGGGGGTGGAACGCCACTGCCCGCTCGTCCTGCCGCGCACGTACAGCACCCGGCTGCCCCAGACGCTGAAGCCGCGCCTGGTCAGCCAGGCCACCGACGTGTTGAAAATCCGGCCGCTGAGGCGTCCGGCCCCCGTCGTCGGCATGACGTACCTGGTGGCCGCGTCGGAGTTCCGGTCTGGGCTGGCGGACATCTGCATCTCCAATCCGTGAGCACTGCTCTCTATACGGAGCAGTGTGCATCATTCAAGTGCGTCCTGTCAAGAGCGGTGCTCTCGTTCCTGATCGCCGCTAGCTTCGCGGCCCGGCCGCAGGTGGCGGCCCGGCCGCAGGTTCGCGCTCCCGCAGGTTCGCGCTCCGCTTCGCGCCCGGCCTCACGTTCGCGCCCCCGGACGCAGATTCGCTAGGTTGTAATGAAAACGGTTTTCATGTACGTTCCCCGGTAGCCCGTTTCAGGCCACGCCACGGGGGCGCGCGCACGGAGGGAGCCAGTATCCATGACCGGCAACTGCCGACACGCGGCCACGGTCGCCCGCGCATGCTGCGCGGTCGCGCTCGCCTGCGGCGCCGCGGCGTGCAGCACGGCGAACGGCCAGCCAGTCGGCGGCAGCCGGATCGTCACGGTCGTCGCGGCGGAGAACTTCTGGGGCAGCATCGCCAGTCAGGTCGGCGGCGCCCACGTCCGGGTCGAGAGCGTCATCACCAATCCGAGCACCGACCCGCACAGCTATGAGCCGACCGCCGCTGACGCCAGGGCGATCGCGGCCGCCAGGCTTGTGATCGAGAATGGCGCGGGCTATGACCCGTGGGTGAGCCCGGCTGGTCGCTGCCGACCAGGGGCAGCCGATCACCGTCCTGAACATCGCCAGCACGCTCGGAGTCCCTGCGGGCGGCAATCCGCACCGCTGGTACAACCCGGCGGACGTGCGGGCGGTGGTCTCCAGGCTGGCTGCCGCCTTCGGCCGGATCGATCCGACGGACCGGTCCTACTTCACCAGGCGGCAAGCCAGATTCACCTCATCCGGCCTGCGCAGGTACTTCTCCCTGATCGCCGCGATCAAGTCCAAGTACGGCGGCACGCCGGTCGGGGCGTCCGAGTCGATCTTCGCGATGCTCGCGCCCGCACTCGGGCTGAGGCTGCTGACCCCGCCGACCTTCCTGCGGGCGATCAGCGAGGGCACGGAGGTCTCTGCTGCGGACAAGAACGCGATCGACAACCAGATCAGCCATCACCTGATCAAGATCTACGTGTACAACAGCCAGAACGTTACCCCCGACGTGCGCGCTCAGGTGACCGCCGCCAGGGCCGCGCACATCCCGGTCGCCACGATCTCTGAGACACTGACGCCACCTGGCGATACCTACCAGGAGTGGCAGGTCAGGCAGCTAGAAGGCATCGAGGCCGCCCTCGCCAGGGCGACGGGGCACTAGAGGAAGGATGCGCAGATGCCGCCTGCACGCCAGGTGCCGCCGGCCGCCCCGGCTGCCCCGGCCGAGCCTGCGGTCCGGTTCACCGACGCGGCGATCAAGATCGGTGGGCGCACGATCTGGTCTGAGGTCAACCTTACGGTCGCGCCCGGTGAATTCATGGCGGTGCTCGGCCCCAACGGAGTCGGTAAGTCGACATTGATCAAGGCGGTGCTCGGACTCGTCGGCTTGTCGGCAGGAACGGTGACCGCGCTTGGCCGCCCGGCTGGCCAGTCCGGCCGGCAGATCGGATACCTGCCGCAGCGCCGCAACTTCGACTCCGGGCTGCGCGTGCGAGGCACCGACATCGTGAGCCTGGGCAGCGACGGCGAGCGCTGGGGGGTCCCGCTGCCTTGGGCCGACCGGATCTTCCCCGCGCGGCGGGCAGACCGGGAGCGGGTGCGCGAAGTCATCGACCTGGTCGGCGCCACCGCCTTCGCCGACCGGCCGATCGGGCAGGTCTCCGGCGGTGAGCAGCAGCGCCTGCTGATCGCCCAGGCCCTGGTCAGGCGACCCAGCCTGCTCGTGCTCGACGAACCGCTTGACAGCCTCGACCTGCCCAGCCAGGGATCCATCGCCGGGCTGATCTCCACCATCTGCAGCGAGGGCGGGGTGACGGTGATGCTGGTCGCCCACGACGTCAACCCGATCCTGTCCTATCTCGATTGCGTGGCCTATATCGCGGGCGGCAGCGCGGTCTGTGGCACGCCCGAGCAGGTGATCACCTCAGAGACGCTGACAGCCCTGTACCGGACCCCGATCGAGGTGCTGCGCGCCTCGGACGGCCGCCTCGTGGTCGTCGGCGAGCCCGAGCCGCCGGCCAGGCACGCGGACCGGCACTCGGACACCGCGGGGCGGCCTTGAGCGCGGCCATCGCCGGGACCGGCCTGGCCGCCGTGGGCGTCACGGGCACCGGGCTGACCTGGAACCTCGTCGCCGACGTGCGGCAACTGCTTCAGTTTCCTTTCATGGTCAATGCGTTCCAGGCCGGCACGATCGTCGCCATCGCGGCCGGCGCGCTCGGCTGGTTCATGGTGCTGCGCCGCCAGGCGTTCGCCGGGCACACGCTCGCGATCGTGTCGTTCCCTGGCGCGGCCGGGGCGATCCTGGTCGGGATCAGCGCAACCACGGGGTATTTCACCGCCGCGATCGCCGCTGCGCTCGTCATCGCCGCGGTGCCGCGGTCGCTCGGCGGCCGGGCCAGGAGCAGCGAGTCAGCCATCATCGGGACGGTGCAGGCGTTCGCGCTGGCATGCGGAGGGCTGTTCGTGAGCCTGTACGGCGGCTTCCTCAGCGGGCTCACCAGCCTGCTGTTCGGTTCCTTCCTCGGCATCTCGCCCGGCCAGGTGCTCGCGCTGCTGGTCGTCGCGGCCACGGCGCTGGCCGTGCTCGCGTTCATCGCGCGGCCGCTGTTCTTCGCCACGGTGGACCCCGACGTGGCGGAGGCGCGCGGCGTCCCCGTCCGGCTGCTCGGCACGGTCTTCCTCGTCCTGCTCGGCTGCGCCGCCGCCGAAGTCAGCCAGATCACCGGCGCGCTCCTGGTCTTCGCTCTGCTGGTGATGCCGGCGGCGACGGCGCAGCAGATCACCGCGCGTCCGATGGCCAGCTTCGCGCTCACGATCGCGATCGGCCTCGTGGTCGTCTGGCTGGGGCTGTCCGCCGCCTACTACTCGATCTATCCGGTCGGCTTCTTCATCACCACGTTCGGGTTCGCCGGATTCGTGCTGGCGACCGCGGGCCGGACGGCCGGGACCCGGCGGCGGCGAGCCGTGACGGCGCCGGCATGACCGGCCTGCTGAGCATGCTCGGCCAGCCCTTCCTCCGGTACGCCTTCCTCGCCGGCGCCGCAATCGCCGCAGCCTCGGGACTCACCGGCTACTTCGTGGTGCTGCGCTCCCAGGTCTTCACCGGCGATGCGCTCAGCCACGTGGCATTCACCGGCGCGCTCGCCGCGCTGGCGGCGGGGGCCGACCTGCTCATAGGCCTTTACGGAGCCTGCGTGGCGGTCGCGCTCGCCATGGCCGCCCTCGGCCGCCGCGGCAATGCCGACGACACCGTCATCGGCAGCGTGTTCGCGTGGATACTCGGTCTCGGCGCCCTGTTCCTGACCATCTACACGACGTCCGCGGCCGGGACGAACGGAACGTCGGGGGTCAACGTCCTGTTCGGCACGATCTTCGGGCTGTCGGCCGCGCAGGCCGTGATCGACTCGGCTGTCGCCGGCGGCGTCTGCGTGGTGCTGGTCCTCATCGCCAGGCCGCTGCTCTTCGCCAGCATCGACGAGGCCGTCGCCGCCGCACGGCGGGTGCCGGTCAGGCTGCTCGGCGCCGTGTTCCTCGGCCTGGTCGGGGTAACCGCCGCGGCTGCGACCCAGGCGGTCGGCGCCCTGTTGCTGCTCGGACTGCTTGCGGCACCGGCGGGCGCCGCCCAGCGGCTCACCGCGAGGCCGTTCCGCGGGATGTGGCTGTCGGCGGCTCTCGCCGTCCTGTCGGTGTGGGCAGGCCTGCTGATCGCTTACGCGGCGCCGCGGATCCCGCCAAGCTTCGGAATCCTGGCCGTCGCCACGGGCGTCTACCTGGTGGCGATCGCGTTTACCGCCAACGGCAGGCGAGCCTAGCTCGCGTGTGAATGCCCGGGGAACGGGCAGCTTGCGGCGCATGTCCACGCGCACACGCCAGATCAAGGAACGAAGCCTGCTTCCGCTGACCACCCTCACCATCGCCGCGCTGGCGTTCACGATGCTGCTCGTCATGGTGCGCCTGCGCTGGCGCCCGCTGGAGTCTGTGGATCACCGCGCAGCGGCCGGCCTCAATGGCCTCGTGTCCGGTCAGCAGGTGCTGGTCACCGTCGTCAAGGACGTCACCTTGCTGGGCAGTACAGCCGTGCTGGTGGGTGTGATCGCGGCGGGAACGCTCCTGCTCCTGCTGCGGCGGCAGTGGCGGCTCGCGGTCTACCTGGTCGTCACCGGCACCGGGGCCCTCGTGCTGGATCCGGTGCTCAAGGCACTCATCGGCAGGCTGCGCCCGGTCGTGGCACACCCGATCGCGCACGCGCCGGGGAACAGCTTCCCCAGCGGCCACGCGCTCGGCTCCTTGGTCTGCTACGGCGCGATGCTGCTGGTCTTCCTGCCGGCCGCCCGCGGCCGGTGGCGCCGGGCGTTCATGATCGTGGTCCCGGTTCTCGTCGCGCTGATCGGGATCAGCCGGGTCCTGCTCGGCGTGCACTACGTGTCCGACGTTCTCGGCGGCTGGGCGATCGGCGTCGCGTGGCTCGGCGTCACCTCGGTGGCGTTCGAGCTGAACAGGCGCGCCGCGGGGCGGCCGGTCACCAATCCGGTCGTCGAAGGCCTGGAGCCCGAGGCCGGCACCGACCTGAAGCCCGCCGAGCCGGAACCCGCCGCCCGCCGCGCGCCTGGCGAACGCGGCCGGGTCGCCGCCGGGCTCGCAGTCGCGTGGGTGCTGATCCTCGGTGTAGTCGTGGGGATCGGCGAGCTGATCACCAAGTACGGCAACGGCAACGAACTTGGCGACCGAACGATCCCGCACTGGCTAGCCGCGCACCGCACGCCGAGCCTGAACACGTGGAGCGCGGTCGTGAGCGCGGTCGGCGGCACGGTATGCGTCGGCATCGCAGCCGCGGTCAGCTGCCTGGTCTTCGTGGGAATCACCCGCCGCTGGCGGCCTGCCTTGTACATCGTGACCCTCATGGTCGGCGAACTGGCGCTGTTCCTGACGGCGGCGGCCATCGTGCACCGGCCGAGGCCGGCGGTACCGCACCTGGACCAGCGCCTGCCGACCTCGGCCTATCCGTCCGGGCACGAGGCGGCCGCCTGCTGTGTCTATATCGGGCTGGCTGTCCTGGTGATCGGCTCCGCGCGCGGCTGGTGGCGCTGGTTGTTCCTGGTCCCGGCGGTCGCCTTTCCTGTCCTGGTGGCGCTGTCCAGGATGTACCGGGGTGAGCACCATCCGACCGACATCGCGGGCAGCCTGGTCTTCGCCGCGCTCTGGATTCCGGTGGTAACGAAGCTGATCAAGCCGCGGCTGATCAGGTCAGAGCACGTCCTCGGACAGCGCGTCGATGCGGGCGGCGAGCTCCGCAGCGGTAGCCGGGCGCGCGGCCGGGTTGGGGTCGATCGCGGCCGCGATCACGTCGCGCACGCCGGGCGGCAGGTTCGGCGAGAACTCGGGTGAATGCGATAGCACGCGGCGCATGGCCAGCATCGTGTTGTTGGTAGGCAGGTCGCCGTACAGGCCAGTGCCGGTGAGCGCCCGGTGCAGGGTGGCTCCGAGCGCGAAGATGTCCGTCGCCCGCCCAGGCATCTCACCGCGGATGATGGCCGGGTCGAGGAATTCGACCGAGCCGGTCGAGCCGATGCCGGTGATCGTGAGACCGGGGGTCAGCAGCTGGCTGAGGCCGAGGTCGCTCAGCTTCGCATGGCCGTCGCCGAGCATCACGTTGCCCGGCTTGATGTCGTTGTGCGCGATGCCGGCCTCGTGCAGCGCGTCGGCCGCCCTGGCGGCGTCCGCGACGGCGGCCAGTACCTGCGCGGGCGGCAGCGAGCCGGCCGCGTCGGCAAGCGAGCCAGCCGGCAGGTACTCCATCGAGTAGTACAGGTCGTCGCCCTGCTGCCCGGCGTCGTAAAGCGTCACCAGATACGGCGACCGGACCGCGGCGAACGCGGCCAGTTCCCTGGTCGCCCGGCGGAACGTGTCCTGGCTGTTCGAGCCGGAAAGCACCTTGACCGCCACGAACTCGGCGTCGATGTGCAGCCGCTCCGGGCGCTGGGCGAGGTAGAAGACGCCATTGTTGCCGGCGCCAAGGTGCCTGACGAAGCGGTAGTCGGCGATGCCGTCCCGGTCGGCCGCAAGGCGTGCGTTACTAGTATTCACGGCTTCCTGCTCTCCTGCCGGCTGCTGTCGTTGCTGGTGCTCTCGGTTCCGGTGCCGTTCTGGTCGGATTCGCCGGCCCGGTCAAGGCCGGCGTCCAGTGCCTGGACCCACTGATCCATATCGTCGCTTGCCTCGTTCGTGCCCGCCAAGACGGCCAGGTGCACATCGCTGTCGCGGCCGGCCTGGCGCACCCGGGTCGCCCGAGACCCCGTCGGCCGGCCCGATGACGATCGCGCCCTTCGGCTGCGCGCCCGCCCGGGCCGCGAGCCCGCGCTTGGTCAGGTCTGCTGCCAGCGACGCGCCCGGCCTGCCTGATGGCAGCACGAGATCGAACCGGCCGGCCACCGACAGTTGCGCGGCCACCTGAACGGCGGCGTCGCCGTCGGCGCTGCGGACCCAGCGAGCGGCCACAGCCACGGGCGCGGCAGGCAGCGGCCGGAGCACGTAGACCAGCTGGGCCGCTCCGCCGCTGCTGAGCGCTCCGTGGTCGGCGCTGCCTGGCCGGAGCACGATCGTGTCTGGCTCGGCAGCCGCCACGAACGCGGGCAACTCCGCGCCGACGTCGTCGCTGAACCTGGACTGCACCGTCGCGGCCACGCCATCCGGCCCCGCCTCGGCAGCCAGATCCTTGAGCCTGCTCATCGTCTGGGTCATCTGCAGCAGCTCGCCGCCCAGGCCGGAACCGACCTCCAGCCGGCCGTGGCCGATGCTCGACCAGGTGCGACAGCACCAGCTCGCTATGCGGCCTGCTGGCCGCGAGCCGCGCCCCGACGTCGATCAGCGGGCCCGCCGTCGCGGGGTCCTCGATCAGCACAAGTATCCGGTGCGCCGCCACCCGGCCGAGCGATGCCCGGTCGGCCTCGGCGATGTCCCGCTCCATGATCCGGTCCGGGTAGATGACCTTCAGCAGCGGCCCCGCCATGCCGGTCGTGACGACGGCCATCACGACCATGAGCGTGAACAGCTCCTTGTTCAGGATGCCGAGCTGCAGGCCGACGGTGAGGATTACGATCTCGGTGAGGCCGCGGGTGTTCATCAGCGAGGCAAGCGCGCCGGCCTGCCGGCGCCTCACTCCGGTCAGGCGGGCACCGTAGTAGGCGCCGCCGAACTTGCCGGCCACCGCGACCAGCATGATCAGCAGCAGGTCGACCAGGCCGGACACGCCGATCCCGCGCAGGTTGACGTTCAGCCCGGCGACCACGAAGAAGACCGGGAGCAGCACGAGAACGCTGACCTGCTCCAGTCGTTCCAGGATCGCCTCGCGGAGCGCCGGGATGTCCCTCGGCATCACGATGCCGAAGATGAACGCTCCGAAGATGAACTTCACGCCCATCCAGTCGGTCGCGAAGCTTGACAGGAGCAGCAGGGCCAGCACTGCGGCGAGCACGTTGGGGGTGAGGCGTCCCTGCCGCTGGTAGACCTCGGCTAGCCAGCGCAGCGCGGGCTTGACCAGCCAGATCATGACGGCGGCGTAGACCGGCGCGAGCAGCAGCCTGAACTGGCCTTGACCGGAGCCCGCCCCCGCGACCGCGATCACCACGGCGAGCAGCGCCCAGGCGAGCACGTCGTCGAGCGAGGCCGCCGCCAGCGCCAGCCCGCCGACCCTGGTCCTGTGCAGGCCGCGGTCGGTCAGGATGCGCGCGAGCACGGGAAAGGCGGTGATGGACATGGCGGTGCCGAAGAACAGCACGAACGTGACCGGGTCCGGCACATGGTAGCGATGGGCGAACCACACCCCGAGGCCCGCGCCCAGCACCAGCGGAACGGCAATCGACCCGACCGCCACGCCCGCGGCGGTCCGGCCCCGGCCCTTGACCAGCCCGAGGTCGACCTCGTAGCCGACCACGAACATGAACAGGACGAGGCCGAGGTCGGCGAGCGCGGTCAGCGGCGGGATCAGCGTCGCCGGGAACAGCTTCGCGGTGATCGTCGTACCCCAGATCGTCGGCCCGAGCATGATGCCGGCGACGATCTCGCCGAGCACCGGCGGCTGCCCGATCCGCTTGGCAACCATCCCGAGCAGCCGTGCCAGGATGATGATCAGAGCGAGATCGGCCAGCAGCAGCTGGACATCGGAGTCAGGCATCGACGCCTCCCAGCGCTGGGCCTCCGCCCGGCCGGGCCTGGATAACGTTCACCGGCCGCGGTGCGATTCGTACCGGAACCCGCGGCCGCCAAGGTCAATCTGACTGCCGGTGCCCAGGACGATCGGAACCTGCGGCACCAGCTGCTGATCGGCCGGCTGCCCTGGCAGCAGCACCCGGGTGCCGTTCGCCGACCCCAGGTCCGTCACCAGCACGCGCCAGCCGTCAAGATGCACCCTGGCGTGCACACGGGAGACGATCCCGGTGTCATCGGCCACCCGGAGCGGCCTGGCCTTGCCGGCCGCGACTGCGGAGTCCAGGCTCGGCTCCCGGCCGACGACGTAGTCGCTGTCCAGCTGGAATACCGCTCCGTCGTCGAGCAGCAGCACGCCAAGCGGCGGGCGCTCGCCCGGCCTGGGCACGAGCGTCTGCTGGTTCATCGAGATGCCGCAGATCGCGCAGAACAGCGTCTCCGGGTCGTCGAAATGACCGTTCTTGCAGTACACGCCCTGGATGATCGGCCCGGCCGAGACGTAGCTGCTCGAGCCCGGCGGGATGTCCTTGACCTTGGAGAGCGGCGTGCGGGCCAGCGACTCGATGCCGCTGGCCCGGCCAGCGTCGAGCAGCAGCACGGCCTCGAACGGCTGGGCCGGCTGGAACGGCTGGGCCTGCTGGGCCGGCGGGAACGACTCGGCCGGCGGGAACGACTGGCCGGCACCGCCCGCCTCGAACTGCTCGGGCGGGGCGGTGATCTCACGTTCGAGGTCCTCGGCCGTGTCGAGGCCGGCTCCGCCTGGCGGCGCGGCCGCGGGCGGGAACGCCGAGTCGGCCGCCGGCTGGCCCAATCCTGACCACAGCTCCGTGGCATGCCCCTGCGACGGGTCGGGCGTTTCGGCCGGCAGGTCGGGCGATACCCAGGCGGCTGTCGGCTCTGACGACATGCCCGGCGACGAGATCTCCGGCACGGCGGGCCGGGCCGCAGGCGCATCTCCCGCCGCAGGCGCCTCCCCGGCCGCAGGCACCTCCCCCGCCGCCGCCGCCGCAGGCGCCTCCGCCGCAGGCGCCGCCACGGCCGCCTCCGCCGCGACGGCATTCTCGGCCTCGGCGCCGTCCTGCTCGGGAAGTTCTGCGACCGGCACCCCGGCCAGCCTCGCCGCCGCGGCCGGGGTCTGGGCTGGCGCCGCGGACCGTGACCGTTTGCCGAGGCGGACCGCGCCGCCGGCGGCAGCCGGCTGGCCGGCGTCGCCCGGCGCCTGCTCGATCGCGCCTGCCTGGAAGAAACTCAGGCCGCCGGCTCGCACTGTTCCGGCGTCGAGCCGGGAGAACCGGTCGGTGCTCGCTGCGCCGTTGTCGTCCGGGCTCAGCCCGCCCCTGACACCGCTGGCGGGCGAGCGCAGCGCGCAGCGCAGCAGCATGCGCGGATGGCTGGCCTCGACGCGGACGGTTCCTTCGCCGGTTGTGATGTCGGCCCACGCGCCGCCGCTGACGGTGATGGCCAGGCCGGAACCGGCCGGACCGAACGCCAGCACCGAGGGCGCCCCCTCGTCGGAGTCGAGCGCATCCGCGATCGCGTCGACGAACTGACGGCCGTCGCCGTGCGCCGCCGCGGTCTGCTCAAGCAGGTCAAGCAGGTCGTCGGCGGTCTGGCTAACCTCCAGGCTGCAGAGCAGGATCAGGTTGCCGTGCCTGGCCAGCACCCCGTCTCCCGGGACCGGGAACAGGCCAGGCACGCCGTCGCCGTGCTCGGTCACACCAGTCTCCCGCCGTGAAAGCGCCACCTGATGAACGGAACGCGCATCGGACCGTTGGCTACTAGCCAGACTGCCAGCCAGACCAGGACAAAGTCGATGACGAAGGCCGATGCGGGTACCGTTCCGCTGATCCCAGGTATCGCGTTGGCCTGCAGCAGCAGCCAGATAAGCAGCCCCTCGGGGATCGCCGTGACCAGGCCGAAGAGCGTCGGCCAGTCTTTCTCCCAGCGCCACTGCATGACGAAGTGGTACAGGCACTCCCAGCCGATGCCCAGCACCGCGACTGCGGCGAGGATCACGAACGTGTTCTGGTACACCACGGACAGCGGCGCCGAAATCGGCAGCAGCGGGCCGATAATGAGGGTGACGATCCCGCCGACCACGGCGAGCAACACCAGCCGGGTCTGGATCCGACCGCCCAGGGTGGGTAGCACCTGCCGCCTCCTTTTCTGACCTGATGAAAACTTCCCGCAGCCGCCCTGCCCCGCAGGGCAGGGACCGGCGGCGCGACTTTCCTATGGCTGCTGACTACGTGCCCACTTGAGCCACTGTCTGATCGAGCGAAGGGTGCCGATCCGGCGGCAGAATCCGCGCCTCGCCAGGTCGTCAGCGATTTCCTGGGCCGCGACCTGAAGTCCGAGGAACGTGTCGACGCCGGGGAAGTATCCGCCGAGCGTCGTGGCGCCGGAGGCATACATGACGCCCGGGCCGCTGGCCGACCCGCGCAGTTCGAAGGTCCGCTCGACGTCGAGCCTGCCGACCGGGTTGCGGCCGGCGCCCGAGTGCTCGAGCAGGTCAGCCAGCACGCGGTGCTCGGCGATGTCGGCTTCCAGGCCGGTGCAGTCGATCACGAAGTCCGCGGCGACCTCGACCTGGCCGGACGGAGTCTTCACCACGCTGACGATCTTGCCCGCGTCCAGACGCATCTGCTCGACCGTGCCGGTCATCGTGCGGTACCAGCCCGCGTCGCGGCCCTCCGTCATCTGCGCCTGCCAGCGCCTGCGGTAGGGCGTGTTGGTCCCGCCCATCAGCTTGTAGGCCGCTGCTCGTTGCTCGCCTTCCAGCCTGCGCATCTTGGCCTTCAGCTGGCCGCCCCAGACCGACTTGGGATAGTTGAACCCCTGGTAGGCGAAGCCGTTCGCGCCTTTGCGCCGGTTCCATGCGTTCGGCCCGTGCGAGCTGGCGATGTAGGTGCGGAACAGGTGCACGATCTCGGTGGACAGGCCGTACTTCGCCCGGTCGTCCATCAGCCGCGCCAGCACCCGGGACGCGACGATGCCGCCGCCGCGCAGCATCACGACCAGGTGCTTGGTCCTGGCGGTCTCGTAGACGTGCTCGTGCTCCTCGTACGCACTGACAACATGGTGGAAGTCCTGGTGGGCGGTGCGGAATTCCTGCAGTTCTGACAGGAAGCGCAGCCCCGGGTAGCCAACGGCCAGGTGCACGTACTCGGCCCGGTAGGCGAGCCGCTTGGTCGGGGTCGAGCCAGCCATCGGCGTCAAGATGACGAAGTAACCGCCGCCCTGCCGCTTCCGCACCATCCTGACCTGGCCCTTGACCAGCATCTGCGGCCAGCCGATCCGCTTGCTCTCGCGCTCGAGACCGGCGAACACGCGCCCGGCCTTCGGCGTGTAGTAATCCGCCCAGATCGGCTCGATCAGCACCTGCCACAGCGGAGCCAGCTTCCGCTCGGTCACCGCCTCGGCGAGCGCGTAGGAGGGAAATCCCCAGATGTTGTCCGGCCTGCTCGCCGAGTCCGACCTGATCCGCTCGGGCTTCGGTATCTGCGACACGCGGGTCAGGTACTCATAGGTCTGCCAGGCGAAGTCGAGGTTCGACAGGACCGCGATCCGGTCCGTGCTGACGCCGGCGATCCTGAGGTAGTCGACCGTGACGAACGACCCGATCCCGCCGCCGATGCTGACGAACGGGACGTCGGTCACCGGGATCCCCGCGGCCTGCAGCATCTGGTCGGTCCACTGATCGGATCTGAGCAATTCGTCGGTCAGGTCCCCAGAGCCAGGCGCCGCGCCAGGGCTGTCGTCGGGCATGACGGCGGCGTTCGCCGATGGCCGCAGGCGCTGCACGGTTTCCGGCTGATTATCGGTCACTTCCTGCTCCGATTCGTTCATGTCCGCGGACTGAAGGCCTGTACGTCGACAGCTTGGAATGCGGACATGACCCACAGGTTGCAGCCCGTCATCGGCCAAACACCTGAGAGTGTGGCATGGGACGCAGGAGCCGACAAGACGCACCGCCGACGACGGGTTCCCGGGTAGCACTAATCGGAAGATCAGCGACGAACGAGGCGAATCAAAGGATCGGCCGAATCACTTCGTCGAGCCTGGCCCGTAGCCGAAGACGACCCATACCTGGCCCCTGGCGAACGGCATCCGGTGCCCGTCGGGCAGCGTGAACGTAGTGCCGCCGTCGGCGTTGGGCCGCGACCAGTGCACGTGATAGGCGCGGCCGTCACGCAGCACCACCGCGCTGCCGCTGCCGACGGTCTCCGCGTACGGCGGCCTGACCCCCAGCTCCTTGAAGACCGACGTGCGAACCTTGGTGTACTGCACCACCACCGTGCGCCCGCCGAGCAGGCCGCCCTCGGCGGCCGTTGCCGCCCTGCCGTCCATCCACACCAGCCAGCGGTGCTGCGCGGCCGACCACCGGAAGCTGAAGGACGCCGCCGGGTAGGAGACGTTGTAGACGCTGGTCGGCGTGCCGCCCGGCGGAGCGGCCCCGAACCTGAAGCCGATGTCCCTGGCCTTGCTTGCGCCTTTGGCCTGGGCCAGCAACCGGCTGGTCTTCGCGTACAGGTTGTAGGGGGCGATCCGGCTGTTGTCGCGGAAGTACCCGGCGACGATGCCGGAGTACAGGTCAACGATCCTGGCGTGCTCGACGACGGGCAGTAGGTGCGGCTGTGCGCCGGAGAACGCGAACGCCGGCCGGCCGAACTGCCGCAGCAGCTTGATGTCCTCCTCGCGCGAGCTGCGCACCGGTCCGACGACGGGCGGTATGTGCGAGGAGAAGACCGCCATGATCCGGCTGAGCCCGCCGTCGACGGGCAGCAGGTAGACGATGTCGGCCTTGGTCAACCCGGTGGGCGGCCGTGCCTGCGGTACGTTGTCGATCTTGAAGATGAGCTCGCGGCGCAAGGTCGAAACCCGCTCGCCGGTGAACGGCGAGTACAGCGGCCCGCTCGCGGTGGCGCTGTTGGCTGGTCCGGGCTGATCCTTGCCGCTCCCGCCGGTCAGCAGGAAGAAACCCCCGACCAGTATTCCCAACGCAACCACGGAGCTGATTGCGGCCAGCAGCGTCCTCCGGCTCATCCGCAATGCATACCCCTCTTTCGACCGGAGGCTATCACCGCAGGCAGGCGACCTGGCGGGGCCGAAAGTCGGGAGTGTGCGGGCAGTTCGACCAAGACGCCAGTACCCGGTTGCGCCCGACCCAGGCGCGGTCAGGCCGGTGTCAGGACGTGAGTGATCATGGCCAGCGGGACCGGCTGGAACAGAACCAGATTCCTCAGAAGGGTCGCCGTCGGTATCGGGTCTGAAGCCCCTGCATTGCGGTGCAGCGGTCCCGCCGCGTCGAAGTACGCGCTGGATTTGCGCTGCCATAGGAGCACGATGGTTGCGAGGCCGATCGCCCAGCCGAGCAGAGCGGGCGCGGCCATCCCGAGCAGCGCGTACCGGTACGCCTGGGACGCGCGATGGGGATCAGGACTACCATCTCCAGGCGCCCACGCGACGAGCAGCGGCAGCGGCAGCGGTATCAGGGACACGCAGTAGAGGCCGAAGAAAGGCGGTTGACAAGATCCGCGCCCAGGACCGGCCGCGCTTATTCAGCAGGGCCATCCAGAGCCACAGGGCGGTGACCGGCAGCACCAGCAGGGCATAGGCGAGAATGTCCGTTCCTACGCCTGGCGCCCCGCCAGAGCCCGAAGGCGCCTGGCCAGAGGCTATCGCCCAGGGCCCACAGCGGTAGCCCGGCGGCACCGGCATACATGAGCCGGACGGCGATGACAACGGACTTCGGGCGCGGCGGAACCGGGACCCTGCGCCGTCGGGAGCACCTGCGGGGACTGAGGGTCCGGCGCGGGTGGCGAAATCCGCCATCGATGGCTCCTAGCCGTCACCCCGGCGCTGAGCCATCGGGTCCGCTGGCTACCGTTAGTCAACTGTTGCCGCACGCCGACCCTGAGGAATGGCCGCGGACTGCTAACCTTTCGGCATGTCCCGCATGCCTCGTCTCCTTAGCACCGAGCCGCACTGAGCGTTCTGCACTGCGGCTCACCCCTCCTGCGCGAGGGGTTTTTTCATTTCCGCATAACGAGGGAGGGCCGGACATGAGCGGCGAGCAAGGCCAGCACCGATACGACGCCCGCCTGGCCGGCCAGATCGAGGAGCGCTGGCAGCAGCGGTGGGCCCGCGACGGCACGTTCTGGTCGGCCAGCCCGGCAGGCCCGCTGTCGGCAGGATTCGAGCAGGTGGCCGGGCTTGCTAAGTGCTACGTGCTCGACATGTTCGCCTACCCGAGCGGCATCGGCCTGCACGTGGGCCACCCGCTCGGGTACATCGCCACCGACGTCTTCGCCCGCTACCAGCGCATGACCGGCCTGGCACGTGCTGCACGCCTACGGCTACGACGCCTTCGGCCTGCCTGCCGAGCAGTACGCGGTAGAAACCGGCCAGCACCCCAGGGTCACCACCGAGGCCAACATCGCGGTGATGCGGGACCAATTGCGCCGGCTTGGCCTGGGTCACGACACCCGCAGGGAGTTCGCCACCACCGATCCCCGGTATTACCGGTGGACGCAGTGGATCTTCACGAGAATCTTCGGCAGCTGGTACGACGAGCGGGTCGGGCGGGCCAGGCCCGTGGCCGAGCTGATCGCCGAGTTCGAGTCCGGTGTGCGGGCGACGCAGGACGGCCGACCATGGGCGGACCTGACCGCCGCCGAGCAGCGGGCCGCCGTCGATGCACGTCGGCTGGCGTACCTGTCCGACGAGCCGGTGAACTGGTGCCCGGGCCTCGGCACCGTGCTGGCGAACGAGGAGGTCACCGCTGACGGGCGCAGCGACGTCGGCAACTACCCCGTCTACCGCAGGCCGATGCGGCAATGGATGCTGCGGATCACGGCGTACGCTGACCGGCTGGCCGCCGACCTCGACCTGGTCGACTGGCCTGACGCGGTCAAGGTCATGCAGCGCAACTGGATCGGCCCTCTCCCCACCAGTACCGGCACCGCGGGATCACTGCGGATGCGGGACTGGCTGTTTTCCAGGCAGCGGTACTGGGGCGAGCCGTTTCCGATCGTCTATGACTCCGCCGGGCTGCCCGTCGCGCTGCCCGATGACATGTTGCCCGTCGAGTTGCCGGAGATGGCCGATTTCCGGCCAACGCCGGGCGACGGGTCCGAGCCAGTGCCGCCGCTTGGCCGGGTCCCTGGGTGGGCGACGGTCGAGCTTGACCTGGGCGGAGGGCCGCAGGTCTACCGGCGTGAGCTGAACACCATGCCGCAGTGGGCCGGATCCTGCTGGTACTACCTGCGCTACCTCGATCCGGCCAACGACGAGGTGTTCGTTGATCCAGAAAACGAGCGGTACTGGATGTCGCCGGGCGGCGTCGATCTGTATGTCGGCGGCGTGGAGCATGCCGTCCTGCACCTGCTGTACGCCAGGTTCTGGCACAAGGTCCTGTATGACCTGGGTTACGTCTCCACGCCCGAGCCGTTCGCGCGGCTGGTCAACCAGGGGTACATACTGGCCGACGCGTTCACCGACGAGCGGGGGATGTACGTGCCGGCCGCGGAGGTCGTCACCGCCGCCGACGGTTCGGCACGCTACCGCGGACAGCCGGTGACCAGGCGGGCAGGCAAGATGGGCAAGTCGCTGAAGAACGGCGTCAGCCCGGACGAGATCTACCGTCAGTACGGCGCGGACACCTTGCGGCTGCAGGAGATGGCCATGGGCCCGCTGGAGACCGACCGGGCCTGGCTGCCCCGCGACATCGCCGGGGTGCACAGGTTCTTGCAGCGGCTGTGGCGGGCGGTGATCAGCGAGCAGACCGGACAGGCCGCGGTCAGCGACGAGCCGCCAGCCGAGGACATCGCCCGCCTGCTGCACCGGACCATCGCGCTGGTGCGCAGGGACTTCGCCGAGCTCAGGTTCAACACGGCCATAGCCAGGCTGATCGAGCTGACCACGGCCGCGGCCAGGACCGCCGCGGAGAACGGAGCGCTGCCGCGCGCGATCGCCGAGCCGATCGTTCTCATGGTCGCGCCGCTGGCCCCGCACATCGCCGAGGAACTCTGGCACCGGCTCGGGCACGCGTCCTCACTCGCCTACGAGCCGTTCCCTGAGGCCGACCCGGCGCTGGCGGCCGAGCCGACGATCCGGCTGCCCGTGCAGATCAACGGCAAGACGAAGCTTGTCGTCTCGGTCAGGGCGGGCGCCGGGCGCCAGGAGCTCGAGCGGCTGTTGCTCGCCAACCCCGAGCTGACCAGGCTCACGTGCGACCAGGCGATCGAGCGGATGATCATCGTGCCAGACCGGATCGTCAACATCGTGACGAGATAACCTTCGGCGGCCTGAACCGAGCATTGCATGCGCATGTCCGGCTAATTGATGAGTATCGTATGGAATGCTCTTCAAGTACCTGTTCAGGTTGCTCGCGCGCTTTGCTCCGTTCGCCCGGGCGGCCTGGGCCACCAGGTACCGGCGGGCCATCGCCGTCGCCGTCAGTGTGGCGCTCGGCGCCGCCGTGATCGCCGCGGGATCGAGCGCGCTGCACCGCGGCCCCCAGTTCTCCTGGCGCGTCAGCGTCGCCGCCGGCGACTACCAGGGCCGGGCAACCCGGGCCGTGCGCGTGTTCGAGCGCGAATTCTACAACGGCACCGGCCTATGGCACATGTGCGTGCCGCTGGCCTGCAACACCAAGAACCGCGACTGGGGCTCTGACTCGCTCACCTACGTTCTGTACCTGCGGTGGCTGCTGACCAGGGACCCGAGCGTGCCGCCGATCATGACGACGCTGGCGGACACCGCCCATGCCTGGGTGCCCGCCGACGCGGGCAGCAGCGACACCGTGATGTGGGACGCGATCGCCGACGCGCGCGAGTACCAGGTCACCGGGAAGCGCGACCGCGCTGGCCAAGGCGCGCCAGGCGTTTGCCGGTGGGTGGATTCGGTTATGGCCCGCGGCTTCGCCTCCGGCGCCTGCCCGGGCATCGACTATCAGTGGCCGTACGGTCGCGGCGGCGGCCTGAAGACGCTGGAAACCGCGACCAACTACATCAAGGCTGCCCTGCTGCTGCACGAGATCACCGGCTCGGCCAGCTACCTGGACAAGGCGGAGCGCGAGTACCGGCAGGTGCGCCGGTACTTCCTGGTCGGCAAGGTGCCGCTGTACACCGTGTACGTCTTCGACGACGGCTCAGCCTGCCGGCCGCTGCCCGGCCGCTACTTCGCCTCGGTCAACGGCAACATGATCTGGGCCGGATCGGCGCTCGCGGCCGATACCGGCCACCGGGGGTTCGCCAGGCAGGCCATCGCGACCGCAAGCGCGGTGCGAGCGCACCTCGGCGACGGCGCCGGGGTTTACGCTGACCTGCAGGCCGACAACGACGTCGTCGAACCGCTGGTCGAGGGCATGTACCGGCTGGCGACCCGCGATCATCAGCGGATGGCCGCGGACTGGCTGCTCGCGGCCGCCTCGGCGGCCGGCGGGGACCAGAACGCGGCCGGGGAGTTCGGCCGGTTCTTCGACGGGCCGCCGCCGACCGTCGTGGCGACCGCGTGGCAGGTCAACGGCGGCGCGGCGCTGATGCAGGCAGCCGCCGCGCTTGACCCGCACGGCCGGCCAGCCGATCCCGGCTTCTGGCAGCGCGCCGCCTACGTCGCGGATGCCCGCGGGCTCACCGGGAGCGAACTGCGGTTCACCGTCACGGGGCGGGCGGTCGCGATCCTGGGCTCGGTGGGCGCGGTCTGCTGCCTGTCCGGTCACGCGAGGGTCTTCGTCGACGGCGCCGAGACATTCGACCGCACCGGGATCTGGCAGAACATGACCAGCCCGTCGGTACGCCAGCCCGACCAGGTCCTGTTCGCCTGGCGCTGGCGGTCCGCCGGGCGGCACACGATCACGATCAGGCCCGGGATACCCGACGGCGAGGAGGGCGGCTCCTTCTTCCAGATGAACGGCTACCTGGTCGTGCGGTAGCCCCGGCGCGAGATGGCCGCACCGGCAGGGCTAATCCGGCGATGGTATTGACCAGCAAGGGCCGCCAGTGGAGGATCGGTTTGCTCCGGTTGACGCCACCAGAAAGGCCGGGCATATGAAGAGACTCAGCGCCGGTTTCGCCGCCATCCTGTTCAGCCTGCTCTTCCTCGTGCCCGGGTTGGTGAACGCCGCCCCCGCGCTCGCGTCCTGCTCGACCGCTGGGTGCCCGGCCCCGGTTCCCTGTAACACCGGGGCGGGAGCCTGCTGGCAGCCGGCCGTGGGGATGCGCTGGCAGTACCAGCTTCAGGCCGCGCGCAACGCGGCGGGAACGGCCTGCCTGTTCCCCGCGACCGGCGGGATCAACGTCAATATCTCCGGGCCGCCAGCGGGTGGCGGTGCGGCGGTCAGGCCGCAGGTGTTCGACATCGACTACCAGACCGACGGCTTCTGCACCGGCGGGACCATCACCAGCGAGAACGCGGCGGCGGTGGCGGCCATTCACGCCAATGGCGCGCACGCGATCTGCTACGTCGACGCCGGGACGGCGGAGAGCTTCCGGCCGGACTACCAGGATTACGTGAACTTCAACAACTCCAGCGGCGGCGCGCTGTTCGGCAAGCCGGTCGGCGGGTTCCGTAACGAATTCTGGCTCAACATCAACAACAACAAGGGCCAGCGCGACTTCATCCTGACCGAGGTGGGCAAGCGGCTCGACCGCTGCGTCGCGGACGGGTTTGATGCCGTCGAATTCGACAACGTCGATGGATACCAGAACAAGACCGGCCTGTCGATCAGCTCGGACACCCAGCTGCTCTACGATTCGGAACTGGCCAACCTCGCGCACAGCAAGGGCCTGACCGCGGGCCTGAAGAACGACCTCGGCCAGCTGTCCGACCTGAAGCCCTACTTCGACTTCGCGATCAACGAGCAGTGTTTCCAGTACAGGGAGTGCAATTTCCCCGCGCCAGGCCTGCCGGGCTGGACCGCGTCGGGCAAGGCCGTGTTCAACGTGGAGTACAAGGCACCGGCCGTGAACTGCCCGCTCGCCGCCAGCTACCAGATCAGCTCGATCTTCAAGACCGTGGACCTGTTCGACGTGCCCTGGACGCCATGCTCGTAGCGGCCGGTCAGCACACCTGAGCGTCCGCCGGCGGGTTGCCTAGCCTGCCTGCCAGGAGCTGCGCGGCGTTGCTGAACTCGGCGCCGAACTGGAGGAGCGCCGTCCAGCGCCGCGGGATTGCCGCGACGCCGTCGCGCGCGCCGAGCAGTCCGCCCGCGATGGCCGCGTTGGTGTCGGTGTCGTTGCCGATCCTGGTGATGTCCACGATGACGTCGGCGAACCGGCGCTCATCGAGCACGGCGGCGACTGCCAGGCTGAGCGAGTCGAGCACGTAGCCGGATGCCGCGCCCGCGAACGGGATCGTCCCGGTGGCCGCCAGCCTGGCGGGCGCGAGGCGACGGCCGTCGGTGATCGCGGCCGCGACCGGCGCGCTGCCCAACTGCCGCGCGGCCGCCAGCCCCGCGGCCACCGCGCCTGCGGGATCGACCCCGCGCACGAGGGCCGCGGTGATCTCGTTGTACGCCGCGCACGCGGTCACCGCGATCGGGTCGTCGTGCGTGACCGCCGAGATCTCGATCGACTCGCTGATCCGCCGGTCGCGCCCGGCCACGGCCAGCCCGGTCGGGATACAGCGCATGAGGGAGCCGTTTCCCGCGTGGCCCTCGCCCGCGCCTGCCGCGCGCGGATCGCCGCTGCGCCGGTAGCCTTCCAGGCCGCGGAGCGTGGCGCCGCCGACGTCGCGCGGCCGCGATCCGGGCTCCCGGCCCGGCCAGTCCCCGTCCAGCCAGGCCAGCATGTAATCGGCGGCGCGGCGGACGACGTCGCCGCCAGGCTCCCGGGCGGCATCGAGGCAGGCGAGCAGCACCGCCCTGGTCAGGTCGGTGTCGTCGGTGGCGTGGCCGGGTGGCCAGCCGAGGGGCCCGCCGCCGACGATCTCCCGCAGCCCGTTCGGATACCGCTGCCTGATCGCGGACCAGGAGCTGAACTCCAGCGTCGCGCCGAGCGCGTCACCGGCATGCACGCCCAGCAGGGCGCCCGCGACCCGGTCGGTCACCCGCTGGCCCGCGGCTTGGTCGCGGCGCATCGCGGGCCTGCGGCGTCGGTCGTTGACAGTCATAGGATGCATGTTATTCTCGTATTGAGATTATCTCAATACGAGACTCTCTCAATCTGAGAAGGATGACGATGAGCGACGAGCCAGCGAGCGACGCGGACTTCCTCGCCAGCTACGACCCCCGCGGCTTCGATCCGATCGCGGTCACCGTGGACGTGGTCACGCTGACGATCAGGGACGCCGTCCTGCACGTACTGCTGGTGCAGCGCGGTGTCCGGCCCTTCGCCGGACAGTGGGCACTGCCCGGCGGTTTCGTCCGGGCCGGCCAGGCCGGCGGCATCGCAGGCGCGGAAGATCTGCCCGACGCGGCGATCAGGGAACTGGCCGACGAGACCGGTGAGCGCCTGGGCGCGATGCACCTCGAACAGCTCGGCACGTACGGCGAGCCGGGCCGCGACCCGCGAATGCGTGTCATCTCCGTGGCCTACCTGGCCTTCGCCCCCGAACTTCCCGAGCCGCGCGCGGGCAGCGACGCCGCGGCGGCGGCCTGGGTGCCGGTCGACTCCCTCGGCCTGACCGAGGGCGGCGGCGGCCAGCGCGCGGGCACGACGCGCAAGCTCGCGTTCGACCACGCCCGCATTCTCGCCGATGGGCTCGAGCGAGCCAGGTCCAAGCTCGAGTACACGCCTCTGGCCACTTCCTTCGTGACCGAGCCATTCACCATCTCCGAACTGCGGATGGTCTATGAGGCGGTGTGGGGCGAGCCGCTGCATGCGGGCAACTTCCACCGCAAGGTGCTGTCGGTGCCCGGGTTCGTCGAGAGCACGGGCGAAACCACCGAGACCGGCGGCCCGCGTGGCGGTCCCAGGGCGAGGCTGTACCGGCGCGGCGACGCCCGGCTGCTGCACCCCGCCCTGCTGCGGCCTGGCCGCGAGGACGCAGTCCGGTGACCGGCGACATGCTGGTGACGACCACGGCAGCAATCGCGATGATCGAGGCCGCGGCCGGCCCTGGCGACCTGTTCGGCCTGGACGGCGGGCGCTGCTACCGGCGGCTGGCCAGGCTCACCCATCCCGACACCCGGCCTGGCGATCACCGCGCAGCGGCCGCGTTCGCGAAGCTCGCCGGCCTGTGGCGGCAGCGGCACCTCGGTGACCGCGGAACACTCGCGGCCCGCGGCGACCTGGCCAACCTGTACCGGACGGGACGCGGGCTGCTGAAGGTGGCCAGGGACCCGGCGGATAACGACCTGATGGACGCCGAGGCCGGAGCGCTGACCGGCATCCGCGAAGACGTCGATTTCAGGTTCGGCGCCTACTTCCCCGTCCTGGCGCAAACGCAGCGGCTAGTCGATCCGCGCAGCGGCGCGGAGCGCCGCGCGAACCTGATCGCGGAGCTTGACGGCTTCGTCAACCTGGCGCAGGTCGGCGCGGCGTTCGGCGGCGCGCTCGACCCGCGCGATGCCGCATGGATGTGGCGGCGGCTGCTCGTCGCGCTGGGCGCGGCGCACCGCGCGGGCGTCGTGCACGGCGCGGTGCTGCCCGAGCACGTGCTGATCCACCCGGCCGAGCACGGCCTGGTCCTAGTCGACTGGTGCTATTCGGGCCGGCCGCCGTACCGGCTCCCCGCGATGGTCGCGCGGCATCGCGATCGGTATCCGCCCGAGGTGCTGGCCGGCCAGCCCGCCGGGCCGGACACCGATATCTGGCTGGCCACCTCTTGCATGACCGGGCTCACCGGCGACCGGCTGCCGGCCCCGCTGGCCGCCTTCGCCCGCGGCTGCCTGCTCGCGAGCCCGCGCCGCCGCCCGCAGGATGCCTGGGCGCTGCTGGGAGAGCTTGACGAACTGCTCGGGCGGCTGTACGGCGCACGCAAGTTCCGGCCCTTCGCCATCCCGGCGTAGGGCAGCACAGAAGGAGGACCGCTATGGGAAGCGGACGATGGTCGACCGATGTATACGATGCAGCCGCGTACTACCGTGCGGCGACCGGCGCGAGCGCCTTCGCGCACAGCGACAGCGGCGCGCGCACGGTCCACCCTGATCTCGATCCGCACGGCGCGCCGCTGCGCGAGAGCCGCGACTCCGCGGAGCATCCGCGGTCGCTGGCGATCGCCGTGCTGTTCGACGTGACCGGGTCGATGCGCGACGTTCCCCGCACGCTCCAGGGCAAGCTCCCCCAGTTGCTCGGACTGCTGCTGCGGAAGGGGTACGCGCAGGACCCGCAGATCATGTTCGGCGCCGTCGGCGACGCGACCTGCGACCGGGCGCCGTTGCAGGTCGGCCAGTTCGAGTCCGACAACAGGATGGACGATGACCTCAGCCGGATCCTGCTGGAGGGCGGCGGGGGCGGCCAGAAGACCGAATCCTACGAGCTGGCCATGTACTTCATGGCCAGGCACACGGACGCGGACTGCTATGCCAAGCGCGGCAAGCGCGGGTACCTGTTCCTGATCGGTGACGAGATGGCCTATCCGCGGGTCAAGCGCGCCGAGGTCGACCAGGTGATCGGCGATGGCCTGCAGGCCGATGTCGCGCTGGCCGGGATCGTCGCGGAGCTCACCAGGAAGTGGGACACGTACTACATCCTGCCCGCCGGCGCCAGCTACGCGGGCGACGCCGAGGTGCTGCGATTCTGGCGCGGCCTGCTCGGCCAGAACGTGATCGAACTGGCGGACCTCGACGCGGTCACCGAGACCATCGCGCTCACCGTCGGCCTCGGCGAAGACGCGATTAGCCTCGACGACGGCCTAGCCGACCTGGACGATGTCGGCTCGGGCGCCGGCCCCGCGGTGTCGAATGCGCTCGCCGCGATCGGCTCGGGCCGCGGCGCGCTGACCATCTCGGTCGACCTGGACGACCTGGACGGCCAGGCAGGGAACATCCGGCTGTGATCGCGGCGACCACGCGCGGCCAGCTGACCGCGGCCGGTGAGCACGTCATCGTCGTCGACCTGGGGTTCGGCGACGCCGGCAAGGGCACCGTGGTGGACTGGCTCTGCTCGCGGGCGGGAGAACGGCGCGGCGCGGCGCTCCCCCGCACCGTCGTGCGGTTCAACGGCGGTGCCCAGGCGGCGCACAACGTCGTCACCCCCGACGGCCGGCATCACGCGTTCGCCCAGTTCGGGTCCGGCATGTTCACCCCTGGCGTGCGAACCCACCTGTCGCGGTTCGTCCTGGTCGACCCGCTCGCGCTCGCGGCCGAGGCCGCCCAGCTGGCCTCGGCTGGCGTCGCCGGCGCGCTCGACCGGCTGACCGTGGACCGGGACGCGCTGCTCACCACCCCTTACCACCGGGCAGCGAACCGGGCCAGAGAACGTGCCCGGGGTGCGGCCAGGCACGGCTCGTGCGGCATGGGGATCGGCGAGACGGTCAGCTACGCGCTCGGCGCCGGGGCCGACGCCCCCCGGGTCGGCGACTGCGACGCCCCGCGGCGGCTTGAGCGCAAGCTCACGCTGCTGCGCGATCGGGTGCGCGCCGAGTTCGGCGCGACCGCTGGCCCCCGCGGCGAGCCCGCGCTGCCCGCGGTCGGCGACGTCCGCGCGGCCTGCCGGGCGTTCGCCGGCCGGGTCCGCCTCGTCGGCGGCGAGTACCTGGCCGGCCTGCTGCGCGCCGGGCCGGTGGTCTTCGAGGGCGCCCAGGGGGTGCTGCTCGACGAATGGCACGGCTTCCATCCGTACACCACCTGGTCGACGACCACGTTCGCCAACGCCGAGACGCTGCTCGCCGACGCGGGCGTGACCGCTGGCGCGGCCAGGCTCGGTGTCGTCCGCTGCTACCTGACCAGGCACGGACCTGGCCCGCTGGTCACCGAGGATCCGACGCTCGAGCTGCCCGAACCGCACAACGGCAGGAATGAGTGGCAGGGGCCGGTCAGGAGGGGCCATTTCGACGCGGTCGCCTTGCGGTATGCCATGCAGGTCACCGGCGGAGTGGACGGCATCGCGCTGACGCACCTGGACGTCGCGGACGCCCATCGGCTGCTGATCTGCCATCGCTACCTGGTCGACGGCAAGCCGGTCGACCGGCTGCCGGCCGGCCGGGCCGGCGACCTCCCCGGGCAGGAGCGGCTGACCAGGATGCTGCTGCGGGCCCAACCGGTTTGCGCCGCCCCAACTGCCGATTGGCCGCAGGAGGTCGGCTCCGCGCTGGGCGCTCAGGTCACGCTGGTCTCGCGCGGTCCGACTGCCCGCGATAAATACCTGGTAACCGCTCCCGCTCCGGCTGTGCCGCGATAGCCGGCTCGGTCACGGGGTCAGGTCGACGATCACGGGGGCGTGGTCGCTCGGGTTCTTGCCCTTGCGGGTCTCCCGGTCGACCCAGGCGTCTTTGATCAGGGCGGCCATCGCCGCGTTGGCGTACACCAGGTCGATGCGCATCCCCATCCCCTGGTGGAACGCGCCCGCGCGGTAGTCCCAGTACGTGAAGGGATGCGGGCCCTTGGCGATCCGCGGGACGATGTCGGTCAGGCCGCGCTCGCGCAGCACGCCGAGCGCCGCGCGCTCCGGCGCGGTCACGTGGGTGGCGTCGGCGAACGCCGCCGGATCCCACACATCGGCGTCTGTCGGCGCGATGTTGAAGTCCCCCATCAGCGCGAACGGGCGATCGCCGGCCGCTTCCGCCGCGATCTCGGTCTCCAGCGCGGCCAGCCAGGCCAGCTTGTAGGTGTAGTGCGGGTCGGCGGGGGTCCGCCCGTTCGGCACGTACGCCGACCGCACCCGCACCGGCCCGCAGGTCGCCGCGATCGTGCGCGCCTCGGCGGTGCCTGGGTCAGGGAAGCCGGGGTCCGCGGACAGGCCGCGGGTCACGTCGGCCAGGCCAATCCTGGACAACACCGCGACGCCGTTCCAGCGGCCCTCGCCGTGGTGCGCGACCTCGTATCCGAGCGGGGCGACAGCCTCGACGGGGAACGCGTCGGCGCCGACCTTTGTCTCCTGCAGGCACGCGACGTCGGGCGCGGCCTGCTCCAGCCACTGCACCAGGCGCGGCAGCCTGGCCAGCACCGAGTTCACGTTCCAGGTCGCGATTCGCACTGTGTCATCCAACCAGGCCGAGCCCGGATACGCACCTGGCGCCGGCCAATGGCCGGCGCCAGGGCGCGAGGCGGGTCAGTTCACGAAGACCTTCGGGCTGCCCGTGACGCTGGAGTCAACCACCGGACCGTACGTCACCGAGAATGTCGCCGACGACGGGCACAGCGCGTTACCGCCGCTCGCCCCGGTGAACTTCTGCTTAGAGAAGGTGATCGTGCTGCCCGTATTGGAGGCATGCCCCTTCACGGTGCTCGCCTTAACTGAGCAGGTGATCGGATTCGGGATCCCCTGGACCGACACGGTCACGGTCACTTCGACCGGCTTGGACGCGCTTGCGCCGCTGACCGTCACCGGGAAGCCGGCGGCGTCGCTGACCGAGGCCTTATAGGGCAGGTTGTTGACCTTGATGCTGTTGACAGTCACCCCGGCGACGTTGGTCGTGCACTTGCCGAACTTCTCGGCGGTGACCGACTCGGTGGCCTTGCCCGGCTTGGCCGGGTTGGCGGTCACCTTCGCGCTGAACGAGGCCGACTTGCAGGTCAGTGTCTGGGTGGTGGTGCCCGTCACGAGCGAGAACACCGCGGACTTGCCCGTGGCCAGACCGGACTTGAGCACGGCACCGGTCTTGACGGCCGCACCGCCGGTCCTATTGATCGTCAGGACGTGGCCGGCCGCGGAGGCGGACGTAGCGGGCAGGACCACCGCTGCGGCGGAGGCGGCAACCGCCGCGAGGTAGAGGTACTTGCGCACGAACTGGTTCCTTCCTCGAAGGGACTCGTCCGTTGCAGCGTCGCACGGAAAACGGCCTCTGATGACCTATTCCGGCCAATCGCCCCACCTGGCGCGACGCCCCGGGTCCCGGCGGCGCACCACCGGGACCCCTGCCTGCCAGCCATGACTCAGGTTGGCCTAGTGCAGCGACACCGACCCGGTCGAGCTCAGGACCTCCTGCAACGCCAGCGGCGGCCGCGCCATGCTGCACTTGCCAGCTATCCGCGGGAAGACCGCGCGCAGGCCGAACGTGAAACTGCCCGAGCCGCTGATGCCCGCGTACTTTCCGGTGCCGTGGCCCAGCGTGTCGCGGCCATGCACGCTCACCGTGAGCAGGCAGGTCGCCTTGCTGAATTTGCGGGTCTGCTTGACCCCGCTCGATGTGACCTTGAACGTGCCGCCGGGAAGGGTGACCGTGGCGACCGGACCGCGGGTGACAACGGCGCCTCCCGCGGTGAAAGTACCCGTCATGATCAGGCTGTACTTGTTCGAGTTCGCCGACGACGTGCTGATCGCCAGAATGTGTTCGGTCCCCGAGACCGCCGGCCTGCTGCTTGCCTCGGCGAGGCTCATGCCGCCGAAGGTCGTGGCCAGCACCACCGCTCCTGCCATCACCGCTCGTGTTCCGCGCATTTCTCCTCCAGGGCCGTTTAGCCCGCGTGCTGTCGGCGCGGCCCTGCGCCGCACCGAGTGATAACAGGCTCAGCGCGGCCACGACCCGCCGTCACGGGAGCGGTGTCCCGATTCCATAGTGACAACGATGTCCCGGATTCTCAGGGCACTGGCCCCGTGACGGCGGGCTTCGCGCGCGGGAGCATGGAGCTGTGACGAAGGCGGGAGTGACGGCAGTATGGCTTGCTTCCGGCGCGAGCATGGCCATGGCGGCGGCCGCGATTGTCCTGGATACGAGCACCAGATCGGACGTCATCACATCGGGGATTGGAGCGCCGAATCTGGTGTTCGCATTCGGATTCAGCGCGCTCGGTGCGCTGATCATTACCAGGCGGCCTGGCCAGATGCTCGGCTGGCTGTTCCTGCTCGTTGGCGTCGATGGCGGAGTAACACTGCTCGCGTACGAGTATGCCCAGTACGCGCTCGTATCCCGGCCCGGGTCGCTGCCGGCCGGGATCGCCGTCGGCTGGCTGTCCGACTGGGTGTGGACGCTCGGCTTTCCCGTGCTGGCGACTTGCTGTCTCCTGCTCTACCCAGACGGCCGCCTGCCCTCACGCCGCTGGCGTCCCGCCTTGTTGCTGGCCGGCCTCGCAGTGGCCAGCCAGGCGGTGCCGCTGATGCTGATGCCTGGCAGGCTGGTCAATCAGCCGGTCAGTGATAACCCGCTCGGCCTGCCCGCCATGGCCGGCGTGCTGCGGCTCACCGCGTCCATGGGGCCGGCGCTGGAGCTCGCCGGCCTGGCAGTCAGCGTGGCCGCGCTGATCACCCGGTGGCTGCGGGAACCGCGTAGCTCCCTGGCCAGGCGGCAGATCATCGTCGTCGCACTGGCCGCGGTCCTGATGCTGGTTATCGTTGCTATGCCGGGATCCGACGGCCAGTTGTCCGACTTCCTGATCGGGCTTCCGATCTTCGCTCTGATTCCAGCCGGGATTGCCTTCGCCATCCTGCACGACCGGCTCTACGATCTTGACCTCGCGCTCAACCGATCGCTGGTCTACGGCACGCTCGCCGCGCTGTTGGCCCTGGGGTACGCCGGGGTGCTCACCCTGGCCAGCGTGATCACCGGCGAGCAGCCGACCATCGGAGTGGTCGCCGCCGTGACGGCGGTCGCCGTCGTCGCGCTGCCACTGCGCGCCTGGCTGCAGCGGCTCACCGACCGAATGATGTTCGGTGACCGCGGCGATCCATACCGAGCCGTGTCGCGGGTCAGCGCGACGCTGCAGGGCGCGGTGCCACCTGGCGGATCCCTAGACTCCGTGGTGAGCGCGATCGCAGGATCACTCAAGCTGGCCTACGTCGCGGTGGAGGCCCAGGGCCAGGTTCGAGCCTGCGTCGGCGATCCGGCCCGCCAGGCGGTCAGGATCGCGATGACGCATCAGGGAACGACGGTCGGGACGCTGCTGGCGGCAGGCCCGCCGGGACGGCCCGTCGGGCCAAGGGACCGCGCCCTGTTGACCGAGCTGGCCGGGCACGCCGGCGCGGCGGTTTACGCAGCCGGCCTCGCCGACGACCTGCAGGCGTCCAGGCAGCGGCTGGTCGAGGCGCGCGAGGAGGAGCGCCGCCGACTGCGCCGCGACCTCCACGACGGGCTCGGACCCGGCCTGGCCAGCGTGGTGCTCGGCATCGACCTGGCCGCCGGCCAGCTCCGCACCGACCCGAATGCGGCGCACGCCGTTCTGAAGGAGCTCAAGACCGAGATGGTTACCGCCATCGAGGAGATCAGGCGCCTGGTGTACGAACTGCGCCCGCCTGCGCTTGATGATCTGGGCCTGGTCGGCGCCCTGCGGCAGCAGGCCGAACGGATCGGCCGGCGCCATCCGATGCTGTCCATCACGGTCGAGGCACCGGAGGTCATGCCCGTGCTGCCGGCCGCGACCGAGGTCGCCGCATACCGCATAGTGACCGAAGCGATGACGAACTCGGCCAGGCACTCGGGCGGCGCCGGCTGCGTCGTGCGGATCGGCCTCGGCGACAAGCTAATCCTCGAGATTGTCGACGACGGTGCAGGCCTGGCACCCGCAGCCGTTGCCAGCGTGGGCCTGTCCGCGATGCGCGAGAGAGCGCAAGAACTTGGCGGCACATTCATGATCCAGGCACGGGACGGCGGCGGCACCGAGGTCAGTGTCACCTTGGCGCTGGAGTCACCATGACCGAGGAGGCGCCGACGAGGATCGTGGTGGTCGATGATCATCCGGTCTACCGGAGAGCGCTGACCGCGCTCCTGGCCGGGCAGCCCGGGTGGGAGGTTGTCGCCGAGGCGGATAACGGAGTCGACGCCGTCGCCGCCACCGGCCGAAGCCAGCCCGACGTCGTGCTGATGGACCTCGCGATCCCCGCGCTGAACGGGATCGAGGCGACCAGGCAGATCGTGGCGTCCAGCCCGCATATCGCCGTGCTGGTACTGACCATGTACGACGACGACGAGTCGGTGTTCGCCGCTATGCGCGCCGGGGCCCGCGGCTATCTGCTCAAGGGCGCCGACCAGGAGGACATCGCCCGCGCGGTGGCAGCCGTCGCGCGTGGCGAGGCGATCTTCGGCCCATCTGTTGCCCGGCGGATCATGGAGTTCTTCGCGGCCCCGCGCCTGCCCGTGCCGACCTTCCCCGCGCTGACCGCTAGGGAGCACGAGGTGCTCGACCTCATCGCGGCCGGCCGCAGCAACACGGACATCGCCCAGATCCTGGTGCTGAGTTCCAAGACGGTACGCAACAACGTATCGAATATCTTCGCAAAGCTGCACGTCGCCGACCGCGCGGAGGCCATCGTGCGAGCCAGGGACGCAGGAATGGGGCGCTGAGGAAGGGACATCCGCCAGGGAGACGCCGGCAGTGCCTGGCGTGGGTTCGTCAGCCAGCGAGCAGGTGCGCCACGCGCGGGAACAGATCCCGCAGGTTGTCCTCAGCAGTCAGGTCCCGCGCCTCGGGCAGACTCAGCCAGCGAAGCGGCGCGTCAGGCGTCTCGGCCCTGATCGC
This sequence comes from uncultured Actinomycetota bacterium, assembly GCA_963720595.1. Classification (GTDB taxonomy): domain Bacteria; phylum Actinomycetota; class Actinomycetes; order Streptosporangiales; family Streptosporangiaceae; genus Chersky-822. The sequence goes on along the minus strand of CAVRFY010000002.1, from coordinate 2,047,394 downwards.
CTCGGGCGCCTGGGTGGCGAGCAGGAACCGCAGGTCGGCATGTTCGTGCGCCGGCTCACTCCCCGCCGCGGGCACCGGCACGACAACCAGTTGCCTGATCGCTCCGTCCGGCCACGCGACCAGGTCGGCGAGACCGGTCTCCTCTGCCGCCTCCCGCAGCGCGATGGCCAGCGCATCGGTCTCACCGGGGTCGCCGTGCCCGCCGACTTGCAGCCAGGCCTGCTGGCGCGCATGCCAGCGGAGCAGCACCCGGCCGGTGGCCGGGTGAACGACCAGCGCGGACGCGGTCAGGTGCAGCGGTAGTGCCCGCGACCACGGGTCATCGGCCGCTTCGGCCAGCGCGACGATCCGCTCGAGGTCGGCCTTCTCAGTCGCGTCCTGCGGCCGGTAGCCGCGAAGGAACTCCAGTTCGCGATGGCGGGCAGGGCTCACAATCGAGCGATGGTAGCAGCGCGGCAGTTCGTTAGCCTCTCCCTGTGAACGCACGCTGGGTGCTCGGGCCGAGTTGCCAGGCGGTCCCCGTGGTCGCCTGCCTGCCGCACGGCGGCCTGGACTACCCGGCCGACCTGACCGGCGCGCTGGCGGTCAGCCCGGGCATCCTGTGGTCCGACTGGCTGACCAGAGAGCTGTACGCGTTCCTGCCCGAACTGGGGATCACCACGATCACGACGGCGTTCAGCCGGTTCGTCGCCGACGTGAACCGCGACCCGGCCGGCGAGCAGCACGGCGGGTTCTGGACCAGCGTCGTGGCGGCCCGGATGCCGAGGGGCCGGGAGATCTACCGCCGGCCGCTGACGGCAGCCGAGATCGGCCAGCGGATCGCGCTCGTGCACGCACCCTTCCATCAGGCGCTGGACTCGGTGATCGAACGCCTGCTCGCCAGCTTCCCGCGCATCCTGCTGCTCGACCTGCACAGCTTCGGCGCGGGGCTGGATGGCGACGTGATACTCGGTGACCGGCACGGCGCCACCGCCAGCCCTGCCGCGGTCGAGTTGATCTCGGCCGCGCTGGCCGCGGCGGGGCTCGATGTCCGGCTGAACCAGCGGTTCAGCGGCGGCTGGACGGTGCGGCGCTTCGCCGGCCAGGATCGCGTCGACGCCGTCCAGGTCGAGCTGAATCAGCGCCGCTACCTCGACCTGGATCGCCGCAAGTTCCCGGGCACGCCGCCGCTGGGCGACTTCGACGGCACCCAGGGGCTGCTGCGGGCCGCCCTGCGGACGATCGCCGACGCGGTCCCGTTGCTCGCCCGCTGAGGCACCCGCGGCGGCGGCAGCACGGTCGGTGTTCACAGCGGCGTAACAGGCCAGAAGCACGTCAGCAACGGGGATCGGTCACTGTCGGTATCGAGCGAGCGAGGTTGGAGGTCTCATGGCGCAGTGGCGAATCCGAATCACCGTGCCCGACATACCCTGCGGCCAGAGCGTGCTGAGGACCGCCCTCGCCCGGGTGCCCGGCACCGATCTCCGGCTCGACCCGCCCGGCGCGGACGCCGCCGAGCTGACCGGCAACGTGATCGTCGAACTCGGCGAAGACGGCGCGCTGGCCGATCTGTTGCGTACGCTGCATGACATAAGCCCGCAGGTGTTCATCAGCCGGGTGCCCTCCCCCGAGCCGGTCGCAGCCGCGGCCGCCGGCCTGCCGATCAGGGTCAGGAGGCTGGCCCCGCGAAGGAGAGCTGGATGTCCGAGCCAGCAGCAGCGCACGGGGCAGCCACAGAGCTGAGCGCGGCGCGCGAGGCTGCGGTCGAGGCCGCGCTTGGCCGGCTCGACCTGGCCGCCAAGATCAGCATCTTGTCCGGACAGGACATGTGGTCGCTGCCCGCCTTGCCGCAGATCGGCCTGCGCTCGGTCGTCATGTCCGACGGCCCGGTCGGTGTCCGCGGCACAAGCTGGAGCGCGGCTGACCCGTCGATCGCGCTGCCCAGCCCGACCGCGCTCGCCGCGACCTGGGATCGCGAACTAGCCAGGGCGGCCGGACGCCTGCTTGGCCAGGAGGCTCGGCGCAAGGGGGTGCACGTCCTGCTCGCGCCGACGGTGAACCTGCACCGCAGCCCGCTTGGCGGACGCCATTTCGAGGCCTATTCCGAGGACCCGCTGCTGTCCGCCGAGATCGGCGTCGGTTACGTGACCGGCGTGCAGGATCTCGGCGTCGCCGCGACCGTCAAGCACTTCGTGGCCAATGACTTCGAGACCGAGCGGTTCACCGCGAGCGCGGAGGTGAGCGATCGCGCGCTGCGCGAGCTTTACCTCGCGCCGTTCGAGGCGATCGTCCGCAGCGCGGGCGCGTGGGCCGTCATGTCCGCGTATAACGCGGTCAACGGCGTGCCCATGACCACCAACGGCCCGCTGCAGCGCGGCGTGCTGAAGGACGAATGGGGATTCGACGGCGTCATCGTCTCCGATTGGCTGGCCGCTCACGACACGGCCGGCACCGCGAACGGCGGCCTGGACATCGTCATGCCGGCCCTGGGCAGCCCGTGGGGTGACCGGCTGGCCGCCGAGGTGCGCGACGGCTCGGTCCCGGCCGATCTCGTCGACGAGATGACTCGCCGCGTGCTGCGGCTCGCCGCGCGGGTGGGCGCGCTCGCCGGGGCGCCCGAGTCCGTGCCGCCTGAGCGCCGCCCTCCTCCGATCGACGGTCCTGGCCTGGCCCGCGACATCGCGGCCAGGTCGTTCGTGCTGGCCGCCAACCGCGACGCCGCCCTGCCGCTGAATGCCGCCGCGCTGTCGCGTATCGCCCTGATCGGCGCGCTCGCCAGCGATGCCAGGGTGCTCGGCGGCGGCAGCGCCACGGTCTTCCCCGCGCACGTGGTCTCACCGCTGGACGGCCTGAGGGCGGCGCTCCCTGCCTCCGCGACGCTGTCGTACGCGATCGGCGCCGACCCAAGGACCAGGCTCGCCCCGGCCGCCACGCCGAGTTGGACCGGCCTGAAGGCCACCTTCACCGATGCCGCGGGCGCGACCTTGCACGAGACCCCACTCGCCACCGGGGCCGGCCGGTGGATGGAGCTGCCCGCTGGCGTCGACCCCGCGGCACTAGCGGCCGTGGAAATCTCCGGGCGGCTGACCGCCGGCGTCGGCGGCATCCACCGCCTTGGCATCCGCGGCCTGGGCAGGTACACACTCCGGGCCGGCGGCCGCCTACTCTTCGACGGGGAGATTCCGCCGGACAGCGAGGACTTCTCCCGGCTGTTCATCGGGCCGCCCGAGCGGCGGCTCCCGCTGCCGCTCGAGCCAGGAAGTACCGTCGAGGTGTCGCTGACGCAGCACGTCGTCTCCGCCGGGGGGTTCGTGCTGGTGTCGATGACCCTGGGGTACGGCGGCCCGACCGCGACCGACGACGAAATGCTGGCCGAGGCCGAGCGGATCGCGGCCGGGAGCGACGTCGCAGTGGTCGTCGTGGGCACGACCGAGGAGGTCGAGTCTGAGGGGTTCGACCGCGCCGACCTTACCCTGCCAGGGCGGCAGGATGAGCTCGTCAGGCGCGTCGCGGCCGTCAGCAGGCGCACCGTCGTCGTGGTCAGCGCGGGCTCGCCGGTCGAGCTGCCGTGGGCCGACGAGGTTTCCGCGGTGCTGCTGACCTGGTTCGGCGGCCAGAAGGCCGGCCTCGCGCTCGCCGACGTGCTGCTCGGCGTGGCCGAGCCTGGCGGACGGCTGCCGACGACCTGGCCTGTCAGTGCGGCGGACTGCCCGGTGCTCGGCACGACGCCAGCCGCGGGCGTGCTGCGTTATGACGAGGGCGTGTTCATCGGCTACCGGGCGTGGCAGCGCTCACCGAAACTGCCGCGGTACCCGTTCGGCCACGGCGAGGGCTACACGAGCTGGGCGTACGAGTCGATCGTCGCCGACGGCACCCGCGTCACCGTGACCGTGCGCAATACCGGCTCGCGGCCGGGCCGGGAGGTGGTGCAGCTTTACGCCGCACCGGCCCGGGTCTTCTTTGCGGACGGCCCGGCCCCGGTCAGGCCGGACCGGTGGCTGGTCGGCTTCGCGGCGGTCACGGCCGATCCTGGCGAAGCCGTCGAGGTCACGGCGGACCTGCCCGCGCGGGCGTTCCAGATCTGGGACGGCGGCTGGCGAACTATCCCCGGCCAATACCTCATCGAGGCGGCGCACAGCAGTGCCGACCGCCGGATCGCTGCCACCATCCACATCGCCTGAGCGCCGCGCGCGGGCGGGATGCCGCTCAGGCCGCGGCGGCCTGGGAGGAGTCGGCGGCCTCGATGTCCTTGAAGAAGCGGCGATGAACGCGCAGCTTCTCCTCGCCGGCCGGGATAACGTGCCACAGCCCGGTGGGCGGCCCGAGTGTGGTCGAGCGCGGCAATTCGGTGACCAGACCCTTCGCCTTGGCCATGCTGGCCTTGCCCGCATCGAGAACCAGGATTCGGCTGGGTGTGACGACCACGATCCGGTACCTGTTCAGGCCAAGGAACACGAAGACGCCGGTCAGCGCCGCAAGCCACTGGCTCGCCGTCTGGGCGCCAAACACCGCTTGTACCGTTTCACCCGGTTGCAGGTACGGCGCGGCCGAAGCCTGCATGGTGTCGCGAACAGCCATGGAATCCCCTCCAACGTCCTAAATCAGATGTAATGCCGAGACAGTAGCAGCAGCCAATGCCACCTGGCAGGTGAACACGCGGTCACCAATTGGCACTACCTGCGACCGGGGGGATTTCCTGGCCGCCCCAGCCTTCGGGGAGACCGCTACCGGCCAATGCGAGCGCTAAGTCCAGCGACAGCACCGGAACCCTACTGCTGCCACAGCGACATCAGGGGTCCGGTGATGTCGCTGCGTTTGTGGAGTGCACCCCCGACAGGCTCGAGCCGTGTCCTCCCGGCTGGGACGAAGCTGACCTGGCCCGAGCGACGCTGGGTGGTTTGCGGCGATTCGCAGCGCAAGCACTCCAGCGAACGGCCACAATTGGGTTATGGGATTCGACTTGCCCGGCCTGCTCGCCGAGCGCAGTGGCCAGGGTTACGAGCTGCATGCCAGGTACCTGAACCCGCAGCGGCCCCGGATGCTGCATGCGATCGGGTTCGACAAGGTATACGAGCGCGCCGAGGGCGCATACCTGTATGACGCCGACGGAGTCAGGTATGCGGATTTCCTGTCTGGCTTCGGGGTATTCGGCATCGGCCACAATCACCCGGTCGTGCGCAAGGCCCTGCACGACGTGCTCGACGCCGAACTGGCCAGCATGGTGCAGTTCGACTGCGCGCTGCTGCCTGGCCTGCTGGCCGAACGGCTGCTCGCGCATGCGCCCGGCCTTGACCGCGTCTACTTCTGCAACAGCGGCACGGAGGCGGTCGAGGCTGCGCTCAAGTTCGCGAGGTACGCGACCGGCCGGTCCCGGATCCTGTACTGCGATCACGCGTTCCACGGCCTGACCGCCGGCTCCCTGTCCGTCAACGGCGCCGCCGAGTTCCGGAGCGGCTTCGGCCCGCTCCTTCCCGATACGTGCATACCGTTTGGTGACCTCGACGCGCTCGATGCCGAGTTGCGCAAGGGTGACGTGGCGGCGCTCGTCGTCGAGCCCGTTCAGGGCAAGGGCGTCGCCGTCGCCCCGCCCGGGTACCTCGCCGGGGCGAGCAAGCTGCTCCGTGACCGAGGCGCCCTGCTCATCTGTGACGAGGTGCAGACCGGTATGGGCAGGACCGGGCGGTTCTTCGCCTATCAGCATGACGGGGTCGACCCCGACATCGTGACGGTCGCCAAGACCCTGTCGGGCGGCTACGTGCCGGTCGGCGCGACTATGGCCAAGGGCTGGATCTTCGAGAAGGTCTACTCCTCGATGGACCGCGTCCTGGTGCATGACACCACCTACGGATCCAACGCCGCCGCGATGGCGGCCGGGCTGGCGACGCTCGCGGTGATCGAGGACGAGCAGCTGGTCAGCAACGCCGAACGGACCGGCGCGGCGATGAAGCGCGCGATCGAGGAGCTGGCTGGCCAGTATCAGATGCTCGCCGACGTGCGCGGGCGCGGCCTGATGATCGCGATGGAGTTCGGCAAGCCAGACTCACTCAAGCTCCGGACCAGCTGGAACATGCTGCAGAAGGCGCGGCGCGGCCTGTTCGCCCAGATGGTGGTCGTCGCGCTGTTCCAGCGGCACCACATTCTCACCCAGGTCTCTGGCGACTTCATGGAAGTCATCAAGCTGCTGCCCACGCTGACCATCGACACCGACGAGGTGCAGTTGTTCACCGAGGCCCTTGACGATGTCATGAAGGACGCGCACAAGGGCAGCGGCCTGATGTGGGACTTCGGCCGGTCGCTCGTCAAGCAGGCCGTCTCGCGCTGAGGATCGCGGTACCGAGACTCTCGCTGCGACCACCTGGCCGGCGGCGTCAGCCCTTCTCGCGCTGGTGATATCCAGCCGTCATCCCGCCATCGACAAGCAGCGTGGTCCCGGTGATGAATTCCGTCTCGGCGCTCGCGTAGAACACGGCCGCAGCGGCGACGTCGCCCGCCTGGCCGATCCGGCCGACCGGCGGGACCGGCCAGTCGCCGCTGTCCTCGGGGCGGTCCTGCCCGCCCGGCGCTGCCATGTGGCGCATCCCCGGCCAGGTGTCGCCGGGGCAGAGCACGTTTGATCGCACGCCGTCCGGCCCGCCCTCCAGGGCGAGCATCTTGCCCAGCATGACCACCGCGGCCTTCGATACCGAGTACAGGCCGATCGACTGCTCGCCCCAGATGCCGGCATCGGACGCGACGTGGATCATGCTGCCCCGGCGTGCGGCCAGGTGCGGATAGGCGGCACGGGCATACAGGAAGCAGCCGCGGACATTCACGTTCATCACCCGGTCGTAGTCCTCGACCGGCGTGTCGAGCAGGCCGGCCTGGACCCCGATGCCCGCGTTGTTCACCAGCACGTCCAGGCCGCCCAGGTAATCGACGGCGGCAAGGACCGACCTCGGCACGGCGGCCGGATCACCAGCATCGGCCGGCACGAACAAGGCCGGCCCTGACCGGCGCAGCACCGTCTCCGCGCGCCGGCCCAGGCGGGAATCACGGCCGGTGACGACGACGCGAGCGTCTTCGGCAAGGAACCGCTCAGCGATCGCGAACCCGATGCCCGTCGTTCCGCCGGTGATCAGCGCGGTCATGTCCGCCAATCGGCCCCGGCCGCGCGTCTCGGCCACCGAGACACTGTCCATTCCCTCCGGCCCGTCCGCCGCGCGGTTCATGCGATCGTCCGCCGCGAACTCTCCGCACCGTCCGAGCCCATCCCCCAGCTGATGATCCGCTTGGGGTGAATCCTGATCAGCTCCGGGCTCAGGTACGGACTGGCCGGCGTCTGGCCGGTCAGCGCCTCCGCCGCGCCGCGGACCTCGAAGCACCTGACGACCCAAGGGTCGACCGAGGCGATGTCGTCAACAACGAAGGCGACCTGGCCGTTGGCCGCGACGTTGCGGAACTTGCGGCTGTTGCCGAGATCGCGGCCGCCGATGTTGATCACGCCTGCGTCCGCGTCGACCGAGAAGCCGACCGGGCTGTTCTGCAGCGTGCCGTCGGAGGCGAGTGTCGCCAGCCGCCCGAGGCGCTGGGTACGGAGATAGGCCAACTCACCGTCGGTGAAGACCATGACGCCTGATCCTTCCTGTCGGTACGGGATTCGGCTGGAACCTGCCGAGCGGCCGTGCCATTCCCTGACCGGCGCCGCCGCGGTGACCGGGCGCTAAGCTCCACCCTCAGGGCTCAGCGTCGGAGGTACCGAGATGGCAACGCGATTCGCGACCGTCGAGGAGTACACGCGCTCGCTGCCTGCCGATGTCCAGGTGATTCTCACTGAGATCCGGGCCAGGATCCTGGCTGTCCTGCCAGCCACCACCGAGACAATCAGTTATCAGATCCCGACGTTCACCTTGCACGGCAAGAGCCTTGTGCATGTCGCCGCGTGGAAGAGCCATATCGCGCTTTACCCGGTGCCAGTGGCGGACGATGCACTCGGCGCCGAACTCGCGCCGTACCTGTCGGGCAAGGGCACGCTCCGCTTCCCGCTCGCCGAGCCGATCCCGTTCGCTCTCATCGAAAGAGTCGCCGTCCTGCTGGCCAGCCAGCGCGGCTAGCCAACAGGACGGTCAATGCGCCTGCCGATGTGCTGTCAGTGAATTTGCGAACCCCGGCGGTCAGTAGCCGTACCCGTTGGAACTGCCCGCCTTGGTGGAACTCGGGCTGGTGGCCGGCGCCGCGCCGGAGGCGGTGACCTCGTGCCACACTCCGCCCTGCAGGTTGACTCCGTTGCCCGTAGTCTGTCCGGGCGCCGTGTCGCCGGCGTAGGTGTAGAGCGGGTGACCGTTGAAGGTCGCCTGCGTCGAGCCGTCGGCCCTGGTGATGGTGCCGAGCGTGCCCTTCACGCCCGCGGCCAGGGTGACAGGGCCCTTGACCGGCGGCCAGAACGTCGTGCACGAGCCATTGCAGTTCGAGGTGGTGCTCGTGTCGAGGGCGAACCAGTACAGCGTGAAGCCCTTGGCGTTCGTCAGCACCGCGGTTCCGCCTGCCATGGCGGTCTTGACGGTGTTCCCGCTCGAGACGGGTGCGACAGCCGAATGCGTCGAGGTTGACGGGGCAGCGGCGCTGCCCGAACCCGAACTCCCGCATCCAGCAACAATCAGTGCAGCGGCGGCAAAACCCGCTGGCACGAGCCATCTGTAATTCATCGTGTGCCTCCTTCGTAGGCAGGTTTCGCATCTACCCGTGACACGTAGCCCGGGCCCGGATCGTTCACCCAGCCCGGCGCGATGAACCCGATCGCGCCGCGATCGGTCATTCTTAGAGGCAGTTGCCGGTTCGGTCCCGACGGACAAGAAGGGCGGGCTGATGATGTCGGCCAGATCACCGCTCATCGGGGCGGTCCTGTGCTGCCTGATCCCGGCAGCCGCGGGCTGCGCCTCTGGCGGCGCGGGCGCGGCGCCGGCCACGGCCGCGCCGGCCGGCTCACGCACGGCCGCGCCGAGCCCCGGCCTGCGCGCGCTTGCCGCTGACTACCTGGCCATCGCCGAGCCGGCCAACCACCGCCTCGACGTCGAGGTGAGCGCGTTTGCCGATCACTCCCGCCACGATCTGGCTGCCGCCGAGCACGCGCTCAGGGCCGAGGCGGCAACGGAGCGGAGCTTCGACCGCAAGCTGGCTGCGATCTCGTTCCCGCCCCCGATCGAGGCCACCGCCCGCGCGCTCATCAGGGTCAACGAGGTCCGCGCGAGGCTCGCGTTGCGGCAGGCCGCGGCATCCTCGCTCCCCGCGCTGCTATCGTTCACCGCCAGCCACAAGGCCGCCGACGCCGAGGTCGAGGCGCAGGTGCGGATGATCCGAAGTGAACTCGGGCTGCCGCCGCCCGAGCCCAGCTAACCGAGCACCAGGAGGGAACCGCCATGCAGCTTGGCCTGCACCTGTCCGACTTCACCTGGCCAGGCCCACAGGGCCTTGGCGAGAACCTGGCCAGGATCGCGACTGCCGCCGAGGACACCGGATTCACCAAGCTCAGCGTGATGGATCACGTCTGGCAGATCGGCGTGGTCGGGCCACCCGAGCACGACATGCTCGAGGCCTACACCGCACTGGGCTACCTGGCCGCGTGCACCTCGAGGATCGAGCTGCTCGCGTGGGTAACGGCGGTGGTGTACCGGGAGCCAGGCCTGCTCGCGAAGTGCGTGACCACCCTCGATGTGATCTCCGGCGGCCGGGCATGGCTCGGCATCGGCGCGGCATGGAACGAAGACGAGGCGCGCGGCCTCGGCCTGCCGTTCCCGCCGACCGCCGAGCGCTTCGAGCGGCTGGAGGAGGCGCTGCAGATCTGCCTGCAGATGTGGGCCGACGACGACGGGCCGTATGCCGGACGCCACTACCAGCTCGCCAGAACGCTCAACTCGCCGCAGCCGCTGAGCCGCCCGCACCCCCCGATCCTCATCGGCGGTGGCGGCGAGCGGAAGACGCTCCGGCTGGTCGCGCAGTACGCGCAGGCCTGCAACCTGTTCGCCGGCCCCGAGCTCGGGCACAAGCTCGACGTGCTGCGCGGGCACTGCGAAGCGGTCGGCCGTGACTACGACGAGATCGCCAAGACGGTGCTGGTCCCGCTGGATCCGGGTCCACGCGGCGAGCATGTCGACGAGATCCTCGACCGGCTTCGCGACCTGGCCGCGCTCGGGATCTCGCACGTGCACACCCGCATGCCCGATGTATCGGCGATCGCACCACTCGAGTTGTTCGGCGAGCGCATCATCCCGGTGGCGGCAGGCTTCTGAGCGCACAGCTTCTGGCCAGCTGACGCGGGAGTCGCCGTCGCCGGGTTACCAGAGGCCGGGGATCAGCCGGTGGGGCACCTTCAGCCGGTAGGCCTGGTAGTCGGCGCCCGCCGCGAGGACGCGCTCCTCCGCGATCGCCCGGCCGACATTGCATGCCGTCGCGAGCAGCAGCACGACCACGTTGCGGACCGAGACGCTCTGCAGCAGGTAGCCCGTCTGGATCAGGATGTAGGCGGCGTAGACCGGATGGCGGACCACCGCATAAGGACCGCGGGCCACCAGGCCGCGATCCGCGGCCACGAAGCCGAACGACCGGCCGAGCGCGATGAGCGCGGTGACGGCGATGACCAGGCCGATCAGCTGGAGCGCCAGCCCGGCATCCACCCCCCAGCGACAGTGCGAGCCCGATGGCCGCAGCAGCAGGCCGCCGAACGTGCCCGCCGCCGCGAGCAACCACGGCCAGGGCCGGGCGGCCGAGGTGCGCGGCGCGCGCCTGATCAGGAACGCGATCACGAACCAGGCCTGCTCGATCACGAACGCCCCGCCGATCAGGCTGTGCGTCTGCAGGTAGAACCGCAGGCTCGCCCTGGCGAAATACGCCGCCCCGACCGCACCCGCGAGGTTGACGAGCGCAGGCACCAGCCAGCTGGGCACCCGGCCGCGAGGTGACTCGCTGCCGGGATGTGTCAGCGCGCGGCTGTGCATGGGACAATATGTCCGTTCCGGCGGCCAAGCCGCCCGATACTGTCACGTCGCCCGCTCCTGCTCGGTTCAAGGGCGGCGTCGCGCCGGCGGCCGGCCAGAGCTGGTCCGCAGTCGGCCAGCCCAGCTTTCACGGCCGCGTCCCCGCCCGTTCACTCCGTCGGAACCGCCCGTGCAGCCGGGATCACGACGATCGCTCCGAGGCGCATCACTAGGCGATCTGGATGGAGGACGCACATACGGCGTGGACCTGGTCGTGGCCGGTCACGAGCACCACTTCGAGCGGAGCTTCCCGGTCCGCGGCGTCACGTCGGGGAGCGGGTTGCTGACCCCAGCGCCGCAGGGCAGCGACACGGCGCTGATGGATACCTCGGACGGAACCGTCCACATGATCATCGGCGGTGGCGGCCACTCGTTCCCGACGCCCGTGGAGGACTTTGACGCTCCGCACGATGGCGTGCTGATCACCGCCGTCGGACCAGGCAGCCCGCAGAGCCCGCATGCGTCGATCACGACGACCGAGCCCGCGCCGTGGTCGGCCTACCGGGACCTGCAGACGCCCTACGGCTTCGCCTCGTTCGATGTTGTGCCGCACGAGCGCGGCGGCACGACCTCCATCACCGTCACGCACTACGGCGCGGCACTGGGATCACCCGATTACGTACCGCTCGACCAGTTCGTGATGCGCAAGCGGCTCGACAGCCGAGCGCACGGCGGCCAACTGGCAGGCACCACCGCGACGCCGTAGCCGGCGGCGCTGTCGGCTGGCTGGCCGTGCGGCGAACGGGCGGGAGAGGCCGGTGCCCGTCGGGCCGGGCGCCGGCCTCCCTCGTGCGTCCGCCGGCCAGCAGGCATTCCCCGCCCTGTATACGGCAAACCTCACCGGGACGGTTCAGTCCGCCGTCGGCCGGGCCGGCTAGGGCAGCGACATGTGCTCGAGTGCGAGGTAGCTGCGCGCGGCCCAGGAAACCGGATCCGCCGCGAAATCTCGCTGCAGCGCCCGGTCATTCAGCGCATTGTCCAGCGCGGCCATGATCATCGACTGGTCGAGCACTAGATACCGGTGGCCGACCGCCGCGGTCATCGGGTTGACGGCGTCGAAGAACCCGGCGGCGCCGTACACGCCGGGGTAGAGCCTGCGCAGCGCCGCGATGTTGGCATAGGCCTGGTGCGGCGCGACGTCGAGCGCCAGGAACGAGGCGTACGGCGTGACAACGTCCTCCGTCGCGCAGCCGTGACACTGCGACAGGCCCTCATTCGGATGGCTCGCGTCCGCCCCGCCCCCGTAGTAGGAGAACGCCAGGCCCTCGACGCCGTAGCCGCTGTAGCTGCCGCTGTCGTCAGGCGTGCTCGACGGTGACATCCCCCACACGGGGTAGTGCAGCTGCTGCGTGGCATATTTCATCTGCACCTGCGCCGTCCGCTCGTCCGCCAGGCCGAAGCTGCGCGTGCCCCAGCTGGTCTCCGGCACGACCTCGTTCGGCATCAGGCCCTCGAACATGCCGCCCGCGTAGGTCGGGATGAACGTCAGATCGGTCCCCGGGTAGGTGTAGTGCCCTTCCCAGACGTTGAACTGCTGGCCGGACTGCGGATCGGTCCATGTCTGCCAGTGCCCGGCCATCGGCCATTGCCCCTGCCACGAAAAGTCGGGGTCGGTGGCCTGGCAGTCCGTGAACGGCGCGGGCGGCGGCAGCATCCGCCAGCTTCGCCACCACACGTTTCCCGGCATCTGGTGCAGCCCCATGCCGATGTAGGCCGAGATCCGCGGGTCACTGTAGAAGGCGCCATTGTGGTAGTAGTGCGTCCAGTTGTCGCCCTGGTCGGGCGGCAGGCCCGCGTAGTAGCCGCCGTACATCTGGCCGGTCGGCTGATTCCCTGCGATGGCCGGGTTGGTGTTGCAGTGCGTCTCAGGCCGGTTGTCGTAGAAGATCCCGAAGTTCATCGGAGCGATCAGGCTGTCGGCCAACGAACTCAGCTGCGGCAGCGCCTGCCGCGCGACGATCAGGCCCGAGGCGTACCAGCCGTTGTCGACGTTGGAGACGAAGTAGCAGTTGTCGAAGACCGGCGTCGGTTCCGCCGCGCAGTTGATGTCGCCAGGGTTCCTGATCACGTCGCCGGTGCTCGTGTCGTACCACTGGTACAGGAACCCGTCGAACCGCTTCAGGCGCGAAACCTCGGTCAGGGTGGCCCTGACGCGCTGGACCGCCTGCGGCGTGCTGATCAGGTGCAGGTCTCTCGCGGCCACGACCGCCCACAGGTACACGCCGATGTTCGCGGCAGAGGTGTACCTGCCCTGCCCGGTGGGCGAGGCCGCTCCGCCGGCGTAGGTCAGGTTGTCCATCGGCAGGTTGGTGGCCTGGTCGATGTCGGCACCGTAGAACTTCCAGGTGGCGCTGGCGACGCTGAGCAGGTTGGCGCGCTGTGCCGGGGAGAGCCCGGCGTAGGCAGCCACCCCGAGACCGGTAGCCCGAGTGCGACCGCCGGCTGAGCGCGTGCCGCGCGGGCAGCAGCCCGGCGAGGGCCATGGCCAGGACAGCGAGCAGGGCGACCAACATGGTTGGCCGGGAGTTGCGAGCAGGCGTTGCGTTAGGCCACTTGTATTGCACCGCGTTTTCCCTTCGTCAGGGGCCAGGCGGGGCGGACCGCAGCCTGCCGCCCCGCCAGGCGGCTCATCGGGACCCGTTCAGGTGCTCACCCCCGCCTGACGGGCGGATCCAGCACCGGACAGGCGGATCCTCACCACGCCGGGCATGGGCAGGTCGACGGCGAAGCGGGCCGTCCCGCCCTCGGGCGTGACGTCGGCGACCCGTTCCTCGTGCAGTCCGTCCTCGGCCCTGAGTTGCTCCCACAGCGCCCGGTCGGGCCAGGTCACCCCGTCCGGGCAGCGCGCCGCGATGTTCGAGTGCCGTTCGTCCACCCGGGCCAGGCTCACCGCGTAGGACGGCTCGCTCAGGCCGCCGACCGTCACGGCGACCTGCCGGTCCAGCCGCGGATCGCCGCCGGCCAAGGCGACGTTGACGCTGCCGTTCCAGACCAGGACGTCGATAGTCCCGTCGTCGTGCCTGGCTGCCCACGCCTGCACCAGCGTGCCCGCGCCGTCACCCGCGGCACGGACGGCAAGCAGCCGGTCGCCGAGGTGCTCGGCCAGATGCACCGCCCAGTATCGGGGCTTGCGCAGGTTGCCGACCGTCAGCAGGCCGAAGCCATTGTGAAACAGCCGCGCGGGGCGGCCGAGCTCCTCGAAGTGATCGCTGATCACCCAATACGCCAGTGCGTCGATCCGGCCCTGGGCGCTGTGCAGGCCGCTGAGCACGAACGGCGCGCCCATCGCGCTGTCGTGCGCGGGCCCGAAGTGCGTCGCGCCGATGCCCCACTCGGTCCACCAGATCGGGATGCCGTCGAGGCCGTGCCGCCGCAGCGCCGGCCTGAGGTCGAGCGGAATGTTGCCGTAGGTGTGGGAGGAGACGAAGTCGACCGCCGCCCCGGTCCGCGCGGCGTGCGCGGCGAGCGGCTCGATCCACTCCCCCGCGGCCGTTGCTGGCCCGCCGACGCGCAGCCGCTGGTCGACGGACTTGACCGCCAGCGCCGCCTCCTCGTACAGCCGCAGGTACTCCTGCCTGCTGCCGGTCCAGAAGACCTCGAGGTTCGGCTCGTTCCATACCTCGAAGGCCCAGGACGCGACCTCGTCGATGCCGTACCTGTCGACCAGGTGCGCGGCAAGCTCGGTCACCAGGAGCCGCCACTCGCTCCAGTCGGCGGGCGGCGAGATGATGGCGCGGTAGGTGAACACGGTCTGACCGGCGTCCCTGGCCAGCGCGGCCGGCATGAAGGAGAGCTCCACGACCGGGCGCAACCCGATCTCCAGCAGCTGGTCGAAGAGCGCGTCGACCCGGGCGAAGTCGAATCGCAGGACCCCGGCCTGGTCCCTGACGACGACGCCGTTGTCGTCGTGCAGGATCGCGTGCGCCCGCACCATCGTCGCCCCGAGATCGACGCGGGCGAGCCGGAGCGCCGCCGCGAACTCGGCGGCGATCTGGCCCGCCGCGTCGCATGGCCGGAGCTGCGAGAGCCGCTCTGAACCCAGCATCCGCCAGACCCGGTCAAGCGTGCCGCGATCCGAGGAGGCGTCGACGCTGACCGAGACCTGGCCAGCTGGCCCGGGCGCCGTCCTCGCGCTGACCGACTCGGACCAGGACCAGACCGGGTACTCGGCACCGGCGATCGCGCCGACCCGGTAGGTGTACTGGGGTCCGTCCGCGACCCCGGTGTCGGCGAACGGCGATCCGACCACCGCCGGAACGTCGCTGCCGCCGTGCCGGACGATCAGCGGCCCGTCTCCCTGCTCGGTCCGCTCGATGAGGTATCCGGCGGCACCGGGAACCTGGTCCCAGCTCAACTCGATGTGCCCGGCGCGCGGCTCGGCGCGGACGCCGGCCGGCTAGCCAGCGCGATCTGGCCGCCGCTGCCGACCGAGTCGGTTGAGCGCCGGGAGATCCGCCGCCGCCAGTCGGCGCGCGCCCCGTCGCCGGCCGCGGCCAGCGGGACCACCACGCGGTCGGTCATCGCCGGCCCCCGCGACCGCGGACCTGGTCGAGCAGCCGCAGCTTCGCCTGGTTACCAGCTCGGTCGGCAGCACGATGCATTGCCGTTCCTGGTCCGGGCCGGCGATCCGGTCAAGCAGCAGCCGCACGGCGCGCTCGCCGAGCTCGCGCATGGGCTGGCGGACCGTGCTCAGCTCCGGAGTGAACCGCCGCGCCGCCGCGATGTCGTCGAATCCGGTGACCGCGACGTCCCCTGGCACCCGCAGCCTCGCCGCCCGCAGTGCGAGCAGCGCGCCCATGGCCATCTCGTCGTTGCCGCACACGATGGCTTGCGGGCGGCGACCCCGCGCGAGCAGCGCTCGCACCGCGTGCTCGCCGCCGGCCTCGGTGAAACCGCCCGACGCCTCGGGCGCGGCCGGCGCGGGCAGGCCAGCCTCGCGCAGTGCAGCGCGGAACCCGGCGAACCGCGCATCGGAGTCGGGCGACTGCTCGGGACCGGCCAGGAACGCCAGGTCAGTGTGACCATGCACGGTGATCAGATGGGCCGTGATAGCACGCGACCCGCCACGGTTGTCGGCGCCGACGAAGTCGGGCCCGCCGCGGCCGAGCCGGCTGGCCAACATGACGACGGGCACGCTTCGCGAGATCGCCACGACGTCGGCGTCGGGCAGGCTGCGGGCCAGCACGACCAGCCCGTCGACCTTGCCGGCCACCGATAGCGCGAACTCGCGGCCCGAGGCGGTCTGGGTCGCCGCGATCAGGACCGCGTTACCCGCCCCGGTCGCCGCGCGCTCGGCACCGCGGATTACCTGGTCGACGTAGAGCGGCGACTCCTCCTCCGCAACGCCCGACTGGCCGAGGTCGGGGAAGATCAGGCCCACGATGCCGGTACGCCGCGACGCGAGGCCGCGGGCCGGCCCGCTCGGCACCCAGCCGAGCTCGGCCGCCGTGGCCCTGACCCGCTCCCTGGTGCTGGCCGAGAAGCCCTTGCCGTCGGCCATCACCCTGGACACGGTCGCCGTGGACACACCGCTGCGTCTCGCGACCTCGTAGATAGTCGACCGGTCGGCCACGGTGATCCTCGCTGGGTGCCCCGCGCGCGGACCCGATGTCCGACGTAAGCGGTTACGTTGATTAACCGCTTACGTAACCACCGCGGGCCGGACGTGTCAAGACTCTTCCGGTCGGGTGTCGGTGGCCTGGGTTACTGTGACCAGGTGCTTGAGTCGTTCCACCCGGCGGTGCGGACCTGGTTCGCCCGGCGGTTCCCCGACGGGCCGACCGAGCCGCAAGCATCGGGCTGGGCCGAGATCGCTGCCGACCGCCATACCCTGATCGCCGCGCCGACCGGGTCAGGCAAGACGCTTGCGGCGTTCCTGGTGTGCATCGACCGGATCTACCGGTCGCACGACCAGCAGGAGGCGGCGGACGGGAGTCGCGGGCCAGGTCCGCAGGTGGTATATGTCTCGCCGCTCAAGGCACTGGCCGTGGACATCTGGCAGAATCTCGAGCGGCCGCTGGCCGAGATCGCGCAGACCGCCGCCGAACTGGGAATGACCGCGCCTTTGATCAGCGTGGCCGTGCGGACCGGCGACACGGCCGCGGCCGAGCGCGCCGCGATGCTGAAGAAGCCGCCGGACTTCCTGATCACCACTCCCGAGTCGCTGTACCTGCTGCTGACGGCGGAGCGGCCGCGGGCGATGCTCCGCGCGGTGCGCACGGTGATCGTTGACGAGATCCACGCGGTGGCCGGCAACAAGCGCGGCTCCCACCTGGCGCTCACCCTCGAGCGGCTGGCGCACGTGGCGGCGGACCCGGTGCAGCGGATCGGGCTGTCGGCGACCCAGCGGCCGATCGAGGCGGTGGCGAGGCTGCTGGTCGGAGCGGGCCAGGACCGGTCGGACGCCGATGGCGCGCCGCTGTGCTCGATCGTGGACGCGGGCCATCGGCGCGAGCTCGACCTGGGCCTGGAGCTGCCCGACGATGAGCTGGGCGCCGTGGCCACAGCCGGGCAGATGGCCGAGATACTCGACCTGATCGCCGGGCATGTCACCGGGCACCGCACCACGCTGGTCTTCGTCAACACCAGGCGGATGGCCGAGCGGGTCGCCCACGAGCTCGGCGAGCGGCTCGGCGACGGCCAGGTCGCCGCGCACCACGGGAGCCTGTCCAAGGACCGCCGGCAGCGCGTCGAGGCCAGGCTTCGGGCTGGCGACCTGCGGGCGCTGGTGGCGACCGCCTCGCTGGAGCTCGGCATCGACATCGGGCCGGTCGAGCTGGTCTGCCAGATCGGCTCGCCGCGCAGCTTCGCCACCTTCCTGCAGCGCGTGGGCCGGTCGAACCACAGCCGGGCGGGAGTACCCGCAGGCCGGCTCTACCCCAGCACCCGGGACGAGCTCGTGGAATGCGCCGCGCTGCTCCGCGGTTCGCGCGCGGGCCGGCTCGACGCGCTGGTCATGCCGTCGTGCCCGCTCGACATCCTGGCGCAGCAGGTCGTCGCGGAATGCTCGGCCGCCGACTGGGCCCGGGACGACCTGCTCGCTCTGGTCCGTGGCGCAGCCCCGTTCTCCTCGGTCTCAGCAGAGGACTTCGACGAGGTAGCGGACCTGGTCTGCGACGGCATCCGCACCGGCCGCGGCCGCCGGGCCGCCTATGTGCACAGGGACCAGGTCAGCGGCCGGCTCCGGGGCAGGCGCGGTGCCCGGCTTGCGGCGCTCACCTCCGGCGGCGCGATCCCCGAGCTCGGCGACTACCGGGTGCTGGCCGAGCCGGACAACGCACTCGTCGGCACCGTCAACGAGGACTGGGCGATCGAGAGTATGGCAGGGGACGTGTTCCTGCTCGGCACGACCTCGTGGCGGATCCGCCGGGTCGAGCCAGGCGTGGTTCGGGTCGAGGACGCGCGTGGCGCCCCGCCCTCGGTGCCGTTCTGGCTTGGCGAGGCGCCCGGCAGGACCGTCGAGCTGTCCGAGGAGGTCTGCGCGCTCCGCTCCGCGGTGGCCGGGCTGCTGGCGCCGGACGGTACCGCCGGGCCCGGCACGCAGGCCGAAGCCGTCCGCTGGCTGATGGCCGACTGCGGGATCGGCGAGGCGGCCGCCGAGACGATCGTCGCCTACCTCGGCGCCGGCCTGGCCCAGCTCGGGGTGCTGCCGACGATGGACACGATCGTGCTCGAGCGGTTCTTCGACGAGGCGGGCGGGATGCAACTGGTCGGGCACGCGCCGTTCGGCGCCAGGCTCAACCGCGCGCTCGGGCTCGCGCTGCGCAAGAGGTTCTGCGTCACGTTCGACTTCGAGCTGCAGGCGGCGGCCAGCGACGACGCGATCCTGCTGTCGCTCGGGCCGCAACACAGCTTCCCGCTTGACCGCGTCCCCAGGTTCCTCGCGTCCGGGACCGTGCACGAGGTGGTACGCCAGGCGGTCCTCACGTCCCCGATGTTCGCGGCCCGGTGGCGATGGAACCTGAACACCTCGCTGGCCGTGCTCAGGATGCGCGGCGGCAAGAAGAATCCGCCCGCGATCCAGCGGATGGAAGCCGACGACCTGATGGCCGCGGTGTTCCCCACGCTGGCGGCCTGCCAGGAGAACGTCGCGCCCGGCCCGCTGGAGATCCCCGACCACGTGCTCGTCCGCCAGACGCTGGCGGACTGCCTGCACGAGGCCATGGACATCGCCGGGCTGAAGGACCTCGTCGCGGGCATCGAGACCGGACGGATCAGCGTCGTCGTCAGGGACACCACGGAGCCGTCCGTGCTCGCGCACGAGATCCTCAACGGGCGCCCGTACACCTTCCTCGACGATGCGCCGCTGGAAGAGCGGCGCAGCCGGGCGGTACCGCTGCGCCGCGGCCTGCCGGTCGAGCCGCATGAACTGGCCCGGCTGGATCCGGCCGCCATCGACCGGGTCGCCGACCAGGTCAGGCCCGATCCGCGAGACGCCGACGAGCTGCACGACGTGCTCATGAACCTGGTCGCGCTTCGCCCGGCCGGGCAGTGGGCGGACTGGTTCGCCGCCCTGGTCGCGGACCGCCGCGCGGTCACCGTGCACGCTCCCGCCGGGCTCATGTGGTCAGCGGTCGAACGGGTGCCCGCGATCGCCGCGCTCTTCCCCGGCGCGGTCATCGAGCCAGCAGGCACCTGGCCGCTACAGCGCGGTCTCGCCGCGCCGGCCGAGGTGGACGAGGACGATGCGGCGGCGAGCCTGCTCCGCGGTCACCTGGAGTGCCGCGGGCCGTCTACCGTCGCCGCGCTCGCCGAGGCCACCGGGCTGCCTGGCACGCTGATCCTGCGCGGGCTGGCGGTGCTTGAGCAGGAGGGCTTCGCGATCAGCGGCCGCTTCACCGGGCCCGACGCGGACGAGGAGTACTGCGCCAGGCGGCTGCTGGCCCGGATCCACGGCTACTCGAACCAGCGGCGGCGGCGCGAGATCGAGCCGGTAACAGCGCGGGACTTCATGCGGTTCCTGCTGCGCTGGCAGCACGTCACCGCGGACCACAGACGGGAGGGCCGGTTCGGCGTGCTCGCGGTGGTCGAGCAGCTTCAGGGTTTCGAGCTGGCCGCCGGGGCGTGGGAGCACCAGGTGCTGGCCGCCAGGGTCGCCGGATACCGGCGGGAATGGCTCGACGAGCTCTGCCTGTCCGGGCAGGTGTCCTGGGGCCGGCTGTCGGTCCGTGACGCCGATCCCGACGCCACGCCCCGCACCGGCAGGCCGTCCCGGGCGACCCCGATCACCCTGGCGCTCCGCGACGACCTCCCCTGGCTGCTGCGGGCGGCTCGCGGTGACCTCACCCCGGCGGAGCCGGAAGCGGCCGGCAGCCTCGCCGTGCTCGGCGCACTTCGCAGCCACGGGGCGTTGTTCCGGCACGACCTGGCCACGGTGACCGGCCTGCCGCCCGCCGAAATCGACCGGGCGCTATGGGACGGCGTGGCTCGCGGGCTGGTCACGGCGGACGGATTCCGCGCGGTCAGGGCGTTGTTGCGGAGAGGTTCGCGACAATCTTTCGCGCAGCCGCGCGGGCTCAGGCGCGGGCTGGCCGGCACGACCGGCGGCGCGTCGGGGCGCTGGTCCGTGCTGCCGGGTCCGCTCGCGGCCGGGGACAGGGACGAACTCGCCGAGGCGGTGGCCGAGCAACTCGCCGCGCGCTGGGGCGTGGTCTTCCGGGACCTGGTCGTCCGGGAGAACCTCGCGGTCCCCTGGCGCGATGTGCTGTGGGCGTTCCGGCGGATGGAGGCCAGGGGCACGATCCGCGGCGGGCGGTTCGTGACCGGGTTCAGCGGTGAGCAGTACGCCCATCCCGACGCGATCGACGTGCTCAGGGCGGTACGCAAGCAGCCGCGTAGTGGCGAGATCGTCCGGATATCCGCGGCTGATCCGCTCAACCTGGCCGGAATCGTGCTGCCGGGACCGCGGGTCCCCGCCATCTCGGCGAATACGGTCAGCTACCTCGACGGCGCGGCTGACGACGGCGTCGCCGACGAGGCGGCAGGCTCGGCCGCGACCGCCTGATTATCATCGGCAACGAACGCGTGCCGGTGACCGCCGGCTGGCTGGCCGATCTGACCAATTGCCGAACCCAAGCCGGCGAGCGCCGGATTGGCCGTGCCTTTCCACGACCGCAACTGATTGGAGCGTTACCCGCGAGTAGAACGGGGCAGGTCATCTAGGGCAACCACATGAAGGGGACCGGCCATGAGTACTCCCCGTCCCGTCCGGCACGTCGGCGAGCGTGAGGCACGCCGGACCGCGGAAGAAGCTCGGCAGGCTGATTGGCATCAGCCCAGCTTCGGCAGGCAGCTGTTCCTCGGCGACTTCCGGCTCGACCTGATCCACCCGCATCCGCGGCCGGCCGGCGACGGCGAGGAGTTCTGCGCCCGGCTGCGTGAATTCTGCGAGGAGTCCGTGAATGGCGCGCAGATCGAGCGGGACGCCCAGATACCCGATCAGGTGATCAGGGGCCTGGCGGCGCTCGGCGCATTCGGCATGAAGATCGCGCCCGAGTTCGGCGGTCTCGGGCTCTCGAACCTGGTTTACAACCGGGCGCTGATCATCGTCGGCTCGGCGTCTCCGGCCGTCGCGGCGCTGCTGTCCGCGCACCAGTCGATCGGGGTGCCCCAGCCCGTCGCGCAATTCGGTACCGACGAGCAGAAACAGCAGTACCTGCCGCGGTGCGCGCGCGGGGAAATCAGCGCCTTCCTGCTCACCGAGCCCGATGTCGGTTCCGATCCCGCCAGGCTGAACACAACGGCGACCCCGGAAGGGACGCAGTACGTACTGAACGGCGTCAAGCTGTGGACGACCAACGGCGTGGTGGCTGACCTGCTCGTCGTGATGGCGCGGGTGCCCAAGAGCGAGGGCCACCGCGGCGGGATCACCGCGTTCATCGTCGAGGGCAGCGCGGCCGGCATCACCGTGGAGCGCCGCAACGCGTTCATGGGGCTGCGCGGACTGGAGAACGGCGTCACCAGGTTCCACGACGTCATCGTTCCGGCGGCGAGCAGGATCGGCGAGGAGGGCCAGGGCCTCAAGATCGCGCTGACGACGCTCAACACCGGCAGGCTGTCACTGCCAGCCAGCTGCGCAGCGGCGGGCAAGCTGGCGCTGAAATTCGCGCGGGAGTGGTCGGGGCAGCGGGTGCAGTGGGGACGTCCGGTCGGCGAGCACGAGGCAGTCGCGAAGAAGATCTCGTTCATCGCCGCGACGACCTATGCGCTGGAGGCCGTAGTCGAGCTGTCCAGCCAACTGGCCGACGACAAACGCAACGACATCAGGATCGAGGCTGCGATCGCCAAGCTGTATTGCTCGGAAATGGGCAGCAGCATCGTCGACGAACTCGTCCAGATCAGGGGTGGCCGCGGCTACGAGACGGCCGATTCGCTGGCGGCCAGAGGCGAGCGCGGCGTCCCGGCCGAGCAAATGCTGCGTGACATGCGGATCAATCGGATTTTCGAAGGCTCGTCGGAGATCATGCGGCTGTTCATCGCGCGCGAGGCGGTCGACGCGCACCTGTCGGCGGCCGGCGACCTCATCGACGGCGAGCTGCCTGCGGCGCGCCGGGCCAAGGCCGCAGCGCACGCCGGGCAGTTCTATGCGCGCTGGCTGCCCACCCTGGTAACCGGCCAGGGCCAGCGGCCGGGAGCATACGGCGAGTTCGGCCCGCTGGCGGCGCATCTTCGGTATGTGGAGCGCGCCAGCAGGAAGCTGGCGAGGGTGACCTTCTACGGGATGGGACGCTGGCAGGGACGGCTCGAACGCAAGCAGGGCTTCCTCGGCCGGATCGTCGACATCGGCGCCGAGTTGTTCGCGATCAGCGCCGTGTGCGTCCGCGCGCAGATGGACGCCGAGGTCGCCGCGGGTACCAAGCGTGGCGCGGTGGCGCGCGAGCTCGCCGACGTGTTCTGCGCCCAGGCCAGGCTCCGGATCGACGAACGGTTCGGCCAGCTCTGGAGCAACACCGACGCGACCGACTCGGCGCTCGCCAGGCAGGTGCTGCAGGGCCGCCATACCTGGCTCGAGGACGGCATCATCGACCCGTCGATACCGGGTCCGTGGATCGCGTCAGCCGAGCCGGGGCCGTCGAAGGCCGAGGATGTGCACCGCCATATCGGCTGACCGGCTCACGGCTGGACCGCGGCTCCCCCGACGTCGCGCAGGCCGACCTCATCGGCGTGCAGCAGCAGGTCGGCGGGGTCGGCATAGACGCGGTAGGCGCCGGCCCGCTCGAGTTCCGCACGGCCGTACCCGCCCGACAGCAGGCCGATGCCGAGCGCCCCTGCCCGGCGCGCTGCGAGCAAATCCCAGACACTGTCGCCGACGACCATGGCGTGGCCGGGATCGACGCCGAGCAGTGCGGCCGCGGCGAGAAACAGGTCGGGGTCCGGCTTGGCGTGCCTGACCATGTCCCTGGTCACCATCGGCGCGTCATCCGGCAGGCCGAGCATGGCCAGGGCCCGCTCCGCCATCGCCCGGCGGCCGCTGGTCGCGATCGCCCACGGCACCTGGCTGGCGGTGAGCGCCGTCAGCAGCTCAGGCGCTCCAGGCAGCGCGCTGACGGAGTCCACCTGGGCCAGGTACTCGGCGACATGGTCGCGCTGGAGGCACTCGATGTCATCGGCGGACAGCGTGCGGCCGGTCTCCCGCAGCAGCGCGGAGACGAACAGCCCGCCGCTCATGCCGATCCTCCGGTGGATCCGCCAGACCGACAGATCGATGTCGAGCTTCAACAGCGCGTTACGCCAGGCGATCACGTTCTGGTACACGCTGTCGATCAGCGTGCCGTCGAGGTCGAAGAGGAAGGCAGGGACGGGCGGCTCGCGATATTCAGGCCGTTGCGTCACGCCAGCAACCCTAGTGCCGGCCCGGTAGCCGGTCACGCCCCCTGGCGGCCAGCCGTGAGCATGCGCGAATCCGTCCGCCGGCGACTGCGGGGATGGGCCGCTGACTCGATCGCCGTGAGCTGCCCGGCCACCCACCGGTGGACGTCGTGCGTGGCGACATGGCTGGCCATCGACGCGATGGCGGCCCGTCGCACGCCCGAGGTCAGGCTGAGGGCGTGCTCGATCCGCAGCGACAGACCCTCGACGTCGAACGGGTTGCACGCCACGGCCTGACGCAGTTCGGACGCGGCCCCGGCGAATTCGCTGAGGATCAGCGATCCGCTGCCCTGGCGCGCCTCCTGGACGGTGACATACTCCTTGGCCACCAGGTTCATGCCGTCGATGAGCGGCGTCACGAGCATCATGTCGGCAACCGCGTAGTACGCCACGAGCTGCTGGGCAGGAAGCGCGCGATGCAGGTAGTGCACGGGAACATCGGAGCCCGGCCGGGTGAACTTGCCGTTGATCCGGCCGATATGCCCCTCGACCGCCGCGCGAAGGCTGCGGTACTCGGCCACGTTGTCCCGGCTCGGCACGGCGACCTGCAGGAACGTCGCAGCGGTGCGCAGGTCAGGGCGCCGCTCCAGCAGCGCCTCGACCGCCAGAAGCCGCTCGATGATGCCCTTGGTGTAATCGAGCCGATCGACCCCGAGCAGTAGAGTACGGCCCTCGAACTGCTCGCGCAGTCCAGCGATGCTGGCGACGGTCGCCGGGTCGGCCGCCAGCCGGCGGAACTCGGCCACCTCGATCGAGATCGGCGCGGTTCTGGTGGCCACCTGCCGGTGATCGGGCATCACGATCATCGATCCGTGCACTTGGACGCCCGCGTCGCCGAGCAGCCGCGCGCAGGCGCGGATGAAGTTGTCCCGGTACCGCTCGGCATGGAACGAGACGACATCGGCGCCCAGCATGCCGAGCAGGATCTCCTGCCGCCACGGCACTCTGGCGAAGATCTCGGGAGCGGGCCAGGGTATGTGCAGGAAGAAGCCGATCGCCTGGTCCTGCCGCCGCTCCCTGACCAGCCTCGGCACCAGCGTCAGGTGGTAATCGTGCACCCAGGCGAGCGCGCCGGGGGTCTCGGCGAGAGCGGCGACCGCGGCGCCGGCGAAGATGGTGTTCACCTCCTGATAGCTCCGCCACCAGGATCGCTCGAACCGCGGCTTCTCGATCGCGTCGTGCAGCAGCGGCCACAGCGTGGCGTTGGCGAATCCGTGATAGTACTGCCGGACCTGCGCGGCCGACAGGCCGAGCGGAAGCAGCCTGGTCTCCAGGGCAGGCAACCTGGGCGGCACGCCCTTCGTCCCGCCGTCCCAGCCCACCCAGGCACCGCTGCGCGTCTCCATCACCGGCCGCAACGCGGTCACCAGCCCGCCGGGCGACAGCTCCCAGCCGTCGTCGCCGTGCCGGATCGGCAGCGAGTTCGCGATCGCGACCACTGGCCGGCCTGAGCTGTTCATGCCGCAAGTCCTCACCCGAATGCCGCCTGCCAAACTACGCGGGCCCGCCCGGTGCCTCAGCGCATACTTTGGCCGTTTGGGGGCAGTTGCGCCGCCATGAGCATAAGGAGCAGTGTGCCCGACCTTCTCTGGTGGCTTTTTTGGTTCCTCGTAGCCATCCTGCTGGTCATCCTCGCCGCGCTGGTCATTCACCACTTCGGCGGATTCAGTCTCGCCTTCCATGTCGGCTACTTCCACTTCCAGCTCGGCGTCGCCGGCTAGCCGGCGTGCCCGCCCAGCTGCACGTTGCCGTTACGGCGCCCGCCGGACGGCAAAGAATTGCGCTATTCCCGAAGCGCGGTAAAGTGCATTACCTCGGCAGGAAATGCACGACTCGCGCATAGATGTACGGAGGTGCGGCGTTGCAGTGAATGACGCCCCTGATCCTTGACGAATATGGCTCGGAAAGGCTCCTGAATTGTCTTCCGTGCGGTTATCATTCAACCGGCAAGCCCGGCCACCGACCGCATGTGCTGCCCAGCTCTCACGGCCGGGCTGCCCTGCCGTCGCCCGGGACCACGCCTGGCGAGCGATGGATCTCACGGGGGAGAATTCCGGTGCTCTGGAGATGGCGCGACGACGGCATCCGAACCGACCGCGCTGCTGCGGCGCTGCTGGTCGTGACCGTCGCAGCCGCCACGGCATCATGCGGGGCCGCGGCCGGGGGCTCGCAGGCGGGCGTCCGCCTGACCGCGGTGACCAGGCCGCCGGCTTCGGCCTTCACGGTGCTCGCCGGCCCGCCCGATCGGGTCGCCGCCGGCGCGGCATCAAGGCTGTTCGCCACCGCGCCCGTCGCGGTGGTGGCTGAATCGAACCATCCGGCGGATCTGGCCACAGCCGCCGCAAGAGCCGTGCGCGTGCACGCGCCGCTCCTGCTGGTCTCGCCCGCGCGCGGTGGCCGCGCGCGCACCCAGTCGCGCGTGAAGACGGCTTCAGCCGGCGTTGTCCTGCGGACAGCCGTGCGCTCGCTGGACACGCGCACCGTGCTCGACGTCGGCGTCGCCGGGCGGCTGCTCGAGGCGCAATTGCCGAGGACCGCGGTGATCACCGACCCCGCGGCGCTGCCCGCGATGACGGCGCCCGCGCCGCTGCGGCACGTGGTGCTGCTGGTGCACAGGAACGACGCCACCGCCGGCACGGCCGCCGCAATCGCCACTGCCCGTGCCGCGGGAGCGCAGGTGATCACCGTGGCCGGCTACGACCCCCGGGCGGATCCTGCGGCAATCTCGGCCCTCTCGGCCGCCAGGCCCTGGCAAGTGCTCGCCGTCGGGCGCCGGTTCGGCCCTGCTCGCCTGCTAGCCGCGCGGGTCGCGGTGGCCGCGACCGGGGTGCAGTTGCCGGGTGGCGGCCAAGTCCTGTTCCCCGCCCGCCGGCTGCTCGCCCTATACGGCTATCCGGGCACCCCCGCGCTCGGAGCCCTCGGCCAGCAGAGCCTGAGCGCCAGTATCGGCCGGATCCGGCGGATCGCCGCGGAATACCAGCCGTTGAGCAGCGTGCCCGTGGTGCCCGCCTTCGAGATCCTCGCGACGGTCGCACAGGCCAGCCCGGGGCCCGACGGCAGCTACTCCTACGAGTCCACCGTGTCCTCGCTGCTGCCCTGGGTGCGACGGGCGACGGCGGCTGGCCTGTACGTGGTCCTCGACCTGCAGCCGGGACGGGCGAGCCTGCTGGCGCAGGCCAGGCGATACCAGCAGTTGCTTCAGCTGCCCGATGTCGGGCTGGCGCTTGACCCCGAGTGGAAGCTCCAGCCGGGCGAGCTGCCGCTGCACCAGATCGGCAGCGTTGACGTCGCCGAGGTCAACGCGGTCGTCCGGTGGCTGGCCGGCCTGACGGCGCGGTTCCGCCTCCCGCAGAAGCTGATCGTGCTGCACCAGTTCAGGCTCTCGATGCTGATCGGCGAGCAGCGCCTCGATACCGGCCACGACGACCTGGCGATCGTCATCCACATGGACGGGCAGGGCACGCAGACAGACAAGCTGCAGACCTGGCGTGCCGTCACCGGGGCAGCGCCGCCAGGCGTGTTCTTCGGATGGAAGAACTTCCTGGCCAAGGATCACCCGGTGCTCAGCCCCGAGCAGACGATGTCGAACGAGCCCCAGCCGGTGATGATCTCTTATCAGTGAACGGCCCAGGCTCACCGCGGTTACGACATTTGCCTGATGCGGCAGGACCGCCTTAGCGCGATCATCGCATGCAGGGGAAACGATCAGATGTCGGCCATTGCGCCGCGGGGAAGGTCTGGCATGAACAGGGCACGACGAATGGAACGGGCGCTGCGGCGGGCAGCCACCCGGATACTGGCGGTCATGCGCGAGCTTGACTACTCGCAGCGGCGGCTCGCCGTGCTCACGATGGCACCTGACCGTTACGGACCCGACCCGCAACGCGCTCCCGACACCTACCGAGAGTTCCTGGCCAGGACCGCGGGGCCCATGCTCCGCGAACCGTCGTCACGCGCCAGGCGGGCCGGCCGCCGCGTCGGCTGACCGCGCCGCTGGGGCGGGCGGCAGCGGCGGGCTCGCCGCGCTGTGGCCCGAGGCCAGCAGCTTGGTCACGTCGAGCTTCGTCCCGACCATCTGCTTGAGCATGAAGTCGTGGTTGAGGTCGAGTATCGCCCGGGTCTCGGCGGCGATGACGGCGTTGCGGCTGAGCGACAGCTCGTTGTCCTGCTGCTGCTCGCCGGAAAGGGACCAGTTCGTCGATCCCTTGACCGTGTAGACCCCATCGACGATCACGATCTTCAGATGCGAGATCGCGTTGTGCACCGAACTCGTGCCGATCGCGATGCTGTTGCCGAACGCGTCGTTCTGCCACTGGGCCAGGATCTTCTTCTCGTGCACCCCGCCAGCCTGGCTGCGGTCCAGGCTCATCTGCACGTACACCTTCGCGTCGGCGAGCTTAGCCTGGATGATCTTGTTCAGCTCGTCGTCGTCGTAGCCGAACATGTTGACCACGATGGAGTGCTGCGCCGTGCCGAGCAGCGTGACCAGCAGGCCGTGGATATCGTCGCGCGGCGCGAAGAACGTCCGCTGGTCATCGGGGTATCCGTCGAGGAACCGTCCTTCTGCCTTGAACTTGCCCAGGTCGTCCCAGGAAAATGGCGCACTGGGCACCACCGGATTGGCCAACCTCGGATTAGTCATAGCCCGCCCCTCTCCCGCCTGCCCCCATCTTGACCGGATCGGCGAGCGGCGTCTACTCGATCGCCTGCTGCCGTTCACCGCCCGGCCATGGCCGCGGCCCGCAGGCTCCGGTAGAGCAGCTGCTGGTCTCCGAGCCGCCGGCGCAACTCGCGCTCGAGGCCCGCGATCGGGTAAAGGTTTTGAGGCGCGCGGCCATCCTTGTACTCAGTCGAGGCGAATCGGCCCAGGCACAACTGGCTGATCTCGGCCAGCTCGATCACTTCTCGCATGGGAAGGTCGGCAGAACACTCGATACGGACGATGCCCGCCCACGGAGCGCCTGCGGCGGCTGGCAGCCTGAGATACCACGAATGCCGGTCCCACGAGGTACCCATCAGGAACACCGGAGTGCGCTGACCCGCGGCCAGCGAGGCAACAACGGCATTGAGGTCCGGGGGCAGGTAAGTGCTGCGATGGGACTTGATATAGCCGATAGCTCGCGGCAAATGCTGGCGTCCGCGCAGCGGCCCGTCGACGACGAGCAGATCGCGGCCGGACGTCACGCCATGGTCGGTCATAGTCTCACGCGCGGCCACGGCCGTTTCGAGCTCGACCTCGGCCAGTCGGCGCTGAAGTGCCTGCGACAAAGTCATCGCCAACGGGACGGTCGCACTGACGGCCGTCCGCGATGCTACATAGTCCCCAGCCCAGGTGGCGATGTCGGTCGCGTTCGCGGCGACGGTGAACAGGCCGCGACGGCGTGCAGCCAGCACTAGATGCGCTTCTTGGCGACAGCAGCACACCACTCCGGCAGCGTAGGAGGCGCACATGGCGGCACTTGCCCCCGAGCCGTTCGCCGAGTCGTCGTCGATCCAGACGCGTGCCTCGATGCGGCGTACTCCGTCGACGAACAGCAGCGCCTCCGGCAGGGATCGACTGCGCTCAGGGTCTACCGGCTTCCAGTGACTGGCTGGCAGTTCGACACCGGGATCGACGCGGGCGGTGGACTCTCCGAGGAAGTCCTCAAGCTCCAGGCTGGTTCCGTAGGCCGGGTCCCACCCGTCTACGCTGAACCGCATCCCGGGCCGGATTCCGACGTCGCTGATCATGCTGCATCCGATGATGACAGGCCTTCGCGGGCGACGCTCGACGTCCGTGCGTCGCGTGATACCGCGTATCGGACGGGCACCCGATCGGCAAGCGCGGTCACATGAGTGATGACGCCCACCATGCGCTGGCCCTGAGCAAGGGCTTCCAGAGTGGTGGCGACGACATCAAGAGTTTCGGGGTCGAGGGATCCGAATCCTTCATCGAGGAAGATCGAGTCCAGGCGCGCGGCGCCGGCCGCGGCGAGAGCAGTCATCTGCGAGGAGAGGGCCAGCGCGAGTGCCAGTGAAGCCTGGAAAGTCTCGCCTCCGGACAGGGTGCGGACTGAGCGACGAGAGTCGGCATCTGTGTGGTCGATGATGTAGAACTCCCCATGGTCGTGCGTAAGGTCGTATTGATCGTTGGACAGACCGGCCAGGATGTCTGATGCTTCGGCAACGAGCACGTCGACGGCCGCAGTGACCAGCCACCGGGGGAATCGGTCGGAGCGCAGCAGATCGCCCAGCATCCTGGCGACTCGTTGCTCGTCGAGGTCGGCGTCCCGGCGGGCGGCGACGTCGGCAGCCTCGCTCCGGCGGTCGACTATCCGCGCTGTGGCTGCTTGCGCTCGTGCGCGTGTCTCCGCAACAGCGGTCGGCGCGCTCACGGCTACCTCAGCGAGCGGGACTTCGATCCCGGCAGATGCCAGATCGGCGCTAAGTTGCGTGGTCAGCAGGCCCAGCTTGTCCTGGCCGCCGGTGACGGCCTGGGCAACGGCGGAGATGGCGCGGTCCCGCGTCGCGGCTTCCGTGGCGGCCCACGTGGCAAGGCCTGTCCAGGACGCAAGCAAGCCGTCCCGATGCGGATCTACGGCCGGTGCGCCCAGCCTGACGACGGGATCGCGCGCGTCTGTCAGCCTGGATCGGGCGGCGGATTCATCCTGTTCAAGATCACGTAGCTTATGCTCCGCCGTGATTCGTTCCGAGCGGGCGGCAAGGAGATTGCGCTCGCACTCCGCGGCGGCGCTCTCCAGTGAGCTGACCAGCCCGAGCTGCTCAGCTACTTCCTGCTCGGTCGGAGCGCCATCCAGGACCTGGCGGAGGTATTCGATGCGGCTCGTCAGCTCCGTGAGCTGGGTCTGTGCTTCTTGCTCCGCTCTGCCTGTCGTCATAGCCTCCCGATGGGCGGCGGCGAGGTCAGCTTCAGACTCGGCGAACTCCGCTTCGGTTTTGCCGAGGAGAGCAGCCGCCCTCGCGGCGGTTTCGCGGGCACTGGTCAGAGCCACGCTTCGCGACTCAGCTTCGGTCATGGCCCAGTAGGCAAGACTGCTCCACGCTTTCGCGATCGAGGCGTCGTCGGCTCGAGGGGCGCCGAGCCTGACCAGAGGATCCCGGGTCGCGCTGAAGGTGCTTCGAGCCGTTGCGATGTCAGCCTCCGCCTGCACGAGTTGTTGCTGGGCGGCACTGAATCTTGTCCGTGCGGACTCGACCGCTGCCGCTGCCGCGTCTGCCGCTTCGTCCAGGCTGCGACGTAGGGCGATGGCGGCCGCCACTTCAGCACCCGCATCTTTGACCTGGCCGGTCAACTTCGCGGAGGTCGCATCGGCGGCATCTGCCGGCGAGGCGGGGCTGGCCAGGGCACTGACTGCCCCGGCCAGCATGGTCATCGCCCCTTCCGCGAGCGGGCCAGCGAGCACGCCGGCCAGCGAATCGGTCACGCGCGCTCGCTCCTGCGCCAGAGTATTCACGCGGGCAGCGGCACGCTCCTGCGATGATCCGCTGGCGTAGACGATCGCCTGCGCGGCGATCACAGCACGCTCGGAATCCTGCAATGTCACCTCAGCCTGGCCGATGGCAGGAGCATCCAGCGGAGCCGGCAGATTGCTCACTGTCTGCTCGCAGACCGGGCAGGCATGACCCGGCGCCAGGTGCGGGCGCAGGTCCGCGATAACGTTCGCGCGCCGTGCTTCATCAAGGGCTGCCAGGCACTGCCGTCTAGCTGTCTCAGCTTCCCCCAGCGCGCTGTCCGCATCGACCTTCCCGATGTGAGCGCGGGCTAGATCGAGTCGTGCAGCTTCCATGTCCGTCAGAATGCGCGTGATATCGCCGAGGTCACGCAGTGCGTGCTCCAGCGGTCCGGAAGCCACGGCAGAACTGCGCGCCGACCTTGCTCCGCGATCGGCGTGCTCGGCTGCTTGCAAGGCCGCCGAAGCTTCCCGCACGGCCGCCTCGGCAGCCTGCTGGCGCTCGCCTAGCTGTTCCACATCCGGCGGCACGGTCACCCCGGTGAGTGCAGCGTGCTCATCGGCAAGTTCCTGGACACCTCGTTCCGCCTCGCTGCGCTGCCGTGCGGCCTCGTCCCGTCGTGACCGGGCGCCCTCCAGCGCCGACGCCGACTGGCTGTCCCTCAGTGCGGCGCTAGCGGCGTCGGCGGAGCGATCGGTGAGGTTGGCCTGTGCCTGGGGCAGACGGGCAGTTTCCCGAGCGTGCTCGGCGCGCTGATCGCGTACCCGTTCCAGCGGTCCGCGCTGCGGGCCAGACGCGAGCGCTGCCCGTCCAGATCGGTCAGCGTCTTCCGCCAGCTTCTCTGCGGTGCGGGAGTGCTCGTCCGCCTGCCTGGCAGACATCACCGACTTGTCTAGCGCGGCGACGTCATCGGGGATCTGTATTCCCGCGAGCGCGCGGTGCTCGGCCTGCAGGACTTCCAGTTGTTCCTGCGCTCGTGCAAGTTCCTGCTGCGCCGCGCGGATCTGCGGAACCGCAGCGTCCGTGCGCTCCGTCAGCTCGGCAAGGGCCTGCTCGACGGCCCGCGACATCTCCTCGGCCTCTGGCGTCGCATCGGCGAAAGTCGACAGCGTCTCGCGGTGGACCTCGGCCCGCTGGGCTGCGTTGCTGGCGCGCTGGTTGGCCCGCGTCATCATCTGCTTGTAGTGCTCGGCTCCGAGCAGCCGGAGCAATATCTCCTGCCGTTCGCTGGGCTTGGCGTGCAGGAAGTTCGCGAATTGCCCCTGTGGCAGGACAACGCACTGGCAGAAGTCCTCGTAGGACAGCCCGAGCAGCCGTTCCACCTTCTCCGTCACCTCGGCCAGGTTCCCGGCCATGGGCTCGGTTCGATCACCGGGCTGAGCCATGCCCGCGGGGTCAGCCAGGCGTTCCAAGCTCGCGGCCCGCTGACTCACCTGACTGCCCATGCGCCGCAGTTCACGCGCCACTACATAGCGCTGTCCCTCGACTTCGAAGATGAGCTTGACCGTGCCCCTGGCAACTGTCGGCGCGAGGGCGAGCGAGACCATTCCTTTGCGGCCCCAGCGCGGCACGGATCCGTATAGCGCGAAGGTCATGGCGTCGATGACGGTTGACTTGCCTGACCCGGTCGGGCCGACCAGGGCGAAGAAGTCTGCGTCGGTGAAGTCGACCGTGGCTGGCTCGCGGAAAGACGCGAATCCGTTCATTTCCAGCAGGACAGGTCGCATGCATCCCTACCCTCCTCGGTCATGCCGCGCTGTCGGTGGCGGTGACTTCGTCATGCAACTGGTCGAACAGCGCCGTGACCCGCGCGTCTTGCACCATCTCCGCGGCGCAGAACTCAGCGAACAGCTCTGCTGGTGTCGTCATCGCGTTGTCGCTGGCGCGGGGCGCGTCGGGTTTCGCGGCAAACTCTGGGTCGATGCGGACTTCAAGGGCGTTTGGCAGGACCGCAATGGTAGTGTCCCGCAGCCCTGCACGCCCCGGCTCCCGTAGCCACACCCGCAGGAAGTCGTCACCGAAGGAGTCGGCCTGAGCAGCGAGGTCGGCCAGGGTTCCGCGCACGGTCCGCAGCCGCCGCCCCGCGGTGATCGGTATGTCCGTCACGCGTGCGGGCACCAACGGGCTCGCCTCAACCAGGCAGACGACGCTGGTGTTATCTTGCTCGCCGAAGTCCACGGCAAGCGGCGATCCGCTGTAGTGCACCGGGCACGGACCAGGCAGCGACTGCCTGCGGTGCAGGTGCCCGAGAGCGACGTAGTGCGCCGAGACCGGAAAAATGCCCGCCGAGACGCTGTACTCGAAGATCGACTGCGCTTGCCTTTCGCCGCCGCCGAAGGCGCCCCCGATACACGTCAGGTGTGACATCAGCAGGTTAACGGAGTCACCGCCGAACCCGGCCGTCAGTGAATCCACCATTCCGCGGATCATCTCGTCGTATGCCCTGACGTTCTCTGACGGCGTCTGCGAGACGATTTCGGCAGCCCGCACGGCGTAGCGCTGGCTCAGGAACGGCAATGCGGCGACCTGCACGTCCTCGCCTCCTGACCGGGCACGGAACCTCACGACACCGCCCTTGGCCGGCGCCCTGGCCATGCCGACGAGCGTGACTCCTGCGATTCCCATTAGCGGCCGGTATGCCTCGAACGTCGGGCCGTGATCGTGATTGCCGGAAATCACGATAACCTCGGCCCCGGCCCGGCGCAGCGCCAGCAGCGTCTGAACAACAAGTTGCTGCGCCGGGGCCGACGGCGCTGACGACTCATAGACGTCCCCGGCGACCAGGATCGCGTCGACCTGATTTTCCTCGGCGATGCGCGTGATCTCCGCTAGCACGGCGCGTTGCTCATCAAGGCGATCATGGCCCTTGAGGTTCTTGCCGACATGCCAGTCGGCGGTGTGCAAGAACTTCACGGCGATCTGCTCCTCGGGTGGGCGGACAGGTTAGAACGGCGGGATGTCCTCGTCCGGATCCGGCAAGCGAGCGAACGCGTCTCCCTGCGGGGCGGTCGGCGAACGCGGCGGCGCCGCGCATTCCGACAGGCGGGTGGCCCAGGCCGGGAACGGGAACTCCACAGCGAGCGGAACCGGGATTTCGGGCTGGGACACGAACATGGCTCCTGGCTTCGCCAGGGTTGCCCTGGTCCGTTGGGAAGCGGGCAGGAACCCGTACTCGGGACGGCCGGCTTCCGCTGAGTCGAGACGTCCAACGACGCGGATGGCTGAGTTGGCCACGATGCGACGCTCGACCTCGCTCGCGGTCTGCTGAGCGCCGATCAGAATGATGCCCAGCGACCGGCCGCGCTCGGCGATGTCCAGCAGCACTTCCTTAATCGGAGATGAGCCTTCGCGGGGTGCGTACTTGTTCAGTTCGTCGATCATCGTGAACAGCAGGCCGCCTGGACCGGCGTCTTCCTTTCGGGCAGTCTCGGCGGCCAGTACCACGCCGACAACGAACCGCTGCGCGCGCTCATGCAGGTTGTGCAGGTCGACAACCGTTACCTGCTGATCTGAGGTGGAGATCTGCCGGCGCGCGGTCCCGGTCAGGTCGGCACGAATGATCGCGCGCAGCGGCCGCAGCGAAGACCGCAGGCGCCTGATGAACGCGTTGACCGTTCCGAGCCCCGTCACCGGACCTGCCCAGTCCGGCCGCGTATCCTCGCTAGTAACCCTCGCGATGACAATGTCGACCAGCTCTTCGTACGTCGCTGCTACGTCGTCCCCGATCTTCACCGCGCCGTTGTCGCCGTATTGCTCCGCATCATGCCGCAACCGTGCCGCGACCTGGTGAATCACGATCGTGAACTGCTGTCGGTCATCTTCGGCGTCTGTGAACACGAACGGCAGCAGCTGCCTGGCGCAGAACTCGCGAATGGTCCACCAGAACGCCTCCACCCCGCTCGTCCGCCCGGTGACATTCGGACGGCCGGTCTGATCATCCGGAATGGGCGGTGCCCAGAACCCCACCGAGGCGAACGGCTGAGCCGGCAGCCCCAGCGTGGCATACAGCGCTCGCAGGTCATCGTCGAGCCGCACGTTCGGCTGGTCGAGGAACAGCAGGTCCTCGCCCTTGACGCTGAATACCAGCGCCTTGGCATTGACCGCCCTCGCACCGAGAGCACCGGATCGGAACAGCGAGTGCAGCAGGAACAACGCGAAGCTCGTCTTCGTCGCCACGCCGGAGATCCCGCTGATCGACACGTGCGCTCCGCGCGTGCCATCCAGGAACTCCATATTCA
This sequence comes from uncultured Actinomycetota bacterium, assembly GCA_963720595.1. Lineage (GTDB taxonomy): Bacteria > Actinomycetota > Actinomycetes > Streptosporangiales > Streptosporangiaceae > Chersky-822. Next base: position 2,011,852 of record CAVRFY010000002.1, on the reverse strand, counting down.
CGTAGATCGGTGATCCGTCCCGGCCGAGACCGACCGGCAGCCTCGATGTCATCTGATCGAAGTACAGTGCCTGAGCACGCTCGGCTCCGGTCGCCCGGCGAACAATCTCGCCTGGCCGAGGCGGAACGTACAACTCCGGCTCCACCCTGGTAGTACTGACTTCGGCGATCTCCTGCACCCTCGCGGGCAGAACGCCATCGGAGATCAGGAACACGTCCGAGCCAAAGCTCGCGCCTTCGTGCCGCGCCCGGACCTGCGTCACCACGCCGCTCGTCACAACCGGGCCGGTGCCGGGAATCTGCCTTGACGTAACAACGACGTCGTCTAGCTGAAGGAATGAGTCAGCTTCCAGAGCGACCGCAAACTGCAAGGGTGTCGAGTCCTCGGTCCCAGATACGCGCCCGACCACGTCAACCGGTCGCTCAGTCACCAAACCCCCACCCGACGCCGACACTACGATCACCAGCTGCGATCAGCTGAGCCGGAGCCTACGCCGAAGTAATGACAGTCCATCGCCGCTTTCGGGTTACGGGCCAGCTCAGGCCCGCGAGGCCGACTCCTCCAGCGCCCGGCCGACTAGGACCCGAGCCAAGTGCTCGCGGTAGGCCCGCGGCGCGTTCAGGTCGTCGGACGGGCTTGTTCCCTCTGCGGCGTGCGCAGCGGCCACGCCCGGCTCTGCGCCGGCGGCCAGCGCCCGCTCCACTCCGAGCGCCCTTACCGGCGTGGAGCCCATGTTGACCAGCGCGACGTTCTGGCCTTGCACGGCCACGCCCACGATCGCCCAGTCGATGCCGCGCTTGCTGAACTTCTGGAACGACCAGCCGGCCGAGGCAGGTCTCGGGATGCGGATCTCGGTGAGCAGTTCGCCGGGCAGGAGAACCGTCTCGAACAGGCCGAGGAAGAAGTCCGCCGCCGCGATTTCCCGGGTGCCCGACGGCCCCATGGCCACGAACGTCGCATCGAGCGCGAGTGCGACGGCGGGCAAGTCGGCGGCCGGATCCGAGTGCGCGAGCGACCCGCCGATCGTGCCGCAATGCCTGACCTGAGGGTCGCCAATTTGCCCTGCGGCCTGCGCGAGCAGTGGCAGCGTGGCCGCCAGCACCGTGGACCTGGCGATGTCGTCGTGGGTCGTGAGCGCGCCGATCGCGATGTGCCCGTCATCCTCTCGGATGTAGCTCAGCTCACCGATCCTGCCGATGTCGACCAGCATCTCGGGCACGGCGAGCCGCAGCTTCATGAGCGGCATCAGCGAGTGGCCGCCGGCCAGGAACTTCGCGTCCTCGCCGCCGTCGGCCGCGAGAGCCAGAGCCTCCTCGACCGAGGCGGCCCGCCGGTAGGTGAAGGATGCGGGAATCAACTGGGCCGCCTTTCGCTGGCCGCGGCAAGAACTGCCCGGACAATGTTGTGATAGCCGGTGCACCTGCACAGGTTGCCCTCGAGGGCCGTCCTGACCTCGGCCTCGGTGGGTGTCGGGTTTTCCTCGAGGAACGACACGCTGGCCATCACCATGCCCGGCGTGCAGAAGCCGCACTGCAGGCCGTGCTCGGCGCGGAATGCGCGCTGCACGGGGTGTAGCTCGTCCTGACCGTCGCTCAGCCCCTCCACGGTCGTAACCTCGCGGCCGTCGGCCTGCGCGGCGAGCACGGTGCACGATTTCACCGAACGGCCGTCGAGCAACACGGTGCACGCGCCGCAAGAGCTGGTGTCGCAGCCGACGTTGGTCGCCGTCAGGCCGGCCACGTCCCGCACGAAATGCACCAGCAGCGTGCGGTCCGCCACCTCGGCGGCCACCTCGCTGCCGTTTACCGTTACCGTGACCTTCACCGGCTCTCCCTCGCTTCGCTGATGGCGGCCCAGACCCTGGCCGGCGTAAGTGGCATGTCGATATGGCGGATGCCGAGATGGCTGACCGCGTCGATGACGGAGTTCTGCGTGGCTGGCGTCGCGCCGATCGTCCCCGCCTCGCCGATTCCCTTGGCTCCCAGCGGGTTGACGGTCGCGGGTGTCTCACTCGCCAGCAGCTCGAAGCTGGGCAGCTCGGTCGCGGTGATGATCGCGTAGTCGACCAGCGTGCCGGTCACAGGGTTGCCATCGGCGTCGTACACCATCTCCTCGAGCAGCGCCTGCGCCACGCCTTGGGCGATGCCGCCGTGCCGCTGGCCCTCCGCCAGGACCGGGTTCAGTATGGTGCCCGCATCGTCCACCGTGACGTGCCGGATCAGCCTGGCCTTCCCGGTCTCGGTGTCGACCTCGGTGACCGCGAGGTGGGTACCGAACGGGAACGTCGGCTTCCCCTCCGTGTAGTTCACGTCGGCGGCCAGGCCGGCGTCGCCCGCGTGCACGGCGACCTGCGCCCACGTCCGGCTGGTCGCCGGGTCACCGCGGACCTGCCAGACGCCGCGATCGACGTCAAGCTCCAGGTCGGCCTCGCTCGCCTCGAGCAGGTCCGCCGCCAGCTTGCGTGCCTGGTCCTTCACGTCGATCGCGGCCCGCTGGACGGCCACGCCGCCGAGCTGCAGCGATCGCGACGCGTAGGTGCCCACGCCCATCGGGATCAGGTCGGTGTCACCGTGGATCACGGTGACCTTGTCCATCGCGATGCCAAGCTCGGCCTCGACGAGCATCGCCCAGGCGGTGTGATGGCCCTGGCCATGCGCGGAGCTGCCGGTATAGACCGTCACCGTGCCGTCGTCGTGCACGACCAGGCGCGCGGTCTCCCCGCCGTCCGCGTCGGCGGCGGTGATCTCCACATAGCTCGCCACTCCGATGCCGAGCTGCACCACGTCGCCGCGGGCGCGGCGGCGCTGCTGCTCGGCCCGCAGCTCCGCGTAGCCAGCGCCCGCCAGGACCTTGTCGAGCCCGGCGACGTACTCGCCGGTGTCGTACATCGCGCCGGTCGCCGTCGTGAACGGGAACTTGTCCGCGGCGACCAGGTTGATCCTGCGGACCTCGGCCGGGTCCATGCCGATCTCGGCGGCGAAGAGGTCCACCGCCCGCTCGATCGCAGCGGTCGCCTCCGGCCGGCCCGCACCGCGGTACGCGGAGATCGGCGTGGCGTTGCTCACCACGACCTGATACGCCGTCTCCACGTGACCGATGTCGTATGGGCCCGCTGCCATCAAGCTGGTGAGGAACGGCAGGAAGCCGCCCATCCGGGAGTAGGCACCCGTGTCCTGCACGATGTCGAGCCGGTAGGCCAGGATCCGGCCCTCCCTGGTCCCACCGATCTTGACGACATGTCGCTGCGCCCGCCCGTGCGTCATCCCGAGCATGTTCTCGCTGCGCGTCTCCGCCCAGCGCAGCGCGCGGCCGATGTGCTTAGCGGCCCAGCCGACCAGCAGCGCGTCCCGGTCGATTCCGACCTTGGCGCCGAAGCCACCGCCGACGTCAGGGGCGACGACCCGGATGCTCCCTGGCTCGAGACCCAGCGCGCCGGCCAGGATGAACCGCGCGATTTGCGCGTTCTGGGTGCTGACCCAGAACGTCAGCTTCCCGTCAGCCCACACGGCCGCGGCGGCTCGGCCCTCGAGCGGCACCGGCGCCAGCCGCTGGTTCATGATTGTCTGCTCCACCACGACGTCGCAGCCGTCGAAGGCCGCGGCGTCGGCGGGCGTCCCCGTGGCCACCGCGACGTTCGACCCGGCGTCAGGGAACAGCAGCGACCGGTCGGCCAGCGCTCCCTCGACTCCGACGACCGCGGGAAGCTGGTCGTAGTCGACGCTGACCAGTTCGGCGGCGTCTTCGCCGCTGTAGCGGTCGTCGGTGATCACCATCGCGACCGGCTCGCCGACGTAGCGGACCCGGTCCACGGCGAAGAGTGGCTCGGACCACTGACCGCCGAGTGGGAACGGCAGGCCCTCGGTGCCAGTGAGTCCGCTGTCGGGCGGGGGTGGCGGCAGATCGTCCAGGTCAGAGGCGGTCAGCACCGCGACGACGCCGGGTGCTTCCTTCGCGGCCGCCACGTCGATTCCGGTGATCAGTGCGTGCGCGACCGGGCTGCGCACGAACGTGACCCGGGCCGCCCCCGTCAGCTCAGGCTCGCGCAGGTCGTCCACGTAGGTGCCGCCGATGGTCAGCAACCGCGGGTCCTCGGTCCTGACGACCCTGGTGCCTAGAATGCTCATTCTGGCTTTCCCGTTCTTTCGATGCGTGACCTCATCTGGCCGATGGCCGGGTCGCAATCCGCTCAGTATTGCGGCGTATACCGGGTGATGGCAACCGTGTGCACAGGCTCCAACCGTGAACGCCTGTCGCACCAGGAACGGCAACCAAACCGCCGGCGCGAAGTACGGACAGGACACCCGGCCGCCGGTAGAACATGGGGGATGGCGCCCGAGCGCCGGCCCAACGGAGGGATCCATCATGATCGAGCCCTATCAGGCCCTTGGCCTGGTGCCCACCATGCGCGGCATCCGGCACCGCGACGAGATCGCCACGAACCTCGAGCACCTCTCGCACCTGATCAAGGCGGCGTCCTGGCTGTCCAGCCTGGACCTGCCCGTGCGGCTGATCGCGGTGCCGGAGGGCGCGCTGCAGGGATTCAACGACGAGGTACTCGACCTCGACCACGAGACGTTCGCCGCGCAGTGCGCGATCGACATCCCCGGCAAGGAAACCGACTACCTCGGCGCGCTGGCCAGGCAGTGGAACGTGTTCTTGATGGCGCAGGCGAAGGCCAGGCACCCCGAGTTCCCCGGCCGGTTCTTCAATGTCGGCTTCGTGCTCAGCCCGGAGGGCGAGGTCATCTTGCGCCACCACAAGGTGGTGCCGCTGCTGCCGGTCGAGCACTCGGTGACGCCGCACAACGTCTGGGACCGGTGGATCGAGCTGTACGGCAGGACTCTGGACGCCTTCTACCCGGTCGCCGATACCGAGATCGGCCGGCTCGGGTTCCTGATGGCCAACGAGGGCTCGTACCCGGAGAACGCTCGCGGCCTGGCCATGAACGGCGCCGAGGTGATCTACCGCGGCCCTTATCCGCACCCGCACGTGGGCAACGGCCTGTTCGAGGTGCAGAACAGGGCCCGCGCGCTCGACAACAACGTGTACCTGATCGCGTGCAACGTCGGCACGTACTACCTGCACACCGACTCTGACGTGCCGATCGACACGTTCGGCGGCGGCTCGGCGGTCATCGACTACCGCGGCCAGATCATCGGACGGCACGACTACAGCGGTGGCTCCTCCTGGGTGGCAGGAACCGTGGACATCGAAGCGCTACGCAAGTTCCGGGCCGGCGCGCAGTGGGACAACTGGATCAAGGACCTGACCACCGAGCAGTACCAGCTGATCTACGAACAGCCGATCTACCCGAAGAACATCTACCTGGACCGGCCGCCTTACGCCCATGAGGAGTACCGGCGCGAGGTCATCGCCAGGCAGATCGAGCTGATGCACGAGCGCGACATCTGGGTGCGCCCCGACAAGTAGCGCGGGAATTCCGGGCGGCCGCACGGCCTTGGAGCGAGGGTGAACGACGTGGACGCCTCGCTGCCGCTGGCCGTGCTCGACTTCGTGGGGATCGAGTTCGGCGAGAGCGCCAGCGCCTCGGTGGCAGGCGCCGTGGGCATCGCGCAGGCGGTGGAGGCGGCGGGATACCGGCGCTACTGGGTGTCGGAGCACCACAACATGACGAGCCTCGCCTGCAGCGCCCCCGAGCTGCTGATCGCCCACGTGGGCGCGCAGACCGGCCGGATCAGGGTTGGCGCGGCGGGCATCATGCTGCCCAACCACTCGCCGCTCAAGGTCGCCGAGATGTTCAGGACCCTGCTGGCCATGTACCCGGGCCGGATCGACCTGGCGCTGGGCCGGGCGCCTGGCACCGACCCGCTGACCGCGCACGTGCTGCGCCGCGGCATGGTCGACGATCCGGCCGCCGAGTTCCCGCGGCAAGTGGCCGAACTGCTGGCGTTCCTCGGCGACGGGTTTCCCGCCGACCATCCGTACGCTCGGCTGATCGTCGCGCCGGTCGTGGCGGAATGGCCGGAGATCTTCATGCTCGGGTCGAGCGCCTACGGGCCGCGGTTCGCCGCGGTGAACGGGATGAGCGCGGTATTCGCCCATCACATGAGCCCCGATATCGCGATCGAGGCGCTGCGGGAGTACCGCCGCGAGTTCACCGCCCGCGACCAGGACGGCGCCCCGTACTCGGCGATGTCCGTGCTCGCGTTCGCCAGCGAGGACGAGCAGGCGGTGCTGGACTTCGAGGCCGCGTGGACGCTGACGATCCGCAACATCCGGCGCGGCAGGCGGGAGCCGCTGCGGCCCGAGGAGGTGCTGGAGCTCGCCAGGTCCGTTGAGTTCCGCTCCGCCAGGCGCGATGACGGCCGGATGGTGACCGGCGAGCCGAAGGCCGTCGCCGAGCGGCTGCTCGAGATGCGGCAGCAGGCGCAGGCCGACGAGATCGTCGTCGTCACGCCGAGCCTGGACCGGGCCAGGCGAAAGGCCAGCTACGCCGCGATCGCCGACGCCTGGCGGCGCGCCGCCTGATCCGGCCCGCGGGTGATCGCGGCACGCAATGATAGCCAGATGGCCGATCTGATTCTTCGCAATGCCCGCGTGGCGGGACAAGATACCCTCACCGACCTCGGCGTCGACCGGGGCAAGCTCGTCGCCGTCGAGGCGAGCACCACCGCTGCCGAAGTCATCGACCTGGCCGGCAGCCTGGTGACGCCGCCGCTGGTCGAGCCGCACATTCACCTGGACGCGGTACTCACGGTGGGCCAGCCGCGGCCGAACGTGTCAGGTTCGCTGTTCGAGGGCATCGCCGTGTGGGCCGAGCGGGTGGCCGACCTGAGCTACGAGGACGTCCAGTCACGGGTGCGGCAGATTCTTCGCTGGCAGCTTGCCTGCGGCGTCCAGTATGTCCGCAGCCACGTCGACGTCTGCGATCCGCAGCTGCGCGCGCTGCGCGCGCTCGTCGACCTGCGCGAGGAGGTCCGCGGTGTGATCGACCTGCAGCTGGTCGCGTTCCCGCAGCAGGGCATTCTCGGCTTCGACGGCGGCCGGGAGCTGATGCGCAAGGCGGTCGACCTCGGCGCGGACGTCGTCGGCGGCATCCCGCACTACGAGTTGACCCGTGAGGATGGCGTCGAGTCGGTCAGGTTCGCGATGGCGCTAGCCGACGAGCACGGGCTGCGGGTCGACATCCACTGCGACGAGACCGACGACGACCATTCCCGCTTCGTCGAGGTCATGGTCGCCGAGACGATCAGGCGCGGGATGTCGGGCCGGGTCACTGCGAGCCATACCACGGCGATGCATTCCTACAACAACGCGTACGCGCACCGGCTGATCGCCAACATCGCCAGGGCGGGCCTGCACATGGTGACGAACCCGCTGGACAACGCGGTGCTGCAGGGCCGGTTCGACACCGGCCCGATCCGGCGCGGCCACACCCGGGTGAAGCAGCTGCAGGAGGCGGGCGTCAACGTCTGCATCGGCCACGACTCGGTGATGGACCCCTGGTACCCGCTCGGATACGGGGATCCCTTGCAGGCCGCTTTCGTGCTGGTCCACCTCGGCCAGATGTCCGGCGACGCCGAGCTACGGCGGCTGATCGAGATGATCACTGTGAACGCCGCCGCCGCACTCGGGCTTGCCCGACTACGGCCTGCGCGTCCGGCGGGCCAGCCGACCTGGTCGTCTTCGCCGCGCCTTCCGAGGCCGACGCGCTGCGCCTGGTGGCGCCGCGCACGCTGGTGCTGCGCGGCGGGAAAGTCGTCGCGCGGGCCGCGCCCGGCCCGGCACATCGTGGTCTGGGACGGCGCCGAGGAAGCAGGTCACTTTCCTACGGCGGTGACCGGCGGCGACCTGGCCGGGCGCCGCCGCCCGCCGCGGCCTAGGCCGTCGGCGCGGTGACCGGGCCGTCGGGGATGTGCAGCGCCTCCTCGACGTTTGCCTCGCCCTGGAGCCTGAAGAACATTGCGTACAGCAGCGCAGCGAGCACGAAGCCCACCTCGAAGGTGAGGTCGCCCAGGTTGGCCGCGTGCTTGGGCAAGATTCCGACGTACTCGGACTGGTTGGCGAACAGGTAGATCGAGGCAACTGTGGCGATGAGCATCGCCGCGAAGCCCGCCCACGGGCTGTGCTTGCGGTCGAAGAGTAGCCCGTCGACTCGCTTGCCCCGGCGCAGGAACTGGTCGGCGAAGAAGACGCCGAGCCATGGCCCGATCCAGTACGAGATCACCAGCAGGAAGTTGGTGTACTTCGTGCCGGCGTCGTGCAGGCCGGACAGCGCGACCAGGAAGCCGATGATCCCGAACGCGAGCGCTACGATGGCACGCCGCAGGGACAGCGGGAGCCTGATCCCGAGTGCGAGGAACGACATCGAGCCCGAGTACACGTTCAGCGCGTTGGCGCAGATGGCGCCTAGCGCAATCGCCAGCAGCGTGACGTCGGCGAGCGGGGTGGCCAGGTGGCTGGTGAAGCCGGCCGTCGGGTTGTTGCCGTACTTGTCGAGGCTCGTGATCGTGGCGGCCGCAGCGCCGACCACTTCGAGCAGGACGCAGGACAAGAACACGCCGAGGCCAGCCCACAGGCCGGTGGCCCTTCTGTCGGTGTCAGGCGGCAGGTAGCGGGTGTAGTCGCTGGCGAACGGATTCCAGCCGGCCGCGTAGCCGAACGCCGCGCCGACGGTAATCAGGAAGCCGCCCAGGCTGTTGTGAGCGGGTGCGCCCGTGTTCGCCTTGGACAGGATCACCACGGACGCGATCAGGAAGACCACTACCAGGAACGGGAACGCCACCCGCTCGAACATGTGCACCAGGTTGTGCCCGAAGAACGCGACGGCGATCTGCAGCACCACGATGATCAGCAGGCAGACCTTGCTGTTCCAGCCGAGCAGCGCGTTGAGCGCGAACGCGCCGCTGACGCTGTTCACGGCGAACCAGCCGACGCCAGCCACGACCGCGTTAAGGCCGGCCGGAAGGACATTGCCGAGGAAGCCGAACCCGATTCGCGACAGCACCATCTGCGGCACGCCGAACAGCGGTCCGCGCGCCGCGAGCGCACCCATGGATAGCGAACCGAGCCCGGACCCGAGCACGACGGCTAGGGCCGCCATCCAGAACGACAGGCCGAAGAACCAGACTCCGATGACGCCGACGAAGATGGTCGCGAACTCCATGTTCGGCGACACCCAGGTCCAGAACTGCTGATACGGCTTGCCGTGCCGGTCACCAAGCGGGATGAACTCCGCGCCGCCCGGCTCGACCGCGGCTACCTTGGCCCCGTACGTTCCCTCCCGTACCTCGGCCTCGATGACCGCGGTCGGCGCATGAGTAGATTCGGTCACTTGCGGTCAACCCCTTAGCTAGAAGCAAATTCCCGCACGTTAACCGTATTGGCGACGTAGCGCACGCGTCTAGCGTCCTGGCCGGCCCTGTTCACCGCTACCCGAGGCGGCCGGCGTCCGAGCCATACGACGGCGTGCCGAACGCATGCACGGTTCCGTTGGAGCTGAGTATTAGGTAGCCGCCGTTCAGGCCGGCCGCGATCGCCGTGATCGTCGCTCCCGCCGGGATCTTCCCGGCCAGCGAGCCACGCCAGGGCGCGTGGAAGCCGTCTACTCCACCGGTGGACTTCAGTATCCAGTAACCGCCGGTGGCGGGATCGGTGGCGATGGCGACGGCAGTCACTCCGGGGCCAAGCTTGCCCGAATCAGAGCCATGAGCGGCCGCCCCGAAGGAGTAGACACTTCCGTCCACCCTCCTGGCGAGCGAGCCGAAACCGTGCAGGTAGTCCATGGTCACGAACGAGTAGCCGTAGGCGCGCAGGCGCCTGATCACGGTCGGCAGCGCGTTGGCGTCGGGGGTAGAACCGTCACCGCTGTCCGAGCCGCCGTGCATCAGCACGATCTCGCCTGGTTGCCGGTACGCGAGGACGCGCGCCACGATCTTGCTGACGGTAATGCCGCCGGAGGTACCCGCCGGTCGCGGGGTCGACTGCAATCCCCACGGCGCGCACAGACGCGCTCAGCCCGGTCGTTCCTGACGCTGGCCCGGCAGCGCCGACTGTGAGTTCCACCTCAGCCGACTGTGACAGTGCGCGGTAGGGTCTTTTGTCGTGAACTGCGGCACCAAGCGCAGTCCGGCGCGCTCAGCGCGATCGCGGCGCGGACCGGCCGCCTGGCCACCTGCCCGCCTGGCCGAACAGCGCGACCATCGCGGGGACCAGCAGCGAGCGCACCACGAAGGCGTCGATGAGCACCCCGAACGCCATGGCCGCCGCCAGCTCACGGAACTGGTCGAGCGGTATCACGGCCAGCACGGCGAAGCTCGCGGCCAGCGCGACGCCTGCGGTCGTGATCGCCCGAGATGCCCGGGGCGCGGCTACCGCGACCGCATCGCGGAGCGGCCTGCGGCGTGCCTCCTCCCAGATCCGCCCTACGACGAAGATGTTGTAGTCCGAGCCGAGCGACACCAGCAGCACCCCGACCGCGAAGGGCACGAAGTACACCAGCCCGTCGTAGCCGAGCAGGTCCTGGAAGATCCACACGCTGACGCCGAGCGCTGCGAGCAGTGCCAGCACGCTGGCCGCGAGCAGGTACACCGGTGCGAGCAAGGCACGCAGGAACACAGCGAGCAGGACGAAGGTCACGGCGAGCACGGCAACCGCGATCCGCCGCATGTCGGCGCTCGTCGCATCGATCGCCTCTGCCGTCAGCGCAGTCTCGCCGCCCACCTCGAACCTGACACCGGCCAGCCCGGCCGATCTGGCCAGCTCCGGCAGCGCTCGCTCCAGCCCGCGCACCCGGCCGACAGCGGCGGCGCCGAGCGGGTCCGTTCGCTCGACCACGGCGAACCGTACCGCGTTCCCGTCGCGGGCCGCCATCAGGTTCAGCGCCCTGGTCTGCACCGGCAGGTCCGACGGGCCGACGACCCCGGCGACTCCCTGCTGTCGGGCGATCGCGTGCTGCAGCCGCCGCAGCGGACCGGCGCGGTCGGCTACCCCCGGCCCGAATACCAGCACCTCGGTCGGCGACAGGATGCCGGGGACGAAGCCGCGAGACGCCGCCGACTCCGCGCGCGCGGCCTCGGCGCTGGCGGGCAGTTCGCGGATCAGCGGCGAGCCCAGGCGGAGGCCGGCCGCGCTGGCCGCAGCGACCGCCAGCCCGGCCAGACACGCCGCCATGATGAGCAGCGCCACCGGCCGGGTGGCCGCGAGCCGGGCGCCATGCTCGGCCACGGTCTTGCCACCCGGCAGCCACCGGCGCGGCCGGGCCTGGTCCGGCGCTTCCGTGCCGTCCCTGCCCAGGCCGGCCTTGCGCAGCCGGCCTGAGCCCGGCCGGAACAGGAGGCCGCCGAAGATGGCGATGAGCGCGGGAGCGAGCGTGACCGACACGGCCATCGCCGTCAGCACGGTGAGCGCGAGGCCAGGCCCGAATGCCCTTAGCAACTGAATCCGCGCGACGACCAGCGCAGCCGTGCCCGCGGTGACCACCAGGCCCGCGGCCACGATAATCGGCGTGTATTCGGCCGTGGTCAGCCTGGCGGCCTCTTTTCTCGGCACACCTTCGGCCAGCCGCGCGCGCATGCCGCTGAGGTAGAAGACGCAGTAGTCGGTGGTCACTCCCAGCAAGAGCACGACCAGTACCGGCTCCAGGTCAGGCGGGATGGTCACGCCCATCCGCTGAGCGGCCCAGGCCACGAGGTGGACAGCGAACAGATAGCTGACGCCGGCGCATAGCAGGCTGGCCAGTGGCGCTCCGAACGACCAGAAATGCCAGCCCACGATCAGGAAGATGGCGAGCACCGTGGCGGCCTCCACCCAGGGCAGGTAGCGCTGGATGATCTGGCCCTGCTCGTACCGCGCGGGCACCGGGCCGGTCACCCCCGCGAGGTGATCGCGCGGCGCACCGGCGTACCTGCGGGCGAACAACTCGCCGCCCGTGGTCTGTGCGCCCATCGACGTCGAGGTCCGAAAGTACAGGAACGTGATAATCGTTGTCGACCGTTGCCGCGATCCGGGAAATACCCCCGCCGCGTTCGACACCGGCAGCGCGCCCGCGAGCCCAGGGATCCGCGCTGCGCCGCGGTCCACGGCGATCGCGCTCCTTGCCGCCTTCTCCTGGACGGCAAGCGGGAGCCGGCCAGGGCTGTGCTGCACGACGACGACGGGAGCGCTCAGCGGGACCCGGAACAGCTTGGTGGCGTCGGCCTCGGCGCGGAGCGCGTACGACCCGCTGGGCACCAGGTCACCGACGCCACCCGACGCCGATAGCGAAGGAAGGTAGTGCACGGCGAGCACGACCGCGGCGAGCCAGCCCAGCACCACCAGGTAACGCAGGGCAACGATGACGAATGCGTACGCCCTGGCCAGTCGGCCCACCACTGCCTGGTGTTCGGGCTCGCGCCTGGCTAGTAGGCCTGGCTCGCCCGCTTGTGTTTCGGACTGGCGGATCATGGCACGCCCCACTACCCGCGTCCGGCGGCTGCTACCGCTCGCGCCGTCGGAAGTTTCCCGTCACCCCGCGCTGCTGCGCCCCGGCGGCACCACCGATGATCAGCGCCGCGCCTGCCAGCATGACGGCGGTCAGATGCTCGCCGAGGATCAGCGCGCCTGCGGCAGTAGAGCAGATCGGGATCACGTAGGTGACCGTCGAGGCCACCGTCGCGCCGGCGGCGGTGATGATCCTGAAGTTCAGGATGTACGCCAGCCCGGTGCCGGCCGCGCCCAGAGCCAGCACGCTGACGACGGCGGAAGCGGGGAACCCGGCAGGCACCGGAGTGAGCAGCGCCGTGACGATGGCCAGCTGCACGGTCGCGCAGACCAACTGCCCGGCCGCCAGGACGACGGGTTCCAACTTGGTGGCGGTCAGGAAACGGCGCGTGAAGGGGAACCCGACCCCGTAAGAACACGCCGCTCCGAAGCACAGGGCGTCGCCGGCCAGGGCCTGCGGGCCGAGCCGCGGTGCGCCGCCCAGCAGGACCAGCACGCCGGCGAATCCGATCGCGAGCCCGGCCAGCCGCCGGGCGCCCGGGCGTTCCGCCGGGATCAGCCAGATCGTCGCGGGAACGGCAAGCAGCGGCGTCGTGGCGTTCCATAGTCCGGCGCTGACCGAACTGATCCGCTGCTCGCCGTATGCCAGCAAAGTAAACGGCACCGTATTCATCAGCGCGGCCGCCGCCATGAGATGCAGCCATACCCGCGGGCTGCGCGGTAGACGCCGGCCCCGGATGGCGGCCAGTGCGCAGACGACGGCACAGCCGAGAATGACGCGCCCGAAGGCGACCTGCACCGGCGCGAAGGCACGGTCGGCCACCTTGATGAACAGGAACGACAGCCCCCAGATCACGGCCAGCGCGGCATAGGCAGGCACCCACCGGCCCGGCGCATGAGTTACCTGCGGGCTCACCGCGATCACAGCGCCAGTCTCGCCGCGTCCCGCCATCGCTCACCTCGCCAGCCCACTGCCGTTGCTGGCAGGCTATGGACGCTGGCGCCAGGAAGCTGGCAAGAAATCGCCGTCGCGGTCAGCGGGCGGCGGGCAACTGGCTAGCGCAGTACTTGCACTTCGTGGCATCCGCGGGCAGATCGTCTGACTTGCACTCGGGACAGGTTCTGGTAGGCGGCGGTTCGCCGAATACGGTCGCGCCGCGGCGCTGCATATAGGCCCGGTAAGGGACGACGATGAGAAAGTAAATGACTGCCATGAAGATGATGAAGTAGATGATTGCGGATATGACGGCCCCCAGGTTGATCCGCTGGCCGTTTATCGTCCATCCCAGACCTTTGCCCGCCGCTCCCCCGCCACCCGCCGCGTTGACAAGCGGCGTGATCACATTGCTGGTGAAGGCCAGGATCAGGGTGCTGAACGCGATGGCAACTACGAATCCCACTGCGATCGTAATCAGGTCGCCTTGCATCAGGAAATTCTTGAATCCCTTGATCATGCTCAATCCTTTCGCCCCGCTTCCGCTCTGAAGGAACGATACTCGCGCTCGTTCGCGGGACCGTCCAGCCGACGATTCTGGCCGTGCCCGCTCCCCATTTATGCCGGATAGTGACCAGTCAGATAATGCCGGACTGATCAGCGCAAATGAAGAATTTGGATACGTCGCGACTGGCCCGCGCGGCCGGTGACTCGTCGCGCGTGTCAGTATGAAGACATGGTCAGTCCGCGTGCCGGGCAGCCCGGCCGTTCCTGAGGATCTGGTGGATGTCGCCAAGCTCGTGACCGCCTATTACGCGCTGCACCCCGATCCCGCCGAGACCGCCCAACGGGTGTCGTTCGGCACTTCGGGTCACCGCGGATCGGCGCTGACAGCGACGTTCAACGAAGATCACATCCTGGCCGCAACTCAGGCGATCTGCGAGTACCGGGTGAGCGAGGGGATCGACGGCCCGCTCTACCTCGGCGTCGACACCCACGCGCTCTCCGAGCAGGCCCAGGTCAGCGCGCTCGAGGTACTTGCGGCCAACGGAGTGCGGGTACTGCTCGATGCGCGCGGCGGCTACACCCCGACACCGGCGGTGTCCAGGGCCATCCTGGCGCACAACGCGTCGGGCATAAGGCCGCGCGCCGACGGGATCGTGGTCACGCCGTCGCACAACCCGCCGTCGGATGGCGGCTTCAAGTACAACCCGCCCGATGGCGGCCCGGCCGGCACCGACATCACGAGCAAGATCGGTGACCGGGCGAACTCGCTGCTCGCGGAGGGCCTGGCCGGAGTGCGCCGGATGCCGTACGGGCGGGCCAGGGCCGCGGATACCACGGGGACGTTCGACTTCCTCGCCGCCTACGTGTCATCGCTAGGCCAGGTGGTCGACCTCGAGCCGGTCAGGGCCAGCGGAATGCGGATCGGCGCCGATCCGCTCGGCGGGGCTAGCGTCGCGTACTGGGGCGAGATCGGCGATCGATATGGCCTGGATCTGACCGTGGTGAACACGGAGGTGGACCCGACCTTCCGGTTCATGACGCTGGACTGGGACGGCAAGATCAGGATGGACTGCTCGTCGCCGTCGGCCATGGCCAGCCTGATCGCCCGCCAGCACGAATTCACGATCGCGACAGGCAACGACACCGACGCCGACCGGCACGGCATCGTCACCCCCGACGGCGGGCTGATGAATCCTAACCACTATCTCGCCGTCGCCATCGAATACCTGTACCGGCACCGGGACGGCTGGCCGGCCGCTGCCGCGGTCGGAAAGACGCTGGTCAGCTCGTCGATGATCGACCGGGTCACCGAGGGGCTCGGCCGGCGCCTGCTAGAGGTCCCCGTGGGCTTCAAGTGGTTCGTCCCCGGCCTGCTGGACGGAACGGTCGCTTTCGGCGGCGAGGAGAGCGCGGGCGCCTCGTTCCTGCAACGTGACGGTTCGGTGTGGACGACGGACAAGGATGGGATCACGCTGGCCCTGCTGGCCGCCGAGATCACGGCCGTCACGCGGCGCTCGCCCAGCGAACTGTACCGTGACCTCACCGGCCGGTTCGGTTCGCCGGCCTACGCGCGCATCGACTCAGCGGCGACCAAGGCGCAGAAGGCGGCGCTCGCCGCGCTCTCAGCCGAGCAGGTCACCGCGGCGGACCTTGCCGGCGAGCCGATTACCGCAACCCTGACCACGGCTCCGGGCAACGGCGCGCCGATCGGCGGGCTCAAGGTCGTCACCGCCTCGGGATGGTTCGCCGCGCGCCCATCGGGCACCGAGGACGTCTACAAGCTGTACGCGGAGTCCTTCCGCGGCCCCGACCACCTCGCCGCGATCCAGCACGAGGCGCAAGAGATCGTGGCCCGCGCCCTGCGCTGAGCCCCGGCCCGGCCGGGTCAGAGACAGCCTGGCCGACAGCACGCGGCCCTTCGGCTTACGCATTTACGGGTTTTTCGCTACTTATGCAAAAGTGGGCCCGGAGGATACATTGATTTCGTGCGCAAGGTGGGCCGTTATGGCAGAGGCAGAACGATAATTCTGCTGACCGCTATCGCGCTCGGCGCCGGCCTGCTCTCCGCCGCGACAGCCCTGCCTATCCTGGGGGCCGCCGGGGTCGCCGCCAGCGACGCGGCCAAGACCTTCAACGACCTGCCCGTCGCGGGCCTCGGGCAGCTGCCGGCCCGGTCGGCAATTGTCGACGCACACGGCCATCTGATCGCCTATTACTATCCGCGCAACAAGTACCGCGTTCCGGTGAGCTATGCGCAGATCGCCCCGGCCATGCGCGACGCCATCATCGCGATCGAGGACTCCCGGTTCTACCAGCACGGCGCTCTGGACCTGCACGGGACGATACGGGCGCTGACTACCACCCTGTCCGGCGCCGGGACGCAGGGCGGATCTGACATCGCACAGCAATACGTCAAGAACGCCTGCATCCTCACCGCGCCGGATAAGGCGCAGGCCGCGGCCTGCGCGGCCGAGACGATCGCCAGGAAAGTGCGCGAATTGCGGATCGCCGCCAACGTCATGCGGGAGATGACCAAGCACGAGTTGCTCGCCGCTTACCTGAACGCGGCCTACTTCGAGAACCAGACTTACGGCATCCAGGTGGCCTCCCGGTTCTACTTCTCGACCTCCGCGAGCAAGCTGACCCTGGCCGAGGCCGCCATGCTGGCAGGGCTGGTCAAGAATCCGGTGGCATACGACCCGCTGCTCCACCCGGTGGCCTCCGAGACCAGGCGCAACCTCGTCCTGACCAGGATGGCGCAACTCGGCTACATCTCCTGGGCGGCCGAGGCGCAAGCCGCCAGCCTGCCGCTCGGGCTGCACATCTCCTATATCCCGCTGCAGACCGGGTGCATCAGCACGGCGGCCAAGACGGCGGCCTTCTTCTGCGACTACGTGCTCGCGGTCATGCGACACGATCCGGCCTATGCCAAGGTGTGGCACGCCCTCAACTTCACCGGCGGTATGACCATTCACACGACGATGGGCACCCAGGATCAGAAGGCCGCCAACTACGCCGTCAACTTCGTCGAGCCTGCCACCTCCAACTATTACAACCCCGGCCACAACGCCGACGCTGAGGTCCTGATCCAGCCGGGCACCGGCTACATCAGGGCGATAGCCATCAACCGGCGGTTCGGCTCGGGCACCGGCCGCACCACCGTGGACTACGCGGTCAACACGCGCTACGGGGCCAGCGCTGGCGTGCAGACCGGATCATCTTCGAAGGTGTTCACGCTGGTGACCGCGCTGAAGAAGGGCCTTCCCTTCGGTTATCACCTGAAGGTGAAATCCCCGACCACGGTCGGTCCCTACTACAACTGCCACGGGGGCTACGTCCCGCCGTTCACGGTCATCAATGCCGAGGGCCCGCAGGGCGCGGCCACCTACACGATCTACCAGGGGACTACGGCCTCCATCAACGCGTTCTACGCCACGCTCGAGCAGCGGGTCGGACTGTGCGACGTGGTGCGGACGGCGGCGAGCATGGGGATGACCCGCGCCGACGGCAGTTCGCTGCTGCACCGTGACGCTCGCGTGCGGCACGGTGACCTGTCCGCCGACAACTACCCGTCGTTCACGCTCGGCTCGGTGTACGTGTCCCCGATGAACATGGCGGCGGCGTACGCCACGCTGGCCGCGCGCGGCGTCTACTGCAGGCCGATCGCGATCAGGGCGATTACCGGCAGCGACGGCAAGCCGCTTCCCGTCGAGCAGCCGCACTGCCACCGGGTGATCGCCGCCAGCGTCGCCGATGCCGCCAACTACGTGCTGCAGGGAGTGCTTGGCGGCGGCGGCACCGCGTCCAACCGCGGCATCGGGATCACGGCGGCGGCCAAGACCGGAACGGCCAACGGCGGGTACTACGCGGCTTTCGCCGGGTACACGCCGCGCCTGGCGGGCTACGTGTCGGTCTTCAACCCGATCGCCCCGACCGGCAGCGGCGCCATGATCTACTCCAGAGCGGACTACCGCGAGGTTAACGGCGCCCTCGCCGTCCCCGGCCAGATGTTCGGCGACAACGCTCCCGGCGCGACCTGGCAGCTGACGTTCCTGCGGCTCCATCTGCGGGCCAAGTCCTTCGTCTACCCGCCGACCAACCCCTACTTCGACTTGCCGCTGATTTACAAGCCCCCGCCGAAGAAGCACAAGAAGTCGCCGAGCCCGACACCGAGCCCGACGCCGAGCCCGACGACCTCGCCGGTCGCTTCTCCGACGCCCGCTCCCAGCCCGAAGCACACCAAGGCCCAGACGCCCGCGCCCGGGCCCGCTGCCAGGCGGCCGCGCTCACCGGCGATGCTGCGCTAGCGGCTCTGTCCGAGCTTGGCGGCCGGGCTGTCGGCGGGGTGGAACACGCCGAGCACCCGCATCGTGCCCGGCCCGGTGTTCTCCAGGCAGTGCACGAGACCGGGCGGCAGGTGGGCGCAGGTGCCCGCGGCGAGCGCGTGCGCGACTCCGCCGATATGCGCGATCCCCTCGCCGCGCAGGATCAGGACGACCTCGTCGTAGGGGTGGCTGTGATCCGGTGCCCGCCCTGGCGGGATCTCGCCTACGAACTGGGTGGCGACCGAGCACCCCTTGCCAGGGCCGAACAGGACCCTGAACTGCCGGTCCCCCGTGGTCTCGATTTCGCAATCGCCGAAATCCCGGCTCAGCGGCGCGACCGCGTCCTGGCTGGCGCCGTGGTGGCCGCCGGTGCTGGCGGCCGGCAGCGAGACGATGTCCAGCCGCAGGCCCGCGCCGTGGCCAGCAAGCGCCTGGTACGGGGAATTCGGCGGGACCAGGACCGCCCGGTCAGGTTCGAGCAGCTCGCCGGCCCGGCCGGTCAGTTCCAGCTGGCCGGATCCGTCGATCACGAACCACATCTGCCCGCCAGGACCCGACTCGCCGGACAGGCTTGCTCCCGGCGCCAGGTCCGCAAGGCGCCGGTCCAGGCCCGGCTCTCCGCCACCGGTACGGATCAGCGTCTTGACGCTGGCTCCAGGGCACGGTTCGTCGGCTCGGATGTCGGCCGCCCGGACGACGGTGCCCGCGGCGCCGGCCGCCTGGTGGGTCATCGCTGCTCGCCGCGGGACTGGCCGGTCTCGCCGGCACCGGTCGGCGCCGCGTGCCCGGCCACGAGCGAGCCGAGCGCCTCGTTGAACCTGTCCATCTCGTCGAGCGTGTTGTAGTGCGCCAGGCCAACCCGGAGCGCCTCGCCCCAGCCGATCCGCTCGTGCAGGCCGAGAGCGTAGTAGCTGCCGTGGCTCCAGACGCCGAAGCCCAGGCCCGCCAGTTCCTCGCTGAGCCGAGCGGACGGGATGCCGGGGAAGTTGATCAGGAACGTCGGCACCCGGCCTGCCATGGTCGGCAGGCCGTAAAGCCGCGCCCCTTTGGGGAACCCGGCCAGCATCCGCTCGCCGAGCCGACGCTCCCAGTCGGCCAGCGCCGCCATTCCGCCCAGGCTGTCCAGGTAGGCGTACGTGGCCACCAGGCCGCCGAGCAGTTCGTAGGGCAGGGTGCCCGTCTCGAACCTGTGCCCGACCGGTTCAAGGGAGACCGGCCTGGCCTTGTAGGGCCGCCAGGACTCGAGCAGCTCCCTTCGGCCGAACGCGATGCCGAGATGCGGGCCGCAGAACTTGTAGGAAGAGCAGGTCACGATGTCGGCGCCGATGGCGGCTACGTCCATCGGCTCGTGCGCCGCGTACTGCACGGCATCGACCCACGCCAGCGCGCCCGCCTGATGTGCGAGATCACAGATCGCGCGGGCATCGACGATCGTCCCGGTCGAATTCGCCGCCCAGGGGAAGGCCACCACTTTCGTTCGCGAGCCCAGGCTGGCGTTCCAGGTCCGCCAGGTCCAGGCTGGTGTCCGCATGCACGTCCGCGTGCACGACCCGCAGGTCCCGGTCGCTGGCCAGGTCCAGCCATGGCGCCACGTTGGCGTCATGGTCCAGGCGAGTCACCACGATTTCGTCGCCAGCGTCCAGCTGCCGCCCCAGCGTGCGCGACAACGTGAAGTTGAGCGTGGTCATGTTGGCGCCGAAAATAACCTCGTCGAAGGTGCAGCCGAGGAAGGCCGCGGACGCGGCGCGCGCCTCGTCGACCAGCGCCTCGAGGCGCCGGCTGGTCGCATACGGGGCGCCGGTGTTGCCGCTCGACTCGCGGTACACCGTCGCGACCGCAGCGGCAACCTCGTCGGGAGTCTGGGTGCCACCCGGCGCGTCGAGGTACACGAAGCCCTCGCGGAGCGAACTGAAACGCTCCCTCGCGGCGGCCATAACGGGCGGCGGTACGGAATCGTCGTCGGAGCCGGGAACGTGGTGAGCCGAGGCAAGGTCGGCGATAGAATTACTCATTAAGAGAAAAATAGGCTGAGATGTTCGCCTGGTCAACGGCCCCGACGCGCTCAGCCGGCAGTTACCTGCCGAGATACGCGCGCTTGAGGTCCTCGCTCTGCAGCAGTTCGGCGGCAACGCCCTCCAGCACGATCTCACCGGTCGACAGGACGTAGCCGCGGTCGGCGATGGACAAGGCCATCGTCGCGTTCTGCTCGACCATCAGCACCGCGACCCCCGAGGCATGAACCTCCTTGATGATCTGGAAGTTCTGCTGGACGAGCGCGGGCGACAACCCCATCGACGGCTCGTCCATGAGCAGCAGCCGCGGGCGGGACATCAGCGCCCTGCCCATCGCGACCATCTGCTGCTCGCCGCCCGACAGCGTGCCGGCCAGCTGGTGCCGGCGCTCGAGCAGCCGCGGGAACAGCGCATGGATCCGCTGGAGGTCCTCGTCCAGCTTGGCGCCGCGGCGCAGCACCGCGCCGAGCTCGAGATTCTCCCGTACCGTCATCTGCCCGAACAGCCTGCGGTTCTCCGGCACGATCGCCATGCCCTTCGCGATCCGCCGCGGCACCGGCCACCCGGTCGCGTCCTGGCCGTCGAGCAGCACCCGGCCCGACCTCGGCCGCACGATCCCGAGGATCGTCTTCAGCGTCGTCGACTTGCCCGACGCGTTCCCGCCGAGCAGGCAGACGAGCTCGCCCTGGCCCACCTGCAGCGATATCCCCTCGAGTATCCGCATCTGCCCGTAGTAGGTGGTGACGTCTTCCAGGCTTAGCAAGGTGCTCATGATGTTGGTCCCGACCCCGCCAGTGCCTCAGGATCGCGGCCCATGTAGGCCTCGACCACCGCGGGATCGTTGGCGACGGCGTCGAATCCGCCCTCGGCGATCTTGACTCCGTGATCGAGCGCGACCACCCGGTCCGAGCAACCGGAGACCACGTGCATGTCATGCTCGATCACGCAGATGGCGACCCCGCGCTCGTCACGCAGCCGGGAGATCAGCTCGGTGACCTCGTGCGTCTCGGCCGGGTTCATGCCCGCGGCCGGCTCGTCGAGCAGCAGCAGCCTCGGGGCTGTGGCGAGTGCACGGGCGATCTCCAGCCGCCGCCGGTTCGCGTACGAGAGCGTGTAGGCGGGCTGGTCCCAGCGATAACCCGCAAGGCGCTGGCCGAAGAAGGACAGCACCTCTTCTGCCGTGGCCCGCACCTCGCGCTCCTCGCGCCTGGCCCTGGGCAGGCGAAGGATCGACTCCCACGGCATCGCCCTGGTGTTGCCGTAGGTCGCGGCCATCACGTTCTCGATCACCGACATGTTCAGGAACAGTCGCAGGCTCTGGAAGGTGCGCGCGATCCCGAGCCTGGCGATCCGGTGCGGCAGCAGGCCGGCGATCGACCGCCCGCCGAACCGGACGTCGCCGGCGGTCGGCTGGTAGACGCCGGTGATCACGTTGAAGACCGTGGTCTTGCCCGCTCCGTTGGGCCCGATCAGGCTGACGATCTCACGGTCGGCGACGTGCAGGTCAAGCTCGGTGATCGCGCGGAGCCCGCCGAAAGACAAAGACAAACGATCAAGGGCGAGAACGGCTCGCTCGGGCGCACTCTCGCCGCCGGGACCGGCTGGCTGCGGGGGCGGCGGCTCCGCAGGTTCTCCGGATTTGCCCAGCGAGACGGGTTCGGTGCTCATGTGACGACCTCGACGCGGCGCTTCCCGAGCAGGCCCTGCGGCCTGGCGTTCATCATCACGATCAGGATCGCTCCGATCATGAGTTGCCTGGTCGTCGAGTACTCGACCACAAGCCTGGCCTCCCACACGCACGCCGCCAGGTAGATAGTCGGTACCAGCAGGATCGTCCGCCACCGGCCCTTGACCTGGACGAGGGTGATCAGCAGGCAGATCAGGAGCACGAACCCCCAGTTACCGGGCACCACCGGGTTCGCCGGGACGACCACCCACTGCCGCAGCACCGCGGCGATCCAGCCGCCCGACTGCGGACCGCCTGCCGTGGCCGTCGCCGAGAGGGCTCCGACGATCGCGTGCACCGCGAGGCCGAAGGCCACCAGTGCGAGCAGGACGAGGCCAAGCCTGCGCCAGGGCCGCAGCTTCACGATCAGGGTCAGCAGGACGAGGCCGTAGAAAATGTAGCCGGACTCGGCGGGGCTGCGCAGCAACCCGTCATAGATGACCATGACGACGATCGCGCCCGTCGCCGCGCCCGCGATGCTGCCCGCGCCGCCCAGGATCAGGCCGGCGTAGACCAGGATCAAGATCGGCGTATCGAAGTCGAGCGGGAACACGCTGATCTGCTGCGCAGCGAAGATCGTGCCCGCCAGTGCCGCGACCATCGCGCCGAAGGCGAAGGCCATCAGCTTCACCCGGTTGACCGGGATCGTCATCG
Organism: uncultured Actinomycetota bacterium; assembly: GCA_963720595.1. Taxonomy (GTDB): domain Bacteria; phylum Actinomycetota; class Actinomycetes; order Streptosporangiales; family Streptosporangiaceae; genus Chersky-822. The sequence continues at coordinate 1,989,253 of CAVRFY010000002.1, read as the reverse complement.
CGGCCGCCGCCAGCGAGTCCTCCCGCACGGCCTGCCAGGCCCGGCCGGTCCGGGAGGTCTCGAGCAGCCGCAGCACGGCCATCGTCGCCACGAGCACGATGACCAGCAGGTAGTAATAACCCGCGTCGGTGGTGAGCTGGATTCCGAACGAGTGCATCGGGTCGACGCCGGGTATCCCGTTGGGGCCGCCGAACTTGCTCGGTGCGACGTTGTTGGTGAACTCGACGAAGGCCTCGCCGAAGAACAGCGTGACGATGGCCAGGTAGTCGCCGATCAGGCGGCGCGACGGCCAGCCGACGATCAGCCCGAGCACCGCGGCGGCGGCCATCACGATGGGCACCGCCAGCACCGATGGCAAATGGATCCCCTGGCTGCCGATCTGGCTCGAGGACAACAGGGCGAAGCCGTAGGCGCCGAAGCCGAAGAACGCGACGTACCCGAGGTCGAGCAGGCCGGCCCAGCCCACCACGATGTTCAGCCCCACCGCGAGCAGGGCGATCACCAGCGCGTCGACCCCCACCCGCAGCTGGAATGGGCCGAGGCCGAGCACGGGCAACGCCAGGCCGGCCAGGCCAGCCGCCGCCAGTTTCGGCCACCAGCCGATTCGTTCACCGGCCCGCTGCGCCCTGCCCAGCCAGGACGGCAGGTACTCGCGGCGGTGCTGCTGCCTGGCGACCCACTCGTCGGCTCCGACCTGGGGTCCGGCGGGCGGCGGCAGCGGCTGTTGGCTCACGACGACGTCATACCTTCTGCAACTGGACCTGGCCGAGCAGCCCGCGCGGCCGGATCAGCATGACGACGATCAGCAGCGCGAACACGAGCAGGTTAGTGAACGTCGAGGAGAGGTAGCCGGTGATGAACGACTCCGCAATGCCGATCAGCAGGCCGCCGAGCATCGCGCCGGGCAGCGAGCCGATCCCGCCCACGACGGCCGCGGTGAACGCCTTGAGCCCGGCCAGGAACCCGATCGTGGCGGTCACCTGGTTGAACAGCAGCCCGGCCATCACCCCGGCCACGCCCGCGAGCGCGGAGCCCAGGAAGAAGGTCGCCGCAATCGTGAGGTTCACGTTGATCCCGAGCATCTCGGCCGCCTCGGTGTCGGTGGCCACCGCCCGCATCTGCTTGCCTAGCCTGGTCCGCACCACGAGCTCCCGCAGCCCGGTCATCAGCGCGAGGCCGAGCAGGATGACCATGATCTGCACGGCGTCGATGCTGACCGAGCCGATGCTGAACCCGGAGGAGAACGGGATGAAGTCAGGGGTGTTGTAGATCCTGAACTGGCCGCCGAACAGGAGCAGCGCCGCGTTCTCCAGGAAGAAGGAAATGCCGATCGCGGTGATCAACGGCGCGATCCTTGGCGAGTGCCGCAGCGGCCGGTAGGCGAACCGCTCGATCGCTACGCCGAGGCCCCCGGTCACCAGCGCCGCCAGCACGAACATGATCACCAGCAGCAGCGGAACCGGGATCGTCAGCGCGCTCGCCCCGCCGAACCACTGGAGCACGAAGTAGCCCACGAACGCGCCGACCATGTAGAGGTCCCCGTGCGCGAAGTTCAGCATCTTGAGCACGCCGTAGACCATCGAGAACCCGAGCGCGACGAGCGCGTAAAGCGCGCCGACGGTGATGCCGTTAACCAGCTCCTGGAAGAAGAAGGCCATCAGGTGCGAGTCCCGCCCGTAGCTCGGGCCGCTGGATGACGCGCCGGAGGCCGGCGCGTCATCCAGGCGACGAGGTCGATCCGGGCGGTCAGCCCGGGATCAAGTTGTACTTGCCGGACGAGTCAATCTTGAACAGGAAGAACTGGCCGTGGGCATTGTCCCCGTGCGAGTCGAAGCTGATCGGCTGGCCGAGGATCGATGTCGGCTCGTTCGTCTGCTTGATCGCGGCCAGCACGTTGGCGCGGCTCGGCGTTTGTCCGGCCTTGCAAACGGACGCTATCGCCTCGTCGATCACGTGGGTCGCGGCGAAGATCGGCGGACCGAACGTGCCGAAGGTGCCGACCTTGGCTTTGGCCGTCGCTACGAGTGACGCGTCGGCGGGAATTGAGGTGATGTCAGGGCCGAAGGCCGAGACGTAAGAGCCGTTGATCGAGAAGGTGCCCGGGGAGAACAGGCCGTCGGTACCGAAGATCACGGCCTTCTTGTGCTGCTGGGCGATGTTGCGTCCGAACTGCTGCGCGTTGGCGGCCACCTGCCACGGCAGGATGACCACCGATGTCGCGGGCGTGATCTTCGTGACCAGCGAGGAGAAGTCAGTCACCTTCTGCGAGACCGACTCATGATCGACCTTGATCCCGGCAGCAGTGAGAATCGGCGTCATGTACCCGACCAGGCCGGTCGAGTAGACCTCCTGGTCATCGACGATCATGACCGCCTTGGGGTGCAGGTTCTTGACAATGTAGTTCGCGTCATTCGCTCCCTGGACGCGGTCGTTCGAGACCACTCGGAAGAACGTGGGGTACTTGCCCTGGGTGAGCGTGACATTTGTCGCCGACCCCGAGATGAACGCTATGCCCGCGCGCGCGAACAGCGGGCCAACCGCCTCAACCTCCTGGCTGCCAGCGGGGCCGACCACGGCGAGGATGGACGCGTTCGAAGTGAACTGCTGGGTAACCGTGGTCGCCTGCGCTGGGTCCAGCTGTGTGTCGCCTTGCACGATCTTGATCTGTGTCTTGTTGGCCTTGTTGTCCATCGATAGTGCGAGCTGAGCGAAGCCCAGCTGCTCCTTGCCGAGCACGGCCACCGGTCCGGTGATCGGGCCCTCGAAGCCGATCGATGCCACACAGGGCTTGCTGCCGCCGCCTGCGTTGGTCCCGCCGCTCTTGCTGCTGCCGCAGCCCGCGACCACCAGTGCGCCAAGCACCGATGCCGCGATAATCCTGCGTCCATTCATGGACGTCGCCTCCACTTGCCGCGTTGAATATTTCTCGGAGTTAGCCGACTGCCCGGATCGCGCCAACCAGCCGCCAGGCTCGCCGCTAGCGTGATCTCGGTTCCCGGAGGGGCACGGCAGACCGTGCAGTTATCCTGCCTGGCCAGGTCGGCGAATAGGGCGTGATCGATGCCGGGCGCCAGCTCGCGTGGGCGATGCGGACGATGCGGAAACTCAAATTCGCCCCTCCCCAGCGTCCGAATTTGTTCCGCTGATCAAACCACCGGGCCGCACAGCAGTGCAAGAGGTGCTATTTGGTATTAGGTAACAGTTTCGAGTCGGACGTGAGGATCTCGGCCAGGGTGGCGAGGTTGATGTTGCCGCCCGAGACCACGCAGACGACCTTGCCGCCCCCCGCCCGGCCAGAGAGCGCGGCGGCCAGGGCCAACGCGCCCGCGCCCTCCGCGATCACCCGGACGCGCTCGGCAAGCACGCGCACCGCCGCGGCGACCTCGCCGATCGGCAACGCCAGGGCCTGGTCAACCAGTGGCACCACGAGCGGCCACATGCTATCGAGCACACGCTTGCTGCCCGCACCGTCGACGAACGACGCGCTGAAGGCCGCGTCGGCCGGCCGCCCGGCGGCCATCGCGGCGGCTAGCCCGGCACCGGTGGCCGGCTCGGCGGTGATGATCCTCGTCTGCGGCCTGAGCGCCTTGACCGCGCTGGCGATGCCGACGGTCAGGCCGCCGCCGCCATACGGGATGATCACCGCGTCGGGATCGGGCAGATCCTCCAGGATTTCCAGGCCGATAGTTCCGTTCCCTGCCATCACCGCGGGATCCTGCACAGGGTGCACGAACATGCCCTCGATGCCGTCGACCTTGCTGGTGACCAGGATGTTCCACCAGTCGTCGTACGGTAGCTTCAGCACCCGGCCGCCGAGCCGCTCGATCGCCGCCAGCTTCGCCTGCGGCGCGCTGTCCGGCACCACGATCGTGGCGGGAATGCCGAGCGCGCGGGCGGCCCACGCGACGCCCTGGGCCATGTTGCCCGCGCTGGCAGTGACCAGGCCGTTCGCGCGCTCGCTCGCGGAAGCGAGCAGGACCGCGCTCATCGCGCCGCGGATCTTGAACGAGTTGATCGGCTGCAGGTTCTCCAGCTTGAGGTAGATCTCGGCCGGAGCGTCTGCCAGGTGCAACCGGACCAGCGGCGTCCTGATAGCGGCGCCGGCGATCCGCTGCCGGGCCGCCTCGATGGTGTCTAGCTCGATCACGCGAAGATCCCTTCGATCTCGGCTCGTTCCGAGTCAGTCACCGGATGCCCGATCGCCTCGCCGAGAGGGGCTAGCTGCTCGGGTCGGCCCGGGCCGACGACGACCTGGGTAACCCGCTCGTCGGCGAGCAGCCAGGCCAGCGCCAGCCCCGCCATCGAGGTGCCCCGGTCCGCAGCGATCACCTCGAGTCGCTCGAGTGCGCCGAACGTCCGGTCCGCTAGGTACTGCTGGTAGGGCTCGGATCGCTGGGTCATCCGCGATCCGGAAGGGAACGGCATACCGCGGCGGTACTTCCCGGTCAGCCAGCCGCCAGCCAGCGGGCTGAATGCTAGGTACCCGATCCCGGCCCGGGCGCAAAGCGGCAGCAGCTCGCGCTCATCCCGCCGCTCGAGCAGCGAGTAGCCGTTCTGGATGGCAACCGGTTTGCCCGCCGCGAGCGCTGCCGCGAGCTGCGCGGCATCGAAATTGCTCACGCCGTAGCCATGGATCGCGCCATCGGCCTGCGCTGCCTCGAACGCGCCGAAAGTATCGGCGACGGGCACGTCAGGATCGAAGTCGTGCGCCAGATACAGCTCCACCTGATCGACGCCAAGCCGCTCGAGGCTGGCGGTCAGCTGCCGCGCGATCCGTTCCGGCCGCAGGCCATGATCGGACCCGTCCCGCATCGGGTTGAACGTCTTGGTCGTGAGCTGCGGCCAGACCCCGCGTGCTCGGATCCAGCGGCCGATCGCTTCCTCGCTGCGCCCGCCGCCGTAGGCGTCGGCGGTGTCGAACGCCGTGATTCCCGCCTCCCAGGCGGCGTCCATCAGCTCAAATGCCTGGTCCTGACTGAGCCCGCGGCCGAAGAACGCGGGCTCGGAGCCGATCCCGCCGAAGTTGCCGCAGCCGAGCGCGACCCGCGGGATTGTCAGGTCCGCCCGGCCGGCGACCCGCCTGGCGGCCGGTCCCGAGCTCGTCGGGACCGGCGGCGGTGGGCGCATTCGCGAAGTAAATCAAAGTCGCCAGTACCCCGGCAACAGCCCAGGTCCGGCCAGCCTGCCGCTAGATGACCAGACCGGGGCAGGACCGTTAAGGTTCGGGCATAGTCTCCGGGCGGCTGCCGCCATGCCCTGGCACGCGCGGGTGACGCGCCCGCCACGAAACCTGATGGAGGCACCGCATGAATGGCGCGCAAGCTCTGCTCCGCACGCTGGCCGGCAGCGGCGTGGACGCCTGCTTCGCCAACCCGGGCACCTCGGAGATGCATTTCGTGGCGGCCCTGGACGCGGTGCCCGAAGTGCGCGGCGTGCTGTGCCTGTTCGAGGGGGTGGCGACCGGGGCGGCGGACGGATACGGCCGGATGACCGGGAGGCCGGCAGCAGCGCTGCTGCACCTGGGACCTGGCCTGGCGAACGGCCTGGCGAACCTGCACAACGCGCGGCGCGCAGGCACGCCGCTGCTGGCGGTCGTCGGTGATCACGCCAGCTACCACAAGCGCTACGACGCTCCGCTGGAGTCGGACATCGACGCGATGGCCTGGACCGTGTCGGGGTGGGTCAGGCGCACTGCCCGCACCGCCGACCTCGCCGCGGACGCCGCCGAGGCAATCGCCGCCGCGCTGACTCCGCCTGGCCTGGTCGCGACCCTCATCCTGCCCGCCGACGTGTCGTGGTCGCCTGGCGCCGAGCCCGCCCCGCCCGCCGCAGTCCGCGTGGCCCCGCCGGCGGCAGAGGAGACGCTCCGCGGTGCAGCGGCCGCGCTGGCATCCGGCGAGCCGTGCGTGATCCTGCTCGGCGGCGCGGGCCTGCGGCGCAGCGGCCTGGAGGCGGCGAGCCGCCTCGCCGCGGCCCAGACCCGAATGCTGTGCGAGACCTTCCCAGCCAGGCTCGAGCGCGGGGCCGGCCTGCCGCACGTCGAGCGGCTGGCCTACCTGGCCGAATTCGCGGCCGCGCAGCTGGCCGGCACGCGGCACCTGATCCTGGCCGGGGCCCGGGCGCCAGTTTCCTTCTTCGCCTACCCGGACCAGCCAAGCTCGCTCGTCCCCCATGGCTGTACCGTGCACACGCTCGCCGAGCCGGGCGATGACGTGGCGGCGGCGCTCGCGGCGCTCGCCGATCTCGTGGTGCCGGACGCCAAGCCAGTGCCGCAGCAGCCAGAGCGCCCTGGCCTGCCGGATGGCGACCTCACCGGCCAGAGTGCGGCCGCGGTCATCGGCGCGCTGCTGCCCGAGGGGGCGATCGTCTGCGACGAGGCGAACACCTCAGGCTTGTGGCTGGCCGACGCGACGGCGGGCGCTCCCCCGCACGACTGGCTGACGCTGACCGGCGGCGCGATCGGCCAGGGGCTCCCGCTGGCCACCGGGGCCGCGCTGGCCTGCCGGGACCGCAGCGTCCTCGCGCTCGAGGCCGACGGCAGCGCGATGTACACGATCTCAGCACTGTGGACGCATGCCAGGGAGGAACTGGATATCACGACGGTCATCTTCAGCAACCGCCGCTACGCGATTCTCGACCTCGAACTCGATCGGGTCGGGGCGACCGGAACCGGAAAGGCCGCCCGCAGCCTGCTCGACCTGTCCGGGCCGAGCATCGACTTCACCGCCCTGGCGGCCGGGCTGGGCGTGCCGGCCAGCCGGGCTGACACCGCCGCCGAGCTCGCCGCACAGCTGCAGCGGGCGCTGGCTGAACCAGGGCCGCACCTGATTGAAGCCGCCGTCCCGGCGCCGTGGTGACGGCCGGCGACCTGGCGGGTAAATATGAAGCGGCCTGCGAGTGAACCGAAGGAAGGTCCGGTGCGTCATGCATTGTGTGTTATCGCTGCGCCTGACCGTAAGCGGACCGACGGCGCCGATGCGGCGGTACTAGCCGATGTAGCGGGTACTAGGGGAGGAAATCGAATGGGGTTTGGCCGTGCGTTGATTCGGCTTGCGGCCGGAGCGCTGCTGGGAACCGCCGGGCTGGCCGGCCAGGCCGCGCTGGCCGCGCCAACGGCCGTCGGCGGGCAGGCTGCCATTTCCGGCCAGCCCATTCCCAGCCTGGCGTCTGACATTCCCAGCGACCTGACCCCTTCGGTGCCCGGTGGCCAGTGCTACACCGGCGCCGACCAGAACAAGTGCCGACGGATCCTGGTGCTCAGGCAGATCGGCGACTGGATCTACGCCGGCGGCATCATCAGCAGCGTGACCGACCGCACCACAGGGGTGACGACCAGCGGCTTTCATAACATCTTCAGGTTCAGCGCCAGCACAAACGCGGTCGACACCTCGTGGCGGCCGCAGTTCTACAAGTCGTCCCAGGCGAACACCACGACCGCTTACAACGACTCGACCGTGACCGGGATCGCCACCGACGTCGCGGGCACCCTCTACGTGGCGGGCAAGTTCACCATGTACGCGACCGCGCCGGGCGCGGCCGGGGTCGGACGGCGCGGCGTCGCCGCGATCAGCACCACCGATACCTCGCTCAAGCCGTTCAATCCCAAGGTGTGCCTGGGCGGCGGCGGGTGCATCGTGAACGACGTCGGCTACGTCAACGGCTCGGTCTGGCTCGGCGGGAACTTCACCATGATCGGCGGCACGCCTGCCACGGCGCTGGCTTTCGTCGATCCGGTCACCGGCGCGCTGAAGGGCACCCAGGTGCCGGTGTCCGGCATTATCACGAGCACCACGGTCACCAAGGTGGCCCAGATAGCGATCAACCCGCAGCACACCCAGGCGGTGATGATCGGCAACTTCACCACCGTCGGCGGCGCGACCCATGACGAGGTGGCGGTACTGGACATCGGGGCGACCGGGGCTGGCACCGTCAATCCCTGGAACGACCCTAAGAACCTTGGCGCGAGCAACTCAGCCAACTGCAGCCCCGACGACACCTGGGCCCGCGGCGTGGACTGGGACCCGACCGGCACCTACTTTGACATCGCGGCCAGCGGCGGCGGCGGCTTCGACGCCTTCGGCGCCGCCGGAGCGCTCTGCGACGCGTTCTCCAGGTTCCAGAGCAACGGCGACCCCAACACGCCGTTCCCGCTGATCGTGAACGAGACCGGCTTCGACTCGCTGTTCACCGTGGTGGACACCGGCCCGGTCGTCTATACCGGCGGCCACAACAAGAACCTCGACCACGCCCTGTACATCAACGGCGTCAAGGTGCACAGCCCGGAGCAGAAGCACTACGGCATCGGGGCGATCGACGTGAACCCCGCGGACGCCGGCTACGGCCACGCCATCTTGAGCTTCAACGACTCCATCACCACGGGCCGCGGAGCGGGCTGGGCGTCGTCACTCAGCCTGACCGCCGCAGGCGTCTACATCGGCGGTGACGCGGAGGTAGTGGGAACGGATGCGACGATCAAGCGACTTGCCTTCTTCCCGCTGAGCTAGCGCCGCATCCATTTCTCGGCCCGCGGTAAACCCGCCAATCGGCCTGAGCGTCTAGGTATGCAGGGACAGTGGCGGACGTTAGCCCGCCCCTATGCGGCTCGCGATCGCGTCAGCCATCGCAGCACGCATAGGGGCGGGACTACTCTCCCCCGGCGTAGCTGAGCCCACCAATCGGTCAGCACGCCCTCGAGTTCCAGCCCGCGGATCCGCGCACCCGGTGAACCCCTGGTGGTGCCAGGGCGCACCCGCTGAACCCCTGGTGGGGCTCCACCCCGCGGATCCGCGCACCCGGTGAACCCCTGGTGGTGCCAGGGCCCACCCGCTGAACCCCTGGTGGGGCTCCACCCCGCGGATCCGCGCACCCGGTGAACCCCTGGTGGTGCTCCACCCCGCGGATCCGCGCACCCGTTAGCCCCTGATGGTGCTCATGTCCCGGCCGCTGTGCGCGGCGCGTGCGTGGTCGAGCGCTAGACGAGCTAGGCGGCATTGCGGTTAGGCCGGGACGGGAGCGGCTATCTCGTCCGCCGCGGCGATCAGACTCCGGACGACTTCCGGATACAGCGACACGAGCTTGCGGTGTACGAGTCGGCCGCCTAGCGTCCGTTCCCAACTCGCCGACCAGTGAATGCTGGTTCCTGAGCCGGCCGCGGTGAGCGTCACCTCGGCGAGATAGCCACGCACCGGCAGGCCCTTCACCACGGTGTACTCCATCCGCCGGCCCGGCTCGGCCACGCAGATGCGCTCGACGGTGGTCGTCCGCCGCCCGTACCTGAGCCAGCGGATCGCCCCGGCGCCACCCAGCGCGTCGTCCCCCCGTGCCCCCTCGCCCGGATAGCCGTAGTCGCTGGCACGCCAGGGCCCCCAGCGACAGTACTTCCTGACGTCGGCCAGGAGCCCCCAGACGATATCGGGGCTCGCCTGGCTCACTCCGCCGGCCTCGACGTACAGCCGGCCAGTGTTCTTTTGTTGTACCAAATGGTTCATGAACCAGATGGTACACTCGACCATGCGCACAACGCAAGCCAGGGACCGGCTGCTGGACGCGGCGGTCAGTCACGCGCTCCAGGCCGGGATCGCGGACCTGAGCCTGCGCGAGCTGGCCGGGGCGATCGGGACCAGCCACCGGATGCTGCTCTATCACTTCGGCTCACGCGAAGGGCTGCTTGTCGCGGTCGCGCAGGCTGTCGAGCGGCAACAACGGGACGCGCTGCTGGCCTCCGGCACGCTCGGCGACCCCACACAGGCATGGCAACGGCTCAGCGATCCGTCGCTATGGCCGCAGGAGAGGCTGTTCTTCGAGTTGTACTCTCATGCGCTGCTCGGGCGGCCGGGCACGGAGCAGTTCCTGGACGGAATCGTGGAGACGTGGGCAGGGCCAATCACCGCCGCCCTCGTCGCGGCGGGTGCCGACGAGCAGACGGCGCGGGCCGATGCCCGCCTCGGGGTAGCCGTCGTCCGCGGGCTCCTTCTCGATCTGCTGGCGACCGGGGACCGCGCGGGCGTCGACCGGGCATTCGAGCGCTTCGTGCAGGCCCGCGAATGAGTACTCATTGCTCAGGCACTGGCCAGGCCGCGGCCGCGATCGTGGAGGTAACCGACCTCGACGAGGAGACCTGCCATGACCACCACGACCTGGGCCGAGACAGCTTCGCCCGACACCGGCCCGGCCGAAGAGGCCGTCAGCATCTACGCCGCGATCGGCGGACGACCGGCGCTCAAGGCCGCAGTCGGCGGCCTCTATGCGCGGCTGCTTGCCGATCCCGTCCTAGCACCGATCTTCCCTAATGGCGTGAGCGAGCCGCACCAGAACTTCGTCGTCACGTTGCTGGGTGAGGCGCTCGGCGGGCCAGAACGCTACCGCGGCCCGGACCTGACCGCTGCACACCGCGCGCTGGGCATCACCGGTGCGCAATTCGACCTGACGGCGGCCCATCTGGACGCCACGTTGCGGGAACTGGGCATTCCCACACACCTGACCGGGCAGATCGTCGCGATAGTCGCCGGCTTGCGCCCGGCCATAGTGACGGCCTGACCGGCTATCCGCTACCTGCGCTTGGTTTGTCCTTTCGGTGCTGCCATGCTGATGCCGTGGTGGTCGCTGTGCAACGGTGGCCGATCGTCGGACGGCGGTCGGAACTCGAGGTGTTCGAGCAGGCACTGGCCGCCGCGGACTGTGCAGGCCTGCTCGTGCACGGCCCGGCCGGGGTCGGCAAGACCAGGCTCGCCGACGAGTGCCGGGAATGGGCCGCGGCGACCGGGCACCCGACCGAGCGCGTGGTCGGCAGCAACACGACCGCGCTGCTGCCGCTCGGCGCCGTGGTGACGCTCCTGGCCGGCGGGCTCGGCCGGACCGGCCAGGACGGTGACCTCGACACGGTGGCCCTGTTCGAGCGGACCCGCAAGGCCCTGGACCAGCGGCATCAGGGCCGCCGGCTCGTGACCGTCGCCGACGACGCGGCGCTGCTTGATGCCGCCTCGCTCGCGCTGCTCGGCCATCTCGCCGCGCAGCGGACGATCTTCCTCATCGCCACCGTGCGCACCGGGGAGCCGGTCCCTGACCTGCTGACCGGACTATGGCGCGACGGCCGGCTGCAACGGGTCGACCTCGCCGATCTCGGCCGTACCCAGCTCGACACGCTGCTGCATCTCGCCCTGGGCGGCCCGATCGAATCAGGCGCGGCTCAGGAGTTCTGGAAGGTCACCCGCGGCAACCCGCTCTACGTTCGCGAACTCGTACTCGGCGCGATCGAGTCAGGGGCGCTAGTCGAGCGGTCGGGAGTCTGGCACCTGGACGCCAGGCTGGCGAGCACGAGCAGGCTGCTCGACCTGGTCGAGCAGCGGATCGCCGGTCTGTCATCGCAGGCCCGCTCGGTCGTGGAAATGCTGGCCCAGTGCCAGCCGCTGGAGCTGAGCTACCTCGAAACCGTGGTACCCGCCGAGGTGCTCGAGTCGCTGGAGCGGACCGGCCTGGTGACGATCTCCGTCGCCGACGACGAGGTGCGGCTGGCGCACCCGCTGCACGCCGAGGTAGTCAGGGCCGCCATGCCGAGTCTGAGGGCGCGTGACATCCTGCTCGCGCAGGCCGGGCGGCTGGAGGCGGGCGGCGGCGCCGACGGCCCCGCGGCGCTTCGGCTCGCCGTATGGCGGCTGGATGCGGGCGGACGGCCCGATCCTGGCGTCCTGGTCCGCGGTGCGCACCTGGCCCGCCATGAGCATGACTTCCGCACGGTCAGGCGCCTGATGGAGGCTGTGCCGGCCGGGCAGCTCGACGCGGTCGGCGCCCTCCTCCTCGGCGAGGCGCTCTACGAACTCGGCGAGTTCGACGCCGCCGACCGGGCACTCGCGCTCGGGCAGTCGCTCCCCTGCAGCGAGCAGACGGCGCTTCGGCTCGCGGCCATCAGGGGCAAGAACGCCCACTGGGGCCTGTGCCAGCCAGAGGCAGCGCTGGCGATCAACGCCGCCGCCCGGGCCGTTGTCACGTCTGCCCCGCTGGCCGAGGAACTCATCGCCGATGAGGCAGCGGTGCTGATGTTCTCGGGGCGGCCGGACCGGGCCCTAGCCGTGCTAGAGCCCATCAAGGGCGGCGACCGGCGGACGGCGGTCGTCCTGGCCATTGTCGGAGCCGTCGCGCTCGCCACGACCGGACGGACCGCCGACGCGGTGGCCATGGCCGAAGCTGGATTCACCGACCACGCCGCGCTCGGCGACGAGCTCGCCATCGCCCATCCCGCCACCCACGTCGTCAATCAGGTATTCGCGCTGACCGAGGCCGCCGGCTCGCCGAGGCTGAACAGCTTGCCAGGGCCGGGGCGGAGATCGTCGCGTCTTACCGCGTGCCCATCGCCCAGATCTGGTTTGCCGCGAACCTGGGCAGGGTGGCCACGCTTCAGGGTCGGATCGCCACGGCACGCCGTTTCTACGCGGAGGCAGCAGGACTCGCCGAAGCTAACCGATTCGCCGGCCCGCGACGGCTCGCCCTGTCCGGCCTCGCCCTCGCGCACGCGATGCTCGGCGAGGCGGACGCCGCGGCGCGGGTGCTCGCCGAGCGCGCCACCCTGCCTGCCTTCGGATTCCTCGGACCCGAGCAGGAGCTCGCGGACGCGTGGACCGCGGTGGCCGCCCGCCGTCCAGCGGAGGCAGCCGACCGCCTGGTCGCGGCCGCCGCGCAGGCCGCGTCGACCGGGCATCTGACCGCCGAATCGTGGCTGCTGCACGACCTGGTCAGAACGAGCGGGCACGACGCGTCCGACCGTTTGCGCGAGCTGGCCGAGGCGTCCGACTCCCCGCTCGTCGCCGCGCGGGCCAGGCATGCCCGCGGCGTCAGAGCCCGCGACGCGGCGGAACTGGCGGCCGCGGCCGACGACTTCGAGGCGCTGGGAGCCTCGCTGCTGGCGGCCGAGGCCGCCGCGGGGGCTGCGGAGGCTTTCGGCCGGGACGGCGATCAGCGCGCCGCCACTGCCGCCAGGCGCCGTTCGGACTCACTCGCGGCCGAATGCGAGGGAGCCAGCACGCCTGGCCTGTTCTCCCCGGCCTCGGTGGTCCCGCTCTCCGCACGCGAGCGGGAGGTCGCCATGCTCGCCGCCGACGGCATGGCCAGCAAGGACATCGCCGAGCGCCTCTACCTGTCCGTGCGAACGGTGAACAACCACCTCCAGCACGTCTATGCCAAGCTTGGCGTCAGCAGCCGGGCCGATTTGATCCGGGCACTCGGGAGCGGCGCATGACTCCAGAGCAGATCACGCTAGTGCAGTCCTCGTTCGATCGCCTCGGTCCGCGGCTGGCCGTCATGGCGACGCGGTTCTACGAGGAGCTGTTCAGGCTCGACCCCGGCCTGCGGGCCTTGTTCAGCACCGACCTGACTAAGCAGGAGGCGAGGTTCGCGGAGAAGATCGGCGAGATCGTGCGGGCGATGCCGCGGCTCGACGACCTGCTCGGCCACACCCGAGCGCTCGGCGCCAGGCATGTCGGCTACCGGGTGCGCGTCGGCGACTATGAGACCGTCGGCCAGGCGCTGATCAGCGCCCTCGGCGCCGTGCTGGGCGACGACTTCGGCCCGGCAACCCGGGAGGCGTGGACGATCGCGTACAGCCTGGTCTCCGAGACGATGCTCGACGGGGCGGCGGATGCCAGGCTGTCCGCCGCCCGGCAGGCCCGGCCGGTAGCGGAGTAGTGCAGTGGACGCGATGGAGCTCCTCAACTCGCTCTCCACCCCGCAAGGCAGGGCGGATCCGTACCCGCTCTACGCGGCCCTGCACGAAATCGGCACGGTCATCGAGCTTGGCCCGGGCAACCTGCTGGTAACCGGCTACGACACCATCAACGTCGTCCTGCGCGACCCGGGCTTCCACGTCACAGACCGAGCCAGCCTGAGCCAGAGTTTCCCCGCCTGGCAGCAGAATGCGGTGTTCGTCCAGGCCGCGGACTGGATCTTGAACCTGAACGCGCCGCAGCACGCCAGGATCAGGAGCCTGATCGCCAGGACCTTCACCGCGCGCCGCATCGGCGGCCTCGCGCAGCCGATCGCCGCGATGGCCGACGAGTTGCTCGACGCCATGGCCGATCGCGGCGCCGACGGCTCGGCCGTGGAGTTCATGCACGACTTCGCCTACCTGCTTCCGGTGACCGTCATCTGCGAACTGATCGGGATCCCGGCGGCGGACCGGGAGGCCTTCCGGCCGCTGGCCCGCGACGTGGCCGGCGTCTTCGAGTTGCACGACCCGGCGACGCTGCCGGCGATCAACGCGGCCGCGGCCGAACTGCTCGCCTATTTCACTGCGCTGGCCGAGGAACGCCGCGCCAATCCCCGGGATGACCTGATCAGCGACCTCCTGGCGATCAGCGGCTCGGACGACGGCAGGCTGACCGACGCCGAACTGCTGCACAATCTGACGCTGCTGCTCGTCGCCGGCTTCGAGACCACGACGAATCTGCTGGGGAACGGACTGCAGGTGGTACTCAGCGATCCGCCGGCAGGGGACGCGGTCAGGGAAGGCACGGTCTCCCCAGCGGCTTTCGTTGAGGAAGTACTGCGTTTCGACTCGCCGGTCCAGCTCACCAACCGGATCGGTTACGAGACGGAACTGGCCGGCGTGCCGATCGCCGCGGGCGCCGATGTCATCACCGTGCTCGGCGCGGGCAACAGGGATCCACGCCGGTTCGCTGATCCCGGCCGGTTCGACCCGCTGCGGCCGGACGGCGGGCCGCTCAGCTTCGGCGGCGGCGCGCACTTCTGCATCGGTGCCGCCCTGGCCAGGCTCGAAGGCTCGGTGGCATTCGGCAGGCTGTTTGCTCGCTTTCCCAGGCTCGCTCCGGCGGCCGAACCGGTTCGCCGTGACCGGCTGCTCTTGCGCGGCTTCGAGACCCTCCCGGTCACCCTCAGCTAGCGGCCACGCCCGGAATCTCGTCCAGAGGGGACGGACACGATCTCAGCGCTGTAGTTTGTGGTCGGGTGGCGTTGAAGCGAGGCGTTATGGGCAAGCGCGCGTTCCGTTCGGTAACGGTCGGGATCTTGCTGGGGGTGATGGTCGCGTGCTGCTCAGCTGCACTGCCGGCCGCCGGTCGGGCCCGGGCCACGGTCGGCCATCAGGCGTGGCGGTTCGCCTACATCAGCGGCCTGGCCGACGCGAACCTGACATCGGTCACTGCCCCAAGCCGCCGAGATGCCTGGGCGGTCGGCATGTATCGCAGCGCCAGCCGCCAGGCCAGGCCGCTCGTCTTGCACTGGAACGGGCGCCGTTGGGCCCGCTTCGCCGTGCCAGGAATGCCGGCGACCGCCGTGCCGACCCTCGTCAGCTCCACAGGCCCGGACAATGTCTGGATCTTCGTGCGCTCTGCCTCGGAGCTCTCGGGACAGGAGTTTCGCTGGAATGGGCAGTCCTGGTTCAAGCTACCCGGCCCGCCGTCCAGCAACGGGGGCCTGGTCGGGTCGACCGTCGTGCTCTCCGACGGGACGGCATGGGAAGTCGGCAACAACGCCTGCACGGGCGGAGCGCCGGCCTGCACGGTGCTCTGGCAGTGGGATGGAGTGCGCTGGAATCTCGTCCAGGTGCCCACCGACGTCCAGGAAGTGGCAGGCTCGCGCACCCGCGTTTGGCTGGTCGGGCAGGACAGCGTCCGCACCTACGCACGGCCGGTTGTCTTCCGGTGGACCGGTACGCAGTGGGCGAGATTCCCAGGACCGTACAACCGGATAACCCTGTTCCCGACGATCGCGCCTACTCCCGGTGGCGGCCTGTGGCTGTTGTCGCTTGCGCCGACCCGCCGCAAGCCAACCTTGCTGTACCACTGGAGTTCCGGCAGCTGGTCCAGAATTGTCGCGCCTCGCAGTCTCGGAAACAGCAACGGGCTGGTCGCCGACGGGTTCGGCGGAGTCTGGGTGGGCAGCACAGGTCACTGGACCGGCAGCCGCTGGATCGATACGAGCCAGATCGCTCCGGCCCCGCGCGGAGCCTGGGCCCTGTCAGCTCCAGTCGCGGCCGTGCCCGGCTTGCGCAGCGCCTGGACGGCGGCAAGTCTCTGCACCCGCAGCAGCTGTCGTACCCTCCGCTGGAACGCACTGGCGGTGAACGGGCGCCTGCCTTAGTCAGGCGGGCATGAGCTCCCCGGCGTTGACGGGGACGCCGACCGTGTTGCCCGGCGGGGCGAGCGGACAGGCCCAGGCCGGGTCGTAGGCGCAGGATGGGTTGTAAGCGAAGTTGAGGTCGACGACCAGGTAACCGTCACTGCCGCCGAGGTCGGCACCCTTGACCGTGTCGATCAGGTACCGGCCGCCCGGGTAGGTCGCCGCGCCCGTCCTGGCGTCCTTGATCGGCAGGAAGATGCCGCCACCATAACTGGCCAGCCACCATACATCGAGGTCGCCGACGCCATCCAGATGCACCATGCCGGCACGCTCGAACGGCACCGTGCCGTCGGTCCCCGTCATGACCTCGATCCGCGCGGGCGCGACGTCGGTATCGACCCGCGCGCTGAAGCGGAGCGCAGGATCGTAGGGCGCCACCGGCACGCCGGCGAAGGTCTCGCGCTGATCCGCGGGTATCGGTGACTGCGGGTGAGCGCGGAGCAGCCTGTTCCGGCCGGACTGCCAGACCCGATGGGCGGCTCGCGGCTCGTCGGTCGCCCTGACCTCGGCGTACAGTGACGCTACCTGGCGGCGCCAGTCCAGCAGCGACGTGGCCTCCGCCCTGAGCCGAGCCGGCGCTTCCGCCACTGGTCCTCCCCGTGCCGCAGGGTCTTCAGGATCTTAGCCGTAGCATCTCCCGAGAGATACCGGCGCCGGATTGAGGGGCGAGCACATGTCCACACCGATACCCGCCACGGCTCTGCAACTGCGCTCCCTGGTCACGGCCGATCAGACCGTCCGGCTGTTTCTGGAGCCTGCGCCGGTTCCTGAGCCCGGCCCCAGCGAGGTCCTCGTGCGGGTCGAGGCGGCGCCTATCAACCCCTCCGACCTGGGCCTGCTGCTCGCCGGAGCGGACGTCAGCGCGGCGGCCTGGAGCGGATCCGCAGATTTGCCCGCGGTCACGATGCCGCTGTCCGCGGCTGCCATGCGCGCCGCAGCCGGGCGCGTCGGCGTGCCGATGTCCGCGGGAAACGAGGGCGCGGGCATTGTCGTGGCCGCCGGCTCTCGCCGGCCGCCGCAGCGTTGCTGGGCAAGATGGTGGCCGCCGCAGGCGGCGGCATGTACGCCGAGTACCGCTGCGTAGACGTGGCGCTGTGCATGGAACTGCCCGCGGGCACCAGCGCGGCTGACGGGGCATCGTCGTTCGTCAACCCGATGACGGCACTCGGCATGATCGAGACGATGCGGCTCGAGGGCCACACGGCACTGGTCCACACGGCGGCCGCCTCGAACCTGGGCCAGATGCTCAACCGGCTGTGCATCGCCGACCAGGTACCGCTGGTCAACATCGTGCGCAAGCAGGAGCAGGCCGACCTGCTGACGGCGGCAGGCGCCGCCCGTGTGTGCGACTCGACATCACCGTCATTCATGGACGAGCTGATCACCGCAGCTCACGGCGACCTCCGCGACGCTGGCATTCGACGCTGTCGGCGGCGGCAGGCTGGCGAGCCAGATCCTGACGGCGATGGAGGCCGCCGCCAGCGCCTCAGCGGGCGGATACAGCAGGTACGGATCGGCCGTCCACAAGCAGGTCTATGTCTACGGTTCGCTCGACCGGGGGCCTACCGAGCTGACCCGCAGCTTCGGCATGGCCTGGGGTGTTGGCGGGTGGCTGCTCACGCCATTCCTGGGAAGGATCGGCGCGGCCGGCCTGGAGCGCTTCCGCACGCGGGTCGCCGCCGAGCTGACGACCACCTTCGCGAGCAGTTACACCGACCGGGTATCGCTGCCAGGAGCACTGCGGCCCGACGCGATCGCCACCTATGCCCGGCAGGCCACCGGATCGAAATACCTGATCGTCCCGGCCAGCTAGTTAGCTGCTACCCCAGGTATTGGCGTGCAGCGGAACCTTGCCGTTGCAGCGGGGATTCGGCCGGGGAATCAGCGTGGTATTCGCCGGGCAGGGATCGAGGATCACCGGGGGCAGCGGTGCCTGGTGGAAGTTGAAGTCGTTGATCAGGTCGCCGAGCGCGGACGCGCTCTCGCGGATGTCGGGCCGCGGGTCAGGGCGCCCGTCGGTCTTCGGGTCGAGCCGCGCGCCGCCCAGGAAGTCATCTTCGATGAACTTCAGATAGGCGTCGGTGGTGAGCGTCTGCGAGTCGATGTAGCCGCGCTTGGCGTACGGGCTGATCAATAGTCCGGGGACCCGGATGCCGTAGCCCTGATGATCCACGACCGGGGGCACCACGTGGTCGTAGAACCCGCCCCAGTCGTCCCAGGACAGGAAGATCGCGGTGGACTTCCAGTCCGGGCTGCGCATGATCGCGTCGATGACCCTGGTGACGTAGGCCTGGCCGGTGCTGACCAGAGCCGGCCCGTGCTCGCTGTCGCGCAGATCGGGCGCGAGCCACGACACCTTCGGCAGGGTGCCCGGCCTTAGCCTGCTGATAGAAGGTGCCCAGCGAGCGGATGTTGCCGAGCTGGCCGTCCTGATGCACGTCGGTGAAGCCGGGCAGCACATTCCAGATCTCCCACACGCCGTTTTGGTGGTGATCGGCGACCGCGCCGTGGTCGAGGTAGTAACCCCAGCTCACGTGCTGCTTGTGCAGCAGCCACGTCAGGTCCGTCCAGGCGAAGGGCCGCGGCCTTGTCGGCGTCCGGTCCGGCGGGTTCATCGAGTTCGTGCAGCTCATCGGGTCGTTGGGATCCTTGCATTTCGCCGACCACCCGGACATCTCGTACAGGTGGGCCGGCAGGCTCCACGAGCCCGCAGCCTCAAACATGCGATCCTGCAGTACGAAGTGCTTGGCGTACGCCCAGTAATTGGGGATGTCACTGCCGACGTGGTAGCCCATCACGTCGGGGTGGCACGGTTGGCCTGCCTTGCACAGATCCTTCTCGGCCGCGGCGACGAACCCGTCCATCTTCCCGCCGTTCACGTCGGCCTGGAATGGCACCTCGTCGTGCGGGTCGTCGGCGTTGCTGTCATTGTGATCAACCCTCGGCCGCTGACAGGATCCGTTGATCGGGTCGGGCACACAGACACTAGGCGGGATGCCAGCCGCGCCGGGGAAGGTCCCGAAGTAGGAGTCGAACGACCGGTTCTCCTGCATGATCACGATGACGTGCTTGATCTTGTGGATGTCCGGGTCGATGCCCGAGGCCGACTTGCCGGCCGATGACTGCTGCGCTACGACGCTCACGCTGACGGCCACGAGCACGCCCACCGACAGGACAGACGCCGGCGCGAGCCTGGAACGCCAGCGCACTGGCATCTACCTCCCTGTATCCAGTCACTGGAGCCCGCGCTCCGGCGCCGAGATACTAGCATGAAGTGTTTGTTTCACCGGCGAAAGGCATCAGGGCTTCAACTACTAGCGGATAGTGGAACTTGACCTCCGAAGGCGTGGTCAACGGCGGTCGCATGCTCCGGCTAGTCCCGGGTCCGAATCCTGGGATACAGTCGCGTTAACCGAAGTTCCCCGCGATCGCGGGCAGGCGCCGCTCTCGACGGCAGCCTGATGGCTCCGCGCTCGGGCTCCGGCCGGGGCGCGTCGAGATCTCGTCAGTTCCTTCCGAGACGCGCATCGTGCGTCCCGGCGGCACCAATCTCACCGTGACCAGACTGCCGTCGCCTTCCGGGGTTGCCATGGGGTGCGGCGTCATTCCGCCCCGGCCCCAATTCCTCCGGCGCCGCTGCCTCGCGCGGCTACCTTCGGGCGCCGCGGCCAACTGTTTGCGGCCCGATATCCAGCTCTGACAGCCCGCTCCTACAGAAGGACTCGCCATGACGACACTCCCCCGCCGGCAGCCAGCCCTGCCGAGCCCACCCGCCGACATCGGCGAACCGCAGATCCCGGTAGCGGGAATCCTCGATGCCCGCGCAGGCCAGGCCTTCGTTCGCACGGCCGGATATCGGCGCAGCCGCGATGACGTCCCGGTGCCCGGTGCCAACCTGCGCCGGTACGGGCTGCGGACCGGCGATCATGTCGAAGGCACCACCCGGCGCGGCCAAGGACCGTCCGGTCCGCCCGCTCGCCCTGACCGCAGGCAGGACGGGCATGTCATCCTGGACCGGATCGAGGCCGTCAACGGCATGGATCCTGCGCTGGCCAGGGCGCGCCCGGAGTTCGACGACCTCACACCTATCTATCCGCAGGAGCGCCTGCGCCTGGAATCGGGGTCCGCATCCGCCACGGCGCGGATTATCGACCTGGTGAGCCCGGTCGGGAAGGGCCAGCGCGGCCTGATCGTCTCCGCGCCCAAGGCAGGCAAGACGATGGTTCTCGCCGCGATCGCCGCCGCACTAGCCGCCGGCAACCCCGAGGTGCACCTCATGGTCCTGCTCGTCGGCGAAAGACCTGAGGAAGTGACCGATCTGCGCCGGTCGGTCCGCGGCGAGGTCATCTTCTCCACGTTCGACCAGTCGGCCGACGACCACATCATGGTCGCCGAACTCGCTATCGAGCGGGCCAAGCGCCTCGTCGAACTGGGACGCGACGTGGTCGTGCTGCTCGACTCGATCACCCGCCTCGGCCGTGCCTACAACCTGGCCGCGCCGGCCAGCAGCCGCATCCTGGCCGGCGGGGTAGCGACGACCGCCCTGCAGCCGCCCCGCAGGTTCCTCGGTGCCGCACGCAACGTCGAGGAAGGCGGTTCGCTGACGATCCTGTCCACTGCGCTCGTGGAGACCGGCTCCCGGATGGACGACGTGTTCTTCGAGGAGTTCAAGGGCACCGGCAACATGGAACTTCGGCTGCGGCGCGACCTCGCGGAGAAGCGGATCTTCCCCGCGATAGACGTGGCGCCGTCTGGCACCCGCCGCGATGACCTGCTCTTGGCGCCGGACGAGCGCACCTGCGTCGACAGCCTGCGCCGCGCCCTGGCCGGCCTGGATGCTCAGCAGGCGCTCGAGCTGCTGCTGGCCAAGACCCGCGAGACTGACTCGAATCTGGAGTTCCTGCGTGAGGTCGCCGCGGGATCGAGGCCGCGCCCCGGTACCGCGGGCCGGGTCGCGGCAACGAGGTAAGAGTCGAGCGCCGACGATAGTATCCTTATCGCCAACATCACGCATTAATCGGGCTAACAGCTCAGTTCTCGCCGCGACGAACGCCGGTCTCGCCGCGAACAACGGCCAGCCCCTGCTCTTTGGGAGGACAGGGTGCCACTCGAGACCGTTCTGATCGTGGCGCTGGTCGCGCTGTGCATCGCCGGCGTGTTCATCTGGGCCAGGCTGGCCGGCTCGAACGCCCGCATCGTCGACCTTCCGGCGGGCGAGCCGCAGCAGATCTTCCGTGGCGGCGTCATGAGCCGCCACCTCATCACCAGCGGCTCACTCGTCCGGCTAGACGTGTATGAGTGGGGCATCAGGATTCACGGCAACATCATCAGCCGCTGGCTCGTGCCGACCTGGGAAGCCAAGTTCGATGAACTCGCGATTGCCGAACTCGTCGCGCTGCCCGCGAGCAGGATCGCGGTCTGCTTCCGGCTGCGCGGCTCAGATCCGCGCGTCATCGCCTTCTTGTCCGACCAGAATGCGCGGATACTGCGCGCGCTCGAGGCGCATAACGTCCCGGTGAACCGGGCCGTCACGAGGATCAGGCGCGTCGACGAGCTCTACCCCTGACCGCGCCGGGGTTTCTTGTCTCTGACCTGCGGCAAGCTCTCGGATCATGGACGAGCGCGTCGCAGCCTAGTCATCCGCCGCCGGGCCGGTGACGCAGGCGCGTCCAGACTCCGGCCGCGCAGGCAGCGGTCAAACCGACGCCTAGGACGGCGATGACATAGGAAATAAGGCCGCTGACGAAGGCATGCAGACCATCCCCGCTACTGCTGAAGTCACGGTGAAACAAGAGCCTGCTGAGTACGTCGGCCAGGAACAAGGTGGTGCCCAAGAACAAGCCCGCGGTGACGGCACGCCGCACGCGCTTGTCGGACCAGTGGCGCCGACCGCCGGCGCGGCGGCCAATGGGCGCAGGGCTGTCAGCGGCAGGCATGCCGGAATTATACGGAGGCGCTGGCCCGAGACCTCGGCCAGCAGGTTGCGATGGCACTAGGTGTGCGCGAAGCCCACCCACCGATGCCGAGCCGAGCCGAGCCGAGCGGGGCCTCTCGGTGCCAGGGTTCCGCACGCGCATAATTCAGTCCGCGCCCTTGACGAATCAGATGAACGTTCGTTTAATTCTCACTATGGGCCGGATCGCGGGCGTGACCGCCGCCGAGACGCGTGAGCGGCTGCTCAGAGCCGCGGCCGACGTCTTCGCCG
The DNA here is from genome assembly GCA_963720595.1 of uncultured Actinomycetota bacterium. Taxonomy (GTDB): domain Bacteria; phylum Actinomycetota; class Actinomycetes; order Streptosporangiales; family Streptosporangiaceae; genus Chersky-822. Next base: position 1,966,923 of record CAVRFY010000002.1, on the reverse strand, counting down.
AGCGCGGCTACGACGGCACCCGCGTGGCTGATATTGCCGCAGCCGCGGGCGTCAGCAACGGCGCGATGTATGCCCATTTCGGGTCGAAGGCCGAACTGCTCACGGGCGCGCTGCGCACCCACGGGCGACGGCTGCTCGCCGATCTGTTCGCCGCCGAACCCGACCGGTCCGTCACCGAGCTGCTGCTCGTCATCGGCCGGTGGCTGCCGCGCCGCCGCGATGCCAGCGGCTACCTGATCGTCGAGGCGCTGGTCGCCGCGCGCCGCGACGAGGACGTCGCCAGGCAGATGAGCGACTACGTCGGCGAGCGCGCGGACTGGCTGGCAGGCCTGATGCGCGTCGCGCAGGCCGACGGCGAGATCGATCCCGACCTGTCGCCGGACGCGCTCGCTCACTTCTGCCTGCTGCTCTCGATGGGCAGCGCGCTCGTCACCCCGGCGCTGCACGGGGTCGATGACCACGCGTGGGCCAGCCTGCTCGGCCGCATCGTGACCGCGCTGGCCCCATCCGGCATGACGGCACAGACAGGAACGACACGGTGAAGATACGAATCGACTCCGAACGCTGCCAGGGTCACGGCCGCTGCTACGACCTCGCGCCCGACCTGTTCGGCGACGACGACGAAGGTTACGGGATGGTGCTCGGCGACGGGACCGTGCCGCCGGGCCGGGAGCACGATGCCCGCCTCGCGGTATCCAACTGCCCCGAGCGCGCGATCGACGTCCTGCAGGAGGCATGACATGACCGTCGACGATCGGTTCATCCGCCGCGAGGCCGACGAGGACGAGGAGCTTCTCGGCACCCGCAACGAGATCATCACCGGCCCGGTCACCGACTGGGCGACCGACTTCTCGCATCTTGAGCCGGAGTGGTCGGCCGATCCGTACCCGATTCAGGACGACCTGCGCGAGCGCTGCCCGATCGCGCATACCGGCCGGTTCGGCGGCGGCTGGCTGCCGGTGCGCTACGGGGACGTGGCCGCGATCGCCTACGACACCGAGCGGTTCTCCTCGCGGTCGATCATCATGAGCAACTTCCGGCCGCCCGTCGACATCGCGCCGATCGGCGGCTCGCCGCCCATCTCCTCCGACCCGCCGTTCCATCACGACGCCCGCAAGCTGCTGCTCCCGGCGTTCACCAAGACCGCGGTCAGCAAGCTCGAGCCAGCCACGAGGGCCTTCTGCCACGCGCTCATCGACAAGTTCGATGGCCAGGACGTCGTGGATGCCGCGGCCGAATATGCGCAGCACATCCCGATGCGCGTCATCGCCGACATGCTCGGCTTCCCGCCCGAGGACGGACCGCGGTTCCGCGAGTTCGTCGAGAACACCCTCGAGGGCGTCAACCTGCCGCCCGATGAGCGGATCGCGCGGATGTCGAAGCTGTTCGACTACATCCTCGATCAGATCCACGATCACCTTGAAAGACCGCGCGAGGACCTGACCACCTTCCTGATCGATGCCGAGCTCTACGGCCACAAGCTCCAGGCGGATCACGTGGCGGGCACGATGGTGCTCCTGCTCATCGCCGGCATCGATACTTCCTGGAGCGCGATCGGTGCCTCACTCTGGCACCTGGCGAGGAATCCGGCCGACCTCGAGCGGCTCGTCGCCGAGCCCGGGCTGGTGCCGACCGCGATGGAGGAGTTCCTGCGCGCCTATGCCCCGGTGACCATGGCCCGACTGGTCAAGCAGGACATGAACTGGCACGGCGTCGACATGAAGGCCGAGGACTGGATCCTGCTGTCGTTCCCGGCGGCCAACCGCGATCCGGCGCAGTTCGACCGGGCTGCCGAGGTAGTCATCGACCGCGAGGTCAACCGGCACGCGGCGTTCGGTCTCGGCATCCACCGCTGTGTGGGCTCGCACCTGGCCCGGATGGAGCTGCGGGTGGCACTCGAGGTCTGGCTGGAGCGGATACCCGAGTTCACGCTGGCCGATCCGGCGGCCGTCACCTGGTCCGCCGGCCAGATCCGCGGCCCGCGCGCGCTGCCCTTGCGCATTCGCTGACCGGCCGGCTCCGCCTCGCCGTTACTGAATTGTAATCCTCTAACGCAACCCTCGCGCGGACTGCGGCGTGTAAACGCTCGGCTTAGTTCAGCGGATCGCAGCCAGCGGCATGACGCCGGTTGCGCGAGCGCAGGGGTAACCGTGCCGGACGCACCGGAGTTCGAGGAGTTCTACCAGGCGAACTACGGGCGCCTGGTCGCGCTCGTCGCGGCCATGACCGGCGACCGGGCCGAAGCCGAGGATGTCGCGCAGGAGGCATTTTCCCGTGCGCTCAGCCGCTGGAACCGGCTGGGCGGTTACGACCTCCCCGAGGCGTGGCTGAGGAAGGTCGCGCTGCGGATAGCCGTCGACTCCTCCCGGCGAGTGCGGCGCACGGTGCTGGTCGCGGCGCGGGTGGCCGCGCAGCGGCCCAGGCCCGCCCCGCTGCCCGAGGAGAGCCTGGGCTTCACCGACCTCGGCCGCGCGCTGCGGCGGTTGCCGGTCAGCCACCGGCAGATCCTCGTACTGCACTACATCGCCGACCTGCCGGTGGATCAGATCGCCCGCGAGTGCGGGATCCCGCCGGGCACGGTCAAGGCACGGCTAGCGGCCGGGCGGCGGCGTCTCGAACGCGAGCTATCCGACGATCCTGAGGTGGTGCGTGATGCCAGATGACGACCTGCGCGAGCGGCTCGCGGACTGGGCCAGGCCGTTCGAGCAGCTGGCGGCGCCGGACCTGAGCGTGATCAGCCGCCGCGCACACCGGCGGGTCATCCGCCGGACCGCGGCTGGCTCCGCCGTCGCGCTCGCGCTGGGCGCCGCGACGGCGCTGGTGCTGACGAACCAGCCGGACGTGGTCCATCCCGAACCGGTGGTCAGGCCGACCACGCCACCCGTGCATCACGATGCCGGGCCATCCGCCGTGGCCCGTGCGCCGTACTACCTTCTCGTCGCCCGCGGCAGGGCCGGCGTCGCTCCCGGCGGGGCCGTCGCCGTCCGCCGCACCGCCACCGGCGCCCTCATCGCGTCGGTACCGGCGCCCGCCGGGACCGACGTGCTCGGCGTAGCGGCGGCCGGCGGTCCGCGGCGAGTCCTCATCGCGGCCAGCGCCGCCACAGGCGGATCGACCGCGGTCAGGTTCTTCCGCCTGAACCTCCGCCGGTCCGGCCCGCTCGGCCCGCTGCGCCTGACGCGGGTGCCGCCGTTGCCAACAGGCATCAGTCATCACTGCCAGACTCAGCTCGCGGGGCTCGCGGTCACGCCCGATGGCCAGACACTCGCCGTTTCCACGCTGTCCAACTGCGCCAACGGCCGCGCGGGCCTGAGCCGGATCGCGATCTTCGACATCTCCTCCGGGCGGCTGATCCGCACGTTCCGACCCGGTCGTGACTACCCGCTGACACTGTCGTGGAGCGCGGACGGCTCGCTGGCATACGACTTGAGCACCGGCGTGTGGCTGATCCCGGGCGCCGCGGCGCGCGGTCACGGGACACCCACGCCACGGCTGCTGATCCGCGGCGCGGCCGGGCTCGGCGGGTTCAGCGGGGCCTACAACACCATGATCAGCCCGGACGGCTCGGTGGTGATCGCGACGATAGGCCGCGGCACCCGGCTGGAGGTCGCGGAATTCTCCGCACTCACGGGCAAGCCGCTCCGCGTCGTCGTGCCCCCGGTCAGCAACCCGGCGACGTACTGCGGGCCGCTATGGACCGATGCCGCCGCCCGGCACGTGCTGGCGGCCTGCGGCCAACGGGCCCAAGCGAGTATCGACAACGGTCGGCTGACCAAGCTGAGGCCACTGTGGGGGCTCCCTGGCTACCCCGTGCCGGGCCCGCCCCTGATCGCCTGGTGATGCGGATCGGCAGATTCGCCGGTGTGACGGTTGGTCACGGCTCAAGCAGCACTTTGACCGCGCCAGTGCGGCGCGAATCCTTCAGCGCCAGGACTGCCTCATCCCAGCGCTCGAGCGGGAACCGGTGGGTGATCACGGGCGTGAGGTCCAGGCCGTCCGCGATGAAATCGAAGTAGTGCTCCATTGCGTGCTTCGCGACACCGCCCACCTCCTCGACGCCGAAGCCGTTCGAGCCGATGACGCGCAGTTCCTTGAAATACAGCGGCGTCCACTCGAAGCGCTTCGGCGGCTCGACGCCGGACACCACGAGCGTGCCGCCGGTCGCCAGCAGCCGCAGCGACGTCTCGACGGTCTCGGTCGAGCCGATCGTGTCATAGACGACGGCCGGGCCGTCTTGCAACCAGTCGCGTTTGCTCCACGGCTGAAGCGGCGTGGCTCCAACCCGCCGTGCGACCTGCGCGACGAGTTCGTCGGGTGTGCTTGACAGCACGGCCTGGGCGCCAAGGCGGGTGGCAAGCTCGGCCCTGGCGCCGGGACGCGTCGCCGCCCACACCGGCGCGGTCGGATACAGGTGGCGGAGCAGCGCCACCGCGGCGAACGCGAGCGTGCCTGAGCCGTAGACCAGCACGGGCAAGCCGTCGGGCGGCGGTGCGAGCAGGATGGTACGCAGCGAGACGCTGACCGGGTCGGCGAGCACGGCAGCCTCGTCGGACACGCCGTCTGGAATGGCGAACAGCTGAGAGTTGTGCGCGGCGAACCGCTCCGCGTGCGCGCCCGCGGCCGCCGCGCAGTTCCCGATGTGGATCGAGACGGGCAGGTCGCCAGATCGGAAATTGCGGCACCAGGGGTAGCGGCCTGCCTGGCAGGCGGCACACGCCGGGTCGATGCCGCGCGGGCCGCACGATAGCCACGGGTTGAGCACGACGCGCTGGCCCGTCTCGGCATGACGGCCGACCGCCTCGTGCCCGAGCACATGCGGGAACGACACGAGCGCGGTCAGCGGGTTGTCCCTGGAACCGTTCAGCAGGATCTGCTTCACGTCCGAACCGCACAGCCCGGAGAAGGTGGTCTGGACCCGTACCCAGTCGTCGGCCGGCAATGGCAGCTCGTCGACATCCTCGATCCTGACCGGAGCGAAGCGGGACACGAAGGCGCGCTTGTCGATGCGGCCGCCGACGGTCGAGATCGCCTCGCGGGCCAGGTTGTGCCGGAACATGAGCGCCTTCATTACGCGCGTTCCTTCGCCACCAGCGTGAGGACGTCGTACTTGGCCACCGACTCCCCCCGCTGGTTCGTCACGTCGGCATCCCACCGCACCTCGCCGTAGCTGGCATCGGTTCGCGGGGTGATCTGCTTGGCGGTCAGGGTCACCGAGAGCTCGTCGTCCGGCTTGACCGGTGTGAGGAAGCGCAGGTTCTCCAGCCCGTAGTTGGCCAGGACAGGTCCGGGCTCCGGCGCGACGAACAGGCCGGCCGCGAGCGACAGGACCAGGTAGCCGTGCGCGACTATCCCGCCAAACAGGGGGTTCGCACGGGCGGCCGCTTCGTCGGTGTGGGCATAGAAGGTGTCGCCGGTGAAGTCGGCGAAATGCGCGATGTCCGCCAGCGTGACCGCGCGCGGCCCAGCGACGACGCAGTCGCCGACCCGCAGCTCGGCCAGCGACTTGCGGAACGGGTGCTCTCCCTCGCCGCGCGGGGCGCCGGGAACCCAACGGCCGGTGATCGCGCCGAGCACGGCAGGGCTGGCCTGGATGGCCGTGCGCTGCATGTGATGCAGGACGCCGCGGATGCCGCCCATCTCCTCGCCGCCGCCGGCCCGGCCGGGCCCGCCGTGAACCAGCACAGGCAGCGGCGAGCCATGCCCGGTGGATTCCTTGGCGTCATCGACGTCGAGCACGAGCAGGCGGCCGTGCCATGGCGCCACGCCGAGGACGACGTCGCGGGCGAAGTCCGCGTCACCGGTGACTACCGACCCGACCAGGCTGCCCCGGCCGCGCGCCGCAAGCTCCACCACCTGCTCGGTCGAGGCGTAGGGCAGCAGCGTCGACACCGGCCCGAACGCCTCCACCTCGTGCGGCGCCGGATCCTCGGGATCGGGCGCCAGGAGCAGGATGGGCGAGAGGAACGCGCCCCGCTCCGGGTCTGCGTCGAGTACGTGCACCCGCTCGGGATCTCCGTACGCCAGGGTCGCCGTACCCAGCAGCGCCTTCACCGACCGGCGGACCTCCTCGCGCTGCTGCAAGCTGGCTAGCGCGCCCATCCGGACGGCCGGGTTAGCCGGGTTGCCGACGGCAACATCGGCCAGTCGGTCCCTTGCCGCATCCGCGACCGCGTCCAGCAGGCCGACGGGCACGAACGCCCTGCGGATAGCGGTGCACTTCTGCCCCGCCTTCACCGTCATCTCGGAGATCAGCTGCGACACGAACAGTTCGAATTCCGCTGTCCCCGGCGCCGCGTCAGGGCCGAGGACGGACATATTCAGTGAGTCGGCCTCGGCGTTAAACCGCACGGCGTTCGCGACGACAGCCGGATGCTCCCGGAGCCGCCGAGCGGTCGCCGCCGAGCCGGTGAAGGACACCAGGTCCTGCTCGGTCAGGTGGTCGAGCAGATCGCCCGCCGCGCCGCAGACTAGCTGGACGGAGCCGTCAGGAAGCAGCCCGGAGTCCACGATCAGCTCGACCAGCTTTGCGGTCAGGTAGGCGGTCTGGCTGGCCGGCTTGATCAGGCTGGGCAACCCGGCGATGAACGCGGGAGCGAGTTTCTCCAGCGGACCCCAGACCGGGAAATTGAACGCGTTGATCTGTACGGCGACGCCGCGCAGCGAGGTACAGATGTGCTGGCCGACGAAACTGCCGCCCTTGCTCAGCGGCTCCACGTCGCCGTCGACGTAGACGGTGTCGTTGGGCAGCGCGCGCCGTCCCTTGCTCGCGTAGCTCGCCAGCACGCCGATGCCGCCGTCAACATCGAATTTCGAGTCAGGCAGCGTTGCCCCCGTCCGGGCGGACAGCGCGTATAGCTCCTCTCTGTGCTCGCGCAGGAAGGAACCGAGCGACTTCAGCAGCGCCGACCGCTGGTGGAAGGTCAGCTGGCGCAGCGCTGGCCCGCCGGTCGACCGGCCGTACGCGATTGCCCCGGCCATGTCGATCCCTTCGGAGGAGATCCTGGCCACCTCATCCCCGGTCACCGCGTCATGCAGCGGGGCGCCCTCGCCAGCTGGCGTCCGCCACTGCCCCTCGGTGTAACTCCGCAGGACGCTCATCGGCCAAACCTCCTTGAAGGACCGTGCCCATGAGGAGAACGCGGTGCCCGGCCAGGTGGTTCACGCTACTTGACGCATCGCCCGGCGCCATGAGTCGCATGCGATAATGCCTGGTACAACCCTTTTGGGGACGAAAGATGCGCGGATGCCGCCAGGTAACGGCCAGCTTGGAGACATGCCCATGACCGAGGTCCACGTCGACGACCTGCGCCGCAGGTACGCACAAGAGCGGGACAAGCGGCTCCGGCCGGACGGTAACGATCAGTACCTCGAGCTCAAAGGCCAGTTCGCGCGCCTGCTCGTCGACCCGTACACGGAGCGGACGAAGCGCGCGCCCAAGCACGATCACGTGACGGTGACATTTGTCGGAGGAGGCTTTGCGGGCCTGGTAACGGGCGCGCGGCTGAAGGAGATCGGCATCGCGGACGTCCGCATCGTCGAGAAGGCAGGCGGCTTCGGCGGGACGTGGTACTGGAACCGCTATCCCGGCGCGCAGTGCGACACAGCCTCGATGATCTACCTGCCGCTGCTCGAGGAGACCGGGCACGTGCCGTCCGAGCGGTACGTGCACGCACCGGAGATCCTCGAGCACTGCAACCGGATCGCTGCGCGGTTCGGGCTGCACGAGAATGCCTTGTTCCATACCGAGGTCACGGACCTGGAATGGGACGAGGCCCGCCGGGCGTGGATTGTGCGCACGGATCGCGGCGACGAGTTCACCTCGCAGTTCGTGGCGATCGGGACGGGGCCGCTGCACGTGGCGAAGCTGCCCGGCATCCCCGGCATCGAGAGGTTCGGCGGCCATGCCTTCCATACCAGCCGGTGGGATTACGCCTACACGGGCGGCGACCCCGACGGCGCCCCGATGGATCGCCTGGCCGATAAGCGCGTGGCCATCATCGGCACCGGGGCTACCGCGATTCAGTGCGTTCCGCATCTTGCCGCGTCCTGCCGCGAGCTGTACGTCTTCCAGCGGACGCCCTCGTCGGTCGATGTCCGCGACAACCAGCCGATCGATCCGCGGTGGTTCGCGGACGTGGCCACCCCAGGATGGCAGCAGCGCTGGCTCGACAACTTCGTCGCCAATATGTCGGCCGGCGAATTTCCCGCCGAGGACCTCGTCGATGACGGCTGGACCGACCTGGCCAAGCGGATCCGGGGCCGCCTCACGGCCCCGCGCACCGGCGCCGTCAGCTTCGATGACCTGCTGGCCGACTTCGAGAACGCCGACTTCGAGAAGATGAGCGAGATCAGGGCGCGGGTGGACGCGATCGTCGGGGACCCGGCGACGGCGCGTGACCTCAAGGCCTGGTACCGCCAGCTCTGCAAGCGGCCTTGCTTCCACGATGAGTACCTCAGCGCATTCAACCTGCCCTCAGTGCACCTCGTCGACACCGACGGCCGGGGGGTAGCGCAGATCACCCCGGCCGGAGTATTCGTGGCAGGCGTCGAGTACCCCGTCGACTGCATCATTTTCGCCTCGGGATTCGAGGTTGGCACGGAGCCCACCAGGCGCTACGGCTTCGACATGACCGGCCGCGACGGTACCAGGCTCTCGGACTACTGGTCGGCCGGGATGCGCTCGCTGCACGGCGTCCACGTGCACGGCTTCCCGAACGCCTTCGTTGTTCAGCTCGGCCAGGGCGGCAACTTCGTCGCCAACGTGCCGCACAACCTGACGGATGCGGCCAAGACCGTCGGCGCCGTCGTCTCGCACATGATCGGCAACGGGTACGAGCAGGTCGATGTCGTCAAGGAGGCCGAGGACGGCTGGCAGGAATTGATGGTCCCCAATCCCGTCATGACTTCGTTCCTGGCCGCTTGCACCCCTGGCTACTACAACAACGAGGGCCGGGGCCCCGGCACGCATTCCCTGCTGGTCGGGTACCAGCACGGGGCGCCCGCCTACTTCCGCTACATCGAGCAGTGGCGCAACTCGGAGGACTACAAGGGGCTAGAGTTCAGCCGCTAGCACACGCACCCGGAAGAGTAATTGGAACTCTTAGCCTTCTTGACTGATTCCAGTAACGACGCTAACGTTCGTGTCCGTGGCCAGCCCTCCGGACTACCCGCAGCAGCTTCGGGATGTCGGCCTGCGCGTGACGTCGCCGCGGATCGCCGTGCTGGAAGCACTGGACGAAGCCGGCGGCCACATCACTGCCGAGCAGGTCAGGCAGGCCGTGCTGACCAGGCTCGGCAGCGTGTCTGTCCAGACGATCTACGACATTCTCGCTGCCCTGGCCGCCGCCGGGCTCGTTCGCTGCCTGGAGACTCCTGGGCATCCGGCTCGCTTCGAGACCAGGGTCGGCGACAACCATCACCATTTCATCTGCCGTAGCTGCGGCAACACCATCGACATCGACTGCGCGACCGGTGAGACGCCCTGCCTCACGCCTAGCGCGCTGCCCACCGGATTCCAGGCCGACGAAGCGGAGGTGACGTACTGGGGAACCTGCTCGGACTGCGGCTGAGTACCCGCACGACGCTGGTCGCAGAAAGACGGAAATCAGAGAAAGGGATGTCGACCCAAGATGAATTGCCTCAGTTGCGCCCGCCTCGGCGCTGACCGGACTGCGGTGGCATTGTGCCCGCGCTGTCAGGCTGGCCTGTGCCTTGGCCACGTGCACGAAACCGCCCGCGGCCAGGGGCCCGGCGGCACGATTCTCTCCTGCGGGCACCACACCTGGGACTCCGCCTGGCAGCACGCCCAGGGTGGCGACCCGCAGGAGAGCCATACAGCACCCGATCGCATCAATACCTGACAGATATCCATACGACCCGGCAGGCACAGTGTAATGGTCCGTGCGCCGGGGCTCCCGAACCGGAGGAATCATGACCGACGCGCGACCAACCGGATCCAGCACCGGCACCGGCGCTCCAGCGGCGAGCGACCGCAACTCCCTGACCGTCGGCGCAGACGGGCCGATCCTGCTGCACGACACCCATTTCATCGAGCAGATGGCCCACTTCAACCGCGAGCGCGTGCCAGAACGCAACGTGCACGCCAAAGGCACTGGCGCCTTGGGCCGCTTCGCCGTGACAGACGACGTCTCGGCCTACACCAAGGCAGCGGTCTTCCAGCCTGGCGTGCGGACCGACATGCTCGCCCGGTTTTCCACCGTGGCAGGCGAGCAGGGCAGCCCCGATACCTGGCGAGACCCACGCGGCTTCGCGCTGAAGTTCTACACCACCGAGGGCAACTACGATCTCGTCGGCAACAACACCCCGGTGTTCTTCATCCGCGACACGATGAAGTTCCCGCACTTCATCAGATCCCAGAAGAGGCGCGGCGGCAGCGGCCTGCGGGACAACGACATGCAGTGGGACTTCTGGACGCTCAACCCGGAGTCCGCCCACCAAGTCACCTGGCTGATGGGAGATCGCGGCATCCCGGCGACACTGCGGCACATGAATGGTTACGGCTCGCACACCTACATGTGGATCAACGCAGCCGGCGAGAAGTTCTGGGTCAAGTACCACTTCAAGACCGACCAGGGCGTCAAGTGCCTCACCCAGGAGACGGCCAACCGACTGGCCGGCGAAGACGCCGACTTCCACCGCCGTGACCTGCACGAGGCGATCGAGCGCGGCGAGTACCCGTCCTGGACGTTGTATGTCCAGGTGATGCCGTACGAGGAAGGCAAGACCTACCGGATCAATCCCTTCGACCTGACCAAGGTCTGGCCGCACGGGGATTACCCGCTCATCAGGGTCGGCTCCATGACGCTCGACGAGAATCCGGCGAACTTCTTCGCCCAGATCGAGCAGGCAGCGTTCGAGCCCAGCGCGATTGTGCCCGGCATCGGATTCAGCCCCGACAAGATGCTGCTCGGCCGGACATTTGCCTACTCCGATACCCACCGCTACCGGATCGGCCCGAACTACCTGCAACTGCCGGTGAATCGGCACCGCGTTGACGGCGCCTACACCTATCAGTTCGACGGGCCAATGGCATACGACCACGCGGGCGATCGCGCGAAATACGCCCCGAACTCCTACGAACCGTTCAGCGACGAGACAGGCCAGGCGGAGGAGGGCTGGGAAGTCGACGGCGAGATGATGCGGGCCGCGTACGCGCTGCGTCGGGACGACGATGACTTCGGCCAGGCCGGGGCGATGGTCCGCGACGTCTTCGACGACGCCGCACGGGACCGGTTCGTCGGCAACGTCGCGGGCCACATTCTCGGCGGCGTCAAGGAGGAGACGCTGCCACGCGTTTTTGACTACTGGCGGAGCGTCGACTCCGAGATAGGCAAGCGGATCGAGGAAGCTGTCCGGGCCGGCCAGGCCAGCTCGTCGGCCGCGCCTGCCGCCAGCTCGGAAGGCATCGTCGACTCGCCCTCTCTCAGGTAGCCATCACAGGCCGAACGCGGACGTCAGGGTCGGGAACGAGGCCGCGCGTCCCAGCTTGGGCAGGCCGAGCAGCTGCTCGGTCGTGCCCAGCAGGGAGTAGTGGTTGAACAGCTTGCCGGACCTCGTGCCCACCCTGGTGCTGGGGCTGATCACGATGGCAACGACGTGGCAGCCGACGTCGGCGGTATTGGTGGCGCAGTTCCTGGCTGTGCCGCCCGCCCCCTCGTCCCAGGTGACGAAGACTGCGGTGGAACCGTTCTCGTATTCGGGGCTGTTCAGGATCGCGGGCAGGTTACTGGCCAGCCAATGATCTCCGTCGGCGATAGTGCCGTCGTGCATGTCGTCGATCAGGTTAGGAGTGATGAACGAGAACGCCGACAGTGTCCTGGCAGCCAAGTCCGCGGCCAGCCGGGAGTAAGGAACGTCGGACCCCGAGCATCCCGTCAGCGCGCTGTAATACGGGGGCGGATTGTGCCGCACCGCAAACTCGCCTGAGTTGTGCGTACCGCAGGCGGCGGGCATGGACTCCTCGTAAGCCTTCCACGTCTCGCCCTGGCTGAAGATGCTTGGCGCGGCAGTACGGCAACCCGCGGTCGGATCGCAGTCGGGCGTGAACTTCTGCAAGTCGGAAAACCCTAGCCCCGACGTGCCGCCGACGTAGTTCGGGAGGCTGGGGTGGGAGATGTTGTGGTAATTCGTGGCCAGCCCGCACCGGGCGGCCAGGGAATTGACGTACGGTGCCGCGCGCGAGCCGATGATGCTGCCGAAGCTGTGGTTCTCCATCCAGATCCAGATCACGTGCCGGTAGCGGCGCGGCGCGGTCAGCACTCCGCACGGACGGTGCGCCGACGGCGAAGCGGGCGGACTCGCTGACGCCCCCCTGACAGCCGAAGCGGCCAAAGCCGGGCCGAGCAGCAACGGCGCGCGGCCACCACGAGGGCAACCAGCCCGATCCGCATCGAGACCTCCCGGCGATCGAGGGCGACCTTCTCAGTGTCGCGACCCGACGCAGTCCGCGCGGCTCTGCTCCGGAAGTCTCACAGACCTCTCATCCGCCATTCACCCGGGGGCCGCGACGAGTTCGCCCCGCAGGCCCGACGAACCCGGGATCCGCGGGAGTCGCGTTACTATTGGCGCCACTGCGGCCCGACGGGCTTCCGCGTCATGGCGTTACAGCGAGACCGGATATGCCTCTACCCGCGCGATAATTTCGTGCTGCGCGGGAGTCGGTCCGTTGGCATTGATGCGCCGCTCGGCCGCAAGCCTGGCCGCGCTGGCTGACACGGGCAGCGTGGCCGAGCTGATGTTCGAGCAGACAATGTACGGTCGTGGACCCCGGCCCTCCCCCGCAGAGGCCCGCGCCTGGGCGCGCAGCATTCCCGTCCTCGTGCACGATCTAGATGAAGCGGGCCTCGGAGGCGTTGAGGTCCTGCTCGAACATCGCCTACCGCTGAGCAGTCGCAGGGTCGACGCGATCCTGGCCGGCCGGCATCCGGTGACCGGCGCGCCGTCCTATGTCGTGGTGGAGCTCAAGCAGTGGAGTGAGGCGGATCTCTACGAGGATGACCCGGCTCTGGTCGTCGCGGGCGGCCACGGGGCTCAGCCCAAGCTGCATCCCGTCGAGCAGGTCCGAGGGTACTGCGAGTACCTCCTCGACTTCCTCCCAGGGTTGCAGGCAGATGAGGATGCCGTCTCGGGCGTGGCGTATTTGCACAATGCGACCGAGCAGTCAGTCGCGCCGCTGCGGCAACTCGGCGAGTCCGGCCATGGCCGGATGTTCACCGGGCAGCGCCGAGGCGAGTTCATGGACTTTCTCCGCGGGCGCTTGGCGAGTGGTATCTCCGGTGCGCCGTACGCAGATGAGTTCGAAGGCTTCCGGGCCGCGCCGAGTCGCCAGTTGCTGGCAGTAGCGGCCGAAGAGATCCGGCACCGCGAGCAGTTCGTGCTCCTCGACCAGCAACGGCTCGCATTCAATCTCGTCCTGCATGCCACCGAGGCGGCCAGGACCCGCGATGCCAAGACGATCATCATCGTCACGGGCGGCCCTGGCAGCGGCAAGAGCGTCATCGCGCTGTCCTTGCTCGGCGAACTGGCCAGGCAGGGACGCACGGTCATCCACGCGACCGGCTCCCGGTCGTTCACCCAGACGCTCAGGAAGGTCGCAGCCCGCGGCTCACCGCGGACGCAGAGTCTGTTCAAGTACTTCAACAGCTTCATGGACGCCGACCGAAATGGCCTGGAGGTGCTCATTGCCGACGAGGCGCACCGAATCCGGGAGACCTCCGCCAACCGGTGGACTGCGGCCAGACTGCGCACGGATCGTCCACAGGTCGACGAGCTGATCGCGGCGGCCCGCGTACCCGTGTTCCTGCTCGACGAGCATCAGGTCGTGCGGCCAGGTGAACGGGGAACGGTTGACGATATCGAAGCGCGCGCGAAGCAGGCCGGCCTCGCGGTACACAAGATCTCGCTGGACGCCCACTTCCGGTGCGGTGGCAGCGAGGAGTACTTGCGGTGGGTTGTCAGCCTGCTCGGCCTGACCGCGGGCGGCCCGCTGCCCTGGGCTGGCGATCCGGCGTTCACCCTGCAGCTAGCCGACTCGCCGCAGGAGATGGAGCAGGTGCTCAGGACCAAGCTCAACGCCGGGTACGGCGCCAGGATCGCCGCCGGGTACTGCTGGCCGTGGAGCGACCCACGGCCAGACGGCACGCTCGAAGCCGACGTCGTGATCGGCGACTGGGCCAAGCCGTGGAACCTGAAGGGAGAGCGCGCCGTCGGCGGTGCTCCGCCCTCTGCCCTTTGGGCCACCGACCCGGCAGGCTTCGCTCAGGTCGGATGCGTGTACACCGCACAGGGGTTTGAGTACGACTGGAACGGCGTCATTATCGGGCCGGACCTGGTCTGGCGTGACGACGGCTGGGCGGTGATCCGATCGGCCAACAAGGATCCCGACCTCCGCAGCAGTGCCAGGGTGGCAGATCACGAGTTCGGCCGCCTCATCCGCAATGTCTACAAGGTGCTCCTCACCCGCGGGATGATCGGAACCGTCATCTACTCGCCCGACCAAGAGACCCGCCATATGCTGCGCACCCTGATCACCTGAGACAGACTGGCTGCCACGCCTGCATGGTCTTCACTGTGCTGTGTCCTCCGGACTAGCCAGATCGGTGTACTTAGCGGCGCTGCTTCGTGCTGCCCGAACCGGGTATTTCTCGGCGTTCTTGATGATCTTCGCGGAAAGCGCTGCCTCCAGATCCACGTCCAGGACGTCGGCGAGCCGCAGCAAATAGGCGAGAACGTCCGCCATCTCCTCGCGGACCCGTTCCGCGCCCGCCTCCCCCGTCATCACGGCCGCGGACTCCGCGGCAGTGAGCCACTGGAAGATCTCGGTTAGCTCGCCGACCTCGCCAGTCAGCGCCATCACGAGGTTCTTGGGCGAGTGGAACTGCTCCCAGTCACGCTCGGCGGCGAACCGACGAAGCTGGCGCTGCAAGCTGGAGATCGACACCGTTCAGGTATAGCTAGCCGACCGTGATCGCGTCCAGCCGTTCCTTGAGGAACTCTGCCGACACCACCGGCGCATAGTCGTCCCGCTTGCCGATCGGGGGCCGCAGTGCCTCGATCACCGCGTCGTGGTCGGCCTCGTAGAAATAGACGAGCGAAACGAGGTCCTCATCGGGCGCCTCGGCCTGCGGCGGCAGCACGCGGTGCCGGTTGGACTTCCACCGTGCGCCGCTCCAGCGCGCGAGCAGGTCACCGGTATTGATCGTGAACGCGCCGGGCACGAAGGGCGCGTTCTCCCAGCCGTCTTGCTCGGTCCACACCTGCAGTCCGCCACGTCCCGGCTCCCGGTCCAGGATCGTGACGGTGCCGAAGTCGGTATGCGGGCCGATCCGGAACTGGCCGGGTTCCGGCTCCCCGGCCAGCGTCATCGGCGGATACCAGTTGATGTTCATCGTGTACGTGGCATGCCCGGTGTGCCGGGTGAAGAAGTCACGCTCGAGCCCGAGCGCCGCCGCGCACAGCACGAGCAGTTCATCAGCCAGCTCGCGCATCCGCACGAGGTACGCCACGACGGCGGATTCGAGCTCAGGCACCTCGGCGGGATAGACGTTGGGCTGGAACCAGTACCCGTCCACCGCCGGGTCGCCGGTCGGCTGGTCGGCGCCGACCGCGAAAGACTCCTTCAGATCCGGCGGGGTCTGCGTTCCCTCGGCGTACGCGTTCGCTTCCACGCCGGGCGGCAGCCAGCCCCGCCCGGCGACGGTCACGGCGTAAGGTCGCTTCGCCTCGGTGGGCAACGCGAAGAATGCCCGCGCCTGGGCGCGTACCAGATTCCGCAGGTCCCCCGGTACGCCATGGCCAGTGACCAGGAAGAAGCCGACGCTCTGCAGCGCCGCGTCGACCTCGGCGGCAACGGCGGCGCGGGCCGCCTCGTCTCCGCTGAGCCAGGGCCCGAGGTCGATCACGGGAACTGACGATTGCATAGCCGCCTCCGAAGTTGTCGCAGCACTGACTGCAGTACAACAGCGGAGCCGGCGGTCTGTCGAGAAGGCGCGATGCCGACCCTGGCCGGGCAGCGCCGACTCGGGGTCCTGCTGGCGCCGGTCAGCCGGGCAGGCGCTGCTCCGCGATCCGGAAGGCGAGGTCGCCCTGCTCATTCACCTGCGCATCGAGCGACTTGTCGTCCAGGACCTGCGCGGCAGCCGCTTCAACGAAGACGCGAGCTCCGCCCTCCTCTACTACCTGATCACCGGCCACCGGTCCTTCGGCCAGGGCGAGCTGGAACGACGATTCGCCGTCACCCTGCGACATGATGCGCAGGCCCGTGTCCCCTGGCAGCTCGGGCTGCGATGTCAGGGTGCGGATCGCAGAGACGGCGCTGTCGGTCAGTGTGAGCATTGCTGACTCCCTCCGAAAGGCATTGGGGTCTGCCGTACCCACTCCCGGCAGCCCAAACCAGCCGCTAACTCGGGACCATCGGCCATGTTGGGCAGCGGCCGCCGCTGCCTACGCTGAAACCAGGCGGACGAGGTGTGCGGCACAAGGAGGCGTGCGATGGAATTGTTGAACTCCCTGGATGCCTCGTTTGTGGACGCGGAAGATCAGGACAGGCAGACCTCGTTCGCGATCGCGTCGATAGCCGTCTTCGAGGGTCCCGCTCCCGGCTTCGAGGACTTCCTCGCCGCGATCGGGCGGCGCCTGCCGCTCGTGCCGCTCTACCGCAGGAAGCTCAGGAAGGTTCCGCTCAACCTGGGCTCGCCGGTCTGGGTCGAGGACCCGAACTTCGACCTCCGCTACCACATCAGGCAGACGGCACTGCCGGCTCCCGGCGGTGACCAGGAGCTTCGCCGGTTGATGGCAAGGGTCATGACCCAGCGGCTCGACCGTGACTATCCGCTCTGGGAGTACTGGTTCATCGAGGGCCTGAGCGGCGGCCGCTGGGCGCTGATCTCCAAGGTGCACCACTGCATGGTCGATGGCGTGTCCGGCACTGACCTCTACCGAGTGCTCTTCGACCTGTCCCCCGAACCGCCGTCGCCGCCACCTGCCGAAGACCAGACGGTTCCCGCCGAACCATCCGGCCTCGAGCTCGCCGCCCGCGCCCTACTGGACCTCGCGCTGCTGCCGGTGCGGGAAGGCAGTGCGCTGCGGCGCGCCGTCACGAACCGGGATGCCGCCCTCCGCCAGGCGGCCGACGCGCTGCAGGGCATGGCGCGACTGGCCGGAGTGCTGTGGCCGGCCTCAGGCTCCTCGCTGACCGGGCCCATCGGCCAGCAGCGCAGGTACACCTGGGCCAGGGCATCGCTGGACGACGTCAAGACGATCAAGCGCGAGCTTGGCGGCACGGTGAACGATGTCTTCCTCGCCGCGATCAGCAGCGGATTCCGCGCACTGCTGCTAGCCAGAGGCGAGGAACCCGGCCCGGCCATGGTTCCGTCCCTGATTCCCGTCTCGGTTCGCAGCCCCGGCGAGGAGAGCATCTACGAGAACCGGGTGTCGGCCCTCGTGGCCAACCTTCCGGTCCACATCGCCGATCCAGTCGAGCGGCTCGCGGCCGTCAGGGCTCAGCTAGCCGACCTGAAGGCGAGCAAGGAGGCAACCGCCGGCGAGGCTGTCGTCTCGATGGGCCGGCTGACGCCGTTCCCGCTCGCATCGATATTCGTCCGGCTCGCGTTCAGCCTCCCGCAGCGGGAAATCGTCACGGTCACCACGAACGTCCCCGGCCCGCAGCAGCCGCTCTACGCGCTCGGCCGGCGGCTGATCGAGATCATTCCCTATGTCCCCATCGCGACCACGTTGCGCATCGGCGTATCGATCTTCACCTACAGCGGCCAGGTCACTTTCGGGATTACCGGGGATTACGCGACGACGCCGGACATCGCCGTTCTCGAACACGGCATCGAAGACGGCATCTCCGAGCTCCTGGCGGCCGCGACTGGCCACCGCTAGCGCCGCGGCGTCCTGGCCGGGTTGACGGCAGCGGCGGGGCAGGCCAGGGTCGTGCCATGGCTGGCGTGCCGCTCGATGCCCTCGTGACCAGGATGCTGTCGAGGTCTCCGTTCGACTATCGGGTTGCGGCTGACGCCGCAGAGCGCGAGGTCGCGTACCGGCTGCGCGGACAAGCCGTCTCCGACCGCGGCTGGCGCGGCGCCGGTGACGTCCCCGGCGGTCTGGAGCACGATGAGTACGACGACCGCGCCATCCAGGTCATCGGGTGGGACGGATCCGTTCCGATGAGCACCGGCCGGGTTGTACTTCCCCCCGGGCTGCCAACCGAGGACGCCTGCGAGATCGTCGTGGAGCCGCGCGGCGAGGTCGTCGACGTCGGGAGGATGTGCGTTGCGCGCAGCCACCAGAGCCTCGAGCACGCGGCCTTCATCGGTCTGTTGTGCCGGCTGTACCAGGTCATGCGCGGGCACGGATTCG
Source organism: uncultured Actinomycetota bacterium (assembly GCA_963720595.1). GTDB lineage: Bacteria > Actinomycetota > Actinomycetes > Streptosporangiales > Streptosporangiaceae > Chersky-822. The sequence continues at coordinate 1,948,542 of CAVRFY010000002.1, read as the reverse complement.
CGGTCGCCTGCGGGATGATGTCGGGTCCGGCCCGCGTCCTGGTGGGCCATCTCGGCCTTCAGCTTGAGGTGCTCGGTCCGGAGCGGGCGTACTGGAACGAGTCGCGGGCGCCGGTGCGGTTCAGCCTCGTGAGCGGGACCGACTCGCTGTCCGCGGCCTCGGGTCGGCCGGCTCACCCCCAGGCCGCGACCACGAGCGCGGTGTTCGCGCCGCCGAAGCCGAACGAGTTCGACAGCGCATAGCCGGGTGGCGCGTGCCTGGGTGTTTCCTTGACGACGTCGAGGTCAGCGCCGAACTCTGGATCGATCGTGCGCAGGCCGGCCACCGGCGGGACCAGGCCATGGCGCAGGGCGATCATGCTGACGATCGCCTCGACGGCCCCGGACCCCGCGATCATGTGCCCGGTCGAGCCCTTGATGGCCGTGACCGGCGGGCAGGACCCAGCGAACAAGGACTTGAGCGCAGCAGCCTCGGCGCGGTCGTTCAGCACGGTGCCGGTTCCGTGCGCGTTGATGTGCGCTAGGTCCCCGGGCTGGATTCCCGCGTCCGCCAGGGCCAGGCCCATGCAGAGGAGGGCACCCGCGCCGTCAGGTCTTGGCGCGACGAGATGATGAGCGTCCGCCGTGGACGCGTGCCCGAGCACGCGCCCGAGCGGTTCGGGTCCGAATGCGGAGACATCCTCGAGCCGCCGGAGCACCACGAAGCCGGCGCCCTCGCCCATCACGAACCCGTCGCGATCCGCGTCGAACGGCCGGGCGGCGAATTCCGGGCTGCCTACGTTCCGGCTCATGGCCTCTAGCCGCATGAAGCCGCACATCGCGGCGTAGCTCACCAGCGAGTCGACTCCGCCCGCGAGCACGACGTCGGCCGCACCCCTGCGCAGCAGCTCCACGCCTTCGCCGATCGCTGCGGCTCCCGACGCGCACGCCGCCGACACGGTCAGGCATGGCCCCTCGAAGCCGAACCGAAGCGAGAGGTGAGCGGCGATCGAACTCGGCATGATCATGGGGATTGTCAGTGGGCTGATCGCCCGCACTCCCCGCTCGAGCAGCCGGCGGGCCTGCTCCTCGTATGTCGACGCCGCGCCGAGCCCTACGCCGCACACCACCGCCCGCCGGGCCGGGGCTGGCAGTTCGCCGCACCGGTCGATCGCGTCCTGCGCGGCACCGATCGCCAGGGCATGGGCCCGGTCCAGCCGGCGCAACTCCACCGGGGTGAGGTAAGCGGCCGCATCGAAGCCGCTGACCAGGCACACGAGGGCCGCCGCTCCTGGCGGCAGCCGGTCGTCGCGGAACACCTCGGCGGAGGGACGACCGGCACAGACGCTCGCCCACAGTTCGTCGGCGCAGTTCCCGGCGGGCGTCTTCACCCCCGCTCCCACGACGGCTGCCGGAGCGGCGCCGCTCCGGAGCGTCACGATCTCCCCGCTACTCGATGGTCCAGTTGCCGGCGATTTCCAGCTGCGCGTTGAGGGTCACGGGATTAGTGAGCGTCCCGAACCCGGTCGCGAAGAGCCGCATGCGGGTACCGACCCGGCCGAACTGGTGCCCGGCGAGCGGCCCGGCCAGTGCGCGAGCGGATGTCTGCTTCATGTCGCCGGTGAGGGTCGGCAGCCCCTTGGCTGTGTCGAAGACCGTGAGCACGTCCTGCAGCGTCATGTTGTACTTGGCGACCGGCGTGCCCACCCGGAACGACGACGGCTGGTTGAAGTCGGCGCCAGGATGGCTTCGCTGGTAGATGGTCATCACGCCGACGATGTCGAGGGAATGCACCGTCGTATCGAGTACGCGGTCGGTGAGCCGCCCGGTCGCGAACACGGTGAGCAGGGCAGTCGACTCATTGTGCGGACTGCCGGCGAAGACGCCGCTCTCCTTCGCGTGAGTGGCCCTGATCAGGTAGCCGTAGCTGGTGAAGTCCTGGCCGGCGGAACCGGTCTGCTTGATGCGACCGCGGAACTCCACCGTCATCGATCCGCGCTCGCCCAGTGAGACGTCCAGCGCGGTGGATGCGGCATCTGCCTGCGCCGGGATGCTCGCCAGCCCCACGCCGCCGACCACGGCGGTCCCTGTCATCAGCTGTCGCCGAGACAGCCTGCCGGTGCGCGCGGGCGCCGATTCAGATCGGCTGGCGCCTTCGTTGGCTGGCACAAGATCGGCCATTCGGGTCCCTCCCGCCTTGGTGGCCGCCGCCGAACGGCGAACCATGAGGCCAGTATGGCGGCGCCGAGACCGCCCATACGTCTAAAAGCGTACTTCTGGTCGGCGATGAAGGACGAATCGGAAGTTCGTGATAGTCCGGGTGCGAAACTGAATCTCGGAGGCGGCGAGATAGCGCCGGAATTGCCGGAAGACCTGGTCGCCGACGATCGCGGCCGCAGCGTCCTCGTGTTCCCGTAGCGCGGTCAGCCACGCGCGGAACGTGCGGGCGAAGTCGTCAGGATCGGCGCGGAGAACCTCAACCTCAAAAAACGGCTCGAACCCCAGCACGATCTCGCCCAGATGAGGGCAGAGAGATTCCGGGAACAGCTCAAGCACATTGTCACCGAGCGGCCCCCGGCCCAGCGGCGCGTTGGTGTCGGGTGCGCCGTCGTGAGCGATCGTCTCGAGCGCCAGCCGTCCGCCGGGAGCCAGCCAGTCCATGCAGGAGCGGAAGAAACGGCGGTAGGCGGTTATCCGCTGCGGGCCGGTCGTCCCGTCCTTGGCGAAGTGCTCGAATGCCCCGAACGAGAAGATCGCGTCGTACCGCTCGGACGGATTGTGGTCGTTCCAGTCCTGCAGCCGGATGTCGGCACCGGGCACCGGGTGCAGGGTGAGGTAGTCGAGTTGCGCGGGACTGAGCGTCAGCCCGACCGCGTCGATGACGTCATGCGCCGCGGCGAGCCTGCGCAAATTCCCGCCCCAGCCGCAGCCGACATCGAGGACCCGGCGGGCGCCAGTTGCTGGCAGCGACCTAGTCGCGAAGAAGTCGATCTTCCGCTGGTGAGCACCCTCAATGTCAGTCCGGCTCTCGGTGCCCGCCCACATGCCCGACGAGTACATCATCGTGGGGCCGAGCCACAGCCCGTAGAACGAGTTGGACACGTCATAGTGGGACCTGATCGCGCCGGCCGAGGCACCGGCCCGCTCGGACACCGCAGGAGAACCGGCCGATGCTGCCGCCGACGGGGCGCCGGCCGAATCTGACACCGCGATATCGCTCGGGCGCACCACGACTGCCCAGACCTTCGGCTCGGGCCGCTTGCTGAGGATCACGCGGTACAGCGAGTGCTCGCGCAGCCGGAAGATCACCTCGCCCGCCGCGAAGTACCGCGCGTAGGTACGGCACAGGCCATGGCCGAAAAGTTCCCGCGCGAGCGCTTCCTGCTCGCGGTAGCCCAGCGTCCACGCGCGGAAGGTCCGCCGGTAATGGTCCGGGTGGTTAAGGAACTCGGTGAGCTCGAAATGCGTCTCCCAGCCCAGGACCAGTTCGGATAGCGACGCTGGCATCGACTCGGGAAAGATCTCGCTGCTGATGAGGTCACCGAGCGGTCCCCGGCCAGCGCCGGCTTCCGGCATGGCCGACGTTGTCGAGGCAGATCAGCTGCAGGCCGATCCGTCCACCGGGCCGCAGCCACGACGCGGCGCGCTCGAAGAACGCCCGGTAGACATCGACCTTCTCGTCGGGACTGAGCGCCCCCGACGCGAAATGCTCGGTTGCCTCGATGCAAGTGATCGCGTCGTAGGGCTCGTCGACCTGATGATCGACCCAGTTCCGCAGCAGGTACGACACCCCGCTCACGTTCCTGCGGGTCGCGAAGTCGGCCTGGCCGGGGCTCAGCGTGAGCCCCACCCCGGACGCGGCGCCATGCACGCGGACGAACCGGTCGAGTAGCGCCCCCCATCCGCAGCCGACATCGAGCACCCGGCCTCCTCGCACCGCGAGCCGGCAGGCGAAGAAGTCGAGCTTGCGGTGCTGGGCCCGGGCGAGCGAATCCTGGCCGTCCCGCGGGTCCCACCAGCCGCAGGAGTACACCATGTCCTGGCCCAGCCAGAGCCGGAAGAAGTCGTCGGACATGTCGTAGTGGTGCATGATCGCACCCGGCGACGTGCCCATCGCCGCCAGTTGGCCTGGACTGGTCATGAGTCAGCGGGCACGGCCGGCTGGCTGACCACCGCCTGCAGGCGGGTCACAATCTCCCCCACGGTCCGCAGCTGGCTGAGACCACGCAGGAAGTCCATCGGCAGCTCGATCTCGGCCCGGATCTCCAGGTCGGTGATGATCTCCGCGGCCGCGAGCGAGTCGATGTCCAGGTCCTCCAGCGTCGAGGTCGAGCTGACCTGGTCGGCGGTGACGCCGCAGATCCTGACAATCGACTCACGCAGCACCAGGTCGAGATCCATCACGCATTCCCCTCCAGATCGAACTCGCACCAACGATAGACCCGGCAGACTGAGGCAACACCGCGAACTTGCGCGGTTCGGGCGCAGGCGCGCCGACACGACGGGGAGGAAGGCACCCGATGGCGATGGCCGGGACGCGGGAATGGCTAACCGAACTGGAACCGGTGGCGGAGCAGAATCTCAGCCGGCACCTAGCCTCAGCGCAGGACTGGATGCCGCACGAGTTCGTGCCGTGGAGCGAGGCAAAGAATTTTGCCGAGCTAGGCGGCGAGCCGTGGTCTGCCGGGCAGTCGAGGCTCTCGCCGTCCGTCCGCTCGGCCATGGAGCTGAATCTGCTGACCGAGGACAACCTTCCCGGCTACCACCGCGAACTCGGCCGGGCGTTCGGCCGCGAGAATGCGTGGGGTGCCTGGGTCAACCGGTGGACGGCCGAGGAGGCCAGGCACGCGTCGTGCATCCGGGACTATCTCCTGGTTACCCGCGCCGTCGATCCCGCACGCCTCGAGCACGCCCGGATGGCGACGATGCAGGCGGGTTTCGACTCGGGCGGCAAGCCGTTTCTCCACGCCTGCGCCTACGTTTCGTTCCAGGAACTCGCCACCCGCGTCGCGCACCGCAACACGGGCCGGTGCAGCGGGGACCCCGTCGCGGAGAAACTGCTCGCCAGGATCGCGATCGACGAGAACCTGCACATGATCTTCTACCGCGACATCGTCAGCGCCGCGCTCGAGATCGCGCCTAGTCAGACCGTGCGGGCGATCACCGACGAGGTCACCGGCTTCGTGATGCCGGGCAGCGTCATCCCCGGCTTCGAGCGCAGGGCGGCGCACGTCGCCAGGGCCGGCATCTACGATCTGCGCATCCACCGCGACGACGTGATCATGCCCCTGCTGCGGCACTGGGGGATCTTCGAGATCCAGGGACTCGACGCCGACGGCGAGCGGGCCAGGCAGGACCTCGCGTCGGCCCTGGCCACGCTCAATGCGCGGGCCGCCCGCTTTGTCGAACGACGGGCGGAGGCTGACGTACTGGGAGGCTGACGTTCTGGGGGGACGACTCAGGACGGCGGCCGTCACAAACCTGGGAGCCTTGGCTGACGCAGGATCAGCACGATCGAGATGATCAGCAGCGCGGAGCCGAACACGATCAGGGCATAGCGCACCCGGTTCAGTTTGAACGTGCTGCCAATGCCCACCAGGAAGAGCACAGCGGCGAGGAAGACCGTGATCTTGACGTAGTTGTCGCTGATGAAGCCCGCCCGGGTTCCCGCCGCGAGGTACGCGTCGGCACGGCGGTCGAGCGCTGCCGCTTTCGCCTGCGCCGCGAGCTTGTACTGGGGCATGTAGGTCGGGCCGGGCGGCGCATGCGGGTTGTGCATCGGGTTGGTCGCCTGCCACGCATTGAAGGCGACTCTGAACTGCGGCCGGAAGCGGCGTTCCGCGATCACCTCGCCCGTCCGGCTGTGCAGGGTGAACGCGGTGAACCAGGCATTGAAGGTCGACGCGTCGAAGTTGCGAAGCGAGATGGCGGTGAGTTCGGCCCTGCTGGCCAGGTTGCGCGCGGCCGAGGACCTGGCGACGTCGATCCGCGAGGTCGTGTTCCCCTTCGCCGCCGAGAATCCGGCCCAGGCCGCCGTGACCGTGACCAGCGCGAGCAGGGTCGCCTCGCAGATCTGCACGACCCTGGATTGGCGATCGTCTCGGTCACCGCGGCCGCCTTCTCGCCCGGCCTGCTCGCTTGGCTTTTCCCGGTAGGCGTGCAGATCCCGGCCAATCTCAATCGGGTCAAGTCCCTCGGACATCCGCCCCCAGCCCCCAGCCTCCAGCCCCAGCCGGACTCGCCACTGTGAGTGACCAGGCCGTCACCGTAGACTACCTAGTTCACTGCAAGGTGCTGTCTGTCCGCCCGTCACTATCGGGGGTCGGTGACTAATGAGCAAGATGTCGCCCGGGGTACTCGCGCCGCCGCACGAGTTGCTCACGCCAGATGAGTGGCGGCGCCGAGGCCGCCAGCTGCGCCGGGAGGCGCCCCGTTCCAGTCACGCCCAGTGGGACCCGCCCGCGAACCGGCCTGACCCGGTCGCCATCCTCGAGGAGCAGGCCAGCACCCGAGTACCTGACCTGGTGCCGATCAGGTACGGGCGCATGGTCGCGTCCCCGTTCGCGTACTTCAGGGGCGCGGCGGCACCGATGGCCTGGGATCTCGCGCACACGCCAGCGACCGGCATCCGGGTTCAGGCCTGCGGCGACGCGCACCTGCTGAACTTCGGCATGTTCGCGGCGCCCGACCGGCGGCTGGTCTTTGACGTCAACGACTTCGACGAGACGCTGCCCGCGCCGTTCGAATGGGATGTCAAGCGCCTCGCGGCGAGCGTGGCGATCGCCGCCGGCGACAGGGCGTTCTCCGAGCGTGACTGCCGCACGGCCGCGCGGGCGGCGGCCCGCAGCTACCGCACCGAGATGGCGAACTATGCGGCCATGCGGTTCCTGAAGGTCTGGTACTCCAGGATCGATGTCGATGAGGTAACCAGCCTGTTCGACGCGGTCCAGCCAAAGGCGGCGGTGCGCCGCCGGCGCAAGGACATCGCGAGCGCGCACCGCCGCACCAGCCTCAAAGCGTTCCTCAAGATGTGTGATCAGGTCGACGGGCAGTACCGGATCCGGCCAGCCAATCCGGTGATCGTGCGCTTCCCGATCGAGCGTCACCCGGAAATCCTCGCGGAGTTGCGCCACGCGATCGCGCTCTACCAGGAGACGCTGCCCGCGGACCGGCACGAGGTGCTGAGCCGTTACTACTTCGGCGACTTCGCACGCAAGGTCGTCGGCGTCGGCTCGGTTGGCACCGAGGCCTTCATCCTGCTGCTGCTCGGCGACCGCCCAGACGAGCCGTTGTTCCTCCAGCTGAAGGAGGCGCAGGAGTCGGTGCTGGCACCATTCGCGGGCCAGAGCGAGTTCAAGCACCAGGGCGAGCGGGTGGTGAAGGGCCAGCAGCTCACCCAGGCTGCGACCGACCCCTTCCTCGGCTGGACGACCGGTATCGGAACCGTCGGAGCGGACTCCAAGCGGCGGCAGCAGATGCCGTCCAAGCAGTACTACGTGCGCCAGCTGCGCGACATGAAGGGCAGCATGAGCGTCTCGGTGATGGACCCGCAGCAGCTCGACTATTACGGCAAGCTGTGCGGCTGGGCGCTCGCCCGCGCGCACGCCAGGACGGGCCGTGCGAACCTGATCTCCGGCTACCTAGGCAGCAGCGAGGACTTCGATCACGCCATCGCGGACTTCGCCATGGCCTACGCCGAGCAGAACAAGCAGGACTACCGGCTGCTGCTCGAGGCCGTCTCAGCGGGCCGCGTCCTGGCGACACCGGAGCGGTAGCAGTCCCGGCGGGCGGGCCCAGCTACTCCGACAGCCATGCCGTCACCCGCTCGTGCAGCGTCAAGGTGGCCTGGCGGGCGGCGTCGGCGAAGCCTTGACCGCGGGACGCATGGGTCACGGCCCGGGACGAACTGACGATGATGCCGCCGCCTGGGTTCCGCCCCGCGAGGACCGCATCCCTGGCAGCCCCGCGCTGCCTGCCCACGCCCGCGATCAGCAGCGGCAGGCTCGGCGCCGGGGCACGGACCGAGCTGAGTTCGCGCGGGTACGTCGCGCCGACAAGCAGGCCGCAGTTTCCGTTGCGGTTCCAGGACGTTTCCGCCAGCTCAGCCACGTGCTGGTACAGCGGCAGCTGCCCGACCCGCAGGTCCTGCAGCTCGCCGCCGCCGGGATTCGATGTGCGGCACAGCACGATCACGCCGCGGTCGACGCGATCAAGGTAGGGAGCCAGGGAGTCTCCGCCCAGATAGGGCTGGACCGTGACGGCGTCGGCGTCGTAGCTGTCGAACAGCGCCGATGCGTACGCCTCGTTGGTGTGCTCGATGTCGCCGCGCTTGGCGTCGAGAATGACGACCACGCCGGGAGCCGCGCCGTGGATGTAGGCGATGAGTTCCTGCAAGGCGTGCATACCATCGGGCCCGAATTGCTCGTAGAACGCGGAGTTCGGCTTATAGGCGATGACCAGATCGCTGGTAGCGTCCACGATCGCCATTCCGAACTGCAGGATCCGGCAGGCCGGGTCCCCGGATCGCGTGGTCGCCAGGATCTGGGCCGGGTCCGGGTCAAGACCCACGCATACGTAGCGACCCGCGGACCAGCCGGCTGATAGCCGGTCGGTGAATCGGTTGCCGTCCACGAGACCCCAGTCTGCCAAGGCTGCGTCGTGCAGCAACCGGCGCGGCGGCCGCCGGGGCTGAGTGTCCCTGCAGTTCGGTAACTGGTCAGCCGGTCAGCTCCGCGGCGCGTACTCGATCGAACCGAACGGCCAGTCGCGTTCCAGCCACGCCAGGACCGCGCGGTACAGCACGGCGTCGATGCTGGCGCGGTCGGCGCGCACCCAGGAACGGACGACCGCGCGCCGTTCGGCTCCTCGGTCGCCACTGCGGGGCGGGTAGATGTAGACACAGCCGATCACCTCGCCGCTGTCCGGGCTGAGCACGGTGTAGGTGAAACCGCGTCGCTCGGCGAAGTCCTGTGCGTGCCGCTGCAGGTCGCCCAGGTTGTCCGCCAGGGACATCTCATGCGGCCAGCCGAACCCGGCGAATCCGGGCGTCGCCCTGATGTGGTCGATGCTCGCCGTCCAGGCGGCGTAGTCGGCGGTGTTGTGTTGCGGCCCGAGCGGCTCGAGGCGGAATTCTCCGGCCACGAGGCCATCGGGCACGGCGAAGTCCGCGGGGACGAACACCTGGTCACTCATTGTGGCGATGCTATGGGACACCCCTGCTGACGCAGTACCTATCGATTATCGTTATTATCGAATAACGATAACTACTCCGGCGGACAACCGTGGGAGCGAGAGCGGAGGATGCCGCATGACAACCAGCGATGACAACAGGAAGCTGATCGAGCCGCTGGAGTCGGTGACCGCCTTCTTCGGGGCGCTGATGCTCATCGCCGTGACGGTCGGCCTGGCGTTTCTCGCATTCGGCTCCGGCCCGTTCGGCGGCTACCCCCGCAACGTGTGCGCCATCCAGCCGGACACCACCTACGGCGGCGACTGGAAGACCACCTTGGTCGCGGCGCGGCATGGCAGCTCGGTCAACATCAACGGCAGCGCGGTCTTGTGCACCAGCCATCTGACGCTCGCCCAGCATGTGCTCTATGCGCTGGACGAGCTGCCGGCCGTCGTGTTCTGGTGCGGCGTCCTGCTGCTGCTGTGGCGCATCATCAGGACCGCCCGCAGGACCGGGCCGTTCACCGCACGCGTGGCAGCGGCCATGCGCCGGCTCGGCTGGTTCGTGCTCGTCGGCAGTGTCGCTGCCGCGGTCGTGCACCTGCTCGCCCTCGACCTGCTGCTCCTCACGATGGCGAGCCTGCCCAATCCCTTCATCGACCTGATCGTCATGCCGGTGCACCTGCCCGTGCCGATCCTCACCGGAGCCGCGTTGCTCACGTTCGCGCGAATAATCAGGGCAGCGGCGGTCATGGACGACGAGATCCGGGCGACGGTATGAAGAAGGGCCGGGCCGACTCCGAGGAGGACGCGGCGCAGGACCAGGCAGAGGCGATCGGAGTTCGCCTTGACACCCTGCTCGCCGAGCGCAACATGACCCTCACCGAGCTTTCCGGCCGGGTCGGCGTGAGCATCGTCAACCTGTCGGTACTCAAGAACGGCCGCGCCAGGGCAATTCGCTTCAGTACGCTCGCCCGGCTCTGCGAGGTGCTCGGCTGCCAGCCGGGCGACCTGCTGAGCTATCACGCCCGCGAGCCGGGCCAGAACCCGGCCGGTGCTTCCTCGCCAGGCGAAGCGGGATATTTCGGCGTTCAGTTATCCTGCCCGTGCGGTTCATTTGTCGGAACCGGCCCGTGGCGGCCTGGCCGCCCGGAGCCGCTGAGTCGCTGAGGAGGCCCCTTGGCCGAGCATTCGGTCTATCGCGTGGTCGTGGTCGGCGCCGGGTTCGGCGGGATCGGCATGGCCGCCGCGCTCAAGAAGGCGGGTATCGAGGACTTCCTGATCGTCGACAAGGGTGCGGAAGCCGGCGGGACCTGGCGGGACAACATCTACCCGGGTGCCGCGTGCGACGTGCCGTCGAACCTGTACTCGTTCTCGTTCCGGCCGGAGCGCTGGAGCCGCCGGTTCCCGCCGCAGCGGGAGATCCTGGCATACCTGCAGGCATTTGCCGCCGAACGCGGGCTGAGCCAGCACCTCCGCTTCGGCGTCGGGCTCGCCGCCGCGGAGTTCGACGAGAGCCGCGCCATCTGGCACCTCACTCTCGACAACGGCGACACTCTGGAGTCGGCCGCAATTGTCTCAGCCGTCGGGCAGCTCAACCGGCCGCGGTTGCCCGACATCGCCAGCCGCGACGATTTCGCCGGCCTGTCATGGCATTCCGCACGATGGGACTACGACGTCGACCTCTCGGGCAAGCGGGTGGCCGTCGTGGGCACCGGAGCGAGCGCTATCCAGTTCGTGCCCGAGGTCGCCAAGACCGCCGCGCACGTCGACGTCTACCAGCGCACCGCCCCGTATGTGCTGCCCAAGCCGGACCGGCCGTACCGGCAGGCCGAACAACTGATCTTCGACCGGGTCCCGGTCGCCCGCAAGGCCGACCGGCTCCGCATCTTCCTGTCCGGCGAGCTGCTCACGAGCGGCTTCGTCTTGTCACGCAGGCTCCTCGCCCTGCCGATGAAGCTCTGGCGCCGTCAGCTCGAAGGGCAGATCGCCGACCCGGCCCTGCGCGAGAAATGCGTCCCTGACTACGTGATGGGATGCAAGCGCGTGCTGTTCTCGAACGACTGGTACCCGACGCTGGCCAGGGCGAACGTCGAACTCATCACCGAGGAGATCGAGCGCATCGTGCCCGGCGGCGTGGTCACGGTCGGCGGCGCTACCCGCCAGGCAGACGTGATCATCTACGGCACCGGGTTCCAGACGCTCGACTTCCTGGCACCGATGTCGGTGACCGGCCTGGGCGGACGCCAATTGCGCGAGTCCTGGCGCGACGGCGCAGAAGCGTACCTGGGAATGGCCGTGTCCGGGTTCCCGAACTTCTTCATGCTCTACGGGCCCAACACCAACCTCGGCGGCAACTCCATCCTCTACATGCTCGAGGCCCAGATCGGCTACGTGCTCGGCGCGATCCAGGCGATCGACCGCGAGAACCTCGACTGGATCGACGTGCGGCCCGAGGTGCAGGAGGCGTTCAATACCTGGGTAGCGGACGCCAGCCGTACGTCGGTGTGGGAGAGCGGCTGCCAGAGCTGGTATACGACGGCATCGGGGCACAACACCAACAACTGGCCCGACCATACGTTCCGCTACCGGCACCGGGTCCGGCATTTCGACCTCGGCACCTACCGCGTCATGCCGAAACGCCAGGCCGCGGCCGGGTCAGGTGCCGCCCTGGCAGGGGCCGGCACGCCGTGACGCGCGACAACGCTGGTCATGCGATGCAGTCGCGTGCGCGCGCGATCCGGGTGCCGCCGGCGCTCATGCGGCTCGGGGCCGGGCAGCTCAGCCGCCTCGCGCTCAACCCCCGCCTGCCGTGGGAGGTACAGCGGCGGCGCCTCGACCGGCTGGCGGGTACCGCGCCGCTGCCGCGCGGCACGCACCTCGCCGAGCGCGTGCTGGACGGGATAAGGACCGAGGTGGTATCGGTCGACGGGACCAGCCCCGAGCGCACCGTCGTCCACTTTCACGGCGGTGGCTACTGCGTGGGCTCGGGGCGCCAGGCCAGAACCTGGGCCGCGCACCTGAGCGCCCAGGCGGCGTGCCGGGTCGTGCTGCCCGAATACCGGCTAGCGCCGGAGCACGCCCATCCGGCCGCGCTCGACGACGCCAGGGCGGTCATCAACGCGCTGCTTGCCGAGACCGATCCGGCCGCGATCGTGGTGTCCGGCGACTCCGCCGGCGCGGGCATCGCGCTGTCAGTTCTCCTCTCGATGCGCGACCGGGACGAGCCGCTGCCCGCCGGGTGCATCCTGCTGTCGCCATGGCTCGACCTGTCCGCAGACCGACGCGCGATGCCCGACCTGGTCCGCCGCGATGTGCTGCTCAGCCCGCGTTGGCTCCGGGACTGCGCGACCGCCTACACCCACCCGTCGAACTGGACGGACCCCTCCGTCTCGCCGCTGCTCGCCGCGCACAGCGGCCTGCCGCCGCTGCTGGTCCAGGCCGCCGCCGACGACCTGCTCGCGCCCGACGCCGAGCGCCTGGCCGCCAGCGCATCCGCCGCCGGGGTGGACGTCACCTACACCCGGTGGCCGCGCATGTGGCACGACTTCGCGCTGCAGCCAGGTCTGCTGGCGGCCGCCGACAGCGCGATGTCTCAAGCCGCCTGGTTCGTCGGGAGGGTGACAAAGTCGTGAGGAGGAATCATGCAAACCTGGGAGGCGATTACCGCACGGCGCAACGTCCGCAGCTTTGCCGACCGCCCGATTTCGGCGGCAGACCTGGACCAGATCCTCGAGGCGGGCCGCCGTGCCCCCTCATCGCAGAACTGGCAGCCGTGGGACTTCATTCTGGTCACCGATCGCGCGCAACTCCGCGAGCTGGCGAATGTCTGGCGCGGAGCCGGACACGTGGCGCAGTCGGCGGCGACAATCGCGGTGATCGGGCCCTCGGCGGACAACGAATTCCACCGGGCACAGCTCGACCTGGGCCAGGCGACGATGGCGATGATGCTGGCGGCCGCGGACCTCGGCATCGGCAGCTGCCATTCGGGCGTCGCTGACCTCCAACTTGCCCGCGCGCTGCTGGGCTTTCCCGCGGACCGCGACTGGGTACTGCTAATCTCGCTCGGCTACCCGGCCGGGCGGCCGCTCACGCCGATCAGGAACCCGAAGCGCCGGCCGCTGAGCGACGTCGTGCACCGGGACCGCTGGTAATTCCCTCGGAACCCCGGTGTTGCGCTGGTAGGTCCGTAGATAACCCATCGCAGTCGTGGGAGGTCACAGATGGCAACGACGATGGCGATCGCGCTGGAAGATGATCTGGACGGGGGTCCCGCAGACGAGACATTGCGGTTCGGGCTGGGCGGTTCTGAATACGAGATCGACCTCAGCACCGAGAACGCGAGCAGGTTCCGGCATCAGCTCGCACCGTTCATCGATCACGCCCGCAAGGCCAGACGCGGACCACGCCGGCGCGTGGCGCGTCCCCCGTCGGCTCGCCGGCGTGGCAGGGAAATCCGGGCGTGGGCTAAGGACCAGGGGATCGCTCTCAGCGACCGCGGGCGGATTCCCGCCAGCGTGGCCGAGCGCTTCGACGCCGCGCGCAAGTTACCGCGGACGCGGGTCATCGGTCTTGCAGCACGAAGCTGACGCCGCCGATCTGCAAGGGCCCGGCTCCCGGCAGCCCGGCGATGGTCACGGCGCTGATGCCCTCGCCGCGACCGGATCGGGCCTCGACGAACCGCAGTCGCTGGCCCGCGGCCGGTAGCTCGATCGCCGCGCTACCCACGCCGGTGGCCGCGGACGCGCCGAGCACCGCGGCCCAGCGCGCCGCCGCGACGACAGGGTCTTTGACCTCGATCGTCAATGCCGTGATGCCACCTTCCTCGTGACCGGAAGCCTGACCCGTCCAGGCCGGGCCTGCCCATCGCCAGGACTCGGCGGGGTCCGCCCAGTCCAGCGACACGATGGCGCCGGGGATGTCCTTGGGATGCAGGTGCGTGGCGGCGATGTCGGGCAGGTCGGTCATCCAGACCACGCGCACCGCCAGGTCGGCGATCCGGCGGCGGGCTAGCTGCAGGTCGGGAACCTGGAATATCGCCATGTACCCGCCCGCACCGCCGCGGCGCTCGAGGTACCGGCCAGCCGCGGTGCCGGGCCGGATCGGCGCCACGACCTCGATGAAGGTGTCGCCCACCGGGAAGACGGCGTTGGTCAGGCCGAATGTCCCCACACCCGGATCACAGAACGGCGGCGGCCAGCCGAATGAGGCTCGGAGCGCGTCCGCGACCTGGCCGCAGTCGGGTGCCACCAGCGCGACCTGGCGCAAACGAGGTCCGGCGAGCACTCCCCCATTATCCTTCGATGCTCAGCTCGACCCGGTCGTTGTAGAAGCACATCAGGCCGGCGATCCCGGCAGCCTCGGGAATCGGCGTCTGGTAGCTCCAGACGAGATTCTCGTGGAGGCGATCACCTACCCGCACGGACCAGTACGACGCCTGGCCCTTGAACGGGCAGGTGGTCTGGTGAGCCGTAGGCAGCAGGAGCTCGGTGCGGACGTCCTCGCGGGGAAGGTAGTAGCGGGGCGGAAGCCCGGTCTCCTCGAGCCGCACGGCCCGGTCAGATTCTGCCAGCTTCTCGCCGCCGACCGAGACCGTGATGTGCGCGTCAGCCGGGCCGATCGTGATCTTGTGTCCATTAGCCACATGCAGGGCAACCACCGACTGGCCCCGGCGATTCCGCTCACGAGCCGGCTGGCGCCGGCCGATGGCCGTTGCCCCGCCCTGGGTACGTTACCCGCAGGGGGCAGGCTGCCTCCTGCACAAGGAGGGGGAACTCCATGAGCGCCACACTCGCCGTCCGACACCACGTCCGCGACTACAACGCCTGGCGGACGGTGTACGACGAACTCGAGCCACTGCGCATCCAGCACGGCTGCACCGGCAAACGCGTCATGAGGCTTGCCGATGACGCCAACGGCCTGTTCATCACCCACGACTTCCCGACCGCCGAGCAGGCCAGCAGCTTCGCTCATGACCCGGCGCTGCGCGCCGGGATGGAACGGGCCGGGGTGGAGGGCGCACCGCAGATCGACGTCTACACAGATGTCCGAACCTAGCCAGGCAGGCAGGCCGGGGACGGGCGGCTCCAGCCGCCCGTCCCCGGCAGACACGCTGCACCGGACGAACGCCGCGCTCCGCGAGCGCGGTACTGTCGAAGCAGGCAACTGTCGGGGTTCAAATGTGTCGTCATCGCCCGCCGACTTCCTGCCTTGCTGGCCCCGCCCAAGACCCCGGCGGCACATCAGCGTCCCGCTCACGATGTGCGCTTAGGAGCATCTGGTGCGATCTGCGAAAGCAGAGCCTGCCGCGTCCCTGCGGCAGCCCCGGCCCACGTCCTCACCACCTTCGCCGCCCCGCGGCAGCGAGTATGCCCAGCTTTCCCGGCAGGTCAGGAACGCAGGGCTACTGGACCGGCGCCGGCCGTATTACATCTGGAAGATCGCGGTCACCGCCGCTCTGCTTGCGGCGGGCTGGACCGCGTTCGTCCTGGTAGGCGACTCGTGGTGGCAGCTTGCGGTGGCCGTGTTCCTCGCCGTGATGTTCACGCAGGTTGGCTTTCTCGGCCACGATGCGGGGCACTGCCAGGTCTTCCGCTCCAAACGAGCCAACTATGTCCTCGGCATCATGCACGGCAATCTCGGCATCGGACTGAGCTACGGCTGGTGGGTCGCCAAGCACAACCGGCATCATGCGCACCCGAACACCGAGGGCTCGGACCCGGACATCGATTTCAGCGTGCTGGCCTTCTCCGCGGCACAGGCCGACGCGAGCCGTGGTGTGAGCCGACTGGCCTTCCGTTACCAGGCCTACCTGTTTTTCCCGATGCTGCTCCTGGAGGCGATCAGCCTGCACGTGGCCAGCATCCGCGCGCTGACCAGCCGCGCGTCGCGGTACAGGGCCTGGGAGGCCGGCCTGCTCGCCGTTCACCTGGCCGGCTATCTCACCGCGGTGTTCCTGGTGCTCTCCCCGGTCAAGGCGATCACGTTCATCCTCGTGCAGCAGGGCTTGTTCGGCCTCTACCTCGGCTGCTCCTTCGCGCCTAACCACAAAGGCATGCCGATCCTGGCCGCGACGGACCGGAGCGACTTCCTGCGCCGGCAGGTACTCACCTCACGGAATGTTCGCGGCGGCTGGTTGACCGATCTCGCACTCGGCGGCCTGAACTACCAGATCGAGCACCATCTCTTTCCGTCCATGCCGCGGCCGAACTTGCGGCGGTCCCAGGCCATGATCAGGACCTACTGCCTGCAGGCCGGCCTGCCGTACTGCCAGAGCAGCCTGGCCGGCTCCTACGCCGAGGCGCTGCGTCACCTCAACGCGGTCGGCAGGTCGCTGCGCCCCGGCGCCGTGACGCCCTAACTCCGCCACGCCGTGCGAGGCAAGAGATACTGGCGGCATGATTGAGAACGCGGCGCGAGATCAGGCTATTTACCAAGCGCTGAAAGCGGTCGACGAGGTCGCCGCGGCGCTGCAGACGCACCTGATCGAGGAGCATGGGGCGGAGCCGGAGCGCGCGGCGGCGCAGAGCAGTTCGACGAACGTCGCTCAAGCTGCTGCGCCAGGCCCGCGAGCGCCTGGGCAACGGGCTGCGGGCGATCGGGGCCGAGGGCATCGCAGAGTCAGACGGAATCTCGCTGCGCAATCAGTGACCCGGCCGGCGATGCCCCTGCGCCTGCAGGCTTCACGATGCGTCAGTTCATCCCCGGTCCAGGATCGTGCGAGCCTCGTGGCTGGTCAGCTCGACTGACGCGGCGGCGACGTTGGCGGCGACATGATCAGGCGAGCCGGAGCCGGGAATCGGCAGGATCTGCTTTGACCTGGTCAGCAGCCACGCGAGCGCGATCTGGCGCGGGCTCATGCCGCGACTATCGGCGGCGGCGAGAACCGGCGGTATCCCGTCGGCATCCTGGATCGGCGCCCAGGGCAGGAATACGATCATTTCCTGGTCGCACAGATCGATGATCGATTCCGACGAACGGTCCGCAACGTTGTAGCGGTTCTGCACCGATGCCACCGGCGTGAGGCGCTGCGCCTCGTGCAGTTGTCGCTCCGTCACGTTCGACAGCCCGATGTGGCGGATCTTGCCCTCGTTCTTGAGCTCGACCAGTGCACCGATCGACTCGGCGTATGGCACCTTCGGGTCCGGGCGGTGAAGCTGGTAGAGCGGGATCTGATCCAGCTTGAGCCTGCGCAGGCTCCCCTCGCAGGCCTCGCGCAGGCGCTCGGGCCTGCCGTCGGCCTGCCAGTTCCCCGGACCGGGCCTGACCAGCCCGCCCTTGGTCGCGATCACCAGGTCGTCGGGATAGGGGTAGAGCGTGTCGGCGATGAGCGTCTCGCTGACATCGGGACCGTAGGAATCAGCGGTGTCGATGAAGTTGACGTCAAGCTCGATTGCTTTCCGCAGCGCCGCCTGAGCCTGGTCCCGGTCGGCAGGCGGTCCCCAGATGCCCTGGCCGGTGAGCCGCATCGCGCCGAAGCCCAGCCGGTTTACCGTCAGGTCGCCGCCGATGCCGATCGTTCCCGCTGATGCCGCGCTAGGCTGCCCGCTCATCGAAATGCTGCTCCCTCTTCCGCCAGCCAGGCGGCCCGCACAGGGCCGCGAGTACCTCCGGATCAACCGTATACGTCTGCTCTTGGGTCGCTGCGCCTGCCCGCGGCTGCCGAGCACGGGCCGGCCGTACGCCGGCTACCGGCCGCGCTCCCCCAGCCATCCGGCCAGCTTGCCCGCGCGGCTGACCGCGCGCAGTCGCCGCTCGGTTAGGTCACGGGCAGCGGGTGCGCTGACGACGAGCAGCCAGTCATGAGCCAGCAGGGTCGTCGCGGGCTGCGGGACAAGCCCGCGGCCCTGCCGGACGATCAGGGCCACGTTCGCCTCGGCCGGCAGCCGCAGTTCGAAGATCTCGACGCCGTGCAGCCTGGATCCTTCCGGGATCTGCACCTGGAGCAGGTCGGCCGCGAGAGTTTCGAGCGGCGCGGTCTCGACACTGATCTCCAGCGGCTCGGCGGGAGTGACCAGCTTCAGCCGCCACGCTGCCCACGGCAGCGCCGGGGCCTGCAGCAACGTGAATACGACCACGATGACGAATACCAGGTCGAATATGCGAGTAGCGCCGGGCACATGCGCGCTCATCGGGATCGTGGCCAGCACGATGGGCACCGCACCGCGCAGTCCGGCCCAGGACAAGAACGCCTGCCAGCGCCATGGCAGCCGCACGGGCAGAGCGGACACGATCACCGCCGCGGGCCGGGCGAGAAGCAGCAGCACCAAGCCGACGGCCAGCGCGGGCAGGACCGCTCCAGGCAGCCGGCTGGGCGAGGCAAGCAGCCCCAGCATCACGAACAGGCCGATCTGGGCGAGCCACGCGATTCCCTCAGCGAAGCCGCGGGTGGCGGGCCGGTGCGGCAACCGCGCGTTGCCGAGCACCACGGCGGCGACGTAGACGGCCAGAAAACCGCTCGCCCGCGCCAGCGAGGCTGCGCCGTAAGCGGCAACGATCAGCGCGAGCACTGCGATCGGGTACAGGCCTGAAGCGGGCAGCGCCAGGCGCCGGAGCGAAGTCGCCCCGACCAGCCCGGCCAGCAGCCCGATCGCCGCGCCGGCGGCGAGTTGATAGGCCACGAACCCGGCGGCTGTCACGGGGGCCGGCGAACTCAGCCCGATACTGCTCAGCGCGGTGCCGGTCAGCGCGGTGCCGCTCAGCATGGTGACCGCCAGCACGGCGGGGGCGTCATTGAGGCCCGACTCTGCCTCCAGCATCCCCGACAGTCGCGGCGGGAGTGGCAGCCTGCGCAGGACCGAGAACACCGCCGCCGCGTCCGTTGGCGCCAGCACCGCGCTGAGCAACAAGGCGCTGCGCCAGTCGAAGGACAGTAGCCAGTGGCAGACCACTGCGACGACGGCGATGCTGATCGCCACGCCGACGGTCGCGAGCAGCAGGGCAGCCGGCGCCGCGGCCCTGGCGTGCGCCCAGTTGGTGGTCAGCCCGCCCTCGGCGAGAATCAGGACGAGCGCACTCGTTCCGAGTGCCTGCGCGAGTTGGGCATTGTCGAACCGCACGCCCAGCCCGGCCTCGCCGAGCGCCAGGCCCAGCCCGAGGAAGACCAGCAGGCCTGGCAGGCCGATCCGGTGGGTGATGCGGGCGGCCACGATCGCGACCAAGACCACGACCGAGCCCGCCAGCAGAATCAGGCCGGGGTCCCCCGCGTTCAACGCAGACTCCCCATGGCCCGCCCCCATGTCCTGGCGCTCAGGTGACCATCAGTCTGTCAGACCGGCGCGCGGCCACCGGACCGCCCGCGCGCCTGGGCCGCGCCCGCGGGCTGAGGATGAGGCTCCGGTTGCCAGGCTGTGGCCGCAGGAGTTTGATTGGTGGCAGGCACAAAAGCCGCGCACCGTGAAGGAGTCCTGGTGGTTGTCAGCGGCAGGCGGGTCATCGCAGGAGTGAGCGGCTCGCTGCGGAGCCTGGGCGCCCTGCGGGCCGGGGTGGCAGAGGCGCGCTCGACCGACGCGACCCTGGTGGCGGTCCTCGCCTGGGCTCCCGCGGGCGGCGAACTCGCCTACCGGCGAGCGCCTTGTCCGCTGCTGCTGAGACTCTGGGAACACGCGGCCAGCGAGCGGCTGACGGAAGCTTTCGAGGCCGCGTTGGGCGGCATCCCCAGCGACGTGACGGTACGCACCATGGTGGTGCGGGCCCGGCCGGGCCCATTACTGGTCGAATTGGCCGACAGGCCCGATGACCTGCTCGTGGTGGGCCATGGCGGCCGGAGCCGGCTGGGCAGCACCCTGCACGCCGCGGTGACGCGCTACTGCATGGCCTACGCCCGCTGCCCGGTCCTGGCCGTGCCGCCGCCCGATCTGATCACCAAACTGCGGCCCTGGCCCCGGCACTGGCGGCCAGAGGACTTCACGGTGCCGCTGGCCGGCTAGGTCCCCGGTCAGCGAGCCCGCGGGCGGCGGATCCTGGACGCGAACAGGTCGCGCAGGCTCACCACGCCGCAGACCTTCCTGCCTTCGACGACAGGCAGGTGGCGGAATCCGTTCCTGAGCATGATCTCGGCCGCATCTTCAGCCGAAGTCGCCGGGCCGACCGCCTGCGGGTCAGGGGTCATCCATTCCGACACCGTCGATGCCGAGAGATCCTCGCCTGACGCCGCAGACCTCAGCACGTCTCGCTCGGTCAGGATTCCGGCGAGGAACGTCCCCTGCATGACGACCGCCGACCCGGCGTTAGCCGCTACCATGACGGCGGCCGCCTTGGCAATCGAGGCATCCGGGGTAGTCGTCGCCACCCGCGTGTTCATCAGATCCCGCAGCGCCGTCACGGTCGTCGCCCCGCGCGCGGCGGTGTCTCAGCCACTGCCGCCTACCTCATCGAGCTCCGCATCATGGTGCGGAGTAGCCGCGTCGGCCAGTTCTTCCGACAGCATCCGCCAGAGCGAGCCAGCCCAGGCGGACAGACCAGGCCATTTCTTCCAGAAGACCTGCAATGTGGTCTCGTCGAATTCGGCATGCGCGCGCTCCGGCGCGATGCCATCCCTCAGCTCCTCCAGACCGTGAATCAAGTCGAGGAGGCGACCCGCGGCATCATCCATTTGATCACCCAGGCGATTGTAGGCCGGCTGCGGCCGACTGCGCGAGGGCCTGGCCGGGGGCGATCTGCGGGCCGGGACCAATTCGTCACTTGTGCGCCATCGGCTGAACAATGACGTTATGACACTTCCCAGCCTGACGGGGACTGAGCAGCTGGTCTGGGATGCCTTCCCCAGCGGAAGGTGGGTTGACCTGCGCACCGGGGACCCGCGAGCGGACGCCCTGGACATGGCGCCGCGGTGGGGACCTGGTCGCCAGGTCAGGGCCGAGGTGCTCAGAGCGCTGCTGCTCGGCGCCCGCGATGCCGAACCGGGCTTCGCGCCGGCGGTCCGCCTGCGCGGAGCGCACATCATCGGGCGCCTGGACCTGATGGGGTCGACCGTCAACTGGCCGCTCGTCTGCGAGCAATGCGTCTTCGACCGCGAGATCCGGCTGGTCGAGTCCGCCACCAAGACCGTCAGGGTCGTGCACAGCCGGCTGCCGGGCTTCAACGGAACGCGGATGCAGCTTGACGGCATCCTGAACCTCTGGGGCTGCGCCGTGGCCGGCGTGGTGAGACTGGACCAGGCCAAGGTCACGGGGCAGGTATGCCTCAGGAGGATGGACATCGGATCAGGCACGGCGACCACCGCGGGCACGGAGTCGGTGGCGGCGTGGGGCATCGGCGTCGACGGCGGTATGGAGTGTTCGGGCCTAAGGGCTCGCGGCACGGTCTCGATCCAGGTCGCCAGGATCACCGGATCCGTCGACTTCAGTGATGCGCACATCAGCAGCCCCGGCGGCCGTGGGCTGGCCGCCGACTACGCCGAGATCGGCGGCCGCCTCGACTGCACCGCGATCGTTGTCGACGGCGAGACTTCGCTGCGCAACGTCAGGGTCGCCGCGAGCATCGCGCTGACGGGGGCGAAGCTGGACAATCCGGCGGGCTGGGCTCTCAGCGCCGAGGGCGCCGCGGTCGACGGCGGCATGCTTCTTGACGGCGGTTTCACCGCGCGGGGTGAGGTCCGGCTAATCGCTGCCAATCTCGGAGCCAGCCTCACGATGTCCGGGGCGCGGTTGAGCAGCCCTGGCGCGATTGCCGTGAACCTCGATCGCGCCGCGATCGGCATCTGTCATTGTGACGACCTGGCCTGCACGGGACGATTCAGCTTCGTCGGCACACGCATTGGCAGCGGCCTGCGCCTCTCCGGCGCGGTTATCGAAGCGGGAGCCGGAGCACTCGCCCTGGCCGGCGACGGCGCGGTGCTGGAAGGCGCGCTCGTGCTGACCGGCGTGCGGGCGTCCGGCGAGGTTAGCCTGCGCTCGGCCCGCATCGGCCGTGCGGTCCTGATGCAGCGGGCGGTGCTGGAGAATCCCGGTCAGATCGCGCTGCGCATGTCGGGAGCCGATGTCGCGGGCGACGTGATCTGCGGCGAGATGGTCGTGACCGGCGGGGTGCGACTGACCGGCGCCAGGATCGGCGGCAGGCTCAGCCTTGACCAGGTCGCCATCGTCAATCCGGGCCAGGCAGCGCTGAGCGCCCGGGCCGTTCAGGCGGGTCAGCTCTCGCTGCTGCCTGCGCGGCCTATCGAGGGCATGATCGACCTCAGTCACGGCCGGATCGAGGTGATGCGCGACGATCCGACGTGCTGGCCAGGTGAACTAGGCCTCGACGGCCTGACCTATCAGGCGTTGGAACCCAGGCTCCCGGCCAGGGAGCGGCTGCGCTGGCTGACCAGAGATCCCCAGGGGCATCAGTCTCAGCCCTATGAACAGCTCGCTGCCGAGTATGTCCGCGTCGGCCAACCTGGCGAGGCGCGCAGCGTGCTGTACGAACGCGAACGCGTCCACCGGCGCTCCGCCGGGCCGATGGCCCAGGTCTGGGGTGTCGTGCAGGATGTCACGCTCGGGTACGGATACCGGCCCTGGCGAGCCTTGGTCTGGCTGGCCCTGCTACTGGCCGCCGGCAGCATCGTCTTCGATATTCACCGGCCGCCGCCCTTGCAGCCTGGTTCTGCGCCGCATTTCAACCCGGTCGTCTACACCCTCGACCTGCTGCTGCCTCTTGTCGATCTTGGTCAGAAGCATGCCTTCAACCCGGCCGGCGCGCAGCAGTGGCTTTCCTACTTGCTGGCGGCGTCCGGCTGGGTGCTGGTCACGACGGTCGCCGCGGCCGCTGCTCGCGTCCTGCGGCGCGGCTAGCAGCGCGGCCGGGGCGGGACCGAGTCAGCGGAGCTCAGCCGCGAAGTCGGCGGCCTCCAGCCGGTCCCTGACCGCGCCCAGGTATCCGGCCGCCTCGGCCGTGCCGACCAGCCTGGCGTCATATGACAGCGCCAGATAGGCCATGGACCTGACGGCGATCGCGTGGTTCCCGTCGCGGTCACGGAACACGACAGGGCGCTCCACGACGGCCCCGATACTGAGCGTCGCCACCTGGGGCGGGTAGAGGATCGGCGTGTCAAGCAGAGCGCCACGGCTGCCGGTCAGCGTGAACGTCGCGCCCGTCGGATGCGGCGGGCCGGCCCGCCCGGTCCCGGCCCGACTGGCTGCCGCTGCCATCTGCGTGGCCAGACCCAGCAGATTGAGATCGCCCGCGTCCAGGACCACCGCCATCGCTGGACCGCCCGGCGCGTCGACCACCCCGAGGTGCTGGCCCTGGTGGAAGGCCACCGCGTGGTCCCGCGGGTCGATGCTGGCATTGAGCCGCGGATATGAGCGCAAGGCGGCCAGCGCGGCGCGGGCGCAGCAGGCGGTCACGCCGGGCCGCACGCCGGTCCGGCGTTCAAGATCATCTCCCGCCCGGTCGCACAGCGCGATCACTCGCGTCAGGTCAACCTCCACGACGGCGGTCAGCTGCGCCGCCGGCTGCAGCAGTGGCAGCACGCGTGCTCCCGCGGCGGCCGCCGCGAGAACGTCGGCCTGGCTGACCCGCCCGCCTGGGCCGGTGCCAGCGATAGCCGCGAGCGCCACGCCCTTCTCGGCGGCCATGCGGCGCACCCGTGGTGAGTGCCGGTGCCGCGCCAGGCCCGGTGCGCTCACGACTGCAGGGCTTTCTCCACCACGGCGGCCACCGCGTCGGCCGACGGGATCACGAAGTCCTCGAGCGAGTCCGCCGAGGGCAGCGGGACGTGCGGTGTGGTGATCCGCTGGATCGGGCCGTCGAGATCCCAGAATCCCTCTTCGGCCACGATCGAGGCGATCTCCGCGCCCCAGCCAAGGAGCCTGGGGTTCTCCTCGACCGTGAACAGCCGGCCGGTCCTGCTGACCGAGCCGAGCAGGGTCGCCGTGTCGAGCGGAACCAGCGAGCGGACGTCGATGACTTCGGCATCGATGCCGCGCGCCGCGAGCTGTTCGGCGGCCTGAAGCGCCCGCGGCACCATCAGCCCCAGGCACGCGATGGTGGCGTCTGTGCCAGTCCGACGAATCACGGCCGTGCCGAGGCGGTCGACGATCTCTCCCTCACCGACCTCGCCTTTGGCTGCATACAGGCCCTTGTGCTCGAAGAACAGCACCGGGTCGTCACTGCGGACCGCCGCTGCCATGAGCCCCACGACATCGCGCGGCGTGGACGGCGTGACGACCTTGAGGCCGGGCACCGCCATGGCCCAGTTCTCGACCGACTGCGAATGCTGGGCGCCGAACCGCAGCCCGCCGCCGTTGCCTGTCTTGATCACCAGCGGCAGCGTGACCTGGCCGTTGGTCATGTAGCGGGTCTTCGCGATCTCATTGGCCACGATGTCCCAGCAGACGGCGAAGAAATCCGAGAACATGATCTCCGCGATCGGCCGGAGTCCGGTCATCGCCGCGCCCATCGCAGCCCCGATGATCGCCTGCTCGGCGATCGGGGTGTCGACCACGCGCTTCGGGCCGAACTGGTCAAGCAGCCCAACGGTGGTCTTGAAGACACCGCCAGCCCCGGCCACGTCCTCGCCGATGAGCACGACCCGGTCGTCCCTCGCCATCTCCTGGGCGATCCCGCGCGCGACCGCGTCGCGGTAGGTCAGTTCCGCCATGACGAGCCTCCGTCGGCCCATACGTCCGACAGCGCGCTCTGCGGCGACGGAAGCTCGCCGGCGATGGCCTGCTGGGTCGCGAGTTCCACGGCCTCGGCGACCTGCTTGTCGATCACATCCAGGCACGCGCGGTCGACGCCAACCCGCTCAAGCCGGCCACGGTAGATGGTCAACGGATCGTAGGCCTTCCAGGCCGCAACCTCCTGCTGCGGCCGGTAGCTGCCCGGATCGGCCCTGGAATGGCCGCCGTGCCGGTAGGTGACGGCCTCGATGAGCGACGGACCGTCGCCGCGCCTGGCCCGCTCGAGCGCAGTGGTCGCGGTCAGGTAGCACTCGTCGGCGTCGTTGCCGTCGATGACCAGCGGCTCCAGCCCGTACGCCGAGGCCCGGTCGGCACCAGGCCGCGCCACCGCGGTGACATCTGCGATCGGGGTGTACTCCATGTAAAGGTTGTTCTCGCACACGAACACGGTGGGAAGCCGGTACACGGCCGCGTAGTTCAGCGCCTCGTGGAAGGCCCCGATGTTCGTCGTCCCGTCGCCGAAGAAGCACACCGCGACCTGATCGGTGCCCCGGTACTGCGCCGACCACGCGGCGCCGTTGGCGATCGTCAGGTGGGAGCCGATGATGGCATACGACCCCATCATCCCGTGCTCGACGCTGGTCAGGTGCATGGAACCGCCCTTGCCGCCCATCAGCCCGTTCGCCCGGCCGAGCAGTTCGGCGAGCACCGGAGTCATCGGCACCCCACGCGCCAGGGTATGGGCGTGGCCACGGTAGGTGGCGAAGGTGTAGTCGCCGCGTCGCATGGCGGCGCCGAAGCCCGCGGCGATCGCCTCCATGCCGAGGGACAGGTGGCTCGTGCCTTTGACGAGCTGACGCATGAACAGGTCGTACGCGCGTTTCTCGAACTGCCGCATCTCCTGCATCTTGCGGTAGAGATCGAGCCGGACCTCGGCGGGCAGGTCGGCGGCATCGTGGCGGTCCTGACGATCGGGCGGCAGGACGACGTCATGGGCCCCGTACCGATGCGCGCTCAGCGGCAGGATCACGCGGCATCGCCGCCCGGACCGCCGGCCGCCCGGCCCCGATTGTTGATGTGCGACTGACTGTCGCGCTCCAGTGGCAGCGCTCCGCCGGTCGCGTAGTAGCGCTTGCCGGCCACCAGCAGCTCCTCGGCGGGGAACTTGGTGATCACCTCGGCGCCATCAGCGGTGACGATGACCTCCTCCTCGATCCTGGCAGCGCCCGATCCGTCGGCGGCCGGCCAGTAGGTCTCGAGCGCGAAGACCATGCCCTCCTCCAGCGTCTCGGGATGTTCAAGCGACATCAGCCGGCTGAAGATCGGCCGCTCCCAGATGCTCAGGCCGACCCCGTGTCCGTACTGGAGCGCGAAGGCGGCCTCCTCGTCGGCGAAGCCGAACTGCTGCGCCGTGGGCCAGTGGCTGACGATGTCGGCGGTGGTGACGCCGGGCTTGACAAGCTCGATCGACTGGTCGATGTACTCGCGGCAGATCTTGTAGGCATCGCGCTGGGCCGACGAGGCGCTGCCGACCGCGAACGTACGGTAATAGCACGTCCGGTAGCCCAGGTAGCTATGCAAGATGTCGAAGAACGCGGGGTCGCCGGGCCGCAGCAGCCGGTCAGAGAACACGTGCGGGTGCGGCGAGCAGCGCTCGCCGGAAATGGCGTTGACGCCCTCGACATGCTCGGACCCCAAGTCGAAGAGCACCTTGCTGACCAGGCCGACGCATTCGTTCTCCCTGACCCCCGGCCGCAGGAACTCATACAGCTGCTCGTAGGCGGCATCGACCATGGACGCTGCCTGGGTAAGGAGGCCGATCTCGTCGACCGTCTTGATCCGCCGTGCCGCCAGAAAGATCTGCTGGCCGTCGACGACGGGAATCCCCAGCGCCTGCAGCGCGAACATCACGGGCGGCTCGATAATGTCCACGCCGATCGGCTGGTCCTGCAAGCCGTAGTCGGCGAGCACCCGGTGCACCTTGGCGGCGACATCCTCGGCCAGCCCGGCGGATGGCGAGATCGCGCCGCGCAGCGTGGAGATCCCGGCCCGGGCGCCGTAGTGTGGCTCCGCCTGGTCGGTGCCGGCCGCCGCGTGCGCGTCGTCGAGCCACGGCGCGTAGAGCTGGTGGTGGCGCGCGGCCGACCCGAAGTCCCAGAGCACGGGCTCGCCGCCGCGCGGCAGCAGCGCGAACCGGATCAGCTTGTCCATCGCCCAGGTGCCGATGTGCGTGGCCGTCATGTAGCGGATGTTGTGGAAGTCGAAGGTCAGCACCGCACCGAGGTCAGATCGCGCAAGCTCCGCCTTGAGCCGCTCGAGGCGCTGTTCGCGGAGCCGCGGCATGCTGAGCCGGCTCTCCCAGTCGACATTGCTGACTCCGTAGGTGGGCGAAACCATCAAATCCTCCTGTGTAGTGGCGCTCGGGTCCGGGTCGTCAGGTGAGCCTGGCCTCGATCTCCGCGAACGCGGGGCGCGTGCGCAGGTACTCCGCCGACGCGGCCTCACGCTGCTCCTTGAGGTAGTAGGCGATCTCCACGAGCTCGAGGGCCAGGCCGTCCGGGTCGCTGAAATAAACCCAGCGCCAGCCGGCGAGCGGGCCCTCGTCGACCACGTTGACGTCGGAGTAGAACTTGACGCCCTTCGACTCCAGCTCAGTCTTCTTTGCGTGGACGTCGTCGACCCTGAAGCACACGTGCGCGGCGCCCAGGTGGTTGTTAGGGACCGGTGCGGCGCCCGACTCCGGCCGGTTGCGGTACTCGATGAGCTCCATCGTCGAGTGCTCGCCGGCCCAGAGCGAGACCTGCCGCAGGACGGCGCCAGGCACTCCGACCCCGGTCTCCAGCGCGGGCCCCGCGAACCACGGGGTCGGCTCGTTGGCGAACGGCAGCCCGAGGATGTCGTGGTAGAAGTAAATCGAGCGGTCGAGGTCGCGGACTACCAGCCCGGCGTGGTGGATGGCGCGGAGCGCCATGGCTGTCCTTTCCTTTGTCGGAGCAAGTACCTGCTGCGCCTACGCGGGATCGCCCGAGCGGACCAGCACCTTGAGCTGGCTGCCCCGGGGGTCCACCAGGGCGTCGAAGCCCATCGTGACGACATCGCCCAGCAGGATCTGGCTGGTGATCGCCTTGGCCACCGGGTACTTCCCCGACGCGACCAGCCGGATGATCCTTGGCCAGTCCGTGATCAGGTAGCACCAGCTGCCGATGAGCGAGAGTTCCCTGGCGGCCAGCGCCATCGCGTCGAGCGCGGCCGGCTTGGTATGGAGCCCCGTCTGCACGATGGAGCCGCGGCGCCGGGCATGGGTGACGCAAGTCGCGAGGCCCGGAGACGAGCCCGAGCATTCCACCGCGACGTCGACGCCGATTCCCCTCGTCAGCTCGTCAAGCTCGGCGCCGAACCCGTCGGACGCCGGGTCAAGCACCGGCCCGATGTCCATCGCCCTGGCCAGGTCCGCGCGATTGGGGTTGGGTTCGGCGATCACGACGGTCGCCGCTCCGACCGCGCTGGCGTACATGGCCGACAGGATGCCGATCGGCCCGGCGCCGGTGACCAGAACCACGTCGCCGCCAGCGACCCCGGCACGGTCCACGCCGTAGGCGGCGACCGAGGCCGGCTCGATGACCGCGCCCTCCAGATCGGAGACCTCCGGCGGCAGCAAGGCGAGCTGGTACTCCTTGAGGAGCGCGAACTGGGCCAGTCCGCCCGTCTCCGCGCTCAGCCCGGTGCAGGCGAAGCTCAGGCACAGGTGACCGAGCCCGCGACGGCAGTAGTGACACCGGCCGCACACGATCGCCGGCATGATCGCCACCCGGTCACCCGTGGCCACGTCCCTGACGCCCGGCCCGGTCTCGACGACCACGCCAGAGAACTCGTGACCCAGCGTCTGCGGCAGGCTCGCGCCGGTCAGGGGGTGCGGCGTGGCCGGCGTGACGATCGGCCCCATCAGGTACTCGTGCAGGTCGGTTCCGCAGATGCCGCAGTACCGCACCTGCACGAGAACATCGTCGGCGTCGTGGATCGCGGGTACGGCGACCTCCTCCACCCGGATGTCGCTCTTTCCGTAGAATCGCGCTGCGCGCACTTCTGCTCCTTTCCGATGCCGCTTCAGGCGGCATCTGGCGGCCCGGCGGCGGTCACCGCGAGTGGCTATCTGGCGAAGGCCATCCGGGTGCCGCGTACCTGGCTGTAAAGGACCGCGGCGATGGCGATGAGCGCTCCCTGGAACAGGTACTGCCAGGCCTGGCTCAGCTGCAGGAAGACCGTCGCGTTCAGAACCTGGACGATCAGCCCGGCGCCGAGCAGGGTCCCGACGAATGTCCCGCGCCCGCCGAGCAGGCTGGTGCCGCCAAGCACGACCGCAGTGATGCTGCTCAGCGTGTACCCGATCCCCTGGGCCGGGTCACCGATGCCGAGCTGGGCCAGCAAGACGATCGCGCCGGCGAAGGTGAAGATCGACGACGTCACATAGGCCAGCACCACTGTGCGGTTGACCTGGACGCCGACGCGGCGGGCCGACTCCTCGTCCGAGCCGACGGCCCGCAGCCGCAGGCCCCACGGCCGCTTGCGCAGCAGGTACTCCATGCCGAAGGTCGCGAGGACCAGGAGTACGAACACGACAGGAATGGGGCCGAGCTGGAATGTGATGAAGTCTGTCGCCGAGGTGCTGATGATGCCGCCCGGCACGCTGCGCAGCAGGTAGCTCAGCCCCTGCAGGCCGATATAGGTCGCCAGCGTGGCGGCGACGGGGGTGAACCTGCCGAACCTGATGAGGCTGCCGTTGATCATCCCGGCGCCCGCTGCGGCGGCCACCATGACGACCAGGCCCAGAATGATCATGCTGGCGGACTTCCCTTCGTTCACGAAGAACGAAGCCACCACGACGAGAAACCCCGCGAGCGGGCCTACGGACAGGTCGATGCCGGCCGTGAGCAGCGCGACCGTCTGGCCCATGGCGATGAAGCCAAGCGCCGCCACCGCGAGCATCACCGAGGTGATATTGAACGCGGACAGGTAGCGGCTGTTCTTCGTGAAGATGTATTCGCCGAGCGCCAGCATGACGATGGCCAGGATGACGACCGGCGCATAGTCGCCCTGGACGAACCTGCGGACCGCCGTCCGCAGGTTCGTTCCGCCGACGGCGTCGGTGGACTCCTGCCTCGCGTGCGTCGTCGCTCGCACCGCGGCATGAATCATGCGCTCTTCCGACACGTCGGCACCGGACAGCGTCTCCACGACGTGCCCGCGTGACATGACGATGACCCGATCGCACAGGCCCTCAAGCTCCTTGGCGTCGGATGACGCGACGACGACCGGGACCCCGCTGGCACTGACCTCGCGCAGGATCCGGTAGATCTCGGCGCGCGCCCCGACGTCCACGCCCTGGGTCGGCTCGTCCGCGACCACGATGGACGGCTCGGACAGCAGCGCTCTGGCCAGGACGACCTTCTGCTGGTTGCCCCCGGACAGCGAGGAGACCGCCGACTCGATGGACGGGGCCCGGACATCGAGTTCGGTCAGCTGCTGACCGACGGCTTCGACCTCGGCCGCACGGCTGAGCACCGGTCCCCTGCGGAATCGGCCGAGCGAGCCGACCGCCGAGTTCTCCCTGACTGACAGGCTCATCATCAGGCCCTCGGCGTGCCGGTCAGCAGGCAGGTAGGCCGAGTGGGCGCGCAGTTCGGCGGAACTGAGCGGCCGGCCCTTGACCTGGACACTGCCGGAGAACGGCGCCAGGCCGGCCAGCGCACGCAGGAAGGCGCTCTGGCCGTTGCCGGCCACGCCCGCCACTCCCACGATCTCGCCCCGGTTCGCTGCCAAACAGATCGCGGCGAACCCCGCGCCTGACAGGCCGTCGACCGCAAGCACCGTCGCGTCGGCGGGCGTGGCCGCGTGCTTGGCCGGGAACGTGGAGTCCAGCTGCCTGCCCACGATCAGCGCGAGCAACTCGTCATCGCTGACCTGGCTGACGGGTGCCGTGCCTCTTAGCTTGCCGTCCCGCAGCACCGTGACCCAGTCGGCGAGTACCCGGACCTCGGCCAGGCGATGCGTGATATAGACGACCGCGGTGCCCTCCCTCGCCGCTGACCTGACCCGGTCGAAGAGCAGGTCCACGGCATCCTGGCCGAGCGGCGCGGTGGGCTCATCGAGGATCAGCAGCTTCGGCATGATCGCGAGGGCCTTCGCGAGCTCTAGCAGATGCCGCTGGGCAACGCTCAGCGAGCGGACGCGGTCCTTGAGATGAGCCGCCGAACCCACTCCGTCCAGCAGCTTGCGCATCGACGATTCCTCGTCACCGGCAAAACGCAGGAACTGGGCGGGCACCGCCACCCGGAGGTTCTCCGCCACGCTCATGTCCGGCAGCAGGGCCGGATGCTGATGCACGATCGCGATCCCGAGCTGAGTGGCCACCGCCGGGGTCAGGTGCGTGACGGGCTGGCCCTGAAAGGTGATGGTGCCGGAGTCCGGACGGGTAGACCCGGATGCGACGCCCATCAGGGTCGACTTGCCCGCGCCGTTCTCACCGAGCAAGGCGTGCACATGGCCCGCCTGCACCTCGAGGCTGACATCCTCAAGCGCCTGGACGCCCGCATAGCTCTTGGTGATTCCGGCCAAGACCATCGTGACGCGCTCGACGGCCACCGTACTGTGCTCTGTCACCTCTTGCCCTTCCCTGCGCGACGGCATGTGACATCCGGGGTTGTCAGGCAGGTCGCGGAGTGGCCGGCGCCGCCGTGCGATCCGGCAGGGCCAGCCACCCCTGCGACTGATCGAGCTACTTGTTGTTCACCAGGGCCGCCTGCTTCTGCGGCGATAGCTGCGCCGAGATATAGATGTCGCCCGGCAGGTTCGGATAGCAGCTGACCGGATGCGGCGTCCCGGTCACGGAATTCTCGAAGGGCGTGTTCGGGTAGACGTCGCTGGCCGGCTTCTTGCCGCCCGTCGCCAGCGCCACCGCCCAGTCGATCGCGAGCCGGGAGTGGTCATTCTGGGTCGACACCGTGAACAGCTTGAAGGTCGGGTTCGCGGCCTCGTTCTTCTTCCAGAAGCACGCCAGCGCGTTCCCGTCGGAGGTCGCCAGCGCGGGGATCGGGCGGTTGCTCTTGGTGAACTGGGGCAGCGCGCCGACCAGGGACGGGCCGAAGTCCGACACGATCACGTCGATCTTCGGGTATTTCGCGATCGCGGCCGTCAGCACGGTCTGGGTCAGGGCCGGGTCCCAGTTCGTCGGCTCAAATGGCTGCTGGCCGATGAACTTGTACTTGCCCGTCGGGTCGAGGACGCCGTGCAGGCCCTTGGCCTCGAGCACGCCCTGGCTGTTCCCCGGCGGACCGCTGAGCATGAGGACGTTGCCGCCCTTCGGCAGGACCTGGAGTATCCACTTCCCCCACTCCTGGCCGGCCTGAGTGAAGTCGGTGCCGATGAAGACGTTGTAGTCCACGCCGGCCTTACCCCCAGGGCTGACCCGGTAAGGAACCGTCACAACGCCCGCCTTATACGCGCTGCGCAGGGCGGGCAGGATCGCCGGACCCGCGTCGGGGAAGACCACAAGCGCATTGACACCCTGAGCGACCATGCCCTGGATGTCGGAAATGGCCTTCTGGGTATTGCCCTGGCCGTCGGCATACAGGAACTTGGTGACGCTGGGGCACTTCGACGCCTCGTCCTTCGCCGACGCCGTGGTCACCAGGCGCCAGCTATTGCCACCGAAGCCGTCGGTCATGCCAAGCACAATCTTCTTCGGCCCGCACCAGGAGGGGGCGTTGCCTCCGGGCGCGGCCTGGCCGCCGCCCCCCGAGGGCGAACCTCCTGAAGACCCGCCGCCGCAGGCGGCCAGCGCGAGCGACACCGCGCCCAAACCTGCCAGCAGGCGCACGGTCACATGAATTCGGGTCATGAGAATCCTTCCTTCTCGGTTAGAACGCTGTGTTACGGACTAAGTGAGAGCGGCAGCATGCGGGCAGGAAGCCGGCGCCAGAGCGCTCGCCAGTTGATCGTGTAGAGAGCCACGCCGATGACCAGCGCAGCCGCCTGGACCAGGGTCTGAATGGCGAAGGTCACGCCGACGGCCAGGACGAACTGCTCGAGCTGGCTGAGGAACAGCGCGGCGATGGCGCTTGCCAGGAGATGGCCGCGGCCACCGAGTAGCGAGGTGCCGCCGAGCACGACGACGGCGACCGACGGCAGCAGGTAGTTGTCTCCCTCGTATGCCGTTGGCTGCGCGACTATGCCGGCCAGCAGAACTCCGGCCAGGCAGTACAGGACCTGCGCCCAGACGTAGGCGCCGCCGCGATGGCGCCTGACCCGCAGGCCCGTTGCCCACGCCGCCGACGGATTCGCCCCCGTCGCCTCGAACCGCCGCCCGGCCACCGTGAGCTTGACCACCACCGTCGTGACGATCGTCGCGGCGAGCGCGAAGTACACCGCATTCGGAATGCCGAGCGACGTGCCGCCGGCGATGTTCGCGAGCAGCGTGGTCGTGCTGCGCGGGATGCCGCCGGAGATCTCCAGGACGCCGGCATACAGCAGGGCGTTCGTGCCCAGCGTCGCGACGATCGGGTTGATCCCCAGCCGGCCAGTGAGGAAGCCGTTCAGCAGCCCGGCGGCAATGGTTACCCCAAGTGCCACGAATATGGCGGGCAGCAGCTTGCTGTTGACGCCGTTGGGCTCGTGCGTGCAGATCACTACAGTCAGCGAGATCCCGCCTGGCACCGAAAGGTCGATGCCGCCCTGCTGGACGACGAGCGTCTGCCCGAGCCCGGCGATGGCCAGGACCGCGGCGAACGGAAGCATGCCGGCCAGCGCGCCCTTGCTGATGCTGCTCGGGGCCAGCGTCAGGCTCGCCGCGATGAGGGCCAGCAGCGCGACCGTGATTGTTGCCAGCCCGCGCGAGATGGTCACCCTCGCCCGCAGTCTCGCCAGGCGCCGCTCAGGAGCCGCTGTGGGCATGTCGCCTCCAGGAACCCGATACTCACCTTGTGGAATGGAAGGACCGTGGCCTGCGTGAACAGGGTGTTATGTGGCACTGTACATAGGCAGAAATGTGTTCACTAGAGGTTCAAAATAACGATTCGATCAACGACGGCATCGCAGGTCATGCGCGACCATGGCGACCTCAGCGACGACGCGGGTCCACCAGGATCTTGCCCATGGCCGTGCCGCCGACGAGCGGCTCAAGGCCCGCGGCCACGACGTCGTCCAGCGCGACCACGCGGTCCAGGAGCGTCCGCGACAGCGGGCGGCTAGCCAGCACCTCCAGCGCCGCAGGCAGGTCCTGATCGCACACGTGGGCGACCGTGGTGCGGACGCTGACCTCGCGCAACACCACGTCGGCGAGGCTGAGCCGCTGCGGTGCCGGGTTCAGGCCGACCAGCACGACCGTCCCGCCCCGCGCGGCCAGCGCGAACGCGCGCTCCGCGGCCCCGGCCGCCCCAGAGGTCTCGAATATCACGTCGGCGCCGTCGGGGAGCAGATCGCGGAGGTCGGCTGCGGCCGTCGCGTGATCGATCAGGCAGGTACGCGCCGCGCCGAGCGCCGAGGCGACCTCCAGCCGGCGCTCGTCGATGTCGAAGGCGGTGACCGGACCATCGTGGCCGTTCAGGGCGGCACAGATGAATGACCCGATGGCGCCCGCGCCGAGCAGGACCACGCTGTCGCCTGGTCGCAGCGCCGAGCGGCGGGCAGCATGGATGCCGACAGCCAGCGGCTGCGCGAGCGCCGCATCGGCGTCCGCGCAGCCGTCAGGAACCGGCAGGCAGATCCCGGCCGGAGCCGCCGCGAACTCGGCCATGCCGCCGTGCGTGCTGAGCCCGAGCGTGTAGTAACTGGCGCACAGGTTTGTGCGCCCAGCCAGGCACCAGCGGCACGCGCCGCAGGAGACGCCCGCCCCGCACGCGACCCGCCTGGCCATCATCGAGGACACGTTGCGACCGGCCTCGACGACCGTTCCGATGAACTCGTGGCCCAGGATCGTCGGGCCAGGCATGCCCGCTGCCCGGATGCGGACCGTGCAGCGGCACCATCATCGGGCCCTTGGCGAACTCCGTCGCGTCGGTACCGCACAGGCCGTTGTACTTGACCTCGATGATGACGTCATCCGGCCCGCAAGCCGGGTCAGGGCGCACTTCGACCCGCAAATCGTGGGTGTTGTGCAGGACGGCTGCTCGCATGGCATGCTCCAGGGAGGCGGTGGCTGCTACAGCGTGGCGAGTGCTGTGACGTGCACCTTGACCTGCGTCTTGTCGTGCAGCACGGCGCTGATCGCGTCGGCGCCATCGGCCAGTGCGAACGATTTGGTGACCAACGGGGTGAGGTCCACCCCGGCACGGGACAGGAACCGCAGCGTCTGCGGCCAGACCCCAGGTGACCCGATGATGCCGCGGATCTGCAGTTCCTTGGACTGGATCAGGCCGAGCGCCGCCGGCGCCTTCCCGCCGACGTCGATGCCGATGTAGACGCACCTCGCGCGGAACCCGGCCACCTCCAGCGCCGCAGCCATGGCCGCCGGCTTGCCGCTGGCCTCGAAGACCACGCTGGCCGGCTGGCCGCCGGTGTGGTCGCTGATCGCCTCGGCCAGGTCCGGGTCCGCCGGGTTCAGGACCGCCTCCGCGCCGAGACTCAGCGCCAGCGCGCCCCGGTCGGCTTGCGGCTCGGCGACCACGACCCTGGCGCCCTTTCCCGCCGCGGCCGCGACCACGCCCAGTCCGATCGGTCCGGCCCCTAGCACCACGACGGTGTCGCTCGCGTCCAGGTTGTCCGCTCGCACGGTGGCGTAGTAGCCGCAGCTGAACGGCTCGACGAGAGCACCCTGGGTCCAGCTCAAGTTGTCGGGCAGCCGGTGAAGCCAGGACTCCTTCGCGACGAAGAACTCGGCCGCGGCGCCGCTGATGCTGAAGCCAAAATGCTCGGCACCGATCACGCACTCCCCCACCACGCGGTCGCCTGGCGCGAAACGTGTGACCTTGCGGCCCGCCTGCACGACCTCGGCGGCCCATTCATGACCAGGGATAACGGGGTAGCTGAACGGGATGATGTACCGGCCCGACAGCAATTCGATGTCGGAGTGGCAGATCCCGACGCTGCGGCTGGCGAGCAGTACCTCGTCGTCCTCGATCCGCGGCACGTCGATCTCGTTGACCGCGCACCGGCTGTCCCCAAGGAACTGCAGGGCCTTCATACGCAACCTCGCATCAGCGTCGTCGATGAGCCGGCCGCAGGCAGCGCCTGGCTGTGACGTTTCTCCTGGCCGACCGTCAATGCCGTTCACCAATACTGAACATGGGCGGCGGCGAAGTCAAGAAGAAGTGCAGCTGATCACGCGCTACGCGTGCTCATGATGGACGCACCAGATGCCGCGGGCAGGAACGGAGCCGAGATTCCGCAGCAGGTGCGGCACCGAGGAGTCCATGCCAAGCGCTCCGCCGGCTCGTACCGTGAACACCTCGAAGCCGCAGGTGACCTCCAACTCGCCTTCCAGCAGGTACCCGAACTCGAAGCCAGTGTGGCGGAGCATGTGGTTGTCGTTGGTCGAGCTGCTGCCCGGCGGATAGATGATCTCCATGAAGTCGAGGTAGCGGCCGGTGTTGGGGGCCAGCTGCTCCCAGATCACGCCCGAGTCCATGATCAACCGCGGCCGGTTACCCGGATACGTCGTCGCCCAGTGCGGGCGTGACTCCTGCTGCGGCCAGGCGTCGGCGGGCGAGCCCAGGTCCGAGCGGCTGATCGGGCTCTCGCCGTCCGGCGGCCCCTCGGCATCGCCGTCGCGTCGCGTCGCCTGGCCCGCGCTTCGCTTGGCCGCGGCGCCCGACGCCGGCGGCTCCCCGCCTGCGGGACTGCGATCCTGCTCGAACATCTGGTCGATCGACACCCCGAGCAGCTGCGTCAGCGAGTACAGCGTGACCACCGACGGCTGCGACTTGCCGTTCTCGAGCTGCGAGACGAAGGAGGCCGACACGCCAAGGCGCCTGGCAACCTCGCGCAGCGTCAGGCCGGAGCGCTGCCGCGCCAGCCGCAGCCGCGAGCCGAGATTGACCCCGACCTCGGCGGCAGGAGCACTCTCGACATCGCTCACGGCCACAAGTATCAACTCCCATCCACCAGATGGCGAACTCGCCAGGACCTGTCCGCGCCTGCATCCGCGGGCAGGCACGATTACACCAGCACCATTCCCCCGTCAATCATGACAATCTGCCCGGTCATATAGTCGGAGTCCGAGGAGGCGAGGTACACGGCCGTTCCGACGATGTCCGCGGGAACGGCCGGGCGGCCGCGCAGGATGCCAGCGGCGAAATCGGCCATCGCCTGGCCCGGCCTGGCCGCGTCTCCGATCGACATCAGGTCCGCGTCTAGCCTGGTCCACAGCGGCGTGTCGACAACGCCGGGGGCGAAGGCGTTGCAGGTGATGTTGTGCTCGGCAAGCGCGCGCGACGCCGCCTGGGTTAGCGCGTTCACCGCGAACTTGCTCGCGCAGTAGGGCGCGAAACTCGGGAAGCCCTGCCGGCCGGCAATGGACGATGTATTGACGATCTTTCCTGAGCGTCGCGGAATCATTCGCCTCGCGCCCTCCTGGATCCCGATCAGCGTTCCGAGCGCATTGACGTCCATGATGGCGCGCCAGTTATCCTCGGTCACGTCGAGCAGGCGCATCGGCTTGTTGAACCCGGCGTTGTTGAACAGGACGTCGAGCTTGCCCGCGTGGCCGACGAATGCGTCGAAGGCGGCGGCGACCTCCGGCCGCTTGCTGACATCGGCCCGCAGCGGTACGGCGTCGAGGGACTGCGCGCGAACCTCGGCGCTGACCAGTTGCGCGGCGTCCTCGCTGACGTCCAGGACACCGACGGTGGCACCTTCGCGCGCCAGGCCCATCGCGAAGGCACGCCCGATCCCGCTTCCGGCGCCGGTGATGATGATGGCCCTGCCGGAAAGTCGACCCGCCATGGTGCCCCGCTCCCAGGCATGCTGGTTAACTCTGACTGATCGCCCGTCCCCCGCCGGGGTCTGGGTTAGCAAAGACGTTAACCAGTACTTGACGCCTTTGTCTAGGATCACGCACGATAATCGTTGACCGCGGGCACCGCGATGAGCGGTCAGCACGGCCCGCGACACAGCCCCGAGGAGTCGATCATCATGGAGCGCACGGCACTCGTCGTCGGAGTGACCGGCATGGCCGGCCTGAACACCGCGGAGGCCCTGGTCCGCGACGGCTGGCGGGTCGTGGGGCTGTCGCGGACGGGGCGCGCCGCGATCCCCGGCGTGCAGCACCTGACCGCCGACGTGCTGGACGCGCAGTCGGTGCAGGACGCCACGCGCGGCGCCGAAATCTCGCACGTCTTCTTTACCACCTGGTCGCGGCAGGCAACCGAGGCGGAGAACTGCGCCGTCAACGGCGCGATGCTCGCGAATACGCTCACCGGACTCGGACGTACCACCCAGCTGGCGCACGTCGTGCTCGTCACCGGGCTCAAGCACTACCTCGGGCCGTTCGAGGCGTACGCGACGAACCCGCCGGAGACGCCCTTCAGGGAAACGCAAGGACGATTGCCAGCCCAGAACTTCTATTACGACCAGGAGGACCTGCTCTTCGCTGAGGCCAAGCGGCAGGGCTTCACCTGGTCCGTGCACCGGCCGCACACCCTCATCGGATACGCCCTGGGCAACGCCATGAACATGGGCGTCACGCTGGCGATCTACGGCAGCATCTGCCGAGCGACCGGTGAGCCGTTCGTATTCCCCGGCAGCACCGAGCAGCTGAACGGCGTCACCGACATCACCGACGCCCGGCTGCTCGGGCGGCACGTGGTGTGGTCGTCGACCGATCCTGGCGCGCAGAACCAGGCGTTCAACACCGTGAACGGCGACGTCTTCCGATGGCGCCAGATGTGGCCGCGGCTAGCCGAGGACCTGGGCGTCACCCCGGCCGAGTACCCGGGCACGCCGACCCCGCTGGATGGCCGGATGGATCACGCCGACGAGGTCTGGGCCCGGCTGGTCGCCGAGCACGGTCTCGCGCCGTACGCGGCGTCCGATCTCGCGTCGTGGTGGCACACCGACGCCGACCTCGGACGCCAGGTCGAGACTTTCGCGGACATGTCCAAGAGCCGCACCCTGGGCTTCGTGGACTACCAGGACTCCACGCGGTCGTTCCTCGACCTGTTCGAGCGGCTGCGCGCCGAGCGCATCATCCCCCGGCGGTGACCAGCAGCTGGCCGCGCACCCAGTCGATCTCTCGGGTCACGTACTGCGTGATGTCACCGGTCTTGAGCCGGGCAGGCAGGACGTCCCAGGTATAGGTCTCGATCTCGAGGTGGTCGGAAAGCGGTGTCGCCGCGTGCACGCGGAGGGCCTGCTCGATCCCGACCCGGGTGGTGCCGAACGGGCCGAGGTCGTCCAAAAACACGGGAACATGGAAATGGGTGCGCCATTCGCGGGATCCGCCGGGCCGCGAATTCCAGGCCTCGATCGCGTCGCGGAGGTTGAGAAAGCGCGTCAGCTTCCCGTCGCGCAACTCGGTCGTCTGGCTCAGGTAGATCGTGTCGGTGAAGATGCCGAGCTCGGCAACGGTCTCGTCGGTCACCTCAGTCACCCGGAGTGCGGCGGCCTCCTGGAGCTTGAAAATTGGGATCCCGGCGCCGGTCAGGAGCCGGAGAGACTGCGGGATGTCCTCGAATTCCACGGACTGATGGCAGATATCGAAGACCACGCCGAGGTGCCGGCGGACGAGTCCGGTCACCTCCGAGACCGGGAGCCCGGTCAGCGACGCCAGCACGGCGGTCCCCTCAGCGGAATAGATATGCCGCTCGAAATAGGCGACCGTCTCCTCGGTCGTCTCCAGGAAGCAGAACGGCTCGGGTTCCAGCGCGACCTTGACCCGGCGTCCGGTACGCCGCTCCAGCTCGATCAGGTGCGCCACCACCCGCAGCAGGTTCCGCGTGAAGGACAGCACGTAATCCGCTCCCGACACATTCGGCCGGTAAGCCAGCGGCGCCGTCTGGATCGACGGCGCGATACCGGGAGCTGCGATGTCGGCCAGGATGTCAGCCACCGCCATCGTGTAACTGGCCCGCTCGGGAGTCGCCCAGTCCGGCTCATAGACCTGCTCCATCACGCGCTGCCCCTTGAACGGCCCGTAAGGAAAGGCGTTCACGGTGTAGACGTAAAGGTCCTCGGCGGCCAGGAACTCCTTCAGCCTGGCGAGCTCCTCGGCCTGCCGCGACAGGGTCTGCGCCGAGGACGCCGAGAGTCGCAGCGATACCCCGAACGCGGCGTCCGGGCAGACGGCCTTCTTAACCGCCGGCGCATAGGTGACCAGGCTCGCCCACATCTGCGCCCAGGTGTCGCCGGGATGAACCAGAGTCGAGTACGTCAGGTGCCCGAGTCGGTCACCGAGGTACATGCAACCTCCCGAGTGCGTGCGTAGTGAGACTTAACTACGCCAGGCGCGAGGGCGTCAAGTGACGGCGAACGGAGGAAGGACCTAAGCCTCTACTGACCCGATCGCGCGATCGCCAGACTCAAGCCCGGCGCCGGCTGAGGTGGCCGCAGCGCCTCGCCGGGAGGTTTGATCCACATGATGCCCGCGGTAGCGGCTGCGCCGCCGAAGAGCAAGCCTGCTGTCAACTTCGGCCAGCGGCCGATGCTGGTGTTCTGGGAAACCACCCGCATGTGTCTGTTGGCCTGCCGGCACTGCCGTGCGAGCGCGACCATTCAGCCGCCGCCAGGCGAGTTGAGCCACGCAGAGGGACTCGCCCTGATCGATCAGGTCGCGGCCTTTGGCCGCCCCTATCCCATCCTCATTCTCACCGGCGGCGACTGCCTGATGCGGCCCGATCTGTTCGACCTCATCCGCTACGCCACCGCCAGGGGCGTGCCGGTCGCGCTGTCCCCCTCGGTTACCCCGCTGACCGCCGACCTGGTGGACCAGATCGCCGCCAGCGGGGCGAAGGCCGTGTCCATCAGCCTGGACGGCGCGTGCGCCGCTACCCATGACGGGATCAGGGGGGTGCCTGGCCACTTCGACGCCACGATCTCCGTTGTCCGGGATCTAGTGGCCGCAGGCCTGGCGGTCCAGATCAACACGACCGTGATGGGCGTCAACGTCCGCGAGCTTGCCCGGATCGGGGACCTGGTCAAGCGGACGGGCAGCCACATCTGGGAGGTGTTCTTCCTCGTGCACGTCGGGCGCGGTGCCGCGACCGGCGCCGTATCTGCCGGCGAGCACGAGGACGTCTGCCACTTCCTGTACGAGGCGTCGCGCTACGGCTTCATCGTGCGGACCGTCGAGGCTCCGTTCTTCCGCCGGGTGGTCGCGCAACGCCGCGCGAGCGGACCACCGCCTGACAGCGAGCTCTATCACGCTCTCGCCACGGAACTGAGCGGCCTGCTCGGCCCGCCTGCCTGCCCGCCGAGGGCGCACACCTCGCCGACGCGCGACGGCAAGGGGATCGTCTTCGTCGCGCACGACGGAGAGGTATACCCGGCAGGCTTCCTGCCGATCGGTCTCGGCAACATCCGCAGCCGGCGGCTGAGCGACATCTACCGAGAGGACCCGCTGCTGCACGCGATCAGGGATGCACGGTTTGCCGGCCGCTGCGGCGAGTGCGAGTACGCCGACCTGTGCGGCGGATCGCGGGCTCGCGCGTACGCCGCCACCGGAGACCCGCTGGGCGATGATCCGGCCTGCCCGTACCGGCCGGCCAGCAGCCCAGGTACGGCCGATCCGTCCCGATCGTCACGACTCGACAACTAACCAGCCGCGTGAACCAGGCACCCCGTAGCCTGCGTGCCCATGACCATCACCTTCATC
The DNA here is from genome assembly GCA_963720595.1 of uncultured Actinomycetota bacterium. Taxonomy (GTDB): domain Bacteria; phylum Actinomycetota; class Actinomycetes; order Streptosporangiales; family Streptosporangiaceae; genus Chersky-822. The sequence goes on along the minus strand of CAVRFY010000002.1, from coordinate 1,906,993 downwards.
ACCGGGGCGAACAAGGGCCTGGGATACGAAGCGGCCCGCCGGCTGAAGGATCTCGGCCACACGGTCCTGCTCGGTGCCAGGGATCCCGGCCGCGGGCAGAGCGCAGCCGACGCGCTGGGCGTCCGCTTCGTGCAGATCGACGTCGCCGAGGACGAGTCTGTCGCCGCCGCGGCGGCGGACGTGACGGCCGGCGAGGGGCACATCGATGTCCTGATCAACAACGCAGGCATCGCGGGGACCCGGGTTGACGTGCCCGACATCACCGCGAAGGACGCCCTGGAGGTCTACAACACGAACGTGGTCGGGATCGTCCGCGTCACCAGCGCCTTCCTGCCGCTGCTGCGCCTGTCGGATTCGCCGGTGATCGTCAACGTCAGCAGCCAGATGGGGTCGTTCGCCACTAACCACGACCCCAGCCAGCTCCAGTCCAAGATCGTCCTGCCGCTCTACCAGTCGTCCAAGTCCGCAGTCGGCATGCTCACCGTCATCTACGCCCGTGCGCTGCCCGACATCCGCGTCAACGCCGTATCACCCGGCTTCACCGCGACCGACTTCACCAATCACCGCGGGACTCAGACCGTGACGGAGGGCACCGACGCGATGGTTGCCCTGGCCACCATCGGCAAGGACGGGCCAACCGGGACATTCCAGGATCGCAACGGCATCGTCGCCTGGTGAGCGGCGGCGCGGCCGGCAGTAGGCAGCGCGAGCTTGTTGACGCTGTGAGATGCCTCATAGTTCGCGCCCGACCGGAAGCGAAGCGCCCGCCGCAGGAGTTGTAGCGGGCGGCGCTCACGGTAACCCCCTGTCCCCATCGTGCGTGAGCGCCTGACCATGATCGCGATGTCACGCCCGATTACTGCTAGTCGCGGACCTTACGCGAAGCGCTGAGGGCGGACAAGGCAGGTTACCCCCGATGAAGCTCACCAAGATCGCAACAGCAACGCTCGTGCCGGCGGCCATCGCCGGCGTCACCCTGTCCGGCTGGGCAGCAGTTCAGGCGGCGACCGGCAATCCGGGCAGTCACGTCCAGGCGCAGTACGCCGCCCAGGCCGGACGGCACCTGGCCGGGCAGCGCACCGTCGACCACAAGCAGCACCGGAGTTCTCGCGAGCTCGCCAGCACGGCGAAGGCCAACGCGGCCAAGGCGCAGGCTGCCCATCGGGCGCACGTTCAGGCTGATCACCGGGCGCGAGCCCACGCGGCGAGCCACCCGGCGGCGAAGGCCATCGCCTCCTCCCCGACATCATGGAAGGCCGGCATGTCGGCCTTCGAGCAATGCGTGGCGTGGCGCGAGAGCGGAGACAACCCGACCGCCTCGTCGTCCGGCCTGTTCGGGATCCTTCCGGCGACGTGGGCGTCCCTGGGCTACCCGGGAACGGCCGGCCAGTCATCCGTCGCGCTGCAGAAGGCCGCGTTCAACCAGCTGTACGCGCAGTACGGCACCCAGCCGTGGGCACCGTATGACGGCTGCTGAGATTCACTGACGGCCGGCGCAGGCGGGGGACGGAGGATCATCCGGACCGGCAGCAGGCTGCGGTTTCCGCTGCTATGGTCGGGCGTCAGTTCGCTCCCCGTCGGTACGGACGACGGCGAGTGCCCGCCGGACATGCCGGGGACCGCGGGAAGAGGTGAGCAGGTGCGCCGTTCGGCTTCGCCATCGGGCTGGCTGACCGCCTCCGCACGGCTGCCTCGCCGCGCGGCGCAGGCCGGGTCGCTGGCGGTTGCCGCAGTGATCGTCGGCACCCTCCTGGCCCCGGCTGCCGGTGACGCCGCGACGGCCGGCCTGGCTTCGCGAGCCGGACTCGATGCCCGGCTGTACGGTGCCGATGCGCACGCGACGATAGCCCGGCTTGAGGCCCGCGCCGCGAAACTGTCCAGCCAGTATCGCGGTGAACTCGAGACGCTGGCCGGATCGGAGGCCGACGCGCAGGCGGCAGCGGCCCGCGCCAGGTGGGTTCGGCGCGAACTCGATATCTCCCGGCACCAGGTCGCCAAGATAGCCGTGGCGAGCTACCTGAGCGGCGCGACCGACAAGGCGCTCATGACGCTGTTCAGCGGGCGCCCGCAGCGAATCCTGGACAAGTCCGCCATCATTACCTACCTGGCCAGACAGCGCGGCGCCCGGCAGCGCGCGCTCCGCGCGCTCATGCGCGCCGCGGAAAGCGCCGACCGGGCCGCCGCGGCCAAGATCGCGACCCTGCGCCGGATGATCACCGCCCTGGAGCAGCAGAAGCAGACGGTCGAGCACCTGCTTGCCAAGTTCCGGCCGCAGTCGCCGGTGATCGGGGACAACATCACTCCCCGCATGCGCCAGGTCAAGGACTCGGTCGACCGGAGGTTCGGCCCATTCTCCGCGATCGGCTGCTACCGGCCGGAGGCTACCGGCGAGCACCCGCTCGGCCGGGCCTGCGACTTCATGCTCAGCACCGGCGGGGTGATGCCGTCAGCCCCGTGGATCAAGCGAGGCTACGAGATCGCGGCCTGGGCGCAGGCACACGCTTCCCAGCTCGGAATCATGTACATCATCTACCGCCAGCGGATCTGGGACATCCGGATGGCCTCCGCGGGGTGGGTTCCGATGCCCGACCGGGGCAGCATCACCGCCAATCACTACGACCACGTGCATATCTCGGTCTTCTAGTGGCCACGAGGACGGCGTCGTGGATCGTGACCTCGATGCCGTCGGGAGTGGTCGCCTGCCGCGGGCGGGCCTGGCTGGCGTCAACCGTCCACGCATCGTCCAGCAGGCCGGCCACCTCGTCGGAGGTGTAGAACAGTTCGGGCATCGGCGGACGGGGCACGCCGGTGGCGAGGTCGGATGGGTGATGGCCGACCACGAGCAGTGTTCCGCCGGCCAGCACCGAGGCCGCGATCGCGGCGAAGAGCCTCGTGCGCGGTTCCGGCGGCAGCTGCATGTACTGCGCCGAGACCAGATCGAAGAAGCTGGGCTCAGGCGGGCGGGAGAGCAGGTCGGCCTGCCGCCACTCGATCCTGGCGGCCGCCGCCCGATCGGTGTCGAGCGCGTGCTGGCGACCACGCTCCACCGCGACGCCGGAGATATCGACCGCGACCACGGACCAGCCGTGGGCTGCCAGCCAGATGGCGTCGGCACCCTCGCCGCACCCGACGTCGAGTGCCCGGCCGGGTGGCCGACCCTGCACCTCGGCAACCAGCTGCGGATTCGGGTTACCGCTCCAGACCCTCGCCGCGGAACGGTACCGCTCATCCCAGAAGTCCGCGTCGAACGGCGGCCTGGCGTCGTCGGCATGTTCAGTCATCCGTCCAGTATCCCGCCGCGCTCAGTGCGCCGGCACGCGCAACGCGGGCGCGACCTGCTCGCCGAATCGCACCAGCGACGACCGCGCCTCCGCACAGCTCAGCGAGCCGAACGCGAAGGCGCCGGCGAAGTGGTTGCATCCGGACGCCCGCAGCATCTCGGTGAGCTGTGCCAGGACGGTAGCCGCCGAGCCGGCGATCACCCTGCCCTCGTCGACGGCCAGGCCGAAGTCCTGCGGCTCGGCGAAGCGCGCATCGCCATGTCGCCGCCACAACGCCGTGAACTGTTGGTGGAACACCTCCATCGCCTCGATGACGCGATCACGAGCGGCGCGGTCGGACTCCCCCACATAGATATTGCGCATCATTCCGAAGCGTGGTACCGGCCTTCCCGCACCGCCCACCGGCGCCCCGGGCGGCGCGTCCGCTACGCCTGCGAAGTACTCGTCGCGCCGCCGCCGGGTCTCTGCGATCGTCGGGGATCTGAAGCTGAACCCGAGAATGGTGTTGATCCCTCTCCGGCCCAGATGCGGAACGCTCTCCGGGTTGCTGCTCGGATACCAGATCGGCGGATAGGGCACCTGACGGGTCCGCATCGGCATGTCGTTCTCGGTCCCTGGGGCGGCACCGATCGTGCCGCTTTCCAGTTTCCGCATCAGCGAGTCGAAGATCTCGTCGTAGCGCTGCTGGGCGTCGGCCCGCCCGATCCCGTAGGGCAGCAGCTCGTATGGGTTCCCGCCCTTGCCGAACCCCATTTCCAGGCGGCCGCCGCTGAGCTGGTCGAGCATGGCGATCTCCTCTGCCAGCCGATCCGGCTGGTATAGCGGCAGCACATACACCGTCGGGCAGAGCCGGATGCGCGTCGTCCGCATCGCCGCGGCCGCGAGGAACACGCTGGGCGACGGCACGAGGCCAAGCGGCGTGCCGTGATGCTCGGCCAGGTGGTAGATGTCGAACCCCTGGGATTCCGCCACGGCGAGCAGGTCAAGCCGTTCCTGGTACAGCTGACCGGGCTCGCGCACGCCATCAGAATCGACCCAGTCGAACAACCCGAAGGTAACCGCATCGCGTTCTCTTTCCAGACTCATTGCCGGTCCTTCCGCCCTGGGCATCTGGCTACCATATGCACATGATCTCTGGGCCATCGCCGAGCTTCTGCCCTAGGTGCAATGCACCGCTGCAACTTGACGAGGCCGGGAGATGCAGCTGGTGTCACGCGCACCTGCAGACCGTCACGCCTCAGGGCCACCCGATGAATGTCGCGGCCGGCTCGGTCAAGCTGCTCCCCGCGGATGTCGACGACATGGGGGTAGCCCCCTTCATCCAGCTGACGCTCGCTGTCTTTGGCTTGTTGCGCTTCGAGCGCGCAGTTCAGGAGTTCGTCGGCAGGGAGCCGGAACTGGCCCAGAACATCGTGGCTCTGAGCGGCGCCGTCGCCGATGCCGGCGCACGGGTGCGCAATGCCGGCCTCCTGAAGAGCGGCTTCGACAACAACCTCAGGATCTACACGCCGGAGGAAATCTGGATCTGCAATCTCGCCGTCGACTTGGTAGCGTTCCTCGGCACCCTCGATGGCCTGAGGAACGGCACCCGTGCCCAGATAGCCAATAACCTCAGGTCGCTCGACCAGAGCACAAGTAGCCATACCTGGAAGAAGGATGTCAAGGGCGCCGGAGCCGGTCCGGCGCAGTTCCGCGAGTTGCGCGCAGCCGTGCCGTACCACACGCCCAGACCGGGGCGCTAGCAGGCGGCCGCGAGGCCGTATCTAACTGACACTGAGCCGCTCGGGCGGCGCGATGCTGCCCGCCAGCCTGCCCACCGCGAGGGACCTAAGCCTCTGCCGTCCGCGTCCGGCGCCCGACAGGCTTGTCGAGCAGGCACCGGCGTCCTCGCGATCCCGGTGCGGCGTAGCCACCTGGAAGGAGCACGGTGAAGGAGCGCTATAGCCAGCCAGAGCGGCCGGACGTCACGCCGCTCGCTGACCTGCTGCATGGACGCTCGCGGACCGGGCCGGTCCGGGAACAGCATCCCGTCTACGTGGACCTGCTGCCACCCTGCAATGCGGGCTGCCCGGCCGGCGAGAACATCCAGGCGTGGCTTGCCCACGCCGAGGCGGGCCGGCACGAGCAGGCGTGGCGGCAGCTGACCGCCGACAATCCGATGGCGGCCATCCATGGGCGGGTGTGCTATCACCCGTGCGAGAGCGTCTGCAACCGGGCGAATCTCGACAGCGCAGTCTCCATCCACGCGGTCGAGCGGTTCCTCGGCGATCTGGCGCTCGAGCGGGGCTGGTCGTTCGACCCGCCAACGACTCGCAGCGGTAAGCGGGTGCTCATCATCGGCGCCGGGCCGAGCGGGCTCTCTGCCGCCTACCACCTCGCGAGGCTCGGGCACGAGGTAGAGATCAGGGATTCCGGCGACAAGGCCGGCGGGATGATGCGGTACGGCATCCCTGCCTACCGGATGCCCAGGGACGTCCTGGACGGCGAACTGGACCGCATCGCCGCGCTGGGGGTGCGGATCTCCTGCGGACACCGGGTGGAGGACCTCGAGGCCGAGCGCCGTGAGGGTGACTTCGATGCGGCCTTCGTGGCCGTAGGCGCGCATTTGTCCAAGCGAGTCGACATCCCGGCCAAGGACGCCGCGCGAATCGTCGACGCCGTCTCCTTCCTGCGCAGCGTCGCCTCTGGCGAGCGCCCCGTGATCGGGCGCCGGGTGGCCGTCTACGGTGGCGGCAACACCGCGATGGACGCCGCCCGCGTCGCCCGCCGGCTGGGCGCCAACGATGCGCTCATCGTCTACCGCCGCACCAGGTCCCAGATGCCCGCGCACGAGCAGGAGGCCGAGGAGGCCGAACGCGAGGGGGTGCGGATCAACTGGCTGCGCACGATCACCGCGTTCGACGGTCCTGAGCTCACGATCGAGGCGATGGAGCTAGACGAGAACGGATTCCCGCAACCGACCGGGCGTTACGAGACGCTGGCCGCCGACACCGTCATTCTCGCCCTTGGCCAGGAATCCGATACCGCCTTCCTGCGCCAGGTAGACGGCGTGGAGTTCGCCCGCGAAGGCACCGTTCAGGTCTCGCCATCGATGATGACCGGCTGCCCTGGGGTTTTCGCCGGCGGGGACATGGTGCCGGCCGAGCGCACCGTGACGGTCGGGGTGGGACACGGCAAGAAGGCGGCCAGAAACATCGACGCCTGGCTGCGCGGCTCCGCGCCCGCGAGCCTGCCCAAGCATGAGATGGTCGCGTTCGACCAGCTGAACCTCTGGTACTTCGGCGACGCTGCCCAGCGCCAGCAGCCCGAGTCGCCGCCCGAGCAGCGGACCGCGGACTTCGGCGAGGTGCTCGGCGGGCTGTCCGATCGGGAGGCAACCTACGAGGCCCGCCGCTGCCTGTCCTGCGGCAACTGCTGCGAGTGCGACGGCTGCCTCGGTGCCTGCCCCGAGGACGCCGTGATCAAGCTCGGGCGTGGCCACAGGTACCGGTTCGACTACGACAAGTGCACCGGCTGTGGCGCGTGCTACGAGCAGTGTCCGGTGCACTCCATCGAGATGGTCCCGGAGGACTGATGACGCGTGCCACGGTCGACGGCAACGAGGCAGCCGCGTCGGTCGCCTACCGGTTGAGCGAGGTCTGCTGCATCTACCCGATCACGCCGTCGTCGCCCATGGCCGAGCTTGCCGACGGGTGGTCCAGCCAGGGCAAGCCCAATCTGTGGGGCGGAGTTCCGGCCGTCGTCGAGATGCAGAGCGAGGGCGGGGCCGCCGGCGCCCTGCACGGCGCGCTGCAGAGCGGGGCGCTGGCGACAACCTTCACCGCCTCGCAAGGCCTGCTCCTGATGATCCCGAACATGTACAAGATCGCGGGTGAACTGACGCCCGCCGTGCTGCACGTCGCGGCCAGGTCGGTGGCCGCGCAGGGCCTGTCCATCTTCGGCGACCACTCGGACGTGATGGCCGTCCGGCAGACCGGGTTCGCGCTGCTGGCCGCCGCGTCGGTGCAGGAGGCTCACGATCTCGCGCTCGTCGCGCACGCCGCCACGCTGGCCACCCGGGTGCCGTTCGTGCACTTCTTCGACGGGTTCCGCACGTCGCACGAGCTGAGCACGATCGAGCTGCTGGCCGACGCGGACCTACGCGCGCTCGTGCCCGAGGACCTGGTACGCGCTCACCGGGGTCGGGCACTGACGCCGGAACGACCGTTCATCAGGGGTACCGCCCAGAATCCTGACGTGTACTTCCAGGCGCGGGAGACGGTGAACCCGTACTACGCGGCCGTGCCCGACGCGGTGCAGGCCGCTATGGACGGACTCGCAGGGCGCGTCGGCCGCCAGTACCACATCGTGGACTACGCCGGCCATCCGCAAGCCGATCGGGTGGTCGTCGTGATGGGCTCGGCCGGGCAGACCGTCGGCGAGACCGTCACCCACCTGTGCGCTCAGGGCGAGCGGGTCGGCGTGCTGCAAGTCCGGTTGTTCCGGCCGTTCCCGTCCCGGGCGCTGCTGGCCGCGCTGCCGGGCTCCGTGCGCCGGATCGCCGTGCTCGACCGGACCAAGGAGCCGGGCTCGAACGGCGAGCCGCTCTTCCTTGACGTGGTAACCGCGCTCGCAGAGGCGCACAGTGACGGCGAGCGCGACATGCTGCCCTGGATTTGCGGCGGGCGGTACGGCCTGTCCTCCAAGGAACTCACCCCAGGCATGGTCGCCGGGGTTTTCGCGGAACTGGCCAGGGATCGGCCGCGACGTCGGTTCACGATCGGCATCAGCGATGACGTGTCCGGCACCAGCCTGCCTTACGACCCGTCGCTGGATATCGAGCCACCGGGTACCGTGCGCGCGGTGTTCTTCGGCCTGGGTTCGGACGGCACGGTAGGCGCGAACAAGAACACGATCAAGATCCTCGGCGACGAGGAGAACCTGCACGTCCAGGGCTATTTTGTGTACGACTCCAAGAAGTCGGGCTCGCAGACCGTCTCGCACCTGCGATTCGGGCCCCAGCCGATCCGGGCGCCCTACCTCGTCCAGCAGGCCAGCTTCGTCGGCTGCCACCATTTCGGACTGCTGGACCGGGTCGACGTGCTCGCCCGGGCGGCGCCGGGCGCGACGCTGTTGCTGGACTGCACGCAGCCGCCTGACGAGGTCTGGGACGCGCTGCCCCGCCCGGTTCAGGAGAAGATCATCGCCAAGCGGATCGACGTGTACGCGATCGATGCCGGCGGCATCGCCCGTGCGGTTGGCCTAGCTGGCCGGACCAACACCGTTCTGCAGACGTGCTTCTTCGCCATCTCGGGGGTGCTGCCGAGGGACGAGGCGATCGGCAAGATCAAGTCGGCGATCGCCAAGACGTACGGCCGCCGTGGCACCGAGGTAGTCGAGCGGAATCAGGCCGCGGTCGATCGCGCGCTGGAAGGGCTGCACCAGATCCGGGTGCCAGGACGAGCGACATCCGCCCGTGAGCTTCCCGCCGTGGTCCCGGCCGGGGCACCGGAGTTCGTCCGTTCCGTCACCGCCGAGATGATGGCCGGGCGCGGCGACGACCTGCCGGTCAGCGCGCTGCCGGCGGACGGCACGTACCCGAGCGGCACCGCGGCCTACGAAAAGCGCAACATCTCCGAGCTGGTCGCGCAGTGGGATCCCGACCTGTGCATCCAGTGCGGCAACTGCAGCTTCGTCTGCCCGCACAGCGTGATCAGGTCCACCTACTACGAGGATTCGCTGCTGGCCGGAGCCCCGCCGCAATTCCGGTCCGCTCCGCTGGATGCCCGCGGGCTGCCCGACACCCGCTTCACGCTCCAGGTGTATGTCGAGGACTGCACCGGGTGCGAGCTATGCGTGCAGGCCTGCCCGGTCGCGGCGCCCGATGACCCGGACCGCAAGGCGATCAACCTCGCCCCCCGCCTGCCGCTGGTGACCGCCGAGCGAGACAACATCGCGTTCTTCGAGACGCTGCCGGTGGCCGACCGCTCCAGGGTGGATTTCGGAACGGTCCGCGGCACGCAGTTCCTCCAGCCGCTCTTCGAATTCTCCGGTGCCTGCGCCGGCTGCGGGGAGACGCCGTACGTCAAGCTGCTGTCGCAGCTGTTCGGCGACCGGCTGATGGTCGCCAATGCCACCGGCTGCTCGTCGATCTATGGCGGGAACCTGCCCACGACACCGTGGACCACCGGGCCCGATGGCCGGGGCCCCGCATGGTCGAACTCCCTGTTCGAGGACAACGCCGAGTTCGGCCTCGGGTTCCGGCTGGCCGCCGACCGGCACGCCGAGCTGGCTCGCAACCGCCTGACTCAGCTCAGGGATGTGATCGGCGCCGAGCTCACCGACGACATCCTCGGCGCACCGCAGCTACGCGAGTCTGAACTGCGCGCGCAGCACGACCGGATCACGGAGCTGAAGCGGCGGCTCGACGGCCTCGACCCGCCCGACGGGCGTGCCACTGACCTGCGCAGCGTGGTCGATCATCTGGTCCGGCGCAGCGTGTGGATCGTGGGCGGCGACGGCTGGGCCTATGACATCGGGTCCGGCGGCCTCGACCACGTACTCGCCAGCGGGCGGAACGTGAACGTGCTGGTGCTCGATACCGAGGTTTACTCCAACACTGGCGGTCAGTCGTCGAAGGCGACGCCGCTCGGCGCCACCGCCAAGTTCGCCGCCGCCGGCAAGACCATGCCGAAGAAGGATCTCGCGCTGCAGGCGATCGCGTACGGCTACGTATACGTCGCCAGGGTCGCGATGGGCGCCGACCCGCAGCAGACCCTGCGCGCGTTCCGCGAGGCGGAGGCCTACGACGGGCCATCCCTCGTGATCGCCTACAGCCACTGCATCGCGCACGGGATCCAGATGCGCGATGGGCTGAGCCAGCAGTACCGCGCGGTGGCGAGCGGGTACTGGCCGCTGATCAGGTACGACCCGATGGTGCGGACTTCGGGCGGCAACCCGTTCCTGCTCGACTCGCCCAGACCGCGCATCGAGCTGGCGGACTACACGCAGCGCGAGCTGCGGTACGCCGCGCTCGCCAGCACCGACCCGGCCGAGGCTGAGCGGCTGGCCGGCCTGGCTCAGGAGGCGGTCGACCAGCGCTGGGATACCTATGAGGAGATGGCCACCCGCGGCGCCCACCGGTTCCCTGCCGATGCGCGGAGGGATCGCTGATGGACCTGTCGACCAGCTACCTCGGCCTCACGTTGCGCAACCCGCTGGTCGCCTCCGCCTCGCCGCTGTCGAACACCCTCGAGGGCGTCCGGCGGCTGGCAGACTCCGGCGTCGGTGCGATCGTGCTCTACTCCCTATTCGAGGAGCAGCTCCGGCAGGAAGCCGAGCGGAACGCCCAGCTGGCCGAGGCCGGCAGCGAGGTCTTCGCCGAGGCGCTATCCTACTTCCCGTCCGGCCCGGCGACTGAGGCGGCACGGGACGGCGCGGCGGACCAGCCCAGCCCGCGCCGGTACCTCAGCCTGCTCGAGCGGGCGGTCGCAGCCGTCGAGGTGCCGGTCATCGGCAGCATCAACGGCGTCACGCCCGGCGGCTGGACCGGTTACGCCCGCGCGATGCAGGACGCTGGCGCCGCCGCGATCGAACTGAACATCTACTACATACCGGGCGATCCGCACATCACCGGCCGAGCCGTCGAGCAGCGGCACGTCGACATCCTGTGCCAGGTCAAGGAGGCCGTCAGCGTGCCGGTAGCGGTCAAGCTGAGCCCGCACTTCAGCTCGACCGGCGAGGTGGCGCTGCGGCTGGACCAGGCGGGCGCGGACGGCCTCGTGCTGTTCAACAGGTTCCTGCAGCCTGACATCGACCCGGAGAGCCTCGCGGTGGTGCCGGCCGTGGACCTGTCCAGCCCGAGGGAGGCCAGGCTGCCTCGCACGTGGATCTCCATCCTGCGCCGCCGAGTGCGAGCCTCGCTCGCGGGGACAACCGGTGTCGACGGGCCGGCCGATGTGGTCAAGTACCTGCTAGCCGGCGCCGACGTGGTGATGACCGCGTCCGCTCTGATCCGCCACGGCCCTGAGCATGCGGCCGTCCTGCTCGAGGGGTTGTCAGAGTGGATGGCGCGCAAGCAATTCAGTTCCGTCGAAGAATTGCGCGGCAAGCTGGCCGTTCCGGCCGACAGCGACCCGGCCAGCTACGAACGGGCCGGCTATGTCCGCGCGCTTCAGGCCGCCAACAACGCCCACGGCCCCTGGTAACCAGCCCGCTGGCACTTTTGCGCAGCTTATTTCACGAGGCCGAAGTGTCCGGCGAGCGAGACCGTCTGGGCATCGCCGGCGTGCGCGAGGTAGGAGAGGCCGAAGAAATCCTCGACGGTGCGCGTCAGCGAATAGTGATCAAAGAACGCGGGATCGTGAGTTCCGGCCGCGGTCCCCGCGTAGACGGCGAAGAACGGCACGTGGCAGCTCGGCCGCTTGCCGGACAGATCACCGGCCTGATCGGCGCAGTTCTCGCCGGTGGCGGCGTCGCTGCCGGTGCCTTCGTCATAGGTGACGAAGACGACGGTGCTTCCTGACTGATAGCCGGGTGAGGCGGCCACGAGTCCGACGAACTTCTGCAGCCAGGTGTCGGCGATGGACAGCGCGCAATTCCCGCCGCAGCTGTTCTCGCCATCGTTCTTGGTGTTCGGCGTGATCCAGGACACCGCGGGCAGCTTTCCCGCCTGCAGATCGGTCCAGAACGCGCCGCTTGCGGCCGTGAGGTCGGCGACGCCCACGTCCCTGGCCTGGCATTCTGCATTGCTGATCGCGGTATAGAAGATCGGCGGATTGTGGCCGATCTTGTACGGTGCGGCGCTGGATTTGTCACACGCGGCCGGCATGGATTCCTGGTATGCCTTCCAGGTCAGGCCAGCGGTGTCCAGCTGCTGGTAGATACTTGGGCCGGCATCGGCGCAGGCGGCGTAATTGCAGCCCTTGACCGAGGTGGCCGGGTACTTCCCCGCGCTGGTTGCCAGGTAGTTGGCGGCGCTCTGATGGGTGGCGCCCCACATGGACGTGGCCAGGCCACAGGAGCTGGCCAGCGAGTTCTGGAACGGGGCCTTGCTGTTGCCGATCACGCTGGCGTAGCTCTTGTTCTCCAGCATGACGAGCAGCACATGCTGCGGTGGCGCGATCGCCACCTTCGTGCCGCACAGCGATTGCTGCCCCTGTGCCGGGCTCGGCGCGACGGTCAGCGGCATGGTCAGGCCAACCCCCGCGGCGATCGCCAGCACGGTCCTCCTGCCGAGCCGCTGTTTCGCGCAGTACCAGACGCCCCTTTGGCGCGACATAGCCCATCCCCCCACGTAAACGGAATCTGTCGCGATAGCGTCGCATCACGTGGCGCTGAGGGCAAGCGCTGGCTAACCGGACCGCCACCGCACCAGTTCTGGGCCAAGCTCGGCGACGGATCGCCGGCCGATCAGGGTCATCGTCCGCTCGACATCGGCGGCAAGCAATCGCAGCACACCGTCCACCCCTCGCTCGCCCGCCGCGGCCAGGCCGTACAGGTAGGCGCGCCCGATCATGCACGCGCGCGCGCCGAGCGCGATGGCCTTGACGATGTCGCTGCCGCGGCGGATTCCGCCATCGCAGATCAACTCGACGCGGTCCCCGACGACGTCGGCAACCTCAGCCACGAATTCCAGCGGCACCGGCGCCCCGTCAAGCTGGCGGCCGCCGTGATTGGACAGCGCGATCGCGCCGATCCCGGCCGCCGCGGCAATCCGGGCGTCGTCAACGGTCTGAACTCCCTTCAGCACGATGGGCCCGTCCCACTCGGCGCGAAACCAGTCCAGATCCCGCCACGACAGTGATGGGTCGAACTGACCGTTGATGTAATCCGACAGCGTCACCGCCGAACTGCCGTCGGCGGCGATGGTCCCGGTGACGTTCGCGAACGTGATCGGCTCTGCTCTGACGAAATCCCAGGTCCACCCCGGGTGAACCGCCCCATCGATCAAGGTCCGCAGTCCGATCTTCGGCGGCAGCGTGAATCCGTGCCTGACATCGCGCTCGCGGCGGCCGAGCACCGCGGTGTCAACGGTGATGACGATCGCCTCGTAGCCGGCCGCTGCCGCACGCGCGAGCATGTCCTTGACCAGGCCGCGATCTCGCCAGACGTAGACCTGGAACCATTTCGGGCCGTCACTGACCGCCGCAACCTGCTCGATCGACCTGGTAGCCATCGTCGACAGCGTGTACGGCAGCCCGGCCCGCGCCGCGGCCCTGGCGACGTCCAGTTCCCCGCCAGGGGTGGCGATCCTCGTGAAGCCGGTCGGGGCGAGGACCAGGGGCACCGGGAGGCGCCGGCCAAGCAACGTCGTCGACGTGTCGACCTTGCCTACATCGCACAACACTCGCGGCCGGAACTCCAGGCGGCGGAACGCCTCGCAATTCCGGCCCAGCGTCAGCTCGTCTTCCGCGCCGCCGTCCACGTAATCGAATACCCCGCGCGGAAGACGGCGCCTGGCCAGCCGCCGGTAGTCGGCCACGCTCGCCACGGAACTCAGTCGGCGGTCGGCCGCCCTGAGCTGTACCGGCCGGAACCGCAGCACCGATCGAAGTGTCTTCAGCATCTCATCTCCGCCCTTATGTAACCGCCGCAGCACAGGCACTGTCCAGGCGGGGGCGTAGGCGACTCGGCATCTTTGGGCGATCTGCACCTCTGGGCATAAGTTGTCGGGTAGATGATCACCAGGGAGGCGGAACGTGGACCTAGGGCTCCAAGGGCTTCGTGCCCTCGTCACCGGCGGTACCAGGGGAATCGGGCGGGCGATCGTCGAGGTGCTCGCCGAAGAGGGCGCGGCCGTCGGGTTCTGCGCGCGCACCGAGCTCGATGTTCACGACACCGTCGACGCGCTGACCAAGCGTGGCAACACGGCCGCGGGAATCGCACTCGACGTCGCGGACGAGGCGGCTGTGCGGCGCTGGGTCACTGACAGCGCGGCCGAACACGGCGGCGTGGACATCGTGGTGGCCAATGTCAGCGCCCTGGCCATCGCGGACGAGGCGGCCAACTGGCGGGCCAGCTTCGACGTGGACATGATGGGCACGGTCGGGCTGGTGCAGGCCGCAATGCCGTACCTGGAACAAAGCGCAGCGGCCTCGATCCTGACGATTTCGAGCGTGTCCGGCCGGGAAATTGATTTCGCGGCGGGGCCATATGGCGTGTTCAAGGCGGCGATTGTCCACTACACCCAAGGACTGGCTTACCAGCTCGCGCCCAAGGGCATCAGGGCCAACAGCCTGTCACCAGGCAACACCTACTTTGCCGGTGGCGTCTGGGAGAACATCGAGCAGCAGAACCCGGAGCTGTTCGCCCAGGCGATGGCGCTAAATCCCACCGGCCGGATGGCGAAACCCGCGGAGATCGCGCGTGCGGCAGCGTTCTTGTGCAGTCCGGCGGCGAGCTTCATCACCGGGGCCAACCTGCTGGTGGACGGGGCGCTGACCCGCGGCGTGCAGTTCTGAACCGACGGCCATGACGCACTATGCGTCTCGGCTCACAGCGCTGCGGGCGGCAAGCACGACAAGTGACAACGGCACGAAGATCCACAGTTGCAGGACGCTGTAGCGGCGAATCTCCCGGCCGGTGTCGACGCCGGCCAATTCGGCGTCGAGCGCGCCGGGCAGGCTCAGCGCGATCGCGTACGCGGCAAGGGGCACGTAGTTCAGGCCGGCTCTCGAGTATCCAGATTCCGAGCACGCGATCGACCGGGTCGGTGCTGGCAGCCGCGAGCCAGGCGCCGAACGCCACCATGACGATCGCTCCGGCGATGAACTCCGCCAGGATGATCCGCCGCCGGCGCGTTGTGCCCCGGCTGCCGTACATGTCGATCGCCGCGAGCCGCCTGACATTCACGCCACCCATGGTGACATCGACGGCGGCCGGACGGTAGATTGCCGCGTGCTTCCACTTCGCCGGGATCGCCGACCGGACGCAGGTGTGAGATGGGGCACGGACGAAGCTTCTTGTGCTGGAATGGAGCGGGCAATCAGACGGGGGGCGGGCTATGGCTCTGATACAGGTGCCTGGGCACCTTGATCTGGATCGCCGTTCAGTTCTCTTCGGCAGCGGCCTCGCGCTGGCGGGAACCGTCCAGCCGGCGCGGGCGCCGGCGCCGCACCGCCGCGTGATGTTCGGCGCGAATCGCGCGACCTTCCCGCACTTCCGGGACGCTGTCCCGGTGGCGAAGTGCGTCCGCGTCTATTACGACGAGGAGAACGTCTTTCCCCTGGTGTGGCCGCATGAGCTGGCCGACGTGTGGGTGACTCTGTCGATCAGGCCGAATCCAGGCGACCTGCTCGCCGGCCGTCTGGATGCCGCGCTGCTCGCGCTCGCCCGTACCGCGCCGTTGCATTCCGAACTAGCGCCCTGGCACGAAGCCGGCGGGAACAACCCGCGGCACTACCCGTCGTACATCACCGGTCCCAGCGTTCGCGCAATGCAGGAGTACCTGACACGGCTGTTCCAGGGCACGCACGTCCGAGTCGGATCGATCATCTGCGGGCCAGCCAACCAGCTCGCCGACTGGATCGGCCTCGGGCTGGACTGGTACAGCACCGACTGGTATGACAACGAGCGGTACTGGAACAAGGACGGCACGCTCTCGTTCGAGAACATGGCGAAGCGCTGGCTGGGTGACGTCGAAGTCTGGCGGAAGCTTTCCGGCTTGCGGCGGCCAAGGCTGCGCATCTGTGAGTCGAACTCGGGATTGGATTCGCACCGGGCTAACTGGTTCGGCTATCAGGCAAAGCTGCTGGCGAACAACAACGGGCACCGGCTGCTCACGTTCTGGCATGCGCCAGAGCGTGCCCGGCAGGGCGGCCTCTCAGGGCCGTGGCCACCGAGCAAGCCCGTGGTGCGGCGGTTGCGCTGGCTGGCGGAACAGAGCTCGGTCGGCGCGGTCTGACGGCAGGTGCTCCGGCCCGGCTGGCTGCTGCACGACCTCACCAGCCAGCCGCACTCCATCGGGATTGACGATGGACTGCGGGAAAGAAAGCCTGTGCTGGTGAGCAGCGAGGCGGAGCGGGCCAGGGAGTTCGCTGAGCTCTTCCGGGCCGTGTACCTGACATTCCACCGCAGGGACGGACCGCGAAGTCAGCTGCCCAATGCGTCACTCGCGGTCCTCGAGCACCTCGCGCTGGCCGGACCGCTCACGATCGGCGAGGCGGCGACGCATCTGCGCCGTGCGCAATCCGTAGTTAGCGAGATCGTCAGCCACCTGCAGCGCCAGGGCCTGCTCGACCGCGAAAGCGACCCAGCCGACCGCCGGCGGACATTGATCTGGCTGACCCAGGCTGGCCATGCCGCGCTGCACCGCCAGCAAGAAGTGCTCAGCGCGGAGTTGGTCGAAGGCGCGCTGTCCCGGATGCCACCCGATCAGGCCGGCGCGCTCACCGCCGCGCTCCGCGCCCTCATTCAGTCAGCCGCACCGCCCGGGCCCGCGCCGGGCATACCCCAAGGAGAACACCATGACGACGACACCAGCCTGTGAGAGCTGCAGCATGCCGATCGAGACCGGCCGGTACTGCAGCCACTGCACGGACGAGACCGGCCAGCTGCAATCCTTTGAGCAACGGTTCGAGCGGATGACGGCCTGGCAGGCCAGGCGCAGCCCAGGCACGCCACGCGAAGAGATCGAGCGCCAGACGCTGGAATACATGGCCACCATGCCAGCCTGGCGCGACCATCCCCGGGTCAACTCACAGGCCTCTTGACCCTCACTAGACCTCGGCCCCCTTTTCACCTGTCGTGGGGGACGATTACGACCGGGCAGGCCGAGTGATCGACGACCTGGCTGCTCACCGAGCCGAGCAACAGATGCGCGAATCCACCGCCGCCGCGGGCCCCGACGACCAGCAGGTCGGCATCTCGCGAAGCACCGACGAGCTCCTTTACGACGAAGCCGCTGACAGCACGGACTTCGACCGAGGCCGGTGCGGCATCACCAAGCAGGCCGGCTGCCCGTCGCGCCAGATCCTCGGCCGCCTGGCGCAATTCCTGCTGCTGCACCGTGTCGGCTTGGCCGGTCACTGGGATGCCGCCCCAATAGCTCTTCGGGACCTCGTGTACGGCCAGGACGGTGAGCGCGGCATGCAGGGCAGCCGCTTGCCTCATCGCCCAGTCAAGCGCGCGTTCGGAGTTGGTTGAGCCATCGACGCCCACAACGATTCCAGGCATTGCCTTCCTCCCTCTGAAAAGAACTCTTCACAGTCCGTCATCTCCGTGTGCGACTGAACGAACCAGATCATCCCCGGCTGGCTCGGGGTATCAGGGAGGCCGCTGAATGCGACACGACGTACAGATCCTCACGCCCGATGGCCAGTGCGACGGAACGCTGCACCTGCCCGGCGGGACGGGCCCGTGGCCCGGCGTGCTGGTCTTCCCCGACGCGGGCGGAGCGCGTGAGACGTTCCGGCTGATGGGTGACCGGCTGGCGAGCATGGGCTATGTCGCGCTGAGCCCGGACATCTACTATCGCGCTGGCGATTGGGCACCGTTCGACATGGCCACGGTGTTCACGGACACGCAGGAGCGGGCCCGGCTGTCGAGCCTCGCGGGCGCACTGACCAGCGATCGGATCATCGCCGACGCCGGCGCCTACTCCGATTTCCTGCTGGCACGGCCGGAGGTGACTGGATCGGCGATCGGGACCACCGGTTACTGCCTAGGCGGTCGAATGTCGCTCATCACCGCGGGCGGACTCGGCCCCAAGATCATGGCGGCGGCGTCCTTTCACGGCGGCAGGCTGGCGGTCGCCGACGACCAGTCGAGCCCGCACCTGTCCGCAGGGCGAATGACCGCCACGATCTACGTGGCAGGCGCGGAGAACGACGACTCCTTCACCGCCGAACAAGCCGGACTGCTGACCAGCGCACTCGCTGCCGCAGGAGTCGAGCACACCGTCGAGTTCTATCCCGCCAGGCATGGATTCGCGGTGGCCGACAATCTGACCTACGACGCCGAAGCGAGCACGCGGCACTGGGACGCACTCAGTCGGCTCTACCAGGCCCACCTGCACGCCGCCTGAAGCGCTGGGGACGGGGCCACGGCGCTGATTGGGCCCAGGCCCAGCTATCGACCGTGCCCCAGCTGGCTGGCCTTTGCCGAGAGAGCACCGAGAACGTGGGCGAACGAATCGTGGAAGCTCGCGACGCCCTGCTCCTCGAGCACACGGCCGACGTCATCCAGGTCGATGCCGACCCGGGCCAGGCGCTCCATCGCCTCCGCCGCGCCGGAGATATCGGTATCGATGGTGCGGCTCAGCACGCCGTGATCCTCGAATGCGGCAATGGCCACCTCGGGCAGGGTGTTGACAGTATCGGGGCCGATCAGATTGTCGACGTACAGGGTGTCCGGGTAGGCGGCATTCTTCGTCGACGTCGACGCCCACAACGGCCGCTGTACGTGCGCGCCAGCCGCAGCCAGCGCATCCCAGCGCGCGCCGGAGAACTGCTCCAGGAACATCTGGTAGGCGAGCTTGGCCTGGGCAACGGCCGCCTGGCCGCGCAGCACCTTGGCCTCGTCGGTCCCGACCTTGTCGAGGCGTTGGTCCACCTCGGTGTCGACGCGGCTGACGAAGAAGGACGCGACGCTGTGCACGGCCGACAGGTCTCCCCCAGCCGCCGCATATGCCTCAAGGCCGGCCAGGTATGCCTCGATCACCTCGCCGTACCTGGCCAGCGAGAAGATCAGCGTGATGTTGATGCTGCGTCCCTCGGCGATCATGGCCTGGATGGCCGGCACGCCTGCGGCGGTGGCGGGGATCTTGACGAACAGGTTCGGCTGGGCGATCCGCTCGTGCAGCCCGCGGGCCGCAGCGACAGTGGCCGCCGTGTCATTAGCGATCTCCGGCGCTACCTCGATGGACGCGAAGCCATCGCAGCCGCCGCTCTCGTCATAGGTGGGCCGCAGCAGGCTGAGCGCTCCGGAGATGTCGGCCAGCACCAGCTCCCAGTACGCGTCGGAGACGCTGCTGCCGGCATCGATCAGGGCAGAGAACTGCTCATCGTAGGCCGACGAGCCTTCGATGGCCCTGGCGAAGATGGCGGGATTGGCGGTGACGCCCCTGATGCCGTCGGCGATGAACCGCGCCAGCGACCCGTCGCGCAGGTAGCCGCGGGTGAGGTTGTCCAGCCACGGGCTCTGACCGTGCTCGGTGAACAGCCGGATCAGCTTGGTCATGTTGCCTCCATCGGCAGGTTGTAGCCCGGTGGGCCACTTCTATCGTCCACTATAGTGTCCGTTAGATATGACGCAGCCCTTCGCCGGTATAGATCTGCCGCGGCCGGGAGATCTTCTGTTCCTGGTCAGCGGCGCCTTCCTGCCACTGGGCCAGCCAGCCAGGCATGCGCCCGATCGCGAAGAGCACCGGGAACATGCTCACCGGGAAGCCCATCGCCTGGTAGATGATGCCCGAGTAGAAGTCCACGTTCGGGTACAGCTTGTGGCTGACGAAATACTCGTCGGCGAGCGCGATCCGCTCCAGTTCGAGCGCGATGTCGAGCAGCGGATTACGCCCGGTCACGCCGAAGACCTCGTCGGCGACCTGCTTGATAATCGTGGCGCGCGGATCGAAGTTCTTGTAGATCCGGTGGCCGAACCCCATCAGGCGCAATTCGCCGCGCTTCACCCGCTCGACGTACGCGGGGACATTGCCGGTGGTCCCGATCTCTCCCAGCATGCGCAGAACCTGCTCGTTCGCGCCACCATGCAGCGGGCCGTACAGCGCCGCCGTGGCCGCGGCGGCCGCTGCGTAGGGGTCGACCTGAGAGCTGCCGACGAGCCGCATGGCGCTGGTTGAGCAGTTCTGCTCATGATCGGCATGCAGCGTGAACAGCACGTCGAGGGCATGCTCAAGCACCGGGTCCGGCCTGTACTTTGGCTCGGTCATCTTCCACATCATGGCGAGGAAGTTGCCCGCATAGGACAACTCGTCGTCGGGATAGGCGTAAGGCAGGCCCATCGCGTGCCGGTAGGCGAAGGCTGCCAGCGTCGGCATCTTCGCGATCAGGCGGACCACCTGCTCGTCCTGGCGCGCATCGTCGGAGACTGCCTTCGCCTCCGGGTAGAAGGTCGACAGCGCTGCCACCGTGCTGACCAGGATGCCCATCGGATGGGCGTCATGGTGGAAGCCATCGATGAACTTCTTGACGTTCTCGTGGACGAAGGTGTGGTTGGTCACCGCGTGCGTCCAGGTGGCTGATTCCTCCTTGCCGGGCAGTTCACCGCGGAGCAGCAGGTATGCCACATCGAGGAACGATTCGCTCCTGGCCAGGTCCTCGATCGGGTAACCGCGGTAGCGCAGTATTCCCCTATCGCCGTCGATGAACGTGATCGCGCTGCGGCAGCTCGCGGTATTGAGGAACGCGGGGTCGTAGGACAGCAGCCCAAAGTCGTCCTCTGATGCCTTGATCTGCCGAAGGTCGATGGCACGGATGGCGCCGTCCGCTATAGGAAGTTCGTAGCTCAGGCCGGTCCGTGAATCGGTGACATGCAAGATGCCGTTGCCCATGACCGCACACTCCAGACAGCCCGGCATCGAGCAGCGGTCGCCGCCGAGCCCGCAGGCTCTTATCCCTGCACCATAGGCCGAGGGCCTAAACACGACGCAGATCAAAGGACCCGTGTCGGCAGGACTTCGGTCCCGGCCGACTTCAATCCAGGCCGACTTCGGTCCCGGGCCGCCACGCCGGTTACCCAGCGTCTGGGGTTGCGAGCGTCGGGCCGCTTGCGGAATGACATCAGGTCCATCAGGAACCTGGTGGTGGCTACCCCGTTGTCGGGCGCCCCGCTAAACACCACGGGGACGCTCAGGCCAAACTCCAGCAATTCAGCACGAAACATTCCGGGTCGTCGGGATCGTCGGGGTAGAGGCGGAAACCGCGTCGCATTGCCGGGACCGGGGTCAGCCGCTTCAGCATCAAATGGCCGCCATGCACCGTGACCTCGGCGCCGGCGCCGAACAGGGCCCTGGTGAACAGGTTGCTGACCGGACCGGGATCGGGGCTGTACCAGCCGCACAGTTCGCTCCAGATCTCGGGCCGCGGGGGGATGTCGGTACGGGACGCCCGATCGGAAAGGCCGAGCACGCGGCGAAGGAGCGCCATGGCGAGGGGCGCGGGGGCGCCGCGGCCGCCGAGCCCTCCGGTGTTGGCGAGCACGAACACGCCGATCTCGTCATCGGGAGCCAGCACCATGGAGGAGAGGAACCCGGACAGAATGCCGGATTTGCCAGCCGTATTGTGACCGCTCTCCGCTCCGGGCTCGAACGCCAACCCCATCCCGGGCACCCGGGGATCGGGCTGGAAGTGCGGCTGGAACATGGACATCACGGTGCCGGGCGTGAGCACCAAACCGTGCTCGCCGGCCCCCATGCGCAATAGGGCGGCCACGTAGCGAGCCATATCCGCGGCGCCGGAATACCTTCCGCCACCACCTGGTGTCGGCACCTCGCGGTCGGCGACCGCCTTCAGGCCGCCCGGGCGCAGCCCGCCACGATCTGGCCGAGGACGGCGAACCCATGGTTGCTGTAGACCCACTTGGACCCGCGTTCAACCTCCACGGGCAGGCGACGGCGGTAGTACTCGGCCAGTGGCGGCGCCCCTGAGCGCCCAGCCCGGTCGCCCGAGCCGACGCCAGGCTGAAGCAGGTCCGCGAGCCGCCGCCAGTAGCCGATGCCGGCGGTGTGGGTGCGCAGGTGCCGCACGGTAGCGGGGCGGAAGCTGGCCCTGGCCGGGATGAGCCGGAGAGAGTGCAGGTAGTCGCTGGCCGGCGCATCGAGACCCACCAGGCCCTGCTCACTTAGCTTCATGACGGCGATGGCGGTGAAGGTCTTGGTGATAGACCCGATGCGGAAGACGGTGTCGTGCGTGATCGGCTCTCTGGACTCGGTATCGGCGACGCCGTGACCAAAGAACCACGCCAGGGAACCGCCGCGAACACGCCCGCGGCCACGCCGGCTGAGGGCCAGCGGTCGAGTATCTCCGCCGCCCGTGCGCTCAGGCCAGCCTCATCGATGACGCTCATGCCTGCTACCTCCTCGCGCTGCTCCGAGGGCGCCGGTCCTTATCCCGACGTTGCCCGGATCCGGGCCGGAAGAAAGAGGCGACCGACCCCTGCGAGCCGGGCCGAACGTCCCTGGCCGGTCACCGGCCTGATGCCCGACGCTGGCCAGGGAGGGAGGGCGATGGCAGTGGACAGGCTGACCGCCGAGGACCTGCTCATGCTGTGGCCGGATGAAATCTGGCCGCAAGAGATCGGCGCCCTCGCCGTCCTCGACGCCAGCGGCCTGCTCGATCCGGGCGGTCGCTTCCGGATCGAAGCAGTGACCGACGTGATCGCGTCCCGGCTGCACCTGGTGCCCCGGTTCCGGCAAGTGCTCAGCGTGCCCCGGCGAGGACTGGGCGGGCCGCTGTGGGTGGACGCCCCCGCGTTCGACCTCAGCGACCACGTGCGGGTTGTGCCACTTCCTGACCCTGGCGACGAGGCTGCGCTCCTGCTCGCCACCGAGCGACTGCGGCGGACGCGACTGGACCGGTCTAAGCCGCTGTGGGAAATGTCCTTCCTCCCAGGGCTCCCCGGCAATCGGGTAGGCATGTTCGTCAAGATGCACCATGCCATCGCCGATGGCATCGCGGGGGTGGCGACTCTCGGGGACCTGCTGGACGCGGTCCCAGGCAGTCCCGCCGGACCAGCGGAGCCGTGGACGCCAGTACCCGCGCCGACATCACGTGACCTGTTCGCCGATAGCCAGCGGCGCCACATCGACGGCCTCCGCCGCGCGTTCTCGGCACTCGCCCGGCCCGCAACCTCCGCGCGGCGCATCATGGCCGGGTGGTCGACGATCCGCGAGATCGCTGCCGCGGAGCCAGGGCCCAGGACGAGCCTGGATCGCGTCACCGGCCCGGGCCGCAACCTCGCCCTCATCCCCACCGACATCGATCTGGTCAAGAAGATCGCGCATCATCACGACGCTAAGGTCAACGACGTCCTTCTCGCGGTCACCGCCGGTGGCCTGCGCGGGCTTTTCCGCCACCGTGGCGAGACCGTCGATGACCTGGTCCTGCCGGTCTATGTGCCGATCACGTTGCGCCAGGTTCAGGCACGCGCTCAGGCCCGGGGAAACCTGGTCGGCCAGATGGTCGTCCCTCTGCCGATCGGCATGCACGACCCCGGCCGCAGGCTTGCGCAGATCGCCGAGGAGACTGCGGCCCGAAAGGCGAATAGCCACCCCTCTCTCGGGGCAGCGTTCCGCAGGCGCAGCACGCGACGGGTTCTGCTGAAAGTCCTGGATCACTACCCAGTGAACGTGACCACCGCAGATGTGCCCGGGCCACCCGCGCCGGTCTACCTCGCCGGAGCCCGGCTGCTCGAGGTGTTCCCTGTGCTGCCGCTCCTGTCAACCGTGTCGCTCGGCGTCGGGGCGCTGTCCTACGCCGGACAGTTCAACATCATGGCCATCGCCGACCAAGACACCTGCCCAGATCTGGACGTCTTCGCCGCCAGCGCCCGAGACGAACTGCGGGCGCTTGCCTGTCGATCTCCGGCTGCGATTGGTGTCGTATAAGTGACTAACATGCCCGGAGCAGATGAGGAGCGGGTCGATGGAGTTCATGCTCATCTTGTCGGAGGACCCCGACCTGGTAGCCACAGAGGATCAGCGCCGGCTAGCGGTGCAGCAGGTGGGTGAATACGCGATGGGCCTGGTGAGTGACGGCATCCTGAAGGGCGGCGCGCTGCTGCACCCGGTGCAAGAGGCGAAGAAGGTGCGGACCCGCGACGGGCGACAGCGTGTCCTGGACGGCCCGTTCGCGGAGAGCAAGGAGGTCATCGCCGGTTACTTCGTGATTGAGGCGGCGGACGTGGACGAGGCGGTCCGGATCTCCGCGCGGTGCCCGAACGCGGCATTCGGGTCGGTAGAGATACGTGAGATCGTGCCGATGGGGTGAGCGTGTTCCTCCTGCTCGGCGTCCGGCCGCGGCCGGGCCGCGAGGTCTCCCCCGCTGCCGTCGCGCGCGATCTCGCTGCCGCGGCGGCCTGGTGCCGGGCCCTGCGCCGCTGGGGTCTGCTGTGCGCCTTCGCGCTAGCGCCGGAGCCCGAAGCGGAACTGCGGGCGTGTCTGATTGTCTTGGCCAGCGGCCAGGCGGCGGCGGACCGGCTAGCGTCAGACTGGGGACAGGTGAGCGGCTACCAGGTGTTGGTCACGCAATTGTGCACAGCCGCACCTGCCGCGGGAGGCCAACCTTGAGCGACAGCCCCGACGCGGCGCTCGGCTCGGTATTCCGGGAGGAATGGCCGCGGCTGATAGGCGCGGCCATGCGGATAGTGGGTGATCTACAGTCAGCCGAGGATGTCGTGCAGGAGACGCTGGTCACGGCTCTGGACAAGTGGCCATTGCAAGGTGTCCCGGACAATCCATCCGCCTGGTTGATGACCGCGTGCCGGAACCGCGCGCGCAACCTGGTCCGCGATAGCGGCCGGGCGCGGCTAAGACTCGCGTCGATCCGTGCTGCCGGGGACAACCAGCAGGCGGCAGAACCTGATCCCGGTTCGATCCCTGATGACCGGATGCGGCTAATCATCATGTGCTGCCATCCGCTGCTGACCGTCGACGCCCAGGTCGCGCTCACGCTGCGAATGGTCGCAGGCCTCGACACGGAGGAGATAGCACGGGCCTTCCATCTGCCGATTGCGGCTGTCGCCCAGCGCATCGTCCGGGCGAAACGGCTGCTGAAGGATCACCGGGCGGACTTCACAGCTGAGGACGTGGACATCCGCGAGCGCCTGCCCGCCGTCCTGGACGTCATCTACCTGGCCTTCAACGAGGGCTACCTCGCATCAGGAGGCGAGACGCTCACGCGCGGCGAGCTGGCCTTCGAGGCCTACCGGCTCGCCTACCTGCTGGCCGAGCTGACGCCAGGCGAGCCGGAACCGTGGGCGCTGCGGGCGTTGCTGGCCTTCCAGCTCAGCCGCTGGGCCACCCGTGCCGACGCCGACGGCAGCATCCTCACTCTCGACGCTCAGGATCGCGCCAAGTGGAACCGGGAACTCATCGGCGACGGCGTCCTCGCGCTCAGCCGGGCCGCGCCGGCGGGCGCGGACCCCTGCTGCTCCAAGCCGAGCTCGCAGCCTGCCATGCCGCGGCGCCGACGTTCGCGGCGACCAACTGGGCAGCCATTGTCGCACTGTATGACGAGCTGGCGACGATCCAGGACACGCCGATCGTCGCGTTGAACCGCGCGGTCGCGGTTGCCATGCTCGACGGGCCCGAGGCAGGCATCGCGGCCCTGAACCCGCTCACCAGCGAGCCCGCCCTGCGCGGCTCACACCGCGTCTGGGCGGTGCGCGCCGACCTGCACCGACGGCGCGGTGACAACTCAGCCGCGATCGCGGACTACGACAAGGCACTTGATCTCGTCAGCAATGACGCCGAGCGGCGCTACCTCGCAGCCGCGCGCCGTCGCATCGCAGGCGAATGCATCATGCCCGCCGCAAACACCGAAAAATCCAAGTAGAAAGGCTGAATCACGATGCCGCACGCTGAGCACACTGTCACGATCAACCGGACGGCGCGTGAGGTCTTCGACTACCTCGCCGACGGCACTCACAACCGCGACTGGCGCAGCGGAGTCCTCGAGATCGAGAAGGCGAGCGCGGGCGAGGGAGAGGGCAGCAGATACCGGCAGGTTCTCGCCGGGCCCGGTGGGCGCCCGATACAAGGTGACTATCGCGTCACTGTCTTCGATCCGCCGCGACGACTTGAATTCCTGGTCACCGCGGGCCCAGCCCGCCCGAGCGGCACCTTTGAGCTCACTGAGACGCCCGATCACGGCACGAGGGTCACATTTGCTCTCGATATCAAGCCAGCCGGGCTCATGAAGCTCATGACCCCCATGATCACTAGGCAGATGCGGTCCGAGGTCGCCCAGCTCGACGCCCTCAAGGCGATACTCGAAACAACGCCCTGACCAAGGCCGTGTAGGCGCGGCGTCATAATGTGACCCCGCCTGGTGCCGGAGAGGCTTCACTTCCCGCTGCTAGCCTGCTGAGATGACCGAACCCGATGCCGGGGTCCGCCGCGCTGAGCTCGTCGCTCTGTTGTCGCTGGGGACTGATCTCGGTCTCGGGCAGCCGATGGAGCACATGATCCGGGCATGCCTGATCGCGCTGCGGCTGGCCGAGACCGCGGCTCTGGATGATTCCGAACGCGGCGTCGTGTACTACTCAGGCCTGCTCGCGTGGGTTGGCTGCCACACCGATGCCTACGAGCAGGCCAAGTGGCTTGGCGATGATCTGGCTATCAAGGAGGATGCGCACTACGCCTATGACTTCAGCAAGGCAGGTCCGGCCGCCGCGTTTATGTTGAAGCACGTCGGCGGCGCCGGTGAGCCGTTGCTGCGGCGAGCACGCCTGGGCGTGCGATTCATGGGCGATGGGCGGCGCGCGCTCGCCGCCCTGGGGGAGAATCACTACCAGGCCACGGACCAGCTGGCGCATAGCCTTGGGCTGGGCGAGCGGGTACGGGGCAGCCTCAAGCAAAGTTACGAGCGCTGGGATGGCAAGGGTTTCTACGGCCTTCGCGGCGACCAGATCGCGCTGAGCTCGCGGCTGATCAACCTCGCCGACGTCGTCGAGGTATTCCGGCGCACCGGCGGGGTTGACGCGGCGATCGCCGTCGCCCGCGAGCGCAGCGGCACACAATTCGACCCGGACGTCGTCGAGATGTTCTGCGAGCAGGCGCCGCAGATCTTCGGTGACCTCGACGGGGCGAACAGCTGGGACCTGGTGATCGACTCCGAGCCCTCGCTGGCAGACGTGATCAGCGGGACCGAGCTCACCGACGCCCTCGCGGCCGTTGGTGAGTTTGCCGAGCTCAAGTCACCGTGGCTGATGGGCCATGCGCGGGGGGTCGCCGAGCTGGCCGCGGAGGCGGGCAAGTCCGACGGGCTGGCGCAGGCTGACGTCACGGTGCTGCGCCGGGCCGCGTTCGTCCACGACATCGGCCGTCTCGGAGTCTCGAATGCGACCTGGGACAAGCCTGCGAGGCTGACCCAGTCCGAGCTAGAACGCGTCCGGCTGCACCCGTACCTGACCGAGCGGATGCTGTCCTTCTCGCCCGGCCTCGCACCGCTCGGCGCCCTCGCCAGTCAGCATCATGAGCGTCTCGACGGCTCTGGTTATCCGCGCGGCCTGTCCGGCGATGCGCTGAGCTCGGCCAGCCGTATCCTGGCCGCCGCCGACAGCTACCACGCGCGTACCGAGGATCGCCCTTACCGGCCCGCGATTTCGGCTGCCGCCGCCGCCGAAGAGCTACGTGCCGAGGTTGCCGCCGGGCGCCTGGACGGCTCCGCGGCCGATGCGGTGCTGCGGGCGGCCGGGCACCGGGTGCGGCGCCGGCGCGAATGGCCGGCCGCTGACCGGCCGGGAGGTCGAGATCGTACAGCTGCTCGCCCGCGGTCTGACTGGCAAGGGAATCGCCGAGCAGCTGGTGATCTCGCCCAAGACGGCCAGCAGTCATGTCGAGCACATTTACGCCAAGACCGGCGCCTCGAACCGCGCCCAGCTCAGTCTCTTCGCAATGAAGCACGGACTCATGGCCCAGCCGCTCTCGTAGCCCCTGCAGGAACTTCGGGTAAACACCCGATGAGCCGCTCCGCCCGCCGCTTCTACGTTGGCCCAAAGCGTTTCCACCAAGGGCCCGGGAGGCACCTCATGACGACGAGCAGCGGCAACTTCGCCCGCGCGAACGGCATCGACATCCACTACGTCGAGGAAGGCCAGGGCGTGCCCCTGGTCCTGCTGCACGGCGGGATGGTCTCGACCAACCCGATCTGGGCGCCCACGCCGGTGTCCTACGCGGCGCACATGCAGACTCTCGCGCGCCGGCACCGGGTGATCGCACCGGACACGCGTGGCTGCGGCAGGACCGTGCACGACGGCGGTACCATCACGTTCGACCAGCTCGCCGACGACGTGCTGGCACTGATCGAGGCCCTCGATCTGGACCGGCCGCTGATCGCGGGCTTCAGCGATGGCGGGATCACCGCGACTGTCGCCGGGATCCGCGATCCGGGCCGCTTCAGGGGGATCGTCAATGATGCCGGATACGACCTGTTCAACCCGTCGGCGCCGACCTTCGCGATGATGCGCCAGATACTCGGCGGCAGCCCGACCGCGACAGAGGCTGATCCAGGCGCGTTCGCGCAGGCAGTCACTCACAACGACCAGATGAGCGCGATGTTTGAGCTGCTGAAGGCGGATGAGGACGGCGGGCAGGGCGCTGGACACTGGGCCGAGTACCTGCGGCTCTCGTTCCACCGCACCACCGAGCACCCCGGCTACACGTTCGATGACTTCGCGAAGATCGCCGCGCCGACGCTGATCCTGGTCGGCGACCGCGACGACTACTGCACACTCGAGGACGGGGCCACCGCCTACCAGAAGCTCGCCACCGGGGAGATCGCCGTCCTGCCCGGTACCGGGCATATCATCACGCCCGCCAAGATCGAGCTGGCCCTCGATTTCTTCAACCGGCACCTCGAAGGGAGCTGATCGCCGTGACCACGATTCGCATCGCCACGGACTGCACCCTGCCGGCCGAGCAGGTCCTGCATGCCGCCCGCGACTTCGGCCCGCGGCGCAGCCAGATCTGGCCGGCAGTACGCGCAGAGCATCTCACCGTCCACGAACTCGGCGCGGCGACTGCCGACGCAACCGAAGGCACCCCCGCCGGAATCGGCATCAACTGGGAGCGGTGCCGCTACGACTGGTCCGAACCTGGCCGGGTCACCGCCACGGTGACCGACTCCAACGTCTACGCCCGTCCCGGCAGCAAATGGCAGCTCACCGCGACGGCGTCCGGCCGCGGCAGCCGGGTCGAGATGGTGTGGCAGCGCGCCTTTTGCCGAACCCCGCGCGGGCTCATCTTCGGCACCCTGTACCGGATCGTCGGCCGCCCGATGTTCGGCCGCTACGCACGGCAAGTCATCGCCAACCTCGAACGGCTCGACCGCACGCCCCGATCCGGCGTGGTCGCGGTCGATGGCCCGGACGCGTTGGCTGACCGGCGGTAGGGTATCGGCATCTTGTGGGGGGCCGATGAGCGATCGTGGCGGTGTGAGCTTTCCGGCGGCCGAGGTGCACGAGCGGCTGGCCGGGCATCTGCTCATCGACGGGTATCGGCTGGTTCTCGATGTGGAATCCAGTCACGGCAGCTGGCTGGTCGATGCCCGTGATGGGCGGGAGTTCCTAGACCTTTACTCGCATTTCGCGTCGGCGCCGCTCGGTGCCAACCCGCCGGGCATCGTTGACGATCCCGTGTTCATGGCGCTGCTAGGCCAGGTGGCTGTCAGTAAGCCGGCCAACTCGGACATGTACTCCGTCCACCTCGCGGAGTTCGTCGAGACCTTCGCCCGCGTGCTCGGTGATCCTGCACTGCCGCATCTCTTCTTCGTCGAGGGTGGCGCCCTGGCAGTCGAGAACGCGCTCAAGGCGGCGTTCGACTGGAAGAGCCGCCGCAACGAGGCCGCCGGGCGCTCCCGCGCTCTCGGCACCAAGGTGCTGCACTTGACCCGCGCCTTCCACGGTCGGTCCGGTTACACGATGTCGCTGACTAACACCGACCCGGTCAAGACCGAGAGGTTCCCGGCCTTCGACTGGCCGCGAATCGACGTGCCCGCCATCACCTTCCCGCTTGAGGATCACCTTGCCCGTGTGGAAGCTGCCGAGGCCCGCGCCCTCGCCCAGGCGCGAGCAGCGTTCGAGACGAGCCCGCACGACATCGCGTGCTTTATAGCCGAGCCGATCCAGGGTGAGGGCGGCGATAACCATTTGCGCCCCGAGTTCTTGCAGGCGATGCAGGGCCTGTGCCAGCGCTACGACGCGCTGTTCGTGCTCGACGAGGTGCAGACCGGTGTCGGGCTTACTGGCACGCCGTGGGCGTATCAGCAGCTCGGCCTCGAGCCCGATATCGTCGCGTTCGGCAAGAAGGTGCAGCTCGGCGGCATCATGGCTGGCCGCCGCATCGACGAGGTGCCTGACAACGTCTTCCGGGTATCCAGCCGGATCAACTCGACGTGGGGCGGCGGCTTGGTCGACATGGTTCGCTCGCGCCGGATCCTGGAAATCATCGAAGGCGACGGGTTGTTCGAGCACGCAGCGAGAGCTGGCGGTTATTTCCACTCTGAGCTGCTCGGCCTGCGTGACCGGCACCCCGGCCTGGTCACCAACGTCCGGGGGCGTGGCCTGATGTGCGCGATCGACCTGCCCGACCCAGAGCTGCGCGGCCAGGCCGTAGCGGCGCTGCGTGAGGCGTCCGTCCTCGTCCTGGCCTGTGGCGAGCGCTCCATCCGGTTCCGGCCAGCGCTGAATGTCACCACCGATGAGCTGCAAGCCGGTGCGTGTGCCCTCGAGACCGTGCTAGACCAGCTGCCCGTCGCGGGCCGCCGCTGAGGACATCGACAGACTGAGGTCATGATGAACCGCAACATCACCTCGATCGTCGCCGGCGCTCCGGTTGCTGGAGCGCCAGGCGGCCGGCTGACGTCGACCAACCCTGCTCAGACCAGCGAGGTCGTCGCCGAGGTGTCGCTCGGCGATGCCGGCACGTTCGTCGCGGCCGCGCGGGCGGCCCGCGAGGCTCAGTCAGCCTGGGCGGATGTGCCAGCCCCGGTGCGCGGCCGGGCGATCGCGCATATCGGCCGGGTGGTGGAAGCCAATGCCACCTCGCTCGCGAGGCTGGTCACCCGGGAGATCGGCAAGCCTTACGCCGAAGCACTCGGCGAGGTACGCGAGATCGTCGACACATGTGACTTCTTCCTGGGCGAGGGTCGGCGGCTCTACGGCCAGACTGTGCCGAGCGAGATGCCGGACAAGCAGTTGTTCACGTTCCGCAACCCGGTAGGCGTCGTCGGCGTCATCACCGCCGGCAACTTCCCGGTCGCCGTACCGTCCTGGTATCTCGTCCCCGCCCTGCTGTGCGGCAACGCCGTGGTGTGGAAACCGGCCGACTACTCCCCGGCATGCGGCGCTGCGCTCGCCGAGTTGTTCGTCCACGGCGGCGGCCTGCCTGACGGAGTCCTGAACCTCGTGATGGCCGACGGCGAGACGACCTTCGCCGGGCTCGAGCAGGCGCTGGACGAGGGATACATCGACAAGGTGGGCTTCACCGGCTCCAGTGCGGTCGGCGCGCGCATCGGTGAGCTCACCGGCCGTCACCTGCAGTCTGCCTGCCTGGAACTGGGCGGCAAGAACCCGATGGTGATCACGCCAAGCGCAGAACTTGACCTGGCAGTACAGGCGGCCTTGTTCTCAGGCTTCGGCACCGCCGGGCAGCGGTGCACGTCTCTCGGCACCATCATCGTGCACGAGAGCATCCACGACGATTTCGTGGCGCGGTTCGACAAGGCGACCCGGCAGGCGACGGTCGGCGACCCGTTCAAAGACGTCGTGTTCGGCCCGATGCTGGACGAGAAGTTCGCCGAGCGATTCGAGGGCTACCTCCGATGGATCCAACCGCACCACGGCGTGCTCGGATCCACGGCGACCGGCCGGATCACGGCGGCGAGCCCGCGCGAGGGCTTCATCGGTGATCCGGACTCCGGGATCTTCTGCCACCCCACGATCATTGACGGCGTGCACGAGGACGACGCCATCTTCCGCAACGAGACCTTCGGCCCGCTCGTCGGCGTCATGACCTACCGCGACCTGGACGAGGCGATCCGGCTGGCCAATGCCCCTGGCTACGGCCTGTCGTCGGCGATTTACACCAGCGATCCCGCCGAGGTGTTCGCCTTCCGCCGGGGCATCTCCGCCGGCATGGTCAGCGTCAACAACTCCACCTCCGGCGCGGAGGCGCACCTGCCGTTCGGCGGCAACGGCAAGTCCGGCAACGGGTCCCGCCAATCGGGCGTGTGGGTACTCGACCAGTTCACCCGGTGGCAGTCGATGAACTGGGATTACTCAGGCCGGTTGCAGAAGGCGCAGATGGACGTCGCTGAGCTCACCCCGGACGAGTCCTTCCGGCTTGCCGACTGACCGTGAAGCCGCCTATGGTCACCCAGACGGCGCTGATCACCTGGGACTCGTAGACTCGCTGCGTGCGGGTGCTGGTGGTCGACCACTACGACTCCTACACCTGGAACCTCGTGCACTTGGTCGCGCTGGTCACCGGGAAGTTGCCGGACGTGGTCGAGCACGACCAGCCAGGGCTGCTGGGCCGGCTCACTGAGTACAGCCACCTCGTGCTCTCGCCCGGCCCCGGTCATCCGGCGAGGCCAGCCGACTTCGCCCTGGGGCACGCGATCTTCGAGCGCGGGCTGCCGGTCCTTGGCGTGTGCCTGGGGATGCAGGCCCTGGTGTGGTCGTTTGGCGGCAGGGTCGGGCGGATCACTCCTGCCCACGGGGAGGTCGCGGCGGTCGCGCACGGCGGGTCGGGCGTGTTCGCCGGGCTGCCGAGCCCCTTCAGCGCAGTCCGCTACCACTCGCTCGCCGCGATCGCGTTGCCAGCGGCGCTGCGGGTGACCGCTGTGACCGGCGACGTTGTGATGGGCGTCGCGCATCGTGAGTTGCCGCTGCACGGGGTGCAGTTCCACCCTGAGTCGGTGCTGTCCGAGCACGGCGCCCGGCTCGTTGCGAACTTCCTGTGGCTGACCTAAGCGAGGAGTTCGCGCGGCTCGCCGGGGAGCACCCCCGCTGCTTTTGGCTGGACGGCGGCGGTTCCCAGCCGTGGTCTGGCCGGCGCTCGATCATGGGCCTGCTGGATGAGGACGACATCTCCCTGGAGTTCGACGCCACCCGCCGCGAGGTGGTCGAGCACCGAAGCGGGCGGGTCGTCGGCGAGGACATCTTCCAGGTGCTGCAACAGCGTCTGGACGGCGACCCGCAGGTGCACTGGGTCGGGTACTTCGGCTACGCAGCCCGGCCTGACCTGCCCGGCCGTCCCATGCCGGGCGTCCCGGACGCGATCTGGATGCGGACCCGCAATGTCCGGGTCTTGCAGGAGGCCGGCCGAGTGCCGGGGGGCTGGCCCGACCAGTTGCAAGGGCCCGGTGCCCCCCTGTGGTACGCCGAGGCTTTCGCCCGGGTGCAGGAGGAACTTCACGCCGGCAACTCCTATGAGCTGAATCTCACCTACCGGGAGGAGGTCACCAGCGACAGCAGCCCGCTGGAGATCTACCGCAAGCTGCGCAGCATCAACCCCGCCCCGTACGCGGGCCTGCTCCGCCATGACGCCACCTGGCTGCTGTCGGCTTCGCCGGAGCGCTACGCGACCGTCGATCGCAACCGGGTGCTGGAAACCCGGCCGATCAAGGGCACCACTCCCCGCGGCGCCACCCCGCAGGAGGACGCCGACCTGCATGCCCGACTGGCGGCGGAACCGAAATTCCGGGCCGAGAACCTCATGATCGTCGACCTGATCCGCAATGACCTGTCGATGGTGTGCGAGGTGGGCACCGTCGAGGTTCCCCGGCTGATGGAGGTGGAGTCCTATGCCAGCGTGCACCAGCTGGTCTCGACCATCCGCGGCAGGCTGCGCGGCGATGTCGGCACGATTGACGCGCTGCGCGCGCTATTTCCCGCGGGCTCGATGACCGGCGCGCCTAAGCTGCGGACGATGACGATCATCGACGACCTCGAGGCGACTCCGCGCGGCATCTACGCGGGCGCGTTTGGCTGGATCTCCGGCGATGGCCGGGCCGACCTCGGCGTGGTGATCCGCTCCCTCTTCCGGAGCGGCCCAGGAGCCTGGATGCTCGGCACCGGCGGCGCGATCACCGTCCTGTCCGACCTGCAGGAGGAGTGGGCGGAGACCAGGTGGAAAGCCGACCGGCTCCGCTTCGCCGCGAGCCGGCGCGAGCCTAATTTATATCTCCCGGGGACGGTAGACGTCGCCGCGGTGCTCGATGGCCACAATGTCAGCACGCCGGTCCTGGTCATCGATGCGGTAGATCACCCGGTAGTCACCGCGCCATGCGCTGTGCAGGCCCTCGAGCCCGAGCCTGAGCGGCTTGCCAACCCGGCGCGGATTTGCTGCGAGCGACCCGTAGCAGAACTCAACGACCGCCGATGCCACCTTCTCCGGGAGCCGGCCCGTCGACCGGCGGGCAGGCGCCGCCCACCCGATCGCGTACCTCTCCACCAGTCACCGGTCCGGGCTAAGCCTGAGGGCCTCGTCCTTGCTGAGCACCTGCGCGCCGGTCGCGGCGATCTCGGCTAGGCCCTCCCGGATATCGGCCAGCAGATCCTCGCTGTCCATGATGTCGAGCGTCTCCTCCAGCGACTCCAGATCGGCAACGCTGATGACCACTGCCGCCGGGTGCCCGTGCTTGGTAATAACCACCCTGCCGTGCTCGCGCTCCAGCTGATCGACTACCTCGGAGACCGATTCTTCACGTCAGCCAGGGACATCTGCTCGCTGATCGTCATAGCCAGAAGTATAGCTAGATTCTGCCGTGGTGCCAGAGCGCAACGGTTGATGGCTCAGCGCTGAAGCCCGTCCCATGACCACTGCGGAATGCTCAGACCCGCCGGGACCTCGTCAGCAGACTCGTGGTATGGCGACATGGTGGTCGTGGTGGCCCAGGCGAAGTAGTCGTGCAGCACGCGGCAGAGTCGAGCGTCAGCGTCGAGCCCGACGTCTCGCATCGCCTGGTCGAAACAGGCGATCGCCCGGCGGTCCATCTCGTCGTGCGGGCCGTTCCCGCTGTGGATCCGCACGACCGAGGTCTCGTCTCCATAGCTGTCGGAGTAGGTTGCCGGACCTCCGAGGGCCTCGGCCCAGTATGCGGCGAGCCGTTCGCTGTGCTGCGGATGGAATCCATGGCTGAACGCGTGCCTGACGATCTCGTCGGCCATCACCTGGGAGTGCCACGCCTCGGCCAGACCGAGCAGGCCGTCGCTGCCGCCCGCTGCCTCATACACGCTTTGCATGTCCCCAGACTGCCATGGCATGCGCGGGTAGTGTGATCCCTACAACGTAGGCTGCGAAATACACTGAGTCCCCGCCATTCTGGTTTCCGGGGGCAGCCGAGAGTATGTACCCCGGGTCGGGGCGGGGACGGCCGCCGTGCTTATCGTCGTCGAAAGGCCCGATCGGTGTTCAGTCGTGTCGCCATCGTCAACCGCGGTGAAGCCGCCATGCGGCTCATCCACGCCGTTCGGGACCTCTCCGAGGAGACGGGGACACGGATCGAGACCGTCGCCCTGTACACGGACTCCGACCGGAGGGCCACGTTCGTCCGCGAGGCTGACATCGCCTACGACCTGGGGCTCGCCGCGAACCGGCCCTATCTCGACCACGAGGTCCTGGCGAAGGCGCTGGTCGAGACGGGCGCGGACGCCGCCTGGGTTGGCTGGGGCTTCGTGGCGGAGGACCCGGCGTTCGCCGACCTGTGCGCCGAGATCGGCGTGACGTTCGTCGGCCCGGACGCCAGCGCGATGCGCCGACTGGGCGACAAGATCGGCGCGAAGCTGCTCGCCGAAGAGGTCGGCGTACCCGTTGCTCCGTGGAGCCGCGGTCCGGTGAAGACGCTTGAGGACGCGAAGGCGGCGGCCGATCGGATCGGGTATCCGTTGATGCTGAAGGCGACCGCGGGCGGCGGTGGTCGTGGTATCCGGATGGTTTCCAACGCCGACGAGCTGACGGCGGCCTACGAGCTGACGCGCCAGGAAGCCGCGCGCGCGTTCGGCAGTGGCGTCGTGTTCCTGGAGCGCCTGGTGACGGGTGCCCGCCACGTCGAGGTGCAGGTCATCGCGGACGGGCAGGGCACTGCGTGGGCGTTGGGCGTGCGCGACTGTTCGGTGCAGCGGCGCAACCAGAAGATCATCGAAGAGTCCGCATCGCCGGTACTCGACGCCCAGCAGGTCGCCGAGCTGAAGACGTCGGCCGAGCGGCTCGTGCTCGCGGTGGGCTACCAGGGCGCGGGCACCGTCGAGTTCCTCTACCACCCTGGCGAGCGGCTGTTCGCGTTCCTTGAAGTCAACACGCGGCTGCAGGTTGAGCACCCGATCACCGAGATCACCACCGGCGTCGACCTCGTGAAGGCCCAGTTGCACATCGCGGCGGGCGGCAAGCTCCAGGGTGAGGCGCCGGGAGAATGGGGTCACGCTGTCGAGGCGCGCCTGAATGCCGAGGACCCCGACCGCGACTTTGCCCCCTCGCCCGGGCGGATCGCACGGCTGGCGCTGCCCAGTGGCCCCGGGATCCGGGTGGACACGGGATTCAGCGAGGGAGACACGATCCCCGCGGACTTCGACTCGATGATCGCCAAGATCATCGCGCACGGCCGCGATCGCGCGGAAGCGCTGGCGCGCCTGCGCCGCGCCATGAAGCAGACGACCGTCATCATCGACGGCGGCGTGACGAACAAGGGTTTCATCGGCATGCTGCTCGACGAGCCTGCGGTGATCGACGGGACCGCCGACACCGGCTGGATCGACCGCGTGCGTGCCCAGGGCGGGCTCGTGTCGCACCAGCACTCCGCGATCGCCCTGATCGCCGCCGCCATCGATGCCTACGAGGATGAGGAGGCCGTGACGCGGCAGCGTTTCCTGTCCACCGCGCACGGCGGCCGTCCGCAGGCGCAGCACGAGAGCGGCCGCGCGCTGGAGCTGAAGCTTCGCGACGTCGGCTATCACGTCCAGGTTGCCCGTACCGGCGGCCACCGATTCCGCATTGGCCTCTCGGCGGGCGGCGCCGACCACTCAGCCGACGTCGACATCGAGCGCTTCGACGAGCACAGCGGCCAGATCACCGTGAACGGAGTCCGCTTCAACCTCATCACGGGCACGCACGGCCCCATCCACGTAGTCGAGGTCGACGGCGTCACGCACCGGATAAGCCGCGACGAAGGCGGCATCGTGCGCTCGCCCGTGCCCGCGCTCGTGGTGGCTACGCCGCTGCAGGCGGGCGACGAGGTCGAGGCGGGCGCGCCACTGATCGTGGTCGAGAGCATGAAGATGGAGACCGTGCTGCGAGCGCCGTTCCGCAGCCGGGTGCGGGAGCTTGCGGTGTCAGTCGGCAGCCAGGTGGAGGCCGGCGCCCGCCTGCTCCGTCTGGAGCCGCTGGGCGACGGCGAGGAGGAGGAGGCAGGTCGCGCGGCCGCCCCGGAGGAAGTTGGGCTGGTCCTGCCGCCCGAGGCGGTGGATGTGCCCGCAGCCGATCGGGCCGCGCGTGGTCTGCAGGACCTGCGCAGCCTCCTGCTGGGCTACGACATCGACTCACTGGATGAGAAGCGCGTGCTCGCCAGGTACCTGACCGCGCGCGCCGAGCTGACCGCCGATGGCCATAACGAGCTGGCCGGTGAGGTCGAGCTGCTGGGCCTCTTCGCCGACCTGAGCGAACTGAGCCGCAACCGGCCCGCCGGCGAGGAATGGAAGTCCGACTCCGCGGTGCACAGCCCACGCGAGTACTTCCACACATACCTGCAGAGCCTCGACCCGGATCGGTCCGGGCTGTCGGAAGGCTTCCAGCAGCGACTCACGCACGTGCTGGCCCGATATGGCGTCGATGGTTTGGACCGCACGCCTGAACTGGAGGACGCGGTCTTCCGGATCTTCCTGGCTCAGCAGCACGCGTCCGCCGACGTCGCCGTGGTGACGGCCCTGTTGCGCCAGTGGATGAACGAGGCCCCGCCCGCCGAGGCGGACCGCGTCACTGTCGGCCTGGCGCTGGAGCACCTGATCGCCGCTACCCAGGTCCGGTTCCCGGCCATCGCCGATCTGGCGCGCGGCGTCGTGTTCGCGTGGTTCGCCCAGCCGCTACTGCGCCGCACCCGTGCCACGGTCTACACGTCTGTGCGCAAGCACCTGCGCTACCTCGACCAGCACCCGGACGCACCCGACCGCGCCGAGCGGATCTCCGCGCTGGTCGCCAGCGCCGAGCCGCTCGTCCGTCTGGCCGGCCAGCGGATCGGACGCGAAGGCGCGGACCCAGTGCCGCTGCTCGAGGTGCTGACCCGCCGCTACTACGGTAACCGTGCACTCAGCAACATCCGGGTATGCAAGGTAACGGGCTGCACGTTCGTCGTCGCCGACCACCGCACCGCGGCCGGCAACGGCCGCGTGGTCACCACCGCGGTCGGCTTCCCCGCGCTGGCCGAGGCGGTCACGGCGGTCAATGAGCTTGCCCGTGACGGCGATCTCGTGGCGGACGTCTACCTGACCTGGTCGGACGGTCCAAGCGACCCCGACGAGATGGCTGCGCGCCTGCGCGAGGTCGTGGTCGCGCAGCGGCCGTCGGACCGGGTCCGCCGGATCACCACGACCGTCGCGGGCAACAGCGGCCCGGCGATGCATCACCACTTCACCTACCGGCCGTCCGCGGACGGCTTCGTTGAGGAGCGATTGTTGCGCGGCCTGCATCCGCGCATCGCCGAGCGCATGCAACTAGAGCGGTTGCGGGACTTCGACCTCACCCGGCTGCCCTCGCCCGACGAGGAGGTCAACCTCTTCCGGGCTACTGCGCGGCAGAACCCGTCGGACCAGCGCCTCGCCGCCTTGGGTCAGGTCCGCGACCTGACCCCGTTGCGCGACGACGAGGGCCGGCTCGTCGCGCTGCCCGCCGCCGAGAACATCCTGGCCACCTGCCTCGACGCGATCCGCCGGGCCAAGGAGCCCGACGCGAAGACATCGGCGATGAACCGGATTGTCATCTACGTCTGGCCGCCGACGGACCTCTCGCCGGACGACCTGAACAGCGTGGTGCGGCGCGTGTTGCCGACAACGGCGGGCGCGGGCCTCGAGGAAGTGCTGTTCCTCGGCAGGCGCCGGGACAGCGGCACCGGTGAGCTCATCGACATCGCCGTCCGGATCAGCTACGACGTCGGGTCCGGCGTGCAGGTGTCCGTCGTGCCGCCGCCGACCGAGCCGATCGAGCCGCTAGATGACTACCGCCAGGAAGTGCTCCGTGCGCATAGCCGCGGCACGCACTACCCCTATGAGCTGACCACCATGCTCGCTGGGCCGCTCGGCTCGTTCACCGAGTACGACCTGGACGAGCACTCGAACCTGGTGCCGGTGGACCGGCCTAAGGGACACAACACCGCCGCGCTTGTCGCCGGTGTCGTCAGCACGCCCACGCCGCACTACCCGGAGGGCATGACGCGCGTCGTGCTGCTAGGCGACCCGACGAAGGCGCTCGGCGCGCTGTCCGAGCCCGAGTGCGCGCGGGTGATCGCCGCGATCGACCTGGCCGAGAATATGCGGGTGCCGCTGGAGTGGTTCGCGCTCTCCGCTGGCGCCCGGATCTCGATGTCGTCCGGCACGGAAAACATGGACTGGGTGGCGGCCGCGCTGAAGCGGATCGTGACGTTCACCCAGGACGGCGGCGAGATCAACATTGTCGTCGCGGGCATCAACGTTGGCGCCCAGCCGTACTGGAATGCCGAGGCCACCATGCTCATGCACACCAAGGGCATCCTGGTGATGACGCCTGACTCGGCGATGGTCCTGACCGGCAAGCAGTCGCTCGAGTTCTCGGGCGGCGTGTCCGCCGAGGACAACAACGGCATCGGCGGGTACGACCGGATCATGGGCCCGAACGGGCAGGCCCAGTACTGGGCGCCGGACATCCGCGGTGCGCGGGAAGTCCTGATGTCCCACTACGACCACAGCTACGTGGCGCCCGGAGAGAGCGGGCCGCGCAAGACGATCACCAGCGACCCGGTGGACCGCGACGTGTCCACGTTCCCGCACGCCGGGCCGGACGGCGACTTCACGACAGTTGGCCAGATCTTCTCCGCCGAGTGCAACCCCGACCGCAAGAAGCCGTTCGACATCCGAACCGTCATGCGGGCGCTGTCCGATCAGGACCACCCGGTGCTGGAGCGGTGGGCCGGCATGGCTGACGCGGACACTGCTGCGGTGCAGGACGTCCACCTGGGCGGCCGGCCGGTGTGCCTGCTGGGCATCGAGTCCCGCCCGGTGCCGCGTCGCGGATTCCCTCCCACCGATGGGCCCGACACCTACACCGCGGGCACCTTGTTCCCGCGGTCGTCCAAGAAGGCCGCCCGGGCCATCAACGCCGCCAGCGGGAACCGGCCGCTGGTCGTGCTGGCCAACTTGTCGGGATTCGACGGGTCGCCCGAGTCGATGCGGAAGCTGCAGCTGGAGTACGGCGCGGAGATCGGCCGCGCGGTGGTGAACTTCAAGGGCCCGATCGTGTTCTGCGTGATCTCGCGGTATCACGGCGGGGCGTTCGTGGTGTTCTCCAAGGCGCTCAACCCGAACATGACCGTGCTTGCGGTCGAGGGCTCGTTCGCCTCGGTGCTCGGCGGTGCTCCGGCGGCCGCGGTTGTCTTCGCCCGCGACGTCGACAAGCGGACCGGCAACGACCCCCGCGTGCTCGCGCTCACCGACCGAGTCGCGCGGGCGCCGGCTGCAACCCGGCCCGCGCTGGCCGCCGAACTGGCCGAGCTGCGGTCGTCCGTTCGGGCCGAGAAGCTCACCGAGGTGGCCACCGAGTTCGACCGCGTGCACAGCATCCAGCGGGCGGTCGACGTCGGTTCGGTGGACGCGATCATCAGCTGCGCCGAGCTGCGGCCGCGGATCATCGAGGCGGTCGAGAAGAGCTTCGCCCAGCAGGGCTGACCTGGCCTGCCGGGGCCGCCGGAACATGGCCCGCGCGGCTGCAGGCGCTGTGACAGAATGCGGGCGTGAGCGAATCGGCCACGTTCGTGCTGGTGCATGGCGCGTGGGGTGGTGCGCACGGATTCCGGCAGGTCCGTCGCCTGTTGCGGGCCGCCGGGCACGAGGTCTTCACTCCGAGTCTGACCGGCGTCGGCGAGCGGGCGCACCTGGCCAGCCCGCAGGTGTGCCTGACCACGCATGTCACCGATGTCGTCAACGCGGTGCTGTACGAAGACCTGCGCGACATCGTGCTCCTGGGCTTCTCCTACGGCGGCGCCGTGGTCACCGGCAGCCTGGAGCACGTCGGCGACCGGGTCAGCCACCTGGTTTACCTGGACGCGTTCGTGCCCGGTGACGGCCAGAGCGTTGACGGCACCAACGGCGGCCGCGCCGCCGCGATCGGGCCATCCGCCAGCTGGCTGGTGCCGCCGCGCGAACGGGATTTCGACGACCCCGCCGAGGCCGCCTGGTCCGCTGCGCGCCGCACCCCGCATCCAGCCGGATGCTTCAGCGAGCCGGTCCGGCTCGGCCGCCCTCTGGAGGAATTCCCGTTCACCCGCACCTACATCAAGGCATCCGCCGAACCGCGTACCGACCCGCCAGGACCGTTCTGGACCGCCGCGGACCGGGCCAGGAACTCCCCTGCCTGGCGCTACCGGGAAATAGCCACCACCCACATGATCCCGAGCAACCGCCCGCACGACCTGGCACGCCTGCT
Organism: uncultured Actinomycetota bacterium; assembly: GCA_963720595.1. GTDB lineage: Bacteria > Actinomycetota > Actinomycetes > Streptosporangiales > Streptosporangiaceae > Chersky-822. The sequence continues at coordinate 1,865,392 of CAVRFY010000002.1, read as the reverse complement.
GGAGGAGCTCATCTGATCCAGTTCGAATACTCATGCGGCCGAGAACGTGATCACTGATATTGACATCGCACGCTGGCGTTTGCGCAGCCAGCGTCTGGTCAGGCCATTCGCCGGATCTGCTCACGAGGTGACCAGATCCCTGCTTGGGGTGCAGGCGGAGAATCCCGGTCCGGCCGCCTGGGCGGTCGCCGCACGGACGGAGCGATCCGATCCGTCCGACCTGGGGACGCTTCTCGATGATGGTGTCGTCCTGCGTACCCATGTGCTGCGGCCGACCTGGCACTTCGTGTGCGCGGAGGACATCGCCTGGCTGATCGGCCTCACTGGCCCGCGGGTGCAGCGCGTCACTGGGCAGCAGTTGCGTGCGGTACACGGGCTTGACGACCGGGCGATCGATCGGGCGATGTCGGTGATCGCCGAGACGATCGGCGAGCGCGGCGAGCTCACCAGGCCACAGCTCGGCCAGGAGCTGACCGCGCGCGGGGTTATTGGGCGGGAGCCGTCCGCCGGCGGCCAGTTTCCGATGATTGTGCTGGTCCACGGCGAACTGGCGGGGCTGATCTGCAGTGGTCGCACCGTGGACGGTGAGCACACCTACGCGCTGCTTGCCGATCGCGCTCCCGCAGCTCGCCGGCTCGATCGAGAGGAGGCGCTGGCCGAGCTTGCACTGCGGTACGTGAGCGGTCACGCCCCCGCCACCGAACGGGATCTCGCGTACTGGGCAAGCCTCACGCTCGGTGACGCTCGCCGCGGCATCGCGATGGTCGCGGACCGGCTCGAGCGCTTCGACCACGGCGGGCGGACCTACTGGCACGCGCCGGGCGACAGGCCGCCCGGGGAGGCGGCCGCGCTGCGGCCACGAGGACACCTGCTGCAGATTCTCGACGAGTGCTATCGCGGCTATCAGGACTCCCGCTGGGTGCTCGACGCCGCCGGAATCGTGCCCCGGTCCCGCGAGCCGGCGATCGGAATGGCACTTGTCGACGGGCAGCTCGTCGCGACGGCGCGCCGCATGATCAGCGCGGACCGCGTGCGTTTCGAGATCCGTCCGTACCGGTGGCTGCGGTCGGCCGAAGTCGGCGCGCTCGAGGACGCGGGCCATCGCTACGGCGAGTTCCTGCGCCGCGAGCCTGACATCGCCATACTGCCGGTCGCGCGCTAATCAGAGTCGAAGGGAGCAGCAATGGAACCGCCACGAAGCCTGCGGCAGCGTAAGCAGGACACGCTGGCTCGGCTCGAATCGGATGTGGACGCGTGGATCGCCTCCGCGGATGCCGAGGGTGGTGCCTACCTAGTGCCGCTTTCGTTCCTCTGGGACGGCAATGGCGTGATCGTCTCGACACCACGCTCCAGCGTCACGGCGCGCAACCTGAGTCGGGGCGGTCGAGTACGTGTGGGGCTCGGGCCGTTGCGCGACGTGGTCATCATCGACGGGATAGCCGAGTCGATCAGTGACGATGCGGCGAAGGACTCGTTCGCCACCAAGCACGGCTGGGATCCGCGGAATGAGACCGGCGACTACGCCTTCTTCCGGATCCTGCCGGACCGGATCCAGGCCTGGCGCGAGGTCAACGAACTGCCTGGCCGCACGTTGATGCGAGGCGGCGTCTGGCAGAGCTGACCTGCCGAGCTCAGACGGTGACCTCACAGGACCCTGCGAATGTACTCTTTGCGATCAAGCGGGTCGGTGCCGGTTCTTGGCCGGGAAGGACTGGCGCCGCGCACCGGCTGGTAACCACCGAAGCTAGCTTCGAGTACGCCTTCGCCGCTGGTCAGCCAGGGCAACCGCTGCTGGAGACCGTGAACCTGCGCCGCGGGCAGCACCGTCTGAAGAACGGACAGCCCATCGCGCACCAGCGGCGCCTCGACAACCGCACCAAGCTGCGCCAAGGCCGACAGGACACTGCCCATGGTAGCTGTCGGGATCTCCAGGGTGACGCGTGAGAGAGGCTCACATACGACAGTGTCTGCTAGCTTCAGGGCCTGCATCAGAACCATGGGCGTCAGCTTGCGGAAATCGGCGGCTGTTGTCCGCGGAGTGCTGAGTACCTGTTTCTTCGGCCCGTCTCCTATGTAATAGCCGCATTCGGTCATCGTCACGACGCAGTCAGCGACTTGCCAGCCATAAAGGCCCTGCCGAAACGCCTGGCGGACATACAGCGTCATGGCGTCAGTGAAGCTGCCTGCGGTCTTGTAGATGTAAAGCGGGATGTCGCGCTGGTTCACCTCAAGCCGGAACGTGATGCCTGAGTCGGGCGGCGCAGGTTCGACGCACAACCCGACCGTCGCAGAAAACGGATGCGTATCCGCTTGAAGAAACTCGGCCGCGCGGCCGCTGCCGATGGGACGCTCGATATAGATCGTCGTTGTTTCGCGGAACGTGACATTGATGCCGAAGTCGTTCGCCAGCGTCGCCTGGATTACCTCCTTCTGGACCTCGCCGTAGAGCGATACATAGGTTTCCTGACGGCTGTCATCCTGGCGCAGGTTGATGAGCGGATCCTGCTCGGCGATCTGGCCCAGTGCGACCCGGAGCCGCGCCCGGTGGGCCCGGTCACGGGCGACGACGACTGACTCGAGAGTCGGCGGCGGGAACTGATGACGCGTACCGTCGGTTCCGGCCCGTCCGACCTGGTCGCCAATGTGAACCTCGCCGAGGCCCCAGATCTTGCCGATCTCGCCGGCCGAAACCGAGTCGCGCCGCACTGCGGACCCACGCTCGAAGACGGCGATGGCTGTCACCTTGTCCTCGCGGTCGACGCCGAAACACACCCGGTCGCGGGTACGCAGCGTTCCCGCGAACATCCGGACATAAGCGATCTTCTCGCCGCTGCTGCCACGTTCGATCTTGAAAACGCTGCCTGCGCCTGGACCATCAGCATCGCCTTCGGCGGCCGGCAGCAACTCGGCGATGCCGCCCATCAATGCTCCGATCCCTGCTCCGGTGATCGCGGAACCGAAGAAGACGGGATGCACGATCGCGCGGGTCGTCTGCGCCGCAAGTTCGGCCCTGAGCCGTCGGTAGGGAACGCCCTCTTCGTCCTCGACATACGCGGCCAAGATGCCATCGTTTCGCTCGGCTACCACTTCAGTCAGCCGGGCGCGGAACGCGGCCTCCCCCGCGCTTGATGGCTCGAAGCTGGCGTCCCGCGTCCCGACGGACCGGGCCGCTCCGATCGGCATGATCGTCAGGCCGAGTCGCTCCGAGATTGCCTTCAGCACACGCTCGGTATCGGCACCAGGACGGTCGATCTTGTTCACGAACAGCAGAGTCGGAATGCGCAGGCGCTGCAGCGTGCGCATGAGGATGCGCGTTTGCGGCTGAACGCCCTCGACGGCTGAGATGACGAGGACCGCGCCGTCAAGGACGCTCAGCACCCGCTCGACCTCGGCAATGAAGTCCGGGTGTCCGGGCGTGTCGATCAAGTTGACCCTGACATCGCCGATCGGAAATGAGGTGACGGCAGACTTGATCGTAATCCCCCGCTGCCGTTCGAGGTACAGCGAATCAGTCTGGGTCGTGCCTGCGTCAACGCTGCCAGGCTGGTCAATAACACCGGCGGCGTACAGCAGCCGCTCGGTGAGAGTCGTCTTACCGGCGTCTACATGCGCCAGGATCCCCAGGTTGAGCTTCTTCCGCGACATGCGTCATACCCTTTGAATAGGTCCTCAAGGCCTGCTCGGTGGACATGAACGCTTGGCGCATCTACCCTCCCTGGACGATCGGAAATGAACTCTCCGCAGTAAACCATGCGGACGCCGCCGGACTCATCTCAGTTTCTTCCTGTCCGGCGGTCCCTCGACGCGCCGCGCTAGCTCGCCCTGGGACAACGTGGGCGCATTGGTGTCGTTCTCTAGCAGCAGCTTTGCGCCCACGTTGTGAGCGCGCGAGCTACCTCACTCCGGATAGTGATAGAACGCGCCCGGGCCGGGGACGATGGTGAGAAAGGTCACCTCTGGCGGTTCCTCGAGCCCCGCTTCGATTGCTACCTCGTGGGACCAGCCCTGCACGGCATCCCAGTGCTCGTTGTAGGCCTCGATGCTGGGTAACTCGTCGATGACATAGACCGCGCCGTCGCCGATCGCGTACCTGTGCGAGATGCACCCCTTGACCATCCTGGCCCGAGCGATCGCCGTGAAATCGACATCCTTGGCCTTAATGAGCTTTTCGAACCTGTCCGGATCCGCAAGGTACTTGGCGATCACTAGCGTTGACATGTCATCGCCCTCCCCCCGTCGCTGCCAGGCTATCTCTCGACCAGATGCCGGCAATCGTGGCCTGCCGCGGTCACCGACGGCCTCCTCAGCCGCGACAAGCAGGCCGACACTGGCCATGGCCCGGGTTGGCCAGGCCGTTATCGACATGTCGAGTTTCGGGGCATCGGGCCGGTCGGGATGGGTCGGCGGGAACCAGTCCGCCCGAGATCGCCGCGTTCCTGGCGCGGGCGGTGACGGGCTACGGCGCGTTAATGGTGAAGTGTGCGGTGACGGATGCGGCGCCCGAAGCGCTGACGGTCACCGTGGCCTGATACACGCCTGGTTGCGCATAGGTGTGCGCGCCTGCGATGGCGTAGAGGCTGTTGACCGTCGTCGCGGTGGGCGCCGTGCCGGTCACGGTCGCGGCTCCGCTGTTCCCGTCGCCCCAGTTGATTACCGCCGTGACCGCGCTCGGCCCGCGGCCGGGCGCCGCGAGCATCGCGACCTGCCCGCTGACCTGGTCCTGGCCGCTTGCCGTCAGATCGGGCGCGGCGAGTGACAGGCCCCACGGCACCTCGGCCGACGGGTAAAAGTTCACCCCCTCGGCCATGAGGCGCGCACCTTGGGCGGCAAGCCGGCCAATGAAGTCGGTGTAGGCGGGGCTGCTGACTGAGGTGCGGACGGCCTTCGGCGACCAGCTGATCTCGGCGAGCGCCGGCAGGCGCGGGAAGACCATATAGTCGATATTGCCCATATTGACGACGGTCTCTGCCCACATCGCGCCTTCCACGCCGATGACGTTGGCGTCCGTCACTCCGGTGACATAGCTTCCCGGGTCCCAGTTGTAAAACTGGTCGACATCGCAACCCCTGGTGCATGCCCAAGTCTGCCCCAGCGTCGGAGGTACCTTCCGCTGGTATCTCTGGTCCAGGTACGCGTGGCTGGCGGGCGCCATCACGATCTTCATGCCCTTCTGTACGGCCTCGGTGGCCGTGATGGTACCGCTGGCTGTTCCCGACGCGGGATTCCAGTACTCGGCGACCGACGGGCTGGCGAGGGTGGTGCCGGGCCCGGCGATGTCGGCCCAGCCCATGACCGTCTTGCCCTGGCCCTGGATGATCCCGGCCTCCTGGTTAACGAACGCGGCGTACTGGGACTGGCTGAGCAGCGTCGTGGGCACCTCGTCGCCGCCGAGATCGTAATAGGGCCCGGGCGACAGCGCCGTGAGCTGGTCGAGTATCGCGCTCATGATTGCCCAGGTGTTGCTGCTAGCCGGGCATAGCGCGCTATAACCGACATCTTGCGTATAGTTCCAGACTGGCGGATTCTTCGCGGAGCAGTTGATGTCCTGGGGATGGCCGTTCAGCAGGATGTTTGCCGTGTCGTTGTACTCGGACATGATGATCGCGTTGTTATGGCCCGGCGAATCGACCTCCGGTACCACGGTCATGAAATGCGCGGTGGCGTCGGCGACAACGGCTTGGTAATCAGCCTGCGTCCAGTAGCCGCCAGGGTCCATGGCCCGGCCGCCCGTGCCGACCGAGCCCTGCCCGCCGATCGTGGTCAGGCTGGGAAAGCCATTGACCACGATGCGGAATCCCTGGTCATCACTCAGATGCAAATGCAGGGTGTTGATCTTGTATGCCGCCGCCTGCTCGATGAGCTGCTCGACAGCCGACGGCGACTCGTAATGGCGGGCGATGTCGAGCATTAGCCCGCGGTAGGTGTAGCGCGGGTAGTCGGTGATCTGTACCACCGGCATCGGCCATGGTCCCGGCTGAACGGACGAGCTCGTGATCCACGCAGGAAGCAACTGGCGGATCGTCTGGGCGCCGTTGTAGAGGCCATGCGACGTGATCGCCTCAAGAGTGACGGCGCTTGTCGTGACGTTGAGCTGATAACCCTCGCCGTCGGGGTCGGCTTGCAGCCCTCCTGGGTCGCCGAGGATGAGCTCGATGTCACCGGCCTGCGCGGTTCCGGTCACGACGGGAAGCGAGTACCCGGTCGCGGGCCGCAGGTAATCGGCAAGGTCCTGGGCCACGGGCAGCGCGGCTTGCGAGGCCGAGGGCACCACGAGGCGCGCGGTCGCGGTAAGCGTGAAGCTACCCGACCCCACCGTCATGGAGACCGGTTTCGGTATGACCTGCGGGACAGAATTGGCGGGCGCGATATCCGCCGCCGCCGGCGTGACCGATGCAACTTGCGCGGCGAGAGAGAGTGGCAGGCTCACGGCCAGACAGGCGGCGCCGACGAGCGCGGCGAGCCTCGAACGGCGCCAACCGGGCTGACCCTCCCAGCGCAGGCATCTCGCTGTCTTCATGAACCCATCCTCCAGGGCAGATTGATGAAATGGAACTCCCCTGGCAACGTTGGCGGGCCGGGCGACGTTATTGTCGTCCGGCCCGCCAATCGCGTGCGACTTTCGTGCGCTGTTACTGGCCGCTCATCAGCCAGGCAAACGCGAGCGGTGAGGATGCGGTCAGGTCGATCGCCGGTTCGGTGTTGGAGAAGGACTGCATATTGTCGCTGAACTCCGCGGCACTGGAGTTGAATTGCGTCGGCGCGGTGTCGTTGCAGGCGATCATTCCGCTGACCGACCCGGTGGTGGCCTTGGAGTTCGGTCCTTCGACGGCCGCGCCGGCCAGGACCGTGCCGGTCCCGTTCAGCGAGCCGACCAGATTGGCGACCTGGTGCTGGAGGCAGTCGGGGAAGTGCGCGCCATCGCCGACAATGAAGGACAGCCCCCAGCCGTTGGCACCGAGGATGTTGCCCAACCAGTCATTGGCGTATGCGGCGTACGTCGTGGTGCTGGTCAGATGGTCATATTCGCTCGCCATGACCGACAGGCCCGCGCCGTGCGATGTCGTGTCCCAGGTAGCCCACGGGAAGCCGAAGCCAAATGGGTCCTTGCCCGACTGAGTCACGGCCTTATCCAGCTGCTTCTTCAGGTCCGCGGTCAGCGCAGCCACCGAGGTCGCCAGGCCGGACGGATTCCCGGCCGCCGTGATGGCGTTGGCCAGCTCGTAGTGGGCGACCCCGGAGACGTCGTAGAGATTGAGGGTATCGGCAGCGTCGTTCGCGCCGGTGATGTAGGCGTTCGCCCACTGCGCCGCGAGCGGCAGATAGTACATCGGGTTGGACTGCGGAAGCCCGGCGGGCGGGGTGGCCATCGCCAGGGCCTTGTAGATTTCGGTAGCGCCGAGCTCCAGGTCGTCGCGCCATTCGGCTTCGGGGTAGAAGCTGTACGGGATGGCCGTCACCAGGTTCCCGGTCCAGGCGGTGTTCGCCAGAGCGTAGATGTCCTCGGCATCCTTCAGACAGGTATCGGCGTAGACCGGGTCGCTGGCGAGGAAGACCTGGTAGCACTCGGCGAACACCGCCGCCATCCGGCCGGCCAGGTTCGGGCTGATCAGCGAGCCGGGAGCGCCGGCCTCGAAGACCGGCCGGTTGCGGATATAGCGGTCGAGCGAACTCGTGCCACCGTAAGTATCGTCGGCCTGCGGCAGCCGCCAGATGTCGTGATCGCTCACCGTCTTGGCATTTCCGGCGCCGATCCCGACCTGGTAGTACAGCGTCTTAGTCGAGTCGTTCCACATCTTCAACAGGAAGTCGGTGCCGAACTTCGCCTCGGCCGTGAACGCTGAGCCGGCCTGGGCCGGGAAGTCACGGGCCAGCAGCAGCATCAGGTCGGTCGTATAGCTGGTGGTCGCGGTGAACTTCAGATAGTCACCGGCATCCCACCAGCCGCCGGAGGCATTCATCGAGATGCCGAGGGAGGTCAGGCTGCCGGAGAACCGGCCAGATCCCGCGTTGTAGCTGGGCGTGAGGTATGTCATCGCGTTCGCGTCGTTCAGGTGCGCGGGCGCGGTTCGCAAGGCGTTGGGAATGTAGTTGGGCCCGTCTCGTTCGGTCTGGTAGTACGACAGGGCGTTGGCCATGGCGCCGGCGTAGAGGCTCTGCGCCGTGCCGATCGGGAAGGACTCCGAAGTGGCAGTTACCGGGCCGGTGACCGAGATCGTGTAGGTGCCGGGCGCCGTGACCGAGCCGAAGTCCAGAGCATAAACGTCCGGATAACTCGAGCTCCATGAGCCCAGGCTGGCGCCGATCGCGGCGGAGTAGACCGAGGTGCCGGAGGAGTTAATGACGGAGAATGTAGCCCCGGTCTCGGCCGTCGACGCCATCAGATAGGCGCGCTTCGTCGCTGCGGAATAGCCAAGCTGATTGATCCGGATGCGGGCGGTGCCAGTGGCCGCCTGGGCTGTAGTGGTAACGGTGGTCGCCAGGAGGGGAGCCGCGAGCGCGGTTCCGAGGAGGAGGGAAATGGTGCGGCGCATCGGCAGCTCCAGTCACGCGCGGGTCCGCACAGCGCGGTCCCCGGACACACGATGGCATCGGTGGAATATCGCGTCAAGGAACGGCGATGTCATCGACCGTCGGGTTCTCCAGGTCGGGCCGGAACAGTCGGAACGTCTGCTTGCCACCCGCCACCAGGTTCTCGTTGAGGGCGACAGATGGGCAGGTAGTTCGCATACTTGGAGGCAGTGGAGGGTCCACCGGATGCCGCCGTACCTGGGGGTTGCGTGTCACCGTTTGGCCACAAGGACGACGACAAGCAAGAAATGCTCGCGCAATGGCGCGTGGCGACGCAGGCGGAGTTCGAGCGCCTCAACGCGCTGCCGATGATGGAGTTGGCAACCGAGGTCATGATCAGGGGCTTTGGCCCCGGCAGCCCGGGCGCCGACGATGACGCCATCACCCTGGGGCAGGCTAACGTCAACGCCGGTCCGACCGCCCAGGCCATCTCGTACGCCTTCGCGCCGGAAAGAGCCTTCACGTTTCCGGTACCGACGCCCGAGGACGTCAAGCTCCGCGACCGGATCGCGAAACTGGTAGCCGAAGGCCTGCAGGAGCTTGAGCACGCATCGCTCGTACGCTGTCAGATGCATACGGCGATGGGCTACCTGGACTGGACGGCGACCCGGCGTTGCCGGGCCGCGCTCGAGCGTAGTGAGGTCCAACGCCTCCTGCAGCGCTAAGACGACCGTTGAACGCAGTCGTTGCACGCAGTCGTTGCACGCAGTACGAATCGCTGAGCGACTCGACGAACAAGGACTGATTAATCGGAATAAAACACTTTGCGATCTAACATTATGATTGCGGCATAGGATACAGTTATTGAGAGAGCGCAACCGGAGGGCAGACAGACGACCACAGCGGCAGACCTCAACGCCCAGACCACCAGTGAGCGCATCATGCAAGCCACCACGCCTGGATGCGGCGGTCGACCAACCCGATCGCGCGAGCCGATCCGCCAGCCAGCAGCCAAGCCAGCGGCGCCAGACGCAGTGGTGGCCGTGAAAGCGATCGGCGGCGGCCCATCTGCGTACCGAATCAGGCACGGCACCTCAGACGAGCAGGTGATCGCGGAGGTCCGCGAATACGCAAAGGCGCACGAGTGGATGATCGACCTGACCAACCAGGAGATCCTCGACGCGATCGGCTGGGTCTTCCTGCCAGGATCGGCCGTCAGAAGGATCCAGCCGCTCGTAGCGGCAGCGGCGGCCCGAGCCGCCGAGCCAAAGATCGGCGCGTAGCCGCCCGCTCCCGCCTCTGACCAGGCAGTCACGTCAGCCATATCCGCCATGCATTGCATCGCATTCGGCATGGCGATTCGGGCGGTTATTGCGTCGTGGCGCCGGGGCGAGTTGGCCTCAGCGGGCAGGCGAAGCCGGCAACGAGTGCGGTGAGGGCATCGCGCCAGATCCGCTCTTCCTCGCCGGGATTCATGAACCCGCGCAGTTCGACGGCGGCAAGGCCTTCGCAGAGCGCGTGGAACTGGCATGCAGCGTCTCGCACCGAACGACCGCCGAGCAGGCCGGCGACCTGGACGCGTGTCACCCTTGCCTCGAGGCCGGCGAAGGCCTGCGTGGCGGCCTGGGCGAAGTCGCCGGCCAGCCCCGGCGGGCCCACCGTTTGCTGAACGCCGATCCTGAAGAGCGACGGATGCCCGATTGCGAAACGCCTGAACACCGCGACGCCGGCCTTGACGAGGTCGGCATCTGGATCAGCCGTGGCCGGCAACTTGGCGATGGCGGCGCCGAGCGTCGTGAAGGCCCGGTTCCCGAGGGCGGCCAGCAGTCCGTCCTTCGAGCCGAAAACGCTGTACACGGCGCGAGTGGTAGTTCCCACGTCATCAGCGACCCCCCGGACGGACAGCCCTTCCAGGCCAGCCGCCTGCACGGTCCGCTCAGCCGCCTCGAGCAATGCCTCGGCCGTTGCCTGGTCGTGCTCCCTGGGCCTTCCCATCTTGACATGGTATCGCAACGCTGTTACGTTACGGCGTATCGTAATGAACTCGCTCAGGAAGACGGGAACTTCATGCAGACGGGAACAGTACCGGCAGCTGGAACAGGGACAGCGCCCATGCGCGCTGCCACCAAGACACTGGCCGGGCTGGCCGCCGACGACTACGGCGATGCCGACGACCGGACACCGCTGGTGCTGCTCCACGGCCTGACCTTCGACCGCAGCATGTGGCGGCCTGCACTGACCGAGTTGCACCGCATCGACCCCGGCCGCCGGGCCCTGGCACTGGATCTGCCAGGCCACGGCGCCTCCCCCGGGTGGCCGTCATACGACATTCAGGGCCTCGCCCGCGGCATACATCACGCCGTCCATGAGGCGGGGCTGGAAGCACCGATCGTCGTCGGGCACTCCATCGCGGCAGTTATCGCGACCGCCTACGCCGCCGAGTACCCGACCCGAGGCATTATCAACGTCGACCAGTCCCTGCAGATAGCCCCCTTCGCCGGCCTCCTGCAGTCTGTCGCCGGCAAGCTCCGAGGGCCCGAATTCCCCGCCGTCTGGCAGATGTTCGCCGCGAGCATGCACACCGAGTTGCTCCCCGCATCGGCCCAAGAACTCGTGCGGTCCAGCAGCCAGCCTCGGCAAGACCTGGTCCTCGCCTACTGGCGCGAGGTCCTCGACCAGCCCGCCAGCGAACTCGCCGCCTTCGCCGCCGCCGTGGTCGACGCAGTCCGCATCGCCGGGGTGCCCTACCACGTGGTTGCCGGCGCCGACCTAGAACCCGAGTACCAGGCGTGGCTCAGCAAGACGCTCCCGCAAGCGACCGTCACTGTCTGGCCAGGCAGCGGGCACTTCCCGCACCTCGCACACCCCGACCGCTTCGCTAAATGCCTCGCCGCCACAGCCAGGCCATCCGGCCAGACACAGAACAGCACGCAGCCAGGATGACCGGCAGCCGAGCTGAGTCCCGATATTCCTTCCTCAGCCCGGGAGCCGCCGGGATCACCTGCCGGACGCCTCCAATTCCAGCAGGCGCGCGGCGGCGATCTCGTTGGTGACGAGGACGTCAAGGAACCCGCCGCGCAGGGCGCCAAGTATCGCCTCGGCCTTGTGCGCGCCGCCGGCGACGCCGACCACCTTCGGGATCTTGGTCAGGTCGGCCAGTTCGATACCGATCCGCCGGTCGTGCAGCGACCACCTTCGATCTTGGTCAGGTCGGCCAGTTCGATCCCGATCCTGCGTCTCACGGTAGGTCCGCGACCTGGCCGTTGGCGTCGAAGTACTCGCCGAGGATGTCGCCGACCACGTTGTGCTCGGCAAGGGTCCGGACATCGTCCTCGCCGAGGTAGCCAAGCTGCACGATCGTAGCGTCCAGAGTCGGCGTGCCGACGCCAACGACCGCGAGGTCCACCTCGCACGCGTGCTTGAGCACCTGCTGAATCGTCGGTTCCTCGCGCAGCGCGGCCGCCAGTCCCGGTGACGACGCGTGGATGGGCGCCGGAATCACCGCCGCGGTCGTGACCTGGTCGCCGTCGACAGCGTCGCCGCCTTTAGACGACAAGATCGTCGGGAGGTAGCCGTCCACCCCGCCGGTCAGCGTGACCATGTGCACGGGGCCGACGGCACCGAAGCTGGTCGCGGCGATCACCCGCGAGACCGTCTCGCCCCAGCCGACGCCCAGGCTCGCGCCCGGCCGCAGGTGGGTGCTGAGGAACTGCGCCCCGCCGAGCCCGACCCTGGCGTTCACGGCGTGGTGGTCCGCAGGCTCCTTGTCATGGTCGGGCACCACCAGGGCCTCGGACAGGTGGAACACGCGCCGCAGCGCTGCGCTCAGCTCGAACGCGTCCAGGTACTCGGCATTCAGCTGGATCGACACCAGGCCGACCCGGCGGGCCCGTTCCAGCAGCCGGCCAACCGAGGCCCTGGACAGCGACAGCCGCTTGGCGATCTCGTCCTGGGTGAGCTCGTCCTTGTAGTAGAACCAGGCGGCCCGCAGCAACAGCTCTTCCGAGCTCCAGCGGCCGACTTCGTCGCTCCTGGTGCTTCTCACGCCATCGCCTCGCTCAGGTCGCCGCCGGTGAGAGTCCCGATCGCTGTCCCGCTCTGGGCTGAGCTTAGCTCCGCGGCAAGGGACGTGAGCACTCGCTCAGGCTCTTGACATATGCCCAGCCCTTGGTGCAAGATCATATCTATCCGCCGTACCGGGCGTTGCCGGGCATATCCCGCCGCGCGAGCCCGCAGCCGGAACCGCAGGACCTGCGGCAATGAGGCCGCCCGACGGCACGACCAGCTGGAGGTCCGATGCCAGGAGCAGCCCGCAGTATCCGCCTGGTGACCTGGGCCTGGCCGGGGCGGCGATCATCGTCACCGGAGCGAGCAGCGGCATCGGCGCCGCGACCGCGGCGCAGCTTGGCGCGGCCGGCGCCAGCGTGGTGCTTGTGGGACGGCGCGAGGACCGCGCTCAAGGCGCAGGCCGACGTGGTCGTGCGGGCGGGCGGCGCAGGCCGTCTGCCGTGCCCGCCGATCTCGGCCGAGCCGGGCACTCCGGCCGCTGATCGCCTCGGCCTGCCGGGACCGGTTCGGCCGGATCGACGGCGTCGTCAACAACGCGGCCGTGGTGCCGGCACAAGCCGCTGGCGCGACTGGGATGTCGGCCGGTTTCAACGAGCACGTGGCGACCAACGTCAGGGGCCCGTACTTCCTCATCCAGGCCGCGCTGCCGGACCTGACCGCCTCGCCGGTCAAGTCCGTCGTGAACATCAGCTCCTCGTCCGGGACCATGCACCTGTCCGGGCAGTCCGTCTACGGCATGACCAAGGCGGCGCTGAACTACCTGACGATCAGCCTGGCCGGCGAGCTGGCGCCGGCCGGCATCCGGGTGAACGGCATCGGGCCGGGACCGATCGACACTCCCATCCACGCGACCTGGGCGGACGACCTCGAGGCTGCCTACCTGTGGCTGGCCGAGCAGGTGCCGCTCGGCCGGATCGGGCTTCCCGGCGAGGTCGCCCGGTGGATCACCTTCCTGCTCAGCCCGATCTCGTCGTTCATGACCGGGGCGGTGATCCCGCTGGACGGAGGCCAGGTGATCCATCGTGCGTGAGCTGGCCCGCGCAGATGATCAGGACCGGCACGGCGGAGCCGCCGCCCGAGGCCGTGGCCCTGCGGGCCGGGCCGGTCCGGCGTCCTGTACAGCGACGGTGACCTGCGCCGGATCTGCCACGGTGACGTCGAGTTGGTCAGGCGCATCTACGTGGCGATCAGGGACCTGGACTGGAACACCCTCCCCGGCGAGATCAAGGACCTGACGATCGCCGACCACGGGGACTCGTTCGCGATCCGGTTCACCCGCCGGCACATGGCCGGGGCCCTGGACTACGAGTGGCAGGCCGAGATCGATGGCAAGCCGGACGGCACGATCAGCTACCGGATGCGCGGCGCAGGCTCTGACCGCCTTCCCGTACGCGAAGATCGGGATCTGCGTGCATCACCCGGTCGCCGGCTACGCGGGCCAGCCCTACCTGGGCAGCACGCCCGACGGCCCCGTCGCCGGCCACCTGCCGGATGCGATCGGGCCGCAGATCCACCTGGACGATGGCACCGACCTGCCGCTGTTCGAGCCCGTCAATGACCTGACCATCAGCCACGCCATCAGGTGGCCAGGTCAGGTTCTGCTTCTCCGGCGACCTGTGGGAGATGGAGGACCAGCGGAACTGGACCGACGCCTCGTACAAATCGGCCTCCACGCCGGCCAGCCTCGGCTATCACCACGAGGCCAGCGCGGGTCACGGTAGTTCGACCAGCAGCGTGGATGATTCGCGCCGCCGGGTTCCGCCGCGGCAGGCCGCAGTGCGCGGCGGCGGACGGGCCGCCGGCAGTGACCGTTCGGCACCGCTGCCGGCCCTGGCATTCCCGCCGGCGGCTGCGGTGCGCCGATGCCCGCACGCGGCCCTGTCGCCGGCCGGCCTGGCCGCGCTGCGCGCCATCGCCCCGGCGCACCTGCGCGCCGACGTGCGCCTGGCCGGCGAACGAGGCGGCAGCCGACCTGGCCGCCGCCGCGGAGCGAGCCGCCGAGCTGGGCTGCGGGCTCGAACTCGCGGTATTCCTGCCGGGCCGCGACGACCGAGACCGCGCGGCGCTCGGCCGGCTGCGCCGCGGGCCTGGCCGCCGCGCAGGCGGCCGGCCGCCCTGGTCAGGGTGTCTGGCGTTCAGCGACGCCGAGGAGTCAAGCTCGGCGGCGCACGGTGACGGCGGTCCGGGACGCGCTGGCCGCCGCGGGCCTGCGCCGGGGTTCCGGTCATCGTCGGGACCAACATCTACTTCAACGAGCTGAACCGGCACCGGATACCGCCGGGCCCGGCGGACGGGCTGGCCTGGTCGGTCAACCCGCAGATCCACGCGTTCGACGACTTCTCGCTGATGGAGAACCTGCAGGCGCAGCCGGACACGCTCGCGACCGCGCGGTTCTTCGCGCCGGGAACCTCGCTGCTACGTCACTCCGGTCACGCTGCGGCCCCGCTTCAATGCCGTGGCCGTTACCGACCAGGAGTTCGCCGGCCGGCGGGCTGCCGTGGCAAGTGGACGTCCGCCAGCCGTCGCTGTTCGGTGCCGCCTGGACGCTCGGCAGCTTCGCCGCCCTCGCCGGCGGCGGCGCCGACGGCCTGACGTACTACGACACGCAGGGTCCGGCCGGCGTGGTCGAAAGCGCCGCGGGCAGCCCGAATCCGGCGGAGTTCTTCTCCCGGCCGGATACGCCCTACCCGCTCGCGGTCGTCCTCGCCGACGCCTGCGCGCTGGCGGGCGGCCGGTCCGGCCGCTGGCGCGGGCTCGATCCGGCGCGTGCTGGCCGGGATCGCCGTCGCGGCGGCTCCGATCGGCACCGGCCTCACCGTCCTGCTCGCCAACCTCACCGCCCGAGGCCCGCGACGTCCGCGTCGTCCTGGCCGGCCAGGCAGCCGCGGCGCGCGCCCGGGTCCTTGACGAGCACAGCTTCGCCTCGGCCGCCGGCCGACCTGCCTGCCTTCCTGGCCTCCCGCACCGACCTGCCCGTCAGCGAAGGAGCAGTGACCGTGACCTTGCATCCATATGCCACGGCCCGGCTGGACCTGTCCGGTGAGTGACTGGCGGCGGCCCTGGCTGGCGGCCAGAGAGCGCGTCGAGGAGCAGTACGGCCGGCACCGGGACACGCCGCTGGACAGCGCTGCAGACCCCGGCGCTGATCGTCGACGTGAACCTGATGAACCAGCAACATCGCGACGATGATGGCCGCGCTTGACGGCCAGGCCGCGAAGCTGCGGCCGCACACCAAGGTGCAGAAGTGCCCCGATATCGCGCTGCTGCAGATCGGTGCCGGGGCGATCGGGGTGACCGTCGCCACGATCTGGGAGGCCGCGGCGATGGCGGCCGCCGGTGTCGGCAGCGTGCTGGTGGCCAACCAGGTGATCGGCGCGGACAAGATCGGCGTCGCGGCGGTCGCTGGCCGGCCACGCCGACCTGGCCCTCGTGGTGGACGACCCGCGCAACATCGCGCGACCTGTCGGCGGCGATGACCGCGGCCGGCGCGACGCTGCGGCGTCCTGGTCGACCTGGACGTCGGGCATGGCCCGGTGCGGCGCCCGGTCGCCGGAGCAGGCGCTGGACCTGGCCCGCCTGGTCGACGCCGCGCCGGGGCTGGTCCTGCGCGGCGTCCAGGCCTACGAGGGCCACTGCATGCTGGAGCCGGACCGGGACACCCGCATCCGGCTCGCCACCGAGGCGATGAGCTACGCCGCCTCGGTCAAGGACCTGCTGCGATGCCGACGGCCTGCGACGCGACCGTCCTGTCCGCGGGCGGGCACCGGCACCTACAACATCACCGGCCGTCAACCCGGCCGTCACCGAGCTGCAGGCCGGCTCGTACGTGTTCATGGACGCCTTCCACGGCAACCTCGTGCCCGGCTTCGAGGTCTCGCTGACCGTGCTGACCTCGGTGCATGGCCACGGCACGGCGACACCGTGATCTTCGACGCCGGGCCGCAAGTCGGTCGGCATCGACTTCGTGCTCCCCGCCGATCCAGGGCTACGGCTACGAGGCCAGGTACTACGCCGAGGAACATGCGCTGTTCGACACCGATCCGCGGCTTCACCGCCGAGCCTCGGCGATCGCGCCCGGCTGGTCTGCGGCTACGCGCCGACGACCGTGAACCTGCACGACGTCATCTTCGCCGTGCGACGGCGACCTGGTCGCCGACGTGTGGCCGGTCTTCCCGCGCGGGCCCGCAGCACTGCGGATTCCTTGGCGCCTTCGGCGGCCGGTGATGCAGCAGCTGCGCGATCGCCACATTCGCCTCTTGCCAGGCAGAACCGGAGATCGTCATACTCTGTGAGCAAATGATCTGTACCTATGAGCGAATGTTCACCGAGCAGCGTAGCGCAGGAAGCCGAGGGCGAGGCCAGTGGTCCACCTGTGGGGACGGCAGTGGTCCCGGAGCGAGCTGCTGGCCCGCGTCGGGCGGCTGGAGCAGCTCGCCGGCGTCCAGCTCACCGAGGCGGCCGACGGCGCCGAGCGCGGCGTGCGCCTGCTGCGGTTCGCCACCGGCGCCGGCTTCGACTTCGAGGTGCTGGTCGACCGCGGCTTCGACATCGGCCGGGCCTGCCTGGGCGGCCGGCCGCTGGCCTGGTGGTCGCCGGTCGGCCTGATCGGGCCCTGGTACTACGAGCCGGCCGGGATCGGCTGGTTCCGCGGCTTCCCCGGCGGCCTGGTCTCCACCTGCGGGCTCGACCACATGCTGCTCGGCGGCACCGACGACTCGACGCGTCTTCAACTACCCGCACCGCCAGACCGAGACCTACGGCCTGCACGGCCGGTACACCGGGCTGCCGGCCCGGCTGGCCGGCTACGGCACGCCCTGGCCCGGGGACGACTGCGTGCTCTGGGCCGAAGCCGAGGTCCGCGCAGGTGGCGGTCTTCGGCGAGCAGCTGCTGCTGACCCGGCGGATCGAGGCCGACCTCGGCGGGACCAGCCGTGCGGCTCGACCGACACCGTCACCAACACCGGCCCGACCGCCGTGCCCGCACATGATGCTGTACCACTGCAATATCGGGTTCCCCGTCGTCGACGACGCACGCCGAGCTGAGCCTATCCGGCCCCGCCCGGCACGCTGCGTGAGCGAGGCGCAGCACCGAGCGGTACCGCGCGGCTCGCCGCGCCCGACGCCGTCCTTCGTCGAGGAGTGCTACGAGCACGACATGATGGCCGGACGCCGACGGCTACGTCGAGGCCGCCGTGCTGAACCGGGCCGCCGGCCTCGGCGTCTACCAGCGGTACCGCCAGGACCAGCTGCCGCACCATGTCACCTGGCGGCAGCTCGGCTCGGGCACCTACGTCGTCGCGATGGAGCCGAGCACCAACCGCGACGCCGGCCGGTTCGACGCCCGGGAGCGCGGCGAGCTGATCCACCTGGCGCCGGGCGAGCAGCGCAGCTACGAGCTGGAGACTCGGCGCGCTCAGCGAGCACCGAGGCCGTCGACGAGTTCGCCGGCCCGGGCCAGGCGGGCTGACGCCGTGACCGGCCCGCCGGCTCAGCGTCGGCGTCCTCACCGCGGACCTGACCCGGCTCGGCGCCGAGCTCGAGCTGCTCCGCGGCCGCGCGCACTGGGCGCACGTGGACGTCATGGACGGCTCCTTCTGCCCGCAGCTCACCGTCGGCCCGGCCGTTCATCGCGCGCGGCCGCCTCGACCGGCGTGCCGGTCGATGCGCACCTCCTGGTCGAGCGAGCCGCGCGCTTCCTGCCCGAGGTCGTCGAGCGCCGGCGCCGCGATCGTGACCGTGCACGCCGAGTCGAGCCGGCATCCGCACCGGGTGCTGCAGGAGCTGACCAGCGCTGTCGCGGCAGGTCCGGCCGGTCATCCGCGGCTTCGCGCTGAACCCGGGCACGCCGGTGCAGGTCAGTCGAGCCGGTGCTCGACCTCGATCGACCTCGTGCTCGTGCTCGCGGTGAACCCCGGCTGGTCGGGCCAGGCGCCGGCCGCGAACACCGCCCGCCGGATCGCGGCCGTGCGCGAGATCACGCTCGGCCGCCGGACCACCCGGTCCTGGTCGGCGTCGACGGCGGCGTGACGCTGCGCGAACGCCGCGCAGGTGGCCGAGCTGGGGCGCCGACCTCGTGGTCAGCGGCAGCGCGATCTTCGACGGCAAGCGACGCCGGCGGCGAACCTGTCCGCCATGCTCGCCGGCGCTCGGCACGGCACCACGACTCTGAACGAGTTCCATCCCCGCTCCCCACCCAGGAGGTTCGCCATGACCGATGCCGCCGGCCGCATCGTCACAGCCGCCCACCCCGATGGCGATCACGCCAGATCGCCGTCGTCGTCCGCGATATGGAGCAGTCGCTCAAGGACTACACCGAGAATCTCGGCTGGGGCCCGTGGAGCGTCTTCGACTACAAGCCGCCGCTGCTGCACGACACCTATGGTCCGCGGCGAGCCGGTCGAGTTCCGGATGATCGGGGCCGAGACCCACGTCGGCGATCTCGGCTTCGAGCTGATCCAGCCGGTCAGCGGCCCGAGTATCTACCAGGAGTACCTGGACACCTACGGCGAGGGCGTCCAGCACATCGCGTGCATGAAGCACACCGACGCAAGACAGTGACCTGATGAAGGCGCACTGGGCGCGAGCGCGGCGCCGATGTGCTGATGAGCGGCCGGATCGGCGAGACGATCGAGTTCTACTACCTGGACACCGGCCCGATCATCAAGTGGGTGCTCGAGTCGGGCAACGGGCACGCGATCGAGCTGAAGCCGATCTACATCTACCCGTAACGAGCTGAGGACCAGCCGACCGTGCGCGTGCTCGCCGTCGGCGATCCGTTCATGCCGGTCGGCCAGCTTCGCCGCGGCCCTCGCGAGCCTCGGCGACGCGGTGACCGTCACCGAGACTGCAGATCAGCCGGACCGACGCGGAGCCGCCGCCAGGACCGCCGTCCGAGCGCCGGCTGCGCGAGTACGCCGGCGACCCGGCCGAGGTCGCCCGGGCGGCCGCCGGCCACGAGGTGCTCGTCGTGCACGGCGCCCCGGTCAGCGCCGAGGTCCTGGACGCGCCCGGCCTGCGGCTGGTCTGCTGCGCCCGCGGCGGCCCCGTGAACGTGGACGTGGCGGCCGCCACCGAGCGCGGCATCCCGGTGGCGAACACGCCCGGCAAGAACGCCGAGGCGGTCGCCGAGCTGACCATCGCGTTCGCGCTGATGCTGATCCGCGGCGTGCCCCGGGCCAGCCGGTACCTCGCCGACGGCGGCACGCTCGCCGAGTCCGACCTTCGAGGGCCGTGAGTTCTTCGGCCGCGAGGCCCCCGGCACCGTGCTCGGCCTGGTCGGCCTCGGCCACGTCGGCCGGCACGTCGCCACCCGGGCGCTCGCGCTCGGGTTCACGGTGATCGCCCACGACCCGGTCCCGCCCGCGATCGTGCCCGGACGGGGTCCGCCTGGTCAGCCTCGATGAGCTGCTCGCCGACGTCCGACATCGTCTCCGTGCACGCCCGGGCCACCGCCGGCAACCGGCACCTGTTCAGCGCCGAGCGCATTCGCCCGGATGAAGCCGGGCGCCAGCTTCATCAACACCGCGCGGGAGTCGCTCGTCGACGAGGCCGCGCTGGCCGCCGCGCTGCGCTCGCGGCCAGCTGGCCGGAGCGGCGCTCGACGTCGTGGAGCGGCCGGCTGGCGGCGCCCGGCACCCGCTGCTCGACCTGCCGTCGGTCTGCATCACCCCGCACATCGGCGGCGCCACCAAGGAGACGCTCGTCGCGCGGCGCCCGGCAGGCCGCCGCGGCGATCGCCACCGTGCTCGCCGGGGCCGGCCCGCCGGCGGTCGTCAACCCGGAGGTCTTTGACCGGAGCCGAGGAAGCGACGGTGATGGATGAGCTACACTGCTGGCGATCGACGCGGGCACCGGCAGCTGCCGGGCGCTGCTGTTCACCGAGAAGGGCGAGCAGGTCGCCGCCAGCCTGCGGGAGTGGACGCACCGCGAGCCGCCCGATGCGCCCGGCGGCCAGGACTTCGACGTCGCGGCCAACTGGCTGCTGATCGCCGCCTGCGTCCATGAGGTGCTCAGCGCCGCGGGCGCGACCGGCGCCGACGTCGCGCGCCGTCGCGGCGACCAGCATGCGCGAGGGCATCGTGCTCTACGACGCGGCCGGGCCAGGAGATCTGGGCCTGCCCGAACGTGGACAGCCGCTCGGCGCAGGAGGCCGCCGAGCTGATCGCCGAGGGCGCGGCCGAGCGCATCTACGCGGTCGGCGGCGACTGGGTCGCGATCACCACGCCCGGCCCGGCTGCGCTGGCTCGCCCGGCACCGGCCGGACATCCTGGGCGCGGCGCGCGGCCTGGGCCTGCTCAGCGACTGGATCGCGACCCGGCTGTCCGGCGAGCTGGCGACCGAGCCGTCCTGCGGTTCCAGCTCGGGCATGTTCTCGCTGGCCGACCGCACCTGGTCGGCGGAGATCGCGGAGATCTGCGGCATCGACCCGGCGATCCTCCCGCCGGTGCAGTGACCCCGGCACGGTGATCGGCGTCGTCACCCGGCGCGCCGCCGAGGAGACCGGGCTGCGCGCGGGCACCCCGGTCGTGGCGGGCGGTGCCGACACCCAGCTCGGGCTGCTCGGAGCCGGCGTGCGGACCGGCGAGTACACCGTGGTCGCGGGCACGTTCTGGCAGAACACCATGCTGCTCGACCGGCCGCTGATCGACCCCGCAGACCCGGCTGCGCACGCTCTGCCACGTGCTGCCTGGCCAGTGGATGCTGGAGGGCATCGGCTTCTACTGCGGCATGAGCATGCGCTGGTTCCGCGACGCGTTCTGCGCCGCCGAGGTCGCGCGTCGCCCGGCGAGCGCGGCGTCGATCCCTATGTCGTCATGGAGGAGAGCGCCGCCCTGGTGCCGCCCGGCTCTGGCGGCGTGCTCGCGATCATGTCGAACCTGATGAACGCCAGGCGCTGGGCGCACGCGGCCCCCTCGTTCCTCGGCTTCGATCTCAGCGACCCGGCCAGGCTCCGGGCGCAGGCGCCTGCGTCCGGGCGATCCAGGAAGCGGCCGCGTACGTCGCCCGCGGGCACCGCGACATCATCGCCGAGCTCACCGGCGCCGCCTTCAGCGAGCTGGTCTTCACCGGCGGAGCCGCGAAGGGCACGCTCTGGCCGCAGATCATGGCCGACGTGACCGGGCGTGCCGGTGCACGTGCCGGCCGTGACCGAGAGCAGCGCGCTCGGCGCCGCGTCTGTGCGCGGCGGTCGGCGCCGGCATCCTCGGCGGCCTGTCTGATCTCGAGTCCGACCTGCGACGCCAGCGCGGCGACCTGCGAACCCGGCGCTACCGCCATGGCCATCTACGACGAGCGGTTCGAGACCTGGCGGGAGGTCTACCCGCGAATGCTCGACGCTGTGTGACGACGGCCTGCTCCGCCCGCTCTGGCGGGCGGCGGGCGCCTAACCCATCCGCGCCAGCGCGCTGGCAACCATACCGGAGGCGGTACCCGATGGCCGACAACGACGAAGCTCACCGAGCGGTGCCCGGTTCCAGCCGCGCACATGCGGCGCGGAGCCGAACGTCAACCCGCTCAAGGGTGCCGGCGCGCTCGACTGGGGCATGCAGAGCCGGCTGGCGCGGATCTTCCAGCCCGGCCACCAACCGGACGGTGATGCTGGCCATCGACCACGGCTACTTCCAGGGACCGACCACCGGACTGGAGCGGGTCGACCTCTCGATCGTCCCGCTGCTGCCGCTGGCGGACGCGCTGATGACGACCCGCGGCATGGTGCGATCCACCATCCCGCCTACCTCCGGAGTCGCCGATTGTGCTCCGCGCGAGCGGCGGGCCGAGCGTCCTGAAGGACCTGTCGGACGAGCAGATCGCGGTCGCCATGGAGGACGCGGTCCGGCTCAACGCGGCCGCCGTCGCCGTCCAGGTCTTCATCGGCGGCGAGAACGAGACCCAGTCGGTGCACAACATGACCCGCCTCGTTGACGAAGGCCAGCGGGCCGGCGTGCCCGTGCTCGCCGTGACGGCCGTGGGCCGGGAACTCACCAGGGACGCCCGCTATCTCCGGCTTGCCGTCCGGATCTGCGCGGAGCTCGGCGCCCAGGTCGTCAAGACGTATTACTGCGCGGAGGACTTCGACACCGTGACCTCGGCCTGCCCGGTGCCCGTGGTGATGGCGGGCGGCAAGAAACTGCCCGAACCTGACGCGCTCGCCATGGCCGCCCGGGCCATCGAGGGCGGAGCCGCCGGGCGTCGACATGGGCCGCAACATCTTCCAGAGCGACCATCCGGTCGCGATGATCCGCGCGATTCGTGCGGTCGTGCACGAATCGGCCAAGCCGGAAGACGCCTTCGAGGAGCACGTCCGGCCCGCCCTGCCCGGCTACCTGAAGGCACAGCTGTTCCCGATCAAGGAGAGATGACCATGACCCAGTCCACCTCTACCGCGGACGTCGAGCCCGCCAGTTGAGTCCGAGCCTGAAGAAAGGTGTCATCACGCTGCCAGGCGTGCTGATGCAGAGCGTCACCAGCATCGCGCCCGGCGATCGCGGGACTGTTCACGGTGCCGTTCATCGTGCTGAACGCCGGGATCGCCGCCCCGCTCGCCTACCTCGGCGCGTTCATCATCGCGCTCTTCCTCGGCTACGTGCTGGCCCAGTTCAGCCGGCACCTGTCCTCCACGGGCAGCTACTACACCTTCGTTTCCCGGTCGCTGGGCGGCCGGTGGGGGTTCCTGGTCGCCTGGGTTTACCTGCTCTTCTATCCGGTCGTGATCGCGCAGGTCGGGCTCGTTCATGGGCTCCACCCTGCAGTCGACGCTCAAGGCCGAGTACAACATCACCTTTCAGTGGTGGTGGTTCATGATCTTCCTGATCCTGTTCGTCGGCCTGGACCGGCTGGCGCGGGGTCGAGCTGTCGGTGAAGCTGCTCATCGTGCTCGGCGTCATCGAGGCGCTGATCGTCGCTCGCGCTGGCGATCAACGGCTTCGCCAGCCCCGGCGCTGGCGGCGTCAACTTCGGCTGGCTGACGCTTCAGCCAACGCGCACGGCCTGTTCCTCGGCGTGGTGTTCGCGATCTTCGCGATCACCGGCTGGGACGCCGCAGCGCCGCTGGCCGAGGAAAGCCGTGACCCGAAGCGGACCGTGCCGCGGGCCGTGATGGGCTCGATCATCATCATGGGCGTCTTCCTGGTGCTGGTGTCGTGGGGCCAGACCTCCGGCTGGGGCACCAACAACCTGACCGCGGCGTTCGCCTGCGTCCTCGCAGTTGCCCGCGTTCGTGCTCGGCCAGCACTACTGGGGCGGAGCCTGGTGGATCGTGCTGTTCGCGCTGTTCAACTCCGCGCTCGCGGTCTCGATCGCGTGCACGAACGCCTCGACCCGCTTCCTGTACGGCATGGCCCGCGCCAAGGCGCTGCCGTCCTTCCTGCTGAAGGTCGACGCCAAGAGCAAAACGCCGATCAACGCGGTGCTCACCCAGACCGGAATCAACGTCTTGCTCGGCCTGATCCTGCCGATCATCATCGGCGTGGCCAACGTCTACAACGTGACCGGCACGTGGTTCACCTTCGCCCTCGCGTTCGTCTACATCGTGGCTAACGTCGGGCTCTACGTCTTCTACAAGCGCGAGCATCCGGACGAACTCAGCGTGCCGAAGCACATCGTCGTCCCGGCGATCGGCACGATCGCGCTGGCCGTCGTCATCTACTACTCGGTCGAATCCGCTGCCGGCCGTGGCCGGTCGTCGCTGGCTCCGTTCATCGTGCTCGGGTGGCTCGCGGTCGGCATTGCCGTGGTCTTCACCGTCTACCGGGGAAACCGGTCGAGCGATCTCAAGCTGGCTGGCCTCGCGATGGGCGAGGCGGTCGAGCACGCGATCGAGGAAAGGCTGGTCGCTCCGGCGCAGTTGCCGCCGGCCTGCCGACGAGCGCTAGCTGACAGTGAGCCGGGGTGTGGCCGGCCGGAGGGCCGCCGCACCCTCGGCCCAGACATCGGCACTGACACCGAAGGACACGAGCATGCAGCGCTTCACCGACCAGCGGCGTCGTCGTCACCGGCGCCGCGCAGGGCATCGGCCTTGGCGATCGTGACCCGGTTCCTGGAGGAGGGAGCCGGGGTCATCGCGCTCGACCGCAACGCCGACCAGCTCGCCGACCGCGACCGCCGAGCCTCGGCCCGCGCTGCGTCGCCATTCGTCGGCGACGTCGTCGGTCCGGGACGGACTGCCGCCGGGCGGTCGAGCGGTGCGTCGCCGAGTTCGGCCGGATCGACGTGATGTGCGCGCACGCGGGCATCGCCGACCCGCTCGGCCTGCTCGAGATGACCGACGAGCACTGGCACCGCCACATGGCCGTCAACGTCGACGGCAGTCATGCACTGCGTGGTCGAGGCTGGCCGGGCCATGACCGCCAGCGGCGGCGGCTCGATCGTGTGCACTACCTCGATCAACGCCTGGTTCGTCGAGGAGACGCACGCGGTCTACAACGTGACCAAGGCAGCGGTCTGGGCGCTGGTCCGCTCCGCCGCGATCGACCTGGCCAAGCACAACATCCGGGTGAACGGCGTCGCGCCAGGCGTCGCCGACACGCCGCTCGCCGCGCTCATCACGCGCGACGAGGTGCTCGGCCCGCAGTATCTGAAGACGATCCCGCTCGGCCGGTTCGCGCGAGCCCGCTGACATCGCGGCGCAGTCGCCTTCCTGGCCTCCGCCGACGCCCGCTACATCACCGGACAGAACATCGTGCTGGACGGCGGCCAGACCCTCGGCATACCGGGCAGTCTGGAAGGCTAAGCCGTACTGACGTCCTGCGAGGAGCCTGGCGGGGCAACCGCGCAGGTCGACGGGAGACGACCATGGACGCGCTCGTTGCACGCAGCCATTACGAGACGCTGAGCGATTGCGTCTATCTCAATCAGGCTTCCCTGGGCCTGATCCCGCGCGAGTCCGTCCATGCCATGGCGAGTTTCATCCAGGATGTCGCACAACACGGCAACGCACGGATGTCAGACGCCACCGAGGCCCGGGTTCTCGACGATCTCCGGGAGGCCGCTTCGGCACTGCTGGACGCGCCGCAGCGATCGATCGCCGTCATCGGAGGAGCCAGCGAAGGTCTGGGCCAGGTCGCTGCGGTGCTCGCCACCGAATCCGCCGAGGTGCTCCTCGTGCCCACCGATTTTCCTAGCGTCACCTACCCGTGGCTCGGCGCCCGCGCCCGGCTCGGCACCACCATCCGCTGGGTCGAGGACGAGCCGCAAACGGACCTCAGCGCCGAGTTGATCAGGGCCATCGGCGGCTCCACGTCGGTCGTGTGCATCAGCGCGGTCCAATATGCGACTGGCACCGTCATCGACGTCAGGGCCGTTGCGGAGCGCGCCCACGAAGTCGGCGCGAAGATCATCGTCGACGCTACTCAACTCGTGGGCGCCGGCCCGGTCAGCATGCGGGAGTGGTCGGCGGACGCTCTGGTCTGCAGCGGATACAAGTGGCTCTCCGCTCACGGTGGCGTCGCGATCCTCGTTGTCAATGACGACCTCATCGCCGCGATACCCAAGATCCTCGGATGGAAAGGGGTGGACGACCCGTTCGACTTCGATGCGACAACCCTGGCCTTGGCTCGCGACGCGCGCCGCTTCGAGCTATCGACCATGGCCTACAGCTCGGCGGTCGGACTCAGCTCGTCGATCGCACTGCTCACCGACGCTGGATTGCCAGCACTCGCGCAGCACGCACGTGGCCTCGCAACCGAGCTGATCGAGCGGGTGCGCCCCCTGGGCTGGGTGCCGTTTCGCCCGTCTGGTACCGCCGGAGCCAGCAGCCACATCATCTCGCTGCGCCACGGCTCGATGTCCGCGGCCGCAGTGCAGGCCGCGCTGGCCAATGACCATCGCGTGATCGTCAGCTCTCGCGGTGGCGGAATCCGGATCTCACTGCACGGCTATAACGACGGCAACGACATCAAGGCGCTTGTCGACGCACTGGCCGAGATCGGACCCGCCTAGCTCACGGTCTGCTGCCTTGCTCCGGACCCAATTCTAACGGGCACAAGAGTTGACGTTAGAGACGATTGGCTCTAACGTCAACAACAGTGTCCGTTAGAAGGGAAGGCAACACCATGATCGTAACCAAGGCATCAGCCGCTGACTCCGCCGAGCTATCTCGGCGGCAGCGGATCAGGACCGACCCGACCTACCAGGCGTTCTGGCTGCTCCGGATCGGATTCACGGTCCTGCCGATAGTGTTCGGCGCTGACAAGTTCGCGGGCTTGCTGACCAACTGGGACAAATACCTGGCGCCGTGGATCAACAATCTCGTCCCCGGGACTGCCCATCAGGCGATGTACGCGGTCGGCGTCATCGAGATCGTGGCGGGCCTGGCCGTGCTGGTCAAGCCGCGCTTCGGCGGTTTCCTGGTCGCCGCCTGGCTGCTCGGCATCATCGTCAACCTGCTCAGCATTCACGGCTACTACGACGTCGCCGTCCGCGACTTCGGCTTGCTACTGGCCGCGCTGACGCTGGCTCGGCTCGCCAAGGCCTTCCCGGGCGAGGACCTCGTCGGCCGGTAGCGCCCATTGCGACGGCGGGACTTGCCATGACAACCGCGCTCGTACTCTCCGGCGGCGGCAGCCTCGGTGCTGTTCAGGTCGGCATGTTGCAAGCTCTCGCCGCCCGCATCGAGACGCCAGATTTGCTCGTTGGCACCTCGGCTGGTGCCCTCAACGCCAGCTACATCGCCGGCCACGGCACCAGCCGAGATGCCCTCGACTCGCTGGCCGAGATCTGGATCGGTCTCCGGCGTACCGATGTCTTTCCGGTCAGCCCCGGCCGGCATCTGCTGGCCCTGACCGGCGCCCGCGAGTCGGTTTTCCCGTCCGACGGCCTGCGCCGGCTCATCACTAGACACCTGCGCTACCGGAACCTGGAAGATGCGGCGATCCCTATCCACGTGGTGGCCACGAACGTCCTATCCGGCGAGGAGGTCTTGCTGTCCACCGGCGACGCCGTCAGCGCTGTACTCGCGAGCACCGCCATCCCGGGACTGCTGCCTGCTGTCCGCCGGGACGGCCTGACCCTCGTCGACGGCGCTCTGGCCAACAATGCGGCGATCTCGCAGGCCATTTCGCTCGGCGCTGACCGGATCTACGTACTTCCGGCCGGAGTCGCCTGCGCGCTGGCGGCACCGCCGGCCAGCCCGTACGCCTCCGCATTGCAGGCGCTAGCGTTTCTGACCCAGCAGCGGCTGATCCGCGACGTTGCTGATCTTGCCGGCAGGGCAGAACTGCACGTCCTCCCACCGCTTTGTCCGCTGACCGTTTCGTCGGCGGACTTCCGCCGCGCACGCGAACTAATCGACCGAGCGAGGATCGCGACCGGCAAATGGCTCGACACCGGCGGTGACCGGAAAGCGCGGCCGGAGCGGTTCTTGTCGCTACACCAGCACACCGTCCTACCGAGCGCGATGGCGCCGGCCGCTGACTCTGCCGCTGCCATTGCGGCACACCTGGCCGGTCTACCTTGCGGTCGGCAGGTTGGGGCGACTCCCGGCACCGGGCCCCGGCACGAAGCTACGTTCTGACTGCTCAGGGCCTGTCGAGCTCTTGCAGGAAGGCCCTCATTTCGGCGTTAACCTCGGCTGGATGGCTCATGTTCGAGGCGTGCGTGCCGCCCTCGATGACGGCGAGCCGCGCCGAACCTCCGAGGCCGTCGCGCAGTTCCTCCGCCTTGGTCAACGGAATGGCGGCGTCGGCCGTACCGTGCACGATCAGCGCCGGGCAGTCGATCTCGCCCACACGCCCAGTGATGTCGTCGCGGTCCATCAGGCAGCGGAACGCTGGCGTGAACTGCTCGATGTCGATAGCAGCCCACTTGTCGTACCAGTCGGTCCACTGACCAGGGCCCAGGATGATCGACGAGACAACTTCCTGGACGGGCCCGGGACCCTGTTCGCGCCAGGTCTCATGCAACTGCTCGTAGGCCGGCGCCAAGGCCGGGTCCTCCTGGCCTGCCTGGGTATCGATCAGAATCAGCCCGCGTACCCGGCCAGGCGCGAGCAGCGCGGCGCGCAAGCTGACGAACCCGCCCTGGGACATTCCGCCAAGCACGGCAGTCTGGACGCCAAGATGGTCTAGCAGCGCCAGCAGGTCCCGGGCCGAGTCCCAGTAGCTGAACGGCCCTGGCGCGGGCGTACCGCCGCGGCCATCGTGATCCCAGCCGTGGCCGCGCTGATCCCAGGTCACCACCCGGTACTCCGCGGAAAACGCCGCCACCTGCGGCGCGAACATCGACTGATCCATCAGGAACCCGTGGCTAAGCACGAGGACCGGCCCGTCGCCGCCTGTGTCGGAGTAGTTGATCTCAATTCCGTTAAGGGCAGCATGCGGCATAAGCCGGAAGCTACCGCACCTGCACCCCGCCGGGAAGGTCCGAGGTCCAGGCACTTCATCAGTGCCCTCAATGACTAGGTGCGCTAGCCCACTAGGACAGCGGTCCTACCAGCTCGCTCGGCAACGCGACGCCACTGCCCTACACGAGCACAGCTCACAATATTATTGTTGTATACTGGCGTCGAGTGGAGCAGGAGGAGCGGTGCCGCACAGGCTCGTAATGACCCGGCAGGTCAGGGACCGGCTCCACGCGCTCCGCACGGGCGACCCAGCCACGCGGCGGCTAGTCTCGCTGGCGATCGACCAGCTACTGGACGAGGGCCCGCAGCTCGGCAGGCCGCTCGTGGACCGGATCGCAGGATCGCGGCTGCACAACCTAAAGGAGCTGCGGCCAGGATCGAGCGGCCGCAGCGAGGTGCGGATCCTGTTCATCTTCGACCCGGGCCGCAATGCCGTCCTCCTGGTGGCCGGCGACAAGTCGGGCCGGTGGAACGAGTGGTACCGCGAGGCGATCCCGATGGCCGAGGCACTGTATGACCAGTATCTGAAGGAGCAGCGATGAGCGAGCAGGGGGAATTCTTCACCTACGCGCGCGAGGAGTTCGTGGACGAGTTCGTTCATCCCGATGACCGTGCTGCCGTGCAGGAAGCACGCGACAAGCGGGCGCTCAAGGTCCGCGCGGAGTACCTCATCGAGATGCGCAAGAAGGCGGGCCTGACCCAGGCCGACGTTGCGCAGGCCATGGGCGTCTCCCAGCAGCGCGTCTCTGCCATCGAGAATGGAGCCGTCGCCGAGCTTGCCACCCTGGCCGACTACATACGCGCCTTGGGGGGCGAACTGAAAGTCATCGCCGACTTCGGCGACTCCTGGCGTCGGGTCGCCTAAACCTGTCGAGGACACCTTGCGCGCAGCCTGAATCCCGCGAGCGCAGGGCGGCTGATGCTGCGCGGTGTCGAGCTGTCCCGGGCGGAGCCGACTGGCGACAGGTTCCATCTATGGATGGCCGCGGCGGTCCGTTCGTAACTACTTCGGCGGGAGGGAACGGGCATATGTTATGCCCAGCCCGATCCACCGCGCGAGGTCTGCGTCTTCAGTGAAGCCGTCCGCGCTGACGTAGACCATGCCTTTCATCGGCCGGCGAGTGAAGTCCATCTCACGAGCGTGCGGCTGGCTCAGCGCGTCAGGCCAGGCGTCTACTCCGACACGCACCATCAGCTCATCGCCGACGATGCCGCAGGCCATGTTGCCGTCGGCCATAAAGCACAGCCCACCGAACATCCGCACCTCTCGCACACTGGCCTGGTCGGCGAGCAGCGTACGGATGCGCTCCGCGAGACCCTCGTCAAATGCCATGCGAAAACACTAGCGGGTGGCCATGGACGGCTGCTCACCCACGAGTTCTGGCCGCGGGGACTTGCGCCTTCGGTCGGCCTTTCAGCCCATCTGCATCGTTTCGTACAGCCTGACGGAGCCGCCACTGCTGAGACCCGGGCAGCCCTTGGCCATGACGACGGCATCGTGAAGATTGGCGGCTTCGATGACGGTGTATCCGGTCGCTGGGTCGGGCCCAGCGCCATCGCTGGGCGTCCCATCGGAGGCGATAGTTGCTGCGGCGCCGAACGGAGCGCCCATGTCGACCACGGCAGCGCCGAGCTCGCCGAACCACGCCATCCAGCGGTCCATCACTTCGGGCGATGGTTCTGCAGGAGACTGCCCGCCGTGGAACATCAGCACGAATCTGGCCATGTCCGTCCTCTTCTCATGTTTCCCCGCATGCGGAGTATTGGCTGGAATGCCGATCAAGCCATTGGCCCTCAGGGCAAGCTACCCGCCGGCACGCGTTCCGGGGGCCTAACGGCACGGCGTCTCAGGCTACCGCCCGTCATGCCGCTCATACCACGCGACGCATACGGCATGAGCGGCGAAGGGGCGTTGCCAGAGTCCGCGAGCAGCAAGCAGAGCAGTTCCTGCCTGGAATCGGTGATGGAAGCTTCCTCACCATGCCGAAGCGCTGTACGGAGTGTCGGCCGTCGCGGATCTGTGCGGGGCAACGATCTCTGGACGCCGCCTGTGCGGAGTGCCAGGCTCAGGTTCATCGGCAGCCGCCGTGGTCGTGACCTGAGCCAGATCGCCAGCCGGGGCGGACGGCCTGCGTATCGCAGCGCCTAGCCGCAGGTTATCGGAGGATGGAGAGCGTAATGAGCGTGTACAGGGTGACCGACATCATCGGGACAAGCAGCACGTCATGGGAGGACGCGGCTGCGGAGGCAATCAGGACGGCAGCGGGGACGCTCCGCGGTCTTCGAGTGGCTGAGGTCGTCAAGCAGGACATTCACCTGGACGAAGGCGGAGCGATCACCTACCGCACCAAACTGCAACTCTCCTTCAAGTACGAACCCGAGCGCTGATCCCAGGCTTGTTACCGGCATCATCGACGATCGGCTCTCGCCGCTCGGCGTGCCCGGCTGGTCCAGGCGCGAGACGCGCATAATAGAATAGGAGACAACGCGGTGAGCACAATGGATGAAGATGCGATTGCCCATCTGGCGGATCTCGCCAACCTTTCGCTGCCCGAGCATCGACTCGAGCCTATCGCGATCGCCTTCCGGCCACTGCTTGCGGCAGCGCATAAACTCAATCACAAGATGTCCGAAGAACAGATGCGCAATATTAAGCCGGTGGTAGGCTTCGTCCGATTCAGCCGGACCGATGGCTAATGGTAATGAATAGCAACGTGGCGACCGAATTCACATCCCTATCACTTACTGAAGCAGCAGCGCTGATCTGTGCCCGTGAGGTGTCGCCAGTCGAACTCACCGAGGCATGTCTGAACCGCATTGAGGCATGGGAGCCGATCATAAACGCTTTCATAACCGTGGCGGGAGAGCGGGCCCTGGATGCTGCTGCCGGATGCGAAAAGGCGATCATCGACGGAGATCCGCTTGGGCAACTTCACGGCGTGCCGATCGGAATCAAAGACAATATCGACACGGCCGGTCTCCCGACTACAGCCGGGTCGAGGATTCTGGCGGACAACGTACCTGAGCATGACGCGACGGTCGTTGCAAGGCTCCGCCATGCAGGCGCGGTTGTGGTCGGCAAACTCAACATGCACGAATTCGCGTGGGGAGGTACAACCGCGAATCCTCACTACGGCCCAACTAAGAACCCATGGGATCCCACCCGGTTCCCAGCCGGCTCATCCGGCGGATCTGGCGCCGCGGTGGCTGCTGGCGAGGTTTTCGGCGCTCTCGGAACCGACACCGGGGGTTCAGTACGCCTACCAGCAGCTGTCAACGGATGTGTCGGCATCAGGCCCACCATCGGACGGGTATCGAACGCGAACGTAGTGCCACTGGCATGGTCGATGGACACTGTCGGCCCAATGGCACGGACCGTCGTGGATGTAGCGAAGATGCTTGGAGTGATCGCTGGGTTCGATTCGAACGACGAAGGCACTGATCCCCGATCAGTCCCCGACTACCTGCGCTATATCGAGGATGGCGTCCGCGGGCTTCACATTGGAGTGGTCTCAGATTACTTCTTCTCCCACCTGCAGAAGCCCGTGGAGAAGGCGGTGCGCTTGGCGCTAGACCAACTCACGCGCGAGGGAGCAATCATCGACGAGGTTCCTATCGCGAACATTCAAGGCAACATCTCCGCGCAACTGACTATCGAGTCGGCCGAACCGTCAACGTTCCATCAGCGGTGGCTCAGAGAGCGGCCCGAGGACTACGGTGAGGACGTTCGCCTGCTTCTCGAACTCGGTGAAATGTACACAGCCACTCAGTACATCAACGCGCAACGATATCGATCGCTGCTTCGAAGCGAGTTTCTCGATGCGTTCCACCACGTCGACGTCTTCATCTGTCCAACGCTTCCGTTCGTCGCTACGCCTCTCGGCGAGACCAAGGTTGTCATTGAGGATGGAGTAGAAGACGAGATGCTGTCTGCGATCATGCAATTCACTGGAGTGCCGTCCCTCACCGGCCTCCCATCGATGTCGGTGCCATGCGGCTTCTCCGACGGAAACCTGCCGGTCGGAATGCAGATCATCGGCAGGCCGTTTGATGAAGCCACAATATTTCGCGTCGGGCACGCTTACCAGCGGGTTACGGATTGGCACACGCGACATCCCAGTCTTCCCGTGGCGGCGGAACGGCCAGCGATGTAGGCGCGCGGGCTCTCCGAAGTTGCTGCTCACCGACGATGGCGAAGAAATGACCGGGGCTTCATCTGGCCGACGGCCTCGCCCGGGGACTCTTCGGGAGGTTTCGATGTCCAGAAGAGGTAACTCGAAGCGGATCGGATACGTTATCGCCGCGCTTCTTGTTGCGACTGCTGCAGTTGGTGCGGTCGGTGCCGCGATGGGCGCAGCAGGAGGATCGGCCGACCCGCGCTTTGGCGGTGGCGGACACACGGGAGATCCCGTCACCTACGCCAGCGTCACGCAGACTCCGACAGCTGTCCCGGCCTCGGTGGATGGTGTGGCGGGACAAGTTCTCCGAGATTTGGCCGGGACTAACGTTCAGGGACTCCAAGCGAGTACCTCGCCGGCAGGCCTGGTTGTCACTGTGACCCTCGCGAAGAACAACGACGCCGTCCCCGATGTCTGGCTTGCCGGCCTGGCGGTGGGCGCCCTCGGCGAGCTCATGCGTACGAATCAGGCCGTCATCAACGACGAGATCGCCAGTGCCACTGCCGTCGGCCCCGGAAGCAGCGGAGCTCCAGTCACCTCAGATGTGACCCCTGGCGCCGTTTCGCTCGGCCAGGTCTTTGACTCGCCCAGCGACGCAGTCCTGACGTCCCAGGTCAACACCGTGGCCCAACAGTTCGGGCTGAAGGTCTCCAGCCTCTCCATCCTGCACCCGCTCGAGAGCGCGCTACAAGTCACCTTCATAGTGCCGGACTCCGCCACGATCAATTGGACACTCGACCAGCTGCGCACTGCACTGGTCGGCGCTTCCCCCGACGTCGAGGGAATACTGATCGAATTGGACAATTCTGCCGGCCAGCCGCTCCTGCTCGCAGGCGGTACCTACCGCACCGGCCAAGGGGGCCTCTGGTTCGCGCCTGGCCAAGACGGTCGCTTCGGCGCCATTCATGGCGGTGCACCCGCGCGATGACAGGAGGCCCAGTCGATACCAGCTCACCCGGCGGCCGCCTCGTCTTGCACGTCATCGCCGCGTTCGCCGGCAGGTCACGGTGCTATGAGCTCGACCGAGGGAAGTAGGTCCGGTAGCGGGCCGCATGACGGGTCAGAAATCGATAGCCCGACCCGGCCCAGCACCTCATCACCGACTGTATTCGTGGCCGTAGCTCAGCCGACGCGCAGGAGCTCATCACCGAAGTCAGCCATCAGGCTCAGCCGGCCGCCGAGGGCCTCGACGTAGCGGTCCAGCACGTCACGGGTGGCGACCTTTCCGGTCTCGATCTGGCTGATCCGGCTCTTGCCTACCCCCATCCGGGCGGCAACCTGCGCCTGGGTGAACCCACGGCGGCGGCGGATCTCGGCAAGCCGCCAGCCACGGGCCTCGGCCAGCATCTGCTCCTTGCCCGCCTCGAACTCCTCCCGCCCGATCCGCTCGATATGCTCCTCACGGATGTCGGACCACCTGGAGTGCGCCATCACGCGCCCCCTCCCTCTTCCTCGGCCCGCTCTTTCAGGTAAATCTCCAGCAGGTGTTCCGCCCGCGGGATGGCCTCCCGGTACCACTGCTTCCAGCTCCCCGACTTATCACCGGCCACCAGCAGGATCGCCGTCCGCCACGGGTCGAACACGAACAGAACGCGAAGCTCGCTGCGCCCAACCGACCCCGGCCGCAACTCCTTCAGGTTCTGGACCGAGGAGTACTCGACGCGATCCACTAAAGGACGGCCCAACGAGGGGCCCCGATCAGCAAGGATGTCGATCGCCTGAACGACCAGCCGGTGTGAGCCATCGTCTAGTGACTCGATCCAGCCACGGACCTCATCGGTGACGAAGATCTCCCACTCGTCCAACCCCTCACCCGCTCTCGCCAGGAGTCCGCCACAGTTTAGCAGATTGTAAACACCCGGCGGCAGGCGGGATAAAACCGCCTGAACCGGGCAGCGCGAAACCGGACCCGTCCGACGCGACAGCCGCGCCGAAAGCCGTGCTTGCGAATGTGTCTTCTCCGCAAGGAAACCGCGCAGCGACTATGGTCACCGTCAGCCGCATTGAACGCGGCGACCAGCGGACCTGTGTCGCAAGCACACGATCAGGCTGACGCTGCCACAACGTCCAAGCCGTCTGCCGCCGGCCCGAATTGCGGCATCTTCGGTGAGCGATATGAGGGATGTCGCTCAGCCGGACATGGCGCCGACGTACGCGGCTAGCTGAGCGCGCGAGCGCAGGCCGAGCTTTCGATACACGGCCGACAGGTGCGACTCGACCGTCCGCTCGCTGAGGAACAGGGAGCTGGCAACCTCGCGGCTGCGCCCTCCCTGCGCAACCAGCATCGCGACCCGGGTCTCCTGCGGGGTGAGCAGCGAGATCGGATCGGCGGCCGGCGTCGCCTGCGTTTCTCCGCATGCCCGCAGCTCAGTAGCGGTGGCGGCCTGCCATGCCGCGGCGCCTGACGCCTCGAAGATCTCGCGCGCCTGACGCAGGGCAGTTCGCGCGTCGGCGCGCTGACCCGAGCGACGCAGCGCCGCCCCAAGGGCCAGGAGCGAGCGAGCGGTTTCCAGCCGTACCGTGCCGTCGTAGACGTCCAGCGCCGCACGCAGGTCGTCAGTGCTCGCGGAGCCGAGGATCAGACGGCAGCGGGCCGCCGCGAGCTTCGCCCACCGGCGCTGGCAGTGAGCCGCGTTCTCCTCCAGCCAGTCGCACAGCGCCGTCGCCGCTTCGATATCACCGCAGGCCGTCTGCGCCTCGATGAGGTCCGGCACGAACGGCACCACCGACGGATCAGCCACGCCGTCGGTCATAGCGAGTTCCGCGGCGGGCAGCAGCCGTTCCAGGGCCTCCGCCGGCCGTCCAGCAGCCAGTGCCGCCGCTCCGAGCGCGCTCGCCGTCGCCACCTTGATCTCGGCGGCGCCGAACGTCCGTTTCGTGGTCATCGCGAGCGCCTCGGCGGCATGCACCTCCGCCTTCGCTTCTTGGCCGAGTGCGGCCTCGGCCGCGGCGAGTTCAAACAGCGCCTCGGTGCGCGCCAGTTGCTCGTCGATCTGCTCGGCTACGGCCAGCGCCTCCGCCGCAGCCGAGTACGCCGACCGCAGCTGACCGGTGCGCCGCTCCAGCTCAGAGCGGCAGATCAGCGCGTGGCACAGCATCCACAGGCCGCCGCTGGCCCGGAATTCAGCAGTGGCGTGGTCGAGCAGATCCCGCGCGGTTACGAAATCCTCCAGCCACCACAGCGGCTGGCTGAGGTTGATCATGGCGACCGGATCGCCTGCCGCCCGCACTGCCAGGATCGACTGATCCAGCAGGGCCTTCGCCGCCGTCGTACGCCCAGCCATGATCAGGACGTGGGCGACGCGGAAGGAAACCTCGAAGGGCTCGGTGCCATGACCGATCAAGCGCCAGGCCCGTTCGGCGACCGGCAACGCCGACGTGGCACGGAAGTCGCTGATCATGCCGGGCAGCTCGAACGAGAGCAGCACGGCTGCTCGACCCGGGTCCAGCGGTTCTACCCTCGTGGCTGCTTCCTCCAGCGAGATCGACCGGCGGCCTTCTCGCCAGTAGGCAATCTGCGCCAGGCCGTGCTCCGCGTCGGCTAGCAGCAGCGGGTCGCTCGTCCGCGCTGTCACTTCGCGCAGCAGCGTACGCGACTGGTCGTGCTGCCCGGCCACCTGGGCAGCCATGCCTGCGGCTAGCAATCTCCGGGTCGCCTCACCGGGCTCGGATGACAGTCGCGCGGCGAGAACGAGCGCTCGCGCCTGCGCAAGGTGACCGCCGCGCTTGCGCGCAAGGTCGGCCGTGCGCTCCAGGCCGGCCGCGACTTCTTCGTCTGGACCACTGGCCGCCAGCGCCCGGTGCCAGGCCGCGCGGTCTGGATGGCGGTCAGCGACCTCGGCAGCCAGTGCCCGGTGCGCTGCTCGCCGGGACGCCGCCGAGGAAGCCTGATAGACCGCTGAACGCACCAGGGGATGGCGGAATGTCAGCCGGTCATCGCGCACAACGACCAGGCCTGCGTCAAGTGCCGGATCCAAAGCCGCGGCAGAGCCAGTGACCGCCGCGATCGCCGGCCCCACGACATCCGGGACCGTGGTGCCTGCCGCCGCCAGGACCGTCAGTGCCTGCTGCGTTTGCTCGGGGAGCGCCGAGGCCTGAGCGCCATAGGCGCGCTGCAGCCGGTCGTTGAGCGGGAGTGGTTCAGCTTCCACGGCGCTGGCACGGTCGGGGTTCTCACCGGCCATCCAGGCGAACTCAACCAGCGCCAGCGGATATCCCTCGGCGGCTTCGATGACGCGGTCAGCGACTGGCTCGGGCAAAGCGGGGGCGATGCCGGAGACTAGTTCGCGTGCAGCCATTTGGCGAAGCGGCGATAGTACGACGGTCGGGAGCCAGCTGGCGTCGAAGGCGCTTGACGTGCCCGATCGGATAGCGAAGACGAATCCGACCGGAACGTCCGCCAGCCGACGGGCGGCGAAGAGAAATGCTTCCGCGGTCGCTCCGTCGAGCCACTGTGCGTCATCGACCAGGAATAGCCTTGGGCCAGCCTGCGTCCCTGCGGCGAGGACGGCAGTGATCGCCATGAGCACCTGCAGCGTCCCTGACGAATCCTCCTCCGACAGTCCCAGGACCGACCGCAGAATGTCACGTTGCTGCGCGGGCAGCAGCTCGATGTCCGGCAGCAGCTGCTGGGCGAGTTCAGATAGTCCCGCGAAGGCGACCTCCGACTCTGATTCGGTGCCGAAGACCCGCAGCATCTGGCACTGGCCGGCCATCTGGGCAGCCTGATCGAGCACGGCCGATTTACCGATGCCCGCGTTGCCACGGACGGCGAGGGCGAATCCGGTGCCGGCGGCAAGGTCGGCTATCTGGCCGCGCAGGCGCCGCATAACGGACTCACGACCAACGAGCACGCAGAAATCGTACTGCTGGCCAAGGCCGTCAAACCATTCTCGGTGCCGCCGGGTTTTGGCCCGCCCCCGTCTGCGGACGGCATCCGGCTCCATGCTTCCGTCCTCCGGCCCGGTCGCGACAGGACATGCCCTCTGCGTAGTTTCCCTGAACCTGCCCGGCCAGTAGTTTCCCCGATGCGCCGACCGCCGCTGTCCGGTGAACATGGGATGCGCTCGAATACCGCTACCACGAAGGTCATCCCATGCGAACCATCCATCCAATCGCTCCGCCCAGGCCACTGCGGCCGCGGGCGCTGATCGTCGCCGCGGCGGCGTGCGCCGCTCTCGTTATTTCCGCCCTGCCCGCGACGGCCGGGCAGGCAGCGCCGGTCGCGCCACGGGTCGCGCAGGCTCCTCCGCCCCAGGAAATGTTGATCAAGGGCACTGTCACGATCAATGGCGTCCACGCGTACCAGACGCCCGACGGGGAAACCTTCAAGGAGACGTCGGCGCTGACCGTCACCGTGAAGATGCAGTCGCAAACCGACGCCTTGGGCAATGTCAACTGGGTCGACGCGGGCGGCGCGTACGACGCCGCGTTCACCTTGAAGGACGCGTTCAGCACCACGTGCCCGAGCACGAAGACGGCGAACGTGACCTGGTCGGGGTGGTTCGGTGGCGCCGGCGCCACCGACGGGTCCATCAGCTATTTTCCGCTGGACCAGGGCGGACCATTGCTCTACGTCAATGTTCCCGACGTGACCGCCACCTATAAAAGGACGGACTGCAACGGGACGTCCAGCTCGCAGGGCGTCGCCAGCGTCCGGGACGATTGCACGGCCGCCGGCCTGCCCGGCGTGTTCACGGCCAGCGGGACCAACGGCGCGGGCAAACTGGCGATGGCCTGCGACGGCCACGCGGTCAATGAGAAGTGGACCGTAACCGGAACGCTCGCCGTCCTGCCGGCCTGCGCGCCGCCCAACCAGCCCAGCGGGGCGGCATGGGGCAGTCAGTTCCCCGGCAGCAGTTCCGTGTCCGACCTGGCGTCCGGCTTCCGCCAGCACGTCGAAAGCTTCATCGCCGCGATGCGCGCGGCCGGGATAAAGGTCCGCTCGCTGGCGACGTTCCGGCCGTACGAGCGGTCCTACCTGATGCATTTCAGCTGGCTGATCGCCCACGACAAGGTGTCGGCACAGAAGGTGCCGCCGTTTGACCCGCCTGCGGGCGCGACCTATGTGACCATCTGCTGGGCGCATTACAAGCTGGACGGTTCCTACGACAAGGCGGCCTCTGTGGCCGCCGCGAAGGCGACGCTCGCCGCGCTCGGCGTCGATCCGGCCCTCGGTGTGGCGCCTCCGTTGCAGAGCAACCACAACAAGAAGCTCGCCATCGACATGACCACCACCTGGACGGGCACCGTCACGGTGAAGAACGGCCAGGGCCACAACGTGGTCATCGCCACCACGCCCCGCAAGGCGCTGAACGCCAAGCTGATGGCGGTCGGCCAGTCCTACGGTGTCATCCACTTCTGCCTCACGGGATGCGCGACGAAGACTCCGGCGGACGATGCCAATCACTGGTCGTTCAACGGCCACTGACCGCCACTCGCGCGGCCGTCCGAAGGGGCGGCCTTGCCGAACCGGGGGCGGGTCTGCAGCGGCAACGCAGGCTCGCCCGCGGCGCACCGGGCGGAACCCCCGCCAACGCCGACAGCAAGGTCGCAGGACGGAACCCGGAACGGCCTGCTCTCATCGCGCGCCTCAGCCTCGGCGAAGGTCGTGAACCACAGCAGCGACAGGTCACCGCCGTGGTCGTCCGCGTCCGGTCCTGGGGCCCTGCCCTGGCCGGGCACCAGTTGGCCGGCGTCGTGGTACTTCACCAGGACGTCCGCGACTTCGCGCACGTCCAGCCGCTCAGCTAGGGCAACAATGCATGCGTCCCACTACCTGCTAGCGCAACGATGCACAACTGGTCAGCAGCTCCGCCATACGGCTGTAATCATGCAACGTGGCCTCGATGACCCGCAGCTCAGCAGCGGCGATCGCTGCACAGAACTCGGCTGCCAGCTGGCTGCGGCCCCGGCGCTTTGGGTCAGCCAGCAGATGACGTACCTCGGTGACCGCCAAGGAGGGATGACCAGGCGAGACCAGTTCTCCGCCAGGAAACAGCGCAGCGACCACGGTCACTGTCAGCCGCACTGAACGCGGCGACTAGCGGACCTGTGTCGCACAAGATCATGCTGACGCTGCCCCGCCCGCATCCTCGCGGTCGGGATAACTCAGGTACTTGTCATGATTACGGCCAAGATCCGCCGGACCGTGAAGGGAGCCGACCAGAGCAGCCAGGTGCTCAGGAAGAGCCGGAGCATCCTCCCGCTCGTCCTCCCGGTCCCGCGCAGGCACATACCGGAACGCCGGCATCAACGGTCATATGGTTAATGGGCTCGGGAGAAGCGCGCCGAGAGGCTAATACCAGTAACCAGCGCTATCATTGATCCTGTTTTCGACAATATCGGATAATTTGGCGTCCGACACTGCATCGATGGAGCCGTGGGACCTGGAGGAGCAACTATCCGCCGGAAATGCGTGAGCGTGCCGGTCCGGATGGTGTGGTCGAGGTCCGGCCGGATTACCCGTCGGACCGGCTGGCGATTGTGCGCTCGCCAAGCGGCTGGGCATCGGGTCGGCGGTGACGCTGCGCAAGTGGGTCCGCTAGGCCGAGGTCGACGCTTCCAGGCGAACCCCGGCTGTACACGTCAGCCTGTGGGCGCTTTTTGCCGATTGTGCCTAGATGGGTGTGCTGGAAGCTGCTCGCGAACTTGAGGCCATAACCCAGCACCCGGTCAACGGCAATGTGGAAAGCCCACAGCAACCCAACGAACGCACACCAGCGAGTCCCGCTCACGACATAGCTGAGAAGCAGCAAGCCGGGCGCGATGTAGGCATGTGCCAGGTTGTAGCAGACACCTCCAACTCGATTGTCTACCAAGTATCCCGCCGCTGACAGGTCGAATGCCATGAAGAATACCGGGAGCCACCACCAGGAGAAGTGCAAGCGCACGAAGACCACGAGGACAGTCGCTGCGATGGCAAGATTCTCTGTTCGTTCGAACCAGATCGGCAACCGTTTCATGGCGTTATCGCGTGCCCGCCTCACGGGTAAGCCGCACGGCCTCGGCCACCCCGCCGTCCCAGGCCGGGCCGTGACCCGGCAGTACCCAGGTCGCGCCGACTTCGTGAATGCGGCCGAGAGATTCCAGAGCTTGCTCGGGTTCGAGGGTGAATGGCGCAGGCTTCGGGCCGGTCGCGCCGGTGAGCACGTTCCGGGTCGTCATGATGTCGCCGATGAACAGACCGTCGACCGCCGGAACGTGGACCGCGATGCTCCCTGGCGTGTGGCCTGGTGTGTGGATGATCCGGGGCGTGCCGGGGACGTCGAGCACTTGACCATCATCGACCGGCCGCAGTTCGCTAACCGGGCGGATCCGCAGCCCGCCGTTGCGTGCCGAGTACCACAGGAAGCCGGCCAGCGGCCCGGCCTTGACGGCGCCCCAGCCGGTGTTGGGCTTCTTTACCTCCAGCCGGGCGCGGTCGGCGTCGGCGGGGTGGAGGTATGCGGGGATGCCCTTCTCGCGGTGCAGTTGGGCGGCGAATCCAATGTGGTCGCTATCGCCGTGTGTGAGGATCAGCGCCCGCACGTCATCGATGGTCATGCCCAATCGCGCCAGTTCGCTGTTCAATAGCTTCCAGTAGCGGGGCAGCCCAGCGTCGATGATAGTGACGTCGCGCCCGTCGATGACCAGGTAGCTGTTGACGGTGTCTGAACCGATCCGGTGCAGGCCCTCGGCGATCTTCATGGCGGCGCCTCCCAGGTGAACCTTAAGGCTACGATACTTAGCCTTCGACAAGGCTACTATAGTTAGCCTTGCTGGCGACCGCAAGAGCAGCAGCCCTTGTGAACAGGAGGCCCGATGCCCGCCCCCGCACAGACCTCGACCGCCGCCATCGTGGCTGCCGGGCGGCACTTGCTGGAAGAGCGAGGCATGGACGCGCTGACCATGCATGGCGTGGCTGAGGCCGTCGGGGTGCGTGCGCCGTCGCTCTACAAGAGAGTTCACAGCCGCTCCGACCTGTTCCGGCTCATCTTGGACGACGTGGCCGACGAGCTGACCTCAGCGCTCGACGCGGCGGCAAGCTCTGACGATCCCGTTACGGACCTGCGGGAGATGGTGGCGAACTACCGCACATTCGCTCATTCGAACCCCGTCACCTACACCCTCATGTACGCGCCGCTCACCGTGCCCGGCGCGACGGCGCGATCCACCCGCTCCTCAGCCAGGTTCCTACGCGTTGTCGCGGAGCTAGCCGGTCAGCCGCAGGCGCTGCCGGCGGCCCGCACGATCGTTGCCTGGGCACACGGATTCATCACGATGGAGCTCGCGGGCGCCTTCCGGCTCGGTGGCGACGTCGAGCAGGCCTGGGACTTCGGGCTGGACCGGATCCTGGCCGCGGTGCGCTGCACCGGCGGCGCCGAATGACCCGCACCCTCCGCATCGCGCTCAAACCGGACGCTCCCCCGACAGACATCGCACAGGCCCTGACCAAGGCACTTGCCAATAGATCTGCCAATGACTGAACCGTCAGCCAGCGCGAACTCAACGTCTACAGCGACACCTGACGCGAAACCTTCGACATCAGTGGACCGGACGTCCCACCGGGCGAACCGCCCATCCTGATCGAGGGCGACCCGCTCCCGGGTACGTTTGCGCAGGTCAAGCCCTTGCGTCGCGCGCAGGCTTGCCCACGCTCCGATTTCCAGAAGCGATGCCATTTAGGTCATTGCGCGGTTCGCATGATGAGCCATCCGCGTTCGCGTATGTGCAGGTCAAAGTCGCGGTGGGGCGGCTGGGGATCGAACCCAGGACCGGCGGATTATGAGAACGACGGATCGCTTCCTCGGCTTCCCCACCAGCGCTAACATCCCGCAATAGCGGCAGCACTCCCTTCGTCCGCCGGTTTCGCGGGACTCCCATTGGCACACTCATTGGCAGCGGCATTGCACAGGCAATGCCTCCGGGAGACCCGGAGGGGCAGCGACCCGTTACGGTCTGTATTCGGTGGGCAGGCCGTCCATGCGCAGCTCAGGAGTTCGTCGCCAAAGTCGGGTCATCACGCTCAGCCGTCGGCTCAGCGTCTCGACGTGCAGTCCAGTGCGTCATACCTTGCCGGTCTCGATCTGGCACGACCTCCGGGACGACGCCGCCAGCCTCGCCCTTGCGCCAGGCGCAGACTTGCGACCATCCGGGACCAGCTCGGCCACTTCAGCATCGTGCTTACCGCCAGTTCACCTCTTACGTGCTTCCTTGATCTGCAACTGGCTGACGGTGTTGTCGCCGTAATTCGCTACGTACAGGAAACGTCCGTCGGGTGTGATGGCGAGGGCGTCCGGTTCGCTGCCTACCGGAATCGGTGCACCAGCGCGGCGCCTCGAGGTGTTGATCGGCGTGACCGTGTTGTCTGCGTTGTTCGCCACGTAAAGCGTGCGGCCATCCGGGCTGATGGCCAGCGCGACTGGGCGACGCCCTACCCGCATGACTGGCCCCTTGCTACCGGTGGCTATGTCTATGGCCACAACGGAGTCGTGCGATAGGTCGGCGATATACAGCCATGCGCCATCCGGCGAGACCGCCAATGCGTCCGGGGTTCCTTGGAGGGATATCACGGACTCCAGACGCCAATCGACCGTGTTGACAACCGTGATGCTGTCATCGAATTCGCTCGCGACATAAAGCTTGCGACCGTCCGGCGAGGTGGTCATCGCGACAGGCTCGCCCACGCCTACGCCCATGCCTACGCGGACCGGGCGTCCAGCAGCGTGGCCGCTGGCCGCGCTGAAGGGCGTGACAATGCCGCGGTCCATGCTGTCCCTGCTCGCAACGTAGAGGATTTTGCCGTTCGGGCTGATTGCCAGCGCACTCGTTCCCCCGCGCCCCCAGTCGTCCCACTGTGCGCCGCCCTTGCTTGGTTCGGAGGCGAGGTCAACGTCAGTAGCGGTATAGAAAATCGCTCGGCGCGGATTGGCCACCAGCGCATTCGGGCGGCCTTCCGCCCGCATTCCTCCGCCCTTAGTACCCACCATGGGCTCGGCGAGTTCCTCGATCAAGCCGACATCAGCGTCCGCTACCCAAACTTCGCCATCCTTCGTGATCGCCACGGCGTCCGGGCCACCTTGAACATTAATGACAGTAATGTTCTGGCTAGTGGCGGGCGGGCTGCTGAGCCACCAAATTCCTCCTCCCAGGAGGCCCAGGCCGCAGATCGCCGCAATGAGAACGGATACCGCGCTCCGACGGCGAGTCCCTGCTGTCCGCTGCAGGCTG
Source organism: uncultured Actinomycetota bacterium (assembly GCA_963720595.1). GTDB lineage: Bacteria > Actinomycetota > Actinomycetes > Streptosporangiales > Streptosporangiaceae > Chersky-822. The sequence goes on along the minus strand of CAVRFY010000002.1, from coordinate 1,821,091 downwards.
CGAACGGTGTTACTCAACATTTCCAATCTTTGGTTAACGGTAGCGCATCAGAGGTAATAGTACTTTGAATATGTTTCATCCTATCTAGTCAGCTATTACGGGTCTAGCTCCCGGGCGGACTGCACGCTGAATCGGCCAGATCACGTCGCCACCGGGCAGGCGCAGCCCATGTTGACTTCGCCAACGGGGTCTGCGTCGTCGCCGTATCATTCACCGCGCCGCTGCCGGCGCCTCAGGTGCTGCAAGGCCCGTCTGGCGTGGCCAGGCTTACCAAACCCAGGTCGATCAGGTAGCAAGCCTCGCATCCCGGATTGCAGACGCTGCAGCGCACGCAGGCTGAGAACATCCTTCGACGTCCCCCAGGCAGTGGCCACCCTCAAGAGCTACGGCGGGGTTCCGGTGATGATCTGGTTCCTTGAGTATTACCCGGACGATGTCGTTCTCGTCGTGCGCGTCAGCAGGATGGCATCTTCCGGACGCCAGCAGCCAGTCGCTCAAGCCAGTTAGCTCAGCCGCCAGGACTCCTGCCTGGTCAGCGCTGCCGCGTCTTGCGGATACTTTCCGCCCTGCCGACCATCTCGGTGACCGCGACTCCGAGTAGGGGCGGCAAGTCCTCGCCTTTCTCGCAACACGGCGGCTTGTCACGCCCGGCATTCTCGGGAGATTGAACTCCAACAAGCCTGTACAGCTCGGCGTAGACATTCAGGATCGGATCACGGTCGTCATGCGGACCCACTGTTTCCGGTGTAACCCGTCGATCTGCTGCGCCGCACGCGGAGGTGCGATGACTTCGGTCGACACGCCCAGGACTCTACCGGCGTCTGCGGACATTCCCAGCGCCTGGGCGAAGGACTCGGCCATCGCCGTGGCGCATCTGCTCGATGCTCTCCTTCAGCTCGTCTCGCTCGAGCAGTGCGTCATCGCTCAGCCGCCGCCACACCTCCTCAAGCAGGTGCCTGTCCCGACCGCGAGTCCGCAGATCGCGGAGGATATGGCTGATCACATGCACGGCGTGCACATCCAGCAGGAGGCGGGGCTTTCGCGCCGCGACCCTCAGCACCCCGTCCGCGGCCCACGCCCGTATCGTCTTCTCGCTCACGCCAAGCAGCCTCGCCGCGATGACGGGGCGAATCGTGGCCTCCTCAGAAAGCGCGCTGTTCGACACTGCCAGCAGCGTCGCCCGCCGCTCGTCATCCGCTGCCAGGGTACCGGCCACGCCCTCGACCGTCTCGACCCGCTCAAACAGGCTGCGGACCCGCCTCTCCTCAACAGCAAGCGTCACCGGGGGAGTTCAAGTGATCGACAGCGGCGAATTTCGGAAATCCGCAGCACCGACGCGGAACCCTGACCAGCCAGCGAACACACTCAATGTGGGACGCGAATCACCAGCCGCCTAGCCCACGGTGTCGCCCGCCATCCGCGCGTTCGCACATCTCCCATTGGTAGCTCGTCATCGTCTGCTACCTGACCTAGCCAACTTTCACTCGGTCCTGATTTCCGCCGCCGTAACCGACCGTAGCCACCGCTGCGCCCGGCAACAGCGGCACCATCGGTCTAAGCGGCACCGCCGAGCTCGACGGCATCAACGCCTGGAGCGGCCAGCCGCAGCGAGATCCCGATCGCCCGGGCCAGCCGGGCCAGCATCTCCACGGTGGGCAAGCTCCCGCCGCTCTCGATCCGGGCGATCGAGGACTGCGTCGTCCCCATCCGCTTCGCCAGCTCCGCCTGTGTCAGCCCCGCCTGGTCCCGCAGGTTATAGACCAGCTCCGCCAGCTCCCCCGCCAGCGCGGCAGCCGCGTACGCCTGGTCATACTCGTGCTGGTCCTCCGGCGGGTACTTCGCCCGCAGCTGCCCCAGCGTCAGCTTCGCCATCCGATTCTCCCACTCCGATCCACGGTCCTAGCCAGCCCGCCCGTCGCGGTCAGCCATCATCGCCCGATGCGCGCGCGCCACCTCGCGGCGCTCCTGCTGACGCTGCTTGCGGAACGTCGTCAGCGTCACGATCACCCGCTGCCGGGCGAGGTAGTACGTCACCCGGCGCGCTGTCCCCTCGCAAGTGAACCGCAACTCTAACAACCCGTCGCCCAGCGGTCGCGCATGCGGCATCCGCAGCTCAGGCCCCCGCTCGGCGAGCAGGTCCAGCGCCCGGTCAGCGGCAGCCCGGTCCCGGATCTTCAGCGAGGCATACCATTGCTCCACCTCCGCCGAGATCTCCACACCCCAGCTCAAGTTCATCCACCACCTCAGTATCACCCGCCCGCGATTATCGCGTCAACACGATACTTGGGCATGTCGCAGCCAGCATGAAGACGCGAGCGACGTCGATGAAATGTGACCGAACCGTACTGATCACGCCGGATGGCGGTGGCGGCTGTGGCTGGGTTCTTCGAGCCGGAGGCCGGCGATGTCTGTCCAGTGCGGGGCCGCGGTCTCGTGAATTGACAGGTCGGCGGCTCGCGCGAAACCAGCGAGCCAGAGCAGCGGATGAAATCCATTGGCAAACACGACGGGACGTACGGCGATTTGCCGTAAACAGATACTTCGATCTCGATCAATATATCCAGGTCAGAATACTAAACTCGAACTGTGGGGCGGCTGGGGATCGAACCCAGGACCGGCGGATTATGAGAACTACCGATCGCTTCCCCACCTCCCCCACCTGCGCTGACGTCTCCTTATTCGCGTCACCGCTCCCCCGCTGCGCCCGTTTCGCACGAGTCCCATTGGCACGGTCATTGGCAAGATGTGCACGGCAGTCAGATGCAGAACCTGGCTGCCGGCCAGTGTCACGTCACCTTCTGTGACATCCGGCGCCAAAGCTGTCTCCGACCGGAATCGCCGGCACAGTTCGAGCGGACAGTTTCTTCAGCGACGGCTGCGGACGACCGGCGAGGGTGGTAGAGCTGCCCGGGCGAAGATGACCCAATCTCGGCTGGGCTTGTCCCTACGGTAGCTTCCCGGCCCTGACTCGAGCGCGACGACGTTGTGCGGGCCGCAGCTGGCGATGGCGCTGACCTACCTGCCAAGGAGATCACGGCGGGTGACCGCAGCATCGGCGGGCCCTGGCACGGCCTACTGCGGGCTGGCGAGCCAGTCCTCGGTCACCGGCGGTTCCGGCGGACCTGTCATGAGCCACTGGTGCAGTGCGTTGATCAGCGGACCCGGGTTCTTCCGCGACCTGGGGAACGTCCGGCTGCTGGTGAAGACGATCCCCGTGGTCGCGGTCCCGTCCTGGAGCGCCCGGAGCAGGATCGGCCGGAAGTCTTTGACGTTCTCGGTGACCAGCCAGCGTCCGTCCGCGCAGGCAACGGCGAAGATCTTGTCATCGGCCAGGGCCCGCAGATCCGGCCGGTCCGCCATGGCCAGCACGTCATACCCCAGATCGCACAGTGCTGCCGCAATGGCCGGCGCGAACATCTCATCCAGCAGCAGCCGCGCCGCACCGCCGGGCATCAGGAGATCAGGCGGCGCTGCAGCTGCCAGGCCCGCTCAGCTCGCTCCGACGCCTCGTCAGCCTCCGCGATCTCCGCATCGATCTCCTCCGGGAAGTCGGCGTAGTAGCTCACCGCCGCGCTCACCCTGCCCTGATCCAGCGCCAGCGCATCCGCCGCCGCATCCAGCGCAGCCGGGCCCCGCTCATCAATCTCGCGCAGGAACTTGATGACCTCCCACACATCCGGACCAGACGCCAAGGCCGCACGACGGCCCGTCGGCCCGTCCTTGAAGATCACCCCCGGATGATCAGCCATCCGCAGGCCCTCATCAATCAGCCGCTGCGCCAGCGACGACGTCGACGACGCCGTCACCCCCGCACGCCGCCGCAGCCGAGCCAGCAGACCATCCTCAAACCTGATGGACAACGGAGTAGCCATGCACTACATAGTAATACAAGTATTACGGTGACGGTTGCGATCCCGCGAGGTGAACGATGTTCCGCGCCAGCAGCTGCCCTCCGTAGAAGGAACAGCACGTCTCGGGCTGGGCAGCGGGCTGGGCTGTCATCGTGCCGACGGCCGCTCGCCGGTAGTGGCTGTTATTCGAGCGCCGCCGTGGGCAGATCCTGGATTTGCCGTACCCAGCGAAGCATCGCCTCGCGGCCGCGCGGCTGCACTGCCATCTGCTCGACCACGGCTTGTCGCGCCCGGCATTCTCGGGAGGATGGATTCCAATAAGCCTGTACAGCTCGGCGTAGACATTCAGGATCGGATCACGGTCGTCATGCGGACCCACTAGCAGGATCCATGCCCGCCTGGGTGCCTCAAACGCGACGACGACTCGCAGCGAGCCTGCGAGGTGCTTGACGCACAAGTGGTCAAGCGGCGCCGTACCGCTCAGCCTCTACCCAAGAGCGCGGCATCCTCGTGCTGCAAGGTCGTACAGGAACTGGTCGAGAACTCTTGCCTGTTTCCGGTGTAACCCGTCGATCTGCTGCTCCGCACGCGGAGCCGGCGGGCGTAGAAGGCGGCGCCGAGACCGGTGTAGGGGGCGCCGGTGGTCAGCATGTGCCAGATGACGACGATCAGGGTGTGGGCGATGGCGACGATTGCTCGTTTCCTGGCCACGGGACTGCGGTAGCCGTCATATCAATCGCTGGGTGGTTGATCAGGTTTCTGGAATCTGGCCCACGCTCCGCTCCCGCAGATCGGGAACATACCGTGCGGCCGTGGCGAAGTCTGCGTCATCGTGAAGCACCAGCAGGTCGTGGTAGGCGGCCGTAGCGCAGATAAGCAGGTCCACTGCCGACAGGGCGCGGTGTGCGCCGTGGCGCAGGAGTCGGTATTGCGCCGACTCAATCCACCGCCACGCCGTCTTCGGGACTGGCACGTCTGGGTACAGTTGTTCGAACATCTCCGACATCTGCTCGTACTCATCGATGCTCCGCGCCGAGCGGCGGAACTCCACCCGCTGCGGCTCGCACGAGCCAGCCGCTCCCGACGACACCACGTCCTGCCAGGCAGCACGCACTTCCTTGTCACGCAGGATCCGCCACAAGGCCGAGGAGTCCACCAGGTACCGGATCACCGGCCGGCATCCTTCTCCGCAGCGCGGCGATGCTCCCAGTCCTCGTAGTCCCAGCTCTCGGCCAGCGATGCATAGTGATCCAACGCGGCTATGCGCCGGTGCCGCGCCGCGAAATCGCGCAGCGCCAGGTTCACCATCTCCTTCTTCGTTCTCGCGCCGGACAACCGCATGGCCTCGGCCAGTGCCTCGTCGTCGACATCAATCTGGGTGACGGTCATCAGCTCGCCTCCAACCGAGAATGTTGGTCATGTATGCTTCCACGATACATTACATACATGGACGGCAGGTGTTGCAGGCGGCACCTCATCCCCTGCCCACTCGCCAGGCCAAGCGCCGCCGTAGGTCGGCTGCAACGATCTCCGACCGGCGGCCTCGGAGATCATCAGGGAACCGGCCGGGCCACACCGTTCCGCCCCTAGCAGCCAGCGTCTGGGGACGCATACCGCGACCGCCCGCAAAAAGCCGGCTTCACCTTGACCGATAACCGCGCCGTCCAGCCGATGATGGACAGGTACCACGATCAGACCCAGCAGCGACCATCAGAAAGGCACGGTGAGGCGACCGAAGGCGACCGCGGAACATGCTGCGCGCTCATTGGCGCGGCCACCGGCACAGCAGCCACGCACGTCACCGCCCGCCTGCAGGGCAACACAATAAAACCGCAGGGCACGGATGCAAATCCGAACAGTGGGGCGGCTGGGGATCGAACCCAGGACCGGCGGATTATGAGTCCGCTGCTCTGACCGGCTGAGCTACCGCCCCCTGCACCGGGCTGAACACTATCTCAGGCCATCGTTCCAGACTCAGCCTGTGCGGTGATCACCGCGATCACAGCATCACCGCGCCGTCCAGGTGCCCGGGCCGCTCGGCGAGCAAGCCGCGCTAACGAACGCTGAGCTGCATCGCCATGGCGTGCTCGACCAGGGATATCAGCACATCCTTGGTCGAACCCCTGCCGCGGGCGTCGCACTGCACGATGGGCACCTCGCGGCCGAGCGACATGGCCTCCCTGACGTCGTCCATTCCGTGCGGGAAGTCGCCGTAGAAGCCGTTGACCGCCACGATAAACGGAAGGCTGGCCGACTCGAAGTAGTCGACCGCGGGGAACGAGTCGGCGAGCCGGCGGGTGTCCACCAGGACCACCGCACCGATCGCACCCTGGATCAGGTCATCCCACATGAACCAGAACCGGTGCTGGCCAGGAGTACCGAAGAGGTAGAGCACGAGGCCAGCGTCGAGAGTCACACGGCCGAAATCCATCGCGACGGTCGTCGTGGTCTTATCCGGAGTGTGCGAGAGATCATCGACGCCGTCACTGACCGACGTCATCACCGCTTCTGTCGTCAGCGGCGTGATCTCCGAGACAGAGCCCACGAAGGTCGTCTTGCCCGCGCCGAAACCACCTGCCACAACGATCTTGACAGACGTCACAGCGGCGTCGGTCGCGACGCCCGGAGCCGCCCTAGAGCTTCCGTAGTCCACTAAGCACCCTTTCAAGAAGGTTCAGATCTGGCCGACCCTGCCCATGGTCAGCCTGGTGCACCCGGACCAGCCCCTCCATCGCCATGTCACCGATCAGGACACGGGCGACTCCTAGCGGCATTCGCAGGACCGCGGAGATCTCGGCAACGGAGCGCCAGTCACGGCAGTAGCCAAGAATTGACTGGCATTCCGGGCTCAATACGGAAAGATCGCGGGCCTCATAGTGTGATGCCGACACCATAGCCTCGATCTGCAACTGATAGCTGGGTTTTGTTCGACCTCCAGTGACGGCGTAAGGACGCACAAGCGAACTGTTCTGTTCGGCAGCGCCGAACGCAATGTCCGGCATGCCAAAATCGTCCGGTGGCAGGGCGCCGTTCTCGCGCCCATCCGCCGGTCCTGGCCGGTGGCCGTCCATACCGGACCTGCCACCGTCCGCCATCCACTCATCGTGGCGGGGAACCGACACCGATCGCTCCTGTCATTACCCGCCAGCACCAGGCCAGCCGGGAGGGGACGAACCACGCATGTCCGGCGTAAGGGCACTGCCCACCCTCTCTACCATCAACGCCATTTCGTAGGCAACCAGACCCATGTCGCAATCCGCCGCTGCGAGCACAGCCAAGCTCGAACCGTCGCTGATCGCCATCACAATCAGCAAGCCGCGCTGCATCTCGACAACTGTCTGGGAGACTGCCCCGCCCTCGAACACGCGAGATGCGCCCTGAGTGAGACTGGTGAGTCCTGATGTCACCGCCGCGAGCTGGTCGACCCGATCCGCGGGGAAGCCCTGCGAGAACGCCATAGGCAGGCCATCGGAGGAAACGACGATGGCATGCGCGACCGAGGGCACTCGCTCAACGAAATTGGTAACCAGCCAGTTGAGATCCTGTGCCGGACGGGTAAGCGGACTCACCGGCGCTCCTTCCTGTCGTGACGGGCGGGTCCAGGGCCCGTGGCATCTGGCTTCCGGGACTCCTCTGACCATACTTTCGGAGTTCGCACAACTAGCATGGCTGTGTCCGCGCTCTCATGTCACCCATCACCGGGAACGTCACCCGTTCCGTCATCCTTGTCCGCGCCGCTGGCGGCGCGTCCCTCCCGCATTCCTCGCTGCAGGCTGGCGAACCTGTCGCGGGTCGCGGCCGCGGACCGCGCCGGTGCTGGCACGGTGCTTTCGGCTGCGGTGCCCGGTATCAGGTTCGCCTTGGGAACTCGCTTAGGCAGGCCGGCCACCGTTGTCCCGCTCGACGAAGGAACCGCGGCGGCTTCTGCCGCCTTCCACCCTTCGTCGGCCACCGATGACGAGGACCAGCGCTGGGTCGGCGCGCGTTCGGAATCGCCACCCGAGACGTCCAGAGACGGACGGCCCCGGCGGAACCAGTCAGACTCTACGGCCTCGAAGATCGGCAGTCTGTTCTCCTGCTCCAGTGACGCCGCCGGCGGGATGATGACACCGCCGTTCCTCGACCCAAGCTGGGAATCCTGCGACAGGAAGGAACCGCCAGCTCCCCGGAAGCCTGCGCGCGCACCGAGGACGGCTTGCTCCGGCTCCTCTGCGGACCGCGCCTCCGCGGGCTGACTGACCGGGTTGCCGACGCCGGGCTGCACTGCCTGATCCCCGGTAGCCGCAGGCCAGGAGGTCGGCTGCCCGCTGCTCCACATCGATGGTGTCTGGTCACCGGGCCAGCTGGCGGCGGCATCCGGCTGCCCGGTGCCCCAGGTGGCGGCGGGCTGGATCGGCTGCTCGCCTGAGCCGGCCGCGGACGGTGCCGACCAGTCGTTCTCGATTGGCTGAGATGGCACTGACGGGTGCCTCGCACCGAACATCGGCGTCGGCTCCGTGCCGAACATGTCGCCCGCGACCTGCGGCTGCACCTCGGCCGACTCAGGATCGCCTGCCAGGCCGGGACCGTTCGACGGCCCGAATCGGCCCGGGTGCGGGCCGGACCGGGGACCCGCTGGGGGCCGAGCCTGGTGCCGGCGTCGTCCTCCTGTGGCGCGAACCGCGGCGTCCGCGCGGCCGCGACCTCCTGCTCCGTGGTCGACGAGATTGCCGGCGGCCACTCGCCAGATCCAGGCATGCCGCCAATCGCGGCCGGTGCGGCGCCGCCAGGACCAGCCAGAGCGCCACCGGTGATGCCCGCGGGTCCCGCGCCGATCGCGAACCTTCCGAGCGGCTCGGGGAACCGGCCGAGACCGCCTGGCTTGGTACTGGCCTCGCGGGCAACAACCTCATCGGGCAGCCAGACAAGCGCGGTCAGACCCGCGCCAGTGGCGGGACGGAGCCGCACCCTGATGCCGTGCCTGGCCGCAAGCCTCGCGACCACGAACAAACCCATCCTGCGCGACACTGCGACGTCCACCACCGGCGGGTTGTCGAGCCGCCAGTTCGCGTGCGCTATCTCGTCGCCGCCCATCCCGACGCCGAGGTCGGTGATATCAAGCAGCACTCCCCCGCTACTCAGCAGGTGGCCGGAGACCGATACCGGGGTGTCAGCGGAAGAAAACGAAGTCGCGTTCTCGGCGAGCTCGGCGATCAGGTGGACGACGTCGTTGACCGCGGCGCCCCGGACGGAGATTCCCGGCTGGACGTTCAGCGTCACCCGCTCGTACTGCTCGATCTCCGAGATCGCCGCCCGCAGGACGTCGACAAGCGAAACCGGCTGGTTCCATCGCCTGGTCGAGTCGTGGCCCGCGAGGACCAGCAGGTTCTCCGAGTTGCGCCGCATGCGGGTCGCGAGGTGGTCCATCTGGAACAGGCTGCCGAGCCGCTCGGAGTCCTGCTCGCCCTGCTCAAGTTCGTCGATCAGGCGGATCTGCCGCTCGACAAGAGACTGGCTGCGGCGGGACAGGTTCACGAACATCGCGTTCACGTTGCCGCGCAGCGCCGCCTCATTGGCGGCCAGCCGCAACGCTTCGCGGTGAACCTGGTCGAACGCCCGGGCAACCTCACCGATTTCGTCCAGCGAGTCGACGTCGATCGGCTCCACGTCCGTGGGTGCGCCTTCGCTGTCACCCTCACTCATCCGGCGGACCGTCTCCGGCAGCCGGATGCCGGCGACATCGAGTGCGCCAGACCGCAGTCGCCGCAGCGGGCGCACCATCGACCTTCCGACGATCATAGTGAAGATCAGCGCGAATATCAGGACGATGAGAACGCCGACGCCGATGATCAGGGCTGTGACGATCGCGCGCTTCCGCAGCACGCCTGCCCGGGCGATGACCTCGTTTGTCAGCGCGTGCGTGACCGAACCCATCTGGACGTCGACTGTGTTCGACATGGACCCGAACCAGTCAAAGGCGCTAATCGGGTCGGAGGCCAGCGAATGCCTATTCTCCTGCAGCGAAATCGCCTGAAGCTCTTCCGAGTTCGCCTGGTAGACGAAGGACTTGTTGATGCTGGTGTTCCAGAGTTGCTGCTGGCCGACGCTGGCGGCGATATCGAACGATGCCTGATCGCTCTGCTGCGCCGACTGGGCGGCCTGAAGCGCGGCCAGCTGGCCAGGGCCGAACGACCCTTGCAGGAGGGCCGCGGCCAGAATCGCCCGCTGCTCGGAGGCGACTTCCTGCATCGCGGACACAAGACCGAGAACCTGAGTCGTCTGCCCGAGTGCCGGGTCGTTGGCGGCTTGCGCGATCTGGTCGTTAAGCGCCAGTACGTCATCGATGACGTGGGTGTACTCCTGCACCACCACCAGCGCGGGCAGCCTATACGTCGTGGCGACCGTGCGCAGGGATGCGAGCCCGCTCAAGGCCGTGAGCGCTACGGAGGCGGCCTGCCGCGCCTGAGCCGAGTAGGACGGCCCGATCTGGCCAGCCATTGTGCGAACTGCGGTTGCCGCACGATTCGTCGACCCGAACTCCTTGCTGATCACGGAGAGTTCCGCGGCTGCGTCGGTCTTGTGTCCCTCGAGAAAAGCATCTCGGCCGCCGGCCTGCGCGCCCATGGCGATGTAGACGACGATCTGGTCGCGCTCGTTCTCCAGCGCCTGAGCCAAGGTCACGATGTGCCGGCCGAGCGTGGCGAGCGTCTGAACGCGCTGGTACGCGAGCGCGTTGCGCACCGAAGACGTGATGCTGATGCTGCCGAGTACCACCGCGCTGGCGGTCGGGATGACAATGAGCAGCAGGAGCCTGGAACGCACGCGCCAGTTGCGCAGTCGCCCGCGGGAGTTGCGCTTGTCCGGCTTGGCACTCGTTTCGAGACTGGCCGGATCGCTCGGCTGGCCGTTAAGCCCACCGGGCGGCTGCTGGAAAGCCGGTGCCTGCGCCGCGGGCCACGACCTGATGTCGCTTTCGGCGCTCGCGCCCGGAGATTTCTTGGTTCTGGATGGCACAGTTCCTGCGCCTCTCAAATGGCCAAAGTGGCGAGCCCGCACGCTAGTGGAACTAGCAGTGGCAGCGACGACATGGCGCACCCCTTCCCAGGTGAAGACTCCTCGAGCCCGGCGCGGCATAGCTGAGCGGCACATGTGAGAGGCATGCTCGCTCGCGGGTCGGTCTGACGTGCGTCAACAAAGCCACCTGATGCAGCACAACCGGCGTACGTCATCCTCACGGTATCTTCCGATTCCAGCAGCGTACTGCCTAACATGACCACTCGTCATCCGAACTGTCCGTATAATCGTGCGGGCCACATGCTCTTCACTGACCCAGTGCGCGAAGGAGTCCCGTGAGGTTTGCGCAGGCCAGCGCCCCTACAGGACGCACCTTGCCAGGACACGCCCGGCCTAGGCACGCATTGTCCCTGGCGATCGCCGCACTGACGACCATCCCGCTTGCGGTCGGCTGCCAGGCCGCTAGCTCAGCTACTGGCCCGCCGACTCAGACGACCGCGATCACCGTCGCTGCGATCAGGGGAGTGGACAACGCCCCCCTTTACATCGCCCAGCGGAATGGCGCGTTCAGCAGAGCCGGCCTGGACGTGACGATCCGGCCTTACGCCTCGGTCGGGGCGGAGTTGCGGGCATTGAGCAAGGGCAGCGTCGGCATTGCGGCCGGTGACTATGTCGACTTCTTTTCGCTGGTGGGCCAGTCGAAGCGACCGTACCTGAGCGTGGTCGCCGACGGCTATCACGCAGCGCCCGGCGTGATGGAAGTGCTCACCTATCCGGGCTCGGGCATCGCCACTCCCGCCGATCTGGCCCATCGGACGGTCGGCACGACTGAGCCGCAGGACGCATCGAAGACGAGCGTCGGCAAGCCGTACAGTCTCGAGACTCTCGCCTCATATTCGGTCCTGACCAATGACGGCGTCGATCCGAGTCTGATCAAGTGGAAGCCGATGGCGGCCAACAAGCTCATCGGCGAGCTGTCGAGCCACCAGGTGGCCGCGATCCTGGTCCAGGAGCCGACCATCTTCCAGGCGGAAAAAACGCTCGGCGCGGTCGCCGTCCTTGACGCATGCAGCGGCGCCACGGCGAACCTGCCGCTGTCGGGCTACTTCGCATTGTCGTCGTTCGTCCGCAAGCACGCGGCGGCGGTCAGCGAATTCCGGACCGTCCTGCAACACGCGCAAGAAGCCGCGGTGCTTCCCGGTCCGGTCCGACACCAGCTCGCAACGGACCCTGGCATGAGCATGCAATCGGCATCGCTCATCACGATCGGGTCCTACCCGACGTCGCTCAATGCGGCCAGCCTGCAGCGAGTCGCTGATCTGATGTTCAACTTCGAGATGCTCAGCCCGGCCATCGCCGTCAGCGGCATGATCGCCCACTAAACGATCAGGTTCAACGACAACCACCAGCCAGCCTGACGTCACAGACAGCCTCTGACGACCCGCCCTCGCGGCGCTTGGCTACTGGCCCCACGGAGCCTTGAAGATGATCTTTGTCGAGCCGGCGACGCCTTGCGGCAGGACCTGGACGAAACGGCCTGCCTGCCACTGCGAGATGAACTTCGCGGCCCCCGGGTTCTCGCCGAGCGCGTTGAACTGGGCCGGGCCCTGCACGGTGTCAATTGTGACTTTGCTGTGCAGGTACCTCATGATCTTCCCGTTGTCCGTTCCGCCGGTCGCCTTGATGGCGGCGGCCGCGACCTCTCCCACCGAGTAGGCCTCGGCCACGTCGGCATTGACGCCGGTGGCGGTGCCGCCGTACTTCGCGATGTAATCCTCGACCATGGCGTGGCTCAGCGGGTTGCTGTAATCGCCATACCAGCCGCCTGGCACCATCATCCCGTCCGCGTTGGCCTTGCCGACGGGCCCGAGGAAGGCCTGTCCCTGGTCGGGCCCGGCCACCGCGATGAAGATGTGCGGCGTGTACCGCTGCTGCTCAAAGACCTGCATGAAGGTCTGCACGGTCGGCACGTCGGTCGAGCCGAGCACCACGACCTGGGCGCCGGTCGCGGCAACCTGGGCAGCGGGAGTCTTGTAGGCAGATGCCTTCTCGGTAAAGGTCTTGCTGTACACGGTCCTGATGCCGGCCTGCGCGAGCTGCTTCTCGGCGGTCGCGACCGCGGGAGTCGCGAACGGGTCGTCGGCGCTCGGGTAGGCGGCCGTCTTCGGCCGCTCGCTGGGCGGCAGCGACTTGACCCACCGGATGAACGGCGTCATGTAGAACGCGACTGGCAGGCTCGGGCTGAATATGTTGTGGTGCTTTAGGTTCGAGGGCGAGTGGAAGACGGTGTCCGCGGCGCCCGCGCCCTCGATCATCGCGAACCCGTACTTGGCGACCGCGGTAGCTGCGGGTTTGGTGAGCAGCGACGAGAACGGCCCGAAGGTCAGGTCTACGTGGTCCCGGGTGATCAGCGTCTGGTAGTTGGTCACGACCTTTGTGTCCGAGCTGTTGTCGTTCAAGATGATCAGCTTCACCTGGCGGTTCAGCAGGCCGCCGTGCGAGTTAACGTCGCTCTGCCACAGCCGGTAGCCGCGCTCGAACGCCTGGCCGTCGGCGGCGAAGCCGCCGGTGAGCGAGAGCGAGATCCCGATGACAATCGGATTGCTGGCCTTCGCGGCGCCGGTAGCGCCGCCGGCCGCGCCGCATGCCGCGAGTGTGGCCGCTGCCGTCGCGGTCGCGACGACGGCCGAGGTCAGGCGGGCGCGCCGAGATCTCATCACCGGATGTCCTTCCTTGTCGTCCCGACCCGCCCGGTAGCCAGCCGACGCGGAGGCATTGCGCGTCAAGGACGCGGCAAGAAAAGGGCTCGGCAGCTCGGCTGGATGCGATTAGCGAGTCTGTGAATCACGATACTGCAATTTTCACCCCATAAGTCCGGCACTTGGCCAAACTAGCTGCTGGCTGCCTTGCCGCTCAGGCCCAGTTCACGAGCGATGATCATGCGCTGCACCTCCGAGGTGCCCTCGCCGATCTCGAGTACCTTGGCGTCGCGGTAGAACCGGCCGACGGGAAACTCGTTCATGAACCCGTAGCCGCCGAAGATCTGGGTGGCATCACGCGCGTTGTCCATGGCGGCATTCGACGCGGTCAGCTTGGCGATCGCGGCCGCGAGCTTGACCGGCTGGCCGGCGATCAGCCTGGCGGCCGCGTCGTACCAGGCCAGCCTGGCCGTCGCGGCCCGCGCCTGCATGTCGGCGATCTTGAACTGGATCGACTGGTAGTGACCGAGATGGTGGCCGAACGCTGATCTTTCCGCGACGTAACGCAGGCACTCGTCGACGCAACCCTCGGCCAGGCCGGCGGCCAGGGCCGCGATCGCGATTCTGCCCTCGTCGAGGATCCGCAGGAATTGGGCATAACCTCGACCCGGTTCCCCGAGCAGATTGCGCTCAGGGACGCGGCAGTCGTTCAGGGAGAGTTCCCGGGTATCCGAGGCGCACCAGCCCACCTTGGAGTACTTCGCCCCCACGGTCAGGCCTGGGGCGCCGGCCGGAACAATGATCGAGGAGATCTCGGCCCTGCCGTCGGACCTGCCGGTGATGGCGAGAACGTTGATCGCCGACGTGATCGAGGTGCCCGAGTTCGTGATGAACGCCTTGCTGCCGTTGATCACCCAGACGTCGCCGTCGCGACGGGCTGTCGTCCGCATGCCGCCGGGGATGTCGGAGCCGCCGCCCGGCTCGGTCAGGCCGAACGCTGCGAGCCGCTCGCCGCGGCAGAGGTCGGGCAGCCACTGGCCGCGCTGTTCTTCAGTGCCGTAGCGATATATGGGCATCGCGCCGAGCGCCACCGCGGCTTCCAGGGTGATCGCCACGGAGGAGTCGACCCTGGCCAGCTCGTGCAGCGCGAGGCAGAACGCGAGGTAGTCGCCACCCATCCCGCCGTACTCCTCGGGAAACGGCAGACCGAAAAGACCTAGTTTGCCCATGCCGGCAACTAGCTCGTAGGGAAACTCGTTACGCTCATAGAAGCCGCCGATGACAGGAGCGACAACCTCGCGGGCAAACTCCATGACGGTGCTGCGCAGGGCCTCATGCTCATCGTCGAGACTGAAGCTGATCACGGCAGCGATGCTACCTGCCGGGATCTGGAGCGGCGCTAGGCTGTGAACATGGCGTCGGTCGGGACATTCTCCCGCAATCATCGATGAAGGAGCATGCTGTGATGGTGACGCGGACCTGCCCGGACTGCGCGACCGAGGTCGGCTCTGACGATCTCATCTGCTTCACCTGCGGAGCGAACCTGCCCAGGGTGCAGTCCGCCGACGAGCCGCCGCTGGCCATCACCGTCGCGCAGAAGGCCGTGTCGGCCGAAAAGAGCGGCCGGCTCATCTCCTCTGCCGTGCTGCGGATCAGCTTCCCGGCCGGCAATGTCGAGGTACCGGCCGGCACGTCCGTCCTGCTCGGCCGTGACCCGGCGGAATCGCTCGTCGCTGCCGCGTTCGACGAGTGCGAGAACGTGTCCCGCCGGCACGCGCTGATCACCGTCGACGACTCAGGGCGCGCCTCGATCAGGGACGAGAACTCGACGAACGGCACGTTCGTCAACAACGACCGACTGCTGCCCGGCACGGACGTCCGGCTAGTCGACGGCGACATCGTCAGGCTGGCCGCCGACGTCAGCGGCAAGGTGAGCGTCCTCCAGTAGCATCCGGCTCAGGCCGTTTAGTAGGCCGGTGCGCACTCAGTGCTCAGCCCCACAGGCCGTCCGCTGCCCACCAGGGGCCTCCCGGCTCGCCGTCCATGAACCACGGCCGGTAGGGGTCGCCTTGACCACCCGAACCAGGCAGATCAAGCGCGGCCAGCGTGCCGTCGTCAGTCAGCGCGACTGCCCCGTCGTCCAACCTCGCAGCGCGGATGAAATCACCGATCCAGCCAGGCCGCAGATCGCTGCTCGCATCGGCTCGGTCATCCGCCAAGGCCCGGTCATCACGCTGGGGCTGTTCCCCGGCCTCCGTCCAGTCCCCCGCCCCGGCCCAGTCCCCCGCCCCGGCCCTGTTCCCCGCCCCGGCCCAGTCCCCGGGATCGGCCCAGTCTCCCGCCCCGGCCCAGTCCCCGGCATCGGCCCAGTCTCCCGCCTCTGCCCAGTCCCCCGCCTCTGCCCAGTCCCCGTCCCGGAAATCAGGCGCCCCTTCATAGTCAGCCCGAGGCTCACCCCGGGGCTCGGCCCGGTCCGGCCGACTCGCCGCGCGCGGCGAGCGTGGGTGCGAGGGGTGATTGTCGGCTAGATCGCTCAGGCGAAGTCGCAGGTTATCGAGCAAATCCGCCGGTGATCGCGCCCGGCCGTCCGGCCAGCCTGGCCACTCCCAGGCCCGGCCGGCCGGCCGACCTGCCCGATCCCCCGTACCTGGCCGATCCGGTGCATCTGGCCCGGCTAGTCGGTCCTGGTCATTGGCTAACGGGCGGCGCGGCGGCATGTCCATTGGACGCATGCCACAAATTCTGCTCCCTCAGCCGCCACGGCGCTGAACGTTTCCGCCGTTGCTGCCGTTACCAATAAGGTGCGAGTTGCATGAGTAAGCGCGTGATCGGCCTGTTGTCGGGCGGCATGTCCCGTGACATGATCGGCGCAAGCTCTCCCAAATAGCCACGGAGGCGACAGTGGCCGATACCGGTACCAGCACAGCGGCCGGGCACGGGCTTAGGCGCGATGCCATCGGACTGCGCGAGGTTTTGTTCCAGAGCATCACCGACATGGCGCCGGGCGCCGCGATCGCGGCATCGATCCCGGCCGGAGTCGCATTCGCGGGAGGCGCACTTCCGCTGGCGGTCGTGTTCGCCCTCATCGCATCCTTGTTCACGGCCTGGACGGTCAGCCAACTCGCCGGGGAGATTCCGGCGGCCGGGTCGCTGGCGACCTATGCGGCCCGCGGCATCCACCCGGCAGCGGGGTTCCTGGTCGCCTGGGCCTACGTCATGGTCGGCTGGCTGGTCGCGCCGCTGGTGCTGCTCCAGCTCGGCTTCACGACGGCAGCCACGCTCAATACCGAGTTCGGCTGGCCGGCCAACCTATGGTGGCCGTGGTCGATCCTCGGCATGCTGATCGTGTTCGCCGTCGGGTACTTCGGCATCCGTGCGTCTGCGCGGCTTGGCACGATCCTCGGCATCTTCGAGATCGCCGTGTTCCTGATCATGGCGGTGCTGCTCGTGTTCCACGCGGGCGGGCACAACACGCTGTCGGTCTTCACGTACAAGTACACACCGGCTGGCCAGTACCACGGCCTCTCCGGAGTCATCGCGGGCTCGGTCTTCACGACCCTGGCGTTCCTCGGTTTCGAGAGCGCCGCGCCGCTTGCCGAGGAAGCCCGCAACCCGCGGCGCACCGTGCAGCTCGCGGTGCTGCTGTCGACTTTGCTTATCGGCGCCTTGTACGTGTTCACGACCTATGCTATCGACGTCGGGTTCGGCCCCGGCAGGTTCGCGAACTTCACCACTGGCACCGGCAGCGCGTCCTGGGAGGGGGTCGCCAGAGGCCTCTATGGCCTGTTCTGGGTGCTGGTCTTCTTCGCGATCATCAATTCGACCCTCGCTAACTCCAACGCCGGCGTGAACGTCGCCAGCCGCACCGCGTTCGCCATGGGACGTGTCCGCGCTTTCCCGTCGCTGTTCGCGGAGGTCAGCGCCCGACACCGCTCGCCGGTGCTCGCGATCGCGGCAGGCACGGTGATCGGCCTCGCCGTCATGCTGGGGCTCGGTTTCGCCTACGACCCGGTGACGGCGTTTGTCATGATCGCCACCGCGCTAGTGATCTTGCTGGTCGGCATCTACCTGGTGATGAATGTGGCCTGTATCGGTTACTTCGCCCGGCGGTCCCACGGGTTCAGCATCGTCTCGCACCTGATTATCCCGGTGCTCGGGATCGCTGCCTTCATCCCCGCGTGGCTGGCGGGGGCTGGGATCAAGGCTCCTGGCCTGAGCTTCATCACGCCGCTGAGCACGCCCTACTCTTACATGGGGCCCGCCTCAGCGATCTGGATGATCCTCGGCGTCATCTACCTTGTGTTCCTGTATGTGCGTCATCGTCAGCGCATCACGGATGTCGCGCTGATCCATCTGGACGAGGAGCCGGCCGACGCGCCGGCCCCTCGGACAGTTTCATGACCGACCTGGAAGTCGTCACGTTCCGGCCCGAGGCCGACCAGTACGCGTGGACGTTCGGTGGCGTGCCACCGGTCGCCAGGATCCGCACCCCGGCCGTGCTCGACGTATTCACCGAGGACGCGTTCTTCGGCCGGGTACGCAGCGAGCACGATCTGGTCTCCGAGGTCTGCGAATTCCCGTTCGTGAACCCGCAGACCGGTCCCTTCTTCATCGAGGACGCCGAGCCAGGTGACACGCTCGCGATCCACTTCGTCTCGATCACCCCGGCCAGGGACTGGGGCGCGTCGACCACGATCCCGCTCTTCGGCGCGCTGACGAACACGCACCTGACCGCGCTGCTCAATGAGCCGCTGCCCGAATTGGTCTGGATGTACCAGCTGGACCGGGCCGGGCACACCTGCCGGTTCACCGCGCGGCACGGTGATTTCACGGTCGACCTGCCGATGAACCCGATGCACGGCACCGTCGGGGTTGCCCCGGCCAACCTAGAGGCACGCAGCTCCCTGGTACCCGATGCTTTCGGCGGCAACATGGACACCCCGGAGATGTCCGCCGGGACGACCTGTTACCTAGGCGTGAACGTGGCGGGGGCGCTGTTCTCGCTCGGCGACGGCCATGCCCGCCAGGGCGAGGGCGAGACCTGCGGGGTGGCGGTCGAGACCGCGATGAACACGGTGATGGTCGTCGACCTGATCAAGGGCGCGCCTTGCCCGTGGCCGCGGCTGGAGAACGACAGCTACATCATGACCGCAGGGTCGGCGAGGCCGCTGGAGGACGCGTTCCGGATCGCCCAGACCGAGCTCGTGCTGTGGCTGGCCAGCGAGTTCGGGATGGACACGATGGACGCGTACCAGCTGGTTAGCCAGGCGGTCGAGGCTCCGCTAGCCAACGTCGTCGATGTCAACTACACCTCGATCGCGAAGATCCCCAAGCGGTACCTGCCCGGCGGGGCGGTCATGGGCGGCGCGCACGCGCGCCTGCGCGAAATGGCCGCGCCGCACAGAGCCTGACGGACCGAGCGTCTGACCGACCGAGCGGCTCGTCTCGCTGGGCGCCACGCCTCACCCGTGGTGGCGGATGTAGACCGGCGAGCCCGACGTCGGAACCAGATTGTGGAAGAACTTCGCGATGTCCATGGGGATCCGGACGCAACCGTGTGAGGCAGGCTGCAGCGGCACCGACTCCGAGCCGTGGATCGCGTAGGACGTCCGGATGAAGAAGACCGGGCTGTACATCTGGCCGAGCGGCACCGTGACCCAGCCCGGCATGAACACGGTCGTCTTGAAGTTCCCGGTCGGGGTGATCGCATAGCCGCAGCCGCCGCCCGGCGAGCAGTAGTAGTAACCGCCGCCGGTCGAGACGTGGCTGATCAGCGCCACCTTGGCGGAGCGGTACAGGACCAGGACCCTGGCCCGCAGGTTGATCTCCACGCGCAGCTTGCCGCCTCTCGGCGCCAGGACGTGCGGCTGGCGAGGATTGGCGAGCGCCGTGCGCGTCGGGGGCCCGACCTCGCCGGTCACGTGCATGCCCTGGACTTCCTGGAACGCCCAGACAGCCTCGAGGGTGTACTGGCCGAATTGGCCGTCAATCGGGCCGGGGAAGTAGCGCAGGTCCGCGAGCCGCTGTTGCAGCGCCGTGACATCCGGCCCGCTCATTCCGACCTTGAGCGTCCTGACCGAGGCGGCCGCCAGGGCCGACCGCGCGACCCCCGCGGCAGGACTCGCTCCAGCCGACCGCGCGACCCCAACGGCAGAACTCGCTCCAGCCGGCTGCGCCGCTCCGATCGAGACGACGACCAATGCCGCTGCCAGTGCCGCTCCGGGCACGCGCACCCGCGATAGGAGCCGCATGACGACCTCCCTTGCCCTCGGCCCGGCAGGCCCGAGCGACTCGCCCGGCCGACAATGACATGGTCGGTGAGCAGATATCAGCGCAGCCAGTGCCGAAAGTCGCAGGCCGCGTTCCGAAGGACCCTGATCGCCGCGCGCGGCCATCGCACCGGTCCGCAGGTCCGCCGGTCCGCCGGTCCGCCGGTCCTTGACATGTGACTAATAGGTCACCTATTGTTGCGGGCATGGATGAGGTGTTCCGCGCTCTGGCCGATCCGACCCGCAGGGCCCTGCTCGACGAGCTGTTCCGCGCGGACGGCCAGAGCTTGAACGCCCTGGAGGCGGGCTTTCCGATTACGCGTTTCGGCGTGATGAAGCACCTGAAGCAACTCGAGGAGGCCGGGCTCGTCGTTGCCAGGCGGCGCGGCCGCGAGAAGCTCCACTTCCTGAACCCCGTGCCGATCCGGCTGGTCTACGACCGGTGGGTGAGCAAGTACGCCGAGCCGTGGGTGGCAGGTCTCAGCGAGATCAAGCTAGAACTGGAGAAGCAGATGGAGAAGGTATTCGAGATCTACATCCGGACGACGCCCGAGCGGCTGTGGGAGGCGATCACCGATCCCGAGATCAGGGCCAAGTACAACTTCGGCGCCTCGGTCAACTCCGACTGGAAGCCGGGCTCCCGGCTTCAGATGGGCTCGCCGCAGGCCGACGGCCTGCTCGGCGAGGGCGAGGTACTCGAGGCCGACCCGCCGCGGCGGCTCGTCCACACGATGACCGCCCTGTGGAGCGAGGACGTGAAGCATGAGGGCGCTTCCCGGGTCACCTGGGAGATCGAGCCCGTCCAGGACTCCTGCCGGCTGCTCGTGACCCACGACCAGCTCCGCGAGGGAGCGAACGACCAGATCTACGGCGGCTGGCCGATGATCCTCTCGGGCCTGAAGACCTGGCTGGAGACTGGCGATCTGCTGACTACGCCGGGCTCGCTGATGTACACCGGCTGACCTGAGTCCCGCCGGGAAATTCTCGCTCGGTAGCGTGGCGGCCGTGGACGCTGACATCCTCGCCTTTGACGTGTTCGGGACCCTGGTCGACTGGCGGTCGAGCATCTCGGCCGCCTTGGCCAGGATCGGCGGCGCCGCCGGGATCGACGCCGACTGGGCCGCGATCGCCGACGCCTGGCGGTCCCGATATCACCCGGCGCTGGCGCGGGTCGTGACCGGCGAGCGGCCGTTCCGCACGCTGGACATCCTGCATGCCGAGATGCTCGACGAGGTCATCTCCGAGCACGGACTTGCGGCGCTGGGCGTCGCGGAACGGCGTGAGCTCGTCCGCTCATGGCACCGGCTCGCCCCCTGGCCCGACACCGTCCCCGGGCTCGCGGCGCTGCGCGAGCGGCACATCCTCACGCCGCTGTCCAATGGCGGCGTGGGCCTGCTGACCAGGCTGGCCAAGTCGGCCGGCCTGCCGTTCGACTGCATACTCTCCGCCGAGCTGGCCGGCACTTATAAGCCGGACCCGCGCGTATACGCGCTGGTTCCCGGGTACTTCGACGTGCCGGCCGACCGCGTGCTGATGGTCGCGTGCCACCCCGCTGACCTGACCGCCGCCCAGCAGGCCGGGCTGCGCACCGCGTTCGTCCCCCGTCCGCGCGAATGGGGCCCAGCGGGAGCGGCGCCGTCGGCGCCGACCGGAGTCGACATCATCGCCGATGACATGGTCGCGCTGGCCGCGCTGGTCTGAGATGAGACCGGCCGCCTTCAGCCAAGGAACTTGACCACGTCATCGGCTTCGGCCAGCAACGCCGCGGCGACCCAGTCGGGCAGCGGCGCGAACGGAACCAGCGCCACGTGCCCCGCGCTCAGGCCCCACGTCGCGACCGCCCGCCCGTCCACCAAGGCGAACGGGCGGAACACGCCGTTGACCGTCACAATGTTCTTCGCCTGGCCGAGCACAGGCTCTCGCTCGACCCAGCCGTGCAGCAGCGGATCGAACGACCCGAGCAGCCTGGGCGGCGGAAGCTCGGGCGTGCCGGGGCCGGTTGTTGCCGGCCTGGCGTGGCCCGGCGCCAGTTCGGCGAGCCCGTCGTCGCGGTCGCGCAGTTCGGCGGCGATTGCGCTCAGCCCCGCGCGCGCATCCCGCAGCGGCAGCCCGGCCCACTTGGCCAGGTCGCGCTCGCTCGCGGGGGCGTGACCGGCCAGGTACCGCCTGGCGAGCTCCGCGAGCGCGACGCCGCGATCGAACCGGCCAGGCCCGAACGCGACGGGCTGCGCGCCGAGCCAGTCGCTGACCCTGACGAACGCGTGCTGCCGGTCGATCATCGGCCCCCTGACGATCAGGCCACGGATCGATGCGCTGGCCAGCAGGTGCACGAGCGCCTGGCCTTGGGTGCGCACACCGGCCGCGCCGACCCGGTCACCCAGCTGGGCCCTGGTGAGCGGCCCGTCGTCGGCCAGCGACGCGTCAATGGTCGCGACGGCCTTATCCGCGTCGCCGGCCGATACGCCCTCCTGGGCCAGCCGCCGCGCGACGGCGGCCCGCATCGGCGGGGTGGTGAGCAGCTGCAGCCACCAGTAGTCCTCCGCGGCGACCAGGTGCAGCGTCCCGCGGCACAGCCAGGTGATCAGCAGCGAGCGTTCAGCGGTCAGGGCATGATCGACATCGGCGGCGGTCAGCCCAGTCGACCGGGCCCTGATCGCCAGCCTCGCGCCGCGCGGGTCCTGCCCCTGCACCGCGAGCAGCCGGCGGACCACGTCCGAAGGCGTCCTGGCCGGCGGACCGGAGAGCAACTGGGCCGCGCACCACTCCGCGACCAGGCCGGCACCCGCATTCGTCACCGGCTCATGGTGTCATCAGCCGCCGACATACCGGCGTCAGCCGAGCGCGGAGGCCCGGTAGACGGCCGCGCCCTGGACGAACGTCGCCAGTACCTTCGTGTCGGCGATCTCCGCCGCGGGGCCAGCGAACGGGTCCCGGTCGAGCACGACCAGGTCGGCGAGCTTGCCGGGCTCGACCGAGCCGGTGACGTCATCCAGGTGGTTCACGAACGCCGACCCGATCGTGTAGGCGGCCATCGCCTCGCCAAGCTCGAGCGCCTGATCAGGCAGGAACGGCTCAGCTTCGGCGCCGGCCGACCCGCGCAGCGACCTGTTCACCGCGACGTGGATCGCGCGGAGCGGATTCGCGCTGCTCACTGCCCAGTCGCTGCCCGCGGCAAGCCGGGCTCCCGAGCGCAGCAGGTCGCCGAAGACGTACTGCCGCCCGGAGCGCTCGGGGCCGAGGAACGGGATCGTGAGCTCGTCCATCTGCGGCTCATGCGCGGCCCAGAGCGCCTGCATGTTGGCTGTCACGCCAAGTCTGGCGAACCTCGGCACGTCATCGCGATGCACGATCTGAATGTGGGCGATGTGGTGCCGGTGGTCGTTGCTGCCGTTGGCCGCGCGCGCGGCGGCCGCCGCGTCCAGGCACTCGCGGACAGCCCGGTCGCCGATGGCATGGAAGTGCACCTGGAATCCGAGCGCATCGAGCGCGGTCACGTGCGCGCGCAATTCATCGGCGGGGACATGGGACAGGCCGCGGCCGGCCGTCTGGCAGCCGCACGCATCGAGGTAGGGCTCGAGCATCCCGGCGCTGAAATTCTCGGCGACGCCGTCCTGCATGATCTTGACGGTGTTCGCGCGGAACCGGCCGGCCTGCCCGGCCTCGCGCCTGCCGCGCAACTCGTCGATCTGGTTGGCCCCCCGGCTCCGCTCCCACCACAGCGCGCCCTGCACCCGCGCGGTGAGCTGGCCTGACTCGGCGGCGGCCAGGTAGACGGGGAGCGGGTCCTGGGAGCCGAGATATGACCCGACGATCGCGTCCTGCCAGGCCGTGATCCCGCGCTCGTGCAGGTGCCGCTGCGCGAGCAGCAGCCCGGCCAGCCGGTCGTCGAACGTCGGCTTCGGCACGAATGCGCCGACGAGATCCGCGGCGCCCTCATGGACCGTTCCCTGCGGCGCGCCGTCATCCTCGCGCTCGAACCTGCCGTCGCCTGGGTCGGGGGTGCGCGCATCGATCCCGGCCAGCTCGAGTGCCCTGGTGCTGGCCCAGCCGCCGTGCAAGTCCCGGTTGAGCAGGAACGCGGGCCGGCCCCCGGTCAGGGCGTCCAGTTGGTGCCGGCTCGGGTTACCGCGCTCGAACCACTCCATCCGCCAGCCGCTGCCCGAGATCCATTCCTGGTCCGGATGCGCCGCGGCGTAGGCCGTGATCCTGGCTGCCGCTTCCGCCAGGGTGGCCGCGCCGATCAGGTTGCAGCCGACCATGCTGACTCCCGCGAATGCGGGATGGGCGTGCGCATCCTGGAATCCTGGCAGCAGCGCTCGCCCGCGCAGGTCGACGGTCTCGGTCGCCGGGCCCTTCAGGTCCGCGAGGCTGTCGTCACCCTCGGTTCCGACCGCGACAATGCCGCCGTCGCGGACCGCGACCGCGGTGACGGGCCGGCCGTCGGCCTCCGATGCCGGGATCAGGCGGCTGCCGCCGGAATTGGCCGTGTAGACCGCGCCGCCCCCGAAGATCACGTCCGCATATCCCGACATGCACCCTCCCTGCCCCGGTTGCCGCCCGCCGCTGCGCTCCCATCATCGCGGCGCTCCCCATCATCTAGCCAGAACGGCGCCAGATCCCGGTGATCGGGTAGTGCGTGGCGGCCTGGCCCCGGTACGGAAGGCCGTACGCCTGCTCGATGGTCCGCAGCACGTTGTAGTGGTCGACCTGGGAACGGTACCGGCCAGGGCGGACCTGCTGGCCCGCGAAGATCGTCGCGATCCGGTTCGCGCTGCCGCCGTCGTCCTCGTCCCAGGTCACGATCAGCAGGCTGTCGTGGGTCATCGCCCAGCGGGCATAGCCGGCCAGGTGAACGCGGAGCCAGGTGTCGCCCGTGCCAACCGAGCAGTCGTGCATGTCGTGGCACAGGTCGGGGATCACGAACGACACGGTCGGCAGCGCGGAATAGCCAGCCGGTCCGAAATTGCTGAATGGCTGGCCAGCCGCCCGGGGAAGTCCGGCGAAATCGGTCCATGGCGCGTGCTTGCGTGCGTAATTGCCTAGCCCGCATACCTCTGATCCCGGCGCGGGAAGCCCTTCGGCGTATCCGGTGAAGCTAAAGCCCGCGGCGATCAGGTCGGCGGCGAGGTTGGGCGCGTGCAGCGATGTCGGGCATTGGTCGCTGGTGATGCCGTGCGTGCTGCCCGAGAACAGCGCGAGGTAATTCGGCTCGCTCGGATGCGTGATCGCGTAGGAGCGCGTCAACAGCGCACCTGCCCGGGCAAGCGAGTTGATGTACGGCGCCTGCCCGCTGCCGATCACGCTGCTGTAGCCATGATTCTCGAAGACCACGACCACGGTGTGCCGGGGCCGCGGCACGCTGACGGCCTGGCCGGACGTCGGCGACCCGGTCGGCTGCAGCCCGATCCCCGCGGGCGTGCTGCCCCTGGAGCAGCCGGCCAGGGCAAGGCCCGCCAGGACGACGCACAGGCACGAGCGCCGCCACGGGCGGACGCGCCACCCGGCCAGCCGGCCTGGGCCGGGTTCCGCGAGAGTCCTGCCCCATAGCCTTCATGATGCTCGCGGCCGGGGCGGCCAGCCGCAGCGGGCCGGGCTGTCCCGATGCTGCCGCGCCCGGCGCACGGAGATCTATGGCAGGCTCGGATGCATGGTCCCAGCCATCCAGACCAAGTACGGAACGGTGCGCGGCCAGGTCCGTGACGGCGTTGCCAGCTTCCTCGGCGTTCCTTACGCCGCAAGCCCGACGGGCCGCCTGCGGTTCCAGGGGCCGGTGCCGCCAGAGCCGTGGAGCGGGGTCAGGGACGCGATCGCCTTCGGGGCCACGCCACCCAAGCCGGACTATCCCCCGCCCTTCGACACGCTGTTCGCCGAGCCCAACATCGCAGGCGACGACTGGCTGAACCTGAACGTCTGGACCCCCGACCCGGACGGGTCAGGCCTGCCGGTGATGGTCTGGATTCACGGCGGCGCGTTCGCCAACGGCAACTCCGCGATCGCGCTGTATGACGGGCACGCGTTCGCCAGGGACGGCGTCGTGCTGGTCAGTGTCAACTACCGCCTGGGCATCGACGGATTCGCCCTGCTCCCCGGCGCCCCCGCGAACCGGGGCCTGCTCGACCAGATCGCTGCGCTGGAGTGGGTGCGGGACAACATCAGCGCATTCGGCGGCGATCCGGCGAATGTAACGGTCTTCGGCGAGTCAGCCGGCGCGATGAGCGTCATCACGCTGCTCGCGATGCCGCGGGCGGCCGGTCTATTCGAGCGGGCCATCGCCCAGAGCGGAGCCGCGCAGGCAGCGGCCGCGCCCGGCGATGCGGCACTGGTCACCGCGGAACTGGCCCGGGCGCTCGGCAGTGAGCCGGACGCCGAGTTGACGGCCCGCCTGGCGGCGGCCGAGCTGCCCGCCTTGCTCGCCGCTCAGGCCGCGGTCCGCGACGCGCTGGCCGCGAGCCCCGACCCGGCCAGGTTCGGGGCCAGCATCGTGGCGAGCACGATGCCGTTCATCCCGGTGATCGACGGCGACACGCTGCCCGAGCATCCGCTCGCCAGCATCGCGGCAGGCAGCGGCCGGGCGGTGCCGCTGATCATCGGGACCAACTCCGATGAATTCCGCACGTTCCTCGTCCCGTCAGGCATGGCCGGCCTGGTGACGGAGGAGGTGCTGGCGAGCATGGCTGGCGGCGTCGGCGCCAGTGACAGGGTTGTCGACACATACCGGGCGAACAGGCCGGGGGCCTCGGCCGGTGACCTGCTCGCCGCGCTGCTGACCGACCGGTTCTTCCTGCTGCCGGCCATCGCGGTCGCTGAGGCCAGGGCCGACGGCCCGGCGCCGACATATCTCTATGAGTTCGCCTGGCGGCACCCGCAGGTCGGGGCCGGGCATGGGCTCGAGGTTCCGTTCGTGTTCGACAACCTGTCTGCCGAAGGAGCCGATCTGGTCGCCGGGTCTGACGCGCCGCACGACGTAGCGGCTGATATGCACGCGGCCTGGACCGGGTTCGCGGCCACCGGTGACCCTGGCTGGCCCGCGTTCGCCGTTAGCCGCCCAGTCCGGGTCTTCGACTCGGGCGGCGGCAGCGTCCAAGACGACCCGCGCAGCGCCGAGCGAGCCTGCTGGCAGCGGGGCTAACCGGCCGGAGCCGCGCTGGCGCGCGGGGCCGGCCATCGGGGATGCCCGGAGTCTAGGCGGCACACTCCCGGCAAATCGGCTCGCCCTTGCGTGTCTCGGCAAGCTGACTCCTGTGGTGCACAAGGAAGCAGCTCGAGCAAGTGAACTCATCGGCCTGCCGCGGGATCACCCGGAATGACAACTCCTCATTCGACAGGTCAGCCCCGGGCAGCTCCAGCGACTCGGCAACATCATCCGGGTCGAGATCGATTGAGGTCGACGACTTATCCATCCTGCGGGCCTGAAGTTCCTGCAGGCTGTCCTCGGTCAGCTCCTCGTCAGTTTTCCTTGGGCTGTCGTAGTCGGTAGCCATGGTGGCCTAACTCCTCCATCGTTAAAATGTCGTCGCGCGAGTGCAACGCTTTCGAGGCCGTGGTTGTGCCCGAATCCGGCGGGGAATTCTGTCACGTCCCCGTCCGAGGTACACGCAGCCGACCTCGGCGGCGATTCGTGTCGCGCCGATTTACTCTTAGATCACTGTTAACTACCGCATCCGCCCATCCGTGCCTACTTGCGCTAGCTCAATCAGCACCCAGAGGGCACGTCAGTCAGGCATCGCGCTCGGCATCCAGGCCCGCAAGCAAGTCGTGCAGTTCATGAAAGACCGCAGGCCCCGCCGCTATCGTCATCGAAGAACCAGCCGGCTTCCCGGCCAGCCCGCCGACCACTGCCCCTGCCTCGCGGGCGATCAGGCTACCCGCCGCGATATCCCAGTACTGCACGCCACGCTCGAAGTACCCGTCCACGTTCCCAGCGGCCACCGAGCACAAGTCGACCGCGCAGGCTCCGTTGCGCCGGATGTCCCTTACCCGCGGCAGCACAGCGCTAAGCACCTGCCCCTGCACCTGGCGGCGGCCGCGTTCATAGCCGAAGCCCGTCGCGACGAGAGCCCGCGCGAGCGGGACATCGTCGTTGCAGGACAGCGGCTCCTGGCCGGCCAGAACCTGGCCTGGCCCATGGCCCGCGGGACGGAATGGATCGGGTTGCCCGGCCAGGCTGGCCCGCCAGGCGCCCGCGCCGAGCACCGCGCAGAATACCGCGTCTCTGCGTGGCACGCACACCGCTCCGGCCACGACCTGGCCTGCGGCCTCGGCCGCGATGCTGACCGCCCAGTCGGGCAGGCCGTACAGATAGTTCACGGTTCCGTCGAGCGGGTCCACGATCCACCGGACGGGTGCGTCTCCTCCGGTCTGCCCGCCCTCCTCGCCCAGGATCGCGTCCTGTGGCCGCCGGGCCAAAATCTCGCGCCTGATCAGCCGCTCCGCCGCCTGGTCCATTTCGGTCACGACGTCCGTCGGGCTGGTCTTGGTGCTGACGACCGTCGGTCGCCCGTGCCGCTCGGCGAGCATCCGCCCGGCCGTGCAGGCCGCGGCGACGGCCAGCGCCAGCAGGTCGTGCCACTCCGACGGGCCGGGCACCAGGTCCGCCCCTGATCCGCTCACGAGGCGGCCGCGGTCCGGCTGGCCGGCCTGCCGGGAGCGGCGCCGCAGCATCGCTCGCCGCAGAATGCCGCCGCGTCGGGTCCCAGAATCGCGGCCGCCTGGGCGGGCGGGTTCGACGCGAACTCGGCGGTCAGCGCGGAGATCATGGCAACGAACCCGGGGTCGGTGCCCGGCGTCGCCGCCCGCGCCATCGGCAGGCCCAGTTCGCGCGCGGTACCCGCCGCCTGGATGTCGAGGTCGTAGATGACCTCCATGTGATCGCTGACGAAGCCGATCGGCACCACGACGGCGCCGGGCGAGCCTGCCATGGCCAGGTCGGTGAGACAGGCATTGATGTCGGGCTCCAGCCAGGGCACGGCCGGCGGCCCGCTGCGGCTCTGGTAGACCAGCCGCCAGGCATCCCGGCCGAGCCCACCGGCGACGCGTCGGGCGACCTCGGCCAACTGGGCCGGGTAGGCTCCCCCGCTTGGTCCGCTGACGGCGGCCATCGACTCGGGGATGCTGTGCGCCGTGAAGATCAGGTCTGCGCTGTTCCTGCTCGCCTCGGGCAATGTCGCCAGCGCCCGGGCGGCGGCCTCGGTGAAGGCCGAGACGAAGCCAGGGTGGCGGAAGTACGGCGGGATCTTAACGACTCTGGGCGCGTTGCCGCCCACTGCGGCGCGAGCCTGGTCGATATCGTCCAGGTACTGTCGGCAACTCGAGAATGAGCTATAGGCCGAGGTCGCGAACGCGATCGCGGTCCTGATTCCGTCGCCGGCCATCTGCCGCAGCGTGTCGGCCAGGTAAGGGTGCCAGTTGCGGTTGCCCCAGTAAACGGGAAGGTCGATGCCGCGAATGGCGAAATCCCTCTCGATGGCGGCTGCCAGTTCACGACACTGCGCGTTGATCGGGCTGACGCCGCCGAATCGGTAGTAGTGCTCGGCCACCTCGGCGAGCCGGTGCTCAGGCACGTTCCGGCCCGCGGTGACGTTGCGCAGGAACGGCATGACATCGCCGGGGCCCTCGGGGCCGCCGAAGGAGACGAGCAGAAACGCGGCGTCTGTCGACATGCCGCCATCCAATCAGGCCAGGCCGGTCCGACGCCCGGCGGCTCTCCGCCGCGGGCTGACCGGCGCCGCCCCCCTAGTGATACTCGGCCGCGTACCGGCCGGCCAGCGCCAGCACCTCATTCACGTACCAGTCGGCATGGTTGTAAGCGAAGATCGCCCGGCGCAGGCCATCCTGGGTGCCGGCCGAGGCGCCGTCGGCGCACAGCATCCTGGCCGCCGACGGCACGGCGTCGAACGGGTTCATGATGTCCGGCGGGCCAGGCGGCCCGAACCCGTCGATCCCCCATTCGGCCCAGGTGGACGGCAGGAACTGCATGGGGCCGAGTGCGCCGGCACTGGACGGGCCCATGTTCTGCCCGTCGGCACTCTCGATCTGCCCGATCGCCGCGAGTATCGTCCACGACATCGCCGGGCAGTACTTAGCCGCCGATGCCTGGAACAGCTGCAGGTAGCTGGTGATCTGGGCTGGCTGGACGGGCCTGACGTGCGCGGCCGGCCGCCTCCCCCGAAGGTCGACGATCCTGGCATTCGCGCCGAGGACCTCGCGCACCCGTGCGGTCAGCGTGGCGATGCTCGGTCCCGGCGCGCTGATCAGCGCCGCGACCCGGTGCACGAGCCCGAGCCGACGGGACACCGCCTGGTTGACCAGCAGGTCGACTCCCGCGATCTTGAGCCCGGCCGAGCCCGCGTAACCGATGTCGACGGCCGATTGCGCGGCGAGCCGGTAGCTGCCGCCCGCGGCCAGCCCGAGCCTGCGCGCTGCCTGGCCCGACGCGACAAAATCGCCGGTGGCCAGCCTGGCCCACAGCGGCTCGTCGGACGCCGCCCGCAACGGCACCCAGGACCGGAACTGACCAGGGCTGACTCCGATCACGCTCGCGGGCATGCCGTTCACCGTGATCTGCGCCCCGTCGAATGTGATCATCTTCCTGACGCCGCCGATCGCGTGCAGCGCCGCGACGTCTGGCCCGGTCAGGCCGCTCGGCATCACGACCAGCAGGTCGGGCAGGACAATGCCGCTGAAGGCGCCGGTCAGCCCGACCCCGGGGCTGGTCGTCGGGCTGCTCCCGGCGTCCCCGGCTGGTCCCCGACGCGCCGGCAGACGGCCCGCCGCCGGCCGTGCCGACCGGGATCGAGCCCACCCGGCCCGGCTCGCTCGAGCGCGCCTGCACGCCGCCCGCGGTCAGCGCAACTATCACAAGCAGGCCGGCCAGGACCGCTACGCCGGCGATGAGCGCGGATCTGGGTATTGCCCTCACGGCTGCCGCTGCCGCCCGGAGGTACGTCGGATCCGCACGGCGGCAGACGCGCTTCAGCCACGATCCCATGTCGATCCCCATGCTAACCGCGCCGCCGATCCGAAGACCATTGTCAGGCGGCCGCTTTGCCCGCGCCCGATGGAACAAATACCTCGCCGTACCCTATACGGTCAGGTGGGGAGGTCGGCGATGACGCAGCTGCGTGCGGGGCGCGGCGCCGGGGTTGATCGCGCGGGCTCCGGCCGCAATTCTTACCTGGAGCTGCTGCGCACCCCAGGTGCTCTGGCGTTCTCCTCGGCCGGTTTCGTCGGCCGGATGTCGATGTCGATGTACGGGCTCGGCACCGTCCTGCTGATCGCCCTGCTGACCGGCAGATACGGCCTGGCCGGAACGGTCGCGGCCGCGGGCTCCATCGGCTACGCGGTGTTCGGGCCGTTCATCGCCCAGCGTGCCGACCGGTTCGGGCAGCGGCGCGTGCTCCTCGCGCAGTCAGCCGTCTTCGCGCTCAGCAGCGCGGTGTTCATCGCCTGTGCCGAGCTGAGCGCGCCGCTGTGGACGCTGCTGGTCACCGGAGTTCTGGCCGGAGCGTCGATGCCGTCGACCGGCTCCATGGTGCGGACCAGGTGGAGCATGCTGGTCGACGGCGACGAGCGCAGGCTGCACACGGCGTTCGCGCTCGAGTCGGTCAACGACGAGCTGATCTTCGTGATCGGGCCAGCCCTGGTGACCGTCTTGGCCACGCAGTTCTCCCCGGCGTCCGGCATCGTCACGGCCAGCCTGCTGTGCATCGCGGGGACCGTGGTGTTCGCCCTGCAACGCAGGACCGAGCCGGCGCCGAGGCCGAGGCCGGTGCCGGGCGCGGCCGGCCTGGCTGCCAGGCGCCGGCTGCCCGCTGCCGGACTGGCGACGCTAGCGCCTGCGTTCCTGCTGATCGGGGCGATGTTCTCCTCGATCGACCTCAGCACCGTGGCTTTCGCCACCGAACTCGGGCACCGGCCGGTGGCCGGCCTGATCCTCGGCACGTTCGCGCTCGGCAGCGCGGTCGGCGGCCTGTGGTACGGGTCACGGCACTGGCGGGCGCCGGTCGGCCGCCGGTTCACCATCACCGCCGCCATCACCGTGCTCGGCGTGTCGACATTCTGGGCTGTCCCCGGGCTGCTTGCGCTGGACGCCGTCGGTTTCGTCGCCGGCCTGGCGATCTCGCCGACGCTGATGGCCGGGTACGCCATCTTGGAGCGCCAGGCTCAGCCGCACCGGCGGACCGAGGCGATGGCCTGGCTGAGCTCTACCATCTCGGTCGGCGTGGCACTCGGCTCGGCGCTGGCCGGCCATATCATCGACGCGCACGGCGCGCGGTGGAGCTTCGCCGTCGCGGCCGCCTGCGGCGCCGTCGGCGTGCTGATCTGCGTGGTCGGACTGCCCAGGCTGCGCACCGAGCAGGACGGGCAAACCAGCAGCATCGGAGGTGGCGACGTGCAGCCGGACATCGAGCCATGACCGGCCACGACGCGCCTACCTGGCGAAACTGGGCCGGCAACGTCACGGCCAGCCCGGCCATGGTGCGCACGCCACGGTCGGCAGCCGAGGTTGCCGATGAGGTCGCCAAGGCCGCCGCGGCGGGACTGCCGATCAGGATGCGCGGCAGTGGGCACTCCTTCACCCCGACCGCCTGCACTGATGGCGTGCTGCTCAGCCCGGCCGGGCTGACCGCTGTGAGGTCGGTCGACACGCAGGCCGGCCTGGTAACCGTGGAGGCCGGTTGCCCGCTGTACCGGCTGAACTCCGAACTCCGCGCTCGCGGCCTCTCGCTGACCAACATGGGCGACATCCAGGCGCAGACGGTGGCGGGCGCGACGCAGACCGGCACCCACGGCACCGGACGCTCAAGCGGCAGCATGGCCGCGCAGATCGCCGGGCTCGAAATGGTGCTCGCCGATGGCAGCATCGTCACCTGCTCTGCCGACGATCCCCGGTCCGGCCTGTTCGACGCCGCGCGGGTTGGGCTCGGCGCGCTCGGGCTGCTGACGGCCGTCACGCTGCGGGCCGAGCCGCTGTTCCTGCTCACCGCGCGCGAGGAGCCGATGACCTGGTCCGAGGTCATCTCCAGGCTGCCCGAGCTGACCGCCGAAAACGAACATTTCGAGTTCTACTGGTTCCCCCACAGCGAGGGCTGCCTGACCAAGCGCAACAACCGGTCGCCGGGCCCGGCCAGGCCGCTGCCCAGGTGGCGGCGCTGGCTGGACGACGAGTTCCTGTCGAACTCCGTGTTCGGCGCCGCCTGCCGCCTCGGCTACCTGGTGCCAGCCGCGATACCGAAGGTGAACTCGTCGGCCAGCCGGGCGCTGAGCGCGCGCAGCTACACCGACGTGCCGTACAAGGTCTTCACTAGCTCGAGACGGGTCAGGTTCAAGGAGCAGGAGTACGCCATTCCGCGTGCGCACCTGACCGACGTGCTCGGCGAGGTACGCGATCTGCTGCGCCGCAGGGACTGGCGGATCAGCTTCCCGATCGAGGTGCGGATCGCGCCTGCCGACGACCTCTGGCTGTCCACTGCCAGCGGCCGGGACAGCGCGTACCTCGCGTTCCACGTGTATCACCCGGCATCGCACGAGGAGTACTTCCGCGAGACCGAGGCGATCATGACCGCGGCAGGCGGCAGACCGCACTGGGGCAAGATGCACACCAAGGACGCCGAATACCTGCGCGCGGCGTACCCGAGATTCGCCGACTTCACCGCGCTGCGCGACAAACTCGACCCCGGGCGCCGGTTCGGCAACGGCTACCTGCGCCAGGTTCTCGGCTCCTGACGCCGCCCGCACGCGCGGGCAGGCACAATCGCTAGGTGCGCTTCATCAATGAGCCAACCTGTGACCTCACCTACAGTGACGTCTTCCTGGTACCCGGCCGGTCGGCGGTGACCTCGAGGACGGATGTCGACCTCGTCTCGATGGACGGCAGCGGCACCACGATCCCGGTCGTGGTCGCGAACATGACCGCGGTCGCTGGCCGCCGGATGGCCGAGACGGTCGCCCGACGCGGCGCGCTCGCGGTGCTGCCGCAAGACATACCGGTCGGAGTGGTTGCCGAGGTCATCGCCTGGATCAAGAGCCGCGACCTGGTCTACGACACCCCGCTGACGCTCGGCCAGGACGCGACGACCGGGCACGCGCTCAGCCTGCTGCTCAAGCGCGCGCACGGCGGCATCGTCGTCATGGCGGACGGGCGGCCGGTCGGCGTCGTCACCGAGGCCGACTGCACCGGGGTGGACCGGTTCACCCAGGTGCGCCAGGTGATGTCGTCCGACCTCCTCACGCTGCCGGCCGGAGTTGACCCCGAGCGGGCGTTCGGCCTGCTGCAGGCGGGGCGGCACAAGCTGGCGCCGGTGGTGGGCGAGGACGGCAGGTGCGTCGGCATCCTGACCAGGACCGGCGCGCTCCGGGCAACCATTTACCAGCCGGCAACAGACTCCACGGGCCGGCTGCGGGTCGGCACGGCACTCGGCATCACCGGCGACGTCGCCGGACGGGCCAAGCAGTTGCTTGACGCCGGCTCGGACCTGCTGGTCGTGGACACCGCGCACGGGCACCAGGACAAGATGATCTGGGCCCTGCAGGCCGTGCGGTCGGTGTCGCCCGCCGTGCCGGTCGTGGCGGGCAACGTGGTCACCGCGGCGGGAACCGCCGACCTGATCGAGGCGGGCGCCGACATCGTCAAGGTCGGCGTCGGCCCGGGCGCGATGTGCACGACCAGGATGCGCACGGGAGTCGGCCGGCCGCAGTTCAGCGCGGTGCTGGAATGCGCGGCCGAGGCCCGCAGGCTCGGCAGGCATGTCTGGGCGGACGGCGGCGTCAGGCATCCGAGGGATGTGGCCCTCGCGCTCGCGGCCGGGGCGTCCAGCGTGATGATCGGCTCCTGGTTCGCGGGCACCTGCGAATCGCCGGGCGACGTCTACCGTGACCCGCAGGGCAAGCTCTACAAGGAGAGCTTCGGCATGGCCTCGGCCCGGGCGGTCCGGCTGCGGACGGCGGCGGACTCGCCGTTTGAGCGCGCGCGCAAGGAGCTGTTCGAGGAGGGCATCTCGAGCTCGCGGATGTACCTCGATCCGGTGCGGCCCGGCGTCGAGGATCTGATCGACGCGATCATCGCGGGGCTGCGCAGTGCCTGCAGCTACGCCGGTGCCGGCACCCTGGCCGAGCTGCACGAGCTCGCCGTCGTCGGGACCCAGAGCGCGGCCGGGTACACGGAGGGGATGCCGCTGCCCGCAGGCTGGTAGCTGCGGACGGTATTGCCCGGCCCGGCCGTGCCTGCCATCCTGTCCTGACCCGACCCCCAGGAGTGCCATGTCCCGGTCACGCCCGTTCCGCCGCGCGGCGCCCGCGATCGGCTGCCTTGCGGTCGCTGCCGCCGTCGGCCTGGCCGGCCAGGCGGCCGCTCCCGCGGCGGCCAGCCAGGCGAGCGGGCACGCCGCCAGGCCAGTCGCTCACCCCGCCCGCGCCCAGGCGAATCCGCCGCGGTCCATCGCCGCGCGTGCCGCGGAGATCGCGAACGCGAGCACCGGCAGGCAGCTCTGGGGGCGCAGGCAGTACAGCCCGCGGCCGATCGCGAGTATCACGAAGGTGATGACGGCGCTCGTGGTCGCGCGATCCGGGCACCTCGGCAGGCGGATCAGGATCACCGCGGCCGACGAGCAGTACGCCAGGGACCACGGCGCGACCAGCGCGGGCCTGCGTCCCGGCGATGTCCTGACCGCCAGGCAGCTGCTCTACGCCATGCTGCTGCCCTCAGGAGCCGACGCCGCCATGGCGCTGGCCGACAGCTTCGGCCCGGGTTCGACCGCGTTCGTGCGGAAGATGAATGCGACCGCACGCCGGCTCCGCCTGGTCAGGACGCATTTCACCAACTTCGACGGGCTGGCGTCCTCCGATGTGTCCACCCCTCGGAACCTGCTGCTGCTCGGCGAGGCGGTGATGCGGCAGCCCGTCATCCGCACCGTCGTCGGGCACCGGCGCTACATACTGGCCGCCGCCCGCCGCCACGGCCGTTACCTGTGGCTGAACACCAACCTGCTGCTCGGTCAGTATCCCGGCGCGATCGGGATCAAGACCGGCTGGACACCTGACGCCGGGGAGTGCCTGCTGTTCGAGGCGATCCACGGCAAGCGGACGCTGATCGGCGTGGTGCTGGACAGCGCGCCGACGAAGACCGGCGCGATCTTCACGGACGCGACCCGGCTGCTCAACTGGGGGTTCGGCCTGCATCAAGCTGTGCGCGTGCCAAGGCCGCCCGCGGGGTTTCCCGCCGAGTAGGTCCCGCCGCCGCCTTCCGGCTGCCCTAACCTCTGTGGCATGACCGCACTACCAGCTCCAGCCGAGCCTGCCGCGTCAGGGTCGGGCCCCACCGTGCTCATCGTCGAGGACGACGAAGGCATCGCCACCCAGCTCGTCCGCGGCCTGACCAGGGGCGGCTACCAAGTCGAGCACGTGACGACCGGCGGAGCCGCGCTCGCGCACGCCATCCCCGACGTGGTCCTGCTCGACCTCGAACTGCCCGACGGAGACGGGGTGAACGTCTGCCGGAAGCTCAGGGAGCGATCGGCCGCGGCGATTATCGTCGTCACCGCGTACGGCGAGGAGTCCGACCGGGTCAACGCGCTCGACGCGGGCGCCGACGACTACCTGGTCAAGCCGTTCGGGCTGGCCGAGCTCCAGGCCAGGATCCGGGCCGTACTGCGGCGCGTGCGGCCGGGCGGCGAGCTGATCAGGCATGGCCCGCTGACCGTCGACCTGCGCACCAAGAAGGTGACGGTCAACGGGCACGACGTCGCGCTGACACCTAAGGAGTTCGACATACTCGAATGCCTCGCGCTCGATCCGGGCCGGGTCGTGAGCAGGCAGGAGGTGCTCGAGTCGGCCTGGGACTCGCATTGGTACGGGCCGACCAAGGTGCTCGACGTCCATGTCGCCGCGCTGCGCCGCAAGCTCGGGGTGCCCGGCCTGATCGAGACGGCCTACGGCCGCGGTTTCAGGCTCGGCGAGGTCTGATGGCGCGCAGAATCGCGCTGACCGTCATCGCGCTCGTCGCGGTGCTGCTCGGCGTGGTCGCCGTCCCGCTCGGGCTGCTGACCGCGAGCCAGGACCGGCACGGCTTCCGCGACGACACGGTCGCGGCCTCGGCGACGGTCTCGAGCGTCGCCGAGGAGTTCCTCGCCGATCACTCGACCGGCTCGGCGCTGGTCAGGTCGATCACGGGGCTCAGGCGCCGGGGCGACGTCGTGGCCGTCTACGACGCGGCGGGCCGCCGGGTCGCCGGCGCTCAGCCGGTGCCGGGCGTCACGCCCGCGATGCTCAGGCAGGCGCGCGCCGACCGGCGAGCCCGGGCCGTGCCCACCCCAGAACGGCTGGCGGTCTTCACCCCGGTGACCAATGACGCGGGCTCGGCCAGGCTCGGCACGGTGGTCCTGTCAAGGTCCACCGAGGCGCTCGACCACCGGCTCGCCGTCCTGCGGGCCTGGCTCGTGCTGGTCTCCGCCGCCGGGCTGCTGGCCGCGGCGCTGATCGCCACCACGCTTGCCCGCTGGGTGAGCCGGCCGCTCGGCGCGCTCGCGGCTGCGGCGCAGCACCTCGGGGACGGCGATTTCGAGGTGCGGGCGCCCGCCGGATCCGGCCCGGTGGAGGCACGCAGGCTCGCGGTGAACTTCAACCGGATGGCCGCGCGACTGGAGACGCTGATCAGCGGCCACCAGGCGATGATGGCCGACGTCTCGCATCAGCTTCGCACCCCGCTCGCGGCGCTGCGGCTGCGCCTCGACGTGCTCGTCCAGGAGACGCAGGATCCGCTCGCCACCGAACTCGCCGGCGCGCAGGAGGAGGTGGCCAGGCTGTCGCGGATGGTCGACGGGCTGCTGGCGGTGGCGCGCGCCGAGAACGTCACGACGGCTCCGGTAGTCGTCCCCGTGGACGTGGTGATCAGGGATCGCTCCGCGGCGTGGCGCCCGGCCGCCGAGGAGAAATCGGTCGAGCTGAACGCGCCTGCGATCGAGCCGGTCACCGCGAGGATGGGCGAGGGGCACCTGGAGCAGATACTCGACAACCTGCTCGCCAACGCGCTTGAGGCCGTTCCGGCTGGAGGCCGGATTCAGATCCGGACGTCGGCGGCCGCCGGCAGGATCCGGATCGTCGTCGCGGACAACGGCCCGGGGATGAACTGGCAGCAGCAGCGCGCCGCGTTCCGGCGCTACGTGTCGGCGACCCCCGGTGGCACCGGGCTCGGCCTGGCCATCGTGCACCGGATCGTGACCTCGGATGGCGGGACCGCCGAGCTCTCCGATACCGATGGCGGCGGGCTGACGGTCACCCTTGACCTGCTCGCGGTCACACGCGAGCGGGGGGCGCGGCGGCCTGGCCTCGCGGGCGGTCGTGATCTTTAGGACATCTGAAGGTTTCCTGAACCGGTTCCCGAGGCTCCTTCGGGCAGGCTATGGGTTGCCCTAGCCGACGAGGAGGACTCACTACATGCGCTGGCCGCACGAGAGCGCCATAACCCGCCGCGACGAGCATCTGGCCCGCACCCGCAAGCTGTCCGTCTGGATCGCCGGCGGCGCGACCGCCGCGAGCTTCGGGCTCGCCGCCGCGCTCGGATTCGCGCTA
The DNA here is from genome assembly GCA_963720595.1 of uncultured Actinomycetota bacterium. GTDB lineage: Bacteria > Actinomycetota > Actinomycetes > Streptosporangiales > Streptosporangiaceae > Chersky-822. The sequence goes on along the minus strand of CAVRFY010000002.1, from coordinate 1,782,715 downwards.
CCTGGTCACACGGTGACCGCGGGAAAGCAGTCGGCCGGCCAGACCAGCAGCGGGTCCAGTCATGCTTCGGGTCAGGGCACGCGCCATCGGACCGGGACCGGGCACCAGCACCGCAGGCTGTCGCCGCCCCGCCAGGCACCGGTCAACACCGGCGCGCCGCCCGTGGTCTCGTCCGGTGGGTCGTAGCTGATGAGCGCGGGGCATCTGCTCAGCGCGCCGTTCACGTCGGGGTCAACGCTGCTCTGGTATTCGACCAGGGCGACCGGGATCGTCGCGCTCGTGCTGCTGACCGGCACGGTGATGCTCGGCATCGTCGGGACGGCCCGTGCTGCCTCGGCGCGCTGGCCGCGTATCGTCACCTCGGGGTTGCACAGAAACCTGGCCCTCACCTCCATGGCCCTGGTCGGCGTGCATGTGATCACCACGGTCCTCGATCCGTTCGCCGCGATCAGCCTGGCCGCGGCGTTCATCCCGTTCAGCTCGCCCTACCGGCCGCTGTGGCTGAGCCTGGGCGCCGTCGCCTTCGACCTGTTGCTCGCCGTGCTCGTCACCAGCCTGCTGCGGGACCGGCTGAACCACGGCGTGTGGCGCGCTGTGCACCTGCTGGTCTACGTCAGCTGGCCGATCGCGCTGTGGCACGGCCTCGGCACCGGAACCGACACCAAGCTGGCCTGGGTCCTGGGCATCAACGTCGCATGCGTGGCCGCCGTCGGCTGGGCGATCTGGTGGCGGCTGTCGCTGACTGACAGCCGGCTGACCAGAGCCGGCGGCCTGCTCACACTGGCGTTCCTGCCCTTGTTGACCTTGGTGTTCGTGTTGTTCGGGCCGCTGCAGCCGGGGTGGGCCCGGCGAGCGGGAACCCCGGTCAAGCTGCTCGGCAGCCAGGGCCAGGCCCAGCCCGCCGCGGCTGGCAACAGCGCGCCCGGGGTGCTCGTCAATGCGGCATTCCGCGGTCACCTGACGATCAGGAGCGGATCGAACAAGCGGACAATCACGATCACCGGCCGCACCATCGCCGTGCCGCGGGAGAGCTTCGTGATCGTGCTGCACGGTACGCCGTCGGGCAGCGGCGTCAGCCTGACCGGCGGCACGGTGCGGATCGGGCCGCAGGGCAGCGCGGCCGGGTACGCAGGTCCCGTGGTTCAGCTGGCAGGCAGGCAACTCCTGGCCGACGTGTCGGGCCCGGCCGGGCAGCGGCGCGCGCAGTTCACGATGACAATCAATGGCTCAGTGGTGACCGGGACGGTCAGCCTGCGCACCGCTTCGGGGGAGTGAGGATGGCACGACACGGCGGCATTACGGCGCCGCTTACCGGGGCGACGGGTGCGTCGCACCGGGCGAGCCAGCTCGGCGTGTCCAGCAGGCTGACCCAGGGCTGGCACGACTCTGGTCCCGCGTCGCTCCGCACGCACCTGGACAGGTACGGGCCGCCACCGCAGCACGGCACCGCCCGGCATGGCATCCTGATCGACGCGGTGACCCAGGCCGGGCTGACCGGCCGAGGCGGTGCAGGCTTCCCGACCGGAGTCAAGATGCGCTCGGTCTCCTCGCGGCGCGGCCAGCCGGTCGTGGTGGCCAACGGCATGGAGAGCGAGCCGGCTAGCGAGAAGGACAAGGCTTTGCTGGCCCGCGCCCCGCACCTGGTGCTCGACGGGGCAGTGCTCGCCGCGACCGCCATCGGCGCCACGGTCGTGCACGTCTGCCTGCCGCGAAGCCGGGACTGGCTGGCCGACATCGTGGCGGCCGCCGTCGCCGAGCGCGAGCAGGCCGGGGTCGACCCGGTCAGGATCGAGCTGCACGACCTGCCCCACCACTATGTCTCCAGCGAGGAGACCTCGATCGTGCACTGGCTGAACGGCGGCGAGGCGCGGCCGACCGCGGTGCCGCCCCGCCCGTACGAGAAGGGCGTCGGCGGGCGGCCGACGCTGCTGGACAATGTCGAGACGCTCGCGAACGTGGCGCTGATCGCCCGGTTCGGGCCCGCCTGGTACCGGCAGGCCGGGCTCGCCGATGCCCCGGGAACGATGCTGACCACAGTCTCCGGCGCGGTGGCGGCGCCGGGCGTCTACGAGATCGAGATGGGCACTCCGGTCGGCGACGTGCTCGCCGTGGCGGGCGCCCTGCCCGAGGTCGGCCCGCTCCTGATCGGTGGCTACTTCGGCACCTGGCATGACCCCGCCAGCGTGGCGGGCTTGCCCATGGCCACGACGGCGCTGCGCAAGGTCGGCGCCTCGCCGGGAGCCGGGGTGCTCGTGGCGCTGCCGCCCGACGCCTGCGGTCTGGCCGAGACCGCCAGGGTGCTGGCCTGGCTGGCCGGCCAGGGCGCCGGCCAGTGCGGACCGTGTGTCTTCGGGCTGCCCGCGATCGCCGATGACTTCGCCCAGCTGGCCAGCGGCCGGCCCAGGGGGCCGGTGCTGGACCGGCTCGACCGGCGGCTGTCGACGGTTATTGGCCGGGGCGCCTGCCGCCATCCTGACGGCGCCGTGCGGCTGGCCAGGTCGGCGCTCGCCGCGTTCGCTGCCGACGTCAAATCCCATGTATCCGGGCGGATGTGCGTGTCACGCGGGCACGGCGAGCGCCGCGGTCCCGTCCTGCCGATACCGCACCCGGCAGAGGTGGAGGTGTGGCAGTGAAGCACCGGCTGGCCGTCAACCCGATCGCCTGCACCGGGCACGGGATCTGCGCGGAGATGCTGCCCGAGCTGATCGGGCTGGACGAATGGGGCTATCCGGTCCTCGCCGACCGGGACGTTCCGCATGAGCTGTCGGCGCTCTCCCGGCGAGCCGTGCGCCTGTGCCCCACGCTCGCGCTGCGGCTAGAGGGCGCCAATGCCGAGCGCAGGGTACCCACCGGCGGTCCGCGCGATCCGGCGACGGCGGGCGGCCGCGGGCCGAAGGCCGGCTCCCGTTGAGCCTGCGGGCCATCCCGCGGCACCGCAGGGATGCGGGGAACGCGAGCGGGAACGCCGAGGGCAACGAACGGCTGACCGCGATGACGGGGGCAGTGCTGCTGGCGCTGCTCGCCGCCGAGGGCGTCACGATCCTGTTCAAGCGCCAGATGCTGACCTTGCACTTCTTCATCGGCATGCTGCTGGTCGGCCCGGTGCTGCTGAAGCTGGGGTCGACCGGCTACCGGTTCGTCCGTTATTACACGCACTCGGTGCCGTACGTCAGGAAGGGACCGCCAGCGCTGGCGCTAAGGCTGCTCGGGCCGGTCCTGATCGCCACCTCGGTGGGCGTGATCGGCTCGGGGATCGCGCTCGCCCTAGTCGGGCCGGGCCCCGGTCCGTGGATCTTCCTGCACAAGGCCACGTTCGTGCTCTGGTTCGGCGCGATGAGCATCCACGCGCTCTGGTACGCGCCGCAGCTACCGCGCCTGCTGGGGGTCAACTCTGCCGGGCGGGACCGGGTCCAGGCGGTGCTCGCGAGCGCGGGCCGCCGGTGGCTGCTGCTCACCGCCGCGCTGGCGGTCGGGCTGGCGACCGCGCTGGCCACCTATCACATGGCCGGCGCCTGGACCGGATTCATGGCACACAGCGGCGGCTGAGCGCGGGGTCGCCGCGCCGCCGCGCCCCACCGCCGCGCCGCCTGGCCTGCCTAGTCGAGCACCGGCACGACGAACATGCGGGACCCGGCAGGCGCGATCTTCTGGAAGTCGCCGGCCGTGGCCATGCCCTCGTCAGATCCGAACCCGGCCTGCATCGCGGCCTCGTCGGCGAAGTACAGCTCGGTGATCCGGTAGTAGGTCTTCTCGCCGCCGTCAATCGCGGCCCCGATCTTGCCGGTCTCGGTGCGCTCAAGACCCGGGATCTTGGCCACGAGGGGCATGTGCGTGCCGGCGTAGTGCTCGTCAAAGGCGTCCGCGTCGTCCGGTTGCGTGTACAAGACCACCAGTTTCACTGTCATGACACCGACGCTACGCTCGGCCGCCCGAGCCTGCCACCCGGATCGGGTCCCTCATGGGCCTGCCTGAGATCCCCGGCGATGACCTCGATCGCGTGGTCTCCCGCGGACAGGACGCCGCAGAAGTTCAGGAACCCGTGGATCGTGCCGGCGTACTCCACGTGCGCCACGTCCACGCCGTCGGCGTCCAGCCGTCGTGCATAGGCGCGGGCGTCATCGCGCAGCGGATCCCGGCCGGCGCCGATCAGCAGCGCGGGCGGCAGCCCCGCCAGGCTCGCTGCCCGCAACGGCGCCGCGAGCGCGGTCGGCAGCTGGCCGCCGAGGTACTGCGTCTCCGGCCAGGTGCCAGGCCCGATAGTGATCTGGACTCCGTTGAACAGGCGCACGGACTCGGTGTCCTGGCCGAAGTCCAGCGCCGGGTAGCACAGCACCTGGCGGGTCAGCGCCGGCCCGCCCTCCTCGCGCGCCATCAGGCAGGCGCCCGCGACCAGCGCCGCGCCCGCGCTCAGGCCGCCGGCTGCCAGCCGGCCGTCGCCGCCAAGCAGCGCGCCGTGCTCGGCGAGCCAGCACATCGCGTCATAGGTGTCGTGCAGCGCCGCGGGGAATGGATGTTCAGGGGCCAGCCGGTACTCCAGCGACGCCACCGTGACCCCGGCCAGCCGAGCCAGCCTGGAGCAGACGTGATCAAGGTCGTAGACCGAGCCGGTGATGAAGCCGCCGCCATGCAGCCACAGCAGCAGCGGCCGCGGCCCGGCGGCGTCGGCCTCCTGGTACACGCGCGTGAGCACCGGGCCGCCGCGGGCCGGCAGGTACAGGTCGGCCGCCAGGACGGCCGGATCGGGCTCCCCGGAGATCGCCTGGCTTGGCGGCTTGGACCGGGCGGCGAGCAGCGCCTCGTAGCCGGCCCCCGCGGTCATCGGCGGTTTACTGTCGAGGAAGGCGGAAGTCTCGGCCGCGAAACCGGGCTCGTCGATCAGGCTTGTCCGCATCGTCATGACGGCCCCTTCCTGGTTACCTGGCGGCTTGACCGCCGCACAGGCCGACTCAACCACCGCCGGACCGCTCGTGCCAGCGGAAATCAGAACCAGCGGGATTGGCGGTCCGTGTCATCTTGTGAGCGCCGGCGATCGCCGCGATGATGCGAGTTGAGCAAGAAGGCCCGAGATGATGACAGGCAACCCGATGATCGGCGCCGGTTTGGCCGGCCTGGTCAGCTGGCTGATCACCGAACTGCTCGGGCTGTATATGCTCCGCAGCTGGATCGCGAGCGGCGGACTGCGCGACCGGCAAGCGCGCCCTGACGGCATCTCTGCGGCGCTCATCTTCAGTCATGCTGGCCTCGCCTTCGCCGGCTTCGTCAGCTGGGCCAGCTTCGTGCTGACGGCTTCGGCGGCGGCCGCCTGGATCGCCGTGGGATTCCTCGCTCCGGCGATCGGGCTCGGGATCTCGACGGTGACGATCTGGACGCCCTACCCCGCTCAGCGGCCCGCCGCGAGCGGGCACCCGGCCACCGGGCCAGATCCCGACGACCGGGCTGAGAGCGCCCCCGCCATCCTCGTCACCAACGAGATGCTCGACCGGGCGCTCGCCAACGAGGCTCTCACCAGCGAACTTGTCGACGATCTCCTGGAGCGAATGCTGGCCGCGCCGGAACCGCGCCTGCTGGCAGCCGGCGGTGGCGGCTTGCCCCAGTCATCCCGGTCCTGCATGGAATGGCGGCCATCGTGACGTTCCTGCTCGTCATCCTGGCTGCCATTACCGCCACCACGACCTAGCTAGCGCCACGCCCGCGCGCCGCATCCGCGTTCTGAGTAGGGTCGGATCATGCCGACTTCCCAGCGCAAGGTCCTGCTTCTGGCCGCGGACCAGTTCGAGGACATGGAGTTGCTGTACCCGCTTTACCGCCTCGCAGAGGAGCAGATCGCGGTGACCGTGGCCGGCCTGGATACCCAGCCAGTAACCGGAAAGAAGGGCCACGGGCCGGTACCGGTCGACACGACCGTCGACCAGGTTGCCGAGCCCGACTTCGACGCCCTGGTCATCCCCGGCGGCTTCGCGCCTGACAAGCTGCGGCGCTCGGCGGCCGTGCTCGACCTGGTGCGGGCGTTCGACGACAGCGGGAAGCCGATCGCCTTCATCTGCCACGCCGGCTGGGTGCCGATCTCCGCGCGGATACTGAAAGGCAGGCGCGCGACCAGCGTCGGCGCGATCAAGGATGACATGGTCAACGCCGGGGTCGATTGGGTCGACGAGGCGACGGTCGTGGACGGCAACCTCATCTCCGCCAGGACTCCCGCCGATCTCGGCCCGTGGATGAAGGCGCTGCTCGGGGCGATGGGCCGATGACCGCGCCAACGCCTGGCCAGCTGAGGCTGGCCCTTGACCTCGCGGGCAACCTCGTCGCCGGCGTGCCTGGCGCCCGCTGGGGTGATCCGACGCCGTGCGACGGCTGGACCGTCCGTGACCTGGTCGGCCATGTCATCGCGGGGAACGCCCTGTTCGCCAGGGCGCTCGGCGGCCAGAGCCAGGGCCCGGCCAGACCGGACGCATCGGCCAGGCCGGACGCATCAGCCGGACCGGACAGACCAGACGCACCGGCCGGACCGGCCGGGCCAGACGACGCCGCGCTGCTGCCCGCCTACCGTGACTCATCCGCCGCGCTGGTCGAGGCGTTCGGCCAGCCGGGCGTGCTCGGCAAGATCGTGACCGTGCCGTTCGGCACCGTGCCCGGCATCGTGGCACTGCACCTGCGAATCACCGAGGTGCTCGTGCACGGCTGGGACCTGGCGACGGCCACCGGGCAGCAGACCGCCTTCCCCGCGGACCTCGCCGAGCAGGAACTGGCCTTCAGCATCGAGAAGCTCAGCGACATCCCGCCTGGCAGGCGGCCGTTCGCGCCGCGGCAGCCGGTCGCGGCTGACGCGCCGGCGATCGACCGACTCGCCGCCTGCCTGGGCCGCAGCGTGAGCAACCCCGGCACGGCCAGCAGCGCCGGAACCCTGCTGTCGCCCTGACGACAGCAGGTTTCCGCTACTGCCGTGCAAGCCGCCTTGGCGGTGCCTTCGCGGTTGGGCAAGCCCGTGTTCAGGACTCCTAGGGCACGATCAGGATGGTTTGCGATTCGGTGTAGAAGTCCCTGGCGGCCTGACCCTGCTCGCGCGGGCCGTAGCTCGACTCCTTCGACCCGCCGAACGGTGCGTTGAAGTCCACGCCGGAGGTCGGCGCGTTGACCCGCACCATTCCGGCCTCCAGCCGACGGGTCAGCCGCAGTGCCCGGCCCAGGTCGCTGGTGAAGACCGAGGCGACCAGCCCGTACCTGACCGCGTTCGCGATCGAGATCGCCTCGTCGTCCGACCCGGCCCTGATCAGGGCGGCGACCGGGGCAAAGACCTCCTCGGTCGCCAGCGGCCCGGTCGGCTCGGCGAGTTCGACCAGCGTCGGCGCCAGGTAGTACCCGGGTGCGTCCAGCGCCTGGCCGCCGGTCAGCACGCGGCCGCCTGACCCAGCCACCGCCGCCAGCGCCGAGGCCCGCGACCCGGCGTCGATCACCGGGCCGACCAGGGTCTTCGCATCGGCCGGGTCGATCACTTGCAGCGCCTCGACGGCGGCGGCCAACGCGTCGCGGAACTTGGGGTAGACCGCGTCGGCCACGATGATCCGGCTGGTGGCCGTGCACTTCTGCCCGGCGTATCCCATCGCCGCGTACGCGATGGTGCTCGCGGCCCGTTCCAGGTCGGCGTCGGCCAGAACGACCGACGGGTTCTGCCCGCCCATCTCGGCCTGCACCCGGCAGCCGCGAGCGGCCGCCCGCGCGCTGATGTCCCTGCCGACCTCGGACGAGCCGGTGAAGGACACCGCCGCGACTCCCGGGTGCTCGATCAGCGGCCGCGCCGTCTCGGCGCCGCCCAGGACGACCTGGAACACGTCGGCAGGCAGGACCGGCCCGATGATCTCGGCCAGCGCCAGCGCGGTGGCCGCCGCGGCGCTCGACGGCTTCAGCAGCGTGGCGTTGCCGTAGGCGAGGCTGGGCGCCGCCTTCCACAGCGGGATCGCGACCGGGAAGTTCCACGGCGTGAGCAGCGCGGCCACCCCGACAGGCACATGCCTGGCCAGCAGCAACTGGTCAGGATCGGCGGCGGGCATGGTCTGGCCATCCGGTGCCAGCGCCGCCTGGGCGTAGTACCGCAGGATCGCCACTCCCCTGGCCACCTCGCCGCGCGCCTCAGAGACCGGCTTGCCGACCTCGCGGACGACCAGGTCGGTGACCTCGGCGGCCCGCTGCTCGAGGGCAGTGGCCGCGTCGCCGAGCGCCTTCGCCCGGGCCGCGCCCGGCGTGTCGCGCCACTGCCTGGCCGCCTTCAGCGCCCGGTCTACCGCGGCGTCCGCGCCGCCGCCGCCCGCGGGCTCCCACTCGCCGACCACGTCGGCCGGGTCGTGCGGATTCACGCTGGTGAAGGTCATGGTTCGCGCCTTTCTTGCTAGCGGATCGCCAGCAGTACCTTGCCCCGCGGGCCGGCCGCGCCGCGCAGCGCCGCGATCGCCTGGTCCCACTCGGCGAGCGGATAACGGTGCGTGACCAGCATGCCGGGCCGCAGTTGGCCGGAGTTCAGCAGCGTCACCACCGAGCGCCAGGCGGCCGAGGTGTAGCCGAAGCTACCCAGGATCGTCAGGTCGTTGTTGACGGTATCGTCGGCTGCCATCGCGACCGTATGCCCGTGCGGAGGCAGCCCGAGCAGCAGCACCGTGCCGCCCCTGCGCACCTTCGCGAGCGCCGTCTCGGCCGCTACCGTCGCCCCGGCCGCCTCCACGACCAGGTCGAAGCCGGCCGGGACATCGGTCACGCTGAAGCTGGCCGCGCCGGCCGCCCCAGCCAGGCCGGACTGCTCGCCGCGGCGCCCCAGCACCGCGATCTCGGCAGGCGACCACAGCCGGGCGAGCATGACGGCCAGCATGGCGATGGTGCCGTCACCGATGACCAGCACCCGGCTGCCCGGCCTGACGCCGGCCTTCGCCAGCCCCCGGTAGACCACGGCGGCCGGCTCGGTCAGGACGGCGTCTTCGGCCGGGACCGAACCATCCAGCGGATGCACCAGGCCGGCGGGCACGGCGATCTGCCCGGCGGCGGCGCCGTCCCTGGTGAAGCCGATCTCGTCGTAGGTCTCGCAGAGGTTTGTCTCCCCCGCGGCGCACCGCGCGCAGTGCCCGCAGCCGATGATGCCCTGCACCACCACACGCCGCCCGGCCAGCGGCGAATCGGCCGCCACGATTCCCGTCCACTCGTGCCCGAGCGCGATCGGGTAGGTGATGTATGCCGGGTCGATCGCGCCGTCGATGATCTCCAAGTCGGTGCCGCAGAGCCCGACCAGGTCCGGCTCGACGAGTACCTGGCCGGGCCCGGCGGCGACCGGGGACCGGTACTCCAGGCTTACCTGCCCCGGGCTCGCGACGACCAGCGCCCGAAGGCTGCTCGCTCCGTGCCCGCTCGCCCCAGGCCCGCTCGCTCCGTGCCCGCTCGCCCCGGGCCCGCTCGGCCCGTGCGTGCCAGCATCGGCCGGCCTCATGCGATCGGCCCTGCGCCCGCTGGGTACTGCTCGAAATGCCTGCCGCCGCCCAGCAGGTCAGAAACCTTGTTGGCGTAACGGCGCACCGCGGCGCCAACCTCGTTGAGCCGCCAGGCAGGCAGGTCGCCCTTGATCCCGGTCACGCTGACCGCGCCAGCACAGGAGCCGTCGTGGCCGAAGAAGACGGCGCCTACGCAGAAGATGCCCTCGGCGTCCTCCTCGTCGTCCACGGCGAACCCGTTCGTCCTGACCGTGGCGAGGCTGGCCAGCAGGGAGTCGATGTCGGTGATCGTGTGCGCGGTCCTGCGCTGCATGCCGCTGGCCGCGCAGATCGCCCTGACCTGTTCCTCGCTCATCGTCGCGAGCATCGCCTTGCCGGCCGCCGACGCGTGCGGAACCTCACGCTGGCCGAGCGGGGTGTGGAACCTGACGCTGCCCGGCCCGTCGACCCGCTCGATAAAGACCGGATAGCCGTCGTCCCAGATAGCTACCCGCGACGTCATCTTGGTGAGGTCGGCGAGCTCGGACAGGACGGGCCTGCAGATGTCACCGAGCGGCAGCTGGCCGCGGGTGATGTCGCCCAGCCTGATCAGGGCCGTGCCCAGGCCGTACCTGGGCCCAGGCCGTGAGTCCCGCAGCACGCCCGCAGCGGTCAGCGTCCTGGCCAGCGCGAGCGTAGTGCTCTTGGACGCGCCGAGCGACCTGGCCAGATCGCTGAGCGAGAGGCCGTCCTGCGGTCCCTCGGCCACGATGTTGATCAGCCGCATGGCCCTGGCGACGCTCCGGACCGTGTACCGGTCGGCATCCCGCCCGAGTCCGTCTTCGTCACGCGCTGCTACCACCCGCCACCCTCCATGCACCCAGTGTTCGGCAGTGCCGAATCACATCTACATATCCGGCTAAAGCTCTTGACAAGATCCCACAAACCCGAGTTTTCTAACAAGCGTGATTCTATATCACGCAACGGCGTTCGGTCCTGCAGAACGTCACCTGCGAAGCATCGCGCGGGCGAGCGCGGCGAGGCAACGGATCTCCGGCTGGCTTGACTCGCGGGCCGGCGGCTTGGTCCTGACCGGCCCGGCCGCGGTCGCGTGGGCCTGCGGCGGCGTGGCCCCGCCGGTCGACCGCGCCGCGGCCGTCGACCTGGTCTGGGCCGTCTTCACCGCGCGCGAGGCCTGGCTGATCACGACCAACGTCGAGGCGGAGCGGATCACGGCCGAATACGACCCGGCCGCGCATGGCTTCGCCGCCCTGGCGCAGGTCCCCTGGCACTCTCCCGACCGCTTCGCCGAGGTCGCCGCCGACCTGGCCGGCCTCCCGGCCGCGGATCTGGCCAGCGACGGCCACCCCGGGTTCGGCACCGACGCGTCGCAGGGCCTGATCGCGCTACGGCTGGCGTTGTCCGCCGCCGAGGCGGCGGACCTGGCCGATCTCGGTGCCGACGCCGCGCGCGCCGTCCAGGACAGCCTGGCGCACTGGCGGCCGGGCGAGCGCGACCTCGACATCCAGGCGCGCTGCGCGGCGCGGCTGGAGGAGTCGGGAGCCGACGCGCCGGTACTGATCGTGGGCGGGGACGACCGGCTCGAGCGCTACCGGCATCCGATGGCGGTCGGGGCGCCGGTGCGGCGCATGGTGATGGCCGTGGCCGTGGCCAGGCGCGGCGGCCTGCATGTGGCACTGACCAGGTTCGCGTCGGCCTGCCCGGTCGAGCCAGCGCAGGCGGCGCTGCACCGCAAGGTCGCCGCCGTGCACGATGCGGTCCTGGCCGCGTGCCGGCCAGGCAAAACCTACGGAACCGCCGTCGAGTCGCTGGCCAGCGCATACGCTGCGGTCGGCGCGGAAGGCGGATGGATGGGTCATTATCAGGGCGGGCCGATCGGATTCGCCCAGCGCGAGTTCGAGATCGCGCCCGGGCAGAGCGGATCGCGCTGGTACCGCGAGCCGGTGGCGGCCGGTCATGCGCTCGCCTGGAACCCGAGCCTGCCGGGCGGCGCGAAGTCCGAGGACACCTACCTGGTGACCGGCGACGGCGAGCTCACGCCGGTGACCGCCGCGCCCGGCTGGCCCGCCGAGATCAGCGACAACGGGAGCTCCCATCCCGCAATACTGGAGGTCGACAGGTGACCCAGCTAGCAGACGGCCAGCTCGCGACGGGCGCCGCCGCGCTCGCGGCGGCCGGGCTAACCGCCGAGCCGGCGGGCCAGGCCAGTCACGCGACCTTCCCCGACGGTGCGCATTTCAGGATCGAGATCCCGAGCGTGGAGGGGCCTGCGGTGCTCAGCGCCGTGATCGCCGCGGCGGCCGAGCACGGCATCACGGTTAACCGGGTCTCCCAGGGCAGCGGGGCGATGCTGCTCTCCGCCGCCGAGCTCGCCGAGATGGCCAGGATCGCCGCCGACGCCGGAATCGAGGTGTCGCTATTCGTCGGCCCGCGCGAGGAATGGGACATCGGCCGGGCCGCGAACGCCCCCGACGGCCAGATCTTCGCGGGCAGGCTCCGCGGCACCCGGCAGCTCCGCTACGCGATCGACGACATCGCCAGGGCGGCGGAACACGGCATCAGGGGCTTCCTGATCGCCGATCCCGGCCTGCTCCAGATGGTCACCGGGCTCCAGGCGGCGGGCCAGCTGCCCGCCTCGATCGTCTGGAAGGTATCTGCGGTGCTGGCGCCGTCGAACCCGCTGAGCTTCCGGCTGCTCGAGCAGCTCGGCGCGTCGACCATCAACGTGCCGTCCGACCTCACGCTCGGGCAGATCGCCGAGATGCGCGCGGTCAGCGGACTGCCCATCGACCTGTACGTCGAGACGCCGGACGCGATGGGCGGCGTCGTGCGCGGCCACGAGGCCGCCGAGCTGATCAGCGTGGCCGCCCCGATGTACGTCAAGTTCGGGTTGCGGAACTCGCGCCTGCTCTACCCGAGCGGCGTCCACCTGGTCGACGAGGCCGCGGCCATCGCCAGGGAAAAGGTGCATCGCGCGGCGGTCGCGCTGGAGTGGATCGCCCGCAGCGGCATCAAGCTCACCCAGTCCCAGCCCGGCGCCAGGGGCCTAGGCGTGCCGGAGCCGCAATGACCAGGCGAGCGCGATGACCGGGACACGCAAGTGAGCGGGCCGATGAGCGGGCCGCTGCGCAGCCGGGAATGGCTGGCCGGCGACGACGAGGTCGCCGTCCTGCACCGGGTCGCCCTGGCCAGCGCTGGCGTGCCGGTGGGCCGGGACGCGGAACGGCCGGTGATCGGGATCGCCAACTCCGCCAGCGAGCTGAACCCTTGCAACCTGCCGCTGGCCGACCTGGTCGGCCCGGTGCGGGCGGGGATCGAGGCGGCCGGCGGCGTCGGCGTCGAGTTTCCCGTGATCTCGCTCGGCGAGGACTTGATGAAGCCGAGCGCGATGCTGTACCGGAATCTGCTGGCCATCGAGATCGAGGAGATGGTGCGGGCCAACCCGCTCGACGGCCTGGTCATCCTCGCCAATTGCGACAAGAGCGTGCCCGGCGCGCTGATGGGCGCGATCAGCGCGAACATCCCGGCGATCCTGGTCACAGGCGGCGCCAGGAGCGTGGTCAGCTTCCGCGGCGCCCGGATCGGCACGGGGACGGCGCTGTGGCGGCTGTGGGACGAGCGCCGGGCGGGCAGGCTCGACGACGCGGGCTGGAACGAACTCGAGCGGTGCCTGTCCTGCGGCCGCGGCGCCTGCAACACGATGGGCACCGCGTCCACGATGGCGGTACTCAGCGAGGTGCTCGGGCTGATGGTCCCTGGCTCAAGCTCGGTCCCGGCCGGCGACCCGCGGTCGGCGGCCTGCGCACGGCGCGCGGGCGAGCTTGCCGTCGCCGCGGTGACCGGGAGCGGGCGGCGGCCGCGTGACATCCTCACCAGGGCCGCGTTCGCTAACGCCGTCGTCGCGCTGCACGCGGTCGGCGGCTCGACCAACGCCGTGATCCACCTGGCCGCGCTGGCCGGGCGGGCCGGGGTGCCGTTCCCGCTCGATGACATCGCCAGGCTCGGCGCCGGGGTGCCGGTGCTCGCCGACGTCCAGCCGTCCGGATCGGCGCTGATGCCGGACTTCGACGCCGCGGGCGGCGTCCCGTCGCTGCTGCGGGAAATCTCCGGGCTGCTCGACCTGGCGGCCGGCACGGTGGCCGGGATGAGCATCGGCGAGATCGCCGCCGCGGCCGCGCCCGCCAGCGGCGCTATCAGGCCCGCAAGCTCGCCGTTGCGCGAGAACGGGGCGTTCGGCGTGGTCCGCGGCTCGCTGGCACCGGACGGCGCGGTGATCAAGACCTCGGCAGCGAGCGAGCACCTGCTGCGTCACCGTGGCCCGGCGGTCGTGTTCCGCGGCTACGACGACATGCTCGCCAGGATCGACGATCCCGGCCTGGCCGTCACGCCGGACAGCGTGCTCGTGCTGGCGGGCTGCGGCCCGGTCGGCGTGCCGGGCATGCCGGAGTGGGGCATGATCCCGATCCCGGCGCGCCTGGTCAGGGCCGGGGTGACCGACATGGTCAGGGTCACCGACGCCCGGATGAGCGGCACCAGCTTCGGCACCGTGCTGCTGCACGTGGCCCCGGAGGCGGCCGTCGGCGGCCCGCTCGGGCTCGTCGCCGACGGCGACCTGATCAGCGTCGACGTGCGGGCCTGGCACGCTGGACCTCGAGGTGAACCCGGACGAACTCGCCAGCCGCCGGTCCCACGCTGCCCCGCCGCCTCGGGCGCACCTGCGAGGCTGGCCCGCGCTGTACGCGCAGCACGTCATGCAGGCACCCGACGGCTGCGACCTCGACTTCCTCCGGGCGCCGACGGCGGCGCACCTGACCTTCATCGAACCCGTCGTTGGGCGCTCGTGAGAACAGCCAGCAAATAAAGAAACCAGCAATAAAAGAGAGAAAGGGGAGAGCCGTGAGGCGTTGGAATATGGCAGCAGCCGGGGTGGTGGCAGCGCTGCTTGCGGCAGGCTGCAGTAGCAGCGGTGGCGGGAGCGGCGGCACGTCGTCGGGCCCGGTGACGATCACGATCGCGGAGAACTACGGCACCGAACAGAACGCGACCGCGCTGAAGAACCTGGCGGCGGCGTTCCATACGCTGCACCCGAATGTCACCGTGAAGATCCAGCCGCAAAACGGCGACAACTACTTCGCCTTGCTGCAGAAGGATGCGATCTCCAAGAGCGGCCCCGACCTCGCGGTCATGTGGACCGGGCTGTTCACCTTGCAGTACAAGAGCTTCCTGACCAACCTCAAGGGCGAGATCCCGGCTGCCGACCTGGCCAGGGTCGATCCGAACGCGCTGAAGTGGACCTCCGACGGATTCAACCCGGCCAACGGGCCGTACGTGATCCCGCTGGAGAACCAGTTCTATATCGGCTTCTACAACAAGGCTGACTTCGCCAAGGCCGGCGTCACCTCGGTGCCGACCGACTGGAGCCAGCTCTATTCCGCCTGCGCCAAGCTGAAGAAGGCCGGGTTCACGCCGCTTGTCTACGGCAACGGCGGCCAGCCGATCAGCGCCACGTTCTACCCGTGGTACGACATGAGCTACATGATGATCGGCGCCTACCCGGTCAGTCAGTGGCAGGGCCTGTACAGCGGCCAGATCCCGTGGACCGCCCCGGCGATCAAGTCCCAGCTGACCAACTGGACCAAGCTGCACAGTTCCGGCTGCACCAACTCCGACGTGGTGACCAACACCAACAACCTCGGGCAGTTCGAGAGCGGCAAGGCCGCCATGATGGTCGACGGCACCTGGGACACTCAGAAGTTCACCAAGGCGCTCGGCACCAAGGTCGCCGCCTTCGCCCCGCCGTTCTCCAACACCCCGATCAAGGGCGTCGTCGACTTCGCCGGCGACGGCATCGCGCAGATGAGCTACTCGCCGCACCCGACGCAGGACGGCCAGTTCCTTGACTTCATGACCACCACGCAGGCCGCGACGATCATCAACGCGGCCGGGCTGATCCCGGCGATCACCGGAACGACCACGAGCAACCCGGTCAACCAGGAGATGCTGGACTTCGTCAGCAAGGGCGGCATGATCGCCTATCCGATGCTGGACAACGTGGTCCAGGGCGATGTGGTCAATACCGGCTCGAAGTTCCTGCCCGCCGTGCTGAACGGCTCGCAGTCGGTCCAGGCCGCACTGCAGGCCATGCTGACACAGCTCAACCAGTTGCCCGCAAGCCAGCGCGGCAACACGTTCCCTTAACCCTCAACCGACGCTAGCAACGAACTCCAGTCGGGGTCTCCGGCGGCTTCGCCGCCGGAGACCTCCCGTCAGCCGAGCATCCGGAGCCGACAGTGAGTCTGACGAAGGCCGAGGCCGCGCCAGTCGTCCAGCGCGGCGCGCGGTGGCGCGGGCGCAGCGGCCCCGCCGCCCGCTCGCGCCTGGCCAGGCGGCGCAGGCGCGCGGGCATCGTGCTGTCGCTGCCTGCCCTGGCGCTCGTGATCGCCCTGCTGGGCATCCCGGTCGGGCAGGCGGTCTATTACTCGATGACCCAGTGGAACGGCCTGACGACGACCTGGCTCGGTCCCGGCACGTACACGGCGCTGTTCAAGGACCCGATCTTCTGGCGTGTCGTCGAGAACAACGGGCTGCTGCTGCTCGCCGTCCCGTTCGCGATCGGGATCCCGCTCGCGATCGCGGCGGTGCTGAACGAGCACGTCAGGGGATGGCGGTTCTTCCGGTCGGTCTATTTCCTGCCGACAGCGATCTCCTGGGTCGTGATCGGCATGTTCGCGCTGCGCTTCTTCTCCGCCACCGGCGTGCTGAACGGGCTGCTCGCGCACGTCGGCTTCGGCGCCTCGGCCACGGACATGCTAGCGAGCGAGCACAGCGCGCTGGTCGCGCTGGCGATCACGTTCATCTGGTCCATGGTCGGCACCAACACGATCATCTTCCTCACCGGCATGTCCACGCTCGACCCGACGCTTATCGAGGCGGCCCGGGTCGACGGCCTGTCAAGGATCCAGATCTTCTTCCGCGTCACCCTGCCGCTGCTGACCAGATTCATCCAGTTCTCATTCGTAATCACGGTGATCAGCGCGTTCTCCGCGCTGTTCAGCCTGATCTTCGTGATGACCAGCGGCGGTCCCGGCTACGGCACCACGACCCTGGAGTTCTTCATTTACCAGGCGGGCTTCCAGCAGGTTCAGCTCGGGACCGCGGCCCTGTACGGTGTCGTCCTCTTCGTGATCATGGCGATCGCGGGCCTGGTGCAGCTGCGATTGATCAAGCCGGACGATGGCGGGGGCTGGTAGCGATGGCCGCGAGCACCCGTGCCGGTGACACGCCGGTCAGCGCACTGCGCCTGCGCAGAAGGATTAACGCCTGGGCACTGTTGATCGTGATGGTCGTGGTCGCGGTGGTGATGCTGTACCCCTTCTGGTACATCGTCGACAACGCGTTCCGCAGCTCGGGACAGTTCGACCGGCAGGCAGGGCACTCGCTGAACGGGTGGCGGCAGCTGTTCGCGAACCTGCCCGTCGCCGGCCAGATGCTGAACTCGACGTTGGTCTGCGTCGCGGCGATCGCGATCATCCTGATCGTCTCGACCACCGCGGGCTTCGCCTTCGCCAAGCTGCGTTACCGCGGCAGCGGGCTGATCTTCCTGCTCGTCGTCTCGGCGCTGATGGTGCCGCTGCAGTCGATCTTGTTCCCCGAGTTCGTGAACCTGGCGAATGTCCATCTGACCAGCTCCTACACCGCCGCGGTGCTGGTCTACGCGGCTCTCGGGACGCCGTTCGCGACGTTCTTGATGGCGACCTACTACCGCGGTATCTCCGACGAGCTGATCGAGGCCGCGGTGATCGACGGCCTCGGCTACGAGCGCACGTTCCTGCAGATCGCGATTCCGCTGTCGTTGCCGGCCATCGCGACCATCACGGTGCTGCAGTTCATCCAGATCTGGGACGACCTGCTGGTCGGGCTCTTCTTCCTGCCTACCGGCCAGCGGACGATCACGGCGGGCCTGGCCACGCTCTCGACGGGGCGGACGACGAGCGTTCCCGCGCTGATGGCGGGCTCGCTGATCAGCGCGATCCCGGCGATCGTGGTCTACCTGATCTTCCAGCGGCATCTGGTCAAGGGCCTGACCCTCGGCATGGGAAAATAAGGAGCTCAGCTCGTGGCGCGGATCGAACTCAACTCGGTGACCAAGGAGTTCCCCGACGGGACGACCGCGGTCAGCGCTCTCGACCTGGCCGTCGGCGATGGCGAACTGCTCGTGCTCGTCGGGCCGTCTGGCTGCGGCAAGACCACTGCGCTGCGCATGATCGCTGGCCTGGAGGACATCACCTCGGGGACGATCAGCATCGACGGCAGGCCCGTCAATGACGTCGAGCCGCGGCACAGGGACATCGCGATGGTCTTCCAGAGCTATGCCCTCTACCCGCACCTGTCGGTATACGACAACATGGCGTTCAGCCTCAAGTACCGCCGCGTTGCGAAATCCGAGATCAGGCAGCGGGTGGCCGAGGCCGCCAGGATCCTGGAGCTCGAACCCTACCTGCAGCGCAAGCCGCGGCAGTTGTCTGGCGGCCAGCGGCAGCGGGTCGCGATGGGCCGCGCCATCGTCAGGCAGCCGCGCGCGTTCCTGATGGACGAGCCGCTGTCTAATCTCGACGCGAAGCTGCGGGTGCAGATGCGGGCCGAGATCGCCCAGCTGCAGCGGTCGCTCGGCACCACGACGATCTACGTCACGCACGACCAGACCGAGGCGATGACGCTCGGCACCAGGGTCGCCGTGATCTCGGGCGGGGTGCTCCAGCAGATCGCCGCCCCGCAAGAGTTGTATCGCAGGCCGGCGAACCTGTTCGTCGCCGGGTTCATCGGCTCGCCGCCGATGAACCTGATCGACGCGCGACTGGAGCGCGGCGGCGCCCACGGCGGGCCCGTCGTGGTGTTCGGCCCGCACCGGCTCGAGATCCCGGCTGAGGTGGTGCACGGGCATCCCGCGCTCGAGCAGCACCTGGGCGCCGACATCGTGCTCGCCATCAGGCCTGAGCACCTGCGAGACGCCGCCCTCGCGCCCGACAGCGACGGCGCCTCGGTCATCGAGCTCCCGATCAGGCTCCGCGAGGAACTCGGGTCCGAGGTGCACCTGCATGCCGCGATCGGGACGGCCGCCCATGTCAGTGACGGCGCCGGCGACGACGTCAGGTCCCTGGCCACGATCGTGGCCAGGACTGATCCGCGGACCCAGATCGCCGAGGGCCAGACTGCCGCGATCGCCGTCGATGCGGCCGAGCTGCAGTTCTTCGACCCGGCCACCGGCCAGAGCCTGCGCAGGTAAGGCGGCAACGCCTGCAGAGCGCGGACCGCGCATCGTCCAGGCGGCGCCACCGCGCCAGGCGATCAGCCGCGTGGCTGATTCCGGAAGCGGTAGTAGTCGTTCTCGACGGCGACTGGATCCGCGTACCGCGGGCCGCGCGCCGGGTCGTTGTCGGCCGACCGGATGACCGCGCGCACCGAGCGAGCCACCCGGGCGCCCCGCGCCGCCGGTGCCTCGCGCATCGCGTGAGCGACGGCATCGTGTTTCGTGGCGCGCGTGAGCAGCGCGCCGACGTAGAAAGCGAGTACCCCGTTATGCATTGTTCCTGCCCCGTCATCTGGCCGCGTCCCCCGCGGCCACGTTCCGGCGGGACGGCGTCGCCGTCCCGCGCCCGCCAATGCCCGGCCTGAGCCGGTGCGGGCTCCATCAGGGTGCCGCTAAGGCGGCCGCGCTCGCATCGGGAAGATGCCCTAATCCTGGCGATGATCGCCCTTATGCCATTCCGGCGCTACTCATGCTGGCTTCGGGGGGCAAGCCGGGGACATGATGAGCCGCATGCCCGCCGGTGACCGTGACTGGGCAGTCGACACAGCTGCGCCGTCCGGATGAGCCCGGCCAGCGCGAAGGACGCTCACGACGTGGGCGCAAAGCTGCTGCTAGAACGACACCAACGCGCCCACGTTGTCCTAAGGCGAGCCAGCGCGACCGCAACGTGGGCGCATTGCTGCTGTCGTGGAGATGCTGGCGGAATGTCCGCCACGTGGGAGGAGCTGCACCTGGTTCAGGCAATCCACTAGCTAGGAACGTCCTGGCGCACGGAGTCCCGCTTGGCGGTTCCCTGCTGACTCCGCTGCCCCAGTGCGACGGCACTCAGCACGAGGCACGCGAACGCCCCGATCTGGAGAACGGCCCGGAACCCGTGCGGCAGCACCTCGCCGAACAGGAGGAAGCCCGCCACGATCGGGACCGCATTGGTCACCATCGTGGCGGTGCCCGCCGCCGTCAGCGCGTCGCCGCGCTGGTACGCGGACTGCAGCACGCTGGTCCCGGTCCCGTAGGCGATGATCAGCGACACGATGGCGACCAGCCAGAGTCCGCCGTACCCGACCAGTTTCGCGGAAATATCGCCGTCGGCCAACAGCAGGCCGGCCGCCAGGCCGAGCGAGGCTGCCCTGGCGTACCGCAGCGGGACGACGATCAGGAAGATCGCTCCGCCGGCGCATGCGGCCAGCCACACGATGATGCCGATGACGGGCGGATGGTGGTCCGAGCCTTCCTTGCCGAGCAAAGAGAAGGCCAGCAGGGTCAGGCCCGCGAGCGCGAGGATCACCGCGACCTGCTCACGCCGGGCCAGGCGGGACGGATGCCCACGGGCCGTCGCGAAGGCCAGGACGCCGACTCCAGAGGCCGTTACGGCCTGCACGAGCGCCAGCGGGGCGAGTGCCAGCGCGGCGACGTACATGAGCCAGCCGGTGGTCTCGGCGGCGAACGCCTTCATCCAGCGCCGGTCGTGAATGAGATGCCGGGCAGACTGCAGCGGGTGGCCCGGCGACAAGGGCGGCAGCGCCGCGGCCGCGTCGTGCTCCAGCGCGTAGGCCGTGTTGGTGACCAGCGCCCCGATGAACGCCAGTATCAGCCCGACCCAATGTAGCGGCATCTGCGAACCGTACCCACCTGGCCTGGGCGCGATTCGGCCCGCCCCGGCGCGCGGGCTCGCGACCCGGCGCAGGCAGAGCGGCCGCCCGGCGCCCCGGTGCCGTGCGGCCGCTCCTCGTCTGCGGGTCAGCGATCGGCTAGCCGCTGTCGCCGTTCTGGGATGGCGCCTTGCCGCCGGAGGTCACCAGGACCTTGCCGTCGGAGGTCACCAGCTCGTGATGATGGTGGTGGACAGGTACGGGCTCGCCGGGTATGTCGCCGAAGTCTGGCTCGGCACCCGGCTCCTCCATCGGGTACGCCACCTCGCCGTGAACCAGGATGTCGCCGACCGCGAGCTCAGACTCGGACATCCGCAGCTTCATGAACAGGCCGATCCCGCGCAAGATCAGGAACGTGATCACGCCGTCCCACACGATGACGGTGAGGGCAGCCCCCGCCTGGATCAGCAGCTGCCTCGGGTGACCGTAGAACAGGCCAGTCGTGCTGACGTCCGGGTTCTTGCCGAGGCCGAGGTAGACGATCATCTTCGGATCGGCCAGCAGGCCGACGAGGAGCCCGCCGAGCAGGCCGGCGAACCCGTGCGTGTAGACGACGCCGAGCGCATCGTCCACTTTGTTGAACGGCCAGACGTGCTTGGGCAGGTAGGCGAACAGCACCCACACGGCGGCCGAGGTGACCAGGCCGATGATGATCGCGCCGACTCCGTTGACGTAGCCAGCCGCCGGTGTGATCCCGACCAGGCCGCAGATCATGCCGTTGACGCCGCCCAGGAAGGTCGGCTTCTTCTGGCTGCTGAACGCCATGTCCATGACGATCCAGGTCATCATCGCGACCGCAGTCGCCAGGTTCGTGTTGATCACCGCGGCGCTCGCGTCGGCGCCGGCGAAGTACGGGTCGCCGCCGTTGAAACCGTTCCAGCCGAGCCAGAGAATGCCGGCCCCGACCGCGACGAAGACCAGGTTGTTGGGCATCGCACGCTCGCGGTCCCGCTGCAGGCGCGGCCCGACCACGGCGGCGGCGACGAATCCGGATACGCCGGCGGCCAGGTGGATCACGTAACCGCCGCTGAAGTCCAGCGCGCCCTTGCTTGCCCAGAAGCCGCCACCCCAGAGCATGAACGCGTTCACCGCGTATGCGAACGTGATCCACAGCGGAACAAAGATCAGCCACACCTTGAACTTGATCCGGCCGACCACGCTGCCGATGAACAGGATCGGCGTGATCGCCGCGAAAACGAACTGGAAGTACACCAGCGAACTCTGCGGGAACCTGAACTTGGGCATCAGGCCGTCGAGCATGGGTATGTGTGCCTGCGCCTGCTCGCTTGACGCACCGACGACAGTGCCCGGCTTGCCGATAAAGCTGCCGATCCAGGCCGAGCCGAAGCCCATCTTGAATGCCCACAAGACCCACACGATGAGAGTGAGGGCGAACGCGCTGAACACCATCATCATCGTGTTGATCGCCCATTTACGCTGCACGATCCCGCCGTACAGGACCGCGAGCGCGGGGATGCTCATCAGGCCGACGAGCGTCGCCGCCGTCATCTGCCAGGCGTTGTCGCCTGAGCTGAGCCAGGTCGAATAGGGAACCACTCTTCGCCTCCAGGGGGCCGGAGCGAAGGGTGAACCGGAGGGCCAGGCAACGCTGACCAGCACCGTCCCGCCACCACTTCAGTGTTGGTCAGTACGGGTTCAGGTTTCCCATGGCCGCGTTTCGCGGGCGTTTCCCGGCAGTTACACGCCGGGAAAATAGGGAGCCCGGAGTTAATCTGGCCGAAACCTGCACTCGCGCAGCCTCGCCTAAACTGCCTGGCGATGCCGCTACTCATGCCACCGCCGCCGGCCACGTCCGTTCGCGGCGACAAGCGCAGGCTCGTCGTGATCGTCCTTGCGATCGGTCTCATCCTGGCCGCCGTAGCGGCCTGGTCCGCGGCTCACCCTGGCGCCTACGGCCAGTCGCGGGCCGGCTGCGTGTCCGTCACGATCCCGAGCAGCACCGGCGGCGCACTGCTGCATCAGTGCGGAACCCGAGCGCGGGTGACCTGCCGCGGCGCCTTCCGCCGGCATGACCGGCTGGCAGTGCTGATCCGGCCCGCCTGCCGGCAGGCGGGCCTGGACTGATCAGCTCGCCGGAATCCCATTTGCCGCGCATTCGCGCGGCCGGTAGGTTTCTCGGGCGGCCGACGGCGCGGGAACCGATCAGGAGGATGCGGTGGCACAGGTCAGCTCGGATCAGTCGATCTTCGTCGAGGGCCTGACCAAGTCGTTCGGCGACGTGCACGCGCTGCGCGGGATCGACCTGTCGGTGCCGCGCGGGACGGTACTCGGCGTGCTCGGCCCCAACGGCGCCGGCAAGACGACCGCCGTCCGCATCCTGACCACCCTGCTGCGGCCCGACGGCGGAACCGCGATCGTCGAAGGTCACGACGTGACCCGTCAGCCCGGCGCCGTGAGGCGCGCGATCGGGCTGTCCGGCCAGTCGGCGGCCATACAGGAGGAGCTCACCGGCCGGGAGAACCTGGAGATTGTCGGGCGCCTGTACCACCTCAGCTGGCCCGCAGCCAGAGCCCGCGCCGACGAACTGCTCGGCCAATTCGACCTGGTCGAGGCGGCCGACCGGCAGGCGAAGACCTATTCGGGCGGCATGCAGCGCCGGCTTGACCTTGCCGCCAGCCTCGTCGGCCAGCCGAAGGTCCTGTTCCTCGACGAGCCGACCACTGGCCTGGACCCGCGGTCCAGGCTCGGCATGTGGGACATCATCAGGTCGCTGGTAGCCGACGGCACGACGATCCTGCTCACCACGCAGTACCTCGACGAGGCCGACGAACTGGCCGACACGATTGTGGTGATCGACCGCGGACTGGTCATCGCCAGGGGCACCGCAGAGGAACTGAAGGGCCAGATCGGCGGCGACGTGCTCGAGTTCGCCGTCCCCGACCGGGCCAAGATCGACGCCGCGCTGGCCGCGATCAAGCCGCTCGGCGAGGGTGAGCCGCATGTCGACGCCGACACCGGAATGGTCAGTGTCGGGGTCGGCGGGCGCGGCTCGGAAGCTCTGATCGAGGCGGTACGTGGCCTGGACGGCGCGGGCGTGCTGACCCGCGGGCTGAGCCTGCGGCGCCCGTCGCTTGACGACGTGTTCATGGCGCTGACCGGACACGCAGCCGAGGAAACCGAACCGCCGGACGGACGCCGCCGCGGCCGGCGCCGCGGACGGCAGGCAGGCGCCCAGGGCGCCGGGAAAGGCAGGACGTCATGACGGCCGTGACCGCGCCGGAATTCGTGCCAGAGGTCGCGCCAGGAATCGCTACCAGGGCTCGCTGGTCGGTGAGCGACGCGCTGACAATCAGCAGGCGCAATCTGCTGGTCTGGATGCGCGTGCCCGCCTACATCGTGTTCACCGTGATCCAGCCCATCATGTTCGTGCTGATGTTCCGCTACGTGTTCGGCGGCGCGATCCGGGTCCCTGGCATCAAGGGCGGATACGTGAACTTCCTGATGCCGGGCATCATCGGCCAGACGGCCGCGTTCGCGTGCTTCGGCACCGCGATCGCGCTGGCGCAGGAACTCCAGAAGGGTGTGATCGACCGGCTCCGGTCGATGCCGATGTCCCGCTCGGCTGTGCTCGCCGGGCGCCTTGTCGCCGATACCGCGCGCATCGCGGTAACGGTCCTGATCATCATCGGCGTCGGCTACGCGGTCGGCTTCCGGTTCGAGAACGGCGTGATTCCCGCGATCGGGATGATGCTGCTGGCGATGGTCTTCGCGCTGGCGTTCTGCTGCATCGCCGCCTACACCGGCCTCGCTATCGGCGACGAGGAGTCGGTGCAGGCCTTCGGGCTGATCTGGCTCTTCCCGCTGGTGTTCCTCAGCTCCGCGTTCGTGCCGATCACCACGATGCCGGGCTGGCTGCAGGCATTCGCCAACAACCAGCCGGTGACGTACGTGATCAACACGATGCGTGCGCTGGCGCTCGGCGGCCCGGTCACGGCCAACTTGCTCAAGAGCATCGCCTGCCTGGTCGGAATCTTCGTCGTGTTCGCGCCGCTGTCGGTCCGGGCCTATAAGCGGGCAAGCTGACTGCTTAGCTCGCCGAACCCGAGGTCAGCTCGGGCGGAGGCGGTGAACCCGAGCCGATCTCGGCCTTGAGGGCGGCGAGTTCCTTGTCCACCTCGGCGGCCGACCCGGCCTCGTCCAGCTCGGCCTGGATGTCGTCGGTGTCGCCGCCGACATCCTCGAGCACGCCAGACTGGAGCAGCTCGTCCATGGCGCCGGCCCTGGCCTGCATCATGGCGATCTTGTCCTGCGCCCTCTGAAGCTCGGCCCCGGAGTCGCCGAAGGCCGTAGAGATGCCCGTGGCGGTCTCGTCGACCGACGTCATCGCCTGCGCCGCCGTGTACTGGGCCTTCATGACCTCCTTGCGCGTCCGGAACTGGTTGACCTTCTGCTGCAGCGCGGCCAGCGTCTGCTCCAGCTTGCTCTCCTGCTCGGCGAGCTGGGCGTGCTGCGCGTCCAGATCGTCGATCTGGGCCTGGGCGGCGGCCTTGCGGGACAGGGCTTCCTTCGCCAGCTCGTCGTTGCCCTGCGACAGGGCCGCTTTCGCCTGATCCTGGAGGTGGGCGACGGTGTGCGTGAGCTGCGACTCCTGCAGCTCGATACGTTTGCGCGAGGCGGCGATGTCGACCAACGCCCGCCGCACATCGGTCAGGTGATCGAGCATCTGCTCGTAGGACAAGTCCAGCATCTCGTCGGGCTTCTCGGCGGCATCGAGCGCCTTGCTGGCCTTCGCCTGGACGATGTCGTGGGCCCGCTGGAAGAGAGTCATATCCCGAGGCTATCGGGAGCCGAAGCGCGGGGCATGGGCCCGGTACTCGCCTGCCACCTGCGCGCTGGCCATCGACGCGAGGAAGCTGGCTGGCCCGTCGAAGTCGGGCATCTCCAGGTAAGCGGCGCCGATCCCGGGCGGATCGTGCGCGTCGGAGCCGGCGCCTCCGGGCAGCCCCCAGCGGCTGGCGAGCGCGGCGGCTCGGGCGTTCAGCGCCTGGTCGGCGATCTTGGCGTTGAAGACCTCTACGATGTCTGCCTGGCCGTCCGCGCAGAGTCCCTCGGCGGCAAAGCCGAGGCTGCCCCTGGCCGGATCGAACGGGTGCGGCAGGTACACCAGGCCGCCTTGCTCCCTGATCCTGGTCACTACCTCGGCGACCGGCAGCACGTACGGGATCCGCTCGGTCAGGAACAGGCCGATCACCTCACCAGCCTGCGTCCTGATCTCCTCGCCGACGACCACCCGCACCCCGCGCAGGCGGCCCGCGGCGGCCATCGCGGCCGACGTCACGTTGTGATCGGTGATGCAGACCACGTCGATCCGCTCCGCGGATGCCCGCTCGGCCAGCTGGTCCAGGGTGGTCACCGCGTCACCCGACGCCACGGTATGCAGGTGGCAGTCGACCCGCACCCAGCCGGTCCGCATCAGGACTCCAGCGCCTCCAGCGCCCGGCGGGCGCGGTCCGCCACGCCGTCGGCGAGCAGGTCGGCGTCGCCGTGGTCGCCGCCCATCGCGTTGGCCGCGTACCGGACGAAGACGCCCTCCAGGATGCACGCCAGCTTCCAGTACGCGAAGGCGACGTAGTAGTCGATGCCCGCCAGGTCGCGGCCGGAGTGTGCCGCGTAACGGCCGGCGATCTCGGCTCTGGACGGAAAGCCGGGCAGCGCGGTCGCGGCGGACTGCGCCATCGTGACCACCGCCGCGGACGGTGTCCCCCGGCCAGGCGCCTCAGCCCAGTAGGCGAGCAGCGTGCCGACGTCGGCCAGCGGATCGCCGAGCGTGGACAGCTCCCAGTCGAGCACGGCCATGATCCGGCCGTCGGCCGACATGATCGTGTTGTCCAGCCGGTAGTCGCCGTGCACGATCGAGGCGCCCTGCTGGGCGGGCAGCCGGTCGGTCAGGATCTTGTGCACCTCGTCCACGAGCGGGACCGGCCGGTAGACCCCGATCTGCATCGCCTGCTCCTGGGACTTGCCGAACTGGCCGTGCCAGCGGCGCAGTTGCCGCTCGATGTACCCGTCGCGGCGCGCGAAGTCGCCGAGGCCGACCGCGTCGACATCGACCTGGTGGATCGCGGCCAGCACGTCGATGAGCTGCTCCCCCGCCACCAGCCGCTTCGCCTCGTCCAGCACCGCCTCCGTCCCGGCGATGTCGCGGAGCACGTGGCCGTCGACGAAGCCCATGAGGTAGAACGGGCGGTCATTGACCGCCTCGTCGGCGCAGAACGCCAGGGCGGGGGCGACCGGCACATCGGTGTCGCGCAGCGCGGAGATGACGCGGTACTCGCGCGCCATGTCGTGGGCGGTGGACAGGACGTGGCTGGTGGGCGGGCGGCGCAGGACGATCTTGCGGCCGGCCTCGTCGGTCACCGCGTAAGTCAGGTTGGACCGGCCGCCCGAGATCAGGTCGAAGCTCAGTGGCGCCCGCAGGCCCTCGACATGACCGAGGAGCCACTCGGTGACCTCGGCCGCCTTGATGCCCTGGACCATGGCTAGGCCTTCCCGGCCAGTCGAGCGTGCAGGCGGCGCATGCCGACCAGCCATCGGTCGCGGTCGCGGGCTCGCCTGCCCTCGTACGTGGCAACCTCGGGGTGCGGCAGGATCAGGAAGCGCTCCGCAGCCAGGGCGTCGATGACGTTGGCCGCGACCTCGTCAGGGCTGAGGACTCCGTCAATCGCCGCCTGCCGGGACACGCTCCCGGCATCGGTGGAGGGTACCGCCCCGGTCGCGGCCGCGGGCAACGCGAGCCCGCCGACCTCTCGCATGCTTGTCGCGCCCAGGTTCGTGGTCACTGCCTGCGGGCACAGACAGGAAACCTTGAGCCCCTGGTCGCCGTGGCTGATCGAGAGCCACTCGGCAAGAGCGACTGCCGCGTGCTTGGTGACCGCGTACGGCGCGGAGCCCAGTTGCGTCAGCAGGCCTGCCGCCGACGCCGTGATCACCAGGTAGCCCTCGCCCCTGGCCAGCATCGCGGGAAGCACGGCGCGCGCCACGTATACATGGCTCTGCACGTTGATCGCCCAGATCCTCGACCACGCCTCGTCTGGCACCTCGATGCCGCCCGCCACGATGATGCCGGCGTTGGAGCAGAACACGTCGATCCGCCCGAACGCCTCCTCGGCGCGGGCAACCAGCGCCCGCACATCGGCCTCGCGCGACATGTCCGCCGTCACCGCCACGGCCTTGGTCCCGGCCGATGTGATCTCATCCGCGACCGCCGCCGCGCCGCGGGCATCGATGTCGGCGACCACGACTCCGGCGGCGCCGCGCGAAGCGAAAGCGAGGCAGAGCGACCGGCCGATGCCGCTCGCGCCTCCGGTGACGACCGCCACCCGGCCGGCGATGTCCATGATCAGCCCCTACCCGGCCGGGACCTCGACCCGCCGGCCGCCACGTCAGCCCAGGCCTGCAGGTCGGGGTCGTCGGCGATCAGGCCGGCGTACTTCTTCCGCGCCTCCTCGCGTTTGGCCGGCAGGTACTCGGTCGGCCACAGGCCATCATGCGGCTCATAGCCCCGGAGCACGTTGCGCGCCACGGTCACCTTGTGCACCTCGTCCACGCCGTCGGCGATCGCCATCGTGGGAGCGGCCGCCCACATCGCCTGGAGCGGCATCAGGTCGGTGGTGCCGAGCGAGCCAAGGATGTGCAGCGCGCGGTAGCTCACATCGCGCAGCACCTTCGCGCAGGTGTACTTGCAGGCGGCAATCTGCGTGCGTGCCTGCTTTGTGCTGGTGTTGTCGATCGTCCAAGCCGTCCACAGCACCAGCAGCCGCAGCATGTTGATCTCCGCGTAGGAGTCGGCGATCGCTTCCTGCACCATCTGGTGCTCGGCGATGACCTTGCCGTGCGACTCCCGGCTGAGCACTCGCTCGCACATGATGTCGAACGCCAGCTTGACCTGCGCCACAGTTCGCATCGCGTGGTGGATCCGGCCTCCGCCCAAGCGTCGTTGCGCCAGCACCTTCGCGCCATCCTCGGGTCCGAGGAGGTGATCGGCCGGCACGCGGACGTTGTTATATCTGATGTGATTGTGCAGTGCCGGAAACTCGGCTATCTCGACGCCCGGCGACTCGCGCGGCACCACGAACATGCCGTTGACGCACATCACGAAGATGATGTCGGCGCGGGCCCCGGCCGAGGTGAACCACTTCTCGCCGCTGATCACCCACTCGTCGCCATCCCGGGTCGCGTGCGTCTTGAACAGGCTCGGATCTGATCCGCCCTGCGGCTCGGTCATCGAGTAGGCGGAGAAGATCTCCTGGTTCATTAGCGGATACAGCCAGCGACTCTTCTGCTCGTCGGTCCCGTAGGCGGCGAGCATCTCCATGTTCCCGGTGTCAGGCGCGGCGGTTCCGAAGACCACGGGCGCGGACCGGTAGCGGCCGAGTATCTCGTTCAGCAGGGCGAGCTTGAGCTGGCCGAACCCGGGGCCGCCCAGGTCCTGGTCGAGGAACAGCGCCCACAGGCCGCGGTCCTTGACCTGCTGCTTGAGCGGGTCGGCGAGCGCCCTCGCCTTCGGGCTGCGCGAGTAAGCCGCGCCGGGAAAGACCAGGTCAAGCGGTTCCACCTCGGTGCGGCAGAACTCCTCGACCCAGTCGAGCTGCTGCTGGAATTCCGGCTCGGTCGAGAAATCCCACGCCACAAGGTCCTCCGGAGATGGGTCAGGTGCCGCCTGGCGCCAGCTTAATAGAACGCGATTCTAAAAGTCCCGTTCTGCCCGCAAGGCGCTGCGGCGGCGCTGCGGCGTCAGGCCGGGCGGTTGACCCCGTCGACCACCGCGACCGGATCGACGGCCGGAACGGCCGGATCGGTGCTGTCGCCGGCCGCCGGACCGTCCTGCAGGCCGACCGCACCGCGCACCCATGTTCCGATCCGCTTGACCAGTTGCGGCCCGGCCCCGGACTCGGCGTGGCCGAACCCGGCCACGATCCACAGCTCTTTCGGGTCGCCGGCCGCCTCGAAGATCTGCTGCGGGTGGTCAAGCGGGAAGAAGTCGTCCTTGTCGCCGTGCACGATCAGCAGCGGGATCGGGGCGATCAGCGCGGCCGCGTCGTCGGGCGGCAGCGGCACCGGGTCCCATTTGCCGCTGCTGATCCTGGTCTTCAGTATCGTCTTGGCGAACATCCGGCCAGTCCGGTTCCCGATCGCCAGGTGCACGAGCCGCATCGGCCGGGTGCCGCGGTAGTGCCAGCGCCCCGGGCTGCTGACCGAGACGACCGCATCCACGCCGCCGATCAGGCCGGCATGGCGCAGCGCGATCGACCCGCCCATCGAGAACCCGACCGTCGCGATCCGGCGGTAGCCCAGTTCCCTGGCATATCCCACGGCGACGTCGACGTCCTTGATCTCCTTGTCCCCGACCGTGGACACGCCGCCCGACCTGCCATGACCGCGGAAGTCAAAGGTGACGACGCCGCCGAACTTGTTGAGCCTGGTGGCGACGCGCCACACCGCGGGGCGCTGCCAGTTGAGGGTGAAGCCGTGCGCCAGCACGATCCCGAGATCCTTGTCACCGGGCAGATGCGCCGCGTCGATCGGCACGCCATCGTCGGTGACGATGGTCCTGGCGTACGGCACGGGCCTGCTCATAGGTACATTCTGCGTGAACCGTGCCGGTGCTCTGTCGGCCCGGTGGTCTGTCGGCCCGGTGGCCAGGGGAGGATCGAGAACGTGTCAACGCCCGTGCTGGAGGTCTGCCGGCAGGCGCGCGCCGCTGCCGCCGTCGCCAGGGAACTGAACTCTGACGCCAAGGACGCGGTCCTGCTGCGGCTCGCCGAGGCGATCGAGGGCGCCAAGGATCGCCTGCAGGCCGCGAACGCGATAGACATCGCGGCAGCGCGCGAAGCCGGAGTCTCGGCCACTCTGGTCGACCGGCTGACCCTCACCGACGCGCGGATCGCCGCGATGGTGAGCGCGGTCCGCACCGTCGTCGGGCTGCCTGATCCGGTCGGTCAGGTCGTCAAGGGCACAGTCCGGCCGAACGGGCTGCTCATCGAGCAGGTACGCGAGCCGCTCGGGGTGGTCGCCGTGGTCTACGAGGCCAGGCCGAACGTCACCGTCGACGTCGCCGCGCTCTGCCTGAAGTCCGGCAACGCCGCGGTGCTGCGCGGCTCGTCGGTCGCCGCGCATACCAACGGCGCGATCGCCGATGTCATCGCCGAGGTGCTGCGCGGCCAGGACTTGGTTCCCGCGCACGCGGTGCAGCTGATCAGGGACAACTCGCGGGACGCCGTGATCGAGTTGCTGACCGCGGACGAGTACGTGGACCTGCTCGTGCCGCGCGGCGGCCGGAGCCTGCTCGCGACGGTGCGCGAGCACGCGACCGTGCCCGTGGTGATCGACGGGGACGGGAACTGCCACGTCTACGTCGACGCCTCGGCCGACCAACGGCTGGCGACGGACATCATCGTCAACGCGAAAACTTCCCGGCCCAGCGTGTGCAACGCGGCGGAGACCCTGCTCGTGCACGCCGCGATCGCCGAGTCCTGGCTGCCTGACGCGCTCGGCGAGCTGCACAAGCTCGGGGTCGTCGTCCGTGGCGACGACCGGGTCAGGTCGCTGTGGCCGGACGCCGAGCCCGCCGCGGACAGCGACTGGGCTACCGAGTACCTGGACCTGGTGCTCGCGGTCCGGGTCGTGGCGGACCTGGACGAGGCTCTCGCGCACATCAGCCGGTGGGGAACGCGCAATTCCGAGGCCATCGTCGCTCGGGACATCGGCGCCGCGCGCCGGTTCGCCCGCGCGGTCGATTCGGGCAGCGTGTTCGTGAACTGCTCGACCAGGTTCTCCGACGGAGGAGAGTTCGGCTACGGCCTGGAGATCGGGGTATCGACGCAGAAGCTGCACGCCAGGGGTCCGATGGGGCTAGAGGCGCTGACCTGCGTGAAGAACGTCACCTGGGGCACCGGCCAGATCCGAGCCTGATCCGAGCACGGGGCCAGACCCGAGCCCCGACTTCATGATCACGGTAGGTTCCTGGCGCATGGAGCAGGAAATCCACCGTGATCAAGAAACCCAGGGTCAGACTGGGCGGAAGACAACTAGCGAGTCGCGGTGGATCGCGTGCATGTCGCGTACCGCGCGGCGGGCCGGCGAGCCCGCGCTGACCTTGCCGGCCAGGAACGAGCCCTCGGCCAGGATCGCCGAGCACGCTCGAGGCTGCGCCGCCAGCAGCGCGTCGGTGAGTTGCCTGACGCGCTCGGGCGTCGCGGCGGCCAGTTCGGCGTGCGCCTGCTTCGACGCCTGCCAGCCGCGCCTGGCCAACTCGGCGACGTCCGCGTACCGCTCTGGGTCGCAGGCAGGCCTGCGCGGCGGCCGCGTCCCCCGCCTCGATCCCCCGCAGCGCTGGCGCGTGCCGCAGCCGGAACAGGATCGACAGCACGTCGGCGACCTCGTCGGTGGTCAGTGCCCTGAGCAGCCGCAGCACGGGCGACGAGATCGCGACCGAACCCCGGCCGATCAGCCGCTCCGGATGCCTGACGTCGACAAGTTCCACGACCGCGCCCGGCTCGAACTCGCCGTCCACCCGCTTGACGCCGGACAGGAACAGCGTGCTGCCCGCGCGCAGGCTTCGCTCGGCCTCCCGGTTGATGCCGATCGTCCCCATCGGGTAGGCGATCCCGCCAACCCAGCGTGCGCCGGGCGCGAGCTGGCCGGCCACGGCACGGACCACCGTTCCCATCCTGGCCCGCGAGCTCAGGCTCCGCGCCACCACCTCGGTGTCGCGCGCCGAGCCGATCACGCACTCGACGCCGCAGTAGGCAGCGCGGGCGGCGGCGTTGAGCTTGGACCGCATGCCGCCGCGGCCCTCGCCCGGCGCGGAGATCCGCAGCGACCTCGCCTCCTCGGGCGCCAGCCGGGAGATCTTGTCCCGCATCTGGCCGTCGCTATAGACAGCGCGGACGTTCGTCAGGAACGTCAGCCGGGATGCCTCGGCCGCGACCGCGACCGCCACCGCGATCTGGTCATTGTCCAGCTCGGACTTCGGGTCGGTCGTGTCGTTGCCGTTGACGACGGGCAGCAGGCCCTGCTGGAGCGCGGAAACCAGCACGCTGCCGACATCGCGCATGGCGTCGGCCGAGTCCAGATCGCTCTTGGAGAGCAGGATCTGGCAGACCTCCATGCCGACCGCGGCCGATAGCTGGCGGTAGAGCGCCATCAGGGCGGGCTGGCCCACCGACGCCGCGAGTGCGACGCCGAGAGGCCCGGCCAGGTCCGCGGTGGTGTAGCGGTCGAGCGTGGCCGCCAGCTCTGGCAGACCGGACGGCTGGGTCACGGTCACCCGGATCGCGTCGATCAGCCGCTGCAGCTCGGGCCCCGCCCGTGCGGTTGGCCCCTCGAACGCGAGCAGCTGCCTGCCCAGCCTGGCGGCGCCCGAGGTCACCAGGATCACCTCGTGGCCGTCGCGCTGCGCGGCCGCGATCTGGGTGACCAGATCGGCGATCACGTCGAGCGCGAGCCCGTCCCCGCTCGCGATCGAGCTCGAGCCGAGCTTGAGTACCAGCCGGGTCATTCAGCCTCGCCGGGTCGGGAAAGCCGCGGGTCAAGGCCGCGGGTCATGGCCGCGGGTCAAGGCCGCGGGAATCAGCGCAGTCCAGGCTAGCGCCCGGCGTCCTCAGCGGCTGCCGCGGCGGTACGCGGCGATCACCTCGCCGAGCGCCTCCATGCTCGGCTGGTGCGTCGTGTAGCTGTCGAATCCGTACCGCTCGTGCCGGCGTTCCAGTTCTTCGGCTCCGCGGTCGGCGTCCGGCGCGTACAGCACGAACGGGCTGTCCATGATCTCGTCCACGCTCAGCTGCGGCGCGGCGGAGGCCATCTCCGCGGCAGCCTCGCGCCAGCCGGGGCCGACGACCACGTGCTGCATCAGGACGTCCGACCGGTACCGGCGGTCGCCAGCCAGGAGGCGAACCTGGGCAACCCGATCTGCGGTCTCGCCGTTACTGGCCAGCGTGAACGTACCCAGCGAGGCACCGGGCACCTGGCGCAGGCCAGAGAATCCGACGATGTCGGCGTGCCTGGCGGCCACCGCCAGGCCCGACTCCGACATGGCGGCGACCATCAGCGGCACCGGCTGCTGCACCGGGCCTGGCTGATGCTCAGGATCCGCAAGCCTTCGCCTGACCTCGGTGGCCGTGTGCTCCAGGGCCGCGATCCGGGCCGGGAACGGCAGCCAGGGCAACCCGGCGTCGTCGTGCTCGCGCTTCATGTGACCGGCCCCAAGCCCAAGCTCGGCCCGCCCGTCCGACAGCAAGTCGAGCGTGGCGACCTCGCGGGCGAGCAGTGCGGGCGTCCAGAAGCCGACGTTCAGCACGTACGTGCGCAGCCGCAGGCGGTCGCTGATCGATCCGGCCGCGGCCAGCACGCTGAACGGCCCCGACGCGCCCAGGTGATCAGGCGCCGCGAAGACGTCGAAGCCAAGCTGGTCCGCGCGGCGGACCAGCCGTTCGAACTCATCGCGCGATGACACGCCACGGAAGTTGACCCCGAACTGAATGTCCGACATAGATTCCATGATCGCGGCGAGCGGGCCGGGCCGCGATGTCGTACGCTGCGAGCGCAACAGACGGCCCGACGAGGCAGCGATGGACGAGCAGGTGCCACCGGCGAGCTGGCCCGATTTCCGGCCCGCGCCGAATCAGGGAAGCCGGCCCGACCTGTACGAGCTGGAGAACCAGGCCATCGACCCGTCAGGCGTGTTGAGCGACGCCATGCGTGCATGCGCCCCGTGGCGCGGCCGAACCCTGGTCGACCTGGGCTGCGGGTCGGGCTTCTGGCTGCCGGGATACGCCAGCGAGGCCAGTCAGGTGATCGGCGTCGAACCGGATCCCGGCCTGCTTCGACTAGCCGCCGAGCGCGACCCGAGGGCCATGGTGCTTGACGGCTCGGCCGAGCACATCCCGCTGCCCGACGCCAGCGCCGACGTAGTGCACGCCAGGTTTGCCTACTTCTGGCCGCCCGGCTGCGCGGCCGGACTCGCCGAGGTGCTGAGGATCCTGCGGCCGGGCGGCGCCCTGGTGGTGGTGGACAACGATCACCGGCACGGCGAGTTCGCCCGCCTGCTCGCGGCCGCGGCCGCGGGCGCCGGCGCTCAGGGACAGCCCGACGTGACCGACTCCTGGTGGGCGGAGCGTGGCGCCGAGCGGACCGAGGTTATGAGCCGATGGGAGTTCACGTCGCGGCCAGACTTCGAGGCGGTGCTGCGGCTGGAGTTCCCCGGCGGCGTGGCCGACTCCTGGCTGGCCGAGCACCCCGGTGCCGTCGGCCTGAGCTACGGCTATGTCCTGTTCACGGTCCAGCGCCCATGATCGCGACGGGCCTGGCGGCCTGGCGGACCTTGGCGGGCCCGCCGGGCACCCGGCGCGGCGGACCGCCCGCGCCGAGCGACATCGACGGAACTCCGATGTCGCCAGGGCAGCATTAGAGTTCCGTTGTTGTCGTTGGCTTGCGGTGCGCGGGCAGGTTCCGGGGCGGCGGCGGGCCCGGGCGACGCCGGGCGGCCGGGCGCGGCGTCAGTGGCCGGGCGAGGGGGGCCGGGCGCGGCGTCAGTGGCCGGGCGGCCGCGCGAGCTCAGTGGCCGGGCGGGCGGTAGGCGGACTGCATGCTGGCGGCGGCGTCGGTCTCCTCGGGCGTGAGCAGCACGACCGTCCGCGTCGTCGCCCCGCCACCGGCCGCGACCGCGAGCCCTGCTGCGGCAGCCGACACATTGTCGCCGAAGTCCGCGACGATGTAAGCGTCCGTGCCGCCGAAGGCGAAGTAGAACGTCTCGATCTTGCCGCCGAGGCTCTCGACGAGCTTGGTGGCTGCGGCAACCCGGGCCGAGCCGCCCTCGGACTTCAGGCCCTTGACGCCCTCTGCGGTGTAATTGACTTCCAGCAGGAACTTCGACATGCATCCCCCCGATTACATTCAGTTAACGGCATGCCGAGCTTAGCAAGATCGCTCAACGGGTCCCGATGGCCGGTCGAGCGAGTAGCCTCACGCCAGAAAAGGTTGAGGAAGGCTCATACATGGCTAAATCGATGCGCGCCGACGAGCTGCGCGGCATCTTCCTGTTCGAGAGCCTGACCGACGAGCAGCTTGACGCACTGATCGCGGTCGCCGACGAGGTCCGCTTCCAGCCAGGCGACGTGCTCTTCCGCGAGGGTGACCCGGCCGAGTTCTGGTGGGTTCTGCTGGCTGGGCGTGTCGACCTGCTGCGCAGAACCGGGCATGACGAGTCGGTCGTCGGCATCTTCGAGCGACCGGGCGTCTGGTCGGGTGGGTTCCTGGCCTGGACCGACAAGGCCGGCTACCTGGGGACTGGCCGCGCAGTCAGCTCTGGCCGGATGCTGAAGGTCCCGGCTCGCGCGCTCGGCGATCTGGCGCGCTCGTGGTCGGCGTTCGGCGTGCACCTGATCGAGGGCTTCTTCCAGACCGTGCGGAGCATGGAGGCGCTGTCCCGCCAGCGTGAGGCACTCATCGCGCTCGGCACCCTGGCGGCCGGGCTCGCGCACGAGATCAACAATCCCGCGTCGGCTGCCGTTCGCGCCGTCGAGGCGCTGCATGAGACCTCGGAGACGCTGCTTGCCTGTCTCGTGCTGCTGGCCAAGCGATCGCTGTCCGGCGAGCAATTCGTAGCCGTCGACGCGCTCCGCCGCGAGATCGACCCGGGCGCAGCGGCCGCCGATCCGCTGGCGCTGACCGATCGCGAGGACGAACTCGCCGAATGGCTTGACGACCATGGGGTCGGAGCGTCCTGGCGGATCGCTCCCCCGCTCGCCGCGGCCGGCGCCGATATCGCCTGGTGCGAGCGTGCGGCGGCCATCCTGGAGGGCGGCACGCTCGAGCCTGGCCTGGAATGGGTTGCCAGCACGCTCGCCATGGCGACGCTGCTCGCCGAGATTAAGGACTCGACCGGGCGGGTCTCGTCGCTCGTCACCGCGGTGAAGTCCTACTCGCAGGTCGACCGCGCCTCCCTGCAGGTCATCGACCTGACCGAGGGCATCGAGAGCACGCTCGTGATGATGTCGCACAAGCTGCGCGGCGGCATCACTGTGGTGCGCGACTACGGAGCGGACGTGCCGCGGATCGAGGCGAATCCCGCCGAGCTCAACCAGGTGTGGACGAATATCATCGACAACGCGATAGACGCCATGGATGGTGCAGGGACCCTGCGCATCTCGACCAGGCAGGTCGAGGACGGCGTGGCGGTCGAGATTGCCGACACCGGGCCAGGGATGACGCCTGACGTGCAGGAGCGCGCCTTCGAGGCGTTTTACACCACCAAGGACGTGGGCAAGGGCACGGGCCTTGGCCTGGACATCTCGCGCCGGATTGTGGTCGAGCGGCATCTCGGGCGGATCGCCATCGACTCGCGGCCGGGACAGACGGTGCTGCGGGTAGTTCTCCCGATCCGGCACACTAAGGGTCATCCAGGATTGGCCAGCTGACCGCGATCGGAGCCCGCGGTGGACCGAGCCCCAGAACCCGGCAACGCCAGCGAGCGGGAACTGCTGCTCGGCTGGCTGGCCTTTCACCGCGACGCGCTCGCCAGCAAGTGCGACGGCCTGACCGCGGACCAGCTCGTATCGAGGCCAGCGCTGCCATCGGAGCTTTCGCTGCTCGGGCTGGTCAGGCACCTGACCGAGATGGAGCGGGTCTATCTGGTGCACGCCCTGGCCGGCGGCGCGCTGCACCTGGTCTACTGCACCGACGAGGCTCCCGACGCCGACATCGTGGGCCTTGCGCCCGAGATGGTTCCGGAGTCCATGGCGGCTTGGCTGGCCGAGCGGGCACGCGGCGACGCGCTTCTTTCCTCAACAGGACCAGTCGGGGCACTGTCGGCGGGGAACCGACGTTCGGTGCGCTGGAACCTGATCAAACTCATCCAGGAGTACGCCAGGCACAACGGTCACGCCGACATCCTCAGGGAGCGAATCGACGGGGCGACCGGCGAGTGAGCTGCTTGAGACAAGAAACCTTTGACACTCTCAAGCAACTGGAATATGGTTGAGCTACTAAACCGTTGAGCTACACAAGGTGCCGTGATCCCGCACCGAGGGTCAACGTAGTAGGAGGCGACGATGGGCTGGTGCTCAGATGGCGACAAGCTCGATCAGGAGATCTTCGACGCCATGACCGAGTTCATCGCGGCTCTCATGCAGCGCGGAGACCAGTTGTCGCAGCGTTACGACGTCCCGGTGTCCGCGATCAAGGCCCTCCGGCGGCTCGACACCCCGGTGTCGATGAAGGATCTTGGCCAGCGGATGCGCTGCGATCCGTCCTTCGTCACCATGGTCGCCGACGTGCTCGAGCAGCGCGGCCTCGCGAAGCGCGAGCCGAATACCGTCGACCGCCGGATCAAAAACCTCGTACTTACCGACCGCGGCCTGGAGATGAAGGCGGCCATGGAGCAGGAGACGCTCGGCCTGATGCCATGGACGCACGCGCTGGACCGCGGCGAGCGTGAGCAGTTCCTCGAACTGCTGCGCAAGATGTGCAAGACGCTGGCGGCCGCACCAGTAGCAACGGCCGCCGACCAGCCCGAGAGGGAGGAGAACACGGCTACGGGCCTTACCTCGCCGGTCGCTCTCTGACCGGCTCGCACGAAGCTGACCTGCGCAGCCTGGGCTGACCTTCAGCACCGAACTGACTGGGCCCTCCAGGACGGATCAGCGCTCACGTAGCACGTGAGGCCGGGCAGCCGGCCACCGATCACGCAGGTCGTCACGCACCATCCCTTAGTCCGACGACGCCAGGTCCGCCCGCGGGCCGCGGCGCGGGACTCGCACGCCCAGAGAAAGGTTAGGAGACCGCTGTGTCTTCGACGCAAACGGTTACCGGCCGGGCACCTACGCCCGGCGCACCAGCCGCAGAGGGCCACCGTCACCTCGGCCTGGCGCTCTTCGTCATCGCTACCGCCCAGCTGATGGTCGTGCTCGACTCGGCCATCGTGAACGTCGCCCTGCCGCACATCCAGCGGGCGCTTGGATTTACCGGGAACGGCCTGGAATGGGTCGTGACCGCCTACGCCGTCACCTTCGGCGGTCTGCTGCTACTCGGCGGCCGCTCGGGTGACCTGCTCGGCCGTCGGCGGATCTTCATCGCCGGGCTGCTGCTGTTCTCCGGTGCCTCACTGCTCGGCGGCTTCGCCACCAGCGAGGCCTGGCTGCTGGCCTCGCGTGCGCTCCAGGGAGTGGGCGGCGCCATGATCGCTCCGACCGCTCTGGCCCTGATCATGACCACGTTCGCCGAGGGCGCGCAGCGGAATCGGGCGATGGGCGTCTACGCCGCGATGAGCGGCGGCGGCGCCGCGGTCGGCCTGATCGCGGGCGGCCTGCTGACCAGCTATCTGTCCTGGCGCTGGGTGCTGTTCGTCAACGTGCCGATCGGCATCGCCACTGCCATCATGGCCAGGTTCGTGCTCGCCGAGTCGACCCGCAGGCGCGGGCGGTTCGACCTGCCGGGAGCCATCACCAGCACCGCCGGAATCGCGCTCCTGGTCTACGGCCTGTCGAACGCGAGCACCGACCAGCACGGCGTCTCGCACTGGACCGACCCCAAGGTCGTCGCCTCGCTGGCGGCGTCCGTGCTGCTGCTGGTGACGTTCGTGCTGATCGAGTGGCGCAGCAAGCACGCGCTGATGCCGCTGCGCATCCTGGCTAACCGCAGCAGGACCGGCGCTTACCTGATCATGCTCTGCCTGGCGACCGCCATGTTCGGCATCTTCTTCTTCCTCACGATCTTCGTGCAGGAGGTGCTCGGATACAGCGCGCTGGGCTCAGGCGTGGCGTTCCTGCCGTTCGCCGCGACCATCGTGGTGATGTCGGGGATCGTTTCCCAGGTCATCAGCCGCACCGGCCCGCGCCCGCTGATGCTGACCGGCGCCGCTACCGCGGCAGGCGGCATGTACTGGTTCTCACATCTGTCCGTGCACAGCAGCTACCTGAGCGGGCTGCTCGGGCCGATGCTGGTCACGTCGGTGGGGCTCGGCATGCTCTTCGTGCCGCTGTCGCTGGTCGCGCTCAACAAGGTACGCAACGAGGACTCGGGCGTGGCGTCCAGCCTGCTCAACACCGGCCAGCAGGTCGGCGGCGCAATCGGGCTCGCGGCCCTGGGGACGGTTACCTGGACGACGGTGTCCGACAACGTCAAGCACCAGATCGCGCAGGCCGCCGCGGCCGGCCGGACCGGCCTGCACCTGCCGGCCGGGAAGGCGAGCGGAGTCGTTCCGGCGCCGATCCTGCACCAGGCACTGGCCGTCGGGATCTCCCGGGGCTTCCTGGTCGCCGCCGGGATCTTCGTGGTGGCGCTGCTGATCGCGATCGTCACGATCCGGCTGCGCCGTGAGGACCTCGCGGGTGCCACCGTGGTCGTGCCTGCCGACGCCAGCGGCCTGGCCGGGGAGCACGAGCTTGAGGGATCGCTGAACTAGCCAGGAAAGTTACCGGCCCAGGCTCGCAGTTTCCTGCTGCGAGCCTGGGCCGTCGGCTACGGCGCTTTCTAAAATCCGAGCTGGTCTTCGGCCGACCCGCAGCCCCTGCCACCGGCCCGAAGTCCCGGCCTATCGTGCTGGATCGCTGCAGCCGCCGTGCGGTGGCCTACGGTTGATCTCGTGCAAGACGTGCCGTGGTGGGGAGTCGTCTCGTCGGCAGCGGCTCCGATCCTCCTGATCGGCGGGTGGACGATCGCGGCCGACCTCCAGCCCGGGTCCTTCGATCCGGTCAGGCACAGCATCAGCTCCCTGGCCGGGCTGGGCGCCTCCGACCGGTGGGTCATGACGCTCGCGCTCGTCGCCGTCGCGATCTGCTACATGGCGACCGGCCTCGGCCTCCGGCCGGCCGCCACGTTCGGCCGGCTCGTCCTGATCGCCGGCGGCGTATGCGGCCTGCTGGTCGCGGCGAGCCCCGAGCCCTCACCGGGTGGCTTCTCGCTCGCGCACGCGATCTGGGCCGCGTTCGGCTTCCTGATGCTCTCTACTTGGCCGCTGGCGGCCTGGCACCGGGGTCCCGGCGTGCCGTGGGCGCTCCGGCCGGCCGTGGCCGCCGGCGCCGCCGGGATCATGGCGCTGCTGCTCGCCTGGTTCCTCGCCGAGCTCGTCACTGGCGGCGGCCAGATCGGTCTTGCCGAGCGGATGGTGGGCGTCGCTCAGGTCTTCTGGCCGCTGATCGTCGTCTGGTCATGCCTCGCGTTCCGGCAACGCGCGGTCGTCTGAGCAGCTGATCCGGCCGACCAGGCCGCTCAGGATCTCCCAGGATGCCTCGTCTTCCTCGCTCCCCTGGTGCGGCCTGCCGAACCGGCTGACGTCGACAGCAAGGTCGGCGATGTCCCAGCGGAGCCGGTAGAGCTCGAGCATGGCCGCGCCCGGCTGCACGCCGGTGGCGTCGGCGTACTCGGCGAGCACCGAGTCATCCCGCTGGCCGAGCAGCCACAGGTCGCGCTCGGGCGGAGCGACGAGCGCTGTGTCCCAGTCGATCAGCCGCCAGCCTTCGGCGGTCAGCATCGTGTTGCCGGGATGCGGCTCCCCGTGCGTCAGGATCGCCCGGCCGGGATTCGACCGAGCCTGGACGACGAGGTCGCCATAGCGGGCGAGCAGCGCCCGGATCGGCGCCCGGTGCGCACGCAGCAGGGCCGCCATCGGCCGCGAGAACGGGCCGCGCTCGCTGACCTGCGCCGGGTCGACTCGGTCCAGCGCCAGCTCGAGTTCGTCTAGGTGTGCAATCGCATAGGTCTCGGTCATGGCCCGCCTGCTGGCGGCCGCGGGTGCGGTGTGCACGGCGGTAACGAGGTCCGCCACTGCGCGCCGGTGCGCGGCGCTCGGGAACTCGCCCCAGCCGAAGCTCTGGCCGTCCGCGAACGGGTACAGCGCGATCGCGAATTCGCGCCACGGGCGGACTACGGGCTCCCCGTCGAGCGCCGGCACCGGCGCGACGACAAACGGCCGGCCGCATGCCCGCAGGTCAACCGCGGCGCCCAGGGCAGCACGCAGCCGCTCGAACGCGCGATCCAGCGGCTCGGCGAGATTAGCCTGCTTGTGGCGCAGATCGTCGGCCGTCGCGAACCAGCGGCCGCCGGCCGCGTCGGCAACCTCCCAGTGATGGCTGCCGAATCCGACCGGCCGGTAGCCGACCGACGCGGCGCTCAGGCGCCAGCCGGCTGCCAGCGCCGCGGCCACGGCATCTTCGGTGAGCTCGTACGGCGCGGTCAGCACCCGCCCACGGTAGCTTCCGGCCGGGCGGCGCCCTACCGAATAAGTGCTCCGCCTTGGCCGGCTGGCCAAGGCGGCGAGCCGGCCCAAAGCGGCCAGCCGGTCCACGGCGGGTGACTAGTCTCGGCTCGAGAACACAGCGCCGGCCGCAGATCGGGACGCACGATGCTTGATTCCAGCGACATCATCGCCTTCGCCGCCTCGGCGGACCTCGAACGGGCGCGGGAGTTCTACGAGCGCGTGCTCGGCCTGCGGCTGGTCGAGCAGAACCAGTACGCGTGCGTCTTCGACGCGCACGGCACGATGCTGCGCGTGACCGGCGTACCTGACGTCGCCCGGCCCGGCTACACCGTGCTGGGCTGGCGGGTCAGTGACATCGATGCCGTGGGCCGGGAGCTGCGCGCCAGGGGGGTCAGCTTCGCCAGGTACGACGGCATGGAACAGGACGAGAACGCGGTCTGGACCACGCCAGGCGGCGACAAGATCGCCTGGTTTACCGATCCCGACGGCAACACGCTGTCGCTGACGCAATTCGCCTGACCCGGACCGAACCGC
Source organism: uncultured Actinomycetota bacterium (assembly GCA_963720595.1). Lineage (GTDB taxonomy): Bacteria > Actinomycetota > Actinomycetes > Streptosporangiales > Streptosporangiaceae > Chersky-822. The sequence continues at coordinate 1,740,547 of CAVRFY010000002.1, read as the reverse complement.
GGCGCGCCTGCCGCAGGTTCCGCCAGGACCTGGTCAGCGCAGGCTGGCCAGCAGCTGGCCGTAAGCATCGACGTACCGGTCGACGTCGGCCTGGCTGGCCGGCACGGGAACGGTCGGACCTGCCCCGGGCAGGGCTTCCCAGATGCCGCGGTTCGCCAGCCAGACCCGGATCAGGCGAGTCAGCTCGTCGTCCTTCAGCGCGTACGCCTCGGCACCGGTACGCGGTTCCTGCCCGTACCACTGCCCGGACCTCGGCCCCAGCCTGATCACCGTCCACGGCAGGCCGACCGCCGCGATGGCCTGCTCGATCCCGTCCGCGAGCGCGCCGCCGAGCGCGCTCGCATGCGCGTAGGCGGCCGGCACGAGCACCTCGGTGAGCGCCGCCTTCGCCGCGGCGGCCGACAGCGGGTTGCCGAACAGCGTGCCGCCCGTCGCGACATTGCGGCCGGCGTCCAGCTGCTCGCCAAGCTCGGCCGTGACACCGTAGGCGCCCATCGGCAGCCCGCCGGCCACCGCCTTGCCGATCGTGACGATATCCGGCCGAAGCTGCCACTCACCGGTGGCGCCGCCGGGCCCGACGACATGCGTGTGCGTCTCGTCGATCGCCAGCAGCGTGCCGTGCCGGCGGGTGAGATCGCGGAGCGCGGCATGCCAGCCAGGCTGGGGCCGCAGCAGGTGAATGCCGTTGGTCATGGCCGGCTCGGTCAGCACCAGGGCGACGTCGCCAGGCTCGAGCGCGGCCCGCACGGTGTCCGGGTCGTTGAACTGCGCGATCCTGACCCGGCCGGTGACCCCCTTGGACAGGCCGCGATGAAGCGCGCTCACCTGGCCGCCCTCGACGTCGACGAGACCTTCCTCGAAATGGCCGTGGTAGTGGCCCTGGAACAACACGATCGCCTCGCGCCCGGTCGCGGCCCTGGCCAGCCTGATGGCCTCGGTGTTGGCCTGGGTGGCCGACAGCGTGAACTGCCACAGCGGCACGGGATAGCGCCGCGCGAGCTCCTCGGCCACCTCGACCGAGGCCGATGTCGGCAGCAGGAACTGGGTTGACCGCGCCACCTGCGCCTGCACCGCGGCAACGATCGCTGGCGGCGCGTGCCCGCAGAACATCGCCATATCCGAAGCGTTGAAATCCAGGTAGCTGAATCCATCGACATCGGTGAATCCGGGCCCGTGGCCATGGTCGATGTAGACCGGCTGATCGTTATCCGTCACCATCCAGGACATCGGCACGCCGTTGGGCATGTGAGCGCGGGCGCGGTCGATCATCGCGAGCGAGTTGGGCCGGTCCGCACGGAACCGGCCAAGCTCGGCGGCGTGCAGATCCGCGACCCGCCGGCGGTCAAGATCACCCAGGGCGGTCATGACCCGATGCTAGTCGCCGGCGGCCGGGGGCCCGCCGCCGCCGCTGGCCGGTGTGGTTGAGCCGCCGCGCGGACACCTCAGACCGCCGCGGCCGGCCAGAGCTGCAACAGCTGTGCCGGGCTGATGTTGCCGCCGCTGCACACGATCGCCACCTTCCGGCCAGCGAACCTGGCCGGGTCGGCGAGCACCGCGGCGAGCGCGGCGGCGCCCGCCGGCTCGACCAGGTTGCGCGTCTTCTCGATCATCGTGCGCGTCGCCGCCCTGAGGGCCTCCTCGGAGACCAGGACGAAGTCGTCGAGCAACCGCCAGAGGATCTGCTGCGGCAGTTCGAACGCCGTCCGCGTGGCCAGCCCTTCGGCGAACGTGCTGGTCGCGTCCGTGACCAGCTCTCTGGCTCGCCACGACCGGTACGCGGCCGGGGCGGCCTGCGACTGCACCCCGACGACTTCGATCGACGAGCGGACCGCCTTGGCGACGGTGCAGACACCCGCCGCGCCGCTGCCGCCTCCGATAGGGACCACGATGACGTCGATGTCCGGCTGCGACTCGAGTAGCTCCAGGGTGTAGGTACCGACTCCGGCGATCAACATGGGCTCGTTGCCCGAGTGGACGTACCGGTAGCCATGCTCAGCGGCCTGCTTCTCGCAGTACTCGCGGGCGTCATCGAAGTCCTGGCCGCGGAACACCACCTCGGCGCCGAGGGCGCGCATCGACTCGACCTTGACCGGGTTGGCCCGCTCGGGCATGCAGACGATCGCCCGGACCCCGAACAGGTTCGACGCGTACGCGACCGACTGGCCGTGATTGCCGGTCGACGCGGTGATCACGCCTCGGTTCCGCTCGTCCGCGCTCAACTGGCCGACCAGGTTCACGCCGCCGCGGACCTTGAATGCACCGACCGGCTGGTGATTCTCGTGCTTCACCCACACCTGTGCGCCGGCGAGCGCGTCAAGCGCGGGATACCGGTACAGCGGTGTCGGCCCGAGGTACGGCGCGATCCGCGCGCGGGCGGCGAGCACATCGGCGAGGTCTGGCGCGGCAAATGCGGTCATGGCCTGTTTCTACCACGGCGTTCGGCCGCGGTCCGCCGAGGAGCGCCAGGCCTGTGGCTTATCGTAAGTCGGAGCACCTGCCCGCCGCCGCGCCGGGCGGAGCGCTGACCAGGACGGGAGCGGCATGACCATGGCCATTTCGAGCTACATCTGCGCCAAGGCCGCTAAGGGCGAGTCCAGCCGGATCCAGGGGCGCGGACTCTTCGCGACGGCACCGATCGCCGCGGGCGAGATTGTGGCGATCAAGGGCGGCCACATCGTGACCACCGCCGCCCTGCATGGTCTGCCCGACCGGCTGCGCAATTCCGAGATCCAGATCGCCGACGGCTTCCACCTGGTGGCCAAGCAGGACTCGGAGTACGAGCCGGTGATGCTTTTCCTCAACCACTCCTGCGAGCCGAATGTCGGCTTCCTGGGCAACGTCGTCCTGGTCGCCATGCGAGACGTCGAGCAGGGCGAGGAGCTGACCACCGACTACGCGCTCTTCGACGACCACGATGAGCCGATGGAGTGCAGGTGCGGTGCGGCCTCCTGCCGCGGCCTGATCTCCGGGCGCGACTGGCGGCGTCCTGAGCTGCAGCGCAAGTACGGCGGCTACTTCTCGGCCTACCTGATTGACCGATTCGCGGATAGCTCGCCAGGAACCTGGGAACCTGGCAGCCGAGGAGGCGCGTCATGAGCGAACGGCCGGCCTGCCGGTCGAGGTGCTTTCCGGCAGCGCCGGGGACGGCCTGCGCTGGGTCGTCGTCGCCGACGGCCGCGACGAGGACCTGACGACAATGCTTGACGTCTACCGTGGTGACCGGCAGGTAGCGGGCTCCGGGTTCCGCGGCCCGAAGCTCTACGGCGATTCGCTGGTCAACGAGTGGCGCGGCCACACAGACGATCTGCCCTATTTCGTGATGGCGCGGACGTCGCCGATCGTCGACCGGGTGGTGGCCACGACCGACCTGGGCACCGAGGTCACGCTGTCCCTGTCGCCGGTGATCGAGCGATTCGGGTTGCGCTTCGCCGCGGCCGCGCTGCCCGCCGGCGAGCAGCCGTGCAGGCTGCGGATCGAGCGGAACGGCGCCGTACTGGAGACGCGCCTGACCCCGATGCGGCCGCGGTCCTGACGTCACGGCGCCTGGCCCGGCGGTCGATTCCTGGGCATGCGCAGGTGCGCCACCGTCGTGGTGGCTGCGAGCCGTCAACTTCGCGGCGCTGAACCCGCGCCCGCGCGCTCAGCCAATTCACGGCAATGTCACGGTCACGTAACAGTGTGACTCTGGTATTGAGTCCGTGTTTGGTACGCCTTACGCTCCTCTCAACCGCGCGGTAAGCGCTTTCCGCAAGACCGCGAGCCGCACCTCCAAGCCCAGGCCAGAATCTGAGCCGCTGACCTGGACAATTGCGGTAAGCGCTTACCGGCGCGGTCGCCAGGAGAGTCCCCGCCCGGGTACTCCGGAGCCGACCGACAACAGTTCGACCCCCGCCACCGACCTCCGACCCGGCCCCCGACCCCGGACCCGCACCCAGCCACAGACCGCCGACCAGACCTAGACCCCGACTGCGGACCCACCCCGAAACAGACCCCGACCAGACCTAAACCCCCGACTGCGGACCCACCCCGCAACAGACCCCCGACTGCGGACCCACCCCGACCCCGAGTCCGCGCCGATCTCGTCCCACCCCGAGGAGCCCCGATGGCCGACATGCAGTCGAACATCCAGGCGCCGCCCACGATCTACGACGTGGCGCGCGTCGCCGGAGTCTCGATCGCGTCCGTCTCCCGGGTGCTGAACGGTCATCGCAACCCGCGGCAGGAGACCAGGGACCGGGTTCTCACCGCGGTCGCCGAGCTCGGCTTCGTGCCGGACGGCGCCGCCAGGGCGCTCAGCGCCAGGCTCAAGGAAGTCGTCGGCGTCGTGTTCCGCCGGGTGCCCTGGAGCGAGTCGAGCGAGGGCGCGTTCGCCGAGGAGGACGAGAGCCTCCAGTTCACCGACGTGATCAACCGCGGCATCGAGGTCGCCGCGCAGCGCCGTGGCTACAACTTGCTGATCGGATCGGTCGACGTCGACGAGCACGACGGCCACCGGCGGATCATGACGATGGCGCGCAAGAGCGACGGCCTGATCCTGCATGACCGGGTACTCGAGCCCGGCAGGCTGACCCAGCTCTCCCAGCACGTGCCGGTCGTCACGCTGGCCGGCGTCGCCACCCACTCGACGGCCAACGTGCGCGGCGACAACGGCACCGGCATGACCGACCTGGCCAGGCACCTGATCTCCGATCACGGCTACCTGACCATCGCCTACCTGGCCGGCCACGCGGACAGCCCGGACAACCTCGGCCGCCGGCTGGCACTGGCCGAGGAGGCCGCCAGCGCCGGCGTGCTGGTGACCGAGGGACCGCAGTGGCAGGGCAATTACCTCGCGCTCGGGCGGCGCCAAGGTCATCAGCAGGCTGCTGGCCGACGGCGTCCGGCTGCCGCGCGCGATCGTCTGCGCCAACGACCAGACCGCCCTCGGGGTCATGCACGCGCTCGCCCTGCACGGCATTGACGTTCCCGGCGAGGTCGCGGTCACGGGCTTCGACGACATCCCGGTCGCTCGCCATCTGCGGCCGCAGCTCACGACCATCCGCCAGCCGATCCAGGAACTCGGCGCGACCGCATTCGAGGTGCTGCGCTCCATGATCGGCAATCACGGTCCGCATCAGCACGACATCGTGCTGCCCACCAGGCTGATGCGCAGGGAGAGCTGCGGCTGCCAGCCAGCAACGGCCCCGCACGCAGGCCGCCTCGCCGCCGAATTCGCCGAGCGGAGCGGATGATGCGACTTCTGGCCAGGCGCGTGGCGCTCTACATCGTGACCGCGATCGTCGCCATCACCGTCAACTTCTTCATCCCGCGGCTGATGCCCGGCAACCCGGTCGAAGCCGCGATCGGCCACATGCAGGCGAGGGTCACGCCAGCCACCATCAAGGCACTGGACATCCAGTACGGCCTGAACACCAAGCTGAGCCTGCTCGGCCAGTACGTGCATTACGTGAGCCAGCTGCTGCACGGCAACCTGGGGATCTCGTTCAGCTCCTACCCCTCGAGCGTCACGACCGTGATCCGCAGCGCGTTGCCATGGACCATCGGCCTGGTCGGGATGGCGACGATCATCAGCTTCGTGCTCGGCACCCTGCTCGGCATCGCGGCCGCCTGGCGGCGCGGAAGCTGGCTGGACAACCTGCTCCCCGCCATGACGTTCTTCCAGGCGGCACCGTACTTCTTCGTCGCGATCCTGATGGTCGCGCTGTTCGCGACCAAGCTCGGCTGGTTCCCGCAGAACTCCGGTTACGACACGACGCTGCTCAATCCGGGCCTCAACTGGGCTTACATCTCGAACATGGCAGACCATGCCGTGCTGCCCGCGCTGACCATCGTGGTCGGCTCCATCGCCGGCTGGATCATCGGCATGCGCAACATGATGCTGACCACGATGGACGAGGACTATGTACTCATCGCCCAGGCCAAGGGGCTCAGCAAGCGCCGCGTGATCACCTACGCCGCGCGCAACGCGATCCTGCCGAGCGTCTCCGGGTTCTCGCTGGCGATCGGGTTCGTCGTCTCGGGCTCGCTGCTGACCGAGATCGTCTTCTCCTATCCAGGGATCGGGTTCATCTTGCTGCAGGCCATCGGCAGCGAGGACTACCCGCTGCTGCAAGGCATCTTCCTGATCGTCACGTTCGCGGTGCTCGCGGCCAACCTGATCGCGGATCTCACCTACTCGTTCCTCGACCCCCGCACCAGGCAGGAGGCCTAGCCGATGTCTTCCGCCCTGGGCACGGGCCCGCTCGGCATCGGACCGCTCGGCACCGGCGCTGCCGGTCCGGACGGCGTCCGACCTGACGCCGGCGGCAGCGCGCTGGTGTTGTTGCCAAAAACAGGACAGCAGGGCAAGAACCGGATGCTCCAGCTGCCCAGATCGCTGAAGATCAGGGTCGGGCTCGGGCTCGCGCTGCTCTTCACGGCCCTCGCGATTATCGGCCCGTGGATCGCCCCGTTCGACCCGAGCAAGAGCCTGTCGACGACATCGGGCATACCCCACGCCCCGTCCGCGGCGCACTGGCTCGGCACCACGCAGGTGCAGCAGGACGTGCTCTCGCAGTTGCTGGCCGGCGGCCGGAGCACGATCCTGGTCGCGCTGATCTCCGGCGTGGTCGCGACGGTGCTGGCCGTCGGCTTCGGGGTGACGGCGGGCTACTACGGCGGCATCCTCGACGACCTGCTGTCGATGCTGGCCAACATCTTCCTCGTGCTGCCGGCGCTGCCGCTGCTGATCGTGATCTTCGGCTTCCTCTCCAAGACGTCGAGCCCGAACGACATCCTCATCGGCGTGGTGATCAGCATCACCGGCTGGGCGTTCGGGGCGCGGGTACTGCGCGCCCAGACGATGTCGATGCGCAGCAGGGACTACGTGGTGTCCGCGCGGATCATCGGAGAGCGCGGCTGGCGGATCATGATGTTCGAGATCCTGCCGAACCTGACGCCGATCGTCGCCACCTCGTTCCTGTTCACGGTGATCTACGGGGTCGGCACCTACACGGCGCTGTCGTTCCTCGGCGTGATCAGCGTCGCGCACTGGAGCTGGGGCACGATCCTCTACTGGGCGCAAAGCGCGCAGGCCGCTCAGCAGGTGCACATCGAGTGGTGGTGGTTCTTGCCGCCAGGACTCGCGGTTGGCCTGTTCGGGACGGCGCTGGCGCTGCTGAACTTCGGCATCGACGAGTTCATCAACCCGCGGCTCCGCGCGGCCGGCCTGACCAGGCGGAAGGCCAGGGAACTCGGCTTGCCGCGGCGGGTGCCGCTCGGACTGACTCCCGTGTTGCGGCGCCCCGGCCAGGGCGGGCGGCCATGACCCCCGCGCGCTACGGCGAGCCGCTGCTCGAGGTCAGCGGGCTGTGCGTGGATTACGGCTTCGGCGACTCCGCCGTGCACGCGGTGGCTGACGCGGACCTGGTGCTGCACCGGGGCGAGGTACTCGGACTGGCCGGAGAGAGCGGGAGCGGCAAGTCCACGCTCGCCTACGCGATCACCAGGCTGCTGCGGATGCCTGGCGTCATCACCGCGGGGGACGTCCGCCTGCACGTCTCGCCCGGATCGACTCATGACCTGCTCGCGGCAGAAGCCAGCGAACTGCGCGGGCTGCGCTGGAATCATCTGGCCGTGGTGCTGCAGAGCGCCATGCACGCGCTCAACCCGGTGATGCCGGTCGGCGCGCAGCTGACCGACGTGCTCGAGGCGCACCGGCCTGGCATGGACCGGGCCGCCAGATCGGCCAAGGCCGGCGAGCTGCTCGAACTGGTCGGCATCCCGGCCGACCGGCTCGGCGGCTACCCGCACGAGCTGTCCGGCGGCATGCGGCAGCGGGTCATGATCGCGATGGCGATCGCGCTCGACCCGCAAATCCTGATCATGGACGAGCCCACCACCGCGCTGGACGTCGTCACCCAGCGGGAGATCCTCGAGGAGCTGATGGAGCTGCGCGACCGGCTCGGCTTCTCGATCCTGTTCATCACCCACGACCTGTCGCTGCTGATCGAGATCGCCGACACGATCGCCGTGATGTACGCAGGCAGGCTGGTCGAGACCGCTCCGGCCGGCCAGCTGTACCGGACTCCCCGCCATCCGTACTCGCTTGGGCTGCTGCGCTCGTTCCCCTCGCTGCACGGGCCGCGCCTGGCAATGACGGGCATCCCTGGCTCGCCGCCCGACCTGCGACAGCTCCCGGACGGCTGCGTCTTCCACCCGCGCTGCGGGTACGCGTTCGACCGGTGCAAGACCGACGCGCCGCCGCTGCTGCAGGTCAGCGCAAGCGGCATGACCGGGCCCGACCTGGGCTCCGGCGGGCATGCGGCCGCCTGCTGGCTGCAGAACGCCGCCGAACCGCCGCCCGCTGAGCTCGCCGGCACCGCTCTGCCAGCCGGCACCGCTCTGCCGGTCGGCGCTGCACTGCCCGCGGAGAGGAACCGATCATGACCGGCCCGAGCCAGGCGCTGGCCGCGCCCCAGACGAGCGACATCCCGCTGCTCGAGGCACGCGGGCTGACCAAGCACTTCGCGGTCGCGGGTCGGCCAGCGGCGAAGGGGCAGGCCCGCCCGGCCAGGTTCGCGGCCAGCCGGGCGGTCGTGCATGCCGTCGAGGACGTCTCGCTGGCACTGCCGGCCGGCGGCATCACCGCGATCGTCGGCGAGAGCGGCTCGGGCAAGTCGACGCTGGCCAAGCTGCTGGCCAGGCTGATCAAGCCGACCGCGGGGAACCTGTTGCTCGACGGGCAGGACATCCCGGCCTCGTCCCGGGTCAGGCGGGCGTACGCCAGGCAGGTACAGCTGGTGCTGCAGGACCCGTTCGCCTCACTGAATCCGATCCACGACGTGCGTTATCACCTGGTCAGGCCGCTCAAGGTGCACCACGCGGCGCCCGCCGATCTCGACCAGGCCGTGACCGAGCTGCTGGAGCGGGTCGCACTCGCCCCGGCCAGCCAGTTCCTGTCGAAATACCCGCACGAATTGTCCGGCGGCCAGCGCCAGCGAGTCGCGATAGCGAGGGCACTGGCGGTCGCACCGCGGATCCTGCTCGCCGACGAGCCGGTCTCCATGCTCGACGTCTCGATCCGGCTCGGCGTGCTCAACCTGCTGGCCGACCTGCGCGAGCGGGACGGCCTGGCGATCGTGTACGTGACGCACGACATCGCGTCGGCCAGGTACCTGGCCGACACCATCGCGGTGATGTACGCCGGCCGGATTGTCGAGGCCGGGCCCGCCAGCTCAATCACCAGCCAGCCGGCCCATCCGTATACCCAACTGCTGCTCAGCGCGGCCCCAGACCCCGACAGGGCGCACGCCCCTTCGCTGCGCGGCCGCGGCGCGCCGCCGAACCTGGTGACGCCGCCACCCGGCTGCCGCTTCAACCCGCGCTGCCCGCACGCGATGCGGATCTGCGCCGAGCAAGTGCCCGAGCCGATCGAGATCGGCGTCGGCCAGACCAGCGCCTGCTGGCTGCACTCGCCTGACCTCGCTCCAGCGCAGCGCGCCGCCCTGCGCCCGCGCGCGGACCAGCCGCCCGCGCGTTCTGACAACCCAGCTCAGCCAGGAAAGGAGACGTGATGCTCAGGAGCGCGTGGCGCCAGCCACGCGCGAGCCCTGCCGCACCGCAACGCCGCGCGACGAAGGCCAGGACCACAGACCCGGCCGACCCCGCGCTGCACCACATCTCACAGACCCGCACGGTCACACAAGACAGGCCGGAGAGCCGGCCGGGCATCATTGGAGTCTAGGCAATGAAAGTACCGATCTTGAAGAGCCTGGTCGTGGCAGGCGCAATCACCATGGGAATCGCAGCCTGCAGCAGTTCGCCGGCCAGCGGCCCGACGGGGTCCGCCAAGGGCGCTCCGCTGGTCATCGTCGACAACACTGGCCAGACCTTCACCCGATCCTTCAACCCGTTCGTGTCGACCTCGATCGGCAACTCCAACAACACAACGGCGCTAATCTACGAACCGCTGCTGATGTTCAACATCATGCAGCCGACCCAGCCGCCGATTCCCTGGCTGGCGACCGCGTACAGCTGGTCGAACGGCGGCAAGACCCTCACGCTCACCATCCGCAAGGGCGTCAAGTTCAGCGACGGCAAGCCGCTGACCGCGAGCGACGTGGCGTTCAGCTTCAACCTGCTGAAGAACAACAGCTCGCTGACCCCGGTCTCGCCGCCGCCTATCCCGGTCTCGGCCACCGCGCCGAGCGCGACCACGGCGGTGCTGACCTTCAGCCAGCCCGAGTACGCGAACCTGTTCCTGATCGGCGGGATGTACATCGTCCCGCAGCACATCTGGCAGGGCATCTCCAACCCGGTGACGTTCGCCGACCCCAACCCCGTGGGCACCGGGCCCTACGTTGTCTCGCAGTTCTCCGCGCAGAAGTACACGCTCACCCAGAGCACCAAGTACTGGCAGCTCAGCAAGGTCCACGTGCCTTCGATCATCTTCCCGAACTTCGTCAGCAACGACACGGCCAACCCGGCCTTGTCCAACGGGCAGATCGACTACGCCGGCAACGCCGTCAGCAACGTCGCGTCCAACTTCCTCGCCAAGTCCTCTGACTTCCACACCTGGACGACCGACCAGCCGTGGTTCTCCGACAACAACGTCGTCACGCTCTGGCTGAACGTCACCAAGGCCCCGCTCAACGACCCCAAGGTCAGGCTCGCCATCAGCGCGGGCATCAACCGCCAGCAGCTGTCCGTGCAGGGCGAGACCAACTACGAGCCGCCGGCCACCTCCTCAAGCGGCCTGCTGCTCCCGATCGACGAGAAGCTGCTCAACTCGACCTACGCAAATGACCTCAAGCCGACCTCGGACCCGGGGACCGTCACGAGCCTGTTGAAGGGCGACGGCTGGTCGAAGGTCAACGGCAAGTGGACCAAGAACGGCCAGACGATCAAGTTCTCCATCGAGGACCCGTCTGCCTACACCGACTACGCCACCGACGCTCAGCTCATCGCCACCCAGCTGAACAGCCAGGGCTTTGACGTCTCGTTCAAGGGCGTCGAGGCCACCCAGTGGTACGCCGACTACCCGGTCGGCAACTTCGACGCCATGATCCACTGGAGCAACCAGGGCCCGAACCCGTACTACTACTTCCAGAACTGGCTCGACAACAGCCAGTCAGCGCCGATCGGCAAGCCGGCCGCCAACGACTACGGCCGGTTCAACAGCCCACAGGCGCAGCAGGCCATGGCCCAGTTCGCCGGCAGCAACGACCCGGCGGTCCAGCAGACCGCGCTCAACACCCTGCAGCAGATCGTCGCCACCCAGGCACCGGTCATCCCGCTGCTCTACGGCGCGGCCTGGTATGAGTACAGCACCAAGCACTACACCGGTTGGCCGACCGTGGACAACCAGTACAACAACCCCGTTCCCAACTCCCCGTACATCCTCAACACGATCCTGCACCTCACGCCGGTCAGCTGACGCCCAGCAGAATGCTGACTCCTCCTGAGGGGCTGATCCCGCCCGGCCGGGTAACCGGCCGGGCGGGCGCCCAGACGAACACCGCGGTCGCGGACGATCTCGCCCGCATCGCGGAACTTTCCCTGCACGAGAAGGTGCTCCTGCTCACCGGCGCGGATAGCTGGAGCACGCAAGGCGCCGAGCTGCTCGGCCTGCGACCGATGATCATGTCGGACGGGCCGGCCGGGGCCCGGGGCGTCACCCTGGACGAGCGGCACCCGTCCACCAGCCTGCCCTGCCCGTCGGCGCTCGGCGCCACCTGGGATCCGGCACTGGTCCGAGAGTTGGCCGCCGCGCTCGGCGCGGAGGCCAGGAGCAAGGGCATCGACGTCTTGCTCGGGCCGACGGTCAACCTGATGCGCACGCCGCTCGGCGGGCGCGGCTTCGAGTTCTTCGCCGAGGACCCGGTGCTGACGGCCTCGATCGCCGTCGGCTACGTCCGCGGCCTGCAGGAAGCCGGGGTCGCCGCGACGGTCAAGCACTACGTGGGTAACGACTCGGAGACCGAGCGCTGGAGATACGACGCCAGGATCGCCGAGCACGTGCTCCGCGAGGTCTACCTGGTGCCGTTCGAGGCATGCGTCCGCGACGCGGACGCGGCCCTGGTCATGGCCGCGTACAACAAGGTCAACGGCACGCCGATGACCGAGAACGCGCGGCTGCTCAAGGAGGTGCTGAAGGGCGAGTGGGGCTTCCGCGGCGTGATCACCTCCGACTGGCACGCGGCGCGAACCACCACGGCGACCGCGCTGGCGACGCTTGACCTGTCGATGCCAGGTCCGGACGGCCCTTGGGGCGACCTGCTGGCCGAGGCGGTAGCCGACGGCCTGGTCACCGAGGACGTGCTCGAGGACAAGCTGGTCCGCCTGCTCGGCCTGGCCCGCCGGGTCGGCGCACTGCGCGGTCCGGCAGAACCGGACGGCGGCGGCGCCCTGGCGGCCGTCCGGATGGTCGACCCGGCGCTGCTGCGTCGGGCCACGTCCGCCTCCCTGGTCTTGCTCGCCAACCCCGCCGGGGTGCTGCCGCTGCGCGAGCAGGGCGTCTCCCGGCTCGCCGTGGTCGGGCCGGGCGCCGTCCGGCCGACGATCCAGGGCGGCGGGAGTGCCATCGTCGCTCCCGCCGCCCTCTCCACCCCGGCGGGCGCCCTGATCGGCCGGCTCGCCGGAACGGCCGAGGTCGTCGTCGCGGAGGGATGCACGATCTGGGGCACGGTGCCCGCCCCACCGGACGGCTCGCTTCGCGATCCGGTGACGGGCGAGCCTGGCCTGCTGCTGCAATTCCTCGGCGCCGACGGGACCGTGCTGGGCACCGAGCACCGCACATCCGCGGCGCTTGCCTGGTGGGATGGCGTCCCGCCGGGTATCGGCTGGGGCGAGAGCGGCAGCATCGTGCTGACCGCCCTGTTCGGCGCCGGGCAGGCGGGTCCGCACCTGCTCGGGGCGGCTGGCGTGGGCCACCTGCGGATCACGGTCGACGGCGAGCTGGTCGCCGACCGGCCGACCGTCGTGCCCGCCGATCCGGTCCAGGCGATGACCAGGCCAGGCCAGGTCAGGGCCGGTCTGGATCTGCAGGCCGGGCAGCAGGTTCTGATCAAGATCGAATTCCGGCCGGCCCCCGACGGCGAGGGCCCGCTGGCGATCAGGTTCGGCATCGTCCCCGCCCTGGATGACGAGGCGATGCTGGCCGATGCCGTGGCGGCCGCGGCCGGTGCCGACGCGGCCGTGGTCGTCGTAGGGTCGGCGGACCTGACCGAGAGCGAGGGCTTCGACCGGCCAGGACTCGCCCTGCCCGGCCGTCAGGACGAGCTGATCAGGCGCGTCGCGGCCGTGAACCGCAGGACCATCGTGGTGATCAATTCCGGCATGCCGGTCCTGATGCCGTGGGCCGAGGACGTCGCCGGGGTGCTCCAGGCTTGGCTGGGCGGGCAGGAGATGGGAGCGGCGCTGGCCGACGTCATATTCGGCGATGCCGAGCCGGGCGGCAGGCTGCCGGTCACCCTGCCGGCGGCGGAGTCCGACTGCCCGGTGCTGCACGCGGTCCCGGCGGACGGCGTTCTGGAGTACTCAGAAGGGCTGCTGGTCGGCTACCGCGGCTACGACGCACGCGGCATCGAGCCGCGGTTCCCGTTCGGCCACGGCCTGGGCTACACCAGCTGGGACTACGAAACGATCAACGCGGCGCCGGCGGACTTCGGACCCGGCCGGGACCTGCGCCTGCGGGTAGCCGTGCGCAATACCGGGGCTCGGCACGGGCGGGAGGTCGTCCAGGCCTACCTGGCAGGCCCGCCCGGCGACGACTCACGGCCGGTCCGAGTGCTCGCCGCCTTCGGCATCGCGACCGCGGGGCCCGGCGAGTCGGCCGAGGTGAGCATGCGGATCCCGGCCAGGCTGTTCGCGCGCTGGGATACCGAGCGATCGGACTGGACCTGGCCGCCTGGCCCGTTCACGGTGCACGTCGGCCGCTCCTCCCGCGACCTCCGCCTCTCCGTCTCGCTCCCGCGCCTGCGCTAGGCCGTCGCTCGCGACATCTGCGGCCCGTTGCTGTCGTAATAGCAACATCAACGGGCCGCAGCTGTCGTGAGGCTCGGCCGGTCAGGTTGACTCGTCTTCCAGGAACTGCTGCAGCCTGCTCATGCCTGCCAGCCAGCGGTCGGGATCGGCGGCCCGGCCCGCGTACATGCCGGCGACCTCGGGATGCGGCAGGATCAGGAACCTGCCGTCGGCGATCGCCTCGATGACCGGGCCGGCCACGTCCTGCGGCATGATCGCCGTCGCGCCGAGCAGTTTCTCGGTCATGGGATGGGTGCCGTCGAACATTCCCGTGCGCACGCCCAGCGGGCAAATCGCCTGCACGGTCAGGCCGCGGTGGCGGTGCGTGAGCGAGAGCCACTCGGCGAACGCCAGCGCGGCGTGCTTGGTCGCCGAGTAGGGCGCGGAACCCGGCGTGGCCAGCAGGCCCGCCGCCGACACGGTGCAGATCAAGTGCCCGCTCCCCCGTTCCAGCCAGGCCGGGAGGAGCAGCCGCGCGGCGCGGACGTGCGCCATCACGTTCACCTCCCAGGAGTCGGCCCAGTCGGCCTCGCTCGCCTCGGGCCCGCCGAGCCTGGCGATGCCCGCGTTCGCGCAGTACAGGTCGATCTCGCCAAGCTCGGCCCTGGCGGCCGCGATCAGCGCCGCCACGCCGTCCTCGGTCGCCGCGTCGCCTGGGCAGGCGATGGCCAGCCCGCCGGAGGAAAGGTCGCACGACTCGGCGACCGCGGCCACCCCGCCGGCGTTCACGTCGTTGAGCACGACCCGGGCCCCCTCGGCCGCGAAGCGGCGCGCGAGCGCCGCCCCGATCCCGCTGCCCGCTCCGGTGACCACCACGCCTGCACCAGTCACCGACTCCACCACAGACCTCCCGAGCACTCCCTGGCCGCCCGCGACGGCTCAGGCAGCCGCCACCATTCCGCGGTTGAACTGTACAGACCTTCCCTGCCGGGTCGGACTACGGCAGGCTGGGCAGTGGTCAATCCCGTGGTCGGTGTTTCAGGAGGTACACATGCCGGTACTTGACGCGCTCGTCGCCGCGCTGCGCTTGAGCACTATCGAGGTCATCGACCTCACCGCGCCGCTCAGCGCTGACACGCCCGTGATCAAGCTGCCCGAACCGTTCGGGAACACGATTCCCCTTTCGCTGCAGGAGATCAGCAGGTATGACGACCGGGGACCGGGGTGGTACTGGAACAACATCTCGACCGGAGAGCACACGGGTACGCATTTCGACGCGCCCGTGCACTGGGCGACCGGACGTGACGGCCTCGACATCGCGCAGATTCCCGCCGACCAGCTGATCGCCCCGGCCGTCGTGCTCGACTTCAGCGCCGAGGCCGCCGCCGACCCCGACTTCCTGCTCGAGGTCGATCACATCAGGAAATGGGAGGGCGAGCACGGCTCGCTGCCCGAGGGCGGCTGGCTGCTGTACCGGACCGGATGGGACACGCGCTCCTCAAGCCAGCAGGAGTTCCTCAACGCCAACGAGACCGGGCCGCACACGCCGGGCGTGTCCGTCGAGTGCGCGCGCTGGCTGGCCGACCACGCCCCGATCCTCGGCTTCGGCGTGGAGACGGTCGGCACCGACGCGGGAACGGCGCACTCGTTCGACCCGCCGTTCCCGTGCCATGCCTCGCTGCTCGGGGCCGGCAAGTACGGACTGACTCAGCTCCAGAACCTGGCCAGGCTGCCTGCCACCGGAGCGGTCGTGATCGCGGGCCCGCTGCCGATCGTCGGCGGCTCAGGCAGCCCGTGCCGCGCGCTTGCCCTGGTCGAGCACGCCTGATGCTGGTCAGCGACGCCGTCGCCGCGGTCCTGGCCGAGCTCGGGGCCGACACGGTCTTCGGCGTGGTCGGCAGCGGCAATTTCCACGTGACCAACGCGCTGATCGGAAGGGGCGCGCGGTTCGTGGCCGCCAGGCACGAGTGCGGCGCCGCGAGCATGGCGGACGGCTGGGCCAGGACCACGGGCCGGCCGGGAATCGTCTCGGTGCATCAGGGCCCCGGCCTGACCAACGCGATGACCGGCATCACCGAGGCGGCCAAGAGCCGCACTCCGCTCATCGTGCTCGCGGCTGACGTGGCGGCGGGCGCGGTCAGGTCCAACTTCAGGATCGACGTTGCCAGCCTGGCCGCGGCCGTCGGCGCGGTGCCCGCGCGGCTGCACTCGCCGGACTTCGCCGTCGACGACACGGTGCGGGCCTACCGCACCGCGGTGCAGGAGCGCCGGACGGTGATCCTGGCGCTGCCACTGGACGTGCAGGCCGGTGACTGCCCGCCGCCGCAGGCCGAACGGCTGGCAGCCGCCAGGCCGGGCCCGCCGCGGACCCAGCTGGCGGGGCCGAAGGCGACCGGCCATGGCGAGCGGGCCAGGCTGCTCCGCCAGGCGGAAGGGCCGGATGCGGCGGCGAGGCTGGCGGAGGTGATCGGGCGGGCCGAACGGCCGGTCTTCATCGCCGGGCGCGGCGCGCGCAATTCCGGTGCCCGCGACGACCTCGAGCGGCTGGCGGATGCCTGCGGCGCGCTGCTGGCCACCTCCGCCGCCGCCAGGGGGCTATTCCGCGGCAGCCCGTGGGATCTCGACGTCAGCGGCGGGTTCGCCTCCCCGCTGGCCGCCGAGCTGATCCGCGGCGCCGATCTGGTGGTCGGCTGGGGCTGCGCGCTCAACATGTGGACGATGCGGCACGGCGCCCTGATCGCGCCGGGAACCGTGGTCGCGCAGGTGGACATCGAATCGGACGCACTCGCCGGGCACCGGCCCATCGATCTTGGGGTGACCGGGGACGTCGCGGCCGTGGCCCGTGACGTGGCCGCCATCCTCGCCGGCGGCGGTGGCGAGGGCGGCGCGGCCGGCTACCGGTCCGACGGCCTGCGCCAGCGGATCGCCGGCGAGGTTCGGTGGCGTGACGTGCCGTATTCCGACGACAGCGACGGGCGACGGATCGACCCGCGGACGCTGTCGATCGCGCTAGACGACATGTTGCCGGCCGAGCGGACCGTCGCGATCGACTCAGGCAACTTCATGGGCTATCCGAGCATGTACCTGTCCGTCCCCGACGCCGACGGCTTCTGCTTCACTCAGGCGTACCAGTCGATCGGCCTCGGGCTGGCCTCCGCGATCGGCGCGGCCATCGCCAGGCCGGACCGGCTGACCGTGGCCGCGCTGGGCGACGGCGGCGCGCTAATGGGGATCAGCGAGCTGGAGACGGCCGTCCGGCTGCGCATTCCCCTGGTCATCGTGGTTTACGACGATGAAGCGTACGGAGCCGAGGTGCACCATTTCGGCCCGGACGGGCACCGGTTGGACACGGTCAGGTTCCCGCCGGTGAACATCGCGAAGATCGCGCGCGGGTTCGGCTGCGCGGCGGCCAAGGTCCGCCAGGCGGCCGATCTGGCGGTCGTGCGGGACTGGCTCGACGGCCCGCGGGACCGGCCGCTCCTGATCGACGCCAAGATCACCTCTGAGCACGGCTCGTGGTGGCTAGAGGAGGCATTCCGCGGCCACTGAGCCTGACCGCGGCCACTGAGCCTGACCTGCGTCCCGGCGGCGTCTCGGTTACCGGCCGCACCGGCCACCAGCGAGCTAACCGGGCGCGGGCGGCAGGTCGGCCAGGCGCGCCAGCGTGGCGCGGTGCCGGTCGGCGGTGCCGAGCCCGAGCGACGTGCTCTTCGCCCGCTTCAGGTACAGGTGCGCCGGGTGCTCCCAGGTGAAGCCGATGCCGCCGTGCATCTGCATCATCTCCTGCCCGGCCAGCAGCGCCGTATCTGAGCAGGCCGCCTTGGCCAGCGCGACCGCGACGGGGGTGTCGGGATCGCCGTCCGCGAGGCACGCCGCCGCGTACCTGGATGCCGCCCTGGCCTGGGTCACCGCCACCCACCAGTCAGCCAGCCGGTGCTTGATCGCCTGGAAGGAGCCGACCGGGCGCGCGAACTGATAGCGCTGCTTGACGTAGGCGAGCGTGATCTCCAGCGCGCGCTCCGCCAGGCCGAGTTGCTCGGCGGCCAGCATCGCCGCGCCTGCCTGCAACGCGGCAGCAACCGCGATCTCCGCCTGCGGGCCGGCCGCGATCCGCTGCGCCAGTACCCGGTCCAGGCGCACGTCGCAGAGCTGCCTGGTCATGTCGAGCGAGACCACCGGCGTCCGCGTGACGCCCGGCTCGTCGGCTCGCAGAACGAGCAGCCCGTGCGGTACGCCGTCGGCCGGGACGATCAGCACGTCGGCGGGCAGGGCGTCGGCCACCCCGGAGACCGCGCCGGACAGCCGGTACATCCCGTCGGGGTCGTGCTCCTCGGCTGGCCCGATCCTGACGGTCGGCTCGGTCCAGACGCCTGGCGTCGCGGCGAAGGGCACCGCGAGCGACGCCGTGGTCGCCCCGGCGGCCAGCTCGGTCAGCAGCGCGCCAGCGGCCGCGGAGCCGGTCTCGCCCGAGTCGAGCACCGAGAGCAGCGCGACCGTGGCCAGCACCGCGCTGCCCAGGTAGGGAACGGGCGCGACCGACCGGCCGGCCTCCTCGGCGACAACCGCGAGCTCGCGGAATGACGCGCCGGCCCCGCCGAGGGACTCAGGGATAAGCAGACCCGCGCAGCCGACCTCGGCCGCCAGGGTCCGCCAGAGACCCGGGTCATAGGTCTGCGCGGTCTCGGTCCGCGCGAGCACCGCAGCGGGCGCGGCCCGGTCCTCGAGCACCGATCGAACCGCGGAGCGTAGCTCGGTCTCCTGCTCGGTGTAGGTCAGGTCAGGCAGCCGCGTCGTTCCGCTCGCCTGCTGCGCCTGCGCGGCCGGCCCCGGCGTCTGCGCCTGCTCGCTCACGTCCTGGGTCACCTGGGCAGGTCCTTCCATGGCTTGTCCTTGTCCAGCCGGATTTCCGGCGGCAGCCCGAGCACCCGCTCGGCGACGATGTTGCGCAAGATCTCCGATGTCCCGCCCTCGATCGAATTGCCCTTCGAGCGCAGGAACCGGTATCCGGCGTCGCGGCCGAAGAAGTCGGCACCGTCGGGCCGGCGCATCGTCCAGTCGCCGTAACGAAGCCCCTCGGCGCCGATCAGCTCTACCTGGAAGTCGGCGATCTCCTGGTTGAGCCTGGCGAACACCAGCTTGGCGCCTGACCCCTCCGGGCCTGGCTGGCCGGCCGCAAGCTGCTGGCGCAGCCGCTCCCCGGCCAGCCGGGAAACCTCGGCCGCGGCCCACAGCCGCAGCACCCGGTCGTGCAGGCCAGGGGTGCGCAGCTCGGGGCGGGCGCGCCAGGTCTCCGCCGAGACCCCGATCATGCCGCCCTCGCGGGGGAACGTGAACGCGCCGAGCGCCACCCGCTCGTTCATCAGCGTCGCGGTCGAGACCGCCCAGCCCTGGCCGACCGCCCCGATCCGGTCGGCGTCACCGATGACCACGTCGGTCAGGAACACCTCGTTGAATTCGGCCTCGCCGGTCGCCTGCCGGAGCGGCCTGACCTCGACGCCCGGTGCCGTCATATCCACGCTGAAGTAGGTCAGGCCCTTGTGCTTGGGCTGCTCGGGGTCGGTCCTGGTGACCAGCAGCGCGCGCCTGGCAATATGCGCCGAAGAGGTCCAGACCTTCTGCCCGTTGACCACCCACCGGTCACCGTCGCGGACCGCCCTGGTCGCCAGGTTGGCCAGGTCAGACCCAGCTCCCGGCTCGCTGAACAGCTGGCACCAGACCTCCTCGCCGGTCCACAGCGGCCTGAGCCAGCGCTTCTGCTGCTCTTCTGACCCGTACGCAAGGATCGTCGGGGCGGCCATGCCCAGCCCGATGGCGTTGCGCTCCGGCCGGTTGGTGGGCGCGTTCACCGCCGCGAACTCGGCGTCGACCACCTTCTGCAGTGTCCGCGGCAGCCCCTGGCCGCCCAGCCCCGTCGGGTAGTGCACCCAGGCCAGCCCGGCGTCGAATCGTGCCCGGACGAACTCGGTCCGCTCGGTCGTCGCCGGGTCGTGCGCTGCGAGGAAGTCGCGGACCTGAGCGCGCAGGCCGGCTTCGGTGACCGTGCCACTCTGGTGCCCGTTCACGGTCACCTCGCCATCGGTGCTCCCGCTGCCGTCTAGCACAGGGGGCCGCCTGCCACGTAGATCACCTGGCCGGACACGAAGCCCGCTCCGGCACTGGCGAGGAAGGAAGCGACGTGCGCGACGTCCTCGGGCTGACCCACCCGGCGCACCGGGATCTGGGCGGCCGCGCCCTTCTGGAAGTCCTCGAATCCGATGCCGACGCGCGCCGCGGTCGCGGCGGTCATGTCGGTCGCGATGAACCCGGGTGCGATCGCGTTGGCGGTGACGCCGAACGGGCCAAGCTCGATCGCCAGGGTCTTGGTGAATCCCTGCAGTCCGGCCTTCGCGGCCGAGTAGTTGACCTGGCCGCGGTTGCCGAGCGCGGAACTCGACGACAGGTTGATGATCCGGCCGAACTTCGCCTCCACCATGTGCTTCTGGCAGGCCTTGCTCATCAGGAACGCGCCGCGCAGGTGCACGCCGATGACCGTGTCCCAGTCGTCATCGGTCATCTTGAACAACAGGTTGTCGCGGATCACCCCGGCGTTGTTGACCAGCACCGTCGGTGGCCCCAGTTCGGCGGCGATCGCCTCGACGGCAGCGGATACCTGCGCGGAGTCGCTGACATCGGCGCCGGCCGCGAACGCGCGGCCGCCCGCGGCCGTGACCGCGTCGACGGTCGCGCCGCAGTCGCCTTCCTTCAGGTCGATGACCGCGACGGCCATCCCGTCCGCGGCCAGGCGCTTCGCGACGCCCGCCCCGATCCCGCGGGCTCCCCCGGTCACGACGGCGACCCGCTGTACGTGCTCCGACATCTGCATCGTCCCTTTCTGAACTGGTGGCGAGTCCGTCTCGATGGCGAGCCGGTCAGCTCTGGTACTTGCGCAGCTCCCGGCGGGCCATCGACCGCTTGTGCACTTCATCCGGCCCATCAGCGAATCGCAGGCTCCTGGCCGCGGCCCACTGCGCCGCCAGCGGGAACTCCTGACTGATGCCGCCCCCGCCGTGCACCTGGATCGCCTTGTCGAGCACCCATTCGGTCATCTGCGGCACCGCGATCTTGATGGCCTGGATCTCGGTGTGCGCGCCCTTGTTGCCGACCGTGTCCATAAGCCACGCCGTCTTCAGCACCAGCAGCCTGGCCTGCTCGATCCTGACCCGGGACTCGGCGATCCAGTCCTGGACGACGCCCTGCTCGGCGATTGGCTTGCCCCAGGCGACCCGGCTTGTGGCGCGGCGGCACATGGCCTCCAGCGCCCGCTCGGCCGACCCGATCTGCCGCATGCAGTGGTGGATCCGGCCGGGGCCGAGCCTGGCCTGGGCGATCGCGAAGCCCTCGCCCTCACCCGCGATCAGATTCGATGCCGGGACCCGGACGTCGCGGAACTCCACCTCGGCGTGGCCGCCATGGGTCGAGTCGGTGAACCCGAACACGCGCATGCTCCGCCTGATCATCACGCCTGGGGCGTCGGGCGGCACGCAGATCATCGACTGCTGCCGGTGCCGGTCCGCCTCCGGGTTCGTCTTCCCCATCACGATGAACAACTGGCAGCGCGGGTCCATGGCGCCAGAGGACCACCACTTACGGCCGTTGATGACGTACTCGTCGCCGTCCCGCTCGATCCTGGTCGCGATGTTCGTCGCGTCCGAGGAGGCGACATCCGGCTCGGTCATGCAGAAGGCCGACCTGATCTTGCCGTCAAGCAGCGGCATCAGCCACCGCTCGACCTGCTCGGGGCTGCCGAACTCGGCGAGTACCTCCATGTTGCCCGTGTCCGGCGCCGCGCAGTTGAGCGCCTCGGGCGCGATCGCGCCGCTGCGTCCGGTGATCTCGGCGAGCGGAGCGTACTGCAGGTTGGTGAGCCCACCGCCGTGCTGCTCCGCGATCTCGGCGATCTGGTCCTTGTGCTTGCGCACGGTGAGGAACAGGTTCCACAGGCCCTGGCCGCGGGCCTCGGCCTTGAGGTCGTCGATGACGCCGGGGCGCTGCCAGATGTCTCCGGCGGCCTCCGCGGCCGCAACCTGCTGCCCGAAAACCCGTTCTGCGGGGTAGACGTGCGAGTCCATGAATGCGAGCAGTTTGCTGCGGAGTTCCTCGGTTCGTGCGTCGTATCCGAAGTCCATCTAAGCCTCCCGACGAGTCCGGATAAGCGTACCTACCGACCAGTACGGTCACACGTTACGGTCTGGACATGAGACTGGTCGAGACGGTACGCGTCCCGCGCCGGTACTTCTCCGGTGATCGGTAACGTGTGACCATGATCTCAATTCGCCAGATCGCCGACGGGTACGTCGAGCAGACCGCGCAGCTTGACCCGGTGACCGCCACTTCCGCCGGGATCGCGGGTTACGACCATCTGATCACTGATCTGAGCCCGGCCGGCTTCGCCGCCAGGGCGGCCCTGGACCGGGCGACGCTCACGGCGCTCGAGCAGGTCGCGGCTGCCGAGGAAGAGCAGGCAGCAAAGGAGGCCATGATCGAGCGGCTGACCGTGGCCGGCGAGCTGTATGACTCAGGTGCCGTGACCAGTGACCTGAATGTGGTCGCCAGCTGGCTGCAGGGCGTACGCCAGGTCTTCGACCTGATGCCCGTCGATACCCCTGACGCCCTGGCCAACCTCGCCGCCAGGATGGCTGCCGTGCCGGGCGCCTACGCCGGTCTGCGGCAGACCTATCTGGAGGCGGCCGCGCGCGGCTTGGTAGCTCCGCGCCGGCAGGTCGCCGCGTGTGCGAGGCAGTGCGCGGACTGGACGGCCGGCACTGGCTTCTACGCCGGACTGGTCGGCCGCGCCGGGGCCGCCGGGCCGGTCAGGGCAGAGCTTGACGCGGCGGCCGCCGCCGCCACCGCCGCTACCGCCGACTTCGGCAGGTTCCTGGAAACTGAACTCCTGCCGCGGGCCAAGGACGGGGACGCCGTGGGCCGGGAGCGGTATGCGCTCGCGTCCCGCGGGTTCCTCGGCGCCCGGGTCGATCTCGACGAGGCGTACGCCTGGGGCTGGGACGAGGTGATCAGGATCGAGCAGGAGATGCGCCGGGTAGCCGCAAAGATCGTGCCAGGCGGATCCGTCGCCGACGCTGTCGCCGCGCTTGACGCCGACCCGGCGCGGCGGATCACCGGCCGGGACGCGCTGCGGGCCTGGATGCAGGAGTTCGCTGACTCCGCGATCGCCGAGTTGCACGGCGTTCACTTCGACATCCCCGAGCCTGCCAGGCGAATCGAAGCCATGATCGCGCCGACCAGCGACGGCGGCATCTACTACACCGCACCGAGCGAGGACTGGCAGCGTCCTGGCCGGATGTGGTGGGCGGTCCCGGACGGCGTCGACGAGTTCTCCACCTGGAAGGAAGTCACGACGATTTACCACGAGGGCGTGCCAGGACACCACCTGCAGTCCGCGCAGGCCGTGTTCGACAGCGACAGGCTGAACCGCTGGCAGCGGCTGCTGTGCTGGATCTCCGGCCATGGCGAGGGCTGGGCGCTGTACGCCGAGCGGCTGATGGACGAACTGGGCTATCTGTCCGATCCCGGCAACCGGCTCGGCATGCTCGACGCCGAACTGCTGCGCGCCGCCCGCGTCGTGGTTGACCTGGGCGTCCATCTCGAGCTGCCCATTCCTGCCGACTCGCCCTGGCACCCGGGCGAGATCTGGACCGCCGAGCTGGCCTGGGAGTTCCTGCGGGCGCGTGTGCAGATCGAGGAGCAGAGCCTGCGGTTCGAGCTTGACCGCTACCTCGGCTGGCCGGGCCAGGCGCCGTCCTACAAGCTCGGCGAGCGGATCTGGCTGCAGGCCAGGGCGGAGGCCAGGCAGCGCAAGGGAGCCGACTTCGACCTGAAGGTCTTCCACAGCCAGGCGCTGGCACTCGGCTCGCTCGGGCTTGATCCGCTGCGGAAGGCACTCGCCCGCCTGTAACTGCCGCGTTGCCGGCGGCGGTGAACCGCGGGGTTTACCGGACCGTTCCTAGAGTTATCTGGTTCGTCACGAGGGGGACGGAGAGCGGTCATGACGGTGTGTAGTCGGTGTGTAACTCAGATCACGAATCCTGCCGGGGATCCGCGGCGTCCTAGTAGTGACCAACCACGAGGGAGCTACCGCAGATGAGCACCGCGACCACCGCCCGGACCCGGCCCGCCGCCGCGGCGGACCCGGCCCGCAACGCCGACTTCGAGCAGCAGGTCCGGCCCTACCTCGGCCAGCTCTACCCCGCCGCGCTGCGGATGACCCGCAACCCCGCCGACGCCGAGGACCTGGTCCAGGACACCCTCGCCAAGGCCTACACCGCGTTCGCCCAGTACACCCCCGGCACCAACCTGCGCGCCTGGCTGCACAAGATCCTCGCCAACACCTTCATCAACAGCTACCGCAAGCGCAAGCGCGAACCCGCCATCGCCCCCGGCGCCGACCCGCACGCCGACTGGCACGCCCCCGCCGACCCGCTGCACCCCGCCGCCCGGTCCGCCGAAGCCGAAGCCCTCGACAAGATCACCGACACCGCCATCCTCAACGCCGTCCGCGACCTGCCCCCCGACTTCCGCACCGCGCTGTGGCTCGCCGACGTCGAGGGCTACCCCTACCGCGAAATCGCCGTCCTCATGGGCACCCCACTCGGCACCGTCATGTCCCGCCTGCACCGCGCCCGCGGCAAACTCCGCCACACCCTCGCCGCCCACGCCCCCGCCGCACCAGCCCCCCGCTAACCCCCGCACCACCCTCGCGCAGACCGGCTGACGGAGCCCCCGTTCCGGCCAGCCAGCACCACACCCGTGCCCCGCCGTCTCACCGGAGATGGCGGGGCACGATCCACTGCGGACCTGGCTACTTCAGCAGCAGCGAGCTGATCCGGCGGCCGGCGATCGCGAGCCCGACCGCACCGAGCACGGCCAGGTAAGCCACGTTCCATAGCAACCCTGGCCCCACCGCGCCAAGCGTCAGGCCGCGCAGCAGCACCACGCCCTGGTAGAGGGGCGTGCACTCGACGATGACCTGCACCGGCCGCGGGTAGACGCTGAGCGGATAGAAGGTGGTGGAGAACAAGAACATCGGCAAAGTCGCCAGCATGACGAACTCAAAGTGCTGCCAGCTGGTCATGAAGGTCGTCGCGGCCATCCCCGCGCCGGCGAACGCGAAGCCGATCAGCAGCGCGCTCGGCACGGCGAGGACGGCCCAGGCCGAGTGCACCAGGCCCATGGCCAGCATTACCACCATGAACGCGACCGCGTAGATGCCGCCCCTGATCAGGGCCCAGCCGACCTCGCCGAGCGCGATCTCATCGGCCCGCATCGGCGTCGCCAGCGCCGCGTCGTAGAGCTTGGCGTACTTCATCCGGAAGAAGACGTTGAAGGTGGAATCCATCACCGCGCCGTTCATCGCCGAGGTGGCGAGCAGCGCGGGCGCGACGAAGCTGGTGAACCCGACCGGGCCGGCCGGCCCGATCACGGTGCCGACCAGCTTGCCGAGCCCGACGCCGATCGACAGCAAGTAGAAGATCGGCTCGAAGAACCCTGAGATCAGCACGCTCCAGGTGTGCCGGTAGACCCTGGCGTGCCGCTCGATCAGGTGCGCACTCCCCCGGCCGCCGAGGCCGGACCGCCTGGTCCGCAGCAGCGCGACCGGCAGGATCCGCAGTGCGAGGTCAGGCATAGAGCCGCCGCCGGTAGGTGCGGTTCCCGGCGACTATGCCGAGCGCGGTCACGGCGACCAGGTACGCCACGTGCACCGTTGACGCGCCGACCTGGGCTGTGCCGAGGCTGAGCGACCGGCAGAGCGCCACGCCGTGCCAGAGCGGCGTCACGTAGGCCAGCGGCCTGATGTAGGCCGGCAGCTGACTGATCGGGAAGAAGGTGCCGGAGAACAGGAACAGCGGGATGATCCCGAACCTGAACAGCATGGCGAACGACGTGTCCTTCGTGCAGGTCATCGCGTACGCCTCGATCGGGGTGGCGAAGGCTAGCCCGGTGAGTACCGCGGCGGGCAGGCAGGCAAGCACCCAGGCCGACTGGACCGCGCCGAAGGCGGCCATGACGGCGAGGAACACCGCCGAGTTCATCGTCAGCCGAAGGGTCGTCCAGAGCACATGACCATGGAAGAGGTCGGCGGGGCGGAGCGGCGACGCGATCGCGGCCTGGTACGTCTTCAGCCATTTCACCGAGCCGTAGACCGGATAGGTCGACTCCCCCATTGCTGTCTGCATCGCGCCCGCGGCCAGCAGGCCCGGCGCGAGGAAGGCGAGGTAACTGACACCCCCGATCGAGGCGGTGCCGTGGGAGTCGACCAGCTGGCCCAGGCCGAGGCCCATCGCGCCGAGGTAGAGCACGGGGTTGAGCACGCTGGAGTAGATCGAGCCCTGCCAGGTCCGCCGGTAGTTCGTCAGCCAGAACCTGAACTGCCTGACGGCGTAGACCTGCGCCATCAGTCCTCCAGCCGGCGGCCGGTCAGCCGCAGGAAGACGTCCTCCAGCGTGCTCCTGCGCACGAGCGAGGTCACCGGCTCGAGGCCACGGGCGCGGACGGCGGCGAGCGCCTCGTCTCCGTCGGCCGCGTAGAGCAGGATCCGGTCGGCCAGCACCTCGACCCGCTCGGCCGGGATGTCGGCCAGCTTCTCCGCGGCCTGGTCCTGCTCGGCCAGCGCGAAGCGCAGCTCGAGCACCTCGGGCGTGGAGTAGGTATCGATCAGCTGACGCGGGGAACCCTCGGCGGCGATCTTGCCGCCGTCCATCACCACCAGCCGGTCGCAGAGTTGCTCGGCCTCGTCCATGTAGTGCGTGGTCAGGACCAGCGTCACGCCCTGCTGCTTCAGCCGGTACAAACGGTCCCAGACCACGTGCCTTGCCTGCGGGTCGAGCCCGGTGGTCGGCTCGTCGAGCAACAGGATCTCCGGCTCGCTGATCAGCGATCTGGCGATCGTGAGCCGACGCTTCATCCCACCGGACAGCGGCTCCACCTGGTCCCCCGCCCGCTCGGTGAGCTGGACGAAGTCGAGCAGTTGCGCGGTCCGCTCCCTGATCACGTCCCTCGGCAGGCCGAAGTAGCGCCCGTAGATCAGCAGGTTCTCCTGGACGGTCAGCTCCACGTCCAGCGTGTCCTCTTGCGGTACGACGCCCAGCCTCGCCCTGATCGCCGGGCCATCCTTGACCGGATCCAGCCCCAGGATCGTCAGCTGGCCGCCCGACGGCGGCGAAACGCAGCCGATCATCCGCATAGTCGACGACTTGCCGGCGCCGTTCGGGCCGAGGAATCCAAACACCTCGCCGCGACTCAGCTCGAAGTCGATCCCGGCCACGGCGGTGAACTCGCCGAACCTCTTCGTGAGCCCCCTGGCGCGGATCAGGATGTCAGGATCAGCCACGTCCGTGACCCTACCCGGCGGCGCTGACAACGCCGACCGAATAACCCGTGGGTCGTCGGCCGGCGCCACGCCGGGCTGGGTGGATTTGCGCTCTTGGCACCGGGTCCTGGCCGGCACGGTAATCTTGCCGACAGTGCTTTGATTCCGGCGGTGCGGGTAAGCACCGCGGATGACGTCATCGATCGGAGGGCCGCCCGGGTGAGCGCTGTGCGAAAGCTCTACGAGCGTTTCCGGTTGCTCATCCACGAAGGTGCCAAGTTCGGCATCATCGGCGCGATCGGCGTCGTCATCTACAACATCGTCAACAGCTGGCTGCATTTCACGCTCCACCTGGGGCCGCTGACGTCCGCGACGATAGCCGTCGTCGTCACCACGCTCACCAGTTACATCGCCAACAGGTACTGGAGCTTCCGGCATCGCGAGCGGACGACCGTGCCGCGCGAGACGGTGATGTTCTTCGCGCTCAACGGCGTGGGCCTGGTCATCCAGTGGGCGGTGGTGGGATTCACCTACTACGGGCTGGGCGAGACGGGCAAGCTCTCCAACTTCATCGCGAACAACATCGGCATCCTGCTCGGCACGCTGTTCCGGTTCTGGTCCTACCGCAAGTGGGTGTGGGCGGCGCCGCAGCCAGCACCGGACGGGCACGAGGCGATTGAGCCCGCGCTCGCCAGGGCATCAGGCCAGGTAGATCAGGCTCCTTCGACCGGAGACGAGGCCGGAAAGCCGCATTGAGCGCTGCCCGCACTCCGCCCGCGCCGCTGCAGCGGCCCGCCGACCTGTACCGCCGGTTCAGGTTGCTGATCCACGAGGGTGCCAAGTTCCTGATCGTGGGCCTGATCGGGATCGGGGTGACCAACCTCGTGTTCATCCCGCTGCACGGTCCGCTCGGCCTCGGCCCGCTCACCTCGGTCACGATCGCGACGATCGCCGCCACCGTCGTCACCTTCGTCGGGAACAGGTACTGGAGCTTCCGCCATCGCGAGGGCGCGGGAACCGCCCGCGAGGGCGTCACGTTCGTCGTGCTGAACGGGTTCGGCCTGCTGATCCAGTACGCCGTGCTCGGATTCAGCAACTACGCGCTCGGCCTGACGACCAAGGTGGAGAACGTGATCGCGCTCAACCTGGGCATCGGGATCGGCACGCTGTTCCGCTTCTGGTCCTACCGCAAGTGGGTGTGGGTGCCGGCCGAGGAACGCCTGAAGCGGCTACGGCGCGGCCGGCACCGCATAGGCCGCCCGGTGGCTGCCGCGGGCGGATCAGAGCCCGCGGCAGTCGGCGCCGGCCTCCCCGCTCAAGGGGCCGCGGCCGCCAGCGTCAGCCAGGACCGCCAGCATTAGCCGGCACGGCCAGCGTGGGCCGCGGGAGCCGTCCTCGCGCCGACCGATGTGGCGCCTGGGCCGGCAGTGTCATTCGTGGCAGCCGCGCGATCCTGCGAGCAGCCGGTCCATCGGCACCGCCAGGGCGGCCGCCGCCTGCCGCTGACTTAGCGTGCCGGTGGCGACCAGCCTGCTGAGCACATGACCCTCGCGGGACCTGGCCAGCGCTGGATGTCGCAGCGGATCATAGGCCGACGGCGCCTGGACCAGGCCGGCCAGTACCGCCGACTGCGGCCAGGACAGGCGGCCCGGCGGCAGGCCGAAATAGCCGCAGGCTGCCTGCTCGATGCCATAGTAGCCGTGCCCGAAATAGGCGACGCCGGAATACATCTGCAGGATCTGGGCTCGCGAGTAGCTGAACTTCAGCTTGATCCCGAGAGCCACCTCGTCGATCTCGACCACTAGGCGCGTCTTGTGCGTGCCGTAGAGCAGCTTCGCGAGTTGCTGGTAGAGCGTCGCGCCGCCCTGGTCCTTGCGGGTCAGTACGGACAGCGCGATTCTGGGGAGCGCGAACGGGTCGAAGCCGGGCTCGGACGCGAACCTGTGATCTTCGGTCGAGATGAGGGCGGCGGCGAACCTGGCGGGCACCGGCGGGCCGGGGAACTGCTCGTGGTGCGCTCGCGCCTGCGCCCTGGCCAGCGACCAGGCGTTGCCGACCGACGGAGTCCCCGCCATGATCGCCGCGATCCCGATCGCGGCGACGGCGCACAAGGCGAGCACAAGCTTGAGCAGCCGGCTCGGCCACCTGCGCGGACGCGGAGTTGGCGGCGCCATCGGAGCCGTGCCGCCGATCACCTCGGGTCCTTCCCGGTGCTGGCCGGGCCCGGGCTGACCCACATCCTGAGTACTCACTGCACGGGCAACGAGCCGAGTGAGCGCATCGTGCCCGCCCGTCTTCCTCGAGGTAACCGGTGCTGCCGAGATAACCAGTCGGGACGCCGGGATTTGAACCCGGGCTCTCTGGTCCCCCAGACCAGCGCCTTAACCAAGCTGGGCCACGTCCCGTCGCCCTGTCGGACGCACAGATCATAGCGCAGGAAACCGATCGCACCGTGCTCGCGGTTCCGCAGACCAGCCGGCCGGAGCGATCATGCGCGACCGCCCGCGCGGCTTCCTGAGGGCGGGCTCCTGGCGCGGGTAGACTGCCCGTAACGCGTTGACGGAGCCAAGTAGCACCCGGTACTGCGAGCCAAGAGAGTCGCCGGCAGCTGAGAAGGCGGCCTCGCCCCGGACTGCGAAGACCCTCCCGAGTGCGGGGAGAAACGGGCGCCGCGGCCAGCGGCGGGCCCCATGCCCCGCCGGCCAGCCCCCGTGATCGGGCAACGAGGCCGCGGCCCGGTGCTCGCACCAGGGCCAGGCGAAAGTGTGGTGGCACCGCGAGTTCCCTTCTCGCCCGCACTCCCAAGGGCACGACAAGCCAGGGAGTGCCTCATGACACCCGATCGTGTTCTCGCTGGTGACCTGATCGCGCACGTCGGCGAACGGGTCACGATCTCAGGCTGGCTGCACCGCAAGCGCGAGCTCAAGTCGGTCACCTTCCTTGTCGTCAGGGACCTGACCGGCCTGGCCCAGATCGTCTGCGCCGAAGGCCAGGCCGCCGCTGCTGGCCTGACCGACTTGCCCGAGGAGACCGTAATCTGCGTCACGGGACTGGTCACCGCGAGCAGCCAGGCGCCGGGCGGCGCCGAGATCACCCAGCCGTCGCTGACCAGGCTCAGCGCGCCCGCCGAGGCGCCTCCGTTCGACCTGTACCGGCCCGGGGTCACGGCCGCGCTGCCGACGGTGCTGGACCATGCGCCGACGACGCTTCGGCACCCGGTCCTGCGAGCCGGATTTGCGATCTCGGCGGCCAGCGTCGCCGGGTTTCGTGCCGCGCTCGACGCCAGGGGCTTCACCGAGATCCAGACGCCCAAGATCGTCTCATCGGCCACCGAGTCCGGCGCGAACGTCTTCGCGATCGACTACTTCGGCCAGCCCGCCTACCTCGCCCAGTCGCCGCAGTTCTACAAGCAGGCCATGGTGGGCGTCTTTGAGCGGGTCTACGAGACCGGCCCGGTCTTTCGCGCCGAGCCGCACGACACCGCCAGGCACCTGGCCCAGTACACGTCCCTGGACGCCGAATTCGGGTTCATCGCCGACCATCGCGACGTCATGGCGATGCTGCGCGACGTGATCAGCGGGATGGTGGCGGCAGTGCGGGAGCGAGCTTGTTACGCAATCGAGGTCCTTGACGTCAAGCTGCCCGAGGTGCCAGAGCGGATCCCCGAGCTGCACTTCGCCGACGCCCAGGAGCTGATCGCAGCGCATGCCGGATGGGACCCGCGCGGCGAGCCAGACCTGTCGCCCGCGGACGAGCGCTGGCTCGGCGGTTGGGCCATTCGCGAGCACGCCAGTGAGCTGCTTTTCGTGACCGGATACCCGATGGTCAAACGTCCGTTCTACACCTATCCCGACGCGAGCCGGCCTGGCTACTCGCGCAGCTTCGACCTGCTATTCCGCGGCATGGAGCTGGTGACCGGCGGCCAGCGGCTGCATGACCACGCCGACTACCTGGCCGCGCTCGCCATTCGCGGCGAGGACACCGCGCCGTACGCCGGCTACCTGCAGACGTTCCGCCACGGGATGCCGCCGCACGGCGGCTTCGCGATCGGCCTCGAACGCTGGACGGCCAGGCTGACCGGCGCGGCCAACATCCGCGAGGTAACCCTGTTCCCGCGCGACCTGCACCGCCTGTCCCCGTAAGCGCGCCCGCCGGGGGCCGTGCGACGTCGCCGGGGGCGGCTAGGCGTCGAGCCCGAGGGTGATCGCGTCGATCTCGGCGATCTCCTCGGCCGACGGGATCCAGTCAGCGGCGTCGGCGTTGGCCTTGACCTGC
Source organism: uncultured Actinomycetota bacterium (assembly GCA_963720595.1). Classification (GTDB taxonomy): domain Bacteria; phylum Actinomycetota; class Actinomycetes; order Streptosporangiales; family Streptosporangiaceae; genus Chersky-822. The sequence continues at coordinate 1,708,965 of CAVRFY010000002.1, read as the reverse complement.
TCGGGCGACATCGCGCCCGCGATGACGCTGGCGCAGCCCGGCTGCGCGGCCAGGGCCGCGATCGCGATCGTCAGCAGCGACACGCCGTGTGCATCGGCCCAGGTAGCCAGCTTCTCGACGATATCGAGCTTCGCCTCGGTCACGTAGCCATCGCGGCCGGCCAGCCTGGTGCCCTCCCTGGCCGGCTGGCCACGCCGGATCTTGCCCGTGAGCAGGCCGTTGGCCAGCGGGAAGTACGGCAGCACGCCGAGCCCGAAGTGCCTGGCCGCCGGCACGACCTCGGCCTCGGCGGCCCGCTCGAGCAGTGACCAGTGGTTCTGGGCCGAGACGAACGGCACCGCGCTGCGGTGCTCGGCCAGGCACGCGGCCTCGGCGATCTGCCAGCCGCTGAAGTTCGAGTGGCCGAGGTAGCGGACCTTGCCCTCGGCGACCAGTTCGCCGAGCGCCGCGAGCGTCTCGGCGACCGGCGTCCGCGGGTCAGGGGTGTGGATCTGGTACAGGTCGATGTAGTCGGTCCTGAGCCTGCGCAGCGACTCCTCCACGGCCCGCCTGATGTAGCCGCGGCCGCCCTTCGCGCCCGCGGCGTGACCGTAGCCCAAGTCCGCGCCCTGGTGGCCGAATTTCGTGGCCAGCACCACCTGCTCGCGCCGTCCCGCCAGCACCTCGCCGAGCAGTTCCTCCGAGCCGCCGCCACCGCCATAGGTATCGGCCGTGTCGAGCAGCGTGACGCCGCAGTCGATGGCCGCGTCCACGACGGCTCTCGTCCCATCGAGGTCGAGCCGGCCGCCGAAGTTGTTGCAGCCGAGTCCGACGACCGAGACCCCGAGACCAGAATTGCCGAGTGCCCTGTAACGCATTGACCCGCCTTCACATCGCCGTTGCCGTCTGCCGATCAGATCGTACCGAGCAGGCCAAACCGTCCCGAGATCGGAGCGGCGGGGCGATAGTCTGAGCCGCACCATGCGAGAGTCCCCGACGCCAGGGCCAGTGGCCCTGCGGATCAGGCTCGGGGCGACACTGCGCCGCCTGCGCGAGTCGCGCGGGATCACCGCGCAGCGGGCCGCGGCGGAGATCCGCGGGTCGGACTCGAAGATCAGCCGCATCGAGCTCGGCAGGCAAGCGGCACGCGAGATCGACGTCTCCGATCTGCTGGCGCTCTACGGGGTGGACGACGCGCAGGAGCGCGAGGCGCTCCTGCAACTCGCCGGCCAGGCGCTTGCTCCGCCCTGGTGGCAGCCCTATGCCGACATCCTGCCGCCCTGGTTCCAGGCGTATCTCGGCGTCGAGGAGGCGGCCGAGTCGGTCCTCAGCTACGACACGCACTTCGTCCCCGGCCTGCTGCAGACCGGCGACTACGCGGCTGGTCTGCTCGCGACGGCGGGCCTGCGCACCGACGAGGCCGCCCGGCTGCTCGAGGTTCGGGCCAGGCGGGTGGAGCGGTTCGCGGCCGCTGGGTGGCGGCTTGCCTCGGTGATCGACGAGGCGGTGCTGCACCGCCCGGTCGGGAGCCGGCCGGAATTCGCCGCGCAGCTCGCGCACCTGCGGCGGGCGGCGCAGCGGCCCGGCGTGACGGTCAGGATCAGGCCGCTGGCCGCTGGTGCGCCGCTTGGCCCGGCCGGCTTCACGATCCTGCGCTTCGCCCACCAGGAACTTCCTGACGCGGTCTATACCGAGCAGCTGACCACGGCCAGCTACCTGGACCGGCCGGCCGAGGTGGCCAGGTACGCCGCCGCGATGGAGCTGCTGGCGGCCAGCAGTCAGCCAGCCGACCAGACAGCGGCGATCATCGGCGCTGCGCTCGACCGGCTCGGCTAGCGGCTAGCTCGGGTCCAGAGCCGATCACAGCGCCCGCGCCAGGCCACCGATCAGCCTGGCTGACTCCCGCGGCGGCATGGCTGACCTGGCCAGCGCATCGAACGCCAGCCGCAGCGCGCGCACGTCGGCCTCGCGCTGCTCGAGCTGCACCTGGCCGCGGATGCCAAGCGCACCGGCCACGTCGTCGTCGCCTGGATCGTCAAAGCTCAAGATGCCGAACGAGCCGGCCGGAACCTGACGCGACGGGCCTGCGAGCCTGAGCACCTGAATGGTCACGTTCGGCTCGCGGCCAAGCTTGGCCAGGTGCTCGAGCTGCGCCCGCATGACGTCGGGCGGCGCTACCGCGCGCAGCAGTACCGACTCGTCGAGCACCAGCTCCAGCCTGATCGGGGCGCTGCCCCGCAGTACCTCCTGACGGCGCAGCTGAACCGCGGCCAGCCGCTCGGCCTGTTCGGCGGCCAGATCGGGCCGGCACGCGGCGATCATGGCGCAGGCGTAGTCCGCCGTCTGCGCGAGCCCGGGCACCACCTGCGCGCAGAACGCCCGGAGGAAGGATGCCTCGGCTTCGAGGCCGAGGTAGCCGCCCGCACCTGCCGGCAGCAGCTCGTCGACCCCCACCCACCAGCCCTTGCGCTGGCCTTCCCGCGCCAGCTCAGTGAGCCTGCGGCGCTCCGCCGGATCGTCGATCTGGTACAGGTCGAGCAGGAGCGCGAGGTAGCCGGTCCTGGTCGGCGCCTTGCCAGTCTCGATCCTGGACAGCGTCGAAGGAGCCACGCCCAGATGCTCGGCTACCTCTTCGAGCCGGAGTGACCTCTGGTCGCGGAACCGCCGCAGATCAGCGCCGAGCCTGCGCCGGCGAATGGTCGGTCCTGCCAACACGAATCTCACCTTCCGCCGCAATGACCGCCGCAACAATGACCGCCGCAACGACTGCCGCATACCCTACCGCGCCATTCCAGCTCAATGAGATCCCATTTGCAATCTCGCCACGCCGGTATCCGCTACGCAATTGCATTGCTTGCATTCCCATCACCGCTGCGGCATCATTTCCCGTGGCGGCTCCGCCAGTGCCGCAGAGCCAGGGCCCGGAACGCCGGAAGGAGTAGGGAGTTGCCGATGCCAGCCGAGGTCACGCGCGCTAGCAAGCAGGTCACCGATCCCGCTTTACTGACGCACTGGCTGGTTCTCGGCAGCGTCACGCTGCCGGGCCAGCCCCAGCAAGTCAGCGCGGCCAGGAAATTCGTCGCCCGCACGATCGGCGGCTACCATCCGCAGGCAGACACCGCCCTGCTCCTCACCTCCGAGTTGGTGACCAATGCCGTCACGCACAGCAGGTCCGGGCTGCCTGGCGGCACCGTCGACGTGGTCGTGGCGGCCCGGCCGGCTGGGTTGCTGATCTCGGTCACCGACGACGGCTCCGCGGAGCAGGTACCGGTGCTGAGCAGCAAGCCTGAGGCAGAGAACGGCAACGGGCTGCTTCTGGTCGCGAGCCTCGCCGACGCCTGGGGGCACTGCGACGAGTCAGGGCGCACGATGGTGTGGTTCAGGCTGGCCAGGTGCACCCCCGAGCCGGGCCGGCCAGGCTGGCTCGGGCGGGCCCGGCGCTTAGTCGGGCCTGGCGCCGCGTGATCCGCGGCTCGACCCGCCCGCGCGCTTCTCGCGCAGCCGCATCGACAGGTGCACGGGCGTGCCATCGAAGCCGAACTCCTCGCGCAGCCTGCGCTCGATGAACCGGCGGTAACCGGCCTGCAGGAATCCCGACGTGAACAAGACGAAGTGCGGCGGCTGGACGCCGGCCTGGGTGGCGAACATGATCTTCGGCTGCTTGCCGCCGCGCACCGGCGGCGGCGTCGCGGCGACCAGAGCCGACAGCCACGCGTTCAGCCTGCCGGTCGGGATCCTGGTCTCCCAACCGGCCAGCGCCGTCTCCAGGGCCGGCACGAGCCGCTCCACGTGCCAGCCGGTGGCCGCCGAGAGGTTCACCCTCGGCGCCCAGCGGGCCGTATACAACTGCCGGTCGATCTCACGGTCCAGGAAGTGCCTGCGGTCCTCGTCGACTAGGTCCCACTTGTTGTACGCGATCACCAGCGCTCGCCCCGCGTCGATCACCATCGAGATGATCCTCAGGTCCTGCTCGGCCAGCGGCTCGCTGGCATCGACCAGGACGACCGCGACCTCGGCGCGCTCCAGCGCCCGTTCGGTTCGCAGCGCAGCGAAGTAGTCAGCGCCCTGAGTCTGGTTGACGCGCCTTCTGATCCCGGCGGTGTCGACGAACCGCCAGGTGATCCCGCCCAGGTCGATGAGCTCGTCGACCGGGTCCCTGGTCGTGCCGGCGACGGCGTCGACCAGCACCCTTTCCTGTCCGGCCAGCTTGTTGAGCAGGCTGGACTTGCCGACGTTGGGCCGTCCGATGAGCGCCACCCGGCGCGGGCCGGTCTCGGCATCCAGTCGCTCGCCGGGCGCCTCGGGCAGGGCACCGAGAATGGCGTCGAGCAGATCGCCGCTTCCCCGGCCGTGCAGGGCGCTGACCGAATACGGCTCGCCCAGGCCGAGCGACCACAGCGAATGCACGCCAACCTCGGCAGGAGCGTCGTCGACCTTGTTGGCGGCCACAACCACCGGCTTACGCGACCGCCTGAGCACGTTTGCGACGGCCTCGTCGGCGTCCGTCACCCCGACCACGGCGTCGGTCACGAACAGCACCGCGTCCGCGGCGTCCACGGCGACCCTGGCCTGGGCCGCCACGCGGGCGGCCAGCACCGGCGCCCCCTCGATCGACGGCTCCCAGCCGCCGGTGTCCACCAGGGTGAAGGCCCGACCGCGCCAGGTCGCGTCGTAGGCCACCCGGTCCCTGGTCACGCCCGGAGTGTCCTCGACGACCGCCTGGCGGCTGCCGAGTATCCGGTTGACCAATGTCGACTTACCGACATTCGGCCGTCCGACCACCGCGAGCACCGGCGCAATGATCGCCTCGCCGCCCTGGCCGCCGTCGGGCCGGCCTGCTCGCCCGGCTCAGCATCCGGCCCGAGATCGGTGTCCATCAGGCTCGCCGCCCGGCCCTGGCCATAGTGACGATACGGCCGATGACATCGTCAAGCCCCAGGTTGGTGGCATCGATCTCGACGGCGTCGGCGGCCATCTGGCTCTGCGGCGCGTCGCGCCGGTCGCGCTGTGCCTGCTCGGCCAGGGTGAGGTCGGCGGTCGGCGGCTCCTCCCCAGCGACCGCGGCGGGCACGACCGACGCCAGCGGGCGGCCCGCCAGTTCAGCCGCCCGTCGTTCGGCCCGCACCTGCTCGCTCGCCGTCAGGAACACCTTGACGGCCGCCCCAGGGGCGACCACGGTGCCGATGTCTCGTCCCTCGGCCACGATGCCGCCCGTCGCGGCCACGGCATCGGAGATGACCGCCCGCTGCAGCGCGATCAGGTAGTTCCGGACCCGCGGAACCGCGGCAACGAGGCTGACGACGTTCGATACCCGGCGGTTCCTGATCTCCGTGGTGACATCGATGCCGTCGACACGCACCTGCTGCTTGGCCGGGTCGGTGCTGACCTCGATGCTCAGGCGGGCCGTGTGGCCCGCCACGGCATCGGCGTCGGCAAGGTCAACGCCATGCTCGAGCAACCACCAGGTCACCGCGCGGTACATCGCGCCGGTGTCCAGGTAGCGCAGCCCGAGCGCGGAAGCCGCCCCGCGCGCCGCGCTCGACTTGCCCGATCCCGACGGCCCGTCGACGGCAATCACGAGGCTGCGCGCGGCCTCCGGCTGGCCGGGCGCCTGCGCCCGGCGGACGCCCGTCACCGAATTTGTCACGCTGGTGATGCTACCGGCCAGCCGCCAGCACTCAGAGCGGCCGATAGCGGCGCGGCCGCGTCGGGACGAACCGAGAGCTCGGCGACGCCCACGGGCAGCCCCGGCGAGTGCTCGATCCTGACGTCCTCGATGTTGATCCCCGCGGCTCCCGCCGCGGCGAACAGCCTGGCGAGCTCGCCGGGCCGGTCGCCGATGACGACCTGCACGACGACGTAGTCAGGGGCAGGTCCGCCCTGCTTGCCGGGGATCTTGGCCGCGCCATCGCGGCCGGCCTTGAGCAGCGCGGTGAGCTGCTTGACCGCGTCGTCGTCGCCCGCGGCGACGGCGGCGAGCACGTCTGCCGCCGCGCCGAGGTGAGCGGCGACCGCCAGAGCGCCCTCGCGCACCGCCGCCGCATTGGCGGCGAGTATCTCGGTCCACAGGCCCGCATCGCCGCCGGCGATCCTGGTCACGTCGCGCAGCCCGGGCCCGGCCAGGGCCAGCGCCGCAGCGGTCCCCTCGGCGCACTGCGCGGCCATCGCGCCCGCCACCAGGTGCGGCACGTGGGAGATCAGCGCCACCCAGCGGTCGTGCTCATGTGGCGGGACCTGGACGGGCTGGGCGCCGCAGGCCAGGGCGAGGTCGGTCACGGCCTCGATGCACCAGGCCGCCGTCTCGGCAGCCGGGCAGATCACCCACGGCTGCCCGGTGAACAGGTCTGCCCTGGCGGCCGCGGGGCCCGACCGCTCCCGGCCGGACATCGGATGCCCGGGCACGAACGTGGTCAGGTCGCAGCCGAGTTCGCGAGCCTCGTGCAGCGGCCGCTCCTTGACGCTCGCCACGTCGGTGTAGCAGTTGGCCAGGCCACGGCTCTGAGCCGAGGCGAGCGACGGCGCGACCGCGGCGGGCGGCACGGCCAGCACCGCGATGTCGGCTGGGCCGCCGGGCACCTGACCCGCCTCGAGTGCCCGGCCGGCACCCAGTTCGGCGGCCAGCCTGGCGGCCCCCAGGTCGGTGTCGCTCAGCCAGACCTCGCTGCCGCGCTCGCGCAGCGCGAGCGCGATCGACGTGCCGATCAGGCCGGTGCCCACGACCACGGCGGTGCGCGGTCCGGCCGGCGGCGAACTCAAGCGACCCCCTGGCCAGTCACTGCGCGATGTCCAGCCGGAGGGCGGCAGCACCGCGCAGATAGACGTGCTGGATCTGCGCGCGGCTCAGCGCGGTCTCGACGTGCATCATCAGCCGCACCACGCGCGGCATCGCGCCGGGAACGCTCATCTCCGTGCAGCACAGCAGCGGTACCTCCTGAAAGCCGAGCGATCGCGCCGCCAGGGCGGGGAACTCGGCGCACAGATCGGGAGTGGCCGAGAAGATCACGCTGATCACCTCGTCGGTGGACAGACCGTTGCGATCCATCACCTGGGCGACAAGCGCGGCCGTGCCGTCAAGTATCTCCTGACGGTCATCCGCCGCAACCTGGATAGCGCCCCTGATGGCCCTGACCGCCACGATTGCTCCCTTCCCCCGCGACGTCCCTGCGGCCCGCGATTCTCCCCGCGACCCTATCGGCAGCCAGGGGCTGGCTACATTCCGACGGCCGCGTACAGGTTCCCCACCTCGGCCACGGACAGCCGCCGCGACGTGCCAGGGCGCAGCGATCCCAGGCTGACCGGCCCGACCTGGGTGCGCACGAGGCGGCTCACGGGATGGCCGACCTCGGCCAGCGTCCGCCTGACCACGTGCTTGCGCCCCTCGTGCAGGGTGATCTCCACCAGGACCCGCTGCCCGGCCTGCTCGACCACCCGGAACCGGTCGGCGGTCACGATCCCGTCCTCGAGTTCCACGCCCGTGGTCAGCCGCCGGGCGAGGTCCCTGGGGACCGGCCCGCGCACCTCGGCCAGGTAGGTCTTCAGCACGCCGTAGCGAGGATGAGCGAGGCGATGCGCCAACTCGCCATCATTTGTCAACAAGATCAGGCCCTCGGTCTCGTAGTCGAGCCTGCCGACGTGAAACAGGCGCTCGCTACGGTCGGCCACGAGGTCGGCGATGGTCCGCCTGCCCCGGTCATCGGACATCGTGCTCAGCACGCCCGCCGGCTTGTTCAGAGCGAGATAGACGAGATCCTCGCTCGTGGGGATGCGCTTGCCGTCCACCCTGATCACCTGGGTTCGCGGATCTACCCGGGCGCCGAACCTGCGCACGACCTCTCCGTCCACCTCGACCCGGCCGGCCCCGATCATCTCCTCACAACTCCGGCGGCTGCCGACGCCCGCCGCCGCGAGCACCTTCTGCAGCCGCACGCCGCCGGGGACGTCGGTCAGCGAGTCCCGCTCCCCCGGCTCGCCCCAGTCGTCGTCATCGTCCGCCCTGGCGGCCGGCGGGCGGCTGGCTGCTGGCCCGGCGCTGGCGGGCCTGGCGCTGCCGGGCCTGGCGCTGGCGGGCCTGGCGCTGCCGGGCCGACCGTCACGCCGGGCGGACATGCCCTGGATCCTGTTCGTCGTCGAGTTGGTCGGGCAGGAAAGGCGCGAGCTCGGGCAGCTGGTCCAGGCCGGCCAGCCCGAGGCGTTCCAGGAAGTACGAGGTGGTGCGGAACAGGATCGCACCGGTCTCGGCGTCGGTGCCCGCCTCCTCGACCAGGCCCCGCAGGCTCAGCGTGCGCATCACGCCGTCACAGTTGACGCCCCGCACCGCGGAGACCTGCGCCCGCCCGACCGGCTGCCGGTAGGCGACGACCGCGAGGGTTTCCAGCGCGGCCTGGGTGAGCCGCACCTCCTGGCCGTCGCGGACGAACCTCTCCACCACCGGCGCGTACTCGGCCCTGGTGTAGTAGCGCCAGCCACCTGCCACTTCGCGCAGCTCGAAGCCGCGGCCCTGCTCGGCATAGGACGCGGCCAGCGCGGCCAGCGCCGCCCCGATGTCGGCCTGGGCGACCTCGAGCACCTGGGCGAGCATGTTCTCCGCGACCGGCTCGTCGGCCACGAGCAGGATGGCCTCCAGCGCGGGCCACAGCCCGGCGGGTGGCCCACCGGTGCCTGGCATCGGTTCCTCGATCATCTCTGCCCGCCGTCGTCCGGTTCCCGCGCGATCCAGGTGATGTACAGCTCGGCAAGCGGCGTCCGCTGCTCGAACGACACGCACTTGTCCCGGTACAGGTCGAGCACGGCGAGAAAGCGCGCGACGACCTCGTAGGTATCTTCGCAGTCCGCCGACAGCTCGCGGAACGAGGCCCGGCCGACCGCGCGCAGCGCCCTGGTCAGAATCCCCCTCTGCTCGTGCACCGTCGTCCGCGGGACGTGCAGGTGCGCGATTGAGACGACCGGAGCCACGCGCGGCGCGAGCGCGGTCGCCGCGATCGCGGCGAACTGCTCGACGGTCAGGCCGAGCAGCACCTCAGGCAGCAGTTCGGCGAATCGGCCTTCCATCGGCACCCGGCGCGGGAACCTGCGGCCCTGATCGGTCATCTGCGCCGCGAAGAACGCGGCCGCCTGCTTGTAGGCGCGGTACTGCAGCAGCCTGGCGAAGAGCAGGTCCCTGGCCTCGAGCAGAGCCAGGTCTTCCTCGTCGTCGACTTCCCCGGCGGGCAGCAGCCTGGCCGCCTTCAGATCGAGCAGGGTGGCCGCGACGACGAGGAAGTAGCTTGTCTGGTCCAGGTCCCATCGGCCGGCCAGCGCGCCGATGTAGCTGATGAACTCGTCGGTCACCGCCGAAAGCGCGATCTCGGTGATGTCGAGCTTGCGCTTGGAGATCAGCGCGAGCAGCAGGTCGAACGGACCCTCGAAGTTGTCGAGATGAACCTCGAAACCCCCGCCTGCCGTGGCCCGCGCGCCACTGTCGGGTCCATCGGTCATGATCGCACTCAATGTCCGTCCCGCAGCCTGCGGGCCATCAGGCTGTCCGCCCCCTCGGCGTCGAGGTCGGCCAGCAGCACGGCCAGCGCCTCCCTGACGATACGGCCGCGATCGGCCGGCATGCCGTAGCCGCGCAGGGTCAGCCTCGCACGTTCCAGCTCGAGCAACTCGGCTTCTGACAGATACACGGTGATCTTGTGGCTGTGGCCCTCGCGGCCGCTTGCCTGCCGCTGGTCGGTCCCGATGGGACGCTGGGCAGCCGGGCGGAGCAGCTCGGCGATGCCGGGAACTCTTACCCGGCGCTGACCCGACCTGCGAGCTCGGCCTTGTGCCACCGGTCAAGCACCTCCCTGGCGAGCTCCCGGTAGGAAGCCGCTCCAGCCGACGAGGGATCGAAAACCGTGATCGGCTCTCCGGCGACGGAAGCATCAGGGAACCGGACCGTCCGGTTAATAACTGTATGGAACACCTTGTCGCCGAATCCGGCGACCACGCCGGCAAGGACCTCTCGTGTGTGCAGGGTACGCGAGTCGTACATGGTGGCGAGCAGCCCGTCCATGGTCAGCTTCGGGCTGAGCCGGTTCGATACCTTGTCGATCGTCTCCATCAGCAAGGCCACGCCGCGCATCGCGAAATACTCGCACTCGAGCGGCACCAGCACACCGTCCGAACACGCCAGCGCATTGACCGTCAGCAGGCCGAGCGAGGGCTGGCAGTCGATCATCACGATGTCGTACTCGGGGAGCAGTGGCGCGAGCACCCGGCCGAGCACGAACTCCCGGCCGACCTCGTGCACGAGCTGGACCTCGGCACCGGACAGGTCGATGTTGCTCGGCAGCAGGTCCATGCCGTCGACCTTGGTCGGAAAGAGCACGTCCCTGGCCGTGACACTGCCGTCCAACAGCACGTTGTAAACGGTCGCATCGAGCTCGTGCGGCTGAAAGCCGAGGCCGACGGACAGCGCGCCCTGCGGGTCGAAGTCGACGAGCAGCACTCGCCGGCCCAGCTCGGCCAGGGCCGCGCCGAGGCTGATCGTCGTGGTGGTCTTGCCGACGCCGCCCTTCTGGTTGCAGACCGCCACAACGCGAGCAGGACCATGTTTGAGCAGCGGTTCTGGCTGGGGGAAGACCGGAAGGGGGCGGCCAGTCGGCCCGATTTTGCCGGCACTGGCTCCCGTTGTCCCTGACGCTGACACGGTTACAAGCACCTCCCCGGCGACCCCGCACGCTGCGGGCCGCTGACTTCCGGACTTTAGAGCCTGCATCGGGTCGCGGCAAGCCGACTCACCCTTTGCGTGGAAACGGGTTGGCTGAACTGCCCTGGTCTGGGCGTGGGTGTCTATTCGCGATAGCGCCGAGCTTCAGCCGAGAGCGCGCGGATGCGCGGCCGCATATACCTCGCGCAGCTTGTCCACCGTCACCAGCGTGTAGACCTGCGTGGTGCTGACCGACGCGTGGCCGAGCAATTCCTGTACGACCCGGACATCGGCACCGCCATCAAGCAGATGAGTGGCGAAGGAATGGCGCAGCATATGTGGCGAGATCTCGGCCAGCCCTGCTCTGCTGGCGGCCGCCCGCAGCGCTCCCCACGCGCCCTGCCTGGTGAGCCTGCCGCCGCGGGCGTTCAGGAAGACGGCCGGGCTGCGCTGGCCGCTCCTGGCGCTCGCGGCTAGCGCGGGCCTGGCCTGCACCAGGTAGGCGTCGAGCGCGGTCATGGCGTAACGGCCGACCGGGACCATCCGCTGGCGGCCTCCCTTCCCGGCAAGCCGCACCGTGGCGATGGCGCCGTCGGCGCCCGCCTGGCCGGTCAGGTCGAGGTCGTCGACATCCAGGCCGACGGCCTCGGAGATCCGCGCCCCGGTCCCGTAGAGCAGCTCAAGCAGCGCCCGGTCGCGCCGCTGGGCCGGAGAATCGCCGGGGATCTGCAGCAGCCGCTCGACGTCGGGGATCGGGACCGCGCGCGGAAGCCGGCGCGGCGGGGACGGCGGCCGAACCGGCCTGGCCGGGTTCGACCCGGCCAGGCCCTCCGCCATCGCGAAGGCGTGCAGCCCGCGCACCGCTACCACCGCCCGGCCGGCCGAGCTTGCGGCCAGCGGCGGGTGCTTCTCGTCACCCTCCCGCAGCACCGCCAGGTACTCGGCGACATCGGGCGTGGTGACGTCCGCGATCGCTGTCATCCCGGCCGCGGCCAGCGTGGCGGCGTACCGCTCCAGGTCCCTGCGGTACGCCTCGATCGTATGGACGGCCAGGCCGCGCTCGACCGTGAGATGGTCGAGGTAGCGGCGGATCGCCCCGGCTACCGTTGTCAGGCCAGTACCTCGGCAAGCGGCGTCCAGGCCAGCCCGTGTGCCTCCGCCACCGGCTGGCATGTGATTGCTCCGTCGTGAGTGTTCAGCCCGGGGGCGAACGAGGCGTCGGCGCGCAGCGCGGCCCGCCAGCCGCGGTTCGCGATCTCCATCACGTAGGGCAGCGTCACATTGGTGAGCGCGTACGTCGAGGTGTGCGGAACGGCGCCCGGCATGTTCGCCACGCAGTAGAAGACCGATTGGTGCACCAGGTACGTCGGCTCGGCGTGAGTCGTCGGCCTGGAGTCCTCGAAGCAGCCGCCCTGATCGATCGAGATGTCGACCAGAACCGAGCCCGGCTTCATCCTGGACACCAACTCGTTGCTGACCAGCATCGGCGCCTTGGCGCCCGGCACCAGGACCGCGCCGATGACCAGGTCGGCGTCGATGACCGCACGCTCGATCTCGTAGGTGTTCGAGGCGACGGTCTGCAAGTGCCCCTGGTAGATCGCGTCGGCCGACCTGAGCCTGGCCACATTCTTGTCGACGAGCAGCACCTCGGCCTGCATGCCGAGTGCGATCGCGGCGGCGTTCATGCCCGACACGCCCGCGCCGAGTACCACGACCTTGGCCGCGTACACCCCGGAGACACCGCCCATCAGCACTCCCCTGCCGCCCCCGTCGCGCTGCAGGTGATGCGCGCCCACCTGCGGGGCCATCCGCCCGGCCACCTCAGACATCGGCGCAAGCAGCGGCAGCGATCCGTCCGGCAGCTGGACGGTCTCGTAGGCGATCGCGGTGATCCCCGAGCTCAGCAGCGCGTCCGTGCACGCCTTCGACGCCGCCAAGTGCAGATAGGTGAACAGCACCTGGTCCTTGCGCATCCGGTGGTATTCCTCGGCCACCGGCTCCTTGACCTTGAGTATCAGATCGCTGGTCCGCCACACATCGTCGGCAGCCGGCAGCATCTGGGCGCCCGCGGCGACGAAGTCGCCGTCCGGGATCGATGACCCCGTCCCGGCGTCCGCCTCGAGGAAGACCTCGTGCCCGTTCCTGACCAGCTCGTGCACGCCAGCCGGGGTTATCGCCACCCGGTACTCGTGATTCTTGACTTCCTTAGGAACGCCTACCTTCATGGCCTTCAGTCCTCCTCGTTCTCACACCCACCCGGCATCATTGCCCGGTGCCTCCGGGCTCGGCGGTGGCCGGCGCCCGGCCGCGGTCAGCGTTCTGGCGCGTCGGCTGCGCGCAGCGCGGCGAAGCCGTCCTGTCTCGCCGCCCAGGCGGCGAGCACGCCGACTATCATCACGCCGTTGTGCAGGTTCCCGGCCAGAATGCGGGAGACCACCACATCGAGTAGTGCCCACTCGACCGTCAGATGAGCCTCCTCATGGTCGGGAACGTACTCTCGCTCGGCATCAGGAACCTGCGTCAGGCCCCGGGCCAGGTAGACCCGCAGCCGCTCATTGGTGATTCCCGGGGAGGTGAAGAAATCGGCAAGCACCTGCCAGTCTGCGGCCAGGTAGCCGGCCTCTTCAAGCAGTTCACGCTGCGCGGTCGCCAGCGGCGGCTCCCCGGCCACGTCGCGCAGGCCGGCCGGGATCTCCCATAGCTGCCTGCCCGCCGGATGCCGGTACTGGCGGATCAGCAGCACCTGGCCGGCCTCGTCCATGGCCAGGATTCCGACCGCGCCCGGGTGCTCGATGACCTCCCGCCCGACCTCCTGGCCGTCGGGCATCCGGACCATGTCGCGCCTGACCCTGACGACGGCCCCCGCGGCGAGCAGTTCGCTGCCGGCCACCGGCCAGCACTCGGCCGAGTCGGACAGGTCGGTCACCGCCGGCCGACCGCTAGCCTCAGCCTCGCTCATGCGCTGGCGACCGAGCGAGTGGCCGCGGCGGTGACGGGCTGGCCGGCCGGCTTGACCCTTGACCGCTCGATCGCCGCCGCGATCAGTCCGCTGAATAGCGGGTGCGGCCTGGTCGGCCGGGACAGGAACTCCGGATGCGCCTGGGTGGCCACGAAGAACGGGTGCACGTCGGCAGGCAACTCGACGAACTCGACCAGGCGGCCGTCCGGCGACATTCCCGAGCAGATCAGGCCCGCGTCCTCCAGCGCGGCGCGATAGGAGTTGTTGACCTCGTATCTGTGGCGGTGCCGCTCGTGCACGATCTCGGCGCCGTACAGGCTCGCCACGATGGTGCCCTCGGCGAGGACCGCGGGATAGAGCCCGAGCCGCATGGTGCCGCCCATGTCCCGCTCGCCGGCGACGACGTCCTCCTGATCGGCCATGGTGGCCACCACGGGGTGCGGCGTCTGCGGATCGAATTCCGCGCTGTTCGCCCCGCCGAGGTCGGCCAGGTCCCTGGCGAGCTCGATCGCCATGCACTGCAGCCCGAGGCAGAGGCCCAGGATCGGGATCTGGTTCAGCCTGGCGTGCCTGACCGCGCCGATTTTGCCTTCGATACCGCGAACGCCGAAACCGCCGGGAACCAGGATCCCGTCGACCCCGTCGAGGTGCCGCGCCGCGCCGTCCGGTGTCTGGCAGTCATCGCTGGGCACCCACCGGATGTTGACCCTGGCGTCGTTGCCGAACCCGCCAGCCCGCAGCGCCTCGGCCGGGGACAGGTAGGCGTCGGGCAGGTCGACGTACTTGCCGACCAGTGCCACGGTGACGCTCCTGGCCGGCCGGTGCACGCGGCCGAGCAGGTCGTTCCAGTCGCTCCAGTCGACATCGCGGAACGGCAGCCCGAGCCGCCTGACCGCGTAGACATCCAGGCCCTCGGAGTGCAGCACCTTGGGAATGTCGTAAATCGACGGCGCGTCCGGAGCCGACACCACCGCCTCCTCGTCGACGTCGCACATCAGGCTGATCTTGCGCTTCAGGCCGCCGCTGATCGGCCGGTCGGACCGGCAGACGATCGCGTCGGGCTGGATGCCGATGCTGCGCAGCGCCGCCACCGAGTGCTGGGTCGGCTTGGTCTTCAGCTCGCCTGACGGGCCGATGTACGGCAGCAGCGACACGTGCAGGAAGAAGCACCTGTCCCGGCCGATCTCATGCCTGATCTGCCTGATTGCCTCGAGGAACGGAAGCGACTCGATGTCGCCGACCGTCCCGCCGACCTCGGTGATGACCACGTCGGTCTCCGGGCCGCCCATCTCCATGATGCGGCTCTTGATCTCATTTGTGATATGCGGGATCACCTGGACCGTGTCGCCGAGGTAGTCACCGCGGCGTTCCTTGGCGATCACGCTGGAGTAGATCTGACCGGTCGTCACGTTCGACGAGCCGGGCAGGTGGATGTCGAGGAAGCGCTCGTAATGCCCGACGTCCAGGTCGGTCTCGGTGCCGTCGTCGGTCACGAAAACCTCGCCGTGCTGGAACGGGTTCATCGTGCCGGGATCGACGTTCAGGTAGGGGTCGAGTTTCTGCATGCTCACCCGCAGGCCGCGCATTTTCAGCAGCCGGCCGAGGCTGGAGGCGGTGAGGCCCTTGCCGAGACTGGAAGCCACGCCTCCAGTGACGAACACATGCCTGGTCAAGACTGGTCGTGGGGTAAGCGCTGACGTCGCCAAGTTGGCTCCCGTGGTCAATGCCGACGGTCGCGTCCCGCCGGTCCACGGGGTCTCAGAATATCAGGAACGGACCTAACTGACCTGCACCCGCACCGGCTCCTGGCGAACAGATCGCCTGGTGAGCCCCGTTAGATATGGTACGTCTGGGTTTTGGCCCGCGATTTCTGGCGGCCGGCGAGGGCCGCAGGGGAGGTGCGTTGACGGCAAGCGGAGCGGCGATCAGCGGGCTCGGCATGACCAGCCTGGGCCGGGTATTCGGATCGAGCCCGCGGCGGCTCGCGGCGAGCGCTGTGCGGCTGGCGGCGGCCGACGCGGGGATGCCGGTGGGGGACATCGACGGTTTGCTGGTCTGCCCCGGCATCACCGGCGGCCTGGATGTCGGGCTGGCCGGGGTGCTCGGGCTGCGCGACCTGGCCCTGCTCGCCGTCGTCAACACCTTCGGGGCGTCGGCCGCGACGGCTGTCCAGATCGCCGCGCAGGCCGTGACGAGCGGCACCGCAAGCGCTGTCGCTTGCGTGTTCGCCGACACGCCGCTGCGCGAGGGGGCTCCGGCCGGCACCGCGTTCGCCAGCCAGGGCGGGCAGGATACCGGCGGCCGGGCCGAGCGGCGCGGCCTCGCCGGGCTCGCGGCAGGTTACGGCTTCCGCAGCGTCACCGTGCATTACGCCCTCGCCGCCCGGCGGCACATGGACAGGTACGGGACGACCTCCGATCAGCTAGGCGCGATCGCCGTGGCCCAGCGGCAATGGGCAGCAGGCAATCCGGCCGCGCAGCACCGCAACCCGATCACGCTGACCGACCACCGGCGATCGCGCTGGGTGGCCGAGCCGCTGCACCTGCTCGACTGCTCCCTGGTCTCCAACGGCGCGATCGCCGTGATCATCACGTCCGGCGCCGCGGCGTCCCGCGGCGCGCGGCCGCCCGTGCACGTCTGGGGCTGGGGCCAGGGCCACCCCGGGCATCAGATGGCCCGCGGCAGCGACTTCGGCCTCGTCACCGGTGCGGTCCAGGCTGGCCGCGCCGCTATGGGCATGGCCGGGATCGGCCCGGCCGACATCACGATGTGCCAGCTCTACGACTGCTACACCTACACGGTGCTGGTGAGCCTGGAGGACTACGGGTTCTGCGCCAAGGGCGAGGGCGGCGCGTTCGCCGGCAGCGGTGCGCTAGCGCCCGGCGGAGCGCTGCCGGTGAATACCGGGGGCGGCCAGCTCTCCGCGTACTACATGTGGGGGTTCACCCCGCTGTCCGAGGCAATCATCCAGGCCAGGGGCGACGGAGGCGCCCGCCAGTCCGCTGCTGCCGACCTGATCCTGGTCAGCGGAAACGGCGGCATCCTGGCGCATCACGGCACGCTCGTGCTGAGCCCGCACCGGGTCAGGCCCGGCCGGGCAGGCGGCGCCCGCAACGCGCCACCGCCGGCCCGGGAGCCGGACCGCGGCCGGCCTGGCGCAGCGGCGCCGGACAGCGGGCAGGCGCTCGGCCCGGAGCCCGGCGCGGACCAGGTGGCAGCTCAGCCGGGTGAGTCAGCCCGGGAACTCCAGCTCTCCGGGCAGGCCGACTTCGGCGTCGTCCGCGCCGACTCGCGCGGCGCTCCCTTCTTCGAGGGCGCGGAGCGCGGCGAGCTCATGATCAGGCGGTGCGAGCATTGCGGCGCCTGGCTCGCGCCGACGGCTAGCGGCTGCCCGCGTTGCGGCCTGGACGCCGACGAGCTGGCCTGGGCCGCGGCATCGGGGCTGGGCACGCTCGTCAGCTGGTCGGTCGTTCATCCGCGGCAAGACGGCCCGGTCGCCCTTCCCGCCCTGGTCGAGCTCGCTGAAGGACCGTGGCTGGCTAGCGGGCTGCGGCTCGACCGGGCTGAGCAGATCGCGGCGCTCCGCGCCGGGCAGGCCGTCGCGGCGGAGTTCGTCAGGCCCGCCGACGGGGCCAGCTACCCCGTGTTCCGCCCGGTCGGCAGTCGGGGCTGACCGGGCGCCGCGCTCCGCTGCTGCGCGGGCACCGGCTGCAGCGCGGGCTGCGCGAGCAGCGGCTCAGACGGCCTGGCCGGCGCGCCTGCCTCGCCGAACCTGGCCAGCGCGATCGCGCTGGCCAGCGCGAGGACGAACCCGGCGACCGCCGGGACGGTCATCCCCGGCCGCGTCGTGTCGCCGAGCAGGGCGACGCCGACGATCGCGGGCGGGATCGTCTCGACCAGGATCACCGACGCAGTCGCGACGGTGACGCTGCCGCTCTCCAGCGCCGAGGCGTAGAGCATGAACGAGATAATCCCGGCGGCGACCAGCGTGTAGGCGGCCGGTGACCGGATGAGCTGGTGCGGGGTGAATCCTGGCAGGATCCTGGCGCAGACGGCGACCACGCCGTAGCCGAGCCCGGCCAGTGCCCCGAGCACCGGGGTTCGCGGCATGGGGGGCAGCCGCGCCGCGGCAACGCCCGCCAGCGCGATCACCACCAGCGCGGCCATCAAGGCGACATGAAAGTCGATCCCGACCGCGGCAGCGCCCTCGCTGCCAGCCGACGAGCCGAGCAGGCCGACTCCGATCACGACGGCCGAGACCGCCGCCCACTCCCTGGCAGCCAGCGACGCGTGCATCAGCCAGGTGGCGAAGACGGCGGTCACCGCCAGGTTGGCGGCGATGATGACCTGCACCTCGAAGAGCGGCAGCCGCCTGAGCGCGATGAGCTGGCAGACGAATCCGAGCAGGTCGATGCCGACGCTGGCGATAAACGGCCATTGCCGCAGCAGCCTGACGAGCAGGCCGGGATCGACCTTGCCGGTCACTCCCGCAGCATCGAGCGCGGGCCGACGCGACGCCGCCCGGACGGCGATGGCTTGCATGACCGCAGCCAGGCCGTAACACAGGGCTGCGACCAGTGCCGCAGCCAGGCTCACGAGCACAGTGCCGACCTTACGCCGCCTCGGCTAGCCGCGAGGTGGTCGCCGGTGTTACGGGGAGTGCGCCGGGGCCTCGATGCCGGTCAGCCTGGACAGCGTCGCCCAGAACGACGATGACCGCGCTGCCCATCTGACGCCGCCGGGTCCGGTGCCCGTGACCGCCTCGCATCCAGTGGCCGCAGCGGTGACCGGGGGAAGGCTGCGGCCGGCGGCCGTGAACACCAGCCGGTATCCGCCGCCCCGCTGAGCCGGGCAGCTGAGCACCCCGCGCGGCAACCTCGGCAGGCTGCAGAGGAGTCGGGCCAGGCCGCGCGCCCTCGCCGGATCCCGCACGGTGACGCCTGGCTGCGGCTTCGGCAGCGGCTTGGTCTGGCCCAGTTGGCTCATCGCGGGCAGCCTGATCACGCGGACCGACGTGACGGCCGAGGGGGCATCGCAGACCGTTCGCAGCCGCATGGGTGCGCCCGCCCGGCCCGCGGGTGACTGCCTGCCGTGCGCGCCGGAGCCGTGACCCGCGGACGTAGCCCCGCCGGCAGTCGCCTGTCCGCACCCGGCCAGCGCCACGACGGCCATTAATCCGGCCGCGGCCCCGGCCGCGCTCGCGAAGGAGGTCTTCCGGTTCGACATGGTCGCCATGCCCGTTGGACGCCCGGCGTCAGCGAGCGGTTCCCGCCAGATTCCGGGGCCGGCCGGTCACACGCCTGCCGCCTGCATGCCGCGCAACTCTGACTTGAGCTCCCTGATCTCGTCCCGGAACCTGGCGGCAAGCTCGAACTGCAGCTCAGCGGCCGCGGCGTGCATCTGGTCGGTGAGCGTGGTGATCAACGCGATCAGGTCCTCGCGGGCCGCGCCGCCGGTGCCTGGCACGCCCTCGGCGTTCCGCACGCCGCCGGCCGAGGCAGCGGCCCTGGCTCGCGCCGCCGTGCCCGGCACCGGTGCCTTGCCGCGGCTTTGGCGCCGGCCTGAGCCGCCGAGCAGCAGCTGCGTGTCAGCGTCCTCGCGGGCCAGCAGGTCGGTGATGTCGGCGATCCGCTTGCGCAGCGGCTGCGGGTCCACGCCCAGCTCAACGTTGTAGGCGATCTGCTTGGCGCGGCGCCGGTTGGTCTCGTCGATCGCCTTGCTCATCGACGGGGTCATCTGGTCGGCGTACATGTGCACCTGACCGTAGACGTTGCGCGCGGCCCGGCCGATGGTCTGGATCAGCGACGTGCCCGACCGGAGGAACCCTTCCTTGTCCGCGTCGAGTATCGCGACCAGCGAGACCTCGGGCAGGTCGAGGCCCTCCCGCAGCAGGTTGATGCCGACGAGCACGTCGTACTCGCCGAGCCGCAGCTCGCGGAGCAGCTCGACACGGCGCAGCGTGTCCACCTCGCTGTGCAGGTACCTGGCCCGGATCCCGAGCTCGAGCAGGTAGTCGGTCAGGTCCTCGGACATCTTCTTGGTCAGCGTGGTGACCAGCACCCGCTCGGATCGCTCGGCCCGCAGCCTGATCTCGTGCACCAGGTCGTCGATCTGACCCTTGGTCGGCTTGATGAGCACCTCGGGATCGACCAGGCCGGTCGGCCTGATCACCTGCTCGACCACGTCGCCGCCGACCCGCTGCAGCTCGTAGGGCCCGGGGGTCGCCGACAGGTACAGCGTCTGATCGATCCGGTCGCCGAACTCCTCCCAGGTGAGCGGCCTGTTGTCGATCGCGCTCGGCAGCCGGAAGCCATGGTCGACCAGCACCCGCTTGCGGGACACATCACCCTCGTACATCGCGCCGATCTGCGGCACCGTCACGTGCGACTCGTCGATGACCAGCAGGAAGTCCTCCGGAAAGTAGTCCAGCAGCGTGTTCGGCGCGCTGCCCGCCTCGCGGCCGTCGATGTGCCGCGAGTAATTCTCGATCCCCGCGCAGCTGCCGACCTGTCGCATCATCTCGATGTCGTAGCTGGTCCGCATCCGCAGCCGCTGCGCCTCGAGCAGCTTGCCCGCGCGCTCGAGTTCGGCGAGCCGGCCGGCGAGCTCGGCCTCGATGCCGGCGATCGCCCGCTCCATCCGCTCCGGGCCCGCCACGTAGTGCGAGGCCGGGAAGATGTACAGCTCATCGTCGGTGGTGAGCACCTCGCCGGTCAGCGGGTGCAACGTCATCAGCCGCTCGATCTCGTCGCCGAACATCTCCACCCTGACGGCGTGCTCCTCGTAGACCGGTATCACCTCGATGGTGTCGCCGCGAACGCGGAACGTGCCCCGGCTGAACGCGAGGTCGTTGCGCAGGTACTGCATCCCGACCAATTGGCGTAGCAGCGCGTCGCGCTCGATCGTCTCGCCGACCTTGAGCTTGACCATCCGGTCTACGTACTCCTGCGGCGTGCCGAGACCGTAGATGCACGAGACCGAAGCGACCACGATCGTGTCCCGCCTGGTGAGCAGCGAGTTCGTGGCCGAATGCCGCAGCCGCTCCACCTCGTCGTTGATCGAGGAGTCCTTCTCGATGTAGGTGTCGGTCTGCGGGACGTAGGCCTCGGGCTGGTAATAGTCGTAGTACGAGACGAAGTACTCCACCGCGTTGTGCGGCAGCATCTCGCGCAACTCGTTCGCGAACTGCGCCGCCAGCGTCTTGTTGGGCAGCATGACCAGCGTCGGCCGCTGCAGCCGTTCGGCCAGCCAGGCGACCGTCGCTGTCTTGCCGGTCCCAGTCGCGCCGAGCAGGACCGTGTCGGCCGTACCGGCCCTGATCCGCTTCTCGATCTCGGCGATCGCGGTCGGCTGGTCACCCGCGGGCACCATGTCGGTGACAACCTCGAAGGGCGCTACTCTCCGTTGCAGGTCTGTTACCGGGCGCATTGTCTCTCCTCACACCGCACGCTCCAACTCTAGGCGGGAGTGCCGACAGTCAGCACAGCCGCAGGACGCAGCGAGTGTGCTGTGCCAGATTGCTGTGCAGCCTCCGGGGCCACCCAGTCAGCCCGCGCCCACCCAGTCCCGCGCCCGCCCAGCCAGCCCCTCGCCCACCAGCCAGCCACCAGCCAGCGCCGCGACAGCAGCGGAACCCTACTGTCGTTGCAGCGACAGTAGGGTTCCGCCGCTGTCGCTGAACTTGGCACTGGCGGGCTTAGGGCAGGCGGCTGAGAAGATCGGCGAACGGACGACCAGCATTCATCGACTCGTTCGGCGCATAACTCGCCGGCCTGCCAGGCGTGCTCGCTTTCACGCTCGGCGGCTAGCGCGGCCGGGGTGGCCAGGGCCCGCAGCCGCCGCGGCGAGCAAGCTCTGGCTGGCCGCTCGCCGGGGAGCCGCTGGTCAGTCAGAGGGCTGCAGCCGCGCCCGGCGCCTCAGCTCGGCCCAGAGGTCGCCGACCTGGCGGTCAAGTTCGGCCAGCGAAGAGGAGTTGTCGACCACGAGATCGGCGATGGCCAGCCGCTTATCCCTGCTGACCTGGGCCGCCATCCTTGCCTCCGCCTGCTCTTGGCTCATCTCGCGGTGCTTGGTCAGCCGCTCGAGCTGGGCGTACTCCGGCGCGTCGACCACCACGATCAGGTCGAAGCCGCCCGCCAGATTGTTCTCGGCGATCAACGGGACATCATGGACCACGATCGAGTCCTGGCCCGCCTCCTTCTCCAGCTCGGTCATCCGCGCGCCGACCAGCGGATGGATGATCCCGTTCAGCCGAGCCAGCTTGGCCTGGTCGGCGAACACGATCTCACCGAGCCGCACCCTGTCCAGCTCGCCGCCCCGCCGCAGCACGCCGGCGCCGAAGGCGGCGATCACGGCGGCCAGTCCGTCAGTCCCTGGCTCCACGACCTGCCTGGCGATCGCGTCCGCGTCGATCAGCACGGCGCCCTGCGCCGCGAGCCGACTCGCCACCTCGCTCTTTCCCGCGCCGATTCCCCCGGTCAGGCCGACCCTGAACATCTCGGTAATCCCTTCCATGCGTCGTGGGGCGTACCGGGGAACGTGCCCGTGAACGGCAGGTGGGCTCCCGCGTCACCCGCGGGAGCCCACCGACGATCGCCGAACTCGGACTGTTGTCAGTTCCTGCCGCCTGAGAGCTTCTCCCTGAGCGCCGCGAGCGCCTCGTCCGAGGCGAGCGCGCCACCCGAGCTCTCTGGCTCGTCCGAGCCCGAGGTATGCGAGCTGCTCGTGCCCGGCTCCTCCTCGCCCTGGTCGCCATCGGCCCGGTTGCGGGCCTCGGCGACCTGGCGCTGGTGCGCCTCGAACCTGGCGCGGGCCTCGGCGTACTGCCGCTCCCACTCCTCGCGCTGGGCGTCGAAGCCCTCGAGCCACTCGCCGGACTCGGGATCGAATCCGTCAGGATAGACGTAATTACCTTGCTCGTCGTAGGTCGCCGGCATGCCGTACAGGGTCGGGTCGAAGTCCTCGCCCGTGGTCTCGCCGGTCGCGCCCTCGTTCGCCTGCTTGAGCGACAGACTGATCCTGCGACGGTCAAGGTCGATGTCGATGATCTTCACGAAGATCTCGTCGCCGACCTGAACGACCTGCTCGGGAATCTCGACGTGCCGGTCCGCGAGCTCGGAAATGTGCACCAGGCCCTCGATGCCCTCCTCGACCCTGACGAACGCGCCGAAGGGGACTAGCTTGGTGACCCGGCCCGGCACGACCTGGCCGATCTGGTGCATCCGCGCGAACTGCTGCCACGGGTCTTCCTGCGTCGACTTCAGGGACAGCGAGACGCGCTCGCGGTCCATGTCGACGTCGAGCACCTCGACGGTGACGTCCTGGCCGACCTCGACGACCTCGCCGGGGTGGTCGATGTGCTTCCAGGACAGCTCGGAGACGTGCACGAGGCCGTCCACGCCGCCGAGGTCGACGAACGCCCCGAAGTTCACGATCGAGCTGACCACACCCTTGCGGATCTGGCCCTTCTGCAGCGTGTTGAGGAAGTTCTGGCGAACCTCGGACTGGGTCTGCTCGAGCCAGGCACGCCGGGACAGGACCACGTTGTTGCGGTTCTTGTCCAGCTCGATGATCTTGGCCTCGATCTCCTTGCCCACATACGGCTGCAAGTCGCGGACCCTGCGCATCTCCACCAGCGAGGCGGGCAGGAACCCGCGCAGGCCGATGTCCAGGATCAGGCCACCCTTGACTACCTCGATCACGGTGCCGGTGACGACGCCGTCCTCGTCCTTGATCTTCTCGATCGTGCCCCAGGCTCGCTCGTACTGCGCGCGCTTCTTGGACAGGATCAGGCGGCCTTCCTTGTCCTCCTTCTGCAGGACCAGGGCCTCGATGTGGTCGCCGGTCTTGACGACGTCGTTGGGATCGACATCATGCTTGATCGACAGTTCCCGGGACGGGATGACTCCCTCGGTCTTGTAGCCGATATCGAGCAGGACCTCATCTCGATCGACCTTGACGACTGTCCCATCGACAATGTCGCCGTCGTTGAAATACTTGATGGTCTCGTCGATCGCGGCGAGGAAGGCCTCCTCCGAACCGATGTCGTTAACGGCTACCTGAGGTGTGGAGGTGGCCTGCGTGCTGCTCGTCGTCATGTGTAAGTGGGCTCCGGATACGGACAGGGTTTGGGTTTCGGTACGCGATGCGCGGCGGCCGACACACCGGCTGGAGTGCCTGGTCAGGACACTGGCCCGGCCTGAGACTGCCCTTGGGCTGCCTGAGCATGGCGGACTGCAAGAGATCACAACGCACCGATCAGCATATGAGAGCCGGGGCAGCGGGTCAATTGCGGCCGGCCAGGCTGGCACGCCGTCAGTGCGCAGCGTCGGCCCAGCTGCGGCCGGTACCCATCGACACGTCAAGCGGCACGGTCAGCGCGAACGCACCGCCCATGGCCGCCCTGACCACGTCGCGCAGCGAGTCAAGCTCGCCGGGCGCCACCTCGAACAGCAGCTCGTCGTGTACTTGCAGCAACATCCGTGACCGCAGCCCGCCGCGCTTGATCTCCTCGTCCACGCGCAGCATGGCCACCTTGATGATGTCGGCCGCCGAGCCCTGGATCGGAGCGTTCAGCGCCATCCGCTCGGCCATCTCCCTGCGCTGCCTGTTGTCCGAGGTCAGGTCGGGCAGGTAGCGGCGGCGGCCGAGCATCGTCTCGGTGTAGCCGTCCTGGCGCGCCCTGGCGACGACGGCCCGCAGGTATTCACGGACGCCGCCGAACACGGAGAAGTACTCGTCCATGTATCCCCTGGCCTCCTCGGCCGGCACCCGGAGCTGCTGGGATAGCCCGTAGACCGATAGCCCGTACGCCAGGCCGTAGTTCATCGCCTTGATCTTGGCACGCAGCTCGCCGGTCACCTCCTCGGCCGGCACGCCGAACACGCGCGAGGCCGTCGCCGCGTGGAAGTCGTGCCCCGACCCGAACGACGCGGTCAGCGCCTCGTCGCTGGACAGGTGCGCCATGATCCGCAGCTCGATCTGGCTGTAGTCGGCAGTCAGCAGGCACTCGTAACCTTGCCCGACCACGAACCCCCGCCTGATCCGCCTGCCCTCCTCCGTCCTGATCGGGATGTTCTGCAGGTTCGGGTCGGTGGAAGACAGCCGGCCGGTGGCCGCGATCATCTGGTTGTAGGTGGTGTGGATCCGCCCGTCCTGGCCGGCCATCGGGATCAGCGAGTCCACGATGCTCTTCAGCTTGGCGACGTCGCGGTGCCTGAGCAGGTGCTCGAGCACCGGATGGCCGGTCTGCGCGAGCAGGCCGGTCAGCGCCTCGGAGTCGGTGGTGTAGCCGGTCTTGATTCGTTTCGTCTTCGGCAGCTTCAGCTCGGTGAAGAGCACCTCCTGCAGCTGCTTCGGCGAGCCGAGGTTGAACTCGTGGCCGGTCGCGGCGAAGGCGCCCTGCTCGGCGGCCTTGACCTCGCCGCCCAGGCTGGCCGACATCTCGGCGAAGTGCTCCACGTCGGCGGCGATCCCCGCGCGCTCCATCTCGGCCAGCACGCTGACAAGCGGCAGCTCCACTTCGGCGAGCAGCTTGGTGGCCCCGCGCCTGGCCAGGTCCGCGTCGAGCGCGTCGGCAAGCTCGGCGGTCGCGAGCGCCCGCTGCGCCAGCGCCGCCGCCGCCTCGGTCGCGCCGTCCTCAGGCTGCACAGCCATGTCGAATGTCAGCTGACCGGACTCGGCCGCGTGCCCGCGCAGCTCGCGCCTGGTGTATCGCAGCGCCAGGTCGGCCAGGTCGAAGGAACGCTGGCCGGGCAGCGCCAGGTAGGCCGCCAGGGCGGTGTCACTGGTCAGGCCCTGGAGTTGCAGCCCCCTGGCGGCCAGCGCGTGCATCGGGCCCTTGGCATCGTGCAGGGCCTTGGGCGCGGAATCGTCGGCCAGCCAGGCGGCCAGCGCCAGCTCGTCCTCCGGCCCGAGCGCTACCGGATCGATGAACGCGGCCGGACTGGCGACCTGATCGTCGCCGCCGTCGGCAGCCCTGGCCAGCGCCAGCGCGTCGACATCGCCGGTTCCTCGCCCCCAGGTGCCGCTGACCGCGAGCCCAACCCGGCCGCCGCGCGCATGGCTGGCCAGCCATCCGGCCATCTCGCCGGCGCTGAGCTTGCTGACCGCGACGTCGAACCCGGCGCCAGCGGCCGCTGGTTGCGGCGGCGACAGCTGCCCGATGATCCCGTTCGGCAGCGTGGCGTAGAGCCGGTCGCGCAGCACGCGGAACTGAAGCGTGTCGAAGAGCTGGTGGATCTGGTCTCTGTCCCACGGAACGGGCACCAGGCCCGCCGGGCCGACCTCGAGCGGGACGGTCCTGGTCAGCTCGGTGAGCCGGCGGTTGCGCAGCACGCTGCCCAGGTGCTCGCGCAGGTTGTCCCCGGCCCGGCCCTTGACCTGGTCGACTTTGTCGACGAGCACGTCGAGCGAGCCATACTCGGCCACCCACTTAGCTGCCGTCTTCTCGCCCACGCCGGGGATGCCGGGCAGGTTGTCGCTGGGATCGCCGCGCAACGCGGCGAAGTCCGGGTACTGCGCCGGCGTCAGGCCGTACTTCTCCGTCACTGCCGCCGGGGTGAACCTGGTCATGTCACTGATGCCGCGCCTGGTCATCAGCACCGTGATGTCATCGCTGACCAGCTGAAGCGCGTCTCGGTCACCGGTGACGATCAGCACTCCCATTCCGGCGGTCGCGGCCTGGGTCGCGAGCGTGGCGATGACGTCGTCGGCCTCGAAGCCCGCCACCGACAGTCGCGAGATACCGAGTGCGTCGAGCACTTCGAAGATCAGGCTCAGCTGGCCCTTGAAGTCGGTCGGCGTCTCGCGGCGGTTCGCCTTGTACTCGACGAATTGCTCGTGCCTGAAGGTCGGCTCGCTGCGGTCGAAGGCGACGGCGATGTGGGTGGGTTGCTCGTCCCGCAGCACGTTGATCAGCATGGCCGTGAACCCGTACACGGCGTTCGTCGCCTGTCCCGTGGTGGTCGAGAAGTTCTCGGCCGGCAGCGCGAAGAAGGCGCGGTAGGCGAGCGAGTGCCCGTCGAGCAGGAGCAGGAGGTCTCGCCGCGCCGAGCCGGGTGCCGACGGGGCCGGGTTATTGGCAGCCACCCAGCAATCCTAGGCTGCGACATGCGCCGGGCAGGCGTCTGCGGTGAACTCGGAGGTGCCAGTGGTGGATGACGGCGCGATGGCGAACAAATCGGATCAGCTTGACCTGACCATGCTGAACGAGGCGTACCCCGAGACGCTGGCGGCCAGGATGGGGGTCAGGATCACCGAGGCCTCGGCCGAGCGGGTGGTGGGCACGATGCCGGTACAGGGCAATACGCAGCCCTACGGGCTGCTGCACGGCGGCGCATCGTGCGTCCTGGCCGAGACCATCGGATCGACCGGCGCCGCCCTGCACGCGGGCAGGCACAGGTTCGCCGTTGGCATCGAGATCAGCGCGACCCATCACCGTGCCGCCTCACAAGGCGTAGTTACCGGTGTCGCGACGCAGGTGCACGCCGGCCGGACGCTTGCGACCTACGACATCGTCATCACCGATGAGGAGGGCCGCCGGGTCTGCACGGCCAGGCTCAGCTGCCTGTTGCGTGACGCGGTTCCTGGTGGCGCCTTGCCCGAGGGCTGATACTGATGGCTGGTCCGGACGGCTGACACCGCAAGCGGCAGCCGCTAGCCGCCAGCCGTCGACCAGAGTGTGCGCGCCTGGGGCGAATCCGCCCCGCTTCGCCGAACGGATGTTCTGCCCATTCCGGCCTGGTAATGGCACTGTCTGCGCACGGCACCGCAACGCTCGCTACGGTGTTCTCCGGAGCTTGGTGATGCCGAGTAGAGAACGTGCCGGTGCGGGGAAGGCCGACACGGCACCAAAGGGTCTACAGGCTCCGCACCGCCGCTGCCCGAAAGCAGCAGGCGGCAGCAAGCGAGCGGGTGCCAGGTCTGCGGGGGAACTGACCTGGCCCCGCTCGCTTGCGTCCGGACCGGCGGCGCTAGGCCTGCGGCTCGGCGGTCCGGTCGGGCTCCTCGGCCGTGCGAGGCTCTTGCGGTGCGGCTGACTGGGCGGGCTGCTGACCGTCAATGATCTCCTGGGCCAGCGCCCGCATCGTCATCCGCCGGTCCATCGACGTCTTCTGAATCCACCTGAACGCCTCGGGCTCGCTCAGCCCGCGGCTCGCCTGTAGGACGCCCTTGGCCCGGTCGAGCAGCTTGCGCATCGCGAGCCGCTCGCGCAGGTCGCCGACCTCCGACTGCAGGGCACTCAGCTCGGCGAAGCGACTCACTGCGATCTCGATCGCGGGCACTAGCTCGGCCTTGGTGAACGGCTTGACCAGGTACGCCATCGCTCCCGCGTTGCTCGCTCGCTGCACGAGCTCGCGCTGGGAGAACGCAGTCAGGATGACCACCGGGGCTAGCCGGCGTGCCGAGATCTGCTCGGCGGCTGAGATGCCGTCAAGTACTGGCATCTTGACGTCCATGATGACGAGATCGGGCTTCAGCTCGGCCGCCAGCCGGACGGCGGTATCGCCATCGGAAGCCTCGCCGACCACGACGTAGGCATCCTGGCCGGGTTCCTCAAGCATCTCCTTGAGGTCCAGCCTGATCAGTGCCTCGTCCTCGGCTATCACTACACGGTAGGGAGACTGGCTCACCCACTGAAGCCTATCCACAGCCGCTACATTGAGTGCAGGCACGGCGCTTCCAGCGATCCACGTGTCGCCCCGGTAGACCAACGGCAGAGTCAATGGCCTCAAAATCCATCAAGTGTGGGTTCGAATCCCACCCGGGGCACAGTGTGATATCTCATGACATAGGAATAACCCCGAACCCACGTTGTCGGGGTCGAGGGACGCCGCGCGCCGACGCCCGGACACTGCCTGAGGCGCCCGGGAATGCCAAACAACCGTGAATGTCGGTCAGGGTGGCGGCCGGTAGCGGCGCGGAAGGGTCCAGCACGATCGGGCCGGTCACCCGATAACGACAACGATGGAACCCTGATGTCGCCAGGGCAGCATCAGGGTTCCATCATTGTCGTTGGCTAGCGCACCGGGCGGGCAGCCGGGATAGCCGGCCCCGGGAGCAGCCGTAGGGGCGGCTACCTCGCCCCAGGTCCGGCCATCGCAGGCAACAGCGGTGGTCTTGGCAGGGCGGTTATGCGCCGCTCAGGCGCAGCGGCGCGGCCGAAGCCGGGATCGCCGCGGGCAGCACCGTCTCGCCGACCAGGTAGCGGTCGGCGGCGGCCGCGGCCGACCGGCCCTCGGCGATCGCCCACACGATCAGCGACTGGCCGCGGCCCATGTCGCCCGCCACGAACACGCCGGGCACCTGCGTCGCATACTCGTCGTCCCTGCGCACCATGCCGCGCTCGGTCAGGCTCACGCCCAGGCCCGCCAGCAAGTCGCTGTCCTCGGCGCCGGTGAAGCCCATCGCGAGCAGAACCAGGTCGCAGGCGAGCTCGCGCTCGGTGCCCTCGCATACCGTGACTCTCCCGCCCGCCAGGTCCACGTCGGTGAGCCGCAGGGCCCTGACCCGGCCGGCGTCGTCGGCCAGGAACTCCTGGGTGGATACGGCGTAGACGCGCTCGCCGCCTTCCTCGTGGGCGCTCGACACCCGGTAGATCATCGGGTAGGTCGGCCACGGCTGGCCGTCAGGTCGGCCGTGCGGCGGCCTCGGCATGATCTCGAGCTGGGTGACCGACGCCGCTCCCTGGCGCAGCGCCGTGCCCAGGCAGTCCGCGCCGGTATCGCCGCCGCCGATGATCACCACGTTCCGCCCGCGCGCCGAGATCGGCGGCTCGACTGGCTGGCCGGGGACTAGCTCGCCAGATACCGCTCGGTTGGCCAGCGGCAAGTACTCCATTGCCTGGTGGATGCCGGCCAGCCCGGCGCCGGGTACCGGCAGCCCGCGGGGCACGCGTGCGCCCCCCGCCAGGACGATCGCGCGGTACCCGGCTCGCAGCTCCGCGGCGGTAATGTCGACGCCCGCGTGCACGCCGCACCGGAACACGGTGCCCTCGCCGCGCATCTGATCGAGCCGCCGGTCCAGCCGCCACTTCTCTAGCTTGAACTCCGGGATGCCATACCTGAGCAGGCCGCCTGGCCGGTCGTCGCGCTCGAATACGCGTCACCGAGTGCCCAGCCCTGGTCAGCTGCTGCGCCGCGGCCAGGCCAGCCGGGCCTGAGCCGATCACGGCGACGGGCTGCCCGGCCGCCAGAGCGGCCTGCCCGGGCGGTTGGCTCGTGACCCAGCCCTCGTCCCAGGCCCGGTCGACGATCGCGATCTCGACCTGCTTGATCGCCACCGGGTCGGCGTTGATGCCCAGGACACAGGCCGTCTCGCACGGCGCCGGGCAGAGCAGGCCGGTGAACTCGGGGAAGTTATTGGTGGCGTGCAGCCGGGCCGCGGCGTCCTCCCAGTGCTGCCGCCAGGTCAGGTCGTTCCACTCGGGGATCAGGTTTCCCAGCGGGCAGCCGTTGTGGCAGAACGGGATGCCGCAGTCCATGCACCGGCCGGCTTGGCGCTCCAGGTCGTCATGGCGCATGTCGTCGTGTACCTCGCGCCAGTCCGAAATCCTGACGTCGACGGGGCGGCGGGCCGCGGTCTGGCGCGGCGTGGAAAGGAACCCGGTTGGGTCGGCCATTTAGTCGCCCCCTCAGCTGCTCGCCACGGCGGCCATGACCGCCGCCGCGACGTCCTGGCCATCGCGCTCGGCGCGGCGGGTTGCGGCCAGCACCCGCTTGTAGTCCCTGGGCATCACGCGGCGCAGCCGGGCCACGGCAGCAGGCCAGTCGGCCAGCAGCGCGGCGGCGACCAGCGACCCGGTCTCGGCCTGATACCGGCCGAGCAGGTCGGCCAGGAAGTCGGCGTCGGCGCCGCTCAGCGGCTCGACCTCAACCATCTCGGCGTTGACCAGCGTCGGATCATGGTCGAGCAGGTAGGCGATGCCGCCGGACATGCCCGCGGCGAAATTCCGCCCGGTCGGCCCGAGCACGACGACCCGGCCGCCGGTCATGTACTCGCAGCCGTGATCGCCGACCCCCTCGGTGATCGCGGTCGCGCCGGAATTGCGCACGCAGAACCGCTCGCCGACCACTCCGCGCAGGAACAGCTCGCCGCCGGTAGCCCCGTATCCGATTACGTTGCCGGCGATCACCTGCTCGTTCGCCGCGAACGTGGCGGCCGGGTCAGGTGCCACCACGACCCTGCCGCCGGACAGGCCCTTCCCGACGTAGTCGTTGGCGTCGCCGCTCAGCCGGAGCGTGATCCCGCTCGGCAGGAACGCGCCGAGCGATTGGCCGGCCGAGCCGCGCAGGCAGACCGTGATCGTGTCGTCGGGCAGCCCCTCGCCGCCCCAGCGCCTGGTCACCTCGTAGCCGAGCATGGTGCCCACGGCCCTGTTCACGTTCCTGACCGGGAGGTCGAGCCTGACCGGTCGTCCCTCTTCCAGCGCTCCCTCGGCGAGCTGGATCAGGGTGTTGTCCAGCGCCAGGTGCAGGTGGCTCTCCTGACTGGTGGTCTTCCGCCTGGCGGTACCTGGCGGGAGGTCTGGCACGTGCAGCAGCGGCGCCAGGTCGAGGAATGCTGCCTTGCGGTCATCACGCACGGCGACCGGCGTCAGCAGTTCGGCCTGGCCGACGGCGTCGCCGAGGGTGCGGAAGCCCAGCATCGCCAGGTACTCCCGCACCTGCTCGGCGATCAGCATCATGAAGTTCACGACGTACTCTGGCCGCCCCGCGAATCTGCGCCGCAACTCGGGGTTCTGGGTGGCGACACCGACCGGGCAGGTGTCGTTGTGGCAGGCGCGCATCATCACGCAGCCGACGCTGACCAGCGGCGCGGTGGCAAATCCGAATTCCTCGGCGCCGAGCAGTGCCGCGATGATGACGTCCCGGCCGGTCTTCAGCTGTCCGTCGACCTGAACGACGACCCGGTCGCGCAGGCCGTTGCGCAACAGCGTCTGCTGAGTTTCGGCGAGGCCGAGCTCCCACGGCGCGCCCGCATGCTTGATGCTGGTCAGCGGCGAGGCACCGGTGCCGCCGTCGTGGCCGGAGATCAGCACCACGTCGGAGAAGGCCTTGGCGACCCCGGCGGCGATGGTGCCAACGCCGACCTCCGCGACCAGCTTCACGCTGATCCTGGCCGCCGGGTTGGCGTTCTTGAGGTCGTTGATCAGCTGTGCCAGATCCTCGATGGAATAGATGTCGTGATGCGGCGGCGGCGAGATCAGCCCGACGCCGGGCGTGGAGTGCCTGGTCTTGGCGATCCACGGGTACACCTTGTGCGCGGGCAGCTGGCCGCCCTCCCCAGGCTTGGCGCCCTGGGCCATCTTGATCTGGAGGTCATCGGCGTTCACCAGGTACTCGCTGGTGACCCCGAACCGGCCGCTCGCCACCTGCTTGATCGCCGACCTGCGCAGGTCGCCTGCCGGGTCGGCGGCGAATCGCTCGGCGTCCTCGCCGCCCTCGCCCGAGTTCGACCGGCCGCCAAGCCTGTTCATCGCGATCGCCAGGGTCTCGTGCGCCTCGGCCGACAGGGATCCGTAGGACATCGCGCCGGTGACGAACCTCGCGACGATCGCCGATGCCGGCTCGACCTCGGCCAGCGGCACCGGCCGCCTGGCTGGCGGCCGCGGGTCCACGCCGCCGGCCTGCGGCGCGTCGATGCCGCTGATCGCGAGCAGGCCGCGCAGCGTCATCAGCCTGGCCGACTGCTCGTCGACCTGCCTGGTGTACTCGCGGAAGATCTCCGGTCGGCCGGTGCGGGTCGCATGCTGCAGCAGCGCGACGGCGTCCGGGCTGAGCAGGTGCGGCTCGCCATCCCTGCGCCACTGGTATTCGCCGCCGACGGTCAGGGCCATCCGCCCCGATCCGATCGGCCTGCGCGGGTAGGCACTGGCCACCCGGGCGGCGTTGTCGGCCGCGACCTGGTCGAAGCCGATGCCGCCGAGCCGCGACGACGTCCCGGCGAAGCACTCGCCGATGATCTCAGCGCCGAGCCCGATCGCCTCGAAGATCTGTGCCCCGGTGTACGAGGCAACCGTCGAGACGCCCATCTTGGACATGATCTTGCCCAGCCCCTTGCCGAGCGCCTTGATCAAGTTCGCGGCCGCCTTGCGGCTGCTGATTCCCTCGAGCAGCCCGGAGCGAGCCATGTCCTGCACGGTCTCGATCGCCAGGTACGGGCAGACGGCAGCCGCGCCGTAACCGATCAGCAGCGCCACATGGTGCGTCTCCCTGACGTCGCCGGCCTCCACCACCAGGCCGGCCCTGGCCCTGCTCCGGTCCCTGATCAAGTGGTGGTGCACGGCGCCGGTCAGCAGCAAGGACGGGATCGGCGCCCACTCCGCGGAGTCCCGCCCGGGCGGCCCGCCCGTGAGCGCCGCTCCGCCCGCGCCCACCTCCCCATCCCGCTGCACCGCGCCGCGGTCGGAAAGCACGATGATCTTGATGCCCGCCTTGATCGCGTCGGTGACTTCCGCCCGGATCTCGGCGAGCCGCTCCCGCAGCGCCCGGCCGCCGCCCGCGGTCAGATAGCGCCCGTCCACCACGTGCGCGGCGAAGCCGGGCAGGTCCCGGTCTTTGTTGATATGAATGATCTTGGCCAGGTCGCTGTCGCTGATGACCGGGTAGGGCAGCACGATCTGCCGGCACGACGCCGGGCCTGGATCAAAGAGGTTGTGCTCGGGGCCGGTCGCCGCCGCGAGCGAGGTGACGAGCTCTTCCCTGATCGCATCCAGCGGCGGATTCGTCACCTGGGCGAACTGCTGGGCAAAGTAGTCAAAGATCAGCCGTGGCCGGTCCGACAGCGCGGCGAGCGGCGTGTCGTCGCCCATCGAGCCGACCGGCTCGGCGCCCGTGCGCGCCATCGGGCCGAGTATGACCTGCCGTTCCTCCTCGGTATAGCCGAACAACCGCTGCTGCGTGGCCAGCGCCTGGCCGTCCGGGAGCGCGCGGATCCGATCCGGCAGGTCGTCCAGGTGCAGCAGGCCCGCGTGCAGCCACTCGTCGTACGGGTGCTCGGCGGCAAGCTCGGCCTTGACCTCCTCGTCCTCGATGATCCGGCCGGCCGCTGTATCGACGAGGAACACCTTGCCCGGCTGGAGCCGGCCCTTGCGGACGACGCGCGCCGCGTCGATGTCGACCACGCCAACCTCGCTGGCGAGGATCACCAGGCCGTCGCTGGTCACCCAGTACCGGCCTGGACGCAGGCCGTTGCGGTCGAGCACGGCTCCGGCGACGGTGCCGTCGGTGAAGGCGATCAGCGCGGGGCCGTCCCACGGCTCCATCAGCGAGGCGTGGAACCGGTAGAACGCCCGCAGCTGCGGGCTCATCCTGGCGTCGTTCTCCCACGCCTGCGGGATCATCATCAGCACCGAGTGCGGCAGCGACCTGCCGCCCAGGTGCAGCAGCTCGAGGCACGCGTCGAAGCTGGCCGAGTCGCTGGCCGACTCGTCGAGTACGGGCAGCAGCCGGTCGATCCCGCGGCCTTCGGCGTCCGGCGGGATGATGTCGGTCTCCAGCATCGCCTCGCGGGCGCGCAGCCAGTTCCTGTTGCCGCGGATGGTGTTGATCTCGCCGTTGTGCGCGATGAACCTGAACGGGTGGGCGAGCGGCCAGGACGGGAACGTGTTCGTGGAGAACCTCGAGTGCGCGAGCGCCAGCGCCGAGGTGTACCTGGGGTCGGTCAGGTCGGGGTAGAACCGCTCGAGCTGCAGCGCGGTCAGCATCCCCTTGTACACGATCGTCGCGCTCGACAGGCTGGCGAGGTAGACACCGGCCTCGTGCTCGGCGCGCTTGCGCAGGCAGAATGCCCGACGGTCCAGGTCGATGCCGCGCTCTCCGGTCGCCGACGCCACGAACAGCTGCGCCAGCCCCGGCAGCACGGCAAGCGCGCTGGCGCCGCAGGCGCCCTCCTCGTGCGGGACGTCGCGCCAGCCGAGCACGACGAGACCCTCCAGCCGCGCCAGCCGCTCCACCTCGCGGATGCGCCTGGCCGGCTCGCCGTCACCGGACCGCGGCAGGAACGCCAGGCCGGCGGCATATCCGCCGGCCGGCGGCAGCGCGAAGTCGCAGGCCGCGCGAAAGAGCTCGTCGGGCAACTGGGTCAGGATCCCTGCGCCGTCGCCGGTGTCGGGGTCGCTTCCCGTTGCGCCGCGGTGGTCCAGGTTGCGCAGTACGGTGAGCGCGCGGGCGACCGTGCCGTGCAGGCGCGCGCCTGACAGGTCCGCGACGATGCCGACGCCGCACGCGTCATGCTCGTACCTGGGGTCATACAGGCCAGCGGCATCGGGCTGCCTGGCCGACGAAAATGGGGTCGGTGAAGGTACGGCTCGGACCATCCGGGCTCCTGTCGTCTCGTCCGCCATAGATGCCGGAGAAGCGGAGGGACAACATTGGCCCGCCAGACGGGCTCACTAACACGCTGGTCAGGTGAGCTTCACCACGACATCATACCAATGGGTGCCGGTAGTTACTCGTGGGTAAAATCTAGGTTTCGCACTCGGGCATGAGCCCCACGCCTACCAGAGCGCCGGCTGAGGCCAGTTCAGGGCGTGCCGCGCACTCCGGCCGCGAGGTCAGCTGCCAGCGCCGCCACGGCCGCGCAGCCCGACTCGGCGTCCGGCGCGCCGAGCAGGCGCTGGACAAACGCTGAGCCGACGATGACCCCATCGGCGTAGCGAGCCACCTCGGCGGCCTGGGCGGCCGTGCTCACGCCGAGCCCGACCGCGACCGGCAGCTTCGTGTGCTGCCTGATCCGCTGCACGAGGCCCGCCGCCGCATCGCCGACCGCCGCCCTGGCGCCGGTGATGCCCATCACCGACGCTGCGTACACGAAGCCGCCGCAGGCCGCGGTGATCAGCTTGATCCGCTCGTCCGGCGAGCTGGGGGCTACCAGGAAGACCGGGTCGAGGCCGTGCGCCGCGGCGGCGTCCAGCCACGGTCCCGCCTCCTCCGGGGGGAGGTCGGGGGTGATCAGGCCGCATCCGCCGACGCTCGCCAGGTCGCGTGCGAACGCATCGACGCCGTACCTGTCCACCGGGTTCCAGTAGGTCATGATGAGCACGGGGACGCCCGCGGCGGACACCGCCTCGACGGTCCGCAGCACGTCGCTCACGTGCACCCCGCCCTCGAGCGCCCGGTGCACTGCCTCCTGAATCACCGGACCGTCCATCAGCGGGTCGGAGTAGGGCAGGCCGATCTCCATTACATCCGCGCCGGCCCTGGCCATCGCCGTGGCCGCCGCGATCGCGCCGTCCACCGAAGGGAACCCGGCCGGCAGGTAGCCGACCAGCGCGCCGCGCCCCTCGGCGGCCGCCCGGCCGAACGCGGCACCGACCCTACCCGCCTCGGGCGGCGTCACCTGCTCGCCTCCTCGCCGAGATGGCCGAAGTACCGTGCGGCGATGTCCACGTCCTTGTCGCCCCGGCCGGACAGGTTGACCAGCAGCATCGCGTCAGGCCCGAGCTCGCGTCCGACCTCCAGCGCGCCGGAGATTGCGTGCGCGGACTCGATTGCCGGGATGATCCCCTCGGTCCGGCAGAGCAGCGAGAACGCGTCCATCGCCTGCGCGTCGGTGACCACCCGGTACTCGGCCCGGCCCGTGTCGGCAAGCCAGGCGTGCTCGGGGCCGACGCCGGGGTAGTCGAGCCCCGCCGAGATGGAGTGCGTAGGCAGCGTCTGGCCGTCTGAGTCCTGGAGCAGATAGGTCCGCATCCCGTGGATGACGCCGACCGACCCGCCGGACACCGTCGCGGCATGCCGGCCAGATTGCAGGCCGTCGCCGCCGGCCTCGCAGCCGATCAGGCGGACGCCAGGGTCGCCGATGAACGCGTGGAACGCGCCGATGGCGTTCGAGCCGCCGCCCACGCAGGCGATCACCGCGTCGGGAAGGCGGCCCGTCCTGGTCAGCACCTGCTCCCTGGCCTCCACGCCGATCACGCGCTGGAAGTCGCGCACCATCATCGGGAACGGGTGCGGGCCCATCACCGACCCGATGCAGTAATGCGTGGTCGCCACGGTCGCGACCCAGTCGCGGAACGTCTCATTGATCGCGTCCTTCAGCGTCTTGCTGCCGATCGTGACCGGCACGACCCGCGCGCCGAGCATCTGCATCCTGGCCACGTTGAGCGCCTGCCTGCGGGTGTCCTCCTCGCCCATGTACACCACGCACTCCAGGCCGAGCAGGGCAGCGGCGGTCGCCGTGGCGACGCCGTGCTGGCCGGCCCCGGTCTCGGCGATGATCCGGGTCTTGCCCATCCGCCTGGTGAGCAGCGCCTGGCCGAGCACATTGTTGATCTTGTGGGAGCCGGTATGGGCCAGGTCCTCGCGCTTGAGGAAGACCCGGCAGCCTCCGGCCAGCTCGGCGAACCTGAGCGCCTCGGTCAGTGGTGTGGGCCGGCCGCGTAGTCGCGCAGCAGCGCGCCGAGTTCGGCGGCGAATGCGGGATCTGCCCTGGCCGCCTCGTAGGCGGCCGTCAGCTCATCCAGTGCCGACATCAGCGCCTCGGGCGCGAGGCGGCCGCCGAACCGGCCGAAGTGCCCGGTCGCGTCCGGCACGGCGGGCGCGCCAGCCACGGGCGCGGGCGGCGCCTGCTTGCTCATTCGTTGCCTCCCCGGTCGGTCCGCAGCGCCGGATGCGACCCGGCTGTCACCAGGTCCGCGACCGCCGCCCGCGGGTCCTTGCCGACCACGAGGCTCTCGCCGACCAGCACCGCGTCCGCGCCCGCTGCCGCGTAGGCGAGCAGGTCATGCGGCCCGCGAACGCCGGACTCCGCGATCTTCACGACGTCGTCGGGAATCTTGGGCGCGAGCTTGGCGAAGATCGTCCGGTCGACCTCGAGCGTGGCGAGGTTCCTGGCGTTGACCCCGATCACCTGCGCCCCGGCGTCCACGGCCCGGCCGAGTTCAGCTTCGGAATGCACCTCGACCAGGGGCACGAGCCCGATCGACGCGGCCCGCTCGACCAGCGAGACCAGGGCGTTCTGCTCCAGCGCCGCCACGATCAGCAGCACAAGGTCCGCCCCGTAGGCCCTGGCCTCCCAGAGCTGATAGGAGCTGACCACGAAGTCCTTGCGCAGCAGCGGAACCTGCACCGCGTCCCGCACCGCCGCGAGATCCTCCAGGCTGCCGCCGAACCGCCTGCCCTCGGTAAGCACGCTGATCACGCTCGCGCCGCCCGCCTCGTAGTCGATGGCCAGCGCGGCGGGATCGGCGATGGCGGCCAGCGCCCCTTTTGACGGGCTCGCCCGCTTGACCTCGGCGATCACGGCGACGCCCTGGCGGCGCAGCGCTGCCATCACGTCGCGGGGAGATGACGCCTTGAGCGCCGCTTCCTTCAGCTGCTCAAGTGGCGCCGTACGTTGCCGCGCCGCAAGATCGGCGCGCACGTCAACGAGGATGTCATCGAGCACGCTCACGCGGTTCTGCTGCCCCCTCGGGTGGGTTGCCTGGCGCCCCCGATCGTATCGAGGGTTGTTCGGTCGTCAGCCCCCGCCCCTGCGCGGGCGGGCGCTGCGAGACACCAACTGGTTTCGCTGCGCGCAACCGATACCCGGCGCGCGACGCAGGCATCACTGCGGCCAGTCCGTCGGGTCGGCTCCCGCGCTCAGTGACTCCCACATGCTGTCGCCGCCGCGGCGGTCGGCCTCCTGGCCTGCGGATCCCGCTGAGCGAGCGGCCACGGCGCCAGGGGCGGCAGGGCCAGCCTGACCAGCGGCCTGGAGCGGCGGCCGGTCGTAGCGGCCCGACATGGCAGGCAGCCGTCCGGCCCTGGCGACGATCACAACCCCGGCCGCGATCACCAGCGTCGCGCCGGTGATCATCAGCACGCGCCAGGCTGAGCCCTCGAACAGCACTCGCGCGGGCAAAGCCGCCGACCGAGCCCGGCGCGATTCCCTGTCCGGAGCCCGCCGTCACCGAGCCCGCCGAGCTGCCGGCCGGGGACCCGCCGACCCGGGCGGCGGCCGCGAGCACGGCCGCCGGCGGCACCGTCCCGGTACCGAGCAGCGCTACCGCAACGCCAAGCGCGGCCGTGAGGAGGCCGGTCAGCCGGCGCAGGAACCCGCGGGTGGCCAGCACGGCGGCCAGGCTGGCCAGCGCCGCCACCGCCAGGGCCGCGATCGCCGGCCGCAGGTCTTGCACGCTGATCGCCGTCACCGTGGCGGGCAGCGGCCTCGGCGGCCGCTCGACGACCCTGGCCAGATGCTGCCGGGTGGCGAGCAGCACGAAGCCGGCCCCGGCGGCGCCAGCGACCAGGACGGTCGTGAGCTCGCGCCGCGGGCGGGATGTGCCGCTGGTGCTCGGCCCGGCCATCCTTCTCCTCGTCCCGGTCAAGGCGGCCGCTCCGGCGGCCCTCGGTGCCGGCGCCAGGCGTGGCGCCGTACCTGTCACGGTAGCGCGGGCCATCGTGCGGACCGCACGCGAGCGCCGTCGTTGGCCTACTATCGAGCAGTGACTTATGCCCGAGATGAGCGCCTGGCCTTGTGCGCATTGCTCGACAGGGCAGGTCCAGACGCGCCTACGCTCTGCGCGGGCTGGCGCACCGGCGACCTCGCCGCCCACCTGGTCCTGCGCGAGCGCAGGCCGGACGCCGCACTAGGCGTAATTGGCGGCCCCCTCGCGCGCTATACCCGGCGGGTCCAGCACGGCATGTCACGGCGGACGCCCTATCACCAGCTCGTCGAGACGATCAGGACCGGACCGCCGCGCCTTTCCATTTACGCAATTCCCGGCGCCGATTCCCGGCTGAATTTCGCCGAGTTCTTCGTGCACCACGAAGACGTGCGGCGCGCGCAGGCTGGCTGGGAGCCGCGCGCGCTCGACACGCGGCTGGCCGACCTAATCTGGGCCGACCTGTCCAAGGCCAGGCTGATGCTGCGAAAGGTCCCGGTGGGCATCGAGTTCGCCAGGGACGACCTGGCGGAGCGACCGGGCGGGCAGCAAGCCGTCCGCCAGACGGTTCGCCCGCGCACGCCCGTCGTCACGGTGACCGGCGCTCCGGCCGAGCTGCTGATGTGGACGTTCGGCCGAACCGGCGCGGCCCAGGTCAAGCTGGAGGGCGCCGAGGCCGACGTGACCGCGCTGCAGCAGGCGAGCTGGAGCATCTAACGGTCAGGAAGGCCTGCGACGAGCGAACGGAGACATGATGGCTGATGTCCTAGGCATCGACATCGGCGGCACCGGGATCAAGGCGGCTCCGGTCGACGTCGCGGCCGGCCGCTGCTGGCCGAGCGCGTGAAGCTGCCCACCCCCCGCCCGGCCTCTCCCGACGCGATGGCGCCGATCGTCAAGCAGCTCGTGGACCAGTTCGCGTGGGCGGGCCCGATCGGCATCACCTTCCCCGGCGTCGTCGCGGCCGGAACGATCAGGACCGCGCCCAACCTCGATCCCCGCTGGATCGGCGTGGACGCCGTGACCTTCCTCGGCGAGACCATCGGGCAGCCGGTGACGGTGCTCAACGACGCCGACGCCGCGGGCGTCGCCGAGATGCGCTTCGGCGCCGGCCAGGGCCAGACGGGCACCGTCTTGCTGCTGACATTCGGCACCGGGATCGGCAGTGCGCTGTTCTACAACGGGGTCCTCGTGCCCAACACCGAGTTCGGGCACATCGAGATGCACGGCAAGGATGCCGAGGAGCGCGCTTCCGAGCGCGCGCGCGAGGAGCAGCAGCTCAGCTGGGGCAAGTGGGCCGACAGGGTCGACAGCTACCTCGACAGAATGGACGCGCTCCTGTCCCCCGACCTGATCATCATCGGCGGCGGCATCAGCCGGAAGTCGGGCAAGTTCCTGCCCAGGCTGACCCTCAGGGCCAGGGTCGTTCCCGCGACTCTGCTGAATGACGCGGGAATCGTGGGCGCGGCCATGGCTGCCGTTGACAGCTAGCGCTACCCGCACTAATCGGTGTCAATCGACATATACTCGCCTTTTAACCTGAAGAAGTCTCAATTAGGTAACGTCATGTCACCCTTGACACTCTGAGCGCAGGTCGGCCAGCATGACGGACATCAAGGACTGTTAGCCGATTCGATGCGCTCCGTACACCTGTCAGGACGCCGCCCGGCCTTATCGTAAGTCGTCACGGGTCGGACGTCAGCGCAGAAGCGCTCAGTAATCGGAAGTTAGGGGAGGTATGGGTGGCAAGGAATACGAAAACGGCCTATAGGTTCGGGGCTGCCGGTGTGGTCGTGCTGGCGCTGGCCGCGGCGGGCTGCTCGTCGTCATCGGGCGGGTCATCTTCGGGTGGCGACAAGAAGTGGGTGACCGCTACGTCGGCGCAGGCCGGCGGCGGGATGAAGGCCCTGATCGCAGCGGCCAAGGCAGAAGGCACGCTCAACGTCATCGCGTTGCCGCCGACCTGGGCCAACTACGGCAACATCATCAAGCAGTTCGAGAAGCAGTACGGGATCAAGGTCAACTCCGCGAACCCGGACGGCAGCAGCCAGGATGAGATCAACGCGGTCAAGCAGGAGAACGGCACCGCCGCGGCCCCTGACGTGCTGGACGTCGGCGTGAGTTACGCCCTGGCCAACACCAACCTCTTCGCCCCCTATGAGGTCAGCACCTGGTCCGATGTTCCGACGAGTCAGAAGGAAGCAAGCGGGCTCTGGTACGAGGACTACGGCGGCTACATGTCCGTGGGCTACAACTCGGCCAAGTTCGGGACGATCACGTCGCTGAACCAGCTGCTCACCGCCAAGTTCAAGAACACGGTCGCGCTCAACGGCAACCCGACCGAGGCCAACGCGGCGCTCAACGGCGTCATGATGGCCGGCATGGCAACCGGCGGGACGCCGGACAACATCGCACCTGGCGTCGCGTTCTTCCACAAGCTCAAGACGGCCGGCAACTTCTCGCCGGTGCAGGCCACCTGTGCCACCGTCAAGGCGGGTCAGACCGAGGTGGTATTCAACTGGGACTACCTCAACACCGCGAAGGCCTGCGCCGTGCCGAACTGGAAGGTGTTCGTTCCGTCGACCGCCGTCCTGGGCGGCTACTACTCCCAGGCGATTAACAAGAACGCCCCGCACCCGGCAGCGGCCAGGCTCTGGGAGGAGTTCCTCTACTCCCAGACCGCCACGGGCGGCCAGAACCTCTGGCTGGAGGGCGGCGCCCGTCCGGTCGAGCAGCCGACCATGGCCGCTAACGGCACCATTAACGCGAGCGCCGCCTCATCGCTGCCGCCGGTCAGCGGAACGCCGGTGTTCCTCTCCGAGTCCCAGGCCACCAAAGCCGCCACGTACCTGTCGGCGAACTGGGCCGCGGCAGTGAAGTAGCGAGGGACTGTGACCGTCGCCGCGACGACGCAGACCGGCGCCCGGCCCTGGCGGGCCGGGCGCCGGCCCTCGGTTCCCGCCTGGGTCGGCATCCTGCCGTTCCTCGGCTATGTAGGAGTGTTCCTGCTGCTCCCCACCGGGATCGTGATCTGGGGCGCCTTCAGGAACACCACAGGCGGGTTCCAGCTGTCCAGCATCGGCCAGCTCGGCAGCTCAACGGTGCGCAGCTACTTCACCGGCTCGATCGAGCTGTCCGCACTGACATCGGTGATCGGAGCCGTTCTCGGCGCGATCCTGGCCTACGCGGTGGCGTCGGGTAACCCGGAGGGGGCCGTGCGCCGGTTCTCCCTGGCCGGCTCCGGGGTGCTCGCCCAGTTCGGCGGTGTCACGCTGGCGTTCGCGTTCAGCGCCACCATCGGCCCGATCGGATTCCTCGCACATGCCAGCTGGTTCTACAACTTCCCGCAAGGCATCGCCCCGATCTACGCGTACTTCCAGATCCCGCTGATGGTGCTCGTCTTCCTGCCGGCCATCGACGGGCTGAAGGTCCAATGGCGAGAGGCCTCGGCGAACCTGGGCGCCTCGACCTGGCAGTACTGGCGGCATGTCGGTGCCCCGCTGCTGGCACCGGCGTTCCTGGGCGCCACGTTGCTCTTGTTCGCGAATGCCCTCTCGGCGTTCGCGACCATCCAGGCCTGGGAGAATCAGATCTCCTACACCGTGCCGCAGCAGATCAGCATCGCGATCAGCAGCGAGGTGGGACTGAGCAACGGCAGCGAGGCCGACGTGCTCGCGCTGGGCATGGTGGTCATGGTGGCCGTCATTATGACGGCGTACGCGCTCCTGCAGCGGCGGGCGGCACGATGGCTGCGGTAACGTCCGTGGGCGAGGCCTCGCTGAGCGCGCCGGCCAAGAGCCAGCGCGGCATGAACGCCGGCCGCCGCAGGCGGCTGAATCTGTTCCGCTACGGCACATTCCTCGTGTTCGGGATCTTCTTCTTCCTGCCGCTCTTCTCGATGGTCAGGTTCTCCTTGCAGGGGCTCAAGCCCGGATCGTGGTCGCTGTCTGCCTGGAAGCAGATCGTCTCCACCCCCGACCTGCTCGGCGCCATCGAGATCACGCTCGAACTCGCCGTCATCACGTGCGTTATCGTCATGCTGCTGCTCGTGCCGACCATGATCTGGATCCGGCTGCGCGTGCAGTGGATCAGCAGGACCTTCGAGTTCTTGTGCCTGCTGCCGCTCACGATCCCGGCGATCGTCCTGGTGGTCGGCCTCGCGCCGATCTACAACTACATCAGGCACTATCAGCTCTCCGCGCTCCAGTTGTTCTGGGCGTACGTGATCCTCGCGCTGCCTTACGCCTACCGTGCCCTATCCACCGGTCTCGGCGCGATCGATGTCACTACCCTGGCCGAAGCCGCCAGGAGCCTCGGGGCGAACTGGGCTACCGTGATCTTCCGGGTGATCGCGCCCAACATGTGGCAGGCGATCCTGAACGCCATGCTGCTGTCGTCCGCGCTGGTACTCGGCGAGTTCACCATCGCCTACGTGCTGCTCTACAACAACACCCTGCAGGTGACGCTGTATTACACTGCCCGCGCTACGTCGGACGCCGGTGTCGTATTCTCCACCTCGACCGCGGCGCTGCTGTTCGCCTTCAGCCTGCTCGTCATCCTGTCCTATGTCGGCCGCCGCCGCAGGCGGGGATGAGGTAACTGACGTGACGTCACCAGTGACCAAGACGCAGGCTTCCGGCGCCCGGGCGGGCGTCGAGGTGCGCATGGAAGGGCTCCGCAGGCAGTACGGGTCGGTCGTGGCCTTGGACGGGGTCGACCTGTCCGTTCAGGCCGGCGAGCTGGTGGCGCTGCTCGGCCCCTCTGGCTGCGGTAAGACCACGACGCTGCGCCTGCTCGCGGGGCTCGAGGACGCCGACGGCGGCCAGATCACGGTCGACGGCCGGGACATCACCCACCTGCCGGCCAGCAAACGCGACATGGGCATGGTCTTCCAGGCCTACTCCCTCTTCCCGCACATGACCGTGCGGCAGAACGTGGCCTTCGGCCTCCGGCTGCGCCGGGTCAACACCCAGGACCGGGACAAGCGGGCGATCGAGATGCTTGACCTGGTGGACCTGTCCTCGCAGGCGGACCGGTACCCGCACCAGATCTCGGGCGGCCAGCAGCAGCGGGTCGCGCTGGCCAGGGCGCTGGCGATCGAGCCTCAGGTGCTGCTGCTCGACGAGCCGCTGTCGGCACTCGACGCGAAGGTCCGCGCGCAACTGCGCGATCAGATCCGCCGCATCCAGCTCGAGGTGGGGATCACGACCTTGTTCGTCACCCACGATCAGGAGGAGGCGCTCGCGATCGCCGACCGAGTCGGCGTCATGCGCAACGGCCGGATCGAGCAGCTCGCGCCGCCCACCGAGGTGT
Source organism: uncultured Actinomycetota bacterium (assembly GCA_963720595.1). GTDB lineage: Bacteria > Actinomycetota > Actinomycetes > Streptosporangiales > Streptosporangiaceae > Chersky-822. The sequence continues at coordinate 1,664,676 of CAVRFY010000002.1, read as the reverse complement.
ACTCCCGGCCGGCCACCGCGTTCGTGGCCGAGTTCGTCGGCCTGACCAACCGGCTCGCAGGCACCGTCAGCGGCACGAACGTGACCGTCAGGGGAATCGAACTGCCGCTGGTCGACCAGTCCACGCCGACCGGACCGGCCATCGCGCTGGTCAGGCCCGAGGCCGTAACGCTTGCCTCGGATAGCGCAGGTGATTCAGGGCCGCTCGTCGGCACAGTGATCGCGACGACCTTCCTCGGTGCGACGAGCCGGGTCACCGTGGACCTCGGCGACACCACGATCCTGGCCCAGCTGACGACTACCGATGCCATGACCCATCCGGCGGGCAGCCGGGTATCCCTCACGATCCGCCAGGACGCGGTCCTGGTCGCCGCCTCAGCGGAGCCTTCGGCGTGAGCGGGGCCGGCCGTCTGCCTGGCGCGCCGGTCCTGACCACCCAGCGCCGGCTCGGCGCTGGGCCGGTAGCCAGGGATGGAGCGTCGGCGCCGTACCGCCATGTTGTCGCGATCGGCGGCGAGCCCCATCAGGTGCGCGATGATCTCGCGCTGCCCGGGTCCGCGACCGTCGAGCCCGCAGGCGGGCTGCCGATCCTCTGCCTGGTTCACATCACCGACCTGCAGCTCGCCGACGTCTCCTCGCCGGCCAGGTTCGAGTTCCTTAACCGCTACTTCGCCGACCCGAGGTATGCCGAAATCGTGCCCGTGCAGCGGCCGCAGGAGGCGCTCACCGCGCACGCGATCGAGGCGACGCTGCGGACGGTCAGCAACCTGACCGGCCCGGTCACCGGCCTGGCCCCGCAGCTAGCCGTGACCACGGGCGACGCGATCGACAACGCCCAGTGGAACGAACTGCAGGCGTTCCTCGCGCTGTTCGACGGCGGAACCGTCAGTTTCGGCGGCCGGTACGAGGGCGTGCAGTCGGTCCACTGGCCAGATGACATTTTCTGGAAGCCGGACGGGCACGGCCAGGACGGGCCGGACATCTTCCGGCGCGAATTCGCCTTCCCGCACCATCCGGGGATGCTCGACCGCGCGCTGGCCGACTTCAGCGCCGCCGGCCTGGCAATGGGTTGGCTCTCGTGCTTCGGGAACCACGAGGCTCTCAATCAGGGTGTCGGCATCCCGACGCAAGGCCTGGTCGCGGCCCTGACCAGCGGCGTCAAGCCGGTCCGGCTGCCCGACGACTTCGATCACGACCGGGCGCTCGAGCTCTTCACCGAGCGTCCCGAGATGTTCATGAGCGGACCCACCCTGCCCGTCACTGCGGACCCTGGCCGCCGCCCGGTCACCCGCAGCGAGTTCGTCGCGGCGCATTTCGCTCCCGGCGCCCGCCCCGACGGGCACGGGTTCACGGAGCGGAACCGCCGCGACGGTACCGCGTACTACGTGCACGACACCCCCGCTGCCAGGCTGATCGCGCTCGACACGACCTGCCTGGCCGGCGGCGCAGACGGCTGTCTCGACCTGGATCAGGCTCGCTGGCTCGAGTCGTCGCTGGCCGAGGTGCACTCGCGCTTCCGCGATCACGCCGGCGAGGAGGTCCGCACCGGCAACGAGGACAAGCTGGTCATCCTCTTCTCCCACCATGGCATCGACACGCTGACGAATTCGCGGCTCGCGCATTCTGGTCCCGACGGCGTGCCGCTCCTGAGCGGCCAGGAGGTCCTGAACCTGCTCTACCGGTTCGGCAACGTCGTGCTCTGGCTGAACGGGCATACGCACACCAACGCGATCAGGCCGCGCCGGGATCCTGGCGCCGCTGGCCGCGGTTTCTGGGAGGTCACGACCTGCGCGGTGGCCGACTGGCCATGCCAGACCAGGCTCATCGAGCTCGCCGACCACGATGGCGAACTCGCGATCGTGTGCACGATGATTGATCACGACACCCCGCCGGCCGTCCAGTCGCTCGTGACCAGCAATGATCTTGCCTCGCTGCACCGGGAGCTAGCCGCCAACATGCCGTTCGCCGGGGCGGGTTCCAGTCAGGAGGGGACCGTCGCGGACCGCAACGTCGTGCTGCGGCTGCCAGCGCCTTTCCCGCTCGACCGGATCGGCGCATAGCGGCGGCGCCCGCTGCGCGCGGCTGACCGGGCCCCGGCGACCGCGCTAGCTGACCTGGTCAGGCCACGGACCCGAGCAGCGGGATCAGGCCGGAGATCGAGTCGATGATGTGCGGGGCGCCCGCCTTCGCCAGGTCCTGGATGCTGCCAGACCCGGTCAGGACGCCTGCCACCAACCCGGCTCCGGCGCGCAGGCCGGACTCCACGTCACTGGGCGTATCGCCCGCCACCGCCAGCTCGCTGACCGCTCCCCCGCCCAGTCGCAGCAGCGCGGTCAGCGGGAGATCGGGCCAGGGGCGGCCACGGCCCGCGTCGGCCGGAGACAGGGCCAGATCCACCAGCGTGCGCCAGCCGAGTGCGTCCAGGATGGCGTCCCTGGTCGCAGGGGCGAAGCCGGTGGCGAGGCAGACCCTGATGCCGGCGTCCCGCAGGGCAGCGAGCGTCTGCGCCGCTCCGGGCAGCGGCGCGATCTCGCCGCCGCCGACGGCTCGCGCGTAGTGCTCCTCGAAGGCGCTGTTCGCGGCGGCGGCTGAGGCCTCGTCGGCGAGAATCCGCCGGAATACCTCGATCTTCGACTGGCCCATCGTGGCGCGCACGATCCCGGCGGCCCGCTCGTATCCCGGCTGCCCTTGAGCCAGGCCGAACCGGCCCATTGCCGCGTCGAAAGCGGCCATGACACTGCCTCGGTCCGCGACGGTCGTCCCGGCCATGTCGAGGCACGCGACGGTGATCCTGGTAGCCACAGGGCCTCCTTACGGCCGAGCAGCCCGGCCGCGTGCTCGCCCGCGAGCGGGCTTACTGAGCGGGATAGGAAGGAAACTGCGGGGGCTCGGAGTACCGGGCCGCGGTCTGCGGTGCCCTCCGCTCGCGCACCGCGATGATCAGGAGGATCCCGCCCGCGGCCGCGCACGCCGCCAGCGGCCAGAACGCCACGGCGGGGAAGGCCGCCTTAGCTGGCCAGATGGCTGTCGAGGCGTCCCCGGCCAGCGCGAGCGGCGCGTGCAGCAGCGTGCCCTGGCGGGCGTTGAGCAGTTGGTGGTCGAACCGGCCAAGCCCCTGACGGACCCCGATCCAGCGCGCCGCGACGCCGGCCCCGACGCTGCCGAGCAGGATCGCCGCCATCGGCGCCGGCCCATGCCGCCGGACGCCAAGCAGGTAGCCGGCCACGCCGATAACGAGGCCGCCGACGACGCCGATCAGGCAGTACCAGGCGTCCGCGGCGATGAAGGCGGTGGTCTCGGGATTGACGACGTCCGCCGATCCTTGGGACACCACCACGTACAGCGCCCGGGGCGCCACTGCCGCCCAGGCCAGGCCGCCGGCCAGTCCGAGGACTGCGCTGCCGACCAGGATGGCCAGCGAGCCGAGCAGGCCTGCGGTCCGGCGGTCAGTGCGCGCGGCGTGGCCACCCGGCGGCGGGTAGGAGTTTTCACGGGTTGTCGACATTGCCGAACAGCGTATCTGGCCGCCGCGGATGCTCGGTCGGCTAGCCCACGCAGGTGGGGCCGAGAAGCTGCTTCAGGTCGGCGACCAGCGATGGCGACGGCCGTACCCGCAGCTTGTCGTCCAGCTTGAGTACCTTCGCCCTGTTCCCGCTCAGCAGCCGCAGGTGCACCTCCATCGGCCCTGGGTGGGTCCGCAGGACCTCCCTGAGCCGCTCGACGACAGGCGGAATGCAGCGGGCCTCAAGCAGGGACACCACGAAAGGGCCGGACTCCCCCGTCGGCAACTCGGCAGGCTTCAATTCCATCGCCACCAGCTTGGGCACTTCCTCGCGCCGGTCGAGCCTGCCGCGCACGAACACGATCGCATCCTCGACGACCAGGTGCATGCAGGCCTGGTAGGTCGCGGGGAAGAACAGCACCTCGATCGCGCCTTCGAGGTCCTCAAGCACGGCCGCCGCCCACGGGTTGCCCTGCCTGGTCACCTTGCGCTGCACGCCGGACAGGATCCCGCCGAGCGTGACGATCTGGCCATCGCTCCGGTCGCCGCGCGCGGACCGCTCCGGCTCGTCCGCGGACCCGAGCAGTTGCACGACCGAGCAGTCCGTCTCGGCGGCCAGCACGTGCTCGAGCCCGAGCAGCGGATGATCGGAAACGTACAGGCCGAGCATCTCCCGCTCGAAGCCGAGCAGCGTGGACTTATCCCACTCGCCATCCGGCACCGGGACATCAAAGGTCGTCGCGTTGTCCTCGTCGTTGCCGAACAGCGAGTCCTGGCCGATGGCCTCGTTGCGCTTGACGTCGATTACGGCGTCGATGGCCTGCTCGTGAATCATGAGCATCCCGCGCCGCGTGTTGCCCAGCGAGTCGAACGCCCCCGCCTTGATCAGCGACTCGATCACGCGCTTGTTACAGACGTTGACCGGCACCTTGCGCAGGAAGTCGGAGAAGCTGGTGAACGCGCCCTTCGCCGTTCGCGCGGCGACGATCGACTCGACCACCGCACCCCCGACGTTGCGCACTGCGGCCATGCCGAACCTGACGTCGGTCCCGACCGGCGTGAAATACGCGGTCGAGGCGTTCACATCCGGCGGCAGGACCTTGATTCCCATCCGGCGGCACTCACTGAGATACAGCGCCGACTTGTCCTTGTCACCGGCCACCGAGGTGAGCAGCGCGGCCATGTACTCGGCGGGGAAGCTCGCCTTGAGGTAGGCCGTCCAGTAGGCGACCAGGCCGTAGCTGGCGGTATGCGCCTTGTTAAAGGCGTAGTCGGAGAATGGGACGAGAATATCCCATATAGCCTTAATTGCCCCTTCGGAGTAACTGTTGGCCCGCATCCCGGCTGCAAACGGCTCGAACTCCGCGTCCAGGATCTCCTTCTTTTTCTTGCCCATGGCCTTGCGAAGCAGGTCCGCCTTGCCCACCGAGTACCCGGCCAGCTTCTGCGCGATGAGCAGTACCTGCTCTTGATAGACGATCAGGCCGTAGGTGTCGTCCAGGATGTCGGCCAGCGGCTCGGCCAGTTCCGGGTGGATCGGCACGACCGGCTTGCGCCCAGTCTTGCGATCCGCGTAGTCGTTGTGCGCGTTCGCGCCCATCGGGCCCGGCCGGTACAGCGCGTTGACGGCCGAAATGTCTTCGAACCGGTCGGGGCGCATAGACCGAAGCAGCGCGCGCATCGGGCCGCCCTCGAGCTGGAACACACCGAGCGTGTCGCCTCGGGCAAGCAGCTCGTAGGCGAGCTTCTCGTCCAGGGGCAGGGATTCCAGATCGACCGTGACCCCGCGATTGGCCTTGATCCCGGCCAGCGCGTCATCCAGGATCGTCAGGTTCCGCAACCCCAGGAAGTCCATCTTGAGCAGCCCGAGATCCTCGCAGCTCGGGTAGTCGAACTGGGTGATGATCGCGCCGTCGGCCTGGCGTTTCCAGATCGGCACATGATCGAGCAGCGGCTCCTTGCTCATGATCACCCCGGCCGCGTGCACGCCGGCCTGCCTGATCAGCCCCTCCAGGCCGCGGGCGGTCTCCAGGACCTGCTTGACCTCGGGCTCGGCCTCGTACAGCGCGCGGATCTCGCCCGCCTCGCCGTACCGCGGGTGATCAGGGTCAAAGATGCCCGACAGCGGTACATCCTTGCCCATCACGGCCGGCGGGAAAGCCTTGGTGATCCGGTCGCCGAGCGCGTAGGGGAAGCCGAGTACCCGCGCCGAGTCCTTGACGGCGGCCTTTGCCTTGATCGTGCCGTACGTGATGATCTGCGCGACCCGGTCATCGCCGTACTTCTCAGTCACGTACCTGATCACGTCGCCGCGCCGGCGCTCGTCGAAGTCGATGTCGATGTCCGGCATCGACACCCGCTCCGGGTTCAGGAACCGCTCGAACATCAGCCCGAACGCGATCGGATCGAGGTCGGTGATGCCCATCGCGTACGAGACGATCGAGCCAGCCGCCGAGCCGCGGCCAGGCCCGACCCTGATCCCGTTGCGCTTGGCCCACATGATGAAGTCGGCGACTACCAGGAAGTAGCCGCAGAACCCCATCTGCTCGATGATCCCCATCTCGTACTCGGCTCGCCAGGCGCCGCTCGTCGTCGTAGCCGCTGGGGAACCTGCGGTCCATCCCGGCCCAGACTTCCTGGCGGAACCAGCTGAGTTCGGTCTCCCCTTCTGGCAGCCGGAAGTCGGGCATCAGGTCGGCCTTGCCGAACGCCACGTTCGAGCGCTCGGCGATCAGCAGCGTGTTGTCGCAGCCGGCCTGCCAGTCAGGATCGTCGGCGATGGCCCGCATCTCGGCCGGGCTCTTGATGTAGTAGGCGTTCCCCTCGAACCTGAACCGCTTCGGGTCGGCCATGTTGGTGCCGGTCTGCACGCACAGCAGCACTTCATGCGCCTTCGCATCGCCAGGCGTGACGTAGTGCGAGTCGTTGGTCACCACGTACGGCAGCGACAACTCGCTGGCGATCCGGCGCAGGCCCTCCCGCGACCGCTGCTCGATCGGCAGGTCGTGCCCCATCAGCTCGACGAAGAAGTTCTCCGGCCCGAAGATGTCGCGGTAGGCGGCAGCGGCCTCGAGCGCCTGATCGTACTGGCCGAGGCGCAGCCTGGTCTGCACCTCACCGCCCGGGCAGCCGGTTGTGGCGATGATGCCCTTGGCGTATCTGGCGAGCAGCTCCCTGTCCATCCTCGGCTGGCGGAAGTACCCCTCGAGCGAGGCCAGCGAGGACAGCCGGAACAGGTTGTACATGCCCTCAGTCGTCTCGGCGAGCAGGGTCATGTGAGTGTAGGCACCCGCGCCGGAGACGTCGTCGTCCCGCTGGGCTGGCGTGCCCCACCTGACCGGCTGCTTGTGGCCTCGGTGCTCGGGCGCGACGTACGCCTCGGTTCCGATGATCGGCTTGATGCCGGCCGCCCGCGCCTTGGAGTAGAAGTCGTAGGCACCGTAGACGTTCCCGTGATCGGTCATCGCGATCGCCGGCATCCCGGCCATGTTGCATGCCTCGAACAGGCCGTTCAACCGCGCCGCGCCGTCCAGCATCGAGTACTCGGTGTGCACGTGCAGGTGGACGAAACCGCCGTCACGTCCGCGCGCTGTCGTCCCAGCCGGATCAGCCGCCATGAAGTACCGCCTCCTTCAGGCAAGCCGCAGGCAAGCCAGCGCTGGGGGTCGCTTTGACCCTAACCCACCCCGGCGGAGCCGGCCGCTGGACGCGCCAGGCGGCTACGACTCGGCGGCGAGAAGTTCGAGACTGGCTGCCAGATCGGGCGCGTAGGCGCTCGTGAACTCGACCCAGCGGCCGTCGTCCGGGTGGGCGAATCCGAGCCTGACCGCGTGCAGCCACTGCCTGCCGATGCCGAGCCGCGCGGCGAGCACCGGGTCGGCGCCGTAGAGCCGGTCCCCCACGCACGGGTGCCGCACTGCCGCCATATGCACCCTGATCTGGTGAGTCCGGCCAGTCTCGAGCTTGATCTCGGTCAGGCTGGCTGCGCGGAACGCCTCCAGCGTGTCGTAATGGGTGACCGCGGGCCGCCCGTCGGCCACGACCGCGAACCTGCCGTCTCCTGCTGGGTGCCGCGCGATCGGCGCGTCGATGGTGCCGCGGAGCGGGTCAGGATGGCCCTGGACGAGCGCGTGGTACCGCTTGTCGACCTCGCGGTCCCTGAAGGCCTGCTTCAGCACGCTGTACGCGTGCTCGCTCTTGGCGACCACCATGAGCCCGGTCGTGTTCGCGTCGAGCCGGTGCACGATCCCCTGGCGTTCGGCGGCGCCGCTGGTCGCAATCTGATGACCTCCGGCGAGCAGTCCCTGCAGCACGGTCGGGCCGGTCCAGCCGGGCGTTGGATGGGCGGCCACGCCAGCCGGCTTGTCGACTACCAGAATGTCGGCGTCCTCGTAGGTCACGACCATGCCTGGCACGGCCTCGGGTCGCGGCGGAGCCGGGGCCGACACCGGGGGGAGCGTGACGTCCAGCCACTCCCCGGCGGGCACCCGGTCGGACTTTCCCGCCGCCTTGCCGGCGACGAGCACGCCGCCGGCGCCGATCAACTCGGCTGCCCTGGCCCTGGATAGGCCGAACATCCTGGCGATCGCGGCGTCGAGGCGCTCGCCGTCGAGCCCGTCAGGTACCGGCACCCGGCGCTGGCCGGGCGCGGTCACGCGCTCCCGCCGCCGCGCTCGTCCTCGGCGCTGGCAGCGGAGACCTCGGCCTTCCCGTCGATCCGCACGCCGCGTACGGCCAGGAACACGGCGAGCACCCCGCCGCAGACGATGCACGAGTCCGCGACGTTGAACACGGGCCAGTGCGGCACCTGGATCCAGTCCACGACAAAACCGCGGAATGGCCCCGGTGCACGCAGCACCCGGTCGGTCAGGTTGCCGGTCGCGCCGCCGAGCAGCAGCCCTAGCGTCACCGCCCAGGCCAGGCTCTGGATTCGCCGGGACGTCCGCAGAATGAAGATGATCACGCCGACCGCGATCAGCGCGAAGATCACCGTCATCGACGGGCCGCCAATGCTGAACGCCGCACCTGGGTTGCGAGTGACCCGCAGCTTGAGAAGGCCGCCGAGCAGGCTGACCGGCGCACGGGCCGACAGCGTCGCCACGACGATCGTCTTGGTGATGATGTCGGTGGCCAGCACGGCGACGGCAACCGCGAGCAGCACCACGATCCGGCGGCGGTGCCGCGCCGGCGAACCGGCAGCCATCATCATGCCAGACCGTTCGCTGGTGATCTTGTTGCTGGTCAGCGCCGCTCCTCCCGCTGTTTGCAGCTCACGCATTGGGTCGCCCGCGGGAAGGCCTGCAGCCTGGCCTTCCCGATCGGCTGCCCGCAGGATTCGCACGAGCCGTAGGTTCCTGCCTCGATCCTGCCCAGCGCGTGTTCGCTCTGGGCGAGCAGGTCACGTGCATTGTAGGTCAGTGAAAGCTCGTGCTCGCGCTCATAGGTCTTTGCCCCGACGTCGGCCTGGTCATCCCCGGCGTCGCTGACCGAATCGCCCAGCCGATCGGCGATGTCCGATTCTGCCTTGTCGATCTCGGCCCGCAACTCGTCGGCCTCGGCCGCCAGTTGCCGTCTGACCTGGCTGATCTCCGAGTCCTTCCACGACCGCTCGCCGTCCCGCACCGGGAAGCTGGCAGCGTCAGACCGTGCGGCTGCGGTCATTCCCCGGCCTCCCTCGGCGCAGAACTAACGATGATCTTGGTTGACAAGCGTCACCGGAGGATAAGTGGTGACCGAGGCGATTCGCAAACAGGCCAGGGATGACACGGCGATCCGCCGGCGGCTGCCGCCGGGGGCAGCCGAGCGGTGGCCGGGCCTGGCCGGTCGGCTATCGTGGACCGCTGCGCGGGCACGGCGCGGGGGCGACTGTCCGGCGCGCGCACGGGGGGTGCGGGAATGCGGCGATCTGCTGGCGCGCGCGAGCTGCTGAGCGTGCCCGGCGCACGCCCTGATGCGCCGGCGGGTCCGGATTTCGCGGCCGTTGAGCGCACCGTCCTCGACAGGTGGGCGCGTGCGGACGTACCCGCCCGCTCGCTGGCCAGGACGGCCGACGGCCCAACCTGGATCTGCTGGGAGAATCCGTTGGCCGCCGGCGGTATGCCCGGTATCCACCAGCTGCCTGGTCTGGCGATCAGGGACATGTACCGGCGTCTGAGGGTCATGCAGGGCTTCAGCGTCCCCCGCCGCAGCGGCTGGAACTGCCACGGCCTGGCGGTCGAGGTGGCCGTGGAGCGGGAGCTTGGCCTGTCGGGGAGGCAGGACATCGAGGCTTACGGGACGGAGCGATTCGTTGCCCGCTGCCGCGAGTACGCGCTGCGCCATGCCGACGCGATCTCCGCGCTCAGAGCGCGCATGGGCTACTGGACTGGCGCGGAAGCCGCCGACCGCACGATGGACGACGCGTACGTCGAGTCGGCCTGGCGGTCCCTGCGGCGGATTTTCGACGCCGGCCTGCTGGCGCGGAGCCGCCGGGTGGTCCCTTACTGCCCGCGCTGCCAGACCCCGCTGTCCGCGCACGATCTCCGCGCTCCAGGAGCGCTGAAGACGATCACGACGGAGGCGGTGATCGTGCGGTTCAGGCTGGCCACTCTGCCCGAGGGAGCAAATCCGCAGCTGCACGGTGCCGACCTGCTGGTCCGCACGACAGCGCCCTGGACGCTCGCCGCGAACGCTGCCATCGCCGTGCATCCGCACCAGTCCTATGCGATCGCCAGAAGGGCTGGGCAGGACGACCGGGTCATCGTCGCCGAGTCACGGCTGGCCGAGGTGCTCGGCGAGGACTGGCATGTCGCCGCGCGGGTGAGCGGAGGCGATCTGGCCGGTGCCACCTACCGCTCGCTGCCTGCGGCCGGCGACCTCGGGCTGCCGCGCCCGGTGATACCGGGTTACTTCGTCGCGGCAGGCGACGGCACGGGCCTGATGCACCTGGCACCTGCCTACGGAGCCGACGACCTGGCGGCCGGCCTGGCGCACGAGCTCGAGGTCTCTGACCCGATCGGCGCCGATGGGCGGTTCGATGGCGCTCTGCCGCTGATCGGCGGGATGTTCTTCGCCGACGCGGACCAGGTTCTGATCGGCATGCTGTCCGACCGTGGCCTGATCTTCGCCTGTCGCCCGCATCATCACGCGTATCCGCACTGCTGGCGGTGCGGCGCGCCGCTGCTGTTCCGCGCGCTGCCAGCCTGGCACATCCGCACGACGGCGGCGCGGGAATTGCTCTGCGAGTCGAGCGAACGGGTTCGCTGGGTGAGCGGTGCTGGCCCCGGGCAGGCCGGCCAAGGGCCGGACGGCGCCTGGCTCGGCACCGACGCAGATTGGGCGCTATCCCGTACCAGGTACTGGGGGACCCCACTGCCACTCTGGCAGTGCGAACAAGGTCATGTCACCTGCGTGGGGTCGCGCGCCGAGCTGGCTGATCTGGCGGGCCGCGACCTTATCGGGCTGGACCCGCACCGCCCTTGCATCGACGCGGTGACAATAAGTTGCCCGCGGTGCGGCACCACGAGCCGCCGCGTTCCTGACGTCATCGATGCCTGGTACGACGCTGGTTCGATGCCGTTCGCCCAGCACGGCCCGGCCGCCGGACCGGCCGGAGATGCGCAACGCGACCGGCCAGCGGATCTACTCGCCGAGAGCGCGGATCAGGCCCGGGACTGGTTCGGCGCGCTGCTGAGCGTCGGCGTGCTGGGGTACGGCCGGCCGCCATTCGGCACCGCGCTCCGGCTCGGTGCCGTGCTTGACGACCGGGGTCGCCCGATGACCAGCGGCCTGGGAAACCTGGTCGAGCCGCTGCCGCTGATCGAGCGGCACGGCGCCGACGCGGTGCGGTGGTTCCTTGCCGCCGCGGCACCGGCGGCTGCCGTGAAGATGTCGGACGTGGCCCTGGCGGATATCGCCGCCACGGTGCTACTCAGCTACTGGAACGCGGCGGCATTCCTGGTCGGAGCCGCGGCGGATCCGGCCGGCCCGGGCCCCGCGTGGCGGCATGGTCAGCGGCGGGCCCCGCCGCCCGCCATGCGGCCCATGCTCGACCGCTGGATACTCAGCGAACTGCAGTGCCTGGTGCGCGACGTCACGGCAGATCTGGCGGACTTCGACTCCGCCGCCGCGGCCGGACGCATCGCCGGGTTCCTCGATGCTCTCGCGAGCCGCTACCTGCGCTGGTGCCGCCGCAGGTTCGGGCCGGAGACCGCGGGCCCGAGCCGCCTGGCCGCCCTCGCCACGCTGGACGAGTGCCTGGACGCGCTGACCAGGATCATGGCGCCGATTACCCCGTTCCTGGCCGACCACGTCTGGGAATTGATCGCAGCGGCCGGACCAGGCGTGCCCGATTCCGTGCACCTGACCGCGTGGCCCATCCCAGTGCCCACGCTGATCGACGATCACCTCGCCAGCCAGGTGGCGCTCGCCGGCCTCGCACAGCTTGGCCGGTCCGCCCGCGCCGCCGCGGCGATCAGCCTGCGTCAGCCGCTCGCCAGAGCGGCGGTGGCCGGCGACGGGATTAACGCGGTCGGCAGCGAACTGATCGGGTTTCTCGCCGACCAACTGGGCGTAGCGTCGGTCGAGATCCTTCCTGTGCCGCCCGATGCCGCGGAAGTTATCGTGACCACGCATCAGCTGGCCGGCTGGATCGTGGCCGCCGAGGACGGCGAGATGGTGGCCCTGGACATCACCCAGCCCGCCTAATCTCGCGGCGAGACCATGGATCAGGTGGCCGGCGAGCTCACGGGCTCCTGGTCGGGCTTGCACGCCTTGCACGGCACGCAGCCGCTGTCAGTAGCGGCCTGCCTGCTCATGACCTGGAGGTCATCAGCGGTCAAGAACCGGATCAGCAGGCAGTCGCTGCGGTGGTATCTGGTGATGCCCGGCACGACGCTGACTTGACCCGACCCGATGTCGGCTGGCTGCTGGGCAGGCGCGGCCGGCTGGACAGGCGCGGCCGGCTGGACAGGCGCGGCCGGCTGGGCAGGCGCGGCCGGCTGGGCAAGCGCGGCCGGCTGGGCAAGCGCGGCCGGCTGGGCAAGCGCGGCCGGCTGGGCAAGCGCGGCCGGCTGGACAGGCGCGGGCGCCGACGGCTCGGCTGGAGCCCCGGCCGAAGGCGCCGCCGACCCCGCCACTTCGGCAGACACCACCGGCTCCGGGGCGGCCGCAGGCTTCGCAGCCGCCGCGGGTTGGGCCGGGACCGCCGGCTGGGCAGGAACCGCGGAATCAGCGGACCTCGCGGGCTCGGCGGACGCAGCCCGTTCCGCGGGCACCGCAGGCTCCGCGGGTTTGCCTGGCGCGGCGGCGCTGGCCTGCCGGGCGTCCGCGGACACCGTCCGCTGAACCGACGTCACCGGCGCAGCCGATGCCGCGGGCTTGGCGGGCACGGCAGGCTGCGCCGATGCGGCCCTGGCGGACTCGCGTTCCAGCCTGGACGCGCGATAGCCCCTCGACGGCTCTCGGTCCGCGGCGGCCGTGCTTGGCCCTGCGTGCAGGGCGTCCTTGGCTCCGGCCTTCGCCTTCGCGGCCGCGGCATCGATGATATGCACCGCCGACCCGGCATCGTCGCTCGTCTTGGCAGCGGCCTGCGCGGCCGCCGGCATCGTTGGACTGTCTGCGGCGGCCCTGAGCTCTGGCTCACCGCCCGTCGCGACCTTCTCCTTGCCGCCCACCCGGTCGCCCTGCCGCTTGTCGGCCTGCTGGCTGTCATCGGGTTGGCTTGCAGTCGCCGGGGCGTGCTCGCCGACGCCGGGCTTCCCGACGGCCCGCTTCCAGACGTCGATGCCGACCGCCGGCGCTGCCCGCGCCGCGCTCGCGGTCGCCCGCGCCAGGTCGACCTTGCCCTCGCCTGCGACCTTGCCTTCGCCTGCGACCTTGCCCTCGCCTGCCGCTTTGCCCTCTCCAGCGGCCTTGGCTTCTCGGGCGGCCTTGGCTTCTCGGGCGGTCTTGGCTTCTCCGGCCGTCTTGGCTTCTCCGGCGGCCTTGCCTGCTCCGATAAAGTCCCCCGCGCCGACGGCCCTGCCTGCGGCGGCGGTGCCGGCCGGCGCGCCGATTTCAGCGACCCAGCCGACCTCAGCGAGCGAGGGCGCCGACTGCCGCAACGGCGGCATCGCTCCTGGTGGGGTGGCCAGCGCGCCGCCGACCTCGACGGGACGACCGAATATCTCGTGCCGCAAGCTGACGACGACGACCAGCAGGATCACGAACGCCAGCGCCGCGACGCCGATCGAGATGACCACAAGCAACAGGCTGCCGGCAACGACACCCGTTACCAGCAGCCCGATTGCGACGAGCACGGTCGACAGGACTACGCCGAACCGGATCACGCGCGAACTCCGCTCGAAAGGCTAGGCCCGAGCCTAGGCAGATCTTCGGCTAGCGGCGGTCGTGCTGACCGCTGTCTGCCGGGTGGTACCCGCCGTTGTGGCCCATCGGCTCGGACATCCCCTGGAATTGTGCACCGGACGGCCCGCCGTTGCGCATGTGGCCGACACCCACGGGAACCGCGGGCTGCGGGCCGGTAGCGGCGACCGCCGGGAACACGCCGCTGTCCGCGGCACCGGCCTCGAGGTCGCGGAGCTGCCCTTCCAGGTAGGCCTTGAGCCTGCTCCGGTATTCGCGCTCGAAGGCACGCAGGTCGTCCACCCGGCGCTCGAGCTCCTCGCGGGACTGGACAAGCGAGCCCATTGCCTGGCGGTGCCGCTCCTGCGCATCCCGCTCAAGGGACTCGGCTCGTGCGCGCGCGTCGCTGGTGATCTGCTCGGACTGGCGCCGTGCCTTGGTCAGCAGGTCGTCGGCCTCGCGGCGGGCCCGGCTGAGCGTCTCGTCGGCCTCCCGGCGCGCATCGGCGATCGCCTGGTCAGCCGTCTGCTGAGCAAGAGCGAGAACCCGTGCCGCGGTGTCCATGTTGTCCTCAGCCGACGACTTCATCATCGACATCGGCTCGGGACGACGCTCGGGCTCCATCCGGTGCGGCTCACTCGGCATCAGCTCGGGCGCGTCCATGTGCGGCGAATTCAGCGGTGCCGCCATCTTGCCGCCGCGGAGCACCTCGGCGAGCTTGGCCCGCAACTCCTCGTTCTCCTGGATCAGGCGGTCAAGTTCCGCCTCGACCTCATCCAGGAAAGCATCCACTTCTTCCTCGTCGTAGCCAGGCCTGAGCCTGGTCGTGCTGAACTGCTTGTTCCGCACATCCGCGGGCGTCAGTGGCATGTCCGTATCTCCTTGGCGCGTGAGTCCCCTAGGCAGGCTACCTGCATCACAAGCTGCTTACTACCGATAGCAACACGATGATCACAAGAAACAACAGCGTGTAGCTGAGGTCTAGGGCAACATTACCGAGCCGCACAGGCCGAAGGTAGCGCCTTAGCAATCTCAGTGGCGGATCAGTTGCGGTGAAGATTACCTCAGCGACCTTCGCCAGGAGCCCCGACGGGCTCCAGGATCGGCTGAAGTTCTGCAGCATGTCGATGATCAGGCGCCCGATCAGCAGCAGCAGGTAGAGCCACAGGATGTAGTAGACGACGGTCAGGAAGATGGTCACCGCCTCCCACCCCCGTCCCTGCGCATCGCTCGGCAGCCCGGGTACCGCCGACCCGTCTGCGCCGCCGACATGACCCTCACCGAACCTGACCTCCAGTGAACCTGAATGGGACCGTCCCTAGCTCTGGTTAAAGAAGTCGCGCTCCGCGATCCTCGCCTTGTCCGCCGCCGTCACCTCGACGTTGGCTGGTGAGAGGAGGAACACCTTGTTCGTGACCCGGTCAATCGAGCCGCGGAGCCCGAAAATCAGGCCGGCCGCAAAGTCTACGAGGCGGCGCGCGTCGCTATCGACCATCTCGGTCAGGTTCATGATAACTGGAGTGCCCTCGCGAAAGTGCTCTCCTATCGTCCGCGCCTCATTGTAAGTGCGCGGGTGCAACGTGGTGATCCTGGCCAGGTCAGTGGTGTGCACGGCCTCCGCCATCGGGTGTTCGGCTCGGCCCCGGCCGTCGTCGGCGACGTAGGCGGCATGCGTCGCCAGCACCTCGGCATGCTCGGAGTACTCGGTCACGTAATCCCCGTAGTCCTCGCCCTCGCCGTACTCGTCGGTGTAAGCATCGTCGAAGCGATGATCGTCCTCCACCAGGCCGAGATAGACCGCCATCTTGCGCATTGCGCTGGCCATCGTCAGTCCTCCGTCATGCCGCTGTAGCAGACAGCTGTGTAGCAGGCCGCGTACCCGAAGCTCAGTGCAGCCCAACTCCCGCCGCGTGCCACGCGTCGGACATTACCTGACGAAGGCTCGCCGGCCGCCGAGCAACGCCGTACCGACACGCACGTGTGTCGCACCTTCTGCGATGGCCTCCTCGAGGTCACCGGTCATGCCCGCGGAAATCATCCTTGCTCCCCGATGCGCGGCGCGGACCGTCTCGGCGACCTCGGCCAGCCGATGGAAGGCCGGCCGCGGCGGCGCGCCGAGCGGCGCGACCGCCATCACCCCGCCCAGCACCAGCCCATCCTGCTCGGCGACTGCGCTGGCGAGCGCCGGAACATCGACGGGCAACGCGCCGCCGCGCTGCCCGGGGACCGGGTCAGGTTCGGGGTCCAGGTCGACCTGGATCAGGCAGGTGATCACCCGCCCGGCCGCGCGTGCCCGGGTGCCGAGCACCTCGACCAGCCGCGGCCGGTCGACCGAGTGGACCACGTCGGCGTACCTGACCACGCTCTTGCACTTGTTCACCTGCAACTGCCCGACGAAGTGCCAGCGCAGCGGCGGCTGCAGGCCGGCGCACGCGGCCGCCTTCGGCGCCGCCTCCTGGTCCCGGTTCTCGCCGACGTCGGTGACGCCCAGCCCGGCGAGCAGCCGGACGTCCGAGGCGGGGAAGGTCTTGGTGATCGCCACCAGCGTGATCTCATCGGCATTCCGGCCGACCGCATCGCAGGCGGCCGCGATCCTGGCTCGCAGCGCCGCGAGATTCTCGCCGAGTTCGTCCGCCCGGGCGGCCCCGCTCGTCACCGGCTCATCATGGCGCGAGCCAGATCAGCCCCGCGAATCGCCCCGTCGTGCCGTCGCGACGATAAGAGAACAGCTCGGCGGATTCGGCCGTGCACCGCGGGTCGCCGTCGATCCGGCGGACGCCGAGGCGGCCGAGCTGACCGCGCAGGCCGGCCCGCAGGTCGATGCCTGGCGTGCCGGACCTGGTCGCGCAGGCGGACCCAGGTACCAGCGTGTCAATCTCGTCGCGCATTTCGGCGGGAACCTCGTAGCACTGACCGCAGATTGACGGTCCGATGACGGCCTGCATGCGCCCGGTTTCGGCGCCGGCCGCCGCCATCGCGGCGATCAGCGCGGGAACCACGCCCGCGGCCATGCCAGGGCGGCCCGCGTGCGCCGCGCCGACCAGGCCGGCGACCGGATCGGCGACGAGCACGGCCGCGCAGTCGGCGCCGAGCGCGCCGAGCGCGACCTGCGGCGAATCGGTGAAGACCGCGTCGGCCTGCGGGCTCTGCCCGGTGCCCGCGCCGCCGGCGGCGCTCGGTCCAGGTGACCCGGCGTCAACATAGGCCACGTCAGCCCCGTGTACCTGGCGCATCCAGGCCAGACGAGCAGGTCCTGGCCCGATCGCGCGCAGGACCCGCTCGCGATTGCCGGCCACGGCGGCCGGATCATCACCGACGCCGTCGCTGAGGTTCAGTCCGCGGAAGGCACCGGAGCTGACACCGCCCGCACGGCCGGTGAACAGCACTCGGACCCCGGCACACAGCGGCCGCGGCCGAAAGGCGGCGGGCAGGGTGTCACCCGGTCGGCTCGGCCTGCTGGTCACTTGAGGAAATCAGGCACATCGAGCTCGTCGTCCTCCTCGAAGACCACGGACCTGCGCCTGGTGCTCGTGGACTCGCCACGGCCGCCTTGCACCGTGCCGACTGCCTGCCCGTCCCCATTTGCCGGCGGCAACGGCGCCTCCGACGGCCTCGGCGAGGGCACGAACTCGGGCGCGGCCGGTTCGGCCTGCTCGTCCGCGGCTGCCCGCCGGTCGTCCGCAGCGGCGGGCCGGGCGGCGGGATCGCCGCCGGGATGGGCCGGGCTCGCCGGCGCGGCGGGCGCCTGGCCGGCACGGGCCGCGCCGTCCTTCAGGCCCGGCAGCGTGACCGGCCGCCACGGGGCACCGAACGCATCCGAACCTTGCGAGGGCTGGTAGGCCGCTACCGGCCGGCCGGTCCTGGCCCGGCCGGCCTGAGCCTCGTCGAAGCCGGCCGCGATCACCGTCACCCGCACCTCGTCGCCCAGGGCGTCGTCGATGACCGCCCCGAAGATGATGTTGGCGTCTGGCGCAGCGGAGTTGGCGACGAGCTGGGCGGCCTCGTTGATCTCGAACAGACCGAGATCGGAGCCGCCCTGGATGGACAGCAGCACCCCGTGGGCGCCGTCGATGCTGGCCTCGAGCAGCGGGCTCGAGATCGCCATCTCGGCCGCCGCGACCGCCCGGTCGTCACCGCGCGAGGACCCGATCCCCATCAGGGCGGAACCCGCCCCCGACATCACCGATTTGACGTCGGCGAAGTCCAGGTTGATCAGGCCGGGAGTCGTGATCAGGTCAGTGATCCCCTGGACACCGGAGAGCAGTACCTGGTCGGCGGCCTTGAACGCGTCGAGCACGCTGACGTGCCGGTCCGAGATCGACAGCAGCCTGTCGTTCGGGATGACGATCAGCGTGTCGACCTCGCTGCGCAGCCGCTCGATCCCGGCGTCGGCCTGTGCCGCACGGCGCTTGCCCTCAAAACCGAAAGGCCTGGTGACGACTCCGATTGTCAGCGCGCCGATCGACCGTGCCACCTGGGCTACGACCGGTGCGCCGCCAGTGCCGGTCCCGCCGCCCTCACCCGCGGTGACGAAGACCATGTCGGCGCCCTTGAGCACCTCCTCGATCTCCTCGCGGTGGTCCTCGGCCGCCTTGTAGCCGACGTCGGGATTGGCGCCGGCACCGAGGCCCCTGGTGAGCTCTCTGCCGACGTCGAGCTTGACGTCCGCGTCGCTCATCAGCAGCGCCTGCGCGTCGGTGTTGATCGCGATGAACTCGACGCCCTTGAGGCCCTCTTCGATCATCCGGTTGACGGCGTTGACGCCGCCACCGCCGATGCCGACTACCTTGATGACCGCCAGATAGTTCTGCGGTGCTGCCACGGAGGGACCAGACCTTCCCGTTCGTTTGCCTATCGCGGAACGTGCCTGCCTTGCCGCGGCCTGCCGCTCACGGCACGGCTGGCCGGCCGTGCCGCTTACCGAACTGCGCCCCCTGAAACGCACGGCAGGTGCCCGCGATCCAGCATGTCAACCCTCACCCTCAGGTTGAGATTTAGAGTTATGTCAAGCTGTCGACTGATAGGGACAGTAGGGTTGGGCGGCATCGCTGGTCAACTAGCCTCGCCGTGACCGATCCGGCGTGTCGCGATAAGTGGCTAGCCTGTCACGTCTGGTGCCCGGTTTAGCCGCCCGCGGCGCCGTGGCTGGCCTGTCCCGTGTGGCCCGAACTGCCGGTCACCGCCGTCCCCGGATCGCTCACGTCGTAGTACGCCGCCTTGGTGCGCAGCAAGATGGCCACCTCGCTGGCCTTCGCCGCGGGCCGATCCGGACCGCCCCACCGCACGCTCGCACCGCCACGCAGGATCAGGATCACGTTGGCGGGGCCAGCCGCGCGCACGGCACTGACCCGCTGCCTGAGCCACGGCGGCAACTCGCTGACCACCGTCCCCGCTGCGAGCACGGCCGGATCGTGCCGCAGCGACCCGGCAGGCTGGCTGGCCAGCCTCAGGGTGACCAGCCCCGACGGCACTCGCGCGGCCCAGCTGAGCACGACCCCGAAGGGGTCCACCAGGTCGAAGCCGGAGTTCGCCGCCAGCGCGAACACGGCCGTGCGCCGGCTGGTCCAGATCACGACGGCGTCCGGCCATGAGCGCGTCACCCTGGCCGATTGGATCTGCCTGATTCGCTCGACCCTGCGGGCTATCTCGCCGGTATCGATGCGGATCAGCGGGGTGCCCAGCCTGATTCCCGCCGCGGCAAGAACCCGCGCCCGGGGTGCCCCCGCGCCCGTGATCCGCACCGAGCGCACGACCAGGAAGCTTGAGCCGAGCAATGCCCAGGCGACCCCGGCGATCAGGGCAGCGGCCGTCAGGCCGAAGAACGCCGCCTTCCACCGGTCGCGCCTGCCGCTTCGGCCGCGCTCCGGCCGGCTCATCCGCCGCCGTCCGCCCGGCCGAGCAGGGCGTCCAGGAGCGACGGGCCGAGCATGGTCACGTCGCCAGCGCCCATGGTCAGCACGATGTCGCCCGGCTTGGCTATATCGGCGATCGCGCCCGCCAGGCCGCCCTGGTCCTCCCGGAAGACCGCCCGGCCTCCGGGGACAGCGTCCGCGACCAGTGCGCCGGTGACGCCGGGCTCCGGATCCTCCCTGGCCGCGTAGATGTCGAGCACGAAGACTTCGTCTGCCTGGCCGAGCGCGGCTCCGAACTGGCTCGCGAAGAACCTGGTCCGGCTGAACAAGTGCGGCTGGAAGATCACGATCACCCGGCCACCCGCCGCGATGTCCCTGGCCGCGCTGAGGTCGGCGGCGATTTCGGTCGGGTGGTGAGCGTAGCTGTCGAGCACCCGGACGCCGTCGGCCTCGCCCTTGAGTTCCATCCGCCGCCGAGCCCCCCGGTAGGCGGCGAGGCCCGCGGCGATGTCGGGGGCGGCGAAGCCGAGTTCGGCCGCGGTCGCGTACGCGGCAGCGGCGTTCAGCGCGTTGTGCCGTCCGGGAACCTCCACCCGGAGCCGCAGGGCGTCGCGCCCGGCCAGCGCACCGCCCCCGGCCGGCGTGAGGTCGAATTCGGTCGCCATCCCGGCCGGCGTGATCCCGGCGACCAGGTAGTCGGAGCCAGCGGACGCCCCGTAGGTCACGATCCTGGGCCCGCCCGCCCGCCCGCCAGCCAGCCCCGCCCGCTCCCGCACCGCGTCGGCAACCTTTACCGCACCGGCGTCGTCCGCGCTCGTGATGAGCACCCCGCCAGGAACGATCCTGGCCGCGAAGCTCTCGAACGCCGCCTCGATCTCGCCGAGACTGCCGTAGTTGTCGAGATGGTCCGCCTCGACGCTCGTGATGATCGCGATGTCGGGCGCGAGCATCAGGAAGGAGCCGTCGCTCTCGTCTGCCTCGGCGACGAAATAACTGCCGCCGCCCTCGGCCGCGCCTAGGCCTGTCTCGGCCAGGATTCCGCCGATCACGTAGGCGGGATCGGCGCCGCACCGGCGCAGCACCGTGGTGATCATCGAGGTCGTCGTCGTCTTGCCGTGAGTTCCCGCGACCGTGATGGACTGCCTGCCCGCCATGACGGAGGCGAGCGCCGCCGCCCGGTGCAGCACCCGCATCCCGGTCAGGCCCGCCCGTGCCAGCTCGGGGTTGTCCGGCCTGATCGCGCTCGATACGACCAGGGTGTCCGTCGAGTCCAGGTGCTCGGCCGCGTGGCCCACGCAGACCTTGGCGCCCAGCGCGGCCAGCTCGTCGAGCTGAGCCGAAGCCGCAGAGTCGCATCCAGAGACCGGCACTCCCCTGGCCAGCATGATGCGCGCGATGCCCGACATGCCGGCGCCACCGATCGCGGCGAAATGCACCCGTCCTAGCTCACCGAGTGGGACCGGCTCTGTCGGCGTTACCAGGCCCATCGTTGCCGTCCTCCCGTCACCGTCATCTGCCCCGATGGCTGCCGCGGTGCTTGCTCGCGCGACCGGCGGACCCTGGTCCTGATGCCCTCGGGCGCCGGGATGCGCTGGCGGGCCTTGATGACCTGCCCGACCGGGAGGCCGGCCCTGGCCCGCGCCGTCGGATACGGCCAGCACCCGCCTCGCGAGCGCGACGTCGGCGTCCCTGCTGCCGATGCCCGCCGCGGCCCGCGACATCGAGGCGACAAGCTCGTGGTCGAGCAGCACGCCGAGCAGCACGCTCATGATCCACTCCGGCGTCAGGCTGGCGTCGTCGACGATGAGCCCGCCGCCGGCCCGCTCCACGGGCAGGGCGTTGAGCCGCTGCTCGCCGTTGCCGTGCGGCAGCGGGACATACGCCGCCGGCAACCCCACCGCGGTCAGCTCTGCGCAGGTCATGGCGCCGGCCCGGCACAGGGCGAAGTCCGCAGCGGCGTACGCGAGGTCCATCCGGTCCAGGTACTCGAGCGCCACGTACGGCACCTCGCGCCGCGGCATGCTCGCCGCCTGGCCCGCACGGGGCCCGACGATGTGCAGGACCTGGACGCCGACCGACAGGATGCCGTCCACGGCCCCCAGCACCGCGCGGTTCAGCGAGGCCGCACCCTGGGATCCGCCGGTGACGAGCAGCACGGGCAAATCGGGCCGCAGCCCGAAGTGGGCGCGAGCCTTCTCGCTCAGCGCGAGCCGGTCCAGCCCGGCGATCTCCCGCCGGATGGGAATGCCGATGTACGTCGCGTGCCGCAGCCTGGTGCCGGCCTGCCCCACGAAGACATTTCTGGTCAGCATGGCCCCGATCCGGTTAGCGAGGCCCGGCTTGGGGTTGGCCTCGTGCACGATGATCGGCACCTTGCGCCGCCGGGCCGCGAGGTATCCGGGGGTCGCCACGTAGCCGCCGAAACCGACCAGCACGCTCGCCTCCGCCCGGTCGAGTGCGTCCGCGGCCGCGCCGACCGCGCCGAGCATCTTCCCCGGGACACCCAGCAGCGCCGGGGTGAGCGATCGGGGCAGCGGGACCGCGGGGATCAGGTCAAGCGCGTACCCGCGGGCCGGAATCACCTTGGTCTCAAGACCGCGCTCGGTGCCCAGGCAGGTAATCCTGACCTCGGGGTCGATCCGGCGCAGCGCGTCGGCTAGCGCCATCGCCGGCTCGATGTGGCCGCCGGTTCCGCCGCCGGCTATCACGACGCTGCGCACTAGGAGCACCTCGCTGTCGTTCACTCTGCTCGCTGCGGCCCGGACCGGCGCGGACCGGTTCCGCGCGGCCCCGAGCCGCGCGCCCCGGCACCCTGCGGCGCCGAGCCCCGCGCCCCCGCAGGAGGCTGGCGTCGCGAGCCTGCCGCGCCGCTACCCTTCGACCGTCCGGGCTGGCCGGCCGGGCCGGACTGGCCTGCCTGCCTACCCGGATCAATCAGCCTAGACCGTACCGGCTCGCGCCTGTTCCCGCGACCGGTACCCGACCGCCGCTGCAGCCGGCCTAGCCGTGGCCGCCAGCGCCCGCCCGTCATCGCCAGCGCCTCGGCCGCCCCAGGCTCACGCCTGGCGAAGGAGAGCAGCATGCCGATCGCCGCCATCGTGGCAAGCAGCGACGACAGCCCGGCCGAGATCAGCGGCAGCGGCACGCCTGTGATCGGCAGCAACCCCACGACGGCGCAGATGTTCACGAGCGCCTGCACCAGGATCCAGGCCGTCGCGCCTGCCGCGGCCAGCCGCATGAACGGGTCGGTCATCCGGCGTGCGATCCGCAGCCCGGCGAAGGCGAAACCGCCGTAGAGCAGCACCACGCAGACGGTTCCGATCAGGCCGAGTTCCTCGCCGAGGATCGCGAAGATGAAGTCGTTCGTCGCGTTCGGCACCCAGCCCCATTTTTCCTTGCTGTCGCCGAGCCCCACGCCGAACAGGCCGCCTGATCCGATCGCCCACTTTCCCTGGACGCCCTGCTGGTTCTGCCCGACCGGGTTATTCGACTGGCTGATGTAGCCGGTCAGGCGCTGGATCCGATACGGCTGCACGATCACCAGGATCACGAGCGCGAACAAGATCAGCCCGAGAATGCAGGCGAACAGCCGGCCTGGCGTGCCGATCACCCACAGCAGCGTGAGCAGGATGACGAGCAGCAGGAACGTCGTGCCGAGATCGTCGCCGAGCATGACCAGCATGGCCAGGACTGCGGCACCGGGAAGGAGCGGGATCAGCAGCGTACGCAGGTCGTTGAGCTGCCCGAGCTTTTCCTTGCGCGCCAGGAGGTCGGCGCCCCACAGCAGCAGCGCCAGCTTGGCGAACTCCGACGGCTGGATCTTGACGCCGGCGACCATGATCCAGCGCTCGGCGCCGTTCACGGTCGTCCCGAAGGCCAGCACCAGGATCAGCCCGGCGATCGTCGCCAGCAGCAGCGGGTAGGCGACGGCGCGTAGCAGCCGCGGCGGCGTCCTGGCCAGCACCCAGATCAGGGCCAGGCCGACGGCCGCACCGAGCAGTTGCTTGCCGAAAATGCTGTACGGCGAGCCGCCCGCGTCGAGCTGACTGGCCGACGAGGTCGACAGCACCATCACCAGGCCGATCGCGAGCAGCAGGCCGCTCGTCCCGAGGATCAGGTAGTAGGAGGTCAGCGGCCGGTCAAGCGGCGAGAGCGCAGCCGGCGCCCGCGGCCTGAGCCCAGCCGCGCTCACCGCGGCGCCGCCAGCCGCCTGACCGCTGCGGCGAAGGCATCCCCCCGCGCCGGGTAGTCGCGGAACATGTCGAACGACTGCGCCGCCGGGGCGAGCAGGACGGTATCGCCGGGCTCTGCCAGCTGCGCCGCGGCCGTGACAACGGAGTCCATCGCTCCAGTGTCGGTGCCCGCGACCTCAACAACGGGGACCTGTGGCGCGTGTCGCGCCAGCGCCGCGGCGATCTTGTCGCGGTCAGCGCCGAACAGCACCACGCCGCGCAGGCGGCCGGCCGCCGCGCCCACCAGGTCGTCCAGATCACCGTCCGCGCCCTTGAGCTGGCCGCCTGCGAGCCACACGACGGAGTCGTAGGCCGCGAGCGCGGCCGCCGCCGCGTGCGGGTTAGTCGCCTTCGAGTCGTCCACGTAGAGCACCCCGCTGACGCTGCCGATCAGCGAGATCCGGTGCGGCTGCGGCCTGAACCGCCGGAGCCCGGCGCCGATCGCCTCGGCCGGCGCGCCGTACGCCCTGGCCAGTGCCGCCGCCGCGAGCGCATCCGCGACGTTGTGCGGGGCGGGCACCCCGGCCCGCGGCGGCCTTCCCGCCGGGTCAGGCGGGAGATCGCCTGCAATTGCGGGCGGCACGAGGTCGGCCAGCGCGGCGAGCCTCGCCCCTGCAGGCTCACCGCGGCCGCGGAAGGCCCGGTCGACCAGGTAGCCGCCGGCGACGCCGAGCTCGCCGGGGCCCGGCTCGCCCAGCCGGAACATCGCCGTCCGAGGGGCCCCGGCCTGCCGCGCAGCCTCCGCCATCGCCGCCGACCGGCCGTCGTCCGCGTTGCCGATCGCGATGGTTCCTGGCGCGAAGATGCGGGCCTTGTCGGCCGCGTAGGCCTCGAAGGTGCCATGCCAGTCCAGATGGTGCGCCGCGACGTTGAGCACGACGGCGGCGAACGGCACGATCGTCGAGGACCAGTGCAGCTGGAAACTCGACAGCTCGACGGCGACGACCTCGTACGGCTCTGGCTCGGTCACCACGTCGGCGAGCGAGGTACCGACATTGCCGGCCGCGACGGCGCGGTAACCGGCCGCCTCCAGCATGAGCGCGAGCATCCGCACGGTCGTGGTCTTGCCGTTGGTCCCGGTCACCGCGAGCCAGTGCTGCTGGCCGCCGCCCGGCATGACCGGCCGGAGCCGCCAGGCCAGTTCCACGTCGCCCATCACCTCAAGGCCGGCGGCAGCGGCGGCGACGAGCAGCGGAGCGGCGGGCTGCCAGCCCGGTGAGGTGACCACCAGCTCGGTGCCGGCCGGCAGCGCGGCCGCTGCCGGCTCGCCGAGCAGGACGCGGATCCCGCAGCCGGCCAGCTTGGCCGCGATGCCGCGGCGGTCCTCGTCGTCGCGCGAGTCCACCGCCGTCACCTGCGCGCCGCAGCGGGCGAGCACCAGCGCGGCCGGCGGCCCCGACACGCCGAGGCCGGCCACGCAGACCCGGCGCCCGGCGAGTTCGGCGGCGAAGTCTGGCCCGGGCACTACGAGGGCAGCCATTCGATGTAGAAGATGCCCAGGCCGAGACCCACGAACAGCCCGGCGATCAGCCAGAACCGGATCACGATGGTCGTCTCCGCCCAGCCGAGGAGCTCGAAATGGTGCTGCAACGGCGCCATTTTGAACACACGTCTGCCAGTCAGCTTGAAGGACCCCACCTGGATCATGACGGACAGCGTGATGATCACGAACAGGCCGCCGAGCACGATGAGCAGCAGCTGCGTCTCGGTGCAGACTGCCAGTCCAGCCAGCACGCCGCCGAGCGCCAGCGACCCGGTATCGCCCATGAAGATCCTGGCCGGCGGCGCGTTCCACCACAGGAAGCCGAAGCACGCGCCCAGCACCGCGGCCGCCACTACGGCCAGGTCGAGCGGATCCCTGACCGGATAGCAGTTCTTGGTGATGAAGACCGTGCAGTCGTTGCGCAGCTGCCAGTTGGCGATCAGCACGTAGGCGGCGAGCACCAGGATGGCCGCACCGGTGGCCAGCCCGTCCAGGCCGTCGGTCAGGTTCACCGCGTTGGAGGTCGCCCCGATCATGATGACGATCCAGATCACGAACGGGAGAACGCCAAGGGCCGGGCCGAAGTCGCGCAGGAACGACAGCGAGGGATTCGCGGGAGTCAGCGCGAAGCCGTCCGGGTACCTGAGCACCTCGATCGCGAAGATCGCGCCGACCACGGACTGCCCGGCAAGCTTGGCGCCGCTGCGCAGGCCGAGGCTGGTCTGCCGGTAGATCTTGATGAAGTCATCGACGAACCCGACCAGGCCGAGGCCGCTCATCAGGCCGAGCACGAGGATGCCGGACACCGACATCGGATCGCTGGTGAGCAGGTGGCCGACCACATAGCCGATCAGGGTGGCGATCACGATGACGGTGCCACCCATCGTGGGGGTGCCCCGCTTGGTGGCGTGCGCCGGTCCGTCATCGCGGATCAGCTGGCCGTAGCCGCGCCTGCGGAACAGGCGGATCGCGATCGGCGTGCCGAACAGGGCGAGGATAAGCGCCACGCCCGCCGACACGATAATCGTCCTCATCGGCCCGTCTCCTTCACCACTGGCTCCTCGGCGGCAAGCGCCAGCGCGACCGTCTGCAGGCCGGCGGCCCTTGACGCCTTCACCAGTACGACATCTCCAGGCCGCAGCCGGTCGGCGAGCGCGGCCACGGCGGCGGGACCGTCGGGGACCGCTAGCAGCTCGCCGGCGAATCCCGGAACGGCCTTGGCACCCGCCAGCATCGGCAGCGCCTCGTCGCCGACCGCGACCAGTCCGGCCAGCCCTGCCCGTGCCGCGGCCGCCCCGGCCTGCTCGTGGAACTCCCTGGACCGCTCGCCGAGTTCGGCCATCCGGCCTAGCACAGCATAGGCGCGCCGTCCGCCAGCCATCACCCGGACTGCTGCCAGCGCCGCGGTGACCGCCTCCGGACTGGCGTTGTACGCGTCGTTGACGATGATGACCCCGTCCGGCCGCTCGGTGACCTCCATCCGCCATCGGCTCAGCGCGGTCGCGGCGGACAGTCCCGCGGCGATCGCGACGGCGCCCATGCCCAGCTCGGCCGGCCAGCGCCGCGGCGGCCAGTGCGTTCGTGACGTTGTGCTCGCCGTGCAGTCTCAGCTCGACCGGAATTGCGCCGTCCGGCATCTCCAGCAGGAATCTGGGCCTGCTCAGCGCGTCTAGGCGAACTTCGGCCGCGCGCACGTCCGCGGTCGGCGACCGGCCGAAGGTCACAACCCTGGCCGCGGTGCGCCGCGCCATCGCGGCTACCAGCGGGTCGTCGGCGTTCAGCAGCGCGACGCCATCGGCGGGCAGCGCGGCCGGCAGCTCGGCCTTGGCCGCCGCGATCTGCTCGATGCCGCCGAACTCTCCGGCGTGCGCGTTCCCGACGCACAGCACCACGCCGAGCACCGGCGGCGCGACCTCGCAGAGCGCCGCGATGTGCCCGGGTCCCCTGGCCGAGAGCTCGGCAACCAGGTACCTGGTGTCCGCGGTGGCGCGCAGCACGGTGAGGGGGTGCCCGATTTCATTATTGAACGAATTCCGCGGCGCGACTGTCGGGCCAAGCGAGCCGATCAGCTGGGCCGCCAGGTCCTTGGTCGTGGTCTTGCCCGCGGATCCGGTGATGCCCGCGATGGTCAGGTCGGGCAGCCCGTCGACCACCGCTCTGGCCAGCCGGGCGAGCGCGGCCGGGACGGAGTCCACAAGCAGGGCGGGCACCCCGACACGCCGCGAGCCGAGGACGGCGACGGCACCGGCCGCCACCGCGGCGGCCGCGAAGTCATGGCCGTCCGCGCGCTCGCCAGGCAGCGCGGCGAACAGGGCGCCAGGGACTGCGTGCCGCGAGTCGATCACCACGGGGCCGGTCACCATCGCCGCCTGGTCGGGAACGCTGTCCTGGGTGGCGCCGGTGATCTCGGCGATCTCGGCGATTGAAAGCGGGATCACACGCCCTCCGGCCCGGCCAGGCCGTTCCTGGCGCGGTCGGCGTCGGCCAGTTCCGCCCGCGCCAGCGCGACCCTGGCCCGCTCGGCCCTCGCCCGGTCGGCCAGCGCCCGCGCGGCGACTTCCCGGTCGTCGAACGGGATCACCTGGTCTGCGACATACTGGCCGCGCTCGTGGCCCTTCCCCGCGATCAGCACGACGTCACCCTTGGCCGCGCCGACGACGGCAATCCCGATGGCGGCCGCGCGGTCCGGCTCGACGATCACGTGCGCGCGGTCGCGCGGGGGCACGGACAGCGTGCCCGCCAGCATCTCGCCGAGGATCGCGAGCGGGTCCTCCGAGCGCGGATTGTCGTTGGTGAAGATCGCGACGTCCGCGAGCTCGGCCGCGGCGGCACCCATCAGCGGGCGCTTGGCGGCGTCCCGGTCGCCTCCGCAGCCGAGCACGATCCGCAGGCTGCCCTGGGTGACCGGCCGCAGGCCGCTGAGCACCGCCTCGACCGCGCCCGGCTTGTGCGAGTAGTCGACCAGCACGGTGAGGTCCTGATCGGACTCGACGCGCTCGAGCCTGCCGGGAACCCCGCCGCACGCCGAGACCCCCGCCACAGCGGTGGCCAGGCCGACCCCGGTCTCGACCAGCGCGACGATGGCGGCCAGCGCGTTGGAGACGTTGAAAGGTCCTGGCAGGGTGATCGAGGCGTCCGCCTCCACCCCACCGGGCCCGATCACCTGGAAGGTCGACCCGTCCGCACCGCAGCGCACGTCGGCGGCGCGCCAGTCGGCATCGGACCGCCCGGCCGCGGAGTACGTCGTGACCGGGATACTGGCCTGATTCGCCAGCCGGCGGCCGCGCGGGTCGTCAACGTTCACGACGCCCGACCTGGCGTAACGCGGCGTGAACAGCTCCGCCTTGACGGCGAAGTAGCTGTCCATGTCCTGATGGAAGTCCAGGTGATCCTGCGACAGGTTGGTGAACACGGCCACCTCGAACGAGGTGCCCGCGACCCTGCCGAGCGCCAGCGCATGACTGGAGACCTCCATTACGGCCGCGGATACCCGCCGCTCCGCCATCACCGCCAAGAATGCCTGCAGGTCGGTGGCCTCCGGCGTGGTCAGCCTGCTTGGCTCGACCTCCCCGCCGATCCGGGTCTCCACGCCGCCAACCAGGCCGGTCAGATGCCCCGCCATCCGCAGCCCGGACTCGATCAGGTAGGTCGTGGTCGTCTTGCCGCTGGTGCCGGTGACTCCGAGGAGCAGTAGCCGGCCAGAAGGATCGCCGTATACCCAGGCGGCGACCTCACCCAGCCTGGCGCGCGGATCGGCGACCACGAAGACCGGCAGCCCGCTGCGGATCGCCCGGTCGCGTCCCGCGTGGTCGGTGAGCACGGCCACGGCGCCGGCAGCGGCGGCGTGCCCGCAGAACTCCGCGCCGTGGTGCCTGCTGCCCGGCAAGGCGGCGTAGAGGTCACCGGGCTGCACGGCGGTCGAGTCATGAGTGATTCCGCTGACCCCGTGGAGTTTGTTATGGATAAAAGAGGAGTCAGCGTCGGGCTGGCGCAGCCCGAGCAGCGCCGCAAGCCCGGTGAGCGGGCGCACCGGGACATGTCTGGGACGAAGAGCCGCTGGCACGGGCTGAGGTTACCTCGCTTCACGGCACCGTGAGTGGGACGTTTGGGACATGGCCCCCGCCCGGGGGGATCTTCATGCTCGCCAGGGCGAACTTCATCACCGCGTTGAACACCGGGCCGGCCACGTCGATCCCGAAGTAAGCACCGTTGCGCGGATCCTGCAGGTTGACCGCGACCACGAGCCCGCTGCTCTTGGCCGGGGCGATGCCGATGAAGCTCGAGCCGTAGTAATTACCCACCTCCTGCGCGGTGCCCGTCTTCGCCGCCACCGTGTAGCCAGCGATGATGCCCCACGGCTCCCCGGCCTGGTTATAGACCACGGGGACCTGCTCGAGCACGCGCATCAGCTCGGCGGCGGTCTTGCGCGACATCACCCGCGTCGCGGTCGGCCGCGCGGCCGGAACGTAGCGGCCAGTGCTGGTGGTGTGGCCGGCGACGACCGAGGGGGTGACCCGGACGCCGCCGTTGGCGATGGTCGCGTAGACGCTGGCCATCTGCAAGGCGGTGACGCCGACGCTCTGGCCGAACGAGATCTGGTAGCGGGTGTTGCTGGCGCCGCCGACCCACTGCGACGGCGCTGCCAGCAGCCCGGCGCTCTCACCGGGCAGGTTCAGGCCCGAGGGCGAGCCGATGCCGAATGCGCGGAACATCCCGTACTGCTCGGCCGGGGTGACGTGATCGGCAACCTGGATCATCCCGTCGTTGAGCGAGTGCGCGATGATCCCCGCGATCGTGTACCGCTGCGTCGGATGCGGCTCGGCGTCGCGGTACCAGGCGCCGTGCCAGAACTTCTGGTCGGGCACGACGTAACTGGTGCGCGGCGTCTGTCCGGCGTACTGGAAGGCGGCGGCGGCGGTGATCACCTTGGCGGTGCTGCCTGGCGCGAAGATATTGGCCAGGGCGATGTTCTTCGTCGCCGCCAAGCTGGCCGGTGCCTCGGGGTTGAAGGTCGGGTACTGCGCCATGGCCAGGATCCGGCCGGTACTCGGCTGCATCACCACGACCGTGCAGTCCTTGGCCTTGGTCTTCGCGACCTGAATCGCGCACTGGTGCTCGGCCTCCCACTGGATATCGGCCTGGATGGTCAGCCGCAGGTTGCCGGCTGGCACCGGGGCCCTGACCGTGGACTGCGTCCCGGGGATGGGCTGGCCGTCGTTCCCCTTCTCGTAGGCCACGATGCCGCTCCGGCCCGTGAGCATCGAGTTCTCGGACTGCTCAAGGCCGGCCATGCCGGTCATCAGCCCGGTCTTGGGGTCGGTGTCGACGAAGCCGAGCAACGGGGCCGCGAGGCTGCCGCCGGGAAAGACGCGCTGATAGGTCGGCGTCAGCCGGATATAGGTCGGCGTCAGCGGCACGCCGCGCAGCGAGAGCTTCGCGATCGCGCCGGCCGTTGAGGCGCTGACCGAATTCGCGAGGACGACGTAGTCGGGCGAGGTCGGGTTCTGGAGCAGCCGCAGCAGCCGTGACTGGCTCATCCGCAGCGGGCCGGCCAGCTTGGCCGCCACGGCAGCCAGCGTCGTCGACTTCTTGATGTCGATCGGGCCCGCGGACACGGTGTCAGTCCTGATCGTCATCGCCAGCACGGTGCCGTCGCTGCTGACGATCCGGCCGCGGACCGCGGGCAGGTGCTCGGTCGTGTGCCTGAACTGCTGGCTGACATTCCGGTAGTGAGCGCCCTCGACGCCCTGTAGTTGGACCAGCCGGGCGAGCACCAGGGAGACGGCGAAGCCCACCGAGAGCAAGATGACGTTCAGCCGCCGGATCGAGCTTGTCCGCCGCAGCGGCCGCCGCGGTGTGGGCGTGCTGGCCGGCCGGGTCGGCGGCAGGCCGCCGTGCGGTGCTTCCGGTCGGCGCAGGCCGGGCCTGGGCATGCCAGGCCGTGCCTGGCCGGATCGGGGCTGGCCGGATCGGGGCTGGCCGGATCGGGGCTGGCCGGATCGGGGCTGGCCGGATCGGGGCTGGCCGGATCGGGGCTGGCCCGGCCTGGGCTGGCCGGAACGTGACGCGGATGGCGGTGCGCCCGGGCGCGGGCCGCCCGGGCGGCGCCGGCCACCCGCCGCAGGGTCGCGGCCACGGCCCCCGCCAGATCGCCGCCAGTCACCGTTCCCCCCGTCAGGGCTCACGGAGCCGTCGCCTTCGCCGCCCTGATCGATGCAGTGCGCAGATCGATGAACACAGGCGCTTGCACGGGGCGCATGCCGAGCTTGCGCGCCTTCTGCTCGATCACCGCGGCGGTGGTGCCGGCGGCGACCTGCTGCCGCAGTTGCTGGATCCGCTCGGTCCTGGCGGAGTTAGCCTGCTGCAGCCTGGAGATCTCGATCGAGTTCGCCGCCAGCGTCGTGTTCACGACAAGCAGGCATACCAGGCCGCCGCTCAGCAACCCGAGCAGCAGGAGCACGAACGGCGTCCGGCCGGCGTGCCTGCCGTGCTCGGTGCCCGGCCGGCCTGACTGGCCACCCGCGCGGGCCAGGTCCTCGCGGGCCGCCTGCCCGCCTTCATGCACGTGGCGGGGCGAGCCGCCGGTCCTGATCGTCCGGCCTGGGCGCCCCGGTCCCGGGGGCCCGACCGGGCTGACTGGCCGCACCGGGCTGGCCGGGAGCACCGGGCTGGCGGGACGGTCGGTCCGCGGCCGCCGTGCGGGCCTGGCCGGCTGCGCGCATTGGGCGCCGGCGCCGGCGCCGTCTGACGGCGGGCGGCCGCCTGCCGTGGCTCACGTCGGCTCCCGGCCTGTCCGGTGGCCTCCGGTGTCATGACGTCGGTGCTCATCGGCGCTCGTCCATCCTGTGAGAGGTCATGCCGCTTCCCGCACGCGCTCGGCCGCCCTGAGGCGGGCCGAGGCGGCACGCGGGTTGGCGGCAAGTTCTGACTCGCCCGGCCGCTCCGCGCCGGACGTCAGCAGCCGGAACTGCGGGCGGCCTGCCGCTAGCGGTACCGGCAGCCCTACCGGGGTGGAGTCGGTAGAGCGCTGGCTCAGCGCTCGCTTCACGATCCGGTCCTCGAGTGACTGATAAGAGAGCACAACGATCCGGCCGCCCACGGCGACCGCGTCCAGCGCCGCGGGAATTGCCCGGCTGAGCGCGCCGAGTTCGTCGTTCACCTCGATCCGCAGCGCCTGAAAGGTGCGCTTGGCCGGGTTGCCGCCCGTGCGCCTGGCGGGCGCCGGGATCGAGTTCCTGATGATCTCGGCCAGCCGCAGGGTTGAGGTGATCGGCTCCCGCTGCCGCTCGGACACGATGGCTCCGGCGATCCGCCGGGCGAACCGCTCCTCGCCGTACTCGCTGAACACCCGCGCCAGCCGGGCCGGCGGGTAGCTGTTGACGACATCTGCCGCCGTCAGCCCGGCTGAGCGGTCCATGCGCATGTCGAGCGGGGCATCGTGAGCGTAAGAGAAGCCACGCCCTGGGTCATCGAGCTGGGGCGAGGAGACACCGAGGTCGAACAGGAAGCCTTGGACGCTGGCCGTCCGCAGGTCGGCAAGAATCGCGGGGATCTGATCGTAAGCCGCCTGGACCAGGGTGATCCGGTTCAGGTCGGCGGCCAGCAGGCCCCTTGACTCCTCGATCGCCGTCTGATCGGCGTCGATCCCGATGACCGTCAGGCCTGGATGGTCGCCGAGCAGCGCGCCGGTGTGGCCGGCCCGGCCGAGCGTCGCATCGACGAGCACGGCGCCGGCCGCCTCGAGGGCGGGCGCCAGCAGGCTGCGTACGCGATCCAGCATGACCGGGACGTGCGCTGCCGCCGCCGTGCTCATCGCTACACCCCCTCCTGGCCGACCGCTGCCCGGGCCTGATCGCCGTGCCCGGCCAGGTCGCCATCCGCGCCAATCCGGACGGTCCTTCCATCCGTCTGGCGCCGGGGAAGTGGCGTCAGCCGGACGTCCGTCCGGCGCGGGCAGCGACCTCGCCGGGCACTGAACTCCGCCTGCTCGGCGGAATCCGCTCACAGGACTCCTGGCAGCACCTCCTGCGATGCGTCAGAAAATGCGTCTTCCTGCTGTTCCAGGTAGGCAATCCAGGCGGCGGAGTCCCAGATCTCCAGCCGCGTGTTCGCGCCGATCACGACGCAGTCGCGCTGCAGCGCCGCGTACTCGCGCAGGGCCGGCGGGATCGTGACCCTGCCCTGCTTGTCGGGGACCTCGTCGGACGCGCTCGCGAAGAACACGCGGCTGTAATCGCGAACCGCCTTGGCCGTCACCGGCGCGGTTCGCAGTGCCTCGGTGATCCGGCCAAATTCCGCCTGCGGGAACACGTAGAGGCAGCGCTCCTGGCCCTTGGTCAGCACGAGTCCTTCCGCCAGCTCATCGCGGTACTTCGCTGGGAGGAAGATCCGGCCCTTGTCGTCCAGCCGAGGGGTATGGGTGCCGAGAAACACAGGCACTCACCTCCACTGTCCCCCACAACGGTTCCCCAGTAGGGCCCTAGTCTCCCCACCGCGCACCACTGTACTCCACATTCCTCCACCGTCAATGATCAGCAGCCGCCGAACCCGCGATCGGCTTAGGGAAGCCCGAGGTCAGGGGCGTGGAGTGCAGTGGGGAGAATGGACTTGCAAAGGCCACGGAAGCGATCGGCGGCCGGCTGGCGTTGGCAGGTATGGCGGGACGCGGAAGGCTCGTTATGCAGTGATGCCCAATCCGTTGTTTCATCGAGGCATAGCTGCACGTACTGTCTAGGCGCACGCTATCGACGATGATCGCGCGCGGCACTACGCCTGGAACACCACCCGGCGGCACCGCCGGGACAAGGAGGACGAGTGTCTGCTGAAACCGAGCAGGCGGAGCAAGCGCTTGACCAGCTTATTCCGGTCGCCCACCGGATCAGCGACGCGATCAACACGGTCGTCGTCGGCAAGCCGGAAGCGATCAGGCTCGCGCTGACGGTGCTGCTCGCGGAGGGGCACGCGCTGATCGAGGACGTCCCAGGCGTGGGCAAGACCCTGCTCGCCAAGGCGCTGGCGCGATCGATCGACTGCTCCGTCCGGCGCGTCCAGTTCACCCCGGACCTGCTGCCCAGCGACATCACCGGAGTCAGCGCGTTCAATCAGGAACTGCGCGAATTCGAGTTCAAGCCAGGGCCGATCTTCGCCAACCTGGTCCTGGGGGACGAGATCAACCGCGCCTCGCCCAAGACGCAGTCGGCACTCCTGGAATGCATGGAGGAGCGGCAGGTCACTGTCGATGGCGTGACCTACCCGCTGGAGTCTCCCTTCATGGTGGTCGCCACGCAGAACCCGATCGAGATGGAGGGCACGTATCCGCTGCCCGAGGCCCAGCGCGACCGGTTCACCGCCAGGATCTCGATCGGCTATCCCGACCCAGTGGCCGAGAAAGCGATGCTCGACACGCACGGGTCGAGTTCGCCG
This sequence comes from uncultured Actinomycetota bacterium, assembly GCA_963720595.1. GTDB lineage: Bacteria > Actinomycetota > Actinomycetes > Streptosporangiales > Streptosporangiaceae > Chersky-822. The sequence goes on along the minus strand of CAVRFY010000002.1, from coordinate 1,629,862 downwards.
CTTGACGACCTGCAGCCGGCCGCACACGCCGCCGACGTTCGCGCGCTGATCGCCGCCGTCCGCGAGGTGCACGTCGCCCACCAGGTCCGCCAGTACATCATCGACATCATCGTGGCGACCAGGAACGCGTCGGCGCTTCGGCTCGGCGCCTCGCCGCGGGCCGCACTACATCTGCTGCGCGCCAGCCGCGCGCTGGCCGCGCTCGAGGATCGCAGTTTCGTGATCCCGGACGACGTGCAGGCGCTTGCCGGGTCGGTGCTTGCCCACCGGCTGCTGCCCACCGCCGAGGCCGTCGTGGGCCGTGAGCTGCCCGAGCACGTGCTCGCCAGGATCATCGAACGGGTGCCGCTGCCCGGCAGGTAGCGCCGCCTGCCGGTCTCCGCTGCTGGCAGGCATAAGTGCGGGCACGTACAGTGACAGAGCAGCCAGAAGGAGGTGCCGGTGCGGTCGGTACTCGCCTGGTTCACGGTCCGCGGGGCCTCGTTCCTCGCGGCAGGCATCGTGGGCATCCTGGCCGGGCTGATACTGGGCAGCGGCGCGATGATCAGCGTCGGTGCTCTGCTCATCGGCCTGCCCGTGTTCTCGGCCGTGACCGCGCGCCGGGCGCGTTACCAACTGCGCTGCGAGCGCAGGATTATGCCGCCTCGGGTCGCCCCGGGTCAGGCCGCCACCGTGGCGGTCCGGCTGGAAAACATCAGCCGGATCTCGACCGGGCTGCTGCTCGCCGAGGAGACCGTCCCTTACTCGCTCGGGGCCAGGCCGCGGTACGTGCTCAACGGGATCGAGCGGGGCGGATCACGTGAGGTCAGCTACCCGCTCCGCTCCGACCTGCGCGGCAAGTTCGTCGTCGGCCCGATGCGGGTCAGGATCGCCGACGTCTTCGGGCTCGTGGAGCTGACGGCAAACTTCGCGACCCAGAACACGCTGACCGTCACCCCGAAGATCGTGCCGCTGACCTCGGCTTCCACCACGGGCAGCTGGTCGAGCGACGGTGACGGCCGGACCCGGATGACGGCGGCGGCCGGAGATGACGACGTGATCCCCCGTGCCTACCGGGACGGCGACGAACTCCGCCGCGTGCACTGGCGGTCGACGGCCAGGTACGGCGAGCTGATGGTGCGGCGCGAGGAACAGCGATGGCAGGACCGCGCCGTGGTCATCCTGGATTCCCGGCGCGGCGCTCACGCCGGCACCGGCCCGAGTTCGTCGTTTGAGTTCGCGGTCAGCGCGGCGGCCTCGATCGGCGTCCACCTGGCCAGGTCGGGGCTCGACGGTCACCTGCTGACCGACGCCGGGCCGCTGGCGGGCTCCGCCATGTTCGAGGACGTGCTGCTCGACGCCCTGTCGGTAGTCACCACGTCCCGCAACCATGACTTCGCCAGGACCACCGCCGCGCTGAGCACCATCGAAGGCGGGCTGCTCGTGCTGGTCGCCGGGCGGCTTTCCGCCGAGGCCGCCAGGGAACTCGCGACCGCACGGCGGCACGGCCGTCAGGGCATCGCGCTGCTGCTCGCCACGTCGACCTGGGTAGCTCTCCCGCCTGGCCGCAACGGCCACGATCGCCCTGCCGTGCAGGACGTCGAGGACGAGGGCCGGGGTGAGCGCGAGGATAAATCCGCACAGAACGGGCACGTCACGGCGGGCAAGGACGACCGCGACCGGATCGGCTCCAAGCCAGCCGAGACGGCGGCCGCCGAGGCCGTGTTCCGCGCCGCGGGCTGGCAGGTCGTCACGGTCGAGGCCGGCACTCCCCTGGCGGTCGCCTGGCAGCGGCTGCCCAGGGCTGGCAGTTACCTGACCTCCGCTGGCCAGAGCGACCTGGGAGTGCCTGCGCGATGAACCACCGCCTTACCATCGCCGCCGCCGTCGCGGTCGTCCTCGCATCCATATCGGAGTTCAGCCTGATCAGCGGGGCCGCCTGGCTCGTCGATTCGATCGGCGCGGTGTTGGTCGTCGCGCTGGCGGGAACGCTGACCAGGCAGAGCCCGATGCTCGCAGCCGCCGGAGCGACGGTGCTTGCGGGGCTGGTGAGCGTGCCGATGCTCGCGGCGCAGTCCGGCTATGTCAAGGCGGCAGGTGTGCTGCTCGTCGTCCTGTGCGCCGCGAGCGCGTCCGGACAGCGCCCGCTCCGCGCGATCGCTGGCCTGGCGACCTACCTGGCCGCGTTGCTGCTGTACCTGAACCTGCTTTACGCGGCCGGCCAGTCGTTCCTCGCGGTCGTGCCCACCCGCGCCTCGCTGCATCACCTGACCACGCTGGTCAGCCAGGGGTCGGCGGCCGCGGGGTCCTCACCGCCGGTGCCCGGGCACCACGGCGTGCTGCTGCTCGCGGCGGGCAGCATCGGGCTGGTCGCGATCGTGGTCGACTTCCTCGCCGTCCGCCTGCACCGGCCGGCCATCGCCGGCCTGCCGCTGCTTGTGGTCTACATGGCCCCGATCGCCACGACCGCCAAGGTGGGCGGGCTCGACGGCGCGATCTCGTTCCTGCTCGCCGCCATCGGTTACCTGGCGCTGCTCTCCTCAGATGGCCGCCACCGGCTGCGCGGCTGGGGCCGGGTCGTCACGGTCTGGCACTATTCCGGCGAGGATGAGCGGCTCGGCGGTGCGGACATTGGCGGGCTGGCCGCCACCGGCCGCCGGATCGGCCTGGCCGCCGTCTGCGCGGCCCTGATCGCGCCGCTGCTGGTGCCCGGCCTGACTTCGCACCACATCTTCAGCGGCCACTCAGGCGGCAGCGGCAACCATATCCCGGTCGGGCTGCCCAACCCCGTCGCTCAGCTGCACGGACTGCTCACTCGGTCGGCAGTCGAGCCAGTACTCACGTACCACACCGACGCGGCGAACGCGGAGAACTACCTGCAGGTCTACGTGCTCAACTATGACGCCACGCTGGGCGACTGGGATCTGATCCATCCCACCGCAGGCGACTCCGTCGGGACGAAGGCGCTGCTGCCCGCACCCGGCCTGGCCGCCACGACGCCGCGCCTGACCGTCCGGACCAGCGTCACGATCCCGCGCGTGGCTGGCTATTCGTGGCCGATTCACTTCCTGCCCGCGCCGTACTGGCCAATGCGGGTTCAGGTCGGCGGTACCTGGCACGAGTCTGCGGGCACGCTGATGATCTACTCGGGCGATTCCATCAGCACGCCCCTGCACTACACGGTGACAAGCGGCGAAGTGCAGCCGACGTCCGATGTCCTGGCCGGGCCACAGCATGTGCCCGCCGCGATCGCGGACAGCTACCTGGGCTTCAAGTCCTCGGTGACGCACCGGCTGACCACGATCGCCGACCAGGTGACCCACGGCCAGACAACCGCGTTCGGCAAGGCCGTGGCGCTGGAACAATGGTTCCTGTCCAAGCGGTTCACCTACTCAGTGCAGGCCAGCCTGCCCAACACCCCCCAAGGCCTGCTGTCCTTCCTGACGACCGACCGCCAGGGATTCTGCCAGCAGTTCGCCTTCGCGATGGCGGTACTTGCCAGGACGCTTGGCATTCCGTCCAGGGTCGCGATCGGCTTCACGGCCGGCCAGGAACACCAGAACGCAACCTGGGTCGTGACCACGGCCGACGCCCATGCGTGGCCGGAGCTCTATTTCAGCGGGGTCGGATGGCTGCGGTTCGAGCCGACGCCGTCGGGGATTGGCGGGCAGGAGACCGCCGTGGAACCGTCGTACGTCAGCGCCATCGGGTCCGGCGGCGGAACGTTGAATAACCATCACGGCGGCGGCCGCGGCCCGGCGCCGTCCACCTCGGAAAGCCCCGGCACCAACATCGGGGCGCACCTCCGGCCTCCGGGCACTGGTGGCGCGCCAGGGGCGATCACGGGGTCGCGCGGAAGCTCCGCTCCGATCGGGTGGATCGTGCTGGCCGTGCTCGTCGTCGCCGCCGTTGCACCGGGCACGGCGCGCCTGGTGACTCGCCGTCGGCGCTGGCACGCAGCGAGCGGCGATGCCGGGCTGGCGCGGGCCGGCTGGCAGGAACTCTGCGCCGTGCTCGAAGACTTCGGGCTCGGGTGCCGGCTGAGCGAATCCCCGCGGGCCGCGGCCAGGCGGGTTCGCTCGGTCTCTGGCCTCGACGAACAGGCCAGGCAGGCGGTCGGCCGGATCGCCAGTGTGGTGGAGCAGGCCCGCTACGCCCCCGTTCCGGCCGATGCGAGCATGGTCCGTTCTGACGTCCACCTCGTGCACCGCGCCCTCGCTAAGAACGCCAGCCGAAGCGTGCGCTGGCGGGCCAGGCTGCTGCCCGCGTCGACGCTGCGGCCCACGCGAGCGAGCATCAGGCAGGCGGCCGGGCTCATCACCGGCTGGACTCCCGCCGCAGGCGAGGGATAGACGCGGCAGGTTTAGCCTGGCAGGTAGGGCCCGGCGCAGTCGCACGGCTCGCCTAGCGTGTGCAAGAGCGCCTCGGCAGTCTCTGACCGCCCCCGCCTCCCCCCGCTGCCGCGACGCCAACGACAACGGTGGAACTCTGATGCTGCTATCACGACATCAGGGATCCGCAGATGCTGTTCGGGCCACGCTCAGGTGGGCGATCATGGAGGAGCGCCAGCCCAGCTCGACGATCGCAAGCGGGCGCTCGGCACCTGGGACCTACGGCCGCGGCAAATGAGGACAGCCGTCGCATGCTGGACTACTGCTCTCCGGTTGCCGGGCTACTGCCGGCGCGGGTGGCGCCTAGCCGTCCCGGCCCTCCTGGCGCCTGCGCCAGCGCTCCTCGAGCCTTTCGCCGAGCCCGGTACCCGAGCGCCTGCCGCCGCCCTTCTCCTTGCGCGCCGCCTTGCGGTCCTTGAACTGGATCCGTCCGGTAGCCATGCCGTTCATCCGCCGGTAGCTGATCGCGGCCCAGTAGCAGGACGCCAGCATGATCATGAAGCCGATGACGCTGATCGCGATCAGGGAGGTGGCGATTCCGACCGGCAACAGCGCGACGCCGATCGCGAACAAGATCGCCGCATAGACGACTCGGCGCTTGTAATGCACCTTCGGGTCGGCCGCGCGTACAGCCTTGGCGAACCGCGGATGCTCGGCATAGAGCGCCTGCTCGATTTGCTCGAGCTGGCGCTGCTCGTGCTCAGAAAGCGGCACGTCGCCTCCCAGTTAACTCGCGCCGGCCAGCCCAGGTTACCCGCGCCTGCGGTCTGGCTATCACCCAGAATACGAGTGCCAGCGCGTTCTGTGGAAGGGGACGGCGGTCCGGGCCTCTTACATCGGCCCGCGAGCGGTGTTCATCGCCACGGCAGGCACACTGCTCTACTGCCGCATCAGCCCTTCCCGTCGCCTGGCTTGACGAGCGATCCGGGCCGCACCGCGCTCGACCCGAACCTGTGCGTGATCTTGTCCATCGCGGTCTCGGCCTGGCGCCAGGCATCGGCGCGCTCACCCAGCGCGAGCTGAGTCCCGGCCGCGGACGCGGGCGACAGGCCAGCCGCCCGCACGCCGACCAGCCGCAGCAGCGCCCCGGAGTTCAGGCCAGACGCTTCGTAAAGATCGCAGGCGGTGGTGTAGATCTGCTGTGCGACGTCGGTCGGCTCCCGCAGCGTGCGCGAGCGAGTGATCGTGCTGAAGTCGGCCCGGCGCAGCTTGACCGAGATCGTCCTGGCGACGTAACCGGAGGAGCGCAGCCCCCGCGCGGTGCGGCCGGACAGCCGCAGCAGCTCGCGCCGGATCAAGTCGGGATCGGAGATGTCCGTGGCAAACGTCTCCTCGGCTCCGATGCTCTTGTCATGGGCACCGGTGGTCACCCTGCGGTCGTCGCGGCCCCAAGCCAGCGCCGACAGGTGCGCGGCCGTGGCCGCGCCAAGCTCCCGTTCGAGCGTGCTGACCGGCGCGTTCGCGAGGTCAGCGACAGTGCGCATGCCCAGCCTGGCCAGCACCTTGCCGGTTCGCTGGCCGACTCCCCACAGGGCCGACACGGGCAGCGGATGCAGGAACTCCAGCACCCGGTCCGCCGGGATGACCAGCAGGCCATCGGGCTTGCAGTGCACCGAGGCCAGCTTCGCGACGAACTTGGTCGAGGCGATGCCTGCCGAGCACGTGATGCCGAGCTGCCCGTGCACCTGCTGGCGGATGAGACGGCCGATCGCCGCGGGCGGGCCGAGCCGCCGGACCGCACCGGAGATATCCAGGAACGCCTCGTCCAGGGAGAGCGGCTCGACCTCCGGCGTGATCGCCCTGAAGATCGCCATGACCTCCTTGGAGACGGCGCTGTACAGCCCGTGCCGGGGGCTGATGAAGATCGCCTGCGGGCAGAGCCGCCTGGCCCGGCTGACCGGCATGGCCGATCGAACGCCGAAACCGCGCGCGACATAGTTCGCCGAGAGCACCACGCTGCGGCCGCTCTCGTGCGCCACGATCACCGGCTGCGCCGAGATGTCCTGGCGGTCGCGCAGTTCCACGCTGGCGTAGAACGCGTCCATGTCGATGTGCAGGACGTGACAGCCCGTATCGTCTGGCTCGCCTGCCTGGCCCACTGTCGCCTTCCAGCTGCGGCTCGCACTTCCGTGTGCTACCTGACTGTAGCGGCGACTGCCGACACTCAGAGCGACAGCTCTGGCTTGATCTCGAGCAGTCGGGCGAGGAGTCCGTTGACAAAAGCTGACGAGGCCTCGGTCGACAAGTCCCCGGCAAGCAGCACCGCCTCGCTGATCGCCACGGAGTCAGGGACGTCGGTACCCCACAAGAGCTCGTAGCAGCCGATCCGCAGGATGTTCCTGTCCACAGCGGGCATCCGGTCCAGGGCCCAGCCGCGGGAGTTCTCGGCGAGCAGCCGGTCGATCTCGGCCCGGTGCGCCTCAATACCCTGGACAAGCTCGATCGCATAGGCGCTGACCGGCGGCTCGGCCGAGATCGTCCTGGCTTCGAGCACGCTCAGCGTGGGCTCGCCCCGCATCTCCGCCTCGTACAAGATGTCCAGCGCCCGCTTGCGTGCCTTACTGCGCGCTGCCACGGCCGCTCCTGCCCGAGTCCGCCACGCCCGCGGCCGCGCATCGCCCGCCGGTGGACCTCACGCCCGGCCGAGATAGTCGCCGGTGCGGGTGTCGACCCTGATCTTCTCGCCGGTCGTGATGAACAGCGGGACGTGGATCTGGGCGCCAGTCTCCAAGGTGGCCGGCTTGGTCCCGCCGGTCGAGCGGTCGCCCTGCAGGCCAGGGTCGGTCTGGCTCACGGTCAGCTCCACGGCGGGCGGCAGCTCGACGTACAGCGGCACGCCGTCGTTGAACGCGACCGTGACCGTCTGCTCCTCGAGCAGGTAATCGGCGCCGCTGCCGACCGTTTCGGCCGGGATCCTGGGCTGGTCGTAGTCCCGCATGTCCATGAAGACGAACTCCTCGCCCTCCCGGTACAGGTACTGCATCTCGCGCCTGTCCACGTTCGCGACGTCGACTTTGACGCCGGCGTTGAACGTCCGGTCGACGACCTTGCCGCTCATCACGTTCTTGAGCTTGGTCCGCACGAACGCGCCGCCCTTGCCCGGCTTGACGTGCTGGAACTCCACGACGTTCCAAAGCTGGCCGTCGATGGTGAGGGTCATGCCGTTCTTCAGGTCGTTCGTGGTGGCCACGGTGGTTGCGTCTCCTGCATGCGGGCGGGACCGCCACGTCCGCGCGCCCGCCGGTGCGGTGCGAGCGCTACAGGACGAGCAGTTCCCTGGTGATCGTGGTGAGCGGCTGAGCCGATCCCGCCGCCCCGGCACCTGCGCGGACCACGAGCGTGTCCTCAATCCGGACGCCGCCCCTGCCAGGCAGGTAGATACCGGGCTCGATGGTGATAGGAACCCGATCCCGTAGTCTACCGGTCCTGCCGTAGCCGATGATCGGTGCCTCGTGGATCTGCAGGCCGACTCCGTGGCCCAGTCCGTGCGTGAAATGCGCCGAATGCCCGGCCGCCTCGATCAGGTCGCGGGAGACCGCGTCGACGTCGTCGACCTCGGCGCCCACGCGTGCCGCGGCCACCCCAGCGGCTTGCGCCTCGGCGACGATCTGGTAGATCTCGCACTGCCAGTCGGCTGGCTTGCCGATCGCGACCGTCCTGGTCATGTCGGCGTGGTAGCCGCCCTCCCTGGCGCCGCAGTCGATCGTCACCAGATCGCCGGCCGCGAACGGGCGGTCGCTGGGAACGTGATGCGGTATCGCACCGTTGGGCCCCGATGCGACGATCGCGCCGAAGGCCACGGCCTCGGCGCCCAGGTCGATCATGGCTCGTTCCAGGGCGACCGCGTACTCCCGCTCGGTCACCCCTGGCCGCAGCAGGTCAAGCACGGCGGAGAACGCCTCGCCGGTGATCGCGCAGGCGCTGGCGAGCAACTCGAGCTCCGTCTCGTCCTTGACCATCCGCAACTCGTCGATCGCGCTGCCGGCCGGCACCAGCACGGCACGGGAGTCCGCCGCGCCGTCGGCGCCCGCCGCAGCCAGTGCCCGGTGCCGCTGCACGGTCATCTCCTGGTCCTCGAACACGATCGTCCGCCAGCCGCTGGCCAGCGCCCGGCCAGCCAGCGCGGCCTCGACCTCGCGCTCGATCACGAGCTCGGTGTCCTGGCACTCCCGCTCGGCCGTGCCGGCGTAGCGCGAGTCTGTGGCGAGGATGACGGCCCCGTCGGCGGACAGCAGGACGGCCGCGTTGGAGCTGACCAGGCCGGTCAGGTAGCGGACGTTCACGCCGCTGGTGATCAGCGCCGCGTCCGCCCCGAGCCCGACCGTTACCTGCTGTGCGGCGGCGCGCCTGGGCGCGTGAATCTCCGGCATGGCATGAACTGTACGGCTTTGCCGCCCGACCGTCGCTACCGCTCCTGGCCGGAGCGCGGCTGCTGCTGCTGCTCGTCATCGCCGACGATGACGCCGCCGCCGCGGCTCCAAGTCAGGTACCGCCAGGAGAGGTTGACCAGCGCCGATATCCGGTTCCTGTTGCCAAGCAGGAAGAACAGGTGCAGGGCCAGCCAGCCCAGCCACGCCAGCGTGCCCCTGGCCCGGATCCGGCTCGGCAGCTCGATCACTGCCGACCGGTGGCCGATCGTCGCCATGATGCCCTTGTCCTTGTACCTGAACGGCCGGGTCGCCTCCCCAGCCTCGAGCCGCCTGATCTGCTCGGCGGCGTGGCGGCCCTGCTGGATCGCCGGCTGGGCGAGCTGAGGCAGCGGGTCACCGTCGATCAGCGCGATATCGCCGGCCGCGAAGATCCGTTCCTGGCCGGCCACGAGCAGGTCGGCGCCGGTCATGATCCGGCCGCCGCGGCCGGTCGGCAAGCCGAGCTTGCCGATCCACTCGGGCGCCGCGACTCCAGCCGCCCAGGCGGTGATGTCGCTCGGCAGCGCGACGGTGCCACCTTCGTGCCCGGCGCCGCCGCCGGAAACCAGCACCTGGCCCTCGGCCACCTGCTTGATCTCGGTGCCGAGCAGGACCTCTACGCCGCGGTCGAGAAGCTCGCTGCGCGCGTAGTCGCGCAGCGACTCCCTGAACGGCGCGAGCAGCGCGGGGCCAAGCTCGATCAGCCTGACTTTGACCCGGTCATGGTCGATCTCGGGAAAGGCGGCGGGCAGCGCGATGTTCCGCAGTTCGGCCAGAGTGCCGGCCAGCTCGACGCCGGTTGCGCCGCCGCCGGCCACCGTGATCGTCAGCTCTCTGGTGTCACCGGCGACGCTGCGCCGTTCCAGCTCGTCCATCAGGTGATCGCGCAGCATGATGGCGTCCCGCCTGGTGTACAGGCTGAAGCTGTGCTCGGCCGCGCCGGGCACGCCGAAGAACGCGGCGCTGACGCCGGTCGCGAGGATCAGGTAGTCGTAGCTGAGAACCGAGCCATCGGCCAGCGTCAGCTGCCTAGCGTCGGCATCCAGACCGGTGATCTCGCCCTTGCGGAAGTGCGCGCCGGCCTTGCGGACCGCCGTCCAGGCCGGGTAGGCCACGTCGGCGGAGGTGAGCCCGGCCGTCGCCACTTGGTACAGCAGCGGCTGGAACGTGCTGTAGGAGTTGCGGTCGACGAGCGTGACGCGCATGCCCCGGCCGGCCGGGCCCCGCCGCCGGGTACGGCCGCCGAGATAGGCCAATGCCGTCAGGCCGGCGAAGCCTGCCCCGGCGATGACGACGCGAACCTCGCCCGTGCCTTCAGCCGACATGAGATGACCTTACCCACGCCCCTCAGGCGGCCATCTCCCTGATCACCTCGATCAGACGCACGCGGTCCTCATGGCTGGACGCCAGCGGCTGCACGTTCAGCGTGGTGACGCCGGCCTCCTTGTAGGCCGCGAGCCGCTCGGCCACATACGACTTCGGCCCGATCAGCGAGATCCCCTCGAGCAGCGACCGTGGCACCAGCGCCGCTGCCTCGTCCTTGCGCCCGTCCAGGTAGGCGTCCTGGATCGCGATCGCCTCGTCCGGATAGCCGTAGTCGGACGCGAGCTTGGTGTAGAAGTTCTGGCCCCTGGCCCCCATGCCGCCGACGTACAGGGCTAGCACGGGCCGACCAAGCTCGACCAGGTCGGCAGCGTCCTCCCCGATCGCCAGGGTCGCCTGGGCGATCACGTCGAGGGCCGGCAGCGACGGATCCCGCCTGGCCGTGCCCGCCGCCAGCGCCTCGCCCCAGATGCCCGACGCCCGCTCCGGGAAGTAGAAGATGGGCTGCCAGCCCTCTGCCTGCTCCGCGGCCAAAGCGGTGTTCTTCGGCCCGACGGCGGCCAGAATGATCGGGATGCGATCCCGGACCGGGTGGTTGATCAGCTTGAGCGGCTTGCCGAGGCCAGTCCCCTGCCCGGCGGGCAACGGGATCTGGTAGTTCTTGCCGTCGTGGACCAGGCGCTCCCTGCGCCACACCGCCCGGCAGATCTCGATGGTCTCGCGGGTCCGGCCGATCGGGGCGTCGTACGGCACCCCATGCCAGCCCTCGATCACTTGCGGGCCGGAGACGCCGATCCCCAGGTTGAACCGGCCGCCGGAGACGTAGTCGAGCCCAGCGGCCGTCATGGCGGTGAGCGTGGGAGTCCTGGTGTACAGCTGCATGATCCCCGATGCCAGCTGCAGCCGCTCGGTCTTGGCCGCGACATACCCGAGTTGGCTGACGGCATCGAAGCTGTAAGCCTCGGGCACGAACACGATGTCCAGGCCGGCCTTTTCGTAGTCAGCCAGCTCGCTGACAGTCTCGGCGAAGCCGCCCGAGTAGTTCAGTGACATTCCGATGCGCAACTGGCTCTCCCGGGGTCGGCACTTACCGGACCAGGGCATCGTAGCCGGGCAGCTCGCTAGCCGTCATCAGGCGAGCAGGCCGGCGATGGCGCGCAGGGCCAGCAGGTAGGACCCGAACCCGAAACCCGCGATGGTCCCGTCGGCCACGGCCGCGACCACCGAGGCATGCCTGAATTCCTCGCGGGCGGCGGGGTTGGAGATGTGAACCTCGACCAGCGGCGCCGTGCGCATCGCGAGCGCGTCCCGCAGCGCGTACGAGTAATGCGTGAAGGCGGCCGGGTTCAGCACCACGGGCAGCCGGCCGTCCGCCGCCTCGTGCACCCAGGCGAGCAGCTCCGCTTCGTCGTCGGTCTGCCGGAAGTCCACGGCCAGCCCGAGCTCGGCGGCGGTCGCCGCGCACTGCTCGCGCAGTTCCGCCAGCGTCGCGGTGCCGTAGACGTCCGGCTCGCGGGACCCGAGCCTGGCCAGGTTCGGGCCGTTGAGCACCAGCACCTTCCGCATGTCAGCACCTCCTGGTAGGCCCTGGCGAGCAGGTCCTCTGGCGGGTCGGCGAGGATGCCGGGCCTGGCCAGCCCGTCGAGGACCACCAGCCGCAGCTTCCGGCCGCGCGTCTTCTTGTCGACGGCCATCGTGTCCCGCAAGGTCCGCCAAGTGCCGCCCGGGTAGCTCGTGGGCAAGCCGACCGCCGCGAGGATCTCGCCGTGCCGCGCCGCAGTCGGCTCGTCGAGCCGGCCGGCCAGCCGGCCGACGGCCGCCGCGAACATCATCCCGATCGCGACCGCCTCCCCGTGCGGGATCGCGTACTCCTCGGCCCGCTCGATCGCATGCGCCAGCGTGTGCCCGTAGTTGAGCATTTCCCGCTGCGCCGGCCTCGCGGAGGTCGGCCGCGACCACCCCGGCCTTCATCCGGATCGCGCGCTCGACCAGCTCACGCTCGTGCGGGCCGCCTGGCGCGGACGCGGCGGCCGGGTCCTGCTCGACCAGCCCGAGGATCTCCGGATCGGCGATGAACCCGGCCTTGATCACCTCCGCCATGCCGCTCACGTACTCACGGCGCGGCAGGGTGGCCAGCGTGTCCAGGTCGGCCAGCACTCCGGCCGGCGGGTTGAACGCGCCGACCAGGTTCTTCCCGGCGGCGATGTTGATCGCGGTCTTGCCGCCGATCGCCGCGTCCACGATCGCGAGCAGCGTGGTCGGCACGAGCACCACGCGCACTCCGCGCAACCACGTCGCGGCGACGAAGCCGGCCAGATCGGTGACTGCCCCGCCGCCCAGTCCGATGATCACATCAGAACGAGACACCCGGAGTGCTGCCAGCCGCGACCACAGTGCCGTCGCCACCGTGATGTCCTTGGCCGCCTCGCCGGCCGGCACGGCTTCGGCATGCACGGTGTAGCCCGCGGCCGCGAGCGCCTCGCCGGCCCGCGTGGCCAGCGACTCGAGCCCCTGGCCGTGAATGAGGACGACCGTCTCTGCCCGCTCCCCCACCAGCCCGGGCAGCTCCGCCATGATGCCGTGGCCCACCAGCACCTCGTATGGCCGCTCCCCCCCAACCGCGATCCTCCCGGCGTTCACGGCGCCCCTCCCCGCCGCCGGCCGGCGACAACGCTGGCCCGATGATGTCGCCAGAGCGACAACCGGGTTCCATCGATGTCGTTGCCACCCTCATGAGGCGGCTAGCTGGCGGGCGATCTCGGCGGCGATTTCTGCCGGTTCGCGGTCGTCGGTGGGCACGGTGATCGTGGCCAGGCGCTCGTAGACGGGCAGGCGCTGGTCGAGCAGGATCTTGAGCGTCGCCCGCGGGTTGCCGATCAGCAGCGGGCGTGCCTGGCTGAGGCCGACCCGTTTCGCCGCCGCCGCGAATCCGGTCTCCAGGTACACGACCCGGTGACCCTCAAGCCTGGCCTGCGTCCCCCGGTCGAGCACGGCGCCGCCGCCGATCGCCACCACGCCGGCGCCGGAGCCCAGCGCGCGGGCGACGGCGGCTCGCTCGAGTTCCCTGAAGGCCGGCTCGCCATCCTCGACGAAGATGTCGCTAACGGCCTTGTTCGCCGACGCCTCGACGTCGGCATCGGTATCAGTGAAGCCCACGCCGAGCCTGGCGGCGAGCAGCGTGCCGACCGTGGTCTTGCCCGCGCCTGGCGGCCCGATCAGTACCGCGGCGGGAGTTCCGGCGGTCGACGGGGTGCTCATCGGATCACCAGGGCCTCGAGATAGCTGCTCAGGTTCCTGCGCGTCTCGGCGACGTTGTCGCCGCCGAACTTCTCCAGCGCGGCATCCGCGATCACCAGCGCCGCCATCGCCTCGGCGACCACGCCGGCGGCAGGAACCGCGGTGACGTCGCTTCGCTGGTTGATGGCCCTGGCGGGCTCGCCGGTGCGCACGTCGACCGTGGCCAGCGCGCGCGGCACCGTCGAGATCGGCTTCATCGCCACGCGCACCCTGACCGGATCGCCGGTGCTCATGCCGCCCTCGATGCCGCCCGCCCGGTTGGTGAGCCTGCGCACCCCGTCGGGTCCGGGTGCGATCTCGTCGTGCGCCTGCGACCCGCGCCGCCCCGCTGTCGCGAACCCGTCGCCGACCTCGACGCCCTTGATCGCCTGAATGCTCATCATCGCCCCGGCCAGCCTGCCGTCGAGCCGCCGGTCCCAGTGCACGAAGCTGCCCAGGCCTGGCGGCAGCCCGTGTACGACCACCTCGATCACGCCGCCGAGCGTGTCACCGTCCTTGCGCGCCGCGTCGATCTCCGCCACCATCGCCGCGCTCGCCGCCCGGTCCAGGCAACGGACCGGATCGGCGTCAACCGCCGCGAGGTCATCGGGGCCCGGCAGAGTGTCACTGGCCGCGTGCACGCCGCCCACGGCCACGACATGGCTCAGGATCCGCACCTCGAGCGCCTGGTCAAGGAAGCGCCTCGCCAGTTCGCCGAGCGCGACCCTGGCCGCGGTCTCCCTGGCGCTGGCGCGTTCGAGTACCGGGCGGGCATCGTCTTGGCCGTACTTCTGCATCCCGGCCAGATCGGCGTGGCCAGGGCGCGGCCTGGTCAGCGGCTCGTTCCTAGCCTGCCTCGCCAACTCGGCGGCGGGCACGGGATCGGGTGACATGACCGTCTCCCACTTAGGCCACTCGGAGTTGGCGACCGTGATCGCGACCGGGCCGCCCAGGGTGCGCCCGTGCCGGACACCGCCGGTGATCTCGACCTCGTCCTGCTCGAACTTCATCCGGGCCCCGCGACCGTAGCCAGCGCGCCGGCGGGCAAGGGCGGCGGCCACGTCAGGCGTGGTGATCTCGACTCCGGCGGGGATGCCCTCGCAGATGGCCACCAGTGCCCGGCCATGCGATTCCCCGGCGGTCAGCCAGCGCAGCATGTCGTCGATCTTGCCATGACGCGCTAGCCACCGCCGCCAAGCCAGATGGCCACGCCGCGCCGCAGCCGGGGGCCGAGCCGCTCCATCACCGCGGTTCCCACCCCGGAGGCCAGCCCGGTGACGTCGCAACCCGGGCTGTCTCGCGCAAACGCCAGCGCGATAACCAGGTCGCGATCGGCATCACCGGGGCGCAGTTCGAAGGCCGCGATCTCCAACTGTCCGGCGAGCACGTCGGCGACCACCTCGTGGACGTCGGGGTCCGCCCACGGCGCCGGGACGGCGTCGCCGCGGGCGAGCGCGGCGAGCCTGGAGCCCTCCACGGCGACCCTGGCCGGGCCGGCCACGTCGATCACGACGGCACAGGACTCCTCGACCGCCGCCTGCCAAACCTGGCGCGCCGCCGCCGGAACCGGGCGCGCGGCCGGCTGCCATCGACGCATCGACTCCAGGCAGGTGAAGGCGGGGATAGCCCGGCGGCCGTCGAGCCCGATGAGCGTGGGCATGGCCATTTCGCTGGCCTGCTCTCCGCGGCCTTCCTGGTCAGGGGTTCGCCAGGCCGCCTGCCTTTCGCCGTCGCCTGGCACCGCGACCACCGGCACGAGCAGCCGACTGTATGCCAGCGCCATGAGCGCCGCGCGCTCCGAGCCCCGGCCTGCCGTGAACTCCTCGAGCGCCGTCGTGACAGCGGGATCCGCTGCGCCGTCGTCGTCGCGGAACGATGGGTCGCCCCCGCTGATCCCCAGCACAGGCCCACTGTAGTTCGCCCGCGTTGACGGCATCAGGGCACTCCGCGCAGGAGGGCTTTGTGCAAGCAATCCGGCATCTTAATCCAGTCGGGGCATCCCAGACGGATCCGGCACTAGTAATCTGGCGCCCGACGCAGTTCTCAGTTCTCACGCCAAGTTGGGCACTCAGCTTGCGTTTAGAGAGTTTCATTGAAGCTGCATGTCGGTCAGACCACAGGGGAGCGCGTGCGGAATATCTCTCAGCAGCCGCCGGTCATCGAGACGGGAACGCTGATGCAGAAGCCGATCCCGCCACGGCTCGTCGAGCCATACCTGACGGGCCGCCGCGCCGTGATCGCCGGGTTCGTCTACCGGGCCGCCGACACGTCCTTCACCGACCCTGCGGACTTCTACACCGCGCTTGACCTTGGCTACGACGGCTCGGAGTTCCGCCGTGACATGTCGGAGCTCTACCTGCTCCGATGGACGTCGGCGACGCTCGAGGTCTACCAGATCCCTTACTCGCTCGACCACGGCGGCGACTGGACAGGCAAGCCGCCGTTTACCGGCACGGGCTACACGTCCTGGCCCAGCCGCGCCATCCCTGAGTTCTTCGTCGACCTGATGCCGATCCCGGTGGGAGCCGAAATTTACCGGATTGCTCAGGGTCGGGCAGACTTCATCGCACGGTACGACGGGCAGGTTTGGCTACGTCCTGCTGAGGGGGTCTGATCTAGATGCGATACCGGCTGCTTGCTAGCTATCAAGGTGCGCCTTACGAGGCCGGCGTCGGCCCCGACGAGACAGGAGTGGTCCTGTTCGCCGCGTGTCCGCCGCCCGAGGAACTGCGATTCGAACCCGCGACCGGGCACTGGCGCAAGGAGGTCAGCCGGGCCGACGTCCAGATGCTCTATGAGTCACGGCCGGTCGGCACCTTCCGCGGGGAGCGCTGCGTCATACTCGACGACCTCACTGACCGCCTGCACATCGCCTACCTCGGTCACGATGCGCACCGAGCCGAACGACTCGGCTTCTGGGAAGTCGACCGCGGCGTCTTCGAGCTGATCACGCCACGCCAGGAAGTCATCGACATCGTGGAACAGCGCCTTCCGCTAACGCCTCAAGGTGACGGCACGCGCCCTGGGCCGGACCCGGCCGCGTCGGGCCGGACGGCTGGCTACGGGCAGGAGTTGGCCAACGGCTCCGGGCCTGGCAGCTTGCCCATGGGACACGAGGTGAGCCCTGACCGCTGGTCGCCCGGGTACTCCGGCGAGGCACGCGACGGCCTGGCCGAATTCGCCCGTGACGGCCTGGCCCAGCTCACCCGCGAAAGCCAGGCCGGCGGCCTGCAGGCCGGCCAGGCGCCAGTCCGTCCTTTTGACGCCTCCGACGTGTCGATACCCGCGGTAGACCAGGCGCCGCTGCCACTCGAGGCGGAGGCCCGGCGAGCCGCCACGGCGGCCGGGCGCCGGGGCCAGCAGGACCAGGACGCCCCGCCCGGCGCACGACGGACAAGCGCGGCCGAGGCCGCAGCGCGCGTGTCGCCGCAGCCGCCGGTGCCGGTCACCCCAGCGGGGATCTCAGAGCCGTCCAGCGGAATGCAGCCCGGTGCCGACGCCGCGAGCGCGGTGCCATCGTGGACACCCAAGGCACCCATCCCGCCGCAACGGCACGCCCATGCCGAGACGCCCCAGGCCGAGCTGGCCCAGCCCGAGAAGGCCCAACCCGAGGCGGCCCAGCCCGAAGCGGTCGAGCCGGCCGAAGCGCCGCAACGTACCGTGGCGACAGCGGCTCGGGCGACAGCAGCTCAGGCACCAGAGGTTCCGCAGGCGACCGAGGCCCCTCAGCAAGCCGGGCAGGCGCCCGCCGGGCAGATGCCCCAGCAGCCGGTGCAAGGCCAGCAGGCGCCCGCCCAGGCCCAGCCAGCCCCACTCCAGGCCCAGCCAGCCCCACTCCAGGCCCAGCCAGCCCCACTCCAGGCCCAGCCCCCACTCCGCCCAGCCACCCCACTCCAGGCCCAGCCAACCCCACTCCAGGCCGAACAAAGCCCACTCCAGGCCGAGGCCGCCTCCGTCCAGGCCCAGGCCGCGGCGTTGATCGAGAGCGCGCTGATCCACGGCGTGCCGTTGCCGCCTCCCGCCGAAACCAGCCGCCAGCCTGAGCCGGCGCCTGGGCGCGAGCCCGCGCCCGGCCAGCTCGGCGCACAGAACGGGGCGAGTTTCGCCGGTCAACCGGCGACCGGAGTGCCGCGCGGGGCAGTGCCGGTCGAGGACTACCTCACCGGGCGGTCCGAACTGCCGCTCGCCGCCCCCACCAGGCCGGGTGCCTCGGCCGAGCCATACGGGCCGCCGCCCGGCGGTTCGGCGGCGATGGCTGCCGACGAGCAACGGCAGTTCGGCGGCGTCGCGCTTGCCTCGCCGCCGCAGCCGCGGCGGGAGTCGCGCCCGCAGGATGAGCCGTCTACCAGCGGCAGCCACCAGAGCGAGGCCCTCGTGCAGCCCGCACCGCGGCGGCGGCGCGCGGCCCGGCGGCGGCTGCCCACGCAGCGAATCTTCTCGGATTTGGCCGCCCAGGCCGGGATACCGGCCAGCGCCTATGCCATCGGCGAGGACGTCGACGGGGCCATGTGCCTGGTGCGGACCGAAGATGGCTTCGAGGTGTTCAACTCCCTGGCCGCCGCCAGGCATGAGGTCCGCGTGTTCCAGGACGAGGAATCAGCCTATTTCTACCTGTTCGGCGTGCTCGTGGCTGAGGCCGTCAGGACCGGGGTCCTTGTGCCGAGGCACGACTAGCGCCCGCTGATTCCGTCCTCGGGACTAGCCGCCCATTTGGCGCCGGGTGGTAGGGCGGCGATGAGTCTTCGACGGCCGGCGCGATGATGGGACCCATGACCGCGCCGAACGAGCCGCCAGAATCGGCCGAGCCGACTCCGCTGACTGGGGCACAGCACCGCATCCGGGCTGGTGATTACGAGGCTGCCGTGACCGAGCTAGGCGCCGGGCTGCGCCAGCTGAGCCACCGCGGCCGGCCGCTGATCACGGGGTACGAACCGGACGAGCTGCCACCGGCGGGCGCGGGACAGCTGCTCGTCCCGTGGCCGAACCGGATCGACGGCGGCAAGTACGAGTTCGGCGGCGCGAGCTGCCAGCTTGCGCTGAGCGAGGCCGCCCGCGGAAACGCCATCCACGGCCTGACCCGCTGGGCGAACTGGAGAGCCGGCCGAACCAGCGGCTGGCCAGCTAGCGGCGGGCGAGCCGGCGGCGGCGAGAGCGCGCCAGGCCAGGGCGAACCCGACCTGCGCGCGACAGACCAGGTGACGCTCACGCACGTGCTGCACGGCCGGCCCGGATACCCGTTCTGCCTCGAGCTGTCGGTCAGCTACCGGCTCGATGCGGCGTCGGGACTGAGCGTCGCGGTCACGGCGTGGAACATTGGCTCGCGGCCCGCGCCCTACGGCACGGGCTCGCATCCCTACCTGACCGCCGGCACGCCGGTCGTGGACGACTGCGAGCTAGAGCTGGATGCCGCGGACTGGCTCCCGACCGACGACCGCGGAATCCCGTCAGGGCCGCCGCAGGACGTTACCGGCTCGCCATTCGACTTTCGGGCCGGGCGCGGCATCGGCGATACCCGGCTCGATCACGCGCTGACCGGGCTGAGCAGGGACGAGTCGGGGCTGGCGTGGGCCAAGCTGACCGGCGGCGGCGTCCGGCTCGGGCTCTGGGCAGGTCCAGGCTACGACTGGCTGCAGGTCTTCACCGGAGACCCGCTCGGCCCGGCGCAGCGGCGGCGTGCCCTAGCTGTCGAGCCGATGACCTGCCCGGCGAACGCCTTCGTCAGCGGCGACGGGTTGCTCAGGCTCGCGCCTGGCGACAGCGTCACGCACAGTTGGGGCATCGCGCTGCTTCAGTCCTGAGCGGCCGCTCCGGCAAGCAGGCCGGTGATCCTGACCAGGTCGTCCCGGGTATCCAGGTCGTCCGGCCGTCCGACGTCGCCGCACTCCACGGCGGTGATGAGGTCGGGGCGTGACCGCAGGAAGGACCGCGCGCCGGAATCGCCCCGCGCGGCCTCGGCCGCGTCGGCCCAATGTGCCTTGGCGATCAGCACCGGATTGCGGGGCCTGCCCTCGTAGCAGGCCACGGCCACCTCAGCCCCAGCCTGGAACGCCGCGATCAGCCTGCGCACCGCCTCCGGCCGGATCAGGGGCTGGTCGACGAGTGCGATCACGACCGCCTCCCGGTCGGCGGGCAGCGTCTGGAGGCCTTCCCTGAGCGAAGAGCCCATGCCGGTACGCCAGTCGGGATTGTGCGCCGTGATCACGCCGGGCAGGCTGACCGGCGCGGCGCCGGTGACCATGACCACCGGGTCGGCGCCGCCGTCGCGGAGCAGTGCGACCCCGCGCTCCGCCAGCGTCTGCCCGCCGATCTCCACCAGCACCTTCGGCTGCCCGAGCCGGCTCCCCTGCCCGGCGGCCAGCAGCAGCCCGGCGACCAGCGAATGCTCCTGCTGACCCGCGCTCGCCCGCATCACGAGGTCAAGCGTACGGCGCGGCGCAGCGGCGGTCAGTCGTGATGGATCCGGCCCGCTGTCGCGGTGAGCGGCTGCCCGGAACCGCCCCACCTGAGCTGAATCAACTCGGCCGCGATCGCCACGGCGGTCTCCTCGGGCGTGCGGGCACCCAGGTCGAGGCCTACCGGCGAGCGGAGCCTGGCCAGCTCATCTTCGGTCATTCCCGCCTCGCGCAGCCGGTCCAGGCGGTCATCGTGGGTGCGCCTGCTGCCCATCGCCCCGATATACGCGGCCGGAGCGCGCAGCGCGACCTCCAGGACCGGGACATCGAATTTCGGGTCGTGCGTCAGTACGCAGATCACCGTGCGCTCGTCGGTCGCGACGCCCGACAGGTACCGGTGCGGCCAGTCGGTCACCACCTCATCGGCGTCCGGGAACCTGGCCGCGGTCGCGAACACCGGCCGCGCGTCGCACACCGTGACGCGGTAGCCAAGGAACTTGCCGATCCTGGCCACGGCCGCAGCGAAGTCGATCGCACCGAAAACCAGCATCCGGGGCGGCGGCGCGAACGACTGCACGAAGACCGACAACTCATCCATCCGGCGCTCGCCGTCCGCGCCGTAGTGCCGCACCCCGGTCAGGCCCTGCGCGAGCATCCCCCTGGCGTCGTCGTCGACGGCCTGGTCGAGCCGGTCGCCCGAGCCCAGCGTTCCGGACGCGTGCTCTTCGCGGTCCGCGGGCCAGATCACCCGCCTGGCTCCGAGCTTGCCCGGCCCCTCGATCACCGTCGCGACGGCGACCGGATCGCCCGCCCGCACGGCCTCGGCGATGCCGCCGAACTCTGGGTAGCTAGCCTTGCTGATCGGCTCAACGAAGATGTCGATGATCCCGCCGCAGGTCAGGCCAACACTGAAGGCCGTGTCATCGCTGACGCCGTAGCGCTGCAGCACCGGCTCGCGGCTGGCGATCACGTCGCCGGACAACTCGTACACGGCGCCTTCGACGCAGCCGCCTGAGACGCTGCCCACAACCTCGCCGCCCGTGGAGACCGCAAGCGCCGCGCCCGGCTCGCGCGGCGCGCTGCTGAACGTCCGGACCACCGTGGCGAGGCCGAACTCCTCGTCCGCGACCCACCACTTGACGATCTGGTCGAGAATGTCTCGCAACGTCGGTCACCCGCTCTCAGCTACTAACTCAGCGTACGTCGGTTCTGTGCGGTTCAGCGAGTCGGCAACGCCGGGCACCGGCAGACCAGGAAAGGCGCCCACGGCCAGCCCGGCGACCTGGCCGGACCGCGCTCAGCGCAGGGCGGCGCGCCGTTCGAGACGCTGCCTGATGCCGAAGAACGCGAACAGCACGCACGCCAGGTAGACCACGTAGACGACGGCCTGGAGCACCGTCGGATTCTGCGCGTAGCCGAAGAAGCTGTGCGCGATGTCGCCGAGCGCGCTGTTCTCGTTCAGGATCGCGCCGGTGTGCCAGAGCTGATGCGAGGCACCGGGCAGCCAGCCGAGTTCCTGCATGTTCTGCACCGCATCGACCAGCAGCCCGGCGGCGAAGACCATCAGCAGCGTGCCGACGATCAGGAAGAACCGGCCGATGTTGATCCGGTGCCCGAGCCGGTACATGAAGAAGGCGATCGCCATGGCGATCGCCAGCCCGATGGCCGCGCCGCCAAGTAGGCTGCCCTGATGCCGGCTGGAGAACGCGATCGCCAGCGTGAACACGACCGTCTCCACGCCCTCCCGGCCGACCGCCTGGAACGCGAGCAGCGCCAGGCCCGCCCGCGTTCGCCCGCTCATCGGCGTCTCGTCGGCTGCTGCGGCAGGTCCGGCTCCCCCGGCCGACCGCTCACGGCCCGCGGCGGGCGACAGGTTCCTGCCGCCAGCCCCGGCCCGGCCAGCCCCGCCGGCGACGGCAGGCGCCAGCGGCGGCGGGCCGGCCGCGGGCTCGGCCGCGCTCTCCCCGTGGGCGGTCAGCACCGCGTCGGCGCGGGTTTGCAGTTCGGACTTCAGGCCTCTGGCGTGCGCGCGCATCCAGAACGTCATGTACGTGAGCAGCACCGCGGCCAGCAGGTACGTCGCGGTCTCGAAGATGGTCTGTACCCGGGAGTCCGCGTAAGTCTTGATGGTGAAGTAGGCGGCGATCCCGCCGGAGGCCGCCAGCACGAGCGCCGCGCCGACTCCCGCGAACACGTCCTTGAAATGCCTGCGCTGCCCGCTGCGGTTCAGGTAGGCGAGCAAGATCGCGACGATCATGCTCGCCTCAACGCCTTCGCGCAGGAATATGACGAGCGTGGCGATCATGGGCAGCGGTCCTCCGGGTTGCCTGCCGTCCGTCTAGTTAGGTCAACCTAACAGCTGCAGAGTTAGGTTATCCTAACATTGCATGGTTATCCCTGATCAGCCCACTGCCCCGCGGCGCGCAGGTCAGGCAGACCGCCCGGGCGGGCAAGGTCTCGCAGCACGAGCGCCGCGTCCAGCGCGGCGATCACCGCGTCCCAGCCCTTGTCTTCTGCACTACCCGGTCCGCCGCATCTCTCCCTCGCCTGCTCGAGCGTGTCGCAGGTCAAGACGCCGTTGCCGACCGGAGTGCCGGTATCGAGCGCGACCCTGGTCAGCCCGTAGGTTACCGCCTCGCAGACGTACTCAAAATGCGGCGTCCCGCCCCTGATCACCGTCCCGACGCAGGTCACCGCGTCGCTGCGGCGGGCCAGCGCGGCGGCCACAACCGGCAGCTCGACCGCGCCAGCGACCTTGACCACGCAGGGCGAGGCGATGCCGCACGCGCGCGCCGCGGCCACCGCGCGGTCGAGCAGGGCGTCGGTGATCTCGCTGTTCCAGCGCGTCGCGACGATCGCCAGCCGCAGGCCGACCGCGCGCACCGGCTCGGTGCCTGGCTGCCCCGTCCCGCTCACCCGCCGCCTCCGGCCGCCGCGGCTCCAATGGCCGGCTCGGCCGGTTCGGCCAGCTCGATCAGGTGACCAAGCCTGTCCCGCTTGGCGATCAGGTAGCGCAGGTTGTGCGGCGTCGCGCTGACCGGGAGCGAGACCGTCCCGGTCACCTTCAACCCGGAGTCGGCCAGGCCCTTGACCTTCGCCGGATTGTTGGTGAGCAACCGCAGCGAGCTGACCCCCAGGTCGCCAATTATCTGGGCGCCGGTCGAGTACTCCCTGGCATCCACAGGGAACCCGAGTTCGATGTTGGCGTCCACGGTGTCGGCGCCGGCGTCCTGGAGCTGGTATGCCTGCAGCTTGCTGAGCAGGCCGATCCCGCGGCCCTCGTGACCGCGCAGATAGATGACGATGCCGCGGCCCTCGGCCGCGATCGCCGCCATGGCCGCGTTCAGCTGGGTACCGCAGTCGCACCGCTGCGAGCCGAACACGTCGCCGGTCAGGCACTCCGAATGCATCCTGACCAGCACGTCAGGACCTGGCTTGGCGCCGCCGACTGCCTGGTCGACATCGCCGAGAACCAGCGCCAGGTGCTCGGTCCCGTCCATCGAGTTGAGGTAGCCGATCGCCCGCCACTGCCCGTAGGCGTTCGGGATGGTGGTCTGCACGACCCGGCTGACCATCCGTTCGGAGTACCTGCGGTACTCGATCAGCTGGGCGATCGAGATCAGCGCCAGGCCGTGCTGGTCCGCGAACACGCGCAGCCCGGGCAGCCGCTTCATCGTGCCGTCGTCGTTCACGACCTCGGCGAGCACGCCGGCCGGAGGGAGCCCGGCCAGCCTGGCCAGGTCGACCGCGGCCTCGGTATGACCGGGCCTGCGCAGCACGCCGCCGCTCGTGTACCGCAGCGGGAACACATGTCCGGGCCTGACCAGCTCGTAGGGCTCGGTCGCCGAGTCGACCAGCGCCCGTACCGTCCGCGATCGGTCGGCCGCCGAGATCCCGGTGCTGACGCCGTCCCTGGCGTCGACGCTGACCGTGAACGCGGTCCGCATCCGCTCGTTGTTCTGCGTGGTCATCAGCGGAAGCTGGAGCCGGTCGAGTTCCTCGCCCAGCATCGGCACGCAGATGACCCCGCTCGTGTGCCTGATCGTGAACGCGAGCAGCGCCGGGGTGGCCTTGCTCGCGGCGAAGATGATGTCGCCCTCGTTCTCCCGGTCGGCGTCGTCCACGACGACGACAGCCCTGCCCGCCGCGATGTCGGCGATCGCGCGCTCCACGGTGTCCAGCTCGATCCCGGCCACGTCCTGCGGTACCTGTGCGGTCATCGCGCCGCACCGCCCGCCAGGAGCCGCTCAACGTATTTGGCAATCACGTCTACCTCCAGGTTGACCAGGTCGCCGGCCGTCACGGTGCCGAGCGTGGTCCTGGCCAGCGTCTCGGGGATCAGGCTCACCTCGAACCAGTCGCCTTGGCCGTCGGTGCCAGGAGCCGCGAGATCACTGACCGCGGAGACGGTCAGGCTCACGCCGTCGACCGCCACCGAGCATTTTTCCGCGATATAACGAGACAACCCGGCGGGAATCGAGATACGCAGCACATCCCAGCGCTCCGCCGGTCGCCGCTCCGTGATCACGCCGGTGCCATCCGCATGGCCCTGGACGATATGGCCGTCCAGCCGCCCGCCCACGGGCGCGGGACGCTCCAAGTTGACCTGGCCGCCCGGTGCCAGCGTCCCCAGCGTGGACCTGGCCAGCGTCTCGCCCATCACGTCCGCGCTGAATTGGCTGCCTACGGTCGCCGTCACCGTTAGGCAGACCCCGTTGACCGCGATCGAACCGCCCGAGGCCGCGCTGGAGCTGACCAGCGGGCCGTCGATGGTGAGCTTGGCCGAGTCGGTCTGGCGATCGACCGCAGCCACCTTGCCGAGCTCTTCAATGATTCCGGTGAACACCGCGCCCTCCAAGCCTTTCGCTATCAAGGCTCCGGGGCGCGCGAGAAACGCGCAGGACACGGCGGGAAGGCCCGCAAAAGCCTCGCCGTGCGCGTGCTGCCTCCCATCCGGACTTTCACCGTCGGCACCGGAATTCCACCGGTTCAGCCGGCCGATGGCATCGGCCGGGTCGCGGACTGTCACCGCCGGTTCGGAGTTTCACCGACCCCGGAGCACGCTCAACTACGCGAACCAGTATGCCATGACCGGTATTCCGGCCCGATCGGGCAAGTCCGGCACGCAGCCGGAGCCCGCCTGGCCAGCCCGCCGCCCGGCGGCTACCTGGTCGTGGTGCTGCCGCCGCCGCGGCGGGCCAGCGCGTCGACGGTCACGGCGGCGAGCAGGACGGCCGCCGTCCACATGTCCTGTGCGGGAGCGGTGAAGCCGAGCAGCTGAAGACCGTTGTAGATAACGCCGACGACCAGGCCGCCAAGTACCGCGCCGATCATCCGGCCCCGACCGCCGAACAGGCTCGTGCCGCCGATCACGGCCGCCGCGACGCCGAACAGGACGTACTGGCCGCCGTTGAAGTTGCTGGACATCCCGCCCAGTTGAGAAGCCCAGATGATCCCGCTGATTCCGGCGGTGACACCGCAGAGCACGAACGCCAGGATCCGGATCCGGCTCAGGTTGACGCCGGCTCTCCTGGCCGCTTCGGCGTTGCCGCCGATCGCGTACACGTACCGGCCGAACCTGGTCCGGTTCAGCAGGATCGTCCAGGTGACCAGCAGCACGAGGATCACCAATACGACCCAGGGCACGCCTTCGACGACGGAGAACCCGACGCCGCGGTTGGTGTTGCCGATCAGCACGACCGCCACGCCGGCGATGGCCATGACCGCGATCTTCAGTATGGTCACGGTGATCGGCGGCGCGGCAAGCTTGTGCGCCCGGCGGCGGGCGTCGCGCGTCACCATGAACGCCCCGAACAGAACGACGGCCGCGATCATGACGATCCAGCCCGCGGCCGGGCTCATGGCGCCGCCCTCGATGTCGTTCAGCACGTTATTGGAGAGCCGGATCGTGCCGCCCGCGTTGGGCGCGGCCAAGTCGATGAGCGCCAACAGCAGGCCGAGTCCGCCGAGATAGCCGGCCAGCGTGACGACGAACGACGGCAGCCGCAGCCAGGTGATCAGCACGCCCTCAAGACCGGAGTAGGCGCCGGAGAACGCCAGGCCGGCTAGCACGGCGAGCCACCACGGAACCCCGCCGGACAGCGCCCACAGCGTGATGACCGCGCCGCAGGCGCCGTTGTAGCCCACGGACAAGTCGATCTCGCCGAGCAGCAGGACGAAGACCTCAGCCATGCCGAATGTCACGATGAAAGCGGCCTGGGTAATCAGGTTGACCAGGTTGCCGGCCGACAGGAAGAGCGAGCTGCGAAGCTGGAAGTAGGCAACGATCGCGATCAGGCCGACAACGACGGGCAGAACGCCGCTCTCGCCGCTGCGGACCCGCCGTAGCCAGATCCGCGTGTACTCACCGAGCGAGTCAGCGATCAGGTCAGTAGAGCTACTGGCCATCGCCGCTGCGTCGGCCGCCCCCTCCGCGCGCTCCTCGTCGGTCACCAGGGCGACCGGGCTGCCTGGTGTCTGACCGGATTCACCGCGATCAGATGCCATGGCTCAGTCCTCCATACCGCTGGTCATGCCGCGAGACCCTGCAGGCTCGCCTTCGGCGCCATTGTCGCCACGGGTAGACGCGCCAGTCGTCATGATCTCCACGACGGACTGCCGGTCGAACTCCGAGGCCGGACCCTGGGCCACCAGCTTGCCCAGGTACAGCACCGCGATCCGGTCGGCGACCCGGAAGACGTCGTTCAGGTTATGCGAGACGACAACCACGGCGTGCCCGCGGCTAGCAAGGCGCGTGATCAGGCTCAGGACGAGCTCGGTCTGGCTAACGCCGAGCGCGGCGGTCGGCTCGTCCATGATCACGAGCTTGGCGTCCAGCATGACGGCCTTGGCGACCGCCACCGACTGCCGCTGGCCGCCAGACAGCGATCCGACGGTCTGCCGGACCGAGCGGACCGTTGTCACCGCCAGGTCAGCGAGGGTCTGATTCGCCGTCTTCTCCATCGAGATCTCGTCGAGGAGCCCGTGACTTAGCTTCTCATGTCCGAGCATCATGTTCTGCACGATGTCGAGGTTGTCGCAGAGCGCCAGGTCCTGGTAGACCGTCGCGATGCCCAGCGCGGTGGCGTCCTTCGGGCCCCTGATGTGGACCGGGCGGCCGTTCCAGAGGATCTGGCCGCTGCTCGCCTCCCAGATGCCGGCGACGCACTTGATCAGCGTGGTCTTGCCAGCCCCGTTGTCACCGACCAGCGCGGTCACCTGACCGGCGGGGATATCCAGATCGACATCGCTGAGAGCGTGAACGGGGCCGAAGCTCTTCCCGACGCCCCGCAGCCTGAGCAGCGGGGCCGAGGGGTCGGTCTGGCCCGGCTGGCCGAAGTCTGCGCCGGGCGGCGCCCCGTCCGCCTGAGCGGACGGGGCGTCATCCGGCTTGCCGAGACTCACCACTGCCAGAGGCCGATGCTGCCTCGAGCCTTCATTCCTTACCCCGAGATCCCGGCTGCCGTGCAGGCTGCCTTGTACTTGGCCGTGCACAGCTGCGAGGCGGGCACGAACTTGTCAGCGATCACTGTCGAGTTCATATTCGACGCGTCGACCCAGGTTGGCGTCAAGAGCACCGACGGGACCTGCACGTTGGCCTTGGTGTCCGCAGTGGTCTGGCCGTTGGTTAGCGTGGTAGGCACGGCGACGCCGGCTCGCAGGTACATGGCGAGCGCCGCGGCGGCCTGGGCCTCCAGGTAGATCGGCTTGTAGACGGTGCCGCACTGGTAGCCGGCGAGGATGTTCTGCAGGCCCACGAGCGTCGCGTCCTGGCCGGTGACCGGGAAGGTCTTGGCCTTGACGCCCTTGCGCTGCAGGTAGGTGATGATCGGCGCGGCGTTCTCGTCGTTCGGCGTCAGCACCGCGTTGATCGTGCTGTGCGCGGTGAACTGCTGCTGGAACTCACTGAGCGCGGTCGGCGGATCCCAGGTACCGGCGGCCTTGCCGACCTGCTTGTACGTGCCAGCCTTGAACAGCGGGTTCAGCACGGCGTTGTAGCCCTGACCGAACAGCGTGGCGTTGTTGTCGGTCGGGTCACCGTACATAACGAGCACGTTCGGGTTCTTGACCTTCCAGGCCGTGACGCACTGCACCAGGCCCTGGCCGATCTTGGTGCCGACCAGCACGTTGTTGAAGCTGACGTAGTACTTGCGGCTGCCGCCGAGCGTCAGCCGGTCGTAGTCGATCACCGAGGCTCCGTGCGCCGCCGCGTACTTCTCGATCGAGGCGCCGACCGTTGAGTCCAGCGGGTCCATGATGAGGACGCTGGCGCCCTTGGTGATCGCCGTCTGCGCGTCGCTCAGTTCGGTGGCGTCACTGCCCTGCGCATTCTGGACGGTGAACTGGGATGACGTCAGGCCCGCTGCCTCGAGGGACTTGGTCAGATAGGGCGCGTCGAATTCGGTATAGCGCGCCGATGACACGGTGTCGGGCAGAATAACGGCGATATTGCCCTTTCCGGCCTTTGCGAGCGACTTGAGCTGCGCCATGGCGGAGAAGGAGTTGTTGAAGTCCGAAGCCGAGATCTGCGGCACCGTGACGCTGGAACTGGACCCGCCGCTCGGCGTGCCCGATCCCGAGCTGCTGCACGCCGCGGCGACGACGGCCATGCTCGCGGCCACCGCCACCCAGGCGATTTTCCTGGTTACTTGCTGCAAAGAGACCACCCGTCTCGTTCTTGGCCGGATGCGGCCGCCATTCATTACAGGGCCGGACTGCGAGTAACCGCAGCGACTCCATTTAGCTGAACTCTAGAAGTTCGATCATGAACACGGTCGTTAACATCTGTCGTCAGCTGTGAATATTCTGTAAACGCGGCCTGGCTGCCCGTGCCCATCGCCGGCCAGACGACATCAGTCCGGGGCGAAGCGGTAGCCCGCCCTCGGCTGGGTCAAGATCAACGGTACGCCCCCGTCATCTTCGAGTTTCGCGCGGAGGCGGCGTACGTACACCCGCACGTACTCGGTCTCCGTCTCATAGCCGTGTCCCCAGACGCGACGGAGCAGGTGCGCATGGGTGAGCAGCTTGCCGCGGTTCATCGCCAGTTCGCGCAGCAGCGCGAACTCGGTCGGCGTGAGGTGCACCCGCTCACCGCGGCGGAGTACCTGCTCGCCCGACAGGTCGATCCGCAGCTCGCCGACATCGATGATCTGGGGCACATCGTCGGTTGGCGCAGCCGGGCGGGTGCGGCGCAGCGTCGCGGAGATCCTCGCGAGCAGTTCCTCGATGCTGAACGGCTTGGTCAGGTAGTCGTCAGCGCCCATGTTCAGCGCGGTTACCTTGTCCCGCTCGCCGCCGCGCGCGGAAACGACGATGATCGCCACACCGGACCGTTCCCGCATCAGCCGGCACAGCTCGAAGCCGTCGGCCTCCGGCAGCATCAGGTCAAGCAGGACGATGTCCGGCTCCTCGGTGTCGAGCAGCTGCAGGGCTCGCGACCCGTCGGCCGAGACCACGGTGTCGAACCCGCGCACGGCCAGGTTGGACCTGATCAGGTCCACGATGTTCGGATCATCCTCGACGACGAGCGCGCGGGTCCTAGCGACCTGCTCGGCCACGTGCGACCGCCCCCTTCCGCGCTCGCTGCCGTCCTCGGTCGCCGGGATGCCTGGGCACCGTGTGGCTGCTGTCGGCGGCCGGCACCGAGCCGTCCTCGACCGGCAGCCTGACCGCGAAGCTGGCGCCCCGCACGGACGGCCCGATCTCGAGCAGCCCGCCGTGGGCGGCGACGATGCCCCGCGAGATGGACAACCCGAGCCCGGCTCCTGCCGTCCTGACCTTGCTCCTCGCGCGACCGGGCTCGAACGGCGCCACGGCGACCTCCGCGGGCAGCCCGACCCCGTCATCGGCGACTGTGATGATCACCGAGCCAGGTTCGCCTGGCTCGGCCCGGACCCGCACCGGTGTCCCTGGCGGATTGTGCCCGACGGCGTTGCCGAGCAGGTTCACGAAGACTTGCTCGAGCCGATCGTGATCGGCCCAGACCACCGGCAGGTCCGTCGCGCACGATATGTCGACCATGTCAGCGCCTTCGGGCGGCAGGCACGCCGCGGCGGCCTCGAGTACGAGCTTGATGTCGCACCAGTCCGGCTGCAGCCGCAGGATGCCCAGTTCGATCACCGAGTAGTCAAGCAGGTCGTCGACGAGCCGGCCGAGCCTGGTCGACTCGGCCGCGATCCTGGTCAGGAACCGCTGCTGCGACTCTGCATCCCAGGTCACGTCGGGCTGGAGCAGGCTGGTCGCGTATCCGCGGATCGCGGTCAGCGGCGTCCGCAACTCGTGGCTGAGCCTGGACAGGAAGTCACGCTGCAGCTCCTGTGACCGGCGCAGCGCGGTGGTCTCCTGAAGTGCCAGGCCGGCCTGCTCGCGCTCGAGCGCGAGCCGGAACGAGTGCGCCGCGTCCTCGACCAGCACCCTGGCCTCCGACGTGGGTGGTCCTGACCGCCAGCTGGCGAGCAGGACGCTCGGGCCGCCAGGAGCGGAGAAGGTGACCGCGAGGTACCACTGCCCGTCGCTGCCCGGCAGCTGCTGCGCGGTTCCGTTACGGCCCTGGTCGGCAACCGCCGCGGCCGCCAGCGCCGCGGCGAGGCCGGACGCGTCCTGGTCGGAGGGGACATCGAGCGACTGGGATCCGTGCCGGGTCGCGCTGCCCCGGCGCACCGGCCGGCCGTCGGCGGCGGACGTCAGCAGCGTGACGTCGTCTGCCTGCAAGCCCTGGCAGAGCGCCCGGAGCGCCAGGCCGAGGCCTTCACTGACCGGGATCGGGCCGGCCAGCGTCTCGAGCACTTCCCTGATGGTCTCCAGGACGCGGTTGCGCTCGGTGACCTCGTCAAGCAGCCTGTCCCGCTCGATCGCGCTCGCCGCGTACCCGGCGTAGACGGTGACGAGCTCGAGCTGGTCCTGCTCCGGTTCTCCAGGCGCGTCGCGGAAGACCGTGATCACTCCGGTGAGGCCGTCCCTGGCCAGGACCGGAACGGACCAGGAACTCGCGATCCGGGTCGCGGCCGCGAGATCGGCGAAAGATCCCCAGCCGGCCTGCGCGTCCGGCACGATGACCGGCCTGCCCGATGCCGCGGCGAGCCCCGGCGGACCGCCCGCGGCGCCGACCGGCAGCGTCGCCCACCTGGCGAGCAGCGCGCCCGGGAGCCCGATCGAAGCTGTGCAGGCCAGCTCGGGCCCGGACGGCAGGTGGATGCAGAGCCGCTCGGACCCGAGCGCGGCGCCGAGCGCAGACAGGATCAGCGACAAGCTGGAGGACGGATCGGCGGCGACCAGGCGTCCGGTCAGGCCGTGCAGCCTGGTGAGCTGGCGCCGGGGGGACGAGTCGAGTTCCTGGCCGGACAGCAGGGCGACCACATCGTCGTGATGGACCGTGGCCGGGTTCACCTCGGCGGCGACCTGGCCGTGCCGCAGCACCACGATCCGGTCGGCCAGCCGGAACATGAGATCGATGTCGTGGCATGCGATGACGATCGTGGTGGCCCGGTCCCGCAGCGCCGCGATGAGCTCCTCAACCTGGGCCGAGTACCTGATGCTGAGTGATGCGGTCGGCTCGTCGAGCAGGAGCAGGGTGGGCTGGCCTGCCATGGCCCGCGCGATCGCGATCAGCTGCCGCTGACCGCCCGACAGCGATTTGATGCTCCGCGTCGTGTCGGATAGCGGGATGCCCAGCCTGGCCAGCACCGCCGACGCGTCCGCGTGCATCCGGACGTCGGACATCAGCTGGCGTCGGCGCTCCCTGCCCAGCAGCAGGTTCGACGCGATGTCGAGGTTGTCGCAGAGCGACAGATCTTGCCAGACGACGCCAACGCCCTGCCTGGCTGCCGAGAGCGGATCGGCCGGCAGCGGCCGGCCAGCCAGCAGGATCTCGCCGCTGGTCGGCGCGATGTCGCCGGCCAGGCAGCGCACGAGCGTGGTCTTGCCCGCGCCGTTCTCGCCCGCCAGCGCGACGACCTCACCTGGCCTGATCGCCAGGTCGATGCCGTCAAGCGCCCGCACCGGGCCGAAGCTCACGGCTAGCCGCGACATGGTAACCACCGCGGGCCCGCCCGCCTGGTACGGCCCGTTAGGCCCGCCCCGGGCGGCGACATCGGCTTCATGCAGTGCTGTCATACCCCACATTGTGCTCTGAAAGCAGGAGTGACCTGGCGGAACGGGCCCACCGGAGCTAGGGAAGCTTCCAGTCGACCTCGGCGCCGCCCTGGCCGACGAGCAGCGCGCTGGCCCGGCTGAACGGCCGCGAGCCAAAGAATCCGTGCTCAGCCGACAGCGGGCTCGGGTGCGCGGACTCGACCAGCGGCACGCCGTCCAGCAGCGGGGCGAGGTTGCGGGCGTCCCTGCCCCACAAGATGGCGACCATGGGCACCGGCCGCGCTGCGAGCGCCCTGATCGCCTGCTCGGTTACCGCCTCCCAGCCCTTGCCGCGATGCGAGGCCGGCTTGCCCGGCTGCACGGTCAGCACCCTGTTCAGCAGCAGCACGCCCCGCTCGCTCCACGGAGCTGAGGTCGCCGCTGGCGGGCGCCGGGTGGCCCAGATCGGCGCTGTACTCGCGGAAGATGTTCACCAGGCTGCGCGGAATCGGGCGGACGGCCGGCGCCACCGAGAAGCTCAGCCCGACCGGGTGACCCGGCGTCGGGTACGGGTCCTGGCCGACGATCAGCACACGCACCTGGTCGAAGGGCTGCGTAAAGGCGCGCAATACCAGGTCACCGGCCGGAAGATAGGAGCGGCCGGCCGCGATCTCCGCCCGCAGGAAGTCGCCCGCCTCCGCGATCCGATCGGTGACCGGCCGCAGCGCCTCGGCCCAGCCGGCCTCGATGATCTCCTCCAGCGGCCTGCGCGTCACGGGATCAGACTGTAACGCGCCGGTTCGCGCCCGGCATCCCGATCGCCCCGACAGGTCCGGCGTCAGCCAGGCGGCAGCGTCGCGTTGATGCCTGGCGTGTCACCTGCGGCACTGACGCTCACCACCGTGGCGCGCCGCTCGTCCGCCACTCCCGGGTACCAGCGCACGAGATAGCCGGTCGCGCCGCAGCCCGGCGCGAACTTCACCCGGTAGCCGCCGGGCAGCAGTCCCCCGGCCGAGTACCGGCCCGTCCTCGCCGTGATCGCCATGACCGGATTCACCGCCGGGTGCAGCGGCACCGCCAGCACGCAGATTCCGGCAACCGGACGAGCCGGGTTCCCGCCCGGCCTGCCACGGACCTCGCCAGAGATGGCGCCGGCCGTCCGCAGCGTCGTGTCGATGGCCGAGGTGGTCCGGCCCGCCGCGACGGTCACCACGCCGTGATGCCAGCGCGGGACCAGGCCGGGGCCGATGTAGGAGCATCCGGGGTCTGCCACGTAGATCCGGTACTGACCGGCGGCCAGGTTGCCGAGCTGGTAACTGCCGTCGTTGCCAGTGACCCAGTAATTCGTCGAGCCGGCGTTCGCTACCGGGACGGCCACGACGCAGATGCCCGCGGCAGCGCCGGTCTGGCCGCTCGCCCTGACCCGCACCACGCCAGTGATCGTGCCGCCGACCCGCAGCCGCTCGTTGACGCCGCGGGTGGTCCTGTCCGCGGCGACATGGGCCCCCCTGACGCCCATGGCTAGCGCGCTCTCGTAGGCGCACGGCTGATATTCGACGGTGTACGAGCCGGCGCTCAGCCCGCGCAGCACGTACCGGCCGGAGCGGTCGGTCACCGCGAACGCCGTGTTGTCGAGGCCGTTGTGGGCATAGACGCACGCGAGTCCCACCGGCCGCCGCTCCGCTCCGAAACTGACCTGGCCAGCCACGGAACCACCGCGGTCGAGCACCGCGTCGATGCCCGGCGTCGTGCGGCCGGCCGTCACCGTGACGCGGCCAGCCGACGCCTGCGCGGCGCGGCCCGGATACCACTGCGCGGCATACGGCTTGCCTGAGCACGGGTAGCCGTAGGCACGCCCGGTCGTGAATTCGACCTGATATCGCCCCGCCGGCAGGCCGCGCAGGCGGTAGCTGCCGGTCTTGCTCGTGGTCCCGAGCGCCATCAGCTGGTCTTCCGCGTCAACCAGGCCGATGCAGATCCTGGGCAGCGGCCGGCCGCCGGTGTCGCGCACGCTTCCGGTGATCGCGCCAGCGGCAGGCAGGACGGCGTTGACACCGCTGGTGACCCCCGCCGACGCCGAGAGCAACGCGGAATCTGCCCAGGCCGTGGCGCCGCCTAGCCACAGGCTGGCAGCAGTGCCGGAGCCGCAGGAGAAGTGCAGGTAGTACTGGCCGGGAGCGAGATTCGCTATCCGGTAGGAGCCAGCCCGGCTGGTCCCGTTGCCGCCGTAAAAAGGCTCGCCGTTGAACGCCGACACGCAGATTCCCGAGAGCCCGGCGCCCGAACTGCTCGTGACGTGCCCGGTGATGGTGGCGCCTGGCCGCATCGCCGCGTCGATCCCGGTTGCAATCTGCCCGGCCGATACCGGCACCGGCGTCGGCGGCAGCGGGCCGGCGTCGCCCTGGTAGAACTGCGGCGCGACGCTGCCGGGGTTGCCGCAGCCGCCCGAGAACAGGATCTGGTAACTGTCGGGCACCAGCTGCCTGAGGTGGTAGGTGCCATCGGAGCCGGTCCTGGCGAAGTAGCCGCCGTAGACGTTGCCGTCGGCCTCGACGCAGACGCCTGCGAGCAGCAGGCCGGCCGGGTCGCGCACCGTGCCGGTGATGATCGCGGCTGTCGGCAAGACCGCGTCGAGCGAGGCGGCCTGGGCACTGACCACCGTGGCGCTCAGGTCGACAGGAAGGTAGTTGCCCGTGTTGTCGCAAGTCGAGAACTCGACGTCGTACAGCCCGGGCGGCATGGGGAAAGTCGCGTACCTGCCCTTCGCGCCGGTCTGGCCGAGGCCGAACGCCGGCACATTGACCCCGAACGCGACGGCGCACACCCCGGCGATCGGCTGACCGGCGGAGTCCGTGACCGTGCCGGTGAGCGTTCCGTCGCGCACCAAGAACGTGTCGACTCCCCTGGTCACGGCGCCGTCCGTCACCGCGACCGGCGCGCCGACGTCCTTGGGCGCGTAGGCACCCTTGCCGCCGCAGCCCGATGAGAACTCCACGTCGTACTTGCCGGTCCCGAGGCTCGGCATCGCGAACCTGCCATCGGCGCTGGTCACCGCATAGCCGCCGAACAGCCACTGCCCGCCGAGGCCGCCAGCCTGCACGCAGATACCGCCGAGCGGCGCGCCGGACGCGCTGTCGCGCCGCACCCGGCCGGTCATCGTCGCGCCGACCCCGAGCGCGGCGTCGATCTTGCCGACTTCCCGGCCGGCCCTGACCCGGATCTCGTGGGCCCTGGCGGCGGTGGCGGCGCCCGGCCAGACCTGCGGAGCGTAGTTGCCGGAGTTGCCGCAGGCGGCGACGAAGGCCACCTCGTAGCGGCCTGGCGTCCTGACCTTGATGGTGTAGTGGCCGGAGGCTCCGGTCGTGGCGCCGTAGAACTGCTCGCCGGCCCCGCCGCCAAGCCTTGCCGCGCCGACGCAGACGCCGCTGAGCGGGCGGCCCGACTTGCTGGTGACGGTTCCCGTCACCCGGCCAGGCCGGGGCCGGGATGTTCCGCTTGACGCCGCCCGCGCGGCGTCGAGCGCGGCGCTGCGCAGCTTGCTGAACGAGGTCCTCGGCGCCGATGTCCCCGCTGCGCCGCGGTGCGCGGGCGGCAGGCTGACCGCAGCCAGCCGGACCGGCCTGGCGGACAGGACCGCCACCCTGGTCCCCGGCCTGCTGGCGAGCAGATCCGCGTACGCCCGGTCGGCCGCTTGCCGACTGCCAGTACAGGGGTGGTAGCTGACCTTGTACCGCCCCCTGAGCAGACCGGATATCACGAACCTGCCATCGGCAGCAGCCCGCACGGTGTTCTTACCCCACGCCCCAGGGGTCGTGGCCGGCTGGCCTGACGCCATCGCCGTGTCGGCGAGCTCCGGGCCCGCCAGCGCCGTGCCCGCCTGTGCCGCGCCCGCCAGCGCCGTGCCCGCCTGTGCCGCGCCTGCCACTCGGCCGCGCTCGCCGTCGTTGGCGCGGCGGTGATGCAGATGTCAGGCTGCCCGGCAGCCCCGGCGACGCGCACCTGGCCGGTTATGCTCCCGCGCTCGGCGACCATCGCGCCCAGCCGCGCGGACTGGCTCGGCGGGTTCGGCACACCCGCTACCTGATGACGCGACGGCGATGCGGACGCATGCGCCGGCGTGCCAAGAGCGGCGCTGGCCGGCGCGGCTGGCAGACCATCCGCCCAGCAGGCTGCGAGACTCGCCACGGCGAGGACCAGAAGGGTGCGACGCATGGCCGGTGTCCGCCTCGAATAATGGGTTCGCTGATCGATCCCAGCGCAAGCCTAGATGGCCGTGCCCGATTAATCGGGCTAGTCATGCCAAGTACGGCAGATAATCCCTAACAGGGATACGAACCTTATTGAGCCGCCGGTTCCGCCGCCGACATTTCCGCGATCCGGCCGGCGAGGAAAGCCCGCTCGGCGGCATTGTCGGTCAGCTCGAGGGCCTCCTGATACGCCCGGCGCGCCTCATCGCGGCGGTCCAGCCTGCGCAGCAGGTCCGCCTTGGTGGCCGGCAGGTACCGGTAGCCGTCGAGCCGCCCATCCTGTTCCAGGCCGGCGATCTCGGTCAGCGCCGTCTCGGGCCCGTTCACCATGGCGACGACTACCGCGCGGTTCAGTGCCACCACCGGCGACGGCCAGGCTCTCAGCAATCTGTCGTACAGCACGAGGAGCTGCGGCCAGTCGGTGGCCGCGTAACTGAGGGCCTCGGCGTGCACGGCCGCGATCGCCGCCTGCAGCGCGAACCTGCCCGGCCGGCCGCCGCGCAGGGCATCGGTCACCAGCGCGCAACCCTCCGCTATCGCGGCGGCGTCCCACGCCGACCTGTCCTGGTCCTCAAGCAGCTGCAGGTCACCATTGGCATCGATCCTGGTGGCCCGCCGCGCGTCGGTGATTAGCTAGCAGGGCAAGCAGGCCGCCGACCTCGGGCTCGTCCGGCATCAGCTCGCGTAGCAGCCGCGCCAGCGAGATCGCTCGCTCGACCAGCTCGGGCCTGACCAAGCCGGAGCCGTGCGGATCGGTATGACCGGTGGTGTAGAGCAGGTGGATCACGGTCAGCACCGCGTCCAGCCGGTCGGGCAGCTCGGCGGCCTCGGGCACCCGGTAGGCGATCCTGGCGGCCGAGATCTTCTTCTTGGCCCTGGTGACGCGGGCGGCCATGGTGGTCTCCGTGACCACGAACGCCTTGGCGATCTCCGCGGTGGACAGGCCGCATACCAGGCGCAGCGTCAAGGCGACCTGGGCCTCCCTGGCCAGCGCCGGGTGGCAGCAAGTGAAGATCAGCCGCAGCCGGTCATCGGTGATCACGTCGGTGCCGTCATCGGGTTCGGCCTGGTCGCCATGGGCCTGCTCGGGAACGATCAGCAACGGCAGCTTGTTGCGCAGGGTCCGGTCCCGGCGCAAGGTGTCGAGCGCCCGGTGCCTGGCCGCCGTGGTGAGCCAGGCACCGGGATTGCGCGGCACGCCCTGCCGCGCCCATGCATCGAGCGCGGCGACGTAGGCGTCCTGCACGCACTCCTCGGCCGCGTCCAGGTCCCTCGTGACGCGCGCGGTGGCCGCGAGCACGAATGCCCACTCCTGCCGGTGCGCCTCGGCGACGGCGGCCGCGATGGCGTTCCGCGCCGGGTCTCGTCGCGGGCCGACCTGCCCCTCCGCGGCCCGCTGGCCGAGGCTGCCTGACCGCCGGGCGCCGGAGCGCAGCTGAGGTGCGTCGCCGTTCGCGGGCATCGCGGTTCCGATCTGCCGGTGGCCGGTCAGCCGCCCGAGGTGTCCATGATCGGACGGACCTCGACGCCGCCGAACTGAGCAGGGCAGAGCTTGGCGATCTCGATCGCATGATCAAGATCGCGCGCCTCGATCAGGTAGAAGCCACCCAGGGCCTCCTTGGTCTCCGCGAACGGGCCGTCGGTCACGATGTCGCTGCGAATCGACGTGGCCGTGCTGGTGGGCTCGAGCGCGTCGCCGCCGAGGATCTTGCCGCCGTGCTCGCCGACCTGTCCGGCGAACCGGCCATGCGCCTCCATGACCTGCTGAGCCACTTCCTGGCCTCCGCTGGCGTAACCGCTCTCGGCCTCGTATATCAAGATCGCGTACTGGGCCATGATCATCTCCTTCGGTGTGTGTCAGAGTCCCCCGATGCTTCCGACGAACGGCGGCCGCGATATTCGACAGCGGGCCACACAATTTCCATTCAATCGCGGCCCACCGACAGCGCCGCGTCCGGACCGGACCGGCAGCGCCGTCCCGCTGCCCGTCGCCGCAATTCCTGGCGGAACCGGGCCGCACCCGCCAGCGCGAGGCGGCACCCGCGAACGTGGCGGATTAACGTCACCGGTGGGTTAATCCTGCACGTAGGGCGTTGCGGCGGCCTCGGCGATCGCCCGCAGGTGCTGGACGGCGGCCGCGGGCTGCTGGGCGCCGAAGACGGCGGTGCCCGCGACGAAGACGTCGGCCCCCGCCTCGGCGCAACGCCCGATCGTGTCCTCCGTCACGCCGCCGTCAACCTGAAGCCAGATCTCGCCACCGTGCCGCGCGATCAGCTCCCGGGCCCTGGCAACCTTCGGCAGGACCAGGTCGAGGAAGCTCTGGCCGCCGAATCCTGGTTCGACGGTCATCAGCAGCAGCAGGTCGATCTCGCCAAGCAGGTCCGCGTAAGGCTCGACCGGCGTGCCAGGGTTGACCGCCAGCCCCGCCCGGGCGCCAGCCGACCTGATCATCCGCAACGTTCTGACCGGGGCGGCGGCGGCCTCGGCGTGAATCGTCACGTTCCGCGCGCCGGCGGCCGCGTAATCCGGCGCCCAGCGATCGGGTTCTGCGATCATCAGATGGCAGTCAAGCGGCAGCGCGGTGTGCTTCAGCAGCGCGGCGACGACCGGCAGTCCGACCGTAAGATTCGGCACGAAATGGCCATCCATGACATCGATGTGCAGCCAGTCGGCGACGTCGGCGACCGCGGCGGCCTCATCGGCCAGCCGCGCGAAGTCGGCCGCGAGCATGCTCGGCGAAATCTGCATGGTCATGACATCCGCAGTCTATGAGGGCAGCGGCTCGGGCGACATAGTGTCGTACCCCTCCGCTACGTTCGCTGCCGTGTTCGACTGCCGACCCAAGGAGGGCATGTGCATCTGACCGAGGCACCGGAGCGGCTGCTTGACCGGGTACGCAAGCTGCTAGCGCAGGCCGAGGACGACTCCGTGACCCCCGCGGAGGCTCAGGCCTTCACCGCCAAGGCCGCGGAACTGATGGCCAAGTACGGCATCGACCGGGCATTGCTCGCCGCCGACCGGCCAGAGACTGACCGGCCAGCCAACCGGATGCTTGACATCGACAATCCTTGGGCCAGGGAGAAGGCTCACCTGCTTAGCGGCCTGGCGTCGGCGCTGCGCTGCCAGTGCATCCTGCTCGGCGGTACCCGCCCGGGCAGCCGCGTGCACCTGTTCGGCTTCGCCTCCGACATCGACCGCACCGACGTCCTGTACACCTCCGTCCTGATCCAGATGTCGCACGGCCTGGCGGGCGCGCGAGTTCCCGATTGGAGCAGCAGTGCCCGCGCCTGGCGGCGTAGCTGGCTGCTCGGGTTCGCGACCGCAGTGATCGCCAGGGTGCGTGAGGCAGAGCACGGCGCAGTGCTGGCCGCCACCAACCGGGAATCGCGCGGCGGCGAGCGGACCGCCGTAGTGCTGGCCGACCGCTCGCTCATCATTCGCAGGCAGGTCGAAGACGCCTACCCCGTGACCCGCAGAGCGCGGGTGACCTATAGCGGCAACGGTTACCGCGACGGCTACGCCCAGGGCCAGCGCGCGGACATCGGCACCGCCCGCGTGTCCGGCGCCCGCGGCCGCTCGCTGACCCGCACGGCAGCTAGCCGGACCGGTGCAGCAGCGCGATGAAGATCGCGTCGGTGCCGTGCCGATGCGGCCAGAACTGGGCGTATCGCTCGTAAGGCGCCTGGCACCTTAGGTCGGGCACCTCGGAGAGCAGCGCAGGGGCATCGAGCACGTGCACGTCGTCGCGGCTCGCCAGGACGTCGGCGACGACATCCCTGGTCTCGGCGAGGTGCGGGGAGCAGGTGACGTAGCCGACCACGCCGCCTGGCCGGGTCGCCTCGATCGCCGACGTGAGCAGGGATCGCTGCAGGACCCCTAGCTCCCCGACGTCCTGCGGGCTTCGCCGCCACCTGGCCTCGGGCCTGCGCCGCAGGCTGCCGAGGCCGGTGCACGGCACATCGGCGAGCACCCGGTCGAATGCCGCAGGTCGCCAGGCAGGCATGGTGCCGTCAGCGGTCAGCGCCCTGGCCGTGGCGATCCCGCTGAGGGCCTCGGCAACCAGGCGGGCGCGGTGCTCGTGCGCGTCGACGGCGGCCAGCGTCGCGCCCCGCCCGGCCGCGATCCCCGCGAGCAGCCTGGCCTTCCCGCCGGGACCCGCGCAGAGGTCCAGCCAGGCACCTTCCCGCCCGCTCATCTCCGCTCTGGTCAGTGCCAGCACGGCAAGCTGGCTTGCCTCATCCTGCACCGCGGCGCGGCCCTCGGCGATGGCGCCGATCGCGCCGGGATCTCCGTGCGCGAGGTAGGCGCCGAACGGCGACCACCTGGCGGCCTCGGCGCCCGCCGCGGCCAGGTCGTCGGCGGTTGCCAGCCCAGGCACCGCCACCAGCGTCACGGCCGGCCGCTGCTGGTCGGCGGCAAGCGCGGCCTCCGTCTGCGTCAGCCCGGTTCCCGGTGAATGCCCGTCCGGAACCTCCCGCTCCCCCAGGGCAACCTGCTCGCCTATTGCCGCTTCCTCGCCGAGCGCCTCGGCCAGCGCGGTCACGATCCAGCGCGGATGGCTGTAACGGACCGCCAAGTGCCCGGCCGGATCGGCTGCACGGTCCGGTGCGACCAGCGCGATCCAGGCCTCCAGGTCCCGTGGCGCTATCCGGCGCAGCACTGCGTTCACGAATCCGGACGGCCGGCGGCCGGCCAGCTCGACCGCGAGGTCGACCGTGGTGGCCACCGCGGCATGCGGCTTGATCCGCATGCCGAGCAGCTGGTGAGTGCCGAGCCTGAGCGTTTCGAGAACCGGCGGGTCGATCTTCGCGAGATCGCGGTCGGCGCAGGCAGCGATGATCGCGTCATAGCACGACCGGTTCCGCAGCGTGCCGTAAACCAGCTCGGTGGCCAGTGCCGCTCCTGGCCCGCTCAGACCGCGCTCGCGGAGTGATGCAGCAAGCAGCAGATTGGCATAGGCGTCCCGGCTCGTCACGGCCAGGAGTACGTCACAAGCCGCACGCCTGGCCGGGTCGGCTCCCGGTCCGCGGCCTGGCCGGCCGGTGCGGCCAGGGCCGCCCGGCGCGGGCTGCGCCACGCCCGGGGCAGGCCCTGGCTTGCGGCGCGGCACCGGCGTGGACCGCTGCCTGGGATCACCGCTCGCGTGTGCCCCTGAGCGCTGCCCGGGGCCCCGGCGCCCTGCTGCTCGCCCCATGTCAGTCGAACACCATCTGGGCGCCCCTGATGCCGCGAACCCAGTCGGCGGCCGGCATCCTGCGCTTGCCCTCGGGCTGCACGTCGCCGAGCGCGACCGGCGTAGTCCCGGTGCCGGCCAACACCTGGCGGCCGCGGACGACCACCTCCCCGGCGCCGATGACGGCGGCGCTGGTAGCGGCCGCGCCAGGAGCGCGCCAGGAGCGGCGGCTCCCCGCGGGCCGAGGCAGGCTCACCGGCCCCAGCTTCACCGTGGCTCCGTTCAGCGTCGTCCAGGCCCCTGGCGCCGGCGTGCAGGCTCTGATGAGCCGGTCAACGGCCACCGCGGGCAGCTTCCAGTTCACCCTCGCGTCCCCGCGGCCGAACTTCGGCGCGAGGCTCACGGGGTCCGGCGGCTGCGGCCGCGCTTCGAGCTCGCCCGACTCGATCCCGTCCATCGTCGCGACCAGGAGCTCCGCCCCGGAAACCGCCAGCCTGGCGAGCAGGTCACCAGCGGTGTCCGCGGTACCCACGGCCTCGGTGACCACGCCGAAGACGGGACCGGCGTCGAGTTCGGGAACCAGGCGAAAGGTCGTCGCGCCAGTGATCTCGTCGCCGTGCAGGATCGCGTGCTGTACAGGCGCGGCGCCGCGCCATGCGGGCAGTACCGAGAAGTGCAGGTTGACCCAGCCATGCGCGGGGATGCTCAGCGCCGCGCCCGGGATGAGGGCGCCGTACGCCGTGACCGGGCAGCAGTCGGGCGCGAGCTCGGCCAGCCTGGCCAGGAATCCGGGATCCGAGGGCCTCGTAGGCTGCAGCACTTCCAGGCCGCCCTGCCTGGCCCGGTCGGCGACCGGACTGGCCGCCACCCGCAACCCGCGGCCTGCCGGGGCGTCCGGCCTGGTCACGACCGCGACGACGGAGTGCCGCGAGGCGAGCAGGGCCTCAAGCGAGGGCACGGCAGCCTGCGGGGTGCCGGCGAAGACCAGCCGCATGGGCTACAGCGCCTGCCCGTGAGTCAGGTGCGGCGAGATCTTCACGGCGGGCACCTGCTCGCCCCACCACTCGGCGGCGCGGATCTCCTTCATCGCGAGTTTGCGCTGCTCAGGGTCGAGCCGGTCGATGAATAGGATCCCGTCGAGGTGATCGGTCTCGTGCTGCACGCAGCGCGCGAGCATCCCGCTGCCCTCGACCGTGATCGGCTCGCCGTGCATGTCGAACCCCTTGGCCACGACGCCGTACGAGCGCTTTGTCGGGTACGCGATGCCGGGGAAGGACAGGCATCCCTCGTCATCGGTGTCCTCGTCCTTCGACAAGTCGAGGTCGGGATTGATCAGGTGCCCGAGCACGTCGTCCACGTAGTAAGTGAAGACCCGCAAGCCGACGCCGATCTGCGGGGCGGCGAGGCCGAGCCCG
Organism: uncultured Actinomycetota bacterium; assembly: GCA_963720595.1. GTDB lineage: Bacteria > Actinomycetota > Actinomycetes > Streptosporangiales > Streptosporangiaceae > Chersky-822. The sequence continues at coordinate 1,587,188 of CAVRFY010000002.1, read as the reverse complement.
GGGGCATCCTGCATCGTATCGGCCAGGTCGGCGACCAGCCTGCGCAACTCCGCGTCGAAGTCGGTGACCGGCTCGGCCGGCGTGCGGAGCACGGGATCACCGAACAGGCGGATCGGCTTGATACTCACCGGCGTTGTCCTCCAGTACTTGCCCGCCGCGTCGGCACGTGCAGTGCGGCTGATCTAGTCTACGAAGCCGGCCAGGCCGCCGTGGCCGCGCGAGCGTGACCTGTGCCGGCGCCGGGCGGGCGCCCGGTGGCCGATCTCGGCCAGCGGCCGTTAGTCGGCTGCGGCGGCCGGAGACCGTGCCTTGAAGGCCGCCTTCCGCGCCGCCCTGGCCACAGCCGGATCGGGATGATGATCGCTGAGCGCGGTCAGGAAGCTCGTCACGCCCGGATGGCTGACCTGCCACAACTGCGCGACGATCTCGGCTTGATCGGCGGCCGGCAAGTCAGGCAGCAGTTCGGCCACCACGTCCGGCGCGTTCGCCTCCTCCAGCAGGCCGGCCCCCAAATCGACGAGCAGCCAGGTCCGGTCGGCCGGATCGAGGTGGCTTTCCTCGCCGTGCTCGATGAGCCAGACCGCCGCGTGAGCACGGACCAAGGGCCGGCCGAGCGCGTTCCTGACCTCGTCGAGCGCGGCCGGCCCGATCCTGTCGAGCACGGCGAACGCGGCCCCGCGCTGGCCGGGCGAGCCGCTATCTGCCGCATCGATCAACTCCGCGGCCGCCGCAGGCAGTTCGCGCACCGCCAGCCACGCCGTGATCTCGGCCTCGCCATCCTCGGCGTCGCAGTTGGCCAGGGCGGCCAGCAGGCCGAGCGCGCCGTCCCGGCGCGCCGCGCCGAGCACCGGCACGTGCCAGCCCTGAGCGCGGAGCCTGCGGTGCACGCCCCAGGTACCGAGCGGCGACAGCGCGACGGTCAGGCTTCCGTCGCCGTCCTCGGTCCCTAGCTCGACGACGCCAAGATCGGCAAGCGTCTCGAGGGCGAGCGACAGCGCAGCCCCCTGATCCTGCCGCCGATGACCGGCAGCGCCGACCCCGTGGGCGGCGAGGTCGGCCTGCTCAGACGGCTCGAGCACCGAATCCGCACCCGCCTCGCCGGCCAGCCCGCCAGCGGCGGGATCCGGCCGCTGAGGCATAGGCGTCAAAGAGCCCGTCCATCCCGACCGGGCCGCCGACCGTGTATAGCGCGGTCGCGATGCCGTCGAGCTCCTCGGAGTCGAGCACGACCGCCAGCGCGGCGTCCCAGGCGCGCAGGACATCCTCGGTGTCGCCGCTGGCCATGACCGCCGCGAGGTCGCGGGCTGCGCTCTGGTTTCCGGCCAGTTCGCCGATCGCCACGATCACCCGCCAGGCGGCCGTGACCTCGCGAGGTGCGAGATCGAGCGCCGACGCAGCGTCCGTTATGGCCGGCGGCGCGAGCTCGCTGCCGCCGATATGGCTCGCGCTGCGCTCCGCCCACTGGCCGAGATCCCTGGCGGCCCTGAGCAGCGGTGCCACCCTGGCCATGGCGGCTAGCTCGTCGCGAGGAGCGAGCCGCACCGATGGCAGCCTCCGGCGTTGCCTGGAGCCCACCCAGTCACCACGCATCAGGTCGGCCACCTGAGCGGCCGCGTTCCCTTGTCGGCGCTGCGGTGCATCACGCGGTGCGCCGGACCTCTGCCTTGAACGTGCCACCCAAGCACCTTACGGCCTGATCGCCACTGCGTCAGATCAGCTCGGTCGGGTCGAGGTGAAGTCGGACAGCTCCCTGGCTCTTGCGGGCGCTGCGTTCGGCCTGTCCGGTACGGAGAGCAACCGCAAGAGCGGTACCGTCTGCCGTGGGCACCCTGACCAGGTATCGCACCGTTTCGCCCTCAGCGGTCGGGTCGTCGCGCACGACGGGCACCGGACCGAGCAGGTCGGCTGCCGCCGGCAGGACGACGCTGTCGAGCAGCTCGCGTACGGCGTCGGGCGGCCCCGACAGGGCGGCCATCCTGACCGCCGGCGGAAACCGCAGCTCCTCGCGCTCGGCCAGTTCCCGGTCGGCGTGCGTGGCGGCGTCCCATCGGATCAGCGCCTGTACGGGCGGGAGGCCAGGATCGGCCATCAGCACGACCTTGCCGCCAGCGGGTCCAGGACGGACCAGGGCGGCGGCGTTCATCCAGCGCCGCAGGGCCTCCTCAGCGGCCCGCAGGCTCGGCCTGCCGAGCAATGCCCAGCTGTCCAGCAGCACCGCGGCCGCGTAACCGCCAGGCACCTGGGGCTCCGCGCCCGGGGTGGCGATGATGATCGCGGCCGACCCTGGTACCGAGCGCAGAACGCGCGATCCGCTCGACGTGCGCACCGGCACGCCGGGAAAGGCCCGGCCGAGCTCCTCCGCGGTACGCCGCTCACCGGTGACCGAGGCCCGGAGCTCCGCTCCGCCGCAGTTCGCGCAGGTCCGTCCGGCCGGCAAGCCGCACCAGCTGCAGCGCAGCTGCTGGCCTGGCCCGGCCAGCGCGACCGGGCCGGCACACCCACCGCAGCGCATCCGCGTGCCGCAGTAGCGGCAGGCCACCGCGGCCAGGTAGCCGCGGCGCGGAACCTGGAACAGCACAGGCCCGGCGGCGAGCGCGTCCCTGGCCGTACGCAACGCCAGCCCGGGCATGCGCGCACTGCGGGCAGCCTCATCGCGCTCAAGCTCGGCGTCCTCCCCCGCGGTCCTGACCAGCGGAGCATGCTCGCGCACGACCTGGCGGTCGGCCGCCAGCGGCCTTGCCCAGCCCGTCGCCAGCAGCTGAGCCGCCTCCACGGTCCTGGCGAAGCCGCCGATCAGCGCCGCAGCACCGCCACGGTGCGCCCGGAGCAACAGCACGTCCCTGGCGTGCGGGTACGGCGCCCTCGGCTCGGCATGCAGGTCATCGCCGTCGTCCCAGATGACCACGAGTCCGAGCGCAGCGACCGGAGCGAACGCCGCGGAGCGCGTGCCCGCCACGACCGCGACCTGCCCGCGGAGTACCGCGAGCCAGCGGCGGTACCGCTCAGCAGGGCCGAGCTGAGCCGACAGGCTGACGTGCGCGCCGTCGCCGAGCACGGCGGTCAGCGCGGCGTCGACGAGACCGAGGTCCCTGGCGTCAGGGACGACGACCAGCGCTCCGCGGCCGGATGCGGCCGCCGAGCCGACCGCCGCCGCGATCTCGGCCGGCCAGTCCTGTCCTGGCAGGGCTGACCACACGGCGCGCGGACTGCGGCCGGCCGCCAGCGCCGCGAGGAATGCCGGGCCGGTTCGGTACCGAGCCCACGGACCTGGCTCCTGGCCGGCCGGAAGCGCAGGCGGCGATGGTGCGGGCGCCGAGGGCACCGCAGGCTCGGCCTCGGCCGCCGCGTGCCTGGGCGGTATCGCGAGCCGCAGCACGTCGGCCAGTGTCCCGCCGTACCGGTCGGCGACCGCGCGAGCCAGGCCGGCGGTCTCGGGCGTCAGCACGGGTTCGGGCGACAGCACCCGCTCCAGGAACGCGAGCCTGCCAGCGTGCTCGGTCGCCTCGGCTCGCTCGACCAGATAGCCGCCGGTGAGGCGCCCGGCGAACCTGACCCGGACGCGGCACCCGGGAACGGCGGCCTCCGCCAGGGTCTCCGGCACCAGGTAGTCGAACAGCCGGTCCAGGTGCGGCAGCGGCACGTCGACCGCGACCCGTGCCACCGGCCGCTCAGGGGCGGCGGTGCGGCGGGCCGCCTGCCTGGCCGGCCGCCTCGCAGCCGGGCGTGGCCTGGCCGCCTCCGCTAGCCCGGCACCGCGCTGGCCGGACCGCGGAGTCACAGTCCGGCGGCTGCCCGAAGAGCCTCTGTCTTGTTCGTGCACTCCCACGCGAAATCGGGCTCCTCACGACCGAAATGCCCGTAGCTGGCGGTCTGCGCGTAGATCGGCCGCAGCAGTTCGAGGTCCCTGATGATCGCGGCGGGCCGCAGGTCGAACACCGCGAGCACCGCGTCCTGGATCCGCTCGAGCGGGACCTGCTCGGTCCCGAAGCATTCGACGAACAGCCCGACCGGCTTCGCCTTGCCGATCGCGTAAGCCACCTGGGTCTCGCATCGGTCGGCCAGGCCGGCCGCGACCACGTTCTTGGCGACCCAGCGCATGGCGTAGGCCGCGCTCCTGTCAACCTTCGAGGGATCCTTGCCGGAGAACGCCCCGCCGCCGTGTCGCGCCATGCCGCCGTAGGTATCGATGATGATCTTGCGGCCGGTAAGGCCCGCATCTCCCATCGGGCCGCCGACCTCGAACCGCCCGGTCGGGTTGACAAGCAGCCGGTAGTTGGCCTTGTCCAGTTCCATTCCGGCCAGCACCGGCTCGACGACCCGTTCCCTGATGTCCGGCATCAGCAGGGCCTTCAGGTCGATCGCGGGAGCATGTTGGGTCGATATGACGATGGTGTCGAGCCGCACCGGCTCGTTCCCCGCGTACTCGATCGTGACCTGCGTCTTGCCGTCCGGCCTGATGTAGGGGATCTCGCCGTTATGGCGTACCTCGGCCAGCCGGCGGGCCAGCTTGTGCGCCAGCATGATCGGCAGCGGCATTAGCTCGGGCGTCTCCCGGCAGGCGTACCCGAACATCAGGCCCTGGTCGCCAGCGCCCTGGCGGTCAAGCTCGTCGTCGCCCTCGCCCTCGCGGTGCTCGAACGCGTGCATGACGCCCTGCGCGATGTCGGGTGACTGCGAGCCGATCGAGACCGAGACGCCGCAGGAGGCGCCGTCGTACCCCTTGGCCGACGAGTCGTATCCGATCTCGAGGATCTTGTCCCTGATCAAGCCGGGGATATCGACATAGGTGGTGGTTGTCACCTCGCCGGCGACGTGCACCTGGCCGGTGGTGATCAGCGTCTCGACCGCTACCCGGCTCTGCGGGTCGCCCTTGAGCATCGCGTCGAGGATGGCGTCACTGATCTGGTCGGCCATCTTGTCCGGATGACCTTCAGTAACCGACTCGGATGTGAACAGGCGACGAGCCACTTGGCACCCTTTTTCTCGTTCGGCGGGGTCTCGCCGAAGTTTAGCGGGAGTAGGCGATCAGGTCGGTCCCTGTAGCCGCGCGACCACGTTGTCCCAGATCACCTCGGCGAGCGCCGCCTTCGGTCCGCGCGGTACCGAGACTCGCCGGCCGTCGGAGGCCAGGATCTCCGCCTCGTTGTCGGCCGTGCCGAAGCCCAGGCCGTTCCCCACTTTGTTCACCACGAGCAGATCGCAGCCCTTCGCGGCAAGCTTCGCCTGCCCGTTGGCGATCACGTTGTCGGTCTCCGCGGCAAATCCGACGATCACCTGGCCCGGCCGGCGCCGGTCTGCGGAGAGCTCGCGCAGGATGTCCGGGTTCTCGGTCAGCAGGATCGGGTCGGGCGGCCCGCCGGACTTCTTGAGCTTGACCTCGCTCCTGGCCGCGGGCCGGTAGTCGGCCACCGCGGCCGCCATCACCACGGCATCGGCATCCGCGGCCGCCTCTACCGCCGCGGCACGCATTTCGCTGGCCGACGTCACCCTGACCACCTGCACGCCTGCCGGATCGGCGAGTCCGGTGTTGGCGGCGATCAGCGTGACCTTGGCCCCTCGGGCCGCAGCCGTGCTGGCAAGCGCGTAACCCTGGCGGCCAGATGACCAGTTGCCGATGAAGCGGACCGGGTCGATCTCCTCCCTGGTTCCGCCCGCGGAGACGACCACGCGGCGGCCGGCGAGGTCGGGCGTGAGGCCGCCGGCGTCCCTTGCCAGCACGCGCATGGCAAGCTCGTAGATCTCGGCAGGCTCTGGCAGCCGCCCGGCGCCGCTGTCGGGGCCGGTCAGCCGTCCGGTTGCTGGCTCGATCACCAGCGCTCCCCGGCCGCGGAGCGTCCCGACATTCGCCACTGTGGCCGGGTGCTGCCACATCTCGGTATGCATGGCCGGCGCGAAGATGACCGGGCACCGCGCGGTCAGCAGCACGTTGCAGAGAAGGTCAGGCGCGAGGCCCGCGGCTGCCCTCGCCATCAGGTCGGCCGTGGCCGGGACAACCAGGACGAGATCGGACTGTTGCCCGAGGCGCACATGAGGTACCTCGTGCGCGTCGTCCCACGGACTGGTGCTGACCGGCTGGCCAGACAGGGCCTGCCAGGTCGCGGCCCCGACGAATCGCAGTGAATCCGGCGTGGGCACCACGCGGACCAGATGACCGGACTCGGTCAGCAGCCTGAGCAGCTCGCAGGACTTGTAGGCAGCGATGCCGGCACCGACACCAAGGACGATGCGCATCGGCCGCTGCGTCAGGGGCGCCGGGTCAGGAGACCGGGACGTCCAGCGACTCGGCCTGCAGCAGGCCCTCGCTGATCTCTCGGAGAGCGATGGACAGCGGCTTCTCCTGCACCCGGGTCTCGACCAGCGGGCCGACGTACTCGAGCAGGCCCTCGCCAAGCTGCGCATAGTACGCGTTGATCTGCCTGGCACGCTTCGATGCCATGATCACCAGCCCGTACTTGCTGTCCACCACATCGAGAAGCTCGTCGATGGGCGGGTTGATGATTCCCTCGAGCGACGGAGTCCCTGCCACCATGTGCCTTCCAGATAGCGCCCTACTCGGCCGGCTGACCTGCCGGCTGGGCCGTCATCAAGGCTACCAGCTGAGCGCAGACCTCGCGGACCGAGGTGTTGACGAGCGTGACGTCAAACTCACTCTCCGCCCGCAGCTCTCCCCGCGCGGCCTCCAGCCGCCGCTCGATCGCCGCAGGCGGCTCGGTCTCGCGGCCAGTGAGCCTGCGCACTAGCTCGTCCCAGGACGGCGGGGCGAGAAAGACGAGCAGGGCGTCGGGCACCGCCAGCCGAAGCTGCCTGGCGCCGACCACATCCACTTCGAGGAGCGCGGGTATGCCCGCTGTCAGCCGTTCCGCCACGGCCTGACGGGGCGTACCGTAATAATTCCCGGCAAATCGAGCCCACTCCAGCAACTGGCCGGAGCTGGCCATTTCCTTGAACTCGCGTTCGGCAACAAAGAAGTACTCGCGGCCCTGCTGCTCGCCTGGCCTCGGCGGCCTGGTGGTCACCGAAACCGATAGCCAGACCTGCGGGCAGTTGCGCCTGATCGCTGCCACAACCGTGCTCTTGCCGACCCCGGATGGGCCAGAGAGCACCGTCAGGCCTGCGGGGACAGGGACTCCGTCGTCCGATCGCGTCGAAGCGGCCGGATCAGCCATGACGCAGTTTCCCCCGTCCCCGCAGGCCTGGCGGACTGATCAGACGTCGCGGAATTCCTGCTCCAGCGCGATCCGCTGGTTGGCGCCAAGTCCGCGAACGCGGCGCGACTCGGCGATGCCCAGCCGCTCCATGATCTGCTTGGCGCGAACCTTACCCACGCCTGGCATGGACTCAAGCAGCGCCGAGACTTTCATCTTGCCGACGACATCATCGGTCTGGCCGTCCTTGAGCACCTCGGGCAACGTCGTCGAAGCGTGCTTGAGCTTGTTCTTGATCTCTGCGCGCTCCTTGCGAGCCTTAGCAGCCTTCTCAAGAGCGGCAGCCCGCTGTTCGGGGGTCAGTGGAGGAAGAGCCACGCGTGGTCACCTCGGGTTTCGATTCGAAAAACTCTGTTCGCGAGGGGAAACTAGCGAGTTCAGGCCGCTAGAGCAACGCGAACCCCCGTTTAACGCGTCACAATTCATCCATAATCACGCAGTGAGCACGTTCCGGTGCCTAGTGTAATCGTCCGACGTCGCGCTGACCATGAAAGAATGGTCTTGCGTGTTGTAGGCGCCGACGAGATGTTTAGGATATTTTATCTGCTTCGTTCCGGCCCCGCCTGTGCGGGCCTCACCGGCCGTACCGCTGACCTGCGCCCTCGCTGGCGAGGGCCGGCTGCAGGCCCGGGCGTCATGTGAGCACCGATCCGCGCCGAGGGAGGTCAGCCCCACGTCGCTTAGCCGACGGCGGGCTCCCGGCGGCGGAGCGCGGTGGCCAGCGCCGCGGCGGCGGCACCTGGATCGGGCGCTCTGGTAATCGGCCTGCCTATCACCAGCAGATCGGCGCCGGCGCGCAGCGCCTCCTGCGGCGTGGCGACCCTGGCCTGGTCGTGGCTAGCCTCGCCGGCGGGCCGGACGCCCGGTGTGATCAGCGTGATGTCAGGCCCGACCTCGGACCGGACGGCCGCGACCTCCTGCGGCGAGCAGACCAGGCCGCGTGCTCCGGCTCCGACTGCCAGCGCGGCCAGCCTGAGCACGGCATCGCTGACCGGGCCCGCCATGCCGACCTCGTCCAGGTCGCGGTCGCTGAGCGAGGTCAGGATCGTTACGGCCACGATCTTCGTGCTCGGCAGTGCCTGCACGGCCGCCGCGATGGCCGTCGCGCCGGCGGCGGCATGCACGGTCAGCAGGTCAGGGCGAACCTTCGCCACCGCGCGGGCGGCGCCGCCGACCGTAGCGGGAATGTCATGCAGCTTCAGGTCGAGGAAGACGTCCACGCCGCGCGGCCCGCGCACTGAGGCCACCGCGTCTGGCCCGAACCTCAAATAGAGCTCGAGCCCGACCTTCAGCGTGCTGACGTGCGGCGTTACCAGATCTGCCCAGTGTGCCGCGGTGTCGAGGTCGGGCGCGTCGAGCGCTACTGCGATCGGGGCGCGGCTTGTCATCGTCACTCCATCTCCGGATGCTGCGCGCGCCGGTGCTTCCGGCGCGCGGCAATCTTCGCTACCTGACAGTTCCCATGCCCCGTCCGGCCGCCATCCTCTCGTGGGCCAGGCCAATCACTTCAGAAAGCCGCTCGACCCCCCTGCGCGCGAGTTCGTCGTCGAGTTCGCGCAGGATCCGCGCGCACGCCGAAGGGTCGTGGAAGATCGCCGTCCCGACGCTGACCATCGATGCACCGGCCAGGATCAGCTCGAGCGCGTCCCGGCCGGTCAGCACGCCGCCCATCCCGATAATCGGCACGTCGGGCAGCGCCTCGCGGACCTGCCAGATGCAGCGCACCGCGACCGGCCTGATCGCGGGCCCGGACAGGCCGCCGGTCGGGCCGGCGAGGGCGGGCCGCATCGTCTCGGTGTCGATCACCATCCCGAGCAGCGTATTGATCATCGACAGGCCGTCTGCGCCCGCCGACACGCACGCGCGGGCGATCGCCACGATGTCGGTGACGTCGGGCGACAGCTTGGCGAAAACCGGGATGTCGTACCTGGCACGCGCCCTGACCGCCTCGACGACGGCCCCCGCGTCGACGGGGTCGCAGGCGAACACCTGGCCCCGGTGCTCGACATTCGGGCACGAGATGTTCACCTCGAGCGCGGTCACCCCGGCGGCATCACTCAGCCGAGCGGCTAGCTCGGCGTACTCCTCGACCGTGCTCCCGGCGATGGACACCACCGCCCTGGCACCCCTGGACAGCAGCCAGGGCAGGTCGCGCTTCAGGAACGCGTCGATCCCCGGCCCTTGCAGGCCGATCGAGTTGAGCATGCCGCCGGTCGTCTCGGCCATCCGCGGTGTCGGACGACCCGCCCGCGGCGCAAGCATCACGGACTTGGTGACGATGGCCCCGATCTTGGAGACGTCGATGAACTGTGCGAGCTCACGGCCCGAGCTCGCGCAGCCTGAGGCGGTCAGGATCGGGTTAGGCAACTCGACGTTCCCGAGCCGGGTGCGCAGGTCAGGGGCCATGGTGCTGCCTTTGTGCGGGATTGGGCTGGCGGCGCTGGCCGGCCGGGCCAGGCTCGGCGGCCTTGCCGGGCTGACCGGCCGGACCCGGCTTGGCGCGCCCGGTCCTCGGCTCCCAGCCAGGGGCCCCGAAGGCGTCGAACGGGATCGTTCCCACGTCGTCCCAGCGCACCCGTTCGCCGCGGAATACCGGCCCGTCGACGCACGACCTGACCATGCGGGTGATCCCGTCGGATCCGATCACCGGCAGCACGCAGGTCATGCAGACTCCGATCCCGCAGGCCATCGCCTCCTCGACCGCCACCTGCACGGGCAGGTCGTAGCGCCTGGCCAGCGCGGTGACCTGGCGCAGCATCGGCATCGGGCCGCACGCGTAGATCACATCCGTCCGCGCCTCGTGGATCACCTGGCCGAGCATGTCCGTGACGACTCCGCGCACGCCCAGGGAGCCGTCGACGGTGGTGATCGTCGCGGACCGGCCGGTCCGCCGCGCCGTGAGCGCCCCGAACACGCGGTCGCCGCTCGCGGCGCCGAGCAGGAAGTCGACCGAGCACCGGCGCTCGCGCAACCGGTCGGCCAGCGCGAACAGCGGCGCGCTCCCGTAACCGCCGCCGACCAGCAGGCAGCTCACCGGGTCCCTGGGCACCGGGAAAGGCCGCCCGAGCGGGCCGGCCAGGTCGAGCACGTCCCTGGCCCGGCGCTCGGCCAGCCACCGGGTACCCCGGCCGGCGACGGAGAACACGAACTCCACTGTCCCGCCGTGGTCGGGCCTGACGTCGTGGATCGAGAAAGCCCGGCGGAGCAGCATCGAGGTATCGGGCCCGCCGACCGCGAGCGCCACGAACTGGCCGGGCTTGAACCTGGCCGCGATCCCCGGCGCGACGATGGTGATGGCGTGGTAGGCGTCGATCCTCCGCACGGTCAGCACGGTGCCGCGCACCTGCAGCGGGCCGGACTCGGACTCGGCTTCGCTCGCGGTCACCGCGGCCCGCCCCGGCCGATGTGCTCGGCATGCTCTTGAAGCGAACGCACACCCACCTCGTTCCTCATGATGGCCTCGATACCCTGCACGATCGCGGCGAGCCCGGCCATCGTGGTCACGCAGGGCAGCCCGCGGCGCACGGCCGCGGTGCGGATCTCGTAACCGTCGCGCCTAGGTCCGGGCTGGCCGGGCCGGCCGAACGGCGTGTTGACAACCAGATCCACCTGGCCTGCCAGGATCCGCTCCACGATCGTCGGCTCGCCGGCCGGGCCATGGCCGTCGCTGTGCTTACGCACGATCGTGGCATGTACCCCGTTGCGCCGCAGAACCTCGCCAGTTCCGCTCGTCGCCCAGATCTCAAAGCCCAGGTCGGCGAGTCGCTTGACCGGGAAGATCATCGCCCGCTTGTCCTTGCTGGCGACCGAGACGAACGCGCGGCCCTTGACCGGCAGCGCGCCGTACGCGGCCGCCTGGGACTTCGCGAACGCGGTGCCGAAGGACTCGTCGATGCCCATCACCTCGCCGGTCGAGCGCATCTCAGGGCCAAGCAGCGTGTCGACGCCGGCGCCGCCAGGCTCGCGGAACCGGCCGAACGGCAGCACCGCCTCCTTCACCGCGATCGGCGCGTCCAGCGGCAGGTTCCCGCCGTCACCCGATGCCGCCAGCATGCCCTCGGCCCGCAACTGCGCGATAGAGGCGCCCAGCATGATCCTGGTCGCGGCCTTGGCGAGCGGCACCGCCGTCGCCTTGGAGACGAATGGCACCGTCCGTGACGCCCTCGGGTTGGCCTCCAGCACGTACAGCAGCCCGGCCGCCAGCGCGTATTGCACGTTCAGCAGCCCGAGCACGCCGACGCCGCGCGCGATCGCCTCAGTGGACGCCCGGACCGCGTCGATGTACTCGTGGCCGAGCGTGATCGGCGGCAGCGCGCAGGCCGAGTCGCCGGAGTGGATCCCGGCCTCCTCGATGTGCTCCATCACCCCGCCCAGGTACAGTTCCTGCCCGTCGAACAGCGCGTCCACGTCGATCTCGATGGCGTCATCGAGGAAGCGGTCGATCAGCACGGGGTGCTCAGGGCTGGCCAGCGTTGCCCGGAGCACGTAAGACTCGAGAGTCTGCTCGTCATAGACGATCTCCATGCCGCGGCCGCCGAGGACGTAGGAGGGCCGCACCAGGACCGGGTAGCCGATCTCGGCCGCGACCTCCGCCGCGTCGCCTGCCGACAGCGCCGTCCCGTGCCGCGGAGCGAGCAAGCCCGCCGCGGCCAGCACGGCGCTGAACTCGGCGCGGTCCTCGGCCAGGTGAATGGCATCCGGCGAGGTACCCAGGATCGGGACGCCCTCGGCCGCCAGCGCCCGTGCCAGCCCGAGCGGAGTCTGCCCGCCTAGCGAGACGATGACCCCGGCCACCTGACCGGCCGCCTGCTCGGCGGCGACGATCTCCAGCACGTCCTCCAGGGTCAGCGGCTCGAAGTACAGCCGGTCCGAGGTGTCGTAGTCGGTGGACACCGTCTCGGGGTTGCAGTTCACCATCACGGTCTCGAAGCCGGCCTGGGCCGCGGCGAAGCAGGCATGAACGCAGGCGTAGTCGAACTCGATGCCCTGGCCGATCCGGTTCGGTCCGCTGCCGAGGATGATCACCTTAGGACTGGCCGACGGCGGGACCTCGGACAGCTCGTCGTAGCTGGAGTACAGGTACGGGGTGCTCGCCGCGAATTCGGCGGCGCAGGTATCCACCATGTGGTACACCGGCCGCACCCCGAACTCCCGGCGCAGCCCCCTGACCTGCTCCTCGGTCATGCCGGTGAGCTGGCCGATCTGGGCGTCGGAGAACCCGGCGGCCTTCGCCTCGCGCAGGCCGGCTGGCCGGGGCGACCCGCCGCGCGCGAGCTGTTGAGCCTGCTCTTCGATGCCCTTGACCTGCTCGATGAACCAGGGGTCGATGCGGCTGGCCGCGGCGAGTTCGGCCACGGTGGCGCCCGCCCGCAGCGCCTGGTGCATGGTCGAGATCCGGCCGTCGTGCGGCACCGCGCAGTGGGCAGTCAGCGCGGTACGGTCGCCTGGCAGTTCGCGCCAGTTAAGCGGCGCGCTCGGCTGCTCCAGCGAGCGCAGTGCCTTCTGCAGCGCCTCGCTGAACGAGCGCCCGATCGCCATCGCCTCGCCGACCGACTTCATGTGCGTGGTCAGCACCGGATCGGCGCCGGGGAATTTCTCGAAGGCGAACCTTGGCACCTTGACCACGACGTAGTCCAGGGCGGGCTCGAAGCTGGCGGGCGTGCTCTGTGACAACGGGCCGACCGTGATGTCGTTGCGGATCTCGTCGAGGGTGTAGCCGATCGCGAGCCGCGCCGCGATCTTGGCGATCGGGAAGCCGGTCGCCTTCGAGGCCAGGGCGCTGGACCGGGATACCCGCGGGTTCAGCTCGATCACGACCATCCGGCCAGTGCTCGGCTCGACGGCGAACTGGATGTTGCACCCGCCGGTGTCCACGCCGACTGCCCGCAGCACCGCGATCGCCAGGTCGCGCATCCGCTGGTACTCGCGGTCGGTCAGCGTCATCGCGGGCGCGACCGTCACCGAATCGCCGGTGTGCACGCCCATCGGGTCGATGTTCTCGATCGAGCAGACCACCACGACGTTGTCGTTGCGGTCCCGCATCAGCTCGAGCTCGAACTCCTTCCAGCCGAGTATCGACTCCTCAAGCAGCACCTCGGTGACCGGGCTGGCGTCCAGGCCGTGCCCGGCGATCCGACGCAACTCGGCCTCGTCGGCCGCGATCCCCGAGCCCGAGCCGCCGAGCGTGAACGACGGCCGGACCACCACGGGGTAACCCAGGTCGGCGGCGGCGTCCTCGCACTGCGCCATCGAGTGACAGACCACGCTGCGCGGCACTTCGCCGCCGAGACCAGTGACGATCTCCTTGAACGCGCGCCGGTCCTCCCCGGCCCTGATCGCGTCGATGTCGGCGCCGATCAGTTCGACCCCGTACGCGGCCAGCGTGCCGGCCTCGTGCAGGGCGACGGCCGCGTTCAGCGCGGTCTGGCCGCCGAGCGTGGCCAAGATCGCATCCGGCCGCTCGGCCGCGATCACCTTCTCCAGCACGTCCGGCGTGATCGGCTCGATGTAGGTGGCGTCTGCGAACTCGGGATCGGTCATAATCGTGGCCGGATTCGAGTTGACCAGGCTGACCCTGATCCCCTCCTCGCGCAGCACCCGGCAGGCCTGCGTGCCCGAGTAGTCGAACTCGCAGGCCTGCCCGATCACGATCGGCCCCGACCCGATCACGAGCACCGAGTTCAGATCTGCCCGTTTAGGCATCGCTCCGCCCATCTCCCCTGCCCGGGTTTCTCCCCTGCCCCGGGTTTCATGATCACGGTGGGTTTCCTGCCGCATGCGCGGGAAACCCACCGTGATCATGAAGTCTGGCCCGCGCACCCTCATCGGGCGGCCGCCATCAGCTCGCAGAAGTCGCCGAACAGACCCGCCGCATCGTGCGGACCTGGGGCCGCCTCGGGGTGGTACTGGACGGCGAACACCGGCGCGTCAAGCAGCCGCAGCCCCTCGACAACCCCGTCGTTCAGGTTCACGTGCGTGACCTCGGCGGGCCCGAACTCGGTCCCGAACCTGATCGCGCCGCCGGCCCGGGCCGCGCCGCCGGCTCGGGGCGCGCCGCCCGCTGCTGCCGCGCTGGCGCCGTCGGCGGTCGGCATCGCGACGGCGAAGCCGTGGTTGTGGCTGGTGATCTGGACCCGGCCGGTGCGCAGGTCCTGCACCGGCTGATTGACGCCCCGGTGGCCGAACCGCAGCTTGTAGGTGCCGAGCCCGAGCGCACGCCCGAGCACCTGGCTCCCCAGGCAGATGCCGAATACGGGGGCGCCCGGCGGCCAGCACGCCACGCATTGCGTCGACTGCGTAGCCGCAGGCCGCCGGGTCACCGGGGCCGTTGGAGAAGAAGACGCCGTCCGGGCTGAGCGCCAGGATCTCGGCTGCCGTGCTAGTCGCGGGCAGGATATGCACCTCGCAGCCGAGGCCGGCCATCGCCAGCGGAGTCGCGGTCTTGATGCCGAGGTCCACGGCCGCGACGCGGAACCTTGCCGAGCCGGACGGCGGCCGCACCACGTAGGGCTCCGGGGTCGTCACCTCGCGGGCCAGATCGGCCCCGGTCATCGGCGGGCTGGCCAGCACTCGCCTGGCGAGCTCGGCCGGGTCGGCGGTGGTCGTGCTGATCGCGGCGCGCATCGCGCCGCGCTCGCGCAGGTGCAGGGTCAGGGCCCTGGTGCCGCTGATCGCGATCGCGGTGACGCCGGCCGCCCGCAACTCGTCATCGAGCGTGCGGGCGGCGCGCCAGTTCGACGCGACCGGGCTCGGTTCCCGGATCACGAAGCCGCTGACCCAGATCCGGCGCGACTCGTTGTCCTCGTCGTTGATCCCGGTGTTGCCGATGTGCGGCGCGGTCATCGTGACGATCTGCCGGCAGTACGACGGGTCGGTGAGCGTCTCCTGGTAGCCGGTCATCCCGGTGTTGAACACCGCCTCGCCGAAGGCCTCTCCTTCCGCCCCGTAACCGGCGCCCCGGAAGACTGTGCCGTCCTCGAGCACCAGCAGCGCGGGGACGGTCATCAGGCCAGCCTCCCGCCGAGCACCGTCGGCGTGCCGCGCAGGAACGTCGCGATGACCTGGCCAGGCAGCTTCATCCCGGCGAACGGGCTGTTGCGGCTACGGGAGGCGTGCACCGCGGGATCGACCGCCGCGATCGGCTCTGGGTCGTACAGCACCAGGCTGGCCGGCGAGCCTGGCGCGATCGCACAGCCGTGCCGCTGGTCGCCCAGGTCGGCCGCGAGGGCGCCGATCCTGCCGATCGCGGCGGGCCTGACCGACATCCGGTCGGCGACCGCCGCCCAGTCGAGCAGGCCGGTGCTCACCATCGCCTCGTGCACCACACGCAAAGCCGTTTCCAGTCCCGTCATGCCAAACGCGGCCTGGGACCACTCGCTCTCCTTGGCCTCAGCCGGGTGCGGAGCATGGTCGGTGGCCACGCAGTCGATGGTCCCGTCGGCCAGGCCAGCCCGCAGCGCCGCCACGTCGGCCGGCGTGCGCAGCGGCGGGTTGACCTTGAACACCGGGTCGTAGCCCGCCGCCAGATCGTCGGTGAGCAGCAGGTGATGCGGCGTGACCTCGGCCGTGACCCGCCAGCCCTTGGACTTGGCCCAGCGAATGATCTCGACGGATCCGGCGGTCGAGACGTGGCAGACGTGCACGGCGGAGCCGACATGCGCGGCGAGCAGGCAGTCGCGGGCGATGATCGCCTCCTCGGCGACCGCCGGCCAGCCGGCCAGGCCGAGCCTGGCCGAGATCACGCCCTCGTTGACCTGCGCTCCCTCGGTGAGCCTGGGCTCCTGGGCGTGCTGGGCGATCACCCCGTCGAAGGCCTTGACGTACTCCAGGGCCCGCCGCATCAGCGTGGCGTCGAAGACGCACCGGCCGTCGTCGGAGAAGATCCTGACCCCGGCCGCGGAGTCCGCCATCGCGCCGAGTTCGGCAAGCTGGGACCCGGCGAGGCCGGCGGTCACGGCGCCGACCGGCCGCACGTCGCAGCGCCCGGCCTGGCGGCCGAGCCGCCAGACCTGCTCCACCACGCCTGCCGTGTCGGCGACTGGATCGGTATTGGCCATCGCATGAATCGCGGTGTAGCCGCCGAGCGCGGCGGCAGCGGTGCCGCTGGCGACCGTCTCGGCGTCTTCCCTGCCCGGCTCTCGCAGGTGCGTGTGCAGGTCGACGAGGCCGGGCAGCACGATGAGGCCGTCCGCGTCCAGCGCACGGACCTGGTCGCCGGCCGCCAGATCGCGGCCTGGGCGGCCGGACTCGGCCACCGCGCCGATCACGGTGCCCTCGATCAGGATGTCCGCGGGCGGCCCGCCGAGCGGCCTGGCCCCCTTGATCAGCCAGCTCACTGCGCCACCCCCGTTCCCAGCCCGGCCGGCGCCGCTGGCTCGGCCCGCGCGGCCAGCTCAGCCGGCCCGGCGGCAAAGACCGCGGGCGGCTGCTCGTCAGGTTCCCGCGAGCCGCTCAGAAGCAGGTACAGCACGGCCATCCGGACGGATACGCCGTTGGCCACCTGCTCGACGATCGTCGACCTTCGCGAATCGGCGACGCCGGCGGCGATCTCGACGCCCCGGTTCATCGGCCCGGGGTGCATCACGATCGCGTGGTCGGGCAGCAGCGCCACCCGGTCGCGGTCCAGGCCGTACCGGCGGCTGTACTCCCTGATGCTCGGGAAGTACGCGTCGGACATGCGCTCGTGCTGCACCCGCAGCATCATCACCACGTCGCTGTCGGGCAGGGCCGAGGAGAGGTCGTAGCTGACCGAGCACGGCCAGCTGTCCACGGCGACCGGCAGCAGCGTGGGCGGCGCGACGAGCGTGACGCGGGCGCCGAGCGTCTTCAGCAGCCGGACGTTGGACCGCGCCACCCTGCTGTGCAGGATGTCGCCGACGATCGTGACCCGCAGCCCGGCCAGGCGGCCCAGCCTGCGGCGCATCGTGAACGCGTCGAGTAGCGCCTGAGTCGGGTGCTCGTGGGTACCGTCTCCCGCGTTGACCACGCTGCCCTTGACCCAGCCGGCCAGCCGGTACGGCGCGCCCGACGCACCGTGCCTGATCACGACGGCATCGGCGCCCATGGCCTGCAGCGTCAGCGCGGTGTCCTTCAGGCTTTCGCCCTTCGCCACGCTCGAGCCCTTCGCCGAGAAGTTGATCACGTCGGCCGACAGCCGCTTCGCCGCCGCCTCGAACGAGATCCTCGTCCTGGTCGAGTCCTCGTAGAACAGGTTGACCACGGTCCGGCCGCGCAGGGTGGGGAGTTTGGGTATCGGTCGCTCGGCCAGCCCGGCGAGCTCTTCGGCCGTGTCCAGGATCGCCACGGCATCGTCGAGGCTGAGGTCGGCGGCGGAGATCAGGTGCCTGTTCACCGGGCTGCCTCCTGGTCGGCCTGGAGCGTCACCGCATCCTCGCCGTCGATCTCGGTGAGCAGCACGCGGACCGCCTCCCGCTTGGACGTCGGGAGGTTCTTCCCGACGTAGTCGGGCCTGATCGGCAGTTCCCGGTGGCCGCGGTCGACGAGCACGGCGAGCTGGACGGCGCGCGGCCGGCCAAGGTCGCCGAGCGCGTCAAGCGCCGCCCGCACCGTGCGCCCCGAGTACAGGACATCGTCGACGAGCACGACGACCATGCCGTCGATGCCGGCCTCCGGCACCTCGGTATGGCCGAGCGTCCTGGCCGGCCGAAGCCGCAGATCGTCGCGGTACAAGGTGATGTCGAGCGAGCCGACCGGAACCCGGACTCCCTCGGTCTGACCCAGCCGCGCCGCGAGCCGGCGGGCCAGCGGGACGCCCCGCGTCGGGATGCCGAGCAGGACCACGTCTTCCGCGCCGTCGGTGCGCTCGAGGATCTCGTGCCCGATCCTGGTCAGCGCCCTGCGGATCTCGTCAGGCCCGAGGACCGACTTGCCGGCTCGGCCCTGGCTCCCGGTCACGCCGTCCGCAGCGGGACCGGCGGCGGCATTTATTCCAGCCATCTACAGACCTCCTTCCCCGCCTCACGGGACGGGCCTTAAAGGACGTCGAACGGCCCCAACTTACCAGCAGCGGCCTGCCAGGCCCGGAAGGCGCCACCGCGCGTCTGCGACATCGGCGACATGCGGTCGCAAATTCGGCTGTAATCGACTTGAGAGGGTGCCACCCTGTTGCGCTCTCGCGCGTGAGTTAGACCGATTTTTGCCGATCGGCTTGACCTTGTCGTACTCTCGGCCTACCGTCACTGTCCGTAACCATCAGTTCGTCCGCCCGCTCACTAAGGCCAGGAACCCCAACCATGCCAACTGATTACGCGAAGACTCTGGGCGCCCGGCTACGCGCGATCCGCACCCAGCAAGGCCTGTCACTGCATGGTGTGGAAGAGAAGTCACGGGGCCGCTGGAAGGCCGTGGTGGTCGGGTCTTACGAGCGTGGCGACCGGTCGGTGACCGTGCAAAAGCTGGCGGAGCTCGCCGAGTTCTACGGGGTGCCGGTTTCCGAGCTGCTGCCGGGCGATGCGGGGCCCGGCGTGCTCATCCCGGCGCCCAAGCTAGTTATCGACCTGGAGAAGATGTCCCAGCTGCCCCGCGAGCAGGCCGGCCCGCTCGCCAGGTACGTCGCTACCATCCAGAGTCAGCGCGGCGACTACAACGGCCGCGTGCTCTCCATTCGCCAGGAGGACCTCCGTTCGCTCGCGGTGATCTATGACAAGACGCCCACGGACCTGACCGAAGAGCTGATCGGCTGGGGAATCCTGGACTCCACCGCGCGCGGAGCCGTCGACATTTCCTGACCGCCGCACGGCCCGCGCCTCAGATCGCGGCCTGCAACGGCAGCGGGGACTGGGCCGGGACTCCCAGCGCGCTCTCGGCCAGCGACACGAACGTCGTCGCGTCGCGGAGCAGATCGTCGGCCTCGCGGCCGGTGACCGCCCGAGGCAGCCCTGCCTCCGCCGCCGCTCGCTTGCTGGCGCCCGCGGCGAAGAACGCTGCCCACTCGCTCAGCGTTGGCTCGACCCTTGGCAGCAGTTCCCACACGCTCTGCGGTCGCCGCCGGCGA
Organism: uncultured Actinomycetota bacterium; assembly: GCA_963720595.1. GTDB lineage: Bacteria > Actinomycetota > Actinomycetes > Streptosporangiales > Streptosporangiaceae > Chersky-822. The sequence goes on along the minus strand of CAVRFY010000002.1, from coordinate 1,567,970 downwards.
GGCGGGGCCGGCTCGGCCCTGGCGGCCACGATCGCCGCGGCGGCCCGCAGCGCGGCGAGGTGCGCCCCGACGTAGCGCCCGCCGGCCGACACGTCGCCCTCGGCCGAGACGAGCCCCTGCCGTGCGGAGTCCAGCAGGGCAAGAGCCGACGGAGCCACCCTGCACCGCACCCGGTCCTGGCGTGCCTGCGTCATCGAATTCACGGCGACGTCCTCTCATTCCGCTGCGGGCGGGCCGGACGGGGCGCTTCCCCACGCCACGCCCGGCTGCCGCCCGCAGCCCGTTACCGCTGGAGCCCCGGGCGCTTCCACCCTTGTATTCGAACATAAATTCGGTCCACTGTCCATCGGCCTGCTGTTCCGTTCGAATGTATCGAAGGGGTCTGACAGTCAGCGGATGCCCGGCGGGCGGTCGGCGAGGGCTGGGCGCCGATCGCGTACGCTGGGCGGAATGTCGACTGCTGCACTCAGCGACTTGGGGCCGAGGGAATTCCTCGGCGAGATCGAGGTCCTGCTCGCCATCTACGCCGACGCGATGGATGCCGACGCCGCGCTGCTGCCCGGCCGCAGGGAGCTCATGCGGCGGCACGCCGGCTATCCGGCGTTCAAGGCCCTGCAGGCGCGCGCCGTGGCCCAGGGCAGGCCTAACGGCTCATGCCCGGCGCTCGGATTCAGCTACGGATTCCACGGCGAGCCGGGCCAATGGTGGTACGACGCCGTGTCGGCCGCGCTCAGCCGGGGCATCGGCCCGACGCTGACCGCCAGCTGGCTGGCCGACTGCCTGGAAGTGGCCGAGGTGCACGTGCGCAAGGACCAGCAGCGGCGCGGAATCGGCACCCGGATGCTGATCGCGCTGACGGCCGGCCGACCGGAGCGGACCGCGCTGTTGTCGACTCCCGACCGTGATTCCACGGCGCGCCGGCTTTACCGCCGGATGGGTTTCAGCGACCTGCTCACCGGCTACAGCTTTCCTGGCGGCAGCCCGCCCTACGCGGTCATGGGCGCGGTGCTCCCGCTGCGCGATCCGGTCGCAGCGGTCAGCCTGCCACGGTCCGCGAGCCCGAGGGCCTGATAGATCTCGCCGGTTGCCCTTGATCCGTTCAGCGTGTAAAAGTGCAGTCCCGGCACGCCCTCGTCGAGAAGGTGCTTGCACATTCCCGCGGCGTACTCCACGCCGATCTGGCGGACCGCCGAGCGGTCCGTGGCGGCATGCAGCCGTTCGGCCAGGTCGGCCGGAAACCGCGCTCCGGACAGCAGCAGCGCCCTGTCGATCATCGGCACACTCGTGATCGGCATGATCCCGGCGATGATCGGTACCGAGCAGCCCAGGGCCGCGACGGAGTCCCTGAAGCGCAGGTAGTCCTCGACGTAGAAGAACATCTGCGTGATCGCGAAGTCCGCGCCCGCGTCGCATTTCTCGATGAAGTACCGGATGTCCGAGCGCCTGCTGTCGGCCTGGTTGTGTCCCTCGGGGAAGGCCGCCACCCCAACGCAGAAGTCCCCTGCGCCTCTGACCAGGCGGACGAGATCCGCCGCGTGCTCGAGCCCGTCCGGATGCGCGACCCAGTCGGCCGACGGATCGCCCGGCGGGTCGCCCCGCAGCGCGAGCACGTTCCGGACGCCGACGGCCGCATACGAGCCGACCACGTGCCTGAGCTCGCCTACCGAGTGACTGACCGCGGTCAGGTGCCCGACCGGCGTCAGGGTCGTTTCCTCGGCGATCCGGCCGGTGACCCTGACGGTCCGGTCCCTGGTCGTGCCGCCAGCTCCGTAGGTGACCGAGACGAACGTCGGCCGCAGCGGCTCGAGCCGCCTGATCGCCAGCCACAGCTGCTGTTCGTCGGCGTCGGTCTTCGGCGCCATGAACTCGAACGAGAACGACCTGCCGCCAGCGGCCAGAAGGTCCCTGATCAGCGAGGCTTGCTGGGGCAGCCGGGTAGCCATTGACACAGGCTATCCCGACCCGGTCAGCGCGAGGCGCGCCCGCGTCCGTCGCCGCCCGGCGGCCCGGCCAGGTCCCGCTGGAGCTAGGGTCACGATCATGTCGGTTGGCGCAGCGGACATGACGAGGATCAGGACCGAGGTCGGCGGCGCGCTGGACGAGTTCATCGAACGGCAGCGCCGCGACCTGGCCGCGATCAGCTCCGACCTGCTGCCCTGCGTCGACGCGATCGCCGACCTGCTGGCTGGCGGCAAGCGGCTCAGGGCCGCGTTCTGCTACTGGGGCTGGCGCGGGTGCGGCGGCCAGGACGGCAGCGAGATCTTCGCAGCCTCGGCCGCGCTCGAGCTGCTGCATGCCAGCGCGCTCGTGCATGACGACGTGATGGATGCGAGCGACACCCGCCGCGGCCAGCCTGCCGTGCACCGCCGCTTCGCGGCCAGCCACGCGGCCGCGGGCTGGCGTGGCTCACCCGATGAGTTCGGCGCCGGCGCGGCCATCCTGATCGGCGATCTCCTGCTGGCCTGGACCGACGAGCTGCTCAGGGCGAGCGGGCTAGCCCCGGCCGCGGTCTGGCACGGCCTCGCCGAGCTCGACGCCATGCGCACGGAGGTATTCTCCGGCCAGTTCCTCGACCTGGTCGGGCAGGCATCTGGCGCGGGGGGCGCGTCCGGCGTGGCCAGTGCACTGCGAGTAGTCACCTACAAGTCCGCCAAGTACACCGTCGAGCGACCGCTGCAGCTGGGCGCCGAGCTCGCTCGCAGCACTGGCGGCGACCGGGCGGGCCAGCCTGACCCGCGGCGGGCATTCACCGGCTACGGGATCCCAATCGGGATCGCGTTCCAGCTGCGCGACGACATACTCGGCGTCTTCGGCGATCCCGCCAGGACCGGCAAGCCGGTCGCCGACGACCTGCGCGAAGGCAAGCGGACGGTCATGCTCGCGATCGCCGGCGAGCGGGCCAGCCCGAGGCAGGCGGCGGTGCTCGCGAGCGCGGTCGGCGACCCGCGGCTCACCGACGCGCGCGCGGAGCAGGTCAGGGCGGTGATCACCGGCACCGGCGCGCTGGCGGAGTGCGAGGCGATGATCGACAGGAACGTCAAGGAGGCACTGGCCGCCCTTGGCACGGCGCCGATCACGCCCGAGTCGAAGTCCGCCCTCGCCGACCTGGCCATCGCCGCGACCTCGCGGACCGACTGACATGGCGGCAGCTTAGAGACAGGCAGCTTAGAGACAGGCAGCTCAGAGACACGCAGCTCAGAGGTAGAAGGCCCGCATCCGGGGATCGACGCTCTGCTCCGGGCCGGCGATCGCCTCAAGCATCGCGCGCAGTCCGGCGACTGCTTCGCTGCCGTGACGGCGGGCGAGCCCGCGCTCGTAGTCGCGGTGGAACCGCCGGGCGTTGGCGAGCGCCAGCTTCCCGCGCGCCGATAGCCGCACGAGCCTGGCCCGGCGGTCGCCGGGATCGGGCTGGCGCTCGACGTAGCCGCGCCGTTCCATGTCCTCGATGATCTGGGCGGCACCCTGTTTGGTGATCTCCAGCCGGCCCGCCAGCTCGCTGACCGTCAGGGGGCCGCTGGCGAGCGAGCGGAACACAAACCCGTCGGAGCGCCCGAGGTCCGCGAATCCCGCCGCCGCGTGCGCGGCGTGCAGCGCGCGCACGAACTCCTGAAAGGCGACGCCGAGCAGGATCCCGAGGTCGGCTGGTTGCCTTTGTGCTGCCATGCGGTCTATCTTAGACAAGTCAGCTTGGACAAGTTCACTTGTCTATTTTGGAGGAGAAGTGCACGTCATCACCGCCGATAGCGCACCCCGATTTGAGGTTCCTGGCGTCGAGTTCACCGGATACGCGGCACCGAGCCGCGGCTCGGCCGGACTGTGTGCCTGGCAGATCAGGGTCGCTCCTGGCCTGGTTTCCGGCCAAGCCCACACGCTGGACCAGGACGAGGTCTTCCTGGTCACTTCGGGAGTCATCACGTTGAGCCAGGGCGGCCGGCCGCTGACCCCCGGTGACTGCGCCATCGTCCCGGCAGGGACGCCGATCCTGCTCAGCAACCCCGGTGCGGAGTTTGCCACCGCCCACGTGGCAATACGGGCCGGTTTCGCGGCGAAGATGGCCGACGGCGCGCCAGCAGGCATTCCGCCGTGGGCGCTGTAGCCCGGCAGGTCAGCGCGGATCGGCCAGGCGGGCAGCGAGGCCGGCGGCGGCCCCTGGATCGTCGGCCTCGGTGATCGCCCGCACCACGACGATCCGCCGGGCGCCCGCCTCGAGCACGTCGGCCAGGCCCGCCTCGCCGATCCCGCCGATCGCGAACCACGGCCTGGTCGCGGCCAGGCCCGCGACGTAGCTGACCAGCCCGAGACCGGGGGCTGGCCGCCCTGGCTTGGTCGGCGTCGGCCACACCGGGCCAACGCAGAAGTAGTCGACCGCGGGATCCGATGCTGCCGCGGCTGCCTCGGCGTCCGAGTGCGTGGACCGGCCGATTACCGGATCAGGGCCGAGGATCTCCCTGGCTACGCCGGATGGCAGGTCGCCCTGGCCGACGTGCAGCACGTCGGCTCCGGCCGCGAACGCCACGTCAGCGCGGTCGTTCACCGCGAGCAGCGCGCCATGCCGGCGGCAGGCCGCCTGGAAGACTTCGAGGATCGCGAGTTCCTCGCCGGCCTCCAGCCCTTTCTGCCTGAGCTGCACGATGTCCACGCCCGCGCCGAGCACGGCGTCCAGGAAGCTGGGCAGGTCGCCCTGCCGCTTCCTGGCGTCGGTGCACAGGTAAAGGCGCGCGGACGCGAGCCGGGCGCGCAGCGGGTCGGGACCGGCCTCACCTGCGCTGTTCACGCTGCCATCCTGCCATGGCAGCCCGAGCCGCTGATCAGTAGGCGAGCGCCTGTGCCCGTCTGTTGACCTCGCTGCAGCGGTGCGCCGCGATCGCCTCGATCGGGCTGCCCGGCAGCGACTCGTCCGAGGTGAACAGCCAGCGCAGCGCCTCGACGTCGCCGAAGCCACAGTCGTACAGGAGCGTCAGCGTGCCGTGCAGGCCCCGGACGACCTGATCGCCGTCCAGGAACGCGGCCGGCACGGCGAAGGAGCCGTCGGGGCGCTGAACCCCGAGCAGCTTGCGGTCGCGCAGGTACTGCTTGACCCTGCTGGCAGGCAGGCCAAGCCGTTCGGCGACTTCGGGAATGGTGAGCCAATGTCCGACTATGTCGTCGGTCGGGGGGTCGATCTGTGCCACGTCCACATCCTTTCCCCACCTCGGCCGTCAGCCAAACCAACCCGGCGCTGGGCCAGCCGTCTGGCGAGCAGACAGCGGTCGCCGGCCAGCGAGATCATCGCGCGCAGTCGCGGAGCGGGACGGCGGTGTCGGGAATCCTGGCAACATCGACGGGGGCGGCTGACTCGATCAGCCGCCTGCCCTGCTGCAGGTCACGGGGCAGCCCGACGGTCAGCACGGCCAGCAGTCGCTCACCCGCCAGCCAGCACGCGGCCCAGCGCGGCCCGCTCGTATCGCCGCGCCAGATCAGCTGGTCCGCGCCGCGGTGGTCGCCGACGTACTGCAGCATCCGGCCGAACTGCTCGGACCAGAAGTACGGCACGGGATCATAGGCTCGCGCCTCGCCGATCAGGTTCGCCGCCAGCACCGCGGGTGCCCGGAGCGCGCCGTCCCAGTGCTCGGTCCGCATCCGGTGGCCGAACCGCGCGGACCAGAACGACGCGCAGTCCCCCACCGCGTAGACGCCCTGGACGGACGAACGCAGCTGCTCGTCGACCGCGACCCCGTTCTCCAGCCGCACGGCCGAGGACTCCAGCCAAGCCACGTCGGGCCTGACCCCGACCGCGGTGACGATCTCGTCGGCCTCCAGCCAACCTCCCCCCGCCAAGGCCAGACCGCCGTCCTGCACCGACTCGACCGCCTGGCCGAGGATCAGCTCGACACCGATCTCGGCGTACCACGGTATGGTCAGCGCGCCGACGTCCGCGCCGACGGCGCCTGCCAGCGGAGCGCCTGCCGCCTCGACGACGCTGACCTGGCAGCCCCTAGCCGCGGCCGCGGTGGCCAGTTCCGCCCCGATCCAGCCGGCCCCGACGATCACCAGCCTGGCGGCGGGCACGAGCGTGTCGCGCAGGGTGAGGGCGTCGTCGATCGTGCGCAGGAACCGCTGCCTGCCAGGACCCGGCAGGGCGACGGGCCGCGCTCCGGTGGCGATCACCAGCCGGTCGAAGGAGTACTCGCCGCGGTCGGTCCCGAGCACGCCGTCGGCGAGCCGGGCCGCTCGCTCGCCGAGCCTGATCTCGGCGCCGAGCGAGCCGAGTTCCGCGCGCAACGAGGTATCGTCCACCGCTCCGGCCAGCAGTTGCTTGGACAGCGGCGGCCGGTCGTACGGCGGCCGGTGCTCGGCTCCGATCAGCGTGACCGGGCCGGAGTAGCCGAGCGCACGCAACTCCTCGACAGTGCGCAGGCCCGCCATGCCGCCGCCGGCGACAACGATCCCGGCCTGCCTGGCAGTCATCTCGTCCTCCGGTGCTCATCGCGGCCGCCGTCACGATAGGTCAGCCCCGGCCACATCCGGTGCATCGTATCTGGGCACTAAGCTGGACACCGACGCGCGGGAGCCCGGTGCAGACCGGACTGAGAGGGCGGCTGAGGAGCCGCCGACCGCAGAACCTGATCCGGGTCATGCCGGCGAAGGGAGCGCGATGCCAGAGCACCGCAGGGCGGCACGGACCAGCGCCGGGGCCGGCCGTGCGGCCCGCACGGCGGACGTCCTGATCATCGGCGGGGGCGTCATCGGCCTAGCCATCGCCTGGCGCGCGGCGCAGCGCGGGATCGCGGTGGCACTCGCCGACCCCGATCCCGGCCGCGGCGCGTCACACGCGGCAGCCGGGATGCTCACGCCGGTCGCCGAGGCCGCCTACGCCGAGCGCGAGCTGTTCGAGCTCGGCAGTCTGTCGCTGCGCCGGTTCCCGGCCTTCGCTGCCGAGCTCACCGAGCTGACCGGCCTGCCGACCGGATTCCGCCAGACCGGCACGCTGCAAGTCGGTTACGACGCCGACGACATGGCCATGCTCGCCGAGCACGCGCTGCTGCGGGAGTCCTTCGGGGTCGCGACGCGGCGGCTGACCAGCCGGGAATGCCGCCAGGCCGAGCCGCTGCTCGGGCCGGCGATCGGCGGTGGCCTGCTCGTCGAGGACGACGCGTCAGTCGATCCCCGACAGCTCACCACCGCGCTGCTCGCCGCTGTGCTGGCCGCAGGCGTGGTGCACCTGCCGCAGCGGGTGGTGCGCCTGCGCACGGACGGCGGCCGCGCGGCCGGAGCCGAACTGGCCGACGGCACGAGCGTCGCCGCGCCGCAGGTCGTGCTCAGCGCCGGCTGGGCGTCGACGGCGATCGCCGGGCTGCCCGCGGAGGCGGCTCCTCCGCTCCGGCCGGTCAAGGGCCAGATCGTGCGGCTGCGGCCTACTCAGGCAACTCTGGCGGCCGCCTCGTCTCCTTCGCTGCTCAACAGGACCATCCGGGGGACTGTGCAGGGATCGCCGGTCTACCTGGTGCCGAGAACGGACGGCGAGCTCGTGCTCGGCGCCACCCAGGAGGAGATGGGGGCCGACACCACGGTTACCGCGGGCGGGGTGTGGCAGCTGCTGCGCGACGCGCGCGCGATCGTCCCTGGCATCACCGAGCTGCAGCTGGCCGAAGCCGTCGCCGGGCTGCGTCCCTGCACTCCCGACAACGCGCCGGTGCTCGGCCCGTCCAGCCTGCCCGGCTTGGTGCTAGCCACCGGCCACTTCCGCGGCGGCGTGCTGCTGGCGCCCGTGACGGCGGACGTGATCGCCGGATTCCTGGCGACCGGGACTATGGACGACGCCGCGGCGCCCTTCGGCCCAGCACGATTCGGCCCAGCACGATTCGGAACGGGCGCTTCGCACGTCAGGAGCTGAGATGGAGATAGTCATCAACGGCACGGCGCATCAGGTCGCCGACGACATGTCACTGGAGCGAGCTGTTGCGCTGATATCGAACGCAGCCAGCGGAGTCGCCGCGGCGGTCAACGGCGAGCTGGTGCGCCGGGTGTCCTGGGCCGCCACCCGGCTGGCGGCCGGCGACGAGGTCGAGGTCCTGACCGCGGTGCAGGGAGGCTGACGTGGGCGAGCAGATAGCCGATGACCCGCTGGTACTCGGCGGGCAGAAGTTCGGCTCGCGGCTGATCATGGGCACCGGCGGCGCGCCGAGCCTGGACGTGCTCGGTCGAGCGCTGACCGCCTCGGGTACCGAGCTGACCACCGTCGCGATGCGCCGGGTGGACCCCGCGTCGCCTGGATCGGTGCTCGACCTGCTCGCCGAGCGCGGCATCCGGGTGCTGCCGAACACCGCGGGCTGCTTCACCGCCGCGGAAGCCGTGCGGACGGCCAGGCTGGCGGCCGAGGCGCTCGGCACCAGCTGGGTCAAGCTCGAGGTGATCGCCGACGAGGTGACGTTGCTGCCTGACCCCGTCGAGCTGCTCGATGCCGCCGAGCAGCTCGTCGCGGAAGGCTTCACCGTGCTGCCGTATACCAGCGACGATCCGGTCCTCGCCAGACGCCTTCAGCAGGCAGGCTGCGCCGCCGTGATGCCGCTCGGCGCGCCGATCGGATCGGGCCTCGGCATCCGCAACCCGCACAACATCGAGCTGATGGTGCAGGCCGCCTCGGTGCCCGTGATCCTGGACGCCGGGATCGGCACGGCGAGCGACGCGGCGCTGGCGATGGAACTCGGCTGCTCGGCCGTGCTGCTCGCGACCGCGGTCACCAGGGCCCGTGACCCGGAGCTGATGGCCGCGGCCATGCGGTCGGCGGTGCTCGCCGGACGGCTAGCGTTCCGGGCGGGAAGGATACCCAGGCGGCGTTACGCCACCCCTTCCTCCCCGCCCGTGACCGGGTAGTTGGCCAATCCGTAACCGGTTCAGCGAGGCGAGCCTGCCCCTACACTGTTGGCGATGGATACCGCCCTTTCGCCGCCCGTGGGCCAGCTGCTCGGCGGCCGGTACCACGTTGATTCGCGGATCGCGCGCGGTGGCATGGCGACCGTGTATCTCGGCACGGACACCCGGCTTGACCGGGTGATCGCGCTGAAGATCGCGCACCCTGACCTGTCCGACGACGCGGAGTTCGTGCGCAGGTTCATCGGCGAGGCCAGGTCGGCCGCGAGGCTGTCCAGCCCGAACGTGGTCGCCATCTTTGACCAGGGCTCGGACAAGCGGCTGCACTACATCGCGATGGAGTATGTTCCCGGCCGGACGCTGCGCCAGCTGCTCAACGAGCGCGGCAGGCTGGGCGTCCGCGAAGCGCTCGACATCATGACCGGGGTGCTGGCTGGCCTCGCGACCGCGCACGACGCGGGCTTCGCGCACCGCGACGTCAAGCCGGAGAACGTTCTATTGACGACCGCGGGCGGGGTGAAGGTCGCCGACTTCGGGCTGGCCAGGTCGGTCGCCGGGGCGGTGCAGACCAAGGGCGGCATGATCATCGGGACGGCCGCCTACCTGGCGCCCGAGCAGGTCGCCGGCGGCACCTCGGACGCGCGCACCGACGTCTACGCGGCCGGGATCATGCTGTTCGAGCTGCTGACGGGGATCCAGCCGCATACCGGCGAGTCCCCGCTCGCGGTGGCCTACAAGCACGTGCACGAGGTCGTGCCACCGCCGTCGAGCTTCGTCGGCGGGCTCTCCGGCGCCGTTGACGCGCTGGTCGCGATGGCCACAAGCAGGGACCCCGACCTGCGGCCCGCCAGCGCCGGCCAGTTCCTGCGCGCGATCGCGGAAGGCAGGGACGGGCAGGCGCTGCCTGGCACCTCTCCCTACCAGGCACCCGCCGGTTACGGTCAGGCGACGCAGCCGCATTCCGGGCCGTCGCCCTATGACGGAACGGTGCCGCCGCCCGGGCTCCCGTTCTACGGTTCCGGGCCGCAGCCCGGGCTCCCGTACCACGGTTCCGTGCCGCAGCCCGGGCTCCCGTACCACGGCTCAGGGCCGCAGCCTGGGCTGCCCAGGCACGGCTCAGGATCGCAGCCCGGGCTGCCCGGCCACGGCTCAGGACCGCAGCCGGGGCTCGGCGGCTACCCGCCCGTGCCCGCGGACTCCGGGTCCTATCGGGCGCCCGAGCCGGTTTCCGGCTCGCACCCCTATCGGTCTGCGGCTGCCGGCCCGTTCGGGCTCGACGACGACGCTGGGCCGCTGCCCGCGCTCGACTTCGAGCCAGACGGCTACCCGTCACCGCAGCGCTGGGAATCTAACCTCGGCGCGATCGGCGCGGTCGGCGCGTCCGCGCTCCCGTCGCTCGGCCCGCAGTCCGCCGAATCGCTGCCGGCGCCGCATGCCGACTCTCAGTCGATGACCAACCACACGCTCGTGGTCTCCGATGCAGCCGACCTCGCCGGCTACGGCGCTCCGCCGGGGTCACCTGGCGGTCCGCCCTATGCCGGAGCCCGTTACAGCGGCAGGCCGACCGGCCGGCCGCGCGAGTCGCTGCTCCAGCGGTACCTGTTCAGCCACCGGCTGATGTACCTATCGGCCGGCCTGGCCGTCGTCCTGGTGATCGTGCTGGCGAGTTGGTGGTTCAGTTCCGGCCGGTACGAGAAGGTGCCGACGCTGCACGGCCTGACCCTCACGGCGGCCAAGGCCGTGCTGAAGAACCAGGGCCTGGAATACAAGCGCGGCCCGGCTAAGTACAACCCGCTGCCTAAGGGCGAGGTCATCAGGGCATTGCCGGCCAGAGGGCGCAAGGTAGCGGCCGGCTCGGCGGTGACGCTGGTCTTGTCGCTCGGCCCGCATATTCGCGTGGTCCCCGATGTCAGCGGTCAGTCAGAAGCCGCGGCGAAGGCGTTCCTCCGCCAGCATCACCTGATCCCCGGCCAGGACAAGCCTGCCGTGTCGAGCTCCGTACCCGCCGGTTTCGTGATCGGCACGATCCCGCGCGCGTACTCCAGGATCCCGCAGTACCGGAAGGTCAGGCTGATCATCAGCGAGGGCCCCGGCCTGCCCAGCTTCATCGGCATGCAGGTCGCGGACGCCGAGGCGGCCGCCGCCGCGGGCGGCTATCACATCAACGCCGTGCCGAACGCCACGGGCAGCGAGCCCGCCAACACGATCATCACCCAGTCGCCGTCCCCGGATACCCCGGTCACCGCGGGCGAAGTCGTCACCGTTCACTACTCGCCAGGGCCACCGGGGGTCCCCGTTCCTGACGTCACCGGAATGTCGATCCAGCAGGCCATCGATACCTTGCATCAGGCCGGCTTCCGGATCGCGGTGAATCACCAGGGCCCAGGCGATTCGGTCGGCAGCTACTCCCCGACCGGTACCCAGCCGAAAGGCACGCTCATCACGCTGAACACCGGGATTTTCAGCGGCCTGTGACGCCGGTCGCCGCCATCAGATTTCGGGGCCCTCGCCGGGCAATTCCTGGTAGGAGTAACGCTGCTCGCGCCACGGGTCGGCGTTGTTGTGGTAGCCGCGTTCCTCCCAGAAGCCACGCCGATCCGCGGTCAGGTACTCAATCGCGCGCACCCATTTGACGTTCTTCCAGCCGTACCGCGTCGGCACCACGAGCCTGACCGGGTAACCCTGCTCGGGAGTCAGCTGCTTGCCATCCCGATGGGTCGCCAGCATGGTCTGCGCCGCCGCGAACGCGTCCAGCGGCAGATTGGCGCCGTACCCGAAGTCGGCCCAGATCATGACGTGCGTCGCGGCTGCGGAGGCCGGCGCGGCGCTGAGCAGCTCGGCGGCCGGGCACGCCCAGCCAGCTGATGCCGAGCACGCTGAACTTTGTCACGCAGTGGAAGTCCGCGATGATCTCGGTCCTGGGCAGCGCCATGAAGTCGTCCCAGTTCCACCGGCGCTCCCCGCCCCCTTCGGTGGCCCCGTACACGCACAGGTCCCAGGTGTGCGGATTGCAGGCAGGCACCGGCCCGTAGTGCAGTACCGGCATGCTGGCCTGGACGTTCTGACCGGGCGGCAACCTCGGACGCCGCTCGGCTGGCCAAGACGGATCCGGCCCCGACGGTTCCGGCTCAGAGGGTTCCGGCCCAGAGGGTTCCGGCCCATAGGGTTCCGGCCCCGATCGTTCCGGCCCCGACGGCTGGCCATTGCGGCCCGGGTGCGGGCTCTCGCCGGCCCGGCGCGGCTCTGGGACGCCGGCCTGGCCCGCGTCGCTCGCACCGCTGCTGCCAGGGTCTGTACCCCGGATACCGGCACCACCGCCGCCCGCTCGGATCCCCCGCGCATCGGTGCCCGGCTGCCTCATAACCGGCTGACCTGACCCTTCCCGCTCCGGCCGCGGATCACAGCTGACCCTCAGCGCGCGTTCGGACTGCGGGAGCCATCTTGTCACTCGACCCAGGGACCCCAATCGGCGACCGGTCAACGGACACTGCCCAGGGTGCGCTAAGCTACCCAACGTGCATCCCGCGTACGTGTATTTTTACGGCTTCTCACCCGGCACCGGGGAGGTAGCCCGCTAGCTGATGCGCTAACGCAGCACGCGGCATGAAACTCCAAGCCCCCGGCCGGATGGCCGGGGGCTTCTTCGTCGTTAAGGCAAGGGCAAGGAGGACGAGATGGTGATCGTGATGGCGCCCGAGGTGACCCAGCGGGATATTGACTCTGTCGTGGACCTGGTGAGGTCGGCCGGCGGTGAGGCCTTCGTGAGCCGCGGCGTCTCGCGGACGATCATCGGGCTGGTCGGCGACGTTGACAACTTCGGTGCGCTGAACCTCCGTAGCCGCAGCGGCGTCAGCGATGTCATCCGGGTGTCGGTGCCCTACAAGCTGGTCAGCCGTGAGCATCATCGCGAGCGATCGGTGATCTGGGTAGGCGGGGTCCCGATCGGCCCGTCGACCGTGACATTGATTGCCGGGCCGTGCAGCGTGGAAACGCCGGAGCAGACGCTGGCCGCTGCACGGATGGCCAAGCAGGCCGGAGCCTCGCTGCTCCGAGGCGGTGCGTTCAAGCCCCGCACCTCTCCTTACGCGTTCCAGGGCCTCGGCGAAGCGGGACTCAAGATCCTCGCTGAGGTCAGAGCCGAGGTCGGGTTGCCGATCGTGACCGAGGTGGTCGACCCCGCGAGCGTCGACCTAGTCTGCGCGCACGCGGACATGCTGCAGGTCGGCACGCGCAACATGCAGAACTTCGCGCTGCTTCAGGCCGTCGGCTCGGCCGGCAAGCCGGTCATGCTCAAGCGCGGCATGAACGCCACCATCGAGGAGTGGCTGATGGCCGCGGAGTACATCGCCCAGCGCGGCAACCTCGACATCGTGCTCTGCGAGCGCGGAATCCGCACCTTCGAGACCGCCACCAGGAACACGCTCGACATCAGCGCGGTGCCGGTCGCGCAGCGGCTGTCGCACCTGCCCGTGATCGTCGATCCCTCGCACTCGGGCGGGCGCCGCGACCTGGTGCTTCCGCTGACCAGGGCGGCCATCGCGGTCGGGGCTGACGGCGTGATCATTGACGTGCATCCCGAGCCCGCCAAGGCGCTCTGCGACGGAGACCAGGCACTGGCCGGCGATGACATCGCCGACCTGGCCGACATCGTCGGATCGCTGCCGGCGCTGCTCGGCCGCACCCTGGTTCCGGCCCCGGAACCGGCGGTCGCCAGTTCGGTCTGAGCTGCGGCTGGCTGCGCGCCGAAAATGTGGCCGGCCCGCGGCTGGCTGCGCCGACCGTGGCGGGCCTGCGGCTGCGCCGACCCGTGGCCGGGCTGCAGCCGACCGACCCGTGCGCTGAATTCTTCGCTGATATGGTCTTTTACCAGGACTGCGGGAGTTCTAGGCTGAGGGCGAATTCGTTGCCCCGCGAGACCGGAGATCGGCCATGGCCAGCACTCGCCGCCGCACCCTATTCGTCACCGCCGCCTGCGCGGCCGCTGCCCTCGCTCCGGCCTTGCCTGCCTCGGCCGTTGCGGCAGGGAGTCCTGCAGGCTGGAGGATCATCTTCAGGAACGCGTGCGCCACGGACAACCGGCTGCGCGTACTTTGATGTCTCGGCCCCGGGCCCGGCGAGCGCCTGGGCGGTCGGCGAGGCAGGCGGCAACGGCGGGTCGGGCAGCGGCCACCCGATCGCGGCCCGGTGGCACAACGGGGTCTGGCGGCCGGCCAGCCTACCCTCTGGCCTGTCCGGCTTGATGATCGCCACCAGCGCGGACTCGGCGCGCGATGCCTGGGCCGTCAGCGCCGTGGGCGGATTCGCCCTGCACTGGAACGGCACCCGCTGGTCGGTAGCCAGGAGATGGCACGAAGGCCAGCTCAGCCAGGAGTTCACGGGAGTCACCGCGTTCGGCCCGAACGACGTCTGGGCCTTCGGCGGCCCCGGGGCGTTCCCCGGCCTGGGCACCTGGCACTTCAACGGCAGGTCGTGGACTAAGGTCGCCAGCGGCCCGGGCGCGGGCATCGAGAGCGCAAGCGCACTGTCACCATCGGACATGTGGGCGATCGGATCGGTCGCCAGCCCGCAGGACTCGATCGTCCGCTACCTGGGCACCACCTGGCGCCAGGTCCACGCGGTCGCACTATCCGGCCTGCAGTTCAGTGGGATCACGGCGACCGGGCCGGGGAAGGTCTGGGCGGTCGCGACCAAGCCGGGAACCGGCAGCCCGAACACGGCGTACCTGGTGCGCCTGCAGAACGGAAGCTGGACCAGGACGAAGCTGCCGTGGCGGATCAACCCGGTAAAGGTAGCCGGTGACGGGCACGGCGGCGTCTGGCTGACCGCTCTCGGCACGGGCACCGGCTGGTTCGTGCACAGGTCGGCCGCAGGCCGGTGGTCCCGGGTGCTGGCCGGCTCGCTGGCCGCGGTCTTCGGCCTCACGCTGATACCGGGAACCGGCGCACTGTGGAGCGTCGGCGACCGCGGGGCCAGCGCGGCGATCTGGGCGTTCGGCCGCACCGGCTGACCGGTCCTGGCCGCGCCTTGACGGCCTGCGCTGGTCAGCCGGGCCGGTACTCCTGGGCGGAGGCGGCCAGCTCGTCGGCGAGCTCGTCCACATCCAGCCTGGCCTCGATCCTGTGCAGGTCGGCGACTCTGGCACGGGTCTCGACCTGCTTCGGAAGCAGCAGCGAGCAGCAGTCCTCGTCGGGAAGCTGAGACAGGGCCAGCGTGCCGATCTGACGCGCCTGCGCCATGATCTCGGTCTTGTCCAGCCCGATCAGCGGCCGCAGAATGGGCAGCCGGACGGCCTCGTCGAGCGCCGCGATGTTGGTCAGCGTCTGGCTGCTCACCTGCCCGAGCGAGTCGCCCGTCACCAGCGCGGTCGCACGCGTCCGGCGCGCCATCGCCTGCGCGGTCTTCAGCATCAGCCGCCGCTGCGCGACGATCTGCAGCCGCCCGGAGCCCGAGCTGGCCAGCCGCTGCTGTGCCCGGCCGAACGGGACCACGTAGAGCCTGGAGCCGCGCTGGAACCGGTCAAGCTGGCGGACCAGACCGTACGCCTTGTAGATCGACTCAGGCCCGGTCAGCGGCATCCCAGAGAAGTGCAGGAAGCTGCAATACAGGCCCCGGCGCATCATCCGGTAGGCGGAGACGGGCGAGTCGATGCCGCCGGACATCAGCACCAGCGCCCGGCCGCTCATCCCAACCGGCAGCCCGCCCTGACCCGCGAGCCCGTCGACGTAGACAAAGATCTCGGACTGGTCGACCTCGAGGTGGATGGTGAAATCCGGATGGCGCAGGTCGACCGGGTTGCCGTACTGACGCTGTATCCGGCTACCGATCGCAATCGCCAGCTCGGCCGAAGTCACGCCAAAGCGCTTGTCCCGTCGCTTCGCGCGGACCGCGAACGAACCCGGCCGTCCGCCCGCCAGCTCGGCGGCGGTCTCGGTGGCGGCCTGGGCGTCCTTGGCCACGCGGACCGCCCGGCAGACCCGAACCACGCCCATGACGTCCAGCATCCGCTCCGCGATCCGGTCGGCCGCGACCTGGGCCGCATCGTGCGCCTGACCGGCAAAGGCCGCCTGACCGGCATCGGCCGCTTGCCGGGCACCAGCCGCCTGGCCGGCATCGGCTGTCTCGGCCGGCGGTCATCTCCGCTACGCTCGACGGGCTGAGCACGATCACCCCGTCGCGCTGCCAGAGCCGCAGGCTGATGCCCAGATCGGCGGCGGCAAGCCTGATGTTGTTCTGCAGCAGCCGCTCGAACTGCTGGCGGTTCTTGCCCTTCAGCACGATCTCGCCGAGCTTGAGCAGGACGCATGGCTCGTTCAGGCGGCTCTGCGGCTGGTCGCTAAGCGAGATGGCGGGCAAGGCGGTCATCCTTAGAGTCTGACAGGTCCAGGCCGAAATAAATCCGTGCGCCGCTGCTGACCGCGTATGACAGGGTGGCGTGATGACGTCGCCAAAGGGGGTGCAGACCGGCGTCCGGGCCGCCACGGCAGCCGATCTCGGCGCGATCACGGCGATCGCGATGGCAACTGGCCAGGACGAGGACTGGGACGAGGTATTTCCCGCCTATATCGGCCACCTCATGGCCTACGGCACGCTGCTCGTCGCCGAGCGCGGCGGCACCGTGACCGGCTTCGGGGCGACGCTCGGGATCGGGTCGGGCGAGCGGGCCGTCTCCATGCTCACCGACCTGTTCGTGCACCCTGACGCGCACGGGACAGGTGCCGGGCGGGCGATACTCGGCACGCTGTGGACCGACGAGCCGCGCCGGATGACGTTCAGCAGCCTGGACTCCCGCGCGCTGCCGCTCTACACCAGCTTCGGGATGGACGCCTGGTGGCCGCTGCTGTACCTGCGTGGCGACGGCCGGCAGCTGCCGATGCCGCCCGGCTGGTCGGTGTCGCCTGCTGAGCCGGCGACGGTCGCGGCGCTCGAGGCGGAGTGGACGGGCATCGACCGCACTGCCGAGCACCGCATGTGGGCCGCCCGGCCGAACGGCTCTGGCGTGCTGGCCAGCATCGGGGGCCGGACAGTGGCCGCTGGCACCGTCGGCGGCGCCGGGCCCGAGTACGGCATCAGCCACCTCGCCGTCGCGGCCGGCCAGGGCGCCCACGGCGCCAGTGACGCCAATGACGGCTGCGACGGCAGCGACGGCAGCGACGGCAGCGACGGCAGCGACGCCCGCGACGCGGTGCTTGCCGTGCTGTCATGGCTCGATCCGGCGGCCGGCCAGGCGCGAGTGTGCCTGCCCGCCCCGCACCCGGCGACCAGGCCGCTGCTCCGCGCGGGCTGGCAGATCGAAGAGTTCGACTTGCACATGGCGTCCGAGTTCGGGCTGCTCGACCCGCGCAGCCTTGTGCCCTCGCCAGCCCTCGCCTGAACCGCCGCCCACGTGATGGAAGCACGCCGGCAGTGCCCCCGCAGCCGCAGCAGTACCCCCGCAAGCCCTGGCAGCGCCGAACCTGAGCGGGCGGGGCGGGCGCGAGCCGAAGCGTGAGTTAGCGAGCGGCGGCGGCGCCGACGGCCCGCGGTTCGTCGCTGACCCGGCGGCGGATGGCGGGCAGCACGACGTGCAGCGCGTCGGCCAGCGCCTGGACATCCTGCTCAGGCAGGTCGGCCAGCAATTCGGCGATCCGGCGCGCGTTGCGAGCCCGGCGAGCCTGCAGCACCGCCCTTCCCTCGTCGGTCAAGGCGACCAGGGCGACCCGGCCGTCGGACGGATCGGAACTCCGTACAACCAGTCCGCGCTGCTCGAGACGCTGAACGAGCTGGGTCATGGACGGCTGGGATACGCCCTCTGCGGCAGCCAACGTGGTGATCCGCTGCCCGCCGCGCCGCTCCAGCGATCCCAGCGCCGCCACGGCCGTCAGGCTCAGGTCGCGGTTGTCCGACACACTGCGGATGACGAGGGCAACCACCTCGAGCAGGTCCGTCGCGGGCTGGTTTAGCTCCATGTCGCATTTATATAATATTCCTATATATTTTGGCAACTCCATAGCCCGCCTCGGGACGCCCGCCTCCGTGAGCGCGGACATCTTTCGACCTGGGCCGTCGAAAAGTCTCCACGCTCACGAGTAGGGGCCGAGCACGGCGCAGAGCAGCCGGTTGTCGCCGCGCTGCCAGAGTGTGCCGACCTCGGCGAAACCGGCCGCGCGTAGCGCGTCGAGGTGGACGCTCAGCCGGCCGGAAGGAGAACCGTGGTGCTCGGACTCCGGTGACCGCGACCGCCGCGCGGCGGCCAGGTCGGCGAACGCGGGATCGGCTTGCACGGCGTCCCACCAGCCCGCCCAGCTCTCGGACCGGCCGTCGGGAGCACGGCGGTGCTCCTCGCGCTCATTCAGGACCCGGCCGAGCCTGGCCAGCGTGGGCGCCGTGGCCTCGTCCTCGGTCAGGTGATCGCCGTTGAGCAGCAGCCCGCCCGGCCGCAGCACGGTCGCAACCTCGGCATACATCGCCGCCAGCGCATCCGGCGGCAGCCAGTGCAGCGCTGTCGTGCTGACCGCCGCGTCGGCCAGCCGCTCCAGCCCGAGTGCGGCAGACCAGTCGGCCAGGCGCAGGTCCGCATCCGCGAACCGCAGTGAGCCAACCCGCGCGCCGCCCGCGCTGTCGGGACCGGCCTGCGGCGGACTGCCCGCCCGTACGCCGCCCGCGCTGTCGGGACCGGCCTGCGGCGGACTGCCCGCCCGTACGCCGCCCGCGCCGTCGGGACCGGCCTGCGGCGGACGGCCGGCCCAGGCCGCCTCGCCGAGCGCAAGCAGCAAGGGGTCGGCATCGATGGCGACGACCTCCGCCTCTGGGAGCCGGCCGAGCAGCCTGACCGCGAGCGACCCCGGACCGCAGCCCAGATCGAGCACGAGCGGGTCGGGCCGCCCTGCGCACTCCTGGACCGCATCGATCAGGGCGATGAAGCGTTCTTCCCGGTCGGGCAGGTACGCCTGCTGCTGAGCGTCCCACCGTTCGATCCAGGCGGCCGCCGCCTCCGGGGTCAGCGTTCCCGTCATCAGTCCGTCCTCGAGTCTTCGTTACTGGCTATTATCACTTCGACAGTCACAACCTGCGACAGTCACAACCTACGAGCGAGAGCGTCACTGGTCAAGTGAACTTCAGTAGTCACATGGACGCGGTGGTCACGGTGGCCGTCGAGTTGGTCAACGCACTCACCCCGGGGTATGCGCGTGGCCGCCCCTTCGCGCCGCCGGACGGCGGCGAGCTTGCCGCCGTGGTGACCGCGGCGCTGCGAGCCGGGCTGCGGGACACCCGCGACGTCACGCCGGATGAGGCGGCGGAGTTCGGCATGATCGCGGGCGCGCTGCGTGACGTGTTCTGCTCGGCCGCCGCCGGCCAGCTGGACGAGGCCGCGGCAGCGGTCAACGCGCTGCTCGCGTTCACCGGCGCCAGGCCGCGCCTCGACCGGCACGATGGCGAGCCCTGGCACCTGCACTTTCACGGTGCGGACGACTCGCTCGTCACCGGCTGGGCGGCGGGCTGCGCCACCGGGCTTGCCGTGGTGCTCGGCAGCGACCTGCACGGCCGGCTCGGAGTGTGCACCGCGGAGCACTGCGACCGGGTCTACGTCGACACCTCGCGGAACGGCACCAGGCGATTCTGCTCGAGCGCCTGCCAGAACCGGGTCAAGGCAGCGGCCTTCCGGGCCAGGCAGGCGCGGGCGTAGGCAGCCCGCTGGGGCGGTCGGCTGGGGCGGCCGCGCGCCAGGTCGCGATCAGCCGAAGAAGACCTCCGCTTCGGCATAGCGCTCGGGCGGCACCAGCTTCAGCTCGCGGACGGCCTCGGCGATCGGCACCCGCACGATGTCGGTGCCCCGCAGGGCGACCATCATGCCGAACGCGCCATCGGCGACCGCGCGGATCGCGTGGATGCCGAACCTGGTCGCGAGCACCCGGTCGAAGGCCGTCGGCGTGCCGCCGCGCTGGATGTGCCCGAGCACCGCGGCGCGGGCCTCCTTGCCGGTGCGGCGCTCGATCTCCTCCGCGAGAAGTTGGCCGACGCCGCCGTACCTGGTGTGCCCGAAGGCGTCGATAGTGTCGGCGACGACGGCCGTGCTGCTGATCGTCTTGGGGTGCGCACCCTCAGCGACCACCACGATCGGCGCGTACCGAGTCTCGAAGCGCTTCTCGACGTAGTTGCAGACTTCCTCGATGTCGAACGGGTGCTCGGGGATGAGGATCACATTGGCGCCGCCCGCCAGCCCGGCGTGCAGGGCGATCCAGCCCGCGTTCCTCCCCATCACCTCGACGATCAGCGCCCGGTGGTGACTCTCCGCCGTGGTATGCAGCCGGTCGATCGCCTCCATCGCGATGTTGACCGCGGTGTCGAAGCCGAAGGTGTAGTCGGTCGCGCCCAGGTCGTTGTCGATCGTCTTGGGCACCCCGACCACGTTGACGCCACTGTCGCAGAGCCGGCCTGCCACGCCGAGGGTGTCCTCGCCGCCGATCGCGATGAGCGCGTCGACGCCAAGACTGACCAGATTCGCCCTGATCCGCTCGAGGCCAGTCTTGCCGTCCTGGCTGGCCGCGTCGGAGAGCGGGTTCGTCCTGGATGAGCCGAGTATCGTGCCGCCGCGGGGCAGCAGGCCGCGGACCGCGGGCACGTCAAGCGCCTGGGTGTCGTCTTCAAGCGGTCCGCGCCAGCCGTCACGGAATCCGATGAACTCGGCGTCGTGATCGAATGTGCCGGTCCGCACGATCGCGCGGATCACCGCGTTCAGGCCCGGGCAGTCGCCGCCTCCGGTCAGAACTCCGACGCGCATCTGTGTTCCCTCCGCAATATTCTCGGACGTCTTGGTGCCCGATGGCCCGGCCGCCGAATAGTCACCGTGCTCGATAACCTCGTTGCTCGCAGGCCAGACTATTCCCCATGAGCGTCCTCGCTATCGACGCCGGCACGACCGGCGTCACCGCCCTTATCGTGGCCGCCGATGGCAGCGTCGCAGGCCGCGGTTACTCGGAGTTCAGCCAGTATTTCCCTGAGCCAGGCTGGGTCGAGCAACGCCCCGAGGAGATCTGGCAGGCCACACTGGCCGCGTGCGGTCAGGCGCTCGGAGCCGCGGCCGACGTGTCGGAGCCGGTGAGCTGTGTCGGTATCACCAATCAGCGCGAGACGGCGGTGGTCTGGGATTCGGCCACGCTGACGTCGCCGCACCGGGCAATCGTCTGGCAGGACCGGCGCACGGCCAGGATCTGCGCTGAATTGCGCGACGCTGGCCACGAAGACCGGGTCGCCGAGCTCACGGGGCTGCGGATCGATCCCTATTTCACCGCGACCAAGCTCACCTGGCTCGCCAGGAACTCTGCCGAGGTCTGGTCCGGTGTGACCGACAGATCGCTGGCGGTTGGCACCGTCGACTCGTACCTGATCGCCAGGCTCACCGGCGGGAGACGGCATGTGACCGACGCGTCGAACGCGTCACGGACGCTCCTGTTCGATCTCGAGGCCGGGCAGTGGTCCGCCGAGCTGTGCGAACTCTTTGGCGTGCCGCCGCATGCCCTGCCCGAGGTCACGGCCTCGACCGGGGTTATCGGGCATACCGACCCCGAGGCGTTCCTCGGGCTCTCGTTGCCCATCGGCGGTGTGGCGGGTGACCAGCAGGCGGCCCTGTTCGGCCAGGCCTGCTTCGCGGTGGGGGCGTGCAAGTGCACCTACGGCACCGGGTCGTTCGTGCTCGCTAACACGGGATCGCAGATCGTCAGGTCGCGAGCCGGGCTCTTGTCGACGGTGGCATGGATGGACGACAGCGGCAAGCTGACCTACGCGCTCGAGGGATCGGTGTTCGTCACGGGAGCGGCGATCCAGTGGCTGCGGGACGGTCTGGGCGTGCTGCAACGCGCCGAGGACAGCGAGGCGCTCGCGCGCTCGGTGGACGACTCGGGCGGGGTCGTGTTCGTGCCCGCGCTGACCGGACTGGGCGCGCCGGACTGGGATCCCGACGCCAGGGGCGCCATCTTCGGCCTGACCAGGGGAACGACAGCCGCGCATCTGGCCAGGGCCACGCTGGAGGCGATCGCGTTCGAGGTGCGGGATGTGGTCGACGTGATGACCGCCGAGGCGGAGGCAGGGGCCGGGGTCGGCGGGGCCGGGGTCGGCGGGGGCGGGGTCGGCGGGGCCGGGGCCGGGCGGCCGCTCCGCTGCGCGTGGACGGCGGCGCGGCGGCCAACAACCTGCTGATGCAGATCCAGGCCGACCAGTTGCAGGCACCCGTCGAGCGGCCGGTTGTGGCCGAGACCACCGCGATCGGCGCCGCGTTTCTCGCCGGGCTCGCCACGGGCGTCTGGTCGTCGACCGGCGAGCTCGCCGCGACCTGGCGGCTCGACCGGCGGTTCGAACCGGGGCAGCGCGACGACTCAGCGCACCGCCGCTGGCGGGAGGCCGTGCGCAGGTCCCTGGGTTGGGCTGCGCCCGCCGCGGATAGCGCCGCGGGCGGTTAGGGCCGCTCAGGCCGACGTGGCAGCCGGGTCGAGCCCGGCCAACCCGGCAGCCGCGGCCTCCGCGGATCGTGCGTCGGCGTCCGCGTCGGCGAGGGCGTCGGTGTCTGTGTCGGCGTAGGTGTCGGCTGGCTCGGGTGCGGGGCGAATCAGCAGAACCAGCGCGCATCCGCCGATCGCCACGGCCACGACAGCTAGCAGCAGCCGGTAGTCGACAACCGAGATCAGCACGGTCCCGGCGGCGATCGATACCGTCTGCGGTGTGATGATCAGCATCATGAAGGCCGCGTTGACGCGGCCCTGCAGCCGCGGCGGACTGTACCGCTGAGTCGCGGTCGTGGCGGCGGCCAGAAGCCAGACCAGCCCGATGCCGTCGCCGACTGTCGCAGCCAGGCACAGCGGCAGCGAGGAGGTGATGAGCGCCGCCGACGCGACGCTGAACCAGGCCAGCGCGAGCCCGACGACGCGGGCCGATCCCAGCCAGCGGAGCATGCGAGCCAAGGCGAGCCCGCCGGCGATCGCGCCGACGCCCTGCACGGCGCTGAGGACGCCCAAGAAGGACGGCGGCCGGTGCAGGCCCTGGCCGATTACGGCGAAGATGATCGTCTCGTTCAGCCCGATCACGCTGAACGCGCAGGCGGTCACGACGGTGACCTGCAACAGCAGCGGGACCGAGCGAAGATGCCGGAAGCCCGCCGACAAGTTCCGCGTGAACCTTGTCACGCGTCCCCACTGACGGTTGCCCTCGGCGGTCCTGGGCAGTATCGCCTCGGCCGCCGGCCGCGACTCCGCGACCCGGATCGATGCCAGCGCGGCGATGGCCGCGGCGAACGTCACGGCATCAAGAACGGCCACCGCCCCGCCGCCGAACGCTACGAACAGCCCGGCACCCGCAAGCGGCGCTACGATCCGCATGCCCACGCCTGCCGACTGCAACGCCGCGTTGGCCGCCGCCAGATCCCGGCCCGCCAGCATGTCCTTGCACAAGCCGGCGCTCGCGCTGCCGACCACGCTGAACGAGATCCCGTAGCAGAACGCGACCAAGTAGATGATCCAGAGCTGAGCCCGTGAGTGCACAACAAGCAGCGACAGCACGATCACGGCCGTGGCGGCGTTCGCACCGATCAGCAGTGGCCGCCTCGGCAGCACATCGGCCAGATGGCCGGCCAGCGGCCCGAACAAAGCCGGGATGCCGAGCGCAAGGAAGACGCCGCCCGCCGCCGCGTTGCTGTGGGTGAGCGACTTGGCCCAGATGCCCAGGGTGAGGTACAGGGCCGTGTCACCGAAAGTGGACAAGGTCTGGCCCGCGAGCAGCCGGCGGAACCGGCGATCTGCGAATGCCCCGCCTCTGAACGCCCGGTCCCTGAACGCCCGGCCTCTGAACGCCCGGTCTCTGATGACCCGGGCGAGTGCGCCGCTCACCGCTCAGCCGTTCCGGCCGACGAACCGGGCAGCGGGCGCGGCCGGCCCCTGATTACCCCGGCCCCTGATTACCCGACCGAATGCGCCGCTCACCGCTCAGCCGTTCCGGCCGACGAACCGGGCAGCGGGGGCGCAACCGGTGTCCCCGACGCTGGCGCGACCGAGGCGCTGAAGAAGACTCGCGCCTCGCGGGCGCCCTCCGGACGCGATCCGGGCTCTGTCAACCTGTGCGTGTACCGCACCGCAATCTCGGTCAGCTGCTCGCTGATCTCGCGCAGTTCGGCAGCTGTCACCCAAACCGAGGCGCCGAGCAGCGAGGATGCCTCGCGCCACTCGACCGGCTCGAGACTCTGTCTCCGGCACCGGTCCTTGATCCGTGCAAGCTCGTGGTCTAGGAAGACTTCCGTCGCCGCCTCGGCCGCGAGTTCTCCCTCGATACCGAGTCCCTCGCCGGAGAGTTCCTGGCGGTAGCTCGCGAGCCGCCACGGCTTCTCCCGGCCCGCCTGGTCGGGGACAAGCTCGATGTAGCCGTACTTGGCGAGTATTCCGAGGTGATACGAGCAGCTCGCGACGCTCTCGCCGAGGACGTCGGCGCAGTGGGTCGCCGTTGCCGAGCCTTCGCTCCCCAGCAAGTCGATGAGCTTCCAGCGGACCGGGTGCGCCAGAGCCCGCAAGGCAAGCGGGTCATTCCTGGTCTCGCTAGCCTGCTGCCGGGCCTGACCATCCTGCTGCTTGCGGGCCCGAACGTCGTGCTGGTCCTGGCTGGCCGCTGAATCCCTCATATCCAACAAGGTATCTTGCACAAGGTTTCTTTATCAAGATACCTTGCTAAAGAACCGTTGCTGAAGCAGCTGGCATGAAGGCACGCGCCCGGGCACCGGCCTGCAGGCGCCGGTCCGGTGGCGCAGGCCGTGGAGGCGCCGCCCCGGAAGGCGCCGGTCTGGAGGCACCGGGCAAGCCTGGAGGCGTCGGCCTTGGGCGTCGGCCTTGGGCGTCGGCCTTGGGCGCCGGCCTGGGCGCCGGCCTGGGCGCCGGCCTGGAGACGCCGGCCTGGGGCACCTGCCTGACGGCATGGATCTGGCCTGCCGTGGCCAGAAGGTCAGGCCGGCGGGACGGTCCTGATCGACCCGGCGAGCTGACCGCGCCGATTGCCGAGCGCGGCCCTGATCGTGGCGATCACCTCCGCCGGCTCCGTACGGATCTGGCGGGGCGTGAAGTGGAGCACCAGGATTCCCGCCGCGGTCATCCGGTCGTGCCGGCGCATCGTGTTCGCCCAGTCTTCTGGCGACAGATGCCATTCCCGCGAATCGACCTCAACCGCTACCGCGGCATCTTTCCACCAGGCATCGGGGCTGGCAATTAGTTCGTTCCCGATGTAGAGCAGCGCGTTCAGCTGCGGCGCCGGCAAGCCCGCCCGCCTGATCAGATCCATAAGCTCGGCCTCGGGCCCCGACCTCGCGCCCGCAGCCACCTCAGCCAGCGCCGCACGCAGCAACGCCGATCCACGCACCGGCCCGCTGCTCAGTTCCTCCTCAAGCTGCTCGACCGTGCACCGCCGGGTCTGGACTGCCGCAGCGACGACCGCCCTGACTTCACTTAGCTCGCGCACGAAACGGGCTGAGTCCGCGACAGCCCGCGCCGCCATCGCGTACTGGATCAGACCGGCGTAACAGACGTACGGCGGCAGCTGGGTCGTCCGATGCAAGACGACGTGGCCAGCGCTCTGCCGCCGGCGGCTCGCCGGCACGAGGACATCTGTGATCTCCGACCGCGTACGCAGCCCGTGCCGGCGTAACGCCGCAGGCCCGGTCAGTGTGCCACCAGGGCCGGCATAGAGCAGAGCTGCCGCATCCAGCTGATCGGCGGTCGGGGTGCCGGTTACCGCGATATATACGCCAGGCAAGATCGGCTGCCACCTACCGCCAGGCCGTGTCCGGAGATGCAGGGCATCATGATGCAGTCCGCAGTCGAGTGCCTGCTTCCTGGTGATGACGAAATGCTGATGCTTGAGAACCTGATCGAGAGCTGACTGAGCATCCATGAATGCACCTTGTCAGCCAGTGCCGACACCAGATCCCGCCAGCGACCCGCAGGCAAGGCGCGCTATGCCAAGCAGCCCGCAGCGGCCCGGATGTTTCATATGTATCGTACCTTTTACCCGAATGCTGACCCGAATGCGCGATCGATGAATGGACCATTCATCACTGTTTTCCCGGATGAAAGGTCCATTCATCCGGCAAGGATCTCGGCCAACTAGGAACTCTTGTGGCTAGCGCGCCATCTGGTGCTGCTGAGGCATTTGGGACCCGGAGGCAGAGCCGTGCCAAGCAAGCGGGGTCGCTCCCCAATGCCCAACGCCGACTTGTCAAGGCCAAGGCAGACCGGTCAAGGCCAAGCCAGACCATGCCAAGCCGGCGAGGTCGCTCCCGACTGCCCAAGGCCGACTAGTCAAGACCAAGAGAGACCGCGCCAACCACACCAAGCCAAGGCCGGGCCTAGGCCAGCCCGGGGATGGGCGCACTCAGGCCGGAGAAGAATCCACTGGCCCCGGAACCGAGCTCACCGACCCCGGAGCCGCATCAACCGAAGTTGACGCCACCCCATCTACGGATCCGGATACATCGTCCGCAGCTCTTTCTGGAGCTCCCGAAGCTCTGTCCGGAGCACCCGAAGCCCCATCGGCGGAGCCCGATGCTCCGTCCGCGGCACCAGGCGCCTCGGCAGCCTCCGCCCCGGCCGCATCCGCCCCGGCAGCATCCGCCCCCGCAGCATCCGCCCCGGCAGCCTCCGCTCCCGCAGCCGCCGCCACGGCCGCAGCAGGCGCGGCGGCCGCCTTGGCCTCCTGGCGCTGTGCCCGCTTCGCGGCCTGCTGGAGTGCCTTATGCCGAGCCGCGTACTCGTCGACGTACTCCTGGCCAGACAGCTTCATGATCTCGTAGATGATCTCGTCGGTGACCGCTCTGAGCACGATCCGGTCCGTCTCAAGCCCGTAGTACCTGGAGAAGTCGAGCGGCTTGCCGAACCGGACTCCAGGCCGGACCTTGAATTGCGGCGTGATCTTCCCCGGCGGCTGGAACTCGAAGCCGCCGACCATGGCGCACGGGATCACCGGCACTCGGGCCTCTAGCGCGAGCCTGGCGACGCCGGTCTTGCCGCGGAAGAGGCGCCCGTCCGGAGTGCGGGTTCCCTCCGGGTAGATGCCGAGCAGCTGGCCGCCGGCCAGCACCCGAAGGCCGGTCGCCAGGGCCCGCTCGCTGGCCTCGCCCCCCGACCTGTCTACCGGGATCTGCCCTACGCCGCTGAAGAACGCCTTGCTGAACAGACCCTTGACGCCGGGGCCGGTGAAGTATTCGGACTTGGCAAGGAAGACCACCTTGCGCGGCAACGGCAGCGGCGCGAAGAAGTGGTCGGAGAAGGACAGGTGGTTGCTAGCCAGGATCGCCGGCCCCGTCCGGGGGACATAATCCGTGCCCTCGGCCCACGGCCGGAACAGCAGCCTCAGGATCGGGGCGAGGACCGCCTTGACCACCCAATAGAACATCGTCACATGATTTCATGCGACGGGCGCCGCGCGTACCACCCGCACCCAGTCAATCGGCCGGCGGATACCGCCGGCTGCGCAACATGGTCCGACATGCGACGATTCTGAGAGATACACCGAGCACGCCAGCGAAACACCGAGCACGCCAGTCGGAGAGGACGAGCCATGCCAGTACTTCCGGGTGCGGAGCCCTTCACCCACCAGGGCGGTCCCACCGCCGTCCTGTTGTGCCACGGGTTCACGGGCAGCCCGCAGTCGCTGCGGCCCTGGGCGGATTACCTCGCGGCCGATGGGCTGACGGTCAGCCTGCCGCGATTGCCCGGGCACGGCACCACCTGGCAGGAGATGGCCAGGACCCGGTGGGAGGACTGGTACGCAGAAGTGGACAGGGCGTTCGGCGAACTCCAGGCGTCATCCGACGAGATCTTCGTGATGGGGTTGTCGATGGGCGCATGCCTGGCCCTGCGGCTGGCCGAATTGCACGGCAACGCAGTCAGCGGCCTGGTGCTCGTCAACCCGTCGCTCACCGCCGACACCAAGCTGTTCCTGCTCGCGCCGGTGATGAAGCTGGTCGTTCCGTCACTGAAGGGAGTCGCCAGCGACATCAAGAAGGCCGGCGTCACCGAGCTTGCCTACGACCGCACCCCGACGAAGGCGGCGGCCACCCTGCCCGGCCTGTGGAAGACGACGCAGCGGGACCTGAGCCGGGTCGCCGCTCCCGCGCTCGTCTACCGCAGCCCCGAAGATCACGTTGTCGGCCCGGCCAGCCTGGAGATCCTGCGCAAGGCGCTGCCTGCCAGCCAGCTCGAGGTCAGGGAGTGCGCCGACAGCTACCATGTCGCCACGCTCGACAACGACGCGGATGCCATCTTTGCCGGAAGCCTGGATTTCGTTCGTTCTCACAGCCATGCGGGAAAGGAATGACAGGATGGATGTCGGTGGGCATACACGGCACAGAAGGCTAGACACGATCCGGCGACGACGCGGGGGGCACCGTGGAGCGCGACACTAGTAGGGATCAAAGCGGCGATCAGGCTGCCTGGCGCGATCTGGTTGCCAGGCTTGAGCTGCCGTCGGCGATCGACCCGGCGAATGCCCCATGGCCCGATCGCGAGAACCTCCACCCGGCCCACGCCGCACCTGACGACGCCGCCGAACCCGGGTCAGCGTCCGCCGGCGCAGACCCCGGGTCACCGTCCGGCGGCGCAGACCCGGCAGGCAGCGAGAACACGGCGGCCCCGGGAACCGCGGGTCCGCCCGCCAACCGCGGCCGCGTCATCAGGCCGGCCAGCTTCAGTTTCGTCGAGCCGGCTGACGGGCACCGGTCCTCCGACGACGATACGGCCGGCGAGACTACCCATCCCGACCTCGGCTTCCGGCTTCTCGGCGACCAGGATGACCAGGACGCGGACGAACGCTACGTGCCTCCAGAGGTTCCGCCGCTGCCGAAGCTCGACCCTGTCGCCAAGGGCGCGTGGGCGGCGCTCTTCGGCGGCCCTGGATACCTGTTCATCGCGACCACCCTCGGCTGGGAGGTTTCCGGCTGGGCTCAGCTAGCCGCGATCGTCGCCTTCGTGTCCGGTTTCGTGATCCTGGTTTCCAGGCTCGGCGACGGCCCGTCCCGCCGCGATGGGCCCGATCAGGGCGCGGTCGTCTAGCTAGGCCGGCCCTTGGCCCGCGCTCGGCCGGCGCCTGGCCGGCACTCGGCGGGCGCTCAGCCGCCGCTTAGTCCGCCCGCTGCAGCCTGGCTAGGTCGGCCGCTCCGATCATCCCTGCCTCCGGGCCGAGCTCGGCCAGGACGACCGGAGCGTGCGGCCGGTACTGCCGGCCGGTCAGACTGTTCTCGAAGGCGGCCCTGGTCTGCGCGAGCAGCAGGTCACCAGCCTCCGACACGCCGCCACCAAGCACGAAGCAGCCGGGGTCGAGTATCGCCGCCAGGTCGGCGAGCCCCTCGCCGAGCCAGCGGCCGATGATGTCGAAGCATTGCAAAGCGGCGGCGTCACCCTCCCGCGCGGCGGCGGTGACCTCAGGCCCCTTGATCCCCTCCGGGGTTCCGCCGGAGAGCTGCAGCAGCCGCACCGCCGCGCCCGGCGAGCGCCTGGCGAACTCACGGGCCTCGGCGACCAGGGCGCTGCCGCTCGCATACTGCTCCCAGCAGCCGCGGTTACCGCAGCCGCAGAGCCGGCCGTCCGGCACGACGCGGTAGTGGCCAGGCTCGCCCGCCATCCCCCACCGGCCGCGGTAGAGCTCACCGTTCAGCACGATGCCCGCGCCGATCCCGGTGCCGATGGTGATGACCATGACGTGATCGTGACCACGGCCCGCGCCGAGCTTGGCTTCTGCCCATGCGGCGCAGTTGGCGTCGTTCTCCACCACCACGGGCCGGCCGGTGCGGTCCTCGACCTGGCGCGCCACCCGCTCGTTGCGCCAGGCAAGATTAGGGGCGAACACAACCGTGGATCCGCTCTCCTCGATGAAGCCGGCCGCGCCGATCCCAACCGCGTCGACCTCATGCCTGGCCAGCAGCTCCTTCACCGCATCGCTGATCATCTCGACGGTAAGGGAGGCGTTCGCGGCGGGGGTCGGCCGCCTGACCATCTCGATGATCGCGCCCTTCTCATCGACCACGCCCGCCGCGATCTTGGTGCCGCCGACGTCAACCCCGATGGCCAGGCTCATCCTCAGGCTCTCTCGTTCAGTCGTCGGCGGACCGGCCCGCAGACCGGTCGGCGGACTGATCGCCTGACTGGTCGCCAGCCTCGCGGTCGGTCGGCCCGGCCGCTGGCCCCGTGGCTGACCCGGCGCCTGACCCGGCGGCTGACCCCGTCCCGGTCGGCCGGTAGGACAAGATCGAGTCGATGCCGGACAGCGCCTCCTTGACCGCCGCAGCCATCACGTCCGCCGCATCAGAGATCCGTGGCCCGCCGCGGTTGTCGCCACCCTCTCTGGCCCGCGAGATCCGCCTGGCTGCACGGCAGACCGGGCACCACGCGCACTCGGGCGCCTCGTCGGCCGCGTGCGGCGGCTCGGTCGTGGCCGTGGCCCAGGTGTCGCCAGGTTCGCGCGGCGCCCCGCGCAGGGCCTTCTTGACCTGGCCGCCAAGCTCGTCGCGCATGTTCCTCGCGCTGGTCCTGATCAGCCAGCGCTGGATCTCGCTGGCCAGCCCGGCTGCCCGTTGCTCCCAGTCGCCAGGAGCCCCGCCCGCGCGCGGGCCGCCCGCCCGGCGTCCTTCGTTCCGCTGAGCTTCGTCACCCGGATCGGTCATCTGCCACCACCGCTCTCGCCGACGGCCTGCTCCACCCGGGTTCTCAGGCCCTTCAGCGCAGTGTCGATGATCGTCTTCTCGGCTCGCCGCTTCAGCAACCCGATCATCGGAATCGCCAGCCCTACGGCTAGCTCGTAGGTCACCTTAGTCGCGCCGCCCGCCGCCGCCAGCAGGTAGGCGCCCGACATTTCTGATATAGCGGTGCCGCGCTCAGCAAGCTCCCAGCGCACCCCGTCGTCGCCGTCCCACGTATAGCCGAGGACGTAGCTGTCCTTGATCACTCCCGCGTCGATGGTGAAACGCACCCGGTCGGCGAAGCCGTCCGGCCCGGCCTGGAGAACCTCGGCGGCCTTCACGCCCGATGCCCACTTCGGGTACGCGGCGAAGTCTGCGATTACCGCCATGATGACCGGCCGCGGCGCCTCGATCGTCATGGTCGAGCTTGTCTTGTCGGCCATGCTCGGAGCGTACCTCCCCTGCCGGTAAGGCCTACCATTCCAGCACGTACGGGGTACCGCTGGCCCTGAAATGACCGACGTTCACGCACTGCGTGCTGCCGATGGTGAGGCGGTCCACCAGCGGCTGATGGACGTGTCCGAACAGCAGATACCGCGGCTGGGTCTTGTGCACCGCATCGAGCAGCGCCTGGCTGCCGCGCTCCATCCGCTGGGCGACCGTATCGAACAGCAGTTCTGGCACGTCGGGCGGGATGTGCGCGCAGAGCACGTCGACCGCCCCGACGGCCTCGACCTTAGCAGCGAACACTTCATCGTCGAGCTCGTTAGGCGTCCGGTAAACCGAGCGGAGCCCGCCGCCCACGAACCCGAACGTCAGCCCACCGATCTGGATCCGGTCGCCGTCCAGGACCTGGTGTCCGGCACGCAGGTGGCCGGCCCACAGCCGCGGGATGTCGACGTTGCCGTAGGTCAGGTAAGCCGGCGTCGGCATGGCCAGGAACAGCTCGGCGTACTGCGCCGACACGGCCGCGTTGATCGTGGCCGCGGCCTCGCCCGGTAGCCCGGCCCAAAGCTTCGAGGACATCGCCCGCGCCGCGTCGAACTGCTGCGCCGTGCGCAGGGCGATGAACTCCCTGGCCGCCTCCGCTCCGAACAGGTCGGCGAAGATCCCCTGCGAGTGGTCGGCGTAGTCGAGGAAGAGCAGCAGGTCACCCAGGCAGATCAGTGCGTCCGCCCCGTCGCCGGCCCGCCTGAGCGCATCGGTCCTGCCGTGCACGTCACTGACCACATGGACCCGCATTGACCAACAATAAGCAGATCATCCTGGCCGGACCAGGCCACCCCCGGCCGGCCAGGCCCGGCCCGCGCGATACCGTCCACAATGACCGGGAGTCACGAGCACGATGGCGAGGAGGCCCCTTGCGCGAGTACACCATTCCCGCCCTTGCCGAGATCCCGACCGCGGCCACCCTGACCGACAAGATCGCCGACCGAGCGGGCAGCATGCCGGACGCCGTCGTTATGCGCAGGCGCGAGGCCGACAAGCAGTGGGCAGATGTGACCGCGCGCC
Source organism: uncultured Actinomycetota bacterium (assembly GCA_963720595.1). Taxonomy (GTDB): domain Bacteria; phylum Actinomycetota; class Actinomycetes; order Streptosporangiales; family Streptosporangiaceae; genus Chersky-822. The sequence continues at coordinate 1,535,935 of CAVRFY010000002.1, read as the reverse complement.
AGTTCGTCGACGAGGTGCGGGCGCTCGCGAAGGGCCTGATCGCGGCCGGAGTCCAGGCGGGCGACCGGGTCGGCCTGATGTCGCGCACCAGCTACGAATGGACGCTCATCGACTACGCGCTGTGGTCCGTCGGCGCCGTCACCGTCCCGGTATATGAGACCTCCTCGGCCGAACAGGTCCAGTGGATACTCTCCGACTCCGGCGCCCGCGCGGTCTTCGCCGAGACCGACGCGCATGCCGCCACGATCACCGGTGCCCGCGGCGAGCTGCCCAGCCTGGAGAACATCTGGCTGATCGACACGATCGGAGTGGTGACAGCCGGCGGATCCAGCGTCACCGACGACGATCTGGCCCAGCGGATGGCAGTCAGGACGGCGGACGATCTCGCCACGATCATCTACACCTCGGGCACCACGGGACGGCCCAAAGGCTGCGAGCTGACGCACCGCAACCTGCTCTCTGGCAGCCGGAACGCGGTCCAAGGCGCGCTGCACGATCTCTTCAGGGACGAAGGGTCCTCGACACTGCTGTTCCTGCCGCTCGCGCACTCGTTCGCGAGGATCATCCAGGTCGCCTGCATCGAGGGCGGTGCCATCATCGAGCACTGGCCGGACGCGTCGACGCTGGCGCGCGGCCTGCCAGAGACCAGGCCCGCCTTCCTCCTCGCGGTGCCGCGCGTCTTCGAGAAGGTGTACAACTCCGCCCAGCAGCAGGCCTCCGCCAGCAAGGCCAGGGGCACGATCTTCCGCGCAGCGGCGGACACGGCGATCGCCTTCAGCCGGGCAGGCGCCGGGTCGGCGGATGCCGGCGTCTCCAGCGGTGTGAGCGCCGGTCCAGCCCTGCGGCTACGGCACGCGCTCTTCGACCGGCTCGTGTACGGCAAGCTCCGCGCGGCGGTCGGCGGCCGGGTTCGATACGCGATCTCCGGCGGAGCGCCGCTCGGCGAGCGGCTCGGCCACTTCTTCCGCGGGGCCGGCATCACGGTGCTCGAGGGTTACGGCCTGACCGAGACCTCCGCGGCCGCGGTCGTGAACCGGCCCAGCCGGAACAAGATCGGCACGGTCGGCCTGCCGATCCCGGGCACCACCATCCGCATCGCGGACGACGGCGAGATCCTGATCGGCGGCCCGATCGTGTTCCGCGGCTACTGGGGCAACGAGGCGGCGACCGCCGAGGCCCTGGACGCGGACGGCTGGCTGCACACGGGCGACATCGGCTCGCTCGACGATGAGGGCTTCCTCAGCGTCACCGGCCGCAAGAAGGAACTGATCGTGACGGCGGGCGGCAAGAACGTGGCGCCCGCCGTACTGGAAGACAGGCTCCGGGCGCACCCGCTGATCAGCCAGTGCCTGGTCGTCGGCGACAACCGCCCGTTCATCGCCAGCCTGCTCACCCTGGACACCGAGGCGCTCGAAGCGTGGAAGCAGCGGCACGGCAAGCCCGCGAGCGCCACCCTGGCCGAAATGGCGGCCGATTCCGAGCTGAACTCCGAGTTGCAGGCCGCGGTCGACGAGGCCAACAAGGCGGTCTCGCGGGCCGAGTCGATTCGCAAGTTCGCGATACTCGACACGGACTTCACCGAACAGAGCGGGCACCTCACCCCGTCGCTGAAGGTCAAGCGCGCCGTCGTTTACAAGGACTTCGCCAGCCAGATCGAGAAGCTGTACAGCTGACCGCCGGGCTCAGCCCGCCAGGATCGCGGCGAGCCGCGCGGCCACGATTTCCCAGCGCCACTCCCGGTCCACCCAGGCCACGCCCTTCTCCCCCATCGCCGCGGCCGCCTGCGGGTCGCCAAGCAGCCGGACCAGCCGCTCGGTCAGCGCGGCCTCATCGCCGCCGCCCACCACGTAGCCGGTCTCACCGGGCAAGATCGCGTCCGGCGCCCCGCCCGAGTCGCCGCCGATGACGGGCAGGCCCGTCGCTGATGCCTCCAGATAGACGATGCCGAGACCCTCAACGTCGAGGCCGCCCCGCCTGGTGCGGCACGGCATCGCGAAGATGGTGCCGGCGTCGTAGTACGCGGGCAGGTCCTCCCACGGGACGGGCCCGGTGAAGATCACCGACTCGCCCACGTGCCGCCGCTGGGCCAGCTTGCGCAGGCGCGCGGCGTACGGGCCGTCTCCGACCATTAGCAGAACGGGCTCCCCCGCGGCAATGCCGCCGGAGTCCGGCAGTTGGTCCGCGGGCAACCCTCGCGGGCCGGGCCGCCCGGCGCGGACCCCCGCGAGCACCCTGGGCCAGACGCGGATCAGCGTGTCCTGACCCTTGCGGCGCACCATCCGGGAGACGCACAGGACCACCGGCGCCTGCGGTGCGATGCCGAGTCTGGCCCTGACCGCGGCCCCGCCGGCGCCCGGTCTGAATGACTCGCTGTCGACCCCCGGCGCCAGCCTGACCAGCTTGCCGGCGGCCGCCTGGGTCAGCGCCCGAGCCAGCCGGATCCTGAAGTACTCCCCCAGATAGGTCAGCACGTCGACCTGCTCGCCAATTCTGCGCAGCAAGGACCTGGCGCCGGGCAGCGCCGCCCAGCCCGCCTCGTGGCCGTGCGTCAGCGCGACGATCCGGCGCGCGCCAGCCCTGCGCAGCGCGGGCGCGAGCAGGCCGAGCGGTGCGGCGGCGCCGAACAGCACCGTGTCGCAGCCGTGTTCGGTCAGGATCGCCCTGGCCCGCCTGGCCACGGAGGGCACCGGCAGCATCAGCGAGGAAGGGTGCCTGACCACGACGAACGGCTGTCTCGCGTCGAACTCGGCCGCTCCCGCCCAAGCCGGCGCGTAGACCACGACCTGCCCGGGCGCCAGCCGGATCGCGAGCGCGTGCACGAACGACTGGATGCCGCCGCTGCGCGGCGGAAAGTCGTTGGTGACGATCAGTACCTTCGGCATATCGATGGTTACCCTACCCATCGTCGTCAGCTGCGCAGGTCGAACTCCCAGCCAGAGCGGTACTGTGCGGTCACGAGGCCGAACCGCTCGCACACCTCGACTCGGTCAGGCCCGTCGCCCCAGGACTCGAGCGTGGCCGACGAGGTGCGCACCGCCGCCAGCGCCGCCGCCAGCAGGCTGGCGTAGCCTGCCGCATCCCGGCACTCGGCGACCAGGCCCGGACCGTCGATCAGCCCGGTGTCTGGCTCAACCCGGCAAACGCCGACCGGCCGCCCGTCGCGTCGCAGGGCCAGCGTGATCGTGCCAGCCGGCAGGTCAAACGGCCATTGCCCGGGCGTCTTGTGACCCCATTGCCCGCGGAACGCCTCGGCCCACAATCGAGCGGAATCCTCCGCGGCAGGCAGCGGCCCGACGTCGGACGGCTGGCCAGCGCTGGCCGGGCCGCCTGAGCCGACGCCAGCGGACGGCCCTTCGAGCCGGCGATAACCCCAGGTCTGGCGGAACCCGAACGCGGACAGGTCGGCCGCGGCGTGGGCCCAGGCCAGGTCGGAGCCCGCCCCTCGAGCCGCGGCGAGCAGCGCCGCGCTTCGCTCGCATCCTCGATCAGGGCCTCCGCGACCGATCGCCCGTCGGCGCTGACGCTGAACACCACGGACAGGCCGGGCATCCGCGCACCCTTCCTCGTTCGGGCCGCCTCGGCCGCTCAGCGCCGGCTACGGCCTGACAGCTCCGTCGAGCTCGGACAGGTACCAGCCAGACAACGCGACCTTCTCCACGTTCTTGCCAGGCAGCGGCGCATCGATCAGGTATCCGCCGCCCACGTACATCCCGACATGGGAGTTGGAGGAAAAGCCGAGGATGTCGCCAGGCTGCAGGTATTTCGTCGTGAACGCGCCGGAAGCCGTGTGCAGCGGAACCGAGGGCAGCGAGCCCATCTGGTCGTAGCTGACCCTCGGGATCGCGATTCCGGCGTAGGCCCATGCGGAGCTTGTCAGGCCGGAGCAGTCGAACCCCGAGTTGCATGGCCCGGTCGCCCCGTACACATACGGGCAGCCAAGCTGTGCGTAAACGAAGGACACGGCCTTGCCGGCCTGAGTGCTCGTCGGCCCGTTATAACTGCCGCCGCCGCCACCACCCGGCCCCGTCCCCTGCTGCTGGCTCGGCGTCAGCTGGGCGAGCAGCGTCGCTTGCTGCTGCTTCAGATTGTTGAGCACCGCGATCCGCTTGGCCAGCGTGTGCTTCAGCTGCAAGATGCCCGCCCTGGCCCGGGTCGCGGCCTGCTGCGCATCGAGGAGCTGGCGGCTGGCGGCACGGTACAGGCGGATCTGCGAGCTGTTGGCGATCGACAGCTCGGTCAAGATCGAGGACTGGTCGAGCACCCGCTGCGGAGACTCCGAGGTCAGCAGGGCCACCGGCGAGGACGCACCGCCCTGCTCATACGCGACCGCGGCGAGCCTGCCGATCTTGTGCCGCATCGCGTCAAAGGTCTTGCGGTACCGCGCGGTCTCCCTGTTCAGCACCTTGAGTCGCTGGTTCGCCACCGATAGCTCCTGCAGTACCTGGTCGTACTGCTGGCCAAGACGGCTGGACTTGGCGGTGAGGTGCGCGAGCTTGGCCTTGACCTGGGCGACGGTCGGCTGCGGAAGCGCGGCCGCCGATCCGCCGATGCCTGCTACTGCGCCGATGGTGGCGAAGCTGACGGCGACCAGCCAGCCGCGCCGCAGCCGGCTCGCGGCCGGACGGCGGCCGACCGCCGGTTGCTCGCTGATGGCTTCTCCGGAACCGGTGCGTTTGCGACGATTGATGACCCTGCGAACTGCCAACGGCGTATGCACGCGCGAGGCACGCTCCTTCTCCACCGTCTGCCTGCCAAGTCGGCGTTAGGGCGCGGGCTGTGGCAACTGCCCGCCGGCGCTGGCCTGGGCCAGCCCCATGCACCTCGGGGGTTTCGCTCGCTATGCCGCACGGGCTTGGTTCGCGACCTACCAGGGGGCTGCCGGTTCGCCAGCCGACCTCGCGGTCGACGCTGAACTCGGTAGCGGCCGCTCGCCGCCGCGCTCGACGCGGCTGCCAAGCGATCGGCTTGGTCAGCCACACTAGTGAGCCCGAGTAACGCATTCAACCACTTCGCGCACTCTCGCCGCACTTTTGCGCCCGGCGATGACGCCTCGCGGGCCGCCGGCGCGGCGCGCGCACGATCCCGGCCGGGTGTCAGTACCCGGCAATAACGTGGCCTTGTGAGCGCACCGGTACAGGCGCGGCCGCGGATGGTCCGCAAGCGGCCAGCGGCAACGCGGCAGGATGGCGAGCAGCCGGCCGAGCCGGGACAGGACAGCGAGCCGCCGGCCGCGCCGGGACAGCACGGCCAGCCGCCGGCCGCGCCGGGACAGGACAGCGAGCAGTCGGCCGAGCCGGGGCCGAACGAGGGCTCGGACCACACCGCCGATCGGGACGGTGCCGGGCCGAGGCCAGCGGCCTGCCTGCCGGGCGAGGCACCGCCTGGCCCGCGGCTCTCCGGCCTGCTCCCGGCCGCGCCGTTCCTGCCGGCGGGTGACCTGGTTGTCGTCGACATCGAGACGACCGGCTGGCTGGCGGACGCGGCGACCATCACCGAGATCGGGGCCGTCAGGCTCAGCAGTCACCGGCCGACGGCCGAGTTCTCGGCGCTAGTCAACCCCGGCGTGCCGATCCCCGCGGCCATCACCGAGCTGACCGGCATCACCGATGCCATGGTCAGCGGCGCCCCTCCGGTCGCCGCAGTGCTCGCGGAGTTCCTGCAGTTCGCCAGCGGCGCCGCGATGGTCGCCCACAACGCGCCCTTCGACATCGGATTCCTCGCCGCCGCGTGCCACGACAGCGGGATCGACTGGCCGCCGCGCGCTGTCATCGACACGGCCGCGCTATCCCGGATGCTGCTGAGCCCGGCCGAGGTCGACGACCATAGGCTCGCGACGCTCTCTGGCCACTTCGGCGTGCGCACCGGACCCTGCCACCGCGCGCTTGCCGACGCCAGGGCGACGGCCGGCGTCCTGGCCGGCCTGCTTGGCCTGCTTGCGCGCGGCCCGAGGGCCGCCCCAGGGCCGCCGGTCTACCGGCAGCCGCCCGATGCTAACCAGGTCCCTGCGGAAGGCGGTCCCGCGCCGAGCCGCTACGATATCGCCGCAGCCGGGGCGCGGGCTCCAACGGTACGGGAGGCGGCAATGATCACCGCGATTGTCCTGATCAAGGTCGACGTCGCCAGCATTCCTGAGGCGGCGGCGGCGATCGCCCAGATCGAGCAGGTCAGCGAGGTCTACTCGGTCACCGGCGAGTTCGACCTGGTCGCGATGGTAAGGGTTCGTGCGCATGACGAACTCAGCGACGTCATCCCGGGAAATTTGAACAAGGTCGCCGGCGTGACGCACACGGAGACGCACATCGCGTTCCGCGCCTACTCCAGGCACGACCTGGATGCGGCCTTCTCGATCGGCTACCCCGAGTCGTCCTGAGGCAGGCCGTCCCGGGCCGCGCGCACCCGCGTCAGGCTAGGCTCGCCAGCCGTCGGCTGGCCTGCACCCAGCGGTCGAGCAGTGCTGCCGCGGCGCCGGAGTCGACGGCTTCAGCCGCCCTGGCGTAACCGTCAGCGAGCGCCTGCGACAGCCGCGCTGGCTCGGCCGCGCCGGCCTCGGCGACCAGCGCCGCGCCGGCGTTCAGCAGTACCGTCTCCCGCACCGCACCGCGCTCGCCTGCCAGCACCGATCGCACCACGGCGGCGTTGTGCGCCGGGTCGCCGCCACGCAGGTCAGCCGACTCGCAGCGCGGAATGCCGATCGCGGCGGGATCGAACCTGGTGTCGAATACCTGTCCGTCGCGCACCACCCAGACCGCAGACGGTCCGGTGGTCGTCAGCTCGTCCAGCCCGTCGTCACCGTGGAAGACCAGCGCGGAACAGCCACGTCCCGCCAGCACACCGGCGAGGACAGAACCCATCCGCGGGTCCGCGACGCCGACCGCGAGAGCATGCGGCCTGGCCGGGTTCGCGACCGGGCCGAGGAAGTTGAACACGGTGGGCACACCTAGCTCACGGCGGGGAACCGCAGTGTGCCGGAGCGCCGGGTGATACAGCGGCGCGAACAGGAACACCACCCCGGTCTCCTGGGCCAGCTTCTCGGTCGCCGCGGGCGGCAGGTCGATCACGACGCCGAGCGCCTCGAGCACGTCAGCCGCTCCGCACGCGGACGACGCCGCGCGGTTGCCGTGCTTGACGATCCGCGCACCTGCCGCGGCCGCGACGATAGCGCCCATCGTCGAGATGTTTACGGTGCTGGCACGGTCACCACCGGTGCCGACCAGATCTGTCAGGCGGCCGGGGATGCTGAGCGGCGCGGCGAGCCTGAGCATCGCGGACGCCAACCCGTCAACCTCCGCGGGCGTCTCGCCCTTGATCCGCAGCGCCACGCCGAAGCCCGCGATCTGGGCGGGCGTTGCCGCGCCATCCATGATCTCGCTCATGGCCCAAGCGGCTGCATCGGCGGTCAGCGACTCGCCGTTGATCAACTGGCCGAGCAGCGCCGGCCATGAGTGAGCAGTGTCCATCGCGCTACCTCGGCTCCCGCTCAGGCTGGCGCGGCGGCGGAATCGGCCGCGCGCTGGCGCATCAGGCCGGCCAGCGCCCCGGCCAGCGCCGCCGGGTCGATCGGATGGCTCACCACGGCCTCGGCTCGGGACCAGGTCGCCAGCCAGCCGTCGTCGGCACGGCCGATGATGAGCAGCACGGGCGGGCAGTCGTAGATCTCGTCCTTGGCCTGCCTGCAGACGCCCATGCCGCCGGAAGGCTGGGCCTCGCCATCGAGCACCATGACGTCGGCGCCGCCGGCGTCGAGCAGCCGGATCAGCGCCGGATGGGTGGCCACCTCGATCACCTCGGCCTCTGGCACGTCAGGTGCGGGGCGGCGGCCGATGGCCAGCCGGACGCGGGCGCGGGTGTCCGCGTCATGGCTATACACGACAACTTTCATATCTGGATGCTACCGACTCCGCCATCCGCCGGAGCGATCCCCTGACCCCTGATTAGGGGGTCAGGGCGCGTTCCCCTACCGGGTGTCGTAATAATGGGCGCGTGACGACAGCACCAGACGCGGCGGTGATGCCGCGTACTCCCGCGAGCCGGCCCAACCTGGTCAGCGTCGGAACCATCGTGTGGTTGTCCTCCGAACTGATGTTCTTCGCGGCCTTGTTCGCGATGTACTTCACCATCAAGTCGGTCGACACCGGCCTGGGGCAGCCATGGCCGCAGGCGACGCTGGACTACCCGCTCGCTACTGCCAACACTGTCGTGCTGATCCTGTCTAGCGTGACCTGCCAGATGGGTGTATTCGCGGTCGAGCGGGGTCAGATCGGACGGCAGGGTTCGGTCTTCGACTTCCGCCGCTGGGGGCTGCGGGAGTGGTATGTGCTGTCGTTCACCATGGGCCTGTATTTCGTGCTCGGCCAGGGATATGAGTACCTGGACCTGATCTTCAAGCAGCACCTCACGCTGGCGTCCAGCAACTACGGCTCGGTGTTCTTCCTGACGACCGGTTTTCACGGCCTGCATGTGAGCGGTGGGCTCGTCGCGTTCCTCTTCCTGCTCGGGCGCACCTATGCGGCCAAGCGGTTCACCCATGAGCAACAGACCAGCGCGATCGTGGTGTCGTACTACTGGCATTTCGTCGACGTCGTCTGGATCGGACTGTTCACGACCATCTACCTGCTCCCCCTGACCGGAAAATAGGGATCGCCAGTGAGACCGATCATCGCCCGGCGACGGCACCCAGCCGCTGGTTACGCCGTTGTCCTGCTCGGCCTGCTGCTGGCGGGAGTGAGCTACGCAGCCATCACCGGCGTCGGCACCGCCGACGCGGCGGCGCACAACGTCACGGGCCAGGCGCAGATCTCCGAGGGCAGGTCGATCTTCAACAAGAACTGTGAAAGCTGCCACGGCCTCTTCGCGCAGGGCGTGCCCGGCGTGGCGCCGAGCCTGATCGGGGTCGGCGCGGCGGCCGTCGACTTCCAGGTGAGCACGGGCCGGATGCCGGCCAAGGAGCCCGTGGCTGAGCAGCCGCGCAAGCCGGTCACCTTCACGCCGCAGCAGATTCACGCCCTGGCCGCCTACATCGCCTCGCTCGGCGGCGGCCCCGCGATCCCGACCAAGGCGGAGGTCAGCCAGGTCGGCGCGAACCCCGGTATCGGCCAGCAGTTGTTCGTGGCCGACTGCGCGCAGTGCCACGGCTTCGTGGGTCAGGGCGGTGCTCTGACCTACGGCAAGTACGCGCCTGCGCTCACCAAGTCCAACTCGGTGCAGATCTTCGAGGCCATGCTCACCGGCCCTGAGGCGATGCCCGTCTTCAACGACAGCACGATCACCCCGCAGCAGAAGCGCGACGTCATCGCGTATGTCCTCCAGACCCGTGCCGAGCCCAACCCCGGCGGGTTCAGTCTGGGCCGCGTTGGGCCGGTCACCGAAGGGCTCGTTGCCTTCCTCGGCATGCTGCTGTTCATGGTGCTCGCGGCGCTGTGGATCACCGTGAAGCGGGGGAAGGCTCATGACTGACCCGACCGTCGGCCCGCAGCCGGGCCACAATGACCCCAGCGGCGCACCGGAAGACTACGGCTCAGCCGCGGCAGAGCAGGCCGAGCGGCGGCACCGCGTGATCGGCACCCCACCGCCCGCGGAATCCAGGTCGATGCTCGGAACTCCCGCTCCCGGCTCCGTTGGCGGCCCGCCGCAGGTACGACCGCGCGAGCTGCCGGCCGACCCGGATGACCTGCCCGGAGCCAAGCGGGCCGAGCGCGTCGTCGTGACCTGCTTCCTGATCGCTATGCTGGCCGGCCTCGGCTTCATCGCCGCGTACGTGATCTTCCGGGTTCATTCGGTCGGCAACGTCCAGCGATCGAACCTGGCGCTCGGCGCGACGATGTCGCTGGCGTTCCTCGCCCTGGGTGCCGGAGTCGTGATCTGGGTCAAGCGGCTCATGCCGTGGGTCGAGATAACCGAGGCGCGCAAGCCGCTGCGCTCGAGTCAGGAAGACCGGGCCGCGTTCGCCGAGACCTTCGAGGAGGGCGCGGAGGCCAGCCAGTTCGTCAAGCGCCCGATGCTGCGCCGCACCCTGATCGCCGCGACGCTGCCGGTGGCGGTCGCGCCCGTCCTGCTGCTCCGCGACCTCGGACCACTGCCGCGCAAGGACCTGGATCATACGGTCTGGCGCGCGGGCATGCGGCTGCTCAACTACGGCGCGAACACGCCGATCAGGCCTGGTGATTTCAGCTCGCCAGGCGGGATGATCACCGTGGTCCCCAACGGCTTCCAGGACAACTTCAACGCGCTGGCCAAGGCCGCAGTGATCATCATCAAGTTCGCCCCCGGCCAGATAGAGTTCACCCCCGGCCAGGCGCCCGTGGCTGGCAAGGTCGTGGAGAACTGGACAGTTGATAACATCGTGGCGTATTCGAAAATATGCACGCACGTCGGCTGCCCGGCCGCCCTGTACGAGCAGACGACGCACCACATACTGTGCCCGTGTCACCAGTCGACCTTCGACGCGACCAAGGGCGCCCAGGTGATCTTCGGACCGGCGACCAGGCCGCTGCCGCAACTGCCGATGACCGTGGACGCGGAGGGGTTCCTGGTGGCCAGGCACGACTTCACCGAGCCGGTGGGCCCGAGTTACTGGGAGCGGGGGCCGTCAACATGAGCATCGACAAGGCGCTGTCGGGCACCGGAAGTTGGCTGGACGACAGGTTCCGCGGGGCCAAGGGGATGCGGACGTTCTTCCGCAAGATCTTCCCCGATCACTGGACCTTCCTGCTCGGCGAGATCGCCCTCTACACATTCATCATCCTGCTGCTGACCGGCACCTTCCTGGCCTTCTTCTTCAAGCCAAGCATGACCGACATGGTCTACCACGGCAGCTACGTCAAGCTCCACGGCGTGCACATGAGCGAGGCCTACGCCTCCACGCTGCGGATCAGCTTCGACGTCCGTGGCGGCCTGCTGATCAGGCAGATCCATCACTGGGCCGCCGACCTGTTCGTCGCCGCCATCCTGGCCCACCTGCTGCGGATTTTCTTCACCGGCGCATATCGCAAGCCGCGCGAGGTCAACTGGCTGATCGGCATCGTGCTGTTCACGCTGAGCCTGCTCGAGGGCCTGTTCGGTTACTCGCTCCCCGACGACCTGCTGTCGGGAGCCGGGCTGCGGATCACGCAGGGAGTCCTGCAGTCGATCCCGATCGTCGGCACCTACCTGTCGTTCTTCCTGTTCGGCGGGCAGTATCCCGGGCACTCCATCATTCCGCGGATGTACATACTGCACGTGCTGCTGATTCCCGGCCTGTTCGCGGCGCTGATCGGCGCGCACCTGTTCATCATGTTCCACCAGAAGCACACCCAGATGCCCGGCAAGGGCCGGACCAACACGAATGTCATCGGCGCGCCGATGTACCCGTACTTCATGGCCAAGACCGGCGCGTTCTTCTTCTTCGTCTTCGCGGCGACCGCGCTTGCGGGAACCTTCGCTCAGATCAACCCGATCTGGCTCTACGGCCCCTACAATCCGATCGCGATCTCCTCAGGCTCGCAGCCCGACTTCTACATGGGCTTCCTCGAGGGCTCGCTGCGGATGATGCCAGCGTGGCAGTGGGTGATCTTCGGGCATACGTTCGCCTTCAACGTGTTCATCCCTGCCCTGGTACCGCTTGGCCTCATCATGACCGGGGCAGCGCTCTGGCCATTCATCGAGCAGTGGATCACCGGCGACAGGCGCGAGCACCACATCAACGACCGGCCGCGGAACGCGCCGACCAGGACGGCGATCGGGATGGCGGGCGTCGCGTTCTACGGAGTGCTCTGGCTGGAGGGCGCCAACGACGTGCTCGCCCAGCACTTCGACGTCCCGCTCTACACGATCACCGAGATCGCGCGCGTTGCCATCTTCGTGGTGCCGATCCTGGCCTACTTCATCACCAAGCGAATCTGCCTGGGCCTGCAGCGCAAGGACCTGCACCTGCTTGAGCACGGCGTGGAGACCGGGATCATCAGGCAGCTGCCGAGCGGCGAGTTCATCGAGGAGACCAGGCCGGTGTCTGACGAGGCCCTGGCCAAGCTGACCACGGCGGAGCCGCTGCCGCTGCCTGCGGGCAAGGGCGACGGCACCGAGGCTGTACCGCCGCCGGGGATGCGCGGCGGCATCGGCCGCGCCAAGGCACGGCTGAACCGGATCGTCACCGAGAGCGTGCCGATGAACGGCCACGGCAACGGGCATGGCCCCGATGGGCACGATGCCGACGGCGAGCACGCCCGCGCGGCCATCGGCTCGCCCGAGCACCAGGGTGGCGATGGCTCGAGCGGCGAGGGCCACCAGGGCTAAGGACGCGCAGCTAGCACGAGGACCGGATACGGCGCGATCTATTCTCCGTTGCGCGGGCCGGCCTTCCACAACGGTTCGGGAATCGAGATGCCGAGGTCGGTGCCCCAGGTGTTGCGGTAGGCGACCTCATGCGCCGGGCGCCTCGGCGCGATGCCCCACCGGCCGGTCGGATAGCCGAACGAGACGCAGCAGGCCATCTCCCAACCACGGTCGGACGGCACGCCGAGCACCGCGAACGTCTCCTGTTTGCGGAACATGCCGAGCACCGTGGTCAGCGCGCTGCCCAGGCCCTCGGCACGGGCAGCAAGCTGAGCGCTCCATACCGCAGGGAAGATCGAGCCGCCGCTCGAGTCGTTCCTGGCGAAGCCCATCAGGAACAGGGGCACGCTCTCGAAGTGGTCGGCCAGGTGCTGCGCGGAGGCCTGAACCCGGAGCATCGATGCGCTCGCCGGATCATCGGGCGTGGCTCGGGCCTGCTCCAGCCGCTCCCGATACGCGGTGTCCCACAGCGTCGCCATGCAATCCCGGTACAGCGGGCCAAGCTGGCCCTTGATCGCGGGATCGTCGACCAGGATGAACCGCCAGTGCTGCGAGTTGCCGCCGCTCGGCGCCCGGATCGCGGCGTCCAGGATCCGCCCCTGCACGTCCTGCGGAATCGGATCTGACCGCACCCGCCGCATCGCCCTCGTCGTGTACAGGGCCTCATAGACGTCCATTGATGATCTCCCACGGGGGCTGCGGGGGCCCGGCCGCCGTGGCGGCCGGCCTGCGGGCTAGTGCGCGAAGTGACCGCGGTAGTACTCGAAGACGAAGCCGATCATCGAGAGCATCAGGGCGAGCGCGCCGATCAGGAACAGCCACCAGCCGACCGCCACACCCAGGGCTGCGGTGCCGGCGGCGAGGCCGACGAACAGCGGCCACCAGCTATGCGGGCTGAAGAAACCCAGTTCGCCTGTTCCCTGTTCAATCTCGCCCTCATTGTCGTCCTCCGGCCGTTGCGGCAGCCGTCTGCCGGTGAACAGGATGTAGAACCCGGTCAGGAAGGCAAGGCAGACAGAAAGAGCCAGCGCGGTGCCGCCGGTCGGGTCCTTGGAGAGGCTCCAGTAGAAGACGTCGGCGACGCCGAAGAAGATGGCGCAGCCGAGGAAGAGCCAGCCCTCAACCTTCATGCCGTACCCCTGTCCTCGTCAGCCCGTCACGCCCGCCCGCGGTTCCCATCAGTGACTCCCCCCGATCGACTGGCGTTCTGCCGGATCGCGCCCCGCCCGCACCTGCGGGTGGTGCAGGTCGAACGCGGGCCGCTCGGACCTGATCCGCGGGATCGACGTGAAGTTGTGTCTCGGCGGCGGGCAGGATGTCGCCCATTCCAGCGAGTTGCTGAAGCCCCATGGGTCGTCCTCGACGACTCGCTCGCCGTGCTTCCAGGTGATGTACACGTTCCAGAAGAAGAACAGGTTGGAGACGCCCAGGATGAACGCACCGACGGTCGAGACCTGGTTCAGAGTGGTGGCCAGGTGCGGCAGGTCCGGGTAGTTGGCGGTGCGCCTGGGCTGGCCCATCACGCCCAGCCAGTGCTGGACCAGGAAGGTCGTGTTGAACCCGATGAAGACGAACCAGAAGTGCCACTTGCCGAGCGTGTCGTTGAGCATCTTGCCGGTGAACTTCGGCCACCAGAAGTAGAAGCCGCCGAACATGCAGAACACGACGGTGCCGAACAGCACGTAGTGGAAGTGCGCGACGACGAAGTACGAGTCGCTGACAGCGAAGTCCAGCGGCGGCGACGCGAGGATGATGCCGGTCAGCCCGCCGAACAGGAAGACGACCATGAAGCCGAGTATGAACAGCATCGGCGTCTCAAAGGTGAGCTGGCCGCGCCAGATCGTGCCGAGCCAGTTGAAGAACTTCACCCCGGTCGGGACCGCGATCAGGTATGTCATGAACGAGAAGAACGGCAGCAAGACGGCGCCGGTGGTGAACATATGGTGCGCCCACACGGTCATCGACAGGCCCGCAATCGCGATCGTGGCGGCGACCAGGCCCTTGTAGCCGAATAGCGGCTTGCGGCTGAAGACAGGCAGGATCTCGGTGGCGATGCCGAAGAACGGCAGCGCCACGATATAGACCTCGGGATGGCCGAAGAACCAGAACAGGTGCTGCCACAAGATCGCGCCGCCGCTGCTGGCCTCGAAGACCCGGGCGCCGAACTTGCGGTCGATCTCCAGCACGAGCAGGGCCGCGGCGAGCACCGGGAAGGCGAGCAGCACCAGGATCGATGTGAGCAGGATGTTCCAGGTGAACATCGGCATCCGGAACATGGTCATGCCGGGCGCCCGCATGCAGAAGATCGTCGTCACGAAGTTGACGCCGCCGAGGATGGTGCCAAGGCCGGCCAGCGTCAGCCCCATGATCCACATGTCCCCGCCAAGACCGGGCGAGTAAAACGCGCTGGTCAGCGGCGAGTAGGCGTACCAGCCGAACGCGGCCGCGCCGCCCGGGGTCAGGAAGCTCAGCAGCAGGATCAAGCCGCCGAAGAGGAACATGTAGTAGCTGAGCAGGTTCAGCCGCGGGAACGCCACGTCGGGCGCGCCGATCTGCAGCGGCATGATCTCGTTGGCGAAACCGACGAACAGCGGCGTCGCGAAGAGCAGCAGCATGATCGTGCCGTGCATGGTGAACAACTCGTTGTACTGCTGGTCGGAGACGAGGCTGAGATTCGGCTCGAACAGCTGGCTCCGGATGATCAGCGCCATCAAGCCACCGATCAAAAAGAACCCGAACGAGGTAATGAGGTACAGGTGCCCGATCACCTTGTGGTCGGTCGAGGAGAGCCAGTCGGCGAGCACGGAGCCCTTGCGGTAGCCGACCGCCCCGGCATCCGCCGTCTGCTCGGATTGCTGGACCGCAGTCACTGAGCACCCCCAGAAGCTGTCTGCCGCACCTGCTGCGCGTGGATCCACTGACGGAACTGGGCAGGCGTAACGATCTTGACACGGAACAGCATCCGGCTGTGGTAGACCCCGCAGAGCTCGGAGCACCGCCCGATGAAGGTGCCCGTCTTGATCGGCGTGACCGTGAAGCGGTTCGCGTAGCCGGGGATAACATCCCGCTTGAACTCGAACGGGGCGATCCAGAACGAGTGGACCACGTCAACCGAGGTCAGGTTGAACTGCACGGTCTCGTTTGTCGGGATGACGAGCAGCGGCAGGCTCCGCGAGCTTAGGCCAGGGCGCCACATGCTGCCGATCTCGGTGAGCTTCTGGCCGGAGGCGGTCGAGTACTGCGGGTACACGAACTGCCAGGTCCACTGCGTGCCGATCACCGTGACCCGGACGTCGGGGTGCTGCGGGTTCCTGCCGATGTAGTCCTCGTTCTTGGCCGCGAAGAAGAAGAGCACTCCCACCATGATGAACGGCAGCACGGTGTAGAGGATCTCGATCGGCAGGTTGTAGCGAACCTGGCGGGGAAGCTGATCACCGCGCTTGCGGTGGAAGACGATCGCCCACAGGATGCCGCCCCAGACGATGATCCCCACGGCCCAGGCTGCGATCCAGGAGCCTTGCCACATGGCCACGATGACCTGACCCTGCTTGGTCACCGGAACGAGCAGGCCCTGCCTGGTGAATGCGGTGGACTTGCAGCCCGTCGTGAGCGCCGCCAGGCCGATCAGCATCGCGGCGCGCGGCGCCCAGCGCCTGAGCCGGCCTGCACTGCCCTCGTGACGCGAGGTCATGCGGATAGGACTCACAGATCGCCTTCCCAGCGGCAATATGCCGACTTCCCGAGCCTGTCCGTTTGCCTGTCCTACAGGCTGTCGTGCAAACAGTACAACGCTCACTCCCCCGATCGCCCGGGACCCCCGCCAGATCGGGGCAGTTCGTTCGCGCTGGCCGGCCGCCGCCGGCCAGCGCCGCCCGCCGCGCCGCTGGCTGCCAGGATCGGGGGTCCGGCAGGTGGCCGGCTGCCCGATCGCCGTAGGGTCGGACTATGGCGTATTTCGATGCCGCGTCGGCCGAGCCGATCTCGCCAGCGGGCCGGGCCGCGCTGCTCGCGGCGCTGGACGATGGCTGGGTCGATCCAGTCCGGCTGTACCGTGAGGGGCGCCGCGCCAGCCTCATGCTCGACCAGGCCAGGGAGCAGATCGCCGGCGTGCTGCGCTGCCGGGCCGACGAACTGGCGTTCACCGGCTCGGGTACCCAGGCGGTCCACCTCGCCGTGCTCGGCGCGATCCTGGCCCGCCAGTCGGCCAGCCGGGGGCCAGGGCACGTGGTGGTGAGCGCGGTCGAGCACTCCAGTGTGCTGAACGCCGCCGCACAGACCGAGCCGGCAGGCGGTCAGGTGACGATCGCCGGCGTCGGTGCGGACGGCCGGGTCGATGTCGCCGGCTTCGCCGAGGCCATCCGCAGGGAACGAACCGTCCTGGCCTGCCTGCAGTCGGCGAACCACGAGGTCGGCACCGTACAGCCGGTCGAGGAGATCGCCGCCGAGTGCAGGGCGCTCAAGGTGCCGCTGTTCGTCGACGCGGCCGCCTCTGTGGGCCGGGCTGCCGCTGCCCGCGGACTGGTCGATGCTCGCCGCGAGCGGCCATAAGTGGGGCGGCCCGCCGGGCGTCGGGGTGATGGCGATCCGCAAGTCGGTCCGCTGGCGGTCGCCGGTGCCCGCGGGCAACCGCGAAGGTCACCGGGTACCGGGATTCCCCAACCTGCCCGCCATCATGTCGGCCGCAGCCGCGCTCGAAGCGTTCGAGGCGGACCGCGACCAGGCCGACATCGCCCTGCGCCAGCTGACCGGGCAGATCAGGGACCGTATTCAGGCGGTCGTCCCGGACTGCGTGGTGCACGGCGACCGCGCCAACACCCTGCCGCACATCGTCACCTTCTCCTGTCTCTACATCGATGGCGAGGCGCTGGTCATCGAGCTGGACAAGGCCGGCTTCTCCGTCTCCTCGGGCAGCGCCTGCGCCATGGACACCCAGCAGCCGAGTCACGTGCTCGCCGCGATGGGCGCCATTACCCACGGCAATGTCCGTGTCTCGCTGCCGCGGGGCACGACGCAGGAATCGGTGACAGAGTTCCTCGCGCTTCTTCCCGGCATCGTGGGCCGCCTGCGGGGCACGGCGGGGTCCGCGCGACGGGCGGGATAGCGTGTCCTGCTATGGAACCCGCGCTGAGCATCGACGCGCTCGGGCGCAAGTGCCCGATCCCGATCATCATGCTGGCTGAGCGGATCGGCGAGGTCGCGATCGGCCAGCTCGTGCGGGTGCTGGCCAACGACCCGGCAGCGAAGACGGACGTCCCGGCCTGGTGCGGCCTCAAGTCGCACGATTACCTCGGATCGGCCGAGCTTCCCGGCGAGGCCGGCTGGGCGTTCCTGGTCCGCCGTAGCTACTGAATGGCCGCAGATATCCCCATACGCTGACGCACGTTCCCTTACACTCACGTTCGTGAATCAGTCGCCGCCTGGCCGCCCAGATCCAGGCCGCCGCGCTCCCGATCACGCCGCGCAGGTCTTCACCGACCCGTCGGGCCAGCGCCGGCGGCTCATGCGGCTGCTCGGAGCGGCGGGAAGCATCTTCCTGCTCGGCGCGCTGGTCCTGGTCGGCCTCGGCCTTTTCGGCGGTCCAGGGACTCCGTTCAGCGTGTTCGGCAACGGCCCAGGGCCCAGCCGCGGACACCAAGGGGCCGGCGGGCAGCCGAGCCGCGCATCGGGCTCGGCCGGATCATCGGCGAGCCGCAGCCCGTCCGCCAGGGCGCATCCGTCCGGGTCCGCGTCATCGCCGGCCGGATCGGCCAGCCACTCCCCGCCCGCCGGCAGCGGGAGCGCGTCCCCGTCTCCGACAAATCCAGCAGGCAGGACGCCGCCCGGCCGCAGCCACTCCCCTAGCCCGCACCCTCATCCGGCCCCCTCATCCACCCATGCCCAGTAGGCAGGCCCCTCGTTCGGCCAGGCACCGTGAGATACGCCAGACGCACGGCCACTGGGCACTCGTCGCTCTCGTTCTGCTCGTCTTCGCGGCAGCCCTGATTGTCGAGGGCTACTCCCACGGCGTGCTCGGCGAGTCCCCGCAGACGGCCAACCTGGCGGGCTCGCATGGACCCGCCGGCCCACACAAGCTGGTCTATGGCGGACCTGTCATCAATGCGACGGGCCGCCATCCGTTTTCCTACTCCCTCACCGGCCGCACCGTCGCCCTGACCTTCGACGACGGCCCCGATCCGGTGTGGACCCCGAAAATACTCGCCGTCTTGCGCCGTGCGCATGTTCCGGCCACCTTCTTCGTAGTCGGCACCCACGTCGCCGCGAACCCCTCGATCGTCCGCGCCGAGCTAGCGGCCGGAGACGAGGTCGGCTCCCATACCTACACGCACGCGAACCTGGCCGATGCGGGGTGGCGATTGCCGCTCGAGCTGACGCTCACCCAGAACGCGCTGGCCGGCGCCGCAGGCGTGCGGACGACGCTGCTGCGGCCGCCGTACAGCAGCGAAGCCGGGGCGCTTACCGAGATGGACTGGCGCGCCTATCAGCGCGCGGCGAAGTTCGGCTACCTGATCGTGCTCGCCAACGTGGACACCAGGGACTGGGCGAGGCCAGGTGTCGCGGACATCATCGCGAACGCGCTGAGCTGGCCGAAAGGTGCGCACAGCGCGATCATCATGCTGCACGACTCGGGCGGCAACCGCAGTCAGACCGTGCGCGCGCTTCCGCAGATCATCGACAAGCTCAAGGCGCGCGGGTACCGGTTCACGACCGTGACGGCCGCGTTGAACCTTCCAGCCGCCGACGTCCGGGCAACTGCGGTGCAGCGCGTGGTCGGCACCGCCCTGGTTCTCAGCCAGCAGGCAGCCGATCACACCATTGCCGTACTCGCGGTGTGCCTGGCGGTCGCTAGCGTCCTGATGGTCCTGCGGATCCTGGCGCTGCTGTTCTTCGCCCGCAGGCACCGGCGCCGAGCGAGGATTCCGGCAGCCAGCCAGCGCAGCTTGCAAGCGCCCGGAATCTCGGTCGTTGTTCCTGCCTACAACGAGGCCGCCGGGATCGCTGCCACTGTGCAGTCGATGATGCGCAGCAACTACCCAGGCCAGATCGAGGTCATTGTCGTGGACGACGGCTCGACCGACGACACGGCGGCGATCGTCCGCAGGCTGCGCCTGCCCGGCGTCCGCGTGATCAGTCAGGCCAACGCGGGAAAGCCCGCAGCGCTCAACCGCGGCATCGAGCAGGCCTGGTTCGACATCCTCGTCCTCGTCGACGGGGACACGATCTTCGCCCGTAATGCGCTCCGAAGGCTCGCCTTGCGGATGATGGACCCGGATGTCGGAGCGGTCAGCGGCAACACCAAGGTGGCCAACCGGCGCGGCATGCTTGGCAGGTGGCAGCACCTGGAATACGTGATGGGCTTCAACCTCGAACGGCGGATGTTCGACTTGCTCGGCACCATTCCCACCGTGCCTGGCGCCATCGGAGCGTTCCGGCGGGCGACGCTCGAGGACGTGGGCGGCGTCAGCTCCAGCACCCTGGCCGAGGACACCGACTTGACGATGGCGATCTGCCGGTCCGGCTGGCGGGTTGTCTACGAGCCGACGGCCGTGGCCTGGACGGAGGCGCCCGCCTCGCTGCGTCAGTTGTGGCGGCAGCGGTACCGGTGGTGCTACGGGACGCTGCAGTCGATGTGGAAGCACCGGCGATCGGTGATCGAGACCGGGCCCTCTGGCCATTTCGGCCGGCGATGCCTGGTGTATCTGGCCTTCTATCAGGTCCTGCTGCCGCTCATCGCCCCGGTGGTAGACCTGGCAGCAATCTACGGGCTGATCTTCCTCAATCCGTTCAGCGTGGCCGCATTCTGGCTGGGCTTCAACGGACTTCAGCTCGTAGCGTGCGGGTACGCACTGCGGATCGACCGGGAACGGCGACGGACGCTCTGGGCGCTGCCGCTGCAGCAACTGGTCTACCGCCAGCTCATGTACCTGGTGACCATCCAGGCCGTCATGACGGCGCTGCTGGGGACCCGGCAACGCTGGCAGGTCATCAGCAGGACCGGTGTATTTGGCAGCGCAGCCGGCGCCCCGCCCCGCCGGGCGACCTCATCGCGGACCGGACGCCGGGAACCGGCCCCCGACCTGGCGCGATACGGTCCTAGATGAAGTTCCCGGCGATCTCAGCGGCAGCCACGTCGCCGTAAGCGTCGGCAAACCGCCTGGTCAAAGGCACAGGGTCGAGTTGATACTCCTGCGTGCCCGTGGTCTCCAGCGCCGCCACGGCGACGATGTTGCCGAGCTGGGCGGCCCGCTCCAGGCCCAGTCCCCAGGAGATGGCGGCGAGGAAGCCGGCCCGGAACGCGTCTCCCGCGCCGGTCGGCTCCTTCGGCCTGACGCCGGGAACGGCCGGAACCAGGATCGGCTCGTGGCCCGCCCGGTCGATCCTGGCGCCCTTGTCGCCCAGCGTGGTGACCCTGATACCCACCCGGTCGTTGAGGTCGGACCTCGACCAGCCGGTCTTGTGCTCGGTCAGCGTCGCCTCGTATTCGTTGCAGAACAGGTACTCGGCCCCGGTCAGCAGCGTCTTGACCTGCTCGCCGTCCAGCCGGGCGAGCTGCCAGGACGTGTCGGCCGCAAACGGCATCTGGCTTTGGATGCACTGCTTGGTGAACGAGAGCATCGCATCGGGGTCGCTGGCGCCGATCACGACGAGTTCGACCCGGCCGGCCAGGTCGGCGAGGTCGATCTCCCTATCCTCGGTCATCGCGCCCGGGTAGAACGAGGCGATCTGGTTCATGTCGACGTCGGTCGTGCCGATGTACCTGGCCGTATGGTGCTGGGTCGACTCCCTGACCCCGCTCGTGTCGACGCCGTGGCGCTCGAGCCACTCACGGTAATCGGCGAAGTCGCTCTGCCCGGCGGTGCCGACCAGCAGCGGCCGGAGGCCGAGGCAGCCGAGACCGAAAGCGATATTCGCCGCTACTCCGCCCCGCCTGATCACCAGCGTGTCGACCAGGAACGACAGGGCGATCTTGTCGAGCTTGTCCGGCATCAGCTGGTCGACGAACCTGGCCGGGAATGTCATCAGGTGGTCAGTAGCGATCGACCCGGTCACTGCAATGCGCACGGCGGTCCTTCTGGCGGCGGGAACCGCGAGCGGCACGGGCCGTGAACGGCCTGGCCGGCCGCTGGCGGCGGGCAGATCAGTGGAAGGAGTCCCCGCAGGCGCAGGAGCCCGAGGCGTTGGGGTTGTCGATGGTGAAGCCCTGCTTCTCGATCGTGTCCACGAAGTCGATGGTGGCTCCGCTCAGGTACGGCCCGCTCATCTTGTCGGTGACCACCTGCACGCCGTTGAAGTCGCTGACGATGTCGCCATCGACCTGGCGCTCGTCGAAGTACAACTGGTAGCGCAGGCCAGAACAGCCGCCGGGCTGGACCGCGATCCGCAACCGCAGGTCATTGCGGTCCTCCTGAGCTAGCAGATTGCTGACCTTCGTGGCGGCAACCTCGGTAAGGATGACGCCCTGAGCCGTCACGTCGTCCTGAACTGTCATCTCAGTTAGCTCCTGTAGTCAAGGGCGCCGCACGGCGGGCGCGGCGTGTCGTCCATGCATTCCAACGATATGCCCGGCGCCGTCATTCCGTCTCGGCGCGTAGGGCCGGCCCGCGAGCCGGATCGCTCCGGCAGCCACATACCGGACAGTCCTGGCCATAAATCGGGCAGCCCGGGTGAACGCCCGACCAACGGCCGGAGTATCCTCGTGGTATCGTCAGTTCGACGATAAGTCGCGCGAAGGTAGGGCTCGCCATGTCCAGCACGTCAAGTCAGCTCACCATCACCGGTCCGGCGAGGCACGGCGGAGCCGACCAGGGGCCGACCCGGCCGCTGCCGCTGTTTGTGCTCGGCGCTGACTCAGATCCGCACAGCGAGCGGGGGGTGTCCTGCCCCGGCGAGTTGCCCCCGGCGTCCGACCCCTCCCTGGTCCGGCGAGCCGAGCAGGCCCGCGCCGCGCTCGCTGACCGGGCGTTCGTGCTCGGCCACCACTACCAGCGCGACGAGGTGATCAGGTTCGCCGATGTCACCGGCGACTCCTTTAAGCTCGCCAAGGAGGCGGCGGCCAGGCCCGAGGCCGAGTACGTCGTCTTCTGCGGCGTCCACTTCATGGCCGAGTCGGCCGACATCCTGACCTCCCCCGCTCAGCAGGTCGTCCTGCCGGACCTCGCGGCGGGGTGCTCGATGGCCGACATGGCGACGTACAGCCAGGTCGAGGAGTGCTGGGAGACGCTGGAGGACCTCGGCCTGGCCGACACCGTGGTCCCGGTCACCTACATGAACTCCTCGGCCGACATCAAGGCGTTTACCGGCCGGCATGGCGGCACCGTGTGCACCTCGTCCAATGCGCAGCGCGCCCTGACCTGGGCGCTGGGCAAGGGCAGCAAGGTGCTCTTCCTGCCCGACCAGCATCTCGGCCGCAACACCGCGGTACTCGAACTCGGGCTGAGCCTGGACGACTGCGTGGTCTGGAATCCGCACCGGCCGGGCGGCGGCCTGGATCCTGAGGCGCTGCGCAAAGCCACCATGATCTTGTGGCGCGGGCACTGTTCGGTCCACGGCCGGTTCACGGCCGACTGCGTCGCCGATGTCAGGCGGCGGATCCCTGGGGTCAACGTGCTTGTGCACCCCGAGTGCGTGCACGAGGTCGTGACGGCCGCCGACCAGATCGGCTCGACGGAGAAGATCATCTCAACGATCGAGCAGGCGCCGGCCGGCTCGGCCTGGGCCATCGGCACCGAGCTGAACCTGGTGCAGCGGCTGGCGGAGGCCCACCAGGACAAGACGATCACGTTCCTGGACAAGACCGTCTGCTACTGCTCCACGATGAACCGGATCGACCTGCCCCATCTGGTGTGGGCGATGGAGTCACTGGCGGCGGGCCAGGTGGTGAACAGGATCACAGTCGACTCGCAGACCGCCGGCCAGGCCAGAGCCGCGCTCGACCAGATGCTCGCGCTGCCCTGAGCGCGCGGGCTCACAGGCCCGGCGCGCCCCAAACGGGGAACCAGCGGCTGAGATCGGGCTCGATCTTCAGGTCGTTGCCGAGCACCCCGCGGACCTGCATCTCGGCCGCATTGTCCCGGCGCTCGCCGGCCTGCGGCGCGAACGGATAGAAAGTTCCGCGCTTGTACAGGTAGACCAAGCCGAGCCGCTTGCCCGCGGTGTCGGCGAAACCCAGGATCGTGCAGAGCAGCTGCGGGCCGAAGCCCCCCGCCTCCAGCGACGAATTCACCGCGTGCAGATCGGTGACGAGTCCCTCGATGTCGTCGGCCTGATGCGTGCAGACCAGCCAGGTGAAGCCGTAAGAGTCCGCCGTGATCTCAATTGTCGTCTTCGCCTGCCCCATGCTGAGCAGGTCCTGCACGTCCTTCTCGATATCGCTGAAGGCCCTGCCCTCGGCCGCGCGGAAGCAGACGGACCCGGTGCCCGTCGGCGTGAAGTCCGTCGCCGCCTGCAGGGTGATCGCGGCGGACGGCAGGGCGAACAGGGCATCCAGGTTCGGCGGCACCGGCTTGGTGCGGCCGAGCAGCGTGTCGAGCAATCCCACCTGAGACCTGCCTCCGCCGGTTACTTGCTGAGCTGCTGCGAGATCTTGTCGAGCGCCGCCAGCCGCTTCTCCAGCGACGGGTGCGTCGAGAAGATGTTGGAGAGCGTCACCTGACCGCGCGTCGCCGACAGCGCGGGCGCGAAATAGAACGCGTTCAGCGGCTCGGCGGCGCGCAAGTCCCTGGTCGGAATCCTCGCGATGTCGCCGCTGACCTTCACCAGCGCGCTGGCCAGCGCCGACGGCTGGCCGGTCAGCAGTGCACCGGACCGGTCCGCCGACAGCTCGCGGTACCTGGACAGCAGCCTGATCAGCAGGAAGCTGATCGCGTAGACGACGATCCCGACGAGCAGCACGATCAGGACGATCGGCAGCGAGTTCTGGTCCTGGCCGCCGCGGCCGCGACCGCGGCCACCGCCGCCGAACAGCTCGGAGTAGAACGCGAACCTGACCAGCAGCGCGGCCATGATGCCCAGGAAGGACGCGATCGTCATGACCGCCACGTCCTTGTGCGCCACATGCGACATCTCGTGCGCGAGCACGCCCTCGAGCTCGTTCGGTTCCAGCCTTTCGAGCAGGCCCTGGGTCACGCAGACGACCGCGACCTTGCTGCTTCGCCCGGTCGCGAAGGCGTTCGGCATGCCGCCTGGCGCGATCGCCACCCGCGGCTTGGGCATGTCCGCGAGCGCGCACAGCCGGTCGATTATGCCATGCAGTTCTGGGGCCTGCTGCGGGCTGACGAGCTGAGCGCCCGCCGTGCTGAGCGCGATCTTGTCCGACCAGTAGAAGGAGCCGAACGAGATACCCACGCCGAACAGCACCGCGATGAACACGATCCCGCCGCTACTGACATTGCTGTACTGGGTGAGCAGCAGCACGATCACGATGATGAACGCAGTGAAGACGAGGCCGAGCAGGAACATCGTCGCGCCCATCCGCGCGATCAATCCCCGGTCAGTCGCGTAGCGAGTCCGAGCCATCGCCGCCTCCGTTTCGATCCCCGGCCGTTGCGGGAAGCCGACGTACTTCATTACATCCCACGCCCAGCCATGGTTTGCTCGCTGCCTGCCGGTCCGGTCGCCCGACGGCGGCGTAAGGGCCCGAAATGCCCGCAGGCAGGCGGCGCAACTGCCCGCCTGCCTGCGGTTCAGCACCAGCGAGGCCCGACAAGGGCCTAGCCGCGCTCAGCCAACTCGCAGCCAAGTCTTAGCCAGGGATCAGGCCGCCGTCGGCGAGAAGGTCGCGTACCTCGTCGATGGTCGCTCCTTCGCGCGGCAGGATGAGCTCGGAGGGTTCGATCGCATCCGGCGGCAGCACGGTCCCGACGGCTCGCGCCTTCTCCAGCAGCGCGTGCAGCGCCGAGGCGAACGCCGACTCGTCGTTGCCGTCGATGGCCGTGCCAAGGGCGGCGTCCAGCTTGTTGAGCTCATCGACAGCCGAATCGTCCAGCTTGAGCTGGCCCTCGCCCATGATCCGGATGATCATCTAGGCACCCCCCGGACCAGGCTGCTCCTTCTGGAAGCTGGTGCCGCTCGGCTGGCCGACCGAGGAATCGGCCTGCTCGGGCGAGCCTGCGATCTGCTTGGGAGCGCTGCCGCCCGCGAGTTCGGCCTTCATCCGCTCGAGCTCGGCGTCGACGCCGTGGCTGGCGCCCATCCGGTCGAGCTCGGCCTGGATGTCGTCGGGCGGCGGCCCGCCGAGCGCGTCGGTCAGCGCGCCGGACGCCATCAGCTCGTCGATCGCGCCGGCCCGCGCCTTCATCTGCTCGGTCTTGTCCTCGGCCCGCTGGATCGCCAGGCCTACATCGCTCATCTCCTCGGAGATGCCGGTGAACACCTCGTTAATCCTGGTGGTCGCCTCCGCAGCGGTGTAGGTGGCCTTGATCGTCTCCTTCCTCACCCGGAAGGCGTCCACCTTGGCCTGCAGCCGCTGCGATGCCGCCGTCAGCTTCTCCTCCTCGCCCTGCAACGAGGTGTACTGCGTCTGCAGATCGTTGAGCTGGGACTGGACGCCGGCCTTGCGGCCTAGGGCTTCGCGGGCCAGATCCTCCCTGCCCGCCGCAAGCGAATCCCTGGCCTGGCGGTCAAGCTTGTCGGTCGTCTGCTGCACCTGGTTCATCTGCAGCTCGACCCGCTTACGGGATGTGGCCACGTCAGCCACTCCGCGGCGCACCTTCTGAAGCAGCTCAAGCTGCGTCTGGTATGAGTAGTCCAGGGTCTCCCGCGGATCTTCCATTTTGTCAAGGGTCTTATTCGCCTTGGCTCTGAAGATCGTCGAAACCCGCTTCATCACGCCCATAAGCGCGGCCTTCCCCTCATCCTTGTTAAACCGGTGCGGCCCGGGTGACCTGCGGCAAAGCAACCCATCCGGTGCAGCAACGGGAATCCTCGCCAGATGCTGGACTCCCAGCCTATGACCTCGGACAAGTAACGTCATCACGGCGGCCTCCACCAATGCGCGGTATCTGGCCCAGCACGACCCAGGCGCGCGTTCTGGGGGGTTCGTCCTCGCGTCCCGGTAGGCTGTGAACCGTGTTCCGACGACGCGCAGAAGCCGCTCCAGACGTCCTGGATGCCGACGAGGCACCCGAGGTCTCCGACCAGCACGCGAAGCAGGCTGGCAAGGGCCGCCCGACACCCAAGCGGAGCGAGGTCGAGCGGCGCAGACGGCAGCCGTACACCGCACCGCCCGCCGACAAGAGGGCCGCGGCGGCGCAGACGCGCGAGCGCAAGCGGACTGAGCAGCGGCGCAAGATGGACGCCATGCGCCGGGGCGAGGAGTGGGCGCTGCCGCCCAAGGACCGCGGCGCGGTGCGCGGCCTGGCCAGGGACTACATCGACTCCCGCCGCGTGATCGTCAGCGAATACATCCTGTTCGCCGTGTTCGCGCTGATCCTGCTCGTCTTCCTGCTCGGCGCGGCCAAGAACTCCTCCGCGATTCTTTACATCGAGGTGGGCATCGTCGGGCTGATCGGGATCGAGAGCCTCGTGCACGCCACCATCGTCAGGCGGCTGGCCGGCAAGCGCTTCCCGGGTGAGAGCACCCGCGGCCTGGTCTGGTACGTCGCCAAGCGGAGTATCAGGCTCAGGAGCTCGCGCATCCCGCCCGCCCGGGTCGCACGCGGAGCGGCGATCTGATGGAATTCCGTCACCTTGGCCGCAGCGGGCTGAAGATCAGCGAGATCGCCTACGGCAACTGGCTTACGCACGGTTCCCAGGTCGCCGAGGACGCGGCCAGGGCCTGCGTGGCCGCGGCGCTCGACGAGGGTGTCACGACCTTCGACACCGCTGACGTATACGCCGGCACGAAGGCGGAGGAGGTACTCGGCCGGGCGCTGCGCGGCGTCAGGCGAGAGTCCGTCGAGATCTTCACGAAGGCCTACTGGCCGACCGGACCGGGCGCCAACGACCGCGGGCTGTCCCGCAAGCACATCATGGAGTCGGCCCACGCGTCGCTGAAGCGGCTGCAGACCGATTATGTGGACCTGTACCAGGCGCACCGTTACGACCACGAGACACCGCTCGAGGAGACGATGCGCGCCTTCGACGACCTGGTGCGCCAGGGCAAGGCCCTGTACATCGGCGTCTCCGAGTGGCGCGCCGAGGAGATCGCCGCCGCGCTGCGCATCGCGGGCGAGATGGGTCTTGACCGGATCATCTCCAACCAGCCGCAGTACAACATGATCTGGCGAGTGATCGAGTCAGAGGTTGTCCCGTTGTGCGAGCAGGAGGGGATCGGCCAGATCGTCTGGTCACCGATCGCGCAGGGTGCGCTGACCGGTAAGTACCTGCCGGGCGCCGCTCCCCCGCACGGATCGCGGGCCACCGACAACCGGGGCTCGTTCTTCATCACCGAGTACCTGACCGACGACATCCTCGGCCGGGTGCAGGAGCTGCGCCCGCTGGCCGACGAGGCCGGCCTGACGCTCTCGCAGCTTGCCGTCGCGTGGACGCTGCAGAATCCGAACGTCGCCGCTGCCATCGTCGGGGCCACCAAGCCCGAGCAGGTACGCGAGAACGTCAAGGCCGCCGGGGTCCGGCTGGATCAGGGCCTGCTGGCCAGGATCGACGACATTCTCGGCCCAGTGATCGTGCGCGATCCGGCACAGACTGCAAGCCCGCGGTCACGCGACTAGCCATCGGCCGCCGCGTGCAGGCTCACGGCCGACGCTAGCCGAGACTAACGGGATCTAGCGGCTGCCCCACCAGAACTTCCTGTGCACGCCGAGCAGCGGAGCGATCACTGCAAAGACCTTCATGCTCTCGAAGTCCTCGAGCGCTGGCTGCGGCGTGCCTGCGACGGTGACGAGATCACCCAGGCAGAAGTCCGCGCTAACCTGCGCCGCCGGCCACGGCCGGCGAGCGGCGAACTGGACGGTGAACTCATATGCCACGGGCGGACAGCCATAAGTCGTCTCCGACGGCAGCGTATGCAGGCTGTCAGCGACGGCGGTGAGCCTGGCGATCACCGCTGGCGAGAGGAAGGTCCTCGCGATCGTCCCGGGATGGCTGCCGGGGAACGTTGCCCTGATCGTGACCGCCCGGTAGTGCGACGGGCGCAGGTATTCCGCCGCGGACCGCGGCGGATACCAGACCAGTTCGGAGTCAGCACGGACCACGGTGCCGCCGTGCGGTCCGGGCGCCAGCGAGGCGAGCAACTGGTTATCGCTCTCGATTCCGGCCGGCGGCGCCGTCAGCACGAAGAACACGAACTGGACGGAGGACCGCCGCGAGCTGTCAGTCCCATCCCCCCTGAACCGCATTCCCGCCGGAGGATGGGTCCGTAGGTATCTAGCGACATCGGCCATCGGCAGCGGTACCCAGAAGAAGCGACTGACGTCCACCAGATTCGGGCTGCCGATCGACTGAGCCCGCTGCGGTACCTTACGCGGCGCGATGCGCCGCGAGCCGGGCGGCAGGATGAAGCTGCCTAGGAGCCGGCGGCCCTCGGCGCGGGCCTCAGCTGGTGACCCGCCCCGCGGTCCGGGCACTGAGCCGCGCGGCGCCGGCGCTGACCGGCGAGACGTACTGTGCAGCCGGGCGGTGAGCCGGGCGTCGTGCGGTGCGCTCGCACAGCCGGCCAGGACGGCGCAGGCTCCCGCGATCGCTACAACGGATAGCAAGGCGGGTCCGCTGGTAGGTCGCACGGGCGGCTCCGATCGGGTCAGCCACGGCCGGATGGTTCGCTCCGACGGCGTTGCCGGCCGGCCTGGCCTGCGTAGGGCTAGTCCCCGGCTGGGTGCAGGCTCATCGGGCCGTACTCGCACCTGCCGTCCTCCAGCAGGCTGACCTGGTCGACGCCGGCGTCGAGCAGGCTCCGCCACTGCTCGCCGAGCCAGGTCTCGGCATCGCCCTGGCTGCCGAACGTCTCCTTCGGCAGGTTGCGTGATCCGGCCAGGGTCCCGTCTGCCTTCTCGAACTGCCATGTCCAGGTCATGGCGTCCACTATGACGCCGCCACACAGGGGACGGCCAGCCGGCCCGCCGCCAGCGATGCAATCACGCCCGCCGCCAGCGGCGCAATCACATCAGCCCCGCAAGCAACAACGATGAGCCGACTTGACCGGAATTCGGCATTGATCTGGAATTCCGGCTCAGAACAGGCCGAGGCGGTGCCGCGAAACTGTTAAGTTCTATGGGCACCAGTCCCGTCTCGGACGACCCCGACGTCCGCAGGATCGGATCAGCAACCGAGGTGGTGGTCGGCATTGACCCGGGTTGTCGTTATCGGTGATCTCATGACCGACACCGTCGCCCATGCGGTGCTGCCGCTGGCCAAGAGCAGTGACACTCCGGCGACGGTAACCATGCACGGTGGCGGCTCTGGCGCGAACATCGCCGCCTGGCTGGCCGTCGACGGCGCGGAGGTGGCCTTCGTCGGACGGCGCGGCGCCGACATCGCGGGCCGCAACAGGGACATGGAACTGATGGGCTACGGAGTCGATGCCCGGCTGGTGATGGATCCCGAGCGGCCGACGGGGATGTGCGTGGTGATGGTCACGCACAAGGGCGACCAGACCATGCTCTCCGATCCGGGCGCCAACTCCGCGCTCTCGCCTGACGACCTGCCCCAGGACCTCTTCACCCCGGGCTGCCATCTGCACGTCTCCGGCTACACCCTGCTCAACACCGGGTCCCGCCAGGCCACGCTCGCCGCGATCGCCCTGGCCAGGCGGGCGGGCATGACGATCTCGGTGGACGGCGCCTCATCCGCCCCGCTCGAGCGCGTCGGCGCCGAGCCGTTCCTGCAGATGACCAACGGCGCCACGCTGCTGTTCGTCAACGCCGACCAGGGCCGGGTCCTGACCGGAAGGACCGAGCCCGAGCAGGCGGCGCGGGTGCTCAACGCCTGGTACCCGCACGTGGTCATGAAACTCGCCGCCGACGGAGCGCTTTTCTACGCTAACGGCCGGCCTGACCCGGTGCGGGTTCCGGCGCCTCCGGTGGAGCGGATCGTGGACAGGACGGGAGCGGGCGATGCCTTCTGCGCTGGGTTCCTGCCGTCCTGGCTCGACAAGAAGCCGCCAGGAGAGGCGCTGACGAGCGGCTGCCGGCTGGCCGCCAAGGCGATCTCGCTGGTCGGCGCGCGACCGCTGCTGTAGCGATACGCCACCCGGGTCCCCGGCGGGCCAGCTAGGCCCGACGGCGATACTGGGGCAATGACGAGCTACCTGGACAGGCTGTTCTCGCTCGACGGCCGGGTCGCCGTCATCACCGGCGGCAGCTCGGGCATCGGCAGAGGGATGGCCAGAGCGCTCGCGCTGGCGGGGGCGAATGTGGTGATCGTGGCCCGGCAGGCCGCCGCTATGGACGATACCGTCGGCGAGTTCCGGGCGGCCGGGTGCGCCGCGAGCAGCGTTCGCGCTGACCTGGCCGACCGGGCAGCGATCGGTGCGGCGTCCGCCCAGGTCAGAGCGATGTTCGGGGAGCCGGACATCCTGGTCAACGCGGCTGGCGTGAACCTCAGGCCGCCGCTTGGCGAACTGAGCACGCAGGACTGGGACACCTCGCTTGCCGTCAACCTGACCGCGCCTTTCCTGCTCGGCCAGGAGTTCGGCCCGGCCATGGCCGCCCGCGGCTGGGGTCGCATTATCAACGTGGCCTCCCAGCAAGCGCTGAGGGCATTCGGCAACAGCGGTGGCTACGGCGCCTCCAAGGGCGGCTTGGTCTCCCTCACCAGGTCGCAGTCCGAGGCATGGGCAGGCGCCGGCGTCCGCTGCAACGCCGTCGCGCCGGGATTCGTCGCGACGGCGATGACCGCGCAGGTGGCGTCCGATCCGCAGCGCTCGGCGGCACTCGCGGCACGCACAATGGTCGGCCGCAACGGCCAGCCCGGCGACTTCGCGGGCATCACCGTCTTCTTGGCCAGCGATGCGAGCGACTACGTGACCGGCCAGCTGATCTGCGTCGACGGCGGCTTCTCCGCGACCTGACGGCTGGCCCCGCCTGGCAAAGGGCACCGCCTGGCGAGGGTCGCCGCGGGCGGGCTAGTAGTTGGTCGACGAATTCGAGTGGACGGCCACGATGATGATGATGATCACGAAGATCACCGTCAGCGCCAGGCCGACGTAACCCAGGATCAGGCCGGCCAGGGCCATGCCGGCGCCCTGCTCGTTTCGCTGCCTCACCTGTTTGCGCGCCATATGGCCAACCACAATCGCCGGGATCGTGCCCAGCAGCCACAAACCGAAGAACTGGACGATTCCGCAGACTAGCGCGGCGACGGCGAGGCTGTTCGTCGGCGGCCGGCTGTACCCGGTTCCTGGCGGCACGGGGACGCCCTGGCCAAGGGGCTGCGGGTAACCCGGCTGCTGGTAACCCGGCTGCGGATAACCCGGCTGCTGGAAGGCGGTGTTCGGAAAGGCGGCCTGCGGGTAGCTTCCCGGCTCCTGAAGACCCGCCGCCAGTCCCTGCGGATTGCTCGGCTGGTAGCTCTGCGGATTGCTCGGCTGGTAGCTCTGCGGATTGCTCGGCTGGTAGCTCGGCTGATTGCTCTGCGGATTGCTCGGCTGGCCGTAACCGGGGTCCGATGACGACGGAACGCCGGCCACCTGGCCGAAGCCACGGGCAGCTTCCTGTCCGGCACCCTCCACGGCCGCAGGATCGACGCCCTGTGCGCCCGGCGGACGGACATAGTCGCGCGTGGGAGCTTCACTGGGATGGCCAGCGCCCTGCTCGTGGCTTTCGCCTTGCTTGGCCAAAATGACCGGGCTGCTGATGCCGAGCGCCATCGCGATCTCGCTCGTGACCCAGTTGCATGCGTCCGGGCTGAGCGGCGTACTGGCCGAGAACGACGACGCCGTTAGCCTGATCGCCGTCGGAGTGTCCATGCCCTGTGAGACATGCTCGCGGAGCGTGTCGGCCAAGCCAGCGTCGGCCGCCGCGATGAGCAGGCTCTTCTCCCGTGGTGCATCTGGCAGAAGATCCTTGAGCAGGTTTGACATCGTTCTGGGGCTGGACAGCGCGCTAACCCCGTGCTCGGGATCAGTCACGATGGCGTTCAGCGCCGCCCGGGCCTCAGCGGCATGCTCCCACCGCAGATCGGCCATGAGGCTCCCTCCGTCCGCGCAGCCAGGCGCCATGCACA
Source organism: uncultured Actinomycetota bacterium (assembly GCA_963720595.1). Lineage (GTDB taxonomy): Bacteria > Actinomycetota > Actinomycetes > Streptosporangiales > Streptosporangiaceae > Chersky-822. The sequence goes on along the minus strand of CAVRFY010000002.1, from coordinate 1,503,511 downwards.
TTGCAGCGCCGCGTACTCAGCGATGGCCGACCGCTTCCTTCGCACCCGCGCCGCGCGTCCGCTGGCCACATGTTATCGGCTTATCGGTGCCTGGCGCGCGCTGAGACGGCAGGCAGCGAACAATGGCGATCCGGGGCAAACGGCCACGGGACCACCGCGGCGCGCAGCGATGAGCCGTTCAGCCGGTGCTTGTGCTCGGGTTCGCAACGACCACGGCAACGATCGCGATGACGACAAAGATCGTGAGCACCGCCCCGATGTAGCCGAGGACCAGGCCGGCTGTCGCCATCCCGGCGCCCTGCTCCCCGGTCTGCTTGATCTGCCGGCGCGCCATGTGGCCCAGGATGATCGCGGGTATTGTGCCCAGCAGCCAGAACCCTACAAACTGGGCGATACCACATATCATGGCCGCAATGGCGAGGCCATTCGTCCTGGTGGCCGGGTAATTGGCACCGCCGGTCCAGGCTGGCTGGTACCCAGGCTGGTAGCTGGCCGGCTGCTGGTATCCGCTGGGCTGCTGGTATCCGCCGGGCTGGGGGTACCCGCCGGGCTGCTGATACCCGCCCTGCTGCCCGTACCCACCAGGATCGGAAGATCCGCCCTGCTGGCCGTACCCGCCCGGCTGCTGGCCGTAGCCGCCGGGCTGCTGGCCGTACCCGCCCGGCTGCTGGCCGATCGTCGGCTGGTCGAAGATGCCCGGCTGCTGGTCCGAAGGCTGATCAGGAAAACCCATCGTGCGCCCCTCACCGGCCTAGCCCGGGACACGGCGCCCGGACGAACTAGTGCCGACTGTTGGCGAACCTATCAGGACCCGCGCCCTTGTCCTAGCTCGAACGTGCTTGACCCAGGCGATGCCGTCCGCCACGGCGCGCCGGGCCCGACGTCGGGGGCGCCGGCGGCCGCGACACGGCACAATATCGGCATGGCACGACGCACCGCGACAACCCCGCCGCCCGAGGACTTCGAAGAGAACATCGTCGACATCGACGTCACCGAGGAGATGCGAGGCAGTTTCCTCGAGTACGCCTACTCGGTGATCTACCAGCGGGCGCTACCCGACGCGCGGGACGGCCTGAAGCCCGTACAGCGCCGCATCCTGTACCAGATGTCCGAGATGGGCCTGCGGCCGGACCGGGCCCACGTCAAATGCGCCCGCGTCGTCGGCGAGGTGATGGGTCGGCTGCACCCCCATGGCGACAGCGCGATCTACGACGCCCTGGTCAGGCTGGCCCAGCCGTTCGCGATGCGGCTGCCGCTGATCGACGGGCACGGCAACTTCGGCTCGCTCGGCGGCGACGACGCCCCGGCCGCCATGCGCTACACCGAGGCGCGGCTCGCCGCGGCGGCGATGGAGATGACCGCCTCACTCGATGAGGACACGGTCGAATTCATCCCGAACTATGACGGAACGGAGACCCAGCCGGATGTGCTTCCGGCCGGGCTGCCCAACCTGCTCGTCAACGGCGCCGCCGGGATCGCGGTCGGGATGGCGACCAACATGGCGCCGCACAACCTCGGCGAGGTCATCGCTGCGGCACGGCACCTGATCGCCAACCCCGACGCCACTCTCGACGAGCTGATGCGGTTCGTGCCGGGACCCGACCTGCCCACCGGCGGCAAGATCGTGGGCCTGGACGGGATCAGGGAGGCCTACGAGACGGGCCGCGGCATCTTCCGCACTCGCGCGGCCGCCAGGATCGAGCAGATCACGCCGCGCCGTACCGGGATCGTGGTCACCGAGTTGCCCTACGGCGTCGGCCCGGAGAAGGTCGCGGCGAGGATCAAGGATCTCGTCCAGGCCAAGAAGCTGAACGGCATCTCCGACCTGAAGGACCTCACCGATCGCCACCGCGGCCTGCGCCTGGTGATCGAGATCCGCAACGGGTTCCACCCGGAGGCGGTACTCGACGAGCTGTACCGGCTGACCCCGATGGAAGACACGTTCGGCATCAACAACGTGGCCCTGGTCGACGGGCAACCGCGGGTCCTCGGCCTGCGCGAACTGCTGCAGATCTATGTCGATCACCGGATCGAAGTCGTCAGGCGCCGCACCGAGTTCAGGCGCACCAAGCGGGCCGACCGGCTGCACCTGGTCGACGGGCTGGTCATCGCCCTGCTGAACATCGACGAGGTCATCCAGGTCATCAGGGCCAGCGACGACGCCGCGGCTGCCAAGGAGCGGCTGATCGCCGTCTTCGACCTGTCCGCCATCCAGGCGCAGTACATTCTCGACACCCCGCTGCGCCGGCTGACCAGGTATGACCGGCTCGAACTCGAGCGCGAACGCGAGACGCTGCAGGCTGAGATCGCCGAGCTCACCGCGATTCTCGACTCCGGCCAGCGGCTGCGCGAGCTGGTCTCGGCCGAGCTGGCCGCCGTGGCAGAGAAGTTCGGCACCCCGCGGCGGACCGTGCTGCTCGAGGGCAGCGGCACGCAGCGGACCGCCGCTGTCCCGCTCGAAGTAGCCGATGACCCCTGCACGGTTCTGCTGTCGTCGGCTGGCCTGCTCGCGCGGACTGCTGCGGTCAGGTCAGGCCAGCAGGAGCTGGCCGAGGAAGATCCGGACATTCAACGAAACCAGCCCGGTACTGCCGTAGCGACGCCGGGCACGGCGCGCGGCCGGTCTCCGGAGCCGAGGTCCGCGCATGACGTGATCGTCTCGGCCGTGCCGTCCACGGCCAGGGGTACGGTCGGCGTGCTGACCTCGCATGGCAGGCTGATCCGGCTGGGCGTGCTCGAGTTGCCGGCCCTGCCACCGACGGCGCACGCGCCAGGCCTGTCCGGCGGGGCACCCGCCAGCGAGTTCGTCACCACCGAGCGCGGCGAGAGCGTGGTCGCGATCGTCGCGGCCGATGCAGCCGGAGCCGGGCTGGCGATCGGCACCGCGAACGGCGTCGTCAAGCGGGTGGCCCCCGATTACCCGCAGAACGCGGCCGAGTTCGAGGTGATCGCGCTGAAGGACGGCGATCGGGTGGTAGGCGCCGTCCAACTGGACAACGAGGACGTCGATCTTGTCTTCATCACCAGCGACGGCCAGCTGCTGAGATTCGCCGCCTCGGCCGTCAGGCCGCAGGGCAGGGCCGCCGCCGGGATGGCCGGCGTCCGGCTCGCCCCGCGTGCCTCCGTGCTGTGGTTCGGCTCGGTCGCCCCCGGCGCCGGGCAGGAAGCCCGCGGTGCGGCGGAGCCGGTCGTGGTCACGGTGGCGGGCAGCGCGGGTGCGCTACCGGGGACGGCTCCGGCAAGCGTGAAGGTGACCCCGTATGCGGAGTACCCGCCTAAGGGCCGCGCGACCGGCGGCGTGCGCTGCCACAGGTTCCTCAAGGGCGAGGACGTGCTCGTGCTGGCCTGGGCCGGGCCGAGCCCGGCCAGGGGCGCGACGGCCGCGGGGACGCCTGTCTCGCTGCCGCCCGCCAACGGCCGCCGAGACGGGTCAGGCGAGCGCGTGCGCGATCCGCTGGCCGCGGTCGGCGGTGCCGCCCAGCCCGCATGAGCCGCCCGGCCCGCATGAGCCGCCCGGCCCGCATGAGCCGCCCGGCCCGCATGAGCCGCCCCGGCCCGCATGAGCCGCCCCGGCCCGCGTGAGCCGCCCCGGCCCGCGTGAGCCGCCCCGGCCCGCAGCAAACCGCCAGCCTGGCCTCGGCTTGCCCTCAGCTAGGCGCCAGACCATGAAGAGCGGCGGGCCCCGTCGGGGCCCGCCGCCAGTATCCCCGCAGCATCGAGTCAACGCTGCCTTGGACGCGCAGCCCGGTCGAAGCGTGCTGATCACCGATGGCGACAACTTCCCGACCGACCGTTAGGTGCTGCAGGGCATCGCCGCCCGGTTCGGGTCGGAAGTCCCTTTTGATGCTGTTCTGGTTCCGGACCGCAGTCGATGAATGGTCCATCCATCGGGCTTTTCCAGGATGAATGGTCCTTTCATCGACGAGATGATCCGTGCGGTGTCTGACCACATGTAGGAAGTCGTCGAACGGGCCGTCAGGCTCAGACCGGGCGGCCTTTAGCGCGGACATCTTTGGGGGCCGCGCGTCTCCTCAGGGGTCGTTGCAACGGTTGGGTGTTTTCGTGTCGGCCATGGCAGTGTAGCGACGTTGTTGCCGCGGGGTGGTCCGCGAGGTAGCCGTAGCGTTTGCGGGGCGGTCGTTGAGTTCGTCGGCGATGGCCTGGCACGGGCGGCGGCGGTGTGCTGGCTGAGGTCGGTGCCTTTGGGGAGGTATTCGCGGAGCAGGCCGTTGGTGTTTTCGTTGCTGCCGCGTTGCCAGGGGGCGTAGGGGTCGGCGAAGTAGACGGTCGAGGCCGGCGGCGGCGGTGACGCGCTGGTGGCGGGCGAGTTCTTTGCCGCGGTCCCAGGTGAGCGTCTTGGCGAACCAGGGCGGCAGGTCGGTCATCTGCTCGATGATGGCGTCGGCGACGGAGTCGGCGTCGCGGCCGTGCGGCAGGTGCAGCAGGGTGAGGTAGCCGGTGGTGCGCTCGACGATGGTGCCGACCGCGGAGTTGGAGGCCCGGGATCCGAGGATGAGGTCGCCTTCGTGGTGACCGGGGACCAGGCGGCCGCGACCTCGGCCGGGCGGTCGCCGATGGGGACGGCGCCGATGATCTGGCCGCGGGCCTCGCGCGGCCGCGGGCGGCGGACCGCCCGGCCGGACCGCAGGCAGGCCCGCAGCTCGCGGCGCAGCTCGCCGCGCGGGTAGACGTACAGCGACTGGTAGATCGTCTCGTGGCTGACCTGGCGGGCCGCGTCGCCGGGGTGCCGCGTTTTCAGCCGCCCGGCGGCCTGCTCGGGCGAGTACCGGCGGTCGAGCATCGCCTGCACCTCCTGCCGCAGCTGCGGGTCCCGGGACAGCTTGACGGCTTGGGCCGCCGCTGCCGCTCCCACGCCACCCGGTCCGCCCGGCCGGGCAGGTACTGCCCGGTCCCCGGGACGGCGTTGCGGCGCAGCTCCCGGCTCACCGTCGAGGCATGCACCCCGATCCGGTTGCCGATCGCCCGCATTCCCAGCCCGGACTCGCGCAGCCGCGCGATCTCGTCCCGCTGGCCGCGGTCCAGGTACCGGTCACTGTAGTTCGTCCCCGCAGGCCTGCACACCCCGCCGATCCTGTGATACAGCGCGTACGCCCACGTCTTCGACACCGCCGCACGCCCTCGCCGGCCTCGCCGCGAATTCATCGCCCGCCCCCGCAAACGCTCCGGCCACCTCGCGGACCACCCCGCGACCCCAACTCCCTCCACTCTTGCCATCGCCGCCACCTCAAACATCAGGCGTTGCGACAATCCCCTGAGCGCAGGGGGGCCGCGCGTCGAAAAGGGTCCGCGCTAGCGCCTAGCTGGTCCGCCAGACTCGCCACAGGGCGGCCGGGTCGGCCAGCGGATCGCCGTGCACAAGCGCGAAGTGCGCCGGGCCGCCGACCCTGATCCTCCCGGCCTCGGGATCGCCGAACACCGCGCCGCCTTGCCAGGTCGCCGCGCCGAGCGCCTCCCATGGCTCGAGCCCGGCCCTGACGAGCGCCTGCACTTCCCACGCGAGATGCCCGGCACGGACCGAGCCGCCGCCGAAATCGCTGCCCGCCGCGATCGGGACGCCGGCCCGGTGCGCGATCCTGATGCTCTCCTCGGCCACCTCGAGCCGCTCCGCGATCGCCGACCGGCCTTGCGGTCCGGCAAACCGCTCCATCGTGGTGGTCGTGCCGAAGGTCAGCCACGAGTGCATGACCGACAGCGTGGAGACCAGCGTGACGCCGTTGGCGGCCAGCGTGCGCGCGATGTCGTCGTCGAGCGTGAAGCCGTGCTCCAGCGTGTCGACTCCCGCGTCGGCTGCCAGCTTGCAGTTGGCCAGGCCCGAGCCGTGCGCGGCTACCGTGGCGCCGCGCGAGTGCACCGCCGCGACTACGGCGCGCACCTCGTCGGCCGACCACGGCGCGATCCCCGGGTCCGGGCCGTCAAGGTAGAGCTTGATCAGGTCGGCGCCGTCGTCGAGTTGGGCGAGCGCGGCGGCTAGCAGGCCGTCGGCGTCGGTGACTTCGATGACCAGGTCGCCGGGGAGCGTGCCGGCCTTCGTCAGCCAGGTCCCCGCAGCCCTGATATAGGGGTAGCCGTCCTGCCCGCGCCAACGGTCCCGCAGGCCAAGGGCTAGTGCCCGCTCGCGCCCGTCGCCGCCGTCGGCGCGGCGGGGCGAGCCGACGTCCCTGACCCACCGCACGCCGGCCGCGACCAGCGCAGCGGCGTTCTGCTCGGCGGCAGCTATCAGCTCGGGCGTCGGATCGGAGCCACGGGCGATCCACTGGGCACCGCCCTGCAGCGTCAGGTGGCTGTGGCAGTCGACCAGGCCAGGCACCATCGTGGCACCGCTGGCGTCGACGACCGCGCTCCCGTCGGCGGGCGCCTCGGCCTCACCGTCGGAGATTCCCGTGATGATGCCATCGGTAACCGCGACGCTGACCGGCGTCCTGAGCGCGGGACCGAGCCCGTCGGCGAGGGCGGCGCCGACATACAGAGTCCGGCTTGGCTGTGTTGTCATGGCTCCTCAGGTATCGATCCTCGCGGGGTCGAGCTCGGCGGCGGCTCCGACGATGAAGTCCCGCCTGGGAGCGACCTCGCTGCCCATCAGCAGGTCGAACATGTCGGTCGCGGCCGCGGCGTCGTCGATCCTGATCCGGCGTAGCGTGCGGTGGCGCGGGTCCATCGTCGTCTCGGCCAACTGCGAGGCGTCCATCTCGCCCAGGCCCTTGTAGCGCTGCGGCGGGTCCTCGTACTTCTGGCCCTTGCGGTCAAGCTCGAGCGTCCGGCGATGGAGTTCGGCGTCGGTGTAGGTGTAGATGTACCTGTCCTGTCCCTTGCGGGGGTTGGTCAGCTTGATCCGGTGCAGCGGAGGGACGGCAGCGAACACCCGGCCGGCCTCGACCATCGGCCGCATGTAGCGGTGGAACAGGGTGAGCAGGAGGGTCCTGATATGCGCGCCGTCCACGTCCGCGTCGCTCATCAGGATCACCCGCTGGTACCTGGCCGCGTCCAGGTCGAACGCGTTGCCCGAGCCGGCGCCGAGCACCTGGATGATCGCCGCGCACTCGGTGTTCTTGAGCATGTCCGACAGCGACGCCTTCTGCACGTTGAGAATCTTGCCGCGAATCGGCAGCAGCGCCTGGAACTCCGAGTCGCGAGCCAGCTTGGCGGTACCGAGCGCCGAGTCGCCCTCCACGATGAACAGCTCACTGCGGTCATCGGCGGACCGGCAGTCTACGAGCTTGGCCGGCAGGGACGAGCTGGCCAGCGCCGACTTGCGGCGCTGATTCTCCCGGTGCTCCCGGGCGGCGATCCTCGTCTTCGCCGCGCTCGCGATCTTGTCGAGCACGGCCTTGGCCTGCTGCTTGCTGCCCCTGACCCGGCCCTCGAGGAACGTCCGCAGCTCGGCCGCGACTACGTCAGCGACGATCCGCGACGCGGCGGGTGTGCCGAGCACCTCCTTGGTCTGGCCCTCGAACTGCGGTTCGGGCAGCCTGACCGAGATGATGGCGGTCAGCCCTTCGAGCACGTCGTCCTTCAGGACCGACTCATCGCCCGCTCGCAACACCTTGGCCGCGCGCATCTGGTCGTTGACGGTCCTGACCAGCGCGCGTTCGAACCCAGCGACGTGCGTGCCGCCCTTGGGCGTGGCGATCACGTTGACGAAGGACCTGGTGATCGTGTCGTAGCCGGTGTCCCAGCGCAAAGCGATGTCGACCGCCAGCTCGCGCTCGACGTCGGTCGGCGTCATATGGCCGAGGTCGTCGAGCACGGGCACGGTCTCGGTGAACTGGCCAGAGCCGGTCAGGCTGATCACGTCGGTGACCGGCGGCTTGCCCTCACCCAGGTGGGCGCAAAACTCGCGGATGCCGCCGCCGAAGTGGAACTCGATCGTCTTGGGCAGGTCGGCGTCCGCGCCGTCGGCCGGCCGTTCCGCGCGCTCATCGGTGACCGAGATCGACAGGCCGGGTACGAGATAGGCGGTCTGCCTCGCGCGCTGGATCAGCTGCCGGAAATCCAGATCCGCATCGCGGACGAAGATGTGCCGGTCCGGCCAGAACCTGGTCCTGGTGCCGGTCCGCGACTTGGGCAGCCTGCGCACCTTGCGCAGTCCTGAACCCGGCCTGAATCCGGCGTCCGGGCCTGGACCGCTGAACTCGCCTGGCACGCCACTGCGGAAGCTGACGGCCCACTCGTAGCCTTCGCGGTCGACATGGACGTCCAGCCGGCCGGACAGCGCGTTGACCACGGAGGCACCCACGCCGTGCAGGCCGCCTGATGCCGTGTAGGAGCCGCCGCCGAACTTGCCGCCCGCATGCAGCCTGGTGTGCACGAGCTCGACGCCGTTGAGCCCGGTCTTGGGCTCGATGTCGACCGGGATCCCGCGGCCGTTATCCCGCACCTCCGCCGAGTGATCGGCGTGCAGGACAATCTCGATCCTGGTGCAGGTCCCGTGCAGACCCTCGTCCACCGAGTTGTCGATGATCTCCCACAGGCAGTGCAGCAGGCCGCGGCCGTCGGTGGACCCGATGTACATGCCGGGGCGCTTGCGCACCGCCTCAAGGCCCTCGAGGACCGTCAGGTGTCGGGCCGAGTAACTGTCCTGGCCGACCTTAAGCGGCGGCTCGCGCAGTGCTGCGGCCGTCACAGTGCGTATCCGGAGGTCGGGGCTGGTCCAGAGGTCACTGCGCTTCTCACGCTTCTCCCGAAGTCAGGGCCGGCGCGCGGCACCGGTCCACGGACCCCGCACTACCCCGCGCCGAGCAAATTATCTGCTCTGAAGACTAGCGGCAGCCGCTGTCTGGCTTGGCAAGCCACGCCGCACCGCATACGCGGCTACCTGGGACAACTTGCCCTCGGCCGCTTGATGTACAAAGATCAGGCCAGTGATCCGTAATGTGTTCGCCCACGGCGTACGCCGCGCTGGCATGGGATGACACCAGACGGGCTAGGTGTTGTGATGCGGTAGAGAACGCAGGTTGTAGAAACTGTCGGCAAACCCGTCGGCAGGAAACGGGCAAGGGAGGCGGACATGACCGGAGCGATGGCCCCAACGAAGCCGCTGAACGCCAACGACCTGTGCGACCGGTGCGGTGCCCCTGCATACGTAAGGGTCATCTTGCCCGGATCGGCGGAATTGCTCTTCTGCGCGCATCACAACCGGCAGCACGCGCACGCCCTGGCGAAGGTGGCCGTGGAGATCCAGGACGAGACTGCCAGGCTCACCGACAAGCCCGGCGAAGGGGCTGCGGCGGCCCACTGATACCTCCGACCGACGGCCGAACGGCCCGCCTGCCCGCATCGGTGGCGGGCCGTTCGCATGCCTGCCGCCTTGCGCGTACCGAGCTTGGTCGGCCGATCGTGATCGCTGCCTCGTTCGTGCAACCTGCGAAGTCATCGCGGGAGTCTGACTGACGAGGAGGTGGCTGTGGGCTCAGCGCCGGAGGACGAGTTCACCGCCTTCATGCTGGGACGGTGGTCGTCGCTCGTCCGCTTCGGTTACGGGCTCACCGGTGATCTCGGCCTGGCCGAGGACCTCGCGCAGACGGCGTTGTCGAGAGCCTGCGCCGCGTGGCCCCGGGTCCGCCGGGCCGCCGATCCCGACGCCTACATACGCAAAATCATGATCAACTCCAACCGCAGCCGGTTCCGGCGGCGGCGGGTCACCGAGTACCTCACGCCCGAGCCGCCGCAACGGCCCGGTGGCGACCAGGCCAGCGAGGGCGATACCCAACCCGAGCTGATATCGGCGCTGCTGAGCTTGCCCGCAGGGCAGCGGGCCGTGCTGATACTGCGCTACTGGATGGACCTGAGCGAGGCTGAGACGGCTGCGACCCTCGGCTGCTCCGTGGGAAACGTCAAGAGCCAGGCGGCGAGAGGCCTTGCGAAGCTCCGCATCGACCCGGCCCTAGCCGGTCGGGATCTGGTGAACGGGGATAGCTATGACGGCCGATAACGCGAGCGAACTCCGGAAGCGGCTGCACCGGGCTCTTGACCAGATCTCGCCGTCCCCGGCCCCCGTGGCAGTCGTGCAGAGGAGGGCCAGAACGATGCGCATTGCCAGAAGAGCGCTCGCCTCCGTCGGCATCGCGGCCGGCGCGGCTGCGGTGGTGGCCGCACTGGTCATCGTCCCTGGAATGCGGGGTCCGGCCCATGGGCAGGCACAGCCCGCGACGACGCTGGCCGGAGGCCGGGTCGTAGTCGGCCAGGGAATTGTCGGCGGCCGGCGGTGGCGGGTCATCGTCGACCCCGCGGATCACGAGATCTGCGCCGGGGTAGCGGGCCTCAAGGCAACCTGCGTCGGCCTGCGGCAGCACGAACACCTGAGCGGCATCGCGTCGCTCTCCGGCGCGGAGGTGGCAGTCCCTGGCCACTTCGGCTCGAACGGGCCGCCGATATGGAACTCGCTCTTCGGCACCGTACGGTCAGATGTGACGCGGGTCGACCTGAGAATGGCTGGCGGCACGACGCTCAGCCTCCGGCCGGTTGCCGCCGCCGGCTATCGGTGGGTCGGCCTGGTCTTCCGGATGGGCACCGATATCGTGCGGGCCACGGCCTATGCTGGCCGGGCCGAGCTCGGATACTCCGTGCCGTTCATCGGCGGCGATCTCAGGACGGGGACCTTCTTCCTGACCTGGCTGCCCAAGGGTCAGCCGGGGCCCGCTCAGACAGATCGGTACATCGCCTCGGGCGGGTCAGTCGGACGGCCCTGGAATGTTCTCGTCACGGCCGGTCCGTGGGGTTACTGCGTGGCGCTCTTGGTGCCGGTCACTGATGGCGACCGGCAGAACTGCTGGGCCGCCGGCACGTTGCGATCGAGCTCCATGGTGATCATGCACTGGGGTGCTGCGCCCGTCGTCCCGCGCTGGATCGTCGGCACGGCCGGGCCGGCAGTCGCGTACCTGCGGCTGACTCTTGCCGACGGCCGAACCGCCAGAGTCCGGGTCGCCGACGTCTCGGGGCAGAAGTTCTACGGGCTGGAGATCATGCCCGGGCCTCGCATTGTCCGCTGGGGAGCATTCGATGCCTCAGGGCGCTGGCTTTACGGGGGCCGGGGAGCGCCGGACGCCACGCGGGCTCCCTGACCGACACCGCTCGTTGCGCAGGTCAGTGACATGAGAACCTCGTCCCGGCTCAATCCAGATAGTCGCGCAGCACCTGCGAGCGGGACGGATGGCGCAGCTTGGACATCGTCTTGGACTCGATCTGCCTGATCCGCTCTCTGGTGACGCCGTAGACCTTGCCGATCTCGTCCAGCGTCTTCGGCTGGCCGTCGGTCAGCCCGAAGCGCATCGACACCACTCCGGCCTCGCGCTCGGACAGCGTGTCGAGCACGGAGTGCAACTGCTCCTGGAGCAGCGTGAAGCTGACCGCCTCGCCGGGCTGGATCGCCTCGGAGTCCTCGATCAGGTCACCGAACTCGCTGTCGCCATCCTCGCCGAGCGGCGTGTGCAGCGAGATCGGCTCGCGGCCGTACTTCTGCACCTCGATGACCTTCTCCGGGGTCATGTCGAGCTCGGCGGCGAGCTCCTCAGGCGTCGGCTCCCTGCCCAGGTCCTGCAGCATCTGCCGCTGCACCCTGGCCAGCTTGTTGATCACCTCGACCATGTGCACGGGAATCCTGATCGTCCGCGCCTGGTCGGCCATCGCCCGGGTGATCGCCTGCCTGATCCACCACGTCGCGTAGGTCGAGAACTTGTAGCCCTTGGTGTAGTCGAACTTCTCCACGGCCCTGATCAAGCCCAGATTGCCCTCCTGGATCAGGTCCAGGAAGAGCATGCCGCGGCCGGTGTACCGCTTGGCCAGCGACACCACCAGGCGCAGGTTCGCCTCAAGCAGATGGTTCTTTGCCCGCCGGCCATCCTCGGCGATCCACTCCAGATCACCCCTGACGTCATGCGGCATGGCACGGCCGCCGTCGGCCAGCTTCTCTTCGGCGAACAGCCCGGCCTCGATCCGCTTGGCAAGCTCGACTTCCTGCTCGGCGTTGAGCAGCGGCACCTTGCCGATCTGCTTCAGGTAGTCCTTCACCGGATCCGACGTCGCGCCCGCGACCGCGACCTGCGCGGCAGGCAGGTCCTCGTCGTCGTCGCCGTAGACGAATGCCTCGTCCTCCGACTCCTCGGCAGCGCCGGTCGTGACGGCTACGCCGACCGCGACCACGCCAACCGTCACCACCGCTGCTCCGGCGACTGCTGGGGCGCTGTCGGCCCCGTCGCCGTCGGTCTCGTCGGCCTCTTCTTCGCTGGCCTCGAGGTCGATGACGCCGATCGCGTCCTCGCTGATCGGGTCGTCGCCATCCAGCCCCGACAGGTCGTCGAGCTCGACTTCGAGGTCGGCCACAGCGGCCAGATCGGGTTCACCCTCCAGATCAGCGTCCGCACCGAGATCGGGATCTTCGTTCAGATCCCCGACAGCACCAAGATCCGGATCGACGTCCAGATCAGCCGCTTGCGCCAGGTTCACGTCACCTTCCAGGTCAGCAAGTCCGGCGAGAGCGCTCTCGCCATCCGGGCCACGTACTTTGCCATTCGAGCCATTAGCCGACGCGCCGCGAGCACCGCGCTTGGCGTTCGCTGGCTTGGCCGTCCGGCGATCCGCGGAAACGGGACCGGCCGGCGCCGGGATGGCTTGATCAACTACAGTATCCGCTTCGCCGGACGAGGTCGTCCCGGCTGCGCGATCCTTCCTTGCCGACCGCCCCACCGCCCGGCGCGATCCGCCGGCCGAGCGCCGGGACGCCGGCTGGTCATTCGTGGCCGTCGCGTCGTCTGGCACGAGCGTGACGGCGGCATCGGCCGGCCCGCTTGCGGGGTCGGCTGGCTCTGCCCGGGATTGCTGCGGAACGCGAGCGCCTCGACCTGTCGGCGTCGGCTGCCTCCGCGCCGCGGAGCTTGCAGCGCTTGCCACCGCGGTCACCCCTTCCTTCGCTGGCCGATAAGCCGCCCTGCCCAGGTCAGGCCCCCGTCCGCCCGAGCTAGCCGGCGCACACCGACGCTCTCCTGCGATCTGCTGGCAAGAAAGCCGGACCCTATCGCCAGGTCGCCGCATCTCTCGCCGTCCGCAGAGCCCCCGCTCTGCCCTGCCTGGCAGCGGGAACACCGCTTCCGCCCCCCACCTTAGGCGGAGTTGGACGGTAGGTCGTACCACTCCGAGCCCGAACCCCCCGATCGGACAGATGCCCGACAACTTCACGCTGCGAAAGCGTACCCACAACTTTCACGGCTTGACCTTCCTTGCCTGCGTTCAGCCGCGGCCGAGCCCGTGTCCGCGGCCGGGCCTGGGCGGATGCCCCGCCCGGTGCGGGCGCTGCGCAGGCCCTCGCGCGGGCATCTGCACGACGAGCACGGTGACGTCGTCGTCCTGTTCATGACCGGTCATCATCTTCTCGACCAGGTAGTCGATCAGCCGCTGCGGGTCATCGACCACCTCGGCTGGAGCCTGCGCCGCCACCGCGACCAGCTCATCGAGTCCGGCGTCAAGACCGCGCTTGCGGTTTTCAACTAGACCATCGGAATACAGGACCGCAGTGTTTCCAGGCGGCAGGCTGAACGGGTACTGCTGGCGCGGGCTCGCCCAGCCGAGCGGCGTGCCGGCCTCCGTCTGATCGAGCCTCGGTGCCAGGCCCGGACTGAACAGCAGCGGCGGCAGGTGGCCCGCGTTGCCCGCGACGCCATCGCCGGTCTGCGGGTCCACCACCAGGTAGCAGACCGTCGTGACCTGCTCGTCTAGCTCGGTGGCCAGGAAGAGCCGGTCAAGCCCCGCCAGGACAGCGGCCGGCCGCGGGTCGGTCAGCGCCAGGGCGCGGAGCGCGTTCCTGACCCGCCCCATGCCCGCGGCGGCGGTCAGGCCCTTGCCCATGACGTCCCCGACCGCGACCGCGAGCTTGCCGTCGGGCAGCCGGAAGGCGTCATACCAGTCACCGCCGACCTCGATGCTGACCGGCTTGTAGCTCGCCTTCAGCGCGATGCCCGGCACGTCGGGCAGCCGGTCGGGCAGCAGGCTGCGCTGCAGGGTCTCGGCGGTAGCGTGCTCGCGCTCGTAGAGTTTCGCTCGCTCCAGCGCGAGCGCACCCTGGCCGGCCAGCGCCTCGAGGAAGACCCGCTCCTCGTCGGTGATCTGATGCGGGCTGGTGAAGGCGAACTGAAGTGCGCCGAAGGGAGCGCCCGAGGTGGTCAGCGGCAGGCTGACCCACGCCTGCTCGGCGCTGTCGACCGGCTGGAACTCGGCGTCGCCGTCGGCCTCGAAATGCCGCCGCATGCTCTCCGGGCTGCCGAAGACGAGCGCGCGGCGCAAGGCGATCGCCTCGGTCATCAGGCTCCTGGCGTCGAGCGGCAGCTCCGCGGGCTGGATCCCGGCCGGGCCGGCCGGGTCCTGCGAGCTGATCACGCGCAGCCTGAGCCTGTCCTTGTCGACCAGTGCCACCGCCGACCGGTCGGCCCCGATCGACGAACGGCCGACGTCTGTGATTACCGTGACCACCTGCTGCACCGATAGCGCCTCGGCCAGCAACGACGTCGCCTGTTGCAGCCGCGACGTGCGCAGCGCGGCCGCCGACAGCTGCTCGGTCAGCCGGCCGCGCATCTCGTCGGCCTCGCGCTGCCCCGTGACGTCGGTGCTCGCGCCCATCCACTCGACAATGGCGCCGTCTCGCTCGATCGGCACCGCGCGGACGTCGTAGTGCCGGTAAGACCCCGTCTTGGTGCGGACACGGTAGCTGCCGTCGAATACCGTCCCCGTGCGGATGCAGTCGCGCCAGTCCCGCTCGATCTTGTCCCTGTCGTTCGGGTGGATCGCGGCCAGCCATCCATCGGCCAGGTAATCCTCCACCGACTGCCCGGTGATCCAGCGCCACTCGGGCGAGTCCTCCGCCACGTCGCCGTCCGGGTCGGTCACCCAGACCACCTGGTTCCCTGCCTGCACCAGCGACCGGTAGCGCTCTCCGGTCCGCCGCAGCGCCTCCGCCACCGCGTGGTCGCCGGTCAGGTCGACGGCGATCATGGTCACGCCGGTCAGGGATCCGTCAGCTGCGTGCGCCGGGTACCAGGACAGAGCCAGCCGCCTGCCCTCGGCCGAGCCGGATCCGTTGGTCCGGTCCGCTGCAGCGCCGGGATGGGCGTCGCTCACCGGCATGCCGTCGGCGAGCACCTTGCGGACGGCCGATTCGGTCATGGCGGCGAGCCCGGCCGGCCAGACCTCGGCTGGCAGGTGCCCGGTCTGCCCGGCCGACGCGGTGCCGATCATCTCGGCGAGCGACCGGCTGACCCGGCGCAGGCGGAAGGCGGTATCGACGAAGGCGACTCCCATCGGGGCCTCGGCGAGCAGAGCCTCGAGCATCGCGGAGTCGCACGCCGCCGCGCCCGGCCGAGATCGCACAGATTCCGGCTCGGCCGGTTGGGGCACTGAGGTGGCAGAGGTCATGCCGCTCGCATCGCATCGGTGAGATCGATCATGGACGAGCCCTCCCTGCGGCGTCCGACACAAAGAAGGCTAGCGGCAACCTGGGCCAAAGGACCGCCGTCTGCGACGGGAACTGACTTTCGGGCATTTGGCCGGTTGCCGGGCCGCGCCTTCGAACAGTCTAGCCAGCAGCGGGGTTTGCCCGAGTCATGCCTTGCGGGCCGGGGCAGCCCGCAGCGCGGCACGCATTGGTGCATTACCGGCACTTCTCGCGCGCTAGGCAGGACCGTCGCCGCAACCGGGTGAATAGGTTTCAAGTCGTCTCTTCCGGGTCACACCAGGGCAGCAATACGGGTAATCTCCTGCCTGCGCGGCATTCACGGCGGCGCGCCGAGCTGAAGCGTGGCGAGGCCGCGACTCAATCTGAAAAGCTAGGAAAATGAGCCCGCAGAGCAGACGTGCCGAATCTCCTGGTGGCTCAGGCCGCTCCGGCTCGGCCGGACGGCTGGTTCGCGGCACCATGCAGCAACCGGCTAGCCCGCTGTTCGCCGAGATGCTGCGGGCCGCCAGGGAACTGCTTGCCGTGCGCAGCCCGCTTGACGCCGAGCTCATGGTGAGCGAGCTGCTCGGCACGTGGTGGCGCCAGCCGCCGGGGCCGAACGGGCGCACTCCGGCCCGGCGCCGCGCCGACGTGGAGGAACTGGTCGGCGAGGGCCTTGTCGACTACGCCGCGGACCAGGGCAGTCCTGCCGCACTCGCGCTGCTATCCGGCATCGCCTGCCTGGGCACGGCCAGGCAGGCGATCATGGCCGAGCAGGCCGCGCTCGATCTGATGGACCGCGGCGTCGCCAGGCCGGGCTGGGCCGAGCACGCGGGAGCGGTCGTCGCGGGTGAGTGCTACGTGAACACCGATGCCTACGGCGATCGCGACGAGGTCATCTGCGTCTTCAGCTACGCGGGCCAGGAGGAGCACGCCCTGGTGGTGATCGTCGACTACAACGCCGGCGGGATGATCAAGGACGGCTGGGTCACGTCGCAGGTGGGCAAGCTGCTCGCGTACTGCCGCGATCTGGATCATCCGGACCGGCCGAAGGCCACCTTCAGGCAGGTCGACCCGCCGAACGCCAGGCGGTTGCTCCAGTCGGCGCTGACTGTCACCGAGACGATCGCCGATCCGCCGGTGAGCAAGTCCTTCCCGGCATACCACGCCTTCATCAGGGCCAGGATCCGCACCCTGCCCCCGGCGCAGCCGAGCAGCCGCGCCCTGGTCCCGGCCGGGGTAAGCGCCGCGCACGCGGAGCCCGCCGGGCAGCCAGGGTCAAGCCGCGGCCAGCACGGCACCGTCCGCCCCGGAGCGGGCCGGCCCGGCGGGACCCGGGCGGCGCGGCCTGGCCAGGCCGGTCTGATCGGCCCAGGCGCTTCCCGGCGCACCGCCTGGCGCCGGGACTACCGTGCCAT
This sequence comes from uncultured Actinomycetota bacterium, assembly GCA_963720595.1. GTDB lineage: Bacteria > Actinomycetota > Actinomycetes > Streptosporangiales > Streptosporangiaceae > Chersky-822. The sequence goes on along the minus strand of CAVRFY010000002.1, from coordinate 1,486,660 downwards.
GCTGGTCGCCGAGTTCCTGGCCTCCGACGAGGCCGAGGACCTCTCCGACATCAAGGCGGCGAGCCGTTGCACCGATCACATCGTCGACTACGGCTGCGATCAGGACTTCGGCCGGCCGCTCCGGGTCAGCCCGGCCAAGGCGGAGACATTCTTGCTGGACTGGCTGCCGAGGAAGGTCATGCTGACCCCGGCCGAGCAGCATGCGATGCCGCATGTGCTCATCGCCTGGTCACGCTGGGCCGGCGCCAGGTCAGAGCTGGACATCGCCGCGATCAGCAAGACCCTCGACGCGGTCTTCGATGCCATGTCGACGTTCACCAAGGTCTACCGCGATCCCGCCTCCTTCGGCCTCGAGCCTGATCTGGTCGGGCGCCTGCTGCCTGACCGGGACCTCGAGGCGCTGCCGCGCCGCGCCTTCGCCTTCGGGGTACTGGAGGGAACCTTCCGCGGCACCGACCTGACCTCGCTCGATCCGGCGGACCCGGAGGACAGGCGGCTGCTGCTGGCGGCGGACCATGATCAGCCGGGCGATGCCCAGGTGAGTTCCGCGCACCTGGATCAGCACGCGGCGCTGGCCGACCGGCTGTGGCACGGCGACCCGCCCGAGCTGTGGGACGCTGCCCAGCGCATGCTCGACCTCGGAATGCCCAGGCATGACGTGGTGCACGAGCTGATCCACGCCATTGAGGCGGCAGGGCGCGATGACCGCGCGATCAGGAAGGCACTCGCCGACCTGCCGCCCGAGCCTGCGGCTTAACGGCGCCCACGGCCAGAGCCCGCCCTAATCGCGATTCAGCCGCCGATGCCGCGGTAAGCGGCGTCGACGTCGTCGGCTGAGATCGTCGTCAGCTCGGCCGCGCTCGCGCTCTCGCCGAGCTGGGCAACCCGCAGATCCCGGGACGCGCAGGCGCGTTCGTAGAGCGATCGGGCGTACCTGCCGTTGCCGAGCTCGTCGATCCTGCCCTGCTCGCAGGCCTGGGTGAGGATCTCGGTCAGCGATGGCATCGCGTCGGGTGCGAAACTGTCGCCGGCCTGGGCAGCGAAGATCGTCGCGATCCTGACCAGCTGGTCCGGGGCATAGCTCGGGAAGGCGATCCGGACGCTGAACCTGGACGCCAGGCCCGGATTGGTCCGCAGGAACCTGCTCATGTCATCGGTGTAGCCGGCCAGGACCATGACCAGGCGATCCCGGTCGTCCTCGGCTCTCTTCAGCAGCGTCGCGACAGCTTCGGCGCCGAAGGCATCACCGCCGGAGTAGCCATCGTTATAGAGCGAATAGGCCTCGTCGACGAACAGCACGCCGCCCAGGGCCGAGTCCACGAGCTTGTTGGTCTTGATCGCCGTCGAGCCGAGGTGGTCGCCAACGAGGTCGGCCCGGTGCGCCTCGACGACGCCAGGCCGTACCAGCAGCCCGAGCGCCGCGAAGATCCTGGCGAGGATTCTCGCCACCGTGGTCTTGCCCGTGCCAGGCGGGCCGGTGAAGACGAAGTGCCTGACCGGCGGCTGGCTGGTCAGGCCCTGGGCGTCCCGCAGCCTGGCCACCTTCAGCTGAGCCGCGATCTCGTGCACCTGCCGCTTGACCGGCTCGAGCCCGACCAGCGCGTCCAGTTCGGCCAGCGCGCTCTCCAGCGTCGGGGTTTCGTCGTAGCCGCGGTACCGTGACGTCAGCTCGCTGTAGGCCTGCTCGAGATCGCTGCCGCACAGCGTCACCAGGTCAGCGGGTGTGGGATCAGCGTCCGCGCCCATCACCCGCACGTCCCTGGCCTGGCCGGCCCGCTCGAGCAAGGTGCGGACGAAGCGGCCGTTCCCCAGTTCGTCGCCGAGCCTGCGGCGCCCTATCTCCTCGAGCATCCGCCAGAGCACCGAGCGCGCCTGCAAGTCGATGTTCTCGCCGCGCCTGGCGACCGTGAGGTCCGCTAGGGCGAGCAGTTCGGCGGGCGAGTACCCGCTGAACTTGACCCGGATCGCGAACCGCGACGTGAGGCCGGGGTTGGTCGCAAGGAACGTATCCATCTGACGCTCATATCCCGCCAGGATGATGACGAGCCGGTCGCGATCGTCTTCCGCCCGCTTGAGCAGCGCCTGGACGGCCTCGTTGCCGAACCGGTCGTTCTGCCCGTCACCCTCGTTGACCAGGCTGTAGGCCTCGTCGATGAACAGCACGCCGCCGAGCGCCGAGTCGATCAGCTCGTTGGTCTTGATCGCGGTCGCGCCGAGATACTCGCCGACCAGGTCTGAACGCTGCGCCTCGACCACCTCTGGCACCTCGAGCAGGCCGAAGGCGTAAAAGATCTTGGCGACGATGCGCGCGACGGCTGTCTTGCCGGTCCCGGGCGGGCCGAGGAACACGAAGTGCTGCATCGGCTTCTCGGCGCCGATGCCGACCATCGCCCGCCGCCTGGCTGCCTCGATCGAGGCAGCGAACGACCGCACCTGGTCCTTTACTGCCTGCAGGCCGATCATCTCGTCCAGTTCGGCCATCGCCTCGTCGACGGTGATCACCGGCCGCTCGACCGCCTGGTAGTCACCGTCGGCGCCGATGGGCACGGTGCTCTGGGCGGCCGCGCCAGCGCGGCCGGTCCGTCCCGCGGCCAGCACCCGCGCGCCCTCGGCGACGGTTGCCGGCCGGCCTGCCTGTGGCCTGGGCGCGGGACGTTGCTGGCCGCCGTGGCCGGGCGGCACCTGGCCGGCCTGGCCGCCCGCCGTGCCAGCACGGCCTGGCCTGGTCGGCCCCGCCGTCCAGGTGACGGGCCCCCCTGGGCCGCCGCCGCGCACCTGCTGCATCTGGTCGCTCTGGCGGCTGTCCTGCCAGGCCTTGGCCAGCCGCCAGCCGAGCACGACCGCGGCAAGCAGCCAGGCGAGGGCCGGTCCGATCAGCGAGTGGCCTTTGCCTACGATCCGGAACGCGGCGATCCCGGGCAGCAGCGCGAGCAGCAACACCCACGCGACCGTCCGGCACGGCGCGAACCACCGGCCAAGGGCGCCGGCATGAGCGGCGAGCGCGGTGACCACCGGAAGCGCGAGCAGCGCGTAGTGCGGCAGGGACTGACCGTGTGCCTGCGTCGCAACCAGCGCGATGCCCCACAGGCCAGCCGAGGCGGTCGCCCAGACGTCGCGCCGGCCAGCCCACACCGCATAGGGAGCGAAGGCAAGCAGTGCCAGCACGACGACCGCCGCGAACGGCACGCACAGCAGGACGCACGCGATCAGAACAAGAGCCTTGACGGTCGGCGGCGCGACATCGTAAGCGCGGCGGAGGCGGCTGAGCGCGCTGCGCACCGGCCCCTGGCCAGGCGCTGTCAACGACCCGTCGGTCGGCGGCATCTCGCTCCCTTGCACCGCTACTTGTTATAGCGCATGAGTGCGCACATCCGGCGATGCACATTCAGATGACAAAGCAAAATCCGTCATCCGCCGGTCCATTCTCCCCGATAGCCGTTCCGCTGTCGCACGCGGAGCGTCGTAGTTACCGCCCCGCCGAGCGTCGTTGCGATTGGTAGCTAAAGCGGCAATGATGTCCTGGCTGGCCGGCCGGCGGCGGATCGCGATGGAGGACGGCATGGAGCGGATCGAGGCTGAGCTGCTGATTCCGGGCAGTGGCGAGCCGGTCATCGACGGAGTGGTCGTCATCGACGGGCCGGTGATCAGCTATGCCGGGTCTGCGAGGCAGGCACCGGACACCCCGGGAGCCACGGTGCACAGGACCGAGGCCGTCCTGCCGGGGATGTGGGACTGTCACGGCCACTTCCTCGGCGTGCGCAGCCTGGATCTCGGCCAGCTTCCGCTCGAGCCGATCCCGCTGCGAGCCGCGCGCTGCGCTCGCGACCTGCGCAGCGCGCTCGACGCCGGCATCACCTCTGTCCGCGAGGTCGGCGGACTCGGCGTCTATCTCGCCAGGGCCGTCGCCGAGGGCGTGCTCGACGGCCCGGCGATCTACGCGGCAGGCTCGATCCTCAGCACTACCGGCGGCCACGCCGACCTGCACTCCTATCCGCTCTCCTGGGTGAACGACTTCGGGCATCACTTCGGCGAGCTCAGGCTCGCCGACGGGCCCGACGAGTGCATGCGGGCGGTGCGAGAGCAGTTGCGGCGCAACGCGCGGCTGATCAAGGTGTGCGCCTCGGGCGGCGTGCTGTCCGAGATCGACGACCCGATTCACCAGCAGTTCACCGGAGCCGAGCTTCGCATCATCGTCGAGGTTGCCGGGCTGGCCGACCGCGTCGTCGCCGCGCACTGTCACGGCAAGCCAGGCATCATGGCCGCGATCGAGGCGGGCGCGCGCACCATCGAGCACGGCAGCTATCTGGACGAGGAGGCATGCGACGCGATGCGCGAGACCGGCACCATCCTGGTGCCGACCAGGACCATCGTCGAGGACATCCTCGCCAACCTCGACAAGGTCCCTGACTATGCGTCCGCCAAGCTCACGGCTCTCGCCGCGACGCACGCGGACGCGACCTCGCTCGCCATCCAGCGCGGGGTGACCATCGCGATGGGCACCGACATCGGGGTCACCGGACCCGACCGGCCCAACGCCTGGGGCAGCAACGGCGCGGAGGTGGTGCACCTGGTGAAGCTGGGGATGACACCGCTGCAGGCGATCGAGGCAGCCACGGCGACCGCGCCGCAGACTCTCGGGCCGCAGGCTCCGCGAAGCGGGCGGCTCGAAGCTGGTTACGACGCCGACGTCATCACGGTCGGGGCCGACCCGCTGGCCGACATTTCGGTGCTCGCCAGGCCCGAGCACATCACCGCGGTATGGACCGCGGGGCGCCGGGTAAAGAGCTAGGCCCCTCGCGCTAAAGGTCGTTCCCGCATCGTGTCAAGTCGGCCGTGCTAAGTGGCTTCGGCCCCCGCTCGGGTTGAGACTTGCCGCGTGATGCGTCCGCATGCAGGCGTTCCGGCCTGACCGGCCGCTACTCAGCTGCCGTGCGGCGGCTCGGGCCCCTCCCCCGACTGGGCCGTCGCACGGCGCCCTCCGCGGCCCGCGACCGGTGAGCACTCAATCCATCGCCGCGGCTCGCGGTGGCTGCCATAATCGGGCATGCAATCCGATCATCGGCCTGCCGGCCTAGCAAGCGCACCGGCGCGTCTGCCCGCGGACGCTGGGATGGCCAGCGTTACCGCCCTGGCCGGCCAGGCCGCACTGGTGACCGGCGGCACGCGCGGCATCGGGCTGGCCATCGCCGAGCGGCTCGCCGATAGCGGCGCCCGGGTCCTGGTCTGCGGCAGGTCCCAGCCGAACGGGCTGCCAGCGGGGATCGAGTTCGCAGCCGCCGACGTGCGCGAACCCGATCAGGTCACGGCGGTGGTCGCCGAAACCGTGCAGCGTTTTGGCCGTCTCGACTTGGTCGTGAACAACGCGGGCGGCTCGCCGTCGGTTCCGGCCGCATCGGCCTCCCCGAATCTGATCACCTCGGTCGTCCGGCTCAATCTGCTGGCCCCGTTCTTCGTTGCGCAGGCGGCCAACGCGATCATGCAAGGCCAGGAAGGCGGCGGGCTGATCCTCAACATCGGCAGCGTCTCCGCGTTCCGCCCGGCCGCGGGCACGGCCGCCTACGCCGCGGCCAAGGCCGGGCTGATCACGCTCACCCGGGCGCTGGCGATCGAATGGGCGCCCGCCGTGCGGGTCAACTGCATCACCGCTGGGCTCGTCCGCACCGATGACAGTGCCGCTCACTACGGCGACGAGCAGGCACTCGCCGCCGTGGCCGCGACAGTGCCGCTCGGCAGAATGGCTTCGCCGGCCGACGTCGCCGACGCCTGCCTGCTGCTGGCCTCGCCACTCGCCGGGTACATCAGCGGCGCGAACCTCGTCGTCGACGGCGGCGGCCAGCGCCCAGCCTTCAGCGACGCCGCCAGCCCCGGCAAGCACTGACGCGCGAGCAGCCGCCAATTGGCACCCGCGCCGAGGACCATCGGCTCTGCTAGCCGCCCGCGCATCGTCCTAGCGTGGAAGCCGCATGGAGGTGGTCGGCGATGACAATCAATGACGAGACTCACGAATCCGAGTTGCGGCACAAGGCGATCAGGCGGCTCAAGAAGCGCCGCGATTTCGGCCAGCACCTTGTTGTCTACGTGGTGGTCAACGGGTTCCTGGTCGCCATCTGGGCGATAACTGGCCTGCACGGATTCTTCTGGCCCGTGTTCCCGATCCTGGGCTGGGGCATCGGCCTGGTCCTGAACGCCTGGGACGTCTACCGCCCCGAGGGCTTCACGGAGGCTGAGATCCGCAGGCAGGAGCGGCATCTGCAGGACGTGCGGTGACGGACCGACCGCAAGCAGCGCGGGGACGCGCCGGGCGGTGACGCGCCGACCGGCGGAGACCGGTCAGCCTGCGCTCGGCCGCCCGAAGTCGTCCCTGACCTGGGCGGCGACACCGGACAGGTTCAGCTCGAAGGTGTAGCCCTGCTCGTAGCGGTAGCTCCGCCTGACGTCGACCTGGTCGATGCCGTTGAGCGACTCCTTCGCCGCCCGGATCACGGCCGGGGCCTTGGCCGCGATCTGGCGGGCGACGGCCAGGGCGGCATCGCGCAGCCGCTCCCTCGGGACCACCTGCAAAACCGAGCCGTATCCGTGCAGCTCGGCCGCCGTGGCCGTGGCCGAGGTGTACATCATCGCGCGCATCCTGTGCTGCGGCACCAGCCTGGCCAGGTGCGTCGCGGCGCCGAGAGCGCCGCGGTCGACCTCGGGCAGGCCGAACGTCGCGTCCTCGCTCGCCACGATGATGTCGGCATTGCCGGCCAGGCCGATCCCGCCGCCCAGGCAGAAGCCGTGCACGGCGGCGATGACCGGCACCTGGCACTCGTAGACCGCGGCGAACGCGGCGGCGCAGCCACGGTTCACCGCGACCAGTGCGCTGAAGTCGGTGCTCGCCTGGAGTTCCTTGATGTCGACTCCCGCGCTGAAGCCGCGGCCCTCGGCGCGCAGCACCACCACGCGGACCCCGGGGTCCTCGCCCAGCTCCTTGAGCTGGCCGGCCAGGCGCGAACCAGCCGGCCGCCGGCAGCGCGTTGACCGGCGGATGCTCCATCACGCACTCGGCGACGCCGTCCGCGCCGACCGATGAGCTGATCATGAGCTCTCCCCCTCACCATCGCGTTCCAGGGAGCCATCATCGCCGACGGCGGCGGGCGGACGGACGGGGGCGTCGGCCAGCCCCGCGAGCCCGACGTCGGCCAGTCCCGCGAGCACGGCCTGGGCCTGCGCGACGATCCGCGCGATCAGCTCCGCGCAGCTCGGCAGGTCATCGATCAGGCCGGCCACCTGCCCGGTGGCCATCACGCCGAATTCCGGCCTGCCGTCGGTCATCGCCGCCTTGAGCAAGGCAGGCGTGTTGGCGGCCAGCAGAACCTGGCTGAACGGCAGCCCGTGCGCGCGGTGCATCGCCAGTCCCTCGCGGGCAAGCCCGGCCCAGGTGGCGCCGGTGAGCCGCCGGAACGCCGCCGCGCTGCGCGCCGAGCGCAGCAGCCTGGCGGCGCGGCCAGATCGCGCGAGTTCCGCCGTGACCGCCGTGCGCAGCAGGCGCTGCGGCACGCCGTCGAGCGCGTCGGTCACGATCGTGTCCGCCACCGTGGCGGCCAGGTACAGCCGTTTGACCGCGTCGGGCACCGGGCTGTCGCTGGTCAGCAGGAACCTGGTGCCCATCGCGATCCCGGCCGCGCCGTAGCAGAGCGCGGCGGCGAGCCCGCGGCCGTCGAAGAAGCCGCCCGCGGCGATGACGGGGATGTCGACCGCATCGACAACCTGCGGCAGCAGGATCGACGTGGCCACCTGGCCGGTATGGCCGCCGCCCTCGCCACCTTGCACCAGCACCGCGTCGGCGCCCCACGCGGCGACCTTCTCCGCGTGCCGGCGAGCCCCGATCGACGGCATGACGACGACGCCGGCCTCCTTCAGCCGCGCGATCAGCTCGGGCCTCGGAGCGAGGGCGAACGAGGCCACCTTGACTTCCGCGCTGATCAGCAGGGCGACCCTGGCCTCGGCATCGGCGGCATCCGCTCGCAGGTTCACGCCGAACGGGGCCGCGGTGAGCTCCCTGGTCCGCTCGATCGCCGCGGCAAGCTCGGCGTAGCTCATCGTCGCGCCGGCCAGGATCCCGAGGGCGCCGGCGTTCGCGGTCGCGGCGGTCAGCCGCGGCCCCGACACGAAGCCCATGCCGGTCTGCACGATCGGGTAGCGCACGCCGAAGAGGTCGCAGGCCGGGGTGCGCAGCGCGGTCACGGGCCGACCTCGCCGTCGCGGCTGCCGCCCGGGTCGATCACCGACCTGATCAGCTCGAGTTCGGTGGCGGTCGGTTCGCGCGTGGCCGGCACGTCGGCCGGAACGGCGAGCTCGAAGCCGGTCGCCGTGCGCACGTCGTCGACGCTCACGCCTGGATGCACCGATACCACGCGCATCCGGTGATCCTCGCCGCCGAAATCGAGCACCGCGAGGTTGCTGATCACCCGCCGCAGTTCGTGGTACCGCGCGGCCGCATCCCCGGCCTGCGCTGCCCGGTCGTAGCCGACGCCGCTGACCATGTCGACCCGGCTCACGAAGGAGCGCGGTGAGTGCCTGGGCACCCAGTAGCTGACGGGATGGTTCACGGTGTTGCCAGGCGCCCCGCGAACCCCGAGCAGCGCCGCCTTCGGCCTGGCGAAGTCGCCGATGGCGGAGATATTGACATTGCCGTGCGCGTCGATCTGGCTGGGGATCATCATCACGTGGCGCTTGCCGTTATATATGAGGTCGAAGATGGCGCGGTAAGGGAGCCAGCCTTCGATCACCTCCGGCCCGGCGCCTATCGCCCAGGTGCCCTGGCCGAGCATCGCCTCGCCGTCGGTCAGCAGCAGGTCTGGCTCGAAGGTCGCCCTGGCGAGCCTGGCGCCGATCGCCGGGATCACCCCGATCGGGCTGGCCAGGATCTCACCGTCGCCCCGCCAGGCGTCGGCGCAGGCCGCCGCGCAGATCTCTGCCCTGGTCGCCGCCGTGGTCACGGGGGGCCCACCGAGGCGTGCCTGGCGGCGACCGCTGCCTGGTACCCGGCCTCGTCCCCGTCCAGGTACGCGGCGCGGAACCTGGCCCACGCCGCGGGATCGGCAGCGGCGCCCGCATACTCGCGCTGGAACTCCTCGTCCCTGCCGTAGTCGGGATCGCAGGACGTGAAATGGGCGCCGAGCGGCGACTCGACGACGCCGGCCACCATCCACCGCTGGATCCGCAGTGTCTGCACCGCTGCCGTCGCGGTCAGTTCGGGAGTCGGCACGACCCGCTCGCACGATACGTATGCCCGCTGCGCGGCCAGGCAGAACAAGTCGTCGAAGTACGGGTCGGGGCCGAGGAACTGCGCGTTGCCGTGCGCGTCTGCCCGGCTGGCATGCACGATCGCGGCGTCGAGACGCAGCGCGGGCATGGCGAGCAGTTCCTCCGCGTCGCCGTAAGGCGACCTGACCGTGCGCAGATCCGGATTGACGAGCGGCACGTCAGAGCCGAGCCCGGCACGGGTGGGCAGGAACGGCAGCCGGCAGGACGCCGCGTACAGGCCCCACTGGAGCATGCCCTCGTCGTACTCCGCCACCTCGATGGCGCCGGCCTGCCTGGCCGCACGGAAATGCGGCTCGAGCGCGATCGAGTCGAGCGACACGAACCCGTACACCAGCTTGCTGACCTTGCCGGCCGCGAGCAGCAGGCCGACATCCGGGCCGCCGTAGCTCACGATCGTCAGGTCGGACAGATCGGACCGGCAGATCGCCCGGACCAGAGACATCGGCTTACGGCGCGAGCCCCAGCCGCCGATGCCAATGGTCATCCGCGGGCGCAGCTCGGCGATCACGGCGGCGGCCGTCATCAGCTTCTGCCTCATGGCCGCCTTCCCGGCTGGGCCACCTTCACGCATAGGTAGCAAGCGCTTGTTTGATACCGTGGCCTCACTATACTCAGCCGCGACTCCGGCGCCATCCGCATGGCGCGGTGCCTGGCCAGGCCCGTGCTCGGCCAGGAGCCAAGATGACTGGTGGGCATATGAGCCGACAGCCTGCGGGCAGACACGAGCAGATCCTGGCCGTCGCCGCCAGCCTGTTCGCGCGCAAGGGCGTCGCGGCCACAACGGTGCGGGAAATCGCCGACGAGGTCGGCATCTTGTCGGGAAGCCTGTACCACCACTTCGAATCCAAGGAAGCGATGGTCGACCAGATCCTCGCTCCGTACCTGCGCGATCTGCGCGCGGCTTACGCCTTGGTGCTGAGCAGCCCCGCCGACCCGCGGACGCGGCTATGCGACCTCGTGGTCGCGTCGCTGCGGGTGGTCGAGGAACATCCGCACGCGACCGAGATCTACCAGTCTGACGTCAATTACCTCTCCCAGTTCGAGCGCTTCGGCTACCTGACCAGCGCTGCGGGCGAGGTGAGGCGCACCTGGCTCGAGGTGATCGGCGACGGCGTCACGCAGGGAGCGTTCCGGTCCGACCTGGATCCTGGCATCCTGTACCGGCTGATGCGTGACGCGATCTGGCTATCCGTGCGGTGGTTCAAGCCGACGGCCGATTACCCGCTGACCAGGTTCGCGCAGGAGTGCACATCGCTCTTCCTCGATGGCATCGCCGTCCGCCAGGCCGAACCGGCCCTCAGCAAGCCGTAGCAGGGACGAACCGGCCGATCTTGCCGGATTCCGGGTTCCTGGCCAGCTCGGCCACGACAACGACCCGAACGTCCGGATCGCGAAGCCCGGCCCCGGCCAGCGCCTCCGTCAGGCGCCTGGCCAGCTGGCCGGTCTCGAGCTGCCCGGCACCGGCGCTCGCGGGGGACGCGGGTGGCGCGGTCAGGACGTCGACGTCGATTCCACGGCGCGTCTGCCTGACCTGGTAGTCGCCGACCTCCGGCGTCTGGACGAGCACAGACCTGATCACGTGCGGGTGGACGTCGACGCCGGGGTAGCGCAGCACATCGTCCGCGCGCCCCCGCACGGCGGCGCGCAGCATCCCGAGGCCGGCCTCACCTGGTCCGCCGGGCGCGTGCTCGGCGCGTTCTTGAACGAACTCGTCGGTCAACTCGTACCTGATCAACGGCTGCGCCAGGTTGTACAGGTTGGTCACCAGGACCTTCGCCGACGGCTCGCCCGGCCGGACCGGCCTGTTCTCCGTGTCGACCAGCTCGGCGATGCACAGGTCGGTATTGAAGGTCAGGACGGAGCCGCCCGGCTCGCTGGCGCCGACCAGGCCCTCCGTGCAGGCGAAGGTGTCGACCACCGGCACCCCGAACGCGGACGTGATCGCCGCGCGGGCCTGCGGCAGCAGCGTCTCGCTTGTGGAGACGATCATCGCGGGAGCCAGGCTCAGCCGGCCCGCCCGCTGCTCGGCGGCCAGCCTGGTCAGCGCCGAGGGGTAGCCACCCAATATCTCGGCGCCGACGGTGCTGAGCCGGTCGAGTACCTGCTGCCACGGCAGGGTTACCGGAACCGGCACGATGCGGACCGGCGTGTCTTCGCCCGCCGACTCGGCAGCGGCCGCCCTGGTCGGGTGCACGGCCGAGGCCGCAGCCACCATCGCGAAGCTGACCTGGCGAGGCGGCGGCGCGCCCGCCGCCGCGAACCTGGCCATCAGGTTCCGCATGATCGACAGGATGAAGCCCGCCTTGCCGGCCCGGTCGTAGACGAACACCCCCCTGGCACCCGAACTGCCGCCGGTCGCGTGCGCCACGTATTTGCCGAGGATCGGGACGGGCTCGGCGCCGGTCGCGGCCAGCGCCGCCTCCGCCGCTGCCAGGGTGAGCCGTGGGTCGGTCACCACCTCGTCGAAGGACGCCATCATGTCGGCCTTGGTCATCACCGGCAGGCCGGCGAGATCCTCGACCCCGATCTCGTCCGGCCGCAGCCCCGCCAGCCGGTCGCGGTGAAAGGCCGAGTGCGCCGCCGCGTGCGCCAGCAGCGCCCGGAGACCCTCGCGCTGAGCTGCCGCGATCCGGTCCGGCGTCCAGGACAGTCTGCCGATGTGCTCGCCCATCCCGGCGAGCACATCGGCCTGCAGGTCTGCGCGGAACCGCTCCCAGGCCGTCTGCCGGATGACCGTCGAGCTCATCGCCGCCCTCCTTCGTCAAACTCGGCCGCCCGGTCCAGGCCGGCCAGCACCCCTGCCATCAACGTGATGACGTCGTTGTCCCGCAGCGCCGCCGGGTTGGCGATTCGCTCCAGCGTGACGCCCGCTACGGTGGCGAGCACGAACTCGGCCATCGATACCAACGGCACAGCCGGCGCGATCCCCGCTGACGCGAATATCCGGCCGATGACCGCCGCGATCCCTTGCACGGTGCGGTCGTGCAGCAGCGCGTACCTGCGGTTCAGGTCGGGTTCGCGGGCGGCGTGCGCGCGGAACTCGACGAGCAGCTGCGCCCACTCCGGCTCCGCGGCCGCGTCGACGAGGGTCGCGATGAGCAGCTCCCGCCCTCCGGTCGTACCCGCTGACGTCGCCGCGATCCGGTCGTTCTGCGCGCCGCGCTCGCTGATCCGGCGCTCGAGGAGCTCGAAGAACAGGTCAGCCTTGCTGCCGAACTGTGAGTACACCACGCCCTTGGAGAACCCCGCCTCGTCGGCGATGGCCTCGAGAGAGGCGCCCGCGTAGCCGCGTTCCAGGAACACGTGCCGCGCCGAGTCCAGGACGGCCTCGCGGTTGCGCTCCATCTGCTCCCAGCGCCGCAATCTGGCTGCCATGGCTCAATTAGATACCGTCGGTATTTGAATGTCAACGGTATCTAGCGAACAGCAGCCGGTGCAGGTGCAGGATCAGGATCAGGCCGGCGTTGAGCGAGCACCAGCCCGATGACTGCATCAAGGTCAGCGAAGCTGCGCAAGGAATCCCCAAGTGGCCTGCTAAACGATCTAATTCGAGTGCCGATTAGCATGTTTAGAGGGTTTGTTTAGCAGGTTCCGGCTGTAGCTGCCTTCGCGATCGTCCGCGATGGGCCGGGGCGTGCGCGGCACCAGGTCTGCCCACCCTGAAACCCAGCACTCAACTCGGCGTGGCGGCCGGCCGCGTGACCTGGCATTCGCGCGGTCACACCGGCCGTGCCGGGCCTCAGCTGCAGCCGCTGGTCGAGCCGCAGCCTTCGCAGACGTAACAGCTGCCTGCCGGGCGCATCTTGGTACCGCAGGTCAGGCACAGCGGCGCGTCCGCGACCCTGGCCTGGTGCGACTCGATCAGCTCGGTCTCGCCGCCCGGGTCCGGCAATGCGGCGGCCTGTGCAATGGCCGCGGGCCGCTGCTCGGCCGCAGGCTGCTTGGCGGTCCGCTCCTCCCGCGGTGCCGACTGAGCCAGTTCCTCGGTGTCGACCTCCTCGCCGACCGCCGACGGGTCCTGACCGTCCAGCACGGCCGAGCGCTCGGCCGCCGACAGGATGCCCAGGTCGGCGCGCTGGTCGTACGGCAGGTGGTCCAGGGCCAGCCGGCGGAAGATGTAGTCCATCACCGAGCTGACCATCCTGATGTCCGGGTCGTCGGTGATTCCGGCGGGCTCGAACCGCATGTTGGTGAACTTCTCCACCCACTTCTCCAGCGGCACGCCGTACTGCAGGCTGACCGAGATCGCCACCGAGAACGCGTCCATCACGCCGGCCAGCGTCGAGCCCTGCTTGCCGAGCTTGAGGAACACCTCGCCGACGTCGCCGTCCGGGTAGGTCGACGCGGTCATATAGCCCTCAGACCCGCCGACGGCGAACCTTGTCACCATCGCAGAGCGCTGCTTGGGCAGGCGCCTCCTGACCGGCCGCCCGGCCAGAACCGCCGCGGCGGGAGCGGCGGCCTCCACCGCGGCCCCGGCGGACTTGGACTTGGCGATCGACAGCGGCTGGCCGACCTTGCAGTTGTCCCGGTAGATCGCCAGCGCCTTAAGGCCGAGCTTCCAGCCCTCGAAGTAGACCTTCTCGATGTCCTCGATCGTCGCGGTCTCCGGCAGGTTCACCGTTTTGCTGATCGACCCCGACAAGGCGGGCTGAACCGCGGCCATCATCCTGACATGGCCCATCGGGCTGATCGAGCGCTCCCCCATCGCGCAGTCGAACACCTCGTAGTGCTCGGACCGCAGGCCGGGCGCGCCGATGACGTGGCCGTGCTCGGCGATGTACTCGATGATCGCCTCGGCCTGTTCCGGCTGGTAGCCCAGATTCTTCAGCGCGCGCGGGACCGTCTGGTTGACGATCTGCATGGAGCCGCCGCCGACCAGCTTCTTGAACTTGACCAGCGCCAGGTCCGGTTCGATGCCAGTTGTGTCACAATCCATCATAAGTCCGATTGTTCCAGTTGGCGCCAAAAGACTGGCTTGGGCGTTTCGGTACCCTTTCTTCTCCCCTAGCGCCAGGCACTCCTGCCAGGCCCGGTTGGCCGCGGCCAGGATCTCCTCGTCCTTGCCCGCCGGCCTGGGCATCTTCTTGCCCGCGTCCGCGTGCTTGACCATGACGCGCTTGTGCGCCGCGGCGTTGCGCGCGTACCCGTCGTAGGGCCCGACCACGGCGGCGAGCTCGGCCGAGCGCCGGTACGCCGTGCCGGTCATCAGCGAGGTGATCGCGCCGGCGATCGCGCGGCCACCCTCGGAGTCGTAGGCGTGCCCGGTGGCCATCAGTAGGGCGCCGAGGTTGGCGTATCCGATGCCGAGTTGCCGGAACGCGCGGGTGGTCTCGGTGATCTTCTCGGTCGGGAAGTCCGCGAAGCAGATCGAGATGTCCATCGCCGTGATGATCAGCTCGGTGATCGCCTGGAACCGGGCCACGTCGAACGTGTCGTCTGCGCGCAAGAACTTCAGCAGGTTGATACTGGCCAGATTGCACGAAGAGTTATCTAGATGGACATACTCGGAGCAAGGGTTACTAGCGGTAATACGACCTGATTCCGGACACGTATGCCAGTCGTTGATCGTGTCGTCGTACTGGATACCAGGGTCGGCGCACTCCCAGGCGGCCTTGGCCATCTGGCGGAACAGGTCCTTCGCCCTGAGCGTCTTGACGACCTCGCCGGTCTGCCTGGCTAGCAGGTCGTACTCCTCATCCGCATCGACCGCCCGCATGAACTCGTCAGACACCCGGACCGAGTTGTTGGCGTTCTGGTACTGGACGCTGTTGATGTCCTTGCCGCCCAGGTCCATGTCGTAACCGGCGTCGCGCAGGACCCTGATCTTCTCTTCCTCCCGCGCCTTGGTCTCGATGAACTCCTCGACATCGGGGTGATCGACATCGAGCACGACCATCTTCGCCGCCCGCCGCGTCGCGCCGCCCGACTTGATCGTCCCGGCCGACGCGTCCGCTCCGCGCATGAACGACACCGGCCCGCTGGCCGTGCCGCCAGATGCGAGCAGTTCCTTGCTCGACCTGATCCGCGACAGGTTGACTCCGGCGCCGGAGCCGCCCTTGAAGATCAGCCCCTCCTCGCGGTACCAGTCGAGAATGGACTCCATCGTGTCGTCGACCGCGAGGATGAAGCAGTTGTGGACGCGCAGGTTGCCAGAGAGATATTCGCCGCTCTCGGTCTGGATGTCATAGACGTCCATCGCTCCGAGCGATTCGATGGTGGCGATCTCCAGGTTCTTAACATCCCTTGCGCCTCGTCCCGGAAGCTCAAAGCTGCGCTCGAGCTTCGCCGCCTTGACGGGATCAATGAAGCCGATCTCATCGGCGAAGATTCTGCGGTCGCCCGCATTCTGGATCCGCAGCGTCCAGCAGCCTTTTCTGTCTGGCCTCGCGTCCGGCTTAAAACCGACCCGAGCGAAGATCCCGAACCTGAGCAGCAGCGACTGCATACCCCGGATCAGTTGCTCGCAGATCATGTCAACCTCGACCACCGTCGACTTGGCACGTGCCGAGACGAATCCTTCCGCTTGGAAGACGCTTCGCAGGTAAGCGGCGACCACAGGCAGGGGGGCCGTGTAGAGGCGCTCGGGCACGCGCATGTCAGCGCCACGCACGAGCAGGTCCCAGCGCTCGACGAACGGGCGAAGCATCTCGCCGTATAGCCGGGTGCGCCGGCAGTCGAGGTTCGCGTCTTGCGTCTCAACCAACCGTTCGTGGCTGTGTACGCCAGGAAGGACCTTCGCGATCGCGTCGGTGACCCATTCGAGCTCAGCATTCGTGACAGTCATCGCCTCGATCGTGAGCGACCTGTTCTTGCCAGTTGCGTATTGGCCAACGAAGCCGTCCGACTGTAGCCAGCCCGCGAGTGCCGCTTCCGCGATGTCCCAGGGGCTGATCTCTTGCTCGCCGAACGACTGCCGGCGGTGCCATTGAACAAGGTCACCCGGGCGGAGCGAACCGACAGGAACGAATCTCCCCTCGGTTGGGAGATAGCCCGAGGCCCGCCAGACCAGGTGATCGGCTGTGACGTCTAGGGTGTATCCGGCCTTCGTGTGCAGCCGCACTACGTCTTTGACGCCGTTGGCCTTGGTCGCGATAACCCGCGTAATGCCGGATGCGTCGAATACCTTGGTCCCGACCGCGTTCTGATCAACCAAGGTACCGATCGGGATCAAGCCAGCTGGCGTGCTGACCATGGCATCGTACGGCTGGCACGCGCTCACCTGCGCCGGCGAAGACGTCCCGACGTTGAACCACACCGGCGAGTTGAAGCTAAAAATTTGATGAACGAGGGCATACGTGAGCTCGTGCTCGAAGATCGTCGCGTCGTCTTCGCTGGCGAAATAACCGTGCTTGCGGCCGGCCGCGGCGTAGGTGCCGACGACCCGGTCGACGAGCTGCTTCAGGCTCCACTCCCGCTGCGGTGTGCCGACGGCACCGCGAAAGTACTTCGTGGTCACGATGTTCGCCGCATTGACCGACCAGAAGTCGGGGAACTCCACGCCGTGCTGCTCGAAATTGACCGAGCCGTCGCGCCAGTTCGTCATGATGATGTCGCGGCGCTCCCAGACCACCTCGTCGTAGGGATGGCTCCCCTCGCGGGTGTGGATACGGCGGATCTGCAGCCCTTTACTCGCGCCCTTGCCGTTCCGCGCAGCCGACCCGCTCGCCGTCTCGGTCATGTCGTCCCCCTTCGGAATCACCGCGGATTCCTTCGCGAGCCGCTTACGGCCCTTGTTCCCGATATTTGTCATCAGCCGTCCCGCTGTAACCGGCCAGTTACCTGCCGTCAGTTCCTGCTGGCTGCCACGCGGCCGCCAGGCCTGAATCACCCGTGCCCGAATCACCCTCGTCGTTCTCGCCGTCGCGGCCCTGATCACGGTCCAGTTCGGCCACGGCCGCCCGCCACTTCTCATCACGCTTGGCCCGGAGCGCCGCGATCTCGGCCTCGAAATCATCCAGCGACTCGAACCCGCGGTAGACCGATGCGAAGCGGAGATACGCAACCTCGTCGAGCGCCCGGAGCGGACCGAGTATGGCCAGGCCGACCTCGTGCGAGGGGACCTCGCCAAGCCCGCGCGACCTGATGGCCTCCTCCACCCGCTGGGCGAGGATGGCCAGTTGGTCCTCCGTGACCGGCCGGCCCTGGCAGGCCCGGCGGACGCCGCTGACGATCTTGTCCCGGTTAAATGGCTCCGTGGCGCCGCTGCGCTTGCCGACCATGAGGATGACGGTCTCCTGAGTGGTGAACCGCCGTCCGCACTCGGGGCACGACCTGCGCCGGCGTATCGCGGTGCCATCCTCGGCCGCCCTGCTGTCAATGACCCTGCTATCGGAGTGCCGGCAGTACGGGCAGTACACGCGATCACCCCCTGTGACCCGATATGAAGCAAACGTCCCTTGATCACAACTTGTAGAAGAACTACAGCGCTGTAACTACTAGATATTGTGGTCCAAGACCGTGAGAAGCGCAAGTGCTTCTTAGTCTCACCCGGTACCCGTGCCGGCCGCTGCCGGTGCGGGGCGGCCCGATGCGCAGGTAGCGAGCGATACCAGCCGCTCCCGCCCGTGGCCAGCGGGACCAGATCGCCGGCGTGTCGCGCGACGCGGACCGGTCGTCCATGGAGCCACCATCTCACCGGGTACCGACAGTCAGCCCGGTACTGGCCATCGGTCGCCAGGATCGGGCTGGGCATGGAAGGAATTATCGTGTTACCCGGGCCGCGGCCGCGCGGCCGCGGGCAGAGAGGTAATGCCGACCGTGAGATGGCAGGGTCCTGACGGGTACTGGGTGAGCGACGACCGCGCCCTCATCGACGTCGACCTGGTGCACCGCTGGATGTGCCAGGAGAGCTACTGGGCGGCTGGCCGGCCGCGCGAGGTGATGGCCAGGTCGATCGAGAACTCGCTGGTACTCGGGCTCTACACGGCCGGCGGAGATCAGGTCGGCTTTGCCAGGCTGGTGACGGACCGCGCGACGTTCGCCTGGCTGTGCGATGTGTTCGTGGCCTCGGATCACCGGGGCGGCGGCGCTGGGAGCTTCCTGGTGCAAATGACCGTCAGCCATCCCGACGTCGCCGGGATCAGGCAACTGCTGATGGCCGCGCCCGGCCGGAGCCTGTACCGCCGGCATGGCTTCGGCGACCTCGTCAGCCCCGAGCGGTGGATGGAACGCCCTACACCTTCGGTCACGCCGAGCACGCCCGCCGCCGCGGCGGCGGCCAGCGAGGGCACGTGACACCTGAAATCATCGCCTCAATGGCGACGGCCGCTGGCACGCTGGTCCTGGCCGTCGCGACGTTCAGCGCTACCCGCTCGGCCAACCGGGCATCCAGGATCGCCGAGCGGTCGTTGCTGGCCACGCTCCGGCCCGTCCTCGTCCATGCCCAACTCGGCGACCCGCGGCAGAAGATCGGCTTCGCCGATCAGCACTGGGTTCACGTCGATGGTCCCGAAGCGGTATTTCAATTCACCAATGGCGTGGTCTACCTCGCCTTCGGCCTGCGTAATGTCGGCAGCGGAATCGCGATCCTGCAGGCTTGGTATCCCACACCGGGGCGGGAGCTCAGTTCGGGCCAGCAGCACCGGCCGGTCGAGGAGTTCAGGCCGCTGACCAGGGCGCTTTATGTGCCGCCCGGCGGCCTCGGATTCTGGCAGGGAGCGCTCCGCGATCCGTCGGAACAGGTCTATGCGGACTTCGTACAGGCGGCTAGCGACTGGCAGCCGGTGACCATCGACGTGTTGTACGCGGACATGAATGGCGGCCAGCGCACCGTCACGCGGATGTCCGTGCTGCCCGTACCGCAGGACGACTCGGCCGCTTCCGGCGGCCAGCGGTCCGGGGCTACCGGATCTGCGCCGCCCGCTCAGCGCGGCCGATGGGTCGCCTCCATCGGTCTGCACTGGCTGCTCGACGAATCCGACCCGCGCTAATCCGGAGCCGGCCACGGGCCGGTGGCAAGGGGATGGCAGCGGGTGGGAACATGCGATCGTGGCCGACCAGCAACGAGCAGCCGTCACGATGCAGCAGGTGCGGTCCTGGGCAATGTCACTGCCCCGGACCGACGAGCACCTGATCCGCGACTACGTCAAGTTCCGTGTGGGCCGGATCGTGTACGCCACCGTCTCCCCCGACGAGACGATCCTGGGCTTCGGCTTCCCGAAGGAGGAGCGCGCCGCGCTGATCGCCGCCGAGCCGGAACGGTTCCTGCTCGAGCGGGCCAGCGATCAGCGCTACAACTGGATCGACGCGCGGATGGAAACGCTGACGCCGGCCGAGGCCCGCGAGTTCATCATTGACGCCTGGCAGATGGTCGTGCCGAAGGGCCTGGCGGCACAGCACCTGGGCCGTTAGCGCGGCACCCAGAGCACCTGACCAGCCGTGATGGCGGTGCCGGCCAGCGCGTTGTCATCGACGATCTGCTGGATGACCGCACGCGGATCGGCGGCCGGATCTGCCTTCGCGGCGATGCTCCAGAGTGTCTGTCCCGGCAGGACCACGACTCGCAGCATCGAGTGCCCGGCCGGGCCAGCCGGGCCGACGTGGCTGGCCGCCTGGGCCTGCCCGGCGATCGCGAGCCAGATCAGCGCGGCAGCCGCGGCCACGATCATGGTGACGAGCCCCGCGAGGACGACCCGGCCGCGCCTGGTCAGCCGGACCGGCGCCGATGCCATCGCCGAGCTGGAGAGCCCGGGGCGCGCTGGTACGCGGTCAGCCTGCGCGGCGCGGGCCGGCCGGGATCGCGCTGGCTCCACGTCGGAGGCAGCCACCGTCCTCCTCGTTGCGGCGCGCGCTAGGACGGTCCGCTCGGCGCGCGCGACCCGCCACGTGGTCTGCTCGGCGCGCACGGTCCTGGAAATCGTCTCGGCGCTCGACGACTGCGCGAACAACTCGCTGCGCTCGGTCGTAGAAGCGCCGGAGGCCTGGTGGCCGCCGGGGGCGGTCCCGCCCGCGATCGCCGATAGCGGCGGACGGTGACGCCGGGGATAGGAGGTGCGCGACCGCAGTTGGGTGATGTCTGGCCTGATCCTCGCGTCGAGCTTCGCCTCAGCCGCGCTGGTGATTCCCATTGCCCGCCTCCTCGTAACGAACGGCAGTTCGATAGTATCTCTGTTCGATCGGATTGGCGTTCGATCGAACGAAGATACGATCGTGTTATACCGCGGGGGTCCGACACTTTTGAGAATCGGTCGAACAGATGTTTGATCTAGCCGGCTCGAACCACTAGCGTCGGCCTTACACAAGCCAGCGAACCGGAGGCCCGAATGAGCGGCGAGACTGAAGGCGGAGGGGTACGCGCGGCCCGGACCGCGATCGGTGACGATCCGCCGGAGAGCACCGACCTGCCGCGAGGCGCAGCCGACCGGCCGCGCGGCAAGCCGGGCAGGAAACCCAGGGGCAGCGTGACCGTGCCCGTTCCCGACCTGCCTGACCAGCCCGATCCCGATCACGTGCTGACCTGGCGGCAGCGCAAGGTACTCCAGGTCATCCGCGAGTCCGTGCAGCGCCGCGGCTACCCGCCTTCGATGCGCGAGATCGGCGAGGCCGTCGGGCTGACGAGTACCTCAAGCGTCTCGTACCAATTGTCCACTCTGCAGAACAAGGGTTACCTGCGCCGTGACGCAGGGCGGCCGCGCACGGTCGAGGTCCGGCTGCCCGGTCACCCGGCCGTCCGACCCGAAACTGGTTTCGATGACGACATGGCGATGGACATCACGTCGCAGGAAGCGGCCTACGTTCCCGTGGTGGGCCGGATCGCCGCCGGCGGCCCGATCCTCGCCGAAGAAGCGATCGAAGACATCTTCCCGCTCCCCAGGCAGCTGGTCGGCGAGGGAACTCTCTTCCTGCTCAAGGTCGTCGGCGACTCGATGATGAACGCTGGGATCGTCGACGGCGACTGGGTGGTCGTGCGGCAGCAGCCCGTCGCGGAGAACGGCGACATCATCGCCGCCATGATCGACGGCGAGGCGACGGTGAAGACGTTCAAGCGGTCGGGCAGCCATGTCTGGCTGATGCCGCACAACCCCGCCTACACCCCGATCCCCGGCGACGAAGCGGAGATTCTCGGCCGGGTCGTGGCGGTGCTGCGCCGGGTCTGAGCCGACTTCGGACCCGGCATGCGTGACAGCATCGCACGCCTGCCGACCGCACCGGGCGTGTACCGGTTCCGGGACGCCGACGACCGCGTCCTGTACATCGGGCGGGCCACGTCGCTGCGCAGCCGGGTGGCCTCCTACTGGTCCGACCTGCGCGGGCGAGGCCACCTCGCACCCATGATTACCAGCATCGCGCGCATCGAGGCCGTCGCCGCCGGTTCGGCCCACGAGGCCGCCTGGCTGGAGCGCAACCTGCTCGAGGCCGCGCTGCCGCCCTGGAACCGGACTCCCGGCGGTCAGGAGGTCGTCGTCTACCTCCGGCTTGACGACCGGCCCGCGGCGCCTAGGCTCACGGTCGAGCACCTCGTCCGCCCGCGGGACCACGCTCGCTATTTCGGCCCGTACCTCGGCGGCCTGCGAGCGCGGCAGGCGGCCAGGGCCCTGGGCCGGATCTTCCCGCTGCCAGCTACTGGCACCAGGCTGCGCGGCGCCCAGCTCGACATCGCGCGGGCGCGCGGTGTCGCCGGCGCCGACCGGCGGGTGCTTATCCGCCGCATCGCGGCCGTGCTCGAGCGCCGGCCAGCCGCCGTGGCCGCCGCCCGCACCGCGCTTGAGCAGCTCCGCGACCAGGCCGCCGAGACGCTTGCCTTCGAGCTGGCCGGCCGCTGCAGGTCGAGATCCAGTCGCTGGACTGGATCACCAGCACTCAGCGGGTCACCACCATGGACACCGCCGATTTTGACATCTGCGGCTGGTCAGGGATGACGCTCGTGTGCTTCGGCGTTCGCGGCGGCCGCCTCAGCTGCTGGGCGCAGCGCGGCTGCAGCGAAGCCGATGCGGCACCGTTCCTGGCCGCCACGCCGACTTCGTGGGCCAAGTTCGCCCTACGCGCAGCCGAGCTCGCCGCGGCCCTGGCGGACAAGCCGTGACGGCGGCGACGCGCCACGCAGGCTCCGCCTCGTCAGCTGTGGTCAGTCGGGTACGGGGACGATATTCACCAGCTTCGGCGCGCGCACGATCACGGTCTTGACGCCGCGGCCGGCCAGCGCCCTCGTGACTCCGGGCGCCGCCAGCGCCAGGTCACGCAGGTCAGCCTCGCCGATGCCAGGCGGTACCTCCAGCCGGTCCCTGACCTTTCCGTTCACCTGGACAACGCAGGTGACCTGGTCCTCAATCAGCAGCGCCGGATCGGCCGTCGGCCACCCTGCGGTCGCCACCGAAGGCTGATGTCCCAGCAGCGCCCAGCACTCCTCCGCCGTGTACGGCGCGAACAGCGACAGCAGCACGGCCAGCGTCTCGGCCGCCTCCCTGACCGCCGCGTCGGCCGCGCCCGGCCCGGAATCGATCGCGCGCCGCGCCGCGGTCGCCAGTTCCATCAGCCGCGCGACAACGACGTTCAGCCTGGCCGACTCGATCAACCTGGTGACCTCGTCAATGGTCTTGTGCGTCACCCGGCGCAGGGCCGCGTGGCCAGCCGAAACCGCTTCCCCGGCCGACGCCACCGGCGCCGACGCCGCGCCCGCCTCGGTCGCGATCCTGATCACCCGGCCCAGGAACTTCACCGACGCCTCGGGGCGCACGTCGGCCCAGTCGATGTCGTCCTCGGGCGGGCTGGCGAACAGCATCGTCAGCCGGATCGCGTCGACGCCGTGCGCGGCCAACTGCGCGCCCAGGTCGACCCCGTTGCCCAGCGACTTCGACATCGCCTTGCCCTGGTTGATCACCTGACCCTGGTTGATCAGCCGGACGAACGGCTCGGTGAAGTCGACCATGCCCATGTCGTGCAGGACCTTGGTGAAGAACCTGCTGTACAGCAGGTGCAGGATGGCGTGCTCGACGCCGCCGACGTACAGGTCGACCGGGCACCACCGGCGAACCGACTCGACCTCAAAGGGGCCGCCGGTGTAGCCCGGCGAGCAATACCGCAGGAAATACCACGACGAGTCGACGAACGTGTCCATCGTGTCGGTGTCGCGCCGCGCCGGGCCCGAGCACTTCGGGCACTGCGTGTTCACCCAGTCGGTCGCCGCGGCCAGCGGCGAGATGCCCTTCGGCGCCAGGTCCTGGCCGCGCAGGTCGGGCAGCGTGACCGGCAGTTGGTCGTCGGGGACCGGAACCTCGCCGCAGGATTCGCAGTACACGATGGGGATCGGCGCGCCCCAGAACCGCTGCCTGGAGACCAGCCAGTCGCGCAGCCGGTAGCTGACGGCGGCCCGCCCCAAACCCTTATCCGCCAGGATCGAGGTGATGGCGGCGATGGCCGCCGACTTGTCCAGCCCGTCCAGCGGGCCCGAGTTGACCAGCATGCCGTCACCGGGGGTCGCCTGCCAGGTGCTGGCCGGATCAGGCAGGTCGGTCTGCACGACGACCTGCACTGGCAACCCGAAGACCTTCGCGAAATCCAGGTCCCGCTGGTCATGTGCGGGCACCGCCATGATGGCGCCGGTGCCGTAGTCCGGCAGCACGTAGTCGGCCGCCCAGACCGGAATGCGCTCGCCATTGACCGGGTTGATCGCGTGCCTGCCCAGGAAGACGCCGGTCTTGGGTCGCTCCGCAGACTGCCGCTCGATGTCGGTCAGCTTGCGCACCTCGGCGACGTAATCGGCCAGCTCGCCGCGCCGCTCGGCCAGGCACAGTTCCTCGGCAAGTGGCGAGTCGGCCGCCACCACGAAGAAGGTGGCGCCGTACAGCGTGTCCGGGCGTGTCGTGAACACGGTGACCGGCTGTTCGGACCCCTCGATCGCGAACTGCACCTCCGCGCCCTCGCTGCGCCCGATCCAGTTGTGCTGCATCAGCAGCACCCGATCGGGCCAGTTGCCCTCCAGCGGCTCCATGTCGGCCAGCAACCGGTCGGCGTACTCGGTGATCTTGAAGTACCACTGGGTCAGTACCCGGCGCACGACCTCGGTGCCGCACCGTTCGCACCGGCCGTCGACGACCTGCTCGTTTGCCAGCACCGTCTGGTCCTTCGGGCACCAGTTGACGTGCCCGTCACCCCGGTAGGCCAGGCCGCGCTCATACAGCCGCAGGAAGAGCCATTGCGTCCAGCGGTAGTACTCCGGGTCGCAGGTGTGCAGGCGCCTGGTCCAGTCGAACGACAGCGCGTAGCGGCGGAAGGACGCCGCCTGGACCTCGATGTTCTTGTAGGTCCAGTCGGCCGGATGAGAGTTTCCCCTGATCGCGGCGTTCTCGGCGGGCAGGCCGAACGCATCCCAGCCGATCGGGTGCAGCACGTTGTGCCCGCGCAGGAAGTAGTAGCGCGCCATCGCGTCGGCCACGGCGTACGCCTCAGCGTGTCCCATGTGCAGGTCGCCGGACGGATAGGGAAACATGTCGAGCACATAGCTGCGCGGCCGGGTGTCGGCCGGATCGTCGCTGGCCAGGAACAGCCCCATCGACTCCCACGTGGCCAGCCACTTGTCCTGGACCGACCGGGGATCCCACTTCTCCGGTGCCTGGTCTCCCGGCGCCGGCTGCGGGCGATCTGCGGCTGCCACCGCCGCGCTGTCAACGGCTGTCATCGGTTCCTCGCGATTGCGTTGTACGGGTTTGCACTCCCTGAACTGACCTGTCGCTGCAAATAAAAGGCCCCTCGATCACGAGGGGCAGCCGCGCCAACGAGCCAGAAGGTCGGCGCGGCTAACTAAGGAGCAGCACGGTGCAACGCACGGCGACAGGATATCCCAACCAGCGCGCTCGGCGCCATCTGGACGAACGGCAGCCAGGCGGGTAGGTGAACACGGGAATTCTGCGAAGGACGGCATTAAGGAGCTGTGACCCACGGCATAATCGACCTTGACCCGGCCAGGGCGCGAACAGATAATGGCGTCTCAGATCGGGCGGGTGCTTGTTGCCGGAGCTCCACAGGACCGGATCCCCAGACGCCAGCACTCGGTATCAGCCTGGCAACCTGGGCATACAGGGGAATATCGTGTCTGATCGGGGTTAGTCGAAGACAATCCGCATTCGGGGGAATGATGGATACAAGGCGTTTCGCGCTGCCGTTTAAATGCGCGATTCCTGCGGCATTCTCTGGCACCGGGAATGGTAGCCTCTCCGGCGGTCCGCACCTGAAGAAGACCCGCGAGGCAGCCTCATGAGCGGCAAGCCGGCGCCGGCCCGCCCGCCGAGACCAGCCCGCCGGACGACGCCGCCCAAGCCGATCCGGGCGGTCACTCGATCGCCGTCGTAGGGCTGGCGTGCAGGTATCCAGACGCCGACGATCCAGCGGCACTGCTCGACGTAGTCCTGACCGGCCGCCGAACCTTCCGGCGGATCCCGCGAGGCCGCGTCGACCTGGGCGATTACTACAGCCCGGACCCCGGCGCTCGGGATGCCACCTACAGCACCCGAGCCGCGCTGATCGAGGGCTGGCGATTCGACCATGCCGCCTATGGCGTCGCGGGCGAGGAGTACTCGAGCGCGGACCCGGCGCACTGGCTGGCCCTGGAGACCGCGGCCCGCGCGCTGGCGGCCGCCGGTTTCCCCGGCGGCACCGGCCTGCCAGCAGAGCGCTCGGCCGCGTACATCGGCAGCACCGCCCCCGCGGACGGCGCACCGGCCACCGGCCTGCGGCTGCGCTGGCCGTATACCCGCAGAGTGCTCGCCGACGCGCTGTCGGCTTCCGGGGTGCCTGCCGACTTGGCAGAGCGCGTGCTCGGAGCGGCCGCTACTCGCTATCTCGCGCCGTTCCCCGCGGTGACCGCCGGGACGCTCGCGGGCAGCATGCCAGCGAGCATCGCGACGCGCATCTGCGGCCAGTTCGGCCTGCGCGGCGGCGGAGTCATCGTGGACGCGGCCGGCGCGTCCTCGCTGGCGGCCGCGGCTGCCGCGTGCCTGGCGCTGGCCGGCGGCGAGATCGACGTCGCTATCGCCGGCGGCGTTGACCTGGGCATCGACCCGCTTGACCTGGTCGGCCTGGCCAAGTCGGGCATGCTGGCGATCGGCGACATGCGGGTCTACGACGAGCACCCGACCGGCTTCCTGCCCGGTGAGGGCTGCGGCATGGTGCTACTGATGCGCACCGCCGACGCGCGGGCGGCCGGCCTGCCGGTCTACGCCGAGATACTCGGCTGGGGAATGGCGTCGGACGGCCGGCCGGACCGGGCCAGGCCCGCGGGCAGCGCACAGCTGCTCGCCATGCGACGCGCGCATGAAATGGCGAGGGTCGACCCCGCTGACGTCCAGCTCATCGAGGGCAGCGGGACTGGGGTCGAGGCTGCCGACCGCGCCGAGCTTGAGGCGCTCGCCGAGTTGCGGGCGGGGGCACGGCAGGTCGCGGCGCTCGGGTCCGTCAGCGCCAACATCGGCAACACGCGGGCCGCCGCCGGCGCGGCCGGCCTGATCAAGGCGGTGCTCGCGATCGCCAACGGCGTCCTGCCGCCGTCCACCGGCGTGCGCACCCCGCATCCTGTGTTGAGAGACGGGCGGGCAGCGTTGCGCCTGCCCACGGCACCCGAGCAGTGGCCGCCCGGCGTCAGGCACGCCGGGGTCGGCGCGGCCGGCCCGGACGGGCTCGCAGTCCACTTCGTCCTGGCGGGCGATCCTGGCCAGCCAGCACCCGCCAAGGCCCCGCAGCCGCGGCCTCACTCCCTGCCGCGCGCGCAGACCCGGCCGCACGCCCCCGCGAGGTCGCTGCGCGCGGCCAGGATCAGGGGCAGGGCAGCCGCAGCTGCGACGGCGACGGCGACGGCGACGGCGACGGCGCAGATCATGAACGAGGCCGCACTGCGGTTCGCGGCGACCCGATCCGCGGGAGCCTGCTCCGCCGGGCCGCAGCAGCCCTTCGCGTACTTGCTGCGGGCGGCGGATCAGCCCGCGATGATCGCCATCCTGACCAGGATCGCGGCTATCGCGCCCTGGCTGTCGGACGCGCAGTTGCAGGACGCGGCGGTCCAGCTTTCCCGCGCGGCAGCCGGCGAGGGCCGGGTCAGGATCGCACTGACCGCCTCCAGCCAGGAAGAACTCGCCGGGCTGGCCGGCGAGGCTGCCAGGCTGCTCCCCGGCCTGTCCAGCCCGGTGCTCGGCACCCGACCGGGCATCTTCGCCGACCCAGGTACCTGCGGCGCAGCCGGTGCGCCAGATGCCGGCGGCCACATCGCGCTGGTCATCTCCGGTCAGTCGGACGAGCTGCCCGACCTACCGCAGCGGCAGCTCAGCCGGATCTTCGCCGTGCTGGGGTGGATGGACGAACTCGGCGTCGAGGCAGGCGCCGCAGTCGGGCACGGCATCGGCGAGCTGGCCGCCCTGGTCTGGGCCGGCTGCACGACTCCTGCCGACGCGCGGACGCTGACCGCCCTGCGGTCCGCCGCGCTGGCCGCGCCGCCCGACTCGGCACCCGGCCAGCTCAGCGCCGCGATCGGCAAGTTCAGCACCTTCAGTTTCCGGGCGCCGCGGCGCAGGCTGATCTCCGGATCGACGGGGCGGGAGGTTGCCGAGCCAGAGGCGATCTCCGAGATTCTGTGCGCCGAACTCTTCGAGGCCCGGTTGGCCTCCGGCGCGGGCTGGCCGCTCTCCGGCTTCGGTCTGCCCGCGGCAGACGAGGAGGCCGGCCAGACCCAGGCTGGCCCGCTCGCGACCGCGCTGGCTGCCGTTGCGGCCGACGCCAGGCTGCTGGTCATGACCGGTCAGGATCAGGTCCTGGCCAAGGCCGCCGCGAGGCTCGGCGGACGCTGCGGCGGCGCGGGGAAGTTGCTGGCCCGGCCTGCTGTCAGCATCGACGGCGACCCGGCCGACGACGGGAACGTGGCCCAGGCGGCCGCGGCGCTCTTCGCCGCCGGGGCGCTGGCCAGGCCGGAGGCGCTGTACGCGGGACGGCCGAGCCGCCCGTTCGACATCTGGCGCGAGCAGGTCTTTATCACGCACCCATGCGAGGCGCGGGAGCAGCCCGCGGCCGGGCCCGCCCAGCCTGACGTCCCCGCCGAACCCGAGGTCCCGGCCGAACCCGAGGTCCCGGCCGAACCCGAGGTCCCCGCTCAAGCTGCCGTGCCCGCCCGCGAGGACGAGTCCGCCGAGCCCGAGGTGCCCGCCCAGCCCGAGGTGCCCGCCCAGCCAGAGGCTCCCGCCGAACCCGAGGTCCCCGCCGAACCCGAGGTCCCCGCTCAAGCTGCCGTGCCCGCCCGCGAGGACGAGTCCGCCGAGCCATCGGCCGCCCCGCCAGGGGCGGCCGATGCGCCCTGGTTCCGCTGCTACGTGGCGGCAACACGGCCGGCGGCGCTGCCGGTTCCGGTCGGCGATGACCGGCCCTGGCGGCTGCACACCGGCGGGTGCGAGCCGTTGCGAGAAGAGATAGAAGAGCAGTTCCGGCATGATCCCGCTGCCGCGCGCACGCTGGCCGTCCTCGGCGGCCTCGACGATGCCACTGCGAGGGAAGCGTCGGTGCTCGCGGCCAGGGACGCGATCGGCACCGGCGAACTCGTGGCGATCGGCCAGGGACCAGGCGCGACCGGCCTGTGGGCAACTCTGCACGCCGAGCATCCGTCGGTCGGCATCACGGCGGTGGCCGCGCCGCTGACCGCGGACGGGCTCGGCGCCGCGCGCCGGTTCGCCGTCGCCAGGCCCGGCGAGTACCGCGAGCTGTCGATCGGTCCGGACGGAACCCCTGACGAACCGGTGCTGACCGCGCTGGCCGGCCCGGCGGCGACGACTTCCCGTTCAGCGCCGACGACGTGGTCCTGATCAGCCGCGGCAGCGGCGCCGCCGGGCTTGCCCTCGGCCGGGTCCTCGCCTGCTCGGGCAGCGCGGTGACGGTGATCGGCCTCGATCATCCCGACGGCGACGATGAGGTCATCGCCGGGCTCGAAGAGCTGCGCGGCGCGGGAGCGAGGATCGCCTACGAGCTCGTGGACCTGGCCGATCACGCGGCCATGGTGGCGGCCGTGTGGCGGGTCGAGGCGCGGTTCGGCCGCGTGACCGCGATCAGTCACGCGGCCGGGGCCGTCCCGCGGATCGCCCTGGCCGAGTTGACGCCGGCCGCGGTTGACGATCATGTCCGCAGGCACACCGGCCCGCTCGACCAATTGGCCGCGGCCGTCCGCGCGGCCGCGCGCCGCGGCACCGGGCGCCCCGGCCGCCTGCGGCTGATCCTCACCTCCGGCTCGGTGATCGGCAGGTACGGGCTGGCCGGCGAGGCCATCAGCGCGCTCGTGACCGGCGCCCTCGCTGACTTTGGCCAACAGCTCGCGGCGGCCAGTCCCGGCTGCCAGGCACTGCATCTGGACTGGCCGGCCTGGGCCGGCACCGGGCTGGGCGAGCGAGCCGACCTGGCCGAGCAGATGGCGCTGGCCGGGTTCACGCCGATGCCGGTGGCCGAGGGCTCCCGGCAGCTGCTCAGGCTGCTCGCTGCCGACGGGCTGCCTGCCCGGGCCGCGGTCCACGGCAGAGTCGGGGTGCCGGCACCGCGGCCGATCGCCGCCGCGGCCGCGGCCGTGGCCGCAGGCCAGGGCAGGAACGGCGAACCGACGTCGGCGCGGTTCATCGAGCGGGTGCTCGTGCACTATCCGGCGGTCGAGCTGATCGCCGAAGCAAGGCTGTCCCTGCTCACCGATCCCTACCTGGGCGACTACCGGGTCGACGGCCGTCCCGTGCTGCCGCCGACGATGGCGCTCGAGGCAATGGCCCAGGCGGCGTCGGTGCTGGCCGGAATTCCGGCGCGCTGGGCGGGCGAGGTCTCGATGCGCGCGCCGATCGCG
The DNA here is from genome assembly GCA_963720595.1 of uncultured Actinomycetota bacterium. GTDB lineage: Bacteria > Actinomycetota > Actinomycetes > Streptosporangiales > Streptosporangiaceae > Chersky-822. Next base: position 1,456,569 of record CAVRFY010000002.1, on the reverse strand, counting down.
CTGGCCGCCAGCAAGCCGGGATCGCAGACCGTGATCCGGCTCTGCGCACTGCGCGATGGCGACTTCGTGACGGTAATCGTCAGGTCCGACAGCAACGGCTTCGCCGTCGAGCACTGCCGGGCCGTGTTCAGCGTGACCAAGCCGGAGCCGGCCAGCGCCCTGCTCGGCCTCTCGCCGCAGGAGGCCGACCGGCGCGATCAGGCCGCCGAGGCGGTGTACGGCAGCGAACTGTACGGATCGGTGTGCTTCCAGACCGGGCGGTTCAGCCGGCTCGCGACCGTGCGCATGGCCGGGTCGCGCGCCGCGATCGGGCTGGCCGAGGCGGCCGACGAACTGCCGTGGTTCGGTGCGGTGCCGCCCGCCAGAGCCAGCGCGCGGCAGCGCCTGGTCCTGGGAAGTGCCGGGCTCGGCGACGCGACGCTGCAACTGATCCAGGCGTCCGTCCCAGACCGCAGGCTGATGCTCGACAGCTGCGAGGAGGTTGCGTTCTCTGGCCGGCATCCTGAGGGCCTCGTGACGATTCGCGCCGTCAGGCAGGGCCCGTCAGGGCCAGTGTGGAACATCGATGCCACTGACTCGGACGGCCATCTCCTGATCGCGTGGCGCGGTCTGCGGATGCGTGACGCCGGGCCGCTCCGTCCGCCGGCTGGGGGCACGTCGGGGGCCGCCGCGGCGGCGCGGGCGGCGGAGACAGCCGGGGCGGCGCGGGCGGCGGAGGCAGCGGGGGCGGCGCGGGCGCCCGGAGCGCCGACCCTGGCAGCCGCGGCCGCGGCCGCACCACGGTGACGCCTGCGTCCACCGTGCCCCGGGCCGGGCCAGGCCACCCCAGGCCAGGCCCGGCCCGGCCTGGCCCGGGGCTACGGGGGCGCATAGCTGCTGCTAGAACTACACCGATGCGTCCACGTTGCCCCGGGGCGAGGCAGCGCGACCGCAACGTGGGCGCAAAGCTGCTCTATGGAGGACACCAACGGGCCTGACCGGGTGATTCAGCCTGGTTGGCGACGCCCTGACCGGGCCGCAAAGTAGATCACTAGGTGATAAAGGGGCAGCTAGCTATCATTGTGCTGGTCTGAGACCATCAGATTGACATGATCGGAATTCCGGAGGGTGGCCTGCCTTGACGACGCCAGCAACTTCCCCGACGCCGTCTGCCAGCGAGATCGACTTGTCCGCGATGGAGTTCTGGACGTTGTCTCTCGCCGAGCGGCACGCGGCGTTCGCCGAACTGCGCAAGCTGGACGCTCCGCCGTTCTTCGACGCCCCTGAGGGGCCGATCATGACCGAGAACCAGGGCTATTACGCGTTCGTCAAGCACGCTGACGTGCTCGAGGCCAGCCGGCACGCCGATATCTTCTCCTCGGCACGCGGTTCCACCAGCCTTGTTGACCTACCACCGGAGTTCAACGAGTACTTCGGGTCGATGATCAATATGGACGACCCGCGGCACGCGAGGCTGCGTCGGATTGTGTCCCGCGCGTTCACCCCCAAAATGATCAAGAAGTTCGAGGAGGACGTGCAGCGGGCGGCCGCCGTGGTCGTCGACGACCTGCTCACGGCGGGCCCATGCGACTTCGTGAGCCAGGTATCGTCCAGGCTCCCGTTGAAGATCATTTGCGACATGATGGGGATCGGCGACGAGCACTTCGAGATGGTGCTGCGGAACACCAACCTCATACTGGCCGGCGGCGATCCTGAGTTCCTCAGCGACGACATGGACGCGGCGATCGGGCAGATCCTGACCGCGGGCGGCGATCTCGCGGCATTGGTCTCCAACCTCAGCGCCGACCGCGAGGGACACCCCGGCGACGATCTCGTCTCAGCGCTGGCCACCGCGAACGTCGACGGCGAGAAGCTGACGCCCGCCGAGCTGGCCTCGTTCTTCATCCTGCTCGTGGTGGCGGGCAACGAGACCACCCGTACCGCCCTCTCGCACGCGCTCGTGCTGCTCACCGACCATCGCGACCAGCGCGACCTGCTGCTCGCCGACTTCGATGGCAGGATCGCGAGCGCCGTGGAGGAGATCGTCAGGTACGTTTCACCGGTCATCTGGATGCGGCGCTCCCTGACCAGGGATGCGGTGGTCAACGGTCACCAGTTCCGCGAGGGCGACAAGTGCGCGCTGATCTACTGGTCGGCTAACCGCGACGAGTCGGTCTTCGACGACCCGCTGCGCTTCGACATCACCCGCTCCCCCAACCACCACGTCGGCTTCGGCGGCGCCGGACCGCACTTCTGCCTGGGCGCCCACCTCGCTCGCCGCGAGATAACCGTGATGCTCCGCGAACTCCTGACCCGAGTCCCCAGCATCCGCGCCGCCGGTGAACCTGACCGCCTGATGTCCAGCTTCATCAACGGCATCAAGCACCTGCCCTGCGACTTCGACAGGTAAGCCCGGGCGCATTCGCCTAAGCCAGCGCGCGATCGCCGCTGGCTCGCTCAGCGAGCCAGCCGGCGGATGTGGAGGTAGGTAAGCGGCCGCGGCTACCGGGGAATCGGTCCGCGCGGCATCAGCGACGGCGACCTGGCCGCGCTGCTCGGTAACCGGTGGCGCCCTTGCCCCTCACCCGGACCGGGCTGGTTCCTGTTCACCCGCGCCAGCGGGTGAATGCCGCCAGAACCTCGCTTGCGCGGCGGGTGATTTGGCCTTGGAGGGTGAGCGCATGCCGACGAAGCGGGGAAGGTGGCCGACCCGGCGGCCGGGCCGCATTCTGTCGGTTTTCACATGCAGTCCGCATCCGGCCTTCAGCCGAGTCAGGCATGCTTGGACCGCGTCGTCGGCGCCCTCAAGAGCAGCAAGTACAGCAAATGCGAAGTAAGGTGCATTCGTGAACGAGCAGACTAACCCCGCGAGCCCGGATCCGGCCCCCTCCGGAGACGACGGCAGCCAGCCGGAGCCGGCTGCGCCTCGGCCGCGCCGACGACCAGGCCTCGGACAGGTCGGGGCCGCGGCCACGAGCCGCACGGCGGGCTGGATGGTTGCGGCCGCCCTCGGAGGCTCGCTTGTGACGCTGCTGCTCGCCCCCGGCCGCTTGCCAGCGGCGGCGCCCGCCGGGGTTGCCTTCCACCGTCCCGTGTTCAACCAGCCAGGCGGCGCCAGGCCGCCCGGGGCCGCTCGCCGGTTCGCCATGCCCGCGCAACCGCCCGGCCAGGTATACGCGCTACCGCCCGGCCAGGTACCCGCGCTTCCGCCCGGCCAGGTACCCGCGCTTCCGCCCGGCCAGGTATACGTGGGCCCGGATGGCCGCAAGGTACTGGCGCCCGGGACGGTCATGCCAGGCGCCATGCCAGGCGGCGTGCCAGGCGCCATGCCAGGCGGCATGCCGGGCTGCCAGTTCGCCGTCCCTGGCGAACTGCGGCCGGGCTGGCCAGCCAGGTTCCGCCTCGTGCACCCGCCGATGATTCAGCGGATCGCCGTCCGGCCAAGCAAGCGAGGCCCGCGCGTCCAGATTGTCCGCCCGCGCATCCAGTATGTCGGCCCGCCCATGATGAAGCGGATCACGATCTGGCGGGCTGGGCGGCCTGGCGCGCGCCGGGTCTTCCAGTGGACGATTACGAGACCGGGAGCGGTCGTCGTGGGTCCTGGCAGCATCGTCGCGTTGCCATCGGCCGGGCCCGGCTGCGTCATCTACTCACGGGTCGGGCCGCCCAGCGCGACACCCTTCCCTGGTTAGAACCTAACCGTCCGGGCCCGCCGCGCTCTCGTCATCGGACCGGCGCACTCCAGCGGTGCATTGGGGGCGATCAGGGTCATTTGGCGGACCCGATCCATCGATGAACCCTCGCCATTCTTGTAACTAGCTGTAGCCACGCCCGCGCAACATGTATAACTGGAACCCCAAGCGACGCTCAGCCCAGGCTCCTGCCGGAACCCCGGGACCGCAGCGCTGGGGAACAGAGAGCCGCACGTCGCGGAGGGGGACCGTCGTCCGGGGGCGCGGTGCCGCCCTGGCCTAACCGCCGGGGCATGGCACGCGAAGCTGACGAGGGTCGTGGCGGGTGGCCGGATCATTGTCCTGCGGACGGGGCCGCTCGGGGGCGTGGCGCCGTCCGCAGGACAAGGTCCACCTCAACCAAGATCCCGCTCGCCGACGGTCAGTACCACCGGGCCATCCTCGGTCACCGCGATCGTGTGCTCGACATGAGCGGCGCGGCTGCCGTCGGCCGACCTGATGGTCCAACCGTCGCCGTCGATCTGGTACTTGTCACTGCCGCCCGCCATGAACCATGGCTCGATCGCGATGACCAGACCTGGGCTCAGCATCATGCCGCGGCCGGCCGAGCCCTCATTGGGCACCGACGGCGACTCGTGCATCGACCGGCCGACGCCGTGACCGCCGAAGTCCGTGTTAATCCCGTAACCCGCAGTCGCGGCCATGCGCGCCGATGGCCGCGGAGATGTCGCCGATCCTGGCGCCGGGCACCGCCGCGGCGATACCGGCCCGCAGCGCCGCGAGTGCCGTGGCGATCAGCCGGCCGTCCGCCTCATCTGGCGGCCCGACGGTGAAGGAGATCGCGGCGTCGGCGACCCACCCGTCCAGCACCGCCCCGCAGTCGATGCTGACCAGGTCTCCGCTGGCGAGCCGGCGGCGGCCTGGGATGCCGTGCAGCGCGGCGTCGTTGACCGAGGTGCAGATGACCGCGGGAAACGGCACGGAGGCGAAGTCGGGCTGGTAGCCGAGGAACGGCGAGCTAGCGCCGGCGCCGGCCAGCACCGACCTGGCGACCTCATCAAGTTCGGACAGCCTGGTGCCGGCCACCGCGTGAGCCCGGGCCGCGGCCAGCGCCCTGGCCACGACCTGCCCGGCGGCGCGGATGGCCTGGATCTCTCCCCTGGTCTTGATCTCAACCACGTGGGCGGCCTCAGGGCAGCGCGCTGATCTGGGTGGCCAGCGCGAAGTCGGCGGCGGTCAGGCCGCCGGCCGAGTGCGTGGACAGGGTCAGCGTGACCTTGTTCCATGCGATCGCGATGTCCGGGTGATGGTTCGCGGCCTGCGCCAGGTGCGCGACGGCGCCGACATACACGATGGCATCGCGGAAGTCACCGAGCATGACCGTCCGCGTGATCGCGTCCCCGGCCCGTTCCCACCCGGCGGCCCCGCCGAGACCGGTCGCGATCTCATCTTCGCTCAGCAGTGTCATCGTCTCATCCTCGCAGCAGACCCCTGCTCTGCCCAGTAACGGCCGGCCAGTTCTTCTCACCCGCGCGGCGATAGGCTTGGCCGCTGACTGCCCGCCGATTCGGAGCCGCAGATGCCAGATCCGCAGTCCCCTGCGCCCCGGCGCACGCCGCTGGCCGCCGTGCACCACGACCTCGGCGCGACCATGACCGACTTCGCCGGCTGGCTGATGCCGCTGCGGTACGGCAGCGAGACGGCCGAGCACAAGGCGGTCAGGTCCGCGGCCGGGCTGTTCGACCTGTCACACATGGGCGAATTGGTGATCAGCCGGCGAGGGCGCCCCTGAGGCGCTGGACTACGCGCTGGTCGGGCAGGCTTCGGCGATTCAGCCGGGACGCGCCAGGTACACGATGATCTGCGCGCCGGACGGCGGCGTCATCGACGACCTGATCGTCTACCGGCTGGCCGCGGGCGAATACCTGATTGTCGCCAACGCCTCCAACGCCCAGACCGTCGCGGCCGAAGTCGCCGGGCGGATCGACGGCCGCGGTGCCACCCTGGCCGACCGCACCGCTGACTATGCCCTGATCGCGATCCAGGGCCCACGATCGGCGGGCATCCTGGCCGGGCAAACCAGCCTCGACCTGGGACAGGTCCGCTACTACGCCAGCTATCAGGGCACCGTCGCCGGCTGTGACGCGCTGCTCGCCAGGACGGGCTACACCGGTGAGGACGGCTTCGAGATCTTCGTGTCCCCGCAGGACGCGGCCTCGGTGTGGCAGGCGCTGACCGAGGCAGGAAGCGGCGACGGCCTGGTCCCGGCCGGCCTCGCGGCCAGGGACTCGCTCCGGCTTGAGGCAGGCATGGCGCTGTACGGCAACGAGCTCAGCAGGGACGTCACGCCGTTCGACGCTGGCCTGGGCAGGGTCGTCAAGCTGGACAAGCCGGGCGACTTTGTCGGCCGCGCCGCGCTGGCCGAGCGGGCGGCGGCGGAACCCGCGCGCGAGTTGGTCGGACTCGTCGGCCAGACCAGGCGCGTTCCGCGGCACGGCTATCAGGTGCTGTGGGAAGGTATGCCCTGCGGGACCGTGACCAGCGGCGTGCCCTCGCCCACGCTTGGCCGGCCGATCGCGATGGCCTACGTCACCGCCAAGGCGGCAGGCCAGGCCCGAGCCGCGGGCGACGGCAACGGCGGACGGCTCGCCGTCGATGTGCGCGGCAGCGCCGAACCTGCGGCTATGGTTCCGCTTCCGTTCTACCGCCGGCCGGCCGCGAGCTGACCGGTTCCTCCCAGGCATACCAAAGATTCGGCAATAACGGAACCTGCCCGTCTGACTGGCACAAGAAGGGATTGGCACTATGAGCGTTCCTGAAGAGCTTTACTACACCGCCGAGCATGAGTGGGTGGCGATCTCCGACGCGACTGCCAGGGTCGGGATCACCGATTATGCCCAGCGGGCGCTAGGGGACGTCGTCTACGTCACGGCACCCGCGCAGGGCTCGCGGGTGACCGCGGGCGAGCCGTGCGGCGAGGTGGAATCGACCAAGTCGGTCAGCGACCTCTTCTGCCCCGCAGACGGCGAGGTGACCGAGGTCAACCCGGAGATCGACGAGGACCCCGGCCTGGTCAACTCCGATCCCTATGGCGCCGGCTGGCTATTCAAGATCAAGCTGGACGCGGGCGACCAACTGCCGCCTGGCCTGCTGTCGGCCACCGAGTACACCGCATTGACGGCCGAGCAAGAGTGAGTCAGGCCGCCGGGACGCGGTCACCGCGACCGGGCCGGCCTACCGGGGCGAAGGCAACGCGTTCCGCTGACGCTGGAGGAATTCGCGTTCGGCCGGGTTCGCCGTGAGGTTGATCGCCGCGTCGTAGGCCTGCGCGGCCGCAGCGGCATCGCCGGTACGGCGGAGCAGGTCGGCGCGCGCGACGTGGAACGGACAGTAACTGTCCAGGCCGAGGTTCTCGATCTCGGCCAGTGCCGCCCGCGGTCCCGCCACCTCGGCCAGCGCGACCGCCCGGTTCAGCGCGACGACGGGCGTGGGCGCGAACGCCAGCAGTTGGTCATACAGCGCCAGGATCTGCCGCCAGTCGGTCTGTGACGCCGCGGGAGCGTCGCTGTGCACGGCCGCGATCGCCGCCTGGATCTGATAGGGACCTGGCTGGCCACGGCGCAGGCACCGGCGAACGAGGTCCTGGCCCTCGGCGGTCAGCGCGGGGTCCCACCGCGACCTGTCCTGGTCGGCCAGCAGCACCAGCGGCTCGCCTGGTGCGGTCCTGGCGGCGCTGCGCGCGTGCGTCAGCACCAGCAGCGCGAGCAGGCCGAGCACCTCGGCCTCGTCGGGCATCAGCTCGGCCAGCACGCGTGCCAGCCTGATGGCCTCCTCACACAGGCCAGGCCGGAGCAGGCCAACTCCGCCGGTCGCCGTGTGACCCTCGTTGAACACCAGGTAGACGACCGCGAGAACGGCGGCGAGCCGGTCAGGCAGCTCGGCGTCGCCGGGAACCCGGTACGGGATGCCAGCCGCCTTGATCTTCTTCTTGGCGCGGACGATCCGCTGCGCCATCGTGGCCTCGGGCACCAGGAAGGCGCGCGCGATCTCCGTCGTCTCCAGGCCGCCGAGCAGCCGCAGCGTGAGCGCCACCTGCGCGGTCCTGGCCAGCGCCGGGTGGCAGCAGGTGAAGATGAGCCGCAGCCGCTCGTCCTTCACCGGTCCCACCTGCTCCGGCGGGTCGTCGCTGGTGAAGAGCAGCGTGGCCTGAGCGTGCCGGTCATGACGCGAGGCCTCCCTGCGCAGCTGGTCGATGGCGCGGTTCTTGGCGGTCGTGGTGATCCAGGCCCCGGGATTCGGTGGCAGGCCGGTCGCCGGCCAGCGGTCGACGGCCACTGCGAAGGCCTCCTGAACCGCTTCTTCGGCGATGTCGATATCGCCGAAGAAGCGCACCAGGGAGGCGACGCATCTGCCGTACTCGCGGCGGAAGTACCCTTCGATCTCGCCGGGACGGAGCGCCATCGCGGTGAATTAGCCCTCCGCATCTTCCTGGAACGGGCGGACCTCGACCGGCACAGCGCACGCCCTGGTCGCCTTGGCGGCCCACCTAAGCGCCTCGTCCAGGTCGGCGGCCTTGATCACCCAGAAGCCGCCGAGGTACTCCTTGGTCTCCGCGAACGGGCCGTCGGTGGTGACGACCTCACCGTCACGAACGCGAACCGTGGTCGTGTTCGCGGGCGGGTGCAGGCCGCCGGCGAAGACCCAGGCGCCGCTTGACTGCATCTCGGCGTTGACTGCGTCCACGTCTTTATAGATCCGCTGCATCTCGTCTTCGGCTGGAGCGGGATCGCCGTCGACGTGGTTCACAGTGAGCAGATACTGCTTCATGGTGCCGTTCCTCTCGGTGTCAGGCCGGCTGCGGCCGGCTCTCTACCTTCGCTACGAACGCGGTACCCGCCGATCGACACCTGCGCGGGAAGTTTCAGCCGGGCTTGGTTCATCCCGGGCTTGGTTCAACCGGGCTCATCCAGCCGGGCCTCGGGAGCGGTGGGCTCGAACAACTCGACCGGGTTGCCCGACGGATCCTCGACCAGGATCTGCTTGCCACCGACGCCAGTGACGATCTCGTTGCGGAACCTGGCGCCGTTGCCGCGCAGCCGGGTTACGGCGGCGGCCAGGTCGGGCACCTCGATCGAGAACCTGTTCCAGCCCCCCGGCCTCGGCAGGGTGCCGTCCGGCATTGCCTGGCCGCCGCCCGGCCCGCCGCCCGGTGCGCTGAGCACCAGCCGCAGGTCGCCGCGGGACAGCATGGCGAACGCGGGCGCCGGGTGCATGACCTCGGTGAATCCGAGGTTGTCGCAGTAGAACGCGATTGCCGCGTCGACGTCGTCGACGATGTAGCGGACGCTGACCGTGGCCATCTGAGCTCCAACTCTCGTCTCGCGGTGGTGACAATTGGCCAGAAGCACGACAGGCTAGTGCTCTGATCAATCTAGCCGGAGCCGAAAGACAGGATCAGATGGCAGACCTGCTGACCCTCTACGCGTCAACCCAGCCCGACAAGCCGGCCGTGATCGACGACCGGCCAGACGCGAGCATCGTCACGTGGACCTACGCTCAGCTCGAGGCGGAGGCGAACCGCCTGGCCAATACGCTGGCCTCGCTCGGCGTCGGGCGCGGCGACAAGGTCATCTGGTGCGGGCCCAACTCGCCGCCGGTCGTCGCGGTCATGAGTGCCACCAGGAAGATCGGTGCCGTCGCCGTACCGCTCAACTACCGGCTGACGCCCGAGGAAGCGCAGTACATCGTCGTCCACTCCGATGCCTGCGTCGCCTACGTCGACGCGGAGTACGTCAAGCTCCTGCAAACGACCGGCGGCGAGCAACTGGGCAATCTGCGGCACGTGATCGTCTACGGCGGCGCTCCCCCGGCGGGCCTGCTCGGCGAGGACGTCGTCGCTGCCGCGGCGGCCGAGCCTCCCGAGGCGGCGGCCGAGGAGACCGAAGCCGCCGGCGCGACGATGATCTACACCTCGGGCACGACGGGCAAGCCGAAGGGCGCCTATCGCAACATGACCGACCAGACCACGGCGATCGCGCTGATCGGGCTCATCGGCTACGTCCCCGACGACATCTACCTGACCTCCGGCCCGCTGTATCACAGCGGGCCGAGCGCCTTCATGGGCGGCGGGCTGGCACTCGGCCAGACGATCATCTTGCAGCGCAAGTTCGACCCCGAGGACTGGCTGCGCCTGGTCGACAAGTACAAGGTCAGCTCCACGTTCTCCGCGCCGCCGCTGATTCGGCTCGTCTGCGCACTGCCCGCCGAGGTCAAGGCACGCTACGACCGCTCGTCGATGCGGATCATGCTGGCCAACGCCGCGCCGTGGAGTTTCGCGCTCAAGCAGGCCTACGTGGCAGATTTTCCTGCGGAGTCGCTGTGGGAGATCTACGGCTCCACCGAGCTTGGCGTGAACTGCGTCCTGGAGCCCAAGGACCAGCTTCGCAAGCCAGGCTCGTGCGGGCTGCCCGCGCCCGGCGTCGAGATCAGCCTGCGCGATGCGGACGGCAACGAGGTGACCGGGACCGGACCCGATCATGCCGGTGAACTCTATGTGCGATCCAGCGGCGTGTTCAACGAGTACTACAAGCAGCGGGACAGCTACGAGGCAGCCCGTCAGGGCGACTTCCTGACCGTCGGCGACATCGCCTACCGCGACGACGAGGGCTACCTGTACATCTGCGACCGCAAGAGCGACATGATCATCTCCGGCGGAATGAACATCTATCCAGCCGAGATCGAGGCAGCGCTCGAGCAGCATCCCGAGGTCTTCGACGTCGCGGTCTTCGGCATCCCGTCCGAGGAGTGGGGCGAGCAGGTGCACGCGGCGGTAGTACCCGCGCCGGGAGCATCGCTGACCGAGGACGCCGTCATGGCCTTCGCCCGCGAACACCTGGCGGGATACAAGTCGCCTCGTTCGGTCTCGTTCATGGACGAGCTCCCGCGGACCGGCTCGGGCAAGCTGCTCAAGCGCCAGCTGCGCGCTCCGTACTGGGCCGGGCGAGCTACCAAGGTGAGCTGACCGGCGGGACACGCGAGTCCGGCCCGGGCGGCCAGGCCGTCAGGCCGCGCCGCCTGGCCCGTCGGCCTGCTCCTCGCCGTCCATGCGTCCGCGCGTCATGCTCCCTCGGCCGCCATGGTCCGCGCCGGCCTGGTCCGCGCCAGCCTGGTCTCGCGCCAGCCTGATCCGCGCCGGCCTGCCGCTCGCCGTCCGGCTCGGTCGCGGCCTGCTGCCCCGCGTCCGGCTGGCCGACAGCCGGGGCGATTCCGGCCTGGTCCAGCCGCTCATTCAGCGACCGCACCTCATCGCCAAGCTTGCGGACGGTCTCGGCGAGCGAGGACAGGTCGGGGTGCGCGGCCGACCAGTCCCGCTGCCTGGACTCCCGCTCGGCGATCAGCTCGCGTTCTTTGTCCCGCAGCGACGCGGCCAGCTCGTACTCCTGCGTGTCGGCGGCCGCGTGCTCCTGTCCTAGCAGCTGGGCGATCTCATCGTCGACCTCGCGCACGTCGGGCCCGAATCCGACTCGCTGCTCCACCGCCTTGAGCCGGGACTCGATCGACTTCAGCTGGGCGCGGAAATTAGAGACCAGGCCGCGCTCCCCGCGGCCCGGGATGACCGCGGCCACTCCCCTAGCGACCTGTTCCGCCGCCCGCATCGGCGCCGGCATGTCGCGCAGCAGCCCGATCACCTGCGCGCGAAGGCGACTGGGCGGCACGCCGAAACCCACGATGAGCTCCGCAGCCAGCCCCTTACCCTCGCGGATAAGGCCGAGCAGGATGTGCTCGGTGCCGATGTAGTTGTGCCCGAGCTGGAGTGCCTCGCGCAGCGACAGCTCGAGCACCTTCTTGGCGCGCGGCGTGAACGGGATGTGGCCCGACTGCGGTTCCGTGCCGCGGCCGACGGCCTCCTCCAGCCGGACCCGCACCGCCTCGAGCTCCACGCCGACCGCGGCCAGGGCAACGGCCGCGACTCCCTGCTCTTCGCGCAGCAGCCCGAGCAGCAGGTGTTCGGTGCCGATGTAGTTGTGGTCAAACCGCATGGCCTCTTCCTGGGCCAGGACCACCACGCGGCGCGCCCGGTCGGTAAAACGCTCAAACATCGGCGGCCGTCCTTCCCGCGCCTATCCGCCCTCCACAATAGGCGCATTTCGCGGGACTGCGGCCGGCATGTTCGCCGAATCTGCATCTGACCGCCGGGCCGCGGCGCCGAACGAGCCGCGGCGCCGAGCCAGCCGCTGGTGGCCGCGAACCAGCCGCTTAGCCGCGACGGCGCCCCCAGATCCGGTAGATCACGATGCCGGCCGCCGCGAGCGCAACGGCGGCGACCCCGAGCTGGACTTCTGGCTTGCTCACCTGATCGGCCGCCTGCTCGCGCAGCCGCCGCATATTGCTCGCCGGGCTGACCCGCTCGGCCAGCGAGTCGATGGTGCGCGCGAGGTTCTCCCTGGTGCGCTCGATCTCGGCCACGATCTCGTCGGAATCCCGGCGGGCAACCCTGCCGTTCCCCGATCCGGCGCCGTTCAGCGCCACCGTGCCGCGCTGCCGCTCCTGACCCTCCTGATCGGCCATCTCACGCACTCCTTCCCCGGCCGGAGCACGTCGGTCCAAGCCTGGATCTAGTGTCCCAGGCCAATGGGGCATGCGCACGCCCGCCCCGCTGGTTTCCACCGCCGCACGCGGCACTAGGTCGGCCGCCGGCGCGCGCAAACTCCGCGCGGCGGCGGTTGCCCGGCCGGCTGCCGGGTACCGCCGCCGCGCGGAGCGAGACGCTTAGCTGTGACTGGCCAGCGCGTGCGCGGCGTCGAGCAGGCCCTGGCACTCGCCGACCTGCGCCGCGACGCCTTGAATGCTGGTGTTGCTGAACGCGGCCGCCTCGAGCTCACCCTTGATGGCCCCGGCCAGCTTGTCCCTGGCCGCACCGAACACGCGCAATGTGTGCTCGATGTGGTTGTAGGTCACATCGCCCGCCGAATTGCTCTTCAGTGCCGCGGTAGACGCGATCAGCGTGTCAGTGCCGAACTCCCCGACGCTGGAGTTGAGCTGCTTGTAGCAGGCTCCCAGCTGCGCCACCCCTGGCTGGGACAGCGCTGCGTTCGGGTCGGTGAGTATCTGGGAGATGACCCGCCCGTCGTGCTCGTAGTCGTCACGGAGCCCGGCCAGGTACAGCATCGTGGGCCGGATGTCGGTCTCGTCGATCCAGGTGCCCGTGGTGTGACTCCCTGGCACCGTCACCTGGCCGCTGTCCGGGCCGGCCGAGTTCGGGCCGTCCGCGGGCTGCAGGCCGTCAACGCCCAGGTTCTTCACGCCAGGCCCGGCGATGCCGAGGAAGTTCGTGTCGATCTCGGCGGCGTAGTCGCCGTGGTTGTACGCGAACCCGCCGTTCACGCTCACGCAGGGGCTGGTGCAGTTCGCCGAACCCGTCGACAGGAAGTAGTCGGGCCTAGCGAACATCGCGAACGTGGGCGTCCTGGCCGGATCCGCGTTGACCATGTGCAAGATGGCTTCCTCGGTCGGATCGGCCAGGTAGTTGGTGATCGGCTGGGTCGTGTTCGTATACGGGTTCGCCGCCGTCAGGCCGCCGGTATCCCGCTCCAGCGTCCTGACCGCCGGGTCGGTCGGCCCTGGGTGGCCCGTCACGTAGAACTCCGGCGCGCTGTCGTTTTCGAGCGTGAACGGCGTGGTATTGCTCGCCTGAGTGGCCAGCAACCCGGTCAGGTTCCCCGACAGCTCGCCGAACGTGTTTGGCGCGTAGGTACACAGCACGTCGGGCGTGACGGTGGTTCCGCTGACCGTCGCGCCGTCGCAGCCCGCTGGTGACGGCTGAAGCGCACGCCCGACGTTGGCGCCCGCGACGTGGTCGCCCTCGTCGGAGTTGATCAGGAACAGCGTGTTCTGTGGCGTGATACCGTCGGCGGCCAGCCGCTGGAAGAAGGTCGCGAAGGCCTGGTTGTAGTACTGGGCCTGGGCGATGTAGCAGGCGCTGCCCGGTCCGAGCGGTGTGTTGGTCTTAATGCCAGCGCAGGCTGCCAGCCCTGGGATGCCCTCGTTGCCGTGAATATCGGCGATATAGCCGTTCACTACGGGAATGCCGGACTCCAGCATGTCGGACATGTAGGCCAGGGTCTGCGAGGCGTTGATCGGGCCGAACCCGGGGAACCCTGGCTGATTGCCCACGAACGCGCCGTTGATTTGATTGCCGTTCAGGTCGACCAGGTTGCCGTCGGCATTAGTGACGGGGAATCCGTTATGCGCGAGATTTGGGGTTCCGGCACCGATCTGTGGCGCGATGTACCGGTGGCCGAACAGCGCCAGGTAGTCGTTGTAACCGCCGGGCTCGTCCGGCAGCACGTCGGAGACAGCGGTCGGGCTCGGCGTCGTCTGGCCGAACTTGACCGCGGTGGCGCCCGAGCAGAACTGGCTGCCCGCGCCCAGCGCGCAGTGCACGCCCAGCCCAACGTAGTCGGCCGCCTCAGCGTCCTTGAACCTGTCGCCGTCGGCGTTCAGCTGGGCGACCTCCGGAGAGTTCGGCCCGAACACCTTGGGAAAATCGACCCCGGTGTTCTCGAGTACCTCGTTCGCCGTTGCGACGTCACCGACGTCGCAGCCCGCCCTGGTGAACGGCACCCAAGGCGCGGGCGCAACCGTAGTCGGGGCGGCCGGGTTCTTCGCCGAGGCTGGCGGCTGGGGCGCGAAGACCATCGACGGGTTGGCGTCATGGCCCGTGGTCGGGTTGTTGGCGGTGTCAAAGACCGGATCGGTCCAGTACGCGAACGAGCCCGCCGGGTCGGTGGTGCCGTTCGGGTTGAAGGTCCGGTAGCTGTTGGAGATCGGCATGCCATGGCGGTCGCCGTACAGGCCGGTAGCCGTAGTGAGCAGGTCGACGGCAGTATGCGCGATCAGCGGCGTGTGGTTGTTCGACATCCACGTGCCGTTGTTCTGGAAGAACTGCAGCAGGCTCGGCATCAGTTGCAGGTCAGAGGGGACGTTCGGGTTGTCGCGGAAGAAGTGGACGTTGTCGAATGTGAGCCGGACGACGTGCTGGACGCCGTTCCCCAGTTGGCATCCGTTCGATGGATCGCCAGCCGCCGGGCGCGCGGGTGCGGTTCGCGCCGCGAACGCCATCCCTGGCGCCACGGCTCCCGCCAGCGCCAGCGTGCTGACTACCGCAGCACTGGCGAAGGCAACCGCCCTGGCGGGGAACCGCCTGCGGTCGTGGTGTTCCAGTTTGTACATCCGATCCTCCTCGTGTGACGCCTCCGGCCGCGCCGGTGCGTACGGCAGGTCACGCTAAAAGCCGGAATCAAACTCGAAGCGACAGGTATGCGAAGTCTTAGCCAATCCTTGCGCACCCTGTCCTCTGGCAATCCTGCCTTTCCCCGCCGTGACAGGCAATGCCGTTTCTCGACATCGCCGCCGACATCGCTGTGATCAGCACCGATGGGCTCATATCGGGCTGGATATGATCTCCGGATGAGCGTTGACGCGGTGATCTTCGACTGGGGCGGCACCCTGACCCCCTGGCACACGATCGACCACGCGGAGCTGTGGCGGATCGTCTGCGAGCCGCACTTCCCCGGCGATCACCGGGACCGCGCAGCGGCGGCGCACCAGGCCGAGACCGCGCTCTGGGAGCTAGCCAGGACCGAGCACCGCAGCGCGACCATCTTCGGCGTCCTCGAGCGGGCCGGGATCGAGCCGACCGACGAGCTGATCAGCACCTACCTGCGCGAGTGGGAACCGCACACCTTCACCGACCCGGACGGTATCGCGGTGCTCAGGCGGCTGCGTGAGCGCGGCATCAAGATCGGCGTACTGTCGAACACGCTGTGGCCGCGGACCTGGCACGAGGAAGTGTTCCGCCGGGACGGCGTGCTCGACCTCATCGACGGCGCCGTGTACTCGAGCGAGATCGACTGGACCAAGCCGCACCCTGAGGCATTCCTCGCCGCCATGGCCGCGGTGGGAGTCAGCGACGCGAGCCGCTGCGTCTTCGTCGGCGACCGGCCGTGGGATGACATCCACGGTGCGCAGAGCGTGGGGATGCGCGCGGTGCTGGTGCCCAATTCCGACGTCCCGACCTTCGCCGACGCCGAGCCCGATGCCGTGATCGGCAGCCTGCCCGACCTGCTTCCCCTGATCGAGGCCTGGTAGCCAGGCCGGGGGGCGGGCACGCCATAGCGCTCCCTGGCGTGGCGGCGCCCACGCCGCGGCGCCCTCAGTCGTTCTCAGGCCGCTCCGCCAGCGACTCGCGGGCGGCCCACCGGAACACGCCGCTCGCCATCGTGGAGGTCGCCGCGTCGGCCCGCGCCGTGCAGACCTGGTGCCTGACCCGGCCGATGCCCTCGTCGGCCGGCGCCGCCAGCCAGGCCAGCTCCGCCAGGTGACCGGCCAGCCGCAGCGCCTCGTCGGACGGGGCTGCCACGGCGCCAGCCACGGCACCGCCCGCCTGAGCAGCGCCCGCCCGAGCACCGCCCGCCTGAGCAGCGCCCGCCAGGGTCAGCGCCCGGTCGGCCAGCACGTGCGCGCCGCCCGCCAGCGCCGCGAGCTCGGCCGCCAGCACCCGCTCGGGGGCCGGCTTGAGGCTGGCCGGGTTGCCGTCCCACCAGCCGCCGTATTGGCGCCAGACGGTGTGCACGATGAACTCCGGCTCGTCGTAGACGGGCCGCAGGTAGGGCCGCTCCATCAGGTGCGGCGGCGGCACTACGCCGTGGATGGCCTCGTCGAGCCTGCCGCCCCCGTTCATCACGGCCAGGGTCTGCTCGACCAGCGACTCGAGCAGGTCCGCGGTATCCGTCAGCGCCTGCCTGACCCGGTCCGCGCCGACCACCGGCAGCCCGTGGCCTGGCAGCAGGTACTCGGCCTCCAGCGTCAGCATCCGCCGCAGCGCGGCGGCCCACTCAGCGGGGTAGCGTTGCACCTTCTGCGGGTTGCCCGCGTTGGGTGACGCCCAGATGAACAGGTCGCCGCAGCACAGCACCCGGCTGCCAGGTACCCAGGTCACGGTGTGGTCGTCGGTCTCGCCCCGCTCGTGCCGCAGCTCCAGGCGCACCCCGCCGACCTCGAGCGTCAGCTCGCCCGAGTAGGTGCGGTCCGGGTACCGGTACCGCACCGGCCAGCGCAGCCTGTCGGCGCCGAACTGCCGCCGGTTGATCACCTCGTTGTACCCGGCGGTCATGATGTACCGGTCGAACCGGGCGGGCAGCGCATCGTGCGCGACCACGACCGGAGCGGGCCAGCCGCGCTCGGCCGATTCGGCCTCCCAGACCGGCACGCCGAAGACATGGTCGATGTGACCGTGCGAGTACACGGCCGTGTTCAGCCGCTGCGTGCTCCACCGCCTGAGCTCGTCGTGGACGGCGGCGGCGACGAAGGAGCTGCCCGTGTCCACCAGGACCAGCCCGTCCAGGGTCGACAGAGCCGAGACGTTCGCGAACGTGGGCAAGAACGCGACGCCCGGGCAGATCTCGGCCAGGCCGCCGAGGTGGCTGAGCGGGTGGTACTCGCCAGGGCCGACCTCGCCACGCCAGAGCCGGTCGGCAAGCTCAAGCACGTCCTGCGGCATCAGTCACATCCTCCCGGGCTCCGGCCTGAGAGCCAGGCCAAACCGGCCCGGCGGGTGCACGGCTACACCCGCCGGGCCGGTACCCGACACTCCGGGCGGGGGGACGCCCGGGCCGGTGGCTCAGACCTTGAGTGCCTCCAGTTCCGCGTCCACCATGGCCTCGTGCTCGGCCTCGTCCTTGCGCGCCGCCGATGGGCTCCACCTGCCGCGCAGCAGCGGGATGCTCAGCAGGAAGAACACGATCCCGCCAAAGCAGATCCAGTACCAGGTCTTCCACTGGCCCGCGGTCTTCGCCGCGGCCGACTGCACATCCGTCCCGTGCGCCTTGAGGTAGGCGAACACCGACGGCGGCACCTTCGACAGCGCGATCAGCTGCGGCGCGAACGGCGCGACCTTCTGCAACTCGGGCGCGACCGCGATCACGCCGTTGATCGCATCCTTATTGGCCGAGATCGACTGCAGCATTGCCAGGCCCTTGGCCCCGCCGCCCGCGGCCGCGATCGCCTGGTTGAGGAGCTTGGGCGGGATCGTGGACGGGTCGGTGAACGTCGCCAGCTTCGTGAACAGCGCCGGGTTCTTCTGGATCACCGCGAGCTGAGGCGCGAACTTCTGCGCGTCGGCCAGCTGCGTCTTGTCCTTCTGCGCGAGCGCGACGATGTCGGCGTGTGTCTGGGCGAAGGCGAGCTGGGTCTTGTACTGGGTCGCGTACGCGGAGACCTGCGCACCGTAATTGACCAGCGGGGTCACCGAGTTGATCACCACGGGGATCAGGATGAACGACAGGAAGACCACGATCCGGATGATCCAGCCCCAGATCGCCAGCCCGGTCGCCGTCAGTGCGGGGTTGTGGGACTCCACGGTCTCGGTGAAACTGGCCATCCACGGCGTGTAGGCGATGCCGAGGCCCAACGCCAGCCCCGCGAGGGTCCACGCCAGCGTGTAGTAGCCCGGGTGATGGCCGGCCAGCTCGAGGTAATAGATGGTCATGCCCGCAGCGATGACCCCGCCGATTATCATGAACGGCTTGCGCACCCGGAACCGGTCCGAGATCACCCCGATCACGATGACGGCGATGGCGTTGAAGCCCCAGTTCCAGTTGCCCAGGGCGTCGGCCTCGTGCACGGAGATGCCGAATACGGTCGTCAGGTAGATGACGGCGAATCCCACGGCCGTGTAATAGATGAGCAGCATGATCGACACCGCGATCGCGGAAACGATCACGTCGGCCTTCATAAGCTGGCGGAACGGGTGCCGAAGCGCTGCCTCGATGTCGATGCCCTTGGCCTTCGCCTCGATCAGCGCCCGGTCGTGCATGGTTACCATCAGCTGGTCGCGCAGGTTCGGCGAGAGCTCCCGGAGCAAGAACAGCGCGATCAGGAAGACCACGAGCCCGGCGAGGCCGCAGTACAGGTACTCCTTCGTCCAGAACCGCGGGTCGGTCACGACGGTCGGGACGGTGGCGCTGGCCACGACGAAGACGATCAGGCTGCCGAGCACCGGGCCGCTGGTCCAAAATCCCATCGCCGTCGCCCGGCCGACCTGCGGGGAGAAGTCGCGGATCAGCGCGGGTGTCGCGACCAGGCAGATGCCCTCGACCACGCCGACCACAAAGCCCTCGATCGTGAAGACCCACTTGTTGGTCGCCGCGGGCAGGACGAAGGCAACGAACACGCCGGTGAACAGCAGCCCGAAGACCACCAGATTCGCCCGGCCCAGCCGGTCTGTCAGCCCGGCGAACAGCGAGCCGAACGCGCCGATCAGGTTGCCGATGGCCAGGGTCAGAACGAAGAACGTGAAGCTCATATGCAAGTTCACGAGGATCAGCGTGGACACCGAGCCGCCGACGTACAGCTCGTAGTACAGCATGATCGTCGCGAGCACCGTGATGGCCAGGTACATGATGCGCGGCCCGGTGTTGGGATAGGAATCAAGCTGGCGGCGCCATAGCCATGACACTCCGCCGGAACGGTCTGAGACCAGTTCGTCTGCGGTCACACTCATTGCGGACCTCACCATTGTCAGGGGTGACGCGCCCGGTAGCCCAGGCTTAGAGGTCAAGATATCTGCACTATCTGTGCAAGATCAATAGTGTGAGCCGAGAATAGCGCTTCGTGCAGAGTCGGCTGCCCTAAGCAGCCGGGTCGAACCCCGCCTGCACGAGTAGCGCGGTAAACGTGCTGTTCAGTATCTCCCTGGCACCCAGGGGACTGAGCTCGAGGTCAGTGCGCAACGTCTCCCAGAACGACCAGAGGCTGATCGCGTGCAGGGCATCGACCAGCCGCGCCCGCTGCTGGGCGGCAAGCCTGGAGAGCTCGGGAGCGAACACCTGCTCGATCTCCGTCCGGCCACCGGAGTTCCGCCGCTTCCTGTCATGCTGCAGCTGATCGGAGAACGGCTGGTGCACCCTGGCCGCGCGCCAGGTGGGCGTCATCTCCTCCAGTACCCGCGTGCGCTGCGCGATGAAAGCGTCGACCCGCGCGGCCAGTGGCTGGCCCGGATCGATCCTGCTGACAAGCGACCGCTGGATCTCCCTGTCCCGCCTGACCGCCTCGATCAGCAACGCCTCGCGGTCGGCGAACTGCTGCCACACGGTCCGCAGCGACACCCCGGCCCTGGCCGCGATTCGCGGGACGGTCGGGCGCAGGTCACCCTCGGCATGCAGCGACCGCATCGCGTCGAGTATCGCTCGCCGGGTCCGGTGCGAGCGGGCCGCGCGCCCGTCCGCAGGCTCGACATCGACGACGCCGACCTCGGCGACCTCGTCGCGACTGGCCTCTGAGCCACGCAGACTTTCGACAGGCACCAGGTCATTCTACGGTTAGTCAGCCGATTGGACGCTCTGCCCTTGGGATCGTTATTCCCGTGACGAGCGGCAAGTAGAGGGAACGATGACACCCGAGAGCCGGTCGTCGACCAGTGATGCGCGAGCAGGCATATGAGCAACCACATTTACGAGGCGTTGCGGTCAGGACATGGGCTGGCGATGCAGTCGACGTCGGGCTGCCCGGCCTGCCGGACGCCGCGCGCGGGATCTGCTGTCAGGGGAGGGTGCCGCGGGGCGCGATCCATGCATGGGCCTGGCCGGTTGTCGCTGCGACGTGCTCGAAGTCCGCGTCGTAGTGGAGGATCACTGCGCCATGGTGCTCGGCTACCGCGGCGGTCAGCAGGTCGATCACACCGGCGGCCCGATGGTGACCCCGTGCCGCCATCCGGACCTGGACATCGCGTGCTCGGTCAGCGATCGCCTCGCTGATAGGCAGGACGACATAGAGCTCCTTGCGGCGCTCGGCGATCGCGCGCACGCCGCGAAGATCGCGACCGGAGTAGCCGGCCTCTAGGTCCACCGTCACGCAGGTGGCAGCCGCGCGATCGCCGATCAGCCCGGCGATGATGGCCCGGACCATTGCATGCTGACTCCTGGCGTGCGCCGAGGTGTCGATCAGGTAGAGCTGCCCAGGTCCTGCGCCCCGCGCAGCGCCCGCCCGGCCAGGCTGGGCCCGGATATCTTCGCGTGGCGCGTCATCGAGGGCATCAGAGGCCACCAGCTCATCGATCTCGCTAGCCCGCGCCCTCAGCTGCGCCGTCTTGCCCGCATTCGGGACAGTCACCTCCGGGCGGTCCGCATGATGTCCGGGTCGCTGATGTCCGGGCCTACGCCCAGCGCATACGGGTCATCGAGCAGCCGCTCGATCCGGCGCCGCCGGCTGGCCACGAACTCCAGCGCAGCATTGACAGTGTCCTTCTTCGTGGTCGTGCCCAGCTCCTTGGCCGCGAGGTCTAGGGCCTCGTCGTTCAGGTCAATCATGGTCTTCATATGTACGATCCTACTGCCACGGATATATAGATAGCAATACAATCTAGCGCCAGCAGAGACCGTGAACAATGTCCCGGGACACGCGTGAACGATGTCCCGAGACATCACACAGTGGGGCCGGTGGGATTCGAACCCACACTGGCAGGATCCTAAATCCTGTGCCTCTGCCGTTGGGCTACGGCCCCGGGAACGATTAGTCTCCCCGGTTGTCCGGGTCTCGCCAACCTGATTCAGGTGCCGAGCCCGAGGTCCTTGCGCAGCCGAGCGACGTGTCCGGTGGCCTTCACCGCGTAGTACGCCTGCTCGATGGCGCCGTCGGCGCCGACCACGAAGGTGGACCTGATCACCCCGACCGACTTCTTGCCGTACAGCATCTTCTCGCCATAGGCGCCGTAGGCCTTCAGCACCGTCCGGTCAGGATCGGAGAGCAACGGGAACGTCAGGCGGTCTCGGTCGCGGAACTTCGCGAGCTTCGCCGGGCTGTCTGGCGAGATCCCGAGCACCGCGAATCCCTCATCGCTCAGCGCGGTCCTGCTATCGCGGAAGTCGCACGCCTGCTTCGTGCAGCCGGGCGTCATCGCGGCCGGGTAGAAGTAGATGATCACACGCTGGCCGCGCAGTGACGACAGGCTGACCTGGCCGCCGTCGGCGTCGGGCAAGGTGAAGTCCGGCGCCGGGTCGCCGGGCGCCAGCCGAACGTCGCTCACGTGCATATCCTTTCGATCGGTACCTACCGTACCGGGGCGCCGGGTGTTAGCACCTGGTGACCAGGACCGGGATGGTCACGGTGCCTGGTTTCCCGGCAGGGCCGGTGACGGCGAGGGTCACACATGCCGGGTGCGTGACGAAGATGCCGCCCACATAAAGCGTGAAGCGCCCGCCACACGCGGGCATGCGCACGCGCCGAGATAGCGCCGCGCCGCCGTAGCCCAGTCGAGCCGAAGCAGGACTCACTACGCTGACGGTCCGGTAAGGCAGCGCGGCTGATGCCACGGAAAGGGCAGCCTTCCAGGCCAGGTAACGGCGCCCGCCTTGCCTGCGCACCGGCAGCGTGTCGTAGGCATTGGTATCCCCCAAGAAGCCATCGACGCCATTGACCAGGAGCGCGGGCGCAGCGCCGATGCCCTGCTGCCCCGCCGAATCGTCACAGGTCAAAACGGCCAGCGCGGCCGCGGCGGACATCCTGGCGGGCCTTCCCCCCGTGCACGCGCCGAGCATCAGCCCGATGATCGCGAGCAGGCTGAGCTGACAAGCCAGGCGGTGACGAAGCCCCACGGTGTCCATCATCTCGCGTCGCTAGCGGACGAGCGCGGCGATCACCGGGACCAGGCCGCGCAGGGCACGGCCGCGATGGCTGATCGCGTCCTTCTCGGCCGGCGTCATCTCGGCGGTCGTGCGCTCGTACCCCTCGGGCAAGAAGATCGGGTCGTACCCGAACCCGTTGCTTCCGCGCGGCTCGCGGATCAGGTGGCCGCGGAGAAGACCCTCGCTGACCTCCTTGCGGCCCGACGGCAGCACCAGCGCGGCGGCGCAGAAGAAATGCGCGCCGCGCCGCTCGTCGGGCACGTCGCTGAGCTGATCGAGCAGCAGCCGCAGGTTCCTGGCGTCGTCGCCATGACCACCTGACCAGCGCGCCGAGAGCACCCCAGGCATCCCGTTCAGCGCATCGCAGCACAGGCCCGAGTCGTCGGCAACAGACGGCAGGCCGGTGAAGGCGGCGATCTGCGCGGCCTTCAGCAGGGCGTTGCCCGCGAACGTGGCGCCGGTCTCGGCCACGTCGGGCGCGCCGCGGAACGCGCCAAGACCGACCAGCTCGACCCCGACCCGACCGGCCGACAAGATCCTGGACATCTCGACCAGCTTGCCGGGGTTCGCGCTGGCGAGCACCAGCCTCGGCGCTGCCGCGCTCACGGTGCCGGCCCGGTCCGGCGGGCGGTCAGGACGAGGCCAGCGCGTCGCGCTGCAGCCTGGTCAGGTCGGCGCAGCCCGCGGTGGCGAGGTCCAGAAGCTGGTCGAGCAGCTTGCGGTCGAACGGCTCGCGCTCGGCGGTCCCCTGCACCTCGACGAACTCGCCGCCGCCCGTGCACACGACGTTCATGTCGGTCTCCGCCGCGACGTCCTCGGCGTAGCACAGATCGAGCCGCGGCTCGCCGTCGATGATGCCGACGCTGACCGCCGCGACCGAGCCGACCAGGGGATTGCCCTTGCACCGCTTCCTGCTGACGAGCCAGCTGAGCGCGTCAGCGAGGGCCACGTAGCCGCCCGTGATGGCCGCGGTCCTGGTGCCGCCATCGGCCTGCAGCACGTCACAGTCGATCATGACGGAGTTCTCGCCGAGCGCCTTCAGGTCGATGCACGCCCGCAGCGACCGGCCGACGAGGCGGGAGATCTCGTGCGTCCTGCCGCCGATCCGGCCCTTCACCGACTCCCGGTCGTTGCGGGTGTTGGTGGACCTCGGCAGCATCGCGTACTCGGCGGTGATCCAGCCAAGGCCGCTGCCCCGCCGCCATCGCGGCACGTCCTCGAGCACGCTCGCGGCGCACAGCACCCGGGTCGAGCCGAACTCGACCAGTACCGAGCCCTCGGCGTGATCGAGCCATCTTCTGGTGATCGTGACCTCGCGGAGCTGATCCGGTCGACGGCCGTCAGGTCGGGAAGACATGCCCGCAAGCGTAGCGGCTGCGCGGGACCGTCCCTCGCCGCCGGCTTCTGCCGCCTAGTACGCGGCGCGGTCCTGAACGCCGTCTTCGATCCACTCACAGACCTTGCGCACGCCGTCCGCCAGCGTGGTCGTCGCTTTCCAGCCGAGGTCAGCCCAGGCCCGCTCGACCGCCAGCGCGCTGCGCTGCAGCTCTCCCGGCCTGGCCGGCGCGAGCTTGTGGTCGACCGCACGCCCCGTCACCTCGCCGATCACCTGCGCCAGGTCAATCACGCTGACCTCCGCGCCGGTGCCGATATTCCAGATACCAGGCCGGCGCTGATCTGCCGCCGCGAGGAACGCTCCGACGATGTCGCCGACATACACGTAGTCCCGGGTCTGAGCGCCGTCGCCGAAGACCGTCGGCAGGGCGCCGGAGAGTATCTGGGAGCAGAAGATCGGCACGACGCCGGCTTCGCCGGTCGGGTCCTGCCGTGGTCCGTACACGTTAGCGAGCCGCAGTACGGAGTGGGCCGTGTCGTGCAGCCGGTTGTACAGGCCCAGGTACTGCTCCGCGCAGTACTTGGCGATCCCGTACGGCGACTCGGGCAGCGGCAGGACGTCCTCCATCGACGGGATCGGCGCGTCACGCCCGTAAAGGGCGCCACCGGTCGAGCAGAACAGCACGCGCGCGTCCGCCGTCCTGGCCGCCTCGAGGACGTTGATCGTGCCGACCACGTTCGTCTGCGCGTCGGCGGCCGGGCGGGCGACGGAGGCTCGCACGTCGATCTGCGCGGCCAGATGGCAGATCAACTCGGGCCTGACCGAGTCGATCACCTGGCCGAGCAAGCGCGCGTCGGTGACGCTGAGCTTGTGCAGCACCGCCCGGTCGTCCAGCCGTGCCGGGCGGCCCGTCGAGAGGTCGTCGATGACGGTGACGTCGTCTCCCCTGGCGAGAAAGGCGTCGGTCAGATGCGATCCGATGAAGCCGGCTCCGCCGGTGACGACTACTCGCATGTCACGGCAGTCTATTCCGGCGCAAGTCAGCCGCCGGGCCGCCGGCCGGCCCAGAGCACCTGGCCAGGCTCGGCCAGCGACACGGGCCCCGGATAGCTCCCGGCGGCCTCGGCGAGTGCCTGCTCCCTGTTGTTCCACGCCATCAGGTGGGTCAGGACCAGCCGTCCCGCCCCGGCGGCGGCCGCGTGCTCGCCCGCCTCGCGCGCGGTCAGGTGCATGTCGGGCGGCAGGCCAGGGCGGTCGGTGAAGGTGGCCTCGGACACAAGGACGTCCGCGCCTGACGCAAGGCGGGTCAGTCGCTCCGTTGCTCCCGTGTCGGCCGAGTACGCGATCACCCGGCCGGCATGCTCGAACCGGAAGCCGAACGTCTGCACCGGATGATTCATCACGTCGGCCGTGACCGCGAGCGGCCCGATCTCGAACGCGCCCGCGGTGAGCGTGCGGAACTCGAACCTGTCCGTCAGGGGCTGCCGCGGCCTCGGCGCCGGCCGCCCGGCCAAGCCGGTCCGCGGTTCCCGCGGGCCCGTAGACAGGGATCGGGGGCAGCGGACCTGACGGGTGGTAAGTGCGGTACACGTAGTACGAGCACATGTCCAGGCAGTGGTCGGCGTGCAGGTGACTGATCAGGACGGCGTCGATCCGCTCGGGGTCCGTGAACCGCTGCAGCGCGCCCAGCGCGCCATTGCCGAGGTCGACGATCAGCGTGAAGTCGCCGGCGGTCACCAGATAGCACGAGGCCGCACTGGCCGGACCGGGGAAACTGCCGGCACAGCCCACAACTGTCAGGTCCATGACTGCCAAGGTTACGCTGGCCGCGGTCGAATTAGCTGACCCGAACATCTACCCAGAATGCCCAAAAGACGGCATGATTCCCCAGCAAGCGGCGATGACGCCACAGTGGTGTCCAGCCAGGTCGGCCGGACTGACGGAGGTAGTGATGGCCGAGCGGGCGACAGACTCGCTGCACGTGCTCCCGCGGGCACTCGCCGAGCCGACCGAACCGGTCACCAAGGCCTGGATCGGCACCCTCGGCCTCGCCAGCCTCGTGATGTGGATGGCCGCGCTCACGCCGCTGCAGATACTGCTCCCCGAGCAACTGCAGAACATCGATCCAAAGGGCAAGATCCTCGCGCTCGGCCTCGTCTCGGCCTTCGGCGCGATCTCCTCGCTGCTCGCCACGCCGATCGCCGGCGCCTTCTCCGACCGGACCACCCGCGCCTACGGCGTCGGCCATCTGCGCGGCAGGAGGCACCGCTGGACCCTGGGCATGGCGGTGCTCAGCGCGATCAGCCTGGCCCTGATCGCGGGGCAGAAGAGCGTGCTCGGGGTTGGCATCCTGTGGGTGCTGTTCAGCGCCTTCCAGAACGGCGAGTACGCCAGCCTGAGCGCCGCCGTGCCCGATCATGTCCCGGTAAATCAGCGTGCCACCGTTGCCGGCTGGGTCGGCATGCCGCAGGCGCTCGGCCTGGTGATCGGCACGGCACTGGTGGTCTTCGCCTTCGGCGGCCTGGTCAGCGGCTACCTGGCGCTCGCGATCCCGCTGGTCGTGTTCACCCTGCCGTTCGTGCTGGCCACGCCCGACTATCCGCTTGAGCCTGAGCATCGCGAGCCGCTGTCCGTGGGAGCGCTGATCAAGTCCTACTGGCTGGATCCGCGGCGCCACCCCGACTTCGCCTGGGCCTGGATCACCAGGTTCCTGGCCTCGCTCGCGATCGGCATGGGCACGCTCTATCTGCTGTACTTTCTCCGCGACCAGGTGCACTACCGCCGGCTATTTCCCGGTCAGAGCGCGTCCCAGGGCCTGTTCATCCTGATCGTGATCTATACCGGGTTCGTCATCGTCACCGCCATCGTCGGCGGCGTGATCTCTGACCGGATCGGCAAGCGCAAGATGATCGTCACGACCTCCGGTGCGCTGATGGGCACCGCGGCGCTCCTGCTCACGTTCGTCGAGACCTGGGATGCCGCGATGGTCGCCGCCGTCCTGTTCGGCGCAGGCTTCGGCGCGTACCTGGCCGTCGACCAGGCGCTGATCACGCAGGTGCTGCCGCGGGCCAAGGACCGGGCCAAGGATCTGGGGATCATCAACATCGCGATCGTCGGGCCGGCCGCGCTGGCCGGGGCCATCTCGGCCGTGCTGGTCAGCGTGGGCGGCTACCCGGCACTGTTCGGCGCGACGGCAGTCGTCGCCGCGATCGGATCGGTCCTGGTCTGGAAGATCAAGAGCGTCCCTTAGCGGACACGGCGGACTACCGGAGGACTGATGGCCGAGCAGGCGACCCATGCGACACCGGCGCTGCCGGACGCGCTGGCCGAGCCTTCCGTCCCGGTGCGCAAGCGCTGGGTTGCCCAGCTCGGCCTGGCCTGCATGGGCCTGTGGATGGCGTCGCTGACCCCGCTGCAGATCCTGCTGCCCAGGCAGGTGCAGCATGTCGCGAACGGTCAGCGGTTCCTGGTGATCGGCCTCGTGCACGCGCTCGGCGCGGTCGCGGCCATCGTGGCCACCCCGCTGGTCGGGGCCCTGTCCGACCGGACCACGAGCGCGAGGTCGCTGGGCAGGCTGCGCGGCCGGCGGCATCGCTGGACGCTGGGCATGGCGGTGCTGGCCGCGATCTGCCTGGCGCTGATCTCCCAGCAGAGCACAGTGTTCGGGATCCTGGGACTGTGGGCGCTATTCAGCGTGTTCAATAACGGCCAGTACGCCAGCCTCAGCGCCTCGATCCCCGATCACGTCCCGGTCGGCCAGCGAGCCACCGTCGCGGGCTGGGTCGGGATGCCGCAGGCGCTCGGGCTCGTCATCGGGGTTGAGATCGTCGCCAAGGTCTTCGGAGGCCATGCCTCCGGCTACCTGTTCCTGGCCGTCTGCATGCTCCTGTTCGTCCTGCCGTTCGTGTTCTCGACCAGCGACCCGCCGCTTGAACCCGGTCAGCGAGAGCCGTTCTCTGCCGGGCAGCTGCTCGAGGCATTCAAGGTGGACCTGCGTGCCCACCCGGACTTCGGCTGGGCCTGGATCACCAGGTTCCTGGCCTCGCTGTCGATCTCGATGGGCACCCTGTACCTGTTCTTCTTCCTGCGCGACCAGCTGGGATACAAGACCAACGCGGCGACGGCGCACCTGACCACGCTGATCCTGATCTACACGCTGTGCGTCGTGGTGACCGCCACCGTCGGCGGCCGGATCTCAGACCGGATGGGCAAGCGCAAGCTGATCGTCACGGTCTCCGGCTCGCTGATGGGCGTCGCCGCGCTGCTGTTGACCTTCGTCGAGACCTGGCCCTCGGTGGTCGTGGCCGCGTTCTTGTTCGGCACCGGCTTCGGCGCCTACCTCGCGGTCGACCAGGCGCTCATCACCCAGGTGCTGCCGAGTGCCGAGAACAGGGGCAAGGACCTCGGCCTGATCAACATCGCGATCGCCGGGCCGGCCGCCGTCGGCGGCCTGCTCGCGGCGCTGCTGGTCACGGTGGGCGGCTACCCGACCTTGTTCGCCAGCACGGCCGTCACCGCCGCCATCGGCGCCACCTTGGTCTGGCGGATCAAGAGCGTGCCCTGACACCGGCCCGCTAGCTCGCGGCGGCGGCACCACGCACAGGACCGCGGCCGACCCTGGCGATCTGCCGACTCTGCGCGACCAGGTTCCCGGCGGAATCCCAGACCTCCGCCTCCTCGTCGAACCAGCCCCCGCTGACATGCCGGCACCTGGCCGCGACCCGCAGCGGCCCTGGCGCGGGAACCATCCGCATGTACATGGTCAGCTCGACCGTCGGCGCCCAGCCCGTCGCGCCGAGCCCGAACACCACGGGCGGCAGGCCGTCCACCGCGAGCGCCAGCAACAGCGCATCGGGGTCGCGGTCCTCGCGCAGCCCGAAGTAGCCCCGCATCTCGGGCAGCCCGCTCGGCTCGTCGTTGACCCAGCCGATCACGGCAGGGTCGAACAGCATCCGGGTCTGGGCCGCATAACCGGCGGTTCCGTCCGGCGCGACGGTGCCCCGCCAGGGCCCGAGTTCCACGCATTCGTCCACGGGGGGCAGCACCGGCGGTGCGTCTGTCCAGTGCAGGTCGCCACTGCCCGCTCCCGCAGCGAGACCGCTGCCCGCGTGCCCGCTACCGCCCTGCCCGCTGCCGCCCTGCCCGTTGGCTGCCGCCTGGGCCGGCCCAGGGCTGCTCACCGGCACGGTGCCGGTCGTCACCGTCGTCTCGAGCACCGCCGTACCGTCCTGCACCAGGGTGGCCCGCGCCGTGGCCGCGGTCCGGCCGGTCTTGAGCCAGGTCACGAGGATCTCGGCGGGCGCGAGCTTCGCCACCCGCAGGAAGTGGGCGCTGGTCGCCACCGGATGCGGCAGCGGGGAGCAGTCGAGCACGGCGCGGAGCACGGTCGCGATCAGCACGCCGCCATTCACCGCCGCCGGGGTCTTGCCGCCGGGAGCGACGAGCGCGAACCGCTGATCGGGATGCGCCTCGTAGACTCCGTCGGCGACCCGGCGCACCGCGGTTGCCTCGTCAAAGATCGTCATGCTCGCGAGCTCCAGGAACTGATGTGGCTTATCGCACGTAAGTGACTTTTATCAGGCCAGCGGTCAGGCCCAAAGCTCGCCCTCCAGCCTGGCCTCGGCCTCGGCCAGAGTTCCGCCGTACGCGCCGGTCGACAGGTACTTCCAGCCGCCGTCCGCGATCAGCACCACGATGTCGGCACGCTCGCCCGCGGCCTGGGCGCGCGCGGCGAGCCCCAAGCCAGCGTGCAGCACGCATCCGGCCGAGATCCCGGCGAAGATTCCCTCACGGCTGACCAGCTCACGGGTCCGCCGCAGCGCGTCGGCCGCCGACACGGAGAACCGGGAGGTCAGTACCGAGTCGTCGTACAGCTCGGGGACGAACCCCTCGTCCATGTTGCGCAGCCCGTACACCAGCTCGCCGTAACGCGGCTCGGCGGCCACGATCTGCACCTGCGGCACGTGCTCGCGCAGGAAGCGGCCGGTTCCCATGAGCGTCCCCGTCGTGCCGAGGCCCGCCACGAAGTGCGTGATCTCCGGCAGGTCGGCCAGGATCTCCGGCCCGGTGGACTCGTAGTGAGCCCGCGCGTTGGCTTCGTTGCCGTACTGGTAAAGCATTACCCAGCTGGGGTTCTCCGCCGACATCCGCTTCGCGACGCGCACCGCCTCGTTCGACCCGCCCGCCGCGGGCGAGTAGACGATCGACGCGCCGTACATCTGGAGCAGCTGGGTCCGCTCGGCCGACGTGTTTTCCGGCATCACGCAGACCAACTTGTAGCCGCGGAGGCCGCAGATCATCGCCAGCGAGATGCCCGTATTGCCTGACGTGGGCTCCAGGATGGTGCATCCCGGCCGCAGCAGTCCGTCCTTCTCGGCGGCCAGCACCATCCACAGCGCGGCCCGGTCCTTGACCGATCCGGTCGGGTTCCGGTCCTCCAGCTTGGCCCACAGCCGGGCATCGGGCCCCGGCGACAGATTGGGCAGGCCGACCAGCGGCGTCCCGCCTATCGCGTCGAGCAGTGAGTCATAGCGCATCTGCATGCCCGCCCTGTCAGGCTCCCGCCGCCGGCCGCAGCGGGAACCTGCTCAGCGCATCCCGCCAGCCACGGCCGGCAGGACAGTGACGGTGTCACCGTCCTTGACGGGTGCGGACAGGCCGCCGAGGAATCGCACATCCTCGTCGTTGAGGTAGACATTGATGAAGCGGCGCAGCCCGGAGTCGTCAACCAGTCGGTCGCGCAGACCGGCATGGCGGGAATCCAGGTCGGCGATCAGCGCGTCGAGCGTGTCGCCCGAGCCCTCAACCGACTTCGCGCCGCTCGTGAACGTGCGCAGAATCGTCGGGATGCGGACGTCGATGGCCATCAGGAACTCTCCAGGTGTCGCGGGCAGCCGGCAATCGCCGCTGGAACAACTCGCCTCACCCTTCGATCATTCCACCCGCGGTATCGGCAATCCGCACTTGCTCCTCGGTGACAACCCCGTCGGCGATCAGGAAGGAGCGGATCTGAGTGTCGTCCGGCTCCGCCGTGGAAACCAGAAGGTAATGGGCGGTCGGTTCCATCGCGTAAGAAATGTCGGTTCTGGACGGATAAGCCTCGGTCGCTGTGTGCGAGTGGTAGATGACCACGGGCTCCTCGTCCCTGTCGTCCATCTCCCGCCAGACCCGCAGTTGCTCCATCGAGTCGAACCGGTAGAAGGTCGGCGAGCGCTCCGCGTTGGTCATCGCGATGAAGCGCTCAGGCCTGTCACTCCCCGCCGGCCCGGCGATCACTCCGCACGCCTCGTCGGGATGATCGGCCCTGGCATGAGCGATCACCTTGTCGATCAGGGCTCGCGAGATGGTCAGCACTGAGCGATCGTAACCGCTCCTCACGACAGGGCGGCCACCAGGCTCTCCTGCAAGAAGGCGAGCCATTGATAGACTTGTATATAGGCATAACGGGGGTCGTCGGGCCGGACATCCTCGCTCAGCCCGTCGAAGTCATCGGTGACTCCGAGCCGGACGCCCAGGGCCAGCCTGACGTCGTTCAGCGACCGCAGCCACGCCTCGGCTTGCTCGTCGCTGAGCCTGATCTTGCCGCCTCCGGCCGGCAGGGTCTGCAGCAGCAACTGGGCCGACTCGACCTTGGCCGTGCGCAGGCCTGACTCGGTGAACCGGCGGAAGTCCTGCGCCGCCTCCGGATCGTCCCGGTAGCCGTCCGGCAGCAGCCTGGCGAGCACCGGGTCGTCGGGGACCTCGGTCGAGTCGCTGATCCCGACCATCGCCGCGAGCTCGTCGGCCTCTTCGTCCCCGATGTCGGCCACGACCAACTCGACGACCTGCCCTACCAGGTCCCTGATAATGACGGCCTCGGGCTTGGCGAACCTGGCGGTCACCCCGCCCGATGTCGCGCGGAAACCCGCCATCGGCACCTCCGGCTCGGATCGGTCCTCAGGATCGGTGGGCCCAGGCGGCTTGCCTGCCCGGGTCACGAATCGTGGCTGACCGTGGCCCACAGGCCGTAGCCGTGCAAGGTTTCGGCATTGCGTTCCATCGCCTCCCTCGCCCCGGCAGCCACGACGGCCTTGCCCTTGTGATGCACGTCGAGCATCAGCCGCTCTGCCTTCGGCTTGGCATACCCGAACACCCGCTGGAACACGTATGTCACGTAGTTCATCAGGTTGACCGGGTCATTCCAGACGATGGTGAGCCAGGGCTGGTCGACTGCCGCCTGCTCATCCGTCTCCGCCCTGGTTACTTCTACAGGTGCGACGCTCACTCCATGCCACCTCCCTGCGTCTAGTGTTCCACTGCCCAGGACCCAGCCGGAACCACACGTCCGGCGCCGCTTATCAGTGCCGCCCTGCGGACGGCGGGGAGGGCCACGGCGGGGAGGGCCACGCCGGGCACCGTCCATAAGCTTCCGGCATGGGCAGAACCGGCATGCTGACCGATCACTACGAGCTGACGATGGTCCGCGCCGCCTTGTCCAGCGGCGCCGCCGGACGCCGAGCCGTCTTCGAGGTATTCGCCAGACACCTGCCAGGCGGTCGCCGGTACGGCGTCGTCGCCGGGACCGGACGGTTTCTCGACGCCCTCGCCAGCTTCAGCTTCTCTCCCGGCGAGATCGCACACCTGCGCGGGGCCGGCATCATCGACGAGCAGGCCGCCACGTTCCTCGCGTCATACCGGTTCGGCGGCAGCATCTGGGGCTACGCCGAGGGCGACTGCTACTTTCCTGGCTCCCCGATCCTGGTTGTCGACGCGACGTTCGCCGACGCCGTCGTGCTCGAGACGCTGGCACTGTCGATCTTCAATCACGACTGCGCGATCGCCTCCGCCGCGTCCAGGATGGTGACGGCGGCCGGCCAGCGGCCGCTGATCGAGATGGGCTCGCGCCGCACGCACGAGCTGGCGGCCGTCGCGGCGGCCAGGGCGGCGTACCTGGCCGGCTTCGCGGCGACGTCCAACCTGCGCGCCGGGTTCGAGTACGGCGTTCCGACGGCGGGCACCAGCGCGCATGCCTTCACCATGATCCACGACGACGAGCGGCAGGCCTTCGCCGTGCAACTCGCGACGCTCGGAGCAGGCACGACGCTGCTCGTCGATACCTACGATGTCGCCAGGGCGGTACGGACGGCAGTGGAACTGGCCGGCCCGGCTCTCGGGGCGGTGCGGATCGACAGCGGCGACTTCGCGGAGGTCGCCAGGGCGGTTCGGGCCCAGCTCGATTCGCTCGGCGCCACAAAGACCAGGATCGTCGTGACCGGCGACCTGGACGAGCACTCGATCGCCGGGCTCGCATCGGCGCCGGTGGACGGCTTCGGCGTCGGGACCGCGCTCGTCACGGGCTCTGGCGTGCCGACAGCCGCCCTCGTCTACAAGCTCGTGGCGAGGGCAGACGGCTCGGGCAAACTGCGGCCTGTGGCCAAGCGCTCGGTCGGAAAGCCCACCATCGGCGGCCGCAAGTGGGCGCTGCGCCGGCTCGATCGGACCGGGCGGGCCGTAGCCGAACTGGTCAGCACCAGCCCGCCTGACCGGTCGGGCGCCTCGTCGTTCGCCGAGCCGTCAGGCGGCAGCCGGCCGGGGTCCAGGTACCGCGTCCTGCTCGGCCAGCTGGTCAGAAACGGCGAGATTGTCGGCGGCGAGCCGCTCGCGGCTGCGCGGGACCGGCACAGGCAGGCGCTCGGCGAGCTTCCGCGTGAGGCGCTGCGGCTGTCTCCCGGCGATCCCGCCATTCCGACCGTCATCAGTGCGGCCGCGACCGCGGCCGGCAACGGTCACGAACGGTCAGGTCAGGGGGAATCGCCCGGCCGGCCAGGCTCGGTCAGCAGGGCCCGACGGTAACCTTCTGCCATGCATCCAAGCGCGCAACGCGTTGCCGGGGTCCTGCAATCGCTCGGCGCCACGGGAGAGGTCAGGGAGCTGCCCGAGCCGGCCCCAACCGCCGCCGCCGCGGCCGCCCAGCTCGGCTGCGAGGTGGGAGCGATCGCGAACAGCCTCATCTTCGCGGCCGACGGCCAGCCTTTGCTGATCCTGACTAGCGGGGCGCACCGGGTGGATACCGCCAAGGTCGCCGCGCGGCACGGGTTCTCGTCGGTCAAGCGCGCCGACCCCGATTTCGTCAGGTCGGCCACCAGCCAGGTGATCGGCGGCGTCGCTCCGGTCGGGCATCCAGCGCCGGTCCGCACGCTGGTGGACGTCTGGCTCGATAAATACGACGTCGTTTGGGCCGCCGGCGGTCATCAACACG
The DNA here is from genome assembly GCA_963720595.1 of uncultured Actinomycetota bacterium. Classification (GTDB taxonomy): domain Bacteria; phylum Actinomycetota; class Actinomycetes; order Streptosporangiales; family Streptosporangiaceae; genus Chersky-822. The sequence goes on along the minus strand of CAVRFY010000002.1, from coordinate 1,422,645 downwards.
TGGTGTTCCCGACGTCCTACGCCGAGCTGCTTCGGCTCACCTCTGGCGAGCCCGCAGCGGTCGACTAGCCGGTCTGCGAGCTTGGTCTACGACCGGGCCTGCGAGTCCGGGCCTGCGAGCCCTGCCTGCTAGCCCTGGCCGCCGTCGGGCAGCGACTCGTAGATCTCCTTGCACTCCGGGCAGACCGGGAAGCGCTTGGGATCACGGCTCGGCACCCAGACCTTGCCGCACAACGCCACCATGGGCGTTCCGTTCACCGCACTGTCCATGATCTTGTCTTTCAGGACATAGTGCGCGAACCGCTCGTGATCACCGTCGCCGGTAGACAGGTCAGGCCTGGTGTCGGATTCGACCTGAGTGCCGCCGGCCGGAAGTACGTCAGTCACGGTCCTAGCTTACGCGCGCTCAATTCAGCACCGGGTCGTCCGGGTACGTGGACAGTAGCGCCATCTCGCCGCCCTGCCGCCGCAGCACAGCCGGGTAAAGCCGGTCAGGCTCGTCGGCGAACGCATCCTCGGGCAGGCCGTCGAGTACCAGCCAGGCACCCACGTCGATCTCGGCCTCGAGCTGTCCCGCGCCCCAGCCCGCGTACCCCGCGAACACCCGCAGCGAGGCGATGCCCTCCGCCAGGAGCTCCGGCGGCGCGCCCAGGTCAACCAGTCCGATCCTGGACATGAGCTTGGACCCGGACAGCGACCGCCAGCCGATCGGCTCGTCCTCGCCGCGCGGCAGCGCCAGCGCGAGCGCGCTGTCCGGCGAGACCGGACCGCCCTGGAACAGCACGGAAGGACCGGTCACGAGCTCGGTCCACGGCTCGAGCACTTGCTCCACGGGAATCTGGCTCGGCCGGTTGAGCACAACTCCGAGCGTTCCCTCCTCCGGGTCGTCCTCGACGATCAAGACGATGGTGCGCCGGAAGTTGATGTCACCGAGCATCGGGGTCGCCGCGAGCAGCTGGCCCGTGCGGGATTCCTCCTGCATATCTCTATGATCCTCCACCGCGGTGCCGGGGTTTCAGGCCGGGCACGGTCCGGTCAGAACAGCAGGCTGGATAGCCTGGCCCGCGCCTTGGCCACCCGGGGATCCCGCGGCGGCAGCACCTCGAACAGGCCGAGCAGGTGCAGCCGGATCTTGTTCCTGTCCTCGCCGGCGGTGCGCTGGAAGACGCCGAGCAGGCGGTCGAAACTCGCGTCGATCTGCCCGGTGGCCAGGTCGACATCGGCGGCCTGGAGCTGGGCGTCAGGGTCGTCGGGGTGCTCCTGCGCCGCCCGCTGGACCTTGGCCCGGTCGTAGGAGTTCACCCGCCTGATCAGGTCGACCTGGGCCAGCCACGCCCTGGCGACCGGATGTTCTGGCGAGTCGGCAAGCACCTCGCCGAGCGCAGCGGCGGCGGCCTCGAGGTCGCCGGAGTCCATCGCCTCCTGCGCGGTCTCGAACCTCGGGTCGCCGAGCAAGTCGGCCGCTTCTGCCTGGCCACCCGGTGCGCGCGCTGCCGCACCCGGCCCGCCGCGCGCCTGGCCGCCCGGCGCGCGCGCCGCCGCGTCCGGCCCGCCGAGCGCCTGGTCCGGGCCAGCTTGCGTCGTCCCCGGCTGCGCCGCCTCGCCGACCGCCGCCTCGGCCCGAACCCTGGCCGGCATCCCCAGCTGATCGGCCACCTGCAGTATCTGGCCGATCCACTGGCGGACCTGCGCCTCAGGCAGGGCGCCGAGGAAGCCGTCGACCAGCTGGCCGCCGATCACGGCGACCACCATCGGGATCGACTGCACCTGGAGCGCGGCGCTCAGCTGCGGGTTGGCGTCGACGTCGACCTTTGCCAGCAGCCAGTCGCCGGCTGCCTCGGTGGCCAGCTTCTCCAGGATCGGCCCGAGCTGCTTACAGGGCTCGCACCACTCGGCCCAGAGATCGACGATCACGGGCGCGGCCTGGGACCTTCCGATCACCTCGGTGTTGAAGGTCTCGTCGGTCACCTCGAAGACGAATGCGGATTCGCTCCCGCCCTCCGGCGCAGGCGCCTGCTGCCGGCGCTTCGCGGCCGCCTGCCTGGCTCCGAGGTCGGCGGCGCCCGCCATCGAAAAGTTACGCGGCTGTTGCATGACTCCATCCTGCCGCATGCCGCTCAGCGCTCAGGCATTCAGCGTCGCGCTGAGCGGTCAGAATGCGGGCGCCTCGGCGTACCCGCCCCATTCCTCGCGCAGCGTCCCGCAGATCTCGCCGAGCGTCGCCTCGGCCAGCGCGGCCTCGATCATCGGCGGGACCATGTTCCTCCCGGACCTGGCCGCGTCCAGCATGGCCGCCAGCGCCGCGTCCACCGCCGCCTGATCCCGCCCGGCCCGGCGGCCGGCCAGGTCGCGTACCTGCTCGCGCTCGACCTCGTGGCTGACCCGCAGGATCTCCACGGGCTTTTCGACCGTGTCGGTATGGCAATTCACGCCGACGACCTTCTTCTCGCCCTTCTCGAGCTGGCGCTGGTAGACGAACGACGCCTCAGCGATCTCGGCCATGAACCAGCCTTCCTCGATCCCGCGCAGAATCCCGCCGGTCATCGAGTCGTCGGGGCTCATGGCCCGGATCTTGGCGAAGATCGCCTCGGCTTCGGCCTCCAGCCGGTCGGTCAGCGCCTCGACGTACCAGGATCCGCCAAGCGGGTCGGCGACGTTGGCCACCCCGGTCTCTTCCATGATCACCTGCTGGGTGCGCAGCGCGATCTCGGCCGCCTTCTCGCTCGGCAGCGCGAGCACCTCGTCGAGCGCGTTGGTGTGCAGCGAATTCGTCCCGCCGAGCACCGCGGCGAGCGCCTCGATCGCCGTGCGCACCACATTGTTGTCCGGCTGCTGCGCGGTCAGCGAGACCCCGGCCGTCTGGGTGTGGAAGCGCAGCCACTGCGCGCGCTCTGTCTTGGCCCCGTACACATCCCGCATCCAGCGCGCCCAGATCCGCCTGGCAGCACGGAACTTCGCGATCTCCTCGAAGAAGTCGACGTGCGCGTCGAAGAAGAACGACAGGCCGGGGGCGAAGACGTCGATGTCCATCCCGCGGGACAGCCCGAGCTCGGCGTAGCCGAACCCGTCCGCGAGCGTGAACGCCAGCTCCTGCGCCGCGGTCGACCCCGCCTCCCTGATGTGGTACCCCGAGACTGACAGGGGCTTGTAGTCGGGGATCTCGGCGGCGCAGTACTCCATCAGGTCGCCGATCAGCCGCAGGTGCGGCTCCGGCGGGAACAGCCACTCCTTCTGGGCGATGTACTCCTTGAAGATGTCGGTCTGCAGGGTGCCGTTGAGCTTGCCGAGATCGGCGCCCTGCCGCTGCGCGGCGGCCAGGTACATGCAGAAGACGGGCACGGCGGGGCCGCTGATCGTCATCGACGTGGTGGTATCGGCCAACGGGATGCCTGAGAACAGCACGTCCATGTCGGCGGCCGAGTCGATGGCCACGCCGCAGTGACCGACCTCGCCGAGCGAGCGCGGGTCATCGGAGTCCCGGCCCATCAGCGTCGGCATGTCGAACGCCACGGACAGCCCGCCGCCGCCCGCCTGCAGCAGCATCTTGTACCGCTGATTCGTCTGCACCGCGTTGCCGAACCCGGAGAACTGCCTGATCGTCCAGGCCCTGCCGCGATACCCGGCCGGATACAGGCCCCTGGTGAACGGGAACTCGCCCGGCCAGCCGATCCGGTCGAAGTCGGGGACTACCGATCCGGCCGGCGGTCCGTAGACGGGTTCGACCTGCACCCCGGACAGGGTCGTGAAGTCGGCGTCACGCAGCCGCGAGCCGTCGTACCTGCGCTGCCAGCGCGCCCTGCCATAGTCGCCGCCGCCGTCACCCCGGCCACTGGCATCGTCCGCGGGCTGAGCATTCATGATCATCCTCCGGCAGCTGAGCTGGGGCCGACGGCCAGATTAGTAGGACGTCCTACTAAACCGCTTCGCCCAGTGTATGCCCGGCCCCAAGCGGTCCCCGGTCCACCGGCCAGCCCCCGTTCCCGCCCCGGCACCTCACTCGCCGCCCACCTCGCCGCAGCCCCGAGCCCAACCAAAGCCGGGCCTGCGCCGTCTCAGTACACAAGAGCGCACCTGACCCGCCCGCGCACGCCGGGACCAGCCAGGCCGAATGTGTGGTAGAACAAATGCGAAATCTCGCCAGCGACACCGGCTGCCTGGCAGCAGCCGGTGACGTTGCCACCCTGCAGGCATCATGGGCTGTGCCGTCGCCCGCGACGGCAAGGCAAAGGAGCTCAGTGGCCAGGCTCCGGACCGCCGACCGCGACGCCGCCGAGGAACTCTTCAACGCGTGCTATCCCCGGCTCGCGGGCTGGGTCAGGCGGCTGGTCGATGACGACGAGACCGCGCACGAGATTGCCGCCGAGGCGTTCACCAGGCTGCTGTCCCGGTGGTCGGCACTGGACAACCCGCAGAGCTATCTGTACATGATCGCGACGAACCTGGTCAGGGACCACTGGCGCAAGACCAGCAGGGAGCGTCGCGCCATCAGGACCATTACCGCCACCGTCCCCCGCGAGCCAAGCTGGCAGCCCGCCCAGGACGTCGACGTGCGCGCTCTGATCGAGGAACTGCCGCCGAAGCTGCGTAACGCATTCCTGCTGCATTACTACGCGGGATTCGGCGTCAAGGAGGTCGCGGCGCTGCTCGGCAGGCCGGAGGGAACCGTGAAGGCCGACCTGCATCATGCCAGGGCCAAGCTCAAGGCAGCGGTAGGTGAGGTGCCATGACCGATGGCCGTGACCCGATCGAAGCCTGGCTGAGCCAGGATGTCGAACTGCTGCCGCCGCGGCCGGGATCCTTCAGGCAGGTCCGCCGGCGTGCCGTGCGGCGCCGTGTGGTCAGGACCGCGTCCGCTGCGGCGGGAGCTGCCGTGATCGTGGCGGCCGCCGCCGGCCTGCCGCAGCTCGCGGGAAACCTGCTGCAGACCGGTCCGACCAAAATCGGAGGCCCGTCGCCTGCCCCCCGGACGAGCCACCACACGCCAGTCCCGTCCGTCACCCCGCCCGGCTCCGCACGCGGACCGGCGCTCTCGGCGGCGGGCACAAGCGGCGCCCCGCCTCCGGTCGGCCTGCGGCCGACCTCGGTGACCTTCGTCGGCAATGGCAACGGCACGCTCGGGGCAGTGATCGGGCCCGGCGGGTCCTCGTGCGGGCCCAGTCCGTGCACGGTCGTCGACGGCACCGCTGACTACGGAAACCGCTGGTCCAGGGTCGGCGGCCCGCCCGCCGGGCCGCCCGCCGGCTCGTCCGGCGTGAGCCAGATCAGATTCGCCGATCCGCATCATGGCTGGGCCTTCGGGCCGGCCTTGTGGCGGACCACCAACGGCGGCAGGTCGTGGTCGCAAGACACGCTGCAGGGCCGGGTGATCGACCTGTCGACGGTCAGCGGGCGCGTGCTCGCCGTTGCCGGGACCGGCTGCACGGGAATCGGCTCCGGCTACGCGAGCGGGTGCACGGGATTCGCGCTCTACTCGGCGGCTATCGATGGCGGCCGCTGGCACCGGGTCCTGACGGCCCAAGGGGTGCGAGTCGTTCCTGGCGGCCTCCAGCTGTCCTCGGGGCACGGCTACCTGATGGCGGCAGGCCGGCTCTATTCAGGCCCGCTCGCCGGGGGCGCCTGGACCGCCGTGCCGACCGCATCGCCCACGACGCCCGCCTGCCTCACGAGCCCCGCAGGGCGCGGGCCGTGGCTCATCGCTCCGGGCCCGCCGAGCTCTCCAGGCTCGGGCGCGGTCTTCCTCGTCTGCCGCACGGCGCAGCCGGGCCCCGCGAGGCTCGCCCTCTACGCCTCATCTGACGGCGGCATGATCTGGCAGCCTCAGGGCACTGTGGCGGCGGCCCGTGCCGCGACCTCGCTGGCCAGCTCCCCCAGCGGTCAGCTGGTGCTCGCGACCAAAGCCGGCCTCTACTTCCGCCTCCTTGGTGCCCGCACCTGGCGGCCCGCGACCCTGCAGGGCACGGCAAGCAGCATCGGGTTCACCTTCGTCGGAATGACCACGGACACAAATGGCGTCGCGGTGCCCGCTGGCCCGGCAACCCACGAGATCTTCACCACCCATGACGGCGGCCAGACCTGGGCGCCGGTCATTCCGTAAAATCTCCCGCCGCCACCCGCAGGCTCCGCAGCAGGCCGAACAGCTCGTCCAGCTGACTGCCGTCGTAGCCCCCGAGGCCGAATTCGGCGGTCATGAGCACTTCGGTGGCCTGGGTGACGGCCTCCCGGCCGGCCGGGGTAATCTCCGCCAGCGTGCCGCGCCGGTCCTGCGGGTTCGGCCGGCGGACGACCAGCTCGGCGCGCTCGAGCCGGTTGATCGTGTTGGTCACGCTGGTCGGATGGACCATCAGCCGCTCTCCGATCAGCCGCAGCGGCAACGCCCCGGCTCGGCTGAAGCTGAGCAGCACGAGGGCCTCGTACCTGGCGAACGTCAGGCCGAACGGCCTGAGCAGGGTGTCGAGCTCGGCCAGCAGGATCTGCTGCGCCCGCATGATCGAGGTGACCGCCGCCATCGCCCGCGCCTCGCCGAACTTGCGCCCCCAGATCGCGGCCGCACGCTCGATCGGATCGAATGGCAGATCCATCGGCTTGCGCACAGCGCCAAGTTACCGGCGGCCCGACTCCGGCCGGGCGTTGCCCTGCGGCTCATGCCCTTCAGCATGTCCGTGGCCAGCTAAGAATCCGGGTATTGGGGATTGATGCCCGAGCCGTAACTTCGGTGATTTCACCGCAGTTAGTACCCCAGGTAATCACGAGGACATCGGTTTGCCGCCACGCCGTAAACCCGCAGGTGACATGTCTGTTAGGACAGCGGTGAGAGGCTGGTAGCGACAAGTTTATGTTCCCCGCTTGGGGAGCACGTGACCGAGACGTGATCAAGGGGGCAAAATGGAGTCCGGTCACGCCGCGACAGCCTTTCCCCCGGTGCTATCCGCGGGTGTCGGGGTGCGGTACGAGAACAGCTGGGCACTGCGGATGGCCAGCTTCCGGCTTGATCGGTCCGACGTCGGCGGCGCCTGCCTGGGGATCGTGACACCGCGCTCGGCAGCCGCGGCGGCGCTGGTCGGCCTGATGTCCGGGCGGTTCGCACCCGGCTACGGCAGCCTCAGAGTGCTTGGTTACGACATGGCCCTGGCCGCGAGCCGTGCGGAGGTAAGCCGCCGGACCGGGATCGCCAGCCGATCGGCCAGGCCGGTGCCCGCGATCAGGATCAGGGGCATGGTCGACCGCGCGGCCCGGCACTCAGGCCAGCCGGGCGACGATCGGCATCTGCTGGTCGCGGCCATCCTCGACCGGCTTGCGCTGACCCCGTGGGCGGATGTTCCGTTCAACGCGGTACCTGAACTCATCGCCAGCAAGGCCCGTCTCGCGGTCGGCTGCGTGCACCAGCCGAGCCTCCTGATCGTCGACGGCCTCCTGGATCGCCTGCAGCCGCTCGACCGGACCGTGCTCGCCGACGTCATCAGGGACCTCCAGCGCGACATCGCCGTGGTCGCCCTCGGCACCGAACGCGAGACCCTATCCCTTGTCTGCGACCAGGTCATCGAGCTGAGCGGCGGCATCATGGTCGGCGGCCGCCCGGCGTCGCCGCCCCCAGCGGGGACGCCAGGCCCACCGCAGCCCTACCTCGTCAGCTATAGCTGACCAGTCGGATCGCTGCCGTGAACAGCCCAGACCTTGGAGGACAGCGCGCTAGCCAGATTTGCGGGCCCAAAAGAGAGCATGGCCGCCGTCGTCCTCTGGGACAAACTCCTGCGCGGTGACCTCCAGGCCCGCCTCGTCCAGCCAGGAGCGGTAGGTGGCCGCATCAGCCTGGCCCCACCACATCGGAGTCTGTCCGCCCAGCCAGCCGTCCTCCATCCCGGTCCACGCCTCTTGCCCGGTGATGACCAGGAGCCAGCCCGACGGACGCAGCCAGGTCCGGATTCGCCGCAGGATTCCCGGCTGCTCGGCCAGCGGCATGTGGAACAACGCGTACAGGCAAACGACCGCGTCGAAGGATCCCGCCAGGAACTCCACCGTGCTCACATTGGCCCTGACGAAACTGGCGGCCGGAACAAGACGGCGGGCGCGGTCAATCTGCACATCGCTGATGTCGACGCCGGTCACCTGATACCCGGCCTCGGCAAGCGACCGGGCAACAGGCACACCGCAGCCGCAGCCCAAGTCGAGCACCGACCCGGCGGACGGCACTCGAGCGCGCAAGTCAGCCAGCCACGGCGCATACCGACCCTCAGGCGCGTCATCCTCGCGGTAGCGGTAGGAGAGCGCGTCATAACCATGCCGGACAACGTCACGCTCAGCATCAGCCACAGGCGGCAGCCTATGACGCCCCGACTAGGGTGGCCGCATTGGCGAGTTGACGGAGGTGGCAGTTTGGTCACTGGCCGGGTCGAGCGGATCGGCCACACCGTCCGGCGTCCGATGGCTAGCCGAATCCGGTCTGCAACGGTGGGCCCGCCTGCTGCGTCAGTATCACGACACCGTCGCGGGCTACCGTCCTGCGGCTGAGAGCGTTTGGGCTAGTGGGACGGGGACATGTTCAGCGGGCGAGATCGTATGCCACGGCGACTTCGGGCCGTGGAATGCGGTCTGGCGCGGCAGCGAGGTCGTCGGGCTGATCGACTGGGCGGCGGGCCGGGGTGCTGATGCCACCCCGGTTCGCCGATTGCCAGGAGCCGATGCTCGGCGCCTAAATCGACCGGCTCGCGGGTGAACGCCCGGACCATCCGTCGTTTCCTGAAGGTGCCGCCCGTTACCGTAGGCTGCTTCCCATGGACTGGAGCCTGTACCGGTGCGGACGTTCCGGGCATATCACCTATGCGCCAGACGAGCCGCATCTTCGCGAGCACCTGCACTGCAGCACCGCCTCGGTCGAGCTGTGGCAGTGCCTGCGGTGCGGCTCCTATGTCGCTGGCGAGCCGCATGGCGCGGGACCGGCCGGCGACGCGCCGCCGGTCAAGCGAGGCAAGCAGATCAGGGGCGATCTCATCCTGAGGCTGTTCGCGATCGAGCGGGCCATCAGGTTCGTCATCTTCGGCGCCGTCGCCTTCGGGATCTGGCGGTTCGCCGGGGCGCACGTGACGGTCGCGCAGGCGATCAAGCGGGACGTCCCGATCATTCGCACTCTCGTGAAGCAGCTCGGCTTCAACCTGAACCACGCGCTGCTCGACAAGATCCAGAGCCTGCTGCACGTCAGCTCGTCCAACCTGCACCTGCTGGCGTTTGGCGTCGCCGGCCTGGCCGTCGTCTCGGCGATCGAGGCGTTCGCCCTGTGGCAGGCCAGGCGCTGGGGCGAGTACTTCGCGCTGATCGTGACCTCGCTTGGCCTGCCGTTCGAGATCTACGAGCTCACCAAGGCCGTCACGGTCACCAAGCTCCTCCTGTTCGCGCTGAACCTGCTGCTGGTCGCCTATCTCGTCTACAGCAGGCGGCTGTTCGGCGCCCGCGGCGGCAAGGAGGCCTACGAGGCCAGGCTGCGCGCGGAATCGGTGCTCGACGAGGCGGAGAAGGCGGCCGCCGCGATCCGCGCCGAGCTGACAGCCGGGCCAGCCGCACCACGCACCTACGCCGCACCGGGCACGTCCGCCGCCTCAGGGCCGCCCGAATCGGTGCCGCCCGGCTCCCCCGCGTCACCGACCCCGTTCGCGGGCCAGGCAACCCCGGCGGGCCAGCCAACCCCGGCGGTCCAGGCAACCTCCGCGGGCGAGCCTGCCACAATCCGCCGCGAAACCTCGGGCCCGGTGTAAGCCGACCGGCCGGCCGGCGTTTCGCCAGGGCTCGGGCAGGTCCGAGAATGGGTCGCGTGAGCACTCACCTCGGGCCGTCAGGCCTGCCCGACGAGCCGGCCCGCACGCTGCTGCACGATCTGCTCGACGACGCCTCGCTCTTCCCGCCAGCCGGCCTGAAGATGCCGGCCGCGGTCGCCGCCCACGTGGATCACGAGAAAGCGTGGTTCAACGAGCTGACCGGCCCGTTCGTCTGCCCGGAGACCAGGCTTACCGAACTCGGCCGGGCGCTCACCGCGGCCAGCGTCCCCTGGATCGACCTGTCGCTGGTCGTCACCGGCGGCGCGGCCGCCGTCGCCCAAGCGACCGATGCCGTGGCGGCCGACGCGCGGCTGCGGCTACGGGCCGTCGAGGTTCCCGCCGCGAAGGACGAGGAGCCGGCGCAGGCGATCACCGATGTCGCCGCGGCCCTGGACGGCGTGCCGCTGGGCGGAGCTACTGGGTACATCGAGTTCCCGCTGGGGGCGATCGCCGACCCGGCCACGGCCGGCCCGCTGCTCGACCTCGCCGACCAGCGCGGCTACCGGCCCAAGCTGCGCACCGGCGGCGTGACCCCTGAGGCGTTCCCCGCCGAGCGGACGCTGGCCGGCTGCCTGGCAGCCCTCGCCGGACGCCGGGTCTCGTTCAAGTGCACGGCCGGACTGCACCACGCGGTGCGCTGTACCGATCAGGCCGCCGGACTCGAGCAGCACGGCTTCCTCAACCTGCTGCTCGCGGTCGGCGCGGCCGCGGCCGATGCCAGCGTCGCCGAGATCACGGCGATTCTGGCCCAGCGCGACCGGGCGTCCATCGCGGCCGCGGCCGGTGCTCTCGACCAGGAGACCGCCGCCGAGATCCGCTGGCTGTTCACCTCGTTCGGCACGTGCAGCACCGAAGAGCCGGTCGCTGACCTGGTCAGCCTCGGGTTGCTGAGTCCGCACTGAGAATTTGTTGAGGAGTGTGTTGTTCATGGCACTGGCGCGTCCCTGCGACTGGCTCGCTGTCCCGGCCGGCCACCCGTTCGGCCTGCAAACCTTGCCGTACGGGTCGTTCAGCAATGCGCACCACCCGGCGCAGCGGCGGGTCGGGGTCGCCGTTGGCGATCGCGTGCTCGACCTGACTGCCGCGGCCGACCGGCTGATGCCCGGCCGGATCGCCGACTTCAGCTCGGGCACCCTGGACCACTTCCTGGCGGCCGGCGACATGGCCTGGGCGCAGGTCAGGGCCGCGCTCACCGAGTGGCTGACCCGCGATCACTACCGGTCCGCGATCGAGGACCTGCTCGTGCCGGCCGCCGACGTCACCATGCACCTGCCGTTCACGGTCGCCGACTACGTCGACTTCTATGCCTCCGAGCAGCACGCAACCAACGTCGGCCAGCTCTTCCGGCCCGACGGCGAGCCGCTCACGCCCAACTGGCGGCACCTGCCGATCGCCTATCACGGCCGGTCGGGCACCGTCGTGGTCTCCGGCACGCCGATCAGGCGCCCGTGCGGCCAGACCAGGCCTGCCGACGCGGACGCGCCGACCTTCGGCATCTGCCGCCGCCTGGACTTCGAGGCCGAGCTCGGCTTCGTGGTGGGGGTCGAGAGCATGCTGGGAGAGCCGGTTCCTGCCGGGCGGTTCGCCGAGCACGTGTTCGGCGCGTGCCTGGTGAACGACTGGTCGGCGCGGGACATCCAGGGCTGGGAGTCGCAGCCGCTCGGGCCCTTCCTCGGAAAATCCTTTGGCACAACGATCTCCCCGTGGATCGTCCCGCTGGCGGCGCTGGAGCACGCCAGGGTCAGTCCGCCGTCCCTGGACACCGAGCTGGCCAGCTACCTCGCCGAGTCCGGGCACTGGGGACTGGACATCGACTTCGAGGTACGGATCAACGGCCACGTGGCATCCCGCCCGCCATACGCGACCATGCACTGGTCCCCGGCTCAGATGCTCGCACACATGACCGTCAACGGAGCGTCGTTGCGGACCGGGGACCTGTTCGCCTCGGGCACGGTCAGCGGGCCGGAGCCCGATCAGTACGGATCACTGATCGAGCTGGCCTGGGCCGGCCGCAAGCCACTCATCTTCCCCGACGGCAGCAGCCGGCGCTGGCTCGAGGACGGGGATGAGGTCGTGATCACTGCGTCGGCCGTCGGCCCGGAGGGCACCAGAATCGGTTTCGGCGACGCACACGGCCAGATCATGCCTGCCTTGCCGCCCGGTTCCTGATCTGCGGCGAGCGTGAACCGGTCCATCTCGCGAGACGTCACGTCATCAGCTGATCCGACACTACGATGACCACAGCGCCACTAGGGGGAGGAAAGCGCCATGTCAGGGCAGCAGGATGAGTGGGAAGGGCCGGATCACTCCGATCAGCCTGACTCGCTCGACTCCACCCTGGTCATGGCGCGGCTGTTGGGCCCCGATCGGGAGCAGGCCAACGGCCACCACGGCAACGGTCACGGTCGTGAGGGCCAGCGCGGCCAGCTGGGCGAGCCGGCCAGGTACCTGAGGGCCGACCCGGGCACCGGGCGGCACCGGACGACGCGGAGCGTCGCCGCGGCCGGGGACATGCGGCCGGCGCCGGCGACCGAGGAGGCCGAGCCCGCCGACCCGCGACCGGAGGCGGCGCGGCCGGCGGCGGCGCGGCGGCCGGAGGCGGTGCGGCCTGTCGAGCCCGCCGCGGCGGAACCCGAGCGGGGTCTGCCGGGCGAGCCCGCGCTACCCGGGCGCACGGCTCCGCCAGGACCAGGCCCGGGCGAGCCCGCGCAGTCTCCTGTAACCGCCGCGCCGCCGCAGCCCGCGCAGCCTCCCGTAACCGCCGCGCCGCCGAAACCCGCGCAGCCTCCCGTAACCGCCGCGCCGCCGTCTGCCCGGCCTGCGCAGACCGCAGCGCCCGCAGCAGCCCGAGCCGTCTGCCTGGCCCGCTGAGGCGGGCACTCCTGATCCTCCGCGGACTCAGCCGGCTCCGCGCCACCCCGAGCCGCCTGCGGCCCGGCCGGCGCCCGGATCCCGGGACGACCTGAAGCAGCGCCTGGAACGCCTCCCCTACGGCCATCCGTCGTCGCCGTACCACGACGACGGCGAGCGGAAGCCGCCGCCGCCGAGGCTCGTGCACCTGGAGCTGGCACCGCCGACCCGCGAGATATCGGCCAGATCCGGTCCGTCAGAATTGCCATCCTCCGGCGCCGACGCAGCCAGGCAGTCCCGCCCGGGAGCTGACGTGCCCGTCGACCCGCCCCCCGCCGGGCTTGCGCCCGTCGCTGACCCGCCCGCTCCTGACCCGCCCGTTGCTGACCCGCCGGCCACTGACACGCAGTTTCACCAGATGCCGGTCCCAGACCCGCCCGTAGCCCCCAGGTCAGCACCGGAAACTCCGCGGCCGTTCTCGGCGCCCGACGGGTCGTGGACCTGGGGTCCAGCTAGCCTCACCAGGGACCAGGTGCGGATCGCCGAGGACGCCTACGATAGGTTCCGCGCCGCCGAGGGACGCAACCTGTTCGGCGCCTATGGCGGAAGCGGGCTGACCGAGGCCCTGCGCCGGGTGGAGGAGCGGCTCGAACACGGCAAGCTGGCGCCCGACACCGAACAGCGCGCGCTGCTTGACGCCGACGTGTTCCGTGCCAGGTTCGCCGACATGCTACGGCGGCATCCGGACCATGCGCCCGAGCAGCTGGCCCGCCGCGTGCCCGGCGCACTCTCCTATGTCTTCATCTTCGATGCCGAGCACTATGCCGACGGCATCATGGACTTCCAGGAAGATCTCGAGATCAACAGCTTCCAGTTGCAGGCTCGCAAGAACAGCTGGAGCAGCGCGGCGAACAGGTGCGTGTTCACGATCTGGCTTGACCCGCTCAGCGACCTGCCGTTCCAGGTGCAATTCCACACCAGGGCGAGCCTGGAGGCGCAGCGGCTGGCCCGCACGTCGGCCCCGATCATCCACGACCCGCGGATCCCGCCCGCCGAGGCCGCGAACCTGGCCTCGGATCTCGCCGCTGCCTGGGCCGCGTTGCCCGCGCCGCCAGGAAATGCCGAAATCGGCGATTACCGGCGGACTGGCGATGAAGCGCGGCGCTGAGCCGCCGAGCCATGTCCGTCTGCCGCAGCCGGGCTAGCCGCGATCGGTTCCTTCTGCCTGGCCGCCCAGGACCTGGTCGAAGTACTCCCTGATCAGTTGCCGCTGACGTTCGCTGACCTGCTGAAAATGCTTGTCCAGTGCGTCCTCGCCGATGGCCTCGGCCGTCAGGTACAGATCCTTGATCTGATCCATCTTGGCCGTCGATGGCGACCACATGCTCGCCCGCGCCGCCTGGGACATCGCCGGGCCCGCGGGTCCCTCGGCGCCAGCAGGGGCTGCCGCGTTGGCCGGCTCGAACGGGCCGCGTATCCGCGAGGCGTCTGCCTCGGCCCGCGTTGAGGGCGCCGACTGCTGCGACGGCGCCGCGGCCGTCAGCGCCACGGGCGAGACCGCCGAGTCGCGGCTCGCAGGCCCGCTCGTCCCACGGGATCACCGCCATCGGAGCCGTCTCGTCGTCGGGACCCGCGATGCCGTAATCGCCTGCGGCGCCAGCGGCCGACTCGGGCAGCGCGGCAGGCTGTGGCGCGCTAGGCAGTGGCGCGCTGGGCAGTAGCGTGGCGGGCTGTGGCGTGGCGAGCTGCGCGGCGGCCGACTGCCGACCCCCGCCTGACGGGGGGCGAACCAGTCCCGTGAGGCTCGTCGACTCAGGCTCGGCAGCCGCTGAGCCACCGAAAGCCGGAGTGACCGCGGGTGCGGCAGCGGCCGCGGATGCGGATGCAGCAGTGGCCGCGGATGCTTTGGCCGGGTCGGGCTGCAGTGCCGGCTGGGGTGCGTTCCCGGCCTTGGGTTCGTTCCCGGCCCGTCCTGAAGACTCAGCCTGTGCCGACCCGGCGGCTGGCTCGCTCGGCGTCCGGGACGGACCGGCGGAAGGACCTGGCGGCAGCGCCGCAAGCGGCCCCGAGGCCGGCTTCCTCGCTGGGCCGGCCGACCCCGGGCGGTCGGCCTGACCGCCCCGCACCTGACCGGGCGCATCGCTCCGGTCGCGATTCGGCGGCCCGCCCGGCCGGCCGTCCCGATATCCGCCTCCCTGACCGTCCCTGCCACTCTGACCGCGGTCCGACGGCCGATCGTGATACTGCCCGTAGTCGCCAGGGTCGGCGTCGGCGGGTCCGAATCCCCTAGCCGGCAGCCCTCGCGACCGATAGTCAGGCACATCTCCGGCGGGCCCTGGCGTTCCAGTCCGGCCCGGGTTCTGGCCGGGATGCCGCAGGTAGCCGCCAGGCTCAGCGCCTGGTTCACGCCATTGGTCGGCGTGCGATCCCGGCCGATCGCGGTCGCGCGGAGCGCCCGGCATCATCGGCGCCCCGGCGGCCGTTCCCCGCGGGTACTGACCGGCGGCACGCCGTGTATCGGGCAGTACCCGCCCGTCGAGCGGCTGTTCAGCATCCCCGCCACGGACGTCATCTCGGTGCCAGCCCCGATCGCGCTGCTGGTAGCGCGCGCGAACGTCGGGCGGCATGGGCTCGGCCCCCGCGCCGTACCGGCCCTGGGCCCCATAAGCGTCTGGCGGGCCGTAGCCGCCTGCCGGTCCATCGCCGTCGGCCGGGCCGTAGCCGCCTGCGGGTCCATAGCCGTCGGCCCGGCCGTACCCCGGCTTACGGCCGGATTGCTGCGGCGGTTGCCCGTAGCCCGGTCCAGAACGATTGCCGTCCGGCGGACCGTAACCGGCTCCCTGATAGCCGACGTCCGGCGCCTGGTGTCCCTGCGGCCGGTCGAAGCCGGACCCGGCTGAATAGGCATCGGGCCTGTTGCGGAAACCCGGCCGGGCATCGCCGCCGGACGGTTCGCCGCCGGAGCCACCTCGGTACCTCTCGCGCGAGCCGGACTCGGCAGGCACCGGGTAGCCGTCGCCTGGACCGTAACCGCCGGCCTGGCCGCCGCTGCGATAGCCGTAGCCGCCGGGACGGCCCGACGCGGGATGCGGTTGCTGCCCCGGGTCACCCCGGCCGGCGTAGCCCTCCGGCGGACCGTATCCGCTCCCGCCGATCGGCGCGGCTCCGGGCCCGGCCGCCGACCCTTGACCGGGCCGCTGCCGCCGGGTATTCACGACCTGCGGCGGCCGCCCGTCTGGGCGATAGCCGTCGCCGGGCGGACGGCCGCCGGCCTGACCGTATCCGGGATTATCGGCGTATCCGCCCGCCGGGCCATAGCCCGACGCCAGCCCTGCCGCGTCGCCAGCCGGGTACCCCGCAGCCGTCCCCCGACCGCCGGAAGGTTCGTAACCACCAGCCGCGCCGTAACCCTTCGGCGGCCCGTGCCGGGGCTGACCGTAGCCGGCAGGGGGGCCATAACCGGGCGGCGAACCGTAGCTCAGCCGGCGGGCCGTAACTAGGCGCCGGGCCGTTTCTAGCTGGCGGGCCATAACCCGGCGCCTGACCAGAGCGAGCGGGCAGCTTGTGGTCCTCACCTGGCACGTAACCCTGAGGAGGGCCATAAACCTGCGGCGGTCCGTCGCCCCCGGCGGCACCATGCCGATCGCGAGGGCCGTAACGCTGCGGCGGCTGCCCGTAGCCTCCAGCACGACCGGAATCAGCCGGCGGCCCGAAGCCGGCAGGAAGACCGGGTTTTGCCGGCCGCCCGTAGCCGCCGGCAGGACCGTAGCTTCCGGGCAGCCCATCGCGCTGAGGCCCGTAGCCGTCAGGCGGTCCGTGACCCCGTGACCCGCCGCCTCCAGGCCCATAGCCATCGCGCGGCCCGTTGCCTTGTGCCGGGCCATACGCCGCGGACTCCCCGGCGCCGGGTGCCGGCGCGTAGGCGTCGCGCCGCCGTTGCCCGGACTCCGGCGGTCCCGGCGGGTACCACGACCCCTGGCCGGGCGGCCCGTATGCGGCACCGCCGGGCCGTCGAGGCCCGGCATCGGGTCCCTGGCCGGGGGTGCGGTCGTGGCCGGGACCCGCAGCGCCTCTGACGGCGGGCGGATAGCTCGCCGGCCCAGGCCCGGCCGGCTGCGGCCGGACCTGAGGCGGCTGGACCGGATTGGGCAAGACGGGCCGCTCCGGGCCCCGGCCCTGGCCATCAGCGGGCTGCTGCCAGCCCTGATCGGCCGGCGCGGTCTCATGCCAGATCTGACGAGGGGGTTCGGCGTCGTGCCATACCTGGCGCGCGGGCTCGGCGCGCGGCGGATCGGCGACTGGCTCCCGGTGTGAGATGACTGGCGTGACGGGACGGCCGATCCGGTAGGGGCTCAGCCACTGCTCAGCGTCGACATCTGCGTTGTCAGCAGCGATGTCGTGCTCGCAGTGCCGCGATCTGCGGCCGGGCTCGCCGTCACGCGACGCCCGATCCTCACCCGGTCCGCCGTCTCCCGGCTTGCGCCGACTCTTTCGCCCCCCGGCCATATCTAGCCGAACCGCCAGCACACAGGGCTGTCCGGTTGTAGCGAGAAGACTGCCAGCACCGACAAGACCCACTACCTCCGCTACCGTCGGCCCGTGACGTAGCCGCGGGACCGATGAGGTCGCGAGCTGGTCACGGGCCACGAGCATGCCCCGTATTAGCCGCGAGCCAGGCCGAAAAAATGGCAACGGCCGACTAGCCGGCCAGACCCGGGTTAACCGTCTAACGATTTCACGCGACAGGGTATGCCGCAACCGATCCCATCCAGGTCACACCATCCGCAGCGGGCCGAACTCCGTGTTCCGTCGCAGGCCCGGGCGTTCGGCTGCAAACTGACGTCCGGTCCGCCGTGGGCTAGGTTGTTGTCACCCGGCGCAGCACGATCTGACTAAGGGATAACTGGGAGGGTAATCATGTCGAACCAGGTCAAGTATGTCCTGCAAGAGTCCGAGATGCCTCAGCAGTGGTACAACATCATCCCCGACCTGCCCGCCCCGCCTCCGCCTCCGCTGCATCCAGGAACGCGCCAGCCGGTCGGGCCTGACGACCTGGCGCCGCTGTTCCCGACAGCCCTGATCATGCAAGAGGTCTCTGGCGACCGGCACATCGCGATTCCCGAGCCCGTACTTGACGTCTACCGGCTGTGGCGGCCCACCCCGCTCTACCGTGCCCGCCGGCTTGAGAAGGATCTTGGCACCCCGGCGAAGATCTACTACAAGTACGAGGGCGTCAGCCCGGCCGGGTCGCACAAGCCGAACACCGCGGTCCCGCAGGCCTACTACAACGCCGCCGAGGGGGTCAGGAAGCTCACCACCGAGACCGGTGCGGGCCAGTGGGGCACCGCGCTGGCGTTCGCCGGCGCCTTGTTCGGCATCGACGTCGAGGTCTGGATGGTGCGGTCGTCCTTCGACCAGAAGCCGTACCGGAAGCTCCTGATGGAGACCTACGGCGCCACCGTGCACCCGAGCCCGTCGGATGTCACGAACGCGGGCCGGTCGATCCTCGCCGCGCACCCGGATTCCACCGGGAGCCTGGGCATCGCCATCAGCGAGGCTGTCGAGGTCGCGGCCACCAATGCAGACACCAGGTACGCGCTCGGCAGCGTGCTCAACCACGTGCTGATGCACCAGACGATCATCGGCGAGGAAGCGATCAAGCAGCTCGCCGAGGCCGGCGACACGCCGGATGTCATCGTTGGCTGCACTGGCGGCGGGTCCAATTTCGGCGGCCTGGCTTTCCCGTTCCTGAGGGAGAAGATGGCCGGCCGAATGAACCCGGTGATCCGCGCCGTCGAGCCGGCCGCCTGCCCGTCGTTTACCCGGGGTACCTACGCCTACGACTTCGGCGACACCGCGGGCATGACGCCGCTGCTGAAGATGCACACGCTCGGGCACGAGTTCATCCCCGACCCCATCCATGCGGGCGGCCTGCGTTATCACGGCATGTCGCCGCTGCTGTCCCACATCTACGAGCTCGGCCTCATCGAGGCCGTCGCCAAGCCGCAGTCCGAATGCTTCGCCGCCGGCCTGCGGTTCGCCAGGACCGAGGGCATCGTGCCAGCACCCGAGCCCACCCACGCCGTCGCTGCCTGCATCGAGGAGGCGCTGCGCTGCAAGGAGACCGGCGAGGAGAAGGTCATTCTGACCGCCCTGTGTGGCCACGGCCTGCTCGACCTGCAGGCCTACGGCGACTACATGCACGGCGAGATGCGCGACCTCGACCTGTCCGATGTCACGATCTCCGAGGCGCTCGCAGGTCTGCCAGTCGGCGTCTAATGCCCGTCATGATCGCGGACGATTCTCAGCGTCTGACGCCGAGAATCGTCCGCGATCGTGGGCAAAGCGCGCGGTCGTCCGCGCAGTCATGGGTACCTGGCGCGGCCGCCCGCAGCGGCGGTGGCGCCCTGATTCGGGCTTGACCTGAGCAACCGTCGCTAGTCCGCCTTCGGCATGATCTCATCAGCTTCCTGGGTCGCGAGCAGGTCGAGGATCTGCTCGCCGTACCTGGCCAGCTTGGCCTCGCCGATGCCGCTGATCTGCCCCAGCTCGGCCATCGAGGTGGGCGGCCGGGCGGCGATCTCACGCAGCGTCGCGTCGTGGAAGATCACGTAGGCGGGCACCCCCTGCTCCTTGGCGGCAGCCGCCCGCCAGGCACGCAGTCGCTCGAACACGTCGGCGGCGGCAGGCGGCAGCTCGGCGGCCGGCTCACGGTCGGCCCGGCTTGCCCTGGCCCTGGCGCGCCGCACAGACGGTTCGGGTTCGCGGCGCAGCAGGACCTGGCGCTGCCCGGACAACACCGAGCCGCTCTCCTGGGTCAGCGCGAGCGTTCCGTAATCGCCCTCGACCGCCAGCAGGCCGCGGGCGAGAAGCTGCCGGACCACACCCCGCCACTCGCTTTCGCGCAACTCCTCGCCGATTCCGAACACCGTCAGCGAGGCGTGGTCGTGCTCGATGACCTTCGGGGTCTTCCTGCCGAGCAGGATGTCGATGACCTGGCCGGCGCCGAATCGCTGGTGCCGCTCCCGGTGCAGCCGCAGCACGGCGGACAGCAGTTTCTGGGCCGCGACCGTGCCGTCCCAGGTCTGCGCCGGCGCCAGGCAGGTGTCGCAGTTCCCGCACGGCTCGGCGGTCTGGCCGAAGTAGCCGAGCAGTTGGGCGCGTCGGCAGTCGACCGTCTCGCACAGCGCCAGCATCGCGTCCAGGTGCGCCGATTGCCGCCTGCGGTGGGCGAGGTCGCCCTCCGAGCCCTCGATCAGCCTGCGCTGCAGCACGACATCGGCCAGCCCGTAACCGAGCCAGGCGGTCGCGGGCCGACCGTCCCGGCCGGCCCGCCCCGTCTCCTGGTAGTAGCCCTCCACCGACTTCGGCAGGTCAAGGTGCGCCACGAACCGCACGTCCGGCTTGTCGATGCCCATGCCAAAGGCGATCGTCGCGACGATCACGAGCCCGTCCTCGCGCAGGAACCTGGCCTGGTTGGCTCTCCTGGTGGCCGCGTCGAGGCCGGCGTGATACGGCAGCGCGGTGATCCCGTTTCGGGTCAGGAACTCCGCTGTCTTCTCCACCGAGGCGCGGGACAAGCAGTAGACGATGCCCGCGTCGCCTTGGTGCTCGCTGGTCAGCAGCGCCAGCAACTGGCGGAGCGGCTCGGCCTTGGGCTCGATCCGGTACTGGATATTCGGGCGGTCGAAGCTCGCCACGAAATGCCTGGCCGACTCGAGATTCAGCCGGGACGTGATCTCGGTGCGGGTTGCCCTGGTGGCGGTGGCGGTCAGCGCGATCCGCGGCACCGCGGGCCAGCGCTCGTGCAAGGCGGACAGCGCCAGGTAGTCGGGGCGGAAATCGTGACCCCACTGCGACACGCAATGCGCCTCGTCGATCGCGAAGAGGCTGATCGTGCCGCGGTCGAGCAGCCGGAGCGCGGACTCGGACCGCAGCCGCTCCGGTGCCAGGTAGAGCAGGTCAAGGTCGCCTGCCAGGAAACCGGACTCCATTTGCGCTCGCTGGCGCGAGTCCTGAGTGGAATTGAGGAACCCTGCCCGCACGCCTATGGCGAGCAGAGCGTCGACCTGGTCCTGCATAAGGGCGATCAGGGGCGAGATCACGACGCCAGTGCCCGGCCGTATCAGCGCCGGTATCTGGTAGCACAACGACTTGCCGCCGCCGGTCGGCATCAGTACCAGCGCATCGCCGCCGCCGGTCACGTGCTCGATGATTTCCAGCTGGGCGCCGCGGAAGGAGTCATAGCCGAAGACCCGGCGCAGGACGCCGGGCCCGGCTGGCTCCTGGCCGATGGCTTCGGACATCACCGCGCCAGTGTAGGGGCGCCAGCTGGCAAGCCCGGCCGCGGAGCCGGAAGCGATCACGATAATGTCCTGGCCTAAGACGGGGGAAGGTACGCCATGCACGATAGCGAGGAGGTCCGTCAGACCGCGGATCTGACGGCGATCGACAGGCGGCGGCTTGCCGGGCTCATCGAGCGCGAGCGAGCGCGCTACTCGGCCGCTCATCCCGCGTCTCAGCGCGCCTTCGGCCAGGCGGGCGACCACCTGCTCGGCGGCGTGCCGATGACGTGGATGCGGATGTGGCCGGGCGGATTCCCGCTTTACCTGGCGACCGCGCACGGAGCACGGTTGACCGACATCGACGGCAACATCTTCACCGACTTCTGCCTGGGCGACACCGGCGCGATGGCCGGACACTCCCCCGCCCCGGTGCAGGCGGCCGTCGCGCAGCGCTTCGGCGACCTCGGCGGGGCGACCACCATGCTGCCCACCGAAGACGCCGCCTGGGTAGCCGCCGAACTGGCCCGCCGGTTCGGCCCCAGCCACTGGAGCTTCACGCTGTCCGCCACCGACGCTAACCGATGGGCGCTGCGGATCGTGCGGCAGATCACCGGCCGGCCGAAGGTCCTGGTCTTCTCCTACTGCTACCACGGCAGCGTCGACGAGTCGTTCGTCATCGCCACGCCGGACGGCCCGCGGAGCAGGCCGGGCAATACCGGCGCGCCGGTTGACCCCACGCTGACCACGAGCGTGGTCGAGTTCAACGACATCGCCGCGCTCGAACGCGAACTGGCCCGCGGCGACATCGCGGCCGTGCTGATGGAGCCGGCCATGACCAACATTGGCATCGTGCTGCCTGAGGCCGGGTACCTGGCCGCCGTCCGGGAGCTCACCAGGGCCCACGGCACTCTGCTGATCAACGACGAGACGCACACGCTCAGTGCAGGCCCGGGCGGCTGCACGCGCGCCTGGCGCCTGGATCCCGACATCGTGACCGTGGGAAAGTCGATCGGCGGCGGGATCCCGTGCGGCGCCTACGGCTTCTCCGCTTCGCTCGCTGAGCAGATACTCGCCGACGAGACCGCGGACATCATCGACACCGGAGGCGTCGGCGGCACGCTGGCCGGCAACGCCCTGTCGGTCGCCGCGATGCGCGCGACCCTGGAGCACGTGCTGACCGACGAGGCGTTCGCGGTCATGATCGCGCTGGCCGACCGGTTCACAGCCGGCGCGCGCGCGGTCATCGAGAACCGCCGCCTGCCGTGGAACATCGTCCAGCTCGGTGCCCGGGCCGAGTACCGGTTCTGCCCGACCCCGCCCAGGTCAGGGGGCGAGTCGGAGGCTGCCGCCGACGAGCAGCTCGACGAGTACCTGCACCTGTACCTGGCCAATCGCGGAGTCTTGATCACGCCGTTCCACAACATGGCACTGATGTGCCCGGCCACCACCGACGCGGATGTCGACGCGCACACCGCCATTTTCGCCGAGGCCGCAGGCGAGCTGGCGGGCTGACGAACGGCGCACTGCCAAATCCGTCACCTGACCGATGTTTCTGGCTGCAAATTCCACCAGTATGTGCAATGGCCATACTCGCCCTACCCCGATAGCGTCCCGCTGGCGGAGCCGTGCCGCCGCACGGCCGTCCGGACCTGGCCACACGGGTCCGGAAGGAAGAAGGAACTTGTGGATGTCCTGAGACTTAAGGATAGTTTCTCCCGGATAGCAATGCATGGCGATGAAGTGCCGCTATTCTTCTATTCCGATCTCTTCATCAGGCATCCCGAGGCGCGGGAGCTCTTCCCGATCTCGATGAAGGCGCAGCGCGACCATTTGATCGCCGCGTTAGCCCAGATCGTCTCGCAGGTCGACCGGGTCGATGACCTCTCGGCTTTCTTGCGGGGCCTGGGCCGTGACCACCGCAAGTTCGGCGCCGTCGCGGATCACTATGACGCGGTCAGGGACAGCCTGATTGCGACCATCGCGCACTTCGCGGGCGACACCTGGACGCCCGAGCTGGCCGTGGACTGGACGGATGCGTACAACCTGGTCGCGAGCGTGATGATCGCGGCCGCCAAGGACGACGAGGCGACCAGGCCGCCGTTCTGGCAGGGCACCGTCATCGCCTGCGAGCAGCGGGCGTTCGACATTTCCGTCCTGCAGGTAAGACCGGAGCCCCGGCTGGAATTCGAGCCAGGCCAGTCCGTCGCGATCGAGTCGCCCCGCCGCCCCAGGCTGTGGCGCTACTACTCGATCGCCAACGCGCCACGCGACGACGGCACGCTGGACTTCCACGTCAGGCTGGTCGACGGCGGAGCAGTGAGCATCGCGCTCACCTACGGTCAGGCGGTGGGCGGATCGCTCAGGCTAGGCCCGCCGGTGGGCGTGCTGACGCTCGACCAGGGGTCGCGACGCGACCTGCTGATGGTCGCGGGGAGCACGGGCCTGGCCCCGCTCAAGGCGATCGTCGAGCAGGTCGCCGCGCTGCAGGTCCGCCCGCACGTGCACCTGTTCTTCGGCGCCAGGACAGCGGAGGGCCTCTACGACCTGCCCTATCTGGAGAAGGCGGCCGCCGAGCACCACTGGCTGACCGTCGTGCCCACCGTGACGGCCGACCGCCTATTCCGCGGCGAGTCGGGCAGTGTGCCCGACGTAGTCATGCGGGCGGGTGACTGGTCGGGACACGAGGTCTTCCTGGCTGGCCCCAGCGAGATGGTGCGTGATACCTACGCGCGGCTGAACTCGGCAGGAACGCCGCGAGCTCAGATACATGTCGAGGATTTCGGGTGGAGTGAACCATGACAGTCGCTTGGCAGGAAGACGAGAAGAGGCTGACTCCCGATGACGTGCAAGCGGCCAGCTTTCCGCTGTCCAGGCTGGGACGGCGCGGACTCGACGAGGAGCACGTGCGGGACTTCCTGCACGACGTCGAGCGTGAGCTTGTCACGCTGCTCAACGAGAAGGTCTCACTGTGGAACGAGGTCGAGCGGCTGCGGCGCCGGATCATCGCGGGGATGAAGCAAGGCGACGCCGTGCTGTTCGGCCGCGAGGATGCCCATGTGCACGCGGTGCGGATCCTGTCGAACGCTCAGCTCACCGCGGACCGTTACGTCGCCGACGCCCAGGCCTATAGCCACAAGCTGACCGAGGAGGCCAGGTCGCGGCGGGACGAGATCCTGCTGGAGGCGCAGCAGCATGCCGACATGGTGATCGAGGAGGCCTCGACGCGGGCCCGCGAGGCGGCGATCGCGACGCTCAACGCCCCCACTCCGCCGCAGCAGATGGAGGCCGATCGAAGCGCTCTCAAGGCCGAGCTTGCCTACCTGCGGACCTTCGGCGAGGTTTACCGCACGCACTTGCGCGCCTACACCGAGGGGATGCTGCGCAGCATCGCCGAATGGGAGCGCAGCGAGGCCGGCGCGATCCAGCAAGTGTCGGCGGAGGCCGCTGGCCGGGCCGACCTCGGCTTACGGTAGCCAGGCCCGCGGTGGCCCGGCCCGCGATATTCGGACCGCGGTGACCGGCCCGCGATTGGGCCGGCCTCGCCAGGCCGGCCGGAACGAACTGGTCGGCGTAGATGGCAGATAGCGGCATGCCGGCCATGAACAGCCGGCGCCGCATCCGGTTCACCGAGCCTGCGCCGCCGCAGAGATAGGCCCGCACGCTGCCCGGGTTTTCGCCTAACCGCGCGAGTTCGCGGGTCACGACGTCGGCAATGTCCTGACCCTCGGACCGCACGCACGTCCGCCAGCGCAGCGCGCCGGGCGGGCTGGCCAGCACCTCCGGACACTGCCTGCCCAGGTACAGCCCGGCCGGCGTGGCGGCGGCGTGGATCAGCACCACCGGCCCATGGTGCCGCTGCGCGAGCGCCGCCCTCGCCAGCGCCAGCAGTGGCGCGATCCCGGTCCCGGTCCCGGCCAGCAGCAGCGGACCGTCGACGGCGCCGGGCAGGTAGCAGCACTCCCCGGCCGGGCTGCCCAGGCTGAGCGGCGTCCCAGGACCAGCCCTGGCCAGCCATCCGCTCATCGCGCCTGCCGGATAGACGCGGACGTGGAACTCGATCCCGGTCCGGCAGGACTCCGAGGGCAGGCTGGCGATCGAGTAGATCCGCGTGATGCCGCCCGCCGTGGACAGCGTCACATGCTGCCCGGGCAGGTGCTCAGGCGGCCGGTCGGCCCAGACCAGGACGCGCAGCACACCGGGCGCCATCGGGTGCGCACTGACCAGGCGCGCTGGAGTGCGAGCATCATCGCCCGCCGCGGCGACCGTGAGGTCGCCCAAAGGCCTGGCCAGGCACGCGAGGAAATAGCCCGCAGCGCACCAGGTGGCCTTAAGCCCGCGGCGGGCGTCGGGACCAGGGTCGCCGCTGACCGAGCGGATCATGCAGGCCTGGCAGGACCCGGCCCGGCACGCCGACGGAAGGCCGACGCCATGCCTGGCCAGCCCCTGCAACACGGACTCGCCTGGCCGAAGCTGGTAATCGCGCCCCTCGAACGTGACCAGCATCGCGGAGGTCAGCGATTCAGCACGTCGTTCCTGACGCTTTCGGCAATCGCGCCGACCGCCGCCACGTCAGGCTCGCTGACACCGAACTCGCGAAGAGTCGCGGCGAGGTGTTCGATAACGCCGTCGAAATGCTTGTCGTCGAGATCGGTCATTCCTGCGTGCGCAGAACGCAGATCGCGCCCCGTGTATTCGTTTGGCCCTCCGAGGACCATCGTGAGAAATGACTCCTGCTTTGCGACCTGCCGATCCATGTCCACGTCGTCGAAGTAGGACACGAGCAGGTCGTCGGCCAGTACCTTTCGGTAGAAGGCCTCCGTCACTGACCGGAATGCTAAGGAGCCGCCGAGGCGCTGATACACGCTCATTTCTTGAGTCATAGGGCTCTGTATATATCCGCTCTATGCCGTTCGCAACCGAAACGCCGCCATTCGTCGTCACCATTGTCAGAACCGAGTCAGCCCACCGCGTGGCGGGGCGAGGGGAGCTCGCTTCCCGCATTCGGCACGTGACCTTCCGTCGCGCAGTCCGCGGATCTATGGCCGCGGAGAACGCGGCCGCCGCAGGCAGGATGCGCACTGCGCCACTAGGATCGGCGTCACCATTCGAGCCGCCACACCCTGACGTGTCCGTGCGGGCACGCGGCCGGCGGTCGCCGGCTTGGAGGAGGACAGGCGATGCGTTTTGCGATCAAGTCGAGGCCCGAGCACCAGACCTGGGCCGAGATGCGGGCGGTATGGCTGGCCGCCGATCAGATCGAGATCTTCGAATCGGCCTGGAACTGGGATCATTTCTACCCGCTCACCGGCGACCTGACCGGGCCGAACCTCGAGGGCTGGACGATGCTCGCCGCGATGGCCGAGGCGACGAGCCGGATCAGGATCGGCTGCCAGGTCAGTGGCATGATCTACCGGCACCCCGCTGTCCTGGCGAACATGGCCGCGACCGTCGACATCATCTCCTCAGGCAGGCTCGAGCTCGGCGTCGGGGCAGGCTGGAACCAGATGGAGTGCGACGCCTACGGAATCGACCTGCCGCCATTGCGGGAACGGCTCGACCGCTTCGACGAGGGCGTCGAGGCCATCATCGGGCTGCTGAGCCAGCCAACGACGACCATGACGGGACGCTACGTCAGGCTCGCCGACGCGCGCTGCGAGCCGAAGCCGGTGCAGCGGCCCTATCCGCCGCTGGTGATCGGCGGCCGGGGCAAGACACGGACGTTGCGTACGGCCGCGCGCTGGGCCCAGCAGTGGAACGCGATCACTCAGGATCCCGCCGACTGGCTGAGCCTGAAGGAGGCACTGGTCGGGCACTGCGCGGAGCTGGGCCGGGACCCGGCCGAGATCACCTGCTCGGTGAACATCAGGCTGGACTCGGACTCTCCTGGGGACCTGGATGCGGCCGCCAGATCGGCGGCTGCGTACCGCGATGCCGGCGCCGACCTGGCGGTCGTGGGCCTGCCTCTCGGGGCGACGCCGCGGATACTCGAGCCGCTCGCAAGCAGCCTGCAGGCACTGGCCCGATGACAGCGCGAAGCGACGACCGGCGGCCCGCGGTGGAGATCTACACCGATGGCGCGTGCAGCGGCAACCCGGGTCCTGGCGGCTGGGGTGCCCTGCTGCGGTCCGGCTCGCAGGACAAGGAGATCTGCGGCGGCGAGAGCGCCGGCACCACGAACAACCGGATGGAACTGATGGCCGCCATCCAGGCGCTAGAGAGCCTGACGAGGCCGGCAACGGTGCGACTGCACACCGACAGTGCCTACCTGCGCAACGGGATCACGTCCTGGCTGGCGAACTGGAAGCGCAATGGCTGGCGGACCGCCGACAAGAAGCCCGTGAAGAACGCCGATCTCTGGCAGCGATTGGATACCGCCGCCGGACGGCATCAGGTGACCTGGCTCTGGGTCAAGGGTCACGCCGGCAACCCTGGCAACGAGCGGGCCGACGCGCTGGCCAACCGCGGCATGCGTGACGCCCTGGAACACCGCTGACCGGTCAGCAGGCGTCGAGCACGCCGGCCAGGATCTCGACCGCCGTCACCAGCGCGGGCACGTCCGCGGCGGAGTAGCTGAGCCGCAGGTAGGGAGCGGGCGGCTCGCCGGGAAATGACGCCCGGCCGGGGCTGACGGCCAGGCCGCGGGCCGCGGCCAGGTCGGCGACGTCGGGATCGGCGTAGCGATCGGGAAGCCGCAGCCACAGATGCACGCCGCCGGCCGGGACAAGGGCCAGCGAGCAGCCAGGCAGCCGGGCAGCGATCGCCCCCGCGAGGGCGTCCCTGCGCTCGCGGAGTGCCCGCCTGATGCTGCCGAGGTGCCTGACCCAGCCAGGCGCCGTCAGCACGTCAAGGGCGACTTGCTGGAGTACCGGCGCCACGAACAGGTCGTCGCTGATCCGGCCGCGCCGCAGCCGCGCGAGCACCGGGCCGTGCGCCGCCAGGCCGGCCAGCCGCATTCCCGGCGCGATCGGCTTGGACAGCGACCGGAGGTAGATCACGTGCCCGTCATCATCCCGGCTGGCTAGCGGCGGCGGCGAGGGCTGGCCGAGGTCGAAGTCGCGCATCCAGTCGTCCTCGATCAGGAACGCGCCATGGCGTCGGACGGCGTCTAGTACCGCGTCCCTGCGATCGGGCGCGAGCACGGCGCCCGTGGGGTTCGAGTAGCGAGGCTGGAGGTAGACCAGCCGCGCACCGGTCCTGGCCAGCGCGTCGGCGAGAGCATCGGGCAACACTCCGTCCCGGTCACCGGGAACCGGCACCATCGTCAGTCCGGCGGCGCGCGCCACCGCCAGGGCCCCGATATAGGTCGGTGACTCGAGAATGACTGGCTCACCCGGCGCGCACAGGTGCCGGAAAGCCGCGGATAGGGCCGCTTGACCGCCCGGGGTAATCAGAACGTTCTGCCCCGTCATCATGCCGCCGGTCTCGGCGGCGAAATGCGCGCGCAACTCGGGTAGTCCTTGCGGCGGGAGCCTGCTCCACCCCTGCGGCCGCCGGGCCGCCCTCGACCCTGCCGCCGCGAGCAGGCCGAGCGGCTGCAGTCGCTCGTCGAGGAACCCGCTCGCCAGCGGCAGCGCGTCGGCCGGCGCCGGCTCGACCAGGCGCTCCAGATCGGCACCGAGCCCGCTCCTGCTGCCGAGCGCAAGCGTCTGCCACGAGAGGTCCGCGGGCGCCGCGGCGGGACGCCGACGTGCGGTATAGGTGCCGCTTCCCGGCCGGGTCACCACGAGCCCGCGCCTGGCCAGCTCGGCAAGCATCCGCTGCACCGTTGTCGGGCTGAGACGATAGCGCTGCTGAAGCTCGCGATAGGACGGCAACCGGCTATCGGAAGGCAGGGAGCCGATCAGCGCCTCCAGACTGATAACTGCCGACGGCTGACTGCTATCCTTGTTCATGAGGGACAATAGAAGCACTTCTGTCGCGAAAGCGAAAGCGGCTCCGCTGATCCTCGGCGCTCTCGGCGTCGTCTGCTTCAGCGTGACGTTTCCGGCAACCAAGGCCGCGGAGGTGTCGTTCAGCCCGATCGAGGTCGGCGTCGGCCGGTCGGTGATCGGTGCCGTCTTGGCGATTGCCGTCCTCGCGATCCGCGGCCAGCCCCTGCTGCCGCCGCGAGCGGCCATGGGCCGGATGCTCATCGTGGCCGGTCCCGTGGGCATCGGGTTCGGGATGATCTCGGCGATCGCGCTGCGCTACGTCGACAGCGTGCATGGCGCCGTGCTGACCGGGCTCATCCCGGCCGCCACTGCGGGCATGGCGGTCTGGCGGGCAGGCGAGCGGCCGCGGCGCGCTTACTGGGCCGCGCTGGGCCTCGGCCTGGCGACGGTGATCGGCTTCGCCGTCATCCAGGGCGGCGGCCGGATCGGGACAGCCGACCTGCTGCTGCTCGCGGCGATCGCGATCGCCGGAATCGGCTACGCCGAAGGCGGCGCGCTCGCACGCGAATACGGCGGCTGGCGGGTGATCTGCTGGGCCATCGTGCTCGCGCTCCCGGTAACCGCGCCCGTCACGCTCGCCGGCATCCTTTCCGCCCCCGCCAGGCCGGTGACGGCCGGCGCCGTGCTCGGGCTGTGCTACGTCGGAACGGTGTCAATGTGCCTCGGCTTCTTCGCCTGGTATCACGCGATGGCGATCGGCGGGGTCGCGCGGATCGGCCGGCTCCAGATCGCGCAACCGGCGCTGACGCTTGGCTGGTCCGCGCTGCTGCTCGGCGAGCACGTCGGCTGGTTCAGCGCCGCGGCAGCCGCTGCCGTCATCGCCGCCAGCGCGATCGGCAGGAACGCCCGTGTCGACGTCGCGCCGGCGGCCGCGGTACCGGCCGGGCTCGAGCCAGCCGTAGCCGCGGCTCGCCAGTTATCGTGAGGCATGCCCGATCCGAAGGAGATCATCGAGGTCGCCGGGCACCAGGTGGCGATCTCTAACCCGGGAAAACTCTATTTCCCGCGCGACGGGATCACCAAGCTGGACGTCGTCCGCTACTACCTCGCCGTCGCGGACGGGGCGCTGCGTGGCGTAGCGGGGCGGCCCATGGTGCTGAAGCGCTACGTCCACGGCGCCGAAGGCGAGGCGTTCTTCCAGAAGCGGGCGCCATCGTCGCGGCCGCCGTGGATCGAGACGGTCGAGCTGAGCTTCCCCTCCGGCCGGACCGCCGAGGAGATCGTCGTCACCGACGCCGCCGGGCTTGCCTGGGTGGCGAATCTTGGCTGCATCGACCTGAACCCGCACCCGGTGCGCTCGGCGGACCTCGAGCACCCCGACGAGCTCAGAGTCGACCTCGACCCGGTGCCTGGCATTCCGTATCAGCAGATTCTCGACGTCGCGATCGTGGCCCGCGAGGCGATGGCGGATTTCGGCCTGACCGGCTGGCCCAAGACGTCAGGCTCCCGTGGATTCCACATCTACGCCAGGATCGAGCCGCGCTGGAATTTCGCCGATGTCCGCGCCTGCGCGGTCACGCTGGCCAGGGAGATCGAGCGCCGCGCTCCGGGGCTGGCCACCTCCCGGTGGTGGAAGGAAGAGCGGCAAGGCGTATTCGTCGACTACAACCAGAATGCCAAGGACCGGACCGTCGCCAGTGCCTACTCGATCAGGCCGGTTCCGCATGCGCGCGTGTCCACACCACTGACCTGGGACGAGGTCCCCGGATGCGACCCTGAGGCCTTCACGATCACGACGGTGCCCGATCGCCTGGCCCGGCTGGGCGATCCGTGGGCCGGCCTGGACGAGGCCGCGGGCTCGCTGGACCAGTTGCTCGAGCTAGCCGAGCGCGACAAGAGAGCGGGCATACCGGACGCGCCGTGGCCGCCGCATTTCGCCAAGCAAGAGGGCGAGGCACCGCGCGTGCAGCCATCGAAGCGGGCGCACCCGTCGCCTGCCGCTCCGGGCAAGAGCTACGGCGCGAGCGGCAGGCGCCGGACATCCATGCCGCTGATCGAGATAGCTCGGGCGGCGAGTCAGGCAGATGCGCTCGCCGGCCTCGACCGGTGGAAGGCGCGGCATCCCGAGGCGGCCTCGCTGCTGCAGCCGGCCGACATCCTCGTGGACTCGATGCGGGGCCGATCGTCGACCTGGACAAGAATCAGGATTAACCTGCGCAATGTGCCCGCCGGCCAGCGTCCCGAGCAGGAAGTGCTCGAGGTCGACTACGACCCGTGGAACGGCCTGGCCGATCCCCGGAAAATCTCCGGCGAATCATCAACATCATGATTCACACGGCAGTTTGTGCGGCACACTGTTGCCATGCAACGTCGGCATTTCCGCGAATCGCCCGTAGTGTCTGCCTCGCTCCTCGTGGCCGTCGCCCTCGCGCTTGGCGCCTGCAGCAGCTCGGGCAACTCGGGCAACTCGACCCCGTCCGCGCCGCCGCCGTCCACCTCCACCCCGCCCACAACCCCGGCCTCGTCGCCGCCGGCCACAGGATCGGCAGAGCCGACCAGCGGTCCGGGTGCCGTCGCGGCGATCAAGGCGAACTGGGCCACCTTCTTCAGCGCGAAGACGCCATTGTCGCGCCGCGTCGCGCTGCTCCAGAACGGGCAGGCGCTCTCCGGGGTGATCAAGTCGCAGCTCTCCGGGTCCGGGTTCGCGAGCCAGGTCACGTCCAAGGTCTCTGCGGTCACCCTGACCGGCACGAACCAGGCATCGGTGATCTACTCGATCTATCTGGCCGGCCAGCCCGCACTGGCCGGCTTCCATGGCGTGTCCGTCTACCAGGACGGGGTCTGGAAGGTCGGGCTGGTCAGCCTGTGCGGCCTGCTCAAGCTGGAGAACGCCGGCAAGACCTCCGGGCTGCCTGCGGCCTGCCAGGGGTAGGTCGAGGAGTACCTGACAGCAAGCTCGGAGCGTAATCTGGTCGTTGACAACCCAGTGACCGTAACGTACCGTCTCCGGCCAATTGCCGCATGAATTCCGCGGCCCGGGCGGTACCTGCTTGGGGGAAATGTCACATGGCCGAAGCGCCACCAGAGCATGCGGGCACGGCAGGCACCCCGGCCCACGGAGCGGCATCGGATGCCGAGGCGGCCAGCGGCTCGCACGTCGCGCCGGGACAGCCAGCCCTCAGCGAGAACAGCCAGTCGGCAGCGCTCGCCGCGCTCTGCCTGGTGCTGTTCCTGACATTCCTGGACATCACGATCGTCAGCGTCGCGCTGGCCGGGATCCAGACCCAGTTGCACGCGGGCGTTTCGTCGCTGCAGTGGGTCGTCGGTGCCTACGCGCTCACCTTCGCCAGCACCATGCTGCTGTTCGGCACGCTCGGCGATCAGTTCGGCCGCAAGAAGATCATGCTGATCGGCATCGGCATCTTCATTGGCGGAGCGGTAATGGCCGGCGCATCTGAGCTCATCACCTCGGGCACCTCGGCGCTGGCAATCGTGATCGCCGGACGGGCCGTGATGGGGCTCGGCGCGGCCGCGAGCGAACCGGGCACCCTGTCCATGCTGCGCCACATCTACCCCGAATACACCAGCAGGAACTGGGCGCTCGGCGTCTGGGCCGCGGTGTCCGGCTCCGCGCTCGCACTGGGCCCGGTCGTGGGCGGCGCGCTCGTCTATGCCTGGGGCTGGCCGTCGATCTTCTGGTTCAACGTGCTCTTCGGCCTGATCGCGCTGATCGGCACAGTGATCGTCATCCCGGAGAACTCCGATCCCACCGGCCAGCGGATCGACCTGCTCGGCGCCATACTCGGCGCGATCGCGCTTGCCGCCCTGATCTTCGCGGTCATTGACGCCGAGAGCATCGGGTTCGGCTCAGCCAAGGTGATCGCGCTGCTCTGCGTCGGCGCGGTCTTCGCGGCGGCGTTCTCTGGCAGGAGAACCGCGCGACCCATCCGCTGCTCGACCTACGGTTCCTGCGGATCCCGCAGTTCGCCACCCCGAATATCGTGGCCTTCTGCGCCTACTTCGCCACCTTTGCGATTTTCTTTTTCACCGCGCTCTATCTGGAGGAAGTGGGCGGCTATAACGGCGGCCAAATCGCCTTGGTCTTCCTCCCGATGACCATCTTGATGATCCTCGCGTCGCTGCTCGCGGGCCGCTGGACCGGATCGGTCGGCGTCCGCTGGGCGATCGTCGGCGGCTGCGCCGCGTTCGCCGGCGGCCTGCTCTGGACCAACGCCGTGATCAGCCCGGCGCCGCCCTACCTGCCGCTCGCGGCGGCGCTCGCGCTGACCGGCATCGGCATCGGCTCCTGCGTGGTTCCGATCACCTCGTCGGTGCTGGCCACCGTCCCGCCCGAGCGTTCGGGAATGGCCGCGTCGACCACCAACACCAGTCGCGAGGTCGGCGCCGTGATGGGCGTTGCCATCCTCGGCGCGATCGTCATCGGGAAGCTGCAAACCGCGCTTGTCGCCAGCCTCACCAAGCTGGGATTGCCCAAGATCCTCCAGTCCATCGTGATCAACGGGGTGCTGACCGGTCAGGAACCCTCGGTCGGCGGCAGTTCCTCGCAGGCGCCGGCCGGGCAGGGCCTGCTGGTGCGCCAGGTCATTCACGCCACCTACTCGGCATTCGAGTCCGGGCTGCACGACGCGCTCTTGGTCTCGGCCGGGCTGGTCGCCGGCGCCGGCATCCTGGCCGCCGTGACCATTACGGTCGCGAGCGAACGGGCGCAGTCAGACCGGCCGACCGCCTAGCCGCAGGGCCAGGTCGGCGGGCGGGTCGCTGACCTCGATCACCTTTACCCTGGCCCGGACGCCAGCCACCAGCCGGACCGCCCGGCGGCGCACCCCGAGATGGTCGGCTACGGCATCCAAAGCGGCCTGCGTCGCCTTGCCGTCCACCGCGCGCTGTGCCACCCACACGCCGAGCACCCGATCGTGCCCGGGCTCGGCACGCCAGCCGCCGATCCTGGCGCGGGAGGCGCCGGGATGAACCCTGATCGTGATCAGCACGGGATCGGCCACGCCAGCATTCTCCCGCGCACGCACCGTCCCCCGCGGCGCCGCACCAGCCGCTAAGCTCGATGCCCGTGATCACGGACATCTTTCCTCCTGAGCGGCTGAGAAATGTCCGTCATCATGGTGCTGCGGTCGCCGCGCTGGGCGTCGCCCTGGGCGTTGGGCTGGCCGTGACGGCGTGCGGGACATCGTCAGGCTCGGCCGGGAATCCGGTCTCGCCGACCCGCACTTCCGCCGCTGCCGCGCCAGCCGCCTCGCCGACACCAACCCCGGCCCCGAGCCGCCGGGGCCCGCTGCCGGTCGCACCCGGCGCGGGCAAGCTCGCCCAGACCACCGCCAGGCCAAGCGCGCACGGCCCGGAGTTCCGGGCGATGGCGACCGATCTATGGCGGGCAGTCCGCGCTGGCCGGGCATCGCTGGCCCGGCCCGCGTTCTTCCCGGTCAATGCATACAAGCAGGTGAAGGCGATCTACGATCCGGCCGCGGACTGGCGGTCCCGGCTGTGGCTCGACTTCAGTCTCGACGTGCGCGCCGCGCACCGGCTGCTCGGCCGCGACGCCAGGAGCGCGCGCCTGGTCCGGGTCATCGTCCCGTCCGCCGGGGCTGCCTGGATCGGTCCTGGCGTTTGCTATAACAAGGTCGGGTACTGGCATGTCGCCGGCCCGCGGGTCGTGTACCGGGTGCATGGCCAGGTGCGTTCCTTCGGCATCGCCTCGCTGATCTCCTGGCGCGGCGTGTGGTACGTGGTGCACTTCGGCGGCATAACGCGGCCCGCCGTCGGCATGGTCGACGCGCCCGCGGCCGGTCCCGGGTATCCGGGACCGCAGGGCGGTTGCTGAGCCGAGCGGTCAGACCGCGGGCAGCACTTCCGCGGCGAGCAATTCCAGCTGCTCGATGTCGCCGAGATCGAGCACCTGCAGGTACGTCCGCTGCGCGCCGATCGCG
This sequence comes from uncultured Actinomycetota bacterium, assembly GCA_963720595.1. Classification (GTDB taxonomy): domain Bacteria; phylum Actinomycetota; class Actinomycetes; order Streptosporangiales; family Streptosporangiaceae; genus Chersky-822. The sequence continues at coordinate 1,387,877 of CAVRFY010000002.1, read as the reverse complement.
GCGAACTGGCCGATCTTGTCCACGATCTCGGCGGGCGTTCCGGCCAGGCCGTTCTCGCGGAGCTCATCAGGCTCGCGGCCGATCGCCGCCGCCCTGCGCTTGATCTCCTCCTCGTCTCGTCCGCAGCACACCACCTGGGCGACCGAGTAGATCATCGAGCCGGCTGGCCTGGCCGGCCAGCTCGACCGCTGCCCTGACCCGGTCGAAAGCGGCCTGGGTTCCCTGGACCGCGTCGAAACCCGCGTTGTACTCGTCCGCGTAGGCGGCCGCGAGCCGCGGCGTGCGCTTTGGGCCGCTGCCGCCGATGATTACCGGCGGCCTGGGCCGCTGCGCGGGCTTGGGCAGCGCGGGCGAATCGGCGACCGTATAGAACTTGCCCGCGAACGAGAACGGCTCTCCTTCTGGTGCCGTCCATAGCCCGGTGATGACGGCAAGCTGCTCCTCCATTATCGCGAAGCGCTCCCCCAGCGGCGGGAACGGCAGGCCATAGGCGGCGTGCTCGGCGTCGAACCAGCCGGTGCCGAGCCCGAACTCCACCCTGCCGCCGCTCATCTGGTCGATCTGGGCAACGCTGATGGCGAGTGGGCCAGGCGGCCGGAAGGTCACCGGGGATACCAGCGTGCCCAGCCGGATCCGCTCGGTCTGAACGGCCAGACCGGCCAGCGTCGTCCACGCGTCGGTGGGACCGGGGAGCCCGCTGCCCTCGCCCATCTTCAGATAGTGATCGGACCGGAAGAAGGCGTCGAAGCCCAGCTCCTCGGTGGCCTTGGCGACGCGCAGCAAGGTGGAGTAGTCGGCGCCCTGCTGGGGCTCGGTGAAGATCCGCAGTTGCATAAGGGCATTTTGCCGTACCTGCGGCCGGTTGGCTCACGCGGCCGGCGGCACCAGCGTCGCCAGGCACTCCACGTGGTGCGTCATCGGGAACGCGTCGAAGGCCCGCAGTCCGTCCAGCCGCCACCCGTGCCGGCCGAAGACCGCGATGTCGCGGGCGAGCGTCGCCGGATCGCAAGAGACATAAGCAATCCTGCGCAGCCCGGCGGAGCCGCGCACGCTCGGCGCACCGCCGCCGCCCCCGCTCGGCGCACCGCCGCCGCCCGGCCCCGATCCAGCGCAGAGCGCCGCGATCAGCCTGCGGTCCGCGCCGGTCCGCGGCGGATCGAGCACCGCGACCGACGCACCGCTCAGGCCGATCCGGCCGAGCACCTCGGTGGCGTCGCCCCGGTACACCCGTGCCCAGGGCGCCGACCGCAGATTGTGCCTGGCATCCCGCACGGCTGCGGCGTCCTGCTCGACGCCGATCACGGTGCCGTCGGGCCCGACCTCGTCGGCAAGCGCGCCGGCGAACAGGCCGGCTCCGCAGAACAGGTCGAGCGCGGTCTGCCCTGCCTCGGGCCGCAGGGCCGCCAGCACCGCCTCGGCCAGCACGTCGGCGGCGCCCGGATGGCCCTGCCAGAATCCGGCAGCCGCCACCCGCCAGTCGCGGCCCGCGGCCCGGTAGGTCAGAAAGCGCGCGGGACCGCGGCCGGATCCTGGCCGGCCGGGGACCAGCACCGCCTGCTCGCCCGTAGCCACCGCCACCGCTACCTCGACCCATCGCGCGCCGCGCCAGGTCGCACGGGTGACCCCTGCCTGAGTCACCAACGGATGCGCGATCAGGCAGTCGCCGACGGGTACGATCTCGTGCGATCGGTGCCGGTAGAACCCGGCCCGGCCGTCCCGGCCAACCGCGAACCTGACCCTGGTGCGCCAGCCGAGCCCGCCGGCGTCGCCGGGCATCGGCTCGACCGTGACCGTGCGCTCCAGGCCCGCGATCCGCCTGAGTTGCTGGCTGACGATCCTCGCCTTGATCTCGCGCTGGGCCGGCAGGCTGGCGTGCTGCCAGTCGCAGCCGCCGCAGCCACCCGGCCCGGCATACGGGCATGGCGGGCTGACCCGTTCCGGCGCAGCCCGGATGATCTCGATCGCGTCGGCACGCGCGAACCTCGAGGTTGTCTGGGTCACCACGGCCCTGACCCGCTCCCCGGGCAGCGCATGCCGCACGAACAGCACCGGGCCCGACCCCTGGCCTGGCTGTCCGGTCTGGTCCTCCTCGTCAGGCCTGGCGACGCACGAGCCGCCGTGCACCGCCTCGCCGACGGTCAGTTCGAGTACGTCTCCGGCCGCAACCGGCGCCGTAGGCTCATGACTCACGCCCACCATCGTGCCGGGCGGCAGCACGGTCCGTGCGGGAGGGGTGGGACCCTGAGCTAGCCCTCCGCATCAGCAGGGCATAACGTTCTTCAGGCACCATTGCTGCTGGAAGGATGGTCATGCACATCGTGATCATGGGGTGCGGCCGGGTCGGATCGGCGCTATGCCACATCCTTGAGGATCAAGGTCATACGGTGGCCGTCATCGATCAGGACGCCGACGCGTTCAGGAAGCTGCGGCCTGGCTTTCGCGGCACCAGGATCACGGGGATCGGTTTCGACCGCGATGTCCTGATTGAGGCGGGGATCGAGAAGGCACACGCGTTCGCGGCCGTCAGCAGCGGCGACAACTCGAATGTCATCGCGGCCAGGGTGGCGAGGGAATCCTTCGGGGTGCAGCGGGTCGCTGCCAGGATCTACGATCCTCGCCGCGCCGAGGTCTACCAGCGCCTGGGCATCCCGACCGTCGCCACGGTCAGGTGGACGGCCGACCAGATGCTGCGCCGGCTGCTCCCCGAGGGCGTCGCGACGCTGTGGCGCGATCCGACCGGCTCGCTCGTGCTCGCCGAACTCAGCTGCTGCGACGACTGGCTCGGCGAAAAGGTCAGCGCGCTCGAGGCCGCCGCCGACACCAGGATCGTGTTCATCTCCCGGCTCGGCGAGGCACTGCTGCCAGGACCGGGAACGGTCCTGCAGCAGGGCGATGTACTGCACGTGATGGCCAAGGAAACGGACCTCAAGCAGATCACGGCGGCGTTCGCGCGGCGGGGCGCGCCCGGCAAGGGAGGCCACGTATGAGAGTCGCCATCGCCGGCGCCGGTGCCGTGGGCAGGTCGATCGCCAAGGAATTGCTCGAGAACGGGCACGAGGTACTGCTGATCGACAAGAACTCCAAGGCCATCAAGGTGTACAGCGTGCCGAGGGCCGAGTGGCTGCTCGCCGACGCCTGCGAGATCGCCTCGCTCGACGATGCCGCGCTCGAGCGCTGCAACGTGGTTATCGCCGCGACCGGAGACGACAAGGTCAACCTGGTCGTGTCGCTGCTGGCCAAGACCGAGTACGGCGTGCCCCGGGTCGTCGCCAGGATCAACCACCCGAACAACGAGTGGCTCTTCAACGAGTCCTGGGGGGTGGACGTGGCGGTGTCGACGCCGCGGCTGCTCTCGGCCCTGGTCGAGGAGGCCGTCAGCGTCGGTGACCTGGTCAGGCTGATGACGTTCCGGCAGAGTGCCGCCAGCCTGGTCGAGCTGACCATGCCGGACGACGCCCCGCTGGTTGGCCAGCGGATTGGCGCGATCGAATGGCCTGCCGACACCGCACTGGTGGCGATCTTGCGCGACGGCCGGGTGATCGTGCCTAACAGCGACGACCCTCTCGAGGCCGGCGACGAACTGCTCTTCGTCACCAGCGAGGACGTCGAGGCCGAGCTTGGCCTGCTCCTGGCTACCGGGTCTCGGTGATCTCCGGGCCACGGGAGAACGGGTCGGGCAGCTCCCAGCCGCCGTTCTCCTGCGCCAGCTGCTCCTCGAGTGCCTGGCGCGCCTCCTCGGGCAGCCTGATCTCCAGCTGCTCGCGCGGCGGCGCCGGGTAGTCGCCGCGCACCACGACGACGTCGGCGAACAGGTCGTTGAAGAGCGCGCCGGTCGCCGCGTCGGTGGCAGCGGGTCCGCTGATCACGCCGCGCAGGAACCAGCGCGGGCCGTCGAACCCGAGGAACCTGACCGGCTGAAGCGGTCCGGGCAGGCCGCTCTCGTCGCCGACAGGCACCCGCGCTTGCAGCTCGGCGCCGGCCCGGCCCTGGCTCTCCTGGCAGCTGCCGCCTGACTCGGCGATGTTCGCCGCGATCTCGTGCCTGACCTCGTCCCACAGCCCGCCGCTCCGCGGCGCCGCGAAGGCCTGGAGCTGCATGCCGCTCTCGCCGTGCACGACGGCCACCCAGGCGCCCTGCTCCTCGGCGACGTTGATCTGGACGTCGTAGCCGTCGCGGACGGGTATCAGCAGGCTGCCGCAGTCGATCCGCTCCGCCTCCGGATAATCGTCGGCGATATCCCACGGCCCGTCGGTGGCCGCGGGCCGCTCGGTGTCGTGGTTGTCATCAAACGGGCCCGGCTGGTCCCCGCTCTCACGGCGGCGGCGTCGCAACACGTCCGTGCTCCCTACCTTGCTTGACACTCCTTCACGGCACTGGTGAAGACTCACCCGGTCACGGCGCGGCGCCGGCGTGACCTCCCGTCGACCCGAACCCGCCCTCACCCCTGGCCGATCCGGGCAGCGTGCTTACCTCACAGAACACCGCGTGCTCAACCCGCTGAATCACTAGCTGGGCGATCCTGTCCCCGCGCCGGAACCGGACCGCTGCGCTCCTGTCCGTGTTGATCATCGTCACGGCGATCTCTCCACGGTACCCCGCATCGATGGTTCCCGGAGCGTTCACGAGCGTGACGCCGTGCCTGGCCGCCAGGCCGGATCTCGGGTGCACGAACGCCGCGTAGCCGTCGGGCAGCGCGATCGCCACGCCGGTCGGCACGACCTCGCGCTCGCCGGGCGCCAGATGCACGTCCCGCGCGGCGTAGAGGTCCACGCCGGCATCGCCCGGATGCGCCCGCCCGGGCAGCGGCAACTCCGGGTCGAGCCGCCTGATCAGCACCTCGACGCGATGAGCCCGCATCGTCATCTGTTCGCCTCCTGACGGCGTCAGTGTCCTGGCGGCGCTCGCGGTGGTTCGTGATCATGATCGCCGCGCAGGTACGGCCACGCATAGGAGACCACAGCGGCGGTGGGCACCGCGACGATCGCGCCGGGAATGCCGGCCACGATTCCGCCAACCGCCAGCACCACGATGATCGCGAGCGGGTGCAGCCGCACCACGCGGCCGACCACCAGCGGCTGGAGCAGGTGGCTCTCGATCTGGTTCTCGGCCAGGAAGACCGCCAGCAGCACGACGGCAGCGATCCAGCCCTTCGTCGCCAGCGTGATGACGATGGCCAGCGCGCCGACCACCAGGATCCCGACCAGCGGTATGTACGCGGCGATGAAGACAAGGATGATCAGCGGCACCACGAGCGGCACGCCGATCAGCCACAGCGCCAGGCCGATGAAGATCGCATGAATGGCGGCGACCACGGTCGTGCCGCGGATATAGCTGACGAGGGCTTGCCAGGCCGCGTCGCCCGCGAGGTGCGCACGTCGGCGCGCCCACGGCCGCAGGCCGCTGATCAGCCAGGACCAGATCTTGTGACCGTCCTTGAGCAGGAAGAACGTGATGAAGAAGGTCAGGATCAGGCCAGTGAGCACCTCGATGAAGTACCGGCCGCCGGTCACGACGGTGCCGGCCACCACCGACTTATGCTGCGCCAGGTAGTCGAGCAGCCTGCTCGACAACTGGTCGAGCCTGGTGCCCTTGAGCCGGAACGGCGGGCCCGCCAGGTAGGTCTGCACCTCGTGCACGGTGCGCCTGACCTCGGCGGCAAGCCGCGGGTAATCCGCCTGGACCCGGTTGGCGATCAGCGTTCCAGCGCCGACCAGGACGGCGATCGTGGCCAGGATCGTGCACCACGTCGCGGCCAGCGGCCGCAGGCCCGCCCGCCTGAGCAGCGCGGTCAGCGGCTGGAGCAGCGCGCACAGCAGCATGGCGGCGATCAGCGGAATCACGACCAGGCGCAGCGCGTCGGCGATCTTGAAGGTCAGGTAGGCCACGGCGGCGACCAGCAGCAGCCGCCAGGACCAGGCCGCGGCGTTCCGCAGCAGGTTGGGCACGGCGCCCTCCTGCCAGGAGGGGTCGCGGTCGAGCTGGCCCTCAGCCGACCGGTCGCGGGCCCGGCGGTCCTGGGCGGCCTGGCGGCCGGATCCGTTGGCATCGGCCGGGTGCACGACTTCGCCCGCCGCGTGGCCGGACGGGTATCCGCCGTTCTCCCGGCTCGGCCGTCGCGATCCGGCCGCGCTCCAGGCCGCGCGTAGCCGGGCCGTCAGTTCGCGCGCCGCCGCCCGCATCGACCCGCCGTCCGTGCTCATGGCCTCCATGTAACCAACTACGGTGGAACAATGCGCGTCTACCGTGAACGACTCGGCGTGCCGCTGTGGTTGTGGCTGCTGTTCACCGGCTGCGTGCTGCTGCTCGGCACCACGCTGTGGGCCGGCCTGAGCGTCACGATCGCCATCGTCATCTACGTCGCACTCGAGGTAGTCTGCGTGGCGGCCCTCATCGGTTGGGGCGCGGCGACGATCGAGATCACCGGGCACGAGCTGCGGGCCGGGTCGCAGCGGCTGCCGCTCGCCCAGATCGCGCAGGCGACGCCGCTGGACGCCGCGCAGACCAGGGCGCTGTGCGGCCCGCGGGCCGACCCGGCCGCGTACCTGATGATCAGGCCCTACCTGCCCGAGTCCGTCTACGTCGAGATCGCCGGCCGCCCGGCGGAGCGGCCCTACTGGCTGATCGCCACGAGGAAGCCGGCCGAACTGGCCGCCACCATCGAGCTGGCCTCTGGCGGCGGGTCGGCACGGCGCACCGCGAGGCCCGCGAGTCCGTGACGTCCGCGATCGAGGAGGTCACGGACGCCTCGAAGACGAGGCCGACGACCTGGCGTCGGCTGTCGATGAGATCCACGCAGGTCACCTGGCCCGGCCGCGGGCGCTGCACGCCACGGTCGCCAGCCAGTGGGAAGAAGTCGCTGAGTCGTACGAGCAGGAGATCACCGATCACCCGGCCCGTGCTCGCGAGATCGCCCGCGACGTGAACGAGCAGGTTCGCGAGATCGATTTTGACCTGCCTCGCTCACCCGATGCCGGCGCCCTCCACTACTCGGCGGTCCAGCCGATGCGCTGTATGGAATCGCGCACCTCGGGACTGAGCGGCTGGAGAAGCGGTGCTGCAGCACTTTGGATCTGTTGCACGGCGTCGTCCAGTCCGTCGCTCGGTACGGCAGCGCCGTCCGGCGACTTGTCAATTGCTGTGAGCGTGCTGACTATTGCTGCCCCGAGGTACTGGGCACGCTCGAGGAAATGGCGGTCGGCTGGTTCGCCGATGAGCAGAGGCGCGCCTATGAGCAGCATCATCATGTACGTCTGGAAGCTTTCGGACGCGGCGGAGCGGTTGCCCGATCCAGCGGTCACCGACGACACAGCCTTGGCCGCACGAGCGGCCTGGGCCAGCATAATGACGGTCTGCGCGCCGACCGCCTGGCCGCGTTGCTTGGCCTGTCGCAAGTTGATCAGCTGATTCACGACCAGGATTGTGATCAGCAGCACCAGCAGTCCTGACACTGTGTCTGTCGTAAGCGAGTGGTTCCCCCACCAGCTTCGCTGCGCGGCGTTAGTGACTTCGTCAACGATAAGCGCCAGCGTGATCAGCATCACCAGGCCAGCAGCAGCCCACCCCAGCAAGCGCCCGGACACCTAAACGACTCTACATACGGGAGCCTGACCCAGGTTAATCCGGGGCTGGCCCAGCCGGATGATCTCGAAAAGGGACCGCGCCGCCACCGACAAGCATCGAACGGCGCGGCCCCGGCCGGGCGCAGCTCAGGGTTCGGTCGCCAGCCGAGTAGTGGAGATTGACTGGCATCCCCCGGCCTTAGTTCCCCGACGTGTCAAGCTGGCACCTATCAGCCAGGATGGCAGCCTGAACGCAGCACGCGGGTGGCCTTCACGCCCTTCATGGCAAGCTTCAGTCCGGCCGGTACTCGCCGCGCGCCTTGCCAGCCATCGAGCGCGCTCGGCCAGTCGGCGAGCGCGCTCGGCCAGCCATCCAGGCGGCCGGCCACCCCGACGGGGACCCGGTCACCGAGCCCGCTTCCGATGCCGTGGGATGATGGCGCTGCCAACTCGCGCGGCGTTGCCCGCGCGGCGAGGACGGCCGCGGCGGCCTGCCGCGGAGCCGGCCTGGCGACCCAGCTAGGAAAGGAAGGCAATGCCTGCTAAAGGCGGTGATTACGGCAGCAAGGCGGTCACGACGCTGGCTGGCATGGCTGCCGCGTTCGTCGCGCGCAAGGCGATCGTCTTCGCCTGGACGAAGATCACGGGGCGAGAGCCCCCTGGCAAGGCCGAGGATCCCGAAGTTGCCCTCGGCGAGGCCCTGGCCTGGACAGTTCTGCTCGGCACCGGCGTCGCGGTAGCCAAGGTACTGGCGGTCAGGCTCGCCACCCGCCAGCCGGCCAGGCAGTTGACCGGGGAATCGGACCTCGGCTAACCGGGCCCAGGCTCTACGCTGAGTCCGTGCACAGCCAAGATAGGTCCAAGCTCTCGTTCAAGATCTTTTATGCGCTCCGCCGTCCCGGCAAGATCGCGGGATACCTCAGGCGGCGGGGCCGCGACGCCTGGCTGATGCGCAAGTCGCCCGATCATGTCAGCTACTACCGCGCTGTCATGCGCTCGGATGCGGCCCGCAGCCCCGAGGGCGCGGTTGGCAGTCCCTCGCACGAATACTGGCTTCAGGTCGGCCAGCTGCAGTTCGATTACGCGACCGGTCACGGGCTCAAGCCAGAGATGCGCATGCTCGAGATCGGCTGCGGCAACTTGCGGGCCGGGCGGCTGTTCATCGACTACCTCGAGCCGGGCAGCTACTACGGCACCGACATCTCCCCCGACATCCTGATGGCCGCGCAGGACACGATCGCCGAATACGACCTGGGCGCCAAGTTGCCGCACCTGACCCTGGTCAGGGACCTGCGCCTGCACTTCCTGCCCGCTCGCTCATTCGACTTCGTGCACGCCCACAGCGTGTTCTCGCACTCCCCCGTCGAGGTCATCGACGAGTGCCTCGCGCACGTGGGCCGGATCATGGCGCCCGGCGGCTTCTTCGACTTCACCTTCGACCGGACCGAGGGTGCCGAGCATCATGTGCTCAGGGAGGACTTCTACTACCGGACGCAGACGCTGATCGACCTGGCGGCCAAGCACGGACTCGACGCGGTGCTGATGGACGACTGGGAACAGACCGGACATCCGCAGTCGAAAATCCGGGTGACGCTTCCTGTCATTCCTGGACCCGGGCCTGGGTGAGGGAACAATGTGATGCGGGCACGGTATTGCCGACGTCCGCGTTCGACGGGAGCACCGAATGGCTGATCCCCAGGTATTGGCGATTGTTCTGGCGGGCGGGGCCGGCAAGCGGCTGGCACCGCTCACCGACGACCGGGCCAAGCCGGCCGTCCCGTTCGGCGGCCTGTACCGGCTGATCGACTTCGCGCTGTCCAACCTGGTCAACGCTGGCTGCCGGCGGATCTGCGTCCTGACCCAGTACAAGAGCCACAGCCTGGACCGGCACATCACGACGACCTGGCGGCTGAGCAACCTGCTTGGCAACTACGTCACGCCGGTGCCCGCGCAGCAGCGACTCGGCCCGCACTGGTACACGGGCTCAGCGGACGCGATCTTCCAGTCGCTCAACCTGATCTACGACGACCAGCCAGATATCGTCGCGGTCTTCGGCGCCGATCACGTGTACCGGATGGACATGATGCAGATGGTCCGTCAGCACGTGGCGGGCGGCGCGGGCGTGACGGTCGCGGCGATCCCGGTCGACCGGCAGGAGGCGTCCAGCTTCGGGGTGATCCAGACTGGGAGCGACGGCCGGACGGTGACGGCGTTCCTGGAGAAGCCGGCCGATCCGCCCGGGCTGCCGACCGACCCGGACAGGTCCTACGCCTCGATGGGCAACTACGTGTTCAGCACCGACGTTCTCGTCGAGGCACTCCGCCAGGACGCCGCGGACGACGGCAGCAGACACGACATGGGCGGCGACATCCTGCCGATGCTGGTCGGGCAGGGCTGTGCCCAGGCCTACAACTTCCTCGAGAACGAGGTGCCAGGGGCCGAGGAGCGCGATACCGGCTACTGGCGCGACGTCGGGACGCTCGACTCCTACTTCGAAGCGCACCTCGACCTCTGCGCTGTGCACCCGGTGTTCAACCTCTACAACGACAAATGGCCGATCCTGACCTACGTGCCGTCGCAGCCGCCGGCCAAGTTCGTGCACAACACCGACGACCGGATCGGGCGGGCGATCAACAGCGTGGTGAGCAATGGCGTGGTCGTCTCCGGCGGACTGGTCGTCCGGTCCGTCCTGTCGCCGGGCGTCAGGGTCAACTCCTGGTCCAGCGTCGAGCGCTCGGTCCTCATGCACAACACCAAGATCGGCAGGCACGCGGTGGTCCGGGACGCGATCCTCGACAAGAACGTAGTCGTGCCCGAGGGGGCGACGGTGGGGGTGGACAAGGAGCATGACCGCGCGCGCGGCTTCTCGGTGTCGGCGGGCGGCGTCACCGTCGTCGGAAAGGGCCAGGAGGTCACCCCGTGACGACGGGGTACGGCAAGGTCAGCGTCGCCCTGCTCACCAGGGAGTACCCGCCAGAGGTCTACGGCGGCGCGGGAGTGCACGTCGAGTACCTGGCCCGCGAGCTGCGCGACCTGGTTGACCTTGCCGTGCACTGCCACGGCGCCGACCGGCCGGGAGCCGTGGCGCACCGGCCGTGGGACCTCCTCGCCGACGCCAACGCCGCGCTGCAGACCATCTCCGCCGACCTGTCGATGGCCTCGGCCGTGGCCTCGGCCGAGGTGGTGCACTCGCACACCTGGTACGCGAACCTGGCCGGCCATCTGGCCGCCACCCTGTACGGCATCCCGCATGTCATGACGATGCACTCGCTGGAGCCGTTGCGGCCATGGAAATCCGAACAGCTCGCGGGCGGCTATGCGCTGTCGTCCTGGTGCGAACGGGTGGCGGTAGGCTCCGCAGCCGCGGTGATTGCGGTCTCCGGCGGGATGGCGGACGACGTGCTGGCGACCTACCCGGCCCTGCCTGCCGAGCGGGTGCACGTGATCCGGAACGGGATCGACACGGTCGAGTACTCCCCCGACGACGGAACCGACGTGCTCGAGCGGTACGGGATCGTTGCGGGGCGGCCGACGGTCGCCTACGTCGGGCGAGTGACCAGGCAGAAGGGGCTGCCCGTGCTGCTCCGGGCGGCCGAGCTGCTCGACCGGGATGTCCAGCTCGTGCTGTGCGGCGGCCAGGCCGATACCCCCGAGCTCAGCGCGGAGGTCACCAGGCTGGTCGGGCACCTGCGCGACACCAGGTCCGGGGTGATCTGGCTGGACGGGATGCTGCCCAAGGCCGAGGTGATCCAGATCCTCAGCCACGCCACGGTCTTCGCCTGCCCGTCCCTGTACGAGCCGCTGGGCATCGTGAACCTGGAGGCGATGGCCTGCGGTACCGCCGTGGTCGGCTCGAATGTCGGCGGCATCCCCGAAGTGGTCATGGACGCCCAGACCGGGCTGCTGGTCACGCCCGGCGATCATGAGCAGCTCGCCGAGGCCATCTCGTCGCTGGTCCGCGACCCCGCACGGGCGGCGGCAATGGGCGAGCTCGGCCGGCAGCGGGTCGCGGCCGAGTTCAGCTGGGCAAGCATCGCTGCCCAGACGGCGGCGCTGTATACGGAGCTGGCCCGCGCGGCCGACCGGTCACGCGAGGACGCCTGACCGCCACCCGCCGCGGTCGGGCCTCAGGTGATTGAGCCTGCCGCAGCCCCGGTCACCTGATCGCCCCAGCGGCCGATCTCGGCCTCCAGGTCGAGCGGCGCGATCATCGGGCCGCTCGCCGTCTCCTCCTCCCAGCGGTCGGCGGGCACCCGCCACATGACCTCGAACTCGATGCCGCTTGGGTCCTTGGCGTACAGCGACTTGGAGACGCGGTGATCACTGGCTCCGACTAGCGCGCCAAGCTCGGTCAGTCTGGCCTGGGTCTCGGCGAGCTCCGCCAGCGTGCCGACCTCCCAGGCGAGGTGGTACAGGCCGAGGTAGCTGCCGGTGGGCAGCACGGCGTCGGGAACTGCGAACAGCCCAAGGTCGTGATCGTTGGCGGTCCCCTGAGCGCGCAAGAACGCGGCCCGCCCGGGGATCTCGGTACTCACCTCGAAGCCGAGCGCGGCGCGATAGAAATCGACCGAGGCGGCCAGGTCGCGAACATAGAGCACGGCGTGGTTGAGGCGACGAACGGGCATCTCGGCTCCCTAGGTCGTAGTACCTATTTTCAGGAATGCGCGGGGCGCGGCGGAGATTCCCCGGCGCGGCGAGGATTCCCCAGCTCGGCGGAGATTCCCCGGCGCGGCGAGGATTCCCGGTTAGTAGGCGGGGACAATGCCCGCTCCGGCCAGCCCGGCCTCCTGCGCCCTGCCGAAGTCATCGTCGATGAGCACGACGCTGCGCCCGGCCGCGTCGAGCAGCGACGCCGCCACCGAGGCCCGGTAGCCGGACTGGCAGTGCACCCAGATCTCGCCTTGGCCGATCTCGCCGATCCGCCTGGGCAGCTCGTGCAGCGGGATATGCACCGCGCCGCCAATCCTGGCCACGTCCCACTCCGACTGCCGGCGAACGTCGAGCAAGATGTGCTCAGGCCGCCCGCGGGCCAGCGCCAGGCCGGAGAAGTCGGTGACCGGATAGCGGGCCAGCGGTTCGCCGCCCGACCAATCCTCAGGCCTGCCGGTAGCGGCCGACCGCACCTGGTCGACGCCGATCCTGACCAGGTCCCGCCGCGCCGCGATCACGTCGGCCTCGGTCGCGCCGAGCAAGGTGAGCGGCGTGCCCCACGGGATCAGCCAGCCCAGGTAGGTCGGCAGGAGGTCGCCCAGCTCGAACTGCAGGGTGCCGCGCACGTGCCCGGCCGCGAACGCGACCCTGGAGCGCAGGTCGACGACCCACTCGCCGGCCTCCATCCTGGTCCGCAGTTGCGCGCTATCGGCCGGGGTGGGCAGGGATAGGTCGGGCGCGGCCGGGCCGGCCGAGTTGGCCGGCGCCATGTGCGCGTAGTACGCCGGGTACACGTCGAGCGCCGCGAGCGTGGACTCGACGTAGTCGTCCTCGTCCAGGGTCAGCGCCGGGTTGCCGGCTAGCTCCATCCCGATGGTCGACGCGGTCCCCGACGTCGGCGTCGCCGAGCAGAAACTGCCGAATCCGTGGGTGGGGCACACCATCGCGTCGGGCGGCAGTTCGGCGGCGAGCATGCGGGCGGAGCGGTGCTGGGCCCTGGCCAGCTCGGCGGAGTGCTCGGGCCCGAGCAGGTCGGTGCGCCCTGTCGATCCGTTGAGCAGCGACCCGCCGGTGAAGACCGCGACGAGGTGGCCCGCGTGCCGCACGGCATAGGACAGGTGATTGAACGTATGGCCAGGCGTCGCGATGACCAGCACCCGCATCTCGCCGACCTCGATCTCCTCGCCGCCGGCCACCGGAATCCGGTCGAAGGAGACCTGGTCGGCCGCGTTCACGTGGTAGGCCGCACCGGTGGCGAGCGAGAGCGCCAGCCCGCCGGTCACGTAGTCGTTGTGGATGTGCGTCTCGAACACGTGGGTGATCGCCGCACGGTGGCTCTCCGCCACCGCCAGCACCCGGTCAATGTCGCGCTGAGGATCAATCACGATCGCGACCGTGCCGTCGGTCGCCAGGTAGCTGCGATCGCCGAGTGACGGAGTATCGATGACGACGATGTCAATCAACCTGCCGCCTCCCTTCCATCCGGCGCCACCAGCCTATCCAGGGACTTCGGAGGGCAGCGGCGGCGCGGCGGGCCCGGTGGGCGGCGCGGCGGGCCCGGTGGGCGGAGGCGCCGCGGCTGGCCCGGTGTAGATGCCCCGCGGCCTGATCGGGGTCCGGCGCGCGTACTCCTCCAGCGCGTGCGCGAGCCAGCCAGCCGCGCGCGCGACCGCGAAGATCGCCTCGCCGGCACCGGGGATCATGCCGGCGGTGACGGCGAGCGTCGCCAGCGCGAAGTCGATGTTCGGCTCGGGCAAGGCGCGCCTGCCCGCCTCGGTGATCACCGCGTCCGCCACGGCGAGCCGCTCCGATCCCGGCGCTGCCTGCCTGATCAGCTCCATCAGCGCGGCGGCCCGCGGGTCGCGGCCGCGGTACACGAAGTGACCGAAGCCCGGGATGCGCTCGCCGCGGCGCAGCAGGTCCCCCACCACCCTGGCCGCATCGGCCGGCCGGGAAGCCGACCTCAGCATCACCTCCGCACCGAAGGAGGCGCCGCCGTGCAGCGCCCCGCCGACGGCGCCGAGCCCGGTGGCGACGACCGCGTAGGGGTCCGCCCGCACCGACGCCGCGACCCGCGCCGCGAGCGTGGAGGCGGCCAGTTCGTGGTCGGCCAGCAGGACCAGCGCCGCACGCACCGCGTCGACCAGGCCGGGGCCGGGGTCGGCCGGGCAGAGTCGCGGCACCAGCCGCTCGGCGATCGTGCCGGTGCCCGCGCGCGCGCCGACTCGGACGGCGGGCAGGCAGTCGGCCATGCCGGCGATCAGGCAACGGCCCGCGGCGATGACCGCGGGGGTATCCAGGTGCAGCCGCAGCGGGTCGGTCGCCGCGAGCGCGGGCACGATCACCTGAAGCCGCTCCAGCGGCAGCGTCCCGTCGGGAAGCGCGGCCTGGGCAGCGCGGCCGGCGGCCAGCGCGGCCTCCGTCGCCTCCCAGCTGCCCGGCGGCTCGTCCGCCAGGGAACCGGTCCACAGCAGGCTGGCGACCTCCTCGAAGCTGCGATGGCCAGCCAGGCCGATCGCGTCCAGCCCGCGGTACCGCAGGTGGTCGCCGGTAATCTCGGTCAGCTCGGTCTCGATCACCAGCTCGGCCGCCCCGGGTGCCCGCCGCGGCCTGCCGCGACGGGCCAGCCCTTCAACTTCCGAGGCGTTGAACAAGCTCGCTCGCGAACCGTCGGACTTGCGCCTGGTCAGCACGCCCCGGCTCACATACGAGTACAGGCTGGCCTGCTTGACGCCGAGCCGCTGGGCGGCCTCGGCCGCATTGATCCACTCGGCCGGCATGAGCACCTCGGTTCGGTCGAAGTCGCGCGGGGAGCGCGAGCCTTGATTCTAATCAACATTGACAAACTTGTAAAATAGCAGCCGATAATCGATCTGAGATCCTGGCGATCCGGCACGGAGGCCCGTATGCCACAGGTTCACTTCCTCGATGTCACCAACCGCGACGGCGTGCAGACGGCCAGGACCGGCTTGTCCAAGTTCGGCAAGACGATGGTGAACTTCTACCTGGCCAAGCTCGGGGTGGCCCAGTCCGAGATCGGCTTCCCCTTCTTGTTCCACGAGGTTCCTTATGTCCGGGCGAACGTGGCGCTCGCGCAGGCCGGCGCGTTCGGCGAGCTGCGGCTGTCCGGCTGGTGCCGCGCCGTCACCGCCGACGTCGAGCGGGCGATCCCGCTCGGCCTGAGCCACTACAACCTGTCGATCTCCACGTCCGACCAGATGATCGCGCACAAGTTCCGTGGCAAGCTCGATCGCGCGGCGATCATCGCCGAGATGACCGCCGCCGTGGCAGTGGCCAGGCAGGGCGGTGCGCAGACGATCGGCGTCAACGCGGAGGACGGCTCGCGCACCGACGAGGGATTCCTCACCGAGTTCGCGCTGGCCGCCAAGGCGGCAGGCGCGGATCGGGTCAGGTACTGCGACACGATCGGCGGCGATTCCCCCGACCGGATCAGGGAGCGGTTCGCCAAGCTCGCCGCCGCGACGGCCATGCCGGTCGAGACGCACTGCCACAACGATCTGGGCATGGCGGTGGCGAACTCGGTTTCCGGGGCGCTCGGCGACCTCGACGCTGGTCAGGACGCCTGGGTCAACACCTGCGTGAACGGCATCGGCGAGCGCTCAGGCAACGCGGACCTGCTGTCGTGCATCCTGGCGTTCTCGCACAGCTTCGGAGTCGCGGACCGGGCCGAGATCGGCGACCGGATCGACCTGTCCTGGGCGCGCAGGTTCGGGCTCTGGGCCAGCTACGCCTTCGGCCAGCCGCTGCCGCAGAACCAGCCAGGCGTCGGCAGGAACGCCTTCGCGCACGAATCAGGTATCCACGCCGACGGCGCGCTCAAGGACCGGCACAACTACGAGTTGTACGACGACGACACGCTCGGGCCCTTCCCGCAGGACTGGCACGCGCGGCCAGGGCGGGTCGTGCTGACCGGCGAGTACGGCGGAATGGCCGGGTTCAGGCACGTGCTGGACGGGCTCGGGATCGAAGCCGGCGAGAGCGAGGAGCTGATCTTCCAGCTCGTGCAGCTCTGCGGCTCGGCCACGGGCAAACCCCTCACCGACGACGAACTGCGCCTGATCGCCGCCTACCCGCGCGAGCTGTCGCTGCTATTTCCCGGCCAGCTCGGCTAGCGGCCGATCTGCTTGCGGCTCCTGATCGCCTTCAGCCTGGCCTTCTGGTTCGAGTCGAGCATCGCGTAGGCGATGCCGGGGATCGCAATCGCGAGCGCGATCACGATCAGTGCCAGCAACGGGTTGATGATCAGCAGAATGAGCCCGATCGCGACGCCTGCGATGCCGATCTTCATGTGAGGGGTCATAACGGTTACACCGGACCTTCCCGCCGCTCGGGATGTCATCATCCCGCTCTATCCTGGCCGAACGGGCTATCAATCCCGTCAGCACCACCGTAGCTCCCCGCCAGAGCGCTGAAACCAGATCTGGTGCGAGATGATGGGGGCGACATCCCCGGGAGGGAAGAGATGACCCTGTCACTGCCGATCGAGGCCGAGGCCAACGAGCTGCTGTCCCGCGACGGTTTCGCGCTGCTGCTCGCGATGATGCTCGACCAGCAGGTCCCCTTCGAGAAGGCGTTCAACTCGCCGTATCAGCTTGCCCTTCGGCTCGGCCATGAGCCGACCGCCAGCGAGCTGGCCGACTTCGATCCGGACGCGCTCGCGGCCATCTTCGCGGAGCGGCCGGCGCTGCACCGGTTCCCGCGCGCGATGGCCGCGAGGGCGCAGGAGCTGGCCAGGATCGTCGCCGACCGCTACGACGGCGACGCGAGCGCGGTCTGGGCCAGCGCGGGCACCGGCGCGGAACTGCGGCGCAGGCTCGCCGAGCTGCCTGGCTACGGCGCCTACAAGGCCCAGATCACGATCGCCCTGCTCGGCAAGCAACTCGGCGTCCAGCCGGAGGGCTGGCGTGAGGCCGCGGGACATTTCGGCGAGGCAGGATCGCATTATTCGGTCGCCGACATCAGCGACGATGCCTCGCTCATCGCGGTCCGTTCGCACAAGAAGGCGATGAAGCAGCAGCGAGCAGCGGCGTCCGGTTCTGCCACCCGGTAGTGTCTGGCTCCATGCCAGCAGACGACGCAAGTTCCGCGATTCCGGCGACCGGGACGGCGCAGGTGCACATCCTGCAGGATGGTTACGCCCGCGAGGACGCCGACGGCGACCGGGTGGGCAGCACGGTCACGCTGATCACGGACGGGAACGTGACCGTCGTCGTGGACCCCGGCATGGTCGCCTCCCGCGAGACGCTGCTCGCGGCCCTCGCCGGGCACGGCGTCGCGCCGGGGGCGGTGACCGACGTGGTGTTCAGCCACCACCATCCGGACCACACGGTCAACGCGGCCCTGTTCCCCGCCGCGCGGATCCACGATTTCTGGGCCGTCTACGACGGCGACCTGTGGATCTCCCGGGACGCGGAGGGCACGGAGCTCAGCCCGTCGATCCGGCTGATCGCCACCCCCGGCCATACCGACCAGGACATCAGCACGGTCGCCTCCACCGCGGATGGCGTTTACATCTGCACCCACGCCTGGTGGGCAGCCGAGGGACCGGCCGACGACCCGTTCAGCCCCGACCAGTCGGTGCTGGCGCGCAGCCGCAAGCGGGTGCTCGACATCGCCTCGGTGATCATCCCCGGTCACGGCCCGAGCTTCCGCCCCGGTCCCGGCACGCCCCGCTGACGGCGGGCCGTTACCAGGCCGCCTGATCGACCCCGATCTTGGCAGTATCGGCGAACAGGCGATGCTGACCGGTCAGCCGGCCATTGCGGATCGCGGCGGTCCACAGCACGGGCGGCGCATGGCCGACCAAGTACAGGACCCGGTCGCCGTGCGGCGCGATCACGACCGGCATGACCCCGAGCGGCAACCGGGCGATCAGCTGCGTGCGATACCCGGCACCGCGCAGGCTCACCCGGGTGATCGTGCCCGGCGCGCCGAAGCCCATCCTGGCGACCAGGAAGGCCCTCGGCTGGCTCAGGTCCCCGCTCACGACCTGGAACGGCTCCTGGTAAGGATCAGGCACGACGATCTTCCTGGCGGCCAGGCCGTCCGGGCCGAGCTTGACGACGATGTAGGGCTGACGGCCGGGCGGCGCCAGGGCTCGCCCTGCGGTCCCGTGGGCCGCGCTGGCGGCAGTTCCCCCCGCCGCCGCGCCGGCGGCACTTCCCGCGGCCGCCTCGCTGGCCGTGATACCCGGCACGACAACCAGTTCGCTGCCGTTGCCCAGCCAGGAGATCCCGCCCTCATTGAGGAGGTTGCCGCCCGAGCCGAGCAGCGACCCCAGATCGGTCACGCGGGTGCGCCCGGTGCGGAGGTCACGGACGGCGATCGAGCTGAATTGCCGTCCGGTCGCATAGGCGAGATAGCGGCCGCTCGGGCTGATCGCCGGGTAGGCCCCGTCAGCGACGAAGCTGGCTTTGCCGGTCGCGACGGAGATGCGCCGGATCTCGATCGTGCCGCGGACCGGGCCGACCACATACAGGCTCTTCAGGTCGGGCGAGGACGCGAAGCCGTTGCCCGTGCTCACCTGCGCCACGACCTTCGCCACGCGGCCGGTGGACGGCGAGATCAGCTCGACCCGTGCGGGCGACCCGTGGGTCGAGCTGACGGCGATGGCGACGAGCGGCGGATCCGCGGCCGCTGCCGGCCCGCCAGGCCGCGTCCCGCCGCCGGGCGCGTGCCCGGCGGGCTGCCCGCACCCGGCCAGACCGGGCCCGCAGAGCACCGCCGCGACCGCGATCACCGCCAGGCCCAGCCGCCGCGATCGCGTCCGCGCGCTGCGCCCGGCTGCGTCGCGCCGCGGCTGCGGGCCGGCGGGCGGGAGCCGTTGCGCTTCGTGTTGCGGTTCCTGGCGGTACCGGTGCTCGAGTTCGGTCATCTCGCCTCATCATCCAACGCCCTGGCGGCATTGTCCCGGCTGTGACGCAGATCGTCAGGCAGAAAGGTGCGGGCGCGCGGTCTGGCCGAAGCGGAAACGTCACCGGTGATGCTCACCCTTCTGCTGGCCAGGCCGGCGCATGCCTCGGCCTAGCCAGCCGGGGGTGACTGATACGCCGCCACCCAGTACCCCTCCTTCGCCGCCGCCACACTGGCGCCACACTGGCGCCACCGCTGACATATCATGACTTGCGGTCAACCTGACGCCCGTTTCACCCGTTTTAACCCTCCGTAACTCGTGATAAGTCAGTCGCGGAGCTCGGCCTTCCGCACCTGCAGGCCGGGAGGAGGCCGCGACCGAGCGGGCGCGTCCAGCCGCCGGCTTAAACCGCGTCGCCCTTCAGCGCGAACATCGACAGCCGCCGCGCGGCCAGCGCCAGCGTCACGACGGTCACCGCCGCGGCCATGATCACCGAGGTCGCGAGCGTCAGGTGCGCATTCAGCGCGGACGTCTTCGCGATCGCGTTCGCGACGCTGACCGAGTACTGCCCGATGGACAGCACCCGGACCCCGCCGATCAGGTTGCCGAGCAGGCCCTCCCACACCAGCAGGTACAGCAGGCCCACCGCGATCGCCCGGGTGGTGAGGACGGACAGCATGACGAACAGCGCGTTGTAGGCAACCGACGCGACCAGCGCGCCGACCAGCAACCCGACCGTGAGCCGGTCGCCGGCTCCCTTGGCGATCGCCGCGGCGAGGAACTCGGGTATCGCGCCGAACATGACCGTCAGCGTCACGGCGGCGGCGAACTTGGAGATCACGACGGAGGTCCGGCTGACCGGCGTGGCCAGCAGGTGGATCACACTGCCGTCGTCGATCTCGGCGCCGAGCACGCTGGTCCCGATGATCAGCGCGGTCAGCGGCAGCACCACGGAGAACCCGAAGACGCCGAGAAACTCGGCGGGCCACACCGGGCTGTTGGCGACCGCCTTCAGCGCCACCGTGATCAGCAGCAGCACGAGCGGCACGAGCATGAAGACAAGCGCGCGCTTGCGGCCGAGCGTGGCGCGCATGGTGATCCGGAAGACGACCGGATTCAGCAGACCGGGCATGGGCTCACCGTCTCCTCGTCATGACGTCACCAGGTAAGAGAACACGCTCTCCAGCGACTCGTCCGACGGCAGCACCTCGCGCAGGCTGATATCGCCGTCCCGGCAGAGCATGGCGAGTTCCCTGGAGAACGCGCCGAAGTCGGACGTCCTGACCTGCAGCCCGCGCGGCGTCACCTCGACGCCCTTCACCGCCGGCGCCGATCAGCACCGCGCCGAGCGCGCGGTCCGCCGAGGTCCTGACCAGGAACACGTGCGGCCTGCTCGTCATCAGCCGCCGGATCGCCCGGAAATCACCGGAGGCGGCCAGCCGGCCGCCCACGATCACCTGGATCGTGCCCGACATCCGCTCGACTTCCTCGAGTATGTGCGAGCTGAACAGGATCGTCCGTCCGCCGTCGGCCATCTGCTCGAGCAGGTCCATCATCTGCAGCCGCTGCCGCGGGTCCATTCCGTTGAACGGCTCGTCGAGCAGCAGCACCTGCGGGTCGTGCACCAGCGCGGCGGCGACCTTGATCCGCTGCCGCATGCCCTTGGAGTAGGTGGCGATCCGCCGGTCCTGCGCCTCGGCCATATCCACGATCTCGATCGCGCGGCGCGCGGCCGCGTCAGGATCGGGCAGCCGGTGCAGCCGGGCTGAGGCGCGCACGAAATCCCAGCCGGTCAGGAACGCGTACACCGAGTCTCGTTCTGGCACCAGGCCGAGGGTCGTGAAGATCTGCGGATTGCGCCAGCTGGGTTTCCCGCCGACGGTCAGCTCGCCACGCGAGGGCGCGAGGAACCCGGCCATCAGGTTCAGCAGCGTGGTCTTGCCGGCCCGTTCGGGCCGAGCAGGCCGGTGATCCCCGGACCGATGGTCATCGTGACGTCGTTGACGGCGACGATGTTGCCGTACCACCGGGACACGTTGCGCAGCTCGATTGCGGTTTCGCCCGCTCGCTGCTCCGGCTGGCTCATGAGACGCTCACTCTCGTGTAGCGGAGCAGCAGGCCGGCCAGGCTGACGCCGAGGAAGACCAGCAGCATGATCCCGTAGGCGACGCCGTAGCTGCCCGGGTTGGCGACGATGCCCGGGCTGGTGCCGCCCAGCCACTGCCGTACTCCGTCGAGCACCGTGAACGGGCTGATCAGGCCGAACAGGTGCGCCGCCGCCGTGATCTGCGCCGCGCTCGACAGATGCGCGCCGGTGCCGTGCGGTCCGGTCGTCTGCGCGATCTTGGTGAGCACCGTCGTCAGCGTCCAGGTCATGAACAGGAAGATCGCGACCGACCCGGTCGAGAACGCCCGGCGGCCGCTCACGCAGGCGAGCGCGAGCCCGACCGCGGCGAGCAGCACCGCCCACATCAGCCCGACCAGCAGGCCGGGTATCGCCGCCCTGGTCTGCGCCCAGATCGCCGCCCCGCCGTGCACCTGCAGGATCGTCCCGACGTACAGCAGCAGGATCGGGATGTCGATCATCGCCAGGCAGGCGAGCACGAATCCGGCGTACTTGGCCGCGGGATAGTCCCGCCGGCGAATCGGCCGGGCGAAATACAGCGGCAGCACCCGGCTGCGCAGGTCCCTGGAGACCAGCTCAGGCGCCTGCGCCGCGATGAACACCAGCAGCACGAGCACCCGCAGCGTCCCGACGTAGGTGTCGTAGTTGATGACCCTGGTGTGCGCCTGGCCGAGCGCCATGACGACCGCGTTGACCACCGCCGGGGCACACATGATCACGAAGGTGATGACCGGGATGATCTTGGCCTTCGCGCCACGGCCGATGCCGAACGCCGACCGCAGGCTGTGCCAGCACAGCGCCTGGGCGATGTGCCGGCGGCCGAGCCTCGGCCCTTCGTAGGTCTGGTATCCGATGTCGTGGATGACGCCGGCCCCCGGCGCCACCAGGCCGGCCTCGGCACCGCTGTCAGCGGCCATCGATGGCTCCCGTCAGTCCTGCGTCCTCGCGGAACAGCTCCTCCACCCGGTGCCGCCGCTGCTCCATCCTGGTCAGCGGCAGCCCGAGCCCGGCGACCGCGTCGCGCACCACGTCGAACGTCGCGTCCCCGGTGATGCGCACCGTAAGCTCGCGCCCGGCGCGGACCGGGGCGAGGCCGCGGGCGGTCAGCTCGGCCTCCAGCAGGTCGGACCCCTCGTCGACCTCGATCGCGAGCACCTGGCTCGCCTGGGTGAACGAGCTGATCGTGGCCGACCGGAGCAGCCGGCCCGCGTCGATCGCGACCAGGTGGTCGCAGATCTGCTCGATCTCCCCCAGCAGGTGCGAGGACACCACCACCGAGATGCCGAAGTCGGCGCCGATCCTGGCGATCAGGTCGAGCATCGCGGTGCGGCCGGCCGGATCGAGGCCATTGGTCGGCTCGTCGAGCAGCAGCAGCCTGGGGTCGCCGACGAGCGCCTGGGCCAACTTGACCCGCTGCTTCATGCCGGTCGAGTAGGTGCCGATCTGCCGGTAGCGCTCCTCGTACAACCCGACGTGCCGGAGCGACTCGGCGGCCCGCTCCTTGGCGGCGGTCGGCGGGATACCCGACATCCGGCCCATGTGCGTGACGAACTCGGTGGCGGTCACATCGGGCGGCAGGCAGTCGTGCTCGGGCATGTAGCCGGTCAGCGCGCGGATCCGCTCCCCGCGGGTGACCGGGTCCAGGCCCAGCACCGTGGCGGCGCCGCTGGTCGGCGGCAGCAGCCCGAGGAGGATCTTGATCAGCGTCGACTTGCCCGCGCCGTTGGCGCCGACCAGGCCGGTCACGCCGGGACCGACGGCCATCGTCAGCTCGTCGAGCGCGGTGATCGTGGCACCGAAGCGCCTGGTCAGCGCCGTCGCGGTGATGACCGGATCGGGCGGATCCGCCAGGTCTGGCCTGATGCGCTTGGCTTGCTCTGCGGTCACGGGGACGTGGCCTCACTTTCGCGGGTCGGCAGGGCAGCTCGGGCAGGGCGGTACCACCTTCCCGCGCCTGGCCCCCCGCTGTCATCCGACGGCAGGCTGATTGCGTCTCCTCCCGTAGTAGCACTGCGCCTGCCCTGCGCTCGTATGATTTGCGCGACATGCCGGACCGACTACTCCCCCGCGCCGCGCTGGTCTGCTTGCTCGTCTTGCTGACCATCGCGGGACTCCGGGCTGCCGGCCCGGCCGTTGGCCTTCGCCACCCGCGGGACCAGGTCATTCTCCTCACCGGATCCGGACTCGAGGTGGCGCTGGCCGGACTCATGGTCGCGCTGCGGCGCGGCTCACGGCCGCAGGCCGGCGCCGGTGCCAGGCTCCGGCCGCTGGTTTCGGCCGCGCTCGTCATCTGCCTGATCGCCGTTCCGGTGGCCGTGGCGATCGCGTTCGCCGGCCACCTGCCCAGGCCGAAGCGGCACCGGCTGAACCGGCTGCACGCGAGTGGCCATCCAGGCAGGCTGCCGCACCCCAGGGGGGCAATCAGGGACACGGCCGGCCTCGCCTTCGGCCGGTATGTGCTCGTCGGACTGCTGGCCGCGGCGGTCGTCATCGCGGCGATCTGGATCTGGCGGCGGCGGCGGTGGACGCGTCTGCGCGGCGTCGACGAACTGGCCGACGCGGACACTGGCACGCCGGACGAGCTCGCGAGGGCGGTCGAGCACGGCCGGCTGGCCCTGCGCGAGCTCGATGACGCCAGGGCGGCGATCATCGGCTGCTACCTGGCCATGGAGCAGTCCCTGGCCGAGGCGGGAGCGGCCCGCGCGGCCGCCGAAACCCCTGACGAGCTGCTGGCCAGGGCCGTCGAGGGCGGCCTGGTCGGCGGAGCTCCGGCGACCCGGCTGACCGTGCTGTTCTACGAGGCCAGGTTCTCCACCCATCCGATGCCATCCGCGCGGCGCGACGAGGCCGAGCAGGCGCTCGCCGCCCTGGCCGGGACGCTGCCCGAGCCGACCCAGGCCGGCGAGGCGGCCAGGTGAGCCCGGCCGGCTGGAGCGGCGCCCGGCGCGAGCTCACCGTCGCCGGACTGCTTGTCCTCGCCCTGACGGCGGCGGCCTGGGCGCTCGGCGGGCCGACCGTGGCCGGGTTCGTGCTGCTGGCCTGCGTCGCGGCGAGCCTGGTCGCGCTGCGGGCGCTGATCGAGCCGCAGGACGAACCGCCGCCGCCCGAGACGCCGCACGACTTCGGGCCGTCCCGGTCGTTCATCGGTTTCTGGCGGACTCGCTCCGACCTCGCCGACGCGACCAGATCGCTGACCGCCTGGGACCTCGGACTCCGGCCACGGCTCACCAACCTGCTCGCGGCCAGGCTGTCGGAGCGGCACGGGATCAGCCTCGCCGACGACCCGCAAGCCGCCAGGGACCTGCTGGCCGGCCGGCCAGAACTGTGGCACTGGATCGACCCGCAGCGGCAGCTGCCGCCGGACGCCGGGTCCCGGCCCGGGATCCCCCCGAATGTGCTCGCCGCCCTGATCGACCGACTGGAGAAGCTGTGACAGATCCGAGCCAGGCCAGCCAGGCCGGGCGCACCGTCCCTCACCCCGGCGCAGACCGCCGAGCGCTGCGCCGCCGTGCTCGGCGAACTCGAGCGCGCCGTGATCGGCCAGCGGACCGGGCTCGAACTCGTGCTGACCGGCATCCTGGCGGGCAGCCACATCCTGCTCGAGGATCTGCCGGGGCTCGGCAAGACGCTAACCGCCAGGTCGTTCGCCCGGGTGCTCGGGCTGGACTTCACCAGGATCCAGTTCACCCCTGACCTGCTCCCCTCGGACGTGGTCGGCGCGCCGCTCTACGACCAGCGCACCGGCGAGATGGTGTTCAGGCCCGGGCCGGTCTTCACTCAGCTGCTGCTCGCCGACGAGATCAACCGGACGCCGCCGAAGACCCAGGCCGCCCTGCTCGAGGCGATGGGCGAGGGCCAGGTGAGCATCGACGGCCAGACCAGGCCGCTGCCCAGGCCGTTCATCGTGCTCGCCACCGCCAACCCGATCGAATACGAGGGAACCTACGACCTGCCGGAGGCGCAGCTCGACCGGTTCGGGATGCGGCTGCGCTTCGGCTACCTGAGCGTCGATGACGAGGTCGCGATGCTGCAACGCCGGCTGGACCGCGCCGCCGACGAGGTCGGGCTGCGCGCACTGACCGGCCCGGCCGAGCTCATCGCCATGCGGCGCTCGCTCGAGCATGTGGAGGTCTCGCCCGACCTGCTTGAATACGTCGTCGCCCTGATCGGTGCGACCAGGGCGAGCGCGCAGATCCAGGTCGGCGCCAGCCCGCGCGGCGGCCTGTTCCTGGTCCAGCTCGCCCGCGGCCATGCGGTGCTGCGCGGCCGCGACTACGTGATACCCGACGACGTCAAGGCGGTCGGGATCGCCGCCCTCGGGCACCGGATCACGCTGCGGCCCGAGCTTTGGGTACGCAAGGTCAGCCCGGAGGACGTGATCGCCAGGATCCTGACCAGCGTTCCGGTGCCGCGCACCGACCCCGCTGCGCCCGTTGGCCGATAATGTTCCTTTCTTTTGCCCTAACGGAACGCCGGTGCTGACCGCCGGCCCGCTGCGCACGATGCCCGTCGCGTGGCGGCTGTCCAGCCACGCTCGCCGGCTGGTCACGCTCGCTCTCGCCGCGCTGCTGCTCGCGGTGATCACCAGGCGCGCCGAGTTCGCGGGCCTGGCGGCCCCGGCGCTGCTGCTGCTCCTTCCTGGCCGGTCAGGCCGGCCTGGCACGATCGGCCTGACGCTGGCCGCCGAGGCCGGCCAGGTTACCGAGGGTGAGCAGGCGACCGTGCTGGCCAAGCTCACCGGCCACGACAGCGGGACTGCGCGACTGCGGCTGCAGCCAGGTCCGTGGATCACCGCGGGCAGCCCCGTGCTCGGGTCCGACGGGTGGTACCGGCTGCCGTTCGTGGCCAGGCGGTGGGGCCCGCGGCCGGTCGGCACGCTCGAGGTGATACTGCATGACCGCTGGCGGCTGGCCGAAGGCCGGCTGACCGTGAGCCTGCCGCCGGTGACCTGCCTGCCGCTGCCCGCCAGGCTCGAATCGCTCGTGGTGCTGAGCAAGCTGCCCGTGCGACTCGGCGAGCACGCCGCGCGGGCGACCGGGGAGGGAACCGAGTTCGCCGGGGTGCGTGAGTTCGTGCCAGGCGACCGGCAGCGCCGGATCAACTGGCCGGCCACCACCAGGCGGGGCACCTTGCAGCTCAACACGTTCGCGGCCGAGCGCTCCCAGGTCACGGTCATCGTGCTGGACGTGAGCACGGACGTCGGCACGGCCGGGGTGAGCACGGCCGACCTCGCGGTCCGCGCGGCGGCCGGATTGGCCGCGGCGTACCTTGCCGCGAGGGACCGGGTCGGGCTGATCAGTTTCGGACGGCAGGTGCGGTGGATCAGTCCCGCCGCCGGGCGGCGGCAGGCGGACCGGATCATGAACATGATCACGGTCGATTTCGGCGACGGCGAGCCGCTCGGCTCGGTCCGCACGCTGCCGCACGCGGCGCTGCCGCCCGGCGCGCTGATCATCGTGGTGAGCCCGTTGCTCAGCCTGCGGCTGGTCGAGGCGCTGCGAGAGCTCAGGGAGCGCGGGTTCGCCACGATCGTGATCGACGTCCTGCGCTCAGAACCCGACGTCGGATCCGGCCTGACCCGCAGCCGCGACCGCGCCATGGCCAGGCTGGCGCGGCGGATCTGGCGGATGGAACAGGACGCGATCAGGTTCTCGCTGCGCGAACTGGGCATCCCCGTGGTCGCCTGGGACGGGACGACGAGCCTGGACGAGCCCTTCGCCGGCTACACCAGGCGGGTCCTGGTGAACCGGCAATGACAGCGCAGCCGCAACCCGTGCGCACGGAGCCGCCGCCAGTGCAGCCGGCCCCGCATGCCCGCGCCCGCCGGGTGGCGGCCCCCGTGCTGAGGCTCGCGGCGGTGAGCGGGCTGGCGGCCTGCACGGTTGCCTGGGCGGCGCTGCCGCTGACCGGCGCGCGCGCCGGGGCCAGGCCGGCCCTGGTCATCGCACTGGCCTGCGCGGTGCTCAGCCTGGCCGAGCTGGGCGAGGCGCTGCTGACCGCCAGGCCGGGCAGCAGGCGGTGGCAGCCTGCGGCTACGAGCCCCGGCTGGTCGGCTTCGCCCGGCAGGCCTGGTCAGGTCTGCTGGGCATGCCCTGGGCGCAGGGCATGACGATCGCGGTTCTGCTGCTCGAGGCGCTGCACCGGGCCAGGCCGTGGCACACCGTCGTGCTGGGCGTCGCCGTGCTCGGCTTCCTGCTGGCGCTGCACCTCGCCGAGAGCGCCGCGGGGCCAGCCGTGCTGCGCCCGCAACTGCCGCTCATCGCCGCGGGGGTCGGCCTCGCTGCGGTTTCGGCCGGAGCCGCGTTGCTCCCGGCGGCCGGCTCGGGCTGGCTGACCGTGGTCGCCGGCGCGGCCGCGGTCCTCGTCGCCGCACTCGCGCTCCCGGTGTAACCGCCGCGTGCCGGGCCGCCTCGCCCGGTGCCGGCCCTCGCGCGGCGGCCGCCCGATACGATGCCGCGTATGAGGTTCGCCATCGCCATTCCCCAGTTCTACGCCGACGGCGAGTTCGACCCCGCCGAGTTCGGCCGCTACCTGAGGCGCGCTGAGGAACTGGGCTTCGAGAGCGCCTGGACCCAGGAGCAGGTGCTCGGGCCGCGCTGTTCTCTCGCGCCGATCGAGGCGATGACCTTCGCGGCGGCATGCACCGAGCGGCTACGGCTCGGCTGCGTAGTGTTCGTGTCCACGCTGCACAGCCCGGTGCACCTGGCGCGAAGCCTGGCCACGCTGGACCAGCTCAGCCGCGGCCGGATCGAGATAGGCGTGGGAACCGGCGGCAAGGCCAGGCCGTTTGCCGCCTTCGGCGTGGATCCGCAGCGGTACGTCGCGCGGTTCTCCGAGGGACTCGCGCTGATGAAGGCGCTGTGGACCGAGTCACGCGTCACCTTCGACGGGGAGTTCTGGCAGTTGCAAGATGAGGCCATGGAACCCAAGCCGTTCCAGAAGCCGTACCCGCCGATCTGGATCGGTGCGGGTGGCCCGCCCGCGCTGCGCCGCGCCGTCCGTGTCGGCGACGGCTTCTTCGGCGCGGGCTCGGCTCCCACCGCTGCCTTCGCCGACCAGGTCGCGACCGTCAGGCAGGCGCTGGCGGACTCGGGCAGGCCGGCCGCGGATTTCCGGATCGCCAAGCGCGTCTACATCGCGCTGGACGAGAACGCCAGCCGTGCCCGCGAGCGCATGAACGCCGCGCTCGAGGGACTCTACGGGCGCCGGATGGCGGTCCTCGAGGCTGCGGCCATAGCCGGAACCACCGCCGATTGCCTCACCGAACTGCGCGCGGTCGCCGCGGCAGGCGCCGAGCTGATCCTGTTCACGCCGCTGTTTGACCAGGCCGAGCACGCGGAGCGGCTGGCCGCCGAGGTGATCCCGCAGCTCGGCTAGGACGCGGGGGGCTGGCGCGGCGGGGGCCGCCGCGGCGGTGGCCGCCGAGGCTGGCCCGGCTGATGCCGCAACGGTTGCCGACGCCGCGGCGGGTGCTGCCGCCAGCGCCGCGATCTCGGCGTGCGTCGCGAACCAGGGCCGGCCGCGCTCGGTCATCGCGGTGATCACGCGGTCGAGCATTCTGGTCAGGTAGCCGCGGCCGATCGC
Source organism: uncultured Actinomycetota bacterium (assembly GCA_963720595.1). Taxonomy (GTDB): domain Bacteria; phylum Actinomycetota; class Actinomycetes; order Streptosporangiales; family Streptosporangiaceae; genus Chersky-822. The sequence goes on along the minus strand of CAVRFY010000002.1, from coordinate 1,359,085 downwards.
CTCGGGATGCATGGTGTAGGTCACCACCCGCCGGTCGGCGCGGGCCGACTCGAACTCGTCCAGCCAGATCCGCTCGACCGCGGCCGGGTCGGCGAGCAGCCCGCCCTGATAAGGGGTCCAGCCGAAGTACGGCCAGTCGCAGAGGCTCCAGTGACCGGGCAGCTCGAGCACCGGCGCCGATCCGCTGAGCTGCCAGTACGGCCGGTCGTCGGCCATCAGGCTGCTGTCGTAGCCGAACCCGAGCTCGGCCAGCATCGCCAGCGTTTCCGGCATCAGCTCCCAGCCCGGCGACCGGTAGCCGAGCGGCCGGATCCCGTGCTTACCGAGCGCGGTCAGGCCCTGCTCGAGTTCGGCGCGCTGACCGCCGTAGTCGAGCCCCTCGCTGGCCAGATGCAGGTATCCGTGGTGGGCCACCTCGTGCCCGCCCGCCGCGATCGCCTGCATCGCCTCCGGATGGTGATCCACGGTGTGCCCGGGAACGTAGAAGGTCGCCCTGATGTCATGTTCGGCCAGGAGCGCGAGCACGCGGTACAGGCCGCGCTCGGGGCCGAATCTGCCCTGCGACAACGCGGTCAGCCGCCTGGCGTACTCCTGGCCCTCGCCAAGCCACGGCGCCTCGCCATCCACGTCGAAGGTCAGCGCCACCGCCACCTCGGCGTCACCCGGCCAGCCGGGGAATTCCGCCCTCGTGATCATCGCGTCCGTCCGCTCAGCCTGGTCATGAAGATCTCCGATGTCGTTACTCAGACCATTTAACGCGATCCCGGGCTGGCGCTCACCGCAACGGCGGTTCGTCCGCGACCGGAGGCCCGGCGACCGGCCCGGCGACCGGCCCAGCGACCGGAGGCCCGGCGACCGGAGGCCCGGCGACCGGCCCGGCGGGCGGCGGCCCTGCGACGGGCGGCGCCTGTTGGCTCGCCGACCGTGATCCGAGGTCCGCGAGCCAGGACAGCACGGCCAAGCCGAACAGCAGCAGGAACCCGTATGCGCTCACTAGCTGGACGGCGCGCCAGCGCTGACCGAGGAAGATGTTCGAGTCCCACGCCGCGTGCACCACGATCAGCGGCAGGACGCTGCCCACGCGCAGGAACAGCCAGACGAACACCGCCGCCCAGATCGCGATCCCGATCACGCCAAGACCGTAATAGTCGTGGTACGAGCACCGCAGCAGCACCGCGACCAGGACGATCTCCGGGAGCGGCCTGGCCGCTTGCCGGAGCGTGGTGACGACGAACGCGAGGACGACCACCTCCTCGACGATGCCCGCGGTGACCGACGCCGCCAGCGTGTAGATGAGGTAGCTGGCGTCCTGATGGGCGGGCTGGCCGAGCTTATGCCCCATGGACAGAGCGACGGTCGCCAGGCCGCCGGCCAGCAGGGCCAGCACCGCCCACACGCCGATCCGCAGGGTCTGGGCGGCGCCGGGACGGCCGTCGCGCCTGACCGGCCAGCCGAATCCGAGCGACCGTGGCGTGATCCCGCGCCTGGCCGACAGGAGCACGACGACCAGCACGGCCAGCACGGACGTGGCAAGTTCGCTGATGGTGGCGGGCGCGAAGATCGCCCAGCTGCCCGAGGGCGGCGGGTAATGCCTGGCCAGCGTCTCGCCGCCCGCGACGATGCTCGCTGCGAAGAACACCGCGAAGACGCCCAGCACCTCGGCATACGCCCGGCGCGCCGAGATCGGCCCGGCCGGAGGCGGCGGCTGGATCGACCACCAGTGCGCCCTGGCCGGGCAGCCGACGGGACCTGGCCAGATCTCCGGCCGCGACTCCGGCGCGGACTCAGGCCGGGACTTCGGCCGGGACTCCGGCTCGCCGCTGCCTTCCACCTCGGTTATCTGCCCCTACCGGCCGGCCGCGTATCCCTGCATTCCGCGCGCGTTCGCGCCTGCGCGCAGGAAGCCGCCGTCCCTGCATACCGCGCTGATCCGGCCGAGCGACCACGGCGGCGACACGTTTACCTCGTGGCCGCGATCGCGCAGCCCGGCGATCACGGTCTTCTCGGCTCGCGCCTCGATGCTCAGCGACCCGGGCAGCGCCCCCCTGGGGTAGAAGGAGGACGGGAAATGGTCGGTGTGGAACGCGGGAGCGTCGATCGCCTCCTGCAGGTTCATCCCGAACACCACATGGTTCAGGAAGAAGCCCACCGTCCACTGATCCTGCTGGTCGCCGCCGGGCGTGCCGAAGGCCATATACGGCTCGCCGTCGCGCAGGACGAGCCCGGGCGACAGTGTCGTCCGTGGCCGCCTGCCGGGCGCCAGCGTGCTCGCGAAGCCCGGGCTGAGCGTGAACATCTGGCCACGGGTTCCCAGGCAGAAGCCGAGCCCCGGCACGACCGGCGAGCTCTGCAGCCAGCCTCCGCTCGGGGTCGCGGAGACCAGGTTCCCGAACCGGTCGGCGATGTCCAGGTGGCAGGTGTCTCCTGGCCCGAGCGAGACCGCGCCGAGCGTCGCGCAGCGTCGCCGCCCAGCGTCGGCTCGCCGAGCGTCGGCTCGCCCGTGCCCTTCGCGGCCGCGGCGAGCACGCCGGCCGCGCGCGCGTACCCGGGCAGGGCAGGCGGCCGGCCGCCCGGCGAGCCGGGTACCAGGTCCATCGATGCCCGCTCGCCGACCAGTCGCCTGCGCTCCGCCGCGTACCCGGGCGAGAGCAGGTCCGCGAGCGGCACGTCGCTGTGCCGCGGGTCGCCGTACCAGGCCTCGCGGTCGGCGAAGGCCAGCTTGGCGACCTCGACGACGGTGTGGATCAGCTCGGCGCTGCCTGAGCCGAGCCCGGCGAGGTCGAAGCCGTCCAGCATGGCTAGCTGCTGGCAGAACACCGGGCCCTGGCCCCATGGACCGGTCTTGCACACGGTCAGCCCGCGGAAGCCCACGCTGGCCGGCTGCTCCACGCCGGCCCGCCAGGTTGCCAGGTCGGAGCCCGTCAGCAGCCCGCGATTCGGCCGCCCGGTCACGTCCATGATCTCCGCCCGCGCCACGAACGCGTCGATCGCCTCGGCGACGAAGCCCTCGTACCAGATCCGCCTGGCCGCCTCGATCTGCGCATCACGGTCCTCGGCTGCCGCCTCGGCCTCGCACAGCACCCGGCTGTAAGTCTCCGCGAGCGCCTTGTTGGCAAACCGGCTCCCCGGTGCCGGCGTGCCCGCGCCCAGGTAGATCTCGGCCGACGTCGGCCAGTGCAAGGTGAACGTCGGCGCCATGGCCTCGACCGCCGCGCTGGCACCTGGCAGCATCGGGTAGCCGTCGCCGGCGTAGCCGATCGCGTACGTCATGACGTCGCGCAGCCGCATCGTGCCGTACCGCTCCAGCAGCAGCATCCAGGCCCCGAACGCGGCCGGTACTGTCGCGGCCAGCAAGCCGTTGCCCGGCACCAGGTCGATGCCCAGTGCCTCGAAGGCGGCCAGCGTCGCCGCGGCGGGCGCCGGGCCCTGGCCGTCGATCACGAAGGGGCCGCCGTCCGCGGCGCTATAGCCGATGACCGGAACCTCGCCGCCCGGCCCGTTCAGGTGCGGCTCGACGACCTGCAGAACCAGGCCGGTCGCCACGGCGGCGTCGAAGGCGTTGCCGCCAGCCTCGAGCACCGCCATGCCGGCCGCCGAGGCCAGCCAGTGCGTCGAGGCGACCATGCCGAATGTGCCGGCCAGCTCCGGCCTGGTAGTGAACTCCTGAACACCGGCCACTGGCGACTCCGATTCGGGTTGTAATCACTTGAGCACACGCCGTGTTTGTACGCTGCGGGCCCTGAAAGCAGGATATTCCGCGGCCAGATCGGCCCGCCTCGGCGGCATCCGGTCGCGCCTCGCGACCCGGCCACGTGGTTGGTGCCGCCCTCGACACGGGTACACCCAGGGAACGGGCATTCCTGGCTTCACCCCGTCGTGACCGCGGGTCCGGGTAGATTGCCGCGCATGACCGACATCCATCCGCGGCTTCGCGCGGTCTGGGACCTGTCCGTTGCCGAGGTGCGCGAGTACTGCGGCCGGCACGAGTACGACGGCGCGATCCAGGATCTCTCGCCGGACGGCGTCCGGGCGGGCCTGAGCGCGCTGGCCGCGACCGCGGCGGGCGAACCGCTCGCCGACGATCACGACGACGCCCATCTCGCCGTTTTCGAGCGCGCGGCGCAGGTCAGCTTTGGCGAGCTCGAACTGCACCGCAGCAACCCGTATTTCCACATCGGTAACATGGACCTGGCCTGCTATGACCGCGAGTACGCGCCGCGCGAGCAGCGCGACCTGGCCAAAGCCGCGCATCTGGCGGCCTGGCCGCAGGCCGCCGACGCTGCGCTGTCCGCGCTTGACGCGGTCACCGCCCCGGTGGCGAATGCGCTGGTCGGCCCAGCCCGCGGCCTCGCCGCCGGCATTCCGCCAGGCATCGGCGCGCAGGCTGCGGACGCGGCCCTGGCCGCATCCGCCCGGCTGGTCGGCCACCTGGAGCAGGCCGCCGAGACCGGGGACCCGGACGCGGCCCTCGGCGGCCCCGCGCTGTCCGCGCTGATGAGCAGCGCCGAGGGGATCGAGGTCGACCTCGGCAGGCTCGCCGAGCGAGCCGACGCCGAGCGGGACCGGCTGAGCGAGCGGCTCGCCGAGAGCTGCGCGCTGGTCGATCCCGGTCGCCCGGCCCTGCAGGTGGCGCGCGAACTGGTCCGCGAGCACCCCGACGCCGACGGCGTCCTGGCGGCCGCGCGAACCTGGACCAGCCGGGCAATCGACTTCACCACGAAGGCCGGCCTGCTGCCATATAACGACGGCGAGTGCCTGGTGCTGCTGGCGCCCGAATCGCGGCGCTGGGCGATGGCGATGATGTCCGCGGCAGCGCCAGGCGAGCCTGACGCACCATCGCGGTACTACATCACCCCGCCCGACCCCGGCTGGCCGGAGAGCGAAGCCGAGGAGTGGCTCGAGGTGTTCAGCGACACGACGCTGCCCGGCATTACGGTGCACGAGGTCGCACCCGGCCATTTCTCGCATGGCAGGGCCATCCGGCGGGCACCGACCGACGTCAGGCGCACCCTGCACTCCGGCGCGTTCGTCGAGGGCTGGGCGCATTATGCGGAGGAGTTGTGCGTGGAGGAGGGTTTCTGCGCCGACGACCCGCGGTTCGCGATCGGTGTCTGGCTGGAGGCGCTGGTCCGCGTCACCAGGCTGGCCTGCGCGATCGGCCTTCACACGGCTGGCCTGACCGTGGCGGACGGCGCCAGGCGGTTCGAGTCAGACACTCACCTGTCCGGGCAAGCGGCGCTCGCCGAGGCGAGCCGGGCAACCTTCGACCCGACCTACGGCCGATACACCTGGGGCAAGCTGGAGATCATGGCGCTGCGCGACCGGGCCAGGGCGGCGTGGGGTTCCGCCTTCTCGCTGCTGCGGTTCCACACCGCGCTGCTCGAGCTCGGCTCTCCCCCGCTCGGTCTGCTCGACACCGCCGTGCGGCGCGGCTGAGCGGCCCGACCTGCCGGTAGGCGGCTGACCGGCCACGCCCGCCGGTAGGCGGCTGACCGGCCACGCCCGCCGGTAGGGTGCATACATGAGCGACTTGGACGATCTGGATGCGCTTCCCTCGCGCGAGCTGCACGACCTTGCGGTCCGGCGGGCACGGCACCATCTCGACGTGGCGTTTCTGTGGGACTTGCTGCGCGCCCTGCCCGCGGGCGAGGCGATCGCCGGGCACCCCGATCACGCCGGAGCCGACGCGTTGCACCTGTCGGCGCTGATCGGCGACACGATCGACGCGGACGATACCGACGTCGCCGACGCGCTGCGACCCCTGTACCTGGACTACCTGAAGAAGCACCGCAAGGACCTGCCGTCCCTGCTGGCATGACGGAGCCCGGGCAGCCGTGCGGCTCGCCCGGGCCCCGGTCCCGCTTGCCAGGCGTTATGCCTGCAGGACCGCTTCGATTTCCAGTGCGATGGTGACCTTGTCGGAAACCACGACGCCACCGGTCTCCATCGCGGCGTTCCAGTTCACCCCGAAGTCCTGGCGGTTGATCTCCGTGGTGGCGGTGAACCCGGCCCTCGTGCCGCCGTACGCGTCGGGGCCGAATCCGTTGATGTCGAGCGCCAGCGGCACGCTCTTGGTCACGCCCTTGAGCGTCAGCTCGCCGTCGATCGACGTAGCCGTCACCGGTCGCGCGGATGCCGGTCGAGCGGTAGGTCATCAGCGGGTGGTTGTCGGTGTCGAAGAAGTCAGGCGACCGCAGGTGCGCGTCGCGCTGCTCGGCACCCGTCTCGATCGAGGACAGGTCGATCTCCGCGGTCACGCTCGATGCGAGCACGTCGTCCCCCGTCACTAGCTGCCCGGAGAACTTGGTGAACTTGCCTCGCACCTTGCTGACCATCATGTGCCGCACGGAGAACCCGACCTCCGAATGCACGGGGTCGATGGTCCAGGTACCTGCCACGTAGCCGGGGATCGTACCGGCCTGGGTCATGGTCATGTCTCGCTCCGTTTGTTCACTTGAGTCTGTGGCCGGGATCGCCCCGGCTTTGTTGAACAATCAACTAGTATCACGGCCGCCGTATGTTGTCAAACGTTCAACTAGATCGGGTACAGTTGAGGCATGAACACGACGACGACACGCTGGCTGACTGCCGAGGAGCAGCGCATCTGGCGGCTGTTCGTCCAGGCGTGCGAGTCCGTGTTCGCCGCCACCGAGGCCCAGCTAGTACGGGACTCGGGGATGCCCCATGGCTACTACGAGATCCTGGTGCACCTGTCGGAGGCACCGGGCCGCGCGCTGCGGATGACGCAGCTAGCCAGGGCCTCGTCCTACAGCAAGAGCAGGCTGTCGCACGCGGTGGCCAGGCTGGAGGAGCGCGGCTGGGTGATCAGGCGGGAATGCCCGACCGACCGCCGCGGGCAGATCGCCCAGCTGACCGACGAGGGGTTCGGGGTGCTGGCGGCCGCCGCCCCCGGCCACGTCGACCAGGTGCGCACGGTCCTGATCGATGCGCTGACGGCGGAGCAGATCGGGCATTTGGGCGAGATCAGCGCCGCGATCGTCGCGGCCGCCGCGGCCGCCGCCCGTGGTTGCGACGAGACCGCCAGCGGCTGCGTGGCCGGCCCGGGCTTCGACGAGACCGCCAGCGACTGCGAAGGCGAGTGCTAAGTCCAGCGCAGCACCGGAACCCTACTGCCGCCCCAGCGACATCAGGGTTCCGCCGATGCCGCTGCACTAGTGGTGCTCACCCCGACGACCTCGAGTAACGAGCCAGGCCGAGTGCCGGCCCCGTCAGCGACGAGGCTGACCCCCAGCTCACGGCCGCGACGAGACCGCCAGCGACTGGAAGGCGAGCGCTAAGTCCAGCGACAGCACCGGAACCCTACTGCCGCCCCAGCGACATCAGGGTTCCGCCGATGCCGCTGCACTAGTGGTGCTCACCCCGACGACCTCGAGTAATGGCCCAGGCTGAGTGCCGGCCCCGTCGCCGACGAGGCTGACCTGACCCGAACGACGGCGGCGGCCCCAACGGCGGCCCCTGTACGAGCGACGGCGCCGAGCTGCACCAGTGCGCCGGCCGGTCCGCTTGCCCCCGGCTCACTTGCGATATATCGTCTTAGCGTTGGCCGTCGGCCGCACGAACACCGGAGGAACAGATGGCGCCTGCACCTGGCCTGAGAATCGGCGATGCCGAGCGCGAGGCGACCGCCGCGGGCCTTCGCGAGCACTTCGCCGCGGGACGGCTGACGCTGGAGGAATTCCAGCACAGGCTGGGCGCTGTCTTCGCGGCCAAGACGGAAGGCGATCTGTCCGCCGTCACCCACGATCTCCCCTACGTCAGCACATCGCCTGGCGGCCTGCCGGCCGACTCGCGAGGCAGCACGGGCGGCGCCCGGCGAGCGCGCGCGCCGGCCTGGCGGGCCGGAGCGCCCGGTGGCAGCGGGACCGGAGCGGACGGCAAGCCGCGCCAGCAGCCGCGATCCGGTTTCGCTGCCATGGCCGGCCTGATCACCATCGTCCTGGCCCTAGCCGTCGTGGCCACACTGCTTCCGGTCGCCCTGTTCGGCATGGCGCTGTCCAGGTCGGTGTGGTTCGTGCTAGCCCTGCTGCTGTTCGGGCGCCGTGGGCTGCTGCGCAGGCTGCGTGGCTGGCTTGGCGGGTTCGGCCGCCGCTGGCCGTTCTGAGTTTCGGCCGCCGCTGGCCGTTCTGAGCACCGCCGCCGCGGCGAGGTCCCGGGCCGCCGAGCGCCCGCTCATGAGCGCTCGGGAACGCGCAGCGGGACCAGCAGGTACCGGAACGCCGGCCCGCCGGCTGGCTCCTCCGCCCCGACTGCAGGTACCCAGGTAATCAACGCGGGTTTGGCCGGGCTGTTGAATCTGAGCCGGATCCGGCCTGCGCCCACATCGGCACCCAGCTCATCGCCGGCTCCGGCCGCCGCGCTGGCACCGGCCGCCGCGCCAGCTCCGGCATACTGTCCCGCGGCCGCAGCCGTCAGCCCGTCGAGCAGGTAGTGCGGATTGAACGAGATGACGGGCTCGTCGCCGGCGAAGTCGGCGGTGACCGTCTCGGCTGCGCGGGCCCGGCCCTCCGCGTGCGCCTCGATCACTACTTGGTCGGGCCGGAACGACAGCCGGACCGGCCCGGCCCGCTCGGCCACCAGCGCCGCCCGCCTGACGGCCTCGATCAGCGGCCCGGCCGGCAGATCCGCCTGGCAGCCGAACTCGTCGCCGAACCGGTTGCGGTACTTGATGAACTCCCCGGCGATCAGCCGGCCGGTCAGCCGCCGGTCCCCCGACTCGAAGCAGGCCAGGCCCTCGGCCGGCCGCGGCGGATCCGGCGCGCCGCCCGGTGCGCCGGTCCGCGCCGGATCGCCCTGGCCCGCCTGGCTGCCGAACGCCATCGTCACCGGTACTCCGGCGACGAAGGCGCGGGCCGCCTCCACCATGAACCTGGCCGGGATCAGCGCGATCGCCCTGAGGTCAGGCTCGGCCGGGGTGAAGGTCACTTCGCGCGCGGCCAGCCGGTACCTGTCGGTCGCCGCCAGCGTCAGGACGTCGCCGCCGATATCGAGGCAGATCGCGGTCAGCATCGGCAGCGTGTCGTCGCGGCTGGCCGCCGCGGCGACCTGGGCAACCGCCGTGGCCAGCAGTCCCCCGTCGACGACGCCGACCGGGCCGGGCGCCTCGGGCAGCGCCGGATAGTCCTGCGCGGGCAGGCAGACCAGCCCGAACTCGGCTCGCCCGCAGATCAGGTTGACCATGTCGGCGTCGCCGCTGAACTCCGCAGGCCCGGCCGGCAGGCTCCTGGTGATCTCGGCGAGCAGCCGGCCGGGTACCAGCGCCGAACCCGGCTCGGCGACCTCGGCGTCGACCCTCACCCGCGCCGACACCTCGTAGTCAAAGCACGACAGCGTCAGCCCGTCCGCCGCCGCCTCAAGCAGCAGCCCGGACAGCACGGGGACGACCGGCCGGGACGGGAGCGCGCGGGACACGAACGCCACAGCGTCGCCCAGCGCCTCCCGTCCCACTATGAACTTCATGTCCTAGATACTGGCATTACCTACCGACATTCTTTAACGGCTCGCGCCGGGCAATCCCGTCACGCCAGGCCAGGCGGCGCGGCCGCCAGCGTCGACTCGATCGCCTTGGCCAGGGCCCGTGCCGTTTCCGCCGTCAGCTCGACCGCGACCCGCGCCGACGGGCCCCTGGCGGGGTTGATGAAGTCGATGTTCAGCGTGTGGTCGGCTAGGGCATGCGCCGGATGATCGAGGTAGACGCTGACCTCGCTCAGCCGGAACCAGCCGTCGGCGCCCTTGCCGCTGCCGGTCGCCGGCACGTGCTCCGTCGCATAGGTGCACATGGCTAGCCCTCCCCGGCGAGGTGCTGGCCGAAGAACGCCCAGATCTTGTCCCAGCCCTCGACGGCCGCCTCGACCCGGTAGGAGGCGCGGTCGACAGAGAAGAACGCGTGCCCGGCGCCGGTGAAGGTATGGAACTCGTGCGGCTTGCCGAACTCGTCGAGCGTGCGGGAGAGCTCGGCCGTCTCGGCCGGGGGCGGGAACTGGTCGTCGGCTCCGAACAGGCCGAGCAGCGGGCAGGACAAGTTGTCCGCCAGCCCGATCAGCGGCTTCATGCTCGCCGGAGCGCCCTGCGGCACGTGCACGACGGCACCGCCGTAGCAGTCCACCGCCGCGTCGAACGGCAGGCTGCAGGCAGCCAGGAATGTCTGGCGCCCGCCCGAGCAGTAGCCGATCACGCCGACCTTGCCGTTGGCGCCCGCCAGCCCGCGCAGGTATCCGGCCGCGCCGCCGACGTCGCTGACTACCTGCTCGTCGGGGACGCCGCCCTTGGCGCGGGCCGCCGCGGCCGCGTCGTCGGGGCTGGCGCCCGGCGAGTCCCGGTAGTAGAGGTTCGGCATCATCGCCGCGTAGCCGTGGGCGGCGAACCTCCTGGCGATCTCCTTCGTGGACGAGTCGTATCCAGGCAGGTGATGGATCACCACGACGCCGCCAAAGGCTGCCTTGCCGTCCGGCCTGGCGAGGTAAGCCTCTATCTCGGTACCGTCCTGACTTTTCATCATCACGGTCTCGGCAGTGAGTGCTTCGTTCATGCGACCCTTCTTCCTTCTTGCGATATTTAGTACGGAAAATATTGCTTCGTAATGATCAGGGCATTACCTGCGCTTGGGCGATTATCCGGGAGGATAGGGTTTCCGGCGCGAAAGTTCTCCGATAGCACTGGGGTCAACAGTCGAGCTGACCTGGGCGGACCGACAGGGCGAGAGAGGCATCCGATGAGTTCGGCCTCCTATGGACTGGTACTCATATTCCTGGGCGCCGGCTGCGCTCTGGGCTGGTTCGCGAACCGCTCCATTGCCGCCCACGGCGACGTCAAGTCCACGAAGAGGAAGCTCCCCGGCTACCGTAAGTCAAGACACCATAATGGCATCCTCGCCCTTATTCTGGCCTTTGTGATCGGAGTCGTCGTCTTCGATCTGATCCATCCTCATCACTGATCCGGTGCGCCTGGGCCCCGTCCGGACCTCCGACGGCCCGTCGCGGTGTCAGCCGGATGCAGCCATGACGCACCCAGAAGCCGAGGGTAGCGGGCGCCACGGCGGGCGCGCCGCAAGTCTGCCAGTACGGTTCGCGCGGACCCGCTAGGGCCCCTCAGGATGCGGCCCTGCTGAACCATCTCAAGCGGCGGACGTGGATATACGCGGGCCGCGAAGCGGGCAACCAGGGGCACATGTCGCCCAGCGGCCGACCGTAATGCACATCATCCTTCAGGGGGATCACATGCTCAGCGATCACGTCAGCGCTGCAGTCGCGCGCGAGCGCCGTCGGGCGTTCCGCGCGCAGGCCGAAGTGGCCAGCCAGGTCAAGCGGGCCACGCGCGAACGGCGGCTGGCCGACCGGGCAGCGCGGGCCGAGGGTCGGCCGGCCAGGTCCGCGCCGCGAAGCGCGTGCGACTGCGCGACGGCTCGAGGGTACTGATCCGGCCTGTCCTAGCGGCCGATGCTGGGCTCCTCGTCGACGGCTTCACCCGGCTGAGCGCCCGGTCCAGGCACCTGCGGTTCCACGCGCCGAAGGCGCGGCTGTCGGCAGCGGAGATCCGTTACCTGACCGATCTGGACCACCACGACCATGAGGCGCTCGGCGCACTGAGCCCAGACGGCCAGGGCGTGGGCATCGCACGCTACGTCAGGTCGGCCAACGACGCGACATCCGCCGAGGTCGCCATAGCGATCGTGGACGACTGGCAGCGCCGGGGCCTGGGCAGCGAACTCATGGCGGGACTCTCGGACCGAGCTCGCGAAGCCGGGATCGATCGGTTCACCGCGTTGGTCACCGCCGACAACGCAGGGGTGGCCCGGCTGCTGCGCCAGCTGAGTGCGACGCTTGTCGGCCGCGACGGCAGCTTCCTCGAATACGAGATCTCGCTGGCGCCAGACCCGGCGCTTGACTACGGCTTCGGCGAGCTCATCGCTGCCGGGCGGAGATGAGGCCTTCCCACGGCGCCAGCGTGAGCTGGTCGTCGCGCGCACGGCCGGGCGAGCTGGACAGCAGCACGTCCCCGGGCGAACTGGACAGCAGCACCTCCCCGGCCGGCCCGGGCAAGCTGAGGCTGCGTCCGGTGAAGTTCGCCGCGACGGCCAGCCCGCCGGTCGAGTAGTGCCATACCCCGGCCGGCGCGGGCAGCCGCTGGTATGCGCCGAGGCGGCCCGCCTCCGCCCGGCGCAGCCCCAGCAGCCGACGGCAGAACGAGAGCACCGAGCCAGGGTCCGTGCGCTGGGCGGCGACGTTACGAGCCGCCGCATCCCCTGACGGCAGCCAGCCGCGAACTCCGGCGGCGGTGAACCCCCCGTTCGGCGAGTCGTCCCACTGCATCGGCGTCCTGGCCCGGTCCCGGCCCGGCCTGGCGCTCTCGCCGCCGAGAGTATCCCTGGCGAGCTCGGGCGGGACGGTGACGTCGGTCATGCCGATCTCGTCTCCGTAGTACAGCACCAGCGCACCTGGCAGGGTAGCGAGCACCAGCAGCGCGAGCCTGATCATCGCTTCGTCCCCGCCGCACCAGCGGCTCGGGAAGCGGCCGACGTCGTGGTTGGACGCGGTCCAGACCGGGCACCCGCCCGCCGGCAGCGCGGCGAGCGTGCTTGCCACGACCGCCGCGAGGTCGCCGGCGTCGAAGCTCGGCGAAGACGAACGGGAAGTTGAACGCCAGCTGCAGTTCGTCATCGGCGCCGTAGAAGGCGGCGAGCTGCCCAAGCTCGCCGACCCACGTCTCGCCGAGCAGCAGGCGCGGCGGCGCGTACCGGTCCGCGATCGCGCGCCAGTCCCGGTAGACCGCATGTACCTCTGGCCGGTTCTCGTTGTACTCCGACCGCAGGCCGAACCGGCCGGCCAGCGGGCCGTCCGACTCGGCGGGCGGGTTGTCCCGCAGCAGGGCGTCCTTGTACAGGCCGTGCGCCACGTCGATGCGGAACCCGGCGACGCCGCGGTCGAACCAGAACCGAAGTATCTGCCTGAACTCCTCGTGCACGGCCGGCTGCCACCAGTTCAGGTCGGGCTGAGCGGGCAGGAAGTTGTGCAGGTAGAACTGGCCGCTCCGCTCATCCCACTGCCATGCGGGGTGCCCGGTGAAATCCAGCCAGTTGTTCGGCGGGCCGCCGCCTGGCGCCGGGTCCGCCCACACGTAGTAGTCACGCAGCGGGCTCTGCCGGCTGGACGCGGACTCGACGAACCACGGGTGCGCGCTGCTCGTGTGATTGGGCACCAGGTCGAGCAGCACCCGCATGCCGCGCCCGCCGGCCGCCGCGATCAGCTCGTCCAGGTCGGCCATGGTGCCGAGCTCGGGATGGACGCCGCGGTAGTCGCTGACGTCATAACCCCAGTCCGCATCGGGGGACGGCATGGTCGGCGATAGCCAGATGCCGTCTACGCCGAGCCATTCCAGATAGTCGAGCCTGGCGATGATGCCGCGGAGGTCACCGTATCCGTCGTCATCGGAGTCCTGCCAGGACCGGACGTAGAGTTGGTACAGTGTCGCGCCCTGCCACCATCGGCGATCCATGCTCTGCTCCTCCAGGCATCCGGGGATTCCTGCCGATTACCGTCATTAACTATGGCAGTCAGGTTTCATGGTGCCTTGCCTGCCCACGGCACCCCGGCCGACTATGGATGACATGGGCCGGCTCGGGCTGTTCGCGCTGGCGGTGCTGCTCCCGACGATCACGGGATACGCGATCGTGTTCACGGTGCGCGGCTACCGCCGCCTCGCCGAGTCACGGCTGCGGCCGCCGCCTCCGGAGCCGATGGAGCGCCTCGTGACCAGGCTGCGGCGGCTGCGAGCCGAGCTCGAGGCGACCGAGAACACCCCGCGCGGCCCGGCGAGGCAGCACCGCCTGCGTGCCCTGCGCGGCGCGTACCTGGACCTGCTGGGCAGCACCTGCCTGCGGGTCGGCGTGAGCCCGCCACCCGGCGGCGATATGGCCAGGCAAGCAGACATTTACCGGGCGGAGGCCGCGCTGCGCGAGCGCGGCGTGGAAGTGGCGGTCTGAATGGGCGTCAGGTGCTTGCCGGGCTGGCGGCTGCTCGACATCACGCCAGGTTCGGGACTGCTGGAACTGCGCGGGGGTTACCGGCATGCCGTCTGAGACCGGATTCCCCAGGGCGGACGCGGAGAACGACTTCATCCGTGCCAGGCGCCGCCAGATCCTCGCCAGGCTGGCTTACCGGCTCCACCGCGAGCCGGACGATGTCAACTTGATCCTGCCGTTCGACGACGTAGTCAGCGCTCTGGGCCGTCGCGGCGAGCGTGAGCTCGGCCTGCGATCCATCCGGCTCGACACCGTGGTAGGCACGGTTGACTCCCATCGCGATTTCGACCGGCACTTCCGGCCGACTTCGGGACGGATGCGGGAGCGCTGGGAGAGGCTGGCCCTGGCGCAGCGGCGCGGCGAGTCGTTCCCGCCGATCGATGTGTACCGGATCGACCAGCTGCATTTCGTCAATGACGGGCATCACCGGGTATCGATCGCGATGGCCACCGGCCAGAAGACGATCGACGCGTATGTGACCGAGGTGCTCACAGCCGTGCCGGCGGGCGGAATTCGCGGCCGCCGAGACCTGCTGATGAAGAGCAGCGAGCGTATGTTCAGATCGCGCGTGCCGCTGCCGCCGCAGGCCTATACCAAGATCATCTTCACGGATCCGTGGTGCTACGCTGAGCTCGGCGAGGGCGTGGAGGCCTGGGGTTTCCGGTGCATGCAGGCCGAGCTCGAGTTCATCGACCGCGAGCAGGTAGCCAGGCGCTGGTGGGCCGAGGAGTACGTCCCCGTCCTGCGGATGCTGAGAGCGGCCGACCTGATCGGCGGCCGGACCGACGCCGAGGCCTATCTGCGCGTTGCCAGCGAACGGTACCGGCTGATGCGCACACACGACTGGAATGACGAGGTCATCGCGCGCCTGCAGAGCGACCTCAGGTAACACTCATCGGATGGAGTCAGCTGATTTCGCTCCGCAGCCCGGCTCTACAGCAGGACGTCAAGCATTGTCAGTGGTCAAGCTCGCCGGTCCGTCAGTGGTCCCGCTCGTCGGGACGACTGCGCTCGTCCCGCCAGTGCCGCCGACATCGTCGAGGGTGATGTTGCGACCCGTTGCCGGGTCGAACAGGTGCATCGACCGAAGGTCGGCCCACAGCTCGGCCTCGTCACCCTCGCGGATCCGCGTTGCCGCATCGATTCTGGCCACCACCGTGTCACCGCTCCCGCCGGTGTCTGCCCGGCCCGAGTCCCTGGCCAGCTCGGCAAGCTCCGCGGCATCCACGCCCTGCTCGATCTCCTTGCTGAAGTAGACATAGACGTCGGAGCCCATCGACTCCAGTACGTCGATCGTGGCGCGGAACCCCACGCCATCCTCGCGTGGCATCGGGCGTCACGAGCGAGGCGTCCTCGAAGTCTTCGGGGCGGATGCCCACGATCAGTCCCTCGGCGCGCTGGCCCGCTCCAGTGCCTGCCTGCATCCGGCCGCTCAGCGGCATATCACCCAGTGGCGTCCGCATGACGTCCCGCGTCGATGGTGGCAGGCATGAAGTTCATCGCGGGCGAGCCGATGAAGCCGGCCACGAACAGGTTGTCCGGCCGTTCGTATAGCTCCTGCGGCGATCCGACCTGCTGCAGCAGCCCATTGCGCATGACGGCGACCCGGTCGCCGAGCGTCATGGCCTCGGTCTGATCGTGCGTCACGTACACCATCGTGGTGCCGAGCCGCCGCTGGATCCTGGACACCTCGGTCCGCATCTGCACGCGCAGCTTCGCGTCCAGGTTGGACAGCGGCTCGTCCATCAGGAACGCGCAGGATCCCGCACGATCGCCCGGCCCATCGCGACCCGCTGCCGCTGGCCGCCGGACAGGTTGGCAGGCTTGCGGTCCAGGTGCTGGGTGAGGTCGAGGATCCGCGCCGCCTCGTTCACCTTCTCGTCGATGACGTTCTGCGGGTTCTTCGCGAGCTTCAGCGCGAAGCCCATATTCTCCCCGACCGTCATGTGCGGGTAGAGCGCATAGCTCTGGAAGACCATCGCGATGTCGCGGTCCTTCGGCGCCTTGTTGTTCACCACCTTGCCGCCGATGCGCAGCTCGCCCTCGGTGATGTCCTCCAGGCCTGCGATCATGTTCAGCGTCGTCGACTTCCCGCAGCCGGACGGGCCGACCAGGATCACGAACTCGCCGTCGGCGATGTCCAGGCTGATCTTGTCGACGGCCAGCGCGCCGTCAGGGAACCGCTTGGTGACCTGGTCAAGAACGATGTCAGCCACTGTTTCTCCTTATGTCGCTAGCCCTTTACCGCGCCGGAAGTCAGTCCAGCGACGATCCGGCGCTGGAAGAACAGCACGAAGATGATGATCGGGATGGTGATGACGACAGCCGCGGCGGCGATCGGCCCGGTCGGCGAGGTGAACTGCGAGCTGCCGCTGAAGAACGCCAGCGCCGCAGGTGCGGTGCGCGCGCCGATCGTCGAGGTGAACGAGATCGCGAACAGGAACTCGTTCCAGCAGAACAGGAACACCAGGATCGCCGTGGTCACCATGCCGGGCGCGGCGAGCGGGGCAATCACCTTCGTGAACGCCTGGAAGGGCGTGGCCCGTCCATCTTCGCCGCCTTCTCGAGCTCCCACGGGATCTCCCGGAAGAACGCCGACAGGATGTAAATGCCGAGCGGCAGGCCGAACGCGATGTACGGGATGATCAGCCCTGGCCAGGTGTTGAACAGCCCGAGCGCGCGCTCGATGTTGAACATCGGGGTCACCAGCGAGATCTGCCGGGAACATGGCGATGAGCAGCGCCATCCCGATCAGCACCTGCTTGCCGGGGAAGTCGAGCCTGGCGACCGCGTAGGCCGCCATCGACGCGAGCAGCACGGCGATGACGTCGCGATCACGCCGATCCCGATCGAGTTGAGCAGCGGCCGGATGAACTGCGAGCTCTGCAGGATGCCGCTGTAGTTCGACCAGGTCCACTGCTTGGGCCAGAAGCTCGCGTCTACGATCCCGACGCCGGGGTCTTGAAGGACAGTGACACGATCCACAGCACGGGATCAGCGTGAGCGCGACGGCGATCGTGTTCGCCGCTGCCCCAGCCGACCTTCTTGCGGCCGTCGTTGCCGTCCATCAGGCCGTCACCTTCTTCCAGTGTCCGTGCCGGGAGCCGCGGTGCCGAAGCCCTTGATGAACAGGACGGCGATGATGGCCACGCAGATGAAGATCAGGATCGAGATGGCCGATCCGATGCCCAGGTTCAGCGCGCTGAACAGGTTGTCGTAGCCGAGGATCGAGACCGAGCCGGTGTTGTTGCCGCCCTTGGTCAGGATGTAAATGTTGTCGAAGATCCGGAACGCGTCCAGGGTCCTGAACAGCAGCGCGACCAGGATCGCCGGCTTCATCAGCGGCAGCGTGATCCTGGTGAAGCGCTGCCACGCGGTCGCGCCGTCCACCTTGGCGGCCCGCTGCAGATCCTCGGGCACCAGCGAGAGCCCGGCGAGCAGCAGCAAGGCCATGAACGGCGTGGTCTTCCACACCTCAGCCAGGATGATCACGGCGATCGCCTGGCCGGTATGACTCAGCGGGGCGCTGTTGCCGAAGAGCGCAGACAGGTAACCCGTGCTCGGCGTCCAGGCGAACTGCCAGCTGTAGGCAGCGGCCACCGTGACGATCCCGTACGGGATCAGCGCCGACGTGCGGACCGTGTTGCGGCCGAAGATCGTCCGGTGCATGAGCAGCGCGAGCAGCATGCCGAGCACGAGCTCGATGGCGACCGAGATGATCGTGATGAGCAGCGTGACGACGAGCGCATGCCACCAGTACCGACGAGCTGAGCACGGCCCCGTAGTTGCCGAGGCCGACGAACTTGATCGCGTTGGGAATCTCGAGGTTGTAGCGCTCCAGCGACAGGTAGATGGCGTAGGCGATCGGGTACGCGGTGACGGCGACCATCACGATCACCGCGGGAGCGCACAGCAGCCAGCCGAGCCTGCGCTCGGCCCGCGCTCCCTCGGACAGCTGGCGTCGGCGCGCCGCCGGCGCCCGCTCGGCCGCGCTGACCGTGGCCGTCTGGCTCTGGATACTCATCGGCCCCTTCCTTTCCCTGCCTTCGGGGGTTCCTGGGGGTCGCACCCCTGGACCAGTACCGCCGCCTCGCGGCACCTCACGGGATCAGCCCCTTCGACTGCAGGGCATTGTTGATCTGGCTGACCATCTGCTTCTCGGTGCTCCGCGGGCTGATAGTCGCTGGCGGCGAGACCAGATGGGAGATGTTGATCGACACGACCTGATACAGCGGCGTCTTCGGCCGCACGCTCGCGTTCTCGAGCTCCGTGAGGATGTCGGCGTGGAACGGGTAGCCACCGAACAGCTTCGGGATCGCTGTACAGGCTGATGATGGTCGGCGGCACGCCGCCGACAGTCGCGCCCCTTCAGCTGGTTCGCCCGGTCGCGCAGGCACAGCGCCGCCTGGAAGGCGAGCTTGGGATAGCGCGAGTACGCGCTGACGCCCGAGGTCGATGCCGCCAATCGTCACGTGCGCGGGCTGGCCGGGGATTACCGACGGGTAGAGACGCCCACTTGAAGTTCTTGAACATCTTCGGGTTGTCGGCCTTCATCGACGGATAGACGAACGGGTAGTTCAGCTCGAAGGCCGCCGTGTTCGCCTCCATCGCGAGCCGGTTGTCGTTCTCCTGCTGGACGTCAAGGGACGGGTCAGCGGCGACCGACGAAGCCAGCCGCTTCATGATCGACAGCGCCGTGATTGCCGGCTTGCCGAGCGCCACGTGCGCGGCGTCCGGAGTCAGCACGCTCCCGCCGGCGCTCGCCAGCAAGGAGTTGAACCAGACGGTGGCACCCTCGTACTGCGCGCCCTGGATCTCGATCAGGTGCGGCTTGCCCTCCTTGGCCAGCCTGATCGAGTCGTTGATCATCTCCGTCCACGTCGTCGGCGGCGTCTTGACCAGGTCGGAGCGGTACCACAACAGCTGGGTGTTGGTGTTGTCGGGCACCGCGTAGAGCTGGCCCTTCCAGGTCGCGGTGTTCAGCATCGGCTTGAGCGTGTCGTTCTCCGCCTGCTGCTTGTTGCTGCCGGTCCACGGCAGCAGCCAGCCGGCCTGGGCGAACTCGGCCTCCCAGGTGACGTCGAGGCCCATGATGTCAATCGTGTTGTCGTGCGCGGCCAGCCGGCGGACCAGTTGCTGCCGCTGCCCGTCCGCTGAGGTCGGGAGTTGCTGGTAGGAGATCGTGTACTTGCCGTGGCTCTGCTTGGTGCAGGTAGCGACCGCCTGGTTGGTCACGCCGGAAGTGTCGGGGTACAGGTAATAAGTCAGGGTCACCGGGCCCGCCCCGCCGCCGCCCGTGCCGCACGCGGCCAGCCCGGAGGCGGCGAGGCCGACGCCGCCCAGCGCGGCCAGCCGCCGCCGGAACCGCTGCGACCTGCCGGGCCGAACGCGCACGGTCGGGACGCTTGCACGGACCCGCCGGTCTGACTCAGCCATCATTTTCCCTCCATCGCGGAACTCAGAGCCCGCCCGGCGACCGTACTGCTCGGATCGGGCTCGCCTGCGGATCGGGATCGCCCTGCGGATCGGGATCGCCTGCCGGGATGCGGCCCTGCGCCGTTACCCCGGTTCATGGTTCAATCGCAGCTGACCGCGCAGTGTCGGGCGAGCGCCGGCGCGGCGCCATGCCGAGCCGCCGCGACCATGACCGAATCCGGCTGGCAGCACCGAGCAGGATAAATAGGCCAGCCCGAATGGCAGAGACGTAACTATCACCTGACTGACTCTGTGCCGCGCCGCCAGGGCTCGACCAGACGCCTTCACAGGGGCCTCCCAGGCCCGGTCGCCATTGCCGGGCCGGTTCGTTTCCGTTCTATTCATCCTCACTCCGCCCCGCCAGCCCGTCAAGACACAACTGTCCCGCCAGCCGTCTGGCAGGCTGGTCTCATGAGCAGTGTGAGCATCGACATCACCGAGCCTGGTCCGCCTGAGGTGCACGAGGTGTCTCCGGATGTCTACGCCTACATCCAGCCCGACGGCACCTGGTGGATCAACAACACCGGGTTCCTCACCGGGCCGCAGGGCGTCATCAGCATCGACTCGTGCGCCACCTGGCGGCGCACGCAGGCGTACCGGGAGGCGATCGGCAAGGTCACCCGCTCCCCCGTGCGGGCCGTGGTGAACACCCACCATCACGGTGACCACACCTTCGGCAACTGCCTGTTTCCGGGCGCCGCTATCATCGGCCACGAGCGAACCAGGGCGGAGGCGATCGCCTTCGGCCCGCCGCGCGACCGGACGTTCTGGGACGGCCCTGAGTGGGGCGACCTGACGCTCGACCCGCCGTTCATCACCTTCGCCGACCAGATCACGCTCCATGCGGGGGATGTGAGCGCGCAGGTCAGTCACGTCGGAATGGCGGCGCACACCAGCAACGACTCGATTGTGTGGATCCCCGACCGTTCGGTGCTCTTCTGCGGCGACCTGATCTTCAACGGCGGCACGCCGTTCCTGCTGATGGGCTCGGTGGCCGGCGCCGCGGAAGTGCTCGAGCAAGTGGTCAGGCCGCTGGGGGCACGGATCATCGTGCCGGGGCACGGCCCCGTCTTCGAGGGCCAACAGCCGATCGACGACACGCTGGACTACCTGAGGTTCGTCCAGCGGACCGCGGCCGCGGCCCGGGACGCCGGGCTCACCCCGCTGCAGGCGGCAACGCAGACCGACCTCGGCCGGTTCGCCGACTGGCCGGACGCCGAGCGGATCGCGGGCAACCTGCACCGCGCCTACGCCGAGCTGGCTGGCGCCGCCCCTGGCGCGCCGATCGACCTCATCGCCGCGCTCACCGACATGGTCGCCTACAACGGCGGTGCCCCACTCACCTGTCTGGCGTAAGTCAGCCCGCCGCTCAGGCCAGCAGCCCACCTGCGGCTCTGATGTTCTGACCGGTCAGCCAGCGCGCATCATCGCTGACCAGGAAGGCCACCACATCGGCCACGTCGGCCGGCTGGCCGATCCGGCCGAGCGCGGTCAGCGCCGTGAGCGACTTCCTGCTCTCCTCGGGGTTGTTGTCGCGGAACAACTCGGTGTCCGTGGCGCCTGGCAAGACGGAGTTGACGGTGATCCCGCGCCCGCCGAGTTCGTAGGCGGCGACCCGGCCGAGCAGTTCGAGCGCAGCCTTGCTCGTGGCGTAGGGCGCCATCCGCGGCCCGACCATCACAGTGTTGAGCGTGGAGACGTTGACGATCCTGCCGCCGTCCCGCAGCCGCCGCGCGGCCTCGCGGATCAGGGCGAACGGGCTCTTGAAATTCACGGCGAGGATCGCCTCGAGTACCTCGTCCGAGGTGTCGGCGATCAGGTCGCCGGACACGACACCGGCGTTGTTGACCAGGATGTCCAGCGGGCCGAGCAGCTCCTCGGCCTGGCTGAAAAGCCGCCGGGCGGCCGCGGCGTCGGCCAGGTCAGCCTGCACCGATTTGGCCTTGCCGCCCGCGCTGGCGATCGTCTCGACGACATCGGCAGCGGCTGCGGCGTTGCTGGCGAAACTGAACACGACCTCGGCGCCGTCGGCTGCCAACCGCTCGGCGATCGCCCGGCCGATCCCGCGCGACCCGCCGGTCACCAGGGCAGTCTTGTCCCGCAATCCGGTCATAACTGGAGTATTCCAGAGCGAGGCCGCCGCGCGCGCTCACGGGTCCTCGCGCCTGTTAAGAGATAGCCAGCCGCGACACGCCTGAGGCATATTTGACTCAGATCTAGCCGGGCAACCGTTCGAATCCTTATTCGGACTAGAGTCCTGCATGATGCATGCGTCGCTGACGGAGGCGGTACGCGATGGTCTATGTCCTGGCATTGGCTGGTGCGCTGGTGAACGCCCTGACGAGCGTCCTCCAGCGGCTCGGCGTGCAGAACGCGCCGGCCGATGCGACGTTAAGGCTCAGCCTGCTCACGCACGCGCTGCGCCGGGGCATCTGGCTGCTCGGCTTCGCGCTCATGATCGTCTCCTTCGTGGTGCAGGCCATCGCACTGCACCTCGGCAGGCTCTCGCAGGTCCAGCCGATCCTCACGACCGAACTGGTCTTCCTGGTCGCCATCTTGGCCATCTGGTTCCGGTTCACGATCGGCACCAGGGAGTGGATCGGCGCGATCGGCGTCGCCGGCGGCCTGTCCGGCTTCCTGTACTTCGCCCAGCCGCAGTACGGCATGACGCCACCGCCCGGATGGCGATGGGGCGTTGCGGGCGGCGTGTGCGCGGGGATCATCGTGGCGACGGTATTCCTCGCCATGCGCGGTCCTCGCTGGTGGCGAGCGACCATGTTCGGCACCGCGGCGTCGATCAGCTTCGCGTTCACCGCGGCGTGCACGAAGGTCGTCTCCGGATTCGCCACCGCGGACTGGGCCCACCTATACCGTCACTGGCAGGTCTACGCGCTCGCGTTCTTCGGCGCCCTCGCCGTGTTCTTGACCCAGAACGCCATCCACGCCGGGCCGCTCGTGGCATCCCAGTCCACGCTTGTCCTGGTCGACCCGCTGGCGAGTATCTGCATCGGCATCGGACTGTTCGGCGACGACCTGCAGACCGGCGGGGCTGCCGGACCGCTTGAGGCACTGTCCCTGCTGGTCGCCTTCGGCGGGGCGTTCTGGCTGGCCCGTTCGCCGCTGATCAGCGCGATGAACGAGGGTGAGCGGCTGGAGCCGCAGCCACGGCGGCCGCGGCCCGCACCGCTGACCGACGCCGCGTCCTAGCGGGCTAGACGGGTACCGGCGGGCTGCCGTAGTTTGCCCGTGTCCGTGCCCGCCGCGGGTGACGTTAGGGGAGATCGTGGATTTCGAGATCCCGGCCGAGCTGGCCGGTTACCTGGCCGAGCTGGATGCCTTCATCGCCCGCGAGATCCGTCCGCTCGAGCGGGTCGACGACAACATCCGGTTCTTCGATCACCGGCGCGAGGATGCCCGCACCGACTGGGACCGCGGCGGCCTGCCGAGCGCGGACTGGGAGGCCTTGCTGCGCGAGGTGGTGCGCAGGGCCGACGACGCCGGACATTACCGGTACGCCTTTCCGGCCGAGTACGGCGGCAGGAACGGCACCAACCTGGGCATGGCGATCATCCGCGAGCATCTGGCGAGCAAGGGCCTCGGGCTGCACTGCGACCTGCAGAACGAGCACATGATCGTTGGCAACAACGTCGGCCTGCTGCTGATGCTCCGCTACGGCACCACCGAGCAGCAGGCGGAATGGGTGCCGGGGCTGGCGGCCGGGCGCAAGGGCTTCGCGTTCGGGATCACCGAGCCCGCGCACGGTTCGGACGCCACGTTCATGGAGACCACCGCGGTGCGGGACGGTCAGGACTGGGTGATCAACGGCGAGAAGACCTGGAACACCGGGGTACATGCCGCCTCGCACGACTTGATCTTCGCCCGCACCAGCGGCGCGCCGGGCGATGCCGACGGCATCACGGCCTTCCTGACACCGGTCGCCTCGCCCGGCTTCACCGTCGAGGAGTACTTGTGGACGTTCAACATGCCGACCGACCACGCCCACGTCAGCTTCCATGACATCCGCGTCCCCGCCGGCGCGGTGTTCGGCGGGGAGGGCCGCGGCCTGCAGGTCGTCCAGCACTTCTTCAACGAGAACCGGATCAGGCAGGCCGCCTCCAGCCTCGGCGCTGCGCAGTACTGCATCAACGAGTCGGTTGCCTACGCCAAGGAGCGCAGGCCGTTCGGCAAGCCACTGGCCGCCAACCAGGCGATCCAGTTCCCGCTGGTGGAACTGCAGACGCAATGCGAGATGCTGCGCGCGCTCGTGCACAAGACCGCGTGGCTGATGGACACCGGCGGCCCGTTCTCCGCGTCGGACAAGGTGTCAATGTGCAACTACTGGGCGAACCGGCTGTGCTGCGAGGCGGCCGATCGCGCCATGCAGGTGCACGGCGGGCTCGGTTACTCCCGGCACAAGCCGTTCGAGCACATCTACCGCCACCACCGGCGCTACCGGATCACCGAGGGTGCCGAGGAGATCCAGATGCGGCGGGTCGCCGGGTACATGTTCGGCTATATGCATCAGCGCGCGCCGAAGGGCGTGACCGAGAGCTGATGGACGCCGCCACGGTGCCGCTGACCGACCTGGCCCGCGCACTAGGGCGCTGGGTCGGGCGGCCTGCCTCCATCGAGGGACTGACCCGGATGTCCGGCGGCGCGTCCCGCGAGATCTGGGCGTTTGACGCGGTGGGCGCGGACGGCACGCGAGCCGAGCTTGTGCTGCGGCGGGATCCGCCTGGCAGGCCGAGCGAGCCGGCCGCCATCCACCGGGAGGTACGCGCGCTCAGCCTCGCGGCCGGGGAAGGGCTCGCGGTCCCCGAGTTGCTCTTCATGTCCGAGGGTCCTGGCCTCGGCTCAGCCGGCATGGTGATGCGCCGGGTGGCGGGAGAGACGATCGCCCGCCGCATCCTGCGCGACGAACAGTACAGCCAGGCGCGCACGCTGCTGGCCGGCCAGCTCGCCGAGTTCGCCGCTCGCCTGCACGCGATCGAGCCGCCCGCCGACTTTCCCAGGCCCGACCCCCTCGCCGACCTGCAGGCCACGCTCGCAACGTTCGACGAGCACAGCCCGGTCTTCGACCTGGCGGTCGAGCAGCTGGCGGCCGCGCCGCCCCCGCAACGCGATCCGGTCCTGCTGCATGGCGACCTCCGGCTCGGCAACGTCATCGTCGGCCCTGACGGGCTGCGCGCGGTGCTGGACTGGGAACTCACCCATGCCGGCAATCCCGCCGAAGATCTCGGCTGGCTGTGCGTCAAGGCCTGGCGATTCGGCGCCGCCGCGCCCGTCGCCGGCCTCGGAACTCGCGAGCAGCTGCTGGCGGCCTATCGTGCGGCAGGCGGGGCCGACATCACGCTGGACGAGCTGCGCTGGTGGGAGCTGCTCGGCACGCTGCGATGGGGCGTGATCTGCATGACCCAGGCGGAGGCCCACCTGTCGGGCGCACTCCGCTCGGTCGAGCTCGCGGCGATCGGGCGCCGGGTCTGCGAGCAAGAGTGGGATCTGCTGCTGCTGCTCGACCCCGATGCCGCGGCCGCCGCGGCGGTCAGGAGACCGCGCCCGGACGGCGCCCCGCGACCCGCCCCGGCGCCGCACGGCCGCCCCACGGCCAGCGAGCTGCTCGACGCCGTCAGGCTCTTCCTGATGGATCAGGTGATGCCGTCGGCGGGCGGTCAGGTCGCCTTCCACGCCCGCGTCGCGGCCAACGTGCTCGGCATCGTCGCCCGCGAGATAGAACTCGGCCCGCTGCCGGCCGGGGACCTGGCCGACGGCGTCGTCGCGCGGCTCGCCGTCGCCAATCCCCGATATTTCGAGACGCTACCGTCCGCTGATCCGGCACCGGCCGCGCCCCCTGACTCATGACCTGATTGGATGCCGGCGGATCATTCCTGCGAGGGGGTTCCCACGATGATTATCGATTGCGCTCACTACCAGGACGGCCGCCGCCAGGAAGAGGGGCCGGTCTCACTCGAGGAGGCGGCCGCCAGGTGCAGCCAGGGCGGCTTCGTCTGGCTCGGGATATTCGAGCCAGGCGCCGCCGAGCTAGCCGAGGTGCAGGCCGCCTTCGGCCTGCACGAGCTGGCCGTGGAGGACGCACAGACCTTTCACCTGCGGCCGAAGGTCGAGCTCTATGGCGGCGACGTGCGGCTGGTGATCTTGCGGACAGCCCGCTATGACGACGCCGACGAGGAGGTGGACTTCGGCAAGATCAGCGTCTTCCTCGCACCGACGTTCGTGATTACGGTGCGCCAGGGCGTGGCGAGCGAGTTGCGGGAGGCCCGGCAGCGGCTCGAGCAGCGGCCGGAGCTGCTGACCGCGGGGAGCTCGTCGGCATTGTGGGCGATCCTGGATCAGGTCGTGGACGGTTACGCGCCCGTCGTGGCCGGCTTGGAGCACGACATCGACCAGATCGAGGCCACCGTCTTCTCCGGCACCGTGGCGCCGACCGAGCGGATCTACTCGCTGCGCCGTGAGGCCACCGACTTCTACCGTGCCGTGCACCCGCTGATTAGCGTGGTCGGCACGATCGAGCGTGCGGCGGCGCCAGAACTGCAGCCGTACCTGCGCGACGTCCGGGATCATGTGCTGCTAGTCGACGAGGAGGTCGCCGCTCAGCGCGAGCTGCTCGGCACGGTGCTCGAGGCGAACATGGCGGTGATCTCGGTCGAGCAGACCCAGGTCAGCGTGCAGCAGAACGCCACCATCGAGCAGCTGACGATCCTGGCCACGGTATTCCTGCCGCTGACGTTCGTGACCGGGTTCTTCGGCCAGAACTTCGGCTGGCTGGTCGGGCACATCGCGAGTCCGATCGCGTTCGTGTGCTACGGCGTCGGCGGGCTGGCCGTCCCGCTCGTGCTGCTGTACGTGTGGCTGAGGCACCGACGGGTGCCACGTGGCGGGGCAGCCGCCACCCGCCAGGCCGGCTAGATTTGCGGCCCGGCCAGGCCGGCCGCGAGCGGAGGTATCCCTGCGTGAGAGCCGTCGTCTTCACCAATCCAGGCGAGCCCGTCCGAGTCGCGCAGGTGGATTTGGATCCGCCCGGCCCAGGCGAGGTGCTGGTGAAGATCGCAGCCGCCGGAGTCTGCCACAGCGACCTGCATGTCCGGCGCGGCGACTGGCCGGTGCCCACGCCGCTGGTGATGGGACACGAAGGTGCCGGGGTGGTCGCCGAAACGGGACCTGACGTGGCCGGACTGGCGCCCGGCGACCATGTTGTCCTCTCCTGGGTCGCTCCCTGCGGCCAGTGCCGTCACTGCCTGGCTGGCCGCGAGGCGCGCTGTCAGGTCGCCGCCACCGTCGTCGGGCCGGGCGGCGTGCTCGCCGACGGAACCTCACGGCTGTCGGCGGGCGGCCGGCGGCTCTTTCATTACCTGGGCGTTTCCTCCTTCGCGGAGTACGCGGTCGTGCCCGCGTCCGGTGCCATTCGGATCCGCGCCGACGCGCCGCTCGACGTGGTCGCCCTGGTCGGCTGCGCGGTCGCGACCGGCGTGGGCGCGGTGGCCAATACGGCGGCCGTCGAGGCAGGCGCCACGGTAGTCGTGATCGGCTGCGGCGGCGTCGGCCTGTCCGTTGTTCAGGGCGCGAAGCTGGCCGGCGCCGTGCGGATCGTCGCCGTGGACGTGCGCAGTGAGAAGACGGCGCTCGCGGCCAGGCTCGGCGCGACCGACCAGGTCGACGCTGCGGCGGCCGACCCGGTAAGCGAGGTGCGCGACCTGCTGCCGGACGGCGCCGACTACGCGTTCGACGCGATCGGCCTGACCAGCACGACCGAGCAGGCGATCAGGATGCTCGGTCTCGGCGGCGCCGCCGTCATCGTCGGGCTGCCGCTGGCCGGAGCGCGGGCCTCGTTCGAGCCCCTCGTGCTGGCCGAGTCGGATCAGCGAATACTCGGCTGCAACTACGGCAGCGTGAGGCCGGCCGTGGACATCCCCGTGCTCGTCGACCGCTTCATGACCGGCGATCTGCTGCTGAACGAGCTGATCTCGACCCGCCAGCCGCTGGAGGCGGCAGGCCAGGCGCTCGATGCCCTGGCGGCCGGCCGGGTGCTGCGGACGCTGCTGATCCCCTGATGCCCCGAACCCCGCCGGTCCGGCGCCCGATGCAGGCAATCCCGGTAACTTGGCACGGAGACTTCCGATAGCGATCTTGACGGAGGGGTTCCGTGTCCGACACCTTTTCCAGCGGCCTGGCTGGCTGAGCGCGGTGCCAGCGTCCAGGCCGCGCCGCCGTCATGGTGCGCAGAGCCCGGTGCCACGGTCCAGGCCGCGCCGCCGTCACGGTGCGCAGTCGAGCACCGCCGGCGCCGTCCAGATTCGCCCGGCCCTGCGGGCGGACGAGGCCGCCCTGGCCGAGATCGACCGGATCTCGTGGACGGCCGAATCGGGGTTTCCTTCCGTGATCCGGGCATCGGCCGTCCCTGACATCCCGTTCTTCAACGCGGCCAACCCGCCGGAAGCGCATCTGGTCGCCGAGCTGGACGACGCGATCGCCGGCTATATCAGGCTGAAACCGCCGACGCCGCTGCCCGAGAACGCTCACGTCGTCCATGTATCGGGGATCGCCGTCCATCCGGCGGCCAGGCGGCGCGGCGTCGCGGCGGCGCTGCTGACGGCAGCCGAGTCCTTCGCGGCCGCAAGCGGCGGCACGAAGCTCAGCCTGCGCGTGCTCAGCACGAATGCGGCGGCCATCCGCCTGTACGAGCGGCTCGGCTTCGAGCTCGAGGGAGTGCTCCGCGGCGAGTTCGTGATCGAGGGCCGGCCCGTCGACGACGTCATGATGGCCAAGCCGCTGTGAAACCGGCTCGCACGGCCGCGGCGGGACGCCATAGTCTCGGCACGTGACTGAGTCCGCCGCCGAGCGCTATCTCCGGCTGGGGCTGCAGCTTGGGCGGCACGTCGACGGGCTCGTCGACGCCTACTTCGGGCCTGCCGAGCTGGCCGCCGAGGTCGACGCGGTACCTCCTGTTGACCCGCGACTGCTCGTCGGCGCCGCGCAGGCGCTGCTCGACGAGCTCGATGACGGCTGGCTCCGCGACCAGGTGCACGGGCTGCGCACCTATGCCGGCGTCCTGGCCGGCGAGTCCGGCTCGTATGTTGACGAGGTCGCCGGGTGTTACGGGGTGCGGCCTGCTCACACCGATGAATCCGCATTCGCGGCCGCGCACGAGCGGATCGGCGAGCTGCTCCCCGGCAGCGGACCGCTGGCCGAGCGTTACCGGCGCTGGGAGGACTCGATCCTGGTGCCCGCCGAGCAGGTCGAGCCGACGGTGGCGGCGGTGATCGACGAGGCGCGGGCCTGGACGCGCGGCCTGGTCGACCTGCCGGAGGGTGAAGGCGTCGCACTCGAGATCGTGCGCGACGAGCCGTGGCTGGCGTTCTGCTTCTATCAGGGTGATCTTCGCAGCCAGATCTCCGTGAACGTGACCTTGCCGATGTCAGCCATCGAGCTGCTCATTCTCACGCTGCACGAGACGTATCCCGGCCACCACGCCGAGCGCTGCTGCAAGGAGCACCTGCTCGTCCGCGAGCGCGGGCTGCTCGAGGAGACCGTGGTGCTGGTGCCCACGCCGCAGTCACTCGTCGCCGAGGGGATCGCGCAGCTCGCTCCCGAACTGCTGCTCGGCGGCGCCGGCGGGGCGGCGCTGGCCGCGGTCGTCCGCGCCGCCGGGGTCGAGTTCGACCTCGCCCACGCGCTAGCGGTCAGGCAGGCGCTCGAACCGTGCCGGTGGGCGGAGGTCAACGCGGCGCTGATGCTGCACAGGGGTGCCGACGAGGCCGAGGTGCGGGCCTATCTCGAGCGGTGGGGCTTGATGACGCCCGAACTCGCCGCGCACCTGATCCGCTTCTTCGGCGAGGAGACGTCGCGAACCTACGCGATCACCTACCCGGCGGGACATGAACTGTGCCGCGCATACGTGGCGGGCGAGCTGGAGCGCTTCCGTCACCTGCTGAGCGAGCAGGTGCGCGTCGGCGACTTGCTCACGGCGTCGTCGGCTCAGTGACGGACGGCCGCCTGGCCACAGGCTGTCGCCAGAAGCGGCCAGTTGCCGTAGGACCATGGATCTCAGGGCCGTGAAGGCGGCTAAAGGGGCCGAGTTGCTCGCCTACGCCGTGGCATCGGCGAATAACGCGCAAGGCCTGCTTGATGACGCTGAGCTGCTGTCTGAGGCGGGTCGGAATGCGCGGGCCTACTCCCTCGCGGTGCTGGCGGTCGAGGAGTTCGGCAAGGCGGTCAACCTTGTGGCCATCGCGGCGATGCCAGACAATCTGAGGGCGCAGGCACCGGTCAGGCGGATGCTTGAGTGGCACCAGCTGAAGCAGATCGGGGGCCTGCTGATGGCCGTGGTGCCCATCAGCAATCCCGGCGCGGCGACCAGGCTCGCCAACATGCCACTCAGCCAGCTGACGGAGATCCTCAACACGACTCATGCGTTCGTCCAGGACTCAGACCGGCTCAAGCTCCGCGGGCTGTACGTGGACATGCAAGTAGACGCGCGGATCAGGCAGCCGTCGGAGATCACCATGACAGAGGTCCGCGACCAGATCGGCAGGGCGCGGCAGGTCGCGTCGTCCGCGAGCAAGATTCACGATCCGGCCGTCCGGGCCAGGCTCGCCGATCCGCCGACCGAGACGATCGAACTCTCTCGCGCGCTGGTCAGCGCGTTCGCCGAGGCCGGCGATCTCCGCAAGCCCGAGGCCGCCGCCGCAGTGGCGCTGTCGGCGGTCAGGAAGCTGCACGAGCAAATGCCCGTGTCCGGAATGCGCGAGCGGGGAACAGCAACAGACGCTGCTACGGGCATGACCGCCTAGCCGCCCGACGTGCGGGTGTCCTTCAGTCGGGTACTACACAAGGCGTAGATTCTTGGCGGCCGGTGGGGATGCGGACGACCCCTTCTGAAACCGTGGGCGGCACAGGATCATGCGCGAACGGAGGCCCAGAGAACAGGAGTCCTGATGCCGGACAACCCGCAATCTTCGGCCGGGATCACCACCAAGCACAGCAGCAAGTCCGTCGCACAGACCGTCGACCAACTGACGCGTGTGATCGCGGATCGAGGCTTCACGCTGTTCAGGGTCATTGATCACAGCGGCACTGCCGAACGAGTTGGCGTGCAGATGCCCAACTCGAAACTCATCATGTTCGGGAAGCCGACTGTAGGTGCGGCGGTAATGCTCGCGGCTCCGATCGCGGGTTTGGATCTCCCGCTCAAGATGCTCGTCTGGGAGGACGGGAACGGTGCGGTCGCCGTGAGCTACAACGCACCGGAGTTCCTGGCCGAGCGGCACCACATCGAGGGTGCCCAGCGTGCGCCCTTCGACGCAGTTGAGTCGATCGTTGCCGAGGTTGTCGGTCCATAACTTGAGCTGAGCCGCGCGGGCCGAGCCGGGCCGGTATTCGATCAGCTCAACCATGAGCAATTCGCCGCGGGTTTGCCTGAGCCTCTTGAGGTCGACGCACCGCCGCACTTGATGCCCGCCGTGAAAGCCCATCTGCGTGACCACGCGGCGGCGTCCGTCCAGTCGGGCACCGTGCTGGCCTGGCGCCGCTGAGGTCGGTTGCCTAGCGGTTCGCTCACGAGCAGCGCAGCGACAACGCTGGAACTCTGATGTCGTTGCAGCGACAGCAAGGTTCCATTGCTGTCGCTGGCCTTGGGGTGGGAACTGGTGCTGGAGCTTGAGAGTTGGGGCCGGGGTTGCGGCCGGCGCTGGTTGGCGGGCCGGGGGTCGGGGGTTGCGGCCGGCGCTGGTTGGCGGGCCGGGGCATTGCCGGGCTTGGCGGGCAGGCGCCGGGGGGCACGGGCGTTGCCGGGCTGGGCGGGCCGGGGCCGGGGCCGGGGCGGGGGCGGGGCGTTGCCGCGGCTGGCTGAGGCGCGACGCGCTGCTGTTCCCAGCCGCGCCGGCACATGGCTCCGTCGTCGCTGGAGGAAGCCGGCTCATGGTGATGCGGGGCCGCCGGGTGCTGGAACACCGCGACGGCCCTGGACAGCGCGAAGCTGGCGAACAAGGATAACTACTGCCAGGAGCTGACCAGATCGGCGCATATCACCACTACCTGCATGAAGCGAACCCGAGCCGGCTCTCAACTTCTACGACAAAGCCAGCTGGGAAATGAGCATGAGACGCACGTACATCGCCGCAGGGGTCATCGCTGCCTGCCTGGTCGTCGCGGGCGGCGTAGTCGCGAGCCTGACGGCGAGCAGCTCAGCCGTTCCGATTGGCGGCGCTGCCCCCGTCAAGTCGGTGATCATCCTCGACCCTAATAACCGAGGTGAGGTCTTCACGCCGCCGCCCGCGGATGCCGCTCCCGCAATGACTGCGCAGGAAGCGGTCGACGCTTACGCCGGAAAACACATCCGGATCCCCGACTCCGTGACCGTGCAGCTTGGTCTGTACACGCTGCCGGTCGGCCCGGACTGCGGCCCTGAATGCGAGCACAACAACATCGTCCAGGGCAACATGGTGTACTCGGTGCTCAACAAACTGGTGTACGGGCTCAGTCGGCGGGTCTGTCCCACCGGGTCGAACCGGCCTGACTGGCAATGCACCCAGTGGGACTTCATCGACGCAAACACTGGCAAGTTCATCGGCGGCTTGGTTCCCCGCTAACGACGATCTAGCCCGGCCGGACCAAGTGTGAGCTAGTTGCGGTAGATGTCCTTGCGATGGTCGATGTCGATTACGTCTATGACCTGCTGGTCCCTGGCCACGACATAGACGATCCGGTAATCGCCGACCCGCAACCGCATGACACCCGGCATGCCTTTCAGCGGGATGCATCCCGCTGGCTCAGGATCAGTACAGAGCGCGTCGATGGCCTTGGCGATGCGGCGGCGGATAACCGGGTCGATCCGCGCGAGGTGCTTTTCCGCGCGGGACTCGAAGAGCACGCGGTACGTGATGCTTCCGCCGCTGTCGTCATTCACAGCCCGAGTTCAGCCTTTACCTGCTCCCACGGCTTGGGCTCGACTCCCGAGTCATTGTCGGCGAGCACGGCCGCGATGGCCGCGGCGTCGGCCACGTCCTCGGCTGCCTCGATCGTCTTGTCAAGGAAGCCGCGGATGGTCGCGCGGGTCGCCTCATCCTGGCCGGCCGTCGCCAGCCACATCTGGCGGCAGGTTTCGACGACGGCTTCCTGCCCCGCACGGGCTCGCTCGGCCTCAAGATGGCTGGCAGACACGACGACGGCTAGCCGGCGGCCGCGGCGGGTCAGGTACGTGGCCTCGCCGCGGTAGACGGCGCGGTTGACGACATCGGCCAGGTGCTCGCGGGCATCGGAGATCGGCATTTCTGCAGCTGGTTCACTCACGCCGTCAGAATACCCGGATGTACGAACTGTACAAGTGAACAGAGTCGCGACGCGGGCGGCCGTGTCTGGCACTTGTCTGGCACGAAATGATAAAAGCCCGGTGCATACCGGGCCTGACCTGCGATTTCTTGGCTCCCGCGATAGGACTCGAACCTATAACCTGCCGGTTAACAGCCGGACGCTCTGCCAATTGAGCTACGCGGGATCGGACGGTGCGCACTGTCCGGGCATGCGGCTCCCGGGCGGTTTGCGCCGCGGGGACAAGGTTAGCGCACCTGCGCCGATGCGCACGCATGGCCGCGGCCCGGCGGTGATCGCGCGCGCATAACAATCTCCGGACCGGGCATGACAATCGGGTCAGCGGTCCGCGACGCGCGCAGGCCAACAGGGGCTGCGGCACGCGACCCGACCTCGGGGAGAGGCCCAGATGCGCTTTTATCGAATCAGTTTCCTAGGTGGCCTGGCGATCGGCTATGTGCTGGGCGCCCAGGCGGGCCGCGAGCGGTACGAGCAGCTCAAGCAGCTGGCGCGCAAGGCGGCGGAGAGCCCGGCCATGCAGCAGACCGCGGGCGCCCTGCAGGCCCAGGCCACGGCGACGGCCAAGACGGCCAAGGACAAGGCCACTACGGGCATGCGCAAGAGTGCGTCCAAGGTCACCAAGCGGAGCACGGCCTCCGGCCGCTCGGGTACCGCCGCGACGTCCGCTTCCGGCAACGGCGCGATGCCCAGGCAGACGGGCAGTGACGACCGCCGCCCTTTCGTTCCGGTTAACGGAGACTTCGGCCAGCATGACCTGAGCTAGGCGGGCTCGCTTCCCGGGCCGGTCACTTGGGCCGGGCCTCTGGATCGCTGCTCAGGCCAGGTACTCGCGCAGCATCTGCGCGCGGCCCGGATGGCGGAGCTTGACCAGGGTCTTGGACTCGATCTGCCTGATCCGCTCCCTGGTGACGCCGAAGTCCTTGCCGACCTCCTCCAGCGTGCGCGGATGACCGTCGATGAGGCCGAACCGCAACTGGATGATCCGCTGCTCGCGCGGCGAGAGGGTGTCGAGCACCCGGTCCAGCTGATCCTGCAGCATCATGAATGCCGCGGCCTCTACCGGCACGACGGCGTCGGCATCCTCGATGAAATCGCCGAGGTCGGAGTCTTCCTCGCCGATCGGAGCCTGCAGCGAGACCGGCTCCTGCGCGATCCGCTGGATCTCGGCGACCCGGTCGATCGGGATGCCCATCTCGGCGGCCACCTCGTGAGGCGTGGGCTCGCGGCCGAGATCCTGATGGAGCTGTCGCTGGATCCTGGCCATCTTGTTGATGGTCTCGACCATGTGCACGGGAATCCTGATCGTCCGCGCCTGGTCCGCGATCGCCCGGGTGATCGCCTGCCTGATCCACCACGTCGCGTAGGTCGAGAACTTGTAGCCCTTGGTGTAGTCGAACTTCTCCACGGCCCTGATCAGACCCAGGTTGCCCTCCTGGATCAGGTCCAGGAAGACCAAGCCGCGGCCGATGTACCGCTTCGCGATCGATACCACTAGCCGCAGGTTGGCCTCGATCAGGCGCTGCCTGGCCCGGTCGCCCAGTTCGGCGATCATGGCAAGCTCGGCGCCGTTGGCGCCCGCGCCGACGACCTTGCAGCCGCCCTGCAGCATCTCCTGCGCGAACAGGCCGGCCTCGATCGCCTTGGCGAGCTCCACCTCGTCGTGCGCGGTCAGCAGCGGCACCTTGCCGATCTCGCGCAGGTAGATCCGCACTAGGTCGGAGGTCCCCGACCGGCGGGCGCGCTCCGGCTCGTCGTTGCGGCGGACCTCCTCGGCGTCATCGGATCCGGCGTCGACGATCTCGACGCCGTCCTCGGCGAGCATCTTCATCACGTCGTCGATGACATCGGGCATCAGTTCGCAGTGATCGAAGGCCGCGTTAAGGTCGGCCAGCGCGACGGTTCCGTTCTCCCGCGCTCGTGAGACGAGTTCGGTGACCTGATCAGCAGACGCTGTGAGCACAGGAGTCATGGACACCAGTGTGCGTCAGTTACGCTGCGTCGCGTGGTTTGAAAATTGTCACCTGACGGCAAGTTTGACGGCAGCCTGAGCTTGGTAAGGATCTGTGGCTGCCTGGCCTGCCAGATCCGCCTCCCGCTGCGCTCTCAGGGGCCGTCCGCGCCTTCCGAGAGCTTCTTGCCCCGCTGTTCCAGGGCAATCAGATCGCCAAACATCCGGGCATATTCGGTCTGCTGGGTGACGGGGTTCATCCGCTGCAACTTCGACTTCAGGGCCGCGATCTGTCGTGACAGGGCCAGCTTCTCCAGATCGGTGAGCACCCGCTCGGCATAGGCGATGTCGGGCTCTCCGTCACCCCGTTCTATGACTTCCACGGCGAGCCGGGTGAGGAACGTGCGGGCGACGTCGTTCGGCGCCGCCTTGAGCAGCTGATCGACCCACTCACGAACCGGGCCCGCGGTCGCCACGCCGCCGCATCCGGTGATCAGGTCGCGGACCGCCCGGTGAGCAGGCACCGAGTAAGCGTCGGCGCCGATGGCATCGAATACGGGGCCGAGCAGCGCGGGACGTTGAACAGCGAGCTTGAGCGCTTGCCGTTCCAGGTTGACGACCGGATCAGCCTGGTCGTAGCCGGGAAGGGCCTGGCGGCCGTCGATCGGGCCGGCCTGCGCGCGGACGCCTTGCTGGCCAGGCGAATCCTGCGGCCCTGACGGGACTGCCTCGCGGCCGGAACCCGCCTTACGTTCGTGCGCGGACTGACGCTGCGATCCTGGCCGCGCGCTGTCGCCGCGCTTGTGCCCGACGGCAATGTGCTCGCCGATCCGCCTGAGCACCAGGTCTTCGTCCATCAGCCCGAGCCAGCGGTCGACCAGACCCGCGTAGGTCTTGCGGCGACCCGCGTCCTTGATCCGCGCGATCACGGCAGCCGCCGCATCCAGCGCCGCGAGGCGACCTTCCAGCTTGTTCGGGTCAAATCGATCCACATGGAACTGGTCGATCGCGTTGCGGATAGCGAACTCGTACAGCGGCACGCGATTGGCGACCAGCTCGCGGACCGCCTGGTCGCCCTCCTTGATCCGCAGGTCGCAGGGGTCAAGTCCATCGGCCTGGATGGCAACGAAGGTTTGCGTGACGAACCGTTCTTCCATTCCGAACGCGCGTTCAGCCGCCCGCAGGCCGGCCGCGTCACCGTCGAAGGTGAAGATCACCTCGCCGTTCAGCCGGTCGGTGTCCAGCATCAGCAGGCGCAGGATCGTGATGTGGCCCTCGCCGAAGGACGTCCCGCTGGTGGCCACGGCCGTTGTGATGCCGGCCAGGTGGCAGGCCATCACATCGGTGTAGCCCTCCACGATGACCGCCTGCCTGCCCTGGGCGATGTCGCGCTTGGCCAGGTCGGCGCCGTAGAGCACGGAGCTCTTCTTGAAGATCGGCGTCTCGGGCGTGTTCAGGTACTTGGGGCCGTTGTCGTCGGCGGAGAGTTTGCGCGCGCCGAACGCGATCACGTCCCCGCTCAGGTCCCTGATTGGCCAGATCAGCCGGCCGCGGAATTTGTCCGTCAGGCCGCGCCGGCCGCGCCCGGCGAGCCCGCCGGTCAGCAATTCGTCCTCGGTGAAGCCCAGGCCGCGCAGGTGCCTGGTCGTGACCTCCCAGTCGTCCGGCGCGTAGCCGATCCCGAATCTCTGGGCATCGGCGATCTCGAACCCTCGAGACGCCAGGAACTCGCGGGCTGGGCCGGCACTGGCGGTCAGGAATTGTTGGGCGTAAAAATCGGCCGCGGCTCGGTGCGCCTCGAGCAGCCTGCGCCGCCTGGAGACCTCCTGACCAGGGACGTGACCGCCTTGTTCGTAGCGCAGCTCGATGCCGGCCCTGGCTGCGAGCCGCTCGACCGCCTCGGTAAAGCTGAGCGTGTCGATCTTGCGCACGAAGGCGATGACGTCGCCACCCTCGGTGCAGGAGAAGCAGTACCACAGCCCGCGCGCCGGGGTGACGTTGAAGGACGGGGTCTTCTCCTCGTGGAACGGGCACAGGCCCTTCAGCGAGCCGCCGCCGGCGCTGCGCAGTTGCAGGTACTCCCCGACCACATCGCCGATCGGCGAACGGGAGCGGACGAGCTCGATGTCCTCATCCCTGATCCGGCCTGGCACCTTCGCGAGTCTAGCCCCGGGCCGGTGCGGCAGGCGCTGGTAACCTCGCGACACGTGTCTAGCTTTCTTGTGCTCTGGGATGTCGACTACACGCTGGTGAACGCCTATGGCGTAGGGCGCCATCTGTACCAGACCGCGTTCGCCGAGCTATTTGGCAGGGAGCTGCCCGCCGCGGCCGAGGGGGCCGACATGGCGGGCAGGACCGACCGGGCGATCGCGCTCGACGTGCTCGCGCGGGCCGGGATACCGGATCCGCGTGGCCAGGTCGGCGCCTTCGAGGCGGCGCTCGGCCGGCTCGCGCCCGGCGTGACAGGGATGGTCGCGACGTCGGCGAAGGCGCTGCCCGGAGCGGCGGCGGCGATTGCCGCTCTGGCCGGCCTGCCCGGCGTCGTGCAGTCGCTGCTGACCGGCAACGTCAGGCCGCTGGCCGAGGCGAAGCTCGCGCCGCTCGGCCTGACCGCTCACCTCGACCTCGAGGTCGGCGCGTACGGCAGCGAGCATGAGGTCAGGGCCGAGCTCGTGCCCCTGGCCAGGAAGCGTGCGGCCGCCGCGTACCACACCGATTTCGGCGGCGAGGCGACGGTGCTCGTCGGTGACACTCCGCTGGACATTGAGGCGGCGCTGCGCACCGGCGCGCGGGCGGTCGGCGTCGCCACGGGCCAGTTCTCGCTTCCTGACCTGCAGGCGGCCGGGCCGCATATCGCACTGGCCGACCTGGCCGACACCCTCGCAGTGGTCGCCGCGGTTACCGGCGGAACCAGGCGGCCGGGCGAGGAGCTTTACCAGCCGCGGCCCGCGTAGTGCTGCTCGGGCGGCAGCGTGTCGATGTTCAGGCCGACCATCGCCTCGCCGAGGCCGCGGGACACCTTCGCGATCACATCGGGATCGTCGTGGAACGTGGTCGCCTTCACGATCGCGGCGGCCCGCGCGGCCGGGTCGCCTGACTTGAAGATCCCCGAGCCGACGAAGACGCCATCGGCGCCGAGTTGCATCATCATTGCCGCGTCGGCAGGGGTGGCCAGGCCGCCCGCGGTGAACAGAACGACCGGCAGCTTGCCGGCGGCGGCCACCTCCGCCACGAGGTCATAAGGCGCCTGCAGATCTTTCGCGGCCGTGTACAGCTCCTCGGGCGAGAGCCCGGCGAGCCTGCTGATCTCGGCCCTGATGGCCCGCATATGCCGGGTCGCCTCCACCACGTTGCCGGTACCGGCCTCGCCCTTCGACCTGATCATCGCCGCGCCCTCGGCTATCCGGCGAAGCGCCTCGCCGAGATTCGTCGCGCCGCACACAAACGGCACGGTAAAGACCCACTTGTCGACGTGGTGCGCCTCGTCGGCCGGGGTCAGCACCTCCGACTCATCGATGTAGTCGACGCCGATCGCCTGGAGCACCTGGGCCTCGACGAAGTGACCGATCCGGCATTTGGCCATCACGGGGATCGAGACCGCCGCGATGATCCCGTCGATCATGTCGGGATCGCTCATCCTGGCCACGCCGCCTTGCACCCTGATGTCGGCCGGCACCCGCTCAAGCGCCATCACCGCGACCGCGCCGGCGTCCTCCGCGATCTTCGCCTGCTCCGCGGTGACCACGTCCATGATCACGCCGCCCTTGAGCATGTCCGCCATACCCCTTTTAACCCGCTGGGTACCGGTGACGGGAGCAGCCGCCTCGGCCGTGGTGGCTGGGCTGTCGGTGGAGCCATGGACTGACACGGGATTCCTCACTTCGTAGCAGCGCTGAATACCTCCATGGTAGGCGCTGCCCGGTTGAGGCGTGTCAGTCCCGTCAGCTGGTCAGGTGCTGCATGTCGGTGCCGTGCTCGCCCATGCCGCTCGCCGCCAGGTTGTCGTCGATTTCGAAGAACTCGGGCAGCGGCGCGCCCCCGGCCAGCCGCAGCGCCCTGGCCAGCCATCGGCGGCGCGCGGCCACGGTCACCGCCACTGCGTCGTTGTAGAACTTCCGCGCGATGAAGACCTGCTGCGCGGTCGACTCGAGCTCGGCGACCAGCTCGTCGGCGCCGTCAACATGCTCGATCGACGCTCGCGAGCCCGGCTGGCCGAACACCGCCCGCAGTGCCCTGGTCAGGTCGCTTTCGGACAGCTCGCGGGCGCTCTGGGCCGCGCGCGCGTCATGGGCCAGGTCGGCGAGCAGCAGGCTCGCAGCAGGATCGAGCAGCCCCGACGAGGCGATCTCCAGCACCACCGAGCTTCGCCTGACCAGGGCCGCGTCCAGGGCGGCACGTGCCGTCTCGACCCTGGTGTGCAGCCGGTCGAGCCGGCCGGCCCGCCAGGACACGTAGACACCGCTGACGGCCAGCACGGCGATGATGATGAGGCTGACGGCCAGCGTCATCAGATGCTCGCAGCGGCGGAGGTGGCCGAACCGGCCGGCAGCACTGCCTCGTAGACCTTCACCACGTCCCTGGCGATCGTGGACCAGTTGTAGTCGCGCGCGGCTGCGGATGCGGCCGCCGACAGCGATGCCCGCCGCCGCGGGTCGTCGAGCAGGCGGCCGATCGCCGCCGCGAGGTCGGCGGAGTCGCCGTTGGCGAACAGCTCACCTGCCCGGCCGTCGCGCAGCACCCGCCGGAACGCGTCGATGTCACTGGCCACGATCGGGGCGCCGGCCGCCATCGCCTCGGCCAGCACGATGCCGAAGCTCTCACCGCCGGTGTTGGGCGCGCAGAACACGTCGACCGAGTGGTACACCTGCACCTTGACGGCCTCGCTGACCTGGCCGAGCAGTACCACCCGGTCCCTCAGCGAAGCGGGAACCTTGGCGATGACCTCCTCGGTGTCGCCAGGGCCGGCGATCAGCAGCCGCAACCCTGCCCGCTCCGCGCCGATCACCTCGAACGCGCGAAGCAGTACGGCCAGCCCCTTGCGCGGCTCGTCCATCCGGCCGAGGAACCCGATCGCCCCGCCCTCGCCTGGCCAGCCGGGCAGCGACTCGGCCTTCTCGTACCGGGAGACGGTGACCCCGTTGGGTATCAGCACCGCGTCGCCGCCCAGGTGATGGACCAGCGTCGTTCGCGCCGCCTCGGAGACGGCGATCCGGCCGCTGACCTTCTCCAGGGCCGAGCGCAGCACGGGTTCGGCCGCGTGCAGCGCCCGCGAGCGGGTCGTGGCCCCGTGCACGGTCGCGACGATCGGGCCGTCGAAGACCCACAAGGCGATCAGCGAGAGGCTGGGCGCGTAGGGCTCGTGCACGTGCAGGACGTCGAAGTTGCCTTCCTTGAGCCACCGGCGGACCCGGTTGGCCGACAGCGGACCGAACGACAGCCTGGCGACCGAGCCGTTGTAGGGGACAGCGACGGCACGGCCTGCCGGCACCACATACTCGGGCAGGCTCGCGTCGTCGTCGGCCGGAGAGATCACGGACACCTGATGGCCGAGTTCGATCAGGGCCTCGGCGAGATCCCTGATGTGTTCCTGGACGCCGCCGGGGACGTCCCAGGAGTACGGGCAGACCAGTCCGACTCTCATGGCCCGCCCGCTGTGGTGCCGTTGGAGGCTGGCCGGTCCGCCGGGTCCTGGGCAGGCAGCAGCTGGTCCTGGGGCGGCTGGTCGTGGGGAGGCTTGGCGCCGTTCTTCTGCGCCGCCCGCGCCCTGGCCGCCACCCTGGCCGCGTCCCTGGCCCTGGCGGCAGCGAGCCGCTCCGGATCGAGGTCTCCAACGAAGACCCGCTGCAGCATGTGCCAGTCCGCGGGATGCTCCCTGATTCCCTGCTCGAAGACGCGCGCGATCTCCTGCGTCATGGCGGCGGCCTTCTGCCACCGGTCCCCGACTTCAGGCACCGGAATCTCCTCGTGAATACGGACGCCCCAGCGGTCTTCGACGAACCACAGCGTGGCGGGCATCAGCGCGGCACCAGTCTGCACGCAAAGGGCCGCCGGGCCACCCATCATCAGTGCTCTTTCCCCGAAGAAGTCGACTTCAATTCCGCCCCCGGTCACATCGCGGTCGCATGGCAGGGCGACGAGCTTGCCTGCCCGCAGCCGCTGTGCCAGTACGCCGAACGGGCTCGAGCCTCCGCTGGCCGGGAGCACCTCCATACCCAGGCCCTCCCGGAATGCCACGAACCGCTCATAGACGGACTCCGGCTCCAGGCGCTCCATCACGGTCGTGAACGAGCCCGCGCCGCGCCCGATAACCCACGCGCCGGCCTGATCCCAGTTGCCCATATGCGGCAGCGGCACCACGACCCCGCGGCCCGCCGCGAGGTTGGCCAGCATCTCCTCGACGCTGCCGGTCTCGACCATCCCGGATACCAGCCGCTCGGCGGGTATGACGGGCAGCCGGAAGATCTCCAGCCAGTACCTGGCATAGGACCGCATCGAGGCACGGGAGGCCGCACGCAGTTCCTTGCCCGTGGCGGCCGGGCCGAGCACGCGCCGGAGGTTGCCCTCGAGCATGCGGATCCCCGGCCCCTGCCGGCGCCAGGCGATGTCCGCGACGAACCGGAACGCCGCCGCAGCCCAGGACTCGGGCAACCGGCAGATGGCCGACCAGCCCAGCGCATACAACATGCCGACGAGCCTGGCCTTCATGGTGGGCCTTGCCCGCGAACCGGCCGTCACACCAGGCACCATATCCTCCGAGAGCTGCGCGAGCGCGCGACCGACGCGCGCTAGGAAACCGGGCTGCCCGGCGCTCCCGTCCCGCCGGTGCCGCCGGTACTGGCCGTCGCGGCTGGCTGAGGCGACGTCGCTGCCTTGCGGACCGCGTAGACCCGCTGGCCGAAGGTTATGGCGCTCAGCACGGCGAGTATCCAGAGTCCGATGGAAAGGACATACGGTACGCCAAGACCAGACAGGCCGATAGCGAAGAGGCCGATGATCAGGCGCTCGGTGCGTTCGGCGATTCCGACGTCGCAGCGCAGCCCCAGACCCTCGGCGCGTGCCTTGGCATACGAGACTAGGCCCCCGGTGACCAGGCAGAACAGCGCCACAACGGCGAGCACCCTGTTGTGACCCCCGGTCGCCAGCCAGATCGCGATTCCCGCGAACACCGCCGAGTCGGCGATCCGGTCCATGGTGGAGTCGAGGAAGGCGCCGAAGACGCCGCTGTTCCCGGTGATCCTGGCCAGCGTCCCGTCCAGCATGTCGGCGAGGACGAAACCGGTGCACACCATCGTGCCGGCGAACAGGTGACCGGTCGGGAACAGGCTGAGCGCTCCCGCCGTCATGCCGACGCTCCCGATGACCGTCAGCATGTTGGGGGTCAGCGGGGTCCGCGCCAGAACCCGCCCCACTGGCGTCAGCAGTCGGTTTAGACCCGGTCTCAGCACCTTGAGCATGTCCGTTTGATCTTACTGGCGCCTGATCAATCCGATTCACCTGACGGCGCATGCGCCACTCCGCGATGACGCCCCTGGCCAGCCGATTGCCGCCGGGGACTTGTGGCGGGCCATGCGGTGGGTAAAGGCTGACAGCAGCAGCAGCAGACGACATGAACACCAGGAGGCGGTGGTATGGCGGAGAAGGCAACATCGGGCGCCGCCGGCAGGGCACCCGCGGCCGGCCAGCCCGAGAACGTGCGCAACGTTGTGCTGGTCGGCCACTCAGGAGCAGGAAAGACGACGCTCGTTGAAGCGTTGCTCGCCGCGACCGGGACCATTCAGCGAACTGGCCGAGTGGAGGACGGCAGTACGGTCAGCGACTTCGACGACGTCGAGATCAGACAGCAGCGCTCGGTCAACCTGACGCTCGCCCCGTTCGTCCACAATGAAGTCAAGGTCAATCTCCTGGACACCCCCGGCTACGCCGACTTCATCGGTGACCTGCGGGCCGGACTGCGCGCGGCAGACGCCGCGCT
This sequence comes from uncultured Actinomycetota bacterium, assembly GCA_963720595.1. Taxonomy (GTDB): domain Bacteria; phylum Actinomycetota; class Actinomycetes; order Streptosporangiales; family Streptosporangiaceae; genus Chersky-822. The sequence goes on along the minus strand of CAVRFY010000002.1, from coordinate 1,316,314 downwards.
GTTCACCGTGTCCGCCGCCGAGGGCATCGACGGGCTCACCGCCATGCTCTGGGATGAGTGCGCGACCGCCGGAACTCCGCGCGCGGTCGTCATCACCAAGCTCGATCACCACCGGGGCGATTTCAACGAAGCCCTGATCGCCTGCCGTGCCGCCTTCGGCGAGTCCGTGGCCCCGTTGTACCTGCCGGTCGGAGATGGCCAGGGCACCGTGCGCGGCCTTATCGGGCTGCTTTCCGAGCGGTACTACGACTACTCAGACGGCACGCGCACCGAACGCGATCCCGACCCGGGTGACGTCGGCGAGCTGGAAGAGTACCGGGGCGCGCTGATCGAGTCGATCATCCAGGAGAGCGAAGACGAGAGCCTGATGGACAGGTACCTGGAGGGCGAGGTAATCGACCAGAAGATCCTGATCGAGGATCTGGAGAAGGCCGTCGCCAGGGGCAGTTTCTACCCCGTGATCCCCGCCGCCGCGCTGCAGGGAATCGGCCTGGCCGAGCTGCTCGAGCTGATGACGCAGGCATTCCCCTCGCCGGCCGAGCACCCGATGCCGGCCGTGACGACGATCGACGGGAAGCCGGTCAGCGGGATCAGCTCCGACCCGGACGGGCCGCTGCTCGCCGAGGTGGTCAAGACCACCTCGGACCCGTACGTCGGCCGGATCAGCCTGGTCCGGGTCTTCTCGGGCACGCTGCGCCCCGATGCGACCGTCCATGTCTCCGGCCATGGCCGGGCCGCCAGCGGGCACGCCGACCATGACCTGGACGAGCGGATCGGCGCCCTGACCTCGCCGCTCGGCAAGCAGCAGCGCACCATCTCCTCGTGCGCCGCCGGCGACATCTGCGCGGTGGCCAAGCTGACCAGCGCCGAGACCGGTGACACGCTGTCGGACAAGGAGCGCCCGCTGCTGATGGAGGCGTGGGCGATGGCCGAGCCGCTGCTGCCGATCGCGATCACGGCCAAGTCCAAGGCCGACGAGGACAAGATGTCCCAAGCGCTGGCCAGGCTGGTCGCCGAGGACTCCACCCTCCGGCTGGAGAACAACGCCGAGACGCACCAGCTCGTGCTGTGGTGCATGGGCGAGGCGCACACCGACCTGATGCTCGACCGGCTCTCCAGCCGGTACGGCGTGGCCGTGGAGACGGTGGGCCTGCGCGTTCCGCTGCGGGAGACGGTCGGCGGGAAGTCCAACGGCCTGGGCCGGAACGTCAAGCAGTCCGGCGGCCACGGTGAGTACGCCATCTGTCACATCGAGGTTGAACCGCTGCCGTCGGGCAGCGGGCTTGAGTTCGTGGACAAGATCGTGGGCGGCGTGGTGCCCAGGCAGTTCATCCCGTCGGTGGAAAAGGGCATCAGGTCGCAGATGGAGCAGGGCGTGATCGCCGGCTACCCGATGGTCGACATCAAGGTGACCCTGTTCGACGGCAAGGCGCACTCGGTCGACTCGTCCGATATGGCGTTCCAGAAGGCCGGCCGCGCGGCGCTGCGCGACGCGGCGGAAAGGGCGCAGCCGCAGTTGCTCGAGCCGGTCGACGAGGTATCGGTGCTGATCGGGGACGACTACGTCGGAGCTGTTATGTCGGACCTGTCGTCCCGCCGGGGCCGGGTGCTCGGCACCGAACCGGTCCCTGGCGGTCGGACGCTGGTCAAGGCCGAGATCCCAGAGCTGGAGCTGACCAGGTACTCGATCGACCTCCGGTCGATCTCCCAGGGCACCGGCTCGTTCTCGCGTTCCTACCTGCGATACGAGCCGCTGCCGTCGCACCTGGCAGAGAAGGTGACGACCGAGGCCAAGGGCTAGGGCAAGGCCGGGGCCTGGGGCTAGGGCTAGGCCTTCCCGGGACAGCCTTTGCAACGCTGGCCTCGGTCTCTGCATAGCGCACGGGCCGGGGTCAGCTGGAAGCGCGGGGTCACTGTGCCCGGGCGGGGTTAGCGGGCACGCGCAGGCGTCACTGCGCCCGCGCCGGGGTCACTGCGCCCGCGCCGCCCATGCGCGAGCCGCGGAGAGTTAGGAAATCGTGGCATCTGCGGACTTGTGCCATATTCCTCGGAAGCGCTAACGTCCCTGCTCTGTTTGGCTGCCCGGCGATTATTCAGCCGCGCGGCGAGAGCGGCTCCGAGGAGGGCTGATGGGAAACATCGACTTCGCGCACCACGCCGGTTTCTCGTGGTACTGCCTGCTGCTGATCGGCAGCGGTGTGGCGATGGTGGCGATCGCGCTGGTGAAGGCCCAAACCCGGGGCTCGCAGGTCATCAACCTGATCTTCGGCGCAGCGTTCTTCGCCTACGGGTTCTACCTGACGTTCATGTTCGCGGGCGGGCACTACTTCATCTTCTTCCAGGCGTTCGTCCTGCCGATCGTGCTGATCGTCAACACCCTCAGGACGGCGAGCTACCGACGCCGTGCCGCTCGCGGCGCCATGGCGTCTCAGGCCGTCGGCGGCCCGGCGCCATGTCCGGCTACGGCGGCCCGGCGCCATGCGAGCCGACGCGTTCGGCGGCCAGCGCAGCCGGGCGGTCCGGCGCCATACGGCGGCCCGGCGCCATACGGCGAGCCGACGCAGTACGGCGGCCCTCCCCCTCAGTAGGCACCGAAGGTCCGGTGCCGGTGCCGGGGCGTTGCTACTGGCCCTCTTTCCAGCCCTGGGCCAGCAGATCACGGGTTTCGGCGAGGAGCTGAGGCAGCACCTTGGTCTGAGCGACGACGGGCATGAAGTTGGTATCGCCGCCCCACCTGGGTACGACGTGCTGGTGCAAGTGGGCGGCGATGCCGGCGCTGGCCACGCCGCCCATGTTCATGCCGATGTTGAAGCCTTGGGCGCCGGAGATCGCGCGCAGCACCTTCATCGCCGCCTTGGTGAACGCGGCCAGCTCGGCGGTCTCGGCGTCGTCCAGGTCAGTGAAGTCGGCCACGTGGCGGAACGGGCAGATCATCAGGTGACCGCTGTTGTAGGGATACAGATTGAGTACTGCGAAGACCAGCGCGCCGCGAGCGACGATCAGGCCGTCAGCGTCGGCCAAGTCCTGGATGTAGCAGAACGGACAGTCGTCGTCACCGACCCCGGCGGCCTTGTTCTCGCCCTTGATGTACGCCATCCGGTGCGGCATCCAAAGCCGCCGGAAGCCGTCGGCCATGCCCGCGCCGTGCTGTTGCACCGGCTCCGCCGCTCCGCTCTCGGTCATCCAAGCAGCATAAGTCGCGCCGCACCTGCCCGCCTGCGCACCCGCCCGCCACCTGCCAACCCCGCCCGCGAGGTGGGCCCAACCTTGATAGGCGGGGATCAGACTTGGATGCGCTGCTCGACGGCGGCGACGATCTCCTCGATGGCCTCGTCGACCGGCACGCCGTTGCGCTGCTCGCCGCTGCGGTAGCGGAAGGAGACGGCCCCGGCCGCGATGTCGTCATCGCCGGCCAGCAGCATGTAGGGAACCTTCTGCTGCTGAGCGGTCCTGATCTTCTTCTGCATCCGCTCGGCGCCCGCGTCGACCTGCACCCTTATGCCGCGCGCGCGCAACCTGGCCGCGACGGCCTCCAGGTACGGCACGTGCGCGTCGGAGATCGGGATCCCGACCGCCTGGACCGGCGCCAGCCAGGGCGGGAACGCGCCCGCGTAGTGCTCGACCAGGATGCCGAAGAACCGTTCGATCGAGCCGAACAGCGCCCGGTGGATCATCTGCGGCCGCTGCCTGGTCCCGTCCGCTGCGGTGTACTCGATCCCGAACCTGCCCGGCTCCTGGAAATCCACCTGGAGGGTGGAGAGCTGCCACCGCCGGCCAATCGCGTCCTTGACGTGCACGTCGATCTTCGGCGCGTAGAAAGCGCCCTCGCCCTCGGCGACCACGTACGGCAGGCCGGACACGTCGAGCGCGTGCTTCAACGCCGCCTCGGCCGTGTCCCATTCGGCGATCTCGCCGACGAACTTCTCCGGCCTGGTCGACAGCTCGGCCTCGAACTCGGTCAGGCCGTAGTCGCGGAGCAGGCCGACAACGAAGTCGAGCAGGCTGGCCAGCTCGTCCTCCAGCTGGTCAGGCCGGCAGAAGATGTGCGAGTCATCCTGAGTGAATCCGCGGGCTCTGGTCAGCCCGTGTACAACGCCGGACTTCTCGTACCGGTAGACGGTCCCGAACTCGAACAGCCGCAGCGGCAACTCGCGGTAGGAGCGGCCGCGTGATGCGTAGATCAGGATGTGCATCGGGCAGTTCATCGGCTTGGGGTAGTACTTCGCCCCCTCCATCTCCATCGGCGGGTACATCCCGTCCGCGTACCAGTCAAGGTGACCCGAGGTCTCGAACAGGGTCGACTTGGTGATGTGCGGAGTGTTGACGAACTCGTAGCCCGCCTCCTCGTGGCGGCGCCGCGAGTAGTCCTCCATCACCCGGCGGATGGTTCCGCCCTTGGGGTGAAACACCGGCAGCCCGCTCCCGATCTCTGTCGGGAACGAGAACAGGTCGAGCTCGGCTCCCAGCCTGCGGTGATCGCGCCGCTCGGCCTCGGCGAGCAGCTTGAGGTAGTCGTCCTGCGCCTCGCGCGACGGCCAGGCGGTGCCGTAGATCCGCTGCAGCTGCGGGTTCTTCTCGCTGCCGCGCCAGTAGGCGCCGCCGCTGCGCATCAGCTTGAACGCCGGGATTGCCCTGGTGGTCGGCAGGTGCGGGCCGCGGCACAGGTCCTTCCAGCAGACCTGACCGGTGCCCGGGTCCAGGTTGTCGTAAATGGTCAGCTCGGGGCCGCCCACCTCGACCGACTCCTCGGCATCGGCTCCGCCGCCCTTGAGGCCGATCAACTCGAGCTTGTAGGGCTCGGCCGCAAGCTCAGCGCGGGCGTCGGCGTCGGAGACCACCCGCCGGCTGAACCGCTGGCCATTCTTGACGATCTGCCGCATCTTCTGCTCGATCGCCTTCAGATCGGCGGGGCTGAACGGCTCGGCCACATCGAAGTCGTAATAGAAGCCATTCTCGACCGGCGGGCCGATGCCCAGCTTCGCGTCAGGATGGAGATCCTGGACCGCCTGGGCGAGCACGTGGGCAGTGGAATGGCGCAAGATCGCGAGCCCGGCCTCCGAACTCAGGCCGACCTGCTCGACCGCGTCGCCGTCGCCGAGTCGCCAGGCCAAGTCGCGGAGGGTGCCATTGACCCGTGCGGCGACAGCACCGGCTTCGCCGCCGGCGTGCCAGGGCCTCGCCTGCCGTCGTGCCAGCTTCCACCACGTGCTCGCGTCCGGCGAGGGTGATGTGCAGCTTGTCGGCAGGCACGGCTGGCTCCTTCATCGATTCTGGTCAGTGGATGACAGGCGCGGGCGTTGACCGCCCGCAAGCTTCGATGCTATCGGGCGCCGGGCCACCACTGCGCGCGAGTTATTGCCCGGCGAACATGGCTCGCCCGCTCCGGGCCGCAAGCCGGCGGCCGAGGGCCTACGCAGCACCGCCGCATGGGCCCGAGACAGCTAGGGCGCCGTGACCGTGACCAGTGTCCCGAAGGTCAGATATGGCCAGATCTGCTTCGCCTGGCTCCACGGAAGTTCCACGCAGCCGAGGCTCTGCTGCGATCCGTAGCTGTAACGCGGGAAGTAGTGCACCGCCTCACCGCCGTGGAAGTACGCCACCCAGGCGACCGGGTCCGCGTACTTGGTTCCGTCCGGGTTCCTGCCCTTCATGATCTGGGTCTGATACCTGATGTAGACCGGGTCGGTCCTGACCGCAGTGGGAGCGACTGGAATACCGGTATTCGCCAGCTGCCGGAAGATCTGAGCGCCGTTGTGCCAGACGGTCAGGGTCTCGGGGGCCTTCTGGCTGGCCAGCGCGTAGGTGTAGCCATGCTTGTTGGCTGCGTCCCGTGATGCCGCGCGGAACAGCGCTCGCCAGAGGCGATGGACGATCGACCCCTGCAGAGTCAGCCCCTGCTGGTTCTCGTAGATCATGTCCGACGTCAGCCGGTGATCGGCCTGGAACGCCATCACCGCGCCGCGGAGTATCTCGCTGGGCTTGTCCGGACGCCAGAGACTGGTTAGCGCGGTCGGGTACCCAGACTGCCAGGTGTAGGTTCCCGCGGGAGGGCTGTAGGCGGCGTTGAGCTGCGCATTCTGGTCGCTCAGCGCTGGAGCGGTCCCGGTCAGCGGTGCCCAGGTCAGCGGCAGGTAGCCGAGCTGGGCGAGCAGCTGCTCGATCCGGACCGAGCTGTAGCTGCCGGTACTGAAGTTCGCCGTCACCGGCGCGGCGAGCAGGCCACCACCCGTGGTCTGCACACCAGTACTGCCGCCAGGAACCTGAACCTTGACTTTGGTTCTGGCCCCGAAACCACGAGTCGGAACGAAGACCGCGGTGTTACCGTGCCGCTGCCAGGTGCCTCCGATCGCCGGGGAAAGCGTCGGCATCGGCGAGGTCGCGCTCAGCGGCGCGGAGAACACGACGGTGATCCGGGCGGCGCCGTTGACGCCGGTCGCGCCGTCCGACGGCGTCATCGACACGACGTGCTCTGGCGCGTTGGCGGCCGGGCCTGACGGCTGCTGATTTCCGCCTGCCGCGTGGGCAGCGCTCGACTTCTGCAAGTACAGGTAGGTACCGCCACCGGCCACCAGAACCGCGACCGCGGCCGCTATACCCACCAGCGGGCCGAGGCGGCGCCGCGGGCGAGGTTCCGGCTGGGCAGGCCAGTCCCCAGGAGCGCCGGGGCGACCGGCCCCGCTCCCCCGGCCGCCGCTTGGGTCTGCCGCGCCGCCCTGGCCGCCGGAACCGCTCCAGCCGCCCGCGCCGGTTCCGCCCGCGCCGGCACCGCTCAGGCCGCCGGTGCCGCCCGCGCCGGAACCAGCGTGGCCGCCGGAACCGCCCCGGCCGCCGGAACCGCCCTGGCCACCGCTCCAGTCGCGAGATCCGCCGAAGCCGGAACCGCCAGCCGTGGCGGGCTCGCCCGCGGCCGTCTCGCCGGCAGCGGCGCTGGCGATTCCCAGCGAGGCGAGCGACCAGGACGGCCTGGCCGAAGCCACGGGAGCCGGCGGATCAGCCGCTGCCGCTGGATTCGGGTCCGCGCCGTTCGAGTCGAGAGATCCAGGGAGTCGCGTCGCGGCGGCAGCGCCAAGCAGACCTGCCGGGTCGTCCGACCAGGTCGGCTCGGTCGCGCCAAGCGGACCGGCCGGCTCGGACGACCACGCCGATTCGGCCGGCCAGACGGACGACGTCGGCTCGGCCGGCCACACCGACGGCACCGACTCAGCCGACGATGCCGGCCCGGCCGGTGAGACGGACGGCTGCGATTCGATCGGCCACGCCGGGCCGGCCAGCGACGCGGAGGACTGCGACTCGGCGGGCCGGGCTGGCTCGGCGATTCCGGCTCGGCCGGACCGGGGGCAGTGTTCGCGGCCGCGGCTGAGCCACCCAGCGGATCGTCCCGCCATTGCGACTCTGTCGCGCCCGGCAGGTCGGCCCTCTTCGTGAACGAGGGCCGAAGGCCGGTCAGCGGGTCATATCCCCTGGTCACGCTGCTCGAGCCGACCGGGTCATTGGTCGAGCGCTTAACCGGCCGCTTGGCGAGGTCCGGGCCGGGCGCGGCCTTAGGCGCGAAAACCGACGGGGCCAGGTCGGCCTGACCCGTGTGCTCCGCCCAGGCCGGTCCCGAAGCGCCGCTACCTTGCGGACTGGCCGGCAGGCCCGATCCGGATGGGCTCTTGGCGGCAATGGTGGTTCGGGTTGCCGTCGGGCCGGCCGGGCTGGCAGGTCCGGGCGGCGTGGCGAGGTCCTCGGGCCAGATCGATCCTGACGGGCTCAGCGCGCCGCGAGTGCGATCCGCGCCCGGCGGCTGGGCCGACCCGATGTTGCCGACGTTCCGGGCAGCTTCTGGGCCGGCTGCTGGCACGTCAGTCGCGGCCGCGGGCTGCCTGTGGTCCGCGGGCTGCGTCGCATCAGCGGCCTGCGTCGCATCAGCGGCCTGCGTCGCCTCAGCGGGCTGCGTCATGTCGGCGGGCGCGGTCGTGCCGGCCGGGCCGACTTTGCTCCAGACGTCAGTTGCCTCGGCGGCGGCGGACCAGGCCGATGCGTTAGCACGCTGGTAGCTGGGCCAATGCAGGCTCTGGGAATCGTCGCGGCCGCGCCGACCGCCGTAATCAGACCGAGAAGACTCTGTGTCCCCGGCCGGATCCGCCGATCCGCCGGTGTCTTCTGCGGGCTGGCCGTCCTGGCCGGGCCGCTTGCTATGTGCCCCGATCTGTACCACCTCTTCCTCATCAGCGAGTTTAGGTAACACCGAGCACGGCCGGCCCGGAGATCAGATGAAGAAAGAGGAACAAATAAGGGTTCCGGAGCTTCGTCCGCAATGTGTTCTAGGGTGTCCATATGCCTGCGGATCGCGCGACGGACGACCTCACCATCCGCCCGCTCGCGCCCGACACCTGGCGTGCCTTCGCCGACCTTGTCGAGCGGCACAACGGCGTGTTCGGCGGGTGCTGGTGCACCTATTTCCACACGCTGTCACGCGACAAGGAGCGCACCTACGAGAGCAATCGTGATCTGAAGTGCCAACTGGTCGAGCGCGGGGGTGCACACGCCGCGCTGGTCTTCGACGGCGACGAGGCCGTGGCCTGGGCGGAGTTCGGGCCACCGGGGGAACTGCCGAACATCCATCACCGACAGGAGTATGAAGCGGGCCTCGTTACGGCGCCCGACTACCGGATCACCTGCATCTTCGTGGACCGACGCTACCGGCGCGGCGGCGTCGCGGCGCTGGCACTACGAGGAGCGCTGGACCTGATCTCCCGGGCGGGCGGCGGGGTGGTCGAGGGATACCCGCACGACATGTCGAAGCAGCCCGAAGGCAAGAAAATGTCGTCCTCCTTCCTCTACAACGGCACCCGCAGGATGTACGAGGAGGCCGGCTTCACCTACCAGCGGTCGAAAGGACAGAAGAACTGCGTGATGATCCGGACGATCGCTCCAGCCTGACCTGGGTCCAAGGAAGTCTGGCGTCGAGGTCGGTGTCGAGGGCGAGCTTGTGCTCGTGCCCCTGTTGTCCCCCGTGAGCCGGTGGCCGACGTAAATCGGCCTCTGACCTGGCCTTTTATGGTGGGCGATACTGGGATCGAACCAGTGACCTCCTCGGTGTGAACGAGGCGCTCTCCCGCTGAGCCAATCGCCCGTGACCCTGGCCGGCGAGGCCGCCGGCGGGGCCATCACAGAGTAGCGCATCAGCGCCTGGCGCGGCATCGCGCAATGCCGGTGCCAGCAGGCACACGCGGCAGCGGCCAAGATTGTGCCGGAACTTTGCGCCACACGTGAGTGAGACGAAGGTCACACTCTGTTAGAGCAGGTCACAGGAACAGTCCGAGCGATTTTAGGCGTTCTGTTTCCTGAAGCGTTTGACCAGGTCACAGGCGTTTTGGTGATCAGTGACCGAGGTTACGAGCGGTCGGTATCGCGGAATCTACCCCCCAAGGCAACAGTTCCGCGGGAACCAACGTCCATCAAATGCGATGGCAACCGCACCAATTACGCATGACGGTTGCTCCGTGATGCGACAAGGCAAAGGTCAGAACCCCATGATGAACAGCGTTACGGTCTCCGCTGAGCTGGGCCTCAGCCTGGTGGTTCCCGAGCATGGAGCCGTTCCCCTGGTGGCCAGTCTCGATTACTGCGCCGACGATCCCTACGCGATCAAGATGTCGTTCCACGTCGGCACCGACGAGCCCGTCGAGTGGATCTTCGCTCGAGAACTGCTCGCGGCGGGCCTCGAGGGCCGCGCGGGCGAAGGCGACGTGAAGGTCTGGGCCGAGGAGTCCCGCCGGCGCGGACATCGCTGAACATCGCGCTGTCGTCCCCGTTCGGCGAGGCCCATTTCGAGGCACCGCTGAGCGCCACTGCCGAATTCCTGCGCAGCACTTACGGCATCATCCCGGCTGGCTCGGAGAGCGACTTCATCGACGTCGACAGCGAGCTTGACGAACTGCTCTGGCAGGCCTGAGCACGCACGGAGCCGTGACGTAATGGGGACGTCCCCATTACGTCACGGCTTCGGCTGATATCACGGGTCTGGCGACTCGGCCGACCGCAGCGCGAATATCTCGGCGGCCTTTCTGGTGACCGGGCCGGGCGCGGCCGGCAGCGCCGCGCCGTCCACGCTCCGGATCGGCTGGACGTCCCTCGTCGTCCCGGACAGGAACGCCTCGTCGGCGCCAGCGAGCGCGTCGAGCGGCAGGTCCTCTTCCTCGGCGCCCGCCCACTCGATCACCAGCGCCCTGGTGACCCCGGCCAGGCAGCCCGAGGACAGCGGCGGGGTCAGCAGCCTGCCGCCGATGCACCACGAACACGTTGGTGCCCGTGCCCTCGCACAGCTGGCCGACGGTGTTGCGCGAAGATCGCCTCGCTGCCGCCGCGCTCGGCCGCATAGGCGAGCGCGCGGACGTTCTCGCCGTAGGACGTGGTCTTCAGCCCGGACAGCGCGCCGCGCTCGTTCCTCGGCCACGGGACCGTCACCACGTCGACCGACGCGGCGGGCATGCGGCTGCTCGGCCATCGCCACGATCGCGGTCGCCGGCGAGTCCCCGCGCTCGGAGCCGAGCGGCGACCTTGCCGCCGGTCACCGTGACCCGCAGCCGGGCCAGCGGCGGGCCTGCCGGACGCGGCGATCACCGCGAGCGCGCCCGTCGCTGGATCTGCTCGAGGTCGGGCTCGGGCAGCCCAAGGCCCGAGCGCGGACCTGCGCAACCGCGCCAGGTGCCTGGTCATCGCGAACGGCACGCCGTCCGCGACCTTGATCGTCTCGAAGACCCCGTCCCCGACGACGAGCCCGTGATCGAAGACGGAGACTCTCGCGTCATCGTCGGGGAGCAGGTCCCCGTTCATCCATACCGCCATGACCGCAGACGCTATGCGCGTCGCCGGGCCCGATTGCGAGTTCAACGCACGCGATCGTGGGACCGGCCTAGCTCAGCCCGCCGCAGGCGCGCAGACGCGGCCGCGCACAGATCGGGCATCAGCCGCTCGACGGCCATGATCTGGTCGCTGACCTCGCGGTCGACGTCCATCGCCGGGACCTCCGCCCGCACGACGTCGTAGACGGCTGCCACGGGAGCGGCTGGCGCCGCGATGTCAGATCGAAGCCCGATGCCCTGCGTTGCGCACAAAATCTCGACCGCCAGGCAGGTGCGGACATTCGAGACGATCTCGCGCAGCTTGCGCACCGCCGTCCAGCCCATCGAGACGTGATCCTCCTGCTTGCCCGAGGTCGGGATCGTGTCGACGCTGGCCGGATGGGCGAGCACCTTGTTCTCGCTGACCAGCGACGCCGCGGTGTACTGGGCCAGCATGTAGCCGGAGTTGGTGCCGGCGGCCGGGGCCAGGAACGGGGGCAGGCCGCGCGAGAACGCCGGGTCGAGCATCCGGTCGACGCGGCGCTCGCTGATGCTGGCCAGCTCGGAGATCGCCATCGCCGAGCATGTCGGCGGCGAACGCGAGCGGCTCGCCGTGGAAGTTGCCGGTGGTCATGACCTCGCCGTCGGGCACGATGACCGGGTTGTCCACGATCGCGCCGAGCTCGGTCTCGATGATCGCTCCTGGCGAACGCGAGCACGTCCCTGACCGCGCCGTGCACCTGCGGCGCGCAGCGCAGGCAGTACGCGTCCTGGACGGCGTGCGCGCTGTACCGGTGGCTGGCCAGCAGCTCCGAGCCGGCCAGCAGGGCGCGCAGGTTGGCCGCGCTGGTCAGCTGGCCCGGATGCGGCCTGATCACCTGGACCCGCTCGTCGTAGGGGCGGTCGGTGGCACAGCAGCGCCTCGACCGACAGCGCGCACGCGACGTCGGCCGCCGTCACCAGCAAGCTCGGCGTCGTGCACGGAGAACGCGAGCAGCGCCTGCATCGGCTCGGTGCCGTTGACCAGCGACAGGCCCTCCTTCGGCGCCAGCGTCAGCGGCTGCGATCCCGTGCTCGGCGAGCACCTCGGCGGCTGGGCGGCCGCGGCCGCCGTCGCCAGGCCCGCGCAGCCGGCCCTCGCCGATCAGCGGCTGGGCGAGGTGGGCGAGCTGCGCCAGGTCGCCGGACGCGCCGACGGAGCCCTTGCCAGGGATCACCGGGAGCAGGCCGAGGTTCAGCATCTCGATCAGCCTGGCGGGCAGGTCGGGCCGGACGCCGGAGTAGCCGGCCGCGAGCGTCCTGGCGCGCGAGCAGCAGCATCGCGCGGACGGTCTCGTCGTTCAGCGGCTCCCCCGATCGCGGCGGCGTGGGACATGACGATCGCGCGCTGGAGTGTCGCGAGATCCTGTTCGCCCACCCTGGTGTCGGCGAGCGCGCCGAAGCCCGTGTTGACGCCGTAGACGGCGTGCGTGCCCTGTGATGGCCGCGGTCACCACCTCCCGGCTTGCCCGCATCCGCGCCGGTACGTCCGGGCCGAGCTCGGCCCTCGGCGCGGCCGAGCGCGACGTCCACGACATCCTCGACGGTGAGCGGCTCGCCGCTGACGATCACTGTTCGCATGGCTGACAGCCTGCCATCATGCCTGGCTGCCGGCATATGCCGACCCTAGGCTGCTATGCGTGCCGTGGTACAGGATCGTCCCGCAGGCCGACGCCGTGCTGCGGCGGCCGCGTTCTGCGGTAGGCTGGTTGCCGCTGGTCGCCAGGGCGAATTGGCGGGCAGGCGAGGATCGGCTACAGTTCTGATCGCACGCCAGCCAGTCGTCGGCCTGGCGTGGCTGGCCCGCTCGCGGCGGGCCGTCAGTGCGGACGTGGCTCAGCTGGTAGAGCATCACCTTGCCAAGGTGAGGGTCGCGGGTTCGAATCCCGTCGTCCGCTCGGAGGTGCCGGACGTCGTCTTGCGAGAGTTTGCAACAACGCCAGACTGTCCGCGCGGCTCTGCAGGCACCTTGGCTCGCTCCCCTCGCGGCGGGCGGCCGGTGGCGGAATGGCCGAGTGGCTTAGGCAAGGGCCTGCAAAGCCCTGTACGCGGGTTCGATTCCCGCTTCCGCCTCGCGGGCGGTTAGCTCAGCGGGAGAGCGCTTCCCTGACACGGAAGAGGTCACTGGTTCAATCCCAGTACCGCCCACTCAAACTCGCACGTCAGCGCCCTGACACGCGGGCACGGTGTCTTGCCCTGGTCCGTTCGTACCGATTCCGGGAGCGGCGGTGTCCGATTTTGGGAGCCGCTCTTGGTCGCGGGCTCCCGGTGGCCGGAGCGTCCAGGCTGGGGCGATCGCAGCCCGCAGCATTGCTGCGAGACCAGTACTCCGTCGCGGCGGTGCCGGGCGCTGCGTTGGACGCGATGACGGGTGACCCGGGAGAGACACTGCTGCACCGGGCCGCGCGCCATCTCCTTGCCCTGAGAGTCCCAGGTCAGAGAACGGCGGAACGGTCTGGCAACGTGGTGACCGCCTAGTTCAGTACGTCGGCGACGGAGGCGGCGCCGTGGCCGCCGGGCAGGGCGACGAGCATCAGGAAGCGGCTGCGGCGCTCGGCGAGGGTGGCGATGGCGGTGTAGCCGGCGCCGAACAGGATGTCGCCCTGCCAGTGACCGGACACCGCCCGGTCACTGGCCTCGGCGGGCCGCTCGGAGACGTTCACCATGCCGCGGATCTTGCCTTGCCCGTTCATCACCGTCAGGCCCTGTGGCCGGCGGCTGCCCCGGCCGGTGCGGAGACAGCTGGTCAGCTCCTTGCGTCTGGGAAGCGCCTAGTACGGGCTAGAAATCCCAGTCGTCGCCGGTGCCTCGGGGCCGGCGATGTCCGCCCGACGGCATCGGTGTCCGAAAGGCGTGCCTTGGCGGGTGAGCGCGGCGGCGCCGGCTCAGGCGGAGCCAGCGGCCGGTCACCAGCGCCAAGCCCGCGAGCAGGGCGGCGAACGTGGCGACCACTGCAGGGCCGGTCCCGTCGGGTTGTGGGCGACCGGCACCGATGCTGGCAACCGGTGTAAACGCCCCAGGGCTGGCATCGCTGGTCGCCGGCGCCTTCACTGCGGCAGTCACCCGGTGCCCTTTCTTAACGTGAGCATGATGCGGGGTGTGCGCTGCGAACGACGTAGGGATCGGAGCTGGAGCGGGGGCCGAAGTGGGGGCAGGCGATGGCTTCGGTGATGTCGGTGACGGAGTCGGTCGCGGAGAAGTCGGCGAGGGCGTGGGGGTTGGAGACGTCGGCGAAGGGGTCGGGGCGGGGGACGTCTTCGACGGCGTCGGGGCCGGGGAAGTCGGCGAAGGCGTCGGGCTTGAGCTGGGCGATGACGATGAGGGTTCAGGTGTCGGCGATGCTGACGTCGGGCTAGGACTCGGCGACGGGGTCGCCGACGGTGCAGCCACGGCGGCGGTGCAGAACGCTACCGTCCCGGCGACGAGTAGGCCCGGAAGCACCGTCCGCCGCACGCGAGCATTGCAGCGTCTCTTAGCAGCAACCGCCGTCGGAGGTCGGAACCTCGCTCTGGGAATGATGGCCCTCCATCCTGACCGTCCGGCCTGCATCGCCATCGGGCGAACCGCTTCAAGCAGACTAAAGCGAAGAACAAGTTGTAAGCGAATTATTAGAACATATCAGGCTAACGAGTAGTCGGAGACTGGAACGACGCATCTCAATATCGTGCTCTGCTTCGTCGTGCCGCCTTCACCTGGCAGTGCAGTTAGTCGGGTCGATCCATACCGACGCTGCCGGAGATCGCCGCCGCCGGTTGGCGGCGACCAGCCGTGGCTGGGCCTGCGGCCGGAGCGGGTGGGTGCTCACCGACCTCAGCGCTGCGGAGGTTAGGGCTGCGCTGGCCCGGTTCGCGACGACCCATTCGACCGAGACAGCGAGCATCGCCCGGCTGGGTCTGGAGCGGGCTATCGGGCACGCGGAGGCGAACGACCTAGTGGGGCGGAATGTCGCGGCCTTGGTGACGACGCCAAAGGGCCGACCTGGCAGGTATAGCAAGGCCCTGAGCGCCGCGGAGGCCGCCGCCCTGCTGCGGGCGTCGCGACTGGACCGGGCCGTGCAGGAGTTCCCGGGCTGCCCGCCGCGGCCTCCAGCGCTGATGCACGCTTATATCTCGTTGTGCCTACTCGCCGGGATCCGCACCGAGGAGGCCAGAGCGCTCCGCTGGGACTCCGTCGACCTCGAGGGCCGGCCGGATGCCAACCCGCCAGCCCCACCCAGCGTCGCGGTGTTGCGCTCTGTACGGGAGCACGGCGACACCAAGACCGAGCGGTCGAGGCGCACGCTCGCGCTGCCCGCGATGGCCGTGGCAGCTTTGCGAGAACTTCGCGAGCACCAGTCCTGCGACAGCGAGGCGGCCGGCGGTCTGTGGCAGGAGTCGGGTCTCGTCTTTACGACTCGGACTGGCACGGCGCTGAGCGCGGGCCATGTCCGCCGGATGTGATCCGTCCGTCTGCGTCCGCTCGCGTCACGGGCCGGTCGTGGTCTTAGTTACTCACTTCGTCACCCCACGGGCGACCCAGGTTGGCGGGGGTGATCGTTTCTGGGGCGAAGCGGAGGACGCGAGGATGGCCGTGCCAGATGGGTAGCGCGGTTGAAGGTACGATAAACAGTCTCGCGACGCCTGCCAGGTTCAGGCGGACGGACGGCGGCGAGCGGCACGAGGGCTAGAAGGCGTGGATGCAGGCTGACCAATTGTTCCTCCGGACACTGGAAGACCTCGATCGGCGTACGACGGTCGCCGATGAATACGAGGCCCTGCTCACGGCCGGCCTGCTACGCAAGCTGCTGCTCGATGAGGCGCCGCTCGTTCACCAGGTGAATCGCTATCGCCGGGAACGGATCCGCTTTCGCATCAACGGCGAGACGCCGCTGGAAAGAACCATCTTGGAGGACAACCCAGTGTTCTGGGCCATCGGCGATGCTATTGATCCGGACGCGTTTCCGGCGCCTAGCGTTAGCGTACCGATGGATGCCAAGCTAGATCAATTTCTGGCCAGGACACTGATGTTCGCGCGGGGGCGAGCGCCTCTCGGTGGGAGACCTGATAAAGCAGGTCGCCCATATCGATGGCGCGGTGCACAAGGGAAAGCCAACCAACGCCCGCGAGGAGCTGCTTGACGAGATGTCGCGCTTCATGTTTTCCGAGATCTCCCGTCCACAGTTCATCACGTTCAGCTCATCGGGAGGATCGTCGTACGAGCACTCACTCCGCTCCGCGACGCCATCTTGGCAGACAACGGTGCGACCGATGAAGGCGCGGCTAGTCCGGCCAGCTGAGGTTTTGTCCTCCATAAGTCGCGAGCTGGCTGCAGAGGAGCCGACGGTTTTACAGACGGTTACTCCCCGTGTAAAGCCGCCATCATGACCTGCGGCTACCGCCGCGCGGATGCTCGCGCCCGTATCCCCATCCCACGCATGTCCCACACCGCGAACACGCGCCGCGAATCAGACCCGCGCACGGTGCCGACTTCCCCACACCTGGAGCGGCGCCGGTCACGCCTACTAGCACTGTCATCCCAGAGTCCGCTGCCGAGCCAGGCGAAGCCCCGCCGCCCTCGACCTCAGCCACCGGCTCATGAGTCATGGGAGTCCAGGCGTCCCTAGTGCGTCTGGGTTCGCCGAACTGCCGGTGCCGGGGCGACGTGGTCCCTGGGATCGTGTCATGAACGAGCCCGCTGCACAGATGATCGTTGTGACTAGCCAGGACAGTATGACCAGGCTCCGCCCGGTGTTCTGGTCCGGGCTGCTTGATCCTAGGTCCCAGAACCACAGGAGCGGGATGATGCTGGCCGCCATGCCGACTCCTATCCCTCTGAGCAGCATGCGGTAGCTGTCCAGCCTGGCGGGCTCCGGCTGCGCCTTTGACGAGCTGGCTCGGCTCACGTCGGCCAGGCGTGCGTCGATGCGTACGGCTATTTCCTTGTCGATTTTCTCCAGGAACGAGGCCACGACCGCGTCGCTGTAGTCGGGTCCAAGCTCGTCGTGGACCTCGGCCGCGGCGCGGATGTCGTCGGGAGTCAGCGACGAGCTGGTCATGCCCGCAGCGTAGGCGGGATCAGGACGATCCCCTGGGTTATTCATCGTCATCATCCCGTCTGCGAGTGACAGGACCCAGATCGAGAATCACGGAAACCTGCTCGCTTTTCCCGGTGAATGTCAGTTTAAGGGCCTGGGCCAGCGGGTCGAGTCGCGGCCGGAACCGGAGGGAGAGTTCTTCGTAATCGCTGTGACCGGTACTGCCGCCGAAGATGCTCAGGTACCCGCCGCCGAGGTTGTCTTCGGCCTGGACCGACATGGCGGCCCGCTGATTGTGGCGGTCCTCGCTGACGCCGCGCCACCATCCCGGTGTCGCGCGCAGATAGACGCGCCAGGCGCCGGGCTCTGAGATCAGGCTGTCGAGCTGTATGGCCGTGCCCTCGACGGGGGGAAGGTCAGCCGCGATGTCCACATGATGGGCAGGACCGTCGGTGCGCTGCGCTGCGTCGAGCAGCCCCGACCAGACGCGGGGAAGGCTGCCAGTCGGCTGGTGTCCGGTGAGCGCAGCGCACAGCCGGGCGACCTGGTCCGGTAGTTCGCTAGCGGGAGCAAGCTCACCGGACTGCCGGATCTGTGCGGTCCGGGCGAGCGCGGCGGAGCATTCCTGGCTGAGAATGTCCTTGGTCTCGGCGTCGTGTCCGGCATCCATGAGCTGAAGCTGGATCAGCGACATGGCCAAGTCCGACAGTTCCCGCTCGGCGGGATTTCCTGGGACCGGGGCTAGGTGGCTTACCCGCACCCCCGTCTCCGCGGAGGGCAGCAGGCGGGTGACTGACTTGTCCTGGCCGTGCAGCTCAAGCCAGGCGGACTCGCGCGATGGGAGCGGATCGAGCCTGAGGCGCATCTCCATCGGCCCGCGGACCTGTCCCGGTTCCTCGCGCGGGATCACCCCTGACTCGAAGTTGAGGGTGTATGTCGTTCCCCTATCGTCGGCGACAACCACGTCATCAATCCGCGGCATCTCGGAATGGGCCGGCTGTTGGCCGAAGAGCGCGGCGACGAACCGCATTCCGGGTACTCTGCTCGGCGCTGGCCCGGCGAGGCGCCGCTGAGTCTCTGGCGAAGGCATCAGCGAGACATCCAGCCCGGCATGATCCGGACCGATGACCAGCGCGCCGGGAGAAAGCACCCCTGCCGCTGTCTTGATGGCGCTGGCTCCGCCGAGCGACCAGCGATCTTCGGCCGCGTACGCTCGCCCATGGTCACCCCGATATGGCGGTTTTGCAGCTGGCTCCGACATGCGGCGCCGGTGCTCGGCCTCGGTTCGCAGCGCAGGCCAGCTCGGAAACCCGTACTCACGGGCCACTGCGAGCTGAGCTGCCGAGAGCGTCACCCGCTCGGATACCACGCGAAGCCTGGCAAGGGCATGCGGCTCGCTTTCGGTGGCGGCGCGCAGCAGCTCGCGGGCCTGGCGGCGAAGCTGGTCAAGGTCGGGGCGGTCTGGAAGCTCGGACATGACGTCTCCTCGCAAGCCCAGGTTCGCGTTTGGGCTCGATAAGAAGACGATCCAGCCGGAAAGCTCGACCTTCAAAGACAGTGGAGGTGGACTCACGTCCTGCCCGCGAACCCGGCGGCGCCCTCCCGCGCCGTTGCCGTCAGCGTACACGCCGACCGCAAATGTCTCCAGAAACCTGGCCGCAGCACAGTTCCGGGCAACCACTGCTGTCCGTCTTCCGCGCAGGCGCCAAGGTCCGTCGGAGCGGCTGGCGGGTCCTGGGTCGGCGCAGCCGATCGCATGCGACGGCCCGCAAGGGCCGCCCTTGACGCGGTGGCCGCGAGCTGGACAATGAATGGCGGGGAAGACGGCCGCATGCACTCAGCTCGTACGACGAATAAGCCGTCCCAGCACCTCGCCTCGGCGTAAGCCGTCGAGCACGAGCAGCACGAACGCTGGGTGAGTTTGGCTGGCGGTCAGGAAGGCGCGAGCCTCGTCGCCCACCAAGGCTGGATCCGCGCCGGAGTCGCGGGTCGCAACGTCGCTAGCCTGGCGACGTTGCGGTGGATTAGCTATTACCGCATGGCGCGGGTCAGGGCAGCACTGAGCACCATCCGTATCGCCTGTACTTTGGCGGGCGAGTCGCCTGCCCCCAGGCGGTCGGCATCCTCCTCAGTCTCGGGTTCGGGAACGGCAACCCACACCCTGCCGAGGGGAAGTCGTAACCTCAACCGTTACCGGGAGTTATTAGAACGACGCGGGAGATCACGGTATTAGGTGGGGCGCGGTTCACTTGTTCCCTCAGACCATGTCGATGATCGAACCCATAACATGATGATCCACGCATCAGGAGGTCATCGTCATGGTCCGCAGGTGGGTCTTGGTGCTGGCCGCTCTGGTGGTGGCGGGCTGCTCGGCCGGGCCTGCCGCTTCCCTTAAGCCGCCGAGATATCAGCCGGTAGGCCTGACGGTCCTGGTGAGCGCCGATGGGCGGGTGATCACGGCGATCGGCACGTTCGTATGCGAGCACGCTCAGCGGCTGGTGGCCCGGTCCTACCCGGGCAAGGTGGCGTTGATCTTGGTGAATCCGGATCGCAACTGCAAAGAGGACCCCGGCAACGCCACGTTCAGCCAGCGGATACCCGCGAGTACCCGACTGCCCGAGCCGCTGCGTAACCGGGCCCTGATACGGGTCGGCAGCACGAGGGGGACCATCCCTTACTTCAGTGAGCGTGATCTAGCCAGCGTCCGCAAGCTGCCGTTCGGACTTCGGCTCAGCATTGACAAGCCGTCAGATTTCACGGGGCGCCGAGGCCAGCCGGAGATTGGTGACACCCGCACTTACATGTCGCCGAAGGCACTGTTGGAGATCAATCAGGTAGTCCCGTCGCCCTCGCTGGCAGCCCGGAGGTACTGGTTCAATACGAGCTGCCCGAACCTGGCCGGCTGGCACCCTCGCCGCGGATTTGGCCCCTGCCGCGGGGTCACATGGATAGCCCACGGGTACCACTTGCTCATGGGTATGGCGGTCGAGCGCGGCATGGCCCTCACCGTGCATGAGCTCCGGACGATCGCCGAAGGTGTCCGGGTCAGCCCCAGCCAGCACCGGTAACCTCCGCTTGATCCGTACTGACGCTGTACAGCCCAGAAGTTTCAACCACGCGGTCCTAGCAGCCGGACGGCCCAGTCGTCGTTTGCGACGGTTGCCATCTGGATGCCTCGAACAGATAGGTTCTGGCGGGTCGGGAGGCGCCGCAAGGACCGCCGACTAACTCGCAGGACACCGCAGCTCGCTCGTCGGCCACGATCACGCGCGGGTCGAGCGTCAGCGCCATGGCCAGGCCGATCCGCTGGCGCTGACCGCCGGAGAACTCGTGCGGATACCACTCGACCGCGTTGCGCGGCAGGTTTGCCTAGCTCGCCTATCTGGCTCGCTGCCAACCGCTGCCACCCGCGCGTTGCCGAATTGCGCCGTACCTAGAGAAAGGCGGCGCCTACGGGCGCCGATGGCACGGCGTCAGCGGCGGGCTCTGTCGTCCGGGGCCCCGCCCGCCGCGCGCCACGCCATAGCAGCGGCTCACCAGATCGGCACGGCTAACTCGCCGCGCAAGCTGCATATCAGTGCCAGCCGTGTTCGCCTCAGCCTGCCGCAGCTCGCTCGGCACGCGGCCACGTGGTTGAGATCAGGATGGCCAGCGCCGGGCAGCGGGCCAGGCCCTAGGCGCGGCACGGGCAAAATGACTGTTATGGCAAAGGCTCCTGACCGCTGGCATCGATGGTTGATGGACGCGCGATTCGGCGGCGATCCCGCCGCCCGCGAGCGGCTCCTCACCGAGTTCTTGTACCCGGTCCGGGACACGGTGCTCGACAAAGCCGAGCTGCAGCCCGGTGACACCGTGCTCGACGTGGGCACCGGGGACGGGCTGATCGCCTTCGGCGCGCTGGAACGGCTCGGCCCGTCCGGTCACGCGGTCTTTTCCGACATTTCCCAGGACCTGCTCGATCACTGCCGTGCGGCCGCCGCCGCAGAGGGACTGCTCGACCGGTGCCGCTTCACCCTGGCCTCGGCCGACTCGCTGGCTGACATCGGCGACGCCTCAGTCGATGTCGTCACCACCAGGTCGGTCCTGGTCTTTGTGAAGGACAAGGCGGCGGCGCTGCATGCGTTCTACCGCGTGCTCGGGCCCGGCGGGCGGATCAGCGTGTTCGAGCCGATCAACGTGCTGATCCTCGATCCTGTCGGGCTCTCGGGCTACGACATCACCCCGGTTAAGCCGCTGGCTGCCAAGCTCAAGGCGTTCTATGACTCCATCCAGCCGCCCGGTGCCGATCCCATGCTTGATTTCGACGAGCGTGACCTGGTGCGGTACGCCGAGCAGGCCGGGTTCGCCGACATCAGCCTCGAACTGCGCGTCACCATAAAGAACGGCAAGCAGCCAGTCCCCTGGGATCATGCCCTGCGCATGTCAGGAAACCCGCTCGCGCCGCCACTAGGAGAGGTCCTGGACCGGGTGCTCGGCCCGCAGGAAGTCGCTGAGTTCACCGCGCATCTCAAGCCGCTAGTTGAGTCGGGCACGGGCCGGGAGCGTCAGGCACTTGCCTATCTAACCGCCGCCAAGAACTAGCGGGCTTCCAAGTGTTAATCCGCGGGTTACCGCAGACAATTGGGTCATCGTCGCTCCCGGCGGGACGGCCCGTCCGCCACCAACAGCCGTACCTAGCCTCGATGGAAATCACCCAGGTCACCTGGCGGAAATTCTCGATGGAAGCGCCCCCGGGCGCGGGTGGCGCACCAGGCCTTCCGGGAGCAGGACGTGTCAAGATTCTCGACTTCGCCACTGGCCACGCGATTTTGGACCGGAAATTGCAACCGGCAGTGAACGGATGCCCCGCCTTTGCAGGGGGATGGCCCGCGTCCGGTCCGGGCAGGCTCGCTTCTGCCCCTTGGTTGCTGACCAGTGCTGATGTTACTGACGGGCACTGTCCCAGGTGGCCTGCATGTTGAGCGGCTGTGGCTGATGCTGACGGCTGGGTGGTCGAGTTCTGCGCTGACCAGAACGGGCGTGAGCCGTGCCGGGAATGGGCTGAGGGGCTTTCGCCGCAGAAGCGGGCTGCGTTTACCGCGGCCGTGCGGCTTGTGCTGGCACGGCGCGGCCTGGATGTCGTGGAGACCGAGTACGGAAAGGCGCTTGGCGACGGGCTTTATGAGATCCGGGTGCGCTGGACGGCATCTGAGATCCGTCACAAGGTGGAAGGGCTGCCGTCCGAAGATGTCGGCGCCGCGCCTGAGTCGATTGTGCTGCGGGTGTTCTTCTGCACCGCGGGGCGCAAGATCATCCTGCTGCTGGGCGGCTACGACAAGGCACGCGACCCCAGCGACCGCCGCCAGCAACGCGAGATCACCAAGGCCCGCAGGCTGCTCACGGCCTACCGGGAGTCGCAGAGGCGGTCTGGAAAGAGGCGTTAGACGCAGGGAAGGCCTTGACCACTCGATACGTTAAAGCGTATAGTCGTGGTGATACGTTGTAGCGCATAGAGCGTCGGCGGGGAGGGTCGCGATGGGAACCAGGTTCGATGACTGGGTGGCCGGGCGCGAAGCGGCAGAACCGCCGGGCGAGGCTGAGCTGCGCCGGAGGTTCGAGGCTGCCATCGAGCTCGGCCTGCAGTTCCGCGACGCCCGCGTGGCCCGCGGCCTGTCACAGCGCGAGTTGTCTGATCGATCAGGAGTACGCCAGGCCGACATAAGCCGCATCGAGCGCGGTGCGGGCAATCCCACAGAGTCCACGCTGCAGCGCCTGGCGAGCGCACTTGAGAAGCGGCTGGAACTCGTGTGACTAGTTTGCCTTGATCACTCAGCGGCAGCCCGCCGCCTGCTGGCAACGCACTCTCGCCTTCCCGCCGGTGACGTGCCGGCGAGAGTCATAGGGCGGCTTCTGGTTCGCCTCGTTCAGCCTGGCGAGACTGTCGGACAGGGAAGTCGAGGCCGGATTCTGGCCACCGTCGCGCGCCAGACTCGTCAGAGGAAGCAGCGCGGAAGTTCTGCGCAGCGAGCTGGGGCAGTGCGTGCCGCGTAGCGCTGCCATGCGTCGAACTCGTAGCCGGGATCGCGATACGGCCAGCGATCGAGGGATGGCTCTTCTGCCCGGCGCTGGTGTTCCATCTGCGCGTCGCGCCGGGCCTGCGCGCCGCGCTCGTCGAGCGCGCGCCACGCCGCGTCGGCCAGTTCGACAGCGCGGCACAACTCGGCGCTCGTCAGGGCGGGTTGCGCGGTGCGGGTCGCGTGGTGAGGTGCGCTCGGCTGCGCCTGCTTACTCGGTTGTGTCCGTTGGTGCGCCGCGTGGTGGAAGGGGCCCAGGTCAGCGCCGGGGAGCCGGCGGTGGAGCTCTTCGGTTGTCTCAAGCGCGCACTGGCGCGCGCCCGCGCGCTGGCGGCATGCCACCGGGCGCGCTGCGTGTCGACGGCGGGCAGGATCGTCTCGCGGAATTCGAGGCTGTCGGCGAGCTGCTTGTGGGCATCAGCGCGGGCCCGTGCTCCCGTCACCGGGATCATCGATCAGGGGCGGTCGTCCCCTGGCTCGAGGAGCCTGCCGTTCTTCGACAGGTCCGGGTCGGTGCATGCGGATAGGTTGAAACAGCAGGGCCGCCTCTTCCCGCTGTTCATCTTCGAGATGCTCACGTCAACACGTCGTCTGCGCGTGTCAGGGTTCTTCGTCGCGTTGACCCAACGCACCCATTCCCAACGCGCCATGGGGGTGATCTCGTTCCACTGGTCCTGGATGTTCGGCGGGGCAGCCGCCAGCGCCTTCGCAAGATCCTGTGGCACGCTCGGTTCTGGCCAATCCTTGGTCACCTCGATGTCGAGCGTCGCAGTCTCACCCGCACTGATGCCAGCGGCGTGTTGCAGCGTGTCATCGACTCTCATCCAGTGGCCAGAACTTCCGTCTGGTTCGAGCACCGTCCGGAACCCGACACCATTGATCGTTCCGCGGACGGCCACCTGCCCGCGCGAGGGCAGGTTCTTGCTCGCCGTCTCAGGCAACCGCAACAGAGACGACGCGTCGATTGTAAACAGCGTGGCGTCGAAGCGGATGATCGCTCCCTCAGTGCGCTGCGTCACCGCGGTCTCTCATCTTCACCGTTCCAGGACACCGCACCCGACGGCCGCAGCGTCGTCGAGCGCGTCACGGTTGACACACTACAGCGGTCCTTGACGCGGCCGCGGCGATGAACGCCACCGGCGGCGGCCAGCAAGATCGTCAGCAGCCACTCGGCCGTGGGCGCGACCATGACCTCGGCGTGCACCACTGACTCGGTGTGATCGCGGTTCGCTGTGCAGGGTGTCACCCTGATGGCATGAGCTTCTTTGAATCGATCCCCCAGCCGCCGCCGCCGGAGCCAGTCTGGCAGCGCCGACCGGACTGGATGCGCTCGGATGCGGTGATCCCGGCGCCGGTCCCGGCCGCGGTGGTGCTGATCCGCGCTGAGCGGGTGGCCGTGGCGGTCGGCAGTGTCCGCGCCTACCCGAACGGGTTTGAGTTCACCGTACATATCCGGCTGCGCCTCGAAGACGAGGCCGGCTGGCCAGGCAACTCCGATCCGTTCGACCGGCAGCGGCCCCGCCGCGGCCACGGGAGCGGTGACCAGTTGCGGCTGGGCGTGCTGTACGCGGACGGTCGCCGGGCGGCGACCACCGGCCCGCACTATCGGCCGCCTGACGATGACGATGACGGGCACCTGGTCTTGCAGCAGGGCGGCGGCGGTGGCAGCGGCCGCAGCCAGGACTGGGACTTCTGGGTTCACCCGCTGCCGCCCGACGGGCCGGTGACCCTGGTCGCGTCCTGGACGGAACACGGCATTGCCGAGTCCCGCGCCGAACTGGACGGCGCTGCGATCCGGGCGGCCGCCGAGCGTGCCGTCACGCTGTGGCCAGAAGGGCCCGAGTTCGAGCCCAGCGATGCCTGGAAGAGCCACACGATCACCGCGAGCACGCCTGATGACCGGGCTGGGAGGACGAGTGAAGATGCACAAGGCCTTGAAGGTTCGAGCTGACCTTGTCGTCAGCCTGGTCCTCGTTGCTGCCGCGATCACGGTAGCCGTCTGGATGCACCGTACAGACAGGTCCTACTCGTGTCTCAGAGCGCCATGCCCTCCGCTGCAGATCGCCTATCCGGTGATGGACAGGCTCGCAGTCGTGGTCGCCGGGTTCCTGGGCGCCGGGCTTATCATCACCGTTGGCATCGCCGCACGTCGTCGTGCACATCCAGGAGCGATCACCATTCCAGGCCCTCAATGAGCATGGACAGGTAACTGGACCTGCAGTACGTCGAGGCGGCCGCCGCGGCGCGGCGCGTCCCCTCGGTGCCAGGCCGGCGTATCCACTGACAACGGCGCGGGAATCACCGGGATCCGGTGACGACCTCTCACCTGCCTGGCATCGAGCCTGGGCCTGTGGCGAACGCTCGCACGGCCACCAGGGGACGTGGCCGAGATTCCAGGGAGATACCGTGACCTCACCAGCTTGCGGCGCCGACAGCGCCGCGGACCTGCCCGACTACGCGCCGATCCCCCGGTCCGCGCTCGACCTGTAAGGAGACAATCATGACTGCCGAAACTGCCGAGATCCCCGGCTACATCGCGGGCACCTGGGACATCGACCCTGTCCACTCGCACGTCGGGTTCGTGGCCCGCCACCTCATGGTCAGCAAGGTCCGCGGGAGCTTCACCAAGGTCGAAGGCCAGATCATCACCGCAGACAACCCGCTGGAGTCTTCCGCAACCGCAACCATCGACATGACCTCGTTGAACACGGGGAACGAGCAGCGGGACGGCGACGTGAAGGGCGAGAATTTCCTCGACGTCGCCAATCACCCCACCATGACTTACCGGACCACCGGGATTCGGCAGGACGGCGAGGTGATCATCGCCGACGGCGAGCTGACCATCAAGGGCATCACGCGCCCGGTGGAACTGGCCGTCGAGGTGAACGGCTTCGGCCCGGACCCTTACGGCGGCACCCGGGCCGGCCTGTCGGCCATCGGCGAGATCAACCGCACAGACTGGGGCATCACCGCCAACCTGGCGCTGCCGACCGGCGGCGTCGTGGTGAGCGAGAAGATCCAGCTCGTCATCGAGGTCGAGGCCTCGCTGAAGACGCAGTAGCCCCTTGCACGCGCCAAGTTCCCGCCGCCCCGGCCAGGTCAACCGGAATGTCCCGCCGCGCTGGTTAACACAGACCCGGAGGCGGCAGCGAGCGCGTCAATCGCCGCCGTGACTGCCGGCACCCGTGTGAGGTCGCGGGTGGTGACCGCGTGAACATACCGCAGCGAGACCGGCTCCAGCGGCGTGAGCTTGACGCCCGGGCGGCTGACTGACTTGAGCACGAGTTCTGGCAGGATCGCCACGCCCATGCCTGCTGCGACGAGGCCTAGGACAGCCATGTAGTCGTCGGTGGCGTAAGCGATCTCCGGTACGAAACCCTCCGCCTGGCAAAGGTCGAGAAGGTGACCACGGCATCGGGGGCAGCCGCCGATCCAGGTTTCCTCCCGCAGGCCGCGGAGGTCGGCACGTCCCTCGGCCGGATGGCCAGCTGGCAACGCTAGCCAGATCCGATCGCGAAGTAGCGGGCGAACGGCCAGCCCGCTGAGGTCGTCATCGGAGTCCTTACCGTCGTAGGAGAAGACGACAGCCACGTCGGCCCGGCCAGTGTCGAGCTCCCCCAGCGCTTCAGGCGGCTCGGCCTCCGTGAGTTGCACCCGCACCCCAGGATGCCGCTCGCGCAGCAATGCCAGTGCGCTGGGTACGAGGGTCGCGGACGAGGAGGGAAACGCCACCATGCGCACCCGGCCTGTACGCAATCCGGTCAGGGCGGCGACCTCCTCGCTGGCGGCGTCGACCGCGGCCGTCACCGCGCCGCCATGACGGGCTAGCACCCGGCCAGCCTCGGTGAGCCGCACGCTGCGACCGGCGCGTTCGAGCACGGCAGTACCCAGCCGGCGCTCGAGGCGGCGCACCTGCTGGCTGACGGCGGGCTGGCTGGTGCCGAGCAGGCGAGCGGCTCCGGAGATGCTGCCCGCCTCGGCAACGGCGCGCATCGTGCGCAACGCCGTGGCGTCGAGGGTCATGACAGAAAGCATAATGCAATCTTATGGATGACCTACTCAACGTGGTCTGGTGTAATCGATCAGCAGTCTCCATGCTTAGGAGCATGATCAGCATCGCGAGCGCACGTTCTCGGTTCGAACACGTGCCGGGATACCTGAATGCCGCGACCCTGGGACTTCCGACCCGCGAGGTGGCCGAGTCGGTGACCATGGCCATCGACGACTGGCGCCTGGGCAAGGCCGATATGGCCGTGTTCGACCAGGCAGTCAGCGAATCCCGGCGCCTGTACGCCAGCCTGGTGGGCGTGCCCGTGAATCAGGTCGCCGTAGGCTCGCAGGTCTCCGCCTTCGCGGGCATGATCGCGAGCGCCCTGCCCGATGGAGCCCAGGTCGTCTGTGTGGAGGGGGACTTTGCCTCGGTTGTCTTCCCGTTCCTAGTGCACGCCGACCGGGGCGTCACCGTGCGCCGGGTCCCGATCGAACGGCTGGCCGACGAACTCGCTCCCAGCACCGACCTCGTGGTCTTCTCGCTCGCCATGTCGGCCAGCGGATCGGTCGTGGACGCCGACGCGGTGATCGAGGCAGCGCGCCGCGTGGGCGCCACGACCTTGTGCAATCTCACCCAGGCCGCGGGCTGGATGCCGGTGGACGCGTCGCGCTTCGACATCACCGTCGCGGCCGCCTACAAATGGCTATGCGCGCCGCGCGGATCGGCGTTCCTGACCATCAACCCAGACACCGCCCGGTGGGTGCGCCCAACGAGCGCCGGCTGGTACGCCGGTGCAGACATCTGGGCATCGCTGTACGGGGACATGCGCCTCGCGCATGACGCCCGCCGCTTCGACGTCTCCCCCGCCTGGCTGTCGTGGGTTGGCACTGTCCCTGCCCTGCGGCTCTTCGCAGGACTCGATATGGCCGAGGTCCGTGACCATGACGCCAGTCTCGCCGACCACCTGCGCGACGCGCTGGGCGAGCCACCTGAGGGCCGGGCTGTCGTGTCCCTGCCGGATCCAGATGACCGCCTGATGGCGCGCATGCAAGAGGCGGGCGTAATCGCCGCTGCCCGCGCCGGCAACGTGCGGATCGCGTTCCACATCTGGAACGACGTGGATGACGTGCAGCTTGCGCTCAAGGCAATCTGGTGAGCGGTCTTCCCGGCACGGCGAGTTGTCCCGAGCTCCCGACTCCGGCGATTGCGAGACTGGTGTCATGATTCTGGACCATCTCGTTTACGCCACGCCCGACCTCGAGGGATCCGTCCGCCACGTCGCCGACCTGACCGGCGTGCAGCCGGTCGAGGGCGGCCGGCATGTCGGCGGCGGCACTCGCAACTACCTGCTCGGACTCGGAGGCCTGCGCTACCTGGAGATCGTCGGGCCTGATCCGGACCAGCCAGGGCCGGCGCAATCATTCCCGCTGGGAATCCGCGACCTGACCGGACCCCGCCTGGTGGCGTGGGCGGCGCGCACGGACGATATCGACGCTCAGGTCGCCCGGGCGCGCCAGCGCGGCTACGACCCAGGCCCGGTGGAGCCGATGTCCCGCAGCACGCCCGCCGGCGAGACGGTGAGCTGGCGGTTGACACTCCGGCATGACACGGTCGTGCCGTTCCTGATCGACTGGGGCACCACGCCCCACCCTTCCCAGAAACTGCCCGTGGCAACGCTGACGTCATTCGCAGGTTCGCATCCCGACCCGGCAAGAATGAGCGCAGCCCTGGCGGCGCTGGGCGTTGAACTCGCCGTCAGCCATGGAGAACCCGGCCTGGTTGCGATCATCGGCAATGCCATCTTGGAATGAGAAGCACAGGGGGTTCACGGCATGAGTAGCGACGCAACAGGCTCAATTTTGCAGGGAAAGCACGCGATCACCATTGACGGCGTGCGGCAGGTATTCCACGTCTTCGGGGCCGGACCATTGTGCCTGGCCCACCCCGGAGGGCCCGGCTTCGGGTGGGAATACCTCCGCGTGCCAGCGCTAGAGAAGCACCTGACCATGGTCTATCTGGAGCCGGTCGGAACCGGCGACTCCGGCAGTCTTTCCGACCGGCGCGACTACCGGCTGAACGTGTGGACGCGCTTCCTCCACGGTGTCGTCGAGCACCTAGGTGCGCCCCGGGTGCTCGTGCTCGGTCATTCGCATGGCGGCTTCGTTGCCCAGCGGTATGCGCTAGAGCACGCAGATCGACTCGCGGGACTCATCCTTTACGCGACCTCCCCCGTGCTCGACGCCGAATTCTGGGCGGCCGCCATGAGCAAACTGCAGCGCTTCGCCCTGCGGCACCCGGACCAGCCTGAGGCTGCCGGCATGTTCGGCGCCTACCAGGCAACGCTCGCCGCTCAGGACGATGACGCCATCACGCACGGCCTCCGCCGGATAATGCCTGTCTATTTCAGCGATTACTGGGCCCAGGAAACCCGGCTTGCTCCGCTGCGCGCGGCCATGCGCGCGTGGGTGGACCCGCTGCGCGGGGAGGAGCCGGCGCCGTTTGACGTGCGAGGGCAGCTCAGCTCGATCACCACCCCGTCGTTGATCGTCACTGGCGTGCACGACTTCCTGTGCGGCCCGCGCTGGGCGACGGAGTTGAATGATGCCATCGGTGGATCCCAGCTGACCATCCTCGAGGGCTGCGGACACATGGCCCACCTCGAAGATCCCGAGGCGTTCAGCCGAGCCATTGCCGAATTCGGCCTGGCCATGGCCAACCCATGACAGATAGCTGGGTTATCAGTCAAGGCAGAATCTCGACGTACCCGTCGGTTCCGTGCACGCGGATCCGCTGCCCATCGGGGATCAGCCGGGTGGCATCTACCACACCGACGACGGCCGGCAAGCCGTACTCCCGTGCGATCACTGCGCCGTGCGTCATCAGGCCTCCCACCTCCGTGACCAGGCCCGTGATCGATACGAACAGCGGCGTCCAGCTAGGGTCCGTGTAGGCCGTGACCAGGATGTCGCCCGCTTCGAGATCCGCCTGCGCCATATCCAGGATGACGCGGGCCCGCCCTTCAATGACCCCCGTGGAGACCGGCAGGCCGACCAGTGCACCGGTCGGCACGTTGTCGCGCCGGTACGTCCCGGTGATGGCCTCGCCGTCCGATGTGAGCACCCGGGGCGGCGCGAGCGCCTGATACGACCTGAACGCGTCCTTGCGCCGGCCGATGAGCTGGTCGTCCACATGGCTCGTGCGCGCCACGTCGTGGAGCTCTGGGAAGCTCAGGTAGAAGATGTCTTCCTTCTCGCGAAGCACGTCGGCCTGCACGAGGCGCGCGGCCTCCTTCAGCAGGGCCCGCTTGTAGACGAAGTAGCGGCTGACCATGCCGTACTTCGGGTACTCCCGGTACCCGATGAAGGTCCGCACCCGGTCGATCCTCTGCTTGGCCTCTTCGGACTTCCGCTCCCCATCCGGCAAGGCCCGCAAGCGCTCCAGCACGTCCTGTTCCTTCGCCCATGCCTCCTGCCGCCCTTGCTCGAAGAGCCGCGCGCCGGCGCCCGGCTCGAAGTTCTTGATGTTGCCGAGGATCACGGGCATGAGCGTGGCGGGGCGCTCGCTCCACCGCGGCCGCGTGATGTCGATCTCGCCGACGCAGCGCATGCCGTACTTTTCGAGCCACGCCTCGATGGCGTCTCGCGCTTCGCGCCCGCCCGAGAGCCTGGCCAGCTCGTCCAGGAAACCCTCGTCCTCGACGTGGTGCAGAAACGCCACCACGTCCGGATGCGGGCGGATCACGTCCGCGACATCCAAGAGCGCCAGCCCCATCTCCGATGTGACGTTATGGGGAACGGACTGCGTGAGCATGTCAGCCCCATTTTTCTCGCCCAACCACTCCTGCAGGTGATCGTTCAGCCACCACGCGGCCTCCATCGCTGACATGAAAACCTGATGACTCTGCGGATCGAACAAGATCCGCCTCAGTTCCTGGATGTCCGCCTTAATGAAGTCGAGCAGCGCCTCTCCGGACTTCGTCCGGATGTCGCGTTCCAAGGCGGCGATTGATTCCTGGCTCCGCCCGATCAGCTCGGTGACGATGACCGGATCGGTCTCGATCGGAGCTGACCCGCCGCCAAACAGTGGCCCGGGGGGACCCTGGTCAGGCAGCGGCCGGATGAAGTCGTCGCGCTCGATGATGGTCTGCAGCGCGTCCCCGGTCAGCGGATCGGATCTCCCCAGGGCCTCCAGGAGGCCGGCGCGGCTCACCGGCGAGGCCAGCCTCTGGGTGACGTCGACGAACAGGCGGCCGCCGGCGACTGCCATAGGCGCGGGGGTCGTCATCTGCCAGAAGGACAGCCCGAGGGGCTTCATGGGGTCGGTCATCATCTGCTGATGACCGACGGAGACATAGACGTGGTTCTCCCGGTCGCCGGACTCGGGGATGGGGAACAGCGTGGTGATCGGCCGGCTCTGGACGATCTGGAAGCGATCCTCGACCAGGCACCATTCGATGTCCTGCGGACGGCCGAAATGCGCTTCGATCCGCCGGCCGAGCCGCGCGAGCCGCACAACCTGCGCATCTGTCAACGCCGGCTGCTTCTGCCGCCGCGGGTCGATCGCTTGTTCCTGCGTCCCGCCAGCCGGCGAGGCGTAAACCGCACGCAGCTTGGCGGCGATCGCCTTGGCGACGACCTCGCCGTCGCGCACCGTGAAGACATCCGGGTTCACCAGGCCGGAGACCAGGGCCTCACCGAGGCCGAAGCTGGCCTCCACAGAGGCGACCTTCCGGTTGCCCGTGACGGGGTCGGCCGTGAACAAAATGCCGGCCACATCCGGGAAGACCATCTGCTGCACGACCACGGCCATCTGGACCTTCCGGTCGTCGAAGCCGTTCCGCAGGCGATAGGTCACGGCCCGCTCGCTGAACAGCGACGCCCAGCACCGGCTGACGTGCTGGAGGATCGCCGGGAGCCCTACGACGTTCAGGTAGGTGTCCTGCTGGCCGGCGAAGGAGGCCGTCGGCAGGTCCTCTGCCGTCGCGCTGGATCGGACGGCGTAGGCGGCATGCTCGCCGAGCTGAGCGAGAGCGCCGGTGATCGCCGTCGCGAGATCTCCCGGGATGGCGATCCCTTCGATGGTCCGGCGGATCTCCCCGCTGAGCATGCGGATCGCCTCCCGGTCGTCCGGGTTCAGGCGCGACAGCCGATCGAGGCGATCGTTGATCGAGGGCGCCACCGCCATGATCCGACGGAAGGCATCCGTGGTCACGCAAAAGCCAGCCGGCACTCCGATGCCATCGATCCGCGACAGCGCCCCCAGGTGCGCGCCCTTGCCGCCGACGACGGCAGCCTGCATCTCGTCGACCTCTTGAAGACCCAGCACGTGCTGCTCGCTCACCGCGATACCTCCAAGGGAGCCGTGCTCCGTTGCACTGCACGGGCCGATCGAATCACCGGCCCCTTGCCGCAGCCAGCACCTCGTCGGCAAGTTCCGTCGGGGTGAGCCTGTCCGAGCGCAGCATGAGCGTCCCGCCCGGCTGGCGGGCAGCGGCAGCCACCATCTCATCAATGCCGGTCATGCCGTACTCGCGTGCTGCCTGGTCCCACTCCCTGTCGGGGACGCTCACGCGGGCGTTGAGCCGCTCCCGGAGCACCAAGGCGTCCGCCTCCAGGAAGACGTGCAGGACCTCCTCGCCCGCGTCCGCCAGGCCGCCGAGGATCTCGGCCCGGTAGGCGTTGCGGATCAGCGACATCGGGACGATGAGCGTGTCCGCGTGGTGCCTGCGCAGCGAGAGTGCCGTCGCGACGACCAGTTCCCGCCAGCTCGGCAGGTGCTGGAAATCGCCGCTGGGCGGCATCCACTTCCTGAGCATGAGGCCGACGTCCTCCGGGTCATATACGACCGCGTCCGGGAGCCGCCGGTGCAGTTCCTGCGCGAGGGTCGTCTTGCCCGCGCCGAACCCGCCGTTGATCCAGATGATCACCGCCACAAGCTATCCGGTGAATCCCGGCTCGTGTGGTGCCCTCGACGCTCAAAATCGCTATCGATGTTGCTGGAGGTCCGGTATACAACAGCAATGAGCGAGGAGACCCTGCCGGGCGGCAACACCGATGGCGCCGTGCGGATCGGTGGCGTCGTCCACAAGCAGGCCTCCCCTTGGACGCCGACGGTTCACGCCCTGCTGCGGTACCTGGAGCATGCCGGCGTTGACGGCGTTCCCAGGGCACTCGGCTTCGATGAGCAAGGGCGTCAGATGCTCACCTATCTGCCCGGCGAGGTGATCGGCGACAGTGTTCACTGGCCCGCTTGGGTGTACGCGGACTCGACTCTCGTACAGGTGGGCCAATGGATGCGACGCATCCATGACGCGACAGCTGTCTTCATGCCGCCAGCGGACGAGCTGTGGTTCACCGGTCTCACGATGCAGCCCGGGTGGATCGTCGGTCATCAGGACGCGGCGCCGTACAACGCGGTGATGGACGGCGACCAACTGGTCGGCTTCTTCGACTGGGACATTGCGAGTCCGTCGCCACGAGACGACGATCTAGCGTTCTCGGCACTTCTCTGGGTGCCCCTCACCGCCCCGGATGCCGGCGAGCAGTCAGGCCCGCATGATGTCGGGGACCTGTCCCGCCGCCTTCATCTGTTGCTTGACTCCTACCGCTACGAGAGCGATCGCCGGGCCTTTGGCGCGGTGATCGTACAGCGTGCCCGGCGACAGGCAGGCGTCATCCGCAGCATGGCTGAGGCCGGCGATCGGGCCGCGATCGCGCTGCTGCCCATTGCGAGCCGCCTCGATCAGTCCGCGTCGTATGTCGAGGCGCTGCCGGGCGACTTCTGGGCGCCTTAGCGCAAGGCCATGCGGTCAACGGAGTACATCAGCTGGGACGCGTCCCATGCCACGAATTGGGCAACCAACGTCATGCCGATGGCCTCAAGGAGCCGACAGGACTCCTTGTTCGCTTCCTGCGTGACGGCGATGACGGCCGGCGGTGCCGGGCTGTTCTCCAGCGCCCAGGCGGTCGCGGCGCTCACCGCTTCCCGGCCATAACCGCGACCCCAGTACTCGGGAAGAAACGTGTACCCCAGCTCGGGAAGACCAGTGCGTTATGTTCCGAATGTGTGTCGCCAACCGGTTTGATTTCTACCATTCCGAGCACGGCAGCGTCCGAGCTGCGCACGACGCTGAACACGTTCGGAGCGCCGGGACATCTCCCTCGCGACGCGCAACCTCGGCTGCGGCGACAGGCCCGCCCAGGACCGCTGGACTCCGGGTCGGTCCACTTCCGGGAGATCGCCGGGACATCAGCGGGTTCAATTGGCCGTAGCACGAGCCGTGCTGTGAGCAACCTGGCCGGCCACGGGGCGTCACGGTGGATTGAAGTCATGCGATTCATATTGACAGGACAGTCCATGGCTTAACCGGGTCAGCGGGCGAGATCATCACCGGCCCTCACGCGCCCGGACCTCGGCACGGGCCAGGTAATCCGCGGTGCTGTTTTCGTGGGGGAAGGGCTGGTGGGGCACGGGTACCCCGAGGGCGCGGCAGATCGGCTCCCAGCCGTCAACGGGCTGCCACTCGATGAGTCGCGTTCGGGGGATCTCCGCGCGGACCTCCCTGAGCCACCGCTCGTAGCCGGCCATGACGTCCTCCGGGTCGTGGGCATCGTTGAAGAGGTCCACGAAAAGCACGCGGAACAACGGCACCAGCGGATCCTTGTCGTCCCTCATCAGGATCTCGCGGGTGCGGGGTAGGACGGTCGCGGCCATACTGCGGTACCAGACCTCGGCGCTGCCGCGGTGGGACAACAACACAGGGGCATCCGGGTACGCCGCGGCCAGCTCGCGCCAGCAGTTCGAGAACGGCGCGTCGACGCCCGCGGCGTACCCCGCCAGGAAGGTGTCCCACACAGGCGGTGTCCCTCCGATCGCGGCCACCCAGGTGGCGGCGTGCTCGGGGTGAGCGAAGGTCTCGCTCATGTGGTAGACGGGCGCGTCCAGCAGTCGGCGGAGGGCCTCGCGCAGCGAGGACGTGCCGGTTCGCGGCAGGCCGGCGCCGATCAGTCGGAGGGTCACGGGCCGAAATCCTAGACCGTCGCCGGACCGAGCCACGTGGCCGAGGGCCAGGGCGGCATGGGATCGCCTCGCCCTCTCACGGTCGTCGGAGGCTAAGAGGGAAAGTGCCTCCACTGCCCTTCCGACACGATCCTGGCCGTGCCCTCGACCACCTCGATGGCGGTCTCGTCGTCGATGGCGTACGCCGGCCCCGAGATGCCAGCGGCCCATTCCTCCGCCACGGCCATGGAGTTGCCCGGCATGCCATCCGGAGCCAGGTGCGGACAGATCGAGAAGTCAACGATGCCCAACGTGTTGTCGTCACCGGTCGGCGGTGTCCACTGGACGAACTCCTGCCCGACCCGGGGCGTCATCACCATGCTCCCTGCGCTCAGTCCCACCCAGACCGTCTCGTCCAGCGACGGAAGCAGGTCCGCCAGCCCGGACTGCCGCATCCAGTGGCACAGGTAGAGGGCATCGCCGCCGGCCACCAGCAGGACTTCTGTCTCCTGGACCAGGGGCACCCAGCGCTCCTCATCGATACTGGGCAGGGCCGTGAGCTCCAGCACGCCGACGGACTTCCAGCCCAGATCGACCATCGGAAGCTCGGACGTGCCACTGATGAACTTCCAGGGCCCGACACCGGGGCCGACCATCGGGTGGCCGTACGCCGCAGTGGGGATGCACAGCGCGCTCGAGTCGGCGATCGGCTTGCCCAGGAGGTCGACCAAAGCGTTGCGAATGCTGACGTTCTTGACGCCCGCGGACGTGAGAAGAAGTCTCAAGATGCCTCCCGACGCGTCCCAATGCTAGACGCCAGTGGCCGCATTGCAGCCAACCGTCGCGATGTGCTCACGGTCGGCGCTTGTCGCCGGATGACCGGTACAGCGTGGCTGCGAGCCGCGCTATCCCGGGCAGGGTCTGCGCCGCGAAGGTCAGGCGCTCTCGGCGGGTAGGCAGCATGGACAGTTCGGCGAGCCACTCCTCGCGCCAGCGTGCGCGTGCCGCCGCCGGCAAGACAAGCGTCATCACGGCAAGCACGCGCCCGCGGCCGTCCCAGAGCCGTGGCCGTATCGCCGCAGCGTGCCGGAGGCCAGGTTCTCAAGCTCAGCCGCGATCGCGTCGAGCCGCAGCGCACGGGCAGCGGGCAGCAGGGTTTCCAACGTCTGCCTGGACTTGTGTACCTGCGTCGCCTGCGGCAGGTATTGCAGCGTCCGCATGTTGTGCAGCCGGTCCGCCAGCTTGATGGCAAGGATCCTGGCATCACCCTGCGCCGCAGCCGCCATGGCATCCGCGTCACCCGCCGTAGCTGGCGGCGCAGGCTCCGCGATGGCGTCCAGAGCCATCACGCCAGCGACCAGGCCGGCGATCTCGGTGCCGAACTCCGCGTCCAGCGCGCGAGGGTATAACAGGTGCCCTCGACCACGTCATGGAGCAAGGCCGCGCACACGGTCTGGTCGTCGGCGCCGATTCTCGGCGAGGATCGTGGCCACGGCGAGCGGATGGCTGATATAGGGGTCGCCGCTCTTGCGCCGTTGGCCTTCGTGGCAGGACGCTGCGACGGCATAGGCGCGCCCGATCACCGCGGCATCGGCGCCGGGCCGCGTTCCCGCCAAAACCCGCAGCAGCCCGGCGACGGGATCCCCGCCAGGTCCGCTGCCCGCGCACGGCAGACGGCGGGCGGCTCACCGGGACGCTCCAGAGACGCCGGGCCCGGTAACCAGGCCGAAACGCGGCTGCCTCCTGGCCCGGTCAACGCGCGCCAGGGCCGCGCGTGCCAGGGCGGCGCCATCATCGGTGAGCCGGTAGTACCGCCGCCGCGGCCGGCCTTCGGCGATGTGCTCGCCGGGGTCTTCCCAGCGACTGTCTACCCAGCCCACCTGCTCCAGCCGCGCCACGATCGGGTAGATCGTGCCGCTCGGCAACCCCGTCTCGGCGCATAGCTGCAGCCCGTACCGCTCAGCTGCAGGCTCGGCCAGCATCGCCCCCAGCACCAGCTGGGTCTGCAACGTCATCCGCGGAACCTGACCCATAACTCGTACTCTATATAGCTTGTCCTTAGCTGTCGACCCTGCTTGTCGAGCCTCAGGCAGCTACGGCTAGCCCGAGCATGACCACGGCGCAGCCGGCGAAGGCGGTCCACTTTGACACCGGAGCCAGCAGGGCTCCCACCGCGGCGGGAGACAGCATGATGGCCGCGCGCAGCATCAGTGCATCAGCCAGGCACGTGAGCCCAGACACAATGATCTGCGCAGCCATGGCGATCTTCCTCTCAGCCCGACACGCGAGCAGCTTCTATCTTTCTTTGTACCGTCAGAACGCCCTGCGCATGCATGCAGGACACCACGGATTCGGGTAGGCCAATGGCTACTCCCCCATTTGCCGGATCGACAACGACGGGAACCACGAGCCGGGCGACGTGCGGTGGGCCACGGCCACCGGGCAGGGAGTCAGCTAGCGCGCACGGCAAGTCGAGCGATCGTCGGGGGCTCCAGGTCAACCGTCGGCGTCCGGAGACGGGCCCGCGATCTGAGACCCGCCGGAGCTGCCGTGCCCGGAGTTGAGTCGGCTCCAAGCCCTCTCGATGTCGCGCGTCGCGGTCGGGTACACGAGCAGGTGCCGGAACGGCCTGATCGCGGCCATGTAGCAAGTGCCGAGCAGCCCGTTCGGCTTGACCAGCACCGCGAGCTGCCCGCGATAACCGCCGGACCCGTCAGGGACCCAGCCCACGTGTAGCACCCCGTGCATTGTCCGGTTGGCAATCTCAGCCGCGAACTCGTCATCAAGCATGTAGAGCGGCGTGCGCGTCCCTACGCGGAATGCCGGTCCCGGTCGGGGTGCTGCGCAGGTCATCCGGGAGCCGGTCGCGAAGCGTTGGCACCCTGGAGCCGACGCCCGCCGCCGTGCTGTCCCAGCCGAGGACCTGCCCGGCCTTCAAGCGGGCCGCCCACAGCGCGCGGACCGCAGCCGAACCCGAGGAGCGAACTGGATGATCGCGCGACGCAAACCATCGCACGAGGCGGGGGAAGTCATCGCGGCCACCCGGCGTGGGCAGTGCCCAGACATCTTCAAGCCGGAAATCCCCGGTGATCTCGTGAATTCTCCAGGGCAACGACATGTGCGCGGAGTTCGGGAGCCTCATCGCGGACCCTCACATATGCGTAAATGCATATGACGAAGTTAACACTGCCGCTGAGAACATCTGCGATCCGGCTCCTCGTACAAGCGACAGCCGCACGCGGTAGCCTGCTCCGGCCGGACCTTGATGAGGAACGGGCAACCGTGGTCGCGCCGGGCGATCCTTGCGTGCCAAGCTGCAGGTTGTGGAAGATTCTCTTACGGTTCTGCCGTCATTGTCGACACTGAGCCACGGCGGGGGGCTTCAACAGGGTCCACCGGCCGGGCGGCAGGCCTAGCTCGGCTGGCCGAGGCGAGCGGTGATCGCCGGGGCCGCCTCGCGTAGCCACGCCTCGGCGCGAGGAAGCTGGTCCTTGGCGCCTTCCTCCCACAGTTTGCGGAAAACCGGATCCAGCTTGGCCGAGTCGCGGGAATCCTCGTGGTAGCGGCGTGCCACGTCGACGGCGAAAGGCGCCAGCTCCGCGCGATGCCGCGCCGTCATGCCGTAAGCGTCCGCGAAGACCGCGACCCGGTGCGGGATGTCGGCGTCCGCGAACGCGGGCGCCCGGTCCCGCGGATCGCGCAGCGGTGCCCAGTACCACAAGGCGTTCGTCATGTCATAGAGCCGAGTGGTCGGATGGGCCAGGTCGAAGTCGATCAGCGCGACGGGCAGCCCGTCGCGGAAGACCACGTTGCCCGGGTAGTAGTCGCAGTGACTGACCAGTTCGGTCCGCTCGGCGAGGCGTCCTACGTTGGCCGGCGTCCCGCCCCAGACCGCGTCGGGCGGCGGCACCCACCCGGCCGACGCCTCGTGCAGCGCACGGATCAGCTGGGCTAGGGCTACGAGCACGTCGTCGCCCACCGTCTCTGGCGGCAACGGGTTGCGCGGCACGACGCCGGGGACGAACGACAGAACCTCGCGCCCCTGGTCGTCGACGCCGAACGGAAGCGGCGCGCCGGTGAACCCGGCATCGCGCAAGTGGGCCAGGTACGCCTGCACGGTCAGGCTGAACGGCCGCAGCGGCCGCCGCACCGTGTCCCCGATCCGCACGATCCCCTGGGTGACGCCATCTCCGATCAGCGACTCGCCTTCGGTCATACCGCAGCAGCCTAGCCTCCACCATGCACCGGCCCTCTGACTTATTTCTTTGCATGGCGAGCCCTGCGCGCCTAGCGTTGACTCTCGTCAAGGCGCGGAGACGTGCCCTGTCCGCGGCTGTGAATCCGCAGGTCGGAGGTGCGGAGCGCAATGACTTGTCACCTGCACGCACTCTGCTTCGATGCGAACGATCCGCTCGGTCTCGCGCGCTTCTGGGCAGGCGTCCTGGGCTGGGAGATGGCCGACGCCGAACACGACGGCAGTCGAGCTCCTGCCGAGCGATGACACCGGGTTCCGGCTCAGGTTCCTTCCCACCCTGGAGCCGAAGGCCGGCCAGAACCAGATGCACTTCGACCTGACGAGCACGTCCCTGCAGGACCAGCAGCAGACGGTGGCGAGATCGCTGGAACTCGGCGCCCGGCACATCGACATCGGTCAGCGCTCGGAGGAGCGTCATGTGGTGCTCGCAGACCCCGAGGGCAACGAGTTCTGCGTCATCGAGCCGGACAACAGTTTCCTCGCCGACTGCGGATTCATCGGAGCGCTTGCGTGCGAAGGCTCGCAGGAGGTCGGGTATTTCTGGAGCGAAGCCCTGGGCTGGCCGTTGGTCTGGGATCAGGACCAGGAAACCGCGATTCGCTCTCCGCACGGCGGTCCGAAGATCACCTGGGGCGGTCCGCCGCTGATGCCGAAGACCGGGAAGTACCGACTGCATTTCGACCTCGCTCCACCCGTTCACGGTGATCAGCAAGCCGAGGTCGATCGGCTCGTCTCCCTCGGGGCGACTCGCATCGACATCGGCCAGGGCCAGGTCAGCTGGGTGGTCATGGCCGACCCCGATGGCCACGAGTTCTGCGTGCTGACCGCCGGATCGAGCGACTAGCTCCGGGATGCACGGGTTCAGCAGCAGTGCACGGCGAGGACCTGAGTCGGTGTGCTGGCGCTGTCCTGGAACTCTCCCACCGCCCAGACGTTTCCGGCGGAACGGGCCGCCACCGCGGTGAGGCGGCTGCCGTTGGCAGCGCTGGGACTGGCGACCTGCTTCCAGGCGCTGCCATTCCACCCGATGATCAGGGTCTTGAGGGCAGAGCCTGGCCATGTAACTGCCGACCGCCCAGGCATTTGCGGCCGAGGCGGCGGCCACGCCAAGCAGTACGGGCCCTGACCCGGGACTTGGACTGGGGGCTAGCTTCCAGGAACGGCCGTTCCAGTGCAGGGCGAGGGTCCCCGCTCCTGCCGGGGTGCCAGTGCTGAAATCGCCCACGGCCCAGGCGTTCCCGGCCGACGTAGCGGCCACCCCGGTGACGTTTACCTCCATCAGCGGGCCGGCCGGGTTAGGGCTGGCCACCCGCGTCCATTGCCGGCCGTTCCAGTGGAGCACCAAGGTGGTGCCGCTGTCGGTCTCGCCCACGGCCCAGGCGTCGCGGGCCGAGGTCGCCGTCACGGCGTTCAGCCTGCTGCCGCCGCCGGGGGCAGGGCTCGGCACCTTCGCCCATTTCCTGCCGTTCCAATGCACGATCAGCGTATTCGGCGTCCCGCCGCTGGAGTACGACCCCACGGCCCAGGCGCTGGTGGCCGAAACCACGGCCACCCCGTTCAGGGAATTGCCGGTTGTGCCCGGACTGGGGCTGGCTACTTGCTTCCACGCGTGGCCGTTCCAGTGCAGGATCAACGTCTTACCCGCAGGCCCGTCGCTCGTATCGCCCACCGCCCAGACATCGCCTGCTGAGGCCGCGTCGATCGCCAGCAGGACGTTGGCGCTACTACCTGGGCTGGGAGTAGGCAGGACTCGCCAGGCGGTGCCGTTCCAGTGCTCGGCAAGGGTCAAGCCCTGGCTGCTGCCCATGTTGCCGAAATTCCCTGCGGTCCAGACGTCGCAGGGCGACAAGGCCGTGACCCCCAGGAACAGGTTCTGCAGCGTGCCGGGGCTAGGCGGCGGCGCGGTGGTCCAACTTCGGCACACAGCCGCGCCGCCGCTAGCCGCCTCCGCGGCTGTGACCCCGGCTCCTGGCGTGATCAGGAGGGCTGCCGCAGCCGCTGGGGCGGCGAGTGTCCGGAGAATGTGCCTGGTGAGCCGTTGCCTCGACATGGAGATCCCTTTCAGCAGCAATGGGCGATCATGACTTGGCTACCGAAGTCGCCAACCGCCCAGATGTTGCTGGCGGACACGGCTGCCACGCCGGCCAGTTCGTTGACCGTCGCAGGGTTGGGGCTGGGTACCTGCCTCCAAGCCCGGCCGTCCCAATGCACGATCAGCGTCTTCTGGCCTCCGGCGGCGCTAAAGCTGCCCGTCGCCCAGGCATCCGTGCCCGACCTGGCGGCGACAGCCAGCAGGACTGGGCTAGTTCCCGGGCTCGGGCTGGCAACCAGCTTCCACGCCTGGCCGTTCCAGTGCAGGATCACGTTCTTACCGCCACTCGCGGCCTGGTACTCGCCCACCGCCCAGGCGTTGCTGGCCGACGTCGCTGCCACCCCGTTGAGGGTTATCTCGGCATTGATCGGCTGCGGGTTAGGGCTGGCCACCCGCGACCACTTCTGCCCGTTCCAGTGCAAGATCAGCGTGCGCAGGCGGCCGCCGGTGGTGCTGGCCAAGCCAACCGCCCAGGCGTTGCTGGCCGATGTCGCGACCACCGACTCGAGGGCGCCGCCGCTTCCGACGCGGGGGATGACCGCTCGCTTCCACGTGATGCCGTTCCAGCGCAAGACCAAGGGCTGAGCCCCGGTGCCGGTGGAGAACTGACCCACCGCCCAGGCAGTACCCGCGGA
This sequence comes from uncultured Actinomycetota bacterium, assembly GCA_963720595.1. Classification (GTDB taxonomy): domain Bacteria; phylum Actinomycetota; class Actinomycetes; order Streptosporangiales; family Streptosporangiaceae; genus Chersky-822. The sequence continues at coordinate 1,274,409 of CAVRFY010000002.1, read as the reverse complement.
GGTGGCAGTCACCCCGCTGAGGTCGTTGAAATCGCTGCCCGGGCTGGGGCTGGGCACCTGGGTCCAGGTGGTTCCGTTCCAGCGCAAGATGAAGGACTGCGAGCCGGACTCCCCTACCGCCCAGATGTCGCGCCCCGAGACCGCGGCAGCCGACCGGAGGAAATTGGAGTTGGCATCCGTGCTCGGGGTCGGCACCACCTTCCAGCCCGTGCCGTTCCAGTGCTCGGCCAGCGTCAAGACCTGCTCGGCGCTTGCGTTCAGGGACGAGCCGACGGCCCAGACGTTGCAGGGCCCCGCCGCGGTCACGCCCGACAGCCCGCTTTGGTCGCCCGGGCTCGGCGGCTGCATGCCAGTCCAGTTCTCACAGGAGCTTGCCGATGCCCTTGCCACGCCGGAGGCTGTCACCAGAGCCATGGCCAGCAACACGACGGCGAGCACCGCAAGCCGATGACGCCATTGCAAGGACATTTCTCGCTCCTTTCCCGGGCTCGCCGCCAGTCTCCCGAAGCCGCCGCTCGAATGGAACTGCCAAGGGCTTTGATAGAGGTTTTCCGTTATTACAGCTGCACCAGGGGCCGGGCTATGGTCATTCAGTGGGCAGATCGGCTAGCTTCCTGGCCATCCAGGTGATCGTCGGCGTGATGGCGGTGGCGAGCGCGGGGCTGGCGGCACCCGCAGTCGCCGCACCAAATAGCTTGCAGGCTGTATCCGGTCCGGCCATCTACGGCTTTGGGACCAACCAGAACGGCGTGCTTGGCAACGGGACCACGACAGCGACACCGAGCTTGTCGCCGATAGCCGCGAGCGGTCCGCCTGGCACCCTCCGGCAGCTAGCGACCGGCCTTCGCTCGGCTGGCGCGTTGCTGGCCGACGGCACGGTCTGGACCTGGGGCAACGACTACTATCACCAGCTCGGCTACACCACCAGCCCCAACTACCTCCCGGTCACCACGCCACATCAGGTGCCGGGGCTGAGCGGCATCACCCAGATTGCCTTGAGCGATGAAGCAAACGGCTACGCCGTAGGACCTGGCGGGAATGTCTGGGCCTGGGGTGACAACAGTTTCGGCCAGCTGGGCAACGGCACAACAACGCTTAGCGACACCCCTGTCCTGGTGCCAGGCCTGAGCGCGGTCACGCAAGTAGCGGCCGGGGCTGACTACGTGCTGGCGCTGAAGTCAGATGGCACCGTGTGGGCCTGGGGCCGCAATGAAAGCGGATCCCTGGGAGATGGGACCACAACAAACCGGCCGCGCCCGCAGCGGGTACCGGGCCTGACCGGGATCACGCAGGTAGCCGCGGAAGGCGCGAGCTTTGCCGTCCGCTCCGACGGCACCATGTTCAGCTGGGGGCTTAACAATCTCGGGCAACTTGGAAACGGCACCAAAGGCGGGATAACGAAAACCCCGGCGCCGGTGCCTGGCTTGACCGGGGTCACCCAGGTCGCCAGCAGCGGCGCCTCAGCGCTGGCCATCGCCGGTTCGGCCGAGCGCATATGGGCATGGGGCGACAACAGTTGCGGCGAACTCGGCGATGGAGGCACGACGAGCAGGAGCACACCGGAGCTGATCGGCTTGGTCGGCGTAACCCAAGTCATCGTGGGCGTCGACGGAATCCTCGCCTGGTCCAGCGCTGCGATCCGCTACGACGGCTCGCTGTGGACATGGGGCTGCAACCAGTTTGGCCAGCTGGCCCAGGGCACGCGCCTTTCGACCCTGACTCCGACATTGGTCACGAGCCTGAGCCATGTGAGCCAGTTCGCATTCGGCGACGACTCAACGGGCGTGCTCAGCGCGGGATCCTACGCGCTGGTCCTCGGCACGCTCCCCGCGACGGTGCCGAACCTCAGCGGTGACACCACGGCCCAGGCCAGCGGGGCTCTGCAGGCGGCTGGGCTGGTGCTCGGCACTGTGTCGTCGGCCGTCGACTACACCTGCAACAACCTGGGGACCGTGACGTACCAGAACCCGCCCGCTGGCACCTCGGTCAACCCCGGCTCAGCGGTCTCGATCACGATCGGGAAGGCCCCTCCGCCGCCGCATCAGTGTCCCTGATCACGGGGAGCGCCCGCGTAACTCGCTGCCCGTCAGCATCTCCTCGAAGCACCGATCGCCATTGTGCCTCGGGCGTTTAATTGAAGGGACTTCAATTAAGCGCCTTGCAAGGGCCGCTCCGGTGAGGGATGCGTGGTGGATGCGCAGGCTGACGGTTGCCTGATCGGCAGGGAGAACGAGCTCGAGTTGCTGGCGGATTTCCTCAGCCCGGGCTTTCCTGCCTGCGCGCTGCTCTTCGCCGGCCCACCGGGCATCGGCAAGACGGCGCTGTGGGAAGCGGGGCTGCGGCTGGCCCGCCAGCGCGGGTATCGCGTGCTCGCGGCGCGCCCCTGCGAGTCCGAGGCGCGGCACTCCTTCGGGACCCTGTTCGACCTGCTGGAACCTGTCGGCTCGGACACCCTGGCTGAAATCCCAGATCCGCAGCGCCGTGCCCTCGAAGTGGCGGTGCTGCGGTCAGATCCCGCCGATCGCGCGCCCGATCCATTTGCCATCGCCGCCGGCTTGCTGGGCGTCTTGCGTTCTCTTGCCGCCAGCAAGCCGCTGCTCGTCGCGATAGACGATCTGCACTGGCTGGATCCCGCATCGGCCGATGCGCTTGTCTTCGCGGCGAGGAGATCCGACCCTCGCCAGCCCCGGTTCCTGCTGGCCAGGCGACCAGGCCGCCCGGCGCGCCTCGAGGAGGCATTCGGGGCCGGCGGCATGCGCAAGCTCGAAGTAGGACCGCTGAGCGTCGAAGGAACCTATCGTCTGCTGTCGCAGCGTCTTGGGCTCGCGCTGCCGCCCAGAACGCTGAAACGGCTGGCTGAAGCAACCCGCGGAATCCCGCTGCTCGTGCTGGAACTAGGTCAGATTCTCGCGGCGCGGGAGACGCACTCCTTCGACGCCGACCTGCCCATGGCCGATCCCTCCGCCAATCCTTTCCAGACCCGAGTCGCAGGCCTGCAACGGCCCGGTCGGCATGCGCTGCTGGCCGTGGCGCTGAGCGGCCAGCTGAGCCGCCTGGCGCTGGATGCCGTCGCCGATCGGTCGGCCACGGACAATCTGCTGGCAGCTGATCTCCTGGTCATCGATGGCGGGCGTGTCCGCCTCTCGCATCCGCTGCTCGGCGCAGCAGCGCGCAAGGCGTCAAGCGCGGCAGACCGCCGCACCCTGCATCGGGAACTCGCCGAATCAGCGCAGGATGAGATCGTGCGGGCCAGGCACCTCGCACTGGCCACCACGATCGCCGACACTCGCCTCGCCGGCGCGGTCGCGTCGGCCGCAGCCGGAGCGCTCCGCCGCGGCGCGGCCCACGATGCCGTGGATCTCGCGGCGCATGCCGTACGCCTGACGCCGCCGGCAGCCGCCGATCGCCCGGGCCGGTTGCTTGCCCTGGCTGAGTACCTGGTGATGGTGGGCGAGCCAACAAGAGCGAGCGAACTGGTCGCGCCGCGGATCGCTGACTTTCCGGCCGGCGCACCCCGGGCCCGAGCTCACCTGCTGCTCGCCGACGCCGGAACTCTCACCGAGCACCAGGACCACCTGGAGCGTGCGCTCGCCGAGAGCAGCGAAGAACCTGAACTGCAGGCCGCCGCGCTCGCGGCGAAGGCGATCCTGCTCGCCATGATCCGGGTCGAGCGAATCAGCGAGGCTGAGGCATGTGCTGAGCAAGCACGGGCGCTCGTGGCGTCGCGCGGAGCGGCCGTGGAAGGTCAGGTGCTGCAGGCGCTGGCCTGGGTGCGGGTCATGCGCGGGATGCCGCTCGATGACCTCGGCGGATGGTCGGCCGCCCAGTCCCGCTTGTCGGCCGGCGAGGCCCGCTTGTCGGCCGCGAGGCCCGCTTGTCGGCCGAGGCCCGCTCGCCGGGCCGCCAGGAGCCTGCCGGGCTGTACGAGAACTCGGTCGACCGCCAGATCGGGGTCCGCCTCGCGTTCCGCGGCCAGCTGACCCAAGCCAGGCAGATCTTCCTGAGCCTGCAGGAACTCGCCGATGAGCGCGGCGAGGACCGGTTTCGCGCGGCCATTCAGCTCCAGCTGTGCGAGGTGCAGCTGCGGGCAGGTGATGTTGGGGAATGCACGCGGCTGGTCGATCGGCGGCACGAATGGGCGGCGCTCGACGACCTGGAAGCCAATTGGGCCAGATGCCAGGCGCTGCTGGCAGCGATCAAGGGGATTCCGCAAGAGGCGGAGCAATGGGCGGATTCCGTTGCCACGATCGCCGCTGCCTCGCCGGACGACCCCGGCCCGCAGTGGGACGAACTGGAGGTGCGGCGGGCGAGAGGAGTCGCCGCGCTAGCCGCGCACCGGCCTGAAGAGGCAGCCGATGCCCTGGGTTCGGTGTGGAGCCACGTCACCCGCGAAGGCATCAATGACCCGGGGGCATTCCCGGTCGCGCCGGATCTGGTCGAGGCGCAGCTAGCGCTGGGAAGGCTCACGGAGGCGGCTGCGGTCACCACATGGCTTCGCGACCTCGCAGGCCGCCAGCACCATCCCTGGGGTCTTGCCACGGCCGACCGGTGCGCGGCTGCCATCGTGCTCGCGTCCGGCTATGACGAGCATGCGGCTGCTCAGCTGGCGGCCGCGGCGGCCGCCTTGGGCGAGCTGGGTTTGGCGTTCGACCGTGCAAGGTCGCTGCTGTGGCTCGGGCGGGCCGCGCGGCGGGTGCGTAAACGCTCGGTGGCGCGCCGTTTCCTCGGGGCCGCGGCGGCCGCCTTCGCCGAACTCGGTTCGGATGGCTGGGCCGAACACGCGCGCACCGAATTGGCGCATCTCGGTTACGGCAGGGGCCCGGACACCGGCGATCTGACCGCAGCGGAGCTACGAGTAGCCGCACTCGCGGCGGATGGCCTGTCGAACAAGCAGATCGCTTCGCACCTCTTCATCGCCGTGCACACGGTCGAGGTGCACCTCACCCATGTCTACGCCAAGCTCGGCGTCCGCTCTCGCACCCAGCTCGCCAACCAGCTGGCGCGGCCAGCCGACCCCGACTCCGACCGCGACTAGCGTCCTTCCAGCACCGCCAGGTCGCGGACCGCGAACCGGTAGTGCTCGATCTCCTCTTCCATCACCACTCCGAGGCATTCGGCGACGGCGCGCTCCTCCTCCGGGTAGCCGGGGGCGGGCGAGCGAGGGCAGGCTCTTCCCAGGTCGGCATTGGTCAGGCCGGTGACGATGCGCCGTATCACGGCCATCCGGTCCGCCCGGGCGGCCTGGATCTCGGCGTAGCTGGGCTGCGCGGTCAGGTCGATGCCGAGGGCGGCCGCGTCCGCGGGCGGGTACCAGCTCTGCGGCAGGCCGAGCGGGTGGTAGGGCATCGGCTCGTCCAGCACCGTTCGGCTCGCCCAGGCGTCGGTGATGAATACCAGATGGCGCAGCGTCTGGGCGAACGACCACTCGTCGTTCACCTGGTCCGTCAGCGCCGCCGCGGGCAAACGCGCGGCCCGGTCGACCGCGTCCGCCCAGAGTCGTTCGATCGTGTCCCACATCGCGCGGAAGTCGTCGGCATCCTGTACCTCGCGGAACTGCACCCGCTCCGGGTGCCGCCGGTCCAGCTCGGCGCTGACGAAGCCGGTCACGTCCACGCCGTTGACGGTGACGTTGCTGAGGTAGCCGGAGATGGCGACATCGACGAGCCAGCCGTCCCGGATCGTCACGCCGGTCAGGTCACAGTCGGTGAACCGGGCGCCGCGCAGGTCGGCGACATCGAACCGGGCTGCCCGGAACTCGGTGCTGCCGCCGTCGCCGGCGCTGAACCGGTGGGGTCCGAACTGCGCGTCCATCGGCCCATCCTGCCACTCCGGCACGGGGGTCATCTGATCATTGGCTGCTGTCATGGCTCGCACCGTACCGCCGATCCCGGACGATCTGCTTCCTGGAGTCGAGGCGGTCGCGCCGGACGCGGGCTGGTGTCATGCTGTACCGGGGGGCTGGGAGGATCGGATGCGAGTCGCCTGGTGGAAGCGGCTGGGATCGCGGTCGGCAACGGGCGCGGCCATAACGGCAGCCGTGGCCTTCATACTGGCGTCTTGCGCGCCGGCGATCCCCGCGGGCCGGCCCGGCGCCGCCTCGGCCGCCTCCAAGGTCATTTCGCTGAATGAGATCTCGACCCTGAAGTCGCTGTTCAACCGCGATCACGGGCACCCGCGCCTGGTGCTGATCCTGTCGCCCACTTGACCCACGTGTCTCGCCGGCGCCAGTTGGGTGCAGAGCAACATTCTGAGCACGATGACCGATCCCGCACTTCGCGTGCTCGTGGTGTGGGTGCCGTTCATGGCCGGCACGCGAGACGCGATCAACCCATCGGTCTTTCCGGATAGCCGGGTCACGAGTCTGTGGGACCAGAACGCGGTCTCCAGCCAGTGGTTTTCCCGCCACGTGACCAGCCAGTACGGTCCGACCTGGGACTACTACATGCTGTTTGCCGCCGGAGCGCGATGGACCTCCGTTCCTGGTCCGGTCGTCAGCCAGGGCGGGACGGTGATCGGGCAGAGCGGGCAGCTGCTGGCCGCCATCCGGGTGCTGCTGCGTTGAGCCGGACGGGGCCGGTGACGGCCGGGCAGCCGTCTCTTCGCTGGCCAGCCCGAGCCTGGCTGGCGGCCGGCGTGAGCGCCGCAGTACTCGCGCTGGCCATCGCCGCCGGGGCGCGGTCGACGCCCGGCGGGTGGGGCCCGCTGATTGTGATGGAATCGGTGTCGGCGCGAATGTCTGGTGTCTTCCTGTCGTTCGGGACGAAGGCGCCCCTGGGCTATGCCTTCATAGCGGGCATGGTCGCGTCCGTAAATCCGTGCGGATTCGTCCTCCTGCCTGCCTACCTGGGGTACTACCTCCATGATGACCGCGGCGCCCCCGATGGCCGCGGGCCGACCGGACGAGCGCTCGCGGTCAGCCTCACCGTTACCGCAGCCTTCGTCGGTTTGTTCGGCCTTGCCGGACTCCTGGCTGGGCTGGCCGCCTCCGCCCTGACCTCATCGCTGCCGTGGATCGGTACCGCCGTCGGCGTGGGCCTGGTCCTGCTCGGCGGCATCCTCGCCGCCGGGCTGGACCTGAGCAACTCCGTGGCGCCACGGGCCGCACAACGCCTCCGCGCGGCGACCCGTACGCGTGGGCTGGCCGGATATGCCGCCTATGGACTGGCCTACGGGTTGGCCTCGCTGGGGTGTGCCCTGCCGGTCTTCCTCGGCGTGGTCGGTACCTCGTTGCAGCTGCACGGGCTCGCAGATGCCGTGGGACAGTTCCTGCTATTCGGCCTCGGCATGGGCGTGGTATTGACAGTCCTGACCATGGCCAGCGCCTGGTTCGGAGACGCCCTGATCAAACGAGCCCGCACGCTCGGCCGACACACCGGATGGTTCAGCGCCGTCCTGCTCTGGCTGGCGGGCGGCTACGTCGTCTACTACTGGCTGATCGCCATCAGGCTGCTCTAGCAGCCACGAGATCCCCGTGGTGAATCGCTTCTCAGGCTTGATCTGTCGTGGTGGCCCTGGTGGCTTCCTCGACGGCCTCCGCCGAGACCTGGTGTGTCTCCGGAGCCCCACCCATGGAGGCCAGCTTGTCGGCCATGAACATGGCCTCATCGACGGGAACCAGAACACCGACGGCTGCCTTGCCACCTTCGAGTTCGCTGCCCAGCCGTGCCTTGTCGGCCTTGTCTAGTCCGAGGTTCTTGTGGTGCAGCGAGCCCAACAGCCCGCCACCCACCAGGCCAGCGACAAGCCCGACCGGAGTGACCAGGGCCGCGACAGTACCGATGACGGCACCCTTGCCAGTGCTGCGCTTGCCCATCTTGTCGGCCTTGAGCTCGCCCTTGTCGTTCAGCGCCAGGACGGCGATGGCGTCGCCAGACGCCGCGCCCGACTCCTTCAGGTCCTCGGCGGCGACGTCAGCAGATGCTTCGTTGTTGAAAATCGCCAGGACGACTGTGTCGTTGGACATAGGCACTCCTTCGTCGGGCCGGTCCTGTTGGGCCAGATGCGGCATCTCCAGCCTCCTCACTAGCTGACGTGCCCGCCTCACCTCTTACGGGTGATTACGCACTCGTTCGCCGTTCTGCGTCAGCCAAGGCAGGTGCGCCTGCTTGTCGGTGCCAGGCCGTACGGTCAAGAGGTGAACCGGACCGACCGGCTGTACGCGCTGGTGGAGGAACTTCGGGCGTGCGCACCACGCCGCCGCAGCGCCAGGGAACTGGCGTCGCATTTTGAAATGAGCACGCGGACCATCGAGCGAGATATCGGGGCCCTTCAGGAGGCCGGGGTGCCGATCTACGCCGACACCGGGCGGGCCGGTGGCTACACCCTGGACAAGTCGCTGACGCTTCCGCCGCTGAACTTCAGCCCGGCGGAGGCCGTCGCCCTTGCGGTGGCGCTGGGGCAGGTCAACGTCGGGCCGTTCGATCACGCCGCCCGCAGTGCCGTACGCAAGATCGTGGCCGCGATGTCCGAACGGAACGTGACGGCCGCACGGGACCTGGCTGGCCGGATCCGGTTTCTGGAGCCCGCGGGGGCACCGCAGACCGTTCCGGTTCCGGCAGTCATCGAGCAGGCGATCGGCATGGGCCGGGTGCTCGCGATCTCCTACGAGGACCGGGACGGGAACCTGACCGAGCGCGACGTCGAGCCGGTCATATTCCTGGTCGGCTCGAGAGGCTGGTACCTCGTCGGCTGGTGCCGGTTCCGCGACGCGGGCCGGTGCTTCCGCATCGACCGCATCCGGCAGGCCGAGGTCACGGCCGTGACCGCCCCGCCGCGCATGTTCGAGGAGATCGCACCCTGCATCCCTGACCTCGTCGCCCGCACGCCGGTCCTGTAGCGCAGGTGCCGTGCGCCACATTGCCCGCATTCGGCAGTCGCCGGGAAACGCCGACAGGACGGTGTCGCAAGGGGATCCGATGCTCAGAGTCAAGTGATCAACGACTCTGGAGGAACGATGAACGCACCCGCCTACAACACCGTGGCATGGTTCCAAATCGGAACCACGGCCGCCGAGGAGGCCAAGCGGTTCTATGGCGACCTGTTCGGCTGGCAGTACGCGCTCGACCCGAACAGCGAGGGCAAGTACCACGTGATCAGCTACGCCGGGGCAGACGCGCCAAGCGGCGGGATCTTCGATACCGGCGGCGAGTTCCCGAACCACGCGATCTTCATGGTGGTAGTACAGGACGTGGCGGCCATCTGTGCCCAGGTCGAGCGCCTGGGCGGGAAGATCCTGGTGCCACCTACCACCACCAAGGACGGGCTGGTCTTCGCCGACGTGCACGATCCGAGCGGCAACCACTTCGGCGTCTTCACCCCGCCGCCCCGGTAGCCGACCGGCCGCGCTCAGCGACCAGACCTCGGCTCGCGGCGTTTCCCGCACCCGCCTGAACCTGGTGCGGGAAACGCTGCCTGGTCAGTGCATGGGGATCAGGACCTTGTTGAGTATGTACAAGGTGGCGTTGGCAGTACCGATGTTCCCGCAGGTGACGGCGGCATTGTTGACCTCGTAAACCGCGCCCATCTTCGATGCCTTCAGCGTGCCACCGGCCAGCGTCTTCAGCATCATCCCGCTGGCCAGGTCGGCGGGGGTGACGCGGCCGGATACGACGTGGTACTTGAGGATCCTGGCGAGCTCGGCCTTGCCGTGCATCATGGTCATCGCCGACGCGGGGAGCTTGCTGAATGCGGCGTTGGCGGGCGCGAAGACGGTGATGGCGTGCATCGAGTTCAGCTCGCCGGTGAGTCCCGCCGTCTTCACGTCCGCCGCGAAGGTTGTGAGCAGCGGGTTGTGGGTCGCCGCCGTGACGACCGGCTCCATGGTCATGCCGTGCAGGCTGCCCATGCCCGTCGCCGGGACCATCGCGCAGTCTGGCCCGACCGCCGCGGAAGCTGCCGCCGCCGAATGCGACGCCATCGGGTGGTGCATGGCGTGATGCATCGGGCTGGCGCCTGACGCCGCGGGCGCCGAACTGCCGCAGGCCGCCGCCGTCAGGGCCAGGGCGCCTAGACCCACCACGATGACGCCGGACCTGCTAGCTCGACTCCGAGCATTCCTTCGCATGACTTCTCCTGTTCCAGGATGGACGGGACCCGATGGATAGTCCTCACAGCACGTATTCGTCGCGGAACCAGCGCCGCATTGCCCGGCGATGAGCGGTTCGCCAAGACACAGCCGCGCGGGCAACGAATACCGGGTGTGCGAACAGGCGGCCCTCACCTATCGGCATCCGGTAGTGCCCAAACCGGCGAGGCTGCGGGCGCCGACCTCGCGGCTCTGATCGGCCAGGCGTCCCTGGGCGACAGCGACGCGTTCGAGGCGGTTTGCCGCAACGTCGCCGCGCCCGTGTTCGGCATGGTGCGCAGTGTGGTGCGCGACCGTAGCCAGTCCGAGGAGGTCACCCAGGAAGTGCTGCTCGAAGTCTGGCGACGCGCGGCCAGATTCGACGTCGGGCGAGGCAGCGCGATGGCGTGGGTCATGATGATCGCGCACCGCCGCGCTGTCGACCGGGTCCGCTCCGAGCAGAAGGCGGCCGAACGGGAGTTGCGCGCCGCGTCGCACGCGGTCGCTTACGACGAGGTCGCGGAGGAAGCCGAGGCCAATCTCGACCGCCAGCGGGTCCGGCGGTGCCTGGGATCGCTCACCGACCTGCAGCGCGAGGCGGTCACCTTGGCCTATTACGGCGGCTACACGTACCGCCAAGTCGCCGCTTTGCTCGGAGTGGCGGCGGGCACGGCAAGCACCCGGATGCGCGATGGCCTGATCCGGCTGCGGGACTGCCTGGGAGAACAGCCATGAGAACCGGACGATCCGAACCGCACGCCCTGGCCGGAGCCTATGCCCTGGACGCCCTGACCAGCATCGATCGCCGACGCTTCGAGCGGCACCTGACCAGGTGCAAGCTGTGCGCCAGGGAGCTCACCCGAATGCGGGAATCCGCCGCCGGTCTGGCCGCCGCGACGGCCGCGGAACCACCTCACTGGCTGATCGAGCGGGTCGTTGCCGCCGCGAAACACACTCGCCAGCTTCCTCCGGCGGTCCGGCAGCCGGCCACGCCCCGGCCGGCCCGGCTCGCTGGCGCTGCCCGCCCAGGCCCGCACCGGACGTCGTGGCGGATGCGACTGGCAGCGGCCCTGGCCGCGGGCGTCATGATCTTCGCCGGGATCCTGGGACTGGTCACCCACGCCGCACAGCACCAGGTGGCCGAGGACCAGCGGGCCAGCCACGCCGTCGCGGCGATCCTGACCGCCCGCGACGCGACGATGATTAGCGGGCGCGTGACGGGCGGAGGTACCGCCACCGTCGTGATGTCCGCCCGCGCGCGTGCCCTCGTCTTCGCAGCGGCCGGGCTGCGCGCGCTGCCCCGATCTCAGTGCTACCAGCTCTGGCTGATGGGGCCCGGCGGAGACACAACCGCGGGCATGCTGCCAGCTGCGCGGCAGGGCATGTCAGGGCCGGTGCTCGCAGCCGGCCTGAAGACCGGAGACCGCCTGGGGCTGACCGTGGAACCCGCGGGCGGATCGCCGCGCCCCACCTCGGCAATGATCCTGATCCTCGCTCTGTGACGGCGCGGCCGACAGCCAGTAACCGTTAGGCGGACGGCGCGCCGAAATGATCAAGGACGCGCTCGGCGTAGTAGGACTCCCACGGCTGAGCGGGCTGCTCGGCGGTGTACTGCTTGTCGAGGCTGACCAGCAGGTAGATGAGCTCGCTGCGGACAGGCTTGGCCCCGAGCTGCATCGGAAGCTCGGAGAGGTTGATGAGCCAGTCGGCATACCAGCTGGCCCAGTCGTCATCAGCGCCATCCACGATCCGGAAGACCCGGTGATGGGTTTCGCCTGCCTCGTGGAGGAGGCTGCTGATCGATTCCGAGGTAGGCGTCATCCTGGCTGCTCCTCTGCACCGGTAGTCCCTGCCCGACCCTCCGGTCATGCCCGACCGGGCCGGTCTTCACGACTCGACCTTCAGTATCTCGCGCCACAGATGCCGCGCTACAGGAGTGACGGTTGGGGTGTGATGCACGTCATACGCCTGATTGCCGGTTCCTGGAAGTAACCGATCGCCGTCCGGCGTTCACTGTGAGTAACCGAAAGCACCCGGGCGCGTGATGGTTGCCCCCCAAGCAACGTGTCGCCCTGACCCGCGCACATCCGCGTACCCCCCCGCCGCAGCCAGGTGCATCCGGCATTGACTACGGCCCCCTGGGTGACCGACGAGCGCTCCCCCGCGCCCGAACAAAGGCACACCTTGACCCCCCGAATCACCCCCCTCAAGTCCCTTTTCAGCACCCCCAAGCGTTCTGTCCGCCGACCGTCACCCAAGGTGGCCCTCGGCGCCGCCGCAGCGGCCGCCGTGGCCGTCACCGGCGTCGTGTCCGCAATCTCGGCGGGCCAGGCCCCGACGGCCAGCGCGATCAGCCACTCCGGCGCGAACATCCGCGCGGCCGCTGACTCTGCCGCACGTAGCGCGCACGCCTCAACTCCGGCCAAGCCCGGGCAGCCGGCCAAGCACGCTGCCCCGGCGCACAAGACCGGGACCCCGGCCGACAAGCACGCGGTCAAGGCACAGCACAAGGCACCGGCCAAGCACCAGGCGCCCGCGAAACACCAGGCCCCCGCGAAGCACAACGCCCCGGCCAAGCACAAGGCCCCGGCCAGGCACGCGTACCGGATCTACGACTCGGTGACGCCGTCGGCCCTGCCCGCGCACAACGCGATCGCGACCTACGCGAACGGCAACTACGCGGCCTCGCCCGGGCAGGTCGCCGGGCACAAGACGGTGATGTGGATTGACGTAACCGGTTATGATCACGCCGCCTCGGTGCTCGACGTCGAGCCCGGCGACGCCACCCCGACCATGGCCGCGACCTGGGCCTGGCACCGGCTGCACGCTAGCCCGAGGGCGCTCGCGCGCATCTACACCATGCAGTCCGAATGGCCTGCCGTGAAGGCAGCGGTCGCCAAGCTCCCCGCGTCCATGCGCTCGCACGTCCGGTACTGGATCGCCGACCCGACCGGCCAGCCGCACATCGTGCCTGGCTCCGATGCGACCCAGTGGTACTGGGGATCAAACGTCGACATATCGACCGCGACCCCCCGCTTCGGATAGCCAGCGAGGCGACCGGCACAGATGGCCGGCTGGGCAGTTGCCCGGCCGGCCGTCGGCGTGTCGGGCCACGCCGGCAGCCGAACCTAGCGCTGGATGTCGGCAGGTGCCGTTACATTCGTCCTCGTGTTCGAATCCGCACCTGTCCTTGACGGACTGGACCACGCCCAGCGTGAGGCGGCGACGTGGCCAGGCGGCCCGCTGCTCGTACTGGCGGGCGCAGGGACGGGAAAGACCAGGACGCTGGTGGCCCGCGCATCGTGGCTGCGCGGTCAGGGCATGGATCCGAGCCGGATCCTGCTGCTGACCTTCACGAGGCGCGCGGCTGACGAGATGCTATCCAGGTCCGCTTCTGGCCACGGAACGGCTTCTCCTGAGCGGATCAAGGGCGGCACCTTCCACGCGATCGCGCACCGGATCATCCGCCAGCATGCGGAGTCGTTCGCCCTGCCGCCGCAGTTCACCGTCATCGATCCAGGCGATGTCGCGGACCTCATTGACGTGCTCCGCGTGCCGCACGGCCTGGCGGGCACCGAGCGCCGCGCGCCCCGGGCGGCGGTCTGCGCCGACATCTACACCAGGTGCGTGAACACCCAGCGGCCCGTGGCGGAGGTCGTCCGTGCCGGTTATCCCTGGTGCACCGCCTTCACGAGCCAGCTGGCCGAGTTGTTCCGCGGCTACGTGGCGCACAAGCGCGGCCACGGCCTGGTCGACTTCGACGACCTGCTGCTGCTCTGGCGCGCCGCGCTGGCCGACGCCGCCGCCGGCCCGGCGCTGCGTGGCCTGTTCGACGCGGTCCTGGTCGACGAGTACCAGGATGTCAACGCGGTGCAGGCCGACATCGTCAGGCTCCTTCGGCCGGACGGCGAAGGGCTGACGTGCGTGGGCGACGACGCGCAGGCAATCTACGGGTTCCGCGGAGCCGATCCCGCGCACCTGCGGCGGCTGAACGCCGACTTCCCCGGGCTGACCGTGGTCAGGCTGGCCAGGAACTACCGGTCCAGGCAGGCGGTACTGACGCTGGCCAACGTTGTCCGGCCGCAGTCGCCTGGCCTGGAGCTCGAGCTAGCCGCCAGTCGCCCCGCTGGGCCTGCGCCCGCGCTGGTCCGTTGCTACGACGAGGCGACCCAGGCCCGTGAGATCTGCGCCCGCGTGCTTGAGGCGCATGAGGCAGGGACGGACCTGCGCGATCAGGCCGTCCTCGTCCGCTCCGCGCACCACAGCGATGTGCTGGAGATCGAGCTGTCAGCGCGCGGCATTCCGTTCGTCAAGTACGGCGGCCTGCGGTTCACCGAGGCCGCGCATGTACGTGACTTCCTCGCCGCGCTGCGGGTGATCGTCAACCCGGCCGACGACATCGCCTGGTTCCGCCTGCTCCGCCTGCATGACGGCATCGGCCCGGCGCATGCCAGGCGGATCAGCGCGGTCCTCGGCCCGGCCGATTCCGGGACACTGGACCGCCGTGACGCGGCAGTCGCGGCCGCACCCGCCCGCTCACGTGCGGTCCTCGCGGCCACACTCGACGGCCTGGCCGCCGCGATGCTCCTGGCCGGGACCGCGGACCAGGCGGCGGCCGTGCTCGCGGCGCTCGACGGCCCGATCCGCGCCAGGTACCCCGACGCGGCCGCCAGGCTCGCCGACCTGCTGCGGCTTACCGACGCCGCGGCCAGCCTGCCGTCGCTGCACGACGCGCTCGTCGAGCTGGCACTGGACCCGCCGGTCTCGGCCTCCGATCTGGCCGGGCCGCCTCGCCTGGACGAGGACTACCTGGTCATTTCCACCATTCACTCGGCCAAGGGCCTCGAATGGCCGGTCGTCCACCTGCCGCACCTGGTCGACGGAGCGGTGCCGAGCGACATGGCGCTCGGCACCCCGGCTGGGCTGGACGAGGAGCGGCGGCTGTTCTACGTGGCCGTCACCAGGGCCCGCGATCAGCTGTACCTGTACGCGCCGCTGCGCCTGCACCATCACCGCACGGCCCGCGACGACCGGCACAGCCTCGGCCAGCTCACCAGGTTCCTCGACGCCGCTGCGCTGGCCGCCTGCGACGCGACCGACGCCAGCCCGCCGCTGCCGGTGATCCCCCTGGCCAGCGCGCTCACCACCAAGATCGACGCCGCTCTCGACGCGCTGTGGTCGGGCTGACCCTTCTCGATGTCAGACCTGCGTGGCCGGATCGGACCGGTACTCGAAGTCGGTGAAGAACGCGGCCTTGCGCCGTCCGCGCACCTCAAAGCGCAGCGCCGGATCGGCGGAATGCAGCACCTCGCCGTACAGTTCGACGCCGGGGTGGTCGAAACCAGGGATGCCGCATTGCACCTCGCCGGGGGCCGATGCGGCCTCCTCTGCTTCCACGGTCACGTACCCCACGACGTCGATACGCTTGCGCGGCGCGACGTGCTCGAGCGATATCCTGGCCGGCCGCACCATGTGCACCTCGCCGATGGCCGGCCCGTACTGCCTGGCGACGGTTCCGCCGGCCCGGCCGAGGAAGATGTCGGCGAGCGCTGCCCGCTGGCCGGGGTCTGCTCGCTCGTCGACGTAGAGCACCACCTGCCAGGGCGTGCTCGGCTGCACCCGGTCGACATAGCTCATCGTGAGCACGACCCGCAACCCCGCCAGATCCATCCCGTCGGCATGACCCTCGTGCACGTGCCACGACAGGGCGCCGAAGCACTCACCGTAGCTCGACGGCCCTGAGGGCTGACCGCGCACGCTGCGGCACGGGCAGATCGCCTCGCAGTTGCACCCTTCGAAGTATGAGCCGCTGACCCGCCAGTCCGTCACCGGCGCGGTTGTCGTGGCCGTCATCACATGCCTCCCATCTGGCCGGTTCCGGCCATGCCGTGCAATCCAGTCGCGATATTCGGCTCGAAGATGACCGCGACGGCGAGCGCGAGCGCGGCGACGCCGACCACCCGGCTGAGCTGCGGCCCCCGGGTCCAGGTCTTCTCCGCCAGGACGGTGGCGGCGAGCACCACCATCGCGATCACGTTCATCAGCCCGAACGCGACCAGCAGAGCCATCAGTGCCCAGCAGCAGGCCAGGCAGAACCAGCCGTGGTAGAGCCCGGCGCGCAGGTCGCGCGCTTTCCCCCGGTAGCCGCCGAGCCTCATGGCCAGGCCGAGCGGCGACCGGCACAGCGACAGGCAGCGTTCCTTCAGCCCGGTGAGCTGGTAGATGCCGCAGGCCGCGAAGACGGCCACCGCGAGCCCGGTCGCCGCATCAGGGTGGGTTCCTGACAGGCGCCCGGCCAGCCAGGCCAGGCCGTATGCCGGAATGGCCGCCAGCGTCCAGACGATCAGGTAGCCAGCCGTGAACGCGGCCAGCCGCACCCTGCGGTCCGCGCCGAAGGAACGCGTGTACAGCGACGCGAACGGCGCCACCGACGGCAACATCATCGCGGCCATCATCAGCGTCCAGACTGCGACGAACGATCCGATCCCCAGGCCCATCGTCCCCGGCATGGCGGTCATGTCGCGGGCCAGCACCGCGACGCACACCCAGGCGCCGGCCGCGGCGATCAGCAGTACGGATGCCCGCGGCGTCAGGCGGAGCAAGCTGGGTACCGCGGACCCGGCTGCCGTCCGGCCTCCCCAGCTCATGCCAGCATGCCGCGCACCGCGGCGGCGCCGGCGATCGCCGCCTCGTCAGGCTCCCTGGCTACCTGCTGGCCCCTGTCAAGCAGGTCGAAGGGAGCGAGCATGCCCACCAGGATGGCCGGACGGCGCTCCGCGCCGTCCGGCCCGTTCCCGCGGCGCACTGAACTGCTCATCGTGTCGTCATCTCTGGTTCATCATGAACGGCGGTCGCCGCCGTGCCCGGCTACGAGCCCGCTGTCGAGGCTGGCGGGATGTTCTGGTTGATATGAAAGACGTTGTCCGGGTCGTAACGCCGCTTGACCACCGACAGCCGGTCATAGTTGTCCCGGTAGGACGCCCTGACCCGGTCGTTGCCCTCGTCCATCATGAAGTTGACGTAGGCGCCGCCGGCCGATGCCGGGTGCAACTCCTCCCAGTAGTCCTTAGCCCACTGGGAGATCGGGCCGGCGTTGGCTGGGTCAGGGTCGACACCCACGATCACGCCCGCCCAGCCGCCGTCCCGGTAGGCGAACGCGGTAGCCCCGTCCGCCACCCTGCTGGCTGCGCCGTCGATCGGGTACAAGTGCATGGTGGAATGACCCGTCGGCAGTTGCTGGCCGAACTTGACGTGCACGTCGATCGCAGCGTCGGAGATCTCGTTGAAGAAGTCGGCCCGCCAGTACCACTGCAATCCGGCCGGATATAGCGCGTCGAAGGCGGTCTGCAGCACGCTGAACGGCATCGCCTGGACGCCGACGAGCATCGGCGAGCCGAACGTCCTGACCGGCGCGAGTACCTCGTCGGCCCGGTCGTGCGGGCCGGTGTAGCACCAGACGATGCCGCAAGACTTGCGCCCCCATAGTTCCTCGGGGAACGGCGGAGCGGGCGGGATGGTCAGCAGCGCGATGAACCCGCTCAGCTCCTCGGGCAGCGAGGGCAACAGCTCGCGGTACCAGCGCATCACCTGCGTGGTGTCGGCGATGTCGTAGAGCACGGGACCGCCGATGATCGTGCCGTTCTCGCCGATGTCGTGGCACCGGAACGTGAACGAGGTGACGATGCCGAAGTTCCCGCCGCCACCGCGCAGCGCCCAGAACAGGTCGGGGTGCGAGCGGTCGCTGGCCGTGACGAACGTGCCGTCAGCCAGCACCACGTCAGCGGAGATCAGGTTGTCGACGGTGAGCCCGAACCGCCTGGACAGGTAGCCGATGCCGCCGCCGAGCGTGAGCCCGGCAACCCCGGTGGATCCCAGGAAGCCTGATGGCGTGGCCATGCCGAACGCGACCGTCGCGTGGTCGACATCGGCCCAGGTGCAGCCGGGGTCGACACGAACGGTGTGGTTCTCCGGCGAGACGCTTGTGCTGCGCAGCAGCGAGAGGTCGATGACGAGCGCGTCGTCCCAGACGCCGAGCCCGGCCGCGTTGTGCCCGCCGCCGCGTACGGCGATCTCGACGCCGTGCTGGCGCGCGAAGCGGACGCAGGTGACAACGTCGGCGGTGTCTGCGCACCGGGCGATGGCTCCCGGATGCTTGTCGATCATGCCGTTGTAGACCGCGCGGGCCTGGTCATAGGCGGGATCTTCCGGCGTGATCAGGTCGCCGCGCAGTCCTGCGGCCAGTTCCCCGTATGGCGCCGCGGCCTTGCGCACTGCTGTGGTGGTCATGGTGGATTCCCTTCGGGTGAGCCTGTCAGCCCGAAGCTAGGCAGTGCCGCGTTCGCGCAGCGTTCGCCGTTAACGCGCAGCTCAGGGGGGCGGGCGAACGCCTGCCGCCGAGTGAACGCTGAGGTCCGGCAGGTCGCCGCCACGGACGGCGACAGAACGCTCGCAGCGCCGTACTAGGGCGACACTGCCGTGCGCGGCGGCAAGCTCGGCCGCGGCACTCAACTGGACGAGCGCACCCCGCCTGTCGGAGTCCAAGATGGCGCGCATTCTGTGGACCTCGGGCAGCCACCACATGTCGTCGTTGGCCCGCGCGGTGACCGCGGCGGCATCGAGGCTCGCCCGCGCGCTGTCGGCCTGACCTGCGCCCGTCAGCAGGTCGGCGAGCACCGACAGCCAGTAGGGCATCCGGGCCATCGCGCCTTGCGATCTGAGATTGGCGATCCCGCTCCTGGCCATCGCGATGCCCGCCTCGTCACCACGCGACCAGCCGTCGAGCACGAGCGCCCACTCGCGGTAGTAGGCGAAGTTGTAGCGATCACACAGTTCCCGCAGCTCACGCACGGTGTCCCTGAGCTCGGCCAGATCGCCGCGAATCTGGTAGGTGATGCTGCCATAAGCCAGTGCCACGCAGAGGCTGTAGGGATGGCCCACGGCCCTGGCCAGCGTGATCGCTTCCTGGCATGCGGCCAGGGCATCCGCGTTCCTGCCGACTAGCCAGAGCGCGTGCGCCGACCAGGCCAGGGCGTGCAGGTCAGGGCGCGTGCCGACGCTCAGGGAGACAGAGCTGCCCGCTTCCTGGCGGGCGAGTTCCAGGTGCCGCAGGCCTTCGACGGGCTGGCCCAGGCTGACCGCGGAGCCCCCGACGGCGAAGTGCGCCGGCCCGCTGAGCTCGGCACCGGGCTCGGCAAGCGCCATGGCCCGCAGCGCGGTCCGATGGCTGGCGGCCGTCCGCCCCTGCACGAACTGGGCCGCCCACAGCGCGACCAGGCAGGTCAGCGTGGCATCCTGCAGACCGAGCGATTCGGCGAGGATCACGGCGCGCTCGAGCGTGTGCTGCAGCGCCGGCGAGGAGTAGCCGAACCTCGCGTTCAGCGGCGCGGCGATGGCCTCGAGCACGGCGAGTTCCTGACGGTCCCTCTCCCGGCCCTCAGGCAGGCCGGCGATGATCGACAGCGCCTGCCGGTCCAGCCTGATCGCCTCGGCATGGGCGAACACGCCGGCGGCGACCTCGGCTGCGCGCCGGTAGTAAGCGACCGCGCGCTCGGGCCGGCCGCCGCGGGCGTATTGCTCGGCGAGCTGCGCCGCCACCTGGTCGGTGCCGCCAGCGTGCAGCAGCTCGAGACCCTGCGCGATCCGCCGGTGCAGCAGCCACCGCTTCGGGGGGCTGACCTGCCCATACGCCGTCTCTCTCAGCAGGTCGTGCGAGAAGTCGTAGCCGTCATTGAATTCGCGCACGATCCTGCGGCGCCAGAGCTCGTCGACCGCGTTCACGACGACGTCGGCGTCGAGGTCACTCGCCTCGGTGAGCAGGTCAAGGCTGAAATCGGTGCCGACCGCGGCCGACAGGCCCGCGACGTCCGTGGCTGCGGGGCTCACCTGAGCGAGGCGGTTGCGCAGCACGGCAGCCAGGTCGCCAGTCGGCCGCGCGCTGGCGGCCAGATCCTGGCCCCCCCGGACGGCCTCGACGATATACAGCGGGAACCCGCCGGTCGTCGCGTGCAGCAAGTTGATCTCGGAATCGACCAGGGGCCGCCCCGAGATGGTCTCCGCCAGCCTGGCGGTGTCAGCAGCCTCCAGCGGCTCCAGCGGAATCTCGGTCAGCAGGCCGCTGGCCCGCATCCGAACGGTCCACTCGGCCAGGTCGGATCCGGCATCGGCTTCGGAATGCTCGTCGCGAACAGTCCCGGCGACCAGGAGCGGAGCAGCGGGATCCAGCCCGAGGCAGAAGGTGAGGAAGGCGAGCGTCTCCTGGTCGCACCAGTGGATGTTGTCCAGGATCAGCAGCGTCGGGCGGCCCGCGCCGGTCAGTGCGCGGGCCAGGCCCTCGAAGAACCTGTGCCGCTGCCAGGCATCGACCATCGCGCGCGAACTGACGGCCGGCTCCTGGCGCGCCTCGCCCGACGGCACCAGCCGGTCGACCTCGGCGCGCCAGGCAGGCTCCAGCGTGGCGGTCACCGACTGAACCGCGGGATTCCGCAGCCAGTCAGCGACCGGCGCGAGCGCGAGCCGCCCCGACGCCCCGAAGCACTGCGTGCTCGCCACGATCGCCCGCTGCATCCTCGCTTTCTCCGCGAGCGCGACGACCAGCCGGCTCTTGCCCACCCCGGCGCCGCCGCGCACCAGCACCAGGCTGGGACGTCCCGCAGCGGCCGTCTGCCAGGTGCTCGCCAGCAGGCTGAGCTCGGCTGACCGGCCGACCAGCTCCGCCGGAGCTGGCTTGGGCCGGTCGGTGACCGGCGCCGGCGCGGGCGGGCGGGCGGGCGACGCGGCGTCCGCGCGTGCCATCAGCCGCTGCAGCGTGTTCCTCGTCGCGGCGTCGGGAAGGACCCCCAGCTCGCGCTCGAGCACCGAGGCGCAGTGATGATAGGTACTCAGCGCGCCGGCGCGATCTCCCATATCCGCCTGCAGCGCCATGAGCGTGCGGTATCCGAATTCTTCGAGCGGCTGCAGCCGGATACGGAACCTGACCGCCTCCGCCGCCGTGGCAAGGTCCCCGGTCCGCGCCCTGATCTGGCCGATCAGGTCGCACAGATCGGCGCACTGGCGTTCGAGCGCGGACCTGATCTCGAGTAGCCACTCGTCGTACGCGCCAGGCAGGAAATCGCCACGGTACTGCGCGACCGCGCGCTCGGCGTGCACGAGCGCGGTCTCGGTCTCGTCGGCCGCGGCAGCCTGCGCAGCCGCGCGCTCGGTCTCGAAGACCCGCAGGTCGACCTCGCAGGTCGGAGTGTCGCGCCAGCACAGGTCCCGCGACGTCACGGCCAGCGCGGGCTCCCCTTTCAGCACCTGGCGCAGGTTATGCAGCTCACGGCGCAGGTTGGTCAGTGCCTGAGCGTCGGTCGAGTCAGGCCAGAACAGCCCCGCGATCCGCTGGCGCGGCTGCGGCGATCCGGCATGCGCGGCCAGGAAACCAAGCAGCGCGACCGTCCGCGACGACCGGATCCGGATGCCGCCGGTCCGGCCGTCCGTGATCGTCTGCTCCCCCAGCACACGGACGTGCAGCAAATTTGGCCTCCCTGGAAGCCCAAGGCTAGCCGCGATCTGATTTTGCTGCTCCCGCCCTGCTCGCGCCCTGCTCGCGCCCTGCTCGCGCCGGCCGCCTCCCGCAACTTGAGGTCGATATCGCCCTTTCAGCTAAGAACTAGTAATGTCCCGGCAGAGT
Source organism: uncultured Actinomycetota bacterium (assembly GCA_963720595.1). Classification (GTDB taxonomy): domain Bacteria; phylum Actinomycetota; class Actinomycetes; order Streptosporangiales; family Streptosporangiaceae; genus Chersky-822. The sequence continues at coordinate 1,252,678 of CAVRFY010000002.1, read as the reverse complement.
CGGCATTCTTCGTTCGGCTGGACGTGAGGGGCAGTACATATGCGGGATACTCAGGGCAACCAGCGGGGTCGGCTATCCAGGCCGGCGTGGCGCGGAGCGGCCGCCGGCCTACTCGCCGCCGGCCTGCTGGCCGGACTGGCGGCCGTTGCCGTGCCCGCGGCGGCACGGCCCCAGCGCCAGCCGGCGAAGGCCACGGCACTGACGGCGGGCCACCAGCGGGTTCAGGTCGCGGGCCGGTTCAGGTCCAGGCGAGGGAGGTTCCTCGGCATCGTCCCCACGCGCCGCGCGGCCCAGGCTAACCCGGCCATCGCCTCGGCCAACGGCACGCCGCCGCTGCGCTACGGCGGCGGCCCGGTCCAGCACTCGTCGACGGTCTACGCGATCTTCTGGCAACCAGCCGGCTATTACTACTCGCCCTCCTATCGGGCAACCGTCAGTCAGTATTTCTCCGATCTGAGCCAGGGCAGCTACAAGACCTCCAATGTCTACTCGGCCGCCACGCAGTACTACGACAAGACGGGACCAGGCGGCTCCAAGAACTGGGTCTCCTACAACGTGCAGCTCGGCGGCTCCGCGGTGATCAAGGACCCGCTGCCAGCGGGCAAGTGCGCGAACTACACGATGGGCGACGGCTCAAAGAGCCGTCGCTGCCTGACCGACGGCCAGCTGGCATCGGAGATCACCAAGGTCATCTCGGCGCACGGCTGGCCGACCGGACTGGGCAACGAGTACTTCCTGTTCACGCCCAAGCAGCTCGGCGATTGCTTCGACACCAGATTCGCCGACGGCTGTTACGACCCGTCGGCCAACTCCTCGACGGCCTTCTGCGCCTACCACTCGTGGATCGGCTCGAACGTGCTGTACGCGGTGCTCCCCTGGGCCGACCTGACCGGCGGCTGCCAGTACTCCGTGCCGCACAGCCCGTCGCCGAACGACGACGGCGCCGACATCACGATCAACCTGATCAGCCACGAGCAGAACGAAACCATGACCGACCCGCTCGGTACCGGCTGGCTTGACAGTACCGGCGAGGAGAACGGCGACGAATGCGCCTGGCTCCCCCTGGCCACCAGCTACAACGGCATCGGAGACTTCTCCCAGGTCATCAGCGGCAACGACTACCTGATGCAGTACGAGTGGAGCAATCGGGCCAAGAAGTGCGTCGCAGCCAACACCTTCGCCCAGCCGTCGGGATCGTTCTCGGCGTCGGCAGGCGTGCCGACACACGGCGAATCGTTCACCGCGAGCGCCAGTGACGCGGACGGCGACACCTTCACCTATGGCTGGCAATTCGGAGACGGCAGTTCGAGCCTGACCGCGTCGGCCAGCGCCGTGCATACCTACGCGGCGGCGGGCACCTACACCGTGACGCTGGTCATCTTCGACAGCCACGGCGACCAGGTGCGGATCGTCAAGGACGTGTCGGTCTCCTAACGGGCCGAGGCCAATTCCGGCCGGCCGTCAGCGAATGCCGGCTGGCCGGAACTGGACGCTGATCCGCGGACCTGCGAGCCTCGCCGTTTTCGGGACCGCATGCTCCCAAGTCCGCTGGCAGGTACCGCCCATCACGAGCAGGTCGCCGTGCCCGACCGGGTATCGCAGCAACTGCCCGCGGCCGCCCTTCGGGCGCAGCATCAGATACCGGGGGTTGCCGAGCGAGACGATGGCCACGATAGTCTCGCGCACCCGGCGTCCTGAGTTGTCGCCGTGCCACGCGACGCTGTCCCGCCCGTCGCGATACAGGCACAGGCCGGCCGTGCACAGCGACTCGCCGAGTTCCGGGCCGTAATAGCTGTCCAGGGCGCGGCGTGCGTGCTCCAGCGCGACATCAGGGAGCGGCTGGTCGGCGCCGTAGTGGCACAGCAGCCGGGGAACCGAGACGACCTGGTCGTACATCCGCCTGCGCTCGGCGTGCCACGGAACGCTGCTGGCCAGCCGCTCGAACAAGGCGTCCGCGCCGCGGAGCCAGCCAGGCGCAATGTCGACCCACGCTTCCCGGATCAAGTACCGGCGGCGTGCGGACGAGCGCAGGTCGCCGAGGCCGAACTCCTCCTCGGCATCGAACAGCGAGCCCTGAAAGACAGTCGTCATCCGCTAAGTATAGCCGGTATTCAAACGAGTGTTCGAAGACCGGCCCGCATTCACCCTGCGCGGGCGATGGCGCCGATCCCAGGCCGGACGAGGGTGGGACTCCGCCAGGTTCGGGCGGCAGCACCTCGAGGGGGCAAGGATGGCGCAGTCATCGGGCCAGCCGATGACGACCAAGCCCGACCCGGCGGCGCTGCTGCGCAGCAGCAGCTACCTTCGCCTGCTCGCTGTGGCGGCGCTCCTTGGCGTGCCGGTCTCGGCCATCGCCTACGGGTTCCTTGCGCTTATCAGCTACCTGCAGAAGGAACTCTTCACGGTGCTCCCGAGCGGGCTCGGCTTCGCCGCCGAGCCCGCTTGGTGGCCGCTGCCCGTGCTGCTCACTGGCGGGGTGCTGGGCGCATTGGCGATCAGATACCTGCCTGGGGGCGGCGGGCCTTCCCCGGCGGGGAGATTTGAGCTGCACGGCGCGCCCGCGCCCGACGCGCTGCCCGGCATCGTCCTCGCTGCCCTGGCCACGCTGTGCTTCGGGCTGGTGCTCGGGCCTGAGGCGCCGCTGATCGCCGTCGGGAGCGGCCTGGCCGCACTCTCCGTGCGGTTGGCCAGGCGGCCCGTGCCCGACCAGGCCAGGGCCGTAGTCGCGTCGGCCGGCAGCTTCGCCGCCATCAGCACGCTGCTCGGCTCGCCGATACTCGGCGCATTCCTGCTCATGGAGGCATCAGGGCTCGGCGGCGCGATGCTGGGCCTGGTGCTGGTGCAAGGACTGCTTGCCGCCGGCATCGGCTCGCTCATCTTCCTCGGCCTCGACAGCCTCACCGGCCTCGGTACCTTCTCGCTGGCCATCCCCGGCCTCCCCCCTTTCACCCGGCCCGATGCAGCCGAATTCGGCTGGGCCATCGCCATCGGCCTCGCCGCCGCAATGGCGGGCGCGGGCATCCACCGGCTGAGCCGGCTAGTGCAGGCCTACGCGAGCCGGCAGACGATGCTGATGCTGCCCGCCACCGGGCTGGTCGTCGCGGCACTTGGCCATCGCCTATGCCGAGGGCACCGGCAAGCCGAGTTCTGACGTGCTGTTCTCCGGCCAGTCGACCCTCGGCCCGCTCATCAACCACGCGGCCCGATACTCCGTGGGAGCGCTGGTAGCGCTGCTGGCGTGCAAGGGCCTCGCCTACGCGGTGTCGCTCGGCACCTTCCGCGGCGGCCCGATCTTTCCTGGGATCTTCCTCGGGGCCGCGGGCGGCATCGCGTTGTCGCACCTGCCCGGCCTGCCGGTCGTGGCTGGCGTCGCCATGGGCATCGGCGCCATGTCCGCCGCGATGCTGACCTTGCCGCTCACCTCGGTGCTGCTCGCGACGTTGCTGCTCGCTTCCGACGGGGTCGCGGTGATGCCACTGGTCATTGTGGCGGTCGTGGTGTCCTATGTCGCCAGCGCGAAGATCTCGCCACGGCCAGCCGGGACGAAGGAAGCCGACCCGGGCTAGCCGCCGCAGCCTGACGGCCGGTCATCAGGCCGGCTATCACCCGCTGTGGGTGGTGCGGTCGGGCCCGGTGCGCGGCAACGTGGAGAGCCTCGCCGCCCTGTCCGCGGCGAACCAGCGGCGATCGAGGAGGCAACGAGGAATGAGCGCGCCAGCGAAGGTCCACGTCGACGACGACACGAGATCGGCCCTGTCCGGGCTGGCTCTTGGCGATATGGAGATGCTCGGCGAGGCAATGGAACTGCGCGAGGCAGCGCGTGAGCGCAGCGGGCTCGATGCCCGCAGCTTCGCGCTCGTCAAAATCGCGGCGCTGGTCGCGCTCGACTCACCGCCTGCCTCATATCTCTGGCAGGTATCCAGCGCGCTCGATGCGGGCGCAACCCCGCGAGACATTCTCGGCGTAGTTCGCGCGGTCGCGCCGCAGGTCGGCGGCCCGCGAGCGATAGCGGCCGCACCAGAAATCATGGTTGCCCTCGGGTTGTCGCTGCCCGACGGGTTCGACACCTGATCAGCGACAGGGGAGGCAGCATTGTTCGCCAGACGCCGCCCCCTGCTGCGCGCTGCCGCCGTCGGCGGCGGTGCGTACGCCATGGGGCGCATGAGCGAGCGACGGTCGGCTGAAGAAGCCGATCAGGACCCGCAGGGCCAGGGCCAGCCTCAGGTCCCCGCCCAGAGCCAGGCCATGGACCAGGCCGGCGACAGCCCGCCGGCGGCCCGGTCGGCCGAGCCTTCGATTCCGGATCAGCTCACGCAACTCAGCAGGCTGCATGAGCAGGGCGCGCTGAACGACGCGGAGTTCGCGTCGGCGAAGGCCAGGCTTCTCGGCGCCGGCTGACTAGGGCTGGCGCGGCCCGCAGAGGGCAGCCGAACTCCGACCGGAGGCGGGCAAACCCGAGTATCTTGTCCGGATGACGCCCGCCGTCCTGGAGATGGTCGCCGCGACCTATGTCAGCGACATTGACGCGTCCCGCGACTTCTACGGGCTGCTCGGCTTCAGGGAACGCTCCAGCGGTCAGGCGGCCACCTTGGCCTGGTCGGCCCTGGACCACGGCGGCTACCTGCTTCTGCTGGCCTCGTCCAGGCCACCGCTGGACCTGCCGCGGCTTCCCCTGCTCTTTTACCTCTACTTCGATGACGTCGACGCGGTAATCGGGCTGCTGCGGGAGGGTGGCTTCGAGGTGGAGCCCATGGGTTATCCCGAGCACGCACTGGGCGGCGAAGCCAAGGTGCTCGACCCGGACGGCAACACAGTCCTGCTCGGCCAGCGAGTGCGGCCGGCCACACAGCCTGCGTCTCCGCCGGAGCACGGTTCCGCGGACACCTGTCAGGTCATCGATGTCGACAGGAAGCCTTGCGGGCAGGATGCCGACATCAAGCTCGCCGACTCGGCGGGGCACGCGGTCCGAGCCTGCCTCGATCACGCCGACGAGATCCTCCTGACGGTGCGCGGGGCGTTCATCGCCAACCAGGCCGAGGAGGGCCTCGCGGGCTACCTGGCCCGCCGGCGCGGGTAGCGTTCCCGGGCAGCATTGGCTATCGCGGTATATTGGCGAGTTGACGATAGGCCAATTCTGCTGATCGGAGAAGGCGGAAGTCGTGGACTCTCAGACCGAGGTCCTCCGCGTGGGTCCGCGAGACCATGTCGTGCTCTTCTACTCCGACGAGACCGAACTCGCGCAGAAAATCGGCAGATATCTTCTCGACGCGATGCAGCAAGGCGGCGCCGCGATCACGATCAGCGGCTCGCCACATCGGCTCGCCATCGCCAGGTTCCTGGCTCAGGCGGGGATCGACCTGCCGACCGCGCGCGCTAGCGGTGCGTATTCCGAACTCGACGCAAGCGAGACGCTGGCGAAATTCATCGTCGCTGACAACGCCGACGCGGCCGGATTCTGGGCCGAAATCACACCGGTCATCAGGCGCGCGGCGGGCCTCGGCCAGCCGGTCAGGATCTTCGGCGATATGGTCTCGCTGCTATGGGAGGCCGGCCAGGCGGCCGCCGCGATCGAGGTCGAGGCGATGTGGAACGAGGTCGGAGTCCAATTCCCGTTCTCGCTTGTCTGCGCATACCCGATCGACTCGGTCACCGGCGATGGACATTTCGACCCGCTGACCGAGGTATGCCGGGCGCACTCGCTGGTCGCGGGCGATCCGCCGACGTCCATGCGCGGCTGGCGATACTAGAGCCAGGAGCCGGCCCGCCCGCACGGCCGGCTAGTCAAGCGGCGGCAGCCGCTGAGCCCCGGTAAGAACCTCGCCGAACAGATCTCCCTGGTCGCGCACCCGGTCGAGGATTGTCCTGATGGTGAAGCCGTCGGGCCGCAGCGCCGGGTCATCGAGCTCGTCCCAGGCGATCGGCGCCGAGACCGGCGCGCCTGGCCAGGCACGGGGGCTGTACGGAGCGACCAGGGTCTTGTTGCTGACGTTCTGGGTGTAGTCCAACCTCGCCAGGCCGCCCCGGTCGCGGACATCCCATTTCCAGCTCACCAGATCGGGGACCACCGAGCCGATCGTCTTAGAGAGCTGCTCGACCCAGACGCGGGTGTCTTCGTAGCTCAGGCCGGGCTCGACAGGTATCCAGACCTGGATGCCTCGCTGCCCGGTGACCTTTGGCCGCGCCAGCACGCCCAGGTGCTCCAGCGCCGTCCGGTGCAACCTGGCCAATACGAGAATGTCTGGCCAGGAGGTCGACGAGCCGGGATCGATGTCGATCAACGCGTAGGTCGGGCTGCGCGGATCGGCCGCCTTCGCGGTCCACGCGTGCCATTCCAGCGCGCCGAAGTTCGCGGCCCACACCAGCGCCGCCGGCTCATCGACGACAAGGTAGGTCGTCGTCTTGCCGCGCTCGGCCTCCGGGTTGTCCCAGCGCGGGATCCACTCGGGAGCGTGGTCAGGCAGCTGCTTGTGCCAGAACCCCTGCTCCCCCGCTCCCCCAGGAAAGCGGTGCATGTTGAGCGGGCGGCCGGCCAGGTACGGCAGGATCACAGGCCCGATCTGGGCCGCGTAGCTGATTAGCTCGCGCTTGGTGACCGCTCGCTCGCCTTGCCTGCCGGGGAAGAGGTCCTTGTCCAGGTTCGTCAGCCGCAACGTGCGGCCGAATACGTCCCAGCTTCCGGCCGAGCCCATCTCGTCGAGAGCGGCGAGTTCAGCCTCGCCGGGGCCAGGGACCGCCGGCTGGCGAAGCGCGACCGAAGCCTGTGCGGGCGGCAGGTCAGATCGCCACAGCCGGTCGGGGTCGGCCTTCACTTCATCGTTGGTCCTGCCGCTGATTACCGACCGCGGGTGGTCCTCGGGATCCCAGCCGCGTACGGCCTCCTCGTCGTCCTTGTGCAGCAGCAGCCACTGCTGCTGGCCGTCGCCTCCGCCGGCGGTGGCCCGGCCACGCGAGCGGCCATGGCCGCCGCTGCGCACCAGGATCAGGCGCCCCCGCAGCTTGTGGCCGGTGACATCGACGTGCAGTTCCCCGGCCGCCACCGCGGCGGCCGGGTCATCGGTCTCGTGCGGCTCCCACGTGCCGAGGTCCCACACGATCACGTCGCCGCCACCGTATTCCTTCGAGGGGATGACGCCCTCGAAGTCCAGGTACTCGATCGGGTGATCTTCGACATGGACCGCGAGCCGCTTGACCCCAGGGTCAAGTGTCGGGCCGTTTGGCACTGCCCAGCTCACCAGCACGCCATCGATCTCGAAGCGCAGGTCATAGTGGAGCCGGCGAGCACGGTGCCGCTGCACCACGAAGCGCCGCGGCCCGCCGGCCGTGGCCGGACCGGCAGACTCGCCGGCCGGCTCCGGCGTACGGGTGAAGTCACGCTTGGCCCGGTACCGCCCTAGCTGCTCGCCGTTCCTGGCCACAGAACCAACTCTCGCACCCCGGCCAGCCGCGCGCATCCCCGTCCCGGCCGACCCCGCTCCCGGCGGTCGGCCGGTCAGCTCACGCCGAGGTTCCTGGCGAGTTCGTCGCGGCCCATCTTCGACCGGCCGGGCAGGTCCCGGCGCTTGGCGATCTCGTAAAGTTCCGTCCGCGTTTTCGGCGCCGTTCCCCCGGTCCGCTTGCGCTGCGTGACGGCAGCACCCCGCTTGCCGAGCGCCGTCTTGGTCTTGGCGGGCAGGTGCTCGACGGTCTTCTTGCCCGACGCGGCTCGCTGCACGATCGTCTTCTTGCCGGACGCGGCTCGCTGCGCGATGGTCTTCTTGCCCGACGCGCCTGGCTGCGCCTTCTTCACATTGCTCTTGGCCGCCTGTGTCTGCTTGGCCGTTGCCATGCCCATCAGGCTCCTTTCGTTGGATCGGCGCCGGTGTCCCGGCAAGTCCGTGGTTTACCCCGTGGAGCGGACCGATAACGCGCGGTGATCACCGGTACTGAAGCCGGCCGGTTCACGCCGCACTCGGGCCGTCCAGGTCCGGGCCTCCGCTAGCCGGGTCAGGTCGACGCGTGCTCCTTGGCTTTCACCAGGCTGTCGCCAAGCTCGCCGATCTCCTGCGTGCTCAGCGCCTCGCGCAGGCCTGGCCACACCTTGGTCTCCTCGAACGCCACGTGCTCGCGGGCAGCCGTGACGTACTCCCTGAGCAGCCGCTCGAAGCCGTCGTCCCAGGCCTCGAGCTTCTCCAGCCGGCCGAGCACTTCCCTGCCCGCCTGCTCCTGGCTGATCGCGCGGTCGGCGAGCGCCCCGCCGCCTGGCATGCGGTCCCTGACGACCGGCCAGAAATACTGCCCCTCGATGGCCTCGTGCCCCGCCTCGTCGGCGATAAGCTGCTGGATGAGCCGGCGTCGCGCCATCAGTTCGACCTGGTCAGCGCCGCTTCCGGCGTTCGGGCCGTCCTCGAGTGTGGCGAGCGTCCGCTCCACCTTCTCGTGATCCCGCCTCAGGACACCGAATGCGTCGGGCATGGTCGTTCCCTCCGTCGATTGCGTTCCGGTGGCTGCTACCCAAAGCGGACCCGGTAAACACTCGCTGTAAGGACCGGCCTCCAGGGCGGAGAGCGGCTGACCGACGGCCGGTTTGCGGCTCCGCTGTCCGGGTAGAGGGAACGGTTCTCGGCCACCGCACCGCACAGGGAGCACCATGAGCCGGACGCCGCCGGAGCCTGCCGACTTCGGCGAGCAGTCCGACCACGACCTGCTGCAGACGATCCAGTCCCAGCCGTACGACAGCGGGGCGCGTGAGGCCGCCTGCGAGGTGCTCGTCGGCCGGTACCAGCCGCTGGTGAGATCGTGCGCTCTCCGTTACCGTGACAGCCCCGAGTCCATGGAGGAGCTGATGCAGGTCGGTTACGTCGGCCTGCTGAAGGCGATCAACAACTTCGACCCCGACCTCGGCGACAGTCTCGCCGCCTACGCGGCGCCCTGCATCGCCGGCGAGATCAAGCGGCACTTCCGCGACAAGCGGTGGCAAGTGCATGTTCGCAGGTCCGCGCAGGAACTGCGGCTCGAGGTCAGGAAGGCGAGAGGCGATCTGACCCAGCAGCTAGCCAGGACGCCGACGGACGCAGAGATCGCCGAGCACCTCGGCATCAACGCGAGCGATCTGCTCGACGCGCAGCGGGCTGACCTGGCGTTCCAGGCGTCCTCGCTTAGCGCGCCGCTGTCCGGCAATGCCGACGCGGGCACGCTGGAGGATCTGCTCGGCGGGGACGATCCGCGGCTTGAGGCGGCGCTGGAAATGGACGCTGTCTGGGATCACCTCGGCGAGCTCCCCGACCGAGAGCAACGTCTGCTGATGATGCGCTTTTACGGAAACATGACGCAGTCCGAGATCGGCGACCAACTCGGCATCTCCCAGATGCACGTCTCGCGCCTGCTCACCCACGCGCTCGAATACCTGCGCAACCGGATACTCGACCCCGATCCGCCAGACTCGCGGCTGGCAGGCGCCGATCCCGACCCGCCCGGGAGCTGAGGCCGCCGACGATCAGCTGGCTCCCTCTGTGGCCTTCTGAGCCGCGATCGCGGCCTCCACCGTGTCGTACATGGGGATCCGGTCGGCCAGGCCCGTGATCCACAGGGTCCTGGTGTACTGGAACCTCGCGCCGGCCAGCGCGAGCGATCCTCCGGCCGCGACCAGGCCCTTCCAGTGCCCGACGATCACGGCAAGTGAACTGGTGTCCATGAAGTCGACCGCCGACAGGTCGAGTACGACTCGCTCGATCCTGGCGCGCGAGTCTGCCAGCGTGTCGTCCAGCTGCCGGCTCGTGACGATGTCGAGGTCACCGGCCAGGCTGACAACCAGTGTGCCGTCGTGATCGGCAGACGAGAGCTCGAACTCCGGCACGCTGTACCCCCAACCTGATCAGGCCGACCACAGCCGGCCATAGACCCGCGGCGCCGGAGCCGGGCCGCGGCGGCGGTGCCGTAACACGGACATGCTATGCGTGCGGGTGCTGGACAGGCGAGCTGACCTCCGGTAGCGTCAAGTCCAGTGCTTACGACGCAGGCACACCCTTATGTCACTTCTGTGACGTTGCTGGGTGTGCCTTTCCGTTTTTCGGTAGTATTGGCGACTTCCCCTGGTAGTTCCCAGGACTGAAAAACCGGCCTCCTGACTGGCGTCCGCTGTGACATCAGCCCGGACACCCCCAAGGAGGCCAAGGGATGAAGATCGCCCTCGTCGCACGGCATGTCACCGCTCAAGCCAACCTGTCAGATCCGTACGCAGCCGAACAGGCCGCGCACGTCGCCGGTGTCGGCAAGGCTCTCGCCGCGCAAGGCCACACGGTGGTCATCTACGCTCGCAAGAACGCGCCGGGCCTGCCCGACCGCGAGACGCTCGCTCCAGGCCTGACCGTGCGCTACATCAAGGCAGGCCCGCCGGCACCGCTGCCCGCGGACCAGCTCCCCCAGCATGTCGCCGAGATCGGCAGGTATCTCGCGGCGCGCTGGAAGAAGGACACGCCGGATATCGTGCACGCGCATCACTGGACCAGCGGCCTCGCCGCGCTGCTCGCCGCCCGCGAGGTACCCGTGCCGATCATCCAGAGCTTCGGCTCGCTCGGCACGGCCGAACAGCGCTACGGCGTGCCCGGGCCGCGGGAGAGCGCCAGGATCCGGATGGAGACAGCCATCGCGCGGAGCGTGACCGGGGTCCTCGCGGCCACCAGTGACGAGGTACGCGAGCTGTCCGGGCTGGGGGTCCCTGGATCCAGGGTCAGGGTGGTGCCCTGCGGCGTGGACACCAGCCGCTTCGGCGCTGATGGTGTCACGGCCAAGCGCCAGGGCGACCTGAGGTTGCTTTACGTCGGCTCCCTCGCCGAGCACTCCGGCCTCGACCGCCTGATCAAGGCCCTGCCGGACTTGCCGGAGGCTGAACTCCTCGTCGCGGGCGGACCTGACCAGGACGAACTGGACTCCGACATCGGCTACAAGAAGCTCGGCAAGCTGGCCGCGGGGCTCGGCGTGGCCGACCGGGTCACCTTCACCGGCCGCGTGTCCGACAAGAACCTGCCCGCCCTGATGCGATCGGCCGACATATTCGTCAGCGCGGCGCGCTACGAGCCGTACGGCGCGGCCGCGATCAGCGCGATGGCCTGCGGCAAGCCCGTCCTCGCCTACGCGATCGGCGCCTTCGCCGACGCCGTCATTGACGGGACCACGGGGCTGTTGCTGCAGCCGGGGCGGCCTGAGCTGCTTGTCAGGCGTCTGCGCGATCTGCTCGCGACGCCGATGAAGCTGACGGCGTTCGGCATCGCCGCCGCCGACCGGGCCAGGTCCCGTTATTCGTGGGAGCGCATCGCCACCGAGACCGTGGCCGCGTACGAGCGCTGCCTCGACACCCCGGCCGCTGCGGAGGCCCGCGGCCCGCGGCTGACGTCCGCGCGGCACTCGGCAACCGCAGCCGAGCAGCGCCGCGCGGCCTAGCGCCCCGGCCTCACCTCCCAGGATGCGGGCGCTGATCATGCTTGCCCGCGCGAGCAGCGGAAATGACTGTCCTGGGAGGTGAGGGCCATGGCCAACTACTGGCTCGGGATCATGGCGGTCGCCCTGGCGGCCACCTTGGCCCTGTGGATCGTGCTTGTCTTCAGGGCTGACCGGCAAGCGCCGCGCCCGCCGCAGGAGTCCGGGCCGCATCGCGAGGTGATCGGCGGCTCGTTCACAGCGCGCGAGGGCGGCCGCCAGGTCATGCCGGACCCGGCAGCGCCGCTGGAGCCTGAGTCGGGGCCGGCCGTCCCCCGGCAGGCGCCGAGCCCGGAGAGCGCGGGCCGGGCCGCTGCTGCGAAGGTGCCAGAACAAGGCGCCGCCCCGGTGCCCGAGCAGCACTCGGCCGAGCAGCACTCCTAGCGGGGCGGCGGAAGGGCGCCGGTCTCCATGGCCTTGATCACCGCAGCGGTCCGGCCGGTAACGCCGAGCTTCGAGCAGGCCCGCATCAGGTGAGTCTTGATGGTCGCCTCGCTGACGTACAGCGTGCGGCCGATCTGGGCGTTGGTCAGGCCACGGGAGACCAGCGCGAGCACCTCGGTCTCGCGCGCCGACAACGCCTCAGGCCGCGGGCCGCGCACCCGGGAGACCAGCCTCCTGGCCACGACAGGGGCCAGGACGGTCTCGCCGCGGGCCGCGGCGCGGATGGCACGGACCAGGTCGGCCGTGGGTGCGTCCTTCAACAGGTAACCCGCGGCTCCGGCCTCGACGGCCCGCAGGATGTCGGCGTCGGTGTCATAGGTCGTCAGCACGATGATCCTCGGCACGCCAGCCCCGGTCCCGACCGCGGCTGCAACTCCGGCCCCGGCGCCGTCGGCCATAATCCGGCCGATCGCCTCCACCCCGTCGCCATCGGGCATCCGGAGGTCCATCAGGATGACGTCCGGCCGCAGCGCCAGGTACTGCGCGACCGCTTCCGCGCCAGATCCGGCCTCGCCGACCACATCCAGATCCGGCTCGGCGGCCAGCATCCCGCGCAGGCCCGTCCTGACCACCGGATGATCATCGGCCAGCAGGATCCTGATCACGTCACCTCCCCCGACCTCGTGACCCGCGCCGTCACCGTGGTGCCGGCGCCCGGCGCGCTCCGGACCGCCAGGTCCCCGCCGATCTCCTGCACCCTGGCCCGCATCCCGCGCAGGCCGAATCCGCCGCTTACCAGACCCGGGCTGAACCCGGTGCCGTCGTCGGCCACCTCGAGCGTGACGCCGTCATCGAGGTAGCTGAGCAGGACCTCGGCCGATCTCGCCCCTGAGTGCCTGCGCACGTTCGACAGCGCCTCCTGGCATACCCGCAGCAGCACGACCTCCGCGCCCGTGCCGAGCGATCGGGCCGAGCCCGAGATGACAAAGGTCGCGCGCACGCCGAACTCTTCCTCGGCGCGGGCGGCCAGCCGGGCGAGCGCGTCGGCTAGGCCGGCCTGATCCAGCGGGGCGGGGCCCAATCCGGCCACCAGGGCGCGCGCCTCGGCTAGGTTCTCCCGCGCCGTCCTGGCGATGAGGTCAAGCTGCTTGCCTGCCCGGTCGGCGTCTGTGCCGATCACGGCCTGCGCGGCCTGGACAAGCATGACGATGCTGGTGAAACCCTGGGCGATCGTGTCGTGGATCTCGCTGGCCAGCCGGTTCCGCTCGGCGAGCATCCCGGCCTCGCGGTTTGCCTCGGCCAGTTCGGCGCGGGTTAGCTCCACCTGCTCGATCAGCGCCGCCCGCTCCGCGCTCTGATCGATGATCTTGATGATAAAGCTGCCGAACGCGACGGAGAACGTGGCCACGAGCAACGCGACGGCCGCGGCCACCGCGATCCTTGCGCCCGCTCCGGTGCCGCGAGCCTGTGCGATCGCCACCGCGAGCGGAACGGCGTTCAGGACGATGACGGCGGCGATCGCCCGCCGGTAGGTCACGGCCATGAAGCACTGCGGCCCGAGCGCGAGGAGGATGAAGGTGTCACCGCCGGTGCAGACCTGTGCCACCGTGAGCAGCGGGACCAGCCCGGCCAGGTAGACAGGCCCGAGCCAGCCTGGCTGGCCGGCGCCGTACATGGCGCGCCGGCCGATCACGAGGTACCACGGCACCATCGCGAGCAGCGCCGCGCTCGCGACCAGCCTGGCCTGCTCGCCGGCCGACCCCGCGACCTGGCTGAGCCCGAGCGTGCCCGCCAGGACGACGGCGAAGTACGCGTCCCAGCGCGGCTCGCCGATCCAGGCGTCGGCTCGCGCCGCCGGGACCTGCTCCTGGCTCACCCGCGGCCCTGCTGCCACCGGAACGTTCGCACGCATACCACCAAGCTTGCGACCAGCCAGGCCCCCAGCACCAGTGCGATCCTGCCGTGTTCCCAGCTGTGCGCGGGTTCGGCGGCCAGCAGCCGGTCGGGCAGGAACGCCGAGCGCAGGCCCTGGCAGATCCATTTCAGCGGAAAGATCGCGGCGATGTGCTGCAGCCCGGCCGGCAGCCGGGAGAAGACGAAGTAGACGCCCGAGATGAACGACAGCACCAGGTACGGCAGGTTCAGCACGGCGAACGCGCTGCGCGTGGAGCCCGCGACGCAGCCAACCGCGATGCCGAGCAGCGAGCAGGTCAGCGCTGCCGAGCAGCAGCACCCAGACCAGCGTGAGCCACCGCCCGCCGGTGGCGGGAAGGTGCAGGCCGAGCAGGCCGACGCCGACGGCCAGCGCGGCCGCGACCTCGAGCAGGCAGATCGTGAACGCCAGCACGGCCTTGCCCGCCAGGTACGCGGCGGCGGGCAGCGGCGTGCCGGCCAGCCTGGCCAGTGTGCCGTCGTCACGGTCCGCCGCGATGCTCACCCCCAGCGCGACGAACGTCGTCGACATCAGGCCGCTGGCGATGATGCCCGCGACGAAGTACTGCCTGAAGCTCACGCCGGTATGCCCGACCTGGCCATGGAAGATCTGGCCGAACAACACCAGCAGGATGATCGGCAGCGCGAAGGTGAAGACGACCGAATCGCGCTGCCGGAAGAACAGCTTCATCTCCACAGCCCCGCGGACCAGGCTGACCTTGGCAAGCGACGGCAGCGCCTTGGCGCTGGCCGCCCGCGACTGTGTCACGGCGATCATTTCGGTGCTCCTTCCTGGCTGGCAGCGATGAGCTCGAGATACCTGTCTTCCAGCGACGGCCGGGTGATGGTGAGGCCGGGAATCTCGCCTTCGGTCTCTCGCGCGAGTTGTCTAACGCATTGCGTCGGGGTGGCTGTCCGCACGCTGCGGCTGCCGCTTGGCGCCTGCCAGCTGACCGTCGCAGTGGTGTCCGTCGCGCCTAGTTCCGCCGGCGTCCCGACCGCCATGACACGGCCGGCGGCCAGCACGCCGACCCGCCCGGCCAGCGCCGCCGCCTCGTCCAGGTAATGCGTGGTGAGCAGGATGGTCGTGCCGCCGTCGGCCAAGCCTGCGATCAGGTCCCAGAACGACCGGCGAGCATGCGGGTCGAAGCCCGTCGTCGGCTCATCGAGGAAGAGCAACTCGGGCCGGCCGACGATGCCGACGGCGACGTCGACGCGCCGCCGCTGACCGCCCGACAGCCGGCGCAGCCTGGTGCCTGCCTCGTCCGCGAGCCCGACCGCATCGATGACCTCGTCCGGGTCCCTCGGGTCGGGGAAATACGCGCCGAAGTGCCCGACCGTCTCCCTGACCGTCAGCTCGCCAGCCTGGCCCTGGCTCTGCGGCACGATGCCGATCCGCGCGCGCCAGGCCCGGTCCGCGACCTCGGGGTCGGTGCCCAGCACGCTGACCTCGCCGGAATCCCTGCGCCGGCCGCCGCCGAGGATTTCGATCGTCGTGGTCTTGCCCGCTCCGTTGGGGCCGAGGAGCGCGAACACCTCGCCGTAGCGGATCTCGAGGTCGACGCCGCCGACCGCCGGGCGGCCGCGGTACTCCTTACGCAGCCCGCGCACCAGGACGGCGGGCTGCTGCCCGCCCGTTGCTGTGTTTGTCATGCCCCCAGCCTGCGGCCTGGCGGGGTGGTGCCGCGTCCGCCAGATCGTCAGCCGGCCGTCGTCCATTTGGTGGACGCGCGAGCGTCTCCGCGGGTCATACCCGAGGATGAGCGGCGGTCCAGTCCGCGGGATGACGTCAGAGCCAGGCTCGCGGATAGCCTGGTGAGGTGTCCGCCCTGTACGCGTGGTTGCGCCGTCATCCGAGGCTGGTGGACGGTGTGCTCGCTGCCGCGCTGGCGTTCGGGGGCCTGGCCAACGCCATCTGCGCTGCACAGGTTCCTGCTGATACCCGTGCACGTTCGCGCTGACCATTCCGGTCGTCTTCCGGCGCGCGCACCCGGTCGGCCGCGTTCGCCGCCGTGATCGCCGTCGGGTTCTGCCAGGTCGCGTTCTCCATCGGGCCGCTGCCGACCGACCTCGCCATCCCGGTCCTGCTGTACACCGTCGCCGCGTACACCGACCGGCGCTTCTCGCTGACCGGGCTTGCGATCTGCCTTCTCGGCTCCGCCGCCGAGGTGGCCGAGCTGTATTTGCACCTGGCCGATCCGGGCCGGCAGAACTGGCTGTTGTTCGGCGTGATCCTGCTCGCCGGGCCGTCGCTGATCGCGTGGGTGCTCGGCGACTCGATGCGGTACCGGCGCGCCTACTACGCCAACCTCGAGGAGCGCGCGGCCACGCTGGAGCGTGACCGGGACACGCAGGCCGAGGATCGCCGCCGCGGCCGAGCGGGCCAGGATCGCCAGGGAATTGCACGACGTCGTCGCGCACAACGTCAGCGTGATGGTCGTGCAGGCCGACGGCGCCGCCTACGCGCTCGGGACCGACCCGGACAGGGCCAGGGAGGCGCTAGCCGCGATCTCCGCGACCGGCCGGCAGGCACTGACCGAGATGCGGGCGCTGCTCGGCGTGCTGCGCAGAGACGACGAGGCGCAGCCGGTCGTGCCGGCTGCCGGCCGGCGCCGCCGGCCCCTCTGAGGCCGCCCGGCACGCGGCCCGACCGGGCGGCAACGGCGGAGCTTGCCCCGGTGCCGGGCCTGAGTCAGCTCGACGAGCTGATCGACCAGGCCAGAGCGGCCGGCCTGCCGGTCTCCTGCATCGTCGAAGGGGAACCGCGGCCGCTGCCGGACGGGACCGCGCTCGCCGCCTACCGGATCATCCAGGAGTCGCTCACCAATACCCGCAAGCACGCGGGCCACGGAGCACGGGCGAGCGTGCTGCTGCGCTACACCCCGGCCGCCGTGGAACTCGCCATCACCGACGACGGCCTGGGCCGCGCGGCCGCCAGCGATGGCGCCGGGCACGGCCTGACCGGCATGCGCGAGCGGGCCGCGATGTATGGCGGATCGATCCTGGCCGGTCCCCGGCCGGACGGCGGCTTCCAGGTCACTGCCCTGCTGCCGATCGCCGCGGTACGGTCGGGCGCCGCGTGAGCATCCGGATCCTCCTGGTCGACGACCAGGAGCTGGTGCGCACCGGATTCCGGATGGTGCTCGACGCCCAGCCCGACATGACCGTCGTCGGCGAGGCCGGCGACGGGCTCGCCGCCGTCGACCCTGCTGCGCGGCACCGCAGGCCGACGTGGTCGTGATGGACGTCCGGATGCCCAGGCTCGACGGGATCGAGGCGACGAGGCGGATCTGCCAGGCCGGAGACCGGCCGCGCGTGCTCATGCTGACGACCTTCGACCTGGACGAGTACGCCTTCGCCGCGCTGAAGGCCGGGGCGAGCGGCTTCCTGCTCAAGGACGTGCCGCCGGAAGAACTGCTGTTCGGGATCCGGTCCGTCCATTCTGGCGACGCGGTCGTCGCGCCCTCTACGACGCGCGGCTGATCGACAGGTTCGCGCCGATGTTCCCGACCGACGTCGCTGGCGACCCGCCCGACCTGGCCGGGCTGACCAGCCGGGAGCGCGAGGTGCTGACGCTGATCGCGCAGGGCCTGAGCAACACCGAGATCGCCGGGCGACTGTTCGTCTCCGAGGCCACCGTCAAGACGCACGTCGGCAGGGTCCTGGCCAAGCTCGGCCTGCGCGACCGCGTCCAGGCCGTCGTCTTCGCCTACGAGACCGGCCTGGTCAAGGCGCGCGGCTCGGCCTGACCCCGCTTCTCGCCCGGCCCGCCGCCGCCCTCGCCCCGGCCCGCCGCGTCCCCTCGCCCGGCCCGCGGGCCGCCCGGTCCGCTTGACATATCAACCGATGCAAACTATAGTTAGCTACAGAAGAAGGAGGAGATTCAGATGATCGACACCCGCGCCGTAGGGCAGGAACTGCAAGATCAGGTTCTCGCCGCTGCCCGCAAGGGCCACCAGAGGGTGACTAACACCGTCAAGAACGTGACGGCTACCGCCCAGATGATCCGGCCGCAGCTGCCTAGCTTGCCCGCGATCAAGTGAGCAAACTGCCGAGCGCCGAGCAGTTCGCCAAGCTCGCCGAGAAGCAGCTGACCCAGCTGCGGGACATGGCCCCTGGCCTGATCGCCAAGCTGCCCAGTCCCGAGCAGCTCGCCGAGCTCACCGAGAAGCAGCTCACCCAGTTGCGCGACAAGGCCCCAGGCCTGATCGCCAAGCTGCCCGACCGCGAGCACCTCAGGGCCAGTGCCGTTGACTTCGCCGACCAGGTGCGGTCGGCCCAGCGCCAGTTTGTCGGTCAGGTTCGCACCGCCGCCGCGCCGCTGGCCCAGCAGGCCTCCGCCGCGTTCGCGCAGGCCGCCACGTCGGCCGCGAAGGCAATGCCGAGCCAGGGCAAGGCAGTCCCGGCCGCCGAGGTGACCAGCGACGGCGCGGCCGCCAACGGCCACGCCCCGACCAAGGCGACCGACGGCAAGGCCGCTGCCACAGGCACGGCCCGCAAGGCGCGGCCAACCGCGAAGGCCAGGCCAGCCCAGCGCACCAGCGCGCCGAAGAAGGCCAAGCCGACCACGAAGTAAGGTCTGGCAGTGACCGGGGCGCGGCGAGCGGCATCACCGTTCGCCGCGCCCCGTCTGCCGCACCCAAGAACGGCCAGCCCTGGAGCGACATGAACGAACCATGGGACACCCAGATGGAGGCGCTTGGCGACTTCATCCGGCGGCAGCGGAAGCTGGCTAATCTGTCGCTGCGCCAGCTGGCCGAGAAGACCAGGCTGTCCAATCCCTACCTGAGCCAGATCGAGCGCGGCCTGCATCAGCCTTCGATGCGGGTGATCAAGCTGATCTCGGAGGCGCTGAACGTCTCGGCCGAGACGCTGCTCACCCACGCCGGCCTGCTGCACCACGGCGAGGGCGACGGAACCGCAGACAAGGCCGCGCAGGCGTTCCGCCGGTCGAGCAGGCCATCGAGGCCGATCAGCCGCTTGTCCGAACAGCAGAAAGTCCGCGCTGATCTCGGTGTACCGCAGCATGTCTAGCTGGCGACGCGAAACCGCTAGCATACCGTGAATTGTGAATAGCCAATACACCCGACTTTTCCGGGCGAACATCACAGAACGACGCCCGCATCGGCGGCCGAGCATTACGATACATGAGCGTGACTGATCGTTTCCCGGAGTCGGCGCCGTTCTCCCCGCTGCCGCAGCGCAGGCCGCGCCTCCGGCCAACGGGGCACGAGCGCAACCGAGCCCCGCAGCTGCCACAGCGGCTGCCCGCTCGCGGGCCAGCAGCCCGGCGGTGCAGACCCCAGCGCCAATGGCGGTCAGAGCCTGCCGCGTCGTGGCGCGGGCGGCAGGTCAGGCGGGCCGGGCGGCACCGCAGCATGCACCGGATCAGCGTCGCCTCCGACGCGCCTGCGCTGGTGCTCGCCGTTCCCGGCTGGATCGACGACGCGGCCGACCTTGCCAGGCATGTCGCCGAGGCGACGATCGAGTCCTGCCCAGGCGTGGACATCAGGGTCGGGTTCCTGAACGGCAGCACCGAGACGCCTCGCCGACGCTCTCGAGGCCGACCCGGGCGAGGGACACGAGCGGTTCGAAAACGGGCCGCAGGCGGTGGTCGTGCCGCTGCTGGCGGGGCCGCATCCGGACATCGACCCGGCGATCGCCGCAGCGATCAGTTCGGCTCAGGCACCGGTCATGCTCGCCACCGCGCTCGGCCCGCATCCGCTGCTGGCTGGCGCGCTGCACGACCGGCTGTACGAGGCGGGCGTCGCCAGGGCCAGCCGGGCCAGGGGCCTGAACATCTCGGCCGGAGCGACCGGCGTCATCGTGGTGGTCGACCGCGGGCCGCAGGCGATCACCGACGCCGGCGTGACCGCGGTCCTGCTGGCATCCAGGCTGTCGATCCCTGCCGCCCCAGCATCGCTCGGCGATCCGGCCAGCATCGACGCCGCGGTGCAGCGGCTGCGCGAGGCGGGCGCCACCCACCTGGCCATCGCGCCGTGCGTGATCGGCCCGGAGACCGATCCCGCCGAGTTCGCCGCGCTGAGCGCCGCACTCAACGCGCCATGCGCGGCGCCGCTCGGCGGGCACCCGGCGATCGCCCAGCTCGTCGCGGTCCGCTACGGCGAGGCGCTCGCCAGGATCGCCGTCGCCAGCCATTGACAGCCGGCACTCGTGTGCGCTGAGGTTCGTCGTTATCACGCCGCCCGGCCGCTGCTGGCCGCTCCGGCCGCTCTAGAACCTGAGCCTCCGCCGGGTCGGCTGATCCTGCGTGCATCCGATGACGACACAAGAGGTGGGCGGTATGAGCGAGTGGAACGCGATGACCTTCGAGGGCAAGGACACCATCCTCCGGGTCGTACGCGAGCAGGCCGGGCAGATGTTCGCCCTGGCGGAGCAGCCCGACGCCTGGAGACCAAGACGGCGTGCGAGAACTGGGAGGTCAGGGACGTCATCGGCCACCTGGTCGACACGACAGAGGGCTACTTCAAGGCCTTCGACGTCGCGCGCTCGGGTGCCACGGCGGAGAACGCCTACGGCCTGCTCGGCATGCACGAGCGGGCGGGTGACTCGGCGCAGCGCGTTCAGGAACCTGTCCCAGGCCGAGATGATGACCAGGGTCCGTGAGGACCTCGACCAGATGATGGGCATACTCGAGCCGCTCAGCGAGGAAGAGTGGACGAGCATGATCGTCCCGCACTTCTACATGGGCCCGGTGCCCGCCTTCATCTACGCGGCCGGCCAGCTCATGGACTACGGCGTCCACACCTGGGACATCCGCGAGGGCGCTGGCGCGTCGCACGCGCTGTCCGCCGAGGCCGCCGACCTGCTTGTCCCGTTCATGTTCATCATCTGGCAGGCGACGATGCAGCCGGACGCCGACCGCAGCCCCGTTCACCATCGGAATCAACGTCACGACCGGCCAGAACGCCGGGACGACCAGAGTCACGGTCAACGAGAAGGTCTGAGCTACGAGCCAGGCACCGTCGACGATCTGCCAGCGGTGATCGAGTTCGACGCGGGCAGCATGGTGCTGGTCGCGTTCGGCCGGATCCGGGCCGGCACGGTCCGCGGCGACCAGGCCCTCGCCGACCGCTTCCTGAACCTCTTCCACTGGATCTGACGCCGCCTGGCCGCCACCGGACACCTGATGGCACTCCTGTGCTCGATAGGTCACCCGGTGCGGCCATAGGTGCCGGCGGCCCGCCCAGCCGCGATCGGCGTCGAGCTCACTCGCCCGGCTGGTGACCCGTCGGCAGCCGGTGCTTGGCGATCCGGGCGGTCGGCGTCCTCGGCAGCTCGTCGATCACCTGCCAGAACCTCGGCACCTTGAACGCCGACAACCGCTCGGCCGCGTAGCCCCGCAGCTCAGCCTAGGTCGAGTGTCGGCCCCGGGCACCGCGACGACGAACGCCTTGATCTCCTCCTCGGTCAGCTCGGAGGCGACGCCGACGACCGCGGACTCCAGCACGGCCGGGTGCGAGTCGAGCACCTCCTCGACCTCCAGCGGCGACAGGTTCTCGCCCCGGCGGCGCAGCACCTCCTTGCGGCGCCCGACGAACGTGTACGTGCCGTCGTCGTTGACCGTGACCAGGTCGCCGGTGTGCAGCCAGCCATCGGCGGTCTTGCACCGCGGCGAGTTTCCTCCGGCATGCCCCAGTACCCTGGCGTGATCACCGGGTTGCGCAACAGGATCTCGCCCGGTCTCACCCGGCCCGAGCGCGGGCCCTGACGGCCCTGCGGCCTCGCCGTCAGGTTCCGGCGGCCGCGACCACC
The DNA here is from genome assembly GCA_963720595.1 of uncultured Actinomycetota bacterium. Lineage (GTDB taxonomy): Bacteria > Actinomycetota > Actinomycetes > Streptosporangiales > Streptosporangiaceae > Chersky-822. Next base: position 1,231,135 of record CAVRFY010000002.1, on the reverse strand, counting down.
TTCGCCTCGTTGATGCTCCCCAGATAGGGGTGCTGGCGGACGCTGCCGAGCGTGCCGTACGGCCGCGTGCCGTGCCGCCAGATCAGGCCGTACGGCGACTCGGACATCGCGTATCCGACGACGATCTTGATCCCGAACCGCCGCTCGATCTGCTCGTGCCGTTCCTCTCTCGGGAGCCGGTCCCGCGTAGCACAGCCGCAGCGGGTTGTCGGCGTCGTCCGGCCGCTCGGGCTGGCGCATCAGGATCTCGAGCATCGCGCCGATCGCGTTGAACTCGGTCGCGCCGTGCCGCCGCGCGGTATCAAGGAATCCGCTCGCGGAGAACCTCGGCACCAGCACCAGGCCGGCGCCGCAGGCGAGCGACCCGAGCACCGAGTAGATCGGCGCATTGATGTGGAACAGCGGCAGCGACGTCATCAGCCGGTCAGCCGCGGTGAGCTCCATCCAGTACGGGAACCCCTCGGCGGCCAGCGTGTACGCCCGATGGGTCTGCATGACCAGCTTGGACCGGCCCGTCGTGCCCGAGGTCGGGATCAGCACCGCCAGGTCGTCCGGGACGGACCTGGGCCTGCGGCTGATCGGCGAGCGGCTCGTCGGGCCGCCCAGCGCCAAGCCATGCACATCGATAACAGCTCGCACCGGCCCGCCTGGGCCGGCAGCCGCATCGAGCACGGAGGCCAAGCCAGGCGCGGCCCGGCCGTCGGACCCGTGCCGCCCGTCGTACCTGGGCCCGTCGGACCCGGCCAGCGGCCGAGCGGCGGGTACAGGGCAGGATCGGTGAGCATCGCCTTGGGCCGCACCTGGCCGACCAGCCCGGCCAGCTCGGCCGGGGCGCTGGCCGGGTTGACCGGCACGGTCACCGCGCCGAGCGCGGTGAGTGCCAGCCAGCTGAGCAGGTACTCGGGCGTGGTCCGCGCGGTCAGCATGACCAGGTCGCCGTGGCCGATGCCCCGCGTCGGCAAGCTCGCCGGCGATCGCGGCCACCCGCCCGGCGGCTCGGCGAACGTCAGCGTCAGGTCGTCGGTGCGAAGCCAGGTCCCGCCAGGATCCCGCTCCGCCGCCCGGTCGAGCAGCCTGGGAATCGTCCCGGTGTAGTCAGCCAGGCTCGTGCCGAAGGCCCCGGTCATGACTGCGAGAATACGGCGGCCCCCGTAAGCGACGGCGATGGGCCGGTTAACCCGTTGTGGTCGCTGGCGGATTAGGTGAACGGCGCGACCGCCACGCCGCTTCTGCTCGGCACGCCCAAGCCGGCTAGTTAGCAGCTGGGGCTGGTCACCAGGACCAGGGCGTTTCGAGTTGCAAGTAATAGTGGTTCCGCCGACCTGGTACCGGACGTCAACGCAGGCTGTCAGCCGTAAAACCCTCGACGGTAACGAGAGGACGCTAAGTCCGAGCGTCGCCCCGTCAATCAGACGGAGCCGACGGCGGCCGGTTTGCGTGCGAACCCGTCGGGTGGCAACGATGGTGGCGTGACCGACGCGGACCTTCCGGCCTGGGCGAACGGCGTGTCCAGGATCACCGTCCTGACCGGCGCGGGCATCTCGACGGACTCTGGCATCCCGGATTTCCGTGGCCCGCAAGGGCTGTGGACTCGTGACCCGGCCGCCGAACGGCTCGCTACCTACCATGCATACGTGAGCGACCCGGAACTGCGGCGCCGGGCCTGGCAGGCCAGGCTTGCGCACCCGGCCTGGTCCGCAGCGCCCAATGCGGCCCACATTGCACTAACCGCGCTAGCGGCGGTGATCGACACCTGGGTGATCACGCAGAACATCGACGGACTGCACCAGCGAGCAGGCACGCCGGCTGACCGAGTGCTCGAACTGCACGGCACCATCTACGGAGTCGTCTGTGTCGGCTGCGGCGACCGGTCCGCGATGGCCGCGACGCTCGACCGGGTCAGGGCCGGCGAGGCCGATCCGCCATGCGAGCGCTGCGGCGGGATACTCAAGTCCGCGACGGTCATGTTCGGCCAGCCGCTCGACCGCGCGATCCTGTCCGGCGCCGTTCGCGTCGCCGCGGCCTGCGACCTGATGATCGCGGCAGGCAGCACGCTGACCGTCGAGCCTGCCGCGTCCCTGTGCGCCGTCGCCGCCGAGGCCGGCGCTCGCCTGGTCATCGTCAACCGCGACCCGACACCCTACGACGAGCTAGCAGCCGAGGTCATCAGGGAGCCGATCGGCACCGCCATCCCCAGGATCGCCGACGCGCTGCGCCGTTCCAGTGCTCGATCAGCGTCTTGCCCTGCCGGCGACACCGCCGACCGCCCACACGCTGGAGGCTGAGACGGTGGCCGCCCGGACCAGGCTCAGGCATGTTCCCCTCGGCTCCGCCTGTCCATCTGGAGACGCCCCCGCCGCCGCCCTGAACGAAAGCCTTGATGACGTATGGCCCCATCGTGACGAGAGCGGGGAGCGGCACGGGCTGCGGGCTGCGCGGGACGTGAAGGCGATGACAGCCGTCTGACCCTGTCAGCCGTACTCATTGGCAAGTTATCTTGCGAACGAGTCCCGGCAAGTTATCTTGCTTGGGTGTGGAATGAGCTATCACCGACAGCGCGCGAGCACACGAGGTCGCCGATGAGGACATGCTGCATGCCTTCCGCCACCCTGTCCGCGCCTTCGGCCTGGATGAGTCGCTGGAAGGCTGGTCGGTGATGCCGCGCTCAACGGAAGAGATCCGTGCCCACGCGGACGAGCTGGCCCGCCGGTTCGAGGAGCACGAGCCCGACGATGACGGCCTGGATGCGCGAGCGCTGCGAGACATCGCCAGCGCAGTCACCCGGCTGGCGGCCAACCAGCAGGAGATGGGTACGGCGGTGAGTGTGGCACGGGCTGAAGGCCATTCATGGGCCGCGATCGGCGCCATGCTCGGCACATCCGGGGAGGCAGCCCGGCAGCGCTACGGTACAGGCGGTAAGAAGCGATCCAGCCGCTTACGTCGTCGGCTGGCCGCTTGCGCGGCACTAGCAATCCCGACCCTTCCCACGAGCGCAAGCGCGCGTGACAGGGCGACCGTTGGTATGACCCCAGCACAGGCTGGCGCCTGGACCGCCTCGGCACGCTGACCCTGGCGCGACGCCCGCCTCAGGGGAAGAGCGCGATCACGCCGAGGACGTCCGCAGGCGGGGGAGCGCCAGACCTGGAATTCGACGAGAGCCGAGCGCCGACGCGATCGAGGTCACTAGCCTGAGTTTGGCCACATCTTGGTCATGATCGCCTCCACAGAGCGCTGACCTGCTGGTTCCCTGGTCGTGATCGCTGAAATTACGCACTAAATCCTGGCCCGCGGGTGGCCTGGCGCCCCGGACATGCGCATGGTGAATACAGCGTCGGCTGCGACGGCGGTGCAGGTGCGTAGTCGTCGCGGGCAGGGTCGCGGCGGACGAAGGCACCCTGTGCCCGTCACATCGTCGGCTAGGCGTCCATCGCTTGCCGCCGGGTCTCGCGCGCAGCAGCCCTGATGATCGCGACCATCACGATGCCGGCAATCAGGAAAGCGGCGGAGAAGGCCAGCAGGCCCCAGCTCGGGTGCCCAAGAACCACCTGCTGCCCACCCACCATCTGCCCGAACAGCGGCACAGGATCCCAGAACGCGCCGATGAACGCCACGCCGACCGCCGCCGCGGCACTAACGGCGCATGCCCACGCCGTCCGCCACCGCCCGTTCAGCCCGGCACCGCGCAGGTAAACGAACCCGCTGGCTATCGTCGCCGCCCACAAGCCTGCCAGTGCCACCGCCATGAGGACCGCCAGGAACAGCACGCCGAGCACAGAATCATAGAAGTCATCGGGCACCGGCCCGTCGGTCAGCGGGTTGAACACCGGCACAGGATGCGACCACCAAGACTGAAACACCCGCGCGCCGAACGCCGCACCGGTCAGCGCCCAGCATGACGCCAGGAGCAGGCAGGCACGCCGAAGCACAACGGAGCCTCCTGGCCGGTAACCCGGACTCGCCGGGGCCGCCCATGCCTGCATGCGCTTATCGTCACATAGTGCCCGCCGCATCCCGCGCAGCCGCTCGGCGCGCAACAAGGCATCGAGGCCATGGCGATCTGACGGTGGGAGATGTCCGCCAAGCCCTCCAAGCGATCAGCTACGTATCAGCCGACTTACGCACTAACCTGGCCCAACGCGGGACGAGAGCCGAGCGCCGACGCGATCGAGGTCACTAACTGCGGCTGCCGTCCTAGTTCTCGACCATCAGATATTGCCAGGCGCCGTCATTGCTGAGGTTTGTGGTGTCCTTGCTGCTGCGGATGTAGTCGGCACGGATCCGGTAGTGAAAGCCAATGCCGGCATGAGTCAGCCCGAAACCACCGGAGACCTTGCTCGAGCTGTCGAGGCTGGCGCACTTGGTGCTCACGCTGGCGTGCCAGGCACCCTGGTAATATTCCTGCACTTCGAACTTGACACATTGTCCGTGCTTGTTCGGGCTCACCGTCGCGTGCGCGCGCATCACCGCATTGTGATGGAAGAGCCGGTACGTAATCCCGCCGACGACCCGGCTGCGGTAATAACCGCCGAGCGAACCTGACACCTTAGCCCGGACATAGACGATGTGCGTGACGGTCCTCGGCGCGTAACTCCCGTCACCGGAGAAGACCACGCTGAATGTCGTGCTATGCGGCGCCGGGTAACTCACCGTCAAGTTCCCACTGGTGTTCACGTTGCCGGTCTTCAGCAATGTCTTGGACTTGCTGCCGAACTGCTGCGCGTAAATCGACACGGCGCGATTGGTCGACGTCGTGCCCAGATGCGCGGTCACATGGACGGTGGGCTCGTAGGTGAACGTCGCCGCCCCGGTAGTCATGGCGAGAGTCGGCCGGATGAGCGTCGGGGCGGTGATGACCTGCACGGAGTAGGCGCTACCGTGCAGCACGGCGAAAAGCTGCGAGCCGTCGGGCGACCAGGCAAGGCCCCGCGGCATCAGGTTGGCACCGGAGGCGGCCAGGTTATAGGTGTTCAGCGCCATGTCGCCGCCCTGGTGGTAGACGTAGATGTCAGGGCTGGAAGGGTTGTTCGCGGTACCCGCGGCGACGTCGCCGGCGGCGTCGATCGCCACGGCGTCTGGGTAGTTGGTGCTGCCGTAGGAGCCTTGCTGGCTGAGGTCAGCGGTGCTGTAGCGATAGTGCGCGTACGGCGCGCCGCAAGCCAGGATGAACTGCAGGCCGCCGGGGACAACGGCCAGATCGGACTCATTCTCGCAATTCTGGAAGCTGCCTGCCTGCGCGCGCACGGTAGCCGGATCGGCCGTGACGTTGTAGCTCGCAACCGATGAGGGGCTCATGCCTGGCTCGGCGGCAACGAGGACTCCCGTGTCGGAGGGATCGGCGGCGATTTGCGGTGCGGCATACCAGCCTCCCATCGCGGCCTGGGTTGCGAATGCTGGCGAGACTGCCGACAGGTCGATGTCGCCGATGGCTGCCTGGCCGACCGTGCCGGTGTCATAGCTAACCCAGACCTTGCCGCTCTGCACCGCGACATTGGCCGGGGTGTTCGCGTTCCCCACCGGGTAGGACGCGGTCTGCTGCAGCGTCGAGGTGTCGATCGCGGTGACGGCATGGCCGGCTGAGAGCGCCGCGTAGAGGGTGCTGCCGTCCGGCGAGAGCGCCAAGCCCATCACGCCGTTCTGGCCCGTGATTGAGGTGACCTGCTTGCCGGTCAGGTCGGTGACGATGATGTGGTTCTGGCTGCTGCTGCCCTGGCTGATGAAGAGGTGGCCATGGGCGGTGTCAGCGACGACCTGGTAGAAGCTCGTCATCGTCACCGCCGTGGCTGGCGTCGCGTGGGCGGTGCTGGTCGCGGCGACGCCGATTACGCCGACGGCCAGGAGCACAGCGGCAGCGAGACCCCTGGCTCTGACGATGCTGACAGCCGCGATCATCCTGGTATCTCTGCCCGCCCGAATACGCACTTTTTCTCCTATTTAGAGCGAAACAAACGCAATAACTCAGAGTGGATAGTAATATCGCCTGAGGACGGCTGTTGGCGATTGAGATATGTTCTCCTGGAAAACCGAGACCGCGGCCCTGACCGCCGGCATCGACGGAGAGAACTCATGAGTCGAGTGGACGTCGACGGCGTCGGCATCGAATACGAGGTCACCGGGCATGGCCGCCCGGTCGTGCTGCTGCACGGCTTCCCGGACTCGGGGCGATTGTGGCGGCATCAGGTCCCGGCCCTGGCCGAGCCGGCTTCCAGGTGATCGTCCCCGACATGCGCGGCTACGGCCGGTCGGGCAAGCCAGAGCCGGTAGCGGCGTACTCGCTGCCGCTGCTGGCCGGGGACGTGCTGGCCGTTCTTGCCGACCTGGAGATCCCCCGGGCGCATCTGATCGGTCACGACTGGGGCGCCGCCGTCGCGTGGGTACTCGCCTCCGTCGTTCCGGAGAAGGTCGACCACCTGGCCGTCCTGTCGGTCGGGCACCCGGCGACATTCCTGCGCACGCTGGAGCAGCGCCAGCTGTCGTGGTACATGCTGCTGTTCCAGTTCGCCGGCGTCGCCGAGCGCTGGCTCAGCCAGGACAACTGGGCCGGATTCCGCGCCTGGTCACGCCACCCCGATGTCGAGCAAGTGATCTCCGAGCTGGACCGGACCGGCTCGCTCACGCCCGCCCTGAACTGGTACCGGGCCAACCTCGCGCCCGATGCCTGGATCGGGCCACCGCCGGACCTGCCACCCGTGCAGGCACCGACCATGGGCATCTGGAGCAGCGGGGACATGGCTCTCGGGGAACCGCAGATGACCGACTCGGCGCAGAGCGTCGCGGGCGGGTGGCGGTACGAGCGCCTGGACGGCCCAGGTCACTGGATGCAGCTCGAAGCCCCCGACCAGGTGAACAGGCTGCTGATTGATTTCCTCCCGGTCAGCCCCGTACACCCACCAGGTGGAACAGCCGGCTGAGCTGGCGGTAAGGATCGCGGCGGCTCGCCTCAAGCTCGACCGCGAGCATTGCCTGCGTCGCGTCCTCGGCCGCACTCCCGGCCGCGGTCCAGCCGTCGGTGAACAGCCGCACCCCGTACCAGGCCACGGCGTCGACGCCGGCCAAGGTGAGCAGCGCGGTCAGCTCCTCGACCGTGTCCGCGCGAGTGTCGAGGCCGAGCCCGTTCACCTGATGGACGCTGTCGAAGGCCGCCAGCGCCTCGTCCCACCGGCCGTCCAGGGCCGGGCGGACGGCCAGGCACCTGGCGTTCTTGGCGACTACCGAGACGACCCCGCCGGATTCGGCGAGGTCAGCTAGCGCTTCGGTGAACGGCCGCGGGTCGTCGGTGTACATGATCACGCCGTGGCAGAGCACCCCGGCGAAACGCTGTCCGCCGAGCGCGGACCGCGCGGCCTGCGCGCTGGCCTGCACCAGGCGGACCCGGTCGGCCACCGCGGACGGCTCGGCCGCGAGATTCTCCGCTGCCTCGGCAAGCATCGCGGCGGACGGGTCGACGATGGTCACCTGGTAACCGGACCTGGCGAGCGGAATCGACTGGTTTCCGGCGCCGCCGCCCACATCGACAAGCGGCCCGGGCGGCGGCGATAGGTGTGCACGGAGCTGAGCGTCGATCACGTAGGTGCGAACCCGGCCGCGGATCGTTGCGTAGTGGCCGCGGGCGAACTGGCGGGCCAGCGGGGCCCACGGATCGTTCCCCGGCATCAGCATCCCCTTCGCCCGATGACTACTGGCCTAGGCCGGGGCCGCCACCGCCCAGCCCGGCGAGCGCGCTCAGCCTATGCCGCGAGCCGGTCGGCGGCTATCGGCCAGGGCGCGACGCGGCGCGATCGGCTACCTTGCGGAGGGTGCGCGCAGTCACAGAGGATGTCGTCGTCATCGGAGCGGGCGTCTGCGGCCTGAGCGCGGCGGTCGCGCTGCTCGATGCGGGCCTGGCCGTCTCGGTATACACCGCGGAGCCACCGAACCGCACCACATCGGCGGCCGCCGGAGCGCTCTGGGGCCCGCACCTGGTCGGCGCCGACGATCGTGTCGCCGGCTGGGCCGAGGCGACCCTGCGGCGGCTTCGCGAACTGGGCGACGAGCCCGCCGCCGGGATCAGCGAGATCGGCGGCCTGGTGGCTTCGCCGGCCAGCCGGAGGACGAGCCGCCGGGCTTCACCCGCGGCGCTGGCCCGACGGTCAGATGCGATCCCGCTGAGCTTCCGGCCGGCTTCGCCTCGGGCTGGCGGTACACCGCGCCCGTGATCGCCATGCCCGTCTATCTGGATTACCTGCTGGAATTGTTGCTGATCAAAGGAGGCCAGCTCGTTGTCGGCGAACCATTGCGCGACCTGGCCGACGCCCTGGCCTGGTTTTCGGCGCCGGTCATCGTCAATTGCGCGGGGATGGGCGCGCGGGAACTGGTCCCCGACGCCGAGGTGCGGCCCGTCCGCGGCCAGGTCGTGATCGCCGCCAACCCTGGTCTGACTGAGTTCTTCGTCGGCGAGGGCGCGGACGCCGACGAGGTGACATACCTGTTCCCGCACGGCGCGACCGTGGTTCTCGGCGGCACGCAGCAGGACGGGGCGACGTGCCGGCAGCCAGATCCGGCGATCGCGGAGCAGATCCTGGCCCGGTGCGTGGCCGTGCAGCCGCGGCTCGCCGGAGCACGGGTACTCGCGCACCGGGTCGGGCTCCGCCCGGTCCGGCCGCAGGTGAGGCTCGAGACGCAGGCCAGCCCCGGCGGGCGTCATCTGGTGCACAATTACGGGCACGGCGGAGCCGGCGTCACGCTGTCCTGGGGTTGCGCGCTGGCGGTCGCGGGGGCCGTGACCGCGCTGCTCGGCGGCTGAGGTGAGCCCGGCCGCGGGCACCGCCAGGAAGCGCCGATCCGCGTCGTGAAATATGGCCCAGAAGGTCGGCGCCGAGAATCCTGGCAATACGGCTACGTTTTAGCGACCCTCCTTGACCTGCCTTCCGGCGATTGTTAGATTCCGCCCGTATCACTGCACCGTGTGACGGGTTTGAACACGAAGTGCACATGAGCAGCGCTCCGCATCACGAAAGGCCCGAACGAGAGGAAAGACGCGTGCAACGTCGCTGGTCGTTCAACAAACGTTCTAGCTGGGCCCTGGTTTCAGCGCCCCTACTTGCGATGGCGGGCCTGTCCGTCGCCGTCGTCCCGGCCCAGGCGCACAGCGCCCCGGCCACGGCGCACATCCTGATTCCGAACAAGATCAACAACCTGGACTGCAACGGCTACAGCACGACGTACGGGTCGATCGCGCCCGCGCACAAGATGTACTGCGCCGACCCGCACGGTCCGCTGCGCGCGCGTTACACCGCGGGCAGCAGCGCCCCTAACCGGGTGTGGACGCGGTTCATGGACAACGGGCACTACGTCGGCCACGACGAGCCAAGCGTGAAGTTCATCTCCTCGACGCCCGGGTCGGGCAACACCATGACCTACTTCATGCGGCTGCCGCACGACCCGAGGAAGCAGGCAACCAACGACGGCAAGGTCGTCGATGCCGCCGAGCTGAGCCCGGCGATCTGGTTCGGGCTGCCGCTCTGCGACTCGCACTCCTACCCGCAGAACCCGTGTACACCGGACAGCGACCTGAACACCGGCGGAATCGCGGACCAGACTGCCGCCGGCTCGGCATTCATGGAACTGCAGTTCTACGCTCCCGGCTTCACCGGGCCAGACGAGCCGGGCTGCCTGCGCACGAAGTGGTGCTCGGCATTGACCATCGACAGCGTGGAGTCGCAGTTCAACTTCGTCAACCTCAACCCGAGGTGCCAGGAGCCGCAGAACTTCGCGTTCCTGCAGCGCAATGGAGTTCCTGCCGGGCCGCCCAGCCCGCAGAGGTCGAACATCAAATCGGTCACCCCGAACTCCGAGACGCTGACGATGAGCCCCGGTGACGTGCTGAAGGTGGAGATCACCGACCCGGCAGCCGGGTTCACCACGCGAATCACCGACGTCACCACGGGTAAGAGCGGGTTCATGGTGGCCAGCGCCCACAACGGCTTCGCGAACACGAGCTTTAAGACCTGCAATGGCTTCGCGCACACCTTCCACGCCGAGTACTCCACGGCTCAGCAGCAGAACCAGGTGCCGTGGGCCGCGCTCGAGGGCGGCGTGCTGATGCAGGAAGAGATCGGCCACGGCGAGGTCTGCGGTTCGCTGACCCACAGCGACCCGTTCAACGCTCCCGGCTTCTTCGTCGACAAGCACGTCTTCGATACCTGCGTTGGCGGTCAGGAGGGCCGGGTCAACCACCACCCGCGGGTCGGTGAGGGCGGCTGCAACCCCAGCACCGGTGTCTGCCAGGGCGCTACCACCGAGGGCAAGACTGGCCCGGTGGCCTGCCCGAGCAAGAACTTCGCCAGCGGCAAGCTGTGCGAATTCGCCGACGGCTTCTGCGTGCCGCAGGGGTCGCGGACCGTCACGCTCGGGAGGGGAATGAAGGCCAGGGAAGTGTCACCGGTGAACTTCTGCGGCGACAACCGGTTCCAGAACGGAGACCTGGACTTCGACGGCATCTCTTACCGGACGACAAGCTGGCCGAACGGATCGCCGAACGTCCCGCAGTCGGTCAGGTTCGCGGGGCCATTCATGGCCTCGGGGGCTCCGTACCCGCAGATCCAGTTCGAGACGGACGCGCCGGGTTCTGAGTTCCTGTGCAACTTCTCGACCCAGAAGAACTGCGTTGTGCCCCCGCTCGGCGCCAAGTTCTATCCGTTCTGGACGCTCACCAACATAGCGTCACAGCGGATCGGGAGTTTGTTCCCGGCCGGTGCCTGCACGTGGAACTTCGGCAACGTGATCCCGAACGTCACCACCAGCACCTTCGGCAGGGACGCCCAGTACGGTTCGGCCGACTTCGCCAGGTACGGCGGTACGGCGGCCTCGACCGTCCGTGCCAACCCGGAGGTCACCGGCAGCTGCCCGCCGCTCACCGCACCATAGAGCGCCGGCTCGCAGCCGACTAAACCAGAGGAGGCCCCCGCCGCACCGCGGCGGGGGCCTCCGCTTGTCCGGCCAGGCGGCGCGACGAGGCGCCGCGACCAGGCGTCGCGTCGGCCAGAAAGGCCAACACTAAGGTGGTGCCATGGACATCGGATTCGGCCTGCCTGTCTCGGGGACATGGGCCACGCCGCATTACATCTCGCACTTCGCGACCCGCGCCGAAAAGGCGGGTTACGCCTCGTTGTGGACCTTCCAGCGGCTGCTGGTTCCCGAGGGCTCGGGCATGGAACCGGTCTACCAGAGCGTGCTCGACCCGGTCGCGGCGCTGGCGTACGCGGCCGCGGTGACAACGAGCATCCGGCTCGGCATCGCCGTGATCAACGCACCGTTCGTCTCCCCCGGGTACCTGGCCAAGCAGGCCGCGAGCGTCGACGTACTCTCCGCAGGCCGGCTCGATCTTGGCCTCGGCCTTGGCTGGATGCCCGAGGAGTTCACGATGACCGGCGTGCCGATGCAGCGGCGCGGGGCCAGGACGGCGGAGTACGTCCGGGTGCTGCGCGCCCTGTGGGGCGAGCAGCCTGCCGAGTTCCGCGGCGAGTTCTACGAAGTTCCGCGCGGCTTCGCGCTGCCGAGGCCGGTCCAGCCTGGCGGCCCGCCGATCCTGCTGGGCGGCACCGCCCCGGAAGCGCTGCGCCGTATCGGCCGGATTGCCGACGGCTGGGTGACGTCGAGCCGAGCGGACCTGTCGGCGATCGCGGAGAGCATCGCCATCGTGCACGAGGCAGCGGCGGCCGCCGGGCGCGACCCGTCGGCGCTGCGGGTCATCTGCCGCGGCGTCGTGCGGCCGGACGAGCCGACCGCCGACTCCGCAGGAGGCAGGCGGCTGCTGTCCGGTAGCAGCGACCAGATCCGCGCGGACGTCGGCTGGCTGGCCGGCCAGGGCGTTACCGAGGTCTTCTACGACCTCAACTGGGATCCGCTGATCGGCTCGCCGGACGCCGACCCGTCGGCCGCCGCCGACCGCGCCGCCGGTCTGCTCGACGCGCTGGCGCCCGGTCGCTGACAGAGCCGTGACGGGGCCGGCGCCCGGGCGACATCCCTATTTCGTGGTGACCGCCATCGGCCGCGCCTGGGCGTGACCGGGGGCGTACGAGCCGACGGCCGCGCAGTGCACGGTTCCCCAGCACGACACGGCGTACAGGAAGGCGCTCGCGGAACCGCCGGTGGCCGAGTTGGCCGGCAGCAGCGTCCTTGCCATCTGCCATTTGCCCGTTACCTGCACTAGCACGTCGGCCTCGATGCCCAGTTCCGACTTGTTCGTATAGCCGCCGACCGCCACGCACGGGGCCTTCGGCGCGCAGGCGATCCCGCCCAGATTCAGATTCGCCGGGTTGCCCGCGTCGGCGGGCAGCGCTGGCATGATCTCGAATGCCTTGCCCCAGCTGCCGCCAGTCTCCTTAACCTGAAAGATGTGGTTCGTCAGCGACCTATCGACGTAGTCGGCCAGCATCGTGCACGACCCCACGGCCGGGCAGGAGACGGCGCTGCCCGCCGTGTCCTGCTCGAGCTTGTCCGCATTGGCCGGCAGCGGCAACGCGACGGCGCGGGCCCACTTGCCCGTGGTGTCTGCCGCTCGCCAGTACAGGTTGGCCGCGCCGGTGCTGTAGCTGCCGGTCGCCACGCAATGCCCGGTGCTCGGGCACGAGATGCTGTGCGGGATCATGCCCCCGAGCTTGGAGCTGTCCGCGGGCGACGTGATCTTCACGGCCCCGGCCCACAGCCCCTTGGCCTCGATGACCGCCATCACCTGCTGACTGCCTGCCGTGTCCTGGTAGGCGCCTAGCGCCGTGCAGTATCCGGGTGCCGTGCAACTCACCGCCTGCAAGAAGGCGTTGGGAATTTTCGAGTGGTCGGCCGGGAGCCTGATCGGCACCGCGCGAGACCAGCCGGCGGACGATTTCCGCACGATGAAGGGCTTCTGGTCGTCGCCAGGGGCCAGGGCGGGCAGGTAGTTGCCGACCGCCACGCAGGATTTCGGCGAGCCGCAGGAGGCGCCGTTCACGGTCGCCTCGGGTTCCGCAGCGGCGTCGGACGGCAGCAGGACGCCGCGCGCCGGTCCCCACCGCCCGCCGGACCTGACGGCGATCATCGGCCGCGGCCGGCCGGCGGCATCCAGGTACGCGCCGCCCGCGACGCAGTAGCCGGTCGACGCGCAGCCGACGGCGTACAACCTGGCGGGCTGGGACAGGTTGGCGCTGGCCGGCAGCTTGATCGCCGTCGCCCGCTGCCACACGGGCCCGGTGGCCCCCGCGCGGCGGGTGGCGGTCACGGCGGCTCGCGCCGCCGCCCCGCCCGCGTGCGACCCGATTCCCGCGAAGCCGCCGAGCGCCCCGGCGACGGCGGCGACGACGACGACGCCCGGCATCGCGAGCCCGCGACGGCCAGCGGTGTGCTGCATATGGGGTGCCCCTGTTTCGGTCCTGTAGCGCTATCATCGGCGACATGAACGCCGACTCCATTCCCGCCCGGCTCGGGCCCGCCAAGCCGACACTTGACGGTATCGAGGACAAGTGGTCCCGTGCGTGGGAAATGGGGCGGGTAGTACAAGTTTGACCGGACCAGGAGCCGCAGCGAGATTTACTCGATCGACACGCCGCCGCTGACGGCGAGCGGGTCGCTGCACCTGGGGCATGCGTTCTCCTACACCCACACCGATACGGTCGCGCGCTTCCAGCGCATGCGCGGCAGGGAAGTCTTCTACCCGATCGGCTGGGACGACAACGGCCTGGCGACCGAGCGGCGGGTGCAGAACTACTACGGCATCAGCTGCGATCCGTCGCTGGCCTACGAGCCGGACCTCGTGCTGCCGGGTGCCGGCCGGGCGGCCTCCGACCGGACGCCCAGGCTGCCCGTCTCCCGCAGGAACTTCGTCGAGCTGTGCCGAGAGCTGACCGAACTCGACGAGCGCGCCTACGAGGCGGCGTGGCGCCGGCTTGGGCTGTCCGTGGACTGGTCGACGAGCTACCGGACGGTCGAGGACCGGCCCGCCGCCGTCTCGCAGCGGGCGTTCCTCAGGGCGCTGGCCGCCGGGGATGCCTACCAGGCGCAGGCGCCGGTGCTGTGGGACGTGACGTTCGGCACCGCGGTCGCCCAGGCCGAGATCGAGGATCGCGAGCTGACCGGCAATTACTGGCGGCTAGCTTTCAGCCTGGCCGGCACCTCCGGCACCCCCGGCAGCCCCGGCCGACCCGACCCCCCTGGCACCGAGGTCATCGTCGCGACCAGCAGGCCGGAGTTGCTGCCCGCGTGCGTGGCGCTGGTCGCGCATCCGCAGGACGAGCGGTACCGCGAGCTGATCGGAACGACGGCCACGACGCCGCTCTTCGGAGTCGGCGTGCCGATCCTGGCGCATCATCTGGCCGACCCGGCGAAAGGCACCGGGATCGCGATGGTCTGCACGTTCGGCGACACCACCGACGTGACCTGGTGGCGTGACCTGGGCCTGCCGACCCGCCCGGTGCTTGGCCAGGATGGCCGGCTGCTGGCCGAGCCGCCCGAGGCGATCACGTCCGCGGCCGGGCGAGCCGCCTACGCCGAGCTCGCCGGGCTGACCGCGCGAGCCGCCAGGACGCGGTCGGCGGGACTGCTGGAGGCGGCCGGCGCACTGCGCGGCGGCGCCGAGACCGTCCGGCACCCGGTGAAGTTCTACGAGAAGGGCGACACTCCGCTCGAGATCCTCAGCGCGCGGCAGTGGTACGTGCGGAACAGCAGCGGCGATCCGGCGCTCCGCCAGCGACTGCTCGACCGCGGCCGGGAGCTGACCTGGCATCCGCCGCACATGCGGATCAGGTACGAGAACTGGGTGAACGGACTGACCGGAGACTGGCTGATCAGCCGCCAGCGGTACTTCGGCGTGCCGATCCCGGTCTGGTACCCGCTAGACGCCGACGGCGCGCCCGACTACGACTGCCCGATCAGGCCTGCCGAGCACGCGCTGCCGGTCGATTCGATGGCCGATACCCCGCCTGGCTACTCGGCGGACCAGCGCGATGTGGCCGGCGGGTTCACCGGCGACCGGGATGTGATGGACACCTGGGCCACGTCCTCGCTCACTCCCCAGATCGCCGGCGGCTGGCCGGCCGACGACGACCTGTTCGCCCGCGTTTATCCGATGGACCTGCGGCCGCAGGCCCACGAGATCATCAGGACCTGGTTGTTTTACAGCGTGCTCAGGGCAGACGTGCTCGAGGGCGTGCTGCCGTGGCGGCACGCGGCCATCTCCGGCTGGATACTCGATCCCGACCGCAAGAAGATGTCCAAGTCGGCCGGGAACGTGGTCACGCCGACCGACCTGCTGCGCGAGTACGGCACTGACGCGGTCCGGTACTGGGCCGCGAGCGCGCGGCTCGGCGTCGACACGGCTTTCGACCAGGCCCAGGTCAAGATCGGGCGCCGGCTGGCGGTCAAGATCTTGAACGCCAGCAGGTTCGTGCTCGGGTTCCCGGTGCCGCCTGCGCCAGCTGGGGCCAGCGCCGCCGTGACCGACCCGCTCGACCTGGCCATGCTGGGCCGGCTCGGCCAGGTTGTCGGCCGCTGCACCGCGGCGTTCGAGGACTACGACCAGTCCGGCGCGCTGGAGTCCGCCGAGCAATTCTTCTGGCAGTTCTGCGACGACTACCTGGAGCTCGTCAAGCCGCGCGCATACGGCGCCGAGCGCGATCAGGACGGCGCGGGGTCTGCCGTGACCGCGCTGCGGTGCGCGCTGTCGGTGCTGCTGCGATTGTTCGCGCCCGTCCTGCCGTTCGTGACCGAGGAGGTCTGGTCGTGGTGGAACGAGGGGTCGATCCACCGCGCGCCCTGGCCGTCGGCAGACGATCTGCCGCAGAGCGATGGCGGTGGACTGGACGCTGCGGCGGCGGCGATCGGGGCCATCAGGAAGGCCAAGTCCGGATCCGGGCAGTCGCAGAAGGCAGCGGTCGCGCGGCTGATCGTCAGCGGGCGCCGGCCGGAATTGGACAGGCTCTCCGTGGTGCTCTCGGATGTGGTGGCAGCTGGGCATGTTGGGGCAGTCGAGATGATCGCGACGCAGGATGAGACTCAGTATCAGGTGACCTTCTGAGCCGACGTCGCTATGATCCTGTTCGCGGGATTGTTGGTGATCTTGCGTCAGGTACGACGGCTGGAGTAGGTATGCGCAAGTACGTGACCGAGTTCATCGGAACATTCGGGCTGGTATTCACCGTCGGCTGCGCGGTCATGGGCGGCTCGCCGCTCGCGCCCCTCGCGATCGGCGCGGTGCTGATGGTGCTTGTCTATGCAGGCGGTCATATCTCCGGCGCGCATTACAACCCGGCCGTGACGCTGGGCGTCTTCCTGCGCGGCAAGCTGCCGCTCGGGGAGGCCGTTCCTTACTGGGTGGCGCAGCTGATAGCCGCCTTCCTGGCGGCCTGGCTGGCCAAGTTCACGGTGAATCCCGGTGCCGTGCATGCGCTGTCGACCGTGGGCGTGCACGGGATCTTCTCCGCCATGTTCGCTGAGTTCTTCTTCACGTTCGCGCTCGTCTACGTGGTGCTGAACGTCGCGACCAGCAAGGACCAGCCGGGCAACCAGTTCTTCGGGCTCGCGATCGGCTTCACGGTCGCTGCCGGGGCGTTCGCAGTCGGCGGCGTGAGCGGCGCCGCGTTCAACCCGGCAGTGGCCTTCGGAGCCATGCTCATGGGCCTGCTGAACTGGGGCAACTTCTACATCTACCTGATCGCCAACCTGCTCGGCGGCGCGGTCGCCGCCATCGCCTTCACGTACCTGAACCCGGACGACGTCTCCGAGGGCCCGCTGGCCAGGCAGCTGCACGCGGCGACCGCCGCGGTCGCTGCGACAGTCAAGGCCGCCACGCCCGCGGGCCGGTCCGGTCCCGCAGAAGACCATGCTGCCCCGCTCGCGGATCCGCCTGCCGATGCCGAGCCGTCGGCCTGAGACCGCCTGCCGGTACTCTCGGTGTCATGGGAAAAGCGCAGCTTTCAGAAGACGAATGGCGTAAGCGGCTTACGCCGGAGGAGTACCGCGTCCTTCGCGAGGCGGGCACCGAGGCCCCCTTCACCGGCGAGTACACCGACACGAAGACGCGCGGTGTCTACCGTTGCCGGGCGTGCGGCACCGAGCTGTTCACCTCCGACGCCAAGTTCGAGTCACATTGCGGCTGGCCGAGCTTCTACCAGCCCAAGGAGGGCGACGCGGTGGTCCTGCTCGAGGACCGCTCGTTCGGCTCGGTCAGGACCGAGGCCAGGTGCGCCAACTGCAACTCCCATCTCGGGCACGTCTTCGACGGCGAGGGGTACGACGTCCCGACCGACCAGCGGTGGTGCATCAACTCCGTCTCGCTGACCCTCGAGCCCGCCGAGAATGCCTGACCCGGGCCGGCCAGGCTCAGGCTGATTCGCGGCGGCGACCTGTCGGACGCGACCGCTCAGACCGCGGGCATGATCCGCGCGGCGGCCATCTCCGGCGACCTCGTCGGCGCACAGTCCCTCTGGATGGGCCGGACGATCCTGCCCGCCGGGATGTCGTCGGGTGACCATCATCACGGCCGCTCGGAGACCGGCATCTACGTGGTCGCGGGGAGCCCGGTCTTCGTCTACCGTGACGCCGGCTCAGGCGACCTCGTACGGCTCGAGACCCGGCCGGGCGACTACGTCTGGGTGCCGCCGCACGTGCACCACAGGGAGGAGAACCCGTCGGGCGCCGAGGCCGTCGTCGTGATCGCGCGCTCCACCCAGGAGGCGATCGTGGTCAACGTCGACCGCCTCTGAGCCACCTCACCGCTCCCCCGCGCCCAGGCCCGGCTTTCAGCTGATCCGGGTCAGCGCGTCCGGGCTGAGCTCGTCGAGGCTCGCGTGGCCGGCCAGGCGCATCGTCAGCTCGAATTCCTGCCGCAACGCCCTGAGCACGTGCACGACGCCTTCCTGGCCGGCCAGCCCGAGCGCGTAGGCGTACGGGCGCGCGATCAGTACGGCGCGGGCACCGAGCGCCAGCGCCTTGACGATGTCGGCACCGCCGCGAACGCCGCTGTCGAATAGCACCGTCAGCTCGCGGCCCACCGCCGCCGCGATCGCGGGCAAGCGCGTCGAGCGCCGCGATGCCGCCGTCGACCTGGCGGCCGCCATGGTTGGAGACCACGATTCCGTCCATGCCCGCATCGGCCGCGCGCTTGGCGTCCTCGGACCGACTGAATCCCCTTCAGCACGATCGGCCCGTTCCAGTTCGCACGCAGGAATGGCAGGTCGGCCCAGGTCAGCGACGGGTCGCCGAACGTCTGCGCCCAGTGCAGGATGGCGGCGTCCTGATGCTCGGCGGCCGGGCCAGGCAGCCTGGCCGTGAAGGCGGGGTCGCTGAAGTAGTTCTGGTTGCCGATCCCGCGCAGGAACGGCAGGAAGGCGTTGTCCAGATCGCGGGGCCGGTAGCCGAGCAGCCTCGTGTCGAGCGTCAGCACCAGGACGCTGAACCCGGCCGCCCTCGCGCGGCTCAGGAAGCTCGCCGCGATGTCCTGGTCCTTCGGCCAGTAGAGCTGGAACCAGCGCTGGCCATCGCCGTTGGCCTCGGCGACCTCCTCGATCGAGTACGACGCCGCCGTCGACAGCACCATCGGCACGCCTGCGGCCTCGGCCGCCCTGGCCACCGCGAGCTCGCCGTCGGGATGGGCGATCCGCAGCACGCCGACCGGGCCGAGCATGATCGGCGCGGCCAGCCGGGTGCCGAGCACCGTGCTCGCGTACGACGCCGCGCTGACGTCGGTGAGCATCCGAGGGACGATCCGCCAGCGGCGGAACGCCGCCATGTTCTCAGCCACGGAGTCCTCGGTCCCGGCACCGCCGCAGATGTAGTCGAAGGACTCCGGCGCCATCCGCTCCCTGGCGAGCTCCTCCAGCGCGGACAGGTTCGCGGGCAGCACGGCTTTGGCGCCGCCGAGCCCGCTGAGGTAGATCTCGTCCTGATAGGTCTCAAGCGGCTGGTTCAACCCTGCGTCCGATCAGTCGAAGAGGTCAGGGTCGGTGGCCACGACATGATCCCATAGCGGCCGGAACTGGAACTGGCCGGCGATCGGGATGCCGAGCTGACCGCGGGTGATCAGCGCGGTCTCCCGGTCGATCAGCCTGGGCTTGCCCGCTGCCATCGCGAGCAGTTGCGCCTGGCAGGACCGTTCCATCGTGACGAACCACCAGGCGGCCTCGGCCACGGACTCACCGACGGTCAGCAGGCCGTGATTGGCCAGGATGACGGCCTTGCTGCTGCCCAGCGCCGAGGCGATCCGCCTGCCCTCGTCGAGATCGTTGACGACCCCGCGGTAGTCGTCGTACAGGGCGTGGTCCTCGAAGAACGCGCAGGCGTCCTGGGTCAGCGGGTCAAGCAGGATGCCCAGGCTGGAGAACGCCTTGCCGTGCAGCGAGTGCGCATGCGCGGCGGCGATCACGTCTGGCCTGGCCAGGTGCACCTGCGAGTGGATGCAGAACGCGGCCCGGTTGACGGGCTGGCTGCCCTCGACCACGGTGCCCTCATGGTCGACGCAGATCAGGTCGGAGACCTTGATCTGCCTGAAGTTCATCCCGAACGGATTCACCCAGAACCGATCGGCGTGCTCGGGGTCGCGCGCCGTGATGTGCCCGGCCACGCCCTCGGAGAATCCGAACCGGCCGAAGATGCGGAACGCGGCAGCGAGTTCCTGCTTACGGTGCAACCGCTCCTGCTCGATGGTGTCGCCAGCGGACGGCACGGCGGCGGATGCGCTCCCCTGCTCGGTCACGGTCATCTCGGTCTCCTCGCTTCCCGGCGGCCGCCACGCCAGCGGGCGACATCGTCCTCGGTCATCTACAGTGACACCTCTTGTCCTCCGCCGCCAGTTCTCCTCCTCCGCCGACGCGGGCCGGCCCTTCAGGCTCGAGGCTGTGGCCCTCGGCTGGCTGAGATCCGCTCTTCCATGAACGCGATCTCGGCGGCGTTGTCGGTGCGTTCGATCGCGGCGCGGTAGGCGGCCTCGGCCTGGCCCGCCTGGCCGAGGCGACGGAGGAAGTCGGCGCGGATCGCGTGGAAGAGGTAGTAGTGCCCGAGGGGAAGCTCGTCGATCAGCTCGAGTGCCACCTGCGGGCCGGCGATCTCGGCGACCGCGACGGCACGGTTCAAAGCCACGATCGGGGTCGGCGTGATCATCAGGAGCTGGTCGTAGAGCGCGAGGATCTGGGCCCAGTCGGTATCCGCCGGGCTTGGCGCATCGCTGTGGACGGCGTTGATCGCGGCTTGAATCTGGTACGGCCCTGGCTGCCTTCGCCGCAGGCAACGGCGGACAAGCTCCTGTCCTTCCTGGATCAGGCTGCGGTTCCAGCGGCTGCGATCCTGCGCGGGCAGCGGAACGAGCCTCCCGTCCGCGGTGCTGCGCGCGTCGCTGCGTGCCTGTTCAAGCAGCATCAGGGCCAACAGCCCGGTCGCTTCTGGCTCATCGGGCATCAGCTCGGCCGCCATCCTGCCGAGTCGGATCGCTTCCCTGGTCAGCTCCTGGCGGATCAGCCGGTCACCCGAGCTGGCGGCGTAGCCCTCGTTGAAAATCAGGTAGATGACCGCGAGCACCGATGCCAGGCGATCCGGCAGGTCCGCCTCGGTCGGGACCTGATAAGGGATGCGGGCGTCGCGGATCTTTCCCTTCGCGCGTACCAGCCGCTGGGCCATCGTCGACTCGGGGACCAGGAACGCCCGCGCGATCTCGGGTGTGCTCAGTCCGCCGAGCAGCCGCAGTGTGAGAGCCACCTGGGTCCCCCGTGCCAGCGAGGGGTGGCAGCACGTGAAGATCAGGCGCAGGCGATCATCGCGCACCGGGCTCTCCTCTTCCCCCGGTTCGTCGCGAGCCTGCAGCAGCATCGCCAGGGCGTGGCGGTCGTGCCGGGTCGACTCGCGGCGCAAGCGGTCGATCGCGCGATTGCGGGCCGTCGTGATGATCCAGCCGGCCGGCGCCGGCGGCATGCCGCCGGCGGGCCAGCTAGCCACCGCCGTGGTGAACGCATCTTGGACCGCCTCCTCGGCCAGGTCGATGTCGCCGAACACACGGACCAGGACAGCCACGGCGCGGCCGTATTGCTCGCGGAACACGCTCTCGATCGCCGAGTGCGGGACTGCCGGCACGCCCGCCGTCAGTCTTCCGGCTCGCCTTGGAACGGGCGTACCTCGATCGGGAGCGTCGTCGCGCGTGCGAGCTTTCGGCCCCACTCGAGCGCTTCATCAAGGTTGGCCGCCTTGATGATGGTCAAGCCGCCGATGTGCTCCTTGCCCTCGACGTAAGGTCCGTCAGTCATCGGCACATCCTCCTGGCGAGGGTGCAGCACGGTCGCGGTACTCGGCGCGTGCAGGCCGCCTGAGAACACCCACGCCCCCGCTGCGTGCAGGTCATCGCTTACCGCGGCTACATCGCGCATGATCTCGGCCAGCACGTCGTCCGGCGGCGGGTCGCCGTCCGGCTGGTAGATGCTGAGCAGGTACTGCTTCATGGTGAACTCCATTCTCACCTTTGCTCCTTCACCGGCTCGTAGGTGGCGATCATCACGCCGGTGGCCGTTGTGACGCTGTCCGTCAGCCGCAGCGAGACGCGAACGCCCGCTGCGAACAGCCGTCGTCCGGTGCCGAGCACGAGCGGGTGGATCATCAGCAGATACTCGTCGATCAGGTCGGCAGCCATCAATGAGCCGATCAGCTCGCCGCTGCCCATGATCGCCAGAACGCCGCCGGCCTGCGCCTTGAGTGCGCCGACCGCGTCCGCGAGGTCGCCGTGCAGCAACGTCGAGTTGGGCCACGGCAGAGGCTCGGCGAGAGTGGTCGACGCGACGTATTTGGGTGAGTTGTTGAGCATCGGGCCGAACGGGCTGTCGGGCTGCTGGTTCCAGTAGCTCAGCAGATCCTCGTAGGTACGCCGCCCGAACAGCCATCCTGCCAGGCCGCCTCCGGCCGCCATCCTCTCGCCCATCGCCTTGCCCGCGGCGTCGTCAGGTGATTCGGACCGGCGTGCCCAGCCACCGCGGGTGAACCCGCCTCTGGTGTCTTCTTCCGGGCGCCCCGGGGCTTGCATCACCCCGTCCAGGGTCACGTGGTTCATAACGACGATTCGACCCATTTCAGCCTCCTGTTGACTCCCGCGGCCGCGACGGTTACCGCGCCAGGATCGGGTTGCGAGCCCGGCCAGTCATCCGCCTCTCGCCTCCTACACGAACGGTGCATGCCGAATTCGACACCCGTCCGCGAGTAAACCCGGCGCGAGGACACCGGCGAAGTGCGAGCCGCGCTGCGCGGCGCACTGCCGGACCTGGTGCAGGCCGGCGACGTCCGCGGCAACCTGCACACCCGCACCAGCCTCCCGATGGCGTTGGCGCGCTTGAGGAGATGGTGACCACCGCACGTGCGCTCGCCTACCTGGCACGAGCGGGGTCAGATGAATCGGAGTACGTTGACGGCATGCTCAAGAGGGTGTTGGCCGTCGTGCTGCTCGGATTCCTGGGCCTGATCACGGGCTACGCGTTCGGCGTACTCTTCCCTCAATTTGACGTCGAGTACGCGATCAAGCTGCCCGCGCACAGTCCCCATTCGGCCTCGGATTTGGTGCGAATGACTCGCGATGAGCATCCAGGCGCGCGCGTGGTCGCGTTCCGTGGAGGCATCGACTTTTCGGCAACTGGCAACCTCGGCAGCGCGGACCGGGCCGTGAATATGGCCGCCAGGAAGGTCATATTGGCCAACGACGGCAAGGTCAAGAGGAGCTTGATTAGCAATCCCGGTCAGGAAATCCCGGCCAGCTACCTCGTGAGAGGTCTCCTAGCCGGGCTCGGAACTGCGCTCGGCTTCCTCGTGCCGCCTCGCGGCGCAGGCCGGGATCGACACCCGCCCGCGAGCAAAGCCTCCGGCACCGTTTCGGCGCCTTGACGACCGGTCTCCGGAACGAGCCCGCGGCTGGTCAGAACCGGTGATTAGGCTCACAGGCATGACCGACAACATGACCCCGGCGGCCCACGCGCACTCCATCGACGAGGCGCGGCAGCGTCTCATCACCTTCGTGCAGGGCTGCTCGGAAGACGACTGGCGCTCGGCGCCGGTTGACGGCGACCCGCGTCCGGTCGGCGTGATCGCCGACCACGTCGCCCACTCCTATGAGTATCTGGCCGGCTGGGTGGGCGACCTAGTGGCAGGCACTCCCGTCGAGGTGACCGGCGACATCGTTGACGACCTCAACGCCGACCACGCCGGCGACGCCGGCCAGGTGACTCCCGGACACGTCGTAGGCCACCTGCGCTCCAGCGGCGACGCGATGATCAGGTTGATCGCCGGGCTCGAACCGGCTCAGCTCGAACTCGGCGACGGGCGCGTGCGCAGGTTCGCGATAATCGCCGCCCGTCACGCCGATGGCCACCGCATCGAGATCGAGGCCGTGCTCACCGCGCCCGTCTAGCCCGCCGCTCAGGCCAGGAACGGGCAGAATGCCGCTATGCCACAGGCCAACGAAATGGTCGCCGCGCTGCTGCGGGAGTATGCGGACCTGCTTCAGATCTCCGGCGGCGACCCGTTCCGCGCCCGCAACTACGAGAAGGCGGCCAAGTCGGTGGCCGGCTTCAGCGGCGACGTCGACCAGATGGACACGGCGGCGTTGCGGCGGATTCCCGGCGTCGGCGCGTCCATCGCGACGAAGATCGTCCAGTTCCAGGAGACCGGCACGATCACCGCGCTCGAGGACCTGCGCGCCACGATCCCCGACGGCGTCAGGGAGATGACCAAGATCCCCGCACTGGGCCCCAAGCGCGCCTTCCAGCTGTACCGCGAGCTCGGGATCAGCTCAGTCGCGGAACTGTCGGCCGCCATCGACGAGGGCCGGCTGGCGGACCTGCGGGGCTTCGGACCCAAGAGCGAGGACAAGCTGCGGCACGGCATCGAGTTGGCGCGCAGCCTCGGCCAGCGGGTGCCGCTGAACGTTGCGTCCGAGGTCGCCGAGCGGATCGTTGCCGCGATCGGCGCGGTGCCCGGATGCCTGCGCTGCGAGCACGCTGGCTCGCTGCGGCGCTTCAGGGACACGATCGGCGACGTCGACGTGCTGGCGGCGGCCCGCGACTCCGGCCCGCTGATGACGGCGCTCGTGGAGCTGCCGGGAGTGACCGAGGTGATCGCGCGCGGCGACGCCAAGACGTCGGTCAGGATCAGCACCGGCCACCCCGCCCAGGGCGGCAGCATCCAGGTCGACCTGCGCGTCGTCCCGCTCGAGTGCTGGGGCGCCGCGCTGCAGTACTTCACCGGGTCCCAAGCGCACAACGTCGCCGTCCGCGAGATTGCCGTGCGCAAGAAACTCAAGCTGTCCGAGTACGGCCTGTTCGAGGTCGACAGCGGCGACCTGATCGTGAGCGCGACCGAGGAGGAGGTGTACCGGCGGCTCGGGATGGCTTGGGTTCCGCCGCCGCTGCGCGAGGACACGGGCGAAGTGCGGGCCGCGCTGCGGGGCGAGCTGCCGGCCCTGGTGCAGGCCGGCGACATCCGCGGCGACCTGCACACGCACACCAACCTCACCGATGGCGTCGGCACGCTCGAGGAGATGGTGACCACCGCGCGTGCGCTCGGATACGAGTACTTCGCGATCACCGATCACGCCCCGAACCTGTTCATGCAGCGCATGACGCTGGAGAAGATGCTGGCGCAACGAGACCAGCTCGGCAGGCTCCAGGCGGAACTGGCCGGTGACGGCGGCCGGCCGATGACCCTGCTGCACGGCACGGAGCTGAATATCGGTGCCGACGGGACCGTCGACTGGCCGGAGGAGATCCTGGCCGGCTTCGATGTCTGCGTCGCCTCCGTCCATTCGCACTTCGACCAGCCGAGGACCGAGATGACGCGGCGGTTCCTGCGAGCGTGCGAGAACCCGCGGGTCAACATCATCGGTCATCCCTCCGCGCGGCGAATCGGCAAGCGGCCGCCGGTCGATGTCGACTACGACGAGCTGTTCCGCGCCTGCGCGGCGACCGGCACCGCGCTGGAAATCAACGCCAGCCCTGGCCGGCTCGACCTGGCGTCCGACTACATCAGAGCCGCCAGGGACGCCGGCGTGCGCTTCTCGATCAACACCGACGCGCACGCGACCGGCCATCTGAACTTCCTGCGGTACGGGGTCGGCACGGCCCAGCGCGGCTGGCTGACCGCCCATGACGTGATCAATACCTGGCCGCTAGGCAGGCTGCGCGAGTTCCTGCGCAAGGGCGGGTAAGGAACAATCGCGCGGCTGGCATGTCTGCGCGCAAATTTCCTTTCCGCCGGCTCAGCAAGTCAGATCTGGCAGCGTGTTAGCTATATGCACGGACCCATGGCGGCCGACGACGCTGGCCCTGCCGATCCGCGACATCCGGCCGATCCGCGACATCCGGTGGTCGCGCGGTCCCCTGCGCCGCCCGCGTCCGTCCTGGCGACCCTCGATATCGATGACCTCGTTGCCGGGCTGCACCGGACGCATGCGCTGACCCTGGTCCGGCTGGCCAAGCTGCTCCTGCGTGACCAGCAATCCGCCGAGGACGTCGTGCAGGACGCCTTCTTCGGCCTGTTCCAGGCGCTGCCCAGGCTGAGCGACCACGACCAGATCCTGCCGTACCTGCGCGCCACCGTGATCAACCGGGCCAGGTCGGTGCTGCGAGCACGCAAGCGGGCGTCGCGTCGCCCGCTGCACCATGAGGCGCCGGCGGCATCGGCCGAGTCGGCGGTCATGGACGACGCAGACCGGCGCGCCGTGATGGCCGCCGTGGCCGGGCTGCCGCGGCGATCGCGCGAGGTCCTGGTGCTGCGCTACTACCTAGACTTGCCCGACACCGAGATCGCGGCCACGCTGGGAGTCAGCCGCGGAACGGTCTCGTCGACCGCGTCGCGCGCGCTGGCCGCGCTGGGCCGGAAGCTGAGGGAGGAGCGGTGAGCGACATCGAGGACCGGCTGCGCGACGCGTTCCGTTTGGACGCGCAGACCGTCCAGCCAGGGACCATCCGCCCGTTCGCGGGGCGCGACGCGAACGAGCCTGGCACTCGGAATCGCGGAGGCGCGCGGAACCGCGGGGGCGAGCAGAGCTCAGGTCCCGCGGCAGACCATCGCCGCGGCAGGCTCCTGATGCCGATTGCCGCGGCCATCGCCGTCGCGGCGATCGCGCTGGGAACGGTCATCCTGCCGAGGATCTGGCCAGGCGGCCGGGACGCGGGGCATTCTGGACCGCCCAGGCCGCTTGAAACCTTCCTGACCGTCACGACCGCCCCGGCAGTGATGCGCGGCGACCACCTGATCCGCTACCCGGCCGACGCGCTGCAACTGCGGGCGCTCCACGGCGGCAGGGTCATCAGGACGCTGCTGCACAGCCTGGGCACGCTGGACGCCGTCATGACCAGGAGCGGCTCCGTCCTCGCGGTGGCGGACGACGGTTGCCGCTCCCAGGTGCTCAGGATCAATCCGAGCACCGGCCGCGCCACGCTGATCCGGACTCTGGCTGAGTCGGCGACCGAGATCGCGCTCAGCCCTGATGGCCGCGAGCTGGCCTATCTCACCTATCCGGCCGCAGAGCCGCAGCCGTGCGCGGTGACCACGCAGCCAGCGTCTCCGGTGCTGGTGCACGTCAACCCCGGCGGCCTGCCACACTTCCTTCCGAGCGTGCTCGCGGTGGTCAACCTGGCCACGGGCTCGGTGGCGCGGGCCGCGACGAGGAGCCACGGCAGCCCGCCGTTCGCCCCGGCATGGAGCCCAGACGGCAGCATGATCGAGACCATTTACTCTGGCGACAATTCGATCGCGCTGCTGTCCGCCGCGCACCCTAGCTTCGCCTCCGCGCAGCGGCTGCACCCGCCGCACGGCTGCGGATATGTGGCGGCCACCTGGACCGTCCGTGGCCTGCTGGCCGTCCTCGGCTGCGGCACGCAGAACGCGGCCCTGTCGCCGCGCACGCTGGTCCGCCTGTCCCCGGCCGGGCAGCGGAGCGCCAGCTGGCGGTTGCCCGCCTGCGTCGCCGGCGTGGGACTGAACGCCGACCCGGCGGCCAGGCATGTACTGGTCGTGACGGACATCGGCTACGGCGACCGCCGCCCGTGCGGGTTCCCCCGCCCTGGCGGCACGTCCATCCGCGTCTTTGCAATCCGTGCCGCGAGGCTGGCTGCCGTCGCTGTCTTCCCGCAGACCGGCTACCAGCTTCAGGTCACCGGCTGGTAGCCACTGTTCGCCGAGGCTGCCGCGAGAGGCCGACTGGTCATGCCAGGCCGGCGACCAGCTCGCCGAACGCCTTCCGCCTGCCGGTATAGAACGGGATCTCGACCCTGGTGTGCCGCCGAGCGGCCGAGCCGCGCAGGTGCCGCATCAGGTCCACGATCCTGTGTAGCTCGTCCGCCTCGAACGCGAGCATCCACTCGTAGTCGCCGAGCGCGAACGCCGAGACGGTGTTCGCCCGAACGTCGGGGTACTCACGCGCCATCTTGCCGTGCTCGGCCAGCATCGCCCGCCGCTCGGCATCGTCGAGGAGGTACCACTCGTAGGACCGGACGAACGGATAGACGCAGACGTAGTTCTTCGGGTCCTCCCCGGCCAGGAAGGCAGGGATGTGGCTCTTGTTGAACTCGGCGGGCCGGTGCAGCGCCATCGCCGACCAGACCGGTTCGCAGGCGCGGCCGAGCCTGGTCCGCCGGAACCTGGCGTATATCTCCTGCAGGTCGTCCGGGCTGGGAGCGATCCACCAGAACATCAAGTCGGCGTCGGCGCGCATTCCCTGCAGGTCATAACAACCCCTCGTGACCACGTCCTTGCCGGCGGCCTGCTCGCACAGCTCGGCGACCTCGGTCGCCAGCGACTCCCGGCTTGCGAGGTCGATCGCCGTACGGTCGGTCACCTTGAACACAGACCAGATCGTGTAACGGACCAGCTGGTTCAGCTCCCGCGCCCTGGGCTTGTCAGGTTCCGGGCCGCTGCCAGGGCCCTGCTCGTGCTGCCTCGCCGCGCCGCGCTGTTCTGCCATGTCCCTATTCTCCCGCACCGGCCGCGGGCCCGGCCCCGCAGAGTGTCATCACGCCGCCGTACAGCAACCGCCGGTGCTCGGCCAGCGTGCGCCGGTCCTTGCCCGCCAGCTCGGCGCCGAGTGAGATCGAATCGGCGAGCACTCGGTCCGCGCTGACCGCCCGGTGGGCGATGCCGGCCGTGGCCGCCTCCGCTCCGCCGTACCGGCGCCCGGTCGTGATGGCCTCGTGGGCGGTCCGCTTCGGCAACTTCGCCGCGATGACGGCGTACATCTGCGGCGTGAGCGGCAGGCCGAGGTCGGCCTCCGGCAGGCACCAGTAGCCCCGGTCGGCACGCATGACGACGAAGTCGTGGGCGACGGCGAGCTGCGCGCCGCCGCCGAACGCGTGGCCGTTGACCGCTGCCACCGTGATCATCGGCAGGCCGATCATCCGGCCGAGTAGCCGGTGCAGGTCGGCCGCGATCCCCTCGACCTGGTCGGGCGCGCTCGCCATCCAGTCCAGGTCGTAGCCGTTGGAGTAGAACTTCCCTTCGCCGGTCGTGACCAGGGCGACGGGCGGGTCGCTGGCCTCGACCGTGTCGAGCGCGCCGTGCAGCGCGTCCAGCGACTGACGGTTGAACCGGTTCTCGCCGTCGCACATGGTCAGGACCCAGACGGCGGCCTGGCGGTCGAGCTTGATCAAGGGACTCCTTCTCACTTACTGGGCCTGGGCGCGGCTTGCGGGACGCCCGGCGTTCAGGGCCGGGTACTCGGCACCCGGGCTCCAAGGTGGGCAGCGACCTGATCCGCGGCCAGCCGCGCCGACGCGATACAGGCGGGGATCCCGATCCCATCGTAGGCCGCGCCGCAGACGGCAAGGCCGGGCTGAGCCGCGATCGCGGCCCGGATCCGGCCAACCCGGTCCAGGTGGCCGACCGAGTACTGGGGCAGCCCGCCGCCCCAGCGTGTGACGCGAGTGTCCGCCGGCGGCCCAGCCACGCCGGTCGCCGCCGCGAGGTCGGCCGCTGCCAGCGCAGCCAGGTCGGCGTCGTCGCGCTGGAGCACCACCTCATCGCCGATCCTGCCGACCGAGCACCGGACCACGTGCAGCCCGCCCGCCAGGTGCGGCCACTTGACCGTGCTGAAGGTCACCGCCTTCACTGCCCTGTCGTCCACGGCGGGGACCAGGTAGCCGCTGCCGGTGATCTCCTGGGGAAACGCCGCTGCCGGGTAGGCCAGCGTGACGATGGCCATGCTGGCGTACTCGATCTCGGCCAGCCCGGCGGCGGCGGCGCCGGCACCGGCTACCGGCTGGAGCAGCCGGCTGGCCGGCCGGGCCGGCAACGCGAGGATGACGGCGTCGGTTTCGAGGTACTCCGGCGCAATCGCTGGCCCGGCGGTCAGCCGCCAGCCGTCCGGCGTCCGCGCGATGCCGCGGACAGTCGCATTCGTCCGAACGGTCGCGCCGCCAGCCACTGCCAGCGCCTGGGGCAGCTCACCAAGGCCGCCGGCCAGCGTCGTGAAGACCGGCGATGGCTGCCCCGCCCCGGGCGGCAAGGCCGGGCCCAGCATCGCCGCGGCCGCCGCCGCGAGCGAGCGGTGCCGCCCAGACTCCGCAGCCAGGCCGGGCAGCGTCGCCTCGAAGGACAGTTGGTCGGCGCGGCCCGCGTAGACCCCGCCGAGCAGCGGCTCCACGAGGCGGTCCACCACTTCGGCGCCGAACCTCGCGCCCACGTACTCCGCGACCGGTACGTCGCCGGTCCGCAGGGTAACCGGCAGGTCGGCGTCCTGCCGCGCCCGGTCCAGCCCGGCCGGAGAGAGGATCTGGGACCGCTCAAGCTCGCCGAAATCGGCGGGCACTCCCATGAACTGCCGCCTCGGCAGCGACCGGAACTGCCCCCTGGTCCAGATGCTGGCCGCGGTGGTGCCCGGGTAGACGAGCTGGCCGGCCAGGCCGAGCGCCTGGATCAGGGCGACCCCTTCCGGGCGGCGGGCGAGCAGCGCCTCGGCGCCGGCATCGATCGCCACTCCGGCCACCTCGGATACGGCCAGCTTGCCGCCGACCCGCGGCGATCCTTCCAGCACCGTCACCTCGGCGCCGAGGTCGCGCAGGAAGTACGCGGCCGCCAGGCCGGCGATCCCGCCGCCGACGATCGCTACCCGGCCTGGCCTGACCTGTTCGCTCACCCGTCCACCCTGGCAGATCCGGCCAGCGAACCTGACCTCAGGCCCGCCGGGCGCGCCGCCGAGCGGCCGTCAGGCCGGGTCCATTCCGTACCGGCTCATCAGGTCGCGCTCGGCCTGGCGTTCAGGCGGGGCCCCGCCCGACCAGAGCCGGTGCAGTTCCTCGAAATAGGCGTCCATCGCCGGCGCGTGCAGCACGAGCAGCCTGGCCGGCTCGCCTGACTGGTTGCCGAATGTGTGCGCCGCGCCGCGCTCCACCAGCAAAAAGTCGCCCGGCGCGCCGGTCAGGTCCGCGCCGTCCAGCCAGAAGCCGACCATCCCGTCCAGCACGAAGAACGCCTCCGAGCACGTCGCGTGCCGATGCGCGGGAGGGGTACGCCCGCCTGGCGGCAGCGTCCGCTCCATCAGCGAGAAGTCGCCGCCGGTCTGCGCCGCCACCGCCTTGAACGCCATCACGCTGCCGCGCGCCGTCAGCAGGTGACCCTGCCCGGGGCCCAACATTCCGGTCACAGTTCCGCCCCTCTCGCCGCGGCGGCAGTCTCTGCCTCGGTCAGAGGGCCGGCAGGCCGGTGAACCGGCTGCTCGGCTCGCCGCGCAGCCGTCCGGCCGGCAGCTTCCTGCCGCACAGGACCAGGGCCAGGTCCTGCGCCGCGCCGGTCAGCTGCTGCCCGGACCCGAATGCCCAGTCCATATCGTCCGCCCGGAGCTCGATCCCGCTCAGGTCGGTGCCGAAGTGCTTGCGCGCGGCGGGCGCCGTGATCGAGTCCAGCACGACCCGCAGCCGGTCCTCGGGCACGCGGCGGCCGATCCCGAGCGGCACGACGAGGTCGAGGCCGTGGATCACGTCATGGGTGAGCGCCCCCGGGTAGCCGCCGCCCGGAGGCTTCCACGGGTGCGCGACGTTGTCCGCCAGGGCCGCCAGCAGGTCGGCGGGGGCAGCGGCGCCGTCGCGCCGCGCGCAGCGGTCGGCCATCGCGGTGAACCTGCCGCCCGATCGCGCGAGCTCGGCGATGAACCGCGCGGGTGAGTACCTGAACGGCATGGTCACGTGGGCCACGAGGTGGCGCACCCGCCAACCGCCGCACAGCGTCTGAGCGTCCCACGCGGCGCCCGGCAAGGCAGCAAGCAGGCTTGCGAGGTCCCGGCGCTCGGCGATGATCTGACTGGTCAGCGGGGAATCGGCGGTCGACATGCTTCGCATCGCCATCACGCGAGCGTCGACAGGTATGCGGCGAAGCGGTCAAGCGACGTCGAGAAGCCGGCCCGAGCCTCGGGGCTGCGGAACTCCTCGGGCACGTTCACCTGGTGGATGCTGACCTCGGTGCGTGAGCCGCCGAGGTCGCGGAACGTCGAGGTCGTGGTCACCCCGTTATCCGGCTCGGTCCACACCAGCCGCTCGGGCTCGGCGATCTCCACGAAGACGGCGCGCATCGGGTACCGGCTGCCGTCGGCATCGTTGACCATCACGGTCTCGAAGATGCCGCCTGGCCGGGCATCCACGGTGATGGCATCCAGCGGCGTGCTCACTCCGGCCGGACCCCAGAAGTGCGTCAGGTGCTCGGGCTCGATCATGCAGCGGAAGACCAGTTCTCTCGGAGCCTCGAAAACCCTGGTGTAGACAAGCTCGTCCGCGGCGGGCGTCTGGCTAGTCATCTGCGTGCTCTCCTTGTGTCGCTGTCGTGGCCTGGATGTCGCGCAGGTGCGCGTCGAGCTTGTCGAACCGCTCGGTCCAGATCCGCCGGTTCTCCTCGATCCAGCTCGCCGCCGAGTCGAGCGCCGACCGTTCCAGGTGGCATGGCCGGAACTGGGCCTGCCTGGTCCGAGAGATGAGGCCGGAGCGCTCGAGCACCTTGAGGTGCTTGGAGATTCCGGGCAAGGTCATCGCGAAGGGCGCGGCCAGTTCGTTCACCGTGGCATCCCCCCTGGCCAGGTGCGCCACGATGGCGCGCCGGGTGGGATCGGCCAGGGCGGCGAAGGTGGAATCGAGCTGATCCTGCACGACCGTCATGCCTGCTCTCCCCTGGAGACGTACTTCCCGAATACTTAACCACCTGGTTAGTTAGCTGTCAAGTTAACTAACTGCCGATGGCGTAGCTTTCTCCCACGAGGAAGGGGCAGCGTGGCCGAGCCGATCACCGCCAATCAGGACGTCGTGCTGCGCGCCGACGGCCTCGACCTCGTGCGGGCTGGCCGAATGCTGCTGGACGGGGTCACCTTCACCGTGCGCGCGGGAGACCACTGGGCCCTGCTCGGTGCGAACGGGGCGGGCAAAAGTTCGCTGCTCCGCCTGCTGGCCACGTACGCGCATCCGACCCGGGGTCAGCTCGACATCCTGGGGCTGCGGCTCGGGCGCGTAGATGTGTTCGCGCTGCGTCCGTTGGTATGCCTGGTCACCACGCACCTGCCGGTGCGGCCCGGCCGGTCGGTGCGCGACCTGGTGCTGACCGGCGCGACCGGCACGTCCGATCTGATGGCCAGATGGACGCCAGCGGCCGAGGACCTCGCCCGCGCCGACGCGGCTATCGAGGTGATGGGCCTAACCCGGCTGGCGGCAGCTCGCTGGCCGGTCCTGTCCCAGGGCGAGCGATCCCGCACGCTGATCGCGCGGGCACTGATCGAGCCGGCCGCGCCTGCTGCTGCTTGACGAGCCCGCCGCAGGCCTCGACGTGGCCGGGCGCGAGCAGTTGCTCGCCAGCCTGGACGACCTGCGCGAGCGCGAGCCCGCGCTCGCCACCGTGCTCGTCACCCACCACCTTGAGGAACTGCCGGCCAGCACGTCGCATGCGCTGCTGCTGCGCGACGGCAGGATGCTGGCCGCCGGGCCCGCCGGTGAGGTGCTCACCAGCGACCTGGTCAGCAAGTGCTTCGACCATCCGGTTACGGTCGCCAGGAACGGGGGCAGGTGGACGTGCACCGCGCAGGTCCCTGCGCTGCCGCCCGCTTAGCCACGCGCGGGTCTCAGGGTCTCGACGCCGGCCCGGGCCGTGGATGGACCGGCAGCAGCACCGGGCGCCGCGGCTTCTGGCGGAAGTTGAAGTCGGCGAGCAGGTTGCCCAGGATGCCGGCGTTCTCGCGGACATCGGGGCGCGGATCGGGGCGGCCGTCGGTGCGCGGGTTCAGCCGGGCTCCGTTCAGGAAGATGTCCTCGATGAACTTGTTGTAGGCGTCGAAGGACAGCACCTGATGGTCGATGTGGCCCCGCTTGGCATACGGGCTGATCACGAGGGCCGGTACGCGCAGGCCGTACCCGCTCTTGTCGACTTTCGGCGGGACGACGTGATCGTAGAAGCCGCCCCAGTCATCCCAGGCCAGGAAGATCGCCGTGGACTTCCAGTCGGGCCCGCTCATGATCGTGTTGATCAGGTTGGTGACGTAGGCCTGGCCGGTCGCGATGTTGGCCGGCGGGTGATCGCTGTTGGCCTGCGTGGGAGTGATCCACGACACCGCGGGCAGCGTGCCCTGCCTGGCGGCCCGGTAGAAGGCGGACAGGTTCTTGACGTCGTGAGTCTGATGGTCGTTCTTGACGTCGGTGAAGGCAGGCAGCGGGCTCCAGATCGACGGGGTGCTCGCGCCTTGCTTCACCGGAGCGCAGCCCGCAGCGGTCTGGTCGGGATTCTCGTCGCAGTCAGGCTGGACTCCCTTCTGCACGTAGTACGCCCAGGAGACATGGTTCTTGTGCAGCAGGTAGGTCAGGTCCGTCCAGGAATACACGCCAAGCTGCTGGCCCAGGCCGCCGCCACCGCCAGCGCCCGTGGTCCAGCAGTCGCTGGCGCTCGGCGGGAGTGAGGATCTTCAGGCAAGTACCGATCGCCCTGCGCTGGTGCCTGGAGAGCCCGGCGGGCCGGTTCAAGTTGGCCGGGTTCACGCCGTTCGCCCGGACGCACGCCCAGAACGCGGCGGACAGCCGGCGGCCGTGGGCCTGGCTGTTG
This sequence comes from uncultured Actinomycetota bacterium, assembly GCA_963720595.1. Taxonomy (GTDB): domain Bacteria; phylum Actinomycetota; class Actinomycetes; order Streptosporangiales; family Streptosporangiaceae; genus Chersky-822. The sequence continues at coordinate 1,197,118 of CAVRFY010000002.1, read as the reverse complement.
CGGCTATCCCGGCGGTCGGGAGTCGGGCCTGACTGCCCGCCGTCGAAACTTCGGCAGCTGAACGGGTTCGCGTTCTTGCAGACGGCGGACCACCCGCTGACCATGTACAGATGGGATGGCAGGCTCCACGACGCGACCGGCTCGAACATGTGGTCGTTGAGCACGAAGTCGTTGGCGTACGTCCAGTAATTCGGGATCTCCCGCGCGTCGTGATAGCCCATCACATCGGGCGGCCCCGACGGCAGGCACACGTCGGGCGGCGGGTAGGTGGCGCTGCAGCCCCGGTTGCTGCTGAGCTCGGCCGACCTGATGAACCCGTTCATCCTGCCGCCGTGGATGTCGGTCTTTGCGTCGCCGGGACTATGCCCGCCGCCGCCGTTGACCAGGCTCGGGTCGTGATATGGCCGGTCGCAGTGCTTACGGCGCGGGTCGGGCACGCACACGGTGAAGTGACCGTTCCTCGCCGGAATCCCGTCGGCTCCCGGGTAGGTGCCGAAGAACGAGTCGAAAGACCTGTTCTCCTGCATGATGATCACGACGTGCCGGATCTTTCCGATTCCTGGTGTGCGCGTCGGCGCGGGCATGGAATGCCCGCCGAGGTCGAGTCCCAGGAGCACGACCGCCGCGGCGACGAGGATCCATGGCTGCCTGGCCAACGATCGGGGTCGCCAGAACCTGCCGATTGGTTGCACGGACGCTAGGTTATCTGGAAGCGGGTGATGGCTAGCCTTATCGCCGCATTGACGGCCACGCGTCGCCGCCGGCCCAGTCGAATTCGTCGCCGATCCGGCGCAGCCCGGCCAGGGTCCCGGCGTCGCAGAGTGCCCCGGCCACGCCGGCCGCGTAGCTGCCGTGCGGCGTCGCGCCGAGACTGCGGGCCACCGCGTGCTCGGTTCCCAGATCGTTGCCGAACATGGCCGGGTCGTCGGTGTTCATCGTGCAGCCGACGCCGGCGGCGAGCAGCGCAGGGAGCGGATGCTCGGCGAGGGCGCGGACCACTCCGGTGCGGATGTTCGAGGTCGGGCAGACGTCGAGCACGATGCCCCGCGCGGCGATCTCACGAAGCAGGCCGGCGTCCTCCGAGCGCCCGGATGCCGTGCCTGATCCGGTCCGCGCCGAGCACGTCCATGGCCGCCCTGACCGAGTCCGGCCCGCCGGCCTCGCCCGCATGCGGGACCGAGCCGAGGCCGGCGTCCCTGGCCTGGGCGAACGCCCGCTCGTATAGCTGCGGCGGGTAGTCGCCCTCGGCGCCGCCGAGACCGATGCCGACCATGCCGCGATCGCCGTGCGCGATCGAGTGCCGCACCGTCAGTTCCGCCTCCTCGACCGGGAAGCCGCGGACGATGTCGGGAGTCAGCGCGACGCGGACGCCGTGTGACTTCCCAGGCCTCCTGCGCGCCGTCGCAGTAGCCAGCGAAGACCTCCTCGTACGAGACGCCGCGCTGGGCGGGCTCGGACGGGGAGAAGATGCCCTCGAGGTAGACCGCGCCGTGCGAGGCCGCCTCGGCCGCGTAGTCGACGACGACCTGCCGGAAATCACGCTCGGTCCGCAGCGCGCCCGTCGTCATCCACCACACGTCGAGGAAATGCGGGAAATCGCGGAACTCGTAGACCTTCGCCAGTTCCTCGACCGAGTCGGCGGGCAGCGCGACCTGGTTGCGGCGGGCGATCTCGAGCAGGGCCGCGGGCCGGACAGTGCCCTCGAGATGGACATGCAGTTCGATCTTCGGGTAGCTCACCCGCACATCCTGGCATCCGGCTGAACTCCAGGCGGTGCCCCAGCACGGGACTAGCGCACCCGGTAAACCCCTGGTGGTGTTCCAGAGCGCTGATCAGCGCACCCGGTGAACCCCTGGTGGTGCTATGGCGCACCCGGTGAACCCCTGGTGGTGTTCCAGAGCGCTGATCAGCGCACCCGGTGAAACCTTGGTGGTGCTGCCGCTGGCGAGAATCTGGCAGGCGGGATTGGCACGCAACACATTGGTAACGCTCAGCTACCATTCGGGGCACTGCGAAACCGTTTGCCCGGCCAGCGCGTCCGAAGTACATGACTGGCTCCCTCCGCGCTCTCGGCGCCCGCGCACTTCCGCGCACACTCCTTCTCGCCTGTGCCGCATCCGCCGGCACCGGCCTGCTGCTCACCGCATGCTCGACTGCATCCCCAACGGCCGGGGCGCTATCGGCGCCGCATGCGATAAACGGCGCAGGCGACCGCGCGGCGGCCTCAGGCGCGAGCGGGAGCCCCAGATACGGGACCTCCAACGGCAAGCTGGCCACGGTCGTGCTGCCGAGCCAGAGCATCATCTACACGGCGCACCTCATCGTGCGGGTCGAAGGACGTGGCGGCCGCCGCTGCCGAGGCGACGAGTATCGCCACCGCCGCGGGCGGCTACGTCGCCAACCGGCAGGAAACCATTCCGCCTGGCAGGCATCAGGTTCCCGCAGGCCGACCTGAGCTGAAGATCCCGGTCGCGGCACTACACCACGACGCTGGCCAAGCTGTCCGCCCACCTGGGCAAGCAGATCTCCTTCGGCCAGCACGCCGCAGGACGTCACCCAGCAGGTAGCCGACGTGAACAGCCGGGTCACCTCGGCGATGGCCGCGATCAAGCAACTGCGGGCGCTGCTCAGCAAGGCAGGAACGGTGAGCGCGCTGCTCTCGGTGCAGGAGGAGATCAACAGCCAGGAGGCCAATCTCGAGGCGCTGCTCGCGCAGCAGCGCTCGCTGGCCCATCGGACGAGCTACGCGACCATCTCGGTCACGGTGATCGGTCAGCACGTGGCTCTGGTTAAGAAGCAGGCGAAGATTCGCCGGCTTCCTGGCCGGCCTGCGCGGCGGCTGGCACGCGCTCGTCCTGGTCGTCGGCTGGGCTGCTGACGGCGCTCGGCTCGGCGCTCCCGCTCGTCATCCTCGTGGTCGCGACTCGGCGATCGCGCTCGTGGCCGGCGCAGGCTCGCGCGGCGCCGGACCGCCGCCGACGGCCGATCCGCCGGCGGCGGCCGCGTCGTAGTCGCTACCGGACCGATGCGGCAGGCCCGGCGGGAGTCGCGTGCACCAGGTCGGTCAGCCTGGCGAGCACGTCGGGGTCGGTGTCGGGCAGCACGCCATGGCCGAGATTGAAGATGTGGCTCTCGGCCGTGCGGCCCTTCTCGAGCACCTCCCTCGCCCGTTCCTCGATCACCGGCCACGGTGCGAGCAGCACCGCGGGATCCAGGTTGCCCTGCAGCGCCTTGCCCGGCGCCACCCGGTACACCGCCTCGTCCAGCGGCACCCGCCAGTCCACGCCCACGACGTCCGCGCCGGCCTCGCCGAGCAGCCCGAGCAGTTCGCCGGTGCCGACGCCGAAGTGGATGGCGGGCACGCCGGCCGCCGCCACCGCGGCGAAGATCCGCCTGCTGTGCGGCAGTACGCTTCGCCGGTAGTCCTCCGGGCTGAGGATCCCGGCCCAGGAGTCGAACAGCTGCACAGCGGAGGCACCCGCCTCGATCTGGACCTGCAGGAACGTGATCGTGATCGTCCGCCAGCCTGGCGAGCAGCGACTCCCACAGCGCGGGGTTGCCGTACATCAGCGCCCTGGTCCGGTCGAACGTCTTGGACGGGCCGCCGTCGATGAGATAGCAGGCCAGCGTGAACGGCCCGCCCGCGAAGCCGATCAGCGGGACGTCCCGCCAAGTTCGTGCGGTCAGCATCCGGACGGCCTGGCCGACGAAGGCGACATCGCCGGGTTCCAGGTCGGCGCAGCCTCGCCACGTCACCCTCCGTCCCGGATCGGCTTGTCCGACCACCGGGCCCGATGCCCGGCCTGATGTCGATGTCCAGCCCGGCCGCCTTCAGCGGCAGCGACGATGTCGCTGAACAGGATTGCCGCGTCCACGCCGTACCTGCGCACCGGCTGCAGGGTGATCTCGGTGATCAGCTCGGGATTCGAGCACGCGTCGAGCATCGCCGTCCCTGCCCTGCGTCGCCTGGTACTCAGGCAAGCGACCGGCCGGCCTGGCGCATGTACCACACCGGCGCGAAAGAGACCGGCTGGCGGCGGCAGGCCCTGATGAATACTGAGTCGGCGGTCTGCGTGTTCACGCCTGGGATCGTCTCACAGCGGCGCCAGGCCGCGCGGCGGCTCCCCGTCCTGCCGTGGGCCGGTCGGCCCGGCTGGCTTTGACACCGAAACGCCCAGATGACACGCCGCCGAAGATCCACGGCTTGCGGCCAGATACGTGCCAGCATCAAAGAGTCTCGAGCGGCGGCAGGGATGCCAGCGCGACAGGAGCGGCAGATGACTGATGACTTCCGCGACTGTCCGGCTGCGGCTCCGAGCGCGAGTTCGTCCAGCGTCCATCCGCGGGTGACCGGGTGCTGCCCCGACAGCGCGGACGGCTGGTGCCCTGAGTGGTTCTGCACCGGATGCGGAACCGCGCTGCTGGCCGGGGTGCATCCCGCTGCGCAGGGAACTGGCCGCCGCGTCCGGCGCACGCTGCCGGGCTAGCTCGACCGCGTGGCGTGAGCATGCCGTGCCGCCGTCCCGCTCGCTGAGGCCCGCCGCGGTGCCGGCGGACCAGCACGGCAGGCGATGACCCGGCGTTCCGCGCGGCGGTGGCCGAACTCGAGGCAGGCGGTGGCCGCATCAGCGCGAGCGACGGCCCGAGCTCAGCTTCGACGGCGAGCCGCCGCCACGTCGGCTGGCGCCGCACGCGGCCGCGGTTGGCGCGACGGTCGAGGTAGCCGGGATCGAGATCGGATGGGGCAGGTTCGTGCTGCTGTATGACCCGGCCGGGCAGGACGGCTGGGCAGGGCCCTTCCGGGTCATCGCCTACGTGCGAGCCGCGCTCGAGCCAGAGATCGCCGCCGATCCGCTCGTCGGCCAGGTCGGCTGGAGCTGGCTCACCGAGGCGCTCGAGTCGCGGTCGGCCGAGTACGCGCGCGCCGAGCGGTACGGTGACCAGAGTGGTCACGGAAGGGTTCGGCGCCAAGCAGGACGAGCCGATCGGCGACGGAGTTCGAGATGCGGGCATCCTGGTCGCCGGTCACGGCCGACAGGGCGGCCATTTCTGAGCTTGACCGCCACCTCGCAGGCCTGGGCCGACACGCTCTGCCACGCCGCGGGCCTGCCTCCGCTACCGCCGGGCGTCGCGCAGCTCAGGCCGCCTCAGGCCGCGTCAGCCGCGGGCGAGGAGCCGCCCGTGAGTGTACCGCTGCTCGAGCCCCGCGAGGGGCTGCCGCCGCTGATCGTCACGCCGCGGAAAGCCTCGCCGAGGCCGACCGCCAGGCTCGCCGCCGGGACCGGACCGGTGGCAGTCGACGCCGAGCGGGCGTCCGGTTTCCGTTATGGTCACCGGGCGTTCCTGGTCCAGCTCCGCAGGCAGCGGGCAGGCACCGTGCTGATCGACCCGGTCAGCTGCCCTGACCTGGCCGAGCATCGACGAGGCCCTGGCCGGTACCGAGGCGGTGCTGCACGCGGCCAACCAGGATCTTCCCTGCCTGGCCGATCTCGGCTTCCGGCCGCAGCAGCATCTTCGACACCGAGCTCGCGGGTCGCCTGCTCGGCTATCCGCGAGTGGGCCTCGGCACCCTGGTCGAGGAGGTGCTCGGGCTGACCCTGGAGAAGACGCACTCGGCGGCCGACTGGTCGACCAGGCCGCTGCCGCCGAATGGCTGAAGTACGCGGCGCTGGACGTGGAGGTCCTCGTCGAGCTGCGGGACGCGCTCGCCGCGCAGCTCGCCGAGGAGGGCAAGTCCGGCTGGGCCGAGCAGGAGTTCGCCGCGATCCTCACCGCCAGGCCCGCTCCGCCGCGGCACCGATCCGTGGCGCAGGACTTCGGGCATCCACCGGGTACGCAGCAGGCGCAGCCTGGCGATCGTCCGCGAGCTGTGGCTGGAGCGCGACCAGATCGCCCAGCGCAGGGACATCTCGCCGACCAGGATCCTGCCGGACACCGCGATCGTCGAGGCGGCCAGGGCGGCGCCGGCCAGCCTGGCCGAGCTCGGCAATCTCCCCGGCTTCACCGGGCGCGGGGCGCGCGCCGGTACGGTCCCGACTGGCTGCGCGCGATCCGGCGGGCCAAATCGCTGCCCGACGCGGCGCTGCCCGAGTCCTCGGCGCCGCCAGGCGACGGCCCGCCGCCGGCGCACCGGTGGGCCGAGCGCGACCCGGTCGCGGCCAAGCGGCTCGCCGCTGCCAGGGCCGCGGTCGCCGCGCTGGCGGACTCCGCGCACCTGCCCACCGAGAACCTGCTCGCGCCCGACGCGGTACGCAGGCTGTCCTGGCAGCCGCCAGAACCGATCTCGCCCGAGTCGGTCGCGGCCGAGCTCGAGCGCTACGGCGCCCGGCCGTGGCAGATCGAGGTCACGGCGCTCGCCGATCGCGATGGCGCTGATCCGGCTGATCGAGAAGGGCGAGGCCTGACCAGGACCCGCCCGACGGCGCTCAGGCGCTCTTGCGCAGCTGGCCCAGGTCGCACGGCCGCCACGAACCGGGCCTGCTCAGAGCCAGCGCACGGCAGCGGCGCGCTGACCTGCGGGTAGTCGGGGTATACGTTCATCAGCACCTCGCAGTCGCAGTAACCTCCGCGGCGGCTGAACTGATTCGAGCACGCTGCGCGGCTGAACCGCCATGACGTCACGCCAGCGGATCGTCCACCGGTAGGTGCCGTCGCAGCCGAATTCGGTGATCATCCGCAGCAGGAAGCAGCGCAGGCATTCATCAGGTCCTGGCGCGGTTAACCGCTCGGCCAGATCCGCGATCTCACTCTCTACGGCGCGCGCCAGTCGTCGGCCATCGCCCGTCTCCTTTCCCGGAGGAATTTGTTAGCCGACTTCTATCGCGGTCTACCGACACTGCCCGCCGGCAGACCTGGCCCCACGGCGGCAGCACTAGGGCGACGCTGGACGGGGCCGCCGGGGCCACGGCACCTAAGCGGGACGGGTCGTGACGCTCGGCCGAGATCAGCGCGCCGTCCGCCAATTGCAGCACCCAGAACTCGCTCTTGCCCAGCGGCTCGGCATCGGGCTGGCTCACGCCGAGCGCGCCGAATACCGCGTCGATCATCCCCGGCAGGTTCTCCCGGTGCGCGCAGATCAGCGTGGGCCGTCCTGATGCCGCTAGCTCGACCGCGAATCCCGCGGCGCGCCCGGATGGCGCAGGCCAGGCTGCCCGCCCGTCGGCGCTCGCGCGGTCCCGGTCGTCGGCGCCGGCAGGCCTGCGTCACGAGCCGGGCCGGGAGTAACCGTGAGCTCGGGCCGCACCTGGACCGGCACGCCTACTGCTGCCGCGTACGGCCGGACCGTCGCGACGCAGCGTTCTGCCGCCGAGCTGATCACCTGGCACTGCCCGTAGCTGGCCAGCAGGCTCGCCAGGACATCCGCATCGACCGAGCCACTCGGATCGAGCGGCCGGTCCAGATCCGCCGGTTGCGCCCTGCCCCTGACCCAGTCCTGCTTACGGCCGGCCGCGGCGTGGCGCAGCAGCACCAGCGGCTCGGTCAGGACCGGGCCAGAGCTGAACTCCTCGAGCAGCACTTGATCCCGCTCATAGGACAGCAGCTCCTTGACCTCCGCGGCGGGCAGCCACCGCACCTGGTCCACCTCGTGGCCGGGAACGAAGCCCGCCGACCCGACACAACGCGCCGCCCAGTAACTGACCTCCTTGACGCCCGCCGCGACCTTGTAGACCGAGGAAGCAAGCCGGCGGCCGAGGACGACGCGGAGCCCGGTCTCCTCCCCGATCTCCCTGGTCGCCGTCGCGAGCTCATGCTCGCGCGGCTCGCGCTTGCCCTTCGGAAATGACCAGTCGTCGTACTTGGGCCGGTGCACGAGCGCGATCTCCGGGCCTGACGGGCCGGACGCCAGACCACGCCCCCCGCGGCCCGGATGAGGTCGCCCCCCTCGTCGTCAGCCATGCCGGGCCGGCGGACTCCCCTGCAGCCGACTCTTCGTGACCTTGACATCCGCCTCGGCGGGCCGGTTCTTCCTGAACCTGATCAGGTGCTCTTGGAGGTCGATCAGCGGCTTGCCCGCCGCGTCCTGGTGGTGCCTGGTCCAGATGCCCTGCGGGCCAAGCCACCAGGACGAGACCCCGGGATCCATGGCCAGGTCGATCAGGCTGCGCAGCTCGGTCTTGTGCGCGGGATCCGTCACCCGGATGAGCAGCTCGACCCTGCGGTCCAGGTTCCGGTGCATCAGGTCGGCGCTGCCCATCCAGACGTCGTCCGACCCGCCCGCGTCCGCCGTGCCGAACGCGTAGATCCTGGAGTGCTCGAGGAACCGGCCCACGATGCTGCGCACCGTGATCGTCTCCGACAGACCGGGCACACCCGGGCGGAGCGAGCAGATGCCCCTGCACCCACAGATCGATCGGCACGCCGGCGATCGAGGCCTGGTAGAGCGCGTCGATGATCGCCTCGTCGATGATCGCGTTGCACTTCATCTGGATCCGCGCGGGCTGGCCCGCGCGCTGCAGCCGCACCTGCTCGTCGATCTGCTTGATCAGGCCGGAGCGCAGCCCGGCGGGTGCTACCAGCAGCCGGTGGTAGTCGGCGCGCCGGCTGTAGCCGGTGAGGTGGTTGAACAGGTCGGTGACGTCCTCGCCGACCTGCGCGTCCGCGGTGAGCAGCCCGTAGTCCTCGTACAGCCTGGCGGTCTTCGGATGGTAGTTGCCCGTGCCGATGTGGCAGAACCGTGCGCAGCGAGCCGTCGGCCTCCTCCCGGACGACGAGCACCATCTTGCAGTGCGTCTTCAGCCCGACGAACCCGTAGACGACGTGGCAGCCCGCCTCCTCCAGCTTGCGCGCCCAGGCGATGTTGGCCTCCTCGTCGCCCTCTCGCCTTGATCTCGACGACGACGACGACCTGCTTGCCGGCCTCCGCCGCGTCGATCGAGCGCGTCCACGATCTCCGAGTCGCCGCTGGTCCGGTACAGCGTGTGCTTGATCGCCAGCACCCGCGGATCGGCCGCCGCCGAGACCACGAGGCGCTGCACGCTGGCCGTGAACGAGTCGTAGGGCAGGTGCACGAGTACGTCGCGCTCGGACAGCGTCGCTGAACACGCTCCGGTCCTGGGCAGCGCCCCCTCAGCCGGCACGAACGCGGGGTACTTCAGCCTCCGCAGGTCCAGGTCGGCGATCGCCGACAGGCCGGACAGGTCGAGCGGCCCTGGCAGCCGGTAAACCGCCCGCTCATCCACGTCGAGCTCGGTGACCAGCTTGTCCAGCACGTCGGCTGGAGATCGACTCCTCGACCTCGAGCCTGACGGCCGGCTCGAACCGGCGGCGCATCAGCTCGCGCTCGAGCGACTGGAGCAGGTTCTCGGTCACGTCCTCGTCGATCTCCAGATCGCGGATCCTGGTGACCCGGAACGCGTGGTGCTCGATCACCTCGAGCCCGGCGAACAGATCGGTCAGGTGCGCCGCGATCACGTCCTCGAGCGGCACGAACCTGCTCGGCGAGACCGTCAGGAACCTCGGCAGCAGCGGCGGCACCTTGACCCTGGCGAACAGGGTCAGGCCCGATCTGGGGTCCGCGACCATGACGGCGAGGCTCAGCGACAGCCCGGAGATGAACGGGAACGGGTGCGCCGGATCGACCGCGAGGGGAGTCAGGACGGGGTAGATCCGCTCCTTGAACAGCTGCTGCAGCTTGGCCTGCTCGTCCGGCAGCAGTTCCTTCCAGCGCAAGATCTCGATGCCCGCATTCCGCCAGCGCGGGAAGCAGCCTGTCGCTGAAGCAGCGCGCGTGCCTGTCGGCCAGCTCACGCGCCATATCGAGGGTGTTCTCGAGGATCTGGTCTGGTGCCTTGCCGCTCACGCTCTCGACGGGCAGGCCGGTCGCCATCCGCCGGATCCGCCCGGCGATCCGCACCATGAAGAACTCGTCGAGCGCGCTGGCGAAGATGGACTCGAACCTGATCCGCTCGAGCAGCGGCACATTCGGGTCCTCGGCGAGCTCGAGCACGCGCTGGCTGAACCGCAGCCAGCTCTCCTCACGGTCCAGAAACCGGCCGGCGGGCAGCTCCGGCAGCTCGCCGAGCCGGTCGCGCACCGGGGCGACATCCTGGCCGACTCCGGCCAGGATCGCGGCCGCGCGCTCCATGCTGTCCATGCCCGCCGCATCGCGCAGTCCTCGGTCGGGTTCCAGGCCTGCCGAGTCGAAACCGGGGTCAACCGGACCCGAGGCATCGGCGTCCAGCCCGACCGGTGCGGGCTCGGCGGTGTCCCGCTCACGCCGGGCGGCCCGGGCCCGAGCCATGGCGGCTGCGCGCTGATGGCTGGCCGCGCGCTTCGCGGCCGCGGTGCTGGTCTTCTCCGCCTGCTGGGTGGTCGTCAGCTTCTTCGTCGCCGGCCTGGCCTTCCCGGCGGTACCCGCTGCGGACTTGCGCGCACTCTTCCTGCCGCCGTCGCCCGGCGGCGTGGCCTGCCCCGAATCCATGTTTCTATACTCCCCTAGCCGATACTGATCCAATACCTCGGCATAGCGGCCAACTTTGAACATCACAGAAGCGGAGATCCGCGTGCGCATCGGAACGTCCCTCACCGAACCGCAGAGCCCGCAAGCGCTCGATGTCCTCCGCGACGAGCTGCTGATGGCCGTCGACGACGGCTTCTCGTCGGCGTGGATGGCCAACATCTTCGGCCTCGACGCCCTCACGGCGCTGGCCGTGGCCGGCCGGGGGTCCCCGGCATCGAGATCGGCACCGCGGTCGTTCCGACCTACCCCCGGCATCCGGCCGTGCTCGCGCAGCACGCGCTGACCGCGGCGCTGGCGCTGGATTCGCGCCTGGCGCTCGGCATCGGGCTGTCTCACCAGATCGTCATCGAGGACATGTACGGCTACAGCTTCGATGCGCCGGCGGTGCACATGGCCGAGTACCTGTCCATCCTGCTGCCGCTGCTCGACGGCGGGCACGTGGCGTTCGAGGGCATGACCATGCGAGCCAGCATCGGCCTGTCGGTTCCCCGGTCCGGTGACGTCCCTGTCCTGCTCGCGGCGCTCGGCCCGCAGATGCTGAAGCTGGCAGGCCAGCGGACGGCGGGGACGATCTTGTGGATGACCGGCCCGGCAACCATCCGCGACTACATCGCCCCGACGATCAACGCGGCGGCCGCGCAGGCGGCGCGGCCCGCGCCGCGCGTCGTCTGCATCCTGCCGGTCTGCGTGACCGACGATCCCGACGGTGCCCGCGCCAGGGCCGCGAAGGTGTTCGAGATCTACGGCCACCTGCCGTCGTACCGGGCCATGCTCGACCGGGAAGGCGCCGCGGGCCCCGCCGATGTCGCGATCGTCGGCGACGAGGATGCCGTGGCCAGCCAGATCACTGCGCTCGCCGACTGCGGGGTGACCGATTTCGTGGCCGGCGAGTTCGCGAAGGGCAGCGAGCGCCACCGGACCCGCGCTCTGCTCAAGACCCTGATCGCCGGCTAGCCCCCGGCAGCGGCTCTCGCCAGGCCCAGCCTTCGCTGACGCCCACCGAACAGCACCTGCTGATAGTTGCCAAGTCATGTGAGACAAGGCATCATGTCAGGCATGGATGGTGGCGCCGAGACGACCGAACTGCGCCGAGGCGTGCTCGGTCCGTGTGTGCTGGCGCTGCTCGCCGACCGGCCGCGCTTTGGCCTCGAACTGGTCCGTGACCTGTCCCGTGCGGACGGACTGCTGACCAGCGAGGGAACCGTCTATCCGCTGCTCAACCGGCTGCGTGACGCCGGGCTGGTCACCAGCCGGTGGATACACGACGACAAGACGCGGCCGCGCCGCTACTACTCGATCACCGATCAGGGGCGCGAACACCTGACCGCGTTCCGGGCCGATTGGTCCGCATTCACCGCCGCCGTCGACGGTGTGCTGGGCGTCGGCCCCGATCCGGGCCGCAGCAGGCGCCGCGGCCCGTCTGCGCGGGCATCCACATGATCAGCGCACTGGATCATCCGCTCGTCGCCGACTATCTCCGCGGGCTCGACTCCGCCCTGGCCGACTTGCCACTAGCCGTCGCAGCGGAGCTGTCTGAGCAGATCAGGGCGCATCTGCTGGAGGCACTGCCGCCCGATGCCGATGACCAGGCGGTGACGGCGGCGCTCGCCGCGCTCGGGCCCGCCTCGGTGGTTGCCGCGGCGGCAGCCGGTCCTGCTTCCGGCCAGCCCCGCGCCGAGGCACCACAGGACCCGCCCCTTCGCCGCGTCTTGACCTCGGCCCGGCGGCTGCCGGTCACCGTCTGGCTGTCCGTCGCGGCGATAACCATCACCGTCGGAGTCCCGTCCGGCGCGCTTGTCTACTGGCAGGCCCAGTCGAGCCTGCAATTCTGGACAACCTCGGCCTGGTGGAGCCGGGTGGACGGTGCCCGCGAGGTGCAGACTGAGGCGGCCGGGGCGATGCAGTTCACCGTGCCGATCCGGCCAGGGAAGATCCAGGGCTTCGTCATCACGATCTACAACCCGTCGGACATGACGCAGGTGATCATGGGCAGCGCCGACTTCCCCAGCCCCGGCGCGCCGGTCGTGCCCCAGATCGCCGTGTCGACGACGGGCACCATCCAGGAATCCGGCGATCCGTACTTGGTCAGCTACCGTGCCGTCGGCCCGATCCCGCCGCATTCCTACCGGTGGGTCCGCGTGCTGTGGCGGTCCTCGCACTGCTACCTGAACGCCGCAGGCGGGACCCAGGGAACCAGCGACCTGCGGCTCCGCGTCCGGGTCGGCTGGATCACCAGGACCGAGGACGTGCAGCTGGGCGCGGAGTTCGCGGTCGGGGCGAGCGCGGCGAGCGTGCACGCGGATGCGGCGTACTGCCGGGACCACGGCTCGACGCCCTGAACTGGCAGCCGCCGCCAGGGACCGCGGGCATCAGCGGGCGGCTGCAGCCACCTGGATCACGATCCTGGGCGAACGGCCAGGACGCAGCCAGCGCAGCACGGCGAGCAGTTCCCGCACGGGGAGCGACACGCAGCCGGCCGTCGCGCTCCGCGTGCCGACATGCAGGAAGATGGCGCTGCCGCGGCCGGGGACCCTGGCCACGTTGTACGCGATCACCGCGGCGTAGTCGTAGGCGGGCTGCCGGTCCATCGGCTCCGGGTTGGCCCCCGGGTCTCGATGGTCGGCTGTTGACCCATTCGTTGTAAAACGGGCTGGATGGATCGTCGTCCCAGAAGTCGTAGCTCCTAGCCCGCCGGTAGTTGAACGTCACGCCCGGGTCGCGCAGCACGCCGAAGAAGAAGCCGAAGCCGTAGTTGCCCGACGGGGTCCGGCCGTCCCCCTCGCGCTTGGCCCCGTGGCTGGCGATCCCGTTGTACCCGACGCGGGCGGTCCACGGGCCGAACACCTTGACCCAGCGGCCTCCCGAGCGCCGGTAAGCGACCAGCCGGGCCGTCGTGGCCGAGTGCGAGCGCGCCGTCACGGTGATCAGCTGCCTAGGGCGGCTGGCGCTCGCCATCGCCCGCCCGGGCACGCAGGCAGTGCCGAGCGCGAGCACAACTGCAACGCCCACGACCGATTGCGCCAACAATCTCTCATCAGCATCTGCCATACGGTAACGGTCTCGATCGCGAGCGGATGTCAGGCTCGCCCTGCGGGCGGTCAACCTGGCGAGCCGGCTGCGCGTCGGATGGGCAGGGATGCCACGCCAGCCGGCCTGGCCCACGCGGAGACGGGACGTGAGGGCGATGGGCATGCGCGGGCGCGGTGCGCTGACTGGCTGTGTACTGACTGGCTGTGTGCTGGCGGCGATGTCGGTGGCTGTACCGACGGCCACGGCCACGCCCGGATCGATCACAGCGGGAGCGGGCACGGCGGCGCGCGCGGTCGGGCCCGGCGACTGGCCCGCGTTCCTGGCCGGGCCCGCGCATACCTCCGACAACCATTCCCAGGTCACGATCACGCCGGCCACGGCGGGCGGGCTGGTCAGCAAATGGCATTTCGTTGGCGACCAGCCGACCATGCCAGGTCAGCCGCAGCCGGCCTACAACGCCAGCCCGACCGTCGCCGACGGCGCCGTGTTCATCGGCTCGCGGACCGGCTGGTTCTACAAGCTCGACGAACGCACCGGCAAGGAGCTGGCCAAGGTCTTCATCGGGTTCCAGCCAGGTAAGACGTGCACGGCGGGTGGCATCATCTCTACCGCGACGGTCGCCAGGGATCCGGCCGACGGCCAGGACACGGTCTACGTTGGCGCGCCCGACGGGTATCTGTATGCGCTGCGGGCCACCGACCTGTCGGTCAAATGGCGGTCGGTGATCGCGATCCCGTCGGCGAACGTCAGCGACTACTTCCAGTGGTCGTCGCCGACGGTGTCCGGCGGCCGGATCTACATCGGCGTGTCTTCGCACTGCGACAAGCCGCTGATCCGCGGCGGCGTGATCGGCTACCAGCAGGCGACCGGCAAGGTCTTCGCCAGGTACTTCGACGTGCCCAAGGGCGTGGTCGGCGGGTCGGTCTGGTCCAGCGTCGCCGCGAACGGCCGGTACGTCTATGTCTCGACCGGCAACGCGGCCACAGGCGCGCGGAACCTGCACGACACGGTCTCGATCGTCGAACTGCGCGCCGCCACCCTGGCCAGGGTCGCATCGTTCCGGCCGCCGCCGTCCCAGCAGCTGTTCGACGCTGACTTCGGCGCATCTCCCGCGCTGTTCGGGTCGCTGGTCGGCGCGTGCAACAAGAACGGCCTGTTCTACGCGCTGCACGTGCCGAGCATGACGCTGGCATGGCAGCGCAGGATCACCAGCAGCCCTGGCAGCACCGGCAGGGCGGCGTGCATCGCGTCGTCCGCCTACGACGGCAAGTCCCTCTATGTCGCCGCCACCGCCACCGTGATCGGCGGGAAGCCCTATCCGGGCTCGATCCGGCGGCTCGACCCGGGGACCGGCAAGATCGCGTGGCGGACGGGGCTGCCCAACGGGGTAGTGGGCACGCCGACCCTGGACGGCGCCGGCGTGATCGCGGTCGGGACCTTCGGCACCACCGCCACGCCGAACGCGGTATACCTGATCAGCGCGCGGACCGGCCACATCCTCCGCACCCTGATCACCGGCAGCTCGGACTTCGCCCAGAGCGTCTTCGCGGGCGGCTGGTTGTTCACGGCGAACGGAACCGGCGTCTACGGCTGGGGGCCGTAGCCGGCCTCACAGGAGGTCGGCGAGCCGCCCGCCCACGACGCTGACGGCACCCGGATCTACCGGCTTGTAAGCAACGGGCCTGGCGATCTCGGCCGCGATGGCTGCGGCGATGACCTCAGGGGTTGCTGTCGCGTAGTCCATCCGGCGCCCGGCGCCGTACCTGGCCAGGCGCTGCGGAACATGGAACATCTGCTCGAAATGATGGCCCAGCGGGAAATACAGAAATGGGCGGCCGGCGGCGACCAGTTCCATCGTGGTAGCCAAGCCGCCCTGGACGATGGCCAGGTCGCACGCAGCCAGATGGCGGTAAAGATCATGCACATAACCATGGATCTCGACGCCGTCGTGGGCCGGAAGCGATCCAGGGTCGATCCGGGGCCCGGCTGCGACGACCATGCGCAGGCCAGGGACGCGGCGCTGCGCCTGGGGGTAGGACTCGATCACGCGCCGCAGCAGCCGCGTCCCCACGCCTGATCCGCCGACGGTCACGATGCACACCTGCTCATCGAGGCGGTAGCCAAGCTCGGCCCTGAGCGCCGCCCGGTCCGCCAGCAGTTCGGCGCCGAAACCGGTGATGTAGTCACCGGAGAATTCGTAATTCGCCTGCGTCCAGGCACGGATGGCCGGCAGGCCGGGACCGAACAGGTCGGGCACGATGTCGTCGGGCGCGCCCACGAAGATGGCGCGGTCCCGGACCCGGGGGTAGCGGTCGATGTGCTCGATCATCTCCGCGTTGTAGTCGGCGGTCAGCGCCGCTTCCGGCGGGCCGCCGTCGGGCATCGGCAGCCAGCCGACGAAGTCGGTCAGCCAGGCATAGGCGGCCCGTTTCCGCTCCGGATTCTCGTGCAGGTAGTAGTCGAGTTCCCAGGCCTCGTCGCCGATCCAGAGGTCGTAGTGATCCTCGCCGACCAGGTCATCGAAGACCATGAAGTTGGCTAGCAGGATCTCGTCCATTCGCCGCCAGGCCTGGAAGCAGTGAAGGTCATGGTCGGTGCACTCCTGCTCGAAGTGGCCGGACTCACTGGCAAGCTCGAGGGAGGCAGGGTGGATCCGCTCCCCTTTGGCGCTCAGGAACGTCGTCACCGGGTGCTGAGCTAGCCAGTCGATCTCGACGTCCGGGTGGAACCGCCGGAGTTCGGCGGCGATGGCCTGATCGCGGCGAGCGTGGCCGAGCCCGATAGGCGACGAGATGTACAGAACTCGTTTCCGGCGGCTGCGGCCGGTGCTCCAGCGCTTCGACGCGGCGGGGGCCGCACCGCCAAGGGAGTCAAGAAACTCGCGGATGAGCACGTTGACCTTGACCGGGTCGCGTACGTGCGGGGCGTGGCCAGAGCCGACCAACTCGACCAGCCTGGCCCGGTCGCCCAGTGCCGCGGCCAGGCTGGGGCCTGCATCGGGTCCGACGATGGAGTCATCGGTCCCCTGGATCACCAGGCAAGGACAGCCGGTGGCCGTGAGCGGGGCCGACATGGTGCCGCTGGCCTCGCGAATGGCTCCCCGCCTGGTATCTGCCAGAGTCGCTGCCGTGGTCTGCAACCCCCAACTCACCGCATCCTCGATCGGCTTGGTCGAGTGCGGCTCGGTGAAGACGCGGGAGAAGAAGAACTCGAGGAATCCCCGGTAGTCACGCTCCCAGTAGCGGGCGTTGTCCTTGGCCCAGCCTTCCTCGCTGTCAAGCTGATCGTCGAAGCGCTTCAGATAGGGCCGCCGCTCGGGTGCGGCGGGCGCGAGCGGCGTGGTCGGGCAGATGAAGATCTGACCGGTGACCCGATCCGGGCTGCCGGCGGCAAGATGAAGCGCGTAGGACGCCCCGCGCGACACCGACACGACGGCGGCACGGTCGGTACCCGTGGCATCCATGACTGCCAGCGCGTCCGCGGCGTACTCGCTGGACAGGTAGTTATCTGGCCCCTCCGGGCGACCGGAAAGCCCGTTACCCCGGCCGTCGAAGGTAATCACGCGGTAGTGCCTGGCCAGGAACGGCACCTGCATCTTCCAGGTGCGGGAATGGATCACCGACCACGTCGGCATGAGCAGGACGGCGGGCCGGCCACTGGCACCGAACACCTCGTAGTGGACCTGGACGCCGGCGCGCTCGATGAAGCCTTCGCCGTCCGGCAAGCGTGCCCGCATCGCCGTCCCCTCCCGCCTGCGCGCCACCGCGATCGCGATGGCACGCCACCTTCAACGTATCGCCCGCTCCGGCGGCCGTTCGGGGTGCAGGCGCGGCGGCGACGGCTCCGCGCCTGCACCCGGCCCCGGAGCTAGTTACAGCCGCGCCTCGAAGACCAGGTTGAACGGCGTCTCGCTGACCCGCCGGAAGCGGCTCAGGCCGGCCGTCGTGACCACATCACGGATCCTGGACTCGCCGGCCTGCGCGCCGAGCGCCAGCCCGACGTCCTGGGACAGCGAGGCAGGCGTGCAGAGCAAGGTAGAGAAGCCGTAGTAGGCCCGCCCGACCGGGTTGAGGTTGTCCTCGACGCGGTCGCCGGCCGCGGGCTCGACGATCAGCCAGGTGCCGTCGGCCTTCAAGGATTCGCGGACGTGCCGGGCCGCGCCCACCGGGTCGCCCATGTCATGCAGGCAGTCGAACATCGTGACCAGGTCGAATCCGCTGCCCGCGTACGACGACGCGGGGGCGACCTCGAAGCTCACCCGGTCAGCGACGCCGGCGATCGCTGCCCGATGCCGCGCGGTCGTGATCGAGCCCTCGTGGTAGTCCGAACCCACGAAGGTCGATGCCGGAAACTCCTGCGCCATCAGGATCGTCGAGGCGCCGTGGCCGCAGCCGACGTCGGCGACGTTCGCCCCCTGCTGCAGTTTGGCGACGACACCATCGAGCGCGGGCAGCCAGGTGGACGTCAGGCTGGCGTTGTAGCTGGGCCGGAAGAACCGCTCGCAGCCCTCGAAGACATCGCGGTTGTGGTCGTGCCAGCCGATGCCTGCTCCCGTTCTGGCCGCCTCCGTGATTCGGGGCGAGTCGGTCAGCGCGCCGAGCGCGATCTGGAAGAAGCCCGGCAGGTAGGCGGGGCTTGACTCATCGGTCAGCGCGATCGCGTGCTCGGCGGACAAGGTGTAGCGGCTGCTGTCCGGGTCGTAGTCGATGTAGGCGCCCGCTGCCTGGGCGTTGAGCCACTCGCGCACGTACCGCTCGGCGGTGCCGGTGCGCTCGGCCAGCTCGGCCGGGGTCAGCGGGCCCGCACCGGCCATGGCGCGGTACAGCCCGAGCCTGTCACCCATGACGACGAGGGCGGTGTTGAGCGTCGCGCCCACCTCGTCTACTGCCCTGAACACGAACCCCATCAGCTTCTCGGTGTCGATGGCTGCCGATTCCTGCGTCGCGGTCATGATGTCCTCCCTGGCGTGATTGCTTTCCGCGAACGTAGGTCTGGCCCAGCCGGGCTCGCTTCCGGTCGGCCACCTAGTCTGAGCTGCCAGAAAGCGGCTTCGCACTAGGACTCATACACTCACAGACATGTTGCTCGGCCGGGACCGTGAGCAGCTGACGCTCGTCCGCATGCTGCAGGACGCCCGCGCCGGCCGTAGCGGCGTCCTCGCCATCCGGGGTGAGGCAGGCATCGGCAAGTCGGCGTTGCTCTCCTACGCCGGCGAGCAGGCGGGCGGCATGAAGGTGCTGCGCGCGCGGGGCGTGGAGTCAGAGAAGCAGATCCCCTTCGCCGGCCTGTTCGAGCTGCTGCGGCCGGCCATCGGCTGGATTGGCCAGATTCCCGGGCCGCAGGCGGCGGCGCTGGAGGGGGCGCTCGCCTTGCGGCCGGGCGGCGCTGCCGACCGGTTCGCAATCGGCGCGGCCACCCTCAGCCTGCTGGCCAGCTACGCGGACGACGGACCCGTGGCCGTGCTCATCGATGACGCGCACTGGCTGGACGGTTCCAGCTCCGACGCCCTGCTCTTCGCGTTCCGCCGCCTTCTGGCCGACCCGGTCGCGGTCATCCTGACGGTTCGCGAGGGCGAGGCCTCGCTACTCGACGGGTCCGATCTGACCACCATGCGGCTCAAGGGCCTGGATCTGGCCTGCTCGGCCGAATTGCTGAGCCGCCAGCCGGACGGGCCGCTTGACCGCGACCTCGAGTACCGGCTGCACCGGGAGACCGGAGGAAATCCGCTCGCCCTCCTTGAGCTGGGCGCCGAGCGTCACCGGCTGGCCGGCCTGCCACCAGGTGCGCCGATCACGATCGGCACCAGCGTGGCCAGCGTGTACCTGCGGCGGTTCGAGGTCCTTCCGCCGCGAAGCCGGGATGTTCTCGTCCTGGCCGCGGCGATCGACGGCGCCGACGTCTCCGTGCTCGCGAATGCCGCCTCGCTGCTCGGCCTCGACCTGGCAGACCTCGTTCCCGCCGAGGCCGCGGCGCTCATCACCATGCGGGATTCGGTCGTCGAGTTCCGCCATCCGCTGGTCAGGTCGGCCATCTACGGCGCGGCCGCAGCGGACCGGCGCCGCGCGATGCACCGGGCCCTGGCTGACTCCTTCCCCGACGCTGACTCGGACCGGCGCGCCTGGCACCTCGCGCTGGCCTCGTTCGGTCCCGACGACGCGGCATCGTCGGCACTGGAGCAGGCCGGCCAGCGGGCCCGTCATCGCAGCGCCTACGAAGTCTCGTCGCAGGCATTCGAGCGCGCCGGACAGCTGGCACCGCAGGACAGCAGGCAGGGCATGCTCTACTACGCCGCAGCCGATGCGGCCTGGCTGGGCGGGCTGGCAAGCCGGGCGGCTGACCTGCTTGACGAGGCTGACCGGCATGCGGCAGGGACCGACCTAACGGTGTCCATCCAGCACCTGCGGGGCCATATCGCAACCCGGCGAGGACCAATCGCGCAGGCCCAGCAGATCCTGCTAGGCGCCGCCGAGTTGGCCGCGAAGACGGATCCCGAGCAAGCCGTCGTGATGCTCGCCGAGGCGGTCAACGCGTCCTTCTATGCCGGCGACAGCGCGACCATGCTTGTGGCCGCCAGGCGAGCCGAGGCCCTCGTCCCTGCGGAGCCGACGGGACGCACGGCGTTCTTCGCGCTGATCGCAGTGGGCATGGCCCTGACGCTCTCCGCTGACGGTGAGCGTGGCGCCGCGGCGATCCGAGCGGCCGTCGAGGTGCTCGAGCACTCTGATGAGCTACGCGACGATCCGCGCCTGCTCGCCTGGGCAGCCATGGGGCCGCTGTGGCTGCGGGAGGTGAACAGCGGGCAGGTGCTCGCCGATCGCGCGCTCGCCATGGCGCGCAACAAGTCCGCGGTCGGCGTGCTGCCGTTCGTGCTCACCCATGTGGCACTCAGCCAGGCAGCTACCGACCGGTGGGCCGAAGCCCAGGCCGGATTCCATGAGGCGATCGGCCTCGCCAGGGAGACCGGTCAGCACACCGAGCTCGCCGCGGTGCTGGCCAGGCTCGCCTGGCTTGAGGCCAGGCAGGGCAGGTCAGAGGAGAGCCGGCTGCACGCAACCGAGGCGCTGAGCCTCTCCCGTGAGCTCGGCCTCGGCATCTGCGAGGCATGGGCCATCGCCGCTCTCGGGGACCTGGAGCTGGCACTCGGCCAGCCTGAAGCCGCCCAGGCTCAGTTCGAGCAACTGCGGGCGGTGCTCCGCGCCCGCCACATCCGTGACGTCGACATGTCACCCGCGCCGGAACTCGTCGATACCTACCTGCGGCTCGGGCGCGACCAGGAGGCCGCCGATGCGGCCGCTGAATTCGAACTCGAGGCGCAGGCCAAGGCGCAGCCATGGGCGCTGGCCAGGGCGGCCCGATGCCGCGGTCTGCTGGCTACCGCGCCAGAGTCCGACCGGCATTTCGAGACCGCGCTCAGCCTGCACCGCCAGACCTCGGATGCCTTCGAGACCGCCAGAACTCGCCTGGCCTACGGCTCGCACCTGCGAAGGAGCAGACAGCGGATCAGGGCCCGCGAGCAGCTTCGTGCCGCGATCGATCTCTTCGACCACCTCGGCGCCGATCCGTGGTCGGACATCGGCCGGGCCGAGCTTGCGGCGACCGGCGAGACCGCGCGCCGCAGGGACGTGACGACGGTCAGCGACCTCACGCCGCAGGAACTGCAGATCGCGCTTCGGCTGGCCGCGGGCAGCACCACCAGGGAAGCCGCGGCAGCCTTGTTCCTCAGCCCCAAGACGATCGAATACCACCTGCGGAGCATTTACCGCAAGCTAGAGATCGGGTCACGGAGCGAGCTCACCGCAGCGATGAAGCGGCTCGGCTGACGCCGCGGCCAGCGCCAGCCAAGCCCTACCTGCCGGTGGCGGCCTAACGGCTGACCAGAAGGAACCGCTCGATCATCGGGTTCACCTGCTCGGGTACCTCAAGCTGCAGGAAGTGACCGACCCCCACGGTCTGGCCGGTCGTGATATCGGGATTGACGTCCTTGAGATACGCCGGGCTGTTCGTCGGCACGGCGGATGCGATGACGACCACCGGCGCCGTGCTCCGGCGGAGCGCCGCCGCCGGATCGTAGGAGGCCATGGCCTTCGTCGTCCCTATCGCCACGTCGTTCGGCACCGCGCACATGGTCTCGACGATCCGGCCCCTGAGCGCGGCGTCATCGGTGGGCAAGAACATCTGCTGGACGAATTGCCTGCGGCTCTCCGCCGACGCCGGTCCCTCGAACCCGGGCAGCAGGCTGGCCGCGAAGTCCTTCCACACTTCCTTGCTCAGCGGCGGCGGATCGACCATGATCTGGGCGCTCACGAGCTCGGGCGCCTGATCGGCCACTGCGAGCGAGACCATCGAGCCGAAGCTATGGCTGACCAGGACGATCCCTGACAGGCCGAGCTGGCGCCCGAGCGCGGCGACATCGGCGCCAAGGGATTCGATCGTGTAGGCCGCGGGTGCCTTGCTCTCGCCGTGCCCGGGCAGGTCCACGCTGACAACGCGGTGCGTGGCCGAGAAGTGCTCGAACTGCGGGGCGAAGAAACTGCGATCCCCGCACCATCCATGCAGGAAGAGCAAGGGCGGATCACCCTCGCCCGCCGTGTCGTACGCAATCCCCGCCGCGCCGATTTCCGACCTGGTCCCGGCGGGCTTTTCTGCAGTCGCTGTCATAACGTCCTCCTAGGTGTCTGCCTAGTTCGGAACGTAGGCCGCAGCTGCGGGTCGCCGCTTCCGGTCACGCCCCTAGCCGGGAGCGCCGGATCGGCGGCTTCGTATCAGGGGCGCCCGAGCCCGCAGGCGGCATGGATGTGCGCCCGGCTGGCCAGCTTGACCCTGGCGCCCCGGCCGAGGGAGGCGGCGAGTTCCTTCTCCTCGGTCTCGATCTTCAGCCAGTCGTCGTAGCCGATCGGCTTGATGCCCCGGGCGGCAAGCAGCTCGGCGAACTTCGCTGACCACGGAACATGGTCGGCGGCACCGGCTGCTTCCCCGCCCGCCGGTTCGGGCAGCCTGAGCAGGCCGGCCCTGGGCAGCTGGACATCATCGGGGCCCGGCCCGCCCGCCAGATCGGCGAGCAGGCTGCGGACGGTCTGCGCGGCGTCGGACTTGTTGGTGCCGATCACGCCGGTCGGGCCTCGCTTGAGCCACCCGGCCACGTACTCCCCGGGCAACGGCTCGCCGTCCGGGCCGAGAACACGGCCATCGGCGTTAGGGACCGTGTGCGAGCGGTCATCGAACGGCACCCCCGGAAGCGGCACGCTCTGATAGCCGACGCTGCGCAGCACCATCTGCACGGTCAGCCGCTCGAACTGCCCGGTTCCAACGAGCCGCCCGTCGGCGTCCAGCCTGGTGCGCTCGACAGTCAGCCCTTCGACCTGTTGCGACCCGTGAATTTCCGCCGGGCTCAGCCAGAAGCGAACGGTCAGCCTGCGCGCAGCGCCGGCCGGCGTCCGCGCGGCCCAGTCGCTGATCACCGTGTAGTTGCCGCGGACGTGCCGGTCCGCGGCAACGAGCCTGGAACTCTCGCCGCTGGCGTCAAACGCGTCGAGGTCCGCCTCACCGTCGCCGACGATCACGTCGACTCCGGCAAGCTCGCCAAGCTCGCGAAGTTCCTTGGTGGTGAACTTGGCCTGCGCGGGCCCGCGCCTGCCGATCACGTGCACCTCGCGGACCTTGCTCGCGACCAGCGCGTCGAGCACCGGCTGGGACACGTCGGTCTCGCGCAATTCCTCAGGATCGCGGATCAGGATCCGCGCGACGTCGACCGCGACGTTGCCGACGCCGATCACCGCGACTGACTCCGCGGTCAGCTCGAACCGGTCGGGGTCGACGTCCGGGTGCCCGCAGTACCAGTTCACGAAATCGGTGGCCGCATAGCTGCCGGGCAGGTCCTCGCCAGGGATTCCGAGCCGCCGGTCCCGCATCGCCCCGGTCGCGTAGACGACGGCGTCATAGCAGGACAGCAGGTCGGCCCTGGTCACGTCGTCGCCGAGGTGCACGGCGCCGACGAACCGCACGCCCTCGTGCTCGAGCACACCGCGCAGGTAGTCGGCGATCGACTTGATCGACTTGTGGTCGGGTGCCACGCCGTAGCGGACCAGGCCGTACGGCGTCGGCAGCCGGTCGATGACATCGACCTGCACCTGCTGCGGCGGGTCGAGGGCCGCGCCCTGCTTGATCAGGGCCTCTGCGGTATACAGGCCGCCCGGTCCCGAGCCGACGACGGCGACGTTGAGGGTATTCATGAACGCGATTCTGCACCTTCCCGGACGGCTGGCGGGCACTGACCCGCCAGCGCTCAGGCCAGGATATGCGTCAGGTCACGCAGAATTCGTTGCCTTCCTGATCGGTCATGGTTGCCGCAGATCAAGAGGACGTAGCCGAGACAAAATGGCTGCGAACGACCTGAACCAGGCAGGCCACCTCGCCGTTATAAGCGAGGTACCTATCGCCTCGGAAGGGGAGTTCGTGAGAATCATTACACGGGGGTTGCCGGCTGCGGCCGCGGCGCTGCTCGCGCTGGCCGGAATGGCCGGCGTGACAGGGACCGCGGCCGCCATGGCCGCAGCGCGCGCAGTGACGCCTAGGCACCTGACCGGCCCGGCGCCGACAGAAGCACGCGGCGGCGTTCCAGCGCGAACGCATGGCCTCAGTCCAACCGCGGTGAAGGCTCACCCGAGGCCGACGAAGGCAGGGGCGGGACGAGCCATCCCGCACACCGTCAACGTCAAGCGCCTGGCCAAGACCACGCAGCGCCGCGCCGCGGCGCCGGCTGGCAGGACCTTCGCGCCACGGTTCAGCCTGACCACGCCGAACGGCGCGACCATCACCTCGGAGTTCGACGGCACCACGGCCGCGTCCAGCCACCAGACCGGCGGCCTGCCTACCCGTCCGGACGCGAGTTCGGCGACCAATGGCAGTCAGATCGTCGAGGTATCCAATAACTTCATCCAGTTCTTTGACAACAACGGCGCGACGATGTGCGGGACAGGAACAGGGCTGCCGCTCACAACCTTCCTGCAGACCTCCGACCAGCTTGGCGCACCGGAGATCCAATTTGACAACTTCCAGGGCCATTTCATCGCCTCGGTCCCGGTAGAGAGCTTCGTCAGCACCAGTATTCCGGCCCTGTACGTGCTGATCAGCAACACCAGCAACCCCTGCGGCGACTGGCACTTCTACCGGATGACGTTCGGCGGCGGCCCGTACGCCCCTGGCAACCGCCTCGACAGTGTGATCATGGGTCAAGACCGCAACGCGGTGCTATTCGAGACCAACATCTTCTCGAGCAGCCAGCAGTTCCAGGCGTACTCAATCTTCCCGATCGACAAGGCAGACCTGTACGCCAACAACGGCGTGAGCTTCCCCGCCTTCACGGTCGGCTCACAGGCAGCGCCGGTGGTCAACGCCGGCGAGCCGATGATCAGCTCGTCGTCGGCTTATTTCCTCGGCGCGGACCCGCAGATCGGCTACCAGCTCTACCGGATGAGCGGCAGCGGCACGGTGAGCCCCAGCGTGACGCTGCAGGCCACGATCGGCGCGCCCTACAGCGGACCGCAGCAGGCGGTCACGCCACCGCCCAGCGTCGGTCTTAACGCCGGTGACGGGCGGATGCACTTCGCCGCCGGTCTTCGACGGGACCAGGATCTGGTTCGCGCACGGGGTCAGCGAGATCTTCCACCCCACCTCAGTCCGCTTTGGGTACGTCAACGTGAACACCAACACCGAGGTCCACGCACTGATGACCGTCGACCCGTTGTTCTCCTATGAGTTCAATGGCTCTATCGGCATTGGCCTGAACGCCGACGGCACCGACGCGGTGTTCCTGAACTGGGCCTACACCGATCCGAACAAGAACCTGAACGTCTCAGACGCCGTCGACTCGTTCGTATTCAACGGCAGCGTGCCGACAACGGTGGGGAACCTGCAGACCCTGCTGACCGGGACCGCGCCCAATGACACGAACTTCGGCATCCACTCATCGGTCGCGATCGAGCCGAGCCACTTCGGCAACACCAGCTGCGCGATCACGACCCAGGAGTACTTCGACGGCACCTGGAACACGCGCCTGGCCAGGCTGTGCTCCCCGAACCAGATCAACGTCCCGTTTGTCCAACAGGACACGCCAGCACAGGCCGGCCTCCGTGCTTTTCGGGTTCGGGTTGGGTACCGGAGTCCAGTCCACCACCACCAACTGCGGCGGCGTCCCGGTCGGCGAGGTCGTATCCACGACGCCCGCCTTCGACACACCGGTTCCGTTCGGAACGGGCATCGGGCTGACCGTATGCGTTGCGGCGACCACGACCGTGCCGAACGTGATCGGCAGGACGGTCGCTACCGCCACATCGATCATCCAGGCCGCTGGCCTGGTCGTCGGCTCCATCAACGCTACGACGAGCTGTGATGTCGGCAAGGGCACGATCGTGTCGACGAGCCCGAGCGCGGGCGACATAGTGACTCCCGGCTCGACGGTCAACATGACGAAGTCGACCGGCTTTCCCAAGAATCCCTGCCCGTAACCAACCGCCTCCGGGGAGCCCGTGCCGCCAGGCCCGGGCTCCCCGGAGCATCGTTCAGGTGACGCAGAACTCGTTGCCCTCCGGGTCGGCCATCGTGATCCACCAATGGCTCGGACCTTGCGTACTCTTCCACAGGTACGTGGCGCCGCGTTCGGTCAGCCTCGCCACCACGGCGTCCACATTCTCCTCGCCGACTCGCACGTCGAGGTGCAGGCGGTTCTTGACCGTCTTCGCCTCGGGCACCAGCTGGAACAGGATCCGCGGCCTGGCCAGACCCGACGGCACGTCCGGGTGCCGGATCGCGGCGCCCTCGCGCCAGACCAGCGTCCCGTTGTGCGTGATCGTGTCGTCGTCGGTCGCGTAGCCCGCCGCGATCATCTTCTTGATGAACGCCTCGTCGGACGGCTCGACCACCCAGCCGAGCGTCTCGGCCCACCAGTCCGCGAGCACGTGCGGCTCGCTGGCGTCCACGGCGATCTGGAAGTCATAGGGCACGGTCGGCACGGTCGGATCCCTTCGCTCGGTACAGGTCGCGCAGCAGCGCGATCTCGGCGCCGTGATGCAGCACCTCGCGGTTGATGTGCAGCACAAGCTCGGCCAGCCGGCTCTCGGCGTACGGCCCCTCGGCAGGCCCGCAGGGGCGGGCAAGCCCGTCATCGCCCAGGGCGCGCACCGCGTTGTTCCAGGTCGCGTAGGCGTCGTCGAGCTGCCCGAGCGCCTGCGCGGCGGTCCCGGCGTAGCTGAAGCTGTCCCAGTCGGCGGGCGGCCCGCCGAAGTGCGACGCATTGCGCGCTGCGAAGGCAGCCCACGATCACGTGCGCGAGCCGCCACGCGATGGTCGTCACCGGCGGCGGATCGGGCTCCGGATAGGCGAACTCGTACACGTACTCGCCGGCTCCGGCCGTCCGCGCCGCGGTCGAGGTGCCGCGTTTGCGCACGCTCCAGCACCCGGCAACGGGCTCCCAGAAGTACTCCTCGTCGGTCAGCCCGTCGAGCCGCGGGCGGAAATGATTGCTACCACTGCCAGTCGAGCTGCTCAGCCAGGTCGTTGCTCCAGTCGATGTCCATGACATTCGACGCTACTGGTTATCGAGGACAGTTACGGTCCTCAATGTGCGCGAGAATCTCATCATGCGGGAAACATCGGCGCGGCTGCTGCGACTGCTCAGCCTGCTACAGGTGCGGCAGGAGTGGTCAGGAGCCGACCTGGCCGAGCGGCTGGGCATCACGGTGCGGACCCTGCGGCGCGACGTGCAGCGGCTGCGTGACCTGGACTACCCGGTGCACTCGGTTCCCGGCGTCGCCGGGGGCTACCGGCTCGGCCCAGGCAAGGCGCTGCCACCGCTCTTGCTCGACGACGACGAGGCGATCGCGGTCGTGGTCAGCCTGCGCAGCGCCGCCAGCCATAGCGTGGCGGGCCTGTCCGAGGCCTCGGTCAGCGCGCTGGCCAAGCTCGACCAGGTGCTTCCCGCCAAGCTGCGCGAGCGGACCGCCGCGCTCCAGCACGCGACGGTCGCGCTCGCGGGACCCGGGCCGGTCGTCGACCCCGAGCAGCTCGCGAGCCTGGCCGCCGCCTGCGGGCGGCATCAGCGGCTGCGGTTGCGTTACCGGGACGGTCGGGTTCTGACTCCAGCCGGATCGTGGAGCCGCACCGGCTGGTGAGCACCGGCTACCGCTGGTACCTGATGGCCTTTGATATCGAGCGGGCAGACTGGCGCACGTTCCGGGTCGACAGGATCGACGGACTCGGCCGAGGCCGGCGGCAGGTTCGTGCCGCGCCCGGCGCCCGACCCCGCCGCCTTCGTGGCCTCCGCCGTGACGACCGGCCCCTACCGCTACCAGGCGCGCGTCCTCGTGGATGCCCCGGTCGCCGTCGTGGCCGAGGAATTCTCGCGCACCTCAGGGGTGGTCACCGACGCCGGGCCAGGATGCGCTGCCTGCTGACGACCGGCTCGGACTCGCTCGGCGCGCTGACCTTCCACCTGCCTCGCTCGACGTCGACTTCACCGTGCTCGAGCCGCACGAGCTGATCGACTTCGTTCGCGCCGCGGCCGGGCGGCTCGCGCGGGCGGCGCGGCTATCGGCGCGCGCCGCGGGAGCGGGGGCGGGAGCGGCGCGATCAGACGGCTAGTCCTGGTGGTCGGGCACCAGGTCAGAGCGTGAGCCTGGCGACCGCCTCGGTCATGGCCCGGCCAGCTGCTGCGGCGTCAGCCCGGCCTGCGGCGAGCACCTCGGCGCGCTCGCCGTGCTCGAGGAAGCGCTGCGGCAGGCCGAAGGTGCGGAGCAGGCGTCGCGATGTCGGCGTCGCGCAGGTACCTCGCCACCGCGTCGCCGAAGCCGCCCGCCGTGCCGTTGTCCTCGACCGTGACGACGAGGCGGTGCTGCCGCGGCCGCGGCCGCGATCGCCTCGTCCAGCGGCTTGACCCAGCGCGGATCGACGACGGTGACCCCGATGCCCTGGCCGGTCAGCCGCTCGGCCACCTCCACGGCGATCGCGGCCATCGGGCCCGCCGCTAGCAGCAGCACGTCCTGGCCCGTGCCCTCGGCGGGCACGGCGAGCACGTCCATGCCGCCGAGCTTCCCGATCGCCGGCAGGTCGTCTGGCAGCGCCGCCGCGCGGGAACCTGAGCGCGGTCGGGCCGTCGTTGATCGCCACGGCCTCGCGGAGCAGTTCGGTCAGCCTGGTGCCGTCTCGCGGCACCGCGACTCTTGATCCCCGGCACGATCTGCAGCAGCGACCCGTCCCACATGCCGTGGTGGCTGGCGCCGTCAGGCCCGGTCACGCCGGCCCGGTCCAGCACGAACGTGACCGGCAGCTTGTGCATCGCGACGTCCATGAGCACCTGGTCGAACGCCCGGTTCAGGAACGTGGCGTAGATCGCCACGACCGGGTGCATGCCGCCCATCGCCAGGCCGGCCGCGCTGGTCACGGCGTGCTGCTCGGCGATGCCGACGTCGAAGACCCGGTCCGGGTAGCGCCTCGCGCGAACTTGGCCAGGCCGGTCGGGTGCAGCATCGCGGCGGTGATCGCGACCACGTCTGGCCTGCGCGCGCCGATGTCCGACCAGCTCGTCGGCGAAGATGTGGGTCCAGCCACGCTTGGCCGGAGCCGCGGGGGCGGCCTGCGCTGCCGGAGCCTGGGCACTGCCGTTGGCTGCCGCAAGAGCGCCGGTCACCTGAACGTGCGCACCAGGCTGCACCTGATGCAGGCAGTCCTCGTCGTTCTCCTCGGCCAGCGCGTAGCCGCGGCCCTTCTGCGTGATCACGTGCACCAGCACCGGGCCGCCGAACTCCCTGGCCCGGCCGAGCGCATGCTCCATCGCCTGCTCGTCGTGGCCGTCGATCGGGCCGAGGTACTTCAGCCCGAGGTCCTCGAACAGCACCTGCGGCTGCAGGACGTCCTTCAGCCCCTTCTTGATCCCGTGCAGCGTCTCGAAGAGCGGCGGCCCGACCAGCGGCGTGTGCGACAGCGTGGTCTTGACCAGGTCGAGCACCTGCTCGTAGCGCTGCGACACCCGGACAGAGGCCAGGTGGTCGGCGAGCCCGCCGATCGTCCGCTGGTAGGACCTGCCGTTGTCGTTGACCACGATGACCACAGGCCGGTCCTTGGCGCCGGCGATGTTGTTCAGCGCCTCCCAGGCCATTCCGCCGGTCAGCGCGCCGTCGCCGATCACGGCGACGACCCTGCGGCTCCGCTCGCCGCGCAGGTACAGGGCCTTGGCCAGGCCGTCCGCGTAGGACAGGCTGGTCGAGGCGTGCGAGTTCTCGACCCAGTCGTGCTCGGACTCCGACCGGTTCGGGTAGCCGGACACACCGCCTTGCTGCCGGAGCTTGGCGAAGCCCTCCATCCGGCCGGTCAGCAGCTTGTGCACGTAGGACTGGTGGCCGGTGTCCCAGACGATCGGGTCGGCCGGGGAGTCGAAGACCCGGTGCAGGGCGATCGTCAGCTCCACGACGCCGAGGTTCGGACCGAGGTGGCCGCCATTGCTCGAGACCGCCTCGATCAGGAACGCCCTGATCTCGCTGGCCAGCACCGTCAGCTCATCGGGGGTCAGCGCCTTGACATCTCGCGGACTCCAGATCGACTCGAGCACTGTCATCTGGTGCGCTCCTCACGTTGCGGACGGTGCCTGCAGGCGCCCGCCCGGAACATCTGCACGACCGCCGGATGGGAACTCCTCCGGAGTCCAGGTGGCCGCTCCTGGTCAATTTGGCCGGGAGCGAACTCAACGAGTCTATTTCGAGCAGCCCCGCAGAGTGTGCGGCCGCATGCTCTGTGTATGACGATGGCGTCACCTTTGGCGGGTCTAGCCGCGCGTCCAGCCGCGGTCTGGCTAGTCTTCCCAGACCAGTTCCGAACTCGCGTCCGGAAGGCCCCGTGGTCCGCCATCCCCTGATCCGCCCGTGATCCGCCGCCCCGTGATCCGCCGCCCCGTGATCGACAACCAGGCCGGCCGCCGTGCGGGTAGCGTGCGGCTGCTGCTGAGGTGCGGGCTGGCCGTCGCGCTCGCGATCGCGCTGACGGCGGTGACCGTGCGCGCCGCAGCCTCGCCCCGCCCGGGGCCAGCCGTCCAGGCGTGGCGGCTCCGGCTGGCGATCCATTACCTGCCGCCAGCGACCAACCGCAGCCAATACGTGTCGTGCTCGCCTGGTCCGGCCAGGCCTGGTTCCTTGGCGGCACGGACGTGGGCGGCAGCGGCAAGCCGGAGGCCGAGAGATCGCGAACGGGGTGCCGCGGTCCATGCCGCTGCCGCCGGGCGCCGCACAGCTGGATCACCGCGGCCAGCGCTCCGTCGCCGACCGACATCTGGGCAGTGACCTTCCTCGGCGGCTCGGTCCTGAACTGGAACGGCTCGGCCTGGCGCACCGAGCCTCGCGGCGCCTGGAAGGCTGGCACGCGCTTCACCGGCATCACGGCGCTCAGCCGGAACGGACGTGTGGTTGTTCGGCACCAGTGGCAAACGCCACCCGGGCGCCGGCACCTGGCACTTTAACGGCACCAGGTGGACCAGGGTGAACGGTGCCGCGGGCGGCATCTTCCAGGCCAGCAGGGCCGGCCGGGGGGACATCTGGGCCATCGGCAACGCGGGCGGCCAGGGGAACGCGTTGCTGCACTTCGACGGGTTCGGCTGGCGCCGGGTCCGGCCGCGGGCCCTCGCCGGCTTCCGGTACACCCACCTGCTCGCCCTTTCTCCCGGCGATGTCTGGGTCGCCGGGCACCGTGGCGGGCCGCCCGAAGCTGGGGCACTTCGACGGCCACGGCTGGTCGGCCCTGAGGATGCCAGGCACGACCGCGGCCACCGGGATGTGCAGGGACGGCCGCGGTGGCCTGTGGGTTATCGCCAACTCGGGCGCCAGCCTGTCGCTAGTGCGCGACCGGGCCCGTGACGGCACCTGGACCAAGTCCGTCGTCAGCTCGGACCCCGCCGACCAGGTGCTGGCCTGCGCGCTGATTCCCGGGACCCAGCGGACGTGGGGAGCAGGTCAGGCCGCCGCACCGCAGCGGAAGCGCGGCCGCCGCCTACCGCAACGGCTGAGCCAGGCCGACTAAGGCAGGCCAGGCTGAGCCAGGCCGGCTGAGGCACGTCGG
Organism: uncultured Actinomycetota bacterium; assembly: GCA_963720595.1. Classification (GTDB taxonomy): domain Bacteria; phylum Actinomycetota; class Actinomycetes; order Streptosporangiales; family Streptosporangiaceae; genus Chersky-822. Next base: position 1,165,536 of record CAVRFY010000002.1, on the reverse strand, counting down.
CTGGGGCAGGCCGGCTGGGCCAGGTCGGCTGAACCAGGCCGGCTGAACCCGGCCGGCTGAGCGCGCCCCGCCCCTGACCGGGGCATGATCGTCCGCATAATGGTCGTCATGACCACGACAACGCAGCCGATGGAAGGCCGCGTCTGCGTCGTCACCGGCGCCAGTTCCGGCATCGGCAGGGCCGCGTCGGTCGCGCTGGCGAGGTTGGGCGCCACGGTGGTGCTCGCCTGCCGCGACCAAGGCCGTGGCGAGTCGGCGCTCGCCGAGGTCGCCGCCGCGGCGACCGGTGGCACGACCGTCGCTCGAACTCGCCGACCTCTCCTCGCTCGCGCAGGTCAGGGACCTTGCGGCCCGCCTCGACCGACTGCCCAGGATCGATGTCCTGGTCAATAACGCCGGCCTGGTCGTCGCGCGCAGAACGCTGACCACCGACGGCTTCGAGCACACCCTCGCCGTCAACCACCTCGCTCCGTTCCTCCTGACCAGCCTGCTGCTGCCGAAGCTGGAGGCCAGCGCGCCGGCCAGGATCATCACGGTCTCCTCGATCGCGCACCGTTCCGCCGTGCTCAACCTGGACGACGTCATGCTCAGCCGGCGCTACCTGGCGATGCTGGCCTACGCCAACAGCAAGCTGGCGAACATCTTGTTCACCAGGGAGCTGGCCCGCCGGCTCGACGGCACCGGCGTCACGGCGAACTGCCTGCATCCGGGCACGGTGGCCACCAACTTCGGTCAGACCGGAAACCGGTGGCTGGTCTGGGGCCTGGCCGTCGGCCGCCAGTTCCTGCGCTCCCCCGAGTCAGCCGCCAGGACCGTGGTCTACCTGGCCGCCTCCCCCGACCTGGCCGGCCGGACCGGCGGCTACTACGTCGGACGGCGGCTCCGCCAGCCCTCCAGGCCGCCCGCGACGTCGCTACCGCCCGCCGCCTGTGGGACATCAGCGCACGCCTGACCGGTCTGACCGCTTTGACCGGGCAGTAATCGCGCCCCCGTCGGCACTTATCATGACTTACGGCCATGATCATGAGGCTTTCATCCCCATTTGCGGCGCCACAACTCGTGATATGTGGTGCCGGGGCGTCCGGGCAGGGCGGGCGGGGCGGCGAGGCGGGCGGGGCGGCGAGGCGGGCGGGCAGGGCGGGCGGGGGCGGGCGGGGCGTCCGGGCAGGGCGGGCAGGGCGGGGCGGCGAGGCGGGCGGGCAGGGCGGGGCGGGCTACAGCGATCGGGCCGGGGCCGGGGAGACGGTGCCGGTCGCACCGATCGTGATCGCGCGGCTGGCCAGCAGGCCCGAACGACCAGCTGCCCGGCCGCTGACGCCGAGCAGGACCAGGATAGGTACCGTCCAGCTGCCGGTCACCGAGTGCAGCAGGCCGATCAGCAGCGGCCCGGCACTGGCGAGCAGGTACCCGAGCCCCTGCGCGAAGCCGGACAGCGCGGCAGCCGTGTGGCTGTCTGCGGCCCGCGCGGTGAACAGGAACACGCTCAGCCCGAACGCGCCGCCCTGGCCGAGGCCGAGCAGGCAGACGAAGAGCGACCACAGCGGAGTTCGGCGCGAAGGCCGACCCGGCCAGCCCGATCATGATCAGGATCACCACCGCGCTGGCCAGCCAGCGCCGCTGGTCCCTGGCCCGGTGCGCGAGCACCGGCACGATCAGCCCGGTGATCGCGTTGCCGACGTTCATCAGCGCCAGCAGGTTCCCGGCGGCCGACGCGCCGATCCCGTGATCCCTGAACATCGTGGGGAACCAGGACAGCGTCGCGTAGTACGACAGGCTCTGCAGGCTCATGAACGCCATGACCTGCCAGGCCAGCGGGATCCTGCCCATCGCGAGCACGCCGCGCCGCCCGCCGACGGAGCACCGGCACGGTGCGGAACTCGCAGCTGCGGCAGCCAGACGAACACGGCGGCCAGGGCCGGCAAGCGCCCACATGCCGAGCGTCAGCCTGACGGCCAGCCCGCGCCGCCGGACCGCGCCCGCCAGCCGCCGTGAACACAGGCACCGCGATCACCGCGCCGACCACCGCTCCGGCCGTCAGCGTCGTCAGGTACAGGCCGATCATCAGGCCGGCCAGGTCCGGCCTGCGGCGCTTGACCATGCTCGGCAGCAGGACGTTCACCAGCGCGATCGCGCAGCCCGCCACGATCGTGCCGGGGAACAGCATGACGCCCGGGCGCCGCCGACCGCAGCCCGAGGCCGGCCGCGAGCAAGACCAGCGCCAGGCCGATCACCCGCTCCTCGCCGATCTTCCTGGCGAGCATGGGGCGAGGCCGGAGAACACGGCGAAGCTCAGAACACGGCATCGCGGCAAGCACCGACTTGGTGGCCGTGGTCCAGCCGGCCGCCGCCGTCATCTCGGGAAAGACCGGCGGCAGGCTGGTGATCGCACGCCCGCATGTTGAACGAGATCGCCAGATGCCGCGATCAGCAGCCCCGCCGCCGCGAGACCGACGGCAGGCCCGCTCAGGGCGGACCGCGTGACGCCACGTGCCCCGCGAGCGGCTCATCCTCGCGGGCCGGGACTGGACGCTGCGCTGTGCCGCTCGTCGTCACGACCGGCGTCAGCCGCTGGCCAGCAGGGACCGCAGCACGTACTGCATGATCCCGCCGTGCCGGTAGTAGTCGGCCTCGCCAGGCGTGTCGATCCGCACGACCGCCGTGAACTCCTTGCCGTCGGCGCTGAACCGTCACCTCGCGCGGCGTCTCGCCGGAGTTCAGGCCTCGATCCCGGTGATGTCGAAGACCTCGTGGCCGGTGAGCCCGAGCGAGGCGGCGTTCTCGCCCGGCTTGAACTGCAGCGGCAGCACGCCCATCCCGATCAGGTTCGACCGGTGGATCCGCTCGAACGACTCGACCAGCACCGCACGGACGCCGAGCAGCGCCGTGCCCTTGGCTGCCCAGTCGCGCGACGAACCCGACCCGTACTCCTTGCCGCCGAGCACGATCAGTGGCGTGCCCTCATCGAGGTACGCGCGGGACGCCTCGTAGATCGAGGTCTGCTCGCCCTCGGGCAGCTTCAGCGTCACGCCGCCCTCGGTGCCCGGCGCGAGCTGGTTGCGCAGCCTGATGTTGGCGAACGTGCCGCGGATCATCACCTCGTGGTTGCCGCGCCGCGAGCCGTAGGAGTTGAAGTCGCGCCGCTCGATCCCGTGACTCGGTCAGGTACTGCCCGGCCGGGCTGTCGGCCTTGATCGCGCCGGCCGGGCGAGATGTGATCGGTGGTGACCGAGTCGCCGAGCATCGCGAGCACCCGGGCGCCGTGGATGTCGGTCGCCGGCGCCGGCTCGGCGGGCATGCCGTCGAAGTACGGCGGGCGGCGCACGTAGGTTGATGCCTCGTCCCACGCGAATACGTCGCCTGGCAGGCACGTCAAGTTCCTGCCACCGCTCGTCACCGGCAAAGACGTCCGCGTAGTCGCGACTGAACATTTCTGGGGCTACACAACTCGCGCACGACCTGCTTCGACCTCGGCAGGCGACGGCCAGATGTCGGCCAGGTAGACCGGCTTCCCGTCGGCCCCGGTGCCGATTGGCTCCGTCGTCAGGTCGATGTCCATCGTCCCGGCGAGCGCGTAGGCCACGACGAGCGGCGGCGAGGCCAGGTAGTTCATCTTCACGTCCGGATTGATCCGGCCCTCGAAGTTCCTGTTGCCCGACAGCACGGACACCACGGCGAGGTCGTTCTCGGCTACCGCGGCACTGATCGCCTCAGGCAACGGGCCCGAGTTGCCGATGCACGTCGTGCAGCCGTAGCCGACCAGGTTGAAGCCGAGCTTCTCCAGGTACGGGGTCAGCCCGGCCCGCTCGTAGTAGTCCATGACCACCTTGGACCCCGGCGCCAGCGTCGTCTTCACCCACGGCTTTCTGGTCAGGCCCGCCTCCACCGCCTTGCGCGCCAGCAGCGCCGCGCCAACCATGACGAACGGGTTCGAGGTGTTCGTGCACGACGTGATCGCGGCGATCACCACCGAGCCGTGGTCGACGCTGGTCTGCGTGCCGTCCTCCAGCGTGACCGGCGTCGGCGCGAACGGCCGGCCATCCAGCCCGCCCGCGACCGGGTCGGAGGCCGGGAACGTGCCCGCGATGCCGTTGTCCAGGCTGGGCATCCGCACATAGGACCCGAGCGCCTCGCGGAACGAGTTCTTGGCGTCGGTCAGCGCCACCCGATCCTGCGGGCGCTTCGGCCCCGCCAGCGACGGCACCACGGTGGACAGGTCCAGCTGGAGCTGCTGGGAGTACCTGCGCGACCCCGCCGCTCGTCGTCTCGCCGGTCGGGTCATGCCAGAGCCCCTGCTCCTTGGCGTACGCCTCGACGAGCGTGACCTGCTCGGCCGCGGCCGGTCAGCCGCAGGTAGGTCAGGGTCTCCTCGTCGATCGGGAAGATCGCGCAGGTCGAGCCGAACTCCGGGCTCATGTTGCCGATCGTGGCCCGGTTCGCCACCGGGACCGCCGCCACGCCTTCGCCGTGGAACTCCACGAACTTGCCGACCACGCCGTGCTTGCGCAGCAGTTCGGTGATGGTCAGGACCAGGTCGGTGGCGGTCGCGCCGGACGGCAGCTCGCCCGTCAGCCTGAACCCCACCACCTTCGGGATCAGCATCGAGATCGGCTGGCCGAGCATAGCGGCCTCGGCCTCGATGCCGCCCACGCCCCAGCCGAGCACGCCAAGCCCGTTCTGCATCGTCGTGTGCGAGTCGGTGCCAACGCAAGTGTCCGGGTAGGCGGCCAGCCCCGTCGCCGTCCTGCGCGGTCATCACGACGCTGAGCCAGGTGCTCGATGTTGACCTGGTGCACGATGCCGGTGCCGGGCGGGACGACGCGGAACTGGCGCAGCGCCTGCTGGCCCCACCGCAGGAACGCGAATCGCTCGGAGTTGCGCTGGAACTCGAAGCTCAACGTTGCGCTCGAACGCGTCGGGCCGGCCGAAGACGTCCGCGATCACGGAATGGTCGATCACCAGCTCGGCGGGGACGAGCGGGTTGATCTTCGCCGGGTCGCCGCCGAGATCCCGCATGGCCTCCCGCATGCTGGCCAGGTCCACGACGGCGGGCACGCCGGTCAGGTCCTGCATGATCACGCGCGCCGGGCTGAACTGGATCTCCGTATCCGGCTCGGCGGCCGCATCCCAGTTCGCCAGCGCGGTGATGTGGTCGGCGGTGACGTTGACGCCGTCCTCGGTGCGCAGCAGGTTCTCCAGCAGGATCTTCAGGCTGAACGGCAGGTCCGCGGAACCTGGTACCGCGTCCAGCCGGTGGATCTGGTAGCCGCTGCCGCCCGCCGTCAGCGTGCTGCGCGCGCCGAAGCTGTTCGCTGTCATCCGACCCGTCCTTCCGCCGCTGTTGCCGGTCCGGCCCGAGGCAACTCGCCCTGCCGCCATCCTGCCGTACGCCGCTGTCGCCGCGCCGGCCAGCCGGGCGCGCCGCCGCGCGCTGCCGGAGGCTGCGCGGTCAAGTATCTCGACATCAAGTTACTTAGCCAGCGTAACGATCCAACTCTCTCGATGTCAAGCTACTTGAGGGCCCGAGGGCTGGCCAGGCGCTCGGTGTTAGCATGCCTCGATGGCCCAAGGGGAGGGCCGCGGCGAGCCGCCGACGGCCGCAGGCAAGCACCGGGACGCCCAGGGCGAGGGGGCACAGGCGCCGGCCGAGTCAGGCCTGGCCGATGTCGGGTCGGCCGATGGGCCGACTTCGGAGCGGCTGGCGCCCGGCGATGGCCCCGGCCCCGCTGCCATGGCCGTCGCCGACGTCCTCGCCAGCGAACTATCCAGGCTCGGCGGCCCGGCCAAGCAGCGGCTCGCGGAGATCCTGTACCAACTTGGCGCGATCGACCGTGCTGTGTACGCGGCCATCGCGCGCGTGCCTACCCCGGCGCTTGACCGCGCCATGCGCCGCCTCTCCAACTCCGCGAACAACTCCAAGCTCTGGCTTGTCATCGCCGCCGCCCTCGCCCTGACCGGCCCGGCGGGCAGGCGCGCAGCCGTCCGCGGGATCCTGGCCATCGGCGTTACCTCGGCGGCCGTCAACCTCGGCGTGAAGTCGGTGTCGGCCAGGCGGCGTCCCGACCGGGCAGGCGCGGGCGTTCCGGGCGATCGGTACGTCCGGATGCCAACCTCGACCTCCTTCCCTTCCGGGCACTCGGCATCGGCCTTCGCGTTCGCGACCGCCATCAGCAGGGACAGCCCCTGGCTCGCGATCGCCATTCAGTTCCTCGCGGGCGGCGTGGCTTATTCGCGAGTGCACACCGGCGTCCACTATCCGGGCGACACCATCGCCGGCGCACTGATCGGCGCCGGCACGGGCCAGGCAGTCAGCAGCGTCTTCGATCGTGCCGTCGCCCGCTGGCGGTCAGCCCATCCGTAGCCCGCGGCTCCGGGGCCGCCGCTCAGGCGCTCGCCGGCGATCAGCTCGTCGGCAGCCGAGTAGGCGTCCAGCTTCCCGCCAGCGACCTGGGCCGCGAGGTCATCGAGCCGCGACTGGCCTGGCAGCCCGCCGATCTGGCGCCGCATCTGCGCGACGGCGATCGCCGAGACTTCCTCGCGCGCTCGCTCCAGCCGCCGCCGGTCGCGCTCCCCCGAGTCGACCAGCCACGAGGCATGCGCGTCCAGTTTCGCCGCCAGTTCGCCGATGCCTTCGCCGGTGGCGGCCGAGACGGAGACGATCGGCGGCTTCCACGCGCCCTGCTCATGCCTGGCCATCGCGAGCATGCCGCGCAGGTCCCTGACCACCTCCTGCGCCCCTGGCCGGTCGCTCTTGTTGACCGCGAAGACATCGGCGATCTCCAGGATCCCGGCCTTGGCCGCCTGGATCGAGTCGCCCATCCCCGGCGCCACGATCACCAGCGTGGTATCGGCCAGCGACGCGATCTCCACCTCGGCCTGGCCAACCCCGACGGTCTCGACGCAGATCACGTCGAAGCCGGCAGCGTCGAGTATCCGCAGCGCCTGCGGCGCGGCGAGCGCCAGGCCGCCGAGATGCCCCCGGCTGGCCATCGACCTGATGAACACGCCAGAGTCGGTGGCGTGTTCTTGCATCCTGACTCGGTCGCCGAGCAGCGCGCCCCCGGTGAACGGCGACGTCGGATCCACCGCCAGCACCGCGACCCGCAGGCCCAGCTCGCGGTAGGCGCGGACTAGCGCTCCGGTCAGCGTGGACTTCCCGACCCCTGGTGACCCCGTCAGGCCGATCACGCGGGCGTGACCCGCATAGCGGCGCGACCGCGCGCATGACCGGCCGCAGCGCAGGCGAGCCGTTCTCGACCAGCGACACCAGCCTGGCCAGCGACCTGGCGTCCCCGTCCCTGGCCGCCGCGACAAGCGCCTCGGCCCTCGAGTCTTCCGGCACCTGGCTAGTCGCGTCCTGGCCGCGGCACGCGCAGCAGCAGGGCATCGCCTTGGCCGCCGCCACCGCACAGCGCCGCCGCGCCGAGCCCGCCGCCGCGCCGTCTGAGCTCGTAGATCAGGTGCAGCGCGAGCCTGGCGCCGCTCATCCCGATCGGATGGCCGAGCGCGATCGCGCCGCCGTTCACGTTGACGATGTCCGGCCCGATGCCAAGATCGCGCATCGACTGGATCGCCACGGCCGCGAAGGCTTCGTTGATCTCGATCAGATCCAGATCATCAACGGAAAGCCCGGACCTGGTCAGCGCGCGCAGGATGGCGTTCGACGGCTGCGACTGCAGCGAGTTGTCCGGGCCGGCCACGACGCCGTGCGCCCCGACTTCGGCCAGAACCGTGGCACCCGCGGCCGCCGCGGCCTCAGCCGACATCACCACGACCGCGCAGCCGCCGTCGGAGATCTGCGACGCCGATCCGGCGGTGATCGTGCCGTCGGCGGCGAACGAGGGCCGCAGCCTGCTCAGCGTCTCGACGGTGGTGTCGGCCCTGACGCCCTCGTCGGTATCGAAGACCACGGGCTCGCCACGCCGCTGCGGGACGGGCACGGGCACGATCTCCTCGGTAAGCAGTCCGTTCTTGATCGCGAGCGCCGCGCGCTGGTGCGACATCGCGGCGAATTCGTCCTGCTCGGCCCGGCTGATGCCCAGCTTGGTGTTGTGCCGCTCGGTCGATGACCCCATGGACACGTGATCGAACGCATCGGTCAGCCCGTCGAGTGCCATCGAATCGACCAGCTCGGCCGAGCCGTACTTGATCCCCTTGCGTGCCGCGGGCAGCAGGTGCGGCGCGTTGGTCATCGACTCCATCCCGCCGGCTACCACGATCTCGAACTCGCCCGCCCTGATCAGCTGGGCGGCCAGCGCAATCGCGTCCAGCCCCGACAGGCAGACCTTGTTGATCGTGATCGAGGGGACCGTCATCGGGATGCCGGCCGCGACGGCCGCCTGCCTGGACGGAATCTGGCCAGCGCCCGCCTGCAGCACCTGGCCCATGATCACGTAGTCGACCCGGCCGCCGGAGATCCCGGCCCGGTCGAGCGCCGCCTTGATCGCGATGCCGCCGAGTTCGGCACCGCTGAAGTCGCCGAGCGAGCCGAGCAACCGCCCGATCGCCGTTCTGGCACCGCCGACAATCACCGCTTCTCGCATGCTGCAACGATACCTATGTCGCCGGAACTACCGCGCTACGGCGCGATTGGGGGATGCCTTGCTGACCCGCATCGACCACGTCGGGATCGCCTGCCGCGACCTGGCGGCCGCCGTGGCCTTCTACGAGTCGACGTTCGGGCTCTCCGTGGTGAGCATGGAGACGAACGCCGAGCAAGGCGTTAAGGAGGCCATGCTCATGGTCGCCGACTCCCCGGCCGGCCCGTCCTGCGTGCAACTGCTCGAGCCGCTCGGGCCGGACACCCCGGTCGGCCGCTTCATCGCCAGGCGCGGCGAGGGCATCCATCACGTGGGGTATGGCGTCGCCGACGTCGAGGCTGCCCTGGCGGCGATCGGCGCGACCGGCGTCAGGCTGCTCGACGCCAGGCCGCGACATGGCTCGATGGGCGCATCGATCGCGTTCTTGCACCCGGCCGATGTCGGCGGCGTGCTCACAGAACTGGTCGAGTCAGCCGGCCGCTAGAGCAATTTCGGCCCAGAATCACAGCACCCAGGCCACCACAAAACCGGTCAGCGGGGCCGGACAGTGCACGGAAAGCAGTAGTAAGCCGAATAATTCGTGAGCTAGGCCACGAGCAGCAGCGAACAGGCCTCCAACGCGACGGCGGCGGAGTACGCTGCCGTCACCGGGAACGTGAACTGGAGTGCGGGCTGCGGCACTGGCAGTCCTGAGGCTGTCGGCCACTAAAGCATCCAGGGGAACCGCACCGGCGCGGGCATCGGAGTCCCGGCAGGCTCTAGGATGCGACAACCCCCCGTCTACCCAGGATTAGGCGACATGCAGCCCGATATCAATGCACAGCTCGGCACCTTCTTCGATGACGACCAGCCGCATCCCGTCTTCTCGCAAAAGATGCGCGGTTACGACCAGGAGGAAGTCGAGGCCCATCTGAGGGAGATGGACACCAGGCTGCGCGACATGCGGCAGTCCTACCAGGCGACTCAGCAGGAGATCGCCTACATGCACCGGCAGATGCAGGAGCAGGAGCGCCCGACGTACTCGGGCCTGGGCTCCCGGATTGAGCAGCTGCTGCGGCTGGCCGAGGAGCAGCGGGACGAGATCCTCCAGGAAGCCAGGACCGAAGCCAGCCAGCTGCTCGCCTCCGCGAAGGTCGATGCCGCGGAGCTGCGGGCAGGCGCCGAGAACGAGACCGCCGAGCTGCGGGCCAACGCCAAGCGAGAGACCGACGACCTGCGGGGGTCCGCGGAGCGCGAGGCCGACAGCATCAAGACCACCGCGCACCGGGAGTCTGACGAGCTGACCTCGACGACCGAGCGCGAGGTCGCCAAGCTCCGCGCCATGGTCGACCATGAAGTCGCGGAGAAGCGTGCCGCCGTCGAGCGCGAGATCGCCAAGCTGCGCACGACCACGGAGCGCGAGGTCGCCCAGCTGAAGGCGTCGTCCAAGCGCGAGCGGGACGAGATCCTCACCACCTCCAAGCGGCAGGCCGACGAGATGCGCAGCCAGGCGCAGCGCATTCTCGAGGAGAGCGAGGCGCAGCGCGCCCAGGCGGAGGCCGAGTTCGACATTCAGCTCGCCTCGCGGCGCGAGGAGGCGGAGCGGCAGGAGGCCGAGCGCCTCGCCGCGGCGCAGGCCGCCACCCAGCGGCTGGTCTCCGAGGCCGAGCAGCGGGCCGCCACGGCCGAGCAGCGCGCCAGCAAGGCGAGCGCGCAGGCCGAGCAGTCCAGGCGCGACGCCGACGATCACGCGAAGCAGCTGGTCAGCAGCGCCAAGAAGAACGCCGACGACATTGTCGCGCAGGCCAGGGCGCAAGCAGACCAGCTGCTCGCCGAGGCGAAGGGCGAGGCCGATCGGCACGCGACTACCGCGCAGCGCCGGGTGGACGAGGCCAACAAGCAGTACGAGACCGTGCAGGCGCACCTGGCCCAGATCAGTCAGCTGCTCGGCCCGTCCGCGGCTAGCCTGACGGCCGCCGCCGCGGCGCCCGCCCTGGCCGGTCCGCGAGCCGCCGTCGCGGCCGCGCCGGCGGCGCCCTCAGCGCCAGCCGCCAACGGCGGGTCTGGCCAGCCAGCCAGGCCGGCAGGCACCCGCCTCCATGACCAAGGCGGAGTCGAAGCAGGCCAGCGGCAAGAGCGGCGAGGGCGACGGCGAGGAGTGGTGGACCGAGTAGGCCGTCGCGGCCAGTAACACGGTCCCAAAGCTGAGGCCCCCGCCGTAGTGGCGGGGGCCTCAGCTATGTGCCCGGCCCGAGCCCTGGCCTGAGCCGGTCCTGGCTAGGGGCTGACGGTCTGGCCGCCGTCGACCACGATCGCCTGCCCGGTCAGGTAGGACGAAGCGTCGCTGGCGAGGAACACGGCAGGCCCGGCCATCTCCTCGGCCCGCGCCCAGCGGCCCATCGGCACGGTCGCGATCGTCGCCGGCCCGGCGACCGGGTCCTCCCACAGGTTGCGGTTCAGGTCGGTCGCGGTCCAACCAGGGCACAGCGCGTTGACCCGGACCCCGTCGGCCGCCCACTCCACCGCCAGCGACTTCGTCAGCGAGATCAGCCCGGCCTTCGCCGCGCCATACGGGGTGATCAGCGGGGACGCGGCGACACCGGCCACCGAGGCGACGTTGATCACCGACCCGGTCCCGCGGTCGAGCAGGTGTCCGGCGAACGCGTGGCAGACATAGACGGCCGAGCTCAGGTTGAGCTTGATCAGCTTGTCCCAGCCCGACAGCCGCAGATCGCGGAAGCTGACCATGAAGTTCGAGCCGCCCGCGTTGTTCACCACGATGTCAACATGTCCGAACTCGTCGATGGCCCTCGTCGCGGCGCCGGTGATGCTGTTCTGGTCGGTGACGTCCGCGGGCAGGACGAGGGCCTTGCGGCCGACCGCCGTCACGTCGTCGGCCGTGTCTGCGAGCCCCTCGGCCGTCCGCGCCACGAGCGCCACGTCGGCACCGGCCTGGGCGAGCGCCACGGCGATGGCCCGGCCGATTCCCCGCGAGGCGCCGGTGACGAACGCGGTCTTGCCGGTCAGGTCGAACAGGCTCACGGTCATTCCTCTCGGTCAGCGTGATGCGCCCGCGCCGCGGGCCATTGCTCGGGAAGCGGCCAGGCATCAGGGTTCAGCAGCCGCACTATCTCATTCAGCACGATCCGGACGTAAGTCTCCCCGACCCACAGGTGCTTCGCCCGGTCCACGGCGATCAGCGTGGCCTGCGGCACCCGGGCGAACCGCGCTCTGGCCTGCTCGGGGCGCAGGTAGTCGTCAAGTTCGGGCACCAGTGCCAGCAACGGCCTGCCGCTTGCTGCCCACGCGTCCAGATCGGCGTCGCCGGCCCTGCGCAGCGCCGGGGAGAGCAGGATCGCGCCCGCCACGGGCGGCACGTTGCCCCACATCAACGCCAGTTCGGTGCCGAAGGACCAGCCGAGCAGCCAGATCCCTGGCAGTCCGCGCTCCGTGCAGTAGCCGATCGCTGCCGCGACGTCGAATCGCTCAGGCCCGCCGCCCCCGAACTCGCCGTCGCTGGTGCCGCGCTCGGACGAGGTGCCCCTGGTGTTGAATCGCAGCACCGCCAGGCCGGCCATGGCGGGCAGCCGGTAGGACGCCTTACGCAGCACATGGCTGTCCATCATGCCGCCGGCGGTGGGCAACGGATGCAGGCAGATCAGCGTCGCGGCCGGGTCGCGGTCCGGCGGCATCGCGAGCTCGCCGACCAGGTCGAGGCCGTCGGCAGTGCGGAGCACCATGTTCTCGCGCCTGGCTGGCAGCACGGTGCCTGGCCTGATCTCGACCGCCCCGCTATGGTTCACCCCTGCCCCTCACTTCAGCTGCGGCCCGGGCCTGGCGCGGGCGGCGCCGCCAGCAAGCATTGTGCCAGTGCCTGCGCTCGGCCAGGCCGGGCGTCTCCTCGGGCCACACGACGACGTGCGGCGTGCCTGGCCTGATCTCCTGGTCGCAACCCGGGCAGCGGTATGTCTTCGCGGTCGCGGGTCCCGGGACCTGCCGCACCACCCAGCTGCCGTCCGGCCACCGCTCTACCTGCGGCGGCCCGAGCCGGACCGGCGCCTCCTCGCCGGCGCCGCCCCGCTCTCCCTGGCCTGGCGGCGTGCGGCCGGCCCGGCGCGGACGGCGCGGCACCTCGCCCGGCAGGCGGCGCGCCTTCCTGGGGCTCATCGGTCAGCGCGCCGCATGCCCCAGCGCGGTGAGCCCGCCCAGCGCATACTCGGTCAGCAGCGGCGGCGGTGCGAACGCCGGGTCGCCGAAGCCCGCGTGCATGGCGCTGAGCACCGCCACCGCCCGCTCGACGCCAAGGTCGGCGAGCAGGCGCACTGGCCCGCGCGGATAGCCGCAGCCGAGCGTCATCGCGGCGTCGACGTCGGACGGCGTCGCGTATCCGTCCTGGATCATCACGATCGCGTCGCGCAGGTGCGGGTAGAGCAAGGCGCCAACTAGCAAGCCTGGCCGGTCGGCCGACCGGACAGCGCGCAGGCTCAGGCGTGCGGTCAGCGCGCTGACGTGCGCAAACGCCGCGGCCGAGGTCAGCGGGGACGGCACCACCTCGGCCAGGCCAGGCGCCGCCAGGTGCACTCCGACCGCGTCGGCCGCCCGGCCCGCCGCGACCGCGGGCCCGAGCACGCCGCCTTGCGGTCCGACCGCGACGATCACCAGGTCACTCGGGTGCGCCGGGTTGCGGGTCACGCTCACGCCAGCGGCAGCGATGAGGCTGGCCAGTTCGGCGGCGTGCTCCGATTGCGGCCCGGCGTGCCCGGCGAATTCCTGTTCTGGATCGAGCAGGGTGACAGTGCCGGGACCAGGCGGCTGACCGCCCTGGTCAGCGGGCGAGTCGCCACCGGCGTGCGGCGCCGCGGGATAGTCGTAGAAGCCGCTGCCGCTCTTGCGCCCGGCACGGCCAGCGTCGACGAGCCGGCGCAGCAGCGGCGCGGGCGTGTACCTGGTGCCGCCGAACTCGCCCTGGAGTACCTGCAGGATCGCGAGCGAGGTGTCCAGCCCGATCAGGTCGAGCAGGGCCAGCGGGCCCATCGGCAGGCCAATGCCCGCGGTGCCCGCCAGGTCGATGTCCTCCCTGGTAGCGCTGCCGGTCTCGAGCAGCCGGACCGCGTGATTGAGGTAGGGCAGCAGCAGCGCGTTGGCCACGAACCCGGCCCGGTCGGTGACCTGAACCGGCGTCTTGCCGAGTCGGCCGGCCAGCGCGGTCACCGCCTGGGCCGCGGCCGGGTCGGTCAGGACCGTGGTCACGACCTCCACGAGCCGCATCACCGGCGCCGGGTTGAAGAAGTGCATGCCGACCACCCGGCCCGGATGGGCCGAGCCCGCGGCGATCGCGGTCACCGAGAGCGAGGACGTGTTCGTCGCGATGATCGCGTCCGGCCTGAGCACCTGGTCAAGCTCGGCTAGGATCCCGCGCTTGATGGCGAGTTGCTCGGGCACTACCTCGACGACCAGGTCGGCACCGGCCAGGCTGGCCATCGACGGTCCCGCCCTGACCAGGCCGACAATCTGCGCGTGCTCGTCCTCGGTCAGCTTCCCGCGCGAAACCGCCCTGGCGACCGAGGTGTCCAGGATCGACAGGCCGCGGGTGAGCGCGCCGGGATCGGACTCCACGGCCGTGACCGGCAGTCCCGCCCTGGCGAAAACCTCGGCGATTCCGGCCCCCATCGTGCCCAGGCCGACGACCCCCACCGCACGAATTTCCATGGCGCGACCTTACCGTCGGCCAGATTCGGGCCGGCCGGGCGCCAGCATCATAAGCTTCGCAAGTCATCGTTTGTGCCAGGGGGGTCCGAATGTCCGTCTCAGCAGCCTCGCCTGAGCATGCTGCGGAAGTGCGCGCGGCGCTCAGGTCGATCGTGTCCGATCCCGACTTCGGCGTCGCGGCATTGTCCAGCAGGCGGACCATGGAGAGCCTGCTGAAGGACCTGCTGCCGGACCGGCCGAGGGACGCGGCCATCCTGGTCGCGGCGGCCGAGCACGGCGCGGCCGCCTTGCTGCGCGAGCGGGTCGAGGTGGAGGGAATGGATGCCGGGCTGGCCGTCAGGCTGACCGCCGCGATGTTCGCCGAGGCCACGGCGTTTACCCCGCAGGCCTGCGAGTGGGCGGTCATCGAGCTAGCAGCGGCGCTCGGCCTGGACGTTAGCTCCGTTCCCGCGATGCCCCAGGCCCCCGGCCAGCCGGCCCCGGCCAGGCCGAGGTAACGCGGCGGCCTGACGCCCCGACCGCGCCAGCCCCGGCCGAGCCCACCGTGCCATCGCCGGGCAGGCCTGCCCTCCCGCAGCCAATGCCGATTTTTCATCCAGAAAGGCGGCCTGTTCCGCCGCAGGGACCGAGACCGAGACGCAAGGCCGCTCTTTACGGCATCGCCGCAGTCGCGATGGCCGTGGTCGCCGCGGTGGTGATCATCGCGCTGCATAAACCGCCGCTGCCGACGCCGGTCATTTCGGTCACGGCGGCCTCCGCCGACGACCCGGTCGACGGTAACGTGTTCGTCGACTACCGGACCAGCGGGCACGCGACTGCGACCATCACCGCGACGGTGTCCCGCGGAACCCGTGGCGAGGTGGCCGAGCTAACCGGCCAGCAGTATCCGTTCTCCGCGGCGCCGGCCGTGCTTGCCTCGGCGAAGATCACCGGGCGCCACCAGCACCTATCGTTCACTGTGACGCCGTCGCTGGAGACCAGGTACCGGATCGAGGTGCTGCCCTCGGCCGGCGCGTCGGAGCCGCTGGCCGGATCGGCGGTCCGCACCGTGTACGTCGCCCTGCGCGCCCAGTTCAGCTACACCCAGAACAAGTGCCCGCGCCCCAAGTGCGTCGTGACCATCAGGCTCCGGGTGCCGGTACCGCACGCCGCGATCGGCACGGAATCGGCCAAGCACGTGTACTTCTACTGGGCGGTTCACCTCGTGCCATCGGGGCCTGTGCCCTCAGCTCCCACGACGTTGGACTTGCAGAAGCTGACAACTGCCGCGCCGACCATTCTGGGGCCCGACGAGTACCAGGAGATCCTGGCGTTCACCTTCACCGTGAATCAGGACGCCTACCGATGGCTCTGGAACATCTGCACGAAGGATGACGTCGCCGCCGACGGTATCGGACTGCCGGGGAATCACCTGTGCGGCGACTCCGCCATCCCTGCCAACCCGGGCTACCTCGGCGCCGCGGCCAGCTAACCAGTTGGCGGCTCACACAGCGCTGCCCAGGGTCAGCCGACCTTGTCGACGAAGCGGTGACGGGCTGCTTGGCGGGAGACGCCGAGGGCAACGGCGATGCGGTTCCAACTCCGCCCGCGGGCACGGGCCGCGGCTACTTTTTCGGTGACCAGCGCTTCATCGCGGCGGACCTGGTCGGCTGCTTCTGCGACGGCGCGCAGGTCCGATAGGTCATCGACCGTTGCGGTCGCGGGGTCAATGTTGTTGGCGAGCTCCTCGAAGCGGCTCGCAGCTTCCTGGATCTGCGCGTCTGAGTGCCTCATTCACGATCACCTCCTCTGGCTGATGAACGTTCCGTCATGGGCTGGCCGTACCTGCGCTGCGGATGAGCGGTCGGGCAGCGGCGCGTCTGTCGCTGTGCTGGCTGACGGCTAATGTCTGGTCTGTGGTGAGAGTCTGGCGTGGCGGGCGGGTGGACTTCAAGGCGACCATCGCCAACTGGCGGATGCGGCCTGATCAGGCGGCTGCCGGTGCGCTTGATCATGTTCCGGTCGACCTATGGCCCCGGCTGGCGGCTCGCTGGCTCGCAGCAGGGTTCGACTCGCCGTCGTTGCGTCGACTGGCAGAGCTTCAGTCCTCGGAGGCGCAGGCCGTGCTTGCTCTGATGCCAGAGGCTCTGCGGTCCATCGGCTTCGACCCGGCCGCCGCAGACCAGGAATTCACGGCACGCTGCCAGGCTGCACTGGATATCGTCCAGCGGGACCTGGACGTCACCGGCTACGGCCAGTACCGGATGCGGGCACACCTCGCCCGGGGATGGCCTACGGCGGTATCTGCGGCCCTGCCGGACGGCTCGTACTGGTCAGGGGCCGGGGGCATGACCCGCCAGATGGACGATGCCAGCCTGCTCTTCACTGCGGCCTCATCGGTCTCTGAAACGCTCGAAGAGGTGCATCAGATCCAGTGGCCAGTCTGCGCCGCCCACGGCGGCATTCCCCTGGCCGATCCCTTGTATGGCGAGGAACTCGTCGAGATCATCGGTGGCGTGGTGTCGTGGTGGTGTGCCCGCGGCGGGCATGCGCTGGCGCCGGTAGGCCAACTCACCGCCAGGATCGCCAGAACTCTGTGACCATTCACCCAGCAGGCCGACACACACGCACGTCCCGCATTGCCGGGGAGGTGAGTAAGGTTGCGCCGTGCGACTGGTAATTGCCCGGTGCAGCGTGGACTACGCGGGACGACTCGCAGCTCATCTGCCGCTGGCCACCCGGCTGATCATGGTCAAGGCGGATAGCTCCGTGCTCATCCATAGCGACGGCGGCTCCTACAAGCCGTTGAACTGGATGTCGCCGCCCTGCCGCCTCGCGGAGTCGCCGTCACAGTGGGTGGTCACCGCAAAGTCAGGCGAGACGCTGACCGTGCACATCGAGGAGATTCTCAGCGACACCTCGCACGCGCTCGGCGAGGATCCAGGGCTCGTCAAGGACGGCGTCGAATCGCATCTGCAGGAACTGCTCGCCGCCCAGCTGCATGTGCTCGGCGACGGCTGGCGCCTGGTCCGCAGGGAGTTCCCGACGCCGATCGGGCCGGTCGACCTGATGTGCCGGGACGATCTGGGAGTCAGCATCGCGATCGAGGTGAAAAGACGCGGCGGGGTCGACGGCGTCGAGCAACTCTCCCGCTACCTGGCGCTGCTCAATCGCGATCCGCTGCTCGCGCCGGTGCGAGGGCTCTTCGCCGCGCAGGAGATCAAGCCGCAGGCGCGTGTGCTGGCGGAGGACCGCGGCATCCGCTGCGTCACGCTGGACTACGAGTCGATGCGTGGCGCGGACGACGGCGCGCTGCGGCTGTTCTGAGCCGCAGCGCGCCGCCCCGCCATCCGGGGCCTCGCGCCAGGACGCTAAGGCTTCAGCTCGGTGGCCCAGAAGGCCGTGACGTTGGTCTTGTTCTGCAGGGTAAGCGCGATCACGTCGAGCGGGCCCTGGCTCCCCTCAAGCTGAAGGCCGTCGAAGGCGATCGTGGCCGGCGGCGCGGCGATCGTCCTGACCGTCCCGAACCCGGTCGCGGCCGAGTTGGTCGTCACCAGCCTGATCTTGTTCATCGCGGAGTCGTACCAGGCGATCGACAGGTGACCGCCCCGTTCCGCCGCGATCGCGACGTGGGACGCATGCCCGGTCGCCGATCCAGGGACGACGCGCACCGTGGACGATCCATCCCGCCATAGCGCGATGTGCGCGCACGGGACGGTCTTGGTGGGCACGCAATAGGCCAGGTACAGGCCCCCGCCCACCCGCGCGGTGAAGGCCACCGCCTCGAGCGGCTGGTTGTTCGCGGTGTTCCCGCCCGAACCCGGCGCTTTTACCCGCGCCTTGGCCGACGGCAGGATCTGGTCGACGTAGTATCCCTGGTCCGCCTTGAACGAGCCGTCGAACCAGGCCGCCCAGATATGGCCGCTGCTGTCCCTGACCATCGTCGGGCCGAGCACGAACCCGCCGGTGCCGGCGCTGACGGATTTGTCCGGCGCGGTCGCCGGGGCGTTCGGATCCAGGCCGACGTGGAAGGCGAAGGCAGCTCCGCCGCTCCAGCCGGCCACCGGGGTCCCGTTGGACTCGTTGACCGCGGCGTCGTCGGTCAGCGGCACGAACTTGGACTGCGACATCGATCCCTGCGTCAGGGTCCAGGTACTGCCGCCGGAACCCGCGGTCGCCGAGTACATGTCCCCCTGATTGAACGGGCTCGCGGCCTTGCCGTCAGCGCCGGCGAAGACGAGCCGGATGCCGCCCTGCTGGCCAGGCACCAGCCGCGGGTAGGACGTCACGGCCGACCACCCGGCCAGGATCGTCCCGGTGTTCACCAGCTTCGCCGCGGCACCGAGCGTCGAGTAATGCAGCGAGAATCCCTTGGCGTGATCGTTGCTCCGCCAGGCGACGTGCAGCCGGCCGTCCGCGGTGCGGTAGATGCCCGCCGACGCGATCGCCTGGCCGGTGTTCGAGGTGATCTTGGTCCACTTGACCGTGGTGACGGCCGCAGTACCCGGATGGCCGGCGGCCGGGCTGAAGGCCGTGGCTCCGGTCACGGCCACGACCGCGGCCGCCGCCATGGCATAGGGACGACTTGTGGGCATGCGCATAGCGGCTCCTCCGAGGCGATGGGACAGAGTGTGGACGAATCCCCCTAGCCGGTCAAGAGGTTCGCGTTGATGCGCCGCCAGGTTTAGCGCTCACCCCCACTGCGCGGCCACCCCCGGCGGCAGCGGCACGGCGAACGCGTTGAGCAGGTAGCAGATCAGCGTGTAGTAGCCGCACAGCGCCACGAGCTCGACCATGCCCTCGTCGCCGAGCAGCCCGCTGGCGGCGTCGAATCCGGCCTGGTCCAGCTGACCCGTCTCGGTAAGCTGGCGCGCTACCGCGTACACGGCCCGTTCGTCCTCGGCGTCCAGCGGCGGCTCCTCGCCCCGGCCGATCGCGTCGATGACCGGCATCGGCCACGCCGTGCTCACGCGCCATCTCGGCGTGCGCCCACCATTCAAATTCGGCCTTCCAACGAGCTCCCACGGCGATGATCGCCAGCTCGCTGAGCCTGCGGTCGAGGGACGTCCTGAACCGCAGCCTGCCGCCGAGCCTGCTCAGATGGCGGCCCACGCCGGGAGCGTGTACGAAGGCGTTGAACGGGCCGATCAGCCCGCCCTCGTCGTTGACGAGGTCACCGCCGCGCGAGCCCGCCACGCTGTCCCACACCTCCTGGCCGGCCGGGTCCAGGTCGTCGTAGCGCAAGTAAGGAAGACGAGTCATGGCATGACGTTAACGCCGGGCGCGGGGTGCCGGGTTGCGCGGCTGGTCCGACTTGTGCCGCCCGCCGTGCCAGAACTTGCCAGGCGTGGCACCATTTACCTAGGCTTCGACCGGAAACGCAGGTGATACGACGCCGTGCGGCATCTTCGCCCGGAGATCGGGGGATCACCACCGTGCGGGACCATCGGCTCTACATCGGCGGCGGCTGGCGGACGGGCGGCGGCGGCACCGCCGCGGCGGTCAGCCCGTCGACCGGCGAGACGTTCGCCACGGTAGCCGTCGCCAACCGAGGCCGACGTCGACGCGGCCGTCGCCGCCGCCGCGGCCGCGTTCGGCGAGTGGGCCGCCGCGTCGGCGTTCGACCGGGCCGCCGCGTGCGAGCGGATCGCCGCCGGGATCGCGGCCCGGCGCGACGAGCTGGCCAGGGCGCTGACCGCAGGATCAGGGCAAGCCGCTGGCCGCCGAGGCCTACGACGAGGTCGACGAGCTCGCCGTTTACTTCACGATGGCGGGCGAGGACGCCAAGCGGATGGCGGGCTCGCTGCCCGCCTCGACCTCGGCGGACCGGCGGGTGCTGACCGCCCGGGTGCCGCTCGGCGTGATCGGCGTCGTCAGCCCGTGGAACTGGCCGTACACGATGGGCGCGGAGATCTTCGCGCCCGCGATTGCGGCGGGCAACACCGTCGTCTGGGTGCCGGCGCCGACCACGACGGCCTGCTGCGCGCTGCTGGCCGAGGTCGTCGCCGAGGCGGGCCTGCCCGCCGGCGTGTTCAACTTCGTCTCCGGGCCCGGGCCCGGTGGTCGGCGACGCCGTGGTCGGCCATCCGCTGGTGGCCGGCGTGGGGTTCGTCGGCTCGGTGGAGACCGGCGGCAAGGTCGCGGCGCGGGCCGCGGGCAAGACCCAGCTGCTCGAGCTCGGCGGCAACGGCCCGATGGTGATCCTCGACGACGCCGACCTGGAGCTCGCCGCCGAGGCTGCGCTCGAGGCCGCCTACCTGTGCGCCGGGCAGAGCTGCACGGCGGGCGAGCGGTTCCTGGTGCAGGCGGGGGTGCGGGCCGAGTTCACCGAGCGGGTCGTCGAGGCTGACCAAGACGCGCGTGCGGCTCGGCGACCCGTTCGACCCGGCGACGACGATGGGGCCGCTGAACAACGAGGCCACGGCGGCCAAGTTCGACCGGCACATCGCCGACGCTCTGGCGGGCGGCGCGCGGGTCTGCACCGGCGGGCGGCCGGGCGCCTGGCTTCCCGACCAGGCTGTTCGCCGAGCCGACCGTGCTGGACGGCGTCACGCCGGGGATGGCGATCGAGCGGGAGGAGACGTTCGGCCCGGTGGTGCCGATCGTCGAGGTGCAGCTCGGCCGCCGAGGCGCTACGGCTCACCAACGCCTCGCCGTTCGGGCTGACGACGGCGGTGTTCACCGAGGACCTGGAGCGCGGCCTCGCGTTCGCCGAGCGGGCCAGGGCGGGCTGGGTCAACATCAACGCCTCGACGAACCTGTGGGAGTCGCACCTGCCGTTCGGCGGCCGCGCGGGCAGCGTCAGCGGCCGGGGCAGGGTCGGCGGCCGATACCCGATGGAGACGTTCACCGAGCCGAAGACGATCGTCTACCCGGCGCCGCAGACTTGCAGCGCGGGGTCTCGGGGGTTCGTCCCCCAGGGCCAGCACAGCGAAGGTCAACTCAACGGAGAGTGGGGAGCTGTCACCATGCCGATGCCAACCGCACTGGAGATTGCCCGCGCGGCAACGCTGAAGCCGATCGCCGACATCGCCGAGGACATCGGCCTGCCGCCGTGGCTGGTCCAGCCCTACGGCGAGCACGTGGCCAAGATCGACCTGAAGGCGATCGAGGCGCTGGCCGACCGGCCCGAAGGCCAAATACGTCGTGGTCACCGCGGTCACCCCGACGCCGCTCGGCGAGGGCAAGACCACCACGACGGTCGGCCTCGGCCAGGCGATGCGCCACATCGGCAAGCGGGCCACGATCGCGCTCAGGCAGGCATCGATGGGCCCGACATTCGGGATCAAGGGCGGCGCCGCGGGCGGCGGGTACAGCCAGGTCGTGCCGTTCGAGACGCTGAACCTGCACCTGACCGGCGACATGCACGCGGTGACCGCGGCGCACAACATGCTGTCCGCGATGCTGGACAACCATCTCTACCAGGGCAACAAGCTCGGCATCGACCATGCACAACATCACCTGGAAGCGGGTGCTCGACGTCAACGACCGGGCGCTGCGCAACATCGTGATCGGACTCGGGGCCAAGGCCGACGGCGTGCCCAGGCAGACCGGCTTCGATATCACCGCGGCATCGGAGGCGATGGCGGTGCTCGCCCTGTCCACGTCGCTGCACGACATGCGCGCCAGGCTCGGCCGGATCGTAGTCGGCTACACGGCCACGGGCGAGCCGGTTACCGCCGAGCAACTCAAGGCGGCGGGGGCGATGACCGTGATCATGAGCGAGGCGATCCGGCCGAACCTGCTGCAGACCCTGGAGAACACTCCGGTGCTCGTCCACGCCGGCCCGTTCGGCAACATCGCGCACGGGAACTCCTCCGTCGTCGGCGGACCTGATCGGCATCCACAGCGGTGATTTCCTGATCACCGAGGCGGGGTTCGGCGCGGACATGGGCGCCGAGCGGTTCTTCAACATCAAGTGCCGGGTCTCCGGGCTGCGCCCGGACGCCGCGGTCGTGGTCACCACGGTCCGGGCGCTGAAGGCGCACTCGGGCAACCACAGGATCGTGGCAGGCAGGCCGCTGCCCGAGGCGCTGCTGGCCGAGAACCCGCAGGAGGTCCATCTGGGCGGGGCCAACCTGCGCAAGCACATCGAGAACGTCAGGGCGCACGGCGTGACCCCGGTCGTGGCGATCAACTCGATGCCGGAGGACTTCGCGTCCGAGCACGAGGCCATCGCGGAGATCGCCGCGTCGATGGGCGTGCGCTCCGCGGTATGCACCCACTTCGCCGACGGCGGCCGCGGCGCGGCGACCCTGGCCGAGGCGGTCGCGGAGGCGGCGGCGGAGCCGACGGACTTCGGCTTCCTCTACCCGGCCGAGGCATCGCTGCGGGAGAAGATCGAGACCATCGCGGCGCGGATCTACGGTGCCGACGGCGTGGACTACACGCCGCTCGCCGGCCAGGCAACTGGACGGCTACGAGCGCAACGGGTTCGGCTCGCTGCCGATCTGCGTCGCCAAGACCCCGCTGTCGCTGTCGCACGACCCGTCGCTGAAGGGCGCCCCGACCGGCTGGCGGCTGCCGGTCCGCGAGGTCCGGGCCTCGGTCGGAGCCGGCTTCGTCTACCCGATCTGCGGCGACATGCGCACGATGCCGGGACTGGCGTCGAACTCCGCCGCCGAGCGGATCGACATCGACGAGAACGGCGAGATCGTCGGGCTGTCGTGACAGGCTGGCGAGGTGACCGCCAAGGCCGCCTCGCCAGGATCGGGGGACTTCGCGGACCTGCGGGTCCGCGAGTTCCTCGACGCGCTGGCCGCCGGGTCCGCGGCCCCGGCGGCGGGCTCGGCGGCCGCGCTCGTCCTGGCGCAGGCTGCCGCGCTGTGCGCCAAGGCCGCCCGGCTGTCGGCCAGCCAGCTTGGCGCCGACCTGGCCGGCCAGCTCACTGACCAGGCCGAGCGGATCAGGGCGGAGGCCGTGTCGCTGATCGACGAGGACCCGCGAGCCTACCGGGCGGTGATCGAGGCCGCCCGCGGCCCGGGAGCGGCGAACGACCGGGAGCGGCGAACGACCCGGGAGCCGAACGGCCCGGCCGCGCAGAACGACCCGGCCGCGGAGAACCTCTCAGCCGGGGGCCTGGCCGCCGCCCTGTCGCGGGCGGCCGACGTGCCGATGCGGGTCCTCGAGCTGGCCGTGCCGGTCGCCGGCCTTGCCGCCGCGCTCGCCGCGACCGGTAAGCCCGCGCTGCGGGGCGACGCGCTGTCGGCTGGCTTGCTCGGCCAGGCCGGTGCCCGCGCCGCCGCCACCCTGGTCGCTATCAACCTCGCGGACAGCCCCGTCGATCCCCGCCACGCCCGCGCCGACTCCCTGCTCCGCGCGATCGACGAGCAACTGAAGGCGGCGCACTGACAACGGCCGATCGCCCCGCTGACGGCAGTGCCGGTATGCCACACTTCAGTTCCCAGATGACGTGCTGTCCGCGGGCGACCGCCAGCGGCCGGCGAACCAGGCGAGCAGGAGGCGGGCGATGGGACGGCGAGCGCACCTAGTCGGGTCAATCCCGGGCAGCAGTGCGGCGGAGGCGATGGAGGCGGCACTCGGCCGGCTCGGCCCGTACCTGCTCACGCTGTCGGACGGCGAGACCGGCCCGCGCGCCTGGTGGGTCGGCACCTGCATCAAGAACATGGCGGACAACCCGGACGTCGAGCTCGTGGGCGGCGGCCAGCATGACTTTTCCTGCTACGAGGACGTGCCGCAGTACCGGCTGCGGGAGGGCGCCACGCTGTCCCCGGCGAACGTCGAGGCCTGCCTGCCGTACGAGGCGGCGTTCACCGCCAGCTACCCGGTCTTCCGCGAACTGCGCGACCGGCACGGGCGGCCCGACCTGCCGTTCCAGGTTGGCATCCCGGGTCCGCTCGACCTGGCCGCCGACAGCTTCGGATTCGAGGCCGGCTTCGACCCGCGCTACTACCAGCCGTCGCTCGACGCGACGGCCAGCCAGATCACCAAGATCGCCGCCGGCCGGCGGCAGCGACGTGCTCTTCCAACTGGAGACTCCGGCCGCGCTGATCGGCGTGGCCATGGCCGGCGACGAAGCGGCGGCGCCGACCGCGCGCCACGTCGCGGCCCTGACCGCCCAGCTGCCAGCCGCCGTGCCGCCCGGCACCCGGTTCGGCGTCCATCTGTGCCTCGGCGACATGAACCACAAGGCCATGGTCGGCATGCGAGACGTCACGCCCGCGGTACTGGTCGCCAACGAGATCGCCGCGGCCTGGCCGTCGGACCGGCCGCTCGAGTTCATCCACATGCCGTTCGCGGCCGCAGAGGAGCCGCCCTCCTTCGACCAGGACTTCTACCTGCCGCTGACCAAGCTCGACCTGCCGCCCTCGGTCCGGTTCGTCGCCGGTTGCATCCACGAGAGCCTGTCCGACGACCAGCAGGCCGACCTGCTCCAGATGATCGAGAGCCAGGTCGGGCGTCAGGTCGACGTGTCGGCCGCGTGCGGCCTCGGCCGGCGGCCCGACGCCGGTCAGGCCTGGGACGCCATGGACAAGGCGCTGCTCCTGGTCGCGGGCGCTCCGGCCTGACGCCCGGCGCGGCACCGCAGCTGGCTACCGGCTCAGCAGGTGCGCGTTCACGGCCCTGGCCTGGTCCGCGAGGTCGGCCAGCTCGGTCACCACGACTCCGCGGGCGGTCAGCCACGCCGTGCCGCCGCCCGGCACGAATAGCGGCGGCTCACGCCAGGCGATCACCACCCGCCGAACGCCGGCCGCCACGATCAGCTCCGCGCAGGGCGCCGGGCGGGAGGCCCGGCGCAGGCAGGGCTCGAGCGAGCTGTACAGCGTCGCCTCGCCGAGGCGGGCTCCGGCCGCGCGGCGCAGCGCGACCTCCTCGGCGTGGTCCTTCGGGTCCGTCTCGCGCGAGTATCCGCGTGGCCAGCTCCCGGCCGGACGCGCTCACCAGGACCGCGCCGACCGAGAAGGCCGAGTCCGAAGGCGGGCAGCGCCAGGACAGCTCGACGGCGGCGCTCAGCCAGTTCCGGTCGGCGCCGGGATCGCCGGGAATCCTGGCCGCCCAGGTGTCCGGCCCAGCCATGACTCCCCTCCTGCCGGCCGTGCCAGGCCGCCGCTGGAACCCTCGGCTACCAGGCATCCTGACCTAGCCAACGGTATCTTCCGCTGGCCACGCAATGATTTACTGGCACCTGACGACCCCGCGGGCTTGCAGTAAAAGGATGGTGTGCGAAGGCCATGGTTGCGACAGCGCGCAAGCCGGCTCAGTCCGGCTCGGTGAAGACGTTTGACTCGCTGAACCCGGCGACCGACGAGCCGGTAGCGACCTTCGGGGTCTTCGATGAGCACGAGGTCAACGAGACCGTCGCCAGAGCGCGCGAGGCCGCCGCCTGGTGGGCGGCGCTGAGCTGGAAGCAGCGGCAGACCAGGCTGCTGGCCTGGAAGTCCTACCTCACGAGGTACATCTTGCGCCTCGCCGAGGTCGTGCACGCCGAGACGGGCAAGCCGACGTCGGATGCCCAGCTGGAGATCATGCTGGCCATCGTGCACATCGACTGGGCCGCGAAGCACGCGCGCAAGGTGCTCAGCCCGCAGAAGGTGCGCAGCGGTCTGGTGGCCTTCAACCACGCGTCGACCGTCGAGTACCACCCGCTCGGCGTCGTCGGCGTGATCGGGCCCTGGAACTACCCGGTCTTCACTCCGATGGGCTCGATCGCCTATGCGCTGGCAGCCGGCAACGCGGTTGTGTTCAAGCCTAGTGAATTCACCCCTGCCGTCGGCGGCTGGCTGGTCAGCTCGTTCGCCGAGGTCGTGCCCGAGCACCCGGTGCTGCAACTGATCACCGGGTTCGGCGAGACCGGCAGCCACCTGGCGCGCAGCGGAGTCGACAAGATCGCCTTCACGGGCTCGACCAAGACCGCCAAGAAGGTCATGGCCGCCTGCGCGGAGAACCTCACGCCCATGGTCGCCGAGTGCGGCGGCAAGGACGCCATGCTGGTCGCGGCCGACGCCAACTTGGACTCTGCCGCGGATGCGGCGGTCTGGGGAGCGCTGTCCAACGCCGGCCAGACCTGCGTGGGAATCGAGCGGATCTACGTCGCCCAGGACGTCTACCACACGTTCATCGAGAAGCTGGCCGAGCGGGTCAGCGGGCTGCGCCCCGGCGACGACCGGGAGGCCGACTACGGGCCGATGACGATGCCGAGCCAGCTTGACGTGATCGAACAGCAGATCGCCGACGCGATGGCGTCCGGCGGCCGCGCGATCGTCGGCGGCCTCGGCAGCATCCGCAAGCCCTACGTCGGCCCGGTGATCCTGGCCGACGTCCCCGAGACGAGCAGCGCGGTGACCGACGAGACCTTCGGCCCGACGATGACGGTCAAGCCGGTCGCGAACCTCGCCGAGGGCGTGACGGCTGGCGAACGCGAGCCGCTACGGGCTCGGCGGGAGCGTATTTACCAAGAACAAGAAGGCGGGCATGCGCGCGGCCAGGGCGCTGCGGACCGGCATGGCATCGGTCAACTCGGCGCTGACGGTGCTGAGCGTGCCCGCCCTGCCGTTCGGCGGTGTCGGCGAATCCGGCTTCGGCCGGATCCACGGTGCCGACGGGCTGCGCGAGTTCAGCAGGCCGCAGTCGATCACCAGGCAGCGGATGAAGCCCACGTCGAACCTGACCAGCTTCACCAGGACCGACAAGGACCTGAAGTCGATCATGACCCTGGTCACGATGCTGCACGGCAAGCGTTACAAGTAGCGCGCCGCCCCTACCTGGCGTGCCGCCCCTACCTGGCGTGCCGCCCCTACCTGGCCGCTAGCGCTGGAGCGCGCTGATCGGGGAGACCCGGCTCGCCCGCCACGCGGGATACAGGCCGGCCAGCAGGCCGGCGACGGCTCCGGCGGCCGGCGCGGCGAGCAGCAGCTTCGGGTCGAGTACCGGTGCCCAGCCGTGGCCCGCGCACACCACGGAGATG
This sequence comes from uncultured Actinomycetota bacterium, assembly GCA_963720595.1. Classification (GTDB taxonomy): domain Bacteria; phylum Actinomycetota; class Actinomycetes; order Streptosporangiales; family Streptosporangiaceae; genus Chersky-822. Next base: position 1,138,407 of record CAVRFY010000002.1, on the reverse strand, counting down.
ACGAGCACGCCGACGCTGGTGCCCATCAGCCCGCCGAGCGCGCCGGTCAGGACGGCCTCGAAGACCACCATGACCGCGATGTGCCGCGGCGCGGCCCCGACCGAGCGGCGCAGGCCGATCTCGGCGCGACGCTGGATCACCGACAGCAGCGTGGTGTTCGCGATCGCGATGACCCCGACGCCGAGCGCCACCAGCGCGATGGCCAGCAGCAGCGATGTCAGTGACGCGTTGACCGACTGGCGCAGTTTGCCGGGATCGGTCGGGACCGACGCGCTCACCCGGTGCGGGTTCAGCGGGTCGATGGCCAGCGGGCCCTGCCGCCCGATCAGCTGCGCCGCGCCGGGCACGGTCCTGACCATGATCTGCCTGAACAGGTTCACGCCCACGCTGCCGGCCACCGGCTCGGCCGCGCCCGGCGGGATGATGACGCCGAGCAGCACGCCGGGGTCCAGCGGCGCCCTGGCCACGATGCCCACGACCGTGTACGGCTCGGCCCCGATGAAGATGACCGGCGACTCGCCGACGCCGGTGATCCCGAGTTGCCTGGCAGCGGTCGCGCCGAGCAGCGCAACCTGGTCGCCGCGGTGGTCCATGCCGGTGTCATACAGCCGGCCGGCAGACACCACCGCGCCGATCGTCGCCAGCCCTCCGGCCGAGGCGGCGGTGATCGGCAGGCCGATCTGCGGCTGGCCGGGCTGGGGCACGGTCCGGCCGATCTGGTACAGGTGACCGGAGTTGCCGAGCGGCCAGACCAGGCCAGCTCGCACGACGCCGTTGAGCCGGTCAAGGGGCTTCTCGGCCCGGTCGGTGAGGTCGGGCGGTGACTGGAAGCGATTGGTGTTCGAGAACGTGACGATCGTTGCCCGGAGCGCGTCGAAGGTACCGGACACCGCGCCGGCCGCGGAGTTCGACAACCCGATCGTCGCAATTGCCGTGCCCACCGCGAGCACGGTCCCCATGGACGTCAGCACGGTTCGCAGCGGCGCCCTCGTCACCGCGAGCACCGCCTCGCGTCCGGCATCGCGGATCGTCAGCCGGCTGCGTTCCACGCCGATCTCGGCCAGCGCGGCGGCGGAGACCCGCCGCCTGGCCAGCCAGACCCGCATCTGATGCCGCCGCCCGCTCCCGCTGCCCGGCACGGTCAGCCGCCGGCGTCCGGCCGGCCGGCTCATCGCGGCCGCTCGTGGACGACGCCGTCGTCGATGTCCAGACACCTGGCCATGGACTCGGCGATCTGCGGGTCATGCGTGACCACGATCACCGTCAGTCCCTCGGCCGCCAGTCCGGCAAGCATGCCGGTCACCACGTCCGCGCTGCGCCGGTCCAGGTTGCCCGTCGGCTCGTCGCACAGCAGCACCCGCGGCCGCTGCGCCAGTGCCCGGGCGATCGCGACCCGCTGGCGCTCGCCGCCGGAAAGCGTCCCGGGCAGCGCTGCCAGCCGGTGCCCGAGCCCGACCCGTTCCAGCGCCTCGCACGCCGTCGCCCGGCGCTGCCGCGCCCCGATCCCGCGGTACAGCAGGCCAAGCTCTGCGTTCTCTGCCGCGGTGCGCTCGGCCAGCAGGTGGAACGTCTGGAACACGAACCCGAACTCCCGCGCGCGCAACGACGTCAGGGCCGACTCGCCGAGCTGCGACGTATCCACTCCGCGCACCAGGTACCGGCCCTGGGTCGGCCGGTCAAGCAGCCCGAGCACGTTGAGCAGCGTCGACTTGCCCGACCCCGAGCGGCCGGCGACCGCCACCATCTCCCCTGGCGCGAAGCTGAGCGACACCGGCCGCAGCGCCCGCACCGGCACCACGCCGGGATAGGTCACCCCCGTGTCGAGGAGTTCCATCTCCCACGGTGGCATCGAGCCGGCGCGCTACTTCGCCGAGCCGATGCCGAGCACGACCAGATCGCCGGCGCGCAGGCCGTGCGCGCGCACGGGCGTCACCGCCTGCAGGCCGCCGCTGGAGACCCCGAGCCGCACGCTCACCGCCCTGGTGCGGCCGCCGCCGGCCGAGACCGTCACGAACGGCTGGCCGGAACCGGCAGTGCTGACGGCCGCCACCGGCACGATCAGGCTCCGCACTCGCGACGCCGTGACCGTCACCTGGACGTTCTGGCCCACCACCCGGGCCGGTAGCCGGCCAACGGGCACGAGGGTCACCCGCGGCCCGCTCACCGCCGTGATCCGCACCTTGAACTGCGCTCCCGACGCGTCCGACCGCGCGATGCCCGTCATGCCGGGCCGCAGCAGCCGCGCCTGAATGGGGTTCGCGAACCCGTTCAGTGCCACCTTCCCCGACCCGATCTGGACGGCTGTCCCCGCGGTCTTGCCCGACCCGATCGTGCTGCCAAGCTTTGCGACCGACAGCACGTGAGCCGGCAGCCGCGGCAGGAACACCACCTCGCCCATCGGAATCTCGGCGCCCGTCGTCCGCTGCGCCTTCGCGAGTGCCCGCTCCGCCGCGGACAGCTGCCGCTGCGCGGCGTCGATGGCGGCCTGGTCCGCCGCCAGCACCTTTCGGGACGCGTGCGAATGCTTGTCCGCCTCGAGCTTGGCCTTGGCCGACGACAGCGTCCGCTCCGCCGCGCGGACCTGACTCGACAGCTGCGCCAGCGCGCCGCGAGTTCCCGAGAGCGCCGGCGCGACGCCGTTGGCCTTGTAGAGGGCAGCGACGGCGGCCGCGGTTCCCGGTCCGTACACCCCGCTGGAGTCCGAGCCCACCCCGTACCCGGCGGCCGCCAGCCCGGCTTGTAGCTCAGTGACGTCCGATCCCCGGATGCCGGGTGTCATGGCCCGGAATACCGGGATCGTCCCGGCAAACACGAACACGGGGCGTTCCGCCACCGTCAGCAGCAGTTGACCCTGACTCACCCGCTGGCCGGCGGATACCTTTACCGAGGTCACGACGGCCAGCGAGCCACCGAGGTCGCTCGGCGGGCCCACTTGCACCGGATGGCCGTTGGCGACATTCGCCCGCATGTTCACGGGCACGGCAAGCACGCCGAACTTGACCCGCGCGGTGATCAACGATGCCTTCGGGGCCTTGGCGTTCGCCGCCACCTGCGCCGGGGAGATGAATCCGCGCGCGATCACGCCGGCCACCACGCCGAACACCAGGGCCAGCACCACGAGTACCAGGAGCCCTCGCGACCGCCGCTCGGGCGAGCCGGGCAGCCGGGTGCCGAGCCTGTTGGCCCGCCCGGTCAGCAGGTTCCCGCTGCCGTCCCCCGCGCCGAAAAGCCCGTCCAGGGGGCCGCCCGGCTCGCCGCCGAGTTCGCCGGTGTCATCGTCCGGCCGCAATTCGGCCGGCGGCGTCGGCTCCCAGTCACTGTCGGTCATCGGCGTCACCCATAACGTTGGGCACCTCTCCGCTGTACTTGCCGGTTCGACAGCGTCGTCCTCGGACGGTCACAGCAGGGGCCGCGGAGTTCGCGTACGAATCATGCGTAACGCGTTTAATAGCAGCCTATAGTTCGACCAGCCGCTCTTAACCCAATATCAGTAACTTGTTCGTCGGCATCTCGCGACCCGCTCGGGCCGAAGCGCCGCGCGATTCAGAACTGGGTCTCGGTCAGCTGCTCCAGCGTGGCCAGGGTTCGTGACGCCGCCTTATCCAGCGCGGTGACCTGGCCGAAATGCGCCTGCACGAAGGCCTGTTGCGCGACCGGCAGCAATCGCTGCATGAGTATCGCGAGGGGTTCCCCGCATTTCACGAAGATCGCCGACCAATGCGCGTCCAGTTGCTTCCTCGGTGTCACGGCGGGCTGCGCAAATCTGCTCCGGGCACCGAACTCGCCGCGGTTGACCAATTGCCGCAGCCAGTCAAGAAACTGGCCGAATGACTCGGACGCCGTGCGCGGGGCGCCAAAGTGCGTGACGCACGACTTGAAGACCCGGGTCGCCGACCTGACCTGCGCGGAGTTCATCAGGCGAACCTCGCTGGCGTACCACTGCCGTTGCAGCGCGAAGCCCGCGCGGTCCAGTCGCCTGGCCGGCTGGACGGCCTTGCCCCAGCAATGTGACCGATCGAACTCCACGGCCCGCCGCACGGCCGGCGGCACGCCAGCGGTATCGGGCGGGCGCATCATGAAGTAGAGCGGAGCGAGCATGCCCGAGCGCGAGATCGACTGCAGGTCGACCAGGCCGACGGACGCCTGCTGGTTCTGCGTGTAACCGGAGAGCGCCTGGAACGAAATCAGGTTGAGGCTCTGGAAGGCAAAGGCCTGAGCCTTCTGGCCGAAGCCGTAACCCTTGATGCAATCCTCGAACAATTCCTTCTCGAGCGTGCTGATGGTCTGCTGGAAGTCGTTGCCGTCGGCGATCTGGGCCATGCTGGCCGGGAAATACGCGCCGGTGACGCCCGCGGCCGTCTGGCCGAGTGCCTGGCCGCCGCCTAGTCCGCGCGGCCCGACCCCGCACCCCGCTATCGCCGCCGCGCTGATGGCCGCCGCGAGCCCGATCACGAGCCTGGTCATCACGGCGCCTATACCTTCTCCGGCGGTCTGCTCGGCTGCCGACAGCCATTCACATACCGTTATACAGGCACATCATAGGCCGCGGGCCCGCCGCGGCGGCATCGCGAACGGGCAGGCCTACCTCGCGGCCGCGAGCGTGAGGTCGCCTGGCTCGACCGACGCGAGCGGCGCCCGGCCCGAGATCATGTCGGCGGCTCGCTCGGCGATCGCGATCGTCGGCGCATTGGTGTTGCCGCGAGGCACCGTCGGCATCACCGAGGCGTCGACCACGCGCAGCCCCTCCACCCCCCGGACCCGAAGTTCGGTGTCGACCACGCCCATCATCCGGCTCGCGTCCAGTTGCGACTGACCGCTCATCGCGCAGGTGCCGACCGGGTGGTAGATCGTGGTCACGTCGCGCCGCACGAAGTCGCGGATCTGGGCATCGGTCCGTAGGTCGGCTCCCGGCGCCTGCTCGGCCGCCCACATCTTGCGCATCGGCTTGACGGCGGCGATCTCCCTGACCATCGCCACGGCCCTGACCAGCGCCGCCAAATCGGCTGGCTCCGCCAGGTAGCCGGGGTCGATCAGCGGCTTGTGCCGCGGGTCGGCGCTGCGCAGCGAGATGCGGCCGCGGCTCTGCACGTCGACGAGCGTGACCAGGACCGACATGCCGCGGTCGGTCGGGTCGGCGAGACCGCCGTTGCGGAACGGCACCGGCAGCACGTGCCACTGAATGTCAGGCGCCGGCAGGCCGGCCTCGCTCCGCGCGAAACCGCCAGCCTGGGCGACGTTCGTCGTCATCGGGCCGGTATGGGTCAGCTGCCAGCGCAGCAGGTTCTTCGGGCCGGCCAGCTCCGCCAGGCTGCGGACCTTCGGCGTCGACCAGATCGCCGAGACGATCGGATGATCGGACAGGTTCGCGCCCACCCCGGGGCTGTCAGCGACCACGGTGATGCCGTGCTCGCGCAGGTGATCGGCGGGCCCGATGCCCGACAGCATGAGCAACTGCGGGCTGTTGACCGCTCCGCCGGACAAGATGACCTCGGACGTCGCGCGAGCCACCTGCTCGGTCCCCCTATGCAGGTACCTGACGCCAACCGCGTGGCCGCCCTCGATCAGCACCGACGTCGCCAGCGCGTCGGTCTGCACGGTCAGGTTGGGCCGGTCGGCCGCTGGGTGCAGATAGGCGTCGGCCGCCGACCAGCGCCTGCCGTCCTTCTGGGTGACCTGGTAGAAGCCCACGCCGTCCTGGGTCTGGCCGTTGAAGTCGGGGTTGGCGACCGCGCCAGCGGCCACCGCGGACTCGACGAACGCCGCCGTCGAGGCGGACTTGAACTTCGGGTCTACGACCGACAGCGGGCCGGTGCCGCCATGGTAGGCAGATGAGCCGCGCGAGTTGAGTTCAGCCCTGATGAAGTAAGGCAGTATGTCGTTGTAGCCCCAGCCGTCGCAGCCGTACTCGTCGCGCCAGGTGTTGTAGTCGTACTTGTTGCCGCGGATGTAGATCATCGCGTTGATCGACGAGGAGCCGCCGATCACCCGGCCGCGCGGCCAGTACACCGACTGGCCTGCCGCGCGGTCCTGCGGCACGGTGCGGAAACCCCAGTCGTAGGCGCTCTGGAACAGCAGGTTCAGCGCAGCGGGGATGTGGATCTCGTCGGCGGTATCGGGCGGGCCGGCTTCGAGCAGCAGGACGCTGCGCCGACGGGTTTTCGCTCAGCCGCGCCGCCAGCACGCACCCTGCGCTGCCTGCGCCGACGATGACATAGTCGTACACGGCCGCTCCCGACCCCAAGTCCGAACTTACGAGCAAACCATACTAGTTCGCACACCCGGCGCCAGAGTTTGGCCGGAACAGCCAGAACGCGCCCCCGGCCTGGCCGACCGGAGAGCGCGCCTTCGGACCGTCTGCAGCACCCGGCGGGCCCCCGATGAACCGCCGGAGAGACTGCCTGCAATGGGCCTAGTCCGGGGGACCGGATCCGGACCTCCCGACTACTGGAGACTCACCTGTAGTGATTACTCTACGTAGTCTAATGATGCCATACTGTGCTCGATTTGTGAATAGTCCGCCCTGGCTGCCACGTCCGCCACAGGGCCAGGGATGCGTCCGGTTGCTCGCCGTCGGCCAGGCCGTTACCGTGGACTGCATGCCCAAGGACCGGACAGATACGCCAGTCGTGCTCTCCCGCATCTACACCAAGACCGGCGATGACGGCACGACCACGCTCGGCGACTTCAGCCGGACTCCCAAGACCGACCTGCGCCTGGCCGCCTACGCCGACGTCGACGAGGCCAACAGCGCCATCGGCGTGGCCGTCACGACCGGCGGGCTCGCCGATGACGTCATCGCGCTACTGATCAAGATCCAGAACGAACTCTTCGACGTCGGCGCCGACTTCTGCAACCCGGTCGTGCCGGAACCCGCGTACCAGCCGCTTCGGGTCGACGAGAGCTACCTCACCGGCCTGGAGCAGGCCTGTGACGCCTACAACGAGTCGCTGCCGACGCTGCGCAGCTTCGTGCTGCCGGGCGGCACGCCGGGCGGCGCGCTGCTGCACGTCGCCAGGACCGTCGTGCGGCGCGCGGAGCGGACCGGCTGGGCGGCGCGCGGAAGTGCACGGCGACTCGATGAACCTGCTCGCGGTCAAGTACCTGAACCGGCTGTCTGACCTGCTGTTCATCCTCTCGCAGGGTCGCCAACGGGCCCGACGGTGACCTGCTGTGGAAGCCTGGCGGCGAGCGCTAGGGCCGCTCAGCTCTCCTCGCCGGCGGCACGCAGCTGCGCGGCCAGGTAGGCGGCGCGGGCCGCTCTTCGCTCTCGTCCTCGTCGGCGTCCGCGTCGCCACCGCCGGCGAGTCCAGCTCCGACCTGACCGCCGACTTGTCGACGTCGGCTCCGAGCGCCGCCTGCCTGGCGAGGATGGAGACCTTGTCGTCGGCCACCGACAGGAAGCCGCCGCCGACCGCCGCCTGCACCCAGCCTGAAGTGCCGGAACTGCCCTCGGGCAGGATCCGGACGACGCTGCCTGCCGCGAGGATGCCGAGTACCGGGGTATGCCCCGTCAGCACGCCGATGTCGCCGTCGAGCGTCTTGGCGACGACCCGCTCGGCGTTGCCCGCCCAGACTTGGCCCTCCGGTACGACCAGCCTCGACGATGCAGCGTCACGACCGCTCCAGTTCCTTGGCCTTGCGCTCGACGTCCTCGATGCCGCCGCACATGAAGAAGGCCTGCTCGGGGACGTGGTCGAACTTGCCCTCGGTGATCGCCTTGAACGAGGAGATCGTCTCCGCGAGGTCGACGAACTCGCCAGGCTGGCCGGTGAACTGCTCGGCCACGTACATCGGGTGCGACAGGAAACGCTCGATCCGCCTGGCCCGCTGCACCGTGACCTTGTCCTCCTCGGACAGCTCGTCGATGCCGAGGATGGCGATGATGTCCTGCAGTTCCTTGTACCGCTGCAGCATCCGCTGCACCTCGCGGGCCACGTCGTAGTGCTCCTGGCCGACGTACTTGGGGTCCAGGATCCGGGACGTGGAGTCCAGCGGGTCGACCGCGGGGAAGATGCCCTTCTCCGTGATGGCCCGCGAGAGCACGGTCGTCGCGTCCAGGTGGGCGAACGTCGTGTGCGGGGCAGGGTCGGTGATGTCGTCCGCAGGCACGTAGATGGCCTGCATCGAGGTGATCGAGTGTCCGCGGGTCGAGGTGATCCGCTCCTGCAGCTGGCCCATCTCGTCAGCCAGCGTCGGCTGGTAGCCCACCGCGGACGGCATGCGGCCGAGCAGCGTGGAGACCTCCGAGCCCGCCTGAGTGAAGCGGAAGATGTTGTCGATGAACAGCAGCACGTCCTGCTTCTGGACATCGCGGAAGTACTCGGCCATGGTCAGCGCGGACAGGCCGACCCGGAGCCTGGTGCCCGGCGGCTCGTCCATCTGGCCGAAGACCAGCGCGGTGTCCTCTAGGACGCCTGATTCCTTCATCTCCAGGAAGAGGTCATTGCCCTCGCGGGTCCGCTCCCCCACCCCGGCGAAGACCGACACGCCACCGAAGTTCTTTGCAACGCGGCGGATCATCTCCTGAATCAGTACCGTCTTGCCGACGCCGGCGCCGCCGAATAGCCCGATCTTGCCGCCGGAAACATAAGGCGTCAGAAGGTCGATGACCTTGATGCCGGTGACGAACATCTCCGTCCTCGGCTCGAGCTGGTCGAGCGGCGGCGCCTGCCGGTGGATCGGCCACCGCTCGGTGATCTTCAGCGACGCGGTCGGGACGTCGAGGGTCTCGCCGAGCGCGTTGAACACGTGGCCCTTGGTCACGTCGCCGACCGGCACCGAGATCGGCCCGCCGGTGTCGGTCACCGTCGCGCCGCGCACCATGCCGTCGGTCGGCTGCATCGAGATCGCCCTGACCGTGTTGTCGCCGATGTGCTGGGCGACCTCCAGGGTCAGCATGCTGGTGTGCCCGCCCATCGTGACGTCGATGTGCAGCGCGTTGTAGATGTCGGGCATCTCGTCGGCGGCGAACTCGATGTCGACGACCGGCCCGATCACTCGGGCGACCCGGCCGGTGCCGTGGTCCGACTGGCCGCCTGCGGCGGCGTCGTGCTCTGCGGTAGCGGTCATGGTGATGCTCACTTACTCCCACTGATCGTCTCGGCCAGCGCGTTCGCGCCGCCCACGATCTCGCTGATTTCCTGGGTGATCTCGGCCTGCCTGGCCTTGTTGGCTTCCCTGGTGAGCGCCTCGAGCAGCTCGTTGGCGTTGTCGGTCGCCGACTTCATCGCCCGCCGCCGCGCCGCGATCTCCGCGGCGGCCGAGTCGAGCAGAGCGTGGAAGATCCGGCTCTCGACGTACCACGGCAGCAGTTCGTTCAGCACGGCCTCAGGCGATGGCTCGAACTCGTACACCGGGTATCGGCCACCCGCTCGACGACTCGCTCGGTGATCTCCAGCGGCAGCAGCCTGTGCACCACCGGCCGCTGGGTCAGCATCGAGACGAACTCGGTGTAGACCATGTAGATCTCATCGACGCCGCCCTCGTCGGCGGCCTGGTCGAAGTAGTCGAGCAGCGCCTCGTGACCGCGGTGGCGTTGGGGTGCCTTGGCGTGTCGGAGAACCCGCTCCACTCCCCCGCCATGTCGCGGCTCCTGAACCTATGCCAGACGATGCCCTTGCGCCCCGAGACGAACGGCACGGCCCCGATCCCGCGCTCGGCCAGCCGCGCGTTCAGCGCCTGCGCCTCCCGCAGCACGCTGGCGTTGTAGCCGCCGCAAAAGCCGCGGTCGCTGGTCAGTACCAGCACCGCGGCCCTGGTCGGGTTGACCGGCTCGGTGGTCAGCGGATGGATGATGCTGGCCGACCTGCTGACGACCGCCTCGACCGCCGCGGTGATCTCGCGCGCGTACGGCCCCGCAGCGCTGCGCCCGCTGCTGTGCCTTGATGATCCGCGACGACGCGATGAGTTCCTGAGCCTTGGTGATCTTGGCGGTGGACTTGACCGTGCTGATCCGCCGCCTGACCGCGCGAAGCTGTGCTCCCATGGCTACTTCTTTCGCTCGCGTGACGACCCTGGCGACGCCCTCGTGCTCGATCTCCGCCTCGTCGACCGCCTCGACCGGCTCGTCGCGCACCAGCAGCTCGCCGGAGCTCGTCTCGAAACCTCGCCGGAACGCCGCGACCGCGTCCTGCAGCGCCGTGACGGTGTCATCGGACAGCTCGCCGCTCTCCCTGATCGTGTCGCATGATTCCGGCGTGCTCGCGGCCCAGGTAGTCGAGCAGCTCGGACTCGAACCGGCCGATGTCCTCCACCGGCACGTCGTCGAGCTGGCCGGTGGTGCCGGCCCAGACCGAGACCACCTGGCGCTCCACCGAGTAGGGGCTGTACTGGCCCTGCTTGAGCAGCTCGACCAGCCGGGCACCGCGGTCAAGCTGAGCGCGGGAGGCGGCGTCCAGGTCGGAGGCGAAGGCGGCGAACGCCTCCAGGTCGCGGAACTGCGACAGGCTCAGCTTCAGGCCGCCCGCCACCTTCTTCATCGCCTTGGTCTGCGCGTTGCCGCCGACCCTGGACACCGAGATGCCGACGTTGATCGCGGGACGGACGCCGGAGTTGAACAGGTCGGTCTCCAGGAAGATCTGCCCGTCGGTGATCGAGATGACGTTGGTCGGGATGTACGCCGAGACGTCGTTGCCCTTGGTCTCGATGATCGGCAGGCCGGTCAGCGACCCGCCGCCAAGCTCGTCGGAGAGCTTCGCGCAGCGCTCGAGCAGCCGCGAGTGCAGGTAGAACACGTCGCCCGGGTAGGCCTCGCGGCCCGGCGGCCGGCGCAGCAGCAGCGAGATCGCGCGGTAGGCCTCGGCCTGCTTGGTCAGGTCGTCGAAGATGATCAGGACGTGCTTGCCCTGGTACATCCAGTGCTGGCCGATCGACGAGCCGGTGTAGGGGGCGATGTACTTGTAGCCAGCCGGGTCGGACGCCGGAGCGGCGACGATCGTGGTGTACTCCATCGCGCCCGCGTCCTCCAGCGACTGGCGGACCTGCGCGATCGTGGAGCCCTTCTGGCCGATCGCCACATAGATGCAGCGCACCTGGCGAGCCGGGTCGCCGGACTCCCAGTTCGCCCGCTGGTTGATGATCGTGTCGATCGCGATCGCCGTCTTGCCGGTCTGCCGGTCGCCGATGATCAGCTGGCGCTGGCCGCGGCCGATCGGCGTCATCGCGTCGATCGCCTTGATGCCGGTCTGCAGCGGCTCCTTCACCGGCTGGCGCTGCACCACCGTCGGCGCCTGCAGCTCCAAGCGCGCGCCGCTCGGTCGTCTCGATCGGGCCCTTGCCGTCCAGCGGCTGGCCGAGCGGCCCGACGACGCGGCCGAGGTAGGCGTCGCCGACCGGCACCGAGAGCACCTCGCCGGTCCGCTTGACCCGCTGGCCCTCCTCGACCTTGCTGAAGTCGCCGAGGATGACCACGCCGATCTCGCGGACATCCAGGTTCAGCGCCAGGCCGCGGGTACCGTCCTCGAACTCGAGCAGCTCGTTCGCCATCGCCGAGGGCAGACCCTCGACCCTGGCGATGCCGTCGCCGCACTCCGCGACGGTGCCGACCTCCTCGGTCGCGGCGGCGCCCGGCTCGTACGCCTCGACGAAATGCGCCAGGGCGTCCCTGATCTCCTCGGGCCGGATAGTCAGCTCCGTCATCTTCCTCGCGTCTTCCTCGTCTGGTTCTTGCCGTCAGTGGTCTTCGAGGCCGGCCGCGGGCGGCCGGTCATGCGGCCAGGTCGCGGCGCAGTTCGGCCAGCCGGCTCGCGACGCTGCCGTTGATCAGCTCGTCGCCGATGCGCACCGTACAGCCCGCCGAGCAGCTCCGGGTCGAGCACGACATTCAGGTGCACGTCGTGCCCGTAGGCGGCGACCAGCGCCGCCGCCAGCCTGCTCCGCTGCTCGCCGGTCAGCGGCGCCGCGACATGCACCTCGGCGATCAGGCGCTCGCGCAGCTCGGCGGCGAGGCTCGCGTAGGCCTCGAGTGCTGCATCCAGGCTACGTCCCCTCGGATGCGCCGGCCGCCTGGGTGATCAGCCGCAGTGCCGGTCCGCTGACCTTGCCCGCGACCAGCTCGGTCACCACGTCGATGCGGCCCTGGGCCGGCACGAACTGGTTCGACAGCGCCGCCCGGAGGTCGGGATTGCCCTGGACGATCCGGCCGAACCTGAACAGCTCGTCCTCGAGGTCGTCCAGCTTCCCGTCGCCGTCGGCGGCCTCGGCGATCGCCAGGACCGCGAGTTCCTCGGCCGCGTCGGCCAGGTCGCCTGGCTCCGACCACCGGCCCGCGACCAGGTCGCTCACCTGGTCCAGGGTGCCGGCCGAGATCTTCCCGGCGAGCAGCGCGCGGCGCGAGTCCGACGCGCGCGGCCCGGTCACGGGAGGGATCCGACAGGCTGCGGCGCAGCCCTCGCTCGTTGTCGAGCAGGCCCGCCACCGCGAACAATTCCGCGCCGATCTGGTTGGCTTGCTCGGCCGTGCCCCCGGCCAGCGCGGCCGACAGCCGCTCCTTGGCCGCAGCTGAGCGACGACCTGCTCGTGCCTCTCATCGGCTCACGGCCCTGCCCGCGGTCTCCTGCTCCAGTTCGCCCAGGAAGCGGTCGACCATCCGCGACTGCCTGGCCTCATCGGCCAGCGACTCGCCCACGATCCGGCTGGCCAGCTCGACCGCGAGGCTGCCGACCTCGGCGCGCAGCGTGGTCAGCGCCTGCTGCCGGTCCGCCTCGATCTGGGCGTTGGCCGACGCGATGATGCGCTCCCGCTCGGCCACGCCGTCGGCCCTGCCCTGCGCCGACGATCTGCGCCGCCTCTTCCTTGGCCTGCTCGCGCAGCCTGGCGGCCTCGTGCCTGGCATCGGCCAGTTGGGCGCGGTATCGCTTGAGTACCTCGTTCGCCTCGGCCTGCGCCTCGTCGGCGCGCTTCAGCCCGCCCTCGATCGCGTCGGTGCGCTCGGCAAGTGTCGTGCTGATCCGCGGCATCAGCACCTTCGCCAACAGCGCGAACACGATCAGGAACGCGACCGCGCCGATGATCAGCTCGGGCCAGTGCGGGATCAGCGGGTTGGGAGCGGCTGCCAGGATCTTGGACGGCATCTCTACTGGACTCCTTGGCACGAGGGCGTTCTAGGTTAGCGGCGAGTAGTGGAAGATGTACGGAATCACGATTCCGATCAAGGCCAGCGCCTCGGTCAGCGCGAAGCCGATGTACATGTTCGACCGGATCATGCCCGCAGCTTCCGGCTGGCGGGCCATCGCCTCGACGCCATGGCCGAAGATCAGGCCGATGCCGATGCCGGGGCCGATCGCTGCCAGACCGTAGGCCACCGCGCCGATGTTGATGCTGAGCACGGTGTTGTTGTTGGTCGCGGCGAGTACGTGATGAAAAAGCTCAAGCATGTTCGCTTTCCTTTGCGGTCAAGCCGGCGGACATTCCCCCGGCATCTAGGTGAACCAAGGGCCGGCCTCCGGCTTCCGCACCGGTCGCCTGGCTTCCCATTCCGCTCATCTCAGTGCCCCGCTTCCAGCGAGCCGCCGATGTACTGTGCGGTCAGGATCGTGAAGATGTAGGCCTGCAGCGCCTGGATCAGCAATTCGAAGGCGGTCAGGACAACGGTCAGGACAAAGGACGTGGCGCTCCACAGCAGCCCGATGCCGGCGCTGATCAGGTACCAGGTCGCGAGCGTGAACACCAGCAGCAGGATGTGCCCCGCGAACATGTTCGCGAAGAGCCGGACCATGAGCGTGAACGGCCGGACGATGATGTACTGCAGGATCTCCACCGGCGCCAGGATGACGAGGATTCCCGCTGGGACGCCGCGTCGGGATCATGTTCCTGAAGTAACCGACCAGCCCCTGGTTCTTGATGCCGAGGTAGGTGTAGGTGCCGTAGACCATGAGCATCAGCGCCGCTGGGAAGGCGATCTCCGACGCCGCGGGGAACTGCGCCGCCGGGATGATCTCCATGATGTTCATGACCCAGATGAAGAAGAACAGCGCGACCAGGAACGGCAGGAACCCGTCGCCGCGCTTGCCCATCATCGGCCGCAGGATCTCGTCACGAACGAACAAGATGCCAAGCTCGCCGAGATTCTGAGCGCCCCGCGGCACTAGCCTCGGCCTCGCGAACGCGGACCAGAAGAACCCTAGGACGACGACCATGCAGATGACGGCGAGCAGCATGGGCTTGTTAAAAGTGAACGAGCCGATCTGAAACAGCGGACCATAGGTGAAGCTGCCCGGGTAGCTGGGCGCCGGGTAACCGCAGCCGGACTGCAGGTGCGACGACAGCTCCGGGTTCGGGCAGTGCGCCGTGGCGAAAGCGATCACGTCAGCGGCCAACGCGGCCTCCTCCAGCATCGTGCACAACGGTGCTGCGACTCATCGTCACAGGGTGGTTCCTTCCAGCCAGGCGACAGCGCGCCGGCCGATGCCAGCGCGCCAGCGGTCAGGCGAGCGTAACCGGGCGCGGCGGCACGGCCGACAGCGGGTCTGCGGGTTATTGCCTGCCGTATTTGTAGATGACGGCGAAGACCCCGATGCCGAGCCCGACCAGCGCCCCGACCGGGAACAGCACGGCGATGTGCGTCCAGCGCGCGATCAGCCAGCCGACGCCGCCATAGAAGACCATGCCGGAGATCAGGTAGCCGAAGATGGACCAGCCGGCGTTCTGCGAATCGTCCGGCACTACGCCTCGCCTCGCCCCCGCATTCCCGCACGGCTCATCACCGTCCGGTGGGTTCTACATACGGCGTCTTCAGCCGCATCGACCAGTACACCTGGGACCCCGACCAGGCCAGGATGCAGACCAGCGCGGTCAGCCCGAACAGTCGCGAGTTGAATGCGGTGGTCCCGGCGAACCGGGCCACGAAGAACATCAGCAGCAGGATCTTGACGATGTAGGTCGTCATCGCGGTGACGAACATCGCCTGCGGGCTGCGGCGGGCGGCCCGGCCGACAGCCACCACGCTGATCGCGAAGAAGACGGCGACGAGGGCGGCCCCGAGAACGGCCCCGAGCAGCCCCTTGGTCCCGCCGACGGCCACGGCGACGACGATCATGACCGCGCCCACCGCCGCCGTGGTCATCGTCGACCGGCGGGTGATCTGGGCGTAGTTCGCCAGCATCAGTTTTCAAACTCCGGAGGGACAGGGCGGCCAGCCTGTCGGCCGGCCGGCTCGTACATTGCCGTGAGGGAGTGTCCCGGTCACGTCCTGACGGCTCAGGCGGCAGCGGGAAACCCGTGCTGCCAGGCGTCCGAAACGTATCACGGACCACGCAGCCGACGGTGTGCGGCTGCTCGTGAAATATATCACAAGCTCTCCGGCCTTGGCCTCACCAGGTCACCGGACCTGATGAATGCAACCGATGTGACGGGCTGCGGCGAGGTCCATTCCCAGCGGCGGGATACCCGCGGGCGGGATGCCCAAGGGCGGGGATCACGGAATGATGCTGCCTGATGCCCTGGCGACCGGCTGTGCCGCGGGCTCGGCCGCCGCCGGCGGCTCGAACGGCGGCACGGACTCCCCGGCAGCCTGCCCGCGCGCGGAGAACTGAGCACGGTCCCCGTCGGCCTGGTCACCGGGCCAGCGGACTGACGAGCCATTCTCCGGCAGGCGGACCGCCCCGTTTCCGTCCGTGCCAGCCTCCGCGGGCCATTGGCCGGGCGGTGCGGACTCTGCGAGGAAGGTCGGCCGGCTTGCCAGCACGGGAACGGGCGCAGTCTGGTCGCCCGGCTGCGTGGCGGCCGGCTGCGTGGCGGCCGGCATTCGGCTCCCCCTCGCCGCAGACTCCGGCCGGTTCCGTTCCCACCAGCGCAGCTTCGGGATCGACAGCAGCGCGAGCGCCAACACGGCCGCCAGGGTGATCCAGACCAGTACGGCCAGGCTGCACGGTGGCGATCGACAGCCCGACCACCGCGGCAGAGAACAGCGCCGCCCAGGCGTACAGGATCAGCACGCTGGAGCGGTGCGAGTGCCCGATCTCGAGCATCGTGTGGTGCAGGTGCTTGCGGTCAGCCGCGAACGGCGACTGGCCAGCCCTGGTCCGCCTGATCACGGCGCGCAGCATGTCGACGTACGGGATCACCATGACCGCGGCAGGCAGCAGCAGCGGCAGGATCTCCGCGTACCTGTTCGCCTTGTAGTTCAGGCTCGTGTAGTCCAGCGAGTTGATCGCGCTGATCGGCACGTAGGCGAGCAGCAGGCCGAGCAGCATCGACCCGGTATCGCCCATGAAGATCCTGGCGGGATGGAAGTTGTGCGGCAGGAACCCCAGGCACGCCCCGGCCAGCACGATCGCGGCCAGCGCCGGCACGGCCTCGGCCGACAGGCCGACGACCTTGGTCAGCGAGTAGTAGTAGGCGAAGAACGAGATCGCGGCGATGAACACGATCCCCGCGGCCAGCCCGTCCAGGCCGTCGATGAAGTTGACCGCGTTGATGGTCGCCACCACCACCAGGATGGTCAGCACGACCGACTCGTTCTGGGTCAGGCTGAACAAGTGGTTGTTGCGGCTCGGGGAAGCTCCACAGCCTGGCGCCGCTCGCGAACAGGATCCCGGCCGCGACGACCTGGCCGGCCAGCTTGCCGATCGCGCCGATCCCCCAGCGGTCGTCGATGATCCCGACGATGACGATCAGGCCCGCCGGCGCCGAGCAGTCCGAGCGACCAGGCCGTCGCCGTGGAACCCGCTCTCGTAGAAGGTCCTGCGCAGCCAGACGAGTCGGCTGGCCACGAGCAGGCCGGCCGCCACGCCGACGAACATGGCGAGCCGCCCATCCGGGGGATCGGCGCTGCGTGCACGTCACGATCGCGAGCCGGGATGACCACGCTGAACCTGTATCGCCGCCGTCGGACCAGCGGTGTCAGCAGATACGTAACCGCCGTCGCGACGAGCAGGGTGAGGCAGGTACTCGCGCACCGCGCTCACCTGGCCCGGAGATGCTCAGACATCGGATCAACTCTATGGCACCCGAGCAGCCGAAGGTGTCCCGCCTGTCTGAATCGGTCCGGTGCCGGTCAGTCCGGGCCCATGGCGACGGCGGCGACCTCGCGCAGCCGCCCGATCGAGACGACGCCGGCGCGCAGCAGCCGGGGCATGTCGCCGGTCAGGTCGACGATCGTGGACGGGGTGCTCGCGTCGCACGGCCCGCCGTCCAGGTAGATCTCCACCGAGTCGCCCAGCTGCTCACGAGCGGCCTCTGCCGTCGTGGCGGCCGGCTGCCCGGTCAGGTTCGCGCTGCTCACCGCCATCGGCCCGGTCTGTGCCAGCAGGTCGAGCGCCACCGGATGCTGCGGCATCCGCACGGCGACGGTGCCCTTGGTCTCGCCGAGGTCCCACTTCAGCGACCGGCTGGCCCGGCAGATCAGGGTCAGCCCGCCCGGCCAGAACTCGTCGATCAGCTCCTGCCCGTACGGGCCGAGGTCCTCCACCAGCGCGCTCGCGGCACGCACCGACCCGACCAGCACCGGCGGCGGCATCTGCCTGCCGCGGCCCTTGGCGATCAGCAGCTGGTCCACCGCCGCAGGCCGGAACGCGTCGGCGCCGATCCCGTACACCGTGTCGGTCGGCAGCACGACAAGCGCGCCCTTGAGCACGGCCGCGACCGCAGCCTCGATGCCAGCGGCACGCTGCGTCTCGTCGGCGCAGTCGAAGATCTCACTCATAGCGCGTCTCCCGCTCGCCTCGCGGATTGCTCAGATCGCTGATCATCCTGCCACGGGCCGGGTGTGCGGCGAGCGGCACGCCCGTCACGGCCAGATCGCGGTCACGAACCGGTCGAGCCCGGCCAGGTCCGCGTGATTCCGGGTCTCTTTCCAGCCGTTCTCCTCGGCGAAGACCCAGTACACCCCGGCACCCTGCGGTGCTCCGTGCTCGACCGCCACCCGGCCGCCGGGCCGCAGCAGCCGCCTGGCGACCTGCTCGACCACCCGGATCGCGTCGAGCCCGTCGGCGCCTGAGTACAGCGCGGCCGACGGCTCGTACTCGCCGACCTCCGGCGGCACGACCGCTCCGACCGGGAATGTACGGCGGGTTGCTGATCACCAGGTCGACCGCGCCGTCCAACCCGGGCAGCGCGCCGGCGGAAATCTCCCGCGTGCAACGTGACCCGCCCGCGGGTGTGCGGCGCCGCCTCGGCGCAGCGAGCGATGTTCCGCTCGGTCCATGGTCTGGCGAGCGGGTCGCCCTCCACGGCATGCACGCGCGCCCTCGGCACCTCCTGCGCGATGGCAAGCGCGATCGCGCCCGAACCAGTGCCCAGATCAGCGACAACGGGCTCCGCGACGTCCATCTCGGTCAGCTCGGTCGATCGCCCATCCGGTCATCACCTCAGTCTCCGGCCGCGGCACGAAGACGCCGGGTCCGACGTCGAGCTCGAGGTACCTGAAGTACGCCAGGCCCGTGATGTGCTGCAGCGGCTCGCGCGCCTCGCGGCGCGCGACGTCGTCCCAGAACCTCGGGTCGAAGTCGGCGTCGGCGACCAGGTTCAGCTCGGCTGCGGCTACGCCGTGCCGGTGCGCCGCCATTAGCTCCGCGTCGGCGCGCGGCGACTCGACCCCCGCCTCGGCCAGCCGCGCCACCGCGACGGCGATCTCGGTCATCAGCAGGCTCATCGGCGGCCACCATCACGTCACCGGGCCTCGCGTCACCGGGCGGCGGCCATCTTGTCCGCCCGGTCGGCATCGACCAGCGCGGCGATGACGGCGTCCAGGTCCCCGTCGAGCACCTGGTCCAGGTTGTAGGCCTTGAACCCGACCCGGTGGTCGGAGATCCGGTTCTCCGGGTAGTTGTAGGTCCTGACCCGCTGCGACCTGTCGACGGTGGCGACCTGGCTGCGGCGGTCGGCGGACGCCTGCGCGTCGGCCTCCTCCTGCGCGGCGGTCAGCAGCCTGGCGCGCAGGATGCGCAGCGCCGCCTCCTTGTTCTGCAGCTGGCTCTTCTCGTTCTGGCAGGAGACGACGATGCCGCTCGGCAGGTGCGTGATCCGCACCGCGGAGTCGGTGGTGTTCACGCTCTGGCCGCCAGGACCCGAAGAGCGGAACACGTCGATCCGCAGGTCGTTCGGGTCGATGCTGATCTCGACCGGGTCGGCCTCCGGCATCACCATCACGCCCGCGGCCGAGGTGTGGATCCTGCCCTGCGACTCGGTGACGGGTACCCGCTGCACGCGGTGCACGCCGCCCTCGTATTTCAGCAGCGACCAGGCGCCGTCCGGCAGTCCCGGCCAGGCTGCCCCGCCCGGCCGCCTTGACCGCGACGGTCACGTCCTTGTAGCCGCCGAGCCCGGTGCCGGTGGCGTCCAGGATCTCGGTCTTCCAGCCCTGCCGCTCGGCGTATCGCAGATACATCCGCAGCAGGTCGGCGGCGAACAGCGCCGATTCCTCGCCGCCCTCCCCCGCCTTGATCTCGAGGATGACGTCCTTGGCGTCGAGCGCGTCGCGCGGCACGAGCAGGTGCTCGAGCCGCTGCTCGAGCTCTTCCTTGCGGCGGGCGAGCTGCTCCGCCTCGGCGGCGAACGAGGAGTCCTCGCCCGAGAGCTCGATCGGCAGCCGCCTCGTCGTCGCTGACCTGCCGCCACTGCGAGTACGCCTGCACGATCGGGGTGAGCTCGCTGTACCGCCTGCCCAGCGTCCTGGCCTTGTCCTGATCGGCGTGGACGGCAGGGTCAGCCAGGTCGCGCTCGAGCTGCGCGTGCTCCGCGGCGAGGTCGGCAAGCCGTTCCAGCACTGCTTACCTCCTCGGGATCGTGCCGCGAGCCCGGACCGAGGGCCCGGGCTCGCATGGCTCGATGGGCCCGGGCCGAGCCTGGCGAGATGCGGCGGGGTTGTGCCGCCCTACTTGTCCTGCTTGCCGAACCGGCGCTCGAACCTGGCGACCCGGCCGCCGGTGTCGAGGATCTTCTGCTTGCCGGTGTAGAACGGGTGGCAGTTCGAGCAGACATCGGCGTGAATCTGCCCGTTCTTCGCCGTGCTGCGGGTCGTAAAGGTGCTCCCGCAGGTGCAGGTCACCTGCGTCACCACGTAATCGGGGTGAATGTCGCGCTTCATGTTCTCTCCTGGTTCCGGCGGTCGCCGGGTCGCCTTGCGGCCCGGGGGGCGACCCCCGGAACCCCCGCATCGCGGGAGACGTGAACCGGTACCGCACTTGTCTGGCACACCAGTGTGCCACATCGTCAACAGGCAGGCAGGCCTGCAGATTCCCGCTCGCCGGACGGGCCGGGAACGGCTCGGGTCCTAGTCCGGGCTAAGCGACCGGGCTAGGAGGCCACCGTCGTCTTCTGCACGTGCAGCAGGAACTCGGCGTTGCTCTTGGTCTCCTTCATCCGCTCCATCAGGACCTCAAGCGCCTGCTGCGGCTCGAGCGCGTGCAGCACCCGGCGGAGCTGCCAGACGATCTTGAGCTCCTCCGGCGTCATCAGCAGCTCTTCCTTGCGGGTACCCGATGCGTCCACGTCGATCGCGGGGAAGATCCGCTTGTCGGCCAGCTCGCGGCGGAGCCGCAGCTCCATGTTGCCGGTGCCCTTGAACTCCTCGAAGATGACCTCGTCCGCGCGCGACCCGGTCTCGATCAGCGCCGTGGCCAGGATCGTCAGCGAGCCGCCGTGCTCGATGTTCCGCGCCGCGCCGAAGAACCGCTTCGGCGGGTACAGCGCCGTGGAGTCGACGCCACCGGACATGATCCGGCCGCTCGCCGGTGCGGCGAGGTTGTAGGCGCGGCCGAGCCTGGTGATCGAGTCGAGCAGCACGACGACGTCGTGGCCCATCTCGACCAGCCGCTTGGCCCGCTCGATGGCAAGCTCGGCGACCATGGTGTGGTCCTCCGCCGGCCGGTCGAAGGTCGAGTGGATCACCTCGCCCTTGACCGAGCGCTGCATGTCGGTGACTTCCTCGGGACGCTCGTCGACGAGAACGACCATCAGGTGGCACTCGGGGTTGTTCTTGGTGATCGCGTTGGCGATCGCCTGCAGGATCATCGTCTTGCCCGCCTTCGGCGGCGAGACGATCAGGCCGCGCTGGCCCTTGCCGATCGGGCTGATCAGGTCGATGATCCTGGTCGTCATGATCGTCGGGTCGGACTCCAGGCGCAGCCGCTGCTGCGGGTAGAGCGGGACGAGCTTGGAGAAGTCGGCCCGAGTCTTCGACTCCTCCGGGTCGAGCCCGTTGACCTTGTCCAGCCTGACCAGGGCATTGAACTTCTCCCTGCCGCTCGCCCTCGCGAGGCTGGCGGATGGCGCCCTCGATCACGTCACCCTTGCGCAGGCCGTGCCTGCGGACCTGGGACAACGAGACGTACACGTCGTTGGCACCGGGCAGGTAGCCGGTCGTCCGCACGAAACCGTAGTTGTCGAGGACGTCGAGGATTCCCGCGATCGGGATCAGCACGTCGTCCTCGGTGATCACCGGCTCGGACTTCGTTGCCGACACCGCGCTCGCGGCGCCGGTTCGTGCCGCCTGGTTGCGGTTGCGGAACCGGTCGCGGTCCCTGCTCCGCCGGCTCTGGCCGTCCCGGTCGTCGTCACGGCCGCCATTGTCGCGATAGCCCTGCTGGTCGCCTGCGGCCCTGCTGGTCGCCACGGCCTGATGTCGCGGCCCTGCTGGTCGCCACGGCCCTGCTGGTCGCCACGGCCTGAGTCGCGGCCCTGCTGGTCCCGCGCGCCCTGCTGGTCACCGCGGCCTGGCTCGCGAGCCTGATCGCCGCCGTCGGCAGCGGCCCTGGCGCCTCGTCCCTGCGGCCGTTGCGCGGCTGCGCCGGTCGCCGCGCTGACTGTCCGCTCGCGCTCCTGGTCGCCGCGCCTGCCCGCGCCTGGATCGCCGTCCTGGCCGCCGCCCTGAGCTGCGTCGAGACCCGGCCGATCCTGGCCAACCCTGTCCTGGACGCCATTGTCCTGAGCGGGCCTGTCCGGAGCAGGCCTGTCCTGCGTCGCCCGGTCGCTGATGCGTCCCGGTCCTGATCGGCCCTGTCCTGGCCGACCGGCCCGCCAGCATCGGCAGTCCCGCCGACCGGGCTCGCCTGCGCGCGGCCGGAGTCGGCACCGTTGGCCGCCTCGCCGCTCCGCTCGTGACCCGAGGCAGTCCCGGCCACCCGGTCGGCCGGCGGCGCGAACGCGCCGGGCCCTGACGGTGTCCGTCGCTGACCATGCTGAGCTGCCCTGATCCTTCTGATTCCATGGCGTCCTGCTCAAAGGGGCGGTTAGCGCCGGCTCCCGCAGGCGCGCTCCGCTTGACTGAGTTTCCACTTGCTTCGTCCTGATTCCCCGGACCGGCGCCGACCCGTACGCCCCCGCCACCGGCAGGGCCGCGGCAGGTCCGACGGCAGCCGGGCCGTGCCAGCACCACTGACGGCACTGGCGACGGCGCCGCCGCGCTGGCGCTCTTCGATCGCTGCGATCAGCTGGCCCTTGCGCATCCGGCCGACCCCGGCGATGCCGAGTGACTGCGCGAGTCGCTGCAGATCCGGCAGACGCATCGCCGGCAACTGCCGCCGTCACCGCCTGTTCGCGGGCGCGTCATCTGAGCGGCAGTGCTGCCAGGCCAGGAGCGTACCGCGCCGGTCTGTTCCTGCGGAAGTCCCCGCCGCGCGGACTCCGGTGAGCCTGCTGGCCGCGTCGAACATGACCCCGTCGTATCGGTCGACGTCGGCTCGGCCGAGTCCGGGAACAGATTGGTAGTTTCGGTCACAAGGGTCCTTCCAAGATATGAGGTCACCAGCGGCGACCGCCCGCAGCCAGCGCCACGGCGTTTCGCTCTGGCCGCACCCTGACGGCCAGGCCGGTCATCGTGCAATCCGCCATCTCCCGTGCCTGCCTGGTCGCTGACGGCGCCGCGAGCATGCTCGGTCCGGGCCGTGAGCCAGGCGCGTGCGTCTGAATGTCTCCCGACAGATGAATGTCACCGAGAGCAACCCGCGCACTGCGCACTGAAAGTTGGCCTGACGGGATGCGGATACGCACCTCGCCCCGGGACGGGAGCGTCTGGTGCCTCGCACAGTCTAACACCAACATGCGGTCACGGCATTCCTTCTGGACCTCTGGCCGCGTCCGAGCACTGCCGTCGCTCAGCTCAACAGCCTGGGACGCCGTCAAAGTTGCGAACACTGGACTCCGGAAAGCTCTGGGCCGGCAGAGTCTGCCTGGTGGGTTACTGCCCGGCTCATGGGGGTTGAGCTACGCCGAGATCGTCGACGCCTTGGGGGCTTACACGGCATGCGATACCCGCTTCACTCATTCTTGAACCTCGCGCAGGAAGAAATCCTGTAGCGCCGTCCGCGGGGGTTCAAGATCAGGCCGAAATTAATTAACCAGGAGTTTCTGACAAGAGCAGTCGGCTGGCCACGGTCCGCCGCTTCGATCACATCCTGCGCCGGCGCGGACAATCCCGAGCAGACCCAGCCCAGCCGCGAGAATGACGCGCGCCGCGTCTGCGAGACCGAGCCTGGCCGCGACCAGGCTCCGGTCTTGATCCGCCGGTGCCGCGGTGCCGCGGAACGGCAGGGCCGGGCAGCGCTCGTTGCAGTCAAGCCAGGCTCCGGCCAGGTGCTCAAGATACGCCGCGAGCTCGGCCGGCCGGCGTGGCGAGCGGCTGCGGCGACGCGTTCTGGCAGCCAGGACATCGCGTCGATGAGCACGAGTTCGGGCGGTAGCAGTCCGGGGCCCGGCGCGGAATCCTGACCGGGGGCCCGATCGGGCGGAAGCGGTCCGAGCGGCCGCAGCAGCCTGACCGGGCGCGCGGCCGACCGCAAGCCCCAGCTCGGCCGCCCAGCGCAACGTTGATGCGGCGTCGGCGTGGGCGTACCTGACAAGGACGAACGGGTTGGCCAGGTCGAGCGGGCGGCCGAGTTGCCGCTCGATCGCACCAGGGCGCGGTGCCGCCGTCCTGGCCAGGGCGTACCGGACGGCATCAGCCCCGTGATACGCCACTGCGGCCGGCACCTGATCAGGGCGGCCTGGCGGGTGCGATGCCCGGATAGCTTTTCGTTGGGCGTCAATAAAGAGAACATCGGCCCCGGCGGCCTCCGCCATGCGGCCGCACAGCGCGTCGCGCTGGTCTCGCCAGGCCTGCTCCCAGTCCGCCGCGGCGCGCGAGGTCCGGCAGGCTCGGGCGCGGTCAGCCGGCGTGCCCGCCAGGGCGTCGCTCCGCGCGGCAGCCGGGCCCGCGGCGACGATCCTGGCGGGCAGGGCAGCGAGGTGGCCGGGCGTGACGGTGATCGTCAGGTAGCCGTCGCCGGTCACCCGCGCGGCGCTGACCCACGGCACCTCGGCCAACCCGGCCGCGAGCAGCGCTCGGCGACGGGCTCAGCGGCGCGGCCCGCCATGCTGGCGACCGCCAGCGGCAGCGAGGTGGCATAGCGTACCCGGGCCGCCGTCGGCCTGGGCCGGGGCCGGCCGCCAGGTTCCGGCGGCCGATAGCCCGCGGCCGCCTGCTCGGGCAGCTCGCCGGCCGCGACCGCCGCCCGCAGCAGGCGGGTGATCTCGGCGCCGATATCGCCGGGGATCATGTCGGGCTGACCGCCGCGCCTCAGTCGAAGGCGCTGCTCGGGGCGCCGGCCAGCTCGCGGACCACGCGGATCATCTCGGCCGGGTCGAACGGCTTGGTCAGGTAAGCGTCGACGCCAACCTGCCGGCCCCGGTCCCTGTCGTCCTCCTGCGCGCGGGCGGTGATCAGGACGACCTTGATCCCAGCCGTCTGCGGATTCCGGCGCAGTTGCGTTGCCGTCACCCAGCCGTCCAGCCTCGGCATCATCACGTCGAGGGTGATCACGTCGGGCTTGATGTCGCTCGACCCGGTCCAGGCAGTCCTGCCCGTCGACCGCGGTGAAGACCTCGAAGCCCTCAAGGGTCAGGTTGACGGCGATGAGCTGCCTGATGACCTCATCGTCATCGACAACCAGCACCCGCCCGAGTCCCTGTGTCACGGGCGTGAGGCTACCGGCAGACGCCGCTCCACGCTCGCAGATCGCGCACGTGTCCCGGAGAACCTTCTGACTGGTACCCTTGCTCAGGCCCCGCCGGGGCCGTCCCGCGCGGGGATATCGATGCGCCAGCCCCCATAGCTCAGGGGATAGAGCAACGGCCTCCGGAGCCGTGTGCGCAGGTTCGAATCCTGCTGGGGGCGCATGCCGTGAACTGGCCAAATGCAGGCTGACCTGCGGAGTCGCCAGATGAGAGGTCGAAGGCCTGCGCAGCCAGATGCCGCAGGATGCGGCTCCGAATCACTGTTCCCGGAACATACGCGGAACCCAGGCCACCACTTCATGCCGGGTCTTTATCGCGCACGAGTGCGACGACCTGCTGGTGCGCTGGGTTGTCAGGCAGCTGGTAGGCGTATCCCCGCGCCTCGACCCTGTAGAGGCCAGAGCCGACACCGACACCAAGCCCGGTACGTCCATGCCGTTGGTCCCTGTGAACGTATGCCTGAGCCACGAGAGATCCGGGTCGCACGGTGACGTTGTCGAACTTGACCTCCGCCGGCCAGCTTTGGGAGTACCAGGACTTGACGACTCGTAGTGTTGGCCGACCGCGGCCGGAACGATGCTGTGCTGGAATGTGGTGAGCGTCGGCCAGGGCGGCCGCGGCTACCAGTACGCACGCGGGAAGGGCCGTGAGGCTAACGGCGCGGCGAGCCGCTGCTTCGAAAGAGACCGCGAACTCCTCGGCGCACTGATCGATACCGGCTAACGTCAAGCCGCGCTGAGCGATTCTGGCGGCGAATCGCTCAGATGGCATCGTCAGCTCCGCGGCTCCGATGTCGCACAGGAGTTCCTGCGCAGGTGATAGCGGGCAGACTTGGGCAGGCATCCTTGAAATAGGTGTGGACAATCTCGTGGGCTATGGAGAAGTTCTGCCGCTCGACGGGCTCCTCTGAATGGACGGTGATCTCGTATCCGCCGTCATTAGCCACCAGCAAGCCCGAACATTCTGCTCGCGGGTCGATCGGCCGTCGGCGGCATCGGCGAACGCCGCGAATTGAGCCCAGGACATCCAGCCGCGTTGGCCCAGCATCGACAGGACATTGATCAAGCAGCTCGCGGCATAGCCGCAGGATCAGACGATCCGGGTCATCGTCAGCATGCTCAGCGCACAGTGCGAGGACGTCGGCATTGGGTCCAAGGGCGGCCGTCAATGGTCGTCTGCTGAGTACATCACGATCATCCGGTGGACAGCCTTCCAGTCTTCCGGGGTGGTGGGGGTTCGCCCGCGAGCGCTAATACTAGCCAGCATTCGCGCCTCTTGCGGTGGAACGTTGCCGACCTTCACATACTCGGCCAGACCAGGCGGCCACGACGACATTTCGTCCGCCGGCCTGGTCTTCCCTAGCAGGTCCGCGACAGAAGCTCCGAGCACCGTGCCAATCGCGTACAGCGTCTCCGCAGATGGCTTTCTTCGGTTGGTTTCGTCCTTGTTAATCAGCTCGGAAAGGTACCCCTTGGCGATCCCGGACTGTCGGTTCAATTCGCCGAGCGTCATGCCCCGGTCATCCATGAGCCGACGTATCCGCTCTCCGACGGATGTGGCCCCTGCGAGCAACGTGTACATGGCCGCCATGCCTGTGACCCTAGTCGACGTGTTCTTTGGTGGGAACGGCTGCGTTCGGGATTCTCCCACGAGGGTGTTCTCGACTCAGTACACTTGAGAACCGCATCACGAACAATCCCTCGCAAGATTCCGGAGCAGTCCGTGCTTGAGCCCACCAACGGACCAGATGTGCCAGCAGAGCTGGTCCCAGTCGCAGCACCTCTCACGAGTGACCTACGCGACGAGGCGGGTGTGGCTGTCGACCTGACAGCGCTTCTTCTCAAGCCGACCGTCATGTCACCGGCCACCGCAGTGACCGCCAGCGTCGACGCGGACGAAACCACCAGGTGGTTCGTCGCGGGCGCGGACGCCACGTTCACGCAGGCAACCGGGCCAACCCTCGACGCCAGCTGCTCCTGCTCGTCCGGGCCCCGGTCGCGAATGAGCCGGCTTGGCAAGTGCTGCTGCGCGATCAACTCCACGTCGGCGGCCTCACCGTCGTTCCAGCCCTGGCATCAGGGGCCATCTTGTTCGTGCGGACCTCTGCGGGCGGGAAGGAGCAATTCGTGGCCTGGTGCTTCGGCCAGGGCAGCCGGTGGATTCGCCGCCAAGCCACGACACCCAGATTCGGGTTGCTGGCTGCCCTGAACGCTATGGCCGCCGCCGAACTCGGGGAGCAGGTTGGCATCGGCGTGACCGGGGCTTCGCTTGCCGCCAGGGATGGCAATCTGCGGAGAGCCAGCCTGACCGCCGCAGTGCCCACTGCCTCAGATGCGATACCTCGCATCGATACGTTGGCCGATGTACTGGTGGGGGCGCGGATCCGCACCGGGCACGGGCTGCTTGGCCGAGTCGCAGCGGGCAGGTCGCTCCAGTTTTCCGCGACCGTCTCCTCGACCTCGGATTTCCAGTCGATGTCAGACGTAATCGTCGATCTAGCCGGCCAAGATCTGTATCGCCGGTCTCACGGGTGGATCGACTTCATTGTCCCGGAGACCGACGAGTCGGTTATTGAGGCGGTGCTCGAGCGGGTCTGGCAGGGCAGCGACGACGTAGGCCGACCAATCGATGTTGATATCGCATGGTGCGATGAGTCACGCGACGCCGATTCCGACCACCCCGTCACGCACTGGCGGCTGGCGGGCGAGCGTACGAGCAAGCTTGCGGTCAGGAACTTGGCTCTCACGTGGCCGGGCGTGAAGTCCAGACTCACTGGCCGGCTGGGCAGTGCGGCCAGTCGCTATGCCCTGGCAACGGACATCCGGTTCTTCTCGAACACCGAAGACGAACTGGATCGCTGTCCCGTCGTGGACCTGCTGTCCGCCGAGCTGCCAATTGACGGCATCACCTATGTCTTGGCTGACGGTGAGATCTACCGCGTCGACGCGGACTTCCTTGCTGCCCTCGACCGCGACTTGCAGCGACTGGTGATCCCGAGCACGCTCGTGCCTTACCGGCCGGGCGAGCCCGAAGATGCCTACAACCGCCGCGCAGCCAAGGCCACCGGGATGCTGCTCCTCGACAAGACCGACATCAGGCCAACCGGCATGACACAGATAGAGCCCTGCGACCTCCTGGGTCGCGATGGCACGCTCTGCCATGTCAAGCGCCACGCTGCCGCCACCGGCATCAGCCACCTGGCCAACCAGGGAGTCACCGCCGCCACAGTTCTCCTGCGCAGGCCCGAATCGCGCGACAAGCTCGCGGCCCTCATCGAGCAAGGCAGTTGGGACGCCGACGGCAAGCGCGAAGTTCAGGAGCTGCTCAACCGTATTGCAGGCTCGAACGCTCGGCTTCCCGTCACCTTCGCGATCATCGGGGAATGGAGAAGGGTCGTGTCCCGCCGCTGGTGTAAATGACAACGGACGTAGGTTCCTTCAAGAGCTACCAACTCATCGAAGGAAGGACTACGCCCGTGTCTGTTCGAGTATCGCCTACCGAGAAGATCCGTGCCGAGATCGACGCCCTGTTCGACGGGGAGCGTGAGCTGGGCGAGGTGATCGAGGACGTCGCCCGGCTCGGCGCCCGCCTGATCATCCAGACCGCGCTGGAGGCCGAGGTCGAAGTGTTCCTCGGCCGGGCCCGCTACCAGCGTGCCGCCGTGTCGAGGTGCCCGCGGCCGGGATCGCGTAACGGCTACTGCCCGGCCACGGTCAAGACCACCGCCGGGCCGGTGACGGTGGCGCGGCCGAAGCTGCGCGGCACGACCGAGGCGTTCGCCTCGCGCCTGTTCGGCAAGACCGTCACCAAGTCGAACGCGCTGGAGTCGCTGGTGATCGCCGGGTTCGTGCGGGGCCTGTCGGTCCGCGACGTGGAGAACACCCTCGCCGACGCCCTGGGCGCCGAGGCGGCGCTGACAAGTCGACGGTGTCGCGGATCTGCCAGGCGATCGGCGATGAGTTCGACCGCCTGGTCGTCCCGGCGCCTGGACGGCCTGCAGCTGGATTACCTGTTCCTGGACGCCTCGATGTTCAAGATGCACCCCGGCGCCCGGGCCGAGCCGGTGCTGGCGGCGTGGGGCATCACCACCGACGGCGCGCCGGTGTTCGTCGCGCTGGCCGCCGGCGGCAGCGAGTCCGCCGACGCGTGGGGCGACTTCCTCGATGAGCTGCGCGGCCGGGGCTGCGCCCGCCGCTGCTGGTCATCTCCGACGGCGCCGCCGGGCTGATCAACGCCGCCGAGTCGGTACTGGCCCGCTCACTGCGCCAAAAATGCCTGATCCACCGCTGCCGCAACGTGCTCGCCAAATCCCCGCCGCCGCCCAGGACGAGATCCGCGGCGCCTACTGGGCGATCTTCGACACCGATGCCCTCACCGCCGCCGGCACCGGCCCGGGCACGAGCTCGTCGCCGCGGTGCAGGCCCGCATCGACGCCTTCGCCGAGCACCTACGGCACGCTCTACCCCCCGCCGTCAAGTGCCTGCTCACCGACCGGGAGCAGCTCACCAGCTACCTGCGGTTCCCGACTCGAGCACCACAAGCGGATCCGGCACTCCAACTTCATCGAGCGCACCTTCGGCGAGACCCGCCGCCGCGTCAAGGTCATCGGCCGGCTCCCCGGCGAAACCAGCTGCCTCAACCTCGTCTGGGCCGTCCTGGACCGCGCCGCCGCGGCTGGCGCGGCGTGACCACCACCAACGCCGGCCTGCGCCTGCTGCACGACCTGCGCCGCCAGCTCCTCGACCCGCCCACCCCGATCCGCCGACCAGCCACGCCGCCGCAGACCCCGAAGAAACCGTCGGTAGCCGTCGCCTAACATCCCCAGCGAAGGAACCAGGTCCACGTCATTTACACCGCTCCTGGGACGCCACCATCCTTCCGCGCGGATACACCCCTCGACGCTGACATTAGGGCTCGTATCGCCGCGCAGCTCGGCAATGCCGAAAGGCGATTTGCCGCCATCTCGCCGAACTTTTGTCGCTCAGGTGCTCGGTCCCGCCACGCTCCGGCTCTTGGCGTCTGAGCGACCTCGCTGGCATAGTGTGACCTTTATCTGCTTGGATCATCCGCTCGACGATGCCTGGAGTGTCCCTTGTCGGCTAGCCCCCTTGAAGACGTCCTCGAGAAGCTCCGCGCGTCGGCGACCGATACGCGGGACCAGGGCGACAAGTTCGAGCGGATGATGGTCCGCTTCTTCAGGACGGACATCCAGTGGGCGCAGCGCTTCGACGACGTGTGGCTGTGGATGGACTGGCCCGAGCGCCCGCAGCACGCGGACCACGGGATCGACCTGGTCGCGAGGGACCGGGAGACCGGCGACCTGACGGCGATCCAGTGCAAGTTCTATGACCCGGCGACAACGATCTACAAGGACGATATCGACTCGTTCCTGTCGGAGTCGGGCAAGCACCCGTTCAAGGAGCGGGTTGTCGTCTCAACGACTGATCACTGGGGCAGGAACGCCGAGCAGGCGATCGAGAACCAGCAGATCCCTGTTGTCCGCCTGCGGTTCATGGATCTCGCGGACTCCAGCATCGACTGGTCGCTGTTCGACCTGTCGATCCCGGAGACTATGGAGGTCAAGCCGAGGAAGCGGCTCCGCCCGCATCAGTCGGAGGCGCTGAACGCCGTCCTATCCGGGTTCGGCCACACGACCGCGGCAAGCTGATCATGGCCTGCGGCACCGGCAAGACCTTCACCTCGCTGCGCCTCGCCGAGCAGCTCGTCGGGCGCGGGGGGCCGGTGCTGTTCCTCGTGCCGTCGATCTCGCTCCTCTCCCAGTCGCTGCGGGAGTGGTCGATCGAGGCCGAAGTGCCGCTGCGGACCTTCGCCGTCTGCTCCGACGCGAAGGTTGGCCAAGGCGGTCGGCAGACGTCGGAGGACATCCCCGCCGTCGACCTGCGCTGCCAGCCACGACGAACGTCGGCGAAGCTCGCACGCCAGGCTCGCCGACCGCGGCGGCCGGGCAGGCAAGCTGACGGTGGTCTTCTCGACGTACCAGTCCATCGACGTGGTCGCCCAGGCGCAGAAGCACGGGCCTGCCCGAGTTCGACCTGATCATCTGCGACGAGGCCCACCGCACCACGGGCGCGACGCTGGCGGGCGAGGACGAGTCCGCGTTCGTCCGCGTGCACGACAACGCCTACCTGCACGCCGCCAAGCGGCTGTACATGACCGCGACGCCCGCGGATCTACGACGACTCGTCCAAGGCGAAGGCGGGGCAGCCAACGCGGTCCTCGCGTCGATGGACGACGAGGACCTCTTCGGGCCGGAGTTTCACCGGCTCGGCTTCGGCGAGGCCGTCGAGGGGCTGCTCGACCGACTACAAGGTGCTGGTCCTGGCGGTCGACGAGGAGCAGGTGGCGCGGACGTTCCAGCAGCAGCTCGCCGATGAGAACAGCGAGCTGCGGCTCGACGACGCCGCCAAGATCGTCGGCTGCTGGAACGGGCTGGCGAAGCGCGGGACCGCGACACTCGCTTCGAGCCAGACGACAGCCGCCGATGCGCCGCGCGGTTGCGTTCGCCGGCACCATCAAGAACTCCAAGCAGATCGCCGAGCATCTTCCGCGAGATCGTCGCCGACTACACCGGCCAGCACGATGCCGGATGACGACCGTGACGACGACGCTACGCCGCCGCTGATAATGCGAGGTCGCAGCACGTCGACGGCACCTTCAACGCGCTGGAGCGCAACCGAAGCTCGACTGGCTGAAGGCGCCGACCGAGACAGGCAGCTGCCGGATCCTGACCAACGCCCGCTGCCTGTCCGAGGGCGTCGACGTGCCCGCGCTGGACGCGGTGATGTTCCTCACCCCGCGCAAGTCCGTCGTCGACATCGTCCAGTCCGTCGGCCGCGTCATGCGCAAGGCGCCGGGCAAGCAGTTCGGCTACATCATCCTGCCGATCGGCATCCCGTCCGGGCTGACCCCCGAGGAGGCGCTGAGCGACAACAAGCGTACGCGGTCGTCTGGGAGGTCCTCCAGGCGCTGCGGGCGCACGACGAGCGCTTCGACGCGATGGTCAACAGGATCGACCTCAACCGGGCAAGGACGACCGGATCAAGATCATCGGCGTCGGCGTATCCGGCGACGGAGCCGACGACGGACCCAGCAAGACCACGGCACGACAGCCACGCTACCAGCGTGCCCTGCCGCTCGCAGTGGCTCGGACGAGTGGCGGGACGCGATCTACGCCAAGATCGTCGCCAAGGTCGGCACCCGCCGCTACTGGGAGGACTGGGCCAAGGACGTCGCCGACATCGCCGAGCGCCACATCACCCGGATCAATGCGCTGCTCGACGACCCGACGCCTCGGCGTGAGCGAGCGAGTTCGACCACTTCCTCGACGGCCTGCGCGGCAACCTCAACGACAGGATCACCGCGACGACGCGATCGACATGCTCGCCCAGCACCTGATCACCCGGCCGGTCTTCGACGCGCTCTTCGGCGGCTACGACTTCGCCGAGCACAACCCGTCGCCCAGACCATGGAGGGGATGCTCGACACGCTCGACGAGCAGAACCTCGACAAGACGAGAACGAGACCCTTGAAGAAGTTCTACGAATCGGTCCGGCTGCGCGTCGACGGCATCGACAACGCCGAGGGCAAGCAGAAGATCATCACCGAGCTCTACGACACGTTCTTCACGCCCGCCTTCCCAGAGCCGCCGACTCGCTCGGCATCGTCTACACCCCGGTCGAGATCGTCGACTTCATCCTCCGCAGCGTCGACGACGTGCTCGCGCAGCGAGTTCGGCGCGTCCCTCACCGACGAGGGCGTGCACATCCTCGACCCGTTCACCGGCACCGGCACGTTCATGGTGCGGCTGCTCCAGTCCGGCTGATCAAGCCCGCAGGACCTGCTGCGCAAGTACGCCAAGGAGCTGCACGCCAACGAGATCCTGCTGCTCGCGTACTACATCGCCGCGGTCAACATCGAGACCGACCTACCACGGCACTGCACCGCAGGACGGCATCTCCGAAGCGAGTGGCGATACGTGCCGTTCGACGGCATCGTGCTCACCGACACCTTCCAGCTGAGGAGGACGACGGCTTCGACGACATCGTGGTTTCCGCGCGAACAACGAGCGCGCCTGTGCGCCAGCGCGACCTCGACATCAGTGTCATCATCGGCAACCCGCCCTACTCCGTCGGCCAGACCAGCGGCAACGACAACAATGCGAACATGAAGTACCCGACGCTCGACGAGCGATCTGCGCACTTATGCGGCGCAGTCGACCGCGACGAACAAGAACTCGCTCTACGACTCGTACGTCCGGGCGATCCGTTGGGCCAGCGACCGGATCAAGGACCAGGGAGTCGTCGGCTTTGTCACCAACGGCGGCTTCATCGACGGCAACACCGCCGACGGCCTGCGCAAGTCGCTGGCCGATGAGTTCACGTCAATCTACGTCTACAACCTGCGCGGCAACCAGCGCACCGCCGGGGAGCTGTCGCGGAGAGAAGGCGGCAAGGTCTTCGGCGGCGGCAGCCGCAACACCGTCGCGATCACCCTGCTCGTTAAGACCCCGAGGAAAGGCCCGACGTACTGAGATTCACTACCGTGATATCGGCGACTATCTGGCCCGCGAGGAAAGCTTGCTATCATCGCGGACAGAACTGATCGGCGGATATGGACTGGACGCAAGTCACGCCGAATGAGGCTGGCGACTGGATTAACCAGCGCAACGCCGCCTTCGCTAGCTATCCTCCCATCGGCGACAAGGACTCTGCAGGAGCGATCTTCAGGACTTACTCGGGCGGTCTGAAGACCAACCGCGATGCCTGGGTCTACAACTCATCGCGTGCTGCAGTCGAGCGGACCGCGCGAGCTACTGTCGATTTCTACAATTCCGAGGTCGACCGCTATATCGAGTCCCTGGCACAGACTCGCGGCACCGTGAACGTGGATGACTTCATCAACACCGACTACACGCGGATTAGTTGGAACCGTGCCGACAAGAACAACATCGCTCGCGGCACGAACGCGCCGAGGTACCAGTATGATGAGGACGCTGTCCGCCTGGGTGACCTACCGCCCGTTCAACAAGCAGCATGTCTACTTCGATCGGCGGCTGAACGACATGATCTATCAGCTTCCGAGCGTCTTCCCGCGCCGGAAGACCGAACCCTGGATTTGTCATTATCTCACCGCGCCCCGGGACCGATTTCGCGTACCTCGCAGTGGACGTTATGCCCGACCTCAGCTATTTCACCTACGCAACGCAGTTCTTCCCGCGCTATACACTTAGCGCGCCTAATCCGGACGCGCTCTCTTCGACGGGTCGCCCTCGACCGGATCGATAACATCAGTGACCGGGCGCACGCCGACTATCAGAGGGCGTACGGCCCCGAGGTCACGAAGGATGACATCTTCTACTCGTCTACGGCCTGCTGCACTCGCCGGAATACAGGGAGCAGTTCGGCGCGGACCTCAAGAAGATGTTGCCGCGAATTCCGCAGGTCGCGGACGCCGAGGACTTCTGGGCCTTCGCTGAGGCCGGCCGCGAGCTGGCCGCGCTCCACATCGGTTATGAGAGTGTGGAGCCGTACAAGCTGACGATCACCGGCGAGCCATCGGCAACCTTGACGGGGGACAGGCTCTACGACTACTACCGCGTCGAGAAGATGAAGTTCGGTAGCAAGGCGAAGGAGAAGGACCGCTCGACGGTCTTCTACAACCCACGGATCACTGTCTCCGGCATCCCGGATGCGGCCCACCAGCACATGCTCGGTTCCAGGTCGGGGATCGAGTGGGTGATGGAGCGTTACCAGGTCAGGACGGACAAGGCATCCGGCATCGTAAATGACCCGAACGACTGGTCCCGCGAGATCAGGCGACCCGCGCTACATCCTCGACCTGCTCGCGCGCGTGGTAACGGTCAGCGTAGAAACTGCCCGCATCGTTGCCGGACTGCCGACCCTCACGTACCAGTAAGATCGCGGTACGGCCTGGGGGTCATCTGGCCGCTTCGGCGCAGCTACCCGCGCCGATGTCCTACGCCGCGATCACGTCAGTGATGGGCCAGATGAACGCAGCAGCGGCCGCGAGAAGGACGACTAATTAGCGATCACTTGGCGTAGCGATCGACAGCGTGGCGATCGCCCATGCCATATGCAGGACTGCACACCGGGCAGTCGGCGTTCATGTCTACATTGACGTGGGTGACGCGGTCCTTCAGCGCGTCATACTGGGCGAACGGCTGAACGGGCCTGACGCCAGTCACATAAGCAAGCGCCTCGATCATGGCGAGGCCAACGCAGACAGTGTTCAACGGCATCAAGGCAGGCTCGATCTCCCGGTCGCGGGCATAGCCGCGGGCGAGCCGGATCCCACGAAGCGGCTCTGGCTCCAGATCTTCCGCTGCCTCGCCGAAGTCGATCTCATCCGCGCACGCGAGACACGGGCCACCCGGCAAGTAGAACGACACGCGACCGCCGATCTGCGGAGGCTGGCTGCCGGTTTCCACCCCTACCCCGATATCCAGATACGGCACCAGGTGCGCGGCTGCCAACTCGCTGACAATCAGGCGTGCGCCATCGTTGTCTACGCAGCCAACAATGAGATCAACCTGACGCAATGCTGACAGCGCTCCGCCTGACCGGAGTTCGCCGAAGCGATCGATCCGCGGTCGGCCGCCCAGCCGCCGAATCAGACGTCTCGCCACCCGAGACTTGCGCGTCCGCAGATATGCGTCCCACCAGGCGGCGCCGGCCAGCCGCGGGAGGTTCGTGCGGTCGACGCGGTCGTCGTCCACAAGACAGAAGTCGCGAACACCAAGGTGCGCGAGTTGCTGAACCACCTGGCTGCCCGTACCGCCGAGTCCTACGACTCCCACCCGAAGACGGCTAAGTCTTCGCTGCCCAGCCGACCCCAGCGCGCGGACCTGCCGGTCATACCGCACTTCGATGGCTTTCGATCCTTCGTCGCCCAGCAACCACGACGGTTGCGCGAGGCATTCTCCAATAGCTCGTAGAGTCAGTGGCCGCAACTCGTCATCGGACCACAGCAGGCCCTGGTAGCCACTTTCTCCGAGGACCAGGGCGCCGAATCCGCGCCCTGGCATCTTCAGCCGCACATAGCGAGCGAACGACGGGAGTTCTTGCATATCGAAGGACGAGAACCGGACTGACGAACCGCTGCCGGGATGCGTATGAACTTCCACGAGCATATGCCCATCACGCTTCATCTCCGCCAGCGCGGCCGCCTGCACGTCATCGTCGAGTTGCAGAGCGTCAGCCTGCCGATTCATTTCCAGTGGATCGAACACACGGACGTTGTGGACGACCAGCGAGCTACCTGACGGCTCTGCACCAAGGAAGGCAGCCGCCTCTCCGGGGGCCATCGCGAGCATCCGCTGATGCAATTCGGCAAGCTGCCGAGCAGCTATTCGTAGCTCGGTCATGCGCAGCCACCCGCCAGGAAAGCCTCGACGGACGCCAGGTAATTGACGACGTTGTCACCACGCCGGGGGTCGGCGCTCGGCCTCCATGTGCTCTGCCCGGCCGCGTCGAAGTAATGAAACGAGACCACCAGCCAGGCGGGCATCCCGAGTGCTGTTGCATCGCTGGCCGGTAGTCCTGCCCCGCTGGAGAGCGCAAGGCCCGCCGGGACCAGGAAACCATCAAGGCCAGTACTCCGATACCCAGGGGGGATGAGGACGGCAGCGCAAGTACGGGGCATGCTGTAGAGACCGGCGGGCAGTTCGATGACGGCCTCGATCCGGTCCGGTGACATGAGGTAACGCGCCTCGGGATGGAGGTCGAGGATGTCAGGCCATTCCTCGGCGACGCGCGGGTGCACGATCAGCCCCGGCGGAACCGCACGGAAACGAAGTAGCTGTCGCCAGCCTTGGGATGCACCTGCCGTCCTGGGGGAACGGGCGTCTCGGTACCGTCCGCGCTCTCTCGAACCAGCTTGTCCTTGTCTGCCAGGCCCGCAAGTGAGCGCAGCTCAGCCCCGGTGTATGGGCGGTCCTCAAGCTCGTACGGCTGGCCCTCGATCGTCACGGGGATCGTCGTCGTCGTGGTTGTCATCGTGCAGCACCTCCGAACACATGATTGCTACGATCTCGCTCATCTTCTCTCGAAAGTGTAGCATGAGGGAGTGCCTACGATGACAGCGCTCTCGTCTGATCTCGGCGCTCGCCTACTCGCCGCCCGCGAACGAGTCGGGTTGTCCCAAGAAGATGTCGGGCTGCTGGTGGGCCAGCCGCGAACCGTTGTCTCCAACTGGGAGACTGGCGAGCGGCTCCCGAACAGCGCAGCCTTGGTTAAGCTCTCCTTGATCTACCGCAGCCCGGTCGAGGAGTTGCTCGGTACCGCCTCCCAGCTGACCGCCCGGCCTTCGATGCGATGCTGTTCCGGACAGCGGGCGACCGGCTGGCGGGCGCAGCGCGCTATGAGATCGAGCGCTTCCTGCAGTTCCTCGACGACTATGGCGAGCTACTGACCTCACTTGGTGAGCCGCCCGGCCTTCAGCATGCGCCGTTTTCGATCCGAGACGGATTCGCATCGAAGGAAGATGTCCGCCGCAGGGCGGAAGATGCGCGCACCTACCTGCGTCTCGGGCCCGGCCCGATAGGCGATCTAGGCGCGGTTGCCGACCTGGCCGGTATCAGCGTCTACCACGCTCCGCTCGGCGGGGACCTGGACGCAACGATCTCGGGCGCCTTTCTGCCGCACGATCGCGTCGGCTTCGCTGTACTCGTGAACGCCCAGACGACGCCTGGACGGCGACAATTCACATTGGCCCACGAGCTCGCCCACGCGCTCTTTCATGGAAGGCGGCCATACGTAGGTTGGCTCGGCCGACCTGAGGCGGTCGAGCGATTTGCCGACCAATTCGCTGCAGAGTTCCTCGTCCCGACGGCCAGCCTTCGAGCTGCGGTGGAAGCCATCGGGCTCACGAAGGTTCGAGATCCGGAGGTCGCGGTTCATCTCCAGCGTTATTTCCGCGTCTCGTACGCGATGCTGCTCGTCCGACTCCGCGGGGCGAGGCTGGCCGACGACGAAGATGTCGAGGCGATGCGCCAGATTCATCCCGTGCATGTCGCCGAGCGACTTGGCTACTCAGTCGCCCGGGATCGAGTCGAGCCCAAGACCCGGACGCATGGGGATTGGCGCGCTTCCCGAAGCGGTTCCTACGGCTCCTGAGACGGGCGTTCGACGAAGGCCTCATCACCTTGTCGAGCGCCTCGGCAATAACTGGCCTCTCCGATCTTGACCTCGAACAGTACGCTCGGGACACGCCGGCGACGCGGACGGACAACGATGACTTCGCCGCCCTCAGCGCCTCCGCCTGAGTACATCGTCGACACGACTGCTATACGACACTTCGCCATGATCGGACAGGCGCCGCTGCTCATCCAGATCCTCGGCGGAACGCTCAACGTGCCGCGGGAAGTATTCGACCCCGATGAAGACCTCAACTCACCAGAATTCCTACTCAGCGAACTCGGCCGCACGATCCGCTACGTGACAGGCCGCGGGTCCGCGGACCCTGACCGAGACGCTCATCCCGGCCGGTTGTACGCACTTCGTGTCGATAATGCAATCAGCGTGATTGATCTCACCGTCGATGAGCTGGCGTTCTCCGCTGAGCTGTCCAGTGCGAACACTCAGCGCCGACTCGGCCTGGCTGGGCGGCTCGGCCCCGGCGAGGCCGCGGTCATGGCAATCGCCATCAACAGGAACTGGGCCGCCGTTATCGATGACGGCAGTGCGCGCAGCGCTTTGCGGGAGCTGAGCGCAGAAACGCAGATTCTGGTTCCTGCCAAATCTTGTTGCGGACAGCGGTCGTCGCGCTCGAGCTTATCGATAGTGCAGAGGCTCAGATCATTTACGACGATCTTCTGAGCGGCGGCTTCCGTGGGCCCGACACACTTTGGGAAAGCTAACCCAAGCGCCTGGACAGGTCTCCTGGCCGGCCTTGTCATTCGATCCGGCAGGACAGGTCGTGCCATCGCGCCTGCCCGACAGTAGCTCGCAACAAGATCCGGAACATGTGCGGAATCGGTGTCGCCAGGAGACTGCGCTCCGACGGTGTTGTCGCTGGTAGGCGCCCTGTGTCCGTTGAGCTGGCGAACTGCCTCCGGAGCCGTGTGCGCAGGTTCGAATCCTGCTGGGGGCGCCCGATCCTGATCTCGAAAAAGACATCCGAACCTGCGAGAAGGCCACTGGACTGAGGCAGACTGTCAGGACCGGACGAGCCTGGCGATGGCTTCGGAGGCTTCACGGATCTTGTCTGTCGCGGTATCGCCGCCTTCGGCGACTGCTCCGGCGACGCAATGGCTGAGATGCTCGTCGAGCAGGCCGAGCGCGACTGCCTGGAGGGCTCTGGTTGCGGCGGCGATCTGAGTGAGGATGTCGATGCAGTACTTGTCTTCGTCGACCATGCGCTGCAGGCCGCGGATCTGGCCTTCAATGCGGCGGAGCCGCTTGAGGTAGGCGTCTTTGTCGTGGGTGTAGCCGTACACAGTTGTCCTCCGGCCGGGCTGGTCCTGGCGCGGGTTGCGCGCGCTCCAAGCTGCCAGGGTATGGCCTGCGGCGCCATGACGCTCGGGCGAGGCTTTGGCCGCTGCTGCCTCATGCGGCATCAGCCCGATGACCCGAACTGGATGGGGACCTTCACGACCTGCGTGACGCGCCAAGCGGCGGCGCCGGGCGGAGTTGCCAGACCGTCAGCTTGGTGCGGTGGACGGCCAGGGCGCCGAACCCGCCCGGGGCCGGCGGCAGCGTCGCCGTCCCGGGGGGCAGCGCGGGCAGCGAGCCCCATGAGCTGCGAGGGACCGGAGATGGTTTCCGCTGATTGCCGTTCAGGACGATCGCGGCAGCGCCGCCGGGGCCGAACGAAGCGGAGGTCAGCTTGGCGCCGCCGAGCCGGACCGGGCTTGAGAGAACCCAGTGGCTGCCGCTGCCGGTCGACCAGGCGGCGATCAGGCTCGCGGTCGGCCCGTCCCCGCCTCGAAGGAGTGCCACCGTGCCGTCAGGGTCCGGGTCAGCCTGAGCACTGTGATGCGCTGACGGGCCAGCGCGGCTGGCGGGCGGGCCCGGCTGCCTGCCAGGCCCCGTTCAGGAAGGCGAAGATTCCGGTGGTTCCAGGGCGGCTGCAGCTGCCAGCCAGCAGCGGCGCCCCGGCCGGCGTGAACGTCGCAGCCGTGAGGTGCCGAGGCCGCAGCGCCGGCCGGCAGGTGTGGCGGCCAGGGCGCGCCGGCTGGCAAGGGTGGCCCAGCGGGTGTAGCCGGGGACAGCCACTTTCGCAGCACCGCTGGTCAGCAGGGCGAGCAGCCGCCCCGTTCCAGGCGCGGCGGCCAGGGCGTCAGGCGAGTCAGCAAGGGCTGCGTCGAGCGGGCCTGCTACTGCCCACGCGCCGCCGCCGTCGCGGGTGACCGACAGCGGGGTGTAGGTCAGGTACTGGCTGGGCCGGATCGCCGGTGATCAGCGAACGCCCGCCACGATCGGTCACCACCAGGCCGCCGTTGTCGGCCACCCCAGGCGGGGTGACCAGCTTCCAGCGGCTCGTCCCGGCCGGGCGCACGAACA
Source organism: uncultured Actinomycetota bacterium (assembly GCA_963720595.1). Lineage (GTDB taxonomy): Bacteria > Actinomycetota > Actinomycetes > Streptosporangiales > Streptosporangiaceae > Chersky-822. The sequence goes on along the minus strand of CAVRFY010000002.1, from coordinate 1,097,938 downwards.
GCTGCCAGAAGTTGTTGTGCTGCGGCGGCCGAGCCGCCCATGACCGCGACCGCCCATGTGCCCGCGGCCGTCGACAAGGACGTGGCCAGGAACGCCACACCGCGCGGCTGCGGCCGCGCCGGACGGGTCGCCGCGGGCTGCTGTCCGGCTGCCACAGCCCGCGGCAATGACCGAGGCCGCGAGGGCAATCGCGGCGGCGGCTCTGGACTCTCACGGCCGCTCCAGCAGTTGCTGGGCCGCGTCGGCCAGTTCAGCGGCAAACGACGACTTGGTGGCTTGCGTGCCCGGCCCGGTGTCAAAGCCCAGTTCCTGGCGCAAGTGACCGTGCTGGTCGATGACGAATGCGTAGTCCCCGTGGCCGATCATCGACCCGGCCGGCAAGATCTCCGCATCGGGCACGCCATAGCGCCGCCAGACCTTCTGAAGCTGGCCAGGGAGCCGGTCAGGAACACCCAGTTGGGCACCTGGCGAGGCCTTCCTGGCGGTTGAACGCCTGGATGTAGCTCACCTGGGTGTAGAGCGGGTTGTAGTTGATCGCTACCAGCTCGACCCGCGCGGCATCCGCGCCCAGCAACTGGCCGGCCGCCGGAACTCCTGCGCGATCAGGGGACAGTCCGTCGTGCAGGTGTCGTCCAGGAATGTCAGCAGCACCACCTTGCCGCGCATGCTCGCGAGCGTCACGTTCTGGCCGTGCTGGTCGGTAAGACTGAACGGCGCCGCCGGGTAGTTCGACCAGTGCGCTGGTCCCGTTGATGGCCTCGCCAGGATCGGGTCGGCGACGGGACTGGCCTGCGCGGCGGCCATCGGCGCCGCGCCGAGGATGATCAGCCCGAGCGCGCCGAGGCGACGGACCTGCAAAGCTCGCCGTCGCCATCGACTGCGCGCAGCGAGCCGCCAGCCCAGGCCGGGCGCGCCAGCCGTGCCGGCCACCGCGACCTCTGCCGCCTGCCTCCGGTTGCCGGCGCGGGCACGTGGGCCAGCGCCAGGTATCCCGCGGCAGCCAGCAGGACGAAGGGGATCATGCTGTTCGGGTCGGTGCCCAGGCCGCCGAAGACGCCGAAGTCCTCGATCAGCACCCAGTCCGCCAGGCACAGCACGGTGAACGCGATAAGCGCCGGGCCGGATCAGCCGCCGCCGGCCGGTCAGGAACACCGTACCGATCACGGCAAGCGCCACCACGGCGAAGAGATTGACCGCGAACCCGTGCGCTTGGTCGAAGCGGTGAAGGCGCCGACCCAGTGCGGACAGGAAATGCGGCTGCGGTGTCGGTGCCATGATTGCTGGTCATGGCGGCCAGGGTGCCCGGCTGCCCGTGGGCGGTCCCCTGCCAGAACCCTCGCCCTGGCCATGCCTGCAGCACCGCCATGGCGACCAGGAACAGGCCCGAGCCCGGACAGGATGGCCTGCCCGAGCCGGCGGGATGTGCCATGCCCGCTCCGGGAGCGCGATGAGAACGCCGGCCACGACGTAGATCAGCACCGCGCCGGGGGCGCCGAACAGCCACGTCAGGCCGGGGGCGAAGACCCCGCCGAAGGACTCGCCGAACACCCAGACCACCAGTCCCCACGCCGCGCTGACCAGCCCGGCCGAGCCGGGACGCAGCCGCCAGCGGCGCGCCAGCAGCCAGATGCCGATGCCGATCTGGATCCACACCGCCGCCGCCCCGGCCTGCATGGGGTGATACGACCAGGTGGTCCCGGCCCAGTTCACCACGTGCTGCACCCAGTGCGGCGAGCTCGCCGCCGTGGGCTGGATGACCTGCGACGGAAGCCCGATCGCCATCTTCGGCTGAGCCTGCAAGATCCCGTCGAAGACCCACAGCACGCCGAAGCCGATCCGCAGCACTGCCGCCAGCGGCTCGCCTGCGAGGCCTGCGGCGCGCCGCTCGGTCCCGTCTGGTCCGGGCTGGGCAGCGGGCAGCCACGCCCGGACGGTGACCCAGGCCAGCCCGAGCGCCGCGAAGATCAGCAGCGCGATGATCCCCTGATGCAGCAGCGCCGACTTGAACGCGGCGATCACCGTCGGGTCGTTGACATTGACCCCCGAGTTCATCCCAGGCATTACGCCACCTGCTCCTCTGCTTCAGCTGGTTCGGTACCGCCAGCAGGGACCGTGTCCGCGCCGCCGGCGCGGTCCGGCGTGGCCGCGGCCGCCGGCGGCCGGGCCGGTCCGCGAACCGCCGCAGCCGCACGCTGTTGGCCACGACGAAAGCCGACGACGCCGCCATCGCCGCCCCCGCGATCAGCGGGTTAAGAAAACCGGCGGCGGCCAGCGGGATCGCCGCGATGTTGTAGCCGAACGCCCAGGCGAGATTGCCGCGGATCGTCGCCAGCGTGGCACGGGCCAGAGCGACCGCGTCCGGCACGGCGCCGAGATCATCCCGCAGCACGATCACGTCCGCGGCGGTGATCGCCACGTCGGTGCCCGTGCCCAGGGCCAGCCCCAGGTCGGCGGTGGCCAGGGCGGGCCCGTCGTTGACGCCGTCGCCGACCATGGCCACCCGGCGCCCCTGCGCCTGCAGGCCCCTGATCACGGCGACCTTGTCGTCGGGCAGGGCCCCGGCGATCACCTCATCGATGCCGGCTTCGGCCGCTACCGCCTGGGCGGTGGCCTGGCTGTCCCCGGTCAGCAGCACGGTACGCAGCCCCAGCCGCCGCAGCCCGGCGACCGCCGCCGCGGCCGACGGCTTGAGGGTGTCGGCGACCGCGATCGCCCCGCGCACCTGGCCGTCCCACCCGGCCAGCACCGTCGTGTGCAGCCTGCCTGCTCCCACCGCTGGCACTGGTCGAGCCACTCCGCCGGGATGGTGATCCCGCAGCTGGCGGAACAGCTCCTCGCGGCCGATGATCACCTCGTGGCCGTCCACGACCCGCGTGCGCCCAGCCCGGGCAGCGCCGCGAACCCGGCTGCCTGCGGCAGCGGCCCCAGTTCCGCGCGCGCGCGCGCTGATGGCCGCGGCGACCGGGTGCTCCGACGCCTGCTCCACCGCCCCGGCATAGCGGAGCAGGACCTCCCGGCCGATGCCAGCCGCCGGCTGCACGCCGGTCACCGCCATCACCCCGGTGGTGACCGTCCCGGTCTTGTCCAGCACCACCGTGTCCACCGCGCGGGAGGACTCCAGCGCCTCATACCGCTTGATGAAGATCCCCAGCTGCGCGCCCCGCCCGCACGCCACCATCAGCGCCGCCGGGGTCGCCAGCCCCAGCGCGCACGGGCACGCGATGATCAGCACCGCCAGCGCGGCGCTGAACGCATGCTCCGCCGGGCTGCCCGCGGCCAGCCAGCCGGCCAGGGTCAGGCCCGACGCCACCAGCACCGCGGGAACGAACACACCGCAGATGCGGTCGGCGAGCCGCTGGATGGCCGCCTTCTGCGACTGCGCCTGCTCGACCAGGGCGACCAGGTGCGCCAGCTGGGTGTCGCTCGCCGACCCTGACCGCCCGCACCACGAGCCGCCGGCCACCACCACCGTGCCCGCGGTGACCGTGTCGCCTTCGGCCGACATCGGTGGGCACCGACTCCCCGGTCATCATGCTGCGTGTCCACCGCCGACTCGCCGAACTCCACCTCCCCGTCGGCGGCGATCCGCTCCCCGGGCCGCACCACGAACCGCTGGCCCGCACGCAGTTCGGCGACCGGGACCCAGCGCTCGGTCCCGTCATCGGCCAGCACGCACGCGTCCCGCGCGCCCGCCGCGGCCAGCTGGCGCATCGCGTCCCCGGCGTCCCGCCGGGCCTTGGCCTCATACAGCCGGCCCGCCAGCAGGAACGTCGTCACCGACGCGGCGACCTCCAGGTAGATGCCGCCGCCGGAGGCGTGCAGCAGCAGGTACCAGGCGCTCACCCCGGCCTGGCCGCGGTCCAGCACGAACATCGCGTACACCGACCAGCCGCACGCCGCGGTAATGCCCAGCGACACCAGCGTGTCCATCGAGACCGAGCCGTGGCGGGCGTTTTTCAGCGCGGCCTGGTGGAACGGCCAGGCCGCCCAGATCACCACCGGCGCCGCCAGCGCCACCAGGACCCACTGCCAGCCCGGGAACCGGAACGACGGAAACAGTGAAAGCAACACTGACAGGTCACTGAGCGGGATGAAGAACACCAGCGCCACGATCAGCCTGTTCCGCAGGTAGGCTGACGCGGTCCGCCTCCGGCCCGTGGCGCTGCCGCCCCCTCGCCCACGCCGCGCGGCGACGCCAGTTCAGCGCTGTATCCGGCCTGCTCAACCGCGTCGATCAGCCGCGCCACCGGAATCGAGGCGGGCGCGGTAACCGTGGCCCTCTCGGTCGCGAAATTCACGTGGCGCCCGGACACCGTCGATCGCGTTGAGTTTCTTCTCTACCCGGGCCGCGCATGCTGCGCAGGTCATCCCGCGGACCGAGAGGCTCAACCTCCCGGGCGCGGATGACGCCCCGCCAGTGACCGCCGCCGATGACACCTGACGCCTGCCCTCCAGCCCAGACCGGCCAGCCGCCCCCGCAGGGCGCCGCGACCCAGCACACCAGGCGGACTGGGGCGTGCTGCTGGCATCGCGAAGCACCGGCGGGTGCCGCCGCACCGGAAATCTATCCACCACAGAAAGCAGCCCGCAACATAAACCACGTTTTAGAGTATTGATATTGCCGCGCCAATACCTGCCCGGGGTCTGGTGAATACTCTGCCTGGTAGTTTAGCACTGGAGAATACCCCCGAGGGTATCGCAATACCCCGGGGGGTTCCCGCATACCCTGGACGGGGTTCCGAAATGCGTTACGGGGATGTTTTCAGCGCTTGCGCGGGCCGCAGCCAGCCCGAATTAACCTGGTGCCGTTATGCGCAGGCGTGAAACCCGCTCATCAGTCCCGGACCGTCAGGCACCGCGGCAGCTTGCCTGCGGCCAGACGGGTACCGTTCTCGGGCTCACGGCTGCCGGGAGGACCTGACATGGCGGGCCCTGGATGGCTGGATGGCATCTTCGCGGCGCTCATGATGCTGATCGCCCTCTGCTGCGCGGGCCGTCTGGCCATCGGCCGGCTGCGGGGCCGGGCCACCGAGCTCGACGCTGATGGCCTGCATGTCGTGATGGGCGTGGCGATGGCGGGGATGTTCGAACCGCGGCTGAACCTGCTGCCTGCCAGCGCCTGGGGGGCCGTTTTCGCATCGCGGCAGCGTGGTTCGTCTGGCGCGCACTCCGCGTCCGCGGCCGGGCCGTCGGCGCTCGCGATGCGCATTTCCCGGTGCCCCACGCGGTCGAATGCGTCGCCATGGCTCTACATGCTGCTGCCCGCTAGCGCCGCGGCCGCGCACGGGAGGGCATGGCGATGCCCGGCATGAGCGGTGCCTCCGCGGCCGGCGGGCAACCCGGCACTCGCGCTGTCCTGGCGCTGTTCATGCTCGGCTACATCGTGTGGACCACCGACCGGCTCGCGATCGCTGTCGCGGCTGGACCCGCAACCGCGCGGCACGGATCAAGGCCGTCAGCCCGCGGCCGCACGTCACGGCCATCGGACTACAGCGCCCGGCCGTGGGCCGCAGCGGATGCGAGACCCCAGCGGGCAGGCCTCCCTCGCGCCTCGCCTCGCCGCCGGCTACAAGATCGCGATGGGCATTGGCATGGGCTACATGCTCCTCACGATGCTCTGAGCCAGCCAAGGACTACCCCGCCCCCCACTGGCCCCGGCTCCCCTAGCGGCCTAGGCGGCACGTCCCGCCCGCTTGGAGCCGGACCCGTAGCCACCCACACGACGAGCGCGAACAGGAAGAACGTGATCACGTGAACGCTGGTGCACCACAGGCAGATCGCGTTCAGCGTGTGCAGCTCCGTGCAGACCCGGTAGAGCACGAACACGATCCCGGCGATCAGCGACCCGAGCCGTTCCCCCATCGGTCCGGCTACCAGCGGCTGATTGTCTGCCCAGCCGGCCCGATGACTGGTTAACGAACGCCCTCGTGAACATGTAGGGCTGGAACTGCAGCGCAGCGTCAGCCAGCCAGATCACCCCAAGGCAACCTTAAAGCGTCCCGGTGGCAGCCGTCATGGCCCAGCCGGTGGACACCGAATCCGCGCGAAGGAAGATCCATGAAACACGCCACCACACCGCCCACAGGCCCGCCCAGACTCCGGCTCGCCTGGGAGGACACCGACGACGGCGAAGCCTTTACGGCATGGTCGGGCAACGGCTTCGCCGCGGTCGGCCTGCAGCACGACGGGCAGTGGCTCCCGTTCGCGATACCGGCCCGCGCAGACCTGCGGATAGGCGAGCCGTCCGTCAGCCGCGGCGTGGCGCAGCGCTTGGCCGAGAACGCGCTCGCCTGACCGCCGGAAGCAGCGCCCCGCGAGCTATCCCGCTAGCTGGCGGGGCGCTCCGCTGTCCGGGCCGGGCCAGGCCGCGGCTGGTACCAGGCCGAGTGCATCCCGGCGGCGGGTGACCGGGAGCGGAGCAGGCCTGCGGGTGTATCGCCTCCGGCGAGCATGCGGGCGACCTTCCTGGCGGTGTCGCGGGTCAGGAGCGCGGCGTGCAGCGAATCCGTCTCGAACCGAGTTAACGGCTGGCTGGGTTGTTTCGCGGGCGTTGAGTCCATGCAGGGACGATATTGCAGCTGCGGGCCGGGGGCAGAGCCTGCCGAGCAGAGAGCAGGATCGCGATCGATTCTGGGAGCGGAGTGGGAGCGGGGACCGGTCAGGTTGGGCCAGGCGCGGTGATCGCAATCCCAGCCAATGCGGCTGACCTGCGACTACACCCGCCACCAGCGGCAACGACCAAGTGCCCGCCCAGTTCGGGACGAGTTGGCCGCGGAGTTCCGGCTACCCCGACCCGAGGCGTCAGCCAATCGGAGGATTTGTTGTCCGGTTGGTCTTGCCGTGGTCAAGCGGGCGGTGACGCTTAATCGCTCAGCTGGCCACGACTGGACGCGGCGGCCAAAGCGTGCGGCTCTCTTCGCGGTGACCATGACGAACAGGTTGTGCTGGTTGAAGAAGGCTTCGGCGACGAAGTCCTCGCGGTCGCCCCGCAGGTCGGTGAGAGCCAACTCCTTGGTGGCGATCTCGCTCGCTGACATGGCCCGCCGGGCTATGTCGCCAACCGGCTTGCCTTCACCACCGGCGATGAGCAGGCGCCCGTTTATCCGCTCCTTCAGCGTGCCGAACCGCGCCAGGAAAGCGGGAGATTCGACGCTTGACCACACCGGGACGCTGCCGCCGCTGACGTACTTGCCGGCTATCACGACCGCGACCGGGTCAGGGTGGTGAAGCACGTAATACCTGATGGTGGCGTGCCGGGAGGCACAGTAGTCCGGCGCGAGCGCAAGCGGCGTGCTGATGGACACCCGGTAGTCGAGGGCCGGCGGAAGAAGATCGGTCCCTGGAAGATCAGGTGGCCGCCAGCGAGATAGGCCTCGGCTTCGAGTTGGTCGCGGGTTCTCCGAGGAGCCGGGCTAGGTCGTCGAGCTGGAATGCTGGCCTGATGCCAGGGAATTACCTTATGCCCAATTTCATGGGCTTTGGTGAGTCGAGCCCGCGGCTCCGGCTGGCCAGGTCCACCAGGCGACGCGTTCCCGGTGAGCAGGGCACCGAGGACCGCTTAAGCCGGGCGGTTTCTGGCCGCGATGCCCGGGCAGCGCGAGATGTCGATGATCTCGGCGATCCCGGCCGCCTCCGCGACCCGTTCGAGCGGGTGGGGATGACCCCGTCACCCCGGCCGTTCCGGAGGACCGCGTCGGTCACCGCGAATGATCTGTCGGCGTGCCAGGCTCACCCACGATGTTGCTGTTCAGTTCCCTTTCCTTCCTGGATCTCCCCATGTACTGAGGACCTGCCCTGGTCCTCCGGCTCAGCTCGCCGAGGGTCCGCAAGGCCGCGCCGCCACCGATCCCGGCGTCCCCCGCCGCCGCCGCACATGCCCCCATCCGCATCACTCGGCCGACATAAATCCAGTTCGTAGACCTGGCGAGCGCCCACAGCATGTTCGGGGCCGGACGCTCGATCGCCCCGGTCTCGATCTGCGACAAATGAGCGTTATGGATCCCGGTCCGCCGCTCTACCTCGCGTAGGCTCCCGCGTTTCTCTCGCGGGCGGCCCCAAGCGTGTCTCCCAGTTCCGTCATCGAACGCTCGCCTCCGGTCTCGCGTCCAAGCGCGATCATATCCGACTTGCTAATCGCTTAGCACCCCGCTAATCTCAGTTAGCAGATGGCACCACGGGGGTGCCTGATGCGAAAGGAGTCTAAAGTGACTACGTACGCGGCCGAGGAGTCGGTCCACGAAGCTCTTCAGCTGATCGCGGTGGTGGTCAGCTTCCCGGTGTCCCCCAAGGGGCCTGTCGGGCCGACGGCCAAGCTGACGTCGGTCGGTACCGTGCTGCAAGCCGCGATGGACCACTTCGCGGTCGCTGACGGCGCGCAGTACAGCTACGCGCTCAGCCATGACGGGATCCGGCAAGCCAACAACACGACCATCGGCCAGATCGCCCGCGAAGCGCACGCCGTCGAGTTCAGGCTGATCAAGGAAATCACGCAGGGCTGATGGCCGATCTGGAAAGCCTGCTGAACCTGGCGGCCGACGAGGTGGCCGTCGCGGCGTTCGCCGCCTGCCGCGGCGGCCACCTCGAGCGGGACAAGGCAGACGCCGCCATTTACTGGGTGACGGCCCGGCCAGCCCGGGCACCGGCCGAGTTCTACTACGTCCGGTTCGCGTGGTCCGCCTACCCGCACAACGCGCCATCGTGAAATTCGCCGACATGCCGGACGGGTCGCTGGCGGTCACGCGGGCCTGGCCGCTGATCCCCGGCTACCGGGCCGCGAGCTTCGACATCTGCAAGCCGATGACGGCCGAAGGGTTCGCGCCTGCGCCCCGGAATGGCAGAACGGGCCTGGAATCGTGGCCGACGACCGGCAACCCGTTCCTGTGGGTAGTCGAGACGATCCAGTTCGACCTCGACAACAGCTACGGAGGAAGGGCAGCATGACAGGCTGCCCGCAACTCGCCATGCCCGCCGCAATCGGCGCGGCCGTCGCCGCGGAAGTCGCAGCACGGGCGAACCGGCGTCGAGACCGGCGGGTTCCTGCTCGCCGCCCGCGACACCGGCGCCGCGTCCATCGCAGCGTTGCGCAGGCACCACCGGGATAATCCGCGGCAGGCTCTACCTGAAGATCAGCGACCTCGCGCTCGACGCTCTGTTCGCCTTCGCGGACCGGCTCGGGCACTGGATCCCGGCGCAGTTTCATTCCCACGAGCAAACCGCTTTCCTGTCCCACACCGACCGACGGCGCGGGCTGCGGGTGCAGGGCTTCACCTCCGCAGTCATTCCACATTTCGCCGACCCGCCGGTCCAGGTCTCGAGCTGGGGCTGGTGGCAGTTCGACGCCGGTGACTGGCGCACAGCCAGTTGCCCGCTCACCACCAATGGAGCTGGGCGCCGGGTGTGTCGACGAAGAGGGCATCCGTGACTGCTGACCATTCCGCGTCGTGCGGCTCGCCGAACGAGCGACCGGGCGGCACAGGTCGGACCTCGAGCGGGAGCTTGAGGACAGCCGTATCGTGGTTACCCTCGACCCGCAGATGCCCGCATCGCTGCTCACCGCACGCCTGTTGCTAACCACCTTGCGCCGCGGGCCGGGGCACCTGCTGCTAAGAAGCGCAGCGGCCTGTCGCTTGCCGCAGCCAGCGAGCTCGCCGACGCCGTGGAGGCCGTGGATCCTGGCCGACCGCTGACGGTCACCCGCGGCGCGCACAGCCCGTTCACTGCTCGCCTGCCGTTCTCGGCGCCAACACGCGCGGAACGATACGCATCGTCCCGGAAGGATACGGTGCTCACATCGCCGGTCAGCGCTCCGCGGTGATCAGACCCGGACGACCGGGCAACCCCGTCGGAGCCGCATACGCTGCGGGGCTCGGAGCTGCCGAACAACTCAAGCGGACGGCCCGAGTGCTCCGCACCGCCGTCGGTTTCACCGTCATCTGCAGTTCTGCCCGGTGACACTGTCAGGGCATGGGCGCCGCGCCTGACCTGCCGCCCGATCTGCACGTGGAGCTCGCCTTGATCGGAATCGGAGCCATCGGCACGGGCATCATCCTGCTCCTCGACATCATGCGCGCGACCGGGCAACTGCTGGCGGTCGACTATCAGCGGTTCGGACCGCCTGAAAACCGCGGCACATACTCGATAGGGGGCGAGACGAAGTGCGCTCTGCGCCCTGGAAGACCGAACTCGCGCGCGCCGCTCTGACCAGATTCGACGTCGCCGTCTTCAGGAAGAAGGTGAACCAGCTGCCTGCCGCAATCGACGACGGGGCGGCGCCCTGGTACCCGATCGTGCTGACGGCCCTCGACACTCCGAAGCGCGCCGAGGCGCCCAGCGCCTGTGGCCGGATCGGCTCATCGACGCCGCCACCGGGGACACCATGCTCGGCATCCACGACCACCAGCACGGCGCTGGACCGTGCAATGTCCTGTTCTTCCCGGTGCCCGACCGGGGCGTCTGCGGCGCGGCGGCTAGCGGACGCCACCGGCCTGACCCTCGACCGGGCCATGCGCGGCGACGACCCGCTCGCCGAGGCAGACCTGGCTCAGTTGACGCACGAGCAGCAGGACGCTCTGCGTCCTCACCTGGGAGAACCGGTCTGCGGGCTGGGCCAGGCGATCGGCCTCAGCGGCCTCGGCCAGGCAGGCTATCAGCCTTCGATCCCGTTCATCTCCCTCCAGGCCGCGTGCCTTTCGGTGGCCGGCTTCTCGCCGCCGAACTCGGCGTCAGATCCAGCGGGAACATGGTGCAGTATGACGGCCTCTTCGGCCCGCAGACGGCGACCGTCGAGACCGTGCCGCGGAATCCGTCGTGTTCATGCGTGACCCGCGCCGACTCGATCAGGCGAACCCGCGAGCGCCGCGATTCACGGTAGGAGGAGTGGACACCGCACGACTTCCCTCCCGGGCTGTTCTGGCGGCCCGGGTCGGCGTTCCGCCGGGCAGCGCACCGCAGTCCTCCGGCTCGGCGGCGCCGTAGCGGGCATGGTGTGCGGCTGCTGGGGGTGGCCGACGGGGTAGTCCTGGTCCCGGTGCTGACCTCGCGGAGGGTCGGGATGGCTCGCGCCGAGGCGACCGGAACCACGATCGCGGCGGTACTGCCGACCTCCGTGGTGGCGGCGGTGACGTACGCGAGGCTTCACAATGTTGACGGCCGGGCGGCATCGGCAATCGTTCTGGGGGCCGCCGCGGCGTGGTTGCCGGGTCGTTGCTGGCCAGCCGGGCACGGGCCCCTGTGCTGCGCGGCCTGTTCAACCTGGTGCTACTGGCGACCGCGGTCCGTCTGCTAGTCGCGCTGCCCGAGGGAAGTGTCCGCCAGATCGCTGTGGCGGTGCCCGAGGCGCTGACGCTCTGCCCCTGGGTAGGTCGCGGGCCTGGCCAGCGGGATGCTAAGCTTTTCTCCTCGTTGGATTCGGGCTCGCGCAGCAGGTCCTCAGGGAACGGCGCGGTCGCCTTGATCCCGATCTGGGTCATCGGGGCGCTGACGCACCTCAGGATGCGCACCTCAGGCTCAAGGAGGCCGCCGCCGTGGGCGTGCGGAGCGCTGACCGTGCCCGCCGGCGCCGAGATCGCACCGCGCGTCGGGCCCTGTCGCTGCGCGTGATCTTCGCCGCCTTCCTGATCGCAACCGCGGGCCCGACCCTGATGCACACGCCGCTGTGGAAACCAGACCCACGCGACACCCGGCTCCCCTCCCCCGGCATTGACCGCCCCCTTTTGCCCCCGATGAAGTCTTCGGGAACGCGTTTCCGCAGGTCAGCGAGCAACAGGTGAACGGCCTCCGGAGCCGTGTGCGCAGGTTCGAATCCTGCTGGGGCGCTAGTCAGAGGCATAAATTCGAATACTTGAACAATCTTGGTGCGACGTCAGTCCGGGCGTCTGACGTGCTAACGCGCGAGCATTCCGCATTTCGCCCCCGAACCGCCCCCGGCAGCGGGTAGCCGAGTGTCAAACGCACTGCTCAATGGCATTCACTGATAACGGCCGCCAGGCCGTTGCTGTGGCCGAAGACCGTTGCTCTTTCTCCAGTATTCGCAACAGGGGCAACTCAGGCGGATCAGCGCGGCCCGCACCGCGGCGGGTTGCCCTCTCCTGGGCTGCCGCGCTGCAGCGCCACCGTCGGGCCGCGCGGCGGGACTTGGGTGGCTACTCGGTGTGCAGTACCGGAGCTCCTGGTCCGGGCCGCCCAGCTGGCCGGGCCGAGCGCGCCGGCCTTGCGATGGCCAGCCGGCCAGGGCGAGCAACAGCAGGTCGGTGCCGCCACGTGATGCAGGAGGGTTGAGCTGGCCTGCATGTGGGGCTGGGCACTCGGTGCGACCACCATCGAGGCGTGGACTCGGGATGATAAGCCGATGGCCGCCAGCATCCACGCGCGGGTCAGCGCACCGGGTCGACGGCAAATGACGGTTAGGATGTTCCCCAGGTTGCCGCGTGCAGCGCGACGCCGTCACGGCAGCCCAGCTTGGGTTTCGGGACGAGCATCGTCGCCGGGCACGGCTTCAGGATCAACGGCTGCCGCGGAGCCTGGGTGAAGTCGAAGTCGTTGATGAGGTTGCCCAAGATCGACGCATTCTCCCTCCCGTCGGGCCGCGGGTCGGGTCGTGCGTCGGTCTTCGGGTTGAGCCGCGCGCCGCCCAGGAAGTCGTCCTCGATGAACTTCAGGTACGCGTCGGTGCTTAGCACCTGACCGTCGATGTAGCCACTCTTGGCATACGGGCTGATCACCAGCCCGGGAACCCGGAAGCCGTACCCCTGCCCGTCCACCCTGGGCGGCACAACGTTGTCGTAGAAGCCGCCCCAGTCGTCCCAGGTCAGGAAGATCGCGCAGGACTTCCAGTCCGGGCCGCGCATGATCGCGTTGATGAGCCTGGTGACGTAGGCCTGCCCGGTGCTCACCAGCGCCGGGCCGTGCTCGCTGTCGCGGAAGTCCGGCGCGACCCACGACACCTTCGGCAACGTCCCGGCTTTCGCCTGCCGGTAGAAGATCCGCAGCGGCCGGATGCTGCCGAGCTGGCCGTCCTCGTGTACGTCGGTGAACCCGGGTAGCGGGTTCCAGTGAATCGAGACCCCGTTGCGATTACCACGCGACAGCGTGACGGGGCCGTGGTCGAGGTAGAAGCCCCACGAGACGTGGTGCCGGTGCAGCAGCCAGGTCAGGTCCGTCCACGCGAACGGCGTCCGGCGGTCCGTTCGCCGCTCCGGCGGCATGTTCGTGCTTGAGCAGCTCATCGGCACGCCCGTGCGGGCGCATTTGGCCGACCAGCCGGAGACTTCGTACAGGTGGGCCGGCAGGCTCCACGAGCCGGGCGCTTCGAAGAAGTGGTCCTGTAGCACGAAGTGCTCCGCGTAGGCCCAGTAGTTCGGGATATCCGAACGAATGTGATAGCCCATCACGTCGGGCCGGCAGACCGCCGGCGCCGGGTCGCATGTCTGCCTCTCCGTCACCGCGACAAAGCCGTCCATCTTCCCGCCGTTCAGGTCACCGCGGAAGGGCTCCTCCGCGTGGGGGTCGTTCCCGTTGCTGTCCTGGTGATCCACCCACGGCTTGCGGCAGCCGCCGTTTCTCGGGTCGGGAAGGCAGACGCCCGCCGGGATTCCGATCGCCCCGGGGAACGTGCCGAAGTAGGAGTCGAATGACCGGTTCTCCTGCATGATCACGATGACGTGCCTGATCTTGTGAATGTCAGCGGCCTGACTGGCAGCCCCGCGCGCCGGGTCCCCGTCGCGTCCGCGATCGGCGGCAGCCACGAGCACGTCCTTGCGCGCATGCGAAGGCACGCTGACGGCGATGGCGCCTCCCAAGGCCACGCCCGCCAGTGCTGCCGCGATCCAGCGAACGTTCATGACTTCCCCGCACCTGTTTCTCTCGCGCGGCGGGCCTCGGCCGGATGGATGGCAATCCCCGCTGGCCACCCGTGAGTTTTGCCTGGCCGGCTACAGTCCTCGGTCGCGCGCAGAGTTACTCGCCGCGCCTTGATGGTGACAAACGCCGCGTTGATCCAAAGCTGGGAAAGGTGCGGTCACAAGTTTCGCCGCAGCACGGGTGAGCTGGGGTGTTATGGCGGCGGGGTGCTGCGCGGCGCGCCGACGCCGCGGATCGACAAGCTCGCAGGCGAGGGCCTGAGGGCTGCTGAATTTCAACGTGGAGGCGCAGTGCACGCCGAGCCGGTCGGCGCTGCTGACGGGGCGGCACGGGATCCCCTCGGGCACGCAGACTGTCGCGGTGACGGGCGGCCCGGATGGCCTGACTGGCTGAGAGATGACCACCGCCCGGGCGCGGTACGTGCGCAGCCTGGCCCGAACTGTGCCACCCAAGACAGGGCCGGTTAGTGCCGCATCAAGCTACGTTCGCCAAGGTGCTCGCGGGTGTGGTAGAGGTCCACGATCTGGGTGGCCTCGGGGAAGTGCTGGGTAGCGAGGTTCCAGATCCAGGCCGCGCCGTCGCCGGGAATACGAGCTGGCGGATGCGGGCGGCACCGCGGCGGCGGGCCTCTCCGGCCATCAAGATCCCGGGCTCGGCTGCGGGTGCAGGTAAGAGGACGAGCGCGGGTCGCGGACCGGGCGGCTCTCCTCATCGGTGCTGGTCTGGGTCGCGGCGACCGCTCGCGCATGAAAGATACGAGCCGTATCCATCGCGACCGTACTTGACAAATATAAGGTACGAAGCGTGTCTATAAAAACCTCGCCCGCCGCGCCGGAGCGCCGTGGGAGGGCGGCGTCTCGGGTTCCCGGTACCGCGAGGAGCAGGCCCTCTCGGCGGCGGGGCAGGGCCTTGGAGCGAGCATTGCTGGACGCGGCGTGGAAGGAGCTGGTGGAGACCGGATACGCGAACATGACGATGGAAGGGGTCGCCGCCCGTGCCCGCACGAGCAAGCCAGTGCTATACCGCCGGTGGCCTAACCAGGCGGAGCTGGTCATCGCGGCGGTCCGGGCGCATATCCCCACGGTGACGCCAGCGAGCATCCCGGACACCGGCACTCTGCGCGGCGACGTGATCGCCGTGCTCACCATTGCGTCACGGTGGTACGACGGGCCGATCAGGCAGGCTCTGCATGGGGTGATGTCCGACCTCTACCGTGACCTGCGGCCCGCGGCGTCACTTCATCCGGACATGTTCGGCAACGCGGCCAAGGTCATGCCAGTGATCTTGCGGCGCGCCAGCGAGCGCGGCGAAGTGGACCTGGACCGGATCACGCGGCGCGTGGCCATGCTGCCGTTTGACCTGTTCCGGCACGAGGTGCTCACCTCCTCGACGCCGATCCTCCCAGCCACTGTGGCCGAGATCGTCGACGACGTGTTCCTCCCGCTTGCGGGCCTCACGCTCCGGGCGACCGCCCACATACAGCTAGCTGATCCCAGCAAGAGGCCATCATGATGCGCGCGCTGCTGCCGCCCGCCCGGCGGCTCGGCCCGGCCGTGATCGTCGGCCTGGCTGCCGCGTGGGCCGTCCTGTGGTTCGCCGCTGAGCCGCCTGGCCAGCCTGCCACCGCGTATCTGGGCCAGTTCTTCGGGGCGGAATCTGTGCTGCTCTTGTCCATCGCGCTGGTGCTGATCAGCACACTGCCCTGGGTCGAGGGTGTGTTCGACGGCATCGACCGGGCCGCCATCTGGCACAGGCGGGTGGCCATTACCGGGATGGTTCTGCTGGTCCCGCACATCGTGCTGTCGGTGAACCCACACCGCAGCCGCCTGGGGCCGCTGCTGGCGGTGATCGGCGCGGCAGGCCTGCTGATCCTCGCGGTCTGGGCCATCCTGCCCCGCTGGCGTTCCCTGATTCCGCGCGCCCTGCACAGGCCGGTGCTGGCGGTCCGCCGCCTGCCGGGTCTGCGTGATCTGGGGAAAAAGATGGGCGGGTATGAGCTGTGGCGGTCGGTGCACCGCCTGACCGGCCTGTTCGTGGCGGCCGGATTCCTGCATGGCCTGCTCGACGGCACGCCATTCCCGCGCGCTCAGTTGCTGCGCTGGAGTTACGTCGCCATCGGCGGCATCGGCCTGGCGTTCTACCTCTACCGCGAACTGCTGGCCAGGCACTTCGTGCCGCTGTACGACTACCAGGTCACCGAGGTCCACGACGTCGGCGCCGGGATCACCGAGATCGCGCTGGCGCCGCTCGGACGCCCGGCTGCCTTCGCGCCGGGACAGTTCGCCATGCTCTATCTGGAGGGTATCGACGGCTGGCACCGGCACCCGTTCACCATTACCAGCGCGTCTGGTAACAACCTGCTGCGCTTCGCCATCAAGGCGCTGGGCGACAACACCACCCAGCTCCGGAGCGTCGTACAACCGGGCATGCCCGCAGTGATCCGCGGCCCATTCGGCCGGTTCAGCCACCGCAAGGGCACCAGCCGACAGCTCTGGATTGCCGGCGGCATCGGCGTCACCCCCTTCCTGAGCTGGCTGCGGGGGCTAAAGGAGCAGCCATTGCGCGGCCCGGTCGACTTCTTCTACACCTCCTCCGGCCCCGATATGCCATACGTCGACGAGATAAAGACGCTCGCGGCCGACTCCGATCTGGTACATGTCCACTTCGTCGACAGCCGCGACGGGCGCCTCACCGCCCAGCAGGTCCTAGCCAGCGCCCGCGAGAAACCAGCCGCGCTGTCGGCCTTCCTATGCGGCCCAGCCAGCATGGTGCGCAATTTCGAATCGGCATTCCGGCACGCGGGCGTGCCAAGCCGTAACATCTACCGTGAGTACTTCGACTGGCGCTGACCTGCTCAGGATCCCCCAGCACCTCGCCGTCGCGTACCGCCGACCCAATAAGTCCCTATTTCGGTGCGGTCGCTGGAGAATTTCGGCATCGGGCTGATTATCGGCGCCTTAGAGAACCGTTCTACTTGCTTCCAGACATGGGAGAAGCGCAGCCTGCCCAACCCGCTAACACCCTCAGAGCTGGCACGCATCCGCGACGCCCGACCCGCCGGACCACCACCCCAACCAGCAGCCGAACCCGTCCAAGTCGAACGTCGGGTCAGCAGCCGCGGCGCCATAACCATTGCACGGCAACGCATTCACATCGGAATCGTCCACGCTGGACGAACCCTGACCGTCGAGTCCGCCGACCATACCTTCCGCATCTACGACGGCGACCAGCTGCTGGCCGAGACCGGCCGCACGACCACCAAACCCATCGCCCGATTCAAGGTCCGCAAACCAGAACCCCCGCGTCAGCGTCACCCGGCACAAGGATCCGCTATTTGGCACTGATCGTCATATCGAGGGTGGAACTCCGGTACTGGGCCGTGCTGGCGGTGCAGTCCGGGGACCGGGTTATTGAGGTCGCGCACCAGCTGGGGGTGTCGCCGCAGAGCCCGCACAGCTGCATGCGTTCAGCTGCCCGGTCCTCTAGCGGTAGGGCGTCAGATCGGCCCGGGGGTAGCGCGTTTGGGTGTCGGCCAAGGTTTGCTCGTCCCAATACGGATCGCCCGGAGCTGGGAAGCCGAACACCGACCGCTCCCGGGGAGAGGCCCGCTCGACGATCTCGAACCAGTCTGACCGCGTCGCGCGCTCGGCCCAGGCGACCCGGCCGGTCCAGCGCGGTGCCCACACATCGTAGTCGGCGAGGAGCGCAAAGCGGGCTGATCGTTCGCCGGTCATGCGCGACCCACGGTGAAGTACGTCGGACCGAAAAGCGAACAGGGTTCCTGCCGGACCGGTCATCGAGACCTCCTCCTCGGCGAACATCCCCTCGGGGAGGTAGTTCGTGATGTCGTGATGCCCAGGGACCGGCCAGTACGGGACGCTCTGCCCGACCGACAGCGGAACGATCTTGGTAGGGCCGTCCTCATCGCCTACGTCGGACAGGAGGATCCAGCTCAACATCTGCGTGGCCGGCTCGGAGCGCTTGGGCACGACGAGGCTGTGGTTGACGAAGTCGCGGTGGTGGCGCTGGTCGTAGTCGACGGCTCCGGCGTACTTGGCCCACAGGGACGCCTCGTAGAGCCGCAGGTCGGCTGAGCCCAGGAAGCGCTCCGCCAGGTCGAGCAGGTCCGGGTGGAAGGCCAGTCGGTTCAGGTTCCAGGATCGCCACGGTCCGCTGACTTCGCCGGCCCACTGGTCCGTCGCCAACCACCCATGAGCAGCCGGGTCGGCGAAATACACCTCGGGCCGCGGGTAGTGCAGCCACAGAGCTTCCTGGGCCGCGGCCAGCTCGTCAGCCTCGAGGAAACCCTCGAAAAGCAGGTAACCCCGCTCCCGCAGGCCCGCCAAGCAACGGTCGGGCACCCTCATCCCCGCACCCTAGCCGCCCTCGCAGTTCGACCGCACCGGCATTTCGACAGTGCAGCGGTTCAGGGTCACCGCCGAACCCGCCCATTGGGCAGACACCCTCCCCCGTGCGCCCCCGGCGATGGCGGCCAGGGCACGTCTGCGCAGGTCAGGATGATGCAAGCCAGCGGCCTCCGGAGCCGTGTGCGCAGGTTCGAATCCTGCTGGGGGCGCCCGACCAAGACCTGCCTAAAATGGCCTCTGAACTGCGGAAACGCCGTGTGCATGGTGGGGCTGGTTCCGCCACTGTCCGTCAACGGAAGCCGCCGCCCGCCGACCTCCGCTGCCATTGCGCTCCCAGATTCGGCGGCCCCGCCGCAAGGCTGCGACGTAGCTGTCCCCGTCATTTGTTACGTGGCCTGGGTCCAGCGGAAGGCTGCCTGGTCGTCTTCCCGCCAGTCTTCCGGCGGGCTGGTGAAGGACAAGACGTCGTTGAGCCACCAGGTCGCATCCGGATCCCAGCCGGCCAGCATCGTGCGTGCGCCGCCGCTAGCCGGAATCGCGATGCCGGAAGTGGTGAGGTAGCCCGCGACGGATACGTGGACGGCGTCCCAGTCGGCGGCCGCCGCGGCGTAGTCGGGGATCAGCCAGCGACCGGCCCACCCGGTTGCCCGCCACCAGTCATGACGGCGGGACTCGGTGACGTCAAGCGGGTAACGGTCCACCAGTTCGGCCCACTGGCCGGGGCCGCAGATCTCATAGACGCGTGCGCCGTCCTCTGGCGCGACCGGCCAGCAGCGGGCCGACTGCCCGCCGACGCCGCCCTCGACCAGAGCCAGTCCGACGGCGCCCAGCGCAGGAAGCCCGCGCGTCGTCACGGGCAGCAGGGACTGCGCCGGACTTGACCACCAGCGACCGCCATATGGCGCGGCGGGATCCTCGGGCCGGTCATGGGCCGACCGCTCATCATCGCGGGTGGCAGCCAGCCAGTCCCCTGCCGACTCAGCCGCCCCGGTCAGCAGCGGCTCCAGCATCGGAGGCTGGCCCAGGAACTGGGTGTAGCGCTGGCGGCTACGGTCGGTCGGCTCCGTCCACCAGCGCACGTCGGGGACTCCGGCTGCGGCCGCGGCAACGGCCTCCGCGAATGGTCGCAGCGCCTCGCGTGCCGGTTCTTCCGCGAACCCTTGGTCCTCGGCGTCCGGCTCGTCACAGTACGAGGCGAAGTCGACGGCGGCCAGCAGGCCGGCCATGAGGGCACTGCCGTCGAACGGGATACCGGATAGGTCGGCGACGGCGGTGCACTCGCTGAGCTTTCTAGCGATCCGCTTCGCATTCCCGTCCCTTACGGCGCTCAGTGCGTCGACCCAGGCTCTCCGGACGCGTCTGCGTCCGCTAGGCGCTGTCAGCCGGTCATCGAGCAAATTGATGCACAGTGACCTACCGCGGGGACTTGCCAGCAACGCATCAGCGGTCAGTCCAGGCTGGCCAGGAAACGCCGGTTCAGCTGAGGACACATGGTCACCATAGATGACACTCACAGCTGGACAGCCGACGCTGACCTGCGCGGCGACTTTCCGAAGAATTTCAGCTACCTGTCGCAGATGAATGCCGCGATCTACCTGGATTACCAACTCGACCGCGGCGCCGGCGAGGCCGAAACGGCGCTCGCCAAGGCCCGCGGCGCGATACCCACTATGGCTCCGGTCTGACCGGAAGTGCAACCGAGCGGATCACCCTCGCAGGGCGATGCCGCCGCCGGGACGGCCGCACTAGCGTCGCATGAAAGTCAGCGCGAAAGGGGCGCCGCGATGAGCAGTACCTATGACCCGGGCAGTGCCCGGGCACGCACCGGGCCGACTGCCGGCAGGCAGCCAGGCACGTACCAGGAATACGGAGCGTACGAGGGCTACGGCTACAGCGACTCCGCGATCGCGGCTGGGTTGCTGCTAGTGCTCGGTGGCTTCTGGGGCTTCTTCATTGGGCTCTCTGCCGTGGTCAGCACGTCGTATTACAAGTCGCTGCCCGCATACTCGTCACTGCACAACTACACCTACCACTGGAACGTCAGCGGGTGGGGTTGGGTCCACCTGATCCTCGGAGTACTGGCCGTGGCCGCGGGCGTTTGCGTGCTCCTCGGCCAGAATTGGGCCCGGTGGGCGGGCACGTTGGTCGCGGCCCTCAGCGCGATCGGCAGCTTCATGTTCCTGCCGTTCTATCCGTTCGGGTCGATCCTGGTGATCGCGATCGACGTGTTCATCGTCTGGGCACTAGCCACTGCGCGCCCGACCAGCCGCGCCTGACCCAGGCCGCCGACTCGATGCTGTTGCGCTCCTGCCGCAGAGTCGAGATCGGCGCAACCTGGCGCCTGATCACCGGGTCAGACGCGCCGCGGCCGGTGGCCGCGGGCACGGGTACGACCTCGCGGCACGAGGTGGCATCACGCTCAAGCGGGGCGCTCTTCTACGGGCACGCCTAGCGCCCGCAGCAACTCGCCGAGGTTGCCGAACGTAGCGCCGTCTGGAAGCGATGACACCAGGTCGAGCAGCCGCTGCTCCGCCTGGTGCGCCGCCAGGTGCTTAAGCAGGTGTCCGCGAGTCGCAGGGAAAGCGGTACGGTCCAGATGACGGGCCAGCTCGCTGCGCAGCTCGATGGCTTCCCAGTCCTCGCCAGACGGTATTGCGGCGAACCTGCCTTCCGGCGCCCAGATCGCCTCCGACTCATCCTCTCCCGACGACTCCGGATCGGGCCATTCCTCGCCGTGCGCCTGAAGCTCGCCGCGGTCCTGGCGCTTGATCGCGTCATCCTCCGCCGGTCCATGTGTACCGCTGATCTGTTCGCTCACTAGCGGCCTCCTCAAGCGGACAACCTGAGCGCCTCGGTCTCAGGCAGACTGATGGCTGACCACCCGCCATCCCCGCTTCGGGGACATGGGAAACGTGCCGGGCTGCAGATACAGCCCGGGCAAGAGGGTCAACTGCGATGAACCTGGCGGCTGGCTGGTCGGGGCGCATTCTGCCCGGAGGCGGCCGGGTGATGCGTCGGCCAGATCAAGGGCTTCACCCTCTACGCAACTAGGACAATCCTGTCCGGGCAGGCGACGACGTCGTCGAGCTCGCCCGGCCAGGTCGGCCGTCGCTTCGCTGTGACTAATAGCGAAGCTTTTGCCAGAATATTCTGATTTGCCGCTTCCAGTGAGAGTGCTTGGGGCTGGTCCCTTGCCGAACGCCGGCGCGGTGTGCGGGAGCCAGGGCCGACTGGTTTAGTTGAGATCATGAGCGGTGATGACAGGATGCCCTCGGCCGCCCAGGTCCATGCGGCCGTCGGTGGCCGGCATCGTCATCGGGGTGGCGGGTGCCACGTCGGCCCGCGGCCCAATCTTCACCGCCGGGCTGGCCGGGCTGGTCGCCGGGGGCGTGTCGATGGCGCTGGGTGAGTACGTGTCGGTCTCCAGCCAGCGAGACAGCCAGCGCGCAGAGATGGCTCAGGAGAAACGGGAGCTTGCTGCCAGCCCGGAGGCGGAATTGACCGAGCTGACCGCCCTGTACGAGGCCAAGGGACTTTCCGCTGCCACCGCGCGCACTGTCGCCGCCGAGCTGACCAGCCATGGCGCCCTGGCCGCCCATCTCGACGCTGAACTGCACATCAATCCCGCTGACATCCCCAGCCCCGTCCAGGCCGCCGCCGCATCGGCGCTGCTCTAAGCTGCCCGCCTGCGGCCGGCAAGTAACATCCTCCGCGCCGTCCCGCGGCTCGTCATCGGCGGAGCGCTTGGCCTGGCCTTCACCTATGCCATCGGACTCCTGTTCGGCACCGCCATCGGCTAGCCAGCCAGCTGGCTGGCGCCATCAGACGGCTACTTGCCCGGCCGACGCAGCCGCCTGCCGTCCATCGTCGTGCCGATGCCGTCGCCGCCTCGCCGGCCCGGCTATGGTGAGCGACCCGTGACACACGAGCCAGCCCACGGCCGTGACAACACGGCGGAAGCTGAGCGCCGCGCTGTGCTCTCGTGCCGGGTCCAGTTGTTCAGCCGCGACGACCAGATGCGCGTCGCCCGCTTAGGTCTACGGGCTGCGGATGTCGGGTACGGCTGGAGTGACGGCAATTCGTGCTGGCAGGGAGGGGACCGGCCATGGCACCAAGGAAGGACGTCATCCGCGAGAAAGTCCAAGCCACCAAGGACATCCGAGAGGGCGTCCGGAAAGAAGTGGACTTCGACCCGCTGGTCGATGCGGCCGGCATCACGGTGAAGAACATGAACGGGGATGTCGCACTGAACGGCACGGTGCCCAGCTACCTGCAGTACCTGGAAGCGGCCGAAGCTGCCAAGCGGGTCAGCGGCGTCACTAAGGTGCATAACCACCTGGCCGTGGTGCTACCGCCAGCGAGTTACCGCGACGACCCCACACTGACCACGGCAGCGAACAACGCCATGGCGCAGACGGTCAGCGTGCCGGACAACGTCGAAGCCAGCGCCAGTGATGGCGACGTCTGGCTGACCGGCATGGTGCGGTACGGGTTCGAGCGGGACGCCGCAGAGCAGGCCGTCGCCGGCCTAACGGGCGTGCGCGGGATCATCAACGACATCGAGGTGTTCAGCGACGTGGAAGCGGCCGACGTGACCTTTCTGGTGCAGGACGCGCTCGACCGGTACTCGCTTATCCCGGACGACAGCGACGTCATGGTGAATGCCAGCGACGGCACGATCACGCTCACCGGACACGTCCGTGACTGGGCCGAGCATGACGCGGTCACGCGCGCCGCCTGGTACGGCCTCGGTGTCACAGCCGTTCGCGATGACCTGGTGATCACCGGCTGACCTGCCCGGGCCGCCTCCGGCTGGCTCTTCGGAAGCGAGATCCTGCTGGCCTCGGGGCAGCCATCTGGGCTTCGTCAGCGCTTTCGGCGCGTTCGGGCACTGGCCACCATCGTGGGGCTGCTGATGATCCTGCGCGGCGGCCTGACCAATCACGTCCGTCGACGCCAGGTATGTCAACCCGACCTGGTGGCTCGGCCTGCTGTCCGCGACGCGGAACGTTGCTGATGGCCTTGGCCGAACCGGGGCCATCCAGGACCGGTCCGCCTAGCGCCGCGGCGGCGGGGTGAGCCTGCGGACGTGTGCGCCCTGAGGCGTCCCTGGATGGCGCCGCGGGATCCGTGCCCGCAGCGCGGCCGGGCGGATCGCGAAACTTAGTGGCGGAATCAGGTCCGCGGGCTCGCCGTCAACTCCCGCGTGCACCGTTTCCTGGGCGCTGACGTCCAGGCTCGGCGCATGCCAGGACCGGCCGTGCGGGGGCGGTCCGCTGCCCAGCGGGGCGATGATGACGATTCCGAGTTGGCCGCTGTCCAGCGCAGGCCGGGTGCCCCGGCGTAGCGGCCGCTCGAGGGCGTAGGGGTTATTCGACACAAGCACGAGATCAAGGTCGCGGTGCTCGCGTCCCGCATCGTCGGTCAGGCGCAAGCCGGGCGCCTGTCCGCCTGGCCCGGCTACCTTCTGCGCGGTCTGCAGCAGCGTGCGCACCTTGGCGTCGCGATATTCCGGGCGGCGGACGGCTTCGCCGTAGACGCCCAGCGAGACGTTGTTGAGGAACATCTGGCCGTTCACGTCGCCGACGTCTATCGGGCGTTCCTTCCCGTCAGTGAAAGCTTCTAGAGCGCCGGTCAGGTCGCGGCGGTCAATTCCCAGGTCGAGAGCGAAGTGATTCCGGGTCCCGGCAGGCACACAGATAAACGGAAGCCGATTGGCGGCAGCCACTGCTGCCACCTCGGCCAGCGAGCCGTCGCCGCCCGCCATCCCGAGCGCATCCGCGCCGCTCGCCGCCGCAGCGGCGGCCAGGGCGCTCAGGCTCTGGCCGGGATCCAGGATAATCACCTCGATGCCCAGTTCGCGTGCTCGCTCGGCGACTCCTGAGCGCGCCGCCGCGCCGCCGCCTGACCTCGGGTTCACGAACAGGACAGGCGAGCCGGGCGGGCCGACGGGCCGCCAGCCCTCGGGCGACGACGCCTGCCCTGCCTGGCTCATGGCACACTCCCGCACGGCCCTGGACGGAGGCCGAACCGGCCGCTCGTGCGGATCACCATCTTGACGGTCTTCCAGGCCTGACGCACCTCGAAACGAAGCGACGACCGCGGACCTTCCACCAAGGGCTGGTCGGCGGGAGCGGCAGCGCAGCGTGGCGGGCTGCTTCCGGTGCGTCGACGACGGCCCCGGCTGTCCGTGAGCCGGTTCAGTGATTGTTTCGTGCTCAAGGGCCGAGGCCAGCGGCTAGTTCGTCCTGGTGACTCGGACGCGTTGTACCGCGGAACCCGCACTGCGAGTGCCGGACTCGGGACTGGCCCCAGGTCCGGCACCCTGAAATCCGGCGGATCACAGCGTTACGGTGCCCCCACAAGTGTGATTCCTGAAGGTCGCGTGGGCGCGGATCTTATCCGGACCGGGCCGGTTAGCGATGACTTTCCGAACTGTGAACGAGCCGCTCGGCCCCGCAGTCGTGGCGTGCCGCGAGACGACAACCGCGCCGTTGTCCGTGATCCGCACCGCCCACACCTGGCCGGCGCGGTTCGAGTCGACCTCGTATTCCAGCTCGATCTTGCCGTTGTCGTGCTTGGCCTGCAGCTTGAAGTGACCCCCGTCGGTGCAGGCGCCGCTGGAACTGACGCCGCCGCCGCCGCCCGAGGCGAATGCCGGCGTGGCCGCGACCAGGAGCGGAGCGGTGAGGCTGACGGTGATCGCTGCGGTCGTCATCAGAAGTCGGGTACGTAGGTGGTTTTGCATGGCTGCCTCCTGGCTGGTTGGGATTTGATGCCGCAAGCCTCGCGACGCGTGGGTCGTAGCTGCAATTGGCCGATGGGTCTAGTCCCGTTCCTGGCACTGCGAAGGCGACGTCCAAGCGGCACCGAAGCTGGATGACCTATACGGTGACAATCCGGATTCCTCCCGGCCTCTCGGTCGGTCGCAGCCTTCGACGCGCCCCCTTACCGCAGGCGGCCTGAACCGGGACCCACCCGGGCGCGTGCTCTAGGTGTGGAGAGTGCCATCGCCTGCCGGGTACTAGGACAACTAGCCAATGGCGGACTTAGCCGTGGCCCGGTTTAACTGTCTGAAACCGGTCCTGCGGAAGGATGAACCCTTGAAGAAACTGCTGATCGGCGCAGCGGTGGCCGCGATCGCAGCTGTGCCCAGCGTCACCGGCCTGGTAGGCAATGCGTCGTTCGCGCAGAGCGTCCCGGTCCAAGTCCCGGCGGGTGCCAGGACCATTGACGATCACGGCCGCCACGCCGAACCCTCGCGATGACCGAGGCCAGCGCGCCGAACCCGGGGATGACCGCGGCGGAGCCAACGGCCCGGGCGCCGCGACCGCGCCGCCCGGGGCCCCGGCGACAGCCGGCCATCCGGCTCGGTGACTCCCGACGGCGGGTCACGGCACGGGGTCATGACGACGGGTCAGCTGACCGTTGACCAAGGCAGACGGGCCAGGCGCCACCGGGGACTACTCGCACCCAGAGGTGCCCGCCAGCGTGCCATGGCTGCGGCTCAGCGGAACGGAGGCGCGGACCCCGCCGGAGCGCCCGCTGCGGCCCCGGACGGTCTTGATCCAGGTCATCGCCGGGACCCTGGCGGTGGTGATCGGGGTCGCGGTGGCAGGCGCGTTCGCGAGCCGCCGGGTCGCCGAGCGGGAAGCGGTCACCGACGCCGCCCACACCACCGACCTGATCGCGCGGCAGGTGGTCCAGCCAGCCATCACGAACGGCCTGATCTCGGGCAACCCTGCGGCGCTGGCCGCCATCGACCGGGTTGTCCGCCGCCAGGTCCTCAGCTCATCCTTGGTCCGGGTCAAGCTGTGGACCGCCACCGGGCGCATCGTCTACTCCGACGAGCGGCGGCTGATCGGCCAGACGTTCCCGCTGGGAAGCCAGGAGCGGGCAGAGCTCGCCCGGCCGGCCGTGCACGCCGAAGTGTCCAATCTGCAGCGGCCGGAGAACAGGTTCGAGCGGGGCCGCGGCAAGCTGCTCGAGGTATACCGACCGGTCTGGACACCGGCCGGGCAGCCGCTGCTGTTCGAGACTTACTCGCCCTACCGGCAGGTGACCCAGCGCACCGGCGAGCTGTGGCGCGGGTTCGCCGGCATCACCATCTCCAGCCTGCTCATCCTGGTCGCGCTGTTGCTGCCCATCTTGTGGCGGCTGCTGAACCGGATCACCAGGGCTCAGAGACAGCGGGAAGTGCTGCTGCAACGCGCGGTCGACGCGTCAGAGGAGGAACGCCAGAGGATTGCGGGCACGCTCCACGACGGGCCGGTGCAAGAACTCGCCGCCACGTCGTTCACGGTGGCCGGAGCAGCCGAAAGGCTGGCGGACAGCGCGCAACCGGAACTGGCTGAGATGCTCACCATCGCAGCCGGCGCCGTCCGCGCGAGCATTCAGGGGCTCCGGTCGCTGCTGGTTGACATTTACCCGCCAAGCCTAACCAGCGCAGGATTGGTCCCCGCGCTCACTGACCTCACCGAAGTGCTCGCGACCCGGAACATCGCCACGCACCTCAGCCTGGCCGAGGACGCGGCAGCGCTGCTGCCCCCGGCCCGGCAGCAACTGATGTTCCGAATCGCCCGCGAGTGCCTACGGAACGCCACCCGCCACGCCACCCCGCGTAACGTCGAGGTGCACCTGTTCCGGCACGGGCATTCCACCGTGCTGGAGATCAACGATGACGGGAGGGGCTTCGACCCTGCGTCCGTTCTCGGCAATCCCGAAGACGGCCACTTCGGCCTCCGGATTCTCACCGACCTGGCCGCGAATGCCGGGGCGGCCCTGCTACTAGCCACCGCGCCCGGGGCGGGCTGCCGGTGGCGGCTGGAGGTGCCGGACCCATGACGACCATCCTGCTAGTGGATGATCACCAATTGGTGCGGGCAGGACTGGCAGGCCTGCTCGATAGCGCCGACGACCTGCAGGTCGTGGGCCAGGCGGCCGACGGCCAGCAAGCGCTTGAGCTCGCGGCCGACCTGGCCCCCGACGTGGTGCTGATGGACCTGTCTATGCCGGTCATGGACGGCGTCGAGGCCACCCGCCGGCTGCTCGCAGCCAATCCCGCGGCCAAGGTCGTGGTGCTCACCTCCTTCTCCGATCAGCCGCGCGTGGCTGACGCGCTGTCCGCGGGCGCGGTCGGCTACCTGCTCAAAGACTGCGAGCCACGTGACCTGATGGCCGCCGTCCGCGCCGCCGCGCAGGGGCATGCGCCACTTGACCCACGGGTCGCCCGGGCGCTGCTGCCCACCGGCCAACCCGCCCGCCCTGCCGACGAGCTCAGCACCCGCGAGCAGCAGGTGCTCAGGCTGGTGACGAAGGGGCTGGCCAACAAGCAGATCGCGCGATACCTGGGTATCAGCGAGTCCACCGTGAAAGCCCACATCAGCAACGTGTTCCGGCGCATCGGTGTGGCCGACCGCACCAGCGCCGCAATCTGGGCCC
The DNA here is from genome assembly GCA_963720595.1 of uncultured Actinomycetota bacterium. Taxonomy (GTDB): domain Bacteria; phylum Actinomycetota; class Actinomycetes; order Streptosporangiales; family Streptosporangiaceae; genus Chersky-822. The sequence continues at coordinate 1,070,273 of CAVRFY010000002.1, read as the reverse complement.
GCGACCACCTGCCAGACCGGCAGGCCGGCGCACCGGCCAGCCAAGACTCCTAGCGTCCCGCGCCTGAAATTCATCGTTGGCGTTCGCGCCTTTGATCGGGCGGCTCCGGGCGGTCCAGTCGGTGGACATGTTCCGCAGATCCTGCCAGAGTCCGTGACATGCGCAAGCTCTCGGCTGTCATCCTGGCCGTCGCGGGCAGCGTCGTGCCCGTGGCCGGCCCGGGTGGCCCGGCGTCCGCCGCCGCTGCTGGGTTCGCAGTTACTCGCGTCATTGTGGGCGGCCGGGTCATGGCCGTGGCGGCCGATCCCGCCACGGGCATCGTTTACGTCGGAGACTGGGCGAACCAGGAAAACATCGTCGCCGCGATTGACGTGGCTACGAACGAGGTCGTCGCCACCATCGGCGTGCCGATGTTCCCGCGCGACGTCGTGGTCGATCCGGCGACGGACACCGTGTACGCGGTCGGCGACGGGCCAGCCAAGGTCGCGGTCATCAACGGCGCGACGGATGCCGTCACCACGACCATCAGCTTGCCGCCGCATGCCCTCCCGGTCGGCGTCGCGGTGAACCCGGGCACGGACACGCTCTACGTCACTGATCTCGCCAGCGCGAGCGTGGACGTCATCAGCCTCGCGAACGACACCATCACTGCGACGGTCCCGCTCACCAACCCAGTGCGCGCGCCGCATCCGGGCCTCCTCTCAATCGCCGTCGACACCGCGACCAATCGGATCTACGTGCCCGACGCCGGTGACAACCTTGTCGCGGTGATCGACGGGGTTACGAACTCGGTCGCGCGCCGCATCTCGCTGCCTGCCGGCGCGTCCCCACGTGGCGTAGCGGTCGGCTCCGACGCTGTCTACGTCGCTGACCTGGGCACCAATGCGATAACGGTGATCGACACGGCGACTGAAACGGTTTCCGGCACGATCACCGGGACCGCCGGCATAACCGGCGTTGCCCTCGGCCCGGCAGGGACGCTGTATGCGGCGGCACCCGAAGGCGGCCCGTTCCAACTCGGCGTCACCTACGTGATCAACACGCCAGCCGGCAACGTCACTGCCCAGATCCCCCGTGGAGGAGAGTGGGTCGCCGTGGACTCGGCGTCGGCGTACCTGGCTAACGCCTATGACACCGTCCATGTGATCACGCCGAGCTCGGCGACGACCATGTGCCCAGTGCTCCTCGGCCCGTACGGGACCACATTCACGCTCGGCCACGCCCACCAGTTCCAGCTCACCGCCAGCGCCGTCCCTCCGGCCTCCTTCACCGCCACAGGGCTGCCTGCGGGCATTACCCTCAGCCCGGCAGGGCTGCTGTCCGGAACACCGGCTGCCGCCCCGGGCGGCTACCAGGCCATGATCACTGCGGCCAACGGGATCAACCCCGCCGACACCGAAGCGGCCGAGATTCTCGTCTATCAGTCACCCGCGATCACCTCCCCCGCGCACGCGACGTTCCGGACCGGAACCGCGGGCAGGTTCAGCCTGACCGCAACCGGATGGCCGGCACCTGGCTTCACCAAGACCGGCGCGCTGCCACGCGGCGTCAGGCTGTACAGAGCAGGATCGATCCTGGGCACTCCCGCGAAGGGAACCGGCGGCCGGTACCGGATCACCCTGGAGGCGGACAACGGCTCCGGAACCACAGCCAGCCAAGCGTTCACCCTGACCGTCAACCAGCCGCCCTCGTTCTCTTCACCCGACCATGTCGCGTTCCGTGCAGGCATACACAAGACCTTCACGATCAGGACCACCGGGTTCCCCGCCGCGCGATTGGCCGAGCGGGGCAGGCTCCCCCGCGGTATCTCGTTCCGCCCGGGCCCTGACGGTGCCGCCACCCTCAGCGGCAAGGCGCTCCACCGTGCGCGCGGCCGCACATTCACGATCAGGATCACCGCGCGCAACGGCATTGCACAGGCCGCGCGCCAGTTCCTCACCATCACAATCAAGTAGCCATACCCGGGCATATGCCGAAGCCGGACCTGCGACGAAGCCGGCCGTCGCCAGTAACAGCTCAGCTGGTCATGTTAATGGAGACCACGTCGAGGCCGGGAACGCGGCCGAAATGGCGCACGTTCGCGGTTCCGACGCGCCATCCGGCGGCGACTGCAGTGGCTGCGACGAGGCGATCGTGCGCGCCGACATCTAGCCCGGCTGCTGCGAGTTCCGCCCATAGGCGCGCGTGCGCGCGGGCGGCGAGCAGGTCGAAGGGGATGGGCGGGAACGCGGCGAGCACGGCCTCCACGAACGCCTCACGGCGGGCACGGTGCTCCCGAGATGCCCGGTGCACGCCATGCAGCAGTTCAGAGGCGGTGATTGCAGCGATTCCGACCTCCTCGGCAGCGCCCAGTTGCGATTCCAGGCGCCTGGCCACCTCGGTCATCGCACCGGCGGGCGGCACACGGTGGACCGCGCGCTCGAGCTCAATGAAGACAGTGGTGTCTAGGAGCGTGCCCACGGGTCATCCGGCGCCGGGCCGACCTCGCTGAGCACGGCCTCCATATCGTCGGCAAAGCCGGGATCGGGCAGCGCCGCGTCGGCGAGAAGGCCCAAGGCCTCCCGCAGCGGTCGCCCCCGCCGCGCGGGAAGCGAGCTGGAAGCAGTGTCATCGGGGTGCACGATGACGAATGCTGGCCGCTCCCGGTTCATCACAGTCACACGTTCGTGGCGGGCAACCGCCTCGCGGGCGTGGCGGGGTATGCGCACATCCTCGGCCCTGATCGTGGTCATTACACTAGGGTAGCATACGATCCGTACGGAAGCGAACTGAACCGTACGGCGTGGTACGTCGGCGTCAGTTCATCGCCGAAGGGTCTCCTGTCAGGTGAGTACGGCAAGAAGGGGGAAGACCGCCGTCTCATGGCAGAGTTGCCGGCTACTCCTCATAGTCGTAGCGGCATTGGCAATGCGGATTTCGTCGTTGATGACCTTGCAGATCAGCCTGTGCTCGTCTGCGATCCGCCGTGACCAATAACCCTGAAAGCCGTACTTCAGCGGCTCGGGCTTGCCCATGCCCTCGTTGGCGTTGCGCGCGATTTCCAGCCGGTGCGACCCGTGGCCGACCCTCGATCAGCCTCCAGCCGGAGTCGGGGGGTCCGCTGCGACTGGACTCGCCCGTTTGCGCTGTGCGAGCCGGTACTTGACGCCTCCCATGGTGAGGAAGGCGGTGACGACGGCAATCAGGATGGGTGCGGTCTGCAGCGCACCGACCTGGGTCAGGAACGCGGCCATCAGCACCATGGAGAACGGCGTGGGCGCGACCGCCCCGGGCACCGCGGCGAGCAGGCAGGTGAACGCCAGTCCCAGCGGCACGCCGGGGATGACCTGGTGGACGAGGACGCCCGCGGTTCCGCCGATGAACAGCGAGGGGAAGATAGGCCCGCCGACGAAGCCGCTGCCTTGGCTGACGGCGAAGGTGAGCATCTTGGCGATCAAGACGGCGGCGAGCAGGCCCACGCCCAGCATCCCGGCGTCTTTGATGATGGTCTTGAGCTGATCGCTGCCGGAGAACATTGTCAGCGGCAGCGCCACGCCGACGATCCCGAATACCACGCCGCCCAGCGTCGATTTCACGACGGCCGGCACGTCGAGCCGGCCGAACAACCGCGCCACCGCCATCATGAGCCCGGCCAGCAGCGTCACCAGGATGGCCGCGAACAGGCCCAGGGGTATACCCGCGAGTAGCTGCCAGTCCTCGAACTTGTAGTGCGGCACCTGGTAGTCGTCCAGGAACACTGCGCCAGCGATGGCGAAGTAGATGCCGAACGAGACGCTCGATGCCACGATCTCCGCGGCGAGCGCCTTGGCGAACCGCTGCCCGCCCGGGCGGGCGGCCTCCAGGATCAGCAGGACCACGATCACCGTGCTCGAGAACAGCCCGCCGTAGGCGCCGGCGAAGCCGGCCAGGGTGTTCACCTGGGCGTCCTCTTTGCCGAGCCCTCTCCGCGCTGCGATCCAGCTGCCCGCCCCGCCGCCCATGGCGCCCAGCGCCTTCTCCGGGCCGAGGCTGGCGCCACCGATCAACGACACCACCGACACGGCTGCGAGGCCCGGCACCAGGCGCGTCTCGACGTGCCCGGTCTCTAGGTCCTCGAACAAGCCCGGAGTCACCCAGGGCAGATGGGTCAGGCGGCGCAGCAGCCCAACCACGACACCGGCCCCCGCGGCAACCGCCACCCACCACCAGTGCCCCCCAAACCAGCCAGGATGCGGATCGGCGTACCACTTGCCCCCGAACTTGATCACCCCGATGAACACCAGGCCGGCGAACGCGCCGAACACCCCCAGGAGCACCGCGTATCCCATCAGAACCCAGAACTCCCGCGTGCGGGTGACCGGCTGCGCCGCGTCCGATCCGGGCGCGGCGCTCACCCGGCGAACTTTGCCGGATCAGGACCCGGAGACCAGGTCGACGGGTTGACGCCACCTGCCAAGGCAACCGCCAGGGTCCGAATGCGTTGGACCCTGGCGGCATGGGTCCTGGGTGGCAGCCCAGACAGCTCCTGACCTCCGGTCAGGCGGCGGCAGCGGTGCGCCGCAGGTCGAGCTGGTGGTCGAGGTTGATCGCGGCGTTGATCAGGGACAGGTGGGTAAATGCCTGCGGGAAGTTGCCGAGTTGCTCGCCGGTGACGGCGATTTCCTCGGAGAACAGGCCGAGGTGGTTGCCGTAGGTGAGCATCTTCTCGAATGTGAGCCTGGCATCGTCGAGGCGGCCCGAGCGGGTCAGAGCGTCGACGTACCAGCCGGTGCACAGCGAGAAGGTGCCTTCTGATCCGCGCAGGCCGTCCGGAGATGCCTTCGGGTCATACCGGTAGACCAGGCTGTCGGTGACCAGCGTCTTATCCATCGCGGCCATGGTCGACGCCCACTTCTCGTCGGTGGGCACGATGATGCCGACGGCGGGCATGAGCAGCGTGGAGGAGTCGAGCACGTCGCTGCCCTCGTACTGGACGAACGCCTTCAGCTTCGGGTTCCAGCCCTTGTCCACGACGGTTCGGTAGAGCCGGTCCCGTTCGGCGGTCCAGCGAGCGACGTCGGCCGGGCGGGAGAGTTCGGCGGCCATCTTGATGCCCCGGTCGAACGCCACCCAGGACTGGAGCCTGCTGTACATGAACGGCCGGGCGCCGCCGCGGGTCTCCCAGATCCCCGCGTCGGGCTGGTCCCAGTGCTCACACAGCCAATCCAGTATCGCCACGAGGTCGTTCCAGCCGCGTTCGGCGATGACGGGCGTGATCTGGTCGAAGCGGTAGATGGAGTTGATGGCCTCGCCGTAGATGTCGAGCTGCAGCTGCCCGGCCGCGCCGTTGCCGATCCGGACCGGCCGGGACCCCTTGTAGCCCTCGAAGTGGTCCAAGGTGAACTCATCCAGGTCCGAGGACCCGTCCACCCGGTACATGATGTTCAGCGGGGCCGAGCCGTTCCCGCCGCGGCGTTCCTCGACGCGCTGCCGGATCCAGGCCCCCAAGCCCGCCGCCTCGTCGGTGAACCCGAGCCCGAGCAACGCGAACACCGAGAACGACGCGTCCCGGATCCAGGTATAGCGGTAATCCCAGTTCCGCTCGCCGCCCACCTGCTCGGGCAGGCCCGCGGTCGGCGCCGCGACCAGGCCGCCGCTGGGCGCGTACTGCATGAGCTTGAGGGTGATCGCGGAGCGCTCCACGGACTCGCGCCACCGGCCGCGGTAGGTCCCCCGCGCCAGCCAGGTCCGCCAGAACCCGGTCGTGTCCTCGAACCACCGGGCCAGCTGCTGCCTGCTGATCTTGGCCGGGCGCGCCGACTTGCCGGATTCCAGGATGAACGCCCCGCTCTCCCCGGCGCTGACGGTGAAGCGCGCCTTCGCGTCATTCCCGTCGGTCTCGATCGGCCAGGTGCTGGACAGGCTGAGCGTGGGCGAGGCGCCGTCGAACACCACCCCGGCGTCGCTCATGTGCGCCTTGTGCGCGGCGCGGCCGTAATCGAAACGTGGCTGCACCCGCGCCTCGAACGTCATCTTGCCGCGGATGCCGTTGATCATGCGGACCAGCCGGTGCCTGTCGGTGGCCGTGCCGGGATTCTCGACCGGCATGAAGTCTACGACCTCGACGACGCCGCCTTCCGACAAGAACCTCGTCACCAAGATCGCGGTGCCGGGCAGGTACATCTGCCTGGTCGTGTGGTTGCCCCCGACCGGCGCCAGGGCGAACCGGCCGCCGCCACGATGATCCAGCAGGGACGCGAACACGCTCGGGGAATCGAAACGCGGCAGGCACATCCAGTCCACGGTGCCATCGGTGGCCACCAGCGCCGCTGTCTGCAGATCGCCGATCAGCCCATGATCCTCGATCGCCGGATAATTCATGTACTGCCTCCTCGATGGACGAACGCGAAGTCTGGAGCAAGAATTACCGGCCATAGCCGACAATTACCGGCCATAGCCGACCCTGGCTGCCCGGCAAACCCGCCTACCGCCACGATCACCCGGCCCGCCCCAGCGTGCTTCACCCCAGGCGGGTGAAGAATCCGGCGGCTGCGGCATCGGTGCGGCCGGGCGATGTGTTGCTGACCAGGCCGAGCGCCACACCCGGCTCTGTGGTCATTGCTTCCCTTTCTTGGTATCCGGGCCCGGGACGGTCAGGCCGAGGTAGGCCATCTCGCGTTCGGACTTGCCCTTGAGCTTGCGCCCGAGCATCGGGCGGCCGTCGTCGTGCCGGTACACGCCCTTCGGTTCGCTGGCCAGGGGTTCCTCCCACGCGTAGTACAGGGCGAGCACCCGGACCGTGTAGCCGACCGCGAATGCGATCAGCGCCGACGCCCAGAGCGGGAGCCCGGCTGAGTCGCAGATGACCCAGATGATTCCGGTCACCAGGGCGATGGTGACGAACCACTCGCCGCGGATGAACTGCTTGGGCGGCACGCCGCAGGACACGTCGACGTACCACCGTCCGGCCGTGGGCGCGATGACAGCCAGGGCGAGCACGCCTAGGACGGGCAGCCCGGCATCGACGCCCTTCTGCGCCCCGACGATGGCGTACAGCGGCAGCGAGAACGAGGTCATGAACTGGAACAGGCCCTCGCGGAACAGCTGCCCGCTGTTGTAGGCCAGGCTGTACCCGATGATGCCGGCGGCCAGGCAGACGGTGATGTAGGCGGGGTTGGTGAGCGCGCCGGGGACCTGGTTGATCAGCACGTCGCGGGTCATCCCGCCGCCGAGACCCATCAGCAGCGCCATCAAGATAATGCCGACGACGGTGAAGTTCTTGTAGTGGTCGGGGCGGCGGGCCAGCAGGGCGCCGTTCAGCGCGTTGGTGGCTGCTGCGATCAGGTCCAAGGTGGTGAATTTCCCCACCCACTGCCAGCCGTGGAACCAGTCGACGCCTGACGCGAGGACAGCTGGGTCTGGCGGGTGGGGCATGTGTTCTCACTCCCGGCGTGCTGGTAGTAGCAAGACTCGCCCGCATCCGTGCTGAGGCACGTACACGTCCTGTTACCCGCCGTCAGGACCGGGGATGCCCGCGAGATGGGAGCAGGCTGGATTCACCCCAGCTGGGTGACGACGGTGAGCGGCGACGCGGGAAAACTCTGTCCGGAGAATCTGACTCCGAGCGGCGAGGAGCGGCTACATGGCGAGACGGGCGCGGCCGCACATCGTGTTCGTCCTCTGCGGCAACGCCGGCTGGGGTGACAGCAGCGCCGGGTACCTGAACATCAAGCCGGGGCAGGGCTTCGACCGGTACCGCGACAAGGTCGGTGCGGCAAGCAGATGAGCGGCGGCCCGGTCCGGCTTGAGGTGCTGCTGGCCTGCTTCGCTGGCCGTCACCGCGCGGCCAGGGTCCACCGTCGGCTCAGCAAGCAGATCAACGCCGACGGCGGGACGATTCTCGACGAGGTCGTGCTGATGGTGACGCCGAAGGGGAAGGCGCGGGTCTATGACCCGCGCCGGACCGTGGCCGGCACGCTGACCCCGGCGCTCACCTGGGGCCTGTTCGGGCTGCTGGCCAGTCGCGGGAGCTGGAAGAGCCTGGTGCTCTGGGCAGTCATCGGCGGCGCATGCGGCGGCCTGTACGCCTACTATGCCGAGCACCTGGCGACCAAGCACGAGCTGGCGCGCCTGGGCAAGCAGCTCCCGCCTGACTCCTCAGCCATCCTGGCCTATACCGCCGGTGCCGGCGCCGCCAAGCTCGCCGAGGCCGCGGCCAGATTCGGGCCGTCACCCTCCAGCGTGGCTACGATCGGCGCTGACCTGTCGGCCACAGCCCGGAGCGGCGCGGGCAGCCCGGCCGGGGCACCCCCCGCTCCGGCCGGGAACGTTCCGGCGAGCCAGGATTCCCTGCTGTCGATGTTCTTGTTCCGGTACGCCGGCAGCGACACCGCCAAGCGCGTGAACGCTGAAGCGAGCGGCAAGGCCAACGGGAACCGGCCGGCCGTCGCCACCGAGCTGCTGCTCCGCGCCGATCCAGGCGGAAGGCGCCACGTCGTCAGCCCGGCGCAGGGGGCGAAGGCCTTCGCCAAGAGCGACCTGGTCAGCTGGGGTGCTTTCGGCCTCGTTTTCGGCGCGATCGCAGGTTTCACCAACCACGGCGGCTTCTTCGGAGCCCTCAAGGGAGGCGTCCTCACCGGCCTCGGCTGGGCCATCTTCGGCCTGGCCGCCGGCGCCCTCTACGGCCTGTGGGCCGGCCGCGCCGTCTCCGCCCGCCGTCTCCGCGCGGTCCAGCAGCTCATGCCGCCTGACACCTCGATGGTCCTGGCCTGGGCTGAGGGAACACCCCACGAGAGCGCCGTCGCCGCATGGTCCGAGCCCGCGTCCCAGCAGCTGGTCCTCCGGTTCGGCCCCGCCCCGCACGGCGCCGTACTCCAGGTGTTACCGGATCACGCAGCGGAAGCCGATATGGCTGGTCGAGGTGTCGATCGCCTGGGGCTGGCGCGCCGCGGGGCGGTAACGCAGGCAGTAGCTCGGCGCGCAGAGGTGCGAGCCGCCCTTGACTACGCGGCGCGGGATGTGTGCGCCCGGGCCGCCGGTGTCATAGCTTTCATCTGGAATCTCGGTGCGCGGGTTGGAGGGCGGCGCGCAGCAGGCGTTGGTGACCGTGCCGGAGCCTGCGCCGCGGGGCGAGTAGTAGTCCGATGTCCACTCCCAGACGTTTCCGGTCATGTCGAGCAGACCGTAACCGTTTGCCGCGAACAGGCCGACGGGGGTAGTTCCGCGCCATCCCCTGGCTCCGGTGTTGCGCCACGGAAAGTCTCCTTGCCAGAAGTTCGCCATCAGCTCACCGCCGGGCCGTAGCTCGTCCCCCCAGGCGAAGATCGCTCCGGCCAGGCCGCCCCGGGCCGCGTACTCCCACTCCGCTTCGGTGGGCAGCTCCTTGCCCGCCCATCGCGCGTACGCCTCAGCGTCCTCGTATGCGATGTGGGTTACCGGATGATCGCGGCGGTCGGCATTCTCGCTCCGGGGTCCCCAGGGGTGGCGCCAGCCGGCGCCGGGGACATACGCCCACCATCGGCCCGGATCGTCCAGTGGCACCGGACCGGCGGTGGGGCTGAACACGGCCGACCCGGCGACCAGCAGCGAGGGGTCAGCGTCCGGGTACTGAGCAGGGTCAGGCGCCCGCTCGGCGAGCGTCAGGTACCCGGTCTCGCCGGTGAACCGGGCGAATTGCGCGACCGTCACGGGCCCGCGGTCGATCGCGAAACCATCGACCCGGACCTCCCGCACCGGTCCTTCCTCGGGGTAGAAACGGTCCGAGCCCATCCGGAAACTCGCCCCGGGCAGCTCGACCATTCCCTCGCCCGTCATCCGGCGCCACCGCAGATCGCCCGCCGCGGGCTCGAAAGGTTCACGCGCGCTACTTGTATCCGTCGAACTCCTCACCGACCCCGATGTTGGGGTATTCCTTGACGCTTTTCTCGTACTCCGCGCGGGCCATGAAAGCCGGCCCCAGCATCCACCCGTTGGTGAGGTCAGTCCAGAAGAGATTGAAGTCCTCGTGGGGATCGTTGCCGAGGTCGAAGCACATCGGAATGGCCGGCTCGATGTAGCCGCCATTGATGGCGGGCAGATCCTGTATGTAACGGAAGACCACCTTGTACTGCTTCCACTTGACCGACATCAGCTTGCCGTCCGGGCCGAAGAACATGTAACTGTCGCGGCCCGTGGTGTGGCTCTTGCCCAGCATGAAGGCCGAGGCGTCGACGCCGTCGATCGGCCGATCGTGGGGGACGAGCTTCGATGCACCGACCATCGCGGTCAGCGTCCGGTACCAGTCCACGCCGGCGAGCATCTCCTCGGTGACGACACCGGCCGGGACCGCGCCCGGCCAGCGGATCATGGCTGGCACGCGGTGGCTTCCCTCGAACGGGGTATAGAAGAAGTTGCCTCGCCAGGGTCCGTTGGAACCTGGCCCAAGTTGGGGCAATGCCCCGCCGCCGCCATTGTCGCTGCTGAAGATGATGATCGTGTTGTCATCGATCCCCGCCTCCTTGACGGCGTCCACGATCTGGCCCACGTGGTCATCCATCTCGGTGATGATGTCGGCGAAGGTACCTCTGCGCTCGCTTGACTTGCCGGTGTAGTTCGGGTTCGGGACCTCGGGCGGGTGCGCCTCGCCGTAGGCGTAGTAGACGAAGAAGGGGTTCTTCGCCGCCGCGTTCTTCTTGATGAACTCAACCGTCTTCGGGACGAGGTACTTCTCGTCCACGGCGCACCGCGTGTCCAGGTCAAGCGGCATGACCTCCCTGGACTGCTCGCCCTTCTTTCCCTCCCAGATCATGGGCGCCGGGATGCCTGTCTCCTTGAACGCGGGCCACGAGGTATAGCCCGCCTCGTCCCAGCTGTCCTTGATGCCCCACCATTCGTCGAAGCCCTGATCGTTCGGCAGGCGTCCCTCGACGTTGCCCAGGTGCCACTTCCCGTACGAGGCGGTGGCATAGCCGGCGTCTGAGAGCAGCTCGGCGATCGTGTACTCCCACGGCGCCAGCCCGCACGGGCCCTCGCCGGGCCACGAAAGCCGGTAGGTCCCGGAGCGAACGGGGTGCCGCCCGGTCATGATGGCCGAGCGTGACGGCGTGCACTGGCATTCGACGTTGTAGTTCCTGAAGAGGATTCCCTCGTTGGCAAGCGCATCGATTCGGGGCGTGGGGATAGTTCCGCCGTACACCCCGAAATCGCCCCACCCGATGTTGTCCACCAAGATAAACACGATGTTCGGTTGAGCCTGATCGCTCATAACGCTCCCCCATTCGTAGGTGGCTGCCGATACTCAGTCCTTCAGACGCACCCCGCCGGCGCCGCAGACGACCTCATCGCCAGCCGAGGTCAGCTTCGAGACCCGTTGGCTGCCCGGCGGCGGAGCGCGGCCGGGCGATGGGAGGTTGCCGGGCACCGGGACGCCCCAATCTCGGTCACCGCGCGAACCTAACGCCGAGCCCTCCCGCCTGACCTCATCCCGGCCGGGTGATTGCGCGCCGCGGACGCTGAACTGCACCCAAATGCGGAGCGCGGCCCGGCCAGCTACGAGGGGCGCCCGTTCTCGTCCGCTCCGCCCTTCAGCAGCCACGATTCGGCGTCAAGGAACGCGGCCCGGGTCGACTCGCCCAGGATCGGGGTCGCCTCGGTAGCCTGCACTCGCCCACCGAGCAAGCCGGCCTTGCGGAGCTGCTCGATGACGTCGGCCTCCAGGCCGCTCAGGTATACGCGGCCGCCACCAGCCGCTACGTGCGCGGCGTAGTCGGAGATCACCTTGATGAAGGTCGCCCCGAGCGACGTGTATCTGCGCAGCCGCAGGACAAGCGCTGCCGACTGCGCCGCTGACGGGTCCGGGAGTTTCGCTTGAAGCGTGCGCGAGCCTGCGTAGAGGAGGCTGCCGTAGACGTTGAGGATCGTCACACGTCGGCTGGGCAGCTTGCGTGGCGGCGCCGCCTCGGCAGCGCGCCCGTCCTCGAGCGGGATAAGCTCCACCACCTGCAGGTCCATGGCATCGCGGTTGAGCTGGAGAAGCAGCGACACCGCCACGCCGATGCCCACGGCGGCGGCTACTGGGAGCAGCAGCGTGGCCGTCAGCGTGGTCATGATGGCCACCTGAGAGGTGGGCCCGGTCCGCCAGATGACGCTGACCTGCCCAGGCTGGAACGAGCGGAGTCCGAAGAAGACGAGCACTGCGCTCAGCGTCGGCAGCGCGACGAGGCCAACGGCGCCGGAGAAGGCGGCGAGTATGACCCCCATCCAGATCCCGCTGGCGATGGCCGCAAACCGGCTCCGCGCGCCGGACTTCACGTTCATGTTGGTGTCGCCCAGCGATGCGCCAACCGGAATCCCGCGCCAGAGGCTGGCTGCCAGGTTTCCAACGCCTTGTGCCAGCACATCCCGGCTGCCCCGGGCACCGCCGGCCCGTCGCTGGACGCGATCTCGCTGACGCCCGCACCTTGAACCACGATGATCGCCGTGACCGCGAGCGCGCCGGTAATCATGCCGTAGGAGAGGACGCCGAAGTCCGGCAGTCCCGGCAGCGGGATTCCCGGCTGGATGTGCCCGATGTCCCTGACCCTCCCGACACTGTCAGCGCTGGCGGCGGCTACCACGATTGTCGGGACTACCACAGCGAGCAGTGTTCCGGCCTGGGCCGCCCGCGTGCGGGACGTCACTAGCAAGATCGCGATGGCGGTCAGGCCGGTGAGAAGGGCCGCGAGGTTGATGCGACCTGGGTGCAGCAGCACGCTGACCGCCTGCTCGACCGCTACCCGCCCGTGCGGCTGCGCGCCTGTGAAGCCGGCGACCTGACCGCAGACGATGTTCACCGAGATGCCGGTCAGAAAGCCGATCATGACCGAATGCGAAACGAACCGCGTGTACCGCCCCAGCCCGAGCAGGCCGGCGGCCAGGAGCGCAGCCGCCACGAGCAGAGACAGCAGTGCCACCGCGGCGGGGCGCTGCGCCTGATGCACGGAGCGCAGTGCCGAGCCCGCTGCTAGCGCGACCGCCCCGGACGTTGAAATAACCATCAGCCTGGTTCGGGCGACCAGGCCACCGCCGATCGTCCCGGCAAAACAGGCGTACAGGCCCTGGATCGGCTCGACACCGACCAGCGCCGCCGTCGCCATCCCGCCAGGAATGCTGCTGATGGCAACCTGCAGACCTGCGACAACGTCGGCGGCACGCGCACGCGGCTCGGACACGAAAGCGCGGAACCTGCGGGACTGCCGGGACAGCTGGCTGCGCATCATCTAACTGAAGCCGCGCCTATGCGACGGCGGCTTCCAGCGCCTCCAGATCAGTCGCTGTCCTCTCAGCGCCAGGGCGCCGACGACAATGAGCAGGCCCACGTTCAGCAGCAGTTGCTCAAGCGAGCCCAGCGCCTCGCTCCAGCCGACCCGGTCCGCCAGTGCTGCGTCGACTTCCTGCAGGATCACCGAACTGTCGCGCTCCAGGCCCAAGTCGCGCATGCGAGACAGCACCGGATTGACGTAGGCGGACATGAGGTCGAACTGCACCGCGTCCCCCGGGGGCGGGCCGCGCCGCTGAGGATCACCAGGTTGATGACGCCCGGATCGGCAGCGAGGCTCGCCACCAGTCGCTCGGTAATGTCAGGATGGCTCACGACGCGAACGTGCAGCACGTCATATCACAGGATCGCAATTGGGTTAACGGGTGAACCCGTGGCAGACGGCAGCCGCAGCGGCGCGATCACGCACAGGAATGACCATTTGCGGAACTCTGCGCATATCGCGGCGATGGCTGACAGGTCAAGGTAGTCGATCAGGTGCAAGCCCAGTCCGGTGATGGCGAGCACGTGGATGGGAAAGGCAACTCCCTGCACCACGCTCGGTGCGGTGTCGTTGTTCCCGTCGCTGCCCAGCAGGCCGATCTTCCGGTCGGCGAGGTAAGCGAGCGCAGCCGGGTGGAGGCCGGCGCGGGCCGCCGCCACATCCCAGGGTCCTCGCTCGGCCCGCAGCAGGCGGTGCGCCACCCGGACGAAGACCAGGTCGCCCTGGCCTACCTGAACCTGCTGGCCGCGCTCGGCCGCGGCCAGGTCATCCGCGCTCACGCAATCACCCGGCTCGAGCCAGCGGACGCCGCGCGCGCGGGGCACGTCAAGCAGAACGCCCCGGCCGACGACGCCGTTGGCGGCAACCGAGATCGACAGATCGCGGGCACCCTGCGCGGTTACCATGTCGGCTGGCAGCTTGTTATAGACGGTGCCGTCGTAGATCACGTGGCAGAGGGCATCGATATGAGTGTCCGCGTTGCCATGTATGTTCATGCAGATGCGGTCCAGGGCGAAAGAGAGCCCTTTCGCTGGCGCGCTGTCGCCTGCCTGAGTCATCATGTGCTGGCATGGATCGGGGTTGTCCAGCGCTTCGCGGTGCTCTATGGGGCCGGCCAGCGATACCGAACGCCCCGCGCTGACCTCGCTCACCGCCGCGAGCACCATGTGAGGTTTGATCTGATTCAAGGCGCCCCGCTGGTCTGTTGGCCCCCAGGGCACCACCTTTCGGAAGCGCTCGAACAGCTTGCGAAACTCGGCCTGGGAAACGCCGTGCTCAGCGGACTCGGCCGGGTCCCCCGTTGCTGCCTCATGCCGATCAGCCATCGCTCCAACATCGCCGCGGGCGACGCTTCCTGCGTCACCCCGGCCGGGTGATGTGCAGCGCAGGCGTGACAGCCCCAACTCAGTGACATGTCTCACGCGGCGGCGGGTATGGTTCCGCGCGGATATCACCGCCGGCGCGGCAGCGCCGGGCTGGGTTTCGGGCGTGACCTCTGGCGGGCTTCGAGCCGCCAGCGTGCTTATTACACACGTCGGGTGGCGCACCGTCGCCTCCAAGCGCGTCGGATCGGACCAAGCGCGAACGTTGAGGGAGCGGACATGACGACGGACAAAATGGATGCGCTGGTGATCTTCGGAGCGACCGGCGACTTGGCCAAGCTAGAGACGTTTCCGGCGCTGGTAGGGCTGGTCGATCGTGGCGTGCTCGATGCCCCCGTGATCGGAGTTGCCAAGAGCGGCTGGGGCCTGGACCAGTTCCGTGACTATGCCGTGAACTCCCTCAAACTCAACAAGATGGACCCGAAAAGCCCTGCCGCCGCCAAGATGCTGAGTCTGCTGCGTTACGTCGACGGCGACCTGGGCGATCAGGCCACGTACAAGGCGATGTCGGACGCCATCGGGCAAGGCACAAATGTCCTGTTCTACATGGAGGTGCCACCGCCGCTATTCGGACGCATCGCGCAGGGGATATCGGAGGCGGGTCGAGCCGGCAACGCCCGCGTCATGGTCGAGAAGCCATTCGGCAGTGACTTGAAGAGCTCGCAGGAACTCAACCAGACGATGCACAAGTACTACCCCGAGGACGCGATCTACCGGGTCGATGACTGGCTTGGCTTCGACCCCGTCGAGAACTTGCTGTTCGCACGGTTCGCCAACTCCGTCATCGAACCGCTGCTCAATCGCACCCATGTGCACGGCATCCAGATCACCATGGCCGAGGAATTCGGCGTCGCCGACCGCGGCCGGTTCTACGACAGAACTGGTGCCATCCGAGACGTTGTGCAAAACCACATGCTCCAGATTGCTGCGAGCGTCATGGCTGACCCGCCGGAGGGCAAGGGCCTAGGTTCCTGGCGAGATTCAAAATCACAGCTGATCAGCGCAATGCGGCCGCTGACCCCGGAAGACACAATTCGGGGCCAGTACGACGGCTACCTGGACGTCGACGGCGTCGCGCCCGGTTCGACTACCGAGAGCTACGTGGCGGTCCGCCTCGGCGTCGATTCGTGGCGCTGGGCCGACGTGCCGGTCGTCATCCGGGCAGGCAAATGCATGCCGGTGACCGCGACCGAGGTCTATATCCGCTTCCGCCGTCCGCCGCATGATCCGTTCGGCCTCCAGCCGTCGCAGATCTCCAACGCGCTTCGGTTCCGGGTCTATCCGGAGGCTCAGGTCAGCCTGACCCTCATCGGCAAGAAGCAAGGCGCTGGCTGGGCGATGCGGCAGGAGGAACTCGTCTTCGCCGAGCAGCCAGCCTCCGACATGCGGACCTACGACCGGCTGATCGGCGCCGCGTTGTCAGGTGAGCACTGGCTATTCGCGCGCCAGGAAACAATCGAAGCCGCCTGGCGTGTCGTCGACCCCGTGCTCGGCGACGTAGTTCCGCTGCACCCCTATGCCCAAGGCGGCTGGGGACCTAAGGAAGCCGACAGCCTGCTGCCGGACGGTATTCCCTGGCACGACCCGGCATAGCAGGGCAACATCGTCGACGGGGGCTCACGATGAACAAGCAGGACACGAGCGCACGGGTAGTCATCATCGGCGGCGGATTCGGCGGGCTGTCCGCGGCCCGCGCCCTGCGCGGCGGTCCGTTCTCGATTACGCTGATCGACCGCACTGTCCAGCACGTCTTCGAGCCGCTGCTGTATCAGTGCGCGACAGGCATCCTGTCCGAAGGCCAGATCACCTCGCCGCTGCGTCTCGTGCTCAGGAAGCATCGCAACCTGGACTGCATCGCAGCCGAAGCGATCGACGTCGACGCTTCCGGGCGGCGGGTCATCTGCCGGCGGCCGCTCGGCGAGCAGATCGACGTGCCTTACGACTACCTCATCGTCGCCGCCGGGGTCCGGCAGTCATATTTCGGGCACGACGAATTCGCAGCGTTCGCGCCCGGCATGAAGACGATCTCCGATGCCCTCACGATCAGGCGGCGCGTCTTCGGCGCGTTCGAGATGGCCGAGACCGCGACGGACCCGGCCGAGCGCCGCCACTGGCTGACCTTCGCGCTCGTCGGCGCCGGGCCGACGGGCGTCGAGCTCGCAGGGCAGATCCGCGAAGTCGCCACCAAGACCCTGCGCTCCGAATTCCGGCACATCGAGCCCAAGGACGCCAGGGTCCTGCTGTTCGATGGCGGCTCGGCGCCGCTCGCCACTTTCGGCGACCGGCTGTCCGGTAAGGCCGCCAGAGAACTGCGCTCCATGGGCGTGCAGCTGCACATGGGCTCGATCGTGACCACCGTCGACGGCCGTGGCCTGGTCGCCCGTGACCACGACGGCAACGAAACGCGTCACGATGCGGCCACCGTGCTGTGGACCGCGGGAGTCGAGGCACCGCCGATAGCCGAAGCCCTCGCCAGGGCAACCGGCGCCGAGCGCGACCGCGCAGGCCGGATCAAAGTGCAGGACGACCTGACAATCAGCGGGCATTCCGAGATCTCGGTCATCGGCGACATGATGAGCCTGCGCAAGCTCCCAGGCGTTGCAGAGGTGGCCATGCAAGCCGGTCTGTATGCAGGTCGCCGGGTCAGGCACGAAATGGAGGGCCGGGATCCGGCTGGGCCGTTCAAGTACCGCGACCTCGGCTCGGCCGCTTACATCGCCCGCGGCCGCGCCGTCGTCTCGGCCGGGCCGCTGCGCGTCGGCGGCTTCCCCGGCTGGGTGCTCTGGCTATTCATCCACATCGCGTTCCTCACCGGCTTCCGCAACCGCGTCGGCGCGATCCTGACCTGGTCGATCGCCTTCACCCGTGACAGCCGCCGCGAACGCGCCTTCACCACGAAGAGCGTCGGCGCTACTGCAGGACCTCTACCAGCCCGATAACGGCACGGACCTAGCCGCCGGACGGCAACCGCCGCAGCCGCGCGGCGCCGCCAAGTCTTCTGCCTCATCCCGCTCGAAGCATTAACCCGGGCAAAGGACGCGCGGTACCCGCATGACCGATCACGCCATGCCCAGCGGCTCGCACGGCGGATAGCTCCGCTGACCGCGCTGGTGGTGGCCTTCATCGGCTGGACGCATGTCACGGCCGGCAAGGGGGCGTTCCTGAGCCCGGTCGAGCTTCTGGCCGTCCAGGCCCGCACCGGCATCGCATGCTCTACCGGTCGGGCGGGCCTTACCGGCGGATGTGGGATGACGCCAGAATCACCCAGCGCGGATGACGCCAGAGCAGGCCCGCGCGGTAAGCCTGAGTACTAGCGATGAGCCTGGATAACAGCACGGAGCCAGACGGGGAGGATGCTGTGTCGGACGACTTCGACGTCATCATTATCGGGACCGGGGCCGGCGGCGGGACCCTGGCGCACACGCTCGCGCCGTCCGGCAAGCGCATCCTGCTGCTGGAGCGGGGTGACTACCTCACCAAAGAGCTGGACAACTGGCAAGCAGCGCCGGTCTTCGTCGACGGGCGGTACATGTCGCCCGATACCTGGTACGACGGCGACGGCACGCCGTTCCAGCCGCAGGTGCACTACTTCGTGGGCGGGGCTACCAAGATGTACGGGGCGGCCCTGTACCGGCTGCGGCCTGAGGACTTCGGCGAGATCAAGCACGTCGACGGCATCTCACCCGCCTGGCCGCTCAGCTACGCCGACTTCGAGCCCTGGTACACCAAGGCCGAGTGGCTCTACCAGGTGCACGGCAGGCACGGCGAGGATCCCACCGAGGGTTCATGGTCACGGCAGTATCCGTGGCCGGCGGTCTCGCACGAGCCGCGGATCCAGCAGATCTCCGATGCCCTCGAAAAAGGCGGCTACCAGCCGTTCCATGCACCCTGCGGCATCCTGCTCGATGAGGCGGAACGGCCCGCCAGCACGTGCATCAGATGCGCATGGTGCGACGGCTACCCGTGCATGGTCCATGCCAAGTCAGATGCCGAGGTGATCGCCGTCCGGCCGATCCTGGACCTGCCGAACGTCACGCTTGCTGCGCAACGCCGAGGTCACTCGGCTGGAAACCGATCCGTCCGGCCGGACAGTCACGGGCGTGGTCGTGGACCGCGGCGGGGACGGCAAGGAGGAGGTTTACCGGGGCGACATCGTCGTGCTGGCCGCCGGCGCGGCGAACACGGCCAAGATCTTGCTCCGGTCCGCCTCGGATGCTCACCCGGCAGGCCTGGCCAACGGATCGGACCAGGTCGGCCGGAACTACATGTTCCACAACAGCAAGGCAGTATCCGGATTCGGCGAGCAGGTCAACGACACGGTCTACCAGAAGACGCTCGGGCTGAATGACTTCTACCTGCCCGGCGATGACCGGCCGTGGCCGTTGGGAAACATCCAGATGCTCGGCAAGTCCAACGCCGGCGCGATGGAAGGCGAGGAACCCCACCTGACCAAGCTCGTCCCGCACTGGAGCCTGGACGAGGCAGCCAAGCACGCCGTCGACTTCTGGCTGACCACCGAGGACCTGCCCAAGCCGGACAACAGGGTCACGGTGGACAGCGACGGGAACGTGCATCTCGAGTACGCCCATAGCAACGAGTCCGAAGCGGCCGACCTGTACAAGGAAATGCGGAAGATCCTCAACCACGTGGGACTGGCCAAGCATCACGTCCTGCACAAGAGCTTCTACATGAGCATGAACATCCCGCTCGCCGGCTGCGCCCACCAAGCCGGCACTTGCCGCTTCGGGACCGATCCGGCCACCTCGGCGCTGGACGTCAACTGCAAGGCGCACGAGCTAGACAACCTGTACGTGGCCGACACAAGCTTCATGCCGAGCATCGGGGCGGTCAACCCGGGCCTGACCGCGATGGCCAACGCCATCCGGGTCGGCGAGCACATCGCGGACCGGCTCGGCGTAAGCGGCGCCACCGATATGCGGGCACCTGCCCCGCGAGCGGCGCCGGCACCCGCCACGCCACTCACCCGTAAGGACTGACTGGCGCCATCCTCGCCGATGAACAGTGAGGGAAGATGGGCCGCCGACGGGAGGCGGTGAGTACCGGCTCGCACAGCGCAAATCAGGATCAGGAGCATCGGCACACATCACCCGCGCCGGGTGAGCCGCAGCTGGGCGCCGTCGGCCCGGAGTCATCAACCGCCTCCGATCAACCCGGCCGTCACCTTCGCGCTCACGACCGCTCGGGGAATTGCGGTTTGAACGACCGACTCCTCTGGGTAGCCAGAACGTTACGCAATGTTCAGAGGCGTCAGGCCAGGACGCATGGTCCGGAAGCGGTGGGATTCCTGTGAAGCACGTAGCACACGCTCTGACGCCGTCCGACCGCATGACCAGGCAGCCACCGGCGCAGCTTCTCGCGGCACTAGCAGAGGTCGGTGTAGCGCCCGACGACTACGCGCTCATCCAGCGCGCGAAGGAGCTTGTAGACGAAGTCAACTCTCGTCTTCGCGAGCGCAGATCAAATATGGCCTATGTCGTTATGTTCTGCGCCGCGCCACCCCAGCACCCGGGTAGTACGAGCGCCGCGCATGCCGTGTCGCAAACTCGAGAGCAGGCCGGGTAGGGCGCTGCGTTCCTCGGCTCTCCTTGATGGGCCCACGGTCCGGTACCAGCGGGACCTGCGGACTCGTGACCAGTGGTGGAGCAACAGATGACGAGGGGACGACGAATGTCAGCGTCACGACGGCGCCTGGCATCGGCGTGCTCGTGATCGCCCGCGCGGTCAACATCTTGAAGTAGAAGCGGAATCCTCCTGCCAGCCCAGCGGGTCTCGCTGACCGTGGTCAAGATCATCGTGGGCGCGGTGAGGCATCGCCGGCAGCCGGCACGCTCAGGTAGACGTCAGGCAGGCAGCCACGGGTAGCGCCACGGCGGGAGACCGCGGACGATCGTGTCGGCGCTCGGCGGTCCGAATGAGCCTGGCGGGTACGGCTCGACGGGCGGAGGCCCGTCCAGGAGCGGCTGGACGATGCGCCAGCACTCCTCCACGCAATCGCGGCGCGCGAAAAGACTGTGATCGCCGCGGAGGGCGGCGTCGAGCAGCCGCTCGTATGAGTCGGGCGGCACCCCGAGCTCGTCAGCAAACTGCATGTCCAGGTGGACTGGCCGGCAGTTAACCCGGTCGGGCGCCTTGGACTGCAGGCCCAGGCGCAGTCCCGGTTGCGGGTCGACCCGCAAGATGAGCTGATTGTGCTCGGGGCGAGGCGGGGTCGGCACGAACGCAAGCCTTGGCGGCCGCCGGAAGAACACCCTGACTTCTGTGCCATCGCACGCCAGAGCCTTGCCCGCCCGGATGAAGAAGGGCACACCACGCCATCGCCAGCTGTCGACGTCGAGCCTGAGAGCCACAAACGTCTCGGTGTCTGAGTCAGGCGCCACGCCTGCGACGTGCCGGTAGCCGTCATATTGCCCGCGCGCGCACCGCTCGGGCTCGGCATTCTGGGTAGCCAGGAAGACGTCGAGCTTCTTGTCCCGTAGCTCGTTCGCGCTGGCACCAACCGCCGGCTCCATCGCCACCAGAGCCAGCATCTGCAGAGCATGGTTCTGCACTACGTCCCGCAGTGCCCCGAGCCTGTCGTAGATCGCTCCGCGGCCCTCCACGCCGATGGTCTCGGCCATCGTGATCTGGACGCACGCCACGTGGTGGCGGTTCCAGACGGGCTCGAGCACGTCGTTCGCGAAACGTAGGAACTGGATGTCCATCACTGGTTCTTTGCCGAGGTAGTGATCCACCAGCAAGAGTTGGTCCTCGGTCAGGTACTCATGCAGCTCCCGCTCGAGCTCTCTGGCCGATGCCAGATCGTGCCCGAACGGCTTCTCAACCGCCACGACCGCACCATCGAGCAGGCCAGCCTTGCCGAGCAAGCGGACTACGGGCGCGAAAAGCCAGGGCGGAAGCGCGAGGTAGTACAACGGATGTTCGCTGGATCCCAGGGCGGTTGCGAGCCGGTCGCAGCTGGCGGGCTCTGACACGTCGCCCTGCACGTACGACAGCCTGCCCAGCAACCTGTTGATGACGTCTTCGCGCACCTGAATGCCGCTGGCTTCGATCGCCTGCCGGGCATGCGCCCGCAACGCGGTGGTGTTCCAGTCCTGCAGCGCCACGCCGATGACCGGGACCCGCAACAGGCCACGGCCCTCAAGGCTATACAGCGCCCGGAATGTCATCCGGTGGGACAGATCACCAGTAATGCCGAAGATGACCAGGGCGTCAGCTGGGGTACCTTTGGCGGTATCCACCGGTCTACGCTGTCAGCCTTGCCCCCGAGCGCGCGTCGACCGCCAGGGCGCCCAGGATCCGCATTACAGATCGCCCCCCGAAATGTCGCCGCCTTGCTTAGGTCGGTCCCTCAGCCCGAGTAACCCGCCAGCCCGAGTAACCCGCGTCTCAGTTTAGACGTATCGCATCCCGACATCTCCTCCTGGTCTGGCCGGCCACCCGGATCGCAGGCTCGGGAGTTGCCGAGTTGGGTGTGCTACTGCGAGATCCGGCCCACCCCCCGCTCGTGCATGGAGCCGCCGCGGGCGATCAGATAGACCAGCACACCGATGAGCGGGATGAACAGCACGAACAAGAACCACATGGCCTTGGCAAAGCCGGACAGGTCATGACTGCGGAAGATGTCGATGAACACCATAATCACGATCCAGATCCAGATCACCCACAGAAAGAAGATGAAGATCGTCCAGAACACGTTCAGCAGCGGATAGGACGAATCGGCCAGCACCATTTTGCCTCTTCCCCGATAAGGCGGTTGCCGCTAGGGATTGCTAACGGGTCCTGCGTTGCCCGGTGCAGGTTCAGCATTCGCCAGGCAGCCGTTCACCGGCATCACCCGGCGCGGGTGAGACTAACCTCAGCATTAGGGCCGGGAATGATGTCGTCATGTCTGCGAGGCTGCCTTGGCAGGTGGTCTGCCGATGAGCTCAATGATCCCGAGCACCACGAGGAGCACGATGGTGATGACGAGCACGGTCAGGCGCGGTGCGTGTAGACCCAGCCACCTACCGGACCTTATGCGGGCGTCCAGTCTTCATGCGCGCGCTTGGACGCAGTCATTGCACTATTCCCGGCATCAAGGCAGCTAACTCACCCGTGGGAGGTGACGCCCCAACGCGCGTGGCGGCTCATCCAGGTCGCGCCTGGCGGATCGGTGACTGCCGGCCGCCGATTTCGCTTTCGTTAAGGAATCTTGGTCCTCCGCGGCAAGTTCTGCCGCCGCGCGGTCCTCTAGCTCCTGCTGCACAGCGTGCATCTGCTCGACTAGAGCCACGATCCGCGCCGTGAGCGGCTCCTCCGGCGGGTAGCTGTCCGGCATTGTCTCGAGGTCACGGCGCATCTCGGCCACCGCCTCGCTCAGAGTGTCGCTGATCATGTCTTCCCCCAATTAATTACTCCCGACCCGTTCTGGCCGATAGCCAAAGCCTGCCCCGCAGCAAGCTTTACGTCACGCCGAGAGGTCTTGCAACTGCGACTGGTGGCAAGTCACCATGTCCCTCCTGGCCGATTGGAGATGATGCCGTCGGCGCTCAGAGTCCGGGGCTGTTCGTAGGGCTCGGCCTCGGAACTCACTCCCGTCGGTTTGGAAGACCGACAGCTCTGGGTAGCGAGAAGTTACGCAACGTTCAGAAACGTCAGACCAGATGTTCATGAACTAATGCGATGTGCGGATAAATCGTATGCACAGAGAGCACGAGTAATGTCCACTGGATGATCGCATGATGCGCCGGAAGCGGGTACTTTTCGCGTGAGCATCGCACGATGCGCTCAACGGCCTGTCCGACCGCCCGCATGGCCAGGCAGCCGCCGCCGTAGCTTCTGGCGGCACTCGCAGGGGTCGGCGTGGCGCGGCTCCGGTATGGCTTACTTCGTTGTGTTCTGTGCCGCACCGCCCGGCCTGGGAGAATGCGACCGCCATGGAGGCCGCGACGCAAGCTCGATGGCAGGCGAGCTAAGGAGCCGCCGTTCCCGGGGGTGTTGTGCCGCGACAGCTGGCGCTGGTGGGACGGAGCCCGGCCGTACTGATTGGAGCACCGGATGACGAGGGGACGACGATTGTGAGTGTCATGACAACCCAGGCGCGGGGTGCGAGGTATCAGCTCGATTCGGGTCTGGCGCATCTGACGCCGGCTGAGCGCACTGCCCGGGGAAAGGATGCGCGGGCTGAGGTGCCCAGGGAGAGCCACGCAATGTTCGACCCGCCGCCGGACCGGCCAGATACGGTCGGCCTGCTGGAGGAGCAGGCGGCGTCGCGGGTGCCGGATCTGGTGCCGGTCCGGTGGGGCCGAATGTCAGCCTCCCCGTTCGCCTTCTTCCGCGGTGCGGCGCTGCCGATGGCCAGCGATCTGGCCGCCACTCCGGTGTCCGGGCTGGCGGTGCAGGCATGCGGGGACGCGCACCTGTCGAACTTCGGCATCTTCGGGTCAGCCGAGCGGCTCCTGGTATTCGATGTCAACGACTTCGACGAGACGCTGCCCGGCCCGTGGGAATGGGATGTCAAGCGGCTCGCGTCCAGCCTAGAGGTGGCAGGGCGGGACAACGGGTTCTCCGGGAAGAGGCGCCGTGAGATCGTCCTGGCCGCCGTGGCCCGGTACCGGCAGGCGATGGGCGATTTCGCCGCGATGACCAACCTGGATGTCTGGTACGCGCGCGCGGACATGGATCAGCTGCAGGCGGAGTTCGCGTCCCAGCTGAAGAAAAGGCAGCGGAAGGCGGTCAGCAAGGGCCTGGGTAAGGCACGAACTCGCGACAGCATGCAGGAAGTTGGCAAGCTGACCCACCTGGTCGACGGCCGGCCGCGCATCATCTCTGACCCGCCGCTCCTGGTGCCCGTCGACGAGTTGCTGCCGAGGCAGACAGACAGGAAAGCCCAGGAATCGCACCTGAACGATCTGATCGGCCAGTACCGCCGCACGCTGCCGACGAACCGGCGGTTCCTGCTCGGGGAGTTCGAGATCGCGGACATGGCCAGGAAGGTCGTCGGGGTTGGCAGCGTCGGGACCCGGTGCTGGATCGTGCTGATGTTCGGACGCGATGAATCTGATCCGCTATTCCTGCAGGTGAAGGAAGCAGACGAATCAGTGCTCAGCCGCTTCGTGGGGACCAGCAAGTACACCAACCAGGGTCAGCGAGTGGTTGCCGGCCAGCAGCTGATGCAGGCATCGAGCGACATCTTCCTGGGCTGGCAGCGGGCCGATGGCGTTGACGGGACAACCCGCGACTTCTACATCCGCCAGTTGCGGGACTGGAAGTACTCCATCGATATCGAGGACCTGCGGCCGCGCGGCATGCGGATGTACGGCGAGCTGTGCGGCTGGGCCCTGGCACGAGCGCACGCCTGCTCCGGAGACCGGATCGCGATCGCCGCCTACCTTGGCGGATCCGACGTGTTCGACCAGGCCATTGCCCAGTTCGCCGCGGCCTATGCTGACCAGAACGAGCGAGACTACAAATCCCTGATCGCGGCCATCAGCTCCGGCCGGATCACCGCAGAGCGCGGCTTGTGAGGACGCGGAGGTCGCCTGCTGGGCAAGCAGGTAGGCCGCCGCGGCCAACTGAAGGTGGTGAGAACTGGTGGCCGGTGGCGCTGGCGATACTGGTAGTCGTTGGCCTGCATCTGGTGCTGCCAAGCAAGTACCGGGTGAACCCTGGGTGGGTGCTGCCTGCTGTGCTGCTCGCGTTGCTGGCCGCTCTGATCATCGGCGACCCAGGCCGCATCGACCGCCAGAAACCCTGGCTGCGCGTCACCACCGGAATCGTCATCGCCGTGCTGACCCTTGCGAACCTGTTCGCCGCCGGCCGCCTCGTCGGCGACATCATCACCACCAACAAGCTGTTCGCGGCCAACGCCGTCGGGCTGCTGGCTACCGGCGGGGTGATCTGGGCCACTAACGTGATCGCGTTCGCGCTGTGGTACTGGGACCTGGATCGCGGCGGTGCCGCCGCCCGCGCTCACCGTCCGCACGCGAACCCAGCGTTCGTGTTCGCGGAGATGCAGCACACCGACTACACGCCGCCCGATTGGGTGCCGAAGTTCGCTGACTACCTGTCGCTGTCGTTTTGGACCGCAACCGCGTTCAGCCCCACCGACGTCTCCGCGATCAAGCGGTGGGCCAAGCTCATGATGATCACCGAGGCGGCGGTGTCTCTCGTCATAGGCGTACTCGTGATCGCCCGCGCGGTCAACATCCTGAAATAGAAGAGGCGGAATCCTCCTGCCAGCAGGTCACCCTGGCATGGATGGTCGGTCGGGTTCGGCGATATTACGGCCAATTCCCAGGCGGCGAGGCTCGCGGTCACCGGGCAGATGTTCGCTGATCTCACGCGGACACAGCCAGCACCTGCGGCGCCAGCGCGGGAAGGGGGGCATATTCCCCGACGCCCAGTTCGTCCGCCCCGACGAGCTGTGCCAAGCCCCAGTTTGGCCGCTCGTCATTGATCTGCGTCATCGCGCCCTTGCGGTTGCGGCCCGCCACCGGATCGTCCGTGAGCCCCATCGTTATCCGATGACCGGCTCCCCGGTACCTCATGGCTGACCAGCCACGCTTGCGCGTCGAGGTATGCCGAGTACGTCGACTGGCCGATGATCGGCTCAGCTTCGAATATCTTGACCGGCCCGGCGATGCGCCCGGTCCGCCGGAGCTGGCGCCCGAGGTTGGCATCCACGCCACTGAGATACAGGCGGCCATCTGCGGCTTTGAGCCTCGCCGCGTAGTCCGCGACGACCTTGACGAAGGTTGCTCCGACGGATGTCCGTCCGCGCATCCTCAGCACGACGACCGGCGACTCCGCCGGGCCAGGCTGCGGGAGCTTCCGTTCCAGGGTGCGTGATCCCGCGTAGAGCAGGCTCCCGTAAACGTCCAGTACGGTCACGCTTCGGCTGGGCAGGACGGCAGGGGGCTCGGCCTCAGCGAGCCGTCCGTCCTTCAGCGGGAGCAACTCGACGATGTGCAGGTCCAGAGCGTCTCTGTTGAGTTGCTGCATCAGCGTGACCGCGACCCCGATGCCCACTGCCGCTGCTACCGGAAGCGTGAGCGTTGCGATGAACGTGGTGATGACGGCGATCAGCGAGGAAGGGCCGGTGCGCGCGATAGTGATGAGCTCACCGATCTGCAGCGACGATGCGGCCAGGAATACGAGCGTTGCTGCCAGCGCCGGAAGAGCGATCAGGCCGACGACTCCCGAGAAGACCGCCAGGATCGCCAGCATCCATGCGCCCGACCACACGGATGCCCAGCGAGTGCGCGCACCTGACCTCACGTTGAGCAATGTCTGGCCCAGCGACCCGCCGACCGGCAGACCCCTGAACAGCGCTGACAGGGCATTGCCGGCCCCTTGTGCCGCGATATCCCGGTTGCTGTCCGGGCTGCCGGAGGCCTCGCCGAGCATCGACTGGTTGACGCCGACTCCCTGGACGATGATGATCGCCGCGATGGCGCCGGCTCCCGAGATCATGCCGTAGGACAACAGGCTGAACTGGGGCAGGCTCGGTTCCGGTATGCCTGGAATTATCTTGCCGAGACTGGTCACGCGGGCCACGCTGCTCGCTCCGGCCAGGGCGACTATCGCGGTTGGAATCACGAGCGCGATCAGCGGTGCCCAAGAGGCCAATCGCGTCCTGGCCAGCGCCACCAGCACGGCGAGGGCCACCAGGCCGCTGAGCAGCGAGGCGATGTTGATCTCGCCAGGGTGGGTGATGAAGTAAAGCGCTCTGGTGATCGCGGTCGGGCCGGGTGCAGTTTCTCCGCCGATCGTAGCCAGCTGCCCGCAGATGATGTTCACGATGATGCCGGTCAGGAACCCGATCATCACCGAGTGCGTGACGAAGCGGGTGAACCGGCCGAACCGGAGTGCCGCTGCGACTGCGAGCGCGGCGCTGGTGAGGAGCGTGAGCAAGGCAATGCCCGCCGGCCGCTGGCTCGCGCTCAGGTTGCGGAGCGCAGATTCTGCGGCCAGCGCCGCCGCGCTGGTGGTCGTGATGACTATGATTCGTGAGCGGGCTGTCAGGCCGCCTGCGATAGGCCCGGCGAAGCTCGCATACAGGCCCTGAATCGGATTGACGCCCGCGAGCAGGGCGGCGGTCATGCCGCCCGGGACGTTTGTTATAGCGCCAGGCAGTCCGGCGGCGATGTCCGCACCAACATCAGCAGGGCGGATCCGGATCGATGCCAGCCGTCGCCGCAATCCTTCCGGCCAGGAGTGCCTGCTCATCGGTCACCAGATGCCCGGCCGTCTGCACAGCGAGTCACCGTGCCTGCTATGGCCGATGTCGGCGGGAGCCGGGGGTGGCGCGCGGCCTGGCTAGCAACACGACGCCCCAGCCTCATCGAAGCCGGACCCCCGCGCGCCACCCTCGGCGGGTGATTTGGCGCTGCGGCTACCAGCGCGGCCGTCGGAGCGTGCCGCGGCTGAGCGCGCCACCCGCCGACGCCCGGGGCGATTCGCACCGGGCGTCGGGGGTACGCCAGCACGCGTACCGCTCTATGGGGTAGATGGCCGTGTCCGGCCATCATGGCAATGCGGGGGGCAACCATGGCTGTAGCGGTGGGTATCGATCTTGGCACGACGAACTCGGTGATCGCGGCGACCGAGGCGGGCAAGCCTTCGGTCGTTCCCAACGCGGAAGGCTCGCGGACGACTCCGTCGGTGGTCGCCTTCACCGAGCAGGGCGAGCGCCTGGTAGGCCAGCTCGCAAGACGCCAGGGGATCTTGAATCCGAAGGGGACGATCTACTCGGCCAAGCGCTTCATGGGCCGCCGGTTCGACGAGGTGACGAGCGAGATGACCGCGGTCTCCTACGACGTCGTGCCTGGGCCCGACGGCATGGCGCGATTCGATGTCCGGGGCAAGCTCTACGCGCCGGAGGAAATCTCCGCGCAGATCCTGCGCAAGCTGACCGAGGACGCCTCGAAGTTCATCGGCGAGAAGGTGACCGAGGCGGTCATCACCGTGCCTGCTTACTTCAACGATGCGCAGCGGCAGGCCACCAAGGACGCTGGCCGCATTGCTGGGCTTGAGGTCCTTCGGATCATCAACGAACCCACCGCGGCGGCCCTGGCCTACGGGCTGGACAAGAAGGGCGCGGAAACCGTCCTCGTCTTCGACCTTGGCGGCGGAACGTTCGATGTCAGCATCTTGGACATCGGCGACGGCGTCATCGAGGTCCGCGCCTCGGACGGGGACACGCACCTTGGCGGCGACGACTTCGACCGCCACGTCGTGGACTACCTCGCGGACGAGTTCAAGGCAAGCAACGGCATCGACCTGCGCGACGACCCGCAGGCGCTGCAGCGACTGTTCGAGGCCGCCGAGAAGGCCAAGGTCGAGCTGTCCTCGGTGACTCAGACATCGATCAGCCTGCCGTTCGTCACAGCCGATGCCACCGGGCCTAAGCACCTGAACACGACGCTCACCCGGGCCAAGTTCGACCAGCTCACTGCCGATCTCGTGCAGCGGACCGTCAAGCCGGTCGAGGAGGCGATGGCCGACGCCAAGCTCACGGCGAACGACATCGACGAGGTGATCCTGGTGGGCGGGTCCACCCGGATTCCCGCTGTCCAGGCTCAGGTGCGCCGCCTCACCGGCGGCAAGGACCCGAACATGACGGTCAACCCCGACGAGGTGGTGGCCCTGGGCGCGGCCATCCAGGCGGCCGTCATGAAGGGCGAAGTTCAAGACGTCGTCCTGCTCGACGTGACCCCGCTCTCGCTCGGCGTGGAGACCCTCGGCGGCATGATGACCAAGGTCATCGAGCGCAACACGACGATCCCGGCCCGGCGCAGTGAGGTCTTCAGCACGGCCGAGGACACACAGTCGGCCGTCGACGTCGTGGTCCTGCAGGGCGAGCGCGAGCGCGCCGGGGACAATCGCGTGCTGGGCCGGTTCCGGCTGGAGAACATCCGGCCCGCTCCCCGCGGGACCCCCCAGATCGAGGTCACCTTCGACATCGACGCTAACGGCATTCTCAACGTGTCGGCGCGCGACCAGGACACCGGCGCCGAGCAGCGGATCACTGTCAGCGGCAGCTCCAACCTCGGCCAGTCCGAGGTCGAGCGGATGGTGGCAGACGCCGAGAGCCACCGAGAGGAAGACCGGCGCTTGCGCGAGCTGGCCGACGCGCGCAATGAGCTGGACTCGGTCGCCTACCAGGCGGAGCGCGGGCTGGCCGAGCTCGGCGCCGCGGCGCCGGTGCACGAGAAGGCGCGGATCGAGATGCTGGTGAGCGATGCCCGGCAGGCGATCACCGAGCAAGCGCCGCTCGACCGGCTCAGGGCCCTGACCAGCGAGCTCCAGCAGGCCTACCACTCCCTCGGCGCGGCAGCCTCCGCCGCCGGCGCAGGCGGAGCCGGCCCGACAGTCAGACCAGGGACAGCCGGGCAGGCCCGGACAATGACGAAGTCATCGACGCCGAGTTCACGACCGATGAGTGACACGCCCGGGCCAGGCCCGCAGCCGTCGGCCGGCCCGAGCGGGCTGGCCGAGGACGAGAACATAGCCAGGCTCGAGGCGCGCGTCGAGGATCTAGCCGACCAGCGACTGCGAGCGCTCGCCGAGCTGGACAACGCGCGCAAGCGCTACGACCGCGAGCTGGGACAGGCACGCGCCAAGGAGCGGATCAGGGTCACCCGGGAATGGCTGCCAGTCCTTGACAACCTGGAGCGGGCCCTGGCGCACTCCGACGCGGACCCGGAGTCGATCATCGGCGGGGTGCGGGCGGTGACCGACCAGGCGGTCGAGCTGGTGTCCCGGCTCGGCTTCCCCCGGCAGGACGACCTCGGCGAGACCTTTGACCCCTCCCGTCACGATGCGGTCGGCTCCAGAGCCAGATGCCGACGCCCCGGATGGCACCGTGGTCGAGGTCCTGCAGCCGGCCTACGGCGAGGGCGACCGCCAGCTCAGACCGGCGCTCGTGGTCGTCGCGAAAGGCGATTTATGGCGCCCACCCGTGACTTCTACGAGGTCCTGGGCGTACCACGGACAGCGAGCCAAGACGAGATCCAGCGCGCCTATCGCAAGCTGGCCCGCAAGCACCATCCGGACGTCAGCAAGGATCCGAGCTCCGAGGAGACTTTCAAGCAGGTCTCCGAAGCTTACGACGTGCTATCTGACCCAGACACCAGGAAGCGATACGACGCCTTCGGACCT
Organism: uncultured Actinomycetota bacterium; assembly: GCA_963720595.1. Classification (GTDB taxonomy): domain Bacteria; phylum Actinomycetota; class Actinomycetes; order Streptosporangiales; family Streptosporangiaceae; genus Chersky-822. The sequence continues at coordinate 1,039,492 of CAVRFY010000002.1, read as the reverse complement.
GACTTCCGCCGGGTGAGCGAAGACGTTGATCCTGCGGCATACAGCCGGGCAACGCGGGCTCGCGCGGGCAGCGGCGCCGGAGGCCGCGCGGGCGCAGCTGGCCGAGGCTTCCCGGCCGACGTCGACCTCGAGGACCTGCTTGGCAGCATGTTCGGGGGCGGGGCCGGGCGCGGGCGCGCGGCGCTGGGGCCCGATACCTGGCGCGGACCAGGAAAGCGAGATCGAGGTCTCGGTCGCCGAGGCCTACAAGGGTGGCCGCAGGTCGGTCACCATCCAGGGCCCGGAGGGAACGACAAGGACCCTGCAGGTGACCATCCCGGCCGGGGTGACGGACGGGCAGCGGATCAGGCTCGCTGGCCAGGGAGGCCGCGGCACCGAGGGTGCGCCGCCTGGCGACCTGTACCTCATCACCAGGATCGCACCGGATCCGCGATACCGCGTGGAAGGCAGGGATGTCTACGTGGAGCTGCCGCTGGCCCCCTGGGACGCAGCGCTTGGCACCACGGTCGCGGTCGAGACCCCGGACGGTGAGGCCAAGGTGAAGGTCCCGGCAGGCACGTCCAGCGGCAGGCGGCTGAGGCTGCGCGGGCGCGGGCTGCCGAATCCGCGAGGCAGCCCAGGTCACCTATTTGCCAAGGCCCGGGTCATGGTTCCCGGCAAGCTCTCACAGGAAGAGAAACGCCTGTTCAGCGAGCTAGCCGAGTCCTCCGACTTCGATCCCAGGGTGGCGGCCCAATGAACACCCGCGACCAGCGGGGTCGGCGGCGAGCGCGAATGCGCGGCGAGGAGGCGGTGATGACCGGTCCGAGTGAGCCGGCAGTTGCAAGTTACGCGCTGAGCCGTCCGGCCCGGCTCGATCTGGAATCCTTCGCCCGGGCGACGCAAACTCACCCAGACCTGGTCAGACGGCTGGTCGTGCTCGGTGTTCTCGAGGCGCACACCGACGTGGCCGGACGGCTCTGGTTTTCCCCGGCGCAGGTGGCCTCGATGGCCAGGATCAAGCGCCTGCGCGCAAGTTTCTCTGTCAACTACGCGACCGTGGGACTTCTGTGCGACCTGCTGGACCGGATCGCCGACCTGGAGACGAGGGCACGCACGTCGCGACGTAATGGAGGCGAGCGATGGATCCCAACCGCCTGACGACCAAGTCCGCCGAGGCGCTGCAAGACGCACAGTCGAAGGCCGTTCGCCTTGGTCACACCGAGGTCGACGGGGAGCATTTGCTCGATGCCCTGCTCGACCAGCCTGACGGCCTCGTGCCGCGCCTGCTGGCCCAGTCCGGCGCGGACGCTGACAAGCTGCGGGCGGAACTCGAGTCCGAGCTGGCACGCAGGCCGAAGGTCAGCGGGCCCGGGACCCCACCGGGCCAGGTGGCCGTCACCCAGCGCCTCGCCCGCCTGCTGGACGCCGCCGATCAGGAGGCCGCCCGGCTGAAGGACGAGTACGTTTCCGTGGAGCACCTGCTGATGGCGCTCGCCGATGAGGGAGCCGGATCGGGGGCTGGCCGCCTGCTGCGCGACTCCGGGCTGACCAAGGACACGCTTCCTGCGAGCACTGACCACCGTCAGGGGCAATCAGCGGGTCACCTCGGCCACACCGGAATCCTCCTATGAGGCACTGGAGAAGTACGGTCGGGATCTGGTTGCCGAAGCGACCGCCGGGCGCCTGGATCCGGTCATCGGCCGTGACGCCGAGATCCGGCGCGTCATCCAGATCCTGTCGCGCAAGACAAAGAACAACCCCGTTCTCACCGGTGATCCGGGAGTCGGCAAGACCGCGGTCGTCGAGGGGCTTGCCCAGCGCATCAGCCGCGGTGATGTCCCCGAGGGCCTGCGCGATCGGATCATCTTCAGCCTGGATCTGGGTGCGCTGCTGGCCGGTGCGAAGTACCGCGGCGAGTTCGAGGAGCGGCTCAAGGCAGTGCTCAACGAGGTCAAGGCCTCGGACGGCCGGATCTTGCTGTTCGTCGACGAGGTGCACACGGTGGTCGGGGCGGGAGCCGCCGAGGGCGCGATGGACGCAGGGAACATGCTCAAGCCGATGCTGGCGCGCGGAGAACTGCACATGATCGGCGCGACGACAATCGACGAGTACCGCAAGCACATCGAGAAGGACGCGGCGCTGGAACGACGTTTCCAGCCGGTATTCATTGACGAGCCGAGCGCCGAGGATGCGATCTCGATCATGCGGGGCCTTCGCGAGCGGCTAGAGGTGTTCCACGGGGTCACGATCTCCGATGCCTCGCTCGTCGCCGCCGTCGTCCTGAGCCATCGCTACATCTCGGACCGGTTCCTCCCCGACAAGGCAATCGACCTCGTGGACGAGGCGTGCGCGATGCTGCGCACGGAGATCGACTCGATGCCGGCGGAGCTTGACGAGCTCACCCGGCGGGTCATGCGCCTGGAAATCGAGGAAGCCGGCGCTGGCCAAGGAGGATGACGCCGCCAGCAAGGCACGAGTGGCCGACCTCCGCAAGGAACTCGCGGACCAGCGCGCGCAGGCCGACGCGATGCGCGCACAGTGGGAGTCCGAGCGGCACGCACTGCGCCGTGTCCAGGGGCTGCGGGCGGATCTTGAGCGCCTACGCCAGGAGGCAGAGCAGGCCGAGCGCGACTACGACCTGAACTTGGCCGCGGAGCTTCGCCTCGGCAAGATCCCAGACCTTGAGCGCCGCCTGGCCGCCGAGGAGGAGATGCTGGCCAGCAAGGGCGAACACCTGCTCAGGGAGGTCGTCACGGAGGAGGAGGTCGCCCAGATTGTTTCCCGCTGGACCGGGATCCCGGTCAGCCGGCTGCAAGAGGGCGAGCGCGAGAAGGTGCTGCGACTCGACGACATCCTGCACGAGCGCGTCATCGGACAGGACGAGGCAGTCGACGCGGTCGCCGACGCTATCATCCGGGCGCGCTCGGGCATCAGGGATCCGCGGCAGCCCATCGGGTCATTCCTGTTCCTCGGCCCGACGGGCGTCGGCAAGACGGAACTCGCCAAGTCACTCGCGGTCGCCTTGTTCGACACAGAGGACAACATGGTGCGCATCGACATGAGCGAGTACCAGGAGCGGCACACTGTCAGCCGCCTGGTCGGAGCTCCTCCCGGCTATGTCGGCTATGAGGAAGGCGGCCAGCTGACCGAGGCAGTGCGGCGCAAGCCCTACTCGGTCGTGCTCTTCGACGAGATCGAAAAGGCGCACGCGGACGTCTTCAACGCGCTGCTCCAGATACTCGACGACGGGCGGCTGACCGACGCCCAGGGCCGCACCGTGGACTTCAGGAACACGATCATCATCATGACCTCCAATATCGGCTCGGAGTACCTGACCGAGGGAGTCACGTCAGAAGGCGAGATCAAGCCAGCCGCTCGAGACCAGGTAATGGCGGCGTTGCGCAGCCACTTCCGTCCCGAGTTCCTCAACAGAATCGATGAGATCGTCCTGTTCAAGCCGCTCACGCTGCCCGAGGTCGAGCAGATCGTTGACCTGATGACCGACGGCCTGCGGCACCGCCTGGCTGACCGGTCGATGACATTGGAACTGACAGAGGACGCTAAGCGGCTCATCGCCGACCGGGGGTTCGACCCGGTCTATGGTGCACGCCCGCTCCGGCGCTTCATCGCCAGGGACGTCGAAACCCGCATCGGGCGGGCGATGCTGGCCGGTGATGCCAGGGATGGCGCTGAAATACGGGTCGAGGCCGCGAACGGCGACATCGCCGTCAGTTATAAGAACGCGGCGTGAGCGGATCGGAAAGGCAAGGATATGGGGACTACAAGCGATCTTCGCACGGCGGTGAAAGAAGCACTCAGAGTCGATCCGGCGCTCGACCCTGACGACATCGAAGTCGACGTCATGAATGGCGACGTGTTGCTCAACGGCACGGTGCCGAGCAAGGCTCAGCGCTCCGAGGCCACCATGGCGGCCCAGGGGGTCGCTGGCGTCGGCACGGTGCACAACTTGCTGGAAGTCGCTCTCCCGTCCGACGATTACGGGAACGACACAGCGCTTTCGGGGCTGGCGAATGAGTCACTGACGGCCGCTGCTGCCGTGCCGGCCGGAATTACGGCTACGGCCAGTGAGGGAACCGTCTACCTGACCGGCACAGTGAGCAGCAGCGCCGAGCGAGCCGCCGCCGAGAACGCCGTGGCGGGCGTCGGCGGCGTGCTCGGCATCACCAATGAGATCGTGGTCCGCGGCGAAGCACCTTAGCGAACCCAAGCCGTGGCTCATGGGGCTGACAGGGCAGGGGGAGTGCGATGAGCACTGACCAGGTTCTGTTCGGGGTGGGCCTGATCCTGGTGATCGCGGTGGGCTCGCAGGTGCTGGCGAGCCGGCTGCGTATCCCGGCGCTGATCCTCATGTTGCCGGCGGGCTTCATTGCCGGGGCACTGACCACCGATGTGAATCCGAGCCGGCTCTTGGGGACGACGTTCCAGCCGCTTGTCTCGCTGGCGGTGGCGGTGATCCTTTATGACTCCGGGCTCGGGCTGGAGTGGGGGAAGGTGCGCGGGCGGGCCCGCCGTGTGGTGCCTCGCCTGGTGATCTGGGGAGTGCCGATCACGATGGCCTTCGCCGCGGTGCTCGTCGGCCCGCTGCTGGGCATGTCGGCCGGCGCGGCGCTGATGACGGGCGCGATCTTGGTGGTGTCCGGGCCGACGGTGGTGGGCCCGCTGCTGGCCTTCGTCCGCCCGTCCGATCGACTCCAGCGGATTCTGTCCTGGGAGGGTTCGCTGATCGACCCGGTCGGCGGCATCCTCGGCGCGGTGGTGTTCCACGCCGTGCTGGCGAGCAGCAGCGGCGGGGTCGCCCACCCGCTTGGCCAGTTCTTGCTTTCTGTCGGCATCGGCGCGGCCGGCGCGGCCGTCGGCGTCGCGGTGCTGTGGTTGTGCCTGTGCAAGCTTAATCTGGACGATGTGCTCAGCACCTCTAGCCAACTGGCGTGCGTGGTGGGGGTGGCGGCGGCCTGCGACATTGTCCGTGACGACGCCGGGCTCATCGCCGCGATCTTGATGGGGCTTGCGGTGGCAAACATGCGCATCTTCAACATCCCGGCGAAACGGCCGTTCTTCGAGACCTTGGTCCAGCTGATCATCGGGGTGCTGTTCGTGTCCATCTCAGCCACGGTGACACCAGCATCGCTGAGGCACATCGTGCTGCCGACCCTCGGGCTGGTGGCCGTCCTGGTGCTCGTGACCCGCCCGCTGGTGGCATTCCTGGCCACCATCCGGACCGAGCTGAGCAGCGGGGAACGCGCGTTCACCGGCTGGATGGCGCCGCGCGGCATCGTCGCCGCGGCCACCGCCACGACCTTCGGCGGCGTATTGGTAGCCCACCACGTGGGTGGTGCGTCCAAGATCTTGCCCGTGACTTTCCTGGTCATAGTGGCCACCGTCGCCCTGTACGGTCTGACCGCGGTTCCGGTGGCCCGGCGCCTCGGCATCACACGCTCCGCCCGCAGCCACCCGCTGCTGGTCGGCGGCGGTCCGTGGGTCATGGACCTGGCCCGCGCGTTCCGCACCGCCGGCCTGGAGGTCCTCATGTGGGCCCCGTCCGACGACCAGCGCGCCCAGATCAAACAGGCCGACTTCGAGCTAGCCCCCGGCGAGCAACTCGCCGCGGCCGTCGGCCAGGGCGCCGAACTGGAAGGCGTAACCGCCATTCTGCTGCTCACCGACGAAGAGCACTACAACGCGCTGGCCGCCACGACCCTCGCAGGCAACTCCGAGACACCGGTCTACCGGCTAGCGCCCCGCCCCGGCGCCGTGGCCTCGGACAGCGCCGGCCAAACCCTCTTCGCCCCCGCTCTCACTGGCCCCGCCCTGACCGCCCAGTACACCAACGGCGCCCGCATCGCCACCCAACCGGCCAGCGCACCCACCCCAACCGGTACCGAGGTCTTGTTCCTAATCACCCCCAACGGCGTCCTGACCCCGGCAACCACCTCCCGCTCCCCGGCCTCAGAGCCGGGCGACACCCTAGTTCTCCTGACTCACCCCTCGCGGGCGAGCTCTCACCATCCACAGGAGGGTAAGGAAGGAGGATCAGCAGGCCTGACATAAAGCCGTGATGTGACGGGTCGCGGGAGTCACGGGGCGGAATGGCCTGCGGGCCCATTTCGGCGCTGCTCCGGGCCGCGACGGCAACGCCGGACCACCAGACCTCGGCGCTGCCGCAGCGGGACAACAACTCGGGGGCATGCGGGTACGCCGCGGCCAGGTCAGCCGTTCGAGGCGGCGCGGGCTTGGCTATTCAGCCCACGGGCCGCAGATCATCACAGTCAGGAAGCCACACCGGCCATGATCGGCCGGGAGCGAGATGGTCACAAGACCAACCAGGTCCGGCCGTCGATCAGTTCCCGCGCGGCGTCGAGGTGGCCGGCGTGGCAGGCGGTCTCGGTGATCACGTGCAAGAGCACGGCGCGCATGTCCGCGAGCCGGAAGGCTCCGAAGAAGTCCGGCCACCAGGCCGGCGCCGCGTCAAGCGGAGTCGTGTCGATGATCTGGTTGGCCTGGTCGATCTCGCGGCGGTACAGGCTCAGCACGTCGGCGGCGGCCGAGCCGGGCGGGACCTGCCAGGCCGATGCCGTCTCCTCGCCGGTTCCCATCGGGAGCGGCGTCCCGGCGACCACCTGTTGGAACCAGAACCGCTCGACGTCGAGCGCCAGGTGATGCACCAAGCCCGCGCAGGACCAGCCAGTCGGCAATACCGGCCTGCACAGCTCGTCGTCGCCGAGCCCGTCCAGGATGCCCAGGACGTGATCGCGCTGGGCGTTGAGCGACTTCACCAAGGCTGCGGCAGTAGCATCCACGCAAGCCACCATGCCACACTCCCAGCGGACAGATCAGGCCAGCGGCGTGAGGCCGCCTTCCGCCGCCGCTACGTTTACTCGCTGCGCCGCCCGACACGCAGGACGCTCAGGTAGCGGCGTGACGCCCGGTCGCCCATCTGGGTGCGGATCCGCTCCGCGATCGCGTCGAGCAGGGGATCACGGATCTCGCTAGTGAGCCTGCGGTACAACGAGGTCGAGCGTAGGAGATCGGCGAAGCCATCCCCGTCGAACCACTGAACGGCCGGGTACCACCGCACGATCGCCGGGCCGAACAAGCTGCCGGGGTCTTCGGCCAGTCCCCAGCCCTGATCGGTCATCCGCACCTCGTCCTCGAGCGGCGGATGACCCCAGCCGGGGTTGCCGGGGGAATAGCGCTCATGCAGATCGGCGGTCTCTGCGTACACCTCCGGCTCACCTGGCCGGCGGACAACAACGTTGCCGAGCAGCGCCATCCATCCGCTGGGATGGAGCACGTGATGCGCCCGGCGCCAGCCCACGGCCGGGTCGACCCAGTGCCACGACGAAGCGGCCACCAGGACATCGAAGCGCCGTCCGCGGTCGTCCCACTGCTCGAACGTCGCATTCTCGACCTCGACATTGCCAAAGGCAGTGAGCCGCTGGCGGGCGAGCGCGGCCATGCCCGCACCGGGCTCGACGGCAGTCACCGAGTAGCCAAGCGCTGCCAGCGAGCGCGTCGCCTGGCCGGTACCGCAGCCCACTTCCAGCACCGGCGAGCCTCTGTCCAAGCCAGTGATCGCGGCGAGATCGGCGAACAACTCCTCTGGGTACGTCGGTCGCACGCGATCGTAGAGCTCGGGCACCTCGTTGAACACCCGGCCGAGGTCACGTCGATCCGGTTCTGTCATCGCACCATCCTCCCGTCAACTGTCGCCGGACGTAGCCGAGCGAGCCGAACCGGCTCGCCGAATGGGCTCCCGTGGCCTGCTGACGCGCCCGAACAGGCGCATGGCGGTGACCAGCGTGGGGCATGCGTAGTGCGAGGGAGCTTGTTCGCGCTCCCAGTTGGCGCAAACGCGACGTGCACAGGCAGCGATGGCCGGGTGGCCGCCGCGGCGGTGGCCGGGCCAATTAGCAGTCAGTCGGGAAAGGGGCGATGGCTATGGCAGCTACAAGCGAGCGGGTTGCGGTTCTTGGCATCGGGACGATGGGCCATGGGATGGTGGACAGTGCCCTGCGGGCAGGCATCGCGGTGATTGCGTGGGATCGTCACGCTGAAGTGACGGCGATCCTCGACGACCGTGGCGCGGAGGTCGCCGAGACGGCAGCCGGGGCGGCCGGGAAGGCTGGCATCGTTGTCACGATGGTGCCTGACGCCGATGCCGTGATCTCGATCGCACGGGACCAGGGAATGCTGGCTGCTCTCGCGCCTGGTGCCATCTGGGTCCAGATGAGCACGATCGGCGTGGCCGGGACAGATCGCGTCGAGGCTCTGGTCCGTAGCGAGCGTCCTGATGTCATGCTCGTGGACGCGCCGGTGTCGGGGAGCAAAGATCCGGCCGAACAAGGCCACCTGATCATCTTCGCGTCCGGGCCCGACGAGGCCCGCCCTCGGGTCGCGCCGCTGTTCGACGCGCTCGGCCAGCGAACCCTCTGGGTTGGGCAGGCCGGAGCCGGTACCCGCCTGAAGCTGGTGAACAACACCTGGCTCGCCTTCACGAATGAGGCCGTCGCCACCTCAGTGGCTCTTGCTCGGCGGCTAGGCCTTGACGTCAGCACTGTCGCGGAGGCGATTGGCGACGGCCCGTTGATATCCGCGTGGCAGGCGGCCAAGCTGCAGCGGATCGCCACCGGCGAGTTCGCGGCTCAGTTCGCGCTGTCTCTCGCGCTCAAGGACGTGCACCTCGCGCAGCAGGCGCTCGGTGACGCCAGGTTCGCGGTGCTTGAGTGTCTGGCCGATGAATGGCAACAGGTTGTCAACCAGGGAAATGGTGACCAGGACCTGACCGTCGTCACACGCGCGTTGGAGCAGCAGCAGTGACCGCAATGACCCTGATCGGCCTTGGGCTCGGCGGCGAGGACAAGACACAGACGGCGTGGCCCTCGATGATCGGACGCGGCAGGTCGCCTGAATATGCTCGCAGCGGAGCTCAGCCTTGCTGGCTGGCTGGGCCGTCATGCCGTTCAGGGCTGTGTCGATGATTTCGCGGACGAACCGGTCGTTGAGCGGAGCGTGCTGATCCGCCTGTCCATCCGGACCCGGCGAACGCGTACTACCGGTGATGCAAGGTGCGCATGGCGGCGCAGAACGGGTGTCCTGCCAACTGCAACCGTCTACGCCCCCGGCAGGAGGAAATCCAGCACAGATACTATGTATGTGAGTAGGATTTCCTCCATGGTTGGTAGTGGCGATGACCTCCGGCGGCTCCTGGGAGACACCTTCGCCTACGCGGAGGCACGGACAGCGGGGGTCAGCGACAGGCGCCTATACCAGTTGCGCGATTCCGGCGAGATCATCCCGCTCGGCGGGGGCATCTACCGGTGGTCTAACACCCCGCCCGCCGACGACGACCTCGTAGAGATCTCCGAGCGGGTGCCAATGGCGACATTGTGCCTGGAGACGGCGCTTGCCCGGCACGGGCTTATCGACTCCATCCCGGCCGCCATCGACATCGCGATCCCCCGTGGCAGCGTCCGACCTACGCTCAGGGCGCCGGTCCGCCTGCACCAGTTCAACCGGCCGACGTTCGAGCTCGGCCGGGACCTGCTCGACGTGGGTGCCCGCCGACCCATCGGCATGTACTCCGCTGAGCGGTCCATCATCGACCTCGTCCGGCTGCGGCATCACGAAGGCAGCGACATTGCCTGGGAAGCACTGCGGCGATGGCTCAGTAGGCCCGGACGAAGCCCCGCCCAGCTGATCGAACTCGCGCGCCAGCTGCCGCGCGCAGAGCCCGCCCTGCGACACGCGCTGGAGGTGCTGCTATGACCCGGCCGACACGCGCCCACACCGCCGGACGGGCGTACCTTGACCTGCGCAAGAAAGCGCGCTCGGACCGCAGGCCAGTCGACGAGCTGATGCAGTTCTACGTCCTTGAGTGCTTCCTGGCCAGGCTGTCCGCGAGCCGGTTCGCTGATCGATTCGTACTCAAGGGCGGAGTCCTGCTGGCCGCCTTCGGCGAACGGCGCCCCACCCGCGACATCGACCTGCAGGCGCTGGCGACCGTCAACGACCCAGCCGAGATCCTGGCCGCGATCAGCGAAATCGCCGCCGTCACCATCGACGACGGGGTCGTGTTCGACAGCGCTACGGCAACCGCTGAGGTGATCCGCGACGAGGACCTCTATCCGGGCGTGCGGGTGACCATGGTCGCCAGGCTGTCGGCAGCGCGGCCGGCATTCCATTGCGACGTCAGCGTCGGCGACCCGATCATTCCCTCGCCAGGCACTGTGCAACTCCCCCGCCTCCTGGGAGGAGTCATTTCGGTGCGCGGCTATCCCCTGGTCATGGTGCACGCCGAGAAGATCGTTACCGCTATCACGAGGGGCACCACGAGCACGCGATGGCGGGACTTCGCCGACATCTACCTGCTGGCCCGCCACCTCCCGATCGACGGCACCAAACTCGGCACGTCCATCGGCGAAGTTGCCCGCCACCGGTCCGCCAGGCTCCAGCCGCTCAGCCAGGTACTCGCCGGCTACGACACCATTGGCCAGCAACGCTGGGAAGCATGGCGACGCCGGCAACGCCTCGACGACCGGCTGCCAGCACAGTTCGCAGAGGTCATCGCCCCCGTCGCGGCCTTCGCCGACCCCGCCATCACCGGAACAGCCACCGGACGAAACTGGGACCCTGAAGCCGAAGCCTGGAAGTAGGCCGCGACGCGGCACAACGACTTGGTGTCACGTAAACGGCACTGCCCCGGGGCATCGACTCATCGTCGGCTTGGTCAGCATTACTCGGGCTGGCCCCTTCGGTTCTGCGCTGGCCTCATCGGTTCGCAACTAAGGGGTGAGCAGCTTCACAGGTCGGCAGCGCCACGGCGATCGGCGGCTCGCCGCAACAGGTACAAATTCATCGCGCCTGGCGCGCCGACAAGCAGGGCCGCGCATGTCGCTGGGATCAGAACGACCGAGTCTCCCAAATCAACTGAGGCGGCCATGACGACGGCCAGGAGACGCTGCGGGCCTTCCGCGCAGCGGCCATCACGATCCTCGTAACCATGGTTGCACGCATCCTTGACTTCACCTACGGTGAGGGACGTGGCTGACCGTCTGGACTGGGTGCTTCTCGCGTACCGGCTGCCTCGTGAGCCATCGACGCCGCGGATCACCCTGTGGCGCAAACTGCGTCGTCTCGGGGTTGTCCAGATCGTCGACAGCCTCGTTGCGTTGCCGGCCGATTCGCGGACGAAGGAGCAGCTGGAGTGGCTGGCGGATGAGGTGATCGAGGCTGGCGGCGAGGCCACGGTCTGGGTTGGCAGACCGGGTTCGTCGAGCGACGAGCGGCACCTAGCGTCCCGGATGGCGGAGACGATCCGAGGCGAGTACGAGCAGGTGATCGCCGAAGCTGAAGCTGCCGCTCGTCAGCCGGCCGGCACGCGCCGAAGGACCGGCGCGCGCCTGCGGCGGCAGCTGTCGAGAGTCGAGCGACGTGATTTCTTTCCGCCGCCGGACCGGGAGCGGGCCAGGCGTGCGGTCGAGGAGCTGGCCAGGGTGTTCGTGGAGGTGCCGTGAGGTTCGACGGGCCGTGCGAGTACCGCGGCCGTGCACTGCAGGTCAGCCGGGAGCCAGGCTAACCGTGGACGCGCCGAACCGTCGCCCGCGGTTCTTGTGGAAGCTGCGGCCGTATTACCGGCAGGTGGCCGGCCTGCTCATGGTCGGGTCGGTCGGGGGCATCGTGATGAACATCGCGATCGTGCTGCCCGCGGTGCTGCTGGGCCGCGCGGTCAATGTCGCCCTGGCCGTGGAACAGCACAAGGCGACCCCTGTGCAGGTAGGCCTGGCCGCGCTGGTATTCGTGGCGGGAACTGCGGCGACCGAGTTGCCGAGGATCGCTAAGCGCTACTACCTCGGGGTCGCCCGGACCCGGTTCGTCGCCAGCGTCCGGTCCGACGCCCTCCGCGGGGTGCTCGGATGGCCGACCGCGCGGTTCGCGCTGGTTCCGGTGGGCGACGTGATGGCCCGCGTGATCGGCGACGTCGATGTGCTCGGAACCGGCGTCGGCGAGGTGATGGTGGAGACCTGGGACACCTTGCTGTTCTCGGCCTCGCTCGTCGTGACGATGTTCCTGTACGACCCTGCGCTGGCAGCGGCAGCGCTCGCGCCGGTCCCGCTTGCCTTGTGGCTGGCCAGGCGGGCGGGGCGGATTGTCGCTCGCCGGACTACGGTTGCCCGCGAGACAGAGGCCGAGCTGACTGGCGTGCTGCGAGAGCAACTCGGCGCGCTGCGTCTGCTCCGCCTCTTCGGGCGGACCGAGGCGGCGACCGAGCGCATCCGCCGCTCCTCCGGCATCCAGGCCCAAGCCCAGCTGGCCGCCATCCGCCTGGACGAGGCGCTCTCGGCCATTTACACGGCCATGCTCTCAGCCGGGGTGGTGTTCATTGTCTGGCTCGGCGGCGAGCGCGTCATCACCGGCTCGATGTCCGTCGGTGCCCTGGTCGCGTTCCTCGCGCTATTCGTCCGGTTTGTCACCCGGGCGCCGCGGATCCCCCAGATGGCCAACCGGGTCCAGGCAGCTGGCGCCGCCTACCTGCGCCTCGAACCGCTCCTCGCGGCTACGTTCCCGGCGGCCGCCGAGCCGCGCTGGTCCTCGTTCCGCTCGGCTCATGTGCCTGGCAGCACACGAGAGCCTGACGAGCCAGCCAGCCGAGTGCCCGGCCCGGCGGGAGTGCGGTTCATGCGGGTCAGCTTCGCCTATCCCGGCTCTGCAGCTCCTGCGGTGCTCGACGTGGACTTCGAAGTGGCGCCGGGGGCGCTTGTGGCCGTGACCGGGCCGGTCGGGTCCGGCAAAAGCGCACTGGCCCGTCTGGCGGCTGGCCTGTATCCGCCCGACGCGGGCACGGTGGAGATCGGTGGGCAGTCGGTGACGGCGCTCGACGCGGCGCTCCGGGCAGCAACAGTCGGATACCTCGGGCAGGAGCCGCAGGTCTTCTCCGGCACCGTGGTCGAGAACATCACGATGTGGGCGAGCCCGTCCGCCGACGCGGACCTCAGCCCGGCGGCGACCCGGGCCGCCGCAACCGCCGCCCTGCAGCAGGACCTCGCGGGCATGCCTCGCGGAATGGCCACGCAGATCGGCGAACTCGGCGTCCGCGTTTCAGGCGGGCAGCGGCAGCGCATCGCACTCGCACGCGCCCTAGCCGCCGCCGGGCAGGTCCCGGGCCTGCTGGTACTGGACGATCCCTTCTCCGCCGTCGACGTGCACACCGAGGCGGCAATCGTGGCCAGCCTGCGCGACGCCTTCGGTCCGGCCGTGGCCGAGCACCAGCGGGCCACCATCCTGCTGTTCTCGCACCGCCTCGCCGCCTTCCCGCTCGCGGACATCGTCGTCGTCCTCGACGCCGGCCGGGTCATCGAGAAAGGTAGCCATGCCGAGCTGGCAGCGGCGGGCGGCCTGTATGCGCGGATCGCCCGGGCGCAGGCCCGCATGGAGGCGCTCGGCGAGACTGCCGGAGCGGCACCGTGAACGCCGCTCGCCGGGCGGCCGCCGGTACTCAGTCGGCTGGCTCCGAACGGCCCAGGTTCTGGGCACAGGTCATACAACTCGTCCGTCCCTGGCGAGGGCTCCTCGCGGTGGCCACGATGTGCGTGCTGGGCGCGGCGCTCGCTGGGGTGCTGCCGCCGCTAATCATCCGTCACGTCATCAACAACAACCTGCTCCCTGGCCGCGCCGCCGGGCTCCTCGCTGCGGGCCTGGCCTACCTCGCGGCCGTCGCGGCCGCCGCCGGGCTCGGCTACGCCTACAGCTATCTGGCGGCCATTGTCGCCCAGCGGGCGATCGCGGCGATCCGGGTCCGGCTCTTCGCGCACCTTGCCCGGCTACCCGTGCATTACTACGACCGCACCCCACTCGGGGACACCATCAGCCGGGCAACGTCAGATGTCGAGACGATCGACACCCTGTTCACGGACGGGATCGCGACGCTCGTCGGGCAGCTGGCCTCTCTGATCATCGCGGCCATCGCAATGGTGGCGATCAGCCCGGTACTGAGTGCGGTGTCGGTGATAGTGATCCCTCCCCTGGCGCTGGCCAGCCGGTGGCTGCAGGTGCGGGTACGCCACGCCGAGCGGGCGACCCGCGTTTCCATCGGCGGTCTGAACACTCAGCTGTCGGAGACCGTCGGTGGAGCAGAGACTGTCCGGGCCTTCAGCCGGGAGGCGACATTCGCGGCTCGCTTCCGGGCCGGCCTGCGCCACACGCTCCGCGCCCAGGAAAGCTCGGTCCGCTATAACGCCTTTTTCGCCCCTATTACCGGGCTGCTCGGCGCCCTGGCCATCGCCGTCTTGCTGTGGGTAGGCGCCGGCGGCCTGTTCCGCTCGGCCGGGGTCAATCTGGGAACGCTCGTCGCCTTCGTGCTGCTGTTCCAGGGGTTCTTCGCCCCCATCGTCGCCCTCGGTGACCAGTGGAACGCGGTCCAAGCCGCGCTCGCGGGTGCCGAGCGTGTGTTCGAGGTGTTCAATGTCGCGCCCGAGGCACCGGTATCGGGCGAACCAGCGGCACCGCTCGGCGAGGGGATTGCCGTATCCGGCGTCCGCTTCGGCTACTACGACGGAGAACTGGTCCTGCGGGGCGTCAGCTTCGCAGTCGGGCCCGGCGAGCAAGTCGCCATCGTCGGGCGCACCGGGGCCGGCAAGTCGACCTTGCTGGCCCTCCTCGGCGGCCTCTACCAGCCTTCGGCCGGGGAGATCCGAGTCGCGGGCCGCCGGCCCAGGGACATCGGGGAGCACGAGCGCCGCAGGATCATCGGGATAGTCCCGCAGAACGTCCAGCTCTTCTCCGGGTCGCTCGGCGACAACCTGACCCTCGGTGATGAGTCCATCAGCGACGACGCCATCGGCAGGGTACTGGCGCTCACCGGCCTCGAACCGCTGATAGCTGCCATGCCGGACGCCCTCGACACCATGTTGGCCGGATCTGGCGGCGGAGTCGGCGTGGTCTTGTCCGCCGGGCAGCGCCAGCTCATCGCGCTCGCCCGCGCGCTCGTCACCGAACCGGCAGTGCTCCTCCTCGACGAGGCCACCGCCGCAATCGATGCCGAGAGCGACGCCACGTTCCGCGCGGCGCTCACCCGCACCGCCTGGGCACGAGGCTGCGCCGTCCTGACTGTCGCTCACCGCATTTCCACGGCCCGCGACGCCGACCGCGTTGTGGTCATCGAAGCCGGGCGGATCGTCGAGCAGGGCACGCCCCGGGATCTTGTCAGTGCCGGCGGTGCTTTCGCCGCCCTTGCCGCTCTCGACGAGGCCCACTGGGACTGGTCCGGCCCGGCGACATCACGATCCGCCACCCAGTCACCCGGAGGCTGAATGATCATCATCACCGACACGTACTCCCAGCCCAATGCTCCCGACCCGGTCCTGGCCGACGTCCGGGTCCTCGAGCTCGCCCGGCGCCACGCCGGATCGGCGCGGAAGGTGACGTTCGTCGACGAGAGCGGCGGCGAGGCACGCGCCTACATGTGCGACGACGACCTCGTGCTCAAGACCCAGCGGCCGCAGCAGCTCCGGCCGCGCACCAGCCTGGAGAAGGAAGCCTTCATCCTCGGCCAGCTGGCAGCCCAGGCGGATGTTCCGGTACCGCGCGTCCTCGGCTATGGGCGCGAGGACGATGTCGAGTACCTTCTGATGACCCGGATCCCGGGCGTCCCTCTGGAGAGCACCTCGCTGTCCGGTCCCGCGCGCATCGCCGTGCTGCGGGAACTCGGAGCCACCCTTCGGCGAGTCCACGAGGCCGACCAGGGCGCCATGGCGACATCCGCGCTTATCCCCGGCGATGGATCCGCCGCCGGCCTCGGCGACCGGCTCGCGGCGATGTTCGACCACATGATCGCGTCGGTCGCCGGTGATCAACGATGGGAGGCCGCGATCGACCTGCACGGAGTCGCCGCCCAGGCGCTTGCGGGCCTGCCCGCCGACACGCAGCCGGTCACCCTGCACTCCAACCCCGGCCCCGAGCACTGCTTCATCGACTCCGATACAGGCCGGTTCACCGGGCTGATCGATTTCGGCGATGCCTACCGGTCCCACGCCGCCCTCGACGTCCGGTCGTGGCGATCCCCCGAAGACAGCCGCCACATGCTCGCGGGCTACCAGGCCCTCGGCCCGCTCCCGGAAGGTTTCGAGCACGTCTGGCGCACGGGCATCGTCCTCACCCAGCTCCGGCTAGCTGCCCGCGGCCACAGCGGGCCCGATGAGACCGCCCGCTCGATCCGGGAGTTCCTGAGCGAGTGAGCGGCCGCCAGTGCAGAAGGAACCCGGCCAGGGCGAGTTGGCTCTTGCGCCGTCATATGTCACTTGTCATGCTCGACGCGTGCGGCATGCAAGGCCGGAAGACCTCGATCGCCTGGAAGCGCTGCTGGCGGGATTGCGCAAGCTCCCCGGGTTGCGTGAGCGCCAGCGGGGCAACTTCTCTCGGGGGTCCCGGGCATTTCTTCACTGTCACGAGGATGCCGGCGACCTCTATGTCGATGTAAGGCTCGACGGCGAGTTCGAACGCGTGCGGGCGACCAGCGGCAAGGAACAGGCTGACCTGCTCGAACGGGTGCGTAGAGCGCTCCAGTAGGCCTTTGATAATCCTGGCGGCCGCCCACGGCCAGCAGGCCGTCTCCGCGAGCTACCCGACTGGCGCGCGCGACGCGGCGGCGCTCACATCCGCGATATCGGTTTCAACGACCGCTCCGGAGGACTGCCGCTCCGTCACCGGCTCGTGAGGACGGGCTGGGCCATGCGCGGCGAGCGGCCAGAACGCGGCTGCTATGACGATGAGAAGCAGCCCGGAGTTCGGGTCGGTTCCCCGCCCGGTGAAGATTTCGCCGAAATCCTGGACGAACCACAGGACCATGCCGACCACGGCAGCGGTGACGACGGCAAGCCGGGAGCACCGCGGGAGTGCGATCGCGGTAGCGGCTAGCGCGCACAGTGCGGCGATCGTGATCGCTGCCTGCGTGCCGTGGCCCGCAACGGCATCCGCCAGGGCGCTGTCCGCCGCCTTGATCCAGCCCGGCTCCCCCGCCTTCATCCCGGTCAGGACCGCGGCCAGCCCGCCGGGCGAACGACTGGCCGGCTGGATCGCGGTGGCAGCGAGGCTTGCCCATAGCAAACCCCACATGGCCACAGGCGCCGTAGCGCCCAGCCGCCCTGAAGTGGCGACCGATCTCGCGGCGGATGCCCCGCCCGGACCAGGGGGCCACGTCAGCAGTGCCAGAAATACGTAAAGGACCGCGGCGCCCGGTGCACCGGTGAACGGACTGGCAGTTCCGGTCAGCATGCCGCCAAGGCCCTCCCCGATCCACCACACCCCGGCGGCCCAGACGACGGACGCGGCAAGTGCTGCCCTGGCCGCCGGGCGCCACAACAGGCCGACGCCTAGCAGGAGCTGGACGGCGGCGAATCCCGCGTTGCAGATGACGAGGTGACGCATGATCAGGCCAGCTGACCAGCTGATCGGCCCGGCTACCAGCGGCGGGTTGCCGGCCGTAGCCGGCCCGATGACCTGGCTGACGAACGCCCTCGTGAACATGTAGGGCTGGAACTGCAGGGCAGCGTCAGCCAGCCAGAGCACCCCCAAGGCGACCTGGAGAGCCCGGCGCCGGGAATCGAGGGTCAGGACGGCACCGTCTGCAATCGGCGGCCGGCTCGACGGTCCCT
The DNA here is from genome assembly GCA_963720595.1 of uncultured Actinomycetota bacterium. Taxonomy (GTDB): domain Bacteria; phylum Actinomycetota; class Actinomycetes; order Streptosporangiales; family Streptosporangiaceae; genus Chersky-822. The sequence continues at coordinate 1,021,844 of CAVRFY010000002.1, read as the reverse complement.
TATCGCGGCGAGACCGGGCCAGGACACGGAGCGACACGCGGGGCCTCCCTGCCATCCTCGGAGTTGTCTCGACGATGGTAGGCAACCGGGGCAGGGGCCATCATCCGGGGAAGTACCTGGCTTGACCGGACAGGTGCCCAGCTTGGCCGACCGGAATGCCCAGGTTAGGTGGTTCACATCGGGATGGGCCGGTGTCCGCTCCGGGCGGCGGGCTGTGACGCAGCTCACGAATCCAGATGGCACCCGGCGACGTCATACTCCGTGGCTAGCTACGCAAGCAGTCCGCCGACCACCCCTACGAGCGGACTGCTGGCACTGGCGGGCCAGTCAGCTGCATTGCGATGCTCGTCCGGGCAGCGGATGCCTGCTTCCGGCAGCAAGCCGTCGGGCCGTGACCCTGGCCAGCACCCCGTTCTGGCCAGGGTCACATCGACCTCTACGTTTCGCTGCCACCGGCTTGCCCGCGGTGATGCGTGTCGGTGTCGGTGATGCCCTCGGGGACGACTTGGCCCGGCTCGGTCACCGTGGTCGGCCTGGCCTTGGCGGTAGGTGTCCCTCGTCCAGCCTGCCGGAGCCCGCCGCGCGCGATATCTCGTCGCCGCCGCGGCCGCGCAGCACCATCGCGAAGCCGACCGCGATCAGCGCACCGGCGATCGGTCCCGCGACATACACCCAGTAGCTGCTCCAGTCGCCGCTGACCAGGGCAGGCCCGAAGGAACGGGCCGAGTTCATCGAAACGCCGCTGACCGGTGCGGCCCACAGGCCGGCCAGGGCAATGTAGCCGCCGACGCCGAGCGCGGCGATCGCGCCGACATTCTGGGCCGCCGATGCGGTGCCAAGGATGACGCTCACCAGGAGCGCGGTGAGCACGATCTCCATCAGGAGGGCCTGCCAGTTCTTGTAACCGGGGCCTGGCAGCGTCGCCCCGAGGTGCTCGACATTCCCGAAGACCCAGCGCAGGAACAGGCAGGCCAGCGTCGCGCCGGCGAGCTGGATGATGATGTAGCCGGGGACGCGCTTCCAGGGGAAGTCCCCACGCAGCGCGAAGGCAAGGGACACGCCCGGGTTCAGGTGCGCTCCGGACACCGCGCCCATGAACAAGATGACCGCCATCACCATCAGGCCCGGCGCGACGACCGCCGCGGCAAGGCTGATCTGCCCCTTGGCATGCAGAATTCCTCCGCCAGAGGCCACCAGTACCAGGGCGAAGGTGCCCAGCAACTCCGAGAACAGCCGCCGCCATTCCCTGCGCGGGTCGTCGAAATCCGCGCGGTTCCCGAACTCAAGCCAGAGCACGTGATGCGTGCGTGGGAACGCCGTCCCCAGCGACGGCGGGGCTGAGCTTCTGCCCCCCACATCGCCAGGAACGCCGGCCTGCTCGGCGGTCCCGGCTTGTCTCGCGCCGTCCCTTCGGTTCGCAGGCATGTTCTCGTCGGTCATCTCCTGTTCCTTCCCAGGACGAGCACTGGTCAGCCGCGCGGGCAGGTCCATGATGCGCAACCGTCGAGCCTGCGCGTCGGCCCAGTTGGCAAGGGCCCAGCTGCGTTTCACCCGTGGCCCGTGCCGGTGCGGTGGGCAGAGCTGGCTAGAACGGCGTCGGGATGTAGCGCATCGGCAGGCTGGGCTCGGTATAGCCTCCGGCGGGCTGCCGCTCGGGGAGCATGACGTCCGGCTGGGCGAGCGGCTTGTACGGGATCTGGCTCAGCAGGTGGCTGATGATGTTGAGCCGACCGCGCCTCTTGTCGTCGGTGCGGGCGACGTGCCAGGGTGCCCACGGGGTGTCGGTCGCCGCGAACATGGCGTCCCTGGCCCGGGAGTAGTCATACCAGCGGCTGTAGGACATCAGGTCCAGGTCCGACAGCTTCCAGATCTTCCTTGGGTCGTGGATTCGACTTTCCAGGCGGCGGGTTTGCTCGTCGGCGCTGACCTCCAGCCAGTACTTGAGCAGCACGATCCCGGAATCGACCATGAACCTTTCGAAGCCCGGCGCCTGCTCGAGGAACCCTGCGGTCTCCTCCGGCTTGCAAAAGCCCATCACCCGCTCCACGCCCGCCCGGTTGTACCAGCTCCGGTCGAAGATCACGACCTCGCCCGCAGCGGGGAAATGCGACAGATACCGCTGGATGTAAAGCTGCGTCCTCTCCCGCTCGGTAGGCGCCGACAAGGCGACGACGTGGAACACCCGCGGGCTCACCCGCTCGGTGAGCCGCTTGATCGTGCCTCCCTTCCCGGCTGTGTCCCGGCCCTCGAACACGACGCAGACCCTCGCCCCGGACGCCTTAACCCACTCCTGCATGGCCACGAGCTCACCGTGCAGGACTCGCATCTCCCGCTCGTATTCCTTGCGCTTCATCTTCCTCAGCGGGCCGCCTCCGGCCCCCTGTAGCGCAGCGTCTGCCCCGGCATGACCCTCGCCCTGGTGACGCTTCTGCTTGGCCTTCTTCCTCTTTGCCATGTCTGCTATCTCCGAGAGGTGTGGTGCATTCGCCGCAGTAACCTCAACCTCGGTGCTGGACGTACGGACAATGCGAGCACCTCGCGTCGGCGCTGGCATCCCCCCGACGGGGTGAATCCAGCCTGGACCTCGTGGCCCCAACGCTCAGGTGAGCCGCACGAGCGCGCTGATCAGCAGGTAACCGCCGAGAAGGACGACGATCCAGGCGATGACCTGCTTGGCGTGGGCCAGCAGCCAGTTCTGGGAGCGTTCGAGCGTCGCGGTAGTGCCGGCTGGCCGCAGCTCAAGGAACAGAAACGGGACGATGATCAGCGAGAACTCAATGAGGACGAAGGCGATAACGCCGACGATCTGAGTGGCAGTCGATGACTTGCCCGCGATGAGGTGGTGCAGAGCGCTGAGGTAGAGGGCGCCGGGAAGGCCGATCATCGCCCCGATGACGACGGCGATCCCGAGTCGCGGTTCGCGCAGCACACGCAGCGCCCAGCCGCTGTCCTTCACATCCTTGGGCGCCGCCTTGCTGCCTGCCGACTTCGGGCGTGCCCGCCGCATCGGCAGGCGCCCGGTGAAGATCAGCGCGCCGATGGCCAACAGGAGATTCCCAGGGCCAGGTCGACGCCGGCGCTGGCGCGTCCCTGCACGTTGAAGGCATCCGCTTGGATGACCAGTACGTCGATCAGCCCGATCGTCACCGCGACACTGATACCACCGATCAGCACGCACAAGAAACATGGCCCGTGGCCGGCGGTTCCTGGCCAGCAGCAGGTCGATGGCGAGCAATTTCGGGTTAAGCGCCGCACCAAACGCCAGCAGGAAGAATTCGCCGTTCACGTGCGCCCAGTGGACGTGGACATGGACATCGCGGTCTATTTTGCCCAGTGCGCTGGAGGGCCGACATCACCCCGGACGGGTGAGCGGGCTGCATGGCCTGTCTGGGTACAGGCTCGCAGAGTTGTGCAACCCACGAGGAGGGACGATGGACAGGATGCAAGCGCGCACGGAACTAAGCCGGAGCGGTTACATGAGCTCCAATGCCGTGATCACGGGCCTGACGTTGTTTGCGGTCGGCGGATTGGTAGGAGCCTTGGGCATGGGAATCAGTGGCACCGCGATGATGCGGAGCTTCCGTAGCTGGATCACAGCGCTGCAGCAGCAGCCGGTCCAGGCATTCGCCCAGAACGAGATGATCCCAGCCAAGCCGACCCCAGCCAAGACGGCGCCCGCCAAGACGGCATCGAACCTCAGCGGCGGCCCGAAAGAGATGGCGACACCATCGTCGCAGGAGGGCTGATCGCGGGAGCGCCGATCGCGAGAGCGCCGATCGCGGGAGGAGGGGTCACAACGCGGCCATCGCCGTGGGGTCGACCGTCGCGCTGCTCGGGTTGTTCCGCGAGCCCGATCAGCGGCGCGTCGATGAATTCATCGGCGCGTTCGTCGCCGTCGTCGTCATTACCCTGCTCCGCAGGCTTCCTGACAAGGCGGAGCGGACGGCCGCCGAGGGCGGGGACCTGCCGCAATGATGAGCAAGCACCCCGCCCGGACCCCTCGGACCGCTCAGACCGGTCGGACCCCTCAGACCGCTCAGACCTCGGGCGTAGCGGCGATCTTGCCGTCCTTGGCCGCGGTCTGGAAGTCGGCGTAGTCGCGTTCATTCTGATCGGCGTAGCTCTCGGCGAAGTCGGCGATTGCCTGGTCGAACCTCGCCGAGCGACCCAGGTAAGAGGCCAGCGCGATCCGGTCGCCGGATCGGGCATGCGCCCGGGCCAGGGTCCAGCCGCACAGGCCCGCATAGGCCTGCATGCCTGACGGGATCATCTGCTCGACCGGCGCCGAGAACTTCCAGTCCCTGAGCTGGCGGACGTAGAAGTCGCGATCGACCTGATCGGGGCCGGTGGCGCGGGTCCAGCCCAGGAAGATGTCGCTCTCGGCCTGCATCAGGTGCTGGCCCGCGACGACCCGCTCGCCCTGGTTGGCGTACTTGCTACGGCCCAGGTAGTCGGCGAGAACCGAGGGTTGCGCCTCTTTGGCCTGCAAGAACAGCGGCTCGACACCGTCGCCTGCGTCCATCAGAACGACCCAGGCGCGGGTGCCGACGCTGCCAACCCCGACCACCTTGCGGCCCACCTGGAGCAGCGAGAACTGCTCGAGCAGGTGCCGCCGGTCGGACTGCAGGCTCCGCCGGTACTTGCCCAGTACAGCCTGGATCTGCTCGTAAATCGCGTCGGCCTGAATGTCGGCGTAGATCTCCTCGATGGGCGCGATCATCGGCAGGTCGCTGATGATCTGCCGCTGCCCGTCGACGAGGGTAGTGAGCTTGCCGAGGGCCTGGGTGCTGTCCCTGGTGCGGGCCTTCGCCAAGAGCGCCTGGGTGGCCTTGAACCGCTTCGAATTCACCTGGGAACGGACCTCGGCGATGGCCTGCTCGATGTCGAGGTGCGCGTACCAGACCGCCAGGAAGGGCTGCTTGGCGAACTGCCGCATCGCGGTGCGGTAGCGTCCGGCCGCGGCCAATACGATCCGGCGGCGGGCCTTGGCGCCGAACCCGCTGTCGCGCCCCGCGACGGCCAGGCTCGCGGCCAGTCGCTTGACGTCCCATTCGAACGGGCCGGGGAGGGTCTCGTCGAAGTCGTTGACATCGAAGACCAAAGTCCGTTCCGGCGAGGCGAATGCCCCGAAGTTCGAGAGGTGGGCGTCCCCGCACAGCTGCACCCGTAGCCCGGCAGACGGCGTGCCTGCAAGATCCGCGGCCATCGGCAGCGCGGCCCCGCGGTAGAAGGTGAACGGGGATACGAGCATCCGCCCGTGCCGCACCGGTACCAGCTCGGGCACCCGCGATTCCGCCTGTCCGAGCAGCAGGCCGACCGGATCCCGAGCCTTGTCCGGCTCGAACTCCGCCTGCGACTCCAGCGGAGTCAATGACCTGGCATCCTTCCCCAGCGCCGCCCGGTCCGCGTGGCTGAGATGCTCTCCGGTCCCGGCTCGCGCCCGGCCTGACCGAGTCCGAGCCGATTCTGAGGGCCCACCGCCTGAACGCTTGGCTGCGGTCCGGGCTGCGGTCCGGTCACGTGTCATCGTCATCGCTCATGCCTCCGACCTGAGGCGGCTGGACGCCGCTCATGCTGGTCGCCCCTGCTTTCTCAGCGGCGAATCCACCAGCCAAGCAGTACGGACCGCCGAAGAGCATCGCCCGGGAAGGATGAAACTGACCTGATGTCGCAGGCGCGCTACACCCGGTCGGGCTCAGTGCCGTGGCAGCGTTTCCACTTGCGGCCACTGCCGCAAGGGCAGGGCTCGTTGCGGCCACGCTGCGCGTCGGCGGCCGAATAGGCGGTGATGAGATCCGACGGCGCCCTGCCCGCGCGCAGCAGTGCGGCCATCTGCCGCATCGGCTCGCTGACGTGCCGGAAGAACGCCTTGTAGCCGGGGCACAGGTAGTGCAGCCCGGGCTCCCCGTCCGGCGTGGTCGCGAACCTGTCCTTGGGGCAACCGCCGTTGCACGCGAACCGCACATCGCAGTCCAAGCAGTACCGGGTCAGCGTGTCGCGTTTGGCCTGGCCGAACTCGCGCTGCTGCGGAAGGACGATGAGATCCAACAACGCTCGCTCGCCGATGTTGCCCAGCAGGTAGCCGGGTTCGACGTAATGATCACAGCTATACAGGTCGCCGTTGTGCTCGAGGGCCAGCTGGGTTCCGCACGTCTCGGCGTGCACGCACATCCCGCCGGGCTCGCCGTGGAAAGCGGCCAGCGCGGTGTCGAACATCTGCACGTAGACGTGGCCGATATCGCGGCGGACCCACTCCTCGAACACCTCGATCAGGAACCGCCCGTACTGGACCGGCCCTACGGAGCGGCTGGTGACCAGGTCGCCGTCCTGGGTGTAGAGCGGCCGGCCGTGCGCACGCTCGCCCCAGCCGTTGTCGGCGATCGGCAACTCGGCCGCGGTGACCCGCTCGACAATCGGGATGAACTGGATGAACGTGGCGCCGAGGTCGTCCCGCAGGAAGCTGTAGACGGCGCGCCCGTGGTCGCCGTTGGCGGCGTGGATGGTGGTCAGGACGTTCCAGTCCACGTCGTGGCGCTTGAGCACCTCAAGGCCGCCGATGACCCGGTCAAAGGTGGGCTTGCCGCCCTTATCGACGCGGTAGGCGTCGTGCAGCGGCCGCGGGCCGTCGATCGAGATCCCGACGAGGAAGTCGTTCTCGCGCAGGAACGCGCCCCACTCGTCATCGAGCAGCGTGCCGTTGGTCTGGATCGTGTTGAGCACCCGCTGGCCCGGCCTGGCGTACGCGCGTTCCAACTCGATCGAGCGGCGGAAGAAGTCCAGGCCCATCATCGTCGGCTCGCCCCCCTGCCAGGCGACGATCACCTCGGGCGCTCGTGCGTGCGCGGCCAGCAACTGGCGGATGTAGGTCTCCTGCAGTTCGGCCGCCATCCGGAACCGGCTGCCGGGATACAGCATCTCCTTGGACAGGAAGAAGCAGTACTCGCAGTCCAGGTTGCAGATCGCGCCGGTCGGCTTGGCCATCACGTGAAAGGCCAGCGGCGCGCCAGGCATGGTGAGAACCGGGCCGGTCGCGTTGGCGCGATCCCCGGCCTCCCCGACCGCGCTCTGCGCGGCTCCCCCGACCATGGATTCACTGTCGCACATGCCGATTTGGTCGCGGCCAACGGCATCTAGCGTGCCAGCCGAAATCGCCCGTGTCGGGTGACGCGGCCGAAGAGACCAGGAGCGAACCTGTCGGAGAGTGGGGGCTGGCCCGGATCACCCTGAGGACCTCGAGATGAAGGCAGGGAGAGAAGATGAGCGATCCCGACCGCAGGAGACTTCCGATACGCCGGCGGCCGTTCCAGGGGGTCGCCAAGAAGACGCTGGATGGGTCGCGGCCAGACTGGAACCTGATCGGGCACCCAGAGCCACCTGACGGGGCGCCGAATGTCTTGCTGGTGCTGATCGACGACGCGGGCTTCGGCAACCCGGGCACGTTCGGCGGCCCGATCAGCACCCCGCGGTATACGCGGATGGCGCAGTCGGGACTTCGCTACAACCGGTTCCACGTCACCGCGCTGTGCTCGCCGACGCGGGCAGCCCTCCTCACAGGGCGGAACAACCACGCGGTCGGATTCGGCTCGGTCGGCGAGTTCTCGAGCGGCTTCCCTGGCTACACCGCCATGCTCCCGCGCGACTGCGCGCCGGTTCCGAGGATCCTGGCGGAAAACGGCTACAGCACCGCGGCGTTCGGCAAGTGGCATCTCACGCCCGACAGCCAGCAGGGCCCGGCCGGGCCGCTCGACCGCTGGCCGACCGGGTGGGGCTTCGACTATTTCTACGGCTTCCTGGGCGGTGACGCGGGGCAATGGGACCCGTGCCTCGCCGAGAACCAGAAGATCATCGGCACCCCCGAGGGCTTCTACGACAAGGAGAACCCCTACTACCTCCCCGACGCCATGGCCGATAAGACGATCGAGTGGCTGCACGGCATCCGCGCGCAAGATGCCCGCAAGCCGTTCTTCGTCTACTACTCCACCGGGTGCAGCCACGCCCCGCACCACGTGGCCCCCGAATGGGCCGATAGGTACAAGGGCAAGTTCGACCAGGGCTGGGACCGGCTGCGCGAGGAAGTCTTCGCCCGGCAGCAGGAACTGGGCGTGATCCCCGCCGACGCGAAGCTGACCGCGCGAGACGACGCGTTCCCCGCCTGGGACGACGTCCCGGACAAGCTCAAGGCCTACTACGCCAGGCAGATGGAGGTCTACGCCGGGTACTCAGAAAACGCCGACCACAACGTCGGCCGGGTCATCGACGCGATCACCGAGCTTGGCGAACTGGACAACACCCTGATTATCTGGATCTGGGGTGACAACGGCGCCAGCATGGAGGGCACGATCACCGGCTCGTTCAACGAGATGACGATGCAGAACGGCATCCCGCTGACCGACGAGATGCAGCTTCAGCTCGCCGAGCGCTACGGCGGCGTCGACGCCTGGGGAACCCAGCTCATGGATCCGCACTACTCAGCGGCCTGGGCATGGGCCGGTAACACGCCGTTCCAGTGGGGCAAGCAGGTCGGCTCGCACCTCGGCGGTACCCGCAACCCAATGGTCATCCACTGGCCGGCGCGCATCACGGACACCGGCGCGTTGCGCTCGCATTTCACCCACGCGATCGACGTCGGGCCGACCGTCCTGGACATCGTGGGCATCCCGGCTCCGTCGCACGTCGACGGGATCGCGCAAGAGCCTTTTCACGGCGTGACCTTCGCGGACTCGCTGACCGACGCGGCCGCGCCCGAACGCCACACCCAGCAGTACTTCGAGACCATCGGCAACCGCGCCATGTACTCCGATGGCTGGTGGCTGGCCATGAAGACCCCCCGCATTCCCTGGGTCCTCACGCCGGAAGCACTGCAGCCCTATGCCCCGGGGGTATGGGATCCCGACGCCGACCCAGCCGAGCTGTACTACTTGCCCGAAGACTTCACCCAGGCCAACGACCTCGCCTCCGAACACCCGGAGAAGGTCGCCGAACTGAGGCAGCTGTTCTGGTCCGAGGCGGAGAAGTACAAGGTGCTGCCGTTGCTCGCGACCCTGTCCGCATTCTTCGGGATCCTGCCGCCGCAAGCGGACTCCGGCCCAGTTGAGTACCGCGGCGACGTCCAGAACATCATGTCCGGGATGATCCCGCGGATCTACAACCACTCGTACACGATCAGTGCCGACCTGGTCGTCCCGGCGAAGGGGGCCGAGGGCGTTATCGTCGCCGAGGCCGACCACCTCGGCGGATTCTCGCTCTTTGTCGCCGACGGCAAGCTCACCCACACCTACTCGATGATGGGCGTGTTCATCTACCGGCAGCAGGCCACCGAGCCGCTGCCGGCTGGCGAGGTCAACGTGCGGATGGAGTTCGCGGCCGATGCCGCCAAGCCGGCCACCAGCGGCACGGTGACGCTGCTCGTCGACGGCGAGGCTGTCGCCAACGGCCGCATGGACCATACCGTCCCGATCCGCTTCTCCGCCTACGCAGGCATGGACGTCGGCCGCGACAACGGAGGAGTCGTCGACCTGAGTTACGAGGACAAGAAGCCGTTCCCGTTCACCGGCACGGTCAAGAAGGTCGTGTTCGATATCCAGCCGCACCTGCCAGGCGACGACGCGGAAGACCTGCACAAGGCCGCCCAGCACGGCCACGCCGCGCACGCGCTATCGCAGTAAGGCAGGCCCCGCACAAGCTTCTGCACCACAGACGCGCAGCAGCAGATGGCCGCGAGCTTAACCCGTCACGGGTGATGTGCTTCTACCCGTATCGGTCCGATACTTCTGGGGCAGATGGTCCGCGTCGGGCTGAGCGCTGTCCACCTGCCAGACACGGTACGGGCATGCAGGGACTCCGGACAGTCAGGGGGCAGCGATGGCAATCGGACCAGTCCAGCTCATCGTGTTGGGGTTCAACCACCCCAACTTTCATGGCGAGATCATCGAGGAGCTTGAGCGGCTCCGCGAAAACGACACGGTGCGCGTCATCGACGCGCTAGCGGTCTACAAGACCGCCGCTGGGGATCTTGAGGTCGAGCATCTCAGCAACCTCTCCGAGGACGAGGCGATCGAACTCGGCAGCACCGTCGGCGCGCTCATCGGCCTGGGCATCGACGGGGAGCAAGGAGCCGAGGCCGGCGCGCAGGCCGGCGCGCAGCAGGTCGCGCGTGAGGGCATCAGCCCGCTTGGCGATGCGGAGGATTGGGACGTCCTCGAAGACATCCCGAATGACTCGGCAGCAGCGCTAATCCTGCTGGAGCACCACTGGGCCGTGCCGCTGCGGGACGCGATCGCCCGGGCCGGAGGATTCCGCCTCAGCGACGGGTTCATCAGCCCGCTGGACCTGATCGAGGTCGGGCTGGTGTCGGCGGAAGAGGCCAAGGAACTGCACGATCTGGAAACGTCGGCCGGCGCCCATCAGCGATGACGGGGCCGATTGACCATGGTTGGGGGGTGAGAGAATGTTCGGATCCCGCAGGGTCGCGCGGCGCACAGGGCGGCGCACGGCTCGACGTGTGTCCCGCCGCCGGTAAGCCACTGGCGAACGCTCGGGGCGGGCGGCGGCAGCGCGACCACCAGGCTCGGATTCCTGCGCCGGTCGCTGCCGCTGCCGCACCGTGCACCTAGCCCGCAGAACGCACGTCACTCGCTGCGGGTGATGCGGCCGAGGTCTGCGTCACGATGCTTGGCTTGTGGACCCGCTTTCGCGATTGCGGTCGGTCGGAGACCGACTGGCCCCGCCGGCTGAAGCGCTGGCCCAGATGGTGGCGGAGCGCGTCGTCGAGCTTGTTATGGCCGCGCTGGATGTGAACGCCTTGCTGGATCGGGTCAACGTCGACGAACTGCTGGACCGGACCGACGTCAACCGACTGCTGGATCGGACCGACGTGAACAGGCTGCTCGATCGCGTCGATATCGGCCGCCTGATGGCCGACGTGGACCTGAACCCGATCCTCGCCCAGGTCGACATGGACGAGCTGATCGCGCAGACCGACCTCGGCGCAATGATCGCGCAGTCCTCAGGCGGCGTCGCGAGCAACGCGATCGACGTGGTCCGCAGCCAGGCCGTCGGGCTGGACGAGTTCATCGCCCGGTGGGTTGGCCGCCTTCGCCGGCACCGCGATGCGCAAACCCCGGCCGCCGTGCAAGGGGGCCTCCAGGGGCGTTACGCGGGTTTCGCCTCGCGGTTCTCTGCCTACGCCCTCGACGTGTGCGCCAGCACATTGGTGTTCTTGCTCACCCTCGCCTCCATCTCGTTCGCTGTCAGCGTCGTGACGGGCAAGGCGCCCAATTGGTCGCGGGACGACGCCTGGGTCGGCATCGCCTTCGTGGTCTGGCTATTCATCTACCGCGCCTATTCCTGGGCGGCGAGCGGCAAGACCTTCGGCATGGCCTTGCTCGGGATCCGGGTGGTGCGGCCCGACGGCGCCGATGCCGGCGCGCGGAGCGCAGTAGTGCGCACACTGGCCCTGCCGCTGAGCTTCCTGCTCTTCGGCCTCGGATTCGTCGGCATCTTGCTGGGCCGCCAGCGCCGGGCGCTGCATGACGTCATCGCAGGCACGGCTGTCGTCTACTCCTGGGACGCGCGGGCCGCCCGGCTCCGCTTCCTGTCTCGCTCCTGATGTCCGTGTACCGCTGGGTGCCCGGCTTGCAGGCGGCGAGGTCTTACCGGCGTGAGTGGCTCGCCAAGGACCTCATCGCGGGGGTCGTGCTTACGACATTGCTGGTCCCGCAGGGCATGGCCTATGCGGAGCTAGCAGGCCTGCCGCCGATCACCGGCCTGTACACCTCGATCATGTGCCTGCTCGGCTATGCGGTGTTCGGCCCGTCGCGGATCCTGGTGCTGGGTCCCGATTCCTCGCTGGGGCCGATGATCGCCGCGACGATCCTGCCCCTCATGGCCGCCGAAGGTGACCCGGAACGGGCGGTCGCGCTGGCGTCGGCGCTGGCGCTGATGGTCGCGGCGATCATGATCGTGGCGGCCGTGGTCAAGCTTGGCTTCATCGCCGACCTGATCTCGAAGCCGACGATGATCGGCTACATGAACGGCCTGGCTCTCACCATCCTCGTCGGCCAGTTGCCGAAACTCTTCGGGTTCAGCGTCGATGCCGACAGCTTCCTGGCGGAGGTCGTTGGCTTCGTCAAAGGGCTGGCGAACGGGGAGGCGGTCGGGGCCGCGGCGGCGGTGGGGATCGCCGGGATCGTGGTGATCTTGGTGCTGCAGCGATGGCTGCCGAAGGTTCCGGCGGTGCTGGTCATGGTGGTGCTCGCGATCGCCGCGGCGAGCGCCTTTCACCTGGCCGGGCATGGCGTCAGCCTGGTCGGGGTGCTGCCCAAGGGGCTCCCGCCGATCACGATCCCCGACGTCGGCGTCTCCGATCTGGGGCCGCTGTTCGCCGGCGCGCTGGGGATCGCCTTGGTGTCGCTGGCCGACACGATCTCGACCGCGTCGGCGTTCGCCGCCCGCACCGGCCAAGAGATCCAAGGCAACGGCGAGATGATCGGCATCGGAGCGGCGAACCTGGCTGCGGGTTTCTTCCAGGGATTCCCGGTCAGCACCAGCGGGTCGCGCACAGCCGTGGCGGAACGATCTGGTGCCAAGACCCAGCTCACCGGGGTGGTCGGGGCGGTCCTGATCCTGGTCATGATCGTGTTCATCCCTGGCTTGTTCCGTAACCTGCCTCAGCCTGCCCTGGCCGCCGTTGTGATCACCGCGTCGCTCTCGCTGGCCGACATCCCGGCGACGGTGCGGCTGTGGCGCCAGCGCAAGGTGGAGTTCCTGCTGTCGGTCGCGGCCTTCCTCGGAGTCGTGCTGCTCGGCGTGCTGCCCGGGATCGCCATCGCGGTCGCGCTGTCGATCCTCAACGTCTTCCGGCGCGCGTGGCGCCCCTACGAGACCGAGCTCGGACGGGTCGCGGGGCTGGAGGGCTACCACGACGTGCACTCCTATCCAGCCGCCGAGCAGCTGCCCGGCCTGGTGATCTACCGGTTCGACGCCCCGCTGTTCTTCGCTAACGCCAAGACGTTCCGGGACGAGGTGCGGCGGCTGGCCAGGACCGACCCGCCGCCGGTCTGGATCGTGATCGCCGCCGAACCGGTGACCGACGTGGACACCACGGCGGCCGATGTGCTCACCGACCTCGACGAGTCGCTCAACGCCCAGGGCATCAACCTGGTGTTCGCTGAACTCAAGGATCCGGTCCGGGCCAAGATCGAGCGCTACGGGCTCACCCGCACCATTGACCCGCACCACTTCTTTCCCACCATCGACGCGGCCGTCGCCGCCTACGCCCAGCAGACCGCCACGCGCTAGGTCCACGCTTGGGACAGCTGCCGGCTTGTTGACCTGCGCACCGCCCACGTTTCACGGGCCGTCATCGCGGGCCTTGAGCTCCTGCTCGATCGACGCGACAAGGTCGGGATGCCTGCTCAGCCGGCGCAGGAAGTCAGCCGGAAGCCCTAGCTGGCGGCTGGCTTCCTCGAGCACCGGCCGGGTCATCGCGAGCGCCCTGGCTAGCACGGCGTCCCGCTCGTAGGACTGCGGCAGATCGGCCATGTCGAGATCCGCCGGGCGACGGAACGTCCCGTCCGCAGTCGGAAGCCACGCCGCGTCCCTGGCTATCTCTCCGATGGGTGACAGCATGTTCTCGCGGCTGGCGTCGGCGAATTCCAGCCGGTGAGATTTCTCGACGACGCCGGCGATCAGGTGCCGGCTGGGAACGAGCAGGACGTTCCAGACGAATTCCGAGCGCGCATGGTTCGGATTCGCTGAGCGCGTACTCCAGCCCCTCGATCCGCGCCGACGGGTCGAACCCCGCCACCCCGCGCTCGTGCCGGGCGAATTCGTCGGCAATGATCACGTAGCCGAGTTCGTCCGCCGGGCGCGCATCCAGCCGCACCTTCTCCCTGACGCCCATTCCGCGCAGCTGAGTCAGCCAGGGACCGTAGGCATCGGCCGCGAGCCAGGCGTCGGGATTGCCGTCGAAAAAGCACTCCAGGGCCCTCGTCCGCTGATACAGATCGCCTGGCAGCATCAGGCGCTGCGCGCCGGTCGCCGCGTTCTCCCCCACGAGGAAGGTGGTTTGCCGCAGTGCCTCAAGAAGCCGCTCCCGGCTGGCCGGAGACGCCCCGTCGAGCGCGCGGGCGACCAGTTCGAGGTCAGCGTCGTGCTGGGCTGCGTCCAGCGTCGCGACATCTGCGTCGTTGTACCGGGGCAGCACGTGGTCCAGTACCTCGGCGACGACGTCTGGCTCGTCGAAGCCGAGCGCGGTCAGGAACTGCCGGGCGTCGGGATTGCTCGCGATGGCCCGCCGGACCGTTGCGAACCCCGTGTCGGCGGGGCCCGGAAGATAGGCGGCTGGCCTGCCTCGGGCATCGAACGGCGCCACCTGCGTGCCGTCTTCAAGCCGGATGATCGGCTTCGACCGGGCAGGGCCGGCCAGGTCGCCCGGATGCCTCTGCGCCTGCCACAGCGCCGGATGCTGGTAGAGGAACCAGTAGAAGCTGACGATCCACTGGTCAGGCCGGGCCGAGAGAAACTCGGCGGTGAGGCGGCCCACGACGGCATCCGGCGTCAGCTCGTCCAGGCCGACTTCCTCGCGCAGGTACCGCCACAGGACGGGTGTCTCGATCTCCGAGATCGAGTCAGAAGCGAAGGCGATCGTGCCTTCCTCGCCGCACAGGTCGCCGAGCAGGTCTGGCGTCAGCAACTCGCGAAGGCCTGCCCCGTTGGCCAGCTTCAGCTGCCGGGCGCAGCGATAGCCGCCGTCAGCTGCGGGGATCATCTCTTCCTGACCGAGTGCGGCGCGAGCAGACTCGAACAGCGCGCGGAACATCGTGTCCGGCCCGAAGCGGGCGGCGTCCAGCGGCAGCGCCTGCAGCACCTCGGCGGTAAGCAGCCCCTCGTCCCGGAGCTCTGTCAGCACCTCCGCGAGCAGGCTGGCCGTCTCGCGGACCAGGGACTGGTTCCACTCGTCGTGCTCGGGAACGTTGTCCCGCGCAGGCGTCGTCCGGTACGGGCCCTGGAGGACAAACCCGAGGAACGTCTCCTTCTGCGTCGGGAAGAACACGACCAGCGGCGAGGTGTCGCGCCTGATCAGCCGACTGGAGTCGATCTCGGCGCGCACCATGAAGGCGATCTCGACCCGCTGATCCGGCCGCCCGAGTGCCGTAAGCCGCCGTTCCCAGACGAACCATTCCTCGTCGCCACGGCCGAGCGCTTGGCCGCTGGACAGGCAGACGCGCCGGCTGGCGCGGCCGCGCGCGGCCGACGTCCGTTCCAGCACGACGTCCGCCGTCGCCAGTCCGCAACTGCGGATCCGCTGGATGTTGCGCAGGAACAGCAGCGTCTCGACACCGATGTTGCCAAGGGCAGCGGAGATCTCGCCGGCCGGCGACAGCCGCGGGGACTTCGGGGCGGTCGAAGGGGAACACGAAGACGGTCCCGGCCTCGGGTTCGCCGAGCGGATCCACCGAATAGGGCCGGACGTATTTCTCGATCCGGAAGTTCTCGGCGCCGCTGTGGATCCGCGGGCTGTCGGTGTACGCGTAGACGGCCTTGAAGCCGATGCCGAACTCGCCGATCTGGGTCAGGTCGTCCGCCTTGGTGCCCTGGCCCACGCCGCAGATGCGCGCGGACGTCGGCGACCGTGAAGTCGCGCCCGTCGTGCCTGACCTCCAGCCGATCGGCGAAAAGCGTGAAAGTCAGGTCGGTCGCGCCGGCGTCCTCAGCGTTCTGGATCAGCTCGAAGATGAAATGCGTGCGCTCGCTGTAGAGCTGGCCGAGCAGTTCGAGCACGGCCGTGTCCCAGCCGTAGCGGGCGACATTCTCCGCCCGGATCTTGTCATACTCAGCGGGCACTAATGATCTCCGAGAGTCAGCATGGCCGGCACCTGCGCCGAGCCCCGCGCAAGATGCGACCGCAGGCGAGCAATGGTACCGGGCACTCCTATCCGCTCAACGTGGCGCGTCCGGCCAGGTCTTGTGGACCGTGCCGACCATCAGGCCAGCCAGAGTGCCGCGTCACGCTAGTGGATTGCGGCAGACATCGACTACAGATGCGGAAGAAGGCCTATGGAACAGCGGAAGAGTTAGGGCGGAATTGCGGAACACGCATGTATGCATGCACGACGACTGGTTCACCGTCCGGCCGCTCGACCGGCTGCGGACGGGACGACGGCTTGGCGAGTAACCGGCTCGTAGCATCGGCAGCTAGCCACCCTTCCGCAGCGGCTATGGGCACGTACCTATGGACTGAGATCCTGGAGCAGGGCGTCGAGGGTGAGTTCCTCCTCGATCCGAAGGTTGTGGCGCCGCATTGCGGCGACGAGCTCCGGATCCCATGGCGTCTCGGCCAGTACGCCAGCGAGCCTGGCGGGCGGGTGTGCCGTTGACACGGCGGCTTCGTAGGCCAAGTGGTCATACCGCCACGGCCGCCAATTCACCCTCTCTCGCACGGCATTAGCGATCCGGACACCGCCCCAGTCAAAGTCGCCGTGGTATTCGAAGTCCGCGCCGCCGGCCGCGAGCAGATCCAGCAACTGCCATCCGGCGGCCGAGGGCGGCCGCCGACGCACACCAGCGGCTGGCAGCGGGCGCCGAGTTCGTCGGCCGCCGCCGCGACTACCACCGGGTTTTCGCATATCCGTACCCGGTCTGCTGGCAGCGGTCCGTCATGGCAGCGGAGCATCCTGAGCGTGAGCACTGCCGGCTGCCCCGCTTCGCGGTACGCCGCCAGTGTTCGGCCAAGCGGCGTGCGGTTGTCACCGGGCAGCCCGAGGCAGAGCACTAGCGACGACAACTCGTCGAGGTGAACTCCCGCGGCGGCCCACGCAGCGCGCCGGGAGTCGGCGGTTCCCTCCGCCGCGGACGGCAAGCCTGCCATCGCGCGAACCGCTGAGAGCACCAGCGTGCCGACCGGGCGTCCGTCGTCCAG
Source organism: uncultured Actinomycetota bacterium (assembly GCA_963720595.1). Classification (GTDB taxonomy): domain Bacteria; phylum Actinomycetota; class Actinomycetes; order Streptosporangiales; family Streptosporangiaceae; genus Chersky-822. The sequence goes on along the minus strand of CAVRFY010000002.1, from coordinate 1,004,923 downwards.
GGCGTGTGCATCGCCGCAGCACTCGGCGGCGAGGCGGCCAATCGGGATGCCGCGGGAGGGCACCCGCGAGAGGACCGCCGCGACCTGGCCGATGAGCATCCGCGCCTGATCCGGTTCAGGCGCGAGGCGGCGCACAACGCCGGTCGTGTCGAGCCACGACCGCCAAGACGTAAGCTCGGTACGGCCATCCACGCAGGCGTCCAGTGGCGCAAACGCGGCAGCCCAGGCAGCCGCGAGGTCTGCCCGTTCGCGGTGGAGGTCCCGGAGAGGACCGGTCAGTCGCTGCACCGCCTCGGCCAGCCCGCCCGGCGCGGCCCCGCTTTCTCGCAAGATGCGGTCGACCTCGGTCAGTGACACCGACAGCGACGCCCCGGAACGAGCCGCTCTTCCGGTCAGCCGTTCGGCCGCGCGCCGCTGCTCAGAGCTGGCCGCGGGCAAGGTCACCGTGCCAGTCAGGGGACGCCCGTCCTCCAGCCTGCTTCGTGCCCGTCGCACCAGCCACGCGACGGGTTCGTCGCCGAGCAGGCGATGCAACTTGGCGTCGGCCTCGGTCACACCGCCGCCCGTGGGGCCGGGCGGCGTTCCCGGCCATCCCACCGCCATGGCGTGACGAGAACGGCGTCAACGCCGTCTTGCCGCGCGAGCTGGCAGATGGCGAGGCCGGGAACCTGTGGGTAACATCCCCACTCCCGTTCGCTAGTCATGACCACGTCCATGTCAAAGGTGGCAAGCAGCCCGAGGCACTTCGCACGGGAATCATCATCAACTCCAGCAAATGCCTCGTCCAGTGCTATGAGCCGCGGTGCTCTAGGGTTGGCAGCGGACTTGTAGTGCGCCGAGGCGGCGGCGAACAGCGGAACCGACGCCACCAGCGCTCGCTCCCCGCCGGAGGCCGGGCCGGTGGCCGAGCGCCATTGCCCTTCCTGGAACCGCTGGATCGCGAACTCATGCCATTTCCGGTAGTCCAGCGCCGTGGTCAGCGCGTCGGTCCATCCGGCGGCCGGGTTGTCCGCATGCTCGGCGGCGATCCGCTGCTGCAGGAATGCCCCGACCTCGGTGCGATCGCCGGAGGACCAGGCGTCGATCGTCTGGCGTAGCTTGTGCCGGACCTGATCCAGCCCGTCCGGCGCGCCCTTGGCCTGCTGCCAGATCAGACGCAGTTTCATCCCGGTCGACGTCGGCCTGGATGCGAGTTCGTCGTTCATCTGCCTGACTTCGGCCTCCGCCGCCGTGATCAACTCATGCAACGTCCCTGCCACCTCGTTGAGCAGGTGGTTCTCCAAGATCTCCCGCTCCCTGGCGGATAGCAGCCGCGCCCGCTGCTCCACTTCCTCGCCCAGCACGTCGGCCAGGCCAGGGATATCGTGACTTCTGCCCTGGAAGACCACGTCAACGACGATGGCGCCCCCGCTCAGCGTGAGGCCGGCCGAATGCCCGTGCCGGGCCATCGCGTCAGCGAGCTGCTTGTGCTCTTCGGTCACCCGCTTCTGTATCCGGTCCCACGGACCGTCCCCTTCGTCTATCGAGTCCAGCCCGGCGTTGAGAGCACGAGCCAGCAGGACGGCTGGGGTTGGTGACCAGGACTCGACAACGTCAGGAATCTCGAGCGACGGCAAGGCTATGCGCAGCAGCCCGGTGGCGGCGAACGACTGGAACTCCGCGACCGCAGCATCTCGGATCCGCACCGCCTCCTCAATTTCCGCGCGCAGCGTTTCCCTGGCGCCGTCCGCTTTGCCCCGGTTCTCAAGTGCCCGCTGCTCAGCAACTCGCGCGGTCTGCTCGGCAGCCTCCCGCCCCTTCAGGCCGCCCTCGACTTCCTCAAGCTGCCGGTAGAGCTCATTGACCGCCGCCCCGGCCGTGGACTTCAGCGCTTCATGCCTCGCCTGAGCAGCTGATGCCTCCTTCCGTGCGGTCGCCGCTTCCTCGGTCGCCTCCGCCAGCCGCTCCTGGCTCCCGGCCAGTTCAGCAGCGGCCTCGTCCGCGGCCGTGGCCGCCCCTTTCCACGCCTCGGCGGTCGGCCAGAGCCCGGCAAGCGCCAGCCGGTACGCCGCTACCCCGCTCTGGACCTGCGCCAGGTCGCTAGGCTCTGTGGGCAGGCCGACGTCGCGCGCGAACTCCTCGGCCCGCCCGACCGCGGCATCTAGTTCCTCCTGCCGCCGCCTGCGCATGGTGGCCGCGCGGGCGTGCTGCTCGCGCAGTGCGTTGCCCAGCCGCCGTTCAGTGACGGCAACGGTATGCGCATCCCGCACAGCCGCGTCGTGCGGCGCGGCGCGATGTTCCGCTGCGAGCCGCTCCCGGCTGGTGGCCACCTCGGCCAGTTCCGCGTCGGCACCGGCGATCGCCGCCCGTTCCTGCTGCAACTCACCGGAAAGCTGGGCGGTCCTGGCGCGCCGCGCGGACTCGCGTGCGCCCTCGCCGATATAGCCAGCGCTCTCCTTTCGCCAGGCGCCGCCCAGCACGCCATTGGCCCAACGTCCATCCGTGGAGACCCACGTCCCGTCCGCTGCGCCAAGCCCGATGGCCGACAGAACGCTGCGGACGATCTCGCGGGACAGGACCCGCGCCTGGTCATCGCCGGAGTCCAGCGCCGGGATCAGGACGCTCACGCAGGACGCTCCTGGCGCCGGCGCGGACCCGGACACCACGGTCACATCCCCGGCGACAAGGTTCCCGTCGGGAGTGACCCATGCGTCGAGGACTCCCGCCGCTTCTAGCGCAGCTTCAAGCCCTGCGCGTTGCTCCTCGGGGAGGTCCGGCGCGAAGTCAATTACTTTCCACAAAGGCGCCCCAGGACGGTCATCCCGGATGCCGGGCTCCCTCGTATGCGGATGCGGCGGAGCGTCGTGGCCGCCTGCCCGCAGCCGCCCGATCTCCTCTCCGAGGCCACGTGCGCGTTCCTGGTGAGCAGTCCGCCGCGCGGAGATCTCGGCATCGAGACGGCCGAGTTCGGAACTGGCTGCCACGGCCGCGCCGTCAATTGCCGCGACCGCCGGGTTCACACCGTCGCCGGTCACTGCCCATGCCTTCAGTCCATCGATCAGGTAGTCCGGATCGGCGACATCGAGCTCGGTCAATTCGCCGAGGTAGGCGCGGTAGGCGCGAGCCAGTTCTCGTGCTTGTTCCGCGGCTTTCCGCTCCGCGCTAGCGAGCCGCTCAGCGGCAGCCTGAGCCTCGGCGGTGAGCCGGTCCTCCTCGGCCCGCGCAGCAAGCAGCGCCGCCCATCGGTCACCTGCCTCGGCGAGCAGCTTCTCAAGCCGCCCCACGGCCCGTTCCTGACGATCGGCAACCGCCTGCGACTCGCGGCGGGCGCGCGGCAGATCCTGCTCCCACCCGTCTACGGCGATGCGATGGCCCGAGGCGCAACGGGCCGCGACCGACGCCTGCTCGGCCTGGCGCTGCGAGGCGTCCAGCCCGTTCCACGCGGCCTCGGCCCGGCCATCGGCTTCCTGTGCACGTATGGCGCGGCCGCGCAGCTCGGCCGCCGCCCGGTCCCGGTCCCGCTCCCTGATGCCGGCCGTCTCGCCCCAGCGCCGCGCCTCGTCGCGCATGTGCTCAAGCCGCTCGGCGTCCCGCATCGCCGGGTCTTGGCGCAGCGCATCGCGCCGCGCCTCGAGCCGGGTCCGCCGCTGTTCGAGATCGTCAAGTTCGGTGCGCGCGGCGCGAAGATCAGAGTCTGCCGACGTGAACGCCTCCTCGGCCGCGGTCAGGTCGCGGCCGAGTTGCTCGTACCGGCTCTGCGCCTGCCGCGGTCCCGCAGCCTTGCGCTTGGCCGCGATCATCGCGTACCTGCTGTAATGCCCGAGGAACTCAGCCGCTGCCGAGCGGGCCTCCTCGAGGGCTCGGAGCGCATTCCGCTCCTCATCAAGGCCGCGGAACGCCTCGGCCACTGTCTTGATCAAGCCAGGGCTGAGTGGTGGCAGCGCCTCGGTCAGAGCGCCGGACAGGAGTTTCTCATCAGGCTTCTTGGACAGCTGCGGCTGCCTGAGCTGGATCAGCAGGTTGATCAGGGCCTCGTAGCGGTGATCGCCGAGCCCGAACAGGGCTTCGTCCACGGCCCGCCGGTAGTCGGCCGCCCGGTCGTACACGAGACCGCGCGAGCCGATCTCCTCGCGCAGCTTCTCCCTGGTCAGCGGAACCCGGCTGGCGGGCAGCAGATGGAGTTGCTCACCAACGCGCTGCGTGGTGACGAAGAACCAGTGTCGCGCGATACCGCGCCCGGCGACGGCTTTCAGCCCGCAGCCGATCGTGCGGAACTCGGTGATCCCGTCGGCGCCGCAGCGGCCGAACTCAAGCCAGGTGTAGCCGAGGCGCTCCGGATTTGGATGCTTGCCGCCAAGCAGCAGGTTCCACTCCATCCTCTTCTGGCGGTCGCCGTCCGGCTCGACCCGGTGCGGTGCGAGTTCTCCGTCCAGCAGGAACGGCAGCGTGAGCGCGAGGACCTTGGACTTGCCGGTTCCATTGTTGCCGCGCAGCAGAAGGCGGCCGTCGTGGAACCAGAACTCCTCGGCGTCGTAGTAGAACATGTCGACGAGGCCGGCACGCAGCGGCTTCCACCGCTCAGAAGAGGGTGCTGGCAGCATCGGCTATCGCCTTCCTAGTCTCGCGGATGACTGGCTCCTCCAGTGCGAAGCGAGCTATCGCCGGTCGGCTCCGCACGTGCGGTGGCTCTACAGTGACCAGCCGCAGCGCGGTCAGCTTCCCCAGCGCGGTGGCGAGCAGCTCTCTCTCGGCGCCCGGCTCGGTCACGCCCTTGCGCCAGTAAGTGGCGTGTTCGGCGGCCGCCTGCCGGACGAAGGCGTGCAGCTCGTCGACCGTCGATCGTTCCTGGCGGGCCAGGTACTCCGCGACGAGCAAGGTGAGGTGCCCGTCGGTGCGCTGCTCGGGCATCCGCACATCAGTCAGCTCGTCCTCCGGGTCGACCATGGCAATCCCCTCAGCGCGCATCTCGGGTATCAGACCCGCAGCATCGAAGATGCGCCGAGTGATCGCGTGCCGCTGGGACATAAGGTAGGAGCGCTCGTCCTCGTCGAGTTCGTCGTAGTAGACGACCGGGTCGTCGAGTAGCCGCCGGGTGAGCCGCCTGCGCAGCGCCTGGTTACGCAGGTCGTCGCTCTCAGCGACCGGCTCAGTGGTCAGTTCGGCGAGTCGGCCGGGAAAGGTCGCGGCGTGCACCGTGGACGGCCCGCGAGTACCGGTGAGCAGTACGCTCAGCACCGGTTTGCGGACGTCGTACAGCACGTCGATCCCAGCCGACAGGTAGGCATCCTCGTCCCCAGCGACCCGGGTCAGCGCTCCCCATCCGAGCAGCAGCCTCACCACCGCGACCAGATCGGACCGGTCCGCCCGGCTATCCAGGGTCAGCGTGAAACCCGTGCCGGCCAGCTCGGGCTCGGCGGCGGCGGTCAGCACGTCGTCGGCGAGGCCGCCGAGCGTGGTTTGCGCGTCGGCTCGGGCGAGCGCCGATAGAGCAAGGCACAAGGTAACGTACCGGCGCCGGCCGAACGGTTCCTTGTTGTGCCCGCGCGCGGGATGCGACGCATCAGACGGCACCGAGGCGGTCTTGAACAGCCTGGCGGTCTCAGAATCTGCGACCAGGCGCCATCCAGTTTCGCGGTTCAGCCACTCGCGTAGCTCGGCAAGATGCCGTCGGACCAGGACGAGTGCCTCGCCGTCGGTGTCGGCGACCAGCAATGGCGTGGCGAGCAAAGCGCGCAGCGCGGCCCTGCGCTGCGCCTGTTCCTCGGCCCGGATCATGGCGCCGCCAGGTCCGTGATCTCGATAACGTGCTCAGGACCGGTGAACCGGCCGTCGGCAGTCCGGACCGCGGCCATTCCGCCATCTGCGACCAGCGACAGCCGAACTTCCAGCGTGCCATCACTCGTCACGGTCTTCACTTCGGTGTCGCCGGGCTTGCGGGTCGCGAGGGCGTCGCCAAGCAGCGCCAGGAACAGCCGGAACGCCCTGGGGTCAAGCACGTCGAGGTCGGACAGCAGTGTCGCGCCCGTGGTCCGTAGCCGTCGCCGCGCTTCGGCCGTTTCGGCCGCCTCGCGCTCCGACTGCCTGCGCAGGAACTCCCGCTCCGCCGACCTGTCCCGCACCTGATTGGGTTTGCCGCGCCGCTCGTAGGCCCCGGTCTTCCGCAGCTGCGGGGAGATGCGGATCGGCGGCGCATCCCGCCATGCCGTTCCATGCGGAACGTTGTGCCAGGCGTCAGCGGTTTCGCCGGTGACGGACAGGTGCCGCGCGGGGCACAGGCCGAATGCCGCCCGCCACAAGCGGTGGGCGGCCTCGTCATCAGGCGCCTCGGCGAACCACCTGGCGAGCACGCGGAAGTCAGCCGAGCGATCAGAACGCCCGGAGCGCCGTTCGTTGAGCAGGCCCACAGCGTCGATGAGCTGCTTGATCGCGGTTACGGCAGCCTGTCGCAGCAGCCTGGCCTGCGACGGGTGCCCGGTGTCCCGTGACGTGAACCAGTCGTCCAGCCCGCGCCAGCGGTTCCGCCACGCGGCGAGCGCCTGCTTCTCCGCCGACGGCAGGATTTCGGCGGCGTCCGCGCCATCAGGCACCGCGTCGGCCGCCTCCCGCCGCGCGGCGAGCTCAAGGAGCCGCTCGTGACCAGCGGCTTCCAGGTCGCCAAGCAGCACCGCGATCTGAGCTCCTGAATTGGCCAGGTCCGCGATGAACCTGTTGATGTAGTCGATCAGCCTTTCCTTATAGGCGAGGAATCCGTCGACGTCCCCGTCGGAAAAATCGATCGCGCGCCGCAGCGCCGACATGAACGCCTGCGCGTTGTCGGCCAGGGACGCGAACCGCTCTGCCACGGACAGCAGTAGCAGGTGGATCTTGGCCTGGCTCAGGATCGCGATCCCTGGCGAGGACCAGCAGCGACCGCAGCAGGTCAGCAATGTCAGCGAGGGCAACTGACTGGAGCTGCCCGCGCCGCCCAATAGCCTCCTCGTAGAACGCGATCGCCTGCTCAGCCGCCTGCCCCGCGGCGGTCAGCTGGTACAGAGATCTCTTGCGGTGGAAATCCTCCACCGAGGTGACACGGCTGGTGTCGGTGTCGGCGCGGAGGTTTCCCCACCCAACGAGCCGTGACAGAGCCTCGGTCAGCTGCTCGTCGGCATCAACCCGGAGTTCGATCGCGACATCCTCCGGCCGAAGGTGCACGATGAAGCGTTCCTTGGCCCGCGCGAAGGTACCGAGCAAATTCCGGTAAAGGTCAGCGTTGGGAACGCCTAGGTGTGTGAAAGGTTTCGGCTCGTTCCGGTCATCGGCCGGCAGGGGGGCTCCGCTAGCCACCATGACATCCTCCTGCACGCGGTCAGCGGAAACGTATGCGATTCGGCGCCGACCGCCACCAGAGCTTAAGCCGACCCACTGACAAGATGGCTGAGTCGCGCCTCGGCCTCAATGGTTTCTGATCGGAGGGCGCCGGGCCGAACGCCGCGCCGACTCCGCGGCCTGCGCCGGCTGAATGAGCGCGGGCGACCGGCTGGAAGAAGCCATCATTCTGTACACCGCTACATATGCATATACGCAGGACGGCTGGATCACGGTCTTGGCGCTATACCGGCTCTGGGCCTAGCGGCGATCAAAGACAGCGATCCTGCTGTGAGTCAGTGTGCTCGGGTCACAGCAGGGTTCCGGCTCTTGTCTCACGTTCGATAGCGTGTTTGAATACGCGCGTGGAACAGGTACGTCTGCCAGTAATCCCGGAACAGTGCCGGATGCATCACCCGTGGGGACCCGGTCTGGTCACGATCGGCTGGGAGCGGTGTGAGTGCGCGGCCGCGCAGGCTGCCCGCGGCGGCCACATCGCGGTCCGGTGCCTGCACCCGCGCTGCGAGGAAGAGTGGCTCGCGCCGCGGCACCGCAGAACTAACCCCGATCCGCTCGGCCACCACCGCCCTGGCTACCGGTAAGACGAAGCCCGCCGCCAGGCCTGCCGGGTTCTGCCGATTCTGCGTCATAGGCGGCCGCGCAGCCAGCCGCGTCTTCCTGAGCGCGGTCGGCGGGGGTCTCAACCAGCGGCTCGCCTGCAGGCAGGCCGGCCGCAGGCAGCGGCGCCGGGTGGTACCGGCGCAGCCGGTTGGCGTTGGTGACCACCGACAGCGAGGACAACGCCATCGCGGCGGCGGCGATGATCGGGGACAACCGGATCGCCGAAGAAGGGATAAAGGATCCCGGCCGCGATCGGGATGCCGATGCCGTTGTAGGCGAGGGCGAAGAACAGGTTCTGCCGGATGTTGCGCATCGTCGCCCTGGACAGCGAGATGGCGGTGACGACACCCGCGAGCGACCCAGAGATCAGTGTGATGTCGGCGGCCTCGATGGCAACGTCGGTGCCGGTGCCGATGGCGAGCCCGACGTTGGCGGCGGCAAGCGCGGGGGCGTCGTTGATCCCGTCGCCCACCATGGCGACCCGTCGGCCCCGGGCCTGAAGCCGCCGCATCTCGCTGGCCTTGTGCTCGGGAAGGACCTCGGCCAGCACCCGGGATACTCCGGTCTGCCTGGCGATCGCGGCGGCGGTGATCGCGTTGTCGCCGGTCAGCATGATCACGTCCAGCGCCGAGGCGGCGCAGCGCGGCGATCGCCGTGGCGGAGTCGTCCTTGACCGTGTCGGCAACGGCCAGCACGCCGGCCAGCGCGCCGTCGACGGCGGCATAGACCGGGGTCTTGCCCTGCCCGGACAGCTGCGCGGCCGCGGCGTCCAGCTCGGTGCTGTCGATGCCCGCGCCGGCCAGCAGACTTTCATTGCCTACCAGCACGGAGCGCCCGTTGATCGTTGCCTGAACGCCCTTCCCGGTGACCGAACCGAAGCTGGCAGCCGCCGGGATGTGCACGCCACGTTCGCGGGCGCCGGCCACGATCGCCGCGGCCAACGGGTGTTCGCTGGCGGCTTCGGCGGCCGCGACCAGCGCCAGCAATTCGTCGTCGCCCCAGCGTCCGGCCGGCCGGATATCGGTCAGCGCTGGCTTGCCGGCGGTGATGGTGCCCGTCTTGTCCAGCACGATCGTGTCCAGCTTGCCTGCGGTCTCCAGTGCCTCGGCGGACCGGATCACGATTCCGGCGCGAGCTCCCATGCCCGTGCCGACCTGGATCGACAGCGGAGTGGCCAGGCCGAGCGCGCACGGGCAGGCGATGATCAGCACGGCGATGGCCGACACTAGCGCGAGCGTGAACGCGGGCGCGGGACCGGCGACGAACCACACGGTGAACGTGGCGATCGCGATCGCGATGACGGCGGGCACGAAGTACCCGGAGACGGCGTCGGCGAGCCGCTGGATCGGGGCCCGCGATGCTTGGGCCTGCTGGACCAGCTTGATGATCTGAGCCAGCATCGTGTCGGCGCCGACCTTGGCCGCACGGACTCGCAGCGAGCCGGTGGTATTGATCGTCGCGCCGATCACCGCATCCCCGGCCCGCTTCGTTACCGGAATCGGCTCGCCGGTCACCATCGACTCGTCGACGGCCGATGACCCGGAAAGCACGACCGCGTCGACCGGGATCTTCTCCCCTGGCCGAATCGCGACCTCGTCTCCCAGGACGACCTGCTCGACCGGGATCTCGGCTTCGGCGCCATCGCGGATCACGCGAGCGGTCCTGGCCTGCAGGCCCAGGAGGTCCCTGATGGCCTGCCCGGTGCCTGCCTTGGCTCGGGTCTCGATCAGCCGACCGAGCAGGATCAGCGTGAGGACGACCCCGGTGGTCTCGAAATACACCCCCCGAACACTCGGCGGCACCAGCCCGGGTGCCAGCGTGACCACCAGGCTGAACCCGTAGGCAGCGATGGTCCCGAGCGTGATCAGGCTGTTCATGTCCGCTGACCGGTGCGAGAGCGCCAGCCAGCCGGTGCGGTGGATCGGCCACCCGGCGTAAAGCATCACCGGCGTGATGAGCGCGAACTGCACCCAGTGGTTCAGCAGCAGCGGGGGCACCCAGGCTCCGAATACATCGTGCGCCATCACCGCGTACAGGACCGGCAGCGTCAGCACCGCGCCGATGATGACGCGAAGCGCCAGGTCCCTGATCTCGGCCCGCCGCTCCGCCGCCTCCGCGTCCAGCGCATCGTGTGGCCGCCGCCGGCCCTCCCGGCGTGCGGCAGCCGCCGGAGCACCGGCCGACGGCGATCTGTCCTGCTCCGCGCCGGGTCCGTCGGCCGCGCTGCCGACCCAGCACCGCCCGGCACCGGCTCGACGATCAGCGAGCCGTGGATCATGTTCATCCCGCACGCGAACGCGAACTCACCGGCCTCCTGCGGGTCGAGCCGCACGGTCGTCTGCTGATAGGCCGGCAGCGCGGCGCCGACGCGGAAGTCGGGGAACACGACCCGGGACGTGCAGTCGCCGGATTCCTGCCGGTCGAATATGAGCTCAACTGGCAAGCCCTGAAGGACCCGGACGACCTCAGGGCTGTAGCCGCCCCGCACCGTGACCGTCGCCCGCTGCACCCCGCCCGCCAGATCCGCCGCCCTGGCCTTGCGCGGGCCGAAGAAGAACCAGCCAAGCCCGGCCATTGCCGCCGCTGCCCCGAGCACGACGATGACCTGCTCCGCTCTCATCGCGACCTCCAGTCACATCCTGCGTCAATGCCAGACTATACCCCCCAGGGGTAGCCGCCGGGCCGCTGGCGCCCTTGGCTCGGCGGGCGGTGCCGGTACCATCGGGGGGTATCTTGCTACCAGGGCACAGTAGCAAGGGAGCGCGGGGATGTACGGATACGCCGAGGGCAAGGACGACTACCTGAAGCGGCTGCGACGGATCGAGGGCCAGGTGCGCGGCCTGCAGCGGATGGTTGACCAGGACACGTATTGCATCGACATCCTGACTCAGGTTTCTGCGGTCACCAGGGCGCTGCAGGCCGTCGCGATCGGGCTCATGGAAGATCATCTCGGTCATTGCGTCGCCGATGCCATCGCCGAGGGAGGCGACAATGCCGCCGCCAAGATCAGCGAGGCCTCGGATGCCATCGCCCGACTGGTCCGATCCTGACCCGGGGGTCGGGGTTGGGCCATGATGAGCGGGCGCTTGCCCGAGGGGCCGGCCGGTATGGCGTCGACCGTGCGGACGCGGACCGGCGTAGGGGATGCGCCGGCGGCGGCGACAGCGGCACGAACGGCGCGCTCGGCTGTTGCGGGATCGAAGCTTGGCCCGGGCGCGGCGACCAGCACCAGCAATCCGGTCTCCTGCTGGCGGACCTGCCACCCGGCAGCGTCGAGCAGGTCCAGGACCTGGTGGAAGACCACCGGCTGGATGGGGATGGTCCCGCTGCGGGCCGCAGGCAGGAGCACGACATCGTCCGTACGTCCGTCGATCGCCTTGACCAGGCCAAACGGCAGCCCGCACAAGCACCGTCCGGCGGCGAGCGTGACCCGGTCGGTCAGCTCGTAGCGGATCAGCGGGAGCGTGCGGCTGGACAGCACGGTCACCAGCAGCCTGGTTCCTGGCTCTCCTGCCGGGACCGCCCGGTAGGCGTCGTTGACGACTTCGGTGATCACCAGGTCCTCGAACAGGTGCATGCCGTGATGTTGGGCGCATTCGGCCGCGATCCCGCCTGTCTCGGTGGCCGCATACACGTTGAACGGACGTGCCTGCCAGGCGCTGGCCGCCAGTGCCCGGGTCTCGGCGGTGAGGACTTCGGAAGAGGAGTTCACCGCCCGCGGGCTGATCGCCAGCCGCCCGGCGAGCTGCTCGACGGCCAATGCCCGAATCATGGAGGCATATCCGATCAGGATGCCGGGCCGTACTGCGTTGAGCCTGATGACGATGTCAGCCAGGGGCCACCCGGCGTCCAGGCGCTCGCTGACGATGAACGGGCTGCGCACGGAGGCCGCGACCCGGGCGGACTGATGCCACGGAGTCGCGGAACTGACCACTGCCATCGTCACAGGGTGCAAGGGGCCGGACCGGATCCCGGCCCATTCATTGGCCCGGCCGTAGGAGGCGATGACCCCAGCCCACTCGCCCAGGTTGCTGGGGATGATGGCCTTGTGCCCCGAGCTACCAGAGGTCGCGGATACCCAGTACCGTCCCTCGAACCGCGGGCTTGCCTGCGACGCCTGGAGGAACCCCTGCAACTCGGCGAGCCGCAGCCCGGCGTCGGTACTGATCTGGTCGAAGTTGTCCATCAGCATCGCCTTGGTCAGCACCGGGAGTTCGCCGAGCGGGGCGCCGCCCATGCCCTGGTGGAATCGCCGGTAGAACGGCGACCTGGCTGAAGCGAACTCCCGCAGCGCCGCGGCCCTGCGGCGCTGGTGCTCGCGCAACTGCTCGCCGGTCCACCGCTCGTGGCCGCGCAGTACCCGCCGCTGCCATAGCACCTCTGCGACAAGTGACACGTCCATGATGTCCTCCTCAGGACCGCGTTCCGTGCCCTTCTGCGCCGCTAGATCCGGATGACCTGGCGGATGGTGCCCGTGACCTCATCCAGCGCCAGTTCTCCGCTGGCCTCAGACTGTCGGACGGCGCTGGCCACGCAATGCCGCAGGTGGTCGCCGAGCAGTCCGACGGCGATCTCTTGGAGGGCGCCGGTGACCGAGCCGACCTGTGTAACCACGTCAGGGCACCAGGTGTCCTTCTCGATCATCTTCTGCAGCCCGCGGACCTGGCCTTCGATCTTGCGCAGCCGGGTCAGGTAGTCATCTTTGCCGCCGGCGTAGCCGCGGGCGGTCCGACGCGGGGTGCCGGTGCGTTGCGGCGGCGTGCATTCACGTGCCAGGACACCCGCGCCGTCGCGCGTCGCCGTCATGACACCGGCCTAGAGCCAACCGGGGCGTCGGTGTGCTCGGCGCCGATCAGGTCGCGGAGCCGACGGTACTCTGCGGGATCGATCTCACCACTGGCCAGCCGCCGGTCCAGGATGCGGCGCGCATCAGCACTGTCATCCCCGCCGGTGTGGTCCTTGCCGCCTGACTTGCGGCCCGCGCCGCTGATCAGCACATACAGGCCCCAGATCAGCAGGCCCCAGAACGCGATCATCCCGACCCACATTAGGCTCTCCTGCCAAAACGCCCAGTGGCCGCCGTACCAGAACATCATCGCTGCCATCTCCCTTGGCCGGCCAGCCGTACGCCCGGCTCCGGATTCCAGCATCGCTGGGCTATACCCCTGGGGGGCAGGGCCAGCGGTCCCATCAGGATGGTGACAAAGGACCCAGGACTCCGCTACTGACGCCCCTGCCCCCGGGGGGTATCGGCGCGCATCGTGAATTGACGACATCGGCGCGGCACTGCCGCAGATGAAGGAGGACAACGATGTCACAGCCACAGGGAGCCAGCAGACCGTGCGCTGCGTGGCCCAAGGACGCACTGAGGATCAGTTTCGGCTTGATCTGGTTAGTGGACGCGACGCTGAAGTGGCTGCCCGGCTTCCGGGCCGGCTACATGGACACCATCATGGGCCAGGCCCAAGGCCAGCCCGCAAGCTCACCTACTCCGCGGCGATCGTGTTCAGCCTGCTGATCTGGGGCACCGCCGAAGGGTTCGGCGGCCCGTACACCTCGGGCGCCGCCGACATCGGCACCGCCGTCGTGTATGCGGTGGTCTTCGCCGGGCTGCTCGCGCTGAGCTACTACGCCGGGCCGGCCCGCTACAGCGTGGAGCACAAGGTCAGCTGGTGGTGGCGGATCGCCGAGGTCCGGGGCCCGGCACTGACCCAGGCCCGGTCTTCATCCGCGCCCCTGCCGAGCCGCCCGTCGGACCCCCAGGTCCCGTCCCAGTTGACTCCGGGCGACGCAGCTGACCGGCTCGCCAAGCCCGATCTTGCTGACGCATCCCACACGTCATAGCACGTTCCCGAAGCAACTCAGGCAGCCGAACACATCACGAAGGAGAGCATGATCATGGAGCGCAGCACGATCAGGACGCTCATCCGCCCGGCAGCGGCGCCGGTGGATGAGGGGTATCGGCGGCGTACCCGGCTGGATGCACGGCGACCGGCTGCCGGGCTACATGATGGGTGTCAGCACCGACCCCGGCACGATCATGGGCCGGTTCTGGGCCAGCGCTCCCGGCCCGCGGGTCAGCGCCGCTGACGCCGCCAGGCTCGGCAGCCAGATCCCGGCCGGCGCGCACCTCAGCCTTACCGCCGACACCATCACCTTTACCGCCACCAGCATCCGGCTCGCAGTCGTCCCCAGCCCGATCGCCGGGCCAGACGAGACATACCGGATCGGCGGCCTGGTCAACCCGACCCTGATCGTCCCCGCCGGCGCGCGCGACTATCAGCATCCAGCTCATTAACGCCGACCCCGACACCGCGCACGGCCTGGTCATCACCGCCACCTCCGGCACGCGCTCGCCGATGCCGATGATTACCGCGCGGCCCGCGTTCCGCGGCTCGGCGCTGTGGTTCCTGGTTCCTCGGCAACCCGACCAGCTTGGGCATGCACACCGCCGCCCTCACCTTCACCGCCGTCACCCCAGGCACATACCGGTACCTGTGCCCCGTCCCCGGCCACGCTGCCAAGGGCATGATCGGCAAGCTCATCGTCGCCAGCCGTTAGCCACAGCTCTCCCGCGGACTCCAGCATCCCTGCCCGGCACGAGTCAGCGCCCCGAGCGCAGCCCGTCCATCGTGATCGCGACCAGCCGCCGCACGGCCGCCTCGGACGGCAGTGCGCTGGCCGCGGTCAGCGCATGCAGGCAGTAGGCAGCGAGCTCCTCGGGGCCCGCATCGTCGCGGACCGCGCCGGCCTTCGCGGCGTCGCGCAGCAAATCGGCGATCATGTCGCGGAGCTGCCGCTGAGCATGGCCGACCTGCTCGTCCCGGTGCAGCAGCGCCACCAGGTCGCCGCTGTCGTGACCGCGGAACTGGCGGGAGATGAGCGCGTAAGCCTCCAGCACCGCCTCGAGCCGCCCGGCGGCTCCGCGGGCCCGATCCCTGGCCTCGGCGAGATAGTCCAGGTGACCGGCGATCTGGCGGCCGTGCCAGGCGATCAGGATCGACTCGACGTCAGGGAAGTACTTGTACAGCGTCGCGCGACCGACGCCGGCCTGCTCGGCGATTTGTGACATCGTGACCGACCGCAGCCCGTGCTCGGCGGTCAGCGCCGCCGCCGCGTCCAGGGTCGCGTCCGTGACCGCACGGCGGTGCGCCTCGATGGTGCTGTCCCAGAGCCTCGGCACGCACCAAGTATACGTAGTGGCCCGATCATGGCATGATGACTTCATGCGAGACGCTCTGTATCGATAAATTATCGAACCGGAGTGACCTCGCTGACCGCAGCCGCCCGCGCACAGGAGAGGGCCGACGATGAACCCGACCAGCCAGCCGCCGATTCTCCGATCCGAAGCTCACGTCTCGACATCGAGGAGCGAACGGTACGCCAAGCAACTCTGCAATCACGCCGCGCACATGGCCAGCCGCGCGCAATGGAGACCGCCGCAAGGCATCATCGAGTTCCCCGCCAACCTGGGGACCTGCCGGATTACCTCCGAACCCGGCCGCCTCGTTCTCGCGCTCCAGTCCGCCGACCCGGACAGCCTCAGCAGGATGCAGCAGATCATCGGCAGCGACATCGAGCGGTTCGCCGGCCGGGAAGGCCTGACGGTGCGGTGGGCGACGCCCTCAAGCCAATGAGGTTGCTGCTGACGTGCGGACCGCAGTGGCCAGGCGGACGGGCCGAGGCGGTGGCATCGCTGTTGCGCAGCTGGCCGGCAGTTGGGATGCTGTGGTCGCGCGAGCGAGGTGAATGATGCAGCGACGCAGTATTGACGAGCTCCTGGCGGAAGCACGCCAAGGGCTGGAGCGGGTCGCTCCGGCCGATCTCGCCGCCGAGCTGGCGGCCGGCGCGCTCGTGGTAGACGTCCGCCCGGTCGAGCAGCGCGACAGGGATGGCCCGCTGCCTGGTGCGGTGGTCATTGACCGCAACGTGCTCGAGTGGCGCCTTGACCCAGCCAGTCCATACCGGATTGCCGAGGCGACCGGCCACGACCGCCGGATCATCGTGGTCTGCAACGAGAGCTACGGCTCGAGCCTGGCGGCGGCCACGCTCCGACAGCTAGGCCTGTTCCTCGCTACCGATCTGGACGGCGGCTTCCAGGCGTGGCTGGCCCTGGCTGACAACGACCTGATCGGAGACCGCCGATGGTGAGCGTGGAAGACGGCATCAAGTCGCAGATCCGCAATATCGAAGAACGGTACGGCAAGCCGATCGACGCCTGGATCACGCTGATCCACGGCACCGGCCTGACCAAGCACTCCGATGTCGTCGCCTTCCTCAAAGCCGAGCACGGGATGAGCCACGGCGCCGCGCACCGCGTCTCCCTGACCGCCCGCCAGTCCGGCCAGGAGCAGCCGGCGTCCGTCAACGACTTCACTGACACGCTCTATGCGGATAAGAAGGCCGGGCTCCGCCCCCTGCACGACCGGCTCATGGACGTCGTCGACGGCCTGGGCACCGATGTCAGCCTCGCCCCGAAGAAGGGCTACCTCAGCCTGCGCCGGAACAAGCAGTTCGCCATGATCCAGCCCAGCACCGTGACCAGGATCGACGTCGGCCTGATCTTGCGCTCGGAGGTTGAGCCGGACGAGCGACTCGAGCCGGCGGCCGGGCTCAGCGCGCTGTTCACCCACCGAGTCCGCGTCCAGTCAGCCGCCGACATCGATGCCCGGCTGCGCCGCTGGCTCGAAAGCGCCTACGACTCCGCCGGCTAGCTGCCCTTGGGGCATCCTTCTCGCACGGCCGCCTCGGCGTCAGGCGGGCCGCGTGGCCGTGGTAAGCAAGATCGCCGCGTCGAGCTGGACGCCGCCCGGGCCGGTGTGCTCGGCCAGGACAGCCCGGAGCTCGTCGATCACGGCAGGCTGGGTGTCGCCGGGGATCGTATCCAGCAGGATCCGGCCTTGCCCGCTCGCGAGCAGGTACTCGGCGGCGGCGGCCGGGCTGGCACCCACGGTCATAGCGAAAGTCACCGGCCTGGAGCGAATGGCGGCGAACCCGGCGGCAGCGAGCGTGGCTTCAAGCGACTTGGGGTCGGACTGGGCAAACATGCCAGGTCCGCTGGCAGCCTCGGGCGGGGTGGCGTAGCGAAGGAGGACCGCCCCGGGAATGGTCAGCCAGTCGTTGGCGGCCAGGGGCGCCCAGGTCGCCAGGCAAAGCAGAGCACCCGGCCGGATCGCGCGGGCGATGTTGGCGAACGCCGCGACCGGGTCGGCAAAGAACATCGTGCCGAAGCGGCTGATCGCCACGTCGAAAGAGGCCGCGTCCAGGGCGTGGACCTGCGCGTCGCCCTGCACGAACCGCACGTTCCCGACCGCCTGCTCGTGCGCGCGGCGCCGGGCCACAGCGAGCATGGGACCGGACAGGTCGATCCCGACCGCGGATCCCGCCGGTCCAACGACCCGGGCGGCGGCGAGGGTGGTGGCCCCGCATCCGCAGCCGACGTCGAGGACGACATCACCGGCGGCGATTCCGGCTCCGGCGAGCAGCGCCTCGGCGACGGGGGCCAGCGCTTCGTCTCGCCGGTCCGGATCCTCAGCCCAGCGGCGTCCGCTGTCGCCGTTCCAGGCCGCGTGCTGGTCGGCGTTCGCGATGCTAATCACCCGCGTGCCCCGGCCAGGCTGGCCAGCACGGCCTTCGCCGGGGCATCGTCGCTGGCGCTCAGCCGGCGCCCGAGCGTGTAGATGGTGAGCCGGCCGGTGCCATGGCCGAGCAGGCCGCGGCCGCGCGCCGCCAGTGCCGCCACTCGCTCAGGGTCAGCGCTGGCAGGCAGCGCGGCGAGCGTTGCGGCGACCGACTCGGCGATGCTCGACGCGGCGGCGCCGATCACCGCCAGCAGCCGCACCACCAGGTCAGGTTCGGCTCCGGCGGCGAGGGTGTCCGCCGCGAGCTGCAGCAGGCTCGGGCTCGGAATGCAGTACCTGTCTGCTCCGCACGATTCGAGGACGCCGGCCGCCAGCAGGTCCCCCAGCCGGTCCGGCACCAGGCCGGGTACGGCGGAGGAGAGCTGTACCACCGTGGCAGCGACGCCGGGCTCGTCGATGTGCACGAGCTGGTCGGGCGCGAGCCCGAGAACCTCGCCGAGATCGGCGCCGTCGCTCCACGACCGCAGCAGGTCGCTGATGCCGGCCAGTGAGTATCCCCGGTCCTGGAGCCTGCCGATCAGCTGCAGCCGCGCGAGATGCGCACGACTGTACAACCCGACCCGGCCGCGCTTGCGGGGCGGCGGCAGCAGCCCGATCGTCTGGTACTCGCGGATCGTGCGCACCGGCAGTCCGGCCAGCCCGGCCAGGTCGTCGACGCTCCACTCGGGCGGCTCGGGCGGCTCCCCGATTCCGGTCTCGTTCTTGTTTGCGCTCACCTCTCGACAATACCATCAACTACCGTTACGGTAAATACCGTGACTATCAACGCCTCCGTGACCAGCCTCATGCTCGAACAACTCCGCCCGGTCGACGGGTTCGAGGACGCTGAACTCGCCGGCGAGGCCACGCCCATCGCCGGCGGATTCTGGGCCACCCTGCTCCTGGTCCCCCTCACCGGCGCCAGGGTGCCGGCGGTCGTGCTGCGGCTGATGCCCGACGGGGCCATGAGCGAGAAGGAAACCGTGTTTCAGCAGCAGGCCGCCCGCCAGGGCCTGCCGGTGCCAGAGATCTTCGTCGCCGGCAATAGCGACGCCGGGCTCGGCCGGCCGTTCCTGGTCATGGCCCACGCGCCTGGCTCCCCGCCCCTGGCCGGCCTGGACGGCATCGCCGCGCTCCGCCGGCTCCCGACCGCCGCCCGCGGCCTGCCCGCACTCCTCGGCAGCGTGATGGCCGGCGTGCACCGCCTCGACCCGCAGCCATTCGCCGACGCGCTCCGCGCGCAGGACGCCCAGGCGGACACAACGGGAGTGCTGAACTGGCTCGCCGACAGCGCCGCCACGGCCGGGCGGACCGACCTCGCCAGAGCCGCCACGTGGCTGGCCAGGCACCGCCCGGACGCCGCGGCGCCGGTGGTATGCCACGGCGACCTGCACCCCTTCAACCTGCTCGTCGACAACGACCGGTGGACGCTGCTGGACTGGACCGCCGCGGTGATCGCCGAACCCGCCTACGACATCGCGTTCACAACGTTGCTGCTCCGGCACCCGCCGCTCACCGCGCCCGGACCGCTCCGGCCCGTCATCACGGCCGCCGGGCGCCACCTCGCACGGCGCTTCCACGCCAGCTATCAGGCCGGCGGGCAGCCCCTTCCCGAACCCGCGCGCCTCGAATGGCACACCGCCCTGCACGCGCTGCGCATCCTCGTCGAAGTCGAAAGCTGGCAGTACCTACCCGGCCCAGGCAGCAACGCCGGCCACCCGTGGCTCACCATCGGCCCGGCGGCTGCGCAGGCGCTGCGGCGAATCACCGGCACCGACGTCTCCTGGCCGGCTGGCCCACCGGATCGGCGGCCGTCGATGGCATCTGGTGGTACCTAATTCGTCCCGGTCTCCGGCAGCGCTGCCGACCCGCGAAGCCCGGGCGCGCCGCAGTTCCCGCACGCTGTATGCCGTGGTGGCCAGCACGGTCAGGCCACCCAGGGCAACGCTCACGCCGGTTCCCGCGCCAGACAGCGGAAGCACGTCGGTGAAGATCAGCACGCCGCCGAGGCCGATGGCGCCGATGCCGAAAAGGACCGAAGACGCCGTCGCGACCCGGCTGGCGGCCGCCCGCTCAGAGGCCGAGCGGGCCCGCGCGCTCACGGTGCGCACGTAGCGCCTGGCCCACTCGTACTCGGCGGCGAACACGATCAGGGCGAGAAGGATCACAAGCAGGCCAGGTCCCGGTGCCACCAGGAGCACCACCCCGACGACAAGAATCACCGTGCCCGCGACAGTGATCGCGATGCGGCGAAGCACCCGGACCAGATCCTTCATACGCACCCACGCTATCGAGGCACGGCGCCCGCAGCTCCGTCGAGTCCGGTCCGGGGCCGCCAGGCAACCCGGCTCGGTTGCTGCCAGATGTTGCGATATCGTAAGATCCGATATCGTGGAATCTAGCTCCGGGGCCCAGGGGTCAGCCATACTGGCACTGCAGCGCGCGACGCACGCCACCCTGCACGCGCTCGCCGCCGAGCTCGCCAGTCTCGATCTCACCTCCGCCGAGATCAACGCCCTGGCCAACCTCGCCGACGGTCGCGGCCGTACCGTCTCAGCGCTGGGCGCCGCCACCGGAGCCCGCCCGACGACGCTGACCAGCGTCCTGGACCGGCTCGAGCGCCGCGGTCACATCACCCGAGGTAACCGCCCGGGTGACCGGCGGTCTGTCTATGTCGACCTGACCGCCGCCGGCCGGCGGGCAGCCGGCACGATCCGGCAGTCGCTGACCGGCCTTGAGCAGCGCGCGCTCGGTGACCTCCCCGCCGAGGCAGTCACCGGATTCCACGCCGTCCTGCAGGCACTCACCGAGGAAACCGCACGATGAACCCATCCGGTCACGAACCGCACGCCGGTCCCGCCCCGAGCTTCGGCGAGCTGATGCACGCGGCGATGGCCGGAGCAGATCGCTTCGGCCACCGGCAGCACATCCACCTGACCTGGCTGGCCGTCAGGCGATACGGCACCGCCGCTGCGGCCGAGCTCGTCAGCGACGGCATCAGGCAGACCGCCCGCTACGCGGGAGCGCCGCAGAAGTACAACGCCACCGTCACCCGTGCCTGGGTCCAGCTGGTCGGTCACCACACGGCGGCGGCGCAGACCTCCGACTTCGACACCTTCGCCGCCAAGCACCCGGCGCTGCTCGACAAGCGGCTGCTGGCCAGGTTCTATCGGCCGGCAACCCTGGCCGGCGCCGAAGCCAGGACCCGCTGGGTGGAGCCTGACCTCGCGCCGTTCCCATGGAACAACCCCGCGCCGCCTACATGACCATCGGGCTGGCCGGGAGCTCCTCGCGGCGGACGCGGATGAACAGGAGCGTGACGATGAGGGCGAGCACGGTCGCCGCCGCGCCTATAGTCAGCGCGGTCGTGACCCCGCCGGCCAGCGCATGATCGTAGATGGGGCTGCCGGGCCGGACTGCTGAGTGTCCGGCGAAGTGACCGGTGCTGGCCTGGCTGGCAGCCACCTGCCGCAGCGCGTCCCTGACGTGGTTGTTCACGACGCTCCACGTCACGCTGCCGATGACGGCCAGGCCGACGGCGCCGCCGACCTGCTGGCCGGCATTGAACATGCTCGAGGCCACTCCCTGGTGCTCGTCGGCGATCCCGGCGACCAGGGTCATCGTCAGCGGGACGAAGATCAGGCCGGCCGATGCGGCGAAGACGATCAGCGGCAGGCCGACCCCGGTCAGGTAGTGGCTGTGCTCGTGGACGCGGGACAGCCAGAACATTCCGGCCGGGGCCAGCAGCGCGCCGATGGTCATGGGCACCCGGGCGCCGACCCGCGGGACGATCCTGGAGCAGATCCCGGCCATCACGACGAATCCGCCGATGAACGGCAGGTAGGCGAAGCCGCCGCGCAGCGCACTGTAGCCCCAGACCACCTGCGTGAACAGCGTGAGGAAGAAGAACATGCCGAAGAAGGTCGAGGCCAGGCAGAGCAGGATCAGATAGACACCGGTCCGGTTACGGCTGGCGAAGATCCGCAGCGGCAGCAGCGGCTGTGCCGAGCGCGCCTCGACCAGGACGAACGCGGCGATCGCCACGATGGCTCCGGACAGGGCCGCGACGGTGGCCCTGTCCCCCCAGTGCGAGACGCCGTCTGGCCCCGTCGCGCCGCGGGTGAGGCCATAGATGAGCAGCGCGAACCCGGCCGTGCCGGTGATCGCTCCCGGCAGGTCCCAACGCCGGGGATAGCGCTGTGCCTCCGGGATCGCGAACCTGGTGCCGAACGCGAGCAGCAAGCCGATGGGCACGTTGACGAAGAACACCCACCGCCAGGACGCGTAGGTGGTGAGGAGGCCGCCGGCCACCACGCCGACGCCGCCGCCCAGGCCGGTCATCGCCGCATACAGGCCAAGCGCCCTGGTGCGGAGCCTTCCTTCGGGGAAGGTCACCGCGATCAGCGACAGGCCGGCGGGCGCGGCAAGCGCCGCGCCGACACCCTGCAGCACGCGCGCCGTGATCAGGATCCATGAACTGGTCGCGAGGCCGCCGAGCAGCGAGGCGAGGGTGAAGAACAGGATCCCGGTGCTGAACATCCGGCGGCGGCCGAGAATGTCGCCCGCTCGTCCGCCGAGCATCAGCAGGCCGCCGAACGTGACGGCATATCCGGTAACCACCCATTCGAGCCCGGTACCGGAGAAGTTCAGTGCCTGCTGGATGTGCGGCAGCGCGGTATTGACGATCAACTCATCGAGCACCAGCATCAGCTGTGCCGTGGAGATGACGACCAGGGCGAGCCCGAGGTGCCGGGATCGGCCGGGCCCGGAAGAATTCAGCTGCGGGCCAGTCGGCCGGATTTCCGATATATCGGTAGACATTATGATGTTCCTTCCTACACAGGGGCGTAACGAGCTCGCGTCTCGACTGCGGAAGACTCGGCGCGACTAGCCGATGGAGCTGTCAGGCCCCGTCGCGCGAGAAGACGTTGATCAGGTTCCCCTCGGGATCCCTGAAGATCATCGAGCGATTCCCCCACGGCTGGGTCGTCGGCGGCATGACCCAGTCGACTTCCAGCGCCAGGATCCGCTCATACTCCGCGTCGACGTCGTCGACCTGGAAGTCGAGGATGATGTCGCCGCCACGCGGCTGGCCGTCGGGCCGGGCTTCGGAGTCTTTGTCGTACTCGGTGAAGCGGCGCTTGGAGAAGCCGACCGACATCGGGCCCGCCGGGACCTCGACGTAGTACTCGTTGAGCGCCACCGGCACTTCGACCAGCCTGGCGTAGAACGCGGCCAGGCCCTCGACGTCGTCGGTCACGATGCGGCTCTGGACCAGCTTCATGTCAGGTCCCCGCGGCTTGGGTAACCGTCGGCTGGCCAGCGCCGGACGGCCCGGTGCCTGCCCCGGCGCCGGGCACATCAAGCTCGGTCTGGGCGTAGTTGAGGAAGTAAGACGTGAAGACGGTCAGGCCCAAATAGACGAATGCCTCGGCAAGCTGCTCGTCGCTCCAGCCGTGGCCGACCGCCCCGGCCCAGGTCAGATCGCTGACGCGACCGGAGTTGGCCGCGGCCTCCCGGACGACGCCGATCAGCGCGTCGACCTTCTCCTCGCCGAGTTCGCCGCCCGCGCGCAGCGCCTGCACCTGATCCTGGCGCCAGCCAGAGCGCAGCGCGAGCATCGAGACGACCGCGAGCGCGTAGTCGCTGCCATCGTGAACGGCTGCCGCGAGCATGAGCGCGGATCGGACTGGCAGGTCCAGCGTGCCGTGGGTGGCCGTTGCCCGCCTGATCGACACGTACGCGTCCAGGACGGCCGGGGCGCAGGCCATCTGAGCGTGCAGGTTCAGCAGCCGCCCGGTGGGCGAGAACTGGACCATCTCCGTCAGCAGCGCTCGCGCGGCCTGCGGAGCGTCCTCGATGCTCTGGCTCGGTATCCGGTTCATGCTGGTCTCCTTCATCGGCGGAACGCCGTGCCCGGCGGGCTGCGGCACGTCACAGGCAAGGACGGCACGGGATGCGCGAAAGTGACAGGCGAACTCGAGGGCTGGCCGCTGTCACTTTCCGCCGCGCTGCCTCGTCCGGTAGAAGAGGCACTAGTGCGCGACCGGCCAGGTCAGCTGGCCCACAGGCCGAACCGGTCCAGTGAGAGGATCCGGCATGAACGGCGAGCAGAGCCGCGACAAGATCAGCCAGGCATATGCCGATCACCGGCCGTACCTTGTCGACCTCGCGTTCCGGATGCTGGGCGACATCGGAGCGGCCGAGGACGTCGTGCAGGACGCCTTCTCCCGGATGATGGCCGCCGATGTCGGCGGGATCGACGACGAGCGCGGCTGGCTGATCGTGGTGACCAGCCGGCTGTGCCTGGACCAGATCAGGTCCGCGCGGTCCCGCCGGGAGCGACCCAGCGACTCAGCCGCGATCGAGTTCGCCGCGCCGCCCGCCGACCCGGGACTGGCCGATCCCGCCGACCGGGTCACCTTCGACGACAGCGTTCGGCTCGCCCTGCTGGTCGTGCTGCAGCAGCTCAGCCCGGCGGAGCGGGTCGTGTTCGTGCTGCACGACATCTTCCGGCTGCCGTTCGAGGAGGTGGCCGAGACGGTCGGCCGGAACACCCCGGCGTGCCGCCAGCTGGCCAGGCGGGCACGGCAGAAGATCGCCGCGGGTCCTGGCAGCGCGCGGTTCGACATCGTCTCCGCCGAGCACCGGCAGGTTACCGAGAAGTTCATTGCCGCCTGTTCGAGCGGTGACCTCGGTGGCCTGCTCGAGGTGCTCGCCCCTGACGCCTGGGGCGACGTGGATCTCGGCCCGGATGCCGTCCCCTCGCAGGGCATCGTGACCGGCGCGGAGCGGGTCGCCAGCAACCTGCTGCGCTTCTGGGGGCATGGCGCGACGCTGGTGTCGCACCCGGTCGGCGATCAGCCCGCCGTGCTGGCGTTCATCCGCCGCGAACTCGCCGGCGTGCTGGTGTTCACCATGCGCGAGGAGTCCATTCAGGCGATCCACGTCATCGGCGACCCGCGCAAGCTGGCCTTCCTCAACGCCCAGCTCGCCAGCCAGCCCTAGCAGCACGGCCGGGCCCGGACTCGCCGAGCCGGCCGGACGTCACGATCCGCGGCGCCATCTCGTCCTTCCTGGTGCCGTCGTCTTCCGGCGGCCGCGGACATCGGGGCAGCCGCCCGGACCCGCGGAACGAAGTGAGGGAGCGCCGATTATGACTTCAGATGCGCACCGGGTTGCCTGGACCGCTCCGGGCGTACCCGAGCCGGTCGGGCCATCGCTGATCGTCCGCGGCGTCATGCGCCCGATGACCAAGCTGCTCAACCCGCTGATTCTCCGGCTCGCCGGGCGGCGGAAATTCCGGATGGCCGGGCAGATCCGCCACGTCGGCCGGCGGTCCGGCCGGGTGTACACGACACCGGTCAGCGGCCGGCGCAGCGGCGACCTGGTGCTGATCGCACTCACTTTCGGTAACCAGTCTGACTGGGCCCGCAACGTCCAGGCCGCGGGAAACTGCTCGATGCTCATCGAGGGAGTGGATTACGACCTCACTCAGCCACGTTTCCTGACCATGCAGGAGGCCAGGCCGCTGGCCGCGGACGCGTTCAGCCGGATGGAACGGGCCAGCTTCCGCATGCTCGGCATCAAGCAGATCTTGTCCCTGCGCATCGTGCCCGCTCAGCCCTGAGCGCGCGCCCGCGGCGGAATGGCTGGGCCCGTCATGGCACGCGCGGGCCTATGAGCACAAGACAAAGGCGGGCACCGTCAGTGCTGGTGCCCGCCTCATTCGGCCCGCCGCCGGCTGGTCCGGCCGCCGCGCCGCGGCTAGCTGACCGGCGAGTCGTCGCCGCGGTCACCGCCGTGGTCACCGTCTCGGTCGCCGTCGTGCCGGTCGCCGCGGTCGCCGCGGTCGTCCCGGTCCCGATCGCCGCGGTGCTCGCGCACGTCATCGCGGTCCCTGCCATCGGCGCGGTCCTCGGCGGCGCGGCTGCCGGCGGTCCCGGCCGAGATCCGATGCGAGCCGAGCCCCATGGCGCCAGCGCCGATCGTCGGATCCGCCTGATCCGCGGGACGATCGTCGCCTTCCCGGTCCGCTTGTCCACGTCCACGATGACCCTGCCGTGCGGTGTCGCGAGCGTGACCTTCCACACCGCGCGGTCATGCCGGTCGTCGGACTGAACCTCGATCACCCGGCTGTGCGGCACCTTGGCCAAGGCGATCTGCCGCGCCTGCGCCTTGGTGATATGGGCGTTCGCCGAAGCCGCGACCGCGCCGGCGGCCTGCTGGTGTGCGCCTGACGTGGCGAGCGCCGCGCTCGCGCCCATGCCCAGGGCGATTGCCGCAGTGGCCGCTCCGATGCCGATGCCGATCTTTCGCATTGCCTTCTCCTGTTCTCGGTTTCCGATGACAGGAGCATGCGTCCGGGGCGCCTAGCGAGTCGCTGCGCGGACCCTAAAGATCTCGTAAGGCCGGCCGTGGCTTGCCTCAGCGCTCGGCAGCTGGGTCCGCCGCCTCGCCAGCGGAGGCCGGATGGGCCGGTGCCGGCGGCCCGAGTTCGACGACAACGAGACCGCCGGCCCCCGGCCGGATGCTGAGCGACCCGCCCGATGCCTCGGCAGTCTGCCTGGCGATGTCCAGGCCAAGGCCCGTTGACCCGCCGCCACTCGCCCCGCGGCGGACCGGGTCGGCCGCGCCGAATCCCGGGCCCTCGTCCTGCACGCTCAGCACGGCGCCGCCGCCGGGACGCGGGCGTAGCCTGACCGCGAAGCTCGTGCCCTGAGGCGTATGCGAGAAGACATTGCCGAGCAGGGCGTCGACGCACGCGCCGAGCTCAGGCTCACCAACGCCAACCGGCAGCGGCCCTTCGGCCAGAACCGTTCGCATGTCACGGCCCTGGTCGGCGGCGAGCACCGACCAGAAGGCGGCCCGCCGGCCGGCTACCCAGGCCGCATCACAGCTCAGGCTCGTGGCCCGTCCGCGTGCGGGCGTCCTCAATCAGCGAGGTCACCGCGCCCTCGAGCGCCTCCACCTGGGAGCCGATCCGGCCATCGGGATCCGCGCCGTCAGCCAGCGCCTCGACCTCCAGCCTGAGTGCGGTTAGCGGCGTGCGCAGGCGGTGCGATAGGTCGGCAACCGCCTCGCGCTCCTGCCAGATCAGCTCCCTGATCCGCCAGGCCAGGTGATTCACGCTCTGCGCGAGCTCGCGGACCTCGGGCGGCCCGGCCGGATCCGCGCGTGCCTCCAGGCCGCCCGCCGCCAGCCGGTGCGACACCCGCGCGAGCTCGCTGATCGGCCTGGTCACCGTGCCGACCAGCACGTTGGCGGCCACTACCCCGACGGCCAGCAGGATCAGGCCGAGCACGGCCAGGACCAGCCACGACCGCACGACCCCCGCGCGCATCTGGGCATTGCTGACGAACGTCGTGACGACCGTGGTGCCGCCCGCGCCCCCGATCGCGACCAAGATCCGCCAGCGGCCGGCTCCGCCACCGAGAAGCTGCTGCTGCTGCTCGCGGCGAGCCGCACGGCCAGCGTCCGCGGCGCCGGTCCGGGGAGCGGGTTGCGCCCCGGCAGGAACACCGTCACCGGCGGCGCCGTCGGCTGCCGGGCGGCCAGGATTGCCCGGATCGCCGCGTCGTTCGGGGCGGCCGCCACCTGAGCGCTGACCGCGCGCACGTTGTCGGTCGCCTCGGCGACCGCCTGGTCGGCGGCATTCACCTTGATCAAGATGGCGAGCGGAAGCACGAAGGCAAGCAACATCAGCGCCATGGTCGCGGAGACCAGCAGGGCCAGGCGGCGCCGCATCAGGCAGGCTCCTGCTCCTGCTCCTGCGGAGCAGTCAGCCGCACGCCGACCCGGTGCACCGTATGCAGGTACCTGGGCTTCGTCGCCGACTCACCGAGCTTGCGGCGCAACCAGGACAGGTGCACGTCCAGGCTCTTGTCGGCACCGCCATAGGGCAGCTGCCAGACCTCGACGAGCAACTCCTGCTTGGTGACCACCGCACCCGCCCTGACCGCGAGATAGTGCAGCAGGTCGAATTCGCGCGGCGTCAGGTCGAGTTCGGTTCCGTCGAGCGAGGCGCGCCGGGCCCGGCGGTCCACCCGCAGCCCGCCGACCTCGATGGCCGCCTCGGGATCGGGGTCGACCGAGCGGCGCAGGACCGCGCGGATCCTGGCGTCGAGCTGCGCTCCCCCGTACGGCTTGACCACGTAGTCGTCGGCCCCGGCATCCAGCGAGCGCACGATGTCCTCTTCGGTCCCCCTGGACGTCGCCACAATGATCGGCACCGAGCTGACCGCCCGGATCATCCGCAGCACCTCGCGACCATCCAGGTCAGGCAGCCCCAGGTCGAGCACGACGACATCGGGGTGCTCGGACACGGCAAGCTGCAGGCCGGTCATCGCGGTGTGCGCGGCCGCCACCGCATAACCGAGGCCGGTCAGCGCCCGCGTCACCGCCGTGCGAATCGTCGGATCGTCCTCAACGATCAGGACCTTGGGCATTGCCTCACGCTATCGGAGCTAGTTCCCTCGGACTTGACGTAAGGATCTTGTTATACGTTCATTAGCGCCTCACTTCGCCTGACCGGGCACAGTAGAAGGCATGACCAAGCGCGTCGCACTCGCCTCGGGTGTCCTCCTGCTCGGCCTACTGATAGCCGTCGTCGGCGCCACGATCGCGCTCAGGCTCATCGGCAGCGAGACGAGCGGGCCCGGCGGCAGGCCGCTCAGCGAGGCGGACGTGAGGCGATCGTTCGCCAAGACGGCCGGGCAGGTCGCGCCGTCCAGCCCGGCCGCCACGCCCGTCCCCGGGCAGCGGCACTCACCCGGGTCGCGCACGCCAGGATCACAGTCGCACGCTCCAGTGCCGCACTCGACCCTCGGCGGCACCGTGTTCGCCTCGTGCGCGGCGGGCCAGGTCAGGCTGACCAACTGGATCCCACAGAGCGGCTACAGCTCCGACGGCTACAGCCCCGGGCCGGCCGACCTCGGCCTGGGTGAAATTCAAGTCCAGCGCGACCGAGTTGACCGTCACGGCCACCTGCGTAGGCGGCAGGCCCCGATTCACGACGACGACCGATAACCGCGGCGGCGGCCATGGCGGCAAGGACAGCGGCGGCGGAAGCGGCAGCGGAAGCGGCAGCGGCGGAAGCGGCCACTGACCCCACCGCCCCGGCGCCCAGGTCCCGGTCTCCCAATGATCACGGTGGTCAAATTTACGGAACGACGTCTTCGCACGTCAGTAGCCTGATTGGGCGGATAGCAAATCCGCGAATCAACTACCGGGGGATCTCATGGCAAGCACCGCGGAGCGTACGTCGCGGCTGGCCGGGTCGCGTCAGTCAGGCGCGTACGGACCCAGTCGCCGGTGCTGGACCCACCGCCTGTACCTGCGAGCGGGATGCCGGAGGTAATCAAGCCAGTTCGGATTATGCGGCTGGAGTGTGCCGACAGCGAACCCCAGGAGACGCTGGTGCTCGTTGCCTCGCGAATTGGGCACGCCACCTCGCGGCATGCCCAGGAACCGGTTCGCCTCTTCTCTATCGGCCATTGAATCTCACCTCGTGATTCGGCCACCGGAAGACTCCCGCATCTCGTGATGCGTAGCTACAACGATAACGGAGCCGATAGTTGCGCCTGAAACTATCGCATGGCGGTCGGCTCGCCTCGCCGGGGCCGCTCGTCTTGTGCCCGGACGCACGCAAGGTGTCCTAACAGACACGAGGAGCGGTCGCACACTCGCAGACGCTCGGTGTGCTGCTCGCGCACCTTGGCCACTTACCGGAGCCTGCACAATGTGGCTACCGCCCGACACCGACCCGGTAATGCTGGCCGATGCGGCAGTCACTCACGCGGAAGTCACGGAAGCGCCGGAGGATGGTTGACCGCATCCGACTAGGCGCCCCCGGCCGGCAAGAAGAATGCCCCCTCGCAGCGATTGCGGGGGGGTCCCATGCTCGGGCAGACCCCTACCTGCAAGGAATTGACTCGTACATGATCACGGACACTTATCCACGTGTCCGGTGGAAAGGTGTCCGTGATCAAGGAACTCACTCCGCGAGCGGGCGCCGCGGGTCAGGGTCAGCCGACCGCGGCCCGCGGGCGGGCGCCGCAGGCCGGGATCAGCCGACCGCATTCGTGAGCGGGTGCGGCGAGCTGTGTCAGCCGGCGCGGCGCGGCCGGTCTCGGCGGCCGGAGCCGGCCGGACCGCTTCGTGGCCTCGGCCTGCCCGATGCGCCCGACCAGCCAGCCGATCCGCCCGGGCGGCCAGCCGATCCGCCTGGCCGGCCAGTAGATCCGCCCGGCCGGATCGCCGATGGGACGGGCGGGGCGACCGATGTGATCGGGCTGCCGGAGGCGGCCAGTTCCCTGACCGCCTCGTGGCCGGGCTCTACTCGGTGGCTCACGGAGGTGACCCCAGCGGCATCGTGGATCCGGCCGACGTCGCGGACCTGGCCGGGCTCGACCAGCGCGACCACGGCGCCCGTCGCTCCGGCACGGGCGGTGCGACCGGAACGGTGCAGGTAGTCCTTGTGGTCGGTTGGCGGGTCGTAATGCACGACCAACCCGATGTCATCGACGTGGATGCCACGTGCGGCGACGTCCGTCGCGACCAGGACGCGCGGGCTGCCGGCCGTGAACGCGGCCAGCGCCCGCTGGCGCTGGTTCTGGTTCAGGTTGCCGTGGATCGCCGCCGCGCCGATCCCTGCCTTGGTGAGCTGCCTCGCCAGCCGGTCGGCGCCGTGCTTGGTCCTGACGAAGAACAGGGTGCGGCCCTGGCGACCCGCGATCTCGGCGGCGATTGCCAGCTTGTCTCCCGCGGGCAGCACGAAGACCTGGTGCTCGACGTCGTTCGCGGTCGCGATCGGGGCAACCGCATGCACGGCAGGATCGGACAGGTAGCGGGTTACCAGGCCGGCGACGCCACGGTCCAGGGTGGCGGAGAACAGCAACCGCTGACCGGCGGGCGTGGCATCAAGGATGCGGGTCACGGACGGCAGGAAACCCAGGTCGGCCATGTGGTCCGCCTCGTCCACCACGGTGACCGCGACGCCGTCCAGTGTGCAGGCGCCGCGTTCCATCAGGTCGATCAGCCGGCCCGGCGTCGCCACCACAATGTCGACGCCGCGGCGCAGCCGGTCGATCTGGCGGCCAAGCGCGACGCCGCCGTAAACCGTCATCACGCTGATCCGCAGCGAGCGACCGAGCGGCTCGAGCACGTCGGCCACCTGCAGGGCAAGTTCTCTGGTCGGAACGAGCACGAGGCCGCGCGGCGCCTTCTCCCTGCGCCGCGGAGATATCTCTGCCAGTTCAGCCAGCCGGGTGAGCATGGGCAGTCCGAAGGCAAGCGTCTTGCCTGACCCGGTCTGCGCGCGACCGAGTACGTCACGGCCCGCCAGCGCGTCCGGCAGTACGCGGGACTGGATCGCGAACGGCTCGCTGATGCCGCGGCGCGCCAGCTCGGCGACGACAGCGGCCGGCAGGCCATGCTCGCCGAAGGTCATCGGCGCCGGCACGGGGGCGTCCTGGGCCGCCTTGAGCGCGCGGTCCAGGCTCAGCGCGCTCTCCTGCTCGGCGGTGCGGGGGGTGCTGATGCGGGAGGTGCGGGACGTGCTGCTGCGGGAAGTGCCGGTGCCGAACCGGGGCCGACCCCCCGCGCGCGCACCGCCCCGCGCGCCCGGGTAGTTACTGCCGCCCTGCGGGCGCTGGCGCCCGCCGCTGGCGGAGCCAGCGGACGAGCGCCGCTGGCTGGAGGCCGCCTGAGGGCGGCCGGAATTCGGGGACAAGAGGTAGCTCCGTCTGTGAGTCTCGTAGGCCGCGTCGTGCTCAGAGACGTCGACGACAGCGGCGAAAATCGGAACTCACCGAATACGGACTGCTCAGATGGGCGACCGCGCGGACACTGTGTCCGCGATAGCAGTGGCGCACCGCGCCACCTTGGCAGACAGTACCAGTACTCCCGGTGCCGTCGGCTTGCGCTACACGTCCTGGAACGCTGGCCGTGAAGCGGATGTTCCCCGGCCGTCGA
Organism: uncultured Actinomycetota bacterium; assembly: GCA_963720595.1. Taxonomy (GTDB): domain Bacteria; phylum Actinomycetota; class Actinomycetes; order Streptosporangiales; family Streptosporangiaceae; genus Chersky-822. The sequence goes on along the minus strand of CAVRFY010000002.1, from coordinate 973,385 downwards.
CCAGGCCGGGCTCAGAGCTTGGTCAGTTTGGAGTACGGCGCGATGATTCTGGCCTGCTGCGGGCCGAAGTCAACCAGCACCGCTACATCCCGCTCGACGCCGATCACCACGCCGAGGCCGTACTTGTCATGCGTCACCTGGTCATCTACCGCGAACTGCTCGAGTGGCGGCGCGACCGCGGGCGCGTTGAAGGGACTGCTTGGCAGGTGACGCCGGGCGACGGCGCGGGCTGGTTTCATGTGTATCCAGTATGCTCGCTCCGGAGCAGCGGCGTGAACCCGATCCGCATGAGCGGTGTAACGAATCCGGCATCATCCGGTACAGCGCGGGCCTTTAGCGAGCGAGAATCCGCGTCAAGGACGTGCGGTTACCCGGCCGGGCGGTCCTCGAGCAACTGCTTCAGGCGGCGGTAGGCGCGTGTGATGTTGCGATTCACGATCAGGCGCATGGGCGCCTCGGCGAGCCGGTAGAACCCGGCTGGGTCGCCTCCTGCTATCTCGGTCACCCGGCACCCCTGGCCGACGACCTGTTCCAGCCGGCGCGTGATCGTCAGCGGGAACGAGGATCCCGGCAGTGACGAGATCGTGATGAGCCGCCCGTCCTCCAGCGCGCTGACCTCGAAGGTCGTGCGGACTTCCTTGGCAAGGAACCTGGCTGTCTGCTCATACCGGGAACCGACCCTGATGGGCTGGTCGGTGATCCACCGGCACGACTGCATGTTGGCCAGCCACTCCGCATTGTGCTCGGCGTTCGCCAGGTACTCCCAGACGACCGCCGGCGAGCTGGCGATATCGATCTCCACGATGACGGGTTTCACGGGCTTCCTTCCGCCGGGTACGCGGGCACCGCCTGCCCGGAGGCTGCGGCAGCCAGGCGGCCGAGGAAGGTCGTCCAGCCCTCCTCGTGGATGGCTCGCAGCTCACCGGGGAGACGGTCGTGAGTCAGCCGCACGCGGGTGCCGGCCCCAACCGCCGTGAGCTCGACAGACACCAGCGATTCCCCGGGCGGCAGGTTCCATGCCGGATCGGTCCAGCCCCAGGTAAACGACACCAGACCCGGCGGCACCACGTCGACATAGGCGCCCTCGCAGAACTGCCCTGGCTGCACCTCGAACCGGAACCTGCCGCCGGGAACCGGTGCCAGCGAGGCAGCCAGCCCGATCCAGCGCACCAGGCGGTCGGCGTCGGTGAAGAACCTGAAGACTTCCTCGCGGTCCAGCGCGACCTCGATCTCGTGGACCACCCGGCCGTCAGGGTCGATCACCTGGACCTCCTGATCTCGTCCTCGAGCACCGCGAGCCGCGCCGTCCAGAAGTCGTCAAGGAAGGCCCTCAGCTCCGCGAGCCCTTCCCGCCTGGCCCGGTACAGGCGGCGGTTCCGGTCGGTGCGGACTTCGATGAGGCCGGCCGCCTTGAGCACCTTCAGCTGCTGCGACGCCGCGGGCTTGGTCCACCCGCACTCGGCGGCCAGCGATCCCGACGTCCGCTCCTCGTGCGCCAGCAACTCCAGCACGCGCCGCCGACCGGGATGCGCTAGCGCCCGCAACGCCGCTTCGCACGCTTGCACACCAGCTATTTAAGCAGATATGCAATCAGGATTCCACCGGACAAGCCGTCGCCAGCGGCGCGCGACGGCTCGCCGGGGACGCTCAGCCTCGGGCAGGCCGGGCGTTGTCGAGCACCTGTACCCCGGCCGCGAACTGGGCCAGCATCGACCCGTCCCAGCCCAGCGAGGTCGGGGCCTGGATCACGACCCACCGGCCGTCGGCGCGCTGGAAGGTGAGCATCTGCGTATCGCCTTGCACGTCCAGGCGTCCAGGGCGCCCGTCGACAGGCTGTGAGACCCCTGCGGTGGGAACCCCCGCGTCCACCGATTGCAACATGACCACCAGCTTGCCCGTGTAAGAATCCGGATTGGTGTCGGGATCCGCCTTGGGCGCGATAACCAGGGCGTACGCGCCACCACCCTGGACGATCCAGCCGCTCGGCATCTCGGCTACCCGATAACCGGGGGGCTGCTCGCCGAGATAGGCGACCAGCGCGATCGAGCGCGAGCCCTGCGTCACGGGCGCGGTCGTGACCGGCCTGACGGGAACCGGGGCGCTAGGCGCCGGGCCGCTACCGTGGATCGTCAACGGCACGAGCACGCCAGCGACCACCGCCGCTGCCACGCCCCCCGCGCCGGCCAGGCGCCGGCGGTGGAGCAGGCGGCGGCCGGCCAAGAGATCGCCGCCAGGGTCAACGCGCTGAGCAGGGTCGGGGGCGTGCCCGTCGGCGAGCGCAAGCTCAAGTAGGTCCTTCACCGTGGTCATTGGTGGCTCCTTTCGATAGTGCCTTCTGTGGCATGAGCGGCAAGCAAGTCCCGCAGCCGCGCGGTCGCCTTGGCCGTCTGGCTCTTCACGGTTCCCGCCGAGCAGTTCAAAAGATCGGCGGTGTCCTCGACGCTGAGATCCAGCCAGTACCGCAGCACCACGGCGGCGCGCATTCCCGGCGGCAGGGCCGCGAGCGCGGCCCTGATGGTCGGTCCGTCGACCAGGCCGTCGAAGCTGCCGTGCTGCTCGGGCAGCGGCCCTTCGGGCAGTTCGGCGACGTAGCGCTCCCGTTTCCACCGGGGACGGCGGACCTCATCGATATGGGCATGGACGACGATGCGCATGGCGTACGCGGCTGGTCCGGTGCCGGAGTGGCGCACCCTTGGCCAGGCCACGTACAGCCTGGCGAGCGCGGTCTGGACCAGGTCTTCGGCGAGGTGCGTGTCACCGGCTGTCAGCAGGCACGCGGACCGTAGCAAGTGGATCCGGCGAGCCTGCACAAAAGCCGAGAACTCCTCGTCGCGCAGTGATCGGGGCATTCGACCTCCTCGTCCATTCATACGAGCCGCGGCCGAACGCGGTTGCCTGCGAGGACTGGAGGCGACTCGCCGACCTGGCTCGCTTGAGTCGGTCAGGACCGGCCCGCGTGCCAGTTCCGCGCGGCGTCCAGGTGCTCGGCCATGACCGCGTGGTGCGTGCGCACCGCGGCCTCCGCCGCCGCTGCGTCACGGCCGATGACCGCTGCCGCGATCGGCTCGTGCAGCGCCCAGTGCTGATCGGGGCCGGTGTCGCGCAGCCACGGCGGCGGCGCATCGACCTCCACCCAGCTCTTGAGCTGATACGACAACACCGCGCCGTGAACGCTCTCATACATCGCGGCAAGGTAGGGGTTGCCCGCGCTGCGGACGATCGTCGCATGGAAGACCGTGTCGGCGGCGATCAGCGCCGAGGTACGCCCGCCGACCTCCCGCAGCCTGGCCAGGGCGGATCCGATGGCCGCCACCTCCTGCTGGTCAAGCCCCGGGTCGCGGGTGGCTGATTCACGGGTGCCGATGGCTTCCAGCCACAGGCGCAGCCGCATCAGCTGGTCGACCGAGCGCTCATCGAGGTCGAGCATCAGGCTGACCGACGCGGCGACCATGGTCTCCGGCCGCCGGATGACGTAGGCGCCCGACCCGTGCCTGACCTCGACCAGTCCCATCAGCGACAGGCTGCGCAGCGCCTGGCTGACGGTCGGACGGCTGGCCCCGAACCGCTGGGCTAGCTCGCGCTCCGACGGCAGGCGGGAGCCGGCGGCGATCTGCTCGCTGACGATCAGGCTGCGGATCCGCCCGGCGACGTCGTCGGCCAGCCGAGTCGTGGTGAGCGGCTCGATTCCGGCGAGCTCGACCGCGCGCGGACGGCGGCGCGGCTCGCGCGACGCCGGGACTGGCTCGGCCATGCAGGTCCTCCGCACCGGCAGCGGGACGGCGCTGCCTGGCGGCCCGGCGGCGTTGACACCCCCAGACCGCAAAGTGACAATGTGGCTATGCCAGTTAGCCACACTGTGGCGCCGTGAGCAACCTCGCGCGGGCGTCCGAGCCGGGGGCGCACTGGACGGTCAGCGACCCTGCCACGCTCGCGGACCGGATCAGGCTGGCGGCGATCCGGATGATCGCGCCGCAGGGCTTCGGCTACCTGGGTCAGGCGCTGTCCTCGGCCGAGCAGGTCGCCGCCTTGTTCTCCGTCGCCCGTCCCGGGCGCGACCGCATCGTCTGCTCACCAGGTCACTACGTGATCGCCTTCTACGCGGCGGCCGCCGAGACCGGGCTGATCCCCGAGCAGGCGCTGGACGGCTACGGGCAGGACGGGTCCGCGCTTGAGGCGATCGGGACCGAGCGGACGCCCGTCGTCGACTACGTATGCGGCTCGCTCGGCCAGGGGCTGTCCGCTGCCGCCGGGTTCGCGCTCTCCGACCGGATGCGCGGCCGGGACGCGCGAACCTATGCGCTGCTCAGCGACGGCGAACTGGAGGAGGGCCAGGTGTGGGAGGCGGCCATGTTCGCCGCGCACCACCGCCTTGACCGGCTGACCGTGCTGCTCGACGCCAACAACTCCCAGGTCGACGGGCCTGTCGACACGATCACGACCATCGAGCCGATCGCCGCGAAGTGGGCCTCGTTCGGCTGGGAGCCGGTCGAGCTTGACGGGCATGATGCCGGTGCCGTGACCGCGGCGCTCGACCGGGCACCATCGGGCGGACGGCCGGTCATCGTGATCTGCCGGACGTCGACGGCGCACGGCCTGGACTGCCTGCCGCCCGATGCCGACGGCCACTTCATCAAGCTGCCGCCGGATCTCGCGGCCCGAGCGGTCGGCGAGCTGACTAGCCGGCTGGCCGGGCGGGCGGCGGACTTCGATGCGTGAGCCGCCGTACCCGATCGCGGAAAAGCCCTACGGCCGGGCCCTCGCCGACCTGGCGCGGCGCCGCGAGGACGTTGTCTGCCTGAGCGGCGACCTGACCAGGCAGTGCGAGATCGACCTGTTCCAGGCGGAGTTCGCGGACCGGTTCATCCACGCGGGCATGGCGGAGGCAAACATGATCGGTGTCGCCGCCGCGCTCGCCCGCTGCGGGCACATCCCGTTCGTGCACACGTTCGGCGTGTTCGCCACCCGCAGGCCGTTCGACCAGATCGTCAACGCCGTCGCCTATCCCGGGCTGCCGGTCAGGATCATCGGCTTCATGCCCGGCATCTCCAGCCCGGGCGGGCCGAGCCACCAGGCGATCGATGACGTCGCCCTGATGCGGGCCATCCCAGGAATGACCGTCATCGACGTCGCCGACGCGGTCGAGGTCCGCCAGGTCTGCGACGCGATCGTGGACCTGCCTGGCCCGGCGTACGTCAGGCTCAAGCGCGGCGAGATCCCGCTGATCTTCGACGACGACCACCGGCTGTCGCTCGACCACGCCGACGTGCTCACCAGCGGCGACGATGTGGCGCTGTTCGCCAGCGGGATGATGCTCGCGCCCGCGCTGGCCGCGGCGGCGGTCCTGCGCGCTGGCCACGTCGGCACGCGCGTAGTGAACGTCCCGGTCATCAAGCCGCTCGATGTCGCCACCGTCGCCGAGGTCTCCGCCGCGTGCCGGATCGTGCTGACGGCGGAGAACCACCTGACCACCGGCGGGCTCGGGTCCGCCGTCGCGGAGGCGCTCGCGGAGGCCGGCCTCGGCCGGCCGTTGCGCAGGATCGGCCTGCCGGACACGTTCGCCGAGGGCGCGGCTAGCGCGCCTTACTTGTTCGAGAAGTACGGCCTGTCCGTCCAGTCCATCGTCGACACCGCCTGGCGCGGGCTCGGCCTGCCCGGCGCGGCTCCAGCCGCCGACGTCGCGCCAGCGGCGCCCGGCGAGTACTCGCCGGTATGACGGCCGCCCGCCCGTCCACCGCCCGCCACATCTACCACCCGCCCCCTGTCCTGTTCAGCGCCGAAGGAGCCTGTCATGAACGCCAGCTACCCCGCGCCCTTCTACAGCGCGGCTGACCAGTCCACCCCGATCGCCTCGCCAGGCGCCGTCACGGGCGTGGACTGGGAGCAGCGCGTCGACTTCGGGCGGCTGCGCGCCGACCGGTTCGGCCGGGTGCAGGCGGCGCTCGCGAAATCCGAGCTCGGCGCGCTCATCTTGTTCGACATGAACAACATCCGCTATACGACCGCCACCCACATAGGCAACTGGGCCAGGGACAAGTTCTTCCGATGCGCGCTGGTGATGCGCGGCCATGACCCGATCCTGTGGGACATCGGCTCGGCGGCGCGGACGCATCAGCGATACGCCCCTTGGTTCGGGCAGTCGAGCTGGCGGGCCGGGATCTCGAGCTGGCGCGGCTCGATCCCCGAGTACGTCGGCGTGGAGGCCGGCAACGCCGACCGGCTGGCCGGCCTGCTCCGCGATGCGGGCCTCGCGACAGAGCCGGTCGGCGTGGACGTCGTCGAGCTGCCCGTGCTGCGGGCGCTGGAGCGCGCGGGGCTGCGGGTGGAGGACGGTCACGGCCTCATGCAGGACGTGCGCGCGATCAAGACCGCCGATGAGGTCGCGCTGCTCGATCACGCGGCCGCGCTCGTCGACGGCGCCTATGAGGAGCTGTACCGCGCGCTGCGCCCGGGGATCAGGGAGAACGACTGTGTCGCGCTGGTGAACAGGTACCTGTACGAGAACGGGTCAGAGGAAGTGGAGGCCGTCAACTCCATCTCAGGCGAACGCTGCAGCCCGCATCCGCACGTCTTCTCTGACCGGCTGATCCGGCCAGGCGACACCGCGTACTTCGACATCATCCACGCCTTCAACGGCTACCGAACCTGTTACTACCGGACGCTGAACGTGGGCAGCGCCAATGCCGCGCAGCGCGAGGCCTACCGCCGGGCACGCGAGTTCATGGACAACGCGATCGCCGAGATCCGGCCAGGCGCGACCTCGGCCGACGTGGTCCGGCATTTCCCTGCCGCGACGGAATTCGGCTTCGGCAGCGAGGAGGAGGCGTTCGGCCTGCAATACTGCCACGGCCTCGGCCTGTCCAACTGGGAACGGCCGCTGATGAGCCGGTATCACTCGTTCGAGCACCCGGTCGAGCTGAGCGAGGGCATGGTCTTCGCCATCGAGACCTACTGGCCCACTCCCGACGGATCGGCCGCCGCGCGAATCGAGGAGGAGGTCGTCGTCACGCCGGGCGGTTGCCAGCTGCTGACCAGGTTCCCCGCCGACCAGCTCTACGTGGCGGGTACCAGGTACTGGACCGGGGTCGACCTGCCGCGACCATAGGAGGACAAGCATGTCAGCGAAGACCGCGAGCATCGGCTGGCTCGGTACGGGCCGGATGGGCGCTGCGATGGCGGCCAGGCTCATCGACGCGGGCGAGCGGGTCACCGTGTGGAACCGGACCAGCTCGAAGACCGCGCCGCTGGCTGCGCGGGGCGCCGCCGTGGCGGACACGATCGCCGACCTGGCCAAATGCGACATCGTCTTCGTCACCGTGGCCCGTCCTGACGACCTGATCGAAGTGGTCTGCGGCGAGCACGGCCTGCTGGCCGGCCAGCGCGTGCCGCAGGTCATCGTCGACTGCTCGACGGTCTCCGAGCCGGTGTCGGCGCAGGTCAGGGCGGCCGCCGAGCGGGCGGGGGCCGAGTTCCTCGCTGCCCCGGTCAGCGGCAACCCGCATGTCGTGGCGCGCGGCGGTGCGTGCATCGTCGCGTCAGGACCGGCGGCGGTCTTCGAGCAGGTCAGGCCGCACCTGGAGCAGATCGCCGGCACCGCCGTGCACGCGGGCGAGGGCGAGCAAGCCAGGCTCGTGAAGCTCTGCCATAACCTCTACCTCGGCATCATGGTCCAGGCGCTGGTCGAGGTGGTCACCCTGGCCGAGAAGGGCGGAACCGACCGCGCGGCGTTCCTGCAGTTCATGAACGGGACCGTGCTCGGCTCGGAGTGGACCAGACGGCGGGCAGGCGACCTGATCGAGCGGGACTGGACGCCGACGTTCACCACCGAACTGCTGCGCAAGGACTTCGATCTCGGGCTCGGCGCGGCCCGGTCGCTTGAGGTGCCCATGCCGGTGGCGGCAGCGGTCTACCAGCTGATCCAGTCGGCGGTCGGCACCGGCCTGGGGGGCCAGGATTTCCTCGCGCTGTATGAGCAGCAGGCGAGGATCGCCGGCCTGCAGCCGGGTAACCACGGCCAGCAGGAACCGCAGCCGGGACCTAGCATGGAGCGATGACCGCCGAGCAGCTCGCCGGGCAGGCTGCGGCTAGATCCGGGCTGCTGTTGCGGCGCGGACGGGTGCTGGAAGGGATCACCCTCGGCTGGAACGTGGCCGGCATCATCGTCCTGGCCGTCGCCGCCGTCGGCGCCCGGTCGGTCGCGCTGGCCGGATTCGGGCTTGACTCCCTGATCGAGATCGGGGCCAGCACGGTCGTGCTGTGGGAACTAGCCGGCACCGGGGCAGACCGCCAGCGCCGCGCGCTGCGGCTGATCGGCGGCGCCTTCCTGGTCCTCGCGCTCTACCTGACCGTGCAGTCGGCGATAGTCCTCGCGGCTGGCTACCACCCACGGCCAAGCCCGCTCGGGATCAGCTGGACGGCCGTCACCGCCTGCGTCATGTTTGCGCTGGCCGCCGGCAAGGCAAAAACCGGACATGAGCTGGGCAATCCGGTCCTGCTTACCGAGGGGCGGGTCACGCTAGTCGACGGGATCCTGGCCGCAGCAGTCCTGGCCGGCCTGGCACTCAATGCCACTGCCGGCCTGTGGTGGGCCGACCCGCTGGCGGCCCTGGTCATCGTCGGTTACGCGCTCCGCGAGGCGCGGCAGATCTTTCTGCCCGGCCGCTGACGTGCGCGGGGCGGCGCGGTTATGTCCAGTGTCGCGGCAGTAACCGCGTTCGCGGCAGGCACCGCCGTCAGCCTGCTGACCAGCTTGGTCCTGGTCTCGCGGCTGGAGCGGGTGGGCGAGCGGCTCGGCATGTCCGAGGCGCTGCTCGGGATCGTGGCCGCGCTCGCGGCCGACGCGCCGGAGGTGACCGCTGCCGTGACGGCCGTGGCCCATCACGAGCAGCGAGTCGGGGCCGGGGTGGTACTCGGGTCGAACGTCTTCAATCTCGCCGCGCTGCTCGGCCTGGGCGCCGTCGTCGCGGGGCGGATCAGGCTGCACCGCAAGGTCGTGCTGCTCGGCGGGGCGGTCGCGCTATGGGTGGCGGCCATCTGCCTGCTGACCGTGCTCGGCTGGCTGCCCGCCGCCGCGGGCCTGGCGCTGGCCGTTGCCGTGCTGGCGGTGTATGTGCTGGTCCTAGGGCGCGAAGGCCGCGGCGTGGACCGGCTGCCGGTTCCCGCCTCGTGGGCCGCGTGGCTACGGTCGGCCATCTCGGAAGAGGAAGTCGAGCTTGAAGACGCGATCCGGCCCGCTGCCGGCCGCTGGACCGACGCGGTGACCGCTGCCGCTGCGCTGGTCGTCGTGATCCTGGCAAGCGTCACGATGGAACGCGCGGCCTCGGTACTCGGCGCCCGCTGGGCAGTGCCCGAGATCGTCGTCGGCGGCCTGGTCCTGGCCGCGGTGACCAGCCTGCCGAACGCGGTCGCGGCGGTCTACCTGGCCGCCCGCGGCCGACCCGCGGCGACCCTCAGCACCGCCCTGAACAGCAACACGCTCAACGTCGTCGCCGGGCTGTTGGTGCCGGCCGCGGTGCTCGGCCTGGGCCAGCCGAATGGCCAGGCCATCCTCATTACGGTCTGGTACGTCATGCTGAGCGCCGCAGTACTGGCCCTGGCCTACCGGCACCGCGGTCTCGGCCGGATTACCGGCACCCTGATCATCGCCGCCTATGCCGCCTTCACCGTCTCCGTCCTCGCCAGCGGATACGCCATCCCGGCGGCCACCGCGGTGGTTGCCGGACTCGGCGCCGCCTCGGCCGCCGCACTGGCCGCCGGCCTTGCCAGGCACCGGAGTGCCCCCCGGCCGGATCGCCCCTGACCTGCGCCCGCCGGCGCTGGCGGCTTGCTCGATCCGCATTTTTTGTGACGGACCACACTCGACCCATCACTGTAAGTAGCGGATAGGCTCTATCTGATGGGGTCGATCCAGTGCCGTGCCCTGGTCGGCCGGCACGCAGAACTCGAAGCCATGAGGGCGTCGCTTGAGCGCGCCGATCAGGGCGGCGAGGTGCTGTTCCTGACCGGCGAACCGGGGGTCGGGAAGTCGCGTATGGCCAGGGAACTGGCCTGCCTCGCGTCCGCGCGCGGCTTCACGGTCGCCGTCGGCCGCGCGGTCCAGGCCGCGAGCCCGGTGCCGCTGCGGCCCGTCATCGAGGCGGCGATGATGCTCGCGCGCACGATCGGGACGCCAGATGCCCCCGGACTAGCCGAATACCGGCCAGCGCTGGCATCGATCGTCCCGGACTACGGTCAGCCAAGCCAGCAGGCGGCGGAGATGTCGCCGCTGGTCCTGGGCGAGGCATTCCTGCGCCTGCTCACCTGCCAGCAGGGCAAGGGCACGCTGCTGTTGCTCGAGGACCTGCACTTCGCCGATCCCGAAACCCTGTCGATTGTCGAGTACCTGACGGACAACGTGGCGGGCGAGCGGCTGCTCTGCGTCGGCACGCTTCGCGACAGTGAGCCGTCGGCCGCTCTTGAGCTAGTCCAGTCGATCCATTCCCGCCGAGCCGCCACCGTCATCGAGCTTCGCACCCTGCCGGACGCCGATGTGAGGCAGATGGCGGGGGAATGCCTCGGCCAGGAGACGGTGCCCGACCAGATCCTGGACCGGCTGATCGCGAGCACCGACGGACTGCCCTTCGCAGTCGAGGAGATCCTGGCGGCCGCGATCTCGTCCGGCGAGCTCGTGCACGACGGCTCGTTCTGGCAGGCCGAGGAACAGATCAAGACGGGCGTGCCCGTCTCCATCGCCGATTCGGTCCGGCACCGGCTGGCCGCACTCGGCAGGCCCGTGGTCGACGTCGTCGTCGCGGCGGCAGTGCTCGGCCGCCAGTTCGACTGGACCTTGATACCTGGGATGGTTGAGGCGCCAGAACGGGACGTACTGGCCGCCCTCGGCCATGCTCAGGAGGCGCAGCTCGTCGAGCCGTGCCCCGACTCCTCGGCGTTTCGGTTCAGGCACTGCCTGACCAGGGACGCGATCGTGTCGGACACCTTGCCTCCGATCCGCGCCAGGCAGGCAGCGCGCGCCGCGGCCGAGATCGAGGCCGCGCATCCCGGCCTGCCCGGCCCGTGGTGCGAGCTCGCGGCGGACCTGTTCGAGGCGGCCGGCGAACCAGCCCGCGCCGCCGCTCTGGTGCTGGAGGCCAGCCGCCGTTCCCTGCAGCAAGGAGCGCTGACCAGCGCTGACGCCTCGCTCTGCCGGGCCAGGGTGATGATCGCCGATATGCCGTCGGCCGATCAGCAGCTGCTGGCGGAGATCGACGACACGCTTGTCCAGGTGCTCATGCTGGCCGGCGACTCCGACCGTCTCATCCCCACTGCCGAGCGGCTGATCACCGAACTCGACGCGGTCGGCGCGTCCCAGCAGCGCAAGGCCGAGGTCCGGCTCAGGGTCGCCCGCACCTTGTCGGCGGGAGATCGCCTGCAGCTAGCCGAGTTGGAGATCGCCGCCGCCCGTGAGCTGGCCGCCGGGACGCCCGATCCGTCGCTGGGCGGCTGGGCCGACGCGGTGATCGCGCGGTGCGCCATCGACGCCGATGACGGCGACCGCGCCCTGACGCTCGCGCGTCGCGCACTCGCGACCGCGGAAACCGCCGGGCTGACCAACTACGCCGCCGAGGCAGCGTGCGAGGCACTGGACGTGATCGGACGCGTAGAGCGAGTACACGACACGAAGGCCGCAAGCGACGCTTTCGGGCGCGCGTACGAGATCGCATCCCAGAACGACCTGCCCGTCAGGAGAATCCAGGCCCTGCACCAACTCGGGACCATCGAGATGCTCGAGGATGCCGGATCCGGCCGGCTGAAAGAGGCACGCCGCCTGGCGGCAGAGTCCGGCGCGGTTTCTACGACCGCCGTGCTCGACCTGCAGCTGGCGAACGCGCTCAGCCTGGGCAGCGACCTGGACCAGGCGCTGCAAGCCGCCCTGCGAAGCGAGCACGCGGCCAGGCGCCTCAAGATGCGCCGCGTCGAGGCCATGGCGGTGGCTGCCCAGGCCTGCATCGCCGCCACCGGCAATAACCTGGACGCGGTCGGCCCCATCGCCGCGCGGGCGGAGCGGCTCGGGGCAGGTGACCGGTCGGTGCTGACCACGACCCGGGGCGACGCCGGGGTGACGGCCGCGATCCTCCGCAACGACCTGCCTGCGGCTGTCGAGGCAAGTGTCAATGCCATTGAGGTCGGGCGTCAGGACCTGCTGACCGCCCCGTCCCTGGCCTGGGGCTACTGGCCACTGCTCGAGGCAATCTCCGGCCGAGACGGCGAGGCCGCCGTGCTGCAGTCGAGGATGGCCGGCGCGGAGGTCGCGCACTGGAACCGCTCCTGCCTGGCCTATGCCGAGGCGGTACTCGCCGGGGCGGCCGGCCAGCCGGATCGCGCGAACGAGCTTGCCGAGCGCGGCCGGGCGGAGTTCGCTAACTCTGCGCCGTGGTGGAACCACTTCATGCACCGGCTGATCGCGCCGGCCGCGTTCCGCGACGGCTGGGGGAAGCCTGTCGCCTGGCTCTGGCATGCCGTCCCTGACCTGGAGGAAGCAGGCTATGCCCGGGTTGCGTCAGCCTGCCGCGGCCTGCTGCGGCGGGCGGGCGAGCGGGTTCCCCGCTCCGGCCGCGGGACCGCGGCAGTCCCGCCGCAGCTACGCCGGGTGGGCGTGACGAGCCGCGAGATGGACGTCTTCCTGCTGATCGGCCAGGGTCGCTCCACCGCCGAGATTGCCTCGGCTTTGCTGATCTCCCCTCGGACCGTCCAGACGCATGTCTCGAGCCTGGTTCTCAAGACCGGCCTCGGCGGGCGGCGGGAGCTCATCGCGCTCGCGGCTCGCCAGAACGCCGTGTGACGGCCGTCGCGGTTAGCTGCGCTCTAAGTCCAGGGCCGGGTTGTCTCTGGCCGGGTCGCGAGGACAGACTGGCGAGATGGATCAGGCGAGCCGGCCAGCAGCAGGTGATGCAAACGTGACCAGCAAGGAGCCGTCAGCGCGGGCAGCGATCGTCACCGTGGACGACGATCCCTCGGTCTCGCGCGCGGTAGCCAGGGACCTCAGGCGCCGGTACGGCGAGCGGCACAGGATCGTCCGGGCCGAGTCGGGCCAGGCGGCGCTCGACGCACTGCGGCAGATGAAGCTGCGCGGAGATCTCGTCGCGATCATCCTGGCCGACTTCCGGATGCCGGAGATGAACGGCCTGGAATTCCTCGAGCAGGCGATGGACGTCTATCCAGGGGCCCGGCGGGCGCTGCTGACCGCGTACGCGGACACCAGCGCGGCGATCGACGCGATCAACGTGATCGATCTCGATTACTACCTGCTCAAGCCCTGGGATCCGCCCGAGGAGAAGCTCTACCCCGTGGTGGACGCGCTGCTTGACGCCTGGCTGTCCTCCGACCATCGTCCGGTGCCCGAGACGAAGCTCGTCGGCCATCGCTGGTCGGCGCGGTCGGCGCAGGTACGCGAGTTTCTGGCCCGCAACCAGATCCCGTACCGCTGGTATGCCTCCGACGAGCCTGAGGGCCGCAGGCTGCTCAGCGCGGCCGGGGCGGACGGACTGGCGCTTCCGGTCGTGATCACGCCCGACGGCGACGCCCTGGTCGAGCCGTCCGACGCCGAGCTGGCCGGCCGGGTGGGGCTCGCGACCACTCCGTCGGAGGAGTTCTACGACCTGATCGTCATCGGCGGCGGGCCAGCCGGGCTTGGTGCGGCCGTCTACGGCGCGTCAGAGGGCCTGCGCACGGTGCTGATCGAGCGAACGGCCACCGGCGGGCAGGCCGGGCAGAGCTCCAGGATCGAGAATTACCTGGGCTTCCCCGACGGCGTCTCGGGTGCGCAACTGACCGACCGCGCGAGGCGCCAGGCCGCCAAATTCGGCGCCGAGTTGCTGACCGCACGCGAGGTCACGGGGCTGGAGGTAAACGGGTCGGCCCGGACGGTCCGGTTCGGCGACGGAACCTCAATCGACGCCCATACGGTCATCCTCGCCACCGGCGTTGCCTACAGCCAGCTGGCCGTGCCCGGCCTTGACGAGCTGACCGGCCGCGGCGTCTTCTACGGTTCGGCGCTGACCGGGGCGGCCAGCTGCGCGGGCAGCGACATCTACATCGTCGGCGGCGCGAACTCGGCGGGCCAGGCCGCCGTCTACCTGTCCAGGTCCACCCGGTCGGTCACGATGCTGGTGCGCGGGTCCTCGCTCGAGACGTCGATGTCCCACTACCTCATCCAGCAGGTGGACGCCAATCCGGTGATCGATGTCCGCACCGGCACGGAGGTCGTCGGCGCCCATGGGGACGGGCGCCTGCAGCAGCTGACCCTGCGCGACAGCAAAACGGGAGCCACCGAGACGGTCGACGCGCAGTGGCTTTTCATCTTCATCGGCGCCGCCCCGCTGACCGGCTGGCTCGAGGGCGTGGTGCAGCGGGACGAGCGCGGGTTCGTCCTATCCGGTCCTGACCTGCAGGTTAACGGCGAGCGGCCGCGAGGCTGGCCGCTCGACCGGCCGCCCTACCACCTGGAAACGAGCGTGCCAGGCGTCTTCGTCGCGGGCGACGCCCGCGCCGAGTCGGCCAAGCGGGTCGCCTCCGCCGTCGGGGAAGGCGCGATGGCCGTGCTGCTCGTGCACCGTTACCTGGAGAAGCTGTGACGTCGGCGGAGGAGTTCGCGGCCACCTGCAGCCCGGCAGAGCTTCGCGAGCTCTTCCTGTTCGAGAAGCTGACCGACGAGCAGCTGGCCTGGCTGTGCCGGCATGGCCGGGTGGTGGTGGCCGAACCTGGCCAGGTCTACGTCGAAGGCGAGCCCGCGCGACTCCTTTACGTGCTGCTGCGCGGGAACCTGGCGATGTCACGGCTGATCGGGGGTGACGAAGTGGAGGTCAGCAGGACGTCGTCGCCCGGCGCCTACACCGGCGCGTTCTTCGCCTACTTCGGCGACCAAGTCCCCAAGGTATATAACAACTCGATGCGCGTACTCGAGCGCTCCAGGTTCTTCGTGCTCGACGCCGACAGGTTCGCGCAGCTGATGAACGAATGGTTCCCGATGGCCGTTCACCTGCTCGAAGGGCTATTCTTCGGCACCAGAAACACCCAGGAGGCGATCGGCCAGCGGGAACGGCTACTTGCGCTCGGGTCGCTGTCGGCCGGGCTCACCCATGAGCTGAACAACCCGGCCGCGGCCGCCGTCCGGGCGACCGGCTCGCTGCGCGACCGCGTCGCTGGTATGCGCTCCAAGCTGGGCGTGCTCGCCGCCGGCCGGTACGACGCGCCGTTCATGGCCATGCTGATCCGGCTGCAGGAAGAGGCGGTCGTGCGGGCGTCGAAGGTCAGGACGCTGAGCCCGGTCGAGACCGCGGACGCCGAGGATGCCGTCGCGGACTGGCTGGACGACAAGGGCATCCCCGGCGGCTGGGATCTCGCGCCGCCCTTCGTCCAGGCCGGCCTCGACTCGGACTGGCTCGACCAGGTCGACGCCACCGTTTCTGAGCACACCGATACCGAGAACGCGCTCGGGAATGCCATCAGGTGGCTTGGCTACACCGTGGAAACCGAGTTGCTGATGAACGAGATCACCGAATCGGTCACCAGGATCTCCTCGCTCGTCGGAGCGTCGCGCCAGTACTCCCAGCTCGACCGCGCCCCGTATCAGGTGGTCGACGTCCACGAACTGCTCGACGCCACCCTGGCGATGCTGGGCGCCAAGATCGGGCCAGGCATCAATGTGGTCAAGGACTACGACCGGTCACTGCCGCGGATACCTGCCTATCCCGCCGAGCTCAACCAGGTGTGGACCAACCTGATCGACAACGCGGTCTTCGCCATGGGAGAGGTCGGAACGCTCACCGTCCGTACCGCCGCCGCCGACGACCAGGTGCTGGTCGAATTCGCGGACACCGGCCCCGGCGTGCCCGAGGACATCAGGGGCCGGATCTTCGAGCCCTTCTTTACCACCAAGCCGGTGGGCCAGGGCACCGGCCTCGGCCTGGACATCTCGTGGCGGATAGTGGTGAACCGGCACCATGGCGACCTGAGGGTGGAATCCGAGCCAGGCGATACCCGGTTCCGGGTGTCGCTGCCCGTCGACCCGCCGCGGTCCTGATCGGCTGGCGCTACCTAGTAGTTGTCGTAGAGCACTGCGAGCACGACCAGGCCGACGAGGCTGCCGCCGGCGAACTCGAGTTGCGGCACCTTGGCAATGAGGCCGAGCACGAACAGGCCGCCGCCGGCCAGCAGTATCCTCGGCGCGGCCTGCGGCCCGGTCCGGCTCAGGAACGCGGTGAACCGGTCACCGAGCACCGGGATCCACAGCAGCCCGATCACGATCACGATGCCGGCCAGAGCGCCCACGATCAGGCGGCCCTGCGACAACCCCATGGCAGAAGACTCGCCGCGTTCGGGGGACTGGAATCTGGGCAAACGGCAAAGACCCGGTCACGGCCGATCGGCCGGGACCGGGAACATCCGCGTGAACCCGTCGGCCAGCCCGCGATCGCCGGTCACGACCAGGCGGCCCTCGCGCTCGGCGTCCGCGATGCCCTGGCGCCCGAACGCAACCCGTCGCAGCGTCGGCACGTCCGCCTCCATGCTGACATCCGGTTGCCGCGCCCGGCCGTGCCTGATGCCGATCGTCCCGCCCGCGACGACTACCTCGAACCAGTCCCCGCTCACCCCGAGCGCGATCGTGCCGTCGACGGCAGCGTCCGGGTCGAATACGGTCTTCAGCGCGAGCAGGAGGGCGCTGGCGCTGAGCTCGCGGCCGGTGCGCACCGGCTCGCCACTGCCCCAGCGGCCCAGCGCGAGCAGCACAGGCTCGAGCGAGCGGCCCCGTTCGGTGAGGGCGTAGACCGTGACGCTCGCGGGCGGGTCGAGCAGGTCACGGCGGACGACGCCCGCACTCTCCAGGTCGCGCAGGCGCTGCGACAGTACGTTCGGGCTGACCGGCTGGAGCCCCGTGCGCAGCTGCTGGAATCGTTTGGGCCCGAAGAGCAGTTCGCGGACGACGAGCAGCGCCCACCGGTCGCCGATCAGGTCGAGCGCGCGGGCAACCCCGCAAGGATCGTCATAGTGGCGGGCATCGGCCATGCGGACAAGACTAGCGCAGGAGAGTTGTTAAAAGCTATTCGTCAGTCCTAATGTAGGATCATGACTCGATCACCGCAACGCGAACGGCAGTCAAGCGACTCGCCCGAGCGAACCTTTGTCCTCATCCCCGGCGCCGGCGGAGTGGCCTGGTACTGGCATCGCGTGGTCCCGCTGCTGCGGGCGGCCGGGCACCAGGCGATCGCCGTGGACCTGCCTGGCGACGATCCCGCCGCGGGGCTCGCGGAGTATGCGAGGCTCGCGGTCGCCGCGGCGGCCGGAGGGGGCGAGATCGTGCTCGTCGCGCAGTCGCTCGGCGGATTCACCGCGCCCCTAGTCGCCGCACAGATCCCGGTCAGCGCGATGGTGTTCGTGAATGCGATGATTCCCCGCCCCGGGGAGACGGCCGACGCGTGGTGGGACAACACCGGCTGGGCCAAGGCCAGGGAGCTGGCTGCCGACCGCGGCGGGTACGGCCGGGAGGTCGACCTGGCGTGTACTTCCTGCACGACGTCCCGCCGGATGTCGCGGCGACTGGCGAGCCGCATCAGCGACCTGAGGCCGACGCGGCGTTCGCCTCGGCTTGCGAGTTCGCCGCCTGGCCAGCCGTGCCGATCAGGGCCGCGGCCGGCGCCGACGACCGGTTCTTCCCGGTCGCCTTCCAGCAGGAGCTGGCTCGCGACCGGCTCGGCGTCGAGGCCGACGTGCTGCCCGGCGGTCACCTGAATGCCCTGTCGCAGCCGGCAGCGCTGGCCAGCTACCTGCTCGGCGGCTGAGTCAGCGAATCACCCGCTGCGGACGACGCCGCGGCATGCGCCGACTCTTAGCGTGCTCCTCGAAGCCGGGCACCAACGGGTGCCGGCCGAACTGACAGCCGCAGGAGGTGTCGTCGTGAGCCTGGCCGAGCCCGTGGCGATCACGCAACGTCCCGTCGCCCAACTGGAACCGGTGATCGGCGCCGACCGGCTCTCCCGGCTGGTGCGAGCCGCCGATCAGTTCAGGGGGCGCCTCGGCAACCGCACGGTGTGGAACGTCAGCTCGACCGCGGTCGGCGGCGGGGTCGCCGAGATGCTCCAGGTCCTGCTCGGCTACGCCGCCGACCTCGACATCGCGAGCCGCTGGATGGTGATCACCGGCGACGCCGAGTTCTTCGTGATCACCAAGCGCCTGCACAACCAGATCCACGGCGAGACCGCGGGCGGACCGCTCACCACCGCAGACGCCGGGCATTACGCGCGGATGCTCGCCGCGAACGCCGCCGAACTGCTCGACCACGTGCGGCCCGGCGACCTGGTCCTGCTGCACGACCCGCAGACCGCCGGGCTGACCGAGTACCTCAGCCAAGCCGGCGCGATCGTCGCGTGGCGCTGTCATATCGGCGTGGATTGGGAGAACGAGGCGACCGCTGCGGCGTGGTCCTTCCTGAAGCCGCACCTCGCCTCCGCGCGGGGGTTCGTGTTTTCCCGCCGGGAGTACGTGCCGCCGTGGATCCCGCCCGATAAGGTCGCGATCATCCCACCGTCGATCGACCCGTTCTCGCCGAAGAACCAGTTCCTGGACGACGACACCGTGCGCGGCATCCTGGCCAGCATCGGGGTGCTGGACGGGGCTACTCCGCACGAGCCGACGTCCTTCCTGCGCCGCGAGGGCCGTCCTGGTCACGTGAGCGGGACCGCCCAGGTCACCGCGGAGGCACTGCCTGGCCCGGACGATCCGCTGGTGATCCAGGTGTCCCGCTGGGACAAGCTCAAGGACTTCCCCGCCGTCATGCGCGGGTTCGCCGACCACGTCGTGCCCGAAGCCGCCGGTTACCTGCTGCTGGCCGGCCCGGCGGTCGCCGGTGTCACCGACGACCCGGAGGGCGCCGCGGTCTTCGCCGACTGCCTGCTGAGATGGCGTGAGCTCCCGGCCGCGGCCCGGGCCAGGGTCATGCTGGTGACGCTGCCGCTCGAAGACGCGGACGAGAACGCCGCGATGGTGAACGCGCTGCAGCGGCACGCCAGCGTCATCGTGCAGAAGAGTCTCGCCGAGGGCTTCGGCCTGACCGTCGCGGAAGGCATGTGGAAGGGCCGCCCGGTCGTCGGCTCGGCGGTCGGCGGGATTATCGATCAGATTCCCCAGGGCGCGGGCGTCCTGCTGCCGGATCCGCGCGATCTGGCGGCATTCGGGATCGCCGTCCGCGTCCTGCTCGACAACCCCGGCGAGGCCGACAGGATGGGCCAGGCGGCGCATTCCTACGTCAGCCAGCACTACGTCGGCGACCGGCACCTGCTCCGCTACGAGCAGCTGTTCGGCGCGATGCTGCAGGAGAGCTAGCCGCATGCTCAGCGACGACTCGGCGCGCGCCGCGCGGGCCATGGTCCTGCCGCTGGCCCTGGCCCAGTTCATCGCCACCTACGCGGCCTCGAACATGAACGTCGCGATCAGTGCGATCGCGAAGGACCTCGGCACGACAGTCGCCGGCGTGCAGACGGCGATCACGCTGTTCACGCTGACGATGGCGGCGCTGATGATCCCCGGCAGCAAGCTGAGCGACATCTGGGGCCGCAAAAGGTGCTTCCTGATCGGCCTGGCCGTCTACGGCGCCGGCGGCCTGCTGGCACTCGCGGCCCAGGGCATCACGCTGCTGATCATCGGGTACTCGCTGCTCGAGGGCATCGGCTCGGCGCTCATGATCCCCCCGATCTACATCCTGATCACCGTCGCGTTCCCCGACATCAAGACGCGCGCCAAGTATTTCGGCGTGGTCAGCGGCGCGGGCGGCCTGGGGGCGGCCGCCGGTCCCCTGATCGGCGGCCTGCTCACCAGCGCGATCAGCTGGCGAGCGTCGTTCGGGCTGCAGGTACTGGTCGTGGGCTGGATCATCGTGCTCGCCCGCAAGATCTCCGACCCGGCCAGCCCAGGACCGGTGCCGCGATTCGACCTGACCGGCGCGATCTTGTCGGCCGCCGGGCTGTTCTTCGTGGTGCTCGGCCTGCTCCAGTCCAGGACCTACGGCTTCGGCGCGTCCCGGCAGAATTTCACCATCGGCGACACGGTCGTGATACCGAAGGGTTCGATCTCCCCGATCTGGATCTTCGTGGCGATCGGCGCCCTGTTCCTGTTGTGGTTCTTCCTGCATATCCGCGCGCGCGAGAAGAAGCACAGGGACGTGCTGCTGCCGCTGCGGCTGTTCCGCAACAAGGTCTCCAACCTGGGCCTGGGCACCCAGCTGATCCAGTGGCTGACCCTGCAGGGATCGTTCTTCGTCATTTCGGTCTATCTCCAGGAGGTCGACGGCTACAACGCGGTCATGACCGGCCTGCTGCTGACTCCGGCCACGATCGGCATCCTGGCAACCTCGGCCGGCGCCGACCGGTTCGCCGGGCGGCACCCGCAGCGATGGCTGATCGTGGCTGGATTCGCGATCACCGCGATCGGGATGATCCTGCTGCTTGCCCTGGTCAGGGCTCACTCGGCGGTCTGGACCTGGGTCCCTGGGCTGCTGCTGTTCGGCGCGGGCATCGGCGTCATGCTGACTTCGTCGGTCAATGTCGTCCAGTCCAGCTTCCCCGATGCCGACCAGGGGGACATCTCCGGCCTGTCCCGCAGCGTCTCCAATCTCGGGTCGTCGCTCGGCACGGCGCTGGTGGGCTCGATCCTCGTGGCTGTCACACATCCGACCGGCAAGTTTGGCATCGCGCTTGCCACGATGCTGGTGCTCGTGCTCATCGGCCTCGTACTCGCGTTCCTACTCCCCCGGCGGCCAGCCGAGCCCGCCCAGCCGGCCGTGTCGGCGACCATACCGGGCGCGGCCAGGTGAAAACGAAATCCGCCCACCGCTCGTTCCACATGTCATCTCCACATGCGCCGCACCCTCACTGCACGCCTGCCGTGTTATCTGAGGTAACTCGGTGATCGAGACTAAGCACCGGTGAGGGGGAACAGGAGCGGCCCTGGGGAACCTGGACGCGCTGGCGCCGTCACGGCAGCCTCGCGGCCAGGAAGTGGCCGGCTCCAGGCGCGTGAACGTGCCCGGATGATGCTGGGGGGCATCTCCGGGCGCGTTGCGCGGACCCCGGTTAGCTAGCCCTTCCTGCCCACGGCGCAGTACAGCCAGCGGGATCCCTCCGAGTCCGCTAGCTGCGGATCCTCACAATTCCACAGGCCGACCCAGGTCACGTCGGGTGCGGCACCATCGAACGGCGGGATCACCTCGAGCTCGCCGATGATCCGCCGGAATTCGGCACGCGACCGAGGATAGCTACCGCCCGCCGATCGCCGCCCCGCCTCGCGGATCGCCTCGACCGCCTTCGGCGGCTTGTTGTCGGCGGTCAGGTGCGACACTGCGATGTAGCTCCCCGCGGCCAGCGGGGCGACGTACCGGGCAACCAGGGCGGCCGGATCGTCCTCGTCGGACACGAAATGCAACACGGCGGTCATCAGCACAGCCGCGGGCTCGGCGAAGTCGATCAGCCGGCCGACCGCCTCGCAGCCCAGGACCGAGTCCGGATCCCGCAGGTCCGCGAGCACGACCGCCGCCCGGTCATCGCCGGCCAGCAAGTGCGAGCCGTAGACCTGCACCATCGGGTCGTTGTCGACGTACACGACCCGCGCGTCCTGGTGCACCTTCCTGACGACCTCGTGCGTGTTCCCGACCGTCGGCAGGCCCGAGCCGAGGTCGATGAATTGCCTGACGCCGCGCTCCGCGATCCACTTGGCCGCCCGCTGATGGAAACCCCGGTTGGCGAAAGCAGCGTCCACGAGCTCGGGGGCCATCGCCTTCATCAGCTCCGCCGCCGCCCGGTCAGGCTCGAAGTTGTTCACACCGCCGAGCAGGCGGTCATAGATCCGCGCCGCACTCGGCTGCGTCGGGTCCACGCCGGGGAGAACCTGCGGTGCCTCAGCCATTCCTGCGTCCGCCATTCCTGCCTCCGCCGCCGGATTTGTCAGTGGCATAGTCTGGCACACCGGGCCACCGCTGTAACGTCGACAGCACGTGTCCGACCGCACGGATGAAGGACCAGCGTGTACGCAGCCCGGTACGCACGTGAGCACCCCGACCAGCCGGCCATCATCATGGGCGGATCAGGCGAAACCGTGACCTACGGCGAGTACGAAGCCAGGAGCAACCGGGTCGCGCACCTGCTCCGTGCTGCCGGGCTGCGGCGGGGAGACCATATCTGCGTCTTCATGGAGAACCACCCCACGCTGCTCGAGATCGAGGGCGGCGCCGAGCGCACCGGCTTGTACTTCACGCTGATCAACACCTACCTGCAGCCCGACGAGGTGGCCTACATCCTCGCCAACTCACGCAGCAGGATGCTGTTCAGCTCGGCCGCCAAGCGCGAGGTCGCGCATGCCGCCGCGGCGATGAGCCCGGAACTCGAGCGCCTGGTGATGGCCGGTACCGGGCAGCCGCCCGCGGGCTGGGAATCCTTTGAGGCCGCGGTGGCCGGCCACCCGGACACGCCGGTCGCCGATGAGTCGCTCGGCGCGGCCATGCTGTACTCGTCGGGCACGACCGGTCAGCCCAAGGGCATCCTGCGCGACCTGCCGGGCTCCGCGCCGGGCGAGACGCTCCCCGTGCTCCAGTTCGTGCAGCAAATGTTCGGTTTCCGGGCCGGCATGACCTACCTCAACCCGGCCCCGCTCTACCACTCCGCGCCGCAGGCCAGCGTGTCGAGCGCGATCAGGCTCGGCGCCACGACGGTGGTGATGGAGCACTTCGACGCCGAGCAGTGGCTGGCGCTGGTCGAGCGTTACCGCGTCACCCACTGCCAGATGGTGCCGGTGATGTTCAGCCGGCTGCTCAGGCTGCCTGAGGAGGTCAGGGCACGCTACGACACCTCGTCGCTCGAGTGCATCGTGCACGCGGCCGCCCCGTGCCCGGTGCACGTCAAGCAGGCCATGATCGACTGGCTCGGCCCGATCATCACCGAGTATTACGGTGCCACCGAGGCCAACGGCTTCACGTTCTGCGACTCCGTCCAGTGGCTCGCCCATCCCGGCACCGTGGGCCGCCCCATCCTCGGCGAGGTGCTCATCCTCGACGACGCGGGCAACCCCCGCCCGATCGGAACAGACGGGACGATCTGGTTCCGCGGCGCGACCGCATTCGAGTATTTCGATGACCCGGTCAAGACCGAGCAGGGCCGCAGCACTGATGGCACCGCCAGCACGGTCGGCGACGTGGGCCATGTCGACGCGGATGGCTACCTCTACCTCACTGACCGCAAGAGTTACATGATCATCTCTGGCGGGGTCAACATCTACCCCCAGGAACCCGAGAATCTGCTGGCCGGGCATCCCGCCGTCCTCGACGTGGCGGTGATCGGCGTGCCCAACGAGGACCTGGGCGAGGAGGTCAAGGCGGTGGTGCAGCCGGCCGACCCGGCGAGCGCCGGGCCGGACCTCGCCGCCGAACTGATCGAGTACTGCCGGGCCAGGCTGGCGCATTTCAAGTGCCCGAAGTCCGTTGACTTCGTCTCCGACCTGCCCAGGTATCCGACGGGCAAGCTGTACAAGCGCGTCCTGCGGGACAAGTACTGGGCCGGGCACCAGACCCCGATCGTGTAGTCAGCTGAGGCTGGCCAGGCCGAGCAGGTCGACGCAGTTCATCTCGCGCACCCTGACGATGGCCATCAGCAGGGCCGAGCAGGCGGGGCAGCGTACGACGGTGCCCGGGCCGCCCAGGTAGACCACGAGTTCGGCCACCGGCCTGGCCGCGCCGCAGGCCGCGCAGATCCCGGTAGCCGCGGTCATCTCCATGCCGAATACCTCATGCAGCAGGCCGCCGATCGCGTTGCCGTCCAGCGTGTCCATCAGGTACCTCCCGTTCCGCCGAATCGCTCCGTCCGCACAAGCTGCGGCGGGTAGCCCAGCTTGAGCAGGCCGTCGGCGATCGACTCGACAAAGCTGGTCGGCCCGCAGACGAACGCGATCGGGTCCCGCCCGGCCGGCCAGGCGACCTCGGCCAGGAGCGCGGCGTCCACCCGCCCGGTCGGACCGGTCCAGCCGGACGGCCAGTTCCTGGTCAGCGCATAGGTCACGGCGACGTCCTCGCGATAGCCGTCAAGCTCGCCGCGGTAGATGACGTCGGGCAGCGATCGCACCGAGTAAAGCAGCCTGGCAGGCACCGAGGCGCCGCTGCGGCTGCGGTGCCGCAGGATCGCTCGGAGCGGGACGATTCCGGAGCCGCCGGCCGCCAGCAGCAGCGGGCGCTGCGCCTGGCCAGCTTCCCAGACGAAGTACCCGCCGATCGGGCCGCGCACGCCGATCTCATCGCCGGCCTGCAGCTCGCCCGCCAGGTACGGCGAGACCTCGCCATCCTCCAGGCGCTGCACCGTGATCTCGACCGGCTCGCCGGGCGCGGACGCGATCGAGTACGAGCGCTCGGCGGTGTACCCGTCATCGGCGGTGAGCTTGACGTCCAGGTGTTGCCCGGCCCGGTGGCCGGCCCAGTCAGGCAGCGTGAGGCCGATCGTCGCGGCCGAGGCGGTTTCCTGCCGCACCTGCGCGACGGCGGCGACCTGCCAGCCTAGTCTCCGGCGTACCGCTGTTCCCGCCATGGGTCTCCGTACATGTGGTAGCCGTAGGTCTCCCAGAAGCCAGGCTCGTCGCGGTCGAGGAACTGCAGGCCACGCACCCACTTGGCGCTCTTCCAGAAGTACAGGTGCGGCACCAGCAGGCGCGCGGGACCGCCGTGCTCAGGCTCGAGCGGCTCGCCATCGTAGCCGAACGCAACCCAGGCCCGGCCGCCGGTGACATCGGCGGTGGGAAGGTTCGTGGTGTAGCCGCCGTCGCAGAACGCCAGCACGTACGGCGCGTCCGGCGCGTCCGGCCCAAGCTGGGCGAGCAGGGTATCCACCGAGACGGCATCCCACCGCGTGTCGAGCTTGGACCAGCGGGTGACGCAGTGAATGTCGGCCGTGACGTCGTCGGCCGGCAGCGCCCGCAGCTCAGGCCAGGTCCACGACTTGAGCAGCTCGCGGCCCTTGGTCAGCGAGAACGTCCACTGGTCAACCGAGACACGCGGGGTCGGGCCGGCCGAAAGGACCGGGAAGTCCTTCGTCACGTACTGGCCTGGCGGTACCCGCCCCGCCTGGTCCGGAGCCTGGGCGCGTCGGCCGTGGAAGCCGCGGGAAACAGGACCCATACAGCCACCCTAATCAGCGGGCCGGCCGGTCCGCGAGCCAGGGCTGCTGCCTACCACGGGGCCGATGCGCCACACTGGCCCTATGCCCCAGGATCCGGCCTCTCCCGAGTCCGCGCCCGCGGACCAGCGCCCCGGGCTGCGGCTGGCAAGCGCCCCAGGCCGCTGGGTGCTGTTCGCGACCGTGCTCGGGTCGGCACTGGCGTCCATCGACGCAACCGTCGTCGGCATCGCGCTTCCGGCCATCGGCCGTGATTTCAATGCCAGCCTGGCCGACCTGCAGTGGGTCGTGACCGCGTACACGCTCACCCTGGCCGGCCTGCTGCTGGTCGCCGGCGCCCTTGGTGATCGGTACGGCCGCAAGCTGGTATTTCAGATCGGTGTCGTCTGGTTCGCGCTCGCCTCCGTCCTGTGCGGCCTGGCCGTGAGCTCGTCCGATGCTGATCGCCGCGCGGGCGCTGCAGGGCGTCGGAGCAGCGCTGCTCACGCCGGGAAGCCTGGCGATCATCGAAGCGTCCTTCCACCCCGACGATCGCGGCAAGGCGATCGGGGCGTGGTCAGGCTTCGCCGGCGTCGGTACGGCGATCGGGCCGTTCCTCGGCGGCTGGCTGATCCAGGCGGCGTCGTGGCGGCTGATCTTCGCCATCAACCTGCCACTCGCCGTGCTCGTGGTCGCGGTGGCGTGGCGGCACGTGCCTGAGTCCAAGGCCGAGGCGGCGACTGGCCGGGTCGACTTCGCGGGCGGCGCACTGGTCACGCTCGGCCTGATCGGCGTCACCTACGGCCTGATCGACGGGCCGTCCGCGGGCTGGAACAGGCCGGGCCCCGTCGCCGCTCTGGTCGGCGGGACCGTCCTGCTCATCGCGTTCGTGCTGCGCGAGCGTCGTGCGCGAATGCCGGTGCTGCCGCTCAGCCTGTTCTCATCGGCGCAGTTCAGCGCGGCGAACGCGGTCACCTTCGTGGTGTACGGCGCGCTCGGCGGTGTGCTGTTCCTGCTGCCCATCCAGCTGGAGCAGGTCTCGGGCTACACGGCCCTGGAGGCCGGCATCTCGCTGCTTCCGGTCACCGTGATCATGCTGGCCCTGTCCGCGCGGTCCGGCGCGCTCGCCGCGAAGATCGGCCCCCGGCTGCAGATGACCGTGGGACCGGTCATCATCGCGGTGGGGCTCGCCCTGTTCGCCAGGATTGGTCACTCGGCCAGTTACCTGACCGAGGTGCTGCCCGCCGTGCTGGTCTTCGGGCTCGGTCTGGCCACCAACGTGGCGCCGCTGACCACCACTGTTCTGGCCGCCGCGCCGCCGGAGAACGTCGGCGCGGCGTCGGCGGTCAACAACGATGTCGCCCGCGCGGCCGGGCTGATCGCGGTGGCGGTGCTCCCCGCCGCGGCGGGCCTGACCGGGGCCGCGTACCTGAACTCCGACCTGTTCTCCGCGGGATTCCGCACCGCATCCTTCATCTCGGCCGGCCTCTGCCTGCTTGGTGCCGCATTGGCCGCCGTCACCATCCGCAACCCGCTCCCAGCCGCGGTCACGCCGGCCGGTGATGGGCGGCGTCCGCTGCTGCACTGCGGCCTCGACTGCCCGCCAGCGCTGCAGGCGCAGCCCGCGCGGCAGGCGGCCTCCGCCTGATCGCAGCACCGGGCCGCGTCGCGTTACCCGCTATCTGTGCTGGTCGAGCCGTCTTTCCTCGCCCGGCTTCCTCGCGAGGTTCCGGCATCGGACACCTCGACCACCGGCGGCTCGAGATCGTCCCAGGCGATGAAGGTGACCTGCGCGAAGTACCGGGCGAAGCGCTGCAGGCTGTCCAGCCGGCTCGGCCGGGAGGGTCGGCCTGCAGGTGCGCATCCCGCTGGCGGGCCACCAGATCAGACAGTTCGCCGACCGGCGTGCCTTCGTTCAGCAACGCCGCTCCTTAAGGTGAGTTTGCGCCAGCCTAACTCCCGTAACTCGCGGGATGGATATCAGCCAGGGCAGCTGGGCATAAGAAAGCTATTCGGCAAGGCGTTCGTCTCCGCGATTGTTCAACAGATGACAAAGTCAATGATAACCAAAGTACTAGTTGCCGCAGCCCTGTCAGCAGCGGCGATGCTGACACTGACCGGATGCGCGTCGGCCACGACCTCCTGCGTCGTCCAGCGCGGATACGCCATCGTGATATTCCAGAACAGCATCGGGAATTACAATAAGCGCTTCGTCACGCATTTCCGCCTGAATGTACGGTACGGGCCCCATGACGTCCGGCAGCGCTTTATCAGCTCGCGCATCGTATTGCGAGCGGCAAAGGGAGGTAATCCGCCTCCCATCGTGAGGACCTATCGCGTCGGTGGGGCTGTCGGCTGTCACGTCGACAAGGTGGCGGCACACAAGTAGCGGCGGCACCCGGGGAGCAGGGCGCCCGTCATCCAGCGTCGGCCTAGCGGAACCCGCCGCGCCACTGGTGCTGGCGCCACTGGTCAGCCGCCCCTGACTGCCAGTAGCGGCGGGCACGCCGCCGGAACCGTGCCGCCGCGATGATGCCCGCGACGCACGCCACCAGCCAGAGCACGAACACGACCTTAACGAACGCGAGGAACAGCCAGCCCGCGCCCGGGATCACCAGTGCCGCGATCAGCACCACGAGCGCCAGCGGCAGCAGCCGGGGGCCGCGGCATGCCAGGCCGCCGCTGCGCCTGCGCAGCGGCGCGGCCCGCCAGTCGGGCGGCGCGGCCCGCCAGTCAGGCGGCGTGGCCGGCGTCGGATCAGGCAGGTCCGCCATGAGGTGGCGGAGATCCCCGAAGGTCTTGGCGCTCAGCGCTGCGGTGATCCGCTCCTCAAGTTCGTCCGATGACAGCCGGCCCTCGGCGAAGTGATCGCGCAGCCTGGCGGTCACCTGTTCCCTGTCGGCATCTGAAACCCGGATCCGATCGTCCATCGTCCTGCCCGCCTTACCTATGCGTCCTGCTCGTCTAGGTCCTGCTCGTCCTCGTCCTGCTCGTCCTCGTCATCGGCGTCGGCCTCGGCGAGGATCTGGTACAACTCGCGCCTGGTCCGCTCAAGCAGACGCTCAGCCGCGCGGACCTGCTCGGGCGTGCCCGCGTGGGCAATCTGCACAATCCCGCCGCCGAGCCTGGCTGCCTCGGCGAACAAGCCGGGCAACTGCCAGGCCTCCTGCTGAGCCGTCGACTCCCACGCGCCGCGCGCCATCTCGGGGTTCTGTTCCACGTACTCGTGCCCCGCGGCGGTGAGCTCGAACGTCCGCCGGCCGCCGGATTCCGATCCCGCGATCAACCCCTCGTCGGCGAGCTGGGACAGGGCCGGATACACCGCGCCCGGACTCGGCCGCCAGGCGCCGCCACTGCGCTCGTCGATCTCCGACATGATCTGGTAGCCGTTGAGCGGGCCCTCCCGCAGCAACGCCAGGATTGCGGCCCGCACGTCGCCGCGCCCGGCCTTCTTGCCGCGCGGCGGGCCTGGCGGCCCTGGCGGTCCCGGCCACCAGCCACCCCACGGGCCGCCGACCCCGCCGCCCCAGGGTCCTGGACCGCGCCGTCCGCCGAAGCTCCGCTCCCACGACTCGCCGCGGCCGCGTCCACCGGGTCCGCCCCGGCCGCCAGGTCCGCCCCGGCCGCCAGGCCCGCCGCCCCTGCTGCCGCCAGGCCCACCGTCCCGACCGCCAGGCCCCCAGCCGCCCGGTCCCCCGGCGCCGGCCCAGGCCCGCACGCCGCGCCTCAACTGGCCGCCGCCGAGCAGGCCGTCGCACCGAAGGTCGCCGAGGAGGCCGCTAGCCAACGCGAGGATGTCGCGCAGCCCCGCTCGCAGGTCACTTGTGCCCTCTGCCGCCATCACCTGGTCACCTCTCGCGATACGATCACGATATATCGACAGCGTAAGACACGGCGTTCGGAAAGACAAGTTATAGCTCGACGCAAGGTTCCAACGGTGTGAGAAGGCCGACCTGTGGCTCGGGATCGTGGTCGTCGTGATCGGCGGCGGCGCACGGATGGGAGCGACCGCCACGGCGCTCGCCGGCGCACGGCCCCTCCTTGGATCCGCTTCCGTCGCCCAAACCGACCGGGCGAGGCCGCCCGCGCGAAAGCCCGCCGGAGCGAACCAGTCGCTCCGGCGGGAAATCGCGTTCCGGTTACTTGAGCACGTGCGACAGCGGCCCGGCGTCGACCGGGAACTGCGCGGTGTTGAGCACCTGGATGCCGGCGTGCTGCGCACCGTTGAACGGCGTGACGATGGCCTGCGGCGCGCCAGGCTCGCAGCCCAGGTTGAACGGCTTGTTCGGGTTGTTGAACCACAGGCCGAGGTGGTACTGGTGGGTCGGCGCGAACGTGGTGGTTCCGCCGGGAGACACCGAGAAGGTCTCCTTGTTGAAGATGCCCCGCACCGTCGCGGTTCCGTTACCGTGCCGGTCGGCGTTGACGTCGGTCTGGTACCAGGAGACGCCGAACGGCGCGGTCGGCTGCTGAATCACGAACAGGTCGAAGCCTGCCTTGGCCGGCAAGCCGTGAATCGAGACCACCATGGTGTCGTTCTGCGCACCGGGCGTGATGGTGACCCGCCCGCCCGCATGCGGCAGGCACGCGGCGATGGCGGGCGACGACGGCATGAGCCTGAAACTGAAGGAGTCGGAACGGGGGCTCGCGACCACCGCGCCCGCGGCGGCAGTACCGACCGTGAGGGCTGCGGTGCCGGCCAGGCCGGCCGCGGTGGTGCACGCGGCGACCAGAGCCAGGATGCGGCGGCTCGGGAATGTCTTGCGCTTCATGATCGGGAATCTCCTGTCTCGATGGCGCCTGATCGGCGCCTCCTGCGCTGGCGTTCCCGGGCCCGGGATGTCAGTCATGGGTACGCGCCGCAGGTCCCGCACGGTTCATGATCGGGTTCGATTTTTCGCGGCGGCCCTAGATGGCTGTACGATCCGAGCGATCGGTCGGAACAGCAGCAGCCCCCGAATGGGAGCGTCGAATGGGAATCCCCGGGCCGCAGGAGCGCGGTACGGAGGTGCGCCAGATCGGCCCGAGCAGTGCCAGCGCGGGCCGCGGCGCAGGCGACGACGTCCTGATCGCCGAGTTGTACCGGCGTTATTCTGGCCCGCTGCTCTCGTTCGTCTTGCGGCTGACCGCCGGCGACCGCCAGCATGCCGAGGACATCGTCCAGGAGACAATGCTGCGGGCCTGGCGCCAGGCCGGGCAGTTCGACCAGGCCGACCGGTCACTGATGCCGTGGCTGGCCACGGTGGCCCGGCGTATCGTGATCGATGAGCAGCGCAAGAAGAACGCCAGGCCGATCGAGACCGACGAGGGCATGCTGACCACCAAGGCTCCGGTCCCAGACTGGACAGATGACCTGCTGCGCAGCGTGATCGTCGCGGACGCGCTGCGTGAGCTTTCTCCGGCGCACCGCGAGGTGCTGAACGAGACGATCCTGCGCGACCGGAGCGTGAACCAGGCCGCCGAGATCCTCGGCATCCCGGTCGGTACCGTAAAGTCGCGGGTCTACTACGCCGTTCGCGCATTGCGGCTAGTCCTGGCCGAGCGGGAGGTGTGGTCGTCATGAGCAGTCAGCACACCGACGTCGCGGCGTACTCGTTCGGCCTGCTCGAGGAGGCGGACAGGCTCGACTTCGAGGCGCACCTCGGCGGGTGCGAGACGTGTGCCGCCGAACTGGCCGAACTGGCCGACCTCGCTGACCTTTTCGCCGGCGTGGAGCCGGTAGAGATCCTGCAGGACGCTCCTGGCGACGCAGTCATCAGCGACCTGGTCCGCAGGCGGGCCAGCGAGCAGCGCAAGCATGGCAGGCGGCAGGCCTGGCTCGGCGTCGCGGCTGGCGTGGTGCTGCTGGCCGGCGGCGTGACTGCCGGCGTCGCGGCAGCGCCGACCACGGTCATCCATGGCCCGGTGGCACTCGCAGGGCAGGTTCACGGCGCTACCAATCAGCAGACCGGCGTCAGCGCGAAGGTCGGCCTTGAGGCCAAGGCGTGGGGCACCCAAGTGACCCTCGACCTGGCGGGCGTGCACGGTCCGCTGGACTGCCAGCTTGTCGCGGTGTCCAGAACTGGCGAGCGTCGGGTCATTGCGGGCTGGTTCGTGCCCGCGAGCGGGTACGGCGTGCCTGGGCACCCCGGCCACCTCCTGCTGATGGGCGGAACGGCGATCGCCATGAAGGATCTGTCGCAGGTCGAAGTCGACGTCGTGCACGGGGCCAGGCTGGTGCAGATCCCGGTGACCGCGTGATAACAGCTCAGGCGGGCGGCGCGGTGATCGGGACGCTCGCCTCGGCGGTGTGCACCAGGAAGGTGATCGCCTGCCGGAAGTACAGCCGGATGTTGTCCGCATCGTGCGACTCGTAGCCAATCGACAGGTCCTGGGCTAGGAACAGTTCGAAGTCGCCACCGCGGGCGGATAGCAGGAACCCGCCGTCGATGGCCGGCGCCCACACGATCGGCCCGTCCACCAGGCGGGCCAGGTGGTCGCGCACCGGGTAGCCGTGGTCCGACGTCTCGCTGACCGCGGTGTAGGCCGCGGCGCCGAGCACCAGCACGTACGGGCCGCCGACGCCCGCCAGTCGCAGCGCCGCCTGCGCCTGGCTGATGACGTCCGGGTACTGCCGGGCATCGGCCGGCGCGGCGATCGCGGGATTCGATGAGGCCGGCCCGATGCCGTCGATGGACGCGGCCTGGTAGCCGTCGAAGACCGCCCGGTCCTCGGCGAAGGCCATGGTGCGCGCCCCTTGCTTAACCGGCTGCCAGTCCGGGTCCTGCGCACCCCGCTCGACGTCATCGACGGCCTGCCGGCTGACCGTGAACGGCACGAGCAGTTCGATCACTGGCTGCGCCGTCCGCAGCCGGGCCACGACACCGTCCGCCGGCGCCTCGACCGCGCTGAGGTGACCGGTGCCCACCGCGGCGAGCACGTCCTGGCCAGGCGTACGCACGTCGGCCACCCGGCGCCCCGCCAGATGCAGCGTGAACGTGCGCCTGGCCTCTTCCTCGATGCTGGCCCAGGCGGCTCCCGAGATGGGAGCGAGCTCGCGGTGCAGGTTATTCATGTCTAGGCGCTCCTTTCAGGCCGCCGATCCCCAGCGAGCCGTCCGTCCCGGCCGACGCTTGCCGCGGCGGGTCCGGCAGGTCGTCAAGGAAGTCTGCCGTCGGGACGAAGAACAGGCTGCCGGTCACGGCCGTCGAGAAATCGAGTATCCGGTCATAGTTGCCCGGCGGTCTGCCGATGAACATGTTCGCGAGCATCTGCTCGGTCACGCTGGGCGTGGCCGAGTAGCCAATGAAGTACGTGCCGAATTCGCCGCGGCCCGGTGAGCCGAACGGCATGTTTGCCCGGACGATCTGGCGTTGCGTGCCGCCGGTGTCGGTGATGGTGTTAAGCGCGACGTGCGAGTTGGCCGGCTTGACGTCGTCAGCCAGCTCGATGTCCGACAGCTTGCTGCGGCCGATGACCCGCTCCTGCTCCTCGACCGGCAGCGCGTTCCAGGCCCGTACGTCATGCAGGTACTTCTGCACGATCACGTAACTGCCGCCGGCGAAATCGGGGTCCTGCTCGCCGATCAGCGCGGCCGCCTGCGCGGCTGTCCCGCCCGGGTTCTCGGTGCCGTCGACGAAGCCGATCAGGTCACGTTCGTCAAAGTACCTGAACCCCTGGACCTCGTCGCCGACGGTGACCTGCCCGGCCAGCCGGGTCATCACCTGAGTCGCGAACTCGAAGCACAGGTCCATCCGGCTCGCCCGGATGTGAAACAGCAGGTCGCCGGGCGTCGCGACAGCATGGTGCCGGGCACCCTGCAGCTCACTGAATGGGTGCAACTCGGCCGGTCGCGGCACGGCGAACAGCCGGTCCCAGGCCAGCGATCCCACGCCCGCCACGCAGGTGAGCTCACCGTCAGGCACCCGGAAGCCGACCGCCCGCTGCAGCCCGGCCAGGTCGGCGAGCAGGTCCCGCACGGCGCCCTCGCCGCCCGGCCCGATCGACAGCACGAGGAAGATCGCCGCCGCGGTCAGCGGATTGAGCACCGGCTGCGGAGTGGCGGCGCGGCGCTGGCCAGGCGCGACCGGGGCAGGCGCAACACCCGCCGCGGCGTCCGACGGGCCTGACACCGTCATGGCCTGCCCTCCCTGTTGGCCGACCTGCCTGTCTCCCATCGCGTGCCACGTCCGACGGCCAGTCTCGCACAGCCGGGTTCTGGCGGCCTCAGCGCCGGGCAGCCACGGCCGCGCGGGCCGCTGGCCCGATTGCCGCCTGCAACCGGCGGGCCGCGTCCAGGTGATCGCCGGTCCAAATGATCCGGACCGCCGTCGCTGCCTCATCCTCGCCGCCGTCCAGGTCGCTGCGCACGGCCTCGGCTAGTCGGCGGTCGGCGCCCTGGTCGTAACCGAGCGGGTCACCCGGATCTTGCCCGCTGACCAGGCTGTCCGCAAGGCCGTCATACCAGGCGCGCACGCGCGCTGCCGACGCGAGTATCTCCCGGCGGGCAGCCACCCGCTCCCCCGGAGCCCGGCCTGGGTCGTGCTCCCACAGGTGCAGGACCGCATCGGCTGCCAGCCGGAGCCCGGAGACTCCGGTGATCAGGCTGGTCACCTCGGCGAGCGGGATCCGCTTCTGCCCGCGCTCGGCAAGGTACGCCCGAAAGGCATCGTCCAACCGCCGGGCTGCGGCCGATGCGCGGACGGCAGCCCCGGCCTGACCGGCCCGTGCCGCTTGTCCCGCCGGAGCGGGGGGGCCGGCGTGGCCCGCCGTGCAGCCCTCGATCCCGGCTTGCACCGCGCCGGCCAGGTACGCGGCGCCGGCGGCGTAGGCGTCGGCCAGCGCCTGCCTGAGCACTGAACTGGCTCCCCTGGGCCAGAACAGCAGGCCGACGGCCAGGCTGACGGCGCACCCCAGCGCGATGTCCTCCAGCCGGAGCAGCCCGACCTGCCACCCGGCGGGCTTGATGATGTTGAACAAGATCACCAGGGTCAGCGTGAACGCCGCCTGGCCGGCCGCGAACGAGATCGCGGCGGGAGCGACCCCGGCGAGCAGCACCACCACCGGCAAGACGAACCACAGCGCGGTCTGGTTCGTGCCCATAAGGCCGAGCAGTCCCGCACCAGCCGCGAGCCCGGCGACCGTGCCGGCCAGCGCGCGCAGCGCGTCCTGCCCGGTGCTCAGCGCGTTCGACCTGAGCACCGACAGGGTGCCGAGCACCACCCAGAACGAATGCTGCACGCCGGTCAGCCTGGCCAGCAGTACAGCAAGCCCGAGGCCGGCCGCGCCGCGGACGCTGTTGCGCAGCCAGACCGAATGCGGGTCGGTGTGCGCGGCCGCCCGCGCTTGCGCGGCTGACAGGATGCCGTCCGCGCCCGTCGGCTGGCGGCCGAGCACCCGCTGCATCCAGCTGCGCCGCTCCGCGGCGGCGGCGAGCGCGATGTTCTGCCCGATTAGCGAGACGGCGAAGCCGAGTTCCTGTGCGCGGAACGCCGGGTCGAGCGCGCTGATGAGCCGGCCAGCCTGACCGCCCGGCCCCGGCTGTGACTCTGGCCCTGGCTGTGACCCTGGCCCCGGCTGTGACCCTGGCCCCGGCTGTGACCCTGGCCCCGGCTGTGACCCTGGCCCGGGCCCGAGTACCGCAGCGCCGTTCGCTCCGCGGCCTGCCCCGGTGGCCGGCGAGGAGCCGTTCTCGCCGGGCAGCCGGTCGGCGGTGCGCTCCTCCAGGCTTGTGAGCGTCCCAGCCAGCTCGCCTAGGGCGGCTCGCAGCCGGACGCCGTCCCCCGCCATGACGGAAAGCAGGTCTGCGCCGCGCTCCAGGACCGCGGCGCAGGCGACCTTGACCGCGCAGGCTGGGCGGTTGATCGCCTTGGCGGCCGCAGGCCCGACCGGGTGGCCTGTGATCGTGTTCACCCAGCCGACCTCCGCGACCAGCCGGACTATCGTCCGTGCCGAGGTCGCCAGCGCGCCGGCCGGGTACGGCGTGGCCAGGAACGCACGGCGTAGCGAGCCCGTCGCCTCGCCCGCCCGCGCGACTGCCTGGTCCCGGTTGTCGGTGAACCGCTGGTCCCCGCCACTAAGCAGGTAGGCGACCTCGGCACGCAGCCTGGCGGCCAGCGCCCTACAGGCGGCCGAGGCAGCGGCGCGCAGCGGCTCGCGGACCGGGCCGGCCAGAGCAGCGCCGACGCGAGGACTGCCCCGGCGCCGGCCATAGCCCACCCAGCCAGCCGGGCCGGAATCGCCGAGACCGGCGCGGTGACCGAGACCGGCAGGATGAACGCGAGCAGCAGCGCCGTGGTCGCGCTGGCCAGCATCGAGCTGATCACGCCGGCGAACAGAACGGCGAAGGCCACCACGGCCATCGCCGCCGCAGCCAGCCAGGTCGCCTGCGAGGCCAGTGTGCCCACGCAGACCAGGACGCCGCCCACCAGCGCCAGCGCTACCTGTGCCTGCAGCCGCGCGGCGAGAGGGCCGCCGAAGTCGACGAGCAGTAGCATCGCGAAAGAGCCGAACGCCGCGAACGTCGCGACGTCGGCGTTGCCTATAACCCGACTGCCTACCGCGAACAGGCCGGGCATCACGATCGCGGTGCGGCCTGCCCGGCGCAGTGCCGAATAGTCGCGATCACGCCGACCGAGCCACTGCCAGAAACGCATAACCCTCCGTCGGTGGGTGCGTACGCAGATTGTCTCAGTACCCTCAGGTTGGCGGAGCGCCGAAACCCTCAGGCTGGCAGAACGCCGAATGTCCCGCCGAAGCGCGGGTAATGTGGCCGTGATGTTCCTGTCAGTGAGCACCGGCGTGCTGGCGTCCCGGTACCGGCTCGAGCACCTGATCGCCGCCGGCGGCATGGGCGAGGTCTGGCGCGCGGCGGACCTGGTTCTCGGCCGACCGGTCGCAGTGAAGCTGCTCCGCCCGGAGTACGCGCAGCA
Organism: uncultured Actinomycetota bacterium; assembly: GCA_963720595.1. Taxonomy (GTDB): domain Bacteria; phylum Actinomycetota; class Actinomycetes; order Streptosporangiales; family Streptosporangiaceae; genus Chersky-822. Next base: position 937,327 of record CAVRFY010000002.1, on the reverse strand, counting down.
TGCCGAGACGCTCGCCAGGTTCCGGGCCGAGGCCCGCCACGCCGCCGGGCTGTCCCACCCGGCGATTGCCCAGGTCTACGACTACGGCGAGGCGGACGACGAGCGGGCGCCGTTCCTGGTGATGGAGCTTGTCGACGGGCCGGCGCTGACCACGGAGCTGGCCCGCGGTCCGCTGCCGCCCGCCCGAGTGCTCGACATCATCGCCCAGGTGGCCGACGGCCTGGCGACAGCGCACGCGGCAGGTGTCGTGCATCGCGACATCAAGCCAGGCAACCTGCTCGTCGACCCGGCCGGCCGAGTGAAGATCACCGATTTCGGGATTGCTTACGCGGCCGGCTCGGCGCCTCTCACCCGTACCGGCACGCTGCTCGGCACACCGGCATACCTGGCGCCCGAACGGCTCGGCGGCGCGGAGGCCGGCCCGGCGAGCGACCTGTACTCGCTGGGCATGGTGGCCTATGAATGCCTGGCCGGCGCGCTGCCGTTCACCGGCACGGTCGTGGAGATCGCGCTGGCGCACCAGAACCAGGCGCTGCCACCGCTGTCTCCCGCCGTCCCCGCCGGGGTGGCCGCGCTGGTCGCGCACCTCACCGCGAGAGACCCGGCCGCACGCCCGGGCAGCGCCGCCGACGTCGCCGAGCGGGCCGCCGCGTTGCGGGGCGCCCTCGACGGTGCGAGGACCGGTCCCGCGATCCGCGGCGCGGCCGCTTACCCTGGCCCGGATCCCGGCCCGCTCGCGTACCACGACTCGCCGGGAATCGCGGCCGACGGACACGCCGCGACCGCCTACCTGGACCTGCCAGGCGGCGACGGCACCGGGCAGTACCAGCAAGCCGGGGCCGCCGGCCGGTACGTCCCGGCCAGGCGGCGGCGACGCTTCCTCGCGGGCGTCCTCGCGATCGTGGTGATCGGCTGCGTCGCGGGCTGGCTGCTCGCCAGCGCCCTGGGTGCCGCGCCTAGCCCGGCCGCACGGCCGCCCGGCCAGGCGGCCAGCCGCACCGTCGCCGTGCACGCCGGCGCGCTGGTCGGCCTGCCCGTCCGCGTCGTGGTCGACCGGCTGCGCCAACTCGGCCTGCGGGTTCGCCTTGCCTGGGTGCCCAGCGATCAGCCGCATGGAACGGTCCTGGCGGTGCGCCCAGGCGGGCAGGTCCCGCGCGGGACGGTCGTCGTCGTGACCGCCGCGGCGCGGCCGTCCGGGCACCGGCCAGGCCATGACCACGGACGCGGGCACGGCGACGGCGGCAATGGCCAGGGCGGCGACTGAAGGCGCGCGCTCGAGGCGAATTCCCAGGCCGATCCACTGGATTTGTCTGACCCCGCAGGCCGATGATGTTGCCTATGCGTGCTGGTGACGGGCGAACCGTTTCTGTTGGCAGGATCGTGGCGAGCTGCGTGGCGATCCTCGGCCTCGCGACCGCCATCATCCATTTCTCGGTGGCGGGCGAGCACCTCGCCGAGTACTGGCTCTACGGCGTCTTCATGCTGCTGACCGCGTGGCTGCAGCTGCTCTGGTCAGGGGCCGTCCTCGCCCGGCCATCCCGGTGGCTGCTCTGGGCCGGCGCGGCGCTCAACACCGGCGTGGTCGCCGTCTACATCGTGACCAGGACCGCGGGCGACGTGATCGGGCCGGGCCGGAACGCGGCTGAGCCGCTGGGATTCGTCGACGGGCTGTGCACGGCTCTGGAGGCGATCGTGCTCGCCGGATGCGTGTGGCTGCTGGCCACGCGCGCCGACCAGGCCGTCAGGCGCAGCCGGCTGATCGCCGCGGCCGTGACGACCGGCAGCGTGACCGCGGTCCTGCTGAGCGCGGCTCTGGTGGCCGGCGGTTCTGAGATGACGATGACCGCCAGCGCGAGCCAGGCCGGGTGGCCCATGCAGCGGCATGCGTCGATGCCCGGCATGGCGACGGCGCGCGCCGTGCACATCCGGCTGGCCACCGCGACTCCGGGCGGCGCCATCACGATGCCCGACCCGACCATGCAGATGCCACCGGGCATGCAGATGGCAAGCCCCACGGGGTGCGACAGCGGGCCCACCGCCGCGCAGCGCAAGGCGGCCGTCAGGCTGGTGAACTCGAGCTGGAAGGGCGCAACCAAATTCCGCAGCCTGGCCGTCGCCGAGGCGGCAGGCTACCGGCCGATCACGCCGACCGGCCTGCCCGTGGTGCACTACCTGAACGTGTCGGCCTACCTGACCACCGCCAGGAGCGGGAAGGTGCTCGATCTGGCCGAGCCGCAGTCGCTGGTCTACGCCAACACGCCCAAGGGAGCGATCCTCGTGGCGGCGATGTACATCACCACGCCCGGCGGGCCCACACCCCAGCCGGGCGGCTGCCTTACCCAGTGGCACCTGCACACCAATCTGTGCTTTGCCAGGGGCGCGGGAGTGGTCGGCCTGATCACGGCGACGAACCGGACCTGCCCGGCCGGGTCGGTGAACCGGGTCACGCCGCCGATGATGCACATCTGGTTCGTGCCGATCCCCGGCGGGCCGACCGCGATCGACGCTTCCGATGCCCAGGTGGTCCGTGCGGCGGAACACGTACAGGCACCGCACAACGGGCCGGCCTGACCGAAGGACCACGCTTACGCCCGCCGCGAAACGCCTTCTGGCTCCGGCACGGCAGAAAGTACCGTGACATCAGGCCCGCATGCCGCGGCACGGTCAGGGAGGGATCAGGCGATGCTCGAACCGGTCGTGACCGGCCAGCAGGACCGCCCCGAGCGGGCCGAGCCGCACCGCACAGAGCGGCCCGAGCCGCACCGCCCCGAGCGGCCCAGGCCCCTGTTGCGGACCATGCTCGGCGACGTGCTGCGCCGGACCAGGCTCGACCAGCGCCGCACCCTGGCCGATGTCGCCAGGGCCGCGAAGGTGTCCATGCCGTACCTGTCCGAGGTGGAGCGCGGCCGCAAGGAGGCGTCCTCTGAGGTGCTGGCCGCCATCTGCGACGCCCTCCGCATCGACCTCGCCGACCTGCTCGCCGAGGCCGGGCAGCAACCTGCTCGGCGAGCGAGCCCGACCGGCGAGGGTCGTCAGGCTTGGCCTCGTGCCCGGCCACTTGGCCGCGCCGCGGCTGCCTGGGTCCGGTTCGCCGCCGCAGGCGCGCGCGGCCGCCACCTGCCTGCTCGCTGCGTGAGGGTCGCCTGACCAGCAGCTGACCGTCAGGCGCTGACCAGCCCGGCCATCGCCGCCTTGCGGCTGGAGATGACCCGGTCGGCGAGCCCGTAGTCCACCGCCTCGCGGGCGCTGAAGGTCTTGTTCCGGTCGGTGTCACTTCTGATCTTGGCGACCGGATGGCCGGTGTGCCTGCTCAGGATCTCGTCGACCTCGGCCCTGATCTTCATCACCTCCTTGGCCTGGATCGCCAGATCCGGCAGCGCGCCCTGGGCCTGGCTGGACGGCTGGTGCAGCAGCACCTTCGCGTGCGGCAGCACGGCCCGCATGCCAGGGGCCCCCGCGGCGAGCAGTACGGCGGCCGCCGATGACGCCTGCCCCATGCAGGTCGTGGCGACTTGCGGCCTGATGAACTGCATCGTGTCGTAGATCGCGGTCAGGGCGCTGAACGAGCCGCCCGGAGAATTGATGTACAGGCTGATCTCCTGGTCGGGACTGGCCGATTCGAGATGCAGCAGCTGAGCCATCACGACGTTGGCGACGCCGTCGTCGATCTCGGTGCCGAGGAAGACGATCCGCTCCGACAGCAGCCGGGAGTAGACGTCGTACGCGCGCTCGCCGAGCGGGGTCTTCTCGACGACGGTGGGAATCGTGTACTGGCCCATGTCACAGCCCCGCCATCCGGCTCGCGACCGCGGGGCGGACGTCGTCAAGCCGCTCCACGATGTGATCGATCATCCCGTAGTCGCGCGCCTCCTCGGCGCTGAACCAGCGGTCGCGCAGGCTGTCCCGCTCGACCGTTTCCACCGGCTGGCCGGTGTGCTGCGCGATCAGCCTGATCATCAGTGCTCCCGTCCGCTCGAGTTGCTCGGCGTAGATCTCCACGTCGGCCGCCGTCCCGCCGAAGCCGGCCGAGCCCTGGTGCATCAGCACCTGGGCGTGCGGCAGGCTGAACCGCTTGCCGGCGGTTCCCGCGCAGAGCAGGAACTGGCCCATGCTCCCGGCCAGGCCCATCGCCAGCGTGCTGACGTCGTTCGGGATCAGGCGCATGGTGTCGTAGATCGCCAGCCCCGCGGTGACCGAGCCGCCTGGCGAGTTGATGTACAGGCTGATGTCGCTGCGCGGGTCCTCGGCCGCCAGCAGCAGCAGTTCGGCGCAGAGCCGGTTGGCGACGGCGTCGTTGACCTCGGTCCCCAGCACGATGATCCGGTGATAGAGCAATCGCGATATCAGCTGGTCATCGAGTGAGCCGGCATTCGTGGTCTCGGTGGCAGCGGTGTACATGGTCTCCCAGCTCTCGGTCGCGCGGCGGATTCAGGCTTCCCGACCAACATCGCCGAGCCCGCATGCCGGCGCCAAATCAATCTGCTGACAGCAGAGGACGAGCACCCGGGCGCCGGTGCGGCCCACGGATGTGGAGGGTTACCTCCGGAACCGCGCCACCGCCGACATCGACCCCGACCACCCTGAGGCCGCATCGGTGCAGGTCACGATCGCCGCGGCGAGCATCCGCACCAACCACGAGGTACGGGACAACGACGTGCGCACGTCGAACTTCCTCGACGTGGAGAGCTTCCCGGAGATCACGTTCGCGAGCACTTCGGTCACGGCGGCCGACCCGGACCAGTACGCGCTGACCGGCGACCTGACGATCAAGGGGATCACCCACCCGGTGACGCTTCAGGTGACGAAGTACGGCGAGTTCAATGACCCGATGATGGGCCATCGGATCGCCTATAGCGCGCGTACCCAGATCAACAGGAAGGACTTCGGGCTCAGCTTCAACATGATGCTGGACGGCCGGTTCGTGGTCAGCGACGAGATCCAGATCATGATCGAGGGCGAACTCGTCGAGCAGCAAGAGGCCGCCGAGGCAGCGAACGCCTGACTCGAGGCGAACCTGCCGCCCTGACCGCGGCGCCTGCGGCCCCGTGCGCCCGCCGACCGCACAGCCAGGCGGACATAATGGGGCCCGGAGGTGAGCGTGATTCCCGAGCCTTACTTCGATCTCGTGGTACGCGGCGGAACCGTCGTGGGCGCCGGCGGTTCCGCCGAATGCGACCTGGGCGTCAGCGACGGCCGGATCGCCCAGCTCGGCGGGTCGCCGCGCGGCCACCGGGAGCTCGACGCGACTGGCGCCCTCGTCCTGCCGGGCGGCCTGGACATGCACGTGCACCTGTCCTCCCCCGAGCCCCCCGAACCGGGCGTCCCTGCCTGGGTGGACGACTTCGCCAGCGGCTCGGCCGCCGCGATCGCAGGCGGCGTGACCACGATCGGCAACATGACCTTCCCGGCCCCCGCCGACACCCTCCGCCAGAGCCTGGACCGCGATCTCGCCGCGGCCCGCGAGCAGGCGCGCGTCGACTACGTGCTGCACCCGGTGCTGGCCAGCCCGACCTCCCAAGCGCTTGCCGATCTGCCGCTGCTGGCCGAGGCAGGGCACATGAGCGTGAAGCTGTTCATGGTCGACGGGGAGTTCGAGGCGCAGGCAGACGCGATGATCGAGGCGGTCAGGATCGCCGGCCAGTGCGGCATGCTGACGCTGATCCATTGCGAGGATGGCGCTCTCGTGCGGTTCGCCGGCCAGCAGTTGCTGCGGGCGGGCCGCGGCAGCCTCGCCGACTGGGCCGCCAGCCGGCCGGTGCCGGCCGAGCGGGCCGCGGTCGACCGCGCGGTCGCGATCTGCGAGGCCACCGGCTCACCGGTCTACATCGTGCACCTGTCCTCGCGGGCCGCGCTGCGCGCCGCGCGCCGCGGCCGTGAGCGCGGGCTGCCGGTCTTCGTCGAGACCAGGCCGCTGTACCTGTACCTGACCAGCGATGCGCTGGCCGAGCCGGGCGGCGCCAGGTACATCGGCGCCCCGCCGCTGCGCGAGCAGCCCGATGTCGACGCGCTGTGGGCTGGCCTGGCCGACGGATCGGTCGACACGCTCGGCAGCGATCACGCGCCCTGGCTGCTGGCCGACAAGCTCGATCCGGCCCAGGACGTGATAACGGCCCGGCAGGGCGTCGCCGACCTGGAGACGATGCTGCCGATGCTGTTCTCGGCCGGCGTGCGGTCCGGCCGCATCTCGCTGTCCCGCTTTGTCAGCCTCACGGCGACCAACCCGGCCCGGCTGTTCGGGCTGTATCCGCGCAAGGGCACGATCGCCGTCGGCAGCGACGCCGACCTGGTGATTCTCGACCCGCGGCTGCGGCGCACGATCGACGGCGCCACGATGCGGTCAAGGGCGGGCTACTCGGCCTACGACGGGACGCAGGTCTGGGGCTGGCCCAGGTTCACCGTGTCCCGCGGCGAGGTCGTGCTCGAGGACGGGCAGGTGCTGGCCGCTCCCGGCCGCGGGCAGTGGCTGCCGATGACGCGGACGGCGGCGCCGTGACCCGCGGTGCTGCCAGCCGCGGGGCTAGGCGTCCTCCGCCTGTAGCGCGGACGCGGGCTCGGCGTCCCGGTCGGCGAACAGCACGAAATGGAAGATCACGAACCTGGTCAGGAACGTGAAGCAGTTCGCGGCGAGGTAGAAGCCCTGCACGAAGACGTCGTGCAGGGCGCCGTGCAGGCCGAGCGCCACGGCCTCCCGGTACCCGAAGTGGCTGGCCTCGGTCAGCACGATCCCGACCACCAGCGAGATGGCCACGAACGGCAGCGTCTCCCTGAGCAGCCGCGGCTTGCCCTTGCGCTCCCACGCCCACCGGCTGACGCCGTAGCTGACCGCTGCCCCGGCAAGCCAGCCAGCCGCGCCCGCGGCCCGGCCGGTCATCGCCAGCACGCTGAAGCACAGGAAGTAGGTGACCTGGGTGGCGGCCAGCGCGAGCAGCGCAGCCGGAGCGAACCTCACCAGCCGCCTGCCGCCAGGAGAGCCGAGGTGGCGGCGGAGCGGCTCGGGCAGCCGGTTCCACCCGGCTGGCGAAGTTGCTGGCGGTTCGGGTGGCATTGCCGTCCTTTGCTGCGAGGTCCGCTGGTACAGACACCTCCAACTTACGGCAAACCGGCGCGAGCATTGGCCCGATCGCGCAGCCGCGCCGGTAACGCTACGGCGGCGGAATTGCCATCCAGCGATTACGCAATCCCCACTTGCCGGTCTCCGTACCCACCCCCACCTGGCGTCTCGATCACGAAGACGTCGCCGGGGCCGACCTGAACGGAATCGCAGCCGCGCATCGGGGTCACCGAGCCGTCGGCGCGCCGCACCCAGTGCCTGCCGAGCGAGCCTGGCTCGCCGCCCGCCATGCCGTACGGCGCCACCCGCCGGTGGCTGGCCAGCGTGGTCACCGTCATCGCCTCGCCGAAGCGCAGTTCCCTGCGACCGCCGGAGCCGCCGTGCCAGTGCCCGGCCCCGCCGCTGCCCTGGCGGATCTCGTACCGCTCCAGCCTGAGCGGGTAGCGCCATTCCAGCACCTCGGGATCGGTGAGCCTGGAGTTGGTCATGTGGGTCTGCACCACGTCCGTGCCGTCGAACCCGTCGCCCGCGCCCGACCCGCTCGCCACGGTCTCGTAGTACTGGTGCCGGCCGTTGCCGATCGTGACGTTGTTCATCGTGCCCGACCCCTCGGCCATCACCCCCAGCGCCGCGAGCAGCGCGCCGGTGATCGCCTGCGAGGTCTCCACGTTGCCCGCCGCCACCGCCGCGGGATACCGCGGCGACAGCAGGCACCCCGGCGGGATGATGACCCTGACCGGCTTCAGGCAGCCCGAGTTGAGCGGGATGTCGTCGGCCACCAGCGTGCGCAGCACGTAGAGCACGGCGGCCATCGCGACCGACGAGGGCGCATTGAAGTTCCCGCTCACCTGCGGCGAGGTCCCGGTGAAGTCGATCTGCGCGCTGCGCCGGGCGAGGTCCACCGTGACCGCCACGTTGATCACGGCCCCGTTGTCCAGCTCGTAGCGGCAGCTGCCGTCGCGCAGCCTGCTGATCACCCGGCGCACCGCCTCCTCGGCGTTGTCCTGGACGTGGCCCATGTACGCGGTCACGACGTCCAGGCCGAAGTGCTCGCACATCCTCCGCAGCTCGGCCACCCCGCGTTCGTTCGCGGCGATCTGGGCGCGCAGGTCGGCCAGGTTGACGTCGGGGTTGCGGGATGGATGCGCGGCCAGCCGCAGCAAGTCGAGCGTCTCCGCCTCGCGCAGCACGCCGTCCCGCACCAGCAGCCAGTTGTCGATCAGCACCCCCTCCTCCTCCACTCGGGTGCTGAAGGCCGGCATCGAGCCTGGCGTGATCCCGCCGATCTCGGCGTGGTGACCGCGCGAGGCGACGAAGAACAAGATGCGGTGCCCTTCGCCGCCCTCGGCCGCGCTGCCCACGGCGGTGTCGAAAACCGGCGTGACCACGGTGACGTCCGGCAGGTGGGTGCCGCCGTGATACGGGTCGTTGAGGACGTAGACGTCGCCTGGGCGCATCTGCCCCGCGTTGCGCTCGGCGATGATCTTGATGCTCTCCCCCATCGAGCCGAGGTGGACGGGGATGTGCGGCGCGTTGGCGATAAGCCCGCCATCGGAGTCGAAGATTGCGCAGGAGAAGTCGAGCCGTTCCTTGATGTTCACCGAGTGCGCGGTGGCCCGCAGCCTGACCCCCATCTGCTCGGCGACCGACATGAACAGGTTGTTGAAGATCTCCAGCATGACCGGGTCGACCCCGGTTCCGGCCGCCCGGCTGCCCGGCCTGGCCTCGACGCGGGTCAGCAGCAGGTCGCCGAGGCCGGTGAGCTCCGCCCGCCAGCCCGGCTGCACCACCGTGGTGGCGAAGTCCTCGGTGATGAGGGCGGGGCCGTCCGCGAGCTGCCCGGGCCGCAGGTCGCGCCTGGCGAGCTGCGGCACGTTCTGCCAGCCGCCGCCGGCGTGCATCCGGACGGTGGCCTGGCCGGCCGCCGGGTGCTCCTGGCCAGCGCCGGGCGCCACGGCGACGGCCCAGCCACGGCCGGCCCAGCCACGGCCGACCCAGCCAGGGCCGACCCAGCCACGGTCGGCGTCGAGGCGGCCGTCAGCTCGACCGACACCGCCTCCGCGATCACGATCCTGCCGCGCATGAGGAACGAGAACTGCTGCTGGTAAGCGGCCTCGAAGGCGGCGATCATGTCGGCCGCGTCCCCGAGCGGCACAGCCAGCGCGGTGTCCGTGCCCTCGTATTTCAGGTGCGCCCGGGCCGCGGCCGCGGCCAGGTCAGGATCGACGCCGTCGGCCGCCAGTTCGGCGCGCGCGGCTGCCAGCAGCCGGCCCGCGACCGCGTCGAGTTCGGGCACCAGTTCGCGGGTCAGCGGTGCCTCCACGGCGGTCTCGCGCATGGCGGTCACGTCCGCGAGACCCATGCCGAGCGCGGAGAGCACCCCCGCCAGCGGATGAATGAGCACCCTGGTCATGGCGAGCGCGTCGGCCACCGCGCAGGCGTGCTGGCCGCCCGCGCCGCCGAACGTGGCCAGCACGTACTCGGTCACGTCGTAGCCGCGCTGCACCGAGATCTTCTTGATCGCGTTCGCCATGTTCGCCACCGCGATGTCGATGAATCCCGCCGCGACCTGTTCGGGCTCGGGCGCAGCGCCGGTGGCCCCGCCGATCTGCCCGGCCAGCGCCGCGAACTTGCTCGCGACGACTGCCGGATCGAGCGGCTCGTCGCCGCCGGGGCCGAACACGGCCGGGAAGTGCGCGGGCTGGATCCGGCCCAGCATGACATTGGCGTCGGTCACGGTCAGCGGGCCGCCGGCCCGGTACGCGGCAGGCCCGGGATCGGCGCCTGCCGAGTCGGGGCCCACCCGGTACCTGCTGCCGTCGAAATGCAGCACCGATCCCCCGCCGGCGGCGACCGTATGGATGCTCAGCATCGGCGCGCGCATCCGCACCCCGCCGACGTGCGTCTCGTACTGTCGCTCAAGCTCGCCGGCGAAGTGCGAGACGTCGGTGGAGGTCCCGCCCATGTCGAACCCGATGACCTTGGCGAACCCGGCGGCCTGCGCGGTCCTGGCCATGCCGACGATCCCGCCGGCCGGCCCTGACAAGATCGCGTCCTTGCCACGGAACAGGTGCGCCCCGGTCAGCCCGCCGTTGGATTGCATGAACTGGACCCTGGCCCCGCTGAGCTCGCGGGAGACCTGATCGGTGTACCTGGCGATGATCGGCGACAGATAGGCGTCCACGACCGTCGTGTCGCCGCGCGAGACCAGCTTCATCAGCGGGCTGGTCGCGTGCGACTCCGACACCTGGGTGTAGCCGGTCCTGGTGGCGATGTCGCCGATCTGCCGCTCGTGCTGGGGGTAGCGGTATCCGTGCATGCACACCACGGCGACCGCGCGGAAGCCGTCGTCATAGGCGGCCCGCAGGTCCCGCTCGACCGCCTCCTGGTCCAGCGGGCGGATGACCTCGCCGTCCGCCCCGATCCGCTCCGCTGCCTCGATCACCCGCGAGTACAGCAGTTCAGGCCGGACGATCCGCCGCTCGAAGATCCGCGGCCGGTCCTGATAGGCGATCAGCAGCGCGTCGGCGAACCCGGCGGTGATGACCAGCACGGTCGGCTCGCCAGTGCGCTCGAGCAGCGCGTTCGTGGCCACCGTAGTGCCCAGCCTGACCTCGGCGATCCGCTCGGCCGGGATCGCCGCCCCGGCCGGAACGCCGAGCAACTGGCGGATCCCGGCGACGGCGGGGTCGGCGTAGCGTTCCGGGTTCTCCGAGAGCAGCTTGTGCACGGCCAGCGCGCCGTCGGGCCTGCGCGCCACGATGTCGGTGAAGGTACCGCCCCGGTCGATCCAGAACTCCCAGCGTCCCGCGACCATGTCCCTCCGTCCGTCGGCAGCCCGCACCAGTCTGCCCGCCGGCCGCAGGCGTCCCGCGCCGGCCCGCGCCGCCGGGTCGCCCGTAGCCCCCGCGACCGCGTCGCCTATTCAACCAATCAGTTGACGACGGAGCTTGTTAGGCCTAAATTGTATTCAACCAGAAGGTTGATTGCCAGGAGGCGGCGATGGCGGCAGATCCGCTCTCCCGGGTGTTCTCGGCACTGGCCGACCCCACCCGGCGGGACATGGTCGCTCGGCTCGCCGTCGCGGATGCGACGGTCAACGAGCTCGCGGCGCCCTACCGCGTGACGATCCAGGCGGTCTCCAAGCACCTCAAGGTGCTGGCCGAGGCCGGGCTCGTGAGCCGCACGCGGGACGCCCAGCGCCGCCCCGTGCACCTGGAGGCGGAGGTATTCGACCTGATGACCGCATGGATCGAGCGCTACCGGCGCGAAGCGCAGGAACGCTACCGCCGTCTCGACGACGTGTTGGCCACGATGCCAGACGACGCCGAGCCGATCACGCCCGACAGGGAAGGAACATCGTGATGACGACCAAGACCCACGAGACCGAGATCAACCTCGACCAGGACGTCCCGCTGGTGCGGATCTCCAGGGAGTTCGACGCCCCGCCGGAGAAGGTCTTCCGCGCGCATGCCGACCCCGCGCTCGTCGCCAGGTGGCTCGGGCCGCGGCGGCACCAGATGCGGGTCGATCACTACGACTGCCGCACCGGCGGCTCGTACCGGTACGCCCACCTATCCGACGGCAACGAGTTCGGCTTCTACGGCAGCTTTCACGAGGTACGCCCCGGCGAGCTGATCGTGCAGACCTTCACCTTCGACGGCCAGCCCGATGGCGTCGCGCTCGAGCGGATCGTCTTCACCGATCTTGGCGGCGGCCGCACCCGGCTGACCTCGACGTCGCTGGTGGACTCGTTCGCCGTCAGGGATGCCTTCATCGCCAGCGGTATGGAGGCCGGTCTCCGCGAGAGCTACGAGCGGCTCGACGAGGTACTCGCCGGCTGACCGCGCAACGTGATGGCCGCGAGCACGGCGGCGGCCGCGAGCAGGGCGGCTGACAGGTACAGGGCTTCGTGCAGGGCAGTCTCGAAGGCCGCGTAGCCGGCCTGGAGCAACTGGCCGATGAACCCGCCCTGGCCGGTCCCGCCGCCCGCACCGCCGAGCGCCAGCGCTCCGCCGCCGCCGGTCTCCACGACGCCGATCACCAGCGTCTGCAGCGCCGCAGGCAGGTGCAGGTGCGTCATCGTGGCGATCAGGCCGGACTTGAGCTCGGCGTCGACCAGCGCGCCGAGCACGACGACCCCGGCCACCGCGCCGACCTCCCGGCTGGTGTTGGTGGCCGAGGCGGCCATCCCCGACCGCTCGCCGGGGACCGCCGCCAGTACCGCCGAGGTGACGGGCACGACACACGCGCCGAGGCCGGCCCCGGCGAGGGCGAGAGCCGCGGCCAGGGGCACGTAGCCGGGACGCGGGCCGATCGCGAGGTTGGTCGCGACGAGGCCCGCGGCGAATATCAGGCAGCCACCGACCAGCGACCAGCGAACGCCCAGGACACTGGTCAGCCGGCCAGCGGCCAGCGACGCGCCGATCATCACGACCGTCATGGGCGCGAAGACCGCGGCGATCCGGTAGCCGTCGTAACCGGCCACCTCCGCCAGGTAGAGCGCGGTGAATATGAAGATCGCGAAGGTCGCGAAGTAGCAGCAGGCGGCGACCACGTTCGGGATGGCGAACCGCGGGGCGCGCAGGAAGCTCAGGTCGAGCAGCGGATGGGCGGTCCTGGACTCCCAGCCGACGAATCCGGCGGCCGCCAGCACGCTGATGCCGAACAGCGCGAGGACGCCTGGTGCGGCGAAGCCCGCCGTCTCGCCGTTGATCACGGCGAAGACCAGCGCGCCGAGCGCGGTGGCGCCGAGCACCGTGCCCGCGACGTCGACCCGCCCCGCGCGCGGGTCGGCGCTCTCCGGCAACACCAGCGCCGCCGCCGCCAGCGCCGCGAGCCCGAACGTGACGTCGAACCAGAAGATCCCGCGCCAGCTCCACGCGCCCACGAGGGTGCCGCCCAGAACGGGGCCGAGCGCGAGCGAGAAGCCCGACACGGCGGCCCAGACCCCGAGCGCGCGGTTACGGCTCCGCTCCTCGCCGTACAACTGCCTGATCATCGACAACGTCCCCGGCTCGCTGGCCGCGGCTCCCAGCCCCATCACGGCCCGCCCGGCGACCAGGATCGCGATGCTGGGCGCCAGCGCCGACATCGCCGCCCCGGCGCAGTACACGGCGGCCCCCGCGAGCATCACCTTCTTGCGGCCGAACTCGTCGCCGACCATCCCGAAGGTCAGCATCAGCGCCGCGAACGTCAGCGCGTAGGCGCCGACCACCCATTGCAGCGCGGAGACCCCTGCGTGCAGGTCCGCCCTGATGCTGGCAAGACCGACGCTGACCACCGTGTTGTCGAGAAAGGTTAGGAATAGCAGCGTGCACAACGTCGCGAGTGCGACCGGGCGGCGGCGCCAGATCGAGGTGCCGGCTGGCGCGGCGATCGCGGTCATCTGGCTAGCTCCCGCAGGCCGCGGGGATCAGCTTGGGCTTCTTGCCGTAGGCCAGGTGCACCAGCCCGCAGAACGTGCTGTCGGCGACCTGCCAGATTCCGCCCGCATACACCGCGGTGCCGGACAAGTTCTTCGCGAGCGGCTTGCCGCCGAGCAGGATGGTGTAGGTGACGGTGGCCTGCCCTGGCGAGCCCAGCGTGACGGAGCTGACCTTCGCCGATGCCGCCAGCACCAGGGCGCCGAGCGAGGTCTTGGCCTGCGAGGTGACGAATGAGGCGAACCGCTGGCCGTTTTGCAGCAGCCCGAGCCGGCGCGGGATCGGGACGTTGCCATTGAAGAAGGTCTGCCACATGGTGGTGACGGCTGCCTGCGCCGAGGGGCCTGCTGATGGCTGCGCGGCCGGCGCGGAGGTGCTGGCGGCCTGCCGCCGGCTCGAATGGGCCCCCTGGCCGCCCGCTCCCGCAGAGCAGGCCGTCATCGCCAGGCACAGCGCGCCGGCGACGGCCAACACCAGGACCTGGCCAGGCCGGGCGTGAGGTGTCATGGGGATGATTGTGCCGCCCGTGGGGTCGAAATCCTACCCTTAGCGAAGATTTCATACTCCTCGCATCGACCGCCGCCGAAACCTGACCACCATTCGCGGCGTCCATTCCGATTGAGCGCGCAAGTCGGGGGAAGAGGGGGCGGAGCGTGACAGTCGAACCACACGCGCGGAGGTACAGATGTCCCCGAAGAAGAGAACCGACGCAGCACGGGACAGCGCCCGCCAGGCGGCCGCTCAGCTGAAGCCGGCCGTGGAGCGAGCCAGGCCGCTCGCGAAGAGTACGGGCCAGGCGGCCCGCAGGGGCCTGCTCAGGACCCGCGCCTGGGCCGCGCCGCAGGTCGAGCGGTCAGGCAAGGTCCTGGAAAACACGGTCGCGCCGAAGGTCTCCGCGGCCCTGTCGTCGGCCGCCAGGCGGCTGGATCCCACCCGGCACGGGCAGCGGCGCTGGCGGAAGCCGGTAGGCATGGCCACGCTGACGGCAGCCGGCGGCGCGGTCGCGGCTTACCTCCGCGGCAGGCGCAAGCCGGCCGACCAGGCGGCCCCGCCGCCCGCGACGGCCGACACGATCAGGACGACGCCGCCCAACGGCCAGCAGCAGGCGAGCGTCGGCACCGGCGCAGCCGCGCCTGACGACCCCCGCTGACCTTACTGGCAGGCCGTCGCCCCGCCTGCTCGCTATCGGCGAGCGAGCAGGCGCCGCCTGGCGCCGGGCAGGTCCTCGGCGTCCAGTACCTGAAATCCAGCGGGCAGCAGCGAGGCAGGCTCGCCTGGCGCCAGGCACCAGCTGGCCGGCATGGCTGGCCGCTCGATGAGCGCGTCAATGGTGAAGGCCTCCCAGCCGAGCAATCCGCCGGGAATGACGCCATTCGCCGCGCCGGGAAATAGCGCGGAATCCCAGTAGCCGGTGCACAGCACGAGCGCGTACTCGCCGGGATCGGGGCGCCAGCTGCCCAGGTCGGCGTGGACCAGGCTGACCAGGCCGCTCAGCCCGCGCCGGTCGGCCTCGTCGCCGAGCAGGCCGAGCGCGACGTCCGAGGCGTCCACGGCCACGCAGCGCCGCCCCGCGGCGGCGGCGAGCAGGATGCTGCCTGAAGGCCCGCTCGCCAGGTCGAGCACCGGGCCGTCGGGTAGCGGTAGGGACAGCGCGCGCTCGGCGAGCGGATGGGGCCGCAGCGACGCCGTGAAACCGCGGGCGTACCTGGCATTCCACCTGAGCCGGTCGGGATGCCCGGCCAGGCCCTGCTGGGCGGTGACCATAGTGCGCACCCTATCTCCGGTTACGCTGGTGCCGTCCGGCCCGCATCCGGCCAGGCCAGCGAGCGGTCAGGAGGCAGCGCCGATGTCGGTATCCCGCGGATGGGCCTGCCTGGGCGTGCCGATCGACAGCATCGCGAGCCCGGACGGCGGACCGCCGTTCGGAACCGAGGCGGCGCCGGCGGCACTGCGCGCGAGGGATATCGTCGCCAGGCTCGGCGCTGCCGACCTCGGTGATGCCCAGGTCCGCGTCACGGGGCCGGAGCGCGATCCGGTCAGCGGGATCGTCGGCTGGCCGAGCGTCGGCTCGATGACGGCGGCCGTGCGGACCGAGGTGAGAACGCTCATCGCGGCCGGGCAGCGTCCGTTCCTGCTCGGCGGCTGCTGCGCGCTGGCGATGGGCGCCGTCGCAGGGGCCAAAGACGCGCTGGGCGGCGTGGGGTTCGTCAGTGTCGACGGGCACCTCGACCTGTACGACCACCGGAGTTCCCCGACTGGCGAAGCCGCCGACATGCCGGCCGCCGCGCTGCTCGGAATCGGCTGGCCAGGCCTGCTCGCCGAACTGGGCCCTGGCCCGGTGCTCACCGGGTCTCAGCTGGCGCTGCTCGGCGCGCGCGACCCCGACGAGGCGCGCGACCTGGGCGACCTGCCGCAACGGCTCGGCGTGCTCGTCAGCGGCGAGCCCGCTTGCGCCGCCGACCCCGCAGGGACCGCGGCCAGCGTCAGCGATGCCTTCGCGGCGGCCGGACTGCGCTACTGGCTCCACCTCGACGTGGACGTGCTCTCAGCCGAGCTATTCGCGGCCACCGACTACCTGATGCCGGGCGGGCTCGATCTGGATCAGCTGACCGGACTGCTCGGCCGGTTCGGCGGCGACGCGGGTCTGGCTGGGGTGTCGGTGGGCTGCTACAACCCGGCCAAGGACCCTGGCGGCCGGTGCGGCGACGACCTTGCCGACGTGCTCGTCTCCGCGTTCGCTGCCGCCGGCCCGTGAGCTTAGACCCGGCGCCAGCGGGCCTCGCAGAGCCCGTACACGCCGAAGATGAGCACGCCGACCGCCACGATCAGCAGCAGGAACTCACCGAACGCCTGGTGGCGCAGGGTAAGCAGGGCCTTGTCGAGGCCGCCGGACTTCTTCGGGCTGAAGGTGACGGCCGCGTCGATGATCAGCGCGCCGACGATCGCGAACACCACGCCCCTGGCCGTCGTGCCGATCATGCCGAGCCGCTCCACGATCATGCGGGTCCTGCGGCTCATCTCGCCGGTCCGCAGGTACTTCATGAACTTGCGCTTGATCCCCTCGGCGACCAGCATCAGCCCGACGATCACGATGACCAGGCCGACGAGTCCGACCAGCCACTGCCCGCCGGAGTGATGCATGACGGTGGCGGTGAGGTCCTGCTGCTTGCGTGTCTGGTTGCCAGCCGCGCCGGTGATCACCTTGAAGGTCAGATACGCGAGGAAGGCATAGACGATGCCCCTCACCAGCGACTTCAGCCGAGGTCCCGCTCCCATCCCCTCCCCGGTGACGCCGAAGGCCGCCTCGCTCAGCCGCCAGAGCGAGTACCCGACGAAGCCGATGCCGAGCAGCCACAGCGTGAACAGGCCGTAGGGCTTGCCGGCCAGCAACTGCAGGGCACCCTGCTGACTGGGCTTGTGCGAGCTGTGGCCGAGCGCGACCTCGATGGCCAGCCAGCCGATCAGGAGGTAGATGACGCCGCGAGCGGCGAGACCGATTCTGGCGAGCGCTTTCGCGGCTGGGCTATCTGCGGCACGGCGCGCGCTCCTAGTGGCTCGCGTCGTCTGTGACGAAATCGATCCCATTGCCGGGGCTGCCTTTCGGGGGTCGGCGAAATCCGATGACCAGGACTACCCGGGTGATGGGACTTCATGCAGGTAACCTGCGGCCCGCACTACGCTTGGACAATGCCGGTCGTCGCGGTGCCCGATCCTGCGCTCGTCGTGCTGGTCGGACCGTCAGGATCCGGCAAGTCCACCTGGGCGGCGGCCCGCTACCGGCCGGCCGAGATCGTCTGCTCCGACCAGCTACGCGGGGTCGTCGGCAGCGGCGAGCACGATCTCGACGCCTCGGCCGACGCCTTCGCGCTCCTCGACCAGATCGTCGCGGCGCGGCTACGGCGCGGCCTGAACACCGTGGTCGATACGCTCGGCCTGGATCCGGTCAGGCGGCGCGGCCAGCTCGAGCTCGCGCGCCTGGCCGAGCTGCCTGCCGTCGCCGTGCTGTTCGACACGGACGCGGGCGAGTGCAGGCGCAGGAACCGTGACCGAGCCGTTCCGGTGCCGGCCGCTGCGCTCGACAGCCAGCTGCGCCGGATGCCCGAGGCCACGGACCAGATCGCGGGCGAAGGCTGGGCGGTCGTCACCCAGGCCGACCAGGCCGTGGTCGAGCCATCCCACTCGGCGGGCAGCCAGGCCGCGGCCGCCCGGCAGCGCACCGAGCCGGCCGCGATGAGCCTGGTGCTGCAGATCTCCCGCTTCCCGTGGGGCGACGATCCGGCGTCCTGGCTCACCTCGGTCGCCGCCGCGGCCGCCGATGCCGGGCTCGACGGCATCGCACTGATGGACCACCTGATCCAGATTCCCCAGGTCGGCCGGGCCTGGGAGCCCATTCCCGAGCCGTGGGTCACGCTCGGCATGCTGGCCGGGGTCACCACGGGGCTCCGGCTCGGCACGCTGGTCAGCCCGGTCACCTTCCGCCCGGCAGGCGTGCTGGCCAAGGCGGTCGCGACCCTCGACGTACTGAGCGGCGGGCGGGCCTTCTGCGGAATCGGGGCTGGCTGGTGGGAGCGCGAGCATGCCGGCTTCGGGCTGCCGTTTCCGCCTGCCGCCGGCGGCTCGATGAGCTGGAGTCGGCGATCGAGACCCTCAGAGCGCTCTGGCGACAAGGCACCAAGGCGTACCACGGCGAGCGGGTGTCGCTGCCGGAGACGACCTGCTATCCGCGGCCGGTCTCCGCCATCCCGATCATCGTGGGCGGTTCTGGCGAACGGCGGACGCTGCGGATCGCGGCCACACTTGGCGACGGCTGCAACCTGCCCGCCAGCCTCGGCGCGCTCGATCACAAGCTGGCCGTCCTGCGCTCGCACTGCGCGCAGGCCGGCCGGGATCCCGCCACGCTGGAGATCACCGTGCTCGACGTCCCTGTCATCGGCGCCGATCGTGATCACGCCGCGGCGACGGTCGAGCGGCTGCGCGGCCGGACATCCGCCGCCGCCTACGCGCGCCAGCACCACGCGGGCACGGCCGCCGACCTCATCGGCAGGTACCGCCTGCTCGCCCAGCGGGGAGTGAACACGGTCTTCGTCTCGCTGCCGGACCTGAGCGGGCCCGAGGACGTACTGCGGCTGGCTCCAGTCGCGGCGGCATTCGGCTGACCGCGGGCCGGCGGCCCGGATACATTTATCTTCGGTGCGCCCGGTTCAAAATCTGCTCTCACCGCGATTCGATTTGTGCACGCTGGGTAACCCGACGACCGCATAATTGATCCTTCGGTCGCACGTCAATTCGTTGAGACCTCACACCGGCCAGCGCTCGGGGGCAATCCGGGCTGAGACGGGCAAGGATGACAACCGATGTCGTGCTCCGCGCGTCCCGATGGTGTACTGACTCTGCCAGTAACCCGCCGGAGGCCCTCAGGGCCGCCGGCCCGTTGCATGTTGGCGGTCCGGCCGCGGGCCTGCGCCGTCCGCATCGGCGGCCGGGCGGCCGGCAGGCGGGAATCCTCACGAAGGCCAGCGCAATCCATGAGCAGTGAAAGTTGGACTTCTCAGCCGAGAAGCGCACCGAGCGCTCGTCGGTTTGTGGTAATTTACCGCCGCAGGCACCCGGGAGGTCATGGCAGGCGCGCACGCAACCTCAGTCTCATGATGATCTTCCCCGTGAGCCGAACACCCCCACAGCCGCATCGGGCGGTGGCGTGGCGGTGAGTATTCGAAACTGTCGGCTCTAGGACTCTTCGCCAGGGCACAGCCACTACGTGGCGGCCACATCACAATGGAGGCTCATATGAAGGTAATCGGTGCGGGACTACCGCGCACGGCTACTCTCACCCAGAAGATCTCGCTGGAAATGCTCGGGTTCGCCCCGTGCTACCACATGGTCAACGTGCTCGCTGACCTCAGTCTCGCCCCGCAGTGGGCGGCCGCGTTCGATGGCAACGCCGACTGGGACGCGATCTTCGCCGGGCACCAGGCATCGGTGGACTGGCCAGGCTCGTTCTTCTGGCGCGAGCTCGCCGACCACTACCCGGACGCCAAGGTCCTGCTCAGCGTCCGCAGCGGCGAGGCGTGGGCCAACAGCATGAAGAACACCATCTGGGGCGTGTTCTACGACGACGTCCTCATGCGCCACCTGTCCGACGCCAGGTCCTCGATCGACCCGGGCTGGCGCGAGTACATCGAGCTCATGAAGGCCATGTGGCAGAAGAGCGGCCTGCTCGGCGAGATGACCGGCGTGTTCGACCCGGCCATCCTCGGTGCCGCGATGGAGCGCCACAACCAGGAGGTCAGGGACGCCATTCCGGCCGAGCGGCTGCTCGAGTGGTCACCAGCCGATGGCTGGGAGCCGCTCTGCACGTTCCTCGACGTCCCGGTGCCGCAGGCGCCGATCCCGCACGTCAACGACTCGGCGCAGTTCTCCGGCCGGATCGTGGACGGCTCGCTGGGGATGCTGAATGCCTGGCACGCCAAGCAGCAGGCGGAGGCCGCGGCGAAATGAATTTCCGCGTCGGCACCCTGCGGAACAGGACCGAGGACAAGCAGGAGGCGGTAGGGGGCGTGCCGGGCATGCGCCTTGGCTGGCTACTTGCCGTCTGCTGCGTAGCGCAGTTCATGGTGATCCTTGACCTGTCCATCGTCAACGTCGCCCTGCCCTCGATCCAGTCCGACCTCGGCTTCACTCCGGTGAACCTGCAGTGGGTCGTCGACGCGTACGCGATCGTCTTTGCCGGGTTCCTCATGCTCGGCGGGCGAGCCAGTGACAGGTTCGGGCCGCGGCGGATGCTCGCCGCGGCCCTGGTCCTGTTCGCACTCGCATCTCTGGCCGGCGGCGCAGCCACCACCCAGAGCATGCTCATCGCCGCCCGGTCCCTGCAGGGGCTGAGCGGCGCCATGATGGCAGCCTCCTCGCTGGCCGCGATCGCGATGTCGTTCCCCCAGGGCCCCGCGCGGCATCGCGCGATCGCCCTGTGGGGGGCGATGAACGGTGCGGGCGGCGCGGCCGGCGCGCTGTTCGGCGGGATCATCACCCAGGAGCTCGGCTGGCGCTGGGTGCTGCTGATCAACCCGCCGATCGGCGTCGCCGCGGCCGGCGTGGCCTGGGCCGTCATCGCCGAGGGCAAGAAGAGGACAGGGGGCCTGCGCAGCTTCGACCTGCCGGGCGCCATCACCTTGACCCTAGGCCAGATGATCCTGGTCTACGGGGTTGTCGAGGCGGGGACGCACGGCTGGGGATCCCCGCTGTTCTTCGTCCCGCTGATCATCGCCCTCGCGCTGTTCGCCCTGTTCAGCGTCATCGAGACACGCTGGGCGACGGCACCGCTGATCCCGTTCAAGGCGATTACCAAGCCGCTGGCCGACGCGAACACGATCGTGTTCGTCTTCAGCGCGGCGCTGCTTCCGATGTGGTTCATCAGCACGCTGTACCTGCAGGAGGTCCTCGGCCTCTCGCCGCTGAAGGCGGGCCTCGCGTTCTTCCCGATGGCGCTGACGATCATGCTCACCGCCCGGCAGGCCGGCAAGCTCGTCGGGATCTTCGGCCTGCGGGCCGTGCTGACCTCCGGCCTGGTGTTGCTGACCAGCGGGCTGCTGCTGTTCGCCAGGATTGGCCCGACCGGCAGTTCCATCGGGTACATCGTGCTGCCGGGCGTGCTGGCAGCCGCCGGCATCGGCCTTGCCGTGGTGGCGTCGACGATCTTCGCTACCCAGTCCGTCCAGCCTGCCCAGGCGGGCCTGGCCTCTGGCCTGGTCAACACCTCGCGCCAGGCCGGCGGCGGGCTCGGCATCGCGCTGCTGATCACGCTCGCGACGTCCTACACCACGCACCAGATCGGCCACAACAACACGGCCGTTCCCGACGCCCTGACCGCGGGGTTCCGGCTGGCTTACCTGATCGCAGCGGGCCTGGCTGCCCTGGCGGCCCTGCTCTCGTTCAGGATGCTGCGGCACGCGCCCGGGCACCAGCCGGCCGCTCAGCCTGCCCAGGCTGCCCAGCCCGCCGAAGCCGCGGCAGCGGCCGACGCCGCCGAGCCGGCCGAGCCGACACCAGCGCCGGCGCGAGCGCCCGCGCGGATCCCCGTGCACTGGCGGCTGCCGGTCGTCGTGCTCGGCGTGCTCGCCGTGTTCGCCCTGGTCGACTTCAGGTTCGCCGCCCATCCCGGCGCGCCGATTGGCGCCTACAAGCTCAAGGACGCGTACACCTACCAGTCCGCGCCTGGCCTGCACCCGCCGGTCATCCGCCCGGCCGGCAGCAAGACCACCGGCACGCCGGCGCCCGGCTACATCCTGACCGGCAACTTCTATGACCTCACCAAGCCGCCGATGACTGGTCAGAGCGGTCCGCTCATGCTCGGCAATGACTTGCAGCCGGTGTGGTTCAGGCCGGTGCCCGAGGACATTGTCGCCTCCAACCTGGACCAGCAGACCTATCACGGCCAGCCGGTCCTCACCTGGTGGCAGGGCGTGGTCACGAACACCGGGCAGACGTCGACCGGCGAGTACCTCGTGGTCAACCAGCACTACAAGACCGTGGCCACGCTCCACGGCGCGGACGGCTGGGTGCTGACGCTGCACACGATGGTCATCGACGGCGACAACGCCTGGGTGACGGCGAACAAGAACGTGCCGATGAACCTGTCGAAGTGGGGCGGCGTCTACAACGGCACGCTGGTGGACTCCGCGTTGCAGGAGTACAACCTCTCCACCGGCAAGCTGGTCAGGTCCTGGGACGCCTACAGGCACATAGGCCTGGGCGATACCCACTCGCTGCCACCCGGCAACGGATTCCCGTGGGATGCCTACCACATCAACTCGATCGATCTGATGGGCAACAACACCGCCCTGGTCTCGATGCGGGACACCTGGGGCGTCTACAAGATCAACACGGTGACCGGCAAGATCGAGTGGACCCTCGGCAGCAAGCACTCGGACTTCACGTTCGTGGGGCAGGCGTTGTTCAAGTACCAGCATGACGTGACGCTGCTGCCGAACGGCGACATCAGCATGTTCGACGACCACTGCTGCTTCCTGGAGAGCGGCGGCACGTACCTGTCCCCGACCGGCCCGTCCCGTGCCGAGGTGCTCAGGCTCGACCTGGCCAGCCACACGGCTACCTTGGTCAGCCAGTACCGGCACTACGACGAGGACGGCATCCAGGGCACCGACGCTTCCTACATGGGATCCGCCGAGGTGCTGCCGGACGGCAACGTATTCGTGGGCTACGGTAACCTGCCGTTCTTCGCCGAGTACAGCAAGTCGGGCCAGCTGGTCATGGACGCGCTGTTCCCGGGGTCCGACCTGTCCTACCGCGCGATCAAGATCAGCCCGACCGCGTGGACCGGCCTTCCGCTCACCCCGCCGAGCGGTGCGGTGCGGCAGATCGGCGGCCGGGCGACCGTGTACGCGAGCTGGAACGGCGCGACCAGGGTGGCCTCCTGGCGGGTGCTGGCCGGGTCTGGTCCCGGTCAGCTGTCCGTCGTCAGCACCACCGCGAAGTCCAGCTTCGAGACCGCCATCGCATTGAGTCAGAGCTACCCGGCGTACCAGGTCCAAGCGCTCGATTCCAAGCGGCAAGGTGATCGGCACCTCCAAGGTCTTCGGATCGAAGAGCTAGGCCGGCGGGACAACAGCACAAGGGCGCATGGCGTAACATACGTGCCTGCCCGATCCGGTACGTGAAAGGAATGCAGTGGAGCAAGCACCAGTCCGATCGAAGTCAGCTTCGACGATGCCTAAGGTCCGGCGGGGGTTGCTTGTCGCCATCGCGGTCGTTGCCACCGCGCTCGGCGCGGCCGCCTGCGGCCCGAGTTCGCACCCGCATCACAAAACCTCGGTGACGCCGCCCGGCGGTTACTAAGCCGAGTCAGGGCGAGCGGCCGGTACTGCGAGCGGAAGCTGCTGGGTGATGCAGTGCGGGCCGCCGCCGCCGTAGGACAGGGCGGCCCCGGGCACGCCGACTACCTCGCGGCCAGGGAAGACCTGCCTCAGCCGCGCGAGCGCGAGTTCGTCAGCGGGCGAGCCGGCCAGCGGGGCGACCACCGCCCCGTTGGCGAGGTAGCAGTTCAGGTACGGCACGTCCACCGACTCGCCACCGGCCTCCGCCCTGGCAGTGATGCCGAACGGCACCACCTCGAGCCGCCGGCCGCGGGCATCGGCGACTCCGGCCAGCCTGGCCAGGTTCTCCCGCGCGTAACCGTAGTTCTCATGGCCACGGTCGCCAGGCACGAGCAGCACCAGCCGGCCTCGCCCGGCGTACTGCGCGATCCCGTCGACGTGCCCGTCGGTGTCCCGGTCGGGAAACGCGGTCAGCCACAGCACCAGGTCGGCGCCCAGGTATTCGCTGGCCACCCGCTCGAACCGCTCGCGGGTCACGCCCGGGTTGCGCGCCGGGTCGAGCACCGGTCCCTCGGTCGTGACCAGCGTCCCGTCGCCGTCGGCGTAGAACGACCCGCCTTCGAGCACGAACGGCGCCTGGTAGCACCGCACCCCGAGCACGTCAGCCAGCGCCCTGCCCAGCGCGGCGTCATGGTCGTACGGCAGGTACTTACCGCCCCAGGAGTTGAAGCCGAAGTCCACGGCGGCGACCTCGCCGCGGCCGCTGGTGACGAAGACGGGCCCGCTGTCCCTGGTCCACGAGTCGTCGATCTCGATCTCGGCCACCGGCACCGACCCGCCGCAATGGCCGGTCACGTCTGCGGCGTCGCCGGGGCGGCAGATCATCACGACCGGCTCGAACCCGGCGATCGTCCTGGCGACCTCCGCGTAGTCCCGCTTGGCCTGCGCGAACAGTTCGCCCCACAGGCTCCGCCTGGTTGGCCAGGCCATGAAGCAGCACTGGTGCGGCTCCCACTCGGCCGGCATGGCGAAGCCGTCGGCTCGCGGCGTGCCCGGGCCGGCCACGATGCCCGACATCAGGCGAGAAGGTAGCGCCGGGACAGCGGCACCACGCCGACAGGATCGGCCGCCAGCACCCGGCCGTCGAGCCGGACGCTGCCGCCGACCGGATCGATCGTGATCGGCGGGCAGGCGCGCCCCGCGATCAGGTGATCCCGGCGGACGCCGCGCGTCCCGGAAACCGGGACCAGCCGCCGCCCGCCGCCGAGGCGCGCCGGGAGGCCGGCCGCCAGGGACGCCTGTGAGACGAACGTCACCGAGAGCGAAGCGGGCGCCCGGCCCAGCGAACCCCAGTGCGGGCCGTACCGCTGCGGCTCCGCGGCCTCCACGGTCGCGTTCCCCTCGCCCAGCGGCCCCCAGGCGAAGTGGCCGGCCTTCAGCACCAGTTCAGGCCGGACGCCGAAGTAACCGGGGCGCCACAGCACGATGTCGGCCAGCCGCCCGGGGGCCAACGTGCCGACCTCGGCCGACACGCCGTGGGTGATCGCCGGGTCGATCGTGTACTTGGCCAGGTACCGCAGCACCCGCTCGTTGTCGTCGGGACCAAGGCCGTCGTCCGCGAGCGAGGCGGCCGGGCGGGCGATCACCCGGCGGACCGCGGGCGCGGCGGGCCAGCCGGCGCCGTCCGCTCCGGCCCGCCACGACTTCATCGCGTCGGCGAGCTGCCAGGTCCGCCTGATCGTCTCTCCGATCCTGCCCATGCCCTGGCTGTCGCTGTTGATGATGGCGATCGCGCCGAGTTCGTGCAGCGGTCCCTCGGCGGCCAGCGTGGCCGGGCGGATCCGCTCGGCGGCGAGCGCCAGGTCGCCGGGGTCCGCACCCGAGCCGCCGTGCACCGCCAAGATCATCTCCGGATGCTCGGCCGCGGTGCCGGTGCCATACGGGATCGTCGGGGTGGTCGACGAGCAGATGATGCCGGGCTCCCGCACCAGCCCGAGCAGGTCGGGGACGTGACCGCCGCCCGCGCCCTCGACGTGGTAGGCGTGCACCGCGCGGCCGGCGATCGCCGCGACCGTGTCCTCGAGCTCGCAGGACTCATTCAGCCCGTCCGTGTGCAGGGCCACGGCCACGTCGTAGTCGCCAGCCAGCGTGAGCACGGCGTCAATGATCTCCGGGTACGCGCCCCAGTCCTCGTGGATCTTGAGCCCGATGGCCCCGGCCTCGATCACCCGCGCCGAGGCCGCTCGCACCTCCGACCTGGCGCTGGCCTGCAGCCCGAGGTTGACGGGCAACTGCTCGAAGGCGCGCAGGGTCGCCGCCATCGCGGCGGGCGGCTCCTCGAAGCCCGCGGTGATCAGGGTGGTCACGCCGGCCGACAGGGCCACCGGGATCAGCCTCGGCGTGATCAGGTGCACGTGCGAGTCGATCCCGCCGGCCGTCGCGATCAGGCCATAGCCCATAACGGGGAGCGTGTTCGGCCCGATGGTCAGGTCCACCCCGCTGGTGACGTCCGGGTTGCCGGCCCGGCCGATGCCCACGATCCTGCCGTCCTTCACCCCGATGCTGGTCTTGACCACGCCGAGCAGCGGATCCACGACCAGGACCCCGGCGATCAGCACGTCGAGTTCGCTCTCGGCGGTGGCGTGGTCCTGCTGGGTCATCCTGGAGCGCAGGTTGCGCGCGTAACCCCAGACCGGCTCGTCACCGTAGCCGACGTGGTCGTCCTCGACCCGCAGCCACAGCCCGGTGTCGCCCAGCCTGACCCGGTCGCCGGCGGTCGGCCCGAACCGGGCGCTGTAGTCGGACTGACTCAGCGTGGTCACGGCGCGGCCACGCCGGTCCCGGCGAGCGCGACCAGGCCGACCTCGATGGTCTCGCCCGGCGACCAGCGGATCGAGGTCCCGGCCAGAATGTCCAGCCGGCAGCCGGCCGCCGCCGCCCGGTCGAATTCCAGCCGCGCGTTGACCCGCCAGAACGGATAGTGCGAGGAGACCCTGATCGGTCTAGCGGACCGGCTGGTCACCGTGATCCGCTGCCGCGGCTGGCCGGCCGCGAGCGTGACCTCGCGCTCCGGGCTGCGGATCTCACCGGGGATGATCACGGCCGGCCCCACGGCTCGCGCAGCACGACCAGGCGCATGCCGTCATCCATCAGCACCTCGAGCCGGATCTCCGGCAGCAGGGCGGGGATGCCGTCCATCAGGTCCACTCGGCGCACCGCCGCGCGCCCGGCAGCGAGCACGCCGTCGGCGCGCGCCCCGCGGCGAGCGGCGCGGTGCATCTCATCGCAGATCAGCGCGGTCGCCTCGGGTGCGTTCAGCCGTGCGCCGTCGGCCAGGGACCGCCGGGCAAGCTCGGCCGCGGTGAAGACCGTCAGGCGGTCTTCCTCGGTCGGGGTGAGGTACATGTCGGTGCCGCCTTTGCGTCGACTCCGGCACCGCGGCGAGGCCCGTGAGCAGGACCGCCGCGACGACTGCTTGTCGATGCTACGGCAGCTGCCGACGTATAGTGGCGCGTAACGGGGGGATAACGGATGGCACATCCTGTCCTATTTGTACTCGATGATGATCTTGGCGTCCTGCGGGCGCTGCGCGACGATCTCAGTCGGCGATTCGGCCAGGACTTCCTGGTGATCGGCGAGTCGTCGGCCGCAGCCGGGCTGGCGACGCTGCGCCGGGCGGCCGAGGCACGCGAGCCTATCGCTCTGCTCGTCGTCGACCACGATCTGAGCGAGATGCCCGGCGTCGACTTCCTCGCCCGCGCGCACTCGATGCACCCGCTGGCCAAACGGGTCATCCTGGTGGAGCGCGACTACTCGGCCCGCAGCCCGGTAGTCCAGGCGATGACGCTCGGTCAGGCCGACTACCACATCACCAAGCCATGGATGCTCGAGCAAGACCTGTACCGTCAGATCAGCGAGTTCCTCGCCGAGTGGGCTAAGGATCAACAGACAGGGTTCGACCTGTTCCAGGTGATCGGATCGCACCAGGACCCCGGCACTAGCGAGCTGCGGGAACTGCTGACCCGCTTCAACGTGCCGTTCCGCTTCCATGACGCGGACGGCAGGCTCGGCAGGCGCATGCTCAACGACAAGGCGCTGGACGGATCGCGCCTGCCGGTCGTGATCCGGTACGACGACTACACGCTTGTCGAGCCGGGGCCCGCCCAGCTCGTGGCTGCCGTCGGCGGGAGCACCGAGAACGACGTCGACGAGTGCGACCTCGTTATCGTGGGCGCCGGGCCGGCCGGACTCACCGCCGCCGTCTACGCCGCGTCCGAAGGCCTCCAGACGGTGGTCCTGGAGCAGACGGTCTCCGGTGGCCAGGCCGGAAGCAGCCCGATGATCAGGAACTACCCGGGTTTCGCCCACGGCATCAGCGGACACGAGCTCACCCGCCGTGCGTGCGAGCAAGCGTGGATGTTCGGCGCGCACATGGTGTTCTCCCAGCCCGCCGCCGGGCTCGAAACGCGCGACGGCCGGCCCGTAGTGCACGGCATCGACGGCCATCAGATCGCGGCCAGGGCCGTCATCGTCGCACCGGGTATCGCCTGGCGCCGGCTGGGGGTGCCGAGCCTTGAGGCACTGGTGGGGTCCGGCGTCTTCTACGGCGCCGCGGGAAGTGAGACCATGGCCATGGCGGGCCGCGATGTCTTCGTTGTGGGCGCAGGAAACTCGGCCGGGCAGACCGCGCTGCATTTGGCCAGGTACGCCAGGTATGTCACCTTGTTGGTACGGGGGGACGACCTGGCGCGATCGATGTCGGAGTATCTGACCACGGAGATCGGCGCCACATCCAACATCTCGGTGCGCCTGCGCACCGAGGTCACCGACGGCCAAGGAGACGGCCAGCTCGACTCCGTTGCCCTGCACGACACGCTGTACGACCGGCCCGAGCGGGTCCCGGCGGGAGCGCTGTTCGTGCTGATCGGCGGTGATCCGCACACCCGCTGGCTGCCGGAGGAGATCCAGCTCGACGGCGGCTATATCGTGACCGGGCGGGACGTCGTGCGCGATGGCGCGCAGCGGTCGCGCTGGCCGCTCGATCGCGCTCCCCTGCCGCTTGAGACCTCCGTCCCTGGCGTCTTTGCCGCCGGAGACGCTCGCCTCGGTTCCATCAAGCGAGTCGCATCCGCCGTGGGAGACGGCGCGACTGCCGTTCGCCTGGTGCACGAGTACCTGGCCACCAAGCACGCGGATGAGGTCTCGCTGGCGCGCACCTGACCGCCGCCCGGATCCCTGACATCGCCGCCGTGCGAGTTGCTCCTGCGGCGGCGTTGACGGCCTGCGCGCGAGTCGTTAGCGTCCGCTAGAACACGTTTCATTCCTGCGCGGTGAGCGGCCCCCCGTCTGCTCGCGGCTAGGAGGCACCATGACGGAGCACGCCCCGGGCGAGCGCGTCCAGATGACGGTCAGCCAGCGGGACCCGCACGCGCTGGCAGCGGCGCTGCAGGGCTGGCTGGCCGGGAAGCTGGCCGCGGCCGGGCCGCCGGTGATCAGCGGCGTGCGCATGCCGGCCAGCGGCGGGCTGTCGAGCACCTCGCTGCTGTTCGAGGTCGAATGGACCAGCGCGGGCACCGGCCAGCGCGGTGCCTACGTCGCGAGGATGGCGCCGGAACTGGGTGCGGTCCCCGTCTTCCCCCGCTACGACATCGCCGGCCAGTTCGAGCTCATCGCGCAGGTCGCTGCGCGCTGCGGCGTCCCGCTGCCCAGGCTGCGCTGGAATCAGCCGGACGGCGAGCCGCTGGGCACCGCGTTCTTCGTGATGGACCAGGTGGACGGCCGGGTGCCGCTGGACAACCCGCCCTACGTCTTCGGCGGCTGGCTGTACGAGGCGACGGCGGCCGAGCGGGCCGAACTGGAGCGGGCCAGCGTCAAGATCCTCGCCGACCTGCACGCCATCGATGCTCCGGCCGACTCGTTCCCCGCGCTGCGGCCGCCGGCCGGAACGGGGTCGCTGCGCTGGCACGTGGACCAGCAGCACGCGTATTACCGCTGGGCACTGGCCGACGATGGCGTGCGGATCCCGATCATCGAGCGCAGCCTGGACTGGCTGGAGGAGCACTGGCCGGCGAATCCCGGCCCCGACGTGCTGTGCTGGGGGGACGCCAGGATCGGGAACATCATCTTCGACGGCTTCACCCCGGCGGCCGTGCTCGACTGGGAGATGGCCGCGCTCGGCCCGCGTGAGCTCGACCTGGCCTGGTTCATCTTCCTGCATCGCTTCTTCCAGGACATCGCGGAGTTCTTCGAACTGCCCGGGCTGCCGGACTTCCTGCGCCGGGCGCAGGTGGAGCGCCTGTACGCCGAGTTCAGCGGCCACTCGCCGAAGGACATGGACTTCTACCTGACCTACGCGGCACTGCGGCACGCGATCGTGATGGCGAGAATCAAGCGCCGGATGATCCACTTCGGCGAGGACCAGGTACCGGACGAGATCGACGACTATGTCATGCACCGCGCGAGCCTGGACAAGCTGCTCGCCGGAACCTACGGATGGGACTGACTGCCGTGCATAACACGGGGCCGATAACGCTCGACGAGTACCCGATCCATCAGAGCCCGCTGCCGATGAACCGGGTGGTGAGCAGCGACCGGAATTTCTACGACCGCTGCTACTTGAACGCCCACGATCGCAGCGGCGAGATCTTCCTGGTGACCGGGCTCGGCGTGTACCCGAACCTGGGCGTCATCGACGCCTACGCCGCGGCCAGGTCGGGCGACCGGCAGTGGAGCGTCAGGTTCTCCGACGCGCTGGCCGAGCGCAGCCTGGACCAGCGGGTCGGCGGCTACCGGATCGAGGTGGTCGAGCCGCTCCGCCGGCTGCACCTGACCTGCCAGTCGCCCGACTCCAGCCTGGACTTCGACCTGCACTGGACCGGCGCGTTCCCGGCCATCCAGGAAGAACCGCACCTGCTAATGTCCGGCGACCGGCCGATCGTCGACTCCGCCAGATTCTGCCAGCTGGGCAGCTGGAACGGGACGCTGCGGGTCGGCGATCGGGAGTTCGACGTCAGCGACGACCGCTGGTCAGGCGCCAGGGACCGGTCCTGGGGAATCAGGCCGGTCGGCGAGGGCGAGCCCCCTGGCCGGGCCGCGGCGGAGTCGCTGGCCGGTTTCTGGTGGCTGTACGCGCCGCTGCGGTTCGAGAGCTGCGCGCTGATCGTGATCTTGCAGGAGAACCCGGACGGTTACCGGACGCTCAGCAACGCCAAGCGAGTCTGGCCGGACGGACGGGTCGAGCAGCTCGGCTGGCCGCGGGCCGAGATCAGCTACGCGCCGGGCACCCGGCATCCCGTCTCGGCCAGGATCAACCTGACCGACAACGCGGGCAAGCCGGTGTGCGTTGACATAGAAACCGTCACGTCCGTCCCGCTGCACGTTGGCGCCGGTTACAACGGCGACCCTGACTGGTCGCACGGCCGCTGGATGGGCCGGAACTGGAGCAGCGCCAGCGTTTACGACCTCACCGACCCAGCCGTGGCCGCGCGGATCCCATGGGGCGTGACCGACCACCTCGCCAGGGCCACGATGGACGGCGAGCAGGGGTGGGGCCTGTTCGAGCACGCCAGCATGGGCCGCCACGACCCGACCGGGTTCGCCGACTGGTCCTCGGTGGCCCCGACGTAGCGGCACGGGCCCCGGCCCGCCAGGCCCGCCGCGCTAGCCGGCTGCGTGCGGCAGCTTGGCCGGATTGACCACGAGCACGTCCTGCCACCCAGGACTGCTTCCCCGCCTTCGGTGAGGCAATCGAGGCGTTCCGCCGCCACCTTTCCGTAGATGAGCAGCAGGTACTGGCAAGCCTGGAAGCAGCGAGCCAGGCACTCAGGGACGCCGCTGCCGAGGTAGCGGGCGAGCTAACAACGGACTGAAACTCACGATCGCGTTGCGGCGGCCGGCCAGGCGGAGTACACATATCGGTTTATGCAGCCATGGCGGTTCACGCGGACACGGTGCGACTCCCCCAGCATTCAGCGCGCCGCACCCAGTGCCGCGGCCGTCGTCCTGCTGGCTGGCGGCCTGCTCGTGAGCCTGCCGCCCGCTGCCGCGATGATGCGGTCAGGTTCGGTAGCCCCGGCGATCGCGGCGCCCGCCTACTTCCACACCGTGCCGCCGGGCTCGAAACTGCCCACGGGCGGTCAGTGCGCTCAGTGGGTGCGGGCCAGGCCGATGCCAGAGAACAAGGGCGTGAACAGCAGTTTCAACCACACCACCGGGCAATCTGTCGGCGCCGCCTTCTTCTCTGGCGACAAGCCGCAGGCCAACGGGTGGATCGCACCCAGGATCAACGGCAACTTCACCGGGACCACCCAGGAGATCCTGCGCTGGGCGGCATGCAAGTGGGGCATCGACCAGAACCTGGTGTTCGCCCAGGCAGCCGTCGAAAGCTGGTGGCGGCAGAACACCAAGGGCGACTGGGGGTCCAGCGGCTGCCCGCCAGGCCACGGCCCTGGCGTGGACGGCCGGGCCGGCCTGTGCCCGCAGAGCTGGGGCATCTTGCAGAACAGGTACCCGTACGAGAAGTCGAGCTGGCCGGGCATCGCCAAGTCCACGGCGATGAACGCCGACACCGCCTACGCGATCTGGCGTGCCTGCTTCGTCGGCTACGAGACCTGGCTGAATACCGTAGACCGGGGCAGCACGTACCACGCGGGCGACGCCTGGGGATGCGTCGGGCGCTGGTTCGCCGGGCGCTGGCACACCGCCCCCGCGCAGCAGTACATCGCGAAGGTCGGGCAGTACCTGCGGGAGAAGATCTGGAAGACGCCGAACTTCCAGCAGCCCTAGACGAGTGACACCCTCGCCAGCTTCGTCACGTAACGACACACCTCATGATCAGTATGGAACCCGCCTGGCCGTCGAGGTGGGGCAGCGAAGGAGCGGCCGTGCCTCGTCCGGACTGGGATGTAGTAGTCGTGGCGCACCGCGGCATGGTCTCGGGGTATCCGGAGAACACTCTCGCGGCTTTCCGCCGGTCGGTTGTGCTGGGCTTCTCGGCCATCGAAATTGATCTGCGCGCCACATCGGACGGCCATATCGTCGTCATGCATGACGACACCGTTGACCGGACTACTAACGGTTCTGGTGAGGTCGGGCAGATGACGCTCGCCGAGATCCAGTCCCTGGATGCGGGCAGTCATGCCGATCCCAGATTCGCTGATCAGCGGATCCCGACGTATAAGGACGTGCTCGAAGCAGTGCGCGGCACCGGGACGAAGCTAGTGCTCGATATCAAGCCATGTGATGCGCTCGACCATGAGCGCGTCGTGCGCTTGACGGAGCAGTACGGGGCAGCACTGGATGTGATCGTAGGGCCTCGCAGCCTGGACTCCCTGCGGGAGTTCAAGGCGCTGAACCCGAACCTGCGGGTACTCGGCCTGATCCCGGGCCCGGAATTCGAGCCGCCAGACCCGGAGCTGATCATGGAGTTCGCCCGGACGGGCGCGGACATGATTCGCCTGTGGCCGTCATGGATCTTCGCCGACCGCCAGGAACAGCACGCGAAGCCGCCGCTCATCGGGCGACTTCACGATCTCGGCAAGGCGGTCTGGTGTACTGCCGACACGCTGTACCAGGACATCAGCCCCGAGCATCCCCGCGAGGACCTGAGCGAGCTAGTCCGCCTGGGTGTCAACGGCATCATCACCGACGTGCCCGAACTCCTCAGGGACATACTTAAGCGAAGTGACAACCGACCCGGCGACCGCGCCTGATCACGCGCCAGCCAGCCCGGCGCTTCGCATCCTCAGCACGCTGATGCCCCGGGGGCAAGCCACTGACAGACAGGCTTGCTGCGCGGAGGAATCACTCGTCTAGGCGGCGTAGCCGGTTGCCTTCTCCACGGTCATCCTGACCACCACGCGCACGGCGCCCGGCTTGTCCTGCCCTGGGTCCTTCCCGTCGTACTTCCAGGACAGCCAGGTGTCCACGCGCCGGCCTATGTCAGGCGTCATCGCGACCCGCCCGCGCAGCTCGACGTAATTCTCCGGATCGGCGGCGTCGAGTATGGTCACGCTGATCCGGGGGTCGCGCAGCATGTTGCGGTGCTTAACGCGCCCTTCCACGGTCGAGAACAGCACGTCGTCACCGTCCCTGCCGACCCACATCGCTGAGGTCTGCGGGCTGCCGTCGGCGTTCACCGTGGCGAGGACCCCGTAGTTCGGGCCGTCGAGGAGCCTGGTCGTCGCGTCACTGAAGGAGAAGTTCACGGCCGCACGCTAGCAGGCGGCCGCGGCGCCCGCGCGGCGGCTCACGGCCTGGTGCCGAACGACGGCGGCCCTGGGCGCAGCACCCGGTAGGCGTCGCGTACCCACTCGCACAGCAGCGGCCTGCTGTCTCGCGGGTCGATCAGGTCCTGCACGCCGAACCGCTCGGCGGTACGAAACGGCGAAGAGAGCGCGGCGAGCGTGCGGCGGATCCGCTCGGCCTCGGCGGCGGGGTCGCTCGCGCTCTCCAGTTGCGCACGGAACGCCGCCTCCACGCCGCCCTGGACGGGCAGCGAGCCCCAGTCACCCGACGGCCACGCCCAGCTTCGGCCGACGCGGTGCCTGTTGATCATGCCTGCTCCGGCGACGCCGTAGACGCGGCGCACGATCAGTTCGGCCTGCGGCACGCTGGCCTGGTACACGGCGGTGATCGCGCGGGCGGCGGGCCGGATCGTGCCGCGTTCCTCGGCAACCCTGCCGATCGTGATCCCGCCCTGATCGGTCAGGCTCACGATCGGCAGGTGGAAGGTCTCGCACAGGTCGACGAGCCGGGTGACCGCCTGCGCTCCCTCGCCGGACATCGTGGTGCCCTTGTACGGGTCGGTCGCCAGCACCCCGACCGGGTGCCCGTCAAGCCTGGCGAGCGCGGTGACCGTGGCGCCGCCGTACTCCGCGTAGCGCAGCACCGAGCCGCGGTCGAAGATCGCCTCGAGGATCGGCCAGATCCGGTACGGCAGGCGCGGATCGCGCGGGATCGCGGCGGCCAGGGGCTCGGCCCGCCGCTCCGCCGGGTCGTCACCGCGCAGGACCGGCGGAATCTCGTCCACGCTTCCTGGCAGGTAGGACAGGAAGGCGCGGATGATGGCGAACGCCTCGTCCTCGGATCCGGCGAACCGCTCGATCGTGCCGTTGCGGCGATGGACGGCGGCTCCGCCGAGTTCCTCCTTCGTCAGGTCCTCGCCGGTGCCGCCGCGGACCACCGGCGGGCCCGCGGTGAACAACTGGCCGACACCGGTCACCAGCACCGCGAGGTGCGACATCACCAGGCGCGCGGCGCCGAGGCCAACCACGGGTCCCAGGCATGCAGCCACGACCGGAACCAGGGACAGGTTGCCGACTACCACGTCCCAGGCCGGGTTGACCGGGACGTAGGTGTGGCCAGTGTCGAGCACCGATTTCACGCTGCCGCCGCCGCTGGCCCCGTCGAGCAGCCGGACCACGGGAAGCCTCAGCTCCGCCGCGTACTGCTCAGAGAAGACCTGCTTGGCGTGGATGGCCGCGTCACCCGAGCCGCCGCGGACGGTGAAGTCATCGGCGCCGATCATCACCCGGCGGCCGTCAACGCACGCGGTCCCCGCGACGAAGTTGGCAGGCAGCACGGAGACGAGCCGCCCCTGCTCGTCGTAGTCGCCGAACCCGGTCAGCGCGCCGATCTCGGAGAAGGTGCCGGCATCGGCGAGCCGGCTGATCCGCTCGCGGACGGTGAGCCTGCCCGAGTCGGCCTGGCGCCGCACCTTCTCCTGGCCGCCCATCCTCAGGGCCAGTTCGCGCCGCCGCCGGATCTCCTCGATCTCCGGCAGCCAGCCTTCAGGCTCGCCGGAGCCGTCCTGCCCGCTCACATCCGCCTCCCAGCATCCTTCCGGCAGCATACGGGCATAGAGGGCCTTTGGCCCGAATACGCCAGGCCGGTCGCTACCGGAGGTCCTTCTCGAACCAGTGATGCGCGTAGGGCTCGTCGTTGAACGCGGCAACCTCCCGATAGCCAACCGACCGGTACAGCGCGATCGCCTCGGCGAGCTCCCGGTTGGTCTCCAGCCGCGCTCGGGTGGCCCCGCGTGCGACCGCCTGGGCCTCGAGATCGGCCAGCAGCCGCCGCCCGAGCCCGAGCCCGCGTGCCGCCGCCGCGACCCACATCCGCTTGATCTCGGCGGGCCGGCCGGCGTGGAACTTGACCGCGCCGATGCCGACCGGCTCGCCGTGCAAGGTGGCCAGCAGCAGCACGCCGGCCGGCGGGATAAGGTCGTCGTCCTCGGCTGGGATGCTGCGGTCCGGGTCGAAGCCCGCGTCGAAGCGCCGTCCGAGTTCGGCGAAGTACGCCTGGATACACGCCCGGGCCGGTGGATGCCTGGGGTCGGACTCGCTTACCTGGATCGCGGACGCCGTCAGGAGCCGCTCGACCTCAGCCATCGCGCTGACCAGGCGGCCCCGCTGCCGCTCGGTCAGCGGCTGCAACAGCGACCGCGCGGCCTCGTCGGAGAGCCGGTCAAGTTCTGCCCGCTCGGCCAGTCCGCGGCCGGTCAGCCTGGCCGTCCTGACCCGCCCGTCGGCCTGGCTCTGCTCGACGGCCACCAGGCCGGCGCTCTCCAGCGAGCGGAGCAGCCGGCTGAGGTAGCCGGAATCCAGGTCAAGCCGGGACCTGAGCACGCGGACGTCGGCGCCGTCTAGGCCGATCTCCCAGAGCACCCGCGCCTGCCCGAGCGGCCTGTTGCGGGCGAGGAATGCCTCGTCCAGCGCCCCGACCCGCAGGGTCACCGTCCGGTTGAAGCTGCGCACCTGGCTCACGGTCGACTCGTCCATTCTCTGACTATAGTCAGAGAATGGAACCAGCCGCGGGCTGTCCGGCGCGGCGGTGGGCTGAGCGGAACTGTCAGGGCATCAGCAGGGCGGCCCAGACGGCCTTCTCCTGCGCGCTGAGCATCGTCCATCCCCAGCTGGCAGCGAGCGCCTCCACCACGTGCAGGCCACGGCCGGATTCCGCGCTCATGTCCGGGGCGGCCAGGACGGGCGCCACGCTGCTCCCGTCCGTGACCACGCAGATCACCCGGCTCAGGTCGCGCCGCCAGGCCAGCTCGACCTTGTCGGCGTCCCCGCTAGCGGCCAGGCAGCCGCCGTGCCTGATCGCGTTGGTAACCAATTCGGAGGCGATAATCACGCCCTCGTCGACCAGTGCCTCGAGTTGCCAGCCGCGAAGCGTCGCGGCCGTGAAATCACGCGCGGCCTTGACCGACTCGGGATCGGCCACCAGGAACAGTTGGCTCTGGCCGCCGGGAACCCGGCCCGCAGGCTCGGGTACGCCGTGCTCGGGCACGCCTTGCGCCGGTGCGGGCTCTCGCGCTTGCTGATGCGGGCCGGCATCCTGCGGGACATCCTGAATCGCAAAGCCGCGAGACGGCGCGCCCTGAGTGCGAATGGGCGTGCGCAGTTCATGGCGGCCATGAGTAAGGTCCCGTGCCTGCGCAGAAGTCACTGTTTGGGTGTCCTTTGTGCCGGGTGTTCGGGACTCCGGCTTGGTCTCGGCCGAGTCCATTCGGACCTGCTCGTCCGTTACGATGCCATTAATCGCTGTGCACATGCAAGTGCCATCGCACAGGACTTTGGTCAATTAGGGTGCGTTCGTCCCGCTAAGATGCCATTATGGCGTGCAGATGCAAGTGCCGTTGCACATGTTCCCCCCATGATCACGCTCCCCAGACCCTGGAGATGTGCCGCCATGGCCGGGCTCTCACGGCGAAGGGACGCTAGCAGTGGATCATGATAGAAATGGCGTGCGGGCCTCGCTCCTGCGCGTGGCCGCCTGGCGCAAGAGCAGCTTCAGCAACCCAAGCGGCAACTGCGTGGAGGCCGCCAGCCTGTCGGCCGACGGAGTCGCGGTCCGTAACTCGCGATTCCCCGACGGGCCGGCGCTGGTCTTCACCGACGCCGAGTGGGACGCCTTCGTGCGCGGCGTCAAGGCCGGTGACTTCGGCTGATGCCAGGTGGCCGGAGTTAGGGCGGGCAATGGCAGACAGTGTCCCGCTGGGGAATTTTCAATCATTTCCCGCAGGTTTAGGTTGGCCTTATGGCGCAATGGCGTCCCGCCGTGGGAGACTCCTTGCGTTGACCTACTTCAGCTGACCTACGCAGGGGGATGCATGGTCACAACCGCCGGGCGACACGGCAGCCCGGTACAGAGTTTTCTCGAGCCGCCAAGCGCCGGCGGCCCTACCGTGCTGCGCATTTTGCTCGGTGCGCAGCTGAGGCGGTTGCGCGAGGCCAAGCGGATCTCGCTGGAAGAGGCGGGCAACGTCATCAGGGCGTCCCACTCCAAGATCAGCCGCCTGGAAACTGGCCGGGTGGGCTTCAAGGACCGCGACGTCGCCGACCTGCTGACCTTCTACGGAGTCACCGACGAGAAGGAGCGCGAGGCGCTGCGGGCGCTCGCCAGCCGCGCCAACTCGCCCGGCTGGTGGAACGACTACTCCGACGTACTGCCGCACTGGTTCGCGCCCTATGTCGGGCTTGAGGAAGCCGCCTCCCAGATCCGGGCGTACGAGGTGCAGTTCGTGCCCGGGCTGCTGCAGACCGACGACTACGCCCGCGCCGTCACGATGCTCGGATATTCCAACCCCAGGGAGATCAACCGCCGGGTCAGCCTGAGGATGGCCCGCCAGGCCGTACTCACCAGGCAGGATCCGCCGAGCCTGTGGGTAGTGCTCGACGAGGCGGTGCTGCGCCGGCCGATCGGCGGGCCCTCCGCGATGCGGGCGCAACTGAAGCACTTGATCGAGATGTCCCAGCGGTCCAACGTCACCCTGCAGATCGTCCCGTTCAACGCAGGCGGCCACGCCGCGGCCGGCGGCCCGTTCAGCGTGCTGCGCTTCGCCGAGTTCGACGTGCCCGACGTGGTGTACCTCGAGCAACTGACCAGCGCCCAGTACCTGGACAAGCAGGATGTCGTCGACAGTTACATGGCCGTGATGGAACGCCTGTGCATCGAGGCCGCAACACCCGCGAACAGCGTCAAGACGCTCAGGTCGCTGCTGCGCGACGCCTAAGCGGTCAGCTCACCTGCAGCACCAAGCGGTCGGCCAGCGGCGAGAACGACGGCCTCAGCTCGTCGATCGCCGCGCGGTCGCCCCGGATGGTGACGTCGATGCCCGAGTCGCAGAGCTGGCTGATGCCCGCCATGACCCCGCGGCTCAACATCGTCGCCGACTCCAGGTCCACCAGGATGCCGGTGTCGAGCGGCAGGTTCTCCACTGCCAGCCACAGCTGGGTCACGGCGAACGAGTCCACCTGGCCCTCGATCCGCAATGCCCCGGCGTCGGAGAAGAGCCGGAACTGAGGAACGGGGCTCGACGCCGAGGACAGCGGGTGCACCGTCGCCAGCTGACGCAGCCGGTTGACGTCAACTTTCTGCTGATCGAACGCGCACAGGCCGGTGACCTGGCTGTCCGACAGGATGCGGTCGCCGATAACCTCCCACCTGATCCACGCCTCCAGCCGCTCGTCGTCGGTCACGAGCGAGGTGCTGTCCGCGGCAACCCTGAGCCCGGTGTACCCGGCAGCAAGCGCATCGGCCAGCGCGGCCTCGAACGTCGCACGCTGTCGGGGCGGGTCGACGATCCCGGTCTGACCGTAGACCTCGGCGATGCTGGTGATCTGAAGCGCGTCGGGACCTACGACGGACCTCAGCCCCGCCAGATCGGCCGGATCCACCTCAGCCGGGACGTACATCAGCCGCTCCCCGAGCGCGGCTCCCTCGGCCAGGAACGGCGCGGCCAGCGCAGCGAACTCGCTCGGACCGCTGAAAACCCAGCCCATGTGGTCATGAGGGCGCATTCTCAGGAATTCGAAGCGAATTCCGCTGTTTCTGTTGCGTGCTGTCGGCATGGCTCGATACCGGATTAGCTCCCCCAGTAGGTGTTTCCGCGCAGGTCACGGCCGGCATCGAGTTGGCGACGCCCGCGACGCAGCACTGTTCAGGCTAGTCGAAGACGGTAGAGATCGGAAACGCCGACCCGCCCTGCTATTCAGGCTGGCATGAGTAGCAGGCCCTAGCCGATACCCTCTTGGCATGACTACCCGGTTCCCCCGCCGGGCCGCTCCCCCGGTTGTCGTCTGAGCCCGCGATGAGCCTCCAGGCGCCGCTCTGGCGCTCGATCGCCGCCTTCAGGTTCGCTTCGCTCGCCTATGCCGCGATCCTGCTCGCGCTCAGGAATGTGTACTACGCGCACTGGGGCTGGGCGTGGGTCGTGATCGCCGCGATGACCGCGTGGACCGCCGCCAGCACGGTTGCCTACGCCACGCCCGCGCGCAGGACCCGCCTGCTGCTCGCGGCCGACCTGGTGATCACCGTTCTCGTGCTGCTGTCCACTGCGCTGCTGCAGACTCAGCTCGCCACCTTCCACGGCGTCATGCCCGTCACGGCGACGTGGCTGGCCGGGCCCGCTCTGGCCTGGGCAGTCGTCGGCGGGGCCCGGGCCGGCGCGGCGGCAGCCGTGATCATCGGCGGATCCTTGGTCCTGCTCCGGCACCAGCCGATCGGCAGCGCCGGCCTGAACACGGCGCTCGACGGCCCGATCGTCCTGCTGATGGCGGCGATGCTGGTCGGATACGTGGCGACCCTGATGAGCAGTGCCGAGCAGGCGCTGCAGCGCGCGACCGAGATCGAGGCGGCCAGCAAGGAACGCGAGCGACTGGCCCGCACGATTCACGATTCGGTGCTCCAGGTGCTCGCGATGGTGCAGCGGCGCGGCGCCGAGGCCGGCGGCGAGGCAGCCGAGATCGGCAGGCTGGCCGGCGAGCAGGAGGCTGCGCTGCGCACGCTTGTCAGCAGCGATGGCCTCGTCTCGCCACCGTCAGGCGAGCTCGACCTGAGCCTGCTCCTCACCCGTGAGGCATCGGTTCTGGTATCGGTGATTACCCCCGCTGATCCCGTTCTCCTTGCCGAACGTGCAGTCACCGAAACGGCAGCCGCGGTCAGGCAGGCGATCGACAACGTACGGCGCCATTGCGGCGACTCCGCGCGCGCATGGGTGCTGGTAGACGACGAGGGCGCCGCGGTGAGCGTGACCATTCGCGACGACGGGCCGGGAATCGCGGCCGGCCGGCTCGCCGAAGCCGCAGCCGAGGGCCGGCTCGGAGTCAGTCAGGCCATCAGCGGGCGGATCCGCGACCTGGGCGGTTCGGCCGAGATCTGCAGCGCGCCAGGGGCCGGGACCGAGGTCCGGCTGCGGGTGCCCAGAGCCGCTCAGCCGGCTTAGGGTAGCGCTGTGGACACCAGCGGCGCCGGCAAGCCCGCGACTCGCGTGATGGTGGTCGACGATCATCCGATGTGGCGCGACTCGGTCGGCCGCGATCTCGGCGAGGCGGGCTTCGACGTTGTCGCGACCGCGGGTGAGGGGGCCCAGGCGCTCCGCATCGCTGCCGCGGTACGGCCCGATGTGGTCGTGCTCGACCTTCAGTTGCCGGACATCTCCGGGGTCGAGGTCACCCGCGGCCTGCAGGCGGCCTGTCCAGCCGCGCGAGTGTTGATCCTGTCGGCCAGCGGCGAGCACCGCGACGTGCTGGATGCCGTCAAGGCAGGCGCGACCGGCTACATCCTGAAATCCGCGAGCCGCGCCGAACTCCTCGACGCCGTGCAGCGAACCGGACTGGGAGACGCAGTGTTCTCCCCTGGGCTGGCCGGGCTCGTGCTCGGCGAGTTCCGCCGGCTGGCCACCGACCCCGCTCCCGACACCCCGCGCCTGACCGACCGCGAGGCCGAGATCTTGCGAATGGTCGGCACCGGCCTGTCATACAAGCAGATCGCCGAGCGGTTGTTCCTGTCCCACCGCACCGTCCAGAACCATGTGCAGAACACGCTGACCAAGCTGCACCTGCATAACCGCGTCGACCTGGTCAGGTACGCCATCGAGCACGGCCTCGACACCGGAGCCCCCTGACAATTCGCGAATTTGGCCCGCGCCACAAGGCACCAGCGCGTGAACCTCCATTTGCGCGGACACTTTTCAACCTGACCGGTAGATAAGTGTCCGTCCAAATCGAAAACCCGGGCGCGACCGCCCAGGCGACAGTTCCGAACTGGGCATTCGGGCACGAATCCCCCGCGATGACCCCGGGCGCCCCGGCGCACAGCGGCATCACCGGAACCCTGATGTCGCGTGGGCAGCATCAGGGTTCCTCCGCTGTCGTTGGTTAGCGGCGCCGGGCCAGGCGGTCAGCGCGGACATGCGCCCGCGATGCCGCCGCCTGCGGGCCTGGTTAGAGCGTGAAGCGGGTGCCGACGCTGTTCGGGATGTACGCGTCGCCGAAACGGGTCGCCATCGCGTGGCCGGCTCGCCAGCCGGTGCAGTGCGCGGGGACGACGATGGACGGGTTCAACGCGCCCAGGTCGTCGAGTACCTGCGGGATCAGCGGCTCGAACAGCGGGCCGTTCAGATGGAAGCCGCCCATCACGGCATAGAGCGGCTGGTCGCCGGTCAGCCGCGCGGCGTACCGACAGATGTTCACCACGCCGGCGTGGCCGCAGCCGGTGATGACGA
Organism: uncultured Actinomycetota bacterium; assembly: GCA_963720595.1. Lineage (GTDB taxonomy): Bacteria > Actinomycetota > Actinomycetes > Streptosporangiales > Streptosporangiaceae > Chersky-822. The sequence continues at coordinate 895,513 of CAVRFY010000002.1, read as the reverse complement.
GCAGCCCCTTCCCGGCCACGTTGACGATCAGCGCCTGATCGTCGAGCACGAGCGGATCGGGTTGCCACTGGCCGCCGAGCCAGGCTTGCTGCGGCGGGAACCCGGGCTCGTAGCCGGTGACCCGCGGCACCTCGCCGGTCACCAGGACCGATCCGCCGAACAGGAAGCTGGGCTGGCGGTCCTCGATGATCGCGAAGCCCGCTCCCTCCAGCGCCTGCCTGCTCGTGGCCGGGATCTCCCGCGGCTCCGCGCCGGGAATCATGATCCGGCGGCGCCGCCAGAAGTGCGGGTGGATCACGACCGGCATGTTGGTCTGGCCGAGGGTCCTGGTCAGGCCGTCGAGGCCGGTGGTGTGGTCGAAATGGCCGTGGCTGCACACGACGGCCTCGATCGAGCCCGGGTCGATGTCCAGGCGGCGCATGTTCTCGACCATGCCGTCGGGGCTGGGGCCGGCGTCGAAGAGGATCCGGTGCGCGCGGCGGGCCTTATGCACCGTGACCAGCACCGAGAAGCCGTGCTCGGCGATTAGCGCGTCCGACACCCAGCCATCCTGCATGAGCGCGGCCGGCCTGGTCACGTCGTAATCGAGTCCGACCCGTCTGGCCGGACCCTGGTCCGGCATGAACACGTCGGTGACGTTGTCGACCAGGCTGACCAACTCGACCGAGTCGACTGGCTCGAGCGGAACGGGCACGGCTGGCTCGAAGTCAGCCAGCGCGACCGCCGGCCGATGGAGGGCGTGCTCGTCGTCACACATCCGCGGCCGGCTCGCCACTCGCGGCCAGGCTCGCCGCCCCCAGGTATCCCGCCAGCAGCGCGTTCGCGGCCTGCCCGACCATGTCGTCTGGCGGCAGGAAGGACGGGTGGTGCAAGGTGTGCGGGCCGCCCGTGCCGAGGAACAGCATCAGCGTGCGCCCACCGCGCGTGAAGTACGAGAAGTCGTCCGCGCCGCAGGAGCGGAACGAGGTGTCGATGGCGAACCCCGCCTCCCGCAGCCACGGCCAGGCCGCGACCGTCAGCGCCTCGTCGTTGACCAGCGCGGGCTCGCCTTCCTCGATGCTCACCGAGCCGCGGCAGCCGTAGGCCAGGCAGGTGTGCTCGACGATCTCTCGTACCGTCCGGTGCAAGCCCGGCCGGTCGGCTTCGTCGAGCACCCGCAGCGTGCCGCGGGCGACGGCTCCGGCCGGGATCACGTTCGCCGCCTGGCCGGCCTTGAGCATGCCGATCGATACCACGACCGCGTGGGTTGGATCGGAACGCCGGCTGACTGCATGTTGGAGCGCGAGCACGGTCTGGCACAGGGCCACAACGGGGTCCGCGGCGAGCTGCGGGTACCCGGCATGGCCGCCGATCCCCTCGACCCTGATCTCGATATCGTCGGTCGCGGCGTTAACGGTGCCGATCGCGGCGGCAACGGTGCCGCGTGGCAGCTGATGCTGCAGGTGGACGGCCACGATCGCGCTGGGCAGGTGCGCCCGCAGCGCACCGGAGGCGACCATGTCCCTGGCGCCGGACGGGATCGCTTCCTCGCGCGGCTGGAGCACGGCAAGAATAGGCGCCGGCAGGCCGGCCACCTCCTGCACCGCCAGGGCGGCCCGGACCACGGCGGTCAGCGCCGCGAGATGCACGTCGTGGCCGCAGGCGTGCATCGCCCCGGTCCGCGACGCCCACTGCACGCCGGTCTGTTCGGTGATCGGGAGCGCGTCGAGCTCGGCGCGCAGCGCGATGCACGGGCCTTCCTGCCGGCCGATCCTGATCAGCCGGCCGGTCTCCGCGACGGCGGGGGCGTCCGGCGCGCCGAGCGCCGCGGCGACCCGAGCCGCGGTCCTGTGCTCGGCGCCGGACGGCTCGGGATCGGCGTGCAGCTCGTGTCGGAGCGCGATCGCGGCACCGAGCTCGGCGGCCAGGCCGGCCCGCAGCTGCCCCGCCAGCTCCGCTATCGGCACCGCGGTGCTGGTCATGGATTGTCCAGCCGGTAGACCCGGTTCGCGTTGCCCGAGCCGATCAGCGCGGCGATCCGCTCGGCATCGGCCGCCGTCCAGGCACCGTCGGCCACGAACTGGCCGGTGACCAGGGCGATATCCCGGCGGAACCCGATCGCGCCGAGGTAGTGCAGCTCGGGCAGGCCGAATGCGTCGGAAGAGTACAACATCTTGCCGAACGGCGTCAGCTCGAGCGACTCGGCCAGCACGGCCGCCGACCGCGCCCCGACGTAGTTGAGAACCGCGCCGAGATCCATGTACACGTGCGAGAAGACATGGGCGAGGTAGCCGGCCTGGCGGTGGTACGGGTAGCAGTGCAGCAGCATCACCGGCGTGCCTGACGGCTCCGTCGCGATCAGGAAGTCGGTCAGCAGCGACGGGTCCGACCGGTGCAACCGGACGTCGGTGTCACCGAACCCGACGTGGAACTGCACCGGCCTGCCGATATCGATCGCGGTCCAGATTAGGTGCCTGAGCAGCACCTGATCCTGAACCCGTGCGGCGGGATCGATCTCCATCGCGCGGATCAGCCTGCCCGCCGCCGCCGCGACGTCCGCGGACCCCGGCCGGGCAGGATCGAAGTCGAAGCCGAACCGGTAGGCGACGATCGACTTGTAGCCGACCGCGCCGGACGCCGCGGACACGATCGCGAGCTCCTCGGCGAACGTCGTCGCCCAGGCCGCAGCCGTCGTGCCTGCCCTGGCCACCTTCTCGGCCACCGCCTCGAGCCTGACGACGTGCCTGGCCGGACTGCCGCTCGCCACCGCGAGCTGCTCAGGCGTGGTGAGCTGGTCGCCCTGGTAGCCGGTGTCAACCAGCCACTGCGCCACCCCGGCCGCGGTCAGCAACCGGCGGTTGACCTCGGCTGCGCCGAGTTCCGCGCGCCGCCGCAGGTAGTCCTCGGCCGCCGCGGATGGCTCGAGGTCGAGCACGGGGGCGCACCAGCGCCTGATCGTGAACCCGAGTTGGCTGTCGAACACGGTCGTTCCCGCGGCAGGCGGCCCCGGAGCCTCGGTGATCAGCAACTCGAACCCCGCACGGTCCAACTCGGCGGTGACGACCCCATGTACGTGGTGGTCGATCAGGGCGAGCGGCTCGCCTGTAGTCACGTTTCCTCCTGTGTAGCCACGTCAGCGGCGTACTCGGCGAGCGGCTGGAGCGCCACCGCCTCACCACCGCCAGCGGGTGCGGGCAACCACGTCCTCGGGGCTGGCGCCGGCGAACAGCTCGATCTCGGCTCGGCGCACCGCGAGGAAGGCCTCGAACATCGGATCGCCCATCGCCTCCCGGAGCACGGCACTGCGCTCGAGCGCGGCGGCGGATTCGCCGAGTGACTGGGGCAGCCTGCGGATGCCGCGCTCGGTGAGCTCGGACTCCGGCAGCCCGACCGGGTCGCCCTCGACCTCGCCGGGCAGCGACGCGCCGCCGCTGATCCCGGCCAGGCCGGTCGCGAACAGGGAGCCGATCACCAGGTACGGGTTCGCGGCCAGGTCGAAGCATTTGACCTCGAGGTTGGACCTCATGTCCTGCTCACCCGAGGAGCCGGTCACCAGGCGCAGCGCGGCCTCCCTGTTCTCCTTGCCCCAGCATTGGTACGCGCCGGCCCAGTGCGACGGCACCAGCCGCAGGTAGCTGGCCACGCTCGGCGCGCCGACGGCGACCAGCGCGGGCAGCGCCGACAGCACCCCGGCCGCGAACGCCTCGCCGTCGGGGGTCATGCCGTACCTGCCGGGGCCGCCGGCCAGCAGGTTCTGCCCGCCGTGCCACAGGCTGAGGTGCACGTGACCGCCGTTGCCGACGCCGCCAGCCACCACGGAGGGCGCGAACGAGGCCTGCATGCCGTGCCGCTGCGTGACCGCCCTGATCGTCTGCCGCACCAGCACGCTGTCGTCGGCGGCGCTGATCGGATCGGCCGGCGCGACCGAGACCTCCAGTTGGCCGGCCGCGTATTCGGGGTGGAACTGCTCCACCACGATGCCCTGCCGCTCGATCGCCTCGACGACCTCGCGCGCATAGTCGGACAGCTCGATGACCCTGGTCATCCCGTACGCGGGACCCGCGCAGGCGGGTACGAACGTGCCCTCAGAATCCGACCCGACGGCCCACTCCACCTCGAAACTGACCTGTGCGGTCAGGCCCTGCGCGGCGGCCCTGGCGACCAGGTTCCGCGCGAAGGCGCGCGAGCAGGCCACATGGCTGGCGCCGTCCTGGGTGTAACGGTCGGCCGGCGCCCATGCCCAGCCGGGCAGGGCCGCCAGCGGCGTCACCCGGTCCAGGTCAGGGAGCAGCCGCAGGTCACCGCCGGGCCCGCCGATGTGCTTGCTGGTCGTAATGGAGTCGTCAACCACGAAGACGTCGAAGACCGGGGACATTCCGACGCCCCAACCCGACGCCCGTTCCAGCCGCCCGAGCGGAATGGTCTTGACCCGGGTGATCCCGGCGTTGTCCACCCAGCCGAGCGCGACCATGCTGACCCCGGCGTCGGCGAGCCGCTGGGCCACCTCGCTGCCCATCCCGCAGCGCCTGGCCCGCTCGCCCGCGTCGAGTACCGCGCCATCAGGATTTGTCACCGCGCACCTCGCTTTGGCTGGCCGCGCCGAACCTACCAGCCGCGCAGGTCGATCGGCCAGACGTCAACGACCTCGTCGCCCGAACAGAGGTACGCGCGCTCGTGATACGCCATCGTCGGGTCGATGTGCCCGGGCACGAACCTGACCCGCTCGCCGACCGGCCTGGGCGCCGAGAACGTCGTGTGCTCGTCGGAGCAGAACCACACGCTCGCGCCGTCTAGTTCTGGATTGCCGTGGTCCATCCCGAAGGCCTTCAGCCCGGCGTCGGCGACGGACCACTCCGCCGACGACGACACGACCGTCGCGAGCACGAACAGCGCCTGGTCGAACGGCAGCCCGAGCCGGCCGTAGGCGGTGTCCATCAGCGCGTACGAGCCGGCCTGGATCTCGTTGGCCCAGGTGTTGATCGCGTACGTCCCGGTACCGCCGGCCGACACCAGGTCCCCGCCGACGTCGGCGTGCGCGGCGACCAGCAACTCCATCGACGCCGCGCACTGTGCCGCCCGCTCCGCCGCGTCGGTCAGGCCGACCACGTGGCCCTCGTACCCCATCACGCCGCGGACGGCCAGCCCGGCGCCGCGGGCGCGGTCCGCCAGTTCGCCGGCCCCGGCCGGGTCACAGCCGCAGCGCGGCAGGCCCACATTCACGTCGATGACGACCTCGCGCACTCCCCCGGCGGCTGCCGCCTCGACGGTCTGCGGCGAGTCCACCGCCAGCGTGACTCGCGCGCCGGCCGCGACCAGCGCGCCGAGCCGCCGCGCGTCGAGCACCTCGTTGGCCAGCAGCAGGTCATCGCCGAGCCCCGCGGCCGCCATCCCCTCGCACTCGCGGATCGTCGCGCAGGTGAACCCGGCGTGCCCGGCGGCGGCCTGCCGCCTGGCCAGGTTCGTGCACTTGTGCGCCTTGACGTGCGGGCGCAACCGCGGCCCTGGCAGCGCGGCCGCCATCTCCGCGAGGTTGCGCTCCAGCGCGGCCGCGTCGATCAGCAGCGCGGGCGTGGTGATCTCAGAAACATGCTTCACAGGTACCTCCGCTGACGTGACAGGGCGGACTCGTAGGCGGCCCGCGCCTGCCTGACCGAGTCCAGTTCGGAAACCTCGGCGACCGGCACGTCCCACCAGGACTCGCTGTCCGGGGCGGCGGCCAGCGGGTCGGTCTCGACCGCGATCACGACCGGGCAGTCGGCCGCCTTCGCGTCCCGCAGCGCGCCGGTCAGCTCCGCGATCGTGGCGGCCTGAACCACCCGTGCTCCCAGGGACGCCGCGTTGGCGGCAAGGTCGAGCCGAAGCCGTTCCCCGTCCAGCCGCCCCGTCGTTTTATCGCGATAACGATAAGCCGTCCCGAACCGCTGCGAACCGACCGACTCTGACAGCGCGCCGATCGAGGCGAAACCGTGGTTCTGCACCAGCACCACGATGATCTTGATCCGCTCCTGGACAGCCGTGACGAGCTCGGTCGCCATCATCAGGTACGAGCCGTCGCCGACCAGCACGTAGACCTCACGGTCGGGCGCCGCCAGCTTCACGCCCATGCCGCCCGCGATCTCATAGCCCATGCACGAGTAGCCGTACTCGACGTGGTAGCCCTTGGCGTCCCTGGTCCGCCAGAGCTTGTGCAGGTCACCGGGCATCGACCCGGCGGCGCAGACCACCACGTCGCGCGGGCCCGACGCCTCGTTGACCGCGCCGATCACCTCCGACTGAGCCGGCAGCGGCCCGTGCCCGAGATGGTAGGCGCGCTCGACGACCGCATCCCACGCCCTGGCCCGCTCGGCCGCTTCGGCGCGGTAGGCCGGGTCGGCCTGCCAGCCCGCCAGCGCGGTGCTCAGGCACCCGATCGCCGCCCTCGCATCGCCGGTCACGCACACCGCGGCCAGCTTCGCCGCGTCGAACGAGGTGATGTTGAGATTGACGAACCGTACGCCGGGCGCCGCGAACGCGGTCCCGCTCGCCGTGCTGAAGTCCGACCACCGGGTGCCGATCCCGATCACCACGTCGGCGGTCGCGGCCAGCGCGTTGGCTGCCGCGGAGCCGGTCGCGCCGATCGCGCCGACCGCCTGCGGGTGGTCATGCGGCAGCGAACCCTTGCCTGCCTGCGTCTCGGCCACCGGGATCCCGGTCGCCGCCGCGAACTCGCGCAGCGCGACTTCGGCCCCGGAGTAGATCACGCCGCCGCCCGCGACGATGAGCGGCCGGGCCGAGCCGGCCAGCACCGCCGCGGCCCGCGCGATCGCCGCGGCGTCGGGGACCGGCCGTGGCACGTGCCAGGTGCGCGGCGCGAACAGCTCGTCCGGCCAGTCGAACGCCTGCGCCTGGACATCCTCGGGCAGGCAGATCACGGCGGCCCCGGTCTCGGCCGGGTCGGCGAGCACGCGCATGGCGCCGAGCAGCGCGTCGGGCAGCTGCTCGGCCCTGGCGACCCGGTCGAAGAACCGCGACACCGGCCGGAACGCGTCGTTCGCCGACACGTCGCGCTGGCCGGGCTGCTCCAGCTGCTGGAGTACCGGCTCGGCAGCCCGGGTGGCGAAGACGTCAGAGGGCAGCAGCAGCACAGGGAGCCGGTTGACCGTGGCCAGCGCGGCGCCGGTGACCATGTTGGTCGCGCCTGGACCGACCGAGGTCGTGCAGGCCAGGGTCGACAGCCGGTTGCGCATCCGGGCGAATCCGGCCGCGGCGTGCACCATCGCCTGCTCATTGCGGGCTTGGTAGTAGGGCAGCGAGCCAGGACTGTGCAGCTCGGCGGAGAGCAGGGCCTCGCCAAGGCCGGCGACGTTCCCATGGCCGAAGATGCCGAAGCAGCCCTCGATCAGCCGGTGCGAGTCGCCGTCCCGCTCGGTGTGCTGTGCGGCCAGGAACCGCACGATCGCCTGGCCGACGGTCAGCCTCATCGGGCACCTCCGAAGAACGGCAACCGCGGGTCAATCGGCTGGCCCACCCAGGTCTGCCTGATCCAGGCGTGATCCGGGTCGTCGCAGATCAGCCAGCGGCGCTCGCCGGGCCCGGCCATCACGTTGAGGTAGTACATGTCGTAGCCGGGAACCGCCATCGACGGCCCGTGCCAGCCGTGCGGCACCAGCACGACGTCGCCGGTGCGCACCTCGGCGAGCACGTCGACCGGCCGCTCCGGCGGTGCCGTAGACCCGCTGATAGCCCATCCCGCCGGCGCCTCGCGATCTCGAAGTAGTAGATCTCCTCGAGCACTGACTCGCCCGGCCGGTCCTCGTCATGCTTGTGCGGCGGGTAGGACGACCAGTTGCCCGCCGGGGTGATCACCTCGCAGGCGAGCAGCCGGTCGGCCTCGAACGCGTCAGCGGTGCAGAAGTTGTTGACCTGGCGCGAGCAGTTCCCCGCGCCGCGCAGTTCGATCGCGACGTCCGCGGCGGGGCGGTACCGGAACGGCAGGTCGCTCGCCGCGACCGCGCCGGGCAGCGCGAACCGGCCGCCCGCGGCGCTCGCGATCGTCACGCCGGCCTGCCTGGGCAGGTAGGCGAAGTCGGTGACGCCGTCGAACACGCTCGCGCGGCCGGCCAGTTCGAGCCGCTCACCGCCGCAGGTGACCGAGCATGACCCGGCCAGCGGTAGTACGAGCAGCTCCGAGGGGCCCGTCGCCAGTGCTCGGACTCGCCGGGCGCCAGCGTCAGCACGCGCAGGCTCGACCAGGTCCAGCCCGCCCTGGCCGGATCCAGGTCTACCGACCAGCGGCCGGCCGCGAGCGAGCCCGCCGGGCGATGCAGGTCAGCGTTGGTCATCTCATCCCCCTAGCCGTCACTGCGGGGGGAGGGGTCGTCCCCCCGAGCTAGCACATCCTCGACCTCGGCAGTCGTCGGCATGGCCGTCGAGCACTCCAGGCGGGACGCGACGATCGCTCCCGCCACGTTCGCGAAACGTAGCACCCGCTCGAGCGGCCACCCGGAGAGCAGCCCGTGGCAGAGCGCGCCGCCGAAGCCGTCGCCCGCGCCGAGTCCGTTGAGCACCTGGACGGGCACGGGCGGCACCCGCACCGTCTGCTCGGCGGTCATCCCGAGCACCCCGCCAGGTCCCTGCTTGATCACGGCAAGCTCGACGCCGGCGGCCAGCACCAGGCGGCCAGCCCGCTCGGGATCGCTCTCGCCGGTCGCGGTGAGCATCTCGTCGAGGTTGCCGACCGCGACGCTCACCTGCGGCAGCGCGGCGGTGACCTCGGCGCGCGCCGCCTGCCTGGACGCCCAGAACATGGGCCGGTAGTCCAGGTCGAGCACGGTCAGAGGCCGGCGGCCCCGCGCCTGCCAAGCCGCGTGGTGCGCGTCCCTGCTCGGCTGCTGTGACAGCCCGGTCACGGTCGCCCAGAACACGCTGGCGTCCCGGCACGCCGCCAGGTCGAGCTCCGTCGCCCTGATCTCCAGGTCGGGCGCCTTCGGGTAGCGGTAGAACCAGAGCGGGAAGTGATCGGGCGGGAAGATCTCGCAGAACGTCACCGGGGTCGGCAGGCCGGGCACCGCGCTGACGAAGGCGTCGTCGACGCCGAGGCGGCCAAGCGCCGCGTGCACGAACCGGCCGAACGGGTCGTCCCCGGTCCTGGTGATCACCGCCGACCTGCGGCCGTGCCTGGCGGCGGCGACGGCGACGTTGGTCGCGCTGCCGCCAAGGAACTTGCCGAATGTCGTCACGTCTTCCAGGGCCACGCCGGCCTGCAGCGGGTACAGGTCAACGCCGACGCGCCCCATCGTGAGCACGTCGTAGCGGCGTTCCCGGGTGACCACGTGCTACCAGCCGCGGTCGCGCAGATACCGCCGGTTCTGCAACTGGTGGTCGCTGGCCTGGCGGTACGCCTGCGGGCTGCGCGGCAGCACATCCTGCTCGACCACGATCCAGCCCGCGTAGCCGCCAGCCCGCAGCGCCGCGAGCACCTCGTCGACCCGGCCGCCGCCCGCGCCGAGCGGGCAGAACACGTCGCCCTCCCACAGGTCCATCGCGTCGGTGAACGGCCTCGACGACGGCCTGGCGTCCTTCAGGTGGACGTGGCTGACCCGGTCCCAGTAGGCGTCGAGGATCGCCAGCGGGTCGCCGCCCGCGGCCACCAGGTGCCCGGTGTCCAGGCAGAGCGCGGCCTGCGTGCGCTCGAGCACCCTGACCACGCTGTCCTGCCCGGTTAGCTGGGTGCCGACCTCGTTGTGCAGGCAGGCCTCGTAGCCGCGGTCCGCGCACAGCTTCACCACGTCCCCGACGACGCGCTCGATGATGGCCCAGCTGGCCGGGACTGTGCTGGCCGGATCTGGGCCGATCAGCGCGACCGTGGGGCGGGGCAGGAACACGGCGTCCTGCTCCCCGGCGACCGCGTCGAACTGATCGCAGACCTTGGCGAGCTCGGTCAGGTCGGGACTGGACACGTCGATCTCGACGTAACCGCCGGTCAGCAGCAGACCGCCGGGACCCCAGCGCCGAGCGGAGCCCGGCGCCGAGGCCCAGGTAGCCGAGCGGGCCGAGGTCGATCCCCTCGTACCCGGCCGCCTGCACCGCGTCGAGCACCTCGGTCGCGGTCGGCACGCCCTCGTGCTTGCCGACCGTGACCTCGAACGCGCCGTAGCTCACGGGCGCGTTGCCGATCTTGACCATCACGTACCTCCCGTGGGCGCGGGCCGGCGTGCGCCAGGCTGGCGATCCGCAGTGCCGCGACCGCGTCGGCGACCGTCGCCCCGTCCCGAGCCGCCCATCCGCCACCGACCTCGCGAAGTCCTCCGCCTGCAGCCGCAACGCCTGGTGAAACACGGCCTCGCCGCCGACCGGGTGCAGGAACCAGCGTACGCCGTCCCCTTGGTGCCGTACACCTCGACCTTGAGCTGTCGCCGGCCGGATGCCAGCGCCCGAGGCTGATCACCGCCGTGCTGCCGCCGTCAAGCTCGGCGACGAGCTGCGCGCAATCCGGGATCGGCGTCCGCCGCACCGCTCGCCGAGTCCGCCACCTTGACGGCGCTGAACTCCTGGCCGGTAAGCCAGCGGATCTGGTCGAACTCGTGCACGCCCATGTCGGCGAAGATCCCGCCGCTGCTGCCGCGGAACTCCGCGGACGGCGGCGCCAGCGTCCCACTGGTAGCAGTTCACCGCGAGGATGTCGCCGAGGTCGCCGCCGAGTATCTGCTGCCGCAGGCCGGCCAGGCGCGGGCACGAACCGGCGCCAGTAGGCGACCTGCAGCACGAGCCCGGCCGCTGGCGGCCAGCTCAGCGCAGGCGCTGGCCGCCTCGACGGTGAGCCCGCACGGCTTCTCGCACAGCACGGGCATGCCCGCCGCCATGACCTCGGCGATGCACCTCGACGTGCCGGTCGGTCGGCACGGCGATCAGCGCTCCGTCGATCTGGCTCGCCGCGACCAGTTCCGCCAGGCTGGCGAAGACCGGCACGCCGGTGCTCGCAATCATCGCCGAGCGGCCGGGTCCGGCTCGGCGACCCCGGCGACCGTCACCTGGCCGACCCGGCGATCGCGGCCAGATGGGTGCGCCCCATCCGGCCGGCTCCGATCAGCCCGATCCGGAACCGGCCGCCGTCACGGCCGGCAGCTGCTGGCGGGCCGTCTCCATGTCGTGTCCTCTCGTGGCGTACGCGGCCCGCAGGCTGGCCCGGCTGGTCATTTCTCGTCGGCGCGGAGCGCGCCGTCGGCCATCCGGCCCTCGGCGGTCCAGCGCTCTCAAGCTCGTCGATGCAGCCCGGCGAGCACCTCGGCGTGCTCGCTGGATCCAGCCGAGCCGGATCGGGATCACCCGGTCGGCCAGCTCGGCCTCGGATGCGTCCTGGTCGACCAGCGCGCCGCCCTGCTCGTCGGGGAACGCCATCGCGTCGAGCATCCGGATGATCCGGCGCCGCAGGTACTCCTCGGTTCCGGCGACCCGCACCGTCCGGCTGCCGAAGTACCGCGCCCGTCGCGCCTCGGTCGCGGTCGCGGTGACGGTCAGCCACGTCGTCGCCGTCCGGCGACGTCGTCCTGATGTGCGCGTCCGAGCTGCCGGCCGACACCCGCGCCGCCGGTGACCGTCCACTGCACGCCGGACAGGCCGCGCGGCGAGCTGGGCCGCCGTCGATGTACCAGGCCGCCTCCTGTCCGGCCCCGACCATCTCGCCCTCGCCGATGTACTCGCCTTCGGCGCAGACCGGGCCGTGGATGAGCAGCGCGCCGGTGTCGCAGCCGGTCGATCACGTTCGCCGTGATCTGGCTGACCGCCGCGTCCGCGAGCGCCAGCGGCCAGTCGGTGGTGCCGACCGAGAACACCATCCCGCCCGACGGCGCCGTCCTGATCATGATCGCCGCGTTGGCCTGGTCGTAGCCCGCCACCCAGCCCGGCCGACAGCTTCCCGAGCGCGAGCAGCGTCGCGGCCGCCGCTGCCGCCCTTGCGGTGCTCGCTCAGCCGCGGGCGGGTCAGACGCCCGCGTCCAGCCGCACCCCGTCGGTCTCGTAGCCGATCACCGGGGTGTCGGCGCCGCCGCTGATGCCGCCTCGGGCGGGACGTCGACCCCGTCGAAGATCCAGTGATCTGGGCACGACCGGCTGGTAGGCGTCGATCGCCCGGCGGCCGTCCCACCAGCCGCCGCCGCAGGCGCCGCTGACATCGTCAGCCAGTCCTGCGGATCGTGGACGTGCCACAGCGCGCCGATCCGAGCCGGGACGCCGCCCTCCGGCGAGCTCGCCGGCCATCTTCGGGCAGAACAGCCGGTCGCCGGACGCGGAGAACTCGACCTTGAAGCAGGCCACGTCGCCGGCGAAGAAGCACACGCTGCCGCCCCGGTCCACGAACTCGAGCACCTGCGCCGCATCTGCGCGCTCCAGTACTCGTCGTGCCCGGCGCGACAGCAGCAGGCCGTCCGCCGCCGAGCAGCGGCGTCGTCGTACGTGCAGGTCGAAGTCCGTGCAGTAGCCGACGTCGTAGCCGCGCGCCTCCAGCCACGCCACGAACGGCGCGTCCCAGTGCGCGAACTCCTGGCGCCGCGAGTCGCGCGCGTACACGTCGGGGGCGTCGCCCTCCATGACCCGGCCGCCGACCCCGCCGTTGCCTGGCCGCTGCAGGCTCGCGACATATCCCTGCGCCGACCAGTCGCGTACCCAGAACGCGCCCGCGTAGGTGCTGGCTCCGCCGAGCTGGTTGTAGGCGGCGTACGTCGCCGTCGGGAGCTTGACCAGGATCTCGACCCCGCGGATCCCGGCGTCACGATGAACAGGCAGGCGTCGGGTCTGGTCGCCAGCTCAGCGCCGGCCGGCACCGGCTCGACCGGCCGTCCGCGCCGACGGGCGCGGCACGGCGATGTAGATGCCGTCGGCCACGCCCTCGCTCCAGGCTGATCGAGTAGCGCGGCCAGCCCCAGGCCTCGTCGGGCCGGCCGAGCGGCAGGTCGATGCCGTCGTAGACCGCAGGCCAGGACCGGGCACCTCCTGACCGTGGCGCCGTACCTGAACAGCCGCACGCCGAACCGGCTGTGCCCGGTCGAGACGTGCAGCTGCAGTTCGGCACCGGCTCGCACGGTCAGCGGCCAGGCGTAGCAGCGAGTCACGCGCGGGGTCTCTTCTCGGCGATCTCGGCGGCACGGGACGGTCTCAGCTGGGGTCCACGGCCCGGTCTCCGGATAGTGGCAGGCGACCTGATGCGGGACCAGCCGGTCAATACCGGGGTTTCCTCGGTCGCGCACCGCGCGTCGCCTTCCAGCACCGGGTGCGGAACCGGCAGCCAGACGGCGGGTTGGCCGGGCTACGGCACCTCGCCGCTCAGCAGGATCCGCTGCCTGCTGCGCTCCCTGGCCGGGTCGGGCACGGGCACGGCCGACATCAGCGCGATCGTGTACGGGTGCGCGGGGCTGGCGTAGATCGCCTCCGCCGGGCCCTGCTCGACGATCTTGCCGAGGTACATCACGGCCACGTCGTCCGCGACCTGGCGCACGACCGCCAGGTCGTGCGCGATGAACAGGTATGCCATGTTCTGCTTGCGCTGCAGATCGCGGAGCAGGTTCAGCACGCTGGCCTGGATGCTGACGTCGAGCGCCGAGACCGGCTCGTCGAGCACGATCGTCTGCGGCTCGAGTGCCAGCGCGCGCGCGATGCCGATCCGCTGCCGCTGGCCGCCGGAGAACTCGCCAGGGAACCGGACGGCCGCTCGCCGGGTCCAGGCCGACGCTGGTGAGCAGACTCGCGGACCCGCTCGGCCCGGTCGCCGATCTTGTGCACGAGCAGCGGCTCCCCGACGATCTCGCCGACCGACAGCCGGGGGTTGAGCGAGGAGTACGGGTCCTGGAAGACCATCTGGATCTGCCGCCGGACGGCCCGCATCTGGTCGTCCGGCAGGCCGGTGAGCTCGCGGCCGTTCAGCGTGATGCTGCCCGAGGTGGGCTCGTCCAGCCTGAGCAGCAGCCGGGCCACCGTCGACTTGCCGCAGCCGGACTCGCCGACCAGCGCCAGGCAGCGCCCGGCTCGCAGCTCGAGGTCGACCCCGGACACGGCCTGGACCGTCGTGACCGACCGGAACCGGGTGCCGCGCACCCGGAAATGCTTGTGCAGGTTCGTGACCCTGACCACGACCTGCCCGAGTCATCCTCCGCCGCCACCGAGCCGGCCGCCAGTTCCGCAGCGGCCGGTTCCGTCGCGGCCGGTCCCGTCGCGGCCGGCCACAGGACCTGCGACCCGGCGAAATGGCAGGCCGCGAGGTGCGCGTTGCCGACGCTCACCAGCGCGGGCTGCACCGAGCACTCTTCCGCCGCGATCGGGCAGCGCGGAGCGAACGCGCAGCCTGGCCCGTAGCCGATCCCGGACGGCGGGATGCCCGGGATGAATGCGAGCCGCTCGCTGCGCTGCGTCGAGCGAGGGCAGCGACGCCAGCAACCCGGCCGTGTACGGCATCGCCGGCGTGGCGAAGACGTCGTCGACCTCGCCGACCTCGACGGCCTTGCCCGCGTACATGACCAGCACCCGGTCGGCCACGCCCGCCACGACGCCGAGGTCGTGACTGATCAAGATCATCGCCGCGCCTGGTCTGCGGCCCGGATCGAGCGGAGCAAGTCCAGTATCTGGGCCTGCACGGTGACGTCGAGCGCGGTGGTGGGCTCGTCGGCGATCAGCAACTCGGGCTCGTTCGCGATCGCCATCGCGATCACGACTCGCTGGCGCATGCCGCCGGAAAGCTCGTGCGGGTAGCGCCTGCGACCAGACTGCTCGGGCAGGCCGACCGCCTCGAGCAGTTCGACGGCCCTGGTCATGGCCGCGCCGCGCCCGGTCCTGCGGTGCAGCCGCACGCACTCCGCCACCTGCCACCCGACCGTGTACATCGGGTTGAGCGCGGTCATCGGATCCTGGAACACCATCGCGATCCGGTCGCCCCGCACCCGCTGCCAGTCGGCCTCGCTGGCGCCAAGGAGTTCCTCGCCGGCCAGCCTGATCGAGCCCGACGACCCGCGCCGAGCCGGGCACCAAGCCGAGGAACGACAGCGCGAGCATGGTCTTGCCCGAGCCGGACTCCCCGACGATTCCGACGGTCTCGCCTGGCTCGATGGCCAGGCTGATTCCGCGGACGGCCTCGATCGTCCCGCTCTCGGTCGGGATCGCGATGGCCAGGTCGCTCGACCTCAAGCAGGGGCGGACGCGCTGCCAACTGACCTCCGATCGGCAGGCTCCGTGCCGCTGCCGGAGCGGCAGCGGCACGGAGCGAGCGGTTACTTGATGTAGAGCGTGTTGTAGTTGATCGCGTCCATCGCCTCGCTATAGACGTATCCGCCGAGTCGCTCGGAGACGAAGTCGTACCACTTCGGGTTGAACAGCGGAGCGTACGGTGCCTGCTCGGACATGATCTGCTTGTCGAGCGCTCGCGTAGGCCGTCGCCCTGGCCGAGCCCTGCAGGCCGAGCACCTTGGTGAACGCGCGGGATGAACGCCTTGTCGCCCCACCTGGCCATGTTCGGCGGCCCGTCCGGCTGGCGACGGGTCAAGGCCGGTGTTGATGATCGCCTCGCCGTCGGGGAAGTCGAGCGACCACGGCTCGATCCCCATCGGGACGTGCGCCTTGTAGTTGGTGATGAAGGAACAGTTCACGCTGTTCGGCGAGCCGACGACCTTGCACGTTGATCCCGATCGGCTTGAGGTTCGCCTGGATCACCTGGGCCATGTTGATGAAGCCGGGCGTGTCGTTCTGGGTTCGCAGGGCCAGGGTCACCGGGCAGTCTTGACGCCGGACGCGGCCTTCATCAGCTTCTTGGCCTTGGTCAGGTTCGGGCGTGTTCGGGTAGATGGAGAACTGCTTGTAGTCCGACTGACCGGCCGGGATGATCTGGTCGCTCGGGGCGCCCGCCAGCGGGCCGCCCCACTGCGCCAGGATCTGCGGTGCGGTTGATGGCGAAGTTGATCGCCTTGCGCACGTCCACGTTGTTCAGCGGCGGCACTTCGTTGTTCAGGAAGATGTAGGTCAGCGACGGCCGCGGCGAGTCGTGCACCTGGGCTGCCAGCGCCTTGTTCTGCGAGATCTTGATGATGTCGGCGGTGCCGAGGTTCGACGTCTGGAAGTCGAGCTGGCCGGCCTGGATCTGCAGCACCGACTGGGTCGACTCCGAGCCGATCGTGAAGACGATCTTGGCCACGTGGCCGCGGACGCCGAGCGCCTGGTCATAGTTCTTGTTGAAGGCCAGGACCAGCTGCCTGGACGGCGAGTACGACGCGATCTTGAACGGGCCGCTGGCGTACTTCATCTCCAGCGAGCCGTCCTCGATCGGCTTCATCGGCGTGCCGACCGGCACCGGGCAGGTGGTGGGCAGCGCGGCCTTGTACAAGAACGCGCCGTCGGCGCTGGCTCAGGTGGAACGAGATCGTGGTCGCGGTCGTGGTGATCCCGCGAGATGTCGTTCGCCTTGCCCGGCCATGTACGTCGGTGGCGCCGATCAGGGCGGTGAAGTAGCCGCCGGTCCCGGTGCGCGACCTTCGGGTTCATCAGCCGCTCGAAGCTGTACTTGACGTCCGCCGGGGTGATCGGCTTGCCGTCGGAGAACCTGCGCGCCCGGCCGCATCGTGAACGTGTAGAGCATGCCGTTGTCGGTGACCTTGGGCAGGCTCGCGGTGCCGGGCACGATCGTCGGTGCCGGCCACGCCTGGCTTGTCGGCGTACCGGACCAGCGTGGTGCACAAGGCGTTCGCCAGGCCCCAGGTGACGGCGAACCACCAGCGGTTCGGGTCGATGGTGTCGATCGCGCCCGACGACATCGCGGCCGTGCAGGGTGCCGGTCGCGACGCCGGCCTTCGGTGCGCCTCCGCCGGACGATGCCGGCCGGTCCGCTGCTGCCGCCGCCCGCGACAGGCCGCCAGCAGCAGCGCTGCGCGGCGGCCAGCGCCGCACCGCCACGGCGGAGCGAGTTTCTTCTTAGCCATTACCGTCTCCGATCCGTTTGCCTGCCGTATTTATTCACTTGCCTTTCAGTCCCCCATTGGACTGAACAAAAAGCCATTACGGCTAGACTCCGGTGACGCGCCGCAGCCGCGGATCCAGGACGGCGTGCAGCAGGTCAACGACGGTGTTGGCGAGCACTGCGATAATTGCCGCGACGATGATCACGCCGGTGATGACCGGGTAATCGAGGTTCTCGATGGCGCACAGGCCGGTATAGCCCGAGCCCGGGAATTCCGAAGACCGTCTCGACGAAGAACACACCGGTCAGCGCGGTCGCGATGTCCGCGCCGAGCAGCACGGTGATCGGTCGGCGCGATGTTGCGGCCGACGTGGGTGACCAGCACCCGCCAGGTGCGAGGCGCCCTTAGCCTGCGCCGTGCGGGCATAGTCCTCGCCTAGTTGCTCGGCCGTGAGCGTCCTGATGAACCTGATGTAGACGGCGGCGAAGCCGATCGCCAGCGTGAGCCACGGCAGCAGCAGGTGGTAGGCCCACTGCAGCCGGGTTCTGCCCGAAGTCGGTATAGCCCTGGATCGGGAAGATCGTCGTGCCGACCGGCAGCACCGGCAGGCCGAACAACTGGCCCTGGGTCGGCTGGTAGCCGAAGAAGAAGGAGATCATCGGCGCGAGCCAGAACACCGGGATCGACATGCCGATGATCGCGATCGCCCGGCCGGCGATGTCGCCGAGCTGACCGCGGGCGCAGCCCGCCGTAGCGCGCCGACCGGCGCGGCGATCAGCAGCCAGACCACCGCGGCGCCGAGCACGAGGGACGCGGTGGCCCTGGCCGCCGGCCACATGATCGCCGAGACCGGGCGCATCTGCACGTAGGAGAAGCCGAAGTTGCCGTGGACCAGGTGGCTCATGAAGATCAGGTACTGCTGCCAGTACGGCTTGTTCAGCCCGAGCAGCGCGGCGACCTGCTCGATCTGGGCCGCGAGGCGTTCTTTCCCGCGATCCGCTGAGCCGGGGTCGCGCCCGGTGAACTTGGCGATCACGTAGAACAGCAGCCAGGCGAACAGCGGTCACGATCAGGATCTGGACCAGCGCGCCGAGCAGGCGCCTGCAGCACGACCTTCCTCATCGGTGCCGGCCTTCGGGTCGAGCGCGTCCCTGATGCCGTCGCCGAGCAGGTTGAACGCCAGCATGGTCAGCACCAGGGCCAGGCCCGGCGCGAGCGCCAGCGTCAGGTCGGTCTGGTACATGCCCGAGGTCACCGCGTCGGACAGCATCTGCCCCCAGCTCGCGGTCGGCGGCGGGACGCCGACGCCGAGGTAGGACAGCCCGGCCTCGAAGATGATGTTGTTGGCGATGATCGAGGTGCCGTAGACCAGCAGCGGCCCCCACACCTGCGGCAGCAGGTGCACGAGCAGGATGCGGCGCGGCCTGGCCCCGACCGTCTTGGCCGCCGCTACGAAGGTCATCCGCTTGGTCGCGATCGTCGCGCCGCGCACGATCCTGGCCGGGTAGTACCAGGTGAACAGCGCGATGATGATGACGACGTTGAGCAGGCCGGGGCCGACCACGACGGCCAGGCCGACCGCGAGCAGCAGGTTGGGGAACGCCATGGCGGTCTCGGTCAGCCGGTTCACCACCGCGTCGACCCAGCCGCCCAGGTAGCCGGCCAGCAGGCCGAGCGAGATGCCGATGACCAGCGCGAGCGCGGTCGCCGACGTGGCGACCAGCAGCGAGATCCTGGCGCCGTACAGGACCCTGACCAGCAGTGTCGCGGCCGAGCGGCGTCGGCGCCGAGCACGAACAGGCTGCCGTGCGGATTGTGCGTCGTCCCGTTGGCCAGGTAGGTGTGCTGCATGACGCCGATCGGCTGGCTGTTGGCGGCCAGGGCGTTCGCGAACTGCGCGTCCGGGCCGTGGCCGGTCAGCGCGGCGGCCAGCGGGCCGCCGGCGATCGGCGGCGAGGACGAGCAGCACCAGCAGGCTGAACGCGAAGATCGACACCGGGTCGCGGCGCAGGCGGCGCAAGGCCGTTGCGCGCAGGCCGGATCGGCCGCGCCGCGGCGCCGACCGGCTCCAGCTCGATGGCCTGCATGTCCGCTGTCATCGGCTGGCCCTCCCCGCCTGGCCGCCACGCGCTGCGCCGTCGACTCGCGGATTACCAGCTGCCCGCCGAGCAGTCGCGGACTGCGGCTGCGCGCGCCGCTGCGTCCGGCCAGCACGGCGTCGACGGCGAGCGCGCCGAGTTCGTGCTTCGGCTGGGCGACCGTGGTCAGGCCCGGGTTGGTGTAGGCGGCGAACTGAATGTCGTCGATGCCGACGACGACAGGTCCTCCGGCACCCGCCAGCCCGCCCGATGCGCCGCATGCAGCGCGGCGACCGCGGCCAGGTCGTCGTAGGCGACCATCGCGACCGGCGGCCTGCCCGTGCGCAGGAACGCTGGCCACGGCCGCCTCCCGGCTCGGCCATGATCGGCCGAGTCCGGCGGCCAGCACCGGCTGCGGCCACAGGCCAGCCTCGGCCAGCGCCTGCCGGTAGCCGAGCAGCCTGAGCAGGCTGGACCGCACCAGCGGCCCGCGCAGGTGCACGAAGCTGCGGTGGCCGAGCCCGGCCAGGTGCGCGGTCGCGTGCCGGCCGGCCGCGACATCGTCGAACGTGATGTGGCAGAGCGCGGCGTGCTCGCGGGCCGAGCCGTCTCCGCCGGCCGCGCCGTCGCCGGCCGCGCCGCCGCCCGGCGCGCCCTCCCCACCCGGGGCGCCGAGCGACGGGAGCCGGTCGCCGTGCGCGACCTCGCCGAATACCTCGGCCGGAACCTCCGCGTCGCCGTTGATCACCGCGACGTGCATGCCCTCGGCCACGGCCCGGCGCAGCAACTCGGCCGGCCGGTCGGCGACACCGCGATCAGCTCGGTGACCTGCTCGGACAGGAACACGTCGAGTGCCTGCGATTCCAGGTCGGCCCGGCCCTCGGCGGCGAAGAACAATGGCTGGTAGCCGAGGTCGCGGGCCCGGCCCTGAATGCCGATCACCACATCGCCGATATAGCCGTCGCCCACGCTCTGCACGACGACGCCGATCAGCGAGGTGGACTTGGTCCGCAGCCGCCGCGCCGCGGCCGACGGCCGGTACTGCACCCGCTGCGCCATCTCGACAACTGCGTGCCTGGTCGCCACGCTGATCGCGGGATCGCCCGCGAGCGCCCGGCTGACCGTGGCTGTCGAGACTCCGAGCGCCGCGGCGACGTCCTTCATCGTGACCCGCCCGTTCACCGGCATGGGGCCGGGGCTGCGGCCGTCTCGCGGCGGTGATCGGGCATGGGGGACCCTTCTGCGGGCATGCGGAAATCAGTGAGGGGAAGGGGTGATCCGGTCTCCGCAGCTAGTTAATCGATTGCAGGTTAAACGATTGCACCAGGTGGCAAACCGGCTGTCAAGACCCGGTTTGATAACGCCGATTTAGCTGGTCGAGCAGCGTCGCGCAGGCGTGCACGGTGCGCACATGCGGAACGTCGATGCCGAGCCTGCTCGCCAGTTCGGCCACCGCGCCGGTCATGCAGTCGAGCTCGAGCCGCTTGCCCGCCTGCAGGTCCTGGAGCATCGAGGTCTTGTGGTCCCCGACCGCGAGCCCGGCCTCCAGGCGCCGGTCCAGCGACACGGGGAAGCTGATCCCCAGCCGCCCGGCGACCTCGGCGACCTCGGCGAAGACCGCCCTGAGCAGCCCGATCATCTCGGGAACTGTGCCCAGCTCGCCGAGCGTGGCCCTGGTGAGCGCGGTAATCGGGTTGAACGCGACGTTGCCGATCAGCTTCAGCCAGATCTGATCGCGCAGCTGCGTCCCCGTGGCGACCGGCGCCTTCAGGCCGCCCGCCGTCAGGGCCTCCGAAATAGCGGCGCACCGCGGCGTGGCCGATCCGTCCGGCTCGCCGATCGTGAACCGCGTGCCCTCGATGTGCCTGATCACCCCCGGCTCGACGATCTCGGTCGAGCAGTACACGACGCAGCCGACGTTGTGCTCGGGCGCGATCGAGCCCGCGATGATCCCGCCGGGGTCGACGCTGTCCAGGCTCGCGGTGCCGGCCGGGTCGGCCTGGTGATACCACCACGGGATGCCGTTCTGCGCCCAGATCACGGCCGCGCCGGGCGCGAGCAGCTCGCCGAGCCGCGGCGCGATCTCCGGCAGGCTGTACGCCTTCAGCGCGACGAAGACCACGTCGGCCTCGGCGATGGCGGTCAGCTGGTCGGTGACCGGCGGACGGGCGGTGAAGTCGCCACGCGGGGACAGCACCGTGACGCCGGCCCGGTCCATCGCGGCGAGATGCTGGCCGCGCGCGATCAGCCTGACGTCCGCCCCGCCGCGCGCCAGCGCGGCACCCACGTACGCGCCGATCGCGCCGGCGCCGAGCACCGCGAACCTCACGACGGGCTGCCGACCACGAACTCCGCGACCCGCCTGCGCTGGATCTTGCCGGTTGCCGTGCGCGGGATCTCGTCCAGGACGTGAATCGACACGGGAACCTTGAACGCCGCGAGGCTTTCCCGACAGTGGTCGGTGAGCTCCTTCGCGCTCGCGTCCGCCGACAGCGTCACCGCCGCCGAAACGAGCTCGCCGTACTTCTCGTCCGCGACCCCGAAGCAGACCGCGTCGCGCACGGCCGGATGGGCGAGCAGTACCTGCTCGACCTCGGCCGGGGAGATGTTCTCCCCGCCGCGGAGGATCATCTCCTTCAGGCGCCCTTCCAGGTAAAGGTAACCGTCCCGCAGCACGCCGCGGTCTCCGGTGCGGAACCAGTCGCCGAAGAAGGCCTCGGCCGTCGCGGCCGGGTTGTTCGCGTACCCGGCCATCACCCCTGGCCCGCGGATCACCACCTCGCCCAGGCTGCCCGGCGCCAGCAGGTTGCCGCCCTTGTCAGCGATGCCGATCTCGGTGCCGGTGGCCACGCCGACCGAGCCGGGCACCCGGGCGCCGGGCGGCAGCGGGTTGGACGCCATCTGGTGACTGGCCTCGGTCATCCCGTACGCCTCGAGCATCGGCACGCCGTAGCCGCCCTCGGCCCGCTCCAGCAGCGCCGGCGAGAGCGCGGAACTGCACGAGCGCGCGAACCGTAGTGTCGCGGGCGGTCCTGCCTCGTCGGCCCGGTCCAGGATCATCTGGTGCAGCGTCGGCCCGGCCGACAGCCAGGTCGCGCCGTGCTCGCGTGCCTGCTGCCAGAAGCCGCGCGGCGTGAACCGGCGTGGCACGATCACCGACCCGCCGCCGGCCAGCGCCGCGAACGTCGAGGCGACCAGGCCGTGCACGTGGAACAGGGGCATCACGCAGAACGACACGTCGGCCGGCCCGAGAGAGTAGTGCGCGGCGATCGTCCTGGTCGATGCCATCAGGTTGCGCTGAGCCAGCGGCACCTGCTTCGGCCGGGAGGTCGTGCCGCTGGTGTGCAGGACAACCCCCGCGTCGCCGGGCTCGCCGCGCACGAAGCCGGCCACCGGCTGCAGTTCGGATTCCGCAACGAAAAGCGCGGGCGGACCGTCGGCACCGGCCTGGACAGTCAGCACGGTCACCGAGCAGGACCGGGCCGCGCTGACGGCCGCCTCCGGCAGGCTGGCCGGCATCAGCAGCAACCTCGGCGCGATATCGGTCAGGTAAAAGACGTACTCGCTCTCGGTGTAGGCGGGATTGAGCGGGGCAGCCGCCGCGCCGAGCACGGTGATCGCGAGCAGGATCTGAACGACATCCGGGCCGTTCGGCAGCGTGAACGCGACCCGGTCGCCGCGCCGCACACCCGCCGCGGCGAGGCACCCGGCGAGCCGCTCGACCCGCTCGGCCAGCTGGCCGTAGGTCACGACCTGGCCGTCATCTGGCACCACCAAGGCCGGCCTGGACTGATCAGGCTGATCCAGGATCGCGACGAGCCGCTCTCCGGGCACCCGCTTGTTCGTCATCGGCCAGCCTCCCGGTGTTCGTTAAATACCGTCTTGCCAGTCTGCCCGTTGCCCAGGCCGCGTGTTGCCTGCCAGGCCCGTTCCGCCTCGCCCATCGGCGTGGACGGCGGGCCCTGGACGAAGGGCCAGATCTCCTCGGCGATCGACCGCCAGTCGGCGGTGGCCGACAGCTCGCCGAGCACGGCGAACAGGCCCAGGTTGATCCGCTGCAGCACGACGTAGGACCGCGGGATCGACACGTACTCGGCGACCGGGCTGCGCACGTCGAAGAACCTGCGGACCACCGCCGACGAATAGTCGGGCCTGATCGTAAGCGGCCCTGGCTCGCGGATCGTCGCGTAGAAGACGGCTAGGTGCTCGACCACGTCCTCGGTGCTGAGCGGCGCGCCAGGACGCAGGAATCCCGCCATTTCCATGCTGCGCCTGAACTCCTCTGGGTCGTTGCGCACGCACAGGTTCCGCGCCATCTGCATCAGCGGCTGCAACTCGTCCGGGGTGAAATGCTTGACCAGGCCGAAGTCGAGAAAGGTGACCCGGCCGTCGCCGTGAAACAGGTAATTGCCCGGATGCGGGTCGCCGTTGAACGCGTGCAGCCCGTACAGGCTCCTGAACACGAACCGGTAGATCGTCTCGGCCGCGAGGTCACGCTCACGGCGGGACTGGCCGGCCAGGTCCGCGAACCGCGAGCCGACCGCCAGCTCACTGGTCACCATTCGCCTGGTCGACAGCTCGTCGACGACCTTCGGCACGCAAATGGTCGGATGGCCCTCGTAGAACTCGGCGAACAGCGCCTGGTTGGCTGCCTCGCGGCGGTAGTCGAGTTCCTCGAGCACCCGTTCCCGCAGCTCGGCGAGGAGCGCGTCGACGTCCTGGGCGGGCGCGGTGATCCGCAGCATCCGGCGCAGCAGCGCGACGTTGTCCAGGTCGGCCGCGATCGCCTCGGCGATCCCCGGGTACTGGACCTTCACCGCGACGGCCCGGCCGTCCAGGGTCATCGCGCGGTGCACCTGGCCGATCGACGCGGCCGCGATCGGCTCAGGATCCCACTGCGCGAACGCGCGCTCCGGCGGCAGCCCGAGCTCGGCCTCGATCACGCCGGCGGCCAGTTCGGCGCTCATCGGCGGGACGCTGTCCTGGAGCCGGCTCAGCGTGCGCCGGACGCTGGGCGACAGGCCCTCGTCGACGTAGCTGGCCATCTGGCCGATCTTCATCAGGACGCCCTTCATCGCGCCGAGCGTCTGCGCGACGTCCTCCGCGGTCTCCAGCGCGAGGTCCTGGCGTAGCTGCTGCCGGTGCTCGCCCGCGGCCGCGAACAGGCGCGGTGCGCTGGTCGCGTAGCGGGCACCGCCGCGCGCGATGAGCCGCAAAGCCGCCACGCCGCGCTGCAGCCTGACCGGCCCGACCCGGCGGCGGAGCGCGACGACGCCGGCGATCACGACTCCGACCGCGGTCGCGGCGAGAACCCGCCGCCTCATGCCGTCGCGGCGCGGACCCGCGCCGCGACCCGCTGCCTCGCCTCCAGGACGCCTGGCTCGCCGAGGAAGACCGCGTCGAGCACGCCGAGTGCCTGCCGGATCTCGTTCCTGCGCTGGTCGGTCATCGGCTCGGGCCGGTAGCCGTACAGCTCGCAGGCCCAGCCGGGCAGAGAGGCGATCGCGCCTGCCCTGATGTCGTACCAGATCTCGGCGATGTCCTCGTCGAGCCCGGACGGGTCGAGCAGGAACGCCATCGACTCCCTGGCGGCCGGCGTGCAGGTGAGCTCGGGGCGCACCGACTCGATGTAGCCGGCCAGTTCAGCGGCGGTGGCCGGAACCATGCCGCGCGGCACGCCGACGAGTTCGGCCGCGATCACCATCTCGGCGACGTACCGGTCGGTGTCGGCGGGCCCGAACGGGGTGCCGAACCAGTGCCGCGCGACGATGGTCGAGTCGACGAGGCCAGCATGCACCCAGAGCAGCAGGGCAGGATCGCTCGCGGCGTACGCGCGCCCGGTGGCCGGGTCGACCCCCTTGACGTATTCATGGATCTTGCGGACCCGCGTCGCGGCGCGCTCCGCCGCCGCCTTCTCGCCGAAGCTGACCGTCGCCAGGTACGCGGAGGTGGCCGCCAGCCTGCCGACCGGGTCCTCCCGCCAGTCACTGTGCTGATCGACGCCGGCCATCGCGAGCGGGTGCAGCGCCTGGACCATCAGCGCGCGCAGGCCGGCTACGGGCGCCGACAGGTCACCGTTCGTCCGCCAGGTCACGCTGGCCGGGCCGAAGAAACCGTCGTCGGCCGGGCGCTCTGGCACCCCGGCGGCGTAAGCCGCCGCGGACCGCTCGACCAGACCCTCAGCCTCGGCCGTCATCGCTGCACCGCCCCGCGGTGCGCACAATACCGATTCATACCAGCAAACGTACGCTAGGAGCCGACTGAACAAAGGGGGGTGTTGGGGCGGGAAGAGCGCCGACAAGGCCGTCTGTGCGGCAGTAAGCCAGGCCCTTGCGAGCCGGCAACGTGGTCGCTCTTCCCGCTGGTTCCAGCCTGGCAGGCGTCCGGGATGACTGCAAGCGGTCCGCCGCATGCGCGCTGGACAGGTTGGCCCGCTCGGGACGGCCGGCCGGATCGGGCACGCCGCGCCCGCCCGCGGTCAGGCGGCGGTGGCGGGTGGGGGGCTGTGGCTGTGCAGGGTGCGGCCGTGGGGGCTGGTGATGGTGGTGGTGCCGTCGGGGTGCAGGGTGATGGTCCAGCCCCAGCGGTGGATCAGGATCAGGTGGTGGAAGGAGCAGAGCAAGAGGCAGTTGGTGAGGCTGGTGGTGCCGCCTTGGCTGCGGGGGATGATGTGGTGGACGTGGCACGCGGCGGGCGGGATGTCGCAGCCGGGGGCGGCGCAGTGCCGGTCGCGGGTGATGATCGCGCGGCGCAGGTGGGCGGGGATGAGGTCGGTGACCGCGCCGATGTCGAGGGGGAGGCTGACCGAGGCGGCGGGCGGGGGCAGGGTGCCGGTGCGCAGCCAGGCGGCGAGGCCGTCCGGGCCGGAGAGCAGGGCGACGGCGTTGCGCAGGATCAGTTCCCTGGCCGCCGCCCGCCCGAGCCCGCCGCCGGTGCCTGGGTCCCCGGCGCCGTCGCCGGTGCCGCAGCCGGGGCGGCCGCAGCCTGATCCGGCGCGGGCGGGGTCGGTGCCAGCCCAGGGCCAGCCGAGGCGGGTGAGGCGGGCGGTGAGGGAGTCGAGGAGGTCGTGGTCGAGGCGGCCGGTGACGATCGGGGCGATCTGGGCGTCGCAGTCATCGCCGGGCCCGGCCGCCGGCCACGGCACCGGCGCGCCGGGCCGGCCGGGGCCGGGCTGGGCGGTGCTGCCGGGCTGGCCGGTGCTGCCGGGCTGGCCGGTGCCGGGGTAGGCGGGGCCGGGCCGAGGTCCGGTGCCGTTGAGGAAGTCGGCCAGGCCGATGTGCAGCTGCAGCCGGACCGGCTGCCCGGCCCGGTCCGGCAGGCACCCGGCGGCGAGCAGCCGCAGGCACGCCTCCTCCAGGGCGTCGTGGCGGCGCTGGCCCGGGCTGCGGGTGTCCTCGGGGCCGGCTTTCTTGCCGAGCGTGTCCAGCACGGCCTGCAGCGCCGCGGCGGCGCGCGGGGTCAGGTCGCCGTACAGCTTCCCGGCGCCGCCCAAAGTGGTCGCCAGCCGCAGCGCCCGGTCCTCGAACCCGTCGTCATTGTCGCGGTCCGGCCGGGCGGTCCGGCGGCGGATCTCCTCGAACAACTCGGACAGCCCGGCCAGGTCCGCCCCGCCCTTCGCCGCCGCCAGCAAGATCACGTCCGCGTCGCCGCGGACGTCCTCGGGCAGCGTGTCGGTCCACTCGCAGATCTGCCGGGCCCACGAGCACGAGACCGCGCCGTCGGCCAGCGCGTCGGCGACCGCCGGGTGCTCGCCCAGGCGGCGCATCGACGCCAGCGCCCCGCTCGCCGCCGGCCGGGTGACCCTCGTCTGCCAGGTCAGCCACGTCCGCGGCGACCCCTGCCCGTCATCTTCGAACCCGCACTGCACGGTGAACGCCCGCAGCACGCTCGCCCGCGCCGCCGCATGCACCGACTGGGCCCGCTCCAGGTCCCGCAGGCAGTCCGCCTGCACCGCCGTCGGCGCCGACGCCAGATCCGCCTTCGCCAGCCACGTCAGCCCGGCCAGCATCATCGCCGCCGCCTCGCCCGCCGACGACGGCACGACCGGCGCGCGGGACCGAGCCAGCAACCGGGCCCGGGACAGCGCGGCTCGATACATCGCGGCGCGGAAGATCGCGGACCGGGGAGTCCGCACCAGCAGCCACGGGTCCGACGACCGGCGGCAGCCAGCGGCCAGGCGAGCCGGGCAGGCCGGGATCTGGGTCGCTGGCTGGCTGCGGACCGGGAACAGCCACCTGGCCTCACCTCCTCAACGGCAACTTGCGGAAATGGCCAACGCTGGAGACCGCGCAAACGTCAAGGCAACCGGGCGGGAAACATCCGGCCAGACCAGCCGCCACAACGGCCGCGCCGGGAAGGGAACCCATTCACATCACCCCCGGGAACCAGCCCCGGGTGTCAAATCCCGCTCGAACAACTACTCGAAAGACTAGCACCCACCACTGACAACCGTTGGATCCGACACACCGGCTAAGCGATCGGTCATCGACCTCCCTGACCCGCCTGAGCCAATCGCCGGAGAACGGCGCCCACGAGGTTCTCTTGACTGTCACTCGGTAACTATCCGTAACCACTTGCCCGAAGGCCCGATCCAGGCGGGGCGTGAGATACCGGGAAACCCGACATTGGCGAGTAGTCCCCGATGCCACGAAGAAGCCTTCTCAGGCGGAAACCAGCTATATCGAGCTAAACACAGCAATTTTTTGGTGTTTAGGCCTCGTTGAGACCTTCGTTCGTGCATTCTAGTGACCGACAACCTACCGTGCGTCACGGTCACGAGCTGGTACTGCTGCGACCCGACTCACACGGCGCCCGAAAGCCGCTGACCGTGGTCGAACGCGGCCCGAGAGCCAGCCTTGCGGGCGATTACAGAGCGCAACTAGTGCGCCCGAGCGAAGGCTGAGCCGTGTCAAGCAGATCTGCC
This sequence comes from uncultured Actinomycetota bacterium, assembly GCA_963720595.1. GTDB lineage: Bacteria > Actinomycetota > Actinomycetes > Streptosporangiales > Streptosporangiaceae > Chersky-822. The sequence continues at coordinate 867,626 of CAVRFY010000002.1, read as the reverse complement.
AAGCACCGCAAGCAGAAGCGGACACCGGCCCGGTCCGCGCGGGCCAGGCACAAGAAGCCATCGCCCGTCGTCACCGCCTTGCAGAACCATCCGACACGAGCGGCGGCGGCGGTCACCGGCGCGGTCCTGATCGCGGCCGCCGCTCCGGCCGCGACCCACTGGTCCGGGCCGCTTGGCTTCGGCCAGGCGGCCGCGCTCAAGGCGGGCTCAGGAGCCGGCCTCGGCATCCACGTCAGCCCGTCGGCTGCCAGCCACAACAACCCCTCGGCAGCCAGCCACGGCAGCAGCCGGAGCCGCGCGGCGCACTCGACGCAAGCGCAGCAGCAACAGGCGCCGCAGGCCGTCTACGCCAGCCCGCTCCGCGACGTCACGGGGCTGGTTCCGGAGCGCATCGACCAGGGGGTCGACTTCGGCGGCGCGGGCCCCGTCTACGCCCTGGGTGACGCCATCATCACGAACGCGACCGACACCAACTACGGCTGGCCCGATGGCGGCTGGATCACCTACCGGCTCACCGACGGGCCGGGCGCTGGGCTGACCGTCTTCATCGCCGAGGACGTGAGGCCGACCGTGTCGGTGGGGCAGCATGTCACCTCGAAGACGGTCATCGCGAATATGTATCTGGGCAACGCGGGCATCGAGACCGGCTGGGCGATGGCGTCAGGCTTCACGGCCGAGTCGCAGCTGGCTGAGGCGGGTGGCATCAGCGGTGCCGGCCCGTTCCCGACCATCGTCGGATTGAACTTCGAGGAGCTGCTCCAGGCGCTCGGGGTCCCGGCCGCTAACAACCGCTCCGACTCCCCGTCCGGCGTCCTTCCGTCCAGCTACCCCGGCGACTGGGCGACGGCGCTCGGAACGCACTAGCGCCGGTCCCGCTAGGGAGCATCAGCTAAGGAGCATCAGCGCCGAACAGGACCGCGGCCAACTGCTCGGCGGGAAGCTCGCCCGCCCGGTCGAAGACCCGCTCGCCGATCACGGCGAGAACGGCGTCGACGGCGAGGTGCTCGGTGCGGCCTGACAGGTCGAATTCGGGGTTCACCTCGCACAGGTCGAGCCCGACCAGCGCCGGCACGCCGGCGACCACCTCAAGCGCCGCGATCAAGGCTCGCGCCGAGATCCCGCGGAAGCCAGGCGCGGACGTCGCCGGGGCGTCAGCGGAGTTGACCACGTCGATGTCCACGCTCACGTACAGCGCGTCGGTGCCGTCGAGCAGGTAATCCAGCACCCGCGTCATGGCGGCGGCGGGCCCGACCGTCTCGACATAACTCGCCGTCGCCACCCGGAAGCCGCGGTCGTACATGACGGCAACCTGGTTGGGCTGAGTCATGGCGTTGACGCCGAACCAGGCCATCTTCGTAAGCTCGGGGATCTCCGAGACCCGGCGCGCCGCGGAGCCGTGGTGCATCCGGCCCGTCTGGTGATGGAAGTCGACGAAGTCGGTGTGCGAGTCGATGTGCAGGTAGCCCAGCCGGATGCCAGGGCGGCGCTCCCTGAGCCCGGCGACGACGCCGAGCGTGGCGGGATACGCGACGAAGTGGTCGCCGCCGAGGGTGATCGTCAGGCCGCTGGTCCTCGCCGCCGCACCGATGTGGTCAGCCGCCGCGGCCACCTGTGCCGCCACATCGTGCGGGATGATCGGCACGTCGCCGGTGTCGACCAGCGGCAGGCGGGCCGGCCAGGCCCACACGACGCCGCTGCCGAAGTCACTGATCCCCACGTCGGACTGGATCCCGTGGTAGCCGGCCAGGAACAGTGAGGCCTCGCGGATCCGGCGCGGGCCGAGCCGCATCCCGGTGTGGCCGACCGACGTGGCGAACTGGTCGACCGGCATCCCGGCGATCGCCACGTCACCGGCCGGCACCGCGGTCGGCGGCACCCACGGTGCGCGCAGGAACGACGCGCTCCCCGCGTACCAGGGGGCAGCCAGATCCCGGATTCCGTAACGATCTTGCGGCACAGGGCCTCCTCGGCGTCAGCGGAGCGGGTCGAACGGGGCGAGGTCCAGGTCCGGCGCGATGCCGAGCGCGAGCCTGCGCGGCCAGCTTGCCGGCCAGCGGGCCCAGCGTCAGTCCCGAAGCGCCGAGGCCGGTCGCCACGACCAGCCCGGGCAGGCCGGCGACCGGGCCGAGCAGCGGCCGGGCGTCTGGGCCGGCCGGGCGAAGCCCCACGCGCGTCTCCAGGTGCGTCGCCGCGGCCAGGCCGGGCGCGACCGCCAGGGCCTGCGTCAGCACCTCGTGCAGGCCGGCCGCGGTGACCCGGACGTCGAAGCCCGAGCCGACCTCGCGGGTTGCGCCCGCGACGACCCGCGAGTCGTCGAACGCGAGCAGGTAGTGGCCGCTGCCGGCTGGCAGGATCACCGGCCAGCGGCTCGTGTCGGTCGAGCCGAGCGACAGGTGCACGATCTGGCCGCGCTGCGGAGCCACGTTCACGCTCGCGCCCGCGGGGGCCAGGAACGAGGCCGTCCACGCGCCAGCAGCGGCGACCACGACGTCGGCCTCCGTCAACTCACCGTCGATCTCCACCCCCGCCACCCGGCCGTCGCGGCGGGCGAGCACGGCCCGGCCGGAAACGGCGCTGGCTCCGCCGCGGCGGGCCGCCCCGGCCAGTGCCCGCGTGACTAGCCTGCCGTCGACCCGCGCCGCTCCGCCGATGTACGCGGCTGCAGCGTCAGGTCGCAATGGCGGAAACAACTCCTGCGCCTGGCTCGCCGCCAACGACCCTGATGTCGCCGATCTCCGGCGCGGACGCCTTCGCGGCCAGCAGCCGCTCGCATGCCCGCCCGGCTTCGTCCGGGTCACGCGCCAGGTACAGCGCGCCGACCTGACGGTAAGAACAATCGCCCGCGCCCGCCTCGCCCAGTTCGGCGATGAGTGCCGGGTACTCGCGCGCGGCCGCGCACGCCAGGGCGTACCAGGCAGCGTCGCTGGCCTGGGTCGACCAGGGGCAGATGATCCCGGCACCAGCGGCGGTGGCCCGGCCAGGCATCTCGGCATCGACGAGCACGACCTCGGCGCCGAGGCGGCTGGCAGCGTAGGCGCAGGCCGCGCCGGTTATCCCGGCGCCCACGACGACGACCTTCACGGTGACCCGCCACCTGGCCGCGCCTGATCCCTGGCCAGCCGCTGCACGTCGAGCCCATGGTCGGGCAGCGCGGGCGAGAAGACCCACAGCACCTGCGTCGGCCCGGCCGACGGCGGGACTCCGAAGGTGTGCGCGGCGCTGGACCGGAACGTGAAGCGCATCCCCCGCGTCGAGCGTGAGCGTCTCGCCGGCCACGACGATCCGCAACTGGCCAGCCAGCACGAACGCGAACTCCACGTCCGTGGGCAGCGAGTACGGCTCGTCGCCACTGCCGCCGCCCGGCTCGATCTCGCTGAGGATGGCCTGCACGCGCTTCTCGCCAGCCGGCGTCAGCAGGTACTCCCTGACCCCGTTGCCGCCGAAGTTGATCGGCGGGTACTCGCCCTTCCTGACCACCTCGCCCTTGGCCGCCTGGAACAGCGAGCCGACCGAGATCCCGAGCGCGTCGCACAGCCGCATCAGCGACGCCACCGACACGTTCGTGAGGTCACGCTCCAGCTTGGACAGGAAGCCCTTGGTCAGCCCGCTCTGCTCGGCTACCTCGGCGATGCTCCTGCGGGACGCCAGCCTGGCCGCGCGCAACTGCGCGCCGATCCGCGGTTCTTTGTCGTCCGGCAGCATCGCCATTCCCTCCCTCCCCCTATGGGATACCAGAGCCGTTTAGGAAACAAGTGTTGACATCTATGAAACATCACGTCACAGTCATGTCTAGCCCCAGCGAGCGACGCCCCGGCAACCCCCTTAACCAGGAGGCGACATGACTTCAGGCGCCAGGACGGAACCCCCGATCGAGGAGATCGAAGGCGCGCTGCTCAGCCAGATCGAAGTGCACTCGATCGACTGGATCCCCGACCCGGAACGGCACGGCAAGAACTGGCAGCAGACCATGCTGTGGTTCCTCGGCAACTTCCAGTACTTCACGATCCCGATCGGCTTCCTGGGTCCCGCGCTCGGCCTGTCGCTGGGCTGGTCGATCCTGGCCGGCTTCCTCGGGATCGCATTCGGCACCCTGTTCATGGCCTTCCACGCCACCCAGGGCCCGGTGTTCGGGCTGCCGCAGATGATCCAGACGCGGGCGCAGATGGGCTACCGCGGCGTGATCGTCGCGCTGTTCGCGACGCTGTTCACCTACATGGCCTTCAATGTGGCCGACCAGGTGCTGATGAGCCTCGGCCTGCACGCCGCGTTCGGCTGGAACGCCACGGTCGTCGCGGCCGGCACCGCCGTCCTCGCGGCGCTGCTCGCGATCTTCGGCTACGACTGGGTGCACCGGGTATTCCGGCTGCTGCTCGTGATCTCGCTGCCGTGCTACCTGATCATCTCGGTCGCGATCCTGTTCGGCGGGGCAGGCGGCACGGCACCCAAGCACCCGGGCGGATTCGTGTTCGCGGCGTTCATGGCCCAGTTCACCCTCGCCGCCGCCTACAACATCACGTACGCGCCCTACGTTTCTGACTACTCCCGCTACATGCCGCGCAACACCAAGCCCGGCGGCATCATAGCGGCCGTTTTCTTCGGCGCCTCGGGCTCAGCCGTCTGGCTGATCGCGCTCGGCGCGTGGCTGGCGACGAGGCTCGGCGCCACCGACGGCCTGCTCGGCTTGCAGCAGGTGGGCAACAACATCGCCGCGCCGCTCGGCTCGATCACCGCGGTGCTGTCGGCGACCGCGCTGATGGCAACCATGGGAATGAACGCCTACGGCGGCATGCTGAGCGTGCTGACCGGCATCGACTCATTCAAGAAGGTCAGCACCAGCCGGCTGTGGCGAACCGGCACGATCGTGGCCCTGACAGTTATCTGGTTCGTGCTCGGCCTCGCGTGGAACACCCAGAGCGCCGCCTTCGCGGTGCTCGACTCACTCACGCTGATGCTGTACCTGCTGGTGCCGTGGACGGCGCTGAACTTGGTCGACTACTTCTTCGTCCGGCACGGGCACTACGCGATCACCGACATCTTCCGGCTCGACGGTGTCTACCACCGGTGGGGCTGGCGCGGGCTGACCGCGTACTTCGTTGGCTTCGCCTGCGAGATCCCGTTCATGGTCATCCTGCCGATCGACGGCATCTCCTACACCGGCCCGGTCCCAGTCCATCTCACCAACGGCGTGGACTACTCCTTTGTCGTCGGCTTGATCGTCTCCGGCCTGCTCTACTTCGTGTTGTGCCGGTCGCTCGACACGTCGGCCGAGCAGTCCGCGATCGACGCCAGCGACCGCGAACTGGCGGCGATCGACGCGGCGGCTGCCGCCGCCTGAGCACTCCCAGAAACGGAGCGAGATGACCGAGCCTGTTCCGCGGATCAGCCAGGGCGGCAACGTAGGTCAGGTAGACGCGACGAAGGTGCCCAGGTACGGCGGGCCTGCTACGTTCGCCAAGCTGCCGAGGATCGACGAGGTCAGCCGGGCAGACGCCGCAGTGCTCGGGGTTCCGTTCGACAGCGGCGTGACCTACCGGCCGGGCGCCAGGTTCGGTCCCTCGCACATCAGGGAGTCCTCTCGGCTGCTCAGGCCGTACAACCCGGCGCTGAGTGTGTCACCGTTCGCCAGCCTCCAGGTCGTGGACGCCGGCGACCTCGCGGTCAACCCGTTCAGCATCGACGAGGCGATCACCGAGATCGAGCGCGGCGCGCGCGGTCTGCTCGAACGCGCGCCGCACCTGCTCACCCTGGGCGGCGACCATACGATCGCGCTACCGCTGCTGCGCGCGTTCGCCGCCGTGCACGGACCGGTCGCCGTCGTCCACTTCGACGCGCATCTCGATACCTGGGACACGTACTTCGGCGCCTCCTACACGCACGGCACTCCATTCAGGCGGGCTTCGGAGGAGGGCCTGCTCGACCGGTCGGGGTGCATTCATGTCGGCATCCGCGGCCCGCTGTTCTCCGGCGACGATCTCGGGCAGGACTCCGGCCTCGGATTCCAGGTGATCGCGGCCCAGGAAGCCGACCACCTCGGCATCGCGGGAATGGTCCAGCGCGTCGCCGATCGCGTCGGTGACCGCCCGGTCTATGTCTCGGTGGACATCGACGTGCTTGACCCGGCGCACGCTCCGGGCACGGGAACGCCCGAAGCCGGCGGCATGACCAGCCGCGAACTGCTCGGCGTGCTGCGGTCCTTCGCGGCCCTGAACCTGGTCGGCGCGGACATCGTCGAGGTCGCGCCGAGCTACGACCACGCCCAGATCACCGGGATCGCCGCCGCGCACGTCGGCTACGAACTGCTGTCGGCGCTGGCCGTCCGCAAGACAGCGAGCTGACGCAGTCCGGCCGGCGGTTCACCGGGTGGGGTGCGGCACCGGCCGGCCGGTCCGGTAGCAGCCGATGATCGCCTGGCACACCGCGATGTCCGCCAGCCCGTCCTGCCCCGAGGTGACCGGCGTGCTCCCGCCGGTCACGCAGGCGTGAAAGGCCTCGAGCTCACGCCTGAACCCGCTCTCGTAGGCGACCGTCTCCTGCGTCCGCCACGACCGGGCGCTGCCGGGATCGCCGCCCTCCATCGTCAGCGTGGCCGGCTCGTTGCGCAGGTAGGGCGAGGGAAAGGCCAGCGTGAGCCGGCGGTCGGGCGCGTAGAGCGCGAACTCCATCTGGTACCTGACCAGCCCGGGCAGGTCGACCCAGTGGATCGCGACCCGGAGGTCGCCGAAGCGCAGCAGCACGGTGACCGCGTGCTCGCCAAGGTCGGCGTAGTCCAGCCAGTCCGGCTCGCCTAGCAGCCCGCGGACGGTGTTGATCTCGTGCACCAGCGTGTCGAGCAGGACCTCCGCGTACATCCGCCTGGCGAATCCGTCGGCTGGCCCGATCGCGGCGGTCACCGCCGCGTCCGAGGCGGCCGCGAGCCTGGCGGCCAGTTCCGGGTCCGGCCGCTCCGCGGCGAGCAGCGGGTAGTGCCCCACGTACGGCCGGAACGGCGACTCCAGCGTGGTCACCCTGAGCAGCCTGGCGCCGGCCATCCCGGCCGCTTCCGCGCGGAACCGGGTGTACGCGGGGTCGTAGCGCTTCGGGTAGCCGACCATCAGCGTCACGCCGGCCTGGTCGGCGGCGGCGACCATCGCCTGGCCCTCGGCAACCGAGAAGCACATCGGCTTCTCGGTCAGTACGTGCAGCCCGGCCTGCGCCGCGGCGATCGCTACCGGAGCATGGCTGCCCGAGGTCGCCACCAGGACCGCGTCGAGCGGCACGGCGATCAGGTCACGCCAGTCGGTGACGGCCAGCGGGATACCGTACCGGTCCGCGCAGGCCCGCGCGTTGGCCTCGACCAGGTCGCAGACCGCGGCGACCTCGTACTGGTCGGACAGTTCGGCGAGGTAATGCAGGTGCATCACCTGGGCGATGACACCGGTCCCGATCACCCCGATCCGCAGGCGGTCACCGCCGCCGGCCGCGCTGGTCATCGGCATCCCTGCCCCGTCGTCATGAGAGAATGTCAGTACATTATTACCAACTAAGATCGATTAGCTGGCGTCGGCCCAGCGCGGAAGGGAGCGCCACGTGCTGGACGAGCGGCTGCGCCACATCGGTGAGACCAGGGCGGGCAACCCGGCCGCGATCGCCGTCGCGGCCGCCGCGCGGCGCCGGGCGCACCTTTCTCGGTCCCTCCGGCAGGCTCATGATCATCGCCGCCGATCATTCGGCCCGCGGCATCCTCGCCGCAGGCGATCGCCCGATGGCGATGGCCAGCCGCACCGACCTGCTCGACCGGATCCAGGTCGCGCTCGCCCGGCCGGGAGTAGACGGCATCCTGGGAACCGCCGACATCATCGAGGACCTGCTGCTGCTCGGGGCGCTCGAGGACAAGGTGGTGCTCGGCTCGATGAACCGCGGCGGCCTGCCGGGTTCAGCCTTCGAGATGGACGACAGGTTCACCGGCTACTCCGCCCGCGCGATCAAGTCGGCCGGGCTGGATGCCGGCAAGATGCTGCTGCGGATCGATCCGTCCGATCCGGCCACCGCGCCGACCCTGCTCGCGTGCGCGGACGCGATCAGCGACCTGGCCGGGCTCGGGCTTCCCGCGGTGATCGAGCCGTTCATGGTGCGCCGGGAAAACGGCCGGGCGCGCAACGACCTCTCCGCTGACGCGGTCATCCGTGCCGCCGCGATCGCCTCAGGCCTCGGCACGACGTCGGCCTACACCTGGCTGAAGATCCCAGTGGTCGCCGAGATGGAACGCGTCGCCGATGCGGCCACGCTGCCTGCCCTGCTGCTGGGCGGGGAGGCCGCGAGCCGGCCCGACGAAATGTTCGCCGCCTGGCGACACGCGCTCACGCTGCCGAACATGCGTGGCCTGGTGGTCGGGCGCAACCTGCTCTACCCGCCCGGCGACGACGTGGCCGGGGCGGTCGACATCGCGGTGAGCCTGTTGTGATTCGCGTGCCTCAAGCCGAGCCCGAAGAGATCGCGATCGACCGGGCGAGCCCGGTTCCGCTGTACTTCCAGCTCGCACAGCATTACGAGAACGCGATCAGCTCCGGCGAGCTCAAGGCGGGGGCGCGGCTGGAGAACGAGGTTGGCCTGGCCGAGCGCCTGGGCCTGTCCAGGCCGACGGTGCGCGCCGCGTTCGCGTATCTGGCCAGCAAGGGAATGGTGACGCGCAGGCGCGGTGCGGGGACCATGGTCCGCGCCCAGCGCATCTACCGCGGAATCGAGCTGACCAGCCTGCACGACGACCTGGCGGCCGCGGGCCGTGCTCCGGCGACCCAGGTAGTCAGGAACGAGGTAGCTCACGCGGACGAGCGGGTCGCGCGTGCGCTCCGGCTGCCAGACCGGTCCCTGGTGGTCTGCCTGGAGCGGATCAGGCTCGCCGACCGCGAGCCGATCGCGCTCATGCGCAACTACCTCCCCGCCGGACTGGTCCACCTGAGCAGCGAGATGCTGGCCGAGCACGGCCTGTACGAGATGCTGCGCGCCGCGGGGATCAAGCTCGGCTCGGCGACCCAGCGGATGTCGGCGCGGAACGCGACGCCGTCCGAGGCGCAGATGCTCGGCGAGAGCCGCGGCGCGGCGCTGCTGACCATGGAACGGATCGCCTTCGACCAGGTCGGTCGGCCCGTTGAGTTCGGACGGCACCTGTACCGCGGGTCCCGGTACGCGCTCACTACGACCATTCCAGGCCAGCCGGAAGCGTAAGGAGCGTCGCCATGTCGCCGGATCGCTACGACGTCGCCATCGTGGGCGCCGGAATCGTCGGCCTGGCCGTCGCCCGCGAGATCGTGACCCGCCGGCCGGGCGCCAGGGTGCTCGTCGTCGACAAGCAGGCCGCGGTAGCGCAGCACCAGACCGGTCACAACTCCGGCGTGATCCATGCCGGCGTCTATTACGCACCGGGGTCGCTCAAGGCGAGGCTGTGCGTGAGCGGCGCCAGGCTGATGTACGAGTACTGCGAGCAGCACGCGATCCCGGTCGAGCGCTGCGGCAAGCTGATCGTCGCCGTGCGCGACGACGAGCTGCCGCGGCTCGGCGACCTCGAGGCCCGCGGCCGCGAGAACGGCGTTCCCGGCCTGCGCAGGATCGGCGCGGCCGAGATCGGGGACATCGAACCAGCCTGCCGAGGTGTCGCCGCGCTGCACTCCCCCGCCACCGGGATCGTCGACTTCGCCGCGGTCGCCAGGGCCATCGAGCGGGAGTTGCGCGGCCAGGGAGTCGAGTTCGCGCTCGGTTGTGAGATCACCTCGGTCCGCAGGCAGCACGCGGGTGCCACCGTGCTGGTGCACGACGGCGGCTCGTTCCAGGCCAGCTGGGTGATCACCTGCGCCGGGCTCTGGTCGGACCGGCTGGCCGTCTCGGCCGGCGCGCCCCGCGATCCCCGGGTCGTACCGTTCCGCGGCGCGTACCTGCGGCTGGCCGACGGGCAATCGCAGGTACGCGGGATGATCTACCCGGTACCCGACCCGGCGCTGCCATTCCTCGGCGTGCACATCACCAGGCACATTGACGGCGGCGTCCTGCTCGGGCCGACCGCGCTGCTGGTCGCCGCCAGGGACGGCTATCGCCGTAGCGGCGCCAACGGAACACGGCGCGACATAGGGGAAACGCGGCGCACTGAGAATGAATCAGGGCGCAATATTAGGGAAACTCTGCGCATCGCCAGCGAAACATTGCGGGACGCCAGAGAAACCTTGGCCTGGCCAGGCACCTGGACGCTGGCGCGGACATTCTGGCGCACCGGCCTGACCGAGCTGGCAATGGCGACCAGCCGACGGCTATTCGTTGAAAAATGTGCTCAGTACGTCCCGGCGATCGCCTCGATGGCGATCGATCCGCGTGCCGTCTGGGGTGTCCGGGCACAGGCCGTGGGCCGGGACGGGCGGTTGGTGGATGACTTCACGATCTCGCAGACGCCTGGCGCGACGCACGTGCGGAACGCCCCGTCACCCGCCGCGACCTCGTCGTTCGCGCTTGCCAGCCAGATCGTCGACGAGTTCGAGACCGCGTCGAACTGACCGCCGACGCCGTCGTTCATGTTTACGTACATTCGAGTTCGCAATGTGATGAACTTCTCGGTGCTTCTTTACGTAAGTCTCGGTAGAGCCCTCGCGGCGGCAGAATGCCAGACTCCCGATCGGACTTGTCATGCCGGTTTTCGCTCTTATCACGTGGATCGTCACCGCTCTTGGCGGGCTTTACCTGCTGGCGATCTGGCTTATCGAGTACGACCCCGACTTTCAGCGAGCCGCGGCGACGCGGCTGCCCGTGCCGGTCGTCTCCAGCCATGTCCTGCTCGCGGTCGGCGGCCTGATCGTCTGGATCATGTACCTGATCACCGACGAGGACAAGTTCGCCTGGGCCACGATCGTCGTGCTCGCGTGCGTGGCGAGCTTCGGCATCACCATGGCCGTGCGGTGGATCGGGGTGTACCGCAGTAACCCGCTGCGAGTGCCGGCCCTCGCGACGCAGGCCGGCGCGGCCGACGGGCTGCGCGACGCGTGGACGCCCAGTGAGGCGCGGGGCACCGGCGGATCTGGCCTGCCAGCGCCGGCCAGACCGGGCCAGCTCGCCGTTCCGCCCGAGCGGCACTTCCCCGTCTCCGTCGTGATCGCGCACGGGGTCTTCGCGACCGCCACGATCGTGCTCGTGCTGCTGACCACGCTCGGAATCGGCGTCAGCTGACCGGCCAGGTCAGACCCTGGCCAGGTCCTGCTCGCCAGGCGTGACCGGCAGCGAGGCAGATTCTGGAATATCGCGCATCGTGCGCAGTGGTGAGAAGAGCACCCACAGCGCCGCCGACCAGCTGCCGACGACACCGACCCAGAGCGTCGGCCGGATGCCGATCACGCTGCCCAGGGCGCCGCCGATCACCCCGCCGAGCGGCAGCGTGCCCCACACGATCCAGCGCATGGCCGCGTTCATCCTTCCGAGCAATTCCGGCGGGCAGATCAGCTGCCGGAAGCTGAGCTGGGCGATGTTGTAGACCACCACGGTGAAGCTGAGCCCGCCGACCGCGATCGGGAACAGGGCCAGCCGCCAGCCAGGCGCGGCCAGCGGCATCACGATCGGGATCGCGCCGAACACCAGCATCGAGACCCAGATGATCCTGGCGGACCCGATCCACCTGGCCAGCCGGCCCGACAGCGCACCGCCCAGAATCCCGCCGACACTGCCCAGGCTGAACAGCAGGCCGGCCTCGGCGGGCCCAAGGTGCAGCACGCGCAACAGGAACAGGATCTCCAGCGCACCCGACATCGAGCCGAACAGGTTCGCCGTCGCCGTACACGCCGCGATCTTGCGCAGCACCGGGTGCCTGAATACGAATGCCAGCCCGGCGAAGAGCTCCGTCCGCAGCCCGGCCAGACCGGTGCGGCCGGCGGCGGCGCTTGCCTGTCTGGCGGACCGGTCAGTCCGCGGCTCCCTGGCCTTGATCAGCAGCAGCGTGACCGTCGAGACCCCGTAGGAGATCGCGTCCGCCGCCATGGCCCCCGCCCTGAGCAGGCCGAACAGCGCGCCACCCAGGCCGGGCCCGGCGACCTGCGCGAAGGCCTGTGTCGCCCCGAGCTTGCCGTTGCCGTCGTGCAACCGGTCGCGCTCGATCAGGCTCGGCACGTAGCTCTGGTACGCGACGTCGAAGAACACGGTCGCCAGGCCGGTCAGCACCGCGACCGCGTACAACTGGATCAACGTGAGGGCGCCGAGCGCCGCGGCGACCACGACAGATCCGAGCAGCAGCATCCGGCTCGCATCGCACACGATCATCAGGCGGCGTTTGGCGACCCGGTCGACGACGAGGCCGGCCGGGAGCGCGACGAGCAGGAAGCAAACCGTGCCAGCCGCCACCAGCAGGCCGACCTCGAACGTCGTCGCGTGCAGGATCACGACCGCCGCGAACGGCAGCGCCACGATCGTGACCGCGGACCCGATCTCGCTGATCGACTGGCCGACCCAGAGCATCATGAAGTCGCGATGCCGCCACAGGCTCGGGCCGCGACGGCTTGCGCGACGGCTTGACTGTTCCGCCGGCGACGACTCTGGCACCGTCGGCCGGGACGGGGGTTGATTGGCCATAGATCCCATCCTGGTTTCTCTACCGCAATTGGCGAAATCAATTTCGCCTACAGCGTGCCCCGCCCTGGCGCGCCGGGGCCGCCGCGGGCGGGCTGGCGTCGGGACGAAGGTCCCGGCTGGGCGTGACCGTCGCACCTGCTCAAAATACCCCCCTGGGTATGTACTGGGTTAATGACTATCGAACAGAACCGGATGGAAGTCAGCTTCATCGACGGCGAGTCCTACGAGATCGCCGTTCGCGGTCACCGGGTGATGGTGGACCAGCCCGCCGACGCCGGCGGTGACGACTCAGCGCCGACCCCGACCGAGCTGTTCGTGGCATCGCTCGCGAGCTGCGTCGCGTTCTACGCCGGGCGCTTCCTGACCAGGCACGGACACCACAGAACTGGCCTGACCGTTTCGGCCAGCTACGAGCTCGCCACCGACCGGCCCGCCAGGATCAGGACCATCAGGATCAGCATCAAGGTGCCGACCGACCTGCCCGAGGAGCGGTGGGCTGCCCTGGCCGCTGTGGCGAAGCACTGCACGGTGCACAACACCCTCGACAACCCGCCCGACGTGGCCATCGAGCTCACCTGACGCCTGGACCCGGGTCGGCCGATCAGATGAACAGCAGATCAGATGAATAGCAACTGCGCGCCCTCGGTCTTCTCGATGAAGTCCGCCGCGCTGATGATTCCCTCGACCTCGTCGTAGAGATCGCTCTCGTCTAGCTGCATCATGTCGGCCGACATCCGGCAGGCCCACAGGTGGCCGCCGGAGTCGACGATCTGAGCCAGGAACTCGGGCACGTCAGGAACGCCGATGTCGTGGATCTGCTTGCGCATCTGATGCGTCGCCATCGCGGTCATGCCTGGCAGGCCGCCCAGGCCCTGCGGCATGTGGGTGGCCGTGTTCCCGAGCATGGTGAACTTCAGGTCTCCCATCCGGGACTTCGTGATCATGTCGAATCCCCAGAACGTGAAGAACATGTCGACGTGCACGCCCTCGCCCAGCGCCGCGTTGGCCAGGATCAGGCCGGGATAGGCCATGTCCAGGTTGCCCTTGGAGCAGATGATGGCGAGCTTGCGCCCGGTCGGCGCGCCGTCGCCGAAGTCGGGAACGATGGCCGGCGCGGCCTGCATGGTGGTCATGGCAACTCTCTCTGCGTTCAGACGCAGCCAACTGGCTTGGGCAGCCCGGCGATATAGGCCATCTTCTTGGCGGGCTTGCCGGGAAATAGCGTGAACAGCTCCTTGACTCCGATGCCGGTCCGAGTCGAGACGCGGCGCAACGTCGCCGTCTCGCCTTGCGCGGCATAGTCCGCAGCGCAGGAACCTGAGCACGGTGAGGTGCGCGTCGGTCAGCTCGATCCCGATCTGCGCGGCGAGCTGCCTGGCGAGGTCCTCGTTCCATTCGTCGTAGCTCGGTCAGGAATCCCTCGGCGTCCACGTGAACTTGGGTGGTCCCGATCGTGGTCATAGTCATGACTGCCTCTCTTCCGCCCCTGCGGGCTGGTGCTTCCCGGCCATCGACATGTGCGCCGGAAGCGGGATCGGGCGGCCGGGCAGCAGCAGGTTCCAGTACATCCACCGGAACGCGAGCTTGCCCCAGTGGTTCGGCCTGCTCTCCTGCAACAGGCGCGAACGGACCGACCCCGGGCACCGGGTAGCTGCCGGTCAGCGGCTCGGTGTCGTAGTTGAAGTCGATCAGCAGCGCCCTTGCCGTCGCCCGACTCGACGAAGCAGTTCGCGTGCCCGTCGAAGCTGCCGGTCATCGGCTGGCCGGCGATGTGCTGGCAGGAAGTTGCCGGTGAAGGTCTCGACGGCGAAGTGCGCGACCGAGCCCGGCCTTGGACGCCGGGATGTTGTTCGCGTCGCCGATGGCGAAGATGTTGCCGTGCGCCTTGGACAGCAGCGTGTGCTTGTCCACCGGCACGTAGTTCAGCTCGTCGCCGAGCCCGGAGCGGGCAATGTAATCGGCGCCCATGTTCAGCGGCACGGTCACGAGCAGGTCGAACGGGATCTCCCGCTCGTCGTAGGAGACCAGCGTCTTTCGCCTCGTTGTCGATGTGCTCGACCAGGAAGTCGGGCTCGATCGCGATCTTGCGCTCGTCCAGCATCGAGCCGAGTTGCGCTGGTCGCGATTGGCTTGGTGAACGCGCCGGGCAGCGGCGTGGCATAGGTCATCTCGACGCGATCGCGCATGCCGCGATCCCGGAAGTACGCCTCGGCCAGGAAGGTGAATTCGAGCGGGGCGACCGGGCACTTGATCGGCATGTCGGTGATCGTGCACCACGAACCTGCCGCCGTCGAACTCAGCGAGCGCGGCTGGCCAGCGCCGTCGCGCCGTCAAGGCTGTAGAAGTCGAAGACTGGACTTGCGCCACTGCGGGCCGAGCATGCCGGGCGTCTGATCGGGCCGCGGCGTCGTCCCGGTCGCGATGACCAGGTAGTCGTAGTGCAGGCCGCCGGCCGTCGGCCAGGTGCACCTCGTCTGGCCTCGGCGTCCACCCGGTCGATCTCGCCAAGGACGAAGTCCACCCCATCGGGGATGAACCGGCGCCGCGGCTTGACCACGTCGGCCGGCTGGTATGCGCCGAACGGCAGGAACAGGAACCCCGGCTGGTACAGATGCCTGTCGTCCTGGTCGACGACGGTGATCTGCCAGTCGCGCGCGGTCGAGCTTGCGGCGCAGCTTGTTCACCACCATCGTGCCGGCGGTACCGGCGCCGAGCACCAGCAACCTTTGCATCGCGATCTCCCGGCTCATGCTGTACTTGACCTTTCACCCCAAACTAATTTCGGCGCCGGTGCCCCGATCAGAGGCGTTGGTCCCGGTGTGCCGGGCCATTAGTACACCCCTAGGGGTATCTGGACCAGCCAGGATGCGGAGGTTCCATGATCAAATCCAGGGCGGCCGTGCTGAGGCGCACCGGAGGCGACTGGGAGATCTGTGACCTGACCGTCGACAGCCCGCTCGCGGGCGAGGTCCTGGTCAAGCTGGCCTACGCCGGCCTGTGCTACTCCGACGAGCACCTGCGCTTCGACAAGCACGCGCGGCTGCCGATCGTCGGCGGCCACGAAGGTTCTGGCGTGGTCGTCGAGGCCGGCCCGGGCGTCACCGGCCTGGCGGCGGGCGACCACGTGGCGCTGACGTTCGTGAGCGTGTGCGGCCGCTGCCGGTGGTGCGCGTCGGGCCGCGGCAATCTCTGCGAGAGCGGCGGGCGGGCGAACATCGGGGCGATGGCCGACGGCGGCTTCCGGTTCCGCGGCGGGCAGTTCCCCGCCGAGGGCGCCGGCGGGTTCTGCGGCCTGGGAACGTTCTCGCAGTACGCGGTGGTGAAACAGGACTCCTGCGTCAAGGTGGACCCGGCCGTGCCGCTGCGAGCAGTCGCGCTGGTCAGCTGCGGCGTCATGACCGGCTGGGGCGCGGCGGTGCGGACCGCGGAAACGCGGGTCGGCGACACCGTCGTCGTCGTGGGCGCTGGCGGGATCGGGCTCAACGCGGTCCAGGGCGCGCGGCACGCCGGCGCCGCCACCGTGATCGCGGTCGACCCGGTGCCGGCCAAGCGCGACCTGGCCCGCCGTCTGGGCGCCACGGACGCGACCGCCACGACGCCTGAGGCGGCCAGGCTCGCCGCGGCCGCCAACCCGGTCGCGCGCGGCGCGGATGTGGTGATCGTCGCGGTCGGCAACCTGACCAGCCAGGTCATTTCCGAAGCCTTCCGGGCCACTGGCCGGGGCGGAACGCTGGTGATCGCCGGGCTGTCGCACGACCCGCTCGAGCTGAACGTGCAGCTCCCCGGCACGCTGCTGGCGGCCAGCGAGCGGCGGGTGGTCGGGTCGTTCTTCGGCTCGTGCACACCGCTCAGGGACGTCCCGTTGCTGCTCCGGCTCTACCAGCGCGGCCAGCTCGAGCTCGATCAGCTGGTCAGCAGGCATTACGCGCTCGACGAGGTCCAGGCCGGCGTACGCCGACCTGGCCAGCGGCCGCAACGTCCGCGGCGTCATCGAGTTCGCCGCGGACTGATCATCGCTAAGGCGTGCCGGACAGCGCCTCCCGGCCGTGCGCGGCGCCCCAGTCGAGCAGCGGGCCGTCCGGCACGATCCTGGTCGGGTTGATCCCGCCCTGGGTGATGAAGTAGTGCCGCTTGATGTGGTCGAAGTTCGTCGTCTCGGCGAACGCCGGCAGCGAGTACAGGTCGCGCGCGTACCCCCACAGATTCGGGTAGTCGGTCAGCCGCCGCAGGCTCGTCTTGAAGTGCGGGTAGTAGACCGCGTCGAACCTGGCGAGCGTCACCCACAGCCGTACGTCCGCCTCGGTCAGCCGGTCGCCCATCAGGTACCTGCGGTCGGCCAGGCGCTCCTCGAGCTGGTCGAGCACACCGAAGACCTCGGTCACTGCCTCGTGGTAGGCCGGCTGCGACCTGGCGAAACCCGACCGGTAGACGCCGTTGTTGACCGAGGTGTAGATCACCTCGTTGATCTCGTCGATCTGCGGCCGCAGGGCGGCGGGGTACAGCTGCACCCCCGGATCCGACCACTGGCCGAACTGCGTCTCCAGGTCGATTGTGATGTCGGGGAAATTGTTGCTGACGATCCGGCCGGTCTGGCCGTCCCACAGCACGGGTACCGACTTGTGCCCGTCGTAGCCGGGCTCGGTCGCCTCGTAGGCCTCGCTGAGGAACTCGAAGCCGTTCACCGGATCGAGCCCGTGGCCAGGGCCCTCCCGGAACGCCCAGCCGCGCCCGTCCCTGATCGGGTCGACCACGCTGAGCGAGATCACGCCGGTCAGGCCGAGCAACTGGCGCACGATCGCGGTTCGCTGTGCCCACGGGCACGCCCAGGAGATGTACAGGTGATAGCGCCCGGCCTCGGCGCGGTAACCGCTCGAGCCGTCCGCGGTGATCCTGCCCTGGAACGGGTACGCGGGCCTGGCGAACTCCGCCTTCTGATCCTGCTGAGCGGCTCGGCTCGGCCGTCCGGTGTAATCACCGAACGCCTCGAAGTCGACCGGTCCCGCGCCTGCGGTCTGGCTCATCGTTGTCATCTTGGCCTCCGCTCCTAGTTAAGCCGGCGCTCGGCCCTGGCGTAGCGGTCGTAGGCGAGCCGGTCCTGGTCGGTGAGCGGTGGCCGCAGCGCGCGCGGCCAGATCCGCCAGGCTCGCACCGTGCACACCTCCACCGCGAACAACGTGATCTGCGCCTGCAGGTAGAGCCAGGCCAGCAGGCCGAGTACCACCCCGAACACGCCGTAGAGCGCCGAGCTATGGCGCAGCGTGTGACCCACGATGAACCCGCCGAGCAGCAGCAGGATCTGCCAGGACACCGCGGATATGGCGGCACCGAGGCGGAGGTCACGCCAGCTGACCTCCGGCGCCGTCGCCAGCCGGAATGCCAGCCAGAACAGGCCGAAGTTCAGGACCAGGGCCAGCGCGGCGGTCCCGACACCGGCGGCCGCCCCGCTGACCAGGTGGCCGAGCCCGCCGGCTGCCCGGAGAGCAGCGCGGTGATGGTTTGCCCGACGGCAAGGACCACGATCAGCCCGGCTCCGCGCAGGGCCGACCAGCCGGCCCCTGGTCGCCGGTCACGGGGAACCCCCCAGACGGAGTTGAACGCGTTCTGCGCCGCGACGGCCACGCCGCGCGCGCCGAGCAGGGCGCCGACCAGTCCGACCACCAGCGCCAAGCCGGTGCTGTGCAGCGCGTGCACGCTGGCCTGAAGCTCAGGCGCGAATTGCGGGTACGCGCTCAACGCGGAACTGATCACCCGCTCGCGCAGGGCGGGATCGTTCTTGAGCACGATGTCGAGCACCGTGACGAGCACGAGCAACAGCGGGAAGATTGCCAGGAACGCGAAGTACGCGATCAGCGCGGCGAGATCGCCTGCCCGGTCGTCGCCGAACTTCTTCCACACCGCGACCGCGAACGCCAGCGGCCGCCAGCCGCGCTGGAAGCGATCGGCCCTGCCGATTGCGTCGTCAAGTAGCTTCATCACACCACGGGGTACCCATCGGCGGCGTTTCTGGACACTGGTGCAGGTCCGGGGCTTGAGTCCAGCCGGAAGATAGTTAGCCTATGAAATAAGTTAAGCTCGCATCCGGTTCAGACGTTGCGTATCCACGACCACACCCGGTGAGGCGCACTGACTTGGCTACGACAGATCGCGGACAGGGTGACAACGCGGCGGGCAAGGCCGCCGGACTGAACGGCGACGGCCAGAAACGCGGCCTGCGCGGCGCCAACTACAAGTGGGTGGCGCTGTCGAACACCACGCTCGGCATGCTCGCCGCGACGGTCAACGCGTCGATCGTCATCATCTCGCTGCCCGCCATCTTCCGCGGCATCCACCTCGACCCGCTGACCCCGGGAAACGTCAGCTACCTGCTGTGGATGCTGATGGGATACCTCGTCGTCTCCGCCGTCCTGGTCGTGACGCTCGGCAGGCTCGGCGACATCTACGGCCGGGTGCGGATGTACAACCTCGGCTTCGCGGTCTTCGCGGCCGGCGCGCTTGCCTTGCCGTTCGACCCGCTGACCGGGCCGGGCGGAGCGCTGTGGCTGATCGGGTTCCGGATCATCCAGGCGGTCGGCGGCGCCATGCTGATGGCCAACTCGCCGGCCATTCTCACCGACGCGTTCCCGTTCAACCAGCGCGGCATGGCCATGGGCATCAACCAGGTCGCCGGCATCTCGGGCCAGTTCATCGGGCTGATCCTGGGCGGCATACTGGCCGCGGTCAACTGGCGCCTGGTCTTCCTCGTCTCGGTCCCGATCGGGATCGGCGGCGCTATCTGGTCATACCTGAGCCTGCGGGAGACCGGCGCAGCGGACCCCCGCCAAGATCGACTGGCTCGGAAACATCACCTTCGGCGTCGGCCTGGTCGGCCTGCTCACCGGCATCACCTACGGGATCCAGCCGTACGGCGGTCACTCCATGGGCTGGACCAGCCCGGTCGTGCTGACCGGCCTGATCGGCGGCGTCGCGCTGCTGGTCGCGTTCTGCTTCATCGAACTGCGGGTCGACGCGCCGATGTTCGACCTGCGGCTGCTGAAGATCCGCTCGTTCTCCACCGGCGTGGCGGCGGCACTGCTCGCCTCGATCTCCCGCGGCGGCATGCAATTCATGCTGATCATCTGGCTGCAGGGCATCTGGCTGGTGCTGCACGGCTACTCGTTCATCGACACACCGCTGTGGTCCGGCATCTACCTGCTGCCGCTGACCGCCGGATTCCTGATCGCCGGGCCGCTGTCGGGCTGGCTGTCTGACCGATACGGCGCGCGGTTCTTCGCCTCAGGCGGGCTGCTATTGTCGGCCGCCTCATTCGGCGGGCTGCTGCTGCTGCCGACCAACTTCAGTTACCCGGCCTTCGCCGCGCTGATCTTCATCTCCGGCGCGGGCATGGGCCTGTTCTCGGCACCGAACGCGGCCGCGGTGATGAACAGTGTCCCGCCCCGCCAGCGCGGGGCCGCGTCGGGCATGATGGCGACGTTCACCAACTCCGGATTCGTGCTGTCCATCGGCATCTTCTTCTCGCTGATGATCGCCGGGCTGGCGGCGACCCTGCCGACGACCTTGAGCAGGGGCCTGACCAGTCAGGGCGTGCCGAGCGGCATCGCGCACCAGATCGGCAACCTGCCGCCGGTGGGCAGCCTGTTCGCCGCGTTCCTCGGTTACAACCCGGTGCACCAGTTGCTCGCGCCAACCGGCGTGCTCAACCACCTGCCCGCGCACAACGTCGCGACGCTCACCGGCAAGCAGTTCTTCCCGCAGCTCATTTCCGGCCCGTTCCACCACGGCCTGGAGATCGTGTTCATCATGGCGATGACGGTCCTGATCATCGCCGCGATCCTGGCGCTGCGCCATGGCGGCCAGGAACTGGTCAGGGAGCGTGCCGCCGCCGAGTCCGCCAGGGCGGAGCAGGCCGAGGAAACCATCCAGGCCTGACCAGAGGCGGGCGCGGGCCGGGGGTGGGCCGCGGGTCGGCGCTGGCTAGGCGAGGTAGTCGCGGGCCACCCTGACCAGGATCTCGCACAGCTTGACGAGCTCGCTGACCGACGCCCATTCGCCCGCGGTGTGGTAGTTGCCGCCGGTCGAGCCCATCAGCAGCGTCGGGATCCCCGCGGCCTGCAGCAGTGCCGCGTCCGTCCAGCCGTTCATGCCCGTGATCTTGGGCTCCCTGCCCAGCACCGAGGCCATCGCCCGCACCACGATGTCCTGCAGCCCCTCATGCCCGCGAGCGACGAACGGCTCGCGGTCCAGCTTGACCACGACCTCGCCCCTGAAGCCGGGCTCGGTCTTGGAGATCTCGGCGAAGATGTCCTCGATCTCGGCCACCCGGTCGGCCAGCTGCTCCCCAGGCTGGGTCCCGATCTCGATCCCGACCTGGGCGTAGCTCGGGTAGGTCGCGTAGTCAGTGCCGCCGGTGATCGCCCCGGTGTGAAAGACGGTGCGGCCGTTGAGCAGCGACGGCTGCACGGCGAAGACGGTCCGGTCGAGCCGGTGCAGCCTGGTGATCACCTCGGCCAGGTGCACGATCGCGTCGACTCCCACGTCCGGCTCGCACCCGTGCGCCGCGACGCCGCGCGTGATCACGTCGATCCAGCCGAAACCCTGATGCTCGACGACCAGTTCGTGGGTGAACTGCGGCTCGATCACGATCGCCGCGTCGATGCCGCCCTGGCGGGCGAGGTGCTCGGTTCCGATCGAGAAGCCCTCCTCGTCGGCCACGCACGCCACGAGCAGGTCGCCGCGGAGCGGGATATCGCTCTCGGCGAGCGTCGCGAGCGCCAGCATGGCCGCCGCGCAGCCGGCCTTGTCGTCGGCCGCGCCGAGCCCGTAGATCTGGTCCCCGTCCACCCGTGGCAGCAGCGCCTCGCTGGGCCAGCCCTCGTAGCCGACGGTGTCGCTGTGCGCGTTCAGGCACAAGGTCGGCCCGCCGCCGGTGCCGCGCAGCCTGGCCAGCACGTTCGGACGGCCCGGCTCGACCTCGACAACGTCGATCTCTGCGCCGGTGCCGGACAGCCAGTCGGCGATGAAGGCGGCGACCTTCGCCTCGCCGGAACCGGTGCTGATCAGATAGGGAGTGACCGACTCGATCCGCACCATCGCGCTGAGTAGCTCAATGACCTGCTTAGCGGTAACCGGCATCGGCGACTCTCCTGGCGGCAGGCCCACGTCTAGGGCGCATCGACTTCGCGGGACAGCAGGTCATCGAAGGTCTCCCGCCGGACGCCGAGCCTGGCAGTCCCGTTCGCGCAGAAGATCACCGGCGGCCGCAGCGCGGCGTTGTAGTTATTGGCCATGGTGAAGCAGTACGCGCCAGTCACCGGCACGACGACCAGGTCACCGATGCGTGGTCCGGCCAGCGCGACGTCCGGCGTGATGACATCGCCCGACTCACAGTGCCTGCCGACCAAGTCCGCGACGACCGGGTCGGCGTCCCAGCGGCCGACCACCAGCGGTGAGAACCGCTGGCCGTACAGCGAGTGCTCCAGGTTGTCGC
Organism: uncultured Actinomycetota bacterium; assembly: GCA_963720595.1. Lineage (GTDB taxonomy): Bacteria > Actinomycetota > Actinomycetes > Streptosporangiales > Streptosporangiaceae > Chersky-822. Next base: position 845,572 of record CAVRFY010000002.1, on the reverse strand, counting down.
CCATGCCGCCGTCGACGGCGACATGCAGCCTGCCCGCGTGCTTGACCGTGAGCACCCGGTAAAGCGTCAGCCCCGCCCTCGCGACCATCGAGCGGCCGGGCTCGACCAGGATGTCGATGTCGTCGCCGAGGTGCTTGTGCGCGGCGCCGACCAGTCGCTCCGCGTAGTCGTCCACCGACGGCGCGACGTCGGCCGGCTGATAGCGGACGCCCAGGCCGCCGCCGAAGTCGTAGACCTCGAACCGCTCCAAGCTGGCCAGCGCATCCACGGCCGCCTCGAACTGGTCGGTCGCGAGAATCTGCGAGCCGATGTGGGCGTGCAGGCCGCGCAGGTCGATCGCCGGGACGGCGCGCATCCTGGCGATGGCCTCGGGCACCTGCTCGACCGGGACGCCGAACTTGGACTGCTTGCCACCCGTCGCCAGCGCGGCGTGCGTGGCCGACTCGACCCCCGGGCTTACCCGCAGCAGCACGGGTGTGCGCCGCCGCGCGAGCCGCGCGATCCTGTCGATGTCGTCGAAGCCGTCCACGACGATGTAACCGATGCCAGCGTCCAGCGCCGCGGCGATGTCCTCGTCGGACTTCGCGTTGCCGTGCATGACGATGCTGGCCGGGTCGGCGCCGGCCGCCAACGCGAGCCTGAGTTCGCCCGCGCCCACCACGTCGCAGCCGAGTCCGGCCGCGACCAGCACCCTGATCACCGACACGGACGGATAGGCCTTGACCGCGAAGCAGACCCGGCTGCGCGGGTGCCTGCTGGTCATGGCGGCCAGGTACTCCCCGGCGCGGTCCCGCAGCGCCTGCTCGTCGAAGACGTATGCCGGCGTGCCGAACCGCTCCGCCACCTCGGATATCAGGCAGCCGCCGATCCGCAGGTCATCGCCCTCGATGGCGGCCGAAGGCGGCAGCAGCGACAGGTCAGGCATGCGCAGCTTCCCTCGCATTCGTGATCAACTGCGACAGCAGCGTCAACCGGACATTCCCACCAGGGTATGCGCCAGATCATGACCGTCGGCCGCCGCGAACACAGTTCAGCGCGCGGTGCCGGTCTCGTAGGTGACCGTGCGCCTGGCGACGAGCCGGGCGCCGCATCGGTTTGGCCCGGTCGTGTTGAGCCGCCCGTGGACTGTCGTGCTGAAATGGCCCGATTCGCGCAGGCCGCGATACCTGCCGGTTGCCCTGACCACCCGAAACGAGCCGGTCTGGACCACCTTGAAGCGGCAGGTCCCCAGGTCAGGTCCGAAATAGCTGGTGTGCAGGACGTGCCGCCTGACGACGATCTTGCCCTTGGGAAAGACCAGGGTCGCGTCCTTCCTGATGAAGCTGCCCTTCGCCGTGAACGCACCCCAGGCGGATGCGACCGGATGCCGCGGGCCCGATAGCCGGGCGACGATCTTGAATACCTCCCGGCCGGAAAAGCCGGGTGCGCGAACCGCGGCGCTCGCCGCCGCGGGATAAAGCCCGGCCGCCATGATCGCCGCCAGGAGCGCGGCAATCGCCGCTGATCGCGTTCTGCGTGGCATCGGTTCTCCTAGGTGAGAGTGCGCAGCCAGGCCGCGAACGCGATCGCGGCCGCCGCCGCGAGCACGGCCCCGTCCAGCCGCCGCCAGTACACGGTCTTCAGCAGCAGGTCCAGGTGCCCGGTCAGGGCATCGTCGGCATGGCGGGCCGGGTGCAGGTCGCGCACGTCGCGGAGCAGGGCCCCGGCCCTCGCTGCCCCGTGCGCCAGGCCGACCGCCGCGCCGACCGCCAGGCCCGCGCCTGGGCCCGGCATCGACGCGACCGCCAGCGGAAGCAGCCAGAACCCCGCGTAGGGGTTGCGGGTCGCGAAGCCCGGTCCGAGCAGGGCACCCCAGACCAGCAACCGCGTGCGGACCGGCGCCTCGATCATCATCGACTGCGGCACCTGCCACGACCGGCCGGGGGGCGGCAGGCCGCGGCGGCCCGAGATCTCGGTCACGGCGTAGTAGCCGCCGTACGCCGCCGCCGCCGCCAGCGCCAGCCAGGCCAGCCGCACCACCGTCACGGCGAGGCCGAGCACCGCCCAGACCGCGATCGCGGGCAGCACGTAGGCGGCCAGCACGCCGAGCCGTACGGAACGCCTCCCGACCGGGAGGCCGGCCGCCAGCGAGGCGGCCGAGTTGACGCCTCATGGCGAGTACGCCTTGGCGTAGCCGTTCACGATGGCCAGGACCACCGCCAGCACGGCGAGCCCGGCCAGCAGCAGGGTCACTGCGGCTGAGCGTGCTGGAGCCTGCGCTGCTCGGCCTTGATGTCGGCCGGGCTCGCGCAGTGGCAGCAAATGCACTCGCTCAGGCAGGTGCACCAGTGCCGGCAGCCGCCGGCCCCGATGCAGTCGTAGCAGACCTTGTAGCCCAGGCCCCTGCCCAGGTTCATGCACGCGATCCAGCTACCCGACGGCCATTCGCACCGGAACCCCTGGGTGTTGAAGCAATTGCTGGTGAACGAGCCCTTGCACAGATGGTGCCCGGGCGGGCAGCCGACGCCAGGGCAGCTCGAGCAGCGCCTGGTCGGGCCGCAGTCGCAGCTCGCGGCGGCCTGCGCGGGGCTCGCACCGACGGCGAGTGCGGCCAGCCCGGTCGTGCCGCCGATGACCACCCGGCGCAGCGCGTCCCTGCGGTTCACCTTCCTGGCGACCCGCTCGGTGACCGATCCGATCCGCTCGTCCACTCGCCGACGCATCATGTCCCGCCTCTCCCCTCGATAGTCGCTGCCGCCTGCGGCACCGGTAGCAGGCAGGAACCGGCGATCGCGCGGACCTCGGCTTCGCGCACTACCGAGCCCGCCGCCCGGACCACCCCTTCGCCGTCGACCGCGACCAGCAGCGGCGTGGCCGATACCTGGTAGGACTCCAGGCCCTCCCGCCGCGAGGGCAGGCCGATCTCGATCCCCGTCGAGCTGAAGACCGGCGAGATCTCGAGGTAGGACGGCGGATCGGAGATCAGCAGCAACGTCGCCAGGCCGTCAAGCTCGCCGGCCGTCCTGAGCTGTCCGAGCACCGCGACCAGCTCCTCGCAAGACGGGCAAGTCGGGTCAACGAACGCGAGCAGCAGTGGCCGGCCGTCGCCCGGCGTCAGCTGCCGCCTGGTCTGCTCGCCTGGCCTCGAGTAGGTCAGCGGCGCAGCCCTGGCGCCCACCCGCGGACCGAGCGCCGGCGCCTGCGCGGCGCCGGTCAGCAGCCGGCCGAGCTGGCGGAACATGATCACCACCAGCACGCCGAGCGCGCCGAGCAGCGCCCACTGCGCCACGGCCAGGTACTCCGGTATCCGGATCATCCCGCCCACCTCGGCCGCGAGGCCGCGGTGCCACGGTCTCCCGCCACGACCGCGGCACCCGCCGCGACCGCGGCGGCCGCGCTGTACGCGGCGGCGGCGACCAGCAGGGCGCCGGCCAGCAAGCCGATCCTGCTCGCGGGGCCGACCTGGATCAGCGCAGTGTGAACGGGTACCGCGGCCGCCGCTGCGCCCAGCGCGATGACCGCGGCCCGGCCAATCCCCGCCACGCTGAAACCGCGCCTGGTCAGGGCACCGAAGCAGCGGCACGGGCGGCCTGGATGCCGGGCGTACCCGGCCGCGGAGACAGCGACGAATCCGGCGCAGATGACCAGGACGACCAGGTTCAGCCAGCGGCCCGCGGGGACGACAGGCTGGCCGCGCCGACGGCCACTTCGCCGCCTGCCAACGCGGTGGCGATGGTCAGCGACCGCGCGGCGAGGCCGCCGGGCAGGAACAACCGCACGCTCGCGGCGAACCCACTCAGGTCGGCCAGCTTGGCGCCGCCCGCCGCCGCGAGCAGCACCGCCACGACTGCCTTGCAGCCCAGCACGACCGCGGCCATCTACGACGCGTCCATCGCGAGCCCGCGCCGCCGGGCGCGAGGCCCGTCGGCGGCCAGCGGGATCGCGGCCACCTGCCGCAGCTTGGCGAGTTGCCAGTCGTGGTTGACCAGGCTCGAGGCCCGCGCCAGGCCGGCCTCGTCCACGAAGATCGCGAACGGCATGACCCGCACGTTGTACCTGGCGTAGAGGGCAGCGGAGCCGTCGAGCACGGGAATCGCGGCCAGTCCGATACCGGCGAGCACCGGCGCCGCCGCGGCGGCGATTCCGCGCGTCAGGATCACGATCTCCACGTCGGCATCGTCCGCCAGGGCGCGGAGGCCGGCCACCACCGAGGGAAACGACTTCAGCGAGTGGTCCGCGAAGACGATCAGCTGCAGCGGGCGGCCCGGCGGGCTCGCGTGCGCATGCCCCGCGACATCGGTCAGCCGCCACGATGGCGCGCGCTCGCCCCTGGCCAGCCCGTCATGCTCGATCGCGTCGGCTCCGGACAGCCTCAGGTGCCCGACTCCGAGCAGGGCGAGCAACGCGGCCACGCACAATATCGCCGCAATTACCACGTAAAGGATGGCAAGCGTCATCATCTGCCTACTTGGCCGATGACCTTCGACCTGCGCGTTTCATGTGGAGAACCAAACCATTCGCCGCCGGCAGCGGTCAAGCCTGCCGCGCAAACCGGCGACGGCAGGTATCGCGTCCGGCCGAAGTGATCGGTGACCAACGGCCCTGGCCCGAGAACTGGGTACACAGTTGGATGACGGCGTCAGCACCGCCGCCACGGCGGCACACACAGACGAGGCTGCGATGACCAGAGAAGGCAAGACCGAATGCGTGGTGGTCGGGGTAGACGGCTCCGACGCATCGGCGGCGGCAATGGCCTGGGCGGCACGCTACGCCACGGCCATCGGCGCTACGCTGCGGGTGGTGCTCGCCTGGCACTACCCGGCCGCGGCCGGGCCGGCCCCGATCGGCGTGGCACCGGACAGCGTGACCCAGGAGGTCGAGCAATCCAGGTACGAGATTATCGACAAGGCCGTCGCGGCTGCCTTCGGTGACTCGCCGTCCGTGCCGATCGAGCGCAAGGCGATCTACGGCCACCCGGCCCAGGTGCTGATCGACGAGTCGAAGGACGCCGACCTGCTCGTCGTGGGCAACCGCGGCCACGGCGGGTTCACCGGCATGATGCTGGGCTCGGTCAGCACGCATTGCGTCACGCACGCATACTGCCCGGTGACCGTCATTCGCTCCACCTAAGAAGCCGCCGCTCGGGCCGCGGTACGGAGACGAGCCACGATGACACTTACCCCCGATCACCTCGCCGGGCTGAACGCGTACTGGCGGGCCGCCAACTACCTGGCCGCCGGGCAGATCTACCTGATGGCCAACCCGCTGCTCACCGAGCCGCTGCGACCCGAGCACATCAAGCCACGGCTGCTCGGGCACTGGGGCACCACGCCTGGGCTGAACTTCATCTGGGCGCACCTGAACCGCGTCATCACGCTCCGCGACCTCGACATGATGATCGTCGTCGGGCCGGGTCACGGCGGCCCTGCGGCACTCGCGAACTGCTGGCTCGACGGCAGCTACTCGCAGGTGTACCCGAGCGTGCCGCGGGACGCGGCCGGGATGGCCAGGCTGATGCGGCAGTTCTCGTTTCCCGGCGGGGTGCCGAGCCACGTCGCGGCGGAGACCCCTGGCTCCATCCACGAGGGCGGCGAGCTTGGCTACTCGCTCTCGCACGCTTACGGCGCGGCCTTCGACAACCCGGGCCTGATCGTGGCGTGCGTGGTCGGCGACGGCGAGGCCGAGACCGGCCCGCTCGCGGCGAGCTGGCACTCCAACAAGTTCCTCGACCCGGCCAGGGACGGCGCGGTACTGCCGATCCTGCACCTGAACGGATTCAAGATCGCGAATCCGGCCGTGCTGGCCAGGATCGGCGCCGACGAACTCGACGCGCTGCTGCGCGGCTACGGCTACGAGCCCGCCTATGTCAGCGGCGACGACCCGCTCGTGCTGCACGAGCAGATGGCCGCCGCGGTCGACGCTGCCATCGAGCGGATCGCCGCGATCTGGGAACGAGGCCAGGCCGGCCGGTCCGGGCCGGATCGCCCGCCCCGCCTGGCCGATGATCGTGCTGGCTACCCCCAAGGGCTGGACCGGACCCAAGACGGTGGATGGCCTGCAGGTGGAGGGCACCTGGCGCTCGCATCAGGTGCCGCTCGCCGAGGTCAGGACGAACCCGGGGCATCTGCGCCAGCTCGCGGACTGGCTGACGTCCTACGCGCCTGCCGAGCTCTTCGACGCCGACGGCCGGCCGCAGGCCCGAGCTGCTGCGGCTGGTCCCGTCCGGCGACCGCAGGCTCGGCATGAACCCGCATGCCAACGGCGGGCTGCTGCTCCGCGACCTCGACCTGCCGAGCCTGCATGATCACGCCGTGGCTGTCGATGCACCAGGCGCGGCGAACTCAGAGCCGACCAGGGTGCTCGGCGCGATGCTGGCCGACGTTATGCGGCGCAACCTGCCGACCCGCAACTTCCGCGTCGTCGGGCCCGACGAGACCGACTCGAACCGGCTCGGCGCCGTGATCGAGGTGACCGGGAAGGCCTGGGAGGCCGAGGTCCGGCCGGTGGACGTGAACCTGACGCCGGACGGACGGGTGCTGGAGATCCTGTCCGAGCACACCTGCCAGGGCTGGCTCGAGGGCTACCTGCTGACCGGCAGGCACGGGTTCTTTTCCTGCTACGAGGCCTTCATCCACATCGTGGATTCGATGGTCAACCAGTACGTCAAGTGGCTGAAGGTGAGCCGCACGCTGCCCTGGCGGCGACCGGTCGCCTCGCTGAACTACCTGCTCACCTCGCACGTCTGGCGGCAGGACCACAACGGCTTCTCGCACCAGGATCCCGGCTTCATCGACCACGTCGTGAACAAGAAGGCCGAGGTGATCAGGGTCTACCTGCCGCCGGACGCCAACTGCCTGCTCTCGGTGGCCGACCACTGCCTGCGCAGCCGCAACTACGTCAACGTCATCGTGGCGGGCAAGACCCCGTCTCCGGACTGGCTGGACATGGACTCCGCCGTGCAGCACTGCACGCGCGGCGCCGGAATCTGGGCGTGGGCGGGCAACGATCGCACCGGCGCCGGCGAGGATGCCGAGCCCGACGTGGTACTGGCCTGCGCGGGCGACGTGCCGACGATCGAGGTGCTCGCCGCCACCGACATCCTCCGCACCGGCCTGCCGGACCTGAAGGTCCGAGTCGTGAACGTCGTCGATCTGATGCGGCTGCAGGCGGCCGCCGACCACCCGCACGGGATGAGCGACGCCGAGTACGACGCACTGTTCACGCCGGATCGGCCGGTCATCTTCGCCTATCACGGCTACCCGACGCTGATCCACCGGCTCACCTACCGCCGCACTGGTCACCACAACCTGCACGTACGCGGCTACAAGGAGGAAGGGACTACGACCACGCCGTTCGACATGCTGGTGCTGAACGACATGGACAGGTTCCACCTCGTGATGGACGTGATCGACCGGGTTCCCGGGCTCGGCCCGCGGGCCGCCCTGCTGCGGCAGCAGATGACCGACGCCAGGACCAGGCACCGTGAGTGGATCACCGAGCACGGCGAGGACATGCCCGAGATCACCCAGTGGGTCTGGCCCGGCGGGCGCGGCGACCGGCATCCGGCCGAGGCCGACCCGCATGCGCGGACGGCAGGCGGCAAGGCGCTGCGCGTGCCCGGCATGTGATGACGTGTCCACGCAGCCCGGCACGCCGCGCGTGCTCGTCGTCAACGCGGGATCCAGCAGCCTGAAGCTGTCGGTCGTCGGCGCGGGCGGATCGGCAGGTGACCGGTGCGAGATCGACGACTGGGATGGCAGCCCGGACGCCCCTGCCCTGCGCGCCTACCTCGGCAGGCTGGCGGCGTCGGCGCGGCCGCCTGAGGCGGTCGGGCACCGCGTCGTGCACGGCGGCACGCTGTACACGACTGCCACGCTGATCGACGAGCAGGTCCGCGCCGGGATCGAGGGGCTGACGTCGCTGGCACCGCTGCACCAGCCGCGCGCGCTGGCCGGAATCGAGGCCAGCGCCACGGCGCTCGGGTCCGTGCCGCAGGTCGCGTGCTTCGACACCGCGTTCCACGCCTCGCTGCCGCCCGAGGCGGCAACCTACCCGCTGCCCGCGGGCTGGCGGCACGGCTTCGGACTGCGCAAATTCGGATTCCACGGGCTCTCGCACAGCTACGCCTCGCGCCGGGCCGCGGAACTGCTCGAGATTACCGAGCGTCAACAATTCCGGGTGGTGACCTGTCATCTCGGAGCCGGATCGTCGCTTGCCGCGGTGCACGGCGGGCGCAGCGTGGAGACCACGATGGGCTTCACTCCGACCGACGGGCTGGTGATGGCGACCAGGCCCGGCAGTATCGATCCCGGGATGATCGTCTGGCTGGCCGGGCGCCTGCCGCTGGCTGACCTGGCCGACGGCCTCGAGCACGGCTCGGGGCTGGCCGGGCTGACCGGGATCGATGGTGGTGACATCCGCGCGGTGATCGCCGCAGCCGACCGCGGCGATCAGGCCGCCAGGCTCGCGCTCGGGGTGCATGCGCACCGGCTGGTCGCCTCCGTGGCCGCCATGGCGGCAGCGATGAACGGGATCGACGCGCTGGTCTTCACCGGCGGAATCGGCGAGCACGCACCCGCCGTCCGGGCCCGCGCCGCCGGCGGCCTGGCCTTCCTCGGCGTCGCGATCGACCAGGACCGCAATCTGTCCGCCACCAAAGATGCCGACATCAGCGCCGATGGCGCGCCGGTCAGGACGCTGGTCGTCGCCGCCAGGGAGGAATTGGAGATCGCCAGGAGCGTCAGGCAGGTGCTGCGGCAGGCTTAGGCAAGCGGCCGGGATGGGCCGGCGAGCTGCGCGGCCAGCGCCTGGCGCTCCAGCGCGGGCCGAAACACGCCCACTCGATGCCCCAGTAGGTCATCCTGCGCCGGTTGAGCAGGATCCGGATCATGCCCGCCAGCACGAACAGCGAGACGGCAAGCGCGACCACGCTGCCGATCCCGGTCAGCACGGTCCTGACCTGCACCATGCCAGCGGTCATCGGTTGCCGGTCGGTCATCCGGCCGTTCCAGTCCACCCAGATGCTGACCTTGGTGCCGGCCTGCTCTCCGCTCCTGGCCGGGACCATTCCCCTCCTCGTGACCCCGGAGGGGGACCGCCAGCGACCGGCCACCCAGTGGCTCATCATCGACCCGTAGCCGTAGTACTGCGGCGGCGCGGATCGCAACAGCACGGCGTTGACCTGCCGCCACGAGGCCTCCCGCTGAACCTCCCGCAAGCCTGCCCGTTGCGCCTGGTGCGCCGTCGCCGGCGCGATCAGCGGCGCTGCTATCAGGAAGCCGATGACGAAGGCGACCCGCAGCATGCACTCGAATTTGTCCACCGGGCGGCGTAGTGGATTGCCGTCCGCCCCGATCCATCCGGCTGCTCGCCGGAACAGCGGCCGCATAGCAGCCGCGCCCTGGCGCCGGTCCCCCGTCCGTCGCACGCAGACAGCATTCCCGCCCTGACGATTCTCACCCGCCCGGATGGGAATGTTCCGGCCCGCGGAGCCTCGCCGCAGCCGCCTGAGGACTTTGTCCTCTATTGACCGCCGGGGCCGGGGCGGCAGACTGGAATCGTGGGCAGTGGGTCGAAGGGAAGGTCACCATGAGCGAGCGGCAGCCAGTCTTCCTGGTCGGCGTCGGCGGCTCGGGCGCGGCCACGTCCGCGCTGATCTGGGCCGCCAACCAGGCAGGCAACCGCGATGCGCGGCTCCGGGTCGTCCAGGCCTGGCAGGCTGAGCCACGCCGGGCGCTCTACGCCGGGACCGCCGCCGGGCGGACTGAGCTGATCTCTCAAGCCGCAGCCGCGCGGCGACTGGCCGCCGACGTTCGCGCCGCGCTCGGCGATGCCGCCGGGATCGACCTAGAGACCGAGGTGATCGAGGGAGCGCCTGAGCGAGTGCTTGCAAGGGCCTCGGCCGACGCTGACCTGCTCGTGCTCGGAACGGGACGGCAGTCGCCGGTCGCACAGGTCGACCCGCTGATCGTGGACCGGCCGGTTGGCCCGGTGATCAGAGCCTGCCTCAGCCGGGCCCGCTGTCCCGTGGTGATCATCGGTCCGGCGGCCGCGGCCGAGCTTGACCGGCCCGACCGGGTCCTGGTCGGCGGGGCACCCGCGCGCGGCTAGTCGCGCGCGCTTCCGGCACCGCGGCGGCGCCCCGTGGTAGCCTGCGCCGGGGTAGACGGGGGGCGACGGTGTCCGGGGGGTCGAGCACCGCGGGGCGGTCCGCCGTACGCGGCTGGGACCCGCTCAGGACAAGGCGGTTCTTCCTGGGTGGACTGACCGTCGGAATCATCGTGATGTCCGCGGTCGGCCTGGCGACCGTGTCCGTCATTGAGTCGCCCCAGCAGGTGGCAGCGCGGTCGGCAGCCCCGGCGGCGACGCTGATCACGGCGCCCGCGCGCTGGCAGGTCCTGCGCAGCGCGATCACCGTGCCAGGGACCGTGCGATCCGCCAGGAGGATCGAGGTGACCGCAAGTGCGCCGTTCGCCACCGTGACGGTCACCAGGCTGCCGGTCAGGCTGGGCGACCGGGTCAGGCCTGGACAACTGCTCGCCGAGATCGATGGGCGGCCCATCCTGCTGCTGCACGGTCGCGTGCCTGCATTCCGTGACCTGCACGAGGGTGACGAGGGCACCGACGTGACGCAGCTGCAACGGGCCCTGGAGAGCCTCGGCTACGCCGACTATGATCCGGCCGGGGTTTTCGGGCAGAGCACGGCGCTGGCGCTGCTGCTGTTCTACCGGCACCTCGGCTACGAGGCTCCCATCTTCCGCCGCTCGGTCAGCAATACTGCCCCGGTGTCGGCCCCGCCCGCCGGGCCAGGCGCGACGATCGCGTCCAGGCAGACCTCAGGCGGGCCGAAGATACCGAGCGCCTACCTGCCGATGAGCGAGGTGGTCTTCATCCCTTCCCGGTCCGCGCTGGTCGTCTCGGTCGGCGCGCGGGTAGGCGGCCAGCCCGGCACCACGCCGGTGCTGACGCTGGCGACCGGCAGGCCGTACGTGACGGCGAGCCTCACCGCGCACCAGGCGGCGCAGACCCGGGCCGGCCTGCCGGCGGTCATCACGGCGGCGAGCCCCGCGCGCAGCGCGGCCGGAACCGTCACCAGGGTCGTGTCGCGGCCAACGGCGACCGGCCATTACCGGGTCCTGGTCCGAGCCGGCGCCCGCTGCCCCAGCGCCTGGTGGGCGCCAGCGTGCGGCTTTCGGTCAAGGTCCCGGTTACCGCGGGCCCGGTGCTGACGGTCCCGGTGGCCGCGATCGTGAGCGCCGGCCACGGCCGGCTGGCGCACGTCGTCATGATCACCGCGGCCCGGCGGCGGGTCATCGTGCCGATCATCAGCGGGCCCGTTGCCGACGGGCTGGTAGCCGTCCAGCCGGTGCATACCGGCGGGCTGCGCCCCGGTGACCGGGTGCTAATCGGAGCCGGGCGATGACGGCGCCGGCCAGGCAGCCGCGAGCGCCGCTGATCGAACTGCGCGGCGTCGGCGTGCGGTATCCGGGCTGCACCGCGCTCGACGCCGTCGACCTGACCATCGGCCACGGCGAACTCGTCACACTGGCCGGGCCCGCGGGGTCGGGCAAGTCCACCCTGCTAGGAGTGATCGGCCTGCTGCTGCGGCCGACGGCGGGCAGCTACCTGCTCAACGGGCTCGACACCGCGAAGTTCGGCGACCGCGAGCGGACCTCGCTGCGGGGCCGGCAGATCGGCTATGTGTTTCAGCGGCCGCACCTGCTGGCGTCCAGGTCCGCACTGGACAACGTGATGCTCCCGATGACCTACACCGGGCTGCGCAGGCAGCAGCGCAGGAGCGCGGCGCTGGACGCACTCGAGCGCGTCGGCCTGGCCGGCCGGGCGCAGGTCCTAGCAGGCGACCTCGCCGGGGGCGAGCAGCAGCGCCTCGCGATCTCGAGGGCAATCGTCACCGAACCGAACCTGCTGCTTTGCGACGACCCGACCGCGAGCCTGGACGACGCGGCGGCGGCCCAGATCGTCGGCCTGCTGGTCAGCTTGCGCCGTCACGGCCGGACGGTGCTGGTCGCCACCCGGAATCAGCTCGCCGCCGCCTACAGCTCGCGGAATCTGTCCGTCGGAGTGCGCCGGAGCGCGGTCAGGTGAGGCGCCAGCGGGTCGGCCTGCCGACCAGGCTGCGACTCGCAGACGCGATCGGCGAGGCGACCGCCGCGATCGTGGCCAAGCCGGCCCGCGCGGTCCTCACCAGCCTGGGCACGCTGCTCGGCGTCGCCTGGTTCGTCACCGCGCTCGGCCTCGCCAGCACCGCGGGCGGGCAAGTCAGCACCAGCTTCGCCGATCGCCTGGCGACGCAGGTGACGGTGCGGCCGGCTCGGCCTGGGCCGGCTCCGGCCGCCTATCCGTACCCGGCCGACGTCGAGCGGCGGATCGAGGCATTGAACGGCGTCGTGGCGGCCGGGGTCTACTGGCGGGTCAGGCTGGCAGGCCCGCTCGTGGTCTCCGCCGCGCCCGCACCGGCGGGCGCGCGGGCCAGCGGCCCCGGCCTGATCGTGATCGCGGCGTCGAGCGGGTACCTGGCCGCTTCTGGCATCCGCGTCAGCCAGGGCCGGGCGTATGGCGCCTGGGCGCAGGCGCACGCCGTGCCGGCCTGCCTGCTCGGCTCCGCCGCCGCCCGGTCGCTCGGCATCACGGGGCTGCGCGGCCAGCCCGCCGTCTACATCAACAACGAGCGCTGTGTGGTGGTCGGGATCTTCGATCATGCGATCAGGCGGCCCGCGCTGCTGCGATCGGTCCTGCTGCCCACGTCCGCCGCCGTCGCACTCTGGGGTCCGCCCGACCAGCAGGCTGGCGCGCGGCCGACCGTTCTCATCCAGACCAGGCCGGGGGCGGCCCCGGCGGTCGGACGTCAGGTGGCGTACGCGATCAGCCCGGCCCAGCCGCACCGGTTGGCCGTCGTCGTGCCGGTCAGGCCGCAGCGGCTGGGCGATCAGGTGGCCAGGACGCTGACGAGCCTGTTCCGCTCGCTCGGCTGGGTCAGCCTGGCGATCGGGGCACTCAGCATTGCCGGCATCACCTGGCTCTCGGTGCGGGAGCGGTCAGCCGAGTACGGGCTGCGGCGGGCGTTCGGCGCGAGGCGCTGGCACATCCTCGCCCACGTCACGTCGGAGTCCGCGATCCTCGGCCTGGTCGGCGGCCTGGCCGGTGCGAGTCTGGGCGTCGCGCTCGTCATCCTGCTCGCGCGGGCCATGCACTGGGTGCCGGTCATCGCACCGCTGACAGTTCTGCCGGCTCCGCTGGCCGGTGCCATGGTGGGAGTGCTGGCCAGCCTCGTGCCCGGCATCGGAGCCGCGCGGGTCCAGCCGGCCAAGGCGCTCGAGCGGTCCCCGGTTCCCTGATCACCGGCACCGCGGGCTCACCCCGGCGGACGGTCTGAGACCAGCCGCGAGAGGATGACGAAATGACCTGCGCCCTGCACGTCGCCTGGGATGATCGCCTGACCAGCTACAACTTCGGTCCTGGCCACCCGCTGGCGCCGATCAGGGTCGAGCTGACCGTCGCGCTCGCCCGCGCCTTCGGCGTCCTGGATGGCGCTGGCGTGACCGTCGCCGCGCCAGCGCCCGCGACCGACGCCGAACTCGGCTACGTGCACGACGCTGGTTACATCGACGCGGTCAAGCAGGCAGGTGGCGGCGAAGCGATACTGATCGCCGGGCGGTACGGCCTGGGTACCGCGGATGACCCCATCTTCGCCGGCATGCATGAGGCCTCGGCGTTGGTGGCGGGGGCGACGCTGGCCGCGGCCAGGGCAATGTGGTCGGGCGAGGCCGAGCACGGGGTGAACATCGCCGGCGGGCTGCATCACGCGATGCGAGACCGCGCGAGCGGGTTCTGCGTCTACAACGACCCCGCGATCGCGATCAGCTGGCTGCTGTCCCAGGGCGCCGAGCGAATCGCCTACGTGGACATCGACGTACACCACGGTGACGGTGTTCAGGCCGCGTTCTACAACGACCCCAGGGTGCTCACGATCAGCCTGCACGAGAGCCCGCGCACGCTGTTCCCCGGCACCGGCCGCCCGTCCGAGACCGGCGGGCCCGACGCCGACGGGTCAGCCGTCAACGTCGCGCTGCCGGCCGGCACGAGGGACGCCGGCTGGCTGCGCGCCTTCCACGCCGTCGTCCCGCCGCTGCTGCGGGCGTTCCGGCCGCAGATCCTGGTCAGCCAGCATGGCTGCGACACCCACTGGATGGACCCGCTGGCCAACCTCGAGCTGACCATCGACGCGCAGCGTGCCGCGCATGCGGCGATCCACGCGCTCGCGCACGAGACCGCGGGCGGCCGGTGGCTGCTCACCGGCGGCGGCGGATATGAGCTGATCCAGGTGGTGCCGAGGACATGGACGCACCTGCTGGCCGAGGCGGCCGGCCAGCCCATCGACCCGGCTCTCCCAACGCCGCCTGACTGGCGCGACTACGTGGCCCGCCGGACCAGAGCGGTCGCGCCAGAGTTCATGACCGAGCAGGCACTGGCGCGGTATCCCAGCTTCGAGGACGGCTTTGACCCCGGCGAGCCGATCGACCGGGCCATCATGGCCACCCGCGAAGCGGTGTTCCCGCGGCACGGGATGATGCCCTAGCCGACCAGTCCGGCGCCAGGCGGTAGGCCAGCGGCGCGCTGAGACTGCCGGCGGCCGCGGCGCCGAGGCCGATGCCCCAACCAACCGGGCCGAGTGGCGTGCAGCCAAAGAACTGGCTCGCGACCGGCGTCTGGATAACGACGACGAGCGCAGCGGCCGAGCCCGCGCTGGCCGCGACGACCAGCGGGCTGCGCCAGCCAGTGACCAGGGTCTGCCCGAGCTGGGCGCCGACCAGGCCTACCAGGGCGGTGGTGCTCGCACGCCGCGGAGCGACTCCCGTCATCCGCCCGCCCGCCCAGGCGGCCAGCCCCGACGCCGCGGTCAACCCGCCCCTGATCAGGATATCCCGATCCAGCGCAGACCCGAGCGAGGCCTCTGGCCCCTCCCTGAGCAGATTCTGCGGCGTCGCGCCTGGCGGCTCTTTCACCGCCAGCGCCAGCGACGGCACCATGTCGGTGAACAGGTTCACGAGCAGCAACTGGCGCGCGTTGAGCACGGAGCCGCCAGGCAGCAGCAGTCCGGTTCCCAGCGTGAACGCGACCTCTCCCAGGTTGCCGCCGAGCAGCATGGCAATCGCGTCGCGGACTGACGACCACATCGCGCGGCCCTCGACGATCGCGTCGATGATCGTCTCGATCCGGTCGTCGGTTACCACGATGTCGGCGGCTTCCTTCGCCGCATTGGTGCCCCGTCGCCCGAGCGCCACGCCGACGTCAGCCAGCCTGATCGCTGGCGCGTCGTTGGCGCCGTCGCCGGTAACCGCAACGACCCGGCCGGTGCGGCGAAGCGCGGCCACGATCGCAACCTTGTGGTCGGGGCTGACCCTGGCGAATACCGCGGTCTGGGCGACCATCTCCTCGAGCTCGGGGTCGGTGAGCTCGTCGAGCTCGGCGCCGGTGACCACCCGGCCTCCGTCGAGCAGGCCTAGTTCGGCCGCGATGGCCTCGGCTGTGCTCGGATGGTCCCCGGTCAGCATCAGCACCCCGATCCCGGCCGCACGCAGGCCCCTGATCGCCTCGGCCGCGGTATCCCTGACCGGGTCGGTCAGCGCGAGCAGCCCGGTGAAACGCAGCCTGCTGATCCGGTCCTCGCGCAGGTCGCGACGTCCCGAGGCGTCCCGTTCCGCCACCGCAAGCACCCGGTAACCGTCCCTGGCCAGCCGGTCGACCTTGTGCGCGATCGCCTTCCTGGCTCGCGTGTCGAGCTCGGTCGTGCGGCCGCCGCGGCGCTGCTGCGTGCACAGCGGCAGCACGATCTCCGGCGCTCCCTTGACGCAGAGCAGCTGACCAGCCCTGGTACGGCCGAGAACTGCGTGGTAGCCGCGAGAAGGCTCAAAGGGCAATTCGCCGACCTGGCGCCAGCTGGTCGCGCCGAGATCGACGGTAATCCCGGCCTGCCTGGCCCCGTCCACGACGGCCCCGTCGGTTGCGTGCGCGAGCGCCTCGCCCTCGTGGTGCTCGGGAGTGGCCCGCAGCCCGGCGGCCAGGACCAGGCTGCCGCCGCGCCGCAGTTGTGTCACCGGCTGCTGCGGGCCGGCTGCCGCCCACACCTGGTGCAGCCTGATCCGTCCCTGCGTGAGCGTGCCGGTCTTGTCGAAGCACAGCACGTCCACCCGGCCGAGCGCCTCGATCGTGCCGGGATTGCGAACCAGCGCCTTCCGGCGCGACAAGCGCCGAGCCGCACTGTACTGGGCGGCCGTGGCGATGATCGGCAGGCCTTCTGGTACCGCCGCGACGGCCAGGCTGACCCCAGTGCCGAGCGTGTCGCGGAGGGACCTGCCGCGCAGCAGGCCGCCGCCGATCAGCGCGGCGCCCGCGCCGAGGGTGACCGGCACGGTCAGCCTGGTCAGCTCTCGCAATCGTGCCTGCACACCACCCGGCCGACGCCCGGCGCCGGCCGCCTGAGTGCTGCGGCCGAGTTCGGTGGCCTGGCCGGTCGCGACGACGACGGCGGTAGCTTCGCCCGCCGCGACCGAGCTGCCCGCATAAAGCATGCACCGGCGCTCGGCAAGGTTCACCGCTCCCGTTGCCGCCTGGCTTTTGGGCACGAGCTGCGATTCGCCGGTCAGGCTCGACTCGTCGACCTCCAGGCCGCGCGCGGTCAGGATCCGGCAATCGGCAGGCACGGCGTCGCCTGCCCGGACCACGATCACGTCGCCTTGTACAAGCTGGGCGGCGGTACCAAGTTCGGTGCCGCGGCCGCGGCGCAGCCGCACCCGGACGGCCGACTCATCGATCAGCCGCCGCAGCGCGCGGGTGACCCTGACCCGCTGGACGCCGCTGACCAACGCGTTGGCCACGACGAACGTGCCGATCAGCGCGGCATCCGTGAGTGACCCGGCCGCCGCCGCCAGTCCCGTTCCGCTGGCCAGAGCGGGGGTCAGTGGATTCGCCAGCTCCTCTAGCGAGGCACGGACCAGGCCGGGTTCGGTGCGGACCTCGCCGGGCGGGGCGGCGGTCAGCCGCCGGCCCGCTTCCGCGGCACTCAGCCCGGTGCTGCTGCTGTCCAGCTTGGCCAGCACAGCGCCGGCGTCCAGCGCATGCCAGTTGGTCGTCTCGGCCGGCAGCGGCGGCGGCCTGCGGGCGAGCGTCATCGCTGACCAGACGCCGCTGGTCAAGGCGGCGAGCGCCGCTCCGTTGACCGCGAGCAGCGAGCGCGAGACGGCTCCGGATCGCGGGCCGGCCATCGCGAGCACCGCGCCCGCGCCCGAGCCGTAGGCCGCGAACGCGGCAGCCCGCCTGCTTGCCGCCCTGGCAGGCGGAGCGGCCTGCAGGACGCGGCAGGCGCCGGCCAGGTCGGTGCCGGTGATCAGGTCCGCGCCGGCGGGCGGGCGCGGCCCGATCCCGATCCCGAGGTCGGCGGCGGCGAGGGCCGCGTGCTGACGGGCCGAGACCACCGCGACGACCCTGCCCTCCGCCTGGAGCGCGCGCACCGAGGCGGCCATGGCGGTGCCGCCAGGGACCACGCGGTCGACGGGTGCCCGCCGGCCAAGACGGCCCGCAGCCGCGACGAGGCCGACCGAGCGGGCAGTGGCGAGCAGCGGCCCCGCCAGCGGGTCGAGTTCGGGCTCGACCGCCACCAGCCCGGTCAGCTCGTCATCGAGAAACACGGCGTGCAGCGCCTCGCCGCGGGTTCGCAGGTCCCTGGCCGCGTGCCGGAACGCCGCGGCGAGCCGGCGCGGCACTGGCCCGATCGCCCAGTTCCCGGTCAGCACCCGATCGTCATGGCCTGCCCGGGCACGCGGGACGAACATGGCGGGCGCCTGCGCCGATCCGCTTGAGGACCGCGGGCGGCGCCCCACCGGGTGGGCTGACTGCCTGCCAGGCTCGGGCGAGCCGCCAGGCCACACCGCGGCGGCATGCGCGGTGACCGGGACAGCGGAATTCGCGGGGTCAGCGGACTGCGCAGGGTCAGCGGACTGCGCAGGGTCAGCGGACTGCGCGGGGTCAGCCGCGTCAACTCTGGCCTGGCCGGATGCCCGGCCCGGTGCCCGGTCCCCGCCGGCGGCGGCGTCGGCGCTCAGCAGCGCATGTGCGGCGAGCAGCACGGCCTCGGCGAGTTCACGGTTCGCCGGCGGGACCCAGACCGTGCCGACAACCGTCCGCCCGGTCGTCAGCACCTGCGGGTCGAGCACGACGGCGTCGATCCGGTCGAGCCTGCGCAGCGACTCGGCGTCCATGGCCAGCACCCCGGAGCGGGCCAGATCGCGGTCCACCCTGGCGGCGAAGCCTTCCCGGCCGAGCTTGGCGGCCCTCGGGTTCGCGGTGGCGGTGGCGGCCACCATCAGGTGCGGGTCGCGGGTGACCGCCAGTATCGCGGCCGCGCCGAGCAGCGCTCCCGCGGCGGCGCCGTTGCTGTAGGTCTCGACCGGGCCAGCAGGCAGCGGCACCGGCCGCTCGCCCGCCGCCGCGGGCGGCTGCGGCGCCGGCTCGCCGTGCAGCAGCGGCTCCTGGCGGCGCCACAGATCACGGCGCGCCCGGAGTTCGTCGACCAGCAGCCCGCGGTGGGCGATGTCCACAATGAGACCCAGCGGGCCCTGGGCCAGGCCCTGCGCCAGCGCGTTGCCGACGGCGAGGCCCAGGTCGGTCGCCGCCCGGCCGAGCCTGGCCTCGAGCGCACGGCGCAGCGCCGGTGTGGAGTCGGCCAGCGAGAGAATCGATGCGACCTCGCCGATCAGCGGGTTCTTTCTGGCCAAGCGCCCGAACTGGCCGAAGGCGAAACGTCCGGCCAGCCCCAGCCCGAGACCGGCGACGTCGGCGCCGATCGCGTAGACCTGCCGCTGGATCGGTTCCTGGTCGGCCGGATGATCGGGACGATCGTGCGGGAAGCGCTCATTAGACAGGTCGTGCGCGTCCTCGACGCCCTCGATCACGTCGACAAGCCCGTCCACGTCGATCCGGTCGCCGTCCAACGCGACGATTACCCGGCCCGCGACGGTATCTACCTGAGCCCACTCAACCCCGTCGAGATCGGCGAGCGCGTGCTCCAGGTGCCGTGCCACCGGGTGGTTCTCCGGCCGGTGCAGCCCCTTGATCTCGACGTGCGCGCGACCGTTACCCACCCAGTGCCGTCGTTGACGCCGGCCCGGCGAGATCGGGAGCCAGCTCGCCAGTGCCGAGAGCGCCGCGCCCGCCTGCGTGATCATCGGCACCCAGCCCGATGCCCGATCCTGGTGATCGCCGCCCTAGTGCCCGGCTCGCGCTTGGCCTGATTGCCTGGAGTGCTGCTCGGCGACCCAGGTTCCCGCGGCGACAAGCGCGACGACCGGCCAGTCGACGACGCCAAGCGCCGCGACGGCGGCGAGGCCGCCCCACCAGATCACGTTGCCTGCCGTGCCGCCGGGCAGGTGGATTCGTGGGGCGGACATCGACATCCCGCGCTGCTCGGCGGCGTCCTGCTGCTGGGCCGGGCGCAGTTGCTGGCCGCGCTGGCGCGGAACCTGGCCCTTCCTGGTCGCGGTGCCGGTCCCGGCGGTGCCGGTCCCCCTGCGAGCCGTTGAACTCGACGGCATCAGATCGCCCCCCGACTGTTGCCCTGACCGCTGACCGCGGCGTGCTGCCTGGCCAGGCCCCCGTCCGGTCGTAACAGGTGCTGTACCCAGACCAGGCCTGGGTTACCGCACCGGTCCTGGTGGTCTCGTTAGGCGAAATTCTTGGTCAGCGTGGGTATGGCTGAACGGCTGCTGGTGCGGACGAGAGGGACCTTCGCGTTTCTCGCGACTCAGAGTTTGCGTGGTGTCCAGACTGGCTACTATCCGGAACTCCGCGTCCTGTCGGTCCCTCTCGTCACACTGATCACACCGCACCCGGCGACCACCGACCAGGGCCGAACGTCCGATCGCGCCAGGACGTTTGGGCCCGCAGCCAACGGCCGGCTCCCGACCCGCACCGCACCCCACCCCACCGCACCGCACCGCACCGCGAGAGATCACTCGGCCCTGATGGTCAACGGCATCCGGGCGGGCGCCGTGCGGCAGACTGCTGTCATGGCCGAATCACCTGATATTGCCAGCACGTCAAAGACGCGAGCGGTCCGCGGTGTGGCCGACGGCTATGTGCGAGCGCTTGCCGACCTCGATCCGACGGTGGCCACCGCGCTCGGCCTGCGGCCGCGCGACGACGGCTTGCCCGACCTGTCCCCCGCGGGGCAGGAGGCACTTGACGACCTCGCCCGTTCCACCCTCGCCGCGCTAGCCGCCGCGGCAGGCCCGGCCGAGCCAGCCGGAGCCAACCCAGCCGGGGACGAGCGGCGCTGCGCGCGGCTGCTGCGCGAGCGGCTCGAGGCAGGCCTGGCGATGAGCGCCCAGGGCGAGCACCTGCGCGCGGTCTCGAACATCTTCGGCCCGCCGCACCGCGTCCGCGGCGCGTTCCTCAACATGCCGACAGCCGCCGAGGACGACTGGGCAGCGATCGCGCGCCGGATGGCCAGGGTCAGCCGGGCACTGACCGAGTACCAGGCGAGCCTGGCCGAGGGGGCCAGCCGCGGCCTGCTCGCCGGGCCGCGGGTCGTGCGGGTCGCCGCCGAGCAACTGCGGGAGTGGACCGCGGCCGCGGGCGGCCTGGGCTGGTTCGCCGACTTCGCCGCCGCCGCGCAGGTGCCGGCGGCGCTGCGGGCCGACCTGGACCGCGCCGCGGCGGCGGCCAACGAGTCCGTCGCCGACCTCGCGCACTGGCTCGGCACCGAGTACCTGTCGCAGGCGCAGCACACCCCGGACGGCGTCGGAGCCGATCGCTACCGCGCCTGCGCCAGGCGCTGGAACGGGACCGATCTGGACGTGGCGGAAGCGTACGTCTGGGGCTGGTCACAATTCACCGACCTGCAGCGGCAGATGAATGCCGAGGCACAGCAGGTGCTGCCTGGCGCGACGGCGCAGGAGGCGATGCACCATCTCGACGCCAACGGGGCGGCGATCGAGGGCATCGAGGAGATCAGGGCCTGGCTGCAGGACATGATGAACCAGGCCATCGCTGACCTGGACGGCAGCCATTTCGACCTGGCCAGCCCGCTGAAGACCGTCGAGGCCAGGATCGCCCCGCCCGGCAGCGCCGCCGCCCCTTATTACACCGCGCCCTCACAGGACTTCTCCCGGCCTGGCCGTACCTGGCTGCCGACGCTCGGCCGGACCAGGTTCCCGCTGTGGAACCTGATCAGCACCTGGTATCACGAGGGGGTTCCCGGTCATCATCTTCAGCTCGCCCAGTGGTGCTACCTGTCCACGGACCTGTCGATGTATCAGACGACGGTCGGCGGGGTGAGCGCCTGCAGCGAGGGCTGGGCGCTGTACGCGGAGCGGCTGATGGACGAGCTTGGCTACCTGTCCACGCCGGGCGCGAGGCTCGGCTACCTGGACGCCCAGAACATGCGCGCGATCAGGGTCGTCATCGACATCGGCATGCACCTCGGGCTAACCGTTCCCGGCGACTCCCCGATCGGCGCCGGCCAGGTCTGGACGCCTGACCTGGCGCTGGAGTTCTTCATCGCGCACAGCGGACGCGACAAGGAGTTTCTGGCCAGCGAGGTCATCCGCTATCTCAGCGGGCCCGGCCAGGCGATCAGCTACAAGCTCGGCGAACGTGCCTGGCTCGCGGGACGCGCGGCCGCGCAGGCCGCGCACGGCGCCGAGTTCGACCTCAAGTCCTGGCACATGGCCGCCCTGTCGCTTGGCTCGCTCGGTCTCGACGACCTCACCGACGAGCTCGCCGCGCTCTGAACCCGGTTGGTCGTTCCGTGGCGACGCCCTTTTCCCCTATCCGACCTATCGCTTATGTGCTGGACTTGTAAGCGCACATCAGGCCGGCCACGACACCTGGGGTGCGGCTGCACGACCTGCTCACGGTGTTCCTCAACGGCTCGGGCGGCATCAACTCCGTCGTGGACGGCACCGGGGCGCCGGTGAACTCCGGCAATGCCGGCTCCGCCAGCGACGTGGTGGCCTTCCCGTAATGCCAGGAGCCGCCGGCCGTGACGGCCGGCGGCTCCTCTTACTTCCCCTCCCGGAGGGGAGGCCCGGGAGCGGATCGGTGATTGATCAGGTCACCTGTTACCTGGGGCTCAGGTGCAAGATGACGACCTCGTCGGTGCCCGAACCAGGCCCGTTGTTGGTACCGGACGGCTGCCCGGTCTGATACGGATTCTGCTGGGTCGGCCAGCCCACGAAGCGCTCGCTGTTCCACTCGTACCACTGCGACGCCGTGGTCGTCGGGATGATCGGCAGGTTGGCCGCGACGTACTTGGCGATTGGAGCCAGGGCGGCGGTCTGGGCAGCGGTGGTGGACGCCATGGCCAGCTTAGCCAGCTGGGCGTCGATCGCTGGGTCCTTCAGCCGCTCGTAGTCGCCGGTCGCCGAGCTCCCGGTGGCCAGGGAGCTGTTCAGCCAGCCGTTGTACATGTTGTAGGGGGTGATTCCGCCGTTCGACCAGTGCATGGTGAGCTGGAAGTTGCCGGCCGCGATATCGGAGGCCCAGGTGTTCACGGCCTGGCCGGAGAACGTCGCGTCGATGCCGACCGCCTTCAGCTCATTGGCGACGATCTGGTCGTCCTGGGCGTAGTCGGTGTAGGCGGACGGGTCGGTGATCGTAATGGAGACGACCTTCCCGTTCTTGGCGAAGAAGCCGCTGCTGTTCTTGGTGTAGCCCGCCGCCTTGAGCACGGCCTCGGCCTGGGCCGGCTGCGCCGTCGGCGAGTTGGTCATCGACGCGACCGGGCCGTTCCAGGCCGCGAACGTGGGCAAGGTCAGGCCGGTGGAGCTGAGCACCGGGTTCTCCAGGCCCGCCTCGCCCTCGGTCGCGATCAGCGACCGGTTGATGGCCAGGCTGATCGCCTTGCGCACCGGCAGCTGGTTAGTCGGCCACTTGTTCAGGTTCGGCATCAGGCTGTTGGTCCCGCCCGGCGCCTCCCAGTAGTGGTGGAACTTGGGGTTGGTGTCGACGAAGCTCTTCTTCAGGCCGGGGATGAAGTTTCCGGTCCAGTCGATCTGCCCGCCGAACAGCGCCGACAGGGCGCTGGTGTTTGAGGTGTAGACCGGGAAGTAGACCTGCTGCACCTTGACCTTGGAGGGGTCCCAGAAGTTCGGGTTCTTCTTCAGCGTGAAGCCCTGGCCCGTGAAGCTGTCCAGCATGTACGGACCGGTGCCGACCGGGTTCGGGTTGGCGAACGTGGCCGGGTTGGCGACCTTGCTCCAGACCGACGCGGGCACGATGGCCGTGCCGGCGATCTGCTGCAGGTTGGTGTACTGCGCGGTCGCGAAGTTTAGCGTGACCGTGTTGGCCGTGGTGGTCACGCTGGAGACGTCCACGCCGCCGAGGTTGATCGCGGCGTTCTTCTTCAGCATGTTGAAGGTGAACGCCACGTCAGCGGGGGTGAACGGCTTGCCGTTGTTCCACTTGACGCCGGAACGGATCGTGAACGTGATCGACTTGCCGCCGTTGGTCCACTTGTAGGACGTGGCCAGCCATGGGTAGTACTTCGGCGGCGCGACCAAGTTGAACTGGATGAGCGGCTCGTAGATCAGGCCGGTGGCGCCCATGCCGAAGGCGGCCTGGGTCGCGACGTACGGGTTGAAGGCCTGGGTGATGGTGGTTTCCGGCGAACTTTCCATTACCAGCCTGGTCGCCTTGGTCGTCGTTCCCGACGACGAGCCACCGGGGCTTGACGCGCATGCCGCGAGCCCGCCGCAGACCACGGCCACCGCCGATAGGCCCACCAGGCCCCGGCGCCCTAGCCGTCTGCTCATGCTTCCTCCTGCTTTTCTTGTAGACCGACGATCGGATGTCAGCTCTGCTGAGCCATTACTGCTGATCCCTCACACCTCCCTTTCTCCAGCGGCGGCGACGGCCGCGGCGGCGGCGTCGAGGTGCCAGCACGAGGCGGCGCGGTCTGCGGAGATCGGCTGGGGGGCCGGGTCCTCCGCGCGGCACTGGTCGTCCGCATGCGGGCACCGAGGACTGAACGGGCAGCCCTGTTCGGCCACGGCGATGCCCCGGCCGGCAGACGCCTGGAAGCCGGAGCGCAGCGACCTGCCTAGGTTGTCGGGGTCGGGCGCCGAGGCAACCAGAAGCTGGGTGTACGGGTGGGCCGGCTGCTGGGTGACCTGCTCGGCCGGGCCGCGCTCGACGATCTCGCCCGCGTACATGACCAGCACCTCATCGGCGAAGTAGCGGGCCGAGGCGATGTCGTGGGTGATGTACAGCAACGCCAGGTGCAGCCTGCTGCGCAGGTCGTCAAGCAGACTGAGCATCTCCAGCCTGATCGAGACATCCAGCATGGACACCGGCTCGTCGGCGAGGAGCACGGTGGGCTCGGCCGCCAGCGCCCGGGCGAACGACACCCGCTGCCGCTGGCCGCCGGACAGCTCGTGCGGGTACTTCTCGGCGAACTGCTCGGCCGGAATCAGCCTGACCTGCTCAAGCAGCGCGTTCACGCCGGCCCGCAGCTCGGCCTTGGACTTGCGGCCCTGGTGCAGCCGGATCGGGCGCTCCAGGTGGTGTCGCACGGTGTGCACCGGATTGAGCGAGGCGAACGGGTCCTGGAAGACCATCTGGACCGAGCCCTTGTAGCGGCGGAACGCCCGGAGGCTGGACAGGTCGACCGGCTCGCCGTCCAGCCGGATCGTCCCCGCGGTCATCCGCTCCTGGCCGGCCAGCATCTTGGCCACCGTCGACTTGCCCGAGCCGCTCTCGCCGACCAGCGCGACCACGGCACCGCGATAGAGGTTGAAGGAGACATCCTTGGCCGCCCGCACCACCTGCCCGCGCCCGAGCCGGAACTCCTTGCTCAGCGAGCTCGCCTCCATCGCCAGCGGCCCGCGCCGCGAAGCGGCGGAAACGACACCGCCGCTGATTTCCGCCGTGCTGCCGGTCATGCCGAGCTCCCCTCGCGCAGGACGGGTATCTCGGGGGCCTGCCTGCGGGCCGCCGCGAATCCGGCCGGCTGGCTGCCGGGCAGCACGAAGGGGCAGGCCGTGACGTGAGCCAGATCCGGCGACGTCTCGACGTGCACGAGCCGCATGTCGACCTCCCGGCACGCGTCCGTGCCGAACCTGCAGCGCGGCAGGAACGGACAGCCCGGCGGCGGCCGCCGCAGGTCGGGCGGGGTACCGGGAATGCCGGCCAGCTCGCGGCGCGGCCCGTGCAGGGAAGGGAAGGAGTTCAGCAGGCCGGTGGTGTACGGGTGGGCGGGCTCGTGCTGGATTTCGGCCGAGGTGCCGAGCTCCATCAGCTGCCCCGCGTACATGACGGCGATCCGGTCCGCCAGCTCGAGCAGCAGCGACAGGTCGTGGGTGATGAACAGGATGGCGAATCCGAGCCCCTCCTTCAGCTCGAGGATCTGGCCCAGGATGTCGCGCTGCACGACCACGTCGAGGGCGGTAGTCGGCTCGTCCATGATCACGATCTCCGGGTCAGCGGCGAGCGCCATCGCAATCATGATCCGCTGCCGCATGCCGCCGGACAGCTCGTGCGGGTAAGCCCGCAGCCGCGAGCGTGGGATGCCGACCAGGTCGAGCAGCGACTCGACTTTGGCCTCGGCCTCCGCCCGGGAGATCTGCAAGTGCGCGTGCATCCCGTCCAGGATCTGGTCGCGCACGTTCAGCACCGGGTTCAGCGCGTTCATCGCGCTCTGGAACACGATCGCGATCTCGCGCCAGCGCAGCCTGCGCAGGTCCTCCCGGCCCATCTGCAGGATGTCGGCCGGACCCGACGTGCGCCGCCCTTGGTAGCGGACCGAGCCGCCGGTGATCACGGCAGGTGCCCGCAACAGGCGGCAGGCACCATAGGCGAGGGTGGACTTCCCAGACCCGCTCTCGCCGACCAGGCCGACGATCTCGCCCGGCTGCAGGGCCAGGCTCACGTTGCTGACTGCCCGCACGTCGCCACCTGGGGTGCGGTAGGCGACAGACAGGTCGCGGATGTCCAGCACGGGGCCGGCGTTCATGAGGCCCTCCCGCCGGCCGCGGTACGGCGATCGGCGAGCGAGGCCCGCGAGAAGGAGCGCACCAAGCGCCCGAGCCCGCTGCGCGGCTGCCCGTCCGGCTGCCAGACCGGGGTGGGATCGGCCGGGAACTGCTTGCGGCCGCCGATTCTGACGGCCTTGGCGGCGTCCCGCAGCCGCGGGTTGCCGAACTCGTCGATGCCGGTATTCAGCAGCACCAGGCCGGTCCCCATCAGGGCGACGGCCAGGCCGGGCGGCACGAACCACCACCACGCGCCGAGCTGCAGCGCCTGCGCGCTCTGGGCCCAGTAGAGCATCGTGCCGAGGCTCCAGCTCGAGAGGTTGGCGACACCGATGAAGGCCAGGGCCACGGAGGCGCCGATCGCGTATAGCACCGTATTGACGAAGCTGGCGGCGATCAGGCTCACCTGGTTGGGGACGATCTCGACGGCGATGATCCGCCAGGTGCTCTCGCCCGTCTCCCTGGCCGCGGCGACGAAGTCCCGGTTGCGGATGGCCAGGGTCTGCGCCCGGATCACCCGGGCTCCCCAGGGCCAGCCGAGCACGCTGAGCACCAGGATCATCGCGAGCTGGCCCTTCTGCGGCAGGTAGCCGAGCAGCAGGATCAGCAGCGGCAGCGCGGGGATGACCAGGAACACGTTGCTGACCAGCGACAGGGACTCGTCCCACACTCCGCCGAGGAAGGCCGAGGTGACCCCGACGACGACGGACAGCACCGTGGCTATCACGCCGACCAGCACGGCCAGCTCGAGCGTCAGCCGGATCCCGGTTAGCAGCTGGGACAGCACGTCCTGGCCGCTCTGAGTGGTGCCGAGCAGGAACTGGCCGTCCGGCCCGTGCAACGCTAGCGCCGGGTTCGTGCTCTGGTAGTCGGGCGAGTACGGCGCCACCATCGGGCCGATGATGGCCGCCAGCACGAACAGGCCAAGCAGGATCGCGCCCGCCTTGGCCTTGACCGGAAGGCGGCTCCACTGGCCGAGCTTGCGCGGCTGCGGCTCCAGGGCGACGAAGGTGGGGTCGATCAAGATCGGCGATGCGGCGGTCATCAGGCTGCCTCCCTCGAACGGGCGCGCGGATCAAACGCGACGATGATGAAGTCGACGACCAAGTTGGCCAGCAGCACGGCGAACGTGATGACCAGGAAGATCGCTTGCATGAGCGGGTAGTCGTTCGCGGTGACCGCGCTGACCAGGAGCAAGCCGATGCCGGGGTAAGAGAACACGATCTCCATCACGATCGCGCCGGAGACTACGAAGCCGAGCGCCAGGCCGAACCCCTGCAGCTGCGGCAGCAGGGCGTTGCGGGCGGCGTAGGTGAGCACGACCCGGCGGCTGGACAACCCCTTGGCCTGCGCTGCGACGACGTAGTCCTCGCCGATCGTGGTGATCATGACGTTGCGCATCTGCAGCATCCAGCCGGCCATCGTGGTGATCACGATCGTGAAGGCCGGCAGGATCGAGTGGTAGATCGCGCTGCTGATGAAGGCCGAGTTCCAGCCCGGGATCAGGCCGCCGTCGTACCCCTGGCCGAGCGGGAACATGTTGGCCCGGGCGGCTAGCAGCTCGATCAGGATCAGGGCCAGGAAGAAGTACGGAACCGCCTGGAAGAACATCAGGCCGGGCAGTACCCGGTCCATCCAGCCGCCGTGCCGCCAGCCCGCCACGATGCCGAGCCCGGTGCCGACGAAGAACGCGATGATCGTGGCCGTGCCGACCAGGGTCAGCGTCCACGGGATCGTCTGGCCGAGCAGGGTGGACACCCTGGCCGGGTACTGGGCCAGGTCGGTGCCGAAGTTCAGCGTGAGCACATCGCCGAGGTAGGCGACGTACTGGTGCCACAGCGAGCCGGCGTTACCGACGCCGAGCATGGCCTGCAGCGCGTGGAAGGCCGACGGCTGCAGGTTAGGGAATTTCGACATGATCGACTGCACCGCGTTTCCCGGCATGGCCCGCGGCAGGAAGAAGTTCGCGGTGAGCGCCACCCAGGCAGCCACGACGTAGAAGCCCAGCCGGCGTAGCAGGAAGGACATGCCGCTCTCCTCACTCTCGTGCCGCTAACCCCGTCGTGCCGCGGTCAGGTTCAGGCGAGGTAACGGCGCGGGAGCCGCCTCCCGCGGAGCTGGACCGCGGCCGCGGAGCCGCGGCAAAGGCTGGCGGATCATCGTCCCCGGCGGGCAGCCGCAGCTTGACCGCAACACCAGCTCGGTCGGCAGGACCTCCACCTTCTGGCGGATGTCAGGCGCCGTGATCCGGTCGAGCAGCCTGGTGCAGGCGTGCTCCCCGAGCAGCCGCATCGGCTGGTGGACGGTCGTCAGCGGCGGGTCGCACAGGCTGGCGGGGAAAATGTCATCGAATCCGACCACCGCAACCTCCTCGGGAACCGTGACGCCTGCCGCGGCGAACGCCTGAAGTACCCCGATGGCCATTTGGTCATTCGCGCAGACGACGGCGTCAGGGAAGTCGGCGCCGGTGATCGCGAGCAACTGCTGGCCCGCCTCCTCGCCGCTGGCCACCGTGAATAGCCCTTCCGAGCTGCCCACCAGCCGGCTCTGCGGACTGGCGCGCAGCACCTGCATCAGCGCGCGCCGGCGCTCCCTGGCGTCCGGCGCGGTCGCCGGCCCGTCCACGTAGTACAGCGCGCGCCTGCCGTGATCCTGGGTCAGGTGAGTGATCAGGGCCACCGAGCCCGACCGGTTGTCGGCCATCACCACGTCGGCGCTCCGCTCGCGCGGGTTCCCGGCGATCACCACCACGGGCAGTCGCGCGGCAAGCCGAGCGAGGAACGGCGAGGGCACAATGCCCTCCCCGATCAGCAGGCCATCGACCCTTCCGGATAGGGCGAGCAGCCTGGCCAGGTCGGGCTCGACGCCTTCCTCGAGATAGGTGATCAGCAGCGACCAGTTCCGATCCCTGATCGTGGCCTCGACGCCACGCAGGATCTCGTCGTAGAAGAGCAGGCTCATGCTCTCGATGTCGTACTGCCGCTTCGGCGCCTTGCGCTCGACGCAGACCAGGCCGATCACCTGCTGGCGGCGGCGAGACAGGCTCTGCGCGGCGCCGTTGGGCACATAGCCGAGCTGCTCGATGACGGCCAGCACCTGGGCCCGGGTCGAGGCGGCGACGCGATCCTGGCCGTGCACGACCCTGGAGACCGTCGCGGTCGAGACGCCGGCCACGGCGGCGACGTCATACAGCGTGACGACGCTTCCCTGTGCCTGCCGCTGCATCGTGATCGTCCCCTGTCTAAGCGGTTGCACCCGCCAATGTCTAAGCGCTTGCATCGGGTCGATCTAAGCGCTTACCCTAAATCTCGGCCGATACGGCGTCAAGATCCTCCTGCTTCGGCCGAGGCCAGTTTCCGCGGATTGCCAAGAAGGAGCGAGCATGACCACGCCGGGACCCGACCACAACGGCGCTCTCGCTTTTCCGGCCGGCTTTGCCTGGGGCTCTGCGTCGGCCGCCTACCAGATTGAAGGGGCGGCGACCGCCGACGGCCGGGGACTTTCGGTGTGGGATACCTTCAGCCGCATCCCAGGCAACGTCAGGGGCGGTGACACTGGGGACGTCGCATGCGACGCGTACCACCGTTACCGCGAGGACGTCGCGATGATGGCCGCGCTCGGACTGAACGCCTACCGGTTCTCGGTCTCGTGGCCGCGCGTCCAGCCTGGCGGCAGCGGTCCGGTGAACCAGAAGGGCCTGGACTACTACCGGGCGCTGGTCGACGACCTCGCCGAGCACGGCATCGCGAGCGCGGTCACGCTCTACCACTGGGACCTGCCGCAAGAACTGCAGGACCAGGGCGGCTGGGCGGCGCGCGGAACGGCCGCGCGCTTCGCCGACTACGCGGCCCTGGTGGCCGAGGCACTCGGCGACCGGGTCGGGCACTGGATCACACTGAACGAGCCGCAAGTAGTGGCGAGTCACGGGTACCGGACCGGCGAGCACGCGCCTGGCCTGCGTGACCCCGAGGCTGCCGCGGCGGCGACCCATCACCTGCTGCTCGCGCATGGCCTGGCCGCACGCGCGCTGCGGGAGACCCTGCCAGCGGGCGCCCAGGTCGGCATCACGCTCGACCTGCATCCCGTCCGCGTGCTCGGCCAGGCCGATTCCCCCGGCACGCCGGAGACGCTCGCGGCGCTCGAGCGGGCCAGGCAAATCAGCGACGCCAACTCCAACGGGCTCTTCCTCGAGCCCGTCCTGGCCGGCCGCTATCCGGCGCAGGCGAGCGCGGACCTGCTTCCGCCCGCCGCGCTGATCGCCGGCGGTGACATGGAGACGATCAGCGCGCCGATCGACTTCCTCGGCGTGAACTACTACTCGGCCGCCTACCTCCGCGCCGGAGACCCCAACGACCTGCGCAAGAACGAGAGCCTGACCCACTGCGGGGTGCCCGGCGTGGTCGAGTACAGCCCGGACTGGCTCGAGCGAACCGCGATGGGCTGGCTCGTCGACCCGGACGGGCTGTACGACCTGCTGGTCAGGCTGTCCGCCGATGCGCCGGGGCTGCCGCTGTTCATCACCGAGAACGGCTGCGCCGCCGAGGACTACGTGAACCCCGAGGGAGTGGTTAACGATTCAGAGCGGATCAGGTACCTGCACCAGCATCTCGCCGCCGCGGCCCGGGCGGTCAAGGACGGCGTGAACCTCGCCGGATACTTCGTCTGGTCGCTGTTGGACAACTTCGAGTGGGGCTGGGGCTACCAGAAGCGGTTCGGGATCATCTTCGTCGACTACGGGACCCAGCACCGGATCCCCAAGTCAAGCGCCCGGTTTTACTCCGACGTGATCCGCGCCAACGCCGTCAGCCCGGTCTCGCCCGCCTGACGGCCGTCTGGGTCAGTCCGCGGCCGGCTCGCGCCCGGCCATCAGCTCGGCGATCGCCCGGGCGCCGTCACCGTGCTCCGCCCTCAGCGCGGCAATCACGTTCGCCCGGTCCTGCGGCGGACGGTTCTGGGACAGCTTGTTCTTAGCCTCGATGCGCTCGACCAGCAGTTCCACGCCGACGATCGCGCGCAACTGGCCGGCGATGAATTGCTCGGGCGCGTCACTCACCCACCAGCGCCGCTCCCGGCCCGCCTCGTAACGCTCGGTCAGCCGGGTCACGACGTCTCGGAGCCAGTCGTCGTCACGGTGGAACGTCACCTGCCCGGTGAAGTGGACGGTCGTGTAATTCCAGGTAGGCACGGTCCTGCCGTGCTCCTTTGTGCTCTGGTACCACGAGGGCGAGATGTAGGCCTGCGGCCCGTGCACGATCGCGAGCGCCGGCACCCCCGCCGCGGCCGTGCTCCACTGCGGGTTGCTGCGCGCGATATGCCCGATGAGCCGGCCAGCCTGCCCCTCGGTCCGATCCCCATCTGCCCGATCCCAGATCACCGGGAGCAGCGTCGAGACCGGTTGCGTCCCGTCGAAGGTCACCAGGTCGGCGGTGCCCGCCCGGTCGACGAAAGCGGCGATCTCAGCCAGGTCGCGAGCGGCGAAGTGCGCAGGAACGTACATATCGCCAGCGTATCCGCCGCCCCGCGCCGTACATCGCGCCAGTCGGCGGGCGGCTCAGCGACATTGGATCCGCTTGCGTCGTTCTGGGCGGGGAATTGCCCGGTCTGGGCGACTTGAGCGGATCCAATGTCATCTCACCGGGCGGGATCGCAGTTCCTCGGCGGGGAGATTGTCCGGTTAGCCCGGTTTCCCCGGCCAGTCCAGTCGGGGCGGGATCCTGGCGCGAGTCCGTCCGGACTCCGCAGCGCGGTGCCGGGCTGGCCTGAGGCGGCGAAGATTCGGCGAGAGGGACTTCTCGCGTTTCTCGCGAATGCAGCTCACGTGGTGTACGAGCCGGCCTGGCCGCATCCCTCGCGTCTTAGTTAAGTCCCTCTCGTCACCGCGATAACACCACATGGCCGTGCTGTCGCAGTAGGGCCCAAGGTCCCTATCACGGATTCAGCACAGCAGAGTGTGGGGCGAGATATCGACCTCCGGCGTGACCGGTGGTTGACGCGATCTCCGCCGACAGGCTAGCCGGGAACGGCGGGCCGGACTTAGGGTGACAGCTAACGGCGGGCCAGTGGCGCCGTGGCAGGGGACCTTCGTCCCTATCCGGCGGTGCGAGCCCGGAATACACCGGACGTGATACGCGTCTGAGGAGGTCCTGCCGTGGGCACAGCCCCGACTCCCGAGCCCACACCCTCGGCCGACACCAAGTCCGGCCCGCGCGATGACGAAGCGGCGGGTGCGGCAGCCAAGCCGAGCACGAAGGCCGAGCCGGACGCGGCGGCCGGGCCGGGCGACCGCGCCGTCACGTTTCCGGCGCACCCGGAGATCTGGTCACCGCTGGTCAGCCATCTCGCCGGGGAAGTCGATCTCGAGACAGTGCTCGGGACAGCGAAATCCGGGCCGGTGGCCGACGATCTCGGCGCCGGATCGACCGGCGGGTCCAGGACCGATCCTGACGGCGCGATCCACAAGGCGGAGGCCCGGGACCGCGGACGTTCGGCCCTGGTCAGACGCCGCGATGCTGACCAGCATGATCGCGACCGGACTGGCAGCGAACCAACCGGGTAGGTACCGGCGGGGGAAGGAGAACCATGAAAGCTGCGATCGGAGATGAGCTGACGGTCAAGGGCCGTCATCAGGGGGACGGAGACCGTCATGGCGAGATCGCCGAGGTCCACGGCGATGAGGGCAGCCCGCCCTACCTGGTCCGGTGGTCGGACGGCCACGAGAGCGTGTTCTTCCCGTCGGCCGACACAATCGTCCAGCACCATCGCCGGCACTCGGCCAGGAAGTAGCCGCGCGATCGCCTGATCCCGGCGGCCGACGGAGCGGGAGCGGCGCCGGGATCAGCTCAGCGGCGCCGCGAGCGGGTCAGAGCTTGTAGCCGATAGCCCGGAGCAGGCGGTGCCTGGCTTCCGCGTCGGTCTGAGTCTCGACACCAACGGGGGGCGAGCCGTCGACGACACCTACGATTCCCCGGCCGCGGCCGGTGACCGCGACCAGCACGTCGACCGGGTTGGCGGTCGCGCAGAATATCCCGCACACCTCGGGTACCGCCTTGACCGGGTTCAGCACGTTGACGGGGAAGCCGTCGCGCAGCATGATCACGAACGCGTGCCCGGCCGCGATCGCCCAGGCGGCGCCGACGGCGAGCGTGACGAGCTCATCGTCGTTCCCGGACCTGCGCACCAGGCAGTCGCCGGAGGCCTCGCAGAACGCGATCCCGAACCGCAGGTGCGGGCTCACCCCGGCCAGGGCCTCGTGCAGATCCTCGACGGTCTTGATGAAGTGCGCCTGCCCGACGATGACATTGACGTCGTCAGGCTTGTCCAGCGCCACTGCCTCGACGCTGATCGCCGGCTCGGTCACCTGGCCTGCTCCTCTCGGTCAGCGGGGACGCCGAGTCCGGCCCGGCGGCCGCGCGTCCCGCACTGATCATCTACCCAGCCGCTGTTCAGCCCCGGCAGAAACCACAGGAGGAACGTATGTCACGTACCGGAGTCGACAGCCTCGACCGCAGCATCGACAAGACCAACACCTGGCTCGCTGACGTCGCGGCCAGCTTCGGCACTGAGGATCGCCGGCTGGCGTACCGGGTCACCAGGTCCTGGCTGCATACGCTCCGCGACCGCCTCCCGGTGCCGGTTGCCGCGCACATCGCCGCCCAGCTTCCCGAGTTGCTCAGGGGCGTGTTCTACGAGGGCTGGAACCCGAGCAAGGTGCCGATCAAGTACGGGCGCGACGAGTACATCGCCAGGTTCGCCAAGGACGCGCAGATACACCTCAGCGAGGTTCCCGATGCTGGGCGGAGGGTGACCACGGCGATGCGGCGGCACATATCGGCGGGAGCGATAGACGAGGCGCTAGGCGTGCTGCCCGGCGACATCAGGGGCCTGATCTCACCGCCCGATGGGGGCCAGCAGCGAGCCGACGCCGACCGAGGCAGTCAGGCCGCGGCGGGCCGGGCTGCCGACCAGGCGCCGGCCGGCGGAGGGACGGCGGCTGGAGGCACGCGGTGATCATGAAAGCCGAGGTTGACAAGCTGCGCGGGCTTCGCGCGGCCGAGCCCTCAGTCGTGTCCGTCTACTTGCCCATCCCGGTCGACCTGGCCGAGCACCGTGGCCTGGCTACCAGGGCCACAGAGCTGATCAAGTCGGCGGTCAGCCGGGAGCCGCAGGCATACGGCGCGCGAGTCAGCGAGGCCGATCTGGTGGCGGTGGCCGACACCGTGACGGAGCGCAGCTGGGAATGGCTGGGCCACACGATAGCCATCTTCGCCTGCGCTGAACTCGGCCTGCTCGAGACGGTTCCGCTGCCTGGTCATCTGACCGAGCTCGCGGTTATTGGCGACCGGCCGTATGTCCGCCCGCTGCTCGCCGCCATGCAGCGCAACCCGGGGTACCGCGCGGCCCTGGTGGACACCCAGCATGCCTGGATCCTGAACATCGACGACGAAAGGATCGAGACGGTGGCCGAGCGGACCGGGCCCAGCATTCCAAGCCCTGCGTTCGGCGGCTGGTACGGGCTCGAGACCTACCGGATACAGCAGCGAATCATGGAGCTGTCCAAGCAGCACTTCCGCGACACGATCAGCATTCTCGGGCAAACGGCCGACGGCAAGCACAAGCCGCTCGTGCTCGGCGGCCGCGAGAGCGAGATCAGCCAGTTCATCTCGGCGCTGCCGCCTGTCGTCCGGCAGAACGTGGCGGGCACGTTCCGGGTGGACCCGCATACGGTGACGCCTGGACGGGTGCGTGTACTGGCCGGTCCAGTCATCGCGGCATGGTCGGAACGGACCGAGGCACAACTCGTCGACGATGTGCTGAACCAGCCGCCCGACCTAACGGTCACCACCGGTCTGCCCGGCTGCCTGGCGGCCAGCCGGGCTCGCGCCGTCGCCGAGCTCATTCTGCCCGACGACCAGATGGTCCCGGGCTTCGCCTGCATGGAATGCGGCGCTTTGAGCATGAACGGGAATGGATGCGACTGCCCCGATCCCGGCCCGCGCTGCCATGCGGTTCCCGACCTGCTCGATCTGCTCGCCGACCGGACGCTCGACGAGGGCGGGCAGGTGACCTCGGTGCGCAACCCGCCGTTCACGGCGGCGGCGCGGCTGCGCTTTGCGGTTAGCCCGGGCCGGTGAGGACGGGCCGCGCCGCGCGGCCGAACGTCCCGCCGGCTGACGGCTTCGCCATTGGCTGTGCAATAGCAACGGGGAGATCGGCATTCGCGAGTTCGTTACCGCTTGACCGGATAACTGAGCCGGTCCCGCACGTCTACGACGCCGGCCACATCCCAGATGCCCCGCAACAGGCGGATCGCGAGGTCCTGCTGGTCAAGCTTGCCCGAGATGGTGACTACGCCGGAGCTGACGGTGACGGTGAACTCGCGCGGGTCAAGCACGAAGTCACCGGCCAGCACCCGCTCGGCAATCTCGGTCCTGATCTGAGCGTCTGGCCGGTCGTAGATGCCGAGCAGGTCGACCCGGCTGACGATGCCGACGAGCCTGCCGGCCGCATCGGTCACGGGAAGCCGCTTCACCTTGTGGGTGTGCATCACCCTCGCGGCCTCGGTGAGCGTGGCCTGCGGGCTGATCGTCATCGCCGGGCTGGTCATCAGTTCGTCCGCGGTGAGCGCGCCGGCCTTGGCCGGGACCCGGCGCCGTTCGCGCCCGGGCGCCGACAGCCAGGCAGGATAGGCCTCGCGCGGCAGCAGGTCGGCCTCCGATACCACGCCGATCACCCGGTCGCCGTCGTCGAGAACGGGAAAGGCGCTGACGCGGCGACGGTTCATGACCGCCACGATCTCCTTGAACTTGGCCTCCCGGCGGACCGCGACCACGTTGTACGTCATAACTTCCGCAACGAGGCTGGGCATCTCGGCCTCCTGTCGTCGGCACAGTGTCCTGCGATCCCGATGTTGCCACCGCGGCCGGCCGATCTGTCAGGGACGAAGGCCCCGCAGCTAGGAGGACCGATCGGGCGGCTTCGGTGACGTTGGGCTCTGGCCTGCGCCTGGAGAATGGGGCAGCCTGAGATGACCGGTTAGCGCACCTATTCCCCTTACGCCCGGTGTGCGGCTAACCTGCGCCGGTGGCCGTGGGTCAGTGGCCGTGGCTCAGAGCCTGGAGGGCAGGAGGGCGCCATGCAACGCCAGAAGAGGACTCTCACCGCGGTCTGCGCCGTAATCGCAGCGGCCATCAGCGTCGCGGCATGCGGTTCAAGCGCACCGCCAGGGTCGGGCGGAAGCACGGGCGGTCCCGGCCAGCCCAGCTCGAGCGGGCCCGGATCGTCCTCGGCATTGCCCTCCCAGCCGATCGCCTGCGCCGGCGGCTGGCGCACCGGCCCGCTGACCGTGACGAAGCAGGTCTCGGTCCCGCCCGTGCCGGTCGCCACTGCCGTGCGGACCGGCAGCCACCCGGACTGCACGTTCGACCGGCTGGTGATCGATATCGGCTCAGCGGTCCCGGGCTACACCGTGCGCTTCGTGAACAAGGTCATCCAGGATGCGTCGGGGCACACCGTGACCATGCCAGGGACGCGCTACCTGGTGATCAGGCTCGAGCCAGCGCAGGGTCACTCAGCGGCGGGCCAGGCTACGTTGCCGGCCGGAATCCAGACGGTCAACGATCCGGTGCTCAGGGCATGGACCGTGTCGGGTGACTCCGAGGGAGTGCTGTCGATCGCGCTCGGCCTGGCTCACGGCAGCAGATACCGCATCGGCGAGCTCGGCGGCCGGATCTACGCCGACGTTGCGTGGTAGCCCCCGATCAGCCGGGCAGGCGTTGCTCCTCGGCCAGTGACAGAAAGCTCTCGTCCTCCTGCGCGGTGTGCAGCGA
This sequence comes from uncultured Actinomycetota bacterium, assembly GCA_963720595.1. Classification (GTDB taxonomy): domain Bacteria; phylum Actinomycetota; class Actinomycetes; order Streptosporangiales; family Streptosporangiaceae; genus Chersky-822. Next base: position 808,722 of record CAVRFY010000002.1, on the reverse strand, counting down.
CAGGATCGCGTGCAGTCCGTAGAGCAAGCCGCGCAGGTCCGCGAGATCGACCTCGTCGGGCGCACCCGGGCCGATGTCGTCAAGCAGCTGGCCAAGCCGGCGGACCTGATGGGCGATCTCGGCGTGTGCCCTGCTCATCGTCGCCGTCGCGTCCGTGCCCCCGAGCAGCCGGTTCAGCATGGGGTAGAGCTCGTGCTGCTCGGCCTCCTCGTGCGGCTGCACATCCTCGACGAGCATCCGGTATGCCTTCCGCACCCGCTCGGCCGCCGCCGCAGGCGGCACCGTCCCGAGCGAGTCGGCCGTGGCGCGCAATTCCTCGATGGCGCCGCGGATGGACCGGTGCTCGTCGCTGAACCGGTGCGCCAGCGCGGTGTCATCCGCCGAGAGCCGGGCCGTCGTCGCCGGCTGCCCGAGCGCCCGCAGTGCGTTCAGGATCACGGCGACATCGATGCCTTCCTGCAGCAGGGCGCCCCAGACGGCGGGGAGCAGTCCAAAGCCCGCCACGATCATCGCCGCCAGCGACAGTCCCATCCCGGCGACGACACTCTGCAGCGCGATCCTGGCGGTCCGCCTGGCCACCGCGGCCACCTCGCCGAGCCGGTCGATCCGGTCGACGGTCAGCACCGCGTCGGCGGATTGCGAGGAAGCCGTCGCACCCCGCGCGCCCATCGCGACCCCGACGTCGGCCAGCGCCAGCGCCGGGGCGTCGTTGATCCCGTCGCCGACCATCATGGTCGGCGCCCGGCGGCGCTCGATCCGGACGGCGTCCACTTTCTCGGCGGGCGTCCGCTCGGCCAGGACCTCGTCCACCCCGATCACGATGCCGACTTGGTCCGCCACGTCCGCCCGGTCGCCGGTCACCATCACGACCCGGCTGATCCCGCTCGCACGCAACGCCCTGACCGTCCGCCCGGCATCGGGCCTGATCGGATCGTCGAGCACGAGCACCCCGGCCGGCGCCGTCGACGGCCACGAACACGGTTATCGCGCCGTCTAGCCTGGCCCGCCGCCGTGCCGCCTTCACCCAGTCGGGCAGCCCGGCCGATCCGTCGATGCCGCACCAGCTTGCTTTGCCCACCGCGACCCGGTGCCCTGAGACGATCCCGCGGATGCCCTGGCCTTGCTGCTCGGCCACCTCCGCTGGCAGGCTCAGCTCGCAGCCCCGCTGTGCCGCGGCGTGGACCACCGCGGCCGCGAGCACGTGATGCGATACCTGGTCAAGCGACGCGGCGAGTGACAGCAGGCGGTCAGCGGAAAGCTCACCGGCCTCGACCACGGCCATCAGGGCGGGCCGGCCGCTGGTGAGCGTCCCGGTCTTGTCGAGCATGACGGTGGTGCAGCGGCCGAGCCGCTCGAGCACGGCTCCGCCCTTCACCACCACACCGCGCCTGGCGGCGACCGACAACCCGGACACCAGCGCGACCGGCGCCGCCAGGATCAGCGGGCAGGGAGTCGCGACCACGAGGACCGCGACCGCCCTGCCGGGGCCGGCCGCCGCCCAGGCGGCGCCGGCGCCGACCAGGCTGACCAGCAGGAACCAGAGCGCGTACCGGTCGGCCAGCCGGACGAACGGTGCCTGCGATGACTCGGCGTCCGCCACGAGCCTGACAATGCCGGCATAAGTGCTCTCGGCAGCGCTGGCCGAGGCGATCAGGTCGAACGGATCGCCCGCATTAACCACGCCGCTGCGCACCGTGTCGCCGCCGGGCCGCTCCACCGGAAGCGCCTCGCCGGTCAGCGCCGCCTCGTCGAGGACGGCAGGCCCGCCCGCCAAGATCCCGTCCACGGGAACGACCTCGCCGGGCGCGATCAGGAGCCGGTCGCCCGGCTCCACCTCGTCGAGCTCCACGCTGACCAGCGCGCCGCCTGAGTACCTGCGTGCCGTCCGCGGCGCCCGAGCCAGCAGCGCGTGCAGGTCGCGCCTGGCACGTCCGGCCGCCCAGGACTCCAGGAACCGGCCGCTGGCCAGCATCACCGCGATCACCGCTGCGGCCAGCGGCTCGCCGACCGCCAGCGCCCCGGCGACCGCGAGCAGCGCGATGGCGTCCACTCCAAGCCGCCGGCGGCGCAGGCTGTCGATCATCGCCCACAGGGAATACACGACGCCGCAGCAGCCCACCGCGAACCAGGCCGCGTCGCCTGCCGCGCCATCGCCCGCCGCGCGCAGCAGTCCCCCGGCCAGCAGACCGCCGACCGTGGCGGCGAGGAGAACCGCAGGAAGGCTGGCTGCCAGCCTGGCGGGCAGGCGGGCGCGCGGGCTGGCTGGCTGGCCGGCGGGCCCGGCAGGCGGCAGCGCGCCGTGTTCCGCCGCAACAGGCTCCGGAGCGTGCACGTGGCCGATGTTAGCCGTCCCTGGTCACCCGCCTCGCGAGCGGCCAGGCGAGCAGCAGCAGGCCGCAGCCGGCCTGCTGCGATGCCAAGCGACAGCGCGAACAGGCCGGCTGGCAGCAGCACGATGGCGAGCTGGCCGCGCAACCATGGCAGCGTGAAGAGTGCGGCGAACGCGACCGCCAGCGTCGCCACCATGGCGCCACGCCAGCTCTTGAGCGGCCGGGCGAGCGCGGCGAGCACGAACAGGCTCATGCCGACCGCGACGATGGTCGCGCTGGTCCGGCCGGCGGCCAGGCTCTGCCCCGACAGCCGGACCGCGAGGAAGGCGCCGAATACCGCCGCCGCGATCACCACCCCGGCGGGGACGGCGAACCGCAGCGCCCTGCCGAGGAAGCCAGGCGACACCCGGTCGGCGTTCGGCGCGAGCGCGAGGAAGAATGCGGGCACCCCGATGCTCAGCGTCGAGATGATCGTCAGGTGCCGCGGATAGAACGGGTAAGGAACTCCCGCCGCCGCGACGGCCAGCGCGATCAGCACCGCGTAGCTGGTCTTGGTCAGGAAAAGCCGGGAGACCCGGTCGACGTTGCCGATGATCCTGCGGCCCTCCCCTACCACCCCCGGCAGCGTCGCGAACCGGTCATTGAGCAGCACGAGCCTCGCTACGCCGCGGCTCGCCGGGGTTCCCGATCCCATCGCGATCCCCACGTCGCAGTCCTTCAGGGCGAGCACGTCGTTGACGCCGTCACCGGTCATCGCGACCACGTGCCCGAGGCCCTGCAGCGCCCCGATGATCGCCCGCTTCTGCTGCGGTGTGACCCGGCCGATCACGGTCGCATCCGCCACCGCGGCCGTCAGCTGGCCGGCGTCCTGCGGCAACTCGCGGGCGTCGAGCACATGGCCGGCGCTGGCCCCCGGCAGCCCGAGCCGTCTCGCGATTGCCGCCACGGTCGCCGGATGATCACCGGAGAGCACCCGGACGGAGACCCCCTGGCTGGCGAAGTAGTCGAGCGTCGCCTGCGCATCGGGCCGCAGTTGCTCCTCCAGGGTCACCAGGGCCACCGAGCCGATCCGGCCGGGAAGCCGGCGCCCGTCGCTGACCCGGCTCGGACTCCTGGCCAGCAGCAGCACCCGGTATCCGTCCGCCGCCAGCCTGCCCGCCTGATCGAGCACCGCCCGGTCGTCCGGCGAACCCGGGCCGGCCAGGATCGTATCCGGCGAGCCGATGACCCAGGTCCCCCTGCCGTCGTAGCTGACGGCGCTCCACTTGCGCGCCGAGGAGAACGGGATAACCTCGTCCGCCTGCCAGCCGGGATCGGCGAACTTCGCCGCGACCGCGCGCATGGTGGCGTTCGGCCGTGGCCCGGCGACGGCGAGCGCTCCGAGCGCCGCCTCGGCCTGGCGGCCGGCATCCCGGCCGTCCGGCCCGCCCACGACGGTCATCGCGACGACGCGCATGCTGCCCTGGGTCAGCGTCCCGGTCTTGTCGCAGCAGACCACGTCCACGCGGGCCAGGCCCTCGATGGCCGGCAGGTCCTGGACCAGGACCCGGCGCGCGGCCAGCCTGACCACGCCGACCGCCATCGCCACGCTGGTCAGAAGCACCAGACCCTCGGGCACCATGCCGACCAGGCCGGCGACCGACCCGCGAAGTGCCTCGCGGGTCGTCTGGCCGGACTGAAGCTGACGCGCCACCAGCAGCGCGCCGACCGGCACGAGCAGCCAGCTGATCCACTTCAGCAGAAGGTTGATCGCGTCCCGGATCTCAGAACGGGCCGGCGAGTACTTCCTGGCCTCGCCGGCCAGCCGCGCGGCGTAGGACCCGGACCCCACGCCCGTAGCGGTAATCCGTCCGCTGCCCGCCACAACGAAGCTGCCCGACAGCACGTCGCTGCCCGGTTCCTTGCCGGCGGGCTCCGCCTCCCCGCTGAGCAGCGACTCGTCGATCTCCAGCCCGGCGCACGACAGCACCGTGCCGTCGACAACGACCTGATCGCCCGGCTGCAGTTCGACCACGTCGTCCAGCACCACGGCGGCGGCCTGAACCGTGCTCAGCGCCCCGTCCCGCAGCACCGTCGCGGTCGGCGCGTTCAGCACGCTGAGCCGGTCGAGGGTTCGCTTGGCACGCAGTTCCTGAGCTATCCCGACCCCGCTGTTGGCCACGAGCACCAGGCCGAACAGCCCGTCCTGCAGCGGCCCGACGATCGCGATGACGACGAACAGGCCGCCGAGGATCGCGTTGAACCTGGTCGCGATGTTGGCCACCAGGATCTGGCCGACCGTCCTGGTCGGCTGGCGGCCGGCATCGTTCACCTGGCCTGCCGCGACCCGCTCGGCCACCTGAGCGGTGGTCAGGCCGGTCGCGACGAGCTCAGCGGCGCTCATCTGACCATCTTCGTCCACTGGAGCGCACGGCACTCCCGGCGGCCAGGTGTGGGCGGCCGCGGCGGGGGACGGTCAGGCCAGCGCCAGGAACAGCCGCTCGAGTTCCTCAGTGCTCATCGCCGATTCGCCGTTGAGGCACTGCCGCATGTTGCTCGCGACGATCTTGAAGCCGGCCCGGTCAAGGGCACGTGACACGGCGGCGAGCTGGGTCACGATGTCGCGGCAGTCCCTGCCGTCCTCGACCATCGCGATCACGCCCGCGAGCTGGCCTTGCGCCCGTCGCAGCCGGTTGAGCACGGCCGCGCGGGCGTCAGCCTCGGCAGCTGTCATGTGTCCCTTCCCATGCCCGCGGCCTGCTTCACGCCGTCCGCGAGCCCGGCCTTCACTTCGGCCATGTCGACCTCGCGGGCCTGGCTGATCAGCTGCTCGAGCGCGGCCTCGGGTAGCGCGCCCGGCTGCGCGTAGAGGATGACCTTGTCCCTGATCACCATCAGGGTCGGGATCGAGGTGATGCCGAAAGCCTGCGAGAGGTCGGGCTGCGCCTCGGTGTCGACCTTGGCGAACACCAGGTCCGTGTGCTTCTCCGAGGCACGCTCGAAGATCGGCCCGAACATCCGGCACGGTCCGCACCAGGAAGCCCAGAAGTCCACGAGCGCCAGGTCGGCACCGCCCACAACCGAGTCGAAGTTCTCCGCCGTCAATTCCACCGTCGCCACTGCTGACCTCCGTCCGCACGGGCATCGTTCCCGGTGAACAATACCCCTCGGGGTATGAACCAGAAAGCCGGGGACCGCATTCCCGAGCCTACCTAGTCTCGGCAGGGGCGAAATGCTTGCCCGGCAGTGACGTTCGGTCCGCGGGCCCGGGATGCGCCTTCCGGGACCTAGGGCCCCCCGGATTCGCTCCAAACGACCCTGCTAGGTACTGAGGGGCCAGAGCAGAGTCAAAGGTGCGGGCTGCCGCGCAGTCAGCGACGGGAGGGCAGTCAGCGACAGGAGGTCTGTGATGCTGAAGCTTCTGGCGAACGACGGGGTGCTGCGGCGGATCATCGAGTCGGCTGCAGCAGCGCCTTCGATTCATAACACACAGCCATGGCAGTTCACCGTGGTCGCCGACGACCTGCTCGAGGTGCACGCCGACCCTGACCGGGCGCTCTGGCTCTCCGATCCGCGGGCCAGGGCACTGTACATGAGCTGCGGCGCGGCGCTGTTCAACATCAGGACGGCGATCCGGATGACCGGCTTCAACCCGCTCGTGTGGCCGCTCCCGCACCCCGAGTTCTCCCCGCTGGTGCTCGCGGCCGTCCAGGCCGAGCCTGGGCGTCCGCCGACGTTCGCCGAGCGCGAGCTGTACGAGGCGATCTGGCAGCGGCACACGAACCGCAACCCGTTCACCAGCGAACCGATCGCCGAGTCCATGCTGTCCGCTCTTGAGCAGGCAGCCAGTTTCGAATTCGCCACGCTGCGCCTGCTGCCCAGCACCGAGGCCGCGGTCGTGCTCGAGCTGGCGGCCAATGCGAGCGCGGAGCTGGCCGGTGACGTGGAGCACAGGATCGAGCTGCAGAGGTGGATCGGGACGACGAGCGGCAGGGACGGCATCCCGGCCGAGGCGCTGCCGTCCCAGCCGAGCCGGCGGACGGCGCCGGTCCGCGGCGACCTGGCCGCGGCATCCCCCGCCGTCACCAGGCCGGCGGCCGACTACGAGGAGTTCCCGCAGCTCGCCGTGCTCACCACCGCGCGCGACGAGCCCGCCGACTGGCTCCGGGCCGGGCAGGCGCTGCAGCGGGTGCTGCTCACCGCCACCGTGCACGGCCTGTCGGCGTCGTTCCTGTACCAGTCGATCGAGCTGCGCGACATGCGAGGCGAGGCCGCCCCGCCGTGGCCGTTCGGTGAGAACCCGCAGATGGTGATCCGGTTCGGGTACGGCAAGCAGGCGGCCGCGACCCCGCGCCGGGCGCTGGACGACGTGCTGACCAGGGCGGCGGCGCAGTTCACGACGTCGTGACGAGCGGCCCGGCCGCGATCTGACGGCCAGCCTGCGTCAGCAGTTCCGCCGCCTCGGCGATGCTGACCTCGGGGTCAGGCTCGAGATCGGCGAGCGAGTACGCGGCGGCGAACCCGGCGGCGGCGAGTTCGGCAGGCGTCAGCAGGACCCGCCCGGCCACCGCGATCACCGGCACGCCCAGGCGCCCCGCCGCCCTGGCCACCCCGACCGGCGCCTTGCCGCCGAGTGACTGCCCGTCCAGGCTGCCCTCTCCGGTGATAACGAGCCCCGCCCCGGCCAGTGCGGCGTCGAAGCCGATCAGGTCGAGCACGAGGCGGGCCCCGGGCAGAGCCGGCCGCCGAGATAGGCCATGGCGCCGAAGCCGGTGCCGCCGGCCGCCCCGGCTCCCGGTGCCGCCGCGAGATCCAGGCCCGTCACGGACTTGGTGAGCGCCGCCCAGCGGGCCAGCGCCCGGTCGAGCAGCGCGACGTCGTCTGCGGCCGCGCCCTTCTGCGGCCCGAACACCACCGCGGCGCCGGCCGCGCCGAGCAGCGGGTTGTCCACGTCGCTGGCCACCAGCAGCGCGGCCGCCGCGATCCTGCCGTCCAGGCCGGCCAGCTCGATGCGGGCCAGGCCACCGAGCGCCGCGCCGCCGCGCGCGAGGTCGCGCCCGCGCTGGTCGGCCAGCCGGACGCCGAGCGCCTGCACCATGCCCGCCCCGCCGTCGGTGGTCACGCTGCCGCCGATGCCCAGCACGATCGTCGTCGCGCCGTGATCGAGCGCCGCGCTGATCACCTGGCCGACGCCATAGGTAGACGCGGTCAGCGGCGCGAACCCGGCGGCGCCGGTCCCGCGCGCCGGATCCCGGCCGGGGAGCCTGCGCAGGCCCGCGATGTCGGCCAGTTCGATCACGGCGGTGCCGTCCCGCACCGCGAAGGTCGCCAGAACCGGCTCCCCGCAGGGCCCCTCGGCGCTCGCGCGCACCGGCGCGAACCCGGCCGCCAGCGCGGCCGCCACGGTCCCGTCGCCGCCGTCGGCGACCGGCACTTCGACGACATCCAGATCAGGCCGCGCCCGCCGGAGCCCCGCCGCGATCGCCGCGGCGGCCTCGGCCGCGGTCGCGCTGCCCTTGAACTTGTCCGGCGCTACCACGACTCGCATGGGTCAGGCAGGCTCGCTGAGCCCGAGCGTCGCGATCAGGCTGCGCGCGGCGACGCCGCCCGCCTGCTCGGCGACCGCGAGCGCAGCCGCCACGTCCAGGTCGTCGCACAGCGCCGCGGTGATCGCCGCGGCCGCCGCCGCTTGTGAGGCGTCCTGCGCGGACGCTGCCGTGCTCCGCCCGGCCGCCCGGTACAGCCGCTCGAGCCGCTCAGTCGCCGAGTCGAGTTCGACCGTCGCGTAGTCCCAGCCCTGCGCCCAGGGCCGGTCGAGCAAGCACAGCCGCAATGCCGCCGCCGCGTGATCGGCCAGCACGTCACTGACCAGCACGAGGTTCCCCGTCGACTTGGCCATCTTCGCCCCGTCCAGGCTGACCACCCCGACCTCGAAGATGGCCCTCGCGTGCGGTCGCACCCCGGTCACCGCCTGTGCCATCGCGACCTGGTAGGCGTGGTGCGGGTACCGCAGGTCGGCACCGCCGCTCAGCACGTCGACCGCCGGGCCGAGCACCGACAGCGACATCGCGGCGCATTCGGCGTGCCAGCCCGGCCTGCCGGTCCCCCACGGCGACGGCCAGCCTGGCTCGCCGGCCGCCGACCGGCGCCAGACGGCCACGTCGAGCTTGTCGTCCTTGGCCGGGTCATCGAGCTGCGCTCCGTACTCCGCGGCCAGCGCCTCGGCATCGTCCCTGGTCAGGCGCGCGGCCTCCGCCGTTCCCGCGCCGCGGAAGTACACGCTGCCATCGCGCAGGTAAGCGGCGCCGCAGTCAAGCAGGTTGGCGGCGAGCCTGATCACCTGGCCGATGTTCCGCCTAGCCCGCGGCGCGAACTGCGGCTCCCGCACCCCGAGCGAGGTCATGTCCTGGTCAAACCTGAACTGCTGCACCGACGCGAACGCGTCGTACGCCGACCCCGAGTGCTCGGCCGCGGCGAACAGCACATCGTCCACGTCGGTGACGTTCCTGCATAGCTGGGCATTCACCCCGATCGACCCGAGCACCCTGATCAGCACGTCGACCCAGACGAACGTCGCGGCGTGGCCCAGGTGGGTCACGTCGTACGGCGTGATGCCGCAGCAGTAGATGCGCGCCCGGTCGGGCATGGCCAGGAAGCTGCCGTTCAACCGCAGACCGGTCCTCATCGCTGTCTCCGTCATGACTGCCAGTATCGCGCGCGCATGGTCGGTACCCGGCGCGCTAGGGTCGCCATCGTGCGTCGGCACGCGAGAGGACGGGCGATGGCAAACACACCAGTCGGCGGCGGGCCAGGGGGGTCGTCCACCCGGCTCACACTGCGGCCTGCCTGGTCGGCACTGGCCGAGCACTACCAGGAGATCCGCGATGTGCACCTGCGCGACCTGTTCGCCAGCGATCCTGGCCGGGGCGAGCGGCTGACCGCCGAGGCGGCCGGGCTGTACCTGGACTACTCCAAGAACCGGGTCACCGATGAGACGCTGGCGCTGCTCGCCGACCTGGCCGTCGAGTCGGGCCTGCCGGAACGGATCGGCGCGATGTTCGCGGGCGAGCGAATCAACACCACCGAGAACCGCTCGGTCCTGCACGTCGCGCTGCGGATGCCACGCGACGCATCGCTGGTCGTCGATGGCACCGATGTGGTCGCCCAGGTGCACGAGGTGCTCGACGCGATGGCGAGCTTCGCCAAGCGGATCCGCTCCGGCGACTGGCGTGGCTTCACCGGGCTGCCCATCACCGCGGTGGTCAATATCGGCATCGGCGGCTCCGATCTGGGTCCGGTGATGGCGTATGAGGCACTGCGCTACTACGCGGACCCGCACCTGACGTTCCGTTTCGTCTCTAATGTCGATTCCACCGACTTCGCGGAGGCTACCCGCGACCTCGACCCGGCGCAGACCCTGTTCATCGTCTCGTCCAAGACGTTCACGACCCTGGAGACGCTGGCCAACGCGACCTCCGCGCGGGACTGGCTAACCGGCCACCTCGGCGACGCGGCGGCCGTCGCGAAGCATTTCGTCGCGGTGAGCACCAACGCGGAGAAGGTCGCGGCATTCGGGATCGACACGGCGAACATGTTCGGCTTCTGGGACTGGGTCGGCGGCCGGTACTCGATGGACTCGGCGATCGGGCTGTCCACGATGCTCGCGATCGGCCCGGACAGGTTCGCCGACATGCTCGCCGGATTCCACGAGATGGACGAGCACTTCCGTTCCGCGCCGATCGCCGCCAATTTGCCGGCCCTGATGGGGCTGCTCACCGTCTGGTACACGGGATTCTTCGGCGTCGCCACCATCGGCGTGATGCCGTATGAGCAGTACCTCAAGCGATTCCCCGCCTACCTGCAGCAGCTCACGATGGAGTCCAACGGCAAGCACGTGCGGCTGGACGGCACGCCGGTCGACTACCCGACCGGGCCGGTCTACTGGGGCGAGCCTGGCACCAACGGCCAGCACAGCTTCTACCAGCTGCTGCACCAGGGCACTCATCTGATCCCGGTCGACCTGATCGGCTTCGGCCGGTCGCTGAACCCGATCAGGGACCACCACGACCTGCTCACCTCGAATGTGTTCGCCCAGGCCCAGGCGCTCGCGTTCGGCAGAACGCTCGAGCAGGTGCTGGCGGAGGGCACCGATGAGGCCGTCGCGCCGCACCGGGTGATGGAGGGCAACCGGCCGAGCAACGTGCTGCTCGCCGAGGTGCTGACGCCGCGGCTGCTCGGCTCGCTGATCGCGCTCTACGAGCACGCGGTGTTCACAGCCGGGACGATCTGGGACATCGACTCGTTCGACCAGTGGGGCGTGGAGCTGGGCAAGGTGCTGGCCGCCGCGATCATTCCCGAGCTGACGAGCGCGACCGAGCCCGAGCTGAGTCATGACTCGTCGACCGACATGCTGATCCGGCGCTATCGAATGATCAAATGATCAAGGGAGCATAACAATGACCACGGAGCACCCGATGCAGCTAGGCATGGTCGGGCTCGGCCGGATGGGCTCGAACCTGGTCCGCAGGCTGATGCGGGACGGGCACCGCTGCGTCGTTTACGACGTGAACGCCGCGGCCATCGCCGACCTGGTCGCCGAGGGCGCTGTCGGAGCGGACGACCTCGACGAGTTCGTCGACAAGCTGGAGCAGCCGAGGGCGGTCTGGCTGATGCTGCCGGCCGCGATCGTCGAGCGGACGATCAGCCATCTCAGCGGGCTGCTCGACGCCGGAGACATCGTGATCGACGGCGGCAACTCCTACTACCGCGATGACATCACGCGGGCGAAGCAGCTTGCCCACCGGAAGGTTCACTACGTGGACTGCGGTACCTCGGGCGGCGTCTGGGGCCTGGAACGCGGCTACTGCCTGATGATCGGCGGCGAGCCCGAGGTGGTGCAGCGGCTCGACCCGATCTTCCGCACGATCGCTCCCGGCCCTGGCACCGTCGAGGTCACCCCGGGCCGCCCCGCAGGCGGGACCGCGCAGGACGGCTACCTGCACTGCGGCCCGGCTGGATCAGGGCATTTCGTGAAAATGGTTCATAACGGCATCGAGTACGGCATGATGGCCGCCATCGCCGAGGGCTTGTCGATCATCAAGCACGCCAACGCCGGCATGGAAGAGCAGGTCACCGACGCCGAGACGACGCCGCTGACCGACCCGGAGGCGTACCAGTACGACATCAACGTCGGCGACGTCGCCGAGGTCTGGCGGCGCGGCTCCGTGGTCAGCTCCTGGCTGGTCGACCTGACCGCGAACGCGCTGGCCAAGTCGCCCGAGCTGGCCGACTTCGCGGGGCATGTGTCCGACTCCGGCGAGGGCCGGTGGACCGTGCTGGCCGCCGTCGAGGAAGGCGTGCCCGCCCCGGTCATCACCGCGTCGCTGTTCCAGCGCTTTGAGTCGCGCGGACTCGGCGAGTTCACCGGGCGGCTGCTGTCCGCGATGCGCTCGGAGTTCGGCGGCCACGCCGAAAGGGCCAAGCCCCGGTAAACGCCGCCTGGATCTGCTAAATCATGCCGCGCGGATCCGACCGATGCGATATTTAAGACATATCAGCCTCGAGCCTATGGCAGGGACTTTCTTGATGAGCGAGAAGCGCGGGTTTGTGCCGGTGTGCGCGGTGGCTGGGGTCATGGCCGCCCTTGTCGCGGCGGGCGGGTCGGCGAGCACGGTGGCCCTAGCCGCGCCTGCGCGCCCCTCGATGCGGGTGGCGTCCGAGCCGGGCGCGGCACGAACCGCAGCGGAATACTCGCGGGTGGCACGCTCGCTGGCCCGGCTCACCGGCCGCGACCGGCGGCTGGCTGAGCAGGCATTGCGGGTGGCGCGGATCCGGGCAGCCCTGCTGGCAGGCCGGTCTCCGGGCGCCGCTCTGCTCGCCGGGCTCGGCTCGCCAACGGGGCACGCGGCCAGCCGCCCGGCGGCTCCCGCCGTGACCGGCACCGGGACCATCTCGGGTTCGGTCACGGCCGCATGGAACGATCAGCCGCTCGCCGGGGTCTGCGTTGTCGCGCAGAATCTGGTCTCCGGCGGGACGACTAAGGCCATCTCGGCCCAGGACGGCAGCTACTCGATCACCGGGCTGAGCGCGAGTTCGTATGACGTGCGTTTCACGGGCTGCAGCCCGGGCGCCAGCGTCGTGGCGCAGTTCTGGAACGGTCAGGCGTTCCCCCAGACGGCAACGTCCGTACAGGTGAGCGACGGGCAGACGGTGACCGGGATCGACGCAGCGATGCAGCAGGCCGGGACCGTCACCGGGCTGGTAACGGACGCTAACGGGCATCGGCCGTCGGGGGTCTGCGTGCACCTGGTCAGCGGCAACTCAGCCGTCGTCTTGTCCGGCAAGACCGGGCTTGGCCGCTACACGATCACCAATGTGCCGCCGGGACACTACCTTGTCGACTTTGGCTGCGACGGTTACCCGGATCAGCAATTCATCAGCCCGGTCGACCACCAGAATCCGGCCGACTACCTGGCAGTTGCCGCGGGCGGCACCGCCAAACTGAACGACAGGCTCCAGATCGCCGGCCAGATCAGCGGTCAGGTACTGAACCAGGCTGGCGCGCCGGTCAATCACGTCTGCGTGGGCGCCTCCAATGCCCGCACGCTGGACTTCGGTGTGGCGATCACCGGCAAGACCGGCAAGTACATCATCCGCCACCTTCAGCCAGGCAGGTACCTCGTGCAGTTCGTCGATTGCACCTCGGCGCAGCGCTACGCCAGCCAGTGGTACCGGCGCCAGGTGAGCCTGGTCAGCGCCACGCTCGTGCCGGTGACCAGTTACCGCACCACCCGGTCGATCAACGCGAAACTGGCGGCCGCGGGCGTCGTGGCTGGCGTGGTCACCTCCGCCGTTACCGGCAGGCCTGCGCAAGGGGTCGCCGCCATTGCCATCGACCAGTCAACCGGCAATAGCGGTATCGCGCTCACCGGCCGGCACGGCAAGTTCGCGGTCCGCGGCCTGCCGACCGGGTCGTACCAGCTCTTCTACCTGAGCTTGGGCGGGCGGCTGGCTGACATCGCCGCCGCGCGCAAGGCGCAGGTCGTCCAAGGGCAGATCACGAACACCTCGGCGAGGCTGCCGCTTGGAGGGTTGATTACCGGCTCCATCCTGGCCGGCAACCCGGCCGCACCGGCCGCCGACATCTGCGTCGAAGCCGTCCCGGCCAACTCCGGCACGTTCTTGATCGTCGGCGGAACCTTTACAGGGCCGCAGGGCGGCTACAAGGTGACGAACCTTGCGGCCGGGTCCTACGTCGCGCAGTTCACCGACTGCTCGGTGGCCGCCGACCAGGCTCCGCAGTGGTACCAGGGGACGCCCTTCCGCGGCAAGGCCACGACGATTACCGTGCGGTCGGGCCAGACGACCACCGGGATCGGCGGCACGCTCAAGCCCGACGGCTCGCTGTCCGGCACGGTGACCGGCCCCGGGGCCCAGCCCATCGCCGGAATCTGCGCGACGGTCTTCCCGAAGGCCGGCGACCCGACCCCGATCGTCGCGATCACGGGCGCCGACGGCAGCTACACGGTGCCCGCGGCCGTTCCCGGCAGCTACCAGGTCGAGTTCTCCTCGGGCTGCGGCGCCGTGGGCTTCGCGACCGCCTCGTTCCCCTCGCCGGTGAATGTCACGACCGGTACCGCGACCACGGGAATCGACGCAACGCTCGCGGCCGGCTAGACCTCAGCGCGGGTTAGGTTCGCAGGGTGCGCTGTTCGACCTCTTCGCCGCGCCCGACGAGGATGACGGAGACGAGGTCGGGGCCGAACAGGCCATGATCGATGACGCCGGGGGTGGCGGACAGGCGGGCGGCTAGCTCGGCCGGGTCGGTGAAGGGGGCGGTGTAGTCGGCGATGACGCCGCCGTCGGGGCTGCGCGGTGCCTCGCGCAGCGTCACGTGTCCGAGCAACCGCAGCGTGGCCGGCAGGCCGAACTCGACCAGTTCGAGCGGCACCGGCGGGTGCAGGGCCAGCGTCGGCTTGCCGGAGTCCGCGATCACGATGAAGCGGTCAGCGGCCGCGGCGACGATCTTCTCGCGCGTGTGCGCGCCGCCGCCGCCCTTGACCAGCCAGCCGTCGGGAGCGATCTGGTCGGCGCCGTCGATCACGATGTCGAATTCGTCCAGCGTGCTGAACGGCTCGACCGGCAGGCCGAGCTCCGCGGCCTGGCTCGCGGTCCGGTCGGAGGTGGCGACGCAACGGATCGACAACCGCCGCGCGGCGAGGGCCGGGAGCAGGTAGCGGACGGTCGATCCGGTGCCCAGACCGACCCTCATGCCGTCCTCGACCAGCAGCGCGGCGGTCTCCGCAGCCGCCTGCTTCTCCCGATCTGTACTCACAGCGCACCAGTCTTCCCGATCGGCTCTCCCATGACACTATGTGTGGCATGCCTTCGAGTAACCACAGGAACGGCCTGCTCCCTGACGACCACGTCATCGTCCTGTTCGGCGCGACGGGCGACCTGGCCAGACGCAAGCTGCTCCCCGGGCTGTTCCACCTGTCCAAGTCCGGCCTACTACCCAAGGGCTACCGGATCATCGGCTCAGCGCCGGCCCAGTTCGCGCTGAGTGACGAGCAGTTCAGGGCCCACGCCAAGGCCGCGGTCGCCCAATTCGGCCTGGCCAAGCCGACCGGCGCGGCGTGGCAGGCGTTCGAGAGCAAGCTTGCCTTCGGCTCGGCGGATCCTGATGACACCAAGCCCCTGGTCACCGCGGTCCAGGAGGCCGAGCAGGCGCTTGGCGGCAGCCCGCGCAAGCTGTTTCACCTGGCGGTGCCGCCGTCGGCGTTCTCGTCGGTGGTCACGCTGCTCGGCCAGATCAAGCTGGCGGAGAATTCCCGCGTGATCATCGAGAAGCCGTTCGGCACCGACCTGGAGTCCTGCCGGGCGCTCGGCAAGGTCGTCCACTCCGTCTTCGACGAGTCGCAGGTGTTCCGCATCGACCACTTCCTCGGCAAGGAGTCGGTCGACAATATTCTCGCCCTGCGGTTCGCCAATGGCCTGTTCGAGCCGATCTGGAACCGTGACCACATCTCATACGTGCAGATCGACGTCCCCGAGAAGATCAGCATCGAGGGCCGGACGCAGTTCTTCGAGGGCACGGGCACGTTCAGGGACATGATCATCACGCACCTGTTCCAGGTGCTCGGGTTCGTCGCGATGGAGCCGCCGAGCGTGTTCGGCGCGAAGTGCCTGCGGGACGAGAAGTCCAAGGTCTTCGACGCGCTGCATCCGATCGACCTGTCCAGGGTCGTCCGGGGCCAGTACCAGGGCTACCGCGACCAGAAGGGGGTCGACCCTGAGTCGCAGACCGAGACATTCGTTGCGATGCGCGTCGAGATCGACAACTGGCGATGGGCGGGGGTCCCGTTCTACCTGCGCTCGGGCAAGTCCATGGCGCAGCGGCGCCAGACCGTCACGCTCGGGCTGAAAGAGCCGACGATGCGGATGTTCCCCGATGTCGCCAGGCTCAGCGCTGGGGAGCGCAGCAACGAGATCGTGATCGACTTCGACGACCCTGGCTGGATCGCGGTTCGTTTCCTGGCCAAGCGACCGGGACCGGCGATGCGGCTGCGCGAGGTCGAGATGACGTTCAGGTACGAGGACTCGTTCCACCGGATGCATGAGCTCGAAGGGTATGAGCGGCTGATCCTGGAGGCGATGATCGGCGACCAGTCGCTATTCACCAGGTCCGACGAGATCGACAGGCTGTGGGAGGTGGCGATGCCGCTATTGGAGAACCCGCCGCCGGTGGAGCTCTACGAGACGGGCTCGTGGGGCCCGGCGTCGATCAAGCGCATGATCTCGCCGTATCACTGGTACCTGCCCGACGGCAAGGATTAGCCCCAGCCGGATCGTGCCAGCCCAGCCGCAGGCCCTCCTCCAGGTAGATCGTGGTCTTGGCCGCGCAGGCTGCCCGAACCCGGCGCCTGATCGGGCCGCTGAACATCGGCAGCGCCTTGCTCAGCCGGACAAGCAGGAACTCGGAGATCTCCTCGGGCTGGATCGTGATCTCCCCGAGCGCCTCGTCATCCATCCGGCCGCAATCGAACAGGAAGCGCATCCCGCCTGGCCGGCCTGGCCGGGGCCGGCGAAAGTCGACGCAGGCCAGTCTCCCGCGATGTACTGCCAGGCCGCATTCCTCGCGCACCTCCCGCCGGCAGGCCTCCCAGGGCGTTTCACCGTCGGCTTCCATCACGCCGCCGGGGATCGTCCAGCCGGCCTTGTAGGTGGGCTTCAGTATCAGCAGCCGACCCTTCCGGTCGAATATCAGCGCCCCGGCTGAGGCAGGGATGGCCGGGACGATTTCGCCAGCCTGGCTGTAGCCGGCCGCCACCTCGTTCACTGCCTGGCCCATGGCGTTCCCTTCGTTCTGGCTGCCGTCACGCTACCCGGATGTTTGGATAGGCCAAACGACCTAAGGGAGGCCGGCATGAGACGAATCGCCAGCGCACTCGTAGCACTGACCGTAGCGGGCGGCATGGCCGCCTCGGTGGCAGCCATTGCCCCGGCGGCGGCCGCGACATCCCGCGCCGCCGCCTGCTCGGTGAACTGGGGGACGAACGCCAAGCACCGCGGCACAGACGCGACGGTCGCCACCCGCGTGCGGACCGTGCGAGCCGGCCAGCACGGATGCTTCGACCGCCTGGTCATCGACCTGAGCGGCGGGCGGCGGCCGTCATTCAGCGCCCAGTATGTCCGGCGCATCGTGGCGGAAGGCTCCGGCAGGGTCCTGAGGGTGCGCGGCAGCGCGAAGATCCTCATCATCGTGCGGGGACCCGCGGGCGCGCACTACAACGCCAGCGCCGTCAACCTGGCCAACGTCTCGGGATTCACGACCTTCCGCCAGGTCAGAGGAGCGGGCAGCTTCGAGCGAGTGACGGCGATCGGCCTTGGCGTGCGCGCCAAGCTGCCGTTCCGCGTCTTCGAGCTTGGCTCGTCGGCGGCAGGCTGGCGGATCGTCATCGACGTCGCCCACTAACGCCCGGCAACGGGCCGCCAAGGACTGAGCGCGGCCTGCCGGTCACCGGCTCCCGGCGGGGCCCCGCGGGATCGCCGCTGAGCACGCGGTCATCGACGAGCGTGACCGCCAGCAGCGCAGCCAGCACGAGCAGCCCAGCGCACCCGATGATCGCCAGCCGGAACCCGCTGGTCAGCAACTGCGGGTCGTGATAGTCGGCCGTCCGCAGCCCGACCGCGGCGGGCAGGCCGGCCACGGCGATCAGGCCGGCGGCGCGGGCGACGGCGTTGTTGACGCCGCTGGCCACGCCGGCGTGCCGGACGTCCGCGCTGGCCAGCACGGTGGCGGTCAGCGGCGAGACCACCAGGGTGAGCCCGAGGCCGAACACCACGACCGCCGGCAGCACGTCGGAGAGATACGAGGCGTGCACCCCGATCCTGACCATGAGCAGCAGGCCGGCCGCGCAGGTGAGCAGGCCAGCGGTCAGCGGCCGGCGCGGTCCGATCCGCTGCGCGAGCACCGCCGACCTCGGCGAGAGCACGAGCATCAGCAGCGTCACGGGCAGCAACGCGGATCCTGCTGCGAGCGCGGTGAATCCCGCGCCTTCCTGCAACTCGAGCACCAGCAGGAACAGTTCGCCGCCGAACGCCGCGTAGACGCAGAACGTGATCACGTTGATGACGCTGAACTGGCGTGCGGCGAAGATATCCAGGGGCAGCATTGGCGCCGGCCCCGCGCCGACCGTCCGCGCGAGCGCTCGACGATGATGAAAGCCACCCCGGCACCGGCGCCGACGACCGCGGCGACGACGGGCGCCAGGCCGGTGCCGCTCCCGGCGGGCCCGCTGATCAGCGCGAAGGTGATCGCGGCCAGGCAGAGCGCCGCAAGGCCGGCGCCCAGCACGTCGAAGCGGCGGGTCGCCCGTTCGTCTCGCGACTCGGGCAGCCGACGCAGCGATACGGCGACCACCATCGCAGCAACCGGCAAGTTGATCAGGAAGACCCAGCGCCAGCCGGCGGTCACGACGAGCCACCCGCCGAGCAGCGGCCCGACGGCCGCGGCCAGGCCGGCGAGGCCGGACCAGAGCCCGATCGCGCGCGGCCGGTCATGCGGCGCGAAGCTCGCCGAAATGATCGCCAGCGACCCTGGCACCAGCAGCGCCCCGCCGATGCCCTGCAAGACCCTGGCCGCGATCAGCACCCCGGTGACCGGCGCCAGTCCGCACAGTGCCGAGGCGAGCGCGAACCAGATCACGCCGGCCACGAAGACCCGCCGCCTGCCCAGCCGGTCGCCGAGCGAACCGCCGAGCAGGATCAACCCGGCCAGCGCGAGTGAGTAGCCGCTGACGATCCACTGCAGCCCGCCGAGCGACGCGCTCAGCTGATGTCCGATGGTCGGCAGGGCGACGTTGACGGCGGTCATATCGAGCATCGCCATGCCGGATCCGAGCACGGTGGCGAGCACCACCCAGCGTCCGGACGGCAGGCCCAGCCTGACCTGGCCGGCCTGCGGTCCGGTCACATGACCGGCCAGGTATGCACCGGCTCCTGGGTGTTCATCAGCCCAATGTAATCCTGGGTCATCAGGCGCAGCGCCTCGCCGCGATCGGCCTGGCCGCGACCCTGGATCCGCTGGACCGAGCTGACCTGCCAGGATGCGCCATTCTGGCACCGCAGGCAGCGCTGCTCAATGATCGACAGCAGCCGGCCGGCGTCGGCGTCGCTCACCCCCCAGCGCTGCAGCCCGCTGGCGGCCAGCGGCAGCAGGTGATGCAGCGTCAGATCGGTCACTGGCACATCGCCGAAGCCTGGCCAGAAGACCACGGCGTCCAGGCCGCGCCTGGCCCCGGCGATCAGGTTCGCCGCCGCCGCCTCGAACGGCAGGTGAGTCCAGATCGGCGGCTCTGTCTCGGCCAGCTCGTGCACTAGGCCGTAGTAGAAAGCCGCGTTGGCGAGCACATCGGCCAGCGTCGGGCCGGCCGGAAGGACCCGGTTCTCCACCCGCAGGTGCGGCTTGCCGTCGGCGACCGCGTAGACGGGACGATTCCACCGGTACACGGTGCCGTTGTGCAGCGCGAGCTCGGCCAGCTGTGGCGCCTCGCCGCGGTCGAGCACCGCCACGGGATCCTCGTCATCGCACAGCGGCAGCAGCGCGGGAAAGTACCGCAGGTTCTCCTCGAACAGCTCGGTGACCGAGGAGATCCACCGCTCGCCGAACCAGACCCGGGGCCTGACGCCCTGGCGCCGCAGCTCCTCCGATCTGGTGTCGGTCGCCTGCTCGAACAGCGTGATCCTGGTCTCCCGCCACAGCTCCCGGCCGAAGCAGGTAGGGAGAGTTCGCGCCGAGAGCGACCTGGATCCCCGCGATCGCCTGGGCCGCGTTCCAGTAGGGCGCGAACATGTCGGGGCCGACCTGCAGGTGGCACTGCACGCTCGTGCAGGCGGCCTCGGGCAGTATGTGGTCGGTGTAGGCGACCAGGCGTTCCTGGCCATCGATGCTGATCACCATCTCCTCGCCCCGGGCGGCCAGCATCTCGTCATTGAGCAGTTGGTACCTCGGATTGGCCGAGATGGTATGCGCGCCGATGTCGCTGCGGCGCAGGCTGGGCAGGATGCCCACCATCATGACCCTGCTGCCCACCGTCTCGGCCCGCCCGAACGCGTGTGCCAGCGTCCCGCCGAGGCTGGATTCCAGCCAGGAGAACACTCGCCCGGCCAAGGTGGCGGGCTCAGAGTCCAGCTCGATGTTGAACTGGCCGAGTTCGCTGGTCCAGGCGGGATGGTCGATCGCGGCCAGCACCGCGGCATTCGTCATGGCGGCGTGGCCCAGGCGGTCGACCAGGTTGAACTCGATCTCCAGCCCGATCCGCCGGGACCCGGCCTCGAACCTGGATTCGCGCAGCAACCGCTCGAGTACCTCCAGGCAGGTCCGTGCCTTCTCACGGTAGGCCCGCCGGTCCTGGCGGGTGATCGTGATCGCCGGTAGATCCCTGCCCATGCAAAGTCCTCCGTGCGCGACTGGCTTGAGCACTGCCGACCTGGCTCTAGCGCTGTCTACCCAGATTTGCACGGAAAAGGCACGCTGACCAGGGTCCATGTGCCCTGGCGGACCCTGCCGGACGGACTGTCGCCTGCTAGCTACATCCAGGTAGCCGCGATCAGCCCGGTTGCCAGCTTGACCGGGATGTTCCCGTCCTGCGACACCCACAGGTCGTGGTCGGCCAGGTAGAGCAGCCACCGGCCGGTGGCGTCGGCGGCCAGGCTGAGGTGTTCCTCGTTCAGGAACCCGATCGCGACTTGGTGGATCAGCGTCCCCGCGGGCGACACCTGCCACATCAGCCTGGAGGTGTTATGAACCGGCACCCCGCCGCAGCAGGCGCGGCTGATGAACAGGTTGCCGTCGGGCTGGAACGCGCCCTCGCGGATGTAGCTGCGCTGAGCGTCCGGCGAGCCGGTGACCGGCACCGACGTGACGCCGGTTCCCGGCAGCACGTAATAGCTGGCGGCCGAGGTGTTGACGAGGTACAGACCCCAGCCCTCGTTGTCCTGGATGGCCGAGGTAGACACCGCGAGCGTCACGTTGTCGGGTGCCCAGGACAGATGCGAGATCGGCGAGAACAGCCCGCTCCGGCGCACCCGCGGCGACAACGGCAGGATCTTCTTGGCGCCGGTGCCGATCGTCTCGACCACCAGCTTGAAGTCGCCCGCCAGGTTGGCCTGGTTCGGGATGCAACCCTGCTTAAGCAGCAGCTGATCCGCGAACGCGAGCTTGCTGCCGTCCGGGCTGATCGCGGGCAACTCGCCGGGAGCGATGGCGATCGGACTCCCGCCGCTGCTGCTGACCGACTCGATCTCGGTCTTGCAGCCGGTGCCCGCGGCGAAGTAGACGGTCGAGCCGTCAGGGCTGACGGCCACCTCGTCACCGAGCACAGCCGCCCGGAACCAGCGTCTGCGTGATGGCGCCGCTGGCCGGGTCCAGCTTCAGCAGCGCTGCGCGGTCACCGTCACCGTCGGCCTGGCGGCGGCGCTGCTGCTGCTGCAGGCCGCGAGCAATACCAGGGCTGGCGCAGCGCCGAGCGCCACGAGACGTGCGGCAGCGGACATGATCAACCTCGGAATCGTGCGCGGCGCTGGGATCTGGGCAAGGCAGGCGAACCGGGCATCGCGGTTGCCAGATGACGATGGTGGCAGCTTGCCCGTGTTACGGCAAGCCCGCGCCGCCGGCGGACCGCGCCGACGCCACGGCGGCCGCCATCCGGTCCACCGCCTCGGTCACCAACTCGGGCGAGGTCCCTATGTTGAGCCGGGCGAATCCGGCGCCCTGGCTGCCGAAATCCGGTCCCGGGCTGAGCGCTACCCGGCCGCGGTCGAGGAACACGGCGGCCGGGTCGTCAGCGAGCCAGAGCGCGCGGCAGTCCAGCCACGCGAGGAAGCTCGCATCCCCGGGAACGTAGCCGATCCCGGGGAGCCGCTCGCGCACCAGCCTGGCGAGCAGCCGCCGGTTCTCGTCGATCTGCGCCACGACAGCATCGAGCCAGCCGAGCGACCGCGTGAAGGCGGCCACCGAGCCGAGCAGGCCGAGGTGCGAGCAAATGAGGGCTTCCCATCGCTCGGCTAGCAGGTCGGCGGCCGGCGCCGAGCCCGCCACCGCCAGACCGCATTTCATGCCCGCGATGTTCCAGCCCTTGGAGGCCGAGCTGAACACGAAGGCACGCTCGGCCATCGGATGGTCGATCGAGCCGAATGGAACGAACTGCGCGCCAGGCAGCACAAGCGGTCCGTGGATCTCGTCGACCAGCAGTACGACGTCATGGCGCTGGCACAGGTCGGCTACCGCCTGCAGTTGGTCGGCGGTCCAGACCCTGCCCACCGGGTTGTGCGGGCTGCAGAGCAGGTAGGCGCTAACCCCGGGCTGCGCGAGCGCGGCGTCGAGGGTGTCGAGGTCCAGGTCGTAGCCGCCATCGGCCAGGCGGTGCAGCGGCGCTTCGACGAGGCGACGGCCGATGAAACCGAGCCGGAGGAAGAACGGCCCGTAAACCGGCGGGCTGATCACCACGCCGGAGCCGTGCGGTGTCACCGCGAGCAGCACCTCAACGATGCCGGTCATCACGTCGGGGATCGGGAAGACCCAGTCAGGCCTCGGGTTCCAGCCGAGTCGCGCGGCGCTGAACGACGCGAACGCCTCGCCGAGCTCGCCGGCGTGCGGATATCCGGTGTCGCCTGCCGCGAGCGCGGCCCTGATCGCGTCGCTGATGGGCTCGGCCTGTGTGAAGTCCATCTCGGCGACGAACGCGGGCAGCACGTCGGCCGGATAGGTGCGCCATTTGAAGCTCTTCCGCCCAGCGAGTTCGGCAGGAGAGCAGGATCCGAGGATGTCGTCCATCAGCCGGATCCTAGCCGCGGGCCGCCGAGGGCGCGCGCGCTCGTTTGGCGGGGTGCTCGACGACGGCGATCACCCGGCTGGCCATGAACCTGGCCGTCCTGACCGGGGTCCCGCCGCGCGTCAGCTCGCTCACCTCGACCTGACCGCGCCTGGTGACCACCTCCACGCGCCGGCCCGCGCGGGTGGCCTGGACCTCGTAGGTCTTGGTGGTGTCACCTGCGTCCACGACGATCTCGACGCGGTCGCCTTTCATGACTTTTCAATACCCCTGCCAGCCCTCAGGTACGCCGTTGCCGCCTGCTGGAGCCGGCCAATCTGGCGGGAAGTTCGATCTCGCCGTACAGGTACCGCTCCACTGACGGGCCGACGGTCGCGGCCAGTTCGTCCACGCTGGCACCGGCGACGGCCGGCAGCCCGAGCAGCAGCCTGGTGAGGGCAAGCCCGAGCATCTGGGTCGCCACCATCGCGGCCCGGTACTCCGCCTCCGCCTGGCTCGGTGGCCGGCCGAGCCCGGCCACCCGGGCGACGGTGCCGAGGATCGAGTCGGACATGAACTCGCGCAACATGACCGCCGCCTGCTCGCTCGTCACCGCGGACCTGAGCAGCCCGAGGAAGGTCTCGTTGACCTCGTCGGACTCCCACAGGGTCAGCGCGGTACGGACCAGATGCGCGCCGAAGCCTGGCTGCCCCGGCGTTCCTTCGGACAGCGCGGCGGTCAGGACCTCGCTCGGCACGACCGGCAGCCGCATGGCGGCGGCGAACAGTGCCTCCTTGGTGCCGTAGTAGTGATGGACCAGCGCCGGGTCCACTTCGGCTGCCGCCGCGATCCCCCTGATCGTCGCGCCGTGGTACCCGAAGTCGGCGAACTGCGCCCTGGCGGCCTCGCCAATCGCCGCCCTGGTCCCGCTGTCGCCGACCGGGCGGCCGCTGTTCCGCCGGCCAGCCCGCCGTCGGCCGGTCCCGCCGTGCGCGGCAGGTGGCCGCTCGGGCGTCACGCCGCGGCCTTCGGCTGGGCGAGTTCGAAGAAGCGCTCCTCCAGCGTGGCCGCGACCTGACGCACCGACGCAGGCAGGTCGCCAAGCGCGCGCCGTACGTCGGCAGGATCGGCACCCGGCACCCGCAGCCCGCGCCCGGCCAGTGCGACCTGCATGCCTGCGCGCTCGAGCGCGCCGAACGCGGCCGACCACGACGCCGCCTCCACGACCACTACTTGCCGGGACCCGACGATCTCGGCCGCCGTCCCTTCGGCCACGACGCGGCCGTCCGCCATGATCACCAGCCGGTCGCACTCATGCGCTTCTTCCATGTAGTGCGTGGTGACCAGCACTCCGGCGCCCGCGTCCGCCGCGCCGGCGATCGTCTCCCACAGCCGTGCCCGGCCGAGCGGGTCGACGCCCGAGGTCGGCTCGTCCAGCATGAGCAGGTCGGGCCGGTGCGAGAGCGCCTGCGCGAAGGCCACCCGGCGCTGCACTCCTAGCGGCAGCGAACCGACCAGGTCCCGCTCGTACGGCCGCACCTCGTCAGGCAGCCGCGTCGCCGCGCTGCCGTTTTCGCCTGACCCGAAGATCGCCGCGGTGAACTCCATATTCTCCGCCGGGCTCAGGTCGTCGTACAGGCCGAGTCCCTGCGGCACGTATCCGAGCCTGCTGCGGGTCCGCCGCGACGGCGGCTCGCCGAACAGCGCAACCTCGCCTGACGAGGTGCTTACCAGCCCGAGCAGCATCCTGATCAGCGTGGTCTTGCCCGCGCCGTTGGCGCCGAGCAGCCCGACTATCTCGCCGGGACCGACGGTCAGGTCGACTTCGCTGACGGCAGTAAGATGCCCGAACCGCTTGGTCACGTTGGAGCACTGCGCGAGCGCGCTCACGCCGCGCCGCCCAGTTCCCGACCGGCCGCCGCCCGCAGCTCCCTGGCCAGCGCGGCCACCGTCACGGCGTCCTGCAGGTCGGGCCGGATGGCGGTCGTGCCGCCCTGGCCCGGCGGTCCGGCCGTGCCGCCCGGATCCCAGACCCGCCAGTGCCCGGCCCGCCGCCACGATCTGGCCGCCGCGTCGCCGTCCGGCCGTACGTCGGCGGCGGACAGGGATCCCGGCATGGCCGCGATGATCTCGTCAGCCGTTCCCGAGGCCAGCGCGATCCCGGCGTCGAGCACCAGCACTGATGCGCACCGCTCCGCCTCGTCCAGGTAGGTCGTGGCCAGCACGACCGCGCAGCCTTCGGCCGCCGCCCGGGCGATCAGCCACCACAACCCTGACCGGCTGACCGGGTCGACGCCCGTGGTCGGCTCGTCGAGCACGATCAGCTCCGGCTGGTGCAGCATCGCCGCGATCACGGCGAGCTTCTGGCGCATCCCGCCGGACAATTGCCCGGCGAGGCGGCCCGCCGCCGGGGTCAGGCCGGCCCGGTCGAGGTACTCGGCGGCCCGGTCCCGCGCGAGCCGCCTGGACATCCCGTAACCCTGGGCGCGGAAGTCCAGGTTCTCCGCCACCGTGAGGTCGGGGTAGATCCCCGAGCTGGCCGGCAGGTAGCCGGACCGCTCCTTGGCCGGGCGCATGATCTGCCCGCTGTCCGGCGCCAGCGCCCCGGCCAGGCAGCGCAGTAGCGTGCTCTTCCCGGCACCGTCTCCGCCAACCACCGCGGTCACCTGGCCGGCCGCGGCGCAGAGCGTCACGTCGGACAGCGCGACCGTCTTCCCGTACCTAACGCAGACCTGCCGGGCACCCCAGCCGGCCAAGCGCTCGCCTTCGTGGCTGGTCATGCCGCCGCTCCCTGCGGCTCGACGGCCGGCTTGCGCGGGCCGCGCTCGGCCGCGGCTGGCGCCAGGTAGCCCCTGAACCGCAGCGTCGCGCCGGTCACGACGATCGCGCCGAGCAGAGCGAGGAACACGAACGGCTGCCACAGTGCCGTGATCGGCTCGGCCCTGAGCATCACCCCGCGGGAGATCTGATTGAAATACGTCAGCGGAAGGAAGTAGGCGATCCAACGCACCCCGGCCGCGATCGAGGTCAGCGGGAAGATCAAGCCAGAGAGCAGCACCTGCGGCAGCAGCGTCATCACGGCAAGCTGGATCGCCTGGCCCTGGTTCTGCGAGACGCTGGAGATCAGCACGCCGATGCCCAGCGTGACGAACAGGAACAGCAGCGCGCCGAGTCCGAACACGGCAGGGTTACCGCGGAACGGCACTCCGAAGATCGCGATGCCGACCGCCAGCACGATGGCCAGGTCCACGGCCGCGACCAGGAAATACGGCACGATCTTGCCGAGGAAGACGTCCCTGGGCCGCAGCGGCATCACGGCGAGCTGCTCGAGCGTGCCCGACTGCCGCTCCCGCACCACGCCCAGGCTGGTGATGATCGTGCCAACGAACACGAGCACCACCCCGCACAGCCCGGGAATCATGATGTTGGAGGTGGTGAGGCCGGGGTTGTAGAGCACGACCACTTTGGGGCTGGCGGTAGCCCCGGCAACGCCGCCTGGCGCGCCGCTCGCCGCGCATTCCCGCAAGCGCGGCCAGCGCCGCCTTGGCCGAGAACAGCTGGCTGCCGTCGATCAGCACGAGCGGCCTGGCGCCGCCGGTCACGACGGCCACCTCCGCCTTGCCATCGCGCAGTTCGCTCTGCGCCCAGGCCCTGCCCTGGCCGGTCGCGACGCGGGTGACGTCGAACGGGGCGGGCAGCGTCCTCGCCACGGCCCCGGCCTGCGGACCGGACAGCGCCACGCTGATCGACTTGACGTCGAAGCTGGCCGCGTAGCCGAGGACGACGAGCAGCAGCACGGGCAGCACGATCATCATCGCGAGCGTCCGGCGGTCCCGCCGGACCTGCCGGAATTCCTTCACGATCATTGCCCACATGGACGTGCCCTCCGTCGAGCGGCTATTAATTCAACATCCGTTGAACTCTACAAGCGTTGAATTATCGGGTCAAGGAGCATCTGATAGGAAGGTGGCATGGCACAGACTCGGCATGCCGGGACGTGGACGATCGAGGACCGGTGCGAGTCGACCTGGCACTACCTGCCCGTTGAAGTGCCGGCCGGAGCCAGCGCCTTAAGGGTCCAGCTCGACTACGACGCTGCCGGGGCCGCCCTGGACCTCGGCTGCTTTGGTCCGGCGGGATTTCGCGGCTGGTCAGGCGGGGCGCGCCGGTCATTCGTGATCGCTGCAGGCTCGGCGACGCCCGGCTACCTGCCCGGCGAACTCGAGCCAGGCACCTGGCAGATCATCATCGGCCTGCACCGGGTCGCCTCCGCCGGGACGCGCTACGAGCTGTCCGCCGAGGCAAGCGGGGGCCAGGTTCCCCGCATGCGGACCGAGCGGGTCCCGCCGCTGCCCAGCGGCCGGCCCGCCGCGCGCTGCCGGCGACAGGCGGGATGCGCTGGCTGGCCGGTGACCTGCACACGCACACTGTGCATTCCGACGGCATCATGAGCGTGCCGGAGCTCGCCAGGTTCGCGGCCGGGCGCGGGCTGGACTTCCTGGCCGTGACCGACCACAACACGGTCAGCCACCACGCCGAACTGCCGGCCGCCTCGGCGGCGCATGGCGTCACGCTCGTGCCCGGCCAGGAAGTAACCACCGAGCAGGGCCACGCCAATGCGTTCGGTGACATCGGCTGGATCGACTTCCGCGAGCCGCCCGATGAATGGCTGGCCGCAACGGAGCGCGATGGCGGGCTGCTTTCCGTTAATCATCCATATGGCGGTCACGTGAGCTGGACAGCACCGATGAAGCGGCGGCCGCCGCTGCTCGAGGTCTGGCACTGGAGCTGGCTCGATCCGCACTGGACGACGCCGCTGGCCTGGTGGCAGGCCTGGGATCCGGACGCGATCGCGATTGGCGGCAGCGACTGGCACCGGCCGGGCTCCGACGCCCCGCCCGGTTCGCCGACCACCTGGGTGCTGACCGAAGGCCCCGATTCCGCCGCGGTACTCGCCGGGCTCGCCGCCGGGCGGGTGGCGATTTCGGCGGGCCGCGACGGGCCGGTGCTGCTGCGGATCGACGACGAGCTAGTCGCGTGCGGCGCCGATGGCACCATCCTGGCCGGCCAGGACGGGCCGAAGTGCCGGGTCCGCGGCGACCTGGCCAGGTTCGCCGGAGACGCCGGCCATCACCGGCTCATCGACCCTACCGGCGCGACGCTCGCCCTCACCGGCTAATCAGCTCACCTGTTGACCACGTCGTCGACGAGCGTCACGTTGCCGTCGCCCTGCAAGGTGTCGCCGTCATCGTGGCTGACCACCTTCAGCGTGTAGGAATGTCCGGCCACCACGGTGTCGCTGACCTGGCGCCAGCCCGCGTGCGCACTGCACGTGTTGGCCAGCACGGTGACGCTCGCGTGGGTGGTGTTGTCGGTGAGCGTGGCGAAGGCCCACGAATCGGCAACCGTGTCCGGGCACTTGCCGTTGTACCAGAACGACAGCTGAGTGCCGCGCGCCGTGAACGTCTGGCTGATGCTCGAGTTGCCGGCGGTCGGCGTGGACCGGCCGAGCCGCGCCGCATCCTTGCCCGCATGCGTACCCGCCGTCACGATCGCGGTCGCCGCCCCGTGCGCCGTCCAGTGCGCGAGCGTGCCCGTCTCGAATCCGCCGTTGAGCACCCAGTTGTTGTCCACGACCGGGTGCGAGAACGAGCAGCCGCCGCCAGCGCTGTCGTTCGCCCAAGTGGACTGCATCGCGAAGGTCCCGGTCGGGAGCGTCAGGTCATTGGTGCCGCCGGTGGTGTTCGCCGTGTTCCACGCGCACAGGTCGCCGTTCTCGGCGCCGCCGGTGAACGTGTTCGTCCAGCCGAACGCCGGGAGCTGGTCGGTGATCGTCTCGGCGTACTCGTGGCCCTCGACGATCGAGGCGCCGTCGAGCAGCCCGGCCGACCCGGCGTTAACGAAGTTCTGGCCGCAGGACAGCCCCAGGTCGGTCACGTAGGGCAGGTTGGTGAACGCGAGGTCGAGCTTCGAGCGGACCGGGCCCGCTGGCAGGTTCGGGTCGGCGGAGTCGTCGTGCCAGGCGCAGAACTGACCGTTCGGCGTGTTGAACCCGTCCGGGTGCGTCCCGGTCGGCGAGATGATCACGTACTGCGCGTCGCGGTTGGAGGCCTGCGTGAGGTTGCCGAAGTGGTGCGCGGCCGCGACCGCCACCGCACCAAGCTGGTTGCCGGTCGCGTTGGCGGGCGCAGCGCCCGACTCATGCGCCCAGACACCGGCCAGCGCGCCGCCCGCCGGATAGGCCACGTGGAACGAATTCGACGGGCAGGACGCCGCATTGAAGGCGACGCCGTCGCAGTACTGGGTCATCACGCCCGACCAGCGCTCGCCGCCCGTGCCCAGGCCCTTGAACAGCTCCTGCAGGTACGGTGCCTCGCCGCTCGGGTCGCCGGCCAGCGTGACATCGCCGCGGCCATCGGTGCCCTGGGCTCCCCACTGCGATCCCCAGAAGACGAAGTAGACCTTCTCGCGTCCGGTCGTGACGCCGACGCCGTGGACGCCGCCGCCGTAGCTCAGGTTCTCGAAGTTTTTCGCCGCGGAAACGGCCGCGTGCTCGATGGCCCAGTGGTGCATCTTGCGCAGCCTGCCGGTCGTGGGCAGGACCCCGTGCCGATAGCTGTGGCCCGAGGCCGGGGAGTACGGGTTCGCGCCAGCCGGCCGCGTCGCGCCGCAGCCGCTCCGGTTCCGGGAACTGGGGTCTGCGCTCCGGCCGGGCCGGCCAGCCCGGCGACGGCGAGGATGGCTGCGGTCCCGGCGGTCGCGGCCAGGGTGGCCCGTCGGACAACGAGGGTGCGCGACCTCATCAGCTTCCCCTTCACTGGGTGACCCAGGCGCGGCCACCTTGCCGCGCGAGCGAGGCACCGCCCCGGAAGGTGGTAGCTCGGGGCGAATCTAGCACCTTCGCCGGCACATCACTGCCCAGATACCGGTTACGAATGATGTAGTGGGAAAGTCCCCGCTTTGCCGTACTCGGCCGGGCCGCCGTACGACTCGGCCGGGCCGCCGTACGACTCGGCTGGGCCGCCGTACGACTCGGCCGGGCCGCCGCACGACTCGGCTGGCGGGTTGTGATATCTGTGCCTGAACCCCGGACGCCAGGAGGACACGATGGCACGCCCGTCACGTTGGGGCATCACGCTGCCGCTGCAGGGTCGCACGCTGACCGAGCAGCGCGAGATCATTTCATCCCTGGCAGACCTGGGCTACACCGACGCCTGGTCGTCCGAGCTGAGCGGCATTGACGCGTTCACACCGCTGGTCCTGGCGTCGCAGTGGACCGACCAGATCAGGTTCGGCACGGCGATCGCGGCGATCTACACGCGCGGGCCCGCGCTGCTGGCGATGACCGCGGCGACGCTGGCGGACCTAGCGCCCGGCCGGTTCGTGCTGGGCATCGGCACGTCCACGCCCGTGGTGGTCGAGCAGTGGAACGCGGTCCCGTTCGAGGCGCCGTACCAGCGCTCCCGCGACACGCTGCGGTTCCTGCGGGCCGCGCTGACCGGGCAGAAGGTCACCGAGCAGTACGAGACATTCACGGTCAGCGGCTTCCGGCTCGAACGGCCGCCCGCGGTCACGCCAGGGCTGGCGCTGGCGGCGCTCCGCCCGCAGATGGTCAAGCTCGCCGCGGACGAGGCCGGCGCGGCGATCACGAACTGGCTCTCGCCGGCCGACGTGGCCGCCGTGCGCGCGGCCGCAGGCCCCGACTGCGAGCTGATCGCGCGGATCTTCGTGCTCCCGACCACCGACGTGGACCTGGCCAGGACGATCGGCAGGCGGCTGCTCACCGCATACCTGACTGTGCCCGCGTATGCCGCGTTCCACGAGTGGCTCGGCCGCGGCGAGTTGCTGCGGCCGATGCACCAGGCATGGACGGCCGGCGACCGCCGCGGCGCTAGCGCCGCTATCCCCGACGAGGTCGTCGACGACCTCGTGATCTATGGTGACCTGGCCACATGCCGGGAGCGCGTCGACGCTTACCGCAACGCCGGCCTCGACACCCCGGTGATCGCGATCATCCCGCCGCCCGGCCTGGACTCCGTCGATGCCGTGCGCGGCCTCGCCCCGCCCGGCTGACCCGCGGACTCGCGGCGAACCTTGGCCCGCTGAACCCCTGGTGGTGCTCCGGCCCGCGAGTCCGCGCACCCGCTGAACCCCTGGTGGTGCTCTAGCCCGCGGATCCGCGCACCCGGTGAACCCCTGGTGGTGCCAGGGCGCACCCGGTGAACCCCTAGTGGTGCTCCCGGCCCGGCCGCTGTGCGCCGCAGGGTGCGCGGTCAAGCGCAAAAGCGGTATTTGGGGCCTAGAGCGTGCCCCGCTCGAGGTCGTGCAGGAAGCCGATAAGGCCGTCGAAGTACGTCTGCTGGTCGTCGTACATGGCCAGGTGACTGCCTTCAGGGCAGTAAAGGTAGCGGCCGGCCGGCAGCAGGCCGGCCATCATCTCCATGTGCGCCGGATCCATCGTGTCGTAGCGGCCGCCGATGACCAGGGCAGGCACCGTGATCGACGCCAGATCGCCGGTCCTATCCCACTGGGCGAGCTTGGCATCGGCGCTGATCCCTAGCTCACTGGGACCTTGCATGGACACGTAGATCGCGGGGTTGATGTGGGCGAACGCCCGCTGCACCGGATCGGGCCAGTCCGACACCGGCATCCGCAGCACGTGATGGACGTAGTGCTGCGCGTTCAGCAAGTCCATGTACCTGGGGCTCTCGATGTCGCCGCTGGCCTCGAGCGACTTGATCTCAGCCAGCGCCGCCTGGTCCATCTCCGGCATCAGCACCTGCTCGGCGTAGGCGTTGTAGGCCGGCACGCTCGCCATCATGTTGGACACGACCATCCCGCGCAGGTGCTCCTGGTGGGCAAGCGCGTACTCGATGGCGAGCACCCCGCCCCATGACTGGCCGTACAGGACGAAGTTGTCCCTGTTCAGGCCCAGCGCGATGCGGACCTGCTCGACCTCGTCGACAAAGCGGTCGACCTCCCACAGCGACGGGTCTTCAGGCTGGTCGCTGAAGCCCGACCCGAGCTGGTCGTAGTAGTAGTACTCGACGCCGGCGGCCGGCAGGTAGCTGTCGCAGGCCTCCAGGTACTCATGCGTGGCCCCTGGCCCGCCGTGCAGCAGCAGCACCTTCAGATCGGGGTTGTTGCCCACCCGCTTGACCCACACCCGGAACTGACCTGCCGGGGTGCGCACCGGGATCATCCGCGCGCCACCGCTCAGCACGTCGTCCCTGCCCGAGTAGTCCAGATAGCTCATCGCCCGCACCTGCCCTCTCGCGCGGGCGCCGTGACGAGGTGCCAGGACCCGCTAATGCCCGGAGGCCATCATGCTCGCCATACAAAAATCAAGGCCGCCCGGGGTAGCCGAGGCGGCCTGGGGTGTGGCGGGTCCGGCGTAGGCGGTCAGAGCGCCTCGACTCGCAACAGGTCCTGCTCGGCGAGCAGCTTGTCCAGCCTGGCCTGGTCGACCCGGCTGACGACTTCGGTCTCTTCCTGCCGGTCGCGGATGCATTTGGCCAGCGTGAAGGCCGAGGTGACGACGTACAGCAGGCCGAGGCCGAGGAACGCACGAACCCACCGGGAGTCGTGCAGGTAGCCGATGCCGATGATCGTGACGGTGAGGGAGACCCCGAAGGAGATCCCTGCCTGGAGGTAGAACGCGTTGGTGGTCCGTGGACGCAATGGAGTGCTCATGGATCCAATGCTTGCCGTCCCGGCAGGCCTTCACCTGAGCACGGCTACTCATTCTCGGCATGAGTGAATACCCGGGTGATCGCGTCGGTCAGGGCGAGCCGACCAGGAGGTCACCGGCAGGCGGGCGGCACGCCGATGGTATACGGATCGACGGCGGAGTCCGCCGCGCGACCCGCCGCCGCGAGGAGGGTCACCGCGGGTGCGGCGGCCGCCAGCGCGGGCCGAGCGGGACGATTCACCGGTATCTTCATCCGGCAAATCGCGTCGGCTCGCGCTGGCTCATCGTCATCGGGTAAAAGGCTCGAGCAGGTGGCTGAAGTCCCAGGTGTTCTGCGTGATGCCGGAGCAGGTGTTGCTGTCGGTCGAACCCGGGCAGCCGCCATTGTCGCGCTGGATCGCCCAGATCGACAGGAAGTTCATGTTCTGCTGGTTGGCGAAATTCAGCATCGCCTGGGTGTCGGCCAGCGACGTGACCTCGGTCTTCTTCGGGTAGTCGTCGATCCCCGGCAGCAGCGTCATAGCCTCCATGTTCCAGATCTGCGCCGAGGACAGCGTGGTGAAGATGCTGGTCAGCTGAGCGTGCGTGTTGTTCGCCGCGTTGATCGCCGCCTGGCCCATGTTCACCACACCCTCGCCGGCGATGTAGTAGTCGAAGACCATGATGTTGACCGACGTCACCGTGGCGCCGTCGGTGACGGCGCTCTGGAGCACAGCCTCGCCATTGGGGTCGAGGCCGTACTGCTCGACCGGGATCGTGTACTGGATCTGCAGCGGGATGCCATTCGCGGCCGCCCACTGCTCGGTTAGCGCGATCGCCTGGTTACGCCGGTCATTGGCCGCGGTGTTATTCAGCGCCTTGGCCTCGACGTCCATGTCCAGTCTCGTCACGCCCAATGTCGTGATGACCGATTCGTAGGCCGCGGCGATCGAGTTCACGTCGGCGCAGGACACGGCTATTTCGGTGCCGCCCTGGTCGGCGCTGTAGCCGCCGAAGGACGGGATCACGTCACCGCCAGCGGCACGCAGTGCGGCGATGTCGCTGGCGTAGTAGTTGAGCGGCTGCGACGAGCTGCCGTTCCACTCCAGGCTGCACGAGTGCTTGCCGGTCGACTGCAGGAACGCCAGCGTGAAGTACTTGGCGCCGGAAGCCTGCGAAGTCGCGGCGAGGCTCGGTGTGTTCGGGGCGAGGTACGTCTCGTAGTACGGCGCGTACACATGGGCCGGCAACGGTGTGTTGGCGGCCAGCGCTGGTGCGGCGGCGGGCCCCCCGACGACGAGGGCGGCCGCCGACGCGGCCATGGCGAGCCGGTAGCGAAGCTTCACGCCTGACTCCTTCGACTAGATCTTCTGATTTGTCATGCTCTGGGTGCTGTCGTGCCGGTTAGGGAACCGGCGCAGCGAGGTCGGTCTTGGCGACGTTCCACCCGGAGACGCTGATCACCGGGGTATTGCCCTGCAGGTCAGACGTTGTGTAGGAGACGGTCAGCGTCTGCGACTCGCCTGGGAAGAGCGTGATGTCGTTGCCTGCCCAGATCGAGGACTGCAGCTCGTTGTCACCCGCCAGCTCCTGGCCGCCCGCGGTGCCCCGACGGACATCGGCGCGGAGCAGGAAAGAGACCGTCGAGGCTGACGTGTTCGTGATGGTCACCGAGGTGGTCAGGTCGCCGCCCGGGCCGGCCTGGTGGGTCGTCGCGGCCGTGACCGAGACGGTTGACGCCGGCAGCGTCTGCAGCGACGTCAGGTTCGCGTACGTAGAGACCGTGCCCTGCGGCTGGCCGAGCGTCTTGGTCCAGTTCACGACGTCGGGCTGAGTCGAGAGCCAGTACACGTTCCGGTCCACGAATGAGCCGTTCTGCTTCAGCACGAGCTCGACGAAGTAAACCTGGACCGGATTGCCGGTCGGCACCGTCGGCGTCAGGACGTTGGTCTTGACCTGCTG
Organism: uncultured Actinomycetota bacterium; assembly: GCA_963720595.1. Classification (GTDB taxonomy): domain Bacteria; phylum Actinomycetota; class Actinomycetes; order Streptosporangiales; family Streptosporangiaceae; genus Chersky-822. Next base: position 774,469 of record CAVRFY010000002.1, on the reverse strand, counting down.
GCTGGTCAGGCTGATATTGCCGGCCGTCTGGTCGTTGAGCAGCGTCCCGGCCAGGTTGTACACCTTGGCCTCCACCGACAATCCTGACTGGGTCACGTTGCTCAGGTTGTCGAGGGTGACGGTGCCGTTGTCGAGGGCGTAGAGCGCATGCAGCGACCGGTTGGCCTCCTGGGCGCCGAAGTAACTGCCCGCCTGGTCGCCGTCGCTGTTGTACAGCTCCCAAAGCAGGCTCGGCCAGCCCTTGTTCATCTGCCAGTAGATCGTCCCGGTCGACGGCAGCGGCGTGGCGTTCGCGTGGGCGATGAAGGCCTCGAACTGTGCCCGGACGTTCTCGTAGTCCTGCGCCTGGGCTTCCTCGACGTACTGGTTCAGGCCGGACCAGGCCCCGTACCTGCTGCTCAGCGCGGTGTCGAAATGGCACAGCGTGCCGAAGGCATAGCCCGTCGCTTTGCAGCGTGGCTCGTAGTTGGTGTGGAACTGGTTGAACTTGGTGTTCTGCCACAGGTTCGACAGGTCACTGGCCGACATGAACCGGTTCAGGGAGTCGAGGGTCGGAATGGTGTTGCCCGCGCTCTCCTCGCTGTCGTAGCCCCAGGCTGCGCCGGCGTTAGTCACGGTCGAGTCGGTTCCGAGATGCGTGCTGTCGTACCAGTAGTTCGGCGGCACCCAGTCGTACGGACCCTCCTTCTGCCCCGCCGGGCCGAGCGTGGCCGTCGACTTGTACTCGGCCGAGGCCATCAACGACGTCTGCGGGTAGAAGTCCGCTGCGGTGAACCCGGCGATGGACACCGATTCCTGTGTCGACGTTGGCTGGTTGTCCGACCACTGGAAGCTGAACACGCTCGGGTGGTTGCGCAGGCTGGTCCCGATCGTCTGCGCCGAGTTCTGCAAGACCGCCTGCTGGGCGGTGGTGAGCGTGCCGCCCACCTCCCAGGCGTCGCAGCACTGGAAGCCACCGTTGATCAGGATGCCCGCCGCATCCATCTGGTTGAAGAAGTCAGCGGGCATGATGTGGCCCTCGAGCCTGATCGTGTTCAGGCCCATGGACTGCATCAGCGCGATCTGCTTGGCGGTGTCGGCCGCCGAGTAGTGCAGGAACAGGTTCGGATCGAAGCCGCCGCCCCTGATCACGATGGGCACGCCGTTGATCTTGAACGCGCGGGCGCCGCTCGGCTCGATTGCGTTCGAGCCGGTCAGGAACGAGGTGACCGTCCTGATCCCGAAGGTCTCGCTGGTGGAGTTGAGCGTGTTGCCGCCCTGCGCGACCGAGACGCCGAGCGTGTAGAGCGGCTGCTGCCCGAGCTGATAGGGCCACCAGACCTGCGGGCTGGCGATGGTCAGGGCGGGGAAACTGGCCGGGGTGAACGAGACCGTCTGGGTGGTGTTCGCCGGAACGGTGACGCTCTGGTTCACGGTGATCGGCGTGCCGTTGCCAGGCGGGGTGATCGTCGCGGTCACGGTGCCGGTCTGCGCAGCAGCCGTGCCGTTCGTGACGTCGGTCTTGACCGTCAGCGCGGCGCTGGACAGGTCGGCCGCGTCGGACTGGTTGACGTGGCTGTTGCCGACCGCGAGCGCGCCGTCGAGTTGCAGCTGAACCGGGAACTGGATGCCGGTGTTGTTGTCCGGCGGGATCTGGGTCCAGTCCACGTTGTCGGTCGTGAACATCGAGGTCGGGTCGTTGGGGTTGACCTCGATCGCCAGCGAGTTCGTGCCGGACACCAGGTGGCTGGTGATGTTGAACGTGAAGCTCGTGTAAGCGCCGGTGACGGTCGATGACGTGGCCACCTCGCTGCCGTTCACCCAGACGTTGGCCGAGCCGATCACGCCATTGACGATGAGCGTCGCGGTCTGGCCCGTGGCCAGGTTCGGAGTGAAGTCGGTGCGCCACCACCACGGGACGGCGAACGCGTTGACGGTGACCGGCCCGATCCTGCTCATAGACCCGTAGCACAGCTGCATGTTGGTGGCGAAGAACACGCTCTGCGCGCCGCCCGAGGACTGGTTCACCGGCTGCAGGGCGGTGTCGCCCGGGCAGAGGCCGTTCTGGGCCAGCGCCTCGACTTCGGTGCCCGGCGCGCCCGCATCGTCGTTGGCGACCGGCAGCCAGCTCGAGGTATTGAAGCCCGGGGTCGAGATCTGCGCCCCCGTCTGGGTGGCGGTCGCGCTGCTCAGTACTTTCCAGCCGCCTGTGCCGAGGTTGGAGATGTCCGAGGCGCCGGGAGACGAGGGCGAGGCGGCGGGCAGTGCCAGCGCTGCCGGGCAGGCCGGCCGGGCTGGTTGAGCCCTGGCCGCCTGCGCGCTCGATGCCGCGGCTAGCGACGCGACGGCGAGTGCGGCCGCCGTCCAGATCACGGAATTACGGTACAGAGCAGCTCTCATCGTCGGCGACCTCTCCGCGTCCTGCCACGCTCGGCCACCCCCGCAGTCCGAATGTGGACGGCGCTAGTTCCGCTTCCCTCTAACGGCCTGGTTAGTTCGTATACTTTCCAAACAAATTCGTCAAGAGGGCAGCCGGATTGGCTGCCCTCTTGACGGCCGCCGGAATGGCTGCCCTCGTGACGGCAGCCGGAAGGCTGCCGTCGTCGTTGACGGGATGCGGTCAGGGTTCGGAGCCGCCGGACTAACCCGCGTTCCTCGGCTCGCCTCGGTACGTGCCGAAGGACCAGCGGTTGCCCTCGGGATCGCGGACCGCGAAATCTCGCGACCCGTAGTCGGTCTCGTGCAGGTCCATGATGACATCGGCCCCGGCCTTGACGGCGCGGGCGTGCAGGCCATCTGGGTCGTCGGTGACTACGTAGGCGCCGAAGCTGCCCGGCGGGACCGGCCAGTGATCGACCTCTACTGAGTCCCGCATCGACCCGAGCATGATCCCCCCGCCCTGCGGCCAGGACAGCTGGGCATGATCGACCCGGTCCCCGTCGCCGTAGACGACGGTCTCCTCGAAGCCGAAGGCGTCGACGAGGAACTTAATCAGCGCGCGGGCGTCTTTGGCCCGCAGCGTCGGCCAGACCTGCGGTGGTGGTGTGTTCTGCGTCATGGTCTCAGCGTCGCCCCGGTACCGGCGCGCTGGCTTGGAGATTTCGGAACTCTGCCGCCAGCCAGGCGGTGGGCGGCGCGCCCGCGAGCACACGGAAGTCGGCATCCAGGTGGGCCTGGTCGTAGTAGCCGCAGTGCGCGGCGAGCCCGGCCAGGTCAAGCCGCCCGCCCGCGACCGCCCGACGCTGCAGCAGTCGCCTCGACCGGTCGAACCGCACCACCCTGGCCGCCGCCTTCGGGGTCAGCCCGAACTCGGCGCCGAACCTGGCGCGCAGGTGCCTGGCACTCCATCCGGTCTCGGCGGCGACATCCGACACCGGCACGGTTCCCCCGGTCGCGACCAGCCGCTGCCAGGCGAAGGCGACCTCGGCGCTGATGCCCGGGCCGCCGTCGTCGTGGTGCGCCTGCAGACGGCGCACCAGGACCTCGTCGAGCACCGCGAATCGATCAGGCCAGGTCGCCGCCGCCTGGATCCGTTGCTGAATCTCGGTGGCCAGCGCGCCGCAGACCTCGCTGGCCTCGACGTCGATGCTCGCCAGTTCGACGGCCGGGCAGCCGAGGAAGGCGCGGGCTCCGAGCGGGCTCAGCGCCACCTGGATGCCGGACTGGCGGCCTTCGTGGGTGATCAGGGCGGGAGCCGTGTGCAACCCGCCGGCCAGCGTCAGGAACACCCCACCCGGCTGACCGGGATCGGGATGGGCGGCCACGGTCAGCGGCTCGTCGATCGTGAAGATCAGGGTCAGGAATGGCGACGGTAGGCCAGCGTGCCTGGCCGGGGGCACCCCTGCCTCCCGGTAGCCGCTGTAGCCGGCGATATACGGACGCAACCCGGCCGCTGGCACGCCGCCGACGGCCTCGCTGACTGACCCGGTTCCGGTCATGACCCCATTGTCCCCGCCAGGCAGGCCGCCCGGGCTAGCGGTTACCCGTGGTGACCGCCGCCACCGCCACCGCCACCGCCGCCGCCGCCGCTGTCTCCACCGCCGCCGCCGAAACCGCCGTGGTGGCCGCCGCCATGACCGCCACCGTGACCGCCGCCACCGCCGAACCCGCCGAACCCGCCGTGGTGGCCGCCGTGGCCACGCTGGTCGGGTCCGTACGGTCCGCCGTAGTTATCGCCCCAAGCCTGGCGCCGCCTGCGCCGCGCGGCCCGCCGCATAAAGAAGTTGAAACCCCAGATAACGGCGAAGACCGCCAGGAAAAAGTACGTCGTCGCGTGATGAAAGACAGCCACGAGCCCGCCAATCTGTTAGCCCTGAGCGCGTCTGCGCCGGCCGCCCGTTCATCGTCGCCCAGCCGACCAGCGTTGTAAACACCACCGCGCCCCCGTGGCGTCCCTCCCGAGCTGGACTTCATGATCACGGTGGGTTTCCGTCGATATGCGCAGGTAATCAACCGTGATCATGAAGTCCAGGAGCGGATGGGCGCGGTGGGGCCGGTCAGTGCGCGATGGCGCCGGTCAGGAGCGCGTCCTGCCTGGTCAGCCGGCGCCGGTCAGGGCGCGTCCTGCCTGGTCAGGCGGCGCCGGGCAGGGCGTGACGGCGCCGGTCAGGGCGCGTCTTGCCTGGTCAGACGCGCGCCAGGCGCCGCGAGCAAGCTGCCGGACGACGGCCGTCCGCGCACGGTCCGTTGAAGATAATGAAGTCGTCGAAGTCGTGCGCGCCCGGCTTGCCGGCCGCGGCCCTGGCCGCGTCGCGGACCGCGACCAGCTGGGCGACCGTCATCTGCAGCGGCGGCTCGTCGGGCTGGTACTTGCGCCCCGAGCGGGTAGTCGCGCCCCGGCTTTCTGGTCATTTCGATGTGGCAGCCCATCACGTGCGTGACCGGCCTGGCCGCGGCGAAGTCCGCCAGCCGGTCCAGGCTGTCGACGAACGACGGGAAGTCGAGCGCGTACGAGCCGACCCGGGTAGACCGTGTCGCCGGTCAGCAGGAACCCGCTCCACGGGTCGAAGATCGCGACGACGGCGGGCTGGTGGCCGGGAATCCCGGTCACGTCGAGCACCCGGCCGCCGAGGTCGAACCGCACGACCTCGGCGGGCCAGGGTGAAGCCGAAGAACTCGCCGACCGCCTCGGCCTCGCGTGCCGACCACGGTCGTCAGCGGGCGCCCGGCGAACTGCCCGTCGCCCGCCACGTGGTCGCCGTGCGCGTGGGTGTGCGCGACGACGAGCTCGTAGCCCTCGCGCGGGTTCTCGGCGAGCCAGCCGTCGATCAGCCCGTCGACCGTCTGCCGGAGCGGGAACACGACTCCGCCTCGGTGGCCCCGGTGTCCAGCAGAATCGCGCGCTCATTGCCGAACAACAGGTAGAGGAATGGCGCCTCGTAGTTGGTCGCCTTCGACTGCCTGAGCACGTAGGTGTGCGGGTCGTAGGCGTGCACCTGGATCGGCGGCTCGCCAGGCGGCGCCATAGTTCCAGCGCACGTCCAGGTCGCCGGCCACCGGCGTGCCGGCCGCGAAATCGATCAGTCACGTTACTCCCTCAGACTCGCGCCGTGTCCTTGCGGAACCGCCAGATCGCCCCGGCCGGCGAAGATCACCAGCCAGGCGACCGCGTTCAGCACCCATTTCATGTGCACGCTGCCGCCGAGCTGCGGCGCGTGCACCAGCTGGTTCAGCCCGTACAGCGGCGTGAACTTGGCCAGCATCTGCAGCACGTGCGGATACGTGCTCAGCGGGATGAACAGCCCGCCGCCGAAGGCGAACAGCATCAGCGCGATACCCGAGGAACTGCATGACGTTCTCGGTCGGCAGCAGGTAGCCCATGAACAGGCCGAACGCGGCGAAGACCAGCGAGCCGATCCAGACGCAGAACGGGGTGACGAACCACAGCTAGGCATAGCCCGGCTTCATCGCAGGCACGCCGGAGATCTTGGCGACGACATAGACGGCGATCACCGCGGCCGCCCCGAGCACCATGGCGGTCAGCATCTTGATGACGATGTAGGCCACCGGCGACAACGGGGTCAGCCGCAGCTGGCGGCTCCACCCGGCGGCGCGCTCGATCGAGACCATCGCCCCGCCCGAGGTGGTCGCCAGGACCGCGCCGTACAGCGCCATGCTGACCATGATGAACGCCGACACGTTGCCGTGCCCGGCCGACCCGTGCGCGTAGGCCTTGTTCAGCCCGAACAGCAGGAAGAACACGGCCGGGATCACCAGCGCGAAGATCACCGTCCGCCGGTTGCGCAGCAGCCGCGGATCTCCAGGCCGAGCACGGTCGTGTTGACACCGCCGAGGCTCGGCGGCCGCTTGACGGCCGACGTCGCTCGGCCGGAACGTGTCGGGGCGCTCATCGGGAGCCTCCCGTGCCCGGGCGTCCTGGCCGCCGATTTCCAGCCGTGCGTCGTCGCTGGTCAGCGCGATGAACGCGTCCTCGAGCCCGCGGGTGTTGATCTCCAGGTCCTTGGCCGCCGTCGCGGTCAGCAGGTACCTGGCTACCGCGTCGCTGTCCTTGGCGTGGATCAGCACGGTCTCGCCGCGCACCTCCACGCTGTCAGCGCCGGGAATGGCGCGCAGCGCCGCCTCGTCGGCACGTCTGGCAGCGTGGCCCGCACTGTCCGGCCGGACGCGAGCGCCTTGATCTCCGCGCCCGGTGCCGTCGGCGACGATCTCGCCGCTGGCGCAGCAGGACGATCCGGTCCGCGTAGGCGTCGGCCTCTTCCAGGTAGTGCGTCGCGAACAGGACGGTCCTGCCCTGCTCGGCGTCCTTGCGATCGCGGCCCAGAAATCGCGGCGTCCCTCGACGTCCATGCCGGTGGTCGGTTCGTCGAGGATCAGCAGCTCCGGGTTGGGCAGCAGCGCCATCGCGAACCGCAGCCGCTGCTGCTCGCCGCCCGAGCACTTGCCGACCCTGCGGTCCGCGATGTCGCTGATGCCCGCCCTGCGCAGCACTTCGCCCGACCGGCGTGCTGGTCGCGAACAGGCTTGCCGTGTACCTGGCGGTCTCCTCGACCGTGAGGTCCTTGAGCAGCCCGCCGGTCTGCATGACCGCGGAGACCAGCCCGCGCTCGATCGCCTGCCGCGGGTGCAGCCCGTACACCGAGACCTGGCCGTCGGTCGGCTGCGACAGGCCGAGGATCATGTCGATCGTGGTGGTCTTGCCCGCGCCATTCGGGCCGAGCAAGGCGACGATCTCGCCGGGCGCGATCGCCAGGTCGACGCCGCGAACGGCCCTGACCTTTCCGAAATGCTTATGAACGCCGCGCAGGTCGATCGCGGCCGGCCCGGTCACCTCCTCGCCGCTGCTCTCCTGTGCTCATGGTCGTCATGGCCACCATTCTGGCATCGCGCGCGTGGACGCGGAGCCGACCGGCTCGGCCATATGCCGACAAAACACCTGCAGTGTCGCTCGCCTGCGGATCGCTGCAGCCGCTGTTATCCTCCCACCAGAGCCAAGCATTTGGTTTCCCGGATCAGACCAGGCCAGGACCAGCGGCCAGCGCCCTCGCCGGCGCCCCAGGATCAGGAGCAGCGGATGGGCCGGCTCGACGGCAAGGTGGCGCTGATCACCGGCGGCGCCAGGGGCATGGGCAAGTCGCACGTCAGGCACTTCGTCGCCGAGGGCGCCAAGGTCGTCTTCGGCGATGTTCTCGACGAGGCTCGGCCAGGCCGTCGCCGACAAGCTCGGCTCCGAGACTGCCGCTACCTGCATCACGACGTCACCAGCGAGGCGGACTGGGCGGTCGCCGTCGCCACGCGCCACTGGAACGTTCGGCCGGCTCGACATCCTGGTCAACAACGCCGGGGTGCTGGCGTTCGGCTCGATCGAGCGAGATGCCGCTCGCGGAGTTCCGCCGGATCATGGACATCAACGCGGTCGGCTGCTGGCTGGGCATGAAGTCGGTGATCGAGCCGATGAAGACCGCAGGCGGCGGGTCGATCGTGAACATCTCCTCGATCGAGGGCCTGACCGGCGCCGCCGAGCTGCTCGGCCTACACGGCGAGCAAGTTCGCGGTCCGCGGCATGACAAAGGCGGCCGCGCAGGAACTCGGCCAGTTCGGCATCAGGGTCAACTCGGTGCACCCCGGCGGCATCCTCACCCGGATGGTGCTGGAGACGGCCGACGACCATGGACCCCGAGCGCGGCGAGCGGTACCTCAAGGCACTCCCGCTCGGCAGGTTCGGCAAGTCGGTCGAAGATCTCGCGGCTGGTCGCGTTCCTGGCCTCGGACGACTCGTCGTACTGCACCGGCAGCGAGTTCGTGGCCGATGGCGGCATCCTGTCGGGGCCCGGCTACTGACCGGACGCGCTCGCCCGACCGCCGCTGACTGCCAGATCACAAGGAGTCGCTTAACATGGCCCACGGCCTGACTCTGGACGGCAGGACGGCGATCGTCACCGGGGCCGGGCAACGGCCTCGGCCGCGCCGAGGCGATCGCGCTCGCCGCGGCCGGCGCCAGGCCGTGGTGCTCAACGACCTGCCGTGCCCGGCCGTGCACGCGGTCGCCGACGAGATCACCGCGGCGGGCGGGCAGGCTGTCGTCATGCGAGGGCGACGTCGGCGACTGGGCGACCGGCGAGGCGATGCTCGCTGCGGCCCTGCGACTACGTTCGGCGGGCTCGACATCGTGGTGAACAACGCCGGAGTGCTGCGCGACCGGATGGTCTTCACGATGTCGCCGCAGGAGTGGGACCTGGTGCTGCGCGTGCACCTGCGCGGCCATTTCATCACCACCCGGCTGGCGACCGGTTACTGGCGCGAGCAGAGCAAGCGGGCGGGCGGGCCGGTCTACGCCAGGATCGTCAACACCTCGTCCGAGGCGTTCCTGCTCGGCTCGGCTGGCCAGCCGAACTACGCGGCCGCCAAGGCCGGCATCGTGGCGCTCACCGTCACCACGGCGCGCAGTTGCGCGCGGTACGGCGTCCGCGCCAATGCGATCTGCCCGCGGGCGCGGACCGACATGACGGCGGACCTGATGGGCACGGCGCCGGAGGGGGCGGTGGACCCGCTCGCGCCCGAGCACGTGGCACCGCTCGTCACCTACCTGGCCGGCCCGGCCGCGGCGGCGATCAACGGCGAGGTGTTCGTCGTGCACGGCGGAGTGGCCGCCGTCCTCGACCCGCCGCGGATGCGGACCGTGTTCCGCGCCGCGGAGCACGGCTCGGCGGACGGGATGTGGACGCTCGACTCGGTCACGGCCGCGCTCGGCCCGTCCTTCGGCGACGAGCCGAGCGGCGCGGGATTCGCCTGCGAGGACACGCTGTCCCTGGCCGAGCGCGACCATCGGCTTCGGCGGCTCGGGCGGTGCCTCGTGAAGCAGCGCGACCAGGTCGCGATGACCGACGACGAGGCGATCGAGTTGCTTGCCGTCGGGCGCAAGGTGCAGCTGGCGACCAACGGGCCTGACGGGTACCCGCACCTGGTCACCATGTACTACGTCCTCATCGACGGGCTGATCACGTTCTGGACCTACCGCAAGTCGCAGAAGGCGCTGAACCTCGAGCGCGACCCGCGGATCTCATGCCTGGTCGAGGACGGCGAGGAATACTTCGACCTGCGCGGCGTCCTGGTCCAGGGAACTGTGCGCCGGATCGAGGACCCGGCCGTCGATCGCCGAGATCGGCCGCCGGATCACCGCGCGTGATCGGCGGTGCGATGGCGGCCGCCGAGCGCGGACGCGCTCAGCCAGTACGTCGAGCACGCCGCGCGCAAGCGCTGCGGCTACAGCGTCGAGCCGGCCAGAACGATCTCCTGGGATCACCGGAAGCTCGCGGCACCCTGACGGGTGGCAAGCTGGACAGGTCAGCACCCGCCCGGCGAAGGAGAAACCATGCCCACGCGCACCGCCCGCACGACCTGGAACGGCGGACTGGAGGACGGCACCGGCACGGTCGCGCTGGTCAGTTCCGGGGTCGGCAGCTACGAGGTCAACTTCCCCAAGCGGGCGGCCGAGGACGCCGACGGCACCACCAGCCCGGAAGAACTGATTGCCGCCGCCCACACCGCGTGCTTCGCCATGCAGTTCTCCGCCATGCTCGGCGCGGCGGGCGGCAGCGGGCAGTCGCTTGAGGTCACCGCGGACGTCAGGCTCGGCCCGGACCCGGCGGGCGGCTTTCGGATCAGCGGCATCTCGCTGACAGTCAGCGGGTCCGCCCATGGCGTCGGCGCCGAGGACTTCGCCAGGATCGGCCAGGAGGCCAAGGCGAGCTGCCCGGTCAGCAAGGCGCTCACCGGCACCGACATCACGCTGACCGTCAGCTGAGCCGCGGCCCGGCTGGCCGTGAGATAGCCCGGCCCGGTCAGACCGGCCAGGCCTCCTTGCGGTAGCCCATGTCCCAGAACATCCACTCGTACCGGCTCGTGGCGCGGAAATGCCGGTGCACGCGCGAGCGCTCGGTCGCCGACAGCTGCGGGCCGAGCGTGTCGGTGACCGCGATGACGTCCCTGACCTCGGCGTCGAACTCCTCGCCGCCGTAGGTGTCGATCCACTTCTGGTACCTGGGATTCGGCGAGCCGCGGCCGAGCAGGTGCTTGCCGACCTCGCCGTAGATCCAGTAGCACGGCAGCACGGTGCCGACTCCCTCGGCGTAGGAGCCGCCCTGCGTCGCGGCGATCAGGTAACTGTTGTACGCCAGCGTGGTCGGCGCCTCCTCGGTGGCATCGACCGCGCCTGGGTCGATGTCCAGGTCGGCCAGCAGCGTGTCGTGCAGGCTCATCTCGACCGCGACGATCCCCGCCGCGTGCCTGGCGAACAGCTCGGTTTGCGCCGCGTCCGGCGCGTGGGTGGCGACCGCCGCCAGCGCCTGGGCGTACTTCCGCAGGTAAAGAGCGTCCTGGATCACGTAGAACGTGAACGCGTCGGCGGGCAGGCTGCCGTCGGTCATTCCCGCGAGGAACGGATGATCCAGGATCGCGCCGTAGATGCCGGTGATACCGTCCCACAACTCGGCGCTGAAGCTGTCGCTCATGGTTCTCCCCTCGGGCGCTCGCGACATTATGGCCTATCCGTGACCGGCGCCGGCCCGCCCGGCTAGCCCGCCCGGCTCGACGCTGCCGGGACCCGGCCGAAACCCGACGTCGGCGCGGGCCAGCGGCTCGGCGCACGCCGAGCAGACGACGCTCGCGACCGTGTCGTGCCCGCAGGCCGCGTGCGAGAACAGGACCGGCGGGCCATCGGTGGCCGTCCAGCGATCGCCCCAGGCCACCAGCGCCAGCAGCGCCGGAACCAGGTCGCTGCCCTTCTCCGTCGCCAGGTACTCATACCTCGCGGGGCGCTCGCAATAGCGGTGGCGTTCGACCAGGCCGTGCGCAATGAGAGTGTCCAGTCGCGCCGTGAGCATGTTCCGCGCGATGCCGAGATGATCGTGGATCTCCTCGAACCTGTTCCAGCCGAAGCAGACATCGCGCAGCACGAGCAGCGTCCACCACTCGCCGACCACCTGAAGCGTCCTGGCCAACGAGCAAGGGAGCGCGGCAAGGTTCGATCTGTGCATTGCATCATGCTACTGACTATCGCTAGGTTGTCAGTTGCATGATGCAACTTACCGTATTCGACGGCGGGAGAACTCCGTGATCACCAGCGTGGTCGTCAGCTACCAGGTCAAGCCCGAGGCCATGGCCGAGCACGTGCGCCTGATCGAGGCGGTCTTCGACCAGTTGCGTGCCGAGCGGCCGGGCAACGTCGAATACAAGGTCGTGCGCCTCGCCGACGGAGTGTCATTCGTGCACATCTCGACCGCCGAGACACCCGACGGGTCGAATCCGCTGCCTGAGCTCTCGGCATTCAAGGAATTCGGCCGGGACTCGGCCGACCGCGTCGCGACTCCCCCGATGCCCACGGCGGCCGACATTATCGGCTCGTATTACCCGGCCGGCGGGCTCGCTCCTGCCGCCGGCTGAATGGCGATGCTGGGTCGGCGCTCGCTGGATTTGCATGCTGGTGTTAGGCATTAGCCCGGCGGAGGCGTTCGGCTGCTTGTTCGCGGAGCGCATCGCCGGACAGCGGGGTGGCGCCATGCAGTGCCTCCCATATGTTGTAGGCCGCCATCCACAAGCTGGCCGCCCACGCGATCTCCTGCTCCACGGTCGTGAAAACGCGCCGACGAATGTCCTGATAAGCCACGAGGAACGCCTCGGAGCTTTCGATCGGCGCCAGCGTGGGCGGCCCTGAGCTGGCGAACGCCCCACTCGCCGCTCCCGCCAGCGCCGCCTCCGGTTGCCATGCCAGGCTGTCCCAGTCATGCACCGCCCACACTTCCCGACCGTGCCACCGGAGGTTCTGCGCCTCGAAGTCGGCGTGGCCCAGCACGCACGGCAGGCCAGCGGCCAGCAGCCGCTCCCGGGCCCGAATGGCCGTGTCGACGAGGTAGCCGGGCACGGTGCGCTGGTCCAGGTTATCGAGGCAGTCGATCGCCGGCCACACCCCGGAATCGGCGTGGTCCCAGCGCACCCAAGGCGGATTCGGCAGCGGCGCCGTGACGGTCACGTCGGCCAGTTCGCCCATCAGCCGGGCGAACACCTCGGCGCAGCGCCCGGCCACTTCCGGCGAGTCCCCGTGCAACACCTCGCCGCCGGGCCGGAACTCCTCGGCGTGTACAGCGAGCGAACCGACAGCGACCACCGGCGTAAGGGGCCGAGCACACGGAAACCCGCGCTCGGCCAGCAGTGCCTGTACCGCGACGCACGACAGAGCCCGGCCGTCATCGGTGCGCGCCTTGACGACCACGTCCATGCCACCGCGCAACCGGAGACCGAACACCATTGAGACCTGCTGCAGCCGGAACAGGACGCCAGTGGGTTCCCTGCCCAGATGATCCAGACACCAAGCCGGCAACCAGTCCGGCAGATCGTCCAACGGCACAGTCAGGACTGTGCCATAGGCGCCCGCATCCGGACTAGCGTCCGGATTCGATAGCCAACCCGCTCACCGGCTTGGCAGCCGGCGGGTGGGCTCGCCCTTCAGGGCAAGCTCCACCCGCCGGACATCGGCTAGCTGCGCTTACATCATCTCGTCGGTAAGCGGCAGCATGACGGTTTTCAGCTCTGTATAGGACTCGATCGCTGCTCGCCCGCCCTCGCGGCCGAGGCCTGACTCGCGGTATCCGCCGAACGCGGCGTGCGGCTCGATCTGGAAGCCGTTAATGCCTATGGTGCCAGCACGTATCGCCTTTGTCAGTCGCATTGCCCGACGTACATCTGATGTCCATACCGTGGCCGACAGGCCATACTCGGTCTCATTGGCGATTCGCACGGCCTCGTCTTCGTTGGTAAACGGAATAACCGCCAATACTGGCCCGAATATCTCCTCCCTGGCAATGGACATATCGTTGGTCACGTCGGTGAACAGGGTCGGCGTGACGAAATTGCCCGCGGCGAGATCGCCCTCCGCCTTGGTCCCGCCCGACACGAGCGTGGCGCCGTCGGCCTGGCCGCTGGCGATCAGTCCGAGTACCCGGTCAACCTGGCGTGCGTTGATCAGCGGCGCTGACGTCGTCGCGAGGTCGAACGGATCCCCGTAGCTCACCATCGAGGCGATCACTCCGGCCATCCCGAGGAACTCGTCGACCTTGTCCCGGTGCACCAGCGCCCTGGTCTGTGCCACGCAGGCCTGCCCGGACAGGCCGAGCGTGACGGTGCCCATCGTCACCGCGGCCGCCGTCGCCACGTCGGCGTCGGGGAAGACCAGGGCCGGGCTCTTGCCGCCGAGCTCGAGGCTGACCCGCTTGAAGCCGTCCGCCGCCGCGAGCATGATCTTCCTGCCCACCGCCCGGCTTCCGGTGAAGGACAGCTTATTGACCATGGGGTGGCTGATCAACGCGTCGCCGGTCGGGTCACCGGGGCCGGTGACGATGTTCAGGACGCCTGGCGGCAGGCCCGACTCCTCGGTGATCAGCCTGGCGAGCCTGAGCACGGCGAAGGTCGCGTACTCCGACGGCTTGAGCACCACGGTGCAGCCCGCCGCCAGCGCCGGGGCGACCTTCTGCGCGAACAGCATCAGCGGCGCGTTCCACGGGATTACCGCACCGACTACCCCGATCGGCTCGCGGAGCGTCATCACCAGGTGGTCGCCGCCCTGGTGCGGCGGGAGGGTCTCGCCGCCCAGCTTGTCCACCCAGCCAGCGTGGTGATCGAAGACGTCGGCCACGAATCCGGACGAGGTGGCGTAGATCGAGCCGAAGCTCAGCGGGACGCTGTTGTCGAGCGCCTGCAGTCTCAGCAGTTCGTCGCCGTGCGCGCGGACCAGGTCGGCGATCGTGCGCAGGACCCGGCCGCGCTCGCCCGCCCTGGCGCGCGTCCAGGGCCCGTCATCGAACGCCCGGCGCGCCGCCCGGACCGCGCGGTCGACGTCGGCGGGGGCGGCGACCGGGAACGAGGCGACGTCCTCCCCGGTCGCCGGATGGCGGTGGCTCCAGACCTTTCCGTCCTGGGCCTCCTGCCACTGCCCGTCGATCAGCAGGAGCCCGTCGGTCAGCCCGAGCTCGTCCCGGTACGGCTTGATCGATGCGACCATCGCAGGCTCCCGATAACTAGAACGCGTTCTACTTTTATCGGGAATCTACACCGTACAGGCAACACATGCCAGGGCGGCGCGAGGCGTACGGCGCCGGCCTGCACAGCTCGGCGAAGTGCGCCTCGCCGCCGGAGTAGCTGTAGATCTCGGCGCCGTCCATGAACACGCGCACCGCCCGGCTCAGCACGTCGAGCGGGTCACCCGACCAGATCACCAGGTCGGCATCCTTACCTGGCTCGATCGAGCCGAGCCGGTCGTCGATGCCCGCGATCCTGGCCGGGTTGATCGTCAGCGCCCGCAGCGCGGTGTCCCGGTCGAGGCCGTCCTTGACCGCGAGCGATGCCTGGTGGACCAGGAAGTTGATCGGGACGACCGGGTGATCCGTCGTGATCGCGATCGTCACGCCCGCCCTGGCCAGCCGGCCGGGGTTGGCGAGCGACCGGTTGCGAAGCTCGACCTTGGACCTGCTCGTGAATAGCGGCCCGATGATCACCGGGATGTCGCGCGCCGCGATGATGTCGGCGAGCAGGTGGGCCTCGGTGCCGTGGTCGATGACCAGGTCGTAGCCGAACTCGTCGGCGATCCTGATCGCGGTCGCGATATCGTCCGCCCGGTGGCAGTGCTGCCGCCACGGGATCTCCCTCCGCAGCACCATGCCGAGCGCCTCGAGCTTGAGGTCGCGGTCGACGGGCTTGCGGTCCGCCGCTGGCTTGGCCTGCTCGGCGTCGATCCGCTGCAGGTAGTTCGCGGCGTCGACGAGGGCGCCGCGGATCACCGCGGCCGTGCCGAGGCGGGTGCTCGGCGTCTTCTTCTGCTCGCCGTATACCCGCTTCGGGTTCTCGCCGAGCGCGGACTTCATCCCTGACGGCTGGCGCAGCACCATCTGGTCGACGGTGCGGCCCCAGCACTTCATCGCGACCGTCTGGCCGCCGATCGGGTTGCCCGAGCCAGGGTTGACGTTGACGGCGAGCACGCCGCCGCTGATCGCGTCGCGGAAGCCGAGGTCCGCAGGGTTGATCGCGTCGATCGCCCGGACGTGCGCCGTGACCGGCTCGGTCAGCTCGTTGGTGTCCTGGCCGGCCCAGCCCTCGGCCTCCTCACTCACGCCCACGTGCCCGTGCGCCTCGATGAAGCCGGGCAGCACCCACGATCCGGCCGCGTCGATCACCCGCGCGCCGTCGGGAACGTCCACCGAATCGCCGACCGCCGAGATCTTGCCGTTCTCGATCAGCACCGTCCCGCCGTCGATCTCCTGCGCCGACGATCGGGAACCACCCTGCCGCCGACAATCGCTACCAGACCCTCTGCCATCTGACCTCCTTGTCACTGGCCCATGGACCTTGGCTGGCCCGGGCGGCGCGCTGCGCCGCCGGACAACTCACCCTAGCCAGGACGCGCGAAGTGCGCCGGAACCGGCTGCGGCGTCAGGCTTGCCCGGCGCACGTTCCGCCGCGATGCTGGTGCTCCAGGCTCGCGAAGGGACAGCGCTGTGGCAGATCAGGTTCCCACCGGTGACATCCATCACCTCAGGCTCACGGTGACCGACCTCGAACGGAGCCGCGAGTTCTACACGACCTTGCTCGGGTTCGGCGTAGCGGCGGAATCGCCGCCCCCTGACGATCCGTCGGCCGAGGAAGTATTCAAGATCCTCTTCGGCGGCGTAGTCCTGATCCGCGGCAACCTGCTGCTGGGCCTGCGACCGATGGCGCCGTCCGGGGATCGTTTCGACCCGGACCGCGTCGGCCTCGACCATCTCAGCTTCGGCGTGGCCAGCCGGGACGACCTCGAACAGGCAATGCGGCTCTTCGACAGCCGCGGCGTGCCGCACGGACCGATCACGTCCCTGGCGGCGTTCGGAATCGACGTGCTGCCGTTCAGCGATCCCGATGGCATGCAACTCGAGCTGACCGCGCCGGCGGCGCCCGCGGGCTGAACGCGTCGTGATCACCGCGAGCTAGCCGGGCTGCCTGCCGAGCACGAGGACGCCGGAGGTGGCGAACATGCCGCCGTTGCCGACCACGACGCTGATCTCCGGCCCGTCGACCTGGGCGGCCGCCTCGCCGCGGATCTGGCGGACCGCCTCCTGAATCGCGAACATGCCGTACATCCCGGTGTGCGTGTACGACAGCCCGCCGCCGTTGGTGTTCAGCGGCAGCGCACCGCCCGGCTCGGTGTTGCCATCCGCGATGAAGGCCCCGGCCTCGCCCTTCGGCACGAAACCGAGCGCCTCGAGGCCGTAGATCGGCAGGTGCGCGAACGCGTCGTAGATCATCAGGTGGCCGACGTCGCCGGTGCGCGATCCGTGCCTCGGCGAACGCGGCCTGCCCGGCCAGCCGCATCGCCTGCGACTCGGTGAAGTCGGCCATCTGCGAGATCAGCGGCGTCTCCGCCGACTCGCCGGTCCCGAGCAGGTGCACGGCGGGCTTGGGGAAGTCGCCGGCGCGGTCGGCCGACGTCACGATCAGCGCGCCGCCGCCGTCGGTGACCAGGCAGCACTCGAGCAGGTGGAACGGGTAGGCGACCATGCGCGAGGCGAGCACGTCGTCGACCGTGATCGGGTCGCGGTACATCGCGCGCGGGTTCTTCGCCGCCCACCGGCGCTGCGCGACGGCGACGTAGGCAAGCTGCTCGTGGGTCAGCCCGTAGTCCTTCATGTACCGCAGGACCGGGATCGTGAAGGCCGTCGTCGGCGCCGAACACGCCGTAGGGCGCCTCGAACTGACCCTGGCATCGACGACGGCGCCGGCGCGTACCGCGCCGCGCCGACCCTGGACCTGCCCGACTCGCCGTGCGTGATCAGCACGGTGGTCGCGTACCCGGCCCTGATCGCGGCCGCCGCGTGCCTGACGTGCAGCAGGAACGACGTGCCGCCGACGCGCGGTGCCGTCCATCCAGCGCGGCACGATGCCGAGCGAGTGCGCGACCTGGACCGGGCCCGGCGAGCTGACCGTCGCGATCCCGTCGATGTCCTTGACCGACAGGCCCGCGTCGGCGAGCGCGTTGAGCGCGGCCTCGGGTGCAGCTGCAGGGTGGAGTGCTCGGGCAGCTTGCCGACCTGGTCGGTCTCGGCCGCGCCGGCGATGATCACGCCGGTCATGCCGGTTCCCGTTGCTGGCGGGGCGACGACCCGGGGACCCCGGTGCTGGCCCGGGGGGACGACCCCCCGGAACCCCCCGGCGCCGGGGCGAACAGCGGCAGGCTGACCTCGCCGCGGCGCTCGAACGTGACCCGCAGCGGCATGTCGAGCACCAGATCCTCGGGCGTGTGCGGCGACGCCGGTCAGGTTCGTCATCATCCGCGGCCCCTCGGCCAGCTGGACGACCGCGATCGCGTACGGCGCCTCGTCCTCGAACCCCGGCGCCGGCCGGTGGTTGATCACGTAGGAGTACAGCGTCGCCTGCGCCGCTCGCGGTGAACCACTCCACCTGCGCCGAGCCGCAGGCCGGGCAGACCGGCCGCGGGTAGAAGTACGGCTGACCGCAGTCCAGGCATCGCTGGATCCGCAGCTCGCCAGCGGCGCAGCCGTCCCAGAACGGCTGCGTATCCGGCGTCGGCACCGGCACGGCCTTCTGCGCCCATCAGCCGTTCCGGCCGAGCTTCGGGCCGAACGAGCGCTCCACCTGAGCGGCCAGGCTCGTCCATGTCCCACGGGCCGGATCCGATGATCCGGACCACCGGCTCCGGGTTGCTGTAGAGCGCGATCTCGTAGCCAGAGGAGTGCACGACCCGGCCGGTGATCCAGCCCGACTCGCTCGCTCGCCAGGTACGCGACCACCGGGCGCGACGTTGTCCGGCGACCACTCGTCCGCGCTCACCCGGCCCGGCGCCGCTCGGTAGGCACCGAGTCGGTCATCCTGGTCGCCGCGCCAGGCGAGATCGCGTTGGCGGTCACGCCGTAGGCCCGAGCGCGTTCGCGCAGGAGTAGGTCAGGCCGACGATGCCCATCTTCGCGGCCGCGTAGTTCGGCTGGCCAGGCGCCCCGTGCAGGCCGGAGACCGAGGTGAAGTTGATGATCCGGTTCTGCGCCTCCGGGTCGCGGATCGACCGCCAGTGCGCCGCCGCGAACTTCGTGGTGTTGAAGGTGCCCCGCAGGTGCACCCTGATGACGTCGTCCCACTCCTGCTCGGTCATGTTGAAGACCATCCGGTCGCGCAGGATGCCGGCGACGTTGACCAGCACGTCCAGCCGGCCGAACTGCTCGATCGCCGACGCCGACCAGCGCCTGCGCCGCGGCGTGGTCGGAGACGTCGGCGCCGTTGGCGATCGCCTTGCCGCCCGCCGCGGCGATCTCCGCCACCACCTGGCCTGCCGGGCCCGCGTCGCTGCCCGAGCCGTCGACCGCCGACGCCGAGGTCGTTGACGACCACCGAGCTGCGCCCTGCTCGGCGAGCAGGGTCGCGACCGACCTGCCGATGCCGCGCCCGGCGCCCGTCACGATCGCGACACGCCCGTCAAGCCGACCCATCGCTGCTCACCGGCCCTTTCCTGGCTGGAACCGAGTGCCGATTACTAGAATTCTCTTCTGGAATTACCTTCAGGTGGCGAACTTGGCACTGTCAAGGCTGGCCATGTCAAGCACCAGACAGGATCGGTGAGCGGCATGACGAGCGAACTGACGAGCAAGGCGGCCGGCGGGCGCCTGGCAGTGGGGCCGGACCAAGCAGACCCAGCGCGCGCTGCTGGATGCCGCCCGCGAGGTCTTCGCCTGACAGGGCTTCTCCAGCGCCAGCATCGCCGACGTGGTCGAGCGGGCGGGGTCGAGCGTCGGCAGCCTGTATCACCACTTCGGCGGCAAGAGCGAGCTCTTCCTCGCGCTGTGGCAGGACCACCAGGCCGCGCACGAGAAGGCGGCGAGCGACGCGGTCGCGCAGGCTCGCCGGTCCGGCGAGACCGACCCGACGGCGCTGTTCTGCGTCGGAGCCAGGGCCTTCCTCGAGGGCAGCTGGCTACGCCGCGACCTGGCGATGCTGTTCGTGTCGGGCGACGGCCCGCCCGGGTTCGAGTTGATGAAGCGGCAGCGAGAGCACGAGTGGGTCAGCCAGAACGACGCGCTGCTCCGGCTCGCCGACACCTCGCTCGACCGGCTGTACGCGGCGATCCTGACCTCGCTGATCGGGGTCGGCGCTCGCGAGGTCGCCGCCTGCAGGAACCGCCGCCAGGCCAACGCCGTCATCGACGCGGTGATCGAGTACGCCCGCCGCGCGATGTCCGGCGGCCCTTGGAAACCCGACTCCCCGTCGCAGGAGACCGCCGTGACCTCTGGGCACAGCGGAGCGGGAGTCGGCTGGCAGCCTTGACAATGCCACGAGCGCTTTGTTGTGATCGAACCTAGAATTTGATTCTAGGATTGCGACCCGCCGGGAGGCCCGTCATGGATCTCGACCTCGGCCCGGAGATCGAGGAGTTCCGCGCGCAGCTGCGGGACTGGATCACGGCCAACGCGCCTGATGGCCTGGCCGGGCTGACCGACTGGACGATCGCGGCGACGACCGGCGGGTACCAGGGCGCCGAACTCGCCAGGGCGTCCGCGCAGCCGGAGTACGCCGAGTGGGAGCGCAGGCTAGCCGACGCCAAGCTGATCTGCCCGCAATGGCCGGAGGAATTCGGCGGCCAGGGCATGGACGGCGTCAGGCTCGCGGTGCTGAACGAGGAGTTCCACCAGGCCGGGTTGCCCCGGGTGCGGCGCGGCATGGGCGAGAGCCTGGTCGGCCCGTCGATCATCGTGCACGGCACCGACGAGCAGCGGGCGTACTTCCTGCCCAGGATCATCTCCGGCGAGGACGTCTACTGCCAGGGATTCTCCGAGCCTGACCAGGGCTCCGACCTGGCCGGCGTGCAGACCAAGGCCGAGGTCGCAGGGCGACGAGGTCGTGATCACCGGCAACAAGGTGTGGACCTCGGGAGCGGCAGCGGGCGACCATGATGTTCGCGCTGTGCCGCAGCGACCCCGACGCGCCCCAAGCACGCCGGGCTGTCCTACGTGCTGTTCCCGTTCAAGAACCAGGCGTGCAGTACCGGCCGATCAGGCAGATGTCGGGTGCCGCCGAGTTCTGCGAGGACTTCATCGACGGCGTCCGGGCGCCGCTGTTCAACGTGATCGGCGGGCTCAACAACGGCTGGAAGGTGGCCATGACCACGCTCGGGCATGAGCGGGGCGGCGCGGCGACCGTCCAGCACCTGGGTTTCGAGCGCGAGTTCTGGGAACTGGTCGACACCGCGCGCAAGTACGGCAAGGACACCGATCCGCTGGTCCGCCAGCAGCTTGCCTGGGCCTACACCGGCGTGCAGGTGATGAAGTTCAGCGGGCTGCGCACGCTCGCGCAGGTCGCCGAGGGCAGGCAGCCGGGCCCCGAGGCGTCGGTCGCCAAGCTGATGTGGAGCGAGTACCACAAGCGGCTCGGCGAGATCGCGGTCGGCATCGTCGGCACGGACGCGCTGATCCGCCCCGACGGCCCCGGCTACCCGACGTCGCCGTGGCAGAACGTGTTCCTGTCGAGCCGCGCGGGGACCATCTACTCGGGCACCAGCGAGATCCAGCGCAACATCATCGGCGAGCGTGCGCTCGGCCTGCCGAAGGAGCCGCGGGCCGCCCTCAATGACCGATGACCGCGCCGCTGAGCACCGACCAGGGCTGGGCAGCCCCGCCGCTGGCACCGCCGCCCAGGCCACGTGGCATCGCCCGCCGGCGCACCGTGCCGTCGCGCCAGAGCCGCGGGTCGCGCCCGAGCCCGAGACCCGGTGCATCTCGCGGCTCGGCGCTGGCCAGCCCCTCACGCCGGAGCGCCTGGCGCAGTTCTTCGCGCCCCGCGAGCATCGCGGTCGTCGGGGCGTCGACCGACCTCGGCCTGGGCGCGGTTCGTACTGGCAGCGCCGCGGCCGCCACCGGGTTCACCGGCGACCTGACCCCGGTGCATCACGTGCGCCAGCGCCGTGTTCGGCAGGCCGGCCGTCGCCAGCCTGCGCGACCTGGCCGAAGCCCGCCGACCTCGCGTTCATCATGGTGCCGACCGACGCGGTCGAGGACGTGCTCGACGACGCGGGCGCGGCCGGCGTGCGCGGGCGCGATCGTGCTCGCCGTCCGGCTACCGGGAGACCGGCGCGGCGGGCAGCGCGCTCGAGCGGCGGCTGGCCGCCGTCGCGGTCGTCCCACGGGATCACCCTGCTCGGCCCGAACTGCCTCGGCTTCCTCAACGCGCACGCCAAGGCGGGCCCGTTCGCGCTGACCGTCCCGCTGCCGCTGCGGGCCGGGCCGGTCGGGATCGCGATGCAAAGCGGTGCGCTGGCCAGCGTGATGCTCAGCTTCGCCCGGTCCAGCGTCGATCGGCGTCAGCACGCTCGCCACGCTCGGCAACGAGGCGATGATCACCGCGTCCGACGTGATCGACTACCTGATCGACGACGAGGACACGCGCGTCATCTGCCTGTTCCTCGAGCAGATCGGCGACCCGGCCGCGTTCGCCGCCGCTGCTGGCCGGGCCGACCGCGCGGGCAAGCCGATCGTCGCGCTCAAGGCCGGGTCGAGCGCAGGTCGGCAGCGAGGCGGCGCTGGCCCACACCGGCTCGATCGCCGGGCGATGACGCGGTGGTGGACGCGGTGCTCCGCCAGCTCAACGTGATCAGGGTGACCAGCATCGAGGAGCTGCTGACCACCGGCGCGCTGCTCGGCTACGGCCGCGGCCGGCCGGCCGCCGGATGGGCGTGCTGACGGCCTCGGGCGGCGCCTGCGACATCATCGCGGACCGGGCGGCCGCGCACGGCATCGAGATCCCGCCGTTCGCGGCGGCGACCGCCGCCGCGATCGCGCCGCACGTGCCGCCGTTCGCCCAGGTGCGCAACCCGCTCGACGTGACCGGCTACTTCCTGGCCAACCAGCGCACGTCGGCGCTCACCGCGATCGACCACGCGCTGGACGCGGCGGTGCACGACCCTGGCCTGGATTTCGTGTTCT
Organism: uncultured Actinomycetota bacterium; assembly: GCA_963720595.1. GTDB lineage: Bacteria > Actinomycetota > Actinomycetes > Streptosporangiales > Streptosporangiaceae > Chersky-822. The sequence goes on along the minus strand of CAVRFY010000002.1, from coordinate 752,033 downwards.
TCTCCGGGCTCACGCTGCCCGACGTCAAGCCCGCCGACGACGACGCTCGCCAGCATGCTCGAGGAGCGGGTCGCCTGGATCGGCCAGCGGATGGCGTCGTCGCCGATCCCGGTCATCCCGGTCGGCTCGACCTGCGTGGACGTGACACCGAATTCGGCAGGGACCTGCTCGGCAGGAACGGCATTCACCTGCTCGGCGGGATGGACCTGGGCGTCCAGGCGATCGGCAACGCGCTGCGCTGGGCGGAGGGTCGCGGCCGGACCTGGCCCGGCCCGGCGGACCCGGCCGCCGCCGGTCCCAGCCGCCCAGGTGACCGCGACCGCGACCGAGCGGCCCGATGGGCCGTGGCGGGAGGCCGACGCGCGGAGCTGCTGACCTCGTTCGGCGTGCCGCTGGTGCCCGGCGAGCTGGCCGAGCTCGGCCGAGGCGGCGGTAGCCGCGGCGCAGGCAGCTCGGATACCCGGTCGCGCTGCGGATCAGCTCGGCGCAGATCGCCCACAAGTCCGACATCGGCGGAGTGGCGCTCGGCGTGCGCACCATCGCGCAGCTGCGGGCCGGGTACAAGCGAGTGCGGCGCGGCGGCCGCGAAGCCGTGCCGCTGCCGAGCGCAGCGGACGGCGCCGGGATCGACGGCGTCATGGTCAGCGCGATGCGCACCGGCGGAGTCGAGCTGCTGGCCGGGGTCAGCGTCGATCCCGCGTTCGGGCCGGTGCTCGCCGTCGGCCTGGGCGGCATCTGGGTCGAGGTGCTCGGCGACGTCAGCCCTGCGCGTCCTGCCGGTCGGGGCCGACGAGGTGATCGCGATGCTCGGCGAACTGCGCGGCGCGCCGCTGCTGCGCGGCGCACGCGGCGGCAGCGCGGCCGACCTCGACGCGCTGGCCGGGATCATCGTGCGGATCGCCGACGCCGCCCTGTCGCTCGGCGACTCGCTGCGCTCGCTGGAGGTCAACCCGCTCTGGGTCGACGGCGACCAGATCGAGGCGCTCGACGTCCTCGTCGTCACGGCCGGAACGGCCACCAGAGGAACACCGAAGCGGACCACAGCTCGTAACGAACAGAACGGACACCGCGACGATGAAGCTCGCCTACAGCACGGAGCAGCAGGAGCTGCGGGAGTCGGTCCGGCGTTTCCTCGCGGACCGGATGCCGCTGCCGCGGGTTCGCGAGCTGATGGACTCCGCCGACGGCACGACGAGAAGGTCTGGACCTACGCGGGCAGCCAGCTAGGCCTGCAGGGCATCGCCATCCCCGAGCAATACGGCGGCGCCGGGTTCACCTTCATCGAGCAGGCGATCGTGCTCGAGGAACTGGGAGCCGCGCTGTACCCGGGGCCGTACCTGGCCAGCGCCGTGCTGGCCGCGACGGCGCTGCTGGCCAGCTCGGACGACGACGCGAAGCGGACCTGCTGCCCGGGCATCGCCAGCGGCGACACGGTCGCGACGCTCGCGTTCACCGAGGACAACGGCTCCTGGGAACCGGACGCGATCGGGCTCGCCGCCAGCGAGCGGGACGGCGAGCTGGGGCTGGACGGGCACAAGAGCTTCGTGCTCGACGGGCATACCGCGCCCCTGATCCTGGTGGTGGCCAGGGCCGAGCGACGGCCTGTCCCTGTTCGCGCGTCCAGGCCGGCGCCGACGGCCTGACCCGCAAGGAGTTGCCGACGCTCGACCAGACCCGCAGGCTGGCCAGGCTCGAGTTCAGCGCGGTCCCGGCCAGGCTGATCGGCGCGCCGGGCGAGGCGGACGCGATCCTGAACCGCACCCTCGACGTCGCCGCGATCGCGCAGGCCGCCGAGCAGCTCGGCGGCGCCCAGCGCGCGCTCGACATGGCCGTCGCTACGCGAAGATCAGGCACCAGTTCGGCCGGCCGATCGGCAGCTTCCAGGCGATCAAGCACCGCTGCGCCGACCTGCTGCTCGAGGTCGAGTCGCTGCGCTCGGCGGTCGGCTACGCCGCCGCCGCGGTCGCCGAGGACTCGGCCGAGGTGCCGGTCGTCGCCGCGCTGGTCAAGGCGCTCGCCTCGGACACCTACTTCCACGTCGCCGCCGAGAACATCCAGATCCACGGCGGCATCGGCTTCACCTGGGAGCACGACGCGCACCTGTACTTCAAGCGCGCCAAGGCCATGCGAGCTGTTCCTCGGTGACGCCAGCTACCACCGCGAGCGGCTCGCGACCAGGATCGGCGTCTAGCCAGACCCAATCTCGCCAGCACCGTCGCGGCCCGGCACCTGCACGCCGAACTCGGCGAGCAGTTCCTGGGAGTAGGTGATCCGCCCGGTCAGGCGTCTGCGGATCGGCGTGGCACAGCACCAGCGCCGCCGCCGCCATGACCGCGGGCGGCTCGGCGTTCTCGTCATCCGGCGTGGTCAGCTGGTGGAAGATCGTGCCCGGCGTCGGCACCACCAGGGTCGGCGACAGCGCGTTCACCGCGATGTTGTCGGCGTAAAGCTCGGCCGCGAGGCCGGTGGAGAACCGCTCGATCGCGGCCTTGCACATGCCGTAGACGGTGCCGCCGCGCCCGCCCCACGCGTTCGGCGGGATCTCCGGATGCAGCGCGGCCTCGCGATGAGATGTTCAGGATCCAGCCCCGGCCGTGGCCGCGCATGGCGGGCAGCACCAGCGTCGCCAGGTGGAACGCGGCCTGCACCTGCACGCTCGAACATCAGCTGGTACCGGCGCGGGCGTGAAGTCCTCGACCCTGGTGAAGTACGTGACCGCGGCGTTGTTCACCAGGATGTCGGGCGGCCCCGAGTCGCTCGCGTCGGTCTCGGCGACCAGCCGCTCCCGGTCCGCGGGCTTGGACAGGTCGGCCGCGATGGCGACCGCCGTGCCGCCCGCGGCCTCGATCGCCGCCGCGGTCTCGCCGATCGTCCCGTCCAGCGGCGACTGGCCGGCCTGGTCGTCCTGGCCACGACCGCCACCGCCGCACCCTCGGCGCCGAATCGCCTGGCAATCTCCGCGCCGATCCCCCGGCTCGCGCCGGTCACGATCGCGACCTTCCCGTCCAGCAGGCCCATGGCTCACTCCCGTCGTCCAGGTGCGCCGGCGAACGTTGACACGGCAGCATCTGCCTTCGGAGAATGATTCTAGAACCAAGTTCTAATACCGGGCTATAACGAAACTCGCAGGAGGCCATCATGGCACTCGACCACAGCTTGGTGGGCGAACCAGGAGAGCCGCACGAGCGGTCCTGGACGTCGAAGGACGCGCTGCTTTACGCGGTGGGGGTCGGGGCCGGGCTTGGTGACCCGCTGAGCGAACTGGAGTTCACGACGGAGAACACCGAGGGCGTCACCCAGCAGGTGCTGCCGACGTTCGCGGTGCTGATCTCCCAGGCGGCGGCCGGCGGAACCTCGGCGACTTCGACCGCGCGCTGCTCGTGCACGCCGAACAGGCGTTCGAGCTGCACCGGCCGCTGCCGGTCGCCGGCACGGTGCGCGACCGTCTCGACCGTCACCGGGATCTACGACAAGGGCTCAGGCGCGCTCGTCATGATCGAGAACGAGGCCGTGGACGCGGCGACCGGCGAGCCGATGGTAACCGCGCGCAGCAGCACCTTCATCCGCGGCGAGGGCGGCTTCGGCGGCGAACGCGGCGCCAGCGAGCCCTGGCCCCGCCCCGACCGCCCCGCCGACCACCAGATCACGCTCGAGACCAGGCCGGAGCAGGCGCTGATCTACCGGCTGTCCGGCGACCGCAACCCGCTGCACGCCGACCCCAAGTTCGCCGCCAGGGGCGGCTTCGCCCGGCCGATCCTGCACGGCCTGTGCACCTACGGCGTCACCGGCCGGGCGCTGCTGCACGCGCTGTGCGGCTCGGACCCGGCGCGGTTCGCGTCCATGTCCGGGCGGTTCACGCACCCCGTGCTGCCCGGCGACTCCCTGACCGTCTCGATCTGGATCACCGATAACGCCGAGGGGACGGCCCTGTTCCAGACCGCCACGCAGGACGGAACGGTCGTGATCGACCGCGGCGTCACCCGCTTCCGCACCTGAGGCCCGGCGCGCTCAGGACGGCCCAGCTCAGGACGGCCCCAGCTCAGCACGGCCCAGCTCAGGATGGCCCAGCTCAGGACGGCCCGGCGGCCCTGGCCGAGCGGGTCATGCTGACATACAGCACCTTTGAGGGAATCTGTTGGTCTATTAATCAGCATTTATCAGTTTTCGCTCCGCACCAAACGTGTAGCAAGTGCGGCGAGCCGCTCATTAAGTCCGGCATTTCGGTCACTTCTCGACCGGTCGCGGCCGCGGTTGTCTGGGGCATCGGCATCGCGCCGAAGGCTAGGCACCGGTGGCCGGACCCCTGGCGGATCACGGCCGAGATTGTGCTGTTCCTCGCCGCCTCAGCCGCGCCGGTCGCCGATGCGAGCGCGGTCGCCGGGATCGTCTTCGGCGGGGTGACGATCCGCACCGCCGTCGCCGTCCGGGTCGTCGCTCCCCGGCAGCTGACCGCTCCCGGCAGCTGACCGATCCCGGCAGCTGGCCGCTCCCGCAGCTGACCGCTCCCGGCAGCCGACCGCCCCGCGCGGCCAGCCAGCTTCCGGCCGCGCGATGATTTCACCGCCGCTCCCGCGGCGGGTGCGACAAGGTGGGACGCATGACAGCCGACGCCTTCGGCGAGCCCGTGGCCTTCCCCGCGCCCACCACGCCCGCCGGCTCAACGACCGAGGTCTTCCTGAGGTACCTGGCCTACTACCGGTCCCGCCTAGTCGCCAAGCTCGCCGAACTGCCGGCCGGCGAGCTCACCAGGAGCCGGCTGCCGTCCGGCTGGACGCCGATCGAGCTGCTCAAGCACCTGCAGTACGTCGAGATGCGCTGGCTCGAGTGGGGTTTCGAGGGCCGCGACGTCGCCGACCCCTGGGCCGACGGCCTGGATGGCCGCTGGCACGTCGGCGACGATGAAACGTTTGACGGGCTGATCGCCGCGCTCGCGGCGCAGGCCGAGCGCAGCCGGGCCGTCATCGAGGCGCACGACCTGGCCGAAGTCGGCCAGCCGGGCGAGCGCTGGGAAGGAGCCGACCCGCCGCCGCTGGAGCGCATCTGCTTCCACCTGCTGCAGGAGTACGCCAGGCACGTCGGCCACCTGGACATCGTCTGCGAGATCGCGGCCGGCCAGACCGGCGAGTGATCCTGGCCAGCGGCCCGGCTGCGCGCGGTCGTCCGGGTCAGCCGAGCCGCTCGATGATCGTCACGTTGGCCTGGCCGCCGCCCTCGCACATGGTCTGCAGGCCGTAGCCGGCCGCCGGTCCGCTCCGAGGCCGTGCAGCAGTGTCGTCATCAGCCGGGCGCCGGTCGCCCCGAGCGGATGGCCGAGCGCGATTGCGCCGCCGCTGACGTTCACCCGGCTCAGATCGGCGCCGGTCTCCCGCTGCCAGGCGAGCACGACGGGCGCGAACGCCTCGTTGATCTCGATCAGGTCGATGTCGGCCAGCGTCATGCCCGGCCTTGCGCAGCGCGTGCTCGGTCGCCGCGATCGGCGCGGTCAGCATCAGGACCGGGTCATCGCCGCGGGCCGAGAGGTGCCTGATCCGTGCGCGCGGCCGAAGCCCGTGCTCGGCGACCGCCTGCTCGGAGGCGATCAGCAGCGCCGCCGCGCCGTCGGCGATCTGGCTGGACAGCGCGGCCGTGATCACCCCGCCGTCCGCTGCGGGGCGCAGCGTGGCCAGCGCGGCCATCCGCTCCAGAGAGGTTTCACGGCGCGGGCACTCGTCGGCGCGGACGTCACCGTACGGCTCGATCTCGGCGTCGAAGTCGCCCGCGTCGATGGCGGCGACCGCCCGCTGGTGGCTGGCGAGCGCGAACTCCTCCATCTCGGCGCGGCCGATCCCCCACTTGGCCGCGATCATGTCGGCGGCCCTGAACTGGGAGATCTCCTCGGCTCCGTACCTGCGCCTGCCAGCCGTCCGAGCCGCCGAACGGATCGTCGTGGCCGAACGCCTGCCCGGCGGTCATCGCGGCCGCGATCGGGATCTGGCTCATGTTCTGCACCCCGCCGGCGACCACGAGGTCGGCGGTGCCGCTCAGCACCGCCTGGGCGGCGAAGTGCACGGCCTGCTGGGACGAGCCGCACTGCCGGTCCACGGTCACGCCGGGCACGGCCTCGGGCAGCCCGGCCGCCAGCCAGGCCGTCCGCGCGATGTCGCCGGCCTGCGGGCCGATCGTGTCCACGCAGCCGAAGATCACGTCGTCGACCGCGCCGGGTCGATGCCGGTCCGCCGGATGAGCGACGAGATCACGTGCGCGCCGAGGTCGGCCGGGTGAGCGCCAGCAAGCCCGCCGCCACGACGGCCGACCGGCGTCCTGACCGCGTCGACGATGAACGCCTCAGCCATCGCTTGCCAGCCTTCCTCAGCTCACCGACCTGCTAACAATGAGAACACGTTCTACCTGCTGGCGGCAGCTGCCTCGTGCCAGGTTACGCAACATGGGCTCACCCGTCAGCCGGCCGAATGGGCCTGGCTAGCCTGGTCCGCCCGCCCTGGCGATCTCGCGGCGAAGGCCGGACGGGAGGTAGACCGCGCCCGGTCCGCCGGAGCGGGCGGAGTCGGCCGGGTTGGAGATCGCGCACCGGTCGAGTGACAGGCAGCCGCAGCCGATGCAGGAGTCGAGTCCGTCCCGCAGCGCGACCAGCGCGCCGATCTGGTCGTCAAGCCGCTGCCGCCAGCCGCTGGACAGCCGGGACCAGTCGGCCCTGGTCGGCGTCCGTCCCGGCGGGCAGCGAGGCGAGCGCCGCGGCCACCTCGTCCAGGCTGAGCCCGATGTTGCGCGCCGCCCTGATGAACGCGAGCCGGCGCAGCGTGCTCCGCTCGAACCTGCGCTGGCCGCCCGACGTCCTCGTCGCCGGCAGCAGGCCGAGCCGCTCGTAGTAGCGAACGGCCGAGTCGGCGAACCCGCTCCGCCGCGCGATCTCGCCGACGGTCAGCATGTCCGTCGTGTGCATCGCTCGCTACCCTACCCTTGACTTGAAGTTGACTTCAACTACCAGTATGGCAGGCATCCGACCGTGAGGAGCGACAAGATGCCTGTCGCCCTGATCACCGGGGCGTCCCGCGGGCTCGGCCGTGCGGCCACCCGGGCGCTCGCCGATCGCGGCTGGTCCCTGGTCGTGGACGCCCGCACGCGAAGCCGACCTCGCCGACGCGACCCGCGGGCTCCCCCGCGTCGTCGCGATCCCCGGCGACGTGACCGATGCCGGATCATCGCGCCGCACTCGCGGCGGCCGTCGGCCGGCTTCGGCCGCTCGACGTGCTGCTCAACAACGCCAGCACGCTCGGCCCGAGCCCGCTGCCGCCGCTGCGCAGCTACGACCTCGGCGCGCTGCGCCGCGTGTACGAGACCAACGTGCTCGCGCCGCTCGCCCTGATCCAGCTGCTCGCGGACGCGCTCGCCGCGGGCTCTGGCGCGATCGTCAATGTCAGCTCGGACGCCGCCGTCGAGGCCTATCCGGGCTGGGGCGGCTACGGCTCGTCGAAAGCGGCGCTCGACCAGCTCACCGCCGTGCTGGCCGCCGAAGAGCCGGGGCTGCGCTGTTACGCGTTCGACCCGGGTGACATGCGGACCGAGATGCACCAGCAGGCCTTCCCCGGCGAGGACATCTCCGACCGGCCAGAGCCGGAGAGCCGTCATCCCCGCGCTGCTGCGCCTGCTCGACGAACGGCCGCCGAGCCGGGCGGTATCGCGCCGCCGACCTCGCGGCCGTGTCCACCGCGACGGTGACCTCATGAGGCTCGCGGCAAACAGGCCGGCCGAGCACCGCGGCCAGTCCCGAGACGGCGTCAGGATGCTGGTCGCCACGACCGATGGACTTGCCCACGCCAGGTTCGCTGACCTGCCGCGCTTCCTGTCCCCCGGCGACCTGCTGGTCGTGAACACCTCGGCGACCCTCGCCGCAGCGGTGGACGCCCGCCGCGCCGACGGCCGGCCGGTGACCGTGCACTTCTCGACCCCGCTGGACGACGGCGACGGCGCCTTGGGTGGCCGAACTGCGCGAGGCCGATGCGCAGCGCGGCCGGGTCAGCGACGCGACCCAGGGCGAGCGGATCCCGCTGCCGGGCGGCGGCACGCTCACGCTGCTGCGACGGTACCCGGACCAGGCGGCCGACCGACTCTGGGCGGCAGCGGTACGCCTGCCGGACGCTCAGCGCGGACGGCGCGGACGGCGCGGACGGCGCGGACGCGGACGGCGACGTCGCCGCGTTCCTGGCCAGGCACGGCAGGCCGATCAGGTACTCCTACGTGCCGCGGCCCGTGGCCGCTCGCGGCCTATCAGACCGTGTTCTCCCGCGATCCAGGCAGCGCGGAGATGCCGAGCGCGGGCCGGCCGTTCACCGCGGACCTCGTGCGTCAGCCTGATCACATCGGGGCGTGATCATCGCGCCGATCACCCTGCACGCCGGCGTCGCCTCGCTGGAGGCCGGCGAGCTGCCGCTACCCGAGCGGTTGTCGGTGCCCGAGCCGACCGCGAGGCTGGTCAACCTCACCAGGTCCGCGGGCCGGCGGGTGGTAGCCGTGGGCACGACCGTCACCAGGGCGCTGGAGAGCGCGGCGGGAGCCGACGGCACGGTCCGTGCCCGGCATGGCTGGACCGACCTCGTGCTGGAGCGCCGCCCGGCCGGCCCGGCGTGGTCAGCGGCCTCATCACCGGCTGGCACGACCCCGAGGCCTCGCACCTCGCGCTGCTTGAAGCCGTGGCTGGGGCGGCACTCGGTCCGGGCGGCCTACGCCGAAGCCGACAAGGCGGACTACCTCGGCCACGAGTTCGGCGACAGCTGCCTGCTGCTCCCGCCGCTGCTCCCGCCGCTGCTCCCACCGCCGCCCCAGCCGTGATGATCACCGCGGCTTCCAGCCGCAGCGGGTCCGGGCTAGAGTAGAACACGTTCTACTTCCCGAGGGCGGAGGGCGCGTGCACCTGACCTACACGCCGGAGCAGGACAAGCTCCGCGCCGAGCTGCGGGATTACTTCGCCGGCTTGATGACGCCGGACCGCAGGACCGCCCTGACCAGGACCGGCGGCGACTACGGCGACGGCGTCGCGTACCGCGAGGTCGTCCGCCAGCTCGGCGCCGACGGCTGGCTGACGCTCAGCTGGCCGGCCGCCTACGGCGGCCGCGGCGCCAGCGTCACCGACCAGCTGATCTTCACCGACGAGGCGAGCGTGGCCGGAGTACCCGTGCCGTTCCTCACGATCAACACCGTGGGACCGACGATCATGCGGTTCGGCACCGACGCGCAGAAGTCGTTCTACCTGCCGAAGATCGCCGCCGGGGAGCTGCACTTCTCGATCGGCTACTCCGAGCCCGAGGCCGGGACCGACCTCGCCGGGCTGCGCACCCGCGCGGTCAGGGACGGCGACGAGTACGTGATCAACGGCCAGAAGATGTGGACGTCGCTGATCGGCTACGCCGACTATGTCTGGCTGGCCTGCCGGACCGACGCTGACGCGCCGCGCCACAAGGGCCTGTCGATCATCATCGTGCCGACCAGCGCGGCCGGCTTCTCGTGGACGCCGGTGCCCACCGTGGCGGGCGTCGCCACCAGCGCGACCTACTACTCCGACGTCCGGGTGCCCGCCGCCAACCTGGTCGGCGAGGAGAACAAGGGCTGGTCGCTGATCACCAACCAGCTCAACCACGAGCGCGTCGCGCTGACCTCGGCGGCGCCGCTCCAGACGGCGCTGCATGACGTCCGCGACTGGGCGGCGCAGACCAGGACCGCAGCCGGTGCCCGGGTGATCGATGCGGAGTGGGTCCAGGTCAGCCTCGCACGGGTGCACGCGCGAACCGAGGTGCTCAAGCTGCTGAACTGGCAGATCGCGGCGTCCTCGGACGCCGGCCAGGCGCTCGGCCCGGCTGCTGCGTCGGCGACCAAGATCTACGGGACCGAGCTCACGATCGAGGCCTGCCGCCTGCTCATGGAGGTGCTCGGCGCCAACGCGGCGGTCCGGGCGGGCTCGCCAGGCGCCCTGCTGGCCGGACGGATCGAGCGGATGCACAGGTCCGCCCTGATCCTCACGTTCGGCGGCGGCACGAACGAGATCCAGCGGGACATGATCGCGATGCTCGCGCTCGGCCTGCCTTACCGGCGATAGACGGAGCAACTGTGGATTTTTCCCTTACGCAGATCGCAAGAGGAACTGTCGGCGCTGAGCCGGCAGATCCTGACGGACAAGGTGACCCCGCAGCGCCTCGCCGAGCTCGAGCAGGCCGGGCAGAGCCTGGACGCCGCGCTGTGGGCCGAACTCGCCGCCGCCGGCGTGCTGAGCGCGGCCCTGCCGGAGAGCGCGGGCGGCGACGGCTGCGGGCTCGCCGAGCAGTGCTCGATCCTGGCCGAGATCGGCCGAGCCGTGGCGCCCGTCCCCTATCTGGAGACGGTCGTACTCGGGGCGAGCGCGATCGCCAGGTTCGGCTCGGACGAGCAGGTCAGCCGCTGGGCCGTCCCGGCCGGAACCGGCCAGCTCATCATCACGGCAGCGCTGGCCGAGCCGGACGGGGACGACCCGCGGGCACCGTCCGCTCGGGCGGAGCGGGCCGGGTCTGGCTGGCGGCTGCACGGAACCAAGACCACCGTGCCGGCCGGGCCCGTGGCGGGCCTCTTCCTCGTGCCGGCCGCCACCGACCGCGGTGCGGCGGTGTTCGCGGTCGAGCCAGCCGATCCCGGGGTGAGCGTGCAGCCCCAGGAACTGACCGACGGCGCCGGCGCCGCGCAGCTCGACCTCGCCGGCGTCGCGGTTGGCGAGGACCGGCTGCTCGGCGCAGCGGACGGGACCGCGGCCGGGCTGGCTGGCCGCCCGGGCGACGCTCGGCATCTGCGCCCTGCAGCTAGGCGTCACCGAGCGGGCGCTGGAGCTGACCGCCGAGTACGCGCAGACCCGGCAGCAGTTCGGCCGGCCGATCGGCGCGTTCCAGGCGGTGGCGCAGCGGCTGGCCGACGCCTACATCGACGTCGAGGCGATCAGGCTGACGATGTGGCAGGCGGCGTGGCGGGCAGAGTCCGGGCTGGCATGCGACGAGGAGATCGCCACCGCCAAGTTCTGGGCGGCCGACGGCGGTCACCGGGTCGCGCACACCGCGGTCCATATCCACGGCGGCGTCGGCATCGACACCAGCCACCGGCTGCACAGGTATTTCACGGCCGCCAAGCGGAACGAGTTCGCGCTCGGCGGCGCGACCGTCCAGCTGCGCCGCCTCGGTGCCGCGCTGGCCGGTACCTGATACCGTCGCTGGTGCGGCGGCGAGGTCCTGCGTGACGGGAGGCAGCGGGCGATATGACGGACGGAACCCCGATCTCCTACGAGGCCGCGGTCCGCGGCACCCCGGTGCTGAGCACCTCGGGGACCACGATCGGTACGCTCGAGCACGTGCTCGAGGTCTCTGAGCTGGACATCTTCGAGGGCATCGTGATCGCGACGCACCAGGGGCTGCGCTTCGTCGATGCTGATCACCTGCCGCACTTCACGACGACCCACATCCAGTCGAGCCTGGACGACGAACAGGCAGCGAGCCTGCCGGCGCCGTCGGGGCCGCCCGTCTACAGCGTCGACGCGCTCGCCGACTCCGGGCACAGCCTGCATGACGTGATCAGGCGCCTGTTCGGCAAGCCGCACTGGAAGCGCGACACCGACTAGCCCGGCGCTCTCGCCCGTCCGGGCTAGGCGCTGATCACTGCGAACAAGTTGACGCCGGTTGCTTCGTGTTCGACGGTCATGCCGGTGCCGATATCGCCGAAGAGGCGGCGGAGGTCGCTGGCCGAGCGGTGGTGCAGCGGCCAGTCGAGGATCAGTTCCATCAGCGGGCGGGTCGGGTTCGCGACGCCGAAATTCCCGATCACCGCGCTGCCGCCCGGGGTGAGTCCCTCTGCCAGCCGGGCGCCGGCCGCGCTCGCCGCGCCGTCCTTCAGGTAGTCGAAGAGCCCGGCCGAGTAGATCAGGTCGTAGCAGCCGGGCAGACCCGCGGCGATCACGGTCATGATCGAGGTGTTGACGCAGCTGAGCGTCACTTCGACGCCGGCCTGCACGGCCAGCGCCCGGATCTGCTCGCGCGCGTGCTCCAGCGCCCCGGCGTCCTGGTCGAGCAGCGTGATCTCGGCGTTTCCCGCGGACAGCAGCGACGGGTCCCTGCGGAGGATGTGCTGCAGTTCCATCGCTGGCCCGGCGGCGACCGACAGGATGCGCGCCGGCCGCTGCGGCCCGCCGCGGGCGGCTGCGGCCGCGATCTTGGCGACGAGATAGTGCGCCCGCTGCCGCACCGCCCGGCTGGCGTCGCTGTCGAGCAGGACACGGCTCAGCGACCGGCCGAACAGGGTTCCGCCGAGGCTTTCGTTGCGATAGATCATGTTCATCATCTCGTAGTCACCGGCGTAGCCGAGCGGCTTGTGGAAGCAGCGCGCGGCGAATGGCGAGAGGTCGATGAGCGCGCCGAACCGGTCATGGAAGATAACGGCTCGCGGCGCGCCAGCCGGCCGTCCCGGCGGCCCCGATCTCACGCCCGAGCACGTCGAGGCCGGGATTAACGGCATCGCGAAGAGCGGACACGACCAGCGACCCGGATATGCCGTCAGCCTCCGGACCCCCGCCCCAGCCCGGCTCGGCCAGGCGGAGCGCATCGCGGAGCCCGTGCAGACGGTCACCGATCTCCAGAACCGCGTGCCGCGCGGGCCCCGGAAGGACCGCGTAACCGGACTGGCTCTCCGCGTACCGGCCAAGCGCCGCCGCGATCCGCGCGTGACCAGCACTGCAGCCCGGCCGGCCCGTGGTCACCGTGCGCTGGCCGACTGCAGCGGCGACCGTCAGGGTGGACGTCGTCATCGTGACTCCCGCGTCTTGCTCCATCAACCCGGTTCGTGGCCCGGGCCGGCGGACCGCCATCGGCCGCTTTCCCTTTGTAAGTCACCGGGCGGCGGGACCGCCTGAGCAACGGCTACTCACTTGACCGGCGCAGTTCGCCGATCAGGGCCCGGTACTCAGCCGTGGTGCGATCCCACGAGTGCGGGTCGCGATAGCGTTGCCGACGCCCGGCCGGCAGCCGCGCCAAGGCCTGCCGCAGGGCCACCGGGTCGCGCGGTGGCACCAGGATCGCGCCGGGATACCGCTGAACCGCCTCAACAAGGCCGCCTACCGCCGTCACCACCACGGGCAGCCCGGCGCTCATGGCGATGTGCAGCGGGCCCGATGACGAAGATCGGTGATACGGCAGCACCACCGCGTCGGCTTGGCCGAAGAACTCTGCCACCTCGGCATCGGTCACGTAGCGGTCCACACGCTCGATCAAGTCCGCATGCGGGCTCCGGGCGATCGCCTCTGCCGGAGCCGTCCAACCCTCCCAGGTCTCGCCCACCACGCAAAGGCGGAACCGGATGGCCTGGTCACGGCTTAGCCCGCTGAACGCCGTGACCAGGTCCTCGACACCCTTGAACGGCCGGACCACGCCAAAATAGAGGAGCCGGAACGGAGAGGTGTTGGCCACAGCTACAGCCTCCGAACCACTCTGGGCCAACCGCGCCTCCTGAGGTGCTGCTCGTGCGGTCAGGTGGTCATACGGCCCGTGTGGGATCACCCGCACCGGCGCGTCGCCCAACGCAAAGCCGGCCTTGATCGCGCGCAAGTCGAAGTCCGAGTGGACAACATGCGCGTCCACCGCGGAGAGCAATCGCGGCATCAAGGTCTGCACATACCGGCGCGCACCCGGCATCGTCGCTTCCCCCGTGTCCTGCCCTTCGTGCCATTCCAGGATGACTCTCGCGCCACGCCGGGCCGCGTATCGAGCCAACCGGAGGTAGGTATGCAGGACCGCACCGGTCCACCACTCAAGAACGATCACAGTAGGCCGCTGCTGGTCAAGGTACCGAAGCGCCCGGGAGAGCGAAGGACCCCAATACCAGTCCACCCCGTCATAGACAGGAATATGGGCCGGATAGGCACAACTCAACACTTGGGCCCCTACCCGGTCGCGGCCCGGGTACAGGTGCCGCGGGACGAGACGGCGCATGAGCAAGGTGCCGACTGGATACTCATCGGCGAGAGCGCAGGAGAGCCGGTAGGTGTAGTGGCTGATTCCGGATGCAAAGCGCCAGCCTGACCCAACGACCACCACCCGGTCCGCAGAACTGCGCCGGCCAGGTCTCATGGGGTACCTCCCCGGCCATGGCGAGGCCGGTGGGCGAGCTATCGAGCAACGAGCTTCGTGCCGGAGTTGGACTGCCTCGCTCCTGCCAATCATGATCCTCCCAGGCGCCGACCGAGCCCTAGGCGTCGCCCTCACCAAAACCGGCGTGCGGGGCAGGCTCTGACCCGGAGAAGCGGCTCATGATCGTCAAGAGGCAAGCGAAATCGCCTGGCTTGTGAGCAGGCTCCTAGTAGCGACGGCGGTGTCCGCTGAAGTTCCTGCCAAGTCCTGAGTGGCATCCCTGGGTCGTTACGCTACGTGTCGCGGATGGTACTGTTAGTGACTGCGGCCGTCGGGGGACTGGCTATGACCGTGATGTACGAACCGCTGCACCTGAAGGGGATCGGCTCGCTGCACACGTTGACGTTTGCCCACCATCAGGGGCCCAACCCCAGTGTCGGCAACGCAGCATACGGCAATCCCAACCTGGCCACCTCATAGGTCGGTTTACCGATGCGCATGTCCCGAAGCCCGGTTTCTGCGCCCCGGGATGACACCCCGCTGGTCCGCGAAGACAGCCCGTCGAGTGTCCCTGTCGTCCCGAGTGGCCTGCTCGCGGACCTGACCGCGGCCGGTCTCGTCGCGGTCGGGGCCACCCTAGTTGTCTGGGCGTACCGCAAAGCGCCGACCGCTGGAGTCGAGTCGTACGATCCCATCTTCTGGGCAGGCATGGTGCTCGCCTACCTGGCGGTCGCGTGGCGGGCGTGTATGCGGACAGCTATCGCGGTTTTCTGGCTTGTACTGCTCGGGCTCTTCACCCTGTTGCCGAAGTTCTGGATGAGCGCGGGCGGCCCGATCTACTTCGATGAGACTGCTCACTTCGCCCTGCTGCAGAACGTCATCTCGGCGGGCCAGCTCTTCCAGCACACGCCGTTGCTGCCGATCGGGACCTTCTACCCAGGCTTGCAAAGCGCCGCGGCCGCGATCCACTGGCTGACCGGTCTTTCCCCGTGGGACTCGGCCCTGACCTTGATTGCCGTGGTGCACTGTCTGCTCCCGGTACAGGTCTACTACCTAGCGCGAGCCCTGCCAGTTCCCCATAGGTGGGCGGCGGTTGCCGGCCTGGTGTACGCCGCCAATCCAAGTTTCGTCTACTTTGACGCCCAGTTCTCTTACGAATCCGTTGCGATCCTGCTCATGCTGACGATCGTCCGCCTGTACGTGGAAGCCTTGGCGGCCGAGCGATCTGGCAGCCCCACCTGGGACAGCAGCCTATCGGCGTCACTGCTGATCGCGGTGATCTCCTTTGGCCTTGTGGTGACACACCATCTCACCAGCCTGACCGGCATTGCCCTGCTCTTGGCGGGCGCGCTCACTCTCAAGCCGATGAGCGGGCTCGCCGACCGCAAGGGTGGATGGCGCCGTCAGTTCGTCAGGTGGATGCCTGTGTTGACGCTGGCGACGTACTTCGCGTTGTGGGTTGGCTTCGTCGCGCCAGGAACGGTGTCCTACCTCTCGCCCTCGGCATCAGGCACCGCATCAGAGCTTGCTGCCTTGGCCACTGGCTCAGCGCGCAGTGGTGCGACGCGGGTGATCTTTAGCCATTCCACTGCCCCTGGCTATGAGCGAGCCGCTGCAATCGCCGCGCCTATCATTATCGCGGTCGCGCTCCTCTTGGCGGTAATTCGCTGGCTGCAGAAGCGCTCCCTGCGGTCGAACTTCCTGTGGGTCGTTCGCGCTCACAGCCGTCTACCTGGTGAGTCTTCCACTGACGCTGACCAGCGCAGGGGGCTGAACCAGCGCACCGTAGCTGGGCCTCGACATTCGTCGGGGTCGCTCTCCTGCCCGGCGGCCCTCGTCATCTTGTTCGAATTGGATAAGCGTAGGCCTTGGGTGAAGCGTATGGCCGCGACGGTGGGCGCGACCGCACTCACTGTCGTGTTCGTCGGGAATATCGCAGTGGATTCACCGCCCGACTCTCGATTCCCTGGGCCTTACCAGTTCGGATCTGACACCCGCAGCGTCACCCCCGAGACCCTTAGATTTGCGCACTGGGTTCAGGCGCATCTGGCCCCGCGGGCGCACGTCGTGACAGACCGTTTCACCGCTCTGGCACTCACAGCTCACGCCGACGCCGTCACCCCGCTACAGAGGATCGGTCTGCCAACTGCACGTATCTGGTACAGCCCCGGGCCGCCGCCACCGTCTCTCATGTCCGCCATGGAGCGTCGGCGAGTGGAGTACCTGGCCGTCGATGTCCGCGACGCTCAGCACACCACGACAGGGCCGCCGCTGTTCTACACGGGCGAACCGAACCGGGTGCCACCGCAGAACATCACCAGCCTGGCGCGCTCGCCATGGCTGCGGCTCCTGTACTCCTCACAGCATTATCGCCTCTACAAGATCGATTACCACACCTACTTCTTGTGGTATCTCTCCCATGCCAAGGGTCAGTGACGTGCAGCCGCGACGGCGGACCGGCCCGCAGGTGGCGCGAGACCCCGGACTCCTAGCCTTCGTCGGAGCTGTCCTGCTCATCTGCGCCCCGATCCTCCCCGGGCTGTCCCGGCTGGTTGTCCTGCCGGCCTGTTGCTGGCCCCGGGTTACGCGCTCCTGCGTCTGCTGGGGCAGGCCACAGGTCCGCGGTCTATCTCCGTAGCGGTGCCGGTATCGCTCGTGCTCGCCGTCTGTGCGTCGCTGGTGCTCGACGTCAGCGGCATTCGACTCGGCCCGCTCTCGCTCGGATTGTTGCTAGGCGCGGTCACGGCCCTCTTCCTCGCCGGCTCCTACGGCCGGCAGTTGATCGCCGACAAGCGAAGCTGGCCCGACCACGATCGCCTGGCACCTGGCCCAACACCACCGGGTGACCGTGTCCGAGCGCACAAGCAGCCGCTACCTGAACCGACACGGCCTGGTCACCCCGCGGCCCTGCAACCGGCCCCGGCCCCCCTCAAGATCCGGTTCGCCGCCGAGCAGCCGAACCAATGCTGGCAGTCCGATTTCACCCAGTACTTCCCGGCCGATGGCGCCGGCGCGGAGATCTTGACCTGGCTCGATGACCACTCCAGGCTGGCCCTGTCCGTCACCGCCTACCACGCCGTGACCGGCCCGGACGTGGTTGAGAGCTTCCGCGCCGCCGTTGCCGCCTACGGGCCCCCGACCGCGACGCTGACCGGCAACGGCATGGTCTACACGAGCCGGTTCTCCGGCGGTAGCGGCGGCCGCAGCGGCTTCGAGCACGAACTGTGCAGCCTGGGCATCACCCAGAAGAACGGCAAGCCCAACCACCCCCAGTCCCAGGGAAGAGTCCAGCGGTTCCAGCAGACACTCAAGAAATGGCTCCGCGCCCAGCCCGTCCAGCCCGAAACCCTCGCTGACCTGCAGGCTCTCCTGGACACCTTTATCGCCTACTACAACCAGCAGCGGCCGCACCGCTCACTGGGGGGCGCCACCCCAGCGACCGCCTACGCCGCCCGGCCCAAAGCCACCCCGGATGCCCGCGCCGGCGACACCCTCGACCGCGTCCGGGCCGACCACGTCGGTAAGTCGGGAACCGTCATCATGCGCCACGACGGCCACCTTCACTACATCGGCATCGGCCGCCAGCATGCCGGAACCCCAATCTTGCTCCGGGTCCGGGACAGCCAGATCCGGATCATCCACGCCCGCACTGGCGAGCTCCTGCTCGATCTCACCGTCGACCCGCAGGGGCAACAACGGAGAACGCCGCCAAATGATCACAAGCAGTCGGGTCCGCGCGATGGTACTCCCAGTCCAGTAAGCCTCCGGCTGCCTTCCCCGCCGGGAGTCACATGAAGCGCTGACGTCTGTCTGGCCACCTGTTGCCTGAGCGCCTGTTTGACGGGGTGCCGTGTAAGAGTGAGGGACGACTTTGGGACGGCACAATTGTCGCGGTTGGAACCGAGTCCGAGGTTTCCGCCGACAAGCGAGCCCTAGTCCTCGGCACAGCGCGCGCAGGCCTCATGACGATGTCGTGTTGACGGCACCGAGCGATCACCCAGCAGCGACCAGTGCCCTGCGTGCCATGTTCACTCGGGATTTCATCTACCTTGGCGTGTCCGCCCTCCAGGTACTCCTCGCCGCGCTGGTTACTCCCATCCTGACCCGGCGGCTCGGAGTAGGCGAGTTCGGGCAGCTGGCGCTTGCCATCGTGGTGGCGCAACTCCTAGGGGTGACTTTTAGCCTTGGACTCCCCTTCGCGGCGCAGAAGGTGTTCGTCGAGGAGAACGGCGATCGTCGGTCTCGCGGGGTACTCGCCATCTCCGCCGTCCTTGCGGTTGCCGTTTCGCTCGTCGCCGTCCTCGCTGCACCGGCGTGGGGCCCTGCCGTGGGGCTGGACCGAGTCCTGGACGCGCGCTTGGCCGCATTGTGGGCAGCCTGCTTCGCGTTGACGTTGACGTCACTCGCCACGCTCCGGTCCAGAGACAACCTGAGGATCGGGATATTCGTCGCAGCTCTGCAGTCGCTCGGAGCGCAAGCGGCCGGTGTCCTGCTGCTGTACTGGTGGGAGCCCACGGTTACGAGTTACCTCTGCGGACTGATCCTGGGGCAGAGCGCGGCTGCTGTTGTCGGCTTGCTAGCCCTGACGCCGGACTGGTCGGCACTCGCCGCGATCCGGCGCTACGGCGGGACATTCCTTTTTGGCCTGCCCATGGTGCCGCAGCAGCTCAGTGGCTTCATTCTCGGCCTCGGCGACCGAGTAGTCATTCGCCATGTCATCGGGTCGGCAGCAGTTGGGCGCTACTCCGTCGCTTACAACCTGGGCAATCTCGGCTTCATTCTTCTCGTCCTCGTCAATCAGGCGTGGATGCCGCGCATCTACGCGGTGGCGGACCGAGAGGCACGATCGCGACTCCTGGCCAGCAGCCGCGACATGATGAACGTGTTGCTGATCCCTGTGGTCTTTGGCCTGGCTGCGGGGGCCCCACTGGTGCTGGGAGTGTGGGTTCCACAGTCGTTCCATCCAGCAGAGCTGACGCCGATTGTCGCGATCATAGCCATTTGCACGTTCCCCTTCGGGCAGTTCGTGGCCAACCTACGAGCGCTGATGAGCGAAGGGAGAACTGGCCGGGCGGCGGTGGCAACGCTGGTCGCTGCGGTGGTGAACATAGGCCTGAACCTCGCGCTGGTCCCGTTCTTCGGCATCACCGGCTCGGCCATCGCCACGGTGCTGTCCTACGCGCTCTGTGCTCGGCTCACCCGACCGCCCGTGAGTTCCGGCCTGCAGGTCCCCGGTGCCTCGGTCCTGCTCCGCTCCCTCATCGCAGGTACCGTCGCTGTCACCTTGGCGATTGGGGTACTGCCGACCTCACCTGCCTGGCTCGCTGTCCGCCTGGCTATGAGTGTCGGGGCGATAGTCGCATTCGCCTTGCTGCTGCGCCACGCCGTAGCCGGGTTCGACACTTCTGGCCGACTCGTCACACCTGTGGTAGCCCGCCAGCAACGGACACGATCCCGGGGGTCACCGACAGGGCAGCCGCGGAGATGACCGCTCGTAGCTGGTTAGCCGGGCGTGGTGTTCTCCTCGGCACGTGCCGAGAGGTAGGCGATCTCGGCCGGTGTCTGGGCGAGTTCGCTGGCCCGCCGATAGGCCTGTGCGGCGGCGGCGTGACGTCCGAGTCTGGCGAGTGCGTGGCCGCGGGCGGCGTGCCAATGGTGCTGGCGGGCCAGGCCCGGTTCGTCGGCGAGGGCCTCGAGGCGGTCGAGGCCGGCCTGCGGGCCCTCATCCCAGGAGATCGCGATGGCTCGGTTGAGGGCGACGACGGGGGTCGGGGTCAATGCGAACAGCTCGTCGTAGAGCAGGCGCACCTGGCGCCAGTCGGTCTGGAGTGCAGACGGCGCCTCGTCATGCAGCGCGGCGATGGCGGCCTGGACGGACCAGCTGTTGGGTGGGTGGTGGCGCAAGGCTTGCGTGGTCAGCCTGGTGCCCTCGTCGATCATCGAGGTATCCCAGAGGCCGCGATCCTGGTCTTCCAGCGAGACGGCGGTGCCACGGTCGTCGACCCTGGCCGGCCGTCTAGCGTCGGTAAGCAGCATGAGCGCGAGCAGGCCAGTGACCCGGGGCTCGCCGGGCATCAGCCGGTGCAGGATACGGGCGAGCCGAATGGCCTCATCCACCAGATCGCGCCGGACCAGATCGTGGTGGCCGGTGGCCGCGTAGCCCTCGGTGAAGATGAGGTAGACGACGTGCAGAATCAGGCCAAGACGGCCTTCGAGCTCGTCAGGGCCGGGCACGCGAAAGGGGATGCGGCTCTGCTGGATCTTGCGCTTGCCGCGGGTGAGGCGCTGGGCCATCGTCGCCGGCGGGACCAGGAAGGCCTGCGCGATCTCAGCGGTGCTGAGGCCCGCGATGTAGCGCAGGGTGAGCGCGGTCTGCGTGTCCAGGTCGAGAGCGGGGTGACAGCACGTGAACATGAGCTGCAACCGGTCGTCGGGGATGTGCTCGTGCACTGGGACCGGCTCTGTGGTGCGCCCCGGATCGGCATCGGCATACAACGTGGCGAGCTTCGTGGCTAGCGTTGCGTCCCGCCGGATCCGGTCGAGGGCCTTGCGCCGGGCGGTGGTGGCCAGCCACGCCAGCGGCTCGCGGGGGACCCCGGAACGTGGCCAGCTCTCTACCGCTGCCAGCAGGGCCTCAGCGGTTACCTCCTCGGCGAGATCGAGGTCGCCGAATCGGGCCGCGAGCAGGGCCAGCAGACGGCCGCGCTCCTCTCGGAACACCGCCTCGATCGGTTCGCCTGCCGGCCCCATCGCCGTGGTCTCAGAACTCGGCGAGCGGACGCACCTCGACGCGCCCGTACTTCGCGCCCGGGCACCTAGCCGCCCAGTCAAGCGCTGCGTCGAGGTCGGGGACGTCGATGATCTGATAGCCGCCCAGGTACTCGCGGGACTCGGCGAACGGCCCGTTGGTCACCAGTCGCTCGCCAGCATCGTTGACCTGCACCTGGGTGGCGTCCTCAAAGGAGTGGAGCAGTACGGAGTCAACGTTCACGCCGGCCTGCCCCAGCTCCTGCTGGTAGGCCATGAACTCCTCCGCCGAGGGTGCGCCGCTGCTCGGCGGCGCAGGCATGCCGTCGCCTTCGCGGAAACCCATGATCAGCAGCATGTACTTCACGCCAGCCCTGCCCTTCGTTCGGTGGTTCGGACACCTGGGAGACGAATGGCGGACCGCGCCATCGACACCAGGATCGAACAAATCTCCAGGGCGGACGAGTTAGGGCGGGTCGCGCAAGCGCTCAGCAGGGATGAGGAACTGGTTCAAGCGCCGAGGCGCTCCCCGTACCGATGCGAAGCCTCGGCCATCGAATTCCACGAGACGGTAGTCAAGTGGTGCCACGATCTTATGGGCGTCGCTGCCGCATCGGATCGTCTCCGCCATGATGACCGGCCGATACTTTCGGATCGTCTCCAGCCCTCCCGCAAGAACCCGATCTTCCAGCCCCTGGACATCGATCTTGATGAAGTCCGGCTGCAATCCGCAGTCATCGAGGCGTACCAGAGGCAGTCGCTCGGACGATACCGTGAGCTTCGTCGGATCGAACCGCAAGACACCGAATGAGCTGAGCCAGCTCTTGGCGCTCTCGTAGTCGAAGGATGCCAGTCCGGTGAGTGTGTTGCCGTTGTATGAAGGGACGAACAATTCCGCCTCGCCAGTCTGGTCGGAAAGTCCGACAGGGCTGACGGTGAGGCGAGGAAACTTCTTGGTCAGTCGTCGAAGCTTGCGCAATACAGTGGGGTTCGGCTCGAAACTCACGACCGTCGCCGCCGGAAACACCGTATAAAGCGATAGTACTGACTGTCCTATATTTCCGCCGACATCGACCAGTAGCGGGAGATCTTTGAACTCCAGTAGCCGAAGCGCCCGGAAATCATGTTCATGAGGGCGCCGCATCCGGTACAGCAGGACATAACGCCACTGCGGATTCAGTAGGTCGTAGCCACGCGGAAACCGAAGCACCATCGTGGCCGCGAACCGTCTCGCAAGTCCGCCCATGCCACCTCCCTGGACGCGGCCCCGGGCAAAGCAGTCTGATCAAGTCAGGGACTGCGGGAGAACGCCCTTCTCACGACGGCAGCCGCCGGTTTCGGCTTGCCGTTTAGCTGGAACAAGCCATAGCCGTACTGGGTCGGGTTAACCGCCGTCTGGCCCGGCGGGATGGCACCTCGAGAGAAGTCGTCGAGGGTCCACGGTGCCGGAGGGGGCAATCCCAACGCCGCGGCAGCGGTGAAGACCGCCCGGTAGAAGGTCTCCTGTGCCCGCTTCCGCGCCCCTTGGCCTCCCGGGGTTCCGTTCGTGCTGTAGCCGGTTTCTCCAACGAACAGCGGACGGGGACCCGCACAGCGCCTTGATCCGGCTCAGGAGGGAGTAGGCGTCCGCCGCCGGACCGTAGTAGTGGTAGTCCCAGAAATCGGGCGGCGACTTCCTGAGCTCGTGGGTGAGCAACGCGAAGATTTCCGGAGGCACGCTCCCGGAGGACACCGTCCGCAACGTGCCGGGCATGACGGCGGAAAGATACGGAAGCAGCCTGGTCACCCAGGCGATAGCCGCAGGATCCTGCGGATTGACTTCATTCTGCAGTTCGAGGACAGCGATACGGGGATCATGCTCGGTAACGCGACAGGAGTGAGGAGACCCACTCCTTACTGCCATGGATATCTGTGTACCGGGACCACCAGTCGAAGAGTGTCAACTGAACCCGCAGCGAGTGTTTCGCGGCCAGCCCGATCACTTCGAAGAGGCGATTCGCCATGACCGGACGGACGATCGGGAACCCGAAGACGGATGGCTGGACGATGATGCGCACAGTGTTCCCGCCCAGGGCGCGGATCCGTGCGAAGTCACGATCGATCGCCGCCGGGTCGAAACGGGACCACATGTACGTCCACCCACCGGCCGCCGGGTAGTAGTTCACCTCTTTGAGGCTCATGCACCAGGCTATGCCGGGCCCGCCAGTAACGTGGCCCGCCAGCGCCATCAGAAGATGACTGGACAGCGCCGGTGGCCAGAATGAGCGCAGCCACGATACAGAGCACTACCGCAACTGCAAGGCCGACATTACGCACATGCCTCATATTGGGCCCCCGTACAGCCCGCTGGGCAACCGAAACGGATTATCCCCCAAAGCAGCCAGCCTACCTACCAGGCGACGTGCGAGGTCGCCTCCAGTGCCTCCTCGAACGGGCCGATCCCGTGTGCCGCGGTGAACCGCCGCCCGTTCAGGCGCCCGGCCTGACCCATCGCCCGGGCCCGGTGGCCGCTGGCGAGCAACTCAGCGAGTCGGTCCGCCAGAGCCTGTTCGTCGGCGGCGGGGACCAGCCAGCCGGTCTGGCCGTCGAGGACCTGCTCAGGTATCCCACCGACCGCCGATGCGATCACCGGGACGCCGCAGTTCTGCGCTTCGCTGACCGTCATCGGGAGTGAGTCGGGCCCCACCGACGGAACTACCACGCAGGCAGCCCGCACCATGGCAGCGATGACGCTTCGGTGCGCGACGCTGGTCCGCATCGTGACGCCAGCCGGGAGGGACTCAGGAGCCGGAGAGGTCGGGTGTGGCGTTCCGAGCATCACCAGCGGCGGGGGGAATGGGAGTCGTCGATAGGCATCGATGAGGACGTCGGCGCCCTTGAATCGGGATAGCTGCCCGACATAGAGGAGGTAGCCGTCTTCGGCGGGCAGGAACTCCGGCCGCTCCGCCTGCCAGCCGCTCTCGTAGAGGCCATCGGGCACGAACGAGTGCAAGGTATGGACCGGCTGGCCAGCGAGCTGGCCGATGATGGGCGACAGCCGGTTCGCCACATAGTCGCTCACCGCGGTGAACGTGGCCACCTTCTTGAGCAGGCGAAGACTGGACAGGGACGCGGCCGCCAGGACATTGCCCTTGGCCGCGCCGTACTGAGAGCTGGCACATGGCCCGCACCGCCGCCAGGACGGGCCGGGACACGAGGTACCCGATCTGTGTACCAGCGACTTTCTCGCACACGCCAGGCTGTAGTCGTGGGCGGTCACCATAACGGGCGTCCGCGGGAAGGCCCGGGCCAGGCAGGAGAAGACGCTCCACCCGTGGGCGTGAATGACGTCCGGCTTGACCTCCCTGGACGACCTCGGCCAGCAGGCGCCGGAACAGCGGGTCGGGAGCCGGCGGGTGAAAGGGCCGGGCCGCGTCATGGCTCAGCCCGGGTGCCAGCCTCTGGTAGAGCAGCGGAAGCCGGTGAACGGTCACGCCAGCGGACGTCCTCAACCGCCGGGGCGCCCGCAACCGCGCTCGTCACCACATGCACCTCGTGACCGCGGCTGGCGAGCGCCTCGGACAGCAGGGCAACGAAGCGCTCCAGGCCGCCGATCGCAGGCCGGTACAGGTCGGTCAACTCGATCAATCGCACGACGTCAACTCACGGACCGGTAGATCGCCTCGAACCGCCGGGCCATCGTGGACCAGCCAAAGCTTTGATCCGGCAACGTCGTCAGGCGTCCCATCTCGACCTGACTGTCCAGCGCTGCCGCGACGGCTGCCACTTCTGGCGTCACGACAGCCATCCGCGCACCCACGCGCCCCAACCGCTGCGCCAGTTCGGCATGGGCGGGGATGTCGGAAGCCACCACCCGGCTGCCCGCCACGGCGGCCTCCAGGAGCACGAGCCCGAAAGCCTCTCTCGCCGACAGGCTCAGGGTTGAGGTGGCCGTACGCTGCCAGCGGCGCAGCTCTGCGTCGCTGACCTGACCTCGAAAGGAGACCCTGGTGGCTATCGCCAGCTCGCGGACAAGGCGCTCGAGCGCCGGCCGGTGGGAACCTGTTCCGCAGACAACCAGTTCTGCGTCCAGACGCATAGCCGCGAATGCCCGAATGGCCGTGTCGATGCGCTTATAGGGTTCCAGGCGTCCAGCGATCAGGACGATCGGACGATCGGTCTCGAAGGGCTCGGCCGCCAGGAGGGCCTGGGTATCCACGCCGAGCGGGATGACGGACATCCGAGGTTCCACGGACGGATAACGCCGCAGCAGCAACTCGGACTCTGCCACGGAAACGCAGGTCACCTTGTCGGCACGACGAAACAACAGCGTCGCCAGCGGGTCGTACACGGCGTGCAGGGCGGATGCGGCCCTGGTGTGACCGACGGCGTGAAAATGCGGGGTGAAGACCAGCGGTACCTTCGGGACGGTGGCGGCCATCATCGAGGGCACCGCATGGAAGCTGTGCGCGTGGATGACCTCAAAGAACCGTCTGTCTCGCCACAGCGCGCGGGCGAGCCCAGGCGCGACCGGAAACTGCCGGGAACCACTCCAGTCGGCAAATCGGCGTACTGGGTAGTCGCGCGAACGCCGGAAACGAGGAGCCGCGGGGTCGCTGTGCGTAGACCGTCACCTGATTGCCGTGCCCGCGCAATTCGTCGGCCAGGTATCCGACAACCACCTCGACGCCACCGAGTTGGGGCGGGAATCCGGGCGAGACGAGCGAGATCCTCATGCGAGTTCGCCGTTGGTGGCGTGCTGAACGTCTGAGCGGGCACTGAGGTAGCGGAACAAGCCCTCCAGGCGCTCCCAGTCATGATGCTGATCGATTTCCCAGCTATGACCCCAGATGTGGAATACGCCATCGGTACCTGCAATGCGGTCGACCATTGCTCGCCCTAGGGAATCCCACTCGAGATAATGCCGGATGGCAACTGGTTGAAATTTCGCGAAGCTGGCAATCTTCCAGAGGTCGGAGCGCCAATGGTTACAAGCATGCAGAGAGGTGGGCGCCTCATACGGTTCGTCTACCCTGAACGCATAACGCGTCACCGTTCGGGCAAATCGGTAGCCGGCATCCCTCACCAGGTGCGGGTGAACTGACGTATAGGCGCCGCCAGGATAACAGAAACTCCCAATCGCCTGGCCAGTTATATCCTCCAGCATTGCCTTTGAGTCGATGATCTCGTTCCTGGCCTGGTTGTGGGAAATAGCTGGCAACCGGGGATGCGTCACCGTGTGAGATCCGATTTCGAAGTCATTTCCTATCTCTCTGATCTCGTTCTGCGTCAGCAGATCGCCCTCAGCCCACTCTTTATTTCTCGGCGAAACGTAGAAGGTCGCCTTCAGCCCATACTTCTTGAGCATGCGCGCCAACCTCAGGTCATACTTATGGCCGTCATCCCAGCTGGTTGTCACTATCACTCTTGCCCCCTTGTGATGCGGCTCCGCGCGTGCTGCGACGACTAGGCGGGTCGATCAGCCCCAGGCGGGCAAGATCGACTGTGTGCCAGAGGTCCCAGTGGGCCGGGCTTCGCCGGATGGCGGCACTCACCTCGGAGACGCACCGCCCGAATGCCGTCGTCGTTTCTCCCTCCAGCGGCACCGGTGCGGTGATCTCCCACATCTGGTGGCGGTAATCGGCCCCGCGGTACAGGAAACCCATGAGTACCGGGGCGCCGGTCAGCTGGGCAAGGGTCACGACCCCCGGCAACAGCTGGGCTCGGCGGCCGAGGAAGGGAATTTCGACGGCGCGGGCCCGCTCGTTGTCGAGCGGCGGCGCGTCGATGGAGATCGACACCACTTCATTCGCGCGGAGTGCGGCGGCGGCCAGCACTGCAACCTGGGGCCGGCCGGGCCACGGTTCGATGTTCGGCCGCTGCCGATAGCGCAGCAGCGGCCTGGCGTAGGCCCGTTCCCAGAACCACCGCTCGGCGGATGAGACTCCGACCCGCTGGTTAAACTTGACCCGGTAGTCATAGTTGTAGTTGTGGTCCCAGCGCCCGATGTGCGTGACGGGGAAGCCGCTGGCGTGCAACACCGACAAGCCGCTGGCGTGGGAGCCGAAGTGGCCAGAGCACAGGATGGCTCCCTTGCCCGCCGCCAGTGCCGCCTCCAGGTGTTCCCGCCCGCGGATCTCGACCAGCCGCCGCAGGGGCCGTGCCCCGCGCCGCAGCCGCTTCACGTCGAGCACGTCGCAGGAGAGGAACCGGAACCAGTCCCGGACTACCTGCTGCGCCGCCCGCTGGCTTAGCTCGTTCCCGAGCACCGACCGCACGTTACCTGCCAGGTCAGTGCGCTTCCCGGCCTGGCACCAGAAGAGACAGTCTCCGCGCCAGCAGGCAATGCGGTAGCCGAGAGCGGCCGGCAGAAGCGCCAGGAGAGGCGCGGCTACTGCCCAGTAGGCCACGCCTTCCATGCCGCGCAGCAACTTCCCCGCAGTAGTGTCGCCCATGCGCGGGCTCCTTTCCGGGCTCGCGGGCGCCGAGATAGGCGCAGATGGCCAACCGCAGCAGTCACGTCGCTTCCGCAGGTTCCGCGATGCGTTCGGTTGAACTCTTCAAGGGCGCTCAGGCTCTGCGACAGGCTGGCCTCGTCCGCTGTCACCGGTTCGATCTCGCCGTCGGCGAAACGGCTGTAGGCACCCAGATCCAGCAGGCCGTGCCCGCTGATGTTCACGAGGACGACCAGCGGGGGCCCCTGGCGCGGGTGCCGCGACACGACTTCCATCATCCCGGCCACCGCGTGGGCGGCTTCAGGAGCGGGCAGAATGCCCTCGGTCTCGCAGAAGAGCATGCCGGCCCGGAACGAAGTGAGCTGGTCGATGGCCATCGCCTCCAGCGAGCCGTCCGCATACATGGCGCTCGCCAGCGGCCCAGCGCTGTGGTGCCGCAGTCCGCCCGCGTACACCGGCGGCGGAACGTAGGTGCTGCCGAGCGAGTAGATCTTGGTGATCGGGGTTGTGCCCAGAGAGTCGCTCAGGTCGTAGCGGTAGCGACCTCGTGTCAGCTTCGGACACGCGGCCGACTCGACGGCGATCAAGTCGAATCGACCTGCCGGAGTCCTTCGCCGCACCTAGGAAGGGCAGCGTAATCCCGCCGAAGTTCGATCCGGCGCCCATGCACGCAATGACGCAGTCGGGGAAGTCGCCCAGCTGGGCCATCTGCGAGATGGCCTCCTGGCCGATGATCGTCTGGTGGAGCAACACCGAGTTCTCGCCACTCCCGACGGCAAAGCGTGATTCGCTGTCCTCGCCTGCGAGCGCGAGAGCTTCCCCCGTGGCCCCGGCGAGGGTGCCGATCCCGTCCGGGTCCTCCTTGAGCGCCCTCCGCCCGACTTCGGTCAGGTTGCTCGGACTCTCATGGACGACCGCACCGAAGAGCCGCATCATCTCGCCGCGGATGGGCTTCTGACGCAAGGTCGACCTGACCCAGAAGATCGTGCAGCGGAGCCCCATGAGCTGGCACGCGTAGGCGAGAGCGGTCCCCCACTGCCCCGCGCCCGTGCCCGTGACCAGGTGCTTCACGCCTGCGCGGGAGTAGTAGTAGGCCTGCGCCAGGGCGGTGTTGAGCTTGTGGCTCCCGGTGAGGTTGGCACCCTCGTACTTGTAGTAGATACGAGCGTTGGCGCCGAGGCGCTCCTCCAGGCGCACTGCCCTGCGCAAGGGCGTCGGACGGTACTGCGCATAGCAGGTCCAGGACCTCGTCGGGGATCGGTATGTGCCGATCGGCCGTGTTGATGGACTGCCGTGCGAGTGACAACGGCTGCTGGAGCAGTGCGCCCTGACCCGCCGTTTTCAGCCGCTGCCCGCCAATCGTGATCTCGACACAGCCGAGGTCACGTACTGCGGCCGGTCATGCAGGATGTTGAACCAGTGAGTGGGGAGCTGTGGGTCTCGTGGCACGCGATTGTCACCCATGCGCGGCCTCCTTTCCGGGCTCACGGGCGCGGAGGTAGGCGCAGATGGCGTTCACGCTGGCGAAATTCTCCGGGAGCAGATCCGCGTCGCCCATCGTGATCCCGAACCGCTCTTCCAGGAAGACCACCAGCCTGAGCAGGCTCAGCGAATCGAGGATGCCGCTGTCCAGTAGCGGTGTGTCGTTCGCCAGCGGCAGCAGCGCCGGGTCGGGACGAGTTCCTGGCTGATGTAATCGTTGATGACCGTCTCCACTCGAGCACGCTCCTTTCGCGTGTGTCTGCTAGCCCTTGTTCCGTCGGCCGTCTCCGGCCGGCTCCAGCTCGTTCCGCTCCTGGGCGAGGCCTGCCCGGTCGACCTTGCCGGTCGAGGTTCTCGGCATCCCTCGCGGAACTCGACTATGTCCGGCACCATGTAGCTCGGCAGCCACCGCCGGCAGTGGTCCAGCACGTTCTCGCGGGTGAGGTTGCTGCCGCCATCCGCGGTGACGACCGCCCGGAGGCGGCTGCCGAGCAGCTCATCCGGCACCGGCAGCACCGCCGCCTCCCGGATGGCCGGGTGCCGGTACAGGGTGGCTTCCACCTCCCCCAGCTCCACCCGGTAACCGCGGATCTTCGCCATGCTGTCCCGGCGGCCCAGAAAGACGTAGTTCCCTGACGGTTCCAAGGTCACCAGGTCACCGGTCCGGTACACGAGCTCGTCGTACTCTGCCCGGAACGGGTTCCGGACCAGCGCCTCGCTGGTCTTGCGCCGGCTGTCCCCAGTACCCGCGCATCAGCGAGGGACCCCGCACGTACAGCTCGCCCTCCTCGCCGGGCTGGTGACACCCGGCGGCCTTCGCTTGTGACCGCGAACACCTCGGTGTTGGCGCAGGCCTTCCCGATGGGGGGCGGCTGGGCGTCAGCCCAGCCCGCGGGCACCTCGAATGCCGTGCATACGTTGGTCTCGGTCGGCCCATACCAGTTGAGGTAGCGGGGGTGCGGCAGCTCGGCTATCAGCCGGGCGAGGTGCTTGGGCGGAAACACCTCCCCGGCGAAGATCACCATCCGCAGGTCCGACAGGTCGAACTGCTGCAGGCCGCCGTAGCAGGCCAGCAGCGTGAGGACCGAGGGCACGGAGTACCAGACCGAGATCCGTCTCGGCTTCCAGCCACCTCGCGATCGATACCGGGAAGGTGGCTGCTCCGTCCGGAAGCACCGTCAGGCACGCGGCAGCCCGGCAGGTGGCGAAGATGTCGAAGACCGACAGGTCGAAGTGCAGCGGCGCGGGGCTGCAGACGCGGTCCTGCTCGCCGAGCTCCGCGGCGGCTGCCGCCCAGTCGACAAACGTGAGCGAGTTGCGATGGGAGATCATCACCCCCTTCGGGGTGCCGGTCGATCCCGACGTGTACAGGATGTACGCGAGGTCGGTCTCGATCGCCCGTTCCTCCGCCAATGGCTCTCCTGATTCCCCAGCCACCGCGGTCCACGGCACGATGGCCGCACCCTGGGCCGGGACACTGGCCGCCTCCTCGCGCTCCGGCGCCGGGAACGCCCACCACCACCACACCGGGCGGCCGGGGAACGGCGTCGGCCAGGGCGGCTGCCTGGGACGTCCTTGCCTTGTCCGCCACGATCACGGCGGCGCCGCTGTCCCGCACGATGTGGCTGAGCCGCCCAGCGGGTGCCTTCGGGTCGAGCGGCACGTAGCAGGCCCCGGCCTTCAACGCCCCGTATATCCCAGATGACCGCGGCGGCCGACTTGGGGGCAAGGATCCCCACCCGGTCGCCGGGCGCCACGCCCAGCCGCAGCAGCGCCCGGGCCACCTTGTTGCTCAGCCGGTCCAGCTCCCGGTAGGTGAGCAGGCAGCCGTCGGAGGCTACCGCCGGCCGCTGCGGCCGCCGCGCCGCAGCCTCGGTCAGCAGCTGCTGCAGCAGATACGCCATCACGCTTCCTTTCCTGGCTTACCCGAGCGGAGATGCCTCGCCTGCCCAGGTGGCTCAGAGCCCGAGCATCCGGCCAATTACCACGCGCTGGATCTCCGACGTGCCCGAGTAGATGGTGCCGGCGACCGCATCCCGCAGGTCCCGCTCAATCCCCGCGTCCTTCAGGTAACCCCAGGCCCCGTGGATCTGGATCGCGTCCTGGCTGGAGCGCACCCAGGCCTCGCTGGTGAACAGCTTCGCGGCGGCCGCCTCCGCCGGGGCGGACTTGCCCTGCTGCTTCAGCCATGCCACCCGGTAGATCAGCGACCTCGCCGCCTCCAGCCGCACGTACATGTCGGCCAGCTTGTCGGACACACCCTGGAACTTCCCGATGGGCTGGCCGAACTGCTCGCGTGACCGCGCATACCCCACGCACGCCTCGAGCTGCCGCCGCATCGCGCCCACGATGCTGGCAAAAAGGCAGCTCCGTTCCCACTCCATGGACGAGTTGAAGATCGCCATACCCGCCCCTTCCGGCCCCAGCTCGGCTCTCCACGGGAACGACGGCAGTCGTGCAGGGTTATCTCGCCCATCGGCGAGGTCCGCAGGCCCATCTTCTCGAAGCTGCTGCTCACCGAGAGCCCCGGCGTCGCGGCGTCGACGAGGAAGGCGGAGATCCCGGATAGTCCTGGCCGACCCGGGTCCACGGCGTAGACCAGCAGTACGTCAGCGACAGGGGCGTTGGTGATGTACTGCTTGGCGCCTTCGAGGAGGTAGTGGTCACCGTGCCGCTCGGCGCGGGTGTGCATGTGCAGCGCGTCGGAGCCCGAGCCAGACTCGGTCATCGCGTGCGCGCCGATGAGATCCCCCGAGACCATCCCCGGCAGGTACGCCAGCTGCTGCGCTGGCGTGCCGAACGTCATCAGTGGCAGCTCGACGCTCCACATCTGCGCGTTGAGCGAAAAGAGGAGCCCGTTGTCCTGGCACCCGTATCCCAGGGCCTCCATAACCAGGGCTGTCGTGAGGATGTCGGCGTCGGCCCCGCCCAGCTCGGCGGGAACTGGCAGGCCCTGGACCCCGAACTTGGCACACTTCCGCCACGCCTCCCGCGGAAACTCCCCAGCATCCTCGCGCTTCACCAGATCCTGGTTGAGCTCCCGCCGGGCGAAGTCGGCCGCCGCCTCCGTCAGTTCGCGCTGCTCTGCACTCAGTGCGAAGTCCACGCCGCCCCCCCGCTCGCAGCCCTGGCCCCACCGCTCGTGATCGCCCTCGCAGCCACCGGGAGAACTTCAGCCACCGGCTCGCGGCCGGGTTCTGACCACTGCACGGCCTGGCATGAACGGGGCGACAGGTACTCGCTGAGTACCGTGCGCAGCACGCGCAGGCCGTCAGACCACGCTCTCAGGTTCGAAAGGCCGTGCAGCCTGCCGCGCTCGAAGCTCGGGACCTCCGCCACCTTCATGCCGGACCTGGCGGCCCTGATGTTGAGCAGAGTTTCGACCTCGAAGCCGTCGCTATTCACTTTCAGCCTCGGCAGGCAGCGGGTCCAGAACGCGTTGAAGCCGTAGCACAGGTCCGTGTACCTGGTCCGGAACAGCGCGTTCACTAGGCACACGAGTGCGCGGTTCCCTCCTTTGCGCAGCGCCGTGATATCAGCCGAGCCACCCCCAGGGGCAAAGCGGCTGCCCTTCGCAAAGTCGGCCCCGCGCCGCAGGGCCTCAACGAATCGGGGTATCTCTGCTGGCTCTGTCGAGCCATCAGCATCCAGCGTGACGATAACGTCGCCCCGGGCGGCGGCGAAGCCACACGCCAGAGCGTTGCCTTTACCGATTCCCCCTTGATGGACCACCCGGATGTCCGGCCGGGAGCGCCTGGCTACATCGACAGTGTTGTCGCTGCTGTGACCATCGACCAGGATCACCTCGAAAACGCCAGTGGGTAGGTGCGCCAGCACGAACGGAAGGTTGGATGCTTCGTTGCGGGCCGGGATTACCACGCTGACGTGCGGATAGACGGGAAGCGCGACCTTGCCATCTGGCAAGGACGACCTGCCAGATTTATTCACAATTTTACCCCCCCGGATTCTCCTGCACGCATTTCTGCGGAAGAGGCCGGCAAGCACATGGAAATTTCGCTACGCGACGACTGTTTGACCTCTGCTGAAGTCATGTGAGAGTCCAGGGTGTTACGGAAGCGCCGTAATTCCCCATCCGTCCCGCGTACGATTAGCAATAAGCATTCTTCTGGCGAACTTTGCCTGCACGGCCGACTGGTTGCGCCACAAGCTAACAGTTATGCGCGTACCCACCGCCGCCAAGACAATGCCGCCGCTCGCGAGTTTTTTTTGGGGCAAGTGTCCGGACAAATGACTTCACTTGCTGAACGTGCCGCGCGGGGAACTGCTGCACTTGTCGATCTCCTACTCACCGGATCAGCCCAGCAACCCTTGCCCGACATACCCTCCGGCGCTGGCGCCCGGCGGGCACGCGAAGATCGCGCTGCCGACATGCCGCACGAACTTGTTCAGCGCGTCCCCTGCCGCTAGCTGGCGCTGGATCGGGACGAACTGGCGGCGCGGATCGCGCTGGTAGCACAGGAACAGCAGCCCGGCGGCGGGGGCGCCGAGCGCCCGGTCGATCCCGTCGGTGTAGGCGTACCCGCGCCGCAGGATTTTGGCGCCGTTGTTGGCGCCGGGAGATGACAGCAGGATATGGGCGTGCAGCGGCAGGTCGCCCAGCACGGTTCCGGCGACCTTCTTGCGGCCGATCACCCGTTCCTGGGCGGCGACGGCGGTCTGGTCCCAACTGCCGAGCGCGATCTCGATCCGCCTGGCCACCAGGTAGGAGCCGCCGTGCATCCACGGGGGCGAGACGGGCCCGGCGGCCCAGACGGCCTTGTTGAGCGCCGCCGTGTCCTCGACCATGATGTTGGCTGTCCCGTCGAAGAAGCCCATCAGGTTCCTCGGCATCGGCTGGCTCGTGCTGTTGCCGGTCCGCCCGAACCCGGCGAGCAGCCAGCGCGGCCGCGCGACCGGGCTGGCCAGCCTGATCAGTTCGTGCACGGCGTGGAACGCCACCTGCGGATCGTCGCTGCATACCTGCACGCCCAGGTCCCCGCCGCTGATCGAGGGCCTGAGTGCGTCATGACGGAAGGACGGCAGGTCCGCGAGCGGTGCCGGGCGCTGCGCGGCCAGGCCGAAGCGGTCCGCGCCGCCGCTGCCGAACAGCGTGGGGCCGAACCCGAATGTCATCGTCAGCCTGGCCGGCCGCAGCCCGAGCGCCTCGCCGGTATCGGCGGCCGGCTTGCTGCCGGTCTCGACCGGCCCGATCGCCCGGCCGCCCGCCATCAGCGCCGCGGCTCCTGACCAGGCGCGTAGCAGATCCCGCAGGTCGGCCCGGGAGCCGCTGACCATGTCCAGCGCCGCGAACTGCAGGTGGTTCTGGGCCGGGGTGGCGATGCCCGCCTGGTGCTCGCCGTAGAAGGCCACCGCGGCGGATCCGATGGCGGCGGCCGGCAGCCCGGCGCCCGGCAGCCCGGCGCCCGGCAGCCCGGCGCCCGGCAGCAGTAGGCCGGCGCCGACCGTGCCCGCGCCCACGCCAGTCAGGCTGGCCGACCGCAAGAAGCCGCGCCGCGATGACTCCATTCGCCGGATTATTGCAGCCGCCCAAACCCGGCACGACGTGCTTTTCTCATCCGCAATCCGCTCGTTGTGATCGTCGCCGGAAACCGGGCATATGGTCCTAACATGTCCTTACGTCGCACTGTTATAGGCTCGGCGTACGACGGGTCAGGGGGATGACATGTCAGCATGGACCGTTCGGGCCGCCGCGGGAGCCGTCGCGGCGGCAGCGCTGCTGCTGCCCGCGCTCGCAGCGGCACCGCCAGCGGCGGCCAGCCCGCGAGCGTGCGCCCGCTGGGTGGTGAAGCCCAGCCCGAGCAAGGGCGCGGCGACGCTGAGCGCGGTGGCTGCCACCTCCGGCCGGGACGCCTGGGCCGTGGGCTTCTATAACACCGGCGGCGCGTACAAGACGCTGATCGAGCACTGGAACGGCTCGCGCTGGTCCATCACCGCGAGCCCGAGCCCGGCGAGCGGCTTGCACACGACCAACGCGCTCGCCGCAGTGGTCGCGATCGGCCCTAAGAACGCCTGGGCGTTCGGCTTCTACGAGAAGACGACGACGAGCTTCCGCACCCTTGTCGAGCATTGGAACGGCTCCCAGTGGTCCATCGTTCCCAGCCCCAACTCGGGATCTGGCGAGAACACCCTGGCCGCCGCCGTGGCCAGGAGCGCGACCGACATCTGGGCCGTCGGCTACCGCGGCGACCCCGACCACCGCCGCACCCTGACCGAGCACTGGAACGGCGCAGCCTGGTCGATCGTCGCCAGCCCGAGCGTCGGTACCGGTGACAACTTCCTGTTCGGCGCGGCCGCGGCGCCGGGCGGCCCGGTCTGGGCGGTGGGCAGCGATTCGGTGTCCTTCGGCCGGACGCTGGCGGTGCGCTGGAACGGGCATGCCTGGACGACGGCAAGCACGGCCGATCCCGGCGACGGCGACCGGTTCCTCCAGGGTGTCGCCGCGCCCGCTGGGCGGTACGCGCTCGCGGTCGGCAGCTACCTGACGGGCAACCAGACCCGCGCGCTGGCCGAGCGGTGGACCGGCTCAGGCTGGTCCCTCGTCCCGGCCGCCAGCCCAGCGGCGGACTACAACGGGCTTCAGTCCGTGGCGGCGGCGAGCACGAGCGACGCGTGGGCCGTCGGCACCAGGCGGGCTGACCAGGGATCGGCGTTCAGGACGCTCGCCGAGCACTGGAACGGCACCGCCTGGACGACCGTGCCCAGCCCGAGCCCCGGCACGGGAGACGACTGGCTTTACGGCGCCGCCGCCGTGCCCAGGCGGCGGCTTCTGGGCGGTCGGCACGGCAGGCGGCAACACGCTCACCGAGTTCCGCTGCTGACCGGCGCAGGTCAGCGCAGCTTGCCGAGCCGGTCCATCGCCTCGTCGGCCTCGGCGAGCAGGCCGGCCATCACCTCGGCGACCGGCCGGACGGTGTTCATCCTGCCGACGATCTGGCCGACCGGCATCGGCACCACCGCCGGGTTGCCCGACTCCATCAGCCGCTGGTGCGCCTCGCTGACCAGCAGGTTCTGCAGCGGCATGGGCAGCGGCTCGGGGGCGCCCGGCTCCTCCCAGGCCCTGGTCCACTCGTTCTTGAGCAGCCTGGCCGGCTTGCCGCTGTAGATCCGCGAACGCACGGTGTCCGACGAGGTCGCCGCGAGCAGTGCGTCCCGAAGTCCAGAGGCGCCGGACCCGAGCGTGTATTCCTGCGTGGTCAGCCAGTACGAGCCCATCCATACGCCAGCCGCGCCGAGCGAGAGCGCGGCGACGATCTGCCGCCCTGAGCCGATCCCGCCCGCCGCGAGCACCGGCACGCTCGGCACCGACCGCGTCGACCACCTCGGGGACCAGCACCATGCTGGCGATCTCGCCGGTGTGCCCGCCCGCCTCGTAGCCCTGCGCGACCACGATGTCGACGCCGCGGGACACGTGCCTGGCCGCGTGCTCGGCCTTGCCGGCCAGCGCGGCGACCGCGATGCCGTGATCGTGCGCGGCCGCGATCACGTCGTCGGGCGGTGAGCCGAGCGCGTTGGCGATCAGCGCGACCGGATGCGTCGAGCGCCACCTCGACGTGCGCGCGCGCGACCGAGTGCAGCCAGCCGAGCACGCCGTCCCGCTTCTCCTCGTCGGCGGGCAGCGGCGGCACCCCGAGGCGCAGCAGCGTCTGCTCGACGAATTCCCGATGTGGCCGGCCGGGATCAGTTCGCCGAGGTCGACCTGCGTGCCCTCGGCCGGGATCTTGGCGGGCATCACGACGTCGACGCCGTACGGCCGGCCGTCGGTGTTGGCGTCCATCCAGGCCAGCGCCGCCTCGAGCTCGTCGGCGTCGTTGTACCGGACGCAGCCGAGCACGCCGAGGCCGCCTGCCCTGCTGATCGCCGCGGCGACGTGCTCGGACGGGGTGAAGCCGACGATCGGGTGCTCGATGCCGAACCGGTCGCAGAGCGGCGTTCGCAGCGCCATCGGCTCAGCCGCCCCCCTCGGCGGTAGCGGAGTCCGCGCGGGGTTCCGGCGGGTCGTCCACCCGGCCAGCGCTCGCGTCGGCGAACCGCCGGGCCCAGGTGTAGTCGGCCTTGCCGCTCGGCGTCCGGCCGATCTCGATCGGTCAGCCAGACCGTCCGCGGCACCTTGTACCCGGCGATGTGCTGGCGCACGACCGCCTCCAGCGTCGGCCAGGTCCAGGTCGGCGCCCTCGCGCGGCTGCACGATCGCGGCGACGCGCTGGCCGAGGCGCTCGTCGGGAATGCCGATCACCAGCGTGTCGAAGACATCAGGGTGCTCCTTGATCGCGCCCTCGACCTCCTCGGGGAAGACCTTCTCCCCGCCCGTGTTCACGCACACGTTGCCGCGGCCGAGCAACGTGACCGTGCCGTCCTCTTCGACCCTGGCGAAGTCGCCAGGCACCACGTACCGCTCCCCGTCGACCTCCACGAACATCGCCGCCGTCTTGACCGGATCCTTGTAGTAGCCGAGCGGCACATGCCCGCCCCGCGCGATCCTGCCGATCTCGCCAGGACCGACCCTGCGGCCGTCGTCGTCGATCACGATCGTGCTCGGCCCCGGCGTCACCCTCGGCCCGCCGCTCGTCTTCGCGCCCGCGCTGACGAAGCTGATCCCGGTGAACCCGGTCTCCGACGAGCCGATCGCATCAGTGATCACGACGTTCGGCAACGCGGCCAGGCACGCCTCCCGCACCGCCGGCGAGAACAGCGCCGCGCTCGAGGAGAGCGCCAGCAGCGATGAGGCGTCGTAGCCGCCCTTCGGCGTACTCCTCGATCAGCGGCCTGGCCATCGCGTCGCCGATGATGACCAGGACGTTGACCTTGTACCGCTGCACCGAGCTCCAGATCTCCTGCGGGTCGAACTTCGGCACGAGCACGATCGTCTCGCCGGCGAACAGGCCCATGAGCGCCGCCCACTGCGCGTTGCCGTGGATGAGCGGCGCCGTGCAGAGCTTGACCAGACCGCCCGCCGCGCGCCTTCTGCGATTGCACCCATTCGCCGGCCAGCGGCTCGCCGGTGAGGAAGTCGATGCCGCCGCCAAGGGTTCGCCAGACGTCCTCCTGCCGCCAGAGCACGCCCTTGGGGTACCCGGTGGTCCCGCCCGTGTAGAGCATGTAGATGTCGTCGCCGCTGCGCGGGCCGAAGTCGCGGTCCGGTGACTGTCCCGCCAGGGCGGAGTCGTACGGGACGCCGGGGACGCTCGCCCTCGGGGGCGGAGCCGTCGTCGATGACGACGGCTCCGCGCAGCTTGGCGGCGTCCGGCTGTACCGCGGCGACCAGCGGGGCGTACTGCCGGTCGTAGACCAGCGCGACCAGGTCGGCGTCGCCGACCATGTAGCGCAGCTCGGCTTCGACGTACCGGTAGTTGATGTTCACGGCCCTGGCGCGCAGCTTGTACGTCGCGACCAGCGTCTCGACCGCCTCGATCGAGTTGCGCGCGTACAGGCCGACGTGGTCGTCGCGGCCCGACCCCGATGCTGGCCAGGTGATGCGCGAGCCGGTTGGTGCGCTCGTCAAGCTCGCGGTAGGTCACCTGCCGATCACCGCAGGCCACCGCCATCCGGTCGGGAACGACGTCGGCGGCATGCTCGAACAGATCGGCGATGTTCAGTGCCATGGGACGAAACTAGAACCTGTTACAGTCTGGAGGCAATACTCGGCCGACTAGGAGATGCCCAGCGATGCCCGCGACCAGCCAGCCGGAAGGCGGCCAGCCGGACAGTCCGGCGGAGCGTAGCCCCGGCAGCAGCCCGAGCAGCCGCACGCGCTGATCGAGCGGCGCGGGCACGTGCTGATCGTCACGATGAACCGCCCGCAGGCACGCAACGCGCTGAGCGGGCCGATGATGGCACTGATGCGGCAGGCGTGGGACGAGGTCGATGCCGATCCCGGACATCAGGGTCGCGGTGCTGACCGGCGCGGGCGGGGCGTTCTGCGCCGGAGCCGACCTGAAGGCGATGACGGCGGCACCCCCGGGAGATTCGTTTCGCCAATCAGGGCATGGACCTGTCGGTCATCGACGCCCTGCTCAAGGGCAGGCGCCTGGCCAAGCCGCTGATCGCCGCGGTCGAGGGCGCCGCGATCGCGGGCGGCACCGAGATCCTGCAGGCGACCGACATCAGGATCGCGGGCGCCGAGCGCCGGTTCGGCATCTCCGAGGCGCGGTGGGGGCTGTTCCCGCTCGGCGGGTCGGCGGTCAGGCTGGTCAGGCAGATCCCGTACGCGATCGCGGCCGACCTGCTGCTCACCGGGCGGCACATCAGCGCCGCCGAGGCGCTGCGGATCGGGCTGATCGGGGAGGTCGTGCCGGACGGCCAGGCGCTGGCCAGGGCACTGGAGGTGGCGGATCAGATCGCCGCGAACGGCCCGCTCGCCGTGCAGGCGATCCTGCGCACGATCAGGGCGACCGAGGGCATGGCGGAGAACGACGCGTTCGCGGTCGAGTCCCGGATCGGCATGGAGGTCTTCATGTCCGCGGACGCGAAAGAGGGACCGCGGGCGTTCGCCGAGAAGCGGCCGCCGGTCTTCCGCGGCAAGTAGGCCGGGATTGGTGGTGTCTGGCGAGGACCGGAACCTGCCTGCGCACCGCTAGCCAACGACAGTAGGGGAACCCTGATGCTGCCCTGCGGGCTGTTGCAGAATCGCGCGTCCCGGCCCGCCCTGCCAGGCGCGCAGGCAGGCCTGTTGTCGTCGGCGAGGCCTCATTCCGTGTTCGCGTTGCGTATTCGCTGGTAGTGTCTCCGGGCCTTCATCCTGTTGCCGCAGATCGCCATCGAGCACCAGCGGGCGGTGCCGCCCTTGCTGGCGTCTAGGAGGAACAGGCGGCACTCGTCGTTCGCGCACGGGCGCAGTCTGCCGGGGCTGTTCTTGTTGAGAGCGTCCCACGCGAGGACTGCCCGGATGGCTAGCTCCCGTCCCGGAGGCGCGCTGAGGGTCCAGGTCACCTTGCCGTCGGTCATCTCCGGGATGGATGTTGCGCCCCGCAGTGTCGGGGCTAGGACGTGCGGTGGCTGCTCGCCACGGACAACCGCCTGCAGCACGCACCGTGCCTCCCGCACATACTGCAGTTCTGCGTTAGTGCCCAGGCCGCCGGCGCTGGTCAGCCACGCATTAGCGCGGGCTTTGTCATCAAGATGATCCGATGGCACCCCGTCGATGACCGGAGTGCTGTTGAGGACCGCGAGCAGGAGTCCTTCGTCGGATGCCGCGCGTTCCATCTCCGCCCCTAACCTCTGTTCGCCTCTTGACAGGTTATATCAGCGAGTGGTTTGCTGCCACTGTTAACCATCAAGATAGCTTATGCAGGTTAGGTATACCGGTCGCGGGATCCATCCCGGCACCACGCGTCACCCCTGGCCGGACAGTCACCGCCCTGCTCGCGCAGAAGGAGAAACGATGGGCCTGGCCTGGCAGCAAGGCCCGCTCGCTGCGGGAACGATCGGCAGATTCCTGGTGCCCGATCCGCTGCCCGAGCGGCTGCTGTTCGCTGAGCCGTTGCGCCGCCGCATGCGCGTCCGGTTCGGCGATTCCTGGATCGCGGACAGCGAAGACATCATGCTGCTGCACGAGCCAGGCCGCTATCCGGTGGCCTATTTCCCGCTCGCTGACATCGCCAACGGCGCGCTGCAGCCCAGCGAGTACGCCACCCGTCACCGTGACCTCGGGCCGACGTCCTGGTACACCGTTCGTGCGGGCGAACACAGCAAGCCGCGCGCGGCGTGGCAGCATGCCGAGTTGCCCAGCTACGCGAGCGAACTGAAGGGGCGGGTCGCGTTCGCGTGGCGGGCAATGGACGCGTTCTACGAGGAAGACGAGCGGATCGTCGGCCATGCCGCAGACAGCTACCACCGCATCGACATCCGCCAGACCAGCCGGCACCTCGTCGTCCGCAACCGGCACCGCGTCGTCGCCGACAGCAGGCGCCCTCTGGTGCTGTATGAGTCGGGGTTCGCGCCGCGCTGGTACGTCCCGCGTGCCGACATCGACGAGTCCCAACTCGTTCCGGCAGACGGCCAGACGTTCTGCCCGTACAAGGGCCTGTGCAGCTACTACGACATCGCGGGCGCTCGCCGCGCGGCGTGGTCCTATCAGGACGCAGGGCCCGACGTACGGCGGATCTGCGGGATGGTGTCCTTCGAGCCGGACAAGATCGAGGTGCACCTGGATGACACCCAGCTCAGTTTGGAGCCCGGCCAGACCGTGGTCCCGCACGGGATCGACCGCAACCTCACCCTGGACGAGGCGGCCGCCGGCGGGCAGCCATGACCGCCCCGGCCGGCCAGCCACCCACCCACCGCCCAGCCCAGCCTGACCAACCCGGCCGGTCCCGGCAAGGCACAACAACCAGCACCCCAGAAAACCAGCACCAGCCAGCCGCCAGCAACCCAGCCGAATCCGCAACAGCCCCCTGACGACATCAGGGGTCCGCTGATGCCGCTCGGCGCTCGGCTTCGGATCAGCTCGACGTCGAGCCAGGCCACCCGCACGGGACTAGCCGGGCTTGACACGGGCTCGCCGCGATGGTTCCGGCGTGGCGGCGGGCCAGCGATACTGACAGGGTGACGCAGGCTGGCACGGGCGGGCGGGAATTCGTTCCCTCCGCGCACGGATTCGCGTTCGCGAACTCGTGGCCGCAGGGCCCGGCCGTCTCCGTCCCGCTGCTCGTCGGGTCGCTCGGGATCGGCAACGCCGCGCGCGGGCTCTGCGGCGGCATGGTCTTCGCGGCGCTGGACTACTGGCACGCCGGCGTGGCGCCCCCGGCTGAGCCAGCCGCGCGCGGGGACGCCGCTGTTCCGGTTCGTGGTCAGGCGACTGGTCGACTCCTGGCGCCTTCCGGTCGGCGTGGCCAGGTACTACCGGTGGATGCTGCGGCGCGACGGCGACCTGGCGCGCCTGCTCGCCGGACCGACCACTGGCCCGCCGTCCGGGCCAGCTGGACGCCGGCGTCCCGGCCGCGCTCGGCCTGGTCACCGTGGCCTCGGCCAACCCGCTGCTGCTCGGCGCCAACCACCAGGTGCTGGCGTACGGCTACTCGGTCACCGGGACGCAGGTGACGCTGCGGGTCTACGACCCCAACTCAGGCCCGACGACGCGGTCTGGATCAGGTTCGACGCACGCGGGCCGGCCAGCCAGGGCGCCCCAGCGGGCCGCCGCAGGGCCCAGCGGCCCGGCGGGCCCGCCGGACCCAGCGGAACCGCCGCGTTCGCGCACAACCTCGACCTGCGGCTGCCGGTCCGTGGCTTCTTCCTGACCAGGTACCGCCCGGCCAGACCGCCGGCGACCGGCGATGCGGTCACAGCCCGCTCACCCCGCTCGCCCCGCGGGCGACGCGCAGCAGGTACTCCTTCCGGTTGAGCGGGTTGTGGTCAGAACGCGGCCGCACCGGAACCTGCCCGCGCACCGGCTGGTAGTGGTCGAAGGCGCTCTCCAGCACCCCCTCGCCGCGGGTCAGGCCGGGCAGTTGCTGCTGCGCCTGGTGGCAGGCGGCCGCCGGAAGCTCACCTTCCACGACGCACAGCGAGCCCCGTGCGGCCTGCTCGAGCGGCACGGCCCGCAGTCGGGCCAGCATCGGCAGCACGGGCGCCAGCGTGTCGGCCGGGATCTCCAGGCGGAACCGGTGCACCGGCTCGTAGACCCTGGTGCCCGCCTGGCTCAGCGCGCTCATCAGCACGAGCGGCGTCAGGTTGCGGAAGTCACCTGCCGTGCTTGACATGGACTTGTCGAAATGGGCGTGCGCGTGGCTCTGCCGCGGCCAGTAGCCGGAGTGCGTCATCGTCACCGTCACGTCGGTGACCTGCCAGCCGTAGATGCCCTGGCGCAGCGTCTCGCGCACGGTCTCCGTGACTGCCTTCAGGAAGGAGAACGGCAGCGCCCCGAGCTCGATCTCCAGGCCGAACTCGACGCCTGAGCCGTCCGGAGCGGGATCGACGCGCAGGCCGACGCCGGCCAGGAACGGGTTGGGCGCCTGGCCGATCACCTCCACGGCAATGCC
This sequence comes from uncultured Actinomycetota bacterium, assembly GCA_963720595.1. GTDB lineage: Bacteria > Actinomycetota > Actinomycetes > Streptosporangiales > Streptosporangiaceae > Chersky-822. The sequence continues at coordinate 709,256 of CAVRFY010000002.1, read as the reverse complement.
CGTGCCCGACCGGCCGCTCGATGCAGATCGTCGTGGTCTCGCGGAAGTCGACGGCCAGGCCGAACTCGTCGGCGAGCGTGGCCTCGATGACCTCCTTCTGCACCTCGCCGTAGAGCGAGACGAGCAGTTCGCCCCTGATGTCGTCCTGGCGCAGGTTGATCAGCGGGTCCTGCTCGGCCAGCTGGGTGAGCGCGGCGTGCAGCGCGCCCTTGTCGGCCGGCGCGGCGGGCACGACGACGGTCTCGAGCGAGGGCGGCGCGAACTGGCGCTGCGGCTGCGCTGGCTGGCGGCTCGCCGAGCCTGTCACCGATCTGGACCCCGGCTAGCCCCGAGAGCTTGCGCGATCTGGCCGGCGGCGACGCTCGGGCGCTCGCTGGCCTGGCCGCGGTCGAAGACGCTGATCGCCGTGATCTTCGCCGCGGCGCTCGGCGCCGATGCCGACCCGGTCCCTGGTCCGCAGCGTCCCGGAGAACATCCGCGCGTAGGCGATCTTCTCCCCGGCCGGGCCGCGCTCGACCTTGAACACGGCGGCCGAGACCGGCCCGTCCGCTTCGGCCTTGACGTCGGCGGCGGGCAGCAGTTCGGTGATGCCGGCGGTCAGGTGCGCCACGCCCGCCCCGGTGATCGCCGAGCCGAAGAACACCGGGTGCACCAGGCCCGCGCCTGGCCTGCGCGGCGAGCGCCGGTCATCAGCCTGCCGCCTAGGCAGCCCGTCCTCGTCGTCTAGGTAGTCGGCGAGCAGCGCGTCGTCGTGCTCGGCGAGCAGGTCGGCGAAGCGTGCGGCGAAGCCGCGGGGTCGGCCGCCGAGAACAACGTTGACTCGGCCGACCGGGTGCCCTCGCCGGACGGCGCCCCCATCGCGACGACCGCCGGCGTCAGCCGGTCGCGGATCGCGCCGCAACACTCGGTCGCCGTCGGCCCCGGCCCGGTCGATCTTGTTGACGAAGATGAGCGTCGGTATCGCTAGCCGCTTGCAGCGTCCGCATCAGCACGCGCGTCTGCGCCTGGACGCCCTCCACGGCCGACACGACCAGCACCGCGCCGTCGAGCACGCCGAGTACCCGTTCCACCTCGGCGATGAAGTCCGGGTGGCCGGGCGTGTCGATCAGGTTGACCGTGACGTCGCCGACGTCGAACGACACGACCGCGGACTTGATCGTGATGCCGCGCTGCCGTTCCAGCGCGAGCGAGTCGGTCTGGGTGCTGCCGTCATCGACGCTGCCGACCTCGTCGATGACGCCGGCGGCGAACAGCAGCCGCTCGGTCAGGGTGGTCTTACCGGCGTCTACATGCGCCAGGATTCCCAGGTTGAGCGTTCGCACGAAGCGTCATGTCCCTTACATAGGCGTGAGCGGTGGACATGAACGCTGCTCGCATCTGGGTCGCTCCCTCGGTCGGCCGGTATGTGCAGGTAGTGCACCAGACCCGTCGGCGCGGCGAGCAACAGAATTACGCGGGCCCGCTACGCGCGGGCCGCCGCGGACCTGATCAGCGCGGCCGCCTGGCCTGGCGTGCGCAGCCTGATGAACGTCCAGGTGCGCGTTCTCCGGGTCCGCCTGCGCGCTCAGATACCTGTCCCGGTATTTGTGATGGCTCGTCCAGGCCCACAGCAGTATCGACTCGTCGGCGTTGAACAGGAAGCGCCACTCCTCCCGGTTGCCGTTCCACAGTTCGGCCCTGGTCACCATCCGCCGCAGCGTGCGCGCCATCAGCTGGCGCATCACCCGGTGCCGCGGCGGGTCGACCCAGACCACCGTGTCGGCCAGCCCCCAGACGATGTCCCGCACCGCCGAGTAGTTGCCGTCGACGACCCAGGCCTGGCCGGATGTGAAGTCGGCGACCCGCTTCCCGAACTCCGCGGTATCCAGCGGCTGCCAGCCTGGCTGGTGGAACACCGAGTCGAGTTCGAGGTGCGGGATGCCAGCGGCGGCGGCGACGGGCCCTGGCGACGGTGGTCTTGCCCGAGCCGCTGTTGCCGACCACCGAGATCCGCCGCATCCAGCCAGTATCGGCGACGACGGTCGAGCTAGCCAGGGAGTAGAACGTGTTCTAGATTCCTCTTGCCGGCTCACCAGGAACATGTTTCACTTCGATCCGTGAACCAGCCATCTGCATGCTCCGCTGGAGATCTCGTTCGACTACACCAGGTCGCTCGGCCCGACGCTGGGCGAGTTCGTGTCGGCGCTGGCAGGACGGCGGATCCTCGGGCACGAGGCGTCCGACGGGCGGGTGCACGCGCCGCCGTTCGAGTACGACCCGGTGACCGGCGCTCCGCCCGCCGAGTTCGTCGAGGTCGGCCCGGCCGGAACGGTCGTGAGCTGGACCTGGACAGACCGGCCGCTGGACGGGCAGCCGCTGGCTCACCCGTTCGGCTGGGCGCTGATCAGGCTGGACGGCGCCGACACGTCGATGCTGCACGCGGTCGACGCGGGCTCGGCCGACCGGATGCGGACCGGGATGCGGGTCAGGCCGCGATGGTCAGAACCGGGCGGCACCGGGATCACCGACATCGCCTGCTTCGAGCCCAACGAGGCCGGACGCCGACGCAGACGGCCAGGCCGAGATCGGGCCAGCCGAGACTGGGCCAGCCGAGGCCGATCACCATGATCACGTCCCCGGTCCGGCTGAACTACGACCACACGGTCTCCCCCGGCGAGTCCAGCTACCTGCTCGCGCTCGCGGAGGGCAGGCTGATCGGGCAGCGCTGCCCGGCCTGCGGCAAGGTCTACGTGCCGCCGCGCGGCGCGTGCCCGGTCGACGGGGTACCCACCAGCGACGAGGTCGAACTCCCCGACACCGGGATCGTCACGACGTTCTGCGTGGTGAACGTGCCCTTCCACGGCCAGCGGTTCCCCAGCCCCTACGTGGCCGCTTCGATCCTGATCGACGGCGCCGACATCGCGTTCCAGCACCTGATACTCGGCTGCCCGCCCGACGATGTCCGGATGGGCATGCGCGTGCGGGCCGTGTGGAAGCCGCGCGAGGAGTGGGACGTCGGGCACAACATCGACCACTTCGAGCCGACCGGCGAGCCGGACGCGCCGTACGACTCCTACGCCCACCACCTGTGACGACGGGACGCCTGTCGATGACCGATGTCGCCGTGATCGGCTTCGCCCAGGCGCCGAACGAGCGGCACTCGCCAGCGACCACCAACGGCGTCGAGATGCTCGTGCCGATCTTCGGCGAGGTATTCGGGGCAACCGGGCTGACCAAGGCCGACGTCGACTTCTGGTGCTCGGGGTCCTCGGACTACCTGGCCGGGCGAGCGTTCTCCTTCGTCTCGGCGGTCGACGCGATCGGGGCGTTCCCGCCGGTCATGGAGTCGCACGTGGAGATGGACGGGGCCTGGGCGCTATACGAGGCGTGGCTGAAGATCCTGACCGGCGAGGCCGAGATCGCGCTGGCCTACGGCTTCGGCAAGTCGTCGGCCGGAAACCTGCGCCGCGTTCTCTCGCTCCAACTCGACCCGTATCTGGTCGCGCCCCTCTGGCCGGACTCGGTCTCGATCGCGGCGCTCCAGGCTCGGCTGGGGATCGAGGCCGGGTTGTGGACCGAGCACGAGATGGCCGAAGTCGCCGCCAGATCCCGAGCCTGCGCCGCAACGAACTCCCGCGCGCTGGACTTCGCTCAGGCCCCGGTCGCCGAATTGGCCGGCCAGCCGTACGTCGCCAACCCGCTGCGAGCGCACGACTGCGCGCCGGTCACCGACGGCGCGGCCGTCGTGATCCTCGCCGCCGGTGACCGGGCGCGGGATCTGTGCGCGCGGCCGGCCTGGATAACCGGGTTCGAGCACCGGATTGACTCGGCATCGCTGGGCGCCCGCGACCTGACCGCGGCGCCGTCTGCAGCCGCCGCCGGGCGGGCCGCCGGGGCAGGGCGGGCCCAGGTAGCCGAGTTGCACGCGCCGTTCACGCACCAGGAGATCATTCTGCGCCGCGCTCTCGGCCTCGGCGACGATGTGCGGGTCAACCCGTCGGGCGGCGCCCTGGGCGGCAACCCGATGTTCGCGGCCGGCCTGGCCAGGATCGGGTCAGCGGCGACCGAGATATTCACCGGACGCGCCGACGTCGCAGTCGGACACGCGACCAGCGGTCCCGCGCTCCAGCAGAACCTCGTCTGCGTACTGGAGGCCCGATGAGCAAGCTCCGCGCCGCCGTACTCGGTACCGGGCAGACGCACCACCGCAGCAAGCGCACCGACGTGTCGATGGCCGGGCTCTGCCGCGAGGCCGTCGACCGGGCGCTCGCCGACGCGGCAATGACGGCCAGCGATGTGGACGCGGTCGTAGTCGGCAAGGCACCCGACCTGTTCGAGGGCGTCATGATGCCCGAGCTGTACCTGGCCGACGCCCTCGGCGCGGTCGGCAAGCCGCTGCTGCGCGTGCACACCGCGGGCTCGGTCGGCGGCGCGACCGGACTGGTCGCCGCCAGCCTGATCCAGGCGGGCGTGCACCGCCGGGTGCTGGCCGTTGCCTTCGAGAAGCAGTCGGAATCCAACGCGATGTGGGCGCTGTCGATCACGCCGCCGTTCTCGACGCCGGTGCTGGCCGGCGCCGGCGGCTACTTCGCGCCGCACATCCGCTCCTACATCAGGCGGTCGGGTGCCCCGACGCACATTGGCGCGATGGTCGCCGCCAAGGACCGGCGCAACGGCGCCCGCAACCCGTACGCGCATCTGCGGCAGGCCGACATGACCATGGAGAAGGTGCTCGCCTCGCCGATGCTGTGGGATCCGGTCCGCTACGACGAGACCTGCCCGTCCTCGGATGGCGCCTGCGCGGTGGTGCTCGGCGACCAGGCCGCGGCCGAGGCGTCCGGCCAGCCGGTTGCCTGGATCCGGGCGACCTCGATGCGCACCGAACCGACCATGTTCTCCGGCAAGGATCACGTGAACCCGCGGGCCGGGGCAGATGCCGCCGCCGCGCTCTGGCGGGCCGCGGGGATCACCAGCCCGGCCGACCAGATCGACGCCGCCGAGATCTATGTGCCGTTCTCGTGGTTCGAGCCGATGTGGCTGGAGAACCTCGGCTTCGCCGAGCCCGGCCAGGGCTGGCGGATGACCGAGGCGGGCGAGACCGAGATCACCGGCTCGCTGCCGGTCAACCCCTCGGGCGGCGTGCTCTCCTCCAACCCGATCGGCGCGTCCGGGCTGCTCAGGTTCGCCGAATCGGCCATGCAGGTGATGGGCAAGGCCGGCGACCACCAGGTCGCGGGGGCGCGGACGGCGCTCGGGCATGCCTACGGCGGCGGCTCGCAGTACTTCTCGATGTGGGTCGTCGCGGACACCCCGGGCTGAGGTCGTTCCGCACTCGCCCCCGCGCCCGCTACTGGCGCCAGTGCGGGCTCCGGACGACGGACGTCCATAAGGCCATCGAGCCCAGATAGCTGCCTCGCACGGTCCAACTGATCCTTGCCATGCCTTCCTACGGCTGGCCAACCTCCGGCTCACCGTCTTGCGCAGGATGAGAATTTCAGGCCCGAACTATCATCAACTTCATCTAAGCTGCCTGTTCGCACCATCTCATCGTGTATATGCTTTAAACTGCTATATATCCGGCTCCGCGAAGTTAGCCCGTCATAGACGGCCGCACCTGCCTGCCGTACCGCCCGTGCGGCTAGGCAGACCACGCGGAGCGCGCACTGCACGCAGGGCATGCTTGATGAGACGGAGATGACGTAGACGATGGCAGAAGTTTCGAGAAGGTCCGTACTGAAAGGCGTTGCAGTGGGCGCTGTCGCTGCGGGCGGTGCGGGCGGGTTTCTATCAGCACGGGCGGCAGGGGCGGCACCAGCGAACGCGGCACCAGCGAACAAGGTCACCCGGAACGGCACGCAGCTCCTCCTCAACGGCATGCCGTACCGGATGGTCGGGCTCGACATGTGGCCTATGGCGATTGCCTCCTGGTGCCAGCCGGCGAACTACGACGGGCGCAACGTCAGCCAGATCAGCCCGGTGCTCGCGGACATCCGGCAGACCGCTCCGAACGTCAACGCGATCAAGGTGTGGTTCTACCAGCAGTTCGCGCTGCACAGCGGGAGCCGGGACTGGTCCAGCTTTGACGCGGTGCTGGCCGCTGCGGATGCCATGGGCTTCAAAGTCATTGCCAACCTGGAAGATGGCTGGAGCTATGAGCGCACCGGCAGCCAGAGCCCTGAGGTCGGCTCGGCCTGGTACAACGGCGGGTACCAGAACTCCGTCCTGTCCAAGGAAGTCATCCCCTACCGGCAGTGGGTGCAAGAATGCGTGACCCGGTATGCCAATGACCCGCGCATTCTGATGTGGGAGCTTGTGGCCGAGCCGAATGGGGTCACGCTGAGCTTCGTGCAGGACGTGTCGGCGCTGGTCAAGGGCATCGACCCGTACACGCCGATCTGCTGCGGTGAGGTTGGCCCGCTGAGCTCGTCCATCTACGGGCTGAGCACCGTGGACATCGCCAGCTATCACTACTACACGGCGTACGGCCAGACGAACTGGAGAGCCGTGCAGCAGGCCGCCGCGGCTGCCGGGAAGCCGTGGTTCATGGGCGAGTACGGGATCAGCTCCTCCACGAACCATTCCACTCGCGCTTCCACGCTGCAGGCAGACATGACCGCTGCCTTCCAGTACGCCAATACGGCCGGGTTCATGTACTGGCAGTACGCGGAGACTGGCGGGGACCAGTTCAACTGCACCAAGGGCGACCCTGTGCTGCCGGTGCTGGACCAATTTGTGCGTCCCGGCGCACCTCCGCCTCCCCAGCCGGGTCTGCCTGCGCCTGCGAATCCGGCTGACGTGAACAAGGAGGTCGTTAGCTGGGATGCCGTCAGCGGCGCGGACCATTACCGGGTCCGGCTTCTGCAGGGCGGCACGGTGATCCGTGACCGCGCCACTGCGGGCACGTCATGGGGGTGGGCTCCGCTGAATGCTGGCGTGACCTATCAGTGGCAGGTCGCGGCGGTGGCTGCCAGCGGCCAGGCCGGAACGTATACCGCGCCGCGAAATTTCACGGCTGGCAGAGACGCATAACCGCTAGCGCCACGTGACCGGTGAATCGCCCGTTGCGTTCTCGGAGCCCGGATCCGACGAGTACCCGGACGACGGATCCCCAGCCGGACGATCGCCGACCTGCCGCACCAGCTCGAAGGCCGCGAGTACGACGGAGACCTCGACCCGATCAGGCTCGGCAAGCGGATGTACGGCCTGGGGATCCGGCCCGACCACAGTGCGGTCCGTGACGGCGGCAGGGCAGGGACCAGCCAGCGCGGGTTCACGTTCCGGCGTGGTGGCACCTACGTTCCCGCCTGGGCTGACGCCTTCGAGCGCTACGGCCTGCCGGTCAACGACGAGAACACCCGTCGCACCCGTAGCACCCGTAGCACCCGTCGTACCCGTCGCACGGTGGCAGACGTCGATATTCAGGTGCGAGGGTGCGACGGGTAGTCGGCTGAACCCGCTACCGCCTAGCCGGATCCCAGGGCCATGATCGAGGTGGTTACGTTGGCGTCATGGATCTGCGAGCTGTCAGGGTGGCGACGCGCGACGATCTGGTAGCGTGCGCGGTCGCTGCGGCCACTAACGCGCACGGCCTGGTAAGAGACGCCGAGCTGCTTCTGACCATGGCGGGAAGCACCGGACGCGCGTTCTCCCTGGCCGTCCTGGCGGTCGAGGAGGCCGGGAAAGCGGTCAGCCTGGCGGCTCTGGTGGGCTTCCGCACCAGCTTCCAGGCGCGGGCACCGGTACGACGCCTCCTGGAGTCGCACCAGATGAAGCACGTCCTGGGGATGCTCTTCACTGTGCTGCCGTTCGGGTCGGTGGCGACCCGGCTGGCTGTCATGCCGCCCGCCGAGCTGGAGCGGACGCTGGCGACGCTTGTGCCAGCCGACGATGCCGACCGCCTCAAGCGGAGGGGCCTGTACGTCGACCTGGAGAAGGGCGGCCGGATCAGCGCGCCCACGGAGGTCACCTGGCACGAGGCGGCTGCACAGCTTGGTCAGGCGCGGCGGGCCGCCGAGTCGGTCGGTGCCGCGATCCTGGGCCCGAAGTTCGAGGAGTGGCTGGCGGATCCGCCCGACGAGGCGCTCGAACTGGCCGAAGATGTGGTCGCCGCCATCAGCGAGTCGACGTCGCCCGCCCGGACGCCCGAGGACGCGACTAGGGTGATCCGCCGGGCTGTGGAAATGTTTCGTGATCGGAGGAATTGGCCTAGCCACTAGACCTTCTGGCTGCCCGGCCTGCCTCCGCGCCCCCGGCAATCTCGGCCGTCATGGACTACGAGCGCGCCATGGTCGAACTCTCGCAGTACGGCAAGGACCTCGTCGCGTGCAAGAAGCTGCGCGGTTGTCGTCGGAGCGCCGGGCCGCGCTCAGGAACCTCAACGCCGCCAGGCCGGGCATCAACCCGATCATGTCCGGCATCCTCCCGGACCACGGACTGATCACCGGAACCTCGCTGAGCAGCCACCAGGATGCGCTGAAGCACGTCAGGCGTGCCCATGCGTGCCTGCTCGGGATGGGCGTCGTCGACTACGTCGTAGAACTCTTCGACGAGCACATCCCGGCCCTGCCGTTCACCAGCTCCACACCCTGGTCCATGTACCAGCGCAGGCCCATTGTCGATGCGGTCGATGCTCGGGCTGTCCGGCGAGCTGTGCGCCTGGCGCAGGTTCCGATCCAGGATGGTGCCTAGGACCGTCCCACTCCTCGTCAGCCAGGGAATGACGGCCCGGAAGATCATCCACCCGGAATGACCTTTACCAGCCCGCCCAGGAGATCACGACCTAGTCGCCGGTAGCCACAACCCCGGCCTTCTCGATCATGAGGACGGCACTGCGCACCGGTACCACCGGCCGGTGCATCATTCCGGCGGGAACGCTGAAGGCCTGCCTGGGCAGGAGCGTGACGGCTGGAGCGCCCTCCAGTTCGATCCGGAACTCCCCGTCGAGCACGAAGAAGAACTCGTCCTGCTCGTCATGCTTGTGCCAGTGAAACTCACCCTGCATGACGCCGAGCCTCACAAGAACGTCGCCGACACCGATCAGGGTCTGGTTGTACCAGGGATCGGTCACCTGATCGATCAGCGCCTGGACATCGATCGCCTGCAGGGCCCCGAACAGCGGCTCATATTCGATGGTGTAGTCCGCTTGCGGCATGCGCGCTCCTCAGGTCACCAGTCAGCGCTCAGTTGTTCCTTCGCGAGCGCGATCCGGTCCTCCACCCGCTGGTAGAAGACCCACTGCCTGATCCTTTTGCCGGTGATCAGGCCCGGCTGAGCACTTTAAGATGCTCGCCGCAGGTCGGCTGGCTCACGCCAAGCTTGTCGGCGATGAGCAGCGAGCAGACTCCGTCCGCCACCAGGTCCCCGTCCCGCTGCGGCGGGAAATGTGCCCGCGGGTCTCGCAGCCAGTCGAGTATCAGCAGCCGCTTGTCGCTCGCCAACGCCTTGACCAGGTCGACGTCGAGCATGATGCCATTATGGCAAATAGCTAATTGACTGTCCACGTGGATTCACGAACGCCCCGCTGCCGTAGCTGCGGCGGGTCCATCTTCAGCGTTGTGGCCGTACCAAGGGTTCAGCGGGTGGGCTGATCAGCGCGCCGGAGCCCCACCAAGGGTTCAGCGGGTGCGCCATAGCCCCACCAAGGGTTCAGCGGGTGGGCTAATCAGCGCGCCGGAGCCCCACCAAGGGTTCAGCGGGTGCGCCCAGCACCACCAGTGGTTCATGCCTGAAGGAGCCGGCCGGTGTCAAGCAGACTCCACGCATCAACTTCTGGGGCGCGTGCGGCTCAGGTGTAGCTGACCGGAAGGCGCTTGATCCCGTTCAGCCAGCCGGACCGCAGCCGCTCCGCATCCCCGGACTTACGGATGGCCGGCATCGCGTCCGCGATCGCGTTGAAGATCAGGTCGATCTCCAGCCTGGCCAGGTTCGCGCCGACGCAGTAGTGCGCGCCGGTGCCGCCGAACCCCAGGTGCGGGTTCGGGCTGCGGGTGATGTCGAACCGCTCGGGCGAGTCGAAGACGTCGTCGTCGAAGTTGGCCGACCGGTAGAACAAGCCGAGCCGCTCGCCGGCCTTGATCGGCTGGCCGCCGACCGTGGTATCGGCCTTCGCGGTTCGCTGGAATGCGGTAACCGGGGTGGCCCACCTGACGATCTCGTCCGGCGCCGTATCCGGCCGCTCGGCGCAGTACAGCTCCCACTGGTCCGGATGGTCGAAAAAGGCGAGCATCCCGTGCGATATGGCGTTGCGCGTGGTCTCGTTGCCCGCCACCGAGAGCAGGATCACGAAGAACCCGAACTCATCGGATGACAGCTGGCCGCCGTCGATCTGCGCGTTGACCAGCTTGGTGACAATGTCGTCGCGCGGGCACTGCCGGCGGTCCTCGGCCATCAGCATCGCGTAGCCCACCAGCTCGGCGGCGGCCACCTGGCCATCGTCACCGAAGTCGGGGTCGTCGTAGCCGATCATGGTGTTGGACCATTCGAAGATCTTCCTGCGGTCCTCCTGCGGCACGCCGAGCAGTTCGGCGATCGCCTGCAGCGGCAGTTCGCAGGCGACATCGGTGACGAAGTCCCCGGTGCCCTCGGACATCGCGGCCGAGACGATCCGCGCGGCCCGGTCGGTGAGCACGCCGCGCAGGTTGCCGATCGCCCGCGGCGTGAATCCTCGCGAGATGATCCCGCGCAACTTAGTGTGCTCGGGCGGATCGATGTTGAGCATGATCAGCCGCTGCATGGCCAAGGTGTCCTCGGTCTGCAGCTGGCCGAGCCTGATGATCGCGGTGTTCTGCCAGCTCCCGAACAGGTCGCTGTTCCGCGATATCTCGACGATCTCCGCGTGCTTGCTGACGACCCAGTAGCCTTCGTCGTCGAAGCCGCTCGCGCCGCGCGGCTGTGCGTTCCACCAGACCGGCGCCGACCGGCGGAGCTCGGCGAACTCCTCGGCGGGCACGCGGTGGACGTAGATCTCCGGGTCGGTGAAGTCGAATCCCGGCGGTATCCGCGGCTCGGCCATCGTTCCTCCCCGGACTGCAACGCGTTCTAGCTGATTGAATCACGCCCGGCCGCGCTGGTGAACCTTTGCGCGACGAAAACGAGAACACGTTCTACTATGTGGAGTAACGCGGGGCCGGAGCCGATCAGCCGGTCAGCCAGCCCGGCGGTCGCCGGTGAGCGGGAGGCGCAGTGGGCACAGCCGTAATCGTCGAAGCAGTTCGTACCCCCATCGGCAAGCGCAACGGCAGCCTGTCCGGCCTGCACGCCGCAGAGATACTCGGAGCCGCGCAACGCGGCCTGATCGAGCGCTCGGGCATCGACCCCGGCTTGGTCGAGCAGATCGCCGGAGGCTGCGTGACCCAGGCCGGCGAGCAGTCGAACAACGTCACGCGCACCGCCTGGCTGCATGCCGGCCTCCCCCAGCAGGCTGGATGCCTGACGCTCGACGCGCAGTGCGGCTCCGCGCAGCAAGCGGCCCATCTGGTCGCGGGCCTGATCGCCGCTGGCGCCATCGACATCGGCATGGCCTGCGGCGTGGAGGCGATGAGCCGAGTGCCGCTCGGGACCGCTGCGATGGCAGGCGGGGCGAGCCCGCGGCCGCCGTCGTGGACCATCGACATGCCGAACCAGTTCGAGGCGGCCGAGCGGATCGCCAAGCGGCGCGGAATCACCAGGGTAGACCTGGACGCGTTCGGGCTGCGCTCGCAGCTGAACGCCGCCGCCGCCTGGGCAGCCGGCCACTTCGACCGCGAGGTGATCGCGATCAAGGCGCCGGTGCTCGACGCCGATCGGCAGCCGACCGGCGCGACCGCGACGGTCGAGCGCGACCAGGGGCCGAGGGTCACCACGCCCGAGGGCCTCGCCGGCCTCCGGCCCGTGCTCGACGGGGGTCTGCATACGGCGGGCACGTCATCGCAGATATCCGACGGCGCGGCCGCACTGCTGCTCGCCGACGAGCGCCAGGCCCGTGAGCTTGGCCTGCGGCCCCGGGCCAGGATCGTGGCCCAGTGCCTGATCGGCGACGACCCGTATTACCACCTGGACGGTCCCGTCGCCGCCACCGAGCGGGTGTTGCGGCGCAGCGGGATGTCGATCGGCGATATCGACGTCTTCGAGATCAACGAGGCGTTCGCGTCGGTCGTCCTGTCCTGGATGAGCGTGCACGAGCCCGATCCTGACCGAGTCAACGTCAATGGCGGCGCGATCGCACTCGGCCATCCGGTGGGTAGCACCGGTTCCCGGCTGCTCACGACGGCGCTGCACGAGCTTGAGCGCCGCGACGCCGCGACCGCGCTGATCTCGATGTGCGCGGGCGGCGCCATGGCCACCGCCACCATCATCGAGCGCCTCTGACCGACTTAATCGTCTTCGATCGTGATGCCGAGTGCGCCGGCCAGGATGAAGGCGAGCGCGACCGCGTCTGCGCTCGTGATCACCGCGCCGCGCATGCTGGTCACCCCACTGACACCGGTCAGGTCGCAGCCCGCGAACCTGGTCCCCGTCATCCGGGCGCCGGAGAATTGAGCGCCGCTCAGGTTGCAGTCATCGAACCGGGCACCGCGCAGGTCAGCATCGCCAAAATCGGCCTGTTCCAGCCGGCAGCCGGTGAAGACGACGTCGTAGAACTTGGTCGCGCGGAACGAGGACAGGTCGATCCGGCAGCCGTCGAAGGTCACGTCGCGCAGGTCGTCGTCCAGCCAGGACAGGCCCGTCATCCGGCTCGCCGTGACCGCGATGCGGGTGAACGAACTGTCGAGTGCCCGCAGGTTCGCGAGGTCGCAGCGGTCGAACCGCACGTCGCGGATCAGGCCGCGCCGGAACCTGGACTGGCTGAGATCGACATTGCCGAATGTGCACGCCTCGATCTCGGCTCCGGCCGCCTCGCGGCCCGAGCAGTCCAGGTCGGCGAAGGCCAGCAGTTCGTAGACGCCACCGTCTTCGAGGTCATGCTCGCCCGGCGCGACCGCCGTCAGCTCGGCGGGCAGGTCGGGCGGGGATGGCTGCCGCAGCGCTTTCTTCCGGCCGTTCCGCGCGCGCTCAGGACGGCCAGCCACCCGGCCATCGTACCGGCGCTGACACCCTCCCGCCGGATGACGGTGTTGCGATACATTCTTAGCTCCTGAGCGTCTTGAGCGTCTTGGCCGAGATGCTGTAATTGTGACCTGAAGAGCTAGGTGGGGGTGGGCGGCGTGGAAGTCAAGCGCGCCAGAAGAAGGTGGAGCCGGCTGGCCATTTCGGTCCTTGCCGCAGGAATGATCACCGCGCCGGTGCTGGCCGCCGCGGCGGCGTCGGCGGCGACCGCGAGCACCAAGTGCCGCCCCGGCTCCGGGCCGCACCTGGCCGGACGTCACCTCACCAGCGCGGATCTTGCCAAGTACGGGCACGACATGACCTGCGCGAACCTCACGCACGCGGACCTGCGCGGTCTCAGCCTGATCCAGGTCGACTTCACCGGCGCCATCATGCGCAAGGCGGACCTGCAGTCCGCGGACCTGACCCAGGCGGTACTCGACCACGCCGATCTGTCCGGCGCGAACCTGGCGCACGCGACGATGACCCAGGCCCAGGCCGCCAACGCCACGTTCACCGGCGCGGACCTGTCGTACGCCACGATGGGCCAGGCCGAAGCCCCGCACGCCACATTCGCCGGCGCGAACCTGTCTCATGTCGAATTCGATCAGGCCAACCTGACCGGTGCCGACCTGTCCGGAGCCAAGCTCACCGGCACCAGCTTCACTCAGGCAGAACTCGGCGGGGTGACGTGGAAGGGAGCCACCGGTCTGCTCCCGTGGAGCCAGTACCTGCTGATGGCGACGGCGGCTGTCCTGGTGCTGCTGCTCATCGGGACGGTGGTCAGAACGGTGCGCGTCGCCGGGCGGCGCGCTCTCGGCTACGGTGCCCAGGGACTCCAGGGTCTCCAGATGCCAGGGTTCGGCCGGAATCAGGGTCCAGGCATGGCCGGCTTCGGCGGCCCCGCCTCGCCCGGTTTCGGCGGACCGGGCCCCGGTTTCGGCGGACCAGGCCCCGGCTTCGGCGGGCCGAACGCGCCAGGATTCGGCGGGCCAGGCTCGCCGGGCTTCGGCCAGGGAATGCCGAACGTGCTGGGATCGGCGATGCCCGGTATCCCGATGGGCAGGATGGCTGGCTACTCGGGCCGCAGGCAGCGGTCGCCGGTCGTCGTGCTAGTGCTCGGCGTGATCGGCGCGGTGGTGGTCGCGGTCGGCTTCCACCTGCTGGCCGGCGGCCTGCTCGACGTGGCCGTCAGCTCGTTCGGCCCGCCGCTGGCGCAGACCTGCACCGGAGCGCTGTGCAAGGTTGGCGTGGCCAGCGGCGTAGTCGGCATCATCGCCGGAGCAGTCGTCACCATCGTGGGCTTCGGGCTACGGCGGGCCTAGTCCGTGTCCGCCTTGCGGCCGACGCCCGCGTAGAACCAGGCCCGCTCCGGGTGCGCGGGCGGCGGCCCGTCCGGACGCCACGCCGGCAGGTAGACCAGCCCTGGTTCGACTAGGTCGAAGCCGGCGAAGAAGCGTGCGATCTCGGCGTTCGTCCTGGTGTGGACCGCGGCCGACGTGTTCTTGTACAGGTCCTGAATCTCAGCCGCCTTGCCGGGCGCCGCCTCATGGGTGACGTGCGAGATCACCAGGAAACTGCCCGGCGTGAGCGCACGCGCGAACCGCCCGACGATGGCGGCGGGATCATCGGAGTCCGGCACGAAATGCAGCACCGTGACCATCAGCAGGCCGACCGGCTGGCTGAAGTCGACGAGCGCCGCCACGTCGGGATGGCCGAGCACCGCCTCAGGATCGCGCAGGTCCGCCCCGATCACGGTCGTGAGCGGGTCGCCGGACAGGATGTGCTTGCTGTGCGCGACCGCCACGGGGTCGTTGTCCACGTAGACGACCCGGGCGCCGGGATCGCCCCGCTGCGCTATCTCGTGCACGTTCTCCTGCGTGGGGATTCCCGAGCCCAGATCGACGAACTGCCGCACGCCCGCGCCGAGCAGGTACCGGACGGCGCGGCCGAGGAACGCGCGGTTCTCGGCCGCGATGTACCGGGCGTTCGGCTCGGCCTGAAGCAGCCTTCGCCCCAGCTCGCGGTCGGCGGCGAAGTTGTGGTGGCCGCCGAGGAAGTAGTCATACAGCCTGGCCACGCTCGGCCGGTCGGCCTCGATCCGCTCGGGGACCAAGCTGTCGTGCGTCATCGGGGTTCGGTGATCAGGTCGGCGCGAACGCTGTCGGCGGCCTCGCTGGCTGCTCGCGCCCGGCGGTACTCCGCCAGCTTCTCGTCAAGATCGCGCACCGCGGGAGTGCCGTCGGCGACCCGGAGTTGGCGGCGCAGCACGTCGACCCGGCGGGCGATCCGCCGGGAACTGTTCAGCGTGGTCAGCCTGGCCGAGTCGGCCAGCGCCTCGCACGCCTCGGCATACTCGGACTGCTTGATCAGCGCCTCTGCGCGGAAGGCCAGCGTGAGCGCGCTGTTATGCAAGTTGAGCGGGGTCACGAGGTCGAGCGCACGGCGCGCGGCTTCGGATGCGTCGACCGGCATGTCGAGCCGGAGCGCACACTCGCTCTCGGTGCCCCAGTAGAACGAGCGGTCGTAGAAGTACCACCACGGGGCGCGAGGTGTGTCGTCCGTGATCGTGGCGAGCGCCTCCTGCTCCCTGTCCAGGGCGGCCTGGCAGCGGCCGATCTGACCGGAAACCGCGTATGCGCGGGCCGTCACGTCGGCGGCGTACGCGACCGCGTAAGGGCTGCCGCTGGCTCGGGCCACTTGCTGGGCCGCCTGAGCATGGTCAATCGCGTGGCGCGGGCGCTGCCTGACCGCGGCTAGCTGGCTCGACGCCGCCAGCGTGTAGGCGACCAGGTCGTCGTTGCCGGCCCGGTATGCCGCGGCCCTGGCGTCGTCGTAGTAGTAGCGCGCGGCCTGGTGATCTCCCAAGTTGAACATCAGCCAGCCGATGAGCTGAGTCAGGTCGCCATAGGCGGTGAGCGCCTGGCCAGTCACGATCTCGGGCATGTTCCGCGCGAGCGCCGCCATCGCTGAGCGCAGCGCCATGGCCGGCTGCAAGGTGATGCGCGGGCCGACGGCACCGCCGAGCCGGCGCAGTCCGGCTACCACCTCGCCGGTGTAGTTGACGATCGCGAACTCGGTCTGGGTCCGGCCGGGCCTGGTAGCCCCGGCGATGCGCGGCACCTCGAGCATCGGCGCGGCCGCCACGACCGCGAGTGCGCTGCTCGCCTCGAGCAGCAGGTTCCTGCGCCGCAGCCGTCGGGCGGACTCGTCCGCCGCGTCGCCGGCCTCGTCGGCCGCGCCATCCTCGGCCTGCCTGATCATCTCCAGCGCCGCATGCAGAGTGCTCGAGGAGATGTCAGGGATCTCGCCCGTTTCCGGCGACCGCAGCGCCGACGCGGGCAGCGGCCGGTCCTGGACCTGACCTGGCGCAGGATCGCGCTCGCTCAAACCGAGCCCGATGCTCGGCTCCAGCCGCGTGCCGTAGTCCCGGCAGTCGGTCAGCAGGTCGGTGATCTTGCACTCGTAGAGCCTGGCGAGCCGGTCAAGGGTGTCCAGGGACGGCGAGTGACCGGTCTGGCCGGGCCACTGCTCCCAGTAGGAGAAGCTCTTGAAGGTCTTCGGGTCGTCCGGCCAGATCGTTGTCCAGCGTTCAGCTGCTTGCGGCTGGCTCCAGCCGTGCGCCTGCCGGAGTGCGACCCGCGGGTTCACGCGGTACGTCGCCTGGAAAACGGCCCCGATCTCAGCCCAGCTCCGCCCTTGCTGCCGCAGTTGTGCGGCGTGCAACGCTTGTGCCTGACGGACACTGCGTGGCTTTCCTTTCACCCCTGCTTCCCTCGCGCCATTCCTCGGGCATTGAGTGGTCGATTCCGTCTCTGCTATGACGGTAGCCCGGAATGGTTAGCTGGCGCGCCATTATGCAGTTGTTCGTTCCTCCTAGGCGAACGGGGAGAATCTGCCGACAGGCCCGTTCCACCGTGAACTGCGCCAACTATGGCGGTAGCAGGTTGCCAGTACGCGGTAACGGATCGTGGTCGGTGGCAGAGGCTGAATCGACAGCGAACCGCGACTCCCGGGTACCGATGCAGGACTTTACTTCGCACGGGAAGTGACCGATGACGCCCTCGTCCCAGGGCAGCGCCGGAGTGACCGTCAGGGCCAGGCCCGAGCGGCACTGCAGCCGGCTGGAGCTTGCCGCGGTGCCGGCGGCCGTCCGCATCGCGCGCCACTGGACGGCCGACCAGCTTGCCGGGATCGGTCACCGGCCCGGCGGCGCCGACCTCATCGACTCGGCCGTCCTGGCGGTCTCCGAGCTTGTCACAAACGCCATAGTCGCGGTCATTCGCGACGCCGCGGCCGACGACCAGCCGGGTCTGGCTCTGGCGCTGCCCGGCCGGATCCGGTCGTTCGGCGATCTGCCCTACGGTGCTGGCCTGCGTGGCTCCGCCCCGCTTCCGGTGCCAGCCGCCGCTGCGGCCCGCGTGTGGCTGGTCATCGCGCACTTCAGCGCGTTCGTGCGGATCGAAGTGCACGACAGCTCACGCGCTTCGCTGGCGCCTGCCAGTCACCGCGACGCGGAGGGCGAAACCGGCCGCGGCCTCATGGTGGTGGCCGCACTGGCCAGCGACTGGGGCTGGGAGCCGGAGTCGTCCGGCAAGGTGGTGTGGTGCGAACTGGCCAGTTAGCACGATGGTGTCGCCGCCGGGATTGGAGATGATGAACAGCATGGCTGTCCAGTGGCGAGCGGCCCGCCCACTCGCGCGGAGTTTCCCGCAGGCGGCGCGCTACCGCAGATGGCGCTTTGTGCCCAGGTCATGGCGCGGACGGGCACTGACCGAACGGGGTCTGGCCGCGGTCCTGGTCAGGGGTGCTGGCTGCTGACCGAGATGACCTCGCCGGTCAGGTAGGAGGCGTAGTCGCTGGCCAGGAAGACCATCACGTTCGCCACCTCCCACGGCTCGGCCGACCGGCCGAACGCTTCCCTGGTGACTAGCTCGTCGAGGTCGTCCTCGCGCATGACCTTGGCCAGGAAGGGGTGCATCGCCAGGCTCGGTGACACCGCATTGACCCTGATCCCGTGGCCGGCGACGTCCATGGCCGCACACCTGGTCAGCGCCATCACGCCGGCTTTGGCGGCCGCGTAGTGCGCCTGGCCCGCCTGGGCTCGCCAGCCGAGCACCGAGGCGTTGTTGACGACGGCGCCGCCGCCGCCTTGGGCGACCAGCTGCCGCAGCGCCGCCCTGGTGCAGCGGAACGTGCCGGTCAGCGTCACGTCCAGCACCCGCGACCACTGCTCGTCGGTCATCTCGAGCACCGAGGCCGTGCCGCCGAGACCGGCATTGTTGATCATCACGTCGATCCGGCCGAACTGTCGAACGGCGCCGTCGATCAGGGCCTGGACCTGCGCCTCGCTGGTCACATCGCACGGAGCCGACCACACCCGGCCGGCCCCGTATTGCGCGGCAAGCTCATCGTGACTCGCCGCGAGCCTGGCCGCGTGCGCGTCGCTCAGCGCCAGGCTGGCGCCCTCGTCCAGGCACCGGCGTGCGGCCGCGCCGCCGATCCCGGTTCCGGCCGCCGCGGTCAGCACCACCACCTTGCCCGCCAGCAGATCACGGCCGGGCAGCGGGCTCGGGACCCGCCCCGCGCTCATGCCGGGGACCGACTGGGGCCGGCTCGCGCGCTAGCCCGAGCTCGCGGCTCGCGATGACCCCTAGCTGGATCTCGTCCGACCCGCCGTAGATCGTGTTGGCCCGGCTGAACAGGTAGAGCCGCTGCCACTCGTCAAGCTCGTACGGAAATCCCGCCGTAATCAGGCTGCGCGCTCCGGCCACATCCATGGCAAGTTCCCCCAGCGCCCGGTGCCAGCGCGCCCAGAGCAGTTTCATCACCGAAGCGGCCGCCCCGGAGCCGGCCTCGGCCGGCTGGCCTCGGCGATCGTGACGAGGGCGTAAGACCTGAGCACCTCAAGCCCGGTCCACGCCCTGGCGATCCGCTCCCGCAGCAGGGGATCACCGGCCGCGCCCGTCTGACGCGCGAGCGCGACGAGGTCGTCGAATTCGCGCCTGAACTGGATCTGCTGGCCGAAGGTCGCCGCGCCCCGCTCGACCCCGAGCAGATAGCGGGCGACCCGCCAGCCGTCCCCCGGCGCGCCGACCACCATCTCGGCGCCGGTCGTCGCGCCGTCGAAGAAGACCTCGTTGAACTCGCAGGTCCCGGTGAGCTGGCGGATCGGCCGGACGGAAACCCCTGGCTGCCGCATCGGCACCAGCAGCATCGACAACCCGCTGCTGCGACGCGAACCCGGCTCGGTCCTGGCCAGCACGAAGCACCAGTCCGCGACGTGCGCGAGCGAAGTCCACACCTTCTGGCCGGTGATCTCCCACCGGCCGGCGACCAGTCGCCCGGTCGTCGCGACCGACGCCAGGTCCGACCCCGCCCCTGGCTCGGAGAACCCCTGGCACCATAGCTCGGTCACCGACGCGATCGCCGGCAAGAACGTGCGCCGCTGGCCAGGTGTGCCGAAGGTGATCAGCGTCGGGCCGAGCAGTTGCTCGCCCATGTGGCTGACCCTGGCCGGCGCGGCAGCCCCTGCGTACTCCTCGTGGAAGATCATCTGCTGACTGATCGTGAGCCCAGCGCCGCCGTGCTCGGCCGGCCAGCTGAGCGCGGTCCAGCCCGGCCGCGGCTAGGTGCTGGTCCCAGGCCAGCCGCTGCTCGAACGCCTCATGCTCACGTCCGGGACCACCGGCCCCGCGCAGCCCGGCGAAGGCTCCGGTCAGGTTCTCTGCCAGCCACTGCCTGATCCTGGTGCGGAACTCGTCGTCGGTCAGCTCCGCCAGGGACTTCCGGTCCGTCGTGCCGCCTCCCGTCGTGCCGCCTCCCGTCGCGACCGCTCGCCCCGGAAGCGCGCCAAGCGTAGCAATCACCGGGTCTGGCCGGAGCCGGCCGGCCGCGGCTAGGCTCCCTACCAAGCACTTGCTTGCCTGCCGGGGGGAAGTTGTCCGGCGGGGGAAACTCGACTGGCGGGGAAAGCCCGACCGGCGAGAACGCTAACTGGCGGGAACGCTGACTGGCGGGAACGCTGACTGGCGGGATCGCTGACTGGCGGGATCGCTGACTGGCGGGAAGGCTCGGGAGGGACACGTGGACAGCGCTATCCCTACAATCCCGTCGGCGGTGCAGGCGGCCGCCGGGACGTTCGGGGATGCCGTCGCGGTGGCTGATCCCGGCAGCCGGCCGCTGACCTACCGCGACCTGCTTGACCAGGTCCGCAGCGTGGCCAGGGCGCTGATCGCGAGCGGCATCGAGCCGGGCGACCGGATCGCGATCTGGTCGCCCAACACCTACCACTGGGTGCTCGGCGGCCTGGGCGCACTGTACGCCGGGGCCACGTTGGTCCCCGTCAACACGCGATTCACCGGGCCAGAGGCGCTCGACGTGATCGGGCGGAGCAGCGCGAAGGCGCTGTTTGTCGCGGGCCCGTTTCTCGGCGCCGACCGGCACGCGCTGCTGGCCGCCGCCGCCGCCGAATCCGGCGCCGCCCTGCCCGGGCTGATCGTCGAGATCCCGGTGCAGCAGGGGCCCCGGCCGACGGCGACGGACGGGTGCCTGGCCTGGAGCGACTTCCTCGACCACGGCCAACGGGTCGGCGAGCGGGCGGCCGACGACCGGGCCGGCGCCGTCCGGCCCGACGCCGTCAGCGACATCCTGTTCACCTCGGGCACGACCGGCCGGAGCAAGGGCGCGAT
Source organism: uncultured Actinomycetota bacterium (assembly GCA_963720595.1). GTDB lineage: Bacteria > Actinomycetota > Actinomycetes > Streptosporangiales > Streptosporangiaceae > Chersky-822. The sequence continues at coordinate 688,524 of CAVRFY010000002.1, read as the reverse complement.
GTCCGCCCACCGGCAGGCACTCGCCGTCGCCGCGGCCTGGGCCGACTGCGCGGAACTGACCAGCGCCGACCGGTACCTGATCGTCAACCCGTTCTTCCACAGCTTCGGCTACAAGGCAGGGATACTCGCCTGCCTGCTGACCGGCGCGGCGATGATTCCGCAGCAGGTATTCGACGCTGGCGCGGCAATGCGGCTGATCGAGGCCGAGCGAATCACCGTGTTCCCTGGCGCGCCGACGGTCTACACCTCCGTCCTCGATCACCCGGAGCGGGCCGACCGGGACCTGTCCAGCCTGCGGCTGGCCGTAACCGGCGCGGCCGTCGTGCCGGTAGCACTGGTCGAGCGGATGCGCGCCGAACTGAGCTTCGAGACCGTGCTGACCGCCTACGGGCTGACCGAGGCCGTCGTGGTCACCATGTGCCGGCCAGGCGACGACCCGCAGACGGTGGCCGCCACGTCAGGACGGGCCACGGCCGGTTTCGAGATTACGATCGCGACGCCTGACCACGAGGCCGGCGGCACCAGCGGCAGCGCCGACACCACCGGCAGCAGCGGGACCGGGGAGATCCTGCTCCGCGGACCGAACGTGATGCTCGGCTACCTGAACGACCCGGCCGCGACGGCCGAGGCGATCGACGCCGAGGGCTGGCTGCACACGGGCGACATCGGCCACCTCGACGCGCGCGGCTACCTGACGATCACCGACCGGCTCAAGGACATGTACATCTGCGGCGGGTTCAACGTGTACCCGGCCGAGGTCGAGCAGGCACTCGCCCGCCATCCGGGCGTCGGCGAGTCCGTCGTGATCGGAGTTCCCGACCCCAGGCTCGGCGAGGTGGGCAAGGCGTTCGTGGTCCTGCGGCCCGGCTCGCAGCCCACAGCCGGCGAGCTCATCGAGTTCTGCCGGGGCATGCTCGCCAACTACAAGGTCCCCCGACAGGTAGAGTTCCGCGCCGACCTGCCGCGCAATCCGGCAGGCAAGCCGCTCAAGCGGCTGCTCAGACAGGAGTCCTGATGACCGACCACGACGCGCCGACCATGCCCGCCGAGGAGACCGCGGAGCCGGTCGTGCTCTACGAGCGGCGCGGGAGCGCGGCGCTCATCACGCTGAACCGGCCCAAGTACCGGAACGCGCAGAACTCGGTGATGACCTACGCGATCGACGCTGCCTTCGAGCGGGCCGTCAACGACAACGACGTCCGCGTGCTCGTGCTGGCCGGTTCCGGCGATCATTTCAGCGCGGGCCACGACATCGGCACGCCTGGCCGTGACGCGCATGTGCCCTACGACCGCAAGGCCGTGATCTGGTGGGATCACACCGACAAGGAGGGCGCCGACGCCAGGTACGCCAGGGAGATGGAGGTCTACCTCGGCATGTGCCGGCGCTGGCGCGAGATCCCCAAGCCATCGATCGCGATGGTGCACGGCGCGTGCATCGCGGGCGGCCTGATGCTCGCCTGGGTATGCGACCTCATCGTCGCCTCCGACGACGCGTTCTTCTCCGACCCGGTGGTCCGGATGGGCATCCCCGGCGTCGAGTACTTCGCCCATCCGTGGATGCTCGGGCCGAGGTTCGCCAAGGAGGCGCTGTTCACCGGCGACCGGTTCAGCGCTCAGCGGGCCTACGAGCTCGGCATGGTCAACCGGGTCGTGCCGCGCTCCGAACTGGCCGACACGGCGTTCGCGCTCGCGGACAAGATCGCGGCGATGCCGCCGTTCGGCCTGTCGCTGGCCAAGCGCGCGGTGAACCAGTGCGAGGACCTGATGGGCATGCGGCCGGGCATGGACTCGACGTTCGGGCTGCACCACGTCGCTCACGCGCACAACGCCGAGACCGGTACCGACCCGCTCGCCGGGATGAACGCCCGGTCGATGAAATCCGCCGCCGGACCACGGTGAACCTCGATCCCGATCCGCGGGCCGAGGAGTTCCGCGCGGAGGTCAGGTCCTGGCTGGCCGAGAACCTGCCCGACCCGCCGCTGCCGTCGGTGAACACCGCGGCCGGGTTCGCCGCGCACCGGGAATGGGAGCGCAAGCTGGCCGAGGCGAGACTCGCGGTCGTCTCCTGGCCGGAGCGCTACGGCGGCAGGCAGGCGCCGCTGGGGCACTGGCTGGTCTTCGAGGAGGAGTATTACCGGGCCAGCGGCCCGGTGCGGGTCGGCCAGAACGGGCTGTTCCTGCTGGCGCCGACGCTGTTCGCGCACGGCACCGACGAGCAGCGGGACCGGATACTGCCGCCGATGGCGACCGCCGAGCAGGTATGGGCGCAGGCCTGGTCCGAGCCGGGCGCAGGCAGCGACCTGGCCGGGATCCGGTCATCGGCGGTGCGGGTCGCGGCGAGCCAGGACACGGCCGCGGGCTGGCGGCTGACCGGGCAGAAGACCTGGAGTTCGCGGGCCGCGTTCGCCGACCGGGCGTTCGGCCTGTTCCGCTCCGATCCGGCTGCCGAACGCCACCGCGGGCTGACCTACCTGATGTTCGACCTGCGGGCACCCGGCGTGACCGTCCGGCCGATCGCCCAGCTTGACGGCGAGCCGGGTTTCGCCGAGATCTTCCTCGACGGCGTGTTCGTGCCGGACTCCGATGTGATCGGCACGCCGGGCGAGGGCTGGCGGGTCGCGATGTCGACGGCCAGTCACGAGCGCGGCCTGTCGCTGCGCAGCCCTGGCCGGTTCCTCGCCGCGGCGGACCGGCTAGCCGAGCTATGGCGGCGCCAGGCGGGCCAGGCCGGGGCCGCAGCCGGCGAACGGGTGGCCGATGCCTGGATCGCCGCTCGCGCCTATCAGCTGCATACCTTCGGTACCGTCGCCGCGCTGGACTCCGGCGGGTCGCTCGGCGCCGAGTCGAGCATGGGCAAGGTGTTCTGGTCAGAACTCGATGTCGCGTTGTGCGAAACGGCACTCGACCTGCTTGGTCCGCACGCGGAGGTGACGAGCCGCCGGGGCCGGACGGCGACTGGATCGGCAGCTATTTGTTCTCGCTGGCCGGCCCGATCTACGCGGGAACCAACGAGATCCAGCGCTCGGTCATCGCCGAGCGGCTGCTTGGGCTGCCCCGATGAGGCGGGCACAGTGAGGTTCGCGCTGACCGCCGAGCAGCGCGCGTTCGGCGCGGCGGTGCACGACCTGCTGGCCGACGCCGATGTGCCCGCTGCGGCACGAGCCTGGGCGGCCGGCGATCATGCGCCTGGCTTGCCGATCTGGCGCCAGCTAGCCAAGACCGGGGTGACCGCCCTGGCCGTGCCGCAATCTTGCGGCGGGCTCGGCGCCCACCCGGTTGACCTGGTCGTCGCCTGCGAGGAACTCGGCCATCACCCGCTGCCCGGCCCGATCGCCGAGTCGATCGCCGCCGTCCCGGCGCTGCTCGCCGCGCTGGACGAGCACTCTCCATCGGGTCGCAACGAAACCATTCGTGGCGGGGTCGCCGGCCGGGAACTGCGCGACTGGCTGGGCGCGCTCGCGTCAGGCGAGCTGATCGCGACGATCGCCCTGCCGCCCCGGCTGCCTTACGCCCTCGACGCCGACGTCGCCGGGCTGGTGCTGCTGGCCGACGCTGGCAAGGCCTGGCGGGCGGTGCCCGGGGCCAGGCTCGAGTCGGCGGACCAGGCCAGGCGGCCGTTCGTCGTCTCCGGCGGCCAGCCGCTCGGCGCCGCGCCCGACGCCGCGCAGGCGATCTCGCGGGCGGCCGACTTCGGCACGCTGGCCAGCGCGGCGCTGCTGCTCGGCGCCGGACGCGGCCTGCTCGAGGCCGCCGCCGCGCACGCGAAGACGCGGGAGCAATTCGGCCGGCCGATCGGGGCGTTCCAGGCGGTCAAGCACGCGCTCGCAGACGTGCTGATCGGCCTGGAGTTCGCCAGGCCGCTGCTCTACGCCGCCGCGATCGCCCTCGGCGGCAACGCGGCCACGGCGGCCCGCGATCTGTCAGCCGCCAGGGTCACCTGCGCCGACGCCGCGCGGCACGCCGCGCGCACCGCGCTGCAGGTACACGGTGCGATCGGATACGCACTCGAGTGCGACGTCAGCCTGTGGCTGGCCAAGGTGCGCTCGCTATCGGCCACCTGGGGCAGCCAGGCCGAGCACCGTGCCGTCGTGCTCGCGGCCCTGGCCAGCGACCGGACCGGCGCGTGGAGCTGACGCCGGAGCGCGAGGCGCTGCGCGATACGGTCCGTGCGGTGCTGCGGCGCAACCCGCCCGACCTCAGCCCCGCGGGCGACGGCCCGGGATATGACCAGGCGCTCTGGCGGCTGCTCGGCGAGGTGGGGGTCCCCGGGCTCGGCGTTCCCGAGGAGCGCGGCGGCGCGGGGCCGGCCAGGTCGAGGTCGGCATCGTCGCGGCCGAACTCGGCCGGCAGCTCGCTCCCGCTCCCCTGATCGGCTCGTCGGTGCTGGCCACGCAGCTGATCCTGGCGGCCGCCGACACCGCCACGTGCGAGCTGTTGCTCCCGGAAATCATCAGCGGCGCCGCGATCGCCGCGGTCGCCTGGACCGGCCAGGACGGCGGGTGGGATCCGGCCGGACCCGCACTGCGCGCAACGGAGGCACCCGGCGGCTGGACGGTGACGGGCACCGCGCATTACGTGCCGGACGGCGACAGCGCCGGGGTGCTCATCGCGGCCGCCGCGACGCCTGGCGGCGGCATCGGGCTGTTCGAGGTCGACGCCGGCCAGCCAGGTGTCGAGCGGAAGGCTGCCGCGACGATGGACCAGACCAGGCGACTGGCCGTGATCCGGCTGGCCGCGGCGGCCGGCCGACCGCTCGGCGGGGTGGCGGCGGGCGGCTCTGGCACCGCCCGCGCGTGCGCCGCTCTCGCCACGGCGCGGGACCTGGCCTGCATCGCGCTCAGCGCCGAGCAGGCCGGCGCCGCCGCTCGGGCTCTTGAGCTGACGGTCGCCTACACGGGCACCAGGGTTCAGTTCGGCCGGCCGATCGCCGGCTTCCAGGCGATCCAGCATCGGCTCGCCGAGATGCATGTGCTGGTCGAGTCGGCTCGCGCGCTGTCCTACCGCGCCGCCGAGGTCGCGGACGCGGCGGTCGGCCGCGGCGAGCCGGGCGCAGCCGCCGACCTGCCGCTGCTGGCGGCCGCGGCGAAGGCGTACTGCTCCGAGGCGCTGGCGAGGGTGGCCGGGGAGATGATCCAGTTGCACGGCGCGATCGGGATCACCTGGGAGCACGACGCGCACCGCTACCTCAAGCGCGCGCACGGCTCCGCGCTGCTGTTCGGCCCGCCATCGGCTCACCTGGCCAGGATCGCGAGCGCGGTGATCGGCTAGGCCGTGCCGTCGCTCACATCCAGTCGGCGTGCCTGGGCCAGGCCAGCAGCGTCTCGACGACCTCGGGCGGGCCGCCCGATTCGGCGGAGGTGGCCCACCGGCCGCGATAGAACAGCAGCGGCCGCTGGCTGCCGCACTCCCCAAGCTCGCGGACCCGGCCGATCACGATGTGATGGTCGCCGCCGGGATAGACGGCCTCGACCTCGCAGCCGGCCCAGGTCAGCACCCCGTCCAGCACCGGCGAGCCCGCCCCGTCGGGCGCCCACCGGACGCCCGAGAACTTGTGCGGCCCGCTCCGGCCGAATTGGCTGGCCAGGTCGTGCTGCTCTTCGGTCAGGACATTGACCGCGAACAATTTCCCTCGGGCGATCCTGGTCCACGAGGTCGAGCTGAGCGCCGGGCAGAAGACGACGAGGGGCGGGTTGAGCGAGAGCGCGGCGAACGCCTGGCAGGAAAAACCGACCGGCTCGCCGTCATCGATGGCCGTGATGATGGTGACGCCCGTGGCGAAATGCCCGAGCACCTGGCGGAACTTCTCCGCTTCCGGGAGATAGCTGGCCGGCTTGGCCTGCGGCGAGGTCGGGGGGTCGCTTTCCGGGTTAGCACCTCCCACGATCACCGCAAGCGCCTCTCCGGCTCCGTTCATTCCCGGCTGCCTCGTCAAGGTGCTCTCCGGCGCCGACTGCCAGGACAGCCTAATGCGCGGCTCCCGCGGTGAAGACGTGGCCCCACAGGCTGACCGCGGTGGTCTGCCTGCTGACCCAGGTCGCTTCGTCGACCAGCAGCCCGTCGGTGCCGTACTCGATGTCGAACCCGCCGGGGGTCTGCACGTAGAACGAGACCATCTGGTCGTTGGCGTGCCGGCCAAGCGAGGCGCTGATGGTGCCGCCGCGCCTCGCGCATCTGTCCAGCGCACGGCCGACGTCGTCGAGCGTCGCCACCTCGATCATGACGTGGACGCAGCCCGCTCGGGCTGGTCATCGGGGCCAGCGCGAGGCTGTGGTGCCGCGGGTTGAGCCGAGGAAGCGCATCATCGCGGTGGCTCCCCGGCGGCCGACCGAACAACTCGCCCGGCATCGCCATCGTGTCGCGCAGCCGGAAGCCGAGCACGCCGGTGTAGAACGCCATCGCAGCAGCGTCGTCGGCCGCCGGGATCACGACGTGGCCCATCCCCATGTCCCCGGTGACGAAGCCGATGCCGTACGGGCAGAAGGCGGGCCGGTTGTCCAGGCTGGCGCCCCAGAAGGCCTCGAGCCGGTGACCGGATGGATCGTCGAACCTGAGCAGGCCGGCGACGCGGCGGGCCGCCAGTTCCTCGGGCGTGCCCGCCTTGGCTGGCACGCCAGCCTGCTCGAGGCGCTGGCCGACCGAGGCCAGGTCGGACTCGGATGCGACCTCCCAGCCCGAGGCGGCCAGCCGGTCGGCCTGCCCTGGCACGATCACCAGACGGGCGGGAAAGTCATCCATCCGCAGGTAGACCGCGCCGGGCTCGGGCCCGCGGCCCTCGGTCATGCCGAGCAGCTTGGTGCCGAAGTCCCGCCAGGCGCCCGGATCGGTCGCCTCGATCCGCAGGTAGCCCAAAGACCTGATCCCGCTCATCGCCGGTCACCTCCGAGGAAGTCGAGCACGAGGCGGTTGAACTCGTCGAATTTCTCCAGCTGCGCCCAGTGTCCGCAGCCGCTGAACACGTGCAGCTGGGCCTTGCGAATCTGCTTGAGCGCGACCAGCGCGCCGTCCAGCGGGTTGACCCGGTCTTCCCGGCCCCAGATCAGCAGCACCTCGTTGCGCAGCCGGTGCACCTCGCGCCAGAGCATCCCGTCCTGCGCGGTGGCCGGGTCGTAGAACGACATGCCCGAGCGCCGCCATCGCGGCGATCGCCTCGGGCCTGCTCGCGGTGGCGTACCGCTCCTCGACCAGCTCGTCGGTGATCAGCTTGCTGTTGAACACCAGCGTCCGCAGGAACGCGGCCATCTTCTCCCTGCTCGGTCCTGGCGGCGCGGCGAACTCGGCGAGCCGCTTCACGCCCTCGGTCGGGTCGGGCGCGAAGACGTTCAGGCTGAGCCCGCCAGGTCCCATCAGCGCCAGCCTGCCCGCCCGCTCCGGGTAGCTCAGCGCGAACCTGACCGCGGTACCGCCGCCGAGCGAGTTGCCGACCAGGTGCACCTTGGCGATCTCAAGCGTGTCGAGCAGGCTGGCCAGCGCGCGGGCGGAGAACGTGAAGTAGTTGCCTTCCACCGGCGGCGCGTCGGACTGGCCGAACCCCGGCTGGTCGGGCATCAGCGTGCGGAACCGCTTGGCGAAGACGGGCAGGTTGCGGCCCGAAGTTGGACCAGGCCGACGCGCCAGGACCGCCGCCGTGCAGCAGGACCACCGGCAGGTCGCCATCCTGGCCGGCCGCGCTCCCCGCGGCCGGCCCGGCCTCGTGGAAATGCAGCCGCATCATCGCCGTGTCGGCGAACGTGCCGGCCGCTCCGTCTTCCGCTGAGCTGCCCGGCGCGGTCATAGCATCGCGTCGGCGGCTGGCGGCAGGCCGAACTCGCCGCGGCCGAACATGGTCAGCGCGCGCTCCGGGTCGTTGATCGCGTGCACGCGGCCGGCGTGGGCGTCCCGCCAGAACCGCTGGATCGGCGTGCCCAGTCCGCAGCGCGCGGCCGCCGGAGTTCTCGAACAGCAGGTCCACGGCGCTGATCGCCTGCCCCGTGCCGCGCACCTGGTCCCGCCTGATCCGCAGCCGCAGCGGCATCGGGATCGGCTCGCCGGCCCTGGCGTGCGCCATCAGTTCGGTCATGTTGCGCTCGAGCGCCAGCCAGGCCGTGTCGATCTCGGCGGCCGCCTCGGCGATCCTGCGCCTGGGCGAACGGGTCCTCGGCGACCTTGTGGCCCGCGTAGGCGGCGCTGACCCTGGTTCGCTGGTAGTCCACGTGCGCCTGGTAGGCGCCGGTCGCCATGCCGATGACCGGCGTGGTGATCGCGTAGGAGAACACCGAGCCGAACGGTATCCGGTACAGCGGCGCGTCGTTGACCTCCTGGCCAGGGCAGACGCACTTGGTCACGTCGGCGAAGCTGACAGCGAGCGGTGCTCGGGCACGAACGCGCCGTCCACGACGATGTCGTTGCTGCCCGTCCCGCGCAGCCCGACGGTGTCCCAGACGTCCTCGATCACGTAGTCGGCTGGCCGGCAGCAGGAAGGTGCGGAAGTCCACCGGCGCGCCCTCGTCGTTGGTGACGATCCCGCCGAGCAGCACCCAGCGTGGCGTGGTTGCAACCGGAGGAGAAGCTCCACCGGCCCTCTCAGCCGGTGCCCGCCCTCGGCGAGCCGCGCCCGGCCGGTCGGCGCGTAGGACGACGACATCCGGGTGCTGGTGTCGGCGCCCCATACCTCCTCCTGCGCCGCCGCCGGGAACAGCGCGAGCTGCCACGGATGCACGCCCACGACCGAGGCGACCCAGCCGGTCGACCCGCACGCGCTGGCGATCATCCGCACGGCCTGGTAGAAGGTGAGCGGGTCGGCCTCGAGCCCGCCGTACCTGGCGGGCTGCAGCAGCCGGAAGAACCCGGCCTCCTCCAGCGCCTTGATCGTCTCGGCGGGAACAACGCGCGCGTCCTCGGTCTCCTGCGCCCGCTCGCGCAGCACTGGCAGCAGCTCGCCGACCGCGGCGAGCACCGACTGCCCGACCCTCTCGCCCACTGGCTTGCTCCTCCCGCACGCGCTCATACGCTGGCCCGACCGGCGTGGCCCGGTGTCCGTACTGGCCCCTAGACTAGAACATGTTCTAGTCTAGGGCTATCACCCACGGGAGGGCCCATGAACGGTGCCGACGCGGGGGGACGCCCCCCCGGAGCCCCCGGCGACCGGGCCGGGGTCCGCACCATCGATGCGGGCACCCTGCCGGCCAGGTATGCGCGCGGCTGGCACTGCCTCGGCCTGGCCGAGACGTTCCGCGGCGGTGGCCCGCACGCGGTGCAGGCTTTCGGCACCAAGCTCGTCGTGTTCGCCGACTCGTCCGGGCGACTGCATGTGCTCGACGCGTTCTGCCGGCACATGGGCGGCGACCTGACCATGGGCACGATCAAGGGCGACCAGGTCGCCTGCCCGTTCCACGACTGGCGCTGGGGCGGCGACGGCAGGTGCGCGGCCATCCCGTACGCCAGGCGGGTTCCGCCGGCGGCCCGGACCAGGTCCTGGCTGACCCTGGAGGAGAACAAGCAGCTCTTCGTCTGGAACGACCCGCAGGGCAATCCGCCGCCCGAGCACGTCACGATCCCCCGGATCGACGGGGCGTTCTCGGCCGAGTGGTCCAACTGGACCTGGGACTCGATCCTGGTCGAGAACTCGAACTGCCGCGAGGTGGTCGACAACGTCGTCGACATGGCGCACTTCTTCTACATCCACTTCGCGTTCCCGACGTACTTCAAGAACGTCCTGGAAGGCCATGTCGCCGCGCAGTACCTGACCACGAAGATCGCGGCCGGATGTCGAGACCGGCTCGAACTACACCGCCGGCGGCGAGACCACGCTGCGCTCGGAGGCGGCCTACTACGGGCCGTCCTACATGATCGACTACCTGTGGCACGACTATCACGGCATGACGATGGAGAGCGTGCTGATCAACTGCCACTACCCGGTGACGCCCGACTCGTTCCTGCTCCAGTGGGGGGCGATCGTGAAGAAGCCAGCCGGCGTCAGCGACGCGCAGGGCTGACAAGATCGCGGCCAAGTTCGCCGAGTTCATCGGGCTCGGCTTCGGCCAGGACGTGGCGATCTGGACGCACAAGACCAAGATCGACAACCCGCTGCTGTGCGCCGAGGACGGCCCGGTCTACCAGTTGCGGCGCTGGTACGAGCAGTTCTACGTCGACGTTGGCCGACGTCACGCCCGACATGGTCGCCAGGCACGAGTACGAGATCGACACCACCCGCGCGATCCAGTCCTGGGAGGCCGAGGTCGCGGCCAACCTGGAGGCCCGGGCCGGCCAGCAAGGCTGACTGGTCCGCAGCCATGAACCCCGGCGGTGCTATGACGCCCCGTCAACGGCCGCCGGCGAGACCTCGGGCCGACGAGCGGGCCGTGGCGGTACGCCGAGGTCGCGTGCGAGCGGTGCGGGGCGGTCGTCGAGGTGGCGAAGTTCAGCGTGGCGCACACCAGCGTGCAGTGGACGGCGCAGTCGTGCTGAGCTGCGCCGAGTTCTCCGCGCAGCGTCGCCGCGGGCGGGACGTCCGCCCTGATCGCGACCTGCGCCAGCCTGCGTGCCAGCATCGACGAGCCGTCGCGGACGGCCGCGTAGAAGTCCTGCCGCCATGAGCACGCCGCGCGGGACGGCCCGCGAGCCGTGAGCTCCGAGCGCACCTTCTACCAGGTGCCGGTCGCCGAGGTGATCAGCGAGACCGACCAGGCCTGCTCGCTGGTCCTGGACATCCCCGCCGAACTGGCGGGTGCCTTTTCCTACCGGCCAGGCCAGTTCCTCACCGTCCGGGTGCCGCTGGCCGGACGGCGGCTCGGTCGCGCGGTGCTACTCCCTGTGCAGCTCTCCGCACGCCGGCGACCTGCCCGCCGTCACCGTCAAGCGGATGCCGTCCGGCCTACGCCTCGAACTGGATCGCCGACCACGTCACGGCGGGCAGCGTGCTCGACCTGCTGCCGCCCGCCGGCACCTTCACGCCAGACGTCGCTGGATGCCGACTTCCTGCTGTTCGCGGGCGGCAGCGGGATCACGCCGGTCATGTCGATCCTCAATCGGCGCTGACCGCCGGCACTGGCCGGATCGTCCTGATCTACGCCAACGCCGACGAGCGGTCGGTGATCTTCGGCCCGCGGCTGCGCGAGCTGCAGTCCGCCGCGCCTGATCGGCTGGTCGTGCTGCACTGGCTCGACGTGCTGCAGGGGCCGCCGGACGCGGCCGCCCTGCGCGAGCTGGCCAGGCCGTACGCCGGTTACGACGCCTACATCTGCGGGCCGGACCCGTATATGGCCGCGGCCAGGCAGGCGCTGAGCGACCTGGGAGTTCCCGGCACGCGCGTGCACCTCGAGCGGTTCCTGTCGCTGGCGGAGAACCCGTTCGAGGCGACGCAGGCGGCCGACGGCGGCGTGGCCGCGAACCTGGCGGTCGAGATCGACGCCGAGGTGCACACGCTGAGCTGGCCGGCCGGGCGGCGGATGCTGGACGTCATGATCGACGCCGGGCTCGCCGCCTCGTACTCGTGCCGGGAGGGCATCTGCGGCGCCTGCGCCTGCCGGCTGGTCAGCGGCAAGGTCGAGATGGCGCACAACGAGGTGCTCGAGGACTCCGATCTGGCCGAGGGCCTGATCCTGGCCTGCCAGTCGGTCGCGATGTCCCCCGAGGTGAGCGTCAGCTACGACTAGCTGCCCTGGCGGCGCGGCCGGCCGCTACCCGCGCCCCTGCGGCTTGCTTAGTCGCCCGTCACGCCGTCGATCTGCTCGCGCAGGATGTCGGCGTGGCCGTTGTGCCTGGCGTACTCCTCGATCATGTGCAGGTAGATCCAGCGCAGGTCCATCGGGCTGCCGGTCCGCGGCAGCAGGAATGTGTCGTCAAGCGGCCGGCCAGCGGCGGCCGCGTCGGCCAGCGCGCACTCGGCGTCGAAGGCCGCGAAGTCCGCCTCGGCGGACGCGGGATCGGTCAGGTCGAAGTCGCCGTCGGGGAACTCGTCGCTGCAGTACAGATAGCCGAGCGTCCGCCTGCCGGGCGAAGCGGGTACGGAACCATGATCGCTCGACCTCGGCCATGTGCCTGACCAGGCCGAGCAGCGACAGCGTCGACGGCGTGCTCGCCCGGCTGGCGAGTTGCTCGCCGGTCAGGCCCTGGCACTTGAGCTTCAGTGTCGCCCGGTGATAGTCGAGCCAGCCCTGCAGCGCCTCGCGCTCGCCAGCGACCTCGGGCGGCTCGGCGCGGGATACGGTCGGTGCGGTCCACGTCATGCCGACGATCCTGTCAGATTTAGTCCGGCCTAGCTCGCGGCCTGGTCCAGCTCGTCGCGGGCCTGCGCGAAGGCGGTCGCGGCCATCTCGAGGTCATCGGTTGTGTGCGCGGCGGAGACCTGGGTCCTGATCCTGGCCTTCCCGACCGGGACGACCGGGTAGCTGAAGCCGATCACGTAGACGCCCTTGGCCAGGAGCAGGTCGGCGAGCCGCGCCGCGCTGCGCGGCGTCGCCGATCATCACGGGCACGATCGGATGGTCACCGGGCAGGACGTCGAATCCGAGCCCGGTCATCCGCTCCCTGAAGAAGGCCGTGTTCTCGCCCAGCCTGGCCCGCAGGTCGTCGCTCGGAGCCGAGCACGTCGAGCACCTTCAGCGAGGCCCCCACCACCGCGGGCGGCACCGAGTTCGAGAACAGGTACGGCCGGGACCGCTGCCGGAGCAGGTCGACGATCTCGGCCCGGCCGCTGGTGAAGCCGCCGCTCGCCCCGCCGAGCGCCTTGCCGAGCGTGCCGGTGATGATGTCCACCCGGTCGGTCACGCCGTGCAGCTCCGGCGTGCCGCGGCCGGTCGGGCCGACGAAGCCGACCGCATGCGAGTCGTCGACCATCACCATGGCGTCGTACCGATCGGCCAGGTCGCAGATCTCGCGCAGCGGCGCGACGTACCCGTCCATCGAGAACACGCCGTCGGTGGCGATCAGCCGCCGCCTGGCCTCGGAGGCCGCCTTGAGCTGGGTCTCGAGGTCGGCCATGTCCCTGTTCTTGTACCGCAGCCGCTTGGCCCGGCAGAGCCTGACCCCGTCGATGATCGACGCGTGGTTCAGCTCGTCGCTGATCACGGCGTCCTTGTCGCCGAGGATGGTCTCGAACAGCCCGCCGTTGGCGTCGAAGCACGACGGGTACAAGATCGTGTCCGCGGTGCCGAGGAACTCGCTGATCTTGCGCTCGAGCCGCTTGTGCACGTCCTGGGTGCCGCAGATGAACCGGACGCTGGCCATGCCGAAGCCCCACTGGTTCATGCGCCTCTTCGCGGCCTCGATGATCCGCGAGTCGTCGGCCAGCCCCAGGTAGTTGTTAGCGCACAGGTTCAGCACGCGCGTCCCGCCGGCGACCACGATGCTGGCCCGCTGCGGGCTGGCGATAATGCGTTCGGCCTTGATACAGGCCCTGCTCGCGGATCTCGCCGAGCTCCGCGGCGATCTGCGGTGCAACGCTGGAGAACATCGTCGGCCTTCCTGGATCGTGGTTCCGGCTAGCTGGCGGGGTCCGCCCAGTTCAGCACAACCTTGCCGCAACTGCCCTCGCGCACGGTGCTCGAAGGCCGCCGCGTAGTCGGCGGCGGCGAAGCGGTGCGTGATCACCGGGCCGATGTCGACGCCCGACTGGGTCAGGACGGACATCCAGTACCAGGTCTCGAACATCTCGCGGCCGTAGATGCCCTTGATCGTGATCATGTTGAGCGACGAGGTGGGCCCAGTCGATCGGGAACTCGGCGGACGGCAGGCCGAGCATCGCGATCTTGCCGCCGTGCGTCATGGCGCGCGAGCATCTCCCGCATCGCGGCTGGCTTGCCCGGACATCTCCATGCCGACGTCGAAGCCCTCGCGCATGCCGAGGTCCGCCATGATCTGCGCTCAGCGGGCGCTCTGCGGTGTCCGCCGCGACGGTGACACCGATCTTCTCGCGCCAGCTCCAGCCGGTACGGCGAGACGTCGGTGATGACCACGAACCTGGCGCCTGCGTGCCTGGCGACGATCGCGGCCATGATCCCGATCGGCCCGGCCCCGGTGATCAGCACGTCCTCGCCGTGCACGGGAAACGTGAGCGCGGTGTGCACCGCGTTGCCGAACGGATCGAAGATGGCCGCGACGTCGAGGTCGATTCCGGGCAGGTGCCGCCAGACGTTGGCGGCGGGAAGCGCGATGTACTCGGCGAAGGCGCCCGGGTGGTTGACGCCTACGCCCTTGGTGTGCGCGCACTGCACCCGGCGGCCGGCCATGCAGTTGCGGCACCGGCCGCAGACGAGATGCCCCTCGCCGCTGACCAGGTCACCGACGGCCAGGTCGCGCGACATCGGACCCGAGTTCGACGATCTCGCCGGCGAACTCATGCCCGACGATCAGCGGGACCGGCACGTTGCGCCTGCGCCCAGCCGTCCCACTCGTAGATGTGCAGGTCGGTGCCGCATACGCCGGTGCGCAGCACCCGGATCAGGACGTCGTCCCTGCCCACCTCGGGTACCGGCACGTCCTCAAGCCGCAGCCCGGCCTCGGCCCGCTCCTTGACCAGCGCCTTCATCGGCTGCTCGCTCCCAGGTCCGCCGTCTCGTCCCAGCCGGACCTCGTTGCCGGGCTGAATCGGCTCGACTGTACCGCAGCCACGCCGCGGCCATGCCGATGACCGGATACTGCAACCAAGGCTACCCGCAACGACAGGACGACGCGGCCATGACCGACCTCATCGACCTGCGCTCCGACACGGTGACCCGGCCCACGCAGGCCATGCGCAAGGCCATGGCCGCGGCCGAGGTCGGCGATGACTGGTACGGCGACGACCCGACCGTCAACCTGCTGCAGGACAGGGCGGCCGAGGTCACCGGCAGGCAGGCCGCGCTCTACCTGCCGACCGGGACGATGTGCACCCAGATCGCGCTGCACGTTCTGGTCAGGTCAGGGCATTTCGTGGTCTGCGAGGCATCCGCGCGCATGTCTGCGGCATGGAGGTGCACTCGGCGGCGGCGCTGTCCGGCGTGGCCTTCCGTGACCGTCGCCGGGCACCGCGGGCTGCTGACCGCCGAGCAGGTCGCCGGCGCGCTGCGTGCCCGACCCTTCGGACGTGACGCGTGGTCGATCTCGTCACGATCGAGAACAGCCACCAACCACGGCGGCGGCTCTGCCGCAGCCCGTCGGCGAGGTCCGCGCGATCGCGAACGCCTGCGCGGCGGCCGGCGTGCCGCTCTACCTGGACGGAGCCCGCATCTTCAACGCCTGCGCGGTGACTGGCGCGACGATCGCCGACTACGCGGAGCAGGTCAGCGCGATGATGTTCTGCCTGTCCAAGGGCCTCGGCGCGCCGATCGGCTCGATGCTGGTCGGCGACTCGGAGTTCATCAGGCAGGCGCGGCGGGTGAAGATCTTGTTCGGCGCCGCCTGGCGGCAGGCCGGGCATCATGGCCGCCGCGGGGCTGATCGCGCTTGAGGAGGGCCCGAAGCGGCTGCACGAGGACCACGAGAACGCACGGGTTCTCGCCGACGGCATCGCGGCCCTGCTGCCAGGCTCGGTCGACCCGGACGCGGTGCAGACCAACATCGTGTTCGCTGACGTGGACGCGACGGGCCTGCCGCCGGCGGAGTGGGTGCGCAGGCTCGCCGCCGAAGGCGTCCGGTCACGACGGTCGTGGCGGGCAAGATCAGGATGCTCACCCACCACGACGTCAGCGCCGACGACATCCAGGCCACGCTGCGAGCCTGGCGGCGAGTCGCGGCGGACTGAAACTCCGGGCCCCTCAGCTGGGGCCCGGAGTCTCAGTTTCGGGAGAGTCTCAGTTCGGGCAGAGTGCTCAGTTCGGGCAGAGGCTCCATTCCGCCAGAGGCCGATCCTCAGCCGTTGCCGGACCCGGCTAGCCGCAGGCCGATGGCGACCAGCGTCCAGCCGGTGTGCCTCCTGATCCTGCGGCTCTCGCCCCGGCCACGCACCGCTGCCCTGCCCAGGCCTGCGGTCCCGGCTGCTGCATGCGCTGGCGGGCTACCTCGTCAAGCTGTCGCGGGAACATCGTGATCATCACTCCTCTGGATCTAGTTGTTCACTCATTCGCTAACGTTCACGTCTACGTGAATGATTGCACATCCGTGAACGCATGGCAAGATGGAGTGGTGACAACACACCCCGCGCCGGGCGACGGCGACACTGACCAGGCCGCTGGAGAGCCGCGGACGGCCTCCAACCTCGAGGTGCTCAAGGCGCTTGCCGACCCGGTCAGGATGAACCTGCTGCATGCCCTGGAAATCCGGTCGGGCACCTCGCTGCCGACGATGTCGGTCAAGGAACTCGCCGCGGAGCTCGGCGAACCGCAGACCAAGCTGTACCGGCACGTCAAGCACCTGGAAGCGGCCGGCTTGATCCAGGCCGCCGCCACTCGCATCGTCTCTGGCATCGTCGAGCAGCGGTACCGGGCCACCCACAGCGAAATGATCATCGGCGACAACTTCAGCGATGATGAGCGGGCCAGTCCGGAAGCCGAGGCGATGACCGCGGCCGCGCTTGAGATGTACCGCCGACAGCATTTCGCGGCGCGCCGGGCCAAGCTGCGCGACCCGTCGGCCGCGGCACCTCAGGGGCATCAGAAGTCGTTGCTCGCCATGACGGAAGGGTGGATTCCCGCCGCCAGGGCAGCGGCCATCCGCGCGCAACTGCGGGAAATCCTGGACGAGGTCACCAGCCATATGGCGCATCGCGGCACCGCGGCGGACGGCGCTGACGACGACCTGGTCCGCGTCCACCTGCTGATCGGCTATTTCGGCGTCGGGCCGCCGGCTGGCTGACCTCCTCCTGTCCCGGCCGCCTCGGCCGTCTCCATCGCGCCGAGCGCAGCGAGCGCCAGGGCGACGGCGTCTGAAAGGGCCGGCCCAGGCGACTGGTGACCTCCGACGCTCGCGGCCGGTGCCGCTGCCGAGAATCCGATCGCTGCGCGCGCATCGTCGACCGCCGCGCGTAGTGTCGGCGGTCCCGGCCGGTCACCGCGAGCGCGAATGCCGGCCGCGGCGGCGAGCAATCGGGTGCTGACATCGGCGCCGCCGCCGCGGCCCGCCCCTCCTGAGCCGCGCAGGCAGATCAGCGCGGCCGTCTCCAGGCAGACCGCCAGCGGGAAGGTGAACGTCAGCGACCTGCTGACCTCGATCGCGCGGCGTGCCATCGCCGCTGCCTCCTCGGCGTCACCGCGCTCGAGCAACGCCCGCGCGAGTATGCAGCGCGCTAGCGGCAGCTCACGCTCGATCCCCAGGTCGCTGGCATCGGCGTCGGCGTTCGTCGCGAGTGCGACGGCAGCCTCGACGTCGCCATCGGCCAGCGCGATCCCGGCGGCCACGGAGAGCAGCACCACCCGCGCGATCCGCCGGGAGCCAGCGAGCAGCGGCATTGCCTCGGCAACGTAGCCGCGAGCCGCGGCAAGGTCTCCGACCTGCCAGCACACCATCGCCGCCGTGGGCAGCGTCGCGGCAAGCTGCTCGGCCGAGCCGCCGCGCCTACACGTCTCGATCGCCCCTGCCGCGAATCCCGCCGCGCTGCCGTCTGCTCGCTCGGCGAGCACGCAGCCCATCCCGATGGCGGCGCCGACCTGCAGGTCCACGCCGAACGGCGCCGCGGCCTCGATGGAGCGGCGGACGAACTCCAGCGCCTCGTCGCCGCGGTCCATATCGTCGGCCAGGCCGCCCAGGTAAATCAGCGCCCGCGCCGCGTACGGGTCAGGCCCCGCGGCCAGCATGTCCACGGCCGCCTGCAGCTCGCGTGCGGCGGCGGACGTGTCGCCTGACCAGTAGCTGAGGTAACCAAGCGCGTAGGCCGCGTGTCCGGTCCGCTCCGACGGCGGCGCGCCGGCGAGCAGTCTGGACAGCCAGAACCTGCCCTCAGAGACATTCGTCGCCGCCCAGTACCTGTGCAGCCTGAACGCCAGCTCGAGTCCGCGTTCGGCTGGGAGCCTGCCGTCGATCGCGGCGCCGAGCAAGGACCTGACCAGCGCGAGGGCCTCGCCGACCGGTTCCAGGTACGGTCTGGGTGTGGCTCGCGGGTCGGCCGGGACGATCGCGGACACGGCGTCGGCGAGACGGCCGGTCACCTCCAGCGTCTCCCCCGACTCGCCGAGCAACTCCCTGGCCAGGTGATGCAAGTCGTCATCTTGGTAGTAACGCCACCTGGCGCCCGACCTGTCGACCGCGACCAGGCCGCGCGCGGTCAGCTCGTGCAGCATGCGAACGACCCTGACCTGGGCGATCGCGCCGCCCGCTACGACGTCCCTGACCAGCGGCAGCGGGACCGGCCCGTCGAGCACGCCGAACCGCCTGAAGACCGTCGCTTCGTCGTCGTCGAGCAGCGCGTAGCTGCTCCTCGCCACTTCGCGCAGCCAGTCCTCGCCGTCGGCCAGCAGCCCGGGCAGGTGGTCAAGCATGTCGGGCACCGACATCACAGTCAGCTGTGCGGCGGCGAGCTCGAGCGCCAGCGGCAGCCCGCCGCACCTGCGGCACAACTCGGCGATGAACGGCACTGTCGCCTCGTCCTGCACGAGTTGCCCGCCGCCGCCTCGTACCCGGTCGGCGAGCAGGCCGACCTGCGCAGGCGGCGGCAGCGGCTCGATCCCGATGACCCGCTCGGTCGCGATCGCCAATGGGATTCTGCTGGTCACGACCACGGACAGCGTCGGGCACAGTGCGAGCAGGCTCGCCACGACAGACGCGGTGCCGTCGATGACGGCCTCGCAGCCGTCGAGCACGAGCAGGACTCTGCCAAGCGGCGCAAGGTGACCCGCGAGCACCGTCGCCGGGTCGTCGGCGCCGACCGGCAGACCGGCCGAGATGGCGACCGTCGATGCGACCAGCTCGTCCTGCGAGACCGCGGCGAGCGACACCCACAACTTGCCGCCGCTGAACGCGGCGCGCGTCGCCACCTGGAGTGCGAGCCTGGACTTGCCGACGCCGCCCCGGCCGGCCACCGTCACCAGGCCGGGCAGCTCGACCGCGGCCGCCAGTTCGGCCACCTCGTAGTCGCGGCCGATGAAAGTCGACGCGACCCGAGGCAGCCGCGCGGCCCCCGCCGCTCCGGCGGGCCCCGCCTCGCCGATGGCCGCCAGGTAGGCCGACACGGTTTCCTGCGCGGGATCGACGCCCAGCTGCTCGGCGAGAACCGCCCGGCACGCCTCGTACGCCATGACCACCGCGGCCCGGTCGCCGGCCCGGTGCAATGCCTCGATCAGGATCCGGTGCGCCCGCTCCTCGAGCGGGTTCGCGGCGACGGCGCGGCGGCCAGCCACGGCTGCCCGGTGATGGTCGCCGACCGCCCCCGCAGACCTGGCGACGAGCTCCAGCGCCCGCAAGGCCAGGGCGTCGGCCTCGGCCCGGTACGGTTCGAGCCAGCCGGCATCCTCGCCAGGCAGCAGCTGCTCGCCGGTCAGCAGCGCGACCGGCTCTGCCGCGGCCAGCGCCGCCTCGTGCCTGCCTTGATCCGCCAGCGCGCTGGCATCCCGAAGCAGGCCGGCGGCCCGGTGCAGGTCGACGACGATGCCAGGCGCCAGCGCGTATCCGGACGCCGCGGTGCTGATGACCGCCTGCCCGCCAGCGCCGATCCCGCCGAGTGCCGTCCTGAGCGACCTGACGACGCCGCGCAGCGCCGCGGGCCAGGTACGCGGCGGCTGATCCGGCCAGAGCATCCAGGCCAGCCGGTCGGCCGAGACGGGCCCGGTCGCGAGCGCGAGCGCGACGAGCGTCACCCTGGCGCGCCGACCGCCGAGCTCCTGCCCAGCCAGGCTGCGGCCACCACTGCTGACCCGCACCGCGCCGATCACGTCTACGCGCACGCGGGCCGTCCGCGGCGATAGGTCCGGCATTACACAGACGTTACGCTGCCTCGATCTACTCCGGTCAGGACATCTTCTATCCACCCGACCTGCCCGGAGGCAGCGATGCCAGGTTCCATCCGCGCCCTGACCGCCACGGCTGCCGCCAGCGCCGCGGTAGTCCTCTCAATCACCGCCGCGCCGACCGCGCTTGCCGGTCCGTCGGCAACCCAGGCCGCGCGGCCCGCGCACGCCGGGCCGCAGGCGCTCGCTGGTGCGGTGGCCGCGCCGGGAGCGGGTCTGGCCGGCTCGCCGATCACCCTGGTCAACAACGCCAGCCTCAGCGGGTACGACGCGGCGACCGATGCCTCGGGCAAGGCCTACATCGGCTGGATCGCCAACACCGGACCTGGCCGCAAGGTGTTCCTGTGCACGCTGCCGCGCGGCGCGCGAACCTGCGCGGGCGGCATCGCGTCGGTGGACTCGCTCGGCGACTCCTCCGCGCAGGGCCTGCGGGTCCTGGTCAGCCCGGGCGGCCTCGTCACGCTGGTCTGGTTCCACGACACGGCGGCCTCGCTGAACGGACCGCAGGGCAGCGAGATCGCCATCGCGACCTCGCAATCCGGCGGCCAGTTGTCTGCACCGCACGACGCGGCGACCGCTCCCAGCTTCGGCTCGCTGCTCGACGCGGCGATGGGGCCGGGCGGGAGCATCTGGGTCGTCACCCAGCCCTCCGGCGGCACGTCCGCCCTGCAGGTCAGGCCCGGGCTTGGCAACCCGGCAGTGAACATTCACGCACCGTACTTCGTCGGTGCCGCACGGCTCGCCTTCAGCGGATCGAAGGCCGTGCTCGCCGTGGACAAGTACGGAGCGATCACCGTGCCCGTCTCCTACGCGACGAAGGGGGCGGGCCCATGGTCGGCGTTCCGGGCGGTGGCACATACCTGGACCGCTGCCGCTAACTTCGGGCTGGCCAGTACCCGTTCTGGCGTCCGCCTGATTGCGACGGTCGATAACGCCAACTACTTCCCCGTCGTATCGCGCTGGACTGGGTCGGGCTTCAGCCGGCCATCACTGACCGGCGACCGGAACAACTGCGCCCCGTCCAGCCACGACACGGTGGCCGACGCGAGCGGGCGCCTCGCCGACGCCTCGGTGGAGTGCGGCGATGTCGCGATCGCGAATCTGCCTGACACCCGGCGGGCGGCCGTTACCCGGTTCAGCGTGCACGGCACGTTCGCGGGCGGCGAACCGCAGCTCACCACCTCGCCGAGCGGCCGGGGCTGGGTGGCCTGGTCCATTGAGTCCTCGGCGGGCGACAAGCTGCTGGTTGCGCCGGTACTACTGCCAGGGCGCACGGTCACGGTGAGCAAGTCTGCGGGCGGCAACCGGGTGACGCTGACCGGCCCGGCGTCCTGCCTGCCGCCGGTCGATCTCGGGGTCGGTGTCAAGGGATCGCCCGCCGCGCACTGGAGCGTAGCGAGTAAGTCGCTCAGGCTCGGCAGCACGACCCTCCGCTCGCCGGTCGTGCACGGCGGATCGCTCACGCCCGGCAAGAGCTACACCCTGGCCGGCCGCGTCATCTTCGCCCACGGCGGGTCCCGGAGCACCGTGACGGCGACGCTGACGTTCCGCGCCTGCCCGAGTCCCTGAGCGAGAAGGACCTGCGGCTCGCCCGGCAGTGCGGCTGGGCGAGCCGCAACCCTTCGCGGCCCCGCCCGCCCGCACGGCCGGGCCGGTGCATACCCCGCGACCTGCTTCGGCCCTGCGTGGCTACGGCTCCTGGCACCCTGGCCGGGTCCGTTCCTATCGGCCAAAACTGAAACGTGTTCTAGCATGGTCCCGGGAGGCGCGATGGCACCGGTGGGACCTGCATTCGACGTCGTCGTGGCTGGCAGCGGCGCGGCCGGCATGACGGCGGCGCTGACCGCCGCCAGCATGGGACTGAGCGTCGTGGTGATCGAGAAGGCCGCGCATTTCGGTGGCTCGACCGCCCGTTCCGGCGGCGGCGTCTGGATCCCCGGCAATGCCGTGCTCAGGCGGGCCGGGGTTCGCGACTCCCCCGAGCAGGCCAGCAGGTACCTGGCGCACGTGGCCGGGGACTGCGTCGCGCCCGAGCGGCAGCGGGCGCTGCTCGAGCACGGCCCGGCCATGCTCGACCTGGTCAGATCGTCGACTCCGGTCGACTTCGCCTGGGTGCCCGGCTACTCGGACTACTACCCCGAGGCCCCTGGCGGCTTGGCCAGCGGCCGGACCATCGAGCCGGTTCCGCTGGACGGCCGAGTCCTCGGCGACGAACTCGACCGGCTGAACCCGCCCTACCTCCCCGCGCCCGACGGCATGGCGATTACCGCGGCCGACTACCGCTGGCTCAGCCTCGGTACCCGGCACCCGCGGGCGATCTGGACAACGGCCAAGGTCGCCGGCCGGATGGCCAGGACCAAGGCGCTGCGCCGACGTACGATCAGCCTCGGCCAGGCGCTGGCCGCCGGCCTGCGGGCCGGTCTCGCGTCAGCAGAGGTTCCGGTCTGGCTGGAGACGCCGCTCACCGGCCTGCTCGTCGAGGACGGAAGAGTCACCGGAGTCCACATCACCCGCGAGGACCAGCCAATGGTCATCAGAGCGCGCCGCGGGGTGCTGCTGGCCACTGGCGGCTTCGAGCGCAACGCCGCGATGCGCGCCGAGTACCAGCGGCAGCCGATCGGCACCGAGTGGACCACCGGCTCACCGGAGAACACGGGCGACGGGATCGTCGCGGGACAGACGGCGGGCGGTGGCCCTTGACCTGATGGACGATGCCTGGTGGGGCCCGTCGATCCCGCTGACCGGTGGCCCGTTCTTCTGCCTGTCCGAACGGTCCCTGCCCGGCTGCATCCTGGTCAACGCGGCAGGCCAGCGGTTCGTGAACGAGGCGGCGCCCTACGTGGACGCCGTGCACGCGATGTATGACCGGCACACCGCCGATAAACCGCACATCCCGGCCTGGCTGATCATCGACCAGCGCTACCGGAACAACTATGTCTTCGCCGGCCTGCCGCCCCGCAAGCCGCTGCCCCGCCGCTGGTACGCGGCGGGAGCCGTGTTCAAGGCGGCCACCCTGGCCGACCTGGCGGGCCAGATCGGGATCTCAGCCAGCGGCCTGGCCGAGACCGTGCAGCGCTTCAACGGCTTCGCCAGCTCCGGCACTGACGAGGACTTCGGCCGCGGCGACTCGGCGTACGACCGGTACTACGGCGACCCGCGCTGCCGCCCGAACCCCAACCTGGCACCGCTGGACCAGCCGCCGTTCTACGCGATCAAGATCGTCCCGGGCGACCTGGGCACCAAGGGCGGGCTGCGCACCGACGAGCGGGCGCGCGTGCTGCGCCAGGACGGCAGCGTCATCGACGGCCTGTACGCGGCGGGCAACGTGAGCGCGGCCGTCATGGGGCACAGCTATGCGGGGGCAGGCGCGACCATCGGTCCCGCGATGACGTTCGGCTACATCGCGGCCCGGGACATGGCGGCCGTTTAGGCCAGCCGCGCCAATAGCCGGCCGCGCCCGATCTGGTCAGCCAGGGCCGAGGATCAGGCCGCTGGTCGGAACGCCGGTTCCCGCCGTCACCAGCACGGGGCCGTCGCCAGGGATCTGGTTGACCGAGGTGCCGCGTACCTGCCTGTACCGCCTCGGCGATCCCGTTCATCCCGTGGATGTAGGCCTCCCCCAGCTGGCCGCCGTGCGGATTCAGCGGCAACCTGCCGCCGATCTCGATCGCGCCGCCCGCGATGAAATGGCGCGCCTCCCCGCGCGGGCAGAAACCGAGTTCCTCGAGCTGCATCAGCACATACGGCGTGAAATGGTCGTACAGGATCGCGGTCCGGATGTCGGCCGGCCCGGCGCCGGACTGCCGCCAGAGCTGCCGCGCGACCACGCCCATTTCCGGCAGCCCGGTCAGCTCGTCGCGGTAGTAGCTGGTCATCGTGAACTGGTCGGGACCGGCGCCCTGCGCGGCCGCGCGGATGACGGCGGGCGCCGATCGCAGGTCGCGGGCCCGCTCGGCGCTGGTCACCACCACGGCCACCGCTCCGTCGCTCTCCTGGCAGCAGTCGAGCAGCCGGAGCGGCTCGGCGATCCACCGCGACGCCTGGTGGTCGGCGAGCGTGATCGGCTTGCCATAGAACCAGGCGTCCGGGTTGGTGGCGGCGTGCCGCCGGTCCGCGACCGCCACCGCACCGAAGTCGGCGCTGGTCGCCCCGTAGACATGCATGTACCGGCGCGCCGCCATCGCGACCGTGGCGGCGGGCGTGGAGAGCCCCATCGGGTAGTGCCAGCCGTTGTCGATCCCCGCGGACGTCGGCGCCGCCACAGCGCCGACCGATACCTGACCGAACCGGCGGCCCGATCGCTCGTTCAGCGCCCGGTAGCACACCACCACGTCGGCCGCCCCGGTCGCGACCGCCATCGCCGCCTGGTGCACGGTCGCGCACGCGGCTCCGCCGCCGTACCCGATCTGGCTGAAGAACGTGAGCTCGCCGATGCCGAGTTCGCGAGCGACCGCCACCTCGGCGTTGCTGTCCATCGTGAACGTAACAAGACCACCGACATCTGCCGGCCGCGAGGCCGGCGTCGTCCAGGGCGGCCCGGACCGCCTCGACCGCCAGCCGCAGCTCGCTGCGACCCGAGTCCTTGGAGAACTCGGTTGCCCCGATCCCGGCGATGGCCGCCGCCGGCGTCGCCGCTCGTGCTGTCATGACTGGCTCCGCGGGACGTCGACGACCGCCGTGGCGATGATGTGATCCCCGAGGCTGCACCTGGCCGTCACGGCGATCTCGTACCTGTCGGCGCCGGGCAGCTCGGATTGCCCGCTCACCTGCCCGGCGAAGGTCAGCGTGTCCCCGGCGTAACAAGGAACGCCCAAACGGAGCGAGATCTGGCGCAGCAGCGCCTGCGGACCCGCCCACTGCGACACGAACCGCTGGACCAGGCCGGTGTCGGTCAGGATGTTGAGGAAGATGTCCTTGCTGCCGTTGGCGACGGCCAGGTCCCTGTCGTGGTGCACGGGCGTGAAGTCGCGGGTCGCGAGCGCGGACGCGACGACGAACGTCGGGGTCACGCTCACCGTCATCTCGGGCAGCTGACCAGGCCAAGGCTCAGCGGGCCGCCAGGCGGGCAGCGTCAGCTCGCCGTCGATCCGCAGGAACTCGATCCGCACCGGCATGCCGACGCTGACCTGGTCCGGGCGGACGCCGGTCATCTCGCCGAGTACGCGGACGCCTTCGTCAAGCTCGACCAGTGCGATGACGAGCGGCAGCCGCTTGCCGGGCACCGGCGGATGATGATGCACGACGTAGCTGAAGACCGTGCCGGTGCCCGCGGCCACGACGTAGCCGGGATCGGACGAACCGCACCGCGGGCAGAGCGGCCCTGGCGGGTGCCGCAGCGCACCGCAATCGTCGCAGCGCTGGATCCGCAGCTCGCCCGCCGCCATCCCGTCCCAGAAGAACTTGGTATCCGGCGAGATCACGGGCCGCAGCACGAATCCGCCCGGGGCAGCCTGCCCGGGCGCCGCGTTCTGGCCAGCGGCCACGGCCGGCGCAGCCGCCGGGGCCGGCCCGGCTGCGGCCCGGCCGTTGGCCGCGGCCGGCGGGCGGAACTTGAGTATCCGGAAGTCCATGGTCGCGACGACCTCGTCGCCGCTGTACCAGGTGTTGCGCGTGGTGAAGAACCAACCCTCGCCCAGCGCCGTCCGCTTCGGGCCGGTCAGGTCCGCCAGTGCCACCCGGAGCGACAGCCGCTCGCCGAGCCGCACATAGCGGTGGAATACATGGTCGGAGTTGGTCGCGACGACCGAGGTGTACCCGGCGTCCTCGAGCACCTTGACGATCTGGCTCGATCGGGTCGCTGCCGTCGCCAACGACGCGCTGCCCGGGCATCGTCCAGACCTGCGCCATCGCGGGCGGCGACACGAGCGCGCCGTGCGCCGAGCCGGCCGCGATCCCGGGATCGGTGTAGATGGGGTTCAGGTCGCCGATCGCCTCGACCCAGTTCTCGATCATGGGCAGGTTCACGGGATCGCGAGCCTCGCGAGGGCTGCCCTCCCCGAGCGCCATGATCCGCGCCGCCTCGGCGCGGATCCGGTCCGCGGTCCGCTCGGCCGCCTCGTCCCTCGTCCGCCAGCACGCTAATAGCCCTTCCTCGCATCGCACTCCAGGCCAGCCGGTCCGCTGGCCTCAGCGCGGGACCCGCGGCAGCCGCAGGCCCGCCATCGCGATCAGCTCGCGCTGAACCTCGTTTACCCCGCCGCCGAAGGTCAGCACCAGGTTCCGCTTGTGCTGCGTGTCCAGCCAGCTCATCAGTTCCGCCGTGGCCTCATCGGCCGGGTCGCCGTGCCTGCCGACGACGTCGGCGAGCAGCTGCCCTAGCCGCTGAATCCGCTCGGACGAGAACACCTTGGTGGCCGAGGCATCGGCGATCTCGACCGACTCGGCGACCGCCACCTGCCAGTTCAGCAGTTCGTTGATCCGCAGGCTGGCGAACGTCTCGGCGAGCGCGCTGCGCACGTCGGGCCGATCGGCGACCGGCCTGCCGTCCGGCCCGCGGGTCGCCGACGCCCATGCGCGCACCCGGTCGTAGAGCGCCCCGAGCCGGCCGGCCGGGCCGAGCATGACCCGTTCATGGTTGAGCTGGGTGGTGACCAGCCGCCAGCCCTGATTCTCGGCCCCGACCCGCATGCCGACAGGCACCCGGACGTCGGCGTAATAGGTGGCGTTGACGTGGTGCGCGCCGTCACACGTGATGATCGGCGTCCAGGAGAAACCGGGATCGGCCGTATCGACGATCAGGATCGAGATGCCCTTGTGCTTGGGCGCCTCCGGGTCGGTGCGGCAGGCCAGCCAGATGTAGTCGGCGTCGTGCGCGCCGGTCGTGAAGATCTTCTGGCCGTTGACGATGTAATCGTCGCCGTCCCTGACTGCGCGGGTGGTCAGCGACGCCAGGTCGGTGCCGGCCGCTGGCTCGGTGTAGCCGATCGCGAAGTGCACATCTCCCGCGAGGATCCTCGGCAGGAACACGGCCTTCTGCTCGGCCGTGCCGTACGCCTGCAGCGTCGGGCCGACCGTCTGCAGCGTGACCGACGGCAACGGCACGTCGGCCCTGACCGCCTCGCTGGCGAAGATCTGCTGCTCGATCTGGCCGAACCCGCGCCCGCCGTACTCGGCGGGCCAGCCCACGCCGAGCCAGCCGTCCCTGCCCATCCGCCGGATCAGCTCCTGGTAGGCCTTGCCGTGCCGGTCGGTCAGCATGGCGGCGCGCTGCGCCGGCGAGATCGAGCCCGGCGAAGTAGGCGCGCACCTCGTCCCGCAACTCGTACTGAGCCTCGCTCAGCTCAATGAACATCCCGCTCCCGGCCCAGCCCCAGCCCGGCCGCCCCGGTCCCGACCCCGCTCCCAGCCCCGGCGCCGGCCCCGCCCCCTCGCCCCGCGAGTACCTCAAGGCGGCTCGCCGGGCCGCCGACGAACCTGGCCAGGTCGCTGACCATGGCCGAGTAACGGTGCAGCGGGTAGCTGCTGTCCACCCCGATTCCGCCGTGCAGCTGATGGCAGGTGCGAAGCGCGGCCGGGCACTCCTGGGCCAGCCAGTACGCCGCGATCTCGGCGTCCTGGCGAGCATCGAGGCCCGCCGAGAGCCGCCAGCAGGCCGAGAGGGCGGCCAGGTGCAGCGTCCGGCTGGCGATGTAGACGTCGGCGGCCTGTCCGGCGACGGCCTGGAACGTCGCGAGCGGCCGGCCGAACTGCTCCCGCGCCGCCACGTACTTCGCCGTCAGGTCAAGCGCGCCAGCGAGGGCGCCGTCCGCCATCGCGGCCGCACCCGCGGCGGCCAGCAGGTAAAGATCATCGACCGCCTCCTCCCGCCCGTCGCCGGCGCCGAGTACTCCGGCGACCGGCGCGGCATCCAGCGTGACCGTGTATTCGGGCGTGCTGCCAGAAGCCGGCGTCGGCAGCGCCGTCACTCCCGGCCCCGCAGCATCCACCACGACCACGGCGCGGCCGCCGCCGGTCAGGGCGGCGGGGACCAGGATCCAGTTCGCCTGACCCGCGTACGCCACGCCGATCTTGGTCCCGCTGACGGTTCCCGATCCCGCGGCGTCCAGGCTGGCCGTCGTCGCGGGTACGGCCGGCCACCCCGTCGATTGCTCGCGCACGGCCGCGGTCAGGATCGTCTGGCCGTCGCCGATTCCGGTTAGTACCCGGTCCTGCAGTTCGCGGCTGCCCCACCGGACGACGGGAACCGCCCCGAGCATGATCGTGGCCAGCGCGGGAACCTCCGCCGCCCGGCGGCCAACCTCGGTCAGCAGCACTGCCGCCTCCAGCACGCCGAGGTCGTCGCCGCCGAGCCGGCCGGGGAGCGTGAGCGCCAGCAGGCCGGCCTTCGCCAGCGCCTGCCAGGCCGGCGCATCGCGGGGGTCGCCGCGCTCGACGCGCGGCAGAGCCGCGCCGCCCGCCCCGGGGTCCGCAGCGGCTGCGGTGTCCCCTGGCGCTCCGGCGCCCGCGAGCAGTTCGGCTGCCGAGGCCGCGATGACCCGCTGAGTCTCGTCGAGGTCGAAGTTCATTCAGCGTGCCTCGTCCCTAGGCAGCCCGAGCACGCGTTCGGCCACCAGCGAGAGCAGGATCTGGCTGGTTCCGCCCGCGATGCTCAGGCACCTGGTCATCAGGAAGCTGTCGATGGCGTCGGCCGCCTGGCCGTCGGCCGCGGCGCCCTGGATTCCGGCCAGCGCGACCGCCGTCTCGGCGACCGCCTGCCGGTGCGCCACGCCGACCAGCTTGCGCACGGCCGCCGTCTGGCCCGCTTCGCCACCGCGCGCCACCGCACCGGCGAGCCTGTCATCCATCACCGACAACGCAAGGCTCTCGGCCAGCCGTGCCCCGATCTGGTCGATGATCATGGGGTCGGTCACCGCACCGGCGGCGGCCGCCGAGGCGAGGAGTCTTTCGGCGTCCTCGCCGAGGCCCGCGCCCCGGGACATCGCCACCCGCTCGCTCGCCAGCGTCGTGCGCGCGACCCGCCAGCCTTCGCCGGGCTGGCCGATCACGCAGTCATCGGGCACGAACACGTCGTCCAGGAAGACCTCGTTGAACATCGCCCGGCCCGTGATCTCCCGCAGCGGGCGCACCTCGATCCCAGGGTCGTGCATGCAGACGAGGAAATAGGTAATGCCCTTGTGCTTCGGCGCGGCCGAGTCGGTGCGGGCGAGACAGATCGCCCAGTCCGCCTCGGCGGCCAGCGAGGTCCAGACCTTCTGCCCGGTCAGCCGCCAACCACCGCCAGCCGCCCCGTCGCCCTCGACCCGGACCGCCCTGGTGCGCAGCGAGGCCAGGTCGGAGCCGGCCTCCGGCTCGCTGAACAGCTGGCACCAGACGATCGTCCCGGTCAGCGTCGGCCAGGCGAACCGCTCAAGCTGAGCGGGCGTGCCGTGGCTGAGAATCGCGGGGATCGCCCAGCCGCCGATGCCCAGGTCCGGCCGCTCGATCCCGGCCCTGGCCAGTTCCTCGTCGATGATCAGCTGCGTCGCGGGGGTGGCGGACAGCCCGTAAGGCGGCGGCCAGGCCGGCGCCGCATAGCCGATCTCGGCCAGCCCGTCGCGCCAGTGATCGCGGGGGGTGGCGGACACAGCGTTGGCGACGACCCGGGCCGCCGCGCGGGCCTGATCAGCGCCTGACGGCACGTTGCCGCCGGCCGCGTCGCTATCGCTGGAAGCACCGCCAACGCCGTCGGCCGCGTCGTCGCGGTCGAACGGATGCCGCCGAGCACCCGCCAGCGCCAGACCTGCCGCCCGAGCCCGCCATGCCGCACCGCCACCGAGCAAGCTTCGCAGCGCCAGCGCCCGCCGCAGGTACAGGTGCGCGTCGTGTTCCCAGGTGAACCCGATCCCGCCGAGCACCTGAATGCAGTCCTTGGCGTTGTCCACTGCCGCGTCGAGCGCCAGCGCCGCGGCAGCCGCGGCCGCCAGCGAAAGCTCGTCGGGCGCCTGGTCCGCGGCCACGGCGGCATCCCAGGCCGCCGCCGTGGCGAGTTCGGCCCGGCACAGCATCTGGGCGCAGAGGTGCTTGATCGCCTGGAACGAACCGATCGGGCGGCCGAACTGCTGCCTGGTGCGCGCGTAGTTGGTCGCGGTCTGGCTGCACCAGGTAGCGAGACCGGCGGCTTCGGCGGCGGCCAGGGTCGCGCCCAGGTCGGGCACCAGCCGGGGGCTGCCGCTCAGCACCTGTCCAGGCTCGACGGTGACCTCATCAAGCCCGATGTCGGCCAGAGCCCGCGAGAAGTCCACCGGCGAGCGGGGTCTGACCTGAACGCCCGGCTGGCTCGCGTTGAGCACGAACCAGATCTCGCCGGAGTCGGTTCCCGCCCCCAGCAGCAGGTGCGAGGCGTCTCCAGCGCCCAGCACGAGGCTGGCCGTGCCGCTCACCTGCAGCCCGCCGGCCGGGGCCGGCGCACCGATCACGCCGCGGGCCGACAGCGCCACGGCGACCCGAGCCGTGCCCGACGCCACCTCCGCGAGCAGCCCGCTGGCGGCGCTCGCCGATCTGGCCAGTACCAGCCCGGCCAGCAGCGTCGGCAGTACCGGACCGGGCACGAGCGCCGCGGCCAGTTGCTCGACGACCACGGCGACGTCCGCCGTCGTGCCGCCCGCTCCGCCCAGGCTCTCGGGCAGGCCGATCGCGAAGATCCCGAGCTCCGCCAGGCCAGCCCAGTGCTCGGCGGCCGGGCCGATCTGCCCGCCGCGCGTCTCGAGACCGCGCACGGCGGCGATCGTGCCGGCCCGCTTCGCCCACTGGCCGACCGACTCAGCGATCGCCAGCTGCTCGGTGGTGACGGCTATGGGCACTGCTCCTCCTGCTGGTCCGGCGCACAGAAAATTAGAACACGTTACACTCATATCGGCCAGCGCGGCACCGGCCCGTGGCGAGCACGGTGACGGGCAGCGGGGACGGGGGTCAAGTCCGGCGATGCCGACACGACGAGAGGCTCGGATGACAGCTCCGAAGGCCGCCGGCGCGACCGCGATCGTAAGCGGCCAGGCCGAGAATGATCTGGGCTCCGCGGCACAACGCGAGCGGCGCAGGCGAATCATCGACGCGACACTGACCCTGGCATCCAAGGGCGGATACGACGCGGTGCAGATGCGCGAGGTGGCCGAGCGGGCCGATGTCGCGCTCGGCACGCTGTACCGCTATTTCCCTTCCAAGATCCATCTGCTGGTTTCCGCACTGGCCAGCGAGTTCGAGCGAACCAGGGAGAAGCTGGACAAGCGCCCGGTGCAAGGCGACACCCCCGCCGAGCGGATCATCTACGTGCTGAACCTGGTGACCGGGAACATGCAGCGCGAGCCGCTGCTCACCGAGGCCATCACCCGGGCGTTCATGTTCGCCGACCCGAGCGCTGCCACCGAGGTCAACGCGGTCGCAGCCCTGATGGAGCAGATGCTCACCGACGCCATGCACGACGGCGAGCCAACCGGCGACGAGCGGGCGATCGCCCGCGTCATCGGTGACGTCTGGCTGTCCAACCTGGTCGCCTGGGTGACCCGCCGGGCCTCGGCCAGCGACGTCACCCGCCAGCTCGAGCTCGCCGCCCGCCTGCTGCTGCGCTAGGGTTCGGGCCCGGCAGGTCCGCCCCGTACCACGTCTCGATCAGCCAGCGAGAGATCGACAGCGAGGGCGGCATGATCAGGTCGCCCGCGACCAGCGCCGTCTTCAGGTCATCGCGGCTGTACCAAGCCGCCTCTTCGATTTCCTCAGCATCGACGGTGATGTCCGTGCCTGTCGCCTCGGCGCGGAATCCCAGCATCAGGTTGTGCGGCATCGGCCACGGCTGGCTGCCCGCATAGGTGACGGTCGACACGATCACGCCGGTCTCCTCGTGCACCTCGCGCGCGACCGCCTGCTCCGCCGACTCGCCAGGCTCCACGAACCCGGCCAGCACGGAGACCCGGCCCTTCGGCCACTGGGCGTTCCTGGCCAGCAGGCAACGGTCGTCCGGGTCGGTCACGACCATGATCACTGCGGGGTCACAGCGCGGGAAATGCTCGCTCTCGTCGACCGTGCAACGGCGCGAGTGGCCGGCCGTTTCGGGCTTTGTCGGAGCCCCGCACCGGGAGCAGTGGCTCGCCACGGCGTGCCAGTTCGCCAGCGCGACCGCATGAGTCAGCAGGCCGGCGTCTCGGTCGGTCAGCAGCGTTCCCGCCTCGCGCAAGCCCGCCAGCCGGAGCGCGGGGTCGCCATCGCGGTCCGCTCCGTCGCTCGCGATGCTGCCGTGCGCCGCGCTCAGCGAGCCGCCGACGCCGAAATAGGCCACGTCGTCGGAGTCCACTCCGAGCAGGAACCTGACGCCGTCCGGAGCCTGCGCCGGCGAGACGAACACCAGCTCGGCAGCGCCGTCGCCGATTCGGGCGAGCACCTGGCCGTCCGCCACGACCAGCACCCTGGTGCCCTGGTCCGCCCACGCCTTCGCCAGCCAGTCCTGATCGGTCCTGAGCGCCGTCGCCCGCTCGACCTCGTGCCTGGTGAGCGCGATCCCGCCGGACACGGTGATATGGGAGCCTGCCACGGCCTCAGAATACGTGTCCGGGCAGCGCCAGCCGACCTGTCGTCGACACCCTTATCGCAGCGCGGCGAGCTCGTCCCAGAGATACGCGGCCGTCTCGGCGCCCTTGAGCAGCAGGTTCATCTCGACCCGCTCGTTCGGGGCGTGGATCCGGTCCTCGTCAAGGCCGACCGCGATGAAGACCAGCGGTGCGCCAAGGATGTCGGCCAAGTCGGCCTCCGGGCCGCTGCCGCCTTCTCTGGTGAACAGCACATCCTGGCCGAACGCGCGTTCCATCGCCCGCCGTCCGGCCGCCACCTCCGGCGAGTCGATCGGCGAGAAGCAGGGCCTGACTCCTGGGCCGTCAACTGTGACGACGACATCCAAGCCCGCTGGCTTGCGTTGCGAAATGAATTCACGGAGCATGCCGGCCACCTCGGCCGGGTCCTGGTGCGCGACCAGCCTGAACGAGAGCTTCGCATGCGCCTCGCGCGGCACGATCGTCTTGCCGCCAGGGCCGGTATGACCGCCCCACATCCCGTTGATCTCGGCCGTCGGGCGAGCCCAGACCCGCTCGAGCGTGCCGAACCCGGCCTCGCCGGACGCCGCGCCACTGTCGCCCGCCGTGGCCAGCCACGCCTTCTCGTCGAACGGCAGCCTGGCGAACAGTTCCCGCTCGGCTTCGGTGAGGTCGGCGACTCTGTCGTAGAAACCAGGCAGCAGCACGCGCCCGTCGGCATCGTGCAGCCCGGCCAGCAGGCCGGCCAGTGCGTGCAGCGGATTCGGCACCGCACCGCCGAACGAGCCGGAGTGCAGGTCGCGCTCGGCGCCGTAGACATCGATCTCGGCAGCGGTCACGCCCCGCATGCCGGTGCACATCGACGGCACGTCCGCGGCCCACATCGTGGTGTCCGAGACCACGATGACGTCGCACGCCAGCCGCTCGCTCTCGCGCCGCAGCAGGTCGGCGAAGTGAGTCGAGCCCGACTCCTCCTCGCCCTCGACGATCAGCTTGATGCTGACCGGCGGTGCGCTCGCGCCGTGGGCGGCGAGCCAGGCGCGGATGCCGAGCGTGTGGAAGAGGACCTGGCCCTTGTCGTCCGACGCGCCGCGGGCCAGAATCTGGCCGTCGCGCTCGACCGGCTCGAAGGGCGGGGATTCCCACTCGGCGATCGGTTCGACCGGCTGGACATCGTGATGTCCGTAGATCAGCACGGTGGGCGCCGCCTGGTCCGCGGCCGGCCAGTGCGCGAACACCGAGGGCAGGCCCGGGCGGCCTGGCGTCCCGGTCTCCCAGACCTCGGCGGTCGCGAATCCGGTCTGCAGCAGGTGACCGGCCAGCCACTCGGCCGACCGCCGAACATCGGCGCCGCGCCCCGGATCGGCCGAGATCGACGGGATAGCCAGCCACTGCTTCAGCGCGGCGAAGAACTCGGCGGCGTGAGCGTCGATATAGCCGCGAACGTCAGTGTCCATGCGCGTATCCCCTCGGTTGAGCCTTCACGCGGTCACGCGGTCACGCGGTCACGCGGTCACGCGGTCACGCGGTCACGCGGTCACGCGGCCAGCCCAAGCCAGCCGGTCGGCCCGGTCAGCCGGCCTGCCCGCCTGCCGGCGTCCGCGATCCGGTGCCCGGGACAGCCTGTGACGGGCCGTTCCGGTGATCTCGCACGGCACTCTAGTCCGCGGGCATCGTCGTTGCGCGTGATGGTGGCATCTGCGCCGGCTGTCACGATCCGCCCGCTCGTGCCCTGCCGCCCCGCTCGCGTGCCCTGCCGCCCCGCCCTCGGCAGTGCTCCAACTGACTTGTCATGAGTTGCGGTCGATTCTGCACCCTAATTGCCGCCTTTGTGACACCGCAACCCGTGATATGTGCCGTGGCGGCCTTCCTTTCGAGCCGACAGTGGCCTGGAACCGGGTCAGCGCGCCGCCCGGGCCGGGCGCCGGCAGCTAGGCGCGTCCTCACCGCCAGTCAGCGGCCTGCACCAACCCTGCCCCGCCCCACGCCGGACTGTCCTCGCCCGGCCGCCACCCACCGATCCGACATTGGATCCGCTTCAGTCATGATCAAGTCAGCCCTGAGCGATTTGTCCGACCGAAGCGGATCCAAAGTCGATTCGCAGGCCTCTCCGCACCAGCCCGATGGCCGTCAGGTAACAGGGCTCCCGGGCCTGTAGCGCCCGCCGGCACCCGTCGGCCCATCCCCCGGTCAGAGCCGCGCGTATTCCTTGATGTCCTGCTCGAACGCGGCGACGATCTTGGTCGTCAGCGTCCGCTTCGTGTCGGCGATCGCGCGCAGCACATCCGCGGTGCGGACGGTGTCGTCGCCGCGCTCGAGCATCACCCGCTCGAACACGAACTGCGCGGTCCTGCGCGCGGCGAACTCGATGTCGGCCGGGGTGAACAACCGGGATCGCGCGACGATCGCGTCCAGGTCGAGTCCGTCATGGGGCATGGCGCGCAGGTAGCCGTCCCAGATGGCCTGCCTGGCTTCGTCGTCCGGCGGCCCGACCGGGATGACGTAGTCGAACCGGCCGTGTCTGAGGAACGCCGAGTCGAGCGCCCGGACGGAATTCGTCGCGCAGATCAGCAGCCGCTGGTCCCGCTCCCTGAACGACGGGATCAGCTTCAGCATCTCGTTCGTGACGCCCTGCGTCGCGGTGACCGTGCGCGGCTGGCGCAGGCCCGCGATCTCCTCCACCTCGTCGATGAAGACGACGACCCGCTCGAGCTCGTCCACCAGCATGAACGCCTCCCGCAGCGCTGCCGCCAGCCCGCTCGGCGAATCGCCGGCCAGCCGGGAGGGAAACAGCTCGACGAACGGCCAGCCGAGCCTTGATGCGACGCCCTTGACAAACGTGGTCTTGCCGGTGCCCGGCGGCCCGAACAGGATCACGGCGCACGGCGGGATCAAGCCGAGCCGGTCGGCCAGCTGAGGATTGGCCAGCGGCATGATGATCCGACGTTCGATCAGCTCCTTCTCCCTGACCATGCCGCCCAGCTGATCCCAGGTTCCGGCGCGGATCATCCGGCCGCCCAGCTGCTCGAGAATGCCCACGTCAGCGAGTCCGACCGGCTCGAGCTTCTCGTAGAAGATCATGCCTGGCCGCGCCCGGTAACCGCAGTGCTCAAGTGCGACCGCGCCGACCTCGCCAGGTTCGGCCAGCAGGCAGTCGATCCTGTGCACCCCGGCCGACACGAGCCGGCGTTCAAGCTCGGTGAGCATCGAGCTACCGATGCCGCGGTCCCGCCAGGACTTCGCCAGGCTGATCCGCATCAGCGAGGCGCGGGTACCGCTCACGGTGGCTACCGCGGTGCCGATCAGGTCGTCGCCGACCACCGCCACGACGGCCGGCGCGTTCGCCCTGACGGCAGCGATCAGGTCGGAGAGGCCGAACACCGGCGCGGCCGGACTGGCCACCGGGTCGTCCCACAGCCGGATCGCCGCGTCGAGGTCGTCGTCGTGGAAATCACGTATTCGCCACGCTGTCACCTACTCAGTGTCGCAGGACCGGCTAGCCAGACGCCGCATCCGGGATCTCCTCGATCAGCGCGGCCAGCCCGGCGGCGTCGAGCAGGTCGGCCGGACGCACGGTCCGGTCCTCTCGCACGTAGTAGAACGCGGCCCGCACCTGACCGACCGGCACGCCGGCCAGCGCCGACCAGGCCATCCGGTACGCCGCCAGTTGCACGGCGACGGCGCGCTCCTCGCGGCCGGGCCTCGGCGGCCGCCCCGTCTTCCAGTCGACGACGTCGAACCCGCCGCCTGGATCGTCCGCGAAGATCGCGTCGATGCGTCCCCTGACTAGCCGGTCGCCGACCTTCGTCTCGAACGGCATCTCGACCTCGGCGGGCCAGCGCTGGCCCCACTCGCCCGCCTCGAACCGCGACTTCAGCTCGGCGAGTTCGGCGTCGTCGGCGACCAGGTCGGCGTCGAAGGCACCGGCCAAGTCGTCGGCGTCGATCAGCCGCATCTGGCCGAAGCGCTCTTCGAGCCAGCGGTGGAACGCCGTTCCGCGCTGCGCCCGCGGTGCCGGCGGCCGCGGCATCGGCCGCCTGATCTGCGCCGCCAGCCCGGCCGGGTCCCTGGCCATCTCGACCAGCGCGGAGACGCCGAACCGCCGTGGCAGCTCGACCGGGATCGGCCCGTCAGGCCGGCGTCTCGACCGCTCGGCCAACAGCAGGTCCGCGTCGGCCGCCCAGCCAGCGACAAGCTCGGCATACCGCGCTGGCACGGCCCCGGCCCCGCTCGCCCCGTCCCCGGCCGCCCCGGCCCCGCTCGCCAAGTCGCCGCTCGCCCCGTCCACGCTCGCCCCGGCGGCCAGCACCATATCCCCCGCTTCGCGGACGGCCTCGTACCCGCGCCCGCCAGGCGGCGCGGGCCAGGACTCGGTCAGCGGGTCGGCCAGCGCCGGGTTCTCCGCGCCCTCCTCAGGCTGGTCCGCCCACTCCGCCACCAGGCCGGCTCCGCCTCGCAGCTGGCGGCCACCTCCTGCAGGAACTGCGATGGGCCAAGCGGCGACTTGCCCGCGCCCCACCAGTACCCGGTGCAGGCCAGCCAGTAGGCCGCCCTGGTCACGGCGACGTATGCCAGCCGCCGTTCCTCGGCCAGGTTGCGCTCGGCGCACGCCTGGCTGAACGCGGCCATCGACCCTGGGTCGAGCCCGGCCAGGGCCGGCAGATCAGTCTCATCGCCGCGCAGCCAGAACGGGAGCAGCCGCGGATTGTCCGTCCACCGGGTGCTCAGCCGCGGCCTGGCGGGGAAGTTCTGCGCCCGCGTCCCGGCGGACAGCCCGGGCACCACGACCGCGGGCCATTGCAGGCCCTTGGCCGAGTGCACGGTCGCCAGCTTGACCGCGTCGACGTCGCTGACCTGGCCTGCCTCCAGCCCGAACTCCTCGGTCTCGGCCGCGGTCAGGTAGGCGAGGAACGCACCAAGTGTCGGCTCCTGAGCGTCGCCGGCGAAGGCCGCCGCGGCGTCGGCGAAGGCGTCGAGATCCGCCCTGGCCGCCGCCATGGTCAACCCGGCGCGCGCCGCGACCTCCACGTCGAGCCCGAGCGCGCGCTCGACCTCGGTCACCAGCTCAGGCAGCGGCCTGCCGACGTGCCGGCGCAGCGATCGCAACTCGGCGGCGAGCGCCCGCAACCGCGGCCGCCCCTCGTCCGAGTAGGCT
The DNA here is from genome assembly GCA_963720595.1 of uncultured Actinomycetota bacterium. Classification (GTDB taxonomy): domain Bacteria; phylum Actinomycetota; class Actinomycetes; order Streptosporangiales; family Streptosporangiaceae; genus Chersky-822. The sequence goes on along the minus strand of CAVRFY010000002.1, from coordinate 651,046 downwards.
GCCGCGGCACCAAGATCGTCGAGGGCCTCGACCAGGCTGCCTGTCTCGGCGGTGAAGTCGGCCACGGCCCTGGTCAGATGATCATTAGCCGTAACGGGCTCCCCCGCGTCCTGTGGGCTCGCGGGGCGAGACTGGTCTTTGGCCAGCTCGCGCGCCCTGACCCCGAGCGCGACCAGGTCCCGCGGGCCGACCCGCCAGCGGGCCGAGGTGAGGAGCCTGACCAGCGAGTCGGACGCGGCCGGGCTGTGCAGCACCCGCAACGTAGCCACGATGTCGCTGACCTCTGGCACCGTCAGCAGCCCGCCGAGACCGACGACCTCGACCGGGATGCCCTCGGCTTCCAGCGCAATCCGCAACGCGCCGAACTGGGTCCGCTTGCGGCACAGCACCGCGATGTCTGACGGCCGGACGCCGTCGGACCGGCCGTCCGGCCACGGCAGCCCGTCAGGCGCGGTCCCGGCGGCCAGTCTCAGCAGCGCCGCGACCTGTCCGGCCACCCAGCGCGCCTCTGCGGCGCTGCTCTCCAGGAGGGCGCAGAGCACGGCACCGCGGTCCGCCCGGCCGGGCGGCGCGATCAGCCTGGGCACCTCAGGCGCGATCTGCCGCAGGTCGTACTGGATCGCGGCGGCGACGTCGAGAACTTTGCCGGTGTTGCGGAAGCTGGTCGACAGCAGCCGGACCTCGGCGCGGGAACCGCCGTCCGCGGCGCGGGAAGTTGCCGGCGAATCGCTTCATGTTGCCGGCGCTGGCACCTCGCCAGCCGTAGATCGACTGGCAGGGATCCCCGACCGCGGTGACCGGGTGCCCGCCGCCGAACAGCGCCCGCATCAGCTCAAGCTGAGCGTGGCTGGTGTCCTGGAACTCATCGAGCAGCACGACCTGGTACCTGGCCCGCTCGGCCGTCCCTACCTCGGCGTGGGCGAGCGCGATCCTGGCCGCGAGCGCCATCTGGTCGCCGTAGTCGATGACCTCGCGCTCGGCCTTGGCGGCGGCGTAGGCCCGCACCAGAGGCAGCATCTGCTCGCGAACGCGCTGGGACTTCATGGCCCGGTCGGCGTCCCTGGTCTTGCCTGGCGGTACCTCCTCGTATCGGCGCCGCAGCCAGTCGCCTGCGGCGAGGACGTCGTCAGGGCCGCGGAGATGCTCGGCCAGTTCCCCGGACAGCTCGATGACGGCCGCCGTCACGGTGACGGGCGCCCAGTCAACGGCGTCCATCGGGCCGTCATACCCGGCCACGACCCTGGCTGCGAGCTGCCAGGCCACGGCGGGGGTGATCAGCCGCATGGTCGGTTCGAGCGCTTCGCGCAGCGCGTGGTCGGTGATCAGCCGCCCGGCGTAGGAGTGGTAGGTCGCGATCACCGGATCGCCGTCCAGGCCCGGCTCGTCGCCGCCCTGATCCCGCCCGCCAGCCTGGTCCTGCCCGCCGGGCTGATCTCGGCCGCCGGCCTGATCCCGCTGCGGCGGCCTGGCCAGGCCGACCCGGCGCAGCCCGTCCAGGCGAGCGCGGACCCGGCTGGCCAGCTCTGCGGCGGCCTTGCGCGTGAACGTGAGCCCAAGCACGCGCTCGGGCATGACGTAGCCGTTGGCCACTAGCCAGACCAGCCTCGCCGCCATGGTCTCGCTCTTGCCGGAACCCGCGCCCGCGATCACCGCCATCGGCGCCAGCGGGGCGCTGATCACGGCCGACTGCTCGGGCGTCGGCTCGTCGATGCCGAGCAGCCGCGCGAGCTGAGCAGGGCTGAACCTCGGCGCAGCGTCGGCCGGGACCGGCGGCGGCTCGTCGTCCCACAGCGACAACTGGCTCACGGTGTTTGCTCCGCTCGCTGTGCCGGCTCGCGGCCGTTGGGCTCGCTCACTGGGTCACCTGGCCGCCGCGCTCGTCGACCGGGCAGCTCGCGGCCGCCGGGCACCGGCGGCAACTGTCGTTGACCGTCGCCTTGAACTGAGGTCCGGCCATCGCGGCGGCGACCTCCTTGACCAGCGACTGCGCCCAGCCGGGATCCGGGTCCTCGGCCAGCGCGCGCTGGCTCTGCACCGCCGCCTGCTTCACCCGGGCGGCCCGACCCACGTGGACTAGCTCGGCCCCGCCGGGCTCGGCCGCGCCAAGCTCCGCGAACGCACCAAGCAGCACCGCGAGCTGATAGACGCCGAGCTGCGGGTTCCGGTCCAGCTCACCCGCGGAAGGCTTGGACGACCCGGTCTTCAGGTCAACGACGACGGCCCGGCCGTCCGCATCGCGTTCCAGCCGGTCCACCTGTCCCGAGATCACGACATCGTCGATCCTGACCCGCAGCTTCTGCTCGACGGCGACCAGTTCCCGGTCGTTGTCCCGCGCCCAGTCCATGAACCGGCCGATCATCTGGCCCGCGGTCTCGCGTTGCCTGGAGTTGTACCAGACGCTGCCGAAATCGAGCTGGTGCCAGATCTCGTCGATCCTGCGGGCGATGTCTGCCTGGCTGGCTCCCTCGGCGACAAGCGCCGCGGCCGCATGGATGACCGTACCGAGATTGCCGGCTACCGACGGAGAGCTGGCCCCAACCGCCGACTCGATCAGCCAGCGCAGCCCGCAGGTGACGAACTTGTCGACCTGGGACGGAGAGACCCTGACCTCGCCCTCCCTGATCGGCCCGGTGCCTGACCACTGCGTGAGCGCGTACCACTGGTCCGGGCTCGCCCCGGTCACTCCGGCCGTGGTCAGCCTGGCCAACTGGCCCGCGGCCGCCTGGCGCACCGGCCCGGGCAGCCCGCGGTCGGCGGCGGCTCGGCGCAGGTCGGCGGTCAGCGCGGGAAGCGTTAGCCAGCGGCGGCCGGTCCCGGCCACCTCTTCGACAGTGATCTCGCTGCCGGCCAGTTCGGCCAGGAACCTGGACGGCCGCTCCTCGCTGTCGTCGCCGCCCACGGCGGTTACTACGAGCGTGCGCCGTGCCCGGGTCACGGCGACGTAGAACAGCCGCCGCTCCTCGTCGAGCAGCTTCGAGCTGAGGGCGACCGCGGCCGCATCCCTGGCCGGTGCGGCACGTGCACCCGGCCGGGCCAGACCGCCAGGCTGGCCAGCCCGGCCGGTGGCCGCGCCGCGGTCGGCGGCCTCCACCAGTTCGTCCACGCCGAGCAAGGAACCGCGCAGCCGCAGGTCGGGCCAGACACCCTCCTGGACTCCGGCGACTACGACCAGGTCCCACTCCAGGCCCTTGGCCCGGTGCGCGGTCGAGATGGTCACCGTCTCGCCTGGCTGCGCCCGCTCGGCGAGCGAGTCACCGGCGATTTCCTGGCTGGTCAGCCCGTCCAGGAAGAGCGGCATCGAGCCGGGCGGCAGCCGTGCGTCGAATCTCGCTGCGGCGTCGAACAGCGCCAGCACCGCATCGAGGTCCGCGTCGGCGGTCGCGCCGCGGGTGCCGCCGGCCGCGCTGGCCGCATGCCACTGGGCGGCCAGGCCGCTCGCATTCCAGATCGCCCAGAGCACCTCCTGGGCGGTGCCGTTCGCGGCCGCCGTTCTCGCCACAGCGATCAGGTCGGCGACACGGCGTGCCGCGTCGAGCGCCTCGCTCGCCGCCAGCAGGGTCCGGCCGGGCCGCCAGCCCGCGGCCGCGAGCAGCCGGCGATCCAGCAGCGCGGCTGCGAGCGGCCCCGGCATGGTGGCCGGGTCGGATGGCTCAGCCGGCGGACGACCTCGGCCAGGCCGGTCAGCGGCGGGGCCGTCCGGCCTGGCTGCGGCGGGGCCGTCCGGCCTGGGTGCGTCCGGTGACCCGCCGTCCTGACCGGCCCGCTCGTCCTGGTCGGCTAGGCCGGTCTCGTTCGGGCCGGCTTCGTCCGGGCCGCGCTCAGATTCGCCGGCCGGACCAGGCTGCCGCAAGAGCCGTCGCAGCCGGCGCAGGCCGAGGGCGTCGGTGCCGCCGAGCGGGCCGGTCAGCAGATCCGCGGCCGCATCCTCGGTCAGCGACCGCTGGTCGAGCGCGCAGCCGATCAACCGCAGCAGCGGGCTCGTCCCCGGATCCTCGGCCAGGGGCAGTTCGTCGCCCGCGACCGCGACCGGGACACCGGCGCTCGAGAGCGCTCGCTGCAGCGCCGGGACCTGACGCACCGCCGATCGGACCAGCACCGCCATCGACGACCAGGGAACCTGGTCGACGAGGTGGGCCCGGCGGAGCACATCGGCGATCAGCGCGGCCTCCTGGCGCTCGCTTGCGGCGACGGCGACCCGCGCCTCGCCGGGGCTGGCCGATTCGAGCGGGACCAGCGCCCGGTGGTCTCGTTGGGCAACAGAATCAGGGGAACCCGCGACCTCGGGAAGCCGTATCGCGGGCAGCCGGGCAGCGAGCCGCCGCGATGCGGCGAGCAGCACCGGACCGCCGCGGCGGCAGGTCCGCAGCGCGATCACCCGTGCGGGGCGCCCGTCCGGGGCGCGGAACCTGGCCGGGAACCGGCCGATCGCGTCGGCGTCGGCCCCGCGGAACGCGTAGATCGACTGGTCGGGATCGCCAACGACGAGCAGTTCGCGGCCGTCTCCGGCCAGCGCGTGCAGCAGGTCCTCCTGCGCCGGGTCGGTGTCCTGGTACTCGTCGACCAGGACGACGTCATAGGCGCGGCGCTCGCGCTGCCTGACCACCGGCCTGGTCAGCAACTGGCCGGCGATCCTGATGATCTCGGCGTAGTCATAGGCCGGAACCGGCGCCAGGTCGAACCGAGCCGCGTACCTGGTCAAGAACCGCCCCGCCGCGATCCAGTCGTCGCGGCCCGCCTGCTGGCCCAGGCTCGCGAGTCGCGCACCGTCCAGCCCGCGCTCGGAGGCCCGGAGCAGGAAATCGCGCAGTTCCGCGGCGTAACCGCGGGTCGCGAGCAGCGGGCGCAGCCGCTGCGGCCAGTGCCTGGCGCCGTCGGACGCCTCGCCGCGCAGCATGCGCCTGACCTCCTGCAGCTGTTCCGGACCGGACAGCAGGATCGGCGGTTCCGCGCCAGCGAGTACAGACTCGCGCCTGACCAGGGCATACGCATAGCTGTGGAAGGTCAGCGCCAGCGGCTCGGCGGTCGTACGGTCGAGCCGCAGCGTGATCCTGGCGCGCAGTTCCTGCGCGGCCTTGCGGCTGAAGGTGAGCACCAGGACACGGCCGGGATCCAGGCCGCGGCGCACGATCCGGTCGACGACGGTCTCCACGATCGCCGTCGTCTTGCCGGTACCTGGCCCGGCCAGCACGAGCAGCGGGCCGCCGGAATGGCCGACGACCTGCGCTTGGGCCGGATCGAGAACAGGCCGCTGTGCGGCGCTGATCGGCCGGCGAACCAAGCGGTATGTGGGCGGTTGCCTATCCATGTCGTAACGCATTCCAGCAGAGGACTCCGACAGTTCGCTGCGGACTTGCCAGACCGCGGCATCCCGCCGCCGCGACACCGCCCGGCCGGGTCGAGGCTAGCGGGTCCGCAGCACCGGGTTCATCGTAGATCCGGCTCGCCTGACCAGCGCGCCTTGCGCATGTCAAGCCGCCTGGGCGATCCGTCGGATCCGAGCCGCAGCGGAGTCCCTTCGAGACGGTAATGATCAAGCGCCTCGCGTTCGTGGCCGGACAGGAAGCTGCCGTCGGCGTGGACGACGCGCCACCAGGGCACTGCACCGCCCCACAGCGCCATCACCTGCCCGACCTGCCGCGGGCCGCCCTGGCCGACGTACTCGGCGATGTCGCCGTAGGACATGACGCGGCCGGGCGGAATCGACTCCGCGACATCCAGGACGCGGCTCGCGTACTCTCCCATCTCGGGCGAGGCCGACCCGGCCACACGCCTCGTCGTCACGCGGGAGTCCTCGCGCGAACTCATCCGACGGGGCTCACCCCGTGGCATTGTCGCGCGGTCCTGGCCCCTCCGCCGCCGGTGACTGCTCCGCGGCCGCGGCCGGGCTGGCCGCATCCCAGACGCTCGGCGGCGGCCGGGACTCAGGCTGCGGGCGAACGACCTGCGTGGGCCGCTGGCGCCGCAGCGGAGCCGCCAGATGCGTCTGCGGCTGCCGTCGCGGCAGCGGCTGTGCGCCGGACGGGGGCGGCGAGCCTGATGGCTGCTGCGACGGCACCGCTGGCTGTGCGCCCGGCGCAGGCTGCCTGGAGATGCCGGTGGCCGGGACGTACCTTGGCTGGGTTGGCCGGTCGGACGGGATCGCGGCTGGCTCGGCTGGGTCCGCCGCCGGCGGTTGCCCGCGGCCGTCCGTCCGCCGGATCGTGTCAGGCTGCCGCGAAAGGCTGGTCTGCCAGGAACCGGCCCCGGTTGCCTGGCGGTCCCGCTGCGTGCTCGCCTGGCCGTCCGGCTGGCCAGCAGGCGCCGGGCCAGCCTGGCCGCCGTCCTTGCGTACTAGTGGCTCCCACACCGACCTGTAACCGGCACCAGCCGGGGCTGCTGCGTTCGTCCCGGCGGCCGGAGCCGGCTCGGCACCCGACCGACTGCGCGGTATCCGCTTCGGCAGGTCCAGCGGCCGCTGGATGACGTTCGTGGCACTGGATGGGTCGGCGGGCCGGTCGAACGCCCAAGACCGGGTTGCCCGTTCCTGGCTAGCCCCGGGCTGCCCGGGCTGCTCGGCCTGCTCGGGCTGCCCGGGCAGAGCAGAAGCGGGTGCTTCTTGTTTCGCGTGGGCTTCTTGTTTCGCGGGTTGCTCAGGCTGCCCTGGCATTTCGGGCTGCGCTGGCTCTCGCCGCGGTTCGGGGCCGGCCGCCGTCTCGGGACGCGCGCGCTGAGCAGCTCCGGCGGCTGCTCGCTCCGCCGCGGACGCTAGCGGCGTAGCGGTGCTGTCGAGCCCGAACAGGCCGGCTCCGCACGGGTTCGCGGCGGCAAACCTCGCGCCGGCGCTGATCCCCGTCCAGTTCGGGCTCAGCGGATCGGCGGAAGTTCTGCCAGCATCTGGCTCGGGCAGCAGGGTCCGGCTATGCGGCAACGTCCGTTCTGATGACGTCGGTTCGGGCAGCTGGGCCGGGCCTGGCTGTGCCGAGCTCGACGGGACCGGTGGCGACTGGGCCGGGCCTGACCGGTCGTCTTGGTCAAACCACCACTCATCGTCGTCTTGCCGCACGGGCGCGGCCGGCGCGGGCAATTCGTAGGGCGGCGGCGCGGCGCCGCTGGGTGTCGGCAAGACCGAGGGGCTCGGGGCCGGCCAGCCCGACTGCGGGGGGTAGCTCTGCCCGGAGTCACCCTGAGCCGACTGCGGCGGGAAAGCCTGGCCCGGCATATCCCTGGGCGGAGTAATCGACGGCGGGCAGGCTGGTCGCCGCCGCCGCCTCGTACGCCTGGGCCGGGAACCCGGTAACCGGCCCGGACGGCGTTAGCCCCGCCTGAGCGTCGAGTGGGGTTGCCGGCCACGAGAGAGCCGCGGGAAGGTCCTGGCCTGGGTGGCCATGGCCCGGGCCAGCCTGACCGGGATAGCTCTGGCTGGCCTCCGCGGGAAACTGGCCGACATGGGCGGAAAACTGCCCGGGATCGGCCGGAAACTGGCCGGGCTGGGCGGAAAACTGGCCGGGCTGGCCGGAAAACTGCCCGGGCTGGCCGGCAAACTGCCCGGGCTGGGGCCAGTTACCAGGTCCCTCGTAACCCCTGGATGGCTGGCCTTCGGCCCCGTATCCCTGGCCGGGCGGAACCTGGCCGGGCGGAACCTGGCCGGGCGGAACCTGGCCGGGCGGAACCTGGCCGGAGTAGCCCGCTGGCGGCACGCCGGGACCCGGGGGAGGTCCGGCACCTGGCGGGAACTGACCGGCGACGCCGGGCGAGAACTGACCGGGCGTGCCGAGGCTTGGGCGGCGGCTGGCCTGGCCCGGGCGGTCCGGGCTGGCCGAGGTGGCCGCCAATGGGGTAGGTCTGGCCGGCGTGGACGAAATAGCCAGGGGCGGGTCGGCCCTGCCGAAATGGCTGAGCCGGGTAGATCTGCGTCGGGTAATGAACCTCGGCGGTGCCACCGGATCCGGCCTGGCCCGGTAGGCCGGGTGATGGCGGCGGACCTGCCGCTGCGACGGCACGGCCCCCCTTGCCGCGGCCGGCTATGAGCCGCCACATCGCCACGATGACCAGGAGCAGGCTGACCGCGGCAATCGCGAGAAGCTCGAGCAGTTTCTGCCGCCCGCGCGCAGGCACGGGGAAAGCCGGGCCGCCAGCCTGCCCGTTGCCAAAGTTGCCCGATGCCGCGGCCTTGCCCGCGACCGTGTCGCCGCCGGGAATCTCACCGGCAAGCGTGGCCGCCTCGTGCAGCGCCGACTGCCGCGTCGACGGTGCCGAACCCGACATGGTCGTCGTAACCGCCCTGAGGACGGTGCGCGCTCGACATCGTGATCGCGCTCCTGACCTGGGCAGCGGTCAGCTTCGGGTACTTGGACTTGATCAGCGCCGCGACACCGGCCGTCAGCGCGCAGGCCGGGCTGGTCCCGCTGACGACCCAGTACTTGCTGCCACGACCCTGCGCGGGAACGTCGACGCCGGGCGCGGCGACCTGAACCGACAGGTTCTCGCTGGAAAAGTACGCGGGCTGGCCGGACTGGCTGACCGCGGCGACGCCGATGACGCCCGGATAGTCGGCAGGGAAGGAGTACGGGGCGCTGCCTGGCCCTGGGCGGAGTTCGTCGTCCCCGAGTTGCCGGAGGACGCGACCACCACGATGTTGTGCGCCAGCGCGTCCTGCAGCGCGGACCTGACCTCCAGACTGGATGCGTCATAGCCAAGCGACATGCTGATCACGCCGACGCGCCTGCCCGACCGCATACCTGATCGCCTTGGCCAGTTCGAGCTGACCGCGCCACTCGGGCTCCGCCTGGTACCGGGAGTAACCGGGATCGGATCGGTCCGTGATCACCCTGATCGACAGGATCTTGGCCTTAGGCGCGACTCCGAGAATGCCGTTCTTGCCGCCGGGCCCGTGGCCGTGCCCGGCGATCAGCGACGCCATCCATGTGCCGTGCGCGCCCCAGTTCGGGTTGACTGGCGGTGTATGGACCCTGGTGAAGTCCGGGCCGGTGGTCACCGAGCCGGCCAGATCCGAGACCGAAGGATCGACACCGCTGTCGATCACCGCGACGGTCACGCCACGGCCCTGCGTCATGCGCCAGGCGGCCGAGACGTCGAGCGCCGACAGCACCCATTGCTGTCGCTGGCGAGCCTGGTCGGCGCTCGCCGATCCGGCCGCCGCCAGCGGCAGCGCGATTGCGCTGGCCATCGCGAGCGCGGCCGTCGCCACTGCGCACGAACCGGCGGCCGGCCGGCAGCCGGGACGCGCCGGGCACGCCTGGGGCGCGGCGGAGCGGCCATGGTCTGGCCTTCGGCCAGGAATCAGCATGAAGGAGCTCCCGGACAGCGTCGGAACGGGCGGGGCTAGCCCCTAGCGGTGCAGCGATCCTGACCGCGACGCCGCGGGCCAGGCTCGTCATCTCCTGGAAACATACACGTCGCTCTTCACGGTCACCCGTGGCCTGCCGTCGGCGTAGCCGACCGTCGCCATCACGAGGTACGGCCCGGCGGCGACCACCCAGGACAACTGCCGCTGCGGGTACACAAACAGCGCGGCCGGGGTGCCGCCGACCCGGAACGGCCTGAGCACGAGCTGGCGGGCCAGGCCGCCCTGGCCGACCGCCGGTCCCCCGGTCAGGTAGCTGGGCGGCCGCCATCGCGCTGGCCTGGTTCTTCAGCACCGCGATGCCCGGCCGTCACGACGAGGCTGCTGGTGGAGTCGGTGTACGTCGAGCGCAGCAGCGCCGCGCAGCCATCGCTCGTCGAGCATCGCCATCAGCTTGCTGGCTGCCGCCCGCGTCCTGCCGCGCAGGTCGACTGGGCTGCGATTTCGAGCCGCGTGGCGCTCAGCTTCAGGCGCCCTTCGAGCTGGCCTGACTGCCTTCCGCCGGTCAGCTTGTAGCCGACCACGGCCGGGAAGATCGTCGCCTTCGGGATCGTCCGCCAGCGCTTGGCGACCTCCCAGGCCATCGATCCGCTTCTGCTGCGCGGCGGTGAAAGTCCGCGGCTTGAGCTGAGCCGCGGATCCCGAGCCCCGGCCACGAGCAGCCCGCACAGCCCGATCAGCGCGAGAATGATCGCGACCAGCGGCCTGCGCCTGCGGGCAGGCCGCAGGCTCAGTTCCGCGGTGTCGCCACGGCCTGAGCTCGCGCTGCTGGTCTGGGGGTCCCGGCTGAATCGCCACCTGATGATGTTAAGGCCACGAATAGCGCGCGCCTACCTGAACTCCGCGTTCGAGGTGCCGGAACACGTGCACCAGGTCAGTAAACCGGCAGTGACGGGTCCACCGTGCTGACCCACGACAGGACCCCGCCACCGAGGTGCACGGCGTCGGAGAAGCCCGCGTTCTTGACCACCGCGAGGCACTCGGCGCTGCGCACGCCGGACTTGCAGTGCAGCACGATGCGCCGGTCCTGAGGCAGCCGCTCGAGCGCCGACTCCGTTCAGGAACTGGTCCTTGGGGATCAGCACCGCGCCGGGGATCGAGACGATCTCGTACTCGTTCGGCTCCCTGACGTCGACCAGGAAGATGTCGTCCTTCCGGTCGAGCATGGCCTTGAGCTCGGCGGCCGTGATCGTCGAGCCCGACGCCGCCTCCTGCGCGTCGGCCGAGACGGCGCCGCAGAAGGCGTCGTAGTCGATCAGCTCGGTGATCGTCGGGTTCTTGCCGCAGATCGGCGCAGTCCGGGTCCTTCTTGATGTTCAGGCTCCGGTAGCTCATCTCCAGCGCGTCGTAGATCATCAGCCGGCCGACGAGCGGCTCGCCGATCCCGATGAGAAGCTTGATCGCCTCGTTGACCTGGATCGACCCGATCGACGCGCACAGCACGCCGAGCACGCCGCCCTCGGCGCACGACGGAACCATGCCGGGAGGCGGCGGCTCGGGGTACAGGCAGCGGTAGCAAGGGCCGTACTCGGCCCAGAACACGCTGGCCTGGCCGTCGAAGCGGTAGATCGAGCCCCAGACGTACGGCTTGCCGAGCAGAACGCACGCGTCGTTGACCATGTACCTGGTCGCGAAGTTGTCGGTGCCGTCGACGATCAGGTCGTATCCGGAGAAGATCTGCATCACGTTGTCGTTGGTCAGCGCTTCGTCATGCACGATCGACGTCGACGTACGGGTTGATCTCCTTGATGCTGTCCCGCGCCGACAGTGCCTTCGGCCTGCCCATGTCGGACTGGCCGTGGATGATCTGCCGCTGCAGGTTGGACTCGTCGACGACGTCGAAGTCGATGACGCCGAGCGTCCCGACTCCGGCCGCGGCCAGGTAGAGCAGCGCGGGAGAGCCGAGGCCGCCGGCGCCGACGCAGAGAACTTTCGCGTTCTTCAGCCGCTTCTGTCCGGTCATCCCCACGTCAGGGATGATCAGATGCCGGGAGTAACGCTTGACCTCATTGACGGTGAGCTCGGCAGCGGGTTCGACCAGCGGCGGCAGAGTCACGGGTGATCTCCTGTAGTCACGGACTGATTCTAGCCACCTACTGTGAACGAGCAAGCCTGGCCGTGCATTCCTTCTAAGGCAGCGCGCGGGGCGGCCCGCCGCGCAGTGGCCAGTCGCCGGAGCCTGGCCAGGTAAGTCATGAAATTGTCACCGGCTCCAGGTAGAACTCAGCCATGCCAGAATCACCCATGCAAGCGCACCGGCGAGCCGCCGCGGAAGTACCAGTGATCCCGGTCGCCGCACGAGCCCCGCTCGCTCGAGGTCCGGCCGCAAGCCATGCCGGATGCTCAGGCCATCATCAGCATCGCCGTGCCGGAGTTCGCGCCGCCCTTCGACGACGCTGCCGCGGCGGCCGGGGATCCCGCGCCGGCCGACGATGCGGCGCCCGGTGCCAACGTGCGGGCAACGCAACGCCAGGTAACCAGCGTTCGGGCAACGCAACGCCAGGCAGCCAGCGTTCGGGCGACCGGCGACGACCGGCCAGCCAGGACGGCCGGGTCAGCCGGGCCGCGGCGGTCCGACAATCCGCCGCTGGCAACCCGCCTCCCGGGGACCGGCGGCTGGCCGAGCCAGTTCGCGCAGGTACTGAGCGAGACGCTGGCCGGGTCGCGGCCCGCCAGCGCAGATCGTGCCCTGGACGACCGAGCAGGCCCGCAACCGGATCAGCCAGCTCGGGCCCGTGCTCGCCGCGGCTGCACAGCCCTCGGGTAGCGCCGGGTCATCGTCACCTCGCCGGCCGACGGCGTCGCTGGAGATGACGGTCATCGTGGCCATCGGCGCCCGGTCCGCGCCGTGGCCGTCCGGCTTGAGCGATCGCCCGGCCGGCGCAGTTCGCGGCAGCACCCGCCGCCCGGCCGGGCGCAGCCGGACGTCGAGGCCAGCCAGGCTGGCTCTGCACAGCCGTCGAGGCCCGACCGGAGTCACGGGCCAGCCTGCGGCGAGTGGCTCTGCACTGCCGTCGAGGCCGCCTAGCGGACCGGCCTACCGCTTGCTCGGGTCTCCGTGGCAGAGCTTGAACTTCTTGCCTGACCCGCACGGGCACGGCTCGTTCCTGCCGACCTTGCGAAGTCGGCGGTCCCGGCCGAGCCCGCGGTCTGCACGGACTGGCCGGACGCGTCATCGCTCGGCGCGCTGTAGCTGAGCTGGCTGGGCCGCTTCGGCTGCGCCAGCCCGCGCGAGGTGAACGCCGGCACGGCACCTGCTCCGGCTCCTCGGCGCGCCCATACTCAGCACCCCATCGAGCGTCGCCAGCGGCACCGCGTCCTGCACCTGGCCGCCGGCACGGCCCGCCGAGCCGTTGACCGGCTGGCCCATCCACTCGCCGTCCGGGCCCGCCTCGCCGATGATCGGGTTCTGCTGGACCTCGAACTGCAGGTTGAACAGGTTGCCGACCGACTCCTCCTTGATCGCGTCCATCATCGCGGTGAACAGCTCGTAGCCCTCACGCTGGTACTCGATCAGCGGATCGCGCTGCGCGTGGCCGCGCATGTGGATGCCGGACTGCAGGTAGTCCATCTCATACAGGTGCTCGCGCCACTTGGCGTCGAGCACCGACAGCACGACCCGGCGCTCCAGCTCGCGCATCACCTCGGGCGATCAGCTCCTCCTCGCGCCGGTCGTAGGCGGTCTGCGCGTCCGCCTGCATCCGCTCGGTGATGTTCTCGGCGGTCAGGTAGGAACGCTCGCCGCCCTCCTCCTCGATCGAGCTGGTCGACGGAGATGCCCGACCGGGTACAGCCGCCGGAACGCGCGTCCACAGCTGGTCCAGGTCCCACTCCTCGGCGAAGCCATCGGCCGTCGCCTTCGCCGACGTAGTCGGCGATGACCTCGTCGACCATGTTCCTGACCTGCTCGTGCAGGTCCTCGCCAGCCAGCACCCGGTGCCGCTCGGCGTAGACGACCTCCCGCTGCCGGTTCATCACGTCGTCGTACTTCAGCAGGTCCTTGCGCATCTCGAAGTTCAGCTGCTCGACCTGCGTCTGCGCCGACCTGATCGACCGGCTGACCGTCTTGCTCTCGATCGGGACGTCAGGCCCGGTCTTGGCCCACTCCAGGAACTGGGCGACCCGGTCACCGTTGAACCGGCGCATCAGGTCGTCCTCGAACGACAGGTAGAACCGCGACTCGCCGGGGTCACCCTGCCGGCCCGACCGGCCGCGCAGCTGGTTGTCGATCCGCCGGGACTCGTGCCGCTCGGTGCCGAGCACGTACAGCCCGCCGAGCGCGACGACCTCCTCGTGCTCCTCGGCGACCGCGCGCCTGGACTTCTCGACCGCCTCCGGCCAGGCCGCCTCGAAGTCCTCCGGCGTCTCGACCGGCGACAGCCCGCGCTGGTGCAGTTCGAGGTCGGCCAGGAACTCGGGGTTCCCGCCGAGCATGATGTCGGTACCGCGGCCCGCCATGTTCGTCGCGACCGTGACCGCGCCCTTGCGCCCGGCCTGGGCGACGATCGTGGCCTCACGCTCGTGGTGCTTAGCGTTCAGCACCTCGTGCGGGACGCCCTGCGCGCTTCAGCATCCGCGACACGCACCTCGGACTTCTCCACGCTGACCGTGCCGACCAGGACCGGCTGGCCGACCTCGTGCCGCTCCGCGATGTCCTCGACCAGCGCGTCGAACTTGGCCTGCTCGGTCTGGTAGACGACGTCGGGCTGGTCGAGCCTGATCATCGGCTTGTTGGTCGGGATCGGGACCACGCCGAGCTTGTAGGTCTGGTGGAACTCGTTCGCCTCGGTCATGGCCGTACCGGTCATGCCCGGCGATCTTGCCGTAGAGCCGGAAGTAGTTCTGCAGCGTGATCGTGGCGAGAGTCTGGTTCTCGTCCATGATCTTGACGCCCTCTTTGGCCTCGATCGCCTGGTGCATGCCCTCGCTGTAGCGGCGGCCGTGCAGGATGCGCCCGGTGAAGTCATCGACGATCAGGACCTCGCCGCCGCGAGACGACGTAGTCTTTGTCCTTTTTGAACAACTCCTTCGCCTTGATCGCGTTGTTCAGGAACCCGACCAGGTGGGCGTTGGAGTGGTCGTAGAGGTTCTCGATGCCGAGCCAGTCCTCGACCTTGGCCACGCCGGTCTCGAGGATGCCGACGGTGCGCTTCTTCTCGTCGACCTCGTAGTCGCCCTCGCCCTCCTCGCCGCGGCGCAGCCGCGGGACGATCTTGGCGAACTCGGAGTACCAGACGCTGTTCTGGTCGGCGGGCCCGCTGATGATCAGCGGCGTCCGCGCCTCGTCGATCAGGATCGAGTCCACCTCGTCGACGATGGCGAAGTGATGGCCGCGCTGGACGCACTCGTCGAGCGCCCAGGCCATGTTGTCCCTGAGGTAGTCGAAGCCGAACTCGTTGTTCGTCCCGTAGGTGATGTCGGCGGCGTACTGCTTGCGGCGCTGCTCGGGCTCCATCTCGGTCAGGATCACGCCGACCTCGAGGCCCAGGAAGCGGTGGATCCGGCCCATCCACTCGGCGTCGCGCTTGGCCAGGTAGTCGTTGACCGTGACGATGTGCACGCCCTCGCCGGTCAGCGCGTTCAGGTAGGCGGCGAGCACGCCGGTGAGGGTCTTGCCCTCACCGGTCTTCATCTCGGCGATGTTGCCGATATGCAGCGCGCCGCCGCCCATGATCTGGACGTCGAAGTGCGCGCTGGCCGAGCGTGCGCTTGGCCGCCTCCCGCACCGCGGCGAAGGCCTCGGGCAGCAGGTCATCCAGCGTCTCGCCCTCGGCGTAGCGCTCCTTGAATTCGTCGGTCAGCGCGCGGAGCTCGGCGTCGGTCAGCGCCTCGTAGTCCTCTTCGATGGAGTTGACCTGCTCGACGATCCGCTGCAGCTTGCGCAGGATCTTGCCCTCGCCAGCGCGCAGGACCTTATCGATGATTGCTGGCACGTCTTGTCGCGCTCCTCGCGGATCCGTCTGACTGGCCGACCGGGTGCCTCCCGCGGTCCCGGACGAGTACGCGCGCCGATCGGGCTCACGGCAGCGGCCGGCCAGTAACCACTCTTTGACTGCCATGGTAGGCGAGATAGCGGGCCTTGCCGAGCCGACGGCGCGATGCGGCGCTCCCGGCTGAACCGGCCTGGCCGGCGCGCATAACATGATCTGCGGCAAGTTACCCGGGGGGCCGATCGCGCGCGAGCTCACCGGCGCTCGCCACAATGATAGGCACGTCGGTCCAGGCAAGCGGGAGGAGCAGCGTCATGCCGAACCACTCTGACCGCGATGCCATGGGCAACCTCTCAGCTCGGCAACGTGACATCGCAGAGCGAGGCAGCTATGCAAGACGCATCCGTGGTGCCCGGCGGGCCGACCGGGCAGGGCGGAGTCGCGGCGCCCGGCCAGTCGCGTCGCCGCTCGGCCCGCACCCCTCCTACCACGGGCGCACGGTCTCCTGGGTCGCCGTCGGGCTCATGGTCGGTCGGCTTCATCATCGGCGGCCTGGCGCTCATCTTCGGCCACGGCGGGCCGATCTGGTGGGCTGTTCTGGGTTGGCGCCGGCGTGGCCGTGCTCGGCCTGCTCGTCTCCCTCGCCACCAACATGTTCGAGGACTGGTACTAAACCGCCGACCCTGCCGGCTCACCGCCGCCGGCGACCCGGAGCCGGCAGTGTCGGTAGCGCCGGTTACGCTCGCATTCGTGGCCGATCTCCCGCTCCGGCTCCCGAGCTCAAGCTGACGCCTGATGACGTACGGCTGCTGACGCTTGCGGGCGCAGGGGCTGATCGGGGCGCAGGCGCAGGACGGGCGGCGTCGCCGGCGCATGCTCCGCAGGCTGGGCGCCGTCCAGCTCGACACGATCAGCGTGCTCGCCCGCTCGCACGAGCTGGTCGCCTACGCCCGGCTCGGCGCGGTATCCCGCGCCGGCGATCGAGCGCGCGTACTGGCATCCGCGTCAGGCCACCGCGTTCGAGTACTGGTCGCACGCCGCCTGCGTGCTGCCGATCGAGGAGTGGCCGTACTACGCGTTCCGGCGGCGCGAGTTCCGCGCCAGGGGCAAGCGCTGGCACCACAGCCACGCGTCGGTCTGCGACGAGGTGCTCGCCAAGCTGCGGTCCGAGGGACCGCTGAACGACGACCCAGCTCGGCGGCGCGAAGAACGGCGGCGCCTGGTGGGACTGGTCGGACACCAAGATCGCCGTCGAGTGGCTGCTCGATACCGGCGAGGTCATCTGCGCCAGGCGGACCGGCTGGCGGCGGATCTACGACCTGCCAGAGCGGGTGCTTCCCGCCGACCTGCTGAACGCCGACCCGACCGACGCGGAGTGCCTGATCCACCTGACCGGCGTCGCCGCCCGCGCGCTCGGCGTCGTCACCAGGGCCGACCTGACCGACTACCAGCGGCTGTCGAACTTCGGCTCGGGCCGCAACCCGGCGCAGCCTGTCCGCCGACGACGCCGCGGTCGCCGCCGGCCTGATCCCGGTCGCGATCGAGAGCCAGACCGGGCCCGGCGATCGCCGGCCTGGGCCGACCCTGCCGCGGTCGCGGGCCTCAATGACCCGGCGGGCGCGCCCGCGCGGCCTGGGCGGCACCGGGTGACGCTGCTGTCGCCGTTCGACTCGCTGATCTGGGACCGCAAGCGCACCAAGCGCATGTTCGGCTTCGACCACAGCCTCGAGGCCTACGTGCCCAAGCCCAAGCGGGTCCACGGCTACTACACGATGCCGCTGCTGGCTGGCGGCAAGCTCCTCGGCCGCGTCGACCCCGCCCGCGAGGGCACGCACCCTGATCGCCCGCCAGCTAACCCTAGACACGCCCAGAGCCGCCGAGCCCATGGCCCGCGCCCTCTGACGAGGCCGCCACCTGGGTCGGCTGCGACAACATCGCACTCTAGCGCAAGTGCATCACGCCTGCCGGCGCCTGAGGCGAGAGGCTGCGACGTCCGCCAGCTGGCAGCCGGCAGCGCGCGACTAGTAGCCGCCACGGCTCAGCGTCACCCCAGCTCGATCAGCTTCTCCCGCACCGCCACCATGACCGCCTCCATCCTGCGAGTGGATCTGCAGCTTCTCGAGGATGTTCCTGACGTGGTTCTTGACCGTGTTGTCCGAGATGAACAGTTCCTTGGCGATATCCCGGTTGTTCATCCCGCGCGCGACCAGCTTGAGCACCTGCATCTCCCGGTCGGTCAGCTTCGGCGCGGGAACCTGCTGCGGCGGCTCCTCGGACTCCCGCCTGGCCAGCGACGCGAACTCGGTCAGCAACTTGCCCGCCATCGAGGGGCTGATCAGCGACTGCCCGCCGTGCACCGACCTAACGGCCTCGGCGACCTGTCGAGCGGGATGTCCTTGAGCAGGTAGCCGCTCGCGCCCGCCTTGATGGCGTCGAACAGGTCCTCCTCCTCGTCGCTCATCGTCAGGATGATGATCCTGGCGCTCGGCGTGACGTCCTTGATCGCCCGGCAGGCCTCGATGCCGCTGCTGCGCGGCATCTTGATGTCCATCAGCACGACGTCGGGCAGCGACTCGCCCGCCTTCTCGACCGCCTCAGCGCCGTCGCTGGCCTCACCGACGACCTCGATGTCGGGCTCGGTGACCAGCACGATCTCCAGGCCGCGGCGGAACAGCGCGTGGTCGTCGACGATCAGCGTGCGGATCGGCTCGGGCGCCGCGCCCGGCCTCCGGCGCCGCGTCACCCTCCGCGCTCGCTGCCATGGTCTACCTCTCGTCGCAGTCGCCGATCGCCGCGGGGTGGCGCGGCGGAGCCGCGCCGCCCCGCGGCACTGAAGATCGCATGTAACCAAACTCTGTCCGACCATGCCCGGCCACGCAAGCTGCGTCAGACGGCGCGCCGGTCATCCCTGGCGCAGCGCCGCACGGGCTCGCACCAGCCTGGCCGCAGATGGCGAACCGGCTCGCCGCCGACGGCTGGCGGCCTGCTCCGGCCGCCGCCGGCCGGGATCCTGCGCCCCCAGGCCCGCCGGCGGTGACTCGGGCGCGAGACCGCGGACCGAGGCAGTTCTCGATCAGCCTGATCACGCCGTACTGGTAGCCGTGCCGCCGGTAGACGACGCTCGGCGTATCCTCCTCGATGTCGTGGAAAAGGTAGAAATCATGACCGACGAGCTCCATCTCCAGCAGCGCCTGGTCGATGGAGATCGGCTTGGCGTGATGGAACTTCTGCCTGACGACCAGCGGCCCGTCGCCCTCCATCTTGATCGGGACGACGCTGTCGCGGCGCCGCGGCGTCCTCGTCCGGCCGCGATCCGGCTCAGGTCCTGCCTGCTCGCGGCAGATCCTCACAGGCGGCGCTCGCGCCGGCGGCCGGCGGCTCGGGCTCCTGGCCTGGCTCGCCTGGCGGCGCGGCGCCTCCCGGATCGCGGCGCTGGCTCCCGTGACGGCGCCGCCTCCGGCTCCGTAGTGGTTCTTCCTCCGGTCGAGGGCGCGCCGCAGCCGCGAGTCGAGCTTGGCGAGGGCAAGGTCGAGCGCGGCGAGCCGGTCCTCGGCCGCGGCCTCGGCCCTGATCGCCGGGCCCCGCGACCTGATCGTCAGCTCCACCCGCTCCTTCTGGCTGGCCTGGCGGGGGTTGCGCTCGACCGAGAGCTCGACGTCAACCCTGATCGCCTTCTGAGTCCAGCTTCTCGAGCTTGTTGAGCTTGGCGGTGGCGTACTCCCTGAAGCGCGCAGGCACGTCCGTCTGCCGACCCTTGAAGATGATTTCCATGCCCGAACCCCCTTACCTCGGAGTGAGAAGCAGCACCCGTCCGGCCGACCTGGTCTTCGACCCCACATTCGCCTGCTGAGGCGTTCGCAGCCTGCTTGTGCCACTACTGGCCTTCTCCCGCGTCCCGCGGGCATCTGGCCCCGCGGGACGAGGCAGGACTTACCTCTAAACCGCACCGTGATCAGTCGACGATAAGTCGCCTTACGTGGGCCGTTTCGCCTGCGGCTGGCATCGGCTTGCCGGAGCCGCCGCCCCGCTATCGGGAGCGGCCTGCCCGGCGCAACCACGGACCCGGACGGGTGCCACGACATTGACGGTAGCCGCATGCGGGCCCGATGTCAGGACCAGGGTCGCCTCGCGTTCATCCGCTCGTAACCAAACCCGCGGGCGCCGGCGCGGCCGGGCCGCAAGCCGTTCAGCCAGGAAAGACCGGGGTGATCGCCCTTGGCCACCGGCTGCCAGTCCGGGTTCAGCAGCCCGGTACTCGACATCTGGATCTTGCCGGGCGATCGTGGCGGTCGGCGCGACTCGGCGCGATCCCGATCACGATCAGCTGGCGGCTGCGATTGCCCGGCTCGGCCAGCTCGCCGCCACGGACAGTCACGCCGCGCGGCGTCGGCGATCGCGGTCGACTGCCCGCCGTTCAGCGGCACCTCGAAGAGCTGCGTCCTGGTCGGACCCGAGCCGGTCGAGCACGAGCAGGTGATCGGGGTCCAGCCAGGTCAGCGCGACCGGGTCGAGCATATCGGATGCCGACCCGCAGCATCTGGCTGGTCTGCGCGATGTAGGTGAACTGCGCTGCTCTTGCTGATCGCGGCGATCCTGATCCTCGTGCTCGAGCCGGACGCGGATGATCATCGCGACCCGGACGCCGTCCGGGGCCACCCGCAGCGATTCGGATGATCGGGTTGGTCAGCGAGGGGCCGAGCACGCGGGTTCAGGACGGGCCGAGCGGGCGGGCCGATGTCGGCGCCGGGGATCACGTATACCTGCGCCTGCGCGGCGACCCACAGATTTCCGTGATCGTCCCAGCTCAGCGAGGTGCACGGGGCTGGCAGCTGCTTGACTGACCTGCGCCGCTGGGCGCGCCTGCGGCATCAGGTAGACGTTCTTCCCGAGGCAGCCCGCCAGTACCGCGGCGCCGCGGGCGTCCGTCGAGACCGCCATGCGCGTGAAGGTCTGGCCGCCGAGCGCTTTCGGCAGGCGAACGAGCCTGACTCCGCTGGGCTGACTCGGATCGCTGCGCGAGCCGACGCGGCCGCGCCGCCAGGGACCTGGTAGTACAGCGGCGCCGGCCGGCCGTTGGTGCGAGTCGATGAAAGCGCTGGGGATCCGCTGGGCACCCATTTTGCGTAGGTCGTCGGCAGCAGCTGGAACTGCCGGCCGTTCAGCTTGAGCACGACCGACTGGATCGGGTTCGCCGCCTGCGCGGGAGTACGGCGAGGAGGTCGAGCGACAGGGCGAGCTGGGCCGCCATCCGCTCGCGCTGGCTCGGGCTCGCCTTGGCGGCCGTGCCCGCCGAGGTCGACGACGGCCGTGATGCCCGCCGATCACCTGGGCGCCGAGCAGCTTGGTGCCTGGCGGGAACGCCGTCGTGCGCCGCCCCGAACAGCCAGCTTGCCGCCGGCGGCGGGTTGATCAGCGTCCTGACCAGGCCCGTGATGCCCTGGTTGCCGACCTGCTGCGGGGATGAAGACGGGGTCGGGCACGAGCGTATTCGAGCGCCGGGCCCGCCGGATAGAAATACAGGTTGCGCGGCTGGTAGTAGCGCTCGAAGTCGGCCTGGGACATCAGCAGCAGGTTGGGCTTGGCCGGCTTGTTGCCGACGAAGATGTTGTCGATCCGCCACTGGCCGGACTCCTGGACCAGCGAGAACCGGTAGACTGGTATCCGCGGCGCGACGACCACGCTGCCCGCCTGGTACCGGCCGGCCGTCTGCAGTTGCTCGACGTGCCTGCCGGTCACCACGACCGTGGCCGAGGCCGGCCGCTTCGATCTGAACCCCGCGCGGAGGCTGCTTCCACTGCACATGCGGTGAGTCGATGATCGTGGCGCCCCAGCCCGGCCGCCACCTGCGGGCCGAACCCCTGCTTGCCGCCGGTCAGGTACTTCCGCGCGACCGCGTGACCCGGGTCGTAGCTGGCGCTGGCCACGAGGAATCCCTTGACGATGTCGTCGGGGCGCCAGGCCCGCCCGGGCAGCCTCGGCGCGACCTGAACGCCAATTCTGCCCTGAGCCGCCGCCGCCGTGCAGCGACTTCAGCTGGATATTGCCGCTCGTCGGCAGGTTCGCGCAGGCAGTCAAGGCGAGGCTCGCGGCGACCGCGGCTGACACGGCAAGCCAGCCGCCCGCTCCTCATCGGCGTTCCTCGCCGGCCGCGGCGGCGCGGCGAGGCGCGTGCTCCGTGGACACGCTCAGCTCCGCGGCCGGATCGGGCACCAGGCTGCCGAAATCGGCCTGGTCGGGCACCAGCGGCAGCGGTGAGCCCGGCCAGTTCGGCTCCAGCCTCGCGCGGCAGCGTCAGCCGGAAGACCGAGCCCCTGCCGGGCTCGCCCCACGCCTCGAGCCAGCCGCCGTGCAGCCTGGCGTCCTCCAGCGCGATCGCGAGGCCGAGCCCGGTGCCTCCCGTGGTCCGCGCCCGCGCCGGGTCGGCCCGCCAGAACCGGTCGAAGACCAGGTGCTCCTCGCCCGGCGCCAGCCCCACGCCGAAGTCGCGCACCGCCACCGCCACCGCGTCCCGGTCGGCGGCCGAGGTCACGACCACGTCCCGGCCCTCGCCGTGCTCGACCGCGTTGCACAGCAGGTTCCGCAGGATCCGCTCGACCCGCCTGCGGTCCATCTCGACCAGGCAGGGCTCGGCCGGGCAGCCGGAACTCGATCCGGGCGCCGCGCCGCTCGGCTAGCTGCTGCGCGACGTCGGCGGACTGGCGCACGACGTCGCAGACGTCGACGAGCTCGGCTTCCAGCGTCGCGGCGTTCGCGTCGTACCTGCTGATCTCCAGCAGGTCACCGAGCAGCGACTCGAACCGGCCAAGCTGGCTCTGCAGCAGCTCCGCCGACCTTGATGCCGCCGACTCCAGCTGGTCCCTGGCCTCGAAGAGCAGGTCGGCGGCCATCCTGATCGTGGTCAGCGGCGTGCGCAGCTCATGCGAGACGTCGGAGACGAACTGCCGCTGCACCTGGGACAGTTCCTCGAGTTCGCGCATCTTGTCCTGCAAGCTCGCCGCCATCTCGTTGAACGAGGTGGCCAGCGCGGCCACTCTCGTCCCTGCCGCGCACCGCGAGCCGCTCGTCCAGCTTTCCGGTCGACAGCAGCTTGGCGCCCTGCGCCGCCGTGGCCACCGGCACGACCACCCACCTGGTGACCAGCCACGCGATCCCGGCCAGCAGGAAGACGAGGGCCAGCCCCGACGAGGACCAGCGTGCGCTGGATCAGGAACAGCTCGTTCTGGAGTTGGTCGAGCGGGAAGAAGTAGTACAGGTTGTAGGCGCTGCCGAAGCGCGCCGCGTAGAGCAGCCCGGATGTTCGCGGGTCAGTCGCGTCCGGATACGGCATGCTCGCGAAGATCATCTGCTGCTTCTGGCCGGGCGCGAGCGTAATCGCCTGCGGCAAGGCGCGGTAGTCGAGACTGGCTCGAGTCCGCCGGCCAGTAGGCCGGCGTAGGTTCGGCCGCACTGTGATCGCCACGCCGTAGTCCGCGCCCGGATTCTGACCGCTCGCCAGCAGGCGGTGACGATGTTGCTGATCAGGTCCTGCGAGCTCGGTCCTGGCGGCTTGAGCGAGGCAGGGTCGGACCTCCGCGGCGATCAGCCCGTGCGATGCCTGGTTATACGCCTGCACCTTGGCGCTGTGCAGCAGATTCGCGGCGATCTGCTGCATCAGGAAGAGTCCGAGCAGCGACACGACAGCGCCGAGACGACCAGCGTCGTGCTGACCACGCGCAGCTGAAGCGAACTGCGCCAGCGCCGCTGGAAGCGCCTGAGCAGGTCAGCCGTCCCGGCAATGAGCCTGGCGAGCGTCGACCTGACGAGCGCGGGCCGCGGCATTCCCCGGCGCCGGGCGAGCCGTCCGTTGCCGCGGGCGGGCGGGGTGAACGCGGCCTGCTCGGCACCGTCGATCTTGCGGCCGGGCAGGCGTGATCCGCCGGCCTGGCCGGTCACCGTCGGCCAGCCAGGCCAGCCGCGACTCGGAGACTGGCCCGCGGCGCTCAGCCCGGGCCCGCCTTATATCCGACGCCGCGCACCGTCACGACAATGTCCGGCCGCTCCGGGTCTCGCTCGATCTTGGCCCGCAGCCGCTGCACGTGCACGTTCACCAGCCGGGTGTCGGCGGCGTGCCGGTATCCCCAGACCTGCTCGAGCAGCACCTCCCTGGTGAACACCTGGCGCGGCTTGCGAGCCAGCGCCACCAGCAGGTCGAACTCCAGCGGGGTCAGGCTGATCACCTCGCCGTCGCGCCGGACCGAGTGGCCCGCCACGTCGATCGAGACATCGCCGATCGACAGCATCTCCGGCGCCGGATCGTCGGTCCGGCGCAGCCTGGCCCGGACGCGCGCGATCAGCACCTTGGCCTGGAACGGCTTGACGATGTAGTCGTCGGCGCCCGACTCGAGCCCGAGCACCACGTCGACCGTGTCGCTCTTGGCGGTCAGCATCACGATCGGCACGCCCGACTCCGCCCTGATCTGACGGCAGACGTCGATGCCGTCCATGCCGGGCAGCATCAGGTCGAGCAGGATCAGGTCAGGCCGCGTCTCCCTGAACGCCTCGAGCGCCCGGTCTCCGTCGGCGACGAACGTCGGCTCGAATCCTTCGCCACGCAGCACGATTCCGAGCATCTCGGCGAGGGCGGCGTCGTCATCGACGACCAGCACGCGACCTTTCATAATCCCCATCGTTCCATGGAAACGGCGACACGGAAGCCCGCAAAGTTACGAGCCGGTATCCAGCACACGCAGATTACCCCTTGTGACCGGCTGGATGACCATGGACTCGGTGACGATGGCGCTGATCAGGCCGGGCGGCGTGACGTCGAAGGCGGGGTTGTAGCGCGCCGCTGCCGGCGGGCGCCATCGGCTGGCCGGCCAGTTCCGTGACCTCCTGCGGCGGCCGCTGCTCGATCACGATCGAGGCGCCGTCGGCAGTGCCGAAGTCGATCGTCGACACCGGCGCGACGACGACGAAAGGCACGTGGTGGTGCCGGGCGAGCACGGCGAGGCCGTAGGTGCCGACCTTGTTCGCCACGCTGCCGTCCGCCGCGATCCGGTCGGCGCCGACCACCACCAGGTCGACCTGACCGGCCGCCATCAGCGAGGCCGCGGCAGAGTCGGCCAGCACCCGGTGCGGCATCCCGGCCCTGCCCGCCTCGTACGCGGTGAGCCTCGAGCCCTGCAGCAGCGGCCTGGTCTCATCCACCCACAGCATGTCGAGCAGGCCGGCTCGGTGGGCGGCAAGCACCAGCCCGAACGCAGTTCCTTCGCCGGCCGTGACCAGCGAGCCGGTGTTGCAGTGGGTCAGGATCCTGGCCCCGGCCGGCACCAGGGCCAGGCCGAGCGCGGCCATCTGCGCGCAGGCTTTCTCGTCCGCGTCCGCGATCGACTGGGCCTCGCGCAGGGCAGCGGCTGCGGCGGTCCGTTGCACCGCGGGATCGGCAGCCGTCGCGGCCCGCTGGTAGGCGGCGAGCGCCCGCCTGGCGCCCCACCCGAGGTTGACCGCCGTCGGCCTGGCGGCGGCGATCGCCTCGGCTGCGGCCGGTACGTCCTCGCCTCGGGCGGCCGCGAGCGCGACGCCATAGGCGCCGGCGATGCCGAGCAGCGGCGCGCCGCGGACCACCAGGCGGCGGATCGCGTCGATCAGCGACGGCACGTCGGCGCAGGTCACGACGTCTCGACGGCAGGCAGCCTGGTCTGGTCAAGCAGTTCGATGGCCGGCCCGGCGGGCGGATCCAGCCAGCGCAGCGCGGCGATGCTCACCGTCTAAAGTCTGCGCGCACCGCTGCGCTGCCGCTACGGCCACCGCCGGCGGCCATGAATCGCGGATTTCGGGTCACAGTAGTTCGCGGTGAATATGCAAGCTCGTGACCTTCGTGAACCGCGTCGGCCGCGTCCGCGTGCCACTATTGGCATGCTGCAGGCGGCGCAGCGCCCGGCGTGCCATGCGGCATCCGCGTCCAGGTACCGCGCTCCGAGCAGCAGGAGCGATCAGGTCGATGAGCGACGACGCCTGGATGGGGCGGCCAGCCCGATCAGCCGCCCGCCGATCAGCCGCGCGGCGATCAGGGATTCGGCGGGCCGCTGCCGAGGTACCCGAGCCCGGGTAGCGGCCAGCCCCCGCCCGGCTACGGCCAGCCGCCGCCGTACGGCCAGCCGCCGCCGTACGGCCAGCCGCCGCCGTACGGCCAGCCGCCGCCATACGGCCAGCCCGGGTACGGCGCAGCCGGGCTACGGGCATGGGCCGGCCAGGCCAGGCGCCCGCGCCGGGCGGCGTCCCGCTCCGCCCGCTGGCGCGTCGGCGACATCCTCAGCGGCGCCTTCACGCTGATCAGGCGGAACCCGGTCGCCACGCTCGGCCTCGCCGCGATCGTCCAGACCATCTACGGCATCTGCAGCGCCTTTATCTCCTGGCAGGAGCTCAACGCGGCACATCAGCTGAGCCCCAGCCTTCCGCGCACGGCGACGCGGGACCAGGCCGTCCGCGCTTCGGGCAGTTCTTCGCGTCCTTCGGCCCCTATGCGGCGCTTCAGTTCGCGCTCGTCTTCGTCTTCCAGGCGGTCCTGACCGGCATGCTCACCGGCGCCACTCGGCCATGGCCTGCTCGGCCACAAGATCACGATCGGCGAGGCATGGCGGATCGCCAGGGTTCCCGCGGTCCTCGGCGTCAGCCTGCTCGTGACCGCTGATCCTGATCGGCATCTGGGTCCCGGTCGTGCCGCGATCGTCATCGCGCTCGCTGGCGGCGAATGTCACGGCCGGCGCGTCGTGCTCGGCGATGTCGTCGGCTTCGATCGCCGCCCTGGTCATGACCATCTGGATCATCGATCCGGCTGACCCTCGCCGTGCCCGCAGTCGTGCTGGAGGGCGCCAGACCCGTCGCGGCGCTGAGGCGGTCGTGGCAGCTGGTTCAGGGCAGCTGGTGGCGGGTCTTCGGCATCACCCTGCTCGCCGGAATCGTCGTCGCGATTATCGGCGGCATCCTGCAATTCCCGTTCACGCATCGTTGGCTTGCTCGTCGGCGGCGGCGGCGGCGCCTCACCACGATGTTCAGCAGCACCGCGACGGCTGGCCGCGCCGACGATCCTGTGCGGTCGCGATCGGCGCAGTCGGCAGCATCATCGCCGCCACCTGCACGCAGGCCGATCAGCGCCGGCGTGACCGTGCTGCTCTACACCGACATGCGGATCCGCAAGGAAGGCCTGGATCTCGCCCTCAATCAGGCCGTCAGCAGACCAGGCACTAACCGGCGATGAGTTCAGCAGTCTCTGGCGACCTGGGCTGCAGGGACCCGGGCAGTTCCCTGCTGCCGGTTCCGGCCCTGGTAGTGGACAGGGTCCTGCAGGCGGCCAGGGATGGGGTCAGGCGCCGCCTGCCTGACTCCGGCATCACGCCCTGATAGGCCGCAACGCGAACTTGCCGCCGCACAGGCATCATTGGTTTGTGCGAGTATGGGCGCTGGCCGTCAGGGCTGCATCCGCTGCTCCGCCCGCCCGCCCGCCGCAGAGCAGGAGAAGATCATGACCGACACGCCGCCGTCGGGCGGTCCGGCGCCCGGGCCGCCGCACGCGGGCCCGGCCGGTCATGGGCAGTTCGGGTACGCCCCGCCCGGGTACGGCCAGCCCGGGTACGCCCCGCCGGGGTACGGTCAGCCCGGGTACGGCCAGCACGGGTACGGCCAGCCCGGGTACGGCCAGTTCGTGTTTGCCCCGCCCGGCTACGGTCCGCCCGGGTACACCCAGCCCACGTACGGTTATCCCGGCTGGGCGCCGAGCGCCCCGGCGCCGGGCGCCATTCCGCTGCGGCCGCTCGGCGTGGGCGACATCCTCAGCGGCGCGTTCACGCTGGTCAGGCAGAACCCGGCGGCCACGCTCGGGCTGACCGCGTCAACCGTGACCGCGCTGACGGTATCGCTGCTGGTCATCGTCCTGATCGCGAGCGCGACTGCTGCGGCCGTCGCGCTCCTCGCCGCGCCGGTCTGCCTTCTCTTCTTCGCAGTCCAGCTCGGCGGGCTCTGCGGCGCGATGGGGCGCAGCCTGCTCGGGCGCAAGCTCACGATCCGCGAGGCGGTACGGCAATCGCGGGCCGGCTGGGTGATCCTCGCGATGCTCCTGCTGGCCGGGCCGACCGCGGTCATCTGGATACCGCTGCTCATCGCGCTGAAGGGGTGGGGGCTGCTGCCAGCCCTGCTGCTGACGGCCTGGCTAGCCGTCATGGTGAGCCTGACGATTCCGGTGTTGGTGCTGGAAGGACGAGGACCGGTGGCCGCGATCGGCAGGTCCTGGCGCCTGGTCCTCGGCAGCTACTGGCGCGTCTTCGGCATCTACGTCCTGATGTACGTCATCACCTGGGTGCTGAGCGTGGTGATCAGCATGCCGCTGCAGCTGGTGGCCGGGCTGGCCGGCGGTCTTGGCGCGGGCACCAGCCGGACCACCCTCTCGCTCGCGGTCGGGCTCTTCGCGATCGGCGAGATCGTGATTGCCAGCCTGACCCTGACGATCGAGACCGGCGTGCTCGTGCTCGTTTATGCGGATATGCGAATGCGCAAGGAGGGCATGGACCTGGTCCTGCAGCAGGCCGCGCAGAATCAGCAGCTGACCGGCGAGGAGTTCGCGACCAGCGGGCCGGGCAGTGCCTACACCGGTGGCGCCCTGCCAGTCGGCAGCTACCATGCCGGCGGCTATCAGGGCAGCGGCTATCAGGGCAGCGGCTATCAGGGCGGGCTACCCAGCAGCCCGGATACCCGGGCGCGAGCTGACGGACGGCATGTCCGGAATCGGGTTGGCCGCAGCCGCGGCCAGAATCGCTGGATCGACTGGTGCGGGCGGCCGGCTGATCCTTGCGGGCGGCCCGCTGATCGGGCGCCGCGCCGGGCAACGGCTCGCCCGGCATGAGCTTGCCGAGCTGAGCTTCTGGCAGCGGGTCGGCCAGTTCATCTCCCGGCTCCTCGCGGGCAACGCGGTCCCCGGCGGCTGGTTCGGCCTGATCGCGCTCGCGGTACTCGCGGTCCTGGCCATCACGGTGGTCATCTTCTGGGTCCGGCCAGCCAGGACCAGCCGGTCCGGGGCCCAGGCCGTGCTGGGCGGCGAGTCGATGACGGCGCGCGACTACCGCCGCGCTGCCGAACGCATGGCCGCGGCCGGCGACTACGCCGGCGCCATCGTCGAAGGCGTCCGCGCCATCGCCGCGGAACTGGGCGAGCGAGACATCCTGCCGCCTAGGCCTGGCCGGACAGCCGCCGAGCTTGCCGCCGAAGCCGGCCTTGAGCTGCCCGAACAGGCCGACGACCTGAGGGATGTCACGCGGCTCTTCGACGGCATCAGGTACGGCGACAAGGACGGCAGCCAAGCCGGTTACCGGTTCGTCCGCCAGGTCGATGAGAAGGTGCGGGCCGCACGACCCGCTGAGGTCCCCGCTGCGCAGCCGGCCATGGCCGGGTTCGGCGTGCCGCGATGAGCGCGCCTGCCCGGCCAGAGAGCCCGATTGCCGACGTCGAGCCGGCCGCGGTCTGGAATCCGGCCGACCCCGGGCAAGCCCAGGCTGCGGCCGCCGACTTGCCCGCACAGATCAACGCACGCTGGCGCCGCTGGCGGGTGCCGCTGGCGCTGATCGCGTTCATCGTCGCCGGCGGTGTCGTGATCGCGCTGATCGGGCGGCTGATATCGCCGTCGGCGCCCAACGGTTATCTCGATCCGGCCAGCCAGTTCGGCGACGGCGGCCACGCGCTGGCCGACATCCTCGGCGAGCGCGGCTCCCAGGTCGTCGAGGTCTACAGCCCGTCCCGCGCGCTCGCCGCGCTCGAGTCCGGGTCTGCCAGCCAGGGCGCGGGGACCCCGGGGCCGCCGGTCACCTTGCTCATCACCAGCCCGTACCTGCTCACCCCGGGCCAGCAGGCGCGGCTCGCACGGTCCAGGGCCGACCTGTTCCTGGTCGAACCGGGCCCGCGCGCGCTGGCCGCACTGGCGCCCGGCGTCCGCGTATCCGGCCATGCAGCGGAATTCGGCCGGGTTCTCGATCCCCGCTGCAACCTGGAAGCGGCAAGGCGAGCCGGATCCGCCAATGTCGGCGGCCTGACCTACCTGGCGCCCGCGCACGCCACTGGTTGCTATCCGGTCACAGGCCGCCGGCAGTCGGTCGTGCGGTACGGCGCCGCCGGCCGGACGGTGACGGTCATCGGCAGCGGCGCGCCGCTGACCAACGACCTGCTGGACCGCCACGGCAACGCCGCGCTGATGTTGAACCTGCTGGCTCGCAGCCGGCGCATCGTCTGGCTGACCCCGGAGCCGACCGCGGTGCTGGTCGTCGGGCACCACGCCGAGCCAGGACGCGCGGCGCCCAGCCTGATCCCGTGGGCCGCCTGGCTGCTGGTCATCCAGCTCGGCGATCGCCCTCGTGCTCACCGCGGTGTGGCGCAGCCGCCGGCTCGGACCACTGATCAGCGAGCGGCTGCCCGTGGTGGTCAGGGCGTCGGAGACCACCGAGGGGCACGCCAGGCTCTACCAGTCGCGACGCGCCAGGCACCGGGCCGCCGACGCGCTGCGGCGAGGCCATGCTGTCCCGCGTGCTTCCGGCCCTCGGGCTGGCTAAAGACGCCCCGCAGGACGCCGTCACCGCCGCGCTGGCCGCCAGGTCGCGGCACGGCCAGCCCGAGCTAGCCGGGATCGTTTACGGCGCGGCGCCGGCCACCGACTCGGAGCTGATTCAGCTGGCCCGTAATCTTGACGAACTCGAAAGAGAGGTACGTTCGCCGTGATCGCCGACGACCCCGCAGTGGCCGGGTCCGCACAGTTCGATGCGGTACGGGCCGTTCAGGCTGGTACCGCCGCCGGTCCGAGGGCCGCGCTCGCGGCCGTGCGGGCCGAGGTGGCGAAGGCCGTCGTCGGCCAGGACTCCGTGGTCAGCGGGCTGCTCATCGCGCTGATCTGCGAGGGTCACGTGCTGCTCGAGGGCGTCCCTGGCGTGGCCAAGACGCTGCTGATCCGCACGCTGGCCAACACGCTGTCGCTGGACGGCAAGCGGCTGCAGTTCACGCCCGACCTGATGCCCGGCGACGTGACCGGCTCGCTGGTCTACGATGCGCGGACGGCTCAGTTCGAGTTCCGGGCCGGGCCCGTCTTCACCAACCTGCTGCTCGCCGACGAGATCAACAGGACCCCGCCCAAGACCCAGGCCGCCCTGCTGGA
Organism: uncultured Actinomycetota bacterium; assembly: GCA_963720595.1. Classification (GTDB taxonomy): domain Bacteria; phylum Actinomycetota; class Actinomycetes; order Streptosporangiales; family Streptosporangiaceae; genus Chersky-822. The sequence goes on along the minus strand of CAVRFY010000002.1, from coordinate 620,610 downwards.
GGCGATGGAGGAGCGGCAGGTCTCGGTCGAGGGCGATCCGCGGCCGCTGCCCGCTCCGTTCCTGGTGGCCGCGACCCAGAACCCGGTCGAGTACGAGGGCACCTACCCGCTGCCCGAGGCGCAACTCGACCGGTTCATGCTCAAGCTGAGCGTGCCGCTGCCCGAGCGAGCCGACGAAATCTCGATCCTGGACCGGCATGCGGCCGGCTTCGACCCCCGCGACCTGGGCGCCGCCGGCATCCGCCGGGTGGCCGGGCCCGCCGACCTCGTCCAGGCCAGGGCCGAGACCCGCCAGGTGCATCTGGCGGCCGAGGTGACCGGCTACATCGTCGACGTCTGCCGGGCGACCAGGACATCGCCGTCGCTGCGACTCGGCGTCTCCCCGCGCGGCGCCACCGCCCTGCAGGCCACGAGCCGGGCGTGGGCATGGCTATCTGGCCGAGACTACGTCACGCCGGACGACGTGAAGGCGCTCGCGGGACCAACGCTGCGGCACCGGATTCAGCTCAGGCCCGAGGTCGAACTGGACGGCGCGACGCCGGACGGCGTCCTGCAGGGCCTGCTCGCGGCCGTGCCCGTGCCACGATGACGCTGACCGGCCGCGCGGCGCTGGCGGCAGTGGTCGGCGGCCTGGTCGTTGCGGTCTTCGGCTCCGGCGCCGTGCTGCTGATCGTGAACGGGGTCCTGCTTGCCGCCCTGGCCAGTGACGTGATCCTGGCTGCGAGCGTCAGCGGGCTGCGGGTCAGCCGGTCGGGCGATACCAAGATCCACCTCGGCCAGGCGGGCACGATCACGCTGACCGTGATCAACTCCGGCAGTCGCAGGCTGCGGGGCGTGGTGCGGGACGGCTGGCGGCCCAGCGCCGCTGCCCGGCCTGGCCGGGAACCGGTCAGCCTGCAGGCCGGCGGCCGGGTCAGGCTGACCACGACGCTCACGCCGCAGCGGCGCGGCGACATCGAGGCCGGCCTCGTCACGATCCGCTCGCTCGGCCCGCTCGGTCTGGCGGGCCGCCAGCGCAGCCTGGCGGCGCCGTTCACGACCCGCGTGCTGCCCCCGTTCTTGTCCCGCAAGCACCTGCCGGAGAAGCTGGCCAGGCTGCGCGAGCTTGACGGCCAGCACAGGTCGATGTTGCGCGGCCAGGGCACCGAGTTCGACTCGCTCCGCGCCTATGTGCTGGGCGATGACGTGCGGTCCATCGACTGGCGGTCGTCGGCGCGCCGCAACGACGTGCTGGTCCGCACCTGGCGGCCCGAACGCGACCGGCGGATCGTGATCGTGCTCGATACGGGGCGGACGTCGGCCGGGCGGGTCGGCGGCATCCCCCGGCTGGACGCCTCAATGGACGCCGCGCTGCTGCTCGCCGCGCTCGCGTCCCGGGCCGGCGACCGGGTTGACCTGATCGCTGCCGACCGGCGGGTGCGCACGATGGTGGTCGGCGCGGGGCGCGAGGCCGTGCTGGCCGCGTTCACCAGCGAGATGGCGCTGCTCGAGCCTGATCTCGTCGAATCCGACATCGCTTTGATGATGGCCACGGTGCTCGGCATCGCCCGCCAGCGCTGCCTCGTAGTGCTGCTGACCGATCTCAATCCGGCCGCGATCGAGCAGGGCCTGCTGCCGCACATCCAACTGCTGTCGTCGCGGCATCAGGTGCTGCTAGCCGCCGTGGCCGACCCCAGGGTTGCCGAGATGGCCGCCAGCCGAGGAGACACCACCGCGGTGTACAACGCGGCCGCCGCGATCGCCGCGCAATCGGGCCGCGATCACATCGGCGCGCTGCTGCGCAGGCACGGCGTCGAGGTCGTCGACGCGCCGCCCGACCGGCTGCCGCCAGCCCTGGCCGACGCCTACCTCAGCCTCAAGGCCGCCGGCCGCCTCTGACCAGCCAGGGACGTCGGCCGACGGGCGGCGGTCACTCCAGCTAGCCAATACCCGGTGAAACCTGGGTGGGGCTGCAACGCGCGGTCTCCGCCCACCCGGTGAACCCCTGGTGGGGCTCCAGCGCGCAGATCCGCGCACCCGGTGAACCCTCGGTGGGCCCAGGGCCCAGCTAGCCCACGACCGGGAGCTGATCGGGCGCCTCGAGGATGTCGCCAGCCTCCCCGGCCGCCACGGCCCTGCGGCCGAGCACCAGGACATAGCCGAGGAACGCGGCCTCGGCGACAACTCCGATGCCGATCCTGGCCCAGGTCGGCAACGGCGACGGGGTGACGAACGCCTCGATCAGCCCCGAAGTGAGCAGGACGAAGATCAGGCCGACCGCGACCGTGACCAGCGCCCTGCCCTCTTCGGCCAGCGCCCTGACGCGTGGCCGGTGGCCGGGGTCGATGACCGCCCAGCCCAGCCGCAGGCCGACCCCGGCGGCCAGGAACACCGCGCTGAGCTCCAGGATCCCGTGCGGCAGGATCAGGCCCCAGAACTCCCCCGCCCGCCCGTAGGACACCATCAGGCCGCCGACGATGCCGACGTTCGCTGCGTTCCCGAACAGCACGAGGAGCACGGGAATGCCGAGCAGCACGCCGAAAATGATCGTCTCCGCCGCCACCAGGGCGTTGTTCGCCAGACGTGCGCCGCGAACGACTGGGCGTCGTAGGCCGAGTAGTAGTGCCGGAACTGATGGTGCACGAGCTTCGCCGCCGCCGACCGCGGCAGCAGGCTGGCCTGCAGCGCACGCGAGCCGGCGACCCGCCAGCCGATCAGAGCCGCGACCAGCACCGAACCCGCTGCGCAGCCCAGCCACCACCACCGCGCCCGGTAGGCGGCCGCCGGGAAGGAGACGGTGGCGAACCTGCCGACGGCCTGCCATCCAGAACCCTGCGCCCCGCTCACGGCGGCACGTGATCTGGCCAGCTGACCAGACAGCCTGGCCGGCAAGCACGTGATCGAGCCCGGCCGACTGCAGCGCCGACAGCTGGGTAGCCGTGCGCTGGTAGAGCCCGACGAGCTCGTCGATCTCCTCGCCGGACAGCCGGCGACGGCGCTTGGTCAGCGAGTCGAGCCTGGCCCATTCCGCCCGTGCTCGGTGACGAAGACCTCCAGATCCACGGCTGGAGACTACAGCCCGGATACTGGATAGTCTTGGCCCGGACCGTCAATGCCGACGTTGCGGCCGAATCCGGAGGAACAGTGGCCGAGGTGGTGACGGGCGAGGCGGTCGTTCTCGACCTGGCCGTCGCCCGCTTTCCGAGCCGGATCCTGGCGCTCCTGGTCGACATGGCTCGTCCAGATACCTGTCCTGATCTTCCTGGCGATCGTCGTCTCCTCGAGCTCGGCCGAGCCACCTGAACCCGGCGTCCGCCGCCGCCGTCTACCTCGCCGGAATGATGTTCGTGGTGATCGGCTATCCGGTCATCTTCGAGACGCTCAGTCGCGGCAAGACCCTCGGCAAGATGGCGCTCGGCATCCGCGTGGTCAGCGACGACGGCGGTCCCGAGCGGTTCAGGCAGGCGCTGGTCCGCGCGCTCGCCGCCGCGTTCGTCGAGGTCTGGCTGCCGCCGTTCAACCTGATCGGGATCCCCGCCGGGCTGATCACCTCGATGGTCTCCGCGAAGGGCAAGCGCCTCGGCGACATGTTCGCCGGGACGTTCGTGATCCAGGAGCGGGTACCGTCCGCGGCCCGACCTCGCGCCGGTGTTCACCGTGATCCCGCCGCCGCTGGCTCGACTGGGCGCAGCACCTCGAGCTGTCCAGGCTCTCCGACCAGACGGCCGCCGCGGCGAGCAGCTACCTGCGCCGGTTCTACGACCTGCGCCCAGCGGCCAGCGAGCAGCTCGGGCATCAGCTGGCGTCGGCGGTCGCCGCCCAGGTGAGCCCGCCGCCTCCGCCGGGGACCGATGCGCCCGCGTTCCTCGCCGCGGTGCTCGCCGTCCGCCGCGAACGGGAGCAGGCCAGGCTGCAGGCCCGCATGTCCAGCTGGCAGGGATATCCAGCCCAGGCACCCGCCCAGGCACCCGCCCAGCCGACAGCCCAGGCACCCGTGCGGACACCGGCGCAGGCACCTGCCGCCGCCGCCAGTCCAGGCTCCGGCGCGGACGCTCCCGCTCGGCCCTGACGACCTCGTCACGCTCGGCCAAGCCCGACCAGCCCGAGGACCACGGCTTCGCCACGCCCGTCTGAACCGGATGTCAGCTGCCCGCAACGGTCGCGCGTGGAGTTGTTAGGGAAGAATGCCCGGATAAGTCCTGGCCCGGCAGCGCCTGCAGGAACGGCACCAGCAGGTCGCCGGTCGCGGCCGCCGCGAGCGCCAGCCCCTCGGCGACGGGAACGTCACGTACCGAGTAGTGCTGCTGGCCGGCGGCCGTGGTGGCGGTCAACGTGACCAGGCCCTGGCGGCGCTGGAACCAGGTCTGGTGGATCCGCCAGCCGATGATCGCGTCGGTGGAGATGATGTTGCGGCGGCGCGCCAGGCTGCCGGTCCTGGTGACCAGCCAGCCGCCGGCCAGCCGGTGCCCAAGGCTCCGGTACCTGTCCGCCGCGATCAGCGCGCCGCCAGGCAGCAGCGCGAAGGACCCGATCCAGACCCAGGCGGGTCCGTGCTGCGCCCGCGTCGCCAGGCAGATCGCGGCGATGATCAGCGACGTCGCGGCGAGTGCGCGGAGGTAGCGGCGCCGGCGGGCCGCCGGGCCGTGCGGCACGAGCGGTCCCGAGCAGAGGTCCTCAGCCAGCCCGAGCACGGCGCGCCGCCACCTGCCGGGCGACGGCTCGCGGCGCGGGCGGCAACAGCACCGAGCCCTCGCGTTCGGCGCCACGGCCGACGTGCAGCCCGGTGGCGATCGCGATGCACCGGGCGCCGCGAGCCGCCCGCAGCAGCAGCGACTCGCTGATCTCGACCCCGCGCAGCCTGCTCCAGCGAGATCGTGGTCGCCCGGACCGACAGCAGGCCCCGGGTGACCCGCAGCGTGCTCGGTGCCCTGGCTCGGCCAGCCTGAACTTCCAGAACACGGCAATGTAGCCGACCATCGCGATCAGCACGTAGCCGGCCAGCAGCACGATGGCGCCGCCGACGAGCAGGCGCTGCACAACGCTGAACGCGGTGAAGTCGGCCACCACTTGCTGGACCGGGCCGGTGGCCGCGAGGTTGATGTCGGTGGCGTTCGTGATCTGGATGACGGCCCCGAACAGCACGCCGAGCACGACCAGGCCGGTCATGGTGAGCGGCGCGAACCGCAGCCAGGCCAGGCGCAGCCTGAGGATCTCCGTGGTACAGGTCGGCCGCGCGGGCTCGGCCGGTGCGGCGCTCGGCCAGGGCGGGCTCGGCCAGCGCGGGCTCGGCGCAGCGCGGGCTCGGCCAGCGCGGGCCGCCGGCGCGGGCTCGGCCGTAGCGAGCTCGATCAGAACGGGTTCGGCCGGAGCCGATTCGGCGCCGGCGACAGCAGGACGCATCGATCCGCAGCGACTCGGCATCGGACCTGGTCACGCCGTCGAGGTGGAAGCTCTCGCCAGATCGCAGGTTGTTGCGGCCGGTACCGATGCTGACCCGGCAAACGCCGAGCACCCGGTGCAGCAGGTGCGCGGTCACGTCAACGGTACGGATCCGGTCCCTGGCCACCGACAGGATCTTCTGGTTCAGCAGCCCGCGCCGCAGGTAGACCCGCTCGTCGGTGATCAGGTACCGCGTCGTCGCCCAGTGCACCAGGCCCGTGACGACGGCGATCACGGACGCGCGACGCCCCAGGCCAGGCCGCTGCCGTGCGCGTGTGCAGGATCAGCAGGCCGGCCAGCAGGGGCAGCAGCCTGGACCAGGTCGGTCAGCGGCCGCACGACCATGCTCCGCCGGCTCAGCCGCTGCCAGCCCGCGTCGAGGCCGGGCAGGCCGGGCAGGCCCGTCGCCGGGCAGGCCCGTGCCGGGCAGGCTGGGCAGTCCCGTGCCGGGCGGCGGCGCCATCGCGGCCTCGTCGGATCCGCCGGTCAGCTCCGGGAGCCGTCATGTGGCGTCGCCAGGCGTTCTGCCGGTCGCCACGGCCAGCTGGTCGAGCAGCCGGTCGGCGAGCTGCCGGTCGAGTCCGTGGATGCGGACCGGGCCGGCCGCCGATGCCGTCGTCGCCGTCACGTTGGCCAGGCCGAAGATCCGCTCTCCGAGCGACCGGTGGCTGTCGATCGTCTGGATCCGGCTGATCGGGGCGATCCGCCAGTGCACCGAGAACCAGCCGGCCCTGGTGTAGAGGGCCTGGTCGGTGACCTCCCAGCGGTGCACGCCGGTACCGCCAGCGCGGCATGATCAGCGCGTGCAGCCCGGCCAGGACGGCGGTCGCGACGATGGCCGCCCGCCAGATCGCGGGAAAGCCGCTCATCCCGGCGAACGCGAGCTCGGCGACCACGATGCCGGTTCCGCTGAGCGCGGCCCTGGCCGTCCAGTAGCTGATCGCGCGCCGGCTGACCCGGTTGCCTGGCGCGCGCAATCCGGGCAGCAGCGGCTCAGCCGCGATGCGTCCGTCGTCATGCCTCTAGGGTGCCATCAGCCAGGCGATGAACTGAAAACGAGGATCAAATTTCCATACCTGAAACCGGATACCGTGGCCATTCCTGCCAATACAGGGAGGCCTTCAGCGGGGAGAATGCGGGATTATCAGCCGTTAAAGTCCCCGCGATCATGAATATCATCAGCTTCCCTGCTGCCACGACGCCAGGTACTCCTGCTGAGCGGCCGTCAGCTCGTCGATTCTGGCACCGAGGCCGCCAGGGTCAGCCTGGCGACCTGCGCGTCGATCGCGGCAGGCATCGGATGCACGCCAGCGGCCAGCCCGCTCCCGCCGCTGATCAGCCACACCAGCGCAGCGCCTGGGCGGCGAACGAGAGATCCATCACGGCGGCCGGGTTGCCCTCGGCCGCGATCAGGTTCACGACCCTGCCGTCGGCCAGCAAGATCAGCCGCCTGCCGCTGTCCAGCACGTACTCGTCCGCGTGCGGGCCGCATGCCGCGGTTGATCTCGACGGCAAGGTCAGCCGAGCGCGCGGACGTCGATCTCCACGTCGAAATGGCCGGCGTTGGCGAGCACGGCGCCGTCGCGCATGGCCTCAAGATGCGGGCCGGCGATCACGTCGCGGGATCCGGTCGCCGTGATGAACACGTCTCCGGCCGGCGCGGCGTCCGCCATCGGCAGCACCCGGTACCCGCGCATGATCGCGTCCAGCGCGCGGACCGGATCGACCTCGGTGACGATCACCTGGGCGCCCAGTCCGGCCGCCCGGTCGGCGATGGCGCTCCCGCACGAGCCGTAACCGGCCACCACGACCGTCTTGCCGGCCAGCAGAATGTTCGTGGCCCGCAACAGCCCGTCGATGACCGACTGACTGGTTCCATAACCGTTGTCGAACATCCGCCTGGTCACCGACGCGTCCGCGGCCACGACGGGGAAGGCCAGCGTTCCGGCCGCCGCCATCCTGCGCAGCCGCGCGACCCCGGTCGACGTCGACTCGCAGCCGCCGGCCACTCCCGGCAGCAGGTCGGGGCGCTCGGCGTGCAGCGTGTTCACCAGGTCGCAGCCGTCGTCCACGACGAGGTCGGGCACCCCGTCCAGGGCCCGGTGCAGATGGGCGTAATAGGTCTCCCTGTCCACTCCCGTCTTGGCATTAACGAACACCCCTGGCTGACTCGCCAGCGCTGCCGCGATGTCGTCCTGGGTGGACAGCGGATTCGACGCGGCGAGGTGCACCCGGCCTCCGGCCGCCGTGATCAGCCCGACCAGGACGGCGGTCTCCGCGGTGATGTGCAGGCAGGCCGCGACCGAGCGCCCCGCGAACGGTTGCTTGGCCGCGTACTCCTCGGCGGAGCAGGCCGAGCACCGGCATCGCGCGCTCTGCCCACGCGATCCTGGCCAGCCCGTCCGCGGCGAGCCCCGGGTCGGCGATGTCCGACCCAAACCCACCCTCGGCCTGAGCCCCACCACTCACTCCAACCCCACCCATCACTTTGTCCCCGCTGGCAGCGCTCCTGGCCCCGCCACCCCGCGATCGCAACGACATCTGCGGCCCCGTGATGCCGCTATAGCGACATCAAAGGGCCGCAGAAGCTGTTCGGCGCTGTCAGTAGCGGTAGTGGTCGGACTTGTAGGGGCCTTCGACCGGGACGCCGATGTAGTCGGCCTGCTCCTTGCTCAGCTCGGTGAGCCTGACGCCGAGGGCGTCGAGGTGCAGCCGCGCGACCCGCTCGTCGAGATGCTTGGGCAGCACGTGCACGCCGAGCGGATACTCGTCGGTCCTGGTGAACAGCTCGATCTGGGCCAGCACCTGGTTGGTGAAGCTGGACGACATGACGAAGCTCGGGTGCCCGGTCGCGTTGCCGAGGTTCAGCAGCCGGCCCTCGGACAGCACGATGATCGAGTGCCCGTCGGGAAACACCCACTCGTCGACCTGCGGCTTGATGATGTTCCGCCGGATGCCGGGCAGCCTGGCCAGGCCCGGTCATGTCGATCTCGTTGTCGAAATGCCCGATGTTCCCGACGATCGCCTGGTGCTTCATCCGGCTCATGTGCTCGGCCGTGATGATGTGCAGGTTCCCGGTCGCGGTCACGAAGATGTCGGCGCTGGCGACCACGTCCTCGAGCGTCAGCGACCTGGTAGCCGTCCATCGCGGCCTGAAGCGCACAGATCGGGTCGATCTCGGTGATGATCACGCGCCCGCCCTGCCCGCGCAGCGACTCCGCGCACCCCTTGCCGACATCGCCGTAGCCGCAGACGACGGCGACCTTGCCGCCGATGAGCGTGTCCGTGGCCCGGTTGATGCCGTCGATCAGCGAGTGCCGGCTGCCGTACTTGTTGTCGAACTTGGACTTGGTGACCGAGTCATTGACGTTGATCGCCGGGAACCGCAGCGTTCCCGCACTGGCCATCTCGTAGAGCCGGTGCACGCCGGTCGTGGTCTCCTCGGTCACGCCGAGTACCTGGCCGGCGACCTTTGTCCACTTGACCGGGTCGGCTGCCATGCAATCCCTGAGCAGGCCGAGGATGACCTGCCACTCCTCCGAGTCGTCGTCGGCGCCGGCGGGCACCTGGCCGGCCGCCTCGAAATCGGCACCCTTGTGCACGAGCAGCGTCGCGTCGCCGCCGTCATCGAGCAGCATGTTGGGACCGTGCCCGTCCGGCCAGGTCAGCGCCTGGTTGGTGCACCACCAGTACTCCTGCAGCGTCTCGCCTTTCCAGGCGAAGACCGGGATGCCGCGCGGGTCATCGGGGGTACCGTCCGGGCCGACCGCGACTGCGGCGGCCGCGTGGTCCTGGGTCGAGAAGATGTTGCAGCTTGCCCAGCGGACCTGAGCGCCGAGAGCGACCAGCGTCTCGATCAGGACGGCCGTCTGCACCGTCATGTGAAGCGACCCCGTGACCCGCGCGTTGGCCAGCGGCTTCGAGCCCCCGAATTCCTCACGCAGCGACATCAGGCCTGGCATCTCATGCTGGGCCAGCCTTATCTCGTTCCGGCCGAACTCGGCCAGCGATAGGTCAGCAACCTTGAACGGAACGGGCTCGGCGGACATCTGCGCTCCTCGTCATCGGGCATCGGTTTCTCCGACGGTACGGGACGGCGGCGGCTCCTCGCACCCGGGGAGGGCCGTTCCTGACAACAATTTGTTAGAATTGTGGTCATGCGCATCACGGAGGCCTCTCGCCGGCTGAGCATCACTCCGCGGATGCTCAGGTACCGGGAGGCGCTCGGGCTGCTGCCGGCCGTACGGGCGCGGAGCGCGGCGGGCCTGCACCGGCAGTTCGACGCGGCGGACCTGGACGCGGTGGCCCTGGGACTGGCGATCGAGCAGCGGTACGACATCAGCCCTGCCGAGCTCGCGTTCGGCCTGCGGGTGCTGGCCGACCCGGCCGCACGCACCCAGGTCGCCGAGCTTGGCCGACGGATCGGCCGGATCAGGCCGCTCCCCGCGATGGCGATGGATTTCGAGAAGGAGCGCGCGCTCCGGCTGCTCGGCAATCCCGCCGTGCCTCCCGCAGCGGCGCGGCGCCAGCCGGGCCGGGCACAGCCTGGCCGGGTCCCAACCGGGCGGGTCCGCTGATCGCGCCGCGCATTGCCCGCGGATGAGCATTCCGCTTGCCAAATCCTGTCGTTAGTTGACGTGAACAGGAGATTGCCGGATTAAGGCTCGGGTACACCGCTCCTGCGGGCGATCTCGTCACCTGCGGGAATGAGCTCATCAACGTATCTCGCGCCATTTCGCCGCCGCACGCGTCTTCGCCGCGTTCGGCGCCGCACGCGTCTTCGCCGCTGCCCGAAACTGGCCGGCTGACTTCGCGGAAGGACGACGGACGAATGACATACCGCGCCAGGCACGTCCGCATCTCGCCTGCCGATGCCGCCCGCACGACGGCGCCGCCTGCGTCTGACCGGCCGGCGGGCGCGACCGCGGCGGGCCGCCCCGCGGACGCTGCCGCAACCGGCAAGCCAGCGACAGCGGGGCACGGCCGGGCGCCACAGCGCTCCTGCTCATCGGGGCGGCAGCGTTCGCCGCCGCGCTGGCCGGATTCGGCTTGCACGCCGCCGATCCGTCGTTCCTGGCGCGGATGTTCGACCTGGACATTTACCGCGACGGCGGGCTGATCGTGCGGCACGTTTACCACTTCAGGTCCGGCCAGCCGGTGCCGCTCTACGACTGGGTGTCCCCGCGCGGCGGCAATCCGTTCACCTATCCGCCGTTCGCCGCGGGGATCTTCGCTCTGATCTCATTCCTGACGCCGGTGGTGCTGCACTGGGGCATGACGGCCCTCAGTCTCGGCGCGCTCATCGCCGCGATCTGGCTGACCTTGGATTCGGCCGGCCTGCCGAACGGGCCGGTCAGGGCCGGGACGGCGCTGCTCGTCGGCACCGTCGCCCTGTGGACCCAGCCGGTGCAGTCCAACCTGGGTCTCGGCCAGATCAACCTGCTGCTGATGGCGGCCATCATCTGGGACCTGCGCCGAACCGGGGACGAGGATGCACGCTGGTGGATCGGGGCGGCGACGGGGATCGCGGCCGGGATCGCGCTGACGCCGCTGATTTTCATCCCCTACCTGCTGATGACCCGACGGTTCCGGCAGGCAGCGGTCGCCGCCGGCGCGTTCGCCGCAACCGTAGGGATCGGCTTCGCCGTCATGCCGGGCCTCTCGGCGACGTACTGGGGCGGCGGCCTGCTCGACCGGGTCAACGGCGCCCCGCGCGCGAACGCCCCGTTCTTCTTCGCCTCGGCGTGGAACCAGTCGCTGCGCGGCGTACTGAGCAGGCTCACGTTGCACACCCAGGACGCCGCCACGCCCTGGCTGCTGGCGGCGCTGCTGACCGGCGCCTTCGGGCTGCTGTGCGCGACCTGGCTGTACAACGACGGATTCCCGATGCTAGGCCTGCTGACCTGCGCGCTGACCGGGGTGCTGATCTCGCCGATCAGCTGGGTGCACCACTGGGTGTGGGTCGGGCCTTGGCTCGCCGCCCTGGCCGCGGCGGCATGGCGTGCCCGCGGCGCCGCCCGCGGCTGGTGGCTGGGAGCGGCCGGGCTGGTCACGCTCACGTTCGTGAAATGGCCCAGTGGTGCCGTACCTCACGGGCAGTAAGCGCGACCTCGAATGGCTCGCCGACGTGCCGATGAAGCAACCTCTGCCCTGGCACGGCTTCCAGTTCGTCGCGGGCAACAGCTACATCCTCGCCGGTGCCGCCGGGCTGCTCGCGCTCCTCGGCTGGGGCGTCGCACGGGCGTCCAGGCCGGGCCTGGCCGCGCGGCCGGCAGCGCTGGCCGCGCGGCCGGCAGCGCTGGCCGGGCGCCCGACGGCGCTGGCCGGCGGGCTCAGCCCGGTGCGGATCCCGCCTCGGCCGTCAGCGGGGCAGTCCGCCTGCTCAGGTGAGCTCGGCCCGCCCGGCCCGGGCAGGCCACCGCTTTCACCGCGCGGATCTGGTCGGGGATCTGATCACTGCTTGCGGCGCGGGATACGCGCGGCCCGCACGGCTCGCACCGCGGGGTCGGCCGCATCCTGCCGCGTCGCCTCATACAGATCGGGCTCGAGGTAGATCAGCCCGGCGATCGGCACGACCGCCCTGACCCTGCGTTCCGCGTCGTCGATGCCGGCCGCGATCGCCTCGGCCAGCTCGCCGCGGCGGACCGCCACCTTGGCGGCCACCAGCAGCGAATCCGGCCCGACGTGCAGGGTGCGCAGGTGGATCACCCGGTCGATCGGCGGTCCGCCCTCGATCGCTGCGACGATCGCGCGCTGCATGTCCGGGCTGGCCGACTCCCCGATCAGCAGGCTCTTCATCTCGACGGCGAACACCGACCGCCACGCACCCGAGCAGGGCGCCGATCGCGATCGAACCCGCTCCGTCCCACCTGCCGTCGTGGGTGATCGTCGACAGCGTCACGGCGGCCAACGCGAACCCCAGGCCGATCAGCGCCGCCGTGTCCTCGAGGAGGACGGCGGGAAGCTCGGGAGCCTTGGCGTGCCTGATGAAGGCGCGCCAGCCTGGCCCCGCCGCGGGACCGGTTCGACTCGGCTGATAGCCGTCCGGAACGAGAACGCCTCAAGCACGATCGCCACTCCAAGCACCGCGAACGCGACGACCGGCGACAGCACCTCCTCCGGATGCATGATCCGGCTGATGCCCTCGTACAGCGAGAAGATCGCGCCGACCACGAACAGCACGACGGCGACGATGAACGCGTAGACGTAGCGCTCCGCGCCGAACCCGAACTGATGCTGCTCGGTCTCCTCCCGCCTGGCCCTGGTCCGCCCGATCAGCAGCAGCACCTGGTTCCCCGAATCGGCGACCGAGTGCACCGATTCGGCCAGCAGCGAGGCCGACCCCGTGATCACGAACGCGACGAACTTGGTCACCGCGATGCCGAGGTTAGCGGCTAGCGCCGCGATGACCGCCCGCGGGCTGTCGCCGTGCCCGCCTTCCGCACTCATCGCCGCGAGCTAGCTGGCGGCCGGATCGCGTGCCTCGCTGATCAGCAGCACCGGGATGTCGTCGCGGACCGGGTAGGCCAGCCCGCAGTCGGCGCCGGTGCAGACGAGTTCGCTGGCCACCTCGTCGGCGCGCAGCGGCGCATGGCATTTCGGGCAGGCGAGGATCTCAAGCAGCCAGTCGTCGATGTTCACCGGTTCTCCAGGGTGGTCGCGGGCACAACGCGCACTACGCATCATCCCGCACGATGTGCAGTACTTCGTCAGTTACCTTAGCCAGCGTCGCGTCGTCGGCCGCCTCCACGTTCAGCCTCAGCAGCGGCTCGGTGTTCGACGGGCGCAGGTTGAACCACCATTCGGCGGCCGTGATCGTCAGCCCGTCCAGGTTGTCGGCGCTAACCTCCGGCCGCCCGATGAACGCCGCCCGCACCTTCGCCGTCGCCGCGGCCTGGTCGGCGACCTCGCTGTTGATCTCGCCCGACGCCACGTGCCTGGAGTACCTGGCGAGCAGTTCGGACAGCGGCTTGTCCTGGCCGCCCAGCGCGGCCAGGACGTGCAGCGCGGCGAGCATCCCCGAGTCGGCGAACCAGAAGTCCCTGAAGTAGAAGTGGCCAGAGTGCTCGCCGCCGAAGATCGCGCCTCGCTCGGACATCACGGCCTTGATGAACGAGTGCCCGACCCTGGTCCGTACCGCGGTACCGCCGTGCTCGGCGACGAACTCGGGCACGGCCCTGGACGTGATCAGGTTGTGGATGATCGTCGCGCCGGGTTCCCTGGCTAGCTCGCGGACGGCGATCAGCGACGTCAGGACCGACGGGGACACGATCACGCCGCGCTCGTCCACGACGAAGCACCGGTCGGCGTCGCCGTCGAAGGCCAGCCCGATGTCGGCCGATGAAGCGACGACGGCACGCTGCAGGTCGGCGAGGTTGGCGGGCTCGAGCGGGTTCGCCTCATGGTTGGGGAACGAGCCGTCAAGCTCGAAATAGAGGGGCAGCAGGTCGATCGGCAACCCGGCGAACACCTTCGGCACCGTATGCCCGGCCATCCCGTTGCCCGCGTCCACGGCCACCTTCAGCGGCCGGATGGCGGACAGGTCGACCAGGGACTTGAGGTAGTCCGCGTACCCCGTGAGCAGGTCCGTGCGCCGCACGGAGCCCGCGGCCACGGCGGAGTTAGCTACCCCGGCGCTGGCCATCTCGCGAAGTTCGGCCAGGCCGGTGTCCTGGCCGACCGGCTTAGCGCCGGCCCGGCAGAGCTTGATCCCGTTGTACCTCGCCGGGTTGTGGCTCGCCGTGAGCATCGCTCCTGGCAGGCCGAGGCAGCCGCTCGCGTAGTACAGCATGTCGGTGGAACCCAAGCCGCCGTCCACCACGTCGGCTCCCGTGGCGGTGACCCCGCGCGCGAACGCCGCGGCCAGTGGCTCCGAGGACGTCCGCATATCGTGCACCGTCACGACGGCCGACGCGCCAGTCATCGTCGCGAACGAGGCTCCCACGGCCTCGGCCACGCCCTCGTCAAGCTCATCAGGCACCAGGCCCCTGATGTCGTAGGGCTTGAAGATCTTCGCGTAGTCGGCCACTCTCTCGGCCTTGCCTCTCCCGACTATCCCGGTGCATGCCGCCCTTGCTGGCGTAGCGCCTGCCGTTCCAGGCCGCCAGACTACCGGTCCTGGCCTGGCGGGATGCGCACGGCCACGCACGGGAGTGCCTGGGCTGAGTCGCGGCGGCGCCGCTTTGTCCCCGGCGCGGCCCAGCGCCGCGGCAAGCCCAGCCGGCCGCGGCTAGCCCGGCCGGCCGCGCTCCGGCGGCGCCGACCTCAGCACCCTCAGGTGGCCGCGCCTGCCGACCTCGATCCCCTGGCCGACCGGCTCGGCCCCGCCCGCCCGGGGAACCGCGGCCTCGCGGACGGCGTTGGCCAGCGCCTCCAGGTCGTCGGCTGCGGCCTCCTGGCTCGGCGCGAGCGGCAGCCGCACGATATCCCAGCCGCGCGGCGCCGTGAGCCGGTCGGCATGCGGGCTGCACAGGTCGTAACAGTGCGGCTCGACGTAGGCGGCGAGCGGCCCCAGAACGGCCGTAGAGTCCCGGTACACGTAGGTCAGCGTGCACACGGCATTGCGCTTGCACGTCGGGCCGGGAGCAGCGGCGCGAACTCAACGACCCACCTCGCTCACGGCTCCGTTCGCGGTGCGGCCGGCCGGGCCGGGCACCGACACTGCACCTGGCCAGGCTGCGGTGCAGGATTGACCACTAGAGCGCCGCCGCGCCCCGCTGACAACGAGGCCGCGTAGTTCGCTCACAACCGCTGACGGTATCGGTACCCATGGCGGTAACGCCATCACCCGGGGCACTCTGCGCGATCGTGTCTTGCCCGGCCACAGCCGGCCGGGGACGCACATCTGAGTTACGCTGTGTGATTGTGCGACCGGCTGACAGCCGACCTCCGGCGACTGCGAGGATCCGGCGGCGGGACCGGCACGGACGCGGCCTGCGCGGGCCGCTGGCCCCGGCCGGGTCGCCGCTGTACCGCAGCCGTGCCGAGCGCTTCGACGAGCTCGTGCTTGCAGGCGGTCGCTCAGCTCGAGCCGCGCTGGGAGTCCGAGCTCGCCGGTGTCGAGTTCGCGGTCGAGGAGGTTCCTGCGGCCGACACGCCAGCGGTTGACCTGCTGCCCGATGATGCCGATCCGGTCCCGCTGGCCAGGCTCGACCCGGCCTGGCCCGAGCCCGGCGACCCGGCCCGTCCGGCCAGGCCGGCCAGAATCGTGCTGTACCGCAGGCCGCTGCTCGCGCGCGCGGACGGCGAAGACGAACTCGGCGAGCTGGTGCTCGACGTGGTGATCGAGGAGTTCGCCCGGCTGCTGGGACTCGATCCCCAGGCGATCGATCCTGGTTACCCTGACGACGACTGATCCGGCCCGGCCCGGCCCGGCGGCGCGCGGCCACGCCTGGCAGTTCAGGACCCGAGCACTCGCAGCAGGGACAACCTGACGTCGGGCAGATTGACCCTGGTTGGCGACGAGATGAAGGGCAGAACCGTCTGCACGACGCCGCCGACGACAGCCAGGCGGGCCGCATAGACGGGCCCCGACCCCGGCATCGGGGTCACGAGCAGCGCCAGCACCGTGGTCCCGCCGGAATGCTTGGGCAGGCCGATCCGCACCTTGACGGCCGATTTCGCGGGTATCTGCACGACCTGGCCTGACTGCCCGGTCAGCCCGGTGCCCGTGACCGCCTGCGCGATCCTGACGCTCGCGCTGTGCCCGGGAGCGGACAGCACGAGCACGCTCTTGCCTGCCGCGCCGACCGGGCTGGCCGCGATGACGCCCTGCTCGGTGATCGGGGTCGGAACCGCCGATGAAGGCGCCGGGCGAACCTGACGGCCCGCCAGAGATCTCGAGCACGGATGTGACCGGGACATTCGCGGTGATCTTGATCGAGCCCGGGCTCCCGCTGAGTGCCGGAATCGAGATTCCGGTAGCGCTGTGACCAAGCAGGCTGATGCCGCGTCCGCCGGTGGGCTGGTAAGACCCGCGCGGGGTCACCGCGGTCACGTTGACCCTCGCCGCCGCGGCGACCCGGCACGGTGATCAACAGCTCGCGCGTGCCAGTCGTGGCCGGCAGGCCGGTCAGCACCTGGGTGGTCGACGGACGCTGAGCGGCAGGCAGCCAGGCTCCCGGCTTGGCGATCGAGTCGGTCTCGCGAATGGCGGCGACGACGCGGCCCGAAATCGTGGTCACGTGGAACGCGGCAGCCTTCGCCGAGCGGACGAGCTTATCCAGGCTCTGCACGATCATCGCGTGCGGCGGCACCGTGATCCCGGAGTCCGGAGTAGCTGACTAGCGACCCGTTGTCGGTCTGGACGCTGACGCCTGCGTCGGCGGGCGTGCTGTCGGCGTTCAACAAGTAGAGCTCGGTGTGCATCTTCGTCGTCTCTGGTGCGACAAACCAGAAGTCCGAGCCCGGCGACTGGCAGCGGGCGGTCGGGAGCCCACCGGGGCTCAGTTGCTCGACATCGAATCCCTGCGCGTCCGACCCGGTGGCCGAGATGATGAGCCCGCCTCTGCCCAGGCTGGTCGGCACGAGGCCGCCGGCCTTGGCTTGCATGGCCGTCACCTTTGCCGGCGCAGCCGGTGCAGCGCCGATGGTCTTCACGGTCAGCTGGCCGGGCTGGGGGGACGTGCTCACCGCGGCTGGGGGCTGCGTCTTGGCGGCGGGGTCAAGCGCCGTCAGCGCCACCTGGCCGCTGCCGGTGCTGGCCGGGGCGCTGGCCTCGGCGATGTTCCCGCCCGTAACCCCCGCCGATCCGGGCGCCGGGCAGCCGAGCAACGCGGAGGTGACCGCCAGCTGCCCCACCGGCACGACCGGCGGCGCGGCATTCAGGACCACCGCCCGGCTCAGCCCGGCGAGGCCGTACAGCCCGCCGAGCGCGAGCACCACGAGGAAGGCCAGCACGAGCCGGTTCGCGACTTGGCGGCCTTTGGCCGGTCTGGCCTTGCGGGCCGTCACCAGGTGTCTCCCTCGTACTCGGGCTCGTAGTCATACTCGGGCAGCCGCTCGGACCAGCGCGGATCCTGGCCGCTGTGCGGGCTCGCCCCACTCGCCGCTGTCCTCCGCCGGCTGCCAGGCGCTGCGCCGGTTCTGCGTCCGACCTGGACCGTCGATAGGCGGCAACGGCTCGAGCGCGTCATCGTCGCCCGCCCAGGCCGCAGGCTCGTCCGACCGCCGAACCTCGCGCCGGCTCCTCATCGGGCCGGACGGCGGCTCGTCGTGCGCTGGCATGCTCCACCGTTCCGGGCTGTCCCGCGGGCCGCTGTCCCGCCGGCCGCTGTCCCGCCGGTCACTCTCCAGCCGGTCACTCTCCAGCCGGTCACTGTCCCGCCGGCCGCTGTCCGGCCGGTCACCACCGGACCGCTCGCTGCCGAGCCGGCGGCTGCCGTGCCTCGCACCGCGCCCGGCCCCCCACCGGCCGCGCGGCTGCTTGCCGGGCTGGCGGTCACCCGGGTCAGGGGCCGGGCCTAGGCCGAGTCCGGAGTCTCGGCCGAGCGCAGGGTCCCGGCCGAGCGCAGGGTCCCGGCCGAGCGCAGGGTCCCGGCCGAGCGCGGGGGTCCCGGCCGGAAACAGGATCCCGGCCGAGCGCCCGGTCCCCGCCCCGCCACTCGTCGCCGCGGCCCCGATCCTGGTCGTCATACGGCCGCGAACCGGCCCCAGCGCCCGTCTCACCGGTGATCCGGTACGCGCGAGTGCTCCGCTCGCTATCCCGGCCGGCCCGATCACGGCCGCCGGGGTCCCCGCCTGGCCGGTCCAGCTCGCCGGCTGCCCGGTCGGCCCGATCCCGGCCGGTCAGGTCGCGATCCGGCCAATCCCGATCCGGCAGGCCCCGATCCGCCACACCGCGATCCGACGGGCCCCAATCCGGCACACCGCGATCCGGCACACCGCGATCCGGCACATCCGCCCCAGTCCAGCCCGGATCCAGCGGGCCCGCCGCGGCGCGACCGTCACCGGCGCCCCGTTCCGCGTCGTGGTAGGGCCACGCACCGGCCGCCGAGCGGCCAGACGGTGACCGCCCGGCGCCCGAATCGCGGTCGCGCCGCGCGTCGGCATCAAGGTCGGGGTATGGCCAGTCCCCCGATGCCGACCGGCCGGACGGAGACCGCACGGGCGCAGCCGGGGACCGGCGGCCAGCGCCAGGCTCAGGATCGCCATCGTCGAACGGCCGCCCCGGGATGTCCGTTGCAAAAGATCCCTGACCTCGGCCGAAGCCATCATCAGCGACGTCCTGGTCGGACCAGGCCCGTCCGGGCGGTCCGCCAGCCGCGGCGCGACGCGGTCCGGTGTCCGCGCGATCGCCGCTGGCAGGCAGCGGGCGCTCGTCGGGCCGACGCACGTCGGTGCGACCGCTCGCGTACGGGTCAGCACCGGCCGAATGCGGCCAGGCCTCGGCGCGACTGTCAGCGCCGCGTGGCTCGGCATCGTCCGCGTACGGCCAGGCCTGGGCGAGCCTGCCGTCGGCCGGGCGATCGTCATCGCCGGTGTACGGCCACGCCTCCGCCAGCTTCGATTCGCGCTCAACAGTCTCCGGCCGCTCGCGGCGGCCGGTCGCGTCGCCCGCACGGCCGCGCGGTCCGCGCCGCGCGCCAGCACCTGCGGCCAGGCCCGCCGCCCCGGCCGCGACGTCATCTAGGCCGCCGCGGGAGGCTCCTGGCCTGCCCGTGGAGGCTGCCGCGCGACCGGCCCTGCCCTTGGCGACCTTGTCGCGAGCCGCCGCGCGGCCCCGGCTTGCCCGGCTCCGCGCACCGCGCGCCAGCCGCTGCGATCGGGCCTGCCCGGCCTCGACCAGCCCGGCCCGGCGGCCGGCCACGGCACGAGCCGCCGCCTCGCCGCCCTGGTAGGCCAGTTCCGCGTCCGCGTCGTCTGCGGTCGCCCCGGCTAGCTCGGCACCGCGTGAACCTGCCTCATCGGGCCCGGCTCCGGCCGCAGGCCCGGCGAACAGGGCCTCAGGCTCTGCCACCCGGATGCCCGGCAAGGCCAAGCCAGCAACGACCACGACGGCCAGCAACTCGAGCACGAGCATGAGGTCCCTGGTCAGGCCCGAGTGAGAGATGCTCAGGCTGCCGCCGCCGTTGGGCAGCCTGAAGGCCTGAGCCCAGCTGCCGGCCGGCGAGGGGATCTCCGTCAGCGGATGCCCGTTGACCGACGCGCTCCAGCCGCCTGCGGGCTCGGCCAGCATCAGCGTGCCGCCAGCGGCCGGGGCCGTGGCGGCCGACACGCCGACCGGGCTGGACGGGATGGCGACCACGGTGCCGTCCGGCTCGGTGACCGTCACCCTGGCCGGCGGCGCCTCGAGCTGCCACAACGAGTAGTTCGGTGTGGTGCTGTACGGCCGCAGTCCGCTCACATTGTTCAGCGCGTCCGCCAGTTGCTTGTCGACCGGCGCCTGGACCAGGACGTAGCCGATGTCGAAGCTGGCAAGCAGCCGTGCCTGGTCGGTCGCAAGGCCACCGTTCGGGGTGGTCAGCGTCGAGACGATCTTGCTCAGCGCGGTCAGCGCGACAGGCGGCGGCGTGAGCGCAGTGTCGGCGAGCGAGGGGCTCGGGCCCCGGAGCAGGAGGTAAGAGACCTCGCCGTCCGGCCGATCGCAGCACCAGGGTGCGCACCTGGCGGCCCTGGCCGGCGGCGACGGCGACGAGTTCGGGCACCACCGGGCTGCTGACCGGGTGAATCGGGCCGCTGACGCCGGAGCCGAGCCATGCGACTGCGGCAAGCAGCGGCGCCGAGCAGGCGACCAGCGCCACCAGCGCCGCCCACGCGCCGCGCCCGCCTGCGATCGCGTGCCAGCCCTTGCGCGCCGGACAGCAGCCTGCCGAGCGCGTCGGCGCCGGCCGCCGCCGCGAGCAGCAGCCCGAGCGCAGCCAGCGCGAGCGGCAGCCCGGCCCATACGACCACCGGGCCGCCGTCGGCGGGCCGCACCGCCAGGTGGCTGGCCACGATCGCGGTAAGCAGCCCAGAGAGGGCGATCCCCCACCCCGCGATGATGAGCCTGCGCCGGCGGCCGGCGAACAGCGCCGCGAGCGCGACGGCGACGAGCCCGGCAGTGACCCAGTAAGGCGGAAGCCCAGGGCCGCCGGGGCTGAGCAGCATCAGGGCCTTTGCAGGCAGACCGCCGGCCGGCGTTCCCTGCTGCGGTAGGCCCGCCTCGAGCAGGAGGTCGCCAGGCTGGGAGAACAGCGTCAGCGATCCAGGGCAGCAGCAGCACAGGCGCGGTGAACGCCGCGATGGCCAGGTTGCGCAGCAGGCCGCGCCTGGAGGCGCGGAACACGACCGCGGCCAGCAGGCACGCGGCGAACGTGATCAGCCAGAGCAGCGGTACGAACGCGGCGCCGATCGCGACGAGCAACCCGGTCGCCCAGGCGGCCCTGGCTGGCCTGCGCGTCCTGACCCGGTGACCAGTCGCCCGGCCTGCGCCAGGATCAGCGGCAACAGGATGAACGCGACCGCGGTGCCGAACCGGCCCGAGGCGATCACACCGGTAGCGACCGGAAGGAGCGCGTAGGTCACCGACACCCACACCCGCACCGCGCCGACGTGGTCACCTTCCGCACGGCGTGCATCGCGGTCATCCCGGCCAGCGGCACGCAGCCGATCAGGATGCACGTCGACGGCCAGCCACGGCTTGCCGGCCAGCACGGTGGCCAAGGCCGCGATGCACCGCCAGCCAGGGCGGTGCGGCGGCGCTCGACCCGATCCCGTCCGGGTGGAACGACTGGAGGTAAGTGCCCCACAGGTCCGAAGCGCCGCCCCAGGACGGCACCAGGGAGCCGCCGCCGAGGGGTCCCGAGCCGATCAGCGAGCGACCGGCAGCGAGCGCGACGACGAGCAGCAGAATGAACGCGAGCAGCGAAGGGCTGGTCAGCAGCCGCCTGCCGAGCCCGTTGTCGACGAGCATCGAGTCGTCTTCGGTCGGGTCAGCCGATCGCGTGATGCGCACCGGCCTGTGTCGGGCTGCGACTTCGACAGCGCCGAGGCCGCGAATTCGGCCAGGCGCCTGGCCGACCGGCCGGGCGGGCACGTCCGCGCGGACCCTGCTGTAGGCGGCCCGCCGGCCGCGGGCGCGCCGCGCCGCGCATCTTGATCAGCCTGAACGGATGGCAGAGCACGGCGGCCAGGGCCGTCATCTCGTCCATGGCCGCGGCCAGTCGCTTGGCGAGCAGGAAGAAGCTGATCCGCAGCAGCGAGACCAGGACGTTGCCCGACCGCCGCCATCATCATCTGCCGGAACGGCAGGTTCCCGAGCAGCGTAAGCAGCCCGTTGCTGCGATCGAGCATCCTGGCCCGGCGCCCGACGGACACCGCGCGCCGGTGCCTGGTGGCGGCCTGGAGGTGATAGGCGATCGCGTCGGTGATCACCCTGACCCGGTAGCCGGCCGCGTGCACCCGCCAGCAGAAGTCGATGTCCTCCATGAACAGGCCCATGCCGGTGTCGAACCCGCCGACCTGCTCCCAGACGTCGCGACGCACCAGCATGCCCGCGCTGCTCACGGCGAGTGCGTCGCGATCGCCGTCGTGCTGGCCCTGGTCGACCTCGCGCGGCTCGATGCCGGTCACCCGCCTCGTCGCCGTGTCGAGCGTGACGCCGGCCTCGAGGATCACCTCGCGGTTCGACCAGTCCCTCAGCTTGGGCCCGAGCACCGCGGCCGAGCTGGTCTCGACCGTGCCGCGCAGCAGCTGCTCAAGCGCGTCCGGCGCGGGCTCGCAGTCGTCGTGCAGCAGCCAGAGCCACTCGATCCGCTCGGCCGACTGCGCGCCCGGCGGCGCGGGCGACCGGCACGTTCGCGGAGCGGTGCTGCAGCGCCCTGGCGATCGCCGCGCCGTAGCCGGTCGACCGGTCCATGCCGAAGACCGCCGCCTGACCGAACTTCGAGGCGAGCACGGCCCCGCTGCGGTCCCGGCTGCCGGTGTCGACGGCCACCACGCGCTGTACCGGGCTGGTCTGCTCGAGCAGGGCATCGGCGACATGCGGAAGCCAGGTGGCGCCGTCGTGGGCGACGATGACAGCGGTCACGACGTGCTGCGGATAAGACTCGTTCGGCGACAAGGCGATCCGGTTGTTGCTCAGGGGGTTTATCCCGCGGGGCCGACGACTGCCAGGCCTTCCGGCGGGCCGGGTTTCCTTGTGAACGATACGCGAAGCTCGGGGGACGGTACTGGCAGACGGCGAGCTTGCCGGTGAGCCGAGGCGGGCGGCCGCCAGGCTGGCCGGGTCGCCGTTAGACGGCCGCGCGCTTCAGCCGCCTGCGCTCACGCTCGGACAGGCCTCCCCAGATGCCGAACCGCTCGTCATGCTCAAGTGCGTACTCCAGGCATTCCGTACGGACCTCGCAACTGCGGCACACCCGCTTCGCCTCCCTGGTGGATCCGCCCTTCTCGGGAAAGAACGCCTCAGGATCGGTCTGGGCACACAGCGCCCGATCCTGCCAGGCCGGCTCCGCAGCCTCGTCCGCGCCGATGTCAAACGCGTCGTGCACAAGCGTGACGATTACGTCGGTCACAGCGCACCTCCACCCCTCGCTACCCCCGTCGGCTCCCTGGCACCCCAGGCGAAGCCGGCCAGAGAATTACACTGATGAAATTACACCCGCGTGTCTTGCCAAACGTCAAGGCGGATACGTGATAAAGCTCGACCGCTTGCCCGTGATGACGGGAAAGTCCGCCGCGAATCCTGGGATCCCAGCCTTGATGGCGGCGATCGGGGCCCGGGCGGGTCGGGCCTGGGTCGGCCGGATCGGGCCGGCCGGGCCGAGCCGGTTGGGGCCGGATCGGTTGGGGCGGGGCCGGTCGGTGCCGGGCCGGTCGGGGCCTGGCCGGTCGGATGCTGGCAGACTCGGGCGCATGCGCATCACGTTGCTCGCCGGCGGTGTAGGCGGCGCCCGGTTCCTGCGCGGGCTGCGGATCGCCGCTCCAGACGCCGAGATCACGGTGATCGGGAACACCGGCGACGACATCAGGCTGTTCGGGCTGCACGTCTGCCCCGACTTGGACACTGTGATGTACACGCTCGGCGGCGGCATCAGCGAGGAGCAGGGCTGGGGCCGCGCCGGCGAGACCCACACCGTGCAGTCCGAGCTGGCCGCCTATGGCGCGGGACCCGACTGGTTCAGCCTCGGCGACCGCGACTTCGCCACCCACATCGCGCGCACCTCGATGCTGCACGCCGGACTGCCGCTGTCGGCCGTGACCAGGCAGCTCTGCGAACGGTGGCGGCCCGGCGTGACCGCTGCTGCCGATGACCGACGACGACGTCCAGACTCATGTGCTGATCGACGACGATGCTGGCCGGCGCACCGTGCACTTCCAGGAGTGGTGGGTCCGGATGCACGCCAAGGTTCCGGCGCTTGAGCTTCATCGCTCGCGGGCGCCGAGCGCGCGAAGCCCGCGCCAGGCGTGCTCGATGCGATCGAGCGGGCCGACTTCGTCCTGCTGCCGCCGTCCAACCCCGTCGTGAGTATCGGGATCATCCTCGGCGATCCCGGGAATCGCCGATGCGGTCAGCGCCAAGACGGTCGTGGGAGTCTCCCCCGTGATCGGCGGCGCCCCGGTCCGCGGCATGGCCGATGCCTGCCTCGCGGCGATCGGGGTCAAGACGACCGCGTCCGCCGTCGCGGCGCATTACGGTCCTGACCTGCTCGACGGCTGGCTGGTCGACACCGTCCGACGCGGGCGCGGTGCAGGACGCCGAACTCGCCGGGATCGCGGTGCGGGCGCTGCCGCTGTTCATGACCGACGCGACCGCCACGGCCGCGATCGCCAGGTCGGCGATTGACCTGGCCTGGGAGCTGTCCTGATGAGCGAGATCACTGTCACCGGCGTTGGCGGACTGCCGGAGATCACTGCCGGGGCCAACCTCGCCGAGCTGATCGTGGCGGCCGTGCCCGGCCTCGCCGACGGCGACATCCTGGTGGTCACCTCGAAGATCGTCAGCAAGGCCGAAGGCCGGGTGTTCAGCGCCGACCGTGACGACGCGATCGCGGCCGAGACCGTCACGGATCGTCGCGCGCCGCGGCCCGACCACGATCGCCCAGACCAGGCACGGCCTGGTGATGGCGGCCGCGGGAGTCGACCGGTCCAACACCGCGCCGGGCACCGTCGTGCTGCTGCCCGAGGACCCGGACGGATCGGCCAGGCGGCTGCGCAAGGCCATCGCCGGCCAGACCGGCAAGACCATCGGCGTGCTGATCACCGACACGATGGGCCGCCCGTGGCGAAACGGCCAGACCGACGCGGCGATCGGCGCGGCGGGCGTACGACCGCTGCGCGACCACCGGGGCCAGCCCGACAGCTTCGGCAACGTGCTCGAGGTGACGATCGCGGCAGTCGCCGACGAGATCGCCGCGGCGGCCGAACTGGTCAAGGGCAAGACCGACCAGGTCCCGGTCGCGATCGTGCGCGGCCTGGCCGAGCTTGTCATCGGCGCAGACGGCCCGATCAGCCACACCGACCTCATCGGCGAATACGGCGCTGACGGCCCCGGCGCGGCGGCCCTGATCAGGCCGGCCGCGGAGGACATGTTCCGGCTCGGAGCGGCCGACGTGCTCGGCGAGCGGCGGACCGTGCGGGACTTTACCGCCGAGCCGGTCGACCCGGCCGCGGTGCGGCGCGCGATCGCCGCCGCGCTGACGGCCCCCGCGCCGCATCACAGCCAGCCGTGGCGGTTCGCGATCGTCGAGTCCGAGCAGGCCACGGACCAGGCTGCTGGACGACATGCTCGCGGCCTGGGTCACCGACCTGCGCGGCGACGGCTTCACCGAGGAACAGATCGCGCGGCGGACCCGGCGCGGCGAGCCGCTGCGCCGGGCGCCGCTGCTGATCGTGCCCTGCCTCGCGGCCGAGGCCGCGCACACCTACCCTGACCAGCGCCGCAACGCCGCCGAGCGGGCGATGTTCCTGGTCGCGATGGGTGCCGGCGTGCAGAACCTGCTGGTCGCGCTGGCGGTCGAGGGGCTCGGCTCGTGCTGGGTATCGAGCACCCTGTTCTGCGGCCCGGTCGCGGCGGCGGCGCTCAGCCTCCCCGACGGCTGGGAGCCGATGGGCGCGGTCGGCGTCGGCCACGCCGCGGCCGCGCCGGCGCCGCGGCCTGACCGAGACCCGGCCGACGCCATCGTGGTTCGATAGCGCTCAAGCGTCCCGAGCCGCTGATCGAGCACTGGAACGGCAGGACCTGGAAGCAGGCCTCACGCTCGACGGCCGGCTCGGCTGTGGATCGTTACCGGCTGACGCGAGAGTTATCCACAGCAGCCTCGGTCTCAGTTGCCCGGCTCCGAATGCCGCGCATGCTTAGCTGGTATGCCATCCGAATTGTCCTTACCGCTCCGCGATATCGCCGAGCATCAGCGCGGCGTGATCACCCGCCGCCAGGCACTGTCCGCAGGGCTGACCAAGGACTTGATCGAGTCCCTGCTCGAGCTGGCACGCTGGCAGCGACTTCACACCGGCGTCTACGCGACGTTTTCTGGTCCTGCGGACCGCCAGGCGACGTTGTGGGCGGCGGTACTGCGGGCGGGGCAAGGAGCAGCCCTGAGTCACCAGACCGCGGCGGAACTCGACCGGCTCATCGACAAGCCGTCGACGATGATCCACGTCACGTTTCCGGCCAGCAGGAAGGTCAAGCCCATCCGAGGCGTCGTGCTGCACGCCAGGCGAGGTGCCGAGCAAGCCACCCACCCGTCTCGCCTGCCGCCGAGACTGAGGATTGAGGAGACCGTCTTCGACCTGGCTGACAAGTCCGACGACGCCTGGGACGCCATCGGCTGGATTACGTCGGCGCTCGGGCGCAGGCTCACCACTCAGGACCGGCTCCGCGAGACGCTGAGCCAGCGGTCGCGGTTACGCTGGCGCAACGACCTGGCGGCCGTACTCAGTCCCGACCTGGCCGGGCTTCATTCGGTGCTGGAGTATCGCTACCACCGCAATGTCGAGGCACCGCATGGCTTGCCGAAGTCAATTCGGCAGGCGAGGGCCTGTCCGGACGGCGTGAGTCAGTACCGCGACGTCCTGTATGACCAGTACGCCGTCGCGGTGGAGTTGGACGGCCGGGTGGCACATCCTGGTGATACTCGGTGGCTCGACATTCAGCGCGACAACGCCGCGGCAACCAGCGGGATCATCACGCTCCGCTATGGCTACCGCGAGCTGACGATCAGGCCGTGCTGGGTTGCCGGGCAAGTCGCCGAGGTACTCATTCTCCGCGGCTGGCAAGGTTCCCCCCGGCCTTGCTCCGCCAGCTGCGCACTCCGCTCCGCTTCATGATCGTCGAAAGTTTTACGTCTGTCAGACGTAAAACTTTCGACGGTAACGAGATAGCGCCGCGGACAGCCGGAACGGCCCTGGATCAACTGTCGGTATTGTCGGTACATGGACCCAGAATTGGCTCAATCGGCGGACGAGGCCGACCAGGCAGGCGAGGCCGACCAGGCCGACCAGGGAGCCGACGACGACTCGAGCATCGCCAGCTACCTCAGCCGAGCCCGCAAGGCCGCTCGGCATCTGCCTCGCGTCCGGCGTGAGTGGGTCATGGCCCAGGTCGGCGACCGGCTCGCCGATGCCCTGGAGGGCAGCGAGGCCTCCGGTCGCCCGATGTCCACGGTGCTGGCGAGCTTCGGCGAGCCGAGGGACGTCGTCCTGGCGGTCGACGGCCACGTACCTGGTGCCGAGGCACGCTGGATGGAGTTCGTCGCCGTGCTTCTCGTGCTGGCCGGCGGAGTTCTCTGGCGGCCTGCCTGGGTGATCGGCGTCGTGTTGCTCTGGGTCTCGCCCCGCTGGCGCTGGCCAGACAAGCTCCTGGCCACATTGATCTGGCCGGGCGGCCTGTTCGCCGCCAGCCTGCTCATGACCCAATACGCCATCCCGGAACTGCTCGCCAGGGGCGACCTCCTCGGAAGCGGCTTCGCCAGCGGCCAGTTTCCCGGCATCGAAAGAGGGAGCTTCTTCGTCCGCTCCCATGGTTCGCTGCGTTACCTGGTCGACTCGACCCTCGGGCATCCACCGCTGCGGCACCTGCTCGTGCTGCTCGCGGCATCGGTGCCCCCGGCGCTGGTCGCCATCTGGCTGCTGCGGCGGGCCAGGCGGCCTGAGCTGCCTCAGCTGGCGGCTGCGCCGAGCCGCCCCGGCATCACGGGCCCCGGCATCACAGGCCCCGCTGCCACAGCCCCCGCTGTCACAGGCTCCGCAGCCACAGGCAGCGCCGTCACAGGTCCAGGCGCCGGGACAGGTCCGAGCTGAAGACCCCGGCCGGGTCTACCTCGGCCCGCAGCCGGCGGAAGTCCGCCAGCCTCGGGTACATCCGCGGCATCAGCTCGGCCGGGATCCGGGAGTCCTTGGCCAGGTAGAGCCGCCCGCCCGCCTCGAGGACGAGCTCGTCGAGCTCGGCGAGCAGCCGGCTCAGCCACGGCGTGCGCGCAGGGAAGTCAAGCGCGAGCGTCCAGCCGGGCATGGGGAACGACAGCATCCCCTGGTCGCTCGCGCCGAAGCGCTTGAGCACGGTGACGAACGATGGCGCGCGCAGTGCACTGATCCGCTCCAGTGACCGCCGCACCACGTCTTCGGCGCCGAACGGCACCACGTACTGGTACTGGCGGAACCCCGCCGGGCCGTAGACCCGGTTCCAGTTCGAAATTCCGTCCAGCGGGTGGAAAAATTGGCCGACGGTCTGGATCTCGCCGGTCCGACGCCGCGGCGCCTTGCGGAACCAGGCCTCGTTCAGCAGCGCCACCGTGCGGGCGTTGATCAGGCCGGAAGGAAAGACCTTCGGAGCGCCGATCAGCGCGGACGGCTTGAACTCCAGTGGCCGCGCGCGGTTGCGGTAGCGCACCTCAGTCGATCGTGGCGAAGTCGCCGCTGGTGATCACCGACCGGCCCAGACTGCCGCGCGCAGCCAGGCAGTCGGTCCAGGCAACCGTGTAGTCGTAGTCCTTGTCGGTCGACGCCAGGTACGCCATCGTGTCGTCGATGTTGGCTGTGCGCACCGTATCGACGATCAGCTTGGACGTCTCGACCTTCTTCATCGCGATGGTGGCCCGCAGGATGACCCCGGTCAGCCCCATGCCGCCCGCGGTCGCCCAGAACAGGTCGGCGTCAGACTCCGGCGTCACCGTGCGCACGTCGCCGTCGGCGGTCAGCAGGTCGAACGACCGCACGTGGCTGGCGAAGCTGCCCGCCGAGTGATGGTTCTTGCCATGCACGTCGGCCGCGATCGCGCCCCCGACCGTCACCTTGCGGGTCCCCGGTGACACCGGCACGAACCAGCCCTGCGGCAGCAGCCTGGTCATCAGCTGCTCCAGGCTCACCCCGGCCTCGCAGCTGACCACGCCGCTCACCGGATCGAACGACAGCACGTCGCGTCATCCCGGCCGTCGACAGCACCAGGCCGCCGCCGTTCTGCGCGGCGTTGTTGTAGCTGCGCCCGAGTCCCCGCGCGATCAGCCCGGCCGCCTGGGCGCCCTTCACCAGCACCGCGACCTCGTCAGCCGACTTGGGCTCCGCCACGTCCGCCACCGTCGGCTCGGTCATCCCCCAGCCGGTCAGCCTGACCTTCCGCGTCACCGTCGACATAGCCAGTCACTTCCTCAAGCCCGGTCGGAGGTGCGTCCGTGCTGTCCATACCGTAGTGGCCGCCGCTGGGTATCTGCTGGCAGGGCATTAAGTCCATGATCCGACCGGGCTCAGTTCCAAGCGGCTCAGCTCACGATCCGCGCTGGGCAGCGAGATCAGCGGCAACGAGCGCCCCGGCAGCCCTCGCACCGAGGAGCAGACCCCGTCCGACGCACTGGCCGCCGCCAGCCGCTCGGCCGAAGGCTGCTCCGTAGGTTGTCGTCCGCTGGCGCAGCGGCACGCCCGATCGGCGCGACCATATCCGCCAGCTGGCTGATCGTCTTGAACGAGCCGTTCTGCGACCCGGCCATCCGGCTGATCGTCTCCTCCATCAGCGTGCCGCCGAGGTCATTGACGCCGCCCGCCAGCACCTCCCGGCACAGGTCGTCGCCGAGCTTGACCCAGGAGCACTGGATCGAGCCGATCGCGCCGTGCAGCATCAGCCGGGACAGCGCGTGCACGGCCCGGTTCTCCCGGCGGGTCGGTCCGGGCCGCGCCAGCCCGGCCAGGTAGATCGGCGAGCTGGCGTGCACGAACGGCAGCAGCACGAACTCGGTGAACCCGCCGGTCTGGTCCGCGATCGACTTGATCACCCGCAGGTGAGCGACCCAGTGGGCCGGCGTGTCCACGTGGCCGTACATCATCGTCGCGGTGGTCGGGATGCCGAGCTCGTGCGCGGTGGTCATCACCTCGATCCAGGCCGAGGTCGGCAGCTTGCCCTTGGTGAGCACCCAGCGCACGTCGTCATCGAGGATCTCCGCGGCCGTGCCCGGCAGCGAGCTGACCCCGGCCTCGCGCGCGCTGCCAGCCATTCGCGAACCGCTCAGCCCGGTCCGCGCCGACCCGTTCATGACCTCCATCGGCGAGAACGCGTGGATGTGCATCTCCGGGCAGCGCCGCTTGACCTCGGCGGCGATGTCGAAGTACGCGGTTCCTGGCAGGTCTGGGTGGATGCCGCCCTGCATGCACACCTCGGTCGCCCCGGCCGCCCAGGCCTCCGCCGCCCGGTCGCCGATCTGCTCGAGCGAGAGCGTGTACGCGTCCGCGTCGGTCCGCCGCTGCGCGAACGCGCAGAACCGGCAGCCGGTGTAGCAGACGTTGGTGAAGTTGATGTTCCTGTTCACGACGTAGGTGACGGCGTCGCCGTTGACGTCCCGCCTGATCGCGTCGGCTAGCCCGGCCAGCGCGTCGAGCTCTGGCCCGTCGGCGTCGAGAAGCGCAAGCGCTTCGGCGTCGCTCAGCCCGGCAGGGTCGCGCTCGGCGGCTGCGCAGCGCAGCGGCCACCTCGGCCCGCAGCCGCGGCGGGGTCGACTGCGCGGCAGGAGCCGACCCGGCCATGCCAGCGGCAGGAGCCGGTCCGGCTAGCCGCGCGGCAGGCGCGATCCGGCCCGCGATCTCGGTCCAGTCGCCGTAGACGTCCTCGAAATCGCCCCGCCGGTCCGCGGTCCTGCCCTGCGTGTCGATCGCTGACGTGCAGGTCGGTCCGGCCTGCCGACTCCCCCCAGCCGCCGTCCGGCTCCTGCCATGGCAGCCCGGCCGGGCATCGCGTCCTCGCGCGCCAGCCCCGTCGCCGGGTCGGCCAGCGCCGCCACGTGCCCAGCCAGCCGCGGGTCCAACCACGGCTCGCGGATGTAGCCGGGGTAGATCGTCAGCCGCTCGCGCAAGCTCGAACCCGCCCGCGGCGGTCCGCTCGGCCAGCGCGTCGATCTGCGGCCACGGTCGCTCGGGATTGACATGGTCGGGCGTCAGCGGCGACACGCCGCCCCAGTCGTCGATCCCGGCATCCAGGATCAGCTGGTACTCCTCGCCGATCAGGTTCGGCGGCGCCTGGATCCGCATCGACGGCCCGAGCACCAGCCTGGCCACGGCGATGGTCGCGGCCAGATCTTCCAGGTCAGCGTCGGGCACGCGCCGCATCTTGGTGTCCGGCTTCGCGCGGAAGTTCTGCACGATGACTTCCTGCACGCCGCCGTACTCGCGGGCCACCCCGCGGATCGCGAAGACCGAGTCGACCCGCTCGGCCAGGTTCTCGCCGATCCCGATCAGGATCCCTGTGGTGAACGGGACCGCGGACCGGCCCGCGTCCTCCAGCACCCGCAGCCTGACCTTCGGGTCCTTGTCCGGGCTGCCGAAGTGCGCGCCCGCCTGCGCTCGGTAGAACAGCCGCGTCCGCCGTCGTCTCCAGCATCATCCCCATCGACGGCGCGACCGGCTTCAGCCGCTGGAAGTCCTGCCAGCTCAGCACGCCGGGGTTCAGGTGCGGCAGCAATCCGGTCTCCTCGAGCACCCGGATGGCCATCGCCCGCACGTAGGACAGCGTGTCGTCGTAGCCGTGCGCGTCCAGCCACTCCCGTGCCTGCCGCCAGCGCGCCTCGGGCCGGTCGCCGAGCGTGAACAGGGCCTCCTTGCAGCCCAGCGCCGCGCCCTGCCTGGCGATGTCGAGCACCTCGTCAGGGGACAGGAACTCGCCGCCAGGCTCGAGCCGGCCGGGCACGGTCACGAACGTGCAGTATCCGCAACGGTCCCGGCACAGCCTGGTCAGCGGGATGAACACCTTGCGCGAGTACGTGATCACTCCCGGCCTGCCCGCCGCGGCCAGCCCCGCGTCGCGCGTCCTGGCCGCGTAGCTCATCAGCTCGGTGAGCTGCCCGCCCCTGGCGTGCAGCAGCACGACCGCCTCGGTGCGGTCCAGAGGCTTGCCGTCCCGCGCGCGCGCCAGCGCCCGGCGCAGGGCGCTGGGTGCCGGAGTGCTCGGAGTCGGAGCGCTGGAAGGCGCGCTGCTGGGGGTCGACCGGCGAGGGATCGGCGGTTCGCATGCCACTACCCTAGGCGGCGGCACCAGTATGCCCCGAACGGCGGGTTCGCCCGCCCGACGCGGCACACCGCCGTCGCGAGGTCGGCAGCCAGGCGCCCGCGTGACCGGCGGGCGTTACAGCCAGCTGATCCGGCGCTCTCCGGCTCATCGCCGGCGGGCGCCATGGCCAGCTCGCCGGCCTTGACCCGGTCAAGCAGAGCCCGGACGACAGCCGTGATCTCCGGCACGGCGGCGCGCAGGCTCTCTGCATCGGCGGCGAACGAGCCGTCGCCGCTCACGCCGGCCCGCTCGAGGAGCGCGCCGAGATCGGATAGCTGCTCCCCGACCCACTGCACCGGCCCCGCGTACAGGTCCCGGTCGAAGACCCGCTTGCCCGGCTCCCAGCCGTTGAACGCCGGATGATGGTGCGCCCGGTTCAGGCTCCCCGGCGGCCCGTCGGCGGCCTCGAGCAGGTCAGCGCCGCCAGACCGGCCTGCCGACTTCGATCGGCCGCGCCGAGTAGATCGACCCCTTCAGCTCGCCCTGGCCGAGCACCCGCACCTCGAGCCGCACGCCGCGCTCCGCGCCCTCCTGGCCGGGCTGTGGCTTCGGGGATCGACGAAGTACAGGTCGCTGACCACGCACGCCGATCCGCTCGAATCCGAACGCGTAGAGCAAGGTCCTCCCGACTGTTTTCGATGGCTCAACGCAATTCTCCCGGCAACTCGCGCCGTATGCCACATCCCGTCTCGAGGTTCTCCGGCGACCGAGGCTGCACGCCGGTCGCCGCGCGTCGCCGCTCCCGGCCCGGGCGGCGTCAGGGACGCCGCAACACGCCGGCCCGCGCGCAGGCGGTGGTCACGACGTCCAACGGCACCGCTTGCCTGACGCGCCCCTGATATCCGGTCATCGTTGTCGCCATGAACAGCGAGTTCAGGATCGCCTCCTCGACCGCGTCCTGCACGGCCGCGAAGAACGGGCCGAGCGCGCATCGGGCACCGGCGGCCCGCCGCCGGCGGCGAAGGCGATGGCGTAGTCGCCGCTAGTCCCGGCGAAATCGGCGCCGGTCCTGCCCATCGCGAACACGGCCCGCCGGGCGACCCTGCCGAGCTGCCGCGAGTCAAGCCCGTGGTCGGTCGCCACAACGATCATGCAGGAATTGCCCCGCGGCCCGCCGTCCTGCCCCCCGCCGTCCGCTGCGCCGCCCGCTCGATCGCCGCCCTGCCGCTCGTCGCCCCCCGCTGGCTCGCCGCCGTGTCCAGGCGCGCCGATCCGCACACCGCGGACGGTCAGCACGCCGGAGAAGTTCGACTGGACCAGCACGCCGATCGCGCCTGTGCTCCCGGCCAGCCCGCCCGAGCCGGCGGGCGTGACCAGCCGGGACGCCGTTCCGATCCCCGCCTTGAACCCGAGCGCCGACGTGCCGGTCCCGGCCCCGACCGCGCCCTCGCCGACCGGTCCGCCGCGGGCCCCGCAGATCGCGGCCAGGACATGCCGCTCGGTGACGGCCTGGCCCTGATGTCGGACAGGTACCCGTCGTTGGTCTCGCCGACGACCGGGTTGACGGTGAGCATGCCCTCGTTGCCCGGCAGCCGCAGCAGGTACGTCACCAAGGCGTCGGCCGCGCGGAACGCGGACAGCGTCCCGGTCAGCACGACCGGCGTCTCGATCGTCGCCGAGCTCGGCGAGCTGCGTGGCGCCGGTCAGCTTCCCGAAGCCGTTGCCGACGAACAACCCGGCAGGCAGCATTCCGCCGGCCCGGTCGAGCGCGTCGGGCACGACCGCAGTCACCCCGGTCCTGATGCTTCGCGCCGTCGATCACTGTTGTCTGGCCGACCCTGACGCCCGTGACGTCGGTGATCGCGTTCAGCGGCCCGGGCTCGAGGCTTCCGAGCGTGCAGGCCGAGCTCCCTGGCGCGCCTTCGCCAGTCGTCGCTCATCAGCTGACCGGCCCGGCCGGTCAGAAGGCACGGTAGTCGCGGACAGCCAGCCGCGGTCCGCGGCGCGGTCGGGCTGGGCTGCCGCTCAGCCCGGCCAGCAACGATGCCCGGTGCCGGTGCCCGGCGTAGGGGGCGAGCAGTTCGAGCATCCCCGCGTCGTCGACCGGCCGCCCGGCCAGCGCCCAGCCCACGATCGCCGGCAGGTGGTAGTCGCCGACGGATACCGCGTCCGCGTCGCCGCAGGCGCGCTGCCTGATTTCGGCCGAGGTCCATGGCTCCGATCCCCGGTATCGCCCGCAGCCTGCGGTCGGCCTCGTCGGAAGCCAGCAGCGTGATCTCCTCCATCCGGCCGGCCACCCGCGCGGCGGCGGCGATCGTCCGCGCCCTGACCGCCTCCACGCCCGCCCGGTGCCATTCCCAGGACGGGATGGACGCCCAGCCGGCCGGCGCCGGCGGCACCCGCATCCCGGCCGGGGCCGGGCCGGGTGCGGGCTCCCCGAACCGCCGCAGCAGCGTCCGCCAGGCGCGCGTCGCCTCCTTGCCGACCACCTTCTGCTCCAGCACCGCCGGCACCAGCGACTCCATGACCAGCAAGGACCGGCCGATCCTGAGTGACGGATGACGTCGCGCCGCCTCCAGGATCACCGGGTGCGCCGGGAACGAAGTCCTCAGGCCGGTCGCCGGCGCCGAGCAGCGTGGGCAGCGCGTCGAGCAGCCAGCCGGCGCCAGGGCCCCACGCCGTCGCGTCGGCTACCGTCGCCGGGCCGCGTGCGCGCAGGTAACCCTGATCGTCGCCGGGCCGTCCGGTGTCCGGCAGGCCCGCCAGATCGCGCCGCCCGGGTCGGTGCGGTACGCGGGATCGCCGTAACCGCGGCGATGCACAGCCAGGACGCTGGACACGTCGACCGCGAAGGGCGCGAACCACTCGCGCCCGGCCGGCCGTTCCATTGGCGGCCGCCCGTCAGCCCGCGATGGCCGGCGTGAGCACGATCACCATGGCCGGCCAGGGCCGGTCAGGCATCGGAGGAGAACCTGATTGCGGTCCCTTCCAGCCGGATGCCCGGCCAGACCCGCAGTCCGTGCTGGAGTTCGTTGCCGCTGCCGATCTCGGCGCCCGCGCCGATGACGACGCCGTTGAGCACGGCGCCGTCGCCGATCCGCGCGCCCGCCCCGATCACACTGGACATCACGCTGGCGCCGGCACCGATGGTCACGCCGTCGAAGAGCACTGACTCGCCGACCGCCGCGCCCGGCCCCACCACGCAGCCCGCGCCGACCGCCGTCCCGCCGGACAGGTCGGCCGACGGGTCCGCGGACGCCCCGGGGAGCAGCAGCGCCTGACCGCACGGCCCTGGCAGGGCCGGCGAGGCGAGTTCGCCGAGTACCAGGTCGCAGGAGCCGCGCACGAAGGCCTCCGGCGTCCCGACGTCTAGCCAGTAGGCCGACTCCACGTACCCCATCAATGTCTCGCCGGCCTCGATCAGGCCGGGGAACGTCTCCCGCTCGACCGACAGCACCCGGCCGGCCGGCATCGCATCGATGAACCGCCTGGTGAAGACGTAGCAGCCGGCGTTGACCTGGCTGGTCACCGGGTGCGGGGTCTTCTCGAGGAAAGCGGTCACCCGCCCGTCCAAGTCGGTGGGCACGCAGCCGAATCGCGCCGGGTCGGGCACCTGCACCAGATGCAGTGTGACCGCCGCGTCGGCCTTGCGGTGCATGTTGATCTGCGCGCCGAGGTCGTGCCCGGACAGCACGTCGCCGTTGAGCACGACGACAGGGTCGTCCGGGCCGCTGAGCAGGCTCGCCGCCGCGTTCCTGATACCGCCGCCGGTCCCCAGCGGCTCGGCCTCGTGAGCGTAGACGATCTCGAGTCCGTACCGCGAGCCGTCGCCGAAGACCTCCGCGAACATCTCCGACCGGTAGGCGGTGGCCAGCACGATCCGGCGCACGCCCGACTCGGCCGCCCTGGCCAGTTGGTGCGCGAGGAAGGGGACGCCCGCCGTCGGCAGCAGCGGCTTGGGCGTCCCGATCGTCAGCGGGCGGAGCCTCGTCCCCTGGCCGCCGACCAGCAAGATCGCCTCCAGGAGGCCGTCCTGAGGCGGGGGCGGCCGGACCGGCGGTGCGTGACTCTCGACATCACTCGGCATGACCAGGCAGATTACCCTTGTCCCGCCGACGCGGCGCGCTCATAGCAAGCCAGATGCGCCTGCGCGGACGCGGCCCAGGTGAATTCGAGCGACCTGGCGTAGCCGGAGTTGCCCAGCGCCTCGCGCTGGGCGCCGTCACTGATGAGCCCGCGCAGCGCGGTCTTGATGGACTCGGCGTCCGGTTCGGTATAGGCGACCGCATCGCCGCCGACCTCGGGCAGGGAGGTTCGGTGCGTCGTCAGGACCGCCGCGCCGCACGCCATCGCCTCGAGCACGGGCAAGCCGAAGCCCTCCCCGGTACTGGGGAACGCGACGATCAGGGCGCCGCCGAAGAAGCCGGGTAGGTCGGTGAAGTGCAGGTAGCCGGGCCTGACCAGGCGCAGGTGCGCGGGAACCGCGGCCACCGCCGCGTCCACCTCGTCGCTCCAGCCGGTGCCGCCGGCCAGCACCAGGGCGGGCGGGTCGGCCAGGTCCGCGACCGCCTCGACCCAGCCGGCGATCAGGGCCGGCACGTTCTTGCGCGGCTCAAGCGTGCCCAGGTACGCCACGTACGGCCGCCCGTGCAGGCCGAGTCGCGCGGCGACCCGATCGAGCTGCGCCTGGCTCGGCCGGCAGAAGAGGGTGTGATCGACTCCGTGATACGCCACGTCGATCTTGGTCGAGTCCGCCTCGAGCACCCGCACCACCTCGTCACGGGTGGCCTTGGACGGCACGATCAGCCTGGTGGCCCGCCTGGCCGAGGTCCTGATCGCCGCCTTGTAGAAGGTGGCCGTGACCGGGCTGTGCGTGTCGGGCGCGGTGAAGAATGCCAGATCGTGGATGGTCACCACGGTCGGCAGGCCAGGTCGCAGCGGCATCGAGTAGTGCGGCGAATGGATGACCTCAGCCTCGATCTGACTCGCCACGAGCGGAAGCCCGCTCTGCTCCCACGCCAGCCTGGCCGGCCGGTGCGCGATCGCCGGCGGCCCTGGAACTATCCGGGCTCCGGGAAGCAGCCTGGCGTAGCGCTCCTCGTCGGCGCGCTGGCAGGCGAGTCCTAGATCGGCTCCCGCCTCGGCAAGCGCGCTGACCAGGCCGTCGACGTAGCGGCCGAGCGCGCCGCGGTCAGCGGGAACGCCAGTCGCGTCAAGGAGCACACGAGGTCCCACTGCGCGTCAGGCTCCTTCCTGGTGGCCATTGTTCGACATACGGGAACCACCACAGTGAAGTCCGCGCCTTTGCTAGTCCCCGCGACACCGAGCCTACGCCCTCGCGCGGTGCGACGTGGCCCGGCAAGCGCGGCCTTTGCCGCTTTGTGTCCTGCCGGGCGCGGCTACGGCGAAGTCGAGGCCGAGAGGCGACGGTGACGGCGAGCCCGTCGGCTGGGTACCCGTTCCGGTCTTGGCCGGGGCGGCGGCCTGACGCGCCTGGTCCAGAGCAGCCTTCATCCGCACGATGTCCTGGTAGTACAGGTCGAGTCTTCCGCTGTGCAGGTCGATCTGCGCCTGGTTGTACGCCGCCTCGGCCTGGGCGAGGAACTGCCGCACCAGCGCGCTGACGTGCCCGCCCGGCGGCCCGCCGGGGCCGGTCGGGGTCTGCCCGGCGGCGCCGAATACCTGGGCGAGCGCCTCGGTCAGCGTGTTGCCGAAGCCGACCTTGTTGCCGGCGGCACCGCCCCCGAAGTAGTAGAACGCGAGGTACCTCTGCACCTGCGGGTACGCCCCGGGATTGGTGGCCGCGGATGCCGAGACGTAGACCGGCTCGACCGAGAGCAGGCTGCCGCCGAGCGGCACCGTGACCTGGTTGCCGAGGGTCACCTTCGAGCCGCCGCCACGCAGCAGCTTGAGCTGCTCCGAAGCGGCCGCGAAGCCCTCGAAGTTGCTCTGCACCTGCTGCGGCCCGGGGATCGCGGTGTCCTGCGGCAGCTGCAGGAGCGTGATCTTGCCGTACCCGCTGGGGTCGAGCGGGTTGCTGTTCACGGCCATGTAGGCGGCCAAGTTCGATCTGTTCCGCGGCGTGAACAGCGTGGTCAGCGAGAACTCGGGCCCGGTGGCGCCCGGCCTGTTAAGCGTCAAGTAGTACGGCGGCTGGGTGACCTGGACCGTCTCCGGTGCGGTCGGATCGTTGGGGATTTCCCAGAAGTTCTGCCCGCCGTAGAACGACCCAGGGTCCGTCACGTGGAACTGCGTGAGGATGTCACGCTGGGCGTCGAACAGCACCTCGGGGTAGCGCAGGTGCGGCATCAGCTGGGGAGGGATCGCGCTCTGCGGGGAGACCAGGCCGGGGAACGACTTCATCCACGACTGCAGCACCGGGCTGGCCGCGCCCCACTGATACACGTGCACTGCGCCGGTGAAGGCGTTGACGGTCGCCTTTACCGAGTTCCTGATGTAGTTGACCTGCCCGTTCGGCCCGACCGCCAGACCGCCCGGGCTGTAGGTGTTCGACGTAGCCTGGTCAAGGTTGATCCGCTTGGAATACGGATAGTCGTCGGTGGTCGTGTAGCCGTCGACGACCCACAGGATCTGGCCGCCGACCACGACCGGGTACGGATCACCGTCGAGGGTCAGGAAGGGTGCGACCTTCTGCACCCGTTCCAGCGGGTCCCTGATGTACATGATCCGCGAGTTGGCGTCGATCGCGCTCGAGATCAGGATGTTCAGCTCTCGGAACCTGATGGCGAACAAGAGCCGGTCACCGAACGAGCCGACCTTCACGCCGCCGCTGCCGTGGTAGGTGGAGTTGCTCTGGCCGCCGCTGCTCTCGTTCGGGAAGTCGAGTTCCTTCTGGTGGCCGCCGACGATCACATAGCTGGCCCCCTCGTGGCCGAAGTACACCCGCGGCTGGGTGAGGCCGAGCGCGCCCCGCGGCGGGATGTCGCTCTCGATGAAGTTCGGGTTGCCGTTGGGCTGGGTCCGGGCGGCCGTGGACGCGACGACGCCGTATCCGTGCGTATAGATCAGGTGCGTGCTGACCCAGTTGACCTGGCCGGCCGGGGGCCCGGCCATATCCCGCACCCCCACCACGGTGTCCTGCGGGACGGGATTCGGCCCGAACTTGTACCGGTCAATCGCGAGCACGCCGGCGAACTGGTAGTAGCCCTTGACCTGCTGCAGTTGCTGGAAGGCGATGGAGGAGACGTCCGGGTCCTGCAGCCGGAAGTCGGGCACCGCGGCCGCCTCCTTGGCCAGCGCCGCGCGGGGCTGCGTCGCCGGCGCGGGATAGGGAATCACCGTGACCTGCTTGTCGGTCACGCCATAGGCGGTCCTGGTCTGCTGGATCTCGCGGTTGATATACGGCCGCTCCTTGGCCTGCTGGTTCGGCCCGACGACGAACTGCTGAATGATGAACGGGTAGACGCCGCCGATCAGCACGGCGGACAGCACAAGCAGCCCGAAGCCCATCGCGGGCAGCAGCGAGCTTCGCCGGACCGCGCCGGCCAGGAACAGCACGGCGCAGATGACCGCGATCACGGCGAGCACGGTCTTGGCGGGCAACACCGCGTGCACGTCGGTGTAGGACGCGCCGGTCTGGACGACGCCCCGCTGGGAGAAGTTGATCCCGTACCGGTCCACCCAGTACGCGGCGGCCTTCAGCGCCACGAAGATCCCCGCCAGCACGAACAGTTGCGCACGGGCGCCCCGGGACGG
This sequence comes from uncultured Actinomycetota bacterium, assembly GCA_963720595.1. GTDB lineage: Bacteria > Actinomycetota > Actinomycetes > Streptosporangiales > Streptosporangiaceae > Chersky-822. The sequence continues at coordinate 581,093 of CAVRFY010000002.1, read as the reverse complement.
CTGGGCGTGCCTGGCTAGCCGCAGGCCCGCCGTACAGCACGTGTACGGCCGCGGCGAGGCACGAGCGAGATGCAGGACGGCGGCGAACAGGAACGACAGCGCCATCCGCAGGAACGGGTAGACGAAGACGAAGAACGAGATGTCCAGATGGAACTGCGGGTCCTTGGAACCGAACGACACCCGGTTGATGAAGAGCAGCCAGGTCTGCCAGTTGCTCGCTGCGGCAAGTCCGCTGATCAGGCCGATCAGCCCGAGCAGTACGATCATCACCCCGCGCCGGTGCGGGTCGATGGCCTGCCGGTAGGCCTCGACCCCCTGGTGCTCTGGCCCGCCCGGCGCGATCTTCCGGACGCAGCCGGTGCGCCAGCCAGATGTTCGTGCCGACCACCACGGTCATGAACACCGCGGTGATCCCGAACAGCAGCCACTTGGTGCTGTAGGTCGTGGCGAAAACCCTGGTCTGGCGCACCGAGTCGTACCACAGGAAGTCCGTCCAGATGCCCGGCGATGATCGCGATCAGGATCGCGACGACCACCATGATGAGCACCGCGGGCACGACGAATTTCGGCCAGCGAGGCAGCACGACCGGGCGGCTACCGCCCGAGCCTTGCTGGCCGGGAACTCTGAAGGTCACCGCTCATCCCCTCCGACGGCCTGAGCCACTTGGCGCGTGGCTGCCGACTCGTAGCTGCCGACACCGCGGTGGCGGAATACGCGAACGCAATTCCTCTGACGGCAACTTACCGGCAAGGTCACTAGTTCGCCACGCGGGAATCAGTCGTCCCGCCTAGCGTGCCGATCGCGCCGCCGGCGCCGGGTTTCAGGAGCAGGCGGGGACCGGCTTGCCCGCCTTCAGCGCCCGCAGCGCGGAGATGGCGCCGCTGAGTGTGCTGACCTTGACCACGCGCAGTCCTGCAGGGACGGCTCCCACGGTGTCGCGGCAGTTGCCGGCCGGGGCGAGGAAGACCGTAGCGCCGGCGGCGCGTGCGGCGGCCATCTTCTGCTGGATGCCGCCGATCGGGCCGACGGCGCCGCCGACGGCTCATCTCGCCTGTGCCCGCGATGAACTTGCCGCCGGTCAGGTTCGCCGGCGTGAGCTTGTCGATGATCGCGAGCGCGAACATCATCCCCGCGCTCGGGCCGCCGACGTTGCCGATATTGATTTTCACGGTGAACGGGAACTTGAACGACTCGACGACGTTCACCCCGATGACAGGCTGGCCGTGGTAGCTGGCGGTCGTGAGGGAAATGTTGCGCCGCGTATTTCCTCGCATGATCGTGAGCTCGACTGGCTTGCCCGACCTGACGCGCCCGGATCATGGAGGCCGCGCTCGACCCGGCAGGTCACCGGCTTTCCGTCGACGGCCGTGATGACGTCACCGCGGCGCAGGCGGCCGGCGGCGGGCAGCCCGCTGATCGTGCTCGCTGATCGTGTCGATCGTCGTGAACTTGATGCCGAGCTGGCACAGGGCCGCGGCCTGCGCGGTCTGCTGCGAGTTCGCCATCTGCTCGGAGTCCTGCTTGACCACCTGCTGCTGGGTCTGGCCTGGCGGGAACAGCTCCTGCTGCGGCACGACCGCCTCGTGCGGGCTGAGCCACGCCTGCAGCGCGGCGAACGATGTTGAACGGCGGGTTCGCGCCCGGGCCGCCGATGTAGGAGACCGTCACCATGTTGAGGTGTCCGCCGCGGTGAACGTGCGGTGTCCGCTGATCTGGACGACCGGCTTGCCGTTGAGCGGGCCGAGCGTGTTGTACGTCGGTCCGGGGATCAGCGCGACGTACGGCACCGGGCAGCGCGAACACGATCGACCAGGCAGGCGAGGAATCCGATTCCCGGCGATCAGGAGCGTAACCGCGCGACGTGACATGCGGGCAAGGTTACGCGCTGTTGACCCATTCGCTGTCGCCGCTGGTGAACCGCTGGTGTTTCCAGATCGGCACGGTCGCCTTGAGGTCGTCGATCAGCGCGCGGCAGGCGTCGAACGCGGTGGCCCGGTGGCTGGTGGAGACGGCGACGACCACCGCCAGGTCGCCGATGGCCAGATCGCCGACCCGGTGCACGGCCGCGACCGCATGCACGTCGAACTCGCTCCGCGATGTGCTCGGCGACCTTGCGCAGCTGATCGGCGGCCGACGGATGGGCCGAGTAGGACAGCCCGGTCACGGACTGACCGTGATCATGGTCACGGACCGCGCCGGCGAAGACCGCGATGCCTCCCGCCGCATCGTCGGTCGACCGCGGCGTAGACCTCGTCGACTGACAGCGGAGTATCGCGCAGCTCGGCAAGCCTGATGACATTCACCACGCCACGCTACTCCCGAACCGGGTCATGACTCACGACGGCGCTTGCGGACCTGGCGGACGATCGCGGCCGTCCCGATGACGGCGACGGTGGCACCGGCCGCCGTGATCGTCGCGTCCTTCTTCGCCAGCCGGCGGCCCGCCACGGCATGATGACCGGCGCGCTGCTCGAGCAGCGCCTCGAGCGCCTGGGTGTTGGTCACCGACGGCTGCCAGCCGGCCTCGCGCAGTGCCTTGCAGTCCACGACCCACGGGTAGACGACAAAGTGCAGGTCGGACACCGGCGCCGGGGTGATGCCGGCCCGGTGCAGCCGCTGCGCTGTGGCGAAAGTCACCCCGGCAGGAAGCTCGATCCTGCGCAGACCGGAAAGCTCCTCCACCTGCTCCTGCTCCAGCCAGCCGGTCGAGCCAACCGCGAAGGCGCCGCTGACCTCCCCGGCCGCCGCGAGTTCGATCGCCGAGAGCAGGTCGGAGATGTGGCAGAACTGCCAGCGCGGCGCGCAGCCCTTGACCACGAGCAGGCGCGGCGCCTCGAAGTGCCGGGTAATCAGGGTGTCGATGCCCGCGCCGACGAGGGCGGCCGGGCGGACGACGGTGACGGTCATGCCAGGGTTGGTGCGCGGCGAGCGCTCGGCGAGCTGCTCGATCTCCATAAAGTCGCCGACGACGCTGCCGTCGGGATCGGCGTCCAGCGGCGCGTCCTCGTCGATCGGCACCGGGTTGTCGGGCTCGCGCGCCGTAGACCATCGCGCTGGTGATCAGGACCACCCGGCCGACGCCGCCCGCAGCCGCCGCCGTCAGCACGGTCTGCGCGCCGCGCACGTTGTAGGCCCGCCTGGCCCTCGAGTCGGAGTCCGCCGCTAGGTCGAGGTCGGTGTGCACGATCACGTCGATGCCGGAGAGCCGCCCGGGCAGCGCCGGATCGCGGATGTCGACGACCCGCCAGATCACGCCGGTCAGGTCGCCGCGGTGCTCGTCGATCGCGACGACCCGGCTGAACCGGTCCGATTGCGCCAGCCTGGCGGTCAGCGCGAGCCCGAGATCGTGCGCCGCGCCGGTCACCGCCACGACGGGCAGGTCATCGCGCGGGGCGGCGGCATGGCCCTGTGCGGCCTCGCGCAGCTGGTCAGCGCCCCGGTTTCGGACGGCCTTGCGCCCGTCGACGTCGCTCCGCCCTTGGCGAACCTTGGCAACTCGGTCGCTCACCGCGAAGCGCTCCTGGGATAACTTGGCGAATGTGATACTTCCATCCTGCCCGAGAGGCTATCGCGATGAGTGAGCCTCCCTTCGGCTTCGGCCTGCCGGACCAGCCAGGGGACGATCCGGAGCGTGGGTCCGGCGGCGGCGCCGGCGGTTCTGGGCGGGCGGCTCCGGCCAGGCGGCCCGGCGGGCGGCTGCTGGGCCCGGCGGGCCCGTTCGGCGACCCGCAGCAGTTCGCCGACGCGCTCCGGCAGTTCGCCGACCTGATGTCCTACCAGGGCGGGCCGGTCAACTGGGATCTGGCCAAGAACGCAGCGCGCCAGGCGATCGTCGCGAAAGGCGACCCGAGCGTGCTCGACAACCAGCGAACGGCCGTCGTCGATGCCGTCAGGCTGGCCGACCTGTGGCTCGAGGACGCGACCTCGCTGCCGAGCGGAATCCGCACGATCCAGGCGTGGAGCCGGTCGGAGTGGGTCGAGGCGACGATGCCGGTCTGGCAGACGCTCTGCGAGCCCATCGCCGAGCGAGCCGTCGACACCATGGGCGGCCTGCTCTCGGTCAGCGACGCGGACCTCGAGGCGCTGCGGTCGGCTGCCGGCGCAGGCCTAGGCGGCCTGGGCATGCTCGGCGGCCTCGGCGAGATGATGCGCAGGATCGGCGGGATGATGGTCGGCGGCCAGGCAGGCGCCGCCGTGGGAGCGCTGGCCGAGGAGATCATCAGCTCCAGCGACATCGGGCTGCCGATCGGACCGGAGGGAACGGCAGCGCTGCTCCCGGCCGGGGTCACGGCGTTCGGCGCCGGCCTGTCGGTGGGCGAGGACGAGGTCAGGCTGTTCGTGGCGATGCGCGAGGCGGCCCATCACCGGCTGTTCAGCCACGTCCCCTGGTTGCGGGCGCGGCTGCTCGGCTCGGTCGAGGACTACGCACGCGGCATCAAGGTGGACGCCGACTCGCTCCGCGACGCCATGGAGCAACTCGACCCTTCCACCCTCGACCTGGCCAACCCAGAGGCACTCAACGAGGCGCTGACCGGCGCCGCCACCTTCCATCCTGAGGACACCGAGGAGCAGAAGGCCGCGCTCGCGCGGATCGAGACGCTGCTCGCGCTGATCGAAGGGCTGGGTAGCCACCGTCGTGGCCGACGCGGCGCGGAACCGGCTGCCTGAGGCGGACGCGCTGGCGGAGGCGATCAGGCGCCGTAGGGCGACCGGCGGCCCCGCCGAGCGGACCTTCTCCACCCTCGTCGGCCTCGAACTGCGGCCGCGCCGCCTGCGCGAGGCCGCGACGATGTGGCGCGAGCTGACCGACGCCCGCGGAATCGGCGGCCGGGACGAGATCTGGGCGCACCCGGACCTGCTGCCGACCGCCGATGACCTAGACGATCCGCAGGGTTTCGTCCGTGGCCAGGCCGAATTTGACATTTCCGACTTGACCGGCGAGTCCGGGCCAACAGCTAGCGAGCCAGGACCGACTGCCGCGCACGGCGCGGAACATGGCGGCGGCGAGCCCGCCGGCGGCGATCCTTCTGGCGGTGGCGAGCCTGCCGGCGGTGGCGAGCCCGCCGGCGGCGGCGAGCCCGCGGGCGGCGCTGAACCCCCTGGTGGCAAGCCTGCGAGCGGTGAACCCGACGGCGGCGGCGACCAAGCCCCCGGCGAGGACCCCGGACCACCGGCCGGATAGCCCTGCTGCCCACCTAACACCCAGCCTCGCCGCAATTGCGCGCCCGCGCATGCGCAGGCGCCCATGGGCAGCAACGACATCTGCGGACACCCTGGTGTCGTAATAGCGACATCAGGGGTCCGCTGTTGTCGCTCGCTTCTAGAGATGGCGGGGACCCGGCGCTCGAGGTCCCGTCATCCGGTACGCCGGAGTTCACAGGTTTTCCACCTCTATCCACAGGGACACGCCCACATTTCCCCACCGACCGCACACCTTTATCCACAGGCGCAGCCGTTGACAACCGGGCCGGCGGCGGTGGCGGCTGGCTTGGGGACTATGTCGGACCCCGGTGGCAGCCTGGCGTCATGCGACCAGCACTCAAATCGGGCTTACTTCCGGTCTGGCGTGACCGGGACACGCTGCAGATAGGGATCGACCCGCGCCGGGCGATCGCCATGTCCGGGATGGGCCAGGCAGCCCAGCTGATCGGCTTACTCGACGGCAGCCGGGACCGCGACCAGGTCATCGCGGCCGCCGCGAGCTGTGGAATCCCGTCAGAGGCGAGCGAGCGAGTCCTGACGCTGCTGGCGGCCGGCGGCGCGCTCGACGATTTCCCGGCGAGCACGTTACGCGGGCTCCCGCCGCCGCTCCGGGCCAAGCTCGCCTCAGAACTGGCGACCACCTCGCTCGCCCGCCGTGACGGTGACGGCGGGGCCAGGGCGCTCGCCAGGCGCCGGGCCGCGGTAATCAGAATCGAAGGCGACCGCCGGATCGGGCGGGCCGTGGCCAGGATCCTGAGCTCCTCGGGAGTCAGGCAGGTCGCCTACGCGGGACCGCTGGCCGACCCCCAGGCGGGCCGGTCGGGATCGCGGGCCGGCTTCTCTCCAGGCGGGCCGGGCAGGATCGCGGGCCGACTGGCCAGGCTGACCACGCGGGCTCGCGGGCCAAGAACCAGAGCCGCAAGGCGGGCGGCGGCGGCGGCCCGGCGCGCCGGCCCGACTTGGTCATTCTGGTCGGGCACCAGGCCGTCGACCGGGCCGCGGAACTAGCCGGCGACCGCATCGCCCATCTGGCCGTCCTGGCGAGCGAAGCGATCGGCGTCGTCGGCCCGCTGGTCGTGCCCGGCAGGACAGCGTGCCTGCGCTGCCTGGACTACATCCGCGCGGGCAATGATCCGGCCTGGCCGCTGATCCTGGCCCAGATCCGGCAGCGGCGGCCGGAGCCCGCCGCCTGCGACGCGGTTCTCGCCGCCATGGTGGCTGCCCAGGCCGCAGCACAGGCTCTCACAGCGATCGAGAATGCCCCGCTAGCCAGCGCGGCAGCGAACGGAACGCTCGAGCTCGTGCTGCCCGATTGGCAGTGGCGGCGCAGGACCTGGGGGCCACATCCGGCTTGCCCATGTGCCAGTCACACCGTCCGGTAACCGACAATAGAGACCATGACCGATCTCCCTCGCCGCGCCGTCACCAGGACGGTCAAGCTAGCCGCGCTGCCGGCTGGCCTGGCGGGCAGGACCGTACTCGGCCTCGGCAAGCGAGTCGGCGGCAGACCCGCGGAGATCGTCGCGCAGGAAATTCAGCAGCGCACTGCTGAGCAGATTTTCCGTGTGCTCGGCGAACTCAAGGGCGGTGCGCTCAAGCTGGGCCAGGCCCTGTCGATCTTCGAGGCCGCGCTGCCACCCGAGCTTGCCGGACCGTACCGGGCGACGCTGACCAGGCTCCAGGACTCGGCGCCGCCGCTGCCCGCGAGCACCGTGCACAAGGTCCTGGCCGCGGACCTCGGCGAGGACTGGCGGGAGTTGTTCGCCGAGTTCGACGACCGCCCAGCCGCAGCCGCCTCGATCGGCCAGGTGCACAAGGCCGTCTGGAGCGACGGCCAGGCGGTGGCCGTCAAGATCCAGTATCCCGGTGCCGGGAAGGCGCTGATCAGCGACTTTGCGCAGCTCAGCCGGGTGGGAAGGCTGTTCGGGGTGCTGATGCCCGGGCTCGACGTCAGGCCGCTGCTCGACGAGCTGAGGGCCAGGGTCGCCGAGGAGCTCGACTACCGGCTCGAGGCAGCCTCGCAGGATGCGTTCGCCGAGGCATTCGCCGGTGACCCCGACTTCTGCGTGCCGCGGACCGTGGCGGCCACGGATCACGTCCTGGTCAGCGAGTGGATGGACGGGACGCCGCTCGCCAAGATCATCTCCGAGGGAACACAGGAGCAACGCAACCGCGCGGGGCTGCTGCTGGTCAGGCTGCTGTTCTCCAGCCCAGCCCGAGTGGGGCTGCTGCATGCCGATCCGCACCCGGGGAACTTCCGCCTGCTCGACGACGGCAGGCTAGGCGTGCTCGACTTCGGCGCCGTCGACCGCCTCCCCGACGGGCTGCCGCCGCTGTTCGGAAAGCTGCTCTGGCTGGTGCACACCGACGGCGACATCGCGGTGGCGGAGGCCGAGATGCGCGAGCACGGTTTCTTGCGGCCAGGGGTCAGCGTCGATCTCGAGGCCCTGCGAACCTTCCTGGCACCGCTGGCCGACCCGTCGAAGCAGGAAACGTTCACGTTCAGCCGGGAGTGGATGCGCGGCGAGGCGGCCAGGGTCACCGACCTGCGCGGCGCCAGCGTCGCCAGGCAGCTCAACCTGCCGCCGTCCTACATCCTCATTCACCGGGTATCGACCGCGGGCATCGGCGTGCTGTGCCAACTCGAGGCGAGCGGTGAGTTCCGCTCTGAAGTGCTGCGCTGGATGCCCGGCTATGGCCCGGGTGACCTCGCCCACCCGGTGCCGCCCGACGATCGTGACCCCGGTGCTGTCAGCCTGGCGCAGGAGCCAGCGGGCTGACCCCGCCGCCGCTCACCCTGCAAGCAGGCCAACGGCCGGCAGCGGACCTGGGTGGGTGCGGCCGGTGGTGGGTGCGGCTGGCAGCGGAAACGGTGGGTGTGGCGCTCGCCCGCCGCGAGCGCCACACCCGCCCCCGATCCCTACGCCGGCCAGCCCGCCGGCCCGATCCCGACCGGCCAGCCCTACGGCCCGATCCCAGCCGGCCCGGTCTACCGCTTCAGGCCGCCACGTCGCTCTTGCGTGGCCTGCCGCGACCGCGCTTGCGCGCAACGATCTCGCCGCGGATGAACAGTTCTCCTCCCCAAACTCCCCATGGCTCCCTGCGCTCGATCGCGCCGGTCAGGCACCTGGCCCTGACCGGGCAGTCGCTGCACAGCGATTTTGCCAGCTCAACGTCGTCGGGTGACTCGGCGAAGAACAGGTCAGGATCGCCCGCGCATGGCAGCTCGCGGATCCTGGTCGTTCTCGCGAGGTCGACCGGGCTCGCCATCATGGCGACCGGCGCGACCGTGCTCATCTCGGTCACCCGCACCAATTCCGCCTCGGCCGCCGCTACGTCGTCCATGACGGCGGCGGTTCCTGGCAGGTACATCGGTGTCATCCCCTCTCATCTGCTGGTCTGCTCGTCTTTTCTGCTGTGACAAACCGTGGCCTGGCATGACTAAGGCCGCGGACCCGATGCTCTGGGTCCGCGGCCTCTGGGGATCTTGGCCGGTCTGGTTAGACCGGATCCCTCGCCGGATGCGGACCCAATGCGCCACCACCTGCGGCGGCGATGCGGGTCGTCGTGTGGGCGTACTTCTTGCTGGTGCGCTGCTGCCGGGCGGACTCCGCCTGGCCAGCCGCGTGGGTGGCGTTGCCGAAGAGGGTGGCCCCTGTGCTCGCCTGCGGGCGCGGGCGCGCGAAGACCTCGTCGGCTGCCGACGTGCGGACGGCCGCCATCTCGATGACACGCAACCGGGTCTCGGCCGGGCTGCCACCCTGGAAGGCGGCACCCGTGCGAGACTGCGCGCGCACTGGCGTGACGTTGGCCGGTGAGATAAGACTCAGCATTCCGGGCACCTCCTTCCTGTTTGCAGCATGACTCGACCACCTGGCGTGAGAGAACTTGCTTAGACCCTAAGCAAGCCGGTGGCAGCCAGGCAACTAATTTTCCGCAGCCTTCGCCAGACGTTATCGAAAGGCAATAGTCCAGTTCAGGTGGCCGTGCGGATCAGGCCCTCCTGCATCACAGAAACCACGAGCTCGCCCTCCCTGGTGAACAGCTCACCGCGGGCCAGCCCGCGAGCGCCCGCGGCGACCGGCGACTCCTGCGTGTACAGCAGCCACCGGTCGGCGCGGAACGGGCGGTGGAACCACATCGCGTGGTCCAGGCTCGAGCCGACCGTCTTGCCGTCCGCCCAGGAAAGGCCGTTGGCCAGCAGCACCGAGTCGAGCAGCGTCATGTCCGAGGCGTAGGTCAGCATGCAGACGTGCAGCAGCGGATCATCGGGCAGTTCGCCGTCTGCGCGCACCCAGGCCATGCTGTGCGTGACCCGCAGCGAGGGGTCGCTGACCGCCTCGAAGGACAACGGGCCCAGGTGCCTGATGTCGATCGGGTTGCGCGCAGCGTAGTCCGAGGCCGACTCGCCGAACAACTCCTCCATCCGCTCCGCGGCCGACGGGACCTGCTCGGGCGGCGGTACGTCCGGCATCGGCCGCTGGTGCAGCACCCCCTCCTCCGGGCGGTGGAACGACGCGGAGAGCGTGAAGATCGTCTTGCCGTGCTGGACGGCCGAGACCCGCCGGGTGGTGAACGACCTGCCGTCCCTGACCCTGTCCACCAGGTAGATCAGCGGCACGCTCGGATCGCCCGGCCTGATGAAGTACGCGTGCAGGGAGTGCACCGCGCGGTCATCGGGCACGGTACGGCCCGCTGCGACCAGCGCCTGGCCCGCCACCTGCCCGCCGAACACCCGCTGCCGACGCTCGTTCTCCGGGCTCCGGCCGCGGAAGATGTCGAGCTCGATCTGCTCGAGATCGAGCAGTTCCACCACGGCGTCCAACGGCTTGCCCATCGCCGGCCTCCCTTGCTGTCCGTCCCGCGCGGATCGGACGGTTACTGCGGCACCGTACCGGCTCAGGCCTGCCGGCGCCGCGGCTGACCGCCGGCGCGGAGCTCGTCCAGGAACCTGGACGGCTTCCTGGTCTTCCTGCCGCCCGGCGTCCTGGCCAGGGACCAGGACAGGAACAGGCGTTCCCTGGCCCTGGTGATCCCGACGTAGAGCAGGCGCCGCTCCTCCTCGATCGCCTCCGCCGTCTGCGCGTACACGATCGGGACCGCGCCGTCGGTCAGGCCGGGCAGGAAGACCGCGTCCCACTCCAGTCCCTTGGCGGCGTGCAGCGACGCGAGCGTGACTCCCCCGGCCCCTGGCGCGTGGCCCATCGAGCTCCGCAGCTCAAGCTCGGCCACCAGGTCGGCCAGCGTCGCGGCCGGGGCGGCAACGAGGAAGTCGGCGGCAAGCTGGGCCAGCGCGTCGAGCGACTCCCAGCGCTCCCTGGCCCGGCCGCGCCCGCCCGGCGGCTCCCTGGTCAGCCCCAGGCCGGCCAGGACCGGCCGGACCGCCGATGCCGGGTCCTCGCCGGGCCGGCCGACCGGGCCGCGACCCGCAGCAGGGTGATCGCCTGCCTGACCTCGGCCCGGTCGAAGAACCGCTCGGCGCCGCGGAGCTGGAACGGGACGCCTGCCGACGTCAGCGCCTCCTCGTACCCCCTCGTCATCGCGTTGGTCCTGACCAGCACCGCGATCTCACGGGCCAAAGTCCCCGCCGCGACCAGCCCGGCCGCCTGCCTGGCGACCTCGGCCGCCTCGGCGGGCTCGTCGTCGTGCTCGGTCAGCAGCGGCGCCTGGCCGGGGCGGCGCTGGGCGACCAGGCCCTGGGCCGGCCCGGCGAACACGCGGTTGGCCAGCGCCAGCACCTGCGGCGTAGACCGGTAGTTGCGGACCAGCCTGATTACCGTCGCGCCCGGATACTGCAGCGGGAACTCGGTGAGGTACGCGGGCGTGGCGCCGGTAAACGAATAGATCGTCTGCCGTGGGTCACCGACCACGCACACGTCGTCCCTGCCGCCGGCCCACCGGTCGAGCAGCATTTTCTGCAGCGGGTTGACATCCTGGTACTCGTCGACCACGAAGTAGCTGTACCGGTCCCGCACGGCGGCGGCCGCCGCCGGGTGCCCGGCCAGTATCGCGGCCGTCAGCTCGAGCACGGCCTCGAAGTCGACCAGGTTCCGCTCGCTGCGCAGGCCCTCATAGCACGCGTAGAGCGCGGCGAGGTCCGCGGGCGGCAGCGGCCCGGCCCGGTCCGCCTTCTCGCAGGCCACGGGATACTCCTCGGGCCGCACCTGAGTGACCTTGGCCCATTCGATCTCGGCCGCGGCGTCGCGTACCTGCGCCGGATCCAGCCGCAGCCGCAGCCGCCGCGCGGCCTCGGCCAGCAGGCCGGCTTTAGAGTCGAGGACCGCGGGCGCGGGCCCGCCGACCACGACCGGCCAGAAATGGGTGAGCTGCCGAAGCGCGGCCGAGTGAAATGTCCTAGCCTGCACCTGCTCGAGCCCCGCCCCGGGGACGGCCAGGTTGCCGAGCTGGCGGAGCCTGCCGCGCAGTTCGCCGGCGGCCCTGGTGGTGAACGTGACAGCGAGCACCCGGTCCGCGCGCACCACGCCGGTCGCCACCGCGTAGCCGATCCTGTGCGCGACCGCTCTCGTCTTGCCCGTGCCCGCGCCTGCCAGCACACAGACCGGCCCGCGGGTCGCCAGCGCGACCTCGCGCTGCTCGGGGTCGAGCGATGCGAGCACGGCATCGGGTCCCTGCGCGCCGTCCAATCCGGGCGGGCCAGCGCCGGCCCTACCGCCGGCCGCGCGGGCTAGCCCTTCGTTCACGCCGTGCCTCCCTTTCCCGCGCGCCATCCTGCCCTATGGCTCGGACGTTCACGGCGCGCCGGCGGTTGACCGCGCGAACGGGCTGCACGGCGGTCCGCTGCGCAAGAGGGTCAGTCACGTAACCGGAAAATCTGTTCATCTCGTTCCGTCTTGCAGGAAGCAGCCCGCAGATCCGGATGTTACTAGTCGTCAGGTGCGAGAATGGCTGTCAAGGAGGAGCAGGGCATGACCCAGCCGCTGACGATGTACACCACGCCCTGGTGTGGTTACTGCCGGAGGCTAAAGAGTCAGCTGGCCCGCGAGGGCATCGAGATAACCGAGGTCGACATCGAACGCGAACCAGATGCCGCCGAGTACGTGATGACGGTCAACGGCGGCTTCCAGACCGTCCCGACGGTGCTATTCCCCGACGGCAGCACGCTGACCAACCCGTCCGTGCGTGCCGTTAAGCAGCGGATGGAAGAGCTAGCCGTGCCGCGATGACCGATTCAGATATCACAACGAAGCTCCCCGTGGCCAGCGCCGCCGGGCAGCCGGGTCGGCCCGCGGGCGCTGACTCCGCGCCGTCCGTTGCGCAAGCCGACGACGCGGTCGTCCGCCGCACCAAGGATGGCTGGCGGGTCGGCGGCGCCGAGGTGTCCGATCTCACCAGCGCGATGGCCCTCGCCGACCTGATCTCGGCCGAACTCGCCTCCGACGAGTCGGGCCAGCCGGAGCCGTCCAGCGAGCCCGCTGCGCCCAACGCGGCCGCCGCCGAAGGCCGGCCGGTCCGGGCGGGGCAAGGACCCGGCAGGCAGCGAGACCAGCAGGCTGCGGGCGACGATCGGCCAGCTTGAGCATGCGCTGACCGCGCGGATCAGGGTCGAGCAAGCGATCGGCGTGCTGGCCGAACGACACAGGATCCAGCCCAGGCAGGCATTCGAGCAGCTCAGGAACGCGGCCAGGAGCCGCGGGCGGCGGGTCATCGATATCGCCAGCGACGTGGTCGCCAGCGCGACCAACCCGCTGCTCCAACTGCCCGACGAGCTGTCGCGGCCGCGTTCCGGCGGGCGCCGCGCCCGTCCGGCCAGGGGCGTGCTCGGCAGCGAGTAGCCGCCCCAGAGTCACTGACAGCGGCCGCTGATTGACGTAACGTAACGGCGGGTAGACATCGCGTCGGGGGCCGCGCCGCGGTCCGGGACGAGGGCCAGAAACGTGGATGACGGGGAAGTTCCTGGCCGCCTGCTGATCATCGGCGGGGCCGAGGACAGATGCTGCGGGTCCGGGGTCCTTGAGCGCTTCGCGCAGCTATGTGGCGGCGCCAAGGCGCGCATCGTCGTGATCACCACGGCCACCGGCATGCCGGGGCAGGTGCTCGCCGAGTACGAGCAGGTATTCCGCAAGCTCGGCGTGCGGCACGTGAAGGAACTGCCGATCAGCGGCCGCGCCGACGCGGACAGCGCGCGGGCGGCGGCCGAGCTCGAGGGCGCGACCGGGGTCTTTCTCAGCGGCGGTGACCAGGCCAGGCTCCAGACGCTGGTCGGATCGCGGATCAACGACCTGCTCGCCGCGCGGCTCGAGACCGGCCTGGTAGTCGCGGGCACCAGCGCGGGCGCCACGGCCCTGGGCCGGACGATGATCCTGGGCGGCAACGGCCCCGATGTCTCGTCCGCCACGGTCCGGACGGCGCCCGGGCTCGGCCTCATCCCGCGGATGCTCATCGACATGCATTTCGGCGAGCGCGGCCGCCTGCCCAGGCTGCTCAGCGCCGTCGCGCTCGACCCGGACCGGCTCGGCGTCGGCATCGACGAGAACACCGCGATCTGCGTCGGCGAGGACAGCTTCGAGGTACTCGGGTCCGGCGTGGTCAGCGTCGTCGACGCGCAGCGCTCCACGGTCGTGCACGCCGCCTCCGATGCCGACCCGATCACGCTGTTCGACGTCCGGCTGCACCTGCTGCCCGCCGGCTGCGTGTTCGGCCTTGGCAGCCGGTCGGCGGCCATCGGACCGGCTCATGCGCGGTACTGAGCCTGCGACATCAGGCGGCCCACCACGGTGTCACTGATCTGAAGGAGATCCAAGTGCGGCTCGAACACGTGCGTCACCTCAGCGGCCCGAACGTCTTCACCACGGCGCCGGTCAGCATCGCGCGGACTGGAACTCGACGAGCTGACCTGCCGGGAGAGCACCGAGTACCCGGGGTTCGCCGAGCGCCTGGCGATGGCGCTGCCTGGCCTGCGCGAGCATCACTGCGCGGCGGGCAAGCCAGGCGGGTTTACCGATGCGCTGGCCAGTGGCACGTATTTCGGGCATGTCACCGAGCACGTGGTGCTCGAGCTGTCCGGGCTGGCCGGGCGCGACGTGCATCTGGGCCGGACGATGTGGGCAGGCGCGGACGGCCGGTACGACGTGATGACGGAGTGCCCGGAGGACGAGCCAGAGGACTCCGCCGTGCCGGCCGAGCTGTTCGCGCTGGCGATCACGGTGGTGCACGATCTTCTCGCGAAACGACGACCGGATACGGCTGCTCATCTGGAGGCGATCGCCAGGAGCGTGGAACGCGAGCGCCTCGGCCCGAGCACCGCGGCGATCGCGGCGGCGGCGCGCGGGCGCGGCATCCCGGTCCGCCGGGTGGGCGGCCTGTCGATCCTCCGGCTCGGCTACGGCTGCCACCGGCGGCTGGTCAGCGCCGCCATGACCGAGCAGACCTCGGCCATCGGCGTGGACATCGCCTGCGACAAGATGCTCGCCAAGCAGTTCCTGGCCAGGGCCGGCATCCCGGTGCCCGAGGGCATGGTCGCGCGCAGACGAGGCCGAGTCGGTCAGGGCGCTCGGCGAGATCGGCCCGCCCGTCGTGATCAAGCCACGGAACGGCAACCATGGCAGGTGCATCACCGTGGAGGTCCGCACCGCGGCCGAAGCCGAGCAGGCCTACCGGCGCGCGGCGGCCGGATCTGGGTCCTGCGAGGTGATCGTCGAGAGCTACGTGCCCGGCAAGGATTACCGGGTGCTCGTGGTCGACGGCATGGTCAGCGCGGCGGCCGAGCTCAGGCCGCCGGGCCTGACCGGGGATGGCAATGCCACGATCATGGAGCTCATTGACGACCTGAACGCCGACCCGCGGCGCGGCCAGGGCCACTCCCGCCCGCTCACCAAGGTCCCGGTCGACGACGCCATGCTGGCCCACCTGGCCGCCGACGGGCTGCTGCCAGGCTCGGTGCCGGCCGCCGGCCGGCAGGTCAGCCTGCGCCGGAACGGCAACCTGTCGACCGGCGGCACCAGCACCGACGTCACCGACCGGGTCCACGCCGACGTCGCGGAGCTGTGCAGGCGCGCCGCCGGCCGTGGCCGGCCTGGACATCTGCGGCATCGACCTGCGGCTGCACGATATCGGCGCCCCGCTGTTCGGCCTCCGGCCCGCGGCACGCCGCCGCCGTGCTCGAGCTCAACGCCTGTCCTGGGCTGCGGATGCACCTGCCGCCTGCCGAAGGAGCCGCGCGGCCCGTCGCCGAGGCCATCGTCGACCGGCTCTACCCGCCGGGCGCGACGTCCAGGATCCCGATCGTCGCGGTGACCGGCACCAACGGCAAGACGACCACGGTCAGGATGATCGCGCATGTGCTCCGCCAGGCCGGCCTGCGAACCGGCATGTCCTGCACGGACGGCGTCTTCATCGGCGACCGGTGCGTGCTCGAGGCCGATGCGTCGGGTCCGCGGTCGGCCGAGCTGGTCCTCGACGACACGACCGTCGAGGCCGCCGTGCTCGAGACGGCCAGGGGCGGGATCGTGCGCCGCGGGCTGGGCTACGACGCGGCCGACGTCGCGGTGATCACCAACATCAGCGCCGACCATCTCGGCGCCGACGGGATCGCGACCTCGACGAGCTGATCGAGGTCAAGGCGCTCGTCGCCGAGGAGGTCACGGGACGGCGGCAGCGTCGTGCTGAACGCGGCCGACGATGCGAGCGCCGCGATCGCCGACCGGCCGGCGGTGCAGCGGCACGCGCCGGTGATCAGGTACTTCAGCGTCACGCCCGACAACGCGGTGATCGAGCGGCACAAGCGCTCGGGCGGGATCTGCTACGAGGTATTCGACGGCCAGCTGACGAAACGGCGGGCGGGCTGCAGCGCATCATCATGAACCTGGCCGAACTGCCCGGCGCATTCGATGGGCGCGCGCGGCACGTGGTCGCGAACGCGCTCGCGGCCGTCGCGGCCTGCCGGGCCTGCGGCGTCACGGTCAAGAACATCAGGGAAGCGCTGAGCACCTTCACCCCGGCGGCGGTCAACCCGGGCCGCGGGAACGTCTACGCGGTGGCCGCAGGGCCTGCGGCCACCGCCGCGGCGGGACCGGTGCTCGTCGACTACGGCCACAACGCGGCCGCGTTGCACGCAACCGGCCAGATGGTGGCCTCGGTCTGGGCCGGCGAGCCGGTCGCGGCGATCACGCTGCCCGGCGACCGGCGCGATGACCTGGTCGTCGAGTCGGCCGAGGCGATCGCCACCTGGTTCGGCACCGTCATCGTCTACGAGGACGAGGACCTGCGCGGCCGCGCGCCAGGCGAGATGCGCGAGC
Organism: uncultured Actinomycetota bacterium; assembly: GCA_963720595.1. Lineage (GTDB taxonomy): Bacteria > Actinomycetota > Actinomycetes > Streptosporangiales > Streptosporangiaceae > Chersky-822. The sequence goes on along the minus strand of CAVRFY010000002.1, from coordinate 564,635 downwards.
TGATCGCCGACGCGCCATGCGCAAGGTCAGGCCGGGCATCCACGTGACCTTCGCCGACGGCCCGGCCGGCGCGTTGCGCAGCGCCGTCTCGCTGGCCGCCGGAGGGCCTGTGCTGTTCCTGTACGAGAAGCTGGACCCGGCACGGGCCGCGCTCGACGCGCTCGGCGCGACGCCGTGGCCCGAGGAGGACCTGATGGGCCGGCCTCGACAGCGGCCCGCTGCTCGATGATCTCGCGACCGAACTCGAGATCCAGGCCGCCGACGGCGACACGGCACCGATCCCTGCCATCGGGCCGGGCACCCGCCGCGGCGGAGACCGCCGGAGCCGCCGGGCCGGAGGAGAGCTCGTAAGGTCGCGGGGCGTCCGGGCGGCTCGATAACTGGCCTATGTCCGGTACCGGCCGAACGGGCTAGAGTTAGCGCGCGAAGGCCAGATCGCGTTCAGGCGGGGAATCGACAGCTCGGACCGCGGCTCCAGCTGGTCAGCTCAATCAGAGGAAGGTGCGGTGAGCGACGAATCCGCTTCGGCGCCGGCCGACGTGAGCCCCGGGGACAAGATCGCCGGATACCGGCTCGAGGAGCAGATCGGCCAGGGCGGCATGGCCGTCGTCTACCGCGCTCACGACGAGCGCCTTGATCGGCAGGTGGCGCTGAAGCTGCTCGCCCCCGCGCTGGCCGCCGACACGGCCTTCCGCACCAGGTTCATCAGGGAGTCAAGGGCCGCGGCCGCGGTCGACCATCCCAACATCATCCCGGTCTACGACGCCGGTGACGCCGGCGGATGCCTGTTCATCTCGATGCGCTACGTGCAGGGCGGCGACGTGCGCTCGCTGCTCGGCGACGCCAGACCGCTCGCCCCCGCCCGAGCCTGGCACATCATCAGCCAGGTCGCGGCCGCACTCGACGCCGCACACGCACACGGCCTCGTGCACCGCGATGTCAAGCCGGCCAACATGCTGCTCGACGCCAGCGGCCGTACCAGCACCGGGACGGGCGCCGACGCCGCGGCCGAGCCGCACGATCACGTGTACCTGTCCGATTTCGGAATCAGCAAGCGGACGCTCGCCAGCAACCTGACCTCGACCGGCCAGTTCCTCGGCACGCTCGACTACATCGCGCCCGAGCAGATCGAGGGCCACGCCATCGACGGCCGGGCCGACCAGTACTCGCTGGCCTGCGCGGCGTTCGAGCTGCTCTGCGGAGCGCCGCCGTTCCGCCGCTCGACCGGCCTGGCGGTGATCAGCGCGCACCTGACCGAGCAGCCGCCGTCGCTGGCAGCCAGGCGCACCGAACTCGCTCGCGGGTGGATGCCGTGCTGGCGAAGGCGATGGCGAAGTCCCCCAGCCAGCGTTACGCCACCTGCGAGCAGTTCGCCGCGGACCTCGGCCGCGGGCTCGGGCTGGTTGCCGGCCCGCCGGAGGCGATGTTCACGCCGGACGCCGGCCAGCCGGACGCCAAGCCCTGGCCCGCGACGCAACTCGCCGAGCCGGACCGCCGCGCCCGCCGAGCCGGCACCCGCCGCGCCTGTCGACCCGGCACCCGCCGCGCCGGCCGGCCCGGGCGGCCCCGTCCCGTTCGACCCGTCGACGATGCCGGCCGGCCAGCAAGGCGCCCAATCCGGGGAGGCGCGGGCGACCGGCCAGCCGGCGGCCTGGGCACAGCAGCCGCGCCAGACCTGGCCAGACCAGCCGGGCGGCGGATACGGCGGTGGCCAGTACCCGCCGCAGCAGCAATTCCAGCAACCGACCGGCCAGAACGTGCCTGGCTGGCAGCAAGGCCCGCCGCCGGCCAGGAAGTCCCGCGGGCTGCTGGTAGGCATCGGGGCCGGCGTGCTGGTCGTCGCGGTCGGGGCTGGCGTCGGCGCGGTGATCTACGCCGGCCAGAACAAGGTCCCGCCGCCGCACGGTCACGGCAACGAGCCCGCCCGCGTCGTCCCCGGCCGCGTCGTCCCCGGCCAAGTCGGCGCGCGCTCAGGCCACGGCGATCAGCAACCTGCTCGGCACGAGCCGGGTCACCAGGGGCATGCTGCAGCCGGCCGTCAGCGACATCCAGGCCAACTGCTCGACGCTGACGCCCGCTCAGCTCGCCTCCGACGTGGCGACCATCAAGACCGTCGCCGACCAGCGCCAGAGTGAGTACAGCCAGGCGTTCGGCCTGCAGGTAGGAGCGCTCGCGAACGGCAGCCAGCTCAAGAACGGCCTGCTCGACGCGCTGCAGGCCTCGCTCAACGCGGACAACGACTACCTGCGCTGGGGCCAGCAGGAGCAAGGCGGCTGCTTCCCGGCCACTCAGTCGGCCGCCTTCAACCAGGCCGGGCAATACGATATCCAGGCGGCGTCGGCGAAGATCGACGTTCGCGACCGAGTGGAACCCGGTGGCGGCGCAGTACGGCCTGCCGACGGTCAGCCAGGGGGACATCTAGGGTTCAGGCGGTCGTGCGCGGGCCAAGCTCGGCGAAGATCCGGCGCGAGATGGCCTCGATGGTGTCGATCCCGTACGCATCGCTGGGGTTGCGGTCACTCAGCACGGCGACCACGTAGTCGCGGCCATGGCCGGAGATCCAGCCGATGCTGTTGACCTGCCAGCCGGCTCCGGCGAGCGGCAGCCAGCCGTTCTTCAGCGCGACCGTGGTGCCCTGCGCTACGCCGCCCGAGACGCCCCAGTCCTGCCCGCTCTCGACGTGCTCCATCAGATCCAGGCCGTAGCGGCGGTCGGCCGCCGGCCAGCACCGAGTTCGGGTAGGCGAACCGCTTGACGAGCCTGACCTCGTCCAGCGCGGTGGTCTTCGTCAGGCCCCAGCCCGGCAGCGTCGTGCCCGGGATGTAGGCCAGCGTGGACACGGTGGTGTCGTCGAGCCCGGCCAGCGCGTCGATACCGCTGGACCGCGGCCGGCCCGCCTACTCGCGCGAGCATCGAGGTGGCCGCGTCGTTGTCGCTGTTCTCGATCATCGCCCGGATCATGGCCTGCTCGTCCGGCGGCAGCGGCGGTGCCCGCGGTCTCCGCCTCGCGCAGGGCCGCGCCCATGATCTCGACCTTCACGATGCTCGCCGTGTCCTGGCGCACGCCGCCGTGCAGGATCCAGGTACGTCCGGTGCGCTTGTCGTAGACGGCGGCGGTCACGGTGCCTTGCCGGCGCCGCCAGATAGCCCGCCAGGCTCGCGAACGGCGAGACCGTGCCACCGCTCGACGCCCGGCTCGACGGCCCGCCGAGCGGGCCCGGATCGCCGGAGGGAGCGATTGGCGGCGACGCGCACGCAGCGAGCGCCGAGGGCGATGAGCGTAGCGGTCGAGGTGAGCGCCAGGATCGGGATCGCCGCGGCGGCAACGCAGGGCTCGTGCCGTGACGCATGGCATCACCTGGGATCTTCCGGCGAACTCTGGATCGATCCTACTGACGCCAGAGGCGCCGGTTCCTGTCGGCCACCTGCCGGTGAGGAACCGGATTATCGCGGCCTCGAGTGCGCGCGCGATCTGCCGCTGGACGCGCGGCGATGGTCAGCAGCGCGGCGTCTGCCGGGTTAGGCATGTTGCCGCACTCGATCAGCACCTTCGGCACCGTGGTGAGATTCAGCCCGGCGAGGTCGTTGCGGGAATTTATAGCCGTCATGCCCGTAATAGTCGCTGATCCGCAGGGGGTACCGGCGACGAATGCCTGGTGCACGTAGGAGCCGAACCGGACCGACGAGGCGATGACGCGGTCGTTCGGCCCGTCGGCGATCGGTTCGAGCACGGTGAACCCGCGCCCCCACGTCGGACCGCCGTCGGCGTGGATATCGATCGCCACGTTGGCATGCGCGTTGTTGATGATCTGTCGATCGCCGGTCCACGCACGGGCCCGAGTCCGTGGTTGTTATGCCTGGTCAGCACCACCCGCGCGCCGTCGGCGCGCAGGTCGGCGGCCAGGTAGGTCGCCACGTTGAACGTTGAACCGTGGCCTCGGTGTAGCCAGCGGCGGTCTGGGTGCCCGTGGTGTTGCAGCCCTCCATGGCCCTGCCGTTGAATATCTGATGGTCGATGAAGGCCGGATCGGTGTGGTTGCGCCCGTTGTGGCCTGGGTCGATTCCGACGATCTTGCCGGCCAGCGGCCGCGGCGGGTGCGAGCGTCCCGGGCCCGGCCGCCGGCTCCCGCCCGGTCCGGCCGAGGTGGCGGAGCCGGGATCCGGCCTGGCCGACGTGCCGTGCGTCGCGGGCGAGCCGTTCGGCCCGGTCGCGGCTGTCGAGGCGGCGCAGCCGATCGCCAGCAGCCCGGTCAGCGGCGCGGCGGCAAACGCAGCGAGGTGCCGCCGGGTCTTGATGCCGCCGCGGCGAGACGTGCGTCACTGGTCTCCTTCGCGGTTGCTCATCCCGCGCCGCTCGCAATGGCGCCCGTAAGAGCATAAAACGATATGAGCAGCCGGCTGGGCTTCCGGCCGGGACGAGGACCGTCAGCCGATGACGCCGCGGCCGCTGATCAGGGACTCGGCGATGACGGTGCGCAGGATGTCGTTGGTGCCCTCGCCGATGACCATCAACGGCGCATCCCGGTACAGCCGCTCGACGGTGAACTCCTTGGAGTAGCCGTAGCCGCCGTGCACCTGCATCGCGGTGAATGCGCACTCGTAAGCGACCTCGGATGCGTAGACCTTCGCCAGGCCCGACTCCAGGTCGGCCCGCCTGCCCGCGTCGGCCTGCGATGCCGCCCAGTACGTCAGCAGCCTGGCGGCCTGGAGCTTCATCGCCATGTCCGCGAGCTTGAGCTGGACTGCCTGAAAGCCCGAGATCTTCTGGCCGAAGGCCTCCCGCTCCCCCGCGTACCGCAGCGCCTGGTCGTAGGCCTCCTGCGCCACGCCGACCGCGCGCGCGGCGATGTTGATCCTGCCCTTCTCCAGCGCGGCGAGCACCTGCTGGAGGCCCCGGCCCTCAGTGCCGCCGAGCAGGCTCGCCGCCGGCACCCGGCACCTCGTCGAGCACTAGCTCGCAGGTCTCCGGGCCCGCGGTAGCCGAGCTTGGGCAGGTCCCGCAGCACCTCGAAGCCCGTCAGCGCCGGGTCGATCAGCAGCACCGACATGCCCTTGTGCGCGGGCCTGGCCGACGGATCGGTCTTGACCAGCACCGGCAGCGGGTCGGCGTGCCTGGCGTTGGTGATCCAGGTCTTGCGGCCGGTGACGACGTAGTGCTCGCCGTCCAGCCGCGCCGTGGTCGCGATTCCCTGCAGGTCGCTGCCCGGCACCCGGCTCGGTCAGCGCGATGCCGGTCCGCCGCTCGCCCGGTGGCGAGCGCGGGCAGGTGCGCGCTCTTCTGCTCCTGCGTGCCGAACCTCGCGATCATCCAGCACGACAGCGAATGGCTGCCGATGATCCCGGCGACTCCCATCCAGCCGCGCGAGATCTCCTCGAACACCACCGCGAGCGAGACCATGTCGGCCGCCATGCCGCCGTACTCCTCGGGCACGAGCAGGCCGAACAGCCCCATCTGCCGCATCGTGGCGACGATCTCGTCCGGGTACCTGCCCGACTCCTCCCACTCCCTGGCCACCGGCCGGATCTCGCGCGTCGACGAACGACCGGATCGTGTCGCGGAGCAGCCGCTGCTCGTCCGACAGCTCGAAGTCCATGCAGGCCTCCTGAGGTATCCCTGCGCCGAGGTGGCGGCGCGGTAGCCAGACATTACGGCATGTCCGGTCACGGGCTGGCGAGCGCCGGGTTCTGCTTGACGCCGGCGTGCGCCCACGGGCGGGTGAAGCCGACCGCGCCGCTGTTGGTGTAGGGCTCGATCCTGCACCAGCAGCCCGGCGGACGGGGCGTCGATCATCAGGCCGTGGCCGATCACGATGCCGACATGACCAGGTGCGGTCGCCGTCCCGTCGGCGCCGGCGAAGAAGACCAGGTCTCCTGGCTGGACCTGGCTCGGATCGACCCTCGGGCCCCAGAGCCACTGCTGGTCGGCCGTCCGCGGAATGTCGATCCCGGCCGCCCGGTAGGCCATCATGGTCAGCCCCGAGCAGTCGAACGCGTCCGGGCCCGTACCGCCCCACAGGTACGGCTTGCCGATCTGCTGCCGGGCGAAGGCGATGGCACCCGCCGCGTGCGCTGCTCGACGTCAGGCCGATGGCGGGCACGCACTCCGGCGCGTTGCTGCCGACCGGCGAGCTGACCAGGAATCCGCCGCTGGCATACCGGTTCGCCCAGCCGAGCACCGACTGGACATAGGAGTCCAGGTGGTTGTAGGCGAAGATCGCGCCGGCGACGTTGGTGAGGAGACCGTGCTCGAGCAGGTACTTGGCCGCCCCGGCGATGGCGTCGGCCGGCTCGTAGACGCTCGCGATCCCATCACCGTTGCCGTCGGTCGCAACGCCGCTGACGTGCTCGCTGGCCCGGTGCACGGGAGCGCCGCCCCAGGTGTTGGTCGACGCGCCGCCGATGCCGATCTGCATCGGGCCTGCCGCCCCGAACGCATTGGAGCCGCTGTGCACGCCGGGCAGCGTGGTCCGGCCGTCGTCGCTCTCCACCTTGCCGATCCCGGCCAGCACGACCCACGGCACCCGGTAGCGCGCGCCGATCGACTTGAACAGGGCCAGGTAGTTGGCAGGGATCGAGTCGCTGGCCGCCGCGGCAACCGGCGGCTGCGCCGTCGTCGACGTGCCCGAGGAGCAGGTGCTGCCGGTCGAGTACATGCAGCCCGCCGCCAGCGAACAGCAGCACGGGTGCCGCGACGACGCCGACGAGCACGAGCGTCAGCAGGGCGGCCAGGCCGACGAGAGCGGGCTTGACCAGTCCGCCGCTGAGGCGGATCACTGGTTGCCCGCCGAGGCCAGCTGGATGTCGCTCACCTGCCAGGCTCGAACCAGTGCCGGTCAGGGTGATCGCATAGTCAGCGCTCTGCCTGCTCGTCCCCTTGCTGGTCACGATCCGCGCCGCGATGGCAACGACGAACGTCAGGCTGGACGGGCCGAAGGCGCGCAGCGCCAAGGATCTCGGCTGTCGCCGTGGACACCTGCTTCGATGCGACCCTGGTCCCGGCGAGCCCGGGCGCGGCGAAGGCCCGGCCGAGCACGTCCGCGAGCCCGCCGGTCATCAGCGAGCGCATCGGCGCCAGGTAGGCCTGCGCGGTCTCGGTATAGGAGAACGTGCCGTAGTCGCGTGGCGAACGAGGTCGTCGTCGCGGCCGCGCTGGCCAGGCCGGACTGGGTGAACGGCAGCCACTGGTAGATGTCGGGCGCGGCTGGGCCGAACGGTCCGGTGCCGCCCGGACTCTGTGCCGGCGCCGGGCTGGACGAGCGCTGGCCCGGCACCCGGGCGGCACCGGCCGCCGACGACCGCGGCAGGAACAGATAAGCGCCGAGCCCGGCGAGGACGACGACGACCGCCGCGAAGGTCGCGAACCTCTGGAACGGCGTCAGATCCATCCGGACCAGCTACTTCCGCCGCCAGATCGGCCGGCTCCAGAACGGGCCGGCTGGCGGCTCATCGGACCTGCCGGAGTCCAGCCCGTAGGGCGCGACAGAGAAATCCGCCTGGCCGGGCTGACCGCCATGGTCACCGCTGCCGCCGGACCCGGCGGACGGACGGCCGCTGCGGGCCGGGCCGCCCTGAGGCGGCTGGCGGCCCTGGCCGGACCGCGACCGCGACCACGGCCGCGCCGGTCGCTCGGACCTCGCGGCGCTGGCCGCGCTCGCCGGGCTAACCGGGCTGGCCGGGCTCGCCGACCTGGCCGACCTGGCCGCGCTCGCCGGGCTCGCCGGGCGGGAACGCCTGGCCGCGCCCCGATCCGCGGCAGCCTGACGTACCGGCGGCGCGGTGTCCCGCCGCGGGCTGGGACCGCCGCCTGCCGGACCGGCCCAGCCTGACCCTCCCGGCGCAGGCGGCGGGCTCGGCCTCCTCGGCGGCGCTCCGCGCGAACTCCACGACGGCGGCACGCCGTGCCCGGCCTGCCCGCCAGGACCCGCCAGCCCGTTCGGCCTCGGTGCGCTCGCCTGGCCGCCGGATACCGGTCCCGGTGGCCTGGTGCCCGATGACCTGACGGCCGGCGGGAGCGGCGGTGCCGAGGCCGCGCCCGAGGCCGGGCCGCCGGACGGCCCGATGTTCGGCCAGCTCGCCGGAGTTCCCTGGCTGGCCGGAAGCCGGAGCGGCGGCGCCTCGCTGCCCGACGCCGCACCGGCCGACGCGCCCCATGCCCTGGCCCGCGCCGCGCTGCCGGCGTGCGTGCCGCCGCCGGCCGGATCGGGCGAACCGCCCGCGCCCTTGACCATGCCGCCCGGTACCTGGCCCGCGCCCGCGTGGTCGGCCACGCCGTTGCCCGTGGCGTCCATGCCTCCCGCGGCTCCGGCCGCCAGGCCGGCCGTGCTCGCGGCCGTGACCGCGCCGAGCGCCAGGCCGGCCGCCTGAGCGGGGTTGCGCCTGGCCCACCGCGCCGCGCGGTACGCGGCCAGGCCAGGCACGGCCAGCGTTGCCGCGGCCGTGGTGTTGGCCCTCGCGGTCGCGGCGGCCCGGCCCAGGTCGGCCTCGGCCCGCTCGGTCGCGCCGATCGCGCCATAGCCGACCGCGGCGAACAGATGGCCGAACGGCTTGCGGTAGATGAACACCGCGACGGTCACCAGCGTGATCATCAGTATCTTGAGCGCCCACGGCAGCACCGAGTCCGCGGTTCCCATGATCAGCGCATAGCAGTAGAGCAGCACGCTCAGCGCCAGCGCCACGGCGGCCTGCTTGAGCAGGACGCCGACCAGCATCTCGAACCAGCGGACCGCGACGACCCGGCCGAATCCCGGATGCGTCCCGATCAGCAGGAAGAACGGCCCGACGATGAGCAACAGCAGGAAGCCCAGCTTGAGCAGGATCAGCGTCACCGAGATGAGCAGCACGAGCAGGCCTGCCACCAGCGCGGCGATCAGCGCCGCGAACGCGATCTCGAGCCTGGTGGTCCACTCCTTGCCCTGGAACAGCGGGTACCCGGACGGGTCCTGCTGCTGGATCGACTTCGCAATGCCCAGGTAGGCGGCCTGCTTGGCGTTGATCAGGGCTACGGTCGGCCGTTCGTTAACCGCGATCGCCTGAGCCCACAGCAACTGGCGCGCGTAGGTGCCGGCCGGCGTCGCCTTGCCGCCGGCGGTCAGCGCGGACGTGCCGAACTCACCGGCCAGCCACGGCTTGCAGACCAGCACCGTCCAGAGCTCGTTGGCGTTCTGGTCGACCACGGTCCGGCCCGAGGTGTAGCTGAAGCTGGTCTGGCTGATCTGCGGATCGTGACCGTGCACGGGCAGGCACCCGGCCTGGCCTGGGCTCGGCAGGTTGGCGAACGCGGTGTTCAGCGTGGTGCTGATGCCATCAGAGACGCCCTTGCCCAGGCCGGTGAAGTCGGCCGGCCTGCCGATCAGCCAGATCGCGGCCGCGCACGCGACCACCATCCAGATCGTGCCCTCGATCGTCCTCGTGCCGCGCTTGCGGACCAGGCCCTGCCAGGCCAGCCAGATGGCCGCGAGGATCACCACGAGCGCGACGTAAGGGAAATAGATGGCATTGCCGAGGCCGCTGATCAGGCGATCGGTCACGCCCTGCAGCCAGCCGAGAATCCCCTCGCCGGCCGCCGACTGGTAGACGGTGATCGTGACCCGGTCCAGCGCCTTGGCGAAGTCGAACAGCATCCCGGCGACGTCGTTGCCGATCAGCGCCGTCATGTCCGAGCACTGCAGGTTGGTGGGCGCCCAGAACTGCCCTGACATGCCGTACTGGTTGTAGGGCGTGGCGACCGGGTGGCCGGGCGCGGCCGGCGGCTTGATCAGGGCATCGGTACCCGAGGTCGCCGACTCCGGCTGCGGAACGCCGGGCTGGCAGAGGCTGTTGATGCCGCCGATCAGCCCGGACTGACCGAGCGAGCAGAAGCCGAGCAGCCCGCCGATGTCGCCGATGCCCGGCACCGAGCAGGGCCCGCCGGCCGGCCTGGTTGCCGACAGCGTCGTCGCGGCGACCACACCGCGGGCGCTGGCCGCGGCATGCCCGGCATGCCCGGCATCGCGGCCAGGCTGAGCGGCGCCGCGCAGCGCTGACGAGCACCGCGAGCAAGACCAGCGCGATCGCGGCCTTGCGTGGCACTCGGCGGAGTCTGAGCATCGGGGGGGCTCCAGGGGGGTGTCGGAGGGCCAGCTAGGGTGCTGGCGCCTGAACCGGGCTCGGCGGGCGGCCCCGCGCTGCGTGGCCGTTCGCGGCTGGCCGATGACCGGTCGGCTGCCCGCCCGGCCAGCCAGATCCCGACGGCCGGCCGCCCCGGATACCCCCCTGCGGCTGCGGCTCCGCCGGACTCATCACCACCTTGCGCCGGGCCGGGTGCCTGCCCTGGCACCGGAGCCTGCTCCGACTGCGCCCTGGTCGGATTGGTGTCCAGCCAGCGGCGCAGGTCATCGGAGATCAGGTCGACCACGATCCGCCCGGCCCGGCCGTCCAGATCCCGGAAGATGCACTCGCCGTTGCCCAGGCTGCGCAGCACCGCCTGGTGCTCGTCGGACGGGTCGACCCCGAGCAGCGACATGACGCTCGCGACTTCCGCCCGCTCGGTGGAGCGGAAGGCGAACACTGCCGAAAGGCAGTTCGTCACCTGCTCGTTCAGCAGGTCGCCCGCGTTCTGCGAGACCAGGATCAGCGCGGTGTTCCGCGACCGGCCCATCCGCGACACCTCGGGGATCAGCTTGGCTCCCTGCGGCGTGGAGGTCACCGCCCAGGCCTCGTCCAGCACGATCGCCTTCGGGATCCGCCGCTCCATGCCGTTGAGCAGCCGCCTGGCGAACTGGGAGACCAGGTACAGCAGCGCCACGGACAGCCGCTGCTCGTAGGAGTAGTCGTCGCGCTTCAGACCGGACTCCGGCAGCGTCAGCCCGGCCAGCGTGAAGACCGTCGTCCAGCCCTCCGCGTCGATCCGGTCGCCGCCCGACGGCGCGAAGCACAGCCTCGCGAGCCGCATCTCCGACATCGACCGCAGCACCGCGCCGAGGTTCTTCGAGGCCGGGTCACCCGCGGCCTCGAGGTGCTCGACCACCTGGCCGAGGCTGGGCTTCTCGGCCGACGCGACCGCCCCGACGGCCTGGATCATCGCGCTCTCGCGCTCCTCGCTCATGCCGGGGAGCAGCAGCCGCAGCGTCTCGGCGGCCATCGTCCGCCGCTCCGCGAGATCGTCGCCGAACGAGAACGGGTCGAGCAGGCCGGCCGCGGCGCTGCCCAGCGGCAGCACCCTGGCCCGGCGGCCGCGATGCGACAGCAGCCTGACCAGCGGCTCGGCATCTCCCTTGGGGTCGATCACCGCGATCGTGACGCCGCGCAGGGCAAGCTGCAGGATGAGCAGCAGGGCCAGCGTGGTCTTGCCGCCGCCAGGCTCGCCGGTGATCGCGACCGCCGTGGGCCGGTTTCGCGCCGCAGCGACCAGCGGATCGAAATGCACGACCGATCTGGCCCTGCCGATGGTCTCGCCGATGTACGGGCCGATCCAGCCCGCCTCGTCGGCGGCGCGGTCGCCGAGATCGACGGTCGCGGTCGGCATGCCGCCGACGATCGTGTACAGCGGCTGGCGCTGCAGGTACGAGGCCAGCCGCACCTTGTCGCCCGGCAGCGACTCCTGCAGCAGCGAGAGCTGGTCGCCGGTCGAGTTCACCACGTCGATGCCGATGTCCCTGTAGTGCTCGGTCAGGGCCTCCGCACGCCGGACGCACAGGTCGCGGCTCGGCGCGGTGACCGCGAGCCGGTGCCAGCCGTAGACGAACGGCAGCCGCTCCTTGGTGATCCCGTGCTCGAGCAGCCTGGCGGCCTCGATCTGCTCGGCCAGCGCCAGCGGCATGTCGGCGCCCGCCTCGCGGATGTGTGCGTCCATGTCCCTGGCATGGGCGAGCCTGCGGCTGACGTCCTTGCTGGCCTTCGCGGGCGGGATCAGCTTCATCCGCAGGCTCGCCTCGACCGGGAACGGCAGCGAGTCGGCGTAGTGCAGCCACGGCTCGCCGTCGGGGAAGTACATGACGTCGGGGAATCTGGAGAACGAGAGGAAAGCCGTGTACGACTCACCCGCCGGAAGAACCATACGCATAACGGTTCGCCCGTTGTGGATCTCGCCTTCGACCAGGGACTCGATCTCGCCGATACCCCAGCGAGGCCTGCGCGCGGCCGACGGCGGCGGATCGCCCACGCAGCCGATGATCGCGTGCCGGAACAGCCAGCTGACCTCGTCAGCGGTGGCGTGCCTGGCGGCCAGCGAGCTGGCCGCCAGCGTGCGGCCGACCCGGTCGGCGTGCTCGGTCCACTTGGCGATCTCGCCGCGGGGAACCGCCTCGTCCTCGAGCCCGAGCAACTGCTCGCTTGCCCGGTAGGCCCGGCCGAACTGGGCGAACACGCCGCCGCTCAGCTGGGCGCGCACGCCGCGCTGGCCGAGCCTGACGCCGAGATAGACCTCCTTGGTCCAGAAGTCCTTGGCCCAGACCTGCCGGTACATCTCGTCCAGGTAAGGAACCCAGCCTGGCCCGCCGTCCGATGTCGCGTGCAATCCGGTCGCCCAATCCGCTGCCGGGTAACTCCGGTGCGCGATCCGCAGGTGCACCTCCGCGTCGGCCATCCTGATCCCGGCCAGCGCGACGGTCAGGTTCGTCGCCAGCGCCTCGCGCTGCTGGCCGGTCATGAACTCATACGAGATCGTCGGCAGGCGGAAATAGGCCCAGGCGTGCGTCTCGGTCAGCAGGATCCGGTGGTCGAAATAGCGGACGGAGAGCCGGCGCCGCTTGGAGCCCTGCCCGCTCATCGCCGTGCCTGCCCGAGCGGCGCGGGCTGGCGTTCCCGACCCGGATCGGCGCGATCGGCCAGGCTCGCCGCGAGCACGCCCGCCAGGGCGGTGTACGCCCCGGCTGTGGCCGGGGTCAGCAGTCCGGCCCAGTACTGACGCGCCTGCGCGCCGGGAGCCGGCGGATGAGTTCGTTGAACCGGAGGGATCTGCAGTTGATCGTCCCAGGGGATCCGGACGATGGCGCGGCACCGGCCGGCGCAAACGCGCTCGGCCTGCTCGACGCTGGCGATGCTGCGGCGGCTGACCCCGTTCAGCACCATGACCGCCCCGGCGGCGAGATTGCCGTGCCCGTGCGCCTCGAGCCACTCGAAGGTCATCGCGATCGCGCCGGGAGCCGCGGCGCTGGCGGGAGCGACGAGGACGAGCTGCCCGGCGGCCGCCAGCAGCCTCGGTACGGAGGCGGTGGGCGGGTCGGCGAGCACGAACTCATACCGGTCGCCGGCGGCCGCGAAGGCGGCAATGTCCTGCGCCGGGTCGGGCCGTCCAGGCGCGTGGCCGGCCTGTTCGGCGGCGTCCGCGGCCGCCGCCTGCTGCGGAGGGACGACGACGAGCCTGGAAGGCGCCAGCATGGCGGCCTGGCTGAGCGCGGGACGGGCCTCCGCTCGCTTGGCCAGGCTGCCGGCCCCCGGGTTGAGGTCCAGCACCGCGACCTGGCCAGCCCGCAGGCTGGCCAGCACCTCGCCGGTGAGCAGTGTGGTCATGGTCTGGCCCGCGCCGACCGTGCAGCCGAGCACGACGATCCTGGCCGGCCCGCCGACGGGAAGCTGCGCCCGCGCCCGGTCGCGCTGCGGCAGGTCGGGCTTGCCCGGGCGGTGCCCGCCAGGCACGACGGTCACCCGGCCGGCCCTGGCGTCGCCGCGGCGCGCCGCGGGCCCGGCCAGCGCGCGCTCGACCGACGGCGGGCCTGCGTTGGCTCCGCCGGCCGTCACCACCGTGACCGCCGGCCGCTGCACCGGGCGGTCGGTCGAAGGAGGAGCGAGGTGAGCCGGGTGAGCGGGTGCCTGGCCCCTGGCTACCAGCCTGCCCGGTGCCGGCTGTGAGTACGGCAGCGGGCGCGTGCCGCCAGTCGCCGGCGTGCCGCTAGTGGCCGGCGTGCCGCCAGTCGCCGGCGTGCCGTGGTCCGCGGCCGGCTCCATGGCTGCCGTGCCCGCGCCGAGCGCGCCGGCGAAGGTGGTCATCTCGGCGGCTGCGGCGGCCGCGACTGCCTTCCGGCTGGCCCTGGGCCGCCAGACGCGCCCGGTGACCACCACGACGTCGCGCTCGGCCAGCGGCGCCATCCGGCACAGCACCCGCGGCTCGGCCAGGTATCGCAGTTGCGACCTGACCAGTTCGGGCAGTCGCTTGCTCTCCAGCACCGGCCTGGTGACCAGCCAGGTCGCCACGCCTGGCGGCAGTATGTAGAGCCAGATGAGTGTGTGATTGAACGGAACTCCGAGCATCGTGAGGAGCACCACGTAAGGAACGGCGATCGCCACGAACACCGTCACTTGGCCAATCGGCAGCGGCATGGGCAGCCGGAAATCGTACAGCTTGTACAGCCGCTTCTCGATTCGCCAGATGCTGGTGTAGGTGGGCAGATCCACCAGATGCTCTCCTTTCGCCTGCTACGGCAGCCGGGTTGTACGAGAATTACCGGCTGCGTTAATGGACGCCGAGAGCATGCGCGATTCCCATGGCAAGGGATCGCACGATTCCCGGGACATAGAAGATGACCGCGATGGCGACCGCGAGCACGAAGAATTGCACGAACCTAATGATCTCGCGAGTGAAGAGAAAGAAGATCGCGACTATTCCTACGATCCCCAGGAACAGCGGCCCGAACAGGGTCTGGAGATACGTCACAAGCCCCGTGCTGCTGAGCGCGACCGGGGCTGCGGCAAGCATGTGCGGCGACATCGTTACTCCGGGTGTGGTGGGCGCGGCGCGCGGCGGTTCGGCGCGGGGATTGGCGTTGTCATGGCGGCGGCCAGGGCTGAAGAGCCGCGGCGCCGATCGACCGGACGAGCCAGCTCCCGCCGTGGCGGACCACGGTCAGCGCGTACGCCATGTCGACCGCGGCCGGGCGGGCGGGCTTGGTCTTGCTGGCGACCGGCGGCGGGCCAGCGGTCTGCCAGCTGACCGTGACGACGATCTGTCTCGCCGAGCCTGCCCCGGCAGGCACGCTGAGCCGCCTGATCCCTTCGAACGTCACCACGCCGCCCAGGCCGGTCAGCGGATGGCCCGCGACCGTGAACCGGCGAAGCTGAAGCGAATCGCCGGTGCCGTAGGCGCGGAAGAACGCGGGAAGCACCTGCGCGAGCGACGCCTTGGCGGCCTGATCCTGCGGCACGCTGGCGGCGGCGGGCGGCACGGCCTGCGGCGGCCGGGCGAGCAGGGCGGGTTGCCCCGACACGATCATTCCGCCGCCTGAGGCAAAGATGGGGACGCCGATCTCGATCAGGTTGCCGTTCACCCTGGCCAGAAGCATGACCACCGCCCGGTGCGGGCTCAGCACGCGGATGCCGGCGAACTGCTCGGACTGGAGCGTTTGCGTTCCTGCGCCGTTCCAGCCGAACTCAGGGCTGGTGCCCGGCAGCACGAACGCGGCCAGGCTGCTGGCCCGCTGCGCAGCGGTCGCGGGGTTGAAGTTGAGATACGCCTGGCCGAATTCGAGCGCATAGGCCGTGGCTAGTGCGGCGGGAAACGCCTGTCCTCGCCCACTCGCCGCCGCGCCCGCCGTGGCCGCCGGGCCACCGTGGGTGCGGTAACTGGTCACGATCGCAGCCACGCCGCGATAGCCGATCAGCAGCAGAACGGCCCAGAGCACGGCGCGGAACACCCAGATCAGCCAGCGGCCGCCCGCGCCGCGCCACCGCCTGGCCGGTGCCTGTTTCGCGGGCGATGGGTCCAGTGAGGACGCCAGCCCAGCCGACGGCATGTGGCCAGTCAGCAGCGGCCCTGGCGCATAGCCCTGAGCCGCATAGCCCTGAGCCGCATAGGCTTGGGCCGCGAACCCTGGGGCCGCAACCCCTTGGGCCGCGAATCGTTGAGCTGCCCAGTCTGGCTGCTCGGCTGTGTCCGGCCGCCCGGCACCTGTGTGCTCCGCTGTCACCGGGGCTCCGGGCACCACGTTGCCCGTAGCCATCACACCTCCGCCCGCTGTCTTGCGCCTACCCGGCAAAGAACTCCGGCGCAAAGTTGCTCTTGTCGGGCACCATTCTGCGCAATACGTCCTGCCTCAGCGGTCTTTGCCGCCTCCGACGCGCCGATGACCTGCGAAATTCGCCGGTCGTGAGCTAAGCCGGAGAGGGAGATTTGGGATGAAAGCCCACGTGATGTGCCTGAACTACCCGATCTACACAAATAGTGAGTTGCCAGATCCTCGGCCCGGCGGAGGCGGGTCAGCGGGCAGTCGCAGGGCGACAGCATCGGCACCTGCCTTCCTTGCCGGATTTGCCTGCGAGCGGCAGGGGCACTTCTTCGGCACGGGCCAGCCCATCGAGGCCAGCACGTCGCAGTGTTGGCTCGCAGTGTGAATGTTGGTGTGACAGCCGCGTGACTGCCCGCTGGCTGGCCTAGCCCGACACCCCGGCACGGGCCGAGTGCGCATCAGGCTCCGCCTGCCCGCTAGCGGTTGCGACGATCCAGGCGAGGGCGATGGCCTCCTCGTGCCAGGCGTCGTAGCGCCCGCTCCGGCCGCCATGACCCGCGATCATCTCCGTCTTCAGCAGGAACGGGCCGCCGGACGCCGTCGCCTGCAGCCGCGCGATCCACTTCGCGGGCTCGGTGTACAGCACTCGCGTGTCGTTGAGGCTCGTGATCGCCAGTATCGGCGGGTACGGGCGGCCGGCCACGACATTCTCGTACGGGCTGTACGACTTCATGTAGGCATAGACGGCCGGGTCGTGCAGCGGATCGCCCCACTCCTCCCACTCGGTGACCGTGAGCGGCAGCGAAGGATCGAGGATGGAGGTGAGCGCGTCCACGAAGGGAACCTGGGCCGCGACCGCGCCGAACGCGTCGGGAGCCATGTTCACCGCCGCGCCGACCAGCAGGCCGCCGGCCGATCCGCCGCGCGCCACGAGCCTGGACGGGCTGGTCCAGCCGGCCGCCGACAGGTGCCTGGCGCAGGCGACGAAGTCCGAGAAGCTGTTGATCTTATGGAGGATCTTCCCGTCGTCGTACCAGTGGCGGCCCATCTCGCCGCCACCGCGGATATGCGCGATCGCGTAACCGAAGCCGCGGTCGAGCAGCGAGAGCCGGGGAATCGAGAACGACGGATCCGCCGATATCTCATAACTGCCGTAGCCATAAAGCAGGAATGGCGATGAGCCGTCCCTGGGCGTTCCCTTCCTGACGACGATCGAGATCGGAATGCGCGTCCCGTCCGGTGCGCGTCGCCCATTCCCTGTGCTGCTCGTAATCCTCGCTGCGGTATTCCCCGCTGGCCCGGCAGACCGAGCACGGGCCGCCGCCTGAGCAACCTCAGCTCACCGGTGGCCGTGTCGCAGTCGTAGATGGAGTCAGGTGTCACCAGCGAGGCGAAGCCGAGCCTGAACAGCCGCGAGTCGTACTCCGGGTTCCCGCCAGGGCTGACCGTGTAGACCTCCTCGCCGAACGCGATCTCGTGCTCACTGCCGTCGGCACGCAGGACCCGCAGCCCGGTCAGGCCGTTCCGGCGGAAGTACACGACCAGGTGGTCGCGGAAGGCGTCGACGTCGAGCAGCCGGGTATCGGCCCGGTGCGGCACGAGCGGCGTCCAGGCGGCCGGGTCATCGATCGTCGCGGTGGCAAGCTCGAAGTTCTCGGCGCCGTCGTTATGCAGGATCAGCAGGCGGTCGGTGCCGCCGGCGGTCACCTGGTGATCGATGCTGTATTCCACGCCCTGCCTTCGCGGCGCGGCGACCCGGAACTCGCCGGTCGGATCGCCGGCGTCGAGCAGCCAGTCCTCGCTGGTCAGCTTGGAGGAGCTGGAGATCACCAGGTAGCGCTCGCTTCTGGTGAGCCCGACCCCGGCGAAGAACCGCTCGTCGGCCTCCTCGAAGACCATCACGTCCTGGGCCACCGGCGTCCCGATCAGATGCCGCCAGATCCGGTACGGCCGCCAAGCGTCGTCGACCGTCACGTAGAACATCGCCGAGCCGTCCCTCGACCAGGCCGCGCCGTAGTAGGTGTCGGGGATCTCGTCGGCGGCGATCTCGTCCGGTGACCAGGTCCTTGAAGCGCATCGTGTACCGCTCGTCGCCCGCGTAGTCGGTCGAGTAAGCCAGCTTGGCGCCGTCCGGGCTGACGCTGAACGCGCCGAGCGCGAAGTACGGCTGGTCGCCCGCGAGTTCGTTGCCGTCGAGCAGGATCTCCTCGCCGTCCAGCGGCGAGCCGTCTTCGCTCATCGGCGGCCGCTCGTCGTCGCCGCGGGCGGCGCGGCGGCAGTGCACGGCGTACTGCCGGCCAGCTTCGGTCCGCGAGTAGTACCACCAGCCGCTCTTGCGCGTCGGCACCGACAGGTCGGTCTCCTTGGTCCGCCCCTTGATCTCGCCAAAGATGGCATCGCGCAGGCCGGCCTGTCCAGCGGTCATCGCCTCGGTATAGCCGTTCTGCGCCTCCAGGTACGAGATCGTGTCCTGGCTCTCCTTGTCTGCCAGCCAGGCGTACTCATCGACGACCGTGTCGCCGTGGTGGGTCCGTTCGGCCGGGATCCGCTTGGCTGCCGGCGGCTCCGTGATCTGGTTGGGCTCGGGGCGCTGAGTGCTCATGACTGCCGATTCTATGGACCGCGTCGCACAGCAAGATCCCACGGCGAGCCGGGCCTAGCCCGCCAGCGGCGATATCGTCGGGCCCGCGAACGGGTGCGTCTCGCTCCGCGCGCTCGCCGTGCTCGTCGTCGCCGTCGCAGCGAGGCCAGTGCAGCCGCGCAGCGCTCTCCAGCGCTGGACCGCGGCGGTGGCCGACGCGCCGGTGAGCGCGACAGGCAGGCCGTTCGAGATTTCCGCTGGCCGCCAGCTGAAGCTGTCGATATGGCGGCCCGTGATCGTCACGTGCAGGGCGCCGCTGTAGGTCTCCGGCGGCGTGGTGTCGTAGAACGCCAGGTTGCCCAGGCCGTAGTCGACCAGCGCGGACCCCAGGTAACCCGCGCCAAGCTGCACGTGCGCGTGGCTGCCGATCACGATATCCGCGCCCGCCTTGACCAGCGCCTTGGCCAGCGGCGGCTGGACGGAATTGGGGCACTGCTGCGTCTCGGTGCCCCAGTGCAGGAACACGACGACTGTGTCGCTGTCCTGCCTGGCTGCCTGCACCGCGGCGACGAGTTCGGCTTCCTGGTAGGCCGAAGCCAGCCCTGCCTGGGTAGCGGTCGCGGTCCATGAGGTCAGCAGATCCGAGTCGATCACCTCGGTGGCCGCGATGATCGCGAGCCGCTGACCGTGGATCGTGGTCCGGAACGGGGCAAACGCCTGCGCGGCGTTGGCGCCGATACCGAGTAGCGGGTAGCCCGCGGCCTTCGCGATGGCCAGGGACTGGGCCAGGCCTGGGCGGCCACAGTCCTCGCCATGGTTGTTGGCCTCGGAGACGAGGGTGACGTGCGCGTCCTTGAACGCCGTGATGGCCGCGGGCGGCGCGTGGAAGACAAACTGCTTGGGTTGCGCGTCCGTGCACGCGCTCGAGATCAAGGCGGACTCGAAGTTCGTCATCGACAGGTCGGCGCCGGAGAGCAGCGCGGAGATTCCGTCCAGGGCCGTGGCTGGATCGGCCGCGAGCCTAGTCGCCAGCGGCCCCTCGAAGTGCACGTCCCCGCCGAACGCCAGGCTCACCGGCCTGCCGTCACCCTTCCAGTCCGGCGACAGCGGAGATCGGCTGGCGTTCGTGGCCCTGGCCCCGTCCTTAGTGCCGTCCTTGGTGCCGGTGCCGCCCTGGCCGCTGCGGTGGCCGGCCGACGCCGAGCGCGCGCCCGACGGATGCGGGTGGCCGCCAGCGCTGCCGTGACCCGCGACTGCCCGGACGATCACGACGGCGGCGACAAGCACGGTCACGATCAGCGCGGCCATGGAGACCCTGAACTGGCTCCTGCGCCGCTGCCTGGGCGACCGGGGCGAAGAGTGCACTACTAGAAGGTAACAGCGCCAAGTGCCCTGAACTGGCGCGTTTACCTAGGTCAGGGTCGTCGCGCGCCGTGGTAGGTTCGCTGGCGATGTCAGGCGAGGCGGCGGAGCGGATCGGGGACAGGTTCGCGAAGCTGTGGGCCGCCAGCACCATCTCCGCCCTGGGAAGCGGGCTCGCCACGGTCGCGGCTCCGCTCTTCGTCGCCTCCCGCACTGCCAACCCCCTGGTGATCTCCGCCGCGTTCGGCGTCGCGTGGCTGCCGTGGCTGTTGTTCGCCCTGCCAGGCGGCGTGCTCGTGGACCGGGTCGACCGGCGGAAGCTGATGGTCACGGTCGACTGGAGCCGGGTCGTCGCGATGAGCGTGCTCGCCGTGGCAATCCTGACCGGCTGGGCGAGCATCGCGCTGCTGTACGCGGTGCTATTCGTCATCAACACCGGCGAGATCGTGCTGCGGTCGGCGAGCCAGGCGATGCTGCCCTCGGTGGTCGCGCCCGCCCACCTCGAGCGAGCCAACGGCTGGCTCGCGGGCGGCGTCACGCTGGCCGAGCAGATGGTCGCGGGGCCGCTGGGTGGCCTGCTGTTCGAGGTCGCGGCTGGCCTGCCGTTCCTCGCTAATGCCGGCACCTACGCGGCGAGCGCGATCCTGGTCGGCTTGATCGCGGGCCGGTACCGGCCGGCGGCGCGCGCCGGGCAGGACTCCGGCGCCGGACAGGACGCTGGCGCCGGACAGGACGCTGGCGCCGGACAGGCCGCTGGCGCCAGGCGGCCATCTGGCCCCGGCTCGGTCTGGTCCGACGTGGCGGAAGGCTTCCGCTGGCTGGTCAGGCAGCGTCTGCTGCGCACGATGGCGGTCCTGATCGGGCTGCTGAACGTCACTCTTACCGGCGCGATGGCCGTGCTGGTCCTGCTCGCCAGGGAGCGGCTTGGTCTCGGGTCGGTCGGCTACGGATTGCTGTTCACCTGCATGGCGACCGGCGGCATCCTCGGATCGCTCATCGGCGACCGGCTGATCGCCTGGGTAAGCGCGACCTGGACGGTCAGGATTGGCCTCCTCGTCGAGGCTGGCCTGCACCTGGCCCTGGCCACCTCACGCAGCGCCTACCTGATCGGCTTCGCGCTGTTCGCTTTCGGCGTGCACGGCACGCTCTGGACGATCGTCAGCGCGTCGCTGCGGCAGCGGCTGACGCCACCCGACATGCTCGGCCGGGTCGGCAGCACCAACCTGTTCATCGCCGCGGGCGGGAACTGCGTCGGCGCCCTCCTGGCGGGCGCCTTCGCCGCGACGTTCGGGATCACCGCGCCGTACTGGGCCGGGTTCGCGGTCGCCGTGGTTGTCTCGGTCACCACCTGGCGGGTATTCAACCGGGCGGACGTCGCCCAGGCCTACGCCACGCCCCCCGCCGGGTCGGGTTCCGGCCCGGCCGCCGGGTCGGGTCCTGGCCCGGCCGCCGCCGCCGCACACGATCGGCTGACCGATGTCCATCGCGGCCGTGCCCGTTCGTCGGGGGTTCGACAGGGCGAATCTGGTCGCCGCGAGACGATAGGTCACGGAGGAAACGATGAAATACATGCTGCTGATCTGCGCAGGCGATTCCGTCGTGCTGAGCCCCGCCGAGGCCGCCGAGATGCCGGCGGCCACCGAGGCCTGGGTGGATGAGATGGACGGCAAGGGCATCCGCCTGACGGGAGACCGGCTGGCGCCCGTCAGCGCGGCCAGGACGGTGCGGGTGCGCGAGTCCGAGGTGCTCCTGGCTGACGGCCCGTTCGCCGAGACCAAGGAGCAGATCGCCGGCTTCGACATCATCGAGTGCGCCGACCTCGACCAGGCGCTGGAGGTGGCGGCGAAGCATCCGGTGGCGAGGTTCGGCACGATCGAAGTCCGGCCCTTCTGGCAACCGTGACGGCAGACGTCCCCGCAGACGTCGCCGCGGCGCTGGACCGAGGCGTTCCGCTCCGAGTGGGGCAAGGTCGTCGCCACGCTGATCGGCCTGGCCGGCGACTGGGACCTTGCCGAGGAGTGTGCGCAGGACGCGTTCACGGCGGCGCTCAGGGCCTGGCCGCGCGACGGCATCCCGAGGCGTCCCGGTGCCTGGCTCACGACGGTCGCGCGCAACCGAGCTTTGGACCGACTGCGCCGCCACCAATCCGAGGCAGCCAAGCTCCAGCAGGCGGTGATCCTGTCGCCGCCCGACAACATCGAGGCAGGCGGTGTGGACTACGAGGACATCCCCGATGACCGGCTCAGGCTGATCTTCACCTGCTGCCATCCGGCGCTGCCGCTTGAGGCCAGGGTGGCGCTGACGCTGCGTACCCTGGCCGGCCTGACGACCGCCGAGATCGCCCGCGCGTTCCTGACCGCCGAGCCGACCATGGCCAAGCGCCTGGTCAGGGCCAAGCAGAAGATCCGCCACGCAGGCATTCCGTACCGCGTCCCGCCCGCGCACCTGCTCCCCGAGCGGACCAGCGGCGTGCTCGCGGTCTTGTATTTGCTTTTCAACGAAGGCTACGCGGCAACCGCCGGCCGCAAGCTGGTCCGTCACGACCTGTGCGCCGAGGCCATCAGCCTGGCCAGGGCACTCGCCGGCCTGATGCCCGACGAGCCAGAAGCAAAGGCCCTGCTCGCGCTGATGCTGTTCCACCACGCCAGGCGTGCCACCCGGGTGAACGCGGCCGGTGACCTGGTGACGCTCGAGGAGCAGGATCGCTCTGGCTGGGACCGGCAGCAGATCAGCGAGGGGGTCGCTCTGCTCGAGGCGGCGGCCAGGCGCGAGCGAACCGGGCCGTACCTTGTGCAGGCGGCGATCGCGCAGTGCCACGCCACCGCGGCTGCCGCCGCCGACACCAACTGGGCGCTCATCGCCGACCTGTACGGCCTGCTCGCCCAGTTGGTGCCGTCCGCGGTCGTCGAGCTGAACCGGGCGGTCGCCGTGGCGATGGCCGACGGCCCGGCGGCAGGGCTGGTCCTGGTCGATGCGCTGGCCGCGTCGGGCCAGCTGAACGGCTACTACCTGCTCCCGGCGACCAGGGCCGACCTGCTGCGCCGCCTCGGCCGCGGCGGCCAGGCGGCGGAGAGCTACCGGCAGGCGCTGGAACTCGCGGTCAACGACGCCGAGCGCCGGTTCCTCGCCGGGCGCCTGGCGCAGGCCGAGGCAGCAGGTGACTCGGCCCCGCCGGCAGCAGGTGGCTCGACGCCGCCGACTGCGGCAGGCGGCTCGACCCCGCCAACGGCGGGTTGCTAGCTTCCGGGCATGCGGCAAGCGGAGTTCAATCACCCGGCCCTCGTGATGGTCTACGACGCGGCGTTCGGCTGGTCAAGGGACGACGACTTCTTCCTCTCCGTCGTCGACGCAGCGCCCGGTGCCAAGGTGCTCGACCTCGGTTGCGGCACGGGGCGGCTCGCGCTCGCCATCGCGGCTGCCGGGCACGAGGTCACCGGAGTGGACCCGGCCGCCGCCTCGCTGGCCGCGGCCCGCGCGAAACCGGGAGCCGACCAGGTGACCTGGATCGAGGGCACGTCGGCCGTGCTCGCTGACGCGGCATTCGACGTCGCGGTCATGACCAGCCACGTGGCGCAGTTCCTGGTCACGGACGACGAATGGGGACGGGTACTCGCCGACCTGCGGCGGGCGCTGGTCCCCGGCGGCCTGCTCACCTTCGACACCCGCGACCCGCGAGCCCGCGGCTGGGAGCGCTGGAACCCGGCCGAGTCCCGCCGTGAAGTCGCGTTGCCTGACGGCCGCACGGTCATCTTTGCCACGGAGGTCATCTCGGTCGCAGGCGGCGTCGTCAGCTTCGCCATCCGGTACGCCTTCTCCGACGGCGAGAACCTGCTGAGCACTGCTGACCTGCGTTTTCGCACCGAGGACGAGCTGCGCTCGTCGCTGGCGGCGGCGGGGTTCACTATCGAGCACATTTACGGTGGCTGGAACCGCGAGCCGATCGGCGCGCCCGACGGCGAGTTCCTGGTCATCGCGCGGTCGTAATGGCGTTGCCGAGCCCCGGGCTAGACCCGGTCACGGCGATAAGCTCGGCTTATGGGTAAGAGCTACCTGATGTCGCGCAAATGGGCTGTCACCGACCGGTTCGCGATAACGGACAGCGACGGGATCCCGCAGTTCGAGGTGCAAGGCAGGTTCGTCTTTACCAAGAGGCTGTCCATCCTCGATCCGACGGGCGCCGAGGTCGCGGTCATTTCGCGCCGTGGCCTGTCGACCCGGTATGAGATTGTCGCGGGCGGTCAGGTCGCGTCCGTGCGCACTCGCGGGTTCTTCGGCCAGCGCTTCGAGATCGACTCCCCTGCCGGGCTGCTCGAAGCGCGAGGCAACTTCTCCGGGCGGCAGTACGCCATCACCCGCGGCGGCGTGCAGGCGGCGGCGGTGCAGCAACTCCGGACTCTGCGAGAACGCTTCGCCATCGAGGTCGAGGACGGCGAAGACCCCCTGCTCATGCTGGCCGTGGTGCTGGTTATCGAGATCATCAGGGACGACCGGCGCCGCGCCGCGGCAGGCGGTGCCACAGCCGGAGCGGCCGGCTGACGCAATGGCCCCGGCGATCGCCAAGCTGACCTAGCCCCGGCGATCGCCAGCCCCGACCTCGCCCCGGCGATCGCCAGGCAGACCTCACCCCGGCGGCCTCAGGGCAGCGGGCGTCCGTCGACGCCAATCAGGTGCCGGCGCGATAACTTCCGCTCTACACGTTGGATCACGACACTCCGGACTAACCTGGACTATGCCTCGTGCTTCCGACCGGCGCGGCCCCCGATGCTCGCGGTGACGGTGATCATGTTTCGGCGCACTTGTCATCATCCTGGCTGGCGCAGGAAGAGCCTCGGCATGGGCTGGTGGTACCGGGTCATTGCCGGGCTCGCGGTTCTTGCGGCGATGTCATCAGGATGTCAGAGCGCCCCGGCGCGGCCGGCGAAACCACCCAAGCTGACGGTGGCCAGACTTGGCCCCGACGCGGCGGCCGGGTTGCTGGCCACGGGCGCCACCGGCGGCAGGCCATGGCGGATCAGGTTGACGCTGGCGAGCCAGCAGTCATGCGAACCGCGGCTGGGATGGGCAATGGACTGCGTGGAGAGCGTCGGTTACCCCGTGAAGCACTGGCGGTGGGAGCGGCCTGACCCTGTCACCATCTGGACCTCCAGCCCGGTGTTGTTTGGCCCCGTGCGGTCGGACGTCACTCAGGTCAGCATGCGGCTTTCTGACGGCGTCGTCGTCCATTTGCATCCGGTCAAGGCGTTCGGGCACCTCTGGATCGGGATCGTGCTCCCGTCGGCGCTTACGCCGGTGGAAGCGGTTGCGTATTCGGGGCATCGGGAGCTCGTGCATGCTGTTCCTTACGTGGGCCCGGCTCCTGGAGCCTCTACGAAGATCGCCTTCCTGAGCTGGCTGCCGCCAGGTGACGACGGGCCTGTGCGGATGACGAAGAGGGTTCACGGCGACGGCATGAGCCTGGTCCTGCGCTCGGGCCCGTGGGGCAACTTGCTGGGCAATGAAGGGGCGTCGTGGGCTTACCCGCTCGGCTTCCGGCCCAGCGAAGCCGCCCTCGAAGGCGGCGGAGGGCTGCCGCAACCCGTTCCTATGGCCTTCCCGTGGCCTGCCAAGTCCGTGGTGCTGACGCTGTCCAATGGCACGCGGAGGCGCGTTCAGCTTGTTCTCGGCGCAGGCCTCGGTTTCGCGATCGTCAAGGTAACCGCCAGGCCCGCCGTGCTTCGCTGGGATGTCTACGATGGCATCGGCCAGTGGCTGTCCGGCGGTCTGGGACCCCCTGGCGGGCCATACAGCTAAAGGCGCCGCGATTCTCCGGGCCCCTGGCGGCCACGCACGTGGTGTATGGCTTCGGCCGAGTTGTGACCGTCTAGTTCCCTCCGGGCGGTGTCGGCGTGCGGGCCACCACCGCCGGGGCGGCCGCCTGACGCACCGGCCCCCGGCGATCGCCGGCCCGACCTCGCCGCCGCGGCCTCAGGCATAGCGCCAACGACATCTGCGGACCCCTGATGCCGCTATTACGACACCAGGGGTCCGCAGATGTCGTTGTGGCCGACCTTCACGCGCTGATTGGTCGCTAAGCCGCCGTAGATTGCCAAGTGTGATTTCGGTGGCTGAGTACGACCAGACCAGGTCACTATCGCCATTGGTAGATTCGCAGCCACGCGGCACTCAGGTTGCTGCCAATCGTCACCGGGCCGCTGCACGCCGGAGGGCATTCGTCCAGGCCCGATCCTTGCGGCGCCATCGAGTACATGATCACCGGAAACTCGGGGGCGGTCGCCGTGTAGCCCGTCACGTGGCCCACCCAGACCGAGTCGTACTGCCAGTCCAGCGTGCCGTCAGCGTGCCAGATGACGCGGAAGGTATGCCATCCGCACCAGTTGCCGGTGGCAACGCCACCCGGACCCTGCACCCCCGACGCGTCGACGTAGTGAGCGTGCCACGCGGCCACACCGTCGAGGCCCTCCACGATGTCGATCTCGCCGTCCTGCGGCCAATGGTACGGGTCACCGACCAGCCAGAAGCTCGGCCAGTTCATGATGACGCCAGCCGCAGTGCAGGCCAGCCGCAGCCGTGCTACCGCCATCAGCGGCGGCAGGTAGCCCTGCTTGCCGAAGCCGGTGATCGTCCCAGACCGATCGGGGAAAATGGCACCGTCCGGGGCGGTCCACGACTGCGCCTGAGTAGTGAGCACAACATCTGAATTGGTGAACGACACGCGCCCGGGAGCCATTGCTGCCTGCTCATAGGAGTTCGGCGGCGACGTAACCTGTCCCGGCATGCCCAGCCAGTTCCTTGTCCATGCCGCCGGGTTCGGCCTGGTGAAGGTGTCGGCGAAGACCCGATGCCATCGGGGTGCCACGCGAGCAGCAGCAGGACTCGCACTAATCAGAGCAAGGCTCAGCGGCAAGACCGCGGCGAGATAAAGCCGCCGGCGATCGCGGCACTTGCGCCGCAGTTCCCGGCCAGCCCTCGTCATGAATCTACGGTAGTGCCGCAGACCGGTCGCTGAGCCGACGTAGATTGTTCGGCGTGATTTCGGTAGTTGAGTACGACCCAGCCTGGCCTGAGCGATTCGAGCGGCTGCGCCGGCTGTACGCCCGCACGATGGCGGCGGCCGGCGTTCCAGCGCTGGCCATCGAGCATGTCGGCAGCACCTCGGTCCCAGGCCTTGCCGCCAAGCCGGTCATCGATTGCGACATCGTGGTCGCCCGGCCGCACGTCGCCGCAGCGTCCGAGGCCCTCACCGGGCTCGGATTCACGCCCCTTGGCGAACTCGGCATCCCGCTCAGGTGGGCGTTCAGGGAGCCAGCGCGACTGGCCGGAACGAACACTTATGTCATCGTCGAGGGTTCGCTGTCGCTTCGCAACCACCTCGCAGTCCGGGACACCCTGCGGGCGAACTCAGAACTCCGAGAGAAGTACGGCTCCATTAAGATGCGACTCGCTGCCACGGCCGCGAACATCGACGAATACGGCCAGGGGAAGAGCGCGACAGTTCAGCAGATCCTCGCTGCCGCCGGGCTAACCGACGCGGAGCGAGCGTCCATCGACGCCAATCAGGTGCCGCCGCACGATAGCTTCCGCGCTACACGTTAAAGCGGAAGTCGGCGAAGTGGCCGTTGCGCTCCCGGCCGTCCCGTCAGACATTTGCTAGACAATTGTCTGACGGGAGCTTATCCTGGTGACGTGACGAAATCTCAGGTTGCGTTCCGCCCCACTGAGGAGGACCGCCGAATCATCGAGTCGGCCAAGCGACCCGACGAGGGCGTGACCGACGTGATTCGTCGAGCGTTGCGGTTGCTGGCGCGCGAAGACTGGCTTAGGCAGGCGCGGGAGGACGCCGAACGGCTTGCCGATGAGGACCTGACCGCCGAGCAGGACGCCTGGTGATCCGAGGCGCCGTTTACCGCGTGGACCTCGGCGAGGCCAAGCGCGGGCATGAGCAGCGAGGCAGGCGCCACGGCCTGGTCATTAGCCCGAGTTCGATGGCGTGGAGCGTCGCGACCATCGTGCCGACCTCGCGGAGCGCTCAACTGGCGGTGTTCCGCCCGACCCTGGAACTGCTCGGCGTGCCTACCCGGTTCCTGATCGACCAGATCAGGTCCATAGACACCAAGTACATCGACGGCGAGCCGGTCGCCTACCTTGAGCGGGACGAGATGGCGGAGATCGAGCACGCTCTCGCCAGATACCTGAGTCTAGGACTGTGAGTCACGCAGCTCCCAGTAGTTCGATCAGCTGCCCATCCACGATCTTCAGGAGTGTCGCGACAACAACGACCCCCAAGACCAAGCAGTCCGCCGAACGCGAAGCCAGTGGCTGTGCATCTGACCGGGGTGTACGGGCCGTGGTTGACAATGGCGGCACGGTACCCCACTTTCCCCCGCCGCTTCCGGCTTTGCTCGCCGCCTGCCGAAGCTGGCCCGCCTTGACGTGCAAGAACGTACTTGATCAGACATTGAAGCGGAAATCGACCACGTCGCCGTCGCGCATCACGTAGTCCTTGCCCTCGATCCTGGCCTTGCCCGCCGACCGGGCGGCGGCGACCGAGCCAGCCGCGATCAGGTCGTCGAACGAGACGATCTCGGCCTTGATGAACCCGCGCTGGAAATCGGTGTGGATCACCCCGGCCGCCTCCGGAGCGGTCGCGCCTGTCTTGATCGTCCAGGCCCTGGCCTCCTTCGGGCCGGCGGTCAGGAACGTGGAGAGCCCGAGCGCCGCGAAACCCGCCCTGGCTAGCTGATCAAGCCCGGGCTCGCCGAGACCGAGTTCGGCCAGCATCTCAGCGGCCTCCTCCGGCGGCAGGTCGGCAAGCTCCGCCTCGTCCTTGGCGTCGAGGAACACCGCCTCAGCGGGAGCGACCAGCTTGGCGAGCCGGTCGCGCAGCGCGTCGTCGGCAAGTTCGGCGTCATCGACATTGAACGCGTACAGGAACGGCTTGGCGGTGAGCAGTGACAGCTCGCGCAGCAACGCGAGGTCGATCCCGGCTCCGGCGGCACCGGCGGCACCGGCGAACAGCGTCATCCCGCCATCAAGCACCCGCTCGGCCTTCACGGCGGCATCGGCCACCGCGCTCCGGTGCGGATCCTTGGCGAACTTGGCCTCCTTGGCCAGTCGCGGAACGGACTTCTCCAGTGTCTGCAGGTCCGCCAGGATCAGCTCGGTGGCGATCGTCTCGATGTCGCGCTCCGGCGAGACCTCGCCGTCGACATGGCTCACGTCGGGGTCGGTGAAGACCCTGACCACCTGGCAGATCGCGTCCGTCTCGCGGATGTGGGCCAGGAACTGGTTGCCGAGCCCCTGGCCCTGCGACGCGCCCCGCACCAGGCCCGCGATATCAACAAAGCGCACCGTAGCGGGCACGATCCTGGCTGAGTCATACAGCCGGGCCAGGGCAACCAGCCGCGGATCGGGGATGCCGACAACTCCGACATTCGGCTCGATCGTCGCGAATGGATAGTTGGACGCTAGGACGGTCGCCCGGGTCAGTGCGTTGAACAGGGTGGACTTGCCGACGTTGGGCAGGCCGACTATTCCGATCTCAAGGCTCACCGGTCGAGTCTAGGCGGAGCTAGCGGGTCGCCCGCACGCAGCGCTGGCGCCGTTCGATGATCCGAGCTCAGCGTGCCCCGGCCGAGGCAAGAGGGCGTGTCGCACGCCGTGACTGTCGGTCACGGCTGGAAACATGGCTTAGATGAGCGTGATCTTGCTGCTGGTCGGCCTCCTGGCCGGAGCGGCGCTCGGCGCGGTGATCGGATTCCTCTACGCCCGCACCCGGCTGGCCGGGCACATGGCCGACCTCACCGCGCAAGCCCGCGCGGCCGACGAGCGGGCCCGCGCGGCACACGACCAGGCCGCGCTGGTCGACGGCTACCTCCCTGAGCGGTTCCAGGCGCTGTCGGCCCAGGCGCTTGGATTCCAGCCAGCGGCGGCTGCTCGAGGTGAGCGAGATCAGGATGCGCGCGGCCAATCTCGCGGCCGCCGGCGAACTCGACTCCCGCCGCAACGCCGTCGAGCAGCTGGTCGAGCCGCTCAGGCAGACGCTGGCCAGGGTGGAGGCCCAGCTCACCCAGGCCGAGGTGACCAGGCAGAGCACGCACGCCGCGCTCACCGAGCAGGTGAAGTTCGCGACCGCGGCCTCCGAGCAGCTGCGAGCCCAGACGCAGGCCCTGGTGACCGCGCTGCGGCGGCCCGAGGCGCGCGGCCGGTGGGGCGAGATGCAGTTGCGCCGGGTGGTCGAGCTCGCCGGGATGAGCCCGCGCTGCGATTTCGACGAGCAGGTGACAGTGAGCGACCCCGCTGCGGGCGAGCGCGGCGGATCGGTCCGCCCCGACATGGTGATCAGGCTCGCGGGCGGCAAGAACATCGTCGTCGACTCGAAGGTCTCGCTGGCCGCGTACCTGGAAGCAGCGGAGGCCGCGGACGATGGCGTGCGCGAGGCGAGGCTCGCCGCGCACGGACGGCACCTGAAGGAGCATGTCGACCGACTGGCGGCCAAGGCGTACTGGTCGGCGCTGAGCCCTTCGCCCGAGTTCGTGGTGCTCTTCATCCCCGGTGAGGCATTCCTCGCCCCGGCGCTGGAGCGCGAGCCCGCGCTGCTGGAGTACGCGATCACCAGGAAGGTGCATATCGCGACGCCGACGACCCTCGTCACGATGCTGCGGACCGCGCAGTACGCCTGGCAGCAGGACGCGCTATCGGAGAACGCTCGCGCCGTCTTCGACCTCGGGCGGGAGCTCTACGACCGGCTGGCCGGCCTCGGCGGCCACGTCGAGTTCGTCGGCAAGTCGCTGGCCACCGCGACCGCCGCCTACAACCGGGCCGTCGGTGCGCTGGAGGGCCGGGTGCTGGTCACCGCGCGCAAGCTCAACCAGCTTGGCGTCACTGACGCGGAACTCACCGCGCCGTCCCCCGTCGACGTTTCGCCGCGGCCCCTGTCGGCGCCCGAGCTCATGACCGAGGCGCCGCCGGCGCTTGCCGCCGTCGTCAAGCGCATTCCCGGTGCCGGCACTGCCGATCACATCAGGGATAACGGCTCGCACGAGCCGGTGCCGGGCCGGCCGGGCGGGTCCGCGGCGATGGGGGCCGCGAGTTGACCGGCCGGAGGCCGGAGCCGGTCTTCGCCTGGGGCGAGCTCTGGCCGCCGATGGGCGCCAGGGCGGCCGTTGTCGTCATGTTCGCGATCTTCCTGCTCGCCAACCTGACCGCGGGCTGGCTGCACATCGTCGCGCTGACCGGGTTCGGCTTCGCCGCCGGGAGCGCCGCCGCGGCCGGCCGGACCAGGCAGCATGATCTGCTGCTGGTCACGACCACGCCGCCGCTGATCTTCTTTGCCGCGATCACGAGCGGCGAGCTGATCAGCCTGCACACCGGCCACGTCGCCGCGTCGCCGGGACCGGTGCTGGCCGGCATCTTCCTGACGCTCAGCACGGCGGCGCCGTGGCTGTTCGGCGGGCTGGCCGGCTCCTTGCTCATCGCCACCGTCCGCGGACTCCCGCAATGCGTCCGCGACCTGCGGGCTGAGCTAACGGGCCGGATCCGGCCCGCCAAGTACAAGGCGGAAGGCAAGGCGGATTACGACGGCGGGGACTGGGACTGACTGCCGGACCAATGGCGCCGGACCAACGGCGCGCCGTGCGATCAGCTGTGCGGATTAACGACGCGGTGCGGACGACCGGGCCGGGGACGACTTGTCGCGATCGCCGCGCGGGGCGCGCAACTCGCGTGGCAGCGCGAACGTCATGCTCTCCGGCACCGCCTCGACCTCCTCGACCGCGCCGAACCCGGCCTGCCTCAGCCGGTCGAGCACCTGATGGACCAGGTCGTCAGGGACTGACGCGCCGCTGGTGACGCCGATGGTGGTCGCGGCCTCCAGCCATTCGGGCTTGATCGCCGCCGAGTCGTCGACCAGGTAGGCCGCGGCGGCGCCGCTGTCGAGCGCAACCTCGACCAGGCGCACCGAGTTGGACGAGTTGGTCGAGCCGACGACGATCACGACGTCGGACTCGCTGGCGATCTGCTTCACCGCGGCCTGCCGGTTCTGCGTCGCGTAGCAGATGTCATCGCTCGGCGGGTCGATCAGCAGCGGGAATCGCTCCCGGAGCGCCGAGACCGTCTCGTTTGTCTCATCGACCGACAGCGTCGTCTGGGACAGCCACGCGACCTTCGCTGGGTCGCGCACCTCGATCGCGGCGGCATCGGCTGGCCCGTCGACCAGCCTGATGTTCTCCGGCGCCTCGCCCGTCGTGCCGACGACCTCCTCGTGACCCTCGTGCCCGATCAGCAGGATGTCGTAGTCCTGCGCGGCGAACCGGCGTGCCTCGTTGTGCACCTTGGTCACCAGCGGGCAGGTGGCGTCGATCGTGTGCAGGCCGCGTTCCTTCGCGACCTCATGCACGTTCGGGGCGACGCCGTGGGCGGAGAAGACTACGACAGCCCCCTCGGGCACCTCCTCGGTCTCCTCCACGAAGATCGCGCCGCGCTGCTCGAGGGTCCGGACGACGTGCGTGTTGTGCACGATCTGCTTCCGGACGTAGACCGGGGCGCCGAACCGCTCGATCGCGCGTTCCACGGTCTGGACCGCCCGGTCGACACCCGCGCAGTAGCCGCGGGGCTTGGCTAGCAGTACGCGCTTGGTCGGTTCGGACATGACAACCATGGTAGGCGAACTCTGAACCCGGCCTGTGGGCCCGGCCTGGCCGGCGCTCGGCGGCACGCCGTCGGGGGAACTCCCGTCAGCAGAGCTGATGCGGCACGATGTCGGATGAAGGGCGGAGCGCGGGACGGCCGCCAGACGCGCGGCAACACGTTCAGGCCCTGGTGAGGAGGCGATGATGGTGCGGTTGCCGGATGCCGCCGGGCAGGTCAGGAATGCACCCATAAAGGTGTTGCGGGGGCTATTCGCCGGAATCGGCCAGCTGCTGCTGGCGGCGGACCGCTTCCGCGCTGAGGAGGCCGAGCGCGAGCGGGACGTCGACGGCGAGCATCGTGACCCGCTGACGGCTCCCGAATCATGGTTCGCCGCGGGCTCAGCGCCAGTCATTGACTCAGGGCTGGTCACGGACTCGGGGCCGGTCACGGACTCAGGGCAGCGGTCGCCCGAGTCGGCCGGACGTGCCCCGGCCGGCGTGGCGGACAGCGACCCGGCACGCGCGAGCAGACGGTTCAGGTCACTGGACTCGACCGGCAATGTCCGGGTGCTGACTCCGGACGAGATCGCCGACGCCGCGCCGGAACCGGTCGCCACCACGGCGCCAGAACCAACCGCGACGATCGAACCAGGACCGGTCAGGCCGGCCGGCGGGCAGAAGGCTGCCCGCAAGCCCAAGCCCCCGGCCAGGTCCAAGCCCAAGCCCCAGACCAGGACCAAGCCCCACGCCCGGCCCGAGCCCGACCCCGAGCCCGCTCCCGCGCCCGCCGTCCCGCCGGAACTGCCCGTGCCTGGCTATGACGGCCTCTCGCTTCCGTCGCTCCGGGCCAGGCTCCGCAGCCTGGACGCGGACCAGCTGCGGATACTCGTCGAGTACGAGAAGTCCGCGGCGAGACGGCCGGAGGTCGTGACGATGTTCGAGCGCAGGATCGCCAGGCTGGAGGCCACCGCACCCGATGCCTCTTGAGACAAGCGCCGAGGCGCCGATCCCGGTCCGGACGGTGCTCCGGCTGGTCGGCGAGTGGATCGGCAGGCTGGGCCGGGTCTGGGTCGAGGGCCAGATCGCCGAGCTCAGCAAGCGCGGCAACACGGTCTACCTCACGCTGCGCGATCCGGTGGCGACGGTCTCCGTGCGCGTGATCTGTCCGCGCCAGGTCTTCGAGGCCGCCGAGCCCGCGCCGGCGGAGGGTGCGCGGGTCGTCGTGTGGGCGAAACCGGATTTCAGCATGACCAGGGGGTCGTTCTCGCTGAGCGCGCTCGAACTACGCGCGGTCGGGATCGGCGAACTGCTCGCCAGGCTCGAGCGGCTGCGGCGACGAACTGGCCGCCGAGGGCCTGTTCGCCGCCGAACGCAAGCGGCGACCGCCATTCCTGCCCGGCCTGGTCGGCCTGATCTGCGGGCGGGATTCCGCGGCGGAGCGAGACGTGCTCGAGAACGCGGCGCGCCGGTGGCCGTCGGTGCGCTTCCGGGTGGAGCAGGTCGCCGTGCAGGGGCCGTTCGCGGTACAGGAAGTCACCGACGCCCTGCGCGCGCTGGACGCCGACGCCGAGGTCGACGTGATCATCGTGGCCCGCGGCGGTGGATCGATCGAGGACCTGCTGGCGTTCTCGGACGAGACCCTGGTACGCGCCGTCGCCGCCTGCCGCACCCCGGTGGTCAGCGCAATCGGCCACGAGCAAGACGTTCCGCTCCTTGACCTCGTCGCCGACGTGCGCGCGTCGACGCCGACCGACGCAGCCCGCCGCGTGGTGCCCGACATAGGCGAGCAGGTCGCGATCATCGCCGAACTCAGGTCGCGGGCCAGGCGGCAGCTAGCGGGGCGGCTCGACCGGGAGGCTGCCTGGCTGTCGGGCATCCGGTCGCGGCCCGCGCTGGCCAATCCCGTCGCCGAGATCGACCGCAGGCACGAGCAGGTACTCGCGCTCGCCGAGCGCGCGCGCCGGTGCCTGGGGTCCAGCCTGGACCGGGCCGGGGCCGATCTCGCTCACACCAGGGCACGGCTGGTCGCCCTGTCGCCCGCGGCGACCCTGCGCCGTGGCTATGCGATCGTCCAGCGTGCCGACGCGACCGTAGTGCGGGCCGCGCGGGACGTCGGCACGGCCGAGCCACTCGTGATTCGCTTCGCGGCCGACCAGCTAAACGTCACCGTAAGCGATCAGTAAATTACTATCCGAATTTCCTATTGGAACGCTCATTGTTATTCACCCAGCGTCGCGTTTCCTCGCGCGAAGCGCGCTGGAAAAACTAAGCTATCGCCCAGCGCAAGCGCGTGTGACAGGCGCTGCGAGGCAGTGAGCCGAGACTCCTGCCGAGAAAGAGCAGCTTGGAGGGGGGATGCGCCGGCCAAAAGCCGGGCGCCCAATCAAAACTGCGCACCTGAGCCCGACGACGCCAAAGCCAGGGAGGACATGTCGTGCCGGTACAGCCAACCTCTGCCGAAGTCGGCGAGTCGGCTGTGGAAGGCCAGACCATCACGACGGCTGATGCTGAGCCGGCCGCCGTCGCTTCGGCACAAATAGCCGGCCGGGCAGCGGGTCAGGACGAGGCCCAGAACGCCGAGCCCCGGAACGCCGAGGCCGAGAACGCCAGCGCCGGTGCGACCCCGGCGGACCAGGACGCCGGGGCGGGTGCCGCCCACCAGAACGCCCAGGCCGAGAACGCCGGGGCCGAGGACGCCCGCGCCGGTGCGGCCCCGGCGGACCGGGACGCCGGGCCGGGTGCCGCCCCCCAGGCCGCCGCGTCCGCCGTCGCCGCCGCGGCTGGCAAGGCCTGGCGAGCACCCGGCCTGGACGGCGTTCGGGCGCTGGCGGTGCTCGCCGTCCTGGCGTTTCACGAGTCCCTGCCGTGGATCCCCGGCGGATTCCTCGGCGTGGACGTCTTCTTCGTGCTCAGCGGGTACCTGATCACCGACCTGCTGGTCGCCAGGTTCGGGCGCGACGGCAAGATCGGGCTCGGCGGCTTCTACCAGCGCCGTGCCCGCCGGCTGCTGCCCGCCCTGGCGCTCATGCTGGTCACGGTCACCGCGGCGGTCAGCATCCTCGAGCCGGGTCAACGGGCCACGCTGCGACCCGCCCTGCTCGGCGCCGTGACCTACACGAGCAACTGGTGGCAGGCGCTGACGCACCTGTCCTACTTCAACCTCTACGGACCGCCGCCTGCTTTCGAGCACCTGTGGTCGCTGGCCGTCGAGGAGCAGTTTTACCTCATCTGGCCGCTGCTCCTGGCCGTGATCCTGATCATCGTCCGGCGCCCAGGCGCGCGCGCCCTGTTCGCCTGGGGCGGCGCCATAGCCTCGGCGCTGGCCATGCTGGCGATCTACCAGCCGGGTTCTGACCCTTCGCTGGTCTACTACGGGACCGACACGCACGCCAGCGCGCTGATGATCGGCGCGGCGCTGGCGATCACCTGGCCGCTCGCGACTGTCGCGGCGGCCAGGCGGCGGACGCGGCGCGTCCTGGACATCGCGGGCGCGGCGGGGCTGCTGATCCTTGGCTGGGCGGCCTGGCATCTGTCCGGCGCCGACCCCTGGGCTCTACCCGTACGGCCTGGTACTCGCCGCACTCGCCGCGGGCGCCCTGATCCTGGCGGCCGCGACCCCCGGCAAGATCGGCACGATGCTCTCCGCGAAGCCGCTGCGCTGGTTGGGCATCCGGTCCTACGGGATCTACCTGTGGCACTGGCCGGTGATCGCGATCACGACCGGCCTGGCCCCGCGGGCCGCGACCTCCGCCCAGATCCGCATCGTCGACACGCTGCTGCCGATCGGCCTGGCGGCCGTCTCCTGGCGCTGGCTCGAAGAGCCCATCTTGCGCAACGGACTCCGCGCCGAACTCGCCCGGCGAGGCCGGCTCCTGCTCGTGGCGCCACGATCGGCCCTGGCGACGCCCGCCGCCGCGATGCCGATGCTGAGCGCGGTGACACTGCTGGCCGTCGACCTGCGCGGCCGGGTACGGAGTCCTGAACCCGCGGCAGGGCCCGACCCTCCAGCAGCAGATCGCCAGCGGCGCACGGGTCAGCTTGGCGACGGTGCCGTTGCAGGCTCCCAGCGGGGAGGCCCATCCCTGGTGGGACATTCCAGGCCGCCTCCCGTTCCACCGGATCGTGCACGTACGCGTCAAGCGACCCAAGCCCACCAGGATCCCCGGCACCAGGGTGATGGCGATCGGCGACTCGGTCATGCTCGCCTCGGCGCCAGAACTCGCGCAGGCGATGCCCGGCATCTACATCAACGCCAAGGTCAGCCGCGCGATGATCGCGGGCATCTCGATCATCGACCAGCTAGCCAGGATCAAGCGGCTGCGACGGGTCGTGATCGTCGGCCTGGGCACCAACGGGCCGGTCACCGCCGACCAGCTCAGGCAGCTCAGGCTGGCGGTCGGCGACCGCTGGCTGGTGCTGATCAACACGTTCGTGCCCCGCTCATGGGAGCACGAAGTCAACAACGCCATCGCGGCCGCCGCGAGCCGGTACCCGAACGTGCTTCTGGTCAACTGGCATGCCGCGATCGAGCACCATCAGAACCTGCTGTGGAGCGACAACATCCACCCGCAGCCGATCGGAGGCAAGCTATACGCCAAGGTGGTGCGCTCGGTCGTGCTGCGGGCACTGCACAAGCGGCCGCGACGGCACCTGCCGGCGAAACGGCACGTTCCGCTGACCGGCTTCCTTCTGCACGCCAGTTACGCGACGCTGTACTAATGCCGGAGAAGAGCGCCGCGAAGCGGCCGGGCTACGAGCAGGCCCGCGACCAGCTGGCGGAACTGGTCAAGCGGCTCGAGGCCGGCGGCCTGACCCTGGAGCAGTCGCTCGAGCTGTGGGAACGCGGCGAGCAGCTGGCCGCGATCTGCGAGGAGTGGCTCGAAGGCGCGCAGGGCGAGGCTAGCCGCCGCGATCGGAACGGCCGCCACGGACCGCGGCACCAACGACGATGACCCGGCGAGGCCATTCTGATCGAGGCTCAACAGAGCCGGGACCGCTCAGGGTTGCCGGTTACCGCTGCGTACGATTCGATTGTGGCCAGCCACCGGCCGACGCCGTCGGCACTGGCAGGGTGACAGCGACTCCATGGGAGATGCAGCGCAATGGCTAACGAGGCCCAGCCGATCACGCCGGGAACCGAGCCGAGCGCTCCCGATCGCAACCTGGCTCTTGAACTGGCCAGGGTCACCGAGGCCGCGGCGCTCGCGGCCGGACGCTGGGTCGGCCGCGGCGACAAGAACGGCGCGGACGGTGCCGCCGTGAGCGCCATGCGACAGCTGATCAGCACCGTGTCGATGAACGGCGTCGTGGTGATCGGCGAGGGCGAGAAGGACCAAGCCCCCATGCTGTTCAACGGGGAGCAGGTCGGTGACGGCACCGGCCCGGACTGCGACGTCGCGGTCGACCCGATCGACGGCACCAGGCTGACCGCCAACGGCATGCCCAACGCGATCTCGGTGATCGCCGTCAGCGAGCGCGGGTCGATGTATGACCCGTCGGCCGTCTTCTACATGTCCAAGCTCGTCGCCGGGCCGGAAGCCGCCGACGTGGTCGACATCGACGCGCCGCCTGCCGCCAACATCGCGGCGGTGGCCAGGGCCAAGCACTGCTCGCCGCACGACGTCACGGTCGTGATCTTGGACCGCGAGCGGCACGGGGAGCTCATCTCGCAGGTGCGCGACTGCCGGGCGCCCGGATCAAGCTGATCACCGACGGCGACGTCGCGGGCGCGATCCTGGCGGCCCGCGAGGGCACCGGGGTTGACCTGCTGCTCGGCATCGGCGGCACGCCGGAAGGCATCATCGCCGCGTGCGCGATCAAGTGCCTCGGCGGCGTCATGCTCGGCAAGCTGGCACCCCGCGACGACGATGAGCGCGACCGGGCGATCGACGCCGGCCATGATCTCGATCGGGTGCTGACCACCGATGACCTGGTCTCCTCCGACGACGCGTTCTTCGCCGCGACCGGAATCACCGACGGCGAGTCTGCTGCAGGGTGTGCGTTACCGGTCAGGCGGCGCCACGACCCACACGCTCGTCATGCGGGCGCAGGTCGGGCACGATCCGCAACATTCACAGCGAGCACGCGCTGTGGAAGGTATCCCGCTACTCGGTCGTGCCCTACTGACGCGGACCGGGACCCGCGACACTCACTGGCGCCGCTGACCAGCTGCGACGCTCAGCTACGGCGCAGGCCGGACCGCCAGCGGGACCGCCGGACCGTGACCACCTTCACCGCGCCGCCGAGCGTCAGCGTGCGGACCTCAGACGACGGCGGTCACCGGCTCGGCCTGCGCGGTCGGCATGGTCCTGGTCCGCGACGCTCCTGCACGCCGAGGAATGACTGGCCGACCAGCTCGACCGCCACGCCGGCAGGCACGATCAGCCGGATCTGGCCGGCCACCGCCGTGGCGTGGATGGTGATCCGCTGGCTTCTGCAACACGGCCTCGCGCAGGTCGAGCACGACGTTGCCGAAGAAGGCGGTGACCGGGAGCACCTCGGGCACGACCCAGCGGCCCGTCGCGCCGCTCCCTGGCGAAGGCGGCCGCGACCGAGCGCCGCGGATAAAGCCTGATCGGCTGGCCGGATGGCAGGGTCAGGTCGGCCGTCAGCTTGCTCAGGTCGCCCAGCGTCCTGGCGGCGAGCGCCCGCTCCGAGCGCTCGCCATGCTCGGGCATGGTCAGCCTGCCGTCGGCCGCGGCCTCGCTGAGCAAGGTAATGACAAGCTCGCGGTCCGCGTCTGATGCGCGCAGGTCATGGGGTCCTGGCCGCGAGCTCACATCCCGACGATACCGGACCGAGCCTGCTGGTCGCCGTCATCCCGAAGGGGGAGGGCGCCAGCCGCGGGTGTGGCCATGCACGCGCTTGCCCCCGACGAGGTGGACCTTGGTGTCCGCCGCAGGCGATCGGTTGCCATTCTTTCCGCGAACGGCTGCCGCGAGGAGCTTGTCCTGACGCCCTGGCCTGGCCCGTCTCAGCGGCCGTAGCGCTCTTGCGCGGCGTTGCCGACCGGGCACCCGCCTGCGGTGCCGCGGCAGACCCCGATGTCGCACAGTCGGCACATCCACCGGGTCGCGCCCGGTCCGCGCATCATGCCGACCAATACCTTGCCGGCTGAGCCGCTCGAAGGTCTGCCGCTCCTCCGGCGACAGGACGGCCAGCGAGCCGCTCGAGCACTTGGCCCTGGCCTCCGACACCGCCTGGCCGCCTGCCTGCCCTGCTCGGTCAGCACGATCGACGTGCTCCGGCCGTCGGGGCCGGGATCGCGCCGGAC
This sequence comes from uncultured Actinomycetota bacterium, assembly GCA_963720595.1. Taxonomy (GTDB): domain Bacteria; phylum Actinomycetota; class Actinomycetes; order Streptosporangiales; family Streptosporangiaceae; genus Chersky-822. The sequence goes on along the minus strand of CAVRFY010000002.1, from coordinate 524,876 downwards.
GTAACCCGACTCGGCGAGCCGGTCGAGCAGCCGCACCGTGCCGGACGAGGTCAGCCCGAGCACCTGGCGGAGCAGGTCGACCGACGGCCGGTCGAGGAAATGCAGCAGCGCGGACAGCGCAGCAGCAGCCGACTCCGACCGGCCGCGCGGCGGCGCGCGTCCGCGATCTGGTCCGCGATGACCAGCGCCATCGCGCCAACGACGTTAGCCGCCCGGTCCAGTCCGACAGGCGGGCCCGATCCGGCGGCCGCCGCGTCATGGGATCGCCCCGTGCCCTGGTCGGCGGCAGCCGGCCCGGGGAGGCCTGACGAGTCCTGGCTGCGCGCCCCTGGCGGCTCAGCCAAGCTCGTAGTCGAGGATGAAGTCGCCGCCCGACTCGTTGGTAGTGACCGCCGTGCCCGTGCCGCTCAGGCCGCTCAGGTCGCCGGTTGCCGAGCCCTCGGACGATCTCCCAGTACGACCGCGCCTGGCCGTTCTAGAACGCGCCATCCGCGCGGAGCACGAAGCTGCCCTCCTTCCAGCGAGCTTGCCGACCGTCCGCTGGAAGCCCGTGAACGACGCGGTTCCGTCTGGCCGGTAGCACATGACGGCCTCCCAGCCGCCCTCGCCGTCAGGTCTCCGGCGAAGCCGAACGTCACGTGCGCCTTGGTGAGCTTGCCGCCGTTGCCGAGTTCCTCATAGGTGTTCTCCTCCCAGCCCGAGACCGTGAACGTGCCCTTGGCCTGTGCCGCCATGATGGCCTCCCGTGGTTGGGCAGATAGATGTGTGACTCACACACTAATCTAGCAAAGAACTCTGGCCGAGGCCTGCGAGGGTGCCGGGACTCGCGGCGCTCGGGTGCCGGGACTCGCGGCGCCGGGCCGGGACTCGCGGCATCGTCCGCGAACTCAGCGCGCCGAGATGCTCAAGTCGTCGCCCAGCGCCACTCGCAGCGCGTTCTCCGCCGCGTCGACCGCTGCCCTGGCGGTGATCGCGTGCGTGTGCGCCCGGTCGAGTTCGTCCAGCGCGATGCAGTCGAACGCGACGCGGGCGTCGTGAGCCGCCTGCTGCAGTTGGCGCGCGGCCTCGCCAGGTCGACCTGACGCGACTGCGCGTCCTGGCCCGGGCCGCCAAGGACTCGGTCGTTGTCAAGAGCGTCCGTCATTCGGGCAGTCCTTCATCGTCGGGGGGCCGGGGGAATCAGCCTCGATGACAGCCACCTACCCAGCAGGACGCGCGGCATTCCGAGGCCGGCGAGTCCGGTGATCCAACGGCGAAATCGCCTGCGGCCTTGGCGGACCGGCGCCCCGCCAGGGGTTTCCTGGCTGGGGGTGGGACGCCGGCCTTGGGGGCCACCCTCGGTGACGGGGGGCACCGAGGGTGGTGGGGGATCCCATGTGACAACCGCGTCGTCTGGCTCGATTGTTTCCGGTTGATCGTATGGAATAGATCACAGTAGCATCCATGCGCAGCTGGGTCGGCCATCCGCAGGACCGCCGGGCCCGGGGTGCGCGGCTCTGGACCTACGATGAGAGCGTCCCTGGTCCCGCACGAGGATGTGCCGCCTCGATGCCCGATTTCAGCTACACCGACCTGCTGCCGCTCGGTCCGGATACCACCGAGTACCGCCTGCTCAGCGAGGCGGGAGTCGCCTGCGCAGTGCGTTCGACCGCGAATTCCTTGAGGTGGAGCCGCAGGCGCTGACCCTGCTGACGGCGCAGGCCATGCACGACATCGCGCATCTGCTGCGGCCCGGCGCACCTGCGCCAGCTGCGGTCGATCCTGGATGACCCTGAGGCCTCGCCGAACGACCGATTCGTCGCCAGCGACCTGCTGCGCAACGCCTGCATCGCGGCGGGCGGGGTGCTGCCGATGTGCCAGGACACCGGCACCGCGATCGTGATGGGCAAGCGCGGCCAGCAGGTGCTGACCGGCGGCCGCGACGAGGAGCACATCGCGCGCGGCGTCTACGACGCCTACACCAAGCTGAACCTGCGCTACTCCCAGCTCGCGCCGCTGACGATGTGGGAGGAGCGCAACACGGGCACGAACCTGCCCGCCCAGATCGAGCTGCTACGCGACCGACGGCGCCGAGTACAAGTTCCTGTTCATGGCCAAGGGCGGCGGCTCGGCGAACAAGTCCTACCTGTACCAGGAGACCAAGGCGGTCCTGAACCCGCGACGGATGGCGGCGTTCCTTGAGCCGAGAAGCTGCGGGCGCTCGGCACCGCCGCCTGCCCGCCCTATCACCTCGCCATCGTGGTCGGCGGCACCAGCGCCGAGTTCGCGCTGAAGACCGCGAAGTACGCCTCAGCCAAGTACCTCGACTCGCTGCCGACCGTCGGGCGTCGATGGGCGCGCACGGCTTCCGCGACAGTCGAGCTCGAGCGAGACGGTGCTCGAGATCACCAGGCAAACCGGCATCGGCGCCCAGTTCGGCGGCAAGTACTTCTGCCACGACGTGCGCGTGATCAGGCTGCCCAGGCACGGCGCGTCCTGCCCGGTCGCGATCGCGGTCTCGTGCTCGGCCGACCGGCAGGCGCTCGGCAAGATCACCAGGGACGGCGATCTTCCTCGAGCAGCTGGAGACCGACCCGGCGCAGTACCTGCCGGACACCACCGAGCACGAGCTCGACGGCGATGTGGTGCGGATCGACCTGTCGCGCCCGATGAGCGAGATCCGCGCCGAGCTGTCGAGGTACCCGATCAAGACCAGGCTGTCGCTGACCGGGCCGCTGGTCGTCGCCCGCGACATCGCGCACGCCAAGATCGCCGAGCGGCTGGCCGCCGGCGAGCCGATGCCGGCATACCTGCGCGATCACGCCGTCTACTACGCGGGCCGGCGAAGACGCCCGACGGCTACGCCTCCGGATCGTTCGGGCCGACGACGGCCGGACGGATGGACAGCTACGTCGAGCGTTCCAGGCCGCGGGCGGGTCGCTGGTCATGCTGGCCAAGGGCAACAGGTCCGCCGCCGTGACCGCGGCCTGCCAGCAGCACGGCGGCTTCTACCTGGGCTCGGTCGGCGGCGCGGCCGCCAGGCTGGCGCAGGAGTGCATCACCAAGGTCGAGGTGCTCGAGTACCCCGAGCTCGGCATGGAGGCGGTCTGGCGGATCGAGGTGCGGGACTTCCCTGCCTTCATCGTCGTCGACGACAAGGGCAACGACTTCTTCGCCGACGTCACGTCGCCAGCGGGCCCCGGTCCTGACGATCGGCCGCCGCCCCTAACCCGGCGCGGCGCCATGGCCAAGCGGGGCATGATCGGAGGATGACTGAGCACTCGCCTGACGCAGCCGAGACGTTCCGCACCGAGCACGACTCGATGGGTGAGGTCCTGGTTCCCGCCGCCGCGTTGTGGGGGCGCAGACGCAGCGAGCCCGAGCGCACGCGACTGTCTGGCGAGCAGATGCCGCGGGAGGTGATCGTCGCGCTGGCGCGGATCAAGTCCGCCGCGGCGGCCGTTAACGCCGAACTCGGGCGTCAGCGACAGCCTGGATCAGGGCGCCGAGGCGATAACGGCAGCGGAGGCGGGCGCGGCGAGATCGGCGGCCGGGCGAGAGCGGGCGGCCAGGGCGGAGGCGGCCCTTCGAGCACTTCCCGCTCGATGTCTTCCAGACCGGGCTCGGGCACCTCGACGAACATGAACGCCAACGAGGTGATCGCGACGCTCGCCACCCGGCGCCTGGGCCGCCCCGTGCACCCGAACGACCACGTCAACGCGTCCCAGTCGTCCAACGACGTGTTCCCTTCGGCGGTGCACATCGCGGCGGCGCGGACGCTGAGCGCGCTGATCCGGCGCTCTTGACCACCTGGCGAGCGCGCTGGAGGACAAGGCGGCCGAGTTCGCTGACGTGGTCAAGAGCGGCCGCACCCACCTGATGGACGCCGTGCCGGTGACGCTCGGCCAGGAGTTCAGCGGGTACGCGGCCGCGATCAGGCACGGCATCGCGCAGGATCAGGGCCGTGCTGCCCGAGGTCTGCGAGCTGCCGCTCGGCGGCACGGCGGTCGGGCACCGGCCTGAACGCGCCTCCCGGATTCGCGTCCGCTGTAATCGGGCGGCTCGCCGACCGAGGCCTGCCAATTCACCGAGGCCAGCCAACCATTTCGAGGCCGCGGGCGGCCGGGACGCGCTGGTGGCAGCGAGCGGCGTACCAGTACGATCGCGGTGAGCCTGTACAAGATCTGCAACGACCTGCGCCTGATGGGCTCGGGACCGCGGACCGGGCCTGGCCGAGATCTCGATCCCCGAGCTCCAGCCGGGCTCCTCGATCATGCCCGGCAAGGTCAACCCGGTGATCTGCGAGATGGTGTGTCAGGCCTGCGCGCAGGTCATCGGCAACGACGCCGCGGTCGGGTTCGCCGGCGCCGCGGGCAACTTCGAGCTGAACGTCATGGTCCCGGTCATCGCGCGGAACCTGCTCGGCTCGGCGAACCTCCTGACGCCGGTGGCCCGCTGCTCGCCGACCGCTGCGTCGCGGGGATCAGCACCGACCCTGCCCGGCTGCGGCGGCTGGCCGAGTCCTCGCCAGCCATCGTGACCGGCGCTCAACAGGTTCATCGGCTACGAGGCCGCCGCCGCAGTCGCCCACGAGGCGCTGGCGACCGGGCAGACGATCAGGGATGTCGTCATCTCGCGCGGCCATGTCGAGCGCGGTGAGATCACCGTGGAGCAGCTTGACCAGGCGCTCGACGTGCTGGCGATGACCAGGCCGGACGCTGAGCTGAGTTGGCTGGCGCTGAGATTCCGGCGGCGAAATTCCCATTAACCTCCCAGAATTCTGTCAGCCGACCCGCGTAGATTGCACCCCATGCATTCTGGTGCCGGTACCGGCCGGATGGTGGCCGGACGCTACCGGCTGCACCACCAGCTCGGGCGCGGCGCGATGGGAATCGTCTGGCATGGCCGAGACGAGCTGCTCGATCGCGACGTCGCCGTGAAGCAGATCGCGCTGCCGCCGATGGCGTCGGCGCAGGCGCGTACGCGAGCTACCAGCGCACGCTCCGCGAGGCCAGGACCGCCGCGAGGCTCAGTCATCCAGGCGTCATCACCGTCTTCGACGTGGTCGAAGAGGACGGCATGCCGTGGATCGTGATGGAGCTGATCAGGGCCAGGCCGCTCGACCAGGTCATCGCGGAGGACGGGCCGCTGCCGCCCGCCCAGGCGGCCCAGCTCGGCCTGAGCCTGCTGGACGCGCTGAGAACCGCGCACGCGGCCGGCGTGCTGCACCGCGACGTCAAGCCGAGCAACGTGCTGATCAGCCCGGACGGCAAGGCGGTGCTGACCGACTTCGGGATCGCCACGATCCAGGGCGATCCCAGCATGACGCAGGCGGGCATGGTCGCCGGGACGCCGGGGTTCTCGCCGCCGGAACGAGTCCGCGGAGCCGACGCGACCACGGCCTCGGACCTGTGGTCACTCGGGGCCACGCTGTACGCGGCCGTCGAGGGCCGCGGGCCATTCGACCGGGCGGGCGGATCGGCCGCGATCGTGGCGAGCATCGCCACCGAGCCCGCCCCGAGGGCGCCGTCTGCCGGGCCGCTGGCGCCGGTGATCGACATGCTGCTGCGCGCCGACCCGGCCCAGCGACCCGACGCGGCTGCCACGGCCCGGATGCTGACCACCGCCTGGAGCAGCGCGCGCCGGGCGGTCCGGTTCGACGAGGCGCTGCTTGTTCCCCCGCGCGGGCAGGCCGACGGCCCGTTCCCGCCCGCGCGGCGCGGGGTCGCGAGCGCCGGGGCTCCGGCTGAAGCGCTGGCGGCCGACGCCAGCGTGGACGCCACGACGGCCACCCAGTTGGTGACGGTCGGCGACGTGCCGTCCGACGCGGGTCGCACTGGCGCGACGCGCGCTGGAGCGGTGGCGGACGGCGGCGCGGTGGCGGCGGGCCCCGTGGCAGATGGTGCGGTGGCAGATGGTGCGGCGGCAGATGGTGCGGTGGCGGCCGGGCCGGTGACGGCCAGCCCAGTGGCTGTCGGCCCACGCCCAGCCGACCCTGTGGCGGCCAGCTCGGAGGCGGTCAGCCCGGTGGCGGGCAGCCCGGTGGCAGCCGACGCGGCGGCCGACGTCGTACCCGACCTGATGGCCACGCCGGTCTTCGCCGAGCTGAAGATGCCGGCACCGGCGGGGCTAGTCGGCGCGCCGGCCGAAGTCGGCCCGGCTAGCGCGGCGGGCCGGGTGGGCGCGGTGGGCACGGTGGCAGCCGCGGACGGTGCGGGATCGGCCGGAGGGCCGGCCGCGGACAGGGCAGCAACGGCCGGCCCGCCAGGTCGCCCAGGCCTGCGGAAGGACCGGTCGGGCAAGACCGTGTTGCCTGGGGGCCCGCCGGACTGGGTGCGCTCACTCGGCCTGGGCATCGGGGGGCTGGCGCACTCCAGGCGCGGCCTGGCCGTGACCGCGCCGATCGCAGCGTCCGCCCTGGTGGCCGGCATCGTGTTCCTGGCCTTCCCGGGCTTCGGCCACCAACTACTCCATGACCTGTACAAAATCCGCGGCCCGGTCGCGTCAGGGTCCGGTCAGAACTCCGACCTGAGCACCAGGCCACACCAGAGCGCGAAACACGGGCAGGGCGCCATCTCGCCGGGCAGCCAGCCCTCGTCACCGGGGCCGGCGCCGTCCGGCGGCCAGCACGGCTCGCCTAAGCCCACGTCGTCTGGACCGTCAGGCCGGCCGTCGCCGTCGCGGCCGCCCACCGCGTCCGGTGCCCCGTCGCCGACGCCAAGCACCTCGGCCAGCCCGAGTCCGTCGCCGACGCCAAGCTCGACCAGCCCGACCTCGACCGGAGGCTCAATCCCGGTGGGCTATGCCTGGCAGTCGGTCACCGCTCAGGCCTTCGGGACGACGGCCGGCTGGCGGCTCGCCGCGCCGGGCACCTGGCTGGTGAGCCCGGGCCTGCAGAGCTTCATCACACCCGTGCTCGGCGCCGCGCGGCTCGGCGTCGACATGGCGCCGTATGCCGCGCTCACGCCGGTCAGGGAGGCCAAGCACCTGCAGGCCGCCGCGATAATTCACCACCGTTACCGCCGCTACCATCTGATCTCGATCCTGGCTGAGCACTTCGATGGCTGGCCAGCGGCTTCGTGGACGTTCTGGTGGAAGCCGCTGACCAGGCCAAGGATCGACGTGACGGAGATCATCTTCACGGCGGGAACGTCAGCGGGACCGCAGCCGTACATCCTGTCGATGTCAGTACCGGACGCGCACGCGGCGTACGGCGCTCACGTCCTGCGCGTGGCGATGCGGACGTTCACGCCGCTGCCCTGACGAGACTGCCGCACGGTTCCAGCCTGAGCTAGTACCAGCCGGAACTCTCCTCGTGGCCCCACGCGCCGCACGGGGAGCCGTAGCTCGACTTGATGTAGCCGAGTCCCCAGCGGATCTGCGTTGCCGCGTCGGTCTGCCAGTTGGGGCCAGCCGCAGCCATCTTTGATCCCGGCAGCGCCTGGGGTATCCCGTAGGCGCCCGACGAGGGGTTCGCGGCGTACGGATTCCAGCCGCTCTCCCTGTCCCACAGCGCGCTCAGACAGCTGAACTCGCTGGCTGGCCAGCCGAAGCTGGGCAGCATCGCCATGGCGACCTGCCGCGGCGAGCCCGACAGCAGCCTGCGGCGCTCGGCGGCTTGCCTGGCGGCGGCCGCGCGCTTACGGGCCAGGACCGCCTGGGCGTAGCGCTCGTTCATGGCCTGGCGCACGGCCAGGGCAGGGTTCTCGGGCTCCGCCTGCGCCGCGTTGGCCGCGACATGCCGGGCGGCCAGTGCGTCGGTCATGCGGCCGGCGGCAAGAGCCAGATCGCCGGTCGTGCCGGGGGATCCAGGCTCGCCGCTGGCGGCGGCAGGCGTGAACAGGGCCGGGCCCGCTGCGATGACGGCAGCCGCGACAGATGCGGCCGCGGCGGTACCTGCGGCCGCGCGGATGGTCGATTGGGATGGTTTCGAAGGGAGACGACGTCGGCGGGACAAGAGTTGCCTTCGCTCGGGGGCGCTAAGCGCCGGGTTCCCACCCAGGGCGCTGCCCGCGGCATTAGCCGAATAAGGACGGGAAGCGGCGTGCGGACGTGTCGCGGGGCAGGGCGACAAGGGGGATTTGCGTCAGAGCAGACGTCACGCACGCTGGGTGCTGTCAGCCATCCACCATGCCTCATCCGCCTGAGTGCATCCCCCGACGGACGGCCTTCCCGGCTATGACAAATGTCACATGAGGTGTCACCGGTAGCGTCCAATACGCTACGGACAGTAATACAGCCTCGTCAACGGTTCGATTGAGTAGCCGACGGGAGGCCTGTCGGCCGTGACTTTAATACCAGCTATGGCCTTGCCAGAAGGCCCACGCGTTGCACGGCGAGCCATAGCGGCCCTTGATGTAACCCAGCCCCCATTTGATCTGCGTGGCCGGGTTGGTCGCCCAGTCGGCCCCCGCGCTGGCCATCTTCGAGCCTGGCAGCGCCTGCGGGATGCCGTAGGCTCCGCTGGCGTTCGCGGCGTTGTAACGCCAGCCGCTCTCCCTGGACCAGATGTTGTCCAGGCAGCCGAACTGCTGCTTGGCGTTGTAGCCGAACGACGGCAGCATGTTGTACGCGATGGACTGGGCGGTTCCGGGGTTCGGCGGCGGCTCGTTCACGATCGGCGCGACCCCACCTCCCGCCGTGGTCGGCGGCGCTGGCTTCTTCGCCACCTTCGGCGAGCCGACAAGTTTGAAGCTCTTGGTGGCCGCGGCCATCCGGATCATGTGCTGGCGCTGGACTTCGAGCTGCGCGCCCTGGCGGCTAGCGGGGATGGCGGTCAGCGCCTCGGCGAGCGGGTTCGGCTGCAGCGCGAACTGGCCTATCACGTACTCGGCGCTGACCGCGACGACGATCGCCGAGAAGACGGTGGTGAGCAAGAAGGCACGAACGCTTCTGCGCGGCCGGCGTTTGCCTGCCGTGCGCCTGCGGTGCTGTGACAATGCCGTCCTTCCGTGGGCCACGCACGCCTGGCAGGCCGCCGGGCGCACAGGACCGCTGCGGCTCGAGCAGCGAGTCTTGGTACGGTTTAGCTACCGAATGCGGCGTGCCATTACGGGGCAGAACCGCCGAAACGTGGAGCCAACTCCGCTGCCGCACCACGTTGCCAGAAGTGGCGGGGTCGACAAAGCGTTTCCGCAGAAAAAGTTGTGGCGTGGCGCGAGGAATTTGTGTCGGCCAGGTCACGGATTGGCGGTCAGTATCGTAACGGTCACCAGGTGTAGTCGTTATCACTTGTGACCCCAAGTTGGCGCCCGCTGCGGCTCCCGTCGCGGCTCCCGGCCGCCGGGCGGCCGCCTCAGGCCGGCCCGTGCCACCGCCTGCGCATGCGGGCCGCCGGCCATCGCGCTCAGGCCGGCCGACTACCGCGCTAGGGGCGGTCGGCCGCGTGCCGCACTACCCTGGAGCCATGGTGCGGGTCAGCGTTTCAAGCAGGCCGGGCCACGGCGAACGGATGCGGTGATGAGCAAGGAACCGGCGGCACAGGCTGGCGGCGGGCGGCTTGCCAGCATGCGGCGAGCCTGGACGGTCGACATCGGGGACCCCGATGCCGTCCTTGCCGGTGCGCGCCGGGCCCTATTCGTGATGGTCGGCGTCCTCGCGGTGATCTGGGCGCTCCAGATCGCGAATGCCGCCGACAGCTACAACTTGACGATTACGTACGGGATCAGGGCTCGTGACGTGGGCAGCCTGCCGTACATCCTGACGGCGCCGTTCCTGCACTTCAGCTGGACGCACATCGAGGGCAACTCGGGCCCGCTGTTCATCTTCGGGTTCCTAGCCGCCTACCGCGGGATAGCCAAGTTCGCCGCGGTCACCGTGATCGTCGTGCTCACCAGCGGGTTTGCGGCCTGGTTCTTCGAGTCGCCCGGCGCCGTGGGTGCGGGCGCCAGCGGCGTCGTGTTCGGATACTTCGGCTACATCATCGTCCGCGGCCTGTTCGACCGGCATGCCATCGACGTCCTGATCGGGGCGGTCATGGCGCTGTGCTTCGCGTACCAGTTCGCCGTGCTGCTGCCGCACCAGCACATCGGATGGCAGGCGCACGTGGGCGGCCTGGTCGGGGGCGTGCTGTCCGGCTGGCTGCTGCGGGACCGGCGCGCCGCTCAGCGGGCACGCAAGCCCGCCGTGGCCGGCTGCGGCCGGCACCGCGGTGCTGCCGGCCGAGCGAGGCAGCCTTACCGCCTCGGCGACCGGAAGCAAGGCCACCAAGCCGGGCAAATCCGGCGCCAAGGACCCCGTCGTCGATCCGTCGAACCCGCGCGCGGACCTGTACAAGCAACTCGACGACATGGGCCTATAGCCCGCCGCGTCCGGGCCCTGCCGCCGTTTCTTGCCCATGCCCTCACTCCTTCGCCCTCAGCCCAGCGACATCGATGGAACCCTGATGTCGCTGCAGCAGCAGTAAAGCTCCCTTGCTGTCGCTGGCCTTGGCGCGCGCGTCCGTTCGGCCGCCTCTCACCGGTTCGGGCCAGGCCGTCGCCGGCCTCGGCGCGGCTGCCGTCGCTGGCCTCGGCGCGGCTGCCGCCGCCAGCTTGGCGCTCAGACGGCCGGATCTGGCCGGCCGCCATCCTCGACCAGCCAGCGCGCGCCCGGCCCGCGTTCGCTCGCCGCATCGTCGGCGTTGTAGAGCGCGCAGGTGCGCAGCGACAGGCAGCCGCAGCCGATGCAGCCGCCGAGCGTGTCGGACAGCCGCTCCAGCTCGCCGATCTTGTCGCGGATCCTGGCCTGCCACATCTTGGCGGCCCGGCTCCACTCGGCCCTGGTGGGCGCCTTGCCCGCCGGCAGCCGGTCCAGGGCCTGCTTGATCTCGCCGAGCGAGAGGCCCAGCCGGCGACCGGCCCGGACGAAGGCCACCCGGCGGAGCGTGTGCCTGGCGTACCTGCGCTGGTTTCCGCCGGTCCGGTCCGCCGCGATCAGGCCGATCTCCTCGTAGTACCGAAGCGCCGACGGCGCCGCCCCGCTGCGGGCCGACAACTCGGAGATCGTCAGGTACGACGGCAACGCCGGCACGCTGCCGAGCGTACGGGTAAGGCGGACTTGACTTCAAGCGCACTTGAAGTCCGAGACTCGTCTCCATGAACGACATCAGCGCTCCCCCTCGATACTACCTACGCCGACCTGCCCGGCCTGATGGCCGAGCTGACGGGCGACGAGAAGCACGACCTGGCTGCCGAGTCCACGCTCGACGTGCTCTGGGTCCTGTACGACCGCGTGCTGCAGGTCAGCCCGGAGACTGCAGGCAGCGAGTCCAGGGACCGGTTCTACCTGTCCAAGGGCCACGGCCCGATGGCCTATTACGCAGTCCTGGCCGCCAAGGGATTCCTCGCCGTCGATGCCCTGCCCGGGTATGCCGAGTTCGGCTCCCCGCTCGGCCGACACCCGGACCGCAATCTGGTCCCCGGCGTCGAGATCTCCAGCGGTTCGCTCGGGCACGGGCTGCCGCTGGCCGTCGGCACAGCGCTCGGCCTGCGCGCGCTCGGCCAGCCCCGCGATCGCGTGTTCGTGCTGACCGGGGATGGCGAGCTCGACGAGGGCTCGGTCCACGAGGCCATCGCGTTCGCGGGCCGGGCCGGCCTCGAGGCGCTGCACTGCGTCGTCGTCGACAACTCCTCGGCCAGCTACGGCTGGCCGGGCGGCATCGAGGCGCGGTTCGCGCTCGAAGGCTGGTCGGCGGTCCGGGTCAGCGGACGCGACCACGACGGCCTGGAGGCCGCCTTCACCGCCCCGCATCCCGGCCGTCCGCACGCCGTGATCGCCGTCATCGAGGAGAACTGAGATGGATACGATGCGGGAACGGTTCACCACCGTGACCACCGAGCTGCTCGATGCCGATCCGCGGCTCGCCGTCGTTCTTGCCGACATCACAGCCGACGGCTTCGCTGCCGCAAGGAGGGCCCACCCCGACCGCGTGATCAACCTCGGCATCCGCGAGCAGTTGCTGATCAGCGTGGCCGGCGGGCTGGCGCTCGCCGGGATGAGGCCGATAGCGCATACCTTCGCGAGCTTCCTGGTCGAGCGGCCGTTCGAGCAGATCAAGATCGACCTCAACCATCAGGGAGCCGCGGCCGTCCTGGTGAGCTCGGGTGCCTCGTTCGACTACTCGGCCGCCGGGCGCACCCACCAGTCACCAGGCGACGTCGCGCTGCTCGGCACGCTCCCCGGCTGGACCGTACACGTGCCCGGCCACCCGGACGAAGCCGAGGCGCTGCTGCGCGCCGCGGCCGCCGCCAGCGGGCCGGTCTACCTGAGGCTCTCCGCGCTCTCCAACGCCGCTCCGCTGGCCGCTGGCCAGGGGTTCACGGTATTGCGCCGCGGTTCAGCCGCCACGATCCTCGCGGTCGGGCCGCTGGCCGACGCCGTGCTCGCGGCAACCGCTGGGATGGACGTGACGGTGCTGTATGCCGCGACGATCAGGCCTTTCGACCGGCAGACGCTCCGCGCGAACATCACCGCGCCCGTCGTCGTGACCGTCGAACCGTACCTGGCCGGGACCTCGGCGGCCGAGGTCGCCGCCGCGCTGGCTGACCTGCCGCACCGCGCGCTCGGGCTCGGCGTGGACCGCCGCGAGCTGCGCAGGTACGGCACCCCCGAGCAGCACCAAGCGGCGCACGGACTCGATCCCGGCTCGCTGCGCGAGGCAATCGCTGGCTTCATCGCCGCCGGCCAAGACAGTGCTGGCCGGTACAGGGACGGCCAGGACAGGGCCGGCCTGGACGGTACAGGCCACCGCCTGGCCGCCAGCTCGTTGACCTGAGCCGAGCTGAACCGACCGCCGGCCGCAGGGCGACCCGGCCGGCGGTCACCGGCGGGCCGGCACGTCCGCGGCGCCGCTGCGCACCCGCTGAACCCTCGGTGGTGCCCCAGCCCGCCGATCCGCGCACCCGGTGAACCCCTGGTGGTGCTCCAGCCCGCCGATCCGCGCACCCGGTGAACCCCTGGTGGTGCCCGGGCGCACCCTGTGAACCCCTGGTGGTGCCCCAGCCCGCCGATCCGCGCACCCGGTGAACCCCGTGGTGGTGCCCGGGCCGCCGCGCCACCCGGTGGTGCTCCCGGCCCGGCTCGCCAATCTCGTTGTCGAGAATCTGAAATAAGGACCTGGTCCGCCAGCTGCTCGACGCCGGGGCAGACCCGGCCAGGACGCTGACCGTCACGCTGGGCCTGTGCCGCCGGCCGGTGCGGCTGGAGGCCGGTAGGCTCGCGGCGAAAGGAGCAGTCGTGGCCGAACTGATCGCTGCCGTGCCCGGCTCCGGTGCGCCTGCGCTGCCCCGCCGGACCGAACGGCTCGTGCTGCGCCCGTTCCGGCACGGGGACGAGCCCGACGTGGTTGCCTACCGCGGCCGCGACGATGTTGTCCGCTACATGCCAACCGATCCGCTGACCACGCAGGCTGCCCACGGCTTCATCGCCGAGCGGCTCGGCGCCACCGCGATCGCGACCGACAACGACCGGATCATCCTCGCGGTCGAGCACGACGGCCGCGTGATCGGCGACATCGTGATCAAGGCCGGGCTGATGGCCGATCGGCAGGCCGAGATCGGCTGGGTGCTCAGTCCCGCCTTTCACGGCCGTGGCCTGGCCACGGAGGCGGCTCGCGAGCTTCTCGCGCTCGCTTTCAGCGACCTGCGCATGCACCGCGCCTGGGCCCAGATCGATCCGCGGAACCTTGCCTCGGCCCGGCTCTGCGAGCGGCTCGGGATGCGGAAGGAGGCTCACTTCCTCCAGGACATGTGGTTCAAGGGCGAGTGGGGTGACACGGCGGTCTATGGCCTGCTCGCCGCCGAGTGGCGCGCGAGCCAGGCCGCGGACTGACCGCCGCCTGGGCATCGGCCTAGCGGTCGCCGAACGGCACCGGCTTGGTGCCGTGAACCTCGATCTGGTCCAGGTCGCCGGGAGCGGAAACGAGGGGGTCGGCTGACAGGAAGGTCTGGCCCGCTGAATCGTCGGTCGTTAGCTCGACGGCCAGATCGAGCGGGAGCCTGGAGTGCTCGGGCGCGGTCCAGGCGGTGCCGAAGCCTGGCCGGTCCGATCGCCCGCTGACCAGGCGTGCCAGACCGACCAATGGCTCGATCACCTCGATCGGATAGTCGGTCCCGATCAGCAGCCGGGCCCCCGTCGCCGCGAGCGTCCTCCAGGGATAGGCGGTCGCCGCCCGGTCCGTGCCGAGCGCGGCCGGCACCTGCGCCGCGTCGGTGACCGGGAACGACGGCTGGATGCAGACGCCCACGCCGAGGGCCGCGACCCGCTCGGCGAGAGCCGCCGACATCACGCTGCCGTGCTCGATCCTGGGCATCGCCGCGGCCATGGCCCGGCCATCGTGGCCCCAGGCCAGCTCGTACGCATCGAGGACGGCCGCCACGGCCCGGTCGCCGATCGCGTGCGTCGCTATCCGCCAGCCGCGTGCGGCGTACGGCTCGATCCGGCGGGCCAGCGTGGGCGCGTCCTGGAACAAGATGCCTGAGCCGTCTTCGTCGGCGAAGCCGCGGCACATTGCGCAGGTGCGCGGTCCCAGCCAGCCGTCCGCGTAGAACTTCACCCCGTCGAGCCTGAACCAGGGCCCGCAATCGGCCCGCCGGGCCTCAAGCTCCGCGAGGCTGGTGTCCTCGGCCAGGCCGCTGGCCAGGTAGATCCTCACTCGCACTGGCAGCGGGCCGCTCCGGCCGAGGCTCGCCAGAGCGTCGAGATATGCCCATTGACGCATTCCCATCTCGGTGATCTCGACCAAGCCGATGCTGGCGGCGCCCGCGAGACCGCGCTGAAGGCGGGTAGCCAGCTCGCCCGCCGACGCGGCGGCGGGCTCGGGGACGTCCATCGGTGTGCCGCCGTCGCGCTGCACCCGCTCGTGGAAGGCGCGCACGGTGGTGCCGTGCCAGGGATACGGAACGCCTGAGGACTCCTTCAGCAGATGGGCATGGTGATCGACGAATCCGCCGACCGCGCACCCGCCGTTCGCCGCGAGGTTCATGGCCTCCATCATGGCGCCGCCCGCCCTGTGCCTCCGACGGCCCGGCCGGGAGCCTAGTGATCAGCCAGGGCCGACGAGGCGCGGGGCGACTATGCCCGCGGCCAGGTAGGCGGCGGCGGCAACGAGCCAGATCAGGGCGGATCCTGACGGACCTGTTCCAGTCGTCGGTGCCAGAGGTCGAGGCGTACCTGGCGGCGGTCATCGCGGCGTTCGCCGATCCCAGCAGCCGAACAAGCCCTACAGGAGTTGGGGTGCTCGGCCTGATCTTGTGGTTCGTCGTCTGGGCGCCGCGGGCGCAGGGCCGCCGTACGACGTACCGGCAGACCACAGCCATGGACGGCTACCCGACCGCCTCCCGGACCGAGGAAACCTCTTCGCGCGACGAGTTCCGCTACGACAACGACTACCCGCGTTAGCGAATCACGCCGTCACAACGTGGCGCTGGAATCGGCCGGCCTGCGGTTTCAGCGCCGTATCAGCGCTCATCCAGCCTGAGCCTGGACAGTGTGAGCCTGCACAGTGCGAGCCCGGACAGCTAACCGGCTCACCTGACGAACAGGGCGCGTTGTGAAGCGCCATTCATCGCCCGCCAGTCGGCTTCTCCCGCTGCTGGCGGCGCCGCTCGTGCTCGGTTGCGTGGTCAGCGGAATCGGTCAGGCCGTGGCTGCCTCAACCGCGGCGGACTGCCGGGCCTGGGCCGCCGGCCAGCCGCCTAGCCCGGGCACCATGAGCAGCGAGACGCCTGGGCCGTCGGAAGATTCATCAGCGGTAACCAGGCCAGGACCTTGATCCTGCACTGGAACGGCACCCGGTGGGCGCACGTGCCCAGCCCCGACCCGGCGGTTAATGACGACCTGTTCGCCGTTGCCGCCAAGGCCGACGGCGACGCTTGGGCGGTCGGAACCTCCGCGGGCGACGGCGGCCCTGGTCACGCCCTAGCCCTGCACTGCTGCTGATCCGATGACCAAGCCGGAGCGCTTGCAGCCGCTCTGCTTATTCCAGCAGCTGGCGGGCCATCACCACGCGCTGGATCTGGTTCGTGCCCTCATAGATCTGGGTGATCTTGGCGTCGCGCATCATCCGCTCGACGGGGTAGTCGCGTACGTAGCCGTAGCCGCCGAGCAACTGCACGGCATCGGTCGTGACCTCCATCGCCACGTCGGATGCGAAGCACTTGCTGGCCGATGAGATGAAGGTCAGGTCGCCGACCTTCGCTCCCGCCATCGCGCGCTCGGACCTGGCCGCGGCCGCGTACGTCAGCTGCCTGGCCGCCTCGACCTTCATGGCCATGTCGGCGAGCATGAACTGGACGCCCTGGAACTCGGCGATCGCCTGGCCGAACTGCTTGCGCTCCCTGACGTATCCGGCCGCGTAGTCGAGCGCGCCCTGAGCGATGCCGAGCGCCTGCGCCGCGATCGTGACCCTGGTGTGGTCGAGCGTGGCGAGCGCTGTGCGGAACCCGCTCCCCTCCTCGCCGATCATCCGGTCGGCCGGGATCACGCAGTTGTCGAAGTACAGCTCCCTGGTCGGCGACCCCTTGATCCCGAGCTTGTGCTCGGGGGCGCCGAACGAGAATCCTGGGTCGTCCTTGTCCACCACGAAGGCGGAGATGCCCTTGGCGCCCGCACCAGGCTCGGTCACGGCCATCACTGTGTAGAAGCGGGAGACCCCTGCATTGGTGATCCACCGCTTGGTCCCGTTGAGAATAAATGAATCACCGTCTCGGACCGCGCGGGTCCGCATCGCGGCGGCGTCTGAGCCCGCCTCGGGCTCCGAGAGCGCGTAGGAGAACATGGCCTCGCCGCGGGCGACCGGCGGCAGATACCGTTGGTTCAGGTCGGCCGAGCCGGCCAGCAGGAGCGGGACCGTGCCAAGCTTGTTGACCGCGGGGATGAGCGAGCTCGACGCACATGCGCGGGCGACCTCCTCGATGACGATCGCCGTCGCGATGGCGTCGGCGCCCGCGCCGCCGTAGTCCTCGGGGATGTGCACGGCGTGCAGGTCGGCCTTGACCAGCGCGTCGAGCGCCTCCTGCGGGAACCGCGGCAGCTCGTCGACCTCCGCCGCGTACGGGGCGATCTTGTCCTCGGCCAGCTGGCGGACCGACTCGCGGAGCGCCTCATGCTCCTCGGACAAGGCATAGGCGGTGAAGTCAGAACTCATGTACCCGATGGTAGGAGCTAACGGCACGGAATCGGCCACGGGATCGCTGCTCAGCACCGCCGCCGGCCGGGAGTTGCTGGGCCGCCTGGCCGACCGGGATGTGGGCCCGGATCGCGCGCTCGCGCTGTCCGAGTCCTTGCGGGCGGATTACCCGGCCGAGCTGATCGCCGCGGCGCTGACCCAGCAGGCGCTGCGGAACGCCGCGCGGGCCAAGTTCAGCCGGGCAGGCCAGATGCTGTTCACCAGGGACGGCCTCGAGCAGGCGTCCTCCGAGCTGACGGCCGCGCACGCGGCTGGCAGGTTCGCCGGCCCGCTGCTGGTCGCCGACCTGTGCTGCGGCATCGGCGGCAACCTGGTCGCGCTGGCCGCCGCCAGCGCCACCGCCGCCGGCCCGGCCCCGCCGCCGGCCCCTGCCCCCGCCCCCGTCCCTGCCGCGGCGCCTGCCGCGCCCAGCATGAACGCGGACTCTTCTCGACCGGATACGCCGGCAAGTGTCCGCGATCATGGCCGGCACGTGGTCGGCGTCGACGCGGACCTGACCGCCTCGAGTTCGCCAGGCACAATGCCGCCGTCTGCGCGCCAGGGGCAAGCGCGGCGCTTCGTCTGCGCCGATGTCACTGCGCTGCCGCTCGGCGGGATCGACGCCGTCTTCATCGACCCGGCCGCCGGGACGGCCAGCGCCGGCTGGCAGCCGGGCAATACCTGCCGCCGCTGGAATGGTGCCTGCGGCTGGCCGACACCATTCCCCGGGTTGGCATCAAGGCCGCGCCCGGCACTCAGGCGCGAGCTGGTTCCGCCCGGCTGGGAGACCGAGTTCGTCGCGGTCGGCCGGGACCTGAAGGAAGCGCTGCTGTGGTCGCCGGCGCTGGCCGCCGGCGGCGGAGGTGGCGGGCGACGATGCTGCCGGGCGGCGATTCGCTCACCTCCGCGCGATCCGGCGCCGCAGCGGCAGCCGGCCCGGCTGGCCGAGCCTGGGGCGTACCTGCTCGATCCCAGTCCCGCCGTGACCAGGGCGGGCTGGTCGCCGACCTCGCCAGGCTGACCAGCACCTGGCAGATCGACCCGATGATCGCGTTCCTGTCCGCCGACGAGCCGGTCCGCACGCCGTTCGCCAGGACGCTGCGCGTGCTGGAGTCGGCGCCATGGCACGAGAAGCGGTTCGCGCGCCAGGCTGCGCGAGCTGGGCATCGGCTCGGCCGACATCCGCAGGCGCGGCCTGGCCGGCGATGTCGCGCAGATCCACCGCCGGCTGGGCCTGCGCGGCCCAGGCGCAGCGACCATCGTCCTGACCAGGGTGCAGGACCGCCCCTGGGGCCTGATCTGCGCGCCCGGTGCCGGACTGACCGGCGCCGGACCTGGCCGGCGCCGGTCCCGCGGCTAGCCTGACTGGCCGTCCTTGCGGAATTCCTTGCCGAATCCCGCCATGCCCGACCCGGTCGGGAAACCGGGCTTGTGCAGGACGTGAGCCTCGGCGAAGCCGTGCCCGCGCCTGCGGACCGGGTCAGGCGAGACCGACTGGACGCTGGACGCGCTGCAGACCGCGGCGGCGTCGTTGGCCGGGCCTGGCACCTCGGCGCTGGTCGGGATGACGCCGGACCGGACCGGGTGCCGCGGCGCTCGCGGAGCAGGACGTCGCCGAGGTTCTCGGCATTGGCGTCCCTGCGCGGTCAGCGACTGGAGCCCGAACGTGGACTCGATCAGCTTCAGCGTCGAGGTGTGCTCGAACGGGCCGTGGTGCATCGACCCGGGCGGGAGCCAGGTTCGAGACCACGATCGCCGGCACCCGGAATCCGAGCTGGGTGTAGTCGGGGATCAGCTGGCCGTCGGTCGGGGTGGTGCTGTCGCCGGTGTGGTCGACGGTCGCCGGGTCGGTGTCGTCGATCACGTGCGGCGGCGGAACGTGGTCGAAGAAGCCGCCCCACTCGTCGAACGTGATCATGAACACCGTGTTGTCCAGGTACCCGGCGTTCGCCAGCGCGTGGTAAGCGTCGGCGATGAACCGCTCGCCCAGCCTGATGTCGGCGAGCGGGTGGTCGTCGGCCGAGGTCCCGTTGCCCTCGGTGTCGAACGCCGGGTCGATGAAGCTCACGTTGGGCAGGTTGCCTGCGGCGACGGTGTCGATGAACGACGGCGTCGTGACCGGGATGCCGAGCGCGTCGGTGTCGCCCGGCGCGAACGGGTGCCAGAACGGGAAGTACTTCAGGCCCCACAGCGCCAGGAACGGCAGGTCCCTGAAGAAGTACCCGCCGGTCGGGATGCCCTGGGTGTTCGGGATCGGGCGAGAGCTGGTCCCAGATCGACGGCAACGTGGAGATCACCGTGTTGTTGTGGTCGCGGTCGGTCCTGGCGGCGTGCTGGTAGAACCGGTTCGGGAAGGTCTCGCCGGCGAACGAGCAGAAGTACCGGTCCAGCACGGTGTAGTTCTCGGCGAGCGCGCCGATCACCGGCAGGTCGGGGAGCCGACTTGCGGCGGCGTCGCGGAGTCGAGTTGGTGTAGTAGCCGACCGGGAACGTGTTGGCGGCGGCGAGCGTGACGCCAGGGTTGTTCGCCGGCGGCGGTCGGCCGCTGCAGGAAGCCGTCCATCTTGCCGAAGTTGTGCTGGATCAGGAAGCCTTCCCAGCTGTGGTCGGGGTCGCTGTAGCCGCAGCCCTGGAAGTCGGGGGCGAGCGGGTAGTTCGGATAGACATTCCCGTCGGTCGACAGATAGGTCATGTCGTGGCGGCCGTCGGCGCCAGGCAGCCAGCTCAGGAAATGGTCGAACGAGCGGTTCTCCATCATCAGGATGACCACGTGCTCGACGCCGCGCGAGCCGTGCGGGAAGCGCGCGGCGGCCGCTCTGGCAGCGGTACGCGGACAGGTATTCCGTCCCGGTGAGGCCGCTCCGGTCGAAGCGCCCATGAGCTGAAGAAAGGTTCGGCGTGTCAGCATGAGTCCCAGTATGGGCATCGGCGTGAACGGCAGACAAGAAGCCACATGACTGCGCGAGTGACAACGCGCTGATCAGACGCCACGGCGCGCACCGCGCCGCGCCGAGCCGGCGCGTCAGCCCGGCCCTGGCGAGCCAGCCAGCTTCGCACGGAGCGCGGCGCCCTTGGCCTGCGCGACCTCCCGGAGTTCGGCCTGGAAGCGACGACCTTCTGCTGCAGCTCAGGATCGCCGTCGGCCAGGATGCGGACCGCGAGCAGGCCAGCGTTGCGGGCACCGCCGACCGCGACCGTGGCCACCGGGATTCCCGCGGGCATCTGGACGATCGACAGCAGCGAGTCCAGGCCGTCCAGGTGGGCAAGCGGCACCGGCACGCCGATCACCGGCAGCGGGGTGACCGAGGCCAGCATGCCGGGCAGGTGCGCCGCGCCGCCCGCCCCCGCGATGATCACCTTGAGGCCGCGGCCGGCCGCCGCGCCGCCGTAGCCGATCATGTCGTGCGGCATCCGGTGCGCGGAGACGACGTCCGCCTCGTAGCCGACGCCGAACTCGGCGAGCGCCGCCGCCGCCGCCTGCATCACCGGCCAGTCGGAGTCGCTGCCCATCACCACGCCGACGACAGCGGCGCTCGCTCATCGGCCGCTCCCATGCTGGCGCGGGCGCTTCGGTCCCGTGGCTCAGGTAGTTCGCCGCGCGCCAGGCGCGATCACGCAGCCGCCCGTCCGCACCGTCCAGTCGCGCCCGCCACCGTCACGTGGCCGACCTTGCGGCCCGGCCGCACCGCCTTGCCGTACAGGTGGACCTTTACCCCGGGTCGGCGGCCATCACGTGCACCAGCCGCGAGTACAGGTCGGGATCCTCGCCGCCCAGCACGTTCACCATCACGGCGGCTGGCGACGTCGCCGCGGGCGAGCCGAGCGGCAGATCGAGCACGGCGCGCAGGTGCTGCTCGAACTGCGAGGTCACGCGCCGCGTCGATCGTCCAGTGGCCGCAGTTGTGCGGGCGCATCGCGAGCTCGTTGATGATCAGCTCGCCCCCCGACCTCGAACAGCTCGACGGCCAGCAGCCCGGTCACGCCGAGCTCGGCCGCGATGGTCAGCCCGACCTGCTGCGCGACGCATCGCCAGCTCGGGATGCAGGCCAGGCGCGGGCGCCAGGACCTCGCGGCAGATCCCGTCCGCCTGGACGGTCTGCACGACCGGGTACGCGGCGCCCTGCCCCTTCGGCGACCGGGCGACGAGCACCGCGAGCTCACGGTCGAACGGCACGTACTCCTCGGCGATCAGGTCGATGCCGTGCGCGAGCACCTCGCGCGGCGGCGTCCTCGTCCTCGCAGATCCACACGCCCTTGCCGTCGTAGCCGCCGGAGGTGGCCTTGAGCACGACCGGCCAGCCGCCGCCCTCGGCCGCGAACTCGCCGACCTCGGCCAGGCCAGCTACGGGCCGGTACCGCGGGCACCTGACCCCGAGCTCCTTGACCGGCCCGAGCGCGCTGAGCCGGTCCCGCATGCGCCAGCTTGTCCTGCGCGAACCGCAGCGCCGCGGCCGCCGGGCCTGACCGCGGTCAGCCCTTCCAGCGCGGTCAGGTGCTCGCCCGGCACGTGCTCATGATCGAACGTCACCACGTCGCACCCGGCGCCGAACGCCAGCACGTCGCTGGCCGACGCGATAGTCGCCGATCTGGGTGCGCGCGCATACCTGGGCGGCGCTGTCGGCTGCCGTGTCGGCGAGCACGCGGAACTCGATGCCGAGCCCGATCGCTGCCTGGGCCGTCATCCTGGCGAGCTGGCCGCCGCCGACCATCCCGACGACCGGCGGCCTGCCCTGTTCGCCGACCTCGCCTGGCTGCGGAACGCTCACGCGCCGTAGCCTACGAGGTCACCACGCGGCCGGTGAATCAGGTCGCCACGCCCCGCATCCGGCCGGGCTGGATCATCAGCAGGTCATCGGCCTCGCGGTTCCTGCACCGCACGAGGAACCCGGCCGCGCTCGCCGGATCGCCGCGGTAGGCGTCGAACTGCGCCCGGTCGATCTCGTAATACTCCTCGTAATCGACCAGCGGGTTGCTGACCGGTATCGAGAGGTAGAACCGGCCGGAGTCGGCCTCGACGCCCACGCTGAACCGCTCCTCCGGGTACACGGCGACATCGGTGAACTGCATGCCTGGCCTCCGCCGGGACGAGCGGCCGGCGGATGCGGCCGGTCCGGCGAGTCCAGCTTAGGCCGGGCCGGCGACAACCGGCTCGTCGAGCCGCTCGAGCACCGGCTGCGGGAAGATCACGGCGAAGGTGGCCGGCCGCGGCCTGACCAGCACGAGCTGGCCGCCGTCTGACGAGGCGACCGACTTGGCCAGCGCGAGCCCGAGCCCGGTCCCGCCCGCCCCGCTCACGCTCCGCTCGAAGATCCGGTGAACCAGGTCGGCGGGCACGCCCTTGCCCTCGTCCTTCACCTCGATCACCACCGACCGGGGCGTCTGCGAGGTCCTGATGCTCACGGTCCCGCCGCCGTGCACGAGCGCGTTGTCCATCAGTGTCGCGATGACCTGGGCGACGCCGCCGGCGCTGACGTAGGCGCGCAGGCCCTTGTCACCCTGCACCTCCAGTTTCCTGTTCACGCCGCGGAACGCGGGCTCCCACTCGATCACCTGCTGGGTGATGATGTCGTCGATGCTGGACAGCTGCGGCGCGCCCGAGGACGACCGGCGGGCCCGGCCGAGCAGCTGGCCGACCACCTGCGCCAGCCGGTCGGTTTGCGCCAGGGCCGCCATCCCCTCCTCCCGGACCACCTCGGGGTCGTTGGCGGCCTCCACCATCTCCTCAAGTCGCATCGACAGCGCCGTCAGCGGTGTGCGCAGCTGATGCGAGGCGTCGACGGCGAAATCCTGCTCGGCCGAGATCAGGTCGGTAACCCGCTGCGCCGCGTTGTCCAGGCCCTCGGCCACCCGGTCCAGCTCGCCGATCCCGTACCGCCTGCCGACCGGCCTGGCATCGCCCGAGCCGATCCGGTCCGCCGCCCTGGCCAGGTCCTGAACCGGCCTGGCCAGCCGCCGCGCCTGAGCCATTATGAACCCCGCGGCCACTACGAGCGCGACCAGCCCGAGCACGCCGACCTGCACGGGCGACAACCTGACCGCATGGGGCCCGGACCGGTACGAGACCGCGACCAGCACCAGCCCAGCCCCGAACACCAGCACGGCGGCGATGGCCACGCCGAACATCGACATCAGCAGACGGCGCTGCATAAGGCTCAGTCTCCGCGTTCGAACCTGAATCCCACGCCCCGCACGGTCGTGATGAAGTGCGGGTTGTGGGCATCGTCACCGAGCTTGCGTCGGAGCCAGGACACGTGCATGTCGAGCGTCTTCGTCGACCCCCACCACTTGCTGTCCCACACCTGGCGCATGATCTGGTCCCTGGTCACGACCTTGCCCGCCTCGAGGACCAGCAGGTGCAGCAGGTCGAACTCCTTGGACGTCAGGTCGAGTTCGGCCTCCTCTAGCCAGGCCCGGCGCGCTTCGTTGTCGATCCGGACGCCCTGGACGACCTGCGCGGGAACGGCGCCCCTGCGCAGCAGCGCCCGCACCCTGGCGAGGAACTCGGCCAGCCGGAACGGCTTGGTCACGTAGTCGTCGGCCCCAGCGTCCAGGCCGATGACCGTGTCCACCTCCTCGGCCCTGGCAGTGAGAATCAAGACCGGCGTGTCCTGGCCGGCCAGCCGCAGCCTGCGGCACACCTCCAGGCCGTCCATCCGCGGCAGCCCGATGTCCAGGACGATGAGATCAATTCCGCCGGCCTTGGCGACCTCAAAGGTGCCCGGCCCGTCAGCGGAAACACCGACCTCATAGCCCTCCCGACGCAAAGCCCGGGCCAGCGGCTCGGAAATAGATGGGTCGTCTTCGGCAAGCAATACGCTAGTCATGCATCAGATGCTAAGGCGAACAGTCTCAATTCACCTGCGCCGACGCACCCGGAAACGCGTAATGAATTAGTCAAGTCAGCGCCTCCGGCGAGTAATGCAGCGTCACTATTGCGGCAGCTCGCCCGAGATTCTTCAATTCAATTCACATAAATAACAATAAACACGCGCTGGTCACCCTTTGCCCGCTTCGGCCGGCTTCGGCCCGCGGCAGTTCGGCCCGCGCAGTTCGGGCGGCGTTCGGCCCGCGGCGGTTCGGCCCGCGGCGGTCTCGCGCGCGCCGCCGCGCGCCGCAGCCTGGCCCGGACCACCCGGCGCGCGGCTGGCCCCAGCTCCTCGACGACGTCGACCAGCGTGCCGAGCTGAGCGATCGCCGCCATGGCCTGGTCGGCACCCGCCGGGTCTACCCCGTCGTACAACTCGAAGCCGATGAACGCCGCGGTGATGGACCTCGCCAGCCCGCCGATGTCGAGGATCTCTCCGAGCGGCGACTGCGCAAGCACCCGCCGCAGGACCGTTTCGATCCCGCCGATCCACAGGTCAAGTGCCTGCGCGGTGGCAGGGACCAGCCGCGGCTCGGACTGCGCTCCGGCGAGCATCTGCGCCAGGACGATGACGTTGCCGTCCCTGCGCTCCTGCCGGTGCAGCTCAAGGCCGACACTGAGCAGTTCGGGGAGCGATGAGACCGCGTCCAGGCTGGCGGCGTACGCGGCGAGCCGCTGCCGAGCTCCGTAGGTGCAGGCCGCCGCCAGCAGGTCATCGACGCTGCCGAAGTGGTAGAACACCAGTGCCTGGTTGACCCCGGCGGCCGCGGCGATCGTCCTGGCTGAGACTCCGGCGATCCCCTTGGTGCGCAGCGTCTCCAGCGCGCCATCGAGCAGCCGGGTCCGGGTGTCACTCATGCCCGCGCGGTCTCCCTGACCGGCTTGACCGAAGCCGGCACCCCCATCCGCCCAGGGTAGCTGGCGGTGAAGCTGCCCCGATAGCCGAAGAGCGGGCCGAACAGATGGTTCGTGACCTGCACGTCGATCAGGAACCTGGCCAGGTCATCGTCATAGCGCTCCCGCACCTCGGCCGTCCCGGTGATCAGCCGCGGGACGGCGAGCCCGATGCCGCGCTCGCGGAAGCGCTGCTCGCCGGACCGGATCAGCAGCCCGCCGTGCTCGTCGGCCGACAGGTGCAGGTCCACTGCGAGATGCTGATGCGTGCCCAGGTAATCGACGATCGCTGAGCGCTCAGGGCTGTAGATCATCGTGGCATCCCAGTGCTGTGCGGCATCGAAATGGAAGGTGCGCGCGAACGTGACCGTCTCGCGGCCGAAGCTGTCGCGGTAGGCGTAGTTCTCGATCGTGAACGGAATTCCGGCGCCCGATCCGGTGACCAGGATGTGACGCCGCGCGCCGAGAGCCAGGAACGGCCTGGTGAACCCGCCGCGGTGCCAGATGCAGTCCATGATTCCGCGTCCGACGCACGCGATCCCGTCGGCGGAGGAGAAACCGAACCGGCGCTGAAGCTGCGGATGCAGCCGGTCAAAGTCCGCGCCGAGCGCGCGCTGAAAGATCGATGTCATGACCGCTCCGGTAGGGGATCGGCCGGATACGTCGCCGACAGCCGGTCGGGCGGCCGCCGCAGGCAACGCCGTGCAGCGGGAACCGATCGCCGCGGCGGCAGCCATGCCGCGGCCAGCATCGTCGCGACCGCGAGCGGTCCCGGCGTGACCAGCCACACCACGGCGCATGCGGCCGTTCGCAGCCCGACGTCCGCGGCCCACCGGCGCAGTGACCGCTCCGGCGGTATCCCGCACTCCAGCCAGAGCCTGAGCCGGTCGAACGACCAGGCGGTCGCCCAGCCAAGGACCGGCCGGAACAGGCGGTCTGCGGGCCAGCCGAGCGGCCCCCAGCCTGGCTGGTAGTCATAGCCGGTCAGGAACCTGATCCCGGCCGCCGTCGGCACGTAGCGCCAGTAGCCCGTTCCCGACCTGATCAGCGAGAGCCGCTGCCCGGACGCGAACCTGAGCACGGAGGTCCTGGTGCCGTCCGGCCTGACCCGCTCGCCGCTGCAGACGCCGGTCCCGGCGATCCGCAGCACGGGCGCAAACCCGAGGCTGTACGTGAATCGCTGCCCGTGCACGCCCGGCTCGGGTCTGGCGTACTCGATCCTGGTGAACCGCAGGTCCCAGCGCTGATGCTGGCCGGGATCCTGAGTCAGCCGCCACACCTCGTCGCAGGTCGCCCTGATTAGCGTTTCCGCGTACAGCGACCGCCGCCGTCTCCGCATGCTGCCTCCCACAATTTAAGCACTCGCTCAAAGGAAGTCTAACCCCGATTTGAGCAGTTGCTCAATAGCCTGCCGGGTCCGCACTGTCACCGGTGCCTGCGAGAATCTTGGCCATGACGACGGCGGCAGAGGGCAGCAAGCCGCTGGCCGGCCGGGTCGCCCTGGTCGCGGGCGCGACGCGCGGCGCGGGGCGGGCCATCGCCATCGAGCTGGCGCGGGCGGGCGCGTTCGTCTATGCGACGGGACGGAGCAGCCGGATCAGCGGACCGTCGGAGGTCGGCCGGCCGGAGACGATCGAGGAGACGGGCGAACTGGTCGCGGCCGGCGGCGGCGCGGGCGTCGCGCTGCGCGTCGACCACCTTCGGCCCGATGAGGTCAGCGACCTGATCGAGCGCATCGACTGCGATCACGGCCGCCTGGACGTGCTGGTCAATGACATCTTCGACGGCGGGCGGTACGGCCAGTTCGGCACCACCATCTGGGAGCATGACCTGTCCGCCGGGCTCAGGATGCTCCGTATCGGCATCGACACGCACGCGATCACCAGCCATTTCGCACTGCCGTTGCTGATCAGGCAGCCGGGCGGGCTGGTCGTGGAGATGACCGACGGGACCGCCGAGTACAACGCGGCCTACCGGCACCGTGAGGGTTTCTATTACGACCTGGTGAAGGCCGCGGTGCAGCGGATGACGATCGCGCAGGCGCATGAGTTGCGCCCGCACCGGGCAGCGGCCGTGGCCGTCACGCCTGGCTGGATGCGATCGGAGGACATGCTCGACTTCTACGGCGTGACCGAGGCGACGTGGCGCGATGCCACCGCGCGGGTACCGCATTTCTGCATCTCGGAGTCGCCCGCGTTCACCGGCCAGGCGGTCGCGGCCCTGGCTGGCGATCCGCAAGCGGCGCGCTGGTCCGGCCTGGTGGTCTCCAGCGGCCAGCTCGCAAGGATCTACGGGTTCACCGACACCGACGGAACGCAGCCCGACTGCTGGCGCTACGTCGTCGAGGTCCAGGACAACGACCTGCCCGGAGACGACCGCGGCTACCGCTAGCCGGACTGGCGAGCCGGACTTGCTGGCCGGACTAGAGAGCCGGGCTTGCTGGCCGGACTGGCCGGGCCGGCTAGACGGGAGTGACCCCGTGCCGGCGGCGGGAGAAGGAGCGGTCCTTGCCGGCCGCGGCGGCGAACCGGCGGATCAGGTCGTGGCGCAGGTCCTCCGGCTCCACGATGTCATCGATCACGAGTTCTCCGGCGAGACGCAGAATGTCGATGTCGGCCTCATAGGCGTCCCGGAGTTGTTGGACCTGAAGGTCCCTTTCTTGCGGATCGGCGATCGCCGCGAGCTTGTTGTAGTAGACGGCATTGACGGCAGCCTCGGCCCCCATGACCGCGATCTTGGCCGTCGGCAGCGCCAGCGTCGCGTCCGGCTCGAAACCGGGGCCCGCCATCGCATACAGCCCCGCGCCGTAGGCCTTGCGGACCACCACGCAGATCTTCGGCACCGTGGCCTCGGAGACCGCGCTGATCATCTTCGCGCCGTGCCTGATGATGCCCTGCCGCTCCACCGCGGTGCCGACCATGAAGCCGGGCACGTCGGCCAGGAACAGCAGCGGCACGTTGAACGCGTCGCAGATCTGGATGAACCTGGTCGCCTTGTCGGCCGAGTCGACGAAGAGCACGCCGCCCTTGAACATCGGGTTGTTGGCGACCACGCCGATCACCTGGCCGTCCAGCCGCGCGAACCCGGTGACCAGCTCGCGCGCCCACAGCTCGTGGATCTCGAACAGCGAGCCGGAGTCCACGATCCCGCGCACGTAGCGGCGCATGTCGAAGGCCTGGCGCTCGCTGACCGGGACGAGCTTGCGCAGGTCGGTCTGATCCGGGCCGGCAGGCGTGGCCGGCGGCGGCTGCGCGGTCCAGTTGCCCGGCAGGTACGACAGGTAGCGGCGGAT
Organism: uncultured Actinomycetota bacterium; assembly: GCA_963720595.1. Taxonomy (GTDB): domain Bacteria; phylum Actinomycetota; class Actinomycetes; order Streptosporangiales; family Streptosporangiaceae; genus Chersky-822. Next base: position 496,700 of record CAVRFY010000002.1, on the reverse strand, counting down.
GGCCTCGATCGCGTCGGCCTCGGTCGGGGCCAGGTGGTGCCCGCACCCGGAGATCGTGCAGTGCATCCGGGCGCCGCCCATTTCCTCGAGCGTGGTCTGCTCCTTGACCACCATCTCGACCATGCGCGGGCTGCCGAGGTACATCGAGGCGTTGCCGTCCACCATCGCGACGTAGTCGCAGAACGCCGGGATGTACGCGCCGCCCGCCGCCGACGGGCCGAACAGGGCGCAGACCTGCGGAATCGCCCCCGACGCGCGGACCTGGGTATGGAAGATCTTTCCCGCGCCACGCCGGCCGGGGAACATATCGACCTGGTCGGTGATCCGCGCCCCGGCCGAGTCGACCAGGTAGATCATCGGCAGGCCGGCCGTGTACGCCTTCTCGATGATCCTGATGATCTTCTCGACGGTCCGCGCTCCCCACGATCCCGCCTTGACCGTCGAATCATTCGCCATCAGCGCGACTGGCCGGCCGCCGATCGTCGCGGTGCCGGTGATCACGCCGTCGGCCGGGAGCCCGTCGGCGGCCGCGTTCGCGAAGATGCCGTCCTCGGCGAGGGTGCCGGCATCGACCAGCAGCGCGATCCGGTCGCGGGCGAAGAGTTTCCCGGCCGCCTCGGCGGCCTTGTGATACCTCGGCGCCCCGCCGCTGGTGATCCCGGCCCGGATGCCGGGCAGGTCATCGTGGCCGGCCGTCTCGTGGCCGGCCTCGGCGGGAGGCTGAGTCTGCGCGTCGCTCACGGTCGAGAGCGTACCTAGCCGCCCGCGCCGCGCGCGACACGCCCGCAGCGCCGCGACATAGCTGGCAATCCTGCGGCACAGTAAAGCCATGTTCGAGACCGATGCTGAGCTTGCCGAACTCCAGTCGCTGATGGACGCGTCGCTCTCACGAGCGACCGGGCACCTGCAGTCGATCATCACGCCCGGCGAGCGGACGCTGACCGCCGCCGAGGTCAGTGCCGCCTGCCGGGGCATGTGCACGCTCGCGATCGGCACGGTCACCGCGAACGGCGAGCCGCGGGTGAGCGCGGTCGACGGTCACCTGCTGCGCGGGCACTGGTACTTCAGCACCGCCCGCGGCGCGGCCAAGGCCAGGCACCTGGCGGCCCGCCCCGGGGTGAGCATCGCGTACCTGCGCGGCGAGGAGATCGGGGTGTTCACGCACGGCAGCGCCCAGCCGCTCAACCCGGCCGGCGGCCCGGACGACCCTGACTGGCCCGCAGTCCTGCAGTACATGACCGACTACTACGGCAGTTCACCACTCAGCTGGGGCGATGTGGTCTACTACCGGCTGCTGCCGACCTGGATGGTCGCGTTCGCGTCCAATCCCACCGAGTTCATGGCGACCATCACCCCCGCCTAACCCTGGCGGCCGCTCGACAGGGCCCTGGCTCATTACCGTCGTAAGTTTTACGGTTACCGTCGTAAGTTTTACGGCCAGGAGCCGTAAAACTTACGACGCTAATGAATTCACCCGCCGCCCGCCAGGCGGAATCTGCATTATGCCGGGATTGTGCGGGTGCGCGGACCGGCGCGCAGGACCTGGGAGGGCAGCCTGCGCCCGACGATCAGCTCGGCGTCGGCGGCGGCGCCGATCATCGCCTCCAGGTTCACCCCCGTGCCGATCCCCATGTCCTCCACCATGTGCACGAGTTCCTCGGTGGCGATGTTGCCGGTCGCCCCTGGCGCGTAGGGGCAGCCGCCGAGGCCGCCGACGGAAGCGTCGAAGTCGGCCACCCCGAGTTCCAAGGCCGCGAGCACGTTGGCCAGCCCGGTGCCGCGGGTGTTGTGGAAGTGCAGGTTCAGCGCCGTGTCCGGGTAGGCCGACCGGAACTCGCCGACCAGCGACCACACCCTGGTCGGCGTCGCCATCCCGGTCGTGTCGCCGAACGAGATGGAGTCCGCGCCGTCGGCGACCGCGCGCCCGGCGACCTCGACGACCCGCGACACCGGCACGTCGCCCTCGTACGGGCAGCCCCATGCGGTCGAGATGATCACCTGGCACGGAACGCCCTGCTGGTGCGCTTCGTCGATGATCACGGCGATGTCATCGAGCGACTCCGCCGTGGACCGGCGGACGTTCTTGCGGTTGTGCGTGTCCGACGCCGATACCACTGCCTCGATCTCGCTCAGACCGGCCGCCAGCGCCCGGCGCGCACCGCGCAGGTTGGGCACCAGCGCGGAGTAGCGGACCGCGGCGGCGCGGTCGATCCCGTTCCAGACCTCGTCGGCGTCGGCCATCTGCGGGATCGCCTCTGGCCGGACGAACGACACCGCCTCGATCCGGCTGACGCCGGTGGCCGACAGCCGGTCGATCAGCGCGATCTTGGCCTGCGTCGGCACCGGATCCTCGTTCTGCAGCCCGTCCCGCGGCCCGACCTCGCGCAGCGAGATCTGGTCAGGAAGATCAGACACCCGCGCCACTCCTTCCCGTCCCGGCCGGCCCGCCCGCTGACGGCCAGGCCGGCCTGCGCTTCTCGGCGAACGCGGCGATGCCCTCGATGCGGTCCGCCGAGGACGCCGCGGTTCGCCAGGCCGCGTCCTCCACGTCCAGCGCGGCCGCCAGGGTCAGGCCGGCGCCGTTCCGCAGTGCCCGCTTGGCCGCGATTACGGCGACTGGCGAGTTCGCCGCGATCTGCCTGGCCAGTTCGAACGCGCTCTCCCGCGCCAGGCCGGCCGGGACCAGCCGGTCGGCCAGCCCGATCGCGGCCGCCTCGGCGGCGTCGACCTTCCTGCCGGAGAAGATCAGTTCCGCGGCCCGGCCGGGCCCGACCCGGCGAGCGAGCAGGTAGGTGCCGCCGCAGCCGGGAACCAGCCCCACGGTCGTCTCCGGCAGCCCGAGTACCGCGGTCGCGTCCGCGACGATTACGTCGCAGCTCAGCGCCAGCTCGCAGCCGCCGCCGAGTGCGTACCCGTGCACGGCCGCGATGGCGGGCTGCGGCAGCGCGAGCAGTGCCGCGAACGTAGCCCTGAAGGCCGGCCGTTGCGCCAGGATCTGCGCGTCGCTCATCGCGGCGCGCTCCTTCAGGTCAGCCCCGGCGCTGAACGCCCGATCGCCGGTAGCCGAGAGGACCACGACGCGGACCGACTGGTCCGCCCCGAGTGCCGTGAAATGCCTGGTCAGCTCGGTCAACGTGGCAGTATCCAGCGAGTTCAGCGCGCCCGGCCGGTCGAGCACGACCTCGCCGATCAGCCCCGCTCCGCCTGCCGCCCCTGACCCGGCGGCCTGCAAGCGCAGCCGCGCGCCGCCGTCGTTACCCATGCATGCCAGGCTAACGCCGGCCGCCGGTCAGGTCCCGTCGCCGACGAGCCCGGCTCCGCCCAGCCTGGCCTCCTCGTCGCCGACCAGCTGGAATAGCACTCCCTGCACGCGCCGCACATCCGGAATCTCGGACAGCACCAGCCGGCCCTGCTCGCCGGGAGACTCGACGATCAGGCGGCCGCAGCCGAGGATCCGGTCGAGCACGCCTTGGGAGAACGACACGTCGCTGATCCGGTTCAGCGGGAAGTCGCGTCCGGACCGGGAGATGATGCCCTCGCGCAGCCGCAGCCGCCGCGTCGTCACCTCGTAGATGGTGGTCCGCCAGCGCAGGAAGGGCGCGGCGAACCAGACTGCTGCGGCCAGCAGCGCGGCTGCCCCGATGCCGGCCCTGACCGGCCACTGCTGCGCGCTTTGCGGCAGAACCAGAACCAGCGTGATGGCTGCGGCCACGACGAGCAGCAGGATCAGCGCGGGCCCGACCATCGTCTTGCCGTGCGGGTGCAGGCGAAGGACAAGTTCCTCACCCTGGGTCAACGAGTCGCCACCTACCACAAGTCCCATGATGGCAGCTAACTGGCCAAAGTTGCTAACGATAACCGGACGTGAATGACATCGCCCGCGCTGACCGCTACTTGGTCGCCGTCGTTCGGGCTGATCAGCAGCCGACCCGCGCGGTCCACTCCCGTTGCCAGGCCGGCCAGCACGCGGTCGCCGGGAAGCTGCACCCTGACCTCGCGCCCGATCGTGGCGCACACCGCCAGGTACTCGGCCAACAGCCCGCACTCGGCGGCATCGCCCGAGCCGGTCTCGCGCCAGCGCAGGTACCAGCGTTCGAGCTCGCCGAGGATGGCCATGAGCAGGCCGGTCCGGTCGGTGTGGCCGGCACCGCACCGCTCCAGCGAGGTCGCAGTGGCGACTGGCAGCTCCTGATCGCGCCCCAGCACGTTGACGCCGATCCCGACGACGACCGCCTCGCCTGACTGCTCGGCGAGTATCCCGGCCAGCTTGCCACCGCCGGCCAGCACGTCGTTGGGCCATTTCAGCCTGGCCCGCACCCCGGTCGCTTGCCGCAGCCCGGTGGCGACCGCGACGCCAGCCAGCAGCGGTATCCAGCCCCGCGCCGGTTGCGGCACCGGGTGCGGCCGCAGCAGCACCGAGAAGGTGAGTGCCGCGCCCGGGATGGCATGCCAGCCGCGGCCTTGCCGACCCCGCCCTGCGGTCTGCGACTCGGCCGCCAGGACCAGGCCCTCCGGCATGCCGTCGGCGGCCAGCTTCAGGACGTCCTCGTTCGTCGAGCCAGTCTCGGCGACCACCCGGGCATCGGTCCACATCGTCGCGGGAGGACCGGACGCCGCGGCCCCGCGGCCTGGGCCCGACCAGGCCCGCAGCCGGGCCTCGCTCAGCGCCGGGTAGCCGGCCTCATCATGTACCGCGCCATCCATCCGTTCATTGTCCTAGATCAGGCTGCTCACGCGGGCGAGCAACTCGGGCAGCCGCCGGATTGCGATCGTCGCCGCGACCAGCCTGCCCACCCAGGCAAGCAGCAGCCCGTAGCCGGGTGCCACGACCAGCAGCCAGGTACCCGGATGCCACCTGGCGATCAGGAGGAAGACCGGGATCATCAGCGCGAGCGTCGCGCCGAGCCCGGCCAGCGTGGTGAGGCCGGCCAGGCACCCCTGCCCGGCACCGCCGCTGCTGAACGCGCTCGACCGGCGCTCAGGTATCGGGGTCGGCAGCAGCACGCTGGTCACGCTGCCCACGCTGCTTGTCGCGCCGAGCGCGCACACCGCCATCGCGAACGCGACCGCCGCGCCGGCCGGGTCCGCGGCCAGCGCACCGATCACGACGTAGAGCACGGCGAAGACCGGGACCGTGATCAGGGCGCCGGCGATGTTCTTCCCGGCGATGTCCGAGCGCAGATCCTGCCAGCGCGACGTGGCCGCGATGTTCAGCCAGAGCGCCGAGCCGTCGAATCCGAACAGGTTGGCCGAGCTGAACATGCCCGCGATCATCCCGCCGAGCACGGCGGGCCAGACCGGCAGGTGCTGCGCCGGTCCGGTTCCGGCGCCCTGCAGGCCTGCGTACATCCCCACACCGAGGCCGATGCGCGAGTTAACCACGACCAGCAGCACGGGCATGACCAGGCTCACCAGCTGCTGCTTGCGGCGCGGGTCCCGCCGGTAGTACCGCATCTCCTTGCCCGCGGCAGCTAGCGTCCGGCTAGCAAGGATCCGCGGCCACCAGCCGGGCGCGACCGCCGGCACTGCAGCCAGCAGGCCCGCCGCCCGTCGTGACACCCGGCGCGGACGGGACCGGCGGGTGGCATGGGTCGAGCCATCGGGATGTTCGAGCGCCCGCCGCAGCGCCACGATCCAGCCCCAGGCCAGCAGCACCACGGTCACGAATCCGGCGCCGAGCTCCAGCGCTGCCGTGCCGTAGCGGCCGGTGGCGGCATCGGCGACCGAGTGGGCGACCAGCCCGGGCGGCGTCCAGCGCGCGACCGCGGCGGTACCAGCGAATCCGGTGCCGATCGGCCCGCCCGGCGCATGCCCTGCGGAGCTTTGTGAGTGGGCCAGCGACTCCTGGAAGACCATGTTCGCGGCGAAGAACGCGATCACGAGCAGACCGCCGAGCAGTACGCCCAGGTCCCTGCCGCGGCGCGACCGCAGGACCCCAGAAAGCGCGGTCACCAGCGCGCGGGAACCCGTGACGCACAGGCCGAGCTCGATCAGCACGGCGAGCACCCCGGCCAGGACTGACGGGGCGCCGTCGGCGACGGCCGCGACGGCGCCGAACAGGATGACGAACGTCACGACCGGCCCGATCCCGGTCAGCGCGGCCGCCAGCAGCCCGCGCGCCAGCGTTGCGGGACTGAGCGGCAGCAGCGCCAGCCGGGCGGGATCGAGCGTCTCGTCGGCGCCGAACATCATGATCGGCAGCACCAGCCATCCGGCGGCGAACGCAGTGAACGTGATGACCGCGACGTTGGCCGCACCCGGCCGGCCGTGCTGAATCGCCAGCAGGAAGAACCCGACCGGCATCACCAGCAGCGCGCCGAGCAGCGCGAAGACCAGCCCGGTGATCCTGGCCGTGCCGCCAGTTCCGCGCAAGCCCCCGGCGATCAGGCTGAGCTTCAGCCGGACGAAGAGCCGAGCCACGACAGCCTTCCGTCCTCGTCGTCAGGCCGTGCTCCCACGATGGCCAGGAACGCCTGCTGCAGCGTCCGGCCCGCGCGGATGTCGGCGGTCGGGCCGCTGGCCAGGATCTGGCCGCGGCTCATCACGGCGACCTGGTCGCACATGGCATCGACGAGTTCGAGCACGTGGCTGGAGAAGATCACCGTCGAGCCTGACCTGGTGTAGCCGTCGAGCACTCCCCTGATCGTCCGCGCGGAGACCGGGTCCACGCCCTCGAACGGCTCATCGAGGAACAGCACTCGCGGGTTGTGCAGCAGCGCGGCGGCCAGCGCGATCTTCTTGCGCATCCCGGTCGAGTAGTCGATGATCAGCGTTCGCCCGGCGTCGGCCAGGTCGAGCACGGCGAGCAGCTCGGCGGCCCTGGCCTCGGTCAGCGCCCGGTCCAGGCGCCGCAGCCTGCCCAGGTACCTGAGCAGCTCGGAACCAGACAGCCGGTCGAAGAGCCGGAGTCCTTCCGGCAGCACGCCGATCACCGATTTGACCGCCGCCGGGTCGCGCCAGACGTCAGCGCCGCAGACCGCCACCGCACCGGCATCGGGCCGCAGCAGCCCGGTCATCATCGATAGCGCCGTCGTCTTGCCCGCCCCGTTGGGCCCGACCAGGCCGAAGAAACTGCCGGCCGGCACGCGCAGATGCACGCCTGCGACCGCCGTAGTCGCACCGAACCGCTTCCACAGGTTGGCGGCTTCGACGGCGGCTGCGGTGGCTGGGTGTGGCGCGATCGCGGGCTTGGGTCCGGCCGGAAACATGAAGCTAAGTCTGCCAGCAGGTCAGCGGGCTGCCGATCGGGCCGGACGGGGCAGCACCCGGGCGGTACGGATGGCCGGCAGGTGAATTGGTAATTACGGCTCGCAGAAGCCGCTGCCGGCGTCTTGCCGGCTTGCCGGCAAATCTGCCGGCAATGGCGCCACGCCCATTACAGCCCGCGCGCACTCGCCCGAGCCAGGGCCCGGGAACCGGCATCGCCGGCGCGTCGACAACGTGGACGCATTGATGTCGTTCTATAGCGACACCAATGCGCCCACATCGCCGTTCCGCTCAGCCTCAGCCCCGCCTCGGCCCCGCCTCAGCCCCGCCTCAGCCGGAGCCCGCCTCAGCCGCAACCCTCGACCGGGCCCCGGGGCGCTCGTGTGACCAGGCACGGAACGCGGCCAACACGCCGCCGCAGCCGGCCAGGCCAGCGAGCGCCAGGCAGGTAAGGAACTCCGCATGCGCGGACAGGTCACGGAAGGCGCCGCCTGCGGCGGCTGGCAGCGTGCCCGCCAGGTTCAGGTAGATGGCGCCGAACGACGCCACTCCGATCACCAGCGCCAGCTGATTCACGGTCACCACGACTCCGGTGGCGTCGGCCGCATCGCTCACCGGGACCCTCATGAGCACCCCGGTCATCATCGGGCTGAACGCGGAGGCGTTGCTGCCGCCGATCAGCGCGAGGCACAGGAACGGCCAGATGCCGCCGGAACTCCCGTCCCGCAGCACCGCCGCGAGCAGCGCCAGGCCTACCGTCATCCCCGCGAACCCGCCGATCGGCAGCCACGGCTTGACCCGGCCAGGCAGCCGCTGCCAGTTGAGGCTGACGACGGCGAACGCGGCCGCGGCGGGCGCGAAGGTCAGCCCAGCCCGCAGCGGCGACTCGCCGAGTCCACCCTGGAAGTGCAGCGCGAGGACGAAGAACATCCCGCCGAACACAGTCATCACGGCGAACAGCGCGAGGATGCCGGTGCTCACGCCCGCCAGCCCGAGCATCCTTCCGTGCACCAGCGGCGAGCCGCCGCGGGCCGCCAGCCGCCGTTCGGCCACCGCGAAGCCGGCGAACAGCACACCGCTCCCGGCCAGGGACAGCCAGCCCCAGGCCGGCCAGTGCTCGGGCTGGCCGAGCACGAGCGGAATCACCACTGCGAGCACGGCCGGGGTGAGCAGCGCGAGGCCAGCAAGGTCCAGGCCCCGGCCCTTCTCGCCGCGACCAGCCGGAAGCAGCCGCCAGCCGGCCAGCATCAGCACAATGCCGATCGGCACGTTGACCAGGAAGACGGGCCGCCAGCTGGCCCCGAACAGGTTCGCGCTGATGAGCAGGCCGCCAGCCACCTGGCCGACGACGATGCCGCCGGCCAGCACCGCCGAGTAGGCGCTCATCGCCTTGGCCCGGCCTGAGCCAGCGAACGTCCGCTGGATCAAGCTGAGCACCTGCGGGATCATCGCGGCGGCTCCGACCCCCTGAACCAGGCGCAGCGCGACAAGCTGCGCCGTCGAGCCGGCCAGGCCGCATCCAAGCGAGGCGAGTGTGAACACGGTGAGCCCGGCGAGGAAGACCCGCCGGTGCCCGAGCAGGTCGCCGAGCCGCGCCCCGCTGACCAGCAGCACTGCGTAGGTGATCGTGTAGCCGGCGATGACGAGCTGCAGCCCGGCCCCCGACGCGTGCAACCCGGCATGAATCGAGGGTGCCGCGACGTTGACCACTGAGGAGTCGAGTACCGCCATGAATTGGCCGATGAGAACGATCGCGAGAACGGCCGCCGGCCGCGTCACGCGCTGCGGGGCGGGGCCGCGCGCGACAGCGGGTCCCCGGCGGTCCCGTACCGGGAGCGAAGCCGTGCCGCTGTGGACCGTGGTCTGTGTCATGACGCCAGTTTGCGCTACATTGGACCCTGGTACCGAGAGCCTGTTTATCCTGGTACCAGCGCTACCTGGCAGCCCCGGCCGAAACACCCGAGGATGAGGTCATGACCACGAGCACGCCGACCGCGAACCGCAACCGCCGGGCCGAACTCGGCTCGTTCCTGCGCAACCGCCGCGACCGGCTCACCCCGGAGGACGTCGGGCTCCCGCCAGGCATCCGGCGGCGGACCGCAGGTCTGCGCCGCGAAGAAGTCGCGATGCTGGCCGGCGTCGGCGTGACCTGGTACACCTGGCTGGAGCAGGGCCGGCCGATCAACGCCAGCACCCAGGTTCTCGACGCCGTCGCCCGCACGCTGATGCTGGATCAGCCCGAGCGCGAGCACCTGTACCGGCTCGCCGACGTGCCGGAGGCGGTTGCCGCGGCCGAGGAGGCAGCCGCGGTCGCGCAGGTCGCGCCCGAGATGCAGCGGATACTTGACGGGCTGGCCGGCCTGCCCGCCTGCATCATCAACGAGCGATTCGACCTCCTCGCCTGGAACGCGGCGTACGCCGCCCTGTTCCCCGGCGTGGTCCGCCAGCCGGCCTGCGAGCGGAACACGCTGTGGCTGACCTTCACGTACCCGGCCTGCTGCCACCCCTACCTGAACCGCGACGAGCAGGTCAGCATGCTGGTAGCCCAATTGCGCGGCGCCTATGGACGGCACGTCGGCGAGCCGGCCTGGACCAAGTTCGTCCGCAGGCTGCAAGCTGCCAGCCCCGAGTTCGCATCGCTGTGGGCGCAGCACGAGGTGGCCAGTCCGACCACGTACCTGAAGATCTTCCGCCATCCGGCCCACGACCGACTGGTCATGACGACCACGTCGCTGGGCATCCTCGCCGCTCCCGGCACCAGGCTGGTGATCTACACGCCGACCGACGAGACGACGACGACGGCGATCGCGGGCCTGATCGCGGGGGACGGCGCCGACGCGAGGTATCCGTGCTGGGCGGAGCACCACCGCCAGCATAAGGAGCGCGCGGCCGAGGTCGCCGCCGCCATGGCCGGCGCCGGCGCGACGCCGTAACCCGCGCACGACTCTGTAGCCCGCGCCCGACGCCACAGCCCGCGCCCGACGCCGTAGCCCGCGCGCGACACCTCGGCCCTGCGCCGTGCTGCCCGGGCAGCCTGGCCTACCCTGTGCGGCATGGCCACCGACGCTGCCCAGCCCGCCGAACCCGAACAGCCTGCCCGGCCGCCAGCGGCGGGCCAGGCGACCGACATCCACACCACTGCGGGAAAGCTCGCGGACCTGGAGAAACGTCGCTCCGAGGCGGTCCATGCCGGACCGCAGCGTGCGGTCGAGCGGCAACACGACAAGGGCAAGATGACCGCCAGGGAGCGGATCGATAATCTGCTCGATCCCGGGTCGTTCACCGAGTTCGACGAGCTTGCCAGGCACCGGGCGCACGATTTCGCGATGGCGCACACCCGGCCGTACGGCGACGGCGTGGTGACGGGTTTCGGCACCATCGACGGCCGTCCGGTCTGCGTGTTCAGCCAGGACTTCACCGTGTTCGGCGGCTCGCTCGGCGAGGTGTTCGGCGAGAAGATCGTCAAGGTGATGGACCACGCGCTCAAGGTCGGCTGCCCCGTCATCGGGATCAACGACAGCGGCGGCGCCAGGATCCAGGAGGGCGTGGTCGCTCTCGGCCTGTACGCGGAGATCTTCTACCGCAACGTCATGGCCTCCGGCGTGATCCCGCAGATCTCGCTGATCATGGGCCCGTGCGCGGGCGGGGCCGTCTACTCCCCCGCGATCACCGATTTCACACTGATGGTGGACCAGACATCGCACATGTTCATCACCGGACCCGATGTGATCAGGACGGTGACTGGCGAGGAGGTCAGCTTCGAGGACCTCGGCGGCGCCCATGCGCACAACGTCAAGTCCGGCGTCGCGCACTTCAAGGCCGCCGACGAGCAGGACTGCCTGGACTTCGCCCGCGACCTGCTGTCCTATCTTCCCTCGAACAACCTCGAGGAGCCGCCCGCGATCCCCACTGGAATCGATCCCGGCCAGATTTGCGAGGTCACCGAGTCCGACGCCGAACTCGACACGATCATCCCCGACTCGGCGAACCAGCCGTATGACATGCACGGGGTGATCCAGCACATCCTCGACGACGGCGAGTTCTGCGAGATCCACGCCGAGTTCGCCAAGAACATCATCTGCGGCTTCGGCCGCGTCGAGGGGGCATCTGTCGGCGTCGTGGCCAACCAGCCGACGTTCTTCGCCGGCTGCCTGGATATCAATGCGTCGGAGAAGGCCGCCAGGTTCGTCCGCACTTGCGACGCCTTCGGCATCCCCGTGCTGACCTTCGTCGACGTGCCCGGCTTCCTGCCCGGCACCGACCAGGAGTGGGGCGGGATCATCAGACGCGGCGCGAAACTGATCTACGCCTACGCCGAGGCGACCGTGCCGAAGATCACCGTGATCACGAGGAAGGCCTACGGCGGCGCGTACGACGTCATGGGCTCCAAGCACCTCGGCGGCGACATCAACCTGGCGTGGCCGACCGCGCAAATCGCGGTGATGGGCGCCCAGGGCGCGGTGAACATCTTGTACCGGCGGGAGTTGGCGGCCTCGGCCACTGAGGAAGAACAGGCCGCGATCAGGGCCACCAGGGTCACCGAGTACGAGGACGCGCTGGCCAATCCGTACATCGCCGCCGAGCGCGGCTACGTCGACGCCGTGATCAGGCCCGCCGAGACCCGGCCCGCGGTCATCAGGGCACTTCGCGCGCTGCGGACCAAGCGGCAGACGCTGCCTCCGAAGAAGCACGGGAACATCCCGCTCTAGCCCTTTTGCGGCGGAGCCGGATTTTGCGCGAGTACGCAGACGATTGCGCCTCGGGCGGCGACACCCCGCTCAGCGCGGACTAGAGTCGAAGGGACATGACTGACTCCGAAGCCGCGCTCCCGCTGCTCTCCCGGTACGCGATCATGGTGGATGTCGGGTACATCTACGCGTCCGCCGGGGAGTTGCTGTTCGGTGCCTCGTCCAGGCGCGAGTACCGCGTGGACGCCGACAAGCTGATCTCGGCGCTGATCAAGCAGGCCGACGATCAGGTCAGGGGCCAGCTGCTCCGGGTGTACTGGTACGACGCGGCCAGGGACCGGGTTCCCACCTTCGACCAGCGGGTCATCGCGCAGATGCCGCTGGTCAAGCTGCGCCTGGGCAACCTGAACGCTCGCGGCCAGCAGAAGGGCGTCGACGCCCAGATCAGGGCCGATATGGAGGCGCTGGCCAGGCACCGCGCGATCACCGACGCGATCCTCGTGGCCGGGGACGAGGATATGGTCCCCGCAGTCGAGGCGGCGCAGGCGTTCGGGGTGCGGGTGCACCTGTGGGGCGTCGAGCCGCCCTACGGCACCAACCAGGCCGAGCGGCTGGTCTGGGAGTCCGACACGGTAGAGGTCCTCGAGCGCGCCTTCATCGAGCCTTACTTCGCGCCGCAGCCGACCGCGGAGGCCGCGCACGCGGCGCACGGGACGCTGCCCGCCAGGCCGGACCAGCCGGCCAGCGTACCGGGCTTGACGGTCGGCCAGATCACGGCGCCGTCGCCCGCTCAGCTATTCGGTGACAGGAACCCGTTCCGCTCGCATGCCAAGCACAACTCCTCGGTCCACCTCAACTCCGCCCACATGGCCGCGGCCAGGCTCGGCCCGTCCCGTGAGCGGGTCGAGGAGGCCGGCGAGCACGTCGCGCAGAAATGGATACTGACCCGCGGCGAGGACAACATCCGCGACCTGCTCCCCGGGCCGATCCTGCCCCCGGTGATCGACAAGGAATTGCTGGTCGACGCCGAGAAGGAACTCGGGCTCTCGCTGCGCTCCTACCAGGAGGCGCGGGAATGGCTGCGGGACGCGTTCTGGGCCCGGGTGCACCGGCAGTTCGGCGTCGGTGTCGGCAAGTCGAAGCACTGACGCAGGAACAACTCGGCACATGCAAACCCGATATGCCTAACGGCTCGTCCGTGGCCAGCCCCGGCGGGCAGGCCGGTGCCGCCACGTGGCCGGTGCTGTCGGTGCTGCGCGGCGAGCCGACCGAGGCCGAGCTGGCCGCGGTGATCACGGTGCTTGCCGCCAGGTCCGCCGCCGCGGCGCGCGCCAGCGCCGGCACCGGCAAGCGCGAGTCGTTCGACCTGGTCCGCAAGATCCCCGCTGCTCAGGGTGCCCCTGGCACCCGGCCCCGGCGCGTGGCGGCGCAGCGCCCTTCCGCGCTAGCCCGTCGCGCGCTGACCTAGACTCCTGGACAGTCGACAAGGAGCCATTTGGTGCATAAGGTCCTCATCGCCAACCGGAGCGAGATCGCCGTACGGGTCGCGCGCGCCTGCCGTGATGCCGGCCTGCGCAGTGTCGCCGTCTACTCCGAGCCCGACCTGGATTCGCTGCACGTCCAGATCGCCGATGAGGCCTACGCGCTCGGCGGGTCGTCGGCCGCGGACAGCTACCTCGATATCGCCAAGATCCTCAAGGCCGCGGCCGAGTCCGGCGCGGATGCCGTTCACCCCGGTTACGGTTTCCTGGCCGAGAACGCGCACTTCGCACGCGAGGTGATCGCGGCGGGCCTGGTCTGGATCGGACCGCCGCCCGCCGCCATCGAGGCGCTCGGCGATAAGACCGCGGCCAGGATGATCGCGCGGACGGTCGGCGCGCCGCTCGCGCCGGGCACCGAGGGCCCGGTCTCCGGCCCGGCGGAGGCGGCGAGGTTCGCCGATGAGCACGGCCTGCCGATCGCGATCAAGGCCGCCTACGGCGGCGGCGGGCGCGGGCTGAAGGTCGCCATGACCCATGCCGAGATCGAGCCGCAGTTCGAGTCGGCGGTTCGCGAGGCGGTCGCGGCCTTCGGCCGCGGCGAGTGCTTCGTCGAGCGCTACCTGGACCGGCCGCGCCACGTCGAGACGCAATGCCTGGCCGACAGCCACGGCAACGTCGTCGTCGTCTCCACCAGGGACTGCTCGCTCCAGCGCCGGCACCAGAAGCTCGTCGAGGAGGCGCCGGCCCCGTTCCTGACCGACGAGCAGGAAGCCCTGCTGCGCGAGTCGTCCAAGGCGATCCTGCGCGAGGCGGGGTACGTCGGCGCGGGCACCTGCGAGTTCCTGATCGGCCAGGACGGCACCGTGTCGTTCCTCGAGGTCAACACCAGGCTCCAGGTCGAGCACCCGGTGACCGAGGAGATCAGCGGCATCGACCTGGTGCTGGAGATGTTCAGGATCGCCGACGGCCAGGCGCTGTCGCCCCGTGATCCCGACGTGCGCGGGCACTCGATCGAGTTCCGGATCAACGCCGAGGATCCCGGACGCAACTTCCTGCCCGCGCCGGGCACCCTCGCGACCTGGAACCCGCCGTCCGGGCCAGGCGTGCGGGTGGACGCCGGCTACACCGCAGGCATGACGGTGCCGCAGATGTATGACTCGCTGCTCGCCAAGCTCATCGTGACCGGCGCCGACCGGCCGCAGGCGCTGGCGCGGGCCAGGCGCGCGCTGGCCGAGTTCGAGGTCAGCGGGATGCCGACCGTGCTGCCGTTCCATCGCGCGCTGCTCGAGGATCCGGCGTTCACCAGCGAGCCGTTCGCCGTGCACACCAGGTGGATCGAGACCGAGTTCGCCGGAAAGCTGCCGCCGTACGCGGGCGGCGACGCCGGCGGCGTGTACGGGGACCACGATCCGGCTGCCGGACGGGAGCGAATCGTGGTCGAGGTTGGCGGCAAGCGCCTCGAGGTGTCTATCCCGGCCGGCTTCGGCCTGGCGGGTCCCGGCGGAGCCGGAACGGCCGCCGGAACCGGCCGGGGCCGGATGGCCGGCGCCGGGCGGGCACCCGGCAGGCCCGGACGCCGGGCGGATCGCGGCCGCGGTCCTGGTGGCAGCGGCGGCGCCGAACCAGACGCGCTGACCAGCCCCATGCAGGGCACCATCGTCAAGATCGTCGCGGCCGACGGCCAGCGGGTCACCGCCGGCGAGACGGTCGTCGTGCTCGAGGCGATGAAGATGGAGCAGCCGCTGACCGCGCACAAGGACGGCACGGTGTCCGATCTGGCCGTCGAGGTGGGCCAGACCGTCTCGGCCGGGCACGCCATCTGCCGGATCACCGACTGACCCGCGACCAGCCGCGCCCACCCCGCGCCGACCCCCGCGCCGGAGCCCGCCCTGCGCGGCGGCGCGGTTCCGGCCGCATTGCGCTCGCCGCCGTGCGGGCAATCGGCGAGGATAAGACGATGACGCGGATTCCCGGCGACCCTGGGCCGCTGCGCTGGCTGGCGTTCGCCCTGGGTTTCCGGCTCCCCGAGGACAACCGCGACTGGGTCAAGCACGAGCTGACCGACGCGGGCTGGCGGTTCAGGACGATCCTGCGCCATCTTGCGGTCATCGTGCCCGTCTGCGTCATCGTCGCCGTCGTGCTGCTGACCCTCGTGCCGGCCCCGACCTGGCTCGCCGCGATGATGGTCGGCCTGATCCTGGCCGGAAGCATCTTCAGCGTGGCCGCCTACGCCGACGACATCAGGACGTCCCGGCTGCGCCAGCACGGCCTCGACGCTCCCGACGATCCCGATCTGGGCCACCCCGCGCACTAGCCCTACAGGCCGGCCGCTTCTCGGCCGGCTCTTGACGCCGCCCAGCCTCCGGTTTATGGTCCCATCTAAATACTGTTTGACATTGTCGAACAGCATTCGATCCCACTCACGCCAAAGGGAGGTGAGGAGCTCGCCGCCCGGCACTGTCCAGGTACCGAGGCGGCGGGCGAACCGCATGGCCGCAACATCACCTACTACCCCGCAGAAGCTCTTCGCGGAACTACTGGGTACCGCGTGCCTCGTCTACGTCGGCGCCGGATCGGCCGCCGCGACGGGCGTTATCGCAGCGGGCACCAAGGTGCCATTCTCGATGGCACAGCTCGGGATGATCTCGTTCGCCTTCATGCTCGTGATCGTGGGCGTGGTCTATGCCATCGGACACATCTCGGGCGGCCACATCAACCCGGCCGTGACGCTCTCCCTCGCCATCTCCGGCAAGTTCGGTTGGCGCGAGGTGCCCGGCTACCTGGCCGCACAGCTCGCCGGCGCGGTGATCGGTGCGCTGGGCATCTTCGTCACGCTCGGCAAGTCGGCGACGGTCGCGGCGGGCGGCGGCGTGACCGCCTATAACTCCGCCACGACCGGATTCGGCCGCGGCCTGCTGATCGAGGCCATCGGCACGGCGATCCTGGTCTTCGTCATCTTCGGCGTGATCGACCACCGCGCGGTGCCCGGCTGGGCGCCGATGGCGATCGGCTCGGTCGTCTTCGCCGTCATCATTATCGTGGGCCCGGCAACGGGCGCCGCGATCAATCCCGCCCGCTACCTCGGGACGTTCCTGATGCAGGCGGCCTTCGGCGGCACCGTGTCCTGGGGACAGGTGCCCGCCTACCTGGTCGGCGAGTTCGTCGGCGGCGTGCTGGGCGGCCTGGCCTACCTTGGGATTGCCAGGTCGACGGCACAGGCCGAGCTGACTGGCCTCGCTCCGGCCGACTCGGAGTCGGCCAACAGTGCCGCGCAGTCCGGTGCCGCGGGCGCCGTCAAGATCGGGGAGAGCCTGTCATGAAGAAGCTGATCAACGCTCCGGACACCGTGGTCACCGACGCACTCGCCGGCATCGCGGCGGCCCATCCCGGCTTGGCGGTGGACATCGAGAACAAGGTCATCACCAGGGCCGCCGGACCGACGGCCGGCAAGGTCGGGCTAGTCTCCGGCGGCGGCTCGGGGCACGAGCCGCTGCACGGCGGGTTCGTCGGGTTCGGGATGCTCGATGCCGCGTGCCCGGGCGAGGTATTTACCTCGCCGGTACCCGACCAGATGCTGGCGGCGACCAAGGCGGTCAGTGGCGGCGCCGGGGTGCTGCACATCGTCAAGAACTACACCGGCGACGTGCTCAACTTCCAGATGGCCGCTGAGCTCGCCTCCGACGAGGGCATCGAGGTCACCCAGGTCGTCATCAACGACGATGTGGCCGTGCAGGACTCGCTGTACACGGCGGGCCGGCGCGGGGTCGGCGCCACGGTCTTCGTCGAGAAGATCGCGGGCGCGCTCGCCGAGCGCGGCGCCGCGCTTGCCGACGTGGCCGCCGTGGCCGGCGAGGTCAACGAGCGCAGCAGGTCGTTCGGCGTCGCGCTGTCGTCCTGCACGGTCCCCGCGGCAGGCAAGCCGACCTTCGAGCTCGACGACAGCGAGATCGAACTGGGCATCGGCATCCACGGCGAACCGGGCCGCAGGCGGGGCGAGATGGCCCCGGCATCGGTCATCGCGGCCGCGGCCATGGACGCCATCCACGCCGACGTGCCGCTCGCTGGCGACGTGCTCGTGATGGTCAATGGCATGGGCGGCACCCCGCTGATCGAGCTGTACCTGCTCTACAACGAGGTACACAAGTACGTGACGGGCAAGGGAGCGCGGATCACCAGGAACCTGGTCGGCAACTACATCACCAGCCTGGAGATGCAGGGTTTCTCCGTCACGGTGTGCAGGCTCACGGATGCGCTGACCGAACTCTGGGATGCCCCAGTGGACACGCCGGCGTTGCGGTGGGGACGCTGAGATCCTAAGAGGCAGTATCCCAGACAGAGCAGCGGCTCGTCCCGGGCCGCTGCCCGTCCCCGCAAGGAGTGCCACGATGGACGCCGCATTCTTCCGTGCATGGCTCGCCGAGGCTGCCGAGGTCGTCGAGTCGCAGCGTGACCACCTGACCCAGCTCGACGCGGCCATCGGTGACGCCGACCACGGCATCAACCTGGCCAGGGGGTTCGGCGCCATCACCGCCGCACTGGAACAGGCGAGCACCCCGTCACCCGGCGCGGTGCTCGCGCTTGCGGGGAGCACGCTGATATCCAAGGTCGGCGGCGCCTCTGGCCCGCTCTACGGAATGGCCTTCCGGCAGGCTGGCAAGGCGCTCGGCAGCATTCCCGAGGCGGACCTGAGCGACCTAGCCGGCGCCCTCGACGCGGCGCTCGCGGGAGTGCAGAAGCTGGGCGCCGCGCGTGAGGGCGAGAAGACCATGGTCGACGCGCTAGCCCCCGCGGTCAGCGCGCTCGCCAAGGCGGTAGCGGAGGGGGCGCCTGCCGGGGCCGCCCTCTCCGCGCTCGCCGACGCCGCCGCCGCGGGGGCCCAGGCCACCATCTCCATGCAGGCGCTCAAGGGCAGGGCCAGCTACCTCGGACCGCGCAGCGTCGGGCACGAGGATCCAGGCGCGGCATCGACTGCGCTCATCCTGGGCGCACTGCGCGACGTGGGCATCAGGGCGGAGACCACGTGACCGCAGCGACGAGCGAGCCGCGGCGTTACGCCGGCCAGGTGGTGTCGCCAGGGCGCGCGGCCGGCCTGATCTACCAGGGCGACATCGCGAGCGAACCCGCAGCTCAGGGCCCGGCTGCTCGCGACGAGGCTGCTGCGGCACGGGCGGCAACGCCCGCCCAGGTCGAAGCCGCCTTCGCGGCGGTGGCCAGCGACCGCCATGAACTAGCCGGACGGCTGCGCGCGGTCGGCCGGGCGGACGAGGCGGACATCGTGACCGTCGCCGCGCTGATCGCCGCGGATCAGGTGCTCGTGACGGCTGCGGTTGCGGCGGTCAGCGCCGGCACCGACGCTGCCGCCGCAGTCCTGCAGGCGGCCGAGGACCAGGCCGCCGTCCTTGCGGCGATCCCCAGCCCTGAGCTCGCCGAGCGGGCAGCCGACGTTCGCCAGGTCGCCGCCGCGGTCCTTGAGCACCTGGCCGGTGGGCACCGCGACCGGCCGCCCGGGGAGATCATCCTGGTCCGGCGCGATGTGGCGGCGGCCGACCTGATCGAGTTGGCCGAGCTCGGGCTGGTCGGTGCCGCCTCGGTCGCGGGCGGGGCAAGCTCGCACGCCGCGATCATCGCCAGGGGGCTCGGCATCCCGATGCTGACCGGCGTCAGTGCCGCTGTGCTGGGCGAGCCTACGGGGAGCCAGGCGATCGTCGGCGCCGGCTCGGGCGAGCTGGTGATCGAGCCGGATCCGCCGGGATGGCTGGCGGCCAAGGCGATGACGGCTTCCAGCCGCAACGCAACGACCCCGGGCGACTCCGCTCCAGCTGACCCGCCGCGCACGGCGGATGGCCAGGACGTCGTGATCTTGTGCAACGTCGCGTCGGCCGCCGAGACCCGCCGAGGGCTCGCCGCCGGCGCGGCGGGCGTCGGCCTGCTGCGGACCGAGATCCCGTTCACCAGCTGCACCGGCTGGCCCGCCGAGTCCGAGCACCTGGCGCAGCTGACGCCCATACTGAGCCTGCTCAGCGGGCGGCTCGCGACGGTCCGGCTGCTCGACTTCTCCGGTGACAAGGTTCCGCCGTTCCTGCGGGATAACGGCACGGCAGGGGATGCCCAGCCCGGGCTCACGGCGCTGCTCGGCCACCCCGACGCGCTGTCGCGACAGCTGCGCGCGGCGCTGGCCGCAGGCCGGACAGCCGAACTTGCCATCCTGATCCCCATGGTCAGCTCGCCCGGCGAGGTCGAGCTGGTGCGCGAACGTCTGGCCAGGGCCGCGGCCGCGACCGGCGCGAGCACGCCGCGGCTGGGAATCATGGTCGAACTGGCCGCGACGGCGGCCGCGGCCGAGAAGTTCGCGCCGGCCGTGGACTTCTTCTCGATAGGCACGAACGACCTGACCGGTGAGGTGCTCGGCCTCGATCGGCTCAGCTCGGCAGCCAGGCCCGGCCTGGCCGCCGATCCCCGGGTCCTGACGCTGATCGAGCACGTGGTCGAAGCGGCCGGCCCGACGGGCACCGCCGTCTCGGTCTGCGGCGACGCGGCAGCCGACCCCGGGGTGCTGCCGCTGCTCGTCGGGCTTGGCGTGCGCACGTTCAGCGTGCCGGCGGCGTCCGTGGGACGAGTGCGCGGCTGGATCGCGGGCCTTGACTCGCAGGCATGCGCGGCACTCGCCGCGAAGTCGGTCAGGGCAGCGGCCATCGAGGAGGTACAGGAGTTGGTGCGGCATGCATCCGGCGGCTAGCGGGAGCGGTGCGCTGGCTCGGCCTGGATCAGCTCAGCGCCGAGATGACGGTGCCGCCGCGGCCCGCGCCCAGATCCCGCGAGACGCCGCGCGCGGACTCGGTGACGGCTCTGACGATCCCCTCGCGCGCGGCCGGCGCCAGCAGCCGCTCGGCGGGCCCGACGACCCCGATGGCGCCAGCCACCGCCCCCTCACGATTGAGTATCGGTGCCGCGACACCCGCGTCGCCGACCGTTGCCTCCTGATCCTCGATCGCGTATCCCTGCTTGCGGACCTGACCGAGGGCCCGGCTCAGCGCCGCCCTGGTCGTCTTCGTCCGCCCGGTCAGCGCCAGCAGGTCACCTGCGAGGAGCCGCGCACTCGCGGCGGCCGGCAGGTGCGCCACGACGGCGTGGCCGAGCGCGCAGGCGTGCCACGGGATCGCCGCGCCAACCTCGAGTATCTGCACGGTGTTGTCCGGCCGGAACACATGGTGCAGGACGATCACGCGGGAGCCGGACAAGGTCGCGACCCAGACCGCCTCGTTGGCTCGCTGGGCCAGCGCCTCGGACCAGAGCAGGGAACGGGCGCGCAGTTCGGAGCCGTCCAGGTAGGCATTGCCAAGCTGGAGCACGCCTGGGCCCAGGCTGTACTTGCTGGTCTCCGGATCCTGGATGACGAGGTCGTACTTCTCAAGCGTGCGGAGCAGACCGTAGACCGTCGGCTTGGCCAGGCCGACCCGCTCGGCGACCTCGGTCACGCCCAGGCGCGGCGTTCCCGAGCCGAGCGCGGCGAGTATGGCGGCCGCCCGCTCCACAGACTGGATCATGGATGCCTTTCGGTAATGTCGAATACTATTCAGGATAGGCCATGAGCGAGGTCGCCAGAGTAGGGATCGTGCTCGTCTCGCACAGCGCGGCCCTGGCTGAGGGTACCGCTGAGCTGGCGGGCCAGATCGGCGGCGGCACGGTGCGCGTCGTGCCGGCCGGCGGAACCGAGGACGGCGACATCGGAACCAGCGAGGCGAAGGTGCGCAGGGCGATCATCGCCGCGAACGCGGGGGCGGGCGTGCTCATCCTGCCCGACCTGGGCAGCTCGGTCCTGACCGTGCGTGTCCTGATGTCCGAGCCAGGAGCACTTCCCGAACCGGTCGCGCTCGCCGATGCCCCGTTCGTCGAGGGAGCGGTGGCCGCGACCGTGGCGGCCGCGGTCGGCGGCGACATCAAGGCGGTGCTCGCGGCGGCCGAGGAGGCGCGCAATGCCAGAAAGCTCTGAGGCCGTCGTCACGCTGACCGGCGACCTGCATGCCCGCCCGGCCGGCTCGCTCGCCGTCGCCGCGGCCGGCTTCGCGTCAGCCGTCCAGATCGCGGTGGGAACCGTCAGCGTCGACGCCAAGAGCGTGCTCTCCGTGATGGGCCTGGGCGCGACGAGCGGCCAGCAAGTGATCGTCCGCGCCACCGGGCCCGACGCCTCGCGGGCTGTCGAGACGCTGATCGGCATTCTCGCCGCGGCCACCCCCGTCGGCGGATAGGCGGGCGGACGGGGTCAGAGCGGCTCGGCGGGTTGCATCAGCCGGCGTGCGGCCTCGGTGATACTGCCGGTCAGCGACGGGTACACGGCGAACGTGTGCGCGATCTCGTCGACGGTCAGCTGCTGCTCGACGGCCAGCGAGACGCCGAGTATCAGCTCGCTTGCCTGCGGCGCCACGATCACGCCGCCGAGCACGATGCCGGTGTTCCGCCTGGTGAACAGCTTGACGAAGCCGTCGCTGAAGCCGTCCATCTTCGCCCGTGCGTTGGTGGCGAGTGGCATGTTCACCACCCGCGCGCCGACCGCGCCGCTGTCCACGTCCCGCTGGCTGACGCCAACGGTCGCGATCTCCGGCTCGGTGAAGATGGTCGCGGCCACGTGCCTCTGCCGCAGCGGCTGGACGGCCTCGCCGAGCGCGTGCCACATCGCGATCCGGCCCTGCATCGCGGCGACCGATGCCAGCATCCAGACGCCGGTGCAGTCGCCAGCGGCGTAGACGCCGGGCACCGAGGTCCGCGAGACCCGGTCGACGCTGATGAAACCGCGATCGTCCAGGCCGATCCCGGCCTCGGTCAGCCCGATCCCGCCGGTCGACGGGACCATTCCCACGGTCAGCAGGCAGTGCGACCCGCGCACCGTCGTGCCGTCCTCGAGGCAGACCTCGACTCCGTCGCCAGTCCGGCTCGCCGAAACGGCCCGGGCACGGCCGAGAACCGACATGCCGCGGCGCCTGAAGACCTCCTCCACGACCATCGCCGCGTCGGTGTCCTCGTGCGGGAGCACGTGCTGCCGTGAGGAGACCAGCGTGACCTGCGATCCGAGGGCCTGGAACGCGCTCGCGAACTCCGCCCCCGTCACCCCCGAGCCGACCACCACCAGCTCGCTCGGTAGCTCGGCCAGGTCATACAGCTGACGGCAGGTCAGCAGCCGCTCTCCGTCAGGAACCGCGTCCGGCAGCACCCTGGGCTGCGCACCGGTTGCGATCAGGATCGTGTCCGCCCTGAGCTCGGTGTCCCCGACGGTCACCACGCCGGGGCCGGCGAGCCTCCCGCGACCGCTGATCACCCGCACGCCCTCGGCGCCCAGCCGCGTCGCGACATCGCCGGACTGGGCATGCGCGAGGTCGCGGATCCGCGAGTAGATCCTGGGCGCGTCGGCGCGGGCGTGCGAGCGGCCCGCCGCGACCGGCTGGCCGGGTCCGTTGTCGAACCTGATGCCCAGATCCCGCGCGCCATCCATCGCGGCCATCAGGCTGGCCGTGGCGATCAGCGTCTTCGACGGCACGCAGTCCGTGAGCACGCAGGAGCCGCCAAGGCCGCTCTCCTCGACGACCGTGACGTCGGCGCCGAGCTGGGCTGCGACGAGGGCGGCTTCGTACCCGCCCGGTCCGCCGCCGATGATCGCTACGTGGTTACGCGGCTGGCTCACGATGCTTCATTCTGTCGCATCCGGACCCGCCGCCGGTCATCAGGTTCCATCAGGCAGGACCAGCCGGGCCAACCTTCGTGCCCACAGCCCGGCAGGCTCGTACCCTTATGGACCGTGGCGTTGTACGCGGCATACGGCAGCAATATGGACCCGGCACAGATGGCCGAACGCTGCCCGCACTCACCCCGGGCCGGCACAGGCTGGCTGGACGGCTGGCGACTGACCTTCGGCGGCGAGGATATGGGCTGGGAGGGCGCACTCGCCACCGTGGTCGAGGACCAGGACGTACGCGTCTTCGTCGTGCTCTACGAGGTCTCCGCGAGCGACGAAGAGGCGCTCGACCACTGGGACGGCGCCACGCTCGGCTACTACAGCAAGCTGCGGGTCAGGGTCGCGACGCGGGACGGCGAGGTCCTGGCGTGGCTCTACGTGCTCAACAACTACGAGGGCGGGCTGCCGTCGGCCCGATACCTGGGAATCATGGCTGATGCCGCAGAGGCCGCCGGGGCGCCGGAGGATTACGTGTCCGGGCTGCGCGCCAGGCCCTGCAGTTCGATCGGGAGCTAGCCGGCCAGTACGAAGATCGCGAACGCTATCCCCGGAACCAGAATCGCCGCCAGCGCGCCCCAGGACCACATGCTGGCGAGCACGGCGGTGGCAACGCCGGCCGTACCGCCGTCGGCCGCGGGATTCTCGTCCGCCCCGGCCGGTTCCGACCCGTTCACGCTCACGCGGCCCAGGCCGCGGGCGCCCAGATCCCCGGTGGTCAGGTTCCCCGTAGTCGGATTCCCTGCCCCCAGGCCGACATCGCCCGTTTGCTTGCCGGACCTGCCCCTGGCCTCCTCCGACATCCTGGCAATCTCCCTGGCCATGACCTCGGTCGGGGTCATCTTGACTAGTTCCTTGGCCTGCCCGGGCAGCTGGCCGTAACTGGACGGCTGGTTCCGCTTGCCCTGCTCCCACTGCCAGCCCTGCAGCCGGGCCCGCGCCCGGCCCCGCCTAGCCGACGACAGCGCCCAGCAGTAGACGGTCTTGTCCTTTCCGGCGGCTCGGGCGCACTGGATCTCGACCGAGTCGGCCAGGAAGATACCCCGCACGGCGCCCCACGGGAGCGTGAAGGTCCGCAGCGGGTTGCGCACGACGATGCCTGCCTCGTCCGCGACCACCCTCGGCCAGAGCGTGCACGCGAAGACCGTGCCGGTGACCGTGAGCAGCCCCAGCGCGAACTGTAGCGAGATGAAATCGTGACCCTGGATGATCAGGTCGCCGAGGCTGATCAGCGCGAGCCCGACCCAGATCCACCAGACCGCCATGGAGGCGGTCAGGCGGTAGACCCGCCTGCCGTCGGGTAGCAGGCGGCCAGCGGAGACCGGCATGGCCGTCCTGGCCTGCTCTTTCGGTGCGAACACGTCAGCTGCTGCTCCGGTATCGGCGAGTTGTGCGGCACGCCGGTCGTCGCGGTCCTGACGCCAGGCGGCCTGTCATCCCACAATATGCCTGCCTGGCCCGAGTGCTCCCGCCAAGGAGCCGCTGATCACGTCACGGTAAGGCAACCGGCGAATACCTAGCTAATAACGGCCCGGCGAGCGTGACCCCTTCGGCCGGCGGGCTGGCAGCGCGAATCCGCCCGGCCCGGCCAGCGCCGACCTCTGCGATGACCGGGTCGGGCCCTGCCTGACCGCCGATCGCCGTGAGGGCGGTCGCGGCCATGACCTTGACACCGACAGCGATGCAGCGTTCGTCCACGTCGAACATCGGCTGGTGAATGTCGAACTCCTGCACCGATCCCGGGCTCCTGGTCCCGAGCCGGAACAGGCTGCCCGGGATGGACTCCAGGTACCAGGCGAAGTCCTCGCCGCCCAGGCTCTGCGGCGCGGGCTCGACGGCGTCAGGGCCCAGCATCCGGTCGGCCGCGGCGGCGACCATGGCCGTGCTGACCGTCTCGTTCACGACAGGCGGGACGCTGCGCTCGTAGCTCAGCATGGGAATCACGCCGTATGCGCTGGCCACCGACTCGACCAGGTCCTTCAGCATCTCGGGCACCGCGTGCCACGCGCTGTCGTCCAGGCACCGGACGGTGCCCTCGACCACGCCGGCATCTGGTATCGCGTTCGGCGTGGACCCCGCGCTAACCCGCCCCCAGACCAGGCTGAGACCCGACCTCGGATCGATCCGGCGGGACAGCGCGGCGGGAAGCTCGGTTATCACCTTGCCAAGCGCGAAGACCAGATCGGCGGTGAGGTGCGGCCGGGCGGTGTGGCCACCGGGCCCGCTCAGCTGAACCTTGATCTTGTCGCACGCCGCGGTGATCGGGCCGATCCTGGTACCGATCTTGCCGACATCCAGCTTCGGATCGCAGTGCAGCGCGAAGATTCGCTCGACCGACGAGATGCCGCCGGCGGCCAGCACGTCCAGGGCGCCGCCTGGGACTTCCTCCGCCGGCTGGAAGATCAGCCTGACCTTGCCGGGCAGCGCTCCCCCAGCGGCCGCGCGAGCAAGGAACAGCCCGGTACCGAGCAAGATCGAGGTATGCACGTCGTGACCGCAGGCATGACACACGCCGGCGTTCAGCGACCGGTAGGGAACATCCTTCTCGTCAACGATAGGCAGCGCGTCGATGTCGGCGCGCAGCGCGACTGCCGGGGTATCGCCGCGGGCGCCACCGATGTCGACGATCAGGCCGGTGCCCCTGGGCAGAACGGCAGGCCGAAGCCCGGCGGCCTCGAGCCGGTGCGCGATCCGGCGGGTGGTGCGGTGCTCGGAGTACCCAACCTCCGGATGCGCGTGCAGGTCCCTGCGGAAATCGACGAGTTCAGGCTGATGACCCGCGAGAAACGCGTCTAGCTCGCCTACCAGATCACTCTCAGCCATCCACCCTCTCCCCTTGGGTAAGGATCAGGTCAGAAGCGCACCGGATCTTCTCGCTGGTGCCGTGCGCCCCGTTGCCAGCGCACAAGGTCCTCTGGCCAAGGATGACGCTTCGGCCGACGCACATGCTCACCGGGGTCACTCTGGCACCGCAATTCACAGACGTAACACGACTCGGGCAAGCCGCGGTGTTCATCCCGCCGAGCCAGCCCGGGTGCGGGGCACGCCGCCGCCGCGCCGGGTAACTCTCCCGGTTCCGGAAGGCAAAACGCGTTTCCATTTGGTCCCTCAGCTAACACTTCCCGTACATACCAGGCGGCGCCGATGTGGCTCATGGAATCCGGATCAGCCATTCGGGCTGGCGAGGGGTGCAATTGCGCCGCCTGACACAGACGGCATAATCCCGCCGCATCTCGTACGCAGGTGAGATGCGACCCGGTATCACTAGGCATCGTAGCGCCCGCGACGCCCGCACGCTGGCGTTGGCCGATTATGACCGGATCACTGCGCACTGGCCTTCGCGCGGCTAAGTCTGCTATTTCGGGTGCTTAACAGACATCGGCGGGATGATAGACGCCCCATACATCGCGCAACGCGTCGCAGGTCTCGCCAACGGTCGCCCTGGCGGCCAGCGCCGCCCGCAGCGGAGCGAGCACATTGTCGCGGCCCTGTGCCGCGCGCCTGACGTCATCCAACCCGCGCCGGACCTCGCCGGCCGACCGGCGCCGCCGCAGCGCCTCGAGGCGCTCGGCCTGCTGCTGCTCGATCGCCGGGTCGACCCGCAGCGCTGCGTAGCTCTCGTCGCCGCCCCCGGTGAACTTGTTCACCCCGACGACCACCCGCTCACCCGCGTCGATCTGCCGCGTCACCTGGTAGGCGGATCGCTCGATCTCTGCCTTCTGGAAGCCCTGCTCGATCGCTGCGACGGCACCGCCCATCTCCTCGATCTTCGCGATCAACCCGGCGGCCGCGTCCCTGATATCGGCGGTCAGCGACTCGATCGCATACGAGCCGGCCAGCGGGTCGGCCGTCGCGGTCAGATCGGTCTCGTACGCGAGCACCTGCTGCGTCCGCAGCGCGAGCCTGGCGGCCTTCTCCGTCGGCAGCGCGATGGCCTCGTCGTAGGAGTTCGTGTGCAGCGACTGCGTACCGCCGAGCACCGCGGCGAGCGCCTGAACGGTCACCCGCGCCATGTTGACCTCCGGCTGCTGCGCGGTTAGCTGGACGCCGGCGGTCTGGGTGTGGAACCTGAGCATCAGCGATCGAGGATCGGCGGCGCCGAACTCGTCGGCCATGATGTGCGCCCAGAGCCAGCGCGCGGCGCGGAATTTGGCGACCTCCTCAAGCAGCGTCGTCCTGGCGACGAAGAAGAACGAGAGCCTGGGGGCGAAGTCGTCGACCGCCAGCCCGGACTCGATCGCGGTTCGCACGTACTCCTTGGCGTTGGCCAGCGTGAAGGCGATCTCCTGCACGGGCGTGGCGCCGGCCTCGGCCATGTGGTAGCCCGATATCGAGATCGTGTTCCAGCGCGGCAGGCGGGCGCCGCAGTAGGCGAACGTGTCGGCCACCAGTCGCAGCGAGGGCACTGGCGGATAGATATACGTGCCGCGTGCGATGTACTCCTTGAGAATGTCGTTCTGGATGGTGCCGGTCAGCTCCCCGGCGGCCACTCCCTGTTCGCCGGCGACCAGCTCGTACAGGAGCAGCAAGATGGCCGCCGGGGCGTTGATGGTCATCGACGTCGAGACCGAATCGAGCGGGATGCCGTCGAAGAGTGCCTGCATGTCCTCGATCGAGTCGATCGCCACGCCGACCTTGCCGACCTCGCCGTGCGCCTGCGGGGCATCGGAGTCATAACCCATCTGGGTCGGCAGGTCGAAGGCAACGGAGAGCCCCGTCGTGCCCGCCGCGATGAGCTGCTGGTAGCGCCGGTTGGAGTCGGCAGCGGTCGAGAAGCCCGAATACTGGCGCATGGTCCATGGCCGGCCGACGTACATGTTCGGGTAGACGCCGCGGGTGAACGGGAACTCGCCTGGCTCGCCCAGATCCCGATCGGCGTCGAAATCCTGCAGTGCATTCGGCCCGTAGACCGGCTCGATCGGTTCGCCAGACTCCGAGATACGCGCCATAGGTCAAGATTACGTCCCGGCAGCCCGAAGCTCTCCGGCGTGATCCGGCCGGTCACGGCGTCGCATTGCCGCTAGTCCAGGTGATATGTCCGAACTACTGGTAGATGCCGCATATGCTGCCTGACTTCGCCAGGTTCGCAACCTACGAGGCGGCGGGTGGCGGCCCTCCGGTCGCGGCCATCCGCAGATCGGGGACCCGGATGCAGACCAGCAAGCGAACGGCTGGGACTCGATGGGCCAGCACGCGATGGGCCGGCTCACGACGGGCCGACACGACGGCGGCCAGCGCTCGATGGGCCGGCGCACGACGGGCCGGCACGACGGCGGCCGCGGCGCTCACCGCCCTGGCCGCCGTGGGCTACGCCATGGCGGCCTCCGGCCCCGCTACCGTTGCAGGCTCGCCGGCCGCGAAGCTGGCCGGGCCTGGCGCGCATGAGGCCGTGCCGCCGGGGACCAGGCCGGCCGGAGCCAGGCCGGGCGGAGCCAGGCCGCCAGGAACTGGGGCGGCCGGGCCTGGCGCGCACGCGGGACCGCGCGCTCAGGACCGCGCTCACGCTAGCGGCGGTCGCGCCAAGAACCCCAGGCCGCCGCTGAACCGCCGCAACGTCGGCGGGCGGCTGCTGGGCAGGTCCGGCATCGTCGTGGCGCCGCACGCGCGGCCACTGCCAGCCGTTCCCGCCTCCGCCTACGTGATCGCCAACGCCAGGACCGGCCAGGTTCTCGCGGCCAAGGACGCGCACGGGCGGTACCCGCCGGCCAGCACGCTGAAGGTGCTGACGGCGATCACCATGCTGCCGAGGTTGCGGCCGAACGCCACAATCGTCGCCACGAAACTGGCCGCCTCGGTGGTGCCGAACATCGTCGGCCTGATACCAGGCCGCCGCTACAAGGTGGCGGACCTGTTCAGGGCACTGCTGCTGATTTCGGCCAACGACGCCGCGGTGTCCCTGGTCGAGGGCAGCGGGTCGTTCGCCAGGGGCATCGCGCTGATGAACGCCGAGGCGCACCGTTTGCAGGCCTATGACGTCACCGCCAGGCAGCCGAACGGCCTGCCCGCTCCAGGCCAGCTCGTCTCCGCCTACGACCTCGCGCTGATCGCGAGGAGAGCGCTGGCGATTCCGGCGTTCATGCGCTACGACCAGACCCTCGCGGCAACGTTCTCCGGCACCAGGTTCGGCCAGGTGCCTTTGGCGAACCAGAACGCCCTGCTGACCCAGTACCCGGGCGGCATCGGCGGGAAGATCGGCTGGACCATGGCCGCCGGGGCAACCTATCTCGGAATGGCCAGGCGGCACGGCGTCACGCTGATCGTCACGATCTTGCATGCCACGCCGCTCACCGAGATCGCTACGGCGGAGCGGTTGCTCACCTGGGGCTTCGCGGTGAACAGGCACCTGCACGCGGTCGGGACGCTGGTGCCGCCGCTGGCCAGCCCTTGAGCGTGCCGCGGTCGAGCCGGGCTCGGTAAGCTCGCGATGGACTGCTCTGGTGACAACCTTTGCCGTCAATCCGCGTAGCTCGCACCGGTTGCGTCGGCATCGGCGGGATTGCCGCACGGGTACCGGTAGCGGCAGGCGGGAACAATCCGCACGTAGCAGCCGCCCGGCCGGTGCATTTCTTCGGCCACCAGATCCGGCCGGCCCGTACCTCCGCTTGCGGATCGAAGGACCGGATGCAGACGAGCACGAGACGCGGGGCCCTGGTCGTATCGGCGGTAATGACCAGCGCGGCGATCGCGGGAATGGCGGTCGCGAACGGCGGGGCCGCGCCCGTGCGCCTGCCCGCCAGGCTCGCCGCCGCACGGCTGACTCCGGCCGATCAGCGGGCCATCCGGATCGCGAGCCGCCCGCACCCGAGCGACCCGAGCGAGGTGGGCGGCCCGCTGCTGGCGAGCCACGGCATCGTCGTGCATTACCCGCGCAGCGGCTGGAAACCGCTGCCCAGGGTGCCTGCCTCTGCCTATGTGATCGCCAATGCCGGCACCGGCGTGGTGCTGGCCGCCAAAGACCCGCACGGGCTGTACCCGCCGGCCAGCACGCTGAAGGTGCTCACCGCGATCACAATGCTGCCGAGGTTGCGGCCGAACGCCACAATCGTCGCCACCCAGCGGGCCGCGTCGGTCGAGCCGAACATCGTCGGCCTGATACCTGGCCACCGCTACAAGGTGGCAGACCTGTTCCACGCGCTCCTGCTGATCTCGGCCAACGACGCGGCGGTGGCGCTGGTCCAGGCCAGCGGGTCGTTCGCGAGCGGGATGGCGCTGGTCAACGCCGAGGCGCACCACCTGCAGGCTTACGATGTCGTCGCCAAGCAGCCGAACGGGCTGCCCGCACCCGGCCAGGTGGTATCCGCGTACGATCTCGCGCTGGTCGCGAGGCAGGCGCTGTCGATGCCGGCGTTCATGAGCTGCGACTCGATGCTGACGGCCAGGTTCCCG
This sequence comes from uncultured Actinomycetota bacterium, assembly GCA_963720595.1. Taxonomy (GTDB): domain Bacteria; phylum Actinomycetota; class Actinomycetes; order Streptosporangiales; family Streptosporangiaceae; genus Chersky-822. The sequence goes on along the minus strand of CAVRFY010000002.1, from coordinate 466,218 downwards.
GTGAAGCGGCACAAGCACGTGCTGCTCGTCAACCAGAACTACCTGCTGACCAAGTTCCGCGGCGGGATCGGCGGCAAGATCGGCTGGACGGAGAAGGCCGGGGCAACCTACATCGGAATGGCCAGGCGGCACGGCGTCACGCTGATCGTCACGATCCTGCATGCCACGCCGCTCACCGAGATCACCTCGGCGGAGCGGTTGCTCAACTGGGGCTTCACCGCCGCCGGCCAGGTCGGGCCGGTCGGCGTGCTCGTGCCGCCGCTGGCGACCGCCGACGCCGTGGCCGGACACAAGCGCCGGCCCCGCTCCCGCGCTCACGCGTGCCGGGGGCCGGTCCGCGAGCGGAGCGCTGACGCTCGGCGCCGGCGTGGCGGGCGGCCTGATCGCGGCGGTGCTTGGCGGCCTCGCCTGGCTCAGGCGCCGCACGCCGCACGGCAAGCGCCCGGTCGGCAGCTGAGGGCAGGCCGCAGGGAGCGCGGGTCTAGGCAACCTCGGCCGAGACCAGCGTGGCCCGCAGGCCCTGGCCGACGTAGTAGCCGTGATAGACCTGGCCGTCGGTGAACGCGGCCAGCACGGCCGGGCTGACGAAGAACCTGGTGCCGCCGATCGTCAGCTCGCACCGGCTGCCGCCCGGCCGCCCGGGAATGCCGCTCTGCGGGTCTCCGACGTTGCCCCCCATCCGCCGAACCCGGGTCCTGGCGGCTCCTGAGGCCAGGCTGACCGAGCCCGACACCATCTGGTTCAGCGCCCGCCCGCTGCGGAAGACCGACTGCGCCATCAGCAGCGCGATCAGGATCAGGGCGCCCACGACGTAGGGCACCTCGGCCGACGACCCGGGATGGCTGCCGCCGGACAGGCGCGGGAGCAGCGTGATCGCGACGATCGCGATAAAGGCGAGCGCGATGAACACCACGACGGCCATCGCGGCCCTGGACGCCGAGCGTGACCTGCGGAGCCTGACGGTCTGCCGGTCGGTCAGCTGTCCGGCCCGGTTGGCGGCGAGCTCAGCCCCGCTGAAATCCAGCACGGCCGACAAGATGAGCTGGCTCCGAGCATCCATGCGGCCTCCATCGCCGTACGGGGGTTCACGTCCAAGCGTCAGCGTCCGGGCGTCAGCGTGAGGGCGCTAGCCTGCGGGCGTCAGCCCGCGGGCAGGAAGCCGACCCGTTCCCTGACCATGGCCATGGTCGCCCTGGCCACCTCCCTGGCCCGGGCCGCGCCGTCGGCGAGCAGTCGGTCGAGCTCGGCCTCATCCGCGAGCATCTTCTCCGTTCGCTCCCTGATCGGCGCCAGCGCGTCGACGACTACCTCGGCCAGGTCTTTCTTGAACGCGCCATAACCGGAACCCGCGTACTGCTGCTCCAGCGCGTCCATGGTGGTCCCGGTCAGCGCCGAGTAGATCCGCAGCAGGTTGGTCACCCCTGGCTTGGCCTCGTCGTCCGCCGTGACCTGCGAGCCCATGTCGGTGACCGCGCGCGCGATCTTCTTGCGTACCGACGCGGGATCCTCCAGCACGTCGATGATGCCCTGCGGCGCCGAGGATGACTTGCTCATCTTGGCCGATGGATCCTGCAAGTCGGCGATCTTGCCGACGCCCAGCACGATATACGGGCCGGGCACGACGAAGGTCTGGCCGAACCGGTGGTTGAAACGCTGCGCGAGATCCCTCGTCAGCTCCAGGTGCTGCCGCTGGTCCTCGCCGACGGGCACCTGATCGGTCTGGTAGAGCAGGATGTCGGCCGCTTGCAGGATCGGGTACGTGAACAGGCCGACGCTGGCCTGATCGGAGCCGGACTTCAGCGACTTTTCCTTGAACTGGATCATCCGGCTCGCCTCGCCGAATCCGGTCAGGCAGCTGAGCACCCAGGACAGCTCGGCGTGCTCGGGGATGTGACTCTGCACGAAGACCGTGCACCGCTTCGGGTCCAGGCCGGCCGCGAACAACTGCGCCGCCGCGACCCTGGACCGCTTGCGCAGCAGCGCCGGGTCCTGGGGGACGGTGATCGCGTGCAGGTCGACGACGCAGTAGAACGCGTCGTGGCTGTCCTGCAGCGCCACCCACTGGCGGATCGCGCCGAGATAGTTGCCGAGGTGGAAGGAGTCAGCTGTCGGCTGGATGCCGGACAGCACGCGGTTGGCGGCCATGGCCGAAGTCTAGTTGGCGCCGAGCGCCCATCACTCGGCCTCCGCCCCGGCCCGGCGCGGAACCGGCCTGACGCCACCAGCCCCAGCTGCGGCGGCGCCGTAGCTGCCTGGACCGCCGTCGCCGCCGGCCAGCGGAGCCGGTTTCTGCAACACCACGGGCACGATCTCGGGCGCGCCGAGCCTGATCGCGTCCGCGTCGGTATCCGTGTCGGCTTCCTGCGACTTGCGCTCGGCCTCGATGCGGGCACGGTAGTGGTCGATCTCCCTGGTTACCTGGCGGGTCCGCCACTTCATCGGGCCGGCCATCAGCGCGGCGATTTCCGGCGCGGCGGACAGGCCGCGGTCCCAGGTCTCGATCGAGATGTGGGTGCGCCTGGCCAGCACGTCGTCCAGGTGCCTGGCGCCCTCGTGGGTCGCCGCGTAGACCGCCTCGACCCGCAGGTAGTCCTCGGCTCCGGTCAGCGGCTTGCCGAGGCTCGGGTCGGCGGCGATCATGTCGAGCAGTTCGCCGGTCAGGCCGCCGTACCGGCCAAGCAGGTGCTCGATCCGAGCCACGTGCAGCCCCGATGACCTGGCGATCGTATGCCGTGAGTTCCACAGCGCCTGGAACCCGTCGGCCCCGGCGAGCGGTATCTGGTCCGAGCAGGACGGGGCGACCTTGCCGTCCAGCCCGTGCGCGACGGCATCCACGGCGTCGCGCGCCATCAGCCGGTAGGTCGTGTACTTGCCGCCGGCGATCATCACGAGCCCGGGCACCGGATGGGCCACGGTGTGCTCTCTGGACAGCTTCGACGTGGTGTCGGACTCGCCCGCAAGCAGCGGCCGCAAGCCCGCGTAGACACCCTCCACGTCATCCCTGGTCAAGGGCACGGCCAGGACCCGGTTCACCTGATCGAGCACGTAGTCGATATCGGCCCTGCTGGCCGCGGGGTGGGCCTTGGATAGCGCCCAGGCCGTGTCGGTCGTGCCGACGATCCAGTGCCGGCCCCAGGGGATGACGAACAGGACGCTCGACGGGGTGCGCAGGATGATCCCGGTGCTCGACTGGATCCGGTCCCTGGGCACGACCAGGTGCACGCCCTTCGATGCCCGCACATTGATCGAACCGCGGCCGCCGACCATCGCCTGGATCTCGTCGGTCCATACGCCGGTGGCATTGACCACCTGCTGGGCCCTGATCTGGACCTCGCTGCCCGTCTCCAGGTCGACGGCGCGCACGCCAGTGACGCGCTCTCCCTCGCGCAGGAAGCCGGTGACCTGAGTCCTTGACGCGACCCGCGCCCCGTACCCGGCCGCGGTCCTGACCAGGTCCACGACGTACCGCGCGTCGTCGACCTGCGCGTCCCAGTACAGCAGGCCGCCGGTCAGCGCCGACCTGCGCAGCGCGGGCGCCAGTCGCAGGGCGCGGCTCCTGGTCAGCTGGCGGTGTACCGGCAGTCCCCTGACCTGGCCGCGTGCAATTCCGAGCGCGTCGTAGATGGTGAGGCCCGATCCCACGTAGGCCCGTTCCCAGCCGTAGTGGCTGAACGGGAACAGGAACGAGACCGGCTTGACCAGGTGCGGTGCGATCCGCTGCATGAGCAGCGCGCGCTCGGTCAGGGCCTCTCGGACGAGCCCGAAGTTGAACTGTTCCAGGTACCGCAGCCCGCCGTGGATGAGCTTGCTCGACCTGGACGACGTCCCCGAGCCGAAGTCCCTGGCCTCTACCAGGCCGACCGACAGGCCCCTGGTCGCGGCGTCGAGCGCCACGCCCGCGCCCACGACCCCGCCGCCGACCACGAGTACCTGAAGCTCGGTTCCCGCCATCGACGCGAGGGCGGCAGCCCGTTCAGCGGGCCCGAGCTTGACCGCGCCGAGCGCATGGGTTGTCACAGGGCAGAACGCTACCCATTCCCGGTCGCGGGGGCGCTCACCGGGCCGGTGCCGCGGGCGCTCCAGGCGGCCGGCGCGCCGGGGGTCACCGTGACCTCGACTCGCTGGAATTCCTTCAGGTCCGAGTATCCCGAGGTCGCCATCGTCCGCCTGAGCGCGCCCATCAGGTTCATCGAGCCGTCGGCGACCGTGGAAGGGCCGTGCAGGATCTGCTCCAGCGTCCCGATCGTGCCGACCCTGAGCCGGTCGCCGCGCGGCAGTTCAGGGTGGTGCGCCTCGCTGCCCCAGTGATAGCCGCGGCCCGGCGCCTCCACTGCCCTGGCGATCGGTGATCCCACCATGACCGCGTCGGCGCCGATCGCGAGCGCCTTGGCGATATCGCCGCTGCGCGTCATCCCGCCGTCGGCGATCACGTGAACGTACCGGCCGCCCGATTCGTCCAGGTATTCCCTCCGCGCGGCGGCAACGTCGGCGATCGCGGTGGCCATCGGCACCTTGACGCCCAGCACGGCGGCCGTGGTCTGGCCGGAACCGCCGCCGAAGCCGACCAGCACGCCCGCCGCGCCGGTGCGCATCAGGTGCAGGGCCGCGGTGTAGGTGGCGCAGCCGCCGACGATCACCGGCACGTCGAGTTCGTAAATGAAGTGCTTGAGGTTCAGCGGCTCGGCCTGGCTCGAGACATGCTCGGCTGAGACCGTCGTGCCCCTGATGACGACGAAGTCCGCACCCGCGTCGATCACGGCCTTGTGGTACTTGAGCGTCCGCTGCGGCGACAGCCTGGCGGCGATCGTCACCCCGGCCGCCCTGATCTCCGCTATGCGCTGTCCGACCAGATCGTCCTTGATCGGCTCCGCGTAGATCTGCTGCAGCCGCGCGGTCGCGGCGTCGTCGTCCAGGGTGGCCATCTCGGCGAGCAGCGGCTCTGGGTCGTCGTATCTGGTCCACACGCCCTCGATGTCCAGCACCGCGAGCCCGCCGAGCTTGCCGATCGCGATCGCGGTGGCCGGCGACACCACGCTGTCCATCGGCGCGGTCACCAGCGGCAGCTCGAACCGGTAGGCGTCGATCTGCCAGGTGATCGAGACGTCCTCCGGGTGCCTGGTCCGGCGCGACGGCACGATCCCGATCTCGTCGAGTGCGTACGCGCGGCGGCCGCTCTTGCCGCGCCCGATCTCCATCTGAGTCACCAGGTCAGTCTGCCAGCCCGAGACGCGGCTCCGGGAATCAGCGGCCTGAAGTGCGGCCGGGCCCGGCTATCGGGAAGGGCCGCCGTAGTTGGGGGCCTCGGCGACCATGTGGATATGGTGCGGGTGGCTCTCGACCAGGCCGGCACCGGTGATCTGGGTGAACTTGGCGTCCTGCAGCTCGGCCGTGGTTCGGGCGCCGCAGTAGCCCATCGCGGCGCGCAGGCCGCCCGCGAGCTGACCGACCACGGCGGCGACCGACCCCCGGTACGGGACCCGGCCCTCGATGCCCTCGGGCACCAGCTTGTCCTCGCGCAACACGTCGTCCTGGAAGTACCGGTCCTTGGAATAGGACATGCCGCCGCGCTCGCGGTTGCGCATCGCCCCGAGCGAGCCCATGCCGCGGTAGAGCTTGTACTGCTCGCCCCCGATCATCACCATCTCCCCTGGCGCTTCCTCGCACCCCGCGAGCAGCCCGCCGAGCATGACGGTGTCGGCGCCCGCCGCGATGGCCTTGGCGATGTCGCCCGAGTACTGGACGCCACCGTCGCCGATCACCGGGACCCCGGCGGCACGAGCCGCCCTGGCCGCCTGGTAGATCGCGGTGATCTGCGGCACTCCCACGCCGGCCACCACCCTGGTGGTGCAGATAGACCCGGGGCCGACCCCGACCTTGATCGCGTCCGAGCCCGCGTCAATCAGCGCCTGGGCTCCCGACCAGGTCGCCACGTTGCCGCCGATCACCTCGACCCTCGCGTTGGCCTTGAGCTGGGCCACCATGTTGAGCACCGCCTGAGAGTGACCGTGCGCGGTGTCCACGACCAGGAAGTCGACGCCCACCTCGATCAGAGCCTGAGCCCGGCGCTTGGCGTCCTCGCCCACGCCGACGGCGGCACCGGCCATCAGCCGGCCCTGCGCGTCCTTGGTCGCGCAGGGGAACTTCTCGCTCTTGGTGAAGTCCTTGACCGTGATCAGCCCGCGGATCAGTCCCTGCGAGTCCACCAGCGGCAGCTTCTCGACCTTGTTCTCTGACAGCAGCCGCAACGCCTGCTCGCGCGACACCCCGACCGGCGCCGTGACCAGCGGCATCGGCGTCATCAGCTCGACCACCCGGCGACTGTGGTCCTGCTCGAACCTGATGTCCCGGTTGGTGATGATCCCGAGCAGCACGTCGTCCGGCGACACAACGGGCAGGCCGGAGATCCGGTACCTGGCGCACAGTTCCTCGACCTCGGCGATGGTGGCATCGGGGCCGCAGGTGACCGGGTTGGTGATCATCCCGGCTTCCGAGCGCTTGACGATGTCTACCTGGTGCGCCTGCTCGTCGATCGACATGTTGCGGTGCAGCACCCCGACGCCGCCCTGCCTGGCCATCGCGACTGCCATCCTCGCCTCGGTGACCGTGTCCATGGCCGAGGAGAGCAAGGGCACCCGCAGCCGGATCCGGCGCGTCAGCCTGCTCGTGGTGTCGGCCTCGCTGGGCATCAGCTGCGAGTGGGCCGGCAGCAGCAGGACGTCGTCGAAGGTCAGTGCGGGAGGGCCAAACTTGGCGTCGTCGGTCATGTCACTCCGAGATGCTGGTCGCCAGGTTGTAGTCCATCCTAGTTAGCGTGCTCGACGATGTTCTCGGCTACCTGCGCTGCCCGCACTGCGGCGGCGCCCTGGCCGTCGCCGGCACCTCGCTGCGCTGCGGAACTGGGCACTCGTTCGACATCGCGCGGCAGGGTTACGTCAGCCTGCTTCCGGCGGGCAGTCCAGGCGGCGCCGGTGACACGGCCGAGATGGTGCGTGCCCGCCGGGACTTCCTCGCGGCCGGGCATTTCGCCGCGATCGCAGCCGCCCTGGCGGCCGCCGCAGCCGATTACTCCCCGGCCGAAGAAGAGCCGCGCCAGGTCACCGGCTGCGTAGCCGATGTCGGCGCCGGGACCGGCTACTTCCTGGCCGCCGTACTTGACCGCCTGCCACACCACCACGGCCTGGCGCTCGACGTGTCCAAGCACGCGCTGCGGGTGGCCGCCCGGGCGCACCCGCGGATCGGCGCGGTCGGCTGCGACGCCTGGCGCCCGCTGCCGGTCGACGACGCGGCGGCCGGCCTCGCGCTGAACGTGTTCGCGCCGCGCGACGGCGCCGAACTGCACCGCATCCTGCGGCCGGACGGCTGCCTGCTCGTCGTCACCCCGGCGGCCGGTCACCTGGCCGAGCTGATCGGTCCGCTCGGGCTACTGAGCGTAGACGAGCGAAAGCAGGAGCGGCTGGCCGGCAAGCTCGGCCCGTACTTCGATCTGGTCGGGGAGCAGGAACACGGCGGCGAGTTGTCGCTGGACCACACGGCCGTCGGCGCGCTCGTCGCGATGGGCCCGAGCGCGCGGCACGCCGAACCTGAGGTCATGGCGGCCCGGATCGCCGGGCTGGCCGAGCCCGTGGCCGTCACGCTGGCGGTGACCCTGTCCGTCCTGCGGCCGCGTCGCTGAGCGCGATCGCGACATCGCGGACGAACGAGACCGCGTCGGGCGCCGGGGGCCGCTCAGGGACCCGCGCCTGCTGCTGGTCGAGCGCTCGCCGCACGAGGCCGGCCGGCGCGAGGCCGCGGTCGAGGGCCGCGAGACCGCCCGCGACCTTGGAGACGACCGCGTCGTCGTGCAGGTATACCAGGGCGCGGCAGGCGTTCAGCACCGCGTAGCACTCCGGCGCGTGCGCGATGCCCCAGTCGAGCTCGCCGGCCAGGTAACTCAGGATGGCCGGCCGCCCCGGCGCGCCGATCAGATCGCCAGGCGGCGGGCCGGCCAGCGCGATCCCGGCCGCACGGCAGACCGCATAGTGCATGAGCAGGTCGGCGTCCCCCGGCACACCGCTCCCGATGTGCAGCACTGGATCGCCGTCGCGGATGCCCACATGCAGCAGGAACGGCCAAGGCAGGCCGGGCCGCCGCGCCCGGCTGGTCGTCACCATGCTGCATTCCAGGCCCCGGCCTGGGCAGCCTGGAGCCGCCGCGATCAGCAGGTCACCCGCTGCTGTCAGGGTCGCGCTGGGGATGTTGTCGGCAACCACGAACAGGAGATCCACATCGCTGCGCTCCGGCGTCCAGCCGCCCAGCACCGCCGAGCCGTGCAGGTATGCGCCGGTCAGCGCGGGGCCGAGCAGCGCGGCAAGCTCAGCCGCCAGCCACCCCGCGTACTCGCGAGGATCCGCGGTCAGCGGCGCTCCCGCGGCGTCAGTCATGCAGGCAGCCTGCCGCCCGCGGATCAGCTTGCCAACCGAATTGCCGACACCGTTACCGGCCGCTCGCGTTTCCGCTTGACCACGTGTACGGCGGCGCCCAGCGGCCGCGCCGGGAGCACCACCAAGGGTTCACCGGGTGCGACAGATCCGCGCTCTGGAGCCCCACCAAGGGTTCACCGGGTGCGCGGATCCGCGCGCTTGAGGTCTGGCCAGATGACGCATGCACTTCATTTTGCGTGGGAACGTCCTGTTGTAGTACTGGGTCGACTTAGACGGACAAAGGCCCTGCGGAATTTGGGCCGATCCCGCGGATTAAGGCCGGCCGTCAACAGGTTGCAGTCGGCCTGGATGGCGTGCTCGTAGCTGATGGTCGTCGACGAGTGCGCGAAGTTCGCCTCCCGGGTCGAGCTACGCAGGCCGCTCATGTCGGTCATGAAAAGCAATTTCGACTGCCCTGGGACACGGGGGCTGTGCGCGTCGGCAACCGCCTGGTTCAGGAAGTTCGTATTGTGGGTTCCCTCCCACCTGTAGAACATCATGCACGCCTGCAGCCTTGGCCGGAGGGGGCCCGCCAGGCGGTGGCCTGCAGTGAAGCCACTGGTACTCACCTCGCCGGGGCGCAAGTACCCCGCGAGGGCGAGCGCGGTAAGAACGGTCAGAATCAGACCAACTACCCCGCTCATTGCCGCCACCTGCCAGACCGACCGGTGCCGGGGAAGCGGGCATCCGTGCGCGTCCCAGGGCTCGCCGCACCGGCAACGTGACGGCTGGACAGAGACCAGACGCAACCTGGTTGGGGGCACAAGGAACCCGATCGCGACCGATATTCCGGCAAGCAGCCCGAGCAAGCCATTACGGAACCGATCTCCCCAGGTAAACCCGACCTGGTCAGCGAAGTCAGGGTAGTACGACTTGAACTTGCGGTCGTTGCTCGCGACGAGCTCCCCGTAGGCCGCTCTCATGGCGAGTTCGGCGTCTGTGAAGCTGCCGGCTGCACGGATGCTGATACTTCGCCCCTGCGCCCAGACCTGCGCACCCGGATGATGACCCCGAGTCATGGCCACCAACTCAGCGGACGTATGAGGGCTGTTGCGGGCGGGCAGGTAGAGCGTCGAGCCGATCTCCACGCGGAGCCCGCCGAGCCCCGTAATCGCGATGCCCCCAACCAGGCCGACAAGCGCGAGCACCCCAACGAACGCGAGCTTCTTGAGCATGAGCCCTCCACCTGAATGGTGGACATCATGACACGAGCTGACCGGTATTGGGTCTTCCCTTTAGCTGCAGCGCGGATTTGCGCTCCCCGGTCCAGCCGCGGCCTAGCGGGCCCGCCGGGGTCCGGCCCGCGTTAAGATCTGCGCGCATTAAGCGCGCATCAAGACTGCCGTCGGGAAGGCGACCCTCATGGAGCAGCGAGTCAGCCCGATCACCCCGATCACCCCGGGCAATCCGCGCTGGACGCTGCTGGCCGACGGCAGCGTCAGGCGCCCGGGCTGACCAGCGGGATGGCCCCGGCGAGCAAGCAAGGCCCGGTTCTGCTCGGAACCCTGCTCGGCCTGACCGTCGTCAGCGGCCTGGTCGACGCGGTGAGCTACCTCGGCCTCGGGCACGTGTTCACGGCGAACATGACGGGCAACGTCGTGCTGCTCGGCTTCGCCGCGGCCGGTGCCTCCGGGTTTTCCGCCGCGGCCTGCCTGACCTCGCTCGGCGCGTTCCTGCTCGGGGCCGCCTCAGCGGGGCGGGCCGCGCGGGCACTGACCTCGCGGCGCCGGCTGCTGGCCGTGGCGATGGCGACGGAGGCCGTAACCACCGGAATCGCCGCCGCGCTGGCCTTCGGCGCGGCCACGGTGTCGGCCGGCTGGCCGCGATTCACGATCATCGCGGTACTCGCGTTCGGGATGGGCGTACGCAATTCGACGATCAGGCGGCTCGCCGTGCCCGACTTGACGACCACGGTGCTGACGATGACGCTGACCGGGCTGGCGGCGGACTCCGCGCTGGCCGGCGGCGACAACGCCAAGGCCGCCCGCCGGTCGGCCGCGGTAGCGGCCATGCTGCTCGGCGCATTCGCGGGCGCATCGGCGTTCCTGCACGCGGGCGCGGGCACCACGCTGGTGATCGGCTCGGCCATCGTCCTGGCCGTCGCCGCGGTGTTCTGGGTGTCCGGGGAGTCGCGCAACCTCGACCGGCCCGCCGCCTGAGCCCGGGCCAGCCGGCCAGACGGCCTGCCCTCAGGCACTGCTGACGTAACGCTCCTGCACCGCGATCGCGCGCAGCCTGGCCAGCGCGCGGTGCTGTGCCACCCGGACCGCGCCGGCCGACATGCCGAGCGCCGCCCCGGTCTCCTCGGCCGACAGCCCGGTCAGCACCCGCAGCACCAGCAGTTCACGCTGGTGCCCTGGCAGCCGCGCGAGCAACGCCCTGGCGCGCTGCGCCTCCAGGCTGGCGACCACCGCATCCTCGGGGCCCGGCTCGTCGTCGGCGGCATCGGGCAGAACGTCGACCGGAATCGCCAGCCTGGCCGCCGATCGCCTGGCATCGGCGACCTTATGTGAGGCAATGCCGTAGACAAAGGACGCGAATGGCCGCCCCATGTCCCGGTATCGCGGCAGGGCGGTAAGGATGGCGACGCAGACCTCCTGCGCGACGTCCTCGGCCACCTGGTAATGGCTGGCCAGGTTCCCGAGCCTGGCCAGGCAGTACCTGACTACCATCGGCCGGATCTGCCTGATCAGCGCGTCGACGTCGGCCGGGCGGCCGCGTGCGGCCAGAACGGACAGGTCTGTGATCACCGCGGTCTGGTCCCGATCGCTGACAACCTGCTGAGTCATGCGTCCCCCTTCGGCGCCCTGCCGTCACGCATCAACCGGTCACGAGAGCATGATGCCCAGGTAAAGGGGCTGCTTAATCATCAACTCCGGCATTAAATAAAAGGCAGCGAGCAGGCTTGCGCGCAAAATGCGCATTCGTTCGAGCAAAGGCAATGCTACTTATTTGCCAACTTAGCTCCCCCGTGTCCCTGCCGCCGCTGGCTCGCTGCCGGCCGCCGTGCTCGCCCCACGGTCGCGCCGGGCGCAGCCGGGCTGGCGCAGCCGGGCTGGCGAGCCGGGCTGTCCGCAAAACTAGAGCGGGCCGGGACTCCGCAGAGTCCCGGCCCGCCCTCGGCCGTCGCGATCGGTGCCAGGTCAGTGCGTGTGACCGTGCCCGTGGCCGTGGCCATGCCCGGCGGACTCGGCCTCTTCCTTCTCCGGCTTGTCGGTCACCAGCGCCTCGGTGGTGAGCAGCATTCCGGCGATCGACGCAGCGTTCTGCACGGCCGACCTGGTCACCTTGACCGGGTCGATCACGCCCTGCGCCATCAGGTCGCCGTACTCGCCAGTCTCCGCGTTGTAGCCGTGACCGGCTGGCATATCGGCGACGGCGGCGATCACGACGCCGCCCTCGGCGCCCGCGTTCAGCGCGATCCAGCGAGCTGGCTCGAGCAGCGCCTTGCGGACCACGGCGACACCGGTGGCCTCGTCGCCGGACATGCCCAGGTCGCCGAGGTTCACCGAGGCCTGGATCAGCGCGCTCCCGCCGCCGGTCACGATGCCTTCCTCGATCGCCGCCCTGGTCGCCGAGATCGCGTCCTCCAGCCGGTGCTTCTTCTCCTTGAGTTCGACCTCGGTCGCGGCACCGGCCCGCAGCACGGCCACGCCGCCCGCCAGCTTGGCCACCCTCTCGGTCAGTTTCTCCTTGTCCCAGTCCGAGGACGACGCCTCGATCTCGGCCTTGAGCTGGCGGATCCGGTCGTTGATGGCATCCTGCTTACCGCCACCGTCGATGATCGTGGTCGTGTCCTTGGTCACCGTCACCCGGCGCGCCGTGCCGAGTACGTCGAGCCCGGCGTTCTCGAGCGTCAGGCCGACCTCTTCGCTGACGACCTGCCCGCCGCTCAGGACGGCCATGTCCTCGAGCATCGCCTTGCGGCGGTCGCCGAACCCCGGCGCCTTGACCGCGACAACGTTCAGCAGGCCGCGGATCTTGTTGACCACCAGGGTCGACAACGCCTCGCCGTCGACGTCTTCGGCGACCATCACCAGCGGCTTGCGGGACTGAGCGATCTGCTCGAGCAGCGGCAGCAGGTCGGCCATCGAGGAGATCTTGCCGTTGTGAAGCAGGATGTAGGCGTCTTCGAGCACGGCCTCCATACGCTCCTGGTCGGTGATGAAGTACGCCGAGATATAGCCCTTGTCGAACTGCAGGCCCTCGGTGAACTCGAGCTCGAGGCCCATCGTGGCCGACTCCTCGACGGTGATCACGCCGTCCTTGCCCACCTTGTCGAACGCGTCGGCGATGATCGCGCCCACCTTGGCGTCCTGCGCCGAGATCGTGGCGACGTTAGCGATTTCGCTCCGCTCCTCGACCTCTCGCGCACTCTTCAGCAGGCTCTCCGACACCGCTGCCGCGGCGGCGTCGATGCCGCGCTTGAGCGACATCGGGTTGGCGCCGGCCGCGACGGAACGCAGTCCCTCGTGCACCATCGCCTGCGCCAGCACGGTCGCCGTCGTGGTGCCGTCACCGGCCACGTCGTTGGTCTTGGTGGCGACTTCCTTGGCGAGCTGCGCGCCCAGGTTCTCCTGCGGGTTCTCCAGCTCGATCTCCTTGGCGACGGTCACGCCGTCGTTGGTGATCGTCGGAGCGCCCCACTTCTTGTCGATGACGACATTGCGGCCCCTCGGGCCGAGCGTCACCTTGACGGCGTCCGCGAGCTTGTCCACACCGCGCTCAAGCGCCCGCCGCGCGTCCTCATTGAAATCCAGGCTCTTGGCCATGCAGCACCTCAGCTGATCGTCTGTATCTGGATGGTCGGTAATAGTCAGGGTTCATGCCGCCGCCCCGGGCTGGCCGGGACCCCAGAACGGTTAGTCCTGGGGCCACTGACCGATCCGGGGCGGCGGGTGGCGCACGTGAGCACGCTAGGCACGAGCCAGGCCCGCGCCGTAGGATCTGCTCGCTTTATTTCTCGATGATCGCGAGCACGTCCCGGGCGGAGAGCACCAAGTACTCCTCGCCCGCGTACTTCACTTCGGTGCCGCCGTACTTGCTGTACAGCACGACATCGCCGACCTTGACGTCCATCGGAACGCGCTTGGCGCCAGCGTCGTCGAACCTGCCTGGTCCGACGGCCTTGACCTCGCCTTCCTGCGGCTTCTCCTTGGCGGTGTCTGGGATGACAAGACCGGACGCCGTGGTCTGCTCTGCATCGAGCGGACGCACAACGATCCGGTCTTCTAGCGGCTTGATAACAACCTTGGTGGCGGTCGTCACGATCTGACCTCCCCCTCCGGAAAGGGCTAGCTGAGTTACTAGAGAGGCGACCATGGGGCCTGCCGTCGCGGGTGCCAGACCATCCTCGTCGCGTTAGCACTCTACTACATCGAGTGCCAAGTCCGCACAGTAGCCCGGCCAGCCGGCATCGTCAAGCTGGCGCGGCCCGGCTAGGGTGCCGCTCATGGACAAGCCAGCCGAACCCGACACATCTCCGCTGGTCGCGGACGACGAGCACGCCAGGCGCGCGACCTCGTTCGGAGCGGTGGCCGGCGCGTACGCCGCGCACCGGCCAGGCTATCCCGTCGCGGCGATTAGCTGGGCGCTGGAGCCGGCCAGCCAGGCGGGCCGCCCGACAGGCCGGCTGGCGGAGATCCTTGACCTCGGAGCCGGGACCGGCAAGCTCACCGCCCAGCTCGCGAGCCTGACAATCGACGGCGTGGCGCCGCACGTGACAGCGGTCGAGCCCGACTCGCAGATGCTGGCCGAACTGCGGGCCCGGCTGCCCGGGGTCAGCGCGCAGACCGGCCGCGCCGAGGCGATACCGGTGCCCGATGGCTGTGTGGATGCCGTCCTGGCCGGCCAGTCTGCACACTGGTTCGACCTCGACCTGGCGATGCCGGAGATCGCCAGGGTGCTGGCGCCTGGTGGCGTGTTCGCGGGGCTATGGAACACCGATGACGACCGGGTGGACTGGGTGGCGGCGCTGCACCAGGCCAGCGGCCGGCGCCAGGTGGCCGCGTTCAGCTCCTTCGCAGCGGACGACGACGGCATCTCGGCTTGGCTGCGCGGGCCCGGCAGTGCGCTCTTCGGGCCGCCGGAGGCGGCCGGATTCGAGCACGGGCAGGTCAGGACCGCCGAGTCGCTGATCGCCACGATGCGGACCCATTCGATGTTCCTGGTCATGGAACCCGCCGAGCGCGAGGCGGTGCTGGCGCGCGTGCGCACGTACCTCGCCGCGACGCCGCAGACGGCCTCGGGTGAGTTCACGTTGCCGATCTGGACGATCGCGCAGCGAACGATCAGGCGCTGAGGCCGGTCAGGCGGCAAGCACCTGCGTCACCGGCAGCCCCGAGTCCGCGGCGAAGCCGACGCCGGACGGCTCGGCTCCGGCCGCGACCAGGTCGGCTCCCAGCGCCGCCACCATGGCACCGTTGTCTGTGCACAACCCAGGCCTGGGCACCCGCAGCCGGATCCCGGCGGCGTCACAGCGCTCGGCGGCGAGTGCCCGCAGCCGCGAGTTGGCCGCCACGCCGCCGCTGATGACCAGGTGGTCGACGCCGCGACTTACGCAGGCGTCGACGGCCTTGCGGGTCAGCACATCGGCGACCGCCTCCTGGAAGGACGCGGCGACATCAGCGACCGGTACCGCCAGCCCGGCGGCCTGCCTCGCCTCGACCCAGCGCGCGACCGCGGTCTTCAGCCCCGAGAATGAGAAATCGAACGTCCCGTCGCGGTACTTCGAACGGGGAACCTGACCGAAGCCGGGTCACCGCTCCTGGCGGCACCGTCGATCGGCGGCCCGCCGGGGAACGGCAGCCCGAGCAGCCTGGCGACCTTGTCGTAGGCCTCGCCCGCCGCGTCATCGATGGTGGCGCCGAGCGGCTCGATATCGCCGGTCAGGCTGCGGACGAGCAGCAGCGACGAATGCCCGCCGGAGACCAGCAGCGCGATCGCCGGAGCCGGCAGTGCGCCGTGCTCAAGCTGGTCGACGGCGATGTGCGCGGCCAGGTGGTTGACCCCGTACAGCGGCTTGCCGAGGGCGAGCGCGTAGGCCTTGGCCGCGCACACCCCGACCAGCAGCGCCCCGGTCAGCCCGGGGCCCGCGGTGACCGCGATCGCGTCGACCTGGCCGAGGCCGACCTCCGCCTGGGCCAGCGCCCGCTGGACCGCGGGAACCATCGCCTCCAGATGTGCCCTGCTCGCCACCTCAGGCACCACGCCGCCGAACCGCGCGTGCTCGTCCACGCTGGAAGCGACCGCGTCGGCGAGCAGCTCGTGGCCGCGGACCAGGCCGACCCCGGTCTCGTCGCACGACGACTCGATTCCCAGCACCAGTGGGGCCGTCATCGGCGCTCTCCTTCGTCGCGGTGGCTGCCGGCCAGGCTGCGGCGCATCACGAGCGCGTCGGCACCGGAGGGCTGGTAGTAGCCGCGCCTGATCCCGATCTCGGTGAACTCGTGCCTGCGGTACAGCTCGCTGCGCCCGGCTGTTGTCGGTCCGCACCTCGAGGAAGACCTCGGTGCAGCCCCGCCGGCCCGCCTCGGCCAGCAGCGCCTCGAGCAGCGCCGACCCGATCCCGCGCCCCCACTTGCCGGTCGCCACGGCGATGGTCACCACGTCACCCTGCCAGCCGGCGCCGAGCAGGCCCGCGTACCCGGCGATCTGGCCGCCATCGTCGGCGATGAGGTAGTACCTGCTGGCCGGCTGCTGTTCGAGCTCGTCGGCCAGCATCTGCCAGGTCCAGGCCTCCGGGCCGAAGACCGCCTGCTCAAGCTGGACGACGTCGTCGAGATCGGCCGCGGTCATCGGACGCAGCACGATACCCGGCATGCTCATGGCGTCACCCGCTTCGGCCGCCCGGGCTCCCTGGCGTCGGGCCTGCGCAGGTACCTTGCCTCCGGCGGTGCTGGCGGCAGCCCGCCGGCCATACGGGCGGCCGCGATCCCTGCCAGCTGGGCGGCGGACGGATAGCGCGGCCCGATCGTCTGGCCGGCCTCGGCAAGCTCCGCGTGCAGCCGCGGCCCTTCCCCCGCCACCGGCCAGCCGGCCGGGACCAGTGCCGGCAGGCTGACCTCCGGCTCCGACAGCCGCTCCGCGGCCGCGGAGTACCGCGCCCAGTAGACCTCTCTGCGCCTGGCGTCGGTCGCCACGATGAACTCGCGGCCGCCCGCCTCGTGGCAGGCCTCGGCCGCGATGATGTCGAGCGTGCAGATGCCGTCCACCGGCACCGACAGCGCGCTGCCGAGCACCCGCGCGGTCACCAGGCCGACCCGCAGGCCGGTATAGGGGCCCGGCCCAGTGCCCACCGCGATCGCGGTCAGGTTGGCCGGCCCGGCGCCTGCCTTGTCCAGGACCCTGCCGATCGACGCGGCGAGCAGCTCGCCGTGGCGGCGGGCATCGACCGCGGACTCCTGCGCGATGACGCCGGAACCATCGTGCAGCGCGACGGTTACCGCGGGAGTCGCGGTGTCGAAGGCGAGGATGAGCACGATGTCTCAGCGTAGTCACCCGAACGCGGCGCCCGGGCCCAGCCGGCCCGGCCGGTCAGCTGACCGTTTGCTCCGCCCTGACGGCGTTCAACATGGTGCGCGCCGCGGCCAGTGCCCCCGATCGGAGCTCAGTGACCGCGACGGGGCCGAAGCCACCAGTCTCCTGTGCCTGCAGGCTGGCCGTGATCAGCACGTTCCGGTACCTGACGACCACGGTCACCTGGTCCGACTCCTGCCCGGCGCGGAAGATCTGCACCGCGCTGAGCGCCTCGCTGCCCAGCCCGCTCACCGGCGTGATCGTCGCGGGCGGCTGCGCGGAATGCTTCCCCGGCTTTTGCAGGACGTCGTGCTTCGCCGCGAAGTTGTACCGCGCGTTGTCCGTCGCGCTGCCGTTGCCTGAGGCTGTCAGGCTCGCCTGGTACGCGATCACGGTCATGTTCAGCACCCGGAATGTCGGCTGCGCGTCCACCTGGAAGGTGCACGCGCTCTGCGTCGTTTCCTTGTAGGGCTGGATGCTCTTGGGAGTGCCGTTCAGCAACTGGTGCAGGCCGGCCGGCGCGATGACCTTGCACGCATCGGGTACCTGCCGGTACTCGCCATGCTGCAGGGTCGTGACGAACGGGCTCTTCAGGCGCCGGCGACATCGCCAGCCACCGCACCCCGGCGACGAGCGCCGCGATCACGACCACCGCCCCGCCCCACGTCACCAGCCTGCGCTTGGACCGGCGGCGGCGGGCGGCCGCGGCCCTGCTGCGGCCGGGCCGCCGGCCGAGCCTGGCTGGCCTGTCCTGGCCGGGGCCCGCGGCCTCGCCCGGCACGTCGACGTCAGCAGGCTGCTCGGGCTGCGCCCGAACGGGTGGCCTGGGCGGCCGTCGGGCCGGCCTGAGCGGCTCGATGCCGCCTGGCACTGCCCACGGCGGCAGGTCGGACTCGGTGTCCTCGCCGCCCTCGAAGGCGTCGAGCACCTGCCAGCCGCTCCTCGCGGGTTCCTGCGTGGTCCGTGACCTGCCTGGACGGCCGGGGTGGCGCGGATGGCCAGGTTGGCGAGGCGGGTAGCCCTGCTCAGTCACCGCAAGCCTCCTGACAGGCTTCAGATCGTGCGTGACGACGGCAAGCTGTTCCGAATCCCCGCAGTGTATGGCGCGGGCCACGCCGCCGTGCGACAGATCGGAACAATTGTCGCGGGATCGCGGCGCCGCGGGTTGTCCTGATGGCCCCGCCGTGCGGCCACCCAGGGCTGGATCGCCCGGCTGCCCCAGGGCCGGATTGCCCGGCTGCGCCATGGCCGGATCGCCCGGCTGCGCCCCTATTCCAGCGGCTCGGCAAGCAGGGCCCGCAGCCCGCCCTTTGCCGCATCCCACCTGACGCCGTAGCCGGCCGCCGTCACGACCCTGACCTGGTCGCCCGGCTCCGCCTCTGAACCCGGCACCGCTTCTGAACTGAGTTCCGGCCGTGACTCCAGGTCCGGCTGTGATCCCTGGTCCGGCTGTGATCCTTGCTCTGGCCACAGCGCTGGCCACGGCTCTGGCGCCGGCCCGTCGATGGTGATCCGCAGGTGTCCGCTGGCCAGGTTCTCGACCAGACCGTCGCCCCACTCGACGACGGTCACCGAGTGATCGAGGTCGGCATCCAGGTCAAGGTCGTCGACCTCCAGCTGGCTGCCCAGTCGGTAGGCATCCGCATGCACGAGGTCGGGGCCGCCGCCTTGCGACGGATGCACCCGGGCGATCACGAAAGTGGGCGAGGTGACCGGGCCCCGCACGCCCAGACCGTCGCCGATCCCCTGGACGAGCGTGGTCTTGCCCGCGCCGAGCGCGCCGACGAGCACCACCAGGTCGCCTGGGCGCAGCAGCCCGGCGAGCCTGCTACCGAGCAGCCTCATCTGAGCGGCGCCGGGAACGGTCAGCCGCACCGTCACTGCCGCCGGCCCAGCCGCCGCCCGCCCAGCCGCCGCCGATCGCCCAGCCGCCAGCCGGTCAGCCACCGGCGGCCCGGGTGGCCAGCGCCTGGGTCACCAGGCCCGCGATCGCCTCGTTGACCTCCTCGGGCCGCTCGAGTATGACGACATGACCGGCGCCGCGGATCTTGATCAGCTTGGAGTCGCGGATCGCCGACGCGATCTCGTCCGACAGGCGCGGATCAACCAGCCGGTCCCTGTCGCCGGTCATGATCAGCACGGGCACGTTGCCGAGCACCTGCAGCGCATGCCGCTTCTCGTGCCCGACCAGCGCGACGTAGAAGTCCGCGATCACGTCGATCGGGGTGGCCCTGATGATCCGCTCGAGGAAGTCGACCACCGTTGGGCTCACGCGCGGATCACCGAAGCCGATGTGCCGCGTGCCGAGGAACGCGAGGTCGCTCGCGGACCGCCGGCTCCGCTCGACCATCTCCGCCATCCGGCCCTTGGACGCGCCGGTCATCATCGACGGCATGGCGATCCGCACCGCGGGTCGCAGCAGCTTCGGCAGCCAGTTCGCCGGGTCCACCGTGGACGCGGCGGTGGAGATCAGCACCGCGCCGATGACTTTGCCACTGGTGGCTTGGGGGGTCGTCCCCCCGTCGCCAGCACCGCCGAACAGCTCGGGATGCTGGTCGGCCAGCGCCATCACGGTCATGCCGCCCATCGAGTGGCCAACCAGCACCACGGGCATGTCACCTGGCGCGGTGGCCATGAGCACCTCGTGCAGGTCCGCGCCGAGCTGATCGATGCTCACGAGGTCCGGATCGGAGCGGCCTGACCTGCCGTGACTGCGCTGATCCCAGAACACGCACCTGGCGCTGGTGGCGAACCCGGCGCGCTGGTAGTACCAGACATCTGAGTTCAGCGTGTAGCCGTGGCAGAAGATGATCGTGACCGGCGCGTCCGGCGGGCCGCTGATCTCAACATGCAGCGGCAGCCCGTCGTCGGCGGTCACCGTCATCGCCTCGCCGCGGATGTCGCCGAACGGCTCGCTGGCCGCAGGGTCGGGGCGGAGCCTGATCCGGCCGACTGCGATCTTCTCGGCCACCATCACGGCGCCCGCGCCGGCCGCGATGGCTCCCGCCGCGATCCCGGTCACCTCGGTGAGCCTGCGCCAGCTGACCATCAGACCTCCCGCATGCCCGCGTGCGCCACATCGGCGTGACCGCCCGCGCCCGGCCCGGTAACCTCGGTGGCTTGCACCGCCGGGACGTCCTTGCCGGTTACTCCACAGTAGCTTCTCGGGATCTTTGCGGTAAACCGCGTGACGATGTCGTAGGACAGGGTGCCGAGCAGGTCGGCCCACTCCTGCGCCGTCGGCTCGCCGTGATCGCCAGGCCCGAACAGCACGACTTCGTCGCCCGCCTCGATCGGCATGCTCCCCGCGTCGACCACGCACTGGTTCATGCAGACCGTGCCCGCGATCGTCAGCCGGCTGCCGCGGACCAGGACCGGCGCCGTGTTCGTCGCCGCGCGGGGGATCCCCTCGTGGTAGCCGAGCGGGATCAGGCCGAGCGTCGTCTCGGCACCGGTGACATACCGGTGGCCATAGGAAACCCCGGTTCCGCTTGCGACCCGTTTGACCTGAACAAGATGAGTGCGCACGGTCATGGCCGGCCGCAGCCAGCCGGGCGGCCCGCCGGGCAGCGTGCACAGCCCGGTCACTCCGCCGCCCGGCCTGACCAGGTCAAACCACGTGTCGGGCCTGGTGAGCAGCGCGGGCGTGTTCGCCAGGTGCCGCACTACCGGCCGCGCGCCCGCCCGTTCCGCCGCGCCGAGCGCGTCCCTGAAGGCCGCGATCTGAGCGTCAACAGAAGGATGACCGGGCATGTCAGCGCACGCCAGATGTGACCAGATGCCGACGATCTCGCACCGGCCCTCGGCCTGCTCGGCCAGGGCCGCATCGAGTAGTCCCGGCCACTGCGCCATGGGCGCGCCGCCGCGGCTCATGCCGGTGTCGGCCTTCAGGTGCAGCCGTGCGGGCCGGCCGGCCTGACCGGCCGCAGCGGCGATCTGCCGCACCAGGCTTGCCGTGCCCGCGCTGAGGTCGACGCCGCAGCTGATGGCGTCGCGGTGCGGCGCGTCGGGCGCGGCGAGCAGGCACAGCACAGGAGCGGTGATGCCTGCCGCGCGGAGCGCCAGCCCCTCCTCAATGTGGCCCACGCCCAGCCAGGTCGCACCGCCGGCCAGCGCCGCGACCGCGGTCTGGTGCGCCCCGTGCCCGTAGCCGTCGGACTTCACCACGGCCATGACCTCGGCGCTTCCGACATGCCGCGCCATCAGCGCGATGTTGGACCTGATCGCGCTGAGGTCGACGACCGCCTCTGAATGCCCGTCCATGGCCCTCCAGTGTGCCAGCAGCCGAAGACCGGTCCGCCCACCGTCGCAGGGAGCGCCGCCCCGCGCCTCGCGGCGGCCCGGCCGGCGTGGTTAGGTACTTCCATGGTCGAACTCATTCCACGGAAGGTTCTCTTCGGCAACCCCGAGCGGGTCAGCCCGCGGCTGTCGCCCGATGGCACCAGGCTGGCCTGGATCGCGCCCAGGGACGGCGTGCTGAACGTCTGGCTGGCACCGGTCAGCCCCGAGGCCGGCGTCGACTGGGGCCAGGCCGTCGTCGTCACCGACGACACTGACCGCGGCATCAGGACATTCGCCTGGGCTCACGACAACAAGCACCTGCTCTACCTGCAAGACATCGGCGGGGATGAGAACTGGCGGCTGTACGACGTCGACCTGACGACCATGCAGCGCCGGGACCTCACGCCGTTCGAGGGAGTGCAGACCCAGCTCGTGGCGATGGAGCGGGACTACCCCACGCAGGTGCTGGTCGGCCTGAACAAGGACAATCCGCAGCTGCACGACGTTTACCGGCTCGACCTGGACAGCGGCGAACTGACCAAGGAGGTCGACAATCCTGGCTTCCTGGCCTGGATCGCCGACTCCCAGCTGGTGGTGCGCGGCGCGTTCGCGCCGCAGCCCGACGGCGGCATCGTCGCGCTGGTGCGGGACAGCGAAGCGGACGAATGGCGGCCGATCCTGACGATACCGGCCGAGGACGCGCTCACCACCGACCCGGTGGCGTTCAGTGCCGACGGGCTGTCCCTGCTGATGGTCACCTCGGTCGGTGCCGAGACCGCCAGGCTGGTCAGGATCGACCTGGCCGACGGCGCCCAGGAGGTTCTCGCCGCCGATGCTGAGGCGGACGTCAGCGGCGTCAGGATCGACCAGGAGACCAGGGAACCCCAGATCGTCGTGGTGCTGAAGGACAGGTCCGAGTACCTGGTGCTCGACCCCGCGGTCGCCGAGGACCTGGCCGCGGTCCGCGCGCTGCATCCAGGCGACCCCAACTTCGTCAGCGCCGACGACGCCGACACGACCTGGCTGATCGCCTTCACCAACGACACCGGCCCGGTGCCCTACTTTGCCTACGACCGCTCGACCAGGATGGGAAGCTTCCTGTTCGAGCATCAGCCGGCGCTCAGCGAGTACACGCTCGCCCCGATGGAGCCGTTCGCCTTCACCGCGCGCGACGGCTTGACCGTGCACGGCTACGTGACGTTCCCGCCGGAAGGCGCCCGGACCGGGCTGCCGACGGTGCTCAACGTGCACGGCGGGCCATGGGCCAGGGACGCCTGGGGTTACGACCCTGAGGCGCAGTGGCTGGCCAACCGCGGTTACCTCTGCCTGCAGGTCAACTTCCGCGGGTCGACCGGGTACGGCAAGGGGTTCGTCAACGCCGGCGACCGCGAGTGGGGCGCCAAGATGCAGGACGACCTGACCGACGCGGTCGGGCACGCCGTCGCGGCTGGCTGGAGCGACCAGGAGCGCGTCGCGATCTACGGCGGGTCCTACGGCGGCTACGCGGCGCTGGCCGGCGCGACGTTCACGCCTGAGGTCTACTGCTGCGCGGTCGACATCGTCGGGCCGTCGAACCTGAAGACCCTGATCGAGACCGTTCCGCCGTACTGGGCTCCGATGATCGCCCAATTCCACCGCAGGGTCGGTGACCCGGAGAAGGATGTCGAGTTCCTCTGGTCACGGTCTCCCCTGTCCCGCGCCGACAAGATCTCGATTCCGCTGCTGATCGCGCAGGGCGCCAACGACCCGCGCGTGAAGCAGGCCGAGTCCGAGCAGATCGTCGCCGCGATGACCGAGGCCGGGATCGAGCACGAGTACCTGCTGTTCCCCGACGAGGGACACGGTTTCGCCAAGCCGGAGAACAGGATGATCTTCTACGCGGCCGCGGAGAAATTCCTTGCCCGCTACCTGGGCGGGCGCACGGAAGAGTAGGCGGACGGGGTTAAGGCAATGGCCTAGCTGGTGACCAGGCAGCCGGGGCTCTGGCCGACCTGCGGGAAGGCGCGGGCCAGCGCATCGGCGATCATCTTGGCGCGGTGCTTGTAGCCGATCGAGCTGAAGTGGATCCCGTCGGATATGTACCACTTGGTGCGCACCTGCGCGGCCCAGTCGTACACCCGCATGTTCGGGTACCTCGCGCATGCACTGATCAGCGCCCGGTCCCAGCGAAGCATGTTGGACTCCGCGTAGGGACCGCTGGACAGCAGCGACTTGACGTTCACCCACAGCACGGGATCGCCATTGGCCGCCTTCATCATGCGGTCGATCCTGGTCGTCAGGCCGACATTGGACCCGGCTGCCACGTCGGCCGTGTCGTTGGTCCCCAGCGCGAGGACCCAGCAGCCCGTGAACCCGTTCCTGGTGATGTTCCTGGCGGCGTCGTAGCCGTTGATCTGCCCGGGCAGGACCTCGACCACCGACCGGGCGCCCGAGATGTCGGTCACCACGGAGCGGACGCCGACGTCTTCGTACCTGGCCACGATCCGCTCGCCGGTCTTGGGCAGATAGGCGCGCGAGACCAGGCCGTCCGAGGTCGAGTCGCCGATATGCGCGACCGCGCGGCAGGACGTTCGCAGCGGACCGCCGGGCTGAGGGCTGGCGGCCGACGAGGGCGATGCGGTCGGGCTGGCGCTCCCCGAGGTTCCCCTGACGACGGTCTTGGTGACGGGAAGCTGGAGCGAGCCTGCCGAGACCAGCGATCCGACGCCCCCGCCCGCCCTGGCCTGAATGGTCCCCGACAAGCCGGCGACCGCCACGACGAGCACCCCCGCCATCCCGGCGGCGGCCGCCGCCGCGACCGGCCTGATCTGCCCGAGCCTGGGTCGCCAGCCGGCCGCGCGTACCCGCTGCCAGGCTCGCCCGAGCGCGCCATGGCGGATCGGCTCCTCGATGAGTTCCCAGGACAACGCCGCGAGCAGGACGGAGGCGGCGATCTGCAGTCCGGCCAGCGGCAGGCTCGGCTTGGCGTTGACCGGTGATGTCATCACAATGACCGGGAAATGCCACAGGTAGATGCCGTACGAGCGGACGCCGATCCAGCGCAGCGGGCCCCAGCCGAGCGCCAGGCCGACGATGCTGCCCGGGTATGCGGTCGCGGCGACGACCGCGGCGGTGGCGACCGAGAGCAGCACGAGTCCGCCGCGGTAGGCGAACGCCGAGTACTCGCCAACCCGCCAGATCAGCAGGCCGATGCCGGCCAGGCCCGCCAGGCCCGCCGCATCGAGCAGCACGCGGGTCCAGGTGCCCGGCCCGGTGTGCGCGCCCCGCTTGCCCGGGCTCGGCCAGGCCAGCGCGAGCACGGCGCCGATCAGCAGGCCGAAGGCGCGCGTGTCCGTGCCCTCGTACACCCTGGTCGGGTCCAGGCCTGGTTGGTAGAACCTGACCATCGCGACGGCGGATGCGGCGGTCAGGACCAGCGTGGGCACGATCAGCCACGCCGTGGCCGACCCGCGCCTGCGCAGCCAGATCAGCCCGGCGACCAGCAGCAGCGGCCACAGCAGGTAGAACTGCTCCTCGACCGCCAGCGACCACAGGTGATCCAGCGGGGCAGGCGGGGCGAACCTGGCGAAGTAGGACTGATTCCGCGCGATGAGGTACCAGTTGCTGAAGTAGGCGGCGGACGCGCCGACCGCGCCGCGCAGGCTGGCCAGCCTGGCCCGGTCGGCCAGCGTGACCCATGCCGTGACCACGGCCAGCATGACGAAGAGGGCCGGCAGCAGCCGCCTGGCCCGGTGCAGCCAGAAGTCGCCGAGCCTGACCCGCCCGGCGGCCGCCCACTCGCCGACGAGCAGGCTCGTGATGAGGAAGCCGCTGAGCGTGAAGAAGACCCCGACTCCGAGCAGGCCGCCCGGTGCCCAGCCGAACTGCTCGTGGTAAGCGATGACCGCCAGCACCGCCAGCGCGCGCAATCCATCAAGGCCAGGCATGTAGCGCTGGCCAGAACTTACCGGCCTCGGCATGTTCCCCCCAAGCCCAGGCCCGCCTCACGTTAGTCACGCTCAGACGTTCTTTGCCTTGGCGGGGAAAGCCCTACCCGCAGTGATTTAACGAGTACGTATTGTCGTCGGCAAGAATTGGAAGCGGAAAGGCAAGCCGGAAACGGCCGGGGGGCCACCGAGGCCAGGCCGGGCACCAGGCTGGCTGCCCGGCCGAGCCCCGAGTCCCCGCAGGAGAAAGGCCGGCGAGCTGGCTACCTGACGACTTTGCCTGCGCTGTGTCCGTTCTGCGGGAAGGCCCTGGCCAGCGCATCGGCGATCGCCTTGGCCCGCATGGCGCACCCGAGCGAGTTGTAGTGGATCCCGTCCGACAGGAACCACGCTGGCCGGGCTACGGCCGACCAGTTGAAGATCCGCATGTTCGGGTATTTCGCCAGCGCTCTGACCAGGGTCTTGTCCCAGGCCCGCTCGTTCGCGCTCGCCCAAGGACCGGTGGTCAGCTGGGTGCGCGTGTTCACCCACATCACTGGCTGGCCGTGCGCGGCCGCCATCATCTGATCGATCCTCGCCATCATGCTGACGGTGGAGCCAGCTGCCACGTTGGCGGTGTCGTTTGTTCCCAGCGCGAACACCCAGCAGCCGTGGTAGCCGTGGCCCTGCCATGCGCTCGCGACCTTGTAGCCGTTGATCTGGCCAGGCATCTCCTCGACGATCGAGCGGCCGCCCGAAGCGTCGACCTTCAGATGCCGCACGCCGACCGCGGCGTAGCGGGCGCCGAGCCGTTGTCCGGCGACCGGAAGGTAGTCGGGCGAGATCAGGTCGACCGAGGTCGAGTCGCCGATATGCGCGACCGACCGGCACGACGTCCGGAGCGCCTTCGGCCTCGACCCGGCATTCTCTGCCTGACCGGCCCCGGTCACGGCGCCTCGCCGCGGCCCGGCCTTCGGTCCCGCCATCGCCTTGGATCGCGCCGCCGCGGGCGATCCGGCACCTGAGCGACTGGCCGGCGCGTGCGTGGCCACGCGCCCGGTGGCTGACTTGCCGTCGCTGGTCACGGCGGACCTCGCGGCCGCGGCGCCGGGACCGGCGGCACCGCCTGACGCGAACGCCGCGGCGGTCACGCCGGCCGCGGAGACAGCCGCGATGGCCGCGGCGCTCGCCGCGACGACCAGGCCGCGCGGGCGACGCCTGCCCGGTGTGGGTGCGGCGACTTCCGCGCTGGGCTGGCGAGGGCTACTGCTGCGAATTCGCATCTGGGACTCCGATCGACACGAGAGGGCTGCCTGCTGCGGCCGGCCCGGTGCCGCCTGATGTGGCTCACCGGCTGGCTGCTGGCCATCGCCATACCGGGCGATATGCCTGGCATGCAGAGGCCCGCAGCCCTCTCTCGGGGGCTGTGACAAGCGCGCTGCACCCGTCAGGACGTACGGTCGGTCATGGATTATGTGGTGGCTACTGGACCCGCGCTGGGCTGCCTGAGCTGCGCACCGGCCGGATCTCCCGCTCGGTGGTTGCCGTCAAGGTTCAGCTGACCTGCGGCAAGATCGACACTAGACAAACGCCGCGCCAGCGGCAGGCGATTCCGTAACGTGCATCACACGACCCGCACCGCCATAGGCTGGCCGGCGTGGACCGGCCATATGTGCTGCTGAGCTGCGCGATGTCGCTGGACGGGTACATCGACGACCGATCGGACCTGCCACTGCGGCTGTCCAGCGATGCCGACGCCGAGCAGGTCGATGAGCTCCGGGCGGGCTGCGACGCGATTCTGGTCGGCGCCGGAACCATCCGCGCCGACAACCCGGTTCTGCTGCTGCGCTCCCAGGCTCGCCGCGACGCCAGGACCGCCACGGGGCTGGGGCCCGATCCGGCCAGGGTCGTGCTCAGCCGGAGCGGGAACCTCGACCCGGCGGCCAGGCTCTTCACGACCGGATCGGAGCGGATTGTCTACGTCGGCTCGCCGGCCTCGGCCCGGGTGCGGGAGCGCTTGCGCGCGACCGCCGATGTTGTCGATGCCGGGGACCCGGTCGAACTTGACCGCGTACTCGCCGACCTGGCAGTTCGCGGCGTGATGCGGTTGCTGGTGGAAGGCGGCGGATCGGTACTCACGCAGTTCCTTTCCGCCGGGCTGGCCGACGAACTCCGGCTCGCCGTCGCGCCGTTCTTCGTCGGCGACTCGGCGGCGCCGCGCTTCGTGGCGGACGGCAGGTTCCCGTGGAACCCCGCGAACCGGGCCAGCCTCGCCGACGTGGCCAGCGCGGGCGACGTCGCGGTGCTGCGGTACGCGCTGTCGAGCCGCTTCGGCCAGCCCGGGCGCAGCCCGGCCTGAGGCCTGGCCGTCGCGGCGCAGCGGGCCTCGAGAGCTGGCCCCGCTTAGGCGACTACCGCGCGGATCGCGTCGGGGATGGCGGCGAGCACGTCGCCCGCGCTCACTGGTGCATCCCTGGCCGCCAGCCGCGCGGCCAGGCCGTGCAGGAACGCCGCGGCCGCGGCGGCTGACCGGGCCGGCCG
The DNA here is from genome assembly GCA_963720595.1 of uncultured Actinomycetota bacterium. Lineage (GTDB taxonomy): Bacteria > Actinomycetota > Actinomycetes > Streptosporangiales > Streptosporangiaceae > Chersky-822. The sequence goes on along the minus strand of CAVRFY010000002.1, from coordinate 438,515 downwards.
CACACCCTGGGCGAGAAGCGCGCCGGCCAGCCCGGACAGGACATCGCCCGACCCGGCCGTTGCCAGCCACGGCGTGCCGGTCGGGTTGACCAACGCCGGCTCGTCCAGCTCGGGCGTGGCGACGACCGTGGTCGAGCCCTTGAGCAGCACGGTGACCCCGAGTTCGGCCGCGGCGCGGCGCGCCGAGTCGAGCCGCTGCGCCTCGATTTCGCCGTGCTCCGCGGCCAGCAACCTGGCCAGCTCGCCGGCGTGCGGCGTGATCAGGGTTGCCGCCCCGGTCGGCCTGGATAGCAGGTCCTTGCGCCTGGACAGCACCGTCAGGCCGTCGGCGTCGATCAGGACGGGCAGCGGCGTGGCCAGGACGGCCGCCAGCAGCTCAGCCACGTCGTCGCCGGTGCCGAGCCCGGGGCCAGCCACCCACGCCTGGACCCGTCCCGCCGCCTCGATCGCGGCCTGGCCCCCCGACCCGGGATCGATCACGGTGATCACGGCCTCCGGCCAGTGCTGCCTGACCACGTCCGCGGCGAGCGCGGCCGACACCAGCCTGACCATTCCGGCGCCACCGCGGATCGCCCCGCCGACGCTCAGCACGGCAGCTCCCGTGTACCGCCGGCTGCCCGCCAGGACCCCGACCACACCACGGCGGTACTTGTCAGACTCTGCGCCGGGCCGTGGCAACAGCGCCGCCACGTCGGCAGACTGGAGCGCCGTCACCGTCGGCGCCGCCATCAGGTGCGGAGCAAGTCCGATGTCGACGAGTTCCACGGTCCCGGCGTGGCTGGCGCCCGGATCGATCAGCAGGCCGGGCTTGATGGTCCCGAAGGTCACCGTCACGTCGGCGTTGATCACGGCGCCGGCGACAACGCCGGTGTCGGCATCTACGCCGCTCGGCAGGTCCGTCGCGACCACGACGGCGCCCATCCCGGCGGCCCGTGCCGTCAGCGCGGCCAGGGTCGCGGCGGGCTCGCGCAGCCCACCCCGGCCGCCGATGCCCAGGATGCCGTCGATGATCAGGTCGGCGGCCGCGATGTCAGCCGCCGACTCGGCGTCCGCCGCCTGGGTCAGCCGTCCGCCTGCGCCGCGCAGCGCGGCCGCCCCGGCCTCGTGCAGGCCAGTGCCGGCCGCCACGGCGGTGACCCGCGCGCCCCGGCCGACCAGTCGCGCCCCGGCGAACAGCGCGTCGCCGCCGTTGTCGCCGGACCCGGCCAGGACGACCACGCGCGAGCCGTAGACCCGCCCGAGCAGGCCCGCGCAGACCGAGGCAAGGCCGGCCGCGGCGCGTTGCATCAGCGCGCCATCTGGCACCAGCGCCATCAGTGCGCGCTCGGCCGCTCTGACGTCCGCTACCGCATGGGCGGATCTCATCACTCGCCTCGCTCGCGCTGGTCGTTGGGTCCGGTCACCTGATCAGGCTGGCCGGTTCCGCTCTCGGCGACCACCATGGCGACGCACAGGCCGCCGTCGTGGCTCAGCGACAGATGCCACGCCTGGATGCCGCGGGCGCTGGCTGCGGCCGCGACGGTGCCGCGCACGGCCAGGAACGGCCGGCCGTTGGCACCGTGCAGCACCTCGGCGTCGGTCCAGCGCAGTCCGGGCGGAGCGCCCAGGACCTTGGCCAGTGCTTCCTTCGCCGCGAAGCTGCCCGCGAGCGAGGCGACTGGAGCGGACCGGCCGCTGACCCCGGCCCGCTCGGCGTCGGTGAACAGCCGATCGGCCAGCTCGGGCGTGCGCCGCAGCGCGGCCTCGAGCCTGGCGATGTCCACGATGTCGACGCCGATGCCAGCGATCACGGTCTCAGCCTGCCACGGCGGTGTACCGGACCTCGGCTGGGGCGGGCTCGGCCGGCGCGCCGGAACGGCTCAGCCGGCGCCGCGCACCACGTCGGCGAGCCGGTCGGCGATCTGGTGGGCCTGGCCGGAGTCGATCGCTTCGACCATCACCCGCACGGCGGGCTCGGTCCCGCTCGGCCTGACCAGGACCCGGCCGGACTCGCCTAGCTCGCTGGTGGCATCCGCGACCGCGGCGGCTAGTTCCGCGGAGGCCGCGACCCTAGCCTTGCTGACCCCGTGCACGTTGACGAGCACCTGCGGGAACCTGGTCATCACCGAGGCAAGCTCGGCCAGCGACTGGCCGCGGGCCGCGGCGGTCGCGAGCAGATGGAGGCTGGTCAGCATCCCGTCACCGGTAGAGCTGTGATCCAGCATGATGATGTGGCCAGACTGCTCGCCGCCGAGCACGTATTTGCCGTCCAGCATCGCGGCGACCAGGTACCGGTCCCCCACTGGTGTCTCGATGACGTCGATCCCGGCGTCGGTCATCGCCAGCCTGAAGCCGAGGTTCGCCATGACCGTGGCGACGACGGTGCCGCCAGCTAGCCTGCCTGACTCGCTGAGCGCCAGCGCCAGGATCGCCAGGATCTGGTCCCCGTCGATGACCTCGCCGGTGGCGTCGACCGCCAGGCATCGATCAGCGTCCCCGTCGTAGGCGATGCCTGCGTGCGCCCCGTGCTCGGTAACCGCCGCTTGCAGGACGCCGAGGCTGGTCGAGCCGCAGCCCGCGTTGATGTTGATCCCGTCGGGCTCGACGCCGATCGCGATCACCTCGGCTCCCGCCTCGGCGAGCAACCGCGGGGCGAGTGCGTAGGCAGCGCCATGTGCGCAGTCGACCACGATCCGCCAGCCGGCCAGCGGCCTGGCCCGGCCGACCGTGGCCAGCAAATAGGCCAGGTAGCGCTCCGCCTCGCCGCCGGACTCGCGCACCCGGCCGAACCCCGCTGGCGGGATCCCCGGGCCACCAGGAACCGCTGCCTGCGCGGCCATCCTGGCCTCGATCTCGTCCTCGACGTGATCGGGTAGCTTGAGCCCACCCCTGGCGAAGAACTTGATTCCGTTGTCGGGCGCCGGGTTATGGCTCGCCGACAGCATCACGCCAAAATCAGCACCGAGCACGTCGGTAAGGTAAGCGACGCCCGGGGTGGGGATGACTCCCAGCCGCAGCACGTCAGTACCGCTCTCGGCGAGCCCGGCGACCACGGCGGCCTCGAGGAACTCGCCCGATGCCCGCGGGTCGCGGCCGACGACGGCGGTGGGCCTGCCAGGGTCGGCCGCCCGCGAGGCGCCGAGCACGTGCGCGGCCGCAGCCGCGAGACTGGTCGCCAGCCGCGCATTGAGATCGCGTCCGGCGACGCCGCGGACGCCGTCAGTACCGAACAGCCGACCCATAGAAGGCACCACGCCCGATGGCAACGCCGCGGGTTAGCGCTTGGAGTACTGCGGCGCCTTACGTGCCTTCTTCAGGCCCGCCTTCTTCCGTTCCTTGATCCTGGCGTCCCTGGTCAGGAAGCCGAGGCGCTTCAGCGCCGGACGGCTGGCCGGGTCGACGAGTATCAGCGCCCTGGCGATGCCGAGACGCAGCGCGCCGGCCTGGCCGGTGACGCCGCCGCCCGTGATCCGCGCGACGACATCGAACTGGCCTTCCGCGCCCAGTGTCACGAATGGCTCGCTGATCAGTTGCTGGTGCACCTTGTTCGGGAAGTAGACGTCCATCGTCCGGCCGTTGATCAGCCACTGCCCGGTGCCCGGCGCCAGCCGCACCCTGGCGATGGCTTCCTTGCGCCGACCGGTGCCGAGCGCGTGCCCGGTAACCACCGGCCTGCGCGCCGCAGGCTTGCCTGAGGTGCCCGCTGCCTCGCCGGTCTCTGTGGTGTACTGCGACAGGTACTCGGCGGTCTCTTCGACCTCGTCGCCAGCGCCGGCTTCCGGCGCGACAGTGGGCTCAGCCACGGTTTCTTCCTCGTACTTCCTGATCGGCTCGTTCTGTCCTTATGCCGGCCGCGCGCCGGCTATCTCGCGCCTGCCTGCTGGGAGACCTGCGTAATCTCGAAGGCGACCGGCTGCTGCGCCTGGTGCGGGTGCTCAGGGCCCGCGTAGACCTTGAGCTTGCTCAGCATCTGCCGGCCGAGAGAGTTCTTGGGAAGCATGCCCTTGACCGCCTTGGTGACGGCACGCTCCGGGTTGGTCGCCATCAGGTCACTGTAAGCGACGGCCCGCAGCCCGCCGGGGTAACCGGAGTGCCGGTAGGCGCGCTTGTCGGCCAGCTTGTTGCCGGTCAGCGCGACCTTGGAAGCGTTCACGATGATGACGAAGTCGCCGGTGTCGACGTGCGGCGCGAAGATCGGCTTGTGCTTGCCGCGCAGCAGGATCGCCGCCTGGCTCGCCAGCCGGCCGAGGACGATGTCAGCGGCATCGATGACATGCCACTGTCGCTGGATGTCGGCGGCCTTCGGGCTGAAAGTGCGCACAGTCATAAGCCTTCGCGTGTGAGTCCTGATAGGTGGCCCCCGCCTGGTCCGCTGGCCGGACGTGGGATATATCCGCGCACCGGCGGCAGCTAACCGGCCCGCCAAGCGGGCACGCAGGCCTGCCGGCGCGGATGGACGCCAGCCAAGGATACCGGCTGTTGGCATCGGCGGTCAAAATACCCATAGATTCAACACGCTCGCGCCCGCCGGTCCCGGCACTCGCCTCATCCCGCCGACCCGCGAATCAAGGCTACCTGACTCGGCGGGCAGCGCCATAACGGTACGCTCAGCCGCATGCGGAATGCAGGTGACAGAGCGCCTGGCGGGCCGGCGGGCAAACGGCATCGCGGGCCGTCCGGCGAGCAACCACCTCCGGCCGCGGGCGCCGGCGGCGCTTCCCTGTTCACCCCTGCGTACCGGGTAAGCCACGCCGCGGCGGGGACCCGCCCCGTCGGCGGGGACGGACCCGACGCCACTTCGCCCGCTGGATACGGCCAGGACGCCGAGGCGGGACCCGGGCTCACGTGGCCAGACCGGGACCGCGGCCCGTCGCCGGCCGGTTATCAGCAGCCCGGATACGGTGCCGGTCAGGCCGGCCAGGGCTGGCCAGCTGACGAGCTGACGGCCGGGTACCGCTGGGCCACCGACGACCAGGGCGCGGACGCCTGGCCCGCGGCAGGCCTGCCCGGCCCTGGCGTGGTCGGCCAGGCACGCAGCAACGCGGTGCGCGGCTTCCCGCCGACCCCGGACGAGGCACTGCCGGTCTACCCGCCTGGCCCGTTCGCTGCCTGGAACCGCAGCGATGCGGAGCGCGCGGGCAGCGACCGCGGCGCCCGTGCTGGCGGCCCAGCCGGCTCCCGCCAGCTCGCGACGGCGACGATCACGCCCGACGAGTTCGACACGGACTATTCGCTGCCCGCGATCTCCGACCCGATCCTCGGGAAGGCCGACCGGGACGGCGCGCCAGGCAGTGGCGCGGCGCCGGGCCGTGGCACCGCCGTTGGCGGGAGTACCGCACCGGGCAGAAGCACCGCACCGGGCAGGAGTCCCGCACCGGGCAGAACCGCCGGACCGGGCCGAAGCACCGGACCGGGCAGGAGCACCGGGCCCGGCCGGAGCACCGGGCAGGGCAGCACCGCCGGACCTGACGGGACCAGCGCGCCTGGCAGGCGCAGCGCCACCAGCGGACCTGGCCAGGATCAGCCACGCCCGGCGGGCCGCGGCAAAGGGCGCGCAGGCGGCCGCCCCTGGCGCAGGCGCCTGTCCGCGTGGCTGGCCATCGGGACCGCGGGCGGGATCATCGCGGCGGTAGCGGTGATCCTCGTGATCACCTCGCCGGGCAGCGGCGGACCGGTTTCTCCCACGAAGCCGACGAACACGCCAGGGCACGCCCAGACCTCGCCCACGCCACCGCCTGGCCTATGGGGGTTCATCGGGAGCAGGAAGACCGACTCGGTGCCGCTGTCCATGAGCGAGCTGTTCCCCGCGACGATCACGAACGCAGGCACCCTCTACACGAAGGCCAAGGAGATCAAGGGCAGGAACTGCCACGCGGCGCTGATCGGCTCGGAGCTCCAGGCAGCCGTCAAGAATGGCGAGTGCACCCAGGCCCTGCGGGCGACCTACCTGTCGAAGACAGCCAAGGTGATGGCGACGATCGGCGTGTTCAATCTGAAGAGCGCCGCGCTGGCCAGCAAGGCCGCGGCGAAGGCGGGGCGTTCGGAGTTCGTCGCCCAGCTCCCCGCGAAAGCCGGGCCGGCGAAGGCCATCGGCCAGGGCACCGGGATCGAGGAGGCCGTCGTCAAGGGGCATTACCTCGTGCTGGTCTGGGCCGAGTCGACGAACCTGACCGCGGTGCCGAAGGGACCGGCGGGCCGCGCGCCGTACGTGGCGTTCATGAAACTGCTGGTCAAGCATACGGTGAACGTCAGCCTGAGCAGGCGCATGGTGGACGGCAAGCCGGCCCAGCGGAGGGTCGTTACCGGCTAGAGCGCAGGGTCGTTCCCGGCTAGAGCGCAGGGTCGTTCCCGGCTAGAGCGCAGGGTCGTTGCCGGCTGGGTACCGTCCGCGGGACACGGCTTCGCTCGCGGCGCCCCTGACTCGCCGGGTGAGCAGCGCGCGGGCCGCGAGTTCGGCATCGGGTGGGTAGCCGACCTCCTCCAGGCACAGCGGATGCGGCGGCGCGACGGTAACCGCCGGATCCCTGACCGCGGCGGCGAGCACGCCGGCCGGCCACCCGACCGGCTTCCTGCCGTCGCCCACCGCGAGCAGCGCTCCGGCCAGGGCCCTGACCATGTTGTGGCAGAACGCGTCGGCGATGACCGTGCCCACGACCACGCCGGTCTCGGTCCTGCGCCAGTCGAGCCTGAGCAGCCCCCTTACGGTGCTCGCGCCCGGCCGGCGCCGGCAGAACGCGGCGAAGTCATGCTCGCCCAGGCAGGCCGCTGCCGCCTGGTTCATCAAGTCAACCTCGACGGGTCGCGGATGCCAGAGCGTGTCCCGCCTGCGCAGCGGGTCCGCCCCGGCCTGGCTGTCGCAGACCCGGTAGGAGTAGCGCCGCCACAGCGCCGAGAATCGCGCGTCGAACCCAGCGGGCGCAACGTCGAGTGAGTGTGCACGGACATCGGCAGGCAGCAGCCGGTTCAGCCGGTGCAGCGCGGCGGGCGCAGCCACGGCCCAAGCGGGCTCTGGCACGTCTAGGTGGGCCACCTGCCCGCGCGCGTGCACGCCAGCGTCGGTTCGGCCCGCGACGATCAGCGCGGGCGGCTCAGGCATCCGCAACACCAGCGCGAGCGCGTCGCAAAGCACCCCGTGGACGGTCCTGGTGCCCGGCTGGCCCGCCCAGCCGTGAAACTCCGAGCCGTCGTAGCCGAGGTTCAGCCGCAGCCTGACTTGGCCCGCGGCCTCTCCGGTCGGGCCGGTCGGGCTACTTTTCGTCGTCCTGCCCGGCGTCGGCGGCCTTGGCGTCGCCAGCCGCATCCGCTGCTTCGGCCCTGGCCTGCTCGGCTCCGGTCTCGTCCGCGGCGCTTGCCTCTGCCTCGGCGTCCCCAGCCTCAGCCTCGGCGTCCCCAGCCTTAGCCTCGGTTTCCGAAGCCTCAGCCTCGGCGTCCGCTGAGTCGGCCTCTTCTGACTCGGCATCAGCCGACTCGGCGACGGCTACCTCGGCCTCCGCCGAGCTCACCTCGGCCTCTTCGGCCTCAGCCGCCGTCCGGCCGGCCCTCGCCGTCCGGCCAGCTCCGGCGGCGGCCTGGGCCCGCCGCGCCCTGCGGCGCTGTGGCTTCGCCTCGACGGTCTCGCTGACGAGCTCGATCACGGCCATGGCCGCGTTGTCGCCCTTGCGCGGGCCGATCTTCGTGATCCTGGTGTATCCGCCCTGGCGGCTGGCGTAGCTCGGCCCGATCTCGTCGAAGAGAGTCTTGACCACGGTCTTGTCGGTGACCACGGTCAGCACCTGCCGCCTGGCATGCAGGTCACCGCGCTTGGCGAACGTGATCAGACGCTCGGCGACCGGGCGCAGGCGGCGGGCCCGCGCCTCGGTCGTCGTGATCTTGCCGTGCTCGAACAGCGCGGTGGCGAGATTCGCCAGCATGTGCTGCTGGTGCGCTGCGCTGCCGCCCATTCGGCGACCCTTGGTGGGCGTGGGCATCGAAAGACTCTCCTCGGTTCTGCACTATCCGGTCATGCGATCTGGCCGGCCGCCGGTCCGGCCGGTCAGTACTCCTCGGTCTCGACGTAGCTGTCGTCCTCGTCCGCCCCGTAGCTGTCGGCAGCCGATCCCGGGTCGAACCCAGGCGGGGAGTCCTTGAGCGCCAGGCCCATGTCGATGAGCTTCTGCTTCACTTCCTCGATGGACTTGGCACCGAAGTTGCGGATGTCGAGCAGGTCCTGCTCGCTGCGGGCCACGAGCTCGCCCACGGTGTGGATGCCCTCGCGCTTGAGGCAGTTGTAGGAGCGAACCGTGAGGTTGAGCTCCTCGATCGGCAGCGCCAGGTCGGCCGCCAGCGCGGCATCCGTCGGCGACGGGCCGATGTCGATGCCCTCGGCCTCCAGGTTCAGCTCCCTGGCCAGGCCGAACAGCTCGACCAGCGTCATGCCGGCGCTGGCCACCGCGTCCCTTGGCCGCATGCAGGGCTTGGTCTCCACGTCCAGGATCAGCCGGTCGAAGTCGGTGCGCTGCTCGACTCGGGTGGCCTCGACCTTGTAGGTGACGCGGAGCACCGGCGAATAGATCGAGTCGATCGGGATCCGCCCGATCTCCTGGCCAGGCTGCTTGTTCTGCGATGCGGAGATGTAGCCGCGACCGCGCTCGACGGTCAGCTCCATCTCCAGCTTGCCCTTGCCGTTGAGCGTGGCGATGTGCAGCTCGGGGTTGTGCACCTCCATGCCGGCCGGCGGCGCGATGTCGGCAGCGGTGACGACTCCTGGACCCTGCTTGCGCAGGTACATGTGCACGGGCTCGTCGTGCTCGGAAGAGACCACGAGTTCCTTGAGGTTCAAGATGATGTCGGTAACGTCCTCGGACACGCCGGGCACCGTGGAGAACTCGTGCAGCACCCCTTCGATCCTGATGCTGGTGACGGCAGCACCCGGGATCGAGGAGAGCAGCGTGCGGCGGATCGAATTGCCGATGGTGTAGCCGAACCCGGGCTCGAGCGGCTCGATGGTGAACCGCGAGCGGTACTCGCCGACCTGCTCCTCGGCGAGGGTGGGGCGCTGTGCGATGAGCATGTGTTGATCCTCTCCGCCTGCCCGCTATTTGACCGGCGACTAAGGCTGGCGGCTGCCGCCGCCAGGTGCCCGGCCGGCCCCGTGGCCAGCCAGGTGAAACGGTTACTTCGAGTAGTACTCGACGATCAGTTGCTCTTGGACGAGCGTGTCGATCTGCGCGCGCGACGGGAGCGTGTGGACGAGGATCCGCATCTTGTCAGGGATGACCTCAAGCCAGGCCGGAACAGGGCGCTCGCCGGCCTCGGCCCTGGCGACGATGAACGGCGTCAGCTCACGCGACTTCGCCGCGATCTCGACGATGTCGCTCTCGCTCACCCGGAAGGAAGGGATGTCCACCTTGCGGCCGTTGACGCGCACGTGCCCGTGCCTGACGATCTGCCTGGCCATGTCACGACTCTTGGCGAAGCCGGCCCGGTAGACGACGTTGTCCAGGCGCGCTTCCAGGATCTGGAGCAGCGCCTCGCCGGTCTTGCCGCGGGTCTTGGTGGCCTCGGTGTAGTAGTTGTGGAACTGCTTCTCGAGGATGCCGTAGATCCGCTTGGCCTTCTGCTTCTCGCGCACCTGGAGCAGGTACTCGCTCTCCTTGGGCCGATTCCTGCCGTGCTCGCCCGGCGGGTACGGCCGGATCTCGATCGGGCACTTCGGCGAGTCGCACTTCGCGCCCTTCAGGAACAGCTTGGTCTTCTCGCGGCGGCAGCGCTTGCAGTCCGCGCCCGTGTATCGAGCCATACTTGTCGTCTACTCCTCAGACCCGGCGCCGCTTGGGCGGCCGGCAGCCATTGTGCGGAACCGGGGTGACATCCTGGATCGAGCCGACCTCCAGGCCGGTGGCCTGCAGGGACCTGATCGCCGTCTCGCGGCCTGAGCCGGGACCCTTGACGAACACGTCAACCTTGCGCATGCCGTGCTCCATCGCGCGGCGGGCGGCCGCCTCGGCGGCCATCTGCGCGGCGAACGGCGTCGACTTCCTCGACCCCTTGAAGCCGACCTGGCCGGAGGAGGCCCAGGAGATCACGCTTCCCGCCGGGTCGGTAATGGACACGATGGTGTTGTTGAACGTGCTCTTGATGTGCGCGTGTCCGTGCGCGATGTTCTTTCGTTCCTTGCGGCGGACTTTCTTGACGCCGGTTCGGCTCTTTGGAGGCATGCTGTTCCTCAACTCCGGAGGTGATCGGTCCGGTTAGGGACTACTTCTTGCCGACCTTCTTCTTGCCGGCCACAGTCTTCTTCTTGCCCTTGCGCGTGCGGGCATTGGTCTGGGTGCGCTGGCCGTGCACGGGCAGGCCGCGGCGGTGCCGCAGGCCCTGGTAGCACCCGATCTCGACCTTGCGCCTGATATCGGCCTGGACCTCGCGGCGCAGGTCACCTTCGACCTTGTAGTTCGCCTCGATCCAGTCCCTGAGCTGGACGACGTCCTCGTCGCTCATCTGGTGTACGCGCCGGTCGCCGCTGATGCCGGTCGCACTCAGGGTCTCAAGCGCACGGGTACGGCCGATGCCGTAGATATAGGTCAGCGCGACCTCAAGCCGCTTCTCCCGCGGAAGGTCGACACCTACTAGTCGTGCCATCGTGGGCAGCTCTCCTTCTCCTGCGGAGGTCCTGCGCGCCGCCCCACGCCTGTGCCCTTAAGGCGTGGCCCCGGCCTCCGTCCGGGGGTGCTCAGGGCCGCCGAGGCGGCCCCGAGTCGCGGTGCGTGTACTTCTGCTCGCTCTGCTGCTAGCCCTGCCGCTGCTTGTGCCGCGGGTCAGAGCAAATGACCATCACCCGGCCATGCCGGCGAATGATCCGGCACTTGCTGCAGATCTTCTTCACACTCGGCTTGACCTTCACGGCGAATCTCTCCTCGGGTAACTCACATCAGCGCTGCCAGGGCAGGTCGCTACTTGTATCGGTAGACGATCCGGCCGCGGCTCAGGTCGTACGGGCTCAGCTCGACGACCACCCGGTCGTCGGGCAGGATCCGGATGTAGTGCATCCGCATCTTGCCGCTGATATGAGCAAGAACCTTGTGCCCGTTGTCGAGCTCCACCCTGAAGAAGGCGTTGGGCAGTGATTCGACCACTGTGCCCTCGATCTCGATGGCGCCGTCTTTCTTGGGCATGTCCTCCGCGCTTCTGTTCTGGCTTGTCGTGTCTGGCGTGAACTGACTTGTTGTGCTGTGCTTAGACCGCACCACAGCACAATTTCAACAGTCACGGGTGGCTTTCCATTCCGGCATGCGCTCGCACGTGCGCCGAAAACGGACGGCCCGCTGCAAACTGGTACCGCACCCGGCTCGCGGCCATGGCGGACGACAGCTTTATGGGCCGCAGCAGAGTCTACTTGAGCCTGGCCGCCAAAGCGAACCGGGGCGCCGATTCCTGCCCCGCGCCAGGCCCGCGCGCTAGGCCCGCGGGCCACCTGAGTGCTCGCCGCCGTCATCCCCTGGATCGATGGCCCGGCTGCCCGGGTCATGCCCGCCGGGGCCGATCCGGCCGCGACCGCGGTGACCCTCGGGATGGGTTCCGATGACCCAGCGCCCGGCCAGGACGGCGCCCCACGGGCCGATCACCCACAGCGGCCACGGATACCCCGCGCCGGTTAGCGCCCAGATCACGATCATCAGCAGCGCGGTGCAGAACCACGAGCCCCAGGCCGCCTGCCAGGCAGGCGAGAGCCTGCCGTGACCGCGGCTCATCGCGTCGAGTACAGATGAGGCAGGCAGCCCGGCGGCCGGAAGGTGCCGCGGCAGCGACGAGGTTGGCAGCGGGTAGGGATCGACGGCCGGCAGGTCGGCGGTCAGCGCGTCAAGGTCGCCGATCGTCTTGGCCAAGAAGACCTTGTCCAGCCGCTCGTTGAATTCCTCGGGGTCCAGCCTGCCGACGGCGTGGTGCTCGCGCAGCAAATTGGCGGTGCGGTCCCGGTCCTGGTCTGAAGCCCGGATCAGTCCTGGATCGGACGTCATCACGGCCTCCCTGCGCCGCTCGGCGCGGCGTCCTGGGCGGCACCCGCGCCCAATCCGGCCGCGGCCAGCCCGGCCGTCCCGCCGTCCTCGGCGGTCAGCACCCACGGTCCGTCCGCGGTAACGGCGACCGTATGCTCGAAGTGAGCGGCGAGGCTGCCGTCGGCCGTCACCACGGTCCAGTCGTCCTCGAGAAGCCTGGTGCCCGGGTCACCGAGCACCAGCATCGGCTCGATCGCCAGCGCCATCCCCTCGGCGAGCACCGGGCCGCGCCCCGGCTTCCCGTAGTTGGGCACGGCAGGCTCCATGTGCATCTGCGAGCCGATGAAGTGCCCGGTGTACTCGCGTACCACCCCGTACCCGCCGCTGGTCAGCGCGCTGGTCTCAATCGCGTGCGAGACGTCGGTCAGCCGCGCTCCGGCAACCGCGGCCGACAGGCCGCGCCACATCGCCTGCTCGCACGCCCGCAGCAGGGCAGCGACCTCGTGCGGCACCGCTCCGATGGCGACCGTGATCGCGGCGTCGCCGTGCCAGCCACCGACGATCGCGCCCGCGTCGATCGACAGCACGTCACCGGCCGCCAGCGTGACCCCCGGGCTCGGGATGCCGTGCACGATCTCATCGTTTACTGACGTGCAGATGGTCGCGGGGTAGCCGTGATATCCCTTGAACGACGACCGCGCGCCCGCGTCCCTCATCGTCCGTTCGGCGATCGCGTCCAGTTCGGCCGTGCTGATCCCTGGCTCGGCCGCGGCAGCGGCAGCGCGCAGCATGCGCGCGACAACCAGGCCAGCCTCGCGCATCAGCGCGACCTGGCTCGTTGTCTTGATCTCGATCGACGGTATCCGGCTGAGCCGCATTGCCCCAGTGCCTCCTTCTACACCGTACCCGCACACTCACCCGCGGGTCATCAGCGAATGAACCGGCGCAGCGCCAGCAGGGCGCGCTCGGTGACATCGTCGACCGGCCCGGTGGCGTCGATGCCGAGCAGGATCCCCTCATCCGCGTAGTAGGAGATGAGCGGCTGCGTCTGCACCTGGTACACCTCGAGCCGGTGCCTGATCGTTTCCTCGCGGTCGTCGTCGCGCTGGAATAGCTCGCCGCCGCACTCGTCGCACTTGCCGGCCACCGAGGGCGGGTCGAATGCGATATGCCAGACACGGCCGCACTTCCGGCAGGTGCGCCTGCCGGATAGCCTCCTGATCACCTCGTCGTGGTCGACCACCAGTTCGAGCACGAGGTCCAGGCGCATCCCCCAGTCGGCCAGCATCTTCTTGAGCGTCTCGGCTTGCGGCACGTTGCGCGGGAACCCGTCGAGCAGAAAGCCGGCCTGGGCGTCCTCCTCTTGCAGCCGGCCAGCCACCATGGCAACGGTGACCTCGTCAGGGACGAGGTCACCGCGTTCCATGAACGACTGAGCCTGCCGGCCGAGTTCGGTGCCTGCGCTGACGTTGTCACGGAAGATGTCACCTGTCGATACCTTCGGTATCGCCAGGTGCGAGGCGATGAACTGGGCCTGAGTCCCCTTGCCCGCACCGGGTGGCCCTACGAGGACGACTCGCACTACCTGAGGAAGCCCTCGTAGTTTCGCTGTTGCAGCTGGCTCTCGATCTGCTTGACCGTATCGAGGCCGACTCCAACGGCGATCAGGATGCTCGTGCCGCCCAAGGGGAACTGATTGCCGGCGTGGACCAGCGCGATGGCCAGCATCGGGATGATCGCCACGACACCCAGGTAAAGCGAGCCTGGTGCGGTCAGCCGGTTCAGCACGAAGCGGAGGTAACCCGCCGTCGGTCCGCCCGGTCTGATGCCAGGGATGAACCCGCCGGCCTTCCGCATGTTCTCGGCCACCTCGTCAGGATTGAACGTGATCGAGACGTAGAAGTACGTGAACAGGATGATCAGCGCGAAGAAGCCGAGTATGTAGTACGGGTCGTCGCCCCGCACTAGGTGCGTCTGCACCCAGACCGTCCAGCCGCCCGTGGCCGTCTGCTTGCCAAACAGGTTCGCGGCCAGCGCGGGGATGTACAGCAGGGACGAGGCGAAGATGACCGGGATGACGCCGGCCTGGTTCACCTTGAGCGGGATGTAGGTGGACGTGCCGCCGTACATCTTCCTGCCGACCATCCGCTTGGCGTACTGCACCGGGATTCGCCGCTGCGCCTGCTCCATGAACGCCACCGCGGCGACGATGAGCACGCCGACCCCCAGCACCAGCAGGAAGATGAACGCGCCCTCGGTGGCCATGATCTGGCCGAGCTGGCCGGGGATCACGGCAATGACCTGGGTGAAGATCATCAGTGACATGCCATTGCCGACGCCGCGGTCGGTGATCAGCTCGCCCAGCCACATAATCACCGCGGTGCCCGCGGTCATGCAGATGACCATCGTGCCGATCGTGAAGACGCTGCGGTTGGGGATCAGGTTCTGGTTGCAGCTGGAGAACAGGTTGCCGCTCTCGGCCAGCGCGATGATCGCGGTGGACTGAAGTATCGCCAGGCCGATGGTCAGGTACCTGGTGTACTGCGTGATCTTCGCGGTGCCCGACGCGCCTTCCTGGCGCAGCGTCTCGAGCCTGGGGATCACCACGGCGAGCAGCTGGAGGATGATGCTCGCGGTGATGTACGGCATGATGCCGAGCGCGAAGACCGTCAGCCGCAGCAGCGCGCCGCCGCTGAGCAGGTTCACCAGGCCGAGAATGCCGGTCTTGGTAGCGCTGGCGACGCAGGCGTGCACCGCGCTCTCGGAGACTCCTGGCGTCGGCAGCGACGCGCCGAGCCGGAAGACGATGATGATGAAAAGCGTGAAGAGCAGCTTCTTACGCAGGTCCGGCGTCCGGAAGGCCTGGTAGAACGCGGTCAGCATGCGCCGTCCTGTGGTCGAAGGGTCAACGTCATCTGCCGCTCCTTGTCGCTGGCGGCCTGGCCAGCAATGCTGGCCAGTGAGCCGAGCGCCGCGTAGCAAAGTGCGACACGCACGCCGAAGTCTAACGCGCGCAACGGACTGCGGCAGCCTGCCTGCATCCTATGTACCGCGGGCAGGCACTCGGGCGGCTCACTCAGAGCCGCGTCGTCGTGCCCCCGGCCGCAGTGATCTTCTCGACCGCGGTGGCCGAGAACGCGTGCGCCGAGACCCGCAGGCCGCTGACCGCCTCGCCGGATCCGAGGACCTTGACAAGCTCACCGCCTCGGACGGCGCCCCGCGCCGCGAGATCCTCTGGCGTCACGTCGCCGCCGGACGGGTAAAGGACGGCGAGCCGGTCCAGGTTGACGACCTGGTAGGTGGTCTTGAATCGCGCGTTGGAGAAGCCCTTCAGCTTCGGCAGCCTGCGGTGCAGTGGCATCTGGCCACCCTCGAAGGCAGGCGACACGCTGGTCCTGGCCTTGCTGCCCTTGGTGCCCCGTCCGGCCGTCTTGCCCTTGGACGCTTCACCACGGCCCACGCGGGTCTTGGGGGTATGGGCGCCAGGTGCTGGCCGCAGGTGATGGACCTTCAGGCCCGCCTTGCCGCCCTGTTTCGCCTGGCCGCCCGTCTCGTTGTTAGCCACGTTCTACTGCACCTCCTCCACGGCGACCAGGTGGCGAACCACCTTGATCATGCCGCGGATCTCCGGCCGGTCGGCCTTGATGACGCTCTCGCCGATCCGGTGCAGCCCGAGCGAGCGCAGCGAGTCGCGCTGCGCCTTCGTGCCGCCGATCTTCGACTTGGTCTGGGTTACCTTCAGCTCTGCCATCTCCTGCTCCCGCTGTTGCCGGCCCCGGGGTGTGATCCCTGGGAACCGCTAGCTGCTTGGCTCGCCGGCCGCGGCCGCCGCGGCCGCCCGCGCCCTGAGCATGGCCGCGGGGGCGACGTGCTCGATCGGCAGGCCGCGCCTGGCGGCGATCTCCTCGGGCCTCGACAGGCCCTTCAGCGCCGCGACGGTGGCGTGCACCACGTTGATCGGGTTGGACGATCCGAGCGAGCGCGACAGCACGTCGTGTACGCCCGCGCACTCCAGCACGGCCCGCACCGGGCCGCCGGCGATGACGCCGGTTCCCGGGCTGGCCGGCTTGAGCAGCACGACTCCCGCGGTGTCCTCGCCGGTCACCGTGTGCGGAATCGTACCGCCGATCCTCGGCACCTTGAAAAAGGACTTCTTGGCGGCCTCGACGCCCTTGGCGATCGCCGCGGGCACCTCCTTGGCCTTGCCGTAGCCCACGCCGACCATGCCGTTGCCGTCACCGACCACGACGAGGGCCGTGAAGCTGAAGCGCCGGCCACCCTGGACGACCTTGGCCACCCGGTTGATGGTGACGACGCGCTCAAGGTACGCGGTGCCCTTGTCGGCGCCGCCACGGCGGTCATCACGGCGGTCGCGGCGCTCTCCGCCGCCACCGCCGCTGCCGGGCCCGGAACCGCGCCGTGCGGGTGATGCCATCAGACTGTCCTTCTCTCGTTGCTCGTGCTCACAGGGCCAGCCCGCCTTCGCGCGCGCCGTCGGCGAGCGCTGCGATCCTGCCGTGGTAGGCATTGCCGCCACGGTCCAGCACAGCGGAGCCGATCCCCGCACCTGCGGCGCGCTCGGCGAGCAGCTTGCCCACCTGATGCGCCTTGGATTTCTTGTCACCGCTGGCCTCGCGGACATCTGCCTCCAAAGTGGAGGCAGCGGCCAGCGTCCGGCCCGCCACGTCATCGATGAGCTGGGCGTAGATGTTCCTTGCCGAGCGAGTCACGACCAGCCTGGGCCGCACTGCGCTGCCCGAGATCTTCTTGCGTACCCGCAGGTGCCGCCTGGTGCGCGACGCGGCCCGTGCCGACGTGCGGCTCTTGCTGCGCACGTGCGCCGTGGTCCTGGTGCCAGCCATGTCTTACTTACCAGCCTTCCCGGCCTTGCGGCGAATCTGCTCGCCGGAGTACCGCACGCCCTTGCCCTTGTAAGGGTCGGGCTTGCGTAGCTTGCGAATGTTCGCGGCGACCTCGCCGACCTGCTGCTTGTCGATGCCCTCGACCACGAACCTGGTCGGAGTCTCCACCCGGAACGAGATTCCGTCCGGCGGCCGCACCACCACGGGGTGGCTGAAGCCAAGTGCGAACTCCAGGTCCTGGCCCTTGGCCTGTACGCGGTAGCCGACGCCGACGATCTCCATTGTCTTGGCGTAGCCGGCAGTCACCCCGGTCACCATGTTCGCGATCAGCGAGCGGGACAGCCCGTGCAGCGCCCTGATCTCGCCCTCGTCCGACGGCCTGGTCACAGTGATGACGCCGTCGTCCTGCTTGACCTCGATCGGCACCGCGACCACGAGGCTGAGGGTGCCCTTCGGGCCCTTCACGGTCACGTCGCGACCGCTGATGGTCACGTCCACGCCGGCGGGCACGACGACGGGCATCCGTCCGATTCGTGACATCGTCAGCTCCCCTACCAGACGTAGGCGAGGACTTCCCCGCCCACGCCATTTTTCTTTGCCTGCCGGTCGGTCATCAGGCCGGCCGACGTCGAGATGATCGCGACGCCCAGTCCGCCGAGCACCCTGGGCAGGTTGTCCTTGCGTGCGTACACCCGCAGGCCCGGCTTGGAGACCCGCTTGATCCCCGCGATCGAGCGCTCCCTGGTAGGCCCGTACTTCAGCGCGACGATCAGGTGCTTGCCGACCTCCGCGTCCTCGACCTTCCAGCCGGCGATGTATCCCTCCTGCTGGAGTATCTCGGCGATGTGCACCTTGATCTTTGAATGCGGCATGGTCACGGCATCGTGATATGCGGAATTGGCGTTGCGCAGACGGGTCAGCATGTCCGCGACCGGGTCGGTCATTGTCATGGCCTGGTGGCCTCTCCTCGTCGCGGTTTCCGCTGCGGTCTCCTGGGGGACGACCCCCAGACCCCCGCAGTGGACCTGCGACGTAGTCGGCGGGCGCCGGAGCGCCCGGTTCTGTCTTCCTGTGGCGCTGACGCGCCTATCCGTCGGCGCTGACGCGCCTATCCCTCGGCGCTCGCGCGCCCCGATGGCTGGCTGTCGCCTGGTGGCGGCTACCAGCTTGATTTGGTGATGCCAGGCAGCTCGCCGCGATGCGCCATGGTGCGGAAGCAGATCCGGCACAGGCCGAACTTGCGGTAGACGGCACGCGGCCGCCCGCACCGTGAGCACCTCGTGTAGGCGCGCACCTCGAACTTGGGCTTGCGCCCAGCCTTGGCGATCAGGCTCTTCTTCGCCACTACTCAGTTCTCCTTGAACGGGAAGCCGAGCCGTCGCAGCAGCGAACGGCCCTGCTCATCGGTGGACGCGGTGGTGACGAGGGTGACATCCATGCCGCGCTGCCTGTCCACTTGATCAGGGTTGATCTCGTGGAACATCAGCTGCTCGGTCAGGCCGAACGTGTAGTTGCCCCGGCCGTCGAACTGGCGGTCGGACAGACCGCGGAAGTCGCGAATCCTGGGCAGCGCGAGCGACAGCAGCCGGTCGCAGAACTCCCACATCCGCTGGCCGCGCAGGGTCACGTGCACGCCGATCGGCATGCCCTCCCTGAGCTTGAACTGCGCGATCGACTTGCGGGCCCTGGCGACGGCCGGCTTCTGGCCGGTGATCAGCGTCAGGTCCTTCACCGCGCCCTCGATCAGCTTGGCGTCCCTGGCGGCCTCGCCGACGCCCATGTTGACCACGATCTTGGTCAGCGTGGGAATCTGCATGACGTTGGCGAGCCCGAATTCCTCGCGCAGCGCCGGCGCGATCTCGGCCTGGTACCGCTCCTTGAGCCTGGGCGGCGCCACCTCGGGTGTCTGGGTCGCAGTCATCAGATGTCCTTACCGCTTGGCCGGATGACCCGGACCTTGTTCTCGCCGTCGAACCGGTACCCGGCCCGGGCTGGCTTCTTCGTCTCCGGGTCGATCAGGGCGACGTTGCTCACGTGGATCGGCGCCTCCTGGTGGACGATGCCGCCCTCCTTGGCGCCACGCCGGCCCTGGTAGTTCACCTTCGTGTTCTTCTTGATCATGCTGACGCCCTGCACCAGCACGCGCTGCTGCGCCGGATAGACACTGATCACGGTGCCCTCGCGGCCGATGTCCTTGCCGGCGATCACTACCACGTGGTCGCCCTTCTTGATCTTCATGCTCTTGGCCTTCCTCGCCATCACAGCACCTCCGGCGCCAGCGAGATGATCCGCATGAACCGCTTCTCGCGCAGTTCCCTGCCGACCGGCCCGAAGATGCGGGTGCCGCGCGGGTCTCCGCCGTCCCTGATCAGGACCGCTGCGTTCTCGTCGAAGCGGATGTAGGAGCCGTCACCGCGGCGCCGCTCCTTGCGCGTGCGCACCACGACCGCCTTGACCACGTCGCCCTTCTTGACGCCCGCTCCAGGCAGGGCGTCCTTGACGGTGGCCACGATGACGTCGCCGATGCCCGCGTATCGTCGGCCTGATCCGCCGAGCACACGGATGCACAAGAGCTCCTTGGCACCGGTGTTGTCGGCGACCTTGAGCCGCGACTCCTGCTGGATCACGTCAACTCCTGCTTGCTCTGTCTCTGCCGCCCGGTCGGGCGGGCCCCGCACGGGGGTGCTGGTGGTCTCGGTCGGGCGGTGCTGGTCGCGGCGCCCGATGCTGCTGTTACTTCGCCTTCTCCACGATCCTGGCCACGCGCCACCGCTTGGTAGCCGACAGCGGCCTGGTTTCGGCGAGCACGACGCGATCGCCCACACCGCAGGCGTTCTCCTCGTCGTGCGCGACGTACTTTCGGGTGCGGCGGATGACCTTGCCGTACTTGGGGTGCTTGACCCGGTCCTCCACCATCACGATGACGGTCTTGTCCATCTTGTCGCTGACCACAAGGCCTTCCCTGACCTTGCGGTAGCCACGCGCCTGGGTCTGCGCAGGGGCCTGCGTAGCCTCACTCATCTGATTCAGCCTCCTGCAGCGTGACGATGCCGAGCTCGCGCTCCCGCATGACCGTGTAGATCTTGGCGATCTCCTTGCGCACAGCGCGGAGCCGCCCGTGGCTTTCCAGCTGGCCGGTCGCCGCCTGGAACCGCAGGTTGAACAGCTCGATCTTCGCCTCGGCCAGCTTGTCGTCCAGCTCGTCCTCGGTCGAGGCACGCAGATCGGCCGCTGCCAGTGCCTTGGCCATTACGCCTCACCCATCTCACGCTTGACGAACTTGCACTTCATGGGCAGCTTGTGCATGGCCCTGCGAAGCGCCTCCCTGGCGACGGGCTCCGGTACTCCGGACAGCTCGAACATCACCCGCCCCGGCTTGACGTTGGCGATCCACCACTCCGGTGCGCCCTTGCCCGAGCCCATCCGGGTCTCGGCCGGCTTCTTGGTCAGCGGCCGGTCCGGGTAGATGGTGATCCAGACCTTCCCGCCTCGGCGGATGTGCCTGGTCATCGCGATACGGGCGGCCTCGATCTGCCGGTTGGTGACATACGAGTGCTCGACCGCCTGGATGCCGTACTCGCCGAAGGCCACCCTGGTGCCGCCCTTGGCAGCGCCAGACCGGTCCGGCCTGTGCTGCTTGCGGTGCTTGGTCCTGCGGGGGATCAGCATGGCTCAGCCCTCCTCGCCCGCCGCGGCCTGGGCGCCGGGCGCGGCCTGCGCCTCGGCCGCACGGCCGCGCGGCTCGTGCTGTCCGGCCGGAGCCTGCTCGGATCCCCTGGAGCCGCGATCGGTGCCGTCCGGCGATCCCGGCCGCCTGCCGCGCCGCGCCGCGCCAGATGGCGGCCGGTCCCTGCCCCCCGGGCGCTGTCCGGCACGCAGCCCGGCCGCGACCGCCTCGCGCTCCGCGCGCGTCTGGGCGGCGTCGCCGCGGTAGATCCAGACCTTGACGCCGATCCGGCCGAAGGTGGTGCGGGCCTCGTAGAAGCCGTAGTCGATGTCGGCCCGCAGCGTGTGCAGCGGCACCCGGCCCTCGCGGTAGAACTCCGAGCGCGACATCTCCGCGCCGCCGAGACGCCCGGCGCATTGCACCCGGATCCCCTTGGCGCCGCCCTTCATCGCGGTCTGCATCGCCTTGCGCATCGCCCGCCGGAACGAGACCCGGCTGGACAGCTGCTCGGCGACGCCCTGCGCGACGAGCTGGGCGTCGATCTCGGGGTTCTTCACCTCGAGGATGTTCAGCTCGATCCGGCGCCCGGTCAGCTTCTCCAGGTCGCCCCTGATTCGGTCTGCCTCGGCGCCGCGCCTGCCGATGACAATTCCCGGCCTGGCGGTGTGAATCCACACCTTGACCTTGTCCTTGTCCTCGCGCTCGATCTCCACCTTGGAGATGCCAGCCCGCTCCATGCCGCGCTGCAGCATCCGGCGGATGGCGACGTCTTCCGCGACGTAGTCCTTGTACAGCTTGTCGGCGAACCACCGGCTCTTGAAGTCGGTGGTGATGCCCAGCCGGAACCCGTGCGGGTTCACTTTCTGGCCCACTAGCGGGTCCTCTCCCTGCGATTGGCAGCGCTGCGGTCCGCCGCGCGGCCGGCGCCGCCGTCTGAGACGATCACCGTGATATGGCTCGTTCGCTTGTTGATCCGGTAGCCGCGACCCTGCGCACGCGGCCTGAACCGCTTCAGCGTGGGGCCCTCGTCCACCCAGGCACGGCTCACGACCAGCGAGGACGCGGTGGTTTGCCCGGTGTGCTCGGCGTTGGCGATGGCACTGGCCAGCACCTTGCCGACGGTCTGGCTCGCGGACTGCGGCGCGAAGGCCAGCACCGCCTGCGCCTGCTCAGCAGGCAGCCCGCGGATCAGGTCCACCACCCGGCGGGCCTTCCGCGGCGTGACGCGAACGTACCGCGCCTTTGCCCTCGCTTCCATCGGTCCTGCCTCGCTCTCTACTCAGTCGGCTGCGCTGCGGCGTCAGCGTCTAGGGGATCAGCCGCTAACGGCGGCTGCGCCGGTCGTCTCTCACGTGGCTGCGGAACGTGCGGGTCGGCGCGAACTCACCGAGCTTGTGGCCGACCATCGATTCGGTGACGAACACCGGCACGTGCTTGCGGCCGTCGTGCACCGCAATCGTGTGGCCGAGCATCGCCGGGATGATCATCGAACGGCGCGACCAGGTCTTGATCACGTTCTTGGTGCCCTTGGTGTTCTGCGTGTCCACCTTCTTCAAAAGGTGGTCATCGACGTACGGGCCCTTCTTAAGGCTTCGAGGCATCGTCGGCTACTCCTACCGCTTCTTCTTCGCGCGCCGTCGGGTGATGAGCTTGTCGCTGGGCTTGTGCGCCTGCCTGGTACGGCCTTCCGGCTTGCCCCACGGGCTGACCGGGTGACGGCCGCCCGAGGTCTTGCCCTCGCCGCCGCCCATCGGGTGGTCGATCGGGTTCATGGCCACACCGCGCACGCTCGGCCTGCGGCCCTTCCAGCGGCTCCGTCCGGCCTTGCCGAGCTTGATGTTGCCCTGCTCGGCGTTGCTGACCTCGCCGATGGTGGCCCGGCAGGCAGCGTCGACCAGCCGGATCTCGCCAGACGGCATCCGCAGGTGCGCGTGCCTGCCTTCCTTGGCGAGCAACTGGACTCCGGAGCCTGCGGACCTGGCGATCTTCGCTCCGCCGCCTGGCCTGAGCTCGATCGCGTGCACCACGGTGCCGGTCGGGATCGAGCGCAGCGGGAGGCAGTTGCCCGTCTTGATGTCCGCTCCGTGCCCGTTCTCCACGACGTCACCCTGGCGCAGGCCGGCTGGCGCGAGTATGTAGCGCTTCTCGCCGTCGGCGTAGTGCAGCAGCGCGATCCTGGCGGTCCGGTTCGGGTCGTACTCGATGTGCGCGACTTTGGCCGGCACGCCGTCCTTGTCCGAGCGCCTGAAGTCAATTACCCGGTAGGCGCGCTTGTGCCCGCCGCCCTGGTGCCTGACCGTGATCCGGCCGTGCACGTTCCTGCCGCCGCGACCGTGCAGCGGCCGGACCAGTGACTTCTCCGGCTCGGTGCGCGTCACCTCGGCGAAGTCCGAGCCGCTCGCGCCCCGCCTGCCCGGGGTGGTCGGCTTGTACCTGCGGATGCCCATGTCTGCTTAAGCTCCTATGCTCTCCGGCTAGCTGCCCAGGCCGCCGATGTCGATCCGCTCGCCCGCCGCGAGGCTGACGATGGCGCGCTTGGTGTCGGGGCGCTTGCCCCAGCCGGCCCTGGTCCTGCGGCGCTTGCCCGGCCGGTTCAGCGTGTTCACGCCGGTGACCTTGACGTGGAAGATCGCCTCGACGGCCTGGCGGATCTGGGTCTTGTTGGCGTGCGGGTCGACGATGAACGTGTACTTGTTGAACTCGTCCTGGAGCCCGTAGCTCTTCTCCGAGATGACCGGCCGCAGCAGGATGTCCCGGTGGTTGAAGATCTTGCTCATCGCTTCTCGTCCTCCTGCCTGCCAGCGGCCCCGGCCCTCGCGACGAACGACTCGTAGGCGGCCGAGGTGAATACGACGCGGTCGCTGGTCAGCACGTCGTACGTATTCAGCTGGCCAGGGTCGATCAGGTGCACGCCGCGCGCGTTCCGCAGGCTCTTCCAGGTGAGCTGGTCCGTGACGTCGGCGACGACCAGGACCATGGCCGTGCCGGCCGCCGCCCCGGTGATCGCGGTCAGCATGGACACCGCGTCCGTCGTCCGCGGCGCGTCGCCGTCGACGAATCCCTCGACCACCTGGACCAGGCCGTGCCTGGCCCGGTCGGACAGGGCACCGCGCAGCGCGGCGGCCTTCATCTTCTTCGGCGTCTTCATCGCGTGCGACCGCGACACCGGCCCGTGCACGACCCCGCCGCCGGTGAACTGCGGCGCTCGAATGGAGCCCTGCCTGGCCCGGCCGGTGCCCTTCTGCCGGTACGGCTTCCTGCCGCCGCCGCGGACGTCGCCGCGGGTCTTGGTGGCGTGGGTGCCCTGCCTGGCCGCCGCCTGCTGCGCCACGACCACCTGGTGGATCAGCGGCACGTTCACCTTCGCGTCGAAGATGTCCGCCGGGAGGTCGACCTTGACCTCTGTGCTGGCTACCGCGGCCTTGGCCTTCTTCGCCGCAGGCTTCGCCGGGGCCTTGGCGGCCCTGCTCCTGGCCGGCTTGGCCGCCGCACCGGACTCGGCTGGCTGCTTCGCCGCGGACGACGCCGCGGTGGCGCGCCGCCTGGCCGGCTTGGCCTCAGCCTCTTTCGCCTCAGCCTCGCTCGCGTCAGCGTCGCTCGCCTCAGCCTCGGTCACCTCAGCGGCCGGGGCCGACTCAGTGGCCTGCTCAGCCGCGGCCGCCGCGGTCGTCTCCTCGGTTACCTCGGCAGCGGATTCCGGCTCCTGCGGGCTGGAGTCCGCGCCTTTCGATGCCGGGCTCATCGAGCCGCACCCGCCTCTCGTGTACTCGCGCCGGCCGGGGACTTGACCGCGCTGCGGACCAGCACCAGGCCGCCAGCCGGGCCGGGCACGGCGCCCTTGATCAGCAACAGGCCCTTGCCGGCGTCCACGCCGTGCAGCGTCAGATTCAGCACGGTGGTGCGCTCGCCGCCCATCCGGCCGGCCATCTTCATGCCCTTGAAGACGTGACCGGGGTACGCGCAGCCGCCGATCGATCCGGGCGAGCGGTGCTTGCGCTGGGTGCCGTGCGAGGACGACAGGCCGCGGAAGCCGTGCCGCTTCATGACGCCGGCGAAGCCCTTGCCCTTGCTCGTAGCCGTCACGTCGATGATCTCGCCGGCCTCGAACGTCTCTGCCGTGACCTCCTGGCCGAGCGTGTACTCCGACGCGTCGTCGGTGCGCAACTCCACCAGGTACCGGCGCGGCGTCACCCCTGCCTTGGCGAATACTCCCGCCTTGGGCTTGTTGACCTTGCGCGGGTCGATGTCGCCGAAGCCCAGTTGCACGGCCGAGTAACCGTCGGCGTCCGCGCTCCGCACGGCCGTCACGACACACGGACCCGCGGCCACGACGGTGACGGGAACGATCTTCCCGTCGCTGTCGAAGACCTGGGTCATGCCGAGCTTGGTGCCCAGCACTCCTCTGACTTGCTTGGTCATCTCCGTGGGTCCCTCAAAGCTTGATCTGGATGTCGACGCCGGCTGGCACGTCGAGCCGCATCAGGGCGTCGACGGTCTTCGGCGTCGGGTCGATGATGTCGATCAGCCGCTTGTGCGTGCGCATCTCGAAGTGCTCACGCGAGTCCTTGTACTTGTGCGGCGACCGGATCACGCAGTAGACGTTCTTCTCCGTCGGCAGCGGCACAGGCCCGACCACCTTCGCACCGGTCCGCATGACGGTGTCGACTATCTTCCGCGCCGAGCTATCGATGACCTCGTGGTCATAGCTCTTCAGCCGAATGCGGATCTTCTCTCCCGCCATCGTGGCCTCTGTCCTTACCCTCAGTCGCTGCTATGGATTGGTCCTGGTCTTGATCTTGATCTTGCTGTTACTGCCTTGCCGCATTCAGCGAGGTGCCGAGGGTTCCCGGCGCGTGCCGTTTCAGGCCGCGCCGGGAGCCCCTCGGTACCGAGCGCGCCCTACTTCTGGATGTTGATAACCCGCCCCGCGCCCACAGTCCGCCCGCCCTCACGGATGGCGAACCGCAGACCCTCTTCCATCGCGATCGGCTGGATCAGCTCCACCTTCATCTCGGTGTTGTCACCGGGCAGCACCATCTCGGTGCCCTCCGGCAGGCTGACAACGCCCGTCACGTCTGTGGTGCGGAAGTAGAACTGCGGACGGTAGTTGTTGAAGAACGGCGTGTGCCGGCCGCCCTCGTCCTTGGACAGGATGTAGACCTGCGCCTCGAACTGGGTGTGCGGGGTGTTGGTGCCCGGCCGGATGATGACCTGGCCGCGCTCCACCTCCTCGCGCTTGATGCCCCGGAGCAGCAGCCCGGCGTTGTCGCCGGCCTGGCCCTCGTCCAGGATCTTGTGAAACATCTCGACGCCGGTGACCGTGGACTTGGTCGCCTTCTCCTTGATGCCGATGATCTCGACCTCGTCGCCGGTGTGGATGACGCCGCGCTCGATCCGGCCGGTCACCACGGTGCCACGGCCGGTGATCGAGAACACGTCCTCGACCGGCATCAGGAACGGCTTCTCCGTGTCGCGGACCGGCTCGGGGATCGAGTCGTCGCAGGCGTTCATGAGCTCGAGAACCTTCGCGCCCCACTCGGCGTCGCCCTCGAGCGCCTTCAGCGCCGATACCCGGATCACCGGAACGTCGTCACCGGGGAACTCGTACACGGACAGCAGTTCGCGCACCTCGAGCTCGACGAGCTCGAGGATCTCCTCGTCGTCGACCATGTCGGCCTTGTTCAGCGCGACCACGATGTACGGCACGCCGACCTGGCGGGCCAGCAGCACGTGCTCGCGAGTCTGCGGCATCGGGCCGTCGGTCGCGGCGACCACCAGAATCGCGCCGTCCATCTGCGCGGCACCGGTGATCATGTTCTTGATGTAGTCGGCGTGACCAGGGCAGTCAACGTGCGCGTAGTGGCGCTTCTCGGTCTGGTACTCGACGTGCGAGATCGAGATCGTGATCCCGCGCTCCTTCTCTTCCTTCGCGTTGTCGATCTGGTCGAAGGGAGTGAACGGGTTGACGTCGGGGAACTTGTCGTGCAGCACCTTGGTGATCGCCGCGGTCAGAGTCGTCTTCCCGTGGTCGATGTGCCCGATGGTGCCGATGTTGACGTGCGGCTTGGTCCGCTGGAACTTGGCCTTCGCCACTGGTGTCTCCTCGTTGCGATCGGTCCCCACTGTCGTGGGGGTCTGGCGCTCACGCGGGGCGCCGGCTGCTTATGGCTGCTTGGACTGGGTGTTGCTGACTACTCGCCTCGTGCCTTGGCGATGATTTCCTTGGCGATGCTGGGCGGGACCTCGGCGTACGAGTCGAACTGCATGTTGTAGTTCGCCCGGCCCTGCGTCCGGCTGCGCAGGTCACCTACGTAGCCGAACATCTCGGACAACGGCACGAGGGCCGTAACCACTCGTGCCCCGGTCCGCTCCTCCATGGCCTGGATCTGGCCGCGGCGACTGTTCAGGTCGCCGATGACCTCCCCCATGTAATCGTCTGGAGTCGTGACCTCGACCGCCATCACCGGCTCGAGCAGGACAGGGTCGGCCCGTCCCGCCGCCTTCTTGAACGCCATGGATCCGGCGATCTTGAAGGCCAGCTCGGAGGAGTCAACTTCGTGGTAGGCGCCGTCGGTCAGGGTGACCTTCACGTCCACCATCGGGTACCCCGCGAGCACGCCGAACTCGGCGGCCTCCTGGCAGCCGGTGTCCACGGACGGGATGTACTCGCGCGGGATCCGGCCGCCGGTGACCTTGTTCTCGAACTCATAGCCGCCGCCGTCGCCGCCGGTCGGCTCCAGGTTGATGATCACCCGGCCGAACTGGCCAGAGCCACCCGTCTGCTTCTTGTGGGTGTACTCGACCTTCTCGACCTTCCTGCGGATCGTCTCGCGGTAGGCGACCTGGGGCCGGCCGATGTTGGCCTCGACCCTGAACTCCCGCTTCATCCGCTCGACGAGCACCTCAAGATGCAACTCGCCCATGCCCGCGATGATCGTCTGGCCGGTCTCCTCGTCGGTCCTGACCTGGAAGGTCGGGTCCTCCTCGGCCAGCCGCTGGATCGCCGTCCCGAGCCGGTCCTGGTCGCCTTTGGTCCTCGGCTCGATCGCGACGTTGATCACCGGAGCCGGGAACGTCATCGACTCCAGGATGACCGGCTTGCTCGCGTCGGCCAGGGTGTCGCCGGTCGTGGTGTCCTTCAGGCCCATCACGGCCACGATCTGCCCGGCCACGGCCGACGGGCGCTCCTCGCGCTTGTTGGCGTGCATCTGGTAGATCTTGCCGATCCGCTCCTTGCGGCCCTTGGTGGAGTTCAGCACTGACGAGCCGGCCTCCATGGTGCCCGAGTAGACCCGCAGGTAGGTCAGCTTGCCGAGGTGCTGGTCGGACATGATCTTGAACGCCAGCGCGGAGAACGGCTCGGCCGGGTCCGGGTGCCGCACCACGTCGACGGGGTCGGCGCCCACCGAGTGCCCGTGGATCGCCGGGACGTCCACCGGGCTCGGCAGCAACTCGACGATCGCGTCGAGCATCGGCTGGACGCCCTTGTTCTTGAACGCGCTGCCGCACAGCACCGGGGTGATCGCACTCGCGATGGTCGCGCGCCTGATGGCGGCGACAAGCTGCTCCACGTCGGGCTCGGTGCCCTCGAGGTACAGCTCCATCATCTCCTCGTCGTTCTCCGCGATGCACTCGAGCAAGTTGTCGCGCCACTCCCTGGCAGCTTCCAGGTGGTCCGGCGGGATGTCGGTGACCTCGTAGTCCTCGCCCTTGCCCTCGCTCTTCCAGAGCAGCGCGCGCATCCTGACCAAGTCGATGATGCCGCGGAAGTCGGACTCCACGCCCCAGGGCAGCTGGACCACCAGCGGCGTGGCGCCGAGCCGGTCCGTGATCATCTCGACACAGCGATGGAATTCCGCGCCGACCCGGTCCATCTTGTTGACGAAGCAGACCCGCGGCACGCGGTACCGGTCAGCCTGGCGCCAGACGGTCTCGGACTGCGGCTCCACCCCGGCTACGCCGTCGAACACAGCCACGGCGCCGTCGAGCACCCGAAGCGAGCGCTCCACCTCGACGGTGAAGTCCACGTGACCCGGCGTGTCCAGGATGTTGATGGTGTGATCGCGCCACATGCAGGTGGTCGCGGCCGAGGTGATCGTGATGCCGCGCTCCTGCTCCTGCTCCATCCAGTCCATGGTGGCGGCGCCCTCGTGGACCTCGCCGATCTTGTAGTTGATGCCGGTGTAGAACAGGATCCGCTCGGTCGTCGTCGTTTTGCCCGCGTCGATATGAGCCATGATCCCGATGTTCCGGACCCTGGCCAGCTCGGTGGCGGTAGCTATGGCGGCCACTGTGTCTGATCCTCGTTCCTTGCTAGTTCTGTGTTGTTCCCGCCACTACCAGCGGTAGTGGGCGAACGCCTTGTTGGACTCGGCCATCTTGTGCATGTCCTCGCGGCGCTTGACGCTGGCGCCGAGCCCGTTGCTCGCGTCGAGCAGCTCGTTCATCAGCCGCTCGGTCATCGTCTTCTCGCGGCGCGACCGCGAGTAGGAGACCAGCCAGCGCAGCGCCAGCGTGGTGCTGCGCGAGGCGCGGACCTCGATGGGGACCTGGTAGGTCGCGCCACCGACTCGCCTGCTGCGGACCTCGAGCGTCGGCTTGACGTTGTCGAGCGCGCGCTTGAGCGTCACGACCGGGTCGTTGCCCGTCTTGTCGCGGCAGCCCTCGAGCGCGCCGTAGACGATCCGCTCGGCCAGCGAGCGCTTGCCGGCCCGCAGCACCTTGTTCACCAGCGCGGTGACCAGCGGCGAGCCGTAGACCGGATCGGTGACCAGCTGACGCTTGGTCGCGGGGCCCTTACGCGGCATCTCAGCTCTTCTCCTTCTTCGCGCCGTAACGACTGCGGGCCTGCTTGCGGTTGCGCACGCCCTGGGTATCGAGCGAACCGCGGATGATCTTGTAGCGCACGCCGGGGAGGTCGCGCACTCGTCCGCCGCGAACCAGCACGATCGAGTGCTCCTGGAGGTTGTGGCCGACACCGGGGATGTAGGCCGTGACTTCCACGTGGCTGGTCAGCCTGACCCTGGCGACCTTGCGGAGCGCGGAGTTCGGCTTCTTGGGCGTTGTCGTGTAGACGCGCGTGCAGACGCCACGACGCTGCGGGCTCCCCTTAAGCGCCGGGGTCTTGTTCTTGGCTACCTTGTCCTGCCTGCCCTTGCGGACCAGCTGCTGGATCGTGGGCACCGCGTCTCCGTCTTCTGTTCCGTCGTTCCGCTGTCGCTCTGCTGAACTGCTCCGCGTTGCTGTCCGGCGCCCCTGCGAGCAGGGCAGCGATCGGCATCGCGGCACAGACTTTGGTCTGCTTGGCCCGACCCCCGCGCTCGGGCGTGTCGCCGCTTTCGCGGCGCACCTGGGCCGCGAGAGCGGCCCGGATGACGGGGAGGAAGGTCGCACGCGCCCGGCCCTGCGATCGGCCACCACTGCGGTTAGTCCAAGGGGGCGACCCCCTGGAACCCCCGGCCTGGCGGCCAGATCACGGTTCACAGACGCGCATGCCCGCAATCACGGGCACGAAGAACCAGAATACCTAACGCTGACCACCGTGGTCAAAGCGGGCCGGTCTTCTGCCTCAGCGACGCTCCATCATAGCCGATGCCGGCCACCACGGGTGCCAGATACCCGGCAAGCGCGGCAGTTGGCCGCGCGGGTCCACTCAGCGGCTTGCCGGCTCAGCGGCTAACCGGCTCAGCGACACGCCGCCGGGATCGCGTAGCCGACCACGCCGATCGAGTTGAGTACGTACACCGTGCCTGGCGATGCGGCCAGATCCGAGACCGGGAGGCGGGTGCGGACGACTCCGACCGCCCCGACATGGCCGCCGTGGTAGCCGAAGCACGAGACCGACCGTGACCCGGCTGTCAGAACCCAGACCGTCGTGCCTTCCGCCCAAACCCGCTCGGCGTGCGCCAGGACCCGATTCTCGGTGATGGCGGGCGGCGTGACCAGGCGCAGCTCCGCGTCGAGCCGGATCAAGTGTCCTGCGGAGGTGTCGTTCAGCTGGACGGTCGTGAGCCACAGACCGTTCGACTCGGCGGCGATGGAGCTGACCCGCGCCCGGTAGACCGGGCGCGCCCGGCCAGGGATGGAGATGGCGTGCCGGCCGTCGTCGGTAACCCAGCCGACCGCCACCCGTCCGGCCAGCGGGAAGAGCTCCGTGGGAAAGCCCTGGCGCACGGCCGGTGTGAATCGTCGCCAGCGCACGGTTGCCCGGCCGGATTGTCCGGGAACCGGCAGCCGCAAGACGCCAATGCCGTGGTCGGTTCCGAGCACAGCGGTGTCCGCGCTCATCACGAGGACATCAAAGGGAGCCGCTCCGAAATACTGCCTGGTGCCGAGATTGATGCCGGACCGCATGGCCAGGTCGGGGCTCAGCCGCCAGACGCCGGTACCGCCGCCGTTCTGATCCGGGTAAAACGCCACCCACACCGAGCCGTCGGGCCCGATCCGCAGCGCACTCGGCATGGCCGGAATGCCAACCCGGCGAACCAGCCGGCCGGTCGCCTGGCTGTAGGCGTTCAGCGCCGCGCCCGGATGGTCGCCGGTGGCAACATAGATCATCCGGCTGTCCGCCGCGATCGCATCGCCTCCGGCCGACGTGACGAACTGGCGGCCTGCCCGATGGTGAATAGTCACGGGCGGCGGCCTGCCGTGCGAAGCCACGGCCTTGGCGGCAACCAGGTAACCTCCCACCGCCACCCCGCCCGCGACCAGCACCGCGGCGACCGCGAGCGCACGCCTGCGCTGCCGGGCCGCGCGCCGGACCCGGATCTCAAGATCAGGGCGCGGCACAACAGAGTCGCTCGCCTCTTCGAACGCGGCGCGGAGCTCGGCCTCGATATCCGCAGTCATAGCGACCTCCTGTCCGGCAACTGCCGCCGCAGGCGCGCCATGGCCCTGGCGTGCTGCGACTTGACGGTGCCGATTGAGCACCCGAGGGCGCGCGCGGTCTCCACCTCGGTCAGGTCGTCGAAGTAACGCAAGACGAGCACCGCGCGCTGGCCCGCCGGCAGCTCGCGGACCCGGCGCAACAGCGCCTCGCGGCTCGGGATGCCAGCGAGGTCTGGGTCCTCGAGCGCCGGCATCTGCGCCTCGTCCAGAGCCACGTGCCTGTTTCCGCTGCGCCGCCACGCGTCCGTTGCCGCATTGACCAGGACCCTGCGGGCGTATGCCTCGGGTGCATCCCGCCGCCGCACCGAGGGCCAGTGCCGGTAGGTCCGCTCCAGGGCAACCTGCAGGAGGTCTTGTGCCTCATCGGTGTTGCCGGTGATGAGATATGCGCTGCGCAGCAGGCGGCGAGACGCGGCAGCGACGAACGCGGTGAAGTCCTCGTCGTCCGCTGCCCGCATCCCAGCCTCCGTCCGCCTGACAGTTCAGACGTAACTGACGGCGCCAATGGTTGTCAGGCGGCCGAGAATTACGGGAGCCCGGTCCGACTTCTGGACCGGGCTCCCGCAGAATCGCGCTGATTACCTCTGGTACGCGCCGAAGTCGTACTCCTCGAGCGGCACCGACTCGTGCGTGGGAGCGCCGAACGGGTAGTTGACCTCGTTGCCGTAGGTAGCGGCCGGGTAGGCCGCCGCTCTCGCGTCCTCCTTGGGCTCCACCCGCAGCGCGCGGTAGCGCTGCATGCCGGTCCCGGCCGGGATCAGCTTGCCGATGATCACGTTCTCCTTGAGGCCGACCAGGGAGTCCGACCTGGCGTGGATCGCCGCGTCGGTGAGCACCCTGGTGGTCTCCTGGAACGATGCCGCCGACAGCCACGACTCGGTGGCCAGCGACGCCTTGGTGATCCCCATCAGGACCGGACGGCCAGCCGCCGAGGTTCCGCCGGACTCCACGATCGAGCGGTTGATCTCCTCGAACCGCGGCCGCTCGACCAGTTCCCCTGGCAGCAGTTCGGTGTCACCGGACTCCAGCACGTTCACGCGCTTGAGCATCTGCCTGATGATGATCTCGATGTGCTTGTCGTGGATCGACACGCCCTGCGACCGGTAGACCTCCTGGACTTCGTGCACCAGGTGCAGCTGCACCTCGCGCGAGCCCAGGATGCGCAGCACCTCGTGCGGGTTCACCGCGCCGGCGATTAGCTGCTGGCCGACCTTGACGCGGTCGCCGTCGGCGACGAGCAGCCGCGAGCGGATCGACACCTGGTACGGGACGTCCTCCGAGCCGTCGTCCGGCGTGATGATGATCTTCCGCGCCTTCTCCGGCTCCTCGATCTTGACCGTGCCGTCCACCTCGCTGATCGGCGCCATGCCCTTGGGGATCCTGGCCTCGAACAGTTCCTGGATGCGGGGCAAGCCGTGGGTGATGTCCAGGCCGGCCACGCCGCCAGTGTGGAAGGTACGCATCGTCAGCTGGGTACCGGGCTCGCCGATCGACTGGGCGGCGATGATGCCGACCGCCTCGCCGACGTCGACCCGCTTGCCCGTGGCCAGCGACCGACCGTAGCACTTGGCGCAGACGCCGACCTTGGCCTGGCAGACCAGCACGCTGAAGGTGCGCACCGAATCCACCCCGGCGCTGACCATCGCCTCGATCAGCGACTCGGTCAGGTCGGTGTCAACCGTAGCCAGGACGTTGCCGTCCGCGTCGGCCACGTCCTCGGCCAGCGACCGCCCAGTGCCCGTGTTCTCGATGTTGGGCAGCTTGCGCAGCACTGGCTTGGCGCCGGATGAGTCCTTCTCGGCGATCTTCATGGCCAGCGACCGGTCGGTGCCGCAGTCCTCCTCGCGGACGATCACGTCCTGCGCCACGTCCACCAGCCGCCTGGTCAGGTAGCCGGAGTCCGCGGTGCGCAGCGCCGTGTCGGCCAGGCCCTTGCGCGCGCCGTGCGTCGAGATGAAGTACTCGACCACCGACAAGCCCTCGCGGAAGCTGGACTTGATCGGCCGCGGGATCGTCTCGCCCTTGGGGTTGGAGACCAGGCCGCGCATGCCGGCGATCTGCCTGACCTGCATCTGGTTGCCTCGGGCACCGGAGTTGACCATCATCCAGACCGGGTTGGTCTCAGGGAAAGCCGCCTCCATGTCCTGCGCCACGTCAGCCGTGGCGTGCGTCCAGATCTCGATCAGCTCCTGGCGCCGCTCGTCGTCGGTGATCAGGCCGCGCTCGTACTCACGCTGCACCTTCTCGGCCCGCTTCTCGTAGGTGTCCAAGATGGCCGCCTTGTTCGGCGGCGCGACCACGTCCTCGATCGCGATCGTGACCCCGGCCCTGGTGGCCCAGTGGAAGCCGGCGTCCTTGAGCTTGTCGAGCGCCGCGGCGACCTCCACCTTCGGGTACTTCTCGGCGAGCTCATTGACGATGACCGAGAGCTGCTTCTTGCCCACCTCGTAGTTCACGAACGGGTAGTCGTCAGGCAGCGTCTCGTTGAACAGGCAGCGGCCGAGCGTGGTGGTCAGCCTGAACTGCTGGCCAGGCTCCCAGCCCTCGGGCGCCGCGAAACCAGCCGGCGGGGCCGCGTCGCGGAGCCGCACGGTGACCTCGGCCTGCAGGTCAAGGTCGCCACGGTCGTAGGCCATCAGCGCCTCGGACAGCCCGCCGAACACCCGGCCGGTGCCAGGGGTGTCTGGCGTCATCCTGGTCAGGCAGTAGATTCCGATGATCATGTCCTGGGTGGGCATGGTCACCGGCTTGCCGTCGGCCGGCTTGAGGATGTTGTTGGTCGACAGCATCAAGATCCTGGCCTCGGCCTGCGCCTCGGCGGACAGCGGCACGTGCACCGCCATCTGGTCGCCGTCGAAGTCCGCGTTGAACGCGGTGCAGACCAGCGGGTGGATCTGGATCGCCTTGCCCTCGACCAGCTGCGGCTCGAAGGCCTGGATGCCCAGCCGGTGCAGGGTCGGCGCGCGGTTCAGCAGCACCGGGTGCTCGCGAATGACCTCTTCGAGCACGTCCCACACGACCGGCCTGGCGCGCTCCACCATCCGCTTGGCCGACTTGATGTTCTGCGCATGGTTGAGGTCGACCAGCCGCTTCATCACGAACGGCTTGAACAGCTCGACCGCCATCTCCTTCGGCAGGCCGCACTGGTGCAGCTTGAGCTGCGGGCCGACCACGATGACGCTGCGGCCCGAGTAGTCGACGCGCTTGCCGAGCAGGTTCTGGCGGAACCGGCCCTGCTTGCCCTTGAGCATGTCGGACAGCGACTTGAGCGGGCGGTTGCCTGGCCCGGTGACCGGCCGGCCTCGCCGGCCGTTGTCGAACAGCGAGTCCACGGCCTCCTGGAGCATCCGCTTCTCGTTGTTCACGATGATCTCTGGCGCTCCCAGGTCCAGCAGCCGCTTGAGCCTGTTGTTCCTGTTGATGACGCGCCGGTACAGATCGTTCAGGTCCGACGTCGCGAACCTGCCGCCGTCGAGCTGGACCATCGGCCGCAGGTCAGGCGGGATCACCGGGATGCAGTCGAGCACCATGCCCAGCGGGCTGTTGGTGGTGTTCAGGAACGCCGAGACGACCTTCAGCCGCTTGAGCGCCCGCGCCTTACGCTGGCCCTTGCCGGTCCTGATCGTCTCGCGCAGGCTGGCGGCCTCGGCCTCGAGGTCGAAGCTGCCGACCCGCTCCTGGATCGCCTGGGCGCCCATGCCGCCGCGGAAGAACCGGCCGAACCGATCCCGCATCTCGCGGTAGAGCAACTCGTCGCCCTCGAGGTCCTGGACCTTCAGGTTCCTGAACCTGTTCCAGACCTCCTCGATCCGGTCGATCTCGCGCTGCGCGCGGTCGCGGATCTGCTTGCACTCGCGATCCGAGCCTTCCCTGACCTTGCGCCGGGCGTCGCCCTTGGCGCCGGCCGCCTCGAGCTCGGCCAGGTCCTTCTCCAGCTTGGACTGCCTGGCCTCGACGTCGACGTCGCGGCGCTGCTCGATCGCGCTCTTCTCGTTCGTGATCTTCGCCTCGAGCGAGGGCAGGTCACGGTCGCGCGCCTCGTTGTCGACGTGCGTGATCATGTAGGCGGCGAAGTAGATGACCTTCTCCAGGTCCTTCGGCGCCAGGTCGAGCAGGTAGCCGAGCCGGCTGGGCACACCCTTGAAGTACCAGATGTGCGTGACCGGCGCGGCCAGCTCGATGTGGCCCATCCGCTCGCGCCGCACCTTGGCCCTGGTGACCTCGACGCCGCACCGCTCGCAGATGATGCCCTTGAACCTGACCCGCTTGTACTTGCCGCAGTAGCACTCCCAGTCCCTTGTCGGACCGAAAATCTTCTCGCAGAAGAGCCCGTCCTTCTCGGGCTTGAGCGTGCGGTAGTTGATCGTCTCTGGCTTCTTGACCTCGCCGTGCGACCAGAGCCTGATGTCGTCCGCGGTGGCCAGGCCAATCCGGAGGTCGTCGAAGAAGTTGACGTCTAGCACTCTGTAGTTCCCCTAATCCCCTCGAGCGGCCGCGCGGCGCCTCGACGCGCGCGCTCTTGCGAACACTGTGGCTTGCGGATCAGACCTCCTCGACGCTGCTCGGCTCGCGCCGCGACAGGTCGATTCCCAGTTCCTCCGCCGCACGGAAGACGTCTTCGTCGGTATCACGCATCTCGATCGCCGCGCCGTCGCTGGACAGCACCTCGACGTTCAGGCAGAGCGACTGCATCTCCTTGATCAGCACCTTGAATGACTCAGGGATGCCTGGCTCGGGGATGTTCTCGCCCTTGACGATGGCCTCGTAGACCTTGACCCGGCCGAGGATGTCGTCGGACTTGATCGTGAGGAGTTCCTGCAGCGCGTAGGCGGCGCCGTAGGCCTCGAGCGCCCAGACTTCCATCTCACCGAACCGCTGGCCGCCGAACTGCGCCTTACCGCCGAGCGGCTGCTGGGTGATCATGGAGTACGGGCCCGTCGACCTGGCGTGGATCTTGTCGTCAACCAGGTGCAGCAGCTTGAGTATGTAGATGTAGCCCACCGAGATCGGGTCCTTGAACGGCTCGCCGGTGCGGCCGTCGAACAGCCGCGCCTTGCCGCTGGTCCCGACTAGCTGGACGCCGTCCCGGTTCGGCAGCGCCGCGCTGAGCAGGCCGGTGATCTCCTTCTCCTGAGCGCCGTCGAAGACGGGCGTGGCGACCTTGGTGCCCGGCGCCGACTCGTCCGCGCCGATCTGGCGCAACCGCTCCTTCCAGTCGGCGTCCTTGCCATCGACCTTCCAGCCCGTGGCCGCGACCCAGCCCAGGTGCGTCTCGAGCACCTGGCCGACGTTCATCCGGCCGGGCACGCCGAGCGGGTTGAGCACGATGTCGACCGCGGTGCCATCCTCCAGGAACGGCATGTCCTCGACCGGCAGGATCTTGGCGATGACACCCTTGTTGCCGTGCCGGCCGGCCAGCTTGTCGCCGTCAGTGATCTTCCGCTTGGCGGCGACATAGACCCGGACGAGCTCGTTGACGCCCGGAGGAAGTTCGTCGCCCTCCTCGCGGGAGAACACCCGGACGCCGATGACCCGGCCCGACTCGCCGTGCGGCACCTTCAGCGACGTGTCCCTGACCTCGCGCGCCTTCTCGCCGAAGATCGCGCGGAGCAGTCGCTCCTCGGGGGTCAGCTCGGTCTCGCCCTTGGGCGTGACCTTGCCGACCAGGATGTCGCCCGTGACGACCTCGGCACCGATCCTGATGATGCCGCGGTCGTCGAGGTCGGCGAGCACTTCCTCGGAGACGTTCGGGATGTCCCTGGTGATCTCCTCGGGCCCGAGCTTGGTGTCCCGCGCGTCGACCTCGTGCTCCTCGATGTGGATCGAGGAGAGCACGTCGTCCTGCACGAGCCGCTGGGACAAGATGATCGCGTCCTCGTAGTTGTGGCCCTCCCACGGCATGAACGCGACGAGCAGGTTCTTGCCGAGCGCCATCTCGCCCTTGTCGGTGCACGGGCCGTCGGCCACGACCTGGCCGGCCTCGACCCGCTGCCCGCCGGACACGATCGGCTTCTGGTTGAAGCAGGTGCCCTGGTTGGACCGGGTGAACTTGGCGATCCCATAGGTCGTCCTGGTCCCGTCGTCGTTCATGACGGTGACCTCGTCGGCACTGACCTCCTCGACCACGCCCGCCTTGTCGGCGAGTACCACGTCCCCGGCGTCGGTCGCCGCGCGGTACTCCATCCCGGTGCCCACCAGCGGCGACTCGCTGCGCAGCAGCGGCACGGACTGGCGCTGCATGTTCGAGCCCATCAGGGCCCGGTTCGCGTCGTCGTGCTCGAGGAACGGGATCATCGCGGTGGCCACCGACACCATCTGGCGCGGCGACACGTCGATGTAGTCGACCTCGTCCGGCTTGAGCAGATCGACCTCGCCGCCCTTGCGTCGCACCAGCACGCGCGGGTTGCTGAACGTGCCATCTGCCTCGATCGGCTCGTTGGCCTGGGCGATGACGTGCCTGTCCTCCTCATCGGCGGTCAGGTAGTCAACCTGGTCGGACACCTTGCCGTTCTTGACCTTGCGGTATGGCGTCTCGACGAAGCCGAACGCGTTGACCCGGCCGTAGGACGACAGCGAGCCGATCAGGCCGATGTTCGGGCCCTCAGGCGTCTCGATCGGGCACATCCGGCCGTAGTGGCTGGGGTGCACGTCGCGGACCTCGAAGCCGGCCCGCTCGCGCGACAGGCCGCCCGGGCCAAGCGCCGACAGCCGGCGCTTGTGGGTCAGGCCGGCCAGCGGGTTGGTCTGGTCCATGAACTGCGAGAGCTGGCTAGTGCCGAAGAACTCCTTGATCGAGGCGACCACCGGCCGGATGTTGATCAGCGTCTGCGGCGTTATCGCCTCGACGTCCTGGGTCGTCATCCGCTCCCTGACCACCCGCTCCATCCTGGCCAGGCCGAGCCTGACCTGGTTCTGGATGAGCTCGCCGACCGTGCGCAGCCGCCGGTTGCCGAAGTGGTCGATGTCGTCGGTCTCGATCGGGATCAGCGTGTCGCCGGACTTCATCTCGTCCTCGCCGACGTGCAGCTTGACCAGGTACTCGATGGTGGCGACGATGTCTTCCTCGGTCAGCGTGCCCTGCGTGATCGGCAGGTTCAGCCCGAGCTTCTTGTTCACCTTGTAGCGGCCGACCTTGGCCAGGTCGTAGCGCTTGGGGTTGAAGTAGAGGTTCTCGAGCAGCGCCTGCGCGGACTCGCGCGTCGGCGGCTCGCCCGGGCGGAGCTTGCGGTAGATGTCGAGCAGCGCGTCGTCCTGGCCGGTGGTGTGATCCTTGTCCAGGGTGGCCAGCATCGACTCGTAGGCACCGAACCGCTCGCGGATCTTCGCCTCGTCCCAGCCGAGCGCCTTGAGCAGGACGGTCACGCTCTGCTTGCGCTTGCGGTCGATCCGCACGCCGACGCTGTCCCGCTTGTCGATCTCGAACTCCAGCCAGGCGCCCCGGGACGGGATCACCTTGCAGCTGTAGATGTCCTTGTCCGAGGCCTTGTCGACCTGCCGGTCGAAGTAGACGCCAGGCGACCGGACGAGCTGGCTGACGACGACACGCTCGGTGCCGTTGATGATGAAGGTTCCCTTGGGCGACATCAGCGGGAAGTCACCCATGAAGACGGTCTGGCTCTTGATCTCGCCGGTGGAGTTGTTGATGAACTCGGCCGTCACGAACATCGGCGCCGAGTACGTCATGTCCTTCTCTTTGCACTCATCGGCCGAGTACTTGGGCGGTTCGAAGCGATGATCACGGAACGAAAGAGACATCGTTCCCGTGAAGTCCTCGATCGGGCTGATCTCCTCGAAGATCTCTTCGAGGCCGGACTGCTCTGGCAGGTCCTTGCGGCCGAGCGACTGCTCGGCCTCTATCCTGTCGCGCCACTTCTCGTTGCCGAGCAGCCAGTCGAACGAATCCGTCTGCAGGGCGAGAAGGCTTGGAACCTCAAGTGGTTCCTTGATACGGGCGAAGGAAATGCGATGTGGACCAGGAGCGATAGCTGAGGCGCTGCGCGAGGCTGCCAACAGGGGTCCTTCCGAGCTCGTGGCTGAACGGTCACCGCGCGCACGCAAAACGCCCTGCGGCTTGGCCGCTACGGGTTATGATGTTTGCCGAAGGACATGTAGGTGCAGCGCAAATTGGCAGTGTAGTCGACAGACACACTGCTGGTCAACTTAGCTGCATCTTAATTTTCACGGCTGAAGGCAGCATCGCTCCTCAGCGGCCAAACGTCAAGAGCAGAAGGCCATGTGTCGTCACGTTAGGCGACGTGACGAAAATCACAGTGCGATGAATGTTTGAAAGATTCGGGATCGGGTACCCGCCACCGTTCGGGCAGGTGGCGAAGGTTACTCGCCGGTACACCGTGAGTAATCATGCCACCGGGCGCCGCGCGGAACCTTCCGCTCGGCGCCCGGTTGCTGCGCTGCGAACTGCCAACTTCGCTGCGAACTGCTACTTCGCTGCGAACTGCCTACTTGACGGTGACGGTCGCGCCGACGCCCTCGAGCACGGCCTTCGCCTTCTCGGCGGTCTCCTTGTTGACCTTCTCAAGAACCCGCTGCGGCGCGCCGTCGACCAGGTCCTTTGCCTCCTTGAGCCCAAGGCCGGTCAGCGGCCTGACCTCCTTGATGACCTGGATCTTCTTGTCGCCCGCGGCCTCGAGGATCACGTCGAACTCGTCCTGCTCCTCGGCCTCGACAGCGGCCTCGCCGCCGCCTGCCGCACCTGGGGCTGCCATCGCAACCGGCGCCGCGGCCTTGACGTCGAAGGTCTCCTCGAACTGCTTCACGAACTCCGACAGCTCGATCAGCGTCATCTCCTTGAACGCGTCGAGCAGGTCGCCTGCGTTGATCTTCGCCATTGTGGTGTTTCCTCCGTCTAGCTCTCGTAAGCGGCCGGCCTTGCGGGGCCAGCGCATGTCTGGTTAGCGCGCGGTGCTCGTCGTGAGCTGCGAGCCTTACTCGCCGCCCGGTTCGGTGCCTGCCTCGGCAGCGCCGGGAACCTCATCGCGAGGAACCTCGGCATCGCCGGGCACCTCGGCATCGCCGGGCACTTCGGCAGCGGCTGGCGTCTCGGCCGCGGCCGACGCCTCGGCAGCGGCGGGCGTCTCGGCCGCCCTCTTCTCCTCCAGTGCCGCGAGCAGCCTGGCCATCTGAACGGGTAGCGCAGCGAACGTGGCCGCCGCTCCTGCCATCGTCGCCTTCATCGCGCCTGCCAGCTTGGCCAGCAGCACGTCCCGCGACTCGAGATCGGCGAGCTTCGAGATCTCGGCCGGGGTCAGCGACTTACCGTCGAGCACTCCGCCCTTGATCACCAGCAGCGGGTTCGTCTTGGCGAACTCCCGAAGCCCCTTGGCCGCCTGGACCACGTCGCCGCCGACGAACGCTATCGCCGACGGGCCGACGAGCAATGCGGAGAAGTCCTCCGCCACCCCGGCGTCCTTGGCCGCGATCTTCGTGAGGGTGTTCTTCACAACCGAGAACGTGGCGTCCTCGCCAAGCGTCTGCCGCAGTTCCTTGACCTGGGCGACCGTCAGCCCGCGATACTCGGTGAGGACAGCGCCGGACGAATTCTGGAACCGCTCGGTCAGCTCGGCGACCGTCGCCTCCTTTATCGCCCTCGCCATGGGCATCCCTCCTGCCTTGAGGAGTCGGCCCGCCGCGCGGGCCGCTCCGAACGTGAACATCGCTGCCGCCGGGCCTGGCCAGGAAATGACGAACGCCCCGGGCGCTGGCGCACCGGGGCGGGACCGCGGCCGACGAGCTGCTCGCTCGGCGCGGTACGACTCAGTTCACCTGCGCGGGCCGCCCGCCTGTGCGGGCCTTCGGCCGCCCCGCGCGAGGCAGGGCAGCAGCCGACGGTCTTTGGCGTCCCCCAGCGTACGCGCCCGCACAGCAGGAGCCAAATCGCCAGGGGTACCGCAGCCGCCGCAGTCACCGCAGCCACCGCAGCCAGGCGGCGCCCACGCCGCCTGGCTGGCTGGGCTGGATGGCTGGGCTAGCTGGCTGCGGCTTCCTCGAACTCGGCGGTCAGCCCCCTGGTGATCGCAGGATCAACGGGAACTCCGGGGCCCATCGTGGTGGAGAAGGTGATCTTCCGCAGGTAGCGGCCCTTGGCCGCGGCCGGCTTGAGCCTGACGACCTCGTCGATCGCGGCCGCGTAGTTCTCCACCAGCGCGCGCTCAGCGAACGAGGCCTTGCCGATGATGAAGTGCAGGCTGCCATGCCGGTCTACCCGGAACTCGATCTTGCCGCCCTTGATTTCGGTGACGGCCTTGGCGACGTCAGCGGTGACGGTACCGGTCTTCGGGTTCGGCATCAGCCCGCGCGGGCCAAGCACCCGGCCGAGCCGGCCGACCTTGCCCATCAGGTCGGGCGTGGCCACCACCGCGTCGAAGTCGAGGAACCCGCCCTGCACCCGCTCGATGAGCTCGTCGGAGCCAACGATATCCGCGCCCGCCGCGCGCGCTTCCTCGGCGCGCTCGCCGGCTGCGAACACCAGCACCCTGGCCGTCTTACCCGTGCCGTGCGGCAGGTTCACGGTGCCGCGCACCATCTGGTCC
The DNA here is from genome assembly GCA_963720595.1 of uncultured Actinomycetota bacterium. GTDB lineage: Bacteria > Actinomycetota > Actinomycetes > Streptosporangiales > Streptosporangiaceae > Chersky-822. The sequence goes on along the minus strand of CAVRFY010000002.1, from coordinate 396,598 downwards.
GCCTTGCGCGGGTCGACGCCGAGCCTGATCGCCACCTCGACGGTCGAGTCGAACTTGGTGGTCGCGGTCTTCCTGGCCAGGTCGACGGCCTGCACCGGCGTGTAGAGGCGATCCGCGTCGACCAGTTCGTCCGCCTTCTTGTAGGCCTTGCTGCGCTTCATGGTTCTGTCTCCCGTGAGCGAGTAGAGAGGTCGTGGTCAGCGGGTCAGCGCCTGACCCTGCCACTAATCCGGGTCCCGGATCGGCCGGAACCTCGGTCTGGCCGCGGCTGGTCGCCGCGGGCCCAAGAGCTGAGAACGGCTCAGCCCTCGATGGTAATCCCCATCGACCGCGCCGTGCCGGCGATGATCAGCTCGGCCGCCTCGATGCTGGTCGCGTTCAGGTCCGGCATCTTGGTCTGGGCGATCTGGGTGACCTGCGCCTTGGACATCCTGCCGACCTTGGTCTTGTGCGGCTCTGCGCTGCCCTTCTGCACCCCCGCGGCCTTCTTGATCAGCTCGGCGGCGGGCGGGGTCTTCGTGATGAACGAGAACGACCGGTCCTCGTAGATCGTGATCTCGACCGGGATGATGTTGCCGCGCTGCGAATCGGTTGCCGCGTTGTACTGCCTCACGAAGTCCATGATGTTGACGCCGTGCGGGCCCAGGGCCGTGCCGACCGGCGGGGCGGGGGTGGCCGCGCCAGCGTTCAGCTGGACCTTGACGATCGCGGCGATCTTCTTCTTCCTCGGAGCCATCTGATCTGAATCCTTCTCGTTATCGTGCTTGCCGTGCTCAGAACGTGCGTAGTCGGAGAGTGCCCGCTCAGATCTTGCTGACCTGGTCGAAGGACAGCTCGACCGGCGTCTCGCGGCCGAAGATCGACACGAGCACCTTGAGCTTCTGGGTGTCGGAGTTGATTTCGCTCACCGTGGCCGGGAGCGTGGCGAACGGGCCGTCCATCACGGTCACCGACTGGTTCACCTCGAAGTCGACGGCCGCCGCACGCATGGTCTCGGCCTTCTTGGCCGCCTTCTCTTCCGGAACCGGCGCGAGCAGGGACATCACTTCGTCCAGGCTCAGTGGCGACGGCCGGCTCGACAGCCCGACGAATCCGGTCACGCCAGGGGTGTTGCGCACCGCAGCCCACGACTCGTCGGTCAGGTCCATCCGCACGAGGATGTAGCCGGGCAGCACCTTCTCCTGGACCTGCTGCCGCTTGCCGCCCTTGACCTCGATCACCTCGTGGGTGGGGACCTCGATCTGGAAGATGTAGTCCTCCATGTTCAGCGACCCGGTGCGGCTCTCCAGGTTGGCCCGGACGCGGTTCTCGTATCCGGCGTAGGAATGCACGACGTACCACTCGCCGGGCATCCGGCGCAATTCGGCCTCGAACGCGGCTACCGGATCGACTTCCTCGGGTTCAGACGCGCCAGCCTCGCCGTCCTGCGCCTCGCCGTTCCGCGCCTCTCGCCCTGCGCCTCGCCGTTCTGCGCCTGGGCGTCCTGCGCAGCGGCCGCGTCGTCAGGCGCGCCGTCCGCGACGGCAGCGGAGCCGCCGGGCGCGTCGGCCTGGTCGTCATCGGACGGCCCGGCCAGCGGCCCACCGATCTGTTCGGAGTCGGACACGATTACTCTTTCTCTCTGCTCTGCTGCGCGTCTCTTGCTCACACGCAGCCCTGGCGATGTACTGCTGGCCGAAACGTCGCCCGCGTTCGGCGGATCCGGGCGAACTAACCGCCGGTGATCATGCTGCCACGCTGAGCGCACGGATACTACTTCGACTCTCTCGCCGTCAGTTGCTGAAGACGGCGAACACGAGCCTGGTCAGTACCGTGTCCACGCCGGTGACTATGCCTACCATGATCAGAATGAAAATGACGGCAACGGTGGTGTAGGTGATCAGCTCCTTGCGGGTCGGCCAGATCACCTTCCTGAGTTCAGCCCTGACCTCCCGCACGAAGACGGGCGGACTCGTCCGCTCCGGCTTCGCCGGGCCGCCGGACTTGGCCGGCCTGCGGGCCTGCGGGCCACGTACCTGAGTCGCCATTTCCTCACCTGTAGTGCTGGTCAACGGCCGGCTCGCGCCGGTGCAGGCCCGCGGGTTGCGGACCCACCTCGCAGGGCAGGAGGGACTCGAACCCCCAACCGCCGGTTTTGGAGACCGGGACTCTAGCCAATTGAGCTACTGCCCTCTGCGCGGATCCGCAGGCATGCTTCCGCAGCCTGACGGGGAACCACCAGATGTTGAAGTGTACGTTGCCAACCGCCCCCGCGTCGAACCGCGCAGGATTTTCGCCGGCCGCCAGAAAGGCCCATCATGCCGCCCCTCCGGCCGCCGTCGTCCCACCCGGCGCGGACGCCGTCGTGCCGCGGGCCGCTGCCCCGCCTGGCCCGGCGCAGATGGGAGGATAGGAGGCATGGCACCGACCACGACAACAGCTAAGCCCAGGCTCTCCGCGCGGATAGCGGCGATCACAGAATCGGCGACTCTGGCTGTCGACGCCAAGGCGAGGGCCATGCGGGCGTCCGGCCGGCCGGTGATCGCCTTCGGCGCCGGCGAGCCCGACTTCCCGACGCCCGGCTACATCGTCGAGGCGGCGCAACGGGCCTGCGCGGACCCCAAGTTCCATAAGTACTCGCCGACCCCCGGCCTGCCTGAGCTGCGCGAGGCGATCGCGGCGAAGACCGCACGCGACTCTGGCCTGACCGTTCCGGCCAGTCAGGTGCTCGTCACCAACGGCGGGAAGCAGGCGGTCTTCCAGGCGTTCGCCACGCTGCTCGACCCGGGCGACGAGGTGCTGGTGCCGACGCCTTACTGGACGACCTACCCGGAGGTGATCGGGCTGGCCGACGGCGTGACCGTGCCCGTGCTGGCCGACGAGAACTCCGGCTACCTGACCACGGCGGCGGACCTGGAAGCGCACTGCACTGACCGCACCAAGGTGCTGCTCTTCGTCTCGCCGTCGAACCCGACCGGCGCCGTCTACCCGCCGGAACAGGTGGCCGAGATCGGGCAGTGGGCGGCCGACCGCGGGCTGTGGGTCATCACGGACGAGATCTACGAGCACCTGGTGTACGGCTCGGCCAGGTTCAGCTCGATCCCGGTGGCGGCGCCGGACCTGGCCGACCGATGCGTCGTGCTCAACGGCGTCGCGAAGACCTACGCGATGACCGGCTGGCGGGTCGGCTGGATGATCGGGCCGCCGGACGTGATCAAGGCGGCGACCAACCTTCAGTCGCACGCGACATCCAACGTCTGCAACGTCGCGCAGGCAGCGGCGCTGGCCGCGGTCGGCGGCGACCTTTCGGCCGTGGCGCGGATGCGCGAGGCATTCGACCGCCGCAGGGAGCAGATGACCATCATGCTCAACAAGATCCCAGGGGTGATGTGCCCGCTGCCCGAGGGTGCCTTCTACTGCTTCCCGAGCGTCAAGGGGGTGCTCGGCAAGCACCTGGCCGGCCGCGCGATCACAAGCTCCGCCGAGCTTGCCGAGGTGGTGCTCGAGGAGGCGGAGGTAGCTGTCGTCCCGGGCGAGGCGTTCGGCGCGCCCGGCTACTTCCGGCTCTCGGCCGCCCTCGCCGACGCCGATCTCGAGGTTGGCCTGACCAGGCTTGGCGACCTGCTGGCACAGGCCCGCTGATCGCTGCCCGCTGATCGCTGCCCATCGCGCCGTGACGGCCGGGCAGACTGGGCAGATGGCACGGCAGCTGGACCTGCTTCCCAAGGCGCACCTGCACCTGCATTTCACCGGCGCGATGCGGCATACCACGCTGATCGAGCTCGCGGACAACCACGGGATCAGCCTGCCCGACGCGTTCGGCAGCGACTGGCCGCCGCGGCTGAGCGGCACCGACGAGCGGGGCTGGTTCAGGTTCCAGCGGCTGTATGACTGCGCGAGGGCGGTGCTGCGCACCGAATCCGACATCCGCCGGCTGATCACCGAGATGGCGCAGGACGACCGGGCGGAGGGTTCCGGCTGGCTCGAGTACCAGGTCGATCCCTCCGGGTACGCGGGCCGGTTCGGCGGGCTGACCTCGTTCGTGGAGCTGGTGCTCGACGCGAGCGCGGCCGCCGCCCGCGCGGCGGGCATCGGCATCGGAGTGATCATCGCGGCGAACCGGACCAGGCACCCGCTCGACGCACGGACGATCGCCCGGCTCGCGGCCGGCTACGCGGGCCGCGGCGTGGTCGGCTTCGGGCTGTCCAACGACGAGCGGCGCGGCGCTCCCGCCGACTTCGCGGCCGCCTTCCAGATCGCAGCGAAGGCCGGGCTGCTGTCGGTCCCGCACGGCGGCGAGCTTGCCGGACCGCAGAGCGTCCGCGCCTGCATCGACGAGCTCAACGCCGACCGGATCGGGCACGGGGTGGCCGCCGCCGCCGAGCCCGATCTCGTCGGCCGGCTGGCCGAGCGGCAGATCACGCTGGAGGTCTGCCCTGCCTCGAACGTGGCGCTCGGCGTCGCGGCCACGCCCGCCGAGGTGCCGCTGCGGCAACTGCTGGCCGCCGGGGTCCCGCTCGCGCTCGGCGCCGACGACCCGCTGCTGTTCGGGTCGCGCCTGACCGAGCAGTACGAGCTCGCGAGGGCCGTGCACGGGCTCTCCGACGCTCAGCTGGCCGGCCTGGCGAGGATGTCGGTGTTCGGGTCCGCGGCTCCCGCGGACATCGCGGCCGGGATGCTGGCGGGGATCGACGACTGGCTCGCCGCACCCGGCCCGGCCGAGCAAGCCGAGCAGGCCGAACAGGCCGCCGGGGGCTACAGCGTCACGCCGACCAGGACCGGCTCGTGAGCGAGTTCGATCCCGAACGCCGAGCGCACGCCCGTCACGACCTGCCTGGCCAGGCCTATCACGTCGGCGGTGCTCGCCCCGCCGCGGTTGGTCAGGGCGAGCGTGTGCTTCGAGGAGATCCTGGCCGCGCCGCTGCCCGGGTAGCCCTTGCCGAAGCCGGCCTGCTCGATCAGCCAGGCGGCGGGCACCTTGACCTGACCGTCCGCGGCCGGAAAGACCGGGACCTGCATGCCCGGCAGGCGCACGGCTACGAGCCGCTCCAGCGCCGCGAGCCTGGCGGGGCTAAGCACGGGATTGGTAAAGAACGATCCGGCACTTGCGGTGTCCGGGTCGGCCGGGTCGAGCACCATCCCCTTGCCGCGGCGTAGCCCGAGCACGGCGTCCCTGACCTCGGCGAGCGGGGCGCGCTCACCCGTTCCGACGCTCAGCGCGGCCGCCAACTGGGGGTAGCTGACCGGAACCGACATCGGGTCGCGCTGCAGCGTGAACGTGACATCGAGCACGACGTACCGGCCCGTCGGCCCGCCGTCGGCCGACCCGCCGTCGGCCGGCCCGGTCCCCCCACTCCACCCAGGCGGCGAACCTCCCGGCCAGCCGGCCTGCTTGAAGATGCTGGTCCGGTAGCCGAAGCCGAGCGAGCCCGCGCCGAGCGTGCCGACCGAGGCGCTGGCCCGGTCGAGCACCGTGACGGCGGCGATCGTCGCGGCGACCTCCTGGCCGTAGGCACCGACGTTCTGGATCGGCGTCGCACCTGCCAGGCCGGGGATGCCGGCCAGGCACTCGATTCCGGCCAGTTTCTCGGTGACCGACCATTCCACCAGCCGGTCCCAGTTCTCCCCGGCCGCCACGGTGACCATGACCTCGTCGCCCGTCCCAGCGACGGTGATTCCGCTGGTCGCTACCCGGATGACCGTACCGGCGAAGCCGTCATCCGATACCACCAGGTTGCTGCCGCCGCCGAGCACCAGCAGCGGTTCACCCGTCGCGTCGGCGGCGCGTACCGCGTCGATGACCTCATCGGCCGTCCGCGCCTCGGCCAGCCTGGCCGCGGGCCCGCCGAGCCGTAGCGTCGTGTAGCCAGACAGCGGAACCCGCTCGGTGAGCATGAGCACCAGGTGAGCCTACGACCGGTCAGGGCAGCCGGACGACGGCGCGGGCCTTGGTCAGCACCTTGGTACCCGCCGACCTGGCGGTGAGCTCCAGGGCGACCCGGTTCCCGTCCAGCTTCTCGGTCACCCGCCCGCTCACTGAGACTTCCGCGCCGACGTCGTCGTCAGGCACGACGACTGGAGAGGAGAACCGCACGCCGAATTCGACCACCACGGCCCGAGGACCGGCCCAGTCGGTCACGAACCGCCCGGCCTGCGCCATCGTGAACATGCCGTGGGCGATGACGTCAGGCAGCCCTACGGCCTTGGCGATCCGCTCGTTCCAGTGGATGACGTTGAAGTCGCCCGATGCCCCGCAGTACTTCACGAGGCTGAGCCTGGTGATCGGGTAGCTTATGGCCGCGACCTCGGTCCCCGCCTCTACCTCCGCGTACGTGACCTGCCCGTTCACCCGTCCATCCCCGCTCACAGGGCGCCGCCCCGCTCCACCAGAGTCGAATGCGCGGTGCAGACGTGCTCGCCCTCGACGGTGCTGATCTGCGTTGTGGTCGACATCATCGAGTTGCGGCCGACGTCCCTGATCTCGGTGATCGTCACCTGGGCGGTGACCACATCACCCGCGTGTAGCGGCCGCGCGTACTCGAACCGCTGCTCGCCGTGCACGACCATCGCGTAGTTCAGGTTCAGGCCCGGCTCGGCCAGCGCCCGCGCACTACTCGTCATGGTGATCACGTTCGGGAATGTCGGCGGCGCGATCACGTCGGGGAAGCCGGCCGCCTGCGCCGCCGCGCGATCGCGGTAAAGCGGATTCTGGTCGCCGATCGCGTCGGCGAATTCGGCCAGCTTCACCCGGCTGATCTCGTAGGGAGCGCTGGGCGGGAACGTCTTGCCGAGGAAGTCAGGGTTGATGGCCATCTGGCTCCCCTGGCCGCTAGCGCGTCTCGCGGTGCGGCTGGTGCTTGCGGCAGAACGGGCAGTACTTGCTCAGCTCAAGCCGGTCCGGGTCGTTGCGCCGGTTCTTCCTGGTGATGTAGTTGCGGTGCTTGCACTCCTGACATGCCAGGGTGATCTTGGGCCTGATGTCGGTCGCAGCCACGGTGGCGTGCCTTTCTCCGGTAATGGATATTCTCCTCGGCGGCCATCGGCCGCCGAGGCCTGCATGGCAGGTCCGAGTCTCAAGGTTAACTGGCAGGGCAGCCGCGGCAAAGCGGCAGCACCAGGTGTCTCCCTCGAGCGGCCGCCGCAGCGGCCGGGGTGTTCGTAGCGGAGGCCGGACTTGAACCGGCGACACAGCGATTATGAGCCGCTTGCTCTGCCTGACTGAGCTACTCCGCCGCGCGAACAAGAACCCTAACCCGTGCAGGGGGTTCTTGATTCCGCGTAACCCAGCCGGAAGGGCCGAGCCCGACTAGCTTACCGGGATTTCGCGCGCGCTGAGCCTCGCACGCGCTGAGTTCGCGCCGCGACGTGCCGGGGGCGCGGCGTGCCGGGGCGCGGCGTGCCGGGGCGCGGCGTTCGCGGCGCGGGCTCAGCCGGAAGCGGCGATCGCCACGGTGCGGACGATGTGCACGTCGTTCAGCTTCCCCGTGCCCGCCGTGAACGCCAGCCTGACGGTCGGGGTCAACGCGGGCTCGAGCTGGGTCAGCACCCGCACGCCGTCCAGGTAGGTGGTGACCAGGTAGCCCGAGCCGCTCTTGGTCACCGCGACCGTCACCGTGTGCGTGCCCGTGAGCAGCGAGCCGACGCCGCGGGCGACCCGCTGGAACCCGAGCCCGGCGGATACCACCCGGACCGAGGTGGCCACAAACCCAAGCGGGCTGGTGCGGCCGCCGGTAGCCAGCACGACGCCGACGCCGGGAACGCCTGCCCGCGTGCCCAGGCCCAGCATGAGCCCGGGCAGGCCCAACGTGCGGGGCGTCGTCTTCGCGGGGTTGAGCAGGGCGAGTGCCAGGCCGTCGCCGCCGGTGCCGCCGCCGAGCTGCGCGTTGAACGTCACGCGCAGGCCAGCCGCCTTGACCGGGACCGGGTAGACCACCGATCCTGCCTTGCTGGCCAGCGCCGGGGTCAGCCGCGTATCCGTGCCCGCGGTGGCCGCCGTCCCGTTGTAGGACCAGCCGCCGCCTGGCGGCGGAACCGGTTGGCCTGCCGCCTTGATCACGGCGTTGCTGATCACGTGATCGTCGGTCTTGGCGGCGTTGGCGGCGGTGAACGCGAGCCGGACGGTCGGCGGCAGCGTGACCGCCTGCGACAGCACCTGCGTGCCATCGATGGTCACGGTGATCTTCCCGCCCGCGACGCTGACGCCGACCACGTGGGTGCTGGTGCGCAGGCCGGGAACGTTCGCCGTGGCCGCGAACGTGAGCAGGCCGCCGCTTTCGCCGGTCGCGATGCCGACGAAGCTGTTCGACGGGTAGCCGGCGCCGTCGGCGGAGGTGTCAAGCGTGACGGCCGCGCCGGGCAGGCCGCCGAAGCCGAGCTCGGCGCCGTTGCCGCCGAGCGCACCCTGGCCCGCCTGGGCGGCGTCCAGCAGCGCGAACGTGAGGCCGTCGGCGCCGGTGCCGCCGTTGAGCTGAGCGGTGAACGTCGCCTTCAGTCCGCCGCTCGGAACCGGCACCGAGTACACCGCCGAGCCAGCCTGGCCCGCCGTGAGCTGGGTGAGGCTCAGCCTCGTGCCCGTCATCCTCGCGCTGCCGTTGAACCGCCAGCCGCCGCCGGGCGGCGGCACGGCGATGCCCGCCGCCGGGACGACTCCGGTTCCGGTCAGCGGCACCGCAAGCGCGTGCGTCCCGGCCGCGTCGGTCCAGGTCGCCTGGTACTGGGACGTGACCGTCCCCGGGCTGGTCGGCGTGAAGGTCACCGGGACCTGCACCACATACTGGGACCCCGGCGTGATCGGCAGCCCCTGCGTGAGCGGCTGCGGCGTGCCGTACGGCAGCGGCAGCGCGGTCGACCCGGTAATCACGGCGGGCAGGTTGCCGTCGTTGACGATCGTGATGGTCTTGGTGACCTGCTTGCCGAGCGGGACCGAGCCGAAGTTCAGCGACGCGGTCCCATGAAGCGTCGGCACCACGTCGGCGACGCCGTTCCCGGCCAGCGAGATGACGGTCTGCGTCAGGGTCGTGCCGCTGGTCAGCGTCAGCGAGCCCGCGTCGCTGGCAGGTGCGGCAGGGGCGTACGTCAGCGACAGCAGCACCGACTGGCCGGGCAGGATCTGCTGGGTGTCGGGCGGCAGCCCGGAGACGGTGAACGGCGCGCCGGGCAGCACGGCCGACAGCGTCTCGGGAACGGCCTCGCCGTTGGTGACGGTCAGCTGCTGCTGTGCCGACGTCCCGGCCGGGACGTCACCGAATGACACCGAGGAACTGGCGGCGTAGAAGCCGTCCTGCGTGCCGGTTCCGGACAGGCTGACGCCCACCGCGGGGAAGTTGGCCAGGCCGGTGCCGAACTGGACCGAGCCGGTCGCCCCGCCGGGCGCAGCCGGCGTCAGCGTCACGCCCTCGGCGGTGAGCTTGTCGCCGGGGTGCAGCAGCACGGGCAGCGTGGCCGGGACCGCCGATCCGCCCTTGACCGTGTAGTCGAACGGCCCAGCCACCACGAAGCCCGGACCGGCCGCCGTGACTGACGTGACGGTCAGCGTTCCGCTGCCCTGGGTGTCGGTGACCGTGACCTTCCGCGGCCCGGACGCGGTTCCGACCGGGACGTTGCCGAAGGCCACCGGCGGCGCGCCGCCGAGCGGAGTCTTGGACGGGCTGCTGAAGCCGAGCACCTGGCCGCAGTAATGCCCGCTCGGCACGGCCGGGCAGTTGCTGCCGTCGCTGAGCACTCCCCTGGTGCCGATGTACACCCGGCCGCCGTCGGTGGCTGGCGTCGTGAACTTGCCGGACCCGCCGAACGGCGGTGACGTCCACAGCGGCGGCACGATGCACGGCTTGGCCTTCGAGCAGGTGCCGGGCGGGATGGCCGGGAAGGCCTGCAACCGCCCGGTGGTGCCGTCCTCATCGCTGGAGTTGACCACCCAGACCACGGCCGTGCTGCGGTTCGTCCCCGCTGACGTCACGACAGGCGAGCCTGAGGTATAGCCGAACTTGTTGCTGCTCTGCGCGACGTCCGTCAGCACCGGCGTCACGCCGCCGGCCCCGCCGAGGCCCGCCTTGAAGTATCGCAGCGCGTCGTCCTTGCCGAGGTAGTACGCGTAGTCGTGGGACTGGCCGACGTTGGCCGTGGTCAGCAAGGGGGTGTCCGCGAACGCGGCCGGGTGGCCCCACAGGCCGGGCACCGACTGGCCCGCTCGGCTGACCGCCGCGTCGGTCTTGCCTGGCCCCTGCTCGCGGCCGCCGAGCCGGTCCCTGTTCAGCACGTACAGGCCGTCGAGCTTGCCGGCCTGCAGCAGCAGGTGCGGTAGCGCCGGGGTCCCGAACGGCAATCCCACGGGTGCGCCGGAGCCGAAGTCACCGTCGATCGCGGGCTCGTCCAGGTAGGGCGCGTTGGCGGGGCTGAAGAAGTCCTTGGCCGCCAGCGTGCCGTCGTTCTGCACGGCCAGCCTGACGACGGACTCGGCGAGTTGGGACGGCGGCTTGTTGCCCGGCCCGGGTGGCGGCGAGATGCCGTTGCCCGAGGCGAAGAAGATCCGGCCGCCCCCGTCCGACATCAGGCCGCCGCCGCTCTGCCAGATGCCGGCCTGAGTGCTGGTCAGCCCCGCCTCGTCCGACCACATCGTGACGAGCTTCGTCGTCGTGTTGACGCCCACGATGTAGCCCTTGTAAGGGACGAAATCGCAGTGCGAGCCGAACCCGGCGTATACCGCCCCGCCTAGCAGCAGCAGCCCTGGCCGCTGCAACTGAGTGAACGGGGTGAAGGGGTCGGTCGGGTCGTTGACGGGCGCGCCCTTGATCTGGACCGGCCAGCCCGGCTGCTGCTGGCCCGTTACCGCGTCAAGCGCGTTCAGGAAGAACAGCGGCTGCTGCGCGGTATGGCCGGCGGGCACCTCCTCGGATACCAGGTACACGACTCCTTTCGCGGGGTCATAGACAGGAGTGCCGGTGACGCCGACGTCCGGGTGCAGGTCGGTGCAGTTCCCGGCCGCCGCAGGCCAGGGCGTGCCGAGCGACTCGCTCCACTTCACCGCGCCGGTCTGGGCGTTCAGCCCGTAGACCCGGTCACTCTCGGTCGCCACGATCAGCGTGCCGCCCGCCACGATGGGCTGGGCGTAGACCTGACCGTCGACCCGGGCGGAGAACAGCGTGCCGAACGTGCCGCCCTTTAGCCTGGCCGGGGTCAGCGCCCCGGTCGACTCGGCGGAATCCCAGCCATTGCGCAGGTGGTTGGTCGAAATGGTGACCTCGTCGGCGCGCGCAGGCGCGGCCGGCCGCAGCGGCAGCGCCCCAGTGCAGACGGCGGCCAACGCGAGCCCGGCGGCGGCGAGCAGCCGGACCGGGCGAGCAGCGTGACTGATCAAGGGATGCCATTTCTGAGGCGACCCGCCGAGCGAGCCGGCGACCGGGCGGAGGACTCGGCCATGATGCCACGGTTACTGGAGATATGACCCCGGATTCAGCAGGCCCGCCGCCCGCTGCCCGCCGCCCGCCACCCCTACATCAACTGAGTGATCGGCTGCTCAGCACTCCACGACGTTCAGCGCGAGGCCGCCGCGCGCCGTCTCCTTGTACTTGTCCTTCATGTCAGCGCCGGTCTCGCGCATCGTCTTGATCGCTTTGTCGAGCGAGACGTGATGCGCGCCGTCGCCCCTGATCGCCATCCGGGCAGCGGTGATCGCCTTGACCGACGCGATCGCGTTCCGCTCGATGCACGGAATCTGGACCAGCCCGCCGACCGGGTCGCAGGTCAGGCCGAGGTTGTGCTCGAGGCCGATCTCGGCCGCGTTCTCGACCTGCTCGGGCGTGCCGCCCAAGACCTCGGCCAGCCCCGCCGCGGCCATCGAACAGGCCGAGCCGACCTCGCCCTGGCAGCCGACCTCCGCGCCGGAGATCGACGCGTTCTCCTTGAACAGCACCCCGATCGCGGCCGCGGTCAGCAGGAACTCGATCACGCCGTCCTCGCTGGCCCCGGGCACGAACCTGATGTAGTAATGCAGCACGGCGGGGATGATGCCGGCCGCTCCATTGGTCGGCGCCGTGACCACCCGGCCGCCCGAGGCGTTCTGCTCGTTGACGGCGAGCGCGTACAGCGTGACCCACTCCATGGCGTACAGCGGGTCGGTGACGTCCGAGGTTTCCTCGAGGTGCTCACGCAGCCGGCGAGCGCGCCGCCGCACCTTCAGGCCCCCTGGGAGAACGCCCTCGGCATCCGACCCGGCCTGCACGCACTCCTGCATGACCGACCAGATCCGCAGCAGCCGGTCCCTGATCTCCACCTCGTCGGTGCCAGCCCGGGTGGACGACCCCCCGGAGCCCCCCGCGCCCGCGGGGCGCGCCAGTTCGTTGGCCAGCATCACCCCGCTGATCGGCAGCCCGCTTTGCTGCGTCCGCTCGAGCAGCTCGGCGCCGCTGGTGAACGGGTAGGGCACAACGACCGCGTTGGGCACGAGCCGGGATTCGCCCGCCTCATCCTGGCCGAGCACGAAGCCGCCGCCGACGGAGTAGTACGTCCGGCTGATCAGTTCCCTGGCGTCGGCATCGATCGCGCTGAACAGCATGGCGTTGGAGTGAAACGGCAGGCGCTTGCGCCTGTGCAGGACGACGTCCTCGTCGAGGTCGAACTCGATCTCGCGCCCCGTCCCCGTCCCCGCCTCGCCGAGCAGCAGCCTGCGTGACCGCTTAACCTCATCGACAACCGCCGAGGCGGCCGCCGGATCGACCGTCTCAGGGTGCTCGCCCATGAGGCCGAGCACGACCGCTGGCACGCTGCCGTGCCCGTGACCGGTCGCGCCGAGCGACCCGAACAGCTCGACCCTGACCCCGGCCACCCTGTCCGCCAGCCCGCCGGACTCCAGCGACCGCGCGAAGCTGGCTGCCGCCCGCATCGGCCCCACTGTGTGCGAGCTTGACGGCCCGATCCCGATCGAGAACAGGTCGAACACGCTGATCGCCATCGTGCCGTCCGGCCTGGCGGAATCCTCGCCCAGTTCCGCCGGCTTGCTCACCGGTGCACCTTCTCCCCGTCCGGGTCGAACGGCGGGCGCAGCGACACGCGCACCGCGGCCAGTTGGCCGCCGACGTTGACCTGGTACCGGCCTGACCTGACGTAGTCGGGCGTCGCGGCCTCGCCGCCCGCGTGCCTGACGTAGGCCAGGCCGACCGACGCCCCGAGCGCGGCTCCCCACGCGGCCGACGTCACCAGCCCGGCGGCGACCCCGTCGCGCAGCAGCAGTTCGCCGCCCCACATCATCACGTCGGGATCGTCGAGCACGATCGAGGCGAGCCGCTGCCGCGGTCCCGCCAGCCGCGCCTGCTCAACAGCGGCCCGGCCGAGGAAGCCGATGTCGGTCTTCAGCTTGCACGCGAACAACAGCCCGGCCTCGACCGGGTTGTAGTCCGGTGTCAGCTCGCGCCCGAACGCGCGATACGCCTTCTCCAGCCGCAGCGACTCGATCGCGTAGTACCCGCCGTTGACCACGCCGAGGTCGGCACCGGCCCGCATCAGGTCCTCGTAAACGCCGACCGCGAATTCGGCGGGGCAACATAGCTCCCAGCCCAGCTCGCCCACGTACGTCAGCCTCGTCGCGCGCACAGTGGCGTAACCCAGGTCGATCTGCCTGCTCTGCCCGAAGCCGAACGCCTCGCAGCTCAGATCCGCGCGGCTCAGCCTTGACAGCAGCTCCCTGGATCTGGGCCCCATCACCCCGTAGACCGCATACGCCGACGTCACGTCCACGACCTGGGCGCCGGACCCGACCACGCGGGACGGCCCCCATGAGCCCCCCGAGCCGGACAGCCCGCGCCGGATGTGGTCGAGGTCCCGCTCGGTCGACGCCGCGCTGCTGAAGATCAGGAACTGATCCGCGGCAAGCCTGGTCACGGTGATGTCCGCCTCGTAGGTGCCGCGGGCGTTCAGCATGCCCGTGTAGACAGTGCGGCCGGGCGGCACGTCCACGTCGGCGGTGCACAGCCACTGCAACGCGGCCAGCGCATGCTGCCCGGTCACCAGGTACTTGGAGAACGAGGTCTGGTCGAAGACCGCCACCGCCTGTCTGGTCGCCCGCTGCTCGGTGACCGACCACGGCAGCCAGTTGGACTTGCCCCAGGCGTACTCGATCACGGGCCTTTCGCCGGCCTGGGCGAAAACGTTCGCTCGCTCCCAGCCCATCTTCGAGCCGAAGCACGCGCCGGCGTCGCGGAGCAGGTGGTAGGCGGGCGACCGGCGGAACGGCCGCGCCGTGACCAGCTCGCGGTTCGGCCACGGCGGTGCGTAGTGCAGCCCGAGCACCTCGCCGACCCGGTCCCGCAGCCAGCTGTTGTTGCTGTTGAACGCGGCGAACCGCCTGATGTCGACCACGGTCAGGTCGGTCCCGGGGTCGCCGTCGACGATCCAGTCGGCCAGCGCCTTGCCCGCGCCGCCTGCCGAGGCGATCCCGACCGAGTTGAAGCCGGCGGCGACGAAGAAGTTCCGCAGCTCGGGCGCCGGGCCCAGGATGAACTGGTTGTCGGGGGTGAAGCTTTCCGGTCCGTTGTACAGCTTCTTCATCCCGGTGGTCGCCAGCGCCGGGATCCGGTGAATCGCGCTCTCCATCAGGACCGAGAAATGCTCCCAGTCCTCGGCGAGCAGCTGGAACTCGAACGGATGCGGCAGCTCGTCCGGCGCCACCCAGGGCTTCGCCTCGGGCTCGAAGCCGCCGACGAGCAGGCCGCCGACCTCTTCCTTGATGTAGGTGTAACCATCGGGGTCGCGGAGCACGGGCAGGTCCCGGTGCACCCCGGAGATCTGGTCGGTCACCACGTAGAAGTGCTCGGCGGAGTGCAGCGGAACGGTGACCCCGCACATCGCGCCGACCTGCTTAGCCCACTGCCCCGCGCAGTTGATCACGATCTCGGCCTCAACATCGCCATCGTCGGTCCGCACGCCGGTCACTTGCCGGCCGCCACCGGCCTCCTCGGTGATCGCGATACCCGTGACCCGGGTCCGCTCCCTGATCGTCCCGCCCCGCATCCTGGCGCCCCTGGCCAGGGCGGCGGTTAGGTCGGTGGGGTTGGCCCGGCCGTCGCCGGGCAGCCAGATCGCGCCGACCAGGTCGGCGACGTCCATGATCGGGTACAGCTCGGCCGCGCGGGCCGGGCTGATCAGCTCGCACTCCAGGCCAAACGCCTCGGCCGTGGCCGCGGTGCGGCGCAGCGCCATCATCCGGTCCTCAGTCCTGGCGACGGTGACGCCGCCGCACCGGCGGAACCCGGTGGCCAGCCCGGTCTCGGCCTCCAGCCGGTCGTAGAGCCGCGTGGAGTACTGCACCAGCCTGGTACCGCTCTCCGACGCCCGCAGCTGTCCGACCAGGCCGGCCGCGTGCCAGGTGGTGCCGCAGGACAGCTGACCCTGCTCGAGCAGCAGCACGTCGGTCACGCCCCGCTCGGTCAGGTGATAGGCGACGCTGGTGCCGATCACCCCGCCCCCGATGATCACCACCTGTGCCCGGCGGGGCAGCGGGGTGCTCACCCGCGCTGCCCCGCCTGGGCCTCCGTCCCCCGGGCTGGCCTCCCCTTGGTTGCGCTGTGTCGTTCGGCGATCCGGCTCGGTCATCCTGCCCTTTCTTGCCTCAGAGATCCGTCAGCGATAGGACGGTGAAATCAGTCCGTGCGTTGCACCTCGTCGAGCAGCCGGTCGAATCCCGGCGAGGTGAAGCCGGCCATGGCGCCGTCGTACCGCTCCATCGCCCACGACCAGAAGTCGAAGTCGATCGGGCTCACGGCGGCCTGGATCGCGCCCCACAGCGTCCAGCCGTACTTACCGGCCAGGCCGAGCAGCATGGCGCGGGCAACCTTGTTTCGCAGCGGGCGGCCGTAGTACTCGGCGACGAGTGCCGCCAGCGCCTCGTCTGGCAGCTGGCATTCACCCCAGATGTTGCCAAGCTCGAAGCAGGCGTCGTTATTGCCCGAGTACTCGTAGTCGATAAGCCAGATCTTCTCGCCGTCCTCGATGAAGTTGGCCGCGAGCAGGTCGTTATTGCACGGCACGGTGCCCTCGTCGCGGACCGCGAGCGCCCGGGCGGCGTCGTCGAACCGGTCCATCAGGTCGTCGTAGCCCGCCGGGATCGTCATCCCGCGCTCGGCCACCACGGCCCGGTACCGCCGCTGGATCTCGAACATGTTGAACTCGCCGTCGAACCGCTCGGCGGCGTGCAGCTGGCGGCAGGCGCTGGCGATCCTGGCCAGCCTGGCCGGCTCGGCGACGTCGGCGTTGCCCAGCGTCCGCCCCTGCAGGAACTGCAGCACCAGCACGTTCACCGCCGGCTGGTATTCCACCACCGGCGCACCCACGCCGACCGCGGCGGCGCGCACCGAGTTGCGGTGCTCGTTGGCCCGGTCGATCGCGAGCAGCTCGCTGCCCCCTGAGGCGACCCTGGCCACGAACGAGCCGTTAGACGTGGTGATCTTGAAGTTCCTGTTGGTCAGCCCTCCTGGCAGCTCCGCAACCTCGCGCGGGCGGCTGGCGATGCTCGGCACCTGGTCGAAGATCACGTCCAGGTCAGCGGCAGCGCTGGTGTCCAAGCTCGCCTCCAGAGGGCAGATGCTGCGAAGCGTAGGCAATTAGACCGTAAAAGGTCTAGATCTATCCAGGAGAACTTTCCGGAAAGATCCCTGGTCGCCAGGTCAAAGGGTATGGACAGTTTGCCCGCTTGGCCCTACGCTTCCGCTCAAACTGCGCCCCAACCGCACCCCTGTCCCCGTGGAGGATCATCCGATGAGCGCAACGACCGACCAGGCAGGCGGGGAGCGCGACAGCGCCGATCTTGCCCAGTTCGGCTACCAGCAAGAGCTCAAGCGCGGGCTGGGTACCTTCAGTTCCTTTGCGGTCGCCTTCAGCTACATCTCGCCCTCGACCGGCATCTTCACCCTGTTCGCGCTCGGCCTGACGACGCTCGGCGGGGTCTTTATCTGGACCTGGCCGATCGTCGCGGCCGGCCAGTTCATCATCGCGCTGAACTTCGCCGAGGTCTCCAGCCACTATCCGGTCGCGGGCTCGGTGTTCCAGTGGACCAAGTACCTGGCGAACCGCACCTACGCATGGTTCGCGGGCTGGATCTACCTGTTCGCTGGCATCCTCACCGTGTGCGCGGTGGTCGCGACACTGCCGCTGGCCCTGATTCCCATGCTCAATGGGTTGGGCTGGAAGAGCCTGGGGATGACCCTGCACACCGAACTGGTCGTGGCGCTGATCACGCTGATCGTCATCACCGTCCTGAACATCTACGGCGTACGGCTGGTCGCGATCATCAACAACACCGGCGTGGTCTTCGAGATCCTCGGCATGTTCGTGTTCGCGCTGATCCTGCTGGCGTTCCACAACCACCAGGGCTTCGGCGTAATCAACAAGACCGGCGGCGTGCACATCAGCTTCTTGTCCGGGCCGAACGCGTTCGTCGCCGGGATGTTCATGTCGCTGTTCGTGATTTACGGCTTCGACACCGCGTCGACGCTGGCCGAGGAGACGAGGAATCCCAGGCGCGCCGCGCCGAAGGCCGTGCTGTTCTCGATCATCGGCGCGTTCATCATCGGCGGCGTGTTCCTGCTCGGCAGTGCTGGTGGCGATCCCGAACCTGCACACCGCGCAGACGGCGTTCGGCGGCCTCGGCTGGGGTCCGGCGAACATCATCGAGGCCAACTTCTCCTCGCCGTTCGCGACCCTGTACCTGGCCGTCGTGTCGGCCGCGATCTTCGTGTGCTGCATGTCGATCATGGCCGCCACGATCCGGCTCTGCTTCGGGATGTCGCGGGACAACCAGTTGCCGTTCTCCAAGGTGCTGTCGAAGGTCGCGCCTAGCCTGCACACGCCGATCTGGTCATGCGTCGCCGTCGCCGTTCTCGCGGCCGTTCCGTTCATCCAGTTCTCGGGCGCCGGGATCATCGCGATCGCCGCGACCGGGATGATCTACTTCAGCTACTTCCTCGGCAACATCGCGATCCTGCGCGCGCGGCTCAAGGGCTGGCCGAAGACCGACGCCCCGTTCAAGCTCGGCAACTGGGGAAGGATCGTGAACGTCATCGGGCTCGCTCTACGGCGGAGCGATGCTGATCAACTTTGCCTGGCCCCGCGCGGTCCCGTTCACCAACCCGAAGCCCAACCAGTCAGGCGGCCTGCTCGACTTCCACGTCGGCTTCCTGAACGGGATCCCGATCCTGTGGACGGTGGTCGTGTTCATCATCTTGATCGGGGCGCTGTACTACGGGATCACAGGGCGGAACAAGGAGTTCGCTCCCATCGTCGCCCCGGCAGGAGACGACGCGCCGCTGGCGGTCTGAGCACGCCGGAGCGACAATGAGGCAACCAGGAGGCCCGGCCGCGCGACTGACTTGCGGCCGGGCCCTGGCTGCTCGGCGGCTGGGCGGCTGGGCGGCTGGACGACTGGGCGAGAACTACTGAGTCGCCGGAGGCGGTGCCAGCGCGGCACCGTCAGGCGATAGCGTGACGGCGGTGTTTCTGCCCGGCGGGAGGACATCTCATGGCAATGAAGCCAATGCTGCCCGAGCAGGCCGGCCGGAAGGCTGCCAGGGCGGTGCGGACCGCGGTCTTGTCAGCCGCGGCCGCGGGGGGTACCGATAGCGCGGCGGCCTCGGTAGCTGCCGGTCCAGCGGAGGATCAGCTCGCGGGAGGCCAGCAAGCCGGCGATCAGCTCGCGGGGGGCCAGCAAGCCGGCGATCAGCTCGCGGGGGGCCAGCAGCGGCGATCAGCCGGCGGGGCGGGCCAGTGCGATCTGGCATCCGCGGCTGCCCGGCCGCAAGCCGCCGAAGCTCGTCCGCGGCCCGGGGATGACCGTGCACGGCCAGATCGAGGACTGGCTGGCCGATGCGATCGCCGCCGGGCAGCTCGCGGCTGGCGACCGGCTGCCCACCGAACAGGACCTTGCCGCCTGGCTCGGCGTCAGCCGGATGACGCTCAGGCACGCTCTCGCCGAGCTTGCCCAGCGCGGACTGGTGACCAGGACGGTCGGGCGCAGCGGCGGGACCTTCGTCGCCGAGCCCAAGGTGGAGCAGGACCTCACGATCTTGGCCGGCTTCTCCGAGCAGCTGCGCAGGCACGGACTCGTCGCCGGGGCAAGGGTGCTGGCCGCGACCGAGATCCGGGCCAGCCCGGCCGCCTCCGCGGCCCTGGAGATCAACCTGGGCGCGCCGGTCTACGAGGTCAGGAGGTTGCGGCTGGCAGGCGGCCAGCCGATCCTGATCGAGCACTCGCTGTTCCCGGCCGAGCGGTGCCCCGGCCTGCTCGGCTACCGGCTGGACGGGTCGCTGTACGAACTGCTCGACGAGAAGTATGCGCAGCGGCCCTATCGCGCCAAGGAGAGCCTCGAGCCGGTCTGCGCCGGAGTCCGCGAGGCCGAGGCGCTCGGCGTCGCCGAGGGCGCGCCCCTGATGCTGGTCGAGCGCACCGCGTACGCACGCTCGGGGCAGCCGCTCGAGTTCGCCCGCGACCTGTTCCGCGGCGACCGCACCAGGGTCGTGGTCTGGACGTCCGAGCTAGCCGGCGAGCTCTGACCGGCCGCCGCTTTCAGTCGGCCGGCCGCACTCCGGCAGCGTGCCGCTAGGCCTGGCCGTCGGCCTGCCGCACCCCGGCGGCGTGCCGCCTGGCGAGGTCACGATAGGTGGCGGGGTTGGTCTGCACCCAGCGCAGTGCCGATCCGCTGACCTCGCCGGTGATCCTGGCCGGGACCCCGGCGGCCAGCATGCCGACGGGCACGGTCATGCCGGGCGGGACCGTGCATCCGGCCGCCACCAGCGCACGGCTGCCGATAATCGCGCCGTCCAGCACGGTCGCGCCGTTGCCGATCAGGGCCTCCTCGCCGATCACCGCGCCGTGCACGACGCACAGGTGCCCGACCGTGGCTCCCGCGCCGACCTCGGTGACCGGATCGGCTCCGCCGTGCAGCACCGAGCCGTCCTGGATGTTGGCGCCACGCCGCACGATGATCGGCCCGAAGTCAGCGCGCAGCACCGCCCCGTACCAGACGGACGCCTCGGCCTCCACCCGCACGTCACCGACCAGGGTCGCGGTCGGCGCGATCCAGGCGTGGGGGCTGATATCCGGCGACCGGCCCTCGAATTCGAACAACGGCATCCGATCATGATGCCGCACCAGCCCCGCCCCCGGCTCCCCCTCGCCCCCGCTCCCCCGCTCCCCCCGCTCCCGCCGCCTCTCCCCGGCCGCCTCTCCCGTGGACTTCGTGATCACGGTGGGTTGCTGTCGCATAGAGCAGGAAAGCCACCGTGATCATGAAGTCCAGGCGAAGTTCGGGATCTCGGGCTAGCTCCGCAACCCTGCCGCACCAGCCCCGGCCCCCTCCCCCGCCGTCCTCTCCCGTGGACTTCATGATCACGGTGGATTGTCGTCGCATGGAGCAAGAAACCCACCGCGATCATGAAATCCGGGCTACGCCGTATGCTCCTGCTGTGCCGGCCGGACAAATCGCGATCGACGACCCACAGGCGGCGGACGTGCGGGCGCTGCTCCAGCGTCATCTGACCTTCGCCCGCACCCACACTCCGCCGCAGGACGTGCACGCGCTGGACGCCGGCGGGCTGCTCGACCCGGCGGTCACGTTCTACAGCTGCCGCCAGGACGGCGGGCTGCTGGCGGTCGGAGCGCTGAAGCAGCTGGACAGCCAGCACGCCGAGGTCAAGTCGATGCACACGGCTCAGGAGGCCAGGGGCCATGGCATCGGCCGGGCCATGCTTGACCACCTGATCGGCGTGGCCAGGGACCGCGGCTGCCAGCGGGTCAGCCTGGAGACCGGCACCATGGCCGCGTTCGCCCCGGCCCGCTCGCTCTACGCAAGCGCTGGGTTCGTGCCGTGCGGGCCCTTCGCCGAGTACAGCCCGAGCCCGCACAACATGTTCATGTCACTGTCGCTCGCGCCCGCCGGGCAGCCAGCCGGCTACCTCCGCCAGCCGGCTCCCGGCGCGGGTCGGCAGGCTCCCAGCGCCTCGGCCGTTACCGCCGCCATAGACCGCTGAACGGCCGCACCGAGTTCGCATCGCCCAGGTAGCCCGCCAGGCCGAACCCGTCTTCCAGCGTCCGGAGCACGCTGTAGTGGTAATACGGCTGGCCGTAGCTGCCGGGAACGGCCAGCGGGCTCAGGATCGCGCAGACCACCTGACCGCCAGACCCGAGCCCGTTCTTCGCCGCGACTCCGCCGGCCCGCTCGTCCTCGTCGTAGGTGATGATGATGACGCCGTTGTGGCCGAAGGCAGGCGAGGCCTCGATCCGCGGCACCTCGGCGGCCAGGAAGTCGTCGAACTGCGTGTACCTCTTGTTCACCGGCTTGCAGTTCGCCTCGCCGTCGTGGCAGCCGTTGGGGATCACCATGTTGAACCTGGCCACCCGGCCGGTCGCCAGGTGGCGGTTGAACGTCGACATGCCCGCCGACGGCGGGCCCGCCGGAATGTCGTTGGCGAGGCACTCCGCGGACGGAGTTGTCGCCGACCACACCCCGCCAGGGCCCTCCACATTGTCGAACAGGATCGGCGGGTTGCCTGTCGTGTAGAAGCCGGTGAGCGGACAGGGGCTGTTGCTCGAGCAGGTTCCACCCGACCCGGTGTCGCACTTGCCGGGCCCGCCATCGAGCCAGACCTTCCAGCTCAGCCGCGCGACGTCCATCTGGTTGAACAGGTTGCCGACGTTCTGATGGCAGGAGAGGCCGGAACCCTTCTGCTCGCACCTGGTGAACTGGCCGGTGACCAGCGCCACGTAGTTGGCCTCCGACCAGTGCGTGGCCGCGCGGTAGTCGGTGAGCCAGGCGGCGTGCGGCCGGATCGTGCGCATCAGGTAGGGCGCGTTGGTGGCGTTCAGGTGCGAGTAGGTCGTGTTCTCCCCGATGATCAGGAACACGTGCCCGAGCGCAGGCACCCCCTCGGCCCCGGCCGCGCCAGGCGAGACGGCCCCGGTCGGCGAGACCCGAGCCTGTGCGGCGGCCGCGGCCGCCGCGGAGATCGGGACGGTCAGGCCGCCGAGCGACAACACCGCGGCCAGGATCATCACGCGACGCAGCTGCCTGCCCATCCCCGACCGCCTCTCGATTCGCCTGAGGGCATTATTGCGGCGAGCCCGGATTTTGAACAGCCAGTCAGTGCAATGGAAGGCCAGTCGACGTGTGATCCGCCTGCACTGCCGTCCCGGTCATCACGCAGAATCCCGTATCGCCGCCGATGACCGTTTTCAGGTCCACGATCGCATTGGCGTTGAGTTGGCTCGCCTGGGTGGTCAGCGACTCGAGCAGCTTCCTGGTCTTGCCGCCGCCCATCGCCCCGAGCGCGGCGTACTCGCAGACGAGCCCGCGCACCTCGATGTCATACCCGGGCAGTTCCGGCAGCGTGGAAATCACCATCTGGCCTCCTTGGAACGGGGACTCCTGCAGCAGGGTAGCCAATCCGGGGCCCGCGCTGATCGGCCAGCCCGCGGCTAGCTGAGCCGGTACTCCCATCCTTCCTGCCACGCAAAGTCCTGCTCAGCGAGATGTTCCAGCGGTACGCCGTCGATGAGGTGGTCCAGGCCCCATCGGGTGGCGACGTGACCGATGACCAGGATCCGCTGCCCGTTCCAGCGCAGTGGCAGGTCGGCGAGGAAGCGCCCGACGCGGGCCACGGCCTGCCGCCAGCTTTCGCCGTCCGGGTACGGCCGGTCCAGGTGCTCACGGCGGCCGGCGTGCAGTTCGGCCACGGGCATCCCGTTGCGCTGACCGTAGTCACATTCGCGTAGCCGCCAGTCGTACAGCACCGGGATCACGGAGGTGCCGAAGGCAACCGAGGCTGTCTGGGCCGCGCGGGCCAGGTCGGAACTGAACACGGCGGCGATCCCGTCGTCCTGGCGGCGGCGCCCTAGCTGCTGCGCCTGCGCCTGGCCCCGTTCGCACAGCTGGCCCGGCAGCCAGCCGGTGGCGTGGCCCAGCTCATTGTCGACGGTCGTGGAATGGGTCTCAAAAACCAGCTCAATGGCCATTTTGCCAACAATACGAGCGGGTCAACGATCGAGCGGGTCATCAATAATCGAGCGGGTCAACGAGCTAGCCGCCGAGGTCGACGATCGCGGCCACCGGGCCGCCGCCGTCCGGGCCCTGATGCGCCGCGGACACCGACACGAACACGGCCGGGTCGCCGGTGACCGCCGCGGCCACGCCGCCCACGCACGCCTTGATCTGGCGGTGCCAGTGCACGTCTGAGTCGTCCAGCATGGCGTTGCGGCGGCCGCGAACCTGACCGTCCTGACTCGCCTCGCACTTGAGGAACACGTTGACCAGCCGGCCGTCCAGGTCCGCCGGATGCGGCCGGTCGGGCAGCTCAAGGCCAGCGTCCTTGATCGCCGCCCAGATCCCGTCGGCGTCCAGCGCGTCGCGCATCACACCGTGCCCGATCCGGTACCTGCCGCCGACGCCGCGCGCGTTGCCGGCCACCACGACCTGCGCCTGGTCGAGTTCGACCCCCGAGGAGCAGGACGCGACCGAGGAGAACAGGCCGCGGTTGTGCAGCACGTCGGCGTCCGACGGCATCTCGACCTCACCGAGCGCGACCGCGACCCCGAGCGCCGTGCAGCCGTTGGACAGGTCCATCGACTCGTGCGTGTTCTCGGTCCAGACCGTCTGGCCTCGGCTCTTCGCGTCCCTGATCGTGTGGATCGTCAGCAGCGGCGTCTTGGTCTGCACGTAGTGCACGTCGGCGGGGTCGGTGATGCCCGCCCGCTGCATCGCCGACCTGACCGCGTCGGCCACCTTGGTGATCATCGCGGTCCGGCCAATGTCTTCGGGCAGCAGCCGCTCGCTCATCGCGAACCCGATCGTCAGCCTGGGCTCGTCGGTTTGCTCGGCGCGGTCGGCCGGCAACGTCGCGAAGATCGTCGCGTGCGGGCTGATCACGCCGTCGGTGCCGCCGGACCACACGATCGGCACCTGCCTGACCTGCTCCGCGCTCCGGCTGCCCTTCGCGCTCAGGACCTCGCGGAACGCCCGGTCCGCGAGGATGCGGGTGTAGTCGTTGACGCCGCCATTGCCTTCGGTCTTGCCGATCACGGCGATCACCCGGTCGGCCTCGATCACGCTGTCGTCGATCAGCCTGGCGAGTTCGCTGGCGTCCGACACGCTGTGCAGGGGTACCTTGCGGACCTCGATCGGCTCGGGCACGGCTTGCTCCTCGGGTTGTCGCTGGATCGCGGGGTTCGGCGCCGGGTGCTCAGCCGGCCGCCGCACGCCGCCGGATCAGTCTGCCGGATCGTCCCGGGTCACCACCGTGCCGGCCCGGCCGGCCAGGGCCTTGTCGATGGCGGCGAGGTGCGTGATGATCGCGCGCCCGCCGCCCGCGGCGAACCGGCAGGCGGCCTCGACCTTGGGGCCCATGCTCCCGCTGCCGAACTCCCCCTGCGCGGCCAGGTCGCGCAGCCTGGCCACCGTCACCGCGCCGAGCGGCCGCGGCTGCGGCGTGCCCCAGCCGGTCATCACCGCGTCCACGTCGGTGGCGATCAGCAGGATGTCCGCGCCAAGCTGGCGGGCGAGCAGCGCGGCGGTCAGGTCCTTGTCGATCACGGCCTCGACGCCGGCCAGCGCCCCGGCATCGTCCCTGACCACGGGGATACCGCCGCCGCCCGCGCAGACCACGGTGAAGCCGGCGTCCAGCAGCACGTGCGCCGCATCGGCGTCGAGGCACTCAACCGGCTCCGGCGAGGCGACCACCCGCCGCCAGCCCTTGGCGCCGAGGTCCCGCCAGGTCTGGCCGTGGGCCACCAGCTTCTCGGCCTCGGCCTGCGGCAGGTACCGCCCGATCGGCTTGCTCGGCTCGGCGAAGTGCGGGTCGTCGGCCTTCACCAGCGTCCGCGACACCAGGACGGCCGGCCCGCCGCGACCCCGCGGCTCGCCAGCGCGGACTCCAGCGCGTTCAGGATCAGCAGCCCGATCGTGCCCTGGGTCTGCGCCCCGCACCAGTCGAGCGGCACCGGCGGAACCACATGCGCGGCGAGCTCGTTCTTGACCAGCAGGTTGCCGACCTGAGGGCCGTTGCCGTGAGTCAACACCACCTGCGCGCCAGCCGCCACGAGGTCGGCCACCTCGGCCATCGCGACCGTGATCGCGGCCCGCTGGTCCTCGGGCCTGGCGTTGCCGTCCGGGCTTGTCATCGCGTTCCCGCCCAGGGCGATCAGCATGCGCACGCGACGAACGCTACCGCGCGCGGCCCTGGTCCGGCCCGCCGCGGTCGCCCCTGGCAGACCATACCGCCCCTGACACTGGCGGACGCCTTACCGGGTAGCGATGCCGCACAACCGCGTTCCGTCCGGGCCATCCGGCATGAGCGGTCGAGTCGGCCTGGACCGCGGTTCCAGCGTTGCGCTGGCCCGTTTCTCCAGGCCGGGGTGGTGCCGCAGTGTCTTCCACCGCGTGTCCTTCCGCGAGCCGCCTTTGCTGCGGCCCATCGTCAGGCCACGTCATTTACACAGCCGGTAGGACACGCCCCGTTCACGAGCAGCTGGCGGAATTTGGCGGGTTCGTCGTATTGGGGTGTGTGGGCGGATTTCTCGAACCACACCAGCCGCTTGCTGGGTGCTGTCAGCGAGTCGTAGAGCTTCGCCGGGTGCGACCTGGTCGAGGCGGCCTTGGGCCAGGACGATGGGCACGTCGAGGCGGGGCATGGTGGCGACCAGCGGCGGGGTCGTGGGCGGGATGCCTGCCATTTCAGACCGCCTGCCCGGACAGCCGGGTGACCGTAGCGCCGGTGACCGCCTGGAACAGGTCTGGACCGAACAGCCGACCCGGTGTCCATGCGCCGGCCGGCACACCGGCCAGTACCCGCCGGGCGACCTCGGCCGCGAACGCGGCACCGGCCCGGACCCCGTCGCCCGCTTGTAGCTGCGCCGCGAGCCGGCGACCCGACCCGGCGACCACCTCGGCGAAAGCGTAGGAGAACTCGCCGCCATCGACCCGCTGGGCGGGATCACCGAAGTAGGCGCTGACGTTGGCCGCGCCGCTGGCCAGACGGGCCGCTTCCAGATCCCCCGCCGGACCCGGCAGCATGGCCCGCCGTGCACCGCCGAAGTTCAATTCCGTGCCCCCGGTGCCGAACGGGGCACGCACCAACGCGCCGTCGACGTACGTGGTTGCCCCTTCCGGCATCATCGCGGCGATGGTCTCCCGAACCCCTGGGCTGACATGTCTGTTCGCCGGCACTGTCGCGACCCGCACCAGGTCCGGGGTCTCGCCCAACTCCTCGACCAGACCCAGCACCAGCGACTCGCTACCACCCGGCCCGAACCCGGCCCCGGTGACCGCCGTAATGCCACGGGCTTTCGCCTGGCCATCCCGCTCCAGCACCTCGCGCACCGCGGTCAGTTCGTTGGCGATGTCCACGTAGCAGACCCCGGCATCCAGGCACGCATCCAACACCGGCGCGGCGTGCCGGACGAACGGCCCCACCGTGGTCAACACCAGACGGGCCTGCGCTGCCGCGGCGCGCACTGCCGCCGCATCGCTAACATCCAGCAGCACACTGTCTGCGGCGGTGCCGGCAGCGGAAAGCTCGCTTATGAGCTCAGCCAACGGCTCGGGCCGACGCCCCGCGAGCCGGATCGACAACCCACGGGCCGCCAACAACTCCTCCGCGACGAGCCGACCACTACTGCCGGCAGCACCAAGCACTAGAACGTCGTAGACCGTCGCGGCGCTCACCGGTCCACCCCTAGCACCTTGATCTGCTGGCCAAAGGCCGGGTCGAGCTGGCACGTCGGGTAGCCCGACCTGCTCCGCAGCATCTCTCCACGACCGGCAAGGCCGACCTCAACCCGCGAAAACATCATGACCCCCCTACATAGAAAACTTGATTTGAATCAGACACACACACGCGGCAATCACCAGGACGACCTCCGGCAGCTTGGACGCCGCGGCATGGCCGGGTACCGGGGATGTGCTGGACCTCGGTGCCGACGGCCGCTGAACCCAGCGTGTCCTCCCGGACCACATGGACATCGTCCGCGCCGCTGATCACCAGCATGGGCGCGTTGACGACCCGGTCAAGCAGACCACCTCGACGTCCTCCGGCAACGTTGCGTGTCTGGACCGGTCACCAGGTAGAGGGGTTCGCTGCAGCGGCCTACTGTAGCTAGGCCGGCCGTACCGGAACCGAACATGACGTGCATGCCGACAGCCTGCGGCCGGGCGACGGTACGGGAATCCGTGATTTCACTGGTTCGGGTCCACCGCCCACGTCGCGCTCCTGTTTCGTAAGGCCGACCCGTGTCGAGTCACCGAATGGCGACAGTGCCGTCACCCTGTCGCACACCGGTAGCGAGGCCCTCAAATTCGCGAGAGCTGCGTGCCCACCCGGTGGACTGGCCCGGCAGGGTGCTGTCCACGCCGCCCTGGGTGCTGGTCGTGTACAGGATCGAGCTCAGCCTAGCCGCAGCACCGCCACGCACCGGCGCCGTGTGCCGTCGCCACGCCGTGTCAATGCCGCGGGTGTGTGCGGCCGTAGTTCTCGACCGTGGCCTCCAGCGCATCGTTGATGGGTGTGGCACGCACACCCAACTTTTCGCCGATCTTCTCACTGTTCAGGAGGAACGGTTCGGTGAACTGGTAGAGCATCTCGATGCTTTCGCGTGCGTCAGGGTTGGTCAGGCCGACCAGGCGCAGCTGCCATGCCGGGGTGCCGTGTAGCCGGGCCGCTCCGCGGCCGGCGAACTGGTAGACGATGTCCACCAGCTCGCGGGTAGTGTGCGGGACCGGATCACTGGGCAGGTGCCAGATCTGGCCTTCCGCCGCGGGATGGGTCCCGAGCACAGCGAGACCGTCCCCTATGTCCGGTACGTACGTGTAGGTGTGCGGCTGGTCTGGGTCGCCGAGCACGTGGGCGGCGCCGCCATGCAGTGCTGGGCCGAGTACCCGGTCGCCCAGGTTCGACTGCGCCCAAGCGCGGGGGCCGAAGTAGTCGGACGCGCGGGCGATGACGACCGGTGCCCGGCCCGCCTGGTGGGCGGCGAGCAGATCTCGTGCCATTGCGGCGCGTACCCTCCCCTTGCGGGTGTGCGCCTGATACGGGCTGTTTTCGGTGAATGGTTGCCCGGTATACCGACCATACATGTATATGTTCTCCAGGCTCACCAGACGGGCGCCGGTTGCCTGCGCTGCGGCCAGTACAGCCGTCTGCAGTGCCGGGAATTCGACGGGCCAGCGGTGATAGGGCGAGTTGAGCACCTGGTAGAGGACATCGGCGCCACGCGCCGCCCAGGTGCAGAACTCGGGGTCGCGGGCATCGCCGCCCACCACCTCGACGTCCTCGGCCACCGGTCCGCGCCCGGAGCGGTTCACCAGGCGGACGGGTTCGCCGTAGCGGCGTAGCGCATCGACTGTGGCGAGGCCCGCCGCGCCGGAACCAAAGATGACGTGCATCCCGACAGCCTGAAGCCTGGCGGCAGTACGGGAATCCGTGATTTCACGGGATCGGGCCACCGCCCGTAATCCACGTCGGGGCCGCCGTCCCTGCCGCGCCATGGGGTCGCCAGGTGTCGCTGGCCGGGCGGCACCAGTGGGATCAGGGTCTCCGCCAGTACGGAGCTGGCCGGTAATTCTACGGATTCGCCGACCTCGCCGTTCGCGAATCATGGCTATGTCCCGACCTCACCGGAGGCACTGATGCGAGCCGACCGACGTGACACTACGACGCCGCGGACCCCACGCCCGGCCGACCGCTGGTGGCTGACCGGGCTGCTGACCCAGCGCAGCGTCCAGATCACGATCGTCGCCTGGGTGGTGGCACAGCTGGGCGTGGTCATCCTGGTTCACGGTCACCTGCCCTTCCACCGCCCGTCCCTGCACCACACCCCGGTCGACACCCAACTGCTGTCCCCGAACCTGGCCATCCTTGAAGAGCTGGGCGTGATCGCGTTGGTCTTCGCGCTGACCCGCCGGAGGATCATCCCCGACGTGGGCGCCCGGGCACCCGATCGACCGGTCGCGCTGCGGGAGACAGGGTGGATCATCCTGTACGGCATCGCCGGGCTGCTCGGCGGGTTCATCGTCGCGCGGGTGCTGGGCATCCACCCGATCAGCTTCCACCTCGACGGCACCCTGTACGGCACCGACGACGTGCTGCACCCCGGTGAGGTGGCCGTCTGGGCCGGGTACAACTTCCTGGTCTTCGCGGTGGCCCCATATCTGTACTACCGGCGCCGTTACACATCCACCCAGCTGAACCTCAGGTCCACCGACCGCCGGAACGACCTGCTCGTCATCGGCGTGATCCTGGTCGTCGAGAGCATCGTCGACTACGTGAGCCTCAACTCACAACTGTTCAGTCTCAGCCCGAAGCAGTTGGCTACCGGGATGCCGTTGACGTTCGTGGTGTACTTCCTCGGCACGGTGCTGCCCACGATGGTCTACATCCAGTGCCTGCTGATACCCCGGTTCCGGCGGCTAACCGGATCGACCGCCACCACGGTCATCCTCGGCGGAATCGCCTACACCCTGGTGCACTGCACCGATGGTTGGATGGCGTTCAACACCACCAGCGCCACGGTCCTGTCGGTCGTCTTCCTGTTCTTTCAGTACCTCGGACCCGGCATGGTCAAGGCCGCAATGACTCTACGGACCGGCAACGCCTGGGTCCACGTCTGGGCCTACCACGCGATCACCCCGCACATGTTGGATGACACCCCCTTCATCGTCAAGATCTTCCACCTGTAGCCGCATCCGCGGTGAGCACAAGCAGAGCCAGCTCCGTACGAGAGCCGATGCCCAGCTTCGGGTAAGCCTTGTAGAGGTGGTACTCCACAGTCCGCGGGCTGAGGAACAGCTGGGCGGCGATCTCGCGGTTGGACGCACCCATCGCAACCAACCGGGAGATCTGCAACTCCTGCGGCGTCAGGACACCCAAACCCCCGGACAGAGCCGGGGCCGGAGCCTCGCCCAGCGCGCGTAGTTCCCGGCGGGCTCGTTCGGCCCACGCCGCGGCGCCGAGCGCGTCGAACACCGTCAGCGCCGAGCGCAACGCCTCGCGGGCATCGGTGCGCTGCTTGGCTCGGCGCAGCGCCTCACCGAGCAGCAACTCGGTCCGGGCTCGTCCAAACCGTTCTTTGCCCAGGTCATACAGGCGCGCTGCCTCTCGCAGCCACCTGGTGGCCTCGACCGGTTCGCCAGCCATCAGCCCCCTGCAGCGGGCCAGCCGGGCACCGGAAGCAGGCGACGGGGAGTTCGCCACCACTGCCGCCAGCCAGGTCGTGGCGCGCTGCGCGGTCTCGGTGTCACCGCAGCGCACCGCCGCCTCGACCAGATCCGGCGTAGTACTACGAGTGACCAGGAAATGTCCCGCAGGCGCGCCGGGCTCGGCCAGGGAACGCAGCCGGGACAGGGCATCGTCCGGCCGCCCGGCGCCTAGGTCCAAGACCGCGAGAGCCCAGCTGGCCCAGGCCGCGGCAAGGGTAATCCCGTGCGGAATCGCCAGTGCCAGAGCGGCGTCGGCGAACTCGCGGCACCGATTCTCTTCGCCCCGCATTGCGGTGATGCTCGCCAACACCGCCAGGTTGAGGCATTCTGACGTCCGCTGGCCAGTTTCCCGAGCCAGGCGCAAGCCCTCGGCGGCGGCGGCCTCGGCATCCGGGTACCGGCCGCCGATCCCCTCGGCCATCGCGACACCATGCAGCAGGAGGGGCAGGTCGTCCAGGGCGCCGCTCGCCCGGGCACGGTGCGCGGCAGCATCGATCAGCCGGACGGCTCGCCCCATGTCGCCCTGGTAGATGGCGCCGTACACCGCCCAGATCAGCCAGCGGACATTTCGCGAGTCCGTCAGATGGTCAACCGCCGCCCCGACCGTCGCGCTGCCGCGCTCCGGCTGCCCGGACAGGATGTCCGCGATACCGGACAGCAGGTCGGACAGCGGCCGGGCACCTGACGGCGTAGTCACGATCGTCCGTGCCTGGTCAGCGACGGCGAGGACACCACCCACGTCGCCGGCGAGTCCGGCCGCCTCGGACGCGGCCGACAGCATCTCCAGCGCGGCCGTCGGATCGGTTTCGGCCAGCGACACTGCACCCTCGCGCAAGGTACCCACTGCCTGGCTCAGCAGCCCCGCACGCAACTGTGTGTACCCGCGCACCGCAGCGACCCGACCCGACCCGGCCGGGTCCATGGCCGCCTGTTGTTCGGCGCGCCCCGCGCACTCCAAGGCCCATTCCGGCTGGCCGGCCGCCAAGGCCGCCTCGCCCGCCTCTACCAGCCGCCGGCCACGCACCATGGCGTCCGGCGACAAGTCGGCCGCACGCTCCAACGCCGCGGCGGCGGCGGCGAAGCCGCTGCGGGCACGGGCCCGCTCGGCCGACGCTGCCAACTCATCGGCCACCTCCGCGTCCGTGCCAAGACACGCCGCCGCACGATGCCAGGCCCGCTGGTCAGAGTGGTCATCTCCGATCAGGACCTCCGCAAGAGCCAGGTGTATGACCCGCCGCCGGGTAAACGGGGCCGCAGCAAGCACCGCCGAGCGAACCAACGGGTGCCGGAACCGCACCGCGCTGGCTTCGATCGTCACCAGGCCGCTGCGGTCCAGCTCCTCAGCCCGGTCCGAGACGTTTAGCCGCTGCGCCGCCGCCATCACTTGGCCCCACATAGTGCCCTGCGCGCACGCAGCGACGAGCAGCAGATCCTGCGCCTCTGCCGTCAGCCGATGCACCTGATCAAGGAATACGGCCTCCAACCCGGGACGCAGCGGCAGCGGATCGGGCAGCGGCTGGTGACCGGTTAGCTGCTCCGCGGTCAGTGCGCCGATCATCTCCACCATGGCCAGCGGGTTCCCGTCGGCGTACCCGAGCAGCCGCTCGGCCACTCCACCGGCCACTGTCACCCTGGCTCGGCGGCCGAGCAACTCGGCCATCTCCGGCCCCGACAGGCCCGCCAGATTCAGGCGCGGCCACCGGTCCAACGCGAACCTGCCCGCCGGCACATCCCGCGCAGCCACCAGCAGGCCCACCGGATCCCGGTCCAGCCGGCGCACAGCAAACCGCAACGCGTCCGCACTCTGGTCATCCAGCCACTGCGCATCGTCGACCAGACACAACAGACCGGCGTCCTCCGCCAGCAGCGACAGCAGCGTCAACACACCCAACGAAACCAGAAATGGGTCATCCCCGGTCGACCGGTCCAGCCGCAACGCCCCCCGCAACGCCGCCGCCTGCTCGACCGGCAGCCCGTCGAGATGGTCGAGCACCGGATGCAGCAACTGGTGCAGACCGGCCCACGCGAAGCGCTGCTCGAACTCCGCACCGGTCGCTCGCAACACCCGCATCCCGTCGGCTGCATCAGCGGCGTACTCCAACAGGGCAGTCTTCCCCAACCCGGGCGAACCGGTCACAAGCATTACCGCGCCCCGGCCGACACGCACCCGGTCCAGCACCTCGGCAATCCCGAGACGCTCCAGGTCCCGTCCGACCAGCATGCGCGCAAGCCTACGATCAACAACGCCCGCCCTGTAACAGTCCACGGTTCCGGCGCATCGATGGGGAGCGTCCGATGGGACTGTCGATTTACCGGTGTTTCCGGCCGTTAACGCCGAACGGAAGGTTCGGTGGGAAAGGTGCCGTGATGACCACGACACTGGACGACGTGACGAAACGCGGAAAACCCGCCGTGATGATGCCGTGCGGGACGATTTCGTGCGATCATTTCAGCCGTGGGACTTATCCGCAGGCAGCCTAAGCAGCCCGCCGCCAGTGACTGGATCCAGCCGGCTCAGATGATCTCGGACCTCGGTCAGCTCGGCCAGGCCGGCCCGGGCGGCCCCGGCGGGCCGCCGATTGGCCCGCCGGTCCCGGCCCGCCTGCGCCCGATGACCGCGACCGGGCGCGGCGGCTGGCTGCGCGGGTCGCTCCAGCTCGCGCCGGGCAGCATTGTGTGGGTACCGGACAGCGGGGTCAACGCCGATTCGATCGAGCTCGCGAACGCACTCGCGGCTGCGTCGCAGGACCGGGGCATCACCGACCTGCAGACACCCGCTGGCGGGTTCCAGCTGGAACTCGACGCGGACCTGTTCGGGATGAGCCAGCAGATGGTGGCCGAGGCCGCCGACCGCTATGGCTCCCCTCCGGCCCCTTAGGCTCCCCTCCGGCCGCTAGGGCTCCGCCTCCCGCTCTGCCTCCCCCGCGTCGGCCAGCCAGCGCCTGACCGACTCGCCGTGCTGGTCAAGCAGTGGCGGCGCCAGGTGCCTGGCCCGGCCCGTCTCCCGCCCGCCGGTCTCGAATCGCAACGGCGGCCCCGGCAGCGTGATCGGCCCGAGGGCCGGGTGGTCCACCTCGACCAACAGCCCCTGCGACCTGGTCTGCTCCCAGGTGTAGACCTCGCTGAAGTCCCTAACCTTCCCGGCCGGGATCCCGAGCCCGGCAAGCGTGTCGAGCACGTCGGCCGCCGGCTGCCGCCCGAACGCCGCGTCGACGGCGGCGTTGACCGCGTCGTGGTCGCGCACCCGGTCCCGGTTCAGCGCCCACCCGGGCCGGTCCAGGCCGAACGCCGGGGCGAACTTCTGCCACAGCGCGTCGCTGCCGACGGCGATCTGCACGAACCCGTCCGCGGCCCGGTACAGGCCGTACGGGCAGATCGACGGATGATAGTTGCCGACAGGCACCGGGACCTCGCCCGCGACGGTGAACCTGGTGCCCTGGTAGGCGTGCGCCCCGACCACCGCGGCCAGCAGGCTAGTGCGGACGACCTGGCCGCGCCCGGTCTTGCGCCGCTCGGCCAGTGCGGCCAGCACGCCGTAGGCGCCGTACATCCCGGCCAGGATGTCGCCGACCGGCACGCCGACCCTGGTCGGCTGGTCAGGCGCCGGCCCGGTCACCGACATCAGCCCGCCCTCGCCCTGCGCGATCTGGTCGTACCCCGCCCTGCTGCCTTCCGGCCCGTCATGCCCGAACCCGGTGATCGACAAGATCACCAGCCCGGGGTTGATCTCGTGCAGCCGCGCCACGCCGAACCCCAGCCGGTCGAGCACGCCAGGCCGGAAGTTCTCGATCAGCACGTCGGCGCGCGCGATCAGGCCGGCCAGCAGGTCCCGCCCGGCGTCGGACTTCAGGTCGGCGGCGACCGATTCCTTGTTGCGGTTGCACGACAGGAAGTACGTCGCGTGCTCCCGGCCGTCGCTGCCGTGGATGAACGGCGGCCCCCAGCCCCGGCTGTCGTCCCCGTCAGGCGACTCGACCTTGATCACCCGGGCGCCGGAGTCGCCGAGCATCATCGCGGCGTGCGGACCCGCCAGCGCCCTCGACAGGTCGACGACGACCAGGCCGGCCAGCGGGCCGCCCGCAGGATCCGTCACAGCGCTTCCCGCAGGATCCGTCACAGCCAGTCCACCTCGGCCGACGCGACGCCGGCCAGCCGGGCGTAGCCGGGGCCGCGGTCGAAGAAGGGCTGCTCAGCCGGGCGCTCTGCTCTCATTTTCGCGCGCAACAAACTCGTCTCCGCCCTGTCGGCACCAGGCTCGTCGTCCGGACCGCTGATCACGACGCCGTAGTCGGCGGCCGCTCCGGCCCGCGATACCTTGCCCCACGCCACGTCCCGCAGCACGAGGCCCACGTCGCGGTCCAGCGGATCGCCCCAGCCGCCGCCGCCCGTGGTGCGGATCCTGATCAGCGTTTCGACCGGGACGAACTCTCCGTCGGCGAGTGCGTCGGCGAGTCTTTGGTGCTGGCCTTGTGGGTCGATCATTACCTCGAACGGACGGCCTGCCTTCCCGCCGCTGACCCCCCAGCAGGACAGGATCGAGCGGTCCGCGATCGACATGAAGTACCCGTCGGCGAGCATCCTGATGACCTTCTCGTACCCCAGCCCGCCGCGGTACTGGCCGGGGCCGCCCGAGTCGACCGCCAGGCCGAGCCGCTCGACGATGAACGGGAACCGCGCCTCGGAGAACTCGGCGGGCAGGTTGCGCGAGTCGGGCACCACGTGGATGGTGTCCTCGCCGTCCGCGTAGTGCCGCCCGCCCGAGCCGCCGCCGAGCACCTCCCGCATCAGGTATGGCTCGCCGGCGCCGTCGAGGCCGTAGACGCCGGTGTAGCGGATCGTCTCCTGGTCGGCCGGCATCCGCCCGCCGACGGCCTTGGCGAGCACTCCGGCCAGCACGCCGAGCAGGCGCAGGATCACGAAGGTGCGCGCGTTCGTGGGGGCCGGGAACACCGGCGTCAGGAGCGTGCCAGGTGGCGGGAACCGCATCTCGATCAGATCGACCACGCCCTCGTTGACGTCAAGCTCGGCCATCCGCTCCGGCGTGTCAGCCAGGTTGCGCAGGATCGGGGCCAGCCATTTGGCCAGGAAATTGCCGTCGGCGTAGTTCGCGCAATGGTTGATCGGACCCTTTGCCTGCGGGCTCGTGCCGGCGAAGTCCAGGATCAGCTTCGGGCCGCCGGGCTCGTCGTCACTGGTCCTGGTCAGCGTGATCCGCTGGGTATGCAGCCGCGGCGGGTCGACGCCGTCGTGTTCGGCGTAGTCCTCCCAGGTCCAGGTGCCGGCCGGGATCTTGGCCAGGATCTCGCGGCGGAAGGTCGCGGTCGTGCCGGCGATGATCGCGTCGAAGCACGCCTCGACCGCCTGCTGGCCATACCGGCCGAACAGCTCGGCCAGCCTGCGGGCGCCCATCAGGCAGGCCGAGCACTCGGCGTCCAGGTCGGCGGCGAGCGATTCCGGCATCCGCGAGTTGCGGGTCATGATCTTCAGGACGGCCTTGTTCGGGACACCGGCCTCCCAGAGCCTGATCGGCGGGACCATCAGTCCCTCCTCGAAGACGCTGGTGGCCCGGCTCGGCATCGAACCCGGCACGGAGCCGCCGATGTCGTCATGGTGGCCGAACGCCTGCACGAACGCGACGACGCGCTTGTCCTCCCCGTCCTCCCCCGAGTCCTCCCGGTCCTCGCCCCAGCCCGCCCGGTCCTCGCCCCAGCCCTCCCGGTCCTCGCCCCAGCCCGCCCGCTCCTCCCCCGAGCCATGGAAGACGGGCACGGTCACGCACAGGTCGGGCAGGTGGCCGATCCCGCCCTCGGAGGAGTACACGTCGTTGTGGAAGAACACGTCACCGGGCCGCATCGTCGCCACCGGGAAGTCCCGCACGATCGGATGGACCAGCGAGCTATACGAGCGCCCGGTCAGCTTGCGCAGCAGCCGGTCATGGATCCCGGCGCGGAAATCATGCGCGTCCCTGATCATCGGCGACCTGGCGGTCCGGCCGATGGCAGTCTCGACTTCCTTCTCGATCGAGGCCAGGCTGCCCGCGATGATCTCGAGCAGCACCGGGTCGACGTCGTTGCCGCCGCCGGTCAGCGTTCGCCCGCCCATCGGTCACCTCGCCAAATCGCCAACCGCCCCGGTGTGCCCATCTGATCACATGCCGGACGTCGCGGCAGCGATGCCGGCCGGCCGCCTGCGGGCAGCGATGCCGGTCGCCCAGCATTGACTCGTCGAACTTGCACCTGCTAGTTTTTGTTTGCAGGTGCTGGAAAGGACACTGTGGAAGTCAAGGACATGACCGGGGACACGCTGTTGCGGACGCTGGCGACGCTAGCCAACCCGCATCGGCTCCGCGTCGTGGCCGCGCTGACCGAGGAGCGCAACTACGTGAGCCGGCTGGCCCGCGAGCTCGGCATCAGCCGGGCTCTGCTGCAGGTTCACTTGAGAAAGCTCGAGGCAGCCGGATTGGTAACTGCGGCCATCGAAGTATCAGAGGACGGAAAGGCTATGAAGTTCTACGAGGTAGCGCCCTTCGAGGTGCACTTGACACCCACGGCAATCATGGTCGCGGCACGGTCGCTGAGTGAGCACGGCGACGCCGGGGCGGGGGTGCGGTAATGCTGGGCGACCAGGCGAGGATCGCCACGATCTTCTTCTCTTCCACCCTGCTTGGGCTCCTGATCGTGGTGGTGGCCTGGCAGCTCAGCTCCAGGCGAAAGACCAGCGCGGTGCTGTCAGGCGGCACGGAGTACCGCCAGCTGGCCGATGAATACCGGCGGCTATCTGAACTGGCCGTCACCGCGCAGGAGCACACCGACCTGCGACTCGAGGAGGTCAAGGCGCAGCTTGGTCAGCTGAACGAGAAGCTGGACTCGGTGCAGAAGATACTGAAGGAGGTCGAGTAGCCGGCGCTTGCGCTGCCCGGCTGGACCCGCTGACGGCATCTGGCGCACCGGCTAGCCCCTTGATGAGTCGTCGTGACCGATGCCAGTGTCCGAGAAGCCCAGTCTGCGGTAGAACGCATGAGCGTCTGCCCGCGACCGCAGGCTGGTGACCTCGATGAGCAGGCAGTTCCACTCCCGGGCCAGCCGCTGTGCGGCGTCCATGAGCGCGCGCCCGGTGCCTGACCAGCGCCGGCCCGCGTCGACCACCAGGCTCACGATCCGCAGCCAGCGCCCGGTGCGCTCCAGGTACGGGATCGCATGCACCGAGATGCACCCGGTTACCGCGTCGCCGCTATCCGCGACCAAGACCCGGCCCGCCCGGGTCATGCAGCCAGCAATCGAGCCGCGCCCGCATCGTGCCGGCATCGGCGGGGCAGCCGAGCTCGGTCATCAACTCCGCGAGGCGCTCCGCGTCGGACTCGGCAGCGGACCGGACGACGATCTGCCGCATCGCGCTGCCTCACTCCCCCGCCGACCTCGTGGCGGGCTCAGGCTGCGAGTCTGCGCCCACCCAGGCGAGGATGTGGCCGTTGACTTCCGCCGGCTTTTCCAGGTGCAGGAAATGGCCAGCCCCCTCGATCACCAGCATGCGTGACGAAAGGGCCAGAAATGGCTCGGCGCCGCGGGCCAGGTCGGCCGAGATGCACCCGTCAGCGGAACCGTGCAGGTAGAGGTTCGGCTGCGGGGCCTGGAGCCCCACGGAAAGTTCTTCGGCGGCGTACCTGCTGGCCGCCTGCGCTGGCCCCGCCGGCCCGGCGGGTCCGGACGGCTCGGCTGGCCCGGCGCTCACCCCGACGGCCTGGTAGTAGCCGATAGCGGCGGCCAGGTTGGCCGGATCGCGCAGGCACTCCTTGACGCTGGCCAGGTCCTCGGCGGCCTGGTATCCGGGCGACCAGTCCCGCCACAGCCGGTCGAGGAAGGCCATCCCGTCGCTGGCGACCACGGCCTCCGCAAAGCGGAGTGGGTCGCGGAACATGAAGAGGTAGAAGAACCGCTTGAGCTGCTCGTAGTCGCTGAGAAGCACTGAGTCGATCCCGGCCGGCGGCACAGCGAGCGTCACCAGCCGGCGCCACCGGCCAGGCGCGTGGGCCGCCGCCGCGTAGGCGGCTTCGGCGCCCCAGTCGTGCCCGATCAGCACGGCTTCCCCATCCCCGCCCAGCACCTCGTGCAGTGCCACCGCGTCGGCGGCCAGGGCGCCGATCCCGTAGGCGCCGTCGGCCGGGATTCCCGTGGGTGCGTAGCCGCGCATGAACGGCGCCACCGCATGGAACCCGGCCTCCGCCAGGGCGGGCAGCAGGTGCCGCCAGGTTCGCGCGGAGTCAGGGAATCCGTGCAGGCACAGCGCGAGTGGTCCCGATCCAGCCTCAAGGATCGCGAACTCGATGTCGTTCGCCAGGACAGTACGGGTCCGCAGCACCGGCGCAGTCATGATGCGAACGCTACCCGCCCAGCTGCGGGCTCCCGCGCCCGCCCGCTTCTGGCTCCTGCCTCCCTCCGCCGGTCTCCGGCCCTGCCTCCCTCCGGCCTCTGACCCTGCCGCCCTCCGGCCCCTGGCCCTGCGCCGGCCAGCGGCCCTCACGATCCGGTCCGGCGGCATGTTTGTCTTCGTGGCATCATATGGGGCCAAGAAATGTCAGTAGGCCCCACTAGAATCGAACTTGTAATCGATAACATCCGGTCACGCCGGATCCAGGGAACGAAGCAACGAAGGAGGCGCGGCAGAGATGTGTTTAGCAGCCAAAGGGCCGCCCGCTCCTACTGGGAGCGACGCCGCCGCGCAGGCCGATGCCCTGCTTGGCCGCCTCGCGACCGAGGACGCGGGTCGGCTGACCACGGCGGAACAGGCCGAGTGCCTGCTCAGCCTGGAGCGAGCCGAGTCCCGGCTCACGGCCGCGAGGGCGTCGATCCTGACCGCGTTCAGCGCTCAGGGCGGCTACGAGGACGACGGTCACGGCTCGGTGCGGACCTGGCTGGCCTGGCAGGCCAGGACCACCAGGTCAGCGGCTGCCGTCTCGGTCGGCTGGGCGCGGCGCCTCGCGGCTCACCCGGCCGTGCACAGCGAACTGGCGGCCGGCACCATTTCTGTGTCGTGGGCGCGCCAGATCTGCGAGTGGACCGACCGGCTGCCGCAGCAGCACCGTCAGGACGCCGATGTAATCCTGCTCGACGCCGCCGCGGCCGGAGCTGACCTGTCCGACCTGGCCGGCCTCGCCGAGGAAATGCAACGCAAGACCGCCGAGCCCGACCGCGACGGCGATGACGACTTCACCGACCGCTGGATCAGGCTTACCAGGCACTGGCGAGGCGGAGCGAAGCTCGACGGCGAGCTCACGCCGCAGGCCGCGGCTGCCCTCGCCGCAGTGCTTGAGGCACTCGGCAAGAAGGCCGGCCCCGAGGACACCAGGACCCAGGCTCAGCGTGACCATGACGCGATTGAGGAGGCATGCCGGCGGCTCGTCGGCTCAGGCTGCCTGCCGGACCGAGCCGGCCAGCCCACCCACATCCAGCTGTTCATGACCCTTGACCAGTTGCGCGATCAGAGCCGGGGAAGCGCCGGCCCGGGCGCCCACGCCGATCCGGCCGATCCGGCCTCCTGGCCCGCTCACGGTCTGCCGCTCGCCGGACCGGGAGCCGAATGCGACGCGACGATCATCCCGATCGTGACCGGCCATGTGGACCCGGCCAAGCTCGATCAGCTGACACGCTCCTGGCTCGACTCGATCGGGACCGGCGTCGATCAGGCCAGGCCAGGACCGGGCGGAAGCGATCCGGCCGGAGTAGAACTCCCTGAGCTCAGCCAGGCCGGGATGAGCCTACTGCGAGACACGCTGCTCAGGTATGCGGCCGACCTGCTCTCAGGCCCGACCGGCCTGGCCGCGTGGCTGCGCACCGGACTGCTGTCAGGTCCCGCAGGCTCGGTCAGCCTGCCGCTCGACATCGGCACGGCGACGGATACCATCCCGGCCCACCTGCGCCGCGCCGCTGCCGTCAGGGACCGGGGCTGCCGTTTCCCTGGCTGCGATCAGCCGCCAGCCGCATGCCAGCCGCACCACATCATCCACCGCAGCGACGGCGGCGCCACCAGCCTGGCCAATCTGCTGAGCTTGTGTTCCTTCCACCACCTGATCGCGGTCCACCGCTGGGGCTGGCTGGTCGCTCTGCACGGCGACGGGACGGTCACGGCGACCAGTCCCGATCGCAGCAAGGTGCTCACCAGCCACAGGCCCGCCCGGCGGCCAGCCACCCGGCCAGGAACCGCCCAGCCGCGCAGCCTGACGTCAGCCGGGGAACTTATCGGGGTCTGGCCCGGTTCGCTGGTCCTTGTTCAGCGCGCTGATCGCGGCGACATCGTCGCCGGTCAGCTCGAAGTCGAAGATGTCGAAGTTCTCCCTGATCCGGTCCGGGCTGACGGACTTAGGGAACACGATGTCGCCGCGCTCGATGTGCCAGCGCAGCACCACCTGGGCGGCGGTCCGGCCGGACTGCCTGGCGATCCGCGTGACGGTCGGGTCGGCGAGCAGGTCCCGGCCGCGGGCCAGCGGCGACCACGCCTCGATCGCGATCTGATGCTCGGCGCAGAACACCCGCAGGTCGCGCTGCGTCAGGAACGGGTTGACCTCGATCTGATTGACCGCTGGCGGGGTGTCGCTCTGCGCGTGCAGTCGCCGCAGGTGGTGGTCCTGGAAGTTCGACACGCCGATCGACCGGGCGCGGCCGTCGCGGTAGAACTCGCCGAGCGTCTCCCAGGTCGAGACGAAGTCGCCGCCGTACTTCATCGGCAGCGGCCAATGGATCAGGAACAGGTCGATGTAGTCGAAGCCGAGCGCCTTCAGCGTCTGGTCGAAGGCGCGCCGGGCGTCGTCAGGACGGTGGCTGGCATTGCTGAGCTTGCTGGTGACGAAGACGTCCTGGCGCGAAAGGCCGGACTTCGCGATGGCCTCGCCGACCTCAGTCTCGTTGCCGTACATCTCGGCGGTGTCGATGTGCCGGTAACCGACTTCCAGGGCTGTCGCCACGGCGTCCCTCGTGTCCTCCGGCCTGATCAGGAAGACACCGAAGCCGAGCTGGGGGATCGGCTGGCCGTTGTTCAGCATGATGTCGGGTACCGGACTCACAACTGCTGCGCTCCTTTGGGGCGGCGCCGTCGCCCCTGCTTGATGATCGTCCCATCAGCCCTGCCCCAGACGACCGGCTTCATTCGCGGGCACCGTGTTCGCGGGCACCGTATTCGCGGCACCGTGCACCAGTCCGCGCGCCGGTCAGCGGCCCGCGGCGCGCTCAGCG
The DNA here is from genome assembly GCA_963720595.1 of uncultured Actinomycetota bacterium. Classification (GTDB taxonomy): domain Bacteria; phylum Actinomycetota; class Actinomycetes; order Streptosporangiales; family Streptosporangiaceae; genus Chersky-822. The sequence continues at coordinate 355,177 of CAVRFY010000002.1, read as the reverse complement.
CCCGGCCGTGACCCGCAGGTTGCCGAACCGGTCGACCGTCGCGGTGAACCCCGGGTGCAGCGGCACCGTCGCCCCGTATTCCTCGATCACGGCCGGGCCGGTTACCACATCACCCGCGGCCAGGTGCAGGCCGCCAGTAGAGGCTGGCCTGCGCGACTCCGGCCTGACGGCCGAAGCTCACGGTGCGGGTGCCGGTCTTCGCCCGGTCGGCGTCCTTGTCGCCGGCTGGCAGTTCGGGCAGCACGGGCAGGCGGATCGGGCCAACCCCGGTAACCCGCAGGTTCACCCACTCCACCTGCTGGCGGTCGTCGCCGCAGAAGTCGTAGCCGTACAGCGCGCGGTGCGCGTCGTGGAACGCGTTCGCGACCGCGTCCGCCGTCTTCGCGTCGAACCGTGCAGGCCCGGCCTGGCTGGCGACCGGCACGCGCACCTCGAACGCCTGCCCGAAGTAACGCAGGTCTGCGGTCCTGACCAGCCGCTGCGCAGCCGGGCCGAAGCCCTGGGCCACCAGCGCCCGGCCGGCGCGCGCCTCCAGGTCGGTGAAGATCCCCGCCACCGCCACGTGGTCAAGCGCGTTGTGCCTGCGCACGGCGGTGCGCACCACCTCGACTCGCACATCGACGGTGAGCAGCCCGAACGCCGACACGTTCCCGGGGTTCGGGGGAACCAGGACTTCCCGGACGCCGAGGATGTCGATCAGCGGGCAGAGCAGAAGCGAACCGGACCCGCCGAAGGTCACCAGCGTGAAGTCCCTGACGTCGAGCCCGCGCTTGACCGTGATCTGGCGGACCGCGTTGGCCTGGTTCCACGCCGAGACTTCCAGGATGCCGGTCGCGCAGTCCTGCCAGGTCAGTCCCAGCCGCTCCGCCAAGGCGGCCAGGCCGGCCGCTGCGGCATCCGGATCGAGCGGCACCTCACCGCCCAGCAGGTGCGGGGGGATCCGGCCGAGCGCCAGGTGCGCGTCGGTGACCGTCACCTCGGTGCCACCGCGGCCGTAACAGATCGGCCCCGGGTCGGCGCCCGCCGACTTGGGGCCGACCTTGAGCGCGCCCTCCGGCGAGACCCACGCGATCGAGCCGCCGCCGGCCCCGACAGTCACGATGTCCACCATCGGGATCATCGACGGGTACGCCCCGACCCTGCCCTCTGTGGTGAGGGCGGGCTCGCCGTCGGTGACGACGGCGACGTCAGTCGAGGTCCCGCCGCCGTCGCAGGTCAACACGCGGTCGACGCCGGCCTGCCCGGCGATCAGCGCGGCGCCGAGCGCGCCGGCGGCCGGACCGCTCAGCACCGTCGTGATCGGCTGGCGAATCACTTCGGCGGCGGACAGCACGCCACCGCTGGACGTCATGACGAGCAGCGGCGTCTGGTCGGCGGCTCCGGCGAGTTCGCCCAGCCGGCTGCCGATCGAGCGCAGATAGCTGGCGACCCGCGGCTTGACGGCGGCGTCCAGCAGCGTCGTCATCGACCGCTCGTACTCCCGGTACTCGCGGAGCACCTCGCTCGAGATCGACACCACCGCCCGCGGGTGCTCGCGGGCCAGCACGGCGGCCATCCGCCGCTCGTGGTCAGGATTGGCGTAGGAGTGCAGGAAGCACACGCCGATGGTGTCAACGCCGCGATCGCGGAACCAGCGGGCAACGGCGGCCGCGCCGCTCTCGTCGAACGCCCGCACCTCGGTCCCGGTGTAATCGAGCCGGCCGCCGACGGTCTTGACCAGGTCGGCCGGGACGATGCGCGGCGGCTTCACCCAGAAGTAGGAGTTGCCGTAGCCGTCGGGAACCGACTGGCGGGCGATCTCGAGCATGAACTCGAAGCCCTCGGTGGTAATGAACCCGAGCCGCCCCATCTCGCCCTCAAGCAACTGGTTGGTGGCGATCGTCGTGCCGTGGCTCACCGCGGCCACCGTCGAGGCATCCGCCGCGAGCAGGCCGAGCACCTTGACCAGCCCGTCGACGAACCCGACCGACGGATCGGCCGGCGTGGTCGGCGTCTTGGTGACGGTGAGCTCCCCGCTGGCCTCGTCATACGCCACGACGTCGGTGAACGTGCCGCCGGTGTCGATGCCGATCCGCAGCGAGCGTGGCCGTTCGGTGCCCGCCCTGCCTGGCGGCGCCAGGTCCGCCATCAGCGGCTGCCCCTTGGCCGGCTCCGGCCGCGGCGGCCGAGCACGGCGCCGATCGCGATCCCGGCCAGGCCGACGGCCGCGCCCGCCGCCAAGCCCGCTCTGACCCCCTGCTGCGCGCCCAGCCTTGACCAGCCCGGCCGAGAACTGGCCGGCAGCGCATCCCCAGCCGCCAGCGCACCCCCGGCCGCCAGCGCATCCCGGACGCCTCGCCGCCCCGCGGCTCCCGGGCGTGAGCGCCGCCGCCGCGACCGACGGCTCTCTGGCCCCCCGATCCCCGGCCGACGCGGCCAGGCCGCCGATGAATTCCGCCGCCAGCCGCCTAGCGACGCTGGCCAGCACGAGCTGGCCGACGCCGGCGATCGCGCCGTCGACCTCCGCCTCGATCTCGTAGCCGAGCTCGGTCGCGCCATCGCCGGCTGGCGAGAGCCGCACCGTGACGTCGGCACCGACGCTGCCGCGGCCGCCAGCCACCGACACCTTCGCGGCCAGCAGCAGGCCAGGCCCGTGCCGCTCGCGTATCTCCGCCTGGCCCGAGTACGTTCCCGCGACCGCCGCGATCGTGGTCGCGACCGTCAGGTCGCAGCGGCCTGGCCCGGTGACGTCGAGCCGCTCGCAGCGAGGGATCGCGCGACGCAGCACATCGGCGTCCGCGAGCGCTGCCCACACGGCATCGACTGGCGCGGCCACCGTGCCCGTGCCGAAGACCCTCATCGCGTACCTCCCGTGCATGCGCCGGCGTCCGCTTAGCATCGCACGCTGGCCGGCGGCTCGACTGGCCGCCGGTTCTGGCATTCGCCTTGCCGGCCGACCTCCGCCCCGGTCCAATAGGGAAACGTTTCGATCCTTACGCTGCGGAAAGGGCGGCGCCGTGCGGACTATCGAGCTTTCCAACCATCCGGCCGACGCGCTGCGGCTCGCCAGGCAGCGCCGTGCGGACGCCGGCCGGCCCGGCCGGGCGGGCCGGGCAGGCCAAGCGGGTCGGTCCGGCCGGGCAGGCCAAGCGGGCCGAGCAGGCCAGGCGGGGCAACCGGACTTTGACGAGGCGCTGGCAAGGCACGCGTCACTGGTCAAGCGCGCCTGCAACGCGCGGGACCGGGCCCGCGCGCAACGGCACTGGCTCACCTGGCTGCGCGGCGTGCTCGCGGTGTCCAGGCTGCGCCGGCTGGCACCGGTGGCCCCCGCTGCCGCGAGCGCTCCCCGCGCGTCTGACGCCGAGGAGATCCTGCGAGCCGGGATCACCGGCGAACAGCAGGTCGCGGCCGATCTGGGGCAAGTGCTCGGCGACGACTGGGTCATGGTGCGCGGCTACTGCAACCGGCGCGGCGAGATCGATCACCTGCTGCTCGGGCCGCCCGGGTTGATCGCGATCGAGAGCAAGCACCTCAACGCCACCGTGACCTGCGACGGCGACGACTGGCGCTTCGAGAAGTTCGACCGCTACGGCAACCTGGTCCAGCGGGGCAAGCTCGGCGACAAGCGCGGCCGCTCGCCGAGCGCGCAGCTCAACGAGCCTGCCGACATGCTCAGGGAGTTCCTGAGTACCCGCGGCAGCAAGGTCTCCATCCTGCGCATAGTCCTGCTCACCCACCCCAACTCCAAGCTGGGCAAATGCCGGAACGCGACCGTCTACATCGGGACATCCAGCCGGACCCTGGCGCGTCAGCTTGTTGACATGCCTCCTGTCGTCGGCGCGGCCCAACGCGCCAGGCTCGAGGAGTTGATCGCCCGCGATCACCGGTACCACGAGGAGCGCCGCAAGCGGCCGCCCGCAGACCAGCCGCCAGCCGCCCCGCCTGCAACCCCCGAAGCCCGGCCGCCCGCGGTCCGGCGGGCAGCCTCCCGGCAGGCCGCTACCGGTCGGCGGCCTGGCCGCGAGCGAGCCTGAGCTCGAACAGGTCGCTGGGCGAGATCGGCATCGACGTGATCGGGATGCCTTCCGCGTCCTCGATGGCCGCGGCGAACACGGCCGCGCCGGGGATCACGCCCGCCTCGCCCGCGCCCTTGACGCCGAGCGGGTTGAGCGGCGACGGCGTCTCGAGATGGTCGATCTTGATCTCGGCGGGAACCTCGCTCACGTACGGCATCAGGAAGTCCATGAACGACGCGTTCTGCAATTGCCCCGTCTCGTCGTAGGCCATCCGCTCGTACAGCGCCCCGGCGACGCCCTGCGCGACCCCGCCGTGGATCTGTCCCGCCACGATGCGCGGGTTAATCAGCGTCCCGCAATCGTGCACGACGCAGTACCGCACGATCCTGATCTCCGCGGTCTGCGGGTCGGTCTCGACGACGACAGCATGCATCCCCGATGCGAACGTCGACCGCAGCGGGGAGAAGAACTCCCTGCCCTCGATCCCCGGCGCGTCCCCCTCCGCCACCGGCGGGGCATCGGTATCGCCGCCCGCGAACTGCGTTGCCGCCTGAGCCGCCTCGTCGAAGGCGTACCGCAGCGGGTTGGACAACACGGCCACGGTGCCGATCGCGATCCCGGACTCCGGGTCGCCCTTGATCCGCACGATGCCGTCGGCGATCTCCAGGTCGTCCGGCGAGGCCTCCAGGGCCGCGGCCGCGACCCTGATCGCCTTGGCCCGCGCCGCCCGCGCGGCCAGCGCGACCGCCGACCCGCTCATCACGGCGGTGCGGGACGCGAACGTGCCGACGGCGTAACCGAACGCCCGGGTGTCGCCCGTGACGACCTCGATGTCGCCGATCGGCACGCCAAGTTCGTCCGCGACGATCTGCGCGAGGATCGTCTGATGACCCTGGCCCTGCGACGTCAGCCCGGTCGCGACCTTGACCTTCCCCGAGGTCTCGACCACGACGTGGGCGCCCTCGTACGGCCCGACCCCGGTCCCCTCCACGTAGCAGGCCAGCCCGATCCCCAGCCGCCTGCCCTGCTCGCGGGCGGCCGCGCGCTCGGCCTCGAACCCGTCCCACCCGACGAGTTCCTTCAGCCTGGCCAGCGCGGCCGGGTAGTCGCCTGAGTCGTAGATCAGCGGCCGGCCGTCCTGGAAGATCAGCCCGTGGTCGTACGGCATCTCGTCGGGCTGAATGAAGTTCCGCTCCCGGACCACGGTGCGGTCCAGCTGCAGTTCCGCCGCGATCGCATCCATCGTCCGCTCCATCACGAACGCGCCCTGCGGCCGGCCCGCGCCCCGGTACGGCGTGACGATCACGGTGTTGGTGTACAGCGAGCTGAACTCGACCCGGTACGCGCCCGGCTTGTACGGCCCGAGCAGCTGGGTCGAGGTGATGATCGGCACGATCAGCCCGTACGGGATGTAGGCCCCGTTGTCGTGCCAGAACCGCACGTCCAGGCCCAGCAGCCGGCCGTCGTCGTCGAACCCGACCCTGACCTGGTGCCGCTGGCCGCGCTCGTGCGCACTGGCCACGAAATGCTCGATCCGGTCCTCGGTGTACTTGACCGGCCGGTCGAGCAGCCGGGCCGCCCACGGCACCAGCACCTCCTCCGGCCAGGGGTGCACGATCTTGACGCCGAATCCGCCGCCGACGTCCGGCGTGATCACGTCGACGTCGGCGAGGGCCAGGCCCAACTTCGCGGCGACGGCGGCACGCACGCCCGTCGACGTCTGGGTCGAGGTCCAGATCCGCAGGCGCCGCGACTCGGTGTCCCAGCGGGCCAGCACGCCGCGGCCCTCGAGCGGCGTCGACGCCGACCGCTCGATGTACAGGTCGAGGTCGAGCACGTGCGGGGCCGCCGCGATCGCCGCGGCCGCGTCGCCGGCGCTCTGTACCAGGTGGCCGGCCACGTTGCCGGGCACGTCGTCGTGAACTAGGTGCGCGGCCGCCCTGGCCGCGTCGACGCCGACCACCGGGGGCAGCGGCTCGTAGTCCACCATGATCCGCTCGGCGGCGTCCTCGGCCAGGTACCGGTCCGTCGCGAGCACCATCACGACCGGCTCGCCGACATAGTTGACCTCGCCCGCGGCCAGCGGGTACCCGGTCCTGCCGTGAGTCAGCGCCGGGTGCGGGATCAGCAGCGGCAGCGGCTCGGCGATCCGGCCAGGCAGGTCCGCGTAGCTGTAAATGCCGGCCACGCCGTCGACGTCGAGCGCGCCGGAGACGTCGATGCCGGTCACCAGGGCGTGCGCGTGCGGGCTCCGCACGAACGCCGCCGCCAGCGCGTCGTGGCCGAGATCGTCGAGGTAGGCGCCGTGACCGCGGAGCAGCCGGTCATCCTCCAGGCGCGCGATCGGCTCGCCGAACATGGAGGTCATGAGGCGCCCGCCCGGCCGCCAGCCAGGTCGGCGGCCAGCTCGGCGGCCCGCAGCACGGACCGCACGATGTTCTGGTAACCCGTGCACCGGCACAGGTTGCCGCCGATGATCTCCCGCGCCTCGTCCGGGGACGGGTTCGGGTTCTCGGCCAGCGCCGCCGTGATCGTGGTCAGGAAGCCCGGCGTGCAGAACCCGCACTGCAGCCCGTGGCAGTCGGCGAACGCCTGTTGTACCGGCGACAACGTCCCGTCCGGACCGGCCAGCCCCTCGACGGTGGTAACCCGTGCCCCGTCCGCGGTGACCGCCAGCATCAAGCAGGACCGGGCGGCAACGCCGTCGACCAGCACCGTGCACGCCCCGCAGACGCCGTGCTCGCAGCCGACGTGGGTGCCGGTCAGCCGCAGGTCGTGGCGCAGGAAGTCGGACAGCAGCCGCCTGGCGGGCACCCGCGCCCGGCGCGGAACCCCGTTCACGACCAGGCTCACGTCGAACAGTTCGGGTGGCGGTTCGTTGATCGCCGTGACGTCGTCAGCGCCAGCCATCGGACCGCCCCTTCGCGTGCGCGAGCGCCGCGGCGAGCGCCCGTTCGGTCAGTACCCCGGCCAGGTGCCGCCGGTAGGCCGCGGTCGCGTGGATGTCGGAGGACGGCTTCACCCGGTCCCGCGCCAGCCGCCCGGCTGCCGCCAGGCCGGCGTCGCCCGCGCCCTGGCAGGCCTCGGTCAGGTCGAGCACCAGCGGCGTGCCGGCGACCGACAGGTACGCGGCCCGCGCCCGGCCGATCTCGCCCGCCTCGTCCAGGTCGACAACGGCCGCGACACCGCACACCGCGTAATCCCCGTTCCGCCTGCTGACCTCGACGAACGCGCATCCCGCTCGCGCGGCAAGCACCGGCAGGCTGACCCGCGTCGCCAGTTCGTCCGGCCGCACGTCGGACTCCAAAGGACCAAGAAAAAAATCACCGGCATTAACGGACCGCTCCCCGCTGGTGCTGGCCAGCACGACGGTCCCGCCGAGCAGCGCGAGCACGGCGGTCATCTCGCCGGACGGGTCGGCATGCACGATGCTGCCGACCGTCGTCCCCCGGTTCCTGATCACCGGATGCGCGACCAGCGCCAGCGCGCGGGCGATCAGCGGCTGGGCCGCGGCAACGGCCGGGTCGGCCAGCACCCGGGCGTGCCTGGCCAGGGCGCCGATCACGACCTGGCCGCCGGCGACGCTGACATAGGCGAGCTCGGCTAGCCGGTTGATGTCGACCAGGTGCTCGGGCGTGGCCAGCCGCATGTTCAGCAGCGGCACCAGCGACTGGCCGCCCGCGAGCACCTTCGCCTCCGGCCCGGCCGCGGCGAGCGCCGCGACCGCCTCGGCCACGGACTCCGGCCGCGAGTAGCCGAACGGTGGCGGCTTCACTGCTGGCGGCTTCCCCTCTGGTCTGGGTCGGCTGGCCTGATTCGGCTGGCCGGCCCGCTGCTGAACGTGATCGCCAGGCTACCGATGCCCGCGCTGATGCCGTCGACCGACGGCCTCAACCGACGCGAGCAACGCCGCAGCAGGCAGGTGCAGTACCTGCTGCCGGCCGGCCATAGCGCCAGGGCGCCCGCCAGCCTGGCATAGCCATCAAGCGGGTCAACGCCGGACGCGGTGAGCAACTGGACGCATACGTGGTCGGCGCCCGCGGCGATGTGCTCGGCAAGCCGAGCCGCCGCCTGGGCGGGCTCGCCGTGCGCGACGAGCGCGTCGATCAGCGCGTCGCTGCCGCCGTCCGCCAGGTCCGCGTCCGTCCAGCCCAGCCGGCGCAGGTTCGAGGTGTAGTTGACGAGGCCGAGATAGGGGCTGCGCACCTGCGGCCGCCCGATCGCCCTGGCGGCCGCCGGATCGGCCTCGATCACGACCTTGTGCTCGGTGGCCAGCAGCGGGCCGGGTCCGAGTACCTCCCGTGCCAGCCTGGTGTACGCGGGCGTGACCAGGTACGGGTGCGCCCCCGCTGTCCGCTCCGCGGCGAGTTTGAGCATCCGCGGACCGAGCGCCGCCAGGACCACGCTGGTACCGGGCACGCCGTCGGCCAAGATGGCATCGACGTAGGCGGCGACGGCGTCGTACGGCCGCTCGTACTGCTGGGTCGCCTCGGGATGACCGGCGCCCACGCCGAGCAGGAAGCGGCCGGGCCGGGCGGCCTCGATCCTGGCGAACGACGCGGCGACCTCGTGCGGATCGCTCTGCCAGATGTTGACGATCCCGGTCGCGATAACCAGCGAGGTCGTCGCGTCAAGCAACCCGTCCACGATGGCGAGATCGCCGGCAGGCGAGCCACCGAGCCAGAGCGCGCCGTAGCCGAGCCGCTCCAGGCTGACCGCCAAGTCGGGCGTGACCTGGCTGGCGCGGCGCCAGACCCCGAATCGCCCGAGCCGCTCCCGCCAGTTGCTGGTCATCAGTTCCTCCGCTCGAAAATGGCCCGGGCAATGGCTCGGATCTTAACCGGGCCGGGTCACGGCTGGCCGGTGAGTGCCGCCCTGGGATTCTCGGTGACGAATCGCCGGACCTGCTCGGCGTCGAGCCCGGCCGCGCTCAGCAGCGGCAGGAACTCGGTGATCAGGTGCGCGTAACCGCAGCCGCCTGTCAGCGCTCAGATGATCGCGCAGGCAGACGTCCTGGGACAGCAGCAGTTGCGCGCCGAACCCGGCCCGCACCAGCGCCAGCACGAACTCGACCGCCCGCTCCTGGTCGTAGCGCGACCCGGTGCCGATCGAGTCGAAGGAGACATAGCAGCCCTGCCTGACCAGCGCCAGGTGGTATTCGGGGATCGGGACGCTGTCGGTGTGGCCGACGATCACCCGGCGCGGATCGACGCCTTCCTGCGTCAGCAACTCAAGCTGGGCCAGCCCGACCGGCCAGCGGGCGGCGTGCGTGCTGATGGTCAGGCCGGTCAGCCGGTGCGCTCGGGCCGCGGCGCGGAACGACCGCTCCTCGGCGGCCGAGACGTAATGCCGGTCCGCGCCGATCTCGCCGATGATGCCGGCCCGGACGCCGGTGTCGCGCACCCCCTCGGTGATGTCCCGCACGATCTCCGCGGCGATCGCGTCGACGTTGTTCCGGTCGAACCAGGCGCGGTCCAGGTACGGATCCCGGTAGTGCCCGCAGCCCATCACGATCGAGATGCCGGTCGCCGCGGAGACCCGCCGCAGCGCCTCAGGATCCCGGCCGATCTCGTCGACGGTGAGGTCCACCAGCGTGTTGCCGCCCGCCGCCCGGAGCGCGCCGAGTTCGGCACGGGCCAGGTGCTCGTCGTTGAGCAGGCCACTGCCGCGGTACTCACGGACCAGATCGATGAAGACATGCTCGTGCGGCAGCACGATGCCCAGGTCGCCCGAATCGACCGGACCGGTCACCGTCATGATGTCCACGTGGTCATTGTGACGGTCGGGCGAGCGGGCCGGTGAGGGAAGCAGTGGTACCCGACGTTCCGGCCGGCACCTGCCCGTTCACGGTCGACCGCCCGGTGATGCGGCAGCGGTGGGAGCGGCTGACCTTCCTGCACTGGGCGTTCGACCCGGAGCAGGTGCAGCGGCTGCTGCCGGACGGCCTGACCGCCGACCTGCTCGACGGCGCGGCCTGGGTCGGGCTGGTCCCGTTCTTCATGCACGTCGCGACGCCCGGCCGCCGCGAGCTGCCCTGGGTGTCCAGGTTCTGCGAGACCAACGTCCGCACGTACGTGCGTGATCGCGCGGGCCGGGCCGGCATCTGGTTCTTCTCACTCGACGCCGCCCGGCTCGGCGCCGTCGCGGTCGCCAGGACCACCTACCGGCTGCCGTACTTCTGGTCCGCGATGGAGATCTCCTCGAGCGGCACGGATATCTCGTACCGCAGCCGCCGCAGGCTCCCCGGCCCGCGGACCGCCACCAGCGCGGTGCGGATCGCGATCGGCGACCGGTACGCCGACGACGAACTCGACCAGCGGGATCACTTCCTGACCGCGCGGTGGATCCTGTTCAGCGTCGCGGGCAGCAGGTACCGGCTGGCGCGAGCGTGCCACGACCCCTGGCCGCTGCACCGGGCGCGGGCACGCGAGGTGGACGACCGGCTGATCAGCCGCCGCCGGCCTGCCGCCGCCGACCGAATCGCCGCTGGTCCACTACTCCCCAGGCGTGGACGTCACGATCGGCCGCCCCGAACGCGGAGTAGCGTGAAGCACCACATGAGCTGGGCCGGGGAGGCGAGCGAGACGGTACAGCATGTCGAGGCGCGGGCTGGCGCGTACGCCGACTCGGTGACGCTCATGCAGATCACCGCGCGAGCTCAGGCGATCCCTGGCGTCCGGGTCGCGCTGGTGGCGATGGCGACCGACCTGAACCTGGGGCTGCTGGCCGGCCTCGGCCTGGCCGCTCCGGACGGCGCAGGGCAGAACGACATGCTCATCGCGGTCGACGCGGACGATGACGGCTCGCTCGCGGCCGCGCCTCGCGGCGATCGACGACGCGCTCACCGCGCGCCCCGCCGACCTCGCCGACTCCGGCGGAGCAGGTTCGTCCGGCTCCGCCGCCCAGCCGCCGCGGACCACGTTCAGTGCGGCGCGCCGCGCCGGGCCGGGCCTCGCGCTGATCTCGGTGCCCGGGCAGCATGCGTTCGCGGAGGCCGCCGACGCGCTAGACGCGGGCTGTGACGTGATGATCTTCTCCGACAACGTTCCGGTCGCACAGGAGGTCTGGCTCAAGGACCGTGCCGCCGAGCGCGGCCTGCTGGTCATGGGGCCGGACTGCGGGACGGCGATCGTCGGCGGGATCGGGCTGGGCTTCTCGCACTCGGTCCGGCCCGGGCCGATCGGCATCGTCGCCGCGTCAGGGACGGGAGCCCAGCAGGTGGTCTGCCTGCTCGACGCGGCAGGGGCCGGGATCAGCGCGGTGCTCGGCGTCGGCGGCCGCGATCTGTCGGCGCAGGTCGGCGGCCGGTCGGCGCGGGCCGCGCTGGCCGCCCTGGATGCCGATCCGGCGACCGAGCTGATCGTGCTGCTGTCCAAGCCGCCTGCCGCCGAGGTCGCCGCCTCGCTGCGCGGCTTCGCCGCTTCGCTGGCGACTCCCGTGCAGTTCGCGCTGATCGGCCCCGGGCAACCCGACCTGACCGCGGCCGCCGAGGCGGCGCTGCGGGCGACCGGCATCGAGGTGCCGCAATGGCCAGCCTGGCCGCGGCCGGCCAGGGCCCGCCAGGGGCCGGCCCGCCGGCGGCCGGCCTGGCGCCGGAGTTCCGCAGGCCGGGACCGGAGCCGGGCCCGCGGCGGGCTCCGGCTTCCCCGGCCAGCCGACCGCGGGACGCGCGGTCCGCGGGCTGTTCGCTGGCGGGACGCTCTGTGACGAGGCCATGGTCATCGCCGCCGGGCGGCTCGGGCCGGTTTACTCGAACATCCCGCTACGGCCGGACTGGCGGATCGACCCGCGAGCCCCGGCCGGCCAGAGCTCCGGGCCAGGCCAGGACAACGCCGGTACAGCCCAGGACGCCGGGCAAGCCCAGGACGCGGCCCGGCACACCATGATCGACTTCGGTGACGACGAGTTGACCGCCGGGCGGCCGCACCCCATGATCGACCAGCGGCTGCGGCTCGAGCGGATGGCCGCCGAGGCCGCCGACCCGGCGACGGCCGTGATCATGCTCGACGTCGTGCTCGGGCACGGCGCCCATCAGGACCCCGCCGCTGAGCTCGCGCCCGCGATCGCGGCAGCCCTGGCCAGCCGCGCCCTGGCCAGCCGCGACCTGGCCGACAGCGCCATGGCAGGCCGCGACCTGACTGTCGTAGTCTCGCTGGTCGGCGCCCGGTCCGATCCCCAGAACCTGACGGCGCAGGCGAACGCGCTGGCCGAAGCGGGCGCGCATGTGTTCGCCTCGAACGCGGCGGCAGCCAGGTTCGCCTGCGATCGCATCACAGGCGGCACGCCGTGACCGAAGCCCGGCGGCACGCCATGACCGAACTGCTCCGCCGCGAGCCGCATGTGATCGCTGCCGGAATCGACCTGCTCGCCGACTCGGCGGCACGGCAGGCCGCGCGGCTCACCAAGGTCGCCTGGGCGCCGCCGATGCCCGGCACCGAGGCCGACCTGGCAGCGGTGCTGGCCGACCCCCGCCGGGCCGCGGCCAATGCCCTCGCCGTGCAGCGGATGCTCGGGGTCCGGGCTCAGCTTGTCGACGTGGTGCAGGCCGGTCCCGCGCTTGGCCTGGCGCCAGGGGAGTTCCTGCATGCCGGGCCACCGATCACCTGGGAACGCGCCTCAGGCCCGATGCGCGGCGCACTGATGGGCGCGGCGGTCTTCGAGGGCCTGGTGAGCGACCCGGACTCGGCCGCCGATGAGTCAGAACTGGGCATCGTTGGCCTCGAGCCTTGCCATCACCGCGGGGCGGTCGGTCCGATGGCCGGCGTGGTCTCGCCGTCGATGTGGGTCTTCGTGCTGCAGGACGCTGCCGACGGCAGGCGCGCCTACTGCTCGCTCAACGAGGGCTTGGGCAAGGTGCTGCGGTACGGTGCCTACTCGGCCGAGGTGATCGAGCGGCTGCGCTGGATGTCGACCGTGCTCGGGCCGCTGCTGCAGGCGGCCGTGCGCCGCCACGGGCCGGTCGACGTGACCGCCATCCTCGCCCAGATGGTCCAGATGGGCGACGAGGCGCACAACCGCAACCGGGCAGGGACCCTGATGCTGCTCCGCGACCTGCTGCCGGCGATGGTCGAGTCGGGGGCTCCGTCCGCCGACGTCGCCGACGCCGCCAGGTTCATCGCCGGCAACGATCACTTCTTCCTCAATCTTGCGATGCCGGCCTGCAAGCTGGCGCTGGACGCCGCACGCGACCTGCCTGGCTCGACGATGGTCGTGGCGATGGCGCGCAACGGCACCGACTTCGGGATCCAGGTTTCCGGCACGGGCAGCCAGTGGTTCACCGCACCGGCCCTCGTGCCCGAGGGCTTGTTCCTGGCCGGTTACGGGCCGCTGGACGCGAACCCCGACATCGGCGACTCGGCCATCACCGAGACCGCGGGACTCGGCGGCTTCGCGATGGCCGCGGCCCCCGCGATCGTCCGCCTCGTCGGCGGCACCGCGGCGTCGGCGCTGGCCGTGACGCGCCGGATGTACGAGATCACGCTGGCCGAGCATCCGCTGTTCGGCGTGCCCGCCCTCGAATTTCGCGGCACGCCGGCCGGGATCGACGTCACGCTGGTGGCGCGGACCCAGATCCTGCCGCAGATCAACACCGGCATGGCGGGCAAGGTTGCCGGAACCGGGCAGGTCGGGGCCGGGCTGGTCACCCCGCCCGCGGAGGTCTTCCCCGCCGCGCTGCGCGAGCTGGCGGCCAGGTCGCGCTCCGCCGCCAGGCGGCCCGGCCCGGCTCCGCCGGCCAGGCGGCCGACTAGCCGGTCCTCGGGCCGTCGAGTGGCCAAGGAAAGCTGCTGTGGTCGGCGCCGCCCGTGGCTGTCTACCTGCCCTTTGCGCCTAACCACGCGCGGTGCGGCGCGCACCGGCCGGGCCGGCAGCACCACCAAGCCAAGAGTTCCCGCCTTGCCGAGATCGTCGGCGGATGAATGGACCATTCATCCGAGGAAACAGTGATGAATGGTCCATTCATCGATCGCGAACTCTGTTCAGCATTCAGGCAAAAGATATGATATATCTGAAACATCCGCCGGAAGAACTGCGCGGCCTCGTGGCCGTGGAGAACGAGTGCTGCCCATGGGCCGACTGGGCGGTGCCAACCGACGCCCGAGCAACTCGTGCTCGAGGTGGGCTCTACCGGCACGGCGTTGCCAGCCCGCGCAGCATGTTCGCCTCGCTGGCATCGGGGCCAGCGAAGCGTTAGCCTCGATGATCTTGGCCCTCAGCAGGTTCAGCGGGTGCGCGAATCCGCGCGCCGGAGCGCCACCAAGGATTCAGCGGGTGGCGAGGACCTTGAGACCAACCTCAGCCCTTCAGTAAACGGTATTGCGATGAGCCTGCGGCTAGGAGACGGTCAGCACGGCTGCGCCGGTGATCCGGTCCGCCGCGAGGTCGGCCAACGCCTGGTCGGCGGCGTCCAGCGGGTAGGGCGTGACGCTGACCTTCAGCCGGAGGCGTTCGGCCAGCCGCAGGAACTCTTCCGCGTCGCCACGCGTGTTGGCCGTGACGCTGCGCAGCGTCCGCTCCTGGAACAACTCGTCGTCGTAGTTCAGCGCCGGGATGTCGGACAGGTGGATGCCCGCGATGGCGACCGTACCGCCGCGGTCGAGGTTGCGCAGCGCCGGCGGGACCACCTCGCCGACCGGCGCGAAGATGATCGCCGAGTCGAGCGGCTCGGGCGAGGGGTCGAACGAGTCCTGCGCGGATGCCGCGCCGAGTGCCAGGGCCAGTTCGCGGGCGGCAGGCGCCCTGGTGAATACGTGCACGGCCGCGCCGGAGGCCATCGCGACCTGCGCGGCTAGGTGCGCCGACCCGCCGAAACCGTAGATGCCGAGCCGGCCGCCGGGTGGCAGGTCTGACCGGAGCAGCGCCCGGTACCCGATGATCCCGGCGCAGAGCAGCGGGGCAAGCTCGGTGTCACTGAACCCGGACGGCAGCGGGTGCACGTAAGCGTCGCTCGCCACCAGGTACTCGGCGTATCCGCCGTCGCGGTCCCAGCCCGTGTAGACCGAGCGCGGGCACAGGTTCTCGCGGCCGCGCCGGCAGTACCGGCACGAGCCGTCGGTCCCCGCGAGCCAGGCCACCCCAACCCTGTCCCCCGCGGCGAACCTGGTGGTCCCCGCTCCGGCCCGGACGACCTCGCCGACAACCTCGTGGCCTGGGGTCACGTCGGCTCGGCGCGGCAGCAGGTCGCCCTCGGCCAGGTGCAGGTCAGTGCGGCAGACCCCGCAGCACACCACGCGGATCAGCAGGTCGCCGGGGCCAGGCTCGGGAACCGGCCGGTCAACGAGCCTGAGCGGCCCGCCGGCGGCCGGGCCAGGCTCATGGACGACCCATGCGCGCATGACTTCCACCCTAGGCCGCGCCTGATGGCCCGCGGATCTGGGCCGGGCATGCGGCCGACCCGCGGATCTGGGCCAGGCATGATGTCATGTCTGCATGAACCGACCGCTTCTCAACCGCAGGCTGGCTGGCCTCGGGACGACTATCTTCGCGGAAATGTCCGAGCTGGCGGTCGCCACCGGCTCGGTCAACCTCGGCCAGGGCTTCCCTGACACCGATGGCCCGGCCGAGATAGCCAGGGCCGCCGCCGAGGCCATCATGACCGGGCGCGGCAACCAGTACCCGCCGGGTGCCGGCATCCCCGAGCTCAGGCAGGCGATCGCGACCCACCAGCGCCGGTTCTACGATGTCGCCGTCGATCCCGACCGCGAGGTGCTGGTCACGGCCGGGGCCACCGAGGCGCATCGCCGCGGCGCTGCTCGCCCTGGTCGAGCCGGGTGACGAGGTGATCGCGTTCGAGCCGTACTACGACTCCTATGCGGCGTGCATCGCGATGGCGGGCGGCGTCCGTGTGCCGGTCACGCTCCGGGCGCCGGACTTCCGCCCCGACCTCGACGAACTGCGGGCCGCGGTGACCGACCGCACCAGGCTGATCCTGCTCAATTCGCCGCATAACCCGACCGGCTCGGTCTTCACCCGCGGCGAGCTGACCGCCATCGCCGAGCTGGCCTGCGCGCGCGACCTGCTCGTGATCAGCGACGAGGTCTACGAGCACCTGGTCTTCGACGGCGAGCATGTCCATGTCGCGTCGCTGCCGGGAATGCGGGAACGCACGGTCTCGATTAGCTCGGCCGCGAAGACGTTCTCCTTCACGGGGTGGAAGATCGGCTGGGTCACCGGCACCCCCGAACTCGTCGCGGCCGTCCGCACCGTGAAGCAGTTCCTCACGTTTGTCAGCGGCGGCCCGTTCCAGTACGCGATCGCCCAGGCGCTCGCGCTGCCCGAGGAGTACTACCACGTCGATCGCCGCCGGCCTGGCATCCAAGCGCGACCTCATGTGCGACGGACTCGCAGCGGCGGGCTTCGAAGTGTTCCGGCCGGACGGCACGTACTTCATCACGACCGACATCAGGCCGTTCGGCGAAGTCAGCGGGCTGGAGTTCTGCCGCAAACTTCCGTACTCGGCCGGCGTCGTCGCGATTCCCAGCGTGGTCTTCTACGACAACGCCGACGCGGGGCAATTCCAGGTTCGGTTCGCGTTCTGCAAGAGAGAAGAAGTTCTGGCCGAGGCACTCGCGAGACTGAGCCAGTTGCGCCCGGAGTAAATGCCCGCCGATTCATCATTCATCGTGCCTGGAATGCTGCGATCCGGCCAGGACCTGGAATGCTACGTCAGCGGCGGCAAGGAGCCGGTGCTCATCTGGACGATGCCGACGCAGAACGTGGTCTTCCTCGCCGAGGACGAGGTCAGCGGAGCGTCCATCGCCGACATCATCAAATGGTGGAAGCACACGACTTATGGCTAATGGGCGCTCGGGCAAGCCATTACGGTCACAGCGCGCCCGATCACTCGCAGATACTGGCAGCGGGTGGCCGCGGGCACCTCGCCGCCGCCCGCGCGGCCCGCAACCGGCAGCGCCCGCTGTTTGTTATCTCCGCGTGACCGTACCGCCGCCCGAGAGCGTGACATGGCCCGGCTCGTCCGGTTAGCATGCCGTCACTGCCGAATGCGGTATCTGTCATTGCGGCAGTGTCGGCGTCATCGGTCGCGCGGCCTGCACGGGGCTCGCGAACTGGACGTCTTTACTGGTCAGTGCGCTGACCACGCGGAGGGGAGTCGGACTTGACCGACATGTCGTGGGAGCACGCCGCCGAGGCCCGCGCGGCGCTCAATGCCATCGTTACTGACCCCCAGCACGGGGTCGGCGCCCTGTCGAGCGCCCAGACGATGTCGAACCTCCTCAAGGACCTGCTGCCCGACGCGCCGCGGGAGAAGAGCATCCTGGTCGCCGCCGCCGAGGCCGGTCTGGCCGATACTCTCCGCCAGCACGTCGGCCAGGGAATGGACCCTGATACGGCGATCAGGCTGACCTCGTCGTCGTTCTCCTCGACCACCCCGTTCACGCCCGAGGCGTGCTCGTGGGTCACCGGCGAGATCGCCACCGCGCTCGGCATGAGCCACAGCAGCACGAGCGGGTCCGGCTCAGGCGCCGCCCCGGGCGGATTCAACCCGGTCGGGCAGCAGGGCATGCCGACCCAGATCGCGCCCACGCCGGGTTCGCCTGGGGGATACCCGCCCGGGCAGCAGCCGACCCAGGGCTTTGGTGCCGTCGGCGGCCAGGGCGGCCAGGGCGGCTACGGCGGAAGCGGCGCCGCCGCCGAGACCCGGCCGGGACAATGGCCGCCGGCCGGCGGTTACCCTGGCCAGCCGGGCGGGCCCGCAGGGGGCCAGCCGATCGCACCAGGCGCCCAGCCGGGCGGCTACGGCCAGGCCCAGCCTGGCTTCGGCGCCCAGCAGGCGGGACAGGCCTGGCAAGCCGGCGCCCCGGCCGCCCCAGGCGCGCCCGGCGGCTACGGCCCCGGCCAGCCCGGCTTCGGCGGCCAGCAAGGTGTCGCGGGCTGGCAACCAGGCGGCGGCTACGGCCCCGGCGCACCGACCGGGCCGATCGGACCGGGCGGGCCGATCAAGCCGCGGGGCAACAGGCGCGGCCTGTTCGTGGCGGGCGGCCTGGTCGTGGTCCTCATCGTGGCGATCGTCGTCGGCACCAGCCTGGCCGGCGGCAGCAAGCCGACCCCGAGCCCGAGCCCGGGCGGCACGTCGAGCAGCCCCCACACCAGCCCGAGCAGCCCCGTCTCGCCGGTCGCGAACCACCCGCAGGGCACCGAGTCGCTCCAGACGATCATGAACCCGCCATCGCCATTCAAGGCGGTGGGTACGAAGTGCGTGGCCGCTCACCTGTTCGGGCTCAACAAGGCGACGCTGGACGCGAGCACCTTCTGTGCGCACACTCAGCGGGCCAACATCGTCGTGTGGGGGTACCAGTTCGACAGTGCGAAGGACTACCAGACCGGCCTGGCTCACATCAACCACTTCGTGGGCTTCGACAAGGTCACACCGGGCACCACCTGCCCGCCGCCGTCAGGCAGCACGACTGGCAAGATCGGCTGGCATGCGAAGAGCAATCCGAAGTACAAGTCGCGGACCGGCCAGGACATCGAGTGCCTGATCGACAACAACAAGCCGGTGCTGATCTGGACGATGCCGACCCAGGATGCCTTCTTCATCGGCCAGGACAACCTCAAGGGCTCTTCGATCCAGACGATCGTCAGCTGGTGGGAGATCTTGAACTATGGCTGACCAGGGCCCGGCGGGACGGCTGCGGCCGGCCGTACCCGCCGCGGCCGCGCATGACGGCGGGCACGGATAACGCCAGATGACCGAGACGCTGATGCCAGGCGGCGGGGTGGCGCGGCGCCCGCTGCACTTCATCGTGATGGCCGATTGCTCAGGCTCGATGAAGGGCGAGAAGATGCAGGCCCTGAACTACGCGCTCAGGTCCATGCTGCCGCACCTCGTCGACTGGGAGCGCGACCAGCTCCAGGCACAGCTGATGATCAGGATCCTCGCCTTCGCCTCGGCGCCGCAGTGGACGGTCCCCGAGCCGCTCCCGGTGGCCCAGCTCAGCGCGCGCTGGCGCAACCTCGAATACATGCCGATGGGCCGGACCAACATGGGCCCGGCGTTCCGTGCGGTCGCGGATGTCCTGACCCCCGACCGGCTCGAGCGGCGCGCGCTGCGGCCCGCGATCCTGCTGGTCACCGACGGACTGCCGACCGATCCGCCGGGCGGCTTCGAATCCGGGCTCGCCTCGCTGCTGGAGATCGCGGCGGGCAGGTCCGCGCTGCGGCTGGCCGTGGCGATCGGCCGGGACGCGAACTCTGAGCCGCTGGACAGATTCCGCAGCCCCGAGGTGCCCGTCCTGGTGGCCGACGGCACCGACGAGATCGCCGACCGGCTGGTCACCGCCTCGATCGCGGTATCGCGGATGTCGGAGATCGGCGTCAACCGCAACGCGCTTGCCGAGCAGCTGAACCTGGCCCAGCCGGCCAGGCAGTCACAGCCAGACGTCGCCCAGGGGCCTGGCGGCGCAGGTTACTACGAGGACATCCTGTGACGACCACGCCGGCCGGGGGGCCGAAGCCAGGGCCGGCCGGGGGGCCAACGGATCCGCAGGGCCATCGGTCGGGCTGGCTCGTCCTGACCGCCTCAGAGCGCGGCGCCTCGCATGTCGCAAACAAGGCGCCGAACCAGGACGCGGTAGCGACCGAGCGGGCGGGCGCGGACGGCGTCGTCGCGGCGGTCGCGGACGGCCACGGCCACTCCCGGCACCACCGCAGCGCGCGCGGCTCGCGGTTCGCGGTCACGATCGGCTGCCAGGTGGCGCAGGAGCTTGCCGACCGGATCGAAGAGAACTCCGCGCATTTTTTGCAACGAGAACCAGCCGCCGAACCCGGCCAAGCAGCCGCCGAGATCGAGAAGCTGACTGAGGATTTCCTCGTGCCGGCCATCGTGCGGCGTTGGCGCGAGGTCGTGCTCGCCGATGTCAACAGCGATCCGTTCACCGAGGCCGAGCAGGGGCTCAGGCACGCAGGCGACGACGCGACCATCGCCTACGGCTCGACCCTGCTGCTCGGCATCGCGCTGCGGGACTGGCTGATCCTGGCGCAGATCGGTGACGGCGACGTGGTCGGAGTCCGCGCCGACGGCCGGGCCGTGCAGCCCGTGCCGGCCGATCCTCAGCTTGACGGCCTGGTCACGACCAGCCTGTGCGGCGCCGACCCGCGGTCGGATTTCAGGATCGCGGTGCTGGAGACCGCGCGGCAGCCGCTGCTGGCCGTACTGCTCGCGAGCGACGGTTACGGCAACGCGCAGATGATCGACGCGTGGCCGGGCGCGTTCAGTGAGGACCTGGCCTTGATGCTCAGGGACCGCGACGTGAACTGGCTAGCCAGCCAGCTTCCGTCGTGGGCCGCGCGATGCGCGTCGTCCGACGGCAGCGCCGACGACACGACCGTTGCGCTGATGATCTCGTCGGCGACCGTGGTGCTCCGGGCCGGCCCGACGGCCCCCACGGCGGCCGACAATGGCTCGGAGGAGACGACGATTCCCGCGGTACCGCATGCCGACACCGTGCCCGTGCAGGTGCCTCCGCCGCAGCCGCCGGCCGGGCAGGTCACTATGCGTCAGCTCGCCCACCGCACCGCACCTGAGCCGGTGATACTCGAACGCGTCGCCACCACCAAGCCCGCCAGCCCGCCGCCCGGGCACGAGCCGGCCACGACCGAGATTCCGAAGCTGCGCCCAGCCGACATCGGCCACGACAGTGACAGCCACGGCGACGACAAGCGGGCCGGCGACAAGGGCAAAGACCAGGACGGCGCCGAGCCGCCGACCACGCGGTGGCGGCTGCCAAGGTCCGGTGGACGATGAGCCAGCAGCTGGCCCTGCAGGGCAGGTCCCTGCGCATGTTGCGGGCAGGCACCGCGGTGACCGTCGGCGAGCGCCTCGGCGAGGGCGGCGAGGGCGTCGTCCACTCGGTGACGATCGGCGGGGCCGCCTACGCGGTGAAGTGGTACCGCTACTCCTCGACCGGCGACCGGCGCAAGTCGATCGCCGCACTGGTCGAGCGCGGCCGCCCGCACCGCGACTTCATCTGGCCGATCGACCTGGTCGTCAGCAACGAGCTGGCGGGATTCGGCTACGTCATGCCGCGGATGGAGCCCAGGTTCTCCTCCTTCGCGCAGCTGGTCTCCCGGTCCGACCAGCCGCCGTTCCGGGTCGTCATCAACATCGGGCGGCACCTGGTGACGGCGTTCGAGGCGCTGCACTCGGCGGGCCTGTGCTACCGCGACATCAGCTTCGGCAACCTGTGGGTCGATCCTGATCAGGCCGAGGTCGCCATCATCGACAACGACAATGTCGGGCTCGACGGCGGCGAGGTTTTCGTCTGGGGCACGCTGCGGTTCATGGCACCCGAGGTGGTCCGCCGGGAGGCGGCCCCGTCCAGCCTCACCGACCTGCACTCGCTGGCCGTCTTCCTGTTCTACCTGTTCATGCATGGCCACCCGCTCGAGGGCGTGCGAACCGACGAGTCATACTCCTGGGCCGATTCGAGCCACCATTCGGAGACGGATCTGGCGCTGCGGCACTTCGGCACCGAGCCGGTGTTCATCTTCGATCCCGACGACCATTCCAACCCGCCGCGCCCCGGCGACCCGGTCACTGTGTGGTGGCGGCTGTACCCGAAGTTCTTCCGCGCCGTGTTCGAGCGGGCCTTCACCTCGGGCCTGCGCGACCCGTCCGGGCTCGGCCGGGTCGCCGAGGGGGTCTGGCGCCGGGCGCTGATGCGCCTGAGCGACTGCGTCTCGGTCTGCTCCTGCCAGGCGTCGGTCTTCTTCGACCCCGACGATCCGAGCCTGCGATGCTGGAACTGCAACCAGATCCCGCCCCGCCCGATGCTGCTCGAGCTACCGGGCGGCACGATCGCGCTGTCGCAGGGCGCCTCGATCACGCCGCACCACCTGACCAGAAACCGCGATCACGACACGGTCGTCGGCATCGTCGAGACGCATCCGGCCAGGCCCACCGAGCTCGTGCTGCGCAACATGGGAACCACGGCGTGGACGATGACGCCAGTCGGCGAGACCGCCAAGGCCGTCGACCCCCAGCGGCGGCTTGGCATCCGTCCCATGACGATTGACTTCGGGTCCGCAAATGGGAAGATCGTGAGCTAGATGACCCGGAAAGGGCACCGCGGATGAGCACATTGCAGGTCACCTTCGATGGCCGAAATTACACCTTCGCCCCTGGTGCCACGGTTCGGATCGGTCGCAGTTCGGATAACGACGTTGTGATCAACGACCCGACAGTTTCCCGGCGTCACGCGCAACTGTCCTGGGAGGCCGCCGGTTGGGTCTGGCAGAACGCGGGCCAGGCGCCGACCTTCCTGGCCGGCCAGCCGGTCGCGCAGTTCGCTGTCGGGCAGCAGGTCGACGTCTGCCTGGCCGCGCCACAGGGACCCGTGCTGCGCCTGGCGACGGCCGCCGGGCCCGGCGCAAGGCGGTCCAGGCGGCACCCAGCTCGCTGCCGGAGTGGGCCAGACGAACGTCGCGGGGCAGGCTCCCGGCTACGACGCCGGGCAGGCTCCGGGATACGCCGCCGGCGCGGCCGCGGGCGCGGCCTTCGCCGGCCAGGGCACTCCGGCGCAGGATTACGCGGCGCAGCAGGATTACGCGGCGCAGCAGGATTACGCGGCGCAGCAGAACTACGCCGCACAGCAGAACTACCGCGGGGAGGCCCAGGGCTTTCAGGGCCAGGGCTACCAGGGCCAGGGTTATCCCGGCCAGGCCCCGGCTCAGCCTGGGATGCCCGGATACGGCAGCTACCAGGGCGGGGCGGGCTATCCGGCCGGGGCGGCGGGCCGGTCATGCCCGGGCAGGCTGGGATCCCGCTGTCGCAGCTCGACATGGGGTCGTTCTTCGAGATCCTGATCCCGATCAAGAGCTGGGTGCATGACCGCGGCTGGCGGCAGGGCATCCGGCTCCTGATCATCCCGTACGCCCTGCTGCCACTGATCTTCCTCCAGGTGTTCTCGACCTCGACATCACTGAGATCGCCGGGCTGGGCTTACAGCCTGTACATCGCGCCGCTGTGGCTGCTGACGTTCTGGTATCTGATCCGGCCGCCGGTGATCGGGAAGCTCGAGGTGATCATCGCCGTCGGGATCATCATCTGGACGATCGTCTGGCTGCATGCCGTCACGATCATCATCAACGACAACTACGCCAACACGCATAACATCGCCGGTTCCCTGGTCGTCGGGTACAACGAGGAAATCACCAAGGCGCTCCCTGTCCTGGTCGCCGCGATCTGCGTGCTCAAGATAAGGAAGGCAAGCTCGACCCGCGCACCTGGTTCCTGATGGGCACGGTGGCGGGCCTAACCTTCGGCATCGTCGAGCAGTCCATCTATGCCCCGGCCGCGATCGTCCAGATCGCCAACGCAAAGGTGGTCAGCCAAGCCGACATCGGTGCGCTGTCGTTCGCTTTCCGGGTGTTCGTCGACGGCTTCCAGCACGCTGTCTGGGCCGGCGTCTCCGGCTTCTTCATCGGCATCGCGATCAATTACCGCAGGCGGCGGATCCCACTGCTGCTGCTCGGCATCAGCATCCCGGCGATCCTGCACGCACTGAACGACTACACGCTGACGATCTTCAGCACGGTCTGGGTCGGTGTGCTGATCCAGGCGCTGTCGCTGCTGCTCTTCCTCGGCTACACGCTGTCGGCGTCGAGCATCGAGCGCCGGGTCCGCAGGAACCCAAACTTCCGCGGCCAGTCGATCATGATGGAGCGCTTCAGCCAGCCCGAGCAGGCAGCGAACCCCTGACGGCCGGGCCGAGCATCCCTAGTCCGAGGATGCCTAGTCCGAGATCGCGGCCTCGACGGCCTCGGCGAACCTGAGCAGGTGCATGTCGCCGATGAAGTTCTCCCTGGTGTAGGCACGGCCCGCGGCGCCCATCAGGTCGGCTTCGGCGGGATTGTCGAGCAGTCGGCGAACCTGCGCGCCGAATGCCGCCAGGTCGGCCGGGTCAGGAAGCAGGATGCCGGTGCCCTCGGCGATCTGGTCGACGATGCCGCCCACCGCTGATCCGATCACCGGACGGCCCTTCCACATGCCCTCGGCGACCGTCAGGCCGAACCCCTCGGCCAGGCTCTTCTGGACGATGACGCTGGCGCGTCGCTGAATCGCGTTGACCATCGCGGCGTTCTCCTCGACGTCGTCGAGTGGCAGCGTGACGAGCAGTATCCGGTCGCGGGCCGCCGGCGAGAGTTCGTGCCAGAGTTCCAGGCACTCGGCGAAGACGATCGCGCCCTCCGGATCGTCGGCGACGCCGCTCATCGCCGGCCCGGCCAGGATCAGGTACGCGCCGTCGCGGGGCAGCACGTGCTCGGCGAAGCCGCGCATGACTCCGGCCATGTCCTTGAGGCGATCCCACCGGGAGACCTGAACCACAACCGGGTCGCCTGGACCCGGTCTGCCGTCGCCCAACACCAGGCCTGGCCGCCGCACCTCGCCGCGGCTGCCGTCGCTGCGCCGGAACGAGCCGTGTCGCGCCGACCCATCCCCCGCGTAGATCCCGATCGTGGTCAGGATCGCCCGCACGCTGTCGGCGTCGAGGTCGGCGTTTTTCGGCGAGAACGGATCGATCGACGGCGCGATGACCCAGATCCGCGCCTTAGGTACCCAGAGCGGCGCGAACTGCCGTCTGGTGAAGACGTAGCCCTGAGCCGCCGACAGGTAAGGGCGCAGGAATTCCCAGGCCGCCCGGGAGATGTCGTTTTGCTGGTCGATGCCGATGTGGCAGCGCCACAGCACCCGCGCCCCGGCTCTGGCCAGCGCGTCGGTCAGCCCCGCGGTCTGCGGATCGTGCAGGATCACCACGTCGCCCGGGCGTACCTGGGTTAGCAGCTCATCGGCGTTGGCGGCGAGTACCTGCTCGTAGATGCGGGCGTCGGCGCTGGTGAGCGGCGCTCCGTCGCCGTCGGCGCCGTGGATCTGGTTGTGCAGCCGCTTGGTAATTCCGAAGAATGCCGGATCGCCGCTGATCGTGATCCACCGGATCGGGATCTCGAAGCCCGCGACGTACCCCACGATGACCTGGAGCATCTCCGCGACACCGCCGCCCACCGCGGTGGAGTTGACGTTCCAGATCGTGCGCTCGCCGAGCCGCTGCCTGAGCCGGATCCCGACCGAGTTCAACCGGTCGAAGCGCTCCTGGCCGATGACCGGCTCGAGCCTGGCGATCGGCAGCCTGCGCTCGGCCACCTCGTGCAGCAGGGTCACAGCTCCATCATTCGCCATCGCACGCAGCCGCGGACCCCGCGGGGGGTTCGGCTAGCCGCTGCCTGGCTCGGTGACGAAGTCGATCAGCTCCTCGACCCGGCCCAGGAACGCGGGGTCCAGGTCGGCGAAGCTCGTCACTGAGCGCAGGATCCGCTGCCAGGCCGCGGGCGGATCCTGCGGCCAGCCGATGGCGCGCAGCACTCCTTCCTTCCACGGCTCGCCGCGCGGCACGTCGGGCCAGCGCGCGAACCCCAAAACAGCGGGCCTCACCGCGGCCCAGACGTCGATGAACGGATGCCCGACGACCAGCACGTGCGGCGAGCGCACCCGCGCCGCGATCAGGCTCTCCTTAGAGCCGTCGACCAGGTGATCCACCAGGACCCCTAGCCTGCGGTCCGGCTGCGGGCCGAATTCGGCCACGATCGCCGGCAGGTCGTCGATGCCGCCGAGATACTCGACCACGACGCCGACGTCGCGCAGGTCGTCGCCCCAGATTTTCTCCACGAGTTCGGCGTCGTGCCGGCCCTCGACGTAGATCCGGCTGGCCTTGGCGACCCGCGCCCGGCTCGGTGGCGGGGCGAGCGACCCGGAGGCCGTCCTGGCCGCGGCCGTGGCGGCTCGTCCCGACTGTGCGAGCCCATCGGGGGCGGGCCTGACCAGCGTGACCGGGCGGCCCTCGAGCAGGAACGCCCCGGAACCGAACGGGAAGGCACGCCGCCTGCCGTGCCTGTCCTCGAGCGAGCACGGCGTCCTTCTCCCAGCCCACCACGGCACCGCAGAACTCTCCGGCGGCGTCCTCCACCACCAGGCCGTGCTCGGCCGTCACCCGCGGGTAGTCCGGCCGTTCGCGGCGCCTCGCCGCCGCCGCGTCAAGGACGTCGGCCTCGTACCGCTTGCTTCGCATCCGCCTGGTCCCTGGCGGCTCAGCGGTGGATCACGGCCGTGTCGTGGCAGAAGTGCACCGCGGCCGGGTTCGCCGCCTTGATCCGCTCCAGCGAGCTCTGCCAGGCGGCGCGGTCGGCGGCCTGGCCGTCAGGCAGCCGCGCGTCGGGCGGCCCGCCGTACTGGACTGAGGTATACGCGGCGTCGCCGATCAGCACCTCGGCGGTCCCGTCCGCGACCGTGACCAACACGGACTGATGACCCGAGGTATGCCCTGGCGTCGCGATCACCCGGACGCCAGGCACGATCTCGGCGTCACCGTCCAACAGCTCGAACGTGGCGTTCATGAAGCCGAACCAGTCGAACAGCTCGCGCGCCTCGACCTTGGCTCGCTCTACCTCGGCCCGCTGGACGTAGCAGGCCGCGTGGGAGAAGACGGCGTTCTGGCCGCAGTGGTCGAAGTGCAGGTGCGTGTTGATCACGAGGCTGATGTCGGCTGGGGTCATGTCGATGTCCGCCAGCGCGTCGGCGACCGAGCGGTTCACCACCCGCCAGTCCGTCAGCACCTCGTCAGGGCCGCCCACGCCGGTATCGACGAGCAGCGCGCCGCCCGGATGGGTGACCACGAACCCGTGGACCGGCCACTCCTCGCCGGCCACCTGCAGCCGCGCCAGCTGCAACCGCTTGATCTCCAGCATCAATTTCCGCCTTCAGCTCGGTCAGTTGGCCCAGTTTTTCATGATCACGGGTCATCCGTCGCTATCCGCGCATGCCCGCGTGGCGCGGGACCGGTCAAGGGCCGGCCAGGCGGTCAAGGGCCGCGAGTATCCGCTGCTCGGAGACGGGGATGGCGGCGCCGATCTGCTGGGCGAACAGGCTGACCCGCAGCTCCTCGATCATCCAGCGCACCGCGTCGACATCCTCGCGAGCGCGCGCGGCCCGACCGAGCTGGCGCAGGACTTGCTCGTAGTCATCGGCCACCCGGTGCACGATGTCCATCCGGTCAGCGTCCCGGCGCACATCGGCGGGCGCCTTGTCCAGCCGGTGCGAGATGCCGCGCAGGTAGCGGAGCAGGTCGGGCAGGCGCCGCGCACCCGGTCAAGGACACGAAGCCAGGGAAGATCAGGGCCGAGAACTGGGCCCGCATGTCGGCGACCGCGGGCGCGAACACCGGGCTCTTGGCCTGATCCAGCTTCGACTCCACCGTGTGCGCTTCGGTCAGGACCCGCGCCACCGCGCTGACTACGTCGGCGGTCGCGGCCCGCAGCGATGACCGCGCGGACTCGAGCAGCCCGGCGAACGCCTCGCCGTCCCAGGCTGGACCGCCGGCCTTGTCGATGAGTTCGTCCGCCGCGCAGGCCGCGCAGTCGTCGAGCAGCGCTGCGGCGCTGGCGTACGGGTGGCGGCTCATCGCCAGCTTGGCGTTGGTCGGCAGCCGGCTGGCGACGGCGCGCGCCCCGGACGGCACCTGCAGCAGCAACAGCCGCCGGTTGCCCGTCCGCATCGCCTCGTCGGCCTCGGCTCGGGTCTCGTAGAGCCGGATGTCGACGGACTCCCCCGCGTCCGCCACCGCCGGGTAGGCCTTGACCTGCCCGTGAGCGAACACGCGCGGCAGCGAATCGAAGTCCCAGGATGTCAGCCCCGTCCTGGTCAGGTCGCCGGCCGCATCGGCAAGCCTGGCTTGCAACCGGGGCCTCAGCGTGTCCCGCAACTGGTCCAGGTCCTTGCCGCTGGCGAGCACCTCGCCGTCGTCGACGACGCGGAAGGTGAGCCGCAGATGCGGCGGCAGCTTGGAGGTGTCCCAGGCATCGGGCGGGACGGCGACGCCGCCGAGCCTGCCGAGCTCGGCGCTCAGCGCGTCGAGCAGCCCGGTACTCGGGGAGTCGGGGAACCGTCCCGCCGGGCCAGCTCCGCGCTCCGGACCCAGCCTGGCAAGGACGGCGCGCGCCACGTCCGGCGCGGGCACGAACCGGGTCCTTAGCTGCTTGGGCAGCGTCCTGATCAGCTCGGTGACGAGCTCCTCGCGCAGCCCGGGAACCTGCCAGGAGAGCTCGGCGCCGCTGACCTGGTTCAGCGCGGCGAGCGGGATGTCGGCGGCCACGCCGTCATCGGCCTGCCCGGGCTCGAACTCGTACGACAGCGCCAGCCCGCCCCAGGTACTCGGATAGTCGGCCTCGCTGACCTCGCCGGCGACCGGTCCGGCCAGGTCGGCCGGCGTCAGCGTCAGCAGGTCAGGATCGGCCTGCCTGGCCTTCTTCCACCAGGAGTCGAAATGGCGGGCCGAGGTGACCTCGGCCGGGACGCGCCGGTCGTAGAAGCCGAACAACGCGGCGTCGTCGGCGACGATGCCGCGCCTGCGCGCCCTTCGTTCCAGCTCCTCCGCATCGGCCAGCAACTGGCGGTTGCGATGAAAGAACGCGTGGTGCGTCTGCCAGTCGCCCTCGACCAGCGCGTGGCGGATGAAGAGCTCGCGGGCCGCCGCGGGGTCGATCTGGCTCAGCGTGATCCGCCGCCCCGCCACCAGCGGCAGGCCGTACAGTGTCACGCGCTCCAGCGCCATGGCCGCGCCGCGCTTGCCGTCCCAGTGCGGCTCGCTGTACTCGCGCCTGACCAGGTGCGCGGCCAGCGGCTCGACCCACTCCGGCTCGATCCTGGCCGCGACCCTGGCCCACAGCCGCGAGGTCTCGACCAACTCGGCCGCGACGACCCACTGCGGCGGCCTGCGGGCCAGCACCGAGTCGGGGAACACGGAGAACCGAGCACTGCGGGCGCCGGTGAACTCGGCCGGGCCCCGCCGCCGCTGCCCGGACTGTTTCGCGGCGTCCTGCATCCCGATGTGCGAGAGCAGGCCGGCCAGCAGGGACTGGTGCACGCGGTCGGCGAGGTCGCCGGGTATCCGGCCGGCCGCCTGCGTGCCTGGCCTGGCCGCGAGCTGCGCGACATGGGCGGACGGCCCGTCCCCGGCGGCCGACCCCGGCGCGGCAGGCGCGGGCGCGGCGCGGCGCGACTGGCCGCGCCCGGTCCTGGCCGACCGCGACGCCGAGTTCCTTCGCCGCCTGCCTGAGCTGTCCGTACACGTCCTGCCACTCGCGAACCCGCAGGTAGTGCAGGAACTCGCGGCGGCACATCCGGCGGAATGCCGACCCGGACAGCTCGCGCTGCTGCTCGCGCAGGTACTCCCAGAGGTTGAGCAGCGACAGGAAGTCCGATCCCGGCTCGGCGAAGCGCCCGTGCTGCTCGTCGGCAGCCTCCCTGGAATCTGCCGGGCGCTCCCTCGGGTCCTGGATCGACAGCGCGGCAGCGATGATCAGCACCTCGTTGGCGCAGCCGTTGCGGCCCGCCTCGATGATCATCCGGCCGAGCCGGGGATCGACCGGCAGCCTGGCGAGCTTCCTGCCGGTGTCGGTCAGCCGCGGTGCGCCCTGGCCGGCGGCCGAGACGGCGCCGAGTTCCTCGAGCAGGCGGACGCCGTCGGTGACGTGCCGGGTATCGGGCGGGTCGATGAACGGGAAGCCCGATATCTCGCCGAGGTCCAGCGCGGCCATCTGCAGGATGACCGAGGCCAGGTTCGTGCGCAGGATCTCCGGGTCGGTGAACTCCGGGCGCGAGGCGAAGTCCTCTTCGCTGTAGAGCCTGATGCAGATGCCGTCCGAGGTACGGCCGCAGCGGCCCTTGCGCTGGTTCGCCGACGCTTGCGAGACCGGCTCGATCGGCAGCCGCTGGACCTTGGTCCTGGCGCTATACCGCGAGATCCGCGCCGTGCCCGGGTCGATCACGTACTTGATGCCGGGGACGGTCAGCGAGGTCTCCGCGACATTCGTGGCGAGGACCACCCTCCGGCCGCGGTGCGGCTGGAAGATTCTGTGCTGCTCGGCCGCCGAGAGCCTGGCGTACAGCGGGAGCACCTCCAGGTCAGCGAACGCGCCGTCGGCCAGCGCGTCGGCGGTGTCGCGGATCTCCCGTTCGCCGCTGAGGAAGACCAGGATGTCGCCAGGGCCGCCCTCGGCCCGAAGCTCGCCGATCGCGTCGCAGATCCCCTGCACCTGGTCGCGCGGCTCCGCCGGCTCGGCCGACTCGGTCGCGTCGTCGCCGTCGGCGGCCTGCCCGAGCGGCCGGTACCGCACCTGCACGGGGTAGGTGCGACCGGACACCTCGACGATGGGAGCATCGGCACCTGGCCGCGAGAAGTGAGCGGCGAAGCGCTCGGGGTCGATCGTGGCCGAGGTGATGATCACCTTGAGGTCGGGACGGCTCGGCAGCAGCCTGCGGACGTAGCCGAGGATGAAGTCGATGTTCAGGCTGCGCTCGTGCGCCTCGTCGATGATGAGCGTGTCGTAACGCAGCAGCCGCCGGTCATGTTGCAGCTCGGTCAGCAAGATCCCGTCGGTCATGAGCTTGACCAGCGTGCGGTCACTCGACGTGTCGGTGAACCGGACCTTGTACCCCACGGTGCTGGCCGGGGAAGACCCCGTCGCCGCGTCCCGGCGAGGCACCAAGCTCGGTGCCCAGCTCCTCGGCGATGCGCTCGGCGACGGTCCTGGCGGCGAGCCTGCGGGGCTGGGTATGACCGATCTGCCCGATCACGCCGCGTCCGAGCTCCAGGCAGATCTTCGGGATCTGGGTGGTCTTGCCCGACCCGGTCTCCCCCGCAACAATCACCACCTGGTGATCGCGGATCGCCGCGGCGATCTCGTCCTTGCGCTGGCTGACCGGAAGCTCGGCCGGGTAGCTGATCGCGGGAACGGCGAGCCTGCGGGCCGCGACCCGCGCGGCCGCTCGCTCGACCTCCTCGGCCAGCTCGCCGAGAGCCCGACCGGCCCTGCCGTCCCGCAGCCCGGCGGCGCGCTCGAGCCTGCGGCCAAGCCGATGCTGATCGGACATCATCAGCTCGGGCAGGCGCGCGCGCAGGTCAGCGGCCGTCGACGTCAAGGCAGCATTCTCCAGAACAGCGGGGATAGGAACCCAGACAAGCATCGTCCGCGGGCCCACCGTTGCCTAACGCTTTTCCCGCTCGCCAGCTTCCGCGGCCCGGAGCTTCCGCGGCCGGGCGCGGGGTTCGCGGCTGGGCTGCTGCGGCAGCTGCTCGGTCTCTGTTCTTACTTCCGTTGCTCCCCCGCGCGGCGCTAGCGGAGCCGGACCTGCTGGCGCAGCACGGCGGCCAGGTCGGCCGGGGCGGGGTCAAGGCCGCTCAGGTCGCTCAGGCCGCGCGAGCCGAACCAGCTCGCGACGTTCGCGGCGTCCCGGTCGAGGAACTCGGCGCCGCGCGGATGCGCGATCACGTCGATCACCTGCGGCAGGTCGATCATGACGAGGCGGCCGCGGTGCACGAGCAGGTTGTATGCGGACAGGTCGCCGTGAGCCAGCCCGAGATCCGCCAGCACGCGCAGCGCCCGCACCAGCTGGTCCCACAGGCCGGCCAGATCGGCGCCGCGCGGTCTGGTCTCGGCGAGCCGCGGCGCGGCCGTGCCGTCCGGCTCGCCGATGAACTCGAGCAGGATCTCGGTGTCGCTGACCTGCACCGGGTACGGCACGGGAACGCCCGCCTGATGCAGCGTGCCGAGCGCGGCGAACTCGGCGGCGGCCCACTGCGCGGCGATCATTGCGCGGCCGGTCGCCGTCCTGCGGGCCATCGCCCTGTTGTCCCTGGATTCACGGACCCGCCTGCCGTCCAGGTACTCGCTGTCACGGTGGAACAACCGGTTCTCCGCCTGCCGGTACCGCTTCGCCGCGAGCAGGCAGAACCGGCCGGAATCCGGCACCGCCCGGCGCAGCAGGAAGACGTCGGCCTCCTTGCCTGTCTTCAGGATGCCAAGCTCGGTGTCGGTCGCGGCCAGGTCGGTGATCAGCCAGTCCGGGTAGGGCAGCGGCCCGCGCTGGGTGGGTGATGACTGGTCCCAGGTCGACCAGCGATCGCCGTCGGGCAGGCCGTCGATGGCGTCGGCCGCGTCCGCGGCCACGAGCCGCTTGCGGTGCCGATTGCGCTTGGCAAAGGTGGGTGCGTCGTCGTCAAATTGCCGCTTGCCGCGGCGGTCGAATGCGTGATCGTGCACTGAAAAGGCTCCTTGAGCAGAATGCGGGCAGCGTGATTCGCGAAACGGTCATCGTCGTCAGCCCCCCTTCTGCTCGGCCAGCCTGAGCCGACCCGGCCGGCCCGTGCCGGCCTGCCTATCCCGCCAGATGCTCTCATGACGGGACGGGCAGGCCAACCGAATTTCACTCGACCGCCAGCCCGGCCGCCACCCAGTCCTGGATGCCCTCCCGGTACTTGCGGACGTTGCTGTAGCCGAGCCGGCCGAGCAGGACGGCGACTGCCTGACTGTTGCTGCACGAGGCGTTCGAGCAGTAGGTGACGATCGGAGCCGACCGGTCGGGCAGCAGTTCGGCCGCGCGCACCGCAACGTCGGACTCGACGAGGTTGATTGCGCCCGGCAGATGCTGCTGTGCGTAGTAGTCCGCGGGCAGCGCGTCGATGACGGTGACGTCTCCCGCCGCTATTGCGGCCTTGAGTTCGGACCTGGTGATCAGCGTGGTCATGATCCTGTCTCCTTCGCGAGCTTGTTATGTGCGTGCACACGTACATTATCAACCGTGTGCGGGCGCACGCAAGTGCGCTAATCTCTGCTGCATGGCCAACGAGAGAACCCGCCTCGCGGTCGGCGCGTGGGCGGCGCTGCTGCAGGTGCACGCGGCCCTGGTTCCCCGCCTCGACCGCGACCTACTCCAAGCCACCGGACTGCCGTTGAGCTGGTATGACGTGCTGCTCGAGCTGGCCGCTGCGCCGGACCGCCGGCTCACGATGGGCGAGCTTGCCGAGCGGGTGGTGCTCAGCCGCACGAGAGTCAGCCGGATCGTCGACGAGCTGGTCACGGCCGGGCTCGCCTGCCGGGAAGGCAACCCCAGCGACGGACGCTCCGCGTTCGCTGTCATGACCGCGGACGGTCTGGCCAGGTACAGGTCGGCCGCGCCGGTCTACGTTGCGGGGATCGAGCGGGAGTTCGCCGCGAACCTCACCGACGACGAACTCGACGCTATCGCCCGCGCCCTGCGCAAGGTCATCCACGAACCCGTGCAGGCGGACATTCAGTCTGCAAGGGGATAATTACGTCCTCAGACGCCTGTTCATCCCGGCGAGCACTCCCCTACCATGTATCAACACATTCCGGCCGCTGCGGCTGCGGCGGGGGCAGGCGGGCTGCGGCTGCGGCACCGGCGGGCTGCTGCGGCAACGGCGGGCTGCGCCGGGCTGCGGCACCGGCGGGCTGTTGCAACGGCAGGCTGCGGCTGCGGCACCGGCGGGCTGCGACGGGATGGTGGCAGCGGCGGGATGGAGGCAGGCCGGGATGGCGGTTCCAACGGCGGACGAGGTCTACTCTGATCCGTCCAGCCGCGGTGACCGGGTCCTCCCGGTGACCAGAGGCGTCTCGCTGGCGATCATGCCGTTCCTCGTCGTGGCCTTCGTCGTCCTGTATCCCTGGCCGTCCGACACCTCGAGGCTGTTCGCCTGGGACATCGAGCCGACGCTCACGCCGATGGTCCTTGGGTCGGTCTACCTCGGCGGCGCGTACTTCTTCCTGCGCGCGGCACGGGCGCGGCAGTGGCACACGGTCAAGGGCGGCTTCGTGCCGGTCGGCACCTTCGCCACGCTGATGGGAGTGGCCACGATCGCGCATTGGGACCGGTTCCTGCATTCACATGTCGCGTTCTGGATTTGGGCGGGGCTGTATTTCAGCACGCCGTTCCTGATCTTCTGGGTATGGCTGGCCAACCGGCGCCAGGACGTCGGCGCGAGCGGCGATGAATTGCTGCTGCCGGCCACCGCCAGCCGGGTCATCGCCGCGGGCGGCGCGCTGTCCCTGCTGACCGGCGTGTTCCTGTTCCTGTTTCCGGGCCAGGCCGCCGGCTTCTGGCCGTGGCTGCTGACACCGCTGACCTCCCGGGTGCTGGGCGCCATCTTCTGCCTCGGCGGCGCCGGCCTCGGCGCCCTGTTCGACCGCCGCTGGAGCAGCGCACGGATCCTGCTCCAGGTCGCCGCCCTGATGCTCGCCCTGATCGTGACGGCGGGCGCCCGGGCCGCCGCCCAACTGGATGCGGCGAACCCGATGACCTGGCTGACCGCCGCCGGGTTCGGCGGCGCGCTGGTCGCCATCTGCGTCCTGTACCTGCGGATGAATGCCAGGCAAGCATGATCGACGACCTGATCGCGCGCATGCAGGCGATGCTGGAGCCGCTCCAGGCGGCCGGCGATCCCCGGCAGTACTTCCATGGCACCTACCTGCGCACCACGATGGCCGTGGCCGCCGAACTCAAGCGCGGCGGATTCACCGATCCGGACTGGACGGAGCGCTGGGATGTCGCGTTCGCCAACTTGTATATGGACGCGCTGAGCGCCGCGACCGCCGGCAGCGAGCCGACCAGGCCGTGGGCGATCGCGTTCGGCGCGCGCGCGGATCAGCCGGCCCTGACCCACGTGCTGCTCGGGATGAACGCCCACATCAACTTCGACCTGCCGCAGGCCCTGGTCGCGGTGATTTCCGACGAGGAGTTCGACGACCCCGCGGTGATCGCCCGCAGGGAGGCCGATCACAAGGCCATCGACCGGGTGCTGGCCGGGCGGGTGGCCGCCGAGGACGACGAACTGATCAGCGTGTCTGGACCCGGCTCGGTACTCAACCGGCTGCTGCGCCCGCTCAACCAGCGCGGTTCCCAACGCTTCCTGCGCGAGTCCAGGAAGAAGGTGTGGGCCAACGCGGTCGAGCTGAGCCGGGCACGCAGGAAAGGTCCGGCCGCCTACGCGGCGGTGCTGGCCGACCTCGAGGACCTCAGTGCCGCCAAGGTGGCGGCGCTGCAAAAGCCCGGCCTGGTGCTGCTGCGGCTCGCCGTCATCGGCTTCGGGGTCAGGCTGCCCGACTCAGCGGGCACCTGACCGCTGACCCACGCACATCCCGCGACGGCGCACAATTGACTCCGGACCCAGACCCCCAGTGAGCGCAGGCGTGAATTCATGACCATTATCCGTCCCTCAAGCCCGCAGCGAGACGGCCTGTTCGGCGTGCTGGAGGCGGTCTTCGTCCTGGCCCTGGTGCGTGGGCTCGCCGGCGCGGCCTCGCCGGGTGGCAAGATCGCGGTCGCCGTCTTCATTGGCGGCGCGATCGCCGTCCTGGCCTGGGCCTGGATCAGGTTGATCAGGCGCCCGGCCCGGCTGGAGATCTCGGCCGAGGCGGTCACGCTCGTGGAGCCAGGCGGGCAGCGCAAGGCGCTCACCCGAACCCTTGGCGACGAGATCCTGGTGACCGTCACCGGCGGCGGCCGGTACCGCCGGTCGGCGCTGACCATCGCCGGGTCGGGGACACTTGCTGCCGATGAGCTTCTTCAGTCTCGCCGAGATCCAGCGCGCGTGCGAGGCGAGCGGCTGGCGGTTCAGCAGGCGGGGGCGGCGGACCGTCCGGTAGCAATCCGCGCGCCGGGCCGGCCGGTAGCGAGCCGGCGCCGGGCCGGCCCCGGCGTCCACGAGGATGGCTCTCATGCAGACCGAGTACCGGCTGTACGCCGAACTCGCCGACTGGTGGCCGCTGATATCGCCGCCGCACGAGTACGTGCAAGAGGCCGCCTATCTCGCCGCGGTGCTGAGTTCCACCGCGGCCGCGCCCGTGCACGATGTCCTCGACCTCGGCAGCGGCGGCGGCCACGTCGCCGTGCACCTGAAGGACAGGTTCAACCTCACGCTCGCCGACATCTCGGCCGACATGCTGGCCGTGTCGCGAAGGCTCAACCCCGAGTGCTGGCATGTGCGCGGCGACATGCGGACGATGCGGCTGCCGCGAACCTTCGACGCGGTCCTAGTGCACGACGCGGTGGACTACATCACCGACCGCGGTGACCTGGCCGCCGTGATCGAGACGGCCTACGCGCACTGCCGGCCGGGCGGGATCGCGGTCTTCGTGCCCGACTACCTCAAGGACGACTTCCGCAAGCTCACCGGCTCGGGCGGCGGGGGCACAGACGAGGCCGGGCGGCAGGCCAGCTTCACCGAGCAGACCTGGGACCCCGACCCAGCCGACGACTGGGTCCAGGCCGAGTACGAGTTCACGCTGCGCGGCGCGGACGGCACCGTCGAGGTCATCCGCGAGACGCACCGGCTCGGGGCGTTCAGCCGCGAGGTCTGGCTTGGCCTGCTCACGGCGGCCGGTTTCGTGCCCGGCGGCGAGTACGCCGGGCGGGTCATGCCCGGCCGCCGGCCCGACCACCTGTTCCTCGGCCACCGGCCGGCCGCGGCCCGCGCCTCTGGGCCGGCAGTCAGCACGGGGGGCTACGTTGAAGCGAATGAATGACACGACGCCCGCGAAGCCCGATCGCGTGCCCGCCGCACCGGCCGCCGGCCGGCGCCGCCGCGAGCTGCGGGCGGACTGCGAGCGCTGCGCGGCGCTGTGCTGCGTCGCGACCGCGTTCTCGGCGTCGGCGGACTTCGCGATCGACAAGCCCGCCGGTCGGCCGTGCCCGCACCTGGCGGCCGGCTTCCGCTGCTCCATTCACGACCGGCTGCGGCCCGCCGGGTTCGGCGGCTGCGCCGCGTTCGACTGCCTCGGCGCCGGCCAGCAAGTCGTCCAGGTCACCTTCGGCGGCCGGGACTGGCGGACCGAGCCCGGCATCAGCGCGTCGATGTTCGCCTCGTTCGCGGTGATGCGGCAGCTGCACGAGCTGCTGTGGTACCTGAACGAGGCACTGGCGCTGGCGCCCGCAGATGCGCTCGGCCGTGAGGTGGATGCGGCATTTTCCGCAACGGAACTCCTGACGTGCTGCGGCCCGACCGAGCTGGCCGCGCTGGACGTGGATGCGCACCGGCGGGTCGTCAACGCCGTCCTGCTGCGCGTCAGCGACCAGGTGCGCGAACGCGCTGGCACCCGCGGCTCTGACCTGCGCGGCGCCGACCTGGCCGGGAAGGATCTGCGGGGCGCCGACCTGGCCGGGGCGAGCCTGCGCGGCGCACTGCTGATCGGCGCGAACCTGCGCGTCGCCGACCTGCGCTACGCGGACCTGACCGGCGCCGACCTGCGCGGCGCAGACCTATCGGGCGCCGATCTGGCCGAGAGCCTGTTCGTGGGCCAGCCGCAGCTCGACTCGGCGCGCGGCACCGCCCGCACCCGGTTGCCGCCGCGGCTGCGCCGGCGCACGGGCGCGGCAGGCTGACGGCCGCGGCAGCAGGCTGACGGCGCGGTGCGGCTCAGCCTCGCTTGATCGAGTCGAAGATCGTGCGGGCGATCACCCCGCTCCCGCCGCTGAACTCCTCGTTCACACGCTCACCTCACCCCTATAACGACCCGCACCCCCTCAGTTGACAGTCCCCTGAACCCATGGACCTCATGATCACGGTTGGTTGCTGTCGCATGGCGCGGGAAAGCCACCGTGATCACGAGTCCGCGGCGCCGGGGACCACGGGCTCAGCACTGCCCGATCGCGACGATCACGCCGGGAACCGGTCATCGCGCAGCGCCAGAATCCGTTGCGCACCAGCGCCCAGTGCCACCTTGCTCGTCACAACCTGGTCAACTTGTGTGATGAAGATCGCCATGCTAGCGCCGATCGCGTGGCGCACGCCGCCTGAGCATTACGGGCCGTGGGAGTCGATCGCCAGCCTGCTCACCGAGGGGCTTGTCGCGCGAGGAGTCGATGTGACCCTTTTCGCAACGCTGGATTCGGTGACGGCGGCAACCCTCGATGGCATCTGCCCGAACGGCTACGCCGAGGACGCCCAGCTGGACGGCCGGGTCTGGGAGGCACTGCACGTCTCGCATGCGCTGGCCCGATCTGGCGACTTCGATCTTGTGCACAATCACCTCGACTGGCTGCCGCTCGCATTCGACGAGCACGCGCGGGCGCCGATGGTGACGACCATCCACGGATTCTCCGGCGCGGGCATCCTTCCTGCCTACACTCGGTCACGCTCGGCCTTCGTCGCGATCTCCGATTCCGACCGCTACGCCGGGCTCGACTATGCCGCGACCATTCATCACGGCATCGACCTCACGATGCTCCCGTACCGCGCCCGCTCCGGTGACCAGCTTGTCTCATTCGGTCGCATCCATCCTGACAAGGGAACCGCGGACGCGATCGAGATCGCCCGTCGCGCGGGTCGGCGGCTGGTGATCTGCGGCATCGTGCAGGACGAGCGGTATTTCGCCGACGCCGTGGCGCCGCATATCGACGGGGACCAGGTCGTATTTCTCGGCTCGGTCGGCGCGCAGCGCCGGGCGGATGTCCTCGGTGATGCGGCTGCGCTCCTGCACCCGATCCATTTCGATGAGCCATTTGGCTTGTCCGTCGTGGAGGCGCTGGCCTGCGGCACCCCGGTCGTGGCCTATCAGCGCGGTTCCATGGCCGAGGTCGTTGACGAGGGCGTGACCGGGTACCTGGCCCATGACATCGAGTCAGCGGTCGACGCTGTCCGTGCGGCGGTGCGGCTAGACCGCTCGGCAGTCCATGCCCGCGCCGCCTCGCGGTTCGGTGCAGACCGCATGGTGGAGGATTACCTTCGTACCTACGAGGCGCTGCTCAGGTCGGCCAGCACGTCGCCGAGTGGCGTGTAGGCAACCCCGATCCGGCTGTCATCTATGCCGTAGGGAATCCACACCAGGCCGTCGTGCAGGAAGGCTCCGCACGAGTAGACGACATTGGGGACATAGCCATCCCGCTCGCCCGGGTACGGGGACAGGAGCGGAGTCTTCGAATAGCCGACGACGCGGGTCGGGTCATCGAGGTCGAGCAGCAGCGCGCCGATGACGTAGACCCGCATAGGGCCGACGCCATGTGTGAGCACAAGCCAGCCCTGGTCGGTTTCGATGGGCGGCCCGCAGTTCCCGACCTGCAGCATCTGCCACGGAGCGGACGGTTCCTGCAAGGTCACCGGCTGGTCCCATACGTAGCCGTCCGCCGAGAAAGCCAGGCTAGTACTCTCGCCGTCGGAACGGCACAGGGCGAGGTGCTGGCCGTGCACCTTCCGGGGGAACAGTGCCATGCCCTTGTTCCTGGCAGCTGGCCCGGCCAGCCGATGAGCACGGAAAACTCGCAGGTCCGAGCTGATGAGCAGGCGCGGCGCAATGCGCGTCCCGTCGTAGGCCGTGTAGGTGGCGCGATACTCAGCGGCCCCGTCATCGTCGACGAAACGCGTGAACCGCGCGTCTTCCATGCCGTTGCTTTCCTCGTCGGCGGACGGCGACAGGATCCGCTGCCCGAGGTCGCTGTCACATGCGAAGGTGGCATCGTAGGCAGACGAGACCACCTTGCGCAGCAGGTCGACGGTAGCGGCGGAACCGGCCCGCGTCAGCAGGTCGCGGTGGGCCTCCCCCAGTGCGCGCTCGAGATCAACGGCATCGAAGTCGGCGGGAAGGGCGTGCACGACGGCCTCGGCGAGTTCATCGAGATGGCCCTGGTCGGCCAGGACGGCATGCAGGTGCGCGCGGCGCCAGCTCGCCGGCGTTGTGTCCGCCACGGAAACCGGCAGCGGGCGCGGCTCGAAGGACCACTGAGCGCCCGGGCCGACGACGGCCGAGCAGAATCCGATGGAGGATATGTGGCCTTCACCGATGCCCCGCAGGCTGAGTGCCACCCGAGCCTGGCCGGCGCGCAGGCCAGTCTGGTCGGGACCCAGCACCGCGCTCGGATTGCATAGGGCCGCGCCCTCCGGCGCGTACTCCGCAGTGAAGGTTGCGCCCAGGAGCAACGTGCGCGCAGCCGTCAGCTCACGCGGCTCCTCGATGTGCGCGGAGACAATCGACGCATGCCGCTGCAGGAGCGCCTGATAGTTGTGATGCCGCCCGTCGAAGTCGCGGAGCAGGCCCGCAGCCAGCCGCTCGACCTCGTCTTCCGCCAGGCTCATGACGCGGTCGATGACCTGTCCGGCCCGCGAATGGCCGCTGTGCAGCTCCTCGCCAGGCAGGAAGAGCCGCGCGATGACGCGGGCCGGATCGGGGTGCAGTCCGGCTTGAATGCGGTGCGCGATCACTCCGGCTCGCTGATCTGACGTGCGCGCTGCGCGGTCGCGAGCATTGCCAGGGTGGACTCGGCACCCTGGTTGAGGTTGCGGCCGTGATGTTCCAGGCCGTCGTAGCCGCCACCAGTACGAGGGTCGAACATCGGCGTTCCGCTGTCGTTGTCACCAAGGAACCAGTTCCAGGCGAGGCGGACACCCGTCAGCCAGGACGCCTGGTGGGTAATTCGGAACGCGCTCGCGCACGCATCGGCGAGCGCGGACACCTCGATGGGCTGCTGATCGTAGCCGGGCCCTACGTCGTCGCGGCCGCGGCCGCCGACCGGGGTCACCGACAGATGGCCATCGCGAATCTCGGTGCGCAGCAGGAACTCCAGGAGGCTCAGGCCACGGTTGAGGGCCGCCATATCGGGAAGCGCGTGACCCGCGAGGATCAGCGCTTCCGCAATCGACGCGTTTGCGTAGCTCAGGCGCTCTTCCGGCCAGGGCCACCGGGAATCGTCGGCGGCCGGCTTGCCGATCGCGGCCAGCGTGTCCGTGAGCAGTCGCCTGGCAGCCATTTCATCCGGTCGTTCCCCGAGCAGCTCAGCGGCGCCCAGCGCAGCAAACGCCATCGACCGGAGGTGCGGGGAACGGCACTGCGCCGCTATCCGGAACCCACCGAGCGCCCGGGCCCGCATGCCCGGCGTCTGCGCACTCGTGGCAGCGACACCGAGGCCCCATAGCGCCCGTCCCCACCAGTCACCGACCGCGGCCTCGTCGCGCCATTGCCCGTCAACGGCCATCCTGTTGTGGCATGCCCCACTGGGATCGAGCGCGGCGAGGACAAAGCCGAGGTAGCAGCGGGCCAGACGGCGGGCAGCTGGCCCGGGCGCTGGCTCACGGCACACCACCACGAGCCCGCGGGCGACGTCATCGACGCAATAGCCATGAGCCCGCCGTGGGACATCGTGGAGCGCGTGCTCGAAGAGCCCACGGTCGTCAGTGAGCCGTTCCAGGTGATCGAACACCAGCTCAGGAGCGTCGCTCACGGGGGTAACGCGACCAGCGGTCATGCAGCCACGCTCGCGGTGATCAGGCGGCCGGCCAGCTCGCGGTACCGATCCGCGATCGCCGGCCACAGCACCTGCGGCGCAGTCGCGGTGGCGGCGGCGGTCATTCTCGTCATGACGCCCCTGCACGTGATCACAGAACGGAGCGCCGCTGCAATCGCGGCTGGATCGCGGTGCGGCACGAGGATGCCCGCTCCGCCCGAGAGCAGCTCTCTGGCGTGCGGGAACTGCGTCGCCACCACCGGCTTGCCGGCAGCTACCGCCTCGATGAGCACCCCCGAGGTCACCTGCTCAGTCGAGTCGTATGGCAACAACACCACGTCGGCGGAGCGGACGAGGGCGGCCAGCGCGCGGGTGTTCCGGTAATGACCGTCGAAGGTAATCCAG
This sequence comes from uncultured Actinomycetota bacterium, assembly GCA_963720595.1. Classification (GTDB taxonomy): domain Bacteria; phylum Actinomycetota; class Actinomycetes; order Streptosporangiales; family Streptosporangiaceae; genus Chersky-822. The sequence continues at coordinate 313,705 of CAVRFY010000002.1, read as the reverse complement.
GATCCCATCTCGGCCTGCCGGACCTGCTCGCGGAGGCGATTACGGTAGGCCTCGCCTTCGTGGAGTAGCACTTTCGGGTGCGTCTGGCCGGCCACCTTGTAGCGCGGCATGGGCTGGAGATCGCGGAGCAGCGCCATTGCCCCGATGCCCCACTCGATGCCCTTGCCAGGGCCGAGCAGACCCCAGGTCAGGACCGTAAACTCCCCGGTTCGGAACGTCGGCTCTGCCATGGTCGTCTCGAGGCCGGGCGCGCCGTGCGCGATGATGCAGACCTTCGTCATGTCGGCGGTATACCCTGCCGCGAGCCGGTCGCGCGCAGTCATTGTCATCGTGACGACGGCTGCGGCCTTCGCCACCACTGCCTCGAGAACCTGGCGCTGGTGTGGCGTCGGGTCGGTCAGCACCGTGTGCAGTACGACCACGCATGGCACCCGGACCTGGTCCAGCAAGTGCAGGATCTCGCTGCCGTCGGCTCCGCCGTAGACGCCGTACTCGTGCTGCAAGATGGCGACGTCGCACAGGTTCAGCTGCGCGGCCGCCCCGCGAAGTGACGCGGAGTCGCCAGAGATCAGCTGCGCCAGCACCGGGCCGCCCGGTAGTGGTGCGGACGCGTCGACCAGGCTAACGACCCAGCCCTCATCATTGGTGGAGCGCAGGAGGGCGCTGCGGAGGGCGGCGGTAAAAGTAGCCAGTCCGCACTGGGTTGGCGGGAACGTGCTGACGAAGCCGTATCGCATGGCCATTGTTCTGCTCAGGTACCTTCCGATAGGACGGCCCCGAGAGAATAGAGATCGAAGCCTCACGCAAGAAAATCTCCGGGCCGCGGGCAGCGTGTCTGTGCCCGACCAACCGCAGTAACACGCCCACATATGTGGCGAGGACATAAAAGGGGCTAGCGCGCTGCGCAGTAGCTGCTGCCAACCTAGCCGGGGCGCACCAACCAGGTGCGACAACCGTCAGTCTATCCGGGACGGCCGGTGACGGCAGCCGGGGCTGGCGGCTCCGCCGGCCGATTCAGCGAATTCGTCGCCAGACAATGGATTCCCAGGGCTGGAGGACGAGATCGATCGGGGGTCGGGCGGGCTGATCGGGCAGGCTGGTCAGCACTGTCGCGGCCGCCGCCCAGCCGTCGTCGATGGGCAGCCGCACGGGCACGGCGTCGGCGGACAGGTTCGCTGCGATGAGCAGGCTGGCGTCCCGGCCGGGGCGCAGGAACGCCCAGACGGTCGGGTGTTCCGGCAGCAGGAGCTCGAAATCGCCGTCGGTGACAACCGGATCGTCGTGCCGCAGCTCGATCAGCCGACGGTAGTGCTCGAAGACCGAGTCCAGATCCCCGACCTGCGCCGAGGCGTTGATTGCCACGTGGTCGGGGTTGATGCCGATCCATGGCGTTCCGGTAGTGAAGCCGGCGCCCGGCGAGGCATCCCACTGCATCGGGGTCCGGCCGTGGTCGCGGCTCATCCGGCCCATGGCGGCGATCAGGGCGGGAACGTCGACATTTCCCCGGTCGACCGCCTCGGCGTGCGCGTTGATCGCCTGGATGTCGCGGTACTCGCTGATCGTGGTGAACGGCGCATTCCGCATGGCGAGCTCCTCGCCCTGGTAGACGTAAGGAGTGCCGCGGTGCAAGTGCAGCACGGTCGCGAGCGTCTTGGCCGAGGCAACGCGGTACGTGCCGTCGTCACCGAATCGGGAAACCGCGCGCGGATGGTCGTGGTTTCCCAGGTAGAGGGAGTTCCAGCCGCGGTGCGCCAGGCCCCGCTGCCAGGCGGCCATCGACGCCTTCAGCGCCGGTAGCTCAAGTTCGCGCAGGTCATACCGGTGGGCGCCGATGTCCAGTTGCATGTGCTCGAACTGGAAGACCATGTCGAGCTCTTCACGCCGGGGGTCGGTGAACAGCGCCGCATCGGCCAGGGTCACGCCCGGCATCTCCCCGACGGTAAGCACGTGGGCGTCCCGGCCCGCGAACACCTCGCGGTGCATCTCGTGCAGGAATTCATGCGTGCGCGGGCCGCAGGCATAGTGCTGGTGCCCCGGCCCGTACGGCGATCCGTGCCGTGGCGTGGCGTCCGGCAGAGAGGTGTCCTTGCTGATCATGTTGATGACGTCCATCCGGAAGCCGTCGACTCCGCGGTCCAGCCACCAGCGCATCATCGCGCAGATTGCCTGGCGCACCTGCGGGTTCTCCCAGTTGAGGTCAGGCTGCTTGCGCGAGTACACGTGCAGGTAGTACTGACTCGTCGCCTCATCCCACTGCCAGGCCGAGCCGGAGAAATCCGACTCCCAGTTCGTCGGCTCAGCGCCCGGCGTTCCCGGCGTGGCCCCCGGCCGGGGGTCCCGCCACCAGTACCAGTCCCGCTTCGGGCTATCCCGGCTGGACCGGGACTCGATAAACCACGGGTGCTCGTCCGAGGTGTGGTTGACCACGAGGTCCATGAGGAGCTTCATGCCGCGGTCGTGGACGGCAGCGAGCAGCTCGCCGAAGTCGGCGAGGGTGCCGAAGACCGGGTCGATGTCCTGGTAGTCGCTTATGTCGTAGCCGTTGTCATCCATAGGGGAGCGGCAGACCGGCGACAGCCAGATGACGTCAACGCCGAGCCGCTGCAAGTGGTCCAGACGTGCCAGCACCCCGCGCAGGTCACCGACACCGTCACCGTCCGAATCGGCGAAGCTCCGCGGATAGACCTGGTACACGACCCAACGCCGCCAGTCCTGCTCGACGGCGCTGACCTGGCCAAAGCTCGATCCCAAGCGAACCATCCTCGCGCGCGCTAGTGGTTTACGGCGACCATTACGCTTGCTGGCGCATCGGCTGCACCATACACGCGAAAATCGTGCTCGTGGCCCGAGACATAACGGCCCTCCCGGCTAAGGGTGGCGACGCCGCGGCCAAGAGCCTGGCTTGCTCAGCGCTGCCTGATCGAATCGAAGATCGTCCGGGCAACCGCGCCGCTCCCGGCGAGCCCGATCTCGACCAGCGTCCCCCGCTGCCGTCCTGGAGCGAACACCGCCACGTCGAACACGACGCCCTGGCCGACCGACGTCGAGTAGCAGGCGCGCAGCGCGTCCAGCCTCCGGCAGGCGTCGTAGCCCGACGCCGGCGGGACGACGGAGCGGCCGATCGCGACGATCACGCCGGGGACCGGGGCCGGGGGCACGGAGCTGAGGGCGCACCTCGGCATCTGGCGGTTGCGAGCCGGGATGATGAGGACGGAATCGCTGGTCATCGCGCAGGGCCAGAAGCCGTTGCGCACCAGCGACCAGTGCGCGGGCGCGGCGAACCGGATTGCGCCCGCCTGATGCCAGGCCCAGCCGGCCGGAACGGCGAACCTGGGCCCGGGCGCGAGCACGACCGAGATCGGCGACCTGGTCAGCGTGGCCAGTACCCGCCGGGCCAGCGGACCCCTGGCCGTTACCACCACGTGCAGGGACGGGACTGCGTAGGACACCGATCCGGCCGGTGACGCCGCGATCGACACGCGCGTGACGGCGATCCCGTTGATCCGGGTCGGCGTCCCCTCGGGCTGGCGCTGGGCGCTCCGGATCGACAGGATCGCCGCCATGTTCGGGGGCTGCAGGCAGCGCGGATTCCGGACCGTCAGCGAGGTCGAGGCGTTGCCGAGCACCAGGTATCCGGGCCGCCCCCTGCGACCGCAGACCGAGCGGGTCGCCGCCCGCCAGCCAAACGGAACCGAAAGCTGCGCGGCGCCGTGGGCGTACGGGACCCAGCCCGGCGGCGTCGCCGCCGTGTCGGTGAGCGGTACCGGACGGCCTTGACCGGCGCCGGGGTGGACTAGTTCCCCGCTCCGGCGACAGCAGCGTCACCAGCGGCACGATCACGGCGGCGACCGCCGCCGCGCTCAGCGCCGATGCGGTCCAGCGGCGGCGCAGCCGCGAGGCGCCGAATCCTGCGGTCAAGGGCGCCGGCCAGCACGGCGGGCTGGTTGGCGGCGGCCGCCTCGGCGGCGAGCTCGGCTGCCGCCGCCCTGGCTCGGAGTTCCCCGCGCAGCAGGTCTTCGAGGTCGATCATCGCGTCCATCCCTCCAGCGACACCGACTTGCGCAGCCGGTCCAGGCCGCGCGCGGCGTGCGTCTTCACCGCGCCGGGCGAGCAGTCGAGCACCGCCGCGATGTCCGCCTCGCTCAGGTCTTCGAAGTACCTGAGCACGAGCACCGCCCGCTGCTGCCCGGACAGTCCCATCAGCGCGGGCCACAGCCCGCGCCGGTCCTCGGCCGCGCCTAGCTGGCCGTTCGACGCCCGGTCGGGGACGTCGGCGAACGGCAGTTCCCGGTGCCACAGCCGGCGCCGCGACGACAGGAACAGCGAGACGAGCACCTTGCGCGCGTATGGCTCGAGCGACTCCGCGCTTCTCAGCCGCCGCCTGCGCAGGTATGTTCTGGTCAGCGCCTCCTGCACCAGGTCCTCGCCGCCCTGCCAGTCGCCGGTGAGCAGGTAGGCCGTCCGGCACAGCGCGCGGCCGCGCGCCGCCACGAACTCACCGAACTCCTCGTCCACGCATCACCTCGCCTACTAAGACGACCCGAGCCGCACCTCCGGTTGACGCCCCTCTCGCAGGCCAGACTCCATGATCACGGTGGGTTGTCGTCGCGGGAGCGCAGGAAACCCACCGTGATCATGAAGTCCAGGCCTGACGCGGCGGGGAGACGGGGAGAATCACCTGGTGAGCAACGTGCGGCGAATCCAGCTGGCGCTGGCCATGGTGCTCGGCGTGATCGCCGCCGGGACGATCGGCTACATCGTGCTCGGGTTCGGGGTGCTCGACTCGGTGTACCAGACCGTCACCACGATCACGACGGTCGGGTTCCGCGAGATTCATCCGCTCGGCACGGCAGGAAAGATCTTCACGATCGCGCTGATCCTGGCGGGCGTCGGAACCGCGCTGTACGCGTTCGGCGTGGTCATCGAAACGCTGGTGGAAGGTCACCTGCGCCAACACTTCGAAGGGCGCCGCATGGAGCGCAATATCGCCCGGATGACCGGGCACACGATCGTCTGCGGCTGGGGCCGGGTCGGTCGCGCCGTCGGCGGCTACCTGTCCGGCCAGGGCGCCGACGTGGTCGTGGTCGACCTCAGTCCCGAGCGCGTCGCGCAGACGCCGTATCCCGCGCTGATCGGTGACGTGACCGACGACGAGGTGCTGCGCAGGGCGGGCCTGATGCGGGCCAGGGCGCTCGTCGCCGCGATCAACACCGATGCGGAGAACGTCTATGTGACGCTGTCCGCCCGCGCGCTCCGGCCTGACCTGGTGATCGTGGCGCGGGCACGCACCGAGGAGTCCGAGCCGAAGCTGCTGCGCGCCGGGGCCACCAGGGTCGTGAACCCGCAGCGGATCGGCGGCCAGCGGATCGCCGCCGCCGCGCTCCAGCCCAACGTGGTCGAGTTCCTCGACGTGGTGATGCACGACGGCAGCCTGGAGTTCCGGCTCGAGGAGGTGTCGATCATGGCGGGGTCGCGGCTGGCCGGGCGGACGCTGCACGAGGCCGAGGTCGGCGCGAGCACGGGCGCGCTGGTACTCGCGCTCCGCGACGAACAGGGCCAGTTCGTCGCCAATCCCCCGGAGCAGACGCCGCTGGACGCCGGCCACGTCCTGATCGCGATCGGCACCGAGCAGCAGTTGTCCGCGCTGCAGCGGGCCGCGCACCGGGCCGGCTGACGCTCGCGATGGCCGCGGCTGATGACGATCGCGAGATCCGGCTGCCCGGCGGCAACGTGAGCGGCGCCGTCCTGGTCGGCGACACGGTCAGGCGCAGCACCGGACCGTGGACCCCGGCCGTGCACGCGCTGATGACCTACCTGCAGGGGCGGGTGCCGGCCGTGCCGAAGGTGCTCGGCCACGACGAGGCGGGCAGGGAGATCCTCAGCTACCTCCCCGGCCGCGTCGTCGACATCGACTCCGAACGGCTCAGCCCAGGTCAGCTCGCCTCGCTGGTGCGTTGGACGCGTGCCTTTCACGAGGCCGTCGCCGGATTCGCGCACCCGGGCCCGTGGCGGTACTTCCCGACCGAGCAGCCCACGCTGATCTGCCACAACGACATCGCTCCGTACAACGCGTGCTTCGACGGGGATGAGGTGGCCGGCGTGTTCGACTGGGACCTGGCCGGTCCGTCCACGCCGTTGTTCGAACTGGCCTTCATCGCCTGGAATTGCGTCCCGCTGTGGTGTGACATCGGTCCCGACGAGGCCGCGGCCCGCCTCAGCATGATCGCGGCCGCCTACGGCCGGTTCTCGGCGACGCAGATCCTGCACGCGGTCCCGCGGCGGATCCAGTTCATGCTCGACTGGATCCCGGCCGCCGCCGCGGCCGGCGATGCGGGGATGGCGAATCTGATGGCCACGGGCGAGCCAGGCAACTCGGCGGCCGCGCTGGCCGGCCTACTGACCCGGATGCCGGGCATCGACGAGCGGCTGCGCGATCCGGCCGCTAGTGCAGTGCCCGGCCGGATCGCGCAGCGCCCGGCCGGCTAGCGCAGCGCTCGGTCGGCTAGCGCAGCGCTCGGTCGGCTAGCGCAGCGCTCGGTCGGCTGCCGCCTCTGCCGCCTGGGCGAGATCGGCGGGCAGCGGCCGGTAGCCCAGGATCGCCGCGGCCTCGGCCGGCGTTCGGGCGCCCACGATGGCGCGGGCTCCCTTGGCCAGCACCCAGCCCACCGCCAGCGCGGTCATCGACAGCCCCGCCTGGTCGGCCAGCCGGGCCAGGTCGCGGCGCAGCCGCCCGAGGTCCAGCCTGGCCGGGTCCGCCCACGGCAGCCGGCGGCGGAAGTCCCTCGGTTCCAGCGTCTCGATGTCGAATCGGTCGGCCAGGAAGCCAGACGCCAGCGGCGACCACGCCAGGAACGGTATCCCGCGCTCGGCGCACCACCGCAGCACTCCGTCCGACTCCGGCGCCCGGTGCAGCAGCGAGTACTGATGCTGCACGACCGCTACCTGGCCGATGGCGCTGGCGCGATCCATCAGCTCAACCGGGTGGTTCGACAGGCCACCCGCCCTGGCCTTGCCCTGCGCGACCAACTCGCAGACCGTGCGCCAGACCTCTTCGACCGGGGTGGCTGGGTCGGGATCGTGCACCTGCAGCACGTCGACCGCTGACCGGCCCAGCCTGGCGAGGCTAGCCTGCAGGTCGGTCCGGATGGTGGCGGCGCGGTGGTCCTCCCGCGACCTGCCGTCCGGCCCGCGGACTGTGCCGCACTTGGTCAGCAGCACCGGCTCGCCCGCCGTCGGCTGGCCCGCTGTCGGCTCGCCCGCTTTCGACTGGCCTCCTGTCGGCTGGCCCGCCGCCGGCGGGCCCGCGGTCACGGACGGGCCCGCGGCCCCGGCGAAGGCGCTGCCGACGATGCGCTCGGCCCGGCCCCAGCCGTAGAACGGCGCGGTGTCGATCCAGCCGACGCCCGCGCCGACTGCGGCACGCACGACGGACTGTGCCCCGGCCTCGTCGCCGCGACCCCAGTCGAGTTCCCAGCCGGGCCCCGAGCCAAGCGGCGCGGTCCCCAGGCCAGCCAGTCCGGGCAGCTCGAATCCGTCGGTCATGTGCTGGTCCTCCGGTCGAGACTTGCGGTTCACGGTCCGGCGATAATGGCCGTGCGGCCATATTCGCCGGCGCACTAGGCTCGGTACATGCTTCCCGCCAGTCACCTGCTGACCTTCGCGCTGATCTCGTTCGCGCTGATCCTCGTGCCTGGGCCGAACGTGCTCTTCGTGATCAGCCGATCCCTGATGCTCGGCCGCGCGGCTGGGGTCGCGACCGCCGCGGGCGGGCAGCTCGGCATCTACGCGCAGGTCGCCGCGGTGGCGTTCGGCGTCGGGGCGCTGGTCGAGCGCTCGGTGGCCGTCTTCACGGTAATCAAGCTGGCCGGAGCGGGTTACCTGGTCTACCTCGGCGTGCAGGCGGTGCGAAACCGGCGCAGGCTCAGCGCCGCCCTGGACTCTGAGGCGCAACGCAAGACCCTGCGCCGGATCCTGCGTGACGGCTTCGTCGTGGGCATCAGCAACCCGAAGGCGATCATCTTCTTCCTGGCCGTGCTGCCGCAGTTCGTCGACCGCCCGGCCGGCCACGTCCCGGAGCAGATGCTGCTGCTCGGCGCGATCTTCCTGGCGATCGCCGTGCTGTGCGACAGTACCTGGGCGCTGGCCGCCGGGACGGCGCGGTCCTGGCTCGCCCGCTCGCCGCGCCGCCTCGAGCTGATCGGCGGCACTGGCGGCCTGGCCATGATCGGCATCGGCGCGAGCCTCGCCCTGACCGGGCGCAAGGACTGACCGGCCAACAAGACTGATCTGCCGGAAAGACTGACCGGCCGCAAAGATTGACCGGACTACCCGGCTGGGACGGCGGGCTGGAGCTGGCCGTTGCTGATTACCAGCACCCGGTCGGCGATGTCCATGAGGCCGCGGTCATGTGTCGTGACGATCGCGGTCAGCCCCTCGGCGTGCACGATGCTCCTGATCAGGCCCATGATCTGGCGGGCGGTCTGCGAGTCGAGCTGCCCGGTCGGCTCGTCGGCGAGCAGCAGGTCCGCGTTGTTTGCCAGGGCCCTGGCGATGCCGACCCGCTGCTGCTCGCCGCCAGACAGCTCGTGCGGCCGCTTGCGGCCGCTGTCGGCCAGGCCGACCAGTTCGAGCAGCGCCTGGACCCGGCGCTCCCTGGCGGAGCTGTCCAGCCTGGACAGCCGCATCGGAACGCCGATGTTCTCGGCGGCGGACAGCATCGGCAGCAGGGCGAACGACTGGAAGACCAGGGCGACCCGTTCTCGCCGCAACCGCAGCTGCTCGTCCCGGCTCATCGCGGTGACCTCCTGCCCGGCTACCCAGGCAGTCCCCGACGTCGGCCGGTCCAGGCCGGCCAGAATGTTCAGCAGCGTCGTCTTGCCCGAGCCCGACCGGCCGCAGATCGCGACCAGCTCGCCGCGCCGGACGTCGAAGCTGATGCCGCGCAGCGCGTGCACGGCCGCGGCGCCGCGGCCGAACGCCCGGGTCAGCGAATCGGCGCTGACCACCAGGTCCGTGCTCACCTCTCGCTGATCCGCGGTCATCGGCCCTCCGGCTGCCCGGTCGGACCTCGGTCCGGCCACACTCCGACATGATCAGGCTCGAGTTCCAGTCGCACCCGGTCCTTGAGCTCGAGCGCTGCGATGAAATCGCTGGGCAGCTGCAGCCGGCCCGACCGGTCAAGCACCGAGTACTCCTGCGCGTGGTGCTCCTGAACGCCGTGCTCGTCGGTCGCCGTGCGGCGCAGCACCTCCGTGCTGATCCTGCCGTCCCTGATCGCGATCGTCCGGCTGACCTGCTCGGACACCATCGCGTCGTGCGTGACGACCAGCACGGTCACGCCGGTCTCCGCGTTCGCTGTTCGCAGCGCGGCGAACACCTCGTCCGCCGTCTCGGTGTCCAGCTCGCCGGTCGGCTCGTCGGCGAGCAGGACGGCTGGCCGGTTCGCGAGCGCGACGCCGATGGCCACCCGCTGCTGCTGGCCTCCGGACAGCTCCGCCGCCGGGCGGTCCCCGCAGTCGGCGACACCGAGCAGGCCGAGCAGGTCTCCCGCCCGGCTGCGGCGTTCGCGCCGCGCTACCTTCGCCAGCTGCATCGGCAACTCGACGTTCTCGGCAGCGGTGAGCTGGCCGAGCAGGTTCCGGCCGGTCTGCTGCCACAAGAAGCCCACCGTGGATCGCCGGTAGGCCAGCCGCTCCCTGGCGCCCATGGTGAGCAGGTCATGGCCGGCCACGCTGGCCTGGCCACCGGTCGGCAGGTCGAGCCCGGCGAGGATGTTCAGCAGGGTCGACTTCCCGCTGCCCGACGCACCCACCAGCGCCGTGAGCTCGCCGCGCTGGAGCACCAGGTCAAGGCCCTGCAGAGCCTGGGTCTCGACGCCTGCCACCGAGAAGATCCTGACCAGCCGGTCGCACCGGAGCATTTCCTCACCGACCGCGTCGGGCGGCCGGTCCAGCACGCCGGCCCGACCGCGCGCGGCGATGAGATCATCGATACCGGACATCTCAGCGAACCTCCTCCTGCCGGAGCGCGGCCGCGAGGCCGGCCCGCCCGGACATCACGCCGTCGATCGCGAGCAGCGCCACCGCGAGCAGGGCCGCGCCGGCGAGCGGGACGATCAGCTGCGCCCAGGTCGGCCGCAGCGCCAGCGGCTGGGCCGAACCGGTGAACGTGTTCAACCCGAGCACCGGGCCGACGACCTCGGCGAGCAACCAGACCGACGACGCGGTGCCCGCGGCGGCGATGGCCAGCAGCGGGACCGCTTCGGTCACGCCGACGAGCACCGCCTGCGACCTGGCCATGCCGAGCGCAGCGAGCCTGGTCAGCATCGCCGCGCGCGGGCGGGCTGAGGCCGCCACCGCGAACAGGACCGCCAGCGCGCTGAGCGCGGCGGCGGCCACGGCCCCGACCAGGTACAACCGCTCCGACAGACGCAGCGCCGGCGCAGCGGTGAGGGTGCGGAGCACCTGGCTCCGCAGCGCCACGTGGCCGCCAGGCAGCACCCTCGCGGCGGTCGCGCGCAGCGCCCGGACGCTGATCGCCCGGCCGGTGACCAGCGCCGTGTCCGGAGCCGGGATCGCGGTCAGCGCGATCACCGACGACCTCGACACCACCAGGTACTGACCGCCACCCGGCATCGCCGCGGTGCGGGTGATCGTCCCGGCAATCTTGATCGGCGCGGACTGACCGTTGTCCTGCAGGCGCAGCCGGCCAGCGTCGGCCGCCGCTGCCCCGGCCTGGGCGACCTGCGCCGCGATGCCGGGCGTCACGAGGACCGGAATGGGCGCTCCGGCAGTCGCGGGCCTGGCCAGCGAGCCGGCTGGGAAGCGCGGCCAGGGCGTGGCGGCCGACAGGGCGGCGTAGGACGCCGGATCCACCACGGCGATCCCGATCGGCCTGCTTGCAGCGCCGTCCTCCAGCACCGCGGCGTACGGTCCCCCGACGCGTGCTGCATACACGGCCGTCGCGTGAGTGACGCCGGGGACCCGCTCGATCGCGCGCAGGTCGGCATCGGTGACCAGCGCCGTGCCGCCGGCCGTGACCGTCGCGTCGGCGCCCACCTGCGACCACGACCCCGCCACCTGGCCGGTCGAGATGGAGGCCAGCACCATCGCACCGAAGATCGTGAGTGTCAGTCCGAGCATGACGGCCAGCGCGGGCAGCACCGAATCCGCCCGCGACACCGCGGCCCGCGCCAGGCCCACCACGCCGACCGCTCCCCGCCTGGCCGCCGCGGCCCTGGCGAGCACGCGGAGTGGCCCGCGGTAGGCGCGGTTGACCAGGATCGCGATCGCCGCGGCCACCAGCACTGCGCTCGCGCTGAGGTACGCACCTGTCGTGCCCGCCCGGCCGGCCCCGGGCGCGGCACCGCGCAGCCGGACGTCGGCCAGCGCCGCGGCCGCCACGAGCACGACCGCGAACTCGGCCACCAGACGCCGGGCCGGCGTCCGGCGCGCGCCTGCCTCGGCTGACCGGTCAGCGCCGGCAAACCGGAGCCTGCGGTGCTCGAGCACGCAGATCAGCGGCAGGCCCGCGATCGCCGCCAGGATCGTGAGCCCGCCGAGCACAAAGCCCGCCGGGCTGCCCGCGCCGGGCAGCAGGGCCACCGCCGCCACGGTCCCCGCCGCCAGCGCGGGCGCCTGCACGTAACTGGACCGCGCGAGCATCCGCCGCGCGACCTGCGCGAGGCTGCCGCCGCGCACCCGCAGCTGGACCAGCTCGGACCGATAGGCCTGCGCGGCCAGCCCGGAGCAGATCAGGAGCAGCATCAGGCCCGCCACGAACAGCCCTACGACCACCACCGAGTCGGCCCCTGCGGCGCTCTGCCACTGGCTCTCGAAAGCCGCAAGCCCGTTGGCTAGGCCTGTCGTGACCGCGTTGTCGCGCAGCTCGCCGGCGCCTGCGCGGACCTCTGCCGCGCGGATGGCAGGCGACGACGCCAGCGCCGCGACGCCGGCCTTGAGCCGGGGGATGTCAGCGGCGGTCGGCGCCGCCGGCGGCGTGGCCAGCGGGAAGAACCAGGTGGCCCGCTCCGTCACGCCCGCGTACGCGGTGCCCATCGCGGCGAGCTCGTCCCGGCCGATGAACACGCCGCCCAGCCAGCGCTGCGCGATGGACGGGCCCATCAGCGACGGCCTGCCGAGCGGCGGGTCGAGCTGCCAGAACGACGAGGATCCTCCGCCCGGCCCGGCCTGCCGGACGATCCCGGTCAGCCTGAAGCGGATCAGCGGCCCGCTACGACTAACCCGGCCGAGGTCGTGCACGGCTCCGATCCGCAGGCCGAACGTCCGCGCCGTGACCCGCGTCGCGGCAATGTTGAAGGTAATGGTTGATGTCTTGGCGCCGGCACCTGGCGAGATGACCGCCGGGCCGGACGGCAGCGACCCCGCGACGACCTGCGAGTGGCCGGCCAGCGCGGGCCGGAAGCCAAGCTCGATCAGCTCGGGCTTGCCGTCCGGTCCGGCCGGCCGGGGCATCTGCAGCGCAGGCACGCTGACACCGCCCCACCGCCCGGCGGCGGGGAACAGCCGGGGCAGCGGCAGCCCCGCCGCGAAAGCGCGGCCGAGCGCCCCGATCGCCCGGGCGCCGAGCACGCCGCGGCCCTGGCCGGCCTGCAGGTCCGCGGACACGAGCGCGCCGGTGTCCAGCGAGGGCGCCGCGGCGAGCGCCTGCCCGGTCGCGCGGTTGTCGGCCGAGACAAGTTCCCGTGACCCGGCGATCACGATGAACGCCACGACGACGGCCACGGACGCCAGGACCAGTGCCGGAACCGGACCGGCCTCGCCGAGCATGACCCGGCGCAGCGGCCGGCGGCCGGCGCTCACATGGCGGCGGGCGCTCACGTGGCGGCCGGCGCTCACGTCGCCGCCCGGGCTCCTGTCGCGGCCGCCGCTCACGTCTGCTCCTCCAGCCTGGTCATGGCGGCGCCGGCGGCCCGGCGCAGCGAGGCCAGCGTGACCGCGACGGTCGGAACCGCCGCGACCGCCAGCGCGGTCAGCGCGGCGATCAGCCAGGGCAGCTGCACGGCGACCGACGGGACCGGCCTGGCCGCCTGCGCGGTCAAAGTATCGGCCGGAATGATCAGCGTGCTCAACGCGGCACCGAACAGGACCCCGACCGCGCCGGTCGCGACCGCCGTCATCGCCTGCTCGAGCGCGACCAGCCTGGCCACCTGCCCTGCCGGCATGCCGAGCGCGTCGAGGAGCACCAGGTCGCTGCGGCGCTCCGCCGCAGTCGCGGCGCTGACCAGCATGCCGATGAGCGCGAGCAGAACGGCGGCGACGGCGATCGCCAGCAGCGCCTCCTGCGAGGCACGAGAGAGCGGGTCCGCCAGCAGCGCTCGGGCCAGGCGCGCCCTGGTCGCCACGACGGTGCCGCGCGGCAGGCCCGGCAGGACAGCGCGGCCCGGTGCGCGCAGCCACCACTCGGTCGGGCTTTGCGGCGGCGCGCCGGCCACTTGCAGCGCGTCGCTCAGGGTGCGCTGGTCGACCAGCACCGTCGGGCCGCCGCCGGTGACCGACGGGAGGTGGCGGACCGCGGCAACCGGGGTGATCTGCACCGTCGCACCGTCGACGCCGATCTGCATCGGGTCGCCAAGGTGCCGTCCGGCGGCGGCGAGCAGGCCGCGCGTCACCACCGCGGGCACCGGGCGGGCGCCGCCTGGGTAGCTCTCGGCCAGGAAGATGCCCACCGAGCGGGTCGTGACGCCCTGCAGGCCCGGGGTGATCACCCTGCTGGCGTCGCCCGGCCGGAAGGTCGCGATCAGCGAGCCGGCCGGCGTGGCCCGCAGGCCGATGACCCGCGGCGAGGTACCGCCGGTCCCCTGGCTGGCCGACGAGCGCAGCACCAGCCCCGGTCGCGCCAGCCGGAACGCGGTGCCCGCCCCGCTCCGCGCCGAGTCCCCTGCGAAGCGCTCCGCGATGCCGCCGGAGACGGTCAGCGTCTCGGGCGGCCGCCGGGAAAGCGGCATCACGAACTGCATCGTGAACCCGGTCAGCCGCAGCGGGTAACCGGCGCTGCGCTGCGTGGTCACGGTGACCGACAGCCGATGCGGCCTGCCGTCCGCGGGCAGCGCGCCGGCAGGCAGCAGGTAGCTGATTCCGGCCGCGTCCATCACCTGCACGAACAGGACGCCTGGGCGGAGTCTGGCCCGGCCGAGCGTGGCTGTGAGCCGCAGCGCCGTCGGGCGGCCGGGGAGCGGCACGCCGATCGGCGGCGCGACCGCCAGCCGGCGCAGCACGGCGGGTGCGGGCCCGGCGGCCTGCGCCGGGATGACCGCCGCCGCGGCCTTGCCGTCGAGCGCCAGCAGCGTGCCCGTGCTTCCGTCGGACAGGCTGAAGCTCGACCTGACCGCGGGAGTGCTCGCGGTCACGCCCTTAGCGGTCACGATGTCGCCGACCTGGCCGAGCGGCAGCGCCGCGGCGGGCGGCATCGTGACCCGCAGGTCGGCGCCGATCCTGAAGCTCGCCTGGGCCTGCACCGATCGCTGCCAGCTCTCGCGCTGCGCGACCGCCATCACGGCGGCGGCGATCGCGAGCACGGCGACCAGCGTCGGCCCGGCCTGGCGCAGTGCGCGGCGGCTGATTTGCCAGGCCGCCGCCGGGATGACCAGGCCGCGGCCGCGCGCGGCGAGCCGGTCGCCCAGCCTCGCGGCCACCGGTAGCAGCCTGAGCGTGAGCAGGGCCCCGCCGACGAGCGCGAGGACCGGCGCTATGACCAGGATCGGATCCGCGCTGAGCGAGCCGTCCAGGCCGGTCGACACCGGGCCCGCCGACCGGATCAGCTGCCAGACGGCGGCCGCGGCGATCAGGATCACGGCCAGGTCGGCTCTGGCGTACGCGGCCGCGGCCAGCGAGCGCTGACGGCCGCGGCTGGCTCGCTGCCGCAGCGGTGACGGCGGCCGCCGCAGCCAGGGCAGCGCGATCACCGCGGCGCAGCCCAGCGCGACCGCTGCCCCGGCGAGCCACACCGCCGCCGTCGGGCCGGAGGCCTGCTCGGTGCCGAACCGCGGCGCGAGCCTCGCGCCGATCAGCGGGCCGGCGATTGCCGCCGGCAGCGCCACCACGACGGCGTCGATCAGGCAGCGCCGCGCGATCTGCGGCCGGGATGCGCCGCGGGCGCCGAGCAGCGCGGTCTCGGTCTGGCGCCGCTCGGCGAGCAGCCTGGCCGCGAGGCCGAGCGTCGCTCCTGCGATGACCAGCAGGGTCAGCATCCCGGCCAGGATCTTGGTACGCGCGACAACGAGCGCCGTCGCCAGCGACAGCAGCTGACCGGGCAGGTTCGTCGAGATGCTCGCGTCATGGAAGGTGGCCGAGCTGTTCAGCGCGCCGATCCGAGCCGCGAGGCGGGCACTGAGCGGTGCCAGGCCGGTCCCGGACAGGCGCGCGAAGTCTGGCTGGCCGACCAGTGCCGCGGATGAGAGCGCGAAGCGTGCCCGCGCCGCCTCCGCCGGGCTGGTGACGAGCGGACCCGCCGTGGTGAATCCGCTGCTCCGTCGGGCCTGCCCCGTTCCTAGCGGGTCGAGGCTCCAGTACGGGTTGCCAGCATTGGCAAGCCGGAAGGTACCGGTGATCCGCACTCGCACCATCGCGTGTGTGATCGCGTCGTGCAGCGTGACCTGGTCGCCCGGCGCCAGCCCGAGCACGCGGGCCGCGGTCGCCGGCAGGCACGCAGGAACCGCGCGCCGGACGGTCGCGGCGGACGCGCGGGGGCGGCGGACGCGGCGGGGGCGGCGGACGCGGGGGGGGCGGCCGAGTCGTGCGGGCAGGTTCCGGCGACCTGGACGATGTGCGCCGCGAGCCCGGGCAGTGAGATCAGCTTGGTCTGCAGCCGGGCAGCGGACGTGCGGGCGGGCAGGTCGAGGGCATCGGACTGGTTGCTGACCGTGATCGCCGGGCGCAACCCTGGCAGCAGCCCGCGTATCGTCCGGCCGAGGTCGGCACTGATCTGCCGGGCGGTAGCGCGGGTGACCGGCACGGTGACGACGAGCGCGGTGCCCGGTCGCCCGGCGAGTTCAGTGCTGGCCGCGCCGGCCGTGACGGCGTTGAAGAAAGACACGGCGGCGGCCATGAACGAGGCAGTGATGACGGCGGTGAGGATCACCACACAGAAGGCGACCCGGTGCGCGATCAGGTGCCTGATCGCGGTAGGAGGCTTCCGCACGACTCCCGGGCACCTCCTACTCCGCTAATTCGTCATGGTTGCAACGGAAATAGCGACACTCCAGGGGCGAGGATCGAACGATGCCGGACTGTAATGCCGAAGTAATAAACGGACGGGCCATCCGTCCGGTTCAGATTAAGGATGCTGGCTTCGGGCGTCTGGCCCCGCGAGCGCGTATTTCTCCGGCTGCCCGGGCTCGCCGGCGGTGCGGACGATCCGCCTGGCATCGACCAGATGCAGCAGATGCGCGCCGGCTTCAGCGAGCGCGGCCCGGCGCATGAACCCGGTGACCGACGCCCAGCCGCGCGACCAGGACAGTTCCGTGGTGACCTGCCAGGTTGTCGCCTGGCCCAAGCGGCCAAGGATCGCGATGACCTCCTCGCACCGGCGCTCGTGATGGGTGAGCAGCATCCGGACCCGGCTGGCCAGGCCGGCGAACCGATACTCGTGGGCCGGCAGCGCCTCGGCGCTGTCGTAGCTCGCGATGAACTCAAGTGAGCGCAGGTAGGCGGCGAGCGGGGGCTCTGCGGCGAGCGGCTGCAGGCCGATGTTCGGGCTGATCCGCGGGAGTACGTGGTCGCCGGTCAGCAGCAGGTTGGCGCCCTCCTCATGCAGGCACAGGTGCCCGGGCGTGTGCCCGGGCGTCCAGACCGCCCGCAGCGCGCGGCCGGCCAGTGGGACCAAGTCTCCGTGCTCGAGCAGCAAGTCGGGCTCGACCATGCGCGCGAATGGCAGTTCCGCGATGTCCTTCATCGTCAGCTCGCCGGCGATGTCGTCGGGGACGCCGCTGTTGCTCAGCCAGGCCTGGTCGCCGGCGATCGTCTCCGCGCCGTGCCACCGCAGCGCCGCGAGCGAGTCACGCTCGGCGGGGTGCATGGCGACCCACGCGCCCGATGCCTCGCGCAACCTGGCCGACAGGCCGTGATGGTCGGGATGGATATGCGTCACTACGACGCCGGTCACGTCCTCGGCCGCAGCCCCGGCGGACTTCAGACCGTCGCTGAGTGCCTGCCAACCCGCCTCGGTGTCCCAGCCGGGATCGACGACGACGAGCCCGTTATCGGAGGCGATCAGGTAGGTGAGCGTGTAACGCAGCGGGCTATCGGGGATCGGCACCGGCACGGACCACAGATCCGGGCGAACCTCCTCGACGGGCGGCCAGGTATGCGCCAGCCACGCATCGCGCTGAGCAGTCCCCGTTACTCGCACGATCCCCTGCTTCCTCGCCACCGCGTGCTCTGCGGCCATTGAGCCGCGCGACCTGGTGCTACTAACGGCGCGGCTCTGCGCAGCCAGAGCGGCTCCGCTCAGCCAGACAAGTCTACGAAAACTGCACGACTGGCTAGTTCACGGGCGGTCGTGATGGCAGGGCACCGGGGAATGGATCGGCAGCAGCCGCTCATGTCGGCGGCAGCCGCTAATTAGGTGTTTCCCTACTGCGGCCCGGCTGATCCCCGCGGCGAGCGCAGCACGACGAGCGCCACCACAGCCCAGATGCCGTCCAGCACCAGCCAGTTGATCAGGCGCAGCCAGCGCGGCGGTCCCGGTCGCATTCGGAATGGCACCGCAGATAGAAGTGGTGGCCGCCCATTGTGCTTCCCCTGTTCGCGAGGTAGACGCCGATAGCTGCAAGCGCGATGCCAGTCGCAACGACGACAACAATCCTCTGAGCTGTGTTCAGCCCGTCTTTACGGCCCACGGGCCAACCATGCCAGGTTCCGCATTGTTGCTGAAGGGCCCGCGAGAACCGCGCTGAGCAATCTGGACAGCGGAACGTGCGGGGCCAGGCGGCTCAGTCCGCAGACGTCCAGCCGGCCCACCGGCCTCAGGTCGGGTACAGGTCGGGAGTTAACCGCGTCGCTGCGGCAATGAGACGGTCCAGGCCAGCGTGCCCGGCTCGGGCTGGTCAAACCGCGAGCCTGGCGTGCTTCGCCCTGTAGCGCCTCCTGCATAGCGGCACGTGGTTCCCATAACAACACACCGTTTACTCGTTTGGCCTCAGGTAAACGGCCTGCCGGCAACCTGGGGATCAGCCAATGCCGAGCTGCCTCCGCCGCGCTGCGAGGACGGTCGCGAGGACGTCTAGTGGCGCAACATCGGCTGGCGGCGGCGGGCTGATCTGGGTCGCGATGACCGACACCAGGCGAAGGGCCATCTCGTGCCTGGCGAATCCGGTTATATGTCGGTAGTCCCGCAAGTAATTCTCGGCTTCATTGGCGGTCTTGTCTGAAAGCCGCGACGCGTCCACGACCTGCGCCCATGCGACCAAGCTCGGCGGGAAAGCGCCGGAGCTAGCCGTTGCCGGCTGCGGCGCGCGCTTCCAATGGCGCATCCTCACATGCACTACCTCAGCGAATGGCCGGGAACCTATTAAGGCAGAGTACCGCGCCGACCTCACGGCGACCGGGGCCAGGACGGGGACACATGAGGCCGCTCTTACACATGTGTGATGCCGTGAAGATCCCCATCGCCGAATTGCCCGCGCCTCCATGTCAGACGGAGTAAGTGTCGGCCGTGACGGTGTAGCGGCGGCCGTGCGGGGTGGTCCAGGTCAGCAGGCCGGGCTCGGGCTGGTCGAGCCGCCAGCCTGGCGCCTGCTTCACCCTGTGGTGCGTCCTGCACAGCGGACCCAGGTTGCAGCTGCACGTGCGGCCGCCTTGATCGAACGGCGTCGTGTGGTCCAGGTCGCACCGATCGGCTGGCCGTCGGCATGACCCGAACCGGCAGGTGCCGTCCCTCGCTCGCACCAGTTCGGCAACCCGAGGCGGCGGTCGGTAAGCGG
This sequence comes from uncultured Actinomycetota bacterium, assembly GCA_963720595.1. Lineage (GTDB taxonomy): Bacteria > Actinomycetota > Actinomycetes > Streptosporangiales > Streptosporangiaceae > Chersky-822. The sequence goes on along the minus strand of CAVRFY010000002.1, from coordinate 294,765 downwards.
GCGAGGCCAACTCGTGCGCGCAGCCGACACCCTGCTCGTCTCGCTGGTCTCGCCGCTCTGCGGCCTCGGCAGCCTGAGCGGCCGCAATCAGTGCCCGCCGCAAGATCACCGGCAGCCGAGCACCGGCAGCCGATACCGGGCCGCCAGCCGCCAGCCAGCCGGGTGGCGCGGACCTTGGAGCCGCCGGCCAGGCAGGCGGCGAGCGATCGGTGCCGGGCCGTGCCTCGTCGGCGCGGACGACCAACGTCACCCGGCCGATCAGCGCGGGACCGCCGCCGGCACCGGGCCCGCCGCCCGGACTGCGGGAACGCGGAACGTGGGTGACCGCGACGGCCCGGCCGGCGGGCGTGGTGACGATGACGCGCCACCTGGTAGCCGGGTGCGCCGCGGCCAGCAGGGCAAGCTCCCTGGCTTGGGCTGCTGTGATCACGCCCAGCCTGGACAGCTGCCCCGGCGCGGCGCCGCCGGCCAAAGTGGCGATGGGAACCGTCAGGTTTAGGAGGCCGCCGCCGGGAGCCGGGCCAGGCGGCATGACATCTGGCTGGCCATCGTCCGGCGAGCCGTCGTCCGGTTGCGGCGCATCGTCCGCCGGGCTGTCATCCGCCGGGCCGTCATCCGGCGGGCCATCGTCCGAGGGCGGCACGTCGTCTTCGGTGCTGTCGTCCGGCGGGCCATCGTCCGGGGGCGCGCCCGGGGCCGGCGGGATGTAGGGCAGGGTGCCGAGCAGCAGGCCGAGGAAGACCTGGGCTCGCACCAGGTCGATGCCGCCGGAGATCCCCGCAGCCTTCATGGCCTTGGCGAGAGCGGCGATCCGCGCCATCGCGGCGGCGGCCTGAACACCAGGCAGCGAGTAACCAGCCAGCGTCGCGGTTCCCTCGTCCTCGGGGTAGAGCACGACCTTGGCGTTCCGTTCCGCGTCCTCGCGGCGTCGCTCCGCTCCCTGCGGGTCCGCCCTGATCACGGCCCGGCGCAGCGCCGCGTGCAGTTGCCCGAGCGTCAGCCATCCGGCCCGGCCGAGCACCCCAGCCTCGACAGCCCGAGCGGCATCGTCGCTCAGCGCGCCGGTCATGCGGGCGATCATTCGCGCCCTACCCAGATCGATCTTGCCGGCGGCGAGCGCAGCACCGGTGGCCGTTAGGCGCCAGGTGAGGACGACGCCGAGGTCGGTCCAACTGGTCGCTCCGTCATGCGACATCGCGAGCGCGAGCGCGACCTGCCCGGTCGCGTCGGCGGTCACCTGGTCCGGTCGCCCGGCCGAGTCCACCTCGGCCCGCCGGTCCGAACGAGCCGACCGGGACGCGATCTGCGCGACCGCGGCCAGCTCTCCCGCGGCGGCCCAGGAAGCAAGCCGGCGAAACGAGGCGGCAACCCCTGCCAGCGCTCCGTCCTCGAGCTCGGCGGCGTTCGCATGAGCGAGCCAGCCGGCCAGCCCAGGACCGGTCGGCAGCGCCTCGGCGATCCGTCCGGCAACCAGGTCGAGCGGGATCTCCTGCGTGCGTCCGGCCGCTACCGCTTCCTCATATGCCGCCTGATCGGCCTCCATGTCCAGTACGGCGGGCGACGGGTCGGCGGATGCATCGGCAGTGGCAGGCTTCGCCGGACTGGCACCGGGACCGGCGGCCGGCGCGCGCAGCCAGGGAGCGGCACCGGTCACGGCGTCGAGCACCGACTCCAGGTCCAGATCCCAGCTCCAGGACATACCGCCGCCCGGCGGGAACGCGCCTCCCGCATCAGCCGGGTCCGACGCGGGGGGTGCCGACGCCGGGCCTGACGCGGGCCGTGGCGCGGACGGCGGGGCGGGCTCTTGGGCGGGCTCTCGGGCAGGCGCGCTGGCGGGCTCCAAGCCCGGGGGCGGCGAGGTGGGCGGCGAGGCAGCGGACGAGGGGCGGCCGACGTCCCCCGGGCCGTGCTCGTCGCCGGCCGATGCGACTGGGGCTCTCCCGGATGCCATCTCGCCACCTCCCTCGCGAGCGCCACGATCACCGTCTTCGACTATGTTAGCGAGAGCCTCTGACATTCTCGGATAAGATCGTTTTTTTATTCGATTAATAGACTCAACCAGCAGGGAACTTCTGATACGACACGTCCAAGCTGGCTAACACGATCGGTGCCGTGAGTGCTTTGGCAACGGAGACTCAGCGCGCGGCCTAGTGCTGAGGGCGCCCGTCGTCGGGAGGCGGCAGGTATTCGCTGACGGACAGGCCACCGCCCGGGAAAACGATGAGGGCCTGGGCAGCCACCGCGTCGATCTCGTCGCTCTGCACGCGTCGCCGCCACGACCTGCGGTCGCGCAGATCCATGGCAACGGCCATGCCGACTGCCACTCCCAGCATGGCCCCGATAATGACGAGAAAGATCATCTGCTGCCTTCTTTCAGGCAAGCCTCAGCTTAGGCCCGCGCGACCAGCCGGGCCAGAGCCATCAGCGCGACCAGCCGGGCCAGCGCTTATCCCGAGCCGGGTTCGGCGATCTGCCCGTCCCACAACTCCATCAACGCCCGGTGCCGCTCGGGCCTGGACCGGCCGCGCAGATCGGCGACGCCGCGCTCGGTGACGACGACGTCCACGTCGTGCGAGGGCGTGGACACCGGCCGGGACAGCCGTCGCACCAAGGTCGAGCTGCCCTGATGGGAGGTCGGCACCGCGACGATGCTGAGCCCGCCCGCCGACCGTGCCGCCGCGGCGGCATAATCCGCGTGACCGCCGATGCCGCCGAGCACCGAGGCGGCCGTTCCCTCGACATTGACCTGGCCGTCGAGATCGATTTCGACGGCAGTGTTGACCGCAAATAGCGGATCGGCCGATAGCCTGCCGAGGTCATGGGTGTACTCGACCGGATGCAGCACCGGCCGGCCGTCCGCCCACGCGTAGAGCCGCGGGCCGCCGGCCAGGTAGGCGGCCACGGGGACGCCGACCAGTAGGCCTGCCTCGTCGAGATCCAGTACGGCCTCAGGCAGCAGGCCAGAGTCGATTCGCACCGGCACCGCCATTTCGCGCAGCAACGCGGTTGTCACCGGACTGGGACCCACCTGCAGCCGCGCGCCAGCGGTGATCAGCGGCGCGACCAGAGCGGCGATCGCCCGGTGTTCTGCCCCGGGCGTCACTTCGGGCATCGCACCTGGCGGCTCGGCGGTCTCGCCGATGATCCGCACCAGGCTCGCGGGCAGCGGGTCGCCGGAGTCCGCGTGCGGAGCCGCGCTCGACAAGACCGCGGCGACCTGTGCGCCAGCCCGGATCGCGGCCCGCTGCCAGGACACCTCGCTGCCGAACGCGAAGCCGCCGCCGGCCCGTACGACGGTCGCGACTAGCAGGTCGGGGCGCCAGGGGCCGTTCAGCAGCGCGGGCACGGCGGCCAGGCTGGCCGGGGCGAACCGGACCAGGCCCGCGTTGACGCCCGCTCGGAGTCCCCAGCCCGGCATGAACGTCCGCACGTCAGCGAAGGCGGCGAAGTCGAGCCCTGAATCCGGCCTCGGCACCCAGCCGAGGATCAGCCGCACCCCGCCGCACCCGGCCGCCGCGTCGCTCAGCTCGCGGGACGCCCACCGGGGGGCGCCGTACCCGTCGCCGAGCGCCACCGTCATCCCCGGCCGCACCAGGGCGGCCAGCTCACTGCTGGCCACAGCACTCCGCCCGGCCGGCCAGGCGGCACGTCTGCCGGACACCATCCCGGCTGGTTGTCTCGCTGGATCCCATCTCGCCTCCGCACGAACATGATGCCCCTGGGAAGTTGTTGAAGCCCCCAATGAGACGTCGTGGCGCGGGTCGGCCGCCGCGAACGCCAGCCGGCCGCGTAGCGTCCTTGCGGACGCGGGTGCCGACGGAGGAGTGAGGCTGTGACTGGCGACGTGGACCTGCTTGTCCTGGCCGAGCTGAACCCGGATGTGCTGGTGTCGTCGGGGGACGTCGACGTACGGTTCGGCCAGGTGGAACAGCTGGTCGAAAACGCGACCATCACGCTCGGCAGTTCCGGCGCGATCACCGCCTGCGCTGCGGCCGCGCAGGGGATCAGGGTCGCCGTATGCGCGGTCGTGGGCGACGACCCGATCGGCGAGTGGACGGCGGAGCAGTTGCGCGGCCACGGCGTCGACGTGTCCGGCGTGATCCGGCGGCCGGGCAGGCAGACCGGCATGAGCGTCGTCCTGACCCGCTCGGACGGCGATCGCGCGATCCTCACCTATAGCGGCACCATGCCGGAGCTGACCGCGGCGGACATCCCTGGCGACCGGCTGCGCGCTGCCCGGCATGTGCACGTGAGCTCGTTCTTCCTCCAGCGTGGGCTCCAGGCCGGGCTCCCCGGCCTGTTCCTGGCCGCCCGCGAGGCCGGCGCGACTACCTCGCTGGATACCGGCTGGGACCCGGCGGGCGAGTGGGCCAGCGCCCTGGCGGCCCTGCGCGGCCTGCACTACCTGCTGCCAAACGAAGCCGAGTGCGTGCACCTCGCCGCCGCGCTCGGCGGGGATCAGGGCGCCGCGTTGGGCGGCGAACAGGAACCCGCCGGCGACCGCGACGACGCGGCCGTGCTCCACGCCGCGCGGGCGCTGAGCCGTCTCGGGCCCGAGGTTGCGGTCAAGCTCGGCGCGGCCGGCGCGCTGGCGGTATCGGCAACAGGCGGCACCCGGGTGCGGGGCCGCGCGGTGACCCCGGTCGACACCACCGGCGCCGGCGACTGCTTCAACGCCGGGTTCATCGCGGGCGTGCTCGACGGCTCGACGACGGCCGAGTCGCTCAGGCGAGCGGTGGCCTGCGGCTCGTTCGCGGTGACCGGCTGGGGTGGCACAAGCCGGCTGGCGACCCGCGCCGAGGCGCTGCGGGCGGCCACGGAACTGGAGTCATGGCCGCTGGCCCGCCCCCCGAGCTGAGACCGGCCTGCTTGCGGCCAGCCTGTGGCAACCGCTGGCACGAATGCGGCCGTGCGGCCAGGATGGGACGTGGCCGAGATGACCCGAGCTGAGGGAGAGGCCAGATGGCGAGCCGCCGATCGCTGATCGTCGTGGCAGCAGCGAGCGCGGTGGTTGCGCTGCCTGGCATCGCGCTGGCCGCTCCGGCCGGCCCGGTCGCGGGCGCGGCGGCCACGGCCGGCGGGCACTGCTCCGCGGGCGCCCGCACCCTGTCCGCGCCAGGCGCGCGGCTGTACCCGGAGACCGGCAACGGTGGCTACCACAGCTCGCACACCCTCGTGCACCTGGTCTACGACGCGAAGGCGAACACTTTCCTGCCGGGTACCAAAGTCGTCCTGACCGATGTCGCCACGCAGTGCCTGACCAGCTTCAGCCTGGACTTCGAACGACTTTCGCGCAACAAGCTCGCTGGGCCGGACATGACCATTACGTCGGTCTCGGTGAATGGTCAGCCTGCGGCGTTCCGGTTCGCCCAGCCGACGTACCCGGGTGACCCGAAGGGACCCGATGACCCGAACCCGGCGGCGCACGAGGCCTCGCAGACGAACCCGGTCGGCGGCCCGCAACACAATCCGCTGCCGCCGGCCTGCTCTCCCGAACTGCTCTCCGGCCAGAACCTGAACGCTCGGGACGGCACCCAGTGCCCGGCCGACAAGCTGGTGATCACGCCGTCCGCACCGCTGCAGAAGGACGCGATCTTCACGGTCAGGGTCAACTACACCGGCCGGCCGGGCCTGCACAACGACGGCGACGGCAGCACCGAGGGCTGGTTCCGCGCCAAGGACGGCGGCTTCGTGACCACCGAGCCGGTCGGGTCCGAGGACTGGATGCCGCTGAACGACTACCCGACCGCCAAGCCCAGCTACGACTTCGCCGACACCGTCGCGAAGGGACGCGTGGTGGTCGCGAACGGGATCCTGCTGTCGGTCTCTCACCATCCGCCGAGCCCGGCGTTCCCCGGCGGATCGGTGACCTGGCACTGGCACTCGGCCGCGCCCATCGCCAGTTACCTGGTCGAGGACAGCATCGGCAGGTACCGGCTCACTGAGCGCACGGCCCGCGGCGGGATGAAGTTCTACCAGGCGCAGGACCAGGCGATATCGAAGTCGCTGCAGAGGAGGAACCGCGTGATCATGGCTCAGCAAGAGGCCATCACCCGGTTCCAGAGCCAGTTCAACGGGCCGTACCCGTTCACCTCGGACGGCATCATCATCGGCACGCCGACCGCCAGCTTCGAAGAGGAAATGCAGACGATGATCGCCTTCGCGGGCGGTTCGATCGACCTCGACACGCTCTACCACGAGAACATGCACCAGTGGTGGGGTGACAACGTCAGCGAGAGCGGCTACCAGATGACCTTCTTCAAGGAAGGCATGGCCACGCTCGGCGAGTTCTTGTTCCATGCCGCGCGGGCCGAGAAGGCTGCGGGCGGACCTGGCACGCGTAAGGGCCGGGCCGCGTTCCAGCAGAGCCTGGTGCACCAGTTCAACGCGGTGTACAAGCTGCGCGGTGACTTCTGGACCGTGGCGCCATCCAATCCCGAGTCGTCCGGGCTCTTCAGCGGCGCGTCGACGTATTTCAGGCCGGGAGTCGCCTACATCGCGCTGCGCCAGATTCTCGGTCACGGCAACTTCGTCGGGCGCTGCGGCAGGTCCAACGCGCCTTCGGCGGCGGCAGCATCACCGAGGCACAGTGGGAGGCAGGCTTCGCGCGCTGGCTGCCGGTGCACAGCCAAGCCTGCCGAACTCGCCTGCACGAGTTCTTCGGGCAGTGGTTCGATACCGCCTACGCGCCTGGCGGCCGCGGTCACCGGCCCGTGATCACCGGCCCCGGCCTAGATGGCCAGGACTTCTACGGCACGGATGGCTGCCGGCTGGGATAGCCGGGCAGGCCGACGACCGTTCAGCGCTGCGCCCTAACTCCGGTCGCCGGCCTCGCGGGCCGCCTGCTCTAGCCGACTCCGGTACTGCGCCCACGACGCCTGGTCGAACGGAGCCAAGTTGTCGTTGCCCTCCGAGAGCCCGGCCGCCCCGTCGATGCTCTCCCTGACGATGTCGGCCTGCCCGGCGTGGCGCTCGGTCTCGGCGATCATGTGGATGAGAATCAGGTGCAGCGTGACCTTGCCGCGGTCGCCCCACCACGGCACATGGCCGACCGCGTCCAGATCCAGCGAGTCGATCGTCGCATCGGCGTGCGCCCGCGCGCGTCGATAGAGCCCCATGATCTGCTCGCGCGGCTCGTCTGCGGTGGCCCACATATCCGCGTTGGGCTCCGCGTCCGGCTCCATCCAGGGCAGCGGCTCGCCCGAGGGGCGACCGAAGCAGTCACCGAAGTACCCGAGTTCGACGCTGGCCAGGTGCTTGACGAGCCCGAGCAGGTTGGTGCCCGTCGGCGTCAGTGGCCGCCGGGCGTCGTACTCGCTCAGGCCGTCCAGCTTCCACACGATGGCATCGCGGCCACGCTGCAGGTACCGATGCAGGTCTGCCTTCTGATCCGCTGCCTTTTGATCCGCTGCGCTCATGCCGGAAAGTGTGCCACCAGGCTCCGACAATTTCCGGCGGCGGCCCGTGCAGATGCGCTGCGCGTGGCAGACGCGGGTGCTATTGCTCCGCGCCGATGCTCAGCACGTGCCAGAAGGTCGCCGTCACCCACAGCACGATCGTGGCGACGACGAGAATCTCGAGCGCATGACCGCTGCTGGCGAGCAGCCCGATCAGGCCGGCGACCAGCGCGATCGCGCCGGTTACGCTGGTGATCCGCCTGACCACCACGCCCCAGCGCGGCTGCGGCCTGGTGTGCAGGTCGGCGGCGGCGGCGACGGCACAGCAGATCGCGAGCGCTAGCACCACGGCACTGGTCGCCCAGGCCGTCGACAGCAATGGCACTCCAGCTCCAAGCTGGAAGGCCATATAGGCGAGCAGGATTGCCACCACGGCAACGGACGACACGAGGTCTCTCCAGGTCAGCCCCATGACGCGACTCCAGTCGGGCTCCGGCGTCCGGCTGACGCGGTCCTTCAAGTGTGCGCCAGGCCAGCGGGCCTGGGCTAGCGGGCCGCGCGGGTGGTCTGGCCGGGCGGGGTCAGGCCTGGCCAGCGGTCAGGTCTGGCCGGCGGTCAGCTCTCGCAACATCAGCTCGATTAGCTTCTCCAGCCCGCGCAGCGGGCGCACCATGACGGTGAAGCTGGTCAGCTTGTCGTCGGCGTTCCAGCGCAGAATGTCGACGCCCTGGACGTAGCTGCCCTCTAGGTCGGCCTCGAACTCCAGCACCGCGCTGGACTGGTCGTGCCACTCGCTGACGTAGCGCAACGTCGGGCCGAGAACCTTAATCGCGCCGGCCAGGTAGAACAGCGTCAAGTCCTTGCCCTGTTGGGGCGCGAACACGGCCGGCGACCGGAATACAACGTCCTCGGAGAGCAGCTCGGCAAGCACGCCGAGATCGCCTGACGCCACGACGGCATGCCATGAGCGCAGCGCGAGCGGCTGGCCAGACGGCTGATCGGACATCGGCGGGCTCACCTCCATCCTCGACAGATAGCGCTCAAGTTACCTCGGACCGGCTCCGGTGCCCCAGGAACCTCAGGGAACCCAATCGGACGGCGAGGTAAACTTCCGGCAGTCCCGGCGCGTCCAATTTGTCATGAGCGTGATAACAGCCGCCCTCGCAGGTGTCGGCATAGCCGCTTCAATCCTCTGCCCGGTCGCAGTCGGCCTGAGCCGTGCCGCCTGGCTTCGCGGAGTGCGCCGCGGATACTCCAACGCGCGCCGCACCTACGAGCAGGATGTGACCGAGACCGCGGCGGCCATCCTCAGCAAGGCGATGGCCGGTAGACCCGGGGCCCAGCTGCGCACGAATCCCGGCGGCCAGGCCTGACCGCGCCTCACCCGGCCAGGACTCGCCAGGCCAGGACTCGCCCGGCCAGGACTCACCCGGCCAGCAGGTCCCGGCGCTCGGCCTCGATCGCGGCAAGCCTCGCCTGAATCCCGGCCAGGCGGCTCTGCAGCCGGGTCTCAACCTGCCCGACTAGGGCAGCGGAATTGGCCACGTTCTGCCTGGCCTGATTGATCCGGTCTCTGACGGCCAGGTCCGTGAAGAAGTTGTCGAACCAGACGTCGATGAACTTCGTGCCGTCGCCGATCGTGAGCTGCGGCGCGGTCAGTCCCGGTTCGCCGACGTCGGCGAGTTCGGTCCGCAGGACGGCCAGACGCTGGTCCGCCTCGGCCGCCGCCCGCGCCGCCTCGTCCATCCGCTCATGCTTCACGACGCTGGCCATCGCGCCGCCGCCGAAGAACGTGTCGTAGGTGGACCAGCCCGAGGCGCTATCCAGCCTGTCCCGCACGCGCGACAGCGCCCCGGTGGCCGCGTCGGCGGCCTGCAGGGCTTCGCCCGCCTCCTTCAGGTCGCCGGCGAGCCGCCCGCGTTCCTCGGCCAGCGCCAACAGCCTCCTGCCGCGCTGATCGCCGGCCCGGGTCAGGTAACGCTCCTTCTCCGCTAGCGCGGCCGCATACGCGTCCGGGGCGCCCGCCAGGCCGTCAAGACGCTCGCGCGCCAGGTCGTGGTCATGGCCGATCGCGGCGAGCCGCGCCTCCGCGTCGGCGACCCTGAACCGCGCCGCGTCCGCCTCCGCGCGCTCCCGGCCCAGCCGCTCCTCGCGTGAACCGGCCAGCGCGGCCAGCACCCGGGTCAAGGACAGACCTTCCAGCTTCTCGACGTCCTCGTTCTCCAGCGCGGACTCGGCCCGCAATGCCGCCACCTCGGCGAGCAGCTTCTCCTGCCTGGCCTGCAGGTCCGCGCAACGCCTGGTCGTCACCTCGCGCTCGCGGACAGCCGCGGCGGCAGCGGTCAGCCGCTGCTCGATATCGTCGGACATGGCGTCATTAGACCACATACCGGACCAAGTCAGGGCTGCGCTGTTGTCGCTGGCCTGGCCGCGGCGCCCACCGCCAGCGACTGGACGAAGTCGGCGATCTGTGCCAGGGTCCGGCACTCGCGCACCTGAGCGCACCATGGCGCGTAACGGCCGATTACCGAGTCGCCGTCATTCCAGTAGCGGCGCGGCTCGGGGTTCAGCCAGTACACCTGGCCCGCCCGCTCGCGGATCTGGGCGAACGCGGCCTCGGCTGGGTCACCGTAGTTCGACCTCGCGTCGCCGACCACCAGCACCACGGAGCGCCTGGACAGCTGGTGCGCGTAGTGGCCCGCGAACTCGCGCATGACGAAGCCGTAGTCGGAGCTGCCGGTCAGCCGAACCGCTCCCTGCGCGGCCTGGGCCGCATCCAGCCGTCGCCCGGTGACCCGGGCATCGCGCACGAGGCTGGTGATTTCCGCCAGGCCGTCGACGAAAGAGAACACCCGGAGCCGGCTCAGCCTGCTGTCCATCGCGACGAGCAGGTCAAGGGTGAACCGCGAGAACGCCGCGACCGAGCCTGACATGTCGGCCAGTACGACGATCTCCGGTCGCGGCGGCCGGGCGGGCTCAGTGACCAGCCGGAACGGCACTCCGCCGGTGCCCATCGCCCGGTGCAGCGTCCGGCGAAGGCTGAGCTTGCGTTTCCTGCGCAGCGCGAGCTGGGCCAGGATGTGGGTCAGCCGCTGCACCAGCGGCCCGATCGCGGTCGCGATCGACTCGAGTTCGGCGGCCGACGCGCTGACGATGTCGATGTCCTCGGCCAGGCGGACGCGCATCGTCTCGCGCACGGCACGGGCACCGCGGTCGGCGACCAGCGCGCGCTGGATCGCCGCCCGCAGGTCGGCGCGGAAGCCCGCGACCGCGCGGTCCGCTCTCGCCTCGGCAAGCCGGCCCGCGAGCCCGCCCGAGGCAGCGGCGCCCTGGCCGGCGCCGCCCCCGCCGCCCTGCCCGCCCGAGCCGCCCAGGCCTGCCTGCCCCTCGGTGCCGTCCTGGTCCGCAAGCAGTCCGGCGCGGATGCCGTCCAGGTCGGCGGCCTCGTTCACGGCAATCGTGGCGAACACCCCGGCCACCGGGCTGCCGGGCTGCAGGCCGCCGAACCGGCGCACGTACTCGTCGGCCAGGAGTCGGCGTACGTGCACGTCGTCCGAGCCGATCATCGCGCGCAGGTAGTCCCTCAGCTCCTGGTCGGACATCGCCTCGATCAGCTCCGCTCCCGGCTGGCTCCCGCCTGCGGTGTACAGGTCGAAGAGCAGGTCGAACGCGTCGAGTTGCTCGGTGCGCTTGACCAGCGCGCACCGCAGTGCCGACCGGACGACTTCTTTGTCCTGCAGGCTGAGCGCGGTCAGCGCCTGCGCGGCGTCGAGGTGCTCGCCGACGGACACGCCGATCCCCACGTTCCTCAGTTCGTCGACCAGGCCGGCCAGCACGCCCTGCACGGTCAGCTCTCCCGCATGGTCAGATCCGCAGCTCGGCCAGCGCGGTATCGATGTCCCGCTCGTACTTGAGCAGCACCGACATGGTCTGCCTGATCAGGTCGTCGGTCAGGTCATCGGCGCCGAGCGTCAGCAGGGTCCTGGCCCAGTCGAGCGACTCGGCGATCGACGGCGGCTTCTTCAGGTCAGCGTTGCGCAATAGCGCGACCAGCTCGGCGATCTCACTAGCCAGGTGCCCGGCGAGCTCGGGAACGTGCAGCCGGACGATCTCCGCCTCCCGCTCGGTGCTCGGATAGCCCAGGTGCAAGAACAGGCACCGGCGCTTGAGCGCCTCGGACAGGTCGCGGCTGTTGTTCGAGGTGAGGAAGACCTGCGGGATGTGCCTGGCCGTCACGGTCCCCAGCTCGGGAATGGAGACCTGGTACTCCGACAGGACCTCGAGCAGCAGCGCCTCGCTCTCGATATCGAGCCGGTCGACCTCGTCGATCAGCAGAACGACGGGATCATCCGACCGGATCGCGGCCAGCAGCGGCCTGCTGAGCAGGAACTCCTCCCCGAAGACCCCGGCCGCGCCAAGGCTCTCGGTCGACGTGCCCTGATGCAGTTGCAGGTGCAGCAACTGGCGGCGGTAGTCCCACTCGTAGATCGCCTTGGACTCATCCAGCCCCTCGTAACACTGCAGCCGGATCAGTCGCTTGCCCGCCGCCTGCGCCGCGCTCTGGGCCAACTGCGTCTTGCCGGTGCCGGCCGGGCCCTCGATCAGGACCGGCTTACGGAGTTCGGCCCCCAGATAGACGACCGTCCCGATGGCGGCGTCGGCCAGGTACCCGGCCCCGCGAAGGCCCTCGAGCACGTCCTGTACCGGGCCGGATAGCTGCGTCACACCTCAAGTATCCCGTTATGCCCTGACTGCTTCGCTCAGCAGGGCACTGCCCTGCCGCGCGGTCTCGATCTGCCCGGGCACCGAGCAGCCAACGGGCAGCGGCACGCAACCGGGCGGCACGTCACACGCGGGTTCGCCTGCCTGTCCGGGCGCTGGGTGCCGCGTGCGGCGGCGGGGCCGCCAGCCGCGGCTGCTTGATCAGGACTGCCGTGGCGGGATGGCGGCGGCGGATCGCCGCGGCGATGCCGAGTCGCGGATCGAGGCCATGCAGCACGACGTCGGCGCGGGCGGCGACCGGGCATTCGCGGCCGGCCAGCAGCGGGCACGCGCCAGGGTCGCTGCCAGGCCCTGAGCAGAAGGCGACGTCGAAGCCCGCGTAGCCGAGCAAGGAGAAGTCCGAGATCGCCAGTGCAGGTTGATCGTCCTCAACCAGGATCCTAGGGCGGTGCACGACCCCGCCGCCGTACCACGCTCGCCTGGGCACGCGCTGCTTCATGACGGCCTCCTCGCACGCTCTCTCGCCTCTAGTAGGCGAGGCCGGGCGATCAGGCGACAGGGTCCTTCGTCCCGCCGGAATGCCCGAATCGGCTGGCCAGGCCCTGCGAGCCCGGCCTGGTCAGTCCGGTCGGCCGTTTCGCAGAATGGCGACGACGTCGCCGAGGGCCTGGTCGCCGCCCACGTTGCCGGGGAACACCACGAAGGGCATCCCGGTCGCCTCGGCAGCCGCGTCGAGCGGGCGGAACACCGAGATCAGGCCCGGGAACATCTGCCCGGCCACCTCGGCGCGCCTGATGCCGAGGCCGTGCAGCGCGACGTCGTGCGAGGTGATCCCGCCCTTAGCGATGATCCAGGCGGGTCTCGCGGTCAGTGCCTGGCGGACGATCCGGGCCAGCGCTGCGGAGACCGTGCGGCCGGCGGCGAGGCCGTCCGCGCCCGCCGCCCGCGACGAACGCGCGGCTGGTGTACAGCAGCACGTCCGACCGCGCCAACGCGCCGATGACCTGCCGCGCGGCCGCCCGCACGGTGCTGTCCGCCCCGCTCAGCAGCGCGCGGACATCGAGTTCGATGTCAGTGGTCTGGCCGCGCGCCCGCAGCGCGGCCACTTGCCGGGTGGTCTGGCCGACGTAGGAGCCGACCACGATCAGCCCGTACCCGCCGCGCCCGGCGGCGGACTGGAGCTGCTCACCGCGTAGCGGCGCCTTCGGCTCCAGGCCGCTGAGCGCGCGCACGAACGACGGCCCGGTACGGAACAGGAACGATTTTCCCCCGCGCTCGGCCGCCAGCACGCCGCACGCGACCGCTTCCAGATCGGAATATTCCACGGCATTAACGACCACCCACGCTCCGTGTCGCCGGCTGGCCAGCAGGTCACGAACGCGGTTCGGCCCGCCGATCCTGATGTCGGCCAGGCTGAGGCTGGCGATGCCGGCCCGGGCGATCGTCCCGCCGCTCTTCGCCGCGAGGAAGTCCCGCAGGTCCGATGCCGCGTAGCCGAACACGGGGTCACGCGCGAACTCGGTCTCGCCGACCGGAACGAACCCGGCGCCGGTGCGCGCCCAGTGGATGTCGGCTGCGGTCACCCGCCCGGCCTCGATGAACGCGGGGATCAACAGGACCGCGTCAGGACCGCGGCCCGCCGCCTGCCTGCGGACAGCGGCCAGCGCCGCGACCTCGGCCAGGACGTGGCCGCGCAGCGTCGAGTCACTGCGGCTGACCAAGTCGATCGGCGCTCCCCGGCGCGCCGCGACGGCGACCAGGCCACGGCCGGCCCGCGTCGTCAGGGCGGCGGCGGAGCGCTCGTCCAGGCTGCGCGAGTTCGTCAGCACGAAGCAGGTCCCGGCCGGGCCGTCCAGGGCGGCAGCGTAGGCGTCTTCGTCGTGCACCATCACGACCTGGACGTCGTGTACCGCCTGCGACCCGGTCGGGTCGTCGTCCAGCACCCCGACCAGCCGCCCGTCCGCGGCTCGCATCGCGCGGATCGATGCCCGGAGCGCCGCACCGTCACGGCGGGCTCCGGGCAGTCCGGCGAACACCTCGGCAGCGTCAGGCAGGCGGTCCCGCACCGGCGTATCCCTTCCCGGCCGCGCGGCCGCGGCAGCCGGAATCCTAGGATCACGGTATCGGGACCTAGCCTGCCGGACGACGGGAGACGCTGTGGCGAATGTTCTGGTCACCGGCGGGGCCGGCTTCCTCGGCTCCCGGCTGGCCAGGGACCTGCTGGCCGCGGGGACGATCGGGGTGGCGGGCAGCGGGCCGACCCCGCTCGGCCGGGTGACGCTCGTCGACCAGGTAGCCCCTCCGGCCGATCTAGCCGCGGACCCGCGGGTCACCACGATCCGCGGCGACCTCGGCGACCTGCTGGATCGGGCGGATGCCCGCACCGCCGCCGAACCGACCGCTGCCGAACCCGCCGGTGCCTGGGCCGCCCTGGCCGGCGCCGACGTGATCTTTCACCTCGCCGCCGCGGTCAGCGCCGAGTGCGAGGCGGACTTCGATCTCGGCATGCGGGCGAACCTGGGCGGCACCCAGTCGCTGCTCGCGGCCTGCCGCGCGGCGGGCACCGGCCCCGTCGTGGTCTTCGCCAGTTCCGTCGCGGTCTTCGGCGCGAGCGCCGATCAGCCGTTGCCGACCGTGGTGGACGATCACACGCTGCCGAACCCGCAGTCCAGCTATGGCACGCAGAAGCTGATCGGCGAGCATCTGCTGGCCGACTACACCCGCAAGGGTTTCGTCCGCGGGCGCACCGCGCGCCTGATGACGGTCGTCGTCCGCCCGGGCCGGCCGAACGCCGCAGCCTCTGGCTTCCTGTCGTCGATCATCCGCGAGCCGCTCGCTGGCCAGCGGGCGACCTGCCCGGTCGATCCCGGCACCGAGGTCGCGCTTGCCTCGCCGGCCAGGGCGATCGAGGGCCTGCTCCGCGCGGCCACGGCGGCAGAGGAGACCTGGGGCGGCCGTTCGGCGGTCAACCTGCCGTCCGTGACCGTGACCATTGCCGACATGGTCGCCGCGCTCGAACGCGCGGCCGGTCCGGCCGCGGCTGACCTGATCGACTGGGTGCCAGACCCCGCCGTCGCCCGGATCGTGACCGGCTGGCCCGCCAGGTTCCGCACCGACCGCGCAGCCAGGCTGGGCCTGGATCCCGACCCCGACTTCGACTCCGTCATCGCCCTGCACCGCTCGGAGCAGCGTGTGGGATCCTACTTGGCGTGCTAGATCTGGCCTACCGGCACGTCGACGTCTTCGCCAGGCGTGCGCTTGAGGGCAACGGCCTGGTGGTCGTGCTCGACGCCGCGCGCTTGTCCGCCGCGGTGATGCAACAGGTGACGCGGGAAGTCCGCCAGTTCGAGACGACGTTCGTGGTCGGCATGGACCTGCCAGGCCGGCTCCGCCCGGCTGCGGATCTTCACCGAAGACGAGGAACTGGATTTCGCCGGCCATCCGGTGCTCGGCGCCGCGGCCGTGCTGCACTCGCTGCTGGACACACCCGCATCGCAGGAGACCTGGGCACTGGCCGTCGCGCACCGGACCGTGCAGGTCAGGACCCGGGGCGCAGCGACCTGGATCGACGCGACCATGGACCAGGGCATGCCCGAGTTCGGCCCGCCCATCGCCGGCGACCTCGCGACGGCCTATTGCCGCGCCTTGAATCTGACCGCTGACCAGCTTTATCCCGGGCTGCCGCTGCAGGTGGTCAGCACCGGCCTGCCCTACCTGATCGTGCCGGTCCGCGGCGGGCTGGACCGGGCGCGGATCAGCCACCAGGACTTCGAGTCGCTGCTCGCCGCCAGCGGCGCGAAGTTCGTCTACGTGCTTGACCCGGACCGCCCCGAGGGCCGCACCTGGGATAACGCGGGCAGGGTGGAGGATGTGGCGACCGGCAGCGCGGCCGGGCCAGCCGCGGGCTACCTCTTGCACCACGGCGTCCATCCCGGCGGCGAGCTCCTCATCATCCACCAGGGCCGGTTCACCGGGCGGCCGAGCACTATCGAGGTGCGCCAGGACTCCGGCGGAGCACTATGGGTCGGCGGGCCGGTTGCACCGGTCGCGGCCGGGCGATTCCAGGCCCAGCTGACCTGACGCCCCTGCGCCCGGGCGCCCGCCAGACTAAGGAGGAGACGTGGCCGACAGCCGGTTCACGCTGACCGAGCTAGCAGAACTCCCCGACGACCTGCGCGAGCGGATTGGCGCGATCGCGGCGAAGTCGGGTTTCGTCCCGAACGTCTTCCGCGCGCTCGGGCACCGGCCCGCCGAGCTGCGCGCCTTCCTGGACTACCACGACGCGCTGATGGACCGGTCAGACGGTCTGAGCAAGGCCGAGCGCGAACTGGTCGTGGTGGCCACCTCGGGGGCGAATCACTGCCCATACTGCGTGGTCGCGCACGGCGCCATCCTGCGGATCAGGTCCAGGGACCCGGAGCTAGCCGACCGGGTCGCGGCCAACCCTTGGCAGGCCGAGCTTGACGGCCGCGGCCGCGCGATCACCGACCTGGCGCTCGCGTTGGCCCGCAAGCCAGAGTTGTTCGGCGATGCCGACATCGCCAGGGCGCGGGCGGCCGGCCTGACCGACGACGAGATCTGGGACGTGGGCGCGATCACCGCGCTGTTCGCCGCGTCCAACCGGCTGGCCCACCTCGCCGCCCTGCGGCCGAACCCCGAGTTCTACCTGATGGGCAGGTGACGGCCAGGAGGGGCCCTACGGCCCTGCGTTCGCACGGTATACCTGCATCATGACAGCCGACACGACCGCCGCGGCGATGCGCTCGGCCGCGCAGGCCTTCCTGCGGACGCTGGACGATGAGCAACGGGCCCTGGCCGCTCTGCCCTTCGCCGACGACGCGGCGCGGCGGTGGCTGGAGTACCGGCCGCGGCGGCGGCCAGGCAGCTGTCTGGCGCTGGTGACCCCCTCCGGGCGCAAGGCCGCGCACCGGCTGCTCGCCACGGCGCTCAGCGACCGCGGCTACGCACAGGCGCTCGCGATCGTGGCACTGGAAGAGGTACTCGACCGCCAGGAGCGCTGGCGCCGCGGCCGGCACAGCGGCGACTACTGGGTCAGCGTCTTCGGCGACCCGGCGGGCGGCGAGCCGTGGTCGTGGCGGTTCGAGGGCCATCACCTGTCGGTGTCCATGACCGTGCGGGGCGAGGAGGTCTCGCCCGCGCCGGTGTTCTTCGGCGCCAACCCGGCCCGGGTGAGTTACGCGGGTCTGGACGTCTCGCGGCCGCTCGCGCCAGAGGAAGACCTCGCCAGGGCGCTGCTCGAGGCGCTGGGACCGGCGGGCAGGGCGGCCGCCGTCGTCGCCGACACCGCGCCAGCCGATATCCGCTCGGGCACCAGACCCGCTGCCGGGAAGGTGTTGCGCCCGCCCGGGATCGCGGCCAGCCGGCTCGGGCCGTCCGCGCGAGCGCTGCTCGGACAACTGGTCGCGCTGTACCTGGACCGGCTGCCCGGCGACCTCGCGGCGCGCGAGGCCGCCAGGACAGGCGCGGCCGAGTTGCACTTTGCCTGGGAAGGGCCGCTGACTCCCCGTGCCAGGCACTACTACCGGATTCAGGGTGACGACCTGCTGATCGAGTACGACAACACGACCGACGACGGCAACCACGCGCACACCGTGCTGCGCAGGCCACAGAGCGACTTCGGCGCCGACATCCTCGCCGATCACTACGCGCAGGCGCATCGGCCCCGCTGACCCCAGGACCCGACCATCGGAGACGCCATGCACGGTGAACCTGACGCCAGACCCGATCCGGGCCAGGCGGCCGAGCCCGCAATCTGGGAACTGGAGACCGTCCCGGGTTTCATCGTGTTCGACCTGCCTGGCGCCGAGGTCTCGGCTGGCGGGACCAGGCTGGCGCCCGGTGTGACCGTCGCCGAGGTGGCCCTGCTGGCGCGGGCCATGACCTACAAGTTCGCGGCGCTCGGCGCCCGTGTCGGCGGCGCGAAGGCCGGGTTGGCCGGCGATCCGGCGGACCGCATCGCCAGGGCCGGCCTGATGGCGCGCTATTGCGCGGAGATCCGGCCGCTGACCGACTCGGGCAGCTTCCTCACCGGACCCGACATGGGCACCTTCGAGGAGGACTTCGCGCCGCTGCGCGCGCGCAACGCCGCGCCGGCGGCGATCGGAGCCGTCATCGGCGGGATACCGTTCGAGGATGTCCTGACCGGATTCGGGGTCGCGGCGGCCGCCGAGACCGCGCTGCGCTTCGGCTGGGGCGGCGGGTGGGAGGGCCGGTCGGCCGCGATCGAGGGCTTCGGCAAGGTGGGCGGCGGCGTGGCCCGCGAGGTCGTCAAGCGCGGCGGCCTGGTGGTCGCCGTTTCCACGATCGAGGGCTGCGTCGCCGATCCGGCCGGGCTCGACATCGAGCGACTGCTCGCGCTGCGGGGCGAGCACGGGGACGCGTGCGTCGCCAGGTACGGACCGCAGGTGCACCCGCCTGGCCGGCTGTTCGCCGTGACGGCCGACGTCCTCGTTCCCGGCACCCGGCCGGGGGTGCTCGACCGCGCGGCGGCGCAGGCGCTGCCGCCAGGCGTGCTCGTCGTCGCGCCGGCCGCGAACGTCCCGTACACCAGGCAGGGAGCGGACGTCCTGCGCCAGCGCGGCATCCTGGCGCTACCCGACTTCGTCTGCAACGCCGGGGCGGTGATCGGCTATCGCTCGGCCGCCGACGCCACGCCGGACCGGGTTCTCGCCGACACCGAGCGCCGGATCGCCGGGCTGATCACCGAGGCGCTCGGCCATCAAGACGGGCCGCTGGCGGGCGCCTGCGAGCAGGCGGCAGCCTTCCTCCGCATCTGGTGGGGCGAGCCGCCAAGCCCGCCGTTCAGCCCGTGACCGGCGCCGATCCCTGGTTCCTGCGGACCGAATATCCTTCCGGGTCATGGACAATCCCGCATGCATCGAGCGGCAGGTCGACGTCAGGTGGCGGGATAGCGACGCCCTGGGGCACGTCAACAACGCCGTCTTCCTGACCTACCTCGAGGAGGGCAGGGACGCCTTCTACCGCGAGATCATCGGCGACCTCGACTACGTGATGGTCAGGCTGGAGATCGACTTCCGCGCGGAAATCCGGCACGCAGACCGGCGGGTAACCGTGCGGATCGAGGCCGAGCGAGTCGGAACGACCAGCCTGACGACCCGCGAGACGATACTCGGCGCCGGCGGGGAGGCGTTCGCGCAAGCGCGCGTCGTGACGGTTCGGTGGGACCCTGACCAGCGCAAGGCGATCCCGTTCGGCGCGCAAGAGCGCGCGCGCTTGCAGACCTGACTGCCGCGGGCCGATTCGGCATCGGGTGCTCGGCAAGAGCGGGAAATGGCCGGGCAAGATGGCGCCGGGCCCATGTTCGTCCCCTTTACCCCGGTCGGCGGCTGCTGATACTGTCGCGTCGCTCCCGGCGGCCCCGGCCGGCGCAATCAACGGGGAGGTACCTGTTGCCACAGCTTCGCATTTCGCTCACGATCTCCGGCGCCATCTCCCTCGGGGCTTACGAGGGGGGCGCGCTCGCCGCGTTGCTCTACGCGGCACGGGCGATCGCGTCAGGAGACGACCCGCCGCTGCAGATCGACGTCATGTCCGGAGCCTCGGCTGGCTCGATCACGGCCCTGTTGTCGGCGCGGGCGCTGCTGCAGGGTCACGATCCGCGCGCCGTGCTGTACGGGGCCTGGGTGACCAGCGACTCGATCGGCAACCTGCTCGCGCACGGCACGCAGGCGCCGCTGTCGATCGACGCGCTCCGCAAGGTCGGGCGGAGCTTGCTCGACCCGGCCGCCCAGGACCCCAGCCCGCATCGCCAGTCCGCGAGCATCCGGCTGAGCTACACCCTGGCGTGCCTGCGCGGCTTCGAGTACCGGCTGCCGAGGCTGGGCAGGGAGCCGGTGCAGTCGATGACGTTCGTCGACACCTATGACCATGTCCTGGCGCCCGACGCCGCGATCGAGTCGCTGCTGACCCCCGAGGCGGCTGCACCGCTAGACGCGGCGCTGGCGTCGGCCGCCAACGAGCTGGGCTTCCCGCCGTGCCTGCTCAACCGGGATGCCCAGTGGCAGGCCTACCGCGAGCAGGGCATCGACAACCTGCCGCCTGGGGAGAGCCACTCGCTCTGGTTCACCGACGGCGGCACCATCGCCAACGAGCCGCTCGGCCAGACGCTCACGATGGCGAACGAAGCGGACGCCGACGCCGACGGCGCCTCCTCCGACCGGCTGCACCTGCTCATCCATCCGGCTCCGGCGGCGGCCGCCCTCGACGATGCCTGGGCGGACCCGCAGGTGCAGCCAACCTTCACGCAGACCGCGATCCGCGGCCTGGAAATGCAGCGCACCCAGTCGTTGTACTCAGACCTGAAACAACTGGAGAAGACCAACAGCCACCTGCGCTGGGTCGGCCTGCTGCACGGCGAGCTAGGCCCCGTCCTTGACCGGCTACCGGCGGAGAGCAAGGCACTCGTCACGACCGCACTGGAGAATGCGGCGGCCGCGATCGCCGCCGGACGCGACGACCTGACCAGGCAGCGCACCGCACGTCCGGACGCGGGCGGACATGCCGCGGCCGCGGCTTCCGCCGCGCCGGCCAGTCCCAGCGAGCGGCTGCTCGAGACGCTCCAGGCCGCTACCGGCCTGACCGGGAAGAACCCCGCCCGCGTCGACGTCATCAGCCCGCTGCTGCTGCCCGAGGCGGCGACGCACAGCGTCGACCAGCTGCTGTCCGGCGACGTCTTGTTCCATTTCGGCGGCTTCCTCGACCAGCAGGCGCGGCATAACGACTTCGACCTCGGCTACGCGTCCACGCTGGAGTGGCTCAGGCACGGCGGGCTGACCAGCGCCGGCCTTCCGGCCGAGCACGCCGACCGGGCACTGACCGCCGCCGAGGCCGCCTACCAGCCGCAGGACGGCTGGAAGACCACGGGTTCGCGGACCGCAGGCACCCTGCTGGCCCTGCATCCGTGGCAGGCGGCTCGGCTGGCCGGCAAGCTCACCCAGGTCCTGCTGCACGACCTGATCCACCACCCCAGGCCCTGACCGGCAGCTGACCCGACGGCATCGCCCGACAGGGCGGCGGCGGGAGCGTCGTCCAGGCAACCTCACGGATCGGGGCTGTGGCACGTTAGTCGGTTGTGAGCCTTCCGCCATTCGAACGCGTGGTGACCGAGCACGGCCAGGTGGTGCTCAGGGTCTGCCGCGCGCTGCTGCCAGTGCATGACGCGCAGGACGCCGCGGCCGACGCCTTCCTGGCCGCGCTCGAGGCGTACCCGAGGCTGCGGCCGGACAGCGACGTCAAGGCGTGGCTAGTGACGATCGCGCACCGCAAGGCGCTGGACATCCTGCGCCGCAAGACGCGGCACGCGGTGCCGGTAGCCGAGGTACCAGACAGGCCAGCCGGAGCCGAGCCGCCGCTGGCCGACGAGCCGCTCTGGAACGCGGTCCGGGCGCTGCCCGCCAAGCAGCGCCATGCGGTCGCCTACCGCTTCGTCGCGGACCTGGCCTACGCCGATGTCGCGGCGGTCATGGGGATCACCGAAGCGGCGGCACGCCGCAACGCCGCCGACGGCATCAAGACACTGCGGCGCAGCTACCTGCCCGACTCCAGTTTCCAGCCCGACTCCAGCTTCCAGCCAGACTCCGCACCGACCAGGGAGACACCGTGACCAACATCGAAAGCCTGCTCGCAGGCTCCGCGCGCTCCGACGGGCCGGCCGACCCAGCGATGGACCGGCTGCACGCCGAACTGACCCGCCGCGCGCAGGACCACAATCTGCTCGACATCGCCTACCGGGCGGTGGACACGCCCGTGGGCCCGCTGCTGCTCGCCACGACCCAGGCCGGCCTGGTCCGGGTCGCATACGCCCGTGAGGACTTCGACGCCGTGCTGACCGGCCTGGCTGGCCGGATCAGCCCGCGGATCCTGTTGGCCCCAAAAAGGCTCGATGAGGCGGCACGGCAGTTCGACGACTACTTCACCCGCCGACGCCATGGCTTTGACCTACCGCTCGATCTGCGGCTCGCGCGAGGATTCCGGCGGACGGTGTTGGAACACCTGCCGGAGGTCGGCTACGGCCGGACAGTCAGCTACGCCGAACTCGCCGCCGAGGTGGGCAGCCCGCGCGCCGTGCGCGCCGTAGGCACGGCGTGCGCGACCAATCCGCTGCCGCTGGTGATCCCGTGCCACCGGGTGGTGCGCAGCGACGGCGCGCCTGGCGGCTACGTCGGCGGCACCGAGATCAAGCGGGTGCTGCTCGATCTCGAGCACGCGCGCGCCAGCTGAGCGCGTGGCGGCCCCGACCTCACAAACCGGGGCCGTCGCGCGTTAGCCGGTTAGACAGCCAGAAACAAACTCCCCGGAGGAATCCGTGAAGCGCGTACTGCACCCCAAGATGCTCTACTTCGGCACCCCTGTGCTGCTGGTCAGCTCGCTGAACGACGACGGAACCACCAACGTCGCGCCGATGTCATCGGCCTGGTGGGTCGGCGAGACCGCGATGCTCGGGCTGAGCGTCAACTCCCAGACGGTCCGGAACCTAGAGCAGCGCCCACAGTGCGTGCTGAACCTCACCGACGCCACGATGGTGGACGCGGTGGACAGGCTCGCCCTGCTCACCGGGCGGCCAGACGTGCCCGAGTACAAGCGCGAGCGTGGCTACACCTACGAGCCCGACAAGTTCGCCGCCGCCGGTCTCACTCCGGCGTCATTCGGGCCCGGTATGCCGGCCGGCGTGGCGGAGAGCCCGATTCAGATGGAGGGGCGGGTGCAGGTCATGCACGAGATCGATGGTGCCGACTCCGGACTGCGCGCCCTGGAGGTCGCGGTCCTGCGCACGCACGTCGACGAGGGCCTGCTGATGACCGGCCACCAGAACTACATCGACCCGCTGCGCTGGAATCCCCTGTTCATGAAGTTCACTGAGTACTTCTCCGACGCGGCCCTGACCCGCCCGTCGTCTCTCGCCCGCGGCTGGGACATGCCGGCGCTGACCGTGTCCGAAGCGCTGTCATGATCGCGGACTACCTCATCACAGGCGGGGGCAGTTTTCTTAGCTGTGGTCGCGGTCGCTGGGTGGCGGCAGGAGGCGGAGCGCGCAGGCCGCGTAAACCGCACCAATCAAGATCCACACGACAGCTAGGGAAACGATCGTCCCGGTAAAGGACCCTACGGGCGAGTTGTTGCCGGTGAGTCCATGCGCCAACAGGCTAACGAAGCTCAGCGGAATCGCGGCGGCTGCCGAGCCGATCGCCTTATGCCTCAGCGCCTGCGACCGTTTAGCCAACGTGGCCTCGTCGAGCTGGCGACGTCGCGCAGGGGGCGCAGTAGCGAGACGGGCATCGACGCGTGCGTCTATTTCCTTCTCGACCTTCGCAAGGAACGACTCGACGACCGCGTCGTGGTACTCAGGGCCGAGGTCGCGATGTGTCTCGGCGGCGGCGCGAATCTCCTGCGACGACAGGTTCGGCGTGCTCATGGAACTTAGCGTAGCCATTTTCGCCTCGACCGATATCTAAGCGCGGCCCGTATGAGGGCCAAAGGTCATGTCGGCCCTCGGAGTTAGGCTGTCAGGGGTGAGCGACGGGATGTCCCTGCCTGGCTCGGGCGGTGCGCCCGGGTTGGTGAAGAGCTCAGCGCACCACATGGAACTCGGCATCGGTAAGGTCGCGCGCGTTTGCGACGACTCGATCGAGGTCCCGCGCCGCCATTACCCGGCCGCCCCCGGCAAGTACGATCTGACGGATTTCGTCTGGCCCGAGAGCAGGAACCTCGACGAGATCGACTGGGTGTATGCCCGCCGCGGTGCGCAGCTCGGCGGCCGCCCCTCCCGCCGCGCTCCGCACAGACAGCAGCAGACCGACCCGTTCGTTCCGCAACCTGCGCAGCGCGAACGCGAGAGCGCGGGTCGTCGGGAGGTCGAGCCATTGCCCGTCGTCGATTGCTACCAGGACCTGGCCGCTCGGGGTTTTCTCTCGATAACTACCTGCACGTAGCTCCGTCGCAAGCTAACTCCGTGCCAGCTTCGCGCGATTTCGAAGGATCCTTTTCGCAGCCCGTTCTCCTCCCTGCAGCCCTGGATCTGGCCATGGACCTCGTCCTGTAACATCCACAATTACCGACAAGTACGGCGGCAAGGAACTCGGCGCGTGATTGTTCGAATGGCGACAGGAGCAAGCGAAATGGCTACACCCGGCAAACTCACCATCGACAAGACCACCGGCAAGCTCCAGGGCCCGGCCGGAACAGTCATCAGCTACAACGACCCCTTTCCGCTCGCGTTCTCACGCGCAGGCGTCACCGGCCAGATGGACGGCGTCGTCCTCCATACCATGGTCGGCACCCTCGAAAGCACCATCCAGACCTTCAACAGCCCCAACGCCCAAGGCTCAGCCCACATCGGCGTCAGCCAGGCCGGCCAAATCCACCAGTTCGTGCCCATCGGCAAGGGCTACGAGACCTTCCATGCCTTCGCAGCGAACCTTCGCTGGTACGGCATCGAAACCGAAGACAACGGCCACCCGCAAACCCCGATCAGTGACGCCGGCTTGTGGGCGTGGGCGCAATGTTTTGAGTTCCTGTCCCGGTTCGCCGGGTTCCCGCTGCAAGTGACCGACAACTGTCACGGCCGCGGGCTCGCCTACCACCGCATGTGCCAGGAATGGAACCTGTCACTGCATTCGTGCCCTGGCGCATCGTTCACGGACATGGAGCGGGTGAACCAGCGTGCCGAGATCGTCAAGCGCGCCAATCTGATCCGCGAGGTGCAGCGGCCGCACCGCACACCCGGCCATGTCGCGTATGCGGCGCATGGCGAGGCGCTCGCCTGGGGTGACGGAACCGGGACGAGGATTCCGTTCTGGGCTGATGTGTCAGACGCGGAGCATGCGGCCTGGGAAGCAGCAGCGAACGCAGTCATGAAGTGAACGTCTAGCCTGGCGATACGCGTTCGTTTCGAGCGTAGCTGGGCACTCGGCCCGTTCGCCCGCGCGGGCTAGCATGCGGATGGGACGAGCAAGACTTCAGGTGCCTGCCCGGACCTGCTCGGTGAGGGAGCGAACGAGTATGTTCGAGAGGTTTACCGACCGGGCGCGGCATGCCCAGGCCAGGCCAGGTACCCGACGCGCCACCCGTCGAGATCGCGAGCGAGACCGAGGCGGCCGTCGGCGGTGCTGACGGGCGCCTGACCAACGGCGGGTAGCACAGCGCGCCGGACACCACACAAGATCATTAAGAGCCAGGGCTAACGAATCGCACGCCCATGCATTGTTAGCTCTCGCGCGAAAGCGATCCAAGCCTGGGCAATCGAGACGCGAGCGCCCACGAACTCAGGCCTATCTACAACCTGCATGGCCTTCCCCATGGCCTTTGGGTCGGTCGGTAGGCTAGCCAATATTTGACCAGCTCTGGCCATTGCCATTTCCCAGGTGATACCGGCTGGCAACAATTCAGGTTGACTCATATCCTCGCCTTAATCTTGATCGACCAACTGAACCGGGGTGGAATCGGTCATTCGGGTCTGGAGTCGATAGAAACTTCAGTTCCTCATCACTGATCATCGACCATGTCATCAAAGACGTCATCACCGGTAGAGTCGTGGCTGTAGCCGGGGTCGTGGCTCATCCCACCTTGACCTGCGCCGGGCGTGGCAGGTTGACTCGTACCCCCATCCTTAGGATCCCGCCCGCGACGCGCAGCGCCTGCCGGAACGGCCAGTACGGCGGACAGCCCTCGTCCTCGCTGGCCCGGCCCCACCCGCGGCGCATACCGGCCGCCGCCACACCAGCCGCCCACATCGCCAGGCGAGTCTTGCCGACGCCCGGCTCGCCGGCGACCAGCAGCATCCGCCCTGCACCGCCGCGCGCCGCCTTTCACCGCGGCGGCCACAGCGGCGCGTTCTCGCGCACGCCCTACGAACGCGTCGGCAGGTTCAACCACCCGGCAATCCTCGCAGACGCAACCGATAGCACGCCCGCCTCAGATGCCAAGGCGGCCAGCGCACCGGCGCTTCCGCTGCCAGGAACGACCGCTGTTCTACGCCGCCGGCCGCGGCTCCTCACGGCCCCCGCCGGGCTCCGGCGCGCTGGCCGCCTCGGCTGCCGCCTGCATGACCAGGCTCGGCAGCCTCTCGGTCGGCATGCAGAAGAAATGCCGACTCAGGCACAAGATCCGTGCGTGCGGCGTGGGCGCGCCGAAGATGTCGGTGAGGTTCGCCTCTGCGTAGATCTCGGCCGGCGCTCGGCATTCCGGGTCGGGACACGTCGTCAACTGCAACCCCGGCGAGCTTGCGGCGGTGGCCTCCCGGTCAGTGCCAGGCATGGCAATCCTCTCGTTCGGGCCGCCGGCCTCCTCAGCCACCTCGCCTCATTGCCGAGCGACCGAGCCGTCGTGGCGGGCGGCTCTTGCCCAGCCTGCCCACGCCCGGCCAAGGTGCCATCGGTAGATGTACTGATCGGCGCCACGTACCCGCCCGTCCGCGCCGTCCGTGATCATGGAAATGCGGAGGCAACGGCGAACGCTGCGCGAACGCGACGACGGATAGCGTGAGTGCGTTCGCGGTCCGCTGCCGCCGGGCGGCCTGCCCGCGCCGCGGGGCCCGCCAGGGCGGAGGTTCGAGATGGTCAGACCGGGCGGCCTCGCAGCGATCGGCAACACGCCCGTGGTCAGGCTGGCGCAGCTTGCCGACGACGGCTGCGCCGAAGTCTGGGTGAAAATGGAGGCCGCGAACCCCACCGGCTCGTACAAGGACCGGATGGCGCTGGCGATGATCGAGGCCGCCGAGGCCGACGGGCGGCTGCGGCCCGGCCAGCTTGTCGTCGAGTACACCGGCGGAAGCACTGGCTCGTCGCTGGCGTTCGTCTGCGCGGTGAAGGGCTACCCGCTGAGGATCGTGTCATCCGACGCGTTCGCGGTCGAGAAGATCCGCACCATGCTGGCGTTCGGTGCCGAGGTCGAGCTGATCCCGAGCCCGGCGGGAATCACACCCGAGCTGATCCCGGCGATGATGCGCAGGGCGGCCGAGATTGCGGCGGAGACCGGTGCGTTTGCGACCGATCAGTTCAACAATGCCGACATGGTCAGCGGCTACACCCGGCTCGGCACCGAACTGCTCGACCAGCTACCAGGCTCGCTGCCGGTCAGCGCCTTCTGCTCCTACGTCGGCACCGCAGGCTGCTTCCTGGGCGTCAGCCGCGCGCTGAGGGCCGCGGCCCCTTCCCTGCACCGGGTCGCCGTCGAGCCCGCCGAGTCCGCGGTGCTGTCGGGCGGACCGCCAGGGGTGCACCACATCGAGGGCGGCGGAATCGGCTCTCGCCCGCCGCTGCTCGACGTGGCCGCCTACGACGAGGTCATCGCCGTCCCGGAGGCTCAGGCGTTTGAGATGGCCCGGCGGGCGGCGGGGGCGGAGGGGATCTTCTCCGGTCCCTCCACCGGCGCCAACCTCACCGCGGCGCTGACGCTCGCCCGCCGGCTGGGTCCTGGCCACCGCGTGGTCACGATTCAAGTCGACAGCGGACTGAAGTACCTGGCCGGCGACCTGTACACGGGGACGTAGGCCGGGCCGACGAAACTGCCCGACTCTGCCGACGGCGATCTCGGCGGCAGTGTCGGCGGCAGTACCTATGGCGGTGTCGGTGGCGGGGCCTAGCCTGTGGTTGTGCGCGTGCCGTGACCCGGAGGGAACGCGATGGCTGACGCCAACGACGTGCGCCGCCTGGCGCTGGCCCTGCCAGACGTGGAAGAGATCGACAGCGACGGCTTCGATTTCCGCGTGGCGGGCAAGGGGTTCGTCTGGTCATACCCCGAGCGCCGGCCTGGCCAGCCGCGAATGATCAGGACCGACATCGCGGTGCTGTTCGTCGGCGACGAGGCCGAGAAACAGGCGCTGCTGCTCGGCGAGCCCGGGGTGTTCTTCACCGCGCCTGGCTATGACGGCTGGCCGCTGGTGATGCTGCGGCTGGCCGAGGTGGACGGCGAGCGCCTGGCGGAGCTGATCACCGACGCGTGGCGGATGCGTGCCCCTGCGGACCTGGCCGGCTTGCTCGACGCCCGGGCTGGTGACGACCGGAGCTAAGTCACCGGCGCGTCGGGCGGCGGCACGCGCGACGGCGCGGCTCAGGCGTCGATGATGGGCTCGGCTCCGGCGTCGGTGATGGGCGCGGCTCCGGCAACGAACTGCTCGACCGCCGCACCCGCCAGCAATTCGGCTGGGACCGGATCGGACGCCGCCAGCCTGGTCAGGGCGGGTATCGGCAGCTCCTGAGCGGCCGCGGCGACCACCAGGTTGCCGAACCCGCGGCCGCGCAGCACTCCTGGCTCCGCGATGACGCAGGCATGCCGGAAGACCGAGCGGATCGTCGCGACCCGCGCGCGGGCATGTGCCAGCGGCGGGCCGTCACTGACGTTGACGGTGTAGATCCCCGACCCGGTGAGTACCCGGGCCGCCTCGCGCGTGAACTCGGCCGTGGTCACGTGCGCAGGGGTCGCAGCGCCGCTCGAAGACATCCGCGATCACGACGTCGAACGCACCGTCGGCCAACTGCTCAAGCTCGGCCCGGGCATCGCCGATGCGGAGGTCGATTCGCCAGGACCCAGCCACTGCCCGGCCGGGCGGTCGAAGCGGCAGCCGGCGCCCAACCAGCCCGGCGACCTCCGGGTCGGATTCGACTGCGAGCTGGATCGAGCCAGACCGGGTTGCGGCCACATACCGGGCCAGCGTCAGGCCACCACCGCCCAGGTGCAGCACGCGCAACGGCGCCCTGGCCGGCGCGGCCAGGTCGACGACGTGACCGATCCGCCGGACGTACTCGAGCTCAAGATGGCGCGGGTCACCGGGATCCACATGCGACTGCGCGACGTCGTCGACAAGCAACATCCAGGCGCCCGGCCGGTCCAGGTCAGCCAGGAGTTCGACGCGATCGGGCATGCTCACAGTGTCCAGCACCTGATGCGCGCGGCGTCCGGCTGCCCCGGCCGGCTCGGCCGGTCCTCGCGGGCTCGATGGCGTATTGCTGCCAGCGTCCTGCCCGCTTGCTTCCTAATCTTGCGGACAGAGCGGGCTAGACAGGAGCGGGGAAATGTCGCAAGGTCGGGATGCACTGGTCACCGGAGTGAGCGGACGGGTGTCGGGTTCCCTGGCGGAATCCCTGCAAGCAGCCGGGTTCAGGGTGCGGGTGCTGGTCAGGACCGCCGAGCAGGCAGCCATGGCGGAGCTGAACAGCTGGATCCCGGCGCGAGGCGACCTGACCCGAGCCGAATCCCTGCCGGCGGCCGTGGCCGGGGTGTCGGTCGTGGTCCACGGGGCCGCCTATATCGGCGCGGACCGCGACCTGTCGCAGGCGGTGAACGTCGACGGCACCCGGTCGCTGGCGATGGCGTCGCTAGCCGCCGGGGCTCAGCGTTTTGTGAACATCTCCACCATGTCGGTCTACGGCGAGCCGCTGCCCGACGGCATGGACGAAGACACGCCGATCCAGCCCGGCTCCGACCATCCCTACGTGGCAACGAAGGCTCTCGGCGAACTCGCGCTCCGCGAGGTCGAAGCCGCCGGATTGCCGATGGTGATGTTGAGAGCTGGCGCTATCTCCTCACCGCTCAGGTCTGCGTGGGGAGACCTGCTCGTCGCGCGGCTGCGCGACACCGGCTGGCCCGCGCAACTGCATCCACAGGACGTCATCCCGTGGGTGCATGCCGACGACCTTGCCGAGATGGCGTACCTGTCCGCCACCCACCCGGCGGCGCCCGGGCACGTGTTCGCGGGTGTGGACCAGAACGCGCGGATCGGCGACCTGCACGGCCGGATCGCCGCGGCCGTTGGCTGCGACGTGACGCCGCCCGACCGCGAGCCGCGGCTCAGCCGTACCAAGATCGGCAAGATCAGGGAGGTGCTCGGCTACCGGCCGCGGCATACCCTTGAGCACACCGTGGCGATCCTGGTCGGCTTGGCCCGCGCGGGCACGTCCGCCTAGCAGCGGCAGCCGAGGCCGTCAGACCCGGGACGAGTACATCCACGGTTTCCTGGCGATTGTGGCGTACATCCAGGGCTTCCTGGCAATGGAGGCGTACATCCAGGGCTTCCTGCCGATCACCGCGTACATCCACGGCTTCCTGCTGATCACGGCGCCGGTTCTCGCCGGTTCGGCTCGCTGCCACCGGGCGAGGCTCACCGCTGGCTGACGGGCGCTCGCATGAGGTGCGCTCCAACGAACCGCGCTTGGATGAACGGGGCCGCTATGGCCGGGAGCGGGGGCTGCCGCTGAGACGGCGCCGAGACTGGCTAACACCAGAGCCGGGACGGCGATCCCGCGCGTTGCCTGAGTCTTCATCGAGAGGGTCTCCTTGTGAATGGCGTGAAATACCAGGTCCTCTAAGCGCGACAAGCTACACCACAATCTCACGCAAGATGCGCAAATGGAAGAGCGGCGATTGGCGCCCATACGGAGCTGAATGGGAGTCGCGCAACATATTGCGTCACTTCTTGCACCGGAGCCTCAATCGCCTTCTGCTGCCACAAACTTCCCGCGAGGTCTCTCGCCGCCATGAGCGGTGAACACAGCCAGCTTGCGGCTGTGACCTGGGGTGCAAGGAAACCGTCAAGGTAACGGCAACCCATTCGTCAAGGCTGCCGGCGCACGCTCGTCCTGCGGTTCCGGCCTGAAGGCCCTGGCAACCGCGGCCACAAGGACCTACCCGGGAGGCTTTCCATGGAACTGAACGACGGCCGATTCCTGCCGGATACCCGCGTCAGCGCCGAGCGCTTCATCACGCTGTTCCACATCGAGACTCACGCGGGATCGCCCGACCTGCGGCTCCGGCAGGTGCGGCGCGAGATCGAGATGGCCGGCACCTACTGGCACACCCCGGCCGAGCTGGCGTTCGGCGCGCGCGTCGCGTGGCGGAACAGCTCGCGCTGCATCGGGCGGCTGTACTGGCGGAGCCTGCGGGTACGCGATCGGCGCGAGGTGACCGGGGCACCCGACGTCGCGGCCGAGTCGGTCGCGCACCTACGCGAGGCGACGAACGGCGGCCGGATCCGGCCGGTGATCACGGTCTTCGCGCCGGACACACCTGACGCGCCTGGCCCACGGATTCTTAACTCCCAGCTGGTCTCGTACGCAGGCTACGAGGCCGCCGACGGCACCGTTGCCGGGGACCCGGCGAGCGCGGACCTCACCCGTCTCGCCCGCAGCCTCGGCTGGCCAGGCGGCCAGCCGCCCGGCCGCTTCGACGTACTCCCCCTGCTCGTGCGGGAGGGCTTCGAGAAGCCCGCACTGTACGAGTTGCCCGCCGACGCGGTGCTCGAGGTACCGATCGGCCATCCGGACTTCGGCTGGTTCGCCGACCTCGGGCTGCGGTGGTACGCCGTGCCGGTGATCAGCGACATGTTCCTGGACGTCGGCGGTGTCCGTTACCCCGCCGCTCCGTTCAACGGCTGGTATATGTGCACCGAGATCGGGTCGCGAGATCTCGGCGACACCGTGCGCTACGACCAATTGCCGACCGTCGCCAGGCACATGGGCCTGTCCATCGCCAGCTGCCGGACCTTGTGGAAAGACAAGGCGATGACCGAGCTGAACCTCGCTGTCCTGCACTCGTTCAGCGCCGCCGGGGTCACGATCGCCGATCATCACACCGAGTCTGTGCGCTTTCTCCAGCATCTTGCGCGGGAAGAGCGGCAGGGCCGGGCCTGCCCGGCGGACTGGACCTGGATCGTGCCGCCAGCCGCTGCATCCGCGACCGCGGTCTTCCACCGCTACTACGAGGACTTCGACCAGGCTCCGAACTTCTACCGGCACAAGGCCTGCTGGCCGACCTGAACCGCGCGGTCAGGTATCTGGCTGGTCACCGCCGGTCGGCGCCGGGTCGTTCGGATGCGGCGCGAGCGGCATGACCTCGTCCGTGCGCCACACGCGCAGCGGCATCGAGGCGAGGATTTCCTCGAGCTGATCGCCGCCGGCGGCGGCAAAGAGCCCGAGCGTTCGCCACTCTCCTGGCTGCAGCGGCGGGCGCCAGAGGCGGAGCAGGTGGCCCTCGGCCGCCAGTTCGCGCGAGCGTGCTGCCTCGCTGGCGCGGATGTCGTCGACGGCTTGCTGCGAGGTTCCCTGCGGAACGGACGTGGTCATCGTGACGAGATACTCCACGGCTGCCTCCTTTCGGGCCGCGGCCCGAAGCGGCCGGGCGGCAGAACCGCGGCGTAACGATCGAGTTACTCGTCGGCGGGGTTCGCAGGCTCGAAGGCCAGCGCGCACGAATTGATGCAGTAGCGCTGGCCCGTCGGGGCCGGGCCGTCGGCGAAGACATGGCCGAGATGACCGCCGCAACGGCGGCAGACGACCTCGGTGCGGCGCATCAGCCAGCTGTTGTCGGGCCGCAGTTCGACCGCCCGCGCGACGGCCGGCTCGTAGAAGCTCGGCCAGCCAGTTCCTGATTCGAACTTGGCGTCGGAGCGGAACAATTCGGCGCCGCAGCCCGCGCACCGGTAGGAGCCGTCGTCCTTGACGTGCACATAGGTCCCGGTGAAGGCGGGCTCGGTGTGCCCGCGGCGGAGCACCTCGTATTGCTTGCGGGTCAATTCCTGCCGCCACTGCTCGTCCGGCTTGTCGACCTCGTGCACCTCGGCAGTCGGTCCGGCCCCGGCCCGGGTCTTCCTCAGCATCGGCTTCTCCCTCCCGGCTGCGGCTCCCGATCGCGTTTCCGACGGTTGCCACGCCCGGCACTTTTGGTCCAACAAGGACGCCAGGCCCGAATCTTCCCGGCAGCGCCGGCGTCGTCTTAGCGGAACCGCCTGAAGAACTCCCGGATGTCGCCGACGAGGAGGTCGGGCGCCTCCATCGCGGCGAAGTGCCCGCCTCGATCGAACTCGGTCCAGTGCACGATGTTGTTCGTCAGCTCGGCGAATCGGCGGATGGGCCGAGCGATCTCCCGCGGGAAGACCGCCACGCCGGTGGGCACGGCCGAGGGCTCAGGCGGACCCCAGCCGCCTGCATGGGCGGCCTCGTAATACAGGCGAGCCGATGATCCTGCGGTCGCGGTCAGCCAGTACACCGTGATGTTGGTGAGCAGTTGATCGCGGTCGACGGCCTCGTCGGGCAATCCCGCGTCGGTCCACTCGCCGAACTTCTCCGCTATCCAGGCCAGCTGGCCAGCCGGCGAGTCGGTGAGCCCGTAAGCCAAGGTCTGCGGGCGGGTGGACTGGATCGCGCCGTAACCCCGCCCTTCTGACCGGAAACTGCGTATCGCCTGCAGGCGGGCCTTCTCCTCATCCGTCAGGTCCGCCTGGTTGTCCGGGCCTTGCGTCAAGAGCATGTTCAGGTGCACGCCGATCAAGTGGTCAGGGACGATGACGCCGAGTTCCCTGCTGATGGCCGAGCCCCAGTCGCCGCCCTGTGCGCCGTAGCGGCCGTAGCCGATCCGCTGCATCAGCTCGTCCCACGCGCGCGCCACGCGGCGCACATTCCATCCACGCTCCGTGGTCGGACCGGAGAAGCCGTAGCCGGGTATGGACGGGACAACCAGGTGGAACGCGTCGGCTGGATCCCCGCCGTGCGAGGCGGGGTCGGTCAGCGGGCCGATGATCTCCATGAACTCCACGATGGAGCCAGGCCAGCCGTGGGTGATGATCAGCGGCAGCGCATCACTCTCGGCGGAGCGCACGTGCAGGAAGTGGATGTTCTGGCCGTCGATGGTGGTGGTGAATTGCGGGAAGGCGTTGAGCCGCTGCTCATGGATCCGCCAGTCGTAGCCGGTCCGCCAGTATGCGGCCAGTTCCTTGACGTAGTCCAGCGGGATGCCGTAGTCCCAGCCGGCCTCGGGGACCTGGTCGGGCCACCGGGTCCTGGCCAGCCGAGACTGGAGGTCATCCAGGTCGGCCCGCGGAATGTCGATCAGGAACGACCGGACAGCGGTCTGTCGGGAATCGTCCTGATTATCCATTGTCAGCTCCTCGCGTTCCGGTCACAGGCGATCTGGTCGGCGTTCTCGATTGTTGTCTTCAGGCTCAGGTACGCGTGCTCGGTATCCGGGTTGCTGCTGTGCTCGGAGCGGAGCCGCCTGACGAAACTGCAGATGTCGTCCACGGCCCAGCGCAGCTCGTAGAAGGCAAGCGCGGCAGGATCCACGGGCCGGCCGGTCGCGGCGGTATAGAGGTCAGCTTCTTCGCCGCCCTTGCCGGTCACCATCCACAGATCCCGCTCAGGCAGCGCGAGGCCGACGGTGTCCCAGTCCACCAGCAGCCGGTCCGCGCCCGCCCTGATCAGGTTGGCCGGATGGGGTTCGCCGTGGGTGATGACCGGCTCCCGCCGTGCCGCCGTCACGCGATCGGCCAGCCGGTCGAAAGTGGCCAGCAGGCGGCGAATCTGTCCCGCGCCGTCGGCCAGCAGCGACCTGGCTGCCTCGGCGAGCGGGCCGCCGCGCCAGGGCTGGCGCAGCTCGGTCATGGCCGTCTCCAGCGTCCCGCGCTGAGCCGGGCTGAGCGGGCACAACATCGCCCCGGCCGCCAGCGGCGTGGACCGGTGCAGCGCGGCCAGCATGTCGACGACTTCGGCGCGCTCGCGCGCGGTGCCTGCTTCGCCGAAGCGGCCGACGGCACCGCTGAGATAGGGGAACACCGCCACCGCGTACTGCGCGCCGAGCGGACGCAGCGTCTGGCCGCGCAGGGCCGGCATCGGCGCCACCACGAACCGCAGGCCCGCCCGAGTCCGCAGGGCCAGGGCCGTGTCCATCGCCGCCCGCAGGCCAACGAACGCGGCTGACCTGGACTCGCCGAGCCAGATCTTGACGTCCAGGTCATCGACCGTGACGAAGTACTGCTCGCCGCCGCCGTCACGCACCACCCAGTGATAGCTACCGCCGCCCACGGCCGCGAACTCCGCCGTCACGGCACGGATTCCCCAGCCCTCGGCCAGCGTGCGGGTGAGGTCGCGCTCAACAACTCCCGCTGGCTTGGCCCTCACGTCTGCCCATCCTAGGATCGGCCGCGGCACCCGAGCCCGGCCGGCGCGCTCGCCTTGAACGCTGCGGCCTTACCGTGAACTCAGCCTTGTTCGGGCAGGGACTTGACCAGCTCCTCGAGCGCGGCGGTCCAGCTCTCCCAGTACGGGCGGTCCGGCTCGGCGGCGATAGCCGCGACAAGCTGCTGTCTGAACGGCTCCCGGTCGCCGCCGAACGCGTGATCGACCACCGCGGCGGCGAGTGCGAACACCGTGCTCTGCCACGGTGCATCGAAGACCAGCTCGCCGTTGCGGCGCGGCAGGTCAAGCTCCGACAGGGCCAGCGGGGCACTCACAGCCGGGCCACGCCAATCATCGAGTCCCTGCTCACCAGGGTGGCCAGTTCCGCCTCGGTCATACCATCGGTGCCCGGCGGGCGTTCGGGCAAGACGAGGTAGCGAACCTCGGCCGAGGAGTCCCACACCCGGATCTCGGTATCGCCGGGCAGCGGGCAGCCCATCTCGGCCAGCAAAGTCCGGGGCTCGCGGACCATCCTGGCCCGGTAGGGCGGGTCCTTGTACCAGGCCGGCGGCAGCCCGAGCACCGGCCACGGGTAGCACGAGCAGAGCGTGCACACGACGACGTTGTGGACGGCCGGGGTGTTCTCGACGACCACCATGTGATCGCCTTCGGCGCCGCCGAAGCCAAGCTCGGTGATCGCGGTGGTCCCGTCGGCCAGCAGCCGCTCCTTGTACCGCGGGTCGGCCCAGGCCCTGGCCACCACCTTCGCGCCGTTCATGGGCCCGATCTCCGACTCGTACTGCCTGGTGACCTCCTCGATGAAGCCCTCGGGCACCAGCCCGCGCTCGGTGAGCAGCGCCTCAAGCGCCGCGACCCGCCGCTCAACCGGCGATACGGCGGCCGGGTGGTGATGGTCCTCGCTCATGCTCGCTCCAGATAGCTGTCCCACAGGTCCACGTACACGAACACCCCGGCCTGGCCGTCTCCCCACAGCTCGTCGGCATCGAACCGGACGGAATACGTCGGCTCGCGGCGGCGGGCGGAGCCGTGCGCCTCGACGTCGGGTACCGAATGGATCCCGTCCAGCCGCACCACTACGCCGGCCTTGCCCCGGACATATTTCGGGCAGCGAGTATGGCCGGGCGGATGCCATTCGCGCACTCGCACCCGGTCACCGACGGCGAAGGCCGGCTCGCTGATGTCGGGACCCGGATCGACAACGGGCGCCGCCAGCACCGGGCCGCTCAGCGGAAACAGGCCGCCCGCCCGCGTTTCGAGATCGGCGCGGTTCACCAGCCCATGCTCGACAGCCAGCGTGGCCGCCGCAGTCAGCCAATGCTCGTAATAGCTGGAGGTCAGGTAATGACCGGGCTCCATCCGCTCGATCGAATGCCGGAACTCGCCGCCGCTCGCATCGGCTGCGCCCGCGACGAGGATCAGCAGCGCGCGGGCTACGGCCTCCCACTGGTGCTCGAAGGCCGGCTCCGCCGGCGAATGACTAACGGCTCCGAAGCCCTGCATGCCGCCTAGGTCATGGATCCCGTCCACCAGCAAGACATTACCGCGCTCACTCGGGATCCTCGCCGGTAAGGCCGTCCACCGACTCCCTGATCAGGTCGGCATGACCGACGTGGCGCGCGTACTCCTCGATCGCGTCGATGAGGAGCCGCCGCAGGTTG
This sequence comes from uncultured Actinomycetota bacterium, assembly GCA_963720595.1. Taxonomy (GTDB): domain Bacteria; phylum Actinomycetota; class Actinomycetes; order Streptosporangiales; family Streptosporangiaceae; genus Chersky-822. The sequence continues at coordinate 258,048 of CAVRFY010000002.1, read as the reverse complement.
GGCGTTCGGCCGCCGGGCCAGCTAAAGGAGGCGAGCCCGTCCAGGCCGCCGTCCGCGATCGCCTCGGCCACCAGGGCCCGGGAGCGGTCCGTCGCGTCCTGCCACAGCGTCAGCAACTGCTGCGGGCTGTCCTGTCCGGCGGAGTGCCAGTCCCAGTCCGGGTCGGCGTCCCAGTCGACGCTGTTCCATGGCGGGTGCGGGTCCTTGCCATGCAGCTTGACGGAGAACCAGTCATCTTCTACCAGCGCCAGGTGCTTGAGCAGGCCGCCGAGCGTCATCGTCGAAGGTTCAAGCCGCGCCGAGAGCCCGGCCGAGTCCAGGTTGCCGCATTTCCAGGCCACATACCCGCGCTGCCGTTCCAGAGCGCCAAGGAGCGTATCGAGTTCGTTGCCGGCCACTGGCGGGCCGGCCAGGATCGCGTCGCTGTCCTTATCCATGGACGGCACGCTAGCCTGGATTCCGGACGATCTGGTTCCTGGATGGGATTACATGCCGCACGAGGTCAGCCCAACGGCGAGGGCGTTGCTGGCGCTGGAGGTCGTTCAGAACAACCCGGGCGTCACGGCGCGGCGGCTCGGAGAACGGCTCGGGGTGACCGAGCGGGCCGCCAGGCGCTATGTCGCGATCTTGCGCGAGGCGGATCTGCCGATCGAGTCGGTCAGCGGTCCCTACGGGGGCTACCAGGCCGGCCGCGGCTTGCGGCTCCCGCCATTGATGTTCACCGCAGCCGAGGCGATGGGCCTGGTGATGGCCGTTCTGGAGGGCCACCGGGGGGCTGCCGACCCCGCCGACCTGGTGGGCGGCGCGCTGGCCAAGATCGTCAGGGTGCTTCCTGAACGGGTGGCCAGCCAAGTCCTGGCGGTCCGTGAGGTTGCTGCTCCCGGCCCGGCCCAGGAGGCCATGGCCAGTCACGAGGTGATCACCGCGCTGATCGAGTCGTGCACCTCGGCGCGCCGAGTCCGCCTGGTGTACCGGATGGGCCGGGCCGCGGACCTGGTGATGGAGGTCGATCCGTGGGCCGTCGTGCTGCGGCACAGCCGGTGGTACCTGCTGGGCTGGTCCCAGACCAAACAGGCACGGCGCGTGCTGCGGGTGGACCGGATCACCGAGATTCAGGCCCTGCCCGACGCGTTCACGCCGCCGCGGGAACTCGACGCGCTGCGCACGCTGGAGGAGCATCTGTCGCAAGGCTGGACCCACCCGGTCGACGTCCTGGTCGACGCGCCGGTCGAGCAGACCTCACGATGGCTGCCGAGAAGCCTGGGACGCCTGGAGCCGGACGACCAGGGCCGCACTCGCCTGCTGGCGAGCACCTCAGAACCCGACTGGTACGCCAGGCAGCTCGCCGCGATCCCCGCGCCGTTCCGCGTCATCGGTTCAGCGCCGCTGCGGCTCGCCGTGCAGGCCCTTGGCCAGCGGCTGGCGCAGGCGGGCCGGGCCGAGGAGCAGGCGGGTCGGGCCGAGGAGCAGGCGGGCCGGGCCGTGGAGCGGGTTGACCGGCGACGTCAGGGCGGTTCAGCGCCGGCTTCGGGCCAGCCAGGGGAGTTCGTTCCCAAGCCCCGGCTGCCCGTACTTGACGAGCTCGTCGCGACCGTCTTGTCCCAGCACACCTCTGACACCAACTCCGGCCGGGCGTTCGCCCAGCTCAAGGCGGGATTCTCCGGCTGGGAGCAGGTGGCGGACGCCCCCGTGGAGCAGGTCGCCGATGCCATCCGCTGCGGCGGCATCGCCGACCAGAAGGCGCGCCGCATTCACCGGATCCTCGCGGCGATCGAAGCGCGCGAGGGCAGCCTGGACCTGGCCTGCCTGGACGATCTCGATGATGCGGCGGCAGAAACCTACCTGCTCTCGCTGCCCGGCGTGGGCCCCAAAACGGCCGCGTGCGTGCTTGCCTTCGCGATGGGGCGGCCCGCCTTCCCGGTCGACACGCACGTCCACCGGATCGTCACGCGGCTTGGCTGGATTCCCGCGAAGACGACCGCGGAGCGCGCGCACCGGCTACTCGCGGCCCGCGTGCCGCCGGACATCCGGTATGACCTGCATGTCGCGATGATCGTCCACGGGCGGACGGTGTGCCGGGCGCAGCAGCCTCGATGCGGCACCTGCGTGCTGCGCGACCTGTGCGCCTACGGCGCGGCAGCCGCTCGCTGACTGTCGGCGATCCAGCTGCCGTGGAAACCGAGCGGAACCCGCGCGGGCAGGTGCACGCGCGCCACCGGCTCGGCAGTGAAACCTGACCTTTTTCACGGTCGCGGGTTCTGACGCGCTGTAGCTTTCTGACCTGCGGGTTTGCTCGGGCGGAGCGCGGAACCTGCGCACTAGCCGAGGCATTGAAGGCGCCGCTATGGGTAGCGTTGGTCGCTGTGTCACTGCGCCTTGCACCCGAGGAGCCCGAAGCCGGGCCGTGGCGTGCTGAGCCGCTGGCGCTCGTCGCGGGTGCCCTGTTGCGGCGTCACGGCCACGGGGCGGGCGCTCATCATCGTCCTGTCGTCCTGGCCGTGGACGGGCGCAGTTCCAGCGGCAAGACCACGCTGGCGGCGCGGCTGCAAGCCGTCGTGGCGGGATCGGCCGTCGTGCCTACCGACGACATCGCTTGGTGGCACTCGCGGTTCGGCTGGGCCGACCTGCTGATCGGAGGCATCCTCGCTCCTGCACGTGCCGGACGGCCCGTGTCTTACCGCCCGCCCCGGTGGGACGAACGCCAGCGTCCGGGCGCGATTGAGATACCGGCAGACTGTTCGCTGCTGATCATCGAGGGCGTCGGTGCGGCTCGGCGGGAGAGCGCCCACCTTACCGACGCGGCCATCTGGGTCCAGGCCGACGAGCAGGAAACCGAGCAGCGCAACCTCGCCCGCGTCGGGCAGCCAGGCGGGCCGGCGACCGTGCAGCACCTGCGCGACTGGATGGCCGAAGAGATACCGTTCCTGATCGGCCAGCGGCCCTGGGAGCATGCAGACCTCATCGCCTGCGGCACCCCGCAGATTACCTTTGATCCTGGGATCGACCTCGTCGTCGCGCCGCCACTGGCCCGATCTCGCGACCCGGCAAGTAGCGCCCAGTGATCATCCGCAGGGCTCAGTTCGGACTCGCGGATGATCGCTTCAAGCGATGAATGGACACGCCAAAGTGCGCACTAGCTTGATAAGAGTCGGGTGTGCGCCTACGGCGCGGCAGCCGCTCGCTGACCGTCGGCGATCCAGCTGCCGTGGAAACCGAGCGGAACCCGCGCGGGCAGGTGCACGCGCGCCACCGGCTCGGCCGTGAAATCCTGCGCGGCGAGGATGACGAGATCGCTCGCGCCGCGATCCGGGTTGTGCACGTAGGCCATCACGTAGCCGTCGTCCTCGGCGGAGTCGGGGGCCGCCGGCGCGAACACCGCCTCGCCGACGGTCGCGTCCTTGCCGAAGTCGTGCGCAAGCGCCGTACCGTGCCTCAGGTCGTGCTTGATCACGGCATTGGCGAAGGCCTGATCGGCGAAATCGCCGTTCATGTTGAACGCGGCCCGGCCGACCGCGCCAATGGCCACGGCGTAGCCGTACCGGTGCGGCCGGGAGACTACCCGTTCGTCCACACGCGGGAATTCCTGGGTCCGGTCATCCAGGCTGCGCTGGGTGACCTGGCCGGTCGCCGGGTCGATCACCCACCGGCACGGCGTAGCCGGCGCATTGTCGCTCCAGAACGTCGCCACGTCGAAGGCGGTCGGGTATCGGCAGAGGTCGACCACGACCGTTCCGTTGTCGTCGTAGGCGTTGAGCGTGTGGAACACCCAGCAGGGATCGACCTCGAACCAGCGCACGCCGCCTGAGCCGTCACGCGGCAGCAGCCCCACCAGCGGCTGGTGGGCCTCGTTCCAGGCGTAGGGCATCCTCATGCCTGCGGACACGGCATCCATGCTGAACGTGACGGGCAGGTTGTACAGGACGACGTACTTCTCGGTGAGCGCGAAGTCGTGGCACATGGGACCGTCGGCGACCGGGATATCGGTGGTCTTGGTCACCCGCCCGGCGGCATCGATCACGATGTGCTGGACGTAATCCCAGGCCCAGAAGTAGGCGATCGCATGCAGTTCGCCGGTACGCGGATCGAGCTTGGTGTGGGCCGCGAAGCCGCCAGGCAGGGTGCCCCCGAAATCGCACGGCCCGACGGAGTCGAGCTGGTAGGAGAGTTCGTAAGGCAGCGGGCCGGCCTTGACCGTGGCGAGCGTGCGGCCGCCGTGGAAGATGACGTGGGTGTTGGCGGCGAAGTCGAAGTTCTCGTGCACCGGGCCAGCCGGCCACTCCTCGTGGATCTGCGCAGAGACCGATCGGGAGCGGACCCAGCGGTTGCGGTACCACTCGGCCTTGCCGTCCCGCAGCCGCACGCCGTGCACCATCCCGTCGCCGACGAACCAGTGATAACGCGGATCGTCGAGGTTCAGCGGGTTCGGGCCGTTGCGCAGGTAGCGGCCGCAGAGCTCGGCAGGCACCTGGCCGGTGACCGGCAGGTTGAACGCGGTGATCTCCGCGGTCACCGGGGCGAACGGGCCGTCCAGGAAGCGGCTTGGGCCATCAGGCTCCGGAGGCATCGTCGGTGTCCTCGTCGTCAGTCGGTGCGAGTAAGTCGGATGACAGGGATGCTGCGATCGGTTTTCTGCTGATAGCCGGCGTACCGAGGCTGGCTTTCCGTGATGGTCTTCCACGCCTGCGCGCGCTCGTCCCCTTCGAGCTGCTCTGCGGTCACCTGGTACTGCTGCCCGCCGACCTCGGCCTGCACCTGATCCGGATGAGCCGCGATGTTGTGATACCAGCTGGGGTGACGCGCCGATCCGCCCGAGGACGCGATCACGAGCCACGAACGCTCAGAGTCTGTAAACCGGCTCACGGTGGACTGCCGCTTCTCGCCGCTCTTGGCCCCCACGGTAGTCAGGTAGAGCAGGTCCATTCCCATGAACTTGTCCCCAGACCGCCGGTGCCAGCTGTTCATCATTTTGATCATGAACCGTGTCAGCGCGTTCGAACTCGCGCCCCTGCCCCCGCGGGTCCCGCCCGGAGTCTTTTGGAAGCTCATCACGCTCGTCCTTCCCACTCGCCGCTGTCAGGATCGTGCCCACACCGAGCCGTTCCAGTGCAATATCAAGATGCCCCGGCCGTGCCCGACCGCCCAGGCGCTGGTCCGCGAGACGGCGCTGACTGCGGTCAGGACGCTGTCCTGGCTGCCGGCCGAGCTGGGGTTGGCCACCCTGACCCAGCTGGTCCCGTTCCAGTGCAGCATCAGCGGCCGGTCTCCGTTGCCGGTAAGGCGGCTGCCTACCGCCCAGGCGCTGGACGGCGACAAGGCGCTCACGCCGTAAAGGGGAGCGAAGACGTTCCCAGGCGGCCCGGGGTTCGGGCTGGCGACCTGCTTCCAGGCGGTGCCGTTCCAGCGTAGCGCCAGGCTCTTTTGCTCGTCGCGGCCAGAGAAATAGGACCACCCCACGGCAAGCGCGGCCGACGGGGAGGTGGCGCTGACGCCGGTGAGGTTGCTGTCGGGCGGCAGGCCGTGACTAGGGCTGGCCATCTGCGCCCAGGCGCGGCCGTTCCAGTGCAGGACCAGGCTCTGCTGCCCAGGGCAGCCCGGACAGACAGCGGGATGCGAGGGCCTGGTTCCGTACGACCCGACGGCCCAGGCGCTGGCGGCAGACGAGGCGCTCACGGCGTTGAGGCTGGTGCCGAACCGCCCGCCGGGGTCCGGGCTGGTCACGCGCCGCCAGACGGCGCCGTTCCAGTGCAGGATCAGCGGGCGGGCCGGCGGACCGCCGAGGTAGCACTGCGCCGTCGGGCAGTAGGAACCGACGGCCCAGGCGCTGTCCGGCGACAGCGCGGTCACCCCGGACAAGGACGAGGAGACGGCGCCGCGGGTCCGCGGGATGGCCGTCCGCTGCCATGAGGTGCCGTTCCAGCGCAGGATGAACGCCTGCTTCGCCGCCGAAACGCCGCCGCAGCCCGACGTGCAGTAGGACCCGACCGCCCAGGCGTCCGAGGCAGACCGCGCACTGACGGCATTCAGCTGAGCGCCGTTGCCGGGAGCCGGGCTGGGTACCGGGGCCCATCGGCTGCCGTTCCAGTGCAGGATGAGCCGCCACCCGCCGGCGGTGCTGAATCCGCCCACCGCCCAGGCATCGGATCGCGATACGCCGCTCACGCCCAGCAGGGCGCCGGGATATCTCGTGACCGAGGCACGCGGCACAGCCGACGAGGCAGCAAGAGGCAACATCAGGGCAATGCTCCCGGCGGTCAAGGCGGATACCCCAACCAGGCAGCGAATAACCGAACCCTTCATGGCTGTTCCCCCCATATTTCCGGTGAGCGCGCATTATCGACCGCAATCCAGGCTGCTTACTATGCCGCAAGAATCGCCATTCCTGCCAGCCGGCTGAAGGTACAGCACGGGCCTGGCGCGCACGCCTGTCGATCCGGCTGCGTCCCTTTCGTCGTCTCGGATGTGCGACCCGGTTACTCGGGGAGTTCGGGAGTTGGCAGCAGGGACGTCATTTCGGTGAGGCCGTTGAGCAGCGCTTCGGCTTCTTGCTCGTCCAGTGCGGCGTAGGCGGGTTCCAGCATTGTGCGGGTGAGCTCGTCAGCTTGGGCGAGCCGCTGTGTGTCCTTGTCGGTGACGTTCGGGGCGTCGGTGGCCCTGTAGCCGAAGCTCTCCCAGGCGTCTGGCCGGGTGAGCCAGTGCGCCTTCCTGGGTTCCAGGCCGGCCGCGGCGATGGCAAGCAGGTGCACGCCCCCGCCAAACTCGCGAATAGCGGTGACAGCCTGGGTGGCCGCGCCCGGGAGATCCTCTGCGAGGGCGAAGGTTTTGACCCCGGCGAACAGCGGCAGCGCCAGCGCGCTGGCTTCGGCGAGCACCTTCGCCGCGGCCGGGACGAAGCTGACCAGGAACGGCGCGCCGTCGAGATGCTGTCGGCCGTAGTTCCGGCAGCACTCAATGTGCGCGGCGGCGGCGGCCTGCGGGGGCACGACCGACCGGCCCGAGTCCCAGTAGCGGCGGACTACCAGCGGCGCGAAGTAGCCAAGCGCGCTATCGGCGACGGCGGCGTCGACGTCGCCGAGGGCGCCGCCGCGGCCGAGGAAGTACCACTGCGAGGGGCTTAGGCCGAGCGCGGCGGCCCGGTGCAAGCTGACGGGAGCGAAGTAGTAGCGCCCGCCAAGGTCACTGACCAGCGGATGAGCGCGGCGCACCAGTTCAGCCGGGGTCAACGTGGTCATCTCGCCTCAATCGTCTGCCGTCGGCTACGGGCGAGTTCTGTCTCAAGCGCATCCCGCCCAACCAAGCCTGCCTGCCGCAGCACCGCAGGTCTACATAACTGTCAAGTTACTAAAGGCATCCGATGCAAGCACCGTCAATCGCGAACGGGAAACAAAGGACCACAGAGCGCACTGGACATCACTCTGGATCCGCTTCCGTCGCTCCTGCGCCCGGTTTAGCCACTTCTGCGTCACGATACGGATCCAATGTGGCCCTGCTCCGGTCGCCGCGCCTGGTCAGGCCAGGGTTAGCTGCATCTGTTGTTCGCTTCGGGCGGGATTGGCCGGAAGGGGCTGGCGGAGACTCGTGCTGACGAACCCGGCGCTCTTATACAGGCGTGCGGCTGGTTCATTTCCGTCGAGCACCCAGAGATACACCGTCCGGACGCCGCGAGCCCGCAGCCGATCGAGGACGACGGTGAGCGTGCGCACGGCAAGGCCGGATCGCCTGCATTTGGGCGCCACCCACAAGTACTCCAGGTAGCACTGATCGAGAATCATCTTGTCCTCGCGAGTGGCACCGAGGAGGCTGACTGGCTCCGTGCCGAGCAGGCCTATATTCCATTCCCCGCGGGCGAACTCGGCCTGCCACTGCTCTTCTCCATACAAGATCTCGCGCTCATAGGTTGACAGGAACGATTCCGGCGAGTCCTGAAGCGCATTGAGCCTGATATCCCGCAGCATCGGCCACTCATCGCGAGTAAGCAGTTTTATATCAGACACAAGCCATGATTTTGGCACATTAGTGCTTCCACTCGCAAGCTTCCGGCGTGAGCGCCGAGGCCAGTTGTCCATGGATTTCCTATGGTGATCAATGGCTCGCCTAACTGTTGACGGCACCTGGCTCGCAAGCGGCGTTAGTGGATCACCAGCACCACTGCGGCTACCGCGATCACAATCACGGCCGTGAACAGGAGCGACGTGACCTTCGCCGCCACCTGCAGCAGTTCAGACAGCAGAGCGGCAAGGCCGCGCATCGCCGAGGCGACGACCGTGACGAACGCGATGATCAGGACGAGGGCGATGAGCACCGTTATCCCGCCCGCCGCGCCGACCGCGGCGCCCGCGGTGCCTGACATCGTGGCGCCGAAGAGGTGCGCCGAAGCGAGCGCCGGCAGGTGGCGCAGGGCTATTGTGTGCATGGAACTTCCTTCGTGATCGACACCGCGGCGGGGTTCTGCAGGGTGAGCGTCCTTGTTGCCGCAGGGATGCTCACTCTTTTTGAGTCCGACCTTCCTGGTAGCCGCTGCACCCGACGCAGCTGCTCCTGTTCCGGCCGCCACCTTCGTGGATCTGGGCTGCCTTCAATCTGATACTGAACTTCAGTTGAAGTTACCAAAATGTACCTCCTCAGTTAGGGCCCGCTCTTAAGCTGTCTTAGGTTCTACCCGTAGCAAGGTATAAGGACACGTAGATGGTGATGCGGCTCTCCTGAACATTCAACTGAACCTTGAACCTTGCCCAGCTTCATCCAAAACCCAGCCTGCCTGCTGTTTCATAGACCCGCGACGATGGTATGAGGTAGCTGCAATGGCGTCTGAACTTAATCTGAACTGAGGCTGAGAGGCATGGACGACCAGGATCCGCGGCTGAAACTCGCCAGGCGGCTGCGCGAACTCAGGGAGGACGGCCTGCCGGGCAGGAAGATCACGCAGACTCAGCTCGCCCAGGCACTGGGCGGCGGCAAGCCGGTCAGCGTTCCGCTCATTTCGTCCTACGAGTCGACGACGAATCCGCAGATTCCGCCCCCTGGCAGGCTGGATGGCTACGCGATGCTGTTCGCCACGGCCCGGTCCTTCGAAGGAGCCGTCCCGCGGATGCTCGATCCGGCGGAGCTGACCGGCGAGGAGCGCCAGGCCATGATCGACCTGCGGCATGAGCTCACGCGGCTGCGCAGCCAGTCACTGGGGGTGGCGTCCACTGCGGGGACGACCGGCGACACCAGCCGGGCTGACCTGTCACTCAGTACCGGGCCGTGGCGGTTCAGCGATGGCAATACCGTCACCGTCGTCTGCGCCCCATGGCCGGGGCACATGCTCAAACAGATCCCTTACACCAACCTGCAGGACCCCGACTACATGGAGCTACTGACCTATTCAGAACTCGACGCCTTGTTCGAGTTGCACGGTCACATTCGGGCTACCAATCCCGCTAATCAGGTGAATCGGCGTCTTGCGGGCCAGCTTGCTTCCGATGATTACTCCTCGCACCTGGTTTCCCTTGGCGGTGTCGACTGGAATACGGCAACCAGCACAACTCTCAGGCGATTGCAATTGCCGGTCCGGCAGATAGCGGATTGGAATACTCCGGGCGGGCAATATTTCGAAGTTGAGCAGAACGGCAAGCCGGTGCGGCACAGGCCTGTTCTGCAAGAAGTGCAGGAATGGGCGGACCGGGCGGCGGCAGCGAAGCCATATCGGCAATTCAGACCGAGCTTGGGGCCTACGGCGCGACTGGATTCAAAGGAATACTTCACGAGGACGTAGCCCTCTTCGCGCGAGCCGTGAGCCCGTTCAACAAGCGGAGAACCGTTACCATTTGCAATGGCATGTATGGCCGTGGTACCTACGGCGCCGTCCGCGCGCTGACCGATGCGCGCTTCCGCGACCGCAACGCGGCCTATCTGCACTCCAGGTTCGGCTCCAGCACGGCATACTGCCTCCTAACCCGCGTGCGGATCGTTGACGGAGTGACCTTGACACCCGATTGGACAACCGGTGAGTACACGCTCTTCGAGTGGAGCGAGTAGCCAGGTGATGAGCAACGACACACCGGATCACTCCGGCTCGCACCGCGGCCTGTTGTGGGAGCATGCCGACCAGCCACCGGCCGACATCGATGCCATCATCGTGCCGACGGCCCGGCGCCCTGCGTACCTCAAGGAAGCGGCCGACCTGGCCAAAGCCCTCGGCTGCACACTGGTCACGCTGCATAGCAAAAAGTGGACCTCCGCGGCGGCGGGCGCACAGGTCATCCCGCGCTCGGTTGACCTGATCGCCATCGACGTGCCGGATCCGGCCAAGTTGCGACTGCCCGCCTGGAACACCTCCTGCCTGCTGGCCGGCACCCCCTTCGCCCGGCGGCATTCGGACCTGAGCGCCAAGCGCAATCTGGGCCTGGTGCTGAGCCGCCTGCTTGGCTGGTCGAGAGTCCTGTTCCTCGATGACGACATCACCGAGTTGAAACCCGCCGACGTGCGGCAGGCGAGCGGCCTGCTTAACGCGCACGGCGCGGTCGGATTGCATGTCGGCGGCTTTCCCGATAACTCAGTGGTCTGCCACGCCTACAAGCAAGCCGGCGGATCACAGCAGTCCTTCATCGGCGGCGGCGCGCTCGCGGTGCACGTCGGGCGCAGCACCTCGTTCTTTCCTGACATCTACAACGACGACTGGTTCTTCCTGCTTGACGGGGACAAGAGCCTGCAGTCGGTCGCGGTGACCGGGCGGGTCAAGCAATATCCGTACGACCCGTTCAGCGTGGAGCGGGCGCGCGCCGAAGAGTTTGGCGACGTTCTCGCTGAAGGAATCTACTGGCTGCTGGATAAGGGCAGGACAATTACCGAGGCCGACAAGGCGTACTGGGACAGGTACCTGGCAAAGCGCGACCGGTTTATCCGCCACGTCCTCGACATGGTCATGAAATCCGGACTGCCGCCGGACGATGAGGTACGCAAGGTGACCGCACTGAAGGCGTCCCTCGGGCGGCTGGCCCTCATCGAGTCCGAGTTCTGCGTGCGCTATATCCAGGCATGGACCGCCGACTGGCAGCTATGGCAACGGCATCTGCAGCGCCTGGCGGCCGGCCGTGACCGGGCATCCGCGCTCGGCGAACTGTCCGGCAAGGGTTCGCCCAGCCTGACCTGGACGCTCGGCGGGCAAGCGGCGCCGCCGAAAGGCCGGCCGGTCGCGCTGAACTCAGGCAGTTACCGGGCTTAATCCGTCAGCCGCAGCACTTGCGTGTCCATGGTCTTCCGCTCGACGACCAGGACATGCCGGTTGGGCAGCGGCGTCCAGCCTGCCGGCGCCCACCCGGAGCTCGCGACGACCACCGCGTCGGGGTCGGCCAGATAGGCCAGGTCGAAATAGGCGGCGATCTCATCGGGCCGGTCTTCGTATCCGCGCTCTGCCAGCCTGGCCGCTGGCACCTTGGCCCGGTCGTGCCAGCAGATGGCGTAGAGGTGCTGCGGTGACAAAAGGATCGCGTTCAGGCTGTTCGGCGCGAACAGCAACTCGATGCGGGCCGCCGCCGCCGCGATGGCGGCGACCACGTCGCCGCCACTGCGCTGTAGCTCGGACATGATCAGCAGCAGGTAGCGCTCGCTTTCCGTGGTGCCGCCGACCTGAGCCTCCCACTCGGGCGCCAGAATCTCGCCCAGCCGGTGTTGCGGGTGAACCGCGCCATTGTGCGCGAACGCATAGGACCCATAGCTGAACGGATGCGTGTTGTCGTCGTTGACCGCCAGGCCTGGAGTTGCCCATCGCAGGTGCACGAGGCCCAGGTCGCCCAGCGGCTGACGGGCCAGCTTCTCGAATTCTGGTTCGTCGGCTCGCATCGGCGACTTGCGGATCGTCGGCTCGGCTGCCTCATACCAGGCCATGCCCCAGCCGTCGCTATGCAGCTGGGACAGCTCAATGAGCTTGCCGAGCCCGTCGTCACTGATCAGGTCGGCAACAGCGGCCTCATCGCGCGCGCAGTAGCCAAGCAGTCGGCACATGGACTCTCCGCTTCCCTACAGGAACTTTCCCATGCCACCGGCCACGTCGATCGACGCGCCGGCGATGTAGCTGGCCCGGTCACCGGCCAGGAAGGCAACGATGCCAGCGACCTCGTCAGGCTGGCCGAACCTGCCGAGCGGCACCTCCGCGGCTGCCAGCTGACCGAAGAACTCCGCGGCCGGGACATCGGGCGCGCGCAGCCGGTGAATATTCTGCCATTGCGGCGTCTCCACCAGGCCGATGTTCACGCTGTTGACCAAGATCCCATCGCGGCCGAGTTCCATCGACAGTGCCTTGGACAGGCTCAGGCAGGATGCCCTGTTCACCGAAGACGCGAGGAACGCGGGATCCGGATAGCGGCCGTACACGGCGTTGATATTGATCACCCGCGGCGCGGTGCTGCGACGCAGGTGCGGCAGCGCGGCCCTGGTGCAGCGGAGCTGGGAGAACAGTTTCACCTCGATGTCGGCGTGCCAGTCCTCGTCGGACAGCGTGCCGAACCGGCCGGGCCGCGCGCCGCCGGCGTTGTTGACCAGAATGTCGAGGCCGCCCATCGCCGACGCGGCGAAGTCGATGAATGCCGTGACCTGATCCGGCTCGGTGACGTCACACGCCATGGCCACAATCGAGCCTGATCCGGCCTCCGCCTGGTGGGCCTGCTTTCTGAGCTCGGCGGCGGTCGCTTCGAGCTCGGCTGAGTCGCGGGAGCATATTGTTATCGCTGCGCCTTCAGCAATCAGCTCAGCGGCGATCGCCTTGCCAAGCCCTTTCGACCCGCCGGTGACCACGGCCCGGCGGCCGGCCAGTCCGAGATCCACCTACGCCACGTCCGCCGGATCTGTGGCCGCAGCCGAGCCGACCCCGTTCCGCTCGGCTGTCGCATCCGACTCGGCCAGCTTGAGCAGGCTCTGCCGCGGCGGGCAGAAGACGTCGACCTCCTCGCAGAACGTGTCCTCGGTCGTCCAGGCACCGTGCGGCACCCAGGCCGGGATGACCGCCACATCGCCCTTGCGCATTGTGCGAACGTCCCCGTCGAGATCGAATTCCAGCTCGCCGTCCAAGATGATGACGATCTGCTCTTCCTCGTGCACGTGCCGCGGCGCGACCGCGCTGGGCCCGAAGCTGACGAAGTTTGTCATCGCCCGCTGCCCGAGCACCGGACGGAACCCCAGGCCCGGCACGAACTCCACCGGCGACAGCGAGTCGACGTTCACGTATCGCCCCGGTCCTGCGGGCTCGCCAAGCGCCTCCGATGTGAAGTGGCTCTCGGCGTCGCTCATCTGTCCTCCAGTGCGGTCTTCAGCACCTCGCCGATCCGGCGGATGCCCTCGTCAATGAGCTCATCGGCGACCCGGCTGTAAGAGAGCCTGATCTGCGCGTGTCCCTCATCGCCAGGGTAGAACGGCCGTCCCGGCACGTACGCCACTTTCTTCGCACGAGCCGCCGCGGACAACGCCACGGTGTCGACACCGTCCGGCGCGGTGATCCAGTAGTAGAAGCCACCGGTCGGCGTCGTCCACTCCGTGCCCTCTGGCATATGCCTGGCCAGCGCCTCGCCGGTAAGCGTGGCCCGCCGCTGATACAGCGCTCGGGACTCGATGATCTGGCGCTCCATGTGGCCGCCCCGTCCGTACTCCTCGAGCATCCGCTGCCCGAGTGCCCCGGAGCACTGGTCGGAGTTCTGCTTGGCGACGACCAGCCGGGCTACGATCTCGGCCGGCCCGGCCGCCCAGCCCAGCCGGAAACCGGGGCAGAAGATCTTGGAAAAGGTCCCGGCCTGCACGACCACGTCAGGGGCCAGCGACCAGAGCGTGGGCGGAGGTGCGTCGGAGAAGCTGAGGTCCCGGTAGGCCACGTCCTCGAGGATCATGAACCCATGCTGCCTGGCGAGCGCGACGAGCTCCTGCCGCCGTTCCAGCGTCATCGACAGCCCGCTCGGGTTCTGGAAGTCCGGGATCGTGTACAAGATCTTCGGGCGCAGGCCGGCCGCGAGCCGCGAGGCCAGCACGTCGACGCGCAGTCCGTCGGCGTCGATCGGCACGCCCTCGACGTCGGCCTCGTAGCCGCGGAACGCCATGATCGCGCCGAGGTACGTCGGTGCCTCCACGACCACAAGGTCGCCGGGGTTCAGGTAGGTCTTGGCTACCAGCTCCATGCAGTCGATGCCGCCGCTGGTGATCATCAGCTCACCGGTCTCCGGCGCCCGTCCCTGCACCGAGGCCAGCCGCCCTGACACGTAATCGCGGACGCTGGCGATGCCCTCGGTCGCGGAGTATTGCAGCGCGACAGCCGGATCGGTTGAGATCAGCCGCTGGGCGATCTCCGCCAGCGCCGCCGTCGCGAATGTCTCGGGAGCCGGGAACCCGCCAGAGAACGTGATCACATCGGTCGCGCCCGCTAGGGCCAAAATGGCGGTGATCTCACCGCCACCGAGAGTCTGGGTACGCCTGGCGACGCCGGCATCCCAGTCATGCCGTTCGATGGCCGTTGTCATCTACCTGTACACCCCTTGACAGCCGATCTTACGAATGTAAGACTCCCCCCACACTCTGACTTACAATAGAAAACGCACCGAATCCAGCATAGCTCATATCACCAAGCACCAGGACGGGTCACCTGGCAAATGGATTCAGTCTCAGCACCCCTCGCCCGGCTCACCGAAGTCTCCACTCCCGCCACGCCGAAGGTGGAGGTGGACGAACTCGACTTGGCGCTGCTGCGCGTGCTCGCCGCCGACGCGCGCCAGTCGCAGCGCGCGCTCGCCCGTGCCATCGAGATGTCGGCCCCGGCGGTCGCCGACCGGCTGGCCAGGATGGAACGCAGCGGAGTGATCCGCGGCTACCGGGTCGACATCGACTGGGCAGCCCTCGGCTACCCGGTCGTCGTGTACGTCGCGGTGACCGCAGGGCGGGGCATGGACCTGAGCGAGATCATCAAGGCGATCCGCGCGCTGCCTGAGGCCGAGGACATGAGCGTTGTCACCGGCGGTCTTGACCTGCTCGTCCGGTTGCGGGTCCGCGATCACGCGCACCTGCGCGAGTTGCTCCTCACCGAGATCTTCACGATCAACGGCGTGCAGCGGACCGAGACCTTCCTATCGCTCACCGATGTAGAACCCGCCAACTTCACCGCCGCGTTGCTCGAGCAGATGAGCGAGCGCCGCGGTGCCTCCCCCGATCGGAGATAAAAGCCAGTGACCAGCAGCTTCCCGACCGATGTCGACGGCGTAGGCCAGCCAGGGTTCGTCGCTCGCTATGGCCTGTATAGCGCGGAGCAGGCCGCCGCCGCGCAGGCTCTTGCCGAGCAAATCCGCGCCCTGGGCCTGCGGACAGTCCGGCTGATCGTGGTCGACCAGCACGGCGTGCCGCGCGGCAAGGCGCTGTCCCCGGACGTCGCGATCGCCGCGATGGCGAACGGCCTGGACTTCTCGGGTGCCATCTACAGCCTGGACAGCGGGAACCAGGTATTCGTGCCGGCGTTCGCGGCCGGCGGCGGCTTCGGCATCGACGAGTTCACCGGGTTCCCCGACATCGTGCTCGTGCCCGATCCGGCCACGTTCCGCGTCTTGCCGTGGGCCGACAGCACGGGCTGGATGCTCTGTGACACGTACTTCAGCAACGGCCAGCCGATGCCGCTGGATGGCCGCGGGCTGATGCGGAGGATGCTGGGCGAGCTAGGCGAGGCTGGGTTCGACTACCTGGCCGGCATCGAGGTCGAGTTCTACATCGTCAAGGTCGACAGCGATCACCTCACCCCGGACAACGCCGGGTTCACGCCGCAGCCGCCGCCGGTCAGCGTCTGGCAGCGCGGCTACCAGTACCTGTCCGAGGTGCGACTGGACAGTGTCGCCGGGCCACTGGAAGCGATCCGCGACGGGCTCGCCGCCGTCGGGTTGCTGCCGCGCTCGATGGAAGACGAGTGGGGCCCCGGCCAAATGGAGTTCAGCTTCAGCCCGATCGGAGGGCTCGCGGCCGCGGACGCGGTGGTGCTGTTCCGCTCGGCGGTCAAGCAGATCTGCCAGCGGCGCGGCCTGCTCGCGACGTTCATGTGCAGGCCAGGACTGCCGAACTTCTTCTCCTCCGGCTGGCATCTGCACGAGTCGCTGATCTCACGCCAGGACCGGACCAACGCGTTCGCCAGCGGGGACGACTGGCTGTCGGGGACCGGCCGGCAGTTCGTCGCTGGCCTGCTCGAGCACTCGATGCCGATGACGATGTTCGCGACGCCGACCGTCAACGGATACAAGCGGTACCGGCCGTACTCCTTCGCTCCCGACCGGGTGTGCTGGGCGCTGGAGAACCGCGGCGCGCTGGTCCGGGTGCAGGGCAGCCCGGGCGACACCAACAGCCACGTCGAGATGCGGATGGGCGAGCCCGCCGCCAATCCCTACCTGTACATGGCGGCCAACATCGCGGCCGGACTGGACGGCATGCGCCGCCGGCTTGACCCGCCGCCGCCGGTCGAGGCCGACCCGTACGTAACACAGAATCCGATGCTCCCGACCTCGCTCGCCGATGCCATCGGCTCGCTGGAGAAGGACACGTTCTTCCGCGAGGCGTTCGGCGAGACGCTGGTCGACTACCTGCTGCAAATGAAACGCTCGGAGAACGGCAGGTACGAAGCCGCCATCGCGGAGAACCCGCTGGCGGACCCGCAGGATGTCAGCGACTGGGAGATGCGCGAGTACTTCGAGTTCTACTGAGGAGCCTCATGACATTGCAGCACATCGTGTTGTTCAGCTTCCCGCGCGAGCTGAGCGAGGACGAGGCCGCGCAGATGCGGGCGATGGTCGGGTCCTGGCCGAAGGAGATCGGCCTCATGACCAAGTGCCGTTTCGGCACCGATCTCACTGGCGCGCGGACGCGAGGTTACGGCTATCTGCTCTACACCGAATTTCCCGACTCCGAAGCGCTGAGCGAGTACCGGGCGCACCCGGTGCACCAGGAGTTCCTGGCCTGGCTGGTTCAGCGCGATTGCACCCCGCTGGCCTTCGACTACCTGCTGGACGAGAACACCATCCTGCTGGCCGAATGAACTTATTGGCCGAATGAACTGAAAGGATCGGAATAATGGCCAAAACCCATCCCGACTTGATCCCCGGCGCTGCTACCGGAGAACTCGCGCACGGTTCGCTCCACCTCTGGGACGCCATCGCGATCTCGGTCTCGGTGATCGCACCCGGCATGGCGATGCTGCTCAACGTGACCGGTGTTGCCGCTGTCGCCGGAGGCTCCACGCCGCTGGCGTTCCTGCTCGGCGGCGTCGCCTGCCTGGCGCTGGCATTCGTGGTCATCGGCTTCACCCGCCGGATGGCCTCGGCCGGATACGCCTACACCTATGCCAGCCGGAGCCTGGGCAAAGAGGCCGGCTTCATGGCCGGCTGGCTGTACTTCTTCGGCTTCATCTGCTTCGTGCCGATGACGATGTCGGCGGTCGGCTTCCTGGCCGCCGATCTCCTCGGCCTCAGTCCGAAGCTGTGGATCTTGTTCTTCTTCATCGGGATGGTCCTGTTCC
Source organism: uncultured Actinomycetota bacterium (assembly GCA_963720595.1). Taxonomy (GTDB): domain Bacteria; phylum Actinomycetota; class Actinomycetes; order Streptosporangiales; family Streptosporangiaceae; genus Chersky-822. The sequence goes on along the minus strand of CAVRFY010000002.1, from coordinate 240,551 downwards.
TGTTCCTGTCGGTGATCAGGATCAAGGTGACCACCAGGGTGCAGCTGGTCATCGGGATCCTCACCGTCGCCGTCATCGTCCTGATCGACCTGATCACGACGGCCAAGGGCGGCAGCCACGGTCAGGCGCTCGGCGCGTTCAGCTTCAACCACACCAACTCAGGCGGCTTCAACGGCGTCTTCTACGGCATCATCTTCGGCGTCACCTCCTACATCGGCTTCGAAACCGCCGCCGACTTCGGCGAGGAGACCGCCCAGCCGCGGCGTTACATCCCGATCGCCGTCATCGCCGCGACCGTGTTCGCGATCGTCTTGTACCTGTGGACCACGTACTCGATCACGATCGGCTTCGGCGTGAAAAACGGCGCCAAGATGGGCGCGGACCCGGTCGCGCTCAAGACCACGGCGACGACGTTTGTCGGCTCCTGGCTCGGCACGCTGGCCGAGATCGGCGGCATGTGCGCGGCGTTCATCGTGTGCGTCGCCTGCGCGACCGCTGCGGCCCGCACGCTGTTCGCGATGGGCCGTGAGGGCGTGCTGCCCGCCGCGTTCGGCCGCACGCACCCGACCTACAAGACGCCGGTCAACGCGATCATCGCGGTTGCCGTGCTGGCCACCGGCATGGCGCTGCTGATGGGCTACCCGCTGTCGGCTAGCGCGTTCGGCCAGCCGTTCAGCAACTACTACTTCTGGGCGACCGTCGGCACCCTGGTCGTCATCGTCGTGTACATCATGCTGTGCCTCGGCGGCATCGTGTTCTTCTACCAGACCCGCGACTCGCGCAACTGGAACCCGCTGGTGCACGTCGCCATCCCGGTCATCGGCGCGATCGTATTCGGCGCGGCGCTGTACGGATCGATCCACCCGGCGCCGCCACTCATCCTCAAGTGGACTCCGCTGGTGGCCGGCGTCTGGCTCGTCATCGGCGTCCTCGTGCTGCTGTGGCTCCGCGCGACGCGGCCCGACAAGGTCGCCCAGATCGGCTCGATCCTGGGCGAAGAGGGCGGGGTCGACGCGGCCGTTCTCGACGCGTAGCGCCTGCCGGGGAGTGTCCCGCGGGCCGATGGCCTGGGACACTCCCCGGTGTTCCGCTCTGGCTGCTTAGCGTTGCGTGCCGGTGTGCAGCCACCGGCTGAAGACGTCGACCTTTTCCGCGGGCCACGCGCCGTCGCAGGGCATCGAGCCTTGCTGCAACCGGTCAAGGATGTCTGCCGCGTGCTGCACGACATCGTCATAGGACCGCAGGTCGAAAGCGAAACTCATCGACTGCCGGTCGCGCTCTCGGAACAGCGGCCTGACGTGGGCCTCGAAGCCGACCGTCTGGTCCGGTCCTGGCAGCGGCTGTGCGGCTTGCGCGGCTTGCCCCGCGTCATCGGCCGCCTGGCCGGTATCGGCTGCGGGCGGCGGCCCGGCGGGGCCCCAGTCCCAGCGTGGCACCGGCGGCGGCTCGGCGGTGTCGCCCGGCGATGTCGCCAGCGCGGTCCGCGACGCCCAGTCGACGCACGAGGCGAGGGCTGAGCGGAATCCCGGGTCGCCGGGCAGCATCGCCTCGTCGGCGGCCCTGGCGGCCAGCATGCCCCAGCGGGCACGCTGTTCCTCGCTGAAGTCACCGGAGCCGGCTCCGACGACCTGCCGCATGCCGATGCCCGCGCTCGCCCGACCCGGCCCGCCGAGCGCTTCGGCAAGCCAGTCCGCCAGCAACTCGGGCTGGTCTGGCGGCATCTCGCCAAACGCGGGGGCCACAGCCGGTCGGCGGGCACGTGCTTCTCGTACAGCAGCCGAGTCATCCGCCGTAGCGACCGGCAGCCCTCCGGCCCACTCGAACAGCGACGGCTCGTGTCCGGCGCGGCGGGACCGGGTCCTGGAAGCCGACGTACCAGTGCATGCCACTGCAGAAGGGCTTGTTCTGTGAATGCCCGCACCGGCACAGCGCGTAATGCTCGAGCGAGGACCCCGCGGTCCTGGCCGCCGGGTTGCCCTCGGCGTCGGTCAGCGGGATCTTGCCGGTGATGCGGTACGGGCCGTCCTTGCTCACCTCGATCCCCGGCTCGCGGACATCATGCCGGTCGACCTGATCGCGCGCCTCCACCCCGTCGACCGCGTAGCTCAGCGCTCCTGACGGGCAGTCCCGCACGGCCCGGATGATCTCATCCATGCGCCCGCCGCTCGGAGCCACGAACGGCTCGACGCCGGCGCGGAACACCGTGGCCAGCCGGTCGGAGCAGAATCCGGAGTGCTGGCAGATGCCGCGGTTGTCGAAGATGGTCAGCTGCTGCCCGGCGTAGGTGTCGCGCCGGTCGGGAACCCGCTTGGGATCCTTGGCATCGGTAAACCCGATCCTGGCGTGGCTGCCGTCGCAGAGCGGCTTGATCGCCGAGGCCCCGCAGCGGCACAGCGCCAGCTGCGGCGCCGGACGACGGGCGGCTCCCAGGTAGTCGGTCAGCTGGGGCGCGTTGGTCACCAGATACGGCCCGTTCGCGCATGGCCTGAACGCGTCACCGCGAGTCCGGCCTGCAGGCTCCCGAGCTCGATCGAGGCGGGCGGCTGCGTCGGCGGGAGAGACGAGACGGCACGCCAGGTCCTGCAGGGCGGCGACCGCCTCGGCCAGCTCGGGCGGGCAGCTTCCAGAACGGCCCAGGCGGGCCCGGAGAGCGGTGGCCGTCTTCGCCGCCTCCCACACCCGCGCGGCGGCCGTCCCCGGCGGACCCGGCGGGGCAGCCTGGCCGGCTGTGTCCTGGCCGCCGGCCGAGGCGTCCTGGCCAGCCAGCGTGCCCGCGATCGCCGCGAGGGGGCGCAAAACGCTGCCCACCAGGCGGGGCACGAGCAGCGCCTGCTCCCCGGCCTCGCAGCCCAGGCCGGCTGCGGCGTCGGTCACGATCGAATGCGTGCGGGCGAACAGGCCGTCAAGCTCACGCCCGAGGTCGGTGCCGCCGAATGCGCCGGCCGGTGCGCTGGCCAGTTCGGCCGCCCGCCGGGCAAGCTCGACGAGTTCGTCCGGTGCCAGCGGGCCTGCTTCGTCGGCCAGCCGAGCGTGCGCGCTGCCCGCGGGCAGGTGCGCGGCCAGGGTCCGCGAGATCTCCCGCATCGGCGACGAGCACCGGCTCGAGCTGCCGAGCGAAGCGGCTGGCCGCGGCCGGTCTGATGGCATCGCATAGCCAGGCGGCCTCATCCAGTCGCTCGGCCAGCAGCGCCCAGGCCGCCTCCCGGTGCGGCATCAGGTAGTCGGATTCGTAGAACAGCTCGAAGCTCGGCCCCGCCATCATTGCCGGGATGCTCCGGCCCGACCGGGAGCGTGGTGATCAGGTCGCCCAGCGGCTTGATCACCCGCAGCATCAGCGCCGACGGTCGCGTCGGCGAGAGCCTTCAGCTGGGCGTCGGTCTCCTCGGTATGGGCGAAGAACCGCTCGAAGATCTGCAGCAAGATCTCGTAGCCGACGTTGAACAGGTCCGTCACCCGGGCGGTCAGCGGATCGCTGATCAACGGCACGTCCACGTCCCGCTCTGGCGGGCGGACGTTGGCCGCCAGCACCGGGCGGACCGGGTCGAAGTCCGGGTTGGCGGCACGGAGCTGCTGGTACTCGTCCAGGATCGCGACGAACTGTCCGAAATGGGCGTCGCGCCAGTCGCCACGAGGACCCTCGCCCTGCTCCAGGATCTCCTCGATCGCCCGCTGGGCGCTGGCCAGGTCGATGACCGGGACCAGTTCCGGCCAGCCGAACTGCGCGGCGGTCGCCTGCGCCCTGGGCGGCCCGACGAACAGCCAGTCCTCACCGTGCTTCTCGGACAGCCGATCCAGGCCAGCCTCGATGGACCGGTACAGGTGCCCGACCGTCGCGAAGTCCTGGCCGTGCGGGACGATGTCACGCTCGTTCATTGCCGGAGCCGCGAGCCCCATCGCGGCCAGGCCGTCGGCGTCCTCGAGTGCCATCCCCTCGGGGCGCTCCAGGAACATGAAGTGCCGCAGTGCCTGCTCGCCGAACGGCATCAGCGCCAACTGGACGCCGGCCGGATAGTGCGAGGCCGGCGCCGGCAGGTTCGGCCGCGCCAGGTGCGGTGCCGCGCCGATCGCCGACAGGAGGTTGTGCACCAGCGCCAGGTGCAGCATCTCCTGCGCCGCCACGTGGGCGATCTGCTGGCGCCAGCGCTGCACGGCATCGAGTTCTCGGCTGGTCAGCCCCTCGTCCGCTGACTGCTTGAGCGAGAACGCCGCGAAGAGGTACTGGCACATGATGCCGTGCTCGAGCTCGGCGGCCTCGCACAGCATGTAGATCAGCGCCTCACGGTGCTCGATCACGAACGGCGCCTCCGGCGCCGCCAGCCCTCCCCTGGTGGCTATCACCTCCGCCAGCCGGCCGCGGCCGCTCGCTAGGGTGCGCTCTTCCCTCTGATCACCGCTCACTTCACTCTCCTTCCCTGGATGCTCCGCTGGCTCAGACGCTCCCGGCCTTAAATTCATGATTACATAATTACAAGACCTGTGACGCATGCCGGGAGGCGTCCGGGAAATAGCACGGTCGCCGCCGGTGCTGTGCATGGTGTCCGGATCCGGCGCACCGCGCCGCGGATCGAGCAGCCAGACAGCACGAGGAGCGGATCACGATGAGCGGCAAACTTGAGCGGGCCATCCTGGCGGGCGGCTGTTTCTGGGGAGTTCAGGACCTCATCCGCAAGCGCCCCGGCGTGATCTCGACAAGGGTCGGCTATACGGGCGGCGACGTGCCGAACGCCACCTACCGGAACCACGGCGGCCACGCCGAGGCGATCGAGATCACTTTCGACCCGGAGCAGATCTCCTACCGGGACCTGCTGGAGTTCTTCTTCCAGATCCACGACCCGACAACCATGAACCGGCAGGGCAACGACGTCGGCGCCAGTTACCGGTCGGCCATCTTCTACGCCAGCGACGAGCAGCGACGAGTCGCCGAGGACACGATCGCCGATGTGGAAAGCTCGGGCCTGTGGCCGGGCAAGGTGGTCACCGAGGTCGAGCCTGCCGGACCGTTCTGGGAGGCCGAGCCCGAGCACCAGGACTACCTGGAAAGGTATCCCGCCGGCTACACCTGCCACTTCGTCCGGCCGGGCTGGAAGCTGCCGCACCGCGCGGATACGGTCGCGCGCTGACCGGCAGGCCTGGGCTCGCGCGGCGGTGAGTTTCTGAGGCCGCGACCCGGGGAGGTTGCACGGCATGGCTGCAGGCAGCGGTTCAACCTCGATCGTGATCGTCGGCGGCGGGATCGCCGGCGGCAACGCCGCGGTAACCCTCCGCCAGGAGGGTTACCGCGGCCGGCTCACCCTCGTCAGCGGAGAACCTGGTATCCCCTTCGGCCGGCCCCCGCTGTCCAAGACATACCTTCGCTCGGAGGAGGATCTGGCCGGCTGGTATGTCAGGCCGCCGGAGTGGTATGACGAGCACGATGTCGAGCGGCCCGGCGAGAGCAAGGTCGCCAAGGTAGACACCGCCGAGCACAAGGTGCTGCTCGGCTCTGGCCAGCAAATCGGCTATCACCAGGTGCTGATCGCCACCGGCGGCCGCAACCGGCGGCTGACGGTTCCCGGTGCCGACCTGCCCGGCGTCCACTACCTGCGCACCGTCTCGGAGTGCGACGCGATCAAGCGCGCGGCCGTGCCAGGCCGGCGCGCGGTGATCGCGGGCATGGGCTTCATCGGCTGCGAGGTCGCTGCCTCACTGACCCAGCTCGGGGTGCACGTGACAGCCATATTTCCCGGGGCAGTCCCGCTCGCGAGGGTCCTGGGCCCCGAGATCGGCACCGTGATCGGCGCCATGCACCGTGCGAACGGCGTCGATCTGCTCGCCGGCCACCAGATCGCCGCGTTCGAAGGCAGCGGGCGAGTCGAGGCGGCCGTCACCGCGGACGGGGTTCGCGTGCCGTGCGATTTCGCCGTCGCCGGCGTCGGGATAGAGCCCGCTCCCCCCGCCTTGTCAGGACCGTCGGTGGAGCAGGCCAACGGAATTCTCGTGGACGAGTTGTGCCGGACCAGCGCGCCGGACGTCTACGCGGCCGGCGATGTGGCGAACCACCTCCACCCGCTATTTGGGCGGGTTCGCGTAGAGCACTACAACAACGCGGAAAAGCACGGCGCCGCGGCCGCGAGGTCCATGCTCGGCTCGACCAAGCCCTATGACTACGTGCACAGCTTCTGGTCCGATCAGTACGAGCACAAGCTTGAGTACGTCGGCCATGTGACGAAGTGGGACGACTTCGTGTTCCGCGGCAGCCTGGATGACGGCAAGCTGGTGGGTTTCTACCTGAATGAAGGGGTGGTGCAGGCAGCCGTCGGGCTGGACCGCGGGGGCGACCCGGAGCTAGACGCCGACTCGGAGATGGCGGCATGCGCCCGCCTGGTCGCATCGCGAGCGCGACCCGCACGCGGGCGTCTCGAGAGCGACCAGGATGACCTGTGGTCGATGGCGACCGGCGCCACATGAGTGCGGTCCGCACGGCCAGCCCGCGATCCTAGGCGTTCGAGAACAGCGGGATGTTCGCCCCGCTGGCCGCGGCGAGCGGGCTGTCCAGCAACGCCACGATCAGCTGACCGACATCGGCGGGCGTGAGGCCAGGGCGCAGTTCGGGATTGGCCCGGCGCAGCATCTGGGTGTCCACCGCCCCCGGGCTCACGCAAATGGCGGTGATGCCGTGGGACTTGCCCTCGACGGCGATCGCCTCGGTCAGCCCGATGACGCCGTACTTGGAGACGTTGTATGCGGCCAGTCCGGGGAATTTCTCTGTGGCATAAACGCCGGAGAGCGAACCGATCGTCACGATCCGTCCCTCGCCGGCCAGGACCATGGCGTCGAAGGCCGCGCGGCAGCACAGGAAGGAGCCGGTCAAGTTGACCGCCAGCATCTCCGCCCAGATCCGCTGGGTCGTCTGCGCGAACGGCGCCGAGGTCAGCACGCCGGCCGCACAGACCAGGGCGGCCGGTGTTCCGACCTGCGCGACTGCGGCGAAGAGGCGCTCGACGTCAGACGCGCTGCTGACATCGGTCGGCACCGCCGTGGCGTCACCGCCCGCGGCCCGGATGCGCGCGGCAACGCCGGCCAGGGCGTCGAGGTCACGGGCCGCGAGGACGACGTGAGCACCGGCCGCCGCGATAGCCTCGGCGGTCGCGGCGCCGATTCCCCGGCTGGCGCCCGTGACCACCGCCAGCCGTCCGGCCAGCCAGTGCCGCGGATCACCCGCCGCACGGGCGCCCGGCGCGGGACGTGACGACTCGCTGGTAAAGCTGCTCGTGGGCATCCAGGCTCCGTTCCAGGTCGAGATGGCGTTCGGCGTGATCGCGGCACGCGGAACGTGAGATGGCGCCGACGCGCCTGACGCGGTCAGCGGCGGCCGGGATGTCATCGGGCGCCACCAGGAAGCCGGTCACCTGGTCGACGATCACCTCGCCAAGGCCGCCGCGGGTGAACGCGACGACTGGCGTACCGCAGGCCTGCGACTCAGCGGCGGCCATGCCGAAGGGCTCGTCCCATTTCGCCGGGCACAGAATGACCGCCGCACGGGCCATGGCCTGCCAGAGCGTCGCCCTGGGCACGCCCCGGTGAATCCGCACGCCCGGCGTATCCCGTCGCGGGTCGATTTGCTGGCGGGCGTACTCCGGATCGTAGGCGTCGCCGTACACCTCGATCGCGATGCCGGCCAGCCGGGCGATCTCGATCGCTTCGGCGGCCCCCTTCTCCGGGCTCAGCCGGCCAGCGAAGACGGCGCCAGCCCCGGCCGCGGCAGACCAGGAGATGGCCCGGGTCGGCACATACGGCGGCAGGATCGCGTCCACCGTGACGACCTGGCCCCAGGCGCGCGCCTGGAACGCCGATACCGCCGCGACGGCCGGCGGCGAGGCGCGGCGGTCCGCGTTACGCAGGGCGGCGACGATATCCGGGTCGGGCGGCAGATGGAGCGTGTGCACGACGGGCGCACCGAGTTCGTCGGCCAGGCCGATCGCCGGAGCGTCGAACGCGTGATTGTGAATGACGTCGTACCTGGTCTCCCGAACTCGGGAGTAGACGCGGGCAAAGGCATCGGCGGCCGGCGCCGGGTCGCGGCCGCCTGCGCCCGCTGCCCGGTAGCGGGTGGCCGCCAGCGACCTGGGATCGATTCCGGCGTCGATCACCGCGACCCCCGGTATCCGCGATCCGCTGGCGGCGTAGACGTGCACCTCGTGACCTCGGCGGGCCAGGCCACGGGCAAGGTCGGATACGAATGCCTGAGATCCGCCTTCCTGCGGCTCGCGGATGGCGGACACGAGCGGCGCGACGACGGCGACCCTCATTCGGGCATGATCTTGAAGGCGATGTCACGCGGCGGATTAACCCCGATGACCTCATAGGGAACATGCCGGCTGCCGCGGCGGCGAATCTCTGCACTCGCGTCGGGATAGAAGATCTCCGCTAGTTGAACCGCTTCGCGGTAGCTGGCGAATTCGACCGACATCGGTCCCGGGAAGCTCACGTACTCGTAACCGTGGCCGGCGAGCCAGTCAATGTTGTTCGGCCAGACAATGGCGACGCAACCACCTGGCCGGCACACCCGTTCCATCTCCCGCAGGCCAGCATCGCCGCCGTGCCCGGTGGCGGGCGTGACGACCGAGCATGCCACCACCAGGTCCGCGAAGTCGCTAGTCACCGGCAGGTCGTCAAGGAATCCGGGCACCACCCTCGCGCAGTGCTCATGATCGGCTGCTGCGAGCTTTCGCTGCAGGATCTGGCGGAACGGTGCCGCGGGCTCGATCGCCACAACTTCGCGCCCACTGCCCAGCAGTTCAAGCGTCAGCCGACCGGTCCCGGCCCCCACCTCGACAATCCGGCTCGCGGTGCGCGGCAGCCAGCCGAGTACACCGGGATGAAGATGCTCCGCGCTGGCAAGCCGTTCGAAAAGCTCGGGTTCGAGCCGGTACAACAGCTCCCAGGCCAGCGGGACGTCCGCGCGCGGATCGCCCAGCCCGCCGCGCAGGAAACGCCTCGCCTCCTCCTCGGTGAGCACGTCAAGATCACCAGCTGTATAGCGGCTGCGCAGGTACTTGCCCGAGCGGGCCGCATGCTCAGACGTAATCACCAACCTCGGCCCAGTTCTTGTCGGTCTCCGTGACGCGGACCGACCGCAACAGCCCCTCGGGCAGCTCGGGCCTGAGCCTGCCCCAGAACGCCAGGGCGAGATTCTCGGCCGTCGGAATGCACCCCTTGAGCCAGGGCACGTCGGCATTCAGGTTGCGGTGATCAACATCCTGGACGATCAGTTTGCAGATGACGGCCGACAGTTGCTTCAGGTCCACGACGTAGCCGCTGGCTTCATCGACCTGGCCCGCCACGACCACGTCGAGAACGTAGTTGTGCCCGTGCAGATTCGAACATTTCCCGAATAGCCGGCGATTCTCCTCATCTGAGAGGGAAGGGTCACATAGCTGATGCGCCGCATTGAAGGTCTCGCGGCGGCTGACCAGCACGGTCGGCGGGCTGCTCATGGCCTGCCATCGGCAGTTGACACAGCTATCCCATCGGTCCCGCCCAGACGTTGATGAGCCATCACGTGTCTCCAAGCTCTGTGCTCAGCCAGCTCAGTACTCAGCGCGCCGCCTCTCTCGTCATTGTACGACCGGCAGGCGCGTCGGCCTTGACTCGCGTCAACGGCCCGAGAGTGCTTCCGGCAGCGAACAGAGCCTGATCCCGAGGTCGCCGATCAGGTCTCGTACTTGCGGATCGGTAAGCACTTCGAGGTCAGCGAGCCGGTACTCCGCCGCCCAGCGATACGGAACCGAGCCGGGCGCGGTGAGCGAGTCGAGTTCAGAACTCTCGACGCCGGGGTGGCACACGAGGAGGTGCGCGCCAGGCACCAGCGCGCTGAGGTAGCCGAGCAGCCACGCCTTCTTGCCGGCCGCATCCCGTGCGCTGAGCTCGCTGACGCTGACCAGGCCGCGGCGGACATCCTCGGAGTACAGGAACGGGACGCCAGTTTGCTCCGACACCTCGGCGTAGGCCGCAGGAAGCACGGAGCCCATGTGATGGTCGAGGTAGTCGAGGCCAAGGCCAGCCGATGCGAACCGATCCACCTGGGCGACCAGTTCGCGGACAACCTCGCCGTGCTCAACGTGCTGCCTGGCTAGCTCGATCGGACGGCCGGAACGTGCCATCCGCCCCGACAAGCGAGGGCCCGCCGGTGAGCGGGCGCCACCGGAAGTAATCCCACTCGCAGGTCAGGGTCTGGTGCGCCCCAAGCGGAATCCCGATCTCCTTCGTGATCTTCACGGCCTCACCGAACCACGGGCACGGCGCCATGGTGGACGCGGTGGTGACTATCCCCTCGGTGAAGGCGCGCCGGATGCCCTCGTTGACCGCGTGGCACATGCCGAAGTCGTCGCCACGCACCACGAGCCGGATGACGGAGTCGGACGCACTCATATCTGTTCCCTTCCTGCCGGTGCCCGGCATATGAAACGGCGGCTCGCCGCCCAGGACCCGCGCTGGGGAAACGATTCCTGGCCGTTGACGATTCGCGGTGCACACCCTGCTTGACTCTGACCGCTGCCGCCAGTTGACTAGGTCGGTCGCCTGATCAACTACCGGCCGCGCCGAACGGCTCTAAGGTAACCCGCAAAGAAGGATCTGTGATGCCAGCACAACGCAAGATTGCTCGGTACGGCTGGGTACGCGATCTGCCTGACCTGCGGGATGCCAGGCTTGAAGTGCCGGCGATTACCGCGTTGCCAAGTTCGGCCGACCTATCCATCCAGCCACATATGCCGCCCGTATACGACCAGGGCCAATTGGGCAGCTGCACCGGTAATGCCATCGCGGCTGCGGTTGACTTTGATAATCATCGGCAGACAGGTCAGTTCCTCGACCCGAGTCGGCTGTGGATCTACTACCAGGAACGGGTGATTGAAGGGTCGGTGGATCAGGACTCCGGCGCTCAAATCCGCGACGGCGTCAAGGCTGTGGCGCACCTCGGAGTCTGCCCGGAGACTGACTGGCCTTATGACATCACGACGTTTGCCACGCCACCTCCGCAGCAGGACTACACAGACGCGCTGCAGGACCGGGTACTTATCTACCAGGCCGCTCCCCAGGTGCTGTGGTCGCTGAAGAGCGTGCTGGCTGGCGGCACGCCGATCGTGTTCGGGTTCACGGTCTACAGCGCCTTCGAGTCGCCCGAGGTCGCCACGACCGGCATCGTCCCGATGCCGGCGCCCAGCGATCAGGTCGTAGGCGGCCATGCGGTAGTCCTCGTCGGGTACGACGACGCGGTAGACCGGTTCCGGGTCCGCAATTCCTGGGGGACAAGCTGGGGGCAGAGCGGGTATTTCGAGCTCCCCTACCTCTACGTCACAGCCGGCTCACTGGCATCAGACTTCTGGGCGATCCAGACGACCAGCGCAGCCTGATCAGACCGCGAGCTTCCGGCCGGTTCCCTTGAAGGTCTTGTTGATGAAGCCGTCGGTCAGCTCCGGGCGACTCGAGTAAACGTAGACCGTCTGCGGGTCGGCGCGAACGGCGGCGAAACCTGGCGGGCCCGAACGCCAGCGCGAAGTTGTCGGCCTGTCCGAACTCCACGTTAGTCATTCCGGCCAGGTCCGCCGGCGCCTTGCGTTGTTCTAGAGTTCATGCTCTAATTAGAGCATGAGCACTAAAAACGCTCGAGTTGATGAGGCGGAACGCCCGGCCCGAATGGCCAAGTCCGAACTGACGCGAGCCCGGATACTCGACGCGGCGCTGACGCTGTTCAACGCGCGGGGCACGGGAGCGGTGAGCACGAACCACATCGCCGCCGAGGCGGGCCTGAGCCCGGGCAACCTGTACTACCACTTCGCGGACAAGCAGCAGATCATCCGGGCGCTGCACGAGCGGTACGCGGCGGCGCACGAGGATCTATGGGAAGTTGGCCGTGGCCAGGAGGCCGGGCTTGCCAGCCTCCGGGCCAACCTGATCAATAGCATGGACCTGGCCTGGCAATACCGGTTCGCCGAGCGGGAACTGCTTGCCTTGTTGCGCGCCGACCCGCAACTGCTGGCCAGCTACCGGGACGTGTATGACCGCCGGCTTGCTCAGTGGATCGCCTTCGGGGAACGGCTCGCCGCACAGGGGGTCATCCGGCTGCCCGAGGCGCCGGCCACGATGGCCGACCTGGCGCTTGGGCTGTGGCTGATCGGCAGCGCCTGGCTGCCGTTCCTGGAGATCACCGGGGACGCACAGGATCCGCAGCAGGTGGCCAGGGGCGCCGACATCGTGCTGGCAGTCCTCGCGCCGTACCTGACCACGCCCGGTGCCGGAGCTCGGCAGACGGAGGAGACGCCATGAGCCTGCAGGTGATCGCCGGCCCCGCCGCGGCAGCCAAGGCAGCGTGGCGCCGCCGCGTCGCCCGGGTCGGCTCAGACATCCAGCTCGCCTTCGCCGTCTTGTGGATCATCCGCGGCACGCTGGCCACTGGCTGGCCAGGCCGCTTGCCAGCCGCCCTCGTCCTCGGGGCCTGCGCTGCCACCCTGGCGATCTGGGGAACCCTCGCCACCCGCGGCCTGGCGCCAAGGCCAGGCGGACCGGACGCGCATCGCCTCGAACGGTCAATCACCGTCGCTACTGTCCTGCAACTCGCGGCTAGTTTCGCGCTCCCCTTCATCGTCACCGCGGCAGGACGACCCGACCTGACCATCACCACCGTGGCGGTGACCATCGGCGTCCTGCTCCTGTGGCTCCGGGCTAAGCTCGCCACCCCAGGCCATCTCGCAGCGGGCCTCCTGCTCATCGCCATCCCCGGCGCCCTCGCGCTCGTCCTGACCGGCGACAGGCTCACCGCCGCCGCGGGGCTCGCCACCGCGGCCATCCTCGTCGCCACCGCAGTGACCGCGTTCCGTGCGCTGGCCGGGGGCGCGCTTGGCTCCCCATCAACCGAACCTGGCCGGCCGCTGTGATCTCTCCCGCTCGGGCCTCTGGGTGGAGGTCCTCACCACCAAGGGCCCGCTGTGGCCCGGCCCCAGCCAGGATGATGCCGTCGACGTGATGTGGTTGCTGATGTCGCCGGAAATTTTTCGCTGGCTGGTTCGGGTCAGACGGTGACGCGGCGCATGGCGGCGTACCCGCCGGCCAGCATGAGCACCGCGAGCACCGTGAGCATACCGGTGAGGCCGGCTGCGCTGAGGGTGGCGAAGAATCGGCCGATGGCTGGCCACGCGTTCACGTGGCTCGTGATCACGACGCCGGCGACCAGCACGATGACCTGGGTAGCGACGAAGGCGAGCAGGCCAATCAGGTTCCAGCGCCGGTAGACCAGGCCGAACCACATGCCGTAGCTGAACATCAGGGCCAGCAGGATGAACGACGTAAGCCAGGTGAGGTACCACGGCCCTGGCAGAATGTAGGCCACCCGGAAGAAGTGCAGGCCGACGCCCCAGCCACCCGTGGCCTGCTCGATGACCTGCAGCACCGCGAGCGCCAGCCCGTAAGCCGCGGCGAGGCTGACCGCGAGCAGCGCGGTCCCGGCATAGTAAGAGCGCCGACCCACCCCGAGGGCGAGCGCGAACGGCAGCGAGCGGAAGATGCTTAGCGCACCCACTATGAAGAAGAACAAGTAGATGGTGACGACCGCGACGGTCTGGACCTGCCGGGAACCTCCTCCCGCGCTTGCCAGGAGTACCAGCCACACCGCGAAGACGAATGCCAGGACGCCCCAGGGCAGTGCCGTGTAGCTGAACCGGTCGACCAGGTGGAAGCGGGCAACCTTGACGACTGTGCTCCAGTTCATGCGCTCGTCCTTTCCCGCGCCTCCGCTGCGGGCTTGGCGGCCGCGTGGACCACGACCTGCTGCATGGTCAGCGGCTCCAGGCTCAATCGCAGCGTGGCCGCGCGAGCCCGGTCGGCATCGTCCAGCAGGCCGTCCACCACCGCCGATTCCTGCCCGGCGATTCGGCGGCGGTTCCAGACCGTTCGCCCGGCGGTGAACTCCGCCACCGCGACGGCCGTGCCGCTCACACTGGTCGCCGCGCCGCGCACATCGTCGGCGTCTGCGTCGAACACGACCTTGCCCCGGTCGACCACCAGCACCCGTTCCAGCAGGCCGGCGGCTTCGTCGATCAGGTGGGTCGACAGCAGCACCGTCCGGGGATGGGCGGTGAAGTCGGCGAGCAGCCGGTCGTAGAACAGCGTCCTGGCCACCGGGTCCAGTCCCGCGTACGGCTCGTCGAACAAGGTCACCTCGGCCCGGGCGGCCAGACCGATCACGATGCCCAGCGCCGAGCGCATCCCGCGGGACAAGCGCTTGACCGCCCGGCCTCGCGGCAGGCCGAAGTCGGCGAGCAGCACCTCCGCCAGCGCGGCATCCCAGCCGGGGTAGAACCAGGAGGCCGCCCGAAGCGCGTGCTGGACCTGGAAGGCCGGCCAGCTCCCGTTGTCCGGGTAGCGCTGGTCCTCCCTGACGAAGACCATCCGGTGCAGCAGCGCGTCGCTCTTCACCGGGCTGCCCCCGAGCACCGTCACGCTGCCCGCTGACGGGAACTCCTGGCCGGCCACGATCCGCATGAGCGTGGTCTTGCCCGCGCCGTTGCGGCCAAGCAGCCCGGTGATCGACCCAGGCTCTATGTCGAAGCTGACGTCGTCAAGGGCGAGTTGGCCGCGGTAGCGGCGGGACAGCCCGGCCACCGAGATCGCTGGTGTCATGGCCTGGTTCCTTCCTGCACGCAGCTGGATTCTCGGATGAGCGCCACCAGCTCATCGGCGTCAATCCCAAGCCGATCGGCCTCGGCGACCAACGGCTGCACATAGCGCTGGGCGAACCGCCCGCGGCGCTCGCCCAGCAGCCGCGCGCGGGCGCCAGACGCGACGAACATCCCGATGCCGCGCCGCTTGTCCAGCAGCCCGTCATCGGTCAGCATGCTGATCCCCTTCGCCGCGGTGGCCGGATTGATCCGGTAGTAGGCGGCCAGCTCGTTCGTCGACGGCACCCGCTCGCCGTCGGCCAGGGTTCCGTCCGCGATCTCCTCGGCCAGCCGCTCAGCGACCTGGACGAACAGCGGAGCTGCCTCATCGAGACCGGCCATCTCCCGCAACGGCCCGGCTCCTTTCGTCGTTCCTTGGTTCATTACTTGAGTAACGTACCGAGAAACCTGACCGCCGTCAACCCGCGACGGCCGCCAGCGACCGCCGAGGTCAGCGAACGCGTCGCGGAAGGACGACGGGGGCATGAATACCGTGTCAACGGCAAGAAACGGCCGAAATGCAGCCAGCAGGCGGCCAGCCATAATTGGCCTGCTGACGTTGTGCGAGAATGACGACCGGCTTAGTGCTGCCTATGAGAATGTTGGATTCTGGTATCTGGCGGGTGCATTAATGCCATCCGTTTGGCCCCAAGTCGCCGATTCGGAACCGGGAGGCGCAACAATGAAGGCGCTGACACGTCAGCCGATGGTCCGCACTAGCCGACGGTGGCCGAGAGCCGCGAGCCTGGTCGTTCCGCTCATGGCCATCCTGGCGATCCCGACCATGATCGCTCGCGGCAGCGCCGCGGCGACGGTAACTGCGGCCTCCGCGACCGGGTCGTTACTGGCCTGGGGAGATAACCACAACGGGCAGCTCGGCGACGGCGCTACTGGCACCAGCGACACGCCGGTCGCGGTGAAGCTGCCTGCCGGGACCGCGGTGGCCTCGGTGCGCGCGGGCGGCAAGCACAGCCTGGCGCTGACCTCCGTCGGCCAGGTGCTGGCCTGGGGACACAATTCCGCTGGGCAACTGGGTGACGGCACGACGATCGACCGTCACACTCCGGTGAAGGTGAAGCTCCCGCAGGGAACGACGGTGATCGCGATCAGTGCCGGCGGCGTCCACAGCCTGGCCGTCACCGCCGCCGGTCAGGTACTTGCCTGGGGGGACAACGAGTACGGCCAGCTAGGTGACGGCACGACAATGGACCGTCACAGCCCGGTCCGGGTGAAGCTTCCCGCGGGAACCAGAGTGATCGCGGTAGGTGCCAGCTATAACTGCAGCATGGCTCTCACCGCCGCCGGCCAGGTCTGGGCCTGGGGGCACAACGGCTCAGGGCAGTTGGGCGATGGCACCAGGACCGAGAGTCACGTCCCGGTCAGGGTGAAGCTGCCCAAGGGAGTAAGGGTGACCGCCATCGCGGTTGGCGGGTTTGACGGCCTCGCACTCACCTCGGCCGGCCATGTACTTGCCTGGGGCGATAACGGCTTCGGGCAACTCGGCAATGGCACCAGGCGGAGCAGCAGCCTCCCGGTCCGGGTCAGGTTCCCGGCCGGAACGGAGGTAACGGCGGTGGGCGTCGGCAGCTTGCACAACCTCGCCCTGACTTCGGCCGGCCATGTGCTGGCCTGGGGCAGCAACGCCTTCGGCCAACTGGGCAACGGCACCAGGACCAACAGCGACATCCCGGTCCGGGTGAGACTCCCGGCGGGTGCAAGGGTCCTCGCGGTGAGCGCCGGAGGCGGCTTCAGCCTGGCCCTTACCCGGGCTGGCCGCGTCCTGACCTGGGGGCACAATCAGTTCGGGCAGCTGGGCAACGGCACCATGATCAGCAGTGACATCCCTGTCGTGGTGACAATCCCGGCCGGACTGATCGCGTCAGCGTTGGCGACCGGCCCGACCACCCGGCACAGCCTGGCCATCGTGCAGCAACGGGCAGGGTAAGACCCGGGTGAATGGCCGCTGCGGTGGCGAGTCGACTGGGTCCGAGTAACCCGAAACAGTAGGCTCGACAACGGTCAGTGGCCGCGCGATCGAGGTCCCACCCGTTAACTTGCCATTGCACTCCGTTTATAGCGCTTGTTAAAGACGGTCCAGACGCAAGGAAAGGGAGTAGATAGTGAGAAGCATGAGCAAATGGCGTATCGGGTCACCTGTACAGCGCCGGACCCGCGCGCTGGCTGCCCTCATCGGAGCGGGCGCCGTCGCGACGCTCGGCGCGACGGCCACGGCAGCCACTGCCGCGCAGGGTGGCTCGCGTTTGGCCCAGCCGCGAGTGACCAGCCGGGGAGTCGCCGTACACATCACCAAGGTCGGTACGGTCAACTTCGCGGCGCTCGCCCAGGCTGCAGCCCGGCCGCGCGCCGCGCGAGTACTGGGTGCGCCACGGGAGATGCCGCTCATGTTGCCATCGTTCGTGAAGAAGTCGAGTGCTCCCGCAGCGCGGGCAGCCGCCAAGATTCCGAATGTCACCCGGGTGACTGGATTCGCCGGGAACGTACGGGGCGAACAGGGTTTCAATGGAATGGACCACACGGCCAATGAGACCAATTTCGGGTTCGATATCTCGCCGCCCGACCATGGCCTGGCGGTCGGCACTAGCTCGGCTGGCCCCATTGTCATTCAGTCCCTGAATCTGAGCCTGCGGGCGTTCAGGCCATCGGGCCGCGCGTTGACCCCGCCAGTGGGCGCCGACAAGTTCATGGGCCTCGGACCATGCACGGGCAACAACTTCCCGGTCAACTGCCCGTCCGACCCGCGGGTGTACTGGGACCCGCAGACGAAGCACTGGTTCATCACGGACTTCACGTTCAGCTTCAGGCCGCGCGGCCGCGAGTTCGTCGCGGTCAGCAAGACGACTAACGGACTGGGCAGCTACACGATCTTCTCGATCCCGACCGGCGCCGGGTTCATCGTTCCCGCGGACTGTCCGTGCACTGGTGACTTCGACATGATCGGAGCCGACAACAACGGCTTCTACATCACCGTGAACGAGTTCGGAGAGGGCTTTTACCACGGGGCCGATCTCTTCGCGGTCTCCAAGCGCGGCCTCATCGCGGCCGCCAAGGGCGGGCCGTCGCCGAGGCTATTCCTCTACACCGTGCCGACATTTTCGGACCCGTTCGGCGGATTCCGCCTCGCACCGGCGTCGACGACACAGGGGTCACGGTCGCCGAACACTGAGTACTTCGTCGAGGCCGACGCGAACCTAGCCAGCGATACATCGCTGGAGACCTGGGCGCTGCTGCACACCGGCAGGCTGAACGGCCCGTCCACGACGGCGCCGCGACTGGTAGAGAAAGGCGTCTCCACCGAGGGCTACAGCATCCCGCCGCCAGCGACCCAGCGGAGCGGGCCAATCCCGTTCGGGAAGTCGGTCGGCGCGCTCGTGGCATCGCCACTGGACAGCGGCTTCGAGACCCAGCAGAACGTGACCTATGCCAACGGAACTCTCTACGTCCAGATGGCCACCGGCGTGAAGACGGGCGGCGCGGCCACCAGCGCGGGCCTGGCCTGGTTCGCCTTGCGCCCCAAGCCTGGCAACACCTCGATCTCGGTTAAGAACGTGGGCAACGGCTACGTCCGGGCCAACGGGCAACTGCTGTACCCGTCGATCGCTGTCAACGCCCGCGGCAAGGGCTGGATGGCCTTCACGGTCGCCGGGGCCAACCACTTACCCGAGCGCTGCCTACATCAGGTTCGACGGTCGCAAGGGCGCGGTCGGCCGGATTCACATCGCTCAGGCAGGGACGTCGCCGCTGGACGACTTCACCTGCTATCCGGGATCCAACAACGGGCCCACCTGCCGCTTCGGTGACTACTCGGCGAGCCAGTTCTTCAACGGCCGCGTCTACATGGGAGTCGAATACATCCACAAGCTGACCAACGTGGCCGCGGGTTCGGACACCAACTGGGCTAGCCGGGTCTTCTCGGTTCCAGCAGGCTGATCTTGGCCGTCACCTAGCGGACCGTCTCAGGCAGCGCGCCGAGGCCAGGCTTAACTCGGCCTCGGCGCGCTGCCGCCACTGCCCGGGCATGGCCCCTTGTGGAACCTGAGGCGCGGCCAACGCGTCCAAACGGACATGCGAGCCAGGAAAGGCCGCCTCGTTCACGTCCGCCTCCGATGCCGTCATGGCCGGGGCCGTCCTCTTGGCGGTCGCGGCATGCGGGAGTCACCGGACAGCCGGCCGGCAGCGGGGCGAGCCCCGGGTCAGCGCATCCGCCGCGGCCGGGGACGGGAGTCACGGTGACGGTGTCGGCCGCACCACGACCCGGAAAGTTCACGTCGGCGCCCCCGGCGCCTTCCGGCCACCGCAGGATTACGGTCGGCGCCTCCGGCCGGGTGACCGTCACCACATCAGATGACGGCGCGACCGTCGTGCTGGTCCCTGGGCAGGTGATCACTGTCGTCCTGGGCGGCCAGAGCAGCCTCGGGTGGGACCGGCCCCGGCTGGCCGGCCTTGCGCCCGGGGCGCTGCGGGAGATTAACGCGAGCGGTGGCTACCCGTCCACGGCACCTGCCAGGGCGAGCTATCGTGCGGTCCTGGCCGGCACCGCGGAGATTCTCTCCAGCACCGACGCGCGGTGCTTGCACACCAGCCCACCCTGCGAGATCGCCCAGCGGCTGTGGCGGATCACGGTCATTGTGCGCTGATTGACCGATGGCTCAGTCTGCCGTGTGTAATCAGTGCCGGACTGGCCGCAGCGAGCCGTAGATGGTCCTGGCGCGGGCCCCTGATCCGGAGAGTCCGAGCAGGAAGAACGTCGCGCCGTGGTACGGCCGGGAGACCGAGAAGATCAGCACGCCGCTGAAGAAACCGCCTTGGCCAGTGACCGACGACAGGCAGAACCGGGCGCCGTACCGAACCTGGCAGCGGGTGAAGTGCTCGCCGACCGACCTGGCCGCGAACCTGCCGGTCACGACGGTCAGGCCTGGTTGCGCCTGCTCAGCGGCAGCGGTGGGAAACGGATAGGGGCACGGCAGGATGGCCGGCGGCCGGGTCGCGTCGATCAGCAGCAGCGAACGTGGCGTGATCCCGGTTCCGCAAGTGGCCCACTGATGCTCACGCTGGGTGTTCCAGGTCCGCGGGGTCGCGAACCGGACGCCGCCGAACAGGTGCCAGGTCCAGTCGGATGGCACCGGACCTGCCGGGCCGCTCTTCAGCACGACCGACAGCGGCGAGCGGGCAAGCGTGCCAAGTACGCGCCGGGCCAGTGGTCCGCTGGCGCCCACCCGCACGCCCAGTTCCGGCACCAGGTACCGCACGGACCCGTCCCCGGAGGGCAGTCGGTAGACCGGGATGCCATGGATCACCGCGGTGGGCTTGCGGTGCCTGATGCCCGTCGGGATGTGCCCAGCAGGAACGATCCAGGCAAGGCTCGCGGTTAGCGCGCAGCCTGCCCCTTTCGGTATCCGGGGCATCGTCCCGGCGAAGATCATTCCACGTGACGACGGCATCGGGCACCAGAACTGCTGCGGGGTCTCGACCGGCCACTGTCCTGGTACCGACAGCTGTGCGCGGCCGAACGGCACCGGCGCCCAGCCGCGGGGCGCAACGGACCGGCCGGCCAGCGGGGCCCCGGGCGGCCCGGCAGCAGCCAGCGCTCCGGCGGGCGGCGCAGGCGACGACGCCAGGGCACCGCTGACCGGCCCGACCACCGCCGCCGCCAGTACCGTCACCGCCACGAACCGCCAGCCGCGGCCGCCCCGCTCCTCGCCCTGAACACTTCCGGTCATCGCACTACCCTTCGCAGATTGCGAGTCGGCGGCGCAGGCCGCCCCATCCGGGCCGGGGCGGCGACCGATCGTTTCGGTGTCCGCCGCCAAACCCGACAGCTTGGACGACCCGAGCATGCGATCCGGTTGCCATTCCCCGCATCGAATCCCCCATCGAATTCCGTTCGGCCTCAACCGGTCCGATCTACGGTGGCGGCTCGAGGGGCGCTGCGGGCGCGAGATGGTGCGCGAGATGCGCTCTGGACCGGACGCCGAGCTTCGCGTAGGCGTGCGACAAGTGGCCCTCAGTCGGGATAGACAGGCGACGCTCTACCTAGGTAGAGTCGTGCCATGACTGGCCGTTCTCATTTCTCTGCGCAGACCTTGTCGGTGCTCGCGGTTCTTTGCGCGGAGCCGTCCGGGTGGCAGCACGGGTACGCGATCGCGAAGGACACGGGCCTGAAGTCGGGCACGCTGTACCCGATCTTGATCCGGCTTGCTGACCGCGGCCTGGTTGAGGCGTGCTGGGAGGATGAGCAGCCCGCTGGCCGGCCGCGGCGGCATCTGTACCGCCTGACCGCTGACGGGCGGGCCAGCGCCCGCACGGCGCTGGAGGACGAACCTTCTGCTCGTCGAGCCAGCGAGGGCGCGGGCCTCAAGGGCGGTCGCCGGGTGAGCCTGCAGGTGGCGCCGTGGACGCGCTGACCCGGGTGATGGGCGCTCTGCTGCGGCGGTCGGCTGGGCTGCTGCCTGCGGATCGGCGCGAATGGGCAGAGGCAGTCTGGGCCGAGGCGGGTGCGGTGCCCGCCGGGCGGCGGCGGCTGGGATGGCTGGCCGGAGGGATGTGGATGACCGTGAAGCAAGCCAGGACGGCGCGCCGGATCGGCGGTTGGCTGCTGTTCGGGGCCGGTGCCGCGGGCGTGGTGCGGATCGGCTGGCCGGGTGCATCGGGCAGCCCGGCCACGCTGATCAACCGGGTCGACGTGATCGTGATCGTCGTGATGCTCGCGGGCCTCCCGTGGGCCGCCCGTCGTCTCGTGGGCCCGGCCGGCTCCAGCAGGCTGGCGCGCGTCCTGCGGGCGGGCGGATATGCGGCGATCCTTGCGCTGGTCGTGGCGAAGGCGAGCGCCGAGCGCTTCGGCAACCCGCCGCTCCATGGAAACGAACTGTGGTCCGCTCTAACGCTGTGGACTGGCGAAGTTCTCTTCCTGGCCATGATGGTCATCTACGCGGGGTGGATCGTCGCAGTAACGGCGCGCCGGTCGCCAGTAACCCCGGCAACCCTGGCCGTCGGCACCGGGGCCGGCGGGATCGCGGGCCTGATCATGTACGGTCGGGCGAACCTGCACCTCACCGACGCCGGGCTTGCCGGGGTCTCCGTAGCCGCTACCGTGATCACCTGGGTTGTGCTGCTGGGCGCGCCGATTCTGGCCGGCCTCGCGGCCGCGCAGCGTGCCACCGACGGCCGGGAGGTCACCGCCGGCGGGGAGGCCACCGCCGCCGATCCGGCCCGGCAGGGCCGCACCGCCGCCGATCCGGCCCGGCAGGGCCTGGCCGCCGGCCTGTGCGCGGGCATAGTCGCAGCGCTGCTTGTCTCGGTTCTGGGGACAGGGATGGTGGCGCTTTTGCCCCATGAGACCGGACTCCTCTACTGGGCATACCCGGTCCGGCAGCTAGCTCCGGGCGCCCTGTACCGGTTCGAGGTCAGCGTCAGCCAGAACGCGTCCGCATACCTCATCGTGCTGATGCTCTTCCCGCTGCTCGGTGCGGGCCTCGGCGCCTGGGCAGGAATGGCCACCGCAGAACTGCCCGGT
Source organism: uncultured Actinomycetota bacterium (assembly GCA_963720595.1). Taxonomy (GTDB): domain Bacteria; phylum Actinomycetota; class Actinomycetes; order Streptosporangiales; family Streptosporangiaceae; genus Chersky-822. The sequence continues at coordinate 218,327 of CAVRFY010000002.1, read as the reverse complement.
CACCGGCCGCGGGGCGGCGGCGGCCCGCGGCGGCCCGCGGCGCCGATCCCGCCTCCCGGCAGCGGCGGCCGGGCGCCGGATCGGTATGAGCGGATCCCGGTCGGCTCCATGGGTACCCGCGCAACCGGGCAGTGATCCGAGGCCTGCTTGCTGGGTCCTGCAGGTTCGCCAACCGGACTGCCCTCGGGAGCGTCTCCTAGTTATTGTCTAACGACTCGTGCGACGACTGCCTCACGGAAGCGGGTCTCGCGAACGGGCTGGGGGCCTCATGAGGCGGGCAAATCGAATGCGCGGGCTGGCCGCCGGGCTGGTTCTTCTCGTGACGGCGCCTCTCGGGGTGTCCGGGGCGGGCATCCTGGCGACGGCGAATGCGGCGTCGATGAGCCGGGCCACGGCCGGTCCTGACCCCGCGGCCGCAACCATGCCCAGGCCAGGTGCTCCGGGTGCCGATGGGCACCTCAGCGGCGTGGCATGCATCACGGCGGCGGACTGCATGGCCGTCGGCGGGAGCTTCGGCGAGGGCGGCACGCATTCGCTCGCCGAGAAATGGAACGGCGCGGGCTGGATGCACCTGGCCACGCCGCTGCTGAACACCGACCAGGACCTGTCAGCCGTTGCGTGCCCGCGTGCTTCCCTGTGCCAGGCTGTCGGCGGCGTGGGCGCCGAACGGTGGAACGGCACCGCATGGACCCTGGAGAAGACGCCAACCACCGTGCTCGCACCGCGCTTCAGCGGGGTCGCCTGCCCGTCCGCCTCCGATTGCGTCGCCGTGGGCACCAGAGGGAACGGGAAGAAGGCGGTCACCCTCGGCGAGACGTGGAACGGCTCGACCTGGACCGTGCACAACCCGCTCAATCCGGCCGGGGCGCTCCAGGCAAGCCTGTCCTGGGTCTCCTGCGTCAGCAGTTCGGACTGCATCGCCGTTGGGCAGTACGAGCCGTCGGCCAACACCATCGCCACGCTGGCCGAGTCGTGGAATGGCAGCGCCTGGACGATGCTCGCGATGCCCGCACTAGGCGCAGATGCCGCCCTATCTGGCGTGTCCTGCGTCAGCAGCACGAGTTGCGTCGCGGTCGGCTTCGCGGCCCCCGGCACGCTGGCCGAGTCCTGGAACGGGGCCGCGTGGACGGTGCTGCCCGCGCCGCCGGGCTCACCGGCAGCGATCTCTTGCACCGCCACCGCAAGCTGCATGGCAGTCGGCGGCACCACCGCTGAGTCGTGGAACGGCAGCTTCTGGCAGCCGCTCAGCACACCGCTGCTGGCGACGACGCTGACCGGCGTTTCGTGCACCGGCTCAGCGAACTGCATGGCGGTCGGCCGCGTCGCCGACATCGGCAGCTTCGCGATGTCGTGGAACGGCGCCAGGTGGCTGGCACTGCGCGTGAACCGGATCGACGCGCTGGCAGCCGTCTCGTGCACCCTGGCCATCCGCTGCAGCACGGTCGGCAGCTACATCACCAGGTCGGTCCGGTTCGCCGCGCTGACGCAGTTCTGGAATGGCTTGTCGTGGCGGCAGCGGACCGCGCCGCCCGTCGCCGGCGGCAGCCGACTGGCCGACGTGTCGTGCGTGTCCGCTGCCCACTGTGTCGCCGTCGGCTCCAGCGGCCCTGAAGATGCCATCACGCTGGCCGAAGTCTGGAACGGCGTCAGCTGGCGGGTCACGCCCACACCGAGCCTGCCGCCGGACAGCCAGGAGAACGGAGTGTCCTGCGTCGGCGTCCGTTGCATGGCGATCGGCCGGGGCATGCTCTCCGAGCTGTGGAACGGGGCCACTTGGCGGGTGGTCAAGGTTCCGCGCCCCGGGCAATTCGTATCCGGGGAGCTGACCGACGTCTCCTGCGCCAGTTCCACCGACTGCATGGCAACCGGGTTCTACTTCCCCACCGTCCAGGGCAACTCGAACGCGCTGGCCGAGCTATGGAACGGCAAGAGCTGGCGGCTGCTCACCCCGCCCGGTATCGGCCTGAACACGGTGTCCTGCAGGAGTGCCTCGTTCTGCATGGCGGTCGGCAGCGACACCGCTGAGATCTGGAACGGCCGGAATTGGCGGGCCCAGAAGCTAGCGGGCTCGTTCGGGATCGGTCCTGGCATCACCGCGGTCTCCTGCGTCTCGAGGTCAGCCTGCATGGCGGTCGGCAACTACCTTGCCAAGGGCGGGCCGCAGGGGGTCGTGGGCTTCAACGTGGCCGAAAGCTGGAACGGCACCACCTGGCGGATCCTGCCCACCCCAGGTCCCGGCGGCGGACTGGCCGATGTCGCGTGTACGAGCCTGACCAGGTGCATGGCCGTGGGCGCCGCGACGGTCAACCAGGTCGGAACGCGCACGGTCGCCGAGCGATGGAACGGCCAGCGCTGGCTGCTGCTCGCGACCCGGAACCCCTGAACATATCCCCGCGGACACTTCGCGCCGCAGCCGTGCCAGCGTCAGGCGCGGCGCTTGGCGTCGATGCGGTCGGCGTCGGCCATCCGGGCGATGCCCTCGCCGCCGGAGGTTGCCGCTGCCGCGAAGGACCGTTGCTCGCCGGCCGCGCGCCGGTACAGGGCATCAGCAACGCCAGGATCGGCCTGGGCGAACTGGTCCGCATAGGCTTCGAGGATTGCCGCACCCAGCGACAACGTGGCATCGTCGCCGTCGGCGACGCCATACGGGCCGAGTCGGTCCACCAGTTCCGCCGCCTCTGCCAGCCGGCCTTCCGCGCGCAAGGCTCGAACGGCCTGCTCCGCAAGGCCCGGATCGGACAGCGCCGCCCGGGCTCTGCGGCCATCGGCGCCGACCGCGCCGTCATCCCCGGTGCAGCGTTCCATGCCGCGAATGATAGGTCCTGCCAGCCTCGCCCGCTTCGCCCCGCTAGCGGCTGCCTGGCAACTGGCCGGCGGCGGCGGCGCTCGCTAGATTGGAATCTCCCCTGTGCATGGGAGCGGCGATGACGGCTGAGACTGCTGTTGACGAGACCGGCGGGACAGGCAAGAGCGAATGCTGGTGCTGCGGCCGGCTTACTGCTCAGGCGGCCCTGGTCCGGCTGGGGAATCACCCTGAGGTTGGTGTGTGCCTCAACTGCGTCCGTTTCCTCGTCCGCCGGGCAAGGGATTACCAGGCGTCCGTGATGCGCGTCCGGCTCAGGGGAACGGCCGAATCGATCCGCGGCCAGGTCATGTCGCGCGGCTGGCATGAGCGGCCGATCGTCGGGCCGGTACTGAAGTGGATCAACCGGCACGTGCCCTGGTAGCCACGCCAGGAGGTCCGAGGCCCGCTGATGTCTGCCATCGAGGTGCGCAGGTTCCGCCGCAGTGACCGCGAACAGCTCACCCAGCTCGTGAATTCCCACGCCGCTGCGGTGGTGCCCGGCATGAGCGTCTCGGTGAGCACGGTCCTGTCCGCGCTCGAACGGCAGCCCGGCGAGTTCATCGAGGACCCCTGGGTGGCGGCGCGGGTCACGCTGGTCGCCGACCAGGCGGGCCGTATCGCTGCCGCAGCCCACCTGCTCCGCTACTTCTCCGACGAGCGGGCGGGTGATGCGGCGCGTGATGTCGGCGGCATCAACTGGCTGCTGTTCTGGCCCTTCCCATCGCAGGACTGTCCGTTCGCCGTTCGGTCGCGATCAACGGAACCCGCCTGTCCGCCGTGCTCGGCGAGGACGTGATCGGCTACATCGAGGTCGAGATACTCGACGAAGGAGAGCAGCTGTCCCGCCACGGCGGCTGGGCTGCCATCGGAGGATGGGAGCGGTCAGCCGATTAACCCGATATATAACGGATCGTGGCGCCAGAGGCTCGGCCCACCACCCCGAGATTCGGCCTCTCACGCGAGGCCAGCGGCACTGCCAGCTCATAGGCCGACATTGCTGGCCAGGCGGTGCAGCAGTTCGTCGAGGCGGCGGATATCGGTGTCGGACAATCCTGCCCGCAGCCGCTCGTCGTGAGCGCGCGCCGCCTGGGCCAGGCGGAGGAACAGGTCTTCCCCGGCCTCGGTGAGCTCGACCATGTGAACGCGCCGGTTGGCCGGGTCCCGGGCGCGGGTGAGCAGGCCGTCGGCCTCCATCGCATTGAGGTGGTGCGTCAGGGTCGCGCCCTGGATTCCAACCGCGCCGGCGATCTCGCGCTGGTTGGCGTATGTTCGCGATTTCAGCGCGAGCAGGATCAACCAGATCGGCAGCGAGCCGCCGGCCTCAGCGAGCGAGTCGCCGAAGGCACGGCTGACTGTCTTGGCGGTGCGGGCCAGGGTGAGGCCGATCGGTGGCCGGTCAGGTCGTGACACACCGGCCATCGTAGTCGGCTTGCGCTCTTTCTCTAAGCATTTGACATCTAACCGTGCGGTCTCTAATGTTCGTACCATGCGCATCAGCATCGGCCTCACCAACTACGACGGCCTCGATCTGCGCGAGATAGTCCGCGCCGCCGACCAGGCAGCGGTGGACACCGTGTGGGTTCCCGACCACCTGATCCAAGCCGACCCCAACAGCCGCTCGGACGCGGCGATGTTCGAGGCGTTCACCACCCTCGGCTATCTGGCCGCGGCCAGTGAGCGGGTTCGGCTGGGCGCCATGGTCAGCCCGGTGACTCTGAGGGAGCCAGCTCTCCTGGTCAAGGCGGTCACCACGCTCGACGTGCTCTCCGGCGGCCGTGCCTGGCTCGGGATCGGCGCTGGCTACGCCACCGACGAGGCCGCTGCGCTCGGCCTGCCCATGCCGCCGGCCGCCGAACGGTTCGCCCGGCTGGAGGAGACGCTGAAGATCGCGCTGTCGATGTGGGCCGGGGATGAGCGACCTATCGGCGGGAGCCATTACCACCTGCGGCATCCGATCTGCCGTCCAGGGCCGGTCAGCCGCCCGCATCCGCCGATCCTTATCGGCGGCATGGGCGAGAAGCACACGCTGCGGCTCGTTGCCCGGTACGCCGAAGCCTGCAACCTGTTCGACGTGCCCGACGGCGGCCGTACCGTGCGCCGCAAGCTCGAGGTGCTGGCCGCGCACTGCGAACAGGCCGGCCTTACGGCGCCATCGAGAAGACCATCAGCACTCGCCTAGACCCCGCCGCCGGTGCGGCAGCCTTCTCCAGGCACCTCGCCGAACTCGCCGCGCTCGGCATCGACCATGCCTACGTCATTGCCAACCAGCCGTGGACCCCGCAGGCCATCGACGTACTCACAGACGCGACCCGCGACTCATGACCAGAACCACAGCCGCCGATACACGGAAAGCGAGGCAGGCAGAACCGATGTCGACACCAACCGGCCGCCTACCGCGACGACAAGCCCGGGCCACGATCTTCCGTCTGGTCAACATTCCGATGCGCGTGCTGCTCCGGCTACCATTCGCCACGCCAGCAAGCCGACGGCTGATGCTGGTCGAGCACATCGGCCGAAAGACCGGCAAGCATTACCTCCAACCAGTCAGCTACGTCCGCTCCGAGCACAGCATGCTGACGCCAGGCGGAGGACGATGGACCAGCAACCTGCGCACCGGCGAGGCCGTGCGCCTCAGGTTGCGGGGCAAGACCGTGCTCGCCCGACCGGAGTTGGTCCGCGAACCTGACAGCGTCGAGGAACTTCTCGACGCCATGACGGCGCAGAACCCCAGCCTCAAGCGGTTCGTGCCCATCCCGCGTTCCGACGACGGCCGCCTCGACCCCGGCAGCCTCGCCCTAGCCATCCAGCACGGATTCTGCATCGTGCGCTGGCATAGCGACGCTCCGGACGCCCGGCGCTGAGGAGAAGGGTCAGCCTGGCGGCGCCGCCGAGCGAACGGCTAGCCAACCCGCGAGCCTGACCGGCAGCCAAGTTGAAACCTCGAGGACCTTCCTGCAGCCGCATGGTTCCCCTAGAGTTTTGGCTAGCCGTTCTGGGCGACATTCTGGCCGATACCAGTCATCCGCGGGCTGCCTGCATCGTGGTGCATACGGTTCGCTTTGGGGAGTACGCATGCACATCAATGCTGGGGACACCGCGTGGATGCTGACCTCGACCGCTCTGGTCCTGTTCATGATGCCCGGGCTTGCATTGTTCTACGGCGGGCTGGTCGGCGCGAAGAATGTCATAGCGACGATGGTCCAGTCCTTCGTGGCTATCGGCATCATCAGCTTGCTCTGGGTCATCGTGGGGTACTCGCTCACCTTCGGCACCGACCACGGCGGCGTGATCGGCGGGTTGCAGAACTCGATGCTGATCGGCGTAGGCGCCAAGCCCAACAGTTACGCCCCGACCATCCCGGCTCTGCTCTACATGGCCTTCCAGATGAAGTTCGCCGTTATTACGCCGGCGCTGATCGCCGGTGCATTCTGCGAGCGGATGCGCTTCCGTGGCTATCTGGTCTTCATCGGACTCTGGTCGCTGGTCGTCTACTTCCCATTCGCGCACGCGGTATGGGGCGCCGGCGGCATCCTCGGCTCCGGCGGGCTGCACGCGATCGATTTCGCCGGCGGCTCGGTGGTGCACGAACTGGCGGGCGCGGCCGCCCTGGCCACAGCCCTGTTCCTACGTCGGCGGCACCAACTCGAGCGACCGCACAGCATTCCGCTGGTGCTGCTGGGCGCCGGGATCTTGTGGTTCGGCTGGTTCGGCTTCAATGCCGGAAGTGCGCTCTCCGCCGGATCGGTCGCCGCCTCGGCGCTGGTCAACACCCAACTGGGTGGTTCGGCCGCAATGCTGACCTGGATGGCCGTCGAGTGGTGGCGCCGCGGCAAGCCCACTGGCGCCGGGATCGCCACAGGCGCTGTCGCAGGGCTCGCCGCGATCACACCGGCATCAGGCTACGTGCCGCCGTGGGCGGCGATCATCATCGGCGCGGCGGCGGGGCTGCTGTGTTACAGCGCCGTGCACCTGAAGGACATCTTCCACTACGACGATTCGCTCGACGTGGTGGGCGTGCACATGGTCGGCGGCCTGATCGGGGTCGTGCTGACCGGCGTTTTCGCGAGCCTTGCCGTGAACGCGGCCGGGGAGCCGGGTGGCCTGACTCAGCTTGGCCGCCAGGCAGTGCTGGCCGCCGCCGGTATCGCCTACCCCTTCGTGATGACCTGGATCATCTTGTGGGTCACGGACAAGACGGTCGGCTTGCAGGTAGACCCCGAGCAAGAACAGGAGGGGCTTGATCTCGCCGAACACGGCGAACCCGCCTACGGCGAGCTGCCGGCAGCTGTCCTCGCGAGAGTCGGCCTGACTCCGAATGGCGGCCATACGGCCAGCGGCACGGCCGATGGCGGCGCCGCGGACGGCGGCAGCGGCGCGGCGGACACCGAACCGGTCGCCTAGCTTCGTCGGCCAGGCGAGCTCAGCCGGGAGCTGGCTTCGCGAGGCTGATCAGGTGGCTGAGCAGGGACAGCGAGGGCAGCCTCGCGATTGTGTCCCAGATCTCGCTGACGGCGTACTGGCGGTGCTCGGGGGAGGTGGCCGACTCCAACGCCATGCTGGCCTGGCCGTGCAGGAAGTTCAGCCTGCCAGCGAGGTACATGCTGAAGGACCGCTCGTCGCGCAGCCGCCCAGGGCCGCCGACTGACCGGTAGGCAGCGAGGGTCCGCCTGACTGCGGCGTCATCGGCCCGGCCGTCGAGGTCGATGTGCCAGAACGCCAGGAGCCCGGCAAGCTCCTGGTCCGGGCACGCGGGCCCGACGTCGTCCCAGTCGAGCAGGACCAGGTCGCCTGAGCCGTCGATCAGTACGTTGCCAGGGTGCAGGTCCCGATGGCAGGTCACCAGCTGGTCGCGGGCGGCGGGCGCCACCAGTTCGGCCAGGTCGGCCAGCAGGCCGAGCTTCCCGGCGAGAGCCTGGCTCCAGCTGGCTCCGTGCACGCGGGCAGCATCGGCGAGCTGCTCCCAGGCTGCCGGCCCAGGAACCGTCTCGTACCACGGGTCAGGCTCACCCTCGGCTGGCAGGGCATGCGCATGCAGTCTTCCGAGCAGGTCGCCGACCTGGGCGGCCAGACCAGGATCTGCCGGATCAGCGGGGATGCCGTCGACCCACTGATACAACCGCAGCCAGCTATCTCCGGACGCGCCGGCCAACGGGACGAGGAAACGTCCGGTGCGGCCCGGCAGGCTGCCGGGCAGCCGGATTCCGGCCGCCTGCAGGTGAGCGGTGAACGTCACCTCCCGGCATACCGACTCCTCGTCGGACTCGACGAATAGCTCCTTAACCGCGTACCGATCCGCACCCAGGTCCAGGCGCCAGATACGCCCCACTGCACCGCGCGACAGCGCCGTGATCGAGGCACCGGGACTGGCCGCCAGCCCGAACGCAGCGCAGACTGGCTCAACGGTCATGGCGGCATCGCGGATCACGCACCAAGGCAACCAGTTGCCGACGGGCGCAGCAACCGGGTATTCAGGCCGCGGGCTACGGGCCAGGTAGTGCCAGGCGCAGAGGGGGGTCGGCGACCGGTAGCGTGATGTCGGCCGCGAGGTTGCCGAGCGGCGGGTTTCTGTTGAACGGCTCGATCAGGTGCCAGTGCTGCGGCAGCACCCGTTCGCGCTCGAGGACTCCCTCGACGGTGAACACGACCAGGCGCTCAGCCCCCGGCCATGGACCCGCCGGTGTCCCAGCGGATCTGCGCCCGGCCGGTTATCTGCAGTGTGCCGCCAGTCCCCCAGTTCACCAGCAGCAGTCCGGCTCGCGGGTCGACTGTCAGGTTCCCGAGCGTCTGGAACATCCGGTTGCCGCCGTAATCAGGAAATGTCAGCGTGCGGCCGTCAGCCGCGACGCGGACAAACCCGGGTCGTCCGCCGCGATGCGAGGCATCAGCGCCACGTTTGGGGTGCGAGCTGGCGATGAAGAAAGTGTCTGCCCCTCGCACGAGCGCTGCCTGGTGGGCGTCGAGCGCCTCGCTCTCACCGGCTGACGTCGTCGCGGCCCCCGCAGCGGCCGGAGAAGCCAGCGGCGGTCCGGCCGGAATCCGCCGCTGGATGTACTTGGTGCAGTTGCCATACGCCTCAGCCACGGTGACCAAGATCCCGGCTTCGGTCAGTTCAGCGACGCCATTGAGCCGGATCCGGCGCCGGGTGGCCGGCTCGATCGCGAGCACGCCGATCCTGGCGCACCGCATGCTGAGCGCGCTTCGCAACGGGTCCTTCCTGGCCGGCCTGACGCTCAGCAGGACGTGCCGATCGTCCAGGGCGCGGGCGAAGCCTTCGTCTCCCGCGACCAGCGACGCCCAGATGCGACCGGAGTCGTCCTGGCTGGCGATCACGACGAACGGCAGTCCGCGCAGGAACGCGCCAAACTCGGCCGGGACGTAAGGCAGGATATGGCGGCCGACCTGGGCTGCGATCTGCTCGACGCCGGCCCGCCGCTGGACGGCGCGCTCGCCCTCGTGGAAGAGGCCGACCCCGCCGTCCGGCTTCGTGCCGTCAGTTCCGGGCGCCATCTACGCTCCCGCCACGACGAGTTTGCCGGCGGCCTGCCCGGCCTCCATCACTCGGTGCGCTGCGGCAATCTCATCGAAGGCGAACACGCGCGACGGCTTTGCCTGGTAGACGCCGGATTCAGCCTTGGTCACGATCTCCTGGAACGGGACCAAGGAGATCGGGTAGGCGTCGTTGCCCACCTCGAAGCTCCCGAAGAAGCTGAACTGGACGCCGCTCGGCATGTCGGCCACGGGAAGGAAGCCGTCGACCGGGCCGAGGCCGCCGAGGAAACCGGCCTGGCAGACGTTGCCCTTGGCCCGGACCGCCTGGAGGGAATCGCGCAGGACGCTGTTGCCGACGAGGTCGAGCACCTTGTCTGCGCCACCGGGGACGAGCCGCCGCACGGCCTCGGCGATCGACCCGGTCTCGATCACGACGTCCTCAGCGCCCAGGGACCGCAGCAGCGTGGCCCGGTCCTCGCGCCTCGTCGTCGCGATACACGTGGGCGCCGAGATCGCTGGCTATGTTCACCGCCGCCTGGCCGAGAGCGGACGTCGCGCCGCGGACGAGCAATGAGTCTCCGGCGTGCAGATCGAGGTTGCCGCGTAGTGCTAGCCACGCCGGTGGCGTAGCTCTCAGGAAGCGCGGCCAGGTCCGTCCAGCCAAGCGAGGTCTCGATCCTGACCACATTGCTGGCCGGCGCCACGGTGTACTCGGCGTAGCTGCCGTTACGTGACCTGCCGAGGCCGCCCATGATCGTGATCACCTTCGTGCCCTCGGCCAGCGTGCCTGAAGGGTCAGCGACGACGGTGCCGACGGCCTCGATACCACTGACCGGCGTCGCCTCCGGCCACTCCCCTTTGCGCATGTGCGTCTCCGCGTGGTTGACGCCGAACGCCATAACCCTGATCAGAACCTCACCGTCGGCTGCGACGGGATCAGGAACCTCCTGGATCTGCAAGACCTCTGGGCCGCCTGGTTCGGTGATGACGAACGCGCGCATTGCTGCCTCCCTTGCCTGTATCGAGATTGTTGAGTGATCACTCAAAAACACCGGCCGAAGAGAGGCGGCCCGAAGGCCGCCTGTAACTTAGTTAAAGAGCGATCGCTCAAAAACTTAGCGGACCGGCAAGACGCTGTCAACCGCGCGGCTTCGTCGCGCTGTCCTCGGACTGCTTTCACCGCGTCAGCCGCCCTTGCGGGCCACCAGGTCTGCGAAGGCCGCATCGACGATCGTCTCGAGGATTGTCCGGCCAGGGTTGGTCTTTCCGACGACCATCAGTCCCATCGCAGTTGCCATCAGCGCGGCAGCCTTGGCCCGCGGGTCAACGCCGCCCGGAATCTCGCCACGACGCATCGCGTTCTGCAGCGCCCGCTCGGCGTTGCGCTCCAGCCGCTGCATGTGACTCCGGACGATGGCCCCGACCTCGGAATCCTCGGCCGCAAGCTCGACCGTCGAGTTGACCATCAGGCAGCCCATTCGGCCTTCTGGCGTCATCAGGTCCTCGACCAGGCCGTCGAAGTAGGCTCGCAGTTCGGCCAGGCCCGCTTCCGCGCTCTCCAGGTCACCTAGCTTCTGGGGCACCACCAGCTTCGAGTAGCGCTCGAGCGCCTTCAGGAACAGGCCGCGCTTGCCGCCAGGAAATGCGTTGTAGAGACTGCCAGGCTGCAAGCCCGTCGCCGTGACCAGGTCATTAACCGAAGTCTCGCGGTAGCCCTGGCTCCAGAACTCGCGCATCGAACGATCGAGCACGTCGTCGGGGTCATACTCCCGGGGTCTCGCCACAGATAGAGGATAACGTAGCGATCACTCAAGAACAGCCATGCGGGTCATCGCGCCCCGAATCAGCCGGACGGCCGCTGCCCGATGACGTACTCGAGCACCGCCGGGCCGCTGCGCGCTAGCGCCCTGACCCCGGCGCAGCCCGCGTCCTCCAGGGCAGCGGCGAGGCGCTTGGGTCGAAGTCGCTGCCACCGCCCCTGATCGTCCGCAATGCGCTGGCCGCCACAGCCAGCGGGTCGGGCGGCGGCGCCATCCTGCCCAGCACCAGCCATCCGCCCGGCCGCAGCGACCTGACCAGGCGAGGCACCGCGGCATCGAGCACCGGTTCAGACACAAAGAAGGTAGGGAACCACACGCAGTCGTAACTGCCATCATCAGCTAGCTCTGCCACGTCCTGACGGCGGACGTTGACCCGGTCGCTCAATCCGGCGCTGCTGATGTTCTCGGCGGCTATCTCCAGGGCAGGCTCCCAGACATCGATGCCGGTCACGCTCGCCTCTGGCCAGGTGCGGGCGGCAGCGATCGCGAGCAGCCCGACGCCGGTGCCGACGTCGAGAAACGACCGGACTCGACCTGGCGGCCGAACCAGACGAGTTCCGCGTGGACGTGCCAGCCGACCTGCCCGTTACCGAAGCCGGGCGGTTCGACGACCTGAGGGCCGGACCCGTATCGGGCCCGCCCATCACACTGGGCCGCGCGCTCGCGCGGCAGGCAGCGACGGAGGTAACCAAGGCGGCCAAAACGATCGTCAACCGCCTCGGCAAAATCGGTCAGCAGTGACCGCCCGGCCGGTTCCGCGGCGAGCTGTTACGGCGTCTGCTCGGGCTGGCGGAACAGGCCGGCGAAGTCGTAGGCGGCCTCCGGTCGGGCGCGGACGGCCTCGTCCAGTGCCTTGGCGTCCTCGCCGACCAGGATCCGCCACGATCCCGCCAGGACCCCGGAGAGGATGATCTTCGTTGCTTCGGCCGGGCTGGTCGGAGCGCTGTCACGGAAGTCGCTGTTCATGTGCGTGAGGATCTGCCGGAGTTCGTCGGCGGTGGCGTTGCCGGCCGTTGCGTCCCTGCGGGCGAGCTCGCCCCTGATGGCCTGCAGTTCGTCGTCGCTCATGGCGTCCGGGTCGCCGACACCGAGGATGCGCAGGCTGTTGGCGACGATGTCGGTGCCGATATGGCCTGGCATCACTACCGCGACCCGCACGTGCGGCGCATTGACGCGCAGATCCTCGATCAGCGCCTCCGTGAAGCCCTTGACGGCGAATTTGGCAGCCGAATAAGCAGTGTGCGGCATGCCGGGACCGAGCGTCGCCCAGAACCCGTTAACGCTGCTCGTATTGACCAACACACCATCGCCGCTGGCGATCAGCAGCGGCAGGAAGACGCGGGCGCAGTTGTAGACGCCCCACCAGTCGATGGCAAACGTGCGCTCCCATTCCGCGCGCGGACCGGTGATGAAGCTCCCGCCGCCGCCAATTCCCGCGTTGCTGAACACCAGGTCGACGTGGCTACGGGCGTGCTCGGCGAGCAGCTCGTGGCGGAACCGCTGCAGCTGCGCCTCCTCGGCGACGTCGCAGACATGGCCGGTCACCAGGACACCTGGCTGCGCGTCCGCGCGCGCCAGCACCGAGGTCTCGGTTACCGACGACTCGTTCAGGTCGCACGCCGCGACCGAGCATCCTTCCGCGGCAAGCTGCCGGACGAGCTCACGGCCCATGCCGGAGCCACCGCCGGTCACGACCGCGAGCTTCCCTGTGAACGACTCCATGCGCACCTCCTTCTTGCCAGCCTAAACGTGACGCCTGGCCAATGGCCGCGCATCGGTCATTGCCTTAACATCCTGATATCACGGCATAGCTACATCCAGGCCACGCATTCCTTCCTGGCGGAGCCCGCAACCTGTGAACTCACTGTCCGACGCGCCACTCAACGTGCTCGATCCGTTCTTGTATGCCGGGGATCCTTACCCGGCTTACCGATGGCTGCGGGATGAGGCTCCCCTCTACTGGGATCCGGCCAACGAGATCTGGGCAATCTCCCGCCATCGAGATGTGCTGGCCGTTGAGCGCGACACCACCCGCTACAGTTCGGCCGGCGGAAGCCGTCCGCTCATCGAGATGTCAGCATCGATGATCAACAAGGACGACCCGCGGCATCAGCAACAGCGCAAACTCGTATCCCGGCGGTTTACTCCGCGTGCACTGCTCCGGCACGAGGAACGCGTGCGAGTAGTTGCTGTCGAGCTCGTGTCCGCGGTAGCCAGGAAGGGAACCGCCGAGGTAGTGGCGGACCTGGCCGCCCCGCTGCCGGCCATGGTCATCGGCGAGATGCTGGGCTTCGACCGGGCGCTCTGGCCGAAATGCAGCGAATGGTCAGAGCGGACGATGAGCTCTGCCGGGTTCCGGAACGACGACCCACGCCAGCCGCCGGGGTCAGCGGAGGCGATCGGCGAGTTCGTCGCTGCCATCGTGGAGCTGATCGAAGCTCGTCGTCGTGACCCTCGCGATGACCTGGTCTCGACGTGGGTGCACGGGACGGTCGACGGCGAGCCGCTGGACATTCCGGAGATCATCCAAGAGGCGCTGCTGCTCCTTGATGGCGGTGCCGAGACAACACGATCGGTCATCGGGCAGACGATCTGGAACCTCACGCGCTTCCCTGACCAGCGCCAGATCCTCCTGCGGGACGACTCGATCCTGAGGACGACGGCCGTCGAGGAGTTCGTCCGCTACGCAACGCCGATCCTCAACATGCGCCGCACGGTGACCGAGGCCCACGAGCTCCACGGGCGTCAGCTAACCCCCGGCGACCACGTCCTTGTCATGTATGGCGCTGCGAACTCGGACGACCGGGAGTTCGACGCCCCCGAGCAGTTCGATGTCACCAGGCAGCGCAACCATCACGTGGCGTTCGGGTTTGGCACCCACTTCTGCCTTGGCGCCAACCTGGCCAGGCTTGAGTTGCGGGTCTTGTTCGAGGAACTGCTCCGCAGGCTGCCGGGCTTCCGGCCCGTCCTAAGCCACGAGCCCGAGTTCGCCCCCGGCTATTTCACCCGCACCCTGAGAGAGTTCTGGGTGGAGTTCAGCTAGCGTGAACTCGTGACAACTGACAGGTTCCGGTTTGGCCTGGTCGCGACGCCGCAGACCGCTGTCGAGGACATCGCCGGGAACTGGCAGCGCCAGGCGCGGCGGGCCGAGGAGCTCGGCTATTCGAGTGTGCTGATGCCGGACGGCATGCAACTGCCCTCGCCGATTCCCACTCTCGCGTTCGCGGCGGCCGCGACCTCGGCACTGCGGGTCGGCACGTTCGTCCTGGCCAGCCCGTTGCGCCCGGCGGCGCTGACGGCGTGGGAAGCGCACAGCATGTCGATCCTCACCGGCGGCCGGTTCGAGTTCGGCATCGGCACCGGACATCCAGGAAACGTCCGGCAGGCCGTCGAGGTGATCGGTATGCCGCAGACCACGGCGGCGCAGCGACTTGACCAGGTCGAGCGGTCTATCGACCGGCTGCGCGACCTCGACGCGGACCGGCATACGCCGGTGCTCATGGCGGTTTCGGGTCGCAGAGCACTGGCCGTGGCGGCGGCGAAGGCGGACATCGTCACGATCGCAGTCGGGCCGCTCGGCTCGCGCTCAGACATGGCCAGGCTCGCCAGCGAACTGCGGTCTGCTGCCGGGTCGCGGGCCAGCTCGCTGGAGTTGCTGCTCAACGTTTTCGTAGTCGGCGATGACATGCCCGCCTGGATGCAGCAGTTCCTGGGAGCGGACGCCGCCACGCTGATCGCGCACGACTCGCTGGCAATGCTGCGCGGCAGCGCACAGGAGATGGCCGACGAGCTCCAGCGGCGCCGAGACGCGTTCGGGACCTCCTACGTCGCCGTCAACGCCGTCTTCATCGAGCAATTCGCCCCTGTCGTCGAACTGCTCGCCGGCCACTGACCGGCAGCCGGGGTTCCGCTGGTATCACTGGTCCGCTCTGGGTAGGTCTGACCTGGGGATGACGGTGGATCCATATGCGGACTCTGGCGGGGGCAGCCGGCTAGGCGGGTCGGCGCTGATGCGCGAACTCTTGCTCACCATGCCACTGGCGGTGGCGTACGTGACGGGGCCGGACTTGGTGTTCGAGTTCGCCAACGAGCAATGCCGCCAATTCGCCGGCGGCCGCGACCTCATTGGTGTTCCGCTGCGCGAAGTGCCTGAACTAGGCCCGCGACTGGAGTCGATCGAGCGCGCATTTCACACCGGTCAGCCGCTCCAGGCCGATGATTGCCAGGTGCGGATCCGCCGTCAGGGCCGGGAGCCGGAGCTGAGGTTTGTGAACTTCACCTATCAGCCGGTTCGCACAGATAACGGTGAGGTCGGGGGATTGCTCGTATACGGCAGCGATGTCACCGCCTATGCCCGGGATCCCCTTCAGCATGCCGGGCGATTGCCCGCGGGACAGGACCGGGCCGCGGCGCTGACACCGGAACAGGACGCCCGCAGAGCCAGCGAACGGCTCGCCTTCCTGCAACGGGTCCGCCGGCACACCTCCGAGCTGATGAGGGTGGAGCGCCATCGCCGGCGGCTCGAGACCGAACTGCGGCAGGGCGAGCGGCTTCAGGCAGTCGGGCAGCTGACCAGCGGTATCTCCCACAACTTCAGCAACCTACTGGCAATCATCCTCGGCTACGCCGAGGCGGCAGAAGATCTCACGGAGGACGACCGCGATCCTGAGCTGCACCGGATGCTCGGAGAGATACATTCCGCCGCGAACCGGGCCATCGATCTGTCCGGTGACCTGGTCCGGTTCAGCCGCCCCTTCCGCCCCAGAGTCGCCAACGTCGATCTCAACGACCTGATCAGCGGCCTCACCGATCTGCTGACTGTCAGCATGGGCGGCCGAGCCGAGGTGATCTTCGAGCCGTCGACGGCGGTTCTGCCCGCAGTACGCGCGGACCCGAGCCGACTGGAGCAGGTGCTGCTCAACTTGGCGGTCAACGCCCGCGACGCCATGCCCGACGGCGGCAAGCTGATCATCAGCACCCGCCCTGCCACTTTCGGTGCGGACCGGTCGGGCCTGCAGCCGGGGACAAGGCCTGAGCGCTTCGTCGAGCTCTCCGTGCGCGACACCGGGACCGGCATGAGCGCGGAGGTCAGGGAAAGGATCTTCGAGCGCTTCTTCACCACCAAGGCGACAGGTACGGGCACCGGGCTCGGGCTGTTCACCGTAAACTGCATCATCACCAGTCTCGGCGGCACCATCGAGGTCGATTCCGCCGAAGGCCTCGGCACTACCTTCCGCATCTACCTCCCGGTTTCTGATTAACGGGCGCCTCGAAGGTCCGGATTCAGTTCCGAGCGGGTTGCGCTGTTACCCGGTGCCGTCATCGCGCCAGATCGGCGCGGTCAGGCAGGTCGGGCCGCCGTCGCCCTTGATCGAGATCTCCGATCCGTCATAGCCGTGCACCTCGCAACCCGCGGATTCCAGCGCCTTGCGGGTGCGCGGGTTGCCATCCACCACGACAACCCGCCCGGGCCCGACAGCCAGGACGTTGCAGCCCATCGTCTGATACTCCCCGCCGTCGACCGCGATCACCTTGATGCCGCGGTCAGCGAGCGCTTCCATCAGCCGCACCGGCGCCAACGGCGGGTAGACCACGGCCAGGTCATCGGCGACCGGCGAGATCAGCGACATCAGGTGCAGGACATGCCCGGGCCCGCGGTCGTGCGGCAGGTCGACCTGCTCGAGCGTGACGCCCTCCCGGAGTAGGATCGCCGCGATTTGGGCCAGCGCCTCGGCATTGGTGCGGTAGCTGCGGCCGGCGAACACGGTGCCATAATCGAGCCAGATGAAATCGCCGCCGTCGGTGCGGGCCCGGCCGGAGAGCTGGGCGGTTACCCGGACGCCGGCCGCGTCCAGCGCCGCGCCCAGGTGCCCGGGCTCGGCCATCCGCGCGGGCTTGGCCATCTGGAACAGGACCGCGCCCATCCCGGTCACCAGGCCCGGGTCACGCACATAGGTCGCGTCCACCAGGCCGTCCAGCGCGGGCGCGACAGTCACCTCGCAGCCCAGGTCGGCCAGCAGCCCGGCGAACGCGTCATGCTGACGGATCAGCAGGTCAGGGTCCGGGATCCGCCACGCAGCCCCGGCGAAGTCACCGGCCACCGCCGGGCGGCGCACCAGGACGCGGCGCAGCGGCGCGACCATCGACCGCACCCCGAATCGCCCGCCCGACGTGCCCGGCGCATCGCCATCCGGCTGGGCGCTGGTCTCGCTCATGTCGCACACGCTAACCTCGCGTCCCGCTTGCCGAGAAGCCGGCCGATGATTGTGACCGAGCCGACAACAAAACGTGGGGCTGCTGCCCAACCATGACGGCTACATTGACGTCATAGCTGACGTAATGGTTGTTGTCCGGCGCATGGGTCGATCTGGGTCGCCGGGCATGAGACAGGGCGCTGCCGCTGCCAGCATGCGGCAGCCAGCAGCTGTGGAGGGATTGTGATGACGACATCTGCCAACCAGGTGCTGCGCCGCGTGACCGGCGTATGCACGCTTGTACTGACGGCGATCGCGGTCCCGGCGGTCGCCAGTGCGGCCCCAGCCGTGGCGAGCACTACCGCCGCCTCTCCCGCGACCGCGGTTCCGACGTGGTTCAGGGCGAGCGCGATGACGTGGACGTCCGCGGCCAGAGGATGGGTGCTTGGCGCCAAGTCGTGCGGCCTGCGGCACAACTGTGCGACGTCTCAGGTCATCGGCACCACCGACGGAGGTTCCAGCTGGCACCTCGTCGGTACCATCAACGCGACCATCCCCAAGCTGGGGCTCGGCACCACTGGCATCACCGAGATCCGGATGGCCACCCCCCTGGTCGGCTGGGCATTCGGGCCCGAACTCTTCCGAACCGGCGACGGCGGCAAGACCTGGAAGGCGATGACCATTCCTGGCCATGGCAAGCAGATACTCGACCTGGCGGTAACCCCGACCAGCGTGTACGCCATCGCCTCGCCATGCGCCTACCTAACCGGCCTGTGCGGCAAGACCCAGCTCAGCGCCTGGCGCACCAACCTGGCCGGCCAAACCTGGACCCGCATGCCGGTCAAGCTGAAGATCAACATCGCCGCCGATGTCGCCGCCTTTGGCAAGACGGTCTATGTCGTCACTCCGCCCATTGACGGCCCGCAGGCGAGTCAGTTCTTCGCGAGCACCGACGGCGGGCGTCATTTCGGGACCCGGCCAAATCCGTGTCCCGCGATCACCCTGCACTCGCTGATCCAGGCCGTTCCGTACTCGGCGACAAAGGTCGCGCTGCTGTGCGACGGCAACTCCGGATTCAGCAAGTCCGTCAAATCCGTCTACGTCTCGACGAACACCGGAAAGACCGACACCTCCGCCGGCACGATGGGAGCATTCGGCATCCAGGCGGGGCTGGCCGTATCGCCGTCCGGAAACCTCGCGGTCGAATCGTGGTCCGACGGCTCCTTCATCTACATCAACGATAACCACGGCACGACCTGGCACACCGCCATCGCCTCCGGCGACGGCGGCGCCGGATTCAACGACATCACCTACGTCAGCAAGCGGGTGGCCTGGGTCGTCGGCGCACCAGCGTCGATGTTCGCCGACTATGGCAAGCTCCTGGTCAGCCGCGATGCCGGGCGCCACTGGACCTTCGTCAAATTCTGATCACGCCCGGCGTCAGGCGGCGGGGAACGGCCCATCGTTCCCCGCCGCGGGCGGCGCGTTCGCACGCTCGACCAGGCAGCCAAGAACTCAGCCGACGGATGGTGACGAAACAAGGCATCCGACATCCTGCGAAACCAGTAATCGTTAGCTCACAAAGAGTAAGATCGGGGCCGGCGGCGTCGAAAGTAGGGACTCGGACGTGGGAACTGGATTAGGACTACAGCTTCTGCCCAGGGCTGCCCGCCAGGCTCAACCGAAACGAGCGCTGCTAGGGCTGGCCGCAGGCGGAATCCTCACCGGAATCACCGTCGCCCTGTCGGCGGTCAACGCGGTCAGCCCGCAGCAGTCAATCGCACTGGCGCTGCCGGCTGCCCTGCTCACGATCGGCGGACTGATCCGGGCTGTGGCCCCCGATGCGTGGACCGCATGGCGACGCGGATTCAAGGCCGGCTGCGACACGGCCCGGCAACTGCCGACCTCGCCAGATGGCTCGAGCGTACAAAGTAAGCAGCGGCGTCGCCGAAAGCGACGCTAACGCTGCCACGACCGGCTCAGCATCTGCGCCGAGCCAGTGGTCGGTTCAGCGCCCCTGGGCTGAGCGGCCGAAGCTTAGCAACGCCGCCACCAGATGACCGGCAGTGAAGCCGCACTCCGCGATCGCCTCTTCAGGCATGGCAGCAGCGACCAACAGCCCTCCAACAGTCAACAGGATGCCAGGCAACGCCAGGGCAATCGCCTGCTGAGTGCTGATGAGATCCGAGCCCGAGCAGGCAGCCGCCACCAGGTCCAGGAGCACCCCTGCAACCGAGGCTCGCGCCGCATGTCTCATTCTTTGCCCCTGCATCCACTGACCTCCGGCTACCCGGCGAGCGCCGTTGCCGAGCCGACAAAGGAACGCGCGACGTCCAAGTCGCGGCACTCGGCAGTCATTATGCTCACAATCTGGCCTTCTTGTACCCGAACACGGCCCGCCCGCTCCTTCTCTCACTGTGAGCCCGGCAGACCGCTCTGATATGGACGCGGCAGAATGCCCGGAGGGTTACGTGCCATTTGACGAGTTTTCGCCGAGCGAGTTACCCCGGGCAGACGTCATCATGCACCCCAGCACGTGAGGCATTGGCGGCGGATACTTTGTTCCAGTTACGCCCCGCCGTTGTCGCTGGTGAGCATGTCCAGCAGGTCCTGCAAGGTCCGGCAGGCATCGGCGAAGCGCTCCGGTCCGACGATCTGCGACCAGTGCTGCTCGATCTGGGCGACCCGGTCCCCGGCGTCATCGAGGGCCTGGCGGCCTCGGGGGGTGGGGAAGATGAGTTTGGCCCGCTTGTCGGTACCGTCTGCCCGCCGTTGCAGGTAGCCGAGGTTTTGCAGGTCACTGACCAGTTCGGAGGCTGTGGCCAGGCTGAGCTGGGCTCGGGCGGCCAGGTCGGTGAGCCGGATCCCGTCAACGCCGAGGTTGCCGAAGATATGCAGGTGCGGCTCCCGCAGGTCGGGGTATCCCTGCCCGGCTGCGGGCTCGAATAGCTCGGAGCGGAACTGCCTGAGCAGTCGCCCCAGGAGCTGGCCGATGGCCAGCCGGCCCGCGGGCAGGTCGCTTGACGTGGGCATCATGTGCTGATAATACTTCGGTTACCTAAGCTTCGGCGACCGAAGCATTTTTCTCAGGAGGAACCGTGAGCAAACCCGCGGACATCGCAACGATCAGGATTCCGACCAGGCTCGGGCCGCTCAACGTGCAGACCGCCGGGTCCGGCCCGCCCGCGGTGCTGTGGCACAGCTTGTTCGTCGATTCGACCACCTGGGTTCGCGCCTACCAGCCGCTCGCCGCCGAACGGCGACTGGTGCTCATCGACGGCCCTGCGCACGGCTCCAACCCCCCTGCGCCCCACCGGTTCACCCTCGACGATTGTGTCGGCGTGGCGGCCGACGTGCTCGATCACCTCGGCATTGGCGAGCCGGTGGACTGGGTGGGCAACGCGTGGGGAGGCCACGTCGGAATCCTCTTCGCCGCCACCTACCCCGCCCGCTGTCGCACCCTGACCGCGATCGGCGCCCCGGTCCACGCGCTCGCCCGTGCCGACCGGCGGCGAATCTCCCTCCTGGCGTCGCTGTACCGGATCTGTGGCCCGGTGCGCCCCGTGGTCAATCCGCTCGTCGACGCCGTGCTCGGGCCGCAGGCCAGGGCCGACGACCCCACGGGCGCCGCGATCGTGGCCGACGCGTTCCGCCGAGCCGACCGGCGCGGCATGTACGCGGCCATCCGGTGGCTCAGCCTCGGCAGGCCAGACCTGACCTCGGTGCTGGACACCATCGGTACACCCACCTTGCTGACCACCGGCGCCCACGACCCGATGTGCACCGCCAGCAGCACTCATGCCGCGGCCGGCCACCTCAGCCAGGGGGCATTCGTTATCCTCCCTGGCGCTGGGCACATCGGACCGCTCCTGCAAGCCCCCGTCGATGTCGCCGACCTGATTGGAAGTTTTTGGCGTGACCCAGCCGCTCAGGTGTCCCACTATCGCAGCACCCCGGCACCAGTGGCAGTCAGCCCGTGACGACCTGATCCGCCCTGCGCGAGCATTGGAGCGGAATGGCTCTAGTCAGCGCTGTCGGATGCGATGTGCAGTCCGTCCCGGATCAGGGAGTCGAGTCGTCGCCAAGCGGGCGATGAAGCGTTGACCGCGCCCTGGATGAGCTGCGGGATCTCCGAGCTGGATTCTTGTCCGGGGAGATCACCGGTCCCGTATCGCTGGGTAGTCGCCTCGATGATGCGCCGGGCGAGTTCGGTAAGGAACGGGTCCAGCGGGTCGAGGTCGTGGGCGCGGTCGTAGTCCAGGTAGAGCTGCCGGAGGGCGGGGTCGGTCAGTGCCTGGGCCTGATCCCGGAAGAGTTCGCGCGCTGCATCCGGGTGAGTGGCGAACACGAGGATCCACAGGTCGCCTTCCAACGTGACCCATCGGTCGCTGAATCCGAGCTCGCCAAGCTGCTGGAGGTGGCGGTCGACCTCGGCGGGAAGTAGCCGAGTGCGGCCGGAAGCGAGTTCCCGCAGGCGCCGCTGGGTGCGTCGCAGGCTTCGGATGCGGGCGGCGAGGTCGTCGTCGATCTCGGTCAGGGCGCGCTGGAGTGTTTCGTCCGGTGCCGCCTTGATGGCCCTGATCCGCGCGAGCGGGACTCCGGCTTCGGCCAGGGTGCGGACCTTGATCAGATCGATGGCGTCGCGGGCGGTGTAACGCCGATAACCGGAGGCGTCACGACCGGGCTCAGCCAGCAGTCCTTTGGCATGGTAAACCCGGATGGTCTTGGTCGACACGCCGACATATCGGGCAAGCTGACCAATGGTAATCATGACTCCATCGTCTCGCACTTGACCTTGCCCTTAGGGCAACGTTGCAGCATGTGAGGCATGACGAACTTCCACGTTGATCGAGAAACGCTGCGGGCACTGGCCGATGACGGCAACGAGATGGCCCTGGACCGGCTGGCCGACCTCGCCGATCAGCGCGGGAACCTCGAGGAGCTGAGCGACCTCCTCGACGAGGGCTGCATGCGCGCGGGGCGGCTGCTGACCGCTCGCGCGGTGACCAGGGGCGATCTGCTCGAGCTGCAACGACTCTGGGACGCCGGGTGCGATGAGGCCGGTGACGAACTCGGCCGGCTCCTCGCCGCCCCCGCGACGCCTACCGGGTGACCGCTCCCACGTTGAGCGAGACCGGTCCGTGCCGCCGCGAGCAGGTGCTGAACGGGAACGGGACCAGCTTGGACCTGGTCTGATTCGGCGGGAAGACGCGAATGCCCGCGGCCGTGACAGGGCGGCAGGCCGACTGCGAAAAGACCCCGGTGTCCACAATTCCGAGCACGGCAGTCGCCGTCTTCCCGTTCGGCAGCCGCACCAGATGCGGGGCTGGCTTACGGAACGCCGCTCTGCGGCCGACCTGATGTCCCGCGAGGTTGACAGCGAACAGGAACGGGAAGCCGTTCAGCGTGCAGGCGCGCCCGGAAAGGTTGGTGAAGTGCAGCTTGAAGAAGGTGGTGCCTGCTGCCCCGTTGCCACTGGTGTCCAGCCAGATAACAAGACCTGGAGTCTGGCACGCCGGAGCGGCGGCGGCAGTCGGGCGAGCCGGTGATCCGGCGCTGGCCAAAGCGATCGCTGGCGCAAGCATGAGGGCGCCAACGACGGCAACCCCGGCGGTGATCCGACGCGGATTGCGAGTGAAGTGCTTCATAGCTGATCCCCCATGGTTACGGCGGTCCCGCAGGCCGGTACTGGCGGAGTTAGTTGGGAAGGAAGCAGATCCCGGCATGTCCGGAGACGCCGCCGCAGTTGACCGAGTTCTGGAAGTTGTCGCTGGCGATCCACAGACCGGCGCCGGTAACCAGCATGTCGTCGGCACCTAGACCGCGCGACCTGGTTGGGTTAAAGGTGAGCAGCCCGGTGCTGGGCGACAGGCCTTCCATGCCGGGGGCAGAGATGGCGCCGGGCCCCTGAGAGTCACAGGCTCTGGGGTTCTGCGACCAGCGTTCATGCCCGCCAAAGTAGGCCGTGGTGGAATCGGCGGCCGTCGCGTACAGCGAGTCGCATCCGGTGAAGTTCAGCCACTTGTCGCTGACGGTGCTCTGAGTGGCAGGGAAGGCGCCGGCGGTATCGCACAGCCCGGTCAGCGGAAAGGACCCGTTCCAGTCAAACAAATGGAATCCGGTCGTGGCCGTGTACACCGTTGAGTCGTCGGGCGACCAGGACGCGGCCCGAAGGTAGAACGGCTCGGAGAACCAGCAGTGCTCATTGAACTCGCTCGAGGTCCAGCCGGTCACAGTGGCGGTTGGCCCGCTGAGGTTGAGCATGAAGATCTGCTGCCGGGGTGCGCCGCCGATCGAGGTGAAATCGCCCTCGACCAGGTCGAGCGTCCCGCCGTGGCTAATCTGCTGGTTGTAGACCCGGGTGCCATTGCTGGCTGCGCACTGCGTGCCCTTGGAGTTGCAGTACTGGTAGTTGCCGGAGATATTCAGGGCAAGGAAGCCGTCGTCTTTGCCGGTCGACGGGCTGAGGCTGGCCATGTACTTGTCAGCGCTGCTGCCGTTGATCGACGTGAAGTATCCGCCGGTGAGCAGGTGCCCGCCGAAACTGGCTATCGTCTCGACCTGCCCGCTCGCGCTGTGCGCGAAGCCGCCAACCAGGCCGCCGTTGCTGGTTGAGATCGCCGCGATGTTGGCCGCCGAACTGCCGTTGACCGAACTGAACTTGCCGCCGATGTAAGCGGTCGAGCAGTCAGCGCCGTTGAAGGCGATCGTGTTGACCGTGCCGTTGACGTTCGGCGCCCACGACGTGACGGTGAATGGCGAGGTGGCACTGAAGCTGACGACGTTGTTGCGCGTGAAGACAGGACCCGAAGCGCCCTGCTGAATCTGGGTGAACGTGCCGACTGCGTACATGGTTCCGCCGCATTGCACCAACTGCCGCACGGTCTCAGTGGTGCCGTTCGGGTGCAACTGCGGCGTGCCGCCCGCCGGCGTCGGAGACACCGAAGCGAAGGCCGGCGCGGCTGCCTGGGCCGCAGCCAGAACGGCCGCCCCCGCGAGCAGTCCCGCGCGAATCCCCAGATGCCGAAGTTTCATAGCAACAACCCCTTGCAGATGGCTGGTCCCCGTAGCGCGATATGCGCAGCTCTGCTTATCCCCCCGCATGCCGTTTGCTGGCACGCCGATGACACGGTACTGCGAGGAGCAGCCCGCCACGGCGATCCGCGGCAGGACGCGCCGGCGCTTCCTCGGGCAGCGAGGTGTCCGCACGGCGGCGCGGTCGGGGTTGGGTGAGAGCCAGCTAGGGCGGATCGGGTGCCGGTCCGGACGGGGTCGGATGTTCTAGGCCGCGGGCGAGCCGGTCGGCGAGCCGCAGGGCGTCCGGGATCCGGTACCGCCCAGCCATCTGGGCGACCAGCCTCGCCGCATCGGCCACGCTGATCCCGGCAGCGGTGACGTACAGCGGCCGGGCCGACTGGCCGCGACATACCTGGGCGGCGTGCACCGCGCTGCGGAAGAACGTCTTGGCGACCCCGATCACGGGAACGCCGAACTCAGCATGGACCCGCGCGCCTAGGCCAGGCCAGGCCGGGTCTAGGTCCACATAGCCGTCGACGACGATCAGTGCGAGCCCGGTCACGCCCTCGCACACCGAGCGCAGCGGCGGCAGCTCGCGCCGCCAGAACTCACCCGGCTGGTAGTCAGCTGCCACGGCCGTGATCGCCGTCTTGGACCAGGCGACCGAGCTGAACTGCGGATCGCAGGCCGCGGCCAGCGCTGCCCGGGCGCCGCCGGAACCGAGGTAGCACACATCGACCGCAGCAAACACGCCCGCCTCCCCGGACCGGCCATCAGCTGCCACCGTCGCATCGTGCCACCCTGGCGGGCCGGCTGGAAGTAGCGCTCCTCGGCCGTCTATGACAACGCGCCGCCGGCTCGTTCTGGCGCTGGCTGTGGCTGGCGGGGCGCTCGGCTGTTACTGGCCTTGCGATCCAGCACAACATGGCCGGCGTCAAGGACTGGGCAGGTTTGTCGCGCGAGGGTGTGCCCATGCCCGCTGGTAAGACTTGGCGATGTATTCGCGCGCCTCACCGCTGCTGGTGCAATCCGGATTGCGGTGCTGAGCGTCTTGAGGACGTGGCCGTTGCGCATTTCCGCTGAGTGAATCTGACTACCTCGCGTTGCCGAGCCTGAAGGCGGCCGTAACCGCCAGACTGGAGCGTGTCAGATGGTCCACAGCCCGCCCGGACGGCGAGTCGCGGCCAGACGTTTCTTGGGGGCGCTCGCCAGCTCGCTGGTCGCAGCCCTGGCGCTGCTCCCAGCCGGGCCGAGGGCCGCGTCGGCGTCGACGGGTCCGGGCTTGGCTGGAGTCCACGCACCGCGCCCGGGCGGCTTGGACCGGCTCAGGGGCGTGGCCGCGGCGTCCTCTCACCGGGCCGGTCGCGGCAGCCAGGCTGCCGGGTCCGGCGCTCAGCAGTGGGTTAGCCGCTACACCGGGCCAGGGACCAGCGACGCCGTCGCGCTTGCGGTCGCCGTCAGCCCGGACGGGAACACGGTGTTCGTCGCCGGCGGGAGCGCCCCCAATGGTTCCGCCGAGTTCACGACGATTGCCTACGACGCGGCTACCGGCGCGCAACGATGGGCGAGCCGGTTTGCCGGTGCGGGGTTCGCGGGCCACGCGGCGGTCAGCCCGGACGGCAAGACGGTCTTCGTGACCGGCGGGAGCGAATCCGCCGACGGAGGGGTGGACTACCTCACCATCGCCTACACCGCCGCCACCGGCACGCAGTTGTGGGTCCGGCGCTACGACGGTCAGGCCGAGCTCGGCACCGACAGCAGCCTCCCCGGCGGGCTGGTAGTCAGCCCCGACGGCAGCACCGTCTACGTGACGGGGACCAGCCCAGGAATAGGCGGCCAGGGGATCAACAGCGACTACGTCACCATCGCCTATAGCGCGGCCACCGGCACGCAGCGCTGGCTCGGCCGCTACGCCCCCCACAGTGGCGTCCCCGACCAGGCGCGTGCAATCGCCGTCAGCCCAGACGGCCGCGCAATCTATGTGACCGGGCGAAGCATGGGGCTCAGCAGCAGTGACGACGCCGCCACCGTCGCTTACAACGCGGCCACCGGCGTCCAGCTCTGGGTGAGCCGGTATAACGGCCGCGCGAACGGCTACGACACTGGCAACTCCGTCGTCGCCGCCCCCGGCGGGCGCACCGTGTACATCACCGGCGCGAGCGCCGGCCAAGCGTCCCGACGCGACCTGGTCACTGTCGCCTACCGCGCTGGCACCGGCGCGCGGCTGTGGGCAAACTGGTACAACGGCCCGGCCAGCCGGAACGATGCCGGCCGCTCCGTCGCCGTCGCGCCTGATGGTCGCACTGTCGTGGTGACCGGCCAGATCTGGGACGTCGGCGGGATCAGCAACTACGCCACGATCGCCTTCAACGCGGCCACCGGCGCACGGCGCTGGATCAGCCGGTACGCGGGCACTACCGCAGATGGCGCCTTCCCGGCCGCAATGGTGATCAGCCCGGACGGCAGCACGGTATTCGTCACCGGCTTCGCCCCGGCCGCGACCGTGTCAGCCAACTACGCAACCGTTGCCTATTCGACTGTCAACGGCGCACAGCTGTGGGTGAGCGGTTACAACGGCCCTGCCAGCGGCAGCGACGAAGCCACCGCGCTGGCCGTCAGCCCGACCGCAGGCACGCTGTACGTGACCGGATCCAGCTGGGGGCTCTTGACGGCCACCGGCCTCGACGCCGCCACCATCGCCTATCACGCGTGACAGGCGTGATTCGGTTAGTTCGACGCCCAGCTCACCGGATAACCGGCGGCCTGGCCGCGTGCAGGCTAGGCCGACGACCCGCCCACGGTTGTGCATCCTCGAGCTGCGCGGCCAGGCGGATGAGCGTGGCTTCGTCGCCGAAGCGGCCGAGGAAGTGCACGCCGATCGGCAGGCCCTCGTCGTTCCACGAGAGCGGCACGGACATCGCCGGGTTGCCGGTCAGGTTGGCGATCACGCCCGCGTATCGCACGGTCTGGCTGCTGACCTCGAGCGACCGCCACGGATCCTCCGGCGTGGAGACCATCGCGCCGATGGGCAGCGGCGGCGTGGACATCGTGGGCGTGAGGAACGCGTCGAAGCCGGTGAAGAAGCGGGCGACCCGGCGACTGAAGCGCTGGACGTCCTCCACGGCGAGCAGCCACTCGGCCGCCGTGATCTTCTCGCCGGCCTGCCACAGCGCCTTGGTCAGCGGCTCGATCTCGCCAGAACCCGGCTCGCGGCCGATGCGGCGAATCCAGTAGCGCAGGATCCACGAGGTGGCGGCGCAGATCATCGTGCCGATGACCGCGCCCATTTCGGGGGTAAAGCCCGGCCATGCGGTCTCGGTGACCTCGTGGCCGAGAGAGGCACACAGCCGCGCGGCGTGATCGGCGGCCGCGACGCAGTCGGGATGGCCGAGGTCGCCGTCGGGTGTCCTCGTCGTGTAGCCAATGTGCAGCCGGCCGGGATCTGCTCCCACCTCCTCCAGGAACGGGCGGGCCGGCGGTGGCGCCCAGTACGGGTCACCCACGTCGGGGCCGGACGTGGCATCGAGCAACGCGGCGCTGTCCCGGACCGAACGGGTAAGCGCGTGCTCGACAGCGCCACCTGCAGCGACATCGCCGTACTCGGGCCCGAGCGGGTTGCGGGCCCGAGTCGGCTTGAGGGCGAACAGACCGCACGCCGAGGCCGGGTAGCGCAAGGAGCCGCCCAGGTCGTTGCCGTGCGCGAATGGCACCATCCCCGATGCCACCGCGGCTGCCGATCCACCGCTCGATCCGCTGGTGGAACGCTGCGGGTCCCACGGGTTGCGGGTCGGACCGAACAGCACCGGCTCGCAGGCCGGCGCCATCCCGAATTCGGGCGTGTTCGTCTTGCCCAGAATGACCAGGCCCGCTTCGCGCAGCCGCACCACGAGTTCCTGGTCGGCGGCCGACACGTGGTCAGCGAGGAACACCGAACCCTCGGTGAAGCGCACGCCTTCCATCTCGCAGGCCAGGTCCTTGACCAGGTACGGCACGCCGGCGAATGGCCCCGCGCGAGTGGTGCGTGCCGCCTCGACCGCCTGGTCGAAGACCGGCGTGACGACGGCATTCAGCACCGGGTTCAGCGCCTCGATGCGCTCGATCGCGGCCGTTACCAGCTCGACCCCAGTCACCTGGCCGGTGCGGACGAGCTCGGCCTGGGCGGTGGCGTCGAGCAGCGAAAGTTCACCGGTCACGGTCGGACCTCGTGGCTGAGGTGGGCGACCCGGACATCGCCGAGACCCTCGATGCGGGGCTCAGGCAGGCCGGCCGCGGCGATGCCGTCACGGAAGGCATCGCTCTTGGTGAACTGCTCGTACACCGCCTTCCCAGGACAAGCGTCGAACACCGTCAGCCCATCGTCACGAACTATGCACAGATGCACGTCGAGGTTTTCGATCTGGATCCGCTCCAGCATTCGGTGATAGCCAGGCAATAGTTCGCCAGGGTCGCCGTCGAAGTGCATCGCACCGAGGTACAGCGACTCCTTCACTGCCGCCTCTTCCACCCGCTGCTCGTCGACTGCCATCGGGGTCTCCCTTCGTGGTTCACGGCTTTGTCCCGATGGCGTGAGATCGCGCCTCACGATTGTGAGATGTTCCACCGCACCGTCTCAGCCGGCCGGTAAGCACAGCGCGTACCCGTCACGATGCTCGCCCGCAGATGACGGCCGAGCTCCGGATGCGCCCGTTCGATGCGGCCGATGGCGTCACGGATCCGGGCCGTAACAGTCGTCCGCGCCCGCTCAGTCGCGTCCCCGAGCCGCCTGCGCCGGCCGCCAAGACCCGTGGCGCGGGCGAGTTCGTCGATGAGCGCATCGCGTTCGGTAGCCAGCCTGGCCGATCGTTCGATGTCCTGGCGTGCGTCCGCCTCGGCCAGCTCGTCGTCGAGGTTAGCCAGCCGCGCGCGGTAGGCGGCCCTGGCCCGGTCGTCGAGCACCGGGTCGGCGCCTAGCGCGGCGATCGCCGTGGCGGTCCCGTCGTGAACACCGGCGATCAGCTCGGTCGCGGCCACTTCCCGGCCCGGGGCGGCGAGCAGGACAGCCAGGTCGCGCAGGCCCTTCGCGTCGCGCAGCGGCACGGTGCGCCCGTTGAACGCGACCGTCCACACCTCCCCGTCGCGGCGGAATAGGTTGCCGCCGGTCCGGTCACCTTCGCGCGTGACGGGATGGTCGCGCGCGGCCGAGACGCGGGCGCGTTCCGCACGTGCCCGCGCCGCGAGCAGCTGGGCGCCGAGACCATCGCACCGGCGCGCTGCGTCCTCGAGATGCGCCACTGCGTCGTCCCAGCGCCCGAGCGCGGCGGCGAGCAGGCCAAGCTGCAAGACCACCGGCCCGGTCGTGAACACCGCCGCGCCGACCACGGCAAACTCATCCGCCGCCGGCAGAAGACGCTCGTACAGTGCGGCGCACCGGCGACGGTCCGCTACCGCCGCAGCCAGTTCGGCGTCGGTCGTCAGGATCGCAGTGTGACGCCATCGGTAGCCAGCGGGGAGGCTCGGCATGGAGGCGACCAGGGCCGCCGCCGCGTCTCGGTCGCCCGCTTCGATGAGCAGCCATGACCGCTCCTGCCAGGCGACCTCTGGGGGGATGAGCGGCTGACCCCGCGCCGCGGCAAGGCCGCTGAGCCGGGTCCAGTCGTGACGGATGAGCGCAAGCCCGGCCAGCTGGCTGGCTTTCACCGCCCACGCGTCGGGCTCGCCGATCCGCTCGCCGTAAGTGGCCGCGGCTTCGATGAGCTCGTCTGCCATCTCGAGCGGCCCGGTCAGGGACGCGGCCGTAGCCTGGCGTGAGCGCGCGAGGTACAGATAGCGCGGGATGGCGGCCTGCTCGGCCAGCCGCGTAAAGGTGTCGAGCTCAACGGTGAAGGACGGGTCGCCGAGTTCGAGCAGCGCGACGAGCCGGCACAGGTGCGCTTCCAGCACCAACTCGGTCTCCCGGGCGGAGGTAGCGGCGGCCGCTAGCTCCCCGGCAATCCCGAGCCGTTCGGTTGCGGTGCCCGGTTCCCAGCGCACGTCGGCCAGCGCGAACAGCGCGTAGGCGAGCACGCCGGCATCATCAGCCGCCCGGGCGCCGTCCACTGCCACGGTGGCGAGGGCGACGGCCCGGGAAAGATCACTTTGCGGACCATCGGCGAGCTCGCGCGCCAGCGAAGCCGACAGAAGCCATCGCACCGAATTGCTGGTTGCGGTCCCGTCGACGTCCGGCGCGGCCAGTGCCTCCTCGAGCAGCGCGATTACCGCGGATCGTGACGACTCGGTCAGTGTCGCAACGCGATGGGCGCCGAAAGCCGCCCGGGCGAACAGCGCCGTGTCGCCAGCTGCGCGGGCACGTGCCGCCGCCCCGATCAGCGCGGCCTGCGCATCCCCGCCGTGTCCGGCGCGCCGCAGCGCGTCCCCGTATTCGCACAACACCGCCAGGTCGACCGCCATCTCGCCACCGGCAATCTCGATGGCGCGGCGAAGATGGGCGGCCGCTTCGTCGAAGGCGGTCCTGGCTGTCGCCTGCCGGGCCGCCTCGATCAGCGCGGCAACGGCGAGGTCGCGGTCACCAAGCGGCCAGGCCACGCTGCGGTGGTAGGCAATCTCCGCCGCCGTCACCGCCACGCCCGCGTGCCGCTCCAGCAGCCCGGCCACCAAGAGGTGCAGTGCCGACCGCCTGGCAGCCGGCAGCCGGTCGTAGATGACATCGCGAAACAGGTCGTGGCTGAACCGGAGGTGGCCGGGCTCGTCATGCTCCAGGACCGCGGCGCGGACGGCACTGTCGACAAGCGGCACCGCCACCTCGGGTGGCACGCCGGCGATGGTAGCGACCATCGTGATCGGGAAGCGTCTCCCGACGACCGACGCCACGGCCAGCAGGTCCACGACAGTGCCGGGAAGCCGGGCGAGGCGGCGAGCCAGCACGTCGCCCACCGCGGGCGGTACGCCGGTCACCAGGGCCTCGTCGAGGGGAACGCCTTGCGCGGCGAGCAGCCGTGCGATCTGCTGGGCGAAGAACGGGTTACCAGCGGTACGGTCGTGCACGGCCTGGATCAGCGGCGACTGCGGGCGCTCGCCACATATCTTCTCGATCAACTGGCCGACCTCGTCAGCAGTCAGCCCGGTGAGCCGGATCAGCGCGGCCTGCTCGGCCAGCTCGGCCAGCAGCGGGCGGGCCGGATGATCGCCGACCATGACCTCGGCGTCGCGGTACGTCCCGATCACAAGCGCGGTGGTGTCATGCAGCTGGCGGGCGAGAAACACGAGCAGCCGCAGCGACGACACGTCCGCCCACTGCAGGTCATCGATAACGACCACCAGCGGCTGCTGTGCTGCCCGGGCCTGCACATATGTCGTCGTCATGTCAAAGGTACGGAAGCGGATCGCGGACTCATCGCCCAGGCCGCCGCCCCTCTCTTCGGTGGCGCCGGTAAGCTCGGCCAGCACGCCCTCGGCCGCATCGCCGCCTGGCGGCGCCAGCGCACGTACCACCTGGATCCACGGCCAGAAACCGGGCGCGCCGTCGCCCTCCCAGCACGTGCCCCACACGGTCTCGGCCCCGCGGGCCTTCGCGTAGGCCGCTGCCTCGGCAGCAAGCGCGGTTTTGCCAATTCCGGCCTCACCCGCGAGCAGCACGACCCCGCCCGCACCCGTGACCGCTGCATCGACCGCCGAACTCAGCGCGCCGATGGCCAGCCGCCTCCCGACAAGCATGTCTGCAGGCACACCCCTACATTAGGCAGGATCAGCGCTGCGGCGGGTAAGCCGGGACTACTTGCGGACGCCGAACCTGAGGATGGTGACGGCTTCAGACTGCGTGCTGCTGATCGGCTCCAGGTCGATCCTGGAGAGGCCCGGGGACGAGAAGCGGATGCCGTCGCCCAGCAGCACCGGCAGGACATACACCAGGATCTCGTCGACGAGTCCCCGCCGCAGGCACTGGCCAGCTACGTCGGCGCCGAGGATCTCCAAGTTCTTGCCGCCAGCAGCGTCGAGGGCCGTGGCCACCGCATCCCCGATATCACCGGTGAGGTACGTCACCTCCGGGTCCGGCGGGTCCGGCGGCCGATGGGTGAGGACGAACGTGGGTCCGGAAAAGGGATAGCCTTCGCCACTCGATGCTGATCCCCGCTCCTGGCCGGCGTCCATTCTGTTGCCTACCTCATCGGTCCGCCGGCCGACGAGCATGGCGCCGGTGGCCGCCGCGATCTCCGTCAGCCAGGAGGCGTCCGGCGCCATGAAGTCGAAGATCCAGTCCATCGCGTCACCGGGACCGGCGATGAAGCCGTCGAGCGACATCGACCTGTTCACGACTACCTTGCCGGTTCCGGTGCTCGTATCGCTCATTCCGTTCCTCCGAAGAACCCCGCGATGTTCCCGTCGGCCTGGCGTCAGGGAGAAGCGACCGACTGCCCTATTGGCGGGTCAGTAGTAGCCCGTGGTGCCGTCGATGCTCTCGCGGAGCAGGTCGGCGTGGCCGTTGTGGCGCGCGTACTCCTCGATCATGTGGGTGACGATCCAGCGCAGCGACCAGGGCTGGCCGGTCCGCTCAGAGGCCTGCTTGCTGAGCACATCCAGGCTCGGGGCTTGCGCGAGCACCTGCCGCGATGCGGCGCACTCCCGTTCGAAGGCATCGAACGCCGCTGCCGGGTCTGCCTGGTCGACGTCGTTGAAGTCCGCGTCCTCATCTGCGGACCTGTCGTACAGATCGGGCACGTCCTCGCCGAGGAACACCTGCCGGAACCAGCCGCGCTCCACATCGGCCATGTGCCGGACCAAACCCAGCAGGGACATGGTGGACGGCGGGACGGCGCGCCGCCGGAGTTGCTCCGCAGTCAGGTCCTCGCATTTCCAAATCAAGATTCCCCGGTGATGCTCCAGCCAGCCGGTCAGCATCTCCGGCTCGCCGGCGTTCTGCGTTGGTCGCGCCCGGTCAGTCGCCATGCGGCGACCCTTTCACGGCCGACTCGGCCGCGCTACCCGGTTTCGAGACGCCAGTCGCGCCGTCGATGCGCCCGCGGAGCACATCGCCGTGCCCATCGGCATATCGGCCTGTGCGGTACCCCAGGCGGGAATCGAACCCGCTGCGGGCCGCTTTAGAGGCGGCTGCCCTGCCGTCGGGCTCCTGGGGCCAAGGTGAGCGGCGGCGCCTGCCGCCCACCAATCGTGCCTTATCCGTGCGCCTGCGGCGACCCGGCCGCGGCTACCGCCAGCGCATCTCAGGCGGCGGCCGGACCGTCGATCCGGTCGCGCAGTTGCGGGTTAGCGACCCCGTTGCGGGCCGCCCGGTATTCGGCCGCGGTCAGCGACCGCCCCAGTTCGTCCAGCGTCCGCAGGACGAAGCGCTGGCTGACGACCCGGCGGTTCAGCGCTTCGAGCGCGGCGGCCTGCCGCCACACCTTGCGCTGCAGCCACCTGGTCGCTGCCGGGAGATCACCGTCAAGCTGGGCGCGCAATGCGTCCCGCTCGGCGCTCACCTCGATCAACTCGCCGCGCAGGTCGGAGGTCTCAGTTAGAGAAGGCATTGTTCTCACCTCCCCTCCGCCATTGCGGTCGGCACCCGCGCTTCATCCGGGCTTGAGCCCGATGACGCGGATGATGTAGAGGGAAACGCGAGCGGCAGACGGCGGACTAGCCGCGCCGCGGACGGCTCAAGCGCGACAGCGGTCAGCGCGCCAGCCAGATCCGGCTCGTGTACCTGGATGATGCGGAACCCGGCGGCAGTCGCGTCCTGGCACAGCCAGGCCATCTCGAGCTCATCGCGGACCGCAAGAACAACCAGCGTGTTCGAGGCGCCATGCCATTCACGGGTAAGTTCCGGAAAGGCGACAGCGAAGTCAAATGCCGCGTGCGCCGCCTGACACGCTTGCGTCCCGGGTGCCAGATCGGCACGAGTGACTAGATACAAGCGGCCAGCAAAATGGCCCTAGCGGTACGGCATGCCGTTAGCGTACACGCGCCGCATCGTCGTTGTCACCCGCCGGTAGGCGCGGCCGCCTGGTGATGGTGCTGTCAGCCTTCGTTGACCACGAACGCCTGCTGGAGCCCGTTCTTGTCGACGTAGTATCCGCCGGCTCCGCAGACCCCTGGCGCCGGGCAGGACACCGAGCTCAGCTCGGCGGAGCCGCCCGCGTTGAGCGTTCCGGTGCCGCGTACCTCTGCCGCGCTGCCCCAGGTACCAGATGACTGACCCGCCTCAAATGCCTGCTGGTTGCCGGCGGCGTCCTGGTAGTAGCCTCCGGCGGTGCAGTTGCCCGCCGAGCCGCACGACACCGATGCGACCGCGCCGTTGCCGTGATTCAGCCCGCTTGCGATCTGCTTGGCGCTGGTCCAGGTGCCCTTGACCTGGGTGATCACAAACGCCCGGAGGTGGCTGGCCGCGTCGGCGTAGTACCCGCCGGCGGTGCAGCTGCCGGCACCACTGCAGGACATGGCGGTCACCAGGGCGCTGCCGTCCCGGTTCAGGGTTCCGGTGCCGGGTGCCTCCTTGGCGGTCCCCCAGGCGCCGGACGACTCGGTCACCACGAACGCCTGGTAGTGACCGGAGCTGTCTCCGTAGTTGCCTCCGGCGGTGCAGTTTCCAGCCGAGGCGCAGGAGATCGCCGACACCATGGCGTTGAGCGCGTTCAGCTTCCCGGTACCCGGCACCTCCTTGGCGGCGCCCCAGGATCCGGCGGTCTGGTCGACGACGAACGCCTGGGCGAATCCGTTCTGGCCGGAGTAGTAGCCGCCAGCAGCGCAGTTGCCTGCCGAGGAGCAGGAGACGGCGTCGACCTGGGCTCCGCTGCCGACGTTGAGCGATCCGGCGACCTCCTTCGCCTTCCAGGTGCCGGACACCTCGGTGATGACCATGGCCTGTGCCGTGCTAGAGCCGTCCGAATATGTGCCGCCCCCGCTGCAACTGGCCGCTGCGCTGCAGGACAGCGCGGCGACGTTGGCTAGGCCGCCTGCGTTGAGGGCAGCTGTTCCCGGGATCTCCTGCGCCTGGCTCCACGAGCCGCCGGCCTGGCTGGTGACGAATACCTGCTGCGCGTTTGCCGCGTCGGAGTACACGCCGACAGCCGTGCAGTTGCCTGCCGACGGGCAGGAGACGGCAGTGACCTGAGCCAGGTTGAGGCCGACGTCCAGTACCGTGATGCCCGGCACTTTCCCGGCAGGCTGCCAGGTCCCTGCGACCTGGCTGTCTACAAACGGCAGGTCCCACCCCGAATTGGTCTGATAGTAGCCGCCAGCAACGCAGTTTCCGCGCGAAGCGCACGAGACCGAGGTCACCGCCGCGGACCCGCCGAGGTTTAGCCCTCCCGCCACCTCCCGGGCACTGGCCCACGCCCCCGGAGAAGCCGGCGACGCTGGCCGTTGCCCGCTGGCCGCGGCCAGTCCCGGCACGACGAGCGTGGCGCTGATCGCGACGGCGACGACGATCAGCCTCGGCAGGTTCCGGGTCATGCGGCCTCCCATTTTCGAATCACCCCATCGGGGCTATCAGAACTAGGGCGCTTCGTGGTAGATAGTTCAACGAACTACTGCACATCGCCAAGGTGTCGTAAAACGGTCGCCCGAAGCCAGTCCGAGGCTGACTCACGCAGGCACGCGGATCAGGCGGGCTGGAGCTTTTCGAACCAGCGCACGACCCTGGGCAGGGCGATGTGCTCGGACGGGAAGTGGTCCACGTTGCCGACGTTGATCAGCGGCACGTGCAGGCCGCGGGCATCCAAGGCGCGCTGGCAGTGGACGGCGTTGAGGAAGGCCACCTGGGTGTCAGCGTGCGCGGCGTATAGCCGGACCGGCGCACGCGGGACCCAGCTGGTGCAGGTGGTGTCGTCGGAGCGAATGAGCCTGAGGATCTCTCCGCTCGGGTGGGTCAGCCGCGCCAGGAACCGGCTGGTGAACAGCTGCTGCGGACTGTCCGGCAGGGCGACGAAGATCGACTGGTCGCTGTGCAGGCCGTCGAACAGCTTCGGCATGGTCTTGTCGTAGGGCTCCCTGAATGCCTGGCTCGGGTTGGAGTAGAGGTGGTGGAACCTGTTCATGGCCGTCACCCAGTACGCGAGGTAGAAGGCCGCCAGCTTGGGGTTGAGGGTTCCGTCGAGCGCCGCCGGGAGCTCGGCGTGCTGCACGTCGTACGGGCCGCTGATCCCGGCGACGGCGCCCAGGCGCAGGTGCGACCCGACGCCGTGCTGCAGCGCGTGCGCGAACGCCAGCGCCGCCTGGCCGCCCTGGGAGAAGCCGGTCACCATGATCTTGGATTCCAGCTGCCGGTGAACCCGCGCGGCGACCACCCGGGCGGCCCGCAGCATGTCGACCGACGCGGTCGCCTCCGAGGCGGGATCCAGGTACGGGTGATGGCCCGGGCCCCGGCCCAGGCCCAGGTAGTCCGGTTCGACCGCGGCATAACCCGCGCCGGCCAGCAGCATCACCTCGGCCCGGCTGTCGGGCGCTACGGACGCGGCGTCGGCCTTGGCCGCCATGGTGCCGTGCTCGAAGACCACCGTTGGCAGCGTCCGCCGCGAGTCGGCGGGCAGCGCCAGCACGCCGCTGGCGGTGTCCGGCTTACCTTGTGAGCTGATTGTCCGGTAGATGATCCGGTAGATAGTGGCCCCGTGCCGCGCCGTGGGGGAGTCGTAGCCAGCGGCGTGCAGATAGGCGCGCGCCTGGCTGAGGGACAGGTGGGCGACCTTGGCGTAGGAGACCACGCTGCCCCGGCTCGGGCTGGCGGAGGTGGCCTGTGCCGCGGCGCTGCCCAGGCCTGCGCGCGGCCAGCCCGAGCAGCAGGCCGACGGCGGCGGCTGTGCGGTATCGCGCGCGCCGGCTGCCGTCGGTCGCCGCGAGGTTGCCTTGGTGAGTCATGTCGTTCCTTAACCGTGTCCGCCGGTGCGGTTCACCGGGTGTGCTGCTGACGCTAAGAAGACAGCCATGCGCCGCGATATACGGCTAGCCGGTGTCCTGCGGGTACCTGTAGGTACACCCCAGGTCCGGGGCGCAGCGTCACTGCGCGGCCCGCAGGCGCCAGGCAGACTCGGTGATGAAATAGAGATCGCACCCCCAGGCCCTGTGCGGGCAGCCGAAGGAGCATGGCCATGAATACCGGGCCGACGAGCCTCGAGAGCGCTGTCGCCGGCCAAGGCGCCGGATCGTGGCTCGGCCGCGGGTTCGTCGCGTCCGGCCGCGGAATCGTCCTGACCGGCCTGATCCTGGCCGAGGCCGCGATGCTGTGCGCCCTTTCGCTCGCGGTGACGTCCGCCGCGCTCGGCTTCGGGCTGCTGCTGATCCCCGGCATCGTGCTGGCTGGCCGCGCGCTGGCCAGCACCACCAGGCACCTGGCCGGGCAGTGGTGCGACGTGCCCATCGGGATCCCCTACCTGCGGCCGCCCTGGGGCGAAGGCAATCGCGGCGGCCTCTGGCGGCGGTACCAGTGGTTGCTGAACGATCCGGCGACGTGGCGGGACCTGCTGTGGATGATCGTGGACTGCGCGGCGGGCTGGGTGCTAACCCTGGCTCCGGCCGCGCTGATCGGCTGGGGGCTGTTCGGGGTGCTCATGCCCGCCTATGAGAGTCCCATCGTGCACGCCAGCGGCGGAAGCTGGTACGCCTTCATCCACGTCACCGGCCAGTGGACGGCCTGGCTGTCGGTACCGCTCGGCGTCGCCTTCGTGGCGACGGGGTTGTGGGCCGGGCCGCGGCTGCTGCACGCCTATGGCCGGCTCGCGCACTGGCTGCTGGCTCCGCCCCAGCGGGCCCAGCTAGCGGAGCGCGTCAAGCACCTGGACCAGGCCCGGTCGGTGGCGGTGCAGACAGGCGCTGCCGAGATCCGCCGGATCGAGCGGGACCTGCACGACGGCGCGCAGGCCAGGCTGGTCGCGATGGGCATGACGCTGGACGCGGCCGACCAGCTGCTCGACGACAACCCTGGTGCGGCCAGGGCGCTGCTGGCCGAGGCCCGCGACTCCTCAGCCAAGGCGCTGGCCGAGCTGCGTGACCTGGTCCGCGGCATCCACCCGCCGGTGCTGGCTGATCGCGGCCTGGCCGACGCGGTCCGCGCGCTGGCACTGGACTGCCCGCTGCAGGTGCACGTCAGCGCCGACCTGCCGGCCAGGCCCGAGCCGCCGGTGGAGTCCGCGGCCTACTTCGCGGTCAGCGAGTTGCTCGCCAACATCACCAAGCACGCCGGCGCCCACCAGGCATGGATCGACCTGTGGCACGACCGGGGGCTGCTGCGGGTAGGGGTCCGTGACGACGGCCGCGGCGGCGCCGACCCGTCCCGCGGCAGCGGCCTGGCCGGCATCGAGCGGCGGCTCGCCGCCTTCGACGGAGTCCTCGCCGTCAGCAGCCCGCCGGGCGGCCCCACCGTGGCGACCTTGGAGGTCCCGTGCGCGTTGTCATCGCCGAAGACCTCTTCCTCCTGAGGGAGGGCCTGACGCGGATGCTCGAGGCGCGCGGCTTCGAGGTCGCCGCGGCGGTCGATAACCCGGCCGACCTGGTCGCGGCCGTTGCCACGCAGCGGCCCGACGTGGCGGTTGTCGACGTCCGGCTGCCGCCCACCTTCACCGACGAGGGTCTGCGGGCAGCGCTGCAAGCACGACGGGAGATCCCCGGGCTGCCGGTGCTCGTGCTCTCCCAGTACGTCGAGCAGCTGTATGCCCGCGAGCTGCTCGCCGACGGCTCTGGCGGGGTCGGCTACCTGCTCAAGGACCGGGTACTCGACGGCCGCCAGTTCACTGACGCGCTGCGCCGCGTCGCCGCCGGGGGCACCGCCATGGACCCGGAGGTGATCGCCCGTCTGCTCGCACGCAACGCCGACAACGACGCGCTCGCCGCACTCAGCCCCCGCGAGCGCGAGGTCCTCGGGCTGATGGCCGAGGGCCGCTCCAACGCGGCGATCGCACAGCGGCTGGTGGTCACCGAGCGCGCCGTCGCCAAGCACACCTCATCGATCTTCCTCAAACTGAACCTGCAGCCCTCCGACGACGACAACAGGCGGGTCCTCGCCGTGCTCGCCTACCTGGGCAAGTAATCCCGTCGCAGGCCAAAGTGGAACTCCTTCCGGTTCACCCGCTTCGGCGCCATTGCACCCCACGCTAGTGGCACGCTTGTGCCGTGCAGTTGCTGATCCGCGATGATGACGAGGCCGGTTTCGAGCGGGCCAAGGAATGGCTCCTGGAGGGGTTCGGCAGGTGGCTCCCCGACGAGCCGGGGCTGAGCCCAGAAGCCGATGATGCCGTCAGCGACGCGGGCCTGGTGCTTGACTGGAAATTCGGTTACGGCGATGGACACCTTGGGCGGTGGACCGCAGGCGAGATCGCCGAGTTCCTGCTTGGCTGGTGCCCGCGCAAGCTGAGCGTGTCACAGGAAGACTGCGTGGCGATCCCAAGCCACATCGCCTCATTCACGGACTATCTGTCGGCTCACGGGCTGCTCGCGCAGGGATCGGCGACCGCGGCGGTGCTGCGTGCGGCGGCGACCGACGCCACGGCGGAGTTTGTAGCCGAGATGGGGAACCCGGCCAGCTTCGGCATGGCCAAAGCCCTATTCGCCGGGGCTGCGGATTACGGGTACGACGCGACAGGCGAAGCGGGTCTCGCGGCTTGGATGGAGCGATTTAACTCGCTCAGTGATGAGGAGCGCGAGGCCATCCTGCCGGACAGCGTTCTCGACGTCGGCGGTCCGGAGGCGCCGCGCCAGCTGTCGTTCCCGCCGGTGGTGCTGCCGTTGGCTGAGGTCGTCGAGGCGGCGAAGGCGGCGGCGCCAGTCCTCAGGATGTTCGCTAAGTTCGCCGGGTTCGCCGGAGAGGGCCGGCGGCTCACGCCGAACGGGAACTTGACTCTGGCCGACGCCCGTGAGCTGGTCAGCTTGCTGGGCACCGGCGACGTGATGGATAAGAGGATCGGCGGTCGGGTGTTCAGGACCCGCAGTTCTGCCGAATTGCGGACGCTGCGGTTGGTGTTCACTTGGGCCAAGAAGGCCGGGATCGTGCGCGTGCTCCACGGGAGAGTGGTCGCCACCAGGCGGGGCCTGGCACTGGCCGGTGACCTGGCTGGCATGTTCGACAAGGCCCTGGATGCGCTGCTGACGATCGGGCCAGTCGAGGCACAGACGCCGCATAACGCGTGGGTGCGCTGGCCGGAGGTGGACCAGATGATCGACAGCATGGCTGTCCACCTGCTGATCCCCCTGTATTTGGCGGGCGGCAGCCTAGTGCCGCTGTCCAACATCGCCGACCTGGCCACCCGGGCGATAACCGAGACGTTCCATTTCGGCCAGACCTCCGGCGAGTACGTCGTCCGTCATGTCGACTGGGGCATCGGATTGCTCGCGGACGCCATGGAACTGGCCGGCGTCCTGCGCCGCGTCGGCGCGTCCGACGACGACCCGGAGCTGAACCTGGTGCGACTGGGCGGGGACGTCGAGCTGACCTCGGCCGGCCTGGCCGCCCTCCGCAGCCGACTCGCCGCCGCCGGCTATGACACGCCGGTCGCCGGGCGGCTTGCTGACGCTTCGGCCGCCGGGCTGGTGACCGGGATCGACCCCGCCGACTCGCGATCGTCCGCAGCAGAGGTCGAAGTCTGGCTGCAGCGCCGGACGCCAGAGCAGGCGATGACCGAACTGGCCAACGCGGCGCGCCAGATCGGCGACCTGGCCCTGCAGAACATCGCGCTGGCGATCATGACCGGCATCGGACCGGAATCCGCCGAATCACACATCCGCCAGCTCGTCAGCGATCGGGTGACCCGGGGCGCGGCCCTCTGCTGGCTCGCTGATCACGGCCTGTTGGCCGAACGCGAACTCTACGATCCGGACGACCTGGAGACGTTCTGCGATGTGCTGGCCAACCGAGTGCTGACGGCCGAACAGGCAAGCGTGTTCGACTGTCTTGCCCTGGCCGGCGACGAGACCGCGCAAGCCCGGCTGGTGACCGAACTCGGCCGCTCTGATGGGAATCGGGCCGTGGCTGTGCTCGAAGTGATCGGCCAGAACCATCCGGCGAAGGCAGTCGCCAAGGCCGCCCGCAAAGCCCTCTTCCGGCTGCGGAGTGCCAGCTAGCCCGCTAGCGGCGCTATGCCTCGACGACCCGCACGCAGCACATCCCCTGAGACGGCCTGAGTTCGGCCCGCGCACCGTGCGGGCCAGCCGTCTGCAGCAGGCCGTCGATGAGGTCGCGATTGAGGCCGCAGACCAGGTCGCGATGCGCCTCCGCAAGGGCGTGGAACGGGCAATTCACCATCGACAGGCCATCGCCATCCGCGCGCGGTTCGTAGCCATGGTCGGCTAGGACCTCTTGCACCGCGCGAAGCTCGCTCGCCCGGCTCGGTCGGCTACCTGCCGCCTGCCTTGCCTGCTCCCCTAGGGCATGCCCGGTCTGCTTGCCCGCTTCACGCAGAGCGTCGCCGATCGAGATCTCGTGCTCCTCGGATTGCACGATCGCCTGGGCCATGACCTGCGCAACGAGATCGTAATGACGCTCTGGCAGGCTCACCTCCACCTCGCGGGCGCTTCGCTTGTACAGTTTCGCCGGACGCCCAGCGCCCGGCCCGCTCCGGCCCAGCGGCCGGGCGAACTCGACGTCGAGCAGTCCCTCCTCCTCGAGCTTGTCCAGGTTGAACTTGGCCACGTGCCGTGGCACTCCCAGGGCTGCCGCCGCTTGCTCGCGGCTGACGGGCGCCTGCTGAGCGATCACGTAGAGGTACAGCGCTCGCCGCACCGGCTCCGCCAGCGCGGCGATGCTCGTAACCCTCCTGGCGAAATCGCGAACCTTCATGGCGCGCTCCTGGTCCTGGGTTCTAACGGATGCGTGTATTGACGTTAGAATATCCTGAGGTCTAACGTCCACCTTAGTGTCCGTTAGCAATGGTCGGGTCCGGGCAAGCCGAGGAGAAGGGGAGCGAGCGAATGCCGTCAACTGATGCGGGCCGAACGACGTAACCGGGGACCCGCCGACGCGCCTGCAAGTCGCACTCGGTGCGCAGGACGAGGTCGATCCACGCGTCAGAGACCCGCTCTGGCGAGCGCACGGCGTTCACGACGACGCGCCTATCGACGATTCGCGTTGACCTGATCCCGCCGCCGACCTCAAACCAAGCGCCCGGAGTCGAGCGGCACCTTGGTACTTGTCTGTCAGCTGGCGGCTGCGAGCGGCCGGATGCCGTCGAGCACATCTCCCAGGCGGTCCTTCTCGATCTCCAAGTCATACCGCGACTGCAGGTTGATCCAGAACCGCTCTGATGTGCCGAAGAAACGCGCCAGCCGCAAGGCGGTATCCGCGCTCATCCGGCGCTGGCCATGCACGATCTCGTTGATCCTCCGGGCCGAGACCCCGACTTCCTTGGCCAGGTGGTACTGGCTCACCGCCAACGGCTTGAGGAATTCCTCCAGCAGGATCTCCCCCGGGTGCACCGGCGTCATTACCGTCTCCGCCGCCATGGTCCACCTCTCCTAGTGATAGTCAGTGATCTCCACGTCCTCAGGCCCGGCGTCGGTCCATCGGAAGCAGATCCGCCACTGCTGATTGACCCGGATGCTGTAACGGCCCGTGCGATCGCCTGCCAGTTTCTCCAGCCGGTTGCCCGGAGGCACCCGCAAGTCGCCGAGCGTCTCCGCGGCATCCAGCATCGCCAGCTTCCGCCAGGCAGCCCGCTGTAACGGCAGATCGAACTTGCGTGACCGTCGCCGCTGCCAGACCGCATCGGTGTCCTTGTCCCGGAATGATCGCAGCACACGCCTCATGATAACGCAGCACGTTATTAACGCAACACGTTAGCAGCAGCCTGGATTCACACCTGAACGTTT
The DNA here is from genome assembly GCA_963720595.1 of uncultured Actinomycetota bacterium. Taxonomy (GTDB): domain Bacteria; phylum Actinomycetota; class Actinomycetes; order Streptosporangiales; family Streptosporangiaceae; genus Chersky-822. The sequence continues at coordinate 175,206 of CAVRFY010000002.1, read as the reverse complement.
CTGGGGGCTGCTCGCCGGGGACGCGGGTCGCTCCTCGGACTCGGGACCGCGATTTCAATGGGACGGCGGGGAACTCAAATTGGTCACCCCCGTAGCCAATGAGTTCAACCCGCCGCCCCGGTCTTGTGGTCAGTCCGAGCCGTCAGCGTCCCGGCACGATGCGAAGATGCGATCGAGTACGGCCATGAAGGACCCGACGCCCGACCGTGCGCGCCCCGCAGACATGCGGCCGGAAGCTGAGCCGACTGCCCGGCCGCTGATCGGGGTCTCCAGCGGTCAGGCCCAGCGCTGCATCGCGGTGCCACCTTGCGTGTGGTCCGACTGGCAGAGCGCCGCTGGCCCCGCCGGCTTGGCGAGTGCGACCTGGGCGGGACAATATCAGTGATAACTCCAATATACGATACGATCCGGATCGTTTCATAATTATCTCGTGTAGGCTCCAACTCCATGAGGCGCACGAGTATTCCGCAGCCTGCGCAGGAGACCGCAGCGGCCGCGGTCAGCGGTCCGCCGGAGCGCGAGCCGGCCGACGAGGCGGCCGTTGACGCCCGGACGCCGACCGACGAGGCTGCCGGGAGCAGTCCCCGGCCCGGCGAGCCCGACCGGGAACACAGGCGCGGCAGGCCGCGCAGCAAACGAGCCGACAGCGCGATTATGCGCGCGGCCACGGATCTCCTCGCCGAGCGGGGACTCGGCGGCATGTCGATCGAGGAGGTCGCCTCCCGGGCGGGCGTCGGCAAGGCCACGATCTACCGGCGCTGGCCATCACGCGGCGCGCTGGTGCTCGACGCATTCGTTGCCGGATTTCTCGCCCAGCAACCCCTCCCCGATACCGGAACGCTCCGCGATGACCTGCTCGCCGCGCTGCGAGCCTGGATCAGGGCCGTGACGCAGACGAGCGCGGGGCCGATGCTCGTCGGCCTGATCGCCGAGGTACAGCAGGACCGCGCCCTCGCCGAATCCTGGCGGGACCGGGCCGTGCGGCCGATACGGGCCCAGCACGCGATCATGCTCGACCGCGCGATCAGCCGCGGCGAGATACCGGCAGACACGGACAAAGAGGTCGTCATCGACCTGCTATTCGGACCCGCTTACCATCGGCTGCTGCACGGTCACTTGCCGCTCACCGATCAGTTCGCCATGCAGGTGGTGGACCTCATCGTCGCGGGATTGTCGGTGAGCCGTGACTTGCAGGTGGCACATCCAGAGTCGGATTGCGATCGAAGAAACCCCACGGAGTTAGCCGGAAACCGCATCGCTCAACCGGCATCACAGGCCAGTCCTCAGGGCGGGCGATGTGCGAGATTCCGAAGGTATGCCAGAGCACGATGTCTTCCGCTTCGAGCGGCCGATTAGCGGCGGTCCACTCAGGCAGGCCAAGACCACCAGGATGCTGGTTCGGGTATTCGCCGGCGGCGTGGCGCTCGTCAGGGTGAAATCGGGTCACCCAGAGATCGTGTTGAGCGAATGCTGCGCGCTTGCCGAGCGGAGTGTCTGGCGGGGCCAATAGCAGCGGCGATCTCTGCGGTATCAGCCTGTAGCCGGTTGGCTTTCCCAGTGCGTTTCGGCGGTATGCGCTGGTGACTACCCAGCTTCGACCGGCGCTCGTACCGATTGACCGCCTCGCCACCTTCTCGTTCAATAGGTCAGTAGATTTCACAATCATGGCATTGCCCCAAGGATTCTCTGGGCCCGCTGGAGCCGCCACCAGATCGACCTCGTGGACAGTATTGGCCGGCCCGTCGACCTCCATGTCCAGACGAACGTTGAACAAGTGCTGGTGGTGAATTGCGCCGACGCCCGGCGCCACGGCGACCGAATACAGATCATCCACGCCAGGGGCGAGACCTTTCGTCTGCATGACGCCTGTCAGTTTCACCTCGAGTTCGATCGTGCCATCGAGGTAGAAGTACCAGTAGTAGCCGTACTCGTAATTCAGGTTCGTTCCGATATAAGAGAGGACTAGGCGCCGCTGACGGCGAACCTGTGTGTGATCGTCGACGAAATCCCAGTGCTTCCAGAGGATCGAGAAGTCCTCTTCGTGCAGGCAGATAGCACGAGGGACGACAACGGGCTCGCCTCGGTCGTCATGCACCGTGACGTCGAAGTACTGGATGAGGCCGAGGCAGTCGCAGCCAAGCTCGAGTGAGTTCGCAGCGCGTCCGATGCCAAAGTCTCCAATGTCGAACGCGCCCTGCCAGTAGTGCGCGGGGCTCGGGTCCCCGTACGGAACGACCATCTCCGACAGCGAAATCCGATGCGCGATCGGCCGCAAGTCGCCATGATCATCGAAGCCAACGGTGTGCAGGACGAGGCCCTCCCGCGCATTGAACGACCACCGCAAGCGCCACCGCTGCCACGAGATCTCGTTTCCGCAAACGTCGAAGCTTGCCCCTTCTGGCTGGGTGATCTCGATCGGGCGGAGGTCCTCCCTGAGCGATCCGACCGCCTCCGGGTCGTAGCGCCCTGGATCACCAGGCACGGGTACTGGGTCAGGATCGAGCACCTCGATGACCTGCCTCGAGTCAAGGTCAACGTAGGCCACGACACCTTCGATCGGCCGGGCGTAAGGCAGGTCGGGGATCTCCCGCCGCACATAGGCCAGCGAGGCGCACAACCGAAGTCCTTGATGACGAGGAATACCAAAGTTGCCAATCATCCAGGCGTCCACGCGCACCGTATCGAGATCCTCGATGCCGCGGCGCCGGAGCGCGTCCTGCCAACGGGGGTCCTGCTTGATGAGCACAATGGCCGCGTCGTACTCCTCTATCAGCAGCGGGCCCTGCATCCCTGGCCGCGCGTTCCACTCGAGAACCTCCCCGCGATCGAGCGAAACCGCGCCGTCGTAGAGCATGGGGGCGCCGAGGTCCTGCACGACCACCCACGCGTGCCGCTCGAACGTATGTCCATCGCGGACGGCACGAACTAGCTGCTTGGGGGGCTCCAGGAGCCGAATGGAGGGGAAGCAGATATCGTCTGAGAGTTCCGGGATCTGCTGCACGATCGAGCGTGCGAGTCGGATCTCGTCGGCAGACAGCGGGTCGAGCGGGTGCGAACAGCCCGCGCGGGACTGGGCCACCTCGTCCGTGGCGAATTCTTTGCCAGTCATCGGGCGTTCAGGCATCGAGGAGGCCAGCCTCCTCGGGGGTGCCCTCGTCGCCAATGATTGCCGCCGCGGCCGCCAGCTGGCCGGGCTTGGAGATCATGAGCGCCACCATCCCGATCAGCCCGGCGACCGCCCATCCGATCGAGATCCAAATCGCGAGATTCGACGGGTACGCCGGCTGCGGCGCAATGTTCTTGATGAAGAGGTACACGATCGCCGCGACCGCGGCGGTCGGCAGGAGACCATGCCAGAACGGGTTGAACTTGCCCAGTCGCCAGAAGTAGCGCGTGAGGCCGATCTGGGCAAGCGCGTACACACCGAGGGCGCAGAGCGTGACGATCAGGCTCAGGAGCGAGAAGGCGGGCAGCGGCTGGAAACCAAGCCCGAAACCCAGGCCCATCGCCACCGAGACTACGAGCATGGCGGAAAGCGCGGCGGCAGGCGTACCGAAGCGAGGCACCGTGCGGCCGAACGCGCGGGGCAGCAAGCCGTCACGGCCAAGCGCGTAGACCATCCGCGCCGCGCCGTTCTGGGCGGCGAGTCCGCCGGCGATCAGGGCAACGACAGACGCGATATCCACCAGAATGGTGGGACTGGATCCCCAGTAGTGCTGGCCGAGTGTGTCCCATGGCGCCGGGTCAGCCGGGAGCTTGCCGATATTCGAGAGCCCGTACCCCACGGTGGCCACGTAGAAGAAGAAGACGTAGACGATCCCGATAAATATGGTCGTCAGCAAGATCGCCCTTGGCACGGTTCGCCGCGGCGCCGCAGCCTCCTCGCCCAGGTACGCCGGCGCCTCGAAACCTGTGAAGGCAAGCACGGCGAAGACCGTACCGATGACGACGCCGCCGAAGCCGGTCGGGCTGGCGGCAGGGCTGAATACGTGCGCATGCCAGTCGCCGCCTGGGGCGCCCTTGGCGAGGATCGTAGCCGCGAGCGCGAACAAGACAGCGAACTCGAAAGTCAGCAGCGCCAGGTCGGAGCGCACGGAAAGCCGGATTCCGATCACGGCCACGCCCCAAATCAGAACGAGCCCGACGAGCATGAGGACCCACCAGGGGATGTTGGGCCCGCCGTGAGCCACGATGATCCCGTTCAGCGTCGCGCCGAACAAGATCATGTCCAGCCCCACCAGAACAGGGTAGAACGCGAGGAATAGCCAGCCAGCGAAGAACCCCGCCCGGATGCCGAGTGACTCACGAACGAATGCGAAGAACGACCCGGCGTGCGAGATCCGCTGAGTGAACCGGTAGACCGCGTTCATTATCACGAGCACCACCGCGAAGCCGATGACGATGGCGAGCGGCATGGCTGCGCCCGCATTCGCCGCGATCGGGATCGGGAGGAACAAGATGGCGCCAGCCGGAGTGATCACAGCAAGCGAGGTGATTACGGCGTGGCGGACTTTGAGAATGCCACTGCGGAGTCCGTCGCCCTCCGGCCGCCCGCTGGCATCCGGTGTCAGAGCCGTCATCGCGATCTCCTCTCGGTCGCCGCATTCCACGCCAGACTGGCTTGGGCGTCGCCGCGCCTCGGCGACGGTCCCAGCATGGTGGCTTCGAGGTGCTAATTGCAACGAGTGTGGTTCGTTGACCGGAACGGTGCTACTTCACCGAGCCCGGGCCTTGGGCCTTGCCTGACAGGAGCGAACACCGTCATGCTGTCCAGCGACGGTAGAAGAATGTGAGCAGACGTGACTGAGCATGCGCCAGATGGCCGACCGTGAGCGAAAGCCCGCAGCAGCCCGTGCCGCCCTACATGGCTATTGGCATCTCCACTGTCGTGCACGGGATCGGCAGCAGGCGCGACATCGCGCGGAATCTGCCGATCGTGGAGGACGCGATTCACGCGGCGGTATCGATCATCGGCATCAATATGCCGGTGCGGGTGATCGCGCTGGCCGAAGGCGCGCTGACCGGCTTCACCGACGAGATCTTCGATATCCCGCACATCACGGCCGCCCGTGAATTGTTTATCGACATCCCAGGCCCGGAGACGGAGCGCCTAGCCTCGCTCGCTCAGCATTACGGCACCTATATAGTCGCCCAGTGCAAGGCACGCTGGCCCGAGGTGATCGACGACCGCTTTTTTAACGTGCTGTTCATCATTTCCCCGCGGGGTGAGATCGTGCACCGGGCGGCGAAGAATCATGTCTGGTGCCGCGAGCGCTCATGTGTGCCGCACGACGTCTACGATCGCTGGGTTGAGCTGTTCGGGGACGGGATCGACGCCTTCTATCCGGTGCTGCGCACCAGCGACATTGGCAACATCGGCACAATCTGCTGCTCCGACGGGGAATACCCGGAGGCTGTGCGAGCGCTGGCATTCAACGGCGCCGAGGTGGTCTATCGTCCTAGCGAGGCAGTCCCGATGACCCAGGCGGGGCCGGATCCCGGCGGCACATGGCTGCTGCAAAACCGGGCACATGCGCATTTCAACAACGTCTACATGGTCTGCCCCAACGTTGGCCCGGTCTACGTGCACCCGAAGATGGAGCATCCGTACGACATTGGCGGCGGCAACTCTCACATCGTCGACTACCAGGGAAATGTGCTCGGGCACACCACCTCTGGCGCCAACACCTTCGTTGCCGGCATCATCGACATTGAGGCCCTGCGCCACTTCCGGACGATGAATCTCAACTCCAACTGGATGAAGGACCTGCGGACCGAGATCTTCGAGCGGATGTATTCCGAGCCTGTCCACCCGAAGAACCTCTGGCTAAAGGACGAGCCGGAAGGGCACGCAAAGGTCGACGAGATTTACCGCGCGAACATTGACCGGCTTATCGCCCGAGGTAGCTTCACGGCGCCGGCGCATCCTGCCGAGGGGGCCAGGTACATCCCACCTGGAGCCGATCCGGGAGATTCCGGCTGGGAACAGATAAAAGACCTCTGGGCGCCGGACGAGAAGGACACTGCCTAACCGTTGTCTGGCCGCCCTGGAACTGGGGCAGCCTGGACCTCAGCCGCCCGGCACGAAGGCCACGGCGTCTATTTCGATGGACGCCCCCTTCACGATGAGGCCCGCGACTGCCACTGCGGTGCTGGTCGGGAGCTTCGCAGTAAAGATCTCCTTCCGCACCTCGTTGTAGTCCGAGTAGTCCTCGAGCGAGGTGAGGTATGCGGTGATCTTGACGACGTCGGCAGCCGTACCGCCTGCCTCGCGCACGGCCATCAGGATGTTCTCAAGTGCGGCCCTCGCCTCAGCCGCGAGGCCGCCGGGGATGAGTGCCCCGGCTTCGTCGGTACCAAACTGGCCCGACACGTAGACCCAAGTTCCCGCTGGCTCCCGCACGCGCAGCGAGTTGCTGAAGCTGAGACCCGCTGGTCCTGCCTGGCGTTCCACCGCCATAGCGGTCACTCCCTTTCCTGAGTCACGCCTGTCTTCTGGGTCTTACTGATCGCCGTCCGCTCGCTCGGTGGTCGGAGGGATCGGCGGGTTCGGAGTGCTCGGCGCGAGCCTTGCCATCCCTGCGCTGAAGGCCACTCGCTCGGCGTCGAAGGGCGCCCGGGAGATGCCTGCGCGCGGGAGCTGCGGGAGGACCGCCTCGAGCTGCTGGTACCCGCGCTCCAGATCCTCGGGCAGGCCATGGTCGCCCCATGTGCGGTAGTCGCCGTAGCCGTGGTCGTAGTTCCAGTCAGGAACATGGAAGAGACGGCCTGTGACCGGTGGACTAGCAGCTGCCTGGGCGCTGAGGAACAAGATGATCGGAACCATGTGCTCGGCCACTAGCGGCCGCATGAAGTAGACGGCGCTTTCCCGCTCGACGAAGTCGCGGGCCGTCGCGTCGAACCAGGAGGCACGGGTGTGCCCTGGCATGACGGAGTTGACCGCGATCCCTGTTGAGAACAACTCCTGGCTGAGGTAGAACGAGGCGGTGGTCAGGGCGGACTTGGTGGCCTGGTACGGCATCTCGACCGACCACGGGCGAGCACCGAAGAATGCCCCACCAGTGGAGTTCATCATCACACCGCTGCTGACGATATTCATGATGCTGCCGCGGCCCGCTTCGAGCATGGGAACGACGAACCGGCGGATGACCTTGATCGTGCCGAAGACGTTGACCTTGAACATGGCCTCCCAGTCGCTGTCCTTTGTATCCAGCAGCTTGACGTGGCCGGTAGGGGCGAACAACGTCTCGGACACGAGCCCGGCGTTGTTCACCAGCGCGTCAACCCGCCCGAAGGTGTCGAGCACCTCCGAGCAGGCGCGGTCGAGCGCTGCATCGTCGGTAACGTCGCCGTCGAGCGCCATCGCTTTCCCGTGGGACGCGAGCGCGGCCCGGAAATCCTCGACGCGCGACCAGTTGCGGTCGATGCACACCACTGTTGCGCCCGCGCTCAGTAGTCCCTCGGCGAGAGAGCGCCCGAGACCGCGTGCGCCTCCCGTGACGACAACCACGCGCCCGTCCAGCGCGTCCCTGTGCCGCTCGATCGCTGCGGCGATGAACGCCGCCTGAGTTTGGCGCAGTTCCTGGTCCGTTTCGTTCATGCTGGCTCTCCGTTACTATGCGTCCGCTGCCGCTATCCGCGCCCGGTGCCGCGGCGGCCTGCTAAAAGAAGATCGACACGCCTCGCGGCAGTACGGTGGCGTCGATGTGGATGGTGCGGCGGGCGATAAGCCACTGGCCGTCGACTCGCCGCAGCCGGTCGTCCCGCCGCCCGACCCACCAGGCCTCGTCCCTGAGCTTCCTCGCCTGCCGCACCATGAAGGCGCTCTTGACCCTGACCTCGCCGTCGTCATCGTCGTCGATGAGGATGTTGCTGATTAGATGGCAGGTCATGGAGACCGGGGTCTCCACGTGCGACCAGCCAGTCTCGTCCTTGGCTATCCGGGCCCTGATCGTGTTCTTGTCGTCCTTGATGATCGGGTGGCCGGCCGGCCCGACCTTGCCCTGGACATGCTCGGTCAGGGGCATCAGGTACTCGATGTCCTCGGTCAGCAGATCCAGCCACTCGCGGAATCGCCGCTCGTCCAGTAGGTGGGCCTCTCGGTAGAGCAACTGCTCGATCTCGTGCCGGTCTTCGCTGGTCAACATCAGGCCTGGCCTCCTGGCTTGGCATCGTCCGCTGTCATCAGCTCGAGCCAGAACCGGTAGAACTCCCGCTGGTTGATCTCGCTCGGCTCGGCGCTGATGTTGCCGGGCAGGTGCGGCAGCTGGTCCTGGTCGTGGCCGAGGTGGATGTCGTAGTTCATCGGCTGCCGCCAGGTGGCCGGCGAGTGCGAGGCCTCCACGATCCGCTCGAAGTTCTCCACGTCATCCGGCGCGATCACCCCGGCCATGTGCTGGCCCTGGTAGACCCGCTGCACCGCGATCTCCTTGACCGAGTCCGGTGCCTCCCGCTCGACCATCGTCCACTGCCAGATCTCGTGCGTCCGCGGCCCCCGCGGATGGAACAGCATGAAATGCTTGCCCATCATCGGCGACATGTAGCCCATCAGCCCTAGATTCGGGAACAGCAGCCCGTTGACGAAGCTGTCCGGTCGTGGCTCGTAGTCGGCCAGCGCCTTCGACATCTGGTCGTTACGGTGCCGCACCCACTCGACTGCCTCCTTGCCGAGGGCGCGGGCCTCCTCAAGATCCCGCTGGTAGATCGCCTCGCCGTGCATGCGCAGCGCGCCCAGCCCGAGGGGAGCACCGGACCGGTAGCCGGCCGTTACCTCGTAGGTCTCGTGCCAGAGCGGCGAGAACGTGGTCATCGGCATGTCGATCCCCTGCTCGATGAGCGCGTGCCGGACTCGGAGCCAGGAAGTGTGGGTGTGAGCGAAATGGTAATTGTCGCCGATGAAGTTCTCCGCGATCAGCTTCCAGTTCGCCGGCGACTCATACCGGTGCCACCCCGGCAGCGCCTCCAGCCCGCCCACCGGCTCGGCGAGCACGAAATACCGCAGCCACCACCGGACATCCTCCCCCAGCCAGTCCTCGAACGCCCGCGCCGCCTCCTCCAGCGTCGCGAACAGCAACCCGCAGTAATCCACCACCCGCGCCTCCCGCAGCCCCCACTGCTCCTTCTCCAGCGCCCCGTGATACAACTCCGCCTCCCCCGGCACGCTGATCAGCGCCCCGTCCGTCCCGTACGCCCACCCGTGATACGAACAGGTGAACCCCGGCACATTCCCCCGGTCAAACAAGCACACCTGATTCCCCCGGTGACGGCACTTGTTCACCAGCACCCGCACCTGGCCGTCCCGCCCCCGCACCACGATCACCGGCACCTCGCCCATGTAACTAGCGACGTAGTCACCCGGATCACGGACCATATCCGCATGCCCCACCGGCACCCACCCCGCCGCGAACACCCGCGCCTGCTCCCGCCGGTACACCTCCTCATCGAAATAAATCCCCGGAGACACCCGCCCCCGCTCCCACCCGACCAGGCTCCCCAAATCACCCAGCACCGACATCCAGCCCACCTCCACCTCACCGGCCTCCATGAAGCCGATAGCTTCCCGACACCTCTGCTACCGGCCTAGGGGCGGGCCGGGGCGCCCGTCGGGCCCGATTCTTCGATGGCCCCAGGTGCTGAAGAGCCCGCTGCCGCCCGACTCCCCCCTGCTCCAGCGCTCCGTTGCGACCTTGGCGCCTCCGAAGCCGTACTCGATGTCGAAGCCGGACGGCGTCCGCAGGTAAAACGAGATCATCTGGTCGTTCCAGTGCCTGCCAATCGAGACGGTCATCGGGGCCATCCCGTCCAGGCACCGGTCCATCGCCCTGCCGACCGCGTCGAAGTCGCTCACCTCGATAAGGACGTGCCCGAGCCTGCTAGCGTCGCCGATCCCGAGCAGGGCCAGGCTGTGCTCGCGCTGATTCGGGCCCAGGAAAACCGCCCGCAGCGTGCCGTCTTCCGCGGTCTTCGCCTCCCGGACCTGAAAGCCCAGCACGCGTGAGTAGAAGTCCAGCGACTTAGCTGGTTCAGCGGCGAACAGCAGCACGTGCCCCATGCCCTGCTCACCGGTGACGAAGGTGACGCCTCGCGGCGAGATGAACTGGGAGGCCGGATCCCGCTTGCCGCCGTAGAAGAATTCGCACCGGAACCCGCTGGGGTCAATGCAGCCGAACCAGTCCCGGCACCATGCCGTCGGCCCGCTTCCGCCCTGCGTCGGGACGCCCGCGTCCTCGATCGCCCGCCGCGCCTTCGCCCAGGCCTCCTCGCTTGGGCATTCCCAGCCGATGGCCACGTTCGAGGCAGGCTGCCCGGAATTCTCCGTGAGAGGGCCCGGGCCTTCTTCGAGGATGAAGCGGCCGATCCAGTCGTCCATGCGGACGAGCAGGCGGCTCTCCGCGTCGTGCTCGGCTGTCATGCCGAGCACGCCCTCGGCGAATTGCCGCCACTGCGCCAGATCCGCCTCCCAGACCCGGACGTAGCCAAGACCGAAGACCGGTGATGCACCCATCTGCTGACTCCTCTCGCCCGCGGCCGCTGCCGTAGGTTAGGCCGAGCTATCCGATGGCGGAATGTTCCACGAAAGAGCTGAATACCCGGGCGAAGGCTGCCGCCTGGTTCTGCGCGGCGGAGAAGGCGGTCCCGGCCGCAATCCACATCCAGGACGAGGGACGCGCGGCATGCCATTCGATCGCGTGCGAGAGCGGGTGGACGTCGTCGTCGATGTCGCCCCGCGTGATCAGAGTCGGCAGGTCGATCGAGGCCAGATGCGGCCGGAGCGTCAGGTGCTCTTGCAACGCCGGGTCATTCCTCGCCCGGAAGAAGAAGGACACAGCGTCCCGCCAGTCGGCCCCGTGGAAGTTCTGCCAGCGGACACGGTCGATCGGGGCCGGATTGTCGAGGTTGCTGAACCTGGTGTTGAGCCGGGAATTCGCGGTCTGGGCCACGGCTACGAGCGGCGCGTCGACCGTCAGGGTCTCGAAACGCCCGGGATGGTCGAGCACCAGCCGGCCTGCGATCCGTGCCCCCAGCGAGCAGCCAAGCAGGTGCGCCCGCTCGATCCCCAGATGATTCATCAGCGCCATGGTGTCGTCGCACCACGCGGTCGGCGAGACAGCTTCGACCCGGTCGCTGCGGCCGAGGCCGCGCAGGTCCAGCCGGATGCAGCGGAACTGGGCCACCATGCGCGAGGTAAGGCCGTCGTAGACCTTGCTCGAGGTGGCGGCTCCGTGGATCATCACCACCGGGGCTCCCGAACCGACGTCGTCGTAATAGACCTGGATCTTCTCCTCGGCCGCGAAGTACATCCTCGCTCCCTCCTCTGGCTCTCCTAGCTGGGCTTTCTCTGCGTCTCGCCAAGGAAAAGGCGTCCGATGTCTTCCCGTTCGAGGAGCTCGCCTGGCGGCCCGGACACCTCGATGCGCCCCGCGCTCATCATGAAGGCCTGGTGTGCGATCTGGAGGGCCTCCTTCGCGCGCTGCTCGACGAGCAGGACACCGGTTCCGGCCGCTGCCACCTCGGTGACGTATTCGGTGAGCACTGAGTGCGCATTGCTCGGTGAGAGGTTGGCCGTCGGCTCGTCGAGAACCAGCACCTCGGGGGACAGGATGAGAGCCCTGCCGATGGCGACTAGCCGCCGCTCCCCGCCGGAGAGCTGACTCACTTTGCGACGGATGAGCGGCCTTAGCGGCGGGAATTGGCGGAGGATCTCCTCGATCTTCTCGCCCACCTGCCGTAGCGGAGCCCGGAAGGCGCCCATCTCCAGGTTCTCCCGCACGGTAAGGGACGCGAAGACGTTGTCGTTCTGGGGGACGTAGCCGAGGCCCATCCGGGCGAGGCGCTCGGGGGGCCAGCCGGTGACCTCCTGGCCCCGCAGCAGGACCGAACCGGAGAAGACCTTGGCCTCGCCCACGAGGGCCTTCAGAAGCGTGGACTTGCCCGCGCCGTTCGGCCCGAGAAGGGCAACGATCTCTCCACTGCTCACGGCGAGGGAGATCTCCGTCGTCACCGGGATGTCGTTGTAGCCCGCCGTGAGGGCCTGGAACTCGAGAACTTGCACCGTGAGCGCGCCCGCCTATCCCGTGAGATAGGCGTCGAGGACGGCGGCATGCTCTCGCAGGGCGCTCATCTGCCCCTCGCCTATCACTTTTCCCTGGGCGAGCACGAGGACGTGCCCGCACACGTGTTCGACGAACTGGAGCTCGTGCTCGACCAGCACTATCGCGATGCCGCTTCTCGCGACTTCCAGCAAGTGCTCGGCCAGGTCGCCGCGGATCGCCGGGCTCACGCCTGCCATGGGCTCATCCAGCAGCAGCAGCCGCGGCTTCGCCATGAGCGCTCTCGCGAGTTCCATTAGCCGGCGCTGGCCGCCGCTTAGCTCCGCCGCGTACACGCTCTCGTGGCTGGCGATCCCGAATCGGACCAGAAGCTCGCGGGCTTGCTCTACCAGTTCCTGCTGCTGTCGCCGCCACGTGCGCCTGATCGAGTACACGTTGCTGATCCGCTCGCCGAGTTGCCCCTGACCGGCGACGAGGAGGTTCTCAAGGACGGTGAGCCGGTCGAATTCGCCGCGCATCTGGAAGGTCCTGATCATCCCGACCCGCGCCCGGCGATAACTCGGCAGGTTGGTGACGTCCCGGCCAGCGAAGTAGATGGTGCCTGCCGTTGGCCTGATCGCGCCGGCCACGATGCCGAGCGTCGTCGACTTGCCTGCGCCGTTCGGCCCGATCAGGCCCGTGATCTGGCCTGCCTGCGCGGAGAAGCTCACGTCCACGACCGCGCGTACGCCGCCGAAACTGCAGGAGATGCCGCGCACGGAGAGCAGCGGCGTTTCTGGCCCGGCGGGCGAAGGATCTGCGCTCACCCGGCCCGCCCCTTTCGTCCTTTGAGGTCACGCACCAGAATGCCACGGGCTATCTGCGGTACGCGAGGCCCGGATACAGGTCCCACCGGGAAGGTGCGCTTCGGCTCCGGAACAATGCCACGGGGCCAGAACCAGATGAACGCGAGCAGGATCGCCCCGATCGCGACCCACTCGAGCGAGGGCACGAGAGTCGGCGCGCCGAACTGCGGAAGGAACCGGCTCCCTTCCGCGAGCACGACCGGAACGAGCACCGCGCCGATCACCGGACCGAGATTGCTGCCCACGCCCCCGACGATGAGCGCTGTGAACAGAACGAAAGTCTCGGTGTAGAACCAGGACGAGGGCGACCACGCCTGAGTGAACGAGGCGAGCAAGGAGCCCGCGATGCCGGCCATCGCCCCGCCCACGCCGTAAACCAGCAGCCTGAGTGCGGTGACGTTCTTGCCGAGTGCTGCCGCCGCGTTCTCGTTCTCCCGCACGGCCCGCAGGGTCCTGCCGAGCGGCGACTCGATCATCAGGCGCGCGGCGAGCAGGACAATCACACAGATGACTCCGGCGACGAGAGCGAAGATCCAGTCGTAGGCGATCGAATTGCTGGTGAAGCTGGCGAAGGGCTGGGGGATGAGCGCGAGGCCGGCAGCGCCGTTGAACAGCCCCTGGTAGTCGGTGACGAGGCCGGTGGCGATCAGCGAGATGACAAGCATCACGATGGCTAGGTAGTCGGCGCGGAGCCGTCGCACCGTGAGGGCTCCGAGGCCAACACCGAGCGCGCCTGCCACCACCGCGCTGGCGAGGAGCGGCAACGGGAACGGGAGACTAAGACCGAGGATGTAGGTCTGGAACCCCCCGAAGGCCTTCGGCGAACCGAGCGACAGGACAGCGGTGGTGTAGGCGCCAGCGGCCTCGAAGATGATGAAGGCGAAGTTGTACACCCCGGTGAGACCGAACTGCAGGTTGAGCCCGGCCGCGGCGATGACGTAGACGAAGACGTACACGATGAGGGTCGCGATGTAGAACTGCCACGCGGCGCTCACCGGGCCAGCTCCTTGGCAGCGGCGATCGAACTGATCACGCCGGTCGGCCGCAGCAGCAGCACGGCCGCCAGGATGACGAAGGCAGTGATGTCCTTGAACTCCGGGTTGAAGTAGCCAGCCGCCACCTCCGCTACCACGCCGATAATGACCGCGCCAACCATCGCGCCATAAGCCGAGCCGATCCCGCCCAGGACCGTCGCCGCCACGATGAGGATGAGGAAAGCGTCCCCGCTGCCGGAATTGAGCACCTGAACGTCCATAACCAGAACAACGCCCGCCAGCCCGCACAGCGCCCCCGACAGGAGCCAGGTAGTGTCGATCACCGCCCTGACGGGGATGCCGCAGTTACGGGCGAGCCGCTCGTTCACGGCGACCGCCCGCATCGCCTTGCCGAGCCGGGTGTATCGAAGCACAACATGCACGCCAGCGGCCGCTACAGCCGCGATTGCGATGACCGTCAGTTGCGTCGTCGTAAACAGCATGCCAGCGAAATGCACGGAACGCCCCGTGACCATCGTGTAGGAGCGGTTGTCAGCCCCCCAGATCGCCTCGATCGTGTACTGGATGATGATGCCGACACCCAGCGTGACCATGATCATGGCAAACATGCTGCCCGCGCGGCGCCGGAAGGGGAGATAGATGGCACGGTTCAGCAGGAATGAGAGTAGCGAGCCGGACAGGCTGCCCAAAGCAAGTGATACCCAGATGTTGAGGCCGGCAGCGTTACACACGTAGGCGACGAACGCCGCCGCCGTCATCGTGGCGCCAAACGCCAGGTTGAAAAGATTACTGATGCCGAACTGCAGCGTGAAGCTGACGGCCCCGAGGCAGAGAATCGAAGCGGTGACGAGACCGAAGCCGACGTAAAGGGCCAGGGATTGCATCGCGGACGTCCTCGTCAGGCCATACGCAGCATGCTGCAACTGCGTGCGGCAGCGCGGCTCGCCTGATGCTGGTCGGTGGCCCGTTCGCCGGCGGTCATCACACCTCAGCCCTGTGCCGCGGCCAAGGCCGCAGCCGGAATGGTCCCGACCAGTTTCAGTTTGCCGTTCACGTACTGGTACACGCCGTACTCGCCGGAGGCGTCGTGCCAGCGGTTGAAGATCGTGGGGCCGCCGGCCCCCACGTACTGGATCTTCTTGCCTGCCTTGAGGGCGGCCACGCCGGCGCGGTAAGAGTAGACGACGGTCTTGCCAGAGCCTGGCGCCGTGACGCCGAGAATGTCCTTGTTGAACACGGCCGGGTTGGTGGAGTGCGCTTCAGTCATCGCGAGTGCGAGAATGATCAGTCCGTCGAATGGCGCCGTAGCGTATTCCTGGCCGAGCCACTGCGATGGCTGCGGCACCTGCTTCGCATCGGCTATGAGGGCGTGATTGAAGTACTGCGTGCCGGGGAAGTTCGGCGCGTACGGCTCGACGCCACGGTAGTCCGCAGCCATGCGCGCGTTTCCGAGTACCTTGCTGACCGCCTTAAGCCACTGCGGGATCACCGTCGCGTTTGTGCCGAAGATCGGGATCCGTGCGCCGAACTGGACCAGGTTGCCGAAGGCCGTGGCAGCGGTCTGGGGATCCGACTCGGTGAAGATGACCTGGGGGTGGGCCTGAATGAGCCGGTGGATCTCAGCACCGTAAGAGGTGTTGTCAGGGGGGACCGAGAGGTCGATGGCAACCGTGCCGCCCTGCCGCTGGTAGGTGCGGAGCAGGCCGGGCACGCTCCCCTGTGCCGCGACGGAGTTGTCGAAGAACAGCGCCCCCCGTTTGAAACCGACGTGATGTGCCCAGTAGGCAAGCGCCACTCCGCCCTCGTCATCAGCCGGGTAATTCCGCCAGAAGTAGGCGTCGGTGTTGTGGTCGTAAAGTGACAGGCCATTCTGGCTGATCATGGGGATGTGGGCCTTGGACAGGATCGGGACCACCGCGGCCGCGGTACCCGATTCTGGTCCGGCCACGCCCACCAGGCCGGATGTCGTGGCGAGGAGTTTCTCGACCGCGGGAATGGCATCCGTGGGGTCTCCGCGGGTGTCGATCGGCACACACTGGATCTGGTGGCCAAGGACACCGCCGGACTGGTTGACTACCCGCGCCGCGGGGTAACAGCCGGCCGCGGCCGCGATACCGTCGATGGAGTTAGGCCCGGTGAAGGCCTCGACCATAGCCACGGTCAGGGTATGCGGGCTGGAACTGCCCGTGCTGCTCGAGCCGCCGCACCCGGCGGCGGCCATTGCGAGAGTGGCCGCGAGCGCCAGCGCGCCCGAACGACCGCGTAGCCGGGACCTTGCCGCAGGTGCGGATCCGCGTGGCCGCGCCGGCGCAGCTGCCGCGCTCCATGTTCCCGTCATACCGCACTCCCTCTCCGCGATCTTGCGGTCAACCTGCCCTTTCGGCCTGAAGAGGTGTTGCCAGCCGTGACCTGAGGCAACGCACCGCTGACGGCCTGCGACCTGGTGATCAGCTCCTGTTAGATGCGCTGGACTGTATGGGCATATAGCCAGCCGGCGCAAGAGATGCGGTCCAATGGCCGAAACGCCGCTGCGGTGCAGCTCAGCCGGGGGAACTGAAACGCGCGCCCACAGCCGCGCACTGCCCTGCGCGGCGCCCTCCCCGGTCCGTTCACCGGACCATCGTCCTTGCCACCATTTCAGCGCAACCTCATACTCGTGACGAGGAAATAGCCAGTTCAGGCCCTGGTTCGGCATTCATGCGCAGGCGGCGCACACTGGCGAAGCCGCCAGCCCTGACGCGCGCCGGTGAGGTGGAGGTGGGCTGGATGTCGGTGCTGGGTGATTTGGGGAGCCTGGTCGGGTGGGAGCGGGGGCGGGTGTCTCCGGGGATTTATTTCGATGAGGAGGTGTACCGGCGGGAGCAGGCGCGGGTGTTCGCGGCGGGGTGGGTGCCGGTGGGGCATGCGGATATGGTCCGTGATCCGGGTGACTACGTCGCTAGTTACATGGGCGAGGTGCCGGTGATCGTGGTGCGGGGGCGGGACGGCCAGGTGCGGGTGCTGGTGAACAAGTGCCGTCACCGGGGGAATCAGGTGTGCTTGTTTGACCGGGGGAATGTGCCGGGGTTCACCTGTTCGTATCACGGGTGGGCGTACGGGACGGACGGGGCGCTGATCAGCGTGCCGGGGGAGGCGGAGTTGTATCACGGGGCGCTGGAGAAGGAGCAGTGGGGGCTGCAGGAGGCGCGGGTGGTGGATTACTGCGGGTTGCTGTTCGCGACGCTGGAGGAGGCGGCGCCGGCGTTCGAGGACTGGCTGGGGGAGGATGTCCGGTGGTGGCTGCGGTATTTCGTGCTCGCCGAGCCGGTGGGCGGGCTGGAGGCGCTGCCGGGGTGGCACCGGTATGAGTCGCCGGCGAACTGGAAGCTGATCGCGGAGAACTTCATCGGCGACAATTACCATTTCGCTCACACCCACACTTCCTGGCTCCGAGTCCGGCACGCGCTCCGGGATCAGGGAATCATCACGCCGATGACGACAGCGCCACACTCGGCACTTCACGGCGGCGCGAAGTACTCGGTAACGGCCGGCTACCGGTCGGGCGCTCCCCTCGGGCTTGGCGCGATGATCACCCAAAGCGACGCCCTGCTCGAACGAGACGTGGAGGATGCTCGCACCCTCGGGAAGGAAGCAGTCGAGTGGGTGCGGCACCGCACCGACCTGATGTCGAAGGCGCTGGCCGATTGCGAGCCACGGCCTGCATACTTCGGGCACGGGGCGCTGTTCCCGAACCTGGGGCTGATGGGATATGTGTCGCCAATGACCGGGAAGCATTTCATGCTGTTCCATCCGCGGGGGCCGCGGACGCACGAGATCTGGCAGTGGACGATGGTCGAGCGGGAGGCACCGGACTCGGTCAAGGAGATCGCGGTGCAGCGGGTCTACCAGGGCCAGCACATGGCCGGGGTGATCGCGCCGGATGACGTGGAGAACTTCGAGCGGATCGTGGAGGCCTCGCACTCGCCGGCCACCTGGCGGCACCCGATGAACTACGACATCCACCTGGGCCACGACCAGGACCAGCTGCCGCACCTGCCCGGCAACATCAGCGCCGAGCCGAGCGAGATCAACCAGCGGGAGTTCTACCGGTTCTGGCTCGAGCTGATGGCGGAGACGCAGGAAAGGTGACCACCGTGCGAGCGCGCCCCGTAGTGGACGTCCACATCCATTTTCTCCCGCCCGCGCTGCTCAAGGCCTTCACCCAGCGCACCAGGCCGCCACGGGCAGAACGGCAGGAAGGGTGGCTCGTGCTGGACTTCGGCGACGGCTACTCCGAGCGAATCGACGCCCGCCTGATCGAAGCCGACCACATATTCGAAAACCTCAAGCGGGCAGGGGTCGATGCCGCCGTTGTCAGCATCAACCAGCCCGGCGTGCTGCGGCTGGGAGCGCCGGACGCGGTGGCCGTCGCGCGGGATGCCAACGACGAGCTAATCGAGTTGGTCGCGAAGTCCGCCGGGACGATCGAGGGCCTCGCCACGCTACCGTGGCAGGCGGCCGATGCCGCGGTGGAGGAACTTGGCCGGGCCGCCTCTCTCGGGCTGAAGGGGGCGATGGTCTGCTCCAACGTCGCAGGCAGGCCGCTCGACGATCCCGTGTTCGAAGCCACCTTCGGTGCGGCGGCGTCGCTTTCGATGCCGCTCCTGCTTCATCCGACGGTGCCCGCCGAGGTCTCGGCGTTGAGCGAGCACGGGCTCATCTGCGCAGCGGGCTTCCTGTTCGATACGACCACCGCGATCTTGAGGATGATCTTCGCGGGAACCTTCGATCGCCACCCTGGCCTGAAGATAGTCCTGGCTCACGCCGGCAGCCTGCTGCCGCTACTGATGGGCCGCGTCGACCGGGAGTACGGGAGGAATGCGCTGCCGTGCACGCTTCCTGAGGGCCGGCGGCCGACGGACTACCTGCGCAGCCTGTACACCGACACAATCGCGGGCTCGCCGGGCGCACTCAGGCTCGCCATAGAACTTCTCGGTAGCGACCGGGTTTGCTTCGGCAGCGACTACCCCTTCGGCGACCAACGGCAGGCATTGCACCTCGTGGAGGCGGCAGCCCTCGCTGACGAAGTGGCCTCGGCCGTATACGGAGGCAACGCGGCTGAATTGTTCGGCCTCAACATGATCCAGGCAACCGGCGTCGAGCGCCGCGAGTCCGCACAGCAGGCACCGTGAACGTCGGTGGCGGAGATCCATCCGTACCGCAGCGGGACGAGATCATCAGGGAAATCACGGACCACCTTGCGGCTGAGAGCGCGCAGAACCTCGATGCCCTGCTTACCGGGATGACGGAAGACTGCTACAACCTCGTAGTTTGCGACCCCTCTCCGCTGTACCAGGGGCCTTCGGAAGTTGCGAGGCGGTACCGAGGCCTATGGGCCGCACTCCCCGATCTTCAGGTCAGGCTGCGGCGCATCGTCGCCATCGAAGGCGAACGGGCGGTGACTGAGCACACCCTGTCGGGCACCCATCGCGGATCGCTCTTCGGGATCGCGCCCACGGGGCGTCCGCTGCAGGTCGACACCGCGGTCATCTGGGAGTTCGCCGGTAAGCAGATCCGGGGTGAGACGGTCTACTTCGATCTCGCGACCATGCTCCGCCAGACAGGTGCGCTGACGCTGCCGTAGGGCGACTCCGCGCCCTCGGGCGCTGGTTCTCAGGCGCCTTCAGTCGGCCGCTCCCCAGCCAACATGATTACTGAGCACCCTGGTCAGCCCCAGCGCGGCAGTCCGCACGGCAGCGGCGGTATTCTCCGGCCGAAAGCGTGTAGTCGGCCCCGTGACGGATATGGCCGCCCACGCCCGTCCCGCTCGGTTCAGGACAGGACTGCTCACGCAGGTGATCCCGAGTTCATACTCTTCGCGGTCGTAGATGATTCCGGTCTCGGCGGCACGGGCAAGCTCCCATTGCAGCCGATGCGGGTCCGTGATGGTATATCGGGTGTGGCGAATGAGGCCATTCTTGATCACGGCCTGGAGCAGCTCGGAACTGGAGTAAGCCAAGATCGCCTTGCCAAGGCCCGTGCAATAGAGCGGCTTACGAGCCCCAGGCGTGGTGGAAACAGAGCACGTCCTCCGCCCCGCGATCTTCTCAACATAGAGAACCTCACCATTGTCCAGGACACCAAGGTGAATGGTCTCATGCGTGGCCTCATAAAGGTCTTCCATAAAGGGCAAGGACGCCTCACGCAGTTGCCGCTGGCGGGCCACGGAATGCCCGAGTTCAAATAGCCTAACCCCCACTTGATAATCCTGGCCGTCCCGTTCGAGTACTCGAAGGTCGACTAGCTGACAGGCCAAGCGGTACGCAGTGGCCTTAGGCAATCCTGCCCGCCTCGCCAGTTCGGCTAGCCCGACGCTCGAGCCGCTGGAACTGAGGACATCCAGAAGGGAGAAAGCTCGTTCAAGGACCGATGTCCCAGTTCGCCCAGTTGACCGCATGAGGACATTCTGGACCGTACCACCTAGATCGGCAATATCATGCCGATCTGGGTGCCTGAGTTCAGATGACCGGGTTGTTGCCGCCGTCGATGATGAATTCGGCTCCGGTGAGGTAGGACGCGGCGTCGGAGACGAGGAAAGCGATGAGCTGGGCCACTTCGGCGGTGGTGCCGGGGGCGTCCGAGCGGGACTCCGCCGATGGTGGCCAGGAGCGCTTCTTCGGCTTCAGCCCGGCTGAGGGTGGCCTGGTCCATGATCTGCGTGATCCTGGCTTCTGCGAGCGGGGTTGCGATGTAGCCGGGCGTGACCGTGTTGACTCGCACGCCGTGGGGGCCGACCTCGGTTGCGAGGACCTTGCTGTAGCTCCGAAGGGCTGCCTTGGCCGGACCGTAGGCGGGAGATGACTCGTGCGGGCGTTTCCATTGCAACGACGACACGTGCACGATGACCCCGGAGCGTTGCCTGATCATCGCGGGCAGGAGGGCCCGGTCGAGCCTGACGGCTGCGAGGAGATTGGTGTTCAGGGCCTCCACCCAGTCCTCGTCGGTAAGGGCGAGCGCGCCGCCTGGCTTGGCGAAGGGAGCTCCGACGCAGTGCACCACGATGTCGAGGCCGCCGAAGAACCGGATCGCCTCCTCGGCGACGATGTCCGCGCCTCCCGGTGTGGCCAGATCGGCCTGGATCAGCCGCACCGCGCAGTGTGCGGCAAAGTTGCGTGCGGTCACCAGGACGCGCGCGTTCCGCGCGGCGAGCAGGTCGGCGACGGCAGCGCCCATACCGCGCGTCCCGCCGGTGACCAGGGCTCTCTTGCCGGCGAGCTGGCGGGTGCTCACGGCTCTATCACCAGCCGGGAGATCAGACCGCCGCGCAGGGTGAACCGGAAATGCAGGTCGACGACTCCGCCGGGAAAATCGCCTTCCAGGTGGTGGACTGCGTCGAAATGCTGGTCACCTGCTCTCGCCGCGGCGGTGAGTTCGATCGTGTAGGTGTATTCGCTGGCCGAGCGGGCCAGCCAGGCCCGGATCTCGTCCAGCCCGTGGTAGTCGTGCCCCTCGTCGGTGACGACGGCGTCGGCGGTGTAGTGCGTCATCGCGGCATCGAGGGCGCGGGCGCGGTGTGCGGCGAGGTAGTCGGTCACCGCCGCGGGCAACTCGTCCGGCGTGATCGTGGTGCCCTGGTTCCAGTTGGCTGTCTGCATGGTGCCCACCCTCGGGTCTCCCGCAAGGAGAGAGTCAAGCCTGTTGACCCTCCCGCCGGGAGAGGCCACATAACTTGGTGGTGTGCGCAGCGGCCTGACGATCGGAGAGTTCGCCACGCTGAGCCACCTCAGCGTGCGGACGCTGCGCCGCTACCACGAGGCCGGGCTGCTGGAGCCCGCGGCAGTCGACCCCTTTACTGGTTACCGCTACTACTCCGCCGAGCAGATCCCGCCTGCGCAAGTGATCCGCCGACTGCGCGATCTCGATGTTCCGCTCGCGGAGGTCAAGGCGATCCTGGCTACCGCCAGTCCGCAGCGGCGGGCCGAGCTGATCACCGGCCACCTGCAACGTCTCGAGGGCGAACTGGACCGGACGAAAGCTGCCGTCACGTCGCTGCGCCAGTTGCTGCGCCCCGGCGCAGCGGACCTGCATGTCGACGTGCGGTCAGTCCCGGCGCGCACCGTCGCCGCCATCAGCGGCCACGTGCCGCGAGAGGAGACGCTCCGCTGGTACGACGGCGCGATGGCAGAACTCGACGCGGCGTTCCCGGCCGCCGATCGTACCGGCCCGCCAGGCGGCCGCTACGCCAACGAGCTGTTCACCGAGGGCGCTGGGACCATGACCGTCTTCCGGCCCGTCCGTCAGCCACGCGAGTCCGGCCGGATCACCGTCACCGAGCTGCCCGCCGCCGAGCTTGCCGTCACGGTCCACCCCGGCCCGCACGACGACATCGACGTCACGTACGGCCGCCTCGGCGCCTGGGTAACCGGGCATGCCCTGGCCGTCAACGGCCCAGTCCACGAGACCTACCTGACCGGACCACGAGATACCAGCGCGCCCAGCCAGTGGCGCACCGAGATCGGCTGGCCGATCTTCCGCGTCGCACCGGCGTGACTCGGGCCGTGTGGTCGGCGGAATGCGGGACTGGGCGTCAGCCTTTGGCGTTCTCCTGAAGGAAGCTGAGCGCGATGTCGGCGACTTCCCGCCAGCCGTGGTCGATGGTGAGGGAGTGCCCGCGGCCGGGGACCTGGACGATCTCGGTCACGCCCGGGTTGCGCTTCTGCCGTTTGTAGGAGGCGTTGGCGATGGCCCACGGCACGGTGTTGTCCTTCTCGCCGTCGATGATGAGCAGTGGCCCGCGGTCGGGGTTCTTGGTGTTCACCTTCGCCTCGGTCCACGGATTGAGGTTCGCGGCCGCCGCCTGGAACAGCGGGACGCCCGAGCCCGGGACCGCGAAGGTGGCGTAGAGTTCGTGCGCCTCGGCCTCGCCAACGGCGTTGGCGAACGCGTACCGGAACTGGTCGTAGGTAAGCGGCACGGCGCGGGCGTGGTTGGCTGGGTTGCCGATTACCGGTGCGGCTGACTTGAGTGCGGAGATCGGCAGCGGCAGCACGCCGCGGAACGGCGCGGGATCGATGGCTACCGATGCGGCGGCGGCGCCCGGCCGGCCAGGATCTGGGTGAGCAGCCCGCCGAAGGAGTGCCCGATCAGCGCGGGCTTCTTGGCGAGTTTGCCGATCACGTCGCCGAAGTGGTCGGCGATCTGCCCGACGGTCTTGTGGGCGAAGACCTCGGGGTGCTTGTTCGCGTCATCGACAGTGTTGGGATCGTCCGGCCAGCCGGGTGCGAGTGTGACGTAGCCCGCATCTTCGAATACCGGCCGCCAGCGATCCCAGCTAGCCGGCAGCAGCCACAGGCCGTGGACGAACACGACCGGAGAGCGCTTTGACGCGTTGGCTTGCTCGATCTGATCGGCTTCGTACTCGGTGAGATCTGACACGGTGTTCTGCCCCTCTCTCGGCTATCGGCTAGAGGATGCCCGCCTGGCCCCCCTGGGACACCGCGTCCGCAAACCCCGTGTCCTACCTGGCTGGCGGGAAGCGGGCCATTGCCTCGAGGTCGGCTAGATCCGCATGATTCCTGATATAGCGCCGTGCGGCGTCATAGCCGGGCGTGAAGTCCCAGGGGGTCTGAACGCCGGTCCCGAGCGCCTGGCCCACTGCGCGTCGTCGCCGCTGGCTTTCCCTGACCCGAACGTCTAGTGCGGGCAGATCCCAGCGCAAGGCGACGGCCCGCCTAAAATCCCCGACGGCATCGGCCATGTCCGGGGCATCGGCCAGATTGGCCTGCTCGTCCGGATCGGCGACTGAGATCGAAGAGTTGATCGGGGTCGGATGGCGAATGGATAAATTTGTACCGTTCCTTGCGGATCATGACGATCGGCGCGACCGCACCTTCTGCCAGGTACTCGGCCACGACCTCGTCCCGGTCGGGTTCGCCGCGCAGGTGCGGCAGCAGGCTACGGCCGTCAAGCGTGCCCACCAGGCAGGACAGATCGCCGTCACGGGCCATGCCGACCAGCGTTGGCAGCAGATCCATCGTGGATACAGGTGCCGCTACCCTGCCAGTTGCGAATAGGGCGGGCGCACAGATGATCAGTGGTACCCGGGCCGAGCCCTCGTAGAAGCTCATCTTGTACCAGGCACCGCGCTCGCCGAGCATCTCGCCGTGGTCGCTCGTGATGATGACAATCGTGTTCTGCAGCCTGCCGGTCTCCTCCAGCAAGCTGAGCAGCCGGCCGATGTGGTCATCGACGTAGGAGATCGCGCCGTAGTACGCGCGCCGTGCGGCGCGAATGTGGCGGTCAGAAATCGTCGCGGCGTCTGCCGCGCAGGCCGCGCGCAGGCGTTGCTCATGCGGGTGCAGAGCAGTCTGCGCGGCTTCCGCGCTGCCGGTGCGTGGCATCGGGATATCCGCGTCCCGGTACAGGTCCCACCAGGTCCGGGGGATCGTGAACGGGTCGTGCGGGTGGCTGAACGAGACCACGTAGCAGAAGGGCCGCCCATCGCGGGAGCGGATGTGCGCGTAGAGCGACCGCTCGGCGGCGAAGGCCACCTCGTCGTCGAAGTCCAACTGGTTCGACCGCAGGCACGGCCCGGCGTCGAGTACCGATGACATGTCGTGGTACCAGCTGGGCCGTGCATCCGGCCGGTCCCAGTCCGGCGTCCAGCCGTAGTCGGCGGGGTAGATGTCGGTGGTGAGCCGTTCCTCGAATCCGTGCAACTGGTCGGGCCCGCAGTAGTGCATCTTTCCGGCCAGCACCGTCCGGTACCCGGCGCTGCGCAGGTAGTGGGCGAAGGTGGGGAGCTGCGAGGCAAATTCGGCCGCATTGTCGTACACCCCAGTACGCGAGGGCAGCATGCCGGTCAGTAGCGATGCACGCGCGGGAGCGCACAGCGGACTCGCGGTATAGGCCGCGTCGAAGACCACTCCGGTCTCCGCCAGCCGCGACATCGCCGGCGCCCGCGTCACCGGGTTGCCATGGCACGGCAGCGCCGACGGGGTCAGCTGGTCGGCCATGACCACCAGGATGTCCGGCCGGCGGCGTGGCGGCATGCGCTAGTCGGCTGAGGCGGCGTCTAGCGGAGGCGCGCCGAGACCGACGTCGGCGATGGCAGTCTCCAGCGAAGGGGTGTCGGCGATGAGCTGGCGCGTGTAGGACTGATGAGGGGTGCCGAGCACCTGGCCGACGTCGCCTAGCTCGGCGATCTTGCCCTCATGCAGCACGGCTACCCGCTGCGCGATCGAGCGCACAAGCGGGAGGTTGTGCGTGATGAAAAGCATCGACAACCCGAGATCGCGCTGGAGGTTGCCGAGCAGTTCCACGATCGCGGCCTGCACGCTGACGTCCAGCGCGGACGTCACCTCGTCGCAGATCAGCACCGCTGGCTCGCTGACCAACGCCCGGGCGATCGCCACCCGCTGCCGCTCACCGCCAGAGAGCTGATCGGGGTATTGCTGGGCGTAGCTGGCGGTCAGTGAGACCCGCTCGAGCATCTCAGCCACCCGATGGGCGGCATCGCGCCCGCTGGCCACGCCGAACACGCGCAGCGGCTGCTCGATTATCTGGCCCACGGTGCGGCGCGGATTCAGCGAGCCGTACGGATTCTGGAAGATGTACTGGATCCGCCGCCGGGTGTCGATGCTGCGGCGCCGCGCCGAGGGGTGCAGCGGCGCATCGCCGAGCGAGATCTTGCCTGTCCAGTTGTGGTGCAACCCGGCGATCGCGCGGGCGATCGTGGTCTTGCCCGATCCCGACTCGCCGACCAGGGCCAGGCATTCGTGCGTGGCGAGGCTGAAGCTCACCGAGTGGACGATCTCAGACCGCCCATATGACGCGACGACGCTATCAAGCCGCAGTGCGGCATGATCCTCCGCGGCGGGCATCTCGATAGGGTCGCCGATCCGGCGCTGCTCCTGAGTGAGCACCTCCTCGGCCCTGATGCAGCGGACCAAATGTGCGGAGGTGACCGGCCGCAGCGCGGGAACATCCTGCTCGCACTGCTCGATCCGCAGGCTGCATCGCGGCGCGAAGCTGCAACCAGGGGGACGGTTGGCGGGCGATGCCGCGTGTCCGGGGATGCCAACAAGCGAGCGGCCGCCGGTCAGCCGTGGAATCGCGCCAATCAGCCGCCTGGTGTAGGGGTGGCCCGCGGCCGCGAACAGGTCATCGGCGCTGCCTAGCTCAACCACCCGGCCCGCGTACATGACCGCGACGCGGCCGGCCAGGGAGGCGACAACAGCGAGATCGTGGCTGACGTAGAGGGCGGCGACGTCGTGCAGCTTGGCCAGCTCGCGAATTGTCGACAGCACGTGCGCCTGGGTGGTGACATCCAGGCCGGTGGTCGGCTCGTCAAGGACGATCAGGCGGGGCCGGTTCGCGAATGCCATTGCCAGGCCGATCCGCTGCTGCTGGCCGCCTGAAAGCTCGTGCGGGTACCGGCGAAGGAATCGGGGGTCATCTGGCAGGGCGACCTCGCGCATGATTTCGGCGATCCGCGCGGAATGGTCGGCGCGGCCGTTCCGATCACCGTCGAGGTCAGCGGCGTGTGCCTCGAGCACCTCCCTGAGCTGGAGGCCCACCCGCAGCGCCGGGTTCAGCGACGAGGCCGGATCCTGCGGGACGTACGACACCACCCCGCCCCGCAGCCGGCGTAGCTGCTCATCACTGAGCGCAAGAATGTCCCGGCCGCCGAGCAGCACGGACCCGCCGGCGATGGTCAGGCCGCGCCTGGCGTGGCCGAGCAGAGCCAGGCCGATCGTGGTCTTGCCCGACCCGGACTCGCCCACCACCCCGAGGATCTCGCCGCGGGCGATCTCGAACGACACGTCGCTGATCACCGGCGTCCGAGTCGCTGCGATATCGATGCGCAGCTCAGAGACCGCGACAGCGGCCTGGGCCGGCTCGGTAGTGACGCTCATTCGGACACCCGGCTCCGGTCGATGCCCGCAGCGGTCCTGGCGATACCGTCCCCGATCAGGCCGGTTCCCATTGTCAGCAAGGCGATCGCGACGATTGGCGTCACTGCGCCCCACGGCTGGACGACCAGCGCGAGCTGGTTCTCATTGATCATCGTGCCCCAGTTCGCCCCATTGGGGTCGGGCGCCAGCCCGAGGTAGGCGAGCGCGGCAATTACTCCGATCGAGTAGGTCATCCGCAGGCTGGCCTCGACCATCAGTGGCCCGAGCGTGTTCGGCAGCAGGTCGACGAAGAGGATCCGCCACCTCGGCACGCCCATGGCCTCGGCGCAGGCGATGAAGTCACGCTCGACGACCGGCAGCGCGGCGCCGCGTGCCACCCGCGCGATCCGCGGCACGGTGGTCAGCGCGATCGCGGTGACAATCACCCAGACGTGCGGGCCGACCACGGCCACGGCCACCAGCGCGAGCATGATCTGCGGGAACGCCATGATCACGTCCATGGCGCGCATCAGGACGTCGTCGAGAGCGTTCCGCGCGTACGCGGCCAACAGGCCGATCACGACGCCGACGACGAGCCCGGCCGCGGTCGCGATCACGGCCATGATCAGGATGCTCCGGCCGCCATAGAGCAGCAGGCTGAGCACGTCCTGGCCGATGTAGTCGGTCCCGAGCACGGCCTTGCCGCCGGGCAACGAGTTCGGCACGCCCACCGGCGTGCTCGGGCCGTAAGGTGCCACGAACGGGCCAACTATGGCCACCAGCACAAGCAGGCCGACCAGGATGACCCCGATCCGCGTTCGTCCCAGCCGCAGCGAGCGGCGCAACAGCGACGTCGCGCGGACCGGCGGCGCCGCCAGCGGGACCCCCGCCGCCGTGACGTCGGGCCCGGCCGCGGGGATCACAGTCGCGTCCTCAGCCGCGGCGTGACCATGATGGTGGCCACGTCGGCGAGCAGGTTAAGCACCACGTACAGTGCGGCGATGAGCATCGCCAGCGCCTGCACCACTGGCAGGTCGTGATTGACCACCGCCTCCTGCAGGCCACCGCCGATGCCGGCGTAGGCGAACACGTACTCCACGACCACGATGCCGCCTGCCAGATACGCGAGGTTGAGGGCGATGACCTGGAAGACCGGTCCGAGCGCGTTCGGCAGGGCGTGCCTGACCAATACGGTCCGCTCCGGCAATCCCTTGAGCCTGGCCATCTCGATGTAGTCGCTTTCGAGCACTTCGATCATCGATGCCCGCATGATTCTGGCGACGTACGGCGCGACCGCGATCACGAGCGTCAGCACCGGGAGGACCAGCGCGCTCGGGTAGTTCCACGGCCCCGAGCCGGGCGGGATGATGCTGACCGCCGGCAGGACATGCGAAACGGTCGTCGCGAGAAGCAGCACCAGCACGACCGCGACCACGAACTCCGGCAGCGCCGCCAAGACGAGCAGCAGGTTCGAGCTCAGCGTGTCGAAGATCTTCTCACGCTTAAGCGCGGCCCAGGAACCGATCGCGATCGACAGCGGGATCGAGACGATCGCCGAGACGGCCACGAGCACCGACGAGTTCACCAGCTTGGGCCTCAGCAGCGTGGTCACCGGCTGCTGAGCGGCCAGTGAGGTACCCAGGTTTCCGCGAAGCAGCCCGGTGAGCCAGGTCCAGTACTGGCTGAACACGGGCTGATCCAGGTGCAACTTCAGCCTCAGCGCCGCCAGGCTGGCCGGGGTCGCCGACCGCCCGAGGATGGCGCGGGCCGGGTCACCGGGCAGCGCCTGCGTCGCCGCGAAGACCACGATCGACACCATGAAGAGGACGAGGAGGCCGAGCAGCAGTCGGCGCACGACGAACCCGGCGAAGCCGCCCGCCCGCAACCTGGCTAGCACGGCAGTGGCCCTAGCCGAACCAGATCGTTCGGAACCCGTGGCCGAAGCTGTCCAGGTTGAGCGTGCCCTTGCTCGGCCGCAGTCCCTGAACCTGGCTCGAGTAGCCGTCGATGAGGTCGCCGAAGAACGGGATGATGTAGCCGCCGATGTCGTACTCGAGCTTCTGCATCTCGTGCTCGATCTCGGTGCGCTTGGAGTCGTCGGTCGTGGCGAGCGCTTGGTTGTACAGCGAGATGAAATTCGATCCGGTGCCGGACTTCGGCGGCCAGTGCGTCTCGTTGTAGGGGGAGTTCGGCAGCGAGCCCTGCTGCACCTGGTTCAGGTAGCTGCGCGTACCCCAGAAGTCGATCGAGAAGGCGAGCTTGAGGTACTGGTTGCCGTAGTAGTTCGGGTCGTTGTGCACGTTGATCTTGACGCCAGCCGCTTGGGCCTGATTAGCGAACACCGTCGCGACCTCGACCATCCCGGACGCGCCGTTCGTGGTGTGCAAGTCGACGGTGAGGTTCTGGTGCCCGGCAGCCTTCAGCAGCGACTTGGCCTCGGCAATGTCCTGGTGCCGCTGCGGCAGGAGCGAGTCCGGAGCGTAGCCGGGGTCGAACGGCGCGTACAGGTCCTTGCCCTCGAAGCCGAACCCCGAGAGCACCTGTGAGATCATCTGGGGCCGGTCCACGATCAGGCGCATAGCCTGCCGTACCCGGACGTCGTCGAACGGCGGCATGTCGATCGCCATGCACAGCGGGAGCCAGCCGCCGGTCTTGGAGACCAGCGCCTTCATGCCGCGACCCTGCAGCACCTTCACCTGCGAGGACGGCAGGTCGGTCATCGCATCGATCTGCGTGCCGAGCAGCGCATTCACCTGGGCGGTTGAGTCGTTGAAGTCCTGGATGGTGATCTGGTCGAAGTACGGCTCGCCACTGCGCCAGTAGTTCGGGTTGCGCACATGGGTGCTCTGCTGGCCCGGTGTGAACGACTTGAGCTTGTAGGCGCCGGTGCCGATCTGCTGGGCGGGGTAGGCCTTGTAGCCAACCGGCACCATGCAGAACGTGTAGCTGGCCAGCGTCTGCGGGACCGTGGCGTCCGGCGTCTTCAGCGGCAGCGTGACCGTGTACTTGTCCAGCTTCTTCATCGCCGCGATGTCCATGGTGGCGGTGGCCGCGTACCCGGTCAGGCCGTTGCCCTTGGTCCCGATGCGCTGGAAGGAGTACAGGACGTCGTCGGCTGTCAGCGTCTTGCCGTTGTGGAACTCGATGCCCTGGCGCAGCCTGATCGTGTACTGCTTGGGGTTGTCAGCAGTGACGCTCTCGGCCAGGCCGTTGGTCGTCAGCTTGTAGTTGTCGTCGAACAGCAGCAGCGTCTCGAACGCGCTGACCAGTCGAGCCTGGTCGGGCTTGGTGATGATGTTCTGCCCGTCCATGATGTCCTTGGACCCGCCGCCGGTCACCCCGAGCCTGAAGTTCCCGCCGCGCTTCGCGCCGCCACCAGTGCCAGGCCCGGTGCCTGTGCCTGTTCCGGGAGACGAGCCGCAGGCCGCCGAGAGCGCGCCGACAACCGTCAGGCCCGTAGCGCCGCCGATGAGCCGCCGCCGTGAGATGTCTGCCATATCATGACCCTTCTTGATCGCCCGGCCCGGAGCGTGCCCGCGGGCATGGTCCTGGCGAGGTGCCGGGCTACGGATGTGGGACCGGCGGGTCCGCGTGTTATGCCGCCGGTGTGAGGCCATGAGCGGCTACGCGAGCGCGGGTCAGAGCACTGGCTGGGCGGCGAGCCGCATACCGCGGGCCGCCGGCCGCAATCGGCATCGGACCGAACCAGGCACGGACGTTTTCGTGAAATCCCTGCGGCCAACACCATGTCCCGCTCCTGACCGGGCGCCAGCGGAGCCGGTCAAGGTCTCGGATATGACCCATTCGGCTCGTGAGGTTCATGATACGAACGATACGTGCATTATGTGGTTTGGTGGAGTGTAGGGACAGCGCAGACGCACTGTCAATAGACCGCGGCACCCGCCTGCGGTTCTGGTGTCAATCCGTAACGTTCCAGCAGGGAAAGCAGTTCGGCGAGAAACTCATCGCGTCGCCGTTCCAGTTCCGCGACCGAGCGCCCGCCTGCCTCTCGCAGGCAGCCATCGACCATGCGCTCGCGCAGGTCCGCGGTCAGCGGGGGCGCCTCCAGCCGGGTCCAAGGCTCGAGCAGCGCCGCGCCGAAATGATCGAGCATGTAGGCCATCCCGGCGCTGCCACCCGCGAGATGGAACGTCAGGCACGGGCCCATCAATGCCCAGCGCAGCCCGGGTCCGTAGGCAATGGCCTCGTCGATCTCCTCGACCGTCGCCTCATGCGCCGCAACCATATGCAACGCCTCGCGCCACATTGCCTCCTGCAGCCGGTTGCCGACGAATCCCGGCAGTTCCCTGGTCAGCCGCAGCGGCCGTTTCCCGACGGAGGCATAGAACGCGGTTAGCCAGTCCACAGCGGCGGGATCGGTCCGTTCGCCGCCCACCACCTCCACGAGCGGGATCAGGTAAGGCGGATTGAACGGGTGGCCGACGACGCACCGTTCCGGGAACACGCAGTCGGCCTGCAACATGGTCATGGCGAACCCCGACGTGCTCGAGGCGATGATTGCGTCCGGCCGCGTCGCCCGGTCGATCTCGGTGATGACGCGGCGCTTGGCTGGGCCATCCTCCGGGGTGTTCTCCTGCACCAGGTCAGCATCGGCGACGGCGGCGGCCAGGTCAGCATGGAATGTGAGCCGATCCGGGCTGGCGCCTGGCCGCAGGCCCATCCGCTCCAGCAGCGGCCAGATATCCTCCAGCATTCCGGCCAGGCCGCTTCTGGCCCGCGGGCCCGGATCGTAGACGTCGACGTCCATGCCCATGCGGAGGTAGTGCAGTGCCCAGCCGCCGCCGATCACCCCCGCGCCGACGATCCCGATCCTGCGCACTCGGTCAGGCGCCACTGCGATCACGTGCCCTCCTCAGATGTCGGTAGCCGTCAGCCAGCCGACGATCAGCTCCCGCAGGCGCTCGCGATGCCAGGAGAAGGAGTGGTTGGCTCCCTCGATCTCGACATAGCGCCGGGGCTGGCCGGCCCGCTGGTACAGGCTCCTAGCCTGAGTGACGGGAATCCACTCGTCCTGCGATCCGTGCACGATCAACAGCGGCCGTGGCGAGATCAACCCGGCCACGTCAACCGGCTGCGGTGCGGCGGCCACCTCATCGCGCTGGCGGGCGAGGTCTTCGGGCCTGGCGGCGACGAAGCGGGCGATCTCGCGCTCGATCTCGACCGCGCTGAGCGCGGTCGCGCCGAGGTCGGCGACGGCGCCGAAGGCCACGACGGCCCGCAGCCGCTGATCCGCCGCTGCGGCGAGCACCGCGGCCCAGCCGCCGAGGCTGTGCCCCGCCACGGCGATCCGGTCCGGATCGACGCTCGGATGCTCGCCGGACCGCAGGAACTCGATCGCGGCGGCGACATCGCTCGTGATGGTCCGCAGGTCGTACGGGCCGCCGCTGCCCCAGCACCCTCGGTAATGGAAGGCCAGCGCGTTCCAGCCGCGGTCGCGCAGGCCGACGGCCAGATCCAGGTTTTTCTCGAGGCCGGGGCAGCCGTGCAGCAGCACGGCGGTGGGCTTCGGCTCGCCGCCGCGGGCCAGGTAGAGCACCCCGATCAGCTCATGGCCGTCGCTGCCGAATGTGACGCCCAACAGACCCGCATGCTCCCCCAGCCGCATCAGGTCTCCAGACTCGCGCATGCGGACGCAGACTAGTAGCCGACGTTGTCTAGGCCCTTGAGGCCGAGTACCTCACGGGCCTCGGCGGGAGTAGCGATTTCCAGCGACAGGGCCTCGAGGACGGCGCGGATCTTGCGAACCTGGTCGGCATTGGACTCGGCGAGCTGGCCCTTTCCCAGGTAGAGGCTGTCCTCCAGGCCGACCCGGACATGCGAGCCCATGATGGCGGCCGCGGTCACGATGCCCATCTGGTAACGGCCCGCGCCCAGCGTCGACCACTGGTACGCGTCGCCTAGCAGCCGGTCTGCGGTTCGCTTCATGTGCACGATGTGGTCAACATCGGGCCCGATCCCGCCCATCGTGCCAAAGATCGTCTGGACGAAAATCGGCGGCTGCACCAGGCCCTTGTCGAGGTAGTAGGCGAGCGTGTACAGGTGCGACACGTCATAGGCCTCCGCCTCGAACTTGGTGCCCGTCTGCGGGCCGAGGACCTTGAGCATGTATTCGATGTCGGCGTACGTGCTGACGAACGGCTCAGATCTGGTGCTCTCCAGATACGGCTCCTCCCAGCCGAACCGGAACGTGCCCGCGTACCGCTCGATCATCGGGAAGCTGCCGTAGTTCATCGTCCCGAGGTTCAGCGTGCACAACTCCGGTCTGAGTTCCAGCACGCCCTGCAGACGCTCCTGCACGCTCATCCCGGTGCCGCCGCCGGTGGAGATGCTGACGACGACGTCGCTGCGCGCCTTGATGCCCCTGGCGTACTCGGCGAACACGCCGGGATCGGCTGTCGGGCTGCCGTCTTTCGGATTGCGGGCGTGCAGGTGCAGCACGGCCGCGCCGGCCTCCGCGGCCGCGACACCCTGATCGACGACCTGCTCGATGGTGTAGGGCAGATGCCGCGACATCGAGGGCGTATGGCCCGAACCCGTGAGCGCGCAGGTGATGATGACCTTCTGGGGGCCCGCCATAGCCGCGGCCCTCCTTCTGCCATTGTTCACAATGTGAACTATCTGTTACTATCGCGAGGCTATCAACGTTTTTCCTGGGCGGTCAAGACGCATTTGTCCGTCGGCACGGCCGAGCCGGCGCGAGAGCCGTGGCTGTCGGCCGTTCGGCCGGATTCAGTCCAGCAGCACGCGCACCTCGTCGGCTGTCCGCGCCGCCTGGCCGCCGATCTCGCGCAGCCTCTTCGCAGGATTGCGCGGTGCGGGACCCCACACGTTGATCACGGCCATCGGGTATTGCCGGGCGTTCAGCACGACCGATGACGCACCGGAGGAGAACTCCTCGTATTCCCGGTCGCAGATCGCGAAGCCGACCCGGCGGACCTCGGCGAGCTCATGTTCAAGCAGGTCCCGGCCGGTGATCGTGCGGGCGGTGTACCTCGGCAGCTCGGCCGGCAGGATGGCATCCCGCTCGTCGGGCCGCAGCCAGGCAAGGAATGCCTTGCCGCCCGATGTCGCGTGCAGCGGCAGCGGCCTGCCGAGCCAGCTGGGGACGACGACCCGCGGCGGGTCCACCTGGTCGACGTAGACGAGATTGAACCGCTTGGCAACGGCGAGCGTGACCGATTCCCCGGTGCTGTCGGCGAGCTTCGCCAGAAGCGGCCGGACCCGGCGGGCGAGCGCGTCATCGGTAACCACGGCGGCGACCGAGACCGCACCGTATCCGACGGAATACCGCTGGGTGATCGGATCTCGGTCAACAAGCCCGTGGTGCTCGAGCGTCCGCAGCAGCCGCCAGGCCGTGCTCCGGTTGATCCCGCAATCCCTTGCGAGTTCGAGGACCGTCGGTGGCGTCGCACTGGCCGCCACCGCCTTCAGCAGGGCGATGGCACGGTCGACCGCCTGGATGCGCTGGGCCGCCGGCCCTGCGTCCGCCGACTGCGCGCCCGGGCTTACGCGCACCGGCTCGGGTGCAGGCGCTGTCGGCACAGGTGCAGCATATCCATGGCCCACCTACCGGCCCTTCCATACCGGCGCCCGGCGCTCGGCGAATGCCGCCGGACCCTCGGCCGCGTCCTGCGAGACGAGCATGGCGGCGTATCTCGGCAGCTGACCGGATCGCAGCGCGGCGAACCCGTCGGGCACCGATCCGGCCTCGGTGGCGTCGAGGACCTCGAGCACCGCGGCAACGGCGAGCGGCGCGGCCGAGGCGATCCGCTCCGCGAGGGCTCGCGCGGCGGGCAGGAGCTCGGCGCCGGGCACGACCTGGTTGACCAGGCCACGGTCGAATGCCTCCGGTGCGGGCAGGCTGCGCCCGGTCAGCAGCAGTTCCACGGCCAGCGGCCGGGGCAGCCGCCGCGGCAGGTGCAGCACGCCGCCCGAGTCCGGGATGATGCCCAGGCGGGCCTCGGGCAGGCTGAACTGCGCATGGTCGGCAGCGACGACGAGGTCGGCCGCGAGCACGAGCTCGAAGCCGCCGCCCGCCGCCAGCCCGTTGACGGCGGCGATTACGGGCTTGGACCGGCCATGCAGCTGGGTCAGCCCGGCGAACCCGCCCGGCCCGTGGTCGGCGTCTACAGGCTCGCCAGCCGCCGCGGCCTTGAGGTCCCACCCGGCGCAGAAGAACCGCTCGCCCGCACCCGTCACGATGCCCACCCGCAGGCCGGGATCGCTCTCCAGGCGCGCGAAGGCCGAGTAGAGCGCCTGGCTGGTGGCCACGTCGATGGCATTGGCCGGCGGTCGGTCGAGCGTGACGGTGAGCACGCCACCGGAAGCCTGCACCGTAACGGCGGCCCCGTCGCCCGGCACCTCAGCCGCCGTGCTCACGCAGCATTGACCGCGAGATGATGTGTCGCTGGATCTCGCTGGTGCCGTCCCAGATCCGCTCGACCCTCGCGTCGCGCCAGAACCGCTCGACCGGGAAGTCGGTCATGAGGCCCATGCCGCCGAAGATCTGCACGGCATGGTCGGTGATCCGGCCGAGCATCTCGGAGGCGTACAGCTTGGCCATCGCAGCGTCGGCGTCGGTCATCTGGCCTGAGGTCAGCCGCCAGGCTGCCCGCAGGGTCAGCAGTTCCGCCGCTTCGAGCTCGGTCGCCATATCAGCCAGCCGAAAGCCGACGCCCTGGAAGTGCCCGATCGGCTGCCCGAACTGCCGGCGGCTGGCCGCCCACTGGGTGCTCATCTCGAGCACGCGCCTGGCCCGCCCGACGCTGGTAGCAGCCACGGTCAGACGGCTGGCGCCGAGCCACTCGTTCAGCAGGTCGAACCCGCGGCCTTGG
Organism: uncultured Actinomycetota bacterium; assembly: GCA_963720595.1. Lineage (GTDB taxonomy): Bacteria > Actinomycetota > Actinomycetes > Streptosporangiales > Streptosporangiaceae > Chersky-822. The sequence continues at coordinate 139,586 of CAVRFY010000002.1, read as the reverse complement.
GCGCCGAGCAGCGCGGAGCCGGGCACCCGGCAGTCGGCGAACGACAGCTCGCAATGATGGTAGCCACGGTGGGAGACCGACGAGGCGCCTCGGCTGACCGTCAGCCCTGGGGCATCCAGGTCGACCAGGAAGGCCGATATCGCCGATCGTTCTCCGCGAGGGGTTTGCTCAGTGCCTGTGACGGCGAACAGCACGACGAAGTCCGCGACGTCGGCGTAGCTGATGAAGTGCTTGGCGCCGTTGATCACCCAGTCGCCGCCGTCCGGCCTGGCCGTGGTCTTCATCGACCGGACGTCCGATCCGGCGTTCGTTTCGGTCATCGCCAGGCAGTCGGTGCGCTCGCCGCGGATTGCTGGCAGGAGATAGGTATCCACCTGGTCGCCAACGCACGCGCGCAGGATGTTGCCTGGCCTGGAGACCAGCGCGTGCAGTCCGTACGACGTCCACCCGAGTTCCCGCTCGACCAGCGTGACCGCGAACGGGTCGAGACCACCGCCACCGAGCTCGGCGGGGAAGTTGGCGGCGTACAGGCCCGCTGCGACGGCCTTGCCACGGATCTGGCTGGCCAGGTCGGCGGGCACCTCGTCACGCCGCTCGACGAGTTCCTCGTGCGGCACAAGCTCGCGGCGGACGAAATCCTGCACCGTCGCGACTATGGCTTGGTGCTCATCGCTGAGCCCGAAGTCCATTGCGCCTCCCTACCTCGGCTGCTGCCGCCTGTTTCCGCTCGCTGCCGCATCTATCTGGCCCGCCCTGCGGATTCCCATGACATGGCCGACCGCCGGCGGCGTGGCCAGGACGGCGTGCGCCGCGCGGATCTCCTCGAGTCGCCGGAATAGCTCATCCGGCATCGGGACGACCCGGCCGGTAGCTATGTCGACGTGCACCAACAGCTGCTCTGCGGTGGCGACCTCCTCCCCGGTGGTTTCGTTGCGTACCGAAAAAAAGAGGTGCAGGCTCTTCGGGGCGACATCCAGCAGGTGCAGCGGGATCTCGAGCGGATCGCCGCGCACTGTCTCCCGCAGGTGATGCAGGTGCGTTTCTGCCGTGTAGAGCGAACGGCCCGCCGCACGGTACGCCTCGTCGATGCCGACATGGCGGAAGAAGGCGTCGGCCGAGTTGCCGACCAGCAGCAGGTAGCACGATTCGGTCATGTGGCCGTTGTAGTCCAGCCATTCCGCCTGAACCGTGGTCCGGTACAGAGCGAGCGGCGCATCGATCATGGCACGGCGACCCCCAGCGCCGAGCGTCGCTGAATCAGCGACAGCAGCGATGATCCGTATTGTGGGACGATAGGCGCGTTCTTCGTGATCCGTCAATGGACCCGGACGAGCCTGTCGCGCTGACTAGTCAGGAGGCCCCGTGGCAGCGCCCTTCTGCCGATACCGGACCGAGGTGCGGGATGACTGGATCGACTACAACGGGCACCTGCATGACGCCGGCTACGCCCTCGTGCTCAGCGAGGCCAATGAGGTGCTGCTGGCAGACCTCGGGCTCAGTGCGGACTACCGCGCCGAGACGGGGCGGGCCATGTACACGGTCGAGAGCCACATCCGCTACCTCGCCGAAACCAGCCTGGGTGACCTGCTCCGGGCCGCCAGCCTCCTGGTCAGCGCCGATCCTAAGCGGATGCGCGTGCACACCGCCCTGACCCGGGACGACGGAACTCTGATCGCCACCGGCGAGCATCTATACCTGCACGTGGACAGCGCCGCCGGACAGGTGACCGCAATGCCGTCAGATCGATGGGCTGCGGTCACGGCACTCCTCGCCGCGCATGCCGACCTGCCCAGGCCCGAGCATCTGGGTCGCGGTATTGGCGCGTTAGTGGCCGTCGCGCGCAGGCCCTGCTGCCGGGCAGGCCCAGCGGTTGTTAGCTGGCCGGGAGCGGGTCGACCTGCAGGGTGTTCAGCGAGCGGCGAACCTCAGTGCGGAGCGATGCCGGGGCGCGGGGTCCGAACACGACCTGGGCCTGGAAGTAACGGCTCCCGTCCTCGAAGGTGATGACGTAGCCCTTCACGCCCCAGCACTCGTACGGGCCACCCAGCGAGCCCAGGTGCAGGTGCGTGGGCCGCGGCGGGAAGCCCGCCTGGGCGTACTCATAGAGAACGAAGAGTGCTCCGTTGGCGGGCAGTACCTTAAGTGCCGCCGTGGGGGCGCAGCTCCCGCCGGTCGGTACCGGTCCTGTCCCTGCCGCGAACAGCATGGCCGGGGACAACAACGCCGGGGCGGGGTCGCTGTTGAAGTGCCATGCCGCCGGGGTGGCGATGGAAACTCCTACTGACGGGCCGTGCGAAGTGGACCACGAGTGGCCCGTGTGCCGAACCCAACCACGAGGCAGGGGTGCCGGGGTCGCCGATGATGTGTGGTTACCTAGGCCGACTGATGTCGTCCAGTGGCGGACGGGGGAACGAGCGGGTGAGGCCGGGCCGGACGAACAGGAAGTAACAACGAATCCGGCTGCAGCAAGGAGCAGCCACCAGCGGATCATGCGATCACCTCGGCCAGTCGTTTGGGCGCCCGGCAGATCAGGACGGCAGCCATGGGCCCGCTTCGTCGCGGAGCCAGCGGAGCATCTGGCCGCGGCTTACCGGACCCCTTGGGACCCACGGCGCTGGCAGGTCCCCCGAGGCCGCTAGCGCGCGCTGGACCGGGCGGTTGGCCGCGAGCTTGTCGGCGTCGAGCGCGCACCGGACCGCATGCGGGTCCAGGCCGAACAGATCGGCTGCATTCAGGCCGAGCACACGCGCCTTGATGTCATCGGTCAGTGCCGGGTAACCGTAGCGCGCCTGGTACTCGGCGGAGATCTGGAAGGCGCGGAACGCCATGATCTGGGTTTGCGGCGGGCCGTACCACACGCTGTCGGTGCCCCAAAGCACCCGGTGCGTTCCCAGTCGTTTGAGCAGCTTGCCGAGAGCATGCGCGGCCTGAGTCGGGTCGGTCAGCAACACGCGCCAGGTGGTGGCGATGTCGGCCCAGACGTTGCTGTTGGGCGGGACGTGATGGTCATCCAGCGCCTTGATCAGGGAATCGATGCCGACCGGATCGGCCGGGTTGTACGGGCCCTCGACATGGTCGGGCAGCCAGGCCGCGTGGTAGACGACGAACTGCATGTCCGGGAACTGCCGGGAAACGGCGACCATGTCGCGCGGCTGATTCCAGGTACTCGCGAAATTGAGCAGCGGCAGGCCCTTGTGGCCGCACATGATCCGCACGCCCAGGTCGTGCGCATGCTGGACCACGGGCAGCCCGATCGCCGGATCGTCCAGATCAAATCCCCGGCCGCCCGGTCCCCACGCGGTATAGACCTTGAACGCGGCCACATCGCCGGTCTCGGCCGTCTGCGTCATCTGGTCCAGCCGGGCCTGGAGAGGGCCGAAGTTGGGTGCGAGCACATTCTGTAGCAGCAGGCGGGGAGCCCCGCCCAGGGTGAGGCTCGCGGCTAGCTGCCGGGTGCCTTCGGCGTCGGCGAAGGGGATCGGGTCATCCGCCTGACCGGTGCTGGGCACGTCGGAGAGCAACGCGACGGTCGTGTCGCTGGCGAGGAACACGTCGTGCAGATACGCGCTGCGATCCACGCAGGTCAGCGGGTCCGAGGCTGTGCAGTCCGCCGGGACCATGCCGAGGATGAGCTGGAGTGTGTCCGGCGAGGTTCGCCGCCATGGCAGGTGCGGCATCACATGATGGGTGTGGACGTCGAAGATGAATTCGCCGCGGCTGCCCAGCGCGTGCTCGCAAGCCGGGAGCTGCTCCGGAGTCGGGACCCGGTAACCGCCACCCCGGTGCGGGCTGGCCAGGCGGCGCCCGGTCCCGGTGCAACCCGCGGCATTGATCGCGCCGAGCATGGCAGCCATTCCGCCCGCGCTCTGCAGGAAGCGCCGACGGTCCATGCCGATCCGCCGCGCTGCGGTATCCGCTCGGGCGAGCACCTCCTCAGCAAGCCAGATGTCGCCTGGGCCGGCCGCTGCCGGGAGGAATTCGCCATTGGTCACCGGCCCTAGCACGAGCGGCAGCCGGACCTGGTCATCATCTCCTGGCACGTCGATCACGTCCCCTCGGTCGCCGCGTCACGCCAATAAAGCCGGAGCGCGCGCCATCACCCCTGATACGCGCCGGCTGGCCAGTTTGTTGCAACACCCGCCGTGCCCGCCGTGCCCGCCGCCTGAAGTTGGCCGGACAATCTCGTGATCCGGTGCAACACTTCGAGTTCCCGGCTGGTCTGTTGGATAACGGAGGACGGTTTGCCCGGCTCGGACCTCGGTAGCGACAGCTTCGGCGAATTTGTCGCCGCGGCCCTGCCTGGCCTGCTCCGATTCGGTCACCTGCTCACTGGCGACCCGCGGGAAGCCGAAGACCTGGTCCAGGAGGCGCTGGCCCGGTCATTGCGCTGCTGGCGCACTGTGCGAGCTGGCGACGCCGGCCCGTACGTCCGCCGGGCCATGGTCAACACGCACATCACCCGCTGGCGCCGGTGGGACGCCCGCGTGCGGCTCGGAGTGCCGCCAGACGCAAGCGCGGACGATCCGGCCCTGGGCCGCACCGATGACTGGGACCGGTTGCGCCGGGCGCTGGCTCAGCTACCACCACGCCAGCGCACGGTGCTCGTGCTGCGCTACTACGAGGACTTGCCGGATGCCAGGATTGCCCAGCTGATGGGTTGCGCTCGGGGGACGGTCCGCAGTCAGGCCGCCCGCGGGCTGGCCGCCCTCCGGCCGCTACTGGAGCCTGAAGGCGTCCACGAGGGAGCTACCCGTGAACGATGAGGACCGGCTGCGCGAGTTGCTGCGCGACCCTCGGTGGTCATTGGCACCACGGGCAGACGCGCAATCGCGGGTGCTGCGGGCGGCCAGGCGACAACGGCGGGCAGCAGTCGGCGCCGCCGGGGCGGTGGCCGGCGTAATCGCGGCCGCGGCTGCTTTCACGCTGCCGGCCTTGATAGGCAACTCGCCGGCAGCGGTGCCTACCGGCCAGCCGACCGTAGCCGGACCGGCGTCACGCCCGGGGCCAACTGGCTCGTCTGCATCGCAGGCTCCGGCGCCGCTAAACGGGCTGCCGAGCACTCCGCCTGTCGGGTCAGCGGCCTTTCCGGTCAGCATCTACCCGGCCCCGAGAAAACCCCGCATGACGACCGGGGCGCTGGCTCTTTGCCCCAATCCGGCCGGGGTCGAGGATCCCGGCCCGTTCACGGCGGCCGCCGCGCGAACTGTTCTCGGCGGGATGGGCCGGGGATTGTCCAGTGACCTGCGGGTAAGCGACAGGTCAGCCTGGCCGTCCCTCGCAAGCAGCGGGAAACTCAGCGATAGCACCCTGCTCACATTCGCGCGCACGCCCGTCCTCTTCGCGGGTCCGCTTCAGGCCGGCCGTGGCGTGCCAGCTAACCTACGCCGCGCCGTTGCAGCCGGGTGCGGAACCCGAGTGGCGCGCGCGACCTGGGTGCTCAGCTTCCGGCTGACCCGAAGACCAGCGCTCCACGCCGTCATGCTGTTCGTTACGCGGCGTGGCCACATGTTGTTTTACGGTCTGATCTAACGGCCGGGCCGGTCGCCCGGCTCGATCACCAGCAGGGAGATCAGTTCGCCGCGCAGTGTGATCCGGAAATGCAGGTCGATCCTGGCCACCGCCGACCCGCAGCGGGGGCCCCTCAGGGAAAACACCCAGCGGGAATCGCCGGTCCTTAGTTGGGTAGGCAGGGCCGAGCGCAGGCCTCCGGCGGCCAGCACCGCCACGGCCATTGGCCAGCGGCTCTCGCCCGCCGCAGCCGTTTGGCGGCGCCGCGGCCCGGGATCCGACGGCAGGCCATTTTTCGTCAAGGGCGGTCAGTCCTCGGGCGCCGATCCAGCGGGCGCTGCCGAGGTCCTCGGGCGTGCCACGAGAATGTCGATGCTCAGGGCCAGGATCCACGCCGGGAACACCAACTCCACCCAGGTGGAGAAGCCCACCCCGACCAGGAGCGCCAGCGCAGCTACCAGTCCGGCCACGCTCAGCCATCTGGCCACCATCCCGATGCGACGCGCGATCGTCACCGTGGTGAGGGTGAATACTGCCGCCATCCGCATCGCGTAAATGTTCACCAGCGCTGAGGTGACATCGCGGTCCAGCGCGAGGGTGCTCCGGCCGGCGGCGCCGGACCGCGACGCGGCCGCCGTGATGAGCCCGCCGGCAACCGCTGCGGCCACGAAGAGCATCGCGACGAACAGCAGGCCGCTGCCCAGGAAGGCCGTGGCGAAGAAGCGGTCCTCGTGCCTGCCGATCCGGTCCCGCAGCACGCCGATGAACCAGAGGAAGGCGATTCCCGCGAACGGGACAAGATTCAGCGCGACCGTCACTGCGGTCCTTCGCCGCGGATCAGTCAGCCACCGGCCAGCCGTACCAGAATCGGCCGGGGTTGACACTTTGAGCAGCACGAGTACCGCGATGAGCAGCACCGAGAAGATGATCCCTGCCAGCGCGGCGGCCCTGGGCGTCCGCAGCGGACTCGCAAGCTGGAGCGTCTCCTGGCGCGCTGGCCGCTCGGTCATCGGTCAACCAGAGGCATGCTGCCCGGAGGTCGCTAGCCTGATCCGGCCAGGGCCGGCTCGAGCAAGCTCGGGCCACCGTCGAGCTGGTGATTGAGCGTGATCGCGGCGTTGATCAGCGACAGATGGGTGAATGCCTGCGGGAAGTTGCCGAGCTGCTCGCCGGTCGATCCGATCTCCTCGGAGTAAAGGCCCAGGTGGTTGCCGTAGGTCTGCATCTTCTCGAAGGTCAGCACCGAGTCCTCCAGCCGCCCGGCTCTGGCCAGGGCATCGACGTACAGGAAGGTGCACAGCGAGAAGGTTCCCTCGTCGCCGCTCAGCCCGTCGGGCGAGGCGGCCGGGTTATACCGGTACACCAGGCTGTCCGAGACCAGCTCGCGGTCCATGGCCTGCAGGGTGGACAGCCACATCGGGTCGGCCGGGGCGATGAAGCCTTCCAGCGGCATGAGCAGCAACGATGAATCCAGCACCTCGGTGTCGTAATGCTGAGTGAAGGCCTTGAGCTTCTTGTTCCAGCCGCGCTGCATGATCTGGTTGTAGATGCGGTCACGCTCGGCGGCCCACCTGGCGATGTTGGCGGGCTTGCCGTGCCGCTCGGCCAGCCGAATCGCGCGGTCAAGCGCGACCCAGCACTGGAACCGGCCGTAGGTGAAGTCCTTACGGCCGCCGCGGGTTTCCCAGACGCCCTCATCTGGCTGGTCCCAGTTGTCGCAGAGCCAGTCGATGACGCCCGTCAGCGCAACCCAGCCGGCGTGCGCGGGCTGAAGGCCGAAGTTGTCGCCGGCGAGGAAGGCGTCCAGTGCCTCGCCGTAGATGTCGAGCTGAAGCTGGTCGGCGGCGCCGTTGCCGAGCCGCACTGGCCGGGAGCCGCGCCATCCTTCCAGGTGGTCGAGGTTTTCCTCGGTCAGGTCGGACGAGCCGTCCACCCGGTACATGATCTTCAGGGGACCAGTCCCGTTGGCGGCGGAGCTCTCGGTGACCCGGTCGCGGAGCCAGACGGCGAACCTGGCCGCTTCGTCGAGATAGCCGAGGTTCGCCAGCGCGTGCATGGACAGCGACCCGTCCCTGATCCACGTGTAGCGGTAGTCCCAGTTCCGCTCGCCGCCCGCCTGCTCGGGGAGACCCATCGTCGCGGCGGCGACTGGCGCGCCGGTCGGCTCGTAGGTGAGCAGCTTCAGCGTCATCGCCGACCGGGAGACCATCTCCCGCCATCGGCCCTGGTATGTGGACTTGTTCAGCCAGTTTCGCCAGAATCGGCTGGTATCGTCTGCCATCCGGGCGAGCAGATCCGCTGAGTGCGCCCGCGGCTTGCCGCCCATGGATTCCAGCACCACGCCGCCGGTCTCACCCTCCTTCATCGTGATCATCCCGCGCAGCCCATCGCCTGCCCGCTCCATCACGGCGCCCTTGCCCGGCCGGCGCTTGCCCTCCGTGTGCAGCGTCAGCTCCATGGAGCCGGAGCGGAACAGGGCGCCTTCATCGGAGATCTCGACCGTGTGCTTGGCACGGCCGTAATCGAACCGTGGCTGCAGGTCGATGACGAACCGCATGGTTCCCCGCGCGACGCGGAGCTGCCGCACCAGGCGGTGCCGGTCAGTGGGCTTGCCCTCGATCACCGGCATGAAGTCCAGTACCTCGCCGACGCCGTCCGGGGTCAGGAACCGGGTGATCAGCATGGCGTTATCCGGGAAGTACAGCTGCCGGGTCACGTAATCGTCACGGTCCGGCGCGATCCGGAAGTATCCGCCGCGGTCGGCGTCGAGCAAGGACGCGAACACACTCGGCGAGTCGAACCGCGGGCAGCAGAACCAGTCCACCGTGCCGTCGGTCGTAACCAGCGCCGCCGTCTGCAGGTCACCGATGAGCCCGTGGTCTGAGATGTTCGGGTAGCGGTCCAACGCCTTCTCCTTCGGGCCGGCATTCTGGCTTACCTATCCACGGTCGCAAGTCAGGGCCGTTTGCCACATCACCCGTGCCGGATGAGAGGTGCGGGCGCGTCGGATTCCCACATCCGCCGGTAGAGCCCGCCGTCGCGGACCAGTTGCTGGTGGCTACCGCGCTCGATCGCTTTGCCCCGGTCGAGCACCACGATCTCGTCCACCTGATCGAGCCCGTCGAGTTCGTGGGTGATCAGCAGAGTCGACCGTCCCGTCGTGACGGCGAGCAGGTCGGCCATGAGGGCGCGGCGGCTGGCCGGCTCGAGGCTGGCGGTCGGCTCATCGAGGATGAGCACGGCCGGGTCGGCGAGCAGCGCCCTGGCCAGGGCGAGCCGCTGCCGCTCGCCACCGGATATGGCCGCGCCGCGCGCGCCGACGTGAGTCTGGAGCCCGTGCGGGAGCGAGCGGATCCAGGGCAGCAGCCGTACCCGCGCGGCAGCCTCGGCCAGTTGGTCGTCGGTGGCGTCCGGCCTGGCCAGGCGCAGGTTCGAGCCGATGGTGCCGTCGAAGATATGGGGATCCTGCGGGCAGCCGCCGATCAGGGTGCGCACGTCGTCGGCGCCGAAGCTGGCGAGGTCGTGCCCGCATAGCGTGGCAGTGCCGGCGGACAGGTCGCAGAACCGCAGCAGCACCGCGGCCACGGTCGACTTGCCTGCTCCGTTCGGGCCGACCAGGGCAACCCGCCTGCCCGGTGCCAGGTCCAGGTCCAATCCGTCAAGGGCGAGCGGGCCATCCGGCCGGTAGCGCACGCTGGCGCCACGCAGCGACACGGTGACCGGCGCGTCGGGCAGCGACCGCGGCACAGCAGGCTCGCGGACCGGGTCGGGCGCGTCAATGACCGCGCAGATCCGCCGCGCGGACGTTCGTGCCTGGCCCAGCTGAATCGCCGCGGCAGGCAGACCGGTGACGGCCTCGAAGGCGGCAAGCGCGGTGAGAGTCAGCACCGCCAGCGGCACCCGGCTGAGTGCGCCGGAGCCCACCGCGGCGACCCCCAGGACGAGCACGCCCCATAGCGTCAGCCGCCGGCTGCCATCGACCCCAGGCCGGTGCCGAGACCCGTGGCTGCCGCCGACCTGCGGGCCAGGCTCGTCAGCTCGGCATCAGCGGAGGCGACGTGGTCCAGGCCGACCTGCTCGGCTCCGAACGCGTGAACGTCGGCCGAGCCGGCGAGAAGATTGGCCAGGACCGCGGCCAGGTGGCCACGGGCCGGGCCGGTCCGCCGCCGTGCACTGCGGTCGGCAGCCGCGCTGATCAGCGGCACGGCGATGCCGCCGAACAGCAGCCCGCACGCCAGCACGCCAGCGGCCGGGACCAGGATGAACAGGCACGCGGTCACCGCGCCGGCCCCGACCAGCGCAGCCGCAAGCGGCGGGGCGATGCCGCGGATGAACAGGTCCTGGGACGAGTCCACGTCCGAGATCAGCCGCGCTAGCAGGTCGCCGGAGCGGAATTCGCGCAGCCCGGACGGCGCGAGGCGCTCCAGCCTCCGGTAGATCGCCACGCGCATATCGGCAAGTATCCGGAATGCAGCATCGTGCGTGCCGAGACGCTCGCCATACCGGAAAAACCCCCGCCCAACGCTGAACGCCCGAACCGCGACCACGGCACCAGTGATCGCGACAATGTTCGGATGCTGTGAAGCCCTGGCGAGAAGGAGCCCGGACGTTGCCAGCAGCGCGACGCCGCAACCGGTCGCCGCGGCGCCCGCGGCGACGGCCACCGCCAGCTGGCTGCGTGCCGGATGGGCCAGTCGCAGGAGCCGCACCAGCGGCTCGGCCCGTGGCCGCGGTATCGGTGTCACAGCACGGCCTCCCGCATGGCCGGCTGCCTGACTGGGCCGCGGACCGCTGCCGCGGCCAGCTGCCCGTGGTCCAGGCGAAGTACCTGATCGGCGCGGATCTGCGGGTGCCGGCTGTGCGAAATCAGGACGACGGTCCGCCCGGCCATCAGTGTGTCGACGTCGGCCAACAGTTCGCCGGCGGTCACCGGGTCCAGATGGGCGGTCGGCTCGTCGAGCAGGACCAGCGGGGCGTCGCGCAGAAACGCGCGAGCGAGCGCGATGCGCTGCCGCTGACCGGCCGACAGGGCGAGGGCCCGCTCGCCGAGCTCGGTGTCGAACCCGTTCCGCAGGGCCGCAATGAACTCCTCGGCGCCGGCCAGCCTGGCGGCGTTCCTGATGGCCTCGGCAGAAGCGTCCGGCTCGCCGAGCGCGATGTTCTCGGCCACGGTTCCGGCGAAGAGGTACGGGCTTTGCGGAACCCAGGCGATCTGGCGCCGCCAGGTGCTGGCGGGGATGGATGCCAGCTCGGCGCCGCCGACGGTGATCTGGCCCGACGTGGGCTCGCTGAAGCGCAGCAGCAGTCCGAGCAGCGAGCTCTTGCCGGCCCCGCTCGGTCCGGTCAGCACGATGTGCTCGCCGGGGCTGATCCGTGGCGAATACGTCTCGCAGGGCCGGGTCGGGCCGGCCCGGGTAGGCCAGCGTCACATTGGCAAACTCGATGGTCTGCCTGGACAGGTCCGGCACTCCACCAGGCGGTCCGGCCGCCAGCGGGTCGGAGCGACCTGGCAGAGGGCTGTCGAGGAGCTCAAAGACCTGCCCGGCCGCGGTAGCGCCTTCCGCGCTGGCGTGGAACTGCGCACCGACGTTGCGCAGCGGCAGGTATGCCTCGGGCGTGAGCAGCAGCATGAGCAGGGCGGTTTCGTAGCCGATATGCCCAGCCAGCAGCCGTAGCCCCACCTCGACCGCCACCAGCGCGGTGGCGAGCGCCGCGGCCAGTTCCAGGACGAGCGCCGACAGGAACGCCACCCGCAGCGCGGCCATCGTCGCGGTCCGGTGCTCGCCGGTCACCCTCCTGATGACGTCGGCCTGGGCCTTGGCGCGGCCGAACACCTTCAGGGTCGGCAGGCCCTCGATCACATCGAGGAAATGACCGCCGAGCCCGGCCAGTATCCGCCACTGACGCTCGGTTCGGGCCCTGGTGTGCAGGCCGACCAGCATCGCGAACAACGGGATCAGCGGCAGCGTGGCCGCGATGATCAGGCCGGAAATCCAGTCAGCGGAAGTCACCCTGGCGAGCACCGCCAACGGCACCAGGCAGCCCAGCAGGAGCTGCGGCAGGTACCGGGCGAAGTAGGGGTCCAGTGCATCCAGGCCTCTGGTGGCCAGGGTCGTGATCTCGCCGGTCTGGTGCCCGGACAGCCAGCACGGGCCCAGCCGCAGCGCGTGGCGCGGTGAGCCGCTGCCGAAGCTGCGACTTCACGGCCGCGGCCGGCACGCAGCGCGGCAGCTTCCCCGCCGAACGCGGCGGCCGCCCTCGCGGCCAGCACCACCAGCAGTGCGACCATGGTGCCCCGCAGCGCTGCCAGGCCGGTCCCGGCTGCGGCGCCGGCCAGCGCACGGGCGAGCAGGCCCGCCTGAGCGAGTACGAGCGCGGTGGTGACGATGCCCAGGCTGATAGTGAGGATCAGGTAGCCGCGAGCGGCGTGAGCGTATCGCAGCAGCCGCGGATCGAACGGTCGCATCCGGTCGCGGTCTGCCCTCATTCGCGGCGCCGCGTCCAGGGCCTGAGCCGGCGCTGCGCGCAGCCCCGGCCGTCCGCCGGGAGGCACGAGCGTCGCCGGCGGCGCGGCAGGCTGGGCGGCGGTCGCTACCGCAACCGGCACCGCGGGCCGCGGCGCGGCCGGGCGGTAGGACATATCGCTGACCCGCCGCCGGAACACGTAGTACGTCCAGGCCTGATACGCCAGCACGATCGGCAGGAACACCAGCGCGACGACGGTCATGACCTTCAGGGAGTACGGCGTGGAGGCGCTGTTTCGCACGGTGAGGCTGTAAGCCGGGTTGATGCTGGAGACCATGACCCGCGGATACAGGTCGACGAAGATCGTGATGATCGACACCGCGATCGCGACGGTGGTCGCGGCGAACGCCCACCCCTCATGCCCCCCGATGACCGCCCAGGCCGCCAGGACGGCGAGGCAGGCAAGGAGTTCGACCGGATTGAGGAACGCGCCCCCGCCAGCTGTCACGTGTGTCCAGCTGATGAAGGCCAGCACCAGCAGCGCCGTCGCCGGTGCGACCAGCCGGGCCAGCTCTGCGAGCCCGGTCCCGGATCACTCCGGTCGTCTTCATGGCGATGAAGGTGGCGCCGTGCAGCAGGCACAGCGACACCATGGTCACGCCGACGAGGATTCCGTACGGCTGCAGCAGATTCCAGAAGTGGCCGGTGAATTCGTGGTCCGCCCCGACCGGCACGCCGTGCAGCAGGTCGCCGAGCATCATGCCGATCAGGAACGGCGCCAGCAGGCTCGCCACGATGAGCAGCCTGCTCCAGTTCCCGTGCCAGCGTCGCGACGGTTTCTTGCCGCGGTACTCGAACGAGGTCCCGCGCACGATGAGCGCCACCAGCAGCAGGACGACGGCGAGATAGAAGCCGGAGAACATCGTGGCGTACCAGCCAGGGAACGCGGCGAACATGGCGGCTGCCGCGACGACTAGCCAGACCTCGTTCCCGTCCCACAAAGGCCCGATGGTGGCGAGGACGGCCTCTTTGCCTGGCTCGTCCTTGCCGGTCACGGCGTGCAGCATGCCGACGCCCATGTCGAAGCCCTCGAGCACGAAGAACCCGGTCCACAGGACCGCGATGAGGATGAACCAGAGCGGGACGAATGCCATCGGGTGCCTCAGTACTCCATCGCCGGGATTGGCTCGCCCTGTGCACTCTCGGCCGGCGCGGGCGGGAGCTCCTTTCGGGAGTACCGCAGCATGAGCAGCAGGTCGACGGTGCCGAGGGTGCCGTAGAGCAGCGCGAAGGCGATCACGCTGATCCACAGCTCGGTGGTGCTCACCGACGGCGACAGCCCGTTCTTGGTGAGCATGATGCCCTGCACGATCCATGGCTGCCGGCCACTCTCGGTCAGCAGCCAGCCGGCTGTGTTCATCAGGAACGGCAGCACCACCATCCAGGTCGCTACCCACAGGAAACGCCTGGAGGTGGCCAGTTTCTTGCGACGGTTCAGCCACAGCCCCCACACGGAGATCAGGGTGACCACGATGGCCAGGTAGGCCATCACCCGCATGCCCCAGTACTGGATGAACACATTCGGCACGTAGTTGCCCGGCCCGTACTTCGACGTGTACTGGGACTGCAGCGGGTTCATCCCGATTACCTTGCCGTTCCAGTGATTGGTGGCCAGCAGCGACAGCACGTGCGGGATCTCCAGGATCTGCGTTGGCGTCTGGTCGTTGTTGCCGCCGCCGATCTGGATCAGCGAGAACGAGCAAGGCTGGCAGGTCGTCCACTGCGCCTCTGCCGCGGCGATCTTCATGGGCTGGTACTTGGCCTCGACCACGCCGAGTTCGTCGCCGACGAGCATGGTGAACAAGATCGCCGGGACCAAGACGATCAGCGACAAGCGGGCGGACCGGCCGAACACCTCACGATCGCCGCCGCGACGCAGCTGCCAGGCCGACACCGCGAGCATCACGGCCGCGCCGGTCACCAGCGCCGCGAGGACGACCTTCGAATATCCCCAGATCCATACCGGGTTGGTGAACAGCGCCCAGATGTCGTTCAGCTCAGGCGCGTGTGTCTTGGAGTTCGTCACATAGCCGACCGGATGCTGCATCCACGAGTTCGCCGCCATGATGAACGCCGCCGACAGCACTGCCCCGAGCGCGACCAGCCAGATGGTCGCCAGGTGGACCCGCCGCGACAGCTTGTCCCAGCCGAACAGCCATAGCCCGAGGAACGTGGATTCCAGGAAGAACGCGGCCAGGCCTTCCATCGCCAGCGGCGCGCCGAAGATGTTGCCGACCAGCCGGGAGTACGACGACCAGTTCATCCCGAACTGGAACTCCTGCACCAGCCCAGTGACCACGCCGATCGCCACGTTGATCACCAGCAGTGTGCCGAAGAACCTGGTCAGCCGCAGGTACTCGGGCTGCTGGCGGCGGTACCAGACGGTCTGGAGCAAGGCCGTCAGGAACGCCAGCCCAATGGTGACGGGGACGAAAAGGAAATGGTTAATCGACGTAAACGCGAACTGCCACCTGGCAAGGTCCTGCCCCATCTAACCTCCTCCAGGCGTCACCCGCGGGGCGCCCAGGCTCTGCAAGACAATCGCGTCTGGCCTTCTGACTTTCCCCGCACGCACGTCGGCGGGACTCACCCGTTCCGGGTGATTGACCCAGGGCTCCTACCGCTGGCGGCGAGGACGCCTCTGCCGTGAGCTCGCCGCTGGAGCTGTTGATAAAAGGCTGCCCATGACTTCCGAGCGGCGCGTCAGGTACCCGGCTTGGGCGTTTCGGCCGGTTCCGCAGCGCCGCGCGGCTGGAGCGCTTGCGGCCCGCCCGCCGTGCCCGTGCCGCTCTCCGGGCGGTAGACGTCCTGCAGCACACCGACTGCGCGGGTGGTGTAAGCGCGTTCGCGGCGCACATCACGGGTGAACGGGATCCACCAGGTCAGGATCGCGCCGACGCGGTTGCGGTGGCCGGTGAGGAACGCGATGTGAATGAACGGCCAGCAGGGCTGGCGGATACGCTCGCCGGGCGGGCTAGCCGCCGCCTGGAAGCCACCGCCAGGGCGGCCCTGGCCAACGGCGACGCCGATGGTGCCTACGCGGCCGCCTACGACGCGTACAGAATGGCCGCCGAAGCGTTGCTCGCCCGCCAGCGGCTGCGGGCAACCGGCGGCGACGGCTCTCACATGTGCGTGGAGGACGCGGTGTCCGCCCAGTTCTCGGCCGATATCCCGGCATTCGCCAAGCCGATCTTCGAACAGCTCCGCCGCACGCGGCACACCGCCCAGTACTTCGACCCTGCGGCGTCGCCGATCACCGAGTCCGACGCGGCCTGGGCGATCGAGAAGGCGGCCTCCGCCGTCTCCGGCGTTCACGGGCTGCTGCAGGCCGGGACGCTGGATCCGTTCGGCTAGCCGGGCGGCAGCGAGCTGGCCGGCAGGTCCAGCCTCAGCATGGGGCGGCCGGTCACGGTCTGATGAAACGAACCCGATCCCGACTCCAGCCAGGACGCCTCCCGGATCGTCACTTGCACCGGCCGGCCCAGCCGCTCCTCGGCCGCTCCGGCCGCGGCGTACAGCTGATCTCGGTCCGGCTCCCCCAGCACCAGCACGTCGATATCCCCGACCGGCCGCTCGCCGCGCTGGCCCGCATGACGCGCGGCCCATGACCCGTACACGTACGCCGCGCTGATCCCCCGGACCTCCCGGAATGCCGCCGCCAGGACGGCAGGTACCCCGAACGCCAGGGTCAGCACCTCGGCCAGGCCCGCGTAGTAAGGGCTGGCGGTGTCCGCCCGCACCAGCCGGGTATTGCCGACCTTCCGGCTCGTGACCAGCCCCGCCCGCTCCGCCCGCTCTACCTCACGATGAACCGACGGATGCGCTGCGCCCGTGCGGCGGGCGATCTCCGTCAGGCTGACCTCCAGATCCGGATCCCCCAGCAGCAGCGCGAGGATCTCACCCTGCTGCTGAGAGCGCAGCACAGGCAGCAGCGACGGCGTGGCAGTTCTATCCACGAACTGAATAATACTCTTCACTTTGCGGAAGTATCCCGGCCGGCGCCGTGCTTACTGTCGCGTCGTCCCTAATCTGCGATGTATCCGTGGAGGAGTTCGGCTGCGTCGGCGAACCCGTCGGGGTGCAGTGCGTAGTAGGTGCCCTGGGTGTTGCCGCGCACGGTGATCAGCCGTGCGGCGCGCAACTGGAGGACGTGGTGGTGGATCGTCGACTTGGCGAGGCCGAGTGATCGGGCGAGGTCGCCGAGGCTTGCCTCGCCTTCGCGGAGCCGGGCAAGGATGGCCACCCGGCTTGGATCGCCAATGGCGCGTCCGAGGCCGAGGAGCACCTCGGTCGCGTCCGCATCGGGGGACGCGGCCGCGTATCCGATCAGCCGGGCGTCGCGGTGCTCGCAGAGCAGGATTGCCGGGGCGTGGGCCAGATGCGGGAAGAGGATGACGCGGTTGAAGCTGTCCTCGTGCTCGTACTGGTAGCCGCCGGTGGCCCGCTCGATCACGTCACGGGGATCGGCGGTCACCAGTTCCCGCCGCCGCGCCTCGGCGTCGGAGTGGAGCGTGCGGCTTAGTCGTTCCTGGTGCGGTGCGAGCACGTCGGTCGCGAACCGCTCGAGCGCGGCGATGATGAGCTTTTTGGTGTCGGCTGGGCTGAGCTTCAAGATGGCGGGCAGTGCGCCGTGGCCGTCGTCGCAGTACTCGCGCCATGCCGCCGCCAGCTGATCGCAGGCGTCCGTGTCGCCCCTGGCGGCGCGCTCGATCGTCGCCCGGCCTGCTGCGCGGCGCCAGCTCGGGACATGCAGGCCGAGGAGGTGCCGCCGCAAGTCGATGGGCGTGGTGCGGTTAACTTCCCCGACGAAGGCTGCTGCGTCGCCCGCTCCTCTTTCGAGCGCGAGCCCGAGCAGGTGCAGCCACACGTCCCCGGTGGGATCGCCGATCGCCTCGACGGCGTCGCGGGTCGCCGGAGGGCAGCCGCCGGGCGCTGACGGTATCCAGGTCGATGCCCGCTCCGGTGAGCTGAGCGCCCGCAGGGCGACCAGGAGCTCGAGCGCGGTCCCGTCGATGACGTCGACCGCGAACCGTCGCGTGGGAGCGAGAACGGAAACCACCGGCGGCTTGTGCGGCTTCATTCGAACATGATAGATCATATTCGATGGCTATCGAAAACACTCCCCCTGCTCCGGCACTCGGGTCACCCGGCAAGGCCCGCTCGTTCACGGAGCGGTCGCTGGGCGTGCTGGGCCGGAGCCGCGACTTCCGGCGGTTCTGGGCGGCTCACACGGTGAGCGCGTGCGGCGATGCGATCACGTTTGTCGCGCTGCCAACGGTCGCGATTCTCACTCTGCACGCGAGCGGCCTGGAGGTCGGGGCGCTGACCGCGTGCGGAGGGCTGGCATGGGGGCTCTTCGGCCTCGTCGCCGGGGTGTGGACCGACCGGCTGCCGCGCCGCGCGGTCATGGTCGCCTGCGACCTTCTCCGGCTCGCCGTGATCGCCTCTGTTCCGGTTGCCTACCTGCTCGGCGGGCTGACGATCTGGCAGCTCGCGGCCGTTGCCGCGCTCGCGGCGAGCGCCACGGTCTTCTTCTTGACGGCGTCGACAGGCTATATCCCCGAGATCCTCGGTCCGCCCGACTTCGCCGAGGCAAACTCCCGGCTCGAGCTCAGCACCTCGGCCTCGATGCTGACCGGGCCGACGCTCGCCGGGGCGCTCATCAGCCTCGCCGGAGCGCCGCTGACCCTGGCCGCCGACGCGGTCTCGTTCCTCGCCTCGGCGCTGCTCCTGCGCGGCCTGCAGGCAGGCACGCTCCCGCAGGGCGGTCAGGGCGCCGGTGATCAGGACGCCCGGCGGTCCTTCGGCCGCGAGCTGGCGATCGGGCTGCGCGTCGTGCGGGGCCAGCCCCTGCTCGTCCGGGCCGCGGCGTGCGCCGCGCTGTCGAACGCCGGCAGCACGGCGTGCCAGGCCGTGCTCTTGCTCTTCATCTACCGCGGCCTCGGGCTCACCCCCGCTCTCGCCGGGCTCGCGCTCGGGCTCGGGGCCGCCGGGACCATGGCCGGCGCGGTCGCGGCGCCCAGGCTGGCGCGGAGGTTCGCCGCGGGCAGGCTGCTGCTCACCGAGACGACCGCCGGCGCGCTCGCGCTGCTGCTGATCGAGGCCGCGCTGCTCGGGTTGCCGGTCCTGTGGGTCGCGGCCGCGCTCGCCGCCCGCGGATTCCTTGCGCCGCTGTGGAACGTCACGATCGTCACCATCCGGCAGGTCCTTGTCCCGCAGGAACTGCAGGGGCGAGTCAGTGCCGCGCTGCGAATGATCGGCCTCGGCGCCGTCCCCGCTGGCGCCCTGGCCGGCGGGGCGCTGGGCCAGGCGCTCGCGGCACGCTACGGGCCAGCTCAACGGCTACGGGCTGACGATCGCCGTCTTCTGTGTCATCGGCAGCGCGTCCGGGCTCGTGCTGCTGCCCAGGGCCGTCCGTGATTTCAGGCTATGAGGCAGCGAGTTTCTGGGTTTCGCTGATCTTGGTAGCTGGCTCATTCGCCACGGGGGTGATAGTTATATTAATATAATTATTATGGTTACAGAAGCAAGTGAGGTGCGGGCCGGCCTGACCGGCGGGCTGAGCCGCCGGCGGCGCATCGGCATTCTGCTCATCTGCTCGATGAGCCTGTTCCTCGTGGGGTTGGACGTCACTATCGTGAACGTCGCCCTGCCCTCGATCGGCCGGGGCTTTCGCACGCCGCTGTCGGGCCTGCAGTGGACGGTGGACGCCTACACGGTGGTCCTGGCCAGCCTGCTCATCCTGTCGGGCTCGACCGCCGATCGCGTGGGGCGCCGGCGTACGTTCGTTGCCGGGCTAGTCATCTTCGGAGCGGGGTCCGTGCTGTGCAGCCTGGCCCCTAGCCTGGCCACGCTGGTCATTTTCCGCATGGTCCAGGGCGTGGGCGGATCGATGCTGAGCCCGGTGGCCCTGTCGATCGTCACCAATACCTTCAGCATCGCGCGGGAGCGGGCCCAGGCCATCGGCGTGTGGGCCGCGGTCAACGGGATGGCGATGGCGCTGGGCCCGGTGGCCGGCGGGCTGCTGGTGACCTCGGCCGGCTGGCGATCCATTTTCTGGATCAACATCCCCGTCGTCCTGGCCGCCGTGATCCTGACCCTGCGCTACACCCCCGAGTCCAGGTCGCCGGTACCAAGGCAGGCCGACGTCCCTGGGCAGGTCTTGCTGATCGTGCTCCTGGGCTCGCTCACCTACGGCATCATCGAGGCCCCCGCCCTGGGCTGGGCGTCCCCCTTGATCGCCAGCGCGCTGACCGTGGCGGCCGGGTCGCTGACCGCGTTCCTGGCCTGGGAGCGGCGGGCCAGCGAGCCGCTGATCGACCTGCGCTTCTTCCGGTCCGTACCGTTCTCCTCGGCCACGGCCATGGCCGTCTTCGCCTTCGCGGCCCTGGGCGGCTTCCTCTTCCTCAACACCGTTTACCTTCAGGACGTGCGCGGGCTCTCTGCCCTTCAGGCCGGGATCGACACCCTGCCCATGGCGTCCATGGCGATCATCTTCCCGCCGGTCTCGGGCCGGATAACCGGCCGGCGGGGCGCCAGGATCCCCCTCGCGATCGCTGGCACCGCGCTGTCCGCCTCGTGCCTGCTGCTGGCCGGGCTGAGCGCCACGACGCCGTTCACATGGCTGTTCACGGCCTACGTGATCTTCGGCATCGGGTATGGCTTCGTGAACCCGCCGATCACCAATGCGGCTGTCTCGGGCATGCCCCGGGCCCAGTCCGGTGCGGCCGCGGCCATCACCAGTTCCGCACGCCAGGTCGGCCAGACCCTCGGCGTGGCCGTGGCCGGCTCGCTGGTGCCGGCCTCCGTGACGACGACCGGGCATCTCAGCTTCGCGCTGGCCAGCCGGGCTGCCTGGTGGGTCCTGGCCGGATGCGGCGCCGCGGTGCTGGTCCTCGGCCAGCTCGGGACGTCCCGCCGGGCCCTGGCCACGGCCCGGCGCACCGCCGAGAACCTCAACCCCGAGTACCTGGAAGGACGCGCGCCATGACGCCGCCGACTGCGGGCCGCGACCGGGCGGCGGCCCGCGAGGTGTGGCAAGCGATGTCCGCGCTGGTGCTGGACAACGAGCGCCGGCGCGCGGCCAGCGAACAGGCAGGGCTGAGTTTCGGGAAGCTCAGGGCACTGCGACGGATCGCCAGCCAGCCAATGCCCATGGGCGAGCTGGCCGCCCTGCTAGGCGTCGATCCGCCCAACCTGACCCCGCTGATCGACGACCTCGAGCGGTCCGGCCTCGTGGAGCGCCAGCCCCATCCCACCGACCGGCGAGTCAAGCTCGTGGCCGCTACCGACGCCGGGACGGCGCTCGCCCAGCAAGCCCAAGAACTCCTGGACCAGCCACCACCCGGCCTGCTCGAACTTCCGGGCGACGACCTCGATCATCTCCGGCGAATCCTGTCCCGGATCCGGCCGGCCATTCACTGACGCCGCCACCGCGCAGGGCCAATGGCTGGGCTGATCACGCGCCCGATTCAGATGCGATCAAGGTTCGTACAGCGCTCACGCGGCCGTCACGGATCGTGAGGATATCGATCCCGCGAGCGATCGGCTTGCCGGGCGGGCCGAAACGCCACGCCAGCGCGGCGGTATCGCTGCCAGCGTACGCTGGGCCGTCCTCTTCGAAGACGTAGCCTGCCAGCAGGCCATCGAGGAGCTTCTGAGCCTGGTCGCTCAGCGCTTGCCAGCCCGCAAATTCTCCGTCTGGATCGATGAACCTCACGTCTTCGGTATAGGTTCTCCCGATGGCCGCCCAACGGCGTTCGGGATCTCGCTCGGAAAAGACGTCGTGCAGGTTGCTGTGAAGCAAATCCCTCGCCTCTGCCACTGGATTGATCCTCTCTGCGGCTGGCCGGCGCGCGGTGCCGGCGACCTGACGGTGGCCAGGATAGCCACGGCCAGCAGCACTCCAAGGACGGCGGTCGCCACGTCGGGGAACATGAACGGGGTGCGGAAGCCGGACGCGGATGCCTGTGGCGCGGACGCAATGCCTATTAGCAACGCCGTCCATGCGGCCCAGCGATGGCCGGCCCGGCAGCCGCGCGCAGCTGTCAGGCTGAGCCCCGCTGCGCCGATCCCCGCCGCGACCACGCCAGCCGCCGGCCGGGATGCCGGAAAGTCACGAGCACGAGGCTACAGCGCGTGAGATCCAGGACTGCCGCAGCGATGAGCAGCGGGGCGATCAGCCGCAGGCCGGCCCGGCTGTCCACGGCGGCAGATGCTGGCCTTCCATTCGCGGCGGCCACGACGCCTGGGCGCAGGCTTCTGCGCATCAGCACGCGACTGCGTCGTACTCGGGGAGCTGCTGGCGCAGCGCCCGCAGCGCGTAATGAAGCCGTGATCTGGCCGTGCCCTGCGGAATGCCCAGCTCGTTGGCAACTGCCGCCAGGCTGCCCCCGTTATAGAACGTCTTGACGAGCACGGTGCGGTGCGCCGGCGACAAGTGCTGGAGTGCTGCGAAAACCAGCTCACGGTCGAGGACCTGTTGCAGCCCCGAGTCGGTCCCGGCATCTTCGTCGGGCGGCGCCTCCACGATGACCGGCCGTGATCGTGCGGCCCGGTCAGCGTCGATGAGCAAATTGCGAGCGACCCGGAACAGCCACGGCCGGATAGGCCGGTCGTCGGCAGTCAGCTTCGCCAGGTGACGCCAGGCGCGGATGAAGGTTTCCTGCACGACATCGTCCGCGCTCGCGCGGTCCGGGCAGAACCGCTCCGCATAGCCGCGCAGAGCCACGGCATGACGGTCGTACAACTGACGGATCGCGGCGTCGGCGTCCGCGGGTAGCTGGCCGCCGGGATCTTCCGTGATAGCAGACATGATTACTAACACGGATAGTAGAACTCTGCCGTTCATTGTCAGAGAACGAGATCAGACCTGCTGCTGAACCACTGGCTTAAGCTATGCGTGATAGTAGACAGGAGCGGATGCGCCGCTGGCTGGACACGTCCGGGAGTGCGGGATGCGAGAATTCGGTGAGCTGGAAGCAGTGATCATGGACCGGTTGTGGGAACGGGGCAGGCCGGCGCTGGTCCGTGAGATCCTCGACGAGCTCCGCGCCGACAGGACCATTGCCTACACCACCGTGATGACGGTGATGGACAATCTGTACCGCAAGGGATGGCTGCGGCGAGAACGGGACGGCCGGGCATGGCGCTATGAGCCGACTGGGTCCCGATCCGGATACACGGCGGCGCTGATGAACGAGGCGCTGGAATCCAGCGCGGACCGGCGAAGAGCACTGGCGCATTTCGCGTTCCAGATGAGCCCGCACGACGCTGCGGTGCTACGTGACGCGCTTGACCAGGCGCTTGCCGAGCCAGAGGCCGGCGGGGCCCAGTGACCAGCGCGGCAATCTTGATTGCGTACGCGGTCTGCGTCGGCACGCTAGGCAGCCGGTTGCTTGGCCGGGCCCGGTGGCCGGTCCGGGCGCCGATGCTTGCGACTGTCACCTACCTGACCGCCGGATGGTCCGTGCTCGCGGCGCTCGGGCTGGCCGGCCTGACGCTGGCAGTTCATGCAACGGCCCTCGGTGGCGGGCTCAGCGACATGATCGGAGCGTGCGTGCTGCGGCTGCGCGAGACTTACGGCACGCCAGGCGGTGCCACCGTCGCCGGGCTGGGGCTCACGCTCGCCGGAGCCGTCGCTGCCCGCACGGTTCTCACCACCATGACTCACCTTCGCGCTGCGGGGCGCCAGGCGCTGAAACACGCGCAAACCGCGCGGCTTGTGGGCCATCCCGAGCCGATGCTCGGCGCCGTACTGGTGGAGCACTCCGATCCGGTTGCCTACTGCGTTGCCGGTCGGCATCCCACGGTAATCCTGAGCACCGGCGCGCTCCAGGCGCTCGATTCCGCGGAGCTCGCGGCGGTACTGGCACATGAGCGAGCTCACCTCACCGGGCGCCATCACCTGCTGCTGGCACTAGCCCGGATCTGCAGCCTGGTGCTTCCGGTCATGCCCTTGATGCGCGATGCAGACGCCCAGGTGGCGCGACTCGTCGAAATGCACGCCGACGACACCGCGGCGCGGGCCAGCTCTCGTCGCTCACTCGCCACGGCCCTGGTGGTTCTCGCCTCAGGTGCCAGCCCCACGCCGGCTCTGGCTGCCGCTGCTACCGACGCCGTGCAACGGATCCACCGGCTTCTTCGACCCGCCGAGCCGCTCGGCGCTGCGCGGCGCCGACTTCTCCGGGCCACAGCAGCCTCGCTCGCGCTGACCCCGGTCCTGCTGGCCCTTGCCCCAGCGCTGCTGGCCCTCGCGCTAGGACGGGTCGCCTCAGCCGGCCGCTGCGCAGCATTGAACGGCGGCCATGTCGGGTTCGTGTTGCCAGGTATAAGCGCCGGCATGCAGGTCAGCTGTCCCGCCGGAGCGGAACCGGAGGAGACATGAGGAAGGCAGGCGGGCGGCTCCGCAGATGGCGGCCATGTCGGCGCAAGATCCACGGAGCCGCCCGGCACGCTCCCGATTTGGGCGCCGGCCGTGGCCAGACCGCGCGAAGCGGGACCCTAGCCGACGAGATCATGACGGGCGAGATCGTGACAAGCGAAATCGTGGGCAGCAAGCCTGCGGCAGGCCGGGTCGCATCAGGCGAAACCGTTGCCGCCGCGATGCAGCTAGCGATCGGGCTGCTTACCGCGAGCCTCGATTCACCAGAGCTGGAGGCACGGGCGCTGGCAACCCTCATGCCGCATGACGCGGACGGCCTGGGCGATTTCATGGCGGGCCTGCACGTGGTAGCCGAGCTGCTGATCCATGAGTTGCATGACGCTACGGGGCAGCCGCCGGAAGTCATCCTGCAACGGCTCGCCATCTCGGCCGAGCACCGGCGCGGAACGCCCTCGGCCAGCTAGAGCGGGCGTCCCAGCCTCCGGCTTTGCCGATCGCCCACGCCGCCACGTCGCCTGACGGTCCGCCGCCATCATGAACGACAGCTCACTGCTATCCGTGTTAGTAGATGGTCGAGAATCCCGGCCAAGTCCACGGATGCTCAGACGAGCAGAGGCGTGGACGCGTGAACTTGAGGAGCTGGTTTTCTTGGCTGCGGCCGCCATGAAGCCCAAGCGGCTGGTCAGAGCGGTCCTGACGAGGGTCTCGCGGCTCGCTCGGCACGGGCGGCTGCAGTCCCGCCGCGCGCATGCCGCCTTCCGGCTGGTCGCGCGCGGCGGGCTCCGGTATGCGAACAGTGCGCCGCGGCTATACGCGGCCGCCGGCGACCAGCGCCAGCTACTGCGGGCAGACTTGGCCTTGCGGACCGCCGAGGAAGTCGCTGACACCCTGGGCGCAATGAAGGGCGTCATGATGAAGCTCGGCCAGATGGCCAGCTACGTCGACGACGGGCTCTCCCCCGCCGTCCGGCGCACCCTCGCCCGCCTGCAGGACAGCGTGCCGCCGATGCAGCCGGAACTGGCCGCGGCCGTGGTGGAAGAAGAACTCGGCGCGCCGCCCGAGCGGGCATTCGCCCGCTGGGATCCGCAGCCCATAGCGGCCGCATCGATCGGGCAGGTGCACCGTGCGGTCACCCTCGACGGCCGGGCGGTCGCCGTAAAGATCCAGTACCCAGGCATCGCCGAGATGGTAGCGGCGGACCTGCGCAACGTCAGGCTGCTGCGCCGGATAGCGCGCATCACCGCGCCGGGCCAGGATGTCGACGCGCTGCTTACCGAGCTGCGTGACCGCGTGCTCGAGGAACTTGACTACCGCCGCGAAGCCGCCAGCCAGCAGCTCTTCGCGGCCTACTACCGCCGGCATCCGGCGATCCAGGTTCCCGCGGTTATCAGCGAGCTGTCGACCGAGCGAATGATCACCTCTGAGCTCTCCGACGGAGCCCGCTTCGCCGAACTCGCGAACTGGCCGCAGCGAGAACGCGACATGGCCGCCGAGACGATCTACCGCTTCGTGTTCCGCAGCCTGTACCAGATCGGCGCCTTCAACGGCGACCCGCACCCGGGCAACTACCTGTTCCACCGGGGCGGCCGGGTCACCTTCCTCGACTTCGGGCTCGTCAAGCACTTCACCGCTGCCGAACTCGAACCGCTCATGCAAATGAACCGCGACATCTGCATCGAGCGTGACCCCGAGGCGTTCCGCCGCACTCTGGAGAGCGCGGGATTCCTGCGGCCGTATGCGCCGCTCAGCACCCAGACCATCCTCGAACACCTCGCCGTCTTCTACGACACCATCCGCGAACCAGGATCGCTGACCATCACCAGCGAGTACGCCTCATCAGTCACGCGCCGCTTCTTCGACCTCCGCAGCCCGGTCGCTCAATACCTCAGCATCCCTCAGTCATACGTGATCCTCCAGCGCATCAACCTCGGACTATTCGCGCTGCTCGGCGAGCTCCGTGCCACCGCGGATTGGCGCGCCATCTCTGAGGAGATCTGGCCCTTCGTCCTGGGATCGGCTTCCACTCCCATGGGCGAGGCCGAGGCCGCATGGCTGGCCCGACGCCAGCGCACCGCGGCGTAACCGGCCGGAGCCCGACGCCTGAGCATCACCGGGCGGACATGGCCGGAGGCAAGATGCCTCCTTGAACGCCAGAGAACTACTAGTCGTGTTAGTAGTTACTTGATGGCCCAGCGGAGGAGATGCCGTGACCAAGACGCCCGACATTGAGGTGAGGCCCGGCGAGCAGCCGCCACTGGCGGCGGGGACCTGGCGCGTCTGTTCGGCGCAATCCCGCGCGTCGTTTGCCGCGCGGCTGGCCGGCCGGACCGTGCGAGGAGACCTGCCCCTGACCGGGGAGGTGCAGATTGCCGAGCCGGCTGACGGCTCGGCAGCGCGGCTCACCGCCAGGACGAGCGCCGTTAGGACCGGATCGGCGGTCCTGGACGGTCTGCTGGCCGGGCGAGGCTTCCTGGATGCCAAGGCCTATCCGGAGATCAGCTTCCGGTCCGAACTGCTCGTCTGGGTGCCGACCGGATGGCGCGCTGTCGGCCGCCTGCAGATCAAGGACGCCGAGTACGAGCTGGCCTGCCAGTTCGCCATGCACCTTAGTGACAGCCCGACAGGTGCAGCACGGCGCCCCGTCATCGCCAGCAGCTGGGCCATCGACTCGACCTGGGTAACCAGCCAGCGGATCCCGGCCCTCGGCCGCCGCATCGCGATGACGTGCTCCTTTCATCTCGAACCGGACATCTGACCTCGCAGGAGCCGCGCCCTGTGACGCACGTCGCATTCCGCAGGCCAGGTCATGCTGAACCCTCCTCCATCTCCTATACGTGTTAGTAGTTGAGAGCGACACTACCGTCGCCGGCGCGGCTCCAGGCCTGCCGGGGCGGTCCCGACGACTGGAGGACCCACATGTTTGCTCGTCTTGGCCCGGCGCTGCCGGCGCAGCACTCGGATGTGATCGCGCGCGCCGTCGGCGCGCTGGCCCTGGCCGCACTGGCGGTGATCCACGTGATCGACCTTCCGGCCACGCTGGGTCCCACCCCGCTGGTCGGCGCCGGATACCTCGCGATCATCGCTGCGGCGGTCCTGACCGGCGGGGTCATGATCACCCGGTCGCGCGGGCTGGCGTGGGCGGCGGCCGGCGCTGTGGCTGCCTCGGCCATGGGCGGCTACGTCCTGACGCGTCTCTTGCCCGGGGGCTTCCTCGGCGATCACGCCGATATCGGTAACTGGCGCTGTCCGCTGGGCATTGCCGCACTCAGCGTGGAGGCGATTCTGATCCTGCTCGTCGTACTCACCGCCTGGCAGGGGCGGGCCCGCGCTGCCGCGCGCGTAGCGCCGCAGCCGCTGCCTGAACCCCTCATGCGGCGGACGCCCGAGTACAGCCACCGCCACTCCGGCTGATCAATGCGTGCTGGCCGGGCGGAACCGCCCGGCCAGCACTGCTACGACCGGACCCAGACCTGCCCGGGATGTCCCGGGCACCAGAAGGAGCGCTGTTATGCGAATGTCCCAACCTGGTCCGCATGGCCAGATAGACGCGGCCCGATGGCGGCGGTGGCTGTTCCGTGCGGCTGCCATGCTCCCCCTCGTGACGCTGCTGGCCCTGTCGGGCGGTGCCCCCCGTGGCCTGCCGCTGACCTATACCCAGTTCGTGGCCGATGTCGGTGCCGGGACGGTCCGCGCGGTGACGATTGGCCCGGCGGGCCAGGTCACAGGAAGCCTCGCAGGCGGACGGCCGTTCACCACCACCATCCCGGTGGCCCTCGGCGGCAACAGCCTCGCCACGGACCTGGCCGCCCACCATGTCCAGGTCAGCGCCACTACCGGCATGTCCTCCCCGCTACTGTCGGTGCTGCTCGGCCTGCTGCCCCTGCTCCTGATCGGCGGACTGCTGGTCATGTTCGTCCGCACTGCGCGCCGCCATGCCGGAGGGCTGGGCGCCCTTGGCGGGGCAGCAGCCATCGCGAAGGCGAAGGCTCGTGTCATCGATGACGAACGCCCGACCACTCGGTTCGCTGACGTAGCCGGCTACCCCGGCGTGAAAACCGAGGTCATGGAGGTCGTCGAGTACCTGCGCGACCCCGCCAGGTATCACCAAGCCGGGGCACGCGGACCGCGCGGCGTGCTGATGGCCGGGCCTCCGGGTACCGGTAAGACGCTGCTGGCGCGGGCGGTCGCAGGCGAGGCCCACGTCCCCTTCCTGTCAGTCTCAGGCTCGAGCTTCGTGGAGATGTTCGTCGGCGTCGGGGCAGCCCGGGTCCGGGATCTCTTCGAGCAGGCCCGCGCGCTCGCGCCGGCGATCATTTTCGTCGACGAGATCGATGCCCTCGGCACCCGACGTCACCACGGCGGATACGTCGGCAGCGACGAGCGGGAGCAGACCCTCAACCAGCTGCTTGCGGAGATGGACGGATTCGACCAGTCCGACGGGGTTGTGGTGCTGGCTGCCACCAACCGGCCGGATGCCCTGGACCCGGCCTTGCGCCGACCTGGCCGGTTCGACCGGGAAGTGATTGTTCCGCTGCCAGACCGGGCCGAGCGACGCGCCATCCTCGATGCCCACGCCCGCGGCAAGTGCCTCGACCCTGACGCTGACCTGGACCAGGTGGCGGCCGCAACGCCGGGATTCTCCGGCGCCGATCTGGCCAATCTGCTCAACGAGGCCGCCGTTACCGCGGTCCGGCACAGCCGCACCAGCCTGGCCGCTGCCGATTTCGCGAGCGCCCGCGATCGTGTACTGCTCGGCACCAGGCACACTAGCCCGCTCGCGCCCGGCGAACTCGCCACCGTCGCCGTGCACGAAGCTGGCCATGCGCTGGTCGCCGTTCTGTCCCCGCACGCCGACCCAGTCAGCCGCGTCACCGTTCTCGGCGCTGGTCAGGCTCTCGGCCTGACCGAGATGCTGCCCGCCGACGAGCGTCGGCTCTACGGGGAGAGTTACCTCGCCGATACGCTCGCCGTGCGGCTCGGCGGGCGAGCCGCCGAGCGCCTGGTCCGCGGCGAGGCATCGACGGGCGCCGCCGACGACCTGGCCTCCGCCACCGCCCTGGCTACCCAGATGGTGTGCGAGTTCGGCCTTAGCGAGAAGGTCGGGCCGGTCAGCTATAACATCTCGCCGCCCGGCCATCCCGCCACCGGTTCAGCACGCGGCTACTCCGAGCACACCCAGTGGCTGGTCGACCAGGAAGTCGCCGCGCTCCTGGCCAGGGCCGAGGCCCGCGCTCGTGACCTGCTCACTGGCCACCGCGAAGCTCTCACCCAGCTCACGGCCGCGTTGCTGGCGCGGGAAACCATCAGCGGAGACGAGGTCCGCGCACTCGCGGCGGCGTCCGAACGCCCTGCCCTCCAAGTCTCCCTCACAGCCCGATAGCCCTAGCGATGATCCGCAATACGCAGCGAGGCAACTATGAAACACCCGAAGGTCATGCCCGGGAATCAGTTGGCGCGAGCCGCAGACGGACCGTCAGGGCCGCTTGGGCCGCCTTCGCCGTGGCGGCCCTGGCCGCTGGATGGGTCAGCGAGCGAGCCCCGGTAACCGCATCGTTCGGGGCACTGAGTCGTCTGCATTGGCTCTGGATACCGGCGGCCATCGCGCTGGAGTCGGCCTCCATGGCCGCATTCGCCTTGATGCTGCGCACACTGCTTGAGACTGGCGGCGCCAGCGTAGCCGTCCGGCCCATGCTTGCCACATCCCTTGCCGCCAACGCGCTCTCGGTCTCGATTCCCGTGGCCGGACCCGAGGTGGCTACAGCCTTCACCTTCCGTCGCTTCACGCGGCAGGGCGCCGACGCTCCGCTGGCGGGATGGTCACTGCTGTATGGCGGAGTGGTCTCCTCGGCCGCTGGCGCTCTTGTCCTAGCCGGCGGCGGCCTGGCGTCCGGCAACCTCCTGGCAGCCGGCGTCACTGTGCCGGGCGGCGTGCTCGCCGTAGCCGTGCTGCTCGTCGTCGGATCGGCCGCGCGCAGACCGCGGCTACGCGACGCGCTCGAACGGCCAGCGACGTGGGCGCTTCGGCGCATGGCCTGGCTGCTACGCCGGCCGGCCCGGGATCCCGGGCAGATCATCAGGGCCTGGGCAGCACGGCTGGGCTCGCTACAGCTGACGCCGTCCGGCTGGATCACGGTGACGGGCCTTGCCTTGATCAACTGGCTCGCCGACGTCGCAGTCCTCGCCGTGAGCATCCGCGCCGCCGGCGGCGCCGTTCCCTGGCATGATCTCCTGCTGGTCTACGGCTCGGGAATCGCCGCGCAAAGCCTCAACATCACGCCGGGCGGCCTCGGGGTGGCCGAGGGAACCCTCAGCCTGTCGCTAGTAGCCACCGGCTTGCCCGCCAGCCAGTCACTGGCTGCGGTTCTGCTCTACCGCCTGGCCAGCTTCTTTCTAGTCGCGGTCGCCGGATGGCTAGTTCTCTTCTTCCTCCGGCACCACCAGCGGGGCGACACGACACCGCGCCGCGGGGCAGGCCAGCCGAGCGGGCACCATCTGGAAGGGACACCGCTGTGACCCACGACGCTGGCCGGACTTACGGACCGGGCACCTTCGGTACTCACGAGCTGGTGCTACTGCACGGTCAGCCAGGCTCGGCCGCTGACTGGGGGCAGGTTTCCGGGCGGCTGCCAGCGCAGTTCCACGCGGTCGCGGCAGACCGGCCGGGATACGGCTCCAGTCACCTTCCTGCCGGCGGATTCGCCGCCAACGCCCGTGCTGTAATCGATGACCTGGACGTGCGCGGCGTCAAGCGCGCCGTGCTTGTCGGGCACTCGTTCGGAGGCGGGATCGCACTGTCGGCGGCGAGCCTGGCACCGGACCGAGTGGAGGCGGTGATCCTGCTCGCGAGCGTCGGGCCAGGATGCGCGAACAGATGGGACAGGGTGCTAGCCGGGCCCGCCACCGGACCGCTATGCGCCCTGATGGCGTGGAAGCTGACGCCATGGATCGCTCGCGCTCGGCTCGCATTGACCCGCAGGCGGCACGGCCGGCCGCTGCGCCCGGACGAGTACGTCAACTGGCAAGTCTGGGGTCAGAAAGACAGCGCGGGCGGGGCACTCTGGCGCACGTTCCTCGCGGAACAGCGCGCCCTGCTGCGCGAGCTGAACGAGCTGGAGCGCGCCCTCCCGTCAGTCGGGGCACCAGTGCTCGTACTGGCCGACCCGCGGGACGGACTGGTTCCCGTCGACACCGCACGCCGCCTAGCGCAGTACCTGCCGGACGCTCACCTGCAGCTGATCCACGGCGCAGGCCATCACCTGCCCAGGCGGGCACCCGCCGCCGTCGCCGAGGCAATCGTTGAATTCTTGACCGCGACGGACTCGAGGCCGCCCGCAGCTGGCCGCTCCGCTCCGCAAGCCCAGCCGGCTCAGCCCGTGCTGGCGTGAACATCGGGACCAGTCGGCGCCCGAGTTGACTTGACGGTTCAAGTTGAAGCTCCTTACATTGTGACTTGAATGATCAAGTTCAACGTACGGCGACTACATCGTGAAAGGTGAACCAAGGTGACCATCTCGGATAAGACAGTTGCCATCATCGGCACCGGCAACATCGGCAGCAGGCTCGCAGCGGACTTCGCGGCGGGTGGCCAGGACTTTCTGCTCGCCGGCCGTGACCTAGAGGCGGCCAGCAAGCTCGCGTCGGGCCCCGGCGGCCACGTCGAAGCCGTCAGCGTCGACGAGGCAGTCGAGCGGGCCGACGTGCTAGTGCTCGCCGTCTGGCTCGACGCCTTCAAGCAACTCCTCGCCCAGTACGGCGAGCGACTGGCCGGCAAGATTATCGTCGACCCCACCAATCCGGTCGCGCCGGATGGCAACGGGAGCTTCCGGAAGATCATCGGCGAGCAGGAATCCTCAGGCCAGATCCTGGCCGGCCTGCTGCCGCCCGGAGCACGCCTCGTGAAGG
Source organism: uncultured Actinomycetota bacterium (assembly GCA_963720595.1). Lineage (GTDB taxonomy): Bacteria > Actinomycetota > Actinomycetes > Streptosporangiales > Streptosporangiaceae > Chersky-822. The sequence continues at coordinate 108,268 of CAVRFY010000002.1, read as the reverse complement.
CGTTCGGCACGCTGTCGGCCGACACATTGTCCGCGGCCGCGCGGCGGGAACCCGAGCGCGCGGTGCTGTTCTATGCCGCCGACGACGCGGAAGCGGGCGACCTGGTCGCAGACCTGATCCGAACCGGAGGCTACGAACCAGTCCGTGTCGGCGGCTTGGACCAGTCCATCCGCCTTGAGGTATTCGGTGACCTGCACGAATACGGCGCCCTTGGCCGAGTCGTGACCAAATCGGAGGCGGTGAAGGCGCTTTGACAGCTGCCCAGGAGGCGGCCAGGGCTGGCGAGTCTCGCGTGAGCGGGCCTGGCCAGCCCGGTCTAGTTGATTTCGGAGGTGTCGATACGCGACATGATGCGGTCGGCCGCCAGGCTCAGGCGCCGCAGCTGTTCGGGTGACAGGACGTCGATGACTAGCGATCGGACATGGGCGACATGAGCGGGCGCCGCTTCGGCGAGTGTCTGGAAGCCCTGGTCGGTCAGGATGGCATGGGTGAACCGGGCGTCGGCCGGATCAGGCTCGCGGCGCACCAGGCCCCGCCGCTCCAACCGCGTGACCAGATGCGACAGCCGGGACAGCGACGCGTTGGCGAGGTCGGCGAGCGCGCTCATCCGCAGGGTACGCTCAGGGCTTTGCGACAGCCTGGCCATGACCTGGTACTCGAGCATCCGCAGGTTGGAATCGCGACGCAGTTGCTGATCGATCGACCAGGGAAGCCAGGTCATCAACCGCACCACTGACAGCCAGGAGTCCACCTCCGCGACGGTCAGCCATCTCACCGGCTGCTCATCGCCGCCGCGGCGGGCTCCTTCGGTCATTGGATCAGAGTACTGACAAAGTGACTCATGACGCTGACGGCAGGTTCGTTGCGGCCGACCTGTTCGCCGCTGTGGCGCCCGGCTACGCGCTGGTGCCATCCGCATTTTGATTAACTCGTTAAGCAGGGCGGGCAACGGCTCTTCGCCGAGCGCCGCTTGATGATCAACTGATCGACACGCGACCGGCCCAAGCCTGCCTGGCGGTGCGGCTTACGCTGACGTAACCGGCGCACCGGTCGGGTGCATCTCGATAGGAGAACCGGTCGGGTGAATCTCGATGGGAGATGAGTCAGGCAGGGACGCCGACTCGGCAGGATCGGATGGAATGTCTCCTCCTGCGCTGCCCGGGGGGAGAACTCGCCGGGAGCGCTGGAACCGGCTGCGCCGTTCGCTATGGCAGCCGCCGCGCGCTCATGGCGAGCAGCCCCACGAGCGAGTCGTTGGCCCCCTTGAGCTTTTCTACGACCTGGCCGTCGTCGTGCTGGTCGCTCAGGCTGCGCATCGCCTGGCCGGACATCTCACCTTGCCGGGGCTTGGCCAGTTCGCGGTGGTGTTCACGCTGGTCTGGATCGCCTGGGTCAACGGCAGCCTGCATCACGAGCTACACGGTCACGAGGACGCCAGGGCGCGCAACACCTTCCTGCTCCAGATCCTGGTGTTGGTTACGGTCGGTGCCTTCATTCCGGAGGCGGACGGCGCGCGCGGCGCAGCGTTCGCCATTGCCTCGGGTGTGCTGTTCGCGGTGCTGGCTGTGCTCTGGGGACTCGCCGCGCGTGGCGACCGCCCCGCCTACCGCCGGTCGAGCCGCATGTTTGTCGCCGGAACGGCCGCCTGCGCGGTGCTGCTGGCCGCAACCGCATTCGTGCCAGCCATCGCCCGCATGCCCGCCTGGGGACTTATCGACGCCGCCTACCTGGCGGGATTCGCGGCCCTGATCATCACCGCGAATCCCGCCCAGGCGGCCGGGCTCACCATCACCGATGCACTGATCGAGCGGTTCGGCCTGCTCATCATCATTGTGCTGGGCGAAACCCTGACCGGTGTGGTCCAGGGACTGGCCAGCGAGCAGATCAGCGGACTCACCCTGAGCGTCGGGCTGATCGCAGTTCTGATCGGATTCGGCGCCTGGTGGACTTATTTCGACTTCGCCGGTCACCGTCACGTCGAAGACGCGCCTGCGGCAACCCTGCGGTGGATGCTCGGTCACTTGCCGGTTACTGCGGCCATTGCGGTGATTGGCGCCGCGATGGTCAGCCTTGTCCGCCACGCCCATGACGGGCGCACTCCAGCCGGCACGGCATGGATGCTGTGCGCAGGCGTTGCTGTCGTCCTCGGCGCGACGATGCTCATAGCCGCAAGTCTGGAGGCCTGGCGGAGCGACCGCGGCTTCTACCGGCCGCTTGCCCGCGCCTGCGCCGTGGCAGCGGTCTTGTCCCTAGCCGTCGCTGCCCTCCGGCCTGCGCCGGTCATCCTTGGCGTTGCGCTCGTCGTGCTCCTGAGCTTCCCCTGGGTTCTGGCTGTCTGGCTCCGCCTCGGCGGCGAGGCAGGCTCACTGCCCGGCAGCTAATCCAGCGCATTCAGCTGTGTCAACGGGACGCCGTAGCAGCGAGCTGAGAGGGTTGCTTCCAGGCCCGCGCCACCGGAACCCTCGCCAGCCGCCCCAGACCGCCGACATCGTCGACGCCTGCGTCAGCTACTTCTCGAACGCCAGTACGATCTCAGGGAGCTCCTTCGTGACTGCGTTGGCGGTCCAGGTGTCGATCGTCGAGTCGGTATAAATGATTGCTGCCTTGCCGGACAGCGGATCTTCGGCAACCTCAAACAGGTCGAGCAGTTCCCGGTTGACGTTGTTGACGCATCCGGAGCCCTCCATGCAGACCGCGCCAACCCGGTTCGGCGTATTGCTGACCTGCTTGACGGTCCACGCGCCATTAGAGAACTGGGAGTCGTAGACATTCCAGACCGCGCTCGTGTCATCGGTCGAGGCGGCCGTGGAGCCGTAGTACACAACGTCGACCTTGCCGTTGCGCGCGGCCACCCATGGCATCACCGTCGTCTTGATGGTCGACACCGTGAGCGCGGGTGACCATGTGATACCTCCGTCGGTGGACTGCGACACGGCAACGCCGTGCTGGTCGGTCCACGCGGTGTAGATCGCATGCGTGATCGGATCGACCGCGAGCGTGGGCCAGAAGTTGTTCAGCCTTGTGAACGGCGGGGCGTGGAACACGCGCGTGGATGTCCAGTGCATGCCGCCGTCCGTTGACCTGGACACGTAGATATTGTTGTAATTCCCGCTGGTCGCCTTTGTCTTCGGCTCGCCCGCCGCGTACGACTCGTACACGACGCCGGTTCCCGGGTCGGCCACGATAGGGCCGATCGAGTTGTTGAACGTCGCGTCGCCTGTAGCCGCGCCCTGGCCGGGAATCGGCGACCCCGCCGCCGTCCATTTCTTGCCGTCGTCGGTGGAGCGCTTCACGCGGATGAGCGTGCTGTTGCCCGAGTCGTGGTAGGAGAGCCAGGCGTTCGTGCCGGCCGTCGTGATCCATTCACGATCCGCGCCTGCCTTGTCGATGAAGATGTGCGTGCAGCCGCTCGGCGTGATCGTCCCGGCCGGGCAACGGGTGACGTTGACGCCCAGCTGGGCACCGCTGCCGTTCGCGTTCAGGATCAGGTCGAGGTCGGCGAGCAGGGTTGTGCCCGCCGAGGTGATCTCGACGTCCGCGTCCTCGTCGCCGAGCGTCGTACGGCCTGAGCCGACATTGTTCAGGTTGGTATCCATGGCACCGAAATACGACGGCGTTGCGCCGAAATGACCCTTCCACAGGTTCACCTGGAACGGCAGCCAGGCCAGGCCGTCGACGGCCATGCTGCCGTCCTTGCCGAAGGTGATCGCCGGCTCGCTGTTGCCGGTCGAGTTCGCGTTCGGCGCGGTCGTGATGCCAGGCATCTGCAGGGTGGAGATGAGGGGCGTATTGCTGAACGCGGGGGTCGGCGTCAGTCCCTCCGCTGCGGCTGGCTGCAGGACAACGGCGGCAGTGGCAAGTACAGCCAATGCTCCAAACGGGGCAATTCTCGCGCGCATTGTGCTCCCCTTCGCTGGGAACTGGGCCTGAATCTCAGACTACGTTGGACACGCGGCCACCTCCGGGAAATGCCTGCTTCCGCTGCCGAGCGCTAAGGTTTCGCCATAGCGTAGCTTCCGACTTGCGGATCGGTGTCAGTGCCGGGAGGCCAATGTGGACCGACGAGTGCTCCGGATCTTGACCGTTTCGACATCGGCCTTCGCGGCCATTGCGCTGCTGACATCGGCTTCTGCGCCGGCGGGTGCGGCAGTTCCGCCTATTCCGCAGAACATTGACTCGAGCATGATGCACGGCAATGAGGCCGAAGACGCGATCGCGATCAACCCGGCCAACCCGTCGAACATCGTCACCATGGCCACGCTGCCTGATGTGGTCAGCGGGCTGTTCGAGGGAGTGTCCTTTGACGGCGGGCGGACCTGGACGCGGCGGGTCATTGGCACCGCCGCTCCGCTAGGCGAGATCTGCTGTGACGAGCAGCTGGCGTGGGACCGGTTCGGCAACTTGTGGATGACCTATCTGGTGAACACCAACGGCAACGTCTTGGTCGCCGTGTCGACCGACGGCGGGCTGACATTCGGCAAGGTGGCGGAGGTCGTGCCGACGACCCCGACCGGGAGCAGGGCTCCCTCCGGTGCCACACCCAAGCGGCCGAGGCCGCTGTCGAAGAATCCCAATATCAGCGGCGATCAGCCGTCTATCTCGGCGGGACCGAACAGCGTGTGGGTGAGCTACACCAGTTTCCCGTCCACCGTGGTGCAGGCCTTCGGCGCTCGCGTCACTGGCCTTGGCGCGTTCGGGTCGTTCAGCGCGACGGAGAGCGTCCCTACCTCCGCCGGACGTGGGGACTTTGGCGACACCGCGGTAGGGCCAAGCGGACAGGTCATGGTGACCTACCAGGATCAGACCAACGGCCAGGGCGGCTCGCACATCTACACAGCAGTCGATGCCAACGGGCTGCACCCGGGCGGTTTCTCCGATCCGCAGCTCCTGGTTCGCAGCGCGGTCGGGGGTTTCGATTTCATTCCAGCGCAGCCGGATCGTTCGGTTGACGCGGAGGCCAACCTGGCGTGGGACCGCAGTGGAGGTGCTCATAACGGTCGCGTCTACGCGATCTGGACGCAGGAGTCGCCGAATGAGAGCGACAACACGGACATCATGCTCCAGTACTCCGACAACAACGGGACTACCTGGAGCTCGGCGGCCAAGCTGAACGACGACCACACCGCCAACAGCCAGTTCATGCCGGCTATCGCGATCGACCAGACCACCGGAGACGTGGCCGTTTCCTGGTACGACTGCCGGAACGACCTCGGCGCGGGCGGCCCAGGCGACACTGACGGTATCGCTAACGACGACGCCCAGATCTGGGCCACCTACTCCACTGATGGCGGCGTGACGTTCGCGCCAAACTTCCGTGTCAGCGCAGGCACATTCAGCGCTCCTGACGCGCAGAGTTCCTTCGATTTCGGCGACTATACCCACGCCGCCTTCCAGTCGGGCCGGTTCTACCCTGCCTGGTCTGACAACTCGAACAGCACGGGCGAGAACCCAGATGGCACGCTGCACCAGCTAGATCTCCTCACCGCCAAGGTGTCCATCAAGTAGCCCGGTCGGTGGATGACCTGGCCAGCCTTGATGATCGCCTTGGGCATCCGGCGGATCTCCGCCGCCCTTGGCTGCCTGGCCCGGTTAGGCAGAGACTGCTAGCGCGAAGGGCAGGACGGCGGGGGCGCCTGCCTCGCGGAGCAGTTTCGCGGCGACGGTCATGGTCCAGCCGGTTTCTATCCGGTCATCGACCAGCATGACGGGGCCGGTCAGCTGGGCCACTGACGCCGCCAATGGCACCGGCAGCACCAGGTCACGCCACAGCGTCCGCAGCCGCTGGGCGCTGTTGAACTGGCGCGGCGTCGAGGTGTCGCTCCCGTAAGCCAGGCTGCCCAGGCAGGGAATCCGGCCGATCGCGGCGATCCGCTCGCCGAGGCCGGCCACGAGGCGGGGGCAGCTTCTGGACGGGACGCAGACGACGGCGGCCGGGCGAACCGCCCAGTCCCACGCGGCCAGAACGGTCACCACGGCCGCTAGCAGGTCGTCCGGGAGAGGCCCGTCGACAGGACCGGCCTCCGGGTCAACGGCCAGCAAGGTCCGCAGCCGGGCTCCCCAGCCCAGATCGGTAAGCCGTCCGACGGCGCGGCCTGTCTCGGCCAGCAGGTTCGCGCCAATCTTCCCCGAGACGGCGATTCCCAGATCCGACATCCCGGCAGGCCACATCTTCCGCGGCTCCACCGGCACGCCGGGGCGGGTCAGCCGCTCCCGCGCCGCGTTGGCACCGGACGGCGAGACGCTGACTGGCCAATGCCGTCCCGTGCAGTTGTCACATCGACCGCACGGCGCGGCGTCAGGGTCGTCGAGTTCGCGCCGCAGGTATTCCATCCGGCAGCCCTCGGTCGACAGGTAGCCGAGCATGGCCTGCTGTTCGCGCCGCCGTTCGGCCGCTACCTGGGCATAGCGGTCCGCCTCATAGACCCAGGGCTGGCCGGTCGCCTCCCAGCCGCCGCTTACCCGGCGGACCGCGCCATCCACGTCGAGGACCTTGAGCATCATTTCCAGCCGGCTGCGGGAGAGGTCGACCCGCGTCTCCAATGCGGCGAGTGAGAGCGGCCGGCCGGCGTCGGCCAGGGCCGCGAGAGTCAGGCGGACGACATGCTCGCGCGGGAACGCGAGCGAGCCGAAATAGGCCCAGATATCGGCGTCCTCATGGCCGGGCAGTGCGATCACGTCGGCCCGGGCGACGCCCCGGCCAGCCCGGCCGACTTGCTGGTAGTAGGCGACCGGCGATTGCGGCACGCCGAGATGGACAACGAATCCCAGATCAGGCTTGTCGAAGCCCATGCCGAGAGCGCTGGTCGCGACCAGCGCTTTGAGTTCGTTGGCGAGGAGGGCGTCCTCGGCGGATTGGCGCTCCGCATGGTCGTCTTTCCCGGTGTAGGCCGCGACGTCGAACCCGTGTTCGCGCAGGAAGCCGGCCGTCTCGCGGGCGGCGCCGACGGTCAGCGTGTAGATGATGCCAGACCCCGCTAGGTCATCCAGGTGCTCGGCAAGCCAGGCGAGCCGCTGGTGCGGTCCGGGCAGGCTAACGACCGCCAGGTGCAGGCTCTGGCGATCCAGCGGCCCGCGCAGGACCAGCGTCTCGCCCTCCATGACGCGATGGCCAAGGGTCAATTGCTCGGCGACATCGCGAGTCACCCGGGCGTTCGCTGTGGCCGTGGTCGCCAGCACCGGCACGCCCGGCGGCAGTTCGGCAAGCAGCGTGCGCAGCCGGCGGTAGTCGGGCCTGAAATCATGCCCCCAGTCGGAGATGCAGTGTGCCTCGTCGACGACCAGCATCCCGGTCGCAGCGATCAGCTTGGGCAGTACGTTGTCGCGGAAGCCAGGATTGTTAAGCCGCTCCGGGCTCACCAGCAGGACGTCAACCGCGCCGGCCGCGACCCGCGCGTACACCTCGTCCCACTCATGCGTGTTCGCCGAGTTCACCGTCACCGCGTGGATCCCGGCACGGTCCGCCGCCTCGATCTGGTTGCGCATCAGGGCGAGCAACGGCGAGACGATCACCGACGGGCCCGCGCCCCTGGCCCGCAGCAGTGCGGTCGCCGCGAAATAGACCGCCGACTTGCCCCATCCGGTTCGCTGCACGACCAGAGCCCGCCGCCGGTGCGTGACCAGGGCATTGATAGCCACCCACTGGTCCTCGCGCAGATGTGCATCGGGACCGGCAAGCGCGCGCAGGTACCGTTCCGCCTCGGCTCGCAGATCACGTGCCGCGCCCGCGTCGCTTGTCATGCCTTCCTTCGTATCAGGCCGCCACGACCTTCACGCCCGGGACACCGCCTAGCGCTGCGTTCAACCTAGCCTTCTTGCGACCCGGTTGACGCAACCCATTGGTTGCCATACAGTAGCAACTAACTGGTTGCGACAACATGGAGGTGTCATGGGATTCCCCGATCGCATCGAGCGGACCGTGGAGATTGCCCACCCGCCCGCCAAGGTGTGGGCGGCACTCACGACGGCCGAGGGGCTGGCTGCCTGGTTCGGCAACGAGGCCAAGATCGACCTTCGGCCCGGTGGCTCAGCGTGGATGCGCTGGCACGAGGAGGGGTTCACGGCCGACATGCGCGTGGAGCGGGTGGAAGAGCCGAAAGTATTCGGGTTCACCTGGCACATCTACGGGCTGCCTGACGAGGATCCGCGCCGGACCTATGTGGAGTTCACGCTCGAGCCGGCCGGCGAGGCCACGAGGCTGACGGTGGTCGAGAGCGGTTTCGCGCAGCTGTCCGAGGACGGGTACAAGAAGGCTTACAACGGCAACACCGATGGCTGGGCCAGCGAGCTGGGCGAGCTGGTCGACTACCTCGATGCCGCCTGACATCGAGGCGATTGCCGAGCACGTCTTCACCGCCCTGGCCGACCCGACGCGCCGCGCCATCCTGGCCGCGCTAGCTGAGGATAGCCCGGCTACGGCAACGGACCTGGCCGCCCGCCTGCCGATCACGCGGCAGGCGATCGCGAAACACCTCGCGCTGCTCGCCGAGGCCGGCCTGGTGAGGGCCGAACCCGGGGAGCGGCGCCGGGTGCGCTACCGGCTGCGGTCGGCACCGATGCGGGTGGCGCAGCAGTTCCTCGCCGCGCTCGCACGTGACTGGGACAGCCAGCTCGAGGCGCTGAAGGACCACCTCGACAGCGCGGCGAGCTAGCGAAGACTCGAGAACGAAGGAGGACCGCCATGCAGACCCCGAAGATCGTGACGGCGTCGGAGTGGGAGGCAGCGCGCCAGCGGCTGCTCGTGACGGAGAAGGAGCTGACCCGCGCCAGGGACGCCCTGGCGGCCGAGCGCCGCCGGATGCCGTGGCTCGCGGTGGAGAAGGAATACGAATTCGACGGACCGCAGGGCAGGGTGACCCTGTCCGACCTGTTCGAGGGCCGCAGCCAGCTGATCGTCTACCGCGCCTTCTTCGAGCCCGGTGTGTACGGCTGGCCGGAGCACGCGTGCCCCGGCTGCTCCCTGGTGGCAGATCAGGTCGCGCACCTCGCGCACCTGAACGCCCGCGACACCACTCTCGCCTTCGCCTCGCGCGCCCCGCAGCCGGAGATCGCCCGGGTTAAGGCGCGGATGGGCTGGGCGATGCCGTGGTACACCATGACCGACCAGTTCGATGCAGACCACGGCGTCGATGAATGGCACGGCACGAACGCGTTCATCCGAGAGGACGGCCAGGTCTTCCGCACTTACTTTGTCAACAACCGCGGCGACGAGACGATGGGCAGCACCTGGAGCTACCTCGATCTCACCGCGCTCGGGCGGCAGGAAGAGTGGGAAGACTCGCCGCAGGGCTATCCCCAAACCCCTCCGTACCACTGGTGGCGATGGCACGACGCATACGGCGACACCGAAACTGAACTCTGACCGGCTCTGGCCAGCCACGGAGGCACGGAAGACCGCGATCGAGCCAAGCCACCATGCCAGCGCGGACGCGGCGCGCGCCGAATCGGCCAGGCCAGGGGCACCACGGCGTTGAACGGCGATGGCTCAGCACCGGAGTTGCCGAAGGTGTGCGACGACGCGCGGCATGGGCTGGCGCTGCTGCTAGCCGGACGCGGTGGCGGCGGCCGCGGCGCGGCCGGCGCGGGCACGCCACCGTGCTGCCACCAGCGACCCGCCCTTGCGGCAATGCCATATTCCCATTCCCGGGGCGCCAGCCCATCCCAGAACAGGACAATCTGCGTGCGGCATATCTCGGCGAGCTGCCCTGCCCTTACCTGACAGAAGTCTGGTTCTGACCGCCTATGTCCGCAGTCTTTGGCCTAGCGTTATACCGGAGACGATAGGCCGTTCGGGCCGAAGCGACTCGAACCCGGATCGAACCCATAGATCAGGCATTAGCCGGTCCTTCCAACGTACATTCAGCAGGTATCACCCCCAACGGAGGCGGCGTGCGGAAGTCGGACCAGGTCATCATGTTTGTCGCTGCGCTGGTGGGGTTTGGGTACGGGCTGGCCGTAGTCCTAACGTTCCCCCAGAGGCACGCACCGTTCTGGATCGTCTGGATGGCATTCGCTGTCGCCACCGCCACCGCTGCTGGAGCCCTCGCCGGCTACGGGCGCTCCTGCTGGCATGAGCTGACCGGTGAGCTGAAGGACGTGCACCACCTGCGCATACCCCAGGTGGCCGGCCCGGTCGCGATAATCGCCATCCTCGGCCTGGCCCTCATGGTGCTCCCACCATCATTGGCCGAGCCAGCGCACGTCATTGTGCGTGCCTGGCTCGTCCCTGCGTTTGCGCTCCTGGGGGCTGTCCCCACTGCGGGGGTGATGTTCGGCGTTCGGCGGGCCGCGGGCGCCGCGAGACCTGGGGCAAGTGGCGACCTCGTCGACCTGTTGCTGACGCTGCAGCGACTGCTCCAGCGTCTGTTGATCGTCGCCGGGACAGTGGTGGCATTGACCACCTTCACGACCGGGACCTGGTGGCTCCTAGAACACAGCCTGCATGCCCCATACGGGGACAGGCCACCTCAGTTCGTGCTGGTCTTCGGAGCATATGGCTCGCTGCTGGTTGGCGTGGTTTACGTGCCGGCGTGGACGGCCGTGCAGCGTCGCGGACAACGGCTCTCCAACGAGCTGTTTCCGCTAAGCGGCCTTAAGGAACGACGGGCCATCCTCGACGAGGTCGGAGAGCGTCAGAAGCTAGAACAAGTGCTTGGCCTGGACCGCGGCATATTGACGGACCTTCAGGGCGGCATGATCATCCTGGCGCCACTGCTGGCCGCTGCCGCGGCGGCCTTCCTGCCACACTGAACCGCAAGACCCGGGGCGGATCATAGCCCCGCACTCACATGCCGCGATAAGGTGATCGGTCCAACGACCCCACTCGCGACGAACGGTGGCGTCCAAAATCCGGTGTAAATGAGGATGTCGGGGTGCTCACAGCCCTCCAGCGACGTCCAGTGTCGCGCCGGTGACGTAGGAAGCGTCCTCGGATAGCAGCCACAGTACGGCCGCGGCGACTTCTTGGACCGTGCCCATCCTGGCGAGCGGAACCTGGCTGAGCGTCCGATCCAGGTGTTCCTTGGGCTGGCCGAGGCGCGTTTCGGTGGCGATCACGCCGGGCCGCACCACATTGACCCGGATGCCGTCGCCGGCCAACTCCTTGGCCAGGCCCCGGGACATCGTTTCCAGAGCGGCCTTGCTAGCCGCGAAATGAACCCAGTTTCCAGGAGCCCCGGTGTTGACGGCGTGCGCCGAAGACAGCGTGACGATCCCGCCGCCGACGCCGCCGTTCTTTGTCGACATGCGCTTGGCAGCCTCACGACAACACAGAAAGGCACCGAACACGTTGGTGCGGAACACCGCCTCAAGCTCGTCGGCGGGCAGCTCGGCTAGCGCGCGCGGCGGGCCGGCTTGGACGGCGTTGTTGACCAGGCCGCCAAGCGAGCCGAAGGCGGCGTCCACCGCTGTGAACGCAGCGGCGACGTCGGCCTCGCTGCCGACATCGGCCTGGATGACCACGGCCCGGCCGCCAGCGGCCCCGATCTGGCCGGCAACCCGGGCAGCATTGCCTGGCTGCGACCGGCAGATCAACGCTACCGGCCTGCCGTGGCGGGCTGCGCGCAACGCGATCTCAGCGCCGATGCCGCGGCCACCGCCGGTCACGACGAGCGCGCCAGAGTTCGGCGCGCCGGTGGCAGCTGCGGGCACAGTTCCCTCCAGCGGAGTAAAATAACTTTACAACAGTCCAACGTAAAGTTACTTTACACATGTGTCAAGCTCAGGGGCCGCCGAGCGGCCAACCGATCGCGCCGATGATGCGCGTGCTCTGGCAAGAGGTGCGCGACCGCATTCACATCGCGTTCGCCGAGGAGGGCCACGACCTGCGCGCGGAACACCTAGCGGTCCTGCAACATCCCGGTCCCGACGGCCAGCGGCCCTCCGCCCTGGCAGTTCGCTCAGGCATGAGCAGACAGGCGATCAACCACCTGGTCAGCCACCTCGAGCGGGCAGGCTACCTAGAGCGCTACACCGACCCGGCGGACCGGAATGCACGGCTGATCCGGCTCACCGAACGCGGCCGACGGCTGTATGAACGCATCGAGGCGGTGGCCGCGGCAGTCGAGGCTGAGTGGGCGCAACAGGTCGGGGCGCGGCGGCTGGAAGAGCTGCGCGCTACCCTCAGCGACCTGCTGACGCACCGGCAGGGCCAACCGGCGGATCGATCTGGATGATCAACATAGGGAGGAACAGCGTGTCCGATCCCGGGCGCCTCACCGTCGACGCGTATCGGCTTCGCGAAGACCTCGAAACTCTGGGCAAGATCGGCCGCACGCCGGGAGCGGGCATCACCCGCACCTCATTTTCCCGTTCCGATATGGAAGCGCGTGAGTGGTACCAGGACACGTGTCGAGCGGCGGGCCTGAACGTGAGCGCTGATGCCGCGGGCAACATTTTCGCCGACGCGGGCAGCGATGCCGAAGTGGCAGCAGTCTGGAGCGGGTCGCATATCGATACCGTCCCCAATGGCGGCGCCTTCGATGGGGCGGTGGGCGCCGTGGCGGCGCTGGAATGCGTACGCCGGATCGCCGAAGAGGGCATATCGCTGAGCCGGCCGGTGAGAGCCGTCGTCTTCGCTGATGAGGAAGGCAACTACTCGCATCTGTTCGGCTCCAGCGCGCTGACGCGTGGCTTTGACAAAGAACAGCTCAGGGCCATGATCGGCCGAGACGGAGACCATCTGGCTGACGCTATGACCGCTGTCGGCTGGGAGCTCGGACCGATCACCGACACGCGGATCGACCCGGAATCCGTCTACGCATTCGTCGAGCTGCACATCGAACAAGGCCCGAGGCTGGAGGCAACGGCCACCCAGATCGGCGTTGTCAGCTCGATCGTCGGGCTCGGCGGGGCAGTCGTCGAGTTCCACGGCCGCGCCGACCACGCCGGCACCACACCCATGACCGAGCGGCAGGATCCGTTGCTGGCCGCAGCGGAACTGATAGCCGCCATGCCGAGCATCGCCGCCTCGGTGAGCGATGTCGCCGTCGCGACGTGCGGCCGGGTGGATACCTCTCCGGGAAGTGCCAACGTCGTCTCGAGTCTCGTCCGGCTGACTCTGGACTACCGCGATCCAGATGCGGCCCGACTTGGCACGCTGGGTGCGCGGCTCGAGGCGAAAGCGGCCGAGGCTGCCAGCGGCCATGGTGTTCGTCACGCCTGGGTACCAGACCTCCCAATAGCACCGACCGAACTGAACCCGCACCTACGGTCGGCGATCGAGAGGCATGCGAACAGCCTGGGCCTTAGCACTCTGGTCATGCCAAGCGGCGCCGGCCACGACTCCCAGAACATGGCTACGATCGCGCCGACCGGGATGATTTTCGTGCCAAGCAAGGGCGGGCGCAGCCATTGCCCTGATGAGGACACCGACTGGAATGATGTGACAAACGGGGCGAACGTATTGCTCAACACCCTTGTTGAGCTAGCGACTAGCGGCGTCACTTGATCAACATCAATGTACGGTCTAGGCCTGAACGTCGGCGACCATCTGTCTGGCCGTAAGGATCTGGGAGGTTCAGAACAACGTGGTCGCCTCCTGAATGTCACTCATGCCCTCTTCCAAAGAAAACGAGGGCAGGATGCGCAGCTGGTTCCACTGATGGAGCCGCGATGCTTCCAGGAATGCATCGAGGTCGTCGGCGCGTTCCGTCTCGACAATCACGACGGTCATGTGCTCGCGATTGACGAACGGACCTGCAACGATGTTCACGCCGTGCTGCTTAGCTATGTTGGGTATCTGCGGACCTATCTCCAGCAGCAACGCCTTGGTCTTGGCGTTGCTGAGAGGGCAAATCTCGGGAGAATGAGTTCCTAGAACGACAAAATGCATCGCATCCCCCAGTTCGTGTCGGCCGACTCGGGCAGCTCGCTTCAGATCAGTGGCTAGCTGTTCTGATTCGCAGGAACGGGCGACGCGGGCTCCCCCCTCAGCTCCACCCTCATCACGTGGCTTGGAGGTGCTGTGGAGCCAGGGTGTAATTGGCGTCCCGACTTGCGCCACGCTCTGGCCCTGGACACAGCTGGCCCCAACATGAGCAAATCGTGGCCAGTGCCGCGGCGCGGTGCAGGTGCCGGCACGGCGCCGTGCTCGTGACCGGCACTACCCGGAGATCACGCCGCGGCGGGGAAGAACGGCTGCGGGCTGCCGGTGGCGCAGTAGGCGGCGAGCCGGTGAAGGATGAGCGCCCAGGTCTGGGCGGTGTGAGCCAGGTCTATCTCGGCGTACCCGTCGGCGAAGCCGTAGTGGCGGAACAGCACGCCGGTTCCGGTCTCGGCACGGGCTGGGGCGGACAGCTCCCACTCCCAGGTCGAGCCCTCCCAGAAAGGGAACCCGGCCGTGACGCGCATCCGAACCAGCTTGCCAGGTTCGGTGGTCATCTCGGCCACCAGGTCCATCGGGGCCTGAGGGAAGCCAAACCGCGCGTGGCCCGCGGACAGTTCGCAGTCGGCGGTCCAGAAGGCACGCTGCCCCTTGGTGGTCGAGAGGACCTCGTAGACCCGCGCGGGGTCCGCGTCGATGTCAGCGGCCAGTGTGATCGATTGGTTCATGGAGTTCTCCGTTGCTCAGGTAGGTGCTAGGCGGCTATTTTAGCCCTATCTAAAATAGCAGCGCACTCCCTGTTCGGGTGATCGAGAGGCGCCTAAGCTGACGGCGGATGCAGATCGAGCGAGGTGAGCAGGTGGAACCGCTGCGCGTTATCGCCGCGCCGCAGCGGCTGCGGATACTGCAGCTGGTGTGGGACCGGGAACTGTCCGCGGGTGAAATCGCGGCACAGTTCGAAGTCTCCTGGTCAGCGGTCAGCCAGCACCTGCGCATCCTGAAGGCAGCCGGGTTCGTGCTGGAGCGGCGGCAGGGGACCAGCCGCATCTACCGCGCCGACCAAGCCGCCCTTGGCTCCCTTCGCGCCGCCGTTGAGGACCACTGGCGCCGCAGCCTTGATCAGGTGAAGGAACTCGCCGAGGCTGAGCAACGGGAAAGGGACGGCTCATGACCGATCAACATGTAGTCGAGGTGAGCGTGCACGTCGCGGCGCAGCCCGAGACCGTGTTCCGCTATTTCACCGACCCCGCCCGCTACGTGCAGTGGATGGGCAGCGACGCGAGGCTGGAGCCCGTACCAGGCGGCCCGTACCGCGTTACGATGCGTGGCGGCGTCGAGGCGGCGGGCGAGTTCGTGGAGGTCGACCCGCCTAGTCGCCTGATCTTCACCTGGGGCTGGACACACGATCACGCCGTCCCGCCAGGAACCACGCGCGTCGTCATCACGCTGCACCCGGAGCACGGCGGAACGCGCGTTGTACTCCAGCACCACGACCTGCCCGATCAAGAACAGCGCGATCACCACCGCAAGGGATGGGAACTCTATCTCGGCCGGCTCGACCTGCGGATCAGTGGTGTCGATCCCGGCCCGGACCCAAACGCCTGAGAGGTCCGCCGTCAACCTCCCTGATCGCGGCCGGAATCGCGGTGATCGGTCCGCGAGTGCCGCTGACGACGACGGGGATCGCCGGGCAGGCGGCCTCGGCCGAGCAAACCGATCTTTGGATGGACGGCGCGTGTTTGGCGACGCGTCAGCCTGGCAGCGCTGCCGTGCTGACCTGCAGGGAGCCGCCGCGGCTGATGAAAGGGTGGTCCTTGACCAGTTCGACTGCGCTGTCCAGGTCGTCGGCCTGCAGGATCGAGTAGCCGTTCGCCGGGCCGTCTGCCGGGCCGTCGGTGACCGAGGCAGCACTTACTGTCTTGGCCGGCCCGAGCGGCGCGCCGGGGTCGGCGAGCGCCTCGCCGGCCGATGCCGCCCAGGCCATGAACGCGGCCATCGCCTGCTGGACCTCGTGCGGGGCGGGAGCACCCGCGCCGTGGTAGGTGACTAGGAACTTAGGCACCGTTGTGACCTCCTTCGGCCATCGTGCTGAGTCACGGCCGCTCGCGCGGCCGCGGGTTCCAGGTTGGCCGGGCACCGGGCCGCGGACAATGTCTCATCGGACATAATGATTGTCAGATCGGCCCGCTTCTCTCCTCAGGTGACAGGGACGGCCATGGACCAGATCGGCACGGCCCGGCCGGACGCGCTGAGCAGCGTCCTGCGCGACGTCCATGTCCGCAGCGTCGTGTACTGCCTGTCAGACTTTTCCGCGCCATGGGGCTTCGCGGTCGAGCGCTCGCCGGTCGCCAAGTTTCATGTGCTACTGGCGGGCACCGCCAGGCTCACGGTCGGCGACGCCGCCCCGGTGCAACTGGCTACCGGTGATCTGGTGCTGCTGGCGCACGGGGACGGCCACGTCATCGCCGACCAGCCGACCTCACCCGTGCGGCCGCTGGACGCGATCCTCGCCGACCATCCCGTCGACGAGGCCGGCCTGTCTTACGGCGGCCACGGCAGCCGCACCCGGCTGCTGTGCGGTGGTTTCGAGCTTCGCCCGCCCCTGCCTGACGACCTCGCCGAACTCCTGCCGCAAGTGCTCACACTCGACGCCGAGACCGGCATGGTCCGCTGGCTCGAACCGCTGTTTGCCCTGCTGAAGGAAGAGACCCAGGCCAGTGCCCCCGGCGCCGCGGCGATCTTCGCGAAGCTTGCCGACGTGTTCGTGACGCAGGCGCTGCGCAGTTACCTGGCCGCGGCCGATGGTCAGGCAAGGCTCCCGCTGCCCGATTTGGCCGATCCCGACATCGCGCGGATCGTGAAAATGATCCGGGCTCGTCCGGAGGCCCGGTGGAGCGTCGACGCCATGGCCCAGTCGGCCGGGATGTCCAGGACGTCGTTCAACGCCAGGTTCCGCGCAGCCCTCGGCCAGCCGCCGATGACGTACCTGACCGAACTTCGGCTACGGCGGGCGGCGGGCTACCTGTCGACGACGACGAGGAACGTGCGGCAGGTCGCTCACCTGGTCGGTTACGACAATGAGGCATCATTCTCCAAGGCCTTCAGCAGGCGCCTCGGCCGGCCACCCGGTGAGTACCGCCGCGAACGGCTAGCCAACCCGGAACAACTGCCGCGCACCCGTCTCGCGCCGCAAGCAGGCGGTCCACAGTCCAAGGAGGAACCATGCTCAGGCGAGTGAGTTGTGATTGCGGCTGGACCTTCGAAGGCCAGGACAGCGAATTGGTGGCTGCCGTTCAGGAGCACGGCCGGACCGTCCACGGCATGACCGTGACGGCCGAGGAAGCGCTGGCCATGGCCCAGCCACTCTGAGCGATGGCCAACCTCACGTGACGCCGCAGGGCGAGCTAAGTACCTTCACCGTGCAAGGGCCGGTGCAGGCCGAGATCATGGTTCTCGCTGTCCGTGACGGCGAGTTGATACTGACCGGACCGTGCGGCGCGGCGCCGTGGTACGTCGAGATCAGCCAGGGCGCCGACCCCATGCACACTGTCACCGCGATCACCAAAGCAAACGTCGGTAACCCGGTCGTGGTCCACTCCACGTCCTGGCGGCACGCCCGCGGCGGGGTAGTCCTCACTTTCGTCGCCGTAGTGACCTCCGAGGAGGTCGGCGCCCTGTCCAGCATGAAGGTGGAACGGTCCCAACTGGCACGTGGAAAGGCCACATCGCCGCCAGGCCGGGTGCCCGCTGAGGCCGTCATCGAGCACGGCCTGCGGCACATGGCATGGCTGGCTCAAGACGATCGCGCCATCGCAGAAGCGCTTCCAACAGGCTGGCTCAGGACCTTGCAAGGGTACATTCCGGAACCATTCCGGCAGCTATGAACCGCGCCGCGTAACTTCAGCTTCCGCCGGACTCTGAGGGGCCTGGTGATCAAGCTCTTCTCCGGCCGGATCCAGCTCGCAGCAGCCCGACGATGGGTCGGTGCGCGCGACGTCGCTGACATGGTGCCCACATATCGCATCCTCTCCTGACCCGAGGTTCAGACCTTGCTCGCGTCGAAGTCGAGCACCAGCTCGGGTGCGGTGAATCCTTCTCCCAGCGCGATGCCATGAACCTGGCCGACGTGGTCGCGGAACCAGCGATCGAACGGCTCGGCCGAGGTCCCGAGGACCGTGAACGCCGTGGCGAGGTCGTCGGCTTCTAGGTAGACCAGGGCAACATCCCCGCCCGGTCCGGGCTGGATCCAGACCGCTTCCCGGACGATGCCCGCACGGCGTGGGCGTCCTGGTAGGCCTCCTCACGGGCGCCGGCCGAGCACGAGGCCAACGCGATCGTTCAGGGGCTGGTGGGCTGCTTGTGTACCGACGCCTGGTAGATCTGCTCGATCGAGGACTCGAGCCGGGCGTTGAACTGCTCGTTGGTCTGGTTGTCGGTCAGCCCTTCGAGAAGAGCGCGCGAGAAGCTGGCAATGAGAGTGGGGTCGCGTGCGAGCCGGGCGCAGGCCTCGTCACGGCTGTAGCCGCCCGACAGTGCGATGACTCGCAGGACGCGCGGGTCAGACGCCAGGTCGCCGTACAGGCCAGGACGAGTCGGGATGGTGATCTTCAGCATCACCGTCGCGCTGTCAGGCAGCGCCTCGACGTGCTTGGCGATGGCGTCGCACAGCAGCTTCTCAGCCTCGTCCTTGCGGGGGCTGGAGATGCTGACTTCGGGCTCGATGACCGGCACGAGGCCGGCGGCCAGGATCCGGCTGGCGTAGTCGAACTGCTGGGCCACGATCGCCGAGATCCCGGCCTCGTCGGCGTCGTTGATCACCGACCGCATCTTGGTGCCGAAAATCTGGTGCCGCTGCGCGCGCTCGAGGAGCTCATCGAGGGTGTCGATGGGTTTCATGAGCTGCACGCCGTCCTGCTCGGGGGCAAGCCCTTTGTCGATCTTCAGGAACGGCACCACATTCTTCTCATCCCACAGATACCGGGCCGTGGCGACGCCGCCGATGTCCCGTTCCATGGTCTGCTCGAACAAGATCGCCGCGAGAACCCGGGAGCCGTCAAATACCGGGCTCGTCAGGACACGGGTCCGCATGGCATGGACCAGGTCGAACATTTCGGCGTCAGAGCCGTAGCGGTCCCGCCCGATGCCATACTCGGCCAGCGCCTTAGGCGTGCTGCCGCCACTCTGGTCAAGGGCAGCGAAGAAACCGCGGCCGGTCTTGACCTTCTCGGACTGGGTAACGTTCACCGTTCCTCATTCTGGCACAACCACAGGAAGCCAAGAATCCCGCTGCCCGAGTGCAGCCGGAACCTTACGTCACCACCGATCAAGCCTGCATGACGCGACCGCGTAAACGGACTCTCCCCGGCTGGGGGCGCAGCCCGGACAGGACACGCAGGTGCAGCGCGTTGACACAGCGCTTGTTTTTTGCAAGTCTTGTTTTTTGCAAGTGTTAGCGCCACGTGCCGGTCCACGAGAAGGAGACCCCCGATGACCATGATGCTCGTCAATCTGCCGGTGATCGATCTGGAGCGCGCGAAGGCGTTCTATACGGCGATCGGCTTCCCGATCAACCCGGCCTTCACCGATCACAATGCGGCCTGCGTCTTCGTTGAAGAGGACCACAGCGCGATCATGCTCCTCACGCGCGAGTTCTTCCAGACCTTCTCCGACCTGCCGATCGGCGACCCGGCGGTGAGCCCATCGGTGGCGACCGCCGTCTACTTCGACACCCGGGAGGCGGTCGACAAGGCCGTCACGGCGGGCCTCGCCGCGGGCGGCCGGGAGCCGCACCCCGCCACGGACTACGGCTTCATGTACCAGCGGCAGCTCAACGACCCCGACGGCAACATTCTCGAGCTCGGCTACATGGATCCGGTCGCCGCCGAGCACGGTCCCGAGGCCTTCGCGAATCAGCAGGCCTGAGGTCGATGGCCGCACGCGAGTACGGACAGTACGACGCGATCACGCGAGCTCTCGAGATCGTGGGCGAGCGCTGGGCCCTGCTCATCGTCCGCGACCTACTCGTCGGGCCGCGCCGCTACGGGGAACTCGCTGCCGGGCTCCCGCGGATCCCCAGCAACATCCTGGCGGCGCGGCTCAAGGAGCTGCAGGCGGCGGGCGTCATCCGCCGGGCACCGCACTCGCGCGTCATCGTCTACGAGCTGACGCCCTACGGCCACGAACTCGAGCCCGTCGTGCTCGCGCTCGGCGCATGGGGCTTCAAGGCGATGGGCGATCCACGTCAGGAGCAGATCATCACCGCGGACTCGATGACCATGGCCCTGCGCACTGCCTTCCGGCCACAGGTGGCGGCGAGTCTGCCCGCGACCGCCTATGCGGCGCGCATTGGTCCCGCTGAGCTGCTCATCCGGGTGAACGGTCCCGCCCTGGACGTGACGCGCGGGGACGGGCCGGTCGACCTCGCCTTCGCCGCAGGTCCAGGCATCCGCCGGCTCATCTCCGGCGAGCTCGCCCCTGACCGCGCGATCGCGACTGGCGTCGTCGAGGTGCTGCGCGGGCGCGGCGAGCTCCTCGGCCGCTTCGCGAACACGTTCCACCTGGCCGCCTGACCCGACGCAAGGAGATGCAGCGTTGATCTACGGCCGCCAGTTCCTCGTCATGCCCTGACTTCAGAAGGAGAGCACATGCTCCGGGTCCACAATCTGCTCGTCACTCTCGATGGCTACGCGACCGGTGACGGCCAGTCGCTCGACGCCGCGTTCGGCCACGCCCAGGACGAGTTCATGCACTGGTTCGGGAGGATCCGCAACTGGCGAGGCCTCCAGCCCGACGGCAACCTCGGTCCTGACGAGGCGATCGCGGCCGCGTGGGGTGCCGCGATCGGCGCCGAGATCATGGGGCGCAACAAGTTCCGGCCGACGGCGGGCCCCTGGCCGGACGACGGGTGGGTGGGGTGGTGGGGCGACGAGCAGCCGCCGTTCCACACGCCGTGCTTCGTGATGACCCACTACCCACGCGAGCCGCTGGCGATCGGCGAGACCACGTTCCACTTCGTGTCCGGCACCCCCGCCGAGGTGCTCGCTTTGGCCGAAGCCGCGGCGGGCGGGCTCGACGTGCGGCTCGGGGGCGGGCCGACCACCGTCAACGAGTTCCTTGCGGCAGATCTGGTCGACTACCTGCACGTCGTGCTCGCGCCGATCGTCATCGGCCGCGGCGTACGGCTGTGGGACGGACTCGAAGGATTGCACCAGCGGTACGACGCTGAGTCGGTTACCGTCCCCAACGGCGTGACACACCTGTTCTTCACGAAGCGGTCAGGACCTGGACATCCCACGAGTTGATTGTGTCAAGCGGCTGGGGTGAGCTGGGTTGCGACGCAGCAGGCCAAGGCGGTGGTCTCGCCGCAGGTGGCGTGATGGGTGGGGCAGCTGGGCTCCTGCCTGACCTGCCGGCCTGGACGGCTACCCAGACGCCCTTGGCCTGATAGCTAACACCGGCATACTGACCGATATGACAGTCACGACGATCAAGGTCCCCAAGAGGACCCGGGACCGACTGCACCGCCTGGCCAAGGCCGAGGGGCTTACCCTGGCCCAGGCCATCGACAAGCTGATCGACGAGGCCGCGCCGTGGGCCAGACCGAGCGTCGGCGGTTTCAGGAGCGGCAAGCCGCTGGACGCCGAGGCCGTCGACGCCGAACTGGCCAGCGGATTCGGCGCGTGACCGCCATCGTCGTCGACACCAGCGCGATCCTGGCCATTTTCGACGAGTCCTACGCCGAGCACTCAGCCATCGCCCAAGCGCTGGCCAAAGCGGATGACCTCCTCATCGTCTCGCCCATGGTCGTCGCCGAGGCCGACTCCATGCTCGCCTCCAGACTCGGGCCTAGGGCCGCCCGCCGCTTCGCCGCCGACATCGCCAGTGAAGCCTACGACCTCGCTGAGTGGACATCCTCCGATCACGTCGCAGCACTGGCCGTCATCGCCGAGCAGGGCGACGACAGTGACTACCTCGGTATCGCCGACGAATCAAACGTGATCCTCGCCGACCGTCACCGCACCACCACGATCCTCACTCTGGACCAGCGGCACTTCCGCCTGCTGCGGCCTCAGTGGGGCGCCAGCCACTTCACCCTGCTCCCCTACGACAGTTGATCCGGCTGCCCTCGACATGTTCCCAACCAGCGCCCCGGCCTTCGCTTCGTCGGAGGCCTAGAGGTCGGAGGCATAGAGACTGTGCGTAGCCCTCCCCGGACAGATCCAACCCGAAGCAGCTAACGATGGGTCGTGCAGGCCATATCGCCGACATGCTTGCCGCAGACCCGGGTACAGACCAGGGATGTCACGGACGCGGCGCGTCCGCCATGTCCGCAATCGGAGGCAGTGCCAGCTAGTCCGCTGGTGCCCGGCTGAATGTTGTTGCCTGGAACCTCTGGCCGCAGCCGGAGCGGAGCCGGCTGGTCCGGCCGTCATCGTCAACCGATCCATGGAGGCGGAGACTCATGTCCAGCGAAACTGAAATCCGTGCCTTCCGGGCCGACATGCCCGAAGAAGCGATCACCGACCTTAGGCGGCGCGTCGCCGCGACGCGCTGGCCGCACAAGGAACTCGTCGCCGATCGCTCGCAGGGCGTGCAGCTGGCGACGAGTCAGGAGCTCGCCCGCTACTGGGCGGCCGATTACGACTGGCGCGCGTGCGAGGCACGACTGAACGCGCTGCCGCAGTTTACGACCGAGATCGACGGGGTGGACATCCATTTCATCCACGCGAAGTCGCCGCATGCGGACGCGTTGCCGCTGATCATGACGCATGGCTGGCCCGGCTCCGTCATCGAACTGCTCGACGTGATCGGCCCGCTCACCGACCCGACCGCGCACGGCGGACGTGCCGAGGACGCCTTCGACCTCGTGCTGCCGTCCCTGCCCGGCTACGGCTTCTCCGGCGAGCCGGCCGAGGTCGGGTGGAACCCAGGCCGCGTCGCGCGCGCCTGGGCGGAGCTGATGCACCGCCTCGGCTACACCCGCTACGTCGCCCAGGGCGGTGACGTGGGCGCCTCGGTCACCGACGCGATGGGCCGCCAGGCACCCGAAGAGCTGGCCGGCATCCACATGAACCTGCTCGTGACGGCGCTGGGCGGCGGCGCCATGCCGGCGGAAACTGAGCAGGAACGCGCGGCGCTCGATCAGACCAAGAAATTCCGGGCGAGCGGCTTCGGCTACTTCCTGGAGCAGGCCACCCGGCCGCAGACGATCGGCTACGCCCTGCTGGACTCACCCGCCGCCCTGGCAGCCTGGATGCTCGACCACGACACCGACGCCTACGAGAAGATCTCCCGCGCGTTCGTGGACGGGCAGCCGTCCGGGGGGCTCACCCGGGACCACATCCTCGACAACATCTCGCTGTACTGGCTGACGGGCACCGGGGCCTCGGCCGCCCGGTCGTACTGGGAGAGCGGCCAGGCCCAAGCTCAGGCGGCCGGCCAGCCCACGCCGGAAGTGTCGCTCCCGGTCGGCTTCACCACCTTCCCCGGCGAGATCTTCCGGGCCCCCCGCAGCTGGGTCGAGAAGGCCTACCCCCACCTCACCTACTTCAACGAGGCCGACCGGGGCGGCCACTTCGCGGCCTGGGAAGAGCCCGAGCTATTCGCGACCGAGATCCGGGCGGCGTTCAGCCCGCTGCGCTAACAACGTAGGAGCTCTTGTCGGTAGCTCTAGCGATTGCCACCGCGCGCCGCACGACTGACCGACAGCGCGGCCATCGGGGTCTGACTAGCGTTCGGGGGCCAGCCTTCTTGGCTGACCCCCGGACTCTGCTCGGACAGAACTCAGACCTTGACCGAGATCGGCTCCAGCGGACCGGACGGAGCGGGGTTCGGTTGCCGCACGGTGAAGGCACACTCGCCGAAGGCGTCGCCTCTTATCTGATTGGGCGAGCCGCCGGAGTCACCGTACTGGACGGCCGGACTGTTGTTGAAGCAGGCGATGTCGCCGCGCACGACGTTGGCCAATATCTCACCAGCATCGGGGTCGGCCATCGTGTTGTTGGCGGCGACGACGTCTCCGCGGACGTGGTTGCGCAGCCCTCCCATCCAGCAAGTCCGCAGTCCAGTGATCTTGAGATCACCGCGGATTGTGTTGTCCTCGGCGTCACTGAAGACGGGGGATTGCAAGAATGCGAAGATTCCGGTGGTAGGGATGGCGCACGTGACGCCGCCGCCTCCGCCGCGCAAAGTGAGGTCTCCTCTTATCTTGCTGGCGTGGATGATGACGGCTAGCGCATGCCGCGCTCGCACGTCTCCGAACACGCGATTGTGCCCGGTCAATGTCCCGCCGGTTGCCGCGTCCGGGTCGTCTGTGCAGGGGCTATGGTTCGGCTCGCATCCCATCGCCAAGGTGGCGCCGTTCCCGACCCTGATGTCACCGTGCACGGTAAGGCTGGACCTGCCCTTGCCTGCTACGTCGTTGAGTGCGAAGGTCGCGTTAAGAGCCGAGCCGGGCGCGAGGATCAGGTCTCCTTTAATCATCGCAGCACCGCCGTTAACTGCACAAACACCGTTGACGACGACATTCCCGTGGAATTTTCCGGCCAGCGTACCCGGCGCGGTGAACGTTCCCGTACAAATGTTGACTCGCCGATGGTGAATTGTGGCGGCTCCAGACGCGCCGACTCCTGTGGCAACTATCACCAAAGGAACTGCGGTAACCAGGGCGAGCCGTAGACCCTTGAGCATGAAACCCCCCGATTTCGAGCGCAATTGACGTCGCGATAACACCTAACTGAGGTTCACCTTGACGTTCGTTGCTTCTTTGACGGCACACTAGCCCGCTGCTCAGGTGCGTGCAAGCTCGGTTCGGCAAAGGCTTGATCGAGCAATCTCCGTGGTAGCGCAATGGCAGATCGTCTCGACCTTCGAGGAAACTCGACCTTCTCATATCTGTTGTTGATGACTGGCAACAGAGGGCGCTTCAGCTCGAGCGAGGCCAGATGTCGGGGTGCTCACAGCCCTCCGGCGGGGCCCAGCGCGGGCGGCCGGGCGGGCGTGGGGCTAATGGCTGGCAGCGCCTGGGTGAATCCCCGGTGAGGTACAGATGAGGCTTGCCGCGGACAGGTTCCGCCGCCTGATGTCGCGGCGTAAGACTGGCAGCGTCCCCAACTACAGGAGGTTTCATGCGGACCAGGTTGCTTGCTTTCGCTGCGGCGGCGCCGTTGCTGTTCGGCACGGCGTTCCTATCAGCCCAGGCCGCGGCCGCCAGCCCAGCCGCGCCCGGGCTGCCAGCCGCCAGTCCGTGTGGCACGGTTGCCTCGGCGCCCACTTACACCCACGTGATCTGGGTGTGGATGGAAAACCACAGCTACGACACCATCATCGGCTCGTCCCAGGCCCCGTACATAAACTCGCTAGCCAGCGAATGCGGGCTGGCTACCAATTACCACAACATCTCCCATCCCAGCCTGCCGAACTACATCGCCGGCACCTCCGGCCTGGGGTATGCCGACATAAAGACGTTCAAGAGCGACTGCAGCCCTTCGAAGCATTGCAGCACGCCGGCGCCCAGTATCTTTGGCCAGGGCGAGACGTGGAAGGCCTACGAGGAGTCGATGCCGTCGAACTGCTTCCCGTCGAACTCCGGGGAGTACGCGGTGCGCCACAACCCGCCGCCGTACTACACGACGCTGAGCGGATGCTCCATGTTCGACGTGCCGTACTCGCAATTGACCACCGACCTGGCCAGCAACTCCCTGCCGGCCTTTTCGTTCATCACCCCGAACGAGATCAGCGACATGCACGACGGCACGATCGCCGACGGCGACAGCTGGCTGGCCGCTAACCTGCCCGCCATCTTCAACAGCACCGAGTACCAGGACGGCTCGACGGCTGTCTTCCTCACCTGGGATGAGGGCGAGGGCGGCAAGGCAACGCAATGCGCTGCCAACACCACCGATATCGGCTGCCATGTCGCCACGATCGTGATCAGCCCAAGCACCCAGCCGGGCACCACCTCTGGCACGTTGTTCAACCACTACTCCCTGCTCGGCACTGCCGAGGAACTGCTCGGCCTGCCGAAGCTGGGCCTTGCAGCCACCGCCCCGACCCTGACCTCAGCTTTCAACCTCTAGCACAGCTATAACGCCGCCGCCTGGCACCAGCAGGGTGCCAGGCGGCGCGCGAGTGCGCTGGCAAGATTAGCCGCACCGCGGTCGCCGCTGCCGACGAAGCTATTGCGGCCGCTGCGCCGACGACTCTCGGATCGTGACGGGCGCGGCCGGGCCCTCCGGGCGTATCGTGCACCCGATCACGGAACGGATGCGGCCTAACCCAGCACGGAGGCGCCAAGATGGCTCAAAATACGCGGCCGGTCACACCCCCGCGCCATCCCGTCGTCCTGGAGCAGCAAGCCCGACGAGCCGCGGACCTTCAGCTGCGCGTCGCTGATTGGATCACCGGGTTCGCCGGGTCGATGAATTTTGTCTACCTGCACATCGCCGTGTTCGCTCTCTGGATGCTCCTCGTCGAGAAAAGCCCCTGGCCGACACTGACACTGATCGTGTCGCTGGAAGCGATCTTCCTGTCCACATTCGTGATGATCGGCCAGAACCGCCAGGCAGCATTCCAGCAGGCAAAGGCTGATCACGACTTCCGGGAATCAGAACTGGAACTCAAGACGAACACGCAGCTGACGCGCGAAATCCACCAGCTCACCACCGAACTCCACAGGCGGCTCATCGAGGACCCGGGCCGGCCGCGGTCTTGATGCCCGGCAGGCGAGTCACGGCGGGAGAAGTCAACCTCGGCTCGGCTCACCCGGACTCGCTCGGGTCGAGGGCCAGGTGCTGGCGTGAATTTAAACATGTTGAAAAATCCTTGACTTTGCTCGACCGGCGGTCACAGTTTTAAACATGTTTAGTTCCTTGCGGTCAGCCGCGTGACGACGCCGGCCGCGGAGAGCGCGGCTGAACTTGTGCCCTTGACGAAGGGGCAGCGGACGCGCGAGCGGATCTTCGGCTGCGCCATGGAGCTCTTCATGAGCCGCGGCTACGAGAAGACGACCATGCGGATGATCGCCGACCGGGCGGGTGTCAACGTGGCGCTCTCGTATCACTACTTCCCGTCGAAAGAGCACCTGGTCTTCGAGTTCTACCGGAACTTCGCTCGCGACTTCATCGAGCGTTCGACGGCCGTGGTCCAAGGCACCTCCAGGCTGGACGAGCGCTTGGTCGGAGTGACCGAGACCATGTTCGAGGCGGCCGATCCGTATCATGCCTTCGCCGGGTCCCTCTTCGCCTCCGCTGCCTCGCCAACCAGCCCGCTGAACCCGTTCAGCGCCGCCTTCCGGGATTTGCGGGCCGACGGGATCGACCTGTTCGCCCGCGTCATCGATGGCTGTACTCCGCGGGTGCCCAGAGACATCGCCGAGGAGCTTCCGTTTTTGCTCTGGACCTTCAGCCTGGCGATGCTCTACAGCTGGATGCACGATCATTCGGAGCACCAAGAGAAGACGAGAACAATCCTCCGGAAATCGGCCCGCCTTGTGGTCGGCCTTCTCCGCTTGAGCTCATCGCCCGGCACGGGCCATTTCCGGCGGCAGATGATCTCGATCAGCCACCTTGTCCGGTGCAATCTTCCCGATTCAGTGAAGGTGGAGGAGCGCGATGCGCGTACGAATGATCCTGCCCGCACTCACGGAGGCGACGAGTCCGCTTTTCCGGCCGATTAAGTATTCCCTGTTTCCTCCGCTTGGCCTCGCGACGCTCGCCAGCTTTCTTGATTTCTGCGACGACGTCGTTATCTCAGATGAGCACGTCGAAAAGCTCGTGGTGGATGACGAGCCGGATGTCGTGGTGATTCAGGTCTACATCACATCGGCCCGAAGGGCCTATGAGATAGCCGACGGCTACCGGAGCAGAGGCGTGTACGTGTGCCTCGGCGGGCTGCACGTGACGTCGTTGCCCGAGGAGGCAGCCAAGCACGCCGACACCATCTTTCTGGGGCCGGGCGAGGACACCTGGCCGCAGTTCCTGGCCGATTACCGAGCCAAGTCCCCTCGAACTCGGTATGAGTCCAAGCGGCGCACGCTCGTTGATCTGCCGCCGATTCGGCGCGACCTGATCAAGCGTCACCTGTACCTTGTTCCCAACTCGATAGTGGTATCGCGCGGCTGCCCGCACGTGTGCGACTTCTGCTACAAGGTCGCTTTTTTCAAGGGCGGAAAGCAGTTCTATACGCAGGCTGTCGATGACGCACTGGCAGAAATCGAGCGACTGCCCGGACGCCATCTTTACTTTCTCGACGACCACCTGTTCGGGAGTCCGAGGTTCGCCTCGTCCCTGTTCGATGGCATGCGGGGAATGGGACGCGTTTGGCAGGCAGCGGGCACTGTTAAATCGGTTCTGGAGAGCCCGCAACTACTGGACAAGGCGGTCGAGTCCGGGCTCCGGAGCTTGTTCGTGGGATTCGAGACAGTTAACAAGGCGAACCTCGCTGACCAGCGCAAGTATCAGAACATTGGGCGGGACTACGACGCCGCCATTCGCCACTTGCACAGCCGCGGCGTCATGGTCAACGGAAGCTTCGTGTTCGGCATGGACGACGACGGGCCTGACGTATTCGACAAGACCGTTGAGTGGGCCATCGCCCAGGGCATCGAGACGGCGACCTTTCATATCCTGACGCCGTACCCCGATACCGCCTTGCACGCAAGGATGGTGGCCGAGGGCAGGATCGTGCACAGTGACTGGGATCTCTATGACACCCGCCACGTCGTCTTCCGCCCGGCCGGCATGGACGCTGAGACTCTGGAGTCCGGCTACTGGAAGGCCTACAAGGACTTCTATCGCTGGGGATCAATCTGGGCGGGAGCCTCGACCAGGGAGACCCTTCGAGAGCGAATACGTCACATGGCCTACTCGGCGGGCTGGAAGAAATTTGAGCCGGTATGGGACCTAGCGATCAGGTCCAGGCAGGTCGTTCATGCCCTGCCCTTGCTGGAGGCCGTCTTGACCGGCTTTCGCCGGCATCGCGAGAGCCGCGTCACCGGCGATTCGTGGTCCGGATCTCGAGCCTCAGCAGCGATCGAGCCAACTGTGCCGAACTCAACGCTCCACCGGACACGATGATCGTCGCCTGGGCAGCGACCCGGGAAAGGCGTTGGTCAGGAACGGTGGCACGACGGCGCCGTCCTGGATGCCGGTTTCGGTCAGCGAGACGCTCACCCAGCAAGCGGATAGCGAGAAACGGCTCCTGAATACGGGGTGACCTGGTGAGCATGCCGAGTTGCGCCCGGGCGTTCAGCTCCCCTTGCCCGGGATGCCTGGGACTGGGCAGGCGAAGGGGGGCTGGGCGGGTGCGCGTGCGGTCCTGTTAGGTAACGAATGCCTGGAAGTGGGGGTGGCTGTCCCTGTAGGACCCGCCGGCCACGCAGTTCCCTGCCGGGACGCACGACACCGAGGTGACCGCAGCTGCCCCGCCCTTGTTCAGGGCCTGCACGCGGGGCATGTTGATCGCCGGGTCCCAGGCGCCGTTGGTCTGGCTGATCACGAGCGCCTGGCCGGTCGAGCCGTCGGCGTACAAGCCGCCGGCGGCGCAGTTGCCCGGCGAGGCGCATGACACCGATCTGACGTCGGAGTACTGGCCGGCGTGCAGTGCCCGCAGGCCCGGCACTTTGATTGCCCGGCCCCAGGTGCCGTTCTTCTCGCTGACCACGTACCCCTTCCCGTAGCCGTCGCCGTAGCTGGGGTCGCCGTCGTAGTTCCCGCCTGCCGCGCAGTTGCCCGGCGACGCGCACGACACCGATTCGACCCTGGCGTCTCCGCGCGTGTTCAGCGCGGCCAGGCCGGGCACCGCGATCGCCCGGCCCCAGACGCCGTTGCTCTCGCTGACCACGAACCCCTGCTGATGGCCGCCGCCGTTGAGGTTCGGGGCACTGCTCGCGGCGTCCCCGCCGGCCGCGCAGTTGCCCGCCGACGCGCAGGACAGCGTGGACACCTCGGCGTAGTGGCCGGCGTTCAGCGCCGCGATCCCCGGCACCTCGATGGCCATCGCCCAGCGGCCGTTCTGTTCGCTGGCCACGAACGCCTGCCGGTGCACGCGGTCACCCGCCACGGCAATGCTGTAGTACCCGCCGGCCGCGCAGTTGCCCGCTGAGGCGCACGACACCGAGGTGACCTGGGCGCCCTCGGCGACATAAGCGCCCTTGTTCAGGGTTCCCAGGCCCGGCACCTCGATCGCCCGGCCCCAGACGCCGTCGCGCTCGCTGACCACGAACCCCTCAGAGCGCCGGCTGTCGTCCTGGTAGAACCCGCCGGCGACGCAGTTGCCCGCCGAGCCGCACGACACCGCGGTGACCCCGGCGCCGGGCCGGCCGTCCTTGCCGATGTTCAGCGCCGCCAGGCCGGGCACCTCGATCGCCCGCCCCCAGCGGCCGTTGCGCTCGCTGACCACGAACCCCTGCGAGTGCCGCTGCTGGTCCAGGTAGGACCCGCCGGCCGCGCAATTGCCTGCCGAGCCGCACGACACCGAGACGACGCCGGCGCCGCCGTCGCCGGGATAAGCGCCCGCGTCCAGGACACCCAGGCCGGGCACCTCGATCGCCCGGCCCCAGCGGCCATCCGCCTCGCCGGCCACGAACCCCAGGTAGCGGCCATGGGTCCAGTAGTCCCCGCCGGCCGCGCAGTTGCCCGCCGAGCCGCACGACACCGACACGACGACGGCGCTGCCGACCTTGTCCAGGGCGGCCAGGCCGGGCACCTCCATCGCCCGGCCCCACAAGCCCGCCGGCCCGCCCCCGGCCGGACGGCCGCAGCAGCAGCGGAGACCGGGGTTGCGCCGGGCATCGGAGTCCTCGCGGCCGGAGTCGCCGGCGCGCACCCGGCACCCAGCAGCGCGACCGCACCTGCCGCAACCACCAGAACATGACGTCTCATCGGGTTCCTCACACCATCGCCGCTGCCCGACGTCTATGAGCGAACCGGCACCCGCCAGTCACCCCTCTACGCAATAGACGCGCATCGGGCGCACTTGTTGCACCGGCCGGCTGCGCGGGCCGCGTGCCCTTCAGGTCGCCGTGCGCAGGCAGGCCGTAGCGTGGGCCAGCGCCTGGGTCGCTCACCCGTGGCTCAGCCCGCCCTCGCGCCGACGAGGGCGGCGACGGGCACGGTTCCGCTGACGGTCGCGCCCTGGCCAGCCGCCGATGACACACGGAGCTCGCCGCCGACCGTGGACAGCCGGTCGGCCATGCCCTGCAGGCCGGTTCCGCGCGCGGCCGCCGCGGGGTCGAAGCCCGCGCCGTCGTCGGTCACGCTGAACGTGAGGCTGCTGTCGGTCTGGCGCAGCCTGACAGTCGTCAGCGATGCCCGCGCGTACTTCGCGACGTTCTGCAGTGCCTCGAGGATGCAGAAGTACAGGGCCACCTCGGCGTCACGCGAGAACCGGCCGATCCCGTCGGCGTCGATCAGCACGGGCATCGGCGCCCGGTCGGCCTGCACCCGCAAAGCGGCGCACAGGCCCTGGTCGGCTAGCAGCGGCGGGTAAATGCCGCGGGCAAGTGCGCGGAGGTCATCCATGGCCGCCCGCAGCCCCGACCGAAGCTGCCAGGTCAGCTCCCGGACCTCTGCCGGGTCGTCCGAGGCGCCGTCCAGCAGGTCGAGCTGGATGCTCAGGGCCACCAGCTGCTGCTGGGCGCCATCGTGCAGGTTGCGCTCGATTCGCTGCCGCTCGTCGTCCTGTGCGCGCACCAGCCTCCGCCGCGATGCGCGAAGATCGTCGATCGTGGCGCGCAACTCGGCCGTGAGCCTGACGTTCCGCAGCACGAGCCCGGCCTGCGAAGCCAGATCGGTGAGCAGCCGGTCCTCGGCGGCCGACACCGGCTCGTTTCTGGCCTTCCGCAGAGTAACTGCGCCGAGCAGCTCGTCCTGGTGATACACGCCAATCGCTCGGGCGCACGGCCCGAGCACTGCCAGGCCCGCCGCGCGGGTCACGGTATCTGGTGTGGCTCCCGGATCGGCGGCAGCCGGCCAGACCGAACGCGGCGACAAGAGGGAACCGACCAGCACCCAGACCTCGACCCGTTCGGCTCCTGTCGCTGCACCGAGCACCGCTGCCATCCGGTCGAGCGCCGCGTCGGCGTCGAGCTGGCCGGCCATGTCTTGGGCGAAGTCGGCGAGTACCTGGTAAGGCGAGGCTCGCCGGCCGTATACGAAGCGGTTCGCCAGCAGGGAGGCGCGCCGGCGGACAGGGTGAAACAGCACCGAGACCACGACCGCCGCGGTGACCGTGAGCACCGGGCCGCCAACGTAGCCAGCCAGCGTCCCGATGCCCACCACGATGCCGGCATAGACGGTGGTGAGCGCGGCGGACAGCAGACCGTATGTCACGGCCTTGCTGATGAGGACGTCGATCTGGTAGAGCCCGTACTTCAGGATCGCGACGGCGATCGCGACTGGGAATCCTGCGAGCCCGATGGCCGTGACCACCGCGTCGGCGATCGTGGTCAGAAGGGCCCAGTGCTGTCCGCCGAGGTCCATCGACGCCAGCACGACGAGCGAGAACCCGATCAGCGCGGCGGCGGTAAACCCGATCCACTTGATCTGCTGCCGTGCCTCGCGGCCCCCGGACCTGTAACGGACGATCATCGCCGCTGTCGCGACCGCCAGCAGGGCGATCAAGACGAACCACGCCTGGCTGATCTTCCCGAACAGTACAGCAGCCAACGGCTCGGGCAGGGACCGCACGCCCAGCGGGTTCTGGACCGACGCGGAGACGCCGCCAGGAGCCGGAAGGCCGATCGTCCCGGGCTGCACGACGAACCCGATCAAGGTCAGCGCGATGATCAGGATGCAGAGACCTGCTGCGGGGCGCCAGCGCGGCGAAGGCAGGTGCCCGGTCGGGAACAACAGGCACATGAATGCAATTCCGCAGATGAGCGGCATGAACGCCCACTCCGCCAGCAGCCCGGCGATGGCCGGGTTGGGCAACGAGCCTGGATGCTTGATGCCGACCACCGCGTAGGAGGAAGCGAGCTGAACGATGGCGTCGGATATACCGGCGACGAGCAGATACCAGCCGATGATGTTGCCCGACCGCCGGACGATCAGCGCTCCGAGACTGGCGTACAGGACGGCGGATGGCACCCCGCACGCCGTGTCGATCGCGTCGCCGGTGACCATGTCGTGCCAGGCGAGGACCGTCAGCAGGCCCGCGACGGCCGCCAGCACGACCGTCAGGACCCATGCCGTCGTGGCGGCGGTGCGCTGCCGCCGCCGCCCCGTCTCGCTCATGCCGCCCGGCGCCCGGTCCAGACGTACAGGTAGGCGGGGATCGCCAGGATAAGCAGGCCATCGGTGGCGTGCAGGGCGCCGAACACGACGTGGTCGTCGGCCAGTGCGGCCAGCTGGCTCTGCAGGAAATTGGTCATCACTACCAGCAGCACGGCGCCCACGATCGCGCGTGTCCCCGCCCTCGCGATCAGCGTCAGGATCAGGATGGCGATCGCCACCCCGCCCATGGCGAAGCCGAGCGTCCTGTGCGGATCAAGCGCCGCATCGCCGGCCCCGTGCAGCAGCCTGAAGGCGCCGAGGCCCGCCAGGAATATTTGCACGACACCAGCGGCCAGGAAGACCAGCAGGCCCCAGCGGTAGACCTTGTACATGACGCCGGCTGGCTTCCTCCTGCCGCGCCCTGTTCGCTTGTGACTGTCTGCGTTGCCTTCGTTCATGTACCGGACGCTAGGCCGCAGCTGACGGGGCAGCCAGGGTGCCAGCCACCGGGCTGCGGTGAGGCTGGCCCCCACCCGCCCTGCGGCCTCCCTCCTACCGCTCGGCGGGCATCCTGGCTCACACTGGGCCTATGCGGCGCGTGTCAGCTGGGCCTTCACCGTCATCGGCGGCTGCGCGTTCGTGGTCGGCGTCGTGGGAAACCTCGTCGGCGGGGACCCAGCAGGAGCGGGCTGGTATCTGATCGGCCTCGGGCCGCTCTATGCGGTCGGCCTCGCTGGCGCCCTCCGCGGTCGCGGGCACCCGGTCGCCGTCTGGCTCCTGGCGGCGGGCAGCCTCGCCCTCGTCAACTCGTGCCTGGGCGACGTGGTGCTACATCACGCCGGACCCGCGGCGGCCGGATGGGTCATGTTCGCGGCAATCTGCGCCTACACCGCGAGCCAGGTCGCCGCTTTCGGGCTGATCGGGCTGTTCCCTACCGGCCGGCCCAACCGAACATGGCAGCGCACGGTGCTAATCATCGCCGCAGCGCTGGCCGTGCTTGTGCCTGTCCTGGTGCTGGTCGCCAGCCGGCAGGAGCCGCAGGATCCCTACGCCGCCCCAGGCACCCCGTCCATCGCCAGCCCGCTGTTCCAGCCAGCCGCCAGGTCGCTATCGAGCGTCGCGAACGTCGCATACCAGTCCTTTAGCGCTCTTCTCATCGCCGGGCTGGTCATGTTCTACCTGCGCTACCGGAGCTCACAGGCCGCCGAGCGGCGCCAGGTCCGCCTGGCTCTGATCGGCCTGGCCGCTGGAACTGCCGCGGCGTCGCGGTCGTCGTGTTCGCCTGGATCGGCGGCCCGGGATTCACCTGGGCCGCGGCGCTCATTGTGCTGTGGATCATTTGCGTATCCCTCGTGCTCGGCTCGCTGATCGTGGCGCTGTCGCCCGAGGAGATGCTCGGCATCGACCGCTCGGCCCGCAGGTCAGCAGTCAACTGGGGACTGCGCGCGCTTATTGCGACCGCCATCGTTGCCGTGGCGGCGGCGCTCGGCATCATTGCCAGCCGGTACTTGTCGGCGAGCGCGGCGATCCTGCTGGCCGCGGCGGTGGTCCTGGTGGCGCAGCCAGCGCAGCGCAGGCTGGAACACTTCGCGGACCGCTGGGTTTTTGGCGCGCGGCTGGACGGCTACGAAGTCCTCGC
This sequence comes from uncultured Actinomycetota bacterium, assembly GCA_963720595.1. Taxonomy (GTDB): domain Bacteria; phylum Actinomycetota; class Actinomycetes; order Streptosporangiales; family Streptosporangiaceae; genus Chersky-822. Next base: position 73,599 of record CAVRFY010000002.1, on the reverse strand, counting down.
CAGGTTCGGCGCGATGCTTGAGACGTCCCCTGGACCCGATGACCTGCTCGGCAGGCTCGCTGACGCGATCTGTGAGGCGCTACTGCTTCGTTGGTCTAGGGTGCGGCTTGACCTCGCCACGCCTCCAGGCAGCCGTCAGATCGTTGGCTCCGCTGGCATCGAGGTCTGCGATCCGGCTGCGCCGGCCCTCGTCGTGCCACTCACGCATGGCGGGGAGGCGGTCGGTGCGATCGAGTGCGGCCCGCGCCTAGATGGCCCGCTGCTCGAGGAAGATCGCCGCCTGCTCGTTCATCTTGCCGGCCAGGCCGCCGCGGCAGTGCACAACCTGCACCTCAGCGCTCAGCTGGCGGCACGGCTTGAGGTGATCAGGGAGCAGGCGGCCGAGCTTGCCGCCTCGCGCACCAGGATCGTGCGGGCCCAGGACGCCGAGCGGCAGCGGATCCAGCGGGACCTGCACGACGGCTTCCAGCAGGACCTGGTCGTCCTGACCGCGAAGCTTGCCCTGGCGCGCGAACAGCTGCGCCGCGGCGACGAGCGTGGCCACGAAGCGCTTGGCGAGCTGCAGTACGACCTCGGCGACGCGCTCGTCCACTTGCGCGAGTTCGCTCACGCGATCCACCCGCCCGTCCTGGCCGACCAGGGCCTGCTTGAGGCGATCGAAGCGCAGGCAGCCAGGCTGCCGGTCGAGGTGGTCATCGAGGCAGACCCCGCGCTGCGCGGTGTTCGGTACCCCAAGCACATCGAGGCCACCACTTGGTACGTCGTGGCCGAGGCCCTTACCAACGCGGTCAAGCACGCCAACGCCCGCCAGGTCATCGTGGGGCTTGCCCAGCCGAACGGGTCCCTGGCGGTGGAGGTCAGCGACGACGGATGCGGCTTCGACCCGGCCGCCCCGCGCGGCATCGGCCTGGCCGGCGTGGCCGATCGGATCGCGATCGTGAACGGGGCACTGACGATCGACAGCAGGCGCGGAGGCGGCACCAGGCTGCGGGCCGAGGTCCCGCTCGGCGCGCACGACTCGGGGACTGACCGATGAGCCAGCTGCGCATTGTCATCGCCGACGACAACTACCTGGTCCGTGAAGGAACAAGGCGGCTGCTCGAGGACTCTGGCGAGGTCACTGTGCTCGCCGCGGTCGGCTCGGCCCCTGAGTTGCTCGACGCCGTGCGGAGGCAAGCTCCCGACGCGGTGCTAACCGACATCAGGATGCCGCAGGACGGCGCCGGCCGGGATCCGGCGCCGGCGATGGAGGGCATCGACGCCGCGCACGCGATCAAGGAGTCCGCGCCGGGCGTCGGCGTCGTGATCCTGTCCCAGTACGCGGATGAGTCCTATGCGTTCGAGCTGTTCCGCAACGGCACCGCTGGTCTTGCCTACCTGCTCAAAGACCGCGTCGGTGACCTCCACCAGCTCCTCGGGGCGCTGCGCGAAGTGACCGCTGGCGGCTCGGTTATCGACCCGCAGGTAGTCGACGCGCTGGTCAGCCGGCGGGCCAAGCTGCAGACCTCCCCGCTGTCGCGGCTGACCCCACGTGAACTCGACGTCCTGCGCGAGATGGCGCAGGGCCGCGGCAACGCGGGTATCGCGGAGGCTCTGTTCCTATCGGAATCCTCGGTGGAGAAGCACGTCAACGCCATCTTCGCCAAGCTCGACCTGGCCAGCGAACAGCAGGTGCACCGCCGCGTGGCCGCGGTGCTGACCTTCCTCCGCGACGCCGGACTGCGCCCACGCCGCCAAGCTAGTCCTGCCGACCGAGCAGCCGATGGCGGCCAGTAGCAAATTGCCGGCGAGGGGCAGCACGGCTGCTCGGCGCCCCCGGCCGGATCACCCAGATTCCGGTATCCGCCCGCAGAGGCCAGCAGCGACTTCGCGGCTGGGCTGCTGGGCGTGGTCATACCGGAGGATCAGCCGCAGCTCGCGAAGGCAATGCAGGACGCCCTGGCGACGGTGCTGCACAACGGCACTTATGCGTCGATCCTGAAGAAGTGGGGCGTCTCCCTGCTGGCAACTCCCCCACCTCCTGCCATCGACCGGTGGTGCGGAACAGGTGTAGAGAAGTAACCGACGGCGTAGCCGCCCGCCGCCCCATCACCCCGAGTGACAGCGCCGACGATCTTCACATCGGGCGCACCGCGTCAGCGCCTTCCCGTGAACTCCCAGAATCAGAGGTGCCCTGATGCCTCCTCGAGGAGCATGAGCGTCTCGGGATGGACCCCATCGAACCTCATGGCCTCGGCCGCCTCGTCTGACTGCATGAGCCGCTGGAAGGCTTCCAGGTCCGGGACCTCCACAACCAGCCCCACCCGGTTGGACTTCGCAGGGTCGGTGAAGAGCCGGCTCGTGATGCCCAAGGGGCCAAAGACCTCTTCCCGCTTCGGTGAGCGAAGCCAGTGCTCGACGTCATCGACCTCGTGGAAAGCAATAATCGTTGCCACTGTTCCCCCGTTCGTCTGAGCCCGCTCATCTCAGGGTATGACGCAGGCACGCGACGCTCCCGGTCAGCCGCCGGTCACCGCAAGAGAGCGCCTGGCCGACGGCTATAGCGGCCCGCGCGGCGGCCTGGCGGCAACTGGCGGACCACCATAGGTGCGGGATCAGCGCTCGGGGAGCGGGAACGAAAGGACGACGATGGACTACTCCATGACGATGCGAAGTGCCTACAATCGGATCAATCAGGGAGACATCGACGGGTTCGCCGCCTTGCTGGCTGATGATTTCGTCGAGCACGAAGAGACGCCCGGATTCCCGCCCACGAAGGAAGGCGTGCGGGAGTTCTTCCGGATGTACCGGGCAGCATTCCCCGATCTGCACATGGAAACCGAAGATGTGCTCGCCAGCGGCGACAAGACCGTGGCACGGGTAAGAGCCACCGGCACTCACCGAGGCGAGCTGATGGGGATACCGCCGACCGGCAAGCACGTCGACGTGCAGCTCATCGACATCATGAAGTTCGACGACGCCGGCTCGGTGCGCGAGCACTGGGGAGTCATCGACACCATGTCAATGATGCAGCAGCTTGGCGTGGCACCGGCGGGCCCTACGGCATGAACTGACCGAGTGCAGGGGCGTCGACCGCAGGCTACAAAAAGTACCGCCGATCGGCAGTTGGCCACGTACGCCACGCAGCCGAGCGCTGGTGAGCCCGTGAGCGGCCCGCCGGCGCGCGGCTAGATCGGTCGGCCCATGCCGCTGTCGGGCAGGAGCCGAAGCCCTGACCGGATCAGTCCGATATGAATCAGATGGCATGAGTAAGTCGCTCATATATTCTAATACGCTGATGTGAACTGGCCAAACGTTCGTTGCTATGCTTGGCTGGTGGACTGGCTCGATGCTGTGGTGTCGGGGCAGCGGGGGTGGCCAGCCGTGGGCCTGTCGCACGGCGGGGGAGCATCAGGCAGTTGACACAAGGGGTTACCGGCTCGGCCGCAGGTGGTAAGGCCAACCGCCTTGTCTTCGGGATCGGCCAGCTCGGGCGGCGGCTCGCGCTGGCGTTCGTTTTCGTCGCCCTCATGGCGATTGTCGTTCTGGTCGGGATCGGTTCGGCGAGCACGAGCTCGGCGATGACCCGACTCTTCAGGCAGCAGGGAGCGGCCCTAACCAGCTCGGTGGCCGCGGGTGCGGGGGCCGCATACGGGGACGGGGGATGGAAGCGCGCGAACCTCGGCCCCGTCCTCGATGTTGCCGCGACCGCTGAGGCCGGCGCGCAGGTACTGGACATGACGGGGACGGTGATCGGCTCATCGCAGGGATTCAACACGCTCCCCCCGGGAGCTGCGATGAGCGAGCCAGTGGTCGTTGCCGGACAGCCGGTCGGATGGGTCACCGTCCGGTTCAGTGGCAGTGGCCTCGGCGCGGCGATGCAGAACTTCCAGACATCGCAGTGGCGGATCCGGATCTTCGCGTCCGCGATCGCCGCGCTGCTCGCGCTGGTCCTCGCAGTTGTGATATCGCGGCGGATCACGGCACCGCTTGAGGCCGTGCTCGAGGCGATTCGCGCTCGGGCTGCGGGCGACCGCAACTTCCGTATCACGAAAGTACGCGGGGTGGGCGTGGAGCGTGAGCTCCAGGAGGCATTCAACCGAGCTTCACAGGATGTCAACCAGCGGGATCAGCTGCAGCGCAATCTGGTCGCTGACATCGCCCATGAAGTGCGCACACCGGTGGCAATCCTGCAAGCAGGTACGGAAGCCATGCTTGATGGCGTGACCGAGTTGACCCTCGAGAACGTTGCCTCGCTGCGCGATGAGGTCCTGCGGCTCGGCCGCAGTCTCGATGATCTGCAGCGCCTGGCCGTAGCCGAGTCGGCCGTCTTCCACTTGAAGGTTGCCCCGCACGATCTGGCGAGGATCGCCTCCCAGGCCGCGGGCAGCCTAGCCGAGGCTTTCAGCGCCGCAGATATAAGCCTCAGCCAGCGGCTGACCGATACTCCTGTGCTATGCGACACCGACAGGCTGCGAGAGGTAGTCACGAACCTGCTCACCAACGCGCTGAAGTACACCCCGCCGGGCGGCAGCGTGGTGCTCCACGCCGAACCCGACGGGCAGAATCTGGCAGCACTGCGGGTCAGTAACACCGGCAAGGGCATCGCAGCCGAGGACCTGCCGCACGTGACCGAGCGGTTCTTCCGCAGTGAGAGCTCTCCGGGAATGGCCGCCGGCACCGGCATCGGACTGACCATTGTCGACGAGCTAGTCCGAGCGCATCACGGTGAGCTGCATATCGCGAGCGAGCACGGCAAGGGCACCGAGGTGACGGTCCTGCTTCCGATAGCCGGCGCGGGCGGTTGACGCCTCGGCCACCGCTCAGGCCCGTCGCCGCTTCCTGGGTGATCCGCCGGCCGGGGTTTCCTCCGAAGGCCGTGCCCTCGGCGCTGGCGAATCCTCACGGCCACCGCGCTGACCGTCGCTGCAGTCCCGTGCGCATAACGCGGCGCGGCCATCGCCATCCGCCAAGCTGGACCTCCGCACAGCGCGGCAGGTTGATTCGCCGTAGGCGGCCACGCCGACGGCGCAGCTGTGCGGCGCAGACGCTGCTCGGTCTTCTAGTCAGTAACACGGCCACCGATGACTAGGTGGTGTGGATCAGCTTCTTGTTGACGAACTCATCGATGCCCAGCGGGCCGAGCTCGCGCCCCACACCGGAGCGCTTTGTCCCGCCGAACGGCAGCTCCGGGCCGCCGCCTTCAGCCTGGTTGACCCAGGCCATCCCGACATCGAGCCGATCCGCGACCGACAGCGCAAGCTCGGCGTCCGTGCTGAACACGGCCCCGCCGAGCCCGTAAGCACTGCTGTTGGCCAGTTCGACGGCCTCATCGGCTGAGGAGACCTTGTAGACGACGGCGACCGGGCCGAACAGCTCCTCGCGGAACGCCCGCATGTCCGCGGTCACGCCCGACAGCACGGTAGGTTCGATGAAAGCGCCCGGCCGGTCCACCCGCTTGCCGCCGGTGTGCACCGTGGCGCCCTTGCTGATGGCATCCTGCACCTGCTCCATCAGGTTCCGCGCCGCCTGCTCCGACGACAACGGCCCGTAGTTGACAGCCGGATCGGTCGGGTCGCCGGTCACGTGCGCCGCCATCGCCTTGGTGAATTCTCCGAGGAAGTCGTCGTACACCCCGTCGGCCACGATCATCCGCTTGGCCGCGTTGCAGGCCTGGCCGCCATTCTCCATCCGAGCGGCAGCAGCGGCCTGGGCCACGCCGGCCACGTCGTCGGTGTCCAGCACGATGAACGGGTCCGAACCGCCGAGTTCGAGCACGACCTTCTTCAGGTGCTTGCTGGCGACCGCCGCGACGGCCGATCCGGCCCGCTCGCTGCCGGTAACCGAGACGCCGCACACTCTCGGGTCGGCGATCATGTCTGCCACCTGCTCATTCGTGGCGAACACATTGATGTAAGCGTCGTCCGGGAGCCCGGCATCCCGGAAGATCTGCTCCATCGCCAGCGCCGACTCCGGGCACTGCGGCGCGTGCTTGAGGATGATCGTGTTGCCGATCATCAGATTCGGGGCGGCGAACCTGGCCACCTGGTAATACGGATAGTTCCACGGCATGATGCCCAGCAACGGGCCGACCGGGGACCTGCGCACCCAGGCCTTGCCCGGCGTGTTGGACGGGATTGGCTCGTCCTTGAGCAGGTCGGGGCCGTTGTCGGCGTAATACTCGTAGATCCCGACGGTGAACTCGAGCTCACCGATGGCCTCGGCGGTTGTCTTTCCCATCTCCCTGGTGATGATCGCGCCGAGCTCGTTGATCCGCTCGCTGTAGATCGTGGCGACCCGGTGCAGTACCTGCGCGCGGTCCTCCCATGAGCTACTCCGCCAGGACCGATAGCCCTCGTGCGCTCGCTCCAGTACATGGGTAATCTCGGCGTCGGTCGCGACCGGATACTCGGCCTCGAGCTCGCCGGTGGCCGGGTTCACCACCTGATACTTCATCTCTGCCGTGCCTCCATCAGCCGGTCCGGTATCACCGCAATGCCCTCGCGAATATGCATGATCCGCTCCCGGTTAGTGTAACGACGCGGTAGCTGCGCTGCACCGGCACGGAACGGCACAAGCGGACTCCCCAGCGAGAGATCCGCGACCGCTGCGGGCGTTACATCCGCCAGCGCGTGGGCCTGCCCGTCGAGGTCGAGCCTCACGCGGCCGCACCAGATGTCGAACAGCCGATCCGGGTTCCGTCCTAGGTTGTGAAGGGCGGCAACAGTGATCGCCCCAGATCGCAGGAGAACATCATGGCCAAGTACCTGTTGCTCAAGCACTACCGCGGCGACCACGAGCTGGCGCCGGGCGGCATAGTCCCGATGGACCAGTGGACGCCGGAGGAGGTCTCGGCCCACATGTCGTTCATGGGGCACGTGGCCGATGAGCTCAGGAAGCGCGGCGAATTCGTCGACGCCCAGGCTCTCTCGCCCGAGGGAACGTTCGTGCGCTACGACGGCGACGGCAAGGAGCCAGTCACTGACGGGCCGTTCGCCGAGACCAAGGACCTGATCGCCGGCTGGATGATCATCGACGTCGATTCGCCAGAGCGTGCCTACGAAGCTGCCGCATTCCTCTCCTCGGCGCCCGGGCCGGGCGGACGTCCGATCAACGAGTGGATCGAGGTGCGTCCGTTCCTGGGCGAGGTTCCGGCGGCGACGGAGTGAACGAGCTCCTGCGGGACCTCACCCCGCAGGTCCTTGGCGTCCTCGTCCGCCGTGGAGGCGACTTCGCGGCGGCCGAGGACGCTGTTCAGGAGGCGTTGCTCGAGGCCATCCAGCATTGGCCGGACGCGCTGCCGGATGACCCCAAGGGGTGGCTGGTCAGGGTCGCCGGCCGCAAGCTGATCGACGTACAGCGATCGGAAACCTCGCGGCGACGGCGCGAGGTGCGCGACTACCAGGAGCCAGCGCCTGGTCCGGCCGAGCAGGACGACGACACGTTGCTGCTGCTCAGCCGCTGCTGCCACCCGCTGCTCAGCCCGGCGTCGGCGATCGCGTTGGCACTGCGCGCGGTCGGCGGGCTGACCACCGCGCAGATCGCGCAGGCGTTTCTGGTCCCGGAGCCGACGATGGCGCAGCGGATCTCGCGGGCGAAACGTACCGTGAGCGGCGAGCGCTTCGAGCGTCCCGGCGACATTCGGGCTGTGCTCCGGGTGCTCTATCTCATCTTTAACGAGGGCTTCACCGGCGAGGTCGACCTGGCCATTGAAGCCATCCGGCTCACCCGCCAGCTCGCGGGTTCGGTGGACGACCCGGAGGTGGCGGGGTTACTGGCGCTGATGCTGCTGCACCACGCGCGCCGGCCGGCTCGTCTTGCAAAGGATGGATCTCTCGTACAGCTGCCCGATCAGGATCGGGGCTTGTGGGATACGTCGCTGATCAGGGAGGGCGTCGGCATCCTCCAGGCCGCGCTGGCCACCTGCCGGCTCGGCGAGTATCAGGCCCAGGCCGCCATCGCTGCCTTGCATGACGACGCCGCGACGGCCGAGGAAACTGACTGGCCGCAGATCCTCGAGTGGTACGAGGAGTTGCTGCGCTTCAACGACAGTCCCGTTGTCTTGCTCAACCGAGCCGTCGCGGTCGGCGAGGTCGACGGCCCGCTTGCCGGGCTTCGCGCACTCGATGGGCTGGACGCCGACCTACCACGGCGCGACGCCGCCGCGGCGTACCTGCACGAACGGGCGGGCAACCGCACCGACGCCGCCCGCCTATACGCATCCGCTGCTCACCGCGCCACCACCACCGCCGAGCGGGATCACCTGACCAAGCAGGCTGCTCGGCTCAACGCTTGCCACGAGTGACAACTCGCGGGATCCGCCGTGCCGGGTTGCCCGGCCTGCCGGTGGCCTGCCAACCGCCGGTATTCGAACAGGCTTGCGCCTTCACCGATCACGGCGACCAGCCTCACCGAGATCAAGCATCCATCACCCAGCGTGACAGCCAGCACGGCCGTCGTCGCGCCGACCGCCGAATCCTTGCGGCTGTTCACGTTGAGTAGGACCGCTGAATGTCACGCCCGATCTTCCGGTTATGTGCCTACCGACGCTCGCGGCTTCGGATGCTGCGGAACAGGGCATTGCTATGAACGGCGTTCCCGGACCGACCAGTGCCATCCCCATCTCAGCCTGCCTAGCGAATGGCGATATCAGTGCGGCTAACTCGGTGACGGCCGGGCTCTAGTGGCCACTCGATCTGCCACTCAAGATGACGTTAAGCGAGGCGGAGGCCGCGCTAAGACTCGTCACCACGGTAAAGGGCTTGTCACAGACGGTGACCGGCAGGCCGGTTATGACTTACCGCTCCCCGATCCCGTCCGGGCCTCAGCGTTCTGTCTCCTGCCCGGCGCGGTCGACTAGAGTTGCCGCCCATCGGACTGGCGTCGCGCGCCCTGCGCGCGGCAACGACCATGACGCCGTAATGGGCTTCGTCTTTCAGATCGAGCGGGCGCAGGAATGTCTTCGCCAGGCTGGCTCCGTCAGGGGTGGCCGTCCGGAAAAGGTCCGCCGCGCCGCGGTGGTCATCACCACGGTGCCGTGACCGCAGCCGCGCGCAGCAGATGCTGTCCGATGCGGCGATGCCGGCCAGGACGGCAAGGCCGGCGGCGACGTTCAGGTACTCATCACGTTCCCTCTCGCCGAGAACCAACTCGGCGACTTCTAGGTAGGCGCGAGCGGTCTTCAGTCGAATTCGCGCGTCGGCCGCAGTGCAGCTCGCGGTGCGCGAAGAGGCGGGCAACATTACCTTGCCCCTGTCCGCGCCGGACCAGCCAATGACGTCTCCCCCGCGACCTGGATCGCATCGCGGCCGATGTCTTCGAACAATGGCGTCCTGCGGCGGCGGTGATCGGCCCATTGGTAAGGGGACATCTCCACCACCTGCAGCCGGTTCCCGGTCCACCCCCGGACCAGGTCATGCAGGTCACCGACCTGCCGGTCCCATTTCGCCGCCTGCCGCTCGGTGAGCTGGACGGCCACTAGCTCTGACGCGTACCCCGCCAGGGACTTGGCCAGGCTAGCTGACTTGCGGCGCGGATCGGACTCCCCGGCTACCGGCGCGCGCACCAGGAGCACGTCGATGTCGCTGTGCGCGTCCCCCGTCGCCCCGGGCAGCCGAGCCGAACACGCACCCGTAGAGCGGCCTGGGATTCCAGCCCGACAGCGTGGCCCGGAATCTCGCCCACAGCAACAGCCGCAGCCCGGCCAGCGCTTCGGCGACCGGTGCAGCGATATGCTCGCGGTTCAGCTCGTGCACCCGGGTTCCGGCCCATCTCTGTCGCCCGGACGATTCCCTGCTCGACCAGGCGGGCCAGGCTTCTGCGCACTCCGATCTCTGACCCGCGCGGCGTCATGGCTGCCACCGCACCTACCGTGAGCGGCTTGCCCGCCTGAGCCAGGACAGCCAGCACCGGGCCGTCCAGGGTGGCGGACACGGCTCGGGTTGGGTCCGTCAGGTCCACGATCAGAAGGTATACGCCTCTATCTAATCTGATAACTACGTATCTGATCGGAGCGCACTTACGCGGTGGTGCTGTTAGCGGTGCACGCTACTGATCAATGGCGCCCTCCGGTGCCGCAGCGGCGCCGCACTTGATCTATAAATCGCGGAATCCGGCAAAACACAGAGCCCGTCTTCCTCAGCTGCTGATCAGCTAGGCATAGGCGGGCGCGGCGTGCAGGTCATCCGTTCGGCGGTGCGAGCCGGCCGATGGCGCAGCACTTATCTTGCTGGACTCAGCCCTGTGCCCGCCGCTTCGCGTTGTACTGGTTGAGGGCCGCGACGAGGGCATGCCCGGCGGCCTCCACGACATCCGTGGACGACGCCCGGACCGCAACCCTGCGGCCCGGCAGCTCCACCTCGAGCTCGACCTCTCCGACCGCCTCGCTGCCCGGGCCGACAGAGTAGGCCCGGAACGCGACGACCCGTGCCTCCACGCCGGTCGCCCGCGAGATCGATTGGCACACCGCGTCGATGAGCCCGGTGCCAGAACCCTCAGCATGCACCTGCTGCTCAGCCCGGGAGAGCTTCACGTTGGCGCGCGGCCCGTCCTGCGTGCCCCCGGAGTACGTTATGTCGTCGAGTTGCCAACTGGTGGACGGCTCCGTCATGCGATGCCCCTTGATGTCCAGCGAAGCCAGGGTCGGTACAGTCCTCGAAAGCATATTGCGCCCGACGCCATGAGCCGGAGCCTGGTCGGTCCGACCTGCGAACGGGCCAACCAAGCCGAACTCGGCCCGACCAACTCCGCGGTGCTGATCTGCGCCGAGATTAGGCCATCTCCGGAACCCGGCCCGACACATGCGGCTGAGCATGCCGGCTCCCACCTTGCCCCCGGTCCCGCGTGCGGCAGTGACCATCGACGGCCGCAACGCTGTCAGACGGGCATGCCAGCCTGGTGACCGGCCCGCAGCCTCCTTGCTGGTTGCGGCCGTCGCGCAACACTGCGTAGAGTTAAGCCATGCCTTAAATCGAGGAGGATTCCTTGGCTTGGGCTGTGAAGGTCACCAGGAGTACGCCACGTGGTTCACCGCCCTGACCAAAGAGGCCTCGGCTCCGCCGTCCAGGTGGCCCAGGCCGTCGCGGCGCTCCGGGAGGAAGGACCAACGCTGGGCCGCCCGCTCGTCGACCGGCTCAAGGGCAGCAGGATCCACCATCTCAAGGAACTCCGCCCAGGTTCGGGCGGCCGGTCCGAGGTGAGGATCATCTTCGCGTTCGATCCCGCCCGGTCAGCGCTCCTGCTCCTGGGCGGCGACAAGGCCGGGAACTGGCAGCGCTGGTACCGGGACAACATTCCGCTGGCCGAACAGCTGTACCTCGACTACACAACTGAGGACGAGGAGTAACGGGAATGCCAAAGCGCACTCCGCAGGACTGGGAAGACCTGGAGCGGGACCTGCACGCCGCCGGCGTCACCCCGGAAGAGATCGAGGCCGGGGCACGTGAGCTGCTCGCCCAGGCACGCGGCCACCAGCTCGCCCAGGCCCGCAAGCACCTAGGCACTGGGCAGAAGGAGATCGCGGCCGCGATGGGGGTCACCGTCGCGCGGGTCTCGCAGATCGAGCACGGGGACGTCACCTCCTTCGAAGTCATCGCCCGCTACGTGGAGGCACTCGGCGGGCGGCTGGACCTCGTCGCCGACTTCGGCGACCGGACCGTCCGCCTGCCCGTCACCGACACCGCCACAAACGCAGCCGCCTAGCCAGCCACGCAGTCCCCGCCGGACGACATCGCGTTCAGCGACATAGCGTTCAGCGGCATAGCGGCGACTGCCTACGGCTCTGCGCGCGCGATGTATGCACCTGATCACCCTTCTTTGGGCCGGTACTCAATCCTGCCCGAGGATGCGCTGTCTGAGGTGCCGAAGTCCCGATGGTCAACCCCCAGCTTGCGTGCCGCGGATCGCCATCCAACCGGGACCCGGCTGGCGGCGTCTTAGGTGCGCGGCGAGCGTTACAGGCAGCGGCCGGCGCGCCTGGCCCGGCCCGGCCGATCGGGACGCGGCGGCGCGGATCGCCTGCCAGGTGACGGCCGTCGTGGCCGCGGCGGCCGTTGCTGCCGGGTGCGGCGGGGCTGGCCACAGGCCGCAGCCGGGCAGCCCGGGTCCGCGCGCCCAGGTCAAGGTCCGGCCGCGCCGGCGTCCTCAGCGGGCGAACTTTTCGATGGCGGCCTGGGTGACGGGAGTGAAGAAGTTGACGAGGTTGCCGTCGGGATCGCGGAACAGCAGCGACCGGTTGCCCCACGGCATCGTGGTGGGCTCGTTGACGAAGTCCTCGACGAAGCCGGCCAGGCTCTTGTGCACGCCGTCGACGTCGTCGACAAGGAACTCGATGATGACGGTGCTGTTGTCGGCTGGCCGGGCGGCGCCAGGAGCGAACAGCGGAACGGTGCGGGTGCTGGCGATCGCGAGAGTGGCGGAGCCGATGGTGAGCTCGGCGAAGTTCTCGTTCGACCAGGTCGCCTGGACGCCAGTGGCCAGCTCGTAGAACCCGGCCAGCCGGGCGACGTCGTCGGTGATGATGCGGATAGAGACGAATTCCATGGTGATCTCCTTGTCAGCGGGCACGTCCTGCGCCCCACGCTAGAACTGATACCGGGCAGAATCCGCCCGGTATTGTTGAGATACTTGGGCCATGGCCCGTCCGACCGCACGCGTCCTGTCACTGCTGGAGCTGCTGCAGTCCGGCGGTGTCCGGACGGTAGCCGAGCTGGCCGGCCGCCTCGGCGTCGACGAGCGCACCGTGCGGCGGTACGCGGACCACCTGATCGACCTCGACGTGCCGGTCGAGTCGGTGCGAGGCCGCTACGGCGGGTACCGGCTCGGCTCCGGCTACCGGATGCCGCCGCTCATGCTCAGCGACGACGAGGCGCTGGCTGTCATGCTCGGCCTGGTCGCCGGCCGCCGGACGGGACTGGTGACGACCGCCGGCACGGCCCGCGAGACGGCGGCGGCCAAGATCCGCCGGGTACTGCCACAGCGGCTTGCCCGCAGGCTCGACGCCGTGCTCGGTTCCCTTGCCTTTACCGCCCCGCCTGGCGAGGCGCCCGCGCCGGATACCGGGGTCCTGCTCTCGATCGCCGACGCAGTGCACCATCACCGGCCAATCTCGATCCGGTACACCGCCCGCGATGGCCAGCGCAGCGAACGCACCCTGCACCCATACGGGCTCGTCGCCCACTCCGGCCGCTGGTACGTGACGGGCGCGGATCCCGGCATCGGCGAGGACCGGACGCTGCGGCTCGATCGCATCGCCGACGCCAGGACACTGCCCGGCTCGTTCGAGCCGCCGACCGGATTCGACCCGGCACAGCACGTCCTGGCCGCACTCGCTACGGCCCCGTACCGGCATGAAGTGACCCTGAGCATCCACGGCACGATCGAGCAGATCCGGGCCCGGCTCCCCGCCAGCGTCGCGACCGTGGAGGAAATGCCGGCGGCGGGCGGCGCATACCCGCAGGCCCAACGTTGGTTCCGTGTCCAGTTGCACGCCGAGCGGCTCGACTGGCTGCCCCCGCTGCTCGCCTCGCTCGACCTGCCGTTCGCCGTACAGCGACCCGACGAGCTCCGCGACCTCGTCGCCGACCTCGCCAGCCGGCTTGCCGCATCCGCCCGGCGGGATGCAGCAAGCCAGTAACAAGTCGATCAGGGCGGTGGTTGTTCGCCTCCTTCGAGGCCGGCCTGGGCGAAGCGAATGACCGTGTCCACGAGCTCGAGGAGTTCGGCGGCGCTCGGCGGAGCTGCCAGGGCCTGGGCTTCGTCGCTCTCGTAGAGTTCACGCAGGCCGGCCACGGCGGATAGCGCGGCGAGGCGCGGGATGAGGCTGTTTGCTGGCTGGCCGAGGTCTTCGCCGATGGCTTCGGCGAGGGCGCGTTCGAAGGGGTAGTAACTGGCGCGGGCGCGGCCGCGAAGCTCTGGTTCGTTGTTGATGATGTGCGCTCGCAAGGCGCGCCGTTCCCAGAAGCGTCCGTCCCGCTCGGACGCGCTAGTTTCAACCTCCGTCATCGTCGCTGCCATCCAGTCGCGCAGCGCGTCAAGCGCGGATTCGTGCGGTCGTCGCGCAGAGAGACGTTCGCTCAGGCTGTCGAGCGTGAACGGTTCGGCGTCGAGGAGCAGTTCCTCCTTGGCGGGGAAGTGCACCGTGACAGTTCTGGGCGCGACGTCGGCTCGTTCGGCGATGTCGCTGATGGTGGTATCGCGGTAGCCGCGCTCGGCGAAGAGCTCGAGCGCGGCTGCCTGGATCGCCTGCCGGGTGCGCGTCTTCCGGCGTTCCTGCCGGTCAGCCACTTCTGCGGTCATAGGACCATGCTACTTGACAAGTATTATTGCTAGCGTAGCATTATTGCTATCTAGGTAACAGGAGAGGCACCCATGCCAGGCTTCATCTCCGACAGCCCGCTCGCCCGCGACCTGATCCGGATCGGCGACGAGGCGATCGCCCGCGCGGACGACGCCGCGCTCCGGGCCTACTTCGCTGCCGACTACATCTTCCACGGGCCTGGCGCCGACCTGAGCTTCGATCAGCTCAGCGCCTACTTCGCGTCCTTGCGCGCCGCTTTCAGCGATCTGCGACTCGTCCGTGAGCAGATCCTCGCGGATGGCAACTTCCTGGCGGCGCGCACCACCTTCTCCGGTGACTTCACCGGGGTCTTTACCTACTCACCCATCGGTCCTGTCGAGCCCACCGGCCGGCACCTCGAGTGGGAAGTGATCGGTATCTTCCGGTACGACGACAACGGGCGGCTAGCCGAGGAGTGGGTGCAGACCGACTACCGCAGCCTCCTGACCAAGCTCGGCGTGACCACGACCGAGTCCGCCCGACAGGTGTCGTAGCCGTGCGGGCATCACCCGAATGTCTAGACACCCCGACGCTCGCGCACGCTGGTCTACCCGCGCTGAACCGACCGTCTCCGGGCATGGAGCAGCAGGGTGCACAGGATGCGAACCCACCAAGGGCACCGGGGCCGAATCTCACAAGCCTTCGACGCCCGCTGATCGTTTTGGCTATCGGAACGTTTGCAATAGGCACCGACGCTTTCGTGATCGGCGGCGTACTGCCAGCAGTGGGCCGAAGCCTTGGCGTGTCGACAAGCTCGGCTGGTCTCCTTGTCACCGCTTTCGCGATTGCCTACGCAATCGGCGGTCCCGCCCTGGCTGTAGGCACTGCGCGCCTTCCTCGACGAGCGCTCATGGTGTCGGCGTTGGCTCTGTTTGTTGCTGCGAACATCCTCGCTGCGGCAGCTCCCGGTTACGCAATGATGCTGATTGCCCGGGTCTTCGCCGCGCTTGGTGCAGCTGCATTCGTGCCGGCCGCATCTGCCGTCGCCAGTGCACTGGCGCCGACCGAGTATCGGGGCCGGGCGCTCGGTACCGTCGTTGCAGGGATGACGGTCGCCCAAGTCGTAGGCGTGCCGTTCGGCGCGTTCGTCGGGGCCTCGCTGGGATGGCGATACACATTCATCTTCGTCGCTGCGCTGGGGGCAGCCGCAGCTTTGGCAGTACGGCTTTGGCTACCTCACGTCCAATCGCCAGCACCCGCCCGGCTTGGCCAGCGGCTAGCTGTGGCTGCGCGCCCGTCGACCTGGCCGCTGCTGCTGCAGACCACTCTGGCGATGGCGGCTGGTTTCAGCGTCTTGACCTACATCGACCCCGTTCTGAGCCGGGCCGGCGGTTACCGCGGCGCCATGGTCGGTGTGGCGCTACTGGTATTCGGCGTTGCGTCGGTGGCCGGCAGCACCCTCGGCGGCCGGCTCACCGATCGCTTCGGCGCGCTTCCGGTAGTAGTTGTCGGACTGGCCGCGCTAACCCTCGCAATGTTGGCAGTGAGCGCGACCACGGCATTGTCGGCCGGCTGGCCAGTACTCATCGCCCTTGCTGCCTGGGGCCTGGGCGGCTGGACTTTCCCGCCCGCTCAGCAACACCGCCTGATCGCGCTATCACCTGACGAGGCAAGTGTCCTGCTTGGCCTCAACAGCTCCGCGATATATGCCGGTGCCGCTATCGGGGGACTCGTAGGCGGCCTTGTACTACCAGCCGGCATCGCCGTGGTCCCCGCGATCGCCGCCGGGCTGGCAGCCTGCGCCATCATCTGTGTCGCAGTGCAGCATCACGTCCCGCCAGCGGCGGCGCTGAACGCGCCGCCCTGAAAGGCACTAGACGTGATCACATATCGATGTTGGCGCCACCGTCCGCGACCACTGCTTGCATTCGCAGAAGATCCTGTGTGTCCGGCCGCCGATGTTCTCCACCGCGTGGACGTCTACTGCGGCCTGGCCCCTCGCCAGTTGGACGGTCTTCTCCACCTCGACAGCGAAGCCGCATTCGTCGACGACGGCAGCCACGTCGCGCTGCAGACCGCGCCAATCTTCTGGCTTTCGCGTCGTGAGCCGAGCGTATGAGCCTACCTCGGACCTCTTCCCCCAACGGGAGCCACCGCTATCGAAGGCCCAAGACGGCCCGCGAGCCGCCGAACTGCCACTCAGATGACACTCACGCCAAGGAGGTAGCCGGTTCGGTGTTCGAAAAGTAGGTCACTACCCGGAGCCCCCTTACGGAATAGAACCGTAGACCTTCTCCTTACCATAGACCGCCAGAATGTCCCCCAACCTGCCGTACAACCCCTAAGCAGGCAGAACGCTGACTATCAGTAGCAGGCACTGGCTCGCGCAGGCCCTCATTGGCGCCGTGCTGCCCCCCAAACTGCCCCCGAACTCCTGACAGACGGCGCCCGAAGCAGGCTCGCGCGTATGGCCGAATTTATCGGCCAACCAGGCCGCCCAGGTGAGCCTGGTCAGCGGCGACGCCACGGCTCACGAAGACTCCGTGCTATCAGTCGACGTCGATGACGTCGATACGGCCTACACGCTGGCACAAGCGACCGGGCTGCTCCCGGACTACGACAAGTGTCGGGCCTACATCGCAGATGTGCACAGCGCCTTCCGTTCAGGAAGGTGATCGCCCCTACCGGGCGAGCCGGGCGGGCGGGCCGCCTAAATGGCATCGGGCTCGGGGGCCACCTGCGCGCTCAGGCCTGAGCGAGGGGTAAGCACGAGGGCGCAGGCGGTGGCCGCGGTGAACACGAGCAGGGTGAGCACGTAGTAGTTGCCGACGATCAAATCGAGCCCACGCCAGGTAAACTCGACTGACGCCGGGCTGTTGCCGCGGTTCGGCGCGAGAAGCAGCAACCCGCGCGGCAGAAGCTGGGCCTTAGGGTCGTAGCCGCCCTGGTTACCAACATGCAGAGGCCACCAGCCAAACAAACCCACCACCAGCGCGGCGCCGAGGATCCGGTAGCCGAGGCGCCGTGGCCCGTACGCGGCGAGGACAAGTGCCGGCACCACGTAAACGTAGTGGTGCGACCAGCTGATCGGGGACAGCAGCAAGCCGGTCGCGGCACACGCAACAAGGCCGAGTAGCTCGTGGCCACGTCGGCTCGCCAATATCGAGGTAGTGAGCCCGGCGATGCCGACGACGACCGCCGCGATCAACCAGTACGCGTGCGCGCCGGGCCCAGCGTGGGTAAGGCGCAGTATGACGCCGTAAAGAGACTGGTTGTCCAGGTGGAAGGGTTTGCTGCCCAGCCGGGCGAACTGCCCTCCCCAGTAGACCGCGGAGGCGCGCGGCAGCAGCGCGAACCCAAGTCCTACCGTGACCGCGAAGGTCAGCGCGCTGACCGCCGCGGCCTTTGCCCGCCGCGTGAACAGCAGGTACGGAATGAAGATCAACGGCGTGAGCTTGATCCCTGCCGCCAACCCGATTCCGATGCCCTTGCCCTTGATGCGATCCGGCAGCGCGAGATCGCCCACCACCAGGGCCAGCAGCACGAGGTTGATCTGCCCGAAGAACAGTGTCATCGCAACCGGTTCTAGCCAGAGGCCCGCCGCGGCGATCGCAAACGCCGCCGCCGCCCTGGCCAGGCCTGCGGCCCGCCCGGCAAGTCCCAGGGAAAGGTACGCCACCACCGGCAGCAGCCCGATCGTGAGCACCGCCAACGCGACCTGCCAGGTCGCAAACGACGCACCGCTCCCCGCAGCGAATAGGAGCGCGGCGAACGGCGTGTAGATGAACGGCAGCTTCACCGGCCCGAGCTCCAGCGTGTACAGCATCGCCGGCTGGTTCCGCGCAGCGATGCCGCCATCCCGGTAGACGGCCGTGTCGATCTGCGTCCAGTAGTACTGCGGGAACGCGTGGACGAGCAGGGCATAACCGGCCACGGCCAGCAGGAACAGTGCGACCGCGGCGATGAGCCAGGCGGCTGGCCGTATTCGAGTCACCGCACCGTCTTCCTCAGCTTTGAACCGGCCTGGTCACATTCGCTGACCATGATGTCAAACCGGGGCCCATTACGTGCCGACCCGGGACCTGGCCGCTTCGTAAGCAGGCATCACCGCCGGTTCGTTCCCGGCTGCCCGCCGACGAGGTCGGCGTGCCACAACAGGCCGTCGACCAGTTGGCCGACCGCGAAACTGTCGTCGAACTAGGCGTCATGGCGATGTCACCAGCGCGGCTCTGTCGCATGTCGGCCCGGGCCAGCGGCGCGGGTCATCGGTATAACCGGGCTCGGGCACACCGACCAGCGCGCATACCGCGTTCTTCGAGTCCACCCGGCAGCTTCCCGGGTCAACGCTCCGACCGAAGCACCGGACGTCAGTGACCGCTGCGGTCCGCGAACCGCCGCTCGGTGTGGCCAGCACCCTTCGGCGCTCCCCCGGGCGCTGGCTTACGGTGGTGGTCGTGCCGGGTGTGCCGTGGCGGGGTCTGGTCTCGTCGGCCGCAGCGCCGGTGCTGCTAGTGGGCGGCTGGACCGTGGCTGCCGGGCACCAGCCAGGACGCGCTGACGAGCACTGAGAATGGCCGAAACAACACTCGCCCCGAAACGGTTGACAAACAAAAGGGACTCGTTCTGTACCTGAATCGGCCGCAGCGATTGCCAGATCGGCCGACGCCAGAACCGCCGTTATGCACTGAAACGCCTTCTTCGATCTCGCTCGTTGGAGGCGAGCCTAACAGGATCTTCTGTCACTCGCTATTCCTGGCGAATTCGCGGCGAAGGTTATCGGCCTGGAACTGTATCGCCTGGTCACGAGCATTGTGAGACTGATCTGCGGCGGATCTTTGCGGCTATCGGCAGGAGACTCGATGCTATGACAGGGCGGGGCACGGTGCTGTGGTCATTGGTCTGCAGCAGCGCCAGATATAGGTCGCACTGGTCGGCCGCGTGCACGTGGTGGCACATGTGCGTGAGGCAGTCCGGTGCGGCGACGCGCCCCGTGCGGGACGGCCTCGATCCGGCCGCGGTCATACCTGGCGTCTGTCCGCGGCGCGGCCATGCTGACCACGACCGGTCAGGATGGGCGTCCAGCCGGAAGCACTGGCCCTATAAGGCGTGGAGCAGGTCGTAGTTGCAGTCCAGGCCGACCACCATCTTCACGGCCTGTTCCTTGAATTCCGGAGTGTGATACTTTCCTTTCGCCATTTCCCCCCGTCCCCTTTCAGGGAAGATCTTATTGATCTCCCTGTCTGGGAACTCGGGGACCTCAACTATTCATTTGGCTGGGGCGGGCGGAGTCCATGTCGGCCGCGCTGACGGCTTGCGGCGGAGGGCATTGCGCCGGCAGGAGCGGGTCGGGTATCCGGTCGCCGAGTGCCAGCAAGCCGGCCCCGGTCAGTGCAAGCGCCAGGGCGCCGCCCCACCAGATGGCGTCGGGTGATGTTGCGAGCAGCGCGCCGCCGGCCGCGGGGCCAAGGGCCACGCCTACCATGAAGCTCAGGCCGTAAAGCGACATGTAGCGGCCGAGCAGATGCGGCGGTGCGAGGTCAGCGACGACCGGGCCGAGCACGATGAACTGCGCGCACTCACCGATCGCGATCACGATCGCGACCCCGGCCAGGACGGCGGTAGCGGCGGGCGTCGAGCGCGTCAGTGTCGCGAGCAGGACCGCGAGCAGGCCGATGGCAAAGAGCGCGCTGGCCGCGGCCAAAGCGTGCGTGCGGCGCATCCGCTTGACGACCCGTGTGGCCGGAACCTGCGCGACGACGACGAAGAAGGTGTTGATCAGGAAGACGACGCCGATCTCGCTCGGCCCGACAGGCGTGTGCGCCTCCGCGAACGGCGCGAGGATGTTGGAAAAGAACGCGCCGCCGATCATCACGAGCACGATGTTGGCGGCGATCAGGATGAGGAAGAGCCGGTCGTGAGCGACTGCCCGGAAGCCTGTTCCCCTGTCGCTCGCCGGCGCAGCTTTGGCAAGGCGGGGATTCGGGATCCCCGCGAGCACCACCAGCGCGAAGACAGCGTAGGTGAGGCCGTCGAAGAGGTAGAGCGCCTGGAACGCGCGCAGGTTATCGGCGGCAGCGACGATGAAGCCCGCAACCGTCGCGCCGGCACCGAAACCGAAGTTGCCTGCGACTCGGCTGAGAGCGATCGAGGTGGCGCGCTGCTCCGCTGAGACCAGGGTCAGGCTCAGAACCTGGTTCGCGGTGGCCGCGACTCCGAACCCGGCGCCGCCGACGGCCGCGCAGACGAAGGCCTGCCAGGGACGGTCCACGAATGCGAAGCCCGCGTAGCCCAGTGCGCTCGCGAGATTGCCGGTGATCAGGACCGGCTTGGCGCGGAAACGATCGAGCAGCGCACCCGAAAGGGGCGTGACGACCGCCGCCGTGCCCATGACCGCCGCCAGCACCAGCCCCGCGGTCGCCGTCGGGAAGCCGCGGGCCTGGTGCAGGTAGATGATCTCGAAGGGAAGGATCAGTCCGGTGCCGAAGTCGTTGACCACCGTCCCGGCCTGAAGAACCAGGACAGGCCCCGGCAGGCCCGTCCGCCAGGCGGCGAACACACGAGCGAGCGTCCTGCTCACTTGCTTCCTGCCGTTGGCTGCTTTCCCCTGCACGCCGGAGACTCGCGCGTCCATCGGCGCCCGCGGCGGCGGCGATCGAGAACGGCGGACGCCACGCGCCCGGCCGATGCGGACGATTCCATCGTCAAAACCTTCCAGGGTCGTTTCCGGCTGCTGCGGCACGATCCGGCGGGCGGATCGTCCGGGCGGTCGGTAGTGCATACACCGCGGCGCGGGGAAACTGGGCGGCCGCGGGCCGCCCAGTTCGCGCCCCGGGCGGTGTATATACCGGGCGGAGGCGGGCGTGGTGCGGAAGGAAGGAGCGCGAGATGGTGACAGCCGATCTGCTCTCGCGGGCGCGGGCCGGGGATGGGGAGGCGTTCCGGGAGCTGACCGAGTCCCACCGGCGGGAGCTGCAGGTGCACTGCTACCGGATGCTCGGCTCCTTCGCCGACGCCGAGGACGCCGTCCAGGAGACGATGCTGGCCGCCTGGCAGGGCATTGGCGGGTTCACTGAGGAACGCGCGTCGCTGCGCACCTGGCTGTACACGATCGCCACCAGCCGGTGCCTCAACGCGCGCCGCGCGGCGAGCCGGCGCCCGGCCAGGGAGTGGGATATGTCGCAGTTCGAGCCGCCGGTGCCGACGCCGCGCGACGAGCCCGTCTGGCTGCAGCCGTTTCCTGACGCCCTCCTGGAGGGTGCCGCCGGCGGGCCGCCCGGGCCGGAGGCCCGCTACGAGCAGGCCGAAGCCATCTCGCTGGCCTTCGTGACCGCGCTGCAGCTGCTGCCGCCGCGCCAGGTCGCCGTCCTCATCTTGCGCGACGTCCTCGGGTTCCGCGCCAGCGAGGTAGCCGGCATGCTGGAGGTGACCCTCGAATCGGCCAACAGCGCCCTCAAGCGAGCCCGCGCCGGCCTGCGGCGCCTGCAGCAGCCGGCCGCCGGCCACCAGCCGCCGCCCGCCGCGGGCTCACCCGCCGAGGACGCGATCGTGGCCATGTTCGCCCGCGCGTGGGAGTCGGCCGATCTCGGCGCGCTGGTGGCCCTGCTGACCGACGACGTCTTCATCGCGATGCCTCCGGAGCCATTCGGATACGAGGGCCGTGACCTCGTGGCCCGCTACTGCGCCCGCCAGTTCGGCGCGGGCCGCAGGCTCGACCTCGTGCCGACCCGGGCCAACGGCCAGCCCGCGTTCGGGGCCTACCTGCGCGGCCCGGCCGGAATCCGCCACGCGACCGGCTTCTACGTGCTCACCCTGGCCGGCGACCGGATCTGCGCCATGACCCGCTTCGAGGCCAGCGTGCTGCCGTGGTTCGGGCTGCCGCGCTCGCTCCCGAGCCGGTAGCCCGCACCGCGCCATGGGCAGGAGGCTGCACGCGCCGGGCGAGTTCCTCCGCATCCCCAGGCTGCGCCGGGGGATGCGGGCCTGGGAGGAGCTGTGGCGGCTGCTGGCCCACTGCCCGCACCGGCTCGCGGCCCGGGAGGACGACGACAGCTGAGACGCCGTATACCGCCTGCTCCTACCTGAAGGGGACCTTTGTGGCCGTCATCAAAGCTTTCGTGCCGGATGCTGTTGATCGGGCCGAACCTCTTACCGTCGCTGCCGCCTATGCACAGTGCCGCGCCGCGGCGCTGGCCGAGTCGGTGATCGGCGCGGTCGGCCTGGAGATCGAGTCCCATCTGGTCGACCTCGACCACGTCGGCTCACCGGCGGTAGCGAACGCCTGGCCGGGATCCGCACCGAGGTGGACCACTAACACAGCCCGTCACAACGAAAGGGAGCCCGACCATGACGCGTACCCCCGTTACCAGCGACAGCACACCGACGTGAGCCGATGTCACGTCCTGGATGCGATCGCGCCGGACGGTAACGTCTTCGGGGAATGCCAGGAAGCGATAGAGGCCAACGGTGCCCGGAACTAACCTGACCCGTGATGAGGCGCGTACGCGCGGTGAGCTGCTCCGGATCGACACGTACGCCGTCGATCTCGATTTCACCGCCGGCGGTGCGACGTTCGACTCGGTGACGGAGATCCACTTCGCATGTACGTCGCCCGGCGCGTCCACCTTCGTCGACCTGATCGCGCCCCGGGTTCGAGCGATCACGCTGAACGGGCGCACGTTGGATCCGGCCACCGCGTACCGCGACAGTCGCGTGCGTCTCGATGACCTGGCGGCCGACAACGTGCTGCGGATCGAGGCCGACTGCGCCTACATGAACACCGGCGAGGGTCTGCACCGTACGGTCGACCCGGCCGACGGGCGCACCTACCTGTACACGCATTTCGAGGTCCCCGAGGCGCGCCGGCTCTACGCGACGTTCGAACAGCCGGACCTCAAGGCCAGCTTCGCCTTCACCGTCACTGTGCCACAGGGTTGGCTCGTCATCTCGAACTCGCCCGCCCCGACCCCCACGCCGGCATTGGCCGCGAACGGCGCGGTCCGGGACGACGCGGCGACCTGGCGGTTTGCTCCGACGCCCCGCATCTCGACGTACCTGACCGCGGTGGTCGCCGGCGACTACCACTACGTGACCGACACGTATGCGTCGCCGGACGGTCGGGTCGTGCCGTTCGGCGTGGCGTGCCGCCGGTCGCTGGCCGAATACCTTGAACCGGCCGACATCTTCGAGATCACGAAGCAGGGCTTCGACTACTACATCGAGCACTTCGACCAGCCCTACCCGTTCGCGAAGTACGACCAGGTCTTCGTGCCCGAATACAACATCGGCGCGATGGAAAATGTAGGGTGCGTCACGTTCACCGAAGCGTTCGTGTTCCGGTCGAAGACGACGGAGGCGAGCCGCCAGTCGCGGGCAGATGTGATCCTGCACGAGCTCGCGCACATGTGGTTCGGCGACCTCGTGACCATGCGCTGGTGGGCCGACCTGTGGCTGAAGGAGTCGTTCGCGACCTACCTGGCCGCGCGCTGCCTGGCCGAGGCGACCCGCTACCGCGACGCCTGGACGACCTTCGCGAACGACCGCAAGACGTGGGCACTCCGGCAGGACGAGCTGCCGTCGACCCATCCGATCGTCGCCGACATCCGCGACCTCGACGACGTCGCGCTGAACTTCGACGGCATCACGTACGCCAAGGGCGCCTCGGTGTTGAAGCAGCTCGTGGCGTGGGTCGGCGCGGACGAGTTCTTCAGCGGCGCGCAGCGCTACTTCGCCGACCACGCCTGGGGCAACACCACGCTGCCCGACCTGCTGGCCGCGCTGGAGCAAACCTCCGGTCGCGACCTGTCGGCGTGGTCGCGGGAGTGGCTGCAGACCGCCGGCCCGAACACGCTACGCCCGGACTTCACCGTCGGCGACGACGGCCGGTTCACGTCGTTCGCGGTCGTACAGTCGGCGCCGGCAGCTCACCCGACACTGCGATCCCACCGCATCGCGATCGGCCTCTACGACCATTCCGCCGAGGGTACAGCTCCGCAGGGTCTTGTCCGGGTCGAGCGGCTGGAACTCGACGTGGTCGGCGACCGCACCGAGGTTCCCGCGCTCGTCGGCCGACGCCAACCCCCGCTGGTGCTGCTCAACGATGACGACCTGACGTACGCCCGGATCCGGCTCGACGAGCGGTCACTGGCCACGGCCCGGACCGACATCGGCGCCATCGCCGAGTCGCTGCCCCGTGCGCTGTGTTGGGCGGCGACCTGGGACATGGTGCGCTGTGCCGAGGCTGGCGCGCGTGACTTCATCGCGATGGTCCTGGCCAGCATCGACAGCGAGACCGACATCGGCGTCGTCGAGACGCTGCACGCCGACGTTGTGACGGCGCTGACCCTGTACGTGGATCCGGCCGCCCGCGACGAGACGACGGCCCTGGTGGCGCGCTCAGCCCGCGAACACATGATGTCCGCCGAGCCCGGCAGCGACGGTCAACTCGCGTGGACGCGGCAGTTCGTCCGGGTCGCGGCCAGCGACGACGACCTGGAACTGATCGCCACGCTGCGGGACGGGACTCGCAAGCTCGACGGGCTCACCATCGACACGGATCTGCGGTGGGCATTGACCGGCGCGTTGACCCGCCACGGCCGGCTCGACGGCGCCGATATCGAGGCCGAACGCGTACGGGACAACACCACCGCCGGGGCCGAGAACGCCGCCGGTGCACTGGCCGCCCGGCCGACCGCCGAGGCGAAGGCGGCCGCCTGGGCATCCGTGATCGACCGCTCCGACCTGCCGAACCGTACGCAGGAACGGATCATCGGCGGCGTACGTCGCAATCCGGCCGGCGTCGGCATGGTCCAGTCCGACCAACTCGACCTGCTTGCGCCCTACATCGACCGCTACTTCGATGTCATCGTCGACGTCTGGGCGACCCGGACCACGGAGATCGCACGCACCATCGCCGGCGGCCTCTACCCGCGCTATTTCGTCTCGGCGGACACGCTCAACCGCACCGATGCGCTACTCGCCCGCGAGGACGTAGCCACGGGTCTGCGACGGCTGCTCGGTGAGTTGCGGGCCGACGTGGCCCGTGCGCTGGCGGCGCAGGCCCGCGATCGGCGCTGAGTCGGCCGACATCGCCCGCCGACCGCGCGCTCACAGCCCGACCCGAACCGGCGACCTAACCAGCCGGCTTCCGCCAGGGCAGGCCGAGAATCGCGCTTCCTCAATGGCGCGTCCCTCACAACACGAAGGACAATTCCAATGTAGCGCTATGGCATTAGCGGGTCAAGCCTAATTTTGGCTTGGCTAAAGCACGAGAGGTATTGATGGCTTGGGTGCGGCCTCGGGACTGCTACAGTTCTAATCACATGGACGTCAGCACGGTTGGAACCACAATCTGGAGACTGTTTGTCCGCTACCTGCAGTGGTTCGTCGAACTGCCGGCCATCTTCATATTTGGGCTCCTGATCATGTTCGCCTATGTGGCACTAATCGGGACTCTCAATGAAGCCGCCATCAAGGTCGGAGCGATATTCATCAAGTACTTCGTCAGCCTGCCTCTGCACACGACCATCGATCCCGAACACATCAGTCTCGACATTCACCAGATGAACACCCTGTTTTTGACCTGGGGCACGGGGCTGCCGGTACAAAACGTCATCGAGCTGGTCATCGGCTTCATCGTGGTGGCGGCCGTCAGCCTGGGGATAAGTTATCTGCTCTCCCGATATGACGAGAGCTTGGCGCCGAAGGACCAGGGCATCAAGAATTAGTCGAATAGTAGCTGTCGTAGTCTGACTTCAGGCCCGCGAGCAGGGGAGTAAGCTTCACGCCCAGCTGCTTTATCCGGTCGTTGGTGCAGACCAGATTCTCGTTCGCAAAAGGGAATTCATCCTCGTCAAAGTCCTCACCGTTGGTCGCCGGGTTATACACGATCTTTGCGGGCTTGCCGACCAATGTGGCCATCGCCTCCACCAATCCCTTGCCGGTAATCTGCTCGTCGCCAACCAGATTGAACGCGCCGAAGGCCTTGGCTTCGGACACCGCTGCAAACGCCTCCGCCACATCATCGGCAAACACAAACTGCATCAGCGCCTGTCCATCGCCTGGCAACACCAAAGTCTTGCCCTCCCGCACGTGCGAATAGATAAAGTTCTCCCGGTCAGCATAGTTCGCCGGCCCCAGGACATACGTTGGCCGGATGGCTGCATACTTGATGCCACTCGCTTCCAGCATTCGTTCACATGCCACCTTGCCGGCGTTGTAGCCACCAAAGATCGGCCAGTCGCCGGACGGCGCGTCTTCGGTCAGCGGGAAGAGCTCCGATTTCTCGTACACGGCCACCGAACTCATGTGCACAAAGAAATCGAATGACAGGTCGGCCAACGCTCGCTTCGTGTCTTCGCCCTTGGAGGCCACCATATCTATCACGACGTCGAAGTGCTGCTTCAGCTTGAAGCCTTGGTGGCGGTCGCCTCTCACAAACTCGACACCGTCGCCGTACTCGGTCTTGTGTTGGCCGCGGTTGAACACAGTCACTTTATGGCCGCGCTGAGTCAGCTTTTTCAATACGATCGGGCCCACGAACCGCGAGCCACCGATAACGAGTATCTTCACGCAGCCAGCGACCCGTCGGGGAGGAACGCGGCGCCGGACTCGCCCTTCGCGCTGCGCGTCAGGCGGCGGGGCGCCCGCTGGCCGGCCGGGTCGACCTCCCAGAGCGCGTTGACATAGCGCGTCTTCTTCGGATCGAGAGTGGCGACCGAGGTGATCAGTCGGGTGCCGTCCGGGCTGAGCGCGAGGCCGCCAACGCGCGGTACCGCGATGTAGGCCTCCAGATCATGGAACGGCGATGGGCCCTGTTGAGGTGTACCGGAATCCGTCACTGTGCTCCTTCCTTCCGCACCACGCCCGCCCTCCGCCCGGTATATACACCGCCCGCAGCGCGAACTGGGCGGCCCGCGGGCGCCCAGTTTCCCGGCGCCGCGGTGTATGCACCACCGACCGCCCGGACGATCCGCCCGCCGGATCGTGGCCGCAGCAGCCGGAAACGACCCTGGAAGGTTTGACGATGGAATCGTCCGCATCGGCCGGGCGCGTGGCGTCCGCCGTTCTCGATCGCCGCCGCCGCGGGCGCCGATGAACGCGCGAGTCTCCGGCATGCACGGGAAAGCAGCCAACCGCAGCAAGCTTGACCCGCCGTGACGGCTACGGGGCAGACCGATGATCAAACCGCGCTGGCCGTGCCGCACGATCCGCCGACCCGTCCGTCCGGCGAGCCGTCCGTCGATCCGCCGGGCGTTCCGTTAAGTGATCCCTCGACCGGGCCGCCGGTCGTCAAGGTCCGACTCGGTGGCCGGTTCGCCAAGCTCTGGGCGGCGAGCACCACATCCGCCATCGGCACTGGACTCGCGAACGTGGCGACGCCGCTATTCGTCGCATCCCGCACAAGCAATCCGCTCGTCGTCTCGATCGCCGCGACCGTCGCGTGGCTGCCCTGGCTGATCTTCGCGCTCCCGGGCGGCGTGCTCGTCGATCGACTGGATCGCCGTCGGATCATGGTCACGACTGACTGGATCCGGGTAGTCGCCCTCGCGGTCCTCGGCATTGCACTCCTCGCCGACCACGCCAGCATCGGGCTGCTCTACGGCGTCCTGTTCATCACTGCCGTCGGCGAGGTCACATTCCGATCCGCCAGCCAGGCACTCACTCCGACTCTCGTGCCACCATCGCTGCTCGAGCGGGCCAACGGCTGGCTCGCCGGCGGATCGATGCTCACCGCGGGCCTGTTCGCGGGACCACTGGGCGGCTTCCTCTACGCGGTCACGCCGAGCCTGCCGTTCATCGTCAATGCCGGTACGTACGCGGCCAGCGCCGTCCTCGTCGGCCTGATCGGCGGCTCATTCCGCGCGCGGAGCGCGGCCGCCCGCAGCCACACCACCGGGACACATCGGCGGCCGGCCTCCGTGTGGTCGGACATGATCAGCGGGCTGCGATGGCTTGTCCGGCAACGTCTGCTGCGCACGATGGCGATACTGATCGGCCTATTGAACGTCACCCTGACCGCGGCCCTGAGCGTTCTCGTGTTGCTGGCCAAGGACCGGCTGCATGTGGGCTCGGTCGGCTACGGCGCGCTGTTCAGCTGCCTCGCGGTCGGCGGTCTGCTCGGGTCCGCGTTCGGCGACCGGATCATCGCGCGGTTCAGCGTCACGTGGACGATCCGGATCGGCCTCTTGGTCGAGGCGGCGACTCACGTGGTGCTCGCCACGTCTTACAATGCGTACGCCGTCGGAGCGATCTTCTTCGCGTTCGGCATCCACTGCGCGCTCTGGACAATCGCCTCGGTGTCGCTGCGCCAGCGACTGACACCACCTGAGATGCTCGGCCGGGTCGGCAGCGCGAATCTCTTCGTGAGCGCCGGTGGCAACTGTGTCGGTGCGATCCTCGGTGGCGCACTCGCCACCGCCTTCGGGCTCTCGGCGCCGTATTGGGTCGGCTTCGTCGTCGCGATTCTCGTGTCGGCCGCGACCTGGCGGGTCTTCGATCGGGCCAAGGTCGCCGCCGCCTACGCGAGCGGTGCAAACCGAGTAAACGAGGCAACCCCGTCGACATCGACGAGTGCTGAGATCGCGCCGGACGTGCCCGCCGGGGACGCGGCGTAGCGGGTAACCTTCGCGCGTTCGTACCCATTGAAGCTTCTTCGCGGTCCTGCTTTCCGCGTTCGTCGTGGCCGCACTGGCCGCGTGCGGGTCGTCCTCGACGCCCACCCCGGCGGCGAGTCATCGCCCGGCCAAGCACGCCGCGGTCGCCGTCGGCGGTTGCCTGATGTCAGTCGCGACGAACCTTTCGGTCGAACCGACGGTGTCGGTTCCGGCGTCGGCCGCCTGTACACCTCCGCCGACAAAGTTGGAGATCGCCGACGCGATCCCGGGGCAGGGACCGGCGGCCAAGGCCGGCGACTCGCTCGACGTGAAGTACGTCGGCCTGCACTGGACGAATCGCCAGCCGTTCGACGCGTCGTGGAACAACGGCCCGACCAAC
Organism: uncultured Actinomycetota bacterium; assembly: GCA_963720595.1. Lineage (GTDB taxonomy): Bacteria > Actinomycetota > Actinomycetes > Streptosporangiales > Streptosporangiaceae > Chersky-822. The sequence goes on along the minus strand of CAVRFY010000002.1, from coordinate 44,354 downwards.
ACGTTCACGGTGTCGCCGCTCGGCACCGCGAGCGTGATCGATGGGTGGAACCAGGGCCTGATCGGTGCGCGAACCGGAGATCGGCGGGTTCTTGCGATCCCGTCATCCCCTCGCTTACAAGGCGGCCGGCTCCGGTACGGCCATCGGGCCGAACGAGGCGCTGATTTTCGTGGTCGACGTTGTCACCGTGACGCCGGGCGGAAGCGCGTCGCCGACCGGATGATGCTTCGGCCACGAACGCGTCTGGTCAGCTCGCCTTGGCGTCGGCAGCGCACATCGGGCGACTCGTTCCGCGAATGCGCGCGGACAACACCGGAACCCAGTGATCTCCGTAGCGCAGTTGGAGCGCGGGGATCCGCCAGTCGTTCCCGGTGATTACGTGGCGGCACAGCGGCGAGCCGCATGAGCAGCCCATCGTGAAGGACTCGATGCCGGCGCTGGTTGCATGGTTCGGGTCACAGCTGTGGTTGCCATACTAGCTAGGGGTGACCACGCTGATGGACGGCGCAGGATTCGAGTTCACCGTCGTCGAGTATGCCGTGGACGGCGCGAGCGGCGACAAGCTTGGTCGGACCGTCGGCGACCACGACGCCCCAGAGCTAGATGACATGGACCTCGATGACGTCGAGGGCGGTGACGTCGACGCCCTCGCTCGAGCGATCGCCAACCAGTGGACGCCGTGTCACCCGGCGGCGACGGTGTGGCGAGTGAAGGTCCACACGAGCGAGCACGTCGAGAGCCGGTGGCCGCGGGATCGGCGAGCGTTTGGCCGGCGAGTCACCGGGGACGGGCTCAGCGTAGAAACAGCCCACGGCGCCCCGGTGACAGAGGCGGTGGACGATCCGAAGGCACCTGTCGCGCCGCCGTCCAACGTCGTTGTTGTCAACCAGAGAACAACCGCATCGAGGGCGATCACAGCAGACTCAAACACCGGCTACGACCCGTGCGGCCTGCGCGCCGACCGCACCGCTCAAGTGATCGTCGCCGGTCTCGCGTTCATGCAGAACCTGCGGCGCGGCCACGACGAAATCGCCATCGAAACCCCACTCCTGCTCCGAGTCGCGGCTGCGTTCACTGAGCTCACGCCGGCGATCTGAAACACAGACCCCGAGGCTTCACCATGTCCAGCGCCGGGGCAAGGCAACAGCGCCGGCTCCACAGACACCGACGTCACCGCAGGATGTCGGGTGTCTCCCACTTTCCGTCGAGTACGGTCGACGTGAGGAACGCGAACACGGTGTCGTACCAGACCTTGGCGTGCTGGGGCGATTGCACCCAGTGGCTCTCGTCCGGGAAGTAGAGGAACTTGTGTGGCGTGGTGCCGTCCGCGCCCAGATGCCGTTCGTACAGCTCGGCCCAGAGCCGCAAACTTTCGCCGATCGGGATCCGGTAGTCACGGTCGCCGTGGATGACCAGCATCGGCGTACGGATCGCGTCGATGTGCAGGTGCGGGCTGTTGTCGAGCATCCGCTCGACGGCGAGTTCTCGGCGCCAGTAGTGGTACGTGTCGCTGGTCGGGCCGTACTGGTCGAGTGCCCACAGGCTCGCGTGCGTCACGATGCCCTTGAACCGGGTGGTGTGGCCGGCGACCCAGTTGGCCATGTAGCCGCCGAACGATCCGCCCATGGCACCGGTTCGGCTGGCGTCGATGTCGGTGCGCGCCACGGTGGCGTCGGTGAGAGCCATCAGGTCGGTGTACGGCGCCGCACCCCACGCTCCCCAGCCGCGTTGGATGAAGTCCCAGCCGTATCCGGTGGAGATCGCCGGGTCCGGCAGCAGCACCGCATATCCCTGCGCGGCGGCGAGCCAGGGGTTCCACCGCCACGCCCACGCGTTCCAGGAGCCCAGCGGGCCGCCGTGGATCCACAGCAGCAGCGGCGCGGGCGAGTCGGCCGATGCGCCCTTGGGCAGCACCAGCCACGCGCGCAGCGGTGAGCCGTCTTCGGCGGTCGCCGTGACCTCGGTGAGCGAACCGGGCAGTGCGGGTTGCTCGGCCGGGCCGCGCAGGAACTCCGGCTGCTGGTCCGCGCGCGCCGCGTCGATGCGTACCGGTGCTGGTGCCGCGTCGATCGCGGACCGCAACGCGTAGACGTAGCGGCCGTCCGGCGAGACCTGGGCGTCGGTGTACGCGCCGCGATCGCCGGTCAGCCGGCGTACGGCGCCGGTGGCGACGTCGACGCGGAACAGCGGCGACGAGCCCTGCTCATCGGCCGAGACGATCAGGGCGGAGCCGTCCGGAGCCCACGCCGGACGCCCCGGCCACCGGTCCCAGTCAGCAGTCAACGGCCGGACCTCGCCGGTGCCGAGATCGACGAGCGACAGCCATTGGTCGGCGGCCTTGTCGACGACTTCGCGGCGCATCACGACGAGGGCAAGCGTGCGGCCGTCGGGCGAGATGCGCGGTCCGCCGTACTCGTAGTCCGGGTCGTTCAGCAGGGCGGTCCGCTCGCCGCTGGCCACGTCGATCGACATCACGGCCACTCGAGCGCCGCCCTGCTCCGGCACGGACCAGGTGCAGATGATCCGGCCGCCATCGGGCGAGATGTCGTAGACGGCATCGCCGCCGGCAAGTGCCCGTCCGGCGTCGGGCGTCAGGTCCTGCAACGTGAGACGCTCCGGCTCGGCGCCAGCGGCCACGTCGGCGCGATCGGCGTCGGCCGTGCCAGCGAACAGCCGCGGCGCGTCCGGGCCGAGGTCGTGATCCCAGAACCGGACCGGATAGGTCTCGTGCAGGATCGCGGATATCTTGCGGTCCTTGCGTTCCTTACGCCGGCGCTCATCCTCATCGCGGGTGTCGCCACCGGGCAGCGTCGCGGACGCCACCACGATCGTGCCGCTGTCGCGCGCGACGACGACGCCGAACACGCCGCCGGGTCGCGTCGCGATCACTCGGGACTCGCCGCCGCCAGCGGGCAGCAGCCAGAGCGCGGCCCTGTCGTCGTCGGAATCCTTGACGTCCGGATCGGGACGCCCGCTGACGAAAGCCAGCGATCCGTCGGGGAGGAACGCGGCGCCGGACTCGCCCTTCGCGCTGCGCGTCAGGCGGCGGGGCGCCCGCTGGCCGGCCGGGTCGACCTCCCAGAGCGCGTTGACATAGCGCGTCTTCTTCGGATCGAGAGTGGCGACCGAGGTGATCAGTCGGGTGCCGTCCGGGCTGAGCGCGAGGCCGCCAACGCGCGGTACCGCGATGTAGGCCTCCAGATCATGGAACGGCGATGGGCCCTGTTGAGGTGTACCGGAATCCGTCACTGTGCTCCTTCCTTCCGCACCACGCCCGCCCTCCGCCCGGTATATACACCGCCCGCAGCGCGAACTGGGCGGCCCGCGGGCGCCCAGTTTCCCGGCGCCGCGGTGTATGCACCACCGACCGCCCGGACGATCCGCCCGCCGGATCGTGGCCGCAGCAGCCGGAAACGACCCTGGAAGGTTTGACGATGGAATCGTCCGCATCGGCCGGGCGCGTGGCGTCCGCCGTTCTCGATCGCCGCCGCCGCGGGCGCCGATGAACGCGCGAGTCTCAGGCATGCACGGGAAAGCAGCCAACCGCAGCAAGCAAGTGAGCAGGACACTCGCTCGTGTGTTCGCCGGCTGGCGCACGGGCCTGCCGGGGCCTGTCCTTGTTCTTCAGGCTGGGCGCGCGGGCTTCGCATTCGGCACTGGACTGGTCCTTCCCTTCGAGATCATCTACCTGCACCACGCCCGCGGCTTCCCGACGGCGACCGCGGGGCTGGTGCTGGCGGCGGTCATGGGCACGGCGGCGCTCGTCACGCCCCTTTCGGGTGCGCTGCTCGATCGTTTCCGCGCCAAGCCGATCCTGATCACCGGCACTCTCGCCAGCGCACTGGGCTACGCGGGCTTCGCATTCGTCGACCGTCCCTGGCAAGCCCTCGTCTGCTCGGCCGTCGGCGGCGCCGGGTGGGGAGTCGCGAGCACCGCGAACCAGGTTCTGAGCCTGACCCTGGTCTCAGCGGAGCAGCGCGCCTCCTCGATCGCGCTCAGCCGAGTCGCAGCCAACTTCGGTTTCGGTGCCGGCGCGACGGTGGCGGGCTTCATCATCGCTGCCGCCGATGACCTGCGCGCGTTCCAGGCGCTCTACCTCTTCGACGGCCTCACCCTCGCCGCCTCCGCGCTGGTGGTGCTCGCGGGGATCCCGAATCCCCGCCTTGCCAAAGCTGCGCCGGCCAGCGACCGGGGAACAGGCTTCCGGGCAGTCGCTCACGACCGGCTCCTCCTCATCCTGATCGCCGCCAACATCGTGCTCGTGATGACCGGCGGCGCGTTCTTTATCAACATCCTCGCGCCGTTTGCGAAGGCGCACACGCCAGTCGGGCCGGGCGAGATCGGCATCGTCTTGCTCATCAACACCCTCTTCGTCGTCGTCGCGCAGATCCCGGCCACACGGGTCGTCAAGCGGATGCGCCGCACACACGCTCTTGCCGCGACCAGCGCGCTCTTTGCCATCGGCCTGCTCGCGGTCCTGCTCGCAACGCTAACGAGCTCGACGCTCACCGCTACCGCCGTCCTGGCCGGGGTCGCGATCGTGATCGCGATCGGTGAGTGCGCGCAGTTCATCCTGCTCGGCCCAATCGTCGCCGACCTCGCACCGCCGCATCTGCTCGGCCGCTACATGTCGCTCTACGGCCTCAGCTCCGCGGTAGGCGTGGCCCTTGGCCCCGCGGCCGGCGGCGCGCTGCTCGCAACATCACCCGACGCCATCTGGTGGGGCGGCGCCCTGGCGGTTGCACTAATCGGAGCCAGCTTGCTGCGACTCGGCAACCGGATACCCGACCCGCTCCTGCCGGCGCAATGCCCTGCGCCGCAAGCCGTCAGCGCGGCCGACATGGACTCCGCCTACCACCGCCAGATGAACAGTACGCAGACGTAATGTCACCGGCCTACGTGACCGTCGATGTATTTTACTGACACGCCTCAGGGCGGCATGGACCTCCTGACACCAGTCGATACCGATCGGTTCCTCAGGGTGCCGCCGGGCCTCGTAAATCGCCGACCAGCTTCGATCCTTGTGCGGTGATGTCGGTCAGCCACAGCGCGTCCGGCCAGTCCGCGGTGAACGCGGGCCTGACCAGGTCCTCCTCGGTCGCGGTGTTCACCAGGTTCTTCCGGCCGCGCCTGCGGTAGATGCCCTGGATGCCGGCCTGGCGCATCAGCCGCCCGGCCCGCTTGCGGTTCACGTCCATGCCCAGGCCCAGCCGCAGCTCGGCGGCCACGCGCGGGGAGCCGTAGCTGCCCCGCGACTCGGCGTGGATCCGCTCGATCAGCTTCAGCAGGTCCCTGTTCCCGGACTCGCGCGATGATTCCGGCCGTCCTTCCCACTCGTAATACCCTGACCGCGAAACACCGAGCGCCCGGCAGGCCACCGCGACATCCATGTCATCAGCGGCGAGTTCACGGACCAGCCGGAACGCTATTTAGGGAGAACATTCTCCCGCGCGAAATACGCCGCAGCGCGCCGCAGTATCTCGTTCTCCTGCTCCAGCAGCCTGTTCTTGCGGCGCAGCTCGGCGAGCTCTTTCTTCTCCGTACTGGAAAGCCGCGGGCCGCCGTTCTCACCGGCATCAGCCTGTGCCATCCAGTTCCGCAGGCAGGACTCGCTGATCCCGAGATCCTTCGCGATCCTGGCGACCGGCGCGGCTCCCTCACGAGCGAGCTCGACCGCGCGCTGCCGGAACTCCGGGGGGTGGGTGCGGGCATGACGGACATCCTTCCCGGTGGCCACCGGCCACCTCAGGTCAGGTGTCCGGGGAACGGGGGGAAGGTCAGTTGGCACATGCGTGACGATGTCATTCGCGGCCTTCTGCAACCACGTGACCGCACACTGACGCTCACCAATCTGGACGAGCCGATCCTGGTCGCCCAGCACGACCCGCTCATGAGTCCGCTCGTCTGGGATCTTGCGCATATCGGCCAGCAGGAGGAGTTCTGGCTGCTGCGCGCCGGTGATCCGGCCCGGCGCGCAACCGCCAGCCAGTCTCATCCCGGAATCGCTGCGCGACGACCTCCATATGGAACGGATCTATGGTCACGGCGCCCCCTGCCACCGCGGCGAGCACGAGATCACGATTGGCGCTGTCGATGACGACCTGGCGGGCGAAGCGGTCCGGTACGGCGGTCTGGAGGGCCTGGTTACGCTCATCAGCGCGAGTCCACTGCTGAGCTAGCCGAGCGATCTCGCCTGCTGGGTCAACCGACTTGCGGAAGTCCACCCAGCCTGTGCCAAGCGGCAGTTCATTCTCGAAAGGGTGAAGAGTCGCAGTCCAGGAGACCGAGGCCACCGACGAGACCACCGGATGGGTGTCGCATCTGGCCTTCCCTCGGAGGTGAGCATGACCGTGAAGGGCTCGCCGGTTGCCGCATGCCTTTCCGTCGGGGTCTGCCAGCGTGCCGGGTCCCGCTGGGTGGGAGGCACAATGAAGCTTGAGAACCCGTCCGGGCCGGCATGGACCCTGAAGATGCCCGTCTCCAAGATCAGCCGGTCGTAAAAGAGGCTCGCGAACTTCAGGCGCCGCCGCATGGCCGCGATCGGCATCCCGGTCACGAGCGTGTAAGCGTTAGACCGGAGCGGGACGACCAGTCTTGACTCGTTCCCAGGAACCGGGTGACGGTCTTGCCGTCGATACGCGCGGCAGTTTCTAACGGTCGTTGCGACTCCTGATCGGAAGGATCCGCAATGCCGTATCGGGCGTGGAACAGGGCCTCTGCTGAGACCAAACGCCGCTTCTTCGAGCTCATCAGGCAGGGCTGGAGTGGTCAGGCTTCGTCGTTGGCGGTCGGCGTGTCGCAGAGTTGTGGGTCGTTGTAGTTCATCGACGCTGGCCGGGTGCAGTTCGTCGACACGCAGATCAGCAGACGTTATTTGAGTCAGGACGACCGTATTGAGATCGCCGACGGGCTGGCGGCCGGTGAGCCTGTCAAAGCGATCGCGGCTCGATCGGGAAGAGTTGTCAGACGGTCTATCGGGAGATCGCTCGCAACCGGAAGCCGGATGGTCGCTACCAGCCGTGGTTCACGCATAACCGGGCCTATGAGCGGCGGCGGCGGCCCCGACCGCGGCGGTTGGCCGTTGATGCGACCCTGCGCGTCGCTGTTGCCGGCAGGCTGGCCAAGCACTGGTCCCCGCGGCAGATCAGTGGCTGGCCGCGGCGCCGCTGGCCACGTCGGCCGTTCTGGCATCTAAGCGTCGAGACGATCTACGGAGCCGTCTATCGCGGCCTGGTCGTCCCAGACCAGCAGACACGGCTATGTGGCGTTTACGGCCGTTGATTTTCTTGGCCGCGTCCCAACCGCGGCTGGATCGCCAGATCGAGGCGGCAGCTTTGACCGACTGCGAGTCGATGACCGCGGCCGTCGGGGTAGCGGTGCGGCCTTCGGCGAGCCGGACGCGTTGTCGCGGTGTGTCCGGCAGGTCGATCGTGACACGCGCCGCCGACCAGGCGGCGAAGAAGTTGTAGACCGTCGACCACGGCGGGAAATCGACCGGCATCGCCCGCCACTTGATGCCGTTATCGACCAGGTAGAAGATCGCATCCACGATCGCGCGCCGGCAATGCCGCTCCGGCCGTCCGCCCCGTTGCCCGAGCCACGCCGGGTCCGGCAGCAACGGATCTATCACCGCCCATTGCCGGTCGGTGGTATCCGGCGGATACCGGCGCACCCGAGGCGCGGATCGCTGATGAACCAACGCCAGCCGACAACACGACATGTCGGGGGCAGACTTCTGCCCCGGGATACGGCACGATAACAACGGAACTCCTGGCAGACCGGCGATTCGACATCGATCGATCTGCTAGGAGTTCCTTCGTATTAACCCGCGACACGCCGATCATGAACCCAGTTCAGGCCAGGCACTTTAACTACGCGTCATTGCGACTAACCCACCACCGGTCAGGTGAACGGGAAGGCGAGCAGGCTGAAGGTCCATGTGCCGGTGCCGGCGAGGGAGTAGGCCATTTCCAAATCGAAGAGGGGCCCAGTAAATGGGACATTGGGGTCGACGTTCGACCTGGCGCAGCAGTTGAAGAACACCGCGCGGTTGGAGCCGGCGCTGGGATCGCCCACGGCGGTGGGCTGGGTCGGGGGCATCAACTGGGACGAACTGCCGTTGACGTCCCTCAGTGTGGTAGGGCCCGACCAGGTGTTGGTGGCTACGTGGTACACGTCTTCGGCCAGGAGCACGTTCGAGCTGTAGTTGAAGTAGACCCTGATATCGCCAGAATTGGGGCTGCCGATAGCCGCAACCGGTCCGTTCACATTAGGCCCGCTGGCGCCGGGCAGCGTGTATGGTCCGCCCCAGCTGTTGGTCGCGTTGAAATAGTAGATCTCACGCACAGAAGCGACATTGTTAGTGTCCGTGCTGGTCACGTAGAATACCGCGAGGTTGCCGACGTCCGGGCTACCCAGCACCGTGGCCGGGCCCTTGACATTCGTGGCCAGCGCGACCGGGGGGTTCCATTTGTTCTGCGCGACCATGTAGAAGCTTTCCAGCAGGACACTGTTCGAGGTGTAGAACACGGCGAAGTTGCCGCCGTTCGGATCGCCGATCGCGACCGGCGAGTCATCGATCGCCGTGGCGATCGGGAAGACTCCACTCCAGGTGTTGCTCGGCCCGAAGTAGAAGTCCTCATTGAGGTGGTTGTGCGAGTCGCGGAAGAACACGGCGATGTTGCCGCCCTTTGTGTCGCCGATCACCGCGGGATCTCCCTGAATGTCAGACGACAGCTGGAACGGGCCACCCCAGGCGTTGAGGACCACGTTGTAGTAGTCGTATTCCAGCTTGCCGCCGATGTCCTTGAAGAACACGGCCATGTTGCCGCCATCGGGAGAGCCGATCGCGACAGGGGAGTCGAACTCGTGGATAGTTCCGGGCAACACTTGCGGCCCGGTCCATCGGTTCTGCGTTACCAGATAGAAGTCCAACTTCAGAAAGCCGTCGGAGTTGAAGAACACCGCCAGGTTCCCCCCATTGGGGGTGCCCAGCACGGCTGCGCGCGATCCCGCGTGGAACGTCGGGAGTTGTTGGCTGGCCGACGCCCGCCCGCCCGTGGTCAACCCCAGTGCAGCAACGAATACAGTCACCAGCAGCACCCGCGGCGCCCGGTAGGCCCATGCCGCTCTAACCCAACCCGTCATCTGCTCTCCTCAGTTCTCATCTGCACTTCACACTGCAAGGTCGCGTGTTCCTTACCACCTCGCAGCTAATCGTTTTCCCTCCACGGCTCGATCGGACAGATTCCGCGTCCGCGCCAATTCTCCGGTCCTCACCGGATCACTAGCAGGGTGATTGTGTCCGAAGATCCGTGCTGAAGTATGAACAAATGCGACTAGATCTTCCTCGCTGCCGAGGGCCACGCAGCCCGCCATTGGGCGAACGTCGCGACCCAGCAGTACCTCATTCCGACGACCCGGCTCGGAGTCAAGATCCCGATTGACCGCGACGGCAATATCGGCGAGATTCAGCCTCCAGCCGACTCTTCCTGCCGGGCAACGGGTGCCAGGGCCTTTGCATAGTCGACTGAGGTTGTTCTGACCTGCGGGTTTGGCGTGACACGCCGGGGTGTTGGCGTTACGGGTGCAGGCACGGCATGGCGGTGATCATGAAATCGCCAAACTCCGTGATCGCTGCCGAAGGCCGTGCCTGCCATGTCATCTCCTCGTGCCGGGCTGGCTGCTGGCCAGCCGACCAGGCTGAACCGCATCGCGCCCGATGCCGGGAACACCCCGCCGGCCGGGCTGCTGGACGCCCTGGCGATGGTGCCGGATCCTCGCGACCGGCGCGGGACCCGCTACTCCCTGGCGGCGGTGCTCGCGGTGGCGGTCTGCGCGACCCTGGCGGGAGCGCGGTCGTACGCGGCGATCGCGGAGTGGGCCGCTGACGCCCCGGCCCGGCTCCGGGCCGGGCTGGGGCTGCGGCGCGGGGCGGTCCCGGACCTGGCCACGATCTGGCGGGTGCTGACCGCAGTTGACCCGGCCGCGCTGGATGCCGCCATCGGCGGGTGGGTCAGATCACGGCTGGCCGCGATCCGGAAAGCGAAGCACCGGGTCGTGCTGGCAATAGACGGCAAGACCCTGCGCGGCGCCCGGCCCCCCGGCGGCACCGCGCCGCACCTGATGGCGTGCCTGGATCACGCCACCGGCACCGTGCTCGCCCAGGTCGCCGTCGACGGCAAGACAAACGAGATCACGATGATGGCCAGCCTCCTGGACCAGATACCGGACCTGAAAGATGCCCTCATCAGCATGGACGCCATCCACGCCCAGCGCGGCCACGCGGCTTACCTGCATAAGCGCGGCGCCCATTACCTGGTCACGGTCAAGGGCAACCAGCCGGACTGCTCACCCGGCTCCGCCGCCTGCCCCGGAAGGACGTCCCGCCGGGCCACACCTCCGAAAGACGCGCACACGGCCGGGCCGAGAAGCGCACCAGTCAGGCATGTGGTGATCATGGCGCGGGGCTCGCTGGACGCTCTTCGCGAGGAAGTCCATGCAGGGCTGCCCCAGTCCTAACTGTTCGGCACAGGCAAGGCGACATTCGCCCGCCTGACGTCGATGCGCATCGACATCAGACACTGAACAATTGATCTGCATCCAGGCAAGGGCATGAGCCGACCGAATCAGCAGACATTCATACTCGGCGGCACGCGCGACAGCCGTTCCGGCCTGGCCGACCGTCCGTCCGTGATCGGTACTTGATCTGCGGTTCGCTGGCTGCTTCGGCTGTGGTCAGCGTCCTCCGGCGGCGGCCTGGTATTGCTCCACCACGCTGACTGGGATCCGCCCGCGCTCCTTGACGGCGATGCCGTGCTCTCGTGCCCAGGCGCGGACTTCGCCGCTGCACTGCCGACCGACCGCAGTCCGTACAGCCCGGCGAGCCGATCCGCGGCTGACCTTGCGGCCATGCTCGATGAACGGCGCGATCTGCGAGCGGAACGAACGGGCGTTCTTGGCGCTCAAGTCGATCTCAAGGTCGGCGCCGTCGAGGCCGAACCGCACCGTCTCATCGGCCACGCTGCCATCCAGGTCATCTTCCAGCGCGACGATCACTTTCTGAGCCATCTCAACCTCCGTGCCGACGCTAATACGCGGTGGTGGCGCGCCAATTATCACCCGCACGAGCTGCAAAGCCGCAGATCACACGCCTGCGCGCCCAAGCCCCCACCACCGGTAGGCCCGGCGTCCTACGCGATCCGCGATGCTCGGCGGGCCGTGCGTCCGCTAACTGCAGTCCCGGAGTTACGGTTGGCGCGGGCAGGCACGGAAACTGCGGAAGCGCCCGAGCCGACGTTCTCCCACGCCGAGAAGCTGGCGTTAGCCGGGTTCCTGGCCGGGTACTCAGGCCTGACCCGCGAGCGTACGCACTGGACCTGCGCCAGTTCGCCGCGTGGTGCCGCCTCCGCCACCTCGCCCTGCTCCCTGCCCGCCGCGCCGACATCGAGCTGTTCGCCCGCGACCTCGAAGCCGCCGGACGGGCACGCGCCACGGTCACCCGCGGCTGTCCACCATCGCGGGTCTGTACAAGTGGGCGGTCGAGGAAGACTTGCTCGATCACTCCCCGGCCGCCCATTTTCGCAGGCCGCGGATCGACTACGAATCCCACGCCACTGGCCTGGACCGCAACGAAGTCGGAGCGCTCCTGGTCGCACGGAGCCGGAAGGATCGTCCGCCGCGTGCCAGGCGCGCCGGCTATTTGGGAGCCCGGCGAAACGCTTGCCCCTGGCTTCCGGTGCTCTGGGCCCAGTCCTCCGTGCCGCGAAGGCCTAGGGGTATTACGACTGGAGGGGCGGATGAATCTTCCCATTACCCCCGTCACTGGTGCCCCCAGAGATCGGGTACAGCCAAACCCAGCCCGCTCCAAAAATCCCGAAGTCTTGGCACTGCACGACCCAGCCGTCGGCTGTGCCGAAGGTACCGATTGGAGAGCCGCCGCACGTGTCACCGGCGTCGGCCATCGCCGACGTCGCGGTAGCGACGGTCCCGACGCCCACCCCCACCGTTCCAAGAACGGCTGCCACAACTACACCGATTACTCGCCGCTTGAATCGCTTCACTGGTGATCCTCTCATCCATATCTGCGGCGAGGGCGCCGCAGATATGGATGAAACTAGCGGGCGCGTCCAGCGGCTGGAATCGCCAATTGTCCCAAGAGTAGAGGCTATCAGGCGACATTTAAGCCGCCCACTTTGACGAGTCCCCGTACGTGCGGTCGCGCCCGACGACGTCTTCACCGTCCGGATATAGGGCACCGGGCCACTCTAGAACCCCCGGCTAGTGCGCAAAACCGAAGCGCAAAGCCCGAGAACCCGCAGGTCATAGCCCCGAGCCTGTCAGAACCCCATGATCGTGAGCCAAGTCAGGTCAAGCCCGCACGGACATGCGGGACCCGGTCCTGCGGTTGAGACCCGGCACCGGCTCGCCGCGGCGGCCGCGGTGCCCAACACGCCGGCTGGGATGCGACATGCAGAACTGGGCCGAGATCGACTTCAAGCCCAGTCTCCTCAGCTATCTCTCGGACCAAAGTATCTACGACTGATTCACCGGCCTCGACTGTTCCCCCAGGCAATTCCCATCGCGAAGGTCGATACCCCTCGCTGCCGCACCTCCGCAGCGCAAGATACCGATCATTGCGCCGAATCAGAGCATGGGCGGCCACAAAGAACGAGGTAATCGGCGCGGTCTGAGGCACTTATCCACCTCGAAGGTTCGCTTGGTTGACGACCTGAGTCGTCTGCCTGAAAACGCCTCTCAGCTCCTTGGCATCAGAAATCAGTTGAGCCCAGCAGTCAGTTAGATTCTGATATGCGATGATTCGCCGCGACTGATCTCAATGGCGAAGCTCTTGTGTTGAGCGGCATGATATGGCTCAATGTCTAGCTGAATTCTCCCTGTCGGCTCGTTTAGAATCGAGCACAATTACTGAGGCTACCAGCAAGGAATCATAAGTTCTAATTTGGTAACGGGCTCGCGTCGACTCCTGCAGTCGAGCGCGGGCCGAGGTCAGTTGCACAAGTGATTTGATAATCCGGTCGCGAATTTCCTCTGTCGGTTTGTTCAGATGCCTGGCCAGCGCATCAAGATGAGCGCTGTACGGGTCGATGATCGCGAGGGTAACTGATAGAGCCAGACGCTCGGACAGGAGGTCGCACACCTCCTCTGCCAGACCCTGTGATTCCACACCATAGGAAATCCAATATGCCGCCATCTCCACGCTGGTCTGGGCAAGGCGGAAGTAATCCATAAGCGTCGCTGTGCCGCGGTATCTCTGATAGTCCGAGCGTTAACCGTAGAAGTTCCGCATGCCCAGAACGTGAAGCCGCCTCGCGAGACGCAACGTCGCAGGCAGATCTGACAGCGCAGATGCCGATCGCTTCCTGAGCGCGAGCCACACAGTAATGACCGCCGAGGCGAGCAACGCGGATGCCACTCCAAGTAGCAGGTTCTCAAACAAGTGGGCCTCGCCAGAGCAGTTTACAACGGCTCATTGTCCATTATCTCAGACATACGCAGCGTATGGCCAACAGCACTCCGCACGCCAGGGTCTCGGCATAGTGGCGTGATGTCCGTTTAAGGGCTTGCTACACGCTGTGGCGTGTCGGCAAGTGCACAGGCACGGTTTCCAAGATCATGTGGGTGTCTACTCCCATGATCACTTCGGAACGCCGTGCCTGCCCTTTCATTGTCCCTGATCGATGCTGTCCCGGAACCGGTTTCCCTTCCGGGCCCGGCCCTGGCCTCCTACCTGGCGGCGGTGCCTGATCCCCGCCGCCCGCGCGGGATCCGGCATTCGCTGAGGTCTCTTTTAACGGCATCGACGGCCGCAGTGCTGGCCGGGGCCAGGTCGTTCACCGCGATCGGCGATTGGGTCGCCGATGCCCCGACGCAGGTGATGGCGGCGCTAGGGATCAGGCGCGATCCGCTGACCGGCCGGTTCGAACCACCGGATGAGGCCACGGTCCGCCGGGTGCTGGAGGCGCTGGACGCGGACGCGCTGGACGTGGCGGTCGGCTCGTGGCTCGCCGGCCGTGTCGCTGGTCAGGCCGCCGGGCCGGGCCGGCGGCGGGCGGTCGCGGTGGATGGCAAGTCACTGCGCGGCACCCGGCATTCCGCTGCTGACGGCCAGGCCATGCACCTGCTCGCCGCCGCGGACCAGCGGACCGGCGCGGTGCTGTCCCAGCGGGACGTGGACGGCAAGACCAACGAGATCACCCGGTTCGAGCCGCTGCTGGAAGACCTGAACCTCGCCGGGTGCGTCATCACCGCCGATGCCCTCCACACCCAGCGCGAGACCGCCGATCCGACCCAACTCCTGAGCGACAGACCGTCCAAGACCATCGGCCGCCCCGGTCAAGAAGACCCAAGCATCGCGCACCTCAGCCACCGTACCAAGCTCCCTCATCCCCCGCCGCTGCCTGTCGCTGGCGCCGTGGCGGCCACTGCCCAACACCGCAAGCCTCACCGTCATCGCATCACCCGCCCAATCTCCGGCCAACAACTCATCCCGCCGCAGCCAAATAGCCATCGCCAGGTCAACGACTGCTGGCCGCCGTCAAGCGCACGTCAATGGCGTCCCGCAAACCTTCACCGATGAAGTTGAAGCCAACAACCACCGCGACGATGCAGAGTCCAGCAGGCCAAATCTGCCACCAGTATCCTGCAAACGTATAGTTGACACCATTGGCGAGCATGCTCCCCCAATTCGCTGCCGGCGGCGGTATGCCAAGGCCCAAGAAGCTCAGGGCAGCCACCGTCAGAACTGCATCCGCAACCTGAAACGTCGCATTCACGACAACGGTGCCGAAAACATTGGGAACCAGGTGCCTGATCACAATCCGCACTCCAGTCGCCCCTGCGGATCTCGATGCCTCAACAAAGGGACGCTCCCTTAGGCTGAGCACCTCAGCCCGCACCAGCCTCGAGGGAACGAGCCATGCAAGCGCGGTAATCACGAAGATCAACACGAACACGGAGGGCTTCAGGATCGAGTTCAGGAAGATCAACAGAAAGATCCCGGGAATGGCCAGGGCAGCGTCAACGATACGCATCATAAAGCTGTCTACGACGCCCCGGCTCACGCCAGCTACACAGCCCCAGATCAGTCCGAAGCTGGTCGCCAGTACTGCCACAGCGAGAGCAACAAACAGCGTGATCTTTCCGCCAACCATCAACCGCCCCAACTCGTCGTATCCGGCGTCGTCCGTGCCAAGCAGATGTTTGAGGCTCGGCGGCTGGTTGGCTAGCGGAACGTCAGTTGCAATTTGATTCGTGTGATAAAAGAGCGGTCCAATAAAACAGAAGAGCAGGAATCCAAGTACAATTACGAGCCCAGCGAGAGCGAGGCGATTTTGGCGAAAGACAATCAATGCTGCCGTCCGCAGCGAGGTAACCGTGACGCCGCTATCGGACCCAATGACGCCGGCTTGTGCGACGCTCACTGTTCCCTTCTCACTTCGCCGCTCATTGCCGATCACTGGTACCGAACCCTAGGGTCGGCAACTCCGTAGAGAATATCGGCCAGCAGGGATCCCAGGACAACTCCCAGGCCCACCACCAGGGTGGTGCCCAACATGACTGGGAAGTCCTCGGTTTGGGCCGAATTCCAGAAGAGCAAGCCCATGCCCGGATAGTTGAAGAGCGATTCGACGATCAAAGCGCCGCCCAGGATGCCGGGCAAGCTCAGCCCCACCAACGTGATGACCGGTAGCAGGGAGTTGGGAAGTACATGCCGGAAGAGGACGCGAAGGATTGACGCCCCTTTCGCTTTCGCCGTGCGCACGTAGTCCTCAGCAAGATTGTCGAGCGCTGCCGAGCGCATGTATCTACTGAATAGGGCCACCGTGACCAGCGTGAGAGTTGCCACTGGCAGGACCAGATTCGGAATCTGCGAGGCCAGAGAGGCCGTCGCCGTGGGCCCCGTGGAGGGGAAGATCGGGAGGACATCGCTGAACACAATGATCAGCACCAGCCCAAGAAAGAAGCTAGGCATCGAATAGAAGATGAAGGCGAATCCCGTCAGCGCGTAGTCAGCCGCCTTGTTGCGCTTGACGGCTTGGAGCAAGCCCAGCGGAACGGCAACGCCGATGGCTATGACCGTAGCCGGCCCCGTCAACACCAAGGTCCGGGGGATGTTTTCGGCGAGCAGCGAGACCACGCTCTGGTTCAGCTTATAGGAGAAGCCCAGGTTCCCCCGGAGCACCTGAGAAATCCACACCACGTATTGGATCGGCAGTGGCTCATTCAGGCCATATTTGGCATTGAACGTCCTGATTGATGCGGGGTTCGCCCGTAGGCCCAAGCTTGCTCGGGCCGGGCCACCCGGAAGCAGGTGGAGAAGCAGGAACACAATGAGGGACACCCCAAATAGAACGATCACTGCGTGGAGGGCCCGTCGGGTCAGGTATGCCGTCATTCTCAGATTTCTCCGCGCCCAGACGCTGCTCGCATTGACCTCATCTTCCGCGATGCAGGTCTAGGGGTGGCCGGCTTGATTCGGATGGCGCCTGCTCGGCATCTGTATCCGCCAGTAGTCCCCTGGCCCCCTTACTGCCGTCCGCCGATCCGCCAAACCATCCAATGGGATGGCGGCAACGATCTCTGCACTGGCGTGCGGACGGCAGTGGTCCGCACGCCAGCATCGTGCTTGGTTCCCAGCAGCGCTCACTTCAGCGACCAGTTCTGCGGGTACAGATTGAGGTTCGGATCTTGAGGCAATGCCCCCTGAAGCTTCGGGCTGATGACCGAGATTTGGTAGGCGTAGCTAGGCTCCCAAAGGAACGGCAGCTGCGTGGCACAATACTCGGCCAAGTTCTGAATGGCCTGGACTGACCCATTGGTGTATGTCGTGGCGATCAATTGATCCATCTTGGCGCTGCTGTAGCCTCCGACGTTATTAGCTGCATGCGTGCCGAACCATGGCCCGGGCGCAGGCAGGTACTGGGGCGAGTAGGTCGCTGTGGACCCAGGCTGGCCAAAGTTTGCCATAGCCCAGCCGCAGCCCGCGTTCCCACCCGAGCAAGGCTCGAGTGAGGCGAAGATGGAGGACTGCGACTTCTGTTGAATGGCAACGCTGATGCCGGCACTTCTCCAGCTGGAGGTCATGTCCTCTACCTCAGCCAGGAACGGCGAGGAGCCCGTGGCTACCTCCTGCGTCATTTCAAGCTTGGCTCCCGCGGCTATCCCGGCCCCGCACTGCGTGGGCCCGCTTCCGGGCTTGGCACAGGTGTCGGTACCGTTAGGCACCACGTTCCATCCGTGTGACCTCAGCAGGGACACCGCGTGGCTCAGGCTGTACGGATACGGGTTCTGCTGCAGAGCGCTGGACAGGAAGGAGGTCTTGGGCGTCTGGGGAATTGGCCCGAGGGTCGGAAACGCGAAGCCATGCCAGATGTCCGTAGAAATTTGCGGCTGGTTGATCAGAGACTGCATGGCTTGGCGAATGTAGAGCTGCTTGAGGAGCGGCCCAGCCGTCGGGTTTGTGTAGTTCAGCAGGATGCCGTTGAAGCCGTAGTCAGTCCAGTTGTTCACCTTGTACCCGCGACTAGTGAAGTAGCTGGCTTGGGAGGCGTCCTCTGGCGGCAGATAGCCGTAGTCCACCTGGCCAGACCGGAGAGCATTAAATTCGGCGCTGGTGCTGGTGAAGGGGAGTTCCTCGAACTTCGCGATCTTGGGCTTGTCAGGTCCGGTGTAGGCCTTATTGGGCACGAACGTCGAGGCGCCGGTCACGGTCGAGAAGGCGCTGAGCGTCCACGGTCCGTCGACGGCCTTCCATAGAGGATTGGTGGTGTAGGTGCCCTGCTGGGTTGCCTGAGCGTTCATGAACTTCCATACCGCCTTGGCCCCGGCCGCGGTGGTGTCGTAGTTGCCGACGGGAGACGATGCCGATGTCTTGTCCCAGGCATACTGGGGGATGGGCACGATCTCGCTGAGCTCGTCGTAGAGCACCCAGAGCGGACTGTATGCCTTATTGAATGTGATGCTGAACTGGTAAGGGCTGGATGCCGGGAAACTCATGCTGGCGATGTCGTCAGGAATGCTCCCGGGACTGTATCCCAGGTACTCGCCCTTCTCCACCCTCAGGATGTTCAGCCAGAGCTCGACGTCGCGATTGGTCACTGGCTTCCCGTTTGGCCATGTGAACTTGTGGTTCAAGGTGACGGTGACGGTCTTCCCGCCGTTTGAGTAGGTCGGGGGATCCGCCATGCTCTGTTGATAGTTGATGTTCACCGTCCCATTGATGCCGAACCAATAGAGCGGCCTCCACAGGTAAGGGGTGAACTGGAACAGATCCACATTGTTGGAGACGGGTCCGGCCACGAACGGCGATATGTAGGTGGGGATAGTGCCGGCCGGCAGCGCGAAGGTGACCGTGCCGCCGGTCCGCGATGACCCTGATGTCCCCGTCGCGCATCCGGCCACCAGAAGCGCTACGGCTGCCACGATTGCGGTCGCCCATCGTCTCATGATTGTGCAGTCCCTCCGTATTGGACGGTCGGAGGCCGGCGTCGTGGAGCCGCAGGCACTCGTGGACCGATAGCCAGGATCTGGCTACGCCTCGATATGCGCCGACCCACCAGGAGGAGACGGAATGCCCGCATCGTCACAGCTCCTTAGACGGCGACTGTCCCTGAGGCCAGCGCGGCGCTTCGTCCAGGCGGCCTGGTAGGCCGCGCCGAAGCATCCACTACCTCACATCGACCAAGTCGTTGACTTTGGGTTCCCTTGAGTTCTCATCAGATGAACTGATAGTTCATCTGCCGCAAAGCATAGGACCAGTCATTCCGAAGGGTCAAGAGAAGGCGGGCACACCCGGCCAGAAAGGTTGTCACCGAGCTTTGCCCGGCGTCGCGAGCGTGCTCATGGGCCGCTCGGAGGCTCATGAGCCTCGCGAAGACCGCAACGTTGCTTCATGGGCACGGCAGGTGGTGAGCTGTCAGCGCCCGACCACACCGAACCAGAGGGAAGTGCAACCCCGCGGACCTCGTCCAGACCGCGCGCGACCATATGCAGGGGTGGACTGATTGGTCATCATCTTGAGCCAGTCCCAGAAGCCGTCACCCAGTTCTTCTCGGCCTCTGCCCCGGCCGTCGTGACCGTAGACCCGGGCGACACGCTGATGGTCCGCACCCATGACCCCACGGCTACCTTGAGCGGCCGGAAAGCTGGGATGTGGACCCGCCGCGCATGTTCACGCCCAGCCGCGGCCACTGCCTCGCCGGGCCGATCGAAGTGCGCGGGGCCGAGCCGGGCCAGGTGCTGGCAGTGCACATCGACTGGAAAGCGCTTAACGCCTTCCATCTGTCAGAGGCGATACGGTCCGCCACGGCCTGAGCGATGGCTATAGGCCGCCGCCAGCCTCCGAGCGACCGCTAATCGACGGGATGGAGATCGCGGGTGACCATGGATGATCGCAGCCAGCGCCTGAAATCTTCGGCCAGAATGGCAGGATCCTCCACGAAATAACGGACCGGGAGCTGCGCCGTCCCGACGCGCACCCTGATGAGGACCGGTCCTTCCGTCTCGAGGGCCCAGTCTGTCGCCGCCGCGAGTTCCGCGGCGGTCCGCACTTCGCGGGCACCTCGCCAGTTGCAGGCAGTCGCCATAGTAACTAGGTCGATGTCGGCCGCGGCCGTCGGCTGACCGCCGGTCGCTAGGTACACGCCGTTGTCCAGCACGTACACGAGAAGCCGACGCGGTTTGAGGTGGCCCACTGTGCTGAGCACCGACAGCCCCATCAGCAGCGATCCGTCACCTTCGACCACAAGGACCTTCCCGGTCCGGTCGCTATTTTCGAGTCCGAGCGCGATTCCGAGCGCCACCGAGACGGTCTGACCCATCGCGTCGAGGCTCACGAAGTGATTTCCCTTGCGGCCAGCCACCGCGAGCATCTCTCGCGCGTTCCCGCCCAGGCTCAGCACCACCGGCGAGTCCGGCGCCGCTGCGTCGATGAAGCTGAGGACCTGTGCACGGTCAAGCCTGGCGGCGGTCATGAGCCCATCAGGTTCACGAGTACAAAGACCGGTCGGTGGGTCGTCCGTGCGAAGGCCCATGCTCGCTCGATCTCCGCGGCCCAGCGATCGACCGGAGTGCGGGCGTCGAGCTGAAACCAGCGGACACCGGCTGCATCGAGTAGTGCCTCTGTCCGCTCGCTGATGGTGTGGATCAACGAGTTGTACTCGCCCAGGCCCCCTCGTCGGCTCACGATGGCGAGCAATGGCAGGTGATACGGCTGACAAAGCGTCAGCAGCGCTGTCAGCAGGTTTCCTATGCCGTTGTCCTGGAAGATCAGCACCGGACGAGCTCCGGCCAGCTCAAGCCCGGCGGCGATCGCCACGCCTTCCTCCTCTCGCGGCATCGCGAAAACGCGTCGCCCCGGTCGGGCTCCCGGACCATCAATGAAATGCGAGAGAACGATCTCGAGTGTGCTGCTCGCCAAGTGCAACACGTGATCCGGATCGATGGCCTCGATCCCGGCGATGACGGCGGCGCTCCGTTGTTCCAGAATCTCCTGCAGGCCCTCGCGCTGGTCTTCGGCGCTTACGTTGCCGCCCGTCACAATTGCACGCCCTTGGTCAGCGCCCCGTCGACCACCAAGTTGGTACCGCTCGTGAAGCCCGACACCGGACTGGCCAGGAACACGACAGCGGCAGCCATCTCGGCAGCGGTGCCCATTCGGCCGGCCGGGATCAAGGCAAGCGCCGTGTTGAAGAACTCCGGCCGATTCCGCTGCGCGTTGTCCCAGCTGCCGCCATCGAAGAGCGTGTTCCCCGGAGAGACGGTGTTGGCCCGGATACCTTTAGGCGCAAGGCGGTGGGCGAGCCCTTGGGTGTAGTGAATAAGCGCGGCCTTAATCGAACCGTACGGCCCTTCGAAGAAGTCGACTTCCCGGCCGGAGACGCTGGAGATGGTCACAATTGACGCTGCGTTGCTCTGCTCGAGTAACGGAAGTGCCGCGTCGACCATGCGGACTGTGCCCATCAAGTCAATTCCGAAGCACTTAGCCCAGTTCTCCTCGGTGTCGGCCGTCACCATCGCACTGACGTTAGCGACCAGGATGTCGATGCCTCCGAGCACGGCTGCCGACTCGGTCACCCATGCCGCCAGCGCCGCTCCATCGCTTACGTCGGCCACCGCTCCCATCACTGTGGCGCCTGCCGCGCGAAGCTCCGCCTCTGTGGTGGCCACTGAGTTGGGATCCCTGGCACAGAACGCCACGTGAGCCCCTTCGGCAAGCAGGGTCTCTACGATCGCCCGGCCGATCCCCCTGGTCCCACCAGTAACGAGCGCCCTCAGGCCAGCAAGGTGCAGGTCCATTTCAGTCGCATTTCCTTCCGCTTACGTGGATGTAGAGTCGCATGTTGGCTTCGACTGGCTGCGATACACATTCATCCAGCACTGTCGGCTGCGTATCCGAGACGCTGGGAAAATTCGGCCGCCAGCTTCTGCACCTGCCAGATAAGAAGCTCATGGCTAGCGCCAGCGATCCTAAATGCGGGCCCCGCAGCGCTGATGGCCGCGACGACTCGTCCGGAGTGATCACGCACGGGTGCGCCTACTGCGCGCACGCCGATCGTTCGCTCCTCGGCATCCAGTGCATAGCCCTGACCTCCCACTTTGAGGAGCTCTTCTCGCAACCGACCGATATTAACGATTGTATTAATAGTCATCCGTTTTCGCTCGATCCGGGAGAGAAGCGCCTTAGCTTCCGGCCAGTCAAGGTCTGCCATGAGAACCTTGCCAAGAGCGGTGCAATACACAGGGTGGCGTGTTCCAACGTTCGACTGGATCCCGAGTTCCCTCTGGCCGTGCGCGATGGCCAGATAAAAAACCTCGTCTGAGTCGAGAATGCCTATGCTGGCGGTCTCCCCGGTCTCTTCTGAGAGCCGCTCGACTATCATCTGGCCTTCGGATTGCAGTGAGGTACTCCGCAAAAATGAGCTACCCACTTCAAACGCCTTCGAGCCGACTCTGTAGAGGCCACCCGGTGCCTCGACAACGAAATTTCTCAGCTTCAAAGTCTGCAGTATCCGGAATACTGTAGACACGTGCAGCTGCGCGCCTCGCGCAAGAGCGGACGCATCCATCCCCGTAGGCGTGCCGGCTAGCAGGACGAGAACAGTCAGTGCTCGATCAATCGCCCGAACCACATACCGCTCGCTCATCTGGCCAAGCGCCTCGCCCGATTTTCCGGCAGAAGGCCCGGCCGCAGAGGGCGCAACGTCACGGATGCTAATCGACCTCCTTGGCTTGGCCATGTCCGGCGTCGACAGGCTGATCAGAGTCAGGCCATCCCGGTGGCGTGCCCGACGGATGCACACGCGACTTCGGTCGGAACCCGGCCTGGCGATGCCTCACGGCTGGCATGCCGGCCAGGCCTTCGCTCGCATCAGCAGTTCGGCCGCGCGGACCTTTTGGTGCAAGGTGCCCATGCTTCTCTCTTGACCCTGAAGAACGGTCAGGCCTACTCTCTGCAGCAGGTGAACTGCTTGTTCGTCTAATGAGAACACCTCGGCAATACAAAGTACAAGGAAGTCGTCGAAGTGAGGTCGCCGATGCTGATGCCCGGCAGTCCTCACACCGCTGGCCACGGGAACCGTGGTCGTCTATGGCGGCCCTCACGCGGAGAGCACAGCTGCAAGCGCCCTGTGATTGCCGGCCTGAGGCATCGCCCGGAGGTGCCGCAAGAATGATCTTGCCGTGCAGGTTCCTCAGCGACTAAGGAGTCAGTTCGTGGCGCTTGGCCAATCCATCACACGGCACCCGTGCCGGCTGCCGTTTATCGCCTCTCCGGCCCGGCCGCTCTAGGTGGAAGGCCGTGGAAACTGTCATGAGCCTAGTCCTTCCTGCGCATGCTGCGCGCTGCCGCATCGTCGGTACTGTTTGCCGCAGCGATCTTCATCGGTGAGGGCCTGAGTGACGCAGTCGAAGTCCGGCTGCAGCGGCGCTAGGGCGGAAACGGAGACACATGGCACCGCTGCTTGAGATCGAAGACCTGCGTACCGACATCAGGCTCCGCACCGCGACCGTTCACGCGCTCGACGGTGTCAGCCTGACCGTCGAGGCAGGCGAATGCCTGGGGATCGTCGGCGAGTCAGGCTCGGGGAAGACGATGACGGCGCTGTCGATTATGCAGCTGCTCCCCCCGGGCGGCCACATTATTGGCGGCAGCATCACACTTGGGGGCGCGGACATCG
This sequence comes from uncultured Actinomycetota bacterium, assembly GCA_963720595.1. GTDB lineage: Bacteria > Actinomycetota > Actinomycetes > Streptosporangiales > Streptosporangiaceae > Chersky-822. The sequence continues at coordinate 21,156 of CAVRFY010000002.1, read as the reverse complement.
CCGCCCTGGACGACCGAGGGATGCGCCAGATCCGGGGCAACGAGATCGGCATGATCTTCCAGGATCCGATGACCTCACTGAACCCGACAATGACGATTGGCGACCAGATCGCCGAGACGGTGATCCTGCACCGCGGGGCCGACAAGAAAACTGCGCTGGCCCGCGCGGTCGAGGTGCTTGGCCTCGTCGGGATGCCGCACCCGGCGGAGCGAGTCGGCAATTACCCGCACCAGCTGTCGGGCGGCATGCGCCAGCGTGTGATGATCGCGATGGCGCTGGCCTGCGAGCCGAGGCTGCTTATAGCTGACGAGCCCACGACCGCACTGGACGTGACGATTCAGAAGCAGATTCTGGAGCTCATCGATGACCTGCGCCGACGGCTGGGGATGGCGGTCATCCTGGTGACCCACGACCTGGGCGTAATTGCCGGACGGGCCGACCGAGCCACCGTCATGTACGCAGGGAAGGTGGTCGAGACAACTACCACCCAGCGGCTGTTCGCCAACCCGCGGCACCCTTATACCGAGGCCCTGTTCGGCGCACTACCCGAGAAAGCTGTCGACGGCTCGCGGCGGCTGTACAGCATCCCTGGCATGCCACCTGACCTCACTGAACCGCCGCCCGCATGCCGATTCGCGCCGCGGTGCCGTTATGCCCAGGACGCCTGCCGCGAAAGTGAGCCACCGCTGGATGGCAGCAGCTCCGATCATCTCTACCGCTGTTTCTTCCCGGTCGGCCGGGACGCCCAGGCGCGGGACGAGTCAGATGCGAAGGTGGCCGGCGTCGCTCCCGCGTGGGCAGTCCCCGCTCAACGGCCGCCCGAGGACGGGTTCGTGCTGGCGGCGGACCACCTGGTGAAGAACTTCGCCGTAACGGCGAACGGGGTGCTACAGCGCAAGATCGGAGAGGTCAGCGCGGTCGCCGGCGTAAGTTTCTCGATCCGGCTTGGTCAGACGTTCGGGCTCGTCGGAGAGTCAGGGTGCGGCAAGACGACGGTCGGGCGGCTGATTGCGGGACTTGAAACTGCCAACGGCGGCTCGCTAATCGTGGATGGAGAGGACTTCCTGCAGCTCAGTAAGCGTGAGCGGCGCCACCGCAGCCGCAAGGTGCAGCTCATCTTTCAGGACTCATACGCTTCCATGGACCCCCGGATGCGGGTTGGCTCGATCCTGCGTGAGCCGCTGACTATTCAGCGCATCGGGAGTCGGCAAGACCAGCGCGACCAGATCGCCGCCATGCTGGACGAGGTCGGACTACCCAGGGCGGCGGTTGACCGCTACCCGCACGAGTTCTCCGGCGGCCAGCGGCAGCGACTCGGTCTGGCTCGCGCGCTCATCGTGCGGCCCAAGCTTGTCATCGCCGACGAGCCGGTATCCGCACTGGACGTATCTATTCAGGCGCAGATCCTCAACCTGATGCTGGACCTCCAGCGCGACCTCGGCCTCACCTACCTCTTCATTTCCCACGACCTATCGGTGGTGCGGTATGTGTCCGACACCATCGGCGTTATGTACCTGGGCAAGCTGGTCGAGCTTGGCCCAGCCGACGACGTCTACTACCGCCCCGTGCACCCTTACACCAAGGGCCTCATCGACGCCGTTCCGGTGGCTGACCCAGTCGCCGCGCGCGGCCGTGAGGACAAGGGCGTGGCCGGCGAACTGCCGTCGGCAATCAACCCGCCGTCCGGCTGCCGGTTCCGCACCCGCTGCCCGCGGGCCCAAGAGCTCTGCGCCGAGCAAGAACCTCCGTTGCGCCCCTTCAGCGAGCACGGGCACCTCGCAGCCTGCCACTTCCCGCTGCGCGAGCCGGAGGGCCTTGGCCTATCGGCGCCAGCGTCTTAATACCCCGAATATTCCTCAGAGCAGAGGGCACGCCCGGATTCGTGTCAGCACTCAGCGAAATATGTTCACCGTCCCATCAAGGGCTTTGCAAGCAGGGGATCAGCGCGCGAAGACCGCTCAGCGGCCGATGCGTACTCCAGGGAACTGCCGCTTCAGTGCGACGAATTCATCCTCTGTGATCGGCACGTCCTGGATGCCGAGGCGAGCGAGATACGGGAGGCTAGCGACGGAGTCGAATGCCGCCGCGGTGAGTGTTTCTTCCTCCAGGTAAAGGCTCTCCAGTTTGGTCAGGGACGCCAGCTGCTGCACTCCGTGGTCAGTGAATCGGTTGCCCCAGGTCTGCAGGTAAACCAGGCCATGCAGCATGCCGACGTTGGCTAGCGCATCGTCGGTGAGGTCGGTGCCGGCGAGATAGAGCCTGCGAAGGCCCGCAGCTAGGTGCGTCACGGCCGCGAATGACTCGGGAACGATCGGGGCTTGCAGGTGCAGGCTGGCGATGCCGTCAGCGGGAAGCTGGCGCAAGAAACGAAGGTCTGACGCCTGCCCGCTTCCGGCGACCTCCCACCCATGGCTGGAATCCCCGGACTCTACGAGTTCTTCTGGACCGCCAGTAGTTTTTCGCCAGACACTGAACCGGCCGTGAACTGCATCGGACCGCAGCACCGACTCTACGAGCATTACCTCCAGGCTGATCTCGACGCCATCGGGCACCATCACGGCGCCGGAAGCGAGCACAGGACCGGCACGATCTGCCGGACAGCCCGGCCAGTCAAGCGTGCCAACGGCCTGGCCTGAGGGGAAAGTCAGGGTAGGCACGGACGAGCACCTTCCGACGGCGCGCTGTCAACAGGCATGGGCCGAGTAACTACATGAGTAACACAGGCAACGATCGTCCAGCGACACGAGCGGACGCAGCTTGGCGTCCGTGACTTCTGCTAGCCGCGGCTGTGCTGAGCACCTACCCCGGTCCGCTGGCGGTCAGCATTGCTGCAAGTCGATAGTCCCCCGGATAGTCCCCCTGCCAACTCCCGATGATCAACTCTCGGGAGTTTCCGCTGGTAGATGGATGGATGGAGCCCCCTTACGGAATCGAACCGTAGACCTTCTCCTTACCATTTACTGCTACAGCATTCCGTCACTGCAGGTCAGGCAGCTGACCAGCCAGAACGTGAGCGCAGAACAGCACTAGCATGCCCGTGACAAGCACTCGCGAGCACGGTTTGCCATTCGATCTGCCATTCAAAGTGATCTTCACCAAGCCGGGGGCGCCTATGCGATGACGACGCAGGGTTTGCCACGCCGAGGGCCGAGGCGGCTTCGGCTGAGGATTGGCTCACATGGGTAACCGGCCGCTGGCGGCCACGATCTCCGGTTGCCGGCGGGTCCAGTAATCAACGATCTGGGTGCGCGGGATGGGCAGAGCGTCGTCGGGATCGACGTCGTCAAAGTAACCGAGGCCGAGCAGGATGTGGTTGACCGCCTGCTGGGGGTACTCGGGCCGGAAACGCTCGACGAACAGCGCCAGGCCCTCGTCGGCTGTACGCCCGGTTCGCTGCTCGATAACCATCAGGTCGAAGTAGTCGCGGAGTTCGCCGCGGTCGCCGACGACCTTGAGCTTCATTGCCATCAGGTCGCTGATCTGCGCAACACGCAGGCCATCGACTTCCTCGGGCGGCTCAAGAAGGTGCTGCAGGCGGCCCTCGTCCGCGTGCAGGAACTGCACTTTGGTGGCGGAGAAGACGCCGTTGAGGGTCCCGGGCAGGCGCTCAGTGACGGCGAACGGGCCTGCCGCAGACAGGCGCCGGGTCAGCTCGTCGAGATCGACGCTGCTGTGGTGGAAGAAGAAATCCAGGTCCCGGCTGATCCGGTGCCCAAGGTGAACGGCGATGGCCGTCCCGCCCCCGAGATACGCGTCAGGCGGTACGACAGGGGCGATAGCGCCCCACGTCACTACCGTGTCCGGCAGGAGGACTTTCCGGACGCGGTCAGACGGCATGGGGCGCGTGCCGGGCGAGGTTATTTGCGAGCGCTCGCCGGGCCGGCTCAAGGCCGCGCGCCGCCGCCGCGTGCTCCCAGGCGCTCGCGGGCAGGTTCACAGTTCCCCAGGCGAGGCCATCGGGATCGATGGACGTGATGAGCCGCCGAGCGATGAACGACGCCGAGCTCGCGACCTCGAGCTGGCCAGGTGCCGCGTTCCAGAACAGGTGGAGCAGGTGCGGGGGAACCCGTTTGACGTGCGCCCCGCCGTGACGATCGGGCACCCGCACCCCGGCGATCACGGGGGCAAGCGCCAGCCACCGTGGCGACCCGAACCGGACCTGGTACACCGTCGCCTCGGCGGCGTGCCCCCGGGCGAGCATCATCGGCGTTTGCGTGATGATGCCATCGGAGGTCAGCCGGGCCAGAGCACGGGCGGTCGCAGTCGGAGAGACTCCTGCCCGCCGTGCGGCTTCACGGACGGACGCCACGCCCCGTGGTGACCGCGACAGCGCCGCGAGCACCCGGACCGCCACCTGGGACAGGCCAGGCACCGGCGGCGTGACGCCCAGCTCGCGGGCGAGCTCATCCACCTGGCGCGACGTCAGCCGGAAGACACCCGAGGCGGCGCGCTCGACCGGCATACCCAGCCGATCCATGGCCCGTCGCACCCGCGGCGCCGACGTCCCCAGAGCCCGGGCCGCAGCCGCAACGCTATGGGTGTCCATATCGTTATGGTACCTGATCTCACGCGCCGGAGAGTGCCGGGTCTGCGCAGGGCAGCATCACCTGCGAATACGACCTGACTCCCCGCTGCCGCCGACACGACAGGACCAAGCAGTCATCGCAGCTGGCAGCCGCGGCAGCCGCCAGGCATGAGCGGACCCGCGCCGATTTCATTGAAATTCCGCGTCCCTCAATCGGCCGCATGCCCCTGTCGGCGATCACGGAATTGTGCAGTGAGGGGCGAGCTACGATCACGTAATTGACCCCCGACCCGGCCACACACGGGGACTTTCTCATGGCGGGCGCAGCAAGATGCTCATAGCGCAGCATCCATGGCGACGCATTTAGCATCTAGAACACGGTTCGGCAAATCTCTAGGTGTGGCGCTGCGCTACCGACGATATGCCCAGCAGCGCCCAATCGCAGAGTTCGTTGAGTGGATGCGCCGTAAAAGAGAAGTAAGCGAGCCGAGGCGTTGCAACGCGCCTGGGTCGGGCGACGCTCGCCAGTAGACCGCTTGCCGATTGGGAGACAGCAACATGAGCGGTTGCGCGGGAGCAATTACCTGCCTATCTTAGCCTCTCCGTCGCTTGCGCATAATGAAGAGAGTCGTTACGCCGCAGTAGATGACGCCGCCCATGAAAAGACCCAAAGGCACTCCCGCAAGGCTCAGCAACCAAGGCTCCCTGAGCGCAAATCGCCAGATGAGGGCACTCACTACATACACTGGCAGCGGAAGATAGGTAACCCTGAGCGCAAAGAGGTTCCAGCCATTGCGTTTCTCTCGATTCCGCATCTGCTCAGCTGCCTTCGTGGATTCCGCCTATCTATTGAGCGGCCTTATAACCAACCCAGCCCGCACCCACGGAACCGACATAGAAACAGCCAACCTCCGCGAGAGGCGCGCCGACTCCTGCAGTGACCCCAGTCACAAAAGCGCTACATCCTACCACAAACAGTGCCTCAAATATCACGCCTGCACTAATGGCACACCATATGAAGCAGGTTCCGGTGGCGTCAGTGTAGTTCACCGGACTGTCGCCAGCGTAGGCGTAGAGGTTGCCGTTGCTGGGATTGGCGAGCAGCTGCATGGCGTCTTGCTGAGTGAACCTGCCGGTCCCGGGGTCGTAGTAGCGGCGGCCGAGCTTGGTTAGCAGATCCGTCGAGTCACGGAGGCCTCCGGTGTACCGGACGATGTTGGGCTGGCCGAGCCCGCTCTCGTTGATGCTGATGGCCTGGCCGTACGGGTCATGGACCTATCCACCCACCCGCGCCAATCGGCCAACTCGGCGGAGGATTGACCTCCTGTGGCTGCGGCGGTCCAGATCTCGTCGAGCTGGAGCAGACGAGAGGTGGCTGATGTCACGTCCACGACGGTGCGTGCCTCGGCGAGGGTCAGCGGCGAGGTTCCCCTTCGGGTAAATGCCAGATTTGGGAGCGGCTCGGATTCTATCGTTGCCACCGGTATCGCCGGCCATGAATCGGGTTGCGGGCTAGCAGCGGGATCAGCTGCTCGCTGGCCGAGCCGTAAGGGCATGTCGAGAGGGCGCGGTAACACTGCAATGGACCGCGCCATGCTGCAGTGAGTCGCCCGGCAGCGCTGGGCTTGTCGAGGCGCCGCCGCCCTCAATGTCACGCGTTGGCCAAGCGAACGCTGGATCATCGGGCCGTAGCGATGCCTGCCGCCAGCTGGAACCGTGGCGACCCGGATGCACCGTTCCGCGGAACAGCTGCCGTCGACCTGACCAGACAGCGCCGCAGTCTCTGGACCGCAACCCGATCAGACCTGGATCTGGGCGGCCTCGCTGCGGCCAACCAGCCGGGAACGATGCCGAAGAGCAGAAACAGCGCCCTGGGCACGCCGATCACTGACACGGCAGCGCCTCCGCGCTCCGGAAACGCTCCACGGTTCGGCTAAGCCTCAGATCAGGGGCCGGACCGCCTCACCAGCACCTGATGAGCGGACGTAGGCAGCACTCTGAGTGCCACTCCCGGTCGCCGAGGTACCCGGTTCTGTGTTCGAAAGAACTCGCTGAACTGGGAGCCCCCTTACGGAATCGAACCGTAGACCTTCTCCTTACCATGGCCACGCTGACCCGCCCTGAGATCACTAGCTGCACAGAAGGCACGTCCGAACGCACGGAAAGCACAGAATGCACTCACTGTGCCTGGCACTCGGTCCACGACTCGTTCCACAGCCTGGCCCGCGAATGAGCACCGCGCCGCTAACGCTCAGTAACCGAAGGAGGGGTGCTCTGAGGCTCGCCCCGTGGCGAGATCAGCCGGCCTTTGCCGTGAGCTGAGAAACGCACTGCGGGCTGATCCCCAGCAGCGCCGCGACATCTCAACAGTTCCCGGGCGACAAGGCTGACCAGCGACCTCGCCGGTGCGGGCGGTCGACGCAGCGGCATAGCTCGTCAGCCTGCCGCCGCAGCCGCAACCTGGCGGTCACTGCCCAGGCTGGCGTGAACCATGCGCACACATTTTCCAATTTTTTTGGATTGAGCGCATTTTTAAATACCTGTAGCGGATGGGCGAGGGAGATGGGGGTGAAGCTAAACCAAGCATGTGGACTCTGCAATGTTACCGAAACGCAAAGTCACGACAGGACAGAATGTTCCTTGTACATATAGGTGATTGTGCAGCCACTCGGTGGCGTTGTCGAGCTGTCGCCACCTCCTTGATGTGGGTTCAGTGCGGAAGGTGTGGCGGTTAAGTGCAGCGCCCGGCTCAGCTTGAAGTCAGGGCCTACGTTCCTCACATAGTGTCCATCCGCCCAGCCCGCTGACCGGGACGGGCCTTCAGCCAGGGAGCGATGTTGGGAGCAATTCGCAGTCGGCACTTCGGCCTGGTGGCCGGGGCTGTGCTGGCAGTAGCCGTGATCGCAATCGCCGCGGCGGTGGCAGCCGCCAGGTCCGGCGGGATACATCCTGGCGGAATGTTTCCCTCGGCGCTGGCGCTGAGCCCCGATGACCGCACTCTGCATGTCGGGGACCAGGACCCGCCCGGCGGCAACGGCATGGTCCGGGCAATTGACCTGGCGTCCGGCCAGCTGGGCCGCCCGATCCGGGTAATCGGCCCGCCGTTCATTCTGGCTATGGCAACAAGCGGGCGCACGCTGTACGCCACTGATGGTCAGGTGATCACCCCGATAGATGTGGCGTCCGGCACCGCGCAGCGCCCGGTCCGCACCGGGATCGCGCCTGGGCCAGGGTCTCCGCCGCTGCTGGTCAGCAGGGATGGCCGCACCCTGTACATCGCGGGGGAGGCCAGGATCCGCAGGTACGACATCGCGTCCGGCCGGTTCGGTACGGACATCCCGGCGGACACGCCCGCTGCCATGCTGCTCAGCCGTGATGGCAGTACCTTGTGGTACGCATCCAGTGGCGAGTGGTACTCATCCGGTGATCACCAGCTTGTCGCGGTCAATCTCGCGACCGGCGCCGTGAGAATGCGGATCCGCGTCAAGCCGTACCCGGTTGCACTGGCGATGACTCCGAACGGCCGGACGCTCTATGTGGCCGTGACCGGCTCGCGCCGCCGCGGAAATCCTGACGAAGTTCTGCCGGTCGACGCCGCCACCGGAGCCGCAGGTCCTCCCATCCGGATAGGCGGCAACACAGACGGCATGGCGATGGCCCCGGATGGCCGAACACTCTACGTCGTGATGGAACATCCGGGATCCAACGGCGAGCCATCGGGCCCTGCCTGGGTCACACCGATCATCTTGGCCACCCATGCCGCAGGGCACGCGATCAGCGTGGGATACGCCCCGTCGGGCGTCGTGATCACGCCCGACGGCAGCACGCTCTACGTCGCCAACCAGGACAGCGACACCATCTCAGTGATCTCCCTGAGCCACTAGCCCCACAGAACCCCGGCAGGGCAGACCGCGCCGGACGCCGGAGCGGTCACGGATTAGGGCCGCGACCATCCCGCTGGTGTTGCGGGGGGCGCATCCGGCATGGCGCATCTTGCCAGGCAGCACGGAGCGGCGGTCGGATGTCACGGCGGTCATGTCAGGTAGGGGTGGAAGTCGTCCAGCTTGTGGGCCTCGGCGGCCACATAGGCGGTACCCGCCTCGTGGGGCGAGGCGTCGATCATCCGCACCGTCGCCCATCGGGGTAGGCCGTGCGGGGTGATCTCAGTCCAAGATTGGCCGCCGTCGCGGGTGAGGTGGATCCGGCCGTCGTCAGTCGGCCCAGAGCTGGCCCCGCGCAAGCGGGGATTCGGCCAGCGTGAAGATGGTGCAGTAGTACTCGGCGCCACTGTTGTCAGGGGTGAGCCCGCCAGAGGAGCGGAGTTTAGCTGCGTCGGCATAAGTAAGGTCGGGACTGATCGGTTTCCAGGTCTGGCCTTCATCGGTGGAGCGGAAAACTCGGTTCCCGGTCTGGTAGAGGATGTTCGGATCGTGCGGGGAGAGCAGGATCGGCGAGGTCCAGTTGAACCGGTAGCGCGCCTCGCCCGCCGGCGCCGACTCCTCCGGCCACACCATGATCGGCCGGCTCTCGCCGGTGCTCTGATCGTGTCGCGTGATCTCGCCTTTGTAATTGCCGGCGAAGACGATGTCGGGGTTATCTGGCCGGACCGCGATGTAGCCGCTCTCGCCGCCGCCGACATGGGTGGTGTCCAGCTGGGTGATGCCTAGTCGGGTGTTCTGCGCGAGGCCGGCAGTGCGAGACGCAACTGAGTTCGGGTGGCGGCCAGGGCTCCAGGCCGCCCAGTCCAGGGCTTGCCGGTTTGCCGCCGCCAAGTACCCGCTGAACGGGGGCCGGTCCTGGTTATGCTGTTCACGATTTCCTGGAGGTTGCGTGAGGTCCTCACCTTCCTCGGCTGCGGGCCAGCTGCTGTTTGGCCGTTCGGCCGAGATGGAGACGCTGCTGGGACTGCTGGAGCGGACGGGGCAGGGGCTGGGCGCCACGGCGTTCATCCGGGGTGAGGCAGGGATCGGCAAGACATCGTTGGCTGCCGCCCTGGCTGGTCAGGCGCTGGCCCAGGGGTTCGGGGTCCTGCGGGGGGCGGCCAGCGAGCTCGAGCGGGACCGGCCGTTCGGAGCGCTCGCCCAGGCCTTCGAGATCGGGTCTCATCCCTCGGACCACGAACGAGCCGGCATCGCCCGGTTGCTCTGGGGCGAGGGGGCGGGAGAAGGCCCGGGGGCGCGCAGGCCCCCGGAGGTCCGGTTCCGTCTGATCGACGCGTTCGTGTCCCTCGCGGAACGGCTGGGTCTGGCGGGCCCCGTGCTGATGGTGATCGAGGACCTGCACTGGGCCGACCCCTCGACCGTCCTGGCCGTGGACCACCTGGGCCGGCGGCTAGCCCATCTTCCGGTTGTCCTTCTGGGGACGTATCGGCCTGTTCCCCCGTCGGCCGACCTCGGCCGGGTAGTGCACCACCTGGTGGAGCAAGGGGCCCTTCACCTGCTGCTTGGGCCTCTCGACGATGGCGCGGTTGCCTTGCTGGTGGAGCAGGTGGCCGGCGCGTCCCCGGGACCGGAGCTGTTGTCGGCCGCCGCGGGGGCCGCTGGCAATCCATTGTTCGTGAAGGAACTGGTCCGCGAGCTGAAGGCGGAAGGCGCCCTCCGGATCGCCGATGGCGTCGCTGATATCGAGAGACGGGTCGTCCCGCCGTCACTCCAGCTGTTGGTGCTGCGTGAGCTGTCTTTGCTCCCCGAGCCCACCCTTGATGTCCTCCGGGTGGCATCGATCATGGGGACGTCGTTTTCCATGGCCGATCTGGCCACCGTGCTCGGCCAGGCGCCTTCGGACCTCCTTCACGCCCTCGATGAAGCCTTCATGGCGAACGTCCTCGGTCAGGCTGGGGGGAACCTAGCGTTCCGGCATGAGCTGGTCCGGGAGGCGGTGTACCTCGATCTTCCCCTGGCCGTGCGCCGTGGATTGCACCTGCAGGCCGGCCGGGCGCTGGCCGCGGCGGGCGCCGCTGCCATGCAGGTAGCGGCCCACCTGTCCAGGGGAGCCGACCGCGGCGATGCCGGTGCTGCCGAGTGGCTGCGGCGAGCGGCCGTGGAAGTCGCTCCCCGAGCGCCGGCGGTGGCGGTGGAGTTGCTCGGCCGGGCCCTGGAGCTTGCGCCGGCCGGCTATTCACATCGGGACGCGGTCGCGACGGAGCTGGTGGAGGCGCTGCTGTGGTCGGGTCGCCTCCCGGAGGCGGTGGAGCGGGCACGCCAGTTGCTCGGGCGGGACCAGGACGCTCAACGTCGGAACACGGTCCAGCTGTCCATTCTTCGGGCTCTGCTGATCGAGGGCCAGGTGGAGGAGGCCTCGCGGCAGATCGAGTCTGCCTTCGAAACGTTCGAGGGCGACGAGCTGCAGCGCCTGGGGCTGGATGTCCAGGCCGCGCTGGTCCGGCTGTTCTCGGGCGATGCTGAGGGAGCCCGGGCAGCCGCGGAGGACGCGCTGGTCCGGGCCGAACGTTTCGGGGCCGACGCCTTGCGCCAGCAGGCGTACTCGGTGATCGGCCTGACCGCCTTCCTGGCCGGTGCGATTCCCCGCGCCATCGAGGCCACTGCGTTGGGCCTGGAACGGGCCGGGCCTCTGTCCATCGCCGCTCACGGGTTTGAGCCCCACTTGTTCTTGGGGTCGGCCCTGATCGAGGCCGATCGCCTGGACGAGGCCGATCGGGTCCTGCGGGAGGGCCAGCGCACCGCCCAGCAGCTGGGGATGACCTGGCAGCTTGCTCAATACCACGGCCAGATCGGCCTGCAGCGAATCGCCGCCGGCCAGTGGGACGACGCGATCGCCGAGCTCGAGGCCGCGGTCGTGGCGGCCGAGGAGACGGGCGTGGCCGCGGTGTTTTATCTGGCCCTTCTGGCGGTCATCGCGGTGCATCGTGGCTCGCTTGTGCTCGCCGCGAGCCACGTGGCGCGCGCCGAGCGGCAGATAGCGTCAGGCGCGCGCTTTGGCGTCGATGCGGCCATGTGGGCGAGCGCCCTGCTGCAGGAGGCCCGCGGGGATCCTGCTGCAGCCTTCTCCGCGCTGGAGGGGGCCTGGCAGGTCGACCGGACGCTGGGGTTCCGGTCCCAATACGTCCGGCTCGGTGTGGACCTGACCCGGCTGGCGGTGGCCGCAGGCCAGCCGGAGCTGGCCCAAGGCGTCGCCGAGGCGATGGAGGAGGCCGCCGTGTTGAATCCCGCGCCGTCGTGGCGTGGTTCGGCGCTGTTGTGCCGGGGACTTGCGGACGCGGACGCCGGCGCCTTGCGGGCCGCGGTGCAGGCCTACCGGGAGAGCCCACGTCCTGCAGAGCGGGCCTGGGCCCTGGTGGAGGCCGGAGTCGCCATGGGCAGGGCCGGGTACCCGGAGGAGGGGATCGCCTGGCTGACGGAGGGCCTGGACGGCAGTGAAGAGGTGGGCGCGGTCCGGGACGTGGCCAGGGCCGGGGCGGCCCTGCGCGGGCTCGGCGTGCGCCGCGGCCGTCGCGGCTCCCGCCGGCGCCCGGCGGCGGGGTGGGACAGCCTGACCCCCACCGAGCTCGAAATCGTCCGGCTGGTAGCCGAAGGGCTCACCAACGCCGAAATCGGTAAACGCCTGTTCATCTCGGGGCGGACGGTCGAGTCGCACCTCTCGCACGTGTTCGCGAAGCTGAACGTCGCGTCCAAACTGCAACTGGCCGCCGAGGCCGCCCGGCGGCTCGCCCCGGAGGTCACCGCCCGGCCAGCAGCTCGGCGATCACCCTGAGGAGATCCAGCCAGCCGGCGAAAGCGATGGGATCCCGGTGGTCGGTGAGCACCAGCCCCGACGGAGGGTCGTTCTCATCCGTGACGATCTCGATTCGCACGCGGTCAAGCCTCCCTCCCAAAGCAACGCCAGACATCCGGTGGATCCCGGATTCTCGTTGAAACACCGGGATCCCCCGGATGTTTCGAGAGCCCGGGGCGTCCTACCGTGGCACGGTCCAGGTTGTCGCCGCAAGGTCTCCAGGGGCGCGCTGGTGTCCGTTGTCCATCCGTACCGGGAGAAGGGCGCACGTTCTCCCCGAGACACAAAGAGACGACCATCCTTGATAGGGGATTAGTCGGAATGGACCGCGATTAAAAGCTTTCAGTCGCATGAGCACCGGCAACTGGAAGAGGCCCGGGTGCATGCGCCGCCCGCTCACATCCGAGATAGGAGAGACGAGATGCATCGTCCGAGTTGTCCCCGTCTGCGGGGGGTGATCAGCGCGAACGTGATCGCGGCGCTCGCCTTGTTCTTCGGGCTGTCAGGAACCGCGCTGGCAGGTGTCAAGTATCTGACCGCAAGCGACAGCATCAGCGCCGGGGATCTCGCCGGGAGCACCTACGGGGCTCCGGTAATTGCGCCGGGCCGAGTTACCTCGGCCAAGATCGCCGACGGGGCGATCACCTCGTCGAAGTTCGATCCGGGCGCGGTGGCGCCGAACTCGCTCCAGCTCGGGGGCCATCCCGCAAGCGACTTCCCGGCCATCGTCGCCAGCATTTCACAAACGCTAGACGCCGCCGAAGAGGTCGCGCCGGGGAGCTGCTTGGAGCTCGGCTCCGATCTGCCCGCCGGAGTCGATCCCGCGACTGATTACGTCCTCGTCCAACCCGACGCCGGAGTCGCAGAATCTCTGAGTGTAAGCGGTCGCTTCGGAAAGGGGATTTTCCGGTCCCCCTTCGAACTCACGATCTGCAATCCGACGAACTTTGTGGGGCTTGCCGGCGGCACCTACCGCATCCTGTTCCTGCGGTAGAACGGAGCCGCTTGCCGCGGAAGGTGTTCAGACAGGCCCCGGTGCCGCGGGCCGCCGTCGGCTCGATGCCGGTCACGGCTCTGAGCCGGAATGCCCGCTGTTCACCGCGGCCGTGGCGCGATCACACCGCGGCCTGGCGCGATCTGTGCTGGCGGGTACGGCCATTGCTCGCGAGGCGTGATCGAGCAGCCTGCTGCCGGACGCGAATCCCGGTGTCGGTGTGGCGAGCCAGCGGGCGCCGCGGCCCTGCGCCGCGTTGCGGCCGCACGGGTCAATAGTTCCGGCAGGAAACGATCGCTCCGGCCGGGGCATCGACCAGCTAGTGTCCTCCGGGGACTGCCTCGGAGCCGGGCCGCCAAGGATTTTTGCTGGGGGGCGGTCACAGATGAGGGGCGGGCGGGTCGAAAGATCTGACAGCACTGAGGTCCGGGGTAGGAGGCGTTATGCGCAGCGACACGCAGAGCATCATGATCGACGCACCGCGGGCGGCCGTGCACGGGTTCGTCGCGAAGCAGGCGAACTTGCCACGCTGGGCGGTGGGCTTTGCCCAGGGGGTGCGGCGGGAGAATGGGCGGTGGATCGTGCAGACGGGCGCGGGTGACATGCCGGTGCGAGTGGACGCCGATGAGAGGTGCGGGGCCGTGGATTTCCACATGGAGCCGGTGCCCGGGGTGCCGGTGTCGGCGTTCTCCCGGGTGGTGCCCGCCGGAGAAGGGTCGGTGTACGTGTTCACCCAGCTGCAGGGCACTGGCATGCCGGACGCGGTGTTCGACGCTCAGGTTCGGGCGCTGGGTCACGAACTGGTTGCGTTGAAGGCCGTGATGGAGGTGTCATGCCCGATCGGGGAGCCGCAGGTCCGCTAGAGGCGGCCGCCGCGGCGGCCGCCGCCGGGGACGCCGCGGCATTGGAGGCGGTGCTGGCAGGGGTGCGCGATGACGTGTACGGGCTGGCGTTGCGGATGTTGTGGCACCCGCAAGACGCCGCCGACGCCACCCAGGACGAGCTTGTCAAGTTTTCTGTGTAAGTACGGGTGACGTTGTTCTTCCTGGTGTGGTTACTGCGGGTGATCTGGGTCAGGCGGGGAGCCGGTCGCCGAAGCGGACGGCCAGGGCGTTGAGTGTTTGTTTCCAGCCGTAGGTGCCGGTGCCGCGCTCGCCGCGCTGCAGGGTGAGCCCGGTGCCGTCGATGTGGCGGCCGGTGATGTTGCGGACGCCGAGGTAGAGCAGTTTCATGGCGGCGTCGTCGTCGGGGAAGTGGCCGCGGTTCTTGATGATCTTGCGGAGCTGGTAGTTCATCGACTCGATGGCGTTGGTCGTGTAGATCACCTTGCGGATCGCGGTGTCGAACTCCAGGAAGGGAATGAACTGGGGCCAGGCGCGGTCCCAGGCGGCGATGACGCCGGGGGCTTTCTTCCCGAACGCGGCGCGCAGTTGCTCGAGGGCGGCCTTGGCCGCAGCCTCGTTGACGGCGGTGTAGACGGGCCGCAGCGCGGCGGTGATCTTCTTGCGCTCGTCGTAGGAGACGTACCGCATCGAGGCGCGGATGAGGTGGATCACGCAGGTCTGCACGATCGCCTTGGGCCAGGTCGCCTCGATCGCCTCGGGCAGGCCGCCGAGCCCGTCGCAGCACACGATCAGGGTGTCCCTGACACCGCGGTTGCGCAGCTCGGCGAGCACGCCGCCCCAGAACCGGGCGCCCTCGGCCGCGGCGATCCAGATCCCGAGCACGTGCTTGAAGCCGTCGACATCGACGCCGATCACCAGGTGCGCGGCCTTGTTGTCGACCACCCCGGCATCGCGGACCTTGATCACCAGCGCGTCCACATACAAGATCGGGTAGACCGCGTCCAGCGGCCGGGTCTGCCACCCGGTGATCTCCTCGGCCACCACGTCGGTGACCCGCGACACCAGCGCCGGGGACACCTCGGCGCCGTAGACCTCGGCCAGGTGCGCCTGGATATCGCGGGTGGTCATCCCGCGCGAATACAAGCTCAGGATCATCTCATCGACCTGGCCGAGCCGCCGCTGCCCCTTCGGCACGATCTTCGGCTCGAACGAGCTGTTGCGGTCCCGCGGAACCTCGATCCGCACCGGCCCGGCCGTCGTGGTCACCGTCTTGGCATAGCTGCCGTTACGGGAGTTCCCCGACCCGTTCCCGGCCGGATCGCCTCTCACATACCCGAGGTGGTCATCGAGCTCGGCGCCCAGCGCCCGCTCCAGCACCGTCTTGGTCAGCTGCCCCAGCAGCCCTTCCGCCGAGACGCCCGCCGCATCGGCGTCGGCCAGCATCCTGTCGACCGCCCGTGGGCTGACCAGGTCGGCCAGCCGCGCCGCCGCGTCTTCCTCAACGCCCGGCACTGCCTTGCCCGTGCCAGCCTCGGGCACGCCTTCCGCGATCACCTTCATCACCGCGGCCTTCTCATTTGCGTTCACGGAGAGTAGCCCTTCCGCTGATGCAACTCCCGTCACATCAGCCCGTCAGGTCCCCCGCTTACACAGAGAATTCAACACGCCCCCCAGGACATCCTCATCAAGGTGATGACCCGGCTCGGCACCTACCGCGGGGACGCGGCGTTGCGCACCTGGGTGTTCCGCATCGCCGCCAACCACCTGCTCACCGTGCGCCGGGGTCGGGTCGAGCGGCAGGACCTGTCTTCGAGGCGTTCGGCGCCGACCTGGCCGACGGGCTAGCCGACCCTCCCGAGCACAGTGACGTCGACCTCGGCCTGCTCGAAGAGGAGGTCAAGGTCGGCTGCACCCAGGCGATGCTGTCGTGCCTTGACCGCGAACACCGGCTCGCGTTCGTGCTCGGGTCGGTATTCTGCCTGCCCGGCGCCGACGCGGCCGCGGTGTGCGAGGTGGAGCCGCAGGTGTACCGCAAACGCCTGTTCCGGGCCCGGACCAGGATCCGCCAGTTCATGCAGGGCCACTGCGGGCTGGTCAGCAGCGATGCAGCCTGCTCCTGCCGACGACGCATCGCCGCCGCCACTCGCAGCGGGCGGATCGACCCTGGCCGTCTGCTGTTCGCGACCGCCCCACGCGGTACCCTCGGCCCGGCAATCCAGGAAATGGAGGACTTGCATGCCACCGCCGCCGTGTTCCAATCCCAGCCCGCCTACGCGACACCCCAGCGCGTCATGGACAGCATCCGCACCGTGCTGGCCTCGGGCGCTTCCCGCTGATAACGACCACCGACAGCGCCCCGAACGAATAACCCCGCGACGGTGTCGTCGACCACGTTCTCGGCCACCTCGCCGCCGAACCGGCGCTACCCGCCGCGTGTCCGGCCGCACGCCCCCAGAAGCGACCGTGGTGGATGACCATGGACATGCCCCGTCACCGGCACACCGATCGGCCGCGGCATGACCAACGCCTCCTGCACCGCCCCGGAACGTCACAAGGAATACCAGCACCTCTTGAGCATCGGTGCGATAGAACACTCGTGTAGGCAGCGAATCGGCCCGTATCCGCCGGTCTCAGCCAGCCGACCTCGACAACTGGTACGACATCCGCCTGCAGACAGCTGACGGCGGCCAAGATGGCACGGCTCTGTCTAGCGACCCCGGACTGCCCCGCGATGTGTACGCGGCATGCCACTGATGTGGTGCGACCAGTCCTGGGACGAAGCGCCGCTACAGGCTGCGGCTTCTGGTCACCCCGGACACGATCGCGCCCTGGCACCGCGACATCGTCCGGCGCCGCTGGGCGGCCCGGTCCATGCGCGGCAAGACCGGCCGACCGGCCACCCGCCGGAACTCGCCTCCTCCAGCCCGGCCATGCCGGCGCAGCCCAGGCAGATGACCTCAGCGTGATCGGTCTCGACGGCCACGGCGGCCTCGGCGACTATGGCGCGGATCGCGGCTGCCGGATTCTTGTCCACTTCCAGCGTGCTCATGCCGCTCGCCCGTACCGAGGCGCAGCGGTCCCACCGGCCAGCCAGGCGGAGCCGATCCTCGATCGCGGGCACGGAGTGCTGGAGCGTGGTCACCACCGAGTACGCCCGGCCGATCATCATTGCCAGGTGAGCCGAGGCTTCGCAGATCTCGACGACAGGCTGCTCGATCAGCTCGGCGATCCCGGCACGGCCATGTTCACCCGAAGCCGGCGAACACCACGGCGTCGTAGGGCCGGTCGTAGGCCATGACGCGATCCATGACTGCCACGGCCGACAGGTAGCTCTCGAAGTTGCAATCGACTGCCTCGAAGGACGGCTGGAGCGTGGTGATCTGAGTACCGGCGGATGCATATCGCCGGGCGGCTTCCTCGATCACCGCCGTCATCGTCTGGCTGGTGTTGACGTTGACGACAATGATCCTCATCTCGTTCCTCTCTCCTGTCCCTCCCGATGGCAGCGCGGCACGCGCCGCGCCCGGTGCGCGCCTGACTAGGCTCATGCGGCATCTCGGCTGAGGAGCTGCCCGCGCATGCGCCCGGGATCGACTAGCTCGCCGCGAAGAATGGCGCCGCGAACGGCACCGTCCAGCGCGCGGCCGTCGTCTGGAGTGATCGGGTGCCGGTGGTGGCTGTCGCCTGGATCGACGATGAACGACTCGTCCGGAGCGAAGACGCAGAAGTCTGCGTCGTAACCCACCTCGATCCTCCCCTTGTTCCGATCATCTGTGCCGCGGGCGTCTACAGGTCGAGGTGTCGGTTCCCTGGCAGGTGCTCGAGGTAGATCACGTCGGGCAGGTCGGCTCGCCGGACTGGCCGGTGTCCCGCATGTTCGTCACGACGGCGAGGGGCTACTTGCGCGTCGAACGGTTAGCGAAGGAGCCGGTGTCGGCGAGGGCACGAAGCGCTGCAGTTTGCCGCCTTGTTGTCGGCTGATTGAGCTGACGCGGTTGACCGACACTTCGGGCGATGGCACCCCCAGCTCGGTGAGCCGGGAAGCCAGTTCCGCCGCCAGGTCGCGCAGGTCGGCCGGGCCCTGGCAGACCGCCGAGACGACGGCGCCGCGCGGGGTCTGCCGGACCTGGTATTCGACGATATTGCGGCGGCGGCTGAGCGGCGACCGGAAGACATGGGATGCACGGCGACCGTGCCGTAGCCGAAGGTGTCGTCGAGGCGCCCCTGGGGGTCCGCGATGAGCCGGTGCCCCCTGCCGCAGCTGCAGGGCTCATCGAGCAGGGTCACCTCGTCGGTGATCTCGTAGCGGATCAGCGGCAGGGTGTGGTTGAACAGGTTGGTGATGTAGATCTTGTCGGCGCGCTCCCCGGGCGCTACCGGGTGGCCGCGGGAGCTGACCGGCTCGACGATCAGCAGGTCATCGGCGAGGTGCAGCCCGTCGCCGCCGCGATGGCAGGAGATCGCCACCGCTCCGGCCTCTGAGCAGGCGTAGTAGTTCAACACCGGCACGCGCCACGCCTGCGCGAGTTCCTCGCGGATCTCAGCAACAGCGGCTCGCTGCTCGCGATTACGAAGCGCGGGATCATGCGGGGCCGTCGGGTGTGCGCCTGGCGAGCTAGGTCCTGCAGCGCGTAGGTATCGCCGAAAAGCAGGTCCGGCTGACAGTCGTTGAGCCCGGCGACGAGTTCCTGCACGGGCTGGGTGACCGCGAACGCTCGAGTAGCCAACTTGGAGGTGGTGAATGTCCGCCCGGCGGCGTACATCATGTGGGTCGCGGTGCCCCACCCGACCATCGCCGCCAGCGGCGGATCGCGCGGTTTCTGGCCAGGCCGCGAGTTCGCGCATCATGTGCCGGACGGTTCCGAGGTAGGCGGTGATCCATCCTTCCCAGTCGTAGACGAACACGCCGCGCCGGCCGTTGAGCCGCTGGATGCCACCGCGTGATAGCGGCCGAACAGATACGCGTCAGCGGCCGTCAGGCCCTCGAGGTGCTCCTCGACGACTTCAAGCCGCAGCCGGTTGTCGGTGACGATCTCGTCGAAGTTCGCCATCAGGTCGTCCTTGGTCATCACCGGCAGCGCGGCCAGCGAAGCCTCGTCCAGCGCGGCCGGATCGACGTGCTCCAGGCGCTTGCGATGCCAGGGAGAGGCCGCCTGAGCGGACGCACCAGCCGGCGCAGCTCGGCCTGCCGGTGGCGCGGCGACCGTTCCGCCGGCGCCAGCCGAGCCGCCCGATCAGTTCCGGCGCGGCGGCCATCGCGTCCCGAACCTGGCGCAGCCGGAGTCCCTCGTAGCCGGCCATGGCGTGCTCCTCTCGCCGGCGACCTAAGCACACCAGCGGGGGACCGTATGGTCTGGCGGGGAACTACGGTTTCCGGTACGTGTTCTCCGGCCAGTCATTCCTCGCCGGTCAGCCCGAACTCGGCGGCTCGGGCGACAAGCTGCAGCTTGGAGCCGACCACCGAGCTTGGCGTAGATCCTGGCCAGGCGGCCCTCGACGGTCCGCTCGGCGATGACCAGCCGCCCTCCGATTTCCCGGGCCGCGCCGCCCGCGACGGTTAGCCGCGCGACCTCCCGCTCCCGGCGGGTGAGCGACGACGGCCCGGAAAGTACGGCGACCGCGGTTCGGGCCGAAGCACCTAGTTTCCGCAGCCGTTGCACTACCCGGTCGCGCCGCCATGCCGCACCGCACAGCTCGAACAGGTCAGCGGCGGCTCTCAGGGTGTCCACCGCGCGCCGGGGGTCATCGATGCAGAGCGCCCGGCCGAGCACGTCAAGGGCCCGTCCGGAGAACGCGCGGTAGCCCAGGCCGGAGAGCAGGTCAACGGCGTGTTGCGCGTCCCCGGCGGCGCTGTTTGCGTCACCGGACGCCAGCGCTGCCCAGGCGGCCGCTATCTCAGCGAGCCCCCGGTACAGGTCGCGGTCGATGTGGGCGGCGATCGCGCTCAGCTCCCTGGCAAACCGCGCGGCGGTGAGGACGTCTCCGTCGCGGGCCGCCAACTCCGCGACGTCCCCGACGATCATCGCAGCCACCGGCCGGGCGCCAATCGCGATCGCCCGCTCGGCCGCAGCGCTCATCGCCGCGAGCGCGTCCTTCGGGTGAAACGCACGCCAGCGCAGCACCGCGTCGACATGGATGATCCAGTCGCTCTGAAAGAACCAGTCCCCGCCCGCGTAGGCGGGCCTGACCCGATCCATGATCCTCGCGGCCGTGCCCGTGACACCCATTTCGGCAGCCGCCAGCGCGGCGCACGCTAGCCCGAATCCCCGCCGTTTGCTGACCGGCCCGGGAATCAGGGACAGCACGCGCTCACCCTGCGACACGGCGCGGGAAAACTCGCCGGCCAGGTAGTAGATCGTGCAGGACCACTCGTACACTCCGTAGTCCTGCCAGCCGGCGTCGATTGCCTCCGCCTCGCTCAGCGGGCCCCAGGCCGCTGCGATGCGGCCGTCAAGAGCAAGCGCCTGCGCGTAACTTGTCAGCTCGGCGAGGAGGGAATAGCGGTCCCCGGCCCGGCGAGCCAATTCCATGGTCCGATCTGCCCACCGGTGCGCGTCGGCAAAGCGCCCGCAGAGCAGCTCGGTCATGGCCAGGGTGCGGGTCGCCCGGCGCAGCACGAGGTCGTCCCCGCAGGCGGCTGCGGCATCGGCGACGCGGCGGGCCCCGGCGCGCAGGGCGGGCAAGTTGCCGCGCAGCCCCTGCACGAACGCCAGTTCGTGCTCGGCCAGCAGGGACTGCGCCGGTTACCGGCCTGCCTGAACAGGGCAAGCGCGGCGCGGCACTCGATCTCCGCCTCGTCGAGGCTCCCGCTGCCCCAGGCGAGGAAGCTTGCCAGCCGGAACTTCACCGCGCCGCGGACCGCGGGATCGGGCAGCGGTGCGACCACGGCGTCCATCCGCCGCATGGCGAGGCACCGATCGGCGTGGGTATCCGCCCGGTGGTCGATGACCCACTGCGGTTCCCAGGACAGCGCGTCCACCACGTCACGCCAGCGTGCGTCGCCCGCCGGGAGCAGTTCGGTGAGCGAGCCGAGAATGTCCAGCGCTTCCCGGTAGGCCTGC
>CAVRFY010000001.1:0-316660 GCA_963720595.1 uncultured Actinomycetota bacterium | reverse complement strand
CGGCCGGTTTCCTGAGCAGGGTCAGGGAGCTGTGCACGCAGTGGGACGCGCTGATGATCGCCGACGAGATCCAGTCGGGCCTGGGCCGGACCGGGACCACGTTCGCCTGCGAGCATGAGGACGTCGTACCGGACATGTACGTGCTCGGCAAGGCGCTGGGTGGCGGCATCGTGCCCGTGTCCGCGGTGGTCTCGTCCGCGGCCGTGCTCGGCGTGTTCAAGCCCGGCCAGCACGGATCGACGTTCGGCGGCAATCCGCTGGCCTGCGCGATCGCCCGCGAGGTCATCGCGATGCTCAACACGGGCGAGTTCCAGGAGCGGTCCGCCAAGCTCGGCACCCACATGCACGACCGGCTCAGCGCCCTTCCGGCCAGCGCGGTGCGGGAGGTGCGCGGCCGCGGCCTGTGGGCCGGGGTCGAGTTCGCCGCCCTCGGCGGCCGCGAGGTTTCTGAGCGGCTGATGGCGGCGGGAGTGCTCGCCAAGGACACCCACGGCAACACGATCCGGCTGGCCCCGCCGCTGATGATCAGCCAGGACGACCTTGACTGGGCGCTCGACCGGCTGGACGAGATCGTTCGCTAGCCTGGCCCGTCACGAGCCGCGGCGCGCGGAACGCGGCGTGGGGCGGCCGAGCACGGCTGCGGCTGCGTAGGCTCGGCTCGTGCTGCCGACGGTGACCGCCACCCGCTACGTGACCCCGCTGCGGGAGGGCGGCTCGCTGCCCGGCCTGATGGAGGCCGACGACCTGGGCACCTATGTAGTCAAGTTCCGCGGCGCCGGGCAGGGGCCCAAGGCGCTCGCGGCCGAGGTGATCAGCGCCCGGCTGGCTCGAGCCTGCGGTCTGCTCGTACCGGACTTGGTCGCCGTGGACCTGGATCCCGGCCTGGCAGCGGGCGAGCCTGACCAGGAGATCCAGGACTTGCTGCGGGCCAGCGGCGGGCTCAACCTGGGCGTGGACTTCCTGGCCGGTGCCGTCGACTTCGATGCCGCGGCCGCCACCGTCGACGGCGGCCTGGCCGGGCGTATCGTCTGGTTCGACGCGCTGGTCAGCAACGCCGACAGATCGTGGCGCAATCCCAACATGCTGTTCTGGCGCGGCCTGCTCTACCTGATCGACCACGGCGCCACCTTGACCTACCAGCACCGCTGGAGCACCGCGGCCGCCGCCGCCGCCCGACATTACGATATTGCCGATCACGCGCTGATCGGCTGCCGCCGGCAATCGAGGACGCGGACCACGACCTGGCGGCGGCGATCACCGCCGAGGTGCTGCGCGATGCCGTCGCTGCCATTCCCGGTGAATGGCTCGTGCCCGAGCCGGGTCTGGACGGGCCAGAGCAGATCCGCGAGGCGCATGTCAGGCAGCTGACCAGCCGCCTCGCACATCGCCCGGCGTGGATGTCCGGCTTGCGCGCGGCCATGAGCGGGCCAGGCCTGCCCCGGCGCGAGCCGGCCAGGTCCGCGCGGCCGGCCTGGCTCGCGCCTTCTCCCCGGCGGCGGTCAGATGGCGGGGCACCATGACCGGCGAGCGCCATGAGTTCGAGTACGCGGTGCTGCGCGTGGTGCCCAGGGTGGACCGGGGCGAGATGATCAACGCGGGCGTGCTGCTGTACTGCCGTCCGCTGCGCTACCTGTCGGCCCGGGTGGCTTTGGACAGCGAGCGGGTGCTGGCGCTCGACCCGGCCGCCGATCTGGCCGCCATCGAGCGCGCGCTGGCGGCCGTGGTCGAGGTCTGCGACCAGCAGCCCGCCGCGGGCTCGGCCGGCCAGCAGGAGACCGGCCGCAGGTTCCGGTGGCTCACAGCACCGCGCAGCACGGTCGTACAGCCCGGCCCCGTGCACACCGGGCTGACCCGCGATCCGGATGCCGAGGCGGACCGCCTGCTCGCCGCGCTCGTGCTGCGGCCGCGAACCTAGCCAGATACGCCCGGTCACCAGGATTCAGATTCATCGCGAATCAACCGGTCCCGGCATGCCCGCCCGGGTGGTTAGCTGTTGCCTGGCATATGAGCGGGAAAGAACCAGATCGGCGATTCAAGGGATGGAAGAGCGATGGCCTCCTCCAGCGGGCACGTCCTGGCCGGCCGGTATGTGCTGCGCGATGTGCTCGGTACCGGCGGCATGGCGACGGTCTGGCGAGCCAGGGACGAAGTGCTGGGCCGCGACGTCGCGGTGAAGGTGCTCAACCACCAGTTCGCGGCCGACCGCGCCTTCCGCGCCAGGTTCGAGCGCGAGGCACGGCATGTGGCGGGACTGAGCCACCCGCGCCTCGTCACGGTCTTCGACTGCGGTACCGACGGGATGACGCCGTTCATCGTGTTGGAACTCGTCGTCGGCCGTACGCTGCGGCAGGTACTTGACGACGTGGGCGCGCTGCCCGCGGACGACGCGATCGCGATCGCGGCGGCCGTGTGCGAGGGTCTGGCCGCCGCTCACGCCGCCGGGCTGGTGCACCGCGACATCAAGCCCGCGAACATCGTGCTGTCTCGCGGCGAAGTGAAGATCCTCGACTTCGGGATCGCCAGGCTGGATGGGGCGGCCGGCGGCACCCGCACCCAGGCGGTGCTCGGCACCGCCGCCTACCTCTCCCCCGAGCAGGCATCGGGCCACCCGGCCGGCCCGCAGGCCGACCTGTACGCGCTCGGCTGCGTGCTGTTCGAGATGCTCACCGGCTCGCCGCCGTTCACGGCGGATTCCGAGGTAGGCGTCGCCTACCGCCAGGTGCACGACGACCCGGGGCCGCCGTCCGCGCGGCGGCGGGGGCTGCCCGCCCAGCTGGACTGGATCACCACCACGTTGCTGGCCAAGAATCCGGCCAGCCGGCCAGCAGACGCCGCCGCGGCGAGGGAGGGCCTGCTCGCGGCGCTCACGCCGGGCCGGACCACGGTGCTCGCCGCACAGGAAGACGACACGATCGGCGACCCGCCCGCTCGCCAGGCGCGCAGGCCTCGCCAGGCGCGCCGGCCGCGGCTGGCCGAGCTGGTCCTGGGCGCCGCCCTCATCGCCACCGTCGCGGCGCTCGTGACGGTGCTGCTGTCCGGTGCGGCCGGTCGGGACCCGAGTACCGCGGCGTCGACGGGACGTCCCGGAGCGGGCCACAGTCATCCGGCCAGGCACTCGCCGCGGTCGAGCCGCTCCCCTAGCCCGGCCGCCAGTCACACGGCGACGATGCCGCCGGTCGCCAGGGCCGCGGCGGCGCTCGTCGGTGACCTGGAGGCGGGCGTGGAATCAGGGCAGGTGACCTCGCAGGCCGGGCAGAACATGTTCAACCAGCTCCAGCAGCTGCTGTTCCAATCGCCCGGCCAGGATCCCGGGCGGGTTCAGCAGCAGTACGACCAGCTGGTTCAGGTCTATGACCAATACCTGGCCAGAGGTGAGATCACCGGCCATGCGGTCGGCGCGCTGAGCAGCGAGCTGAGCGCGCTCCGGGTCGCCATCGGCGCCCAGTAGCAAGCGCAGCCCCGTGCCCGGCCGGCCCGGCCCTGGCCCTGGCCCTGGGGCTAACGGGCGCTGAGCAGCACTCCGACCATCACGGCTCGCTCCACCGACCGGTTCTGCCAGTCGTGCGGCACGCCGGGCTGCTGGACGACGGAGTCCCCCGGCTCGAGCGTGACCTCGGCACCGCCGACGATCAGCGTCACCTGCCCGGATAGCACGGTCACGTAGTCGAGCGTCTGGGTCGCGTGCGCCTCCTGGAAGCCAGCGTGCTCGGCATCATCGCCGCTGCCGTCCGCCTCGCCGCTGCCGTCCGCCTCGCCGCCCGGCGCGATCTCGACGATGCGGAAGCACGTCCCGCCTGGCGGCGGCTCAAGTTCCCACCCGCGGGTCGAGGTATCCCCGTCCGTCACCGCGGCCGGCGTCCGGTCGCTCACCCACAGTTCCGTCGTGACGTACCGGCCGGCGTGGATGACGGTCGGCGGCTCGCCCTGGCGGATGATCGCGGGTTTGCCGTTCTGGTCGTATCCGGTCACCACTCTGTTCATACGGCACCTTTCCACATCAATCCACATAGTGGTGCAAGATCGTCATCCGCGCCAGCGCGGACCAGCGCGAGGACCGTGGCTGGTCAACCTCCCGTCAACCGTGCCAGCGACCGCCGCTATCCAACGTGGGCCGGCGTCCCGTTAGCCACGCCGGCGACCGCGGCTGTCCGGCGCGGGCCGGCGCGTCATATGGTGCGCTTGTGCGGGTCAGCCGGCGCTCAGGTGACCGCCAGGGACGTGCTCGCCTGCCCCGCCGCGGACCGACCGACCCGACCGGAGAGTGAGCATGACCGATGCCGTGCAGGCGCAGCCGCCCGTCGTCCGCCGCGAGGTCGCGGCCGGAGTCGCGACGATCACGCTGGACTCGCCGCATAACGCCAACGCGCTGTCGACCGACCTGCTGACTCAGCTGCGTGCCGCGCTGGACGACGCTCTCGGCGACCCCGGCGTTCGGGTCATCGTGCTGACCGGCGCCGGCCGGGTGTTCTGCTCGGGTGCCGACCTGAAGGCGGCGCGGACCAGCCCCGCGGCCGCGCCTGGGCTGATGACTGGCGTGATCCAGCTGCTCTGGGACAGCCCCAAGCCGGTGATCTGCCGGGTAAACGGTGCCGCCAGGGCAGGCGGGATCGGCCTGGTCGCCGCGGCCGATATCGCCATCGCGTCCGACCTGGCCACGTTCGCGTTCTCCGAGGTGCGCATCGGCGTGGTTCCTGCCGTGATCTCGGTCCCCTGCCTGCGACGGCTGCCGTCCAGGGCGGCCGCGGAGTACTTCCTGACCGGCGAGGTCTTCGACGCCGGTCGGGCCGCGGAGATCGGCCTGCTGACCAGATCGGTCCCGGCCGACGGGCTGGACGCCGAGGTCGCGAGGTATGCCGGGATGCTGCTGCGTGGCGGCCCTGGGGCCCTGGCAGGCACCAAAGGCCTGCTCACTGCGCTCCCGGCGGAGACCTTCGCCGCCGGCCTGGCCAGGATGGCCGAGCTGTCCGGCCGGTTCTTCGGTTCCGACGAGGCGCGGGAGGGGATGACCGCGTTCGCGGCCAAGCGCGATCCCGCCTGGGTCACCGCGGGCGGAGGCGAGCCGAGATGACCAGCCAGGACGTGCTGCGCATCGCCAACTGCAGCGGGTTCTACGGCGACCGGCTCTCCGCGGCGCGGGAGATGGTCGAGGGCGGCCCGATCGACGTGCTCACCGGGGACTGGCTGGCCGAGCTGACAATGCTGCTGCTCGGCAAGGCCGTGCTGAGCGGGCGGCCCGGATACGCCAGGACCTTCCTGACCCAGCTTGAGCAGGTACTGCCCAGCTGCCTGGAACGCGGCATCAAGATCGTGGCCAACGCCGGCGGGCTCGACCCGGCGGGCTGCGCCGCGGCCGTCACCGAGCTTGCCCGGCGCGCCGGGCTGGCGCCTGTCGTCGCGCACGTCGAGGGCGACGACCTGCTCGCCCGGCTGCCCGGCCTGGGCGACGCGGGCCATCGGTTCGCGCACGCGGACACCGGCCAGCCGCTCGCCGACGCCGGCGTGGCGCCGCTCACGGCGCATGCCTACCTGGGCGGGCTGCCGATCGCCCGCGCGCTCGCGGCCGGAGCCGACGTCGTCGTGACCGGCCGGGTGACCGACGCCGCCCTCGTTGTCGGCCCAGGGATGTGGCGATTCGGCTGGACCGGCGACGATCTGGACGCGCTCGCCGGGGCGGTCGCGGCCGGCCACGTGATCGAGTGCGGCTGCCAGGCGACCGGCGGCAACTACGCGTTCTTCGGCGAGGTGCCTGACCTGACCCAAGCAGGCTTCCCGCTGGCCGAGCTGGCGCCCGACGGCTCAGCGGTGATCACGAAGCATCCCGGCACGGGCGGGCTGGTCTCGGTCGGGACCGTGACCGCGCAGCTGCTGTACGAGATCGGCGGGCCGCGCTACCTGAACCCGGACGTGACCGCGCGCTTCGACACGATCGCGCTCGAGCAGGTCGGCCCGGATCGAGTCCGGCTCAGCGGCGTCCGCGGCGAGCCGCCGCCGCCCGACCTCAAGGTCTCGCTGAACTACGCGGGCGGCTACCGGAACTCGATGATCCTGGCGATCGAGGGCCTCGATGTGGCCGCCAAGGCGGAGCTTGCCGAGCGGACGATCTGGGCCAGGGTGGACGGCGGCAAGGCGGCGTTCGAGACCACGGCGGTCGAGCTGGTCGGCTCCGACCCGGCACTGCTGCGGATCGTGGTGCTCGACCAGGACCAGGGGAAGGTCGGCCGGGCGTTCTCCGCGGCAGTCATCGAGACCGGGCTGGCCAGCTATCCGGGGTTCTACGGCCTGACCCCGCCAGGCGGTGCGTCGATGTACGGGGTGCACTGGCCGACGACGGTCCCGGCCGACCTCGTCAGCACCCGCGTGCTGATCGGCGGCGAGCCGGCCTGGACGGGCCCGGCCAGGACCGAGCCGACCACGACCCGGCCGCCTACGGCACGGCCGCAGGCACCCCCGACCCGGCCACCCCCGCCCCGGCCACCCCCGCCGCAGGCACCCCCGCACCGGGCACCCCCGCCGCGGCCACCGCAAGCCCGCCGATGACCTCACCGGCCGGGCCGACCAGCCGGGAACCGCTCGGCGTCATCGCCGGCGCCAGGTCAGGTGACAAGGGCGGCAACGCTAACGTGGGCGTCTGGGTACGCACAGCGGCCGAGTTCGCCTGGCTAGATGGCTACCTGACCGCCGAACGGCTGGCCAGCCTCGTGCCCGCGGTCGCTGGGCTGCCGGTGCAGCGGTACCGGCTGCCCAACCTGCTCGCGCTCAACTTCGTCATCGTCGGCCTGCTCGGCCGCGGCGTCGCGGCCAGCACCAGGCTCGACCCGCAGGCCAAGGCGCTCGGCGAGGAGGTCCGCGCCGCCATCGCCGACATCCCGGTCGCGCTGCTGCCGGCTCCCTCCGGCCCGCCGGACTCTGCCGCTACGTGAGGAAGGCTTCAGGCTACGTCCAGCCAATGTGGAGGTTGCCTCGCTACGCTCCCCCGGGAACGCAAAGCCATCGCCCGACCGGGCCGGGCAGAGTGGAGGGGCCGCCACCGTGCAGGAGCATGTGATCATCTCGCACCGCGGAGCCAGATACGAGGTCGGCCGTGGACCAGGCTGTTACGGAATCTGGCCCGCGGGCGCGGCGCATCTGTATCCGATCGAGTGGTGGCCCGAGACCGCTGACGGCTGGCGGGACGCGTGGTCCAGGTTCACCGACCTCGAGCGGCCGCGCAAGATCCACCCGGTCGGCCAGTACACCAGCCAGTACGCCAGCCCAGACGCCAGCCAGGACCTCGACCAGGACCTCGGCCTCGACCGTGGGCCCGCCCGGACCGCCAGGCGCACGGTCGTTCCTGCTGTGCTCCTCGCCGCCGGCGTCGGCGCTGGCATCGCCGGCCTGTTCGGCGGCTATTTCGGCGGGACGAGCCTCGCCTCCCAGGCCGCCGAGGTCGTGCCGCACGTCATCTACCTGGCGGCATGGGCGGTCAGCGCGGTCCTTATCCTGCTCGGCGGCGCCAGGGCGAAGGTCGGGGCCCTCCTGGCGGCGGGAACCAGCGCCGTGACGCTCGGCCTTTTCCTGGCCGATGCCGGCACCGCGATCACCGGAGGAGTTCACCTGGTCGGCTCCGGCCTTGTGCTCAGCCTGGCCGGGTGGCTGGCGTGCGCGGCAGGCTCGGCCCTGGCTCTGTGGCTCGGCCGGTCCGGCGCGCCGCGCCGCCCGCGGAGCGTGGAGACCGCCGTGACTATCACCCTCGCGGCGATCGCCGCGATCGGGACTGCCGTCGCGTTCGTTCCTTCATGGGACAGCTTCACGCTCCGGACGGCCAGCGGCGCGACGCAGTCGGTGACCGAGGGCTACGCGTTCGCCAACCCAGGACTGGTGATCGCGGGAGACGTCGCCGTACTGGCGACGCTGGTAGCCGTTGTGCTCGCCGCCGCGATCTGGCGGCCCGTCAAGTACGGCGCGGCGCTGCTCGCCGGCGCCACGGTCCCGATGGCGGCGCAGGCGATCTCGGCCGTGATCCAGGTGCGCGGCGCCACCTCACCGCTCCAGTTCGGGCTCACGCCTGACCAGGCGGCGCGCTTGGGACTCACGATCAGCTCCGGGCTCACCCCCGCCTTCTGGGTCTACTGCGGCTTCGTGGTCGCGCTGATGCTGACCTGTGCGCTCATGCTCGTAACCCCGGCCGCGCCACCGCCGGCACCCGGGCCAGCCCGCGGCGCCGAGCCGGACGCCGCCTCGCCCGCGGCGCAGACGACCTGGCCGCCCCGCGAGGCCTGGACTTCTTGATCACGGTGGGTTTATGGCAAATAGCGTAGGAAACCCACCGTGATCATGAAGTCCGGCCCCGGCGCCTCGCCCAGATGGTGAAACCGGCGATCACGCCGATCATCGCTCCGACCGCGCCGCCGAACAGGAACCACTCACCACCGCTCGTCGCCGAGACGATGACGCAGCCGCCACTGGTGCCGCTGGCCAGCACGAACGTCGCGATGAACCAGCCGGCCGCGGGCACGAAGGCGCCGGTCGCCCGCTCGGTACCCCACGCTCCGAGCAGGCAGGTCCCCAGGATGGCCAGGTCGAAGCCGAGCGAGGCCAGCGGGGGCGGCCCCGAGTTGTAGAAGAAGGCGCCGAGCACCCCTTGCGCCATCCCGAACAGGAAGAGGGCGAGGTAGGTGCAGATCGCCTGGGCGCGGCTCACGGTCGCCGACTAGTCGATTCCGGCGAACAGGTCGGACTCCCGGCCGTCGCTCCCGCTGCCGGGTCCGCGCGGCCCGGCGAGCACCGTGTAGTACTCGACCCCGAAGGCTCGCTGGCCAACCCGGTCCGACAGCGCGAAGAACGGGCTGTCCACGGCGATCTGGCTGGCATGCGCGCGCATCGCCGCGAGCTTGGCGTCTAGGTAGTCACGCGCGTCGATCTCGGTAGTCACCTGGTCGTCAGGCACGCCGAACGGCAGGTCGTCGACGGACTCCGCCGCCTCGAACTCCGAGCCCGGCCGGTCCCGGCTCGCCTGGCCCGCGCTCGTCCGGCCCGCGCTCGTCCGGCCCGCGCTCGTCCGGCCCGCGCTCGCCTGGCCGGCGCTCGCCTGGCCGACGCTCGCCTGGCAGGGGCTCGTCAGGATGGGCCGTCCGCATCAGCCTGATCCCCTCAGCGAGCACCGACTTGGGGATCGCGGTCGCGTAGAACTTGCTGACCAGGCCGTCGGCCAGCTCGAAGGCCCGCAACGCCACCCGGTGCGCCTGGATGTGGTCGGGGTGGCCGTAAAAGCCGTTGGCGTCGTAGGTCACCATGACCTGCGGCCGCACGTCACGGACGATGTCGAGCAGCACCCCGGCCGCCTCGTCGACGTCGGCGCGCCAGAATGCGCCGTCCCAGTCGTTCGACGGGGTGCCCATCATCCCCGAGTCGTGCCAGCGGCCAGGGCCGCCGAGGAACCTGTGGTCGGTGACCCCGAGCGCGGCGCAGGCGGCGGCCAGCTCGCCGATCCGGTGCTCGCCGAGCCGGTTGTCCTTGTCCCAGGCAAGGTCCGCGAGATCGGGCGGGATGATCTCGCCGAGCTCGCCGAGCGTGCAGGTGACCAGGGTCACCTGCGTGCCTTCCGCCGCGTACTTGGCCATCGTCGCGCCGGTCCCGATCGACTCGTCGTCGGGGTGGGCGTGCACGAGCAGCAGCCGCCTGCCTTCGGTCTGGTCCATGCGGTGAGGATAGCCAGGCGCCGCTCGATCCCGCCAGCCGGGCGCGGGCTGGCAGGATCTACTGTCATGACCGACACCTTCCCCCGCCAGCAGGCCAGGACCCGCCACTTCAGCCTCGGCGTCCCCCGATCGTTCCAGATCTCGGCGGACGGGACCAGGATCGCGTTCCTGCGCAGCCGCGGCGGCAGCGACCCCGTCACCTGCCTGTGGGTGCTCGACCTGCCGACCGATCCGCGCAGCGCGGCCGGCGCAACCGAGCGCCTGGTCGTCGATCCGGTCGCGATTGGCGCCGGACAGGACGAGCCAGAGGAGGAACGAGCCCGCCGGGAGCGATCGCGCGAGCAGGCCGGCGGGGTAGTGGCCTTCGCGACGGACGCGGGATTCACGATGGCGGCGTTCGCGATCGGCGGCGAGGTCTATATCGCCCAACTAGCTCCCGACGGCCAGGGTCCCCGGCCGACCGGCGCCCGGTCCCCCGCCATCGACCCGCGGCCTGACCCGGCGGGCAGCCGGGTCGCCTACGTCTGCGACGGCGCGCTGCGGATCACCGACCTGCGACGACGGCACCGACACCGAGCTGATCGGCCCCGGCGGGGACGGCGCAGCTCAGCTTCGGCCTCGCCGAGTTCGTCGCGGCCGAAGAGATGGGCCGGATGCGCGGATACTGGTGGGCGCCCGACGGGTCGAGCCTGCTGGTCGCCGGGTCGACAACTCGCCAGTCAACAGATGGCATATCGGCTGACCCGGCGAACCCTGCCCAGCCTGCCGCCGAGGTCGGCTATCCGGCGGCAGGCACGCCGAACGCCCTCGTTGAGCTGCTGATCGTCAGGCCGGACGGCGAGCCCGGTGCCGGTCCGATGGGACGCGGCGGCCTTCGGCTACCTCACCACTGTCTGCTGGGATTCAGGCGCTCCGCTGATCGTCGTGCAGTCCAGGGACCAGCGGCGGATGCGGCTGCTCACCGTGGACACCGCAGACCGGCGCGCACGTCGGTGCTGCGCGAAGACGCGGACGCCTGCTGGCTGGACATCGTGCCCGGCGTTCCCGCCAGGCTGACAGACGGCAGGATCGCGTGGACCGCCGACGCCGGCGGCGCGCGGCGGCTGCTCGTGGCGGCCGAGAGCGACCTCGCCGACGGCACCGCCGAGCCGGTTACGCCGGCCGACCTCAACGTACGCGGCATCTTGTCGGTGGACGGCGATACCGTGCTGGTATCGGGATCCGACGGCGAGTCCGCCGAGATCGGCGTGTGGTCCTGGGGGTCGGCCGGACTGCAGCCGGGTCTCCGGCGGCAGCGGCGTGCACGGAGCCGACCGGGCGGGCGGCACGACGGTCCTGACCAGCCGGTCGCATGGCCGGGTACGGGCTGACGGTTACCGTGCTGCGCGACCAGCCTGGCGTTGCCGGCAGCCGCCCCGAGCGGGCCAGGCAGCGGTTGCCGGCCAGCCGTCCTGGACGGGCCAGGCAGCGGCTGCCGCGACGATCGACTCGCTGGCCGAGCAGCCCGCGCTGCCCGGCCCGCGGGTCGAGCTGCTCCGCGCCGGGCCGCGGGAGATCAGGACCGCGCTGCTGCTGCCGTCCTGGTACCAACCGGGATCGGCGAGGCTGCCGGTACTGATGGACCCGTACGGCGGGCCGCACGGGCAGCGTGTGCTGGCCTCGGCCGACGCCTACCTGACGTCGCAGTGGTTCGCCGACCAGGGCTTCGCCGTCGTGGTGGCCGACGGCCGCGGCACCCCTGGCCGCGGCCCGCAGTGGGACCGCGCCGTCGCGGGCGACCTGGCCGACCCGGTGCTGGCGGACCAGGTCGACGCGCTGGCCGCGGTCGCCGAGTTCAGCGGCGACCTCGACCTGTCGAAGGTGGCGATCAGGGGCTGGTCGTTCGGCGGATACCTGTCCGCGCTCGCCGTGCTGCGGCGGCCCGACGTGTTCCACGCGGCGATCGCCGGCGCCCCGGTCACCGACTGGCGGCTGTACGACACCCATTACACCGAGCGGTACCTGGGTCACCCGGACCACAATCCCGCCGCCTACGAGCGCTCCTCGCTCCTCGCCGACGCGCACAAGCTGTCCAGGCCGCTGATGATCATCCACGGCCTGGCCGACGACAACGTCGTCGTCGCGCACACGCTCCGGCTTGTCGGCCGCGCTGCTCGCCGCCGGGCGGCCGCATCAGGTGCTGCCGCTGTCCGGTGTGACCCATATGGCCTCGCAGGAAGAAGTCGCGGAGAACCTGCTGCTGCTCCAGGTCGACTTCCTGCGCCGCGCGCTCGGCATCGAGCCAGCACAGGCCGGCGGCGCGAGTACGCCGGTGTAGCGAGCATCACATCGCCAGACAGCACACCCAGGTCGGCGAGATGGTTACCGTTGGAATAAGGTTCAGTGGGCAACGCGGGCTGCGCTGCGCGGGCGATTACCCGGTGCTTTGACCCAGGCGATGACACTGGCCGATCGGCTTAGTCTCAGTGCGGAGGCGTCGATGACGCAGGTAACGCAGGCCCAGGATAAAACCAGGGCGCAGATCGCGAGCAAGACGCTGCGCAACGATCCGTGGTGGCGCCAGCCCGCCATTGTCGCCGTGTTCCTCGGGATCGTGGTGGTCTACCTGACCTGGGCATCCCTGGTCAATGCCGACTATTTCTGGGCGCCGTACATCTCGCCGCTGTACTCGCCGTGCCTGGCCACCAACTGCGTGGCGGGCGCGGGCTTCCACTGGATCCCGTGGCTGACCGCGCTGACCCCGGCGATCATCATCATCGGCGGCCCGATGGGTTTCCGGTTCACCTGCTACTACTACCGCAAGGCCTACTACCGGGCGTACTGGCAGGCGCCCGCCGCCTGCGCGGTCCGCGAACCGCACGCCAAGTACACCGGCGAGACCCGGCTGCCGCTGATCCTGCAGAACCTGCACCGTTACTTCTTCTACATCGCGCTGGCCTTCAACGTGATCCTGACCATCGACGCGGTGCTGGCGTTCCAGAACCACGCGGGGCAGTGGGGGCACATGGGCCTCGGCACGCTGGTGCTGATCGTTAACGCGACGCTGCTCTGGCTCTACTCGCTGTCCTGCCACGCCTGCCGGCACATCACCGGCGGCCGGCTGAAGCACTTCTCCAAGCACCCGGTCAGGTACAAGGCATGGACGCTGGTGTCGAGGCTGAACACCAGGCACGCGCAGCTCGCCTGGGTCTCGCTTGGCTTCGTGCTCCTCACCGACCTGTACATCAGGCTAGTCGCCAGCCACGTGATCGCGGACCCGCGGTTCTTCTAGGCTCAAGGCAGAAGGTGCCGAATCTGTCATGACTGACAACATCACCAGACTTCCCTACGACGTCGTTGTGATCGGCGCCGGCGGCTCGGGACTGCGGGCAGCGATCGAGGCCCGGCTGGCAGGCAAGCGGACGGCGATCATCTCCAAGTCGCTGTTCGGCAAGGCGCACACAGTGATGGCCGAGGGCGGCTGCGCGGCCGCGATGGGCAACGTCAACCCGAACGACAACTGGATGGTCCACTTCCGCGACACCATGCGCGGCGGCAAGTTCCTGAACAACTGGCGGATGGCCGAACTGCACGCCAAGGAGGCGCCGGACCGGGTCTGGGAGCTCGAGGCCTGGGGCGCGCTGTTCGACCGCACCAAGGACGGCAAGATCAGCCAGCGCAATTTCGGCGGTCACGAGTACCCCAGGCTGGCCCACGTCGGCGACCGCACCGGCCTGGAGATGATCCGCACCCTGCAGCAGAAGGTCGTCGCGCTGCAGCAGGAGGACGCCCTCGAGCACGGCGACCCCGAGGCGATGATCAAGGTCTTCGCCGAGACGACGATCACCAGGCTGATCAAGGATGGCGATGCTATCGCCGGAGCCTTCGGCTATATCAGGGAAACCGGCCAGTTCGTGCTGTTCGAGGCGCCTGCCGTCGTGCTGGCGACGGGCGGGATCGGCAAGACCTTCAAGATCACGTCCAACTCCTGGGAGTACACAGGGGACGGGCACGCGCTGGCGCTGCTAGCGGGCGCGACGCTGCTCAACATGGAGTTCGTGCAGTTCCACCCCACCCACATGGTGTGGCCGCTGTCGGTGGCCGGGCTGCTCGTCACCGAGTCGGTCCGCGGCGACGGCGGCGTGCTGCGCAACTCCGACGGCAAGCGGTTCATGTTCGGCTACGTTCCTGACGTGTTCCGCGCGATGTACGCGGACACCGAGGAAGAGGCCGACCGCTGGTACACCGACCCGGAACACAACCGGCGCCCGCCTGAACTGCTTCCCCGCGATGAGGTGGCCCGCTCGATCAACTCGGAGGTCAAGGCCGGGCGCGGGTCGCCGCACGGCGGCGTATTCCTCGACGTCGTCGACCCGGCTGCCCGCCGACGTGATCCTGCGCAAGCTGCCGTCGATGTACCACCAGTTCAAGGAGCTTGCCGACGTCGACATCACCAAGGAGCCGATGGAGGTCGGCCCCGCCCAGCACTACGTGATGGGCGGCGTCGAGGTCGACGCCGACACCGGCGAGTCGTGCGTTCCCGGCCTGTTCGCGGCCGGCGAAGTGAGCGGCGGCATGCACGGGTCGAACCGGCTTGGCGGCAACTCGCTGTCCGACCTGCTGGTGTTCGGCCGCCGGGCCGGGATGGGCGCGGCACAGTACCTCGACTCGCTGGGCGACAAGCGCCCGGTGGCGGGCGACGGCGATATCGCGGCGCGCCCACGCCGAGGCGACCGCCCCGTTCGAGCGCGCGGTGGGCGAGAACCCGTACACCGTCCACGCCGAGGTCCAGGGGACCATGAGCAGCCTGGTCGGGATCATCCGCAGGGAAGACGAGATCAAGGCGGCCCTGGCCGAGCTCGAGAAGCTGCGCGAGCGGGCGGCGGTGGTCCGCGCCGAGGGCGGACCGGTCTACAACCCCGGCTGGCACCTGGCGCTCGACCTGCGCAACATCATGCTGATCGCCGAGTGCGTGGCCCAGGCTGCGCTCGAGCGGCAGGAGAGCCGCGGCGGGCACACCAGGGAGGACTACCCCGGCATGTCGCCGGAGTGGCGCAAGGTCAACCTGATCTGCTCGCTCGATGACGCAGGCGAGCGGGTCGTGCTGGCGAAGCAGCCGATGCCCCCGATGCGCGAGGACCTGCTCGCGCTGTTCGACCGGGCCGAGCTGAAGAAGTACCTGACCGAGGAAGAACTGCCGCCGGAGCCAGCACAGCCACCGGCGCAGGAGACAGCCGCCGCGGGCGAGGAAACGTCGTGACGGAGTCGCGCAAGGAAGGTGTCGTGACGGAGTCGCGCAAGGAAGGTACAGCGATGGGCGCGAAGGTCAAGCTGAAGATCTGGCGGGGCGATGCCGGCCAGGGCGACCTCGTCGACTATGAGGTCGAGGCCAACGAGGGCGAGGTGGTCTTCGACGTCCTGCACCGGCTGCAGGCGACCCAGGCCGGCGATCTGGCCGTCCGCTGGAACTGCAAGGCGGGCAAGTGCGGCTCATGCTCGGTGGAGATCAACGGCCGCCCGCGCCTGGCCTGCATGACGCGGATGTCGCTGTTCGAGCCGGACGAGACGATCACGGTCACGCCGATGCGGACCTTCCCGGTGATCAGGGACCTGGTCACGGACGTGTCGTTCAACTTCAAGAAGGCGCGCGAGATCCCCTCGTTCGCGCCCGACCCGGCGGTCGGCCTCGGCGAGTTCCGCATGCAGCAGGTGGACGTCGAGCGGTCGCAGGAGTTCCGCAAGTGCATCGAGTGCTTCCTCTGCCAGAACGTCTGCCACGTGATCCGTGACCACGAGGAGAACATGCCGGCGTACGCCGGGCCGCGCTTCCTGATGCGGATCACCGAGCTCGAGATGCACCCGGCCGACACCGCCGACCGGCGCGAGATCGCGCAGGACGATTTCGGCCTCGGGCTGTGCAACATCACCAAGTGCTGCACCGAGGTCTGCCCGGAGAACATTCACATCACCGACAACGCGCTGATCCCGCTGAAGGAGCGGGTCGTCAGCCGTAAGTACGACCCGCTGGTCTGGCTCGGGAACAAGATCGCCAGGCGCGGCCACCACGACACGCCGATGGTCCCCGGCACGCAATCCTGACCCGGTGCGGGCCCGCGTTCACCGGCCCGCGTTCACCGGCCGGCGTTATCCCCGGCGCGGCTGGTCGGCTCGACGGCGCGGTGCGGATCGTCGTGGCTGTGCTGGTCGTCGTGGCTGGGATGGTTGTCGTGGCCGGGCTGGCCGCCTGACTGGCCGGTTGGCCTGGTGCGCGCCGCCTTCCTGGAACGGACGAACTCGATCACGAGCGGCAGCAGCGAGACCATCACGATCACCGCGATGATCGGCAGCAGGTACTTGTCGACACTGCTGATCGTCGAGCCGAGCGCGTAGCCGGTCAAGGTGACCCCGACCGACCAGACAAGGCCGCCCGCCACCTGCCAGATCGTGAAGGTCCTGGTCGGGACGTCAAGCGCACCGACCATCGGGTTGAGCACCGTTCGCACGACGGGGATGAATCTGGCCAGGACGATCGCCTTGCCGTAGCCGTAACGCGACAGCAGCTCCTGTGACCTTTCCGCGCCCCGGCGCAGGAACCTGTTGTTGCTGCGGTTGAGCCATGGCTTGCCGCCCTGGCGCCCGATCACGAAGCCGGTCTGCGCACCGAGCAGGGCACCGCCCGCAGCGGCCAGCAGGACCAGGGGCAACGACAAGTGGACTCTGCTCGATGCCGAGCCCGCGCACAGCACCCCGGCGGTGAACAGGAGCGAGTCGCCGGGCAGGAAGAACCCGATCAGCAGCCCGGTCTCGGCGAACAGCGCGAGGAAGACGCCGAGTGCCCCCAGGCTCGCCAGGAGCGAGGTAGAACTGAGCGGGTTGAGCGCGAGCGCCGGGTGCAGGCCGGCTAGCTGCGACATCGTGAGCCTCTCCTTGGTTTGCCAGTGGGTCTCTGGTCAGCGCCGCAGGTTGCGGGCTACCCGTGCGGACCGGACTACCCGGACTCCTGGGAAACGAACGAGCCACCGGTTTAATCTCTGGTTATCCGCAGTAGCTGAGCGTAGAGACGGCCCGTTCCACCTGCGCATACTCTGAGCCGCGATGAACCGCGGGGTAGGACAAGGGAGTGTGTCGTGGTTAACACCGCCATCAATCAGCGGTCTGCGAGCAGTTGCCGCTGGCCGGTCAACCTCGCGGGTTGGTCGCGCGTCCGGTAGACAGCGGAGCAGGACGGCGCTCCGCATCAGCAGCCGGTGCCTCCAGCGAACATGAAACCAAGGACGCGAATGAGTGTGCCAAGACGCGGAAGCAGCGGCGGCAGGCTGCCGGCAGCCGTGACCGCCGCCGGATTGATCGCCAGCATGGTCGCCGCGGGCTGCACGACCGCCGCTCCGGGGTCCGGCTCCACCCCGGCTGCACACGCCAGACACTCAGGCGGGTCGCCCGCAGTCCCCGGTGCGCAGATGTGGGTCAGCCGCTATGGCGGCTCGCCGCACATCAACCTGCCCGCCGCGATCGCGGCCAGCCCGGACGGCAGCGCGGTGTTCGTCACCGGCTGGGGCCGGTACCACCACGCACCGGCGCGTTATGCGACGGTGGGCTATGACGCCGCGACCGGCAGGCAGTTGTGGGCCAGGGCCTATAGCGGCCCGGGCAAGTCGTTCGACTCGGCGGCCGCGATCGCGGTCAGCCCGAACGGGCGGACCGTGTTCGTCACTGGTACGAGCACTGGCGCCGAATCTGGTGCTGCTTACGCCACAATCGCCTACAGCGCATCGACGGGCCGGCAATTGTGGCTCCGCCGGTATGGCGCGCCGGCGATTGGCTACGCCATCGCCAAGGCACTGGTCATGAGTCCGGACGGGAAGACCGTCTTTGTCACCGGCTACAGCGGCGGCGGGGATTACGTTACGCGCAACCTCGACGCGTACACGACGGTCGCCTACGACGCCGCCACCGGCGCCCAGCGGTGGGCCAGCCGGCTCAAGAGCACTATCGGGAACAACCAGGCCCGCAATATCGCGATCAGCCCCGACGGCGGCGCCGTGTACGTCACCGGGCGCGGCTACAGCACCACGTCACTTTATGACGACCTCACCATCGCCTACAACGCCGCGACTGGCACCCGGCTCTGGGCCAGCCGGTACAACGGGCCGGCGAACGGCAACGACTTTGCCAACGCGATCGCCGTGGCTCCCGACGGCCGGTCCGTGTACGTGACCGGCGGCAGCAGGGGCAGGCCATCGCCGCCGGGCACCGGGTCCCACGGCTTCGCGACGACCGTCGCCTACAACTCGGCCACTGGCGCCCAATCCTGGGTCGCCCGCTCTCGCGGCTCCCGCGCCGCGCTGGGCGTGGGCGCTTCGGTGGCAGTCACCCCGAATGGCCGCACAATCATCGTCGCCGGACCGAGCGCGCTTGACAGGTACTCGGCGGTCGCCTACAACGCTGCGACTGGCGCGGCCGCGTGGACCCGGCGCGTCGTCGGGGAAACGTGCTGCAACGGCTTTCTGTCGCAAATCCTGGCAGTCAGCCCGGACAGCAGCACGCTCTACGTCACCGGTGTCAACCCTGCCCAATGCTGCAACACCGACTACGCCACGGTCGCCTACTCGATCGGGACAGGCGCAAGGCAATGGCAGCGCACCTATAACGGCCCGGGCAACAAAGCCGACTGGGCCATCGCGCTCGCACTGAGCCCCAACGGCCGGACTCTCTACGTGACCGGCTCCTACTCCGCCACGGCCTATGGCGGCATCGCCACGATCGCCTACCGCACCTGAAAAAATCGCCTACCGCACCTGAAAACAGGAGACTGGCCTCCGTTGGGAACGGGTACGCGACCTGCTGGCCTCGGCGGATACCGGCCGACCACGCTCGCTCCCTCCCCGGCGGCAAACCGGGAAATTGAACCCGGAACGTTCGCGGCCCGACTTGGGCGACTCGCCGGCCGACGACACTCTCGTCTTGCTCGGGGACAGCCCGATCGGCTCCGGTCAGATCGCCGCCCGGATCATGCCCCGAGCACCCGGCGCCCAGGTTCGCCGGGCCGAGGCAGGATGTTCAGATGCCGTAAACGCTGCGGTGAGTTGCCTGCGTCGCTGGTTGGGCGTGAATATCCTTGCTGGCGCGGGAGCACACGCGGCCCGCCAAGCGAGAGGCTCTCATGACACACCTGACCTTTGCCGAGGCGATCATCGTCGGCCTGATCCAAGGCACGACCGAGTTGTTCCCCGTCTCCAGCCTCGGCCACAACGTGCTGATCCCGGCCCTGATCGGCGGCAGCTGGGGAAGCGACCTGAGCGTCGGCAAGCCCGAGTCGCCCTACCTGGCGTTCATCGTCGGTCTGCACGTGGCCACCGCGATCGGGATCACGATCTACTTCTGGCGTGACTGGGTCAGGATCATCGGCGGCTTCTTCAGCTCGATCCGGCGGATGGAGGTCAAGACCACCGACCAGAAGCTGGCCTGGATGATCATCCTCGCAACCATCCCGGTCGGCCTCGTCGGCCTGATGTTCGAGCATAAGTTCCGCGTCATCTTCGGCGTCCCTAGCCGGGCCGCCATCTTCCTGGTGGTCAACGGCATCATCTTGTACGTTGGCGAGCGCTTCAGGACCCGCAAGTCGCGCGAGGCCGACGAGCAGGTGGCCAGAGAGCGTGCGGCAGAGCCCGCGCTCGTCGGCGCCGGGCGGGTGGCCGGCGCGCACTCCTCTGGCCAGCGCGCCATCCGGCAGCAGGAGGTGGCTGCCGCCGTTCAGGCCGACCGCCGCCTGACCTCGTTCAGTTTCTGGCAGGCAATCATCATCGGCTCCGCCCAGATCCTGGCCCTGCTGGCCGGCATCAGCAGGGACGGCGTCACGATGGTCGCCGGTATGTTCCGCGGCCTGTCCCGCGAGGACGCCGCGAGGTTCGCGTTCCTGCTCGCCACGCCCGTGATCCTGGCCGCCGGAGTGCTCAAGATCCCTGACCTGCTCGGCCCGCTGGGCAACGGCATCCGCCCGCAGATCCTGGCCGGCAGCATCGTCTCCGGAGTCGCCGCCTACCTATCGGTGCAGGTTCCTGATGAAGTACTTCCAGACCAAGACCCTGACGCCGTTCGCGATCTACTGCCTCGTCTTCGGCCTGGCCAGCTTCGTGTACCTCACGGTGATCAAGTAGCCGAAGGACCAGCCGGCTGGCTCACCGGTCAGGCCTCGCGGCTTATTCACCGGTCAGGACTCGCGGTTTATTCGACCGCGTCAGCACTCGCGGTTTACCCTGGCTCGCGTCCTGGCGCGCTCCTTGGCGTCGAGGACGGTCTTGCGCAGCCGGATCGCGGTCGGGGTCACCTCGGCGCACTCGTCGTCCGCGCAGAACTCCAGCGCCTGCTCCAGGCTCAGCGCCCGGGGCGGAACGAGCCGTTCCAGCTCCTCGCCGGTGGACTGGCGCATGTTGCGTGAGCTTCTTCTCCCTGGCGATGTTGACGTCCATGTCGTCCGAGCGGGAGTTCTCGCCGACGATCATGCCCTCGTACACCTCGGTGCCCGGCTCGACGAACAGCGTCCCGCGCTCCTGCAGGGAGAACATCGCGTAAGCCGTCGCGACCCCAGTCCGGTCGGCGACGAGCGAACCTGACGCGCGCATCCGCATCGGCCCGGCCCACGGCTCGTACCGCTCGAACACGTGGTGCGCGATACCCGTCCCGCGGGTGTCGGTCAGGAACTGCGTACGGAAGCCGATCAGCCCGCGCGCGGGGACCATGAAGTCGAGCCTGATCCAGCCGGTCCCGTGGTTCGTCATCTGCTCCAGCCGCCCCTTGCGCAGCGCGAGCAGCGTGGTCACCGCGCCGAGGTACTCCTCGGGCACGTCGATGGTCAGCCGCTCGACCGGCTCGTGCAGCTTGCCGTCCATCTCGCGGGTCACGACCGTCGGCCGGCCAACGGTCAGCTCGTAACCTTCGCGCCGCATCGTCTCGACCAGGATGGCCAGCGCGAGCTCGCCGCGCCCCTGCACCTCCCAGGTGTCCGGCCGCTCGGTGGGCAGCACCTTGATCGACACGTTGCCGACGAGCTCGGAGTCCAGCCGGTCGAGCACCATCCTCGCGGTGACCTTCGTGTGACCCCTGCCGGTCGGCTTCGCGGTCGCGCCGGCTGCCCACGGAAAAGCCGCCCTTGCCGACCAGCGGCGACGTGTTGACGGCGAGCGTCATCGAGATCGCCGGCTCGTCCACCGTGATCAGCGGCAGCGGCCGCGGATCGTCGGGGTCGGCCAGCGTCTCGCCGATCATGATGTCGCCGATGCCGGCGACGGCGATGATGTCCCCGGCCGAAGCGCTGGCCGCGGCTGGCACCCGCTCCAGGGCCTGCGGTACGGTACAGCTCGGAGATCTTGACCCGCTCGATGGACCCGTCGCGGCGGCACCAGGCCGCCTGCTGGCCCTTGCTGATCTCGCCGGAGATGACCCGGCATAGCGCGATCCTGCCCAGGTAGGCGGACGCGTCCAGGTTCGTCACGTGGGCGCGCAGCGGCGCGCGCGGATCATATGACGGCGCGGGCACGAGCTGCCTGATCACCTCGAACAGCGGCTCGAGGTCGGGCGCATCGGGCAGCGTCCCGTCATCCGGCCTGGTCAGGCTGGCGCGGCCGGCCCGGGCCGACGCGTACACGATCGGGAACTCGATCTGGTCCTCGGTGGCGTCAAGGTCGAGGAACAGCTCGTAGCAAGCGTCGACGACCTCGGCGATCCGCGCGTCTGGCCGGTCCACCTTGTTGATCACCAGGATCACCGGCAGCTTGCCCTCGAGCGCCTTGCGCAGCACGAACCTGGTCTGCGGCAGCGGCCCCTCGCTCGCGTCGACGAGCAGCAGCACCCCGTCGACCATGGACAGGCCGCGCTCGACCTCGCCGCCGAAGTCGGCATGCCCTGGCGTATCGATGATGTTGATGGTCAGGCCGCCGTGCGTTACCGCGGTGTTCTTGGCCAGGATCGTGATGCCCTTCTCGCGCTCCAGGTCGCCGGAGTCCAGCACGCGCTCGGCCACCTGCGCGTTGGCGCGGAAGGCACCGGACTGCCAGAGCATGGCGTCAACCAGCGTCGTCTTGCCGTGGTCAACGTGCGCGACGATCGCGACGTTACGAAGGTCGTCGCGGGTGGCAACGTCACTGGCGAGCTCGGCGGTACTGGCGGGCATGCGAACAAGACTCCATCGTGATCTGGGGAAACGCCGGACTGCGGCCTACATAGTCTACTCGCAGCTTCATTCGCAACGAAAATCCACGGCCGCCTCGCCCGCACCAGGCCGGTCGCTCCCGGGGCGGCTCGCGGCCAAAAAGAATGACCCCTTGATTTGTTCTTGGTGGTCTCTTAACGCGTTCTCCGATTTCGTAAGGGCTCATGAAGCAACGAGATCGCCTTGGCGCGCACCGGGACGATGGCCTGCGCCGGTTGTCCAAGCTGACCTGGCGGGCCACGCTGCTCAGCACGGTCGGCGTGGTCGGGTTCATGAACCTGCTGAACCATTCGGCCGCAACGACCGCCGCGGCGCAGGCGTCGAATACGCAGCCTGTCCAGCCGTCAGCGAGCCCGAGCGCCGCCAGTGCGAACGCCAGCGCCGCGCCGTCGCCCAGCCGCAGCCCGAGCAAGCGCGCGCACAAGAACGCCCGCGCGAGCAGCGCCCCGAGTCCGGCCATCTCGACGAGCAGCGCCAAGCCCACCGCTCAGCCAAAGCCCAAGCCCACCTCGAGCAAGCCGACCCCTAAGCCGCCGCCCTCCCCGCCGGCTCCGAGCCCGACGCCGTCGCAGACGACCACGAGCGGCTCGAAGTCTGGCGGCTGACCGAGAGGCTGACACAGAGGAAGCATGACCGTCTCCCCGCACCCTGAGTCCCCTGTCCACAACCTGACCCCTATGTCCTTCGTTGAGGCTGATAACCCAGCGGCTGTCACCGCAGCGATCGCGCTCGGGCACCCGGCCGTGCCGTCTGTGGCCGGCCGGACGACCAGGGCGCTCGGCACCTTCTGCTCGGTGCTCGTCACCAGGCCCGCCGCACTCGACGCCGCGCAGGAGATCCTGTCCGGCGAGCTCGCGGCGATCGACCAGGCCTGCTCCAGGTTCCGGCCGGACTCGGAGCTGTCCGGCCTGAACAGATCTGGCGGCGAGCGCATGGCGGTCAGCCCGGTGTTCGCCCGCGCACTCGACGTCGCGCTGCTGGCCGCTGAGGCCACCGACGGTGACGTCGACCCGACCTGCGGCCGATCGCTGGTGACCCTTGGCTATGACCGGGACTACCCCGAGCTGGCGGACGATACCTCCGCGACTGTCCGAGCCGCCCGCAGCGGCGGCCGGCTGGCGGTGCGTGGACTTCGATCCGGTCGCGATGACGGTCCGAATGCCTGCCGGCGTGCTGCTCGACCTCGGTGCCACCGCCAAGGCGCTCGCCGCCGACCAGGCCGCCGACGCCATCTGGCAGCGGCTGGGCTGCGGTGTCCTGGTCAACCTCGGCGGCGACATCGCGATGGCGGGCCAGGCTCCGGAGGGCGGCTGGCGGATCGGCGTGGATGACGGCGTCACCGGCGAGGACGGCCCGAACTGCGTGGCCGTCCAGTCAGGCGGACTGGCCACCTCATGCCCGTCGGTCCGCGGCTGGCGCCGCGGTGACCAGGAGCTGCACCACATCATCGTGCCGAGTACCGGCCAGCCGGCCGAGATCTACTGGGCCGCCGTCTCGGTTGCGGCCGCCACCTGCGTCGACGCCAACACGGCGAGCACGGCATCGATCGTCCGCGGCCGGCCGGCCAGGCAGTGGCTGCAGAGCCTGAACCTGCCGGCCAGGCTGGCCACGCCCGACGGTCTCGTGGTGACAACGGGAGGCTGGCCCCGGTGAGCGCGTTCTTGCACGGCCCGTTCCTGTGGTACGCGACGAGGGCGGCCGGCCTGGTGACCCTGGTCCTGCTGACCGCCAGCATGGTGCTCGGCGTCCTGAACGCGGG
The DNA here is from genome assembly GCA_963720595.1 of uncultured Actinomycetota bacterium. Classification (GTDB taxonomy): domain Bacteria; phylum Actinomycetota; class Actinomycetes; order Streptosporangiales; family Streptosporangiaceae; genus Chersky-822. The sequence continues at coordinate 293,040 of CAVRFY010000001.1, read as the reverse complement.
CCGGTTCGCCACCCGCCAGTGGCCGCGCTTCCTCGTGCAGGGCCTGCACAGGAACCTGTCGCTGCTCGCGCTGGCGTTCCTCGCGCTGCACGTCGGCACGACCGTGATCGACACCTACACCTCGATCGGGCTACCTGCCGCGTTCGTGCCGTTCGTGTCCCCGTATAAGCGCTGGTGGCTCGGGCTGGGCGCGGTGGCCTGCGACCTGATGCTCGCGCTGACGATCACGAGCCTGGCCAGGCAGCGGCTGGGGCACCGGTTCTGGCGCGTCGTGCACTGGGCCGGCTACCTGTGCTGGCCGGTCGCGATCGCGCACGGCCTCGGTGCCGGCACCGATCACACCGCGCGCTGGAACATCATCTTGACCATCGTGTGCATCGGCGCTGTCGGCATATCAATTGGCTACCGAGCCGCCAGGACGATGCCGGCCGGCAGGTTGGCCCGATGACGATCGTTGCGCCCGGCGGCCGGCGCTACGCCCGCGCCAGGATCGAGGGCGTTCCCCGCCTCCTCGCAGGTCTGACCGAGGGCAGCCAGGCGGGACTGAACCAGCACGAACGCAGTCACGGCCCGCTGCCGCTGCCTCCGGCGGCCTGGGGCAACGACGACGACGACGCGCGCCGCGCCGCGGCCAGGCTGATCGACGTGGTGGAACGGTCCGGTCTGACCGGCCGCGGCGGAGCGGGCTTCCCGACCGGGCGCAAGCTGCGCTCGGTAGCCGGTGGCCAGGGCCCCGCCGTCGTCGTCGCCAACGGATCGGAGGGCGAGCCCGCCAGTCGCAAGGACCGGCTGTTGCTACGGCGCACGCCGCACCTCGTGCTTGACGGCATCTCGCTGGCGGCGTTCGCGGTCGGGGCGACCGAGGCCTATCTCGTCGTGCACGGCGAGGACGAGCGGCTGACGGGAAGCCTCCAGGCGGCGGTACAGGCCAGAGAGGTGGCCGGGATCGACCAGGTCCAGATCCAGGTGGTCGGCATCGAGGCCAGGTACGTTGCCAGCGAGCAGACAGCGATCGTGCAGCACATCAACGGCGGTCCCGGCCTGCCGACCTTCGCCCCGCCGCGCACGCACGAGCGCGGCGTGGGCGGCCGCCCGACAGCGGTCAATAACGTCGAGACGCTCGCTCACCTGGCGCTGATCGCGAGGTTCGGCCACACCTGGTTCCGCGAAACGGGCACGCCGGCCGCGCCAGGCACCACGCTCGTGACCGTGAGCGGCGCGATCGCCAGGCCCGGCGTGTACGAAATCGAACTCGGCACGCCGATCGGCCAGGTCCTGATGCGGGCCGGCGGGCCTGCCGAACGTCCGCAGGCGGTCCTGGTCGGTGGGTATTTCGGCACCTGGCTGCCAGCCGAGGTGGCCTGGCCGGTGCCGATGTCGCACCCGGGCCTGCGCTCGGTCGGCGGCGCCATGGGCGCGGGCATCCTCATCGCCCTGCCGGAGACGTCCTGCGGGCTCGCCGAGACCGCCAGGGTGGTCAGGTACCTGGCGGCCGAGGGGGCCGGTCAGTGCGGGCCGTGCATCTTCGGCCTCCCCGCTCTGGCTGACGCCCTGGCCGACCTGGCCTTCCACGGCGGTCGCGGTGACGCCGTGGACCAGATCGCGGGCCTCATCCCGCTGATCGAGGGCCGCGGGGCCTGCCGGCATCCCGACGGGGCCACCCAGCTGGCGGCGAGCGCCCTGACCGCGTTCAGCCACGATGCGCACTGGCACGACAGGGAAGGGCCGTGCTTCGGCGTGCGCCAGCCGCCGCTGCTGCCGGTCCCTGAGGAGGGCGGCTACCGGTGAGCGAGCGGCTCAGAGTCAACCCGATCATGTGCACCGCACACGGGATATGCGCAGAACTACTGCCCGAGTTCATCACGCTGGACCCGTGGGGCTACCCGATCGTGCCCGACGAGCCGGTGCCCGAGGATCTCAGCGGGCTCGCCAGGAAGGCCGCGGCCGTGTGTCCCACGCTCGCGCTCCTGATCGAGAAGCGACGCCACTGACGTTCCGCACGTCACTCGTCGTGCCGCGTGCCGCCGCCCCACTGCCAGCTCTTCATGTGCTTGACCGGTACTCCTGAGCTGCACGTCACCGTCATGACGAACCCGTCGGTGGAGTTGGCGAAGGTCACGCTCGCCACCGGAGCCGGGCCGCGGCTCACATCATCGACCTCGAAGCCCTGCGCCGGGCTCCAGTAGAGCAAGTAGGCGCCGCCCTGCTCGCAGCTGGCCGCCGCGTTGCCGCCCCCGGTGGTGAGGATCTTGCCCGCGCTGGTGCTCGGCTGCACGGCGGGGTGCGTCGCGGTCGGCCGGTGCCTGGCCCGGTGCGAGGCTGGGCGCGAGACCGCGGGCGAGGCCTTCGGCGTCGGGCTCGGTGCCGGCCCGCTCGACCCGGCGGAGTTGTCCTGCGCGAGCTCGGCGTTGACCATGGCCACGGAGACCTGTTTGGTGTGCTGCTCGAGCAGGCCCTGGCCAAGCAGGTCGACCGCGTACAGGCTGCCGACCGTCGCCGAGACAGCCCCGAGCAGCCACGCACCCGCGCCGATGAGAACCCTGGATCGCACGATTGAGAGACTTCCTCGTGAATAGTTAAGTCATCGTAAAGGTTTCCTCAACGCCTCGACCGATTCCCTGATCGTCGGCCGAAAACCCCCCCTTTCGGGACTGAACTAGGTTCGATCGTGCCCTGGGAGCCGGCCGCAGCCGATACTTTCGTTGCATGGCACAACTGCTGCTCGTGGAGGATGACGCGGCAATCCGCGGTGCGCTGATACGTGCGCTCACCGACCGTGGACACGCCGTCTCGAGCACACCGACGGCCATGGAGGCGCTGCAACTCGTCGTCGATTCCCCGCCGGATCTGGTGATACTCGATCTCGGCCTGCCCGACCTTGACGGCTACGAGGCGCTGCGCATGCTCAGGGCGATCAGCAAGGTTCCCGTCGTCGTGGCAACGGCCAGGGACGACGAGGCCGACATCGTCAAGGTTCTGGACGCCGGCGCCGATGACTACCTGGTCAAGCCCTTCGGTGTCGGCCAGATCGAGGCCAGGGTGCGCGCCGTGCTGCGCCGGGCGGTTGCCGAGGAGGACCGCCGCGCCGAGCCGGTCGTCGTCGGCGGACTGCGGCTGGACGGGGAGGCGCACGAGGCAGCGCTGGACGGCCGCCGGCTCGATCTGTCCAGGCGCGAGTTCGAGTTGCTGTACTACCTGGCCGTCCGGGCGGGTCAGGTCGTGACCAAGCGCGAACTGCTGACGCAGGTGTGGCGTATGCCGTACGGCGGCGCCGACAAGACCGTCGACGTGCACGTCTCCTGGCTCAGGCGCAAGCTCGGCGAAAGCGCCCAGCGACCCAGGTACCTGCATACCATCCGGGGTGTCGGGATGAAGCTGTCCGCTCCGTCGTGAACTGCTACGGAGCGCCCCGATGAGACTCCGCGTCATCTGGCTGGTGCTGGCGATCGGATCGCTGATACTGGTGTCGTTCATGCTGCCGCTCGCGCTGCTGCTGCGCACGTTCGCCGCCGACAACGCGGTCTCGGGCGCGACGATCAGGGCGCAGTTCATGGCGCCGCTCCTGGCTACCTTGAAGACGTCGGATCTGCAGCTCTACGTCGACCGGGTGAACCAGGAGAAGCCCAGTGAGCCGGTGACGATCTTCCTGCCGGCCGGCCAGTGCCTCGGCGTCTGCGCGCCGGTCACCAAGGCCGTCCGGCTGGCTAAGAACGGCAAGAGCTTTAGCGTGCAGGCGCCGGGCGGAGTGGCGATCTTCGTCGCGGTGGCCGGCATTGGTCCCCGGCAGGGAACCGCGGTGATCAGGACGTTCGTTCCCGACTCCGAGTTGCGGCGCGGCGTGACGCAGGCCTGGTTGCTGCTCGGCGCGGTGGCCATCGGCCTCCTGGCGATGGCCAGCATCGTGGCCGCACAGCTGACCAGGACGCTGGTCCGCCCGCTCGCTAACGTCGCGATGGCCGCGGAGCGCCTCGCACAGGGCGACCTGAGCGCGCGTGCGCCCGTCGACGGGCCGCCGGAGATCCGTCAGGTGAGCAATGGCCTCAACCGGCTGGCGGCGCGCATCGGCGAACTGCTGGCCCACGAGCGGGAGACGCTCGCCGACCTGTCGCACCGGCTGCGCACCCCGCTCACTGCGCTGCGGATCGACGCGGAGTCGCTCAGCGACCACGAGGAAGTGACCGCGCGCGTGATCGGTGACGTGGATGCGCTGACGCGCACGGTGAACGAGATCATCGCCGAGGCCAGGCGGCCGGCTGGCGATGACGCCGGCGCGATCTGCGACGCGACCGTCGTGGTGCGGGAGCGCGCCGACTACTGGCACGCCCTGGCCGAAGACCAGGAGCGGTGGATGAGCGTCGAGATCCCGCCGTTCAGCCTGCCCGTCCGGGTAGCCGAGCAAGATCTCGTCGCATGCGTGGACATCCTGCTCGAGAACGTCTTCGCCCACACGCCGGAAGGCACGGCCTTGTCGGTCCGCGCCTCGCCGCGCACCGCGGGCGGCGCGTGGATCGTGGTCTCGGACAGCGGGCCGGGATTCTCGCACCCCGATCCGGCCAGGCGCGGCCAGTCCAGCGTGGGCTCGACCGGGCTCGGCCTGGACATCGCCAGCCGCATCGCCGAGCGGTCAGGGGGCACCCTGACGCTCGGCCGGGCGCCGCTCGGAGGCGGTGCGGTCACGATCGGCCTCGGCCCCGCGGCGCTTCCCCTGCGCAAACCGCGACGGCACATCAAGACCAGGCGGCTGCACCGGCCGCATCAGGAGGATGACCAGGTCTTCGGGCCTGGTGAGCGATTCCGAGGAGCATCATGACCACGCTGACCGGACGCCCGAACACCGCGCTGCTCGTCATCGACGTCCAGAACGGCGTCGTCGACGGCGCGCACAACCGCGACGGCGTCGTCGCGAACATCGCCCTGCTGGTGGACAAGGCACGTGCCGAGAACGTGCCCGTCGTGTGGGTGCAGCACTCCGCGCCCAACCTGCCCGAAGGCAGCGACGGCTGGCTCTGGGTTCCCGAACTTACCCAGGCTGCGGCGGAGCCGGTGGTCCACAAGAGGTATGGCGACGCCTTCGAGGACACCGACCTCGAGGCCGTGCTCGCCGAGCGCAAGGTGGGGCACCTGGTCGTCGCCGGCGCGCAAACCGACGAGTGCATCAGGTCCACCCTGCACGGGGCGATCGTGCGCGGCTACGACGCCACGCTCGTCGGCGATGCCCACACCACAGAAGACCTCAGCGAGTGGGGCGCACCGCCGCCGGACAAGGTCATCGACCACACGAACTTGTACTGGCAGAACCACACCGCGCCCGGCCGGCATGCAGGGACGGTCAGCACCGGTTCGGTCGACTTCGGCTGAGGCCGAGGCTGAGGCTGAGGCTGAGGCTGAGGCTGAGGCTGGGGCTGAGGCTGAGGCTGGGGCTGAGGCCGCTCTAGGCGTCCCGCGGTACAGCGCTGGCCCCCAAACGTACTAGAACAAGTGTTCGATGTGGGGCTATGCTGAGGTTCGTGACGGGCTACGTACCTCCCGGCTGGCCGACCGGAGTCCAGCCGCCGGGAAGCCAGGATTTCGAACGGACCGCCGTCACGTGGCTGCTCGACGTGGTTCCGTCTGACTACCTGCTGCATGGCGTGCTGAAACGGCATCCGATCGCCCTCGCGGCCCTGGCCAGGCATCACCTCGACGCGTGCGTCACCGGCGCCAGGAACGGGTACCGGACCGCCAGGTCCGACCTCGGCCCGCACCTGCCACCAGGTGCTGTCGAGGCGGTACTGGCCGCCTACCGGAGCGAGGGCGGCCGCCTCGCCGCGGCGGCGCGAGCGGCCGACCTGGTGGAGCGGGCGCTGCACGGCGAGGTGTTCGTCAGGCAACTCAGCGGAGGAGCGCGCTCCGCGCGTGCCGCGGCCGTGGATCCCGCCAAGCCCGGACACGCAGCCGCCGCCCAGGATCCCGCCAGGGCCGGACGTGCGGCCGCATCGCCGGAAGCGCAGGACCGGCTCAGGCCTCGAGACCGGCCACCAGCGGGCCCACGGCCTTAGGCTCGGCCAGCCGTTCCGCCAGCACGGGTTCTGCCGCCAGCACCGGGCCGCCCGCCAGCACGGGTTCGGCCGCCAGCACGGGTCCTGCCGTCGGCGCCTGTGCTCCCGCCAGACGGGTCCAGCCGGACTCCGGGCTGAACTCCTTGATGACCCGCGCGGGCACGCCGGCCACCACGCACCGGTCGCCGATCGTCCCGCGGACGACCGAGCCGGCGGCGACGACGACGTTCTGGCCGATAACCGAGCCTGGCAATACGATCACGCCGGTGCCCAGCCAGGTACCTGCTCCGATGCTGACCGCGGCGTTGACGGGCCACTGCCGCCCGATCGGGAGGTCAGGATCGGCGTAGCTGTGGTTCTGGTCCGTCATATAGACATACGGCCCGGTGTAGACGTCGTCGCCGATGTCGATCGAGTGGTGCGCCACGATATGACTGCCCCGGCCGATAACGCACCGGTCGCCGATCCGCAGCACCGACCCGGGTCCAAGATCTTGTCCTGGCATACCAGCGCAGACCGAGACCTGCTCGCCCAGCATGGTGCCCTCGCCGATCTCGATCCACTGTTCGCCGAAGATGGAGCCAGTCGGGAACGCGATCAGCGATCCCCAGCCGAACGAGGCGAACCGGCGACCCGCCGCGGTATCGCCCGTGACGGTCCCTGCTCCCTGGATCCGGCGCCAGGCAGCATGAATGATCCGGGCGGCTACCCGCCGCCGCCAGCGCGACCAACGCGACCACCACGACCCGCGCAGCCACCACGACCCGCGCGACCCACGCCCCAATGACGGCATTCCAGACATTATTCCCCACAGTAGCGCCCGTCGGGGAGCACAGAACTGACTTTGGATCCGCTTCCGCACTCAGAATCGGCCCAAACCGGGTCATCGCATGACGGGAATGGATCCAAAGTCAGCGTAGCCACCTCTGGCGCCCTCGGCCCGCCATCCAGCGGGCTGACATTTGACCGGTATGGGCGGCTTCCGCGAGTCAGTTCCGGCCCGCGGCGGCGAGCTGGCCGCAGGCACCGTCGATCTCCCTGCCCCGGGTGTCCCTGACCGTCACCGGGATCCCCCGGTCCGCGAGCCGCGCCTCGAACTCGGCGGCGACGCCGGGATCGGAGGCGGTCCACTTCGAACCGGGAGTCGGGTTCAGCGGGATGAGGTTGACGTGCGCAAGCCGCCCGGATAGCAGGCGGGCCAGCGCGTCAGCACGCCAGGCCTGGTCGTTGATATCGCGGATCATCGCGTACTCGATCGAGACCCGCCGCCCGGTCGCCGCCGCGTACCCCCACGCCGCGTCGAGCACCTCGGCGACCTTCCATCGCCGGTTCACCGGCACCAGCGTGTCACGCAGTTCGTCGTCCGGCGCGTGCAGCGAAACGGCGAGCCGGCAGGACAGCCCCTCCGCGGCCAGCCGCTCGATCGCCGGAACCAAGCCGACTGTCGACACCGTGATACCCCGCTGCGAGATGCCGAGCCCGTCGGGAACGGGATCGCGACAGCCGCCGCACGGCGCCGAGGACGGATGCGTAATTCGCTAGCGGTTCGCCCATCCCCATGAACACGACGTTCGAGATCCGCCCCGGCCCGCCGGCCAGTTCGCCCCTGGCCAGCCCGCGGGCCCCGCTGACCACCTGCGTGACGATCTCAGCGGTCGGACAGGTTCCTGGTCAGGCCGGCCTGGCCGGTCGCGCAGAACGGGCACGCCATCCCGCACCCGGCCTGCGACGAGACGCATATGGTCACGCGGCCTGGATAGCGCATCAGCACGGACTCGACGAACGAACCGTCGGCCGCACGCCAGAGCGTCTTGCGGGTCAGGCCGCGGTCGCAGGTCAGCTCGCGGGTCACGGTAAGCAGCCTGGGAAGCATCGCGTCCACCAACGCCCCGCGCCCCCCGGCAGGCAGGTCGGTCATCTCCTCGGCCGACTCGCTCAGCCGGCCGAAGTAGTGCCGCGACAGCTGGTCGGCGCGGTACCCGGGCTGCCCGAGTGCGCTCCACGGCCGCCCGCCGGCCAGCGGCGTCAAGGTCGGCCAGATGCCTCGCGGGGCGGGTCCGCCGGCAGGACGGCTTGTCCCTATCTCGACGAGTTCCAAGCGAACCTCTTACGGTATCCGCGCAGTTGCCACGTGATCCGCGGAATGTGGATAGATTTCCTTACCATGCAGACCATGCGCGGCAGGAGTAGTCAGTCCAGGATATCGGCCCAGCCCGGACGGCCAGCCACGCTGCTGGACAGCGAGAGCCCTTACGGCAGCAGGCGCATGATCGTGGAGTACGACGGCTGGACCACGGCGGCGTACATGCATGACACGAGCGATCCGATCGCCGCGACCTGGCTCGCCAACCACCGCAAGGCACCTGCCGACATCGACCTGACCCTTCTCGACTCGGGCCAGGCGCCCGAGATGCCCGACGGTTACACCAAGCACCCCGAGGGCCGACCGCCGATTGATCCGCAGCTCGCTGCGCACGGTCTGGTTCGAGGAGGGTGACGGCGTCGCCCTGTTCGAGGGCGGCGACCTGCTGGCCGTCATCCCCGGCTGGTCGGACATGTCGAAGGGGATGCCCGGCTACAGCAGGGACGTGATCGGGCAGACGCCGTTCGGCTGGTCGCTCGATGACGCGATGGAAGGCCTCGGCCGCCGGGTCAGCGAGGCATCAGATTTCTGGCGGTGGCGGCTCGACCCGCAGGCCTGGGCGCAGTTCCAGCAGGGCATGCTCGGGCACCTGCTGGCCAGGCTCGGCCCCGGGCGCCCGCTACTGGGACGTCTCGGGCAACAGGCAGCCGCTGGTCGGCGTGTCCGAGCGGCCGCCGATCGGACGCCGTTCCTATACGGTCCTGACCACCGTAGGGATGAGCTGCCAGCGGATGCCGGGGATCGAGCAGACCGGGCCTGGCGCGCTCGGCCGGGCCAGGATCGAACTCGCGGTCGCGACGACGCTGCCGAGCAACCAGGCCGCCAGGATCTTCCTATGGCTCGCGCAGTATCCCTGGCGCGAGGTCAGCTGGATCGAGACCGGCCAGGCGATCCGCTGGTACCACGAGCCGTCCTCGTTCCCGCTGGGCAACGGCAACGAGGCGATCCTGTTCCTCGACAACCCAGGCCGGCTGCTCGGCCCCGAGGTACCTGACCTGTCCGGGTTCACGGTGGCGGCGAGCCGGTCAGCTGGCTGTGGCTGATCCCGATCTCGAACCGCGAGCGGCTGCTCGCCCAGTGGCCGCGGCGCGGCGAGCCTGGTCAACCAGATGGCCTCGCAGAGCCGCAGCTGGGTCGTCGGGTAGCGATGACCTGGCCTGAACCTGGACCCGCGGGGGCGTCAGGACAGGAAGATCGTCATCAGCAGCCACGCGACGGGCGCGACGATCAGCATCGCGTCGATCCGGTCGAGGATGCCGCCGTGGCCCGGGAGTATCGACCCCATGTCCTTGGTGTCGAGGTCACGCTTGATCATCGACTCGACTAGGTCGCCGAGCGTCGCGGCGGCGAGTGCCGCGGCGCCGAGCATCAGGCCGCTCCAGAAGGTGCCCGGCAGCAGGTAGGTCATCCCGAGCGCGCCGGCGGCCAGGCAGAACACCGCCGAGCCGGCCAGACCCTCCCAGGTCTTCTTCGGGCTGATCGTCGGGCGCCATCGGATGGCGGCCGAAGATTATGCCGGAGAAATAGCCGCCGGTGTCGCTGCAGACGGCGAGGATCACGAACAGCAGTGCCCGGTGGGCTCCGTGCGGCTGCGCGAGCATGAGCGCGACGAACGATGCCATCGTACGGCAGGTAGATGAGCGCGAAGATGCCGGCGGTGACGTCACGCACGTATCCGGCTGCCCCGCCGGACAGCCGCCAGGCGAGCACGGCGATGAACGTCACGGCAAGCGCGGCCAGCGTGTCCCTGGGCCCCTGCCAGTAGGCGAGGGCGAACATCAGCGCGCCGCCGACAGCGATGGGAATCACCGGCGATCTTGATCTGGCGGGTGGCGAGTACGCGGGTGAGCTCCGCACCGGCGGTCCCGACGATCACGGCGACCAGGATCAGGAACGTGACCTTGACGGTCAGCAGCGTGACGAGGACCACTGCGCCAAGCCCGACGCCGACGGCGATGGCGACGGGAAGATTGCGGCCGGTGTTGATCGTCTTGCGCTCGCTCACGCGGCCCGCCCTCCCCTCGGTCGGCTGGCCGACGATGCGATGACTCATTCCCGGTCACCCGCCTGTTGACAGCAAGCCACATCTCGCCATCCGGCTATCGAGCGCGGTTAGCGAGATGTTCCTCTTTGAGGGTAAAGTTATACCTCGAGCCGGGCTCCCTGGACCTCGGAGGGCTAAACCTCCAGCAACTCGGCTTCCTTGTTCTTCAGTAGCTCGTCGACCTGCGCGACGTAGGAGTGGGTGAGCTTGTCGAGCTCCGCCTCCGCCCGGCGCCCGTCGTCCTCGCCCTCTTCGCCGTTCTTGACCAGCTTGTCGATGGCATCCTTGGCATGCCTGCGGATGTTCCTGATCGACACCCTGCTGTCCTCGGCCTTGTGCCGCGCGACCTTGATGTACTCCCTGCGCCGCTCCTCGGAGAGCTCGGGGAGACACGACGCGGATGAGCGCGCCGTCGTTGGTCGGGTTCACGCCGAGGTCGCTGTTGCGGATCGCCTTCTCGATCGCGCCGAGGAGCCCTTGTCGAACGGCTGGATCACGACCATCCGCGGCTCGGGCATGTGGAAGGAGGCCAACTGGTTCACCGGAGTCTGCGTGCCGTAGTACTCGGCCGTGATCTTGCTGAACATCGACGGGTGCGCGCGGCCGGTCCTGATCGTCGCGAAGTCGTCCTTCGCGACCGCGACGGCCTTTTCCATCTTCTCCTCGGCCTCGAAGAGGTGTCTCGTCGATCATTGCGACTCCTCAGTGCCTGTCGGAGCGCGCGCGCCGGTCCAGCCGCCGCGCGGCCGCTCAGGGCGCGTGCCTGCCGTGCCCGTTCCTGCCTACCAGCGTGCCGATCCGCTCGCCGCGCACGGCACGCACGACATTGCCCTTGCCCATCAGGTCGAATACCACGATCGGCAGATCGTTGTCCATGCACAGGCTAACGGCCGTAGCGTCCATGAACTTCAGCTCGCGGCGCAGGACCTCGCCGTAGTCCAGCCGGTGGAACATGCTCGCGTCCGGAGACTTCCGCGGATCGGCGTCGTAGACGCCTTCGACCTGGGTGCCCTTCAGCACCGCTTCGGCGCCGATCTCCAGCGCCCGCTGCGCGGCGCAGGTGTCGGTCGAGAAGAATGGCGCGCCGAGCCCCGCACCGAAAATGACGACCCGGCCCTTCTCCAGGTGCCTGATCGCCCGGCGCGGAATATAGGGCTCGGCCACCTGGCCCATCGTGATCGCGGTCTGCACGCGGGTCTCGATGCCGAGCTTCTCCAGCACGTCCTGCAGCGCCAGGCAGTTGATCACCGTGCCGAGCATGCCCATGTAGTCGGCCCTGGCCCGGTCGATCCCGCGCGCCGAGAGTGCGGCGCCACGGAACATGTTCCCGCCGCCGACGACGACCGCGACCTGGACCCGAGCCGGGACGCGTCCCTGATCTCGCGCGCGAAGTGCGAGACGGAGTCCGGGTCGATGCCGAGGCCCGCGCCGCCGGCGAAGGCCTCGCCGGACAGCTTGAGCACGACCCGGTGCCAGCGCGGGCGCTCGCGCTCCTCGTCGTGATCGTGACTGTCGGCAGGAATATGCCCGGCGGCGGTTTCGGCGCTGCCAGCAGCAGCGCCATCCGCGGGCAAGGTGCTATCTGGCAAAGCGGGCTCTCCTCGCCTCAGTGGCCGCCGGGCATTTGACTCAACTGGCCTGCCCGATCTGGAACCTGGCAAAGCCGCGGACCGTCGCCCCCGACTCGGCAAGCAGCTGCTTGACCGACTTCTTCGGGTCCCGCACCGACGGCTGCTCGATCGAGCGCGACGTCCTTGAAGAACGCGTTCAGCCGGCCCTCGACGATCTTCGGGATCGCCTGCTCCGGCTTGCCCTCTTCGCGGGTCACCTGCTCGGCGATCCTGCGCTCGTTGGCGACCACGTCCGTCGGGAACCTCGTCCCTGGTGACGTACTGCGGCCGCATCGCCGCGACCTGATGAGCGACGTCCATCGCGACGGACGCGCCCGCCTCGTCGATGTCGACGAGCACGCCGATGGTCGGCGGCAGCCCTGGGTCGCGACTTGTGCAGGTAGCTCACGATGTAGCCGCCGGTGAAGGCGGCGAACCGGCCGAGCTCCAGCTTCTCCTTCAGCGACGCGCTGGCCGCACTCGATCAGCTCCGACGGCGGTCTGGCCGTCCCTGCACCGGCAGCGCCAGCACGGCTCGAGCCTGTCGGTGCTGCCCGCCTTCAGGGCCGCGTGCGCGATGTCGGCCGCAACCTGCTGGAACATGTCGGTCTTGGCGACGAAGTCGGTCTCGCAGTTGAGCTCGAGCAGTACGCCTGCGGACGTCCCGTCCAGGACGGAGGTCACCAGGCCCTGGGCCGCCGTCCGGCCGGCCCGCTTGCCGACGTCCTTGGCTCCCTTGACGCGCAGCGCCTCGACCGCGGCATCGAAGTCACCTTCAGCCTCGACAAGGGCGTTCTTGCAGTCCATCATCCCCGCGCCGGTCAGATCGCGGAGCCGCTTCACGTCTGCGGCTGTGTAGTTCGCCATGTCCTTCTCTCTCGCGTCTTCTCTTCGTCCCCGTCCGCCGCTGCGTGCGCGACGGACGGTGCCGGCCTGCCTGCCGGACCGGCCCGGCGCCCCTGGCGGGTCGACCTGCCGGACGGACGGGCTTGCCGAGCGTCCGTCGCTCGGGCCCACCATCCGGCAGCGTCACCGCCCGGAGCCTCGGTCGCCTGAGGCCCTTCGCCTCAGGCTTCGTGTGCTAGCAGCTTCGGTGCTGGCCGCCTCGGTGCTCGCCGCATCGGCCGTGGCCGCCTCGGTGCTCGCCGCTTCGGTGCTCGCCGGCTCGGCCGTGGCCGCCTCGGTGCTGGCAGCTTCAGCGCTGGCCGCCTCGGTACTCGCTGCCTCGGCGCTCGCGGCCTCGGGGGCGCCCGCCTCGGTGAGCTCCCCCGGTGGCGGCAGGCTCGGTGGCGCCGCCTCGGTGCTCGCCGCCTCGGTGCTCGCCGTCTCGGTGCTGGCCGTCGCGGTGCTGGCCGGCCCGGCGCTGGCGGTCTCCGTGCTGGCGGTCGCCGTGCTGGCCGGCTGCGGCGCTCGCCGTCGCCGTCGGCGGCCGCCGCACCGGTTGCTGCCTCAGCGGCGCAACCGACGCCGCCGTGGCCGTTCCCCGTTCGCGCCGTTCATGGTCCTGCCCTCGAGCAGCTCGCGCTCCCACTCGGCCAGCGGCTCGGCCGCGCCGAGCTCCCGTCGCCCTGCGGCTTCTCCTCGCCAGCGGCCCGGCCTGCCCTGGCGATCAGCCCGTCAGCCACGGCGTCGGCCACGACCCTGGTCAGCAGCGCGACGCTGCGGATCGCGTCGTCGTTGCCCGGGATCGGGTAGTTGACCTCGTCGGGGTCGCAGTTGGTGTCGAGGATCGCGATGACCGGGATGCCCAGCTTGCGGGCCTCGCTGATCGCGATGTGCTCCTTCTTGGTGTCGACCACCCAGATGGCGCTCGGAACCCTGGCCATGTCCCTGATCCCGCCGAGCGAGCGCTCAAGCTTGTCGCGCTCGCGCCGCAGCTGGAGCAGTTCCTTCTTGGTCATGTTCGACGCCGGAGACGTCGTCGAAGTCGATCTCCTCGAGTTCCTTCAGCCGCTGCAGCCGCTTGTACACGGTCGAGAAGTTGGTCAGCATGCCGCCGAGCCAGCGCTGGTTCACGAACGGCATGCCCACCCGGCGCGCCTGCTCGGCGATCGCCTCCTGGGCCTGCTTCTTGGTACCGACGTAGAGCACGGAGCCGCCGTGCGCGACCGTCTCCTTGATGAACTCGTACGCGCGGTCGATGAACTGCAGTGACTGCTGCAGGTCGATGATGTAGATGCCGTTGCGCTCGGTGAAGATGAACCGCTTCATCTTCGGGTTCCACCGCCGGGTCTGGTGCCCGAAGTGAACGCCGCTTTCCAGCAGCTGCCGCATGGTGACGACCGGAGCCATGCCGGTGTCCCCTTTCCTGTCGTGCGCCTGCCCGCAGGGCACGCGCGATCGGTTTGCCCTGGTGCCCGAACGCCCTCGCCGCGAGTAACCCCGCGGACCGGTGAGGATGCGTTCCGCCGGGAGCGCTATGGCCTTCCCGAGCGGTGAGCGGACACGCGAATTTCGGCCTCCGGCCGATGCTTGCGCACGCGAAACCTTCCGGGACCGTTACTGAAGTCTACATCCAGGCGCCGCCGCCTTGCCTGCCCGACGGTTCAGGGCCCGCTGCCCGGCGGCATCAGGGCCCGCTGCCCGGCGGCATTCGGGCCCGCTGCCCGGTGGCTTCGGGCCCTGGCCGATGGCTTCCGTCCCGACGGCTTGGGGCCCGCCTGACGGGTTCTGTGACCCGCGGGCGGACACTGCAGGCTCACGCGCGCGGGTGTGCCTGCCGGTAGGCGGAGACCAGCCGCTCGATCGAGACATGCGTGTAGATCTGCGTGGTCGCGAGCGAGGCGTGGCCGAGCATCTCCTGCACGCTGCGCAGATCCGCGCCGCCCTCGAGCAGATGCGTGGCCGCCGTATGCCGCAGGCCGTGCGGCCCCATGTCGGGCACCGGATCCAGGCGGCGGCGATCCTGGCGTGCACCACCCGCCGCGCGGTCCTCGGGTCGATGCGCCCGCCGCGAGCGCCGAGGAACAGCGCAGGCCCGGACGAGTCACGCGCCAGACCTGGTCGGCCCGCGCGCGCGCCAGCTGGCGACGGCTCGCACGGCAGGCACGCCGAACGGCACGACGCGCTCCTTGGCGCCCTTGCCGAGCACCCTGATCGTCCGCCGGACCTGTCTACGTCGTCGATGTCGAGCCCGCACAGCTCGCTGACCCTGATACCGGTGGCGTACAGCAGTTCCATGATCGCCGTGTCGCGCAAGCTCGACCGCCGCTGCGCAGCGGCCCGGCGACGCCGCGGCCGGCGCCGCCGATCGCCGCCAAGACGGCCAGGATCTCGTCGACCGCCAGCACCTCGGGCAGCTCCCGTCTGGTCTTCAGCGTGCCCAGCAGTGCGCCGGGGTCAGCCGCCAGCAGCCGCGCTCGTGGGCGAACGCCGTCAGCGCTCGGGCCGACGCGGCCCGCCTGGCGATCGTCGTCCGAGATTTCCCGCCGCGTGCTGAGTCGCCAGCCAGGCCCGGATGACCGTGACATCCATTTCGGCGACATCCTCGATGCCGCACCTGCCGACGTGCGCAAGCAGCGAGGCCGCGTCGCCGACGTAGGCGCGCACGGTGTGCGGAGACAGGCCCCGCCCAGCGCTGAGATGCCGCTCGAAGGCCCGCAGCAGGCTCCCGAGTGCCGGAGGGAGCTCCCTGTCAGGCTCTCTTGTTCCGCCCGGCTTGCCGCCCGATCCGCCCGGCTTGCCGCCCGATCCGCCCGGCTTGCCGGCCGATTCGCCCGCCGCTCGCGACTCGGACGACGCCGCGGCGCGCCCGGCAGATCCCCTTGCCCTGGACGATGCTCGCACCTCATCAGTGTGCGCCAGGCGCGCGGCTGGAGGCGGCCAGCCACGCAGACACACGGCCGCTTGTCACGAGGGGGACAAGGATTGGCCTCCTTGCCGGGGCAACAGCCGCGCCTGGCGGAACCGGGCCTGATGCTGTGGGCCGGGCTGCTCGCTTAGCTCTGCTAGTCGGCCGGGTCGCAGACCGCGGCCGGCCGCCATACCCAGGAAGTAGTTGCGCAGCACCGCCCGCAGTTTCTCGAATTGGCGGAAACTGCTCGCGATGTTCGATGAGACCCGAATGTAGTCTATTTCCGGCGGTGCCCGGCGATCATTTTTAGATTCCGTTGGCAGTCATTACTTGACGCACAGAGCCGGTCGCGAAAGCGTGTCCTACAGCCGAACATTGGTCGGGGCTGGGCATGTGCGTCCGGTGCCGACCGACCGAGGGCATGAGAGAAGGGACACGAATGAACAGCACGTTCAACAGGCAGCGCGGCCTGCGCGCGACCCTGATCCTCGTTGCAGCGTGTGCTGCGACCCTAGCCGGGGCTGGCGGATCGGCGCTCGCGGCGATGCATTCCTCATCGCAAGCGGCAGCTGGTTGCGTTTCGAGGGCCGGCACGCCTGTCCGGGTGGGGCACATCAGCGGCATCCTCGGCGCGGCGCCGGGCAGCAAAGCCTGTCAGGCTGCCAATCCCGGCAACTTCGCAGGCCAAACTGCCATGGGGAATCCGCCCTTGATCTGGCACGGCGGTGCCGTCATGGGGACTGCCCAGACTGGCCCCCTAGTCATCACGCCCATTTTCTGGACCCCGGCGGGCCACCCGATGGCCGCCGACTACCAGAGCCTCCTCACCCGGTACATCAGTGACGTGGCCGCCGCGAGCGGCAGCACCAGCAACGTGTTCTCGATCCTGCCCGAGTATTTCGGGTCCGACGGATCGATCCGCTACGACGTCCAGGCGGGCACCCCGATCACCGACACCAACGCGCTGCCCGCCAACGGGTGCACGCTGACTCACAAGGACACCACGGCGATCTACGCCGACGGCACCGGCTACGACGCCTGCCTCACCGACGCGCAGGTCCAGGCCCAGACCAACAGCGTGGTCGCCGCGCACAAACTGCCTATCAATCTCTCTCACATCTACGTGATGTTCCTGGCCAAGCACGTCGAGACCTGCTTCAACCCAGGTCCCACGACGAACAACACGAAGAACGCCTGCACGATCAACTACGAGCGCAGCGCCGCCTTCTGCGCCTACCACAGCCAGGCTCCGAACAACCTCGAGTACGCGAACATGCCCTTCCCGATTTACCTGTCGCCGGTCGGCTTCACCTGCGGCAGCAACGCCCGGATAGCTTTCCCCGGCATCATCGAGACGCCGAACAACAACCCCGACGGCGACACCGAGACCAGCCCCACGAGCCACGAAGTCAACGAGCTGATCACCAACCCGGACAACAACGGCTTCACCGCCTCCGGCTGGTATGACGTGGCCGGCTTCGAGAACGGCGACGAGTGCGCGTACACCTATGGCACTCCCCAGGGCACGCCTGGCATGTTCTACAACCAGGTGATCAACGGGAACCACTACCTGACCCAGGAGGAGTTCAGCAACACCAGCTTCTTCGATAGCGGTGGTGGATGCCTGCAGCACCCGTAAGCCCGACGGAGACGTGACCGCGTCTCTGCTCAGACCGGCATAGCGGCGACGGCGGCCCGGGACAGTGTCCCGGGCCGCCGTTGTCGTGGCCGGCATCCGCAGGCGTCTCGACGCCGGGCGCTTGTTCCGGCTCAGGTTGTCGCTAGTTCTGGCTGGCGCGCCGGCCCGCCGCCCGCCAGCCCTGCTCGCAGCGCTCGACGTGGCCGGCGGCGGCGAGCAGGCCCAGGCAGCGCAGCGCGGTGTCCAGGTCGACGCCCGCGATCGTGGCGATGGTGGCGGGCCCGCGCCCGGTGCGGCGGGCAACCGCCTGCAGCACCGAGGCCGTGACGGGATCCAGGTCGCTGGCGGGGACGGCAGGCTGGCGGCCCGCGCCGCCAGCGTCCCCGCTCTCGCTGTCGCTCTCGCCGAGCGGCGCCACCATCTCGATGACGTCACGCGCGCCGGTGACGCATATCGCACTGCCCTGCCTGATCAGCTCGTGACAGCCGGCCGACTCCTGCGAGGTGACCGGCCCGGGCACGGCCATCACCGGCCGGTTGAGCTCGCCCGCGTGGCGGGCCGTGTTGATCGCGCCGCTGCGCAGCGCGGCCTCGACCACGACGGTGCCGCGGCTGAGCGCGGCGATCACCCGGTTCCGGACGAGGAAACCCGGCCTGGTCGGGGCGCGGTCCGGCGGGCACTCGCTGACCATCACGCCGGTCCTGGCGATCGCGTCGAACAGCTCGCCGTGCCCCTTGGGGTAGCCGAAGGTCAGGCCGCTCGCCAGGACCGCTACCGTGCACCCGCCGGCCGCCAGCGCGCCCCGGTGCGCGCTGGCATCGATGCCGAAGGCGCCGCCCGATATCACGGTCCAGCCGGCCCCGGCCAGGTCAGCGCCAAGCTCGGTGCCGACGTGGGTGCCGTATGCCGTTGCCGCCCGCGAGCCGACAACCGACACCGAGCGCAAGCAGGCGAAGCGCAGGTCCGCCGGTCCGCGCAGCCATAGCACGATGGGCCTGGCATCGCCCAGGTCATCGAGCTGAGTCGGCCACTCGGCATCGCCCGGGCAAACCAGCCTGAACCCGCTCCGCTCCCACGCGGCCAGCCGGGCCTGCGGCGGCAGGTCGGCCATCCGCATCCGCCACCGCTCCACCACCCGGCCGACCGCCGCCGGCGACGGCGCTGCAACTCCCGCCTCGCCATGCCCCTGCCGGGCCGGGCAGGCCCAGCTGGCAGCCGGGATCCGGCTGGCCTGCCCGCACGATCGCCAGCACCTCAGCCGGCTGGGCGAACCGGAGCAGCGCACCGAGCACCGGATCGCCGGGATCGGCGATGAAGCTGAGCGAGGCCCGCGCGTATCGCTCCCCGCCACCGGCCGGGCCGGGCTCGCGCGCCGTCATCGTGGGGTTCCCAGCCACATGCCGAGCGCGTAGCCGACCTCACCGGCACCCGGACGCGGGACGGCCGCCATGTCGGCGAGCGTCCAGGACAGCTTGATCACCCGGTCGACACCCCTGGCGCTGATCCGGCCCAGGTCCATCGCGCGCTCCAGCGGTGCGAGCGCGCCAGGCGCCGGAGCGAACCTGCGCCGCAACTCGCTGCCGGGTATCTGGGCGTTCAGCCGCCACGGCGTCCCAGCCAGCCGCGCCGCGGAGCGGAGCCTGGCCGCCCTGACCCGCTCGGCCACCACCGAGCTCGGCTCGGTGAACACCCGGTCGCTCAGCAGCTCGGCCCGCCGCACCGGCAGGAACTCGATCTTGGCGTCCACCCGGTCCAGCAGCGGGCCCGACAGCCGCGCCAGATACCGGCGCCGGGCAAGCGGCGTGCAGCTGCAGTCCGCGCCGGCGGTCCTCGAGCTCGCGCACGGGCACGGGTTGGCCGCCATGATCAGCGTGAACCGGGCCGGGAACCTGGCCGTGACGCCGGCCCTGGCCACCACCACCTCGCCGGATTCCAGCGGCTGCCGCAGCCCGTCCAGGACGTCACGGCCGAACTCGGGTGCCTCATCCAGGAACAGGCAGCCGTGATGCGCGAGCGACGCGGCACCAGGCCTGATGACGCCGCTCCCGCCACCGACGATCGCCGCCCGGGTGGCGGTGTGATGCGGCGCGCAGAACGGCGGCTCGATCACCAGCGGCCGGCCCGGCGGCAGCGCCCCGGCCACCGAATGGATCGCGCTGACCTCCAGCGCCGCCGCAGGGTCCAGCTGCGGCAGCACCGACGGGATTCTTTCGGCCAGCATCGTCTTGCCGACGCCCGGCGGCCCGAGCAGCATCAAATGATGGCCGCCCGCGGCGCAGATCTCCGCCGCCTTCCTGGCGGCAGGCTGACCGACCAGATCCGCCAGGTCCTTGGCGGCCGCCGCGGACCGGCCAGAACCGGCCTCGGCGTCGTGCACCGCCGCGTAGACGGCGCCAAGATCACGCCCGGGCTCGAGAACATGGACGCCGCCGTCAGAGTTCGGCGCCGCGCCACGTAACCACGCCGCGAACGCAGCGAGATTCGGCGCCGCGATCACCCGCAGCTCAGGAACAAGCGCGGCCTCAGCCGCATTCTCGGCCGCAACCGCCACCGCGGAGAACCCAGCCGCCGCCGCAGCCGCAGCAGCGGGCAGCACCCCGGGAACCGGGCGCACCCGGCCGTCCAGGCCAAGCTCGCCGATCAGCACCAGCCCGCGCAACCCAGCCACCGGAACCGACCCCGCAGCCGCCAGAATCGCCATCGCGATCCCCAGATCGAAGCCGCTGCCGCGCTTGGGCAGGCTAGCCGGGGACAGCCCGACCGTGATCCGGCGCGACGGCCAGGCCTCGCCGCTGTTGACGATCGCCGACCTGATCCGGTCGCGAGCCTCGCGCAGGGCCGTGTCAGGCAGCCCGACCAGGAGCAGGGCGACCATGCCGTTCTCGATGTCCGCCTCGACCTCGACCGGATGCCCCTGAACCCCGACAAGCGCGATCGCATGAGTGCGGGCCAGGCCCATCTAGCCCACCCCGCGCAGATGCTCGATCGTGAACTCGCCCGAGGGTGACCTGAGGATCCCGATGACGTCGACCCGCACCTGGTCGAAGAACCAGCCGTGGCTGCTCGCCCAGACCGCGGCGAGATGGCGCAGCCTGCGCAGCTTCTGCCGGGTGACGGCCTCGGCGGGGGTGCCGTAGCGGACATCGGAGCGGGTCTTCACCTCACAGGCCACGAGTTCACGCCGGTCCGTGGCGACGATGTCGATCTCGCCTTCCGCACAGCGGAAGTTCCGGTCCAGGATCCGGAAGCCAGCGTTCAGCAGGTATTCGGCTGCGAGTTGCTCACCCTGCCGGCCGAGCACGTCCTTGGGATGCATCGCGGCACCACCTCCAGGAACGAGCGTCCCGAATGTATGCGAGCAGGGCGACCCCCCGCATCCGTCCTGTGGATCAGTGCACCTGGTCCAGCGAACCCTGTGGACGAGGTCCCGTCATTGTCGGCAGCACCAGCTACGCTGCGCCGCTCAGGGCTAGCTCAGGACTCCTCCTCAGGGAACTGCAGGTCGCTCTTCGGAGCCACGCGCTCAGTGGGCTCGTTAGGATCGGCTGGTGGTCAGGCCCTAGGTCGGTCCGACCCACGTCCGAACTGGGTGTTCTGCGCTACGCGCATGAGGCGGGCCTTGGCCGTGACGGGCGGAGGGCTGCTGCTGGTCCTTCGCCGGGGTCGGCTGCGCGTTCTGCGGCCTACCCGGCTGAGGCTCCGGCCCTCGCGGGACCTGCTGCCAGATATTCACACGCCGGTGCGGAAGGTGCCAGTAGGAGCTGGCCAGGGCCACGCCGAGGATCTGTGAGCCCGCAACCGGCCAGTATCCCTTGCTGCTGGCCCCCATTCCCGGGCGGCACGATCAAGCTCAGACACCAAGCCGGGAAGGGCACGGCGCTATTCAGCCCCAGGACCTGTCGAGGCCGGAAACACCATGGTCAGGACAGTCGCGGCTGGAATACTTACGGCCTGTAAAGACGGCTGTCAGCAGCAGTGCAAGGCAAGCGCCTGTCCGGCGGTACCGTTCAAGGTGGAGCACTGCCCGAGTGCTGACATCCTGCGGGAGAACCTCGGCAGGGACAAGCCCGGTGGCTGGCGGCCCATGCCCGAGGCATGTCAGCGACCCGCAGAACGCCCCGGGAGCGGCTGCTAACCGCTGCCCTAGCCTCCGTTGGCCAGGCGCCCATCAGCACCGCCGGCGGCCGCCTTGGTCTCGCCCGCGATCTCGGCGGGCGGCGCGTCGGGCACCTGGCCCGGCTTGGGCACCCCCTTGAACACGAACTTCGCTTCTGGTCCGGCGCCCTCCACATCGACCATCACGATCTGGCCGGCGTTCAGCTCGCCGAACAGAATCTTCTCTGACAAGCTGTCCTCGATCTCGCGCTGGATCGCACGGCGCAGGGGACGCGCCCCGAGCACCGGATCGTAGCCGCGCTCGGACAGCAGCTTCTTGGCGGCGGGCCGCAGCTCCAGACCCATGTCGTGGTCCTTCAGCCGCTCGTCGACCTTCGCGATCATCAGGTCGACGATGGTGACGATCTCCTCCTGGGAGAGCTGGTGGAAAACGATCGCGTCATCCACCCGGTTCAGGAACTCCGGCCTGAAATGCTGCTTCAGTTCCTCGTTCACCTTGGTCTTCATCCGGTCATAGGAGCCCTTCGACTCCGACGCCGACCCGAACCCGACCGAGATCCCCTTGGAGATGTCCCGGGAGCCGAGGTTGGTGGTCATGATGATGACCGTGTTCTTGAAGTCCACGACCCTGCCCTGAGCGTCGGTCAGGCGCCCGTCTTCCAGGATCTGCAGGAGCGAGTTGAAGATGTCCGAATGCGCCTTCTCGATCTCGTCGAACAAGACCACTGAGAACGGACGTCGGCGGACCTTCTCGGTCAGCTGGCCGCCCTCCTCGTAGCCGACGTAGCCAGGAGGCGAGCCGAACAGCCTGGAGACGGTGTGCTTCTCCATGTACTCGCTCATGTCCAGCTGGATCAGCGAGTCCTCGTCGCCGAACAGGAACGCGGCAAGCGTCCTGGACAGCTCGGTCTTGCCGACACCGGACGGCCCGGCGAAGATGAACGACCCGCCCGGGCGCTTCGGGTCCTTCAGGCCGGCCCTGGTCCGCCTGATCGCCTGGGAGAGCGCCTTGATCGCGTCGTTCTGGCCGATGACCCGCTTGTGCAGCTCGTCTTCCATCCGCAGCAGCCTGGCCGACTCGGCCTCGGTCAGCTTGAACACCGGGATGCCGGTCGCCGTCGCCAGAACCTCCGCGATCAGCTCCTCATCCACCACGGCCGGCAGGTCCATGTCGCCGGCCTTCCACTCCTTCTCGCGGACGTCCTTACGCTCGATCAGCTGCTTCTCCTTATCGCGGAGCGCCGCAGCCTTCTCGAAATCCTGGGAGTCAATGGCCGATTCCTTGTCCCGACGGACATCGGCGATCTTCTCGTCGAATTCGCGCAGGTCGGGCGGAGCGGTCATCCGGCGGATGCGCATCCGCGAGCCAGCCTCGTCGATCAGGTCGATCGCCTTGTCGGGCAGGAACCTGTCACTGACGTACCGGGCGGAAAGCTGAGCGGCCGCGACCAGAGCATCGTCGGTGATCGACACACGGTGGTGCGCCTCGTACCGGTCGCGCAGGCCCTTGAGGATCTCGATCGTCTGCAAGATCGTAGGCTCGGCCACCTGGACCCGCTGGAACCTGCGCTCGAGCGCGGCGTCCTTCTCCAGGTGCTTGCGGTACTCATCCAGCGTCGTCGCGCCGATCGTCCGCAGCTCGCCGCGGGCCAGCATCGGCTTGAGCATCGACGCGGCGTCGATCGCGCCCTCCGCAGCTCCCGCGC
This sequence comes from uncultured Actinomycetota bacterium, assembly GCA_963720595.1. Classification (GTDB taxonomy): domain Bacteria; phylum Actinomycetota; class Actinomycetes; order Streptosporangiales; family Streptosporangiaceae; genus Chersky-822. Next base: position 269,951 of record CAVRFY010000001.1, on the reverse strand, counting down.
CCACCAGCGTGTGCAGCTCGTCGATGAACAAGATGACGTCATCGCGGGTCCTGATCTCCTTCAGGACCTTCTTCAGCCGCTCCTCAAAGTCACCCCGGTACCGAGAGCCAGCGACGAGCGCACCGAGATCCAGCGTGTAAACCTGCTTGTCCTTCAGCAGCTCCGGTACCTCGCCCTTGACTATCTTCTGGGCAAACCCCTCAACCACCGCCGTCTTCCCCACGCCGGGCTCACCGACCAGCACCGGGTTGTTTTTGGTGCGCCGGCAGAGCACCTGCATCACCCGCTCGATTTCCTTCTCCCGGCCGATCACCGGATCGAGCTTGCCCTCACGCGCGCTCGCGGTCAGGTTCCGCCCGAACTGGTCGAGCACCAGCGACGTGGACGGCGCCGTCTCCGACGGCGTGCCAGCGGCGGCCGGATCCTTGCCCTGGTCCCCGTGCAGCAACTGCATCACCTGCTGGCGCACCCTGTTCAGGTCAGCGCCCAGCTTGACGAGCACCTGCGCGGCCACGCCCTCACCCTCGCGGATCAGCCCGAGCAGGATGTGCTCGGTGCCGATGTAGTTGTGGCCAAGCTGCAGCGCCTCGCGTAGCGACAGCTCCAGCACCTTCTTCGCCCGCGGGGTGAACGGGATATGCCCGGACGGGGGCCGCTGACCCTGGCCGATGACCTGCTCCACCTGCTGGCGCACCGCTTCCAGGCTGATCCCCAGTGACTCGAGCGCCTTCGCCGCTACGCCCTCGCCCTCATGGATCAGGCCGAGCAGGACGTGCTCCGTGCCGATGTAGTTATGGTTGAGCGTCCTGGCCTCTTCCTGAGCCAGGACCACAACCCGCCGCGCCCGGTCGGTGAACCTCTCGAACATCTCGTCGCTCCCTCACCGATCGGTACGGGCAGGCAACCGAAGTCTTGCTCGTCCCATCCGCATGCTAGCCCGCGCGGGGCACGGGGGCAGAGTGCCCAGCTACGCTCGAAGCGAACGTGGCGCACGGCGGACAGCGCGCTGGCCAGGCGAGGTCCTCGCCGGCGGAACAGACAATGACTATTCCTGGGAGGCCGCGGGAGCTTCCTGCTCCTGCGCGGACGGCGCGGTGGCCTGCCAGATCTCCTTGACCAGCACCTGCAGCACGCCGGCCGTCGGAATGGCCAGCAGCGCCGCGACGAAACCGCCGAATATGCCGCCGATCAGATTGCCGAGCGAGGCGCCGACCAGCACCGCGATGAACACGACCAGCGGGTTGATCCGCACCGTCTTGCTCATGACCACCGGGTTCAGAACGTGGTTCTCGATCTGGGTGTAGACGAGGAAGACGACCGCGGTGATGATGCCCGCCGTGACACCTCGGGCGATGAAAGCGAACAGAATGGCCGGGATGCCGGCCAAGGCCCCGCCGATCATCGGCAGGAAGTCCACCAAGGCCACCCACAGACCCCACAGCAACGGGAACGGCACGCCGAGTATCAGCAGCGTCACGTACACCACGATCCCGGCGATGAGCGAGGTCAGCAGGTTGCCGAACATGTACCCGGTGACCTTCCGGCTGACGTCGGTCCCGATCCGGCTGACCGTGGCCTTGCGGACCGCGGTCATCTGGCCGAGCGTCCAGTCCCACATCTTCGGGCCCTCGAGCAGCAAGAACAGGATCAGGACGAAGAGGGTGAATAGCTCGATGATCAGGGAGACAGCGCCCTTGCCAACGGTCAATGCCGGCCTGCTGAACGACTGGGCGTAGCCGACCAGCTTGGGCCTGTTGCGCTGCACCCAGCTCCGGATGTGGTACTTGGCCACGAGGTGGCCGATCCAGCCCTTGCCATGCTGCGCGCTGGCGATGTAGCCGGGCAGCCGGTCCGCCAGGTGGGTGATCCCTCTCGCGAGCGGGTAGCCGAACGCCACGGCCAGGCCGATGAAGACCAGCGCGGCCCAGATCGTGACGATAGTCACGGCGAGGCCACGGCGCGGGATCCGCCGCTGCACCTTAGCCACTAGCGGGTTGAGCAGAATCGCAACGAACCCCGCTACCAGCATCAGCAGGACGATGTTCCGCATCAGATACAACAGCTTGCCGGCCAGGTAGGTGCCGACGACCACCCCGACCGTAACCAGGATGGTCCGCAGCGGGACGTGCCGCTGGTCGGCAGCCTGAAACAGGCGCGCTAGCCGACCTCGCGGCGACCGCTCATAGCTCACATGACCAGCATGCCCAGTCTGGACGCCTCGGCAGACCGGTCAGAGCGGGTCGGCGGTGTCGCGGTAGTTGCCGCCGAAAGCGCGGAGCTTGGTACTTGAGCACGTTGCCGCCCACGGTCTCACCCGTTCCTTGCCGGCCTGAGCCTGTGTCCGACGCCGCCGGCGAGCAGCCGCTGCTCTGCCAGGCGGATGGGCAGCAGTGGCTCGATTTCTCACCTGACGCGCAGGGACACGGGGATTCTCCCAACGCAGCGATGCTGGACGAAGTGTTCAGCGACTGGCTCGACGGCTGAGCGGCTTAAGCTGCAAAGGCTGCTCTGACGCTCTCATGACAGGCCTGCCAGCATTTGCCAGGGAATATCTTCGCCGACGCAGAAGAAGGACGGCTGACACTCATGACTGCCAGGGCCACGGCGACTGCGAGCCCGCCGGCCAGCGGAGGCTTCACGCACCGGCAGATCCTGGTGATCATGTCCGGGCTGATGATGGGCATGTTCCTGGCCGCCCTCGACCAGACGATCGTATCGACCGCCCTGCCGACCATCGTCGGGGACTTCCACCACAGCGACCTGCTGTCGTGGGTCATCACCGCCTACCTGCTGGCCAGCACGGCCTCGACGCCGATCTGGGGCAAGGCGGGTGACCTTTACGGGCGCAAACGCGTCTTCCAGCTGGCCATCCTGCTGTTCCTGATAGCCAGCGCGCTCTGCGGGCTCTCCAGGAACATCTTCGAGCTGATCGCATTCCGTGGCTTGCAGGGAGTCGGCGGCGGCGGCCTGCTGTCGCTCGCCTTCGCGATCATCGGCGACGTGATCCCGCCGCGAGAGCGTGGCCGCTACCAGGGATACTTCGGCGCTGTCTTCGGCGTCTCCAGTGTCGTCGGCCCGCTGGCCGGCGGGTTCGCCGTCGACCACCTCACGTGGCGCTACATCTTCTACGTCAACCTGCCGCTGGGCATAGCCGCGCTGATGGTCACCAATCGCGTGCTGCGGCTGCCGGTGAGCAAGCGCGAAGTGAAGATCGACTGGCCGGGCGCGATCCTGCTGGTCGCCGGGGTGTCGTGCCTCCTGCTCGCGACGCAGCTGGGCGGCAATACCTACCGGTGGGCATCCGGGCAGATCATCGGGCTGTTCGTGCTCGGAGCGCTGGTCCTGGCCGGCTTCGCGCTCCGGGAGGCGGTTGCACCGGAGCCGATCCTGCCGCTCGGGCTGTTCCGGCTGCGGATCTTCACGGTCTCCAACATCATCGCCTTCGTCAGCGGCGTCGCGATGTTCGGCGCGCTGGCGTTCCTGCCGCAGTACCTGCAGCTCGTGCACGGGGTGTCGGCCACCGAGTCGGGTCTGCTGCTGCTGCCGTTGCTGGTCGGCCTGCTCGGCATGAGCATCAGCTCGGGCATCTATATTTCCCGCACTGGGAGGTACCGCTGGTTCCCGCTGGCCGGCACGATCATCGTCACTATCGGGCTGGCGCTGCTATCGCGTCTCGGCGCGCACACCTCGCTGACGATAGTGAGCCTGGACATCCTGGTCTTCGGCATCGGGCTCGGCCTGTTCATGCAGGTGCTGACACTCGTCGTGCAGAACGCCGTGCCGATGAAGGAACTGGGCGTCGCGACCTCGTCCGTCACGTTTTTCCGGTCCATGGGCGGCGCGATCGGGGCATCCGCTCTCGGCGCTGTCCTCACCGCGGGGATCCGCGCCGAGCTGCCGCGTTACCTGCCGCCGGCCGCGCTGGCTGTGGCCGGGAACAAGGTAGGAACGATAATCGGGAGCCCGGCCCAGCTGGATGCGCTGAAACGCACGCACCCGGCGGTCCATGAGGGCATCATCCAGGCGTACTCGCATGCAATTGACCGGCTGTTCGTTGTCGCCGTGCCGGTCTCGCTCCTCAGCGTCATCGTCGCGTTGTTCATCAACCAGGTGCGGCTGCGCACCAGCAACACACAGACGAGGCCCACCGTTGAGCCTTCCGCCGCAGCCGGCGAGGATGCGGTTACAGTCGTTCCAGAAGGGACGCACTAGATGCCTGGCGTGACCATCTCGGCGGAATACGGCGCGGGCGGCAGCGTCATCGCCCCCGAGGTCGCCCGCCAGCTCGCCGTCCCGCTGCTCGACCGAGCGATCAGCTCCCACGTCGCCGCGCAGCTGCAGGTGTCCGTTCAGGAAGCCGAGGGTGCGGTGATACGACGCCCCCTCATCGACCGTTTCTTCAGCGTGCTGTCCCCGCTGGCCGGCGGGGTTCTCGGCGCCGGCACTGATGGGACGCCATACGATGCCACGCCACCACCGAATGAAGCGGCATTCTTCCGCGAGCAGGCAGAGGCGATCATGCGCGAGGCTCTCGCGTCGGGCGCGGTCATCCTCGGGCGGGCAGGCGGGGCTGCTTTCAGCCAGGAGCCAGGCGTGCTGCGTGTGCGGCTGTTCGGTCGGCCAGAGGCGCGCATCGCGCAGGCGGCCCGGATCGAGAACGTGGACATGCTCACCGCCCGGCGGCGGCTGCCCCTAGTCGACCGCGCCCGTGCGCAGTACGTCCGCCGCCTGTACTGCGTCAGCATCAATGACCCCGAGCTATACCAGCTGCAGATCGACAGCACCGCGTTGCCACTCCACGCCTGCGCCGACCTCATCGTCGCCGCCTACCGCAGTTACGCCCAAGCTCAGCAGCTCGACTGACCGCTGGAAACTGGCCGCGGGACTATCGCGTCTCGCTGTCCGAGCGCAGGCGCCTGGACACCGAGACGAGGGTTCCGTAGGCGAGCCAGCCATCTTCAAGTTCGGGGCCGCGACCAGCGATCGGGACCCGGCCGGGGACGAGCCGCACCCCGCAGACATCGAAATCTGCCGTCACCGTGCCATCCTCGCCGGGGCCTGGTGACAGCGGTGTCCACTGCCCCGCGATCTGGGTGCCGCGGTGACCGGCGGTGGCCGCCAGCGCCGCAAGTGCGAGGTCAGGCAGCGGGCCGGTCGCGGTGATCATGCCCTCGACGTGCCCCTGAGTGTGCTCGCGCTCGTTGGTCTGCAGGCGCACGTTGGTGGTGATATCGCTCATCTGACCTCCGTCCCGCACAGATCGCGAAGGATCGCTCACTTCGCAACCTACGCCCAGCCCCGGCTCAGGACTCCTCGGGAAGCGTCAGCTCGCTCTTGGCCAGTTCCTCGATGTTGACATCCTTGAAGGTCACAACCCTGACGTTCTTTACGAACCGAGCAGGCCGGTACATGTCCCACACCCATGCATCGTGCATCGTGACCTCGAAGAACACCTCGCCGTTGTCGGCCGTGCGCACCTTGAGATCGACATCGTTGGTCAGATAGAACCTGCGCTCAGTCTCGACCACATGGGTGAAGAGCCCGACGACATCGCGGTACTCGCGATAGAGCTGCAACTCCATCTCGGTCTCGTATTTCTCGAGATCCTCCGCGCTCATGTTCTCCCCTCCGCTGTGGCGAGCACGCGGGCCGCCGACACGGTGACCGGCGAATCCTCGGCCAACTCCACGATAGGACTATCTTCCACGTCGTCCAGCGTGAGCACCGAGCCATCGGCCAGTACCACTCCGTCTGTTGGCTCTAGGTCCTCAGCCGCGACCAGGCGGCCAACGGGGCCCGCACCGGTCATCCTGGACGATACGTTGACAAACGAGCGGCGATGAATGGGGCTCGGGCCGCACTTGTCGAGCGCAGCCATGTGGCCGGGCGTCGAGTAGCCCTTGTGCCTGGCGAACCCGTACTCCGGATACCGGCCGTGCAGGGATGTCATGATCTTGTCCCTGGTCACCTTCGCGATGATCGACGCGGCGGCGACGCACGCAGCGACCTGGTCACCCTTCCACATGGCCAGCGCCGGCACCGCGAGGCCCGGCACCTCGAAGCCGTCGGTCAGCACGTAGCCAGGGGTCGCGGTCAGTCCGGCCAGCGCCCGCCGCATCCCCGCGACGTTGCAGACATGCAGGCCAATGCGGTCGATCTCGCCCGGCTCGATCACGACCACATGCCAGGCAAGCACCGATCGCACGATCTTGACGTAGGCCGCCTCCCTGGCACGCGCCGTCAGCGCCTTGGAGTCGGCGATCCCCGCGATGCTCTCGGCATCCCAGCGGTCGATGGCGACCGCCGCCACGACGAGCGGGCCGGCGCAGGCTCCCGGCCGGCCTCATCGATTCCCGCGACCGGACCGAGGCCGGCCCGCACGAGCACTCGCTCGTAGCCGGTCAGGCCGGTCAGCCCAGTCCCGCGCCTGGGCGTGTAACCGACCGGTCGGCGCACGGTATGCAGGCCAGCGATCCCGGACCTGGCAAGGTCGGCCGGCTGGTCGCCGGCTTGCGCCCGAGCCGGGACCGCGAACCAGGGAAGAAATGGCCGCCGTCCCGCCACCGCTGTCCCGCGGCCCCCCGAATCGCGGCTCGCCGTACCGCGCCCGGCTGCCTGGGCTCGCGCCCGCGCGCGGCGGGCAGCCCGGGATCTCGCCTGTGCCGCTGACACGCGCACGCCCGTTATCCCCGCCGCGGCCCTCGGCGCTCGCGGCGCACCCCGCCGCTACGCCGCCGGCCGCGCAGTCGCAGGCGAAGCCGCCGCTCGACCATGGTGAGCGGCACCGCGGCAGCCAGCCCGCCTGCCAGCGGCAGATACGGAGCGGACGGCCGGACGGGAATGGCTCCCGCCACGGCCGGTCGCACGGACCCGGCGTGCAATGCCGAGGCGTGACTCAGCCCGCTTCGGCTGAATGTCGCGGGTATCGGCAAGATCCTGATCCTGCTCGGCGGCCACACGATCATGAATGCCCGGCCGATCACCTTATCCTCGGGGATCGTGCCGTCCCGGTCGTAGCCGACGCATTTGGCCGGTGTGTAGGTATACGCGCAGTCGTGCAGGCGGGAGTCGGCCGAATCGAGCCTGTTGTCGCCCATCACCCACAGCCGACCGGGCGGCACCACGATGTTGAAGGACCCCTGTGAGGGCCGGGCGCCGTGCATCAGGTACGACTTCTCGTGCAGGACCACCCCGTTGACGGTGATCTGACCGTGGGCGTTGCAGCAGACCAGGTGATCGCCGGGCAGGCCGATGACGCGCTTGATGTAGTCGGTCTGCCCGGGCGCGGTCCCGAACAGCCCCTTGACCGAGGTGATCAAGGGGCCGAGGGTGTCGTCGTACAGCCGCTCGAGCGGATTATGGGTAGGCGGCGCCGACTGCACTGGGGCGAGCCACGATCCCGCGCCGTTGAACACCACCACGTCGCCGCGGCTGATCGGACGGATCTTGTAGACGATCTTGTTGACCAGGACCTTGTCGCCGATCAGCAGCGTGGTCTCCATCGATCCGGAGGGAATGAAGAACGGCTGCACCACGAAGGTCTTGATCAGCAGCGCGATAGTGAGCGCGACGGCGAACAGTACGACCATCTCGGTCAGGAACGAGAACCGGCCCTTGGGCTCCTCGGCCGTCTCGCCGTCCAGCTCGTCGGCTTCCGTCTCGTCGGATTCATCCGTCTCGGGGGCTTGCCCCGTGCTCTCGTGCGCCGCGACCCCCGAGCCCTCAGCCCGCTTCACCGAGGCAGCGCCACCCACACCGGCCAGCACGTCACTCGCGCGCTGCTCGTCGTCCATCATCACCATCCAGCCTAGCGGCCAGCAGGCCGGTCCAGCGGCCCGAGCGCCGGCCGGGTGGGATCAACCCCGCAGTGATCCGCCAGGGATCGGCGGCGTTCCGCCGGATTGCATCGGGAGCGAATTTAGCGCGCCGGCTCCCTGCGCTCCTTGATCCTGGCGGCCTTGCCGCGCAGCGAGCGCAGGTAGTACAGCTTGGCGCGGCGAACCTGACCCCTGGCTACCACCTCGATCGTCTCGATCGCTGGCGTGTGCACGGGGAAGGTCCGCTCGACGCCGACCCCGTAGCTGATCTTCCGCACGGTAAACGTCTCGCGCGCGCCGCCACCCTGCCTGCGGATGACGATTCCCTGGAAGACCTGGATCCTCGACCGGTTGCCTTCCGTCACCCTGACGTGAACCTTGAGGGTGTCGCCCGGCCGGAAGGCCGGGATGTCCGATCGGATCTGTGCCTGCTCAAGCTCGGCTATCGCGGTGTGCATCGCTGTCTGTCCTCGTTCTCATCACGCGCACGCCTACGAACGCGCTGAAGTTCGGTCTGGTCGCTGCTCAGGCATGCGACGTCGCCCCGCGCGACGGCAGCCAACGAGGGGCAGTGGCTTTCAGTGTGCCACATCATCACCGGTGACTGCGAAACCAGCCTCCGATAGGACCTCGCGATCGCGTGCGCTCAGTTCGCCTCTTGCCAGCCCCGCGGCGAGGTCTGGCCTGGTCCGGGCCGTGCGGCGCAGCGCTTCGTCGCGGCGCCAGCGGGCGATGGCGGCGTGATTTCCTGACAGCAGAACATCAGGAACCGCCAGCCCTCGCCAGGCCCGCGGACGGGTGTAGGCAGGTCCCTCGACTAGTCCGAGCATCGGGCCGACCCCGGCCCCGAACGAGTCGTTAGGGGCCGAATCGGCGTTTCCCAGCACGCCTGGAAGCAGTCGGCAGATCGCCTCGGTCATCACGAGAACGGCAGGCTCGCCGCCGCCGAGCACGTAGTCGCCGATCGAGACCTCGCGGACCGGAAGCAGGGTGCGCGCGTAGTCGGTCACCCGGGCGTCGATGCCCTCATACCGGCCGCAGGCGAAGATCAGGTGCTCGCATCCGGCCAGTTCAGCGGCGGTTACCTGGTCGAACAGCGCGCCCGCCGGGGTCGGCACGACCAGCTGCGGGCCCGGTCCGGCGGACTCCGCGTCACCAGCGGCCCCTTCGCGACCGCCGCCGTCGCCGCCGCCCGGCCCGCGCCCGGCCGTCGCCAGCACGGCGTCCAGCGCCTCGCCCCACGGCTCCGGACGCATCACCATGCCAGGACCGCCGCCGAACGGCGTGTCGTCGACGGTGCGATGCGGGTCGTGCGCCCAGTCGCGCAGGTCGTGCACCCCGACGGTGATGTCACCGCGCTGGACCGCCTTGCCGATCAGCGAGACGCCGAGCGGCGCGAAGTATTCCGGAAATATCGTGATGATGTCCAGGCGCACGGCCGGCACCTCCTATCCGCTTCCATTAACGCGCAAGCTCAGCGACGGCAAGGACCACAATCCCTGCAGATAACGCACCCCCGAGCGCCGGTGTCGCCAACGGGCGCGAGTAGCGCGGGCTGGCTCCTAGACCGCCGCCTCGGGATCCAGCAGCCCGGGCGGCGGGTCGATCACCAGCCGACCGCCCGCTAGGTCGACCTCGGGGACGATGGCGGCCACGAACGGAACCAGGATCTCCGCGCCGGAACGCGGTCCCGCGCCCTTGACGACGAGCAGGTTCTGGCCGTGGTGCAGCACGTCGCCGACGATACCGACCGGCTCTCCTGTGACCGTGACGACTCGCAACCCGATCAGGTCGTGGTCGTAGAACTCCTCGGGATCCTTGAGCGGCACGAGCTCGGCGGAGTCGATCACCAGCATGGCGTTGCGGAGCGCCTCGGCGGCCTCGCGATCGTCGCACCCCTCGAACCGCACCAGCAGCCTGCCCGAGTGCCAGCGCACGGCCGCCACGGTCAGCGGCCCGCGCTCCGGCGGGGCCGTCTCGAGTGACATGCCCGCGACGAATCGCTGATCCGGGTCGTCCGTCCTGACCTCCACGGTGACCTCACCGCGCAGGCCATGCGGCCGTCCGACCCGGCCAATGACCAGCTGCATGCCGGCTAGCGGGCCTCGTCAGCGTCGAGCAGGTCCACGCGCACGTAGGAGTCGCCGGCCAGCGAGCCGATGACCGTGCGGAGAGCCCTCGCGGTCCGGCCACCCCTGCCGATGACCTTGCCCAGGTCATCGGGGTGGACGCGAACCTGAAGGACGCGCCCCCTGCGCAGGTTGCGGCTCGATACCTGGACATCGTCGGGATAGTCGACGATCCCCCGCACCAAGTGCTCGAGGGCCTCTATGAGCACGTCAGGCTCCGCTGCCCGACTCGGACGCGGCGGCGTCCCCGGCGCTCGGCTCCTCGGCAGGCGCTGCCGCCTCGGCCCCGTCAGACTTGGCCGACTTCGCCTTGGCCTCATCAGCCTTAGCCGACTTGGCCTCATCAGCCTTGGCCTCAGCAGCCTCAGCAGCCTCGGCGTCACCAGCCTTGGCCTCATCAGCCTTGGCGGTCTCTGCCTTGGCGGTCTCTGCCTTGGCGGTCTCTGCCTTGGCCGTGTCCGCCTTGGCCGTGTCCGCCTTGGCCGTGTCCGCCTTGGCCGTGTCTCGGCCTTGGCCGTGTCCGCCTTAGCGGTCTCCGCCTTGGCCGTGTCCGCCTTAGCGGTCTCCGCCTTGGCTGGCTCGGCCTTAGCGGTCTCCGCCTTGGCGGGCCTGGCCGGCTTGTCGGCCTTCGCCTTGTCGCCCTTGCCGTCGCCGGCCTTGGCGTCCGCTGCCTTGCCGTCCGCCGTCTTGGCGTCGGCAGGCTTCGAGCCGCCGGCCTTGCCCCTGCCCTTCGGCGTGGTCGCGGTCTCCGTCAGCGTCTCTGCGAGCGCAGCGGCGAAAAGTTCCTTCTTGTCGCTGCGCGGGGCAGCGGTCCTGAGCGTTCCCTCAGCGCCTGGCAGGCCCTTGAAGCGCTGCCAGTCGCCGGTCACCTCGAGCAGCTTGCGTACCGGGTCGGTCGGCTGCGCGCCGACCGACAGCCAGTGCTGCGCGCGCTCAGAATCGACTTCGATCAGCGACGGATCCGCCTTCGGATGGTATTTGCCGATCTCCTCGATCGCACGACCGTCCCGCTTGGTGCGGGCATCGGCGACGACGATCCTGTAGTAGGGCTCGCGAATCTTGCCCATGCGCTTTAGCTTGATCTTGACAGCCACGGCTGTGGTCTTCTCCCAGCGGATTCAGGTGCGGACGGCGTGCATTCGGAGTGGGAACCGGACACGCCATCCAGCCTCGGTACGGCGGCAACGAGTTAGAGAGGGCCTCGCGGAGCCGAAGGTTGCGCTCATATTCTGCCAGACGCTCGGACCTGCAACGGCCTAGCGGCCCTTCTTGCCGCGACGGCCACGCCGGCCAGCCGGTCCGCGCAGGCCGGGCGGCAGCTGGTTGCCGTCGTCGTCGCCGTCCTCGGTCGCCGGCGGCCACGGCAGTTCGCCCGCCGCAGCGTCCTGGCCGCCAGAGCCGCCAGCACCATCCAACGGGCGCGCTCCAGGACCGTCGCCGGATCTTCGCAGCCCGGGGGGCAGGCCGAGTCCGGACCCACCCAGTCCGCCCAGCAACGCGGGGTCGATGCCGCCAGGGCCGAGCCCGCCAGCCCCATGCCCGCCAGCTCCGTGCCCGCCAGCTCCGTGCCCGCCAGCGCCATGCCCGCCTGACCCGAGCCCGCCAGCTCCGAGCCCGCCAGCTCCGAGCCCGCCTGCGCCGAACCCGCCCGAACCGCCCTGGCCCGGCCCGCCCAGCCCGCCGAGCCCGGCGGGCCCGAGCGCTGCTGGCTTGCCGCCTGGCAAGCTGCCGGGCCGCGCTGCGCCGCCCGGCCTGCCGCCGCCTTTGCCCTTCTTCTTGCCCTTCGCCTTCTGGCCACCGCGCCGCATGCCCGGCATTCCTGGCATTCCCGGCATGCCGCCGCCGCCCATCATCTGGCGCATCATCTTCTGGCCCTCTTGGAACCTGACCACCAGGGAGTTCACCTCGCCCACGGTGACCCCGGCCCCGTTCGCGATGCGCAGCCTGCGTGACCCGTTCAGGATCTTGGGGTTCCTGCGCTCCGCCACCGTCATCGAGTTGACGATGGCCGCCGCCCGGTCCAGATCCTTGTCGCTGACCTGGCTGAGCAGCTCGCGGTTCTGGGCAGCGCCGGGCAGCATGCCGAGCAGGTTGCTAATCGGGCCGAGCTTGCGCACCATCGCGAGTTGCTCGACGAAGTCCTCGAGCGTAAAGCCTTCCGCCGATGCCAGCTTGCCGGCCATCTCGGCCGCCTGGTCCTGGTCGAACGTCCGCTCGGCCTGCTCGATCAGCGTGAGGATGTCGCCGAGGTCCAGGATCCGCGAGGCCATCCGGTCGGGATGGAACAGGTCGAAGTCCTCGAGCTTCTCGCCAGAGGACGCGAACATCACGGGCCGCCCGGTGACCTGGGCGATCGACAGCGCGGCACCGCCCCTGGCATCGCCGTCCAGCTTGGTCAGCACGACGCCGTCGAACCCGACGCCGTCCTGGAAGGCCTGTGCCGTGCTCACCGCGTCCTGGCCGATCATGGAGTCGACCACGAACAGGATCTCGTCCGGGTCGACCGCGTCCCTGATCGCCGCGGCCTGATCCATCATCTCCGCGTCGACGCCCAGCCGGCCCGCGGTGTCGATGATGACGATGTTGTGCAGCCGGTGCCTGGCCTCGGCTACCGAATCACGCGCAACCTTGATCGGATCGCCGACGCCGTTGCCTGGCTCCGGCGCGAAGACGGGAACGCCGGCTCGCTCGCCCAGCACCTGAAGCTGCTGGACCGCGTTAGGTCGCTGCAGGTCGGCCGCGACCAGCATGGGCGTGTTGCCCTGCCCGCGCAGCCACAGCGCGAGCTTCGCGGCGAGCGTGGTCTTGCCGGAGCCCTGCAGGCCCGCCAGCATGATGACGGTCGGCGCGACCTTGGCGAAACGCAGCCTCCTGGCCTCGCCGCCGAGGATCTCGATGAGCTCCTCGTTGACGATCTTGATGACCTGCTGCGCCGGGTTGAGCGCCTGCATGACATCGGCGCCGAGTGCCCGTTCCTTGACCTTGGCGATGAAGGACCTGACGACAGGCAGCGCGACATCGGCCTCGAGCAGCGCGATCCTGATCTCGCGGCAGGTGGCGTCGATGTCGGCCGGCTGACAGCCGGCCACGCCCGCGCAGGGACGAGAAGACCTGCGTCAGCCGGTCGGAGAGTGTCTCGAACACCTGTGGTGAACTCCTTCGTGCTGCGTCCGCTTGTACTATGCCGGCAGTCCGGCCGCTGCTATCCGAGCATGGCGTCGACGAACGCCTCAGGCTCGAACGGCGCCAGGTCGTCTGGTCCCTCGCCCAGCCCGACCAGCTTGACGGGAACGCCGAGCTCGCGCTGCACGGCGATCACGATGCCGCCCTTCGCGGTGCCATCCAGCTTGGTCAGGACGATCCCGGTGATGTCGACCACCTCGGCGAAGACCCTGGCCTGGCGCAGCCCGTTCTGGCCTGTGGTGGCATCGAGCACGAGCAGCACCTCGTCGACGGTGCCGTGCTTCTCGATCACCCGCTTGATCTTGCCGAGCTCGTCCATCAGGCCGGTCTTGGTGTGCAGCCGGCCTGCGGTGTCGACGATCACGGCGTCGACTCCGCTGCGCCAGTGCCGGCGCTGACCGCCTCGAACGCGACGCTGGCCGGGTCGGCGCCCGTCGCGGTCGGCGCGGATGATGGTCGCGCCGACCCTGGTACGCCCACGTCTGGAGCTGGTCTGCGGCCGCCGCGCGGAACGTGTCGGCGGCCCCCAGCAGTACGCGTGCCGCCGTCGCCGATCAGCACCCGTGCCAGCTTGCCGCAGGTCGTGGTCTTGCCGGTGCCGTTGACGCCGACCACGAGCAGGACGGCCGGCCGGTCACCGTGCGGAGCCGCGTGCAGCGTCCTGTCCATGTCCGCGCCGACCTGCTCAAGGAGGTCAGCGCGGAGCAGCGCCTTGACCTCGGCCATGTTGCTGGTGCCCGCGACCTTGACCTCGGTGCGCAGCCGGCTCGACCATGTGCGCGGCCGGGCCGGCCCCCATGTCGGCCGTGATCAGGATTTCCTCGATCTCGTCCCAGGTCTGCTCGTCGAGCTTGCCTGACGACAGCAGGCTCAGCAGCGCCGAGCCGAACGCCGACTGCGACCTGGCCAGCCTGCCCCTGAGCCTGACCATCCGCCCGGCCGACGGCGGCGGCTTCTCCAACCCTGGCGCGGCCGGCGCGGCAGTCTCGGCCACCGGCGGCGGCGTGGTCATCTCTGCGGGCGGAGCGGCTCCGGTCTCACCGGGCGGCGCCTGTGCTGCGGGTGCCGCGGCGGTGGCCGTGCCGCCGGCACCTGGCGCCTGGCCTGGCGGCGGCGTGACCTTGCCGCGCCTGCGAGCACGCGGCGCGAGCAGGACGCCGCCGCCGACGATCAGGACGACAAGGATGACCCCGAGAAGATGAGAACAGTTTCCATGACGGCTTCAAGTCTGGCAGAAGCTAGCGACCAACCGAGCCAGCCGGTGCCGCGCGCTGCCCTGCCGGGGTCCCTTTTCATGATCGTCGAGAGTTTTACGGCTGTCAGACGACAAACTTTCGACGCTAATGGAATGCGCCCGGGTGTGGCCCCGGAGAGGCCCGGAGAAACCCAGTGATGCCCCGGCGCCGGGCTCGCGCTCCCTCAGGCGGGCTCGCGCTCGCGCAGGCGCTGGCTGATCACGGCCGACACGCCGTCGGCCCGCATGCTCACCCCGTACAGCGAGTCGGCGATCTCCATCGTCCGCTTCTGGTGCGTGATGATGATCAGCTGCGAGCTCGACCTGAGCTCGTCGAAGATGTCGAGCAGCCGCTGGACGTTGGTGTCGTCGAGCGCGGCCTCGACCTCGTCCATCACGTAGAACGGCGATGGCCTGCGCCTTGAAGATCGCCACCAGGAACGCGATCGCGGTCAGCGACCGCTCACCGCCCGACAGCAGCGACAGCCGCTTGACCTTCTTGCCGGGCGGCCTGGCCTCGAACTCGATGCCCGTTGCCAGCATGTCGTCCGGCTCGGTCAGCACGAGCCTGCCCTCGCCGCCCGGGAACAGCCGGCCGAAGATCTGCTCGAACTCGCGCGCGGTGTCGGCGAAGGCGTCGGCGAACACCTGCTGCACCCGGTCGTCGACCTCCTTGACGACCGTGAGCAGGTCGCGCCTGCGTCTTGCGCAGGTCCTCGAGCTGGGTGACGAGGAAGGCGTGCCGCTCCTCCAGCGCAGCGAACTCCTCCAGCGCGAGCGGGTTGACCTTGCCGAGCTGATCGAGCTGGCGCTGCGCGGTGTCGGCCCGGCGCTGTTGCACGTCCCGGTCGTAGGCGGCGGGCGGCTCATCGTCGCCGGCCGGAACGGGCGCGTCAGGGCCGTACTCGGCGACCAGTTCGGCCGACCTCGACGGCGTACTCCTCGAGCGCCTTCGCCTGGACCTGGTCGAGCCTGAGCCGCCTTCCCGCCCTGGACACCTCGGCACCGTGCGCGGTGTCGACGACCTTGTCGAGCTGCGCCGATGCCTCCCTGATCCGCGCCCTGACGACCTTGAGCTCCTCGTCGCGCCCCTGGTGCGCGACCTCTGCCTGCTGCCGCTCGACCTCGGCTAGTCGCAGCGACCGCTCGATCGACGCCAGCGCGATCCTGGCCCCGCTGGCCACGGCTCCGGCCACGGTCGCCTCGACGGCCCGCCGCCGCGCCCGTTCCGCCGCTCTGGCGACCGCCTGCCGCTCCGCCGTTCGCCGCTGAGGCCAGTGCGTCGGCCCGCCCGCCGATCGCGCGCAGCCGCTCCTCGACCGTCCGCACCTCGAGCCTGGCGTCCATCTCGGTGCTCCTGGCCGCTGCCGCGCTGTCCGCCAGCGCCTGCCTGGCCGTGCCGCGATACCGATGGCCGACCCTGGCCCGCCGGCGGTGCCGGATCGGCGCCGTCCAGTTCGCCGGTACCGTCGGCCGCCTGGCTGTCTCCGGCCCGGACTCGGCAGCGATCCTCGCCTCGACGTCGGCGAGCTGGTTCCTGCTCTTCTCGGCCGAACGGTCGGCCGCGGCGATCGCGGCTACCAGCCTGCCCGCCTCGTCCTGGGCTGCCCGCGCCGCGCCCGCGAGCGCGCCGAGCCTGCCGGAGACCTCGGCCGCGGCGGCGTCGACCTCCTGCATCGCGGCCTGGGCCTGCGCGAGCACCTGCCGCGCCTGCTCCTCTTCCTCCGCGGCGTCGGCCAGTTCGCGCTCGGCGCGCTGGGCGGCGGCTCGGCCTCGGCGAGCTGGCTGGCCGCCTGCGCGCCGCGGCCCTGAGCCCGAGCAGGCTCTGCCCGCCGGCCGAACCGCCCCTGGCCCAGTGCGCGCCGAGCAGGTCACCGTCGGTGGTCACCACGGCGACCGTCGGATCGGCCCGCACCAGCTCGAGCCCGGTCGCCAGGTCGGGCACGACGAGAACCCCTGCCAGCAGCCGCCCGATCGCGGCGGCCAGCTCGCCGGGCGCCTGCACCAGCTCAAGGGCGGGGATAACGGCTCCCAGCCGCTGATCATCGCACCGCCGAGCCGGTCGCCGCGGCGCGCTGGCCCGCTCGCGCGGGCGCGCGGGTCGGTGACGCCGCCCTGGTCAGCGATCAGCAGGTCGGCGGTGCCAGCCTGGCCCTCGCGCAGCAGCCGAAGGATCTCGGCTGCCGAGCCGACGTCGCTCACCGCGACCGCGGCGGCCGACCGGCCGAGCGCGGCGGCGATCGCCTCGGACGCCCCGTCGGCGACCGTGAGCAGCTCGGCGACCGGACCCAGCACGCCGGGGAACCCGCCGTCATCGGCCAGCAGCACCGCCGAGGCGTCGGCACCACGGCGGACCGCCTCGCCCAGCGCGGCTGCCCTGGCCCGCAGCCCGGCCCGCCGATCGCTGACCTCGTGCTCCGTCGTCCTCAGCCGCGCCAGGTGAGCCGATGCCGCCGTGACCGCCGCAGCCGCCCGCTCGTGGGCCGCGGCAAGCTCGGCCCGGTCCTCGTCCCGGCCGCCGAAGTGATCCTGCAGCTCGCCGTACTGCTGCTGCGCCCGCTCGGCGCGCGCCCTAGCCGCGGCGAGCACCGACGCCAGCCTGCCCGCCTCTTCCTGCGCCGCGGCGAGCCTGCTCCTGGCGGCGCCCGCCTGGCCGCGGAGCCGGGCCAGCCGCTCGGCCCGCTCCGCGGCCTCCCTGGCGTCTGCGGCGATCTTGCGCTCGGCCTCGGCCAGCGCAGCCTCGGCCGATGTCCGGGCCGACACGGCCAGCGCGAGCTGGTCCCTGGACGCGCCGCAGCCGGTCGCTCAGCGCCCGCTCCTGCTCGCGCAGGACCGCGGCCTCGCGCTCGAGCTCGTCGGGGTCGCGGCCCGGCCTGACCGGCTCGGGCGGCGCGGACAGGTGCTTGTGCCGCTCGGACGCGAGGTCGGCGACGGCCCGCAGCCGCTCGGCCAGCCCGCCGAGCGCGAAGTAGGTCTCCTGCGCGGCGGCCAGCCTGGGCGCGTGCTGCTGCGCGGCCGCCTCGAGGTCGGCCTCGTGCAGCCGCGCCGAGGTCAGCGACGGCGTCGAGCTCGGCCGCGCAGCGCCGCAGCTGCGGTCTCCTCGGCCTCGTCGCGGGCGAGTTCCGCGGACAGGGTGACGTAATCGTCGGCGAGCAGGCGAGCCGCGCGTCGCGCAGGTCGGCCTGGATGACGGCGGCCTTCCTGGCTAGCTGCGCCTGGCGGCCGAGCGGCTTGAGCTGGCGGCCAAGCTCGGTGGTGAGGTCCACCAGCCTGGTCATGTTGGCCTGCATCGCCTCGAGCTTGCGCAGCGCCTTCTCCTTGCGCCTGCGGTGCTTGAGTACGCCGGCCGCCTCCTCGATCAGCGCCCGGCGGGCCTCGGGACCAGCGTTGAGTATGTCGTCGAGGTGGCCCTGCCCGACGATGACGTGCATCTCGCGGCCGAGGCCGGTATCGGAGAGCAGTTCCTGCACGTCGAGCAGCCGGCACTGGCTGCCGTTGATCGCGTACTCGCTCTGGCCGGTCCGGAACAGCAGGCGGCTGATGGTGACCTCGGCGTAGTCGATCGGCAGCGCGCCGTCGCTGTTGTCGATGGTCAGTGTCACCTCGGCCCGGCCGAGCGCCGGCCGGCCGGACGTGCCGGCGAAGACGACGTCCTCCATCTTGCCGCCGCGCAGCGGCTTGACCCCCTGCTGGCCCATCACCCAGGAGAACGCGTCGACGACGTTGGACTTGCCTGACCCGTTCGGCCCGACCACGCAGGTAATGCCCGGCTCGAAGCGCAGTGTCGTCGCCGAGGCGAACGACTTGAAACCCCGCAGCGTGAGGGTCTTCAGGTACACCGCCTGTTCTCCTCATCAGCCTGTGCTTGCCGTCAGTCTCTGCCGGGTTCCTCCGAACCCTACCGTGCGACACGCGGGGAAATCGTGGTTCAGCCGGCCGTCGAGTGGCGATCTGGACCGGTCTGTCCGGCCCGCCCGGTTCGCGGCCCCTGGCTGCGCAACTGCCCGGACGGGGGCAGCTAAACGTGCTGGCCCGAGCACGGGGCAGCCGGGCCTGCTAGCTTGCCTGCGGGCAGCCAGCAACCATCGGCGGCGCAGCGGTTGCCGCAGGCCGCAGATGGGTTGACAGGCGCGAGTAGCCTGCTCAGGTCAGCGCGGGTTCGCGATCGTCGAGCAGCATCTCATGGCCGACTCCAGCAGCGAGCACGTCGTTGACCTCCTGCAGCCGGGCTAGCTCGGCTTCTAGGTCACGTACTCGTCGCTGCAGTCGGCGCATCTCAGAAACCATGCGGGGATCTGGCCCGCCAACATGGCCAAGCAGAGCCTTCGCCATTGCTTGAGGTCCTCCACACTGAGTGACCAGAGTGGTCGCGCACGCAGAAACGCAGAAACACGCGCCAGTTGCGCGCAGGTAACGCCTCCATGGTCCCACCACAACCCCATCCGGTCAAGTTGACATCTACGCCAGGTCACGGGCATATTTGCGACCGCCAGAGGCCCGGGCATGGCGAGCGGCCGGGCCGCGGACGGGCCCCGGGCGGGGTCGGCACGGGGGCCGAAGCGCGGTCCGGCACGGGGGCCGGGGCGGGTCCGGAGCGAGGCCGGCGCGGAGCCGCGGCAGGTCACCGCTCGACAAATCCGGCGAGTCCGCCTCTTGCCTGATCCCAGCGGTGCGTCACCTGGACTACTTGCCCGGGCGCATCGGCGGACTCCAGCAACGTTCGAGCAGGGCCGCGCAGCTGTCCCTGTGGCCCTCGGCGACGACCTTGACCCGGCCGTCGACCAGGTTCTCAGCCACGCCCAGCAGGCCGAGCTCCAGCGCGTTGCTCCTGACCCACCAGCGGAACCCGACCCCCTGGACTCGCCCGCGGACCCAGGCGGTCAGCCTGGCCTGCTTGCTCAGCGGGTCGGCGAGCTGACCGGGAAGCTCAGGGCCGTCCCGCGGACTCCCAGTCCTCGTATCGGGTCACCAGCGCCCCCGCCTGGGCTTGGGCTGGCACCTGGGGCAGCGGAAGGACGACCGGTTCATGAACTTCTCCCGCCGTACGCTCGGCGCCGCACCTGCGGACAGGGCTCTCCCTGCCTGCCGTAGACGGCCAGGGACCGGTCGAAATACCCGCTCTGCCCGTTGACCTGCACGTACAGGCTGTCGAACGACGTGCCGCCCGCGTCGATCGCCTCGGCGAACACCGCACGGATCGCGGCGAGCAGCCGGAGCACGTCGGCGCGGCGCAGCGCGTCGGTGCCTCTCGCCCAGTGCAGGCGGGCACGCCAGAGCGACTCGTCGGCGTAGATATTGCCGACGCCGCTGATCAGCGACTGATCGAGCAGCGCCCGCTTGATGCCGGTCCGCCGCGTCCTGAGCCTGGCGGCGAACCGGTCGTCGTCAAAGGCCGCCTCGAGCGGATCGGGCGCGATGTGCGCGATAGCGTGCGGGAGCTCGGCGCCGCCCGGGCGAGAAAGCCAGGTGCCCGAACGTGCGCTGGTCGACGAAGCGCAGATCCGGGCCGCTGTCGGTGAACGAGAACCTGGCCCGCACATGCGGCGTGAGCGGCCGGTCAGGCTCGCCGACGACCAGCTGCCCGCTCATGCCCAGGTGCGCGATCAGGGCATCGGCGTCGACGGGCAGCCACAGGTACTTGCCGCGGCGGCGGACGTCGCCCACCTTCGCCGCCGCCAGCGCGGCCGCGAGATCGTCAGGGCCAGCCAGATGCCGCCTGGCCGCGCGCGGATGCAGCACCTGCACGTCGGCAATGGTGCGTCCGCTGACATGCCGCTGGAGCCCGTCCCTGACGGTCTCCACCTCTGGCAGCTCGGGCACGGTGACCGTCCGGCATTCCGGCTAGGCTCGGCGCTGCTTGGCGTCGGACGGCTGTTGCGCCGCCGCGAGGTCCCCGGCCTCCCCGTTGCCGAGCTCCAGATCGGCGGCATCGAGTTCGTCGCCAGCCGCGCCGACCCTGGCGCTGATCGCCGTCCAGGCCGCCTCGGCGGCCTGCTGCTCGGCCTCCTTCTTCGTGCGGCCCGCACCCTCGCCCCAGACCTGCCCGCCGACCTTCGCGACGGCGCGGAACGACTTCTGGTGGTCGGGCCCGCTCTCGTCGACCAGGTACTCGGGGCCGCCGAGCTCCTCGGCCGCGGTGAGCTCCTGCAGCGACGTCTTCCAGTCCAGCCCGGCTCCGAGCCGCGCGGACCTGGCGATCACCGGGTCGAAGAGCCGGTGCACGAGCGGGTCGGCCGGCGGCCATGCCGCCGTCGAGATAGACGGCGCCGATCACGGCCTCGAGCGTGTCGGCAAGGATCGAGGACTTGTCGCGTCCGCCCGTGCCCTCCTCGCCCTTGCCGAGCCGGACGTAGCAGCCCAGGCGCAGGCCGCGCGCGACTCCCGCCAGGGCGCGGCTGTTGACGACCGCGGCCCGCAGCTTGGCGAGGTTGCCCTCTGGCAGGTCGGGATGCTTGCGGAACAGCGTGTCGGTGACGATCAGGCCGAGAACCGAGTCGCCGAGGAACTCCAGCCGCTCGTTGGTCGGCAGGCCGCCGTTCTCGTAGGCGAAGGACCTGTGCATCAGCGCCCGGTCCAGCAACTCGTCGCTGACCTGGACACCGAGCTTGCCGAGCGAGGACGGCGATGTCGGCATCAGCCGCCCGCCCGTCTGCCGACGCCAGGCTCACCGTCTTGCCTCCCTCCCGCGATCCCAGGCCTGCTGCGCGCAGGTCTGCTGCGCGCCAACCGGGTCAGGAAGGGTTGATGACCTGGCGCCGGTTGTAGGTGCCGCAGGTCGGGCACGCCGTGTGCGGCAGCTTCGGGTCGCGGCACTGCGGGCAGGTCACGAGCTGCGGCGCCGTCGTCTTCCACTGGGCGCGGCGTGACCTGGTGTTGCTCCGCGACATCTTCCGCTTGGGTACTGCCACTTCAGCGCTCCTTCGAACCGCCGGGACGGGATGTCCCGGTCAACGAATTGTGCTCAGGCCGGCCATTGCCGTGCCTTGGCCGGCCCGTGCTCCGGGCCAGCATTGTGCGCCCGTGCCTCGTCGGCCGGGAACAAGTCCTTCAGTGCCGCCCAGACCCCGCCGTCGTCGGGATGACCGTGCCCAGGCTCGGCATCAGCGAGCCTGATCCCGCACTTGCTGCACAGGCCAGGGCAATCCTGGCTGCACAGCGGCGACAGCGGCAGTTCGAGCACCAGCGCGTCCCGCAGCGCAGGCTCGAGGTCGAGCAGATCCCCGTCCAGAAGATACCCGTCGTCGTCCGACTCGCCGGCCTCGACGGCGAACAACTCCTGAAATCTGACCTGCGTGCTCGAGCTGAACTCGTCCAGGCAGCGCGCGCACTCACCAGTGAGCGGAGCCGTCACGACCGCGGTGACGAGCACGCCGTCGCTGACCTCCTCGAGCAGCACCTCAAGCTCGAGATCGCTGCCCTCAGGCACTCGCACCATCCCGGAGCCGAGATCTGCCGGCGCGGGCGCGGTGCGCGATTCCGAGCGCGCTGACGCCGACCCGAGCGTCCGGATGTCGAAGACAAGCGGCCCGCGCGGGTCAAGTCGCTGAGTTCTCGTTGGTTTTCGAGTGTGGCATGGCTAGCGCAGCAGGTGAGTGTTGGTACTGGGCGGTCAGCTTACCTGTCGCCCGCCGGATTCCCCAACTTGCGGCGGTCGACCCCGGCGATCGGCGGGCGCGAGGGCCAGCTTCCGCCCGTCAGCCGCCGGCGAGCCGCTCGGTCAGGCGGCGCAGCACGGGCTCGGGGACCAGGCTGGCCACATCCCCGCCGTAGCTGGCGAACTCCTTGACCAGGCTGGAGGACAAGAACGCGTAGAGCGGGTTCGTGGTCATGAACAGCGTCTCCACGCCCGCCTGGTTGTAGTTCATCTGGGCCATCTGCATCTCGTAGTCAAAGTCGGTGACCGCGCGCAGGCCCTTGACGATCGCGGAGACCTCGTTGGCGCGGCAGAAGTCGACGATCAGGCCGTTGAACTTGGCGACCGCGACGTTCGGCAGCTCCTTGATGACCTCGCGCAGCAAGTCGATCCGCTCGTCGGCGGTGAACAGCGACGACTTCGACGGGTTGCGCAGCACGGCGACGATCACCTCGTCATGCAGCTTCGCCGCGCGGCCGATGATGTCCAGATGGCCGTTGGTGACCGGGTCGAAGGAACCAGGGCAGACCACGCGAATCACGCAGACTCACGCTCCCGTCGGTGAGTTCGGCGGCAAGGCTGGTGGGGCGCCTGACGCGCGACCGTACCAGAGCACCGTCTCGCCATAGCGGCGGGACCGGTCCTGCGGATATGCCGGCGGCCAGGGCGGCGGACCCGACCTGGCATCCCGTTCCACGATCACCAGCGCGTCACGCGGCCAGCCAGCTCAAGATCGACGAGAGTCACGAGCACCTGCCGAGAGCTCCTCGTCACCGGCCGCGTAGGGCGGATCGGCGAATACGAGATCGCGCGGGCCGTGCCTGCCCTGGCCCGCGGCGCAGCGCGCGGACTGCCCGGTCCTGCACGCAGCCGGGCGCCGGGCAGCGCCGACCGTCTCGATGTTCCGCCTGATGACCTGCGCGGCCCGTGGGTCGGACTCGATCAGCAGCACGTCCGCCGCGCCGCGCGACAGCGCCTCAAGGCCGACCGCGCCGGATCCCGCGTACAGGTCGAGCACGGCCGCTCCCTGCAGGCTGCCGAGCATCGCGAGCACCGCGGCGAACAGGCCCTCCCTGGTCCGGTCGCTGGTCGGCCTGGTGGACCGGCCGCCGGGAACGGCAAGACGCCGGCCGCCCGCTGTCCCGGCGATGATCCTCGTCACCCGGTCAGGCCTTTTCCAGGTACTCGGCGCGCTCCGCGTCGAGCAGCGCCGCGATCGCGGCGGCCAACGCAGGCTGCCCCGCCAGGGCGGGATCGGCCCCGACCAGTTCCTCCGCCTCCTGCCTGGCCTGCGCCGATCAGGTCCTCGTCCTTGCAGCAGCGTCAGCAGCTTCAGGCTCGACCGGCGGCCCGCCTGGGCTGCGCCGAGCACGTCGCCCTCCCTGCGCTGCTCCAGATCGAGCCTGGACAAGCGCGAATCCGTCCTGGGTCGCTGCGACCGCGTCGAGCCGTTCCCTCGCCGGGCCGTCCGGCGCCTCGGTCACCAGCAGGCACACACCCGGATGACCGCCCCGGCCGACCCGGCCGCGCAGCTGGTGCAGCTGCGAGACCCCGAACCGGTCCGCGTCCATGACCACCATGGCCGTGGCGTTCGGCACGTCGACGCCCGACCTCGACGACCGTCGTGGTCACCAGCACGTCGATCTGGCCGTCGGCGAACGCCAGCATCACCTTGTCCTTCTCGTCCGGCGGCAGCCTGCCGTGCAGCACGGCCAGCCTGACGCCCGGCGAGCGGTCCCTGCTGCAGCTGGGCAGCCACCTCCGCGACCGCCAGGGCGGGCCGGCGCGGCTGGTCGGCCTCGTCGTCGCCGGACCCGCGTCGGACGAAATCGAAGCCGCCGTCGTCCGCGATGCCGAAATCGCCGTCGTCAGGCGCCATCGCGGCGAGCCGCGGCCGGCCCTCGCCGGCGGCCGCACCGTCGGGCTCGCCCGCCGATCCTCGGGCACACCACGTACGCCTGCCGCCCGCCGCGACCTCCTCCTCGACCCGCTCCCACGTGCGGTCGAGGTACCTGCGGCTTCTCCGCGGCCGGCACCACGTGCGTGGCGATCGGCGAGCGCCCGGCGGGCAGTTCGGTCAGCTCGGTGACTTCGAGATCGCCGAAGACGGTCATCGCGACCGTCCGCGGGATCGGCGTCGCGGTCATCACCAGCACGTGCGGCCGGCCGTCGGCGGCCTTGCCGCGCAGCGCCTCTCGCTGCTCGACGCCGAACCTGTGCTGCTCGTCGATCACGATCAGCCCGAGGTCGGCGAACTGCACGTGCTCCTCGAGCAGCGCGTGCGTGCCGATCACGATCCCGGCCTCGCCGGAGGCGGCCTCGAGCAGCGCCCGGCGGCGGGCCGCGCTGCCCTGCGAGCCTGTTAGCAGCGCAACCCTGGTGGCCTGCTCGGCACCGCCGAGTTGCCCCGCCATCGCGCAGCGGCCCGAGCATCTGGCTGATCGAGCGATGGTGCTGCTGGGCGAGCACCTCGGTCGGGGCCAGCAGCGCCGCCTGCCCGGCCGCATCGACGACCTGGAGCATTCCGCGCAGCGCGACCACCGTCTTGCCCGAGCCCACCTCGCCCTGCAAGAGCCGGTGCATCGGGTGCGACCTGGCAAGCTCAGCCCCGATCGTCTTGCCCGCCTGGCGCTGGCCTGAGGTGAGCGCGAACGGCAGAGCGCGGTCGAACTCGGCGAGCACCCCGTTGTCGATTGCCGGGCGCGGCAGCGCGACGTACTCGGTGGAGAGCCGGCGGCGCTGGGCGAGCACCACCTGCAGGATGAAGGCCTCGTCCCACTTCAGCCGGTGCACCGCGCGGTTCTTGTCCTGCTCGTTCTCCGGCCGGTGGATGGCGTTCAGCGCGCGAGCGTAGCCGTATAGCCCGTGGGAGTCCCTGAGCTGCTCGGGCAGCGGATCGCCGTCGAGCTCAACCGCGGCGAGCGCGAGCCTGACCGAGTCCGCGATCTGCCAGGACGCGATGTCCTTGCTGGCCGGGTAGATCGGGATCAGCTCGGTGGCGAACTCGACCGCCCTGGCCGGGTCCGCTGTGCCGGATCCGATCAGCTCGTACTCGGGATGGGACAGCTGGCGCTTGCCGCGGAAGGTCGACACCTGACCGGAGAACAGGCCGTGCAGACCGGGAGCGAGCTGGCGTTCCCGCCAGTCCTGGCGGCCCTTGCCGAAGAATGTCAGCGTCAGCTGGCCGCGGCCGTCGGTGACGACCGCCTCGAAGATCGAGCCCCGCCTGTTCCGCATCGGCCTCGTGGACACCGAGGCGATCATCGCCTGTACCGTCACGTGCTCGCCGTCCCTCAGCCCGGCGAGATCGGTCAGCTCGCCGCGGGTCTCATACCGGCGCGGGTAGTAGCTCAGCAGCTCGCCGACGGTCCGCAAGCCGGATCCGAGCGTGGCGAGCCGCTTGGCGGCCTTGTCG
This sequence comes from uncultured Actinomycetota bacterium, assembly GCA_963720595.1. GTDB lineage: Bacteria > Actinomycetota > Actinomycetes > Streptosporangiales > Streptosporangiaceae > Chersky-822. The sequence goes on along the minus strand of CAVRFY010000001.1, from coordinate 244,540 downwards.
CCGACGACGGGCCTGAGCGGGTCGGTGAGCGTCACCATCGGGTTACTCAGCCCCGATCAGCAGCACGGCACTGGTCATCCCGCCGTCATAGCAGACGACATCGACCGTCGGCGCGACCGACGCGACATGCTCGGCGACAACGGCGGCGAGCGCTGGCTCGGCCGCCTGGCCGGTGACCAGGGTGAGCATCTCCGTGCCCGGTTCGAGGAGAAGGTCGGCCTGCGCGACCGCCGCAGCCGCCTGACCAGGGTTGTCGCCGTCGGCCGGGGCAACGGTGGCCCAGCGCATGCCCGCCACCGCCCGCCGCATGGCGACGACGTCGTCGGCCTGGTCACGCAGCGGGTCGTGCACCGCGAGCGCGGCCAGCGACTGCACTGGGCTGCCGATCTCGATCACCGGCCAGCCCGCCGGCCAGCGGCTGGCGAGCGGGCCGGGCTGCGCGATCAAGACCGCCGGCCCGGCTTGTTGGCCCGGCTCCAGCAGCCCGCCCGCATCAGCCCGTTCGTCCGGCGCGGCGGCCAGGCCCAGGCCGGAGTCCGGCGTCGGCGGCCACGACCGTCGCCCCCGCGCCGGCGAGTAGCTGCCGCATTCCGGGTCCCTCGGCGACCGCCACGACCGCGTTCCGCGCCGTCGGCCTGGTGGCCGCAGTGGCCGCTGGAGCTCCGTTGAGGCAGGTGATCGTGATCTTGCTCAGCCGACCGGCCGCTAGGCCGGCCTCGATGACGGCGCCGGCGTCGGCGACGTGGACGTGCACGTGCCAGAGCGCGTCGCGGCCGGAGACGACCAGGGAGTCGCCGAGCCGGTCGAGCTGGGTTCGCAGGTCGGCGACCGCCTGCTCGGCCGCGTCGAGCAGGAACGTGACCTCATAGGCGAGCGGCCCGGCAGTGCTCGTCTCGGCGGCCTGGCGGACGTGCCCGGGCACCGGCACCTCCCAGACCAGCGGGCCGGTACCGCAGATAGCCGCACTGAGCGCATCGAGCAGCACGCAGAGCCCGGCACCGCCAGCGTCGACTACTCCGCTGGCCGCGAGAATGCCGAGCTGCTGCTCGGTGCGGACCAGCGCCTGGCGCGCTCCGAGAGCGGCCGCCATACCCACCTCGGGCAGGCCGCTCGCTCGCGCCGCCGCGCGCGCGGCCGCGTCGGCCACGGTCAGCACCGTGCCCTCAAGCGGCCGGTGCACGGCGGCCCTGGCCAGGATCGCGGCCCTGGCCAGGGCCATGGCCACCACCTGGCCGTCGCACGGCGATGCGGGCCCGCAGGTGTCGGCCAGGCCGCGGAGCAACTGGCTGACGATAATGCCGGAGTTGCCGCATGCCCCGCGGAGCGCGGCGGTCGCGGCGGCCTGCCAGATATCAGCGTCGCTCGCGTGCGCGGGCAGGTCTGCCAGCGCATCGGCGGCGCTGGCGATCGTCCGGTGCAGGTTGGTGCCCGTGTCCGCGTCGGGCACGGGGAACACGTTCAGCATGTCGATCGCGAACCGGCTCCGGCCCAGCGCGTCGGCCGACAGGCGGAACCACCGCCGAACGACCTCGCCGTCCATCACCTCAACTGCCGGCATACTTACGCAGGCTACTTGGCGGGTCTGTCGGCCGTCTGCACCCTCGGCTGAACCCAGCCATTCGCTCCCTGCGGCGGGCCGCCCGGCAGCGTGCCGCGCCCAAGTCGCGCGGAGGGGCGCCGGTCGGATACTCTTGATCGGCCGGGCAGGCGCAGGCCAGTCCGATGACCTATCTGACTATTACCCAATGGAGCGATCCCGTGGCTTCCGTCTGCGATGTGTGCGGCAAGGGGCCGGGCTTCGGCAACAACGTGTCGTACTCGCACCGCCGCACCCCGCGCCGCTGGAACCCCAACATTCAGCGCGTGCGCGTCATGGTCGGCCGGACGCCCCGGCGGCTCAACGTGTGCACCTCTTGCATCAAGGCCGGCAAGATCACCCGCTGACTAACCGGTCCGCTGACTAGCCGGTCCGCTGACTAGCCGACCGGCTGGCGGATCCGCCAGCCGTGGTCGACCGGGCCGATGCCCGCCCCGAGCGGGAACCCGCCGTCGATGGCTCCCATGACGTAATGCCTGGCCGCCTCGACCGCGCTCGGCACGTCATCGCCCATCGCCAGGTGCGAGGCGATCGCCGACGCCAGGGTGCATCCCGTTCCGTGCGTATGCCGGCTGTCGATCCGATGACCGGGAAACCGGATTACCTGGCCATCACCGACCAGCAGGTCCACCGGGTTGCCAGGCAGGTGGCCGCCCTTGACCAGCACCCAGCGCGGACCGGCCGCCGCGATCTGGCGCGCGGCGGCGAGCATCTCCTGCTCGTCGGCGATCGTGGTCCCGGTCAGCAGCCCGGCTTCGAGCAGGTTCGGCGTCACGACGGTCGCCAGCGGCAGCAGGTCGGAGATGATCACCTCGATCGTGCCGGCGGCGAGCAGGCTGTCGCCGTGCTTGGAGACGGCGACCGGGTCCACGACGATCGGAGCGTCCTCGACCGCTAGCCGTGCGCTGACCGTCCTGACGATCTCGGCTGACGCGAGCATGCCCGTCTTGACGGCCTGCGCGCCGATGTCGCCCAGCACCGAGTCGAGCTGGGCGAGAACCGCGTCGGGCGGCAGTTCCCAGTAGCCCTGCACGCCCAGCGAGTTCTGCGCGGTGACCGCGCAGACCACCGTCATGCCGTGCACGCCGAGCGCCAGCATCGTCTTCAAGTCGGCCTGGATGCCGGCCCCGCCGCCCGAGTCGGAGCCCGCGATGGCGAGTACGCGGGGCGGAGTGTGGCTCATGCCAGCCAGAGTAGGCCGTGACCGGGCGTGCCCGACCAGAGCGGCCCGCCGTCGGCCGGTCTGCCGCTTGCGCGGACGGCCGGCGTTACCGCCTAGTGGCCGGACGACCTGTGGTGGTGGTCTCCATCGTGCTGGCCCGGCTGCACGCTGAGTGCACGGAAACGGCAGCGTCCGGAGTTGAAGACACAGCCCGTCGGCGAGCCCGGCGTCCCCGTTCCAGAGATCACGAGCCTCACCTCGTTCGCTCCTGACCTCGCCCAGGGCAGCGGGGAGCCGCTGACCAGGAAGCCGGACGGGCCGTCGGGCTGCCAGCGGGCCCACATGATCATGTCGATGTGGGCTCCCGGTAGCACGAATCTGAGCGTCCAGTCCTTCAGCGCATGCCGGCTCACGATCAAGATCACGGCCATGAAATGGGCGCCCCCGCCGTCCTGGCCGTCATGGCTCTCCTGGCCTTTCTGGATCGCGTATTCGACCTTGACGTCCGACAGCCGCAGGCTGGCATCCGACTGTGACGGCAGCTGGATCTCATGCCTGATCGTGGGCTGCCTGCCGTTGGCCGGCGGGGAGGCGTACGTGCATCCGGCCTGGGCGCACCGGCCGCTCTTGGGAGCCGGGAAGGTGAGTGCTGCGTGCGGGGTCGCCAGTGTCATTGAGGTCGCGACCACGATGCCCACGCTGACGGCGAACCACGGCGTCAGCATCGCGCCCCTGACGATGCGCCCGTACTCCGGGCGAGACCCCGTCCTGGCCAGCCGTGCCGATCGCGACGCGAATCCGGCCGCCGCCTCGCTGCGGCGGCCAGGCCGGTTCCGGGCGACAAGCGACCAGACGCTGCGTGCAGGCCTGAATCCCTGACGCTTCGCCCTGTGTCGAGGACGGCCCTCCAGCCGGTGACGCGGCATCAGTGTGGTTATATCAAGCAAATGGCAGGCCGGGCGAGTCACAAACAGAATTGCCTCGGACACGACGCGTAACTAACCACGGAAGTGCTCCCAGCCGCCGGCCTGATCCCACTCCCGGCCGTCGATACCGACCCCCCGTCCAGGCGTCACCTGCCCGATCACCGTCCACCGGCTGGGTAGCGTGACGTCGGGCGGAAAAGTGGCGGCGAGCGCGTGATCATCGCCGCCGGCCAGCACCCAACCCAGCCAGTCGGCGCGGCCAACCAGGTCAGCCGCCCGCGCCAGCGGACCAGGCAGCGCCACGGGCTCAGCCGCGATCAGGCTCGACCGCAACTCGATCCGCACCCCGCTGCCGGCGGCCACGTGACCCAGGTCGGCGACCAGCCCGTCACTGATGTCGATCATCGACGTCGCCCCCAGCACGGCCGCCTCGGGACCGGCGGCATAGGGCGGTTCGGGGCGCTGGTGCGCCCTGATCAGGCGGCTCAGATCGGGCTCCTGCGCGGCCGGCCCGGTCTCCGCCGCCCCGAACCCCGCGCTCAACAGGGCGAGCCCCGCGGCGGCAGCGCCTATCGGGCCGGCCAGCGCCACGACGTCGCCCGGCCTGGCCCCGCGCCGGGTGACGGGCGCACGGCCCGCGAGGTCACCGAGTGCGGTGGCCGCGAGCATGACCACGTCGGCGCTGCTGGTATCACCTCCGGCGACGCTCGCACCGGCGGCGGCGCACTCCTCGCCGATCCCGTCCGCTAGCGCGAGCACCCAGGCCACGTCGAGCTCGCCGGGGCCAGCAAAGCTGACGAGCAGCGCCGTCGGCCTGGCCCCCATCGCGGCGATATCGGCCAGGTTCCTGGCGGCCAACTTGCGGCCGATGTCGCCCGGGGACGACCACTCCCTGCGGAAGTGCCGTCCCTCGATCAGCATGTCGGTCGCGGCGACCACGCGGCCGTCCGTAACGCGGAGCACCGCCGCGTCATCGCCAATTCCGATGATCTGGTCGGGGCCGCCGGGAAATCGCTCACCGATGGCCGCGATCAAGGCGAATTCGCCGAATTCCGCGATGGTGATTAGTGCCTCCCCGCACCTATGCGCGGCCGCGCCAGGCTGCTGCGCCCGCACCTGGTGCCTACGGTAGCGTTGCGTTCACACTGACGACCGGAGGGCGACATGGTCCAGGCTTACATCCTCGTCCAGACTGAGGTCGGAAAGGCTGCGGAGGTGGCGACCGCCATCGCGCAGATCTCCGGCGTGACCCAGGCTGACGATGTGACTGGTCCTTACGACGTGATCGTTCGCGCGGAAGCGGACAATGTCGATGACCTAGGCCGGCTCGTAGTAGCGCAGATCCAGGGAGTTCCTGGCATCACCAGGACACTGACCTGCCCGATAGTTCATATCTAAGCCCTCGGCTCTCAGCTCTCAGCGGATTCCGAACCGCGGGATCGGCAGTCGATCGATTCGCGCACGCTCCGTGTTCGGCTGCCAAGCCCGATCGTCGCCGCCGTCCGCAGGTCGGCGAGCGTGTCGACGTCGCGCCTGAGCCCGGGGATGCCGGGCAGGTCAAGCTCCACTGCCCCGGCCTGCCGGTGACGCAACCGCGACTGCGGGCCGAATCGCGGGCGGAACGCGGCGCCCGGCATCGCCGTGTACAACGTGGTGCCCGAGCCAGTGGCATCGGCCACGAATGCCTGCCTGACCGCGGTTGCTGCGGTGAGGGCGGCGGCGAGTTCAGCCGCGGACAGCGCGGGCAGATCGGCGGTGAGCGCGGCCAGGCCACGGCCTGGCCAGCGGGCGGCGGCGTGTTGCGCGCCCGCCAAGAGCGCCTCGTTGAGGCCCGCGTTCGGCAGGTCGGCGATGACCTCGGCGCCGAGGGCCTCCGCCTCGGTCCTGATATCCGAGTCGTCGCTCACAACGATGACGTCGCCCACTGCCTGGCAGGCGATGGCGGCCGCCACGGTATCGGCCGCCATCGCGAGAGCCACGGCCGCGCGGTCGGCGTCGGCCAGGTCGGCGAGCCGCGACTTGGCCAGGGTAAGTACCTTGACGGGGATCACGACTGTCCAGGTCAGCGGGGTATTGGTTGCCATAGCATCCGATCTTGCCTCGACACCAAGTCAGGCGAACAGGAAGACTGGCACCATGAGGTGCGGGAGAGTGTGAACATGAGCAAGCGCGCGGATGGCAGTTACTCCAACGCATGGCGCGGGGTATCGAAGATTATTCTGCGGCCGACCATCCGCGCGCTGATGAAGAACGACTGGCAGGGCCAGGAACATTTCCCCGCTGACGGCGGCATGATCGTGGCCGCGAATCACCTGTCTTACGCCGACGTGCTCGCTCTCTCGCTCTTCTGCGATCAGGCCGGACGCTACCCGACGTTCCTCGCCAAGTCCTCGCTTTTCAAGATCCCGGTGCTCGGCGGGATCATCTACAAGCTTGGCCAGCTTCCTGTCTACCGCGGGCAGACCGATGCCGCCCTGGTGCTGCGCGATGCCGAGCAGGGCGTCAAAGATGGCGCGTGCGTCATCTTCTACCCGGAGGGGACGGTCACCAGGGATCCCGCGCACTGGCCGATGCAATCCAAGACGGGGGTTGCCAGGCTGGCGCTCGCCACCGGCGCGCCGGTCATTCCGGTTGGCCACTGGGGCGCGCAGGACGTACTCGCCTACGGCAGCTTCCGCGCGCACGTGATCCCGCGGCACACCGTGCACGTGATCGCCGGGCCTCCCGTCGACTTGTCGGAGTTCGACGGCATGCCGCTCGACACCCCGACGCTGCGCGCGGCCACCGACAAGATCATGGCGGAGGTGGCGGCGCTCGTCGGCAAGCTGAGGGGCGAGGATCCGCCCGCCGAGCCCTACCATCCGGCGGTCGCCCGCAGGCGGCAGCGCGCCGAACTGCGCCAGCTGGCCGAGCAGCAGGCGGCCGGCCAGGACGAGCAAGCCCGCCCAGAGGACGTGGCCGGCCAGGAAGCCGCGGCAGGCCAGGAAGGCGCGGCAGGCCAGGAAGGCGCGGCAGGCCAGGAAGCCGCGGCCGCCGGCCTGCCCAGCGAGGTACCTGACCAGTGACGGCCGCGGTGATGGGCGGCGGCTCCTGGGGAACGACCTTCGCCCAGGTGCTCTGCGACGCGGACAACGAGACGGTGTTGTGGTGCCGCCGCCCCGATGTCGCCGAGTCCATCAGCACGACCGGCTGCAACCGGGATTACCTGCCCGAGATCCTCCTGCCAGCTTCACTTCGAGCCACGGCCGATCCCGCCCGCGCGCTGGCCGGGGCCGACATCATCGTGTTCGCGGTCCCGGCGCAGACGCTCAGGCAGAACCTGGCCGGCTGGGTCGGCCTGATCCCGCCGGGTGCGCTCCTGGTCAGCCTGATGAAGGGCATCGAGCTCGAGTCGGGCAAGCGGATGACAGAGGTCATCGCCGAGGTCGCGAACTGGCCAGCCGCCAGATCGCCGTGGTCACCGGGCCGAACCTGGCGCGCGAGATCGCCGAGCGGCAGTACGCCGCGACGGTGGTGTCCTGCACCGACCAGCAGACGGCCGAGAGCCTCCAGAAGGCCTGTCACACCGGCTACTTTCGCCCGTACACCAACCCTGACGTCGTCGGCTGCGAGCTCGCTGGCGCGGTGAAGAACCCGATCGCGCTCGCGGTGGGGATCGCGGTCGGCATGGGTCTCGGCGATAACACGCGGGCCATGCTGATCACCCGCGGCCTCGCCGAGATCGCCAGGCTCGGTGCGGCGCTGGGCGCCGACCAGCACACCTTTGCCGGGCTCGCCGGGATGGGCGATCTTGTCGCCACCTGCTCGTCGCCGCTTTCTCGCAACAGGACCTTCGGCGAGAAGCTGGGCCGCGGCATCCCGCTCGCCGACATCCTGGCCAACACCAAGCAGGTGGCCGAGGGCGTTACGTCCTCGAAATCCGTCCTTGACCTGGCCAGGAAGTATTCCGTGGAGATGCCTATCACCGAGGTAGTCGCCGCCGTCGTGTACGAGGGTCTCGATGTCGGCCAGGCAGCGCTGATGCTCGCCAGCCGATCGGCGAAGCCGGAGCGCTATGGGCTCTGAGAAGTGGCCGAGACCCCCGGTCGGTTCCCGCGACTCCGAGACCTCGCGCCGGCCGGCGAGACCTGGCTCGGCGGGGTTTCCGCCAGGTGATGACCCGATGCTTGATGCGGCATACGACGAGGCACGGCACGACGGGGCACGGTACGACGAGGAACGGTACGACGAGGAACGGTACGACGGGGCAGGGCACCACGTCGGACGCAATGGCGACGGACGGTACGTCGAAGGACGCAGTCAGGGCGACGAGTACCGGCAGGCGGTGATCCGCGGTGCCGATTACGATCCGCGCGCCGTTGCCGATCGGCGCCCGCTAGCGGACCCCTGGCAGGAGGAGCTCAGGCGATCGGCGGACCGGCGCCCGGCGGACCCGGGTCCGCCAGACCCGCGGCTCAGGTTCGACCCGCGGGACCCGCGCCTGGCCGACCCCGGCCTCCGCCCCGACCCCAGGCTCCGCCCAGACCCCAGGCTCCGCTCCGACCCCCAGCCCCGCGCTGATGCTGTCTACCAGCGTGATCCCGCATTCCAGCTTGACCCTAGGCTCTCCGCCGATCCGCGGTACCCCGCCGACCCGCGAGTCCCGCCTGACCGGCGGTTCGCGGACCCGCGTTTTCCGCCCGACCGAAGGCTCGCGGACCCGCGACTGGCTGACCCGCGGCTGGCTGACCCGCGGCGCGCGCCGGGCCCCCCGCGGGCGATTGAGGCACACCGCCTGGCCATCGAGGCACCGCGTCAGGCTATCGACGCACCGCGCTCGGCCATCGAGGCACCGCGGCAGGCCGGCCTGCCGCCGGCCGGGCCTCCGGCTGGCCCGGGCGACCGGTCACTGAGCACCGGGCCCCAGCGCGCCAGCGACCCGCTCAGCCGGACCGACCCGCTCGGCCGGGCCGGCCAACAGCGCAGGCAGGGCGAGAACACCCGCTCCGTGCACCTGCCGGTCCCCAGCCCTCCGGTACAGCAACCGCTGGCGACACCCGTCTACCGCACCGCCGCCTTCAGCTTCGGCTCGAGCGCCGAATACGCCGCGGTGCTGGCCGATGCGACACCTGGCTTCAGCTACAGCAGGATCGACAACCCGACGGTGGAGGCCTTCTGCTGCGCGGTTGCCGCGCTCGAGGGGATCAATCTCAGCTACCAGGCGACCGCGCAGGCCTTCGCCTCAGGCATGGCCGCGATATCCACGATCTTCTGGACACTCGCCAGGGCTGGAGCGCGCGTTATCGCGCCCAGCGCGATCTACGGCGGCAGCTACAGTTTCCTGCGCAACATCGCGTCGAACTTCGGCGTCCAGACCGATTTCGTGGACATGACCGACCTCGGCCGCGTTCGCGCGGCGCTGCGGCCCGGCACATCGGTCGTCTACGCGGAGACGCTCGCGAACCCGACTGTCGCGGTGGCCGACCTCGCCGGGCTGGGCAGGCTCGCCCACGAGGCGGGTGCGTTGCTCGTCGTCGATTCCACGCTCGCCCCGCCGGTGATCTGCCGGCCGCTCGAGCACGGAGCGGATCTGGTCCTGCACTCGGCGACGAAGTACTTCGGGGGGCACGCGGACGTGACCGGCGGCGTGGTGACCGGCCACCCCGAGCTGATCAGGAAGATCAGGAACGTCAGGATCGACACCGGCGGCTCGCTGAGCCCCGACGACTCCTATCTCCTGCGCCGCGGGCTCGAGACGCTGCCGCTCAGGGTGCGCCGGCAGTGCGCGACCGCGCAACTGCTCGCCGCCGGGCTGGCCAGGCATCCCGCGGTGCGGGCCGTTTACTACCCGGGGCTATCCGCCCATCCGGGCCACGAACTGGCCAGAAGGCAGTTCGACGCCGGGCCGGAGGGAACGAGATTCGGGGCCATCGTCACGATCGCGCCCTTCGGTGGACAGGAGGCCGGGATGCTGTTCGCCGACCGGCTGCGGCTGGCCAAGCTGGCGACCTCGCTGGGCGGCACCCACACCAAGGTGAGCCACGTCGGATCGACCACGCACCGGCAAATGGACGGCGCCGCGCTGGCGGCGGCCGGGATCGACCCGGGATCGGTAAGGTTCTCGGTCGGGCTGGAGGATGGCGAGGACCTGCTCGCTGACGCGATGGCGGCGCTCGACTCGCTGGGCGGGAGGTAGCCGGCCGCGCGGTTCCGGCGTAACGGAGCATCTGAATCGATCGAGTCGGGGCAACAACCGACGTCACGTGGCGTGCCAGACGCCGCACGGGAGGAAATGTGGAGCGCGGACGCAAGATCAGGGTCGCTGTGGTGTTCGGCGGCAAGGGGCCCGAGCACGCGGTCTCCTGCCTGGGCGGCGGCAATGTGCTGCGGGTAATCGACCGCGACAGGTACGAGGTCATCCCGATCGGCATCACCACAGACGGCACCTGGCTCCAGGTCGCCGACGATCCGGCCAAGCTCGCGATCTCCGGTGGCGAACTGCCCAGCGTCGACTCGGTGGCCAAGCCAGATGCGCACGTCGTGCCATGGGCCTACCACGGCGACTCGGTCGTGATGGCGACTGCGCCGGGTCACGTCCCGCACGTGCTCGGCGATGTCGATCTGGTGCTGCCCGTGCTGCACGGGCCGTACGGCGAGGACGGGACCATTCAGGGGCTGCTCGAGATGGCGGGCGTCCCCTACGTCGGCGCCGGCGTGCTGGCCAGCGCGGTCAGCATGGACAAGGAGTACATGAAGCTGATCTTCCAGGCCAGAGGCCTGCCGGTGGGACTCCACGTGGTCGTGCGCGAGGCCGACTGGCCCGCCGCCGCGGAGCCGACGCCAAGTCAGCTGGCGACGGCGGCGAGGCTGGAGTCGTTGGGCTGGCCGCTGTTCGTGAAGCCGGCCAGAGGCGGCTCGAGCCTGGGTACCTCGAAGGCCAGCGACCAGGATCAGCTTGCCACGGCGATCGCGCTGGCCCGCGAGTTCGATCCGAAGATCCTGGTCGAGGCCGCCATCACCGCGAGGGAGATCGAGGTAGCGGTTCTCGAGGGAATCGACGGTGCTCCGCCGGACGCCAGCCTGCCGGGAGAGCTGCGGCTGGACGGCGGCGAGGAGTTCTACGACTTCGAGGCCAAGTACCTGGACCAGGCCAACAACATGCTGATCCCGGCGCCGATACCTGACCGGGACGCCCAGCAGATCCGGGCGATGGCTGCCGATGCGTTCACCGCGGTCTCCGGCGAGAGCCTGGCCAGGGTGGATTTCTTCTACACGCCGGACGGGCAGATCCTGGTCAACGAGATCAACACGTTCCCCGGCATGTCGCCGACCTCGTACTTCCAGAAGATGTGGGAGGCGACCGGCCTGGCGTTCCCCGACGTAATCGACCGGATGCTGCGGACGGCCCTGGCCCGTCGGCCGGGCCTGCGCTGACGAGCTTCGGTCCGAGATGACATGACGGTGGACGGCACGCCAGTGCCGTCCACCGTCAGCGCGTCGCGGGAGTTACCTCTTGCCCGCCACGACCTTCTTCTTGTCCCCGTTGACGATCGCCTTGAAGTCCGCGCCTGGCCGGAACTTGGGCACCGACGACTTCGGCACCTTGATGGAGGCGCCGGTCGCTGGATTCCGTGCCGTGCGGGCCGGCCGGTCAGTCTTCTCGAACACGCCGAACCCGGTAATTGCGACCTTGTCGCCCTTAGCGACAGCGAACTGGATGGTGTCGAGAACTGCGTTCACGGCTTCGGTCGCGGTTTTCTTGTCCCCCAACCGTCCGGAAATCGCATCGATCAGGTCACGCTTGTTCATTTCGTCACTCCTGCGGTCCCCCAACTGGAGGTCGCACACCCCATGGCCTGTTCTGACAGGGGTTTCGGCGACCTCTGACCTGCCTGAACGTAGGCGATTCAGCGGCGCCGCACAATGATCTGCGCAATAAACGGGCCATGTCGTTACTGAAACTATGTGCAATTCAGTAATAAAAGGTGCTAGTCGCAAGCCGGATTCTTCCCAGGTGGCGGAGAGCGAACTCAGCAATGCTCGCTGAAATTCCGGGAGGTTACCTCAGCGCAGCCGGCCGGTACCCCGGCTGCCCGGGCCCGAGGCACCGCCGCCGCGGGCGCGCTCCGCGTCGGCCATGAGCCGATCCAGCCGCTGTGCACCGCGGACCTGGCTTGCCCCCGGCATCTTCAGTGACGTGCAGATGGCCATGAACCGGAGGTGGAGTCTCATCCGTACCTCCTGCTCCACGTCCAACTCGCACAGAGCGCGCTGCACGGCGAGTAGGCGCGCCGCCAGCGCGTCGCCGTCGGCCTGCGCACCCGGCGCTGACTGGGCCGACTCGGACTCAGTCATCGACCCACTCTCCCAAATGCACCGGCACGATCCGACACCGAGGCCGCGCAAACGGCCTCCGCGGCAGGGACCTTCGGCTCGACCTGCTAAGCCGAAGGGCCGTACCGCCGCGCCCAAGCGACCGGCGACACTCGTCCAGACGGTAAGGTCCATACTTGGGAAGTTGCGGCTGGCCAGCAAGACCAACGGACCAGGCCGCCATGTCGTGTGAGCCCGCTTAGTGAGGTCCCCCGATGAAGTTTGCCGTGGTCAAGGAGACCGGGCCGACCGAGCGCAGAGTCGCGCTCGTGCCGGACGCGGTCGCCAAACTGCGATCCGCGGGTCACGAGATTCTCGTGCAGACGGGCGCCGGGGCCGGCGCCTTCGTGCCGGACGAGTCCTACTCGGAGGCAGGGGCAAGCGTCGTGCCCGCGGACCAGCTCAGCTCGGCCGATGCCATCTTGATGGTCGGTCGGCCCGATGCCGCGCAGATCTCCAGGCTGCGATCCGGGCAGACCCTGCTGGGCATGCTGGCACCGCTGGCCGACCCGGCACTGGCCGCAAGCCTGGCCGCGACCGGGGCCACGGCGATCAGCCTCGACTTGATCCCGAGGACGCTGTCCCGCGCTCAGCCGATGGACGCACTCAGCTCGCAGGCCAACATCGCCGGCTACAAGGCCGCGCTGCTGGCCGCTACTGCGTTCGGGAGATTCTTCCCGCTGCTGATCACGGCCGCAGGCACGGCCAGGCCAGCAAAGGTGCTCGTGCTCGGCACGGGCGTGGCCGGCTTGCAGGCCATCGGCACCGCGAGGCGCCTCGGCGCGGTCGTCAGCGCCTACGACGTCCGCCCAGAGACCAGGACCGAGGTTGAGTCGCTCGGCGCCTCGTTCATCGAACTGACCTCGGTGGGGCCGGCGAGCGGCGCCGGCGGTTACGCCCGAGCGCTGACCGACGCCGAGCGCGCGGCCCAGCAAGCCGAGCTCTCCGACCACATCGCCAGGCACGACGTGGTGATCACCACCGCCCAGGTGCCGGGGCGCAGGCCGCCGCTGCTGGTCACCGGCGCGGCGCTGAAGTCGATGGCCCCAGGTTCGGTTCTGGTGGACATGGGCGCGAGCGCGCTCGGCGGCAACGTGGAGGGTTCCGTTGCCGGCGAGACGATCGTGAGCGACAACGGGGTCACAGTCATCGGCGCGGGTAATCTGCCCGCCACCATGGCCGCGGCGGCATCGGCGATGTATTCGCGCAACATCAGTTCACTGCTGCTGTACCTGGTCAAGGACGGCCAGCTCACCATCGACCTGGAAGACGAACTGGTAGCCGGAGTCGTGATCACGCACGAGGGCAAGATCGTGCACCCGGCGCTCGCCGCGCCCAAGGCCGAATCCGCGCAGCCGCCTGCGGCCGAGTGATCGGAAGGTACCCGTCCATGCTGCTTACGGATTTCATCATCTTCGTGCTGAGCCTGTGGGTGGGCTTCGAGGTCATCAGCAAGGTGCCCGCCACCTTGCACACCCCGCTGATGTCCGCGGCGAACTCGATCCACGGCATCGTGCTGGCCGGCGGGATCGTGATCGCGGCCACGGCTCATAACGCGGTCGGATACATCCTCGCGTTCGTGGCCGTGGCGTTCGCGGCGATGAACGTGGTCGGCGGGTACGTGGTCACCGGCCGGATGCTGAAGATGTTCAAGCGCCGAGTTGTGGCGACACCAGCAGCGCCCGCCGTCCAGGGAAGCCAGAACGGCCAGGCAGCGGCCCGGGCGGGAGATCGGTCATGAGCGGCACGTTCAACACGGTCATCCAGCTCAGCTACCTGGCGGCGGCGTCGTGCTTCGTCCTCGGCCTGCACCTGATGAACAGCCCGGCGACGGCCAGGCGCGGCAACCAGGTGTCCGTGGCCGGCATGGTCGCCGCCATCGTCGCGACCGGCGCCCTGGTCATTCATGACGGCCTGATCGACACGACCGGCTGGATCGTGATCGCGGCCGGCATCCTCGTCGGCGGCGGCCTCGGCCTGTACACCGCCAGGACCGTGAAGATGACGGCGATGCCCCAGCTCGTCAGCATCTTCAACGCGGTAGGCGGTGGCGCGGCCGCGCTGGTCGCCATCCGTGACTTCATGACGATCGGCTCAAGCGTCGGAGCCTCGACGTCCGTGCCAACCCTGCTCGACGTGATCATCGGCTCGGTCACGTTCTCAGGCTCGATCATCGCGGCCGGCAAGCTGCAGGGCGTCATCACCTCGGCGCCCGTCACCTTCCCTGGCGCCCGGATCGTGAACCTGCTGCTCGCGGTCATCGCCGTCGGTTTCGGCGGATACGTGATCGCGAACCCGAGCCTGATCGGCCTCGGCGTCGTCATCGCGGCCGCGCTCATCTTCGGGGTATCGATGGTGATGCCGATCGGCGGCGCCGACATGCCGGTCGTGATCTCGCTGCTGAACGCGTTCACGGGTACCGCGGTCGCGATGGCCGGATTCGTGATCAACAACACCGCGCTGATCATCGCCGGTGCCCTGGTCGGTGCCTCGGGCGGCATCCTGACCAAGCTGATGGCCGACGCGATGAACCGATCGATCGGCAACATCATGATCGGCGGCTTCGGTCAGGGCGACGCGATCGTCGCGGCAGCCGGCGTGGCTGGTGCCGGAGTCCAGTCGATCGCCGCCGACGACGCGGCGATCCAGCTTGCCTACGCCTCGAAGGTCATCATCGTCCCCGGCTACGGCCTGGCCGCCGCCCAAGCCCAGCATGAGGTGGCGGCGCTCGCCGACCTGCTCGAGTCGCGAGGCGTCGACGTCAGCTACGCGATCCACCCCGTCGCCGGCCGGATGCCCGGCCATATGAACGTGTTGCTCGCCGAGGCGAACGTGCCCTATCCGCTGCTCAAGGAGATGGACGACATCAATCCCGAGTTCGCCAGGACCGACGTCGCGCTGGTGATCGGCGCTAACGACGTGACGAATCCGGCGGCGCGCCGGCCAGGCACCGCGATCTCCGGGATGCCGATCCTCGACGTCGATGCGGCCAAGTCCATCATCGTGATCAAGCGGTCCATGGGCCACGGCTACGCGGGCATCGACAACGAGCTCTACACCAACCCGAAGACGTCGATGTTCTTCGCCGATGCCAAGAAGGGCCTCGCCCAGCTCACCGCATCGGTCAAGACGCTGGTCGGCTGAACCGGCCGCATCAGGCCCATTCATCTAACATTCCGGCTCGCATTCTGGCCGCAATATGTGAAGGGCCGTTCATGCTGCACCGGCACAATCGATTGTGGAAACTCGCGGGCGACCGGCGGCATTGTCAGGCATATTGCCGATCTATCACCAAACTAGAATTACCACGACTACTAATGACACACTTGACACAAGGTAAATCTAGTACGATAATGTGCTAGACTACCTATTATCACAGGCCGGAGGAATGGATGAAGCATCGCCTACTATTAACGATCTCGCTCGCGGGACTGGTGCTGGCCAGCGGGGCTGCCTCCGCCAGCGCGACGCTGGTTCACGGCCAGCGGGCTACCAGCGGGCCGCAGTACTGCGTGGCCGAGGCAGAACCGGCCGGCAGCATGGCGATGCCGACGGTCACGTGTTACTCCTCGTTCGCCGTATCCATCGCCGCGGCGACCAGTGGACGAATCACGCTCCCGGCCTCGGCGAAGCCTGGCTCGATCACTCCGGCCGAGATCAAGGGCTGGAACGCCGACCCGGCCAACACCTTCGTGCTGAGCATCGACTGGAAAGACGCCAATTTCGGCGGCGGCTCGTTCACGTGGACGCAGACCACGGATTGCGGCAGCTTCCAGATCGCGAGCATGCCCCCCGGCTGGAATGACGTGGTGTCGTCGGTCGTCACCAGTGCCGACTGCGCGAATTCGCTCTTCCAGAACGCCAGCTTCGGCGGATCCAGACTCGATATCTCGAGGAACACGTCTAGGGCCACTCTTGGCTCGTTCAACGACCTGACGTCGTCCCAGAAATGGTGCACCTCCAAGCCGTGCTGAACCTGGGCAGGCAAACCTGGGCAAGACCGCCAGGAAAGCGGTGTGACGGTCCCGATCTGGCTCAGGGAATCGGGACCGCCACACCTAGCCGCAATGGCGGTTGAGCCGTGCTACCGCCTTGCGACCGCTGGGAGGTTCAGGTTGTGGCAGGTTTCCGCAGGACCGGGGAAAACCGCCACCGTGCCGTCGAGCCATCTGCAGGCGACCAGGTGCGGAGCACGGGGGACAGGCGTGAAGTCCGAGTGCTTGACGCGATGCCCCGTCCTCAGCACCCCTGCCTCGAACAGCCCGGCACACGTCTTGAGCGCGTTCGTTATGTCGGCGTGCGTCGCCAGGCTTGCTGCCCTCGGCGATCGTCGTGTAAAAGGCGCTGCCGCGGTCAAGGCTCGCCACAGTGAAGCAACGCGCGTGTGTCCTATCGGTGACCGCATTGTAGGCAGCGACCCCGACCGTGGCCGCCCCCGTGCAGACAGCCGCGATCACTATCGCGGCCACCGTGACCGCGGGCCGGCGCCGCGCTCGTATCGCCGATCGCGCGACTGCCTGCTCGAGCTGCTGCCGGGCCGCCTGCCGTCGACCTGACGGCAGTACCGGCATCCGCTCTGGGTGGAAGTAACTCATCCTGCGCCTCCGACTAACAGCCGTGCTGGGGTGCGGTTCACGGGCACGCACCGAGTCCGGCTGTCATCTGCGAGGTCGCGCAGGCGCTGGCGGGCTCGGGAGAGACGGGAGCGCACGGTACCTTCCGGTACTCCCATCGCCACGGCCGCCTCGGCGTAGCTCAGCCCTGCCCAGTCGCAGAGCGCAAGCACCTCCTGCTCGGCCTGACGCAATCCCCCCATGGCGCACAGCAGATGCTGCGCCAGCCTTTCCTGATCAACCTTGGCCGCGGCATCCGCGGCTATGTCGACCTCCTCCCCAGGCGGCGGGAGCTTCGCGAGCAGCAAGTTATGGCGCCGCAGGCTGCGCTGCGCGTTGCGGGTGGCGTTGTTCGCCACGCCCAGCAGCCACGGCAGCGCCGAGTCGCCGCTGAACCTGACCTCGCCACGTCGGCGCCATGCCTCCAGGAACACGACCGAGGTGAGATCCTCGGCCATCGACCACGAGCCGGTCCGGCTGAAACAATGCGCATACACCCGGTCCGCGTGCCGCTCGAATAGCTCGCCGAAGGCCTCTTCCGCGTACTCGTTAGCGGCCTGCGACCATAGGTCTTGATCGCTAGCCGAGCCCCAGTCGATGCCCACACCCCTTTATGTCCGGCAAGAGTCCGCTAGTTCCATAAACGACCATCACTGCACCATCCCGGAGGGAAGGGTACTCCCGGTGAGCACGCTCGATGCGAAGCTTGATGCGGTCGTGCAACCCGTTACGACCGACGGCCTTGAACTAACTGGTGCGCGCACGGCCTCGGTCGGCGACCTGACCGTGCGTCGGCTGCTCCCGCTCCGCCAGCGCCGCAGCGTGGGCGCATGGTGCTTCATCGACCATTACGGGCCGATGTCGGTCGACGGGATCACCGGGATGGCCGTGCCGCCGCATCCCCATATCGGCCTGCAGACCGTCACCTGGCTGATGGCGGGCGAGGTGCTGCACTCCGACAGCCTCGGCAGCGAGCAGCTGATCCGGCCTGGCCAGCTGAACCTGATGACGGCGGGGCGGGGAATCGCCCACGCGGAGTGCTCGCCAGCCGAGCGCGACCCGCAGTTGCACGGCGTCCAGCTCTGGGTGGCGCTGCCCGACCGCTCACGCCTGGCCGAGCCTGCCTTCGAGCACCATAGCGAGTTGCCGTCCACCAGGGCAGGCGGCCTGTCCGTCACCGTCCTGCTCGGGTCGCTGGCCGGCCTGCGATCGCCCGCCACGACCTTCACCGACATCGTCGGGGCCGAGCTGACCGCCGTGCGGGCCGCGTCGGAGCGGATCGAGCTTTCTCCGTCCTTCGAGCATGCCGTGCTCGCGACCAGCGGTGCCGCGACGGTGGCCGGGGCGGATCTGGCTCCAGGCAGCTTGCTCTACCTGGCTCCGGGCCACGATCACCTGCAGATCGCAGCCGGCGAGGGAGCTACGTTGATGGTGCTTGGCGGAGTGCCGCTGGGCGAGCCCCTGCTGATGTGGTGGAATTTCGTGGCCCGGACGCCGGAGGAGATCGCGGCAGCCGTCGCGGACTGGCGCGAGGGCAGGCTTGGCCAGGTCGGAGGGTATGCGGGCCCGCCGCTCGAGCCACCGCCGCTGGATGTCGCGCGGCTTATCCGCAGGCCCTAGCTGCCGGGATTCGCCGCCACAGGACTGCAGGCGACGACGGGCAAGTCATATGTGCGCCGCACGCTGGTGCCCAGGCGGCTCACGTCGGTGCCGTAGATGTGCAGCGAGATCGCCGTCTGCGGCCCGTCGTTCCGCACGCGGTGAATGTCGCCGGGGGGCACCAGGCCGGTCACGTCGCCGACCTGGCTGATGGATGTTCCCGCCGCTTCCAGCCAGCCGTCGCTGCGCAGCGTGAACCTGTCCTCGCGCTCGCTGCCCTGCATCACCCCGAAGACGCACCAGGTCACGTGGTCGTGGATCGGCGTAGCCTGGCCCGGACGCCAGACCAGGGCGACGATGGAGAACGAGCCGTCGGACTCGGCATGCAGCACTTGGCACTGGTATGTGAGCGGATCTCCGTAGCGCTGCTCGGCCGTCAGGATGTCCGGGCTTGGCAGGTGCAGCCGGAGCCGGTCGGCGACCAGTTCGACCGTCGCCGGCCAGCCTGGCCGGTGCCGCGTCGCCGCGCGTACCGCACCGACGAGGTTGCCAAGCTGCTGATCGGCCGTGACCAATTGTCTAGTTTTCATATCGACATACTATGGTTAACGACAGCTGCAGGCAATATTCCTGGTCATCCATGGGGCGAGACGGCGCGCGACCCGGTCAGGCGGGAGCGCCCGGCGCCGGCGGCGGACGAGCAGGCCGATGCCGACTCGCCAGTGCGCCGTGATGTCCTGGACATCCAGATCTGCGGTCGGGATCGCGCCAGCGTTCGTCGATTAACCTACAATTTGACTGGGAATAAGAAGCCGACTCAGTGGTAGGTAGACCCTGTGGGGCTTCCAGATTTCTTCATCGCGGGCGTGCCGAAGGCCGGCACCACCGCCTTGCACTCCGCTCTGGCCAGGCATCCCGCGCTGTTCATGTCGCCGGTGAAGGAACCGAAGTTCTTCCTGACCGACGGGGCGCCGCCGTCAGAAGGAGGCCCCGGCGACGCGAAGACCTACCGCGAGCACGTCTGGCGCCGCAGCGACTACCAGGCACTGTTCGACGGCGCGCCGGTTGGCACGCTGAAGGGCGAGTCGACGCCGTTCTATCTGTACAGCCGCGAGGCTCAGCGCCGGATCAGCGCGATGATCCCCGGCGCGAGGTTGATCGTGGTGCTGCGGGACCCGATCGAGCGCGCGCACTCGAACTGGACGCACATGTGGTCGTCAGGACTCGACCCGGTCGGCGATTTCCTGCAGGCCTGCGCACAGGAGGAACAGCGAGCAGCGGCCGGATGGGCGGATTTCTGGCGATACACCGGTCTTGGCAAGTACGGCGGGCAGCTACGGCATTTGTACTCGGTCTTTCCTGCCGAGCATGTCCTGGTGTTCCGTTACCACGAAATGCTGGCCGACCCGGTCCGCATACTCGATCGGGTCTGCTCCTTCCTGGGCGTGCAGGCTGGCTTGCTGACCGAGCTGCCCAGGGAGAACGTCACCGTTCAGCCGCATCCGACCGCCAGGCACGCGGTCGTCGCGACAGCCCGCCGGGCAGGCGCCGCGCTCAGCACGCGGCTACCCGGTCACCTGGGCGCGGGCATGACCGACCGGCTCGAGCAGATGCTGCAGCAGGACGCCGCGCCGCGACGGCCGCTTACCTGGGAGCAGCGGGAAGCCCTGATCCCCTGGTTCGAGGCCGACATAGCCCTGCTCGAGTCCGTCACCGGCCAGGACTTCAGCGACTGGCTAAAGCCGCGCGGCGAGTCGGGCGGCCTAGTCGGTGCCAGGCCGCCTGGCCAGCGTCAGGCGCGCAACGGCCGCCCACGCCGGTTCTGATCCGCGCCGCGGTCCCGGCCGCGCGGTCCCGGCCGGCGCGGTCCCGGCCGGCGCGATCCCGGCCAGCGCGCGGTCCCGGCCGGCGCGGTACACCCGACTGTCACCGATGCCATCCGAGGTTCAGGAGCAGTGTTGCGCCCACGTTGCGGTCGCGCTGGCTCGCGGCGGGACAACGTGGCCGCATTGGTGTCGTTCTAGCAGCAGCTTTGCGCCCACGTTGTGAGTGCCACGCGCAAGGTAGGCACCCGGGCTGCGCAAGACCGGGCACATGCATGCCTTGATGGGCCGCGCTTACCTGGGAGCAGCGGGAAGCCCCGGCCCGGTACCGGCCGGGCGCGGTCACAGCGCCGGGCGAGCCTAGCGGAGTTCGGTCACGAGATCGTGAGACCCCGACGCGTTCGTCAGCTCGTAGTACAGCCGCTCACGCCCGTCGCCGAGATCGACGATGTCCAGATAGCGCAGCCCGTGGCCGGGAAACTCGGACTGCGCCGCGTGGGTCTCGCCGATCGCGGTGAGTTCGCCTGGCCCGGTCCCGGCGGCGACTCCGGTGCGCTCCTCGCAGTTCTGCGTCGCGGTGGCGCGCCCGTCGTAGTAGGCGACGACGCCGTCCTCGGTAAAGCGCACAGCGGCTACCCTGACCCCGCGCGCGTCCCACTGGCCGGCCCGCGGCCGCAGTGCGGTGCCGCGCCACGTCCAGTTCACGCCGTCGGCGCTGACCGCGTAGTCCGTGGCCATCCGGTCGGTATGGTCGGGATCGGTGAGCGGATGCACCGATGCCCACAGATGCCACGTCCCGGCGTGCCATGAGATGACAGGGTCCTTGACTGCCAGCGCATCGCTTCCGGGGAGCACGACCTTGCTGGTGGCAGGGTCGAAGGCGGCCGGCGTGGCGGCCTGGACAAGCTCGACTCGCCAGTGCTTGGTGCCGGCGGTCGCGCAGCTCAGGTAAAGCCGCCAGGTGCCGTCCTCCGTCCTGGCGAGCGCGGGCCGCTCCAGCGACTCGCAGCCCAGCTGTTCCTTGGTGATGGACACCAGCGTCTCGAAGTGCACGCCGTCGGCGGACTTCGCCACCTCGACGGCATACCCACGCCGCTCGGGCTCACGGAGGCGGTAGGCGAGGAAGATCTCGCCGTCGACGCGGATCGCGCTCGGTGAGCCGACCCAGGTCTCGCCGCCCGGCCCCCAGGCCGACTTCACGACCAGTGCGCTGGCAGGGTCGGGTGGTGCCAACAACGCCGGCGCGGCAAGCTCGTCATGAATCACACATCTACAATATGCGAACTTCAATGAAGAATGCGAATAACGCGACATTTCGCGCCGAGGGCGGCACTGGCCCGACCTCTCGACTCGGAGTCAGAGTTGGTGCGCATCCAGGACGCGGATGAGCCTGCGCTTGCGCTTCTGGTCATGCGTCGACATCGCCCGCCGCCGCCGCGAGCACGTCCGCCAGGGCGCGTCGCTCCGCCGGTCCAGACGGCCGCGCGGCATGCGCCGCCGCCACCAGGTCGCGCAATTCGGCAAGCCCGCGCTGGCCGAGCAGACCCGAGTACTGGTCGACGTCGATCAGGGGCACGTCGTCCCCGCTGAGCAGCCGCCCGGCAAGAAAGCCGGCCAGCCGCGACGGATCCGCCGGCGCCAGGCGGCATGCCGCCTGATGGCTCTCGACGAGTTCCGCCGCCGCGGCCGCGATGACTCCGGCCCGATCGCTTGCCTCGCGGGCCGACTCGGCAACCGCGGCCAGCGCTGCTTCGGCGATCGCGGTCGCCTGCGCCGCGTGGCCCGAGCCGGCCAGGGTGTCGACGACCTCCGTCACCTCACGGACCCTGCGCGCATAGCGCCATGCCTCCTGGCCTTCCAGGTAGCCATAGTGCGCCGCGAACCGGTACTGGCCGACCAGGGCCCCGGCATCGAGCAGTCCAGCCGCCAGCGTGCCGATTTCCGCCACGTCGACCGCGGCGCCTGCCGCCCGCAACTGGAGTCGCCGCCGCCAGTCGTCGTCTTCGAGCAGATGGTCGAAGACGACGGTGAGCAGCTGGTCCTTGCTCTGGGCCTTGAGCCAGGACCCCAGATCGGCCGGCAGCATCTGGCTAGCCGGCGTTGCATGTCCCGTTCCGGGCCGCCGCTGGGCGGGCACGCTAGCTGGCGCTGCGCACGACCGTCATCCCGACCGCCACGCAATGTTTGCAGAAGAAACCCTCCTGCCCATGCGGGCAATCACATTCCGCCCGCAGCCTGCCGCCTGCGGCCGCTGCTGCGGCGGTCACGGTCAGGACGACCAGGTAGTTCTCGGAGCCACGGACGGTCGCTACCCACCGGTCGCCGATCGCCTCCAAGCCGGCGACCGCATCCAGGTACCGCAGACCGCGCTCGAACGACTGCGGTCCGGCCGCCGCACGCAGATCCGCCTCCGTGAAGCCGAGACCGGAAGCGGTTGTCACACCGCCATTCAACATCAATCTGCTGACAATTTCGAAAATGGCGAAGGGCCCGGATCGCTGCGGCCAGCGACCAGGCCCTTGACCTGACAACTCCACGAGTAGCCCCGACCGGATTTGAACCGGCGCTACCGCCTTGAGAGGGCGGCGTCCTGGGCCACTAGACGACGGGGCCAGGCACATCGAATACTGCACACATCGGATACTGCACATCGAGCACACGCAGGCAACCGCACCGAGCGCACGCCGCTGGGGTACCAGGACTCGAACCTAGACTAACGGGGCCAGAACCCGTCGGGCTGCCAATTACCCCATACCCCATGGGATCGAGCCCAGCCGGGCTCGGGTCGCTGTGCAGTTTAGCCGAACCACGCGACTACCTCCAACCCGACCGCCCGACCGCCCCGGCCGCCGCCGGCCGCGGCGGCTAGTCGCGATCGGTCACCGGGTTGGTGAGCGTCCCGATGCCCTCGATCGAGACCGAGACCTGGTCGCCCTTGTCCATCGGGCCGATCCCGGCGGGAGTGCCGGTCAGCAGCACATCGCCGGGGAGCAGCGTCATGACCTGGCTGACGTGCATGACCAGGGCCTGCACACCGTGCAGCAGCAGCGAAGTACTCGATCGCTGCCTGATCTCACCGTTCAGCCGGGTCGTCAGTTCGAGGCCAGCCGGGTCGATATCGGTCTCGATCCACGGACCGAGCGGGCAGAAGGTGTCAAAACCCTTTGCCCTGGTCCACTGGCCGTCCCTGGCCTGGAGGTCACGCGCGGTGACGTCGTTGGCGCACGTGTAGCCGAAGATCACCTCGGCGACCCGGTCGGCCGGCACCTGCCGGCAGAGCCTGCCGATCACCACCGCAAGCTCGCCCTCGAAATCGACACGCTCGGCGAGCTGAGTCGGCCTGGCGATGGCATCGCCTGGTCCGCAGACGGCGGTTGACGGCTTGAGGAATATGACCGGCTCGGTCGGTGGCTCGCCGCCCATCTCCCTCGCGTGGTCGGCATAGTTCTTGCCGATGCAGATCACCTTGCTCGGCAGGATCGGCGCCAGCAGGCGAACCTGAGTCAGCGGGAAGGTGCTGCCCGTGAGCTCGATGTCCTCCTTGCGGCCGCCGAACGGGTGCCCGGCGAGCTGGGCCACCGTCAGCTGGTCGCCACCGACATCCGGCTGATCCGTCCTGAGATCGCCGCTCCTATCCTCAGGCCCGGAGTCAGCTCCCGTGCCGTTCGCTGTTCCCGTGCCGTTCGCCGCGATCGGCGCGGCCGCGGCTGAAGGGGCAGCCGCGGCTGAACCAGGCTCCGCAGTGGCCGCGCCGACGTCCAGCACCAGCCCGTAGCTGACCTCACCGTGGTGGGAGAACCTCGCGATCCGCATAGTCAGAGCGTACCGAGGCAGCTACTGGAGGTACCCCTCAACTTCTGACGCCGGCCTCGGCGCGGCCATCCCGGCATCGCCGCCGAACTCGCGCTTGGCGCGGCGCTGGCGCAGCAGATCCCAGCACTGGTCCAGCGCCTCCTCGGCGGACTTCAGGGCGGCCTGCTCCTCGTCACTCGTCAGCTGGCCGGCCGCCAGTCTGGCCCGAAGGGCGTGCTCGGTGGTGATCAGATCGTCGATGCGCCCGAGTATCTCCTTGTCGTCCATGCACCCACCCTAACGACCGCACGACCGACCGTCGGAGTCAGGCGATCTTGTGCACCCAGCCGTACGGGTCGGGCAGGCGGCCGAACTGGATGCCGAGCAACTGCTCGCGCAGCCGCATGGTCACCGGCCCAGGCTGGCCGTCGCCAATCTTCCAGCTGCCGGTTGCGCCCTTGACCTCGGCGACCGGCGTGATGACGGCAGCGGTGCCGCAGGCGAACACCTCGGTGATCTCGCCCGACTCGCACCCTGACCGCCACTGCTCGACCGAAATCGCGCCCTGGGTCGCCGGTATCCCCAGGTCGGGCGCCAGCGTCAGCAGGGAGTCCCTGGTGATTCCGGGCAGCAGCGTGCCGGTCAGCGGCGGCGTCACGAGCCGCGCGTCCTGGCCAGAGCCGTAGACGAAGAACAGGTTCATCCCGCCCATCTCCTCGACCCAGCGGTGCTCCACCGCGTCGAGCCAGACGACCTGGTCGCAGCCGTTATCGATGGCCTGCTGCTGGCCGAGGAACGATGCGGCGTAATTGCCGCCGGTCTTCGCGTCGCCGGTTCCCCCTGGCGCGGCCCTGGTGTAGCCCTCGGCCAGCCAGACGGACACGGCGCGCAGCCCGCCGCCAGCGAAAACGCTGCCGACCGGCGAGGCGATCACGAGGAATAGGTAGGAGTTGGCCGGCTTGCCCACACCGAGCGCTGCCGTCGTGGCGATCATGAAGGGCCGCAGGTAGAGGCTCTGCTCGGCATTGGCCGGCACCCATTCCTTGTCGTGCGACACCAGCAGCTCGATCGCCTGCACGAAGGCGTCGTCCGGCAACTCGGGCATGGCCATCCTGGCCGCCGAACGCCGGAATCGCGCCGCGTTGGCGAACGGCCGGAACGCCACGATCGGCCCGGTGTCCTGGCGGTAGGCCTTGAGCCCCTCGAAAATCTCCTGGCTGTAGTGCAGGACAGCCGTGGCCGGGTCGAGCACGAGCGGGCCGTACGGCTCGACTTTGCCGCCGTGCCAGCCCTGATCGGTCGACCAGCGCAAGGAGACCATGTGGTCAGTGAAAACCTGGCCGAAGCCGGGAGATTCGAGCAGGTTGGCCCTGACCGCCTCCGGCACGCGCCGCTCGGATGCGTGCAGGTCGAAGGTGATCGGGGAGGTCGGACTGGCGTTCATTTTGCGGATCCTCCTTAGCGCGGGCCTGGCGCCGTTGCCTGCCCGCTGCGGCCACCGCCCCTGCCGACGGCCACCGCTACCCAACTCGACTACCTACCTGTGCGACCGGTCAGCCGGCAGGCAGGCACCCGCGAGACCAGTCGCTTGACGTCGCCGACCGGTCTCCCGGATGGCGGCGTCTAGCCGGATACTCGCTCGGCTATGTCGTCGCCGACCTCTGCGGTGCTGCGCGCGGCCCATTCACCCTGGCGCTCAAGCAGGTCGTCAGCTACCGCCTGCTCGATCCTTGACGCCTCGGAGGTCATGCCAAGATGGTTGCACAGCATCGCCGCCGACAAGATGGCGGCCGTCGGATCGGCCTTCTGCTTCCCTGCGATATCTTGCCCGCTGCCGTGCACAGGTTCAAATGTACTCGGTCTCGTCCGGTCCGGATTGATGCTCGCACTAGCGGCCAGGCCGATACCGCCGGCGATCGCCGCGCCGAGCGCGGTAAGCAAGTCGCCGAACAGGTTGTCGGTGACGATCACGTCGAACAGGTCAGGCTGCGTCACTAGGTACATCAGCGCGGCATCGACGTGGCAATAGTCGGCCGCAACGCCTGGATGCTCCGCCGCGGTCGCCTCGAACGTGCGGCGCCACAGGTCACCGGCGTGGGCGAGCACGTTCGTCTTGTGCACCAGGGTCAGCTTGCGCCGCGGTCGGCCGACGGCGCAGCCGAACGCGTGCCTGACCACCCGGCCGACCCCGAACGCCGTGTTGATGCTCTCCTGCATGGCGACCTCGGCCGGCGTGCCCTTGCGCAGGATGCCGCCCGCCTCGATGTAGGCACCTTCGGTGCCCTCCCTGACCACAAGGATGTCGATCGGGGCGGCCGTCGTCGCGGCGAGCGGCGAGTCCACCCCCGGGAACAACCGGATCGGGCGCAAGTGCACGTACTGGTCGAACTCGAACCGCAGGCGCAGCACCAGCCCGCGTTCCAGGATCCCGCTCGGAACCCTCGGATCACCGACCGCACCGAGCAGGATGGCGTCGTGCCCGGCGAGTTCGGCGAGCGTGGAGTCGGGCAGGATCTCGCCGGTGCGCATATACCGCTCGGCGCCGAGGTCAAAGCTGGTGGTTTCGACGGCCCCCGCGCCGGTCGCGACCTTCAGCACCTTGATGGCCTCGGCGATCACTTCGGGGCCGATGCCATCGCCGCTGATCACCGCAACCGTCATGGTTCGAGCCATGCGCGGGAGCCTAGCGGTCAGCTCGCGGTGGTGCAGGCCGTGTTCTCAGCCTGCGCCGACGACGGCCTGTCCTGGCCGGTGGCCGGCAATGACGCGGCCAGCGCGGCGCCCTGGCCGAGCTCGCAGCCCATCGCCTGGAGGAGGGCACGCTGCTCAGGCCGCTCGATTCCCTCCGCGATCACCTCGACGCCAAGGTCGTGAGCAAGCTGGACGATCGTCCTGGCGAGCAGGGCCAGCGCCGGGTCGGACTGCAGGCCCGCCACGTAGGACGAGTCGATCTTGATCACGTCCGCCACCGACCGACGCAGGCAGGACAGCGACGCGTGCCAGGTTCCGAACGAGTCGATGGCCAGCCTGATGCCCTTGCCGCGCAGGCCAGCCAGGTCGGCCGTGACCAGGGGTGGGCCCTCGGTCAGCACCTGCTCGGTGACCGCGATCGTCAGCATCCCTGGCGGCAGCTCCGCCTCGTCAAGCGCGGCGATCACGGCGGAGACGAATCCCGGCCCCAGCACCTGCCTGGCCGTGCAGCCAACCGACAGCCAGACCGGCATGCCGTCGGCACGCCACGCGGCGACCTGCCGGCAGGCCTGCCTGAGCGCCCACTCGCCGAGCGGGACGATCAGCCCGGATGCCTCGGCAACGGCCAGGAACTCCTCGGGCTGGACGATCTCGCCGTCGCGGTTCCAGCGGAGTTCGGCATCCACTCCGCGGACGATGCCGGTGGCCAGCTCGATCACCGGCTGGTAGACGACCTCGAGCCGCTGCTCCGCGACCGCCCGGCGCAGGTCGTCGGCGATCTCGGCCCGGCGCCTGGCCTCTGCCTGCATGGCCGCCGCGAAAATCTCGACCCGCCCGACCCCTGCCTGCTGCGCCTTCGCCAGCGCGACCTCCGCGTTGCCGAGTAGCTGCTCGGCCTGACCGGGCAGGCTCGTCGCTGCGCCGACGCTGACGGTCAGGGCGATCTGCTTCGCCGCGACGCTGAACGGCTCGGCGGCGATCACCCCGGCCAGGCGCTCGGCCAGGTCGACGACGTCGGCCGGGGCGTCGCACCGGGTCAGGATCGCGAATTCGTCGCCGCCCCACCTCGCGACGGTCGCCGACGGCGGGACCGCCGCGCGCAGCCTGCGGCCCGCCTGCGCGAGTATCAGGTCGCCGCCGGTATGCCCGGCCAGATCGTTCACGGCCGTATACCCGTCGAAGTCGACCAGGATGGCGGCCACCAGCAGCCCGGCGTCCTCGGGGCTCCGCTGGCCGTGCCCGCCAGAGCCGGGCGCCGTGACCAGGTCCTTGAGCCGTTCCTCGGCGTACGCACGGTTCGGCAGGCCGGTGAGCCCGTCGTGGAACGTCAGTTGGGTGAGCTGGCGGCGCAGCGCGACCCGGTCGCTGACGTCGCGCGAGGTGATGAGCAGCCTCGCGGGCTCGCCCGCGGCCCCGTAACGCGACAGCGTCGACTCGATGTGGCGCCAGGAACCGTCCGCTCCCCTGACCCGGCCCGCGAACGTCGCCGTCCCCGCGGCGGCTCGCAGTCCGGCGATCGCGGCCCTGATCCCGGCGGGTCGGTCCTCCGGATGCACGATGTCGGCCAGCCTGCGCCCGGTGAGCTGACCTGGCGTGTAGCCGAACTCGCCGACGGCCCGGCTGGCATACTCGATCGTTCCGACCAGGTCACAGATCAACACGGCGTCGCTGGTCGTGGTGGCCAGCGCACGGAACATCCAGTCGGACTCCTGCGCCGCCTCCGCCACAGCCGACGCCTGCCTGGTGAGGCCGGCCAGCCTGGCGACCAGGAGCAGCACAACGACGGTCCCGGCGAAGGCGAGCGGGCGAGCGATGAGCGGACGGCCGGCGAGCGCGAACCCGGTCACGACCGCGGCGGCCAGGGCGGCCGCTACCAGCGCCGCGATGGTCGCCGGGCTCGACCACGAGCTACCGGGGCGGACGAACCTGCTCAGGCCGGGCGTTCCGGACAGTGCGGCCAACGCCGAGGTCGTCAGCGGCGCGGCCGCGAGCAGTATCAGCGCCACCAGCACGGCGACCTGCGCTCCGAGCCCCGCGACATGGCCGGCGGTCCTGTCGCCGACCGCGAGCGAGTCACCGACGGTGACCGCGACCAGCGCCAGAACTACGGGAAAGGTCAGCCTGATGCTGCGCACCGCGAACCGCAGCACCACGGCGAGCGCGGCGAGGTCGGCGAGCGGGCGGACCAGCGCCAGGGCGAACGCGGCCCGGCCGACGTCGCCGCGGGCGTAGTCAGGCCCGAATAGCGTCACCAGCAGAATGACGAGCAGCGACGCGCCGAGCAAGCAGACGTCGACGGCCATCCCCTGCCTCGTTCGGCCCGTCGCGACGACCGCGTCGTCTCGCAGCGGCCTGCTGCCTCTTGGCGCATCCTCGCTCCCGCCCAGTCCTGACGTCAGTGTCGCGAGGCCGATCACCAGGGCGGGCAGGGCAGCCAGGCCGATCAGGTCGGCCAGGCGCAGCGGCAGCGCACCCCCGATCAGGCCGCCGAAGGCCTGGTGCACCGTGGCCCCGGCAGCCAGGCAGAGTGCCGCCACGGCCAGCCATCGATAGCCATTTCGCAAATTTGGCTCGGGCTGACCCGAGGCGCGGAGGAGCCGGACGCACGCGAGCACCGCAACCAGCGCCCAGGCGGCTGACCATGCCAGCATCGCCCGGCTCACCGCCGGCCTCCAGGTGCCTTCGCTCGGTCCAACACTCCTGCTCGTCCTCGTTCGTCATCGCGGGTTCATGGGCAACCGGCGGCATGCGCCCGCCACCGCGGTCGGTACCGATGTGCGGCCCCGCCGTTGGGGCCTGTTTGATCGCCATCCCGGGCCGTGCTCGCCCCGGTTCGCTCTGCCTGGCTCTCCGCTGCAGATAGCGGCACTGCGGCCTGCGGGAGATGTCGTGCGCGGTGAGCGACTGGGCTTGACTCTACGTGCCGGAGGTCACGCTTCGATTGAGGAATGATGCCGGTCTGCTGAATCACTGCTCTGAGCCAGCGCAATGTCGCTCACAGACCCGCAGATCATGACTGTCTGCGAGCCAGCGACGGCCGGTCTGGCGGTCATTGGGACCAGCGTGACATGATTGCCCGCGTCTGGTCATGTGGGTAAAGCTGGCTGACCGACCGGGCGTCTTAGGGTTGAAAGGCCCTCGCACCGGCAGGACAGAATACAGAATGAAGCCCGGCAGCAAGCGTCCGCGTCTCGCGGGAATCGTGGCGGTCGCGATCATGGCGGCTGCGTGCACGGCCTCGCCCCCGGCTGCTCCGGCTAATGCCTGCACAACCTTGCGCATCGCCAGCGCGCCGACGTCCGGGACAAGCGGCCAGCCTGCGCGGCCGGCTGTGCTGCCGCCGGGCGTGCTCGCCGTCGCGGCTCAGTCGCCTGGCAGCGCCTGGGCCGTCGGCGCGCCCCCGGCCGACGTCCGTCCGGAGAAGGCTGTTGTCGCGCACTGGAACGGCGCAGCCTGGACGACGCTCAGCCCTGCCGGGCTGCCGCGGCTGAGTGCCCTGGGCGCTGTGGCGGCGTTCCCCGGCGGCGCGTGGGCTGTGGGCGAGCACGGGCTGACCCAGCACGGTGACGGCGGAGGCATCGCCAGGCCGCTTATCGTGCGGCTGACCGGCACCACTCTGCGGCGGGTGCCGGTGCCGGGACTGGCTGACGCCGACCTGGTAGACGTGGCGGCCACGTCGGCGTCGAACGCGTGGGCAGTCGGGACTGGGCAGTTGCTCTTGCACTGGAACGGCAGGGCGTGGACGCGCACGCCGCTGCCCGCCGCGATGCACGGCGTGTTCACAGCCGTGGCCGCCTCGTCCGCGACGAACGCGTGGGCAGTCACTTATGCGGGCCGTCACCTGCCGCCGATCCTGCACTGGGACGGGCGGCGGTGGGACCAGGTCGCCAGCCCGGACATCGGAAGGCCCTACGCGCTCTCTGACGTGGCCACCACCTCAGCCAACAATGTCTTTGCCGTCGGATCCGCCCCTGAGGGCTCGTCCAGGGCGTTGCTCCTGCATTGGAACGGCCGGAGCTGGACGTGCGCTCTCACCCGGCAAATACACCCACCCAAATTCCCGGACCTTCATCTCGCTGCCGTCAGCGCGGCATCGGCGGACAATGCCTGGGCTGTGGGCAGCTATTTCGATTCAGCCGATCGAGCCTTGGCGCTGCACTGGAACGGGCATAGCTGGATGCAGATCGTCACCCCCCAGCCGGGCTCGATGAATGATGTCACCTTCATCCCGCAGTCAGGCGCCGTCTGGGCGGTCGGGGCCGGTGAGGTGTTGCACTGGAACGGCACCGCCTGGCGCTAAGCGCCATTGTGCCGCACGGAACCGGACTGGGTAGTGCGTAGTTTTCCGCGGGTCTGAGCGACATATCTCCAGGTCAGGGCCGCTCAGAGTTCAGCAAACCCGAATGCGGGGAACCAAAGACGTACGACCGACGACAAAATCCTGACCGGTAGATCGGGGTTGGCTCAGCACCGCGGATGAGAGCCGGTGTCCTAACCCGGCGGGCCTGTTATCCCTGGCCGAGCCGCTGCAGGATCAGCTCGCGCACACTGGCCGCGTCCGCCTGCCCGCGCGTCGCCTTCATCACGGCGCCCAACAGCGCGCTGACCGCGGCGATCTTGCCATCGCGGATCTTGGCCGCGACATCGGGCTGGGCTGCGATGGCGTCGTCGACGGCCGCGGTGAGCACGCCCGCGTCCGTCACGACGGCGAGACCTCGGGCCGCAACCACCTCGTCCGGCGAACCCTCGCCGGCCAGCACGCCGTCGAGTACCTGCCTGGCCAGCTGGTTGTTCAGCTCGCCCGAGGCCACCATGGCGCAGATCCGCGCGACATCCGCCGGGCTGACCGGCAGCATGCTCAGCTCGATTTCTGCATCGTTCGCCCGCCTGGACAGCTGGGTCAGCCACCAGTTGCGTGCCTGCTCGGGCGACGCGCCCGCCGCCACGGTCTCCGCGACCAGGTCCAGCGCGCCGGCGTTGTGCAGCATCGTCATGTCGCCGTCGGCCAGCCCGAGCTCGGCCTGGAGCCTGACCCGGCGGGCCGCGGGCAGTTCGGGCAGGTCGGCCTTGATTTGAGCGACCCAGTCCCGGTCCGGGGCGAGCGGCACCAGGTCGGGCTCGGGGAAGTACCGGTAGTCCTGCGCCTCTTCCTTGCTCCGGCCTGACGTGGTCGAGCCGGTGGTTTCGTGGAAGTGCCTGGTCTCCTGGACGATCCGGCCGCCGGCATCGAGCACCCCGGCCTGCCGCTCGATCTCGGACCTGACGGCACGCTCGACCGAGCGCAGCGAGTTGACGTTCTTGGTCTCGGTCCTGGTGCCCCACTCCGCCGACCCGGCGGCCGCGATCGAGGTGTTGACGTCGCAGCGCAACGAGCCCTGCTCCATCCGCACATCCGAGACGCGGAGCGTGCGCAACAGGTCACGCAGTTCGGTCACGTAGGCCTTGGCCACGGCGGGTGCCAGCGGCCCGGTGCCGGGAATCGGCTTGGTCACCACCTCGACCAGCGGGATCCCTGCCCTGTTGTAGTCGACCAGCGAGTACTCGGCCCCGTGGATCCGCCCGGTCGCGCTCATGTGCTGCGACTTGCCGGTGTCTTCCTCAAGGTGCACCCGCTCGATGCCGACCCGCACCCGCTCGTCGCCGACCTGCACCTCCAGCCAGCCGTCGGTGCACAGCGGCTCGTCATACTGCGAGATCTGGAAATTCTTCGGCATGTCGGGGTAGAAGTAGTTCTTCCTCGCGAACCGGCACCACGTGGCGATCGAGCAGTTCAGGGCGAGGCCGATCCTGATCGTGTACTCGATCGCGGCCCTGTTGATCACCGGCAGCGAGCCGGGCAGGCCCAGGCAGACCGGGCAGACTGCGGAGTTCGGCTCGGCGCCGAAGACGTTCGGGCAGCCGCAGAACATCTTCGTGGCCGTGCCGAGCTCGACGTGCGTCTCCAGCCCGATCACCGGGTCGTACCTGCTGACCGCCTCGTCGAAGGGAACTGGGTGGCTAGCCACCGCCGCCTCAATCTGTGTCATCGCCCGGCCTCCGCGGTCCCGTCGCCCGAGTTCTCGATCCCACTTGCCTCCGCGAGCAGCGGGTGGCCGCGCCGCTGATCGAGAGCACCCTCGACCGCGGCAGCCACCCGGTACATCCGGTCGTCGGCGAGCACCGGCGCCATGATCTGGAGCCCCACCGGCAGCCCGTCCTCCGGCGCCAGGCCGCACGGCACCGATATCGCCGCGTTGCCTGCCAGGTTGGCGGGAATCGTGCACAGGTCGGCCAGGTACATCGCCATCGGATCGTCGGCGCGCTCGCCGATCGCGAAGGCGGTCGTTGGCGTGGTCGGCGAGACCAGGACGTCCACCTGCTCAAACGCCGCGGCGAAGTCGCGCGCGATCAGCGTTCTGACCTGCTGCGCCTTGCCGTAGTAGGCGTCGTAGTAGCCGCTGGACAGTGCGTAGGTGCCGAGCATGATCCGCCGCTTCACCTCGGCGCCGAAGCCGGCAGCCCTGGTCTTGCTCATCACGTCCTCGGCACTGGCGATGCCGTCGTCGCCGATCCGCAGGCCGTACCGCATCGCGTCGAACCTGGCCAGGTTCGACGAGCACTCGCTCGGCGCGATCAGGTAGTACGCGGGCAGGGCGTAGCCGAAATGCGGGCACGACACCTCGGTGACCTTCGCGCCGAGCGACTCAAGTAGCTCGACCGCCTCGTTGAACCTGGTCAGCACGCCGCTGGCGTAGCCCTCGCCGCCGAACTCGGCCACCACGCCGACCCGCAGGCCCGCCACGTCGCCGTGGCGCGCGGCCGCGACCACCGGCGGCACCGGGGCGTCGAGCGAGGTCGAGTCGCACGGGTCGTGCCCGGAGATCGCCTCGTGCAGCAAGGCCGCGTCGAGGACTGTCCTGGTCAGCGGGCCAGGGGTGTCGAGCGAAGACGCGAAGGCGACCAGCCCGTACCTGGACGAGCCGCCGTAGGTGGGCTTCACGCCGACCACGCCGCAGACAGCCGCCGGCTGGCGGATCGAGCCACCCGTGTCGGTGCCGATACCAAGCGGGGCGTAGTACGCGGCGACCGCCGCGGCCGACCCGCCCGATGATCCTCCCGGCACCCGGCTCAGGTCCCACGGGTTGTGCGATGGCCCGAACGCCGAGTTCTCGGTCGAGGAACCCATCGCGAACTCGTCCATGTTGGTCTTGCCGAGGATCACCACGCCCGCCGCGCGCAGCCGGGAGGTGAGGGTCGCGTCGTACGGTGGCTGCCAGCCGGCCAGGATCTTGGACCCGCAGGTCGTCGGCATGTCCTTCGTGGTGAACACGTCCTTGAGCGCGAGCGGCACCCCGGCCAGTGGCCCGAGCGGCTCGCCCGCGGCCCGCCGCTCGTCGACCGCCCGCGCGGCGGCCAGCGCCGAGTCATGCGCCACATGCAGGAAGGCGCGGACCTGAACGTCGGTGCGCGCGATCCGGTCCAGGTGCGCCGTCGTCAGCTCGACCGCCGACACCTCGCCGGCGGCTACCGCGGCGGCCATCTGCGCCGCGGTCATCAGGGTCAGGTCGCTCGCCGTGTTCATCTGCGCACCTCCGGCACGACGGTCATCGTCAGTCCTCCGCCAGAATCCTGGGGACCTTGAACCGTCCCATCTCGGCGGCGGGTGCCTGGGCAAGCGCGGCGTCGGCACCCAGGCAGGGCACCTCGACATCCTCGCGGAACACATTGGCCATCTCGACCGCGTGCGTGGTCGGCGGGATGCCGGCGGCGGCTACCTCTTGCACCCGGGCGACCGCACCGATGATCACATCGAGCTGGCCGGCGAACCGCTCGAGCTCGTCGTCGCCTAGTGCCAGCCTGGACAGCCTGGCGAGGTGGGCCACCTCATCACGGGTTATGGACACCCCGTCATCCTAGAGGGCGGCCGCCGGCCAGGCAGAACCCATTAAGTCCCCGCCAGGCGGCCAGGTGCAGCCGCGCCCACTTCCTCGGGCCCGCCGAAGGGTGCCGCATGCGCCAGGTCCTGCTGCAGGTTCCGCAGCGCTAGCCGCCGCTGCCCATCGGCCTGCGTCCTGGCTGCGGCCGTCCCGCCGCCAGTGGCCGAGGAGTCCCGCGCATGCTGCTCGGCCAGCCACTCGGTGGCCATGATGACGTTCAGCGGCCTCGCGAAATGCCAGCCTTGCGCACCGTCGCAGCCGATCAGCCGCAGTGCAGTGGCCACCGCCTCGGTCTCCACGCCCTCGCCGATCGAGCGGATGCCGAGTGACTGTGCCAGCCGCACCAGCGACTTGACGGTCATCCTCTGGTCCGCGGAGTCATGCAGGCCGGCGATCAGGTCAGGATCGATCTTGACCTCGCTGATCCCCAGCCTGGTGAGCTGGGCGAGCGAGGAGTACCCGGACCCGAAGTCATCAAGGCTCACGCCGACTCCGAGGTCAACCAGGCCCTGCAGGGCCGCGACGGACTGCGCCGCCTTACCCGCCAGCACTTGCTCGTTGATATCCAGCCTGAGCGCGTCAGGCGGCAGGCTGTGCCTGTCGAGCGCCTGCCTGACCACGTCGACAAGGTGCAGGCTCAGCAGGTCTCTAGCTGGCAGGTTGACGCAGACCTGGACCGGCATGCCGTCCGCCCACCACTTCGCCGCCTGGCGCAGTGCCTTGTCGAGCACCTGCTCGGTGAGATCGCTGATCAGGTGCGACTGCTCCGCGAGCCCGATGAACTCGGTAGCGGCCAGCACGCCGCGGTGCGGATGCGGCCACCTGGCCAGCGCCTCCATGCCGATCGTCTTGTTGTCGGCCAGCCGAACCTTGGGCTGGAAGTACAGTTCGATCTCGCCGCGCAGCACGGCCGAGCGCAGGTCGCTGGCGAGCGCCAGCCGTTCCGCCGAGTTCCGGTCGGCCTCCGGGTGATACCGCTCGATGCCGGAGTGCCGCTCCTTCGCGACGTACATCGCGACGTCGGCCCGCTGCATGAGCTGATCGAAGGTGTCCGCATCGTCGGGGTAGATGGCGATCCCCACGCTCGCCTCAACCTGGAAGATCATCGCCTCCAACCTGACCGGCTCGGCCAGCGCGGCCCGCAGCCGCGAGGCGACCTCGCGCGCCGCTGCCGCCTCCCTGACCGACGGCAACAGCACCGCGAACTCATCCCCGCCGAGGCGGGCGACCACGTCACCTGGCCGGACGCTCTGGGTGAGCCGGTGCGCGACGGTCTTGAGCAGCCGGTCGCCGACGGCATGCCCGAGCGTGTCGTTGACCTGCTTCAGGCCGGTGGACCGGTCCAGGTCAATCAGCAGGAACCCGGCTTTAGCATCGGCGATGGCCGCCCTGGCCAGCGCCTCGCTACTGCGCTTGGCCAGCAGCTTGCGGTTGACCAGGCCGGTCAGCTCGTCATGATTTGCCTGATGATCCCGCTGCACGGACATCGCGGCGCTGAAGTAGATCGCGGCGAGCGGGAAGAGGAACAGCGCGACGACCGTCGGCGATTTGGTGCTCATCGCCACCACGACCAGGGGGGTGGTCGCCAGCAGCACGAGGTGTGCGCCTGCCTGGTAGACCAGGCTCGCCCGGATCACGCTCTTGATCGGCGTCCTCGTGCTGAGCGAGACCGCGAAGACGACGACGGTGTAGTTGACGACGAAGTAGGCGACCGCGGCGACCGCGAACAGGGCAAGCCTGTCGCCGGTCTTCGGGACCCAGTGCACCCAGAGCTGCTGCTGCGCGAGCCTGGGGCGGATCCCCAACGCGCGGAGCGCAAGGCTGGCGGCGCCGAGGCTGATGGTCAACTGCGCGACGTTGAAGGCGATCCGCTGCAGCCCGTGGCGCTGCGCGATCCCCACGATCGCGGTCGCGACGGCTCGCTGCAGCGCGGCGACCGGGAAGCCCCAGAACAACATCGAGGCGACGCAGATGGTCCGGGAGATGGCCGGAGACTCGCCTCCCGACCTGCCCGGAGTGACGATCCGAAAGACCTCGCCGGCCAGGATCATCCCGCTGACCATCCAGAACAACGGCGAGGTGCCGAGGTTGCGCAGATCCCTGATCATTTCGTGAACGTTGACGGCGAGCACCGCCGCGCCGACTGCCGACACCGCGGTCAGGTAGATCCACGGCGGGGAGCCGACGCGCGGACCGACATCGCGGGCGTCGATGGAGTTCCTCATAGCGTCCTCAGGGGCCGCCGGGTCAAGTGGGGGGTCAGTTCTGGTGGCAGCGTAGCCGCGCTAATGCACTTGACGCAGCCATACGCATACTATCTGTTACCAGACGCGTTGTCGTAGTTAACCGACTACACATCGCGAAGCTTCCTGGTAACTCTGCGGCACGAGACCCGGGGTTCATCGCGAGCCTGCCGCTGCCCAATGACCAGGCGGATTCCTGGCCGTCGTGGTACGCCGAACACGGCCGCTGCCGTACTGCCGGCTGGCTCGCGGCGCGGGGACCTTCGGCGCCGCCGACATGCTCGCCCACCCTCCTGGCGACGGACTCCAACGCTGGCGAGTCGCTGGCGGCCGTGGGTGCCGCTGCACCAGTTGCACCCGCTGCTCGTGCACGTCTGCCTGTTCGGCGCCGCCCACCGGGAATTCGCCCTGGCTGCCGCCCGCGCCGCACTCACGGCCTGACCCGGAACTCCGACGGCCCCGCCCCCGAATCGGCGCAGCCAGGGCGGGTCCTGCCCGATTCGGCGCAGCCCGGGTCGCTCGGCACGGACCGAATTGACCGAAGTGCCGGATTCAATTGAGCGGCTCGCCGCACTTACCACACCTTTAGTGGCGAGCGAAACCTACTAAATGTTGATTAATTGACCAATGAATTCCCTCAAAGGTGCTGTATGTCGGCGGCGACTGGCATCGGCGCGGCGGCGCCGGGCGTCGGTGGTGTCTGTCGGCGGCGACTGGCATCGGTGCGGCGCCGGGCGGACGGTGGTCTATGTCGGCGGCGACTGGCATCGCGGGCCGGCATGGACCCCGCCGGCTACTCCGGCACTGCAACCTGAGTGGCGGCCTCCGGGCCATCGGCGAGCAGGACGCCTAGGCCGGCCTCGTCAAGTATCGGCACCCCGAGCGAGGCCGCCTTGTCCCGCTTCGAGCCAGGGCTTTCGCCGGCCACGACGAAGCTGGTCTTTTTCGATACCGACCCCGACACCTTTCCGCCGCGCTCGGTAATGGCTTCCGCGGCCTCGTCCCTGGTGTAGCCGGACAGGCTGCCGGTGAGTACGACGATCACCCCGGAGAGCGGCCCGCCGGCCGCCTGGCCGCTCTCGCCGAGCGTGAAACCGGCGAAGTCCGGGTCCGCCATCCGGACCCCCGCCTCGCGCCATTTCGCGACGATTGCCCGATGCCAGTCCACGGCGAACCAGTCGATCAGCGATCCTGCGATGGTCGGGCCGACCTCGTCCACCAGCATCAGCGTCGGCGCGGGCGCCGACGCGATCGCGTCGACCGATCCGAACGCGGCGGCCAGTGCCCTGGCCGCCGTCGGGCCCACGTGCCTGATCGACAGGGCGACCAGCGCCCGCCAGAGCGGGCGGTTTCTGGCCTCGTCCAGGTTCCTGAGCAGGCTCACCGCGTTCGCCGTGAGCTCGCCGCCAATGGTGACGAAGAACGGCGATTGTGCCAGCCGCTCGGCGGTCAGCGAGAACAGGTCGCCTTCGTCGGTGACAAGCCCGGCGTCAAGCAGCGCCGAGGAGGCCTCGTAGCCGAGGACCTCGATGTCGAACGCTCCGCGGCCGGCCACGTGGAACAGCCGCTCGCGCAACTGCGCCGGGCAGGACCTGGTGTTCGGGCAGCGCCAGTCGACCTCGGCCGCCTCCCTGGCCAGCGCGGTACCGCAGCTCGGACACACCTTGGGAAACTCGAAGGCGTGCTCCTGCCCTGACCGGAGGTCCAGTACCGGACCGACGACCTCGGGGATCACGTCCCCCGCCTTGCGGAGCACCACCATGTCACCAATCAGGACGCCCTTGCGCGCTACCTCGTCCTCGTTGTGCAGCGTGGCCCGTTCCACCGTGGAGCCGCTGACCTTGACCGGCGTCATCACGGCGAACGGAGTCACGCGGCCGGTCCGGCCGACGTTCACCCTGATGTCCAGCAGCCGGGTGGTGACCTCCTCTGGCGGGTACTTGTAGGCGATCGCCCAGCGCGGCGCCCGGCTGGTGAAGCCGAGCTTTTCCTGGACCTCGATCGGGTCGAGCTTGACCACGACGCCGTCGATCTCGTAGGGCGGATCGTGCCGGTGCTCGGCGTAATGGCCGATGTAGTCCCGCACTCCGTCGATGTCGGCCACCACCCGGTAGAGCTCGCTGACGGGCAGGCCCCACTCGCGCAGCTGGTCGTACCACCCTGACTGGCTAGGTGGCCTGGCCTGCCGGTCGCCCTCGATCGCCCCCACACCGTGCAGGATCAGGCCGAGCGGCCTGCTCGCGGTGACGGCCGGGTCCTTTTGGCGCAATGACCCGGCAGCGGTGTTCCGCGGGTTAACGAAGGGCGGCTTGCCCGCCTGCGCCTGCCGTTCGTTCAGCTCGTGAAAGGCGGTGACCGGCAGGAAGACCTCGCCCCTGACCTCGAGCGTGGCTGGCCAGCCCGAGCCCCGCAGCCGGCCAGGGGCCGCCTTGATCGTACGGACGTTTGCCGTCACGTCCTCGCCGGTCACGCCGTCTCCCCTGGTCGCGGCGCGCGCGAGTACGCCGTCGCGGTAGACCAGGTCCACCGCGAGCCCGTCGATCTTGAGCTCGCACAGGAACGGGCCGGTGCCGCCGAGCCGCTCCGCCCGGGCGGACCAGCTGTCAAGCTCGGCGCCGGAGAACGCGTTGTCCAAGCTGAACAGCCGCTCGAGGTGGCGGACTGGCGCGAAGCCGGGCGCGACCACATCACCGACCTGCTGGGTGGGCGAGTCCGGCGTGCGCAGGTCGGGATAGTCCTCCTCGAGCTTGCGCAGTTCGCGCATCAGCACGTCGTACTCGGCGTCCGAGACGACGGGCGAATCGAGCACGTGGTAGCGGTAGTTGTGCTCGGCGATCTGGTCGGCCAGGTCGGCGTGGCGGTGCCTGGCCTGGTCGTCAGCCTGGCTCACGTCAGCGGTGCCGTCGGCCTCGGGGACGATGTCGCCGGCTTCAGGCTCGTCGGGTCCGGTCACGCCGCGCCCTCCTCGATCAGTTCCGGGATCAGCTTTGCCGCTGCCTGGCACTGCGCCAGGACCGCGCGCGCCCTGGCCGGCGTCGCGCCTGCCAGGCCGCAAGCGGGAGTCACGGCCACCTGCTCGGTCAGCGTGCCCATGGGGAGCCCGATCCGCCGCCAGAGTCCGATCACATCGGCCGCTGTGTGCCGCGCCGCGCTGTCCGGCGTGACCGGGGTCCGGCTCGCGCCGGCCTGGAGTGGGGGCACGGCACCGATGGCGACGCCGAGTCCCGACTCGGCGACCTCGCCGACGGCGTCTTCGTCCTTGCCCCGCAGCAGGCCCAGGTCGAAGGAGACAGCAGCCGCGCCGGATTTTGTTAGACAGCTAAAAGGCACTGACGGCGCGCAGCAGTGCACCATCGCGGGCCCGCCAGCCGCCGCCAGCACGGTACGCAGCCCGTCGGCGGCGACCGACTCCTCGACGGCGGCGATCCGGCGCAGGCCGCTTGCCGTCGGCACCGAGCCGGCCAGCACGCCGGGCAGCGCCGGCTCGTCGAATTGGACGAGCAGCGTCGCGTCGGGCAGCCGCCTGCGGACCGCCGCGACGTGCGCGGCCACCGCCTCGGCGAGCGATGCGATCAGGTCGGCCAGGGCTCCGCGGTCGGAGAGCGCGGCCTCTACCGAGTGCGTGAGCTCCAGCGATGCGGCGAGCGTCCACGGCCCGCACAGCTGGATCTTGAAGACCCCCGCGTAGCCGGCGGTCGCCGCCTCGACCGCGTCCAGGTCGGCCGACATCAGCCCGGCGGCCCTGCCCTGGTCCCTGCCCCGCCGCTCGGCCAGCCGCCAGCCAGTCGCGGTGGTCTCGACCGGCAGGTCGACCAGGAGCACGGCGGTGCGCCCGACGAGGTCTGCGCCCGGCCCGCGGGCCGGAAGCTCGGGCAGATACGGCAGGTTCACCAGTTCGCCGAGCACGACCGCGATCGCCTCGTCCGGGCTGGTACCCGGCATCGAGCCCACGCCGGTAGCGCTCTGCGCAGGCCAGGGAAACGGCGCCACCGGCACATCCTAACGACCGCCGCTGCCATGTCCTCGCTCCACGCCCGCGGGCAGGTGCGGCGGGCGAGATTCTCAGGCGGCCAGGGCGGTGGCGGAGATCGTGCCAGAGCCGAGGACCGCGTCGCCGTCGTACAGCACGGCCGCCTGTCCCCGCGCGACGCCGCGAGCCCTGGCATGCAGCCTGATCCGCAGCGACCCGGCCTCCAGCCAGCAGGTCGCCGGGAACGTCTCACCGTGCGCGCGAAGCTGGACCGTCGCCTCGATCGCGCCGTCCGGCGCCCTCCGGCCCGACCAGACGGGACGGACCGCGGTGATCTCATCCACGTCGAGCGCCTCGGCAGGCCCGACCCGCACGGTGCCGGAGACCGGCTCGATGTCGAGCACGTAGCGCGGCCTGCCGTCCGGCGCCGGGCCGGCGATCCCCAGGCCGCGGCGCTGGCCGACGGTGAAGCCGTAACTGCCCTCATGGCGGCCGACCACCTGGCCGTCGGGATCGATAATCGCACCTGGCGCCGAGCCGAGCCTGTTCTGCAAGAAGCCCCGCGTGTCACCGTCGGCGATGAAGCAGATGTCGTGGCTGTCCGGCTTGTCAGCCACCGCCAGGCCGCGACGCGCCGCCTCCGCGCGGACCTGCACCTTGGTGCTGTCACCGAGCGGGAACATCGCCCGGCTCAGCTGCTCGCCGGTCAGCACGCCGAGTACGTAGGACTGATCCTTAGCCAGGTCGACGCTGCGCACCAGCCGCACCCGACCCGCCGGCCAAACCGACTCTGCCGACTCCGCCGGCGCGGCTGACTCGGCTGGCGCGGCCGGCGCGAGCCTGGCGTGGTGGCCGGTGCAGACCGCGTCGAAGCCGAGCGCGACGGCACGGTCCAGCACGGCGGCGAACTTGATCTTCTCGTTGCAGCGCAGGCACGGGTTCGGGGTGTTGCCGCGGGCGTATTCCGCGACGAAGTCGTCGACCACGTCGGCGGCGAAGCGCTCGGCCATGTCCCAGACATAGAACGGGATCCCGATCACGTCGGCGGCGCGCCTGGCGTCCCGCGCGTCCTCGAGCGTGCAGCAACCGCGCGCGCCGGTCCGGTAGGAGCGCGGATTCGCGGACAGCGCCAGGTGCACGCCGGTCACCTCGTGCCCCGCCTCGGCAGCCCTGGCGGCGGCGACCGCCGAATCCACGCCGCCTGACATGGCCGCTAGCACGCGGAGCGCGGTCACGACGCCGCCGCCTGCCCGGCCACCTGCGCTGCGGCCGATCCGCCGGCCCGGGTCGCGCCCGCCGTCTGCCTGCCTGCCCGCCTCGCCCGCTCCACCACCTCGCCGATCACCGCGCCGAGCGCCGTCACGTCGGGTTGCGTGCTGGTCCGGCCGAGCGAGAACCGCAGCGAGCCGCGTGCCCTGGCACGATCGGCACCCATCGCGAGCAGCACGTGACTCGGCTGGGCGACTCCCGCCGTGCAGGCCGACCCGGTCGAGCAGGCGATGCCGCGCGCATCGAGCAGCATCAGCAGTGCGTCACCCTCGCAGCCAGGGAAAGAGAAGTGCGCGTTGCCGGGCAGTCGGCGCTCGCCGGGCGCTGGGCCGTTCAGGACGGCGTCGGGCACGGCGGCGCGGACCTGGCCAATCAGGTCGTCGCGTAGCCGTCCCAGCCTGGCCGCATGCTCGTCCCTGCGTGCGGTAGCGTGCTCGACCGCCACCGCGAACGCCCTGATCGCGGCGGTGTCGAGGGTTCCTGACCTGACGTCACGCTCCTGACCGCCGCCATGCAGCACGGGCACCGGGTCGTCGCCCCTGGCCAGCAGCAGGGCACCTGCCCCGACCGGCCCGCCGATCTTGTGCGCGGTGATCGTCAGCGCGGTCGCGCCGCTCGCCGCCAGGCTCACCGGCAACTGGCCGGCGGCCTGAACGGCATCGCTGTGGAACGGGATCCCGTGCTCGCCTGCCACCGCGGCCAGCCCGGCGATCTCCTGGATCGCTCCCACCTCGTTGTTCGCCCACATCACGCTGACCAGCGCGACGCTGAGCGGGTCACGCTCGATCGCGGCCCGCAGGACCTCGGGAGCGAGCAGGCCTGAGCTGTCCACGGGCAGCCACTCGACCTGCGCGCCCTGATGCTCGCCGAGCCATTCCACGCAGTCCAGCACCGCGTGATGCTCGATCGCGGTGGCGAGCACCCGCGGCCGCCGCCGCGGCCCGGCCTGACGCGCCCAGAAGAAGCCCTTCACGGCCAGGTTGTCGGCCTCGGTGCCACCACTGGTGAAGACGACCTCGCTGGGCCTCGCGCCGAAGGCCTGCGCGATCTGCTCGCGGGATTCCTCGACGACCCGGCGGGCGCGACGGCCGGCGTTGTGCAGCGAGGACGGGTTCCCGGTATGCGCCAATTCCTCCGCCATCGCGGCGAGCGCCTCGGGCAGCATCGGCGTCGTCGCGGCGTGGTCGAGGTAAATTTCGAGGTTCACCATGGTGATTCCAGCCTAGCGGGAGGCTCAGGGCCTAAGGCCCCACTGGCACTTGGCAGCTGGCACCTGCGCCCGAAGGGCTCAGGCAGATCGCTTCGCTATCTCCTCGACAAGCTGCGGCACGACCTTGAACAGGTCTCCCACGACGCCGAAGTCCGCGAGTTCGAAGATCGGCGCCTCGGAATCCTTGTTGACGACCATGATCGTCTTCGAGGTCTGCATGCCGGCCCGGTGCTGGATCGCGCCCGAGATGCCCACCGCGACATACAGCTGCGGCGACACGGTTTTGCCGGTCTGGCCGACCTGGAACTGATGCGGGTACCAGCCCGCGTCGGTGACCGCGCGGGACGCGCCGACCGCGGCGCCGAGCGAGTCGGCGAGCTTCTCGATCAGGGCCATGTTGTCGGCCGAGCCGACACCGCGGCCGCCGGACACGACGATCGACGCCTCGGTCAGTTCTGGCCTGGCACCGCGCTGCTGCACGACCCGCTCGGTGATCCTCGCCTGCTTCGCCGTCTCGCTCACCGCGATGCTCACCGGCTCGATCGCCGCGTCGGCGGGCGCCGCCTCAGGGGTGATCGCGTTCGGCCGCACGGCGATGATCGGCGTTCCCGACCTGACCCGCGCGCTCACGTTGATCGCGCCGCCGAAGATCACCTGCTGCGCGGTCATGTCGTCATCGAGCCCGACCACGTCGGTCAGTATCCCCCAGCCGGTCTTGACCGCGAGCCTGCCGCCGATCTCGCGGCCCTCGGCGGTGTTCGCCACCAGCACGGCCGCGGGCGACTTCTGGCTGGCCAGCTCGGCGAGCAACTCGGCCTTCGGCGCGACCACGTAGTCATCGAAGACCGGATCCGCGGCCACGTAGACCTTCGCTGCGCCGAACTCCGCCAGCCTTGCCTGCGCGGCCTCCGCGCCGGAGCCGGTCCAGACCACGGCGGGCTCGCCGAACCGGCGGGCGAGCGTCACCAGCTCGAGGGTGAC
The DNA here is from genome assembly GCA_963720595.1 of uncultured Actinomycetota bacterium. Taxonomy (GTDB): domain Bacteria; phylum Actinomycetota; class Actinomycetes; order Streptosporangiales; family Streptosporangiaceae; genus Chersky-822. The sequence continues at coordinate 200,396 of CAVRFY010000001.1, read as the reverse complement.
CTTCTTGACGGCCTCGCCGTCGTGCTCGGCCAGTATCAGAATCTCAGCCATCGTTGGCAGCCTCTCAGCCCTTCAGCCCTGCTCGGCCCGATCAGTCGGTTCAGATGAACTTGCGCGCAGCCAGGAACTCGGCAGCCTTGCCGCCGCCGTCCCCCTCGTCGGTCACGACCGTGCCCGCCTGCCGGGGCGGGCGCTTGGCGAAACTGAGCACCTCGCTGGCGGCGCTGGCGAGGCCGACGGTCTCCCGGTCGAGCCCGGCATCGGCGATGCTCATGGTCTGCACCGGCTTCTTCTTGGCCGCCATGATCCCCTTGAACGACGGGTAACGCGGCTCGTTGATCTTCTCCACCACGCTCACCACCGCCGGCAGCGAGGCGACCACCGTGTCGTAGCCGTAGTCGGCCTGCCGGTTGATCGTGATCGAAGTCCCGTCGATCACGACCTTGCTCGCGTAGGAGAGCTGTGGCACGCCCAGCCGCTCGGAAAGCATCGCAGGGAGCACGCCGGTCCGCGCATCGGTGGACTCTGAGCCAAGGATGACCAGGTCGAATCCGATCTGGCCAAGCACGGCCGCGAGCGCGGCCGAGGTACCCAGCACGTCCGAGCCCGCCAGCGCGTCGTCGACCAGGTGCACGGCTTTGTCCGCGCCCATAGACAGCGCCTTGCGGATCGACTCGGTGGCACGCTGCGGCCCCATCGACAAGATGGTCACCTCGCCGCCGTGTGCCTCAGCGAGCCGCAGGCCCTCCTCGATCGCGAACTCGTCAAGCTCGTTGATGACGGCATCGGCGGCATCGCGATCGAGCGTGGAGTCAGACTCCTTGAGTGTCCGCTCCGACCACGTGTCAGGAACCTGCTTCACGCAGACGACGATGTTCATGACCGGCGGCCGACCTCCCTGTCTGTGCGAGACTTCCTGGCATATGTTACTTGTTGGTAGCTTATGCGATCACGTCAGGCCTGCCGTTCGGCCAGGCCCACCACGTTCGCCAGCAGCATCGCCCTCGTCATCGGCCCGACACCGCCCGGCATCTTGGCCAGATGGCCCGCCACCTGGGCGACATCCGGGTGCACGTCTCCGGCCAGCCCGGTCTCGGTCCTGGTGATGCCGACGTCCAGCACCGTCGCTCCTGGCTTGATCATGTCTGCGGTGACCAGGCCGGCCTGGCCGGCGGCTGCCACCACGATGTCGGCGCCGAGAGTATGGGCCTTCAGGTCGACGGTCCCGGTGTGACAGAGGGTCACGGTGGCGTTCTCGCTCCGCCTGGTGAGCAGCAGCCCGAGCGGCCTGCCGACGGTGATGCCACGGCCGATGACCGTCACGTTGGCCCCGGCGATCGGCACCTGGTACCTGCGCAGCAGTTCGACGATGCCCTGCGGCGTGCACGGCAGCGGCGCTGGTTCGCCGAGCACCAGCCGGCCGAGGTTCATCGGGTGCAGGCCGTCGGCATCCTTGGCCGGGTCCATCAGCTCGAGCACAGGCTGGCTGCGCAGGCCGGCTGGCAGGGGTAGCTGCACGATGAACCCGGTGCAGGCGGGATCGTCGTTGAGCTCGGCGACGGTGTCTTCGACCTGCTGCTGGCTCGCGGTGGCCGGCAGGTCGCGCCTGATACTCGCGATCCCGACCTGGGCGCTGTCCCGGTGCTTGCCAGCGACGTACACGGAGCTGCCAGGGTCGTCGCCCACCAGCACGGTTGCCAGGCCGGGCACGATCCCGCGAGCGGCGAGTTTCGCCACCCGCTCGGCAAGCTCGGCGCGGATGGCGGCAGCCGTCGCCTTTCCGTCCAGAATGATCGCGGTCACCGGCTCATTCTGCCCGCCCCTGGCATTGCAAGCGACTCAGCCCCCGCTCTCCCGCGCCGGGCGTGGCGAGCCGCGCCGCGTCAGTGCCAGAAGTGGCGGACGCCGGTGAAGTATAGGCTCAGGCCGGCTGCCTTCGCGGCCGCGATGACCTCCTCGTCGCGGACCGAGCCGCCCGGCTCGGCGACGGCCCGCACCCCGGCCTCGGCCAGCACCTGCAGGCCGTCGGCGAACGGGAAGTAGGCATCGCTGGCCGCGACCGACCCGGCCGCGCGGTCGCCGGCCCTGGTGACGGCCAGCCGCGCGGCGTCAACCCGGTTGACCTGGCCCATCCCGATCCCGACGGACGCGAGCCCGGAGGCGAGCAGGATCGCGTTGGACTTGACGCTGCGACACGCCCGCCAGGCGAACTCCAGGTCGGCGAGCACCTCGTCGCTGCATGCGGGTCCGGCCGCGAGCCGCCAGCCCGCCACGTGGTCACCGGGCTCAGACGCGGTGTCGGTCGCCTGCATCAGCAGCCCGCCGCCGATCTGCCGCCACTCGACGCCCGCCGAGCCGCCGGAGGCATGATCACCGCGACCGGGCTGGTCGGCCCCGACGGCGCCGTCACCCTGGCCGATTGCGGGCGGGCACAGCAGCAGCCGCTGATTCTTCTTCGTCGTGAGGATCTCCAACGCGGCCGGCTCGTACCCGGGCGCGACGATGACCTCGGTGAAGATCTCCGCGATCTGCCCGGCAAGCTCCGCCGTGACCGGCCGGTTCGCCGCGATCACGCCGCCGAACGCGGAGACCGGGTCGCACGCATGGGCCTTGCGGTGCGCCGTGGCGATGTCGGCGGCCACGGCGATGCCGCACGGGTTCGAGTGCTTAACGATGGCAACGCAACTCCCGGAGAAGTCGCCCGCAGTGCGCCATGCCGCATCGGCGTCAACGTAGTTGTTGTACGACATCGCCTTGCCGTGCAACTGCTCGGCGGTGGCGACCCCGCCGCCGCCCCGCGTCGCGGGGGCGATGTAGAGCGCGGCACGCTGGTGCGGGTTCTCGCCGTACCGCAGCACCGCGCGGCGCTGCCATGCGGCCGCGGCGAGGTCGGGCCAGCCGGTCTCGCGCGCGACCTCGTCCGGCGCGTATGCGGCGGCGAACCACGAGGCCACGGCGACGTCGTACCGGGCAGTGTGCGCGAAGGCTTCAGCCGCCAGCCGCCGCCGTTCGTCGAGCGTGAACCCACCGGCCGCGATTGCCAACTCGACCCGCTGATAGGAATCGGGGCTGGTAATCACCGCGACGCTGGCGTGGTTCTTGGCCGCGGCCCTGACCATCGCGGGGCCGCCGATGTCGATCTGCTCCACGCACTCGGGCCCGCTCGCGCCGCTGGCAACGGTCTCGGTAAACGGATACAGGTTGGAGATCAGCAACTGGAACGGCGCGATCCCGAGCCTGCCGAGCTCGGCCACATGGTCGGGGTCCCCGAGGTCGGCCAGCAGGCCGGCGTGGACCGCCGGATGCAGGGTCTTGACCCGGCCGCCGAGGCATTCGGGGAATCCGGTCACCGCCTCGACCGGGGTGACCGGGACTCCTGCGGTGCTGATCGTCGCGGCCGTACTGCCGGTCGACACGATCTCGACGCCAGCCTCGTGCAGCACGCGGGCCAGGCGGTCCAGGCCGGTCTTGTCATACACGCTGATGATCGCCCTGCTGATGGCAACCTGGCTCACCGCTGCGATCCCTCCGATTCTCCGACTTCGACCGTTCGCCCGGTCACCGACCAGCCGTGCTGCAGCATGGCCAAGACGGTATTGGCGAGCAGTACCCGCTCAGCCGACTTGATTCGCTCGGTCAGCGTCTCCTCATCATCGGCGTCCAGGACGCGGACCGCTTCCTGCGCGACCACGGGCCCGCTGTCCAGCCCGGCGTCGACTAGGAACACCGTGCAGCCGGTGACCTTGACCCCGTAGGCGAGGGCATCCCGAACCCCGTGCATGCCAGGGAATGACGGCAGCAGCGCCGGATGGGAGTTGATGGTTCGGCCGGAGAACTCCTCGAGGAACCGCGGGCCCAGGAGCTTCATGAAGCCGGCCGAGATGACCAGGTCGGGGCGGAAGCCCGCGCAGGCCTGCGTGAACGCCGCGTCCCAGGCAGCGCGATCGGCGTAATCCCGCACGCGGCAGACGAAGGTCTCAATCCCGGCAGCCCTGGCGCGGTCAAGTGCCCTGGCGTCGTCCCGATCGGCTCCGACGGCCACGACCTGCGCCACGGCCGAATCCGCCGCGCACACGTCGATCAGGTGCTGCAGCAGGGTCCCCTCGCCAGACGCCAGGACGACCAGGCGTGACCGCATGAGGCAACGATAGACGGGCGGTCCGGTGGCCGTGCCCGGCAGGCGTGTCCCTGGGGCGCCCGGACGGCGTAATCTTGGCGGGCCGACCAGCCCGTGAGGATGCGTAGAGAGCGCCGGTGCAAGTGATGAAATAGGACTTAGCGCAAGAAGAATCAGCGCGAGTAACCGCTGACGACCGGAGGATGGCAACTGCCCGCCGACATGACCCCGCCGCCAGGCCCGGGCGAGGGTGACCAGCAGGACGGGACCGGCCGGCCAGGCGAGGCAAGCCAGCCCGCCGGCCAGGATCCGGCCGGCCAGCATGCGACGGGCCAGAATCCGGCCGGCCAGGCTGCCGCCCCGTCGCGGGCGCTGCCACGCATGTTCTTCGCCGACGAGCCAGGGCAGCATCAGGAGCACCCCGCTGGCCAGCCCGGGGAGCCGGGTCAGCCACCGCCGTTCGGCCAGCCCGCGGGACCGGGCCAGCCACCGCCGTTCGGCCAGCCCTCGGGACCGGGCCAGCCACCGCCGTTCGGCCAGCCCCAGGGACCGGGCCAGCAACCGGCCTCCGGCCAGCCGACCGGACCTGGCCAGCAGCGGGATCAGTTCCCGTGGGCGGCGCCCGGTCAGCCCGGCGGCCCTGGCCGGCAGCCCGGGCGGCGTCAGCCCGGCGGCCTCGGCCTGCCTCCGCGGCCGGCCAGGCCGAGGCCGACCAGGCCGCCCGATCGCGAACTGCGGCAGCGGGCGATCGCGTCACTGGTCCTGGGCATGCTCAGCCTGGTCGCGCTGCTCGGCCTCGGCGGTGATCTGAGTCGCGGTGTCTATCTGCTGATCTTCAGTGCGGTCATCGGGCATCGCCGCGTGCGTCATCGGCATCACCGCCGTGCGAAAGGCCAGAAGGACGGGCTCGTACCGGCCGCGCGCGGCGGTAGGCGGAATCATCATCGGCGCGCTGGCCGCTCTGCTATCCATCCCCATACTCGCGACCTACCTGGCGTTCCCTCGCCAGGTGAACGACTACGTCAAATGCCTGAACCAGGCGCAGACCTCCGGCACCCAGCAAGCCTGCATGGACAAGTTCTACCGGTCGATCCGCCTGGGCTCGCCGGCCCTCGGCAGCGCACCAGCCGAGCTCGACCCGGCCGGCTCAGGGCAGCGCCGAGGGCCCGCCTGAGCGGTGTGCGGGTGCCTCGCCGGCCGCATCCTCCGCCCACCTATCCAGGTAGATGACGTGACCGTCGTCGTCATGACCGTGCGGGCCCGCGGTCGGCCAGTGCCTGCCCGGCCGCGCCGCCACGTGAGCGGGCTGGGCTGGACTTGCTGACCGGTGGTCGGCCAGTGGGCGCGGCGGTTCCCCTGCGCGGGCCCATCTCTTGCGCACGTACCACCAGTTGGCCGCCCCGGCGGTCACGGCTGCCGCGATCCCGACCTCCAGGGCGGCGACGGTCGCCACCTGCCAGGGCGATGGCCCCACCGCGGCCATCCGGCCGTTGCCCAGTGGGCCGCCGGCGAAGGCCGCGCCGACGCCGAGTACCGCGCCCGCGAGCACCCCGCAGCAGAATCCCCTGAGCGCGGCGGACTCGAGCACGCTCGTCGGAGCCAGCCGAACGACCAGCAGGCCGGCCACGATGCCGGCCAGGTAGGGAATGGCCAGCATCAGCACCGCGAGCCAGCCAGGACCCGAGCCGTGTGACCCGGCCGGCAGCGCCGCGAGCAGCGGGAGGGCGGGGATGGAACCAAGAGCCGACCCGGTCGGGGCGGCGACCGTCCCGGTTCCCACGGCAAAACCCGGCCCGAGCATGTAGGAGATGGCCCAGATGACCGCGTTCGGCAGGTACGCGACCTGGCCAAGCAGCAGCAGCCCGGCGCCCACGATGCCGGGACCGAGCAGCAGGTACACGGCGCTGAACTTACCGATGTCGCCGGCCAGTGCCAGGGCGGTGGCCATCGCGCCAGCGGCGCAGAGCACGGCAACCGAGCCGGCTGTGCCCGCCAGCACCGACCGCGTCCTCGGGGACATCAGCGCGCCAAGCTGAGCCCACGGAGCCAGCGCACGGGCGGCGCCGAACCCGGCAGCCACCATGGCGATGACGAACGACGCGACCAGCGCCTGCGGCACCGACGCCGCGGCGAGGGCAGACCGGCTGCCGATGGCGAGCCCGCCCGCCAGGGCGGTGTAGGGCACCGCGACGGCGAGCGCCGCCGCGAACACCTGCCTCAACTCGGTGACCGCATGACCACGGACCACCGAGCGGCCGGCCCGCCACAGTGCGATGCCCGGCAGCGCCACCAGGCCGAGCGGCAGCATGCCGATCCGGCCGGCGCCGCTGACCTGGACGGTGACGTGATGAGCCACCAGCCAGAGCACAGCGGCGGTGCGCACCACGCCGATCAGGCTTAGCCCGCTGTGCGGCGCGGCAATCCATCCGGCGAGCACGAGGACCGTCAGCACGGCCAGGCCGATGCCCGCTGCGGTGCAGGCTGCCGAAGCGCCCGCGGCGAGCAGCCACCTGATGCCTTCCTGCCTGCCGCCGCCGCCGGTATCCGGACGGCCCTGGCCCCCGGGTCTGGCACCGAGGGCGGAAGTCGTCACAAAAGCCAACCATCGCAAGCTCTGGCCCGACGCCGAGGGAGGCGCGCCGGGACCGGTGCAGATACCACGGCGCGCGGCAACGGCAGCGAGGCGGTTCCCCGGACCGAGTTGCGGATCAGTTCGGCGCGGCCGACACTCAGCCGGCTTGATCAGTTCGGTAGATCCGGCGCTCAGCCGGCCTGCATCAGATCCCTGACCAGGCCCGCGGTTTCGCTTGGGGTCCGGCCGACCTTGACGCCGACCTTCTCGAGCGCCTCCTTCTTCGCCTGGGCCGTTCCGGCCGAGCCGGAGATGATCGCGCCGGCGTGGCCCATCGTCTTGCCCTCGGGCGCGGTAAACCCGGCCACATAGGCGACCACTGGCTTGGCGACGTTCGCGTCGATGTAAGCGGCGGCGCGTTCCTCAGCGTCGCCGCCGATCTCGCCGATCATCACGATCGCGTCCGTCTCCGGGTCGTCCTGGAACGCGCGGAGACAATCGATGTGCGTGGTGCCGATGATCGGATCACCCCCGATCCCGACGGCCGTGGAGAAGCCGATGTCGCGCAGTTCGTACATCATCTGGTAGGTCAGCGTGCCTGACTTGGAGACCAGGCCGATCCGGCCCTCGCTCGTGATGTCGGCCGGGATGATCCCGGCGTTGGACTTGCCCGGCGAGGCCACGCCAGGGCAATTGGGGCCCACGATGCGGGTCGCGTTGCCGCGCGAGCAGGCATGAGCCCAGAACGCGGCGGTGTCGTGCACCGGGATTCCCTCGGTGATGACGATGACCAGGCCGATCCCGGCGTCCACCGCCTCGATCACCGCAGCCTTCGTCCCGGCGGGCGGCACGAACACCACGGACACGTCGGCGCCGGTCTCGGCCATGGCCTCGGCCACCGTGCCGAATACCGGCACGCTGGCATCGCCGAGGTCCACAGACTGGCCTGCCTTGCGCGGGTTGGTGCCGCCGACAACATTTGTGCCGGCGGCGATCATGCGCGCGCCGTGCTTGCGCCCCTCGGAGCCGGTGATGCCCTGGACGATGACCCGGCTCTGCGCGGTCAGGAAGATCGCCATTCTCATGCTCCCGTCGCGGCCAGGCTGGCCAGCTCGGCGGCGCGCCGCGCCGCATCGTCCATCGTCCCTACCTGCTCGACGACTCCGATGCCCGCCTCGGCCAGGATCCGCCTGCCCTCCGCGGCGTTATTGCCGTCCAGCCGCACCACGATCGGATGCCTGACCTCCTCGCCTTGCTCGGCGAGGATGCCGATCGCCGCGACGATGCCGTTGGCGACCGCGTCGCATGAGGTGATGCCGCCGAACACGTTGACCAGGACAGCGCGTACCGACGGATCGGACAGCACGATGTCGAGGCCGTTCGCCATGACCTCCGCCGACGCCCCGCCGCCGATGTCGAGGAAGTTTGCCGGGCGCACGCCGCCGAACTCTTCTCCGGCATAAGCGACGACGTCAAGCGTGGACATCACCAGCCCGGCGCCGTTGCCGATGATGCCGACCGCGCCGTCGAGCTTGACGTAGTTGAGGTGCTTGGCCTTGGCCCGGGCCTCGATCGGGTCGGTGGCCGAGGGGTCGGCGAACCTCTCGTGCTGCCGCCGGAATCCGGCGTTGTCGTCCAGCGTCACCTTGCCGTCGACGGCCAGCACCTGGCCGTCCTCGGTCAGGACCAGCGGATTGACCTCGACGAGCGTGGCGTCCTCGTCGGTGAAGACCGTCCACAGCCGCTGGGCGAGGTCCACGGCGCCGTCGGCGGCCTCCGCTGGCAGGCGGCCCGCCGCGATGATCTCCATCGCCTTTGCGCGGTCCACGCCGGTCAGCGGGTCGATGCCAATCCGCGCGACGGCCTCGGGATTGGTATGGGCCACTTCCTCGATCTCCACGCCGCCCTCGACCGAGCAGATCGACATGAACTGGCGACCCGCCCGGTCGACCAGGTACGAGAGGTAGTACTCCTGCGCGATGTCGACCGCCTGAGCGATCAGCACCTTGTGCACCCGATGGCCTTTGATGTCCATGCCGAGGATCTGGCCGGCCTTGGCATAGGCCTCGTCCGGGTCCTTCGCCAGCTTGACGCCGCCAGCCTTGCCTCGCCCGCCGGTCTTGACCTGCGCCTTCACCACCACCAGGGGGTGGCCGGCGGCAGCGAACTCGGCAGCGATCGAGCGTGCCTCTGCCGCGGTGTGGGCGACCTTGCCTGCCTGTACGGGAACGCCGTACTCGGCAAAGAGTTCCTTCGCTTCGTGCTCGAACAGGTCCACGTCCGGGGTCCGTCCTGACTGATGCGGGGGCTCGCAGCGATGCCCAACCCTGCCTGATGCCAACCTTGCTCACGGCGTGCCGTGCGGAACGGCCGCCCGCCAGGCAGCCTAGCGGGCAGCGGCCCGGCGAGCCGTCAGCCGGCCCGAGTTTCCGCCTTCGCACCGAGCTCGGAATGGACCCAGTCGACGATCTCCTGGGTTGGCGCGCCGGGGGTGAAGATCCTGGCGACGCCCATCGTCCGCAACTCCGCGATGTCGGCCTCGGGGATGATCCCGCCGCCGAAGACCGTGATGTCGGCTGCGTTCTGCTCGCGCAGCAACTCGAGCACCCGGCTGAACAGAGTCATGTGCGCGCCCGACAGGATGGACAGGCCGATCGCGTCCGCGTCCTCCTGCAGCGCGGCGGACACGATCTGCTCCGGTGTCTGGTGCAGGCCGGTGTAGATGACCTCCACACCCGCGTCGCGCAGCGCCCGCGCCACGACCTTGGCGCCGCGGTCATGCCCGTCCAGGCCTGGCTTGGCGATGATGACCCGGATGCTGCCCATGAAGTCGGCGCCTTTCAGCAGGCGAATGGTCCACCGGCAGGGTATCTGGTCCCGGCCGGCCTGGGCCGCTTGCTACAGCTTCTCGAGGGGGGCGTAGCGAAGCAGCAGGTGCTTGATGCCGTACTCCTCGCCGAAGTCGACCTTGGCCTCGGGGTCGTCGCCGCGGCCCTCGACCGACAGCACCCGGCCCAGGCCGTAGCTGTCGTGGTTGACCAGGTCGCCGGTCTTCAGCGACGGCACGGCCCGGTTGCCAGGGGCGTTGACCCCGGCACGGCGCGCGAGCCGCTCGGAGGCCGGGCCGAGCGACGAGCTGGCCGCCGCCGCGTCCCGGCGCCAGTCGATCAGCTCGGCCGGGATCTCGGTGAGGAACCTGGACTGCTTGTGGTACGCGGGCCTGCCCCACCATGCACGCGCCACGGCGCGGGTCAGGTACAGGCGCTGCCGAGCCCTGGTGATGCCGACGTAGGCCAGCCTGCGTTCTTCCTCAAGCTCGCGTTCGTCGTTGACCGAGCGCTCGTGCGGGAAGACGTTCTCCTCCATGCCGGTCAGGAAGACCACGGGGAACTCGAGCCCCTTGGCGGTATGCAGCGTCATCAGCGTGACCAGGCCGCCGTGGTCGGGTCCCTCGGGGATCTCGTCGGCATCGGCGACTAGCGAGACCTGCTCGAGGAACGCGGCCAGCCCGCCGGTCTGGTTGCGCGCGTCGAACTCCCTGGCGACCGAGATGAGCTCGGTCAGGTTCTCTGCCCGCCCGGCGTCCTGCAGGTCTGTCGATGCCTCGAGCTCGGCGATATAGCCCGTCCGGTCGAGCACGGCCTCGGCGATGTCACCCACCGGGGTACCCGATTCGGCGGCCTGCCGCAGTTCGGCGATGAGTTCGTTAAATCCCTCGATGGCCTTGGCCGAGCGCGCGGGCATCCCGGCGACGTCCGCAGGCCTGGCGATCGCGGCGGCGAAGGTGATCCGCTCGCGCGCGGCCGCTCCCGCCGCGTACTCCAGCGCGCGGTCGCCGATGCCGCGGCGCGGCACGTTGATGATCCGGCGCAGCGAGATCTCGTCGGCCGGGTTGGCGATCAGCCGCAGGTACGCGAGCAGGTCCCGGACCTCGCGGCGCTCGTAGAACCGCACACCGCCGACCACCTTGTACGGCAGCCCCGCCCTGATGAACACTTCCTCGAAGACCCTGGACTGGGCGTTGGTCCGGTAGAACACCGCGACATCGCCGGCCGCGGCGTCGCCCGCGTCGCCGAGCTTGTCCACCTCCTCGGCCACGAACGCGGCCTCGTCGTGCTCGCTGTCCGCGACGTAACCGACCAGCGGCGGCCCGTTACCCGCGTCCGACCACAGGTTCTTCGGCATCCGGCCGGAGTTGCGGGCCACGACGGCGTTGGCGGCCGCCAGGATGTTCTGGGTGGAGCGGTAGTTCTGCTCGAGCAGGATCACCCTTGCGCCCGGGAAGTCGCGCTCGAACTCGGTGATGTTGCGTATCGTCGCGCCGCGGAACGCGTAGATCGACTGGTCCGCGTCGCCGACCACGCACAACTCGGCCGGCGGCAGGAAGTCGTCGCCGCCGAGCGGGCTCGCATCGCCACCCCCGACCAGCTCCCTGATCAGCACGTACTGCGCGTGGTTGGTGTCCTGGTATTCATCGACCAGCACGTGCCTGAACCGCCGCCGGTACTCGGCCGCCATGTCACCGAAAGCCTGCAGCAGGTTGACGGTGACCATGATCAGGTCGTCGAAGTCCATCGCCCCGGCCGCGACCAGCCGGCGCTGGTATTCCCCGTACGCCTCGGCCAGCGCCTTCTCGCGGTAGCCGGATGCGCGCGCCGCGACGGTCTCGTAGTCGAGCAGTTCGTTCTTGAGCGTCGAGACCCGCCCGGCCATCGCCTTCGGCGGGTGGTACTTCGGATCCAGGTCCAGCTCGCGGCAGACCAGCGCCATCAGCCGCTCGGAGTCGGCAGCGTCGTAGATCGTGAACGAGGAGGGATAGCCGAACCTGCCCGCCTCCCTGCGCAGGATCCGCACGCACGCCGAGTGGAAGGTCAGCAGCCACATCCCGCGGGACCGCGCCCCGGTCAGCGCCTGCGCCCGCGCCGCCATCTCGCCCGCGGCCTTGTTGGTGAACGTGATCGCCATGATCTCGTAGGGGGCGACCTCGCGCTCGGCGACCAGGTAGCCGATCCGGTGGGTGAGCACCCTCGTCTTGCCCGATCCCGCCCCCGCGACGATCAGCAGCGGCCCGCCCTCGTGCACCACCGCAGCGCGCTGCTGCGGGTTCAGTCCTTCGAGCAGAGCGTCAGCAGCGGTCATCGTCACGAGTTCACCTTAGGCGCTGACGCCGACAGCGGCAGGCTGCCAAGGCAGGCGCCCTCAGCGGCTCCAGGGGCCGGCCACCAGTGCGGCGGGCACGATCTGTACCTCAAAAGGCTTTCTTGCCTTCAACGACTCGTTACCGCTGATGTCGGCAACCTCGCGATATGCGCCGCGTCGCAGCTCGAACGCCGTCAGCCGCGGCTTGTCCTGGCTCGGAGCCACTATCCAGTACGACGCGAGGCGAGCGGCCGGTCGGTTGGCAGTTCGGTGCGGCTGGCGGTCATGACACTCATCGTGCCTCCATAAGTTCATGACCGCCACTGTGTCAGCCGGTGCCGACACTCTGCCGGGCGTACAGCCTGCCTGGTGCCTGCCTACTCGTCGGGGACCAGGGTCGGCGTCGCCCTGGTCAGCGTCTGCTTCTTGAAGAATGCCGGATCCTTGATGCGGCAGTAGATGGCGAGGAGGAGACCGAGCAGTGCGGCGGCGACCGCGATCACGAACGCCCCGCCGACTTGCCAGTGCAGGCCAGGCACCGTCCACATTGTGTAGTCGTTCTGCGTGGCAACGTCATAGTCGAGCCAGACGCTCCAGCCGCCAAGGAAGAACAGGATCAGCGCGCCAGTCACCGGCAGGATGCCCTGCATCCACAGGTTCCTGGCGCTGCTCGTCAGATTCCTGCGGTAATACCAGGCGCAGGCGAAACCGGTCAGCCCGTAGTAGAACGCGATGTACAGGCCAATCGCGATCACTGCGTCGCCGATCACGCCGATGCCGTTGGAGGAGTAGTTCAGCCCGACGTAGACAGCGATGGAGACAAGGCCCATCGAGACCGTGGATACCGTCGGCGTGAGGAAGCGCGGGTGAATCTTGGCGAACACCCGCGGGATCGCACGATAAGCGGCCATGGACAGCGTGGTTCGCGCCGTCGGCAAGATCGTGGTCTGGGTGGAAGCCGCGGCCGAGGAGAGCACCATCAGCAGCAGCAGGTGGTAGAAGAACGAACCCGCGCCGCCGGTGAAGATCAGCTTGCCCTGGACGGACAGCACGTCCCCGGCGTTATTGACGTTTCCGAGGCCGTTGCCGTGCGTCTTGACCCCAGCGAACGCCTGCATGGAGGTGATCACCAGTGCGTAGGTCACGAGCAGGATGATCGTTGAGAAGATCGCGGCCAGGCCGGGCGTGCGCTTCTTGTCCTTGGTTTCCTCGTTGACGGCGACCGCCGTATCCCAGCCCCAGTAAATGAACACCATCAGGATGACGCCGGCCGCGAACGCGCTGAACGAGGTGATGTGGAACGGGTTGAACCAGGACAGGCTCGGCGTCAGGTGACCGGCCGGCGCGCTTCCGTCCGCGACCCTGACCAGGGCGGTGATCGACAAGACCACGAGCATCACGAGTTCGATGCTGAGCAGTACCTTCTGGAAGTTCGCCGAGACTTCGATCCCGATGTAGCAGATGGTCGTCATCAGGACGATCCAGATGATGCCGCCGAGCAGCACCCAGCTGCTCGTCGGGTCGGTGCCGATGCCGTTGGCGCCGAACAGCAGGAAGCAGTACTGGCTCGCGACCTGGGCCAGGCTGGCCATCACCAGGACGTCGGCGGCGACAATGGCCCAGCCGCCCGCCCAGCCCGTCCTCGGGCCGAACGCGCGGGTGGCCCAGGTGAACGTGGTGCCGCAGTCCGGGTCGGCCTTATTCAGCTCGCTGTAGCCGATCGAGGTCAAGAGCATCGGCACGAACGCCAGGACCGAGACCGCGGGCGCTTGCAGGCCGACGGCCAGCACGACGAACACGAGCGTGGCCGCGATGCTGTACGCGGGCGCGACCGATGCCGTCGCGATCACGGTCGTGGAGATCAAGCCAAGCGCACCGGACTTGAGACCCTTGTCCAGTGGCTGCTCTGCCGGCGCAGTTCGTCCGGTGACTGCCATTGCCCCACCCCTCCTGAAGGTTTCCGCCCGACGCCTGTGTGGCACGCTGAGGCTGTCGGGCAACAATGATGCTTCCCAGAACTAGCCGCTCATACGACTAATAGGACCGCCAAGATGCGAATACTGCTGGTGGGAGCCGGTGGCGTCGGCACGGCGTTCGCGAGGATCGCAGCACGCCGGGCGTTCGCCGAGCTCGTGATCTCCGACTACGACCTGGCCAGGGCGGAACGGGCGGCGGCGGCCAGCGACCGGTTCAGCGCGGTCCAGATCGACGCCAGGGACGCCGACGCGGTCGCCGGCCTGCTCGCGGAGCATTCGTGCGATGTCCTCATGAACGCCGCCGACCCGAGGTTCGTGATGCCGCTCTATACCGCGGCACTGCGGTCCGGGGTTCACTATCTGGACATGGCTATGTCGCTGTCACATCCGCACCAGGACGCGCCATACAGCAAGACGGGCGTCAAGCTCGGCGACAATCAATTCGCCATATCGGATGAGTGGGAAAAAAGCGGCAAGCTGGCTCTGGTCGGTATCGGCGTTGAGCCCGGTCTGTCCGATATCTTCGCGCGGCATGCGGCCGACGACTTGTTCAGCGAGATCGACGAGATTGGCGTGCGCGACGGCGCGAACCTGACCGTTCTCGGGTACGACTTCGCGCCCACGTTCTCGATCTGGACCACGATCGAGGAGTGCCTGAACCCGCCGGTGATCTGGGAGGCCGACCGCGGCTGGTTCACCACGCCGCCGTTCAGCGAGCCTGAGGTCTTCCATTTCCCCGCCGGGATCGGCCCGGTCGAATGCGTGAATGTCGAGCACGAGGAAGTGCTGCTGATCCCGCGCTGGGTCAAGGCCAAGCGGGTCACCTTCAAGTATGGCCTCGGCGAGGAGTTCATCGGCGTCCTGAAGACGCTGCACATGCTCGGCCTGGACGCGACCGATCCGGTTAGCGTGAACGGCAGCCAGGTCTCGCCGCGCGACGTCGTCGCCGCCTGCCTGCCGGACCCGGCCGGCCTAGGCGACAAGATGGCCGGCCTGACCTGCGCGGGGACCTGGGTGACCGGGACCGGCAAGGACGGCGCGCCGCGCGAGGTCTACCTTTACCACGTCGTTGACAACGCCTGGTCGATGGCCGAGTACGGCTCGCAGGCGGTGGTCTGGCAGACCGCGGTCAACCCGGTCGTCGCCCTCGAGCTGATCGACTCAGGCACCTGGTCCGCAGCCGGCGTGCTCGGGCCTGAGGCCCTGCCCGCCGAGCCGTTCCTCGATCTGCTGGCCGACTACGGCTCGCCGTGGGCGTGCGACGAGCGCACGCCGGCCCGCTGACCTCCCCCGCTGGCCGGCCGCTGACCTCCCCCCGCTGGAACCCAGGAATGGAGAAGATCTCGATGAAAGAGCTGCGTAACTTCGTCGGCGGCAAGTGGACCGATGCGGGCGGACGCCAGGCAGAGCTGATCAACCCGTCCACCGGCGAGGCCTTCGCCACGGCGCCGGTCTCGGACACCGGCGACGTGGATGCCGCGTTCAGGTCGGCCGCCGAGGGGTTCGAGACCTGGCGCGACGCGACGCCGTCGGAGCGGAGCCTGGCCCTGCTGCGCATCGCCGACTCGATCGAGGCGCGGGCCGCTGAGTTCGTCGCCGCCGAGTCGGAGAACACCGGCAAGCCCGTCGCGCTGACCATGTCGGAGGAGATCCCGCCGATGGTCGACCAGATCAGGTTCTTCGCCGGCGCGGCCCGGATGCTCGAGGGCCGCTCGGCCGGCGAGTACATGTCCGGATTCACCTCGATGATCAGGCGCGAGCCAATCGGCGTCTGCGCCCAGGTCACGCCGTGGAACTACCCGATGATGATGGCGGTCTGGAAGTGGGCGCCCGCGATCGCGGCGGGCAACGCCGTCGTGCTGAAGCCGTCCGACACCACGCCGGTGAGCACGCTGATGATGGCCGAGCTGATGAGCGAGCACCTGCCCGCCGGTGTGATGAACGTGATCTGCGGCGACCGGGACACCGGGCGCGCTCTGGTCGCGCACCCCATCCCGCGGATGGTCTCGATCACCGGCAGCGTCCGGGCCGGCAAGGAGGTCGCCGCGCAGGCGGCATCCGGGCTGAAGCGGGTGCACCTCGAGCTAGGCGGCAAGGCGCCGGTGGTGGTATTCGACGACGCCGACCCGGCCAAGGCAGCCGAGGCCATCGCGATCGCGGGCTATTTCAACGCGGGCCAGGACTGCACCGCTGCCACGAGGGTGCTAGCCGGCCCCGGCGTGCACGACGAGTTCGTCGATGCGCTGGTCGAGCAGGCCAAGGGGCAGGTCACCGGCGGCCCCGACAACGAGGACGCGGCCTTCGGCCCGCTGAACAACGCGAACCAGCTCGAACGGGTCTCCGGGTTCATCAGCCGGCTGCCCGACCACGCCAGGGTGCTGACCGGCGGCCAGCGGTCGGGGTCGCGCGGTTACTTCTACGAGGCGAGCGTGGTCAGCGGCCTGGAGCAGGCCGACGAGATCATCCAGAACGAGGTGTTCGGCCCGGTGATCACGGTGCAGCGGTTCACCGACGAGGACGAGGCCGTGGCCTGGGCAAACGGGACCGAGTACGGCCTGGCCTCGTCGGTCTGGACCTCCGATCACGGACGGGCGATGCGGATGGCGCGGCGCCTGGACTTCGGCTGCGTCTGGATCAACACGCACATTCCGCTGGTCGCCGAGATGCCGCACGGCGGCTTCAAGAGCTCGGGCTACGGCAAGGACCTGTCGATGTACGGGTTCGAGGACTACACGCGCGTCAAGCACGTGATGTCGGCCCTCGACTAGTCGGTCAGTCGCCACCATCCGGGTCACCGTAGGATTAAGGCATGCCAGATGATGCCGAGGTGTCCCGGATCCTGGTGGTTGCCGCCCATCCCGATGATGTCGACTTCGGGATGGCAGGGACCGTGGCGACGTGGACGGACGCCGGCCTTGAGGTCGTCTACTGCATCGTCACGGACGGCGACGCTGGCGGCCATGATCCCTCCGTGAGCCGGGCGGAGATGGCAGTTCTCCGCCGGGCCGAGCAAGTCGCGGCGGCCAAGTGCGTCGGCGTTAGTGACGTGCGTTTCCTCGGCTATCCGGACGGCAGGCTCGAGCCGTCGCTCGACCTGCGCAGGGATCTTGCGCGAGTCATCAGGCAGGTCAGGCCCGACCGAGTGGCCTGCCCGTCGCCAGAGCGCAATTACCTGCGGCTTCCGACCAGCCACCCCGATCACCGCGCCGCCGGCTCCGCCGCGCTGGACGCGGTGTACCCGGACGCGCGTAACCAGTTCGCGTTCCCCGAACTGGCCGACGAGGGGCTCGAGCCCTGGATCGTGCCGCAGGTGTGGATCTCCGGCGGCCCGCAGCCGAACCACTTCGTCGACATCACCGACACCTTCGCCCGCAAGGTGGCGGCACTGCGCGCGCACGAAAGCCAGACCGGGCACATGACGAACCTCGAGGAGATGCTGCGCGGCTGGCTCGGCCGGTCGGCCGCCATGGGCGGGCTGGCCGAAGGCAGGCTCGCCGAGGCTTTCCAGGTGCTCCAGGTCCCCTGACAGTCCGCCGGTGACGCACTGGCGTCTGCCGCACGGCATTTCGATGCCATTTCGGTGGCCATCAGTCGGCAAGTCCCCGGCTCCCGCTACACAGATAATCTGTCATTTGCATGAACGAGGAGCATCCGGTCGATGAATGGTGCGCGGCCAATGCCATTCGGGAGCGACCGGTTCTCGCCCCGATGTCCCGGCAGGATGCTAATCAACGTGTATGCGCCCTCCCTCTGACCTGCAGCTTCATGCGTACGACATGTTTCGTTCACCAAGAAATCACATACCCGCCCGTAATCGTTCCTTGTCGCAAAGCTGCCCCTGTGGCGAAGCTATGGCTCGTCGGCCAACCGGCCGGAGAAACGCGGGCTTTTGCAGGCGCGCCTATCTCGCACGCAGGAGGAGCAGAAATCATGCGCACGCTCAGCAAGCTGATCGCGACCGCCGCCGTCATGGCGTCCGCGACGGCGATGGCCGTGGGCCCGGCCCTGGCCGACCCGATTAACGGCAGCGGCTCGCCGGTCACGCCGAAGCAGACCGACATTGTCGGCGTTGGCTCGGACACCAGCCAAAACGTGGTCGACCAGCTCATGGTCGACTACAACAAGTCACACTCCACAGGTCCGCGCCTCTATAGCTGGGACGCGCTGAACCCGAAGACTGGCCTGGACGAGAACATCGCGACCAAGAAATCCTGCGCGCAAATTCTCCGCCCGAACGGCTCTTCGGCCGGCGTCAGCGCGCTGGACTTCAACACGAAGTCTGGGGACGGCAAGCACTTCTGCATCGACTTCGCCCGTTCGTCCCGTGGCCGCAAGTCCACCGACCCGGCCAAGGGCCCCGGCGGCATCCTGTTCGTCGCGCTCGCCAAGGACGCCGAGACCTACGCCACCAACGCGACGACTAACGCGCCCGCTAACCTGACGACGGCGCAGCTGCATGCCATCTACACCTGCACGGCCACGACTTGGAACCAGGTGGGCGGAAGCAGTCACGCCACGATCGACCCGCAGATCCCCCAGATCGGTTCGGGCACCCGAGCATTCTGGGAGACCGCGATCGGGATCACCGACGCCACCGTCGGTCCTTGCGTGGGCCAGACCGCCGAGGAGAACGAGGGCGTCAACCCGGCCCTGCAGGGTCCGAACGTCATCATCGGATACTCGATCGGCAAGTTCATCGCCGAGAAGTTCCACTCCGCCAACTGCTTCAACAAGGCGTGCACCACCGTCAATGGCAAGGCCTGCAAGCCGACCGCGACCCAGAACAGGTTCGGCTGCGACACCCACGGCACCATGGTCCTGCACAAGATCAACGGGTTGTCGCCGACCACCGGCACCGGCACCAAGACCATCATCAACCTCAAGTTCGCCCCGAACTTCGTCCGGACCATCTTCGACGTAGTCAGGTTCGCGACGACCCCGGACCACATCCCGGCTTACCTCGACAAGATCTTCGGGTCGAAAGCTCGCGGCGGCTGGGCGTGCTCCAACGCAACCGCCAAGAATGACCTGATCAGCTATGGCTTCCTGCCCACCCCGTTCTGCGGCACGGGCTCCTGACACAGCCAGCACCACGGTGAGGTGGCGCCGGGCCCAGCCCGGCGTCACCTCACCGGCATAGCACAGCCCTCTACGCTCGGAAAGACACAGAAGGAGTGCAGTACATGCACATAGCCATAGGCCGCCGGTCCCGCCTTGCAGCGCTAAGCGCCGGCCTGATTACCGCAGCAGCGGTCGCCATCTCCTCGTCCGCTCCCGCGCTCGCCGACACCGCCGACACCGGCGGCACCGCCACGCTCACGATCCCCCAGAGCTTCCTCGTCGGTCTCGCTAAGTCGAACATCATTCTCCTGCCCGGTGCCGGCGCCACCTCCGCCTACACCGCGGGCACCACCGGCCGGACCAGTTCGGACGCCTTCACCTTCACGGTCACCGGCGGCACCGGTGAGGTCGGCAACTTCTCTGGCGTCATCGAGCTGGGCGGAAGCCTTGTCCTCATCAATGCCCAGCACAGCCAGACCGTCACCATCACCGGCCTAGAGCTGGACTTTTACACTGCCAGCCTTAAGGGCTTCATCGGCACCGCTACCAAACGCACCGCCATCGCCTATACCGGTGGGGTGTTGTCAAGCGATAGCAGCGCGGGCCCGCCAGCCACTGAGTCCTTCAGCGCCAGCCAGCTCGCCTTTAGCAGCAAAGCAGCCAGCGCCCTCAACATGGCCCTGACAAGCACCGCCTTCAAGAAGGCCGTCAACCTCGGCGGCTTCGCCACCACCTTCGACGTCACCATCACCTAGCATTTGATCCGATGCAGGAGCCGCCAGCCGCTTGGTGTGGGCTGGCGGCTCCTGCATCTACGGCTGCGGACATCCTTACCGCTGTGACACTTTTTGTTTGCTTTCAGTTCACCTAGTTACCAATTGAACTTCAGATGGGTCGGTCAGCATTTGACCGGGTAGCGGTAAAGCCGCTGCCTCTGGCATGCCGCGAGGTTACTGACTAGACGGGGAAGAGGGTGTCATGACCGGCCTGCTGACACCCGAGTCCTCCGGCACGGTGGCCGACGACGAGCCACGACTGATCGTCGCCAGGCCGTCAGCAGGGGACAAGGTCTTCCGCGGCATCCTGCGGGGCTCGGGCATCACCGTGCTCGTGATCACCGGGATGATCCTGGTCTTCCTGATCTTGCGGTCGCTGAGCGCGCTGCAACGCGCCGGCCTTGGCTTCTTCACCACCCAGAACTTCCTGCCCGAGACCAGCAACCAGTTCGGAATCGCCGCGTTGCTGCCGGATTCGATAATGATCGCACTCATCGCCCTCGTCATCGCCGTTCCGGTTGGCGTCGCGACGGCTCTGTACATCTCCGAGTACGCGCCGCCTCGTCTGCGCGGGGCGATGATCGCCGTGATCGACCTGATGGCAGCGATCCCCAGCATCATCTTCGCCTTGTGGGGAGTCTTCTACCTGATGCCGAGGATCCTCGGCCTAGACGGCTGGCTTGCGCAGCATGCTGGCTTCATCCCGTTCTTTCATTTCACCAAGTCCAACGTCCTCAGCAACTTCGTCGGTGCTCCCTTTATCGCGGGCGTCGTGGTGTCCATGATGGTGATCCCCATCATCACCTCGCTGTCTCGGCAGGTCTTCTCCCAGGCGCCCCAGGGGGAGCGCGAGGCGGCCTATGCGCTCGGCTCAGGCCGGTGGGGCATGGTCAAGACGGTGGTACTGCCGTTCGGCCGAGCGGGAGTTATCGGCGCGAGCATGCTGGGCCTCGGCCGCGCGCTGGGCGAGACGATCGCTGTCACCTTCATCCTGACGCCACTGACCTACACGTTCGACTATCGCGTGCTGGAAGGCGGCGGCAACTCGATCACCGCCGAGATCGCCAACTACTACACGCAATACGACACGAAAGGTATTTCCGCGCTGCTCGCGTGTGGCCTCGTGCTCTTCGTTATGACCCTCATCATCAATAGCTTCGCATCCGTCGTCATCAGCAGGTCGCGGTCCGGCGCCGCGACGGCAGATTGAGAAGGGGTGACGAGGACTTGGCAGCACAGACGCTCGCGCCGCCCCTGGAGCCTCGGGTCGTCATCAGGCGGACAACTCCCGAGGGAACGGCCACCGTCACGGGCGCGGCCGTCGGCGCGCTCGGCCTGGTCTGGCTGCTCTACGAGCGAGTACTGCCTTTCACGGGCGTGGTGGGCTTTTGGATCTGCTGGTACGTGGTCTTCCTGCTTCTCTACCTGGTGATGGCACGACTTCAATGGGACCGGCTGGAGGCATCGAGCCGGCTGGCGGCGGTCGCGCTGGGCACTGGCGGTGTCGTGTCCTTCGTGATCGTCGCGGAGCAGGTCGGTTATACGCTGTTGCGAGGCTCGAGCGCCGTCACCCATCTCAATTTCTGGACCCAGTCGCTGGCTTTCGCCGGACCTGACACCCCGCTGTCCGTGGGTGGTGTCCTGCACGCGATCATCGGCTCGCTAGAGCAGCTCCTGCTGGCCACGGCGTTCGCCATGCCCCTTGGCATCGCGACGGCGCTGTACCTGGCCGAGGTGGGCGGTCAACTGGCCCGGATCGTACGCACGATCGTGGAGGCCATGACCGCACTTCCCGACCTAGTGGCCGGCCTCTTCGTCTATGCCCTGCTGATCCTTACCTTCGGGCTTCAGAAGAGCGGAATCTGCGCTGCGATCGCGATCGGGATCACCATCATGCCAATCGTCGCCCGGGCCTCCGAGGTCGTGCTCAGGATCGTGCCAGGCACCTTGCGGGAAGCGTCCTACGCGCTGGGGTCGACCCAGTGGCGAACCGTTCTCGGGGTCGTGCTGCCCACCGCGCGGTCAGGCCTGGCCACCGCGGTCGTGCTCGCCATGGCCCGCGGCATCGGCGAGACCGCACCGGTGCTGCTCGTGGCCGGCTACACCAAGGAGCTCGCGCTGAACCCCTTCGGCGGACCGCAGGCCAGTCTGCCCCTGTTCATCTTCAACGCGGTGCACGTATTCGCGACGCCGCGTTACGACCAGCGCGGATTCGGAGCCGGCTTCGTGCTCGTGGTCGTCGTGCTGGCGCTGTTCGCAATCGCGCGGAGGCTCGGTGGTTCGGCCCCTGGCGAGCTCACGAAACGACAGGCCCGCAAGATAGCCCGGGAGGGGGCAGAAGCATGAGTCCCCTGGGAACCTTCCGGCCGGCTCGCGCACTTGGCGGCATCGCGGCCATCGCGATCGGCGTTCTACTGCTGCCGTCTCCGCCCTCCTCTCGCGCGGCCTCGTTCGCTTCGTCGCCGAGCGCGAGCCCATCAGCCAGCCCCAGCCCGAGCAATAGCCCGAGCCCCAGCAATAGCCCGAGCCCCAGCATAGCCCGAGCCCGAGCCCGAGCAAGAGCAAGAGCCCCAAGCCGAGCCCCAGCCCGAGCAAGAGCCCGAAGAAGAAGAGGAAGAGGCCGCCAGGCACCACCGTGGTCGGGCCGCGCCTTTGGGACCCGGTCCATCAGCGCAAGCTCAAGCACGCCAGCACGGTCACGGTGAGCCAGACCACCAACGTGTTCAACGAGGTCTTGCACGTCTCCTGGACCAACTTCACGCCGAGCAGCAATCCCTTCTACGACCCAACGGCGACTGACTACCCGGTCATGATCGCGGAGTGCAACACGCCCCGGCCAACTTCGTTCGACCAGTGCTACGGCGCGAACAATGGCGGTGTCCAGGGCGCTTTCGGGCCCTTCGGCCCCGAGAACACGACCTACGCGACGAGCGCTCCAAACGGCTCCGGGCAGACTGACATTCAGATTTTCACGGACCAAGAGAACCAGATGCTCGGCTGCAGTCCGAGCCATGAGTGCTCGCTGGTCATCGTTCCGGCCCAAGGCGGCAACCCGTTCACGAACCCGATCAGCTGCTCCGATCACAGCATCGACGTTGGCGGCAGCGATCTAGGCGAGTTTGCCTTCATCAGCTCCACCGGGAAATGCTCCTGGAAGAAGCGGATCATCGTGCCGCTGAAGTTCGCCCCCTTGCCGGCCAACTGCCCGATCAAGCACACGGCCTTCACCGTGCTCGGCTCCCCCATGATGCTCCGGGCGATGAGCCAGTGGCGGTCCTACCTGTGCTCGAGCAGCACGAATCCGCTGACCATCGTTTACAACGCGTCGATTACCGAGCCCTCGGCGATCCAGGACGTGCCGCTAGGTCTTGGCGACGTCGCGCTGACGACGCGGCCCGGACCGGTCAAGAGCGGAAAGTACACCTACGCCTACGCTCCGATCGCCATATCGGCCGTGTCGGTCGCCTACTGGGTGGATAGCCCGGTGACCGGACTGCCGGTCCGGACCCTGAAGCTCGACCCGCGCCTGCTCGCCAAGCTACTGACCGTGTCATACAACTTCGACAACGCTGGCTGCGGTACAGGCAAGCCGCCCAAGGGAATCGGCTGCGACGGCGCGGTAGACGGCAATCCCATCAGCATGTACGTCGACCCCGAGTTCAAGCGCCTCAATCCGAAGGTGAAGACCCCCACTGGGATTGGCGGCGCATTCCAGGTTCCCACTGTGATGTCCGGTCACAGCGATATGACGTGGGAGGTGACCCGCTGGATCGCGCACGATCTGGCCGGCGGCGGATTCGTGCAGGGCCAGTTCGACCCGTGGGGCATGCACGTGAACACCAACTACCTCGGTGTGCAGTACCCGACCGACTCGTTCACTGGCCAGGACAACTACCCGATCATCGCGCACAGGTACAACCCGACCTTCCCGCTGGGCGGCAGCGACACGTCGGTGGCCGGGTATCAGGTGCAGAACTGGGATCCCGGCACCTCCTGGGTGAAGGACCAGTACGGGAACTTCTCCAGGGACCAGGTCGAGCCACCGGGCGAGCGCGGCCTGTTCGCCGTACTCGACCAGGCCGACGCCGCTGCATACCACTTCCCGACTGCCGAGATCCTCAACGCCAAGGGCCGCTACGTTGCACCGAGCCTGCGATCCATGACCGCGGCCCTGTCGTCATTGCGTGACACTGGCACGGGCCAGAAGGTCACCCAGGACGTTAGCTACGACAAGCAGAGTGCCGGCGCCTACCCGCTCACCATGGTGATCTACGCGATGGTTCCGACCAGCGGTGTCTCGACCAAGAAGGCCGCCGCCATCGCGCGCTTCCTGAGCTTCATCACCGGGCCCGGCCAGACGCCGGGGGTCCAGCCCGGCACGCTTCCCCTCGGATACCTGCCCCTCCCGGCAAAGCTCCGGGCGCAGGCCCAGCACGCGATAAGCCTGGTTCTGACCAGGAAGGGCAACCATCCCTCGGCCAACCACTCCAGCCCGACAAGCAGCCCGAGCGTGAGCCCTTCGCCGCCGCCTCCCCCGCCGACCAGCGGCCCGCACATCGTCACCGTCGCACTGAAGTCGCAGCAGACAACGGGGCTGATCCGTTACGCCCTGCCGATCTTGCTGATCACCGGCGGCCTAGCGGCCCTGGGCGGCGCGTCATCACTCGTGGTCAGCATGGCAGGGAGTGGCATCATGCCAGCCCTGCGGCGCTTCCGCCGGCTGCGCTTCATAATCATCAGGAGGACGCCGTGACTCCCCGTTTCGTGCGCGTTTCGGTGCAGACCGCGGCCGCCACGCTTCTCGCCCTCGGCACGGCAACCGCAGGCATGCAGTCGGCGAACGCTGCCACCTACGTGGCCATCAGCGGCTCCGGGTCGACCTGGAGCGCCGTCGCCCTGGACCAGTGGCAGCAGGACCTTCGACCCAGCGGCGTCGTCGTCAACTACAACCCAGACGGATCGGCGGCAGGACGCGCTGACTACATGGCTAACCAGGATGACTTCGCGGCCAGCGACCCGCCCTTCCGCAACGGCCAGGATCAGCTCGGCGGCACCGGAGCGGAGCATCCGACTCAGGGATTTTCCTATATCCCCGATACCGCCGGCGGCACGGCCTTCATGTATCACATCGAGGTCGCTGGCCACCTGCTCACGAACCTCAGGCTCTCCGGCCTGACCCTCATGAAGATCTTTATCGGCCAGATCACCAACTGGGACAACAAGCAGATCACGAAGGACGCCGGCCAGCAGTTGCCCAACCTGCCGATCACGCCCGTCATCCGGTCAGACGGGTCCGGTGCCACGTTCTTCTTCACCCGGTGGATGGCCCATGTATTCCCGACTCAGTGGGACGCGTTCTGCAAGCAACGCGCGGCCAGCCTTAACCTGACGGTTCATAATCCCTGCGGGCAGACGGAGTTCTACCCCCTGTTCCCGGGCGCCAAGTCCGAGAACGGCTCGGACAACGTCGCCACCTACATCACCGCGAGCTACGGTAACGGCGCGATCGGCTATGACGAGTATGCCTATGCGCTCAACGCGCATTACCCCGTGGTCAAGCTGCTGAACCCGGCCGGTTACTACGTCCTGCCGAGCGCCTCTAACGTTGCGGTCGCGCTGACGCAGGCAGTCATCAACGAGACAGCATCGAGCCCGGACTTCCTGCAGCAGAACCTTGACTCGGTCTATTCGTACACGGACCCGCGCTCATACCCGCTGTCTAGCTACAGCTACCTGATCGCGCCGCGCCAAGGTACCCACTTGCCGGTGAACTTCAGCGCCGCCAAGGGCAAGACGCTCAGCGCTTTCGTGAATTACCTGCTCTGCGCGGGGCAGCGAGAAGTCGCGGCCCTCGGCTACTCGCCGCTGCCCCTGAACCTGGTCAAGGGCGGGTTGCTCCAGGTAGACAAGATCCCTGGGCACATCTCAGCGAGCATCAGCAACTGCGCTAACCCGACCTTCACCAACGGGGTGCTGACGCTGCTCACTACCGCTCCGCAGCCATCCCCGTGCGACAAGGTCGGCGAGCCGCTCAACTGCGTGGTAGTCAACGGCAAGGCGACTGTTCCTGGTTCCAGCAGCGGCTCGCCGTCGCCCGGCGCCATCAGTCCAGGCCCGACGCCCAGCACTCCAGTCTCCGGTACCACCCCGGTCTCGGGGCAATCGGTCCCGGTAGCAGGTCAAGTGGTCCTGGTCGGCGCGAACTCACCCAACAAGCTGCTGCTGAGCGTCCTCACGGCGGTCGCAATCATCGTCGCGGTGGTCGTGCCACCCGCGCTGGGGAGCTGGCTGCGCCGACGGCGGCGCCAGGTCGCACGTTGATGCCAGGCGCTGCGCACAGCGGGAGGAGGTGAGATGGACTCGGTCGTAGGATCGTCAGACTCGGGCGTCAGCCTTCGCGACGATCGGCTTGGCGACTCGGCGGACTCGGCCGGCGACCTCGCCAAGCTCGTCCCGTCGCAGGGCGGGCCTTCCCCGGCCGCGGGCGCTCGTGGCACCGTGCCCGCCACCCCCGCCAACCGAAGGCTGCAGGGCGCTGGCGTCGGCCTGACCCTGCTCGGCGTCTTCCTGCTTGGCTTCCTTGCTTACCTGTACGGCTTCTCTGGCATTCAGGAGGCCCGGGCGCAGACGACCATGTATCCGGGACTGAGGATCGAGCTGGGAAACCAGGTCGCACCGCTTGGCGCCACAACTCCAGGAACCCCGGTCGCGATCCTGGACATCCCCGCGATCGGCATCAAGAACATGGTCGTCGTCGAGGGCACCTCGCCCGAGAACCTGACTCTGGGTCCCGGGCACCTGCGCGATACCCCGCTGCCGGGCCAGAGCGGCCTGACCGAGATCTTCGGGCGCCGGATCACGTTCGGCGGCCCGTTCGCCCGTCTGACGCAGCTCCGGCATGGCGACAAGATCACCTTCATCACAGGCCAGGGCAGATCCGTCTACACGGTGATGGCCTGGGGTGACACGAGCCACCTAGTCAAGGACCCGACCCCCAACCGCCTCATCATGGTCACCGCGTGCTCGGCAACCGTGCCCTCCACCTACTGCTACCTCGACGCGGATCTGAGCACCACTCCGGCGCAGGACCCCGGCGGCCGGCCCGGCCTCACTCCATCAGAACTCCCGCTGAGCGGTGACAACGGCGCTCTGGTGCTGACGATGGTCTGGGGACTTGCGCTGGTGATCGTCTCCGCGACCGCGACCGTCGCGGCGGCCCGCTGGTCGCCATGGCTGACCTACCTCGCCGTGATGCCGGCGGGCTTGGCGGTGTTGTGGAACTTGTATCAGAGCCTGGCAGCGTTGCTGCCGAACATGTACTGACCGGCTGGTTAACCCGATGACCGAGCCTCCGATCGCAGGGAGCACAGACCAGATGACGTCCGATTCCGCGGAGACACTCTCCAGTACCGAGACGGCGCCTGAGCGCACTGCCGAGCTTCCGCCGCTGGTTCCCGGGTTCAGTCATGACCAGACCGCGATCCTGGAGATCGACGAACCGCCTGCGCCCGCTGACCCAACGCGCGTGCTGGTTGGCCTGCAGGCGCGCAACGTCTCCGCTTGGTTCGGCGACCATAAGGTGCTCGACCGGGTGTCACTGACCATGGATCCAGGCACCGTCACGGCCCTGATCGGCCCCTCAGGCTGCGGCAAGTCCACCTTCCTGCGCATATTGAACCGGATGCACGAGATGGTGCCCAGCGCCTCCCTCGCCGGGGAGGTCCTCCTCGACGACACCGACATCTACGATCCGGCCCAGCGCCCGACCGACGTCAGGCGGCGCATCGGCATGGTGTTCCAGAAGCCGAACCCGTTCCCGGCCATGTCCATCTACGACAATGTGGCGAGCGGCCTGAAGCTGGCGGGCATCAAGGTCCGCGACAAGGACGAACTGGTGGGGGCGAGCCTGCGCCGGGCCGGGTTGTGGAACGAGGTGCACCGGCGGCTGGGGACTCCCGGCGGGTCCCTGTCCGGCGGCCAGCAACAGCGGCTGTGCATCGCCCGGGCGCTGACCGTCTCACCCGACGTCCTGCTGATGGACGAGCCATGCTCCGCGCTCGACCCCACCTCGACCAGGCGAATCGAGGACACCATCGCGGAGTTGCGGGACCAGGTGACGATCGTGATCGTCACGCACAACATGCAGCAGGCCGCCCGCGTCTCGCAGAAGTGCGCGTTCTTCCTCGCCACCGACAGGACGCCAGGGCACATCGTCGAGGCCGGCCCGACCGAGCAGATCTTCGAGTCGCCGGCCGACCCCCGGACCGCCGATTACGTGAACGGCCGGTTCGGCTAGCGAGCGGCGAGGCGCATCCTGGCCGGTAGTTCGGGCCAGTCGATCCGGGGAATGGGGACTGGTGCGCCGCGCCCGGCGGCCCTAAGTTTGGCATCAGGCGCATCAGCCGTTCCCAAGAGGAGCCCGCGCATGACCAAGATCAACGTGACCGTCGACGGCGTCGGCTATGTCGACGAGGTAGAGCCCAGGGTTTTGCTAGTCCACTATCTGCGAGATGTGCTCGGCAAGACCGGCACCCCGATCGGCTGCGACACCTCCAACTGCGGTGCGTGCACCGTGCTGATGGACGGCATGTCGGTGAAGAGCTGCTCGGTGCTGGCCGTGCAGGCGGACGGCACCGAGATCACCACGATCGAGGGTCTCGCCAACGGCGAGTGGCACCCGCTGCAGAAGGCGTTCAACACCGAGCACGCGCTGCAGTGCGGATACTGCACGCCGGGGATGATCCTGGCCTCCGCAGACCTGCTGAGGGACAACCCCAACCCCAGCGACGAGCAGATCCGCGACGGCCTCGAGGGCAACCTCTGCCGCTGCACGGGCTATGAGAACATCGTCCGCGCCGTCCGGCGCGCCGCACAGGCAGGAGCCGGTCAGTGACCGCTACCGCTGACGCGCCGGTCGCCGAAGTCGGCCGCGCGCGCACCCGCAAGGAAGACGCCAGGCTGGTCACCGGCCAGACCACCTGGACCGACAACCTCGTCCTGCCCGGCATGCTGCACATGGCGTTCCTGCGCAGCCCGTACGCGCACGCCAGGATCACCTCGGTCGACGTCAGCGCCGCGAGGCAACTGCCAGGAGTGGTGGCCGCGTTCTCCGGGGCGGACTTCGCCGATGAACAGGGCAGCCTGCCCTGCGCCTGGCCGGTCACGCCCGACATTGTGATCCCCGCGCACCCGCCGATGGCGACCGAGGAGGTCCGCTATGTCGGCGAGGCCGTCGCGGTGGTGGTCGCCCGCGACAAGTACACCGCCGCGGACGCGCTCGCGTCGATCGACGTCGGCTACGAGCCGCTCGAGCCGGTGCTCGACATGCGCACCGCGCTGGATGAGGGTTCTCCCAAGGTGCACGAGGCGGGCAACAAGAGCTACGAGTGGGTGTTCGCCAACGGCGACCTGGACGCTGCGTTCACGGGCGCGCCCGTCGTCATCGAGCGCGACTACCGGCAGCAGCGGCTGATCCCGTCCGCGATGGAACCGCGCGCGGTGGCCTGCTCCAGCATCGGCGAGGAGGTCACGCTCTGGTCGGCCACCCAGATCCCGCACGTGCTGCGGTTCGCGATCGCGGCATTCTTCGGCATCCCCGAGCACAACATCAGGGTCATCGCCCCCGACGTGGGCGGCGGGTTCGGATCCAAGCTCCAGGTAACCGCGGAGGAGGTGCTCGCGGTCCTGATCTCGCGCAGGCTCGGCAAGCCGGTCAAGTGGACCGAGTCGCGCAGCGAGGGCAACATGACCGCGCACCACGGGCGCGACCAGTGGCAGCGGATCAAGATCGCGGCTGACAGCGACGGCAAGATCCGCGGCCTGAGCGTGGACCTGCTGGCCGACATGGGCGCCTACCTGATGCTGGTCACTCCAGGGGTGCCGATTCTCGGCGCCTTCATGTTCCCCGCGATCTACAAGATGGATGCCTACTCCTTCAAGTGCACCGGGATCTTCACCACGAAGATGCCGACCGACGCCTACCGCGGCGCGGGCCTGCCGGAGGCAACCTTCGCGATCGAGCGGATCATGGACGACCTGGCGGCCGAGCTTGGCCTGGACCCGCTCGAGGTGCGTGAGCGGAACTGGATCAAGCACGAGGAGTTCCCGTACACCACCATCTGCGGCCTGACCTATGACTCGGGCAACTACGAGGCGGCGACCGACCGCGCCAAGGAACTGCTCGGCTACGACGCCCTAAGGGCAGAGCAGGCCGAACGCAACTCCCGTGGCGACTCCGTCCGGCTGGGTATCGGCGTCTCGACCTACACCGAGATGTGCGGCCTGGCCCCGTCCCGGGTGCTCGGCTCGCTGTCCTACGGGGCTGGCGGCTGGGAGCACGCCTCGATCAGGATGTTGCCGACCGGCAAGGTCGAGGTGGTCACCGGGTCGAGTGCGCACGGCCAGGGCCACGAGACGGCGTGGAGCCAGATCGCGGCCGACCAGCTCGGCGTGCCGTTCGAGGACATCCGGGTGCTGCACGGCGACACGCAGGTCTCGCACAAGGGCATGGACACCTACGGATCGCGGTCGCTCGTGGTCGGCGGGATGGCCCTCGTCGGCGCCTGTGACAAGGTGATCGAGAAGGGCAAGCGCGTGGCCGCGCACATGATGGAGGCCGGCGAGAGCGACATCGAGTTCGTGGCCGGCCGGTTCCAGGTACGCGGCGACCCCGAGCAGGGGCGCTCAATCCAGGAGGTTGCGCTCGCCACGTTTGCCGCGCACGACCTGCCAGACGGCATGGAGCCCTCGTTGGACTCCGACCACACGTACGACCCGGAGAACTTCTCGTTCCCGCACGGCACGCATCTGTGCGCGGCCGAGGTGGACACTGAGACCGGGATGGTCAGGATCCGGTCATACGTGGCCGTTGATGACATCGGCAAGGTCGTCAACCCGCTGATCGTGGACGGCCAGGTGCACGGCGGCATCGCCCAGGGCATCGGCCAGGCACTCTACGAGGAGGCGGTCTACGACGACGCGGGCAACCTGCTCACCACCACGATGGCGGACTACCTGCTGCCGTCGGCGGCCGACCTGCCGTCCTACATCACGGACCGCACGGAGAGCCCGTCAGGCAACCGGCTGGGAGTCAAGGGCGTCGGCGAGGCCGGCACGATCGCGTCGACCCCAGCGGTCGTGAACGCGATCGTGGATGCGCTCCGTCCGCTCGGAGTCAGCGACGTCACGATGCCGTGTACGCCAGAGCGGGTGTGGCGCGCAATCGCGGCCGCGAACACCAATGGAGGTGCGGCATGATCTCGGCCAAGTTCGATTACGTCAAGCCGGCCAGCCTCGACGAGGCGGTGCAGGCGCTGGCCGCCGGCGGCGAGGACGCCAAGGTCATCGCGGGCGGGCAGTCGCTGCTGCCGCTGCTGCGGCTCAGGCTCTCCTACCCCGACCTGCTCGTCGACCTCGGCGGCCTGGACGAGTTGCGCGGCGTCGCCGACGCAGGCGACTCACTGATGATCGGCGCGCGGACCACCCACTACGAAGTGGTCCACGACCCGTTGATCGGCGAGCATTGCGGCATTCTCGCCCAGGCGGCGGAGACGGTCGCCGACCCCGCCGTTCGGCATCGGGGCACGCTCGGCGGGTCGCTGGCGCACGGCGATCCGGCCGGCGACCTGCCCGCGGTGGCGGTCGCGCTCGAGGCCACGATGATCGCGCGCGGCCCTGGTGGCCAGCGCGAGATCGCCGCCGCCGACTTCTTCGTCGACTACCTCACTACCGCGCTGGCGCCAGGAGAGATCCTGACTGGGGTACGGGTGCCCAAGCTCGGCGGGGATTGGGGCTATCGTTACGAGAAGTTCCACCGGACCGCGCAGGCGTGGGCGATCGTCGGGGTGGCCGCTTTGGCCAGGCGATCGAACGGGCACGTGGCCGAAGCCAGGATCGGGCTGACCAATATGGGGTCGGTGCCGGTCAGGGCCGGCGCCGCCGAGGCCGCCGCCGCGGGCGCTCCTGCGACCCGCGACGCGCTGAACGCCGCCGCCGCAGGCGCAGCCGACGGGACCGAACCACCGGCGGACCTGCACGGAGCGCCCGACTACCGGCGCCACCTGGCGCGGGTCCTGACCGGCCGAGCATTGGCAGCGGCGGCGGGAGTTTAACAAATGGAACTAGAGCACTCATTCACCGTCCCGGTCCCGAGGGACCGGGCTTGGGATGTGCTGCTCGACGTCGAGAAGGTGGCGCCCTGCATGCCGGGCGCCACCATCGACTCGGTCGACGGCGACGAGATTCGCGGCAGGATCAAGGTCAAGGTCGGCCCGATCAACATGACCTACGCGGGCACGGCCCGCTTCGTCGAGCGGGACAAGTCGACCGGCGTGGTGCGCCTTGAAGCGTCGGGCAAGGAAACCCGGGGAGCGGGTACCGCGTCCGCGACGGTGCGCTCGGTGCTCGAGGATCGCGGCGCCAACACCGATGTGGTCGTGCTGACCACGCTGAACGTGACAGGTAAGCCGGCCCAGTTCGGCCGCGGCGTGATGAACGAGGTCGGCGGGAAGCTGCTCAGCATCTTCGCGAACAACCTGGCCGCCACGCTCGCCGCGGACGTCGGCGCGGCCGGGTCCGGACCCGCCACAGCCGAGGCAAGCGCCGCTGAGCGAGCCGCTGAGCCTGCTGCTCCCGCGGGTCAGACCGCCGCCGCCGGCGCGGCCGACAGCATCGCGCCTTCGGCAGCCGGCGGTGCGCCCTCCCCTGCGGGCGGTGCGTCGGTCGACGACCTGCACCTGCCTGCCCGGGCAGCCGGCGCGCTGCAGCGTGCGGGCATCGAGACCGTGGGCCAGCTGGCGACCAGGACCGAGGAAGAACTGCTGGCGATGGACGGCATCGGCCCCGCGTCGGTGGTCGACATCAAGGCCAAGCTGGCAGATCATGGCCTGGATCTCGGGCAGGCCGCAGCCGGCTCCGCCGAAGCCGCCCAGCCTGCCGCCACCCCGGCTGCTGCGGCCACCCCGGCTGCTGCGGCCACCCCGGCTGCTGCCGCTACCCCGGCCGCGCACTATGCCGCGACCACCCGCGAGGCAGCGCACCAGTTGGAAGACGATGCGATCAACCTGTTCAAGGTCGCAGGGATGCCGGTGCTCAAGCGCGCCATCCCGGTAGCTGCCGCCCTCGTCGCCGCCCTCCTGATCGGGCTGCGCCAAAAGGTTCGTCGCCGCAACCGCAGCTGACCACGAGCCGGTCCCCCGGTTACCAGGCTCACGCGCATCGGAACGGACACGACCGGAGAAATCGCGCCGTGATAAGCGCCTCATATCATCTTGTAGTATGCTTTTATGCCGACGACTCATCTTCCTTCTTTTGTACTGCCAGGACCGTATAATGTCGCTGATGCGTGACGTCGCCGGCAGCTGGCAGTGACTGCGCACATTCGTACAGTCTTATTCTCACCAAGGAGCAATCGTGAGCGTCAGTCTGAGCAAGGGCGGCAACGTCTCGCTCTCAAAGCAGGCACCCGGCCTCACCGCCGTTGTCGTCGGACTCGGCTGGGATCCGCGCACCACGACCGGCGCGGACTTCGACCTCGACGCCTCGGCGATCATGCTGGACATGAGCGGCCAGGTACTGTCCGACAACCACTTCGTGTTCTTCAACAACCTGAAGAGCCCCGACGGCTCGGTCGAGCACATGGGCGACAACCTGACCGGCGGCGCCGAGGGCGACGACGAGCAGGTCAAGGTCAACCTCGCGGCGGTACCGGCCGAGTGCGGCAAGGTTGTCTTCCCGGTCAGCATCTATGAGGCCGAGCAGCGCCAGCAGAACTTCGGCCAGGTGCGCAACGCGTTCATCCGCGTCGTCAACCAGGCCGACAACAGCGAGATCGCGCGCTACGACCTGACCGAGGACGCCGCCACCGAGACCGCCATGGTCTTCGGCGAGATCTACCGCAGCTTCGGCGAGTGGAAGTTCCGCGCCGTCGGCCAGGGCTACGCCACCGGCCTCAAGGGCATCGCGTCGGACTTCGGCGTCCACGTCGGCTGACGTCAGGCTCGACTCTTATCGCGACCGGCAGCGGCCGGCTGTCTGAGGCAGCCGGCCGCGCTGGCCGCACCGCATGGGCACTGGAGGGTTTGTGCTGGCACTGTTCCGGCTTCCGATCGCAGTCACCATCCTCGGCATCGCCGCCGCGGGCCTGCTCGGAGGAGCACAGGTGGCGGGGGTCGTCGCGATCCTGGCCGTTCTGGAGATCTCGCTCTCCTTCGACAACGCGGTAGTCAACGCGACCGTCCTGCAGAAGATGAATCCGTATTGGCAGCGGATTTTCCTGACGGTCGGCGTGCTGATCGCCGTGTTCGGCATGCGGCTGCTGTTCCCGCTGATCGTCGTCACGATCGCCGGGCACATTTCGCCGGTTCACGCGGTCGACCTCGCCCTGCATCATCCGCATGAGTACGCGGCGAAGCTCACTGCGGCCCATCCGGCGATCGGGGCCTTCGGCGGGATCTTCCTCCTCATGATCTTCCTGGACTTCCTCTTCGAGGACCAGGAGATCAAATGGCTGGCGCCGATCGAGCGCCAGCTAGCCAAGATCGGCAAGCTCGACCAGGCTTCGGCCATCATCGCGCTCGTCTTCCTGATCGCCGCTGCCAGCACGTTCGCCCACCACGCCGCGATCCAGGTGCTGATCTCGGGCACCGCCGGGCTTGCGACCTATCTGGCGGTGTCCAGCCTGAGCGCGTTGTTCGAATCGGAAGAAGAGGCGGTCGTCGAGGCCGCCGATGCCGCTGCCGGTGACGCCGAGCCATGCGGGCGAGCCGCAGGTACGCATCCCCAAGAACCTGGCCAGACTCGGCCTCTTCACGTTCCTGTACCTGGAAGTTCTGGACGCGTCCTTCAGCTTCGACGGGGTCGTCGGTGCCTTCGCGATCACCGACAAGATCTTCGTTATCGCGCTGGGCCTCGGAATCGGGGCCTGCTACATTCGCGCGCTGACCGTGTATCTCGTCCGCAAGGGCACCCTGGCGGAATACGTCTACCTGGAGCACGGTGCCCACTGGGCGATCGGGTCGCTGGCCGTCCTGCTCTTCATCACGATCCGCGTGAAGGTTCCCGATCTGGTCACCGGGCTGATCGGGGTCGGCTTCATCGGCGCCGCGCTGGTCTCGTCGATCATGCGCAATCGCCGTGCCGACCGCACCCCGCAGGCCACGGCCGTGGTGGAGCCGCTCGGGACCTGACATCGCCGCTGTTCGCAGGACGCCAGCCGGAATAGGACATCCAGGAGGGCAATACCATGCCGATCGACTACAGCAAAGACCGTCGCCCGAAGGGCGGCGGCGTGAGTCTCAGCAAGGTCACCCTCACCAAGAACGCTCCGACCGTCTCGCTGAGCAAGCAGCAGGGCGGCAGCGCCGGCGGCGAGCTCAGGGTCAACCTGAACTGGAACTCGCGGCCGCCGTCGGGAGGCGGGCTCTTCAAGCGCCAGGCGGCGGCAGGCATCGACCTCGACCTCGCCTGCCTGTATGAGCTCAGCAACGGAAAGAAGGGCGTCGTGCAGGCGCTGGGCGACTCGTTCCGGTCGCGTAACGACGGTCAGCCGATCATCTCGCTCGATGGTGACGACCGGACCGGCGAGAGCACAGAAGGCGAGAATCTGCGGATCGACCTCTCCAGGCTGGGCGAGATCCGCCGCATCCTCATCTTCACCTATATCTACGAGGGGACGCCGAACTGGGCGGGCGCGAATGCGATCGTGACCTTGTTCCCGCAGGGTGGGGCGCCGATCGAGATCCACCTCGACGAGGCCGACCCGAGCTCTCGTACCTGCGCGATCGCCCTGCTGGAGAGCACCGGCTCCGATCTGTCCGTTCGCCGCGAGGTTCGCTACATCCACGGCACCCAGTCCGCGCTCGATGCTGCCTACGGCTGGGGCATGACGTGGACGAAGGGCCGCAAGTGAGCCTGCCCGCCGAGGGCCGCGACGCAGCCGAACCGCAGCAGCCGCCCGAGCCGCCCGCAGCCGAGCCGGCGGATCCGGCCGAAGTCCCCGTAGCCGAGTCCGAACCGCCGCCAGCCGAACCACCGCCGGCCGAACCGCAGCGGCCGCCCGAGCCGCCGCCGCCCGAGCCGCCGCGCCCGAGCCGCCCGCCGCCGAGCCGCCGCCGGCCGAACCGCAGCCGCTGCCCGGACCGCCGCCGCCCGAACCGTTCTCGCCCGCCGAACCGTCCCCGCCCGCCGAACCGTCCCCGCCCGCCGAACCGCCGCGACCGCCCGAACCGTCGGCCGCGGAATCCCTGCTGACCAAGCTCGGCACCCGCGTGGACAACGTCGCCGACGCTGTCGCGGAGCTAGCCAGGCTGCGGTCGCGCGACACGGACCTCATCGCCCGGCTGCACGACGACGTCACGAGGCTCCGTTCCGGCGAGATCGCGGTCGCGCTGAACCCGGTCGTCTCCGGCATGATCAAGCTGCACGACCAGATGGTCAGCCTCGGCGCGCTGAGCGATCCGGCCAGCCCGGTCGGGATGCTGCACAAGCAGCTGCTCCAGATCATGGAACTGACCTGCGCTGTCCGGCCGTTCACACCATCGGTTGGTGAGCGATTCGACGCGTCGCTCCATACCGGCGCGCGGCGGATACCGACGACCGACGCATCGGCCGACGGCACGATCGCGAGCACGATCAGGGCCGGGTTCGTGCGTGCCGACGGCTCGGTCGTGCGGGTCGCCGAGGTTGAGGTGCACCGGCTGTCGGGCTGACCGCGCCGCCGCCCGCATGATGCGTCCAAGCATGGAGGTTTCCCGTGGCTAACAAGGTCTTCGGCATCGACCTGGGCACGACGTACTCGTGCATCGCACACGTCGACGAGTACGGCCGCCCGGCGGTGATCATAAATGCCGACTCCCAGCCGACCACGCCGTCCGCGGTGCTGTTCGACTCGCCGACCGACGTGATCGTGGGCGTGCAGGCCAAGCGCCAGGCCAGGATCCGGCCGGATGATGTCGCGTCGCTGGTCAAGCGGCACATGGGCGAGGCCGACTGGCGGTTCGCCGCGCATGGGCAGGAGTATTCGGCGCCGGCGATCTCCAGCCAGATCCTGAGGAGCCTCGCCAACGACGCCGCCCGCGCGCTTGGCCAGCCGGTCAGTGACGTCGTCATCACCGTCCCCGCGTACTTCGGGGACGAGGAGCGCAAGGCGACCAAGCTGGCCGGCGAACTCGCCGGGCTCAACGTCGTCGACATCATCAACGAGCCCACCGCGGCGGCGTTCAGCTACGGGTTCGCCCAGGAAGGCTCGACCGCCCAGACCGTCCTCGTCTACGACCTCGGCGGAGGCACGTTCGACTCGACCGTGATTACGCTCGCCGACAAGAACATCACCGTCGTGGCCACCGACGGCGACCATGCGCTGGGCGGCGCGGACTGGGACGACCGGCTGGCCCAGTACCTGTCGCAGAAGTTCGGCGAGGCCGCCCCGGCCGCCGGCGATCCGCTCGACGACACTTACGGCGCACAGGACCTGATCACCTCGGCGGAGGACGTCAAGCAGGCCCTGACGGCGCGCGAGTCGGTGGACGCGCTCGTGGTGTTCGGCGCCGACCGGGCCAGCATCACCGTGACCAGGCAGGCTTTCGAGGAACTCACCAGCGCGCTGCTGGAGCGGACGGTAGCGCTGACCCAGAAGGTTCTCGCGGCGGCGCAGGAGAAGGGCGTGCGCGGCATCGACAAGGTGCTGCTCGTCGGCGGCATGAGCAAGATGCCCTGCGTGGCACGGCGCCTGGCCGAGGCGTTTCCCGATCTGCCGCCCGCCGAGCTGACCGACCCCGACCTCGCGGTGGCCAAAGGCGCGGCGATCTACGGCCAGAAGAAGGAACTCGAGAACTACGTCATCTCCGACCTAGTCGCCCAGGGCAAGCTGGCGCAGGGCCAGACGATCGCGGATGCCACCCCGGACGACCTGAGCAGCGCTGTCGCGACCACGGCCAGCGAGTACGGGCTGGCCAGCGCCGCCGTGGCCGATCTGGTGCAGACGCAGGTGAGCAACGTGACGAGCCACGGGTTCGGTGTCATCGTGATGGACAGGGAGACGAACAGCGAGTACGTGGATTTCCTCGCCCATGCCAACGACTCGCTGCCGATCACGATCTCCGAGCTCTACTACACCAACGTCGACGACCAGCGGGTCGTGCAGATACAGGTAGTCGAGCAGGCGACGAGCGTGGAGTCGGGCAGGCCCGCCGACAACAAGGTCATCATCGAGGGCCCGATCGACAACATCCCGGCTGGTTTCCCCCGCGGCACTCCGGTCGAGGTCACGTTCGCCATGGGCCGGGACCAGACGATCGAGGTGACGGCCCGCCACGCCGCGGTCGCCGACCCGCTCGTGCTGCGGATCGAGGCCGGCGTGTCCTCGAGCGCCATGCGCGAGGAGGAGCGAGCCAAGGTCAACTTGCTCAAGCAGAAGACCTGAGATATCTCTCAAGCAGAAGACCTGAGATATCGGGGAGCACGGCGATGAGCGGCACGCAGGTCGGCGCGTTCGACGCGACCGGCTACCGGCAGCGTGTTCTCTCGAGGTTGCGCGGCGCGTCCAGGCTCGACCTGTCCGACCCGTTCTTCATCGTGGACCTGCCCGTCGACGTCGACGACACCGAGCTGATCAGGGCGCGCATCGCCGCTCTAGTGGGATTCTGGAACAAGGAGCGCAGCCCTAACTACAAGGCGCTCGCCGCCGAGTTGGCCAAGCACCGCACCGACCTGGAATCCGTGCTGCTCGACCCGGCCAGGCGTGCGGACTGCGCAGCCAGGGTCAGGGCGGCCAGGGCCGCCGCGGAGGCTGACAGGTACGGCGCACTCGACTCGCTCGCCGAGAAGCTGGTCGCGCGCTACCAGGGCCTGCCGCGGTCCAGAATGTCCAGTCTCGCCAGGCTGGCCAGGAGCAGGGGCCTAGACGACGCCGCCTTCGCCGTCTGGGCTGCCAGGCAGCACGTGATCGAGGACGGCGTCGATGCCGAGCCGCTCGCGCCTGCCGTGCGCGCCCAGATCCGCGGCGACCTGGACGAGTTCGGCAGGCTGACCGGCGACCCCGGCAGGTCGGCGACGCTGTGGGCATTCCTCGGCATCGCGCCCACCGCGACCGGGCCGCAGATCGAGGCCAGGCAGGCGGAACTGGCTGCCGAGAACGACCGCAGGCTGCACGACCACCAGATGACGATCGTCGCCAACCTGCTCACCTACGCCAAGCAGCACCTAGCGGGCGGCGACGCCGCCCGGTACGCCGCCAGCCTCGTCGAGGACGCCAAAGACCGGCTGCGCGACACCGTCGCGGAGAAGGTCATCGTGGACGGTGAGCTCAACGCGGCGGACTTCGAGGCGTGCGTTCGCAGGGTGATCGGCTTTGGCTTCGGGCTATCCAGCGAGCAGGCCAGGCAGGCGGTCAGAAGCGTCGCCACCGACCTCGGCGCGACGCTGGCCGTCGCGCCTGCCGTCGACTACATCCTGTGCCAGAACTGCCGTGAGCCGCAGCCGGCCACCGACCAGCAGGCCTGCCGGTACTGCGGCGCCGACCTGTACCAGCTCTGCCCGGCGTGCGGCCAGCGGGTAGAGGCAGCCGCGGTCGCCTGCACGCACTGCGGCGCGAGCTTCGAGGCCATCCACGTGGCCGCCGAGCAGCTAGCCGCGGCACGAGCCGAACTCGGTCAGGGCCGGCCGGTGGCCGCGCGCACCCAGCTGACGCAGGCTGGCCCGGCGGCCG
Source organism: uncultured Actinomycetota bacterium (assembly GCA_963720595.1). Classification (GTDB taxonomy): domain Bacteria; phylum Actinomycetota; class Actinomycetes; order Streptosporangiales; family Streptosporangiaceae; genus Chersky-822. Next base: position 161,053 of record CAVRFY010000001.1, on the reverse strand, counting down.
CGACGGCGCCAGCTCTGGCCGCCGAGATCGCCGCGCTGACCGCCGAGGCCAACCGGGTGATCGCGGCCGCAGAGTCGGACTGGCGCAGCGCCGACCGGGAACTGGCCGCCGGCCGCCTCTACGCCGCCATCGACCGGCTCGCGCGGGTCACCAGGGTCGCGGCCGACGTGCCGGGGCCTGACGAGCAGTCGGCCGCCGACCAGCTTGCCGACCTCGCCGCGCGGAAGGCGTCTGTGCAGGCCGACATCGCGGCCGCACGGGTGCTTCCCGACCAGGAGAAGGAGGCCGCACTCGGCCGGATACTCGCGGTGGCCGCCGACTGCGACGAGGCGATCGACCTGCTGGCCGCGATGCCGCTGGCGCCCGCGGAGCGGCTACGGGCCGAGGTCACCGCCGACACGGTCGCGCTGCGCTGGGAACCCGCACCCGCACCGGAACCGGTTGCCTACAAGGTGACCCGCATCATGACGGCGGCCTCCGGCGACGGAGCGCAGACCCGGGTAGTCGGCACCACCAGCTCGACCGAGTTCGAGGACGCGGGCATTCCCGGCGGCGTACTAGTCAGCCACGAGGTCAGCGCGGTCGCCGGCCGCCGGACGTCGGCGCCGGTCAGGACGGCTCCGGCGCTGATGGCACGTGACCTGACCGGCCTTGCCGCCCGGGCTGACGCCGGTGGCATCACGCTGAGCTGGGTGCTGCCGATCAGCGCCGGAACCGTCGTCATCGAGCGCGAGGCCGTCAAGGAAGCGGGCCTTCGCCTGCCGCCTCGGCGGGCCCGAGCCGACGGGCAGTCCTGGCGTGACGAGGGCCCGCCGGACGGGGTCGATTTCACCTACCACGTCTTTGCCGAGTACCGGGACGCCGTCGGCACGCTCGTCCGCACGCCGGGCGCCGCCGTCACCGCGCACGTGGTGCCGCGGCCCAAGCCGGTGGGCGAGTTGTGGGCCACCACCAGCGGGGGGCGGACAACGGTCGGCTGGCTCAGACCGCCGGCCGGCGAGGTCAGGGTCTATGCGGCCCGCGCCGCGCTCGCCGCGCCCGATGCCGAGGTGGATCTGGCCGAACTGGCTCGCAAGAGCCGCTATATCGGAACTGGCCAGGGCCGGGTCGTGGACGAGCAGGCAGGCCGGGGGCCGGTCACCTACACCGCGGTCACCGTCGACGGAGGCATGGCCGTAGCGGGGCCGTCGGTCGCGCACCTGCCGGTCGCGGCGCCCGCCCACGCCGCCGTAGCCGACACCGGATCGGAGCTGGTGCTCACGTTCACGCTGCCGCCAGGGGTGACCGAGGCCGTCGTGGCGGCCCGCCGCGACGCGCCTCCGACCGGCCCCAACGACCCGGCCGCTCAGATCTGGACCACGACCAACACCAAGCTGGAGATCGACGGCGGCGTACACATCCCTGCCCCCGCCGACGGCGCCGGCTGGTACTTCAGCATCCATTCGGTGCTGCGAGACGGCCAGGCCAGGCATGCCGCGCCGACGGGCGTCCGGCTCACCGCGCGCGGCGCGGACTGAGAACTCACCGGCTCTGGCAGGTATCCAGCCATGCCCTGGTGATCTGGGCAGCGGCGGCATGGCCAGGCAGCCGGGTGACGGTGACCCTGTGGCCAGGGTCCGGCCAGCGGCCGGCCAGCTCGGACCCGGCGGGAACCCACGCCAGATCCGCGTCGGCCAGCATCTGCCGGTCGTGCTCGGTGTCTCCTGCGGCGAGCCGGAGCGGCGCCGAACCGGCCTCCCGCGCGATCTGGCCGGCCACGTACTCCGCCGCGTACTGCTTGCCGAACCCGTCGGGAAACGCGTACAGCTTGCGGCCGATCAGCGATGCCTGCCAGCCGAGTTCGGCGCACCGCCCCGCCACGACGGCGAGCTGCTCGGTCCCGAACCTGCTCAGCTCGACGATCGCCAGGCAGCACATGTCGTCCTCGTCGCCCATGCGCTGCAGCCAGGTCGCTCCCGGTGTCCCGGCGGCTGCGCAGCTGGCGAAGACCGCCCTGATGTCGGCAGCGGGCGCGACCCTGCCGAGCAGCGCCGCGGTACGCGCCGCCCAGCGCGGATCCGGCGCGCCGCCGTCCAGCACGACCCCGCCGTTGGCGGCGATCGAGTAACGCGCCGTGAACGGCAGCAGCAGCCTGGCCAGCCTGCGGGTGCTGCGGCTGGTCGCCGCGCACAGCCAGGCGTGTGGTGGAAGCGCGGCGATCGCGTCCCTGGCCGCGTGGCTGAGCTCGCCGGCCGTCTGTCCGCCCGAGAACTCGACCGCGTCGGCCGGCAACGCGCCGCCGAGCTGGCACGTGGCCCGCGGGCTGAAGATCAGCGTCCGGTCCAGGTCGGTGGTGATCAGGACGGGCCCAGGCATGCTACTGGTCCTCTCCCGCCTGCGGCCGGACCAGCCCGATGCAGCTGTACGGCATGTCGGGGTAGTCCACCACCTCCACGCCGCGCTCCTTCGCGAGCAGCAGCAGGTGCTCGAGCATGTCATGGCAGTCGGGACGTACCAGCACCAGCCATGGCAGCCGGCGCAGCAGCACCCTGGTCGCCTCGCCCGCTCCCGGCTTGACCAGATGCGGACTGGCCAGGCCGAACTCGGCCTGAATTCGCTCCACCACGGCCCGTCCGGCGAACGTCACCCGGCGATCGGCGGCCTGCGCAGCGGGCCAGCGCGCCGCGACCGCGGCCGCGACCTGCGGGAATTGGCCGCTCACCGCATCAAGGAAGCGGGCCGACCGGTCGGCGCCCGCCAGCTCGGAGTACACCTTGGCGCCGTGGAACATCCCCGGCCCGATCAGCTCGTCGTTCAGTACCGTCCGGCTGACCAGACCGCACACCGTCGAGTTCAGGCACGCCGACGGCACGAGGATGTCCTGCCTGGTGCCGAACAACCTCGAGCAGTAGCCGGGGTCGGCGATCACGGCCAGGTCGTCGGACAGGCTCGGGCCGCCAGCCGCGGCGTACGCGGCGAGCGCCGCGGTCAGCTCGGCCGCGATCGCTCCCTTGCCCGTCCACCCGTCGACGAACAGCACGTCACGCGGGTCGTGCCGGGCGACGATGTAATCAAGGGCGACAGTATCGATGCCGCGTCCGCGCACGATCGAGACTGAATAATGCGGCAGCTCGATTTCTTTTCTCAACAAGGCCCACCGGCGCATCAGGATGCCAACCGGGGTGCCGGCTCTAGCCAGCGAGACCAGCACCGGCGGCCGGTCCCTTGCGGCGAGAGCAAGCTCGGTCACCACGCCGACATGCTCGGCGATCTGCTCGGCGAACTGCTCGAGCAACGCGTCGAACAGGGCCAGGTACTCTGCGCTCGGCTCGAACTCGATCGGCAGCATCTCGGCGTAGTTGCGGCCGCCCTGGATCGCCTTCTCCCGCTCGCGCAGGCCGAGTTCTAGCCGGTGCCCCGACAGGTCGGTGAGCAGGAAGCTCACCTCGTCGGCGCGATAACTGCCGTGCAGCAACGTCAGTACCCCCGGCCGCCCGAGCACAGGGTCACGACGTGCACGCCGGTCCGCGCGCAGGCAGACAGCGCAGCGACGAGCCCGCTGGTGCGCCGGCCAGGAGGAGCGTCGGTCACGAGCACGATATGGTCGAAGCCCGGCGCGTTGCCCGGCTCGGCGTGACCGCTGCCTGCCACGTTGTAGGCGAAGACGGGGCGCTGGCCGTCCTGCGTCGAGGCGAAGCCGAGCGCCGTGCGTAGCGGGTAACCGGGCCGGTCGATCGCGACCGCCGGCGTGCGCGTCGTGGTCGACGTCCGCACCTGGCCGCCGAGAGCGCGCGCGAGCAGTTGCGGCAGGTACATGAGCTCCTCGTCGCCGAGAACGAGCGTCCGCGCGTCCCGCGGCACCGGCAGCGACCCGGCCACCGCGCGCATCAATTCGACGGCGGCTAGCTCCTGCGCGGCGCCCCAGCCGTGGATGGCGATAGCCGGCACTCCGGCGGGCAGCGCGACGCTGTGCCAGCGGACCGGCGCCGTCGCGGCCGGCTGCGGCGCGGCGGGCGGTTCGGGCAGCGTCCCGACGAAGTCGCGTACCGCGGCGGCGGCGCCGTCCGGGACCCTGACGAGGCCGTCGAGCAGGCTGACGCTGACCACGTCCGCGCCGAGCGCGCGCACGGACCTGGCCACCTCGGTCCGCCGCTCCTGGCCGCGACAGTCGATCAGCGACGCGAGCACGTACAGCTCGCGCGGCCACGCGGCCTGGATCGCGCCGATGGCATTCACGGCCGTCTTGCCCGTGGTCAGCTCGTCGTCGACCAGCACGAGCGGGCGGTTGCCGCGCAGGTCCGCGTCGTCGAGCAGGGCAAGTGACTGGTCGACGGCGTGGCTGTGTTCCTCGCTGAACCGGACGACGCGCGCCGCACCGGGAGCGGCCCGCCTGGTGGTGTGCAGGTAAGGGGCGGTGCCGCCGTCTGAGGCGCTAACAGCGGCGACGCCGTGACCCAGCCCGGTGGCGGTCTCCGCGAAACCGACGACGACGGGCGTCTGTCCGGCGCAGGCCGATCGAACGGCCGAGCCGAGCGCGTGCGCCGCGGACAGCACGTCGCAGACGGGAACCGGAATGTGCTTGCCGAGAACCCGGGAGACGAGCAGCTGCGCCCGGTTCGGGTTGCGCCGCAGGCCGATCTCGACGGCGCCGGCGAACTGGGCCGCTTCCGGGAAGGACGGCGTGACCTGCACCGTGATGCCGAGCCCGCCGGCGACAGTGCCGTCCATGACCGGGCCGCGCGTGACCTGGCCGTCCATGACCGGGCCGGGCGTTATCGGGCCGGGCGTTACCGGGCCGGGCGTGACAGGGCCGGTCCTGGCCGGGCCGTTCGTCATGTGCCGACGTCTTCGATGTCGAGCAGGTCGACGAAAGTGCGGTCCGCCCGCAGTACTCCGAATACGCCGGCACGGCGCAGGATCCCCGCCGCCCACCTGGCATGCGGCCGACCCTCGATCATCTTGTTCGCGTACTCACTCGATCGCACCCCGCCGCCGGTCTCCTGCAGCGTGGCGAGCGCGTCGCTGTGCTCTTCCGCGGTCACCACGAACATGGCGTGCACCGCCCTGACGTGCGACGGATGGATCACCGTCTTGCCGACGATGCCAGTCGCCTTGTCGAGCACGACCTCCCTGAGCAGCCCGTCCAGGTCGCTGCTGACCAGCTGCCGCCGAACCCGCACCGCATTGGGCAGGTCGTCGCGGCCGCGGAACGGCGACTCGCGCAGCTGAGGCTTGAAGATCCGCTCACCACGCTCGAAATACTCCCATACGGGACCAGTGATGACGAACTGGCGATCCCGGCCGAACACGTTGACGATATCGGCGATAACCTCGCGAACCAGCGTGAGGTCGTACACGGTCTGGTCGTTGCTCCGGCGCAGCCCGAACAGGCCGCACAGATCGGTCGCGCCGATCCGCACCGCCAGGACGGCGTCGGCGTACCTGGTCAGCAGGTCGCGCACGGCGAGCAACTCGCCGACGCGGGACTCGGTGTAGATCGTCTCAGGAGATTCAAGCACCGGCATGCCGTAGAGCGGCAGCCCCGTCTCGGCCCGGGTCTCCGCGAGGACGTCCAGGAATTCCACACCAGTGGCCGAGGTGAATTTAGGGAAAACGAAACCGGTCAGCACGGTGGCCGCGGGACCAATTTGCTTGATCAGGGTGCGGATCTGATCGGGCTGCCTGACCCGGACGAATAGCAGCGGCACCGCCGCCTTGTCGCGGTCGAGCTCGGTGATCTGCGCCACGACATTGCGCTCGGCGGCGGCCAGGTCGGCATCCCTGATCGCGTCCTCCAGGCACAGCACCGCTGAGGTGACACCCCGTCCGACCAGCGCACCGATCCGGAGCGCATAGTCGGTGGTCGTCCCCGGCGAATACAGCGTGGCACCGAGCGCCATGGCGAGCGTCTGGCGGTCACTGTCCCGGCCGAATGGCTGCGGGACGTGGTAGAACAATGACTCGTCCTGCCCTGCCGTCAGGTATCCGAAATGCCGCACCTAGACTCCGCGGATAAGTGGCGACGAGGACCCGTCCGCCCGGCGCGGACGCCGGTGCCTGTCTTTCCTCATCTGCTAGTGCCGCCCGTGATGCGTGCGGCAATGGGACAGTACTCACTTGGCGACGCTTTCGCAGGGATTATTCCCAATACAGGCACCGGCGGGCGGCCGGAGCCGCCCTGGCTAATGTGGGACACGTGACAGCGCTGCCGTCGGGCCGGGCCTACGCCGAGCACCTCGATGCCGCCGACCCGCTCGCCAGGTTCAGAGACCGGTTCATGCGAGCCGACGATGCCCCGATCTACCTGGACGGCAACTCGCTTGGCCCGCTGCCGCTGACGACCCAGGCCAGGATCGCCGAGGTCGTGGGTGCCGAGTGGGGAGCCGGCCTGGTCAGGTCCTGGGAGCGCTGGGTCGGACTGCCCGCCGAGGTGGGAGACCTGATTGGCGAGCACCTGACCGGCGCCGCTCCAGGCCAGGTTCTGGTGAGCGACTCGACCACGGTGAATTTGTTCAAGCTAGTCAACGCTGCCCTGGACGCGCAGTCCGGTCGAAGCGTGCTGATCACCGATGACGACAACTTCCCGACCGACCGTTACGTGCTGCAAGGCATCGCCGCCCAGCGCGGTCGCGAGTTGCGGATGATTCATACCGATCTGGACCATGGGCTGGCCGAAGACGCGCTGCTCGCGGCGCTCGGACCCGATGTGGCCCTGGTCAGCCTGTCGCACGTCGCCTACAGAAGCGGCGCGCTCACCGACATGGCGCGAATCTCCAGCCTGGTGCACAACGCGGGCGCGCTGGTCCTGTGGGACCTGTGCCATTCGGTCGGCGCTGTGCCGGTCAGGCTCGACGAGAGCGGCGCCGACCTGGCGATCGGATGCACCTACAAATACCTCAACGCCGGGCCGGGCGCTCCGGCGTTCCTGTACGTCCGGAAGGGGCTTCAGGACCGGCTGCGCCAGCCGATCTGGGGTTGGTTCGGGCAGAGCGATCAGTTCGACATGGGTCCTGCCTACGACCCGGTGCCCGGCATCGAGCGGTTCGCGACCGGCACCCCGCAGATCCTCGGCACGGTCGCCGTCGCCGAGGGCACCAGGCTGCTCGCCGAGGCGGGCATCGACCGGCTGCGGGAGAAGGGCATCGCGCTGACGAGCTACCTGATCCACCTGGCCGACGAGTGGCTCGAGCCGCACGGCTTCGGGCTAGCCTCGCCGCGTGCCGACGCGCGGCGCGGCAGCCACGTGACGCTGCACCACCGCGATGCCTGGCGGATCAACCGGGCTCTGATCGCCGCCGGGGTGATCGGCGACTACCGGACGCCCGACCGGCTGCGGCTCGGCCCGGTCCCCGTCGCGACCAGGTTCACCGACGTCTGGGACGCGCTTGACCGGCTCAGGCAGATCGCCGCCGACAAGTCCTACCAGGCCCTTCCCGCCGAGCGCTCGCGGGTGACCTGACGCTGCCCGGGCGCGCCTACTCCCACTCGATGGTGCCGGGGGGCTTGCTCGTGATGTCCAGGACGACCCGGTTGATCTCGGGAACCTCGTTGGTGATCCGGCCCGAGATCCTGGCGAGCACCGAGTCAGGCACCCGAGCCCAGTCGGCAGTCATCGCGTCTTCGCTGGTTACCGGCCGGAGCACGATCGGATAGCCGTAGCTGCGCTCGTCACCTTGCACACCAACAGACCGCACGTCGGCGAGCAGCACCACGGGGCACTGCCAGATCTGCCGGTCCAGCCCGGCCCCGGTCAGTTCCTCGCGGGCGATCGCGTCGGCCTCCCTGACGATCCGCAGCCGCTCGGGCGTGACCTCACCGACGATCCTGATCGCCAGCCCTGGCCCGGGGAACGGCTGTCGCCACACGATCCGCGGCGGCAGGCCTAGCTCGGCACCGAGCGCCCGCACCTCGTCCTTGAACAGCATCCGCAGCGGCTCGACCAGCGTGAAGCCGAGGTCGTCGGGCAGGCCGCCGACGTTGTGGTGTGACTTGATGTTGGCGGTGCCCGTACCGCCGCCCGACTCGACCACGTCGGGGTAGAGCGTGCCCTGGACGAGGAACTCGGCTGAGCCGCCGGAGGCCCTGGCGTCGCGGGCCGCGACCTGCCTGGCAGCGTGCTCAAACGCCCTGATGAACTCCCGGCCGATGATCTTGCGCTTGCCCTCAGGGTCGGTGACGCCGGCCAGCGCGGCGGCGAATTCCGCCTGAGCGTTGACGACGACCAGGTCGACTCCGGTGGCCGCCACAAAGTCCTCCTCGACCTGCTCGGCCTCGCCCTTGCGCAGCAGCCCATGATCGACGAACACGCATGTCAGCCGACCGCCGATGGCCCGCTGGACGAGGGCGGCCGCGACCGCGGAGTCCACGCCGCCGGACAGCCCGCAGATCGCGTGGCCCGCGCCGACCGTGGCCCGGATCAGCTCGGTCTGCTCGTCGAGGACGTTGCCCATTGTCCAGTCGGTGCGGCAGCCGGCCGCGGCGAGGAACTGCCTGAGCATGGCCATGCCGTGCTCGGTGTGCAGGACCTCGGGGTGGAATTGCATGCCGTACAGCCCGAGCGGCGGGTTCTCTGCCGCCGCGACCGGAGTGCCCGGCGTGCTCGCCAGGACGGTGAAGCCGTCGGGGGCTGCGGTGCAGGTGTCCCCGTGCGACATCCAGACCTGCTGGGAAGCGGGCAGCCCGGCCAGCAGCACCCCGCCGCCTGGCCTGCCCGGCGCGGCTGGCCCGGCCGGCCCGCCTGAGCCGCCTGACCCGGCCGGCGCGGTCAGGCTCAGCGTCGCGGCGCCATACTCACCCGAGCCTGTCTTCGCCACCTCGCCGCCGAGATCGCGGACCATGAGCTGGAAGCCGTAGCAGATCCCGAGCACCGGCACGCCAGCGGCGAACAGCCCGGCCGGAGCGGGCGGCGCGCCCGGCGCGTACACCGAGGCCGGCCCGCCGGACAAGATGATCGCGGCTGGCTCACGCTGCAGCATCTGGTCCGTCGTCATCGTGGAAGGGACGATTTCCGAGTAGACCTGGCATTCCCGCACCCGCCGGGCGATCAGCTGCGCGTACTGGGCGCCGAAGTCGACGACGAGCACCGGTCGCGGGCTTCCCGTGAGGTCGGATCCAGACACCAGGTCAGCTTACTTGCGTGGCCGTCTCGGTCCAGGTGGGCTGAGCGGGGGCTAGGCCTGACCCGGTGACCTTGACCCTAGCGATCCGGCGGCCGTCAAGCTCGGTCACGGTCAGCCGGCTGCCGTTAAGCTCGGCGGACTCGCCGGTCTGCGGCAGGTGGCCGAGCGCCGACAGCAGGTATCCGGCCACCGTCTCATAGGGGCCGTCCGGCAGCTCGAGCCCGGTCTGCTCGGCGAAGTCGTCGAGGTTCATCAGCCCGTCGACCTCGATCTCGCCGGTTCTGAGCCGGCGCGAGGCATCTGCTTCCTCGTCGTACTCATCCTGGATGTCGCCGATCAGCTCCTCAACCAGGTCCTCCAGCGTCACGATGCCGGCCGTACCGCCGTACTCGTCGACCACGATCGCCAGGTGCGCCCGGTCCTTGCGCATCTCCGACAATGCCGACATCACCGTCTTGCTGGTCGGCAGCATCTTCACCTGCCGCTTGATATCGCCGACCCGCACCGAACCGGTACGCGTGGGGTCGAGCAGGTCACGGGCGTGCACGAAGCCCACCACGTCGTCGTAGGAGTCCTCGAAAACCGGGAAGCGCGAGTGCGTCGCCCTAGCGGCCACCGCCACGGCCTGGGTGACCGGCATCGACGCGGGCAGGAAATCCACCTCGGTCCTCGGCACCAGAACCTCGCGGATCTGCCGTTTGCCCGCATCGAAGACCTCGCTGACGATGTGCCGCTCATCGGCGGTCAGGTTCTGGTGCCCGGCGACCAGGTCGCGGAGTTCGTCGCTGCTCATCGTGCCGCGGCCGACCTTGGGGTCGCCGCCGAGGACCCGCACGATCAGGTTGACCGCCGTGCTGATCAGCCAGACGACCGGCCTGGCGATCACCGCGATCCGGTCCAGCACCGGAGCCGCGGCCACCGCGATCCGCTCCTGGCGCTGCAGCGCGATTCGCTTGGGCGCGAGCTCGCCAAGGACGAGGGAGAAGAAGGCGATCACGAGCGTGACCACGACGAACGAGACCACGTCGGCCACGTGCGCGGGCAGCCGGTGCCCGAGCGAGCGCTTGAGATCCTCGACCAGCGTCGCGGCACCGTAGGCGCCGGAAAGCAGCGTCGCGACGGTGACGCCGATCTGCACCGCCGAGAGGAACTTGTTCGGATCGTGCGCGAGCCGTGCTGCGCGCTGGCCGCGCTTGCCCCGCTTCGCCAGCGCCCTGACCTGTCCCTCGCGCAGCGATACGAGTGCCATCTCCGCGGCCGCGAAGAACCCGCCGATGAGAATGAAGGCGAGGACGACCAGTGCGTCCCAGCCGACGCCGTTCACGTCTTTTCCCTGATCTCGGCAGCCAGCCTCTTCGGCCGCTGCCTGCCTGATAGCTGCCGTCCTAGGCAGGACCACGCGGTCGCGCAGTGTGCGCATCAGTCTAGGCAGTCTTAGCCTGCCGGGCGAATACCCGATCCGGCTGGAGCACGCCGGTGGCGAAAGGCCGCGGACCCGGCTTACCGCCCGGTACCCGCTGTGCGATGCTGACACGGACATTCCGCAATATCCGACCCGGCATCGGCGATCAGTCGAGCGAGCGACGGAGGTCCCGCATGGGCGCTGGAATCCTGGACGACGCTGCCACCATCAGCGACGACATCGCTGAGCTGCGGCACTCGATTCATGCCGAGCCGGAGATCGGCCTGGACCTGCCGAAGACACAGGCCAAGGTGCTGCAGGCACTGGAGGGCCTGCCGCTCGAGATCAGCAGCGGGCGGGCGCTGTCCTCGGTCACCGCCGTGCTCCGGGGCGCCCAGCCGGGCAAGACCGTGCTGCTGCGCGGCGACATGGACGCGCTGCCCGTGACCGAGCGCACGGGGGTCCCGTACACCTCCCAGCTTCCGGGAGTCATGCACGCGTGCGGCCATGACCTGCACACGGCCATGCTGGCCGGCGCCGCCAGGCTGCTGTCGGCCAGGCAGGCTGACCTGGCCGGCGACGTGATCTTCATGTTCCAGCCCGGCGAGGAAGGCGCGGGCGGGGCCAGGATCATGATCGACGAAGGGGTACTCGACGCGTCGGGCGAGCGCCCGTCCGCTGCCTACGCGCTGCACGTGGCGTCGAGCGTGCTGCCGCTAGGGCTGGTGTCCGGCCGGCCGGGCACCGCGATGGCCGCCGCAGACGTCCTGCACGTGACCATCAGGGGGCGAGGCGGCCACGGCTCGCAGCCGCATCTGGCCGCCGACCCGATCCCGGCTGCCTGCGAGCTGGTCACCGCGCTGCAGACGACGGTGACCAGGCGGTTCGACGTCTTCGACCCCGTCGTGGTGACGGTCGGCAGCTTCCACGCGGGCACCACGGACAACGTCATCCCCGACGAGGCCGCGTTTGTTGCCACGGTCAGGACGTTCTCGCCGCGGTCGCGCGACCGGGTCAGAGACGCCACGCTGCACCTGGTGCGCCAGATCGCCGCGGCGCACGGACTCGAGGCGGACGCGGAGTTCGTCGACGGCTACCCGGTGACCGTGAACGACCAGGCCGCGGTTGCCTTCGCCGAGCAGACAGCCAGCGAACTGCTGGGCGACGGCAGGTTCCTGACAGCTCCGTTCCCGCTGACCGGTTCCGAGGACTTCTCGTACGTGCTCGAGCAGGTGCCCGGGGCGTTCCTTATGATCGGCGCGTGCCCGGCGGACAAGGATCCGGCCACCGCGCCGTACAACCACTCGGCCGAGGCGGTCTTCGACGACGCCGTCATCGCCGATGGCACCGCGCTCTACGCCGAACTGGCGCTGCGCACGCTCGCGACCGCCTGAGGCCGCGCTGCGTGCCGCGCGGCGGCGACGCGGCGCGGCGGCGGTGGCGTGCGGAGCAGCCCGGCTCTCACAAGCTGGCGATGAGGTTGATCAGCACAGCCAGGATTACCGCTCCGAACAAGTAAGAGAGCAGGCTGTGCCGGAGCACCGTGGCCCGGATTTGGGTGGTCTGCAGGTCGGTATCGGAGACCTGGAAGGTGGACCCGATCGTGAACGCGAGATAGGCGAAGTCCCGGTAGCACGGCGGCTCGTCCTGGTGGAAGTCCACGCCGCCTTCCGGTTCGGTGTAATAGAGCAGCGCGTACCGAAGCGCGAAGATCGTGTGCACGGTGAACCAGGAAACTGCGACGGTCACGAGTCCGAGCGCGGCGAGAACATCCGCCGACGCCCCGCTCGCGGAGTGTGCGGCGACCATGACGATGGCGACCGCGGCGATACTCGCCACGCACGCGCTTAGCGCGATGACATCGCTGACCGCGCGGTTGGGGTCCTCTGCTTTGGCCATGTTGGCCGTGTCGGTGGCACTCGCCGGCCACGTCACCAGCCAGGTCCACAGGCAGAAGGCGATGGCAGCCGCGTCCCAGCCGATCGCAGGGGCGTAGGCCGCCCCGCCGAACAAGCCGCCAAGTGTTCCGGCGACCACCCCAAGGGCCGCCGAGCAGCCGAGCCGACGACTCGAGCGCGTGAGCCAGGGTGACCGCGCGCCTGACCGCCCGAGCCGTCCTGCGCTTGCCTGGCTGCTCATCGCGTCCTCCTAGTCGTCTACGGCCGGCCGGTGGTCCTGAGCCCGGCCAGGCAGCCGACGGGCAGCCGGTCCCTGAACCCGGCCGGCCTGTCCTGAGCCCGGCCAGGCAGCCGACGCGCAGCCGCTCCCTGATCCCGGCCGGGCGGTCAGCCGACGGGCAGCTTGTCCCTGAGCCTGGTCGCCTTCGCCGAGACCTTGCTCGACATCCGCGCCGTCTTCGCCGCGCGCGACAGGTCGCGCCGGGCGGACTTGACCGCATGCCGGCTTCGCCAGGCCACCGAAGGACGCCCCGCCGTGTCGCCCGCCGCGATCAGCAGGCCGCCGAACATGGCCATGTTCTTGAGGAATTGGATGCGCTGCTGGGCCTGCTCCTGCTCGTCGGCCCCCTCCCAGAACCTGTGCCCCGCCGCGGTAGTCGGCACCAGCGTGGCCGCGAGGGCCAGGGCAGACGCCCGTGGCAGCCAGCCGGCCGCCAGCAGCATTCCGGCCACGAACTGGACCGCGCCGTTGATGCGGACCGCCTGCTCGGTGTCGTCGGGAACGACCGTCACCCGGTCGGCGATCGGTCGCACCACCGGCTCCGCCTTCTTCACCACCCGCTCGGGGCTGATCATCGTGTCGTAGCCCTGGACGATGAAGATCGACGCCAGCATCGGTCGCGCGACAGCTCTCAGTACAGCCATCCCCCACAGTTGCCCGTCCCGCCGTGCTCCTAACATCACCGGCCGAGCCCATCCCGAGCCCCTATCACCCCGAACGCGCCCGCCCGCCCGGCGCCCCCTCCCCCGCTCCGCTCAACGAGCCCCGCTAGCGCTCCGGCTCGCGAGCCGAACGACAGTAGCGGACCCCTGGTGTCGTTATTGCGACAGCAGGGTTCCGCTTATGTCGCTGGCGCACGGCGGCGGCGCGGCGGCGGCGCGGCGGGGCCGGACGCTGCGGGGCGGGGCGGCGCTACAGGCTGGCTACGTCGGCTTGCTTGGCGCGGACGGCGTCGGCGGCCGCGCGCAGTCCGGCAATCTCGGAGTCGCTGAGCTCACGCTCCACCACCCGGCGGATGCCGACCGCGCCGATCTCCGCCTCTACGCCGAGGTAGACCCCGGAGATCCCGTACTGACCGTCCACCCACGTGCAGACGGGCATGACCGCTCCGGTGTCGAGGGCCACCGCCCTGGCCATCCTGGCCGCGGCGGCCGACGGCGCGTAGTAGGCGGAACCCGTCTTGAGCAGGCCGACGATCTCGGCGCCGCCGTTCCTGGTGCGCTCGACCAGCGACCCGATCTCATCGGCGGTGAGCAGGTCGGCCAGCGACGTGCCGCTGACCTTGCAGGCCGAGGGGATGGGCACCATCGTGTCGCCATGCGAGCCCAGCGTCAGCGTCGTCACCGCGCCGACCGGCACGCCGAGCCGCTCGGCGACGAAGTAACTGAACCTGGCCGTGTCGAGCATCCCCGCCTGGCCGATGACCCGGTGGGCCGGGAACTGCGAAACCTTCGCGGCCAGCGCGGTCATCTCGTCCAGCGGGTTGGAGACGACGATCAGCACGGCCTCGGGCGCGTGCTTGACCACCTGCTCGGTCACGCTGCGGACGATGCCGGCGTTGACCCCGATCAGGTCCATCCGGCTCATGCCAGGCTTGCGCGGCAGGCCGGCGGTGATCACCACGATCCCCGAGCCAGCGATCGCCTCGTAGCCCTCGCCGTCCCGGCCGGTCGTCTGCCCGGTGACGGTGGTCTCGAAGCCCTCGATCGGGCGGGACTGGCTCATGTCGAGCGCGAGACCCTCTGGCTTGCCCTCGACGATGTCGGTGATGACCACCTCGTCGAAGATGTCGTACTCCGCGAGCCGCTGCACCGTGGTCGAGCCGTAGAAGCCGGCGCCGACCACGGTCACCTTCCCTGAACGGGCCATCGACGTGTTCTCCTTCGCTTCCTCGCTCGGTGCCTGGCTGCCGTTCAGGCCATCGCGGCCTGCAGGTTCTTGTGCAGTGCGCCGAGGAACTCCTCAGTGGTCAGGTACGGGGCATCCCGGCCGATCAGCAGCGCCAGGTCCTTGGTCATCATTCCGCTCACAACCGTCTCGATGCACACCCGCTCCAGCGTGTCGGCGAAAGCCGTCACCTCGGGAGTGCCATCGAGCTTGCCGCGGTAGGCCAGCGCCCTAGTCCAGGCGAAGATCGAGGCGATCGGGTTGGTCGACGTCTGCTTGCCCTGCTGGTGCTGCCTGAAGTGCCTGGTCACCGTGCCGTGAGCGGCCTCGGCCTCGATGCACGAGCCGTCCGGCGTCATCAGCACGCTGGTCATCAGGCCGAGCGAGCCAAACCCCTGCGCGACGATGTCGGACTCCACGTCGCCGTCGTAGTTCTTGCAGGCCCAGACGATTCCGCCATCGCCCTTGATGACCTGGGCCACCATGTCGTCGATCAGCCGGTGCTCGTAGCTCAGGCCCGCGGCCTCGAACTCGGCCTTGAACTCGGCGTCGAAGACCTCGGCGAAGATGTCCTTGAAGCGGCCGTCGTAGGCCTTGAGGATCGTGTTCTTGGTCGACAGGTACAGCGGGAAACCGCGATCGACCGCATACCGCATCGTGGCCCTGGCGAAATCGCGGATCGAATCGTCGAAGTTGTACATGCCCATCGCGATCCCGCCGCCGGTGAACTGGGCCACCTCCCTGGCGACAGGCTGCCCGGCGGCGGGGTCAGCGGGGACGTAGGAGATCGTCACGGTGCCCGGGCCCGGCACCACGAAGTCGGTGGCCCGGTACTGGTCACCGTGCGCATGCCGGCCGATCACGATCGGCTTGGTCCAGCCGGGCACGAAACGGGGGATGCTCTCGATCACGATCGGCTCGCGGAAGACCACGCCGCCGAGAATGTTGCGGATCGTGCCGTTCGGCGAGCGCCACATCTTCTTCAGGCCGAACTCAGAGACCCTGGCCTCGTCCGGCGTGATGGTCGCGCACTTGACCCCGACGCCGAACTCCTTGATCGCGTTCGCGGCGTCAACGGTGACCTGGTCGTCGGTGGCGTCTCTGTGCTGAATCGACAGGTCGTAATAGCGGAGATCGATCTCCAGGTACGGCATGATCAGCTCATCCTTGATGAACTGCCAGATAATGCGAGTCATCTCGTCCCCGTCGAGTTCTACGACGGGATTGGCCACCTTGATCTTGGACACGCCAACGGATCCCTTCATCATGTCTCGCTCGATTACACCGGCGACGCAAAGCCACCGTGCGGTCAGCCGGGAGCCGGCACCACGATCCCAGCCACCAGCAAGCCGATGCCGAGCACCCCGAATATCGCTACGTCTAGCGGGCGCCACCTCGATGACAGCATGCCCGCCCGCCGTTCCGGCAGGATCAGCCTGGCCAGGGCGGCAATTAGCAAGGCGCCCGCGAGTACCAACGTACCGCTCTGGAGGAACTGCACGCCCTGCTGGATCAGCACCAGCGCGACAACCAGGCAGAAGAGCACCACGACGTACGGCAGCTGCCGGAATTTCAGCGGCGCCCCCGGCCCGGTTTCCTGGCCGGTCTGCTGGATCTGCCCTGGCTGGCTAGCCGTCATGTCAACGGGCGCCCGCTTGGATCTGCGCCGTCTTCCCTGGTGCCGGCCCGTCATCGCGCCGCCACCGGAATCCAGGTGAGATCGGCCTGGCCGATGTACTCGCTGTCCGGCCTGATCAGCCGGTTGTCCGCGTGCTGCTCGATCACGTGGGCCGTCCAGCCGGCCATCCTGGCGACCGAGAACACCGGGGTGAACAGGTCGGTGGGGATGCCCAGGTAGTGATAGACCGTGGCAGCGAAAAAGTCCACGTTGGGGTAGAGGCCCTTTTCCGCAAGCACCGTCTCCTCGATCCTGCGCGACATCCGGTAGTAGGTGTCGTCTCCCGCCGCCTGCGCCAGCTCCGCCGCCATCATGCGCAGATGGGTGGCACGCGGGTCTTCTACTTTGTACACCCGATGGCCGAAGCCCATGATCTTCTCGCCCCGGCCGAGCCTGGCCGCCACCTCGTTCCCGGCCGCCTGCACCGGGTCCTGCTCGGCGTTCTTGGCGATCTCCTCGAGCGTCCGCATGACCTGCTCGTTCGCGCCGCCGTGCAGCGGGCCCTTGAGAGTGCCCAGCGCGGCGACCACGGCCGAGTGCATGTCCGACAGGGTGGCGGCGCACACCCGGGCGGCGAACGTGGACGCATTCATGGTGTGGTCGGCGTGCAGCACCAGACAGGTGTCGAGGATCTGGGCGGACCGCGGGGTCGGCGTGCGTCCGGTGACCTGGAGCAGGAAGTTGCCGGCCAGGCCGAGCTGCGGATCGGGGTCCGGCACCTCCCTGCCGCCGCGCGCCGCCTCGTAGGCGGCCACGAGGACCGGCTGCTGCGCGGTCAGCCTGGCCGCCTTGCGCAGGTTCGCGCCGGCCGCGTTGGAATCCTTGTCCGGGTCCCCGGCGCTGGCCAGCGACACCAGCGTGCGCAGCGCCTCCATCGGCTCCTGGCTGTGCGCGATCCGCGGCAGGTCGGCGCTGACCAGCTCGCCGAGCGCGCGCCCGGCCATGATCTCGGCGTGGTACTCGGCTAGCTCGGCGGCGGATGGCGGTGCGCCGCGCTGCAGCAGGAAGGCGATCTCCTCGAAGGTCGCCGCGCCGGCGAGCTGGTTGATGTCATAGCCGCGGTAGGAAAGTCGCCCGATCCTGCCGTCGATATCGCTCAGCGCGGTCGCCGCCGCCACGACGTCCGCGAGTCCCTTCGATGGCTGCCGCGCCATTGCCTCGCCTCCACACCGCCCGCTCGGAAGTGTACTTTCCCGCCGAATCCGATACTTACGCAGGGAGCGGCCCCGCTCTGTCCGGGATGCCCAGGTTGGATCTTTCTTGAGTCGGGTAGGCATGTTGCAATGGAGCGCCGTCTCCTGCGCGGAAGGTGCTGTTATGGAAGGCCCCCACATCCAGGTCGCGAGCACCGGAGCCCAGCATCCACTCCAGCCGGCGGTCACGACGGTCGGACGAGGGAAGCATGTGGATATCAGGCTGGCCGATCCGAGCGTCTCGGTCCTGCATGCCGAGATAGTGCGGCGCGGACCCTACGTCTACGTCATGGACCTGGGTTTATCACGCAACGGCACCAGGGTGAACGGGCGCCTGATCGCCCGGCGCGTCCTGACCGACGGAGACGCGCTCACCTTCGGCACTGCCCGCTGCAGGATCTTCGGCATCGAGGCTGACGAAGTCGCCGACGCCGAGCACCTCAGGCTGGCCGCACCCGAACTGACCAGGCGCGAGCTCGACGTGATCGCGTCACTGTGCCGGCCCGCCATGTCCGAGGACGCGTTCGTCACGCCAGCTACGGCGCGCGAGATCGCCGCCGACCTTGTCGTCACCGAGGCCGCGGTCAAGCAGCACCTGCTGCGGCTGTACATCAAGCTGCGGATCTCCGAGGGCGTGAACCGCAGGATCAGGCTGGCCAACGAGGTGATCGCGCTGGGCCTGGCCAAGCCGGAACTGCACGGCGAGCCCAACGACGCTAGGGCGCCGCAGCCTCAGGCGCGCGTCACGGCGGTGCCGCGCCAGCCGCGCCAGCCGCGCCAGCCGGGACCGCACGGGCAGCCAGGTGTGCCCGCCCAGCCGGGACCCGCAGAGGGCGATCGTCGCGGCGTCACAAGCCAATCTGGTGAGCCAGCTTGAGCAAGTTCTGCCGCACGTCGGTGAGCATGGTGTGCAGCGCCGGGAAATGCAGCAGCTGGGCGTGCAGGTTGATCGGCCAGTAGGCCGGGGCAGGCGACTGATACCACGCGGTGAGCCCGGCCCATACCGCGATAGCTACCACTCCCACGTAGGCGATCGCGAGCAGGCTCGCGCTGCGAGCGGCCGTGGTGTACAGGCTGGCCAGCGCGGACCGGCTGCCAGACGAGCCCGGCCCGAGCCCGATGACCGCGACCAGCGCCCCGGCGCCGAGCGCCACCGCCTGCGGAAGGGGATGAGCGGGCACGGCGATGATCGTGGCGGCGGTGGCGACGCAGAACGCGAGCAGCGCAATCGGCAAGACCAGCACCAGGGCGAATATCGCGCGGAGCGCGGCCACTGGGTACAGCGCCACGGCAAGCAGCGGCATGCTGCTGCGTCCGTCGCTGGCCTGCCGCTTGGCCAGCTGGCCTTTCGTCGTGGTGACGGCGCGCAGCGCGACCAGGACCGCGAGCGCGATCCCGGTGCCGATGATCGGCGCCATCACGCTGATCGCGACGACCATGGCGATCGTCGCGATGACCAGCGGGCTCCATGGCGACACCGGGCCCACTGTCCGGCCAGCGCCGTCGGTGCGGCGCCCCGACCATAGCCCGCCTGGCGCCGGGGCGGCGGGATCACCCTGCTGACCTGGCGCGAAGCCGCCGGGACCGCCCGCGAAACCGGCGCCGCCTGGCAGCCCGGCGCCCGCGGCAGGGGCATATCCGCCCGCCGGGCCCGCCGTCGCGGCCGGGTAACCGCCGGCCGCCTGCCCGCCAGGATCGGGCCGGCCGGCGGGCTGATAGTTCACCGGCGGCAGCAGGTCGCGGACGTCGGACGGCCTGGACGTGGTCAGCGGCCTGGTGTTGGTCACCTGTTGCTGCCCGTCCTGCGCCGGCTGGCCGTGCGGCTGCCAGCCCCTGGCTGGCCAGCCCTGGCCATCGTCGGCGGTCCGCGGCAGCGCCCCGAACGGCACCGCAGGGCCGGCGGCGATGGTGCCGCCTGGGCCGACGCCGACTTGGTGCGTGGCTGCGCCTGGCGGGCTCGGGATCAAGGTTGCCGGGTCGATCGCGGCGATCCGCTGGCCGAGCTCGGCCGCCGACGGGCGGCGGGCCGGATCGCGCGACAGCGCGGCGACGACGATCGGGCGCAACGGGTGCGGCAGCGTGTCCAGGTCCGGCGGCCCGTGCATGATCCGGTAGAAGATCGTCTCGAAGGGGCCGGTTCCGTACGGCGGCCTGCCGGTCGCCGCGAAGGCAACCGTGGCGCCCCAGGAGTGCACGTCCGAGCCGGTACCGCTGTCCTTGCCCTCGATGACCTCTGGCGCGAGGTAACCAGGCGTGCCCATGAACATGCCGGTCAGCGTGAGCCTCGTGGTCTCCGGGAGCTGGGCGATCCCGAAGTCGATGACGACCGGCTCGCCGTCGGAGATCATCACGTTGCCCGGCTTCAGGTCGCGGTGCACCACACCGGCGCTGTGCACCGCAGCCAGCGCCTCGGCCAACCCGTAGGCGAGCCTCGCGAGGGCGGGCCCGGTGACCGGGCCCGCGCTGCCGACCACTTCGTCAAGAGTCAGCCCGGGCACGTACCTGGTCACGATGTAAGGAGGTTCGCCGTCAAGGTCCGCGTCGACCACCTCGGCGACGTAACGGCTGCGCACCCGTTGCATCGTCTCGACCTCGCGGGCCATCCGCCGCCTCGCGTTGCCCTCCTGCGCCAGGCCGGGATGCAGCGCCTTGACCGCGACGGGCGCCTCAGCAGAGTCCATGGCCAGGTACACGACGCCCATGCCGCCTTCGCCCAGCCGCTTGACCAGGCGGTACGGCCCGAGGCGCTCGGGCGTGCGATCCTGCACCTTCATGACCTCATAGCTTACGAATCGCTTTCTGCTGGCTGACCGCCGTCAGATCGGTGCAGTCACCTCCGTCCGATCGAGAAGATGGCATAACGAACCACCTCGGAATCAGGCCGACCACTTCGGGCCAGTGACATTCCCCCGATATCGGCCCCTCGAACGTGCCGCAGCGGCCTGGCCGCGCGATTGCCCGGCCGACGGCGGCTGCCGCCCTGGTCATCCGGCTAGCCACCCGCAACGAGGCGCCGCAACGCCGTCGCGGCCTCGGCGTTCTGCTCGGCGTGCGCGACCAGACCCCTGGCCAGCTCGCCGGCCCACTCCGCGATCGGGACGACGTTGCGGGAGAGCACGATGCCGCGGACCTCCCGGCAGATCTCGGCAACCGGAGCGCCGCGTTGCGTGCCCAAGGTCATCGTCTTCTCGCCGAGGCGGACCGAGATCCGGGTTACCGTGCCCGGCCGGTTCTGCATGCGATCGGACAGGCTTCTCGCGCGCTCGACGGTCACGCAGCCCGGGGGCAGGGAATCGCCGAGCGACTCGGTCAGGACCGTGGCATAGATCGCGATGTCCGAGCTGTCCGCGCGCAGGGCCGCGGCAACCATTTCGAGCGACAGGCCGTCGTCGGCCTGGCCGCCCTCACCCGCCAGTGTCATTTTCGTTCCGTCCCGCCCGGCCGCCAGGCGGCGGCCGGAGCTGCGCCTTGTGCGGCGGACCGTCGATCAGGGCCGGACGGGCGCCGCTGACCTGCCCTGCGCGCATGCTACCGTCCGGCGAACGATGCCTTCCCAGGCCCATTGTCCACGAAGCTGCGCATGCCCGTCTTCGCGTCCTCGGTCGCGAACAATCCGGCGAACTGGAGCAGCTCGATCTCCAGGCCCGTGCCCAGGTCGGTATCGATGCCCCGGTCGATCGCCTGCTTGGCAGCCCGGAGCGCCACCGCGGGCCCGTTCGCGTATCTGGCAACCATGGCGAGCGCCGCCTGGTATTCCTCGCCGTCGGGAACGACCTTGTCGACGAGCCCGATCGCGAGCGCCTCGGCCGCGCCGACGAATCTGCCGGTGAAGATGAGATCCTTGGCCTTGGCAGGGCCGACGAGCCTGGGTAGCCGCTGGGTGCCCCCGGCCCCGGGAATCAGGCCGAGCAGGATCTCTGGCTGGCCGAGTTTCGCGCCCTCGCCCACTACCCGGAAGTCGGCAGCCAGCGCGAGTTCGAGCCCGCCGCCGAGGGCGTAACCGGTAATGGCGGCGACAACCGGCTTGCCGATCCTGGCCACCGCGGTCAGGGAATCCTGCAGCCGGCGGTCCTGGATGGCGATGGCAGGAGAGCTCGCGTCGGCCATCTCCTTGATGTCGGCGCCGGCCGCGAAGACCTTCTCACCGCCGTAGATGATCACGGCCCTGACCTGCGGATCGTCGGACACCGTCGCGGCTGCGGCCGCGATCTCCGACTGGACCTGAGCGTTCAACGCGTTCATCGGCGGCCGCTGCAGTCTGATCGTGGCGATCGACTGGTCGACCTCTACCCGCACGAATTCGCCCATGTCGGCCTCCCGCCGGTCCCTGTCCCGAGGCCAGCCGACCACGGAGCGATCCGAAAGCTGCGCGGCTTGTTCGCGCACGGTGATCTTACGCCGCCGAGGAACGGTGGTTCCCGGCGGAGCGGCCCGGACTGAGCGGGGCCGGGCCGGACCGAGCGGGCCGGAGCAGCGGCCGGAGCAGGTCGGGCCGAGCGGGCCGGACCGAGCGGACGGAGCGGCCGGCCGCAGGGCCGACCCAGTGGGCCGGACGGCGGAGGGCCCGCCCGTGTCCGACGGGCAGGCCCTCCGCTACGTCCGCAGATTTCGGGTCGTCACTCCCCAACAGCGCGCGGCAGGCTCACTCCCTGCCAGCTGTCAAGGAACCCGCGAACTTCAGTCTCGCTGTACCTGCGGTGGCCGCCGGGCGTCCTGATCGAGGAGAGCTTGCCGCCCCGGGCCCAGCGTGTCACGGTTTTCGGGTCGACCCGAAGCATGGCCGCAACCTCGGCGGGCGTGAGGAGCCTACTGTCGGGCTTGATCTGAGTTCTCACTGCAACAGATCCTCTCGTTGTTACCTCTGTTACTACTTCGTGACTGACAGTGACCAAGAAAGGCACTACTCCTTGAAGTCGTCGAATCACAGGATGTCACATGTACCTCAGCTTTGCCGCCGTTCTCACTGGCATGGCGACAAATTTCGGCGACGAATTGGGGGACTCTTTACTCCAACGACGTCATCGGGTCGATGTTGCCTTACTTCGCACGGTAATCCATCAATCACAATGCGTCGTAGTCAAGGGTGCGAACCTCCCGTTGAGACAGGGAGAAAATGCGATGGATCGTCCCGCAGCGCCCGCAGCGCGTGGTTAACGCAGGTCGCCGCTGACCATTCCGGTTGGCGTTCCAGGCACGGTGACCAGCCCGAGTTCGGCCGGGGCCGACAGCAGCGGGTGCCTGGGCAGCACCCGGACCGTGTACCCGAAGGGCCCGGGCTTGCCGAGGACGGCCTCTCCGCCGTACCAGGCGACCGAGTCAGCTCCTGGCTGTCCCTCGAGCGCCAGCTCGGCGCGGACCGGGTCGGCGATCTCGTCATCGTCGCCCGCCCGGCCGTACAGCGCCTCCACACACACGTCATCGGGCGTCAGTTGGCCGAGTGCGACCCCCGCGCGGACCGTGAGCCGCGCGCCAGGGCACTGTTCGCCGTCATCGGTCTCGACTAGCTCGATCCGCACGTCGGGCCACGCCTTGGTCACCCGCTGCTTCCAGGCGGCGAGTTCCGCTGCGCCCGCGAAGGGCCGGTCGCTGCCGTCGGCCAGCGTCCTGGACGATCGCGACGCGGGCAGGTAGTACTCGGTTGCGTACTCCCTGACCATCCGCGTCGCCTGCGCCTTCGGGCCAAGCGTGCGCAGGGTGTGGGTCACCATCTCCAGCCACCGGCGCGGCGCGCCGTCGGAACCGCGGTCGTAGAACATCGGCGCCACGGACTGGCCGAGTAGTTCATAGAGCGCTGCCGCTTCTACCTCGTCACGCCGGTGCGGATCGGACACTGAATCGGCCGAGGGGATCGCCCAGCCGTTCTCTCCGTCGAACCACTCGTCCCACCAGCCGTCGCGGACGGAGACATTGAGCGCGCCATTCAGTGCTGCCTTCATGCCTGACGTGCCGCAGGCCTCGAGCGGCCGGAGCGGATTGTTGAGCCAGACGTCGCAGCCCTGGACCATCGCGTGACCGAGAGCCATGTCGTAGTCGGGCAGGAACACGATTCTGTGCCGGACGGCCGGATCGTCGGTGAATCTGACCATCTCCTGGATCAGCGCCTTGCCGCCGTCGTCGGCCGGATGGGCCTTGCCCGCCACGACGATCTGCATCGGACGTTGCGGATCCAGCAGCAGCGCGGTCAGCCTGGCCGGGTTCTGCAGCATCATCGTGAGTCGCTTGTAGGACGGCACCCGCCGGGCGAACCCGATGGTCAGGATGTTCTCGTCGAGCGCGCCCGAAATCCACGCAAGCTCGGCCTCCGACGCCCCGCGCTGCTGCCAGGATGCCCGCAGCCTGAACCTGGCCTCGGCCACCAGGCGGGCCCGCAGCACCTGCCTGATCTGGAAGATCCGGCCGGGATCGGCGGCCACCGCCTCCCACGCCGGCCCGTCGTCGGCCAGCCAGTCCGGGGCCCCGGCGTGATGGCCGGCCTGAGCCAGGCTGAGGACCTCGGTGGCGACCCAGCTGGGACCGTGGACTCCGTTGGTGATGGAGCCGATCGGCACCTCTGCGGTGTCGAATCCTGGCCACAGCCCGGTGAACATCTCCCTGCTAACAGCGCCGTGCAGCTTGCTAACGCCGTTGACCCGCTGGGCCAGGCGCATTCCCATGACGGCCATGTTGAAGACGGCCGGGTCACCGCCCGGATATGTCTCGGCGCCGAAGGCGAGCAGTTGCTCGATCGGCAGGCCAGGCTCGCCGCCGTCCGGCCCAAACTGTCCCGCGATCAGCTCCTTGTCGAACCTGTCGATCCCGGCAGGTACCGGCGTGTGGGTCGTGAACACCGTGCCCGCCCTGGTCAGCTCGACGGCCTCGGCGAAGGAGGCCCCGCTGGCCAGGTATTCCCTGATCCGCTCCACGCCCAGGAAGCCGGCGTGACCCTCGTTGGTGTGGAAGACCTCTGGCTGCGGGTGGCCGGTGATCGCGCAGTACAGCCTGACCGCACGGACGCCGCCGATGCCGAGCAGCAGTTCCTGGCGCAGCCGGTGATCGCTCCCCCCGCCGTACAGGCGGTCGGTGACCTCCCGGAGCAGCGGATCGTTGTCCTCGGTGTAGGAGTCGAGCAGCAAGAGCGGAATCCGGCCCACATCAGCGACCCAGATGTGGGCGGCAAGCTCGGCGCCGCCGGGAAGGCCGACAATAATCTTGGCGGGCGCCCCGGCCGCGTCGCGCAGCAGGGCGATCGGCAGGCCCGCCGGATCCGAAGCCGGATAGCGCTCGGCCTGCCAGCCTTCGGCCGACAGCGACTGTGTGAAATAGCCATGCCGGTACAGCAGCCCGACGCCGATCAGCGGCACGCCCAGGTCGCTAGCTGACTTGAGGTGATCGCCGGCCAGGATGCCCAGCCCGCCCGAGTATTGCGGCAGGGCCGCCGTGATCCCGTACTCGGGGGAGAAGTAGGCAATCGCCGCCGGGCCTTCGGTGCCGTGGCCGGACAGCTGGTACCAGCGCGCACCGGTGCGGTACTCGCCAAGCTCGCTGGTCGCCTCGCCGAGCCTGCGCAGGAAATCCTGGTCCGCGGCGAGCTCGGCTAGCCGCTCCTGGGAGACCCTGGCCAGCAGGCCGGCCGGGTCGTGCCGCGAGCTCTCCCATGCCTGCGGATCGATCTCGGCGAAGAGCGCCCGCGTCGGCGCGTGCCACGACCAGCGCAAGTTACCCATGAGGGCCCGCAACGGCGTTAGCGGTCCCGGCAACGCGGGATGGATGGTGAACCGGCGGATTGCTCTCACGCTGAGTGACCTTAATGCGTGCTGAGAGCGACGAGAACAACTACCCCCGATCGCGGGCTCGGTGTCCGGCGTCCTGGCCTGCGCGCTGCCGACGCCCAGACGCGTGCGTTAATGACCGCCCGCGTGCATGCCGCCTGCCGCAGTTGGGTAGCTTTTCGTGGTGATCGGCAGGATTCCCATTCTCGATATTCAGCCGGCGGTCGAGCGTGGCCAGCGCCCCGCCAAGGCCGTGACTGGCGAGACCGTGCGAGTCCGGGCAACCGTGTTCCGCGAGGGCCACGAGATGCTCGGGGCCGGGGTGGTGCTGCGCGATCCCGCGGGCCGATGCGGGCCGGTCACCACCATGCGCGAGCTCAACGCCGGCGCCGACAGTTATGGCGCCGATGTCGTCCCGACCCGCGAGGGGCTCTGGCATTTCAGGATCGAAGCCTGGGGCGACCCGATCGCCCACTGGCGGCACGACGCGGCGATCAAAGTCCCGATCGGGCAGGACGTCGACCTGATGCTGGCCGAGGGCGCACTGCTCTTCGACCGGGCGGCGCGCGAGGCGGGCCTGGCCGCGGGCGAAGCCGGCCGCGAGGCCAGCCCCGCCAGCCCCGTCAGCACGGCCAGCCCGGCCAGCCCCGCCAGGGCGGCCAATGCGCAGGCGCTGTACGAGAAGGTCGCAGCCGCGCTGCGCTCCGGTGGCAAGGCGGCGGCCGTCGACCGGCTCGGCGCCGCGTTCACGAGCGAGGTGACCGACGCGCTCGCGGAGTTCCCGCTCAGGGAACTGACCACCCGCTCCGACTGGTACCCCCTGATCGTGCACAGGCAGCGTGCACTGTTCGGATCCTGGTATGAGTTCTTCCCGCGCTCGGAGGGCGCCAAGGTGGACCCGCTCGGCCGGCGCAGGGCCGTGTCGGGGACGCTCCGCACCGCCGCCCGGCGCCTGGACGCCGTCGCGGCGATGGGCTTCGACGTCGTTTACCTCCCGCCGATCCACCCAATCGGCACGACCGCGCGGAAGGGCAGGAACAACTCACTTGTCGCCGCCCCGGACGACCCCGGCTCGCCGTGGGCAATCGGCTCGCCGGCCGGCGGCCATGACGCGATCCATCCCGACCTCGGCACGCTCGCCGATTTCGACTACTTCGTGGCCCGCGCGGCCAAGCTCGGCATGGAGGTCGCGCTCGACCTGGCTCTGCAGGCCTCGCCCGACCATCCGTGGGTCGCCAAGCACCCTGAGTGGTTCACCACCAGGGCGGACGGCTCGATCGCCTACGCCGAGAACCCGCCAAAGAAGTACCAGGACATTTACCCGATCAATTTCGACAACGACCCGGAGGGCATTTACGCCGAGGTCATGCGGGTCGTGCGGCACTGGATTAGCCACGGCGTCACGATCTTCCGCGTCGACAACCCGCACACCAAGCCGCTGCCGTTCTGGGAGCGGCTGCTTCGCGAGATCGCCGTGACCGACCCGCAAGTGCTCTTCCTGGCCGAGGCCTTCACCAGGCCGGCGATGATGCGCACGCTCGCGGCAATCGGCTTCCACCAGTCCTACACCTACTTCACCTGGCGGAACTCGGCAGCCGAACTCACCGAGTACCTGACCGAGCTGGCCGGACCGGCCGCGGCCTACATGCGGCCCAATTTCTTCGTCAACACCCCCGACATCCTCAGCGGGTACCTGCAGCACGCCGACCCGGCTGCCTTCAGGGTTCGCGCAGTGCTGGCCGCGATGCTCTCCCCCTCCTGGGGTGTCTACTCCGGCTATGAGCTGTGCGAGAATTCGCCCCTGAGACCGGGGAGCGAGGAGTACCTGGATTCCGAGAAATACCAGTACCGGCCTCGCGACTGGGCCCTGGCCACTCGAATGAACCTGAGTATCTCGCCCTTCATTACACAACTGAATGCGATCAGGCGGACGCATCCCGCCCTAGCTCAGCTGCGCAACCTCCGATTCCATTTTCCGGACCGACCAGAGATTCTGTGCTTCTCTAAGACCGTGGGTGCGTCGGCCGACGTCCCGGGCGGCGACATGGTGCTTGTCGTGGTCAACCTCGACCCGCACCAGCCGCGAGAGGCAACCATCTGGCTGGACCGGACCACCTTTGACATCGATGTCGGCGCGGGATTCACGGTGACCGACGAGTTGACTGGCGAGTCTTACCGGTGGGGCGAGGCGAACTACGTGCGCCTAGATCCGGGCATCGCGCCGGCGCATATCTTTACGGTCTTCGCCGACCAGCCAGGCGACGGGAACCGGTCGGCCTAATGCAGGCGTTAGACACGGCATCGGGCACAATACGGCGGCAACAGCGCGCGGACGCGATCCCGGCCCGCGGTCGCGCCACAGAGCCCGAGCTAGCCCGGCGCGCCGCGCGGAGCGAGCGCCCCACGACAAGATCCCGGACGGGTAAGGAAAATCAGGAGAGACCCCGTGGTACAGCCGGAACCAGAGCCGCACGGAACCCCCGCGCCGCCGAGCACATTCCTGCCGACCCCCGCGGCTCCCAACGAGCCGGTGCCGAACTCGTTCTCATTCGACAAGCCGCGGGACCCGCAGTGGTACAAGCACGCCGTCTTCTACGAGGTGCTGATCCGGGGCTTCCACGACTCCAACGGCGACGGGACCGGCGACCTGCGCGGCCTGACCTCGCGGCTTGACTACCTGCAGTGGCTCGGCATCGACTGCATCTGGCTGCTGCCGATCTACAACTCACCGCTGCGAGACGGCGGGTATGACATCGCGGACTTCATGGCGGTCCTGCCGGATTTCGGCACCATCGGGGATTTCGTGGAACTGGTCGAAGAGGCCCACGCCAGGGGGATGCGGGTCATCGCGGACCTGGTGATGAACCACACCAGCGACCAGCACCCGTGGTTCCAGGCCTCCCGGTCCGAGCCCGACGGCCCGTTCGGCGACTTTTACATGTGGTCAGACACCGACGACAAGTACCCCGACGCGCGGATCATCTTCGTCGACACCGAGCAGTCCAACTGGACCTTCGATCCGGTCCGCGGCCAGTACTACTGGCACCGGTTCTTCTATCACCAGCCCGACCTGAACTACGAGAACCCGCGCGTGCAGGACGCGATGATCGAGGTACTGCGGTTCTGGCTTGACCTGGGCATCGACGGCTTCCGGCTGGACGCGGTGCCCTACCTGTACGCGCGCGAGGGCACGAACTGCGAGAACCTGAAGGAGACGCACGAGTACCTCAAGCGGGTGCGGGCCGAGGTGGACCGGCTGTACCCGGACCGGGTCCTGCTCGCCGAGGCGAACCAGTGGCCCGATGACGTGGTCGAGTACTTCGGCGACCCGAGCGTCGGCGGCGACGAATGCCACATGGCCTTCCACTTCCCGCTGATGCCGCGGATCTTTATGGCCGTGCGCAGGGAGCAGCGCTACCCGATCACGGAGATACTCGCCAAGACCCCGAAGATCCCGTCCGGCTGCCAGTGGGGCATCTTCCTGCGCAACCACGACGAGCTAACCCTAGAGATGGTCGCCGACGACGAGCGCGACTACATGTGGGCCGAGTACGCCAAGGACCCGAAGATGAAGGCCAACATCGGGATCAGGCGCCGCCTCGCACCGCTGCTCGACAACGACCGCAACCAGCTCGAGCTGTTCACCGCGCTGCTGTTGTCGCTGCCCGGCTCGCCGGTCATGTACTACGGCGACGAGATCGGGATGGGCGACAACATCTGGCTCGGCGACCGCGACGGGGTGCGGACGCCCATGCAGTGGACGCCCGACCGCAACGGCGGTTTCTCCCGCAGCGATCCGCAGCGGCTGTACCTGCAGCCGAACATGGACCCGATCTACGGCTACCAGGCGATCAACGTCGAGGCGCAGGAGCGCAACACGGGCTCGCTGTTGCACTGGACCAGGCGGATGATCGAGATTCGCAAGCGGCACCAGGTGTTCGGCCTCGGCGAGTACTCCGAGCTGACCAGCTCCAACCCGAGCGTGCTCGCGTTCATCAGGGAGCACGGCCAGACCGGCCCTGGCCAGGCCCCGGGGAACCCGATCCTGTGCGTCAACAACCTGTCGAGGTTCCCGCAGCCGGTGGAGCTTGACCTGAGCAGGTTCGACGGCCACACGCCAGTCGAATGCATGGGCGGCGTCGCGTTCCCGCCGGTTGGCGAGCTCAGCTATCTGCTCACGCTGCCCGGCCATGGCTTCTACTGGTTCGTCATGGAACCGCCGGTGCACTGAGCTGACCGGCACTCTGAGGGGTCAGCCCAGCCCTGGGTCGGTCCTGGCGACGGCTGGATGCTTGACTCGTCTGGTGACGCAGAGCGCCCTGGCCGAGTTGCTGTCGGCCTGGCTGCCGGCCCAGCGCTGGTTCGCCGGCAGCGGTGCCAAGGTCAGCCGGGTCGAGATCACCTCCCAGGTCTTGCTGGCCGGCGGCGACCCCGAGCTGCGGCACCTGATGGCCGACGTCTGGCTTGGCGATGAGAAGGTCAGCTACCAGGTGCCGATCGGGATCAGGCCGGAGCTGCCGCCGTCCCTGAGCGAGGCCGCGATCGGCGGGCTGCCCGATGGGAGGTTCGCCTACGACGCCGCCCGCGACCCCGAGCTGACTTCCGTCCTGCTGCGCGGCATCGCGGCCGGGCGCACCGCGGGCACCCTGCGGTTCGCCGCCGAGCCGGGCGCCCTCGTCGACGAGACGGCCGTGGGGCGGACGCTGCCCGCGCTGGCCAGCAACACGAGCATCGTGTTCGGCGACAAGGCCATCCTGAAGCTGCTGCGGCGGCCGTTCACCGGCCACCATCCCGACCTCGAGGTTCCGGCCGCCCTGTCGAGGAGCGGCTCCAGGTTGGTCGCCGCGCCGCTCGGCTGGATTGAGATGGCCGCCAACGGGCAGGGCATGCCCGTGCAGCCGACCTCCGCGGCGCCGACACTCGCGGCCCCGACGTCCACGGACCAGACGTCCACGGAGCCGACGTCCACGGAGCCGACGGTGCTGGCGATCTTGTCGGTCTACTTCGCCCGCTCCACCGACGCGTGGACACTCGCCACTGCCAGCCTGCAGGCGGCCAACCCTGACTTCTCCGGTGAGTCCCGCCTGCTCGGCCAGGCCACGGCGCGGCTGCATTCCGAGATGGCGGCCGCGTTCGGCACCAGCATGTTGCGGCGGCCCGAGCAGGCCGCCCTAGTGGACGCGATGTCGACCGAGCTCACCCAGGCCGTCAAGGTCGTTCCTGCGCTGCGCGAGCACGAGGCCGCCGTCCGCGCCTGCTACGCGAGGCTCGCCGAGCCGGGAACCGAGGTAGCTGTCCAGCGGATCCACGGCGACTATCACCTAGCCCAGGTGCTGGGCACCGACGGCGGCTGGGTAGTGCTGGACTTCGAGGGCGAGCCCTCGGTGCCGCTCGCCAGCCGCAGGGCGTTCGCGCCCGCGCTGCGCGATGTCGCCGGCATGCTCCGCTCGTTCGACTACGCGGCCAGGCACCGGGCGTTGCGGCACCCCGGTGACCAGCGCCTGGCGCAGGTCGCCTCGGACTGGGTAAGGCACTGTCAGGACGCGTTCTGCACGGGATACGCGGAGCTCACGGGCAGCGACCCAAGGCACAGCGGGCCGCTGCTGCGCGCCCTGACCTTGCAGAAGGCGGTCTACGAGGCGGTCTACGAGGCCAGGCACCGGCCTGACTGGCTGCCGATCCCGCTCGGCGCGATCGCGGAGGCATGTTCATGACGGCAGCAGGCTCCGGGGGGTCGCCCCCCCAGACAGACACGGTCGCCGATCCCGTCAGCCACGACGAGATCAACCGGATCCTGGCTGGTCATCACCACGACCCGCATGCCGTGCTCGGCGCCCATCCGGGGCCGCACGGCACCGTCATCCGGGCGCTGCGGCCGCTGGCCCGGTCCGTCGCCGCGGTCATGGACGACGGCACCAGGTACCCGATGCGACACTTGCACGAAGGGGTGTTCTCGGTCACGGTGCCCGGGTCTGCGGACGGCTACCGGCTCGCGGTCTGCTATTCGGCCGACGGGGCCGAACTGGTCATCGACGACCCGTACCGGCACCTGCCCACGCTCGGCGAGATGGACCTGCACCTGATCGGCGAGGGACGGCACGAAGAACTGTGGCGCGTGCTCGGCGCGAGGGTCAGGCCTGACCTCGGCGGCACTTCGTTCGCGGTCTGGGCGCCGAACGCACGCGGCGTGCGGGTCATCGGCGACGTCAACCACTGGGACGGCCGCGCCCACCCGATGCGCTCGCTTGGCGGGTCCGGCGTGTGGGAGCTGTTCCTGCCCGGGGTGGGCACCGGGGCGAGGTACAAGTACGAGATCTGCGGATCAGACGGAAGCTGGCACCGCAAGGCCGACCCGATGGCGGCGCTGGCCGAAACTCCGCCCGCCACAGCATCGGTCGTGTTCGAGTCCGGCTACCAGTGGGGCGACCAGGAGTGGATGACCGCGCGCGCCGAGCGCGACGCGCTGCGCCAGCCCATGAGCGTGTACGAGGTTCACATCGGCTCGTGGCGGCCCGGGCTCTCTTATGCCGATCTCGCCGAGGCCCTTGTTGAATATGTCCAAGCTCGAGGGTTCACGCACGTGGAGTTCATGCCGGTGGCCGAGCACCCGTTCGGCGGGTCGTGGGGCTACCAAGTGACCTCGTACTATGCGCCGTCGGCCAGGTTCGGCACGCCCGATGACTTCCGGCACCTCGTCGACCGGCTGCACCAGGCCGGGATCGGCGTGTTCGTCGACTGGGTGCCCGCCCACTTCCCCAAGGACTCGTGGGCGCTGGCCAGGTTCGACGGGACGCAACTGTACGAGCATGCCGACCCGCGCCGCGGCGAGCACCCGGACTGGGGCACGCTGATCTTCGACTTCGGCCGGCGCGAGGTACGGAACTTCCTGGTCGCCAACGCCGTGTACTGGCTGGAGGTTTTCCACATCGACGGGCTCCGGGTGGACGCCGTCGCGTCGATGCTGTACCTGGATTACTCGCGCAAGGCCGGCGAGTGGACGCCTAACGTGCTCGGCGGGCGGGAGAACCTGGACGCGGTCTCCTTCCTGCAGGAGGTCAACGCCACGTGCTACAAGAGGTCGCCCGGCATTGTGATGATCGCCGAGGAGTCGACCGCGTGGCCGGGCGTGACCAGGCCGGTGCATCTCGGCGGGCTCGGCTTCGGCCTGAAGTGGAACATGGGCTGGATGCACGACACCCTGTCCTACCTGGCGCACGACCCGGTGTACCGCCGGTATCACCACAACGAGCTGACGTTCTCGATGATGTACGCCTACAGCGAGAACTTCGCGCTGCCGCTCTCGCACGACGAGGTCGTCCACGGCAAGGGCTCGTTGCTGCGCAAGATGCCGGGCGATGACTGGAAGCGGTTCGCGACGCTGCGGGCGCTGTTCGGCTACATGTGGGCGCACCCCGGCAAGCAACTGCTGTTCATGGGGTCGGAAATCGGTCAGGATGCCGAGTGGTCGCAGGAGCGCGGCCTTGACTGGGGCCAGCTCGACCAGCCCCTGCACGCCGGGCTGCAGCGCCTGGTCAGCGACCTGAACGCGGTCTACCGCGAGCTGCCTTCGCTGTGGCGGGAGGACTTCTCGCCCGCCGGGTTCAGCTGGATCGACGCGAACGACGCGTTCGGCAACGTGGTCTCGTTCCTGCGATTCGACGAGGGCGCCCCGGCCGTGGCCTGCGTGGTCAACTTCTCCGGCGACCCGCACCACGATTACCGCGTCGGTCTGCCGTCGACCGGCCGGTGGCGCGAGGCGATCAACTCGGACGCGACTGACTACGGCGGCAGCGGCGTCGGCAACATGGGCGCGGTCCAGTCGGTCGACGTGCCCTGGCACGGCCGCCCGGCGTCGGCAGTGCTCACCGTTCCGCCCCTCGGCGTGCTCTGGCTGGTCCACGATCCGGCCGCCGAGCCCGAGCCCACGCCCGAGCCCACGCCCACCCCCGGCGCAGAGCCCCGGCCCGCCCCCGGCCCAGAGCCCGGGCCTGCCCCCAGCGCAGAGCCCGGGCCGACCCGGGGCCGGCGTCATGAGCACGGACACCTTTCGACCGTCACGGTAGAAAAGTGACCACGTTCACGGCAGCCGCGCCTCGCACGAAGCCCGGCATGCACGGAGCGTGCCGGTCCAGCCACGCTGACGGAGCACGAGGCCGATCTCGCGCGCGACCTGACATGGCCTCGAGGCGATATCGACCCAGCTGTAGCGGAGAGTGATGATGCCGGAGCCCGCGAAGAAGCTGTCCCTGCGCATGTCGGGCCACCGAGACTCGGCCGGGTGCGCGGCCAGGCCATCGAGTTCGACGGCGACGCCAAACTCGTCGTAGAGGTTGTCCAGATATGCCGAGCGCATGCCCTGCCTCGTCCTGGCCTGGCGCCGCGGCTCTGGCAGCCGGTGCGGCCGCTGTACGTTCCGCAGGTAGCCGCGTTCGAGATTCGAATGGACCCCGCTGGTGATCTCTTCTAACGCCACCAGGATGTCGGCTCGCCATCGCATCCGGGCCCGGGCCGCGGCCGCGTCGCGAAGCTGACCTGGCGTCACGAGCCTGCGGCCGCAGGCCGCGCTCAGCCAGCCGAAGGCGCCGTCGAAGGTCGGGGCCAGCTCGGCAAGGTCGAGCACGGTCTGGTCGATGCGAGTGCGCGGTGGAGTGCGAGCCGGGTGCCTCGCCTCTGGCAGCCTGGCCGAGCGATGCAGGATGATCCGCGGCAAGCCGGCGCCGGGGTCAGTTTCCGACAGCCGGACTCGCGCCCTGGCGGGAATCGTGACATGGACGGCCTCGCGCTGCCCGTCGGTGAGGCCGTCGAGTTCGGCGGCGGTGAAGTGGCTGAGTGCCGCATCCGACCCGCAGCGCCGGACGGCCGCCCAGAGCACACTCTGCCGTGGCGGCGGCCCGGTATAGGCCGCATAGACCCCGCGGTACACGGTCTGCCAGCGGTTCGCCCGCACCAGCGCGTCGATGGCGGGCAGGTCAGCCGCGGCATCAGGTGCTTGCCAACGGGCGAGAACTCCGCACTGGGATTCGATCAGCTCACGGCACTGGAGCGACAGGCGATCAACCATGGGCGTAGCTTGCAGCCCGGCGGACCGCCCGTTCGCCGCCGCGGACCGGCCTGTGCACGAACAGCCTCGGATCGCCGCATCCTGTGGACGCGGAGCTTCCCGGCGACGCCCCCTCGCTCTAAGATCCGCCCGCACGCGGGCACTGCGCTCGCGGGCGCGCCCGCCCGCCGGCCCGCAGCCCGCCAGTCGGCGCGCCCGCGCACACGCCCGCCCACCGGGCCGCCCACCGGCATTAGCGCGGACACCTTTTGACCGCCCCGGTGGAAAAGTGTCCGCCTTACCTGAGGCCGGTCGGGTGGCCCGCCGCAGACCGTTGGGCGCCGCGCTCCTTGAGACCGGTCGGGTGCCCGCCGCGGACCGTTGGGCGCCGCGCTCCTTGAGACCGGTCGGGTGCCCGCCGCGGACCGTTGGGCGCCGCGCTCCTTGAGGCCGGTCGGGTGCCGCCGCGGATCGTTGGGCGCCGCGCTCCTTGAGGCGGGTCGGTGGCCCGCCGCGGACCGTGCCGCGCAGGGCCCCGGGCGCTGGGCTACCGTCACAGGGTGGCGGCCGTTGTCACGCAGTGACGGTCGCCGTCGGCGGAACCCGCGCGGAAAGGCTGGGGACTATGGACGAGCAACTCAAGTCGGACGTTCCCGAGCACGAGGGGGTGCCGGCCGGCGCCGCCGCTCAGGTCACCGAGCGCGCGGCGCGCGGCATATCGCCGGGCCGGATGCCGGCCATGTACCTCGGACACGGCGCGCCCCCGCTGGTCGACGACCCGCTGTGGACCACCGAGTTGGGGGCTTGGGCCCAGGCGCTGCCCAGGCCGACGGCGATCCTCGTGGTCTCGGCGCACTGGGAGGCTGCGCCGCTGACTATCGGCGCAACCGACGATGCGGCCCCGCTGATCTACGACTTCGGAGGCTTCGCCGAGCGGTACTACCGTGCCACCTACCCGGCACCAGGCGCGCCCGGCCTTGCCGGGAAGGTCCGGTCGCTGCTGACCGGCACTGAGTCGGTCGCCCGCGCGCCAGACCGCGGCCTAGACCACGGCGCCTACGTGCCGCTGACCGTGATGTACCCGGCCGCCGACATCCCGGTGCTGCAGGTCTCGATGCCTACCCTTGATCCCGGCCGGCTGCTGCGGATCGGGGCAGCGCTGCGGCCGTTGCGCGATGAGGGAGTGCTGATCATGGGGAGCGGGTTCCTCACCCATGGGCTGCCGTTCCTGCGCGACTTCCGGTTCGACGCTCCGCCGCCAGGCTGGTCGACCGAATTCGACCACTGGGCCGCCGAGGCCCTGGACCGGGGCGACGTCGACACGCTTGCCGCGTTCTCGCGGGCCCCGGGAGCCAGGTACGCGCACCCGACGACCGAGCATTTCGCCCCGCTGTTCGTGACGCTTGGCGCGGCCGACGGGCCGACCCCGGTCACCACGATCACCGGTTACTGGCTCGGACTGGCCAAGCGGTCGTTCCAGGTGGCGTAGCGGTGCGAGCGGGTGCGACTTTCTCAGGGGGCAGCGTGGCCCTCGACCCTCGCGAGCCGGCTGACCAGCTCAGCGAGCACGCTGTCCTGGGCGAGCAGGTGCTCTTGGATCTTCACCGCTTCGTGCAGCACCGCGTCGGCGTCCTTATACGTGGCCTCAGACCGCTTGTCGGCCGCGGCGGCGAGAACGTTCTGCCCCACGATGATCACAGAGAGCAGCACAAGCTGCAGGAACGTCTGCGAGATCCAGGAGACCAGGACGATCGGGCTGCCCGAGGTAATCGCCGACGGCAGGCTGACCAGGGCCAGCGCCCCGAAGGCGTAGGCGCACCACATCGTTCCGACGCCTGAGGTCACAATCACCGCGAGCCTTGCGTTGAACCGCTGGGCCTTCGTGCCCTTCGGCATCTGCTCGGCGACCTTGACCGGTCCTGGCCCGGTCCCCTCCAGGTTCCGCTTGGTCCGGTGATGCGGCACGTATCGGTAAATGGCGTCGTCGGTCATGTAGGTGCTCCTTGGCTCAGGTGTGACACTCGATGTTCCTGACTCGAAGATCGAGCCGCAACCCTTCAGGCCGATACTCGCGCTACAGCAGGTCGAGCAACCAGCGGGGGCCGACCACCGATGCGCCCGCCGCCTCGCACCTCGCGCGCAGCTCTCGGTCGGCGGTCACCACCAGACACGGCCCGGCGACCTCGGCGGCCAGCCGGACGACCTCGGCGGCCAGCCGGACGATCTCGTCGTCACCCGAACCCGTCGCCTGCACGATCCGCACCTGCGGGTCGGTCTGAGCGCTCCCGCCGATCCCGGAAGCTGCGGCCTTCGCGGCGCCTTCGAGCACCACGATGAAGCGCGGGAACCACCGCTCGAGTGGCGGAACCCCCGCCGACTCGGGAAGCCCAGCCACGCCGTCCTGCGCGAGGTCGGCGATCTGGTCGCACAGCCGCCGCGCTGCCCCGGCCCGGTCACGCCACCAGCCGTCGGGCCGCGACCCCATCACGTTGGCCGCGTCCACGATGACCGTCGGCGGCGAGAGCGCCGTCCGCAGCGCCGGCCACTGCCCGGCGAACCCCGGGTGCAGCCTCAGCCGCTCCACCTCGGCCACCTGAACCCATGCGACCTCGCTGGTCTCCTCGCTGACCGCCGCGGCAGCGAGCGGCACGACAGTACTCGCCAGGACGGTCTGATACGTCCAGCCGCCGTGATCGTCGGTCAGCACGCCGTGCACCCGCACCGGCCGCGGATCGATCGCGCACTCCTCGATCGCCTCCCGCAACGCGGCCCGCACCACGGACTCGTGACTGTCGCGCGCGCCGCCAGGCGGACCCCATGCACCGCCGTGACTGCCCCACCAGCTGCGCTGCTGGAGCAGCACCGTGGGGTTCCCTGCCTGGTCAGGAGCGGCAATCAGCAGCCCGGCTGCCCCGTGCCTGCCCCAGTGCCGATGGCCTCGGCCGCACCGGGTCCAGCCGTTCCCGTCGTGGACCGTCATCGCTGCCGACGATAGCTGACCCCAGGCGTGTCCGGTGAATCGTCGGCGGCGCAGATCGGCGCCCGAGGGGCCGCCGAATCGGCGCCCGAGGGGGCGGCCCGAATCGGCGCCCGACGACGGGCCGCCCGCATCCACCACGATCCAACCGGCACACCTAGGCTGGCTCCATGGAATCGTTGCTCACCGGCCCGCTGGCCGGACCCCTTGGCAAGCTCACCGGACAGCGCACCTCGCCGCTGATCCTGGAGCTTGACCTGACCGACGGCATCATCGAGACCAGGCCCCCCGACCCGCTCTCGGCGATCATGTCCAGGCACCAGCCGACGATCATCGACCTGCTCGCCGGCCTGAAGACGGCGCGGACCGACGACCGGGTGAAGGCGCTCATCGTCAAGGTCGGCGGAAAGCCGATCGGGCTCGGAGTGGTGCAGGAGCTGCGCGAGGCCATCAAGCGGTTCCGCACCTCGGGCAAGCCCGCCTGGGCCTGGGCCGAGACGTTCGGCGAGTTCTCCGCGGGCAACGTGCCGTACTACCTGGCCACCGCGTTCGACACGATCTACCTGCAGCCGTCGGGCGACCTCGGCCTTACCGGGTTGGCTGTCGAGCGCATGTTCCTCAAGGGCGCGCTGGACAAGCTGGGCGTGAGCCTGGAGGTCGGCGCCCGCCACGAGTACAAGAGCGCCGCCGAGCAGCTGACCGAGCAGGGCTTCACCGGTCCTGCTCGCGAGGCCACCGAGCGGATGGCCGAGTCGGTCACCGGCCAGCTCGCCGAGGCGATCGCCGAGCGCGGCGAGATATCGGCGCAGGAGGCCGGCCGCCTGATCGACGGCGGCCCCTACCTGGCGGAACAGGCGCTGGCCGCCGGTCTCGTCGACGTCCTCGGTTACCGGGACGAGGTCTACGCAGCGCTACGCAAGCAGGTCGGCAGCGAACCGGTCCTGCTCTATCTCGGGCGCTACCAGCGCTCGAAGGAGCTCCTCAGCCGGGCCAAGCAGCTGACCGGCCCGCGGCAGCCCGTGATCGCGCTGATCCAGGCGACCGGCGGCATCAGGCGCGGCCGCAACGGGCGCAGCCCCATGACCGGCAGCGCGATGGGCTCGGACAGCATCACCACCGCGTTGCGCGCCGCGACGGCCGACCCGCACGTCAGGGCCATCCTGCTGCGGGTGAACAGCCCGGGCGGATCGTATGTCGCCTCGGACTCGATCTGGCGCGAGGTGGTCAGGACCCGCAACGCTGGCAAGCCCGTCGTCGTCTCGATGAGCGACGTCGCCGCGTCCGGCGGCTACTACATCTCGATGGCCGCCGACGCGATCGTCGCGCAGCCGGGAACGGTGACCGGCTCGATCGGCGTGATCAGCGGCAAGCCGGTGCTCAGCGAGATGCTCGGCAAGGCCGGCGTGACGTCCGACTCGATCGTGCTCGGCAGCCACGCCGCGATGTTCTCGACCGCGAAGCCGTTCAGCCCGGACGAGTGGCAGGTCGTCGACGCCTGGCTTGACCATATCTACGCAGACTTCACCGGCAAGGTGGCCGCGGGCCGCGGTCTGGCCGCCGAGCGGGTGCACGAGCTGGCCAGGGGCCGGGTCTGGACCGGCGCCGACGCGCACGAGCGGCAGCTGGTCGACGAGCTCGGCGGCGTCGAGGAGGCGGCGGACATAGCGCGCCGCAGGGCCGGCCTGGCCAGCACCGCCCCCGTCGTGACCTACCCGAGGATCGGCCCGCTCGACCGGGTCCGGCCGTCCAGCAACAGCGAAGACCGGCGGGCCGCCGCCGCCTCCGCCCGGACCGCCGACCCGGCAGCCCACCTAGCCGGCCTGTTCGCCGAGAGCTGGGGTCCGGTGTGGCAGCTGGCCGCCAGGTTCGGCCTCCCCGCCGCCGGACCGCTCACGCTGCCGGGCAGCTGGACATTTCATTGATCCAACGAACCAGCGCCGCTGACTCGCCGCACGAGTTCGCCGTCGCGCTCGGGGCTATGGCCAGCGGCGTCACCCTGGTGACCATCGCCGACGGGCGCGACGACGTCGGCGTGACCGTGAGCGCGTTCTGCCCGGTGTCGATGAGCCCGCCGCTGGTCCTGATCTCGCTGATCGACGCCTCCTACCCGGCGGAGCTGCTCGCCAGGCTGGACCGGTTCGCGGTGACCGTGCTGGCATCCGGCCAGCGGCTGCTGGCCGGACGATTCGCCGCCGCTGGCCGACCGGGCGCCAGGCTGATGCTCGATGACGTTGCGCACCATCGGGGAGCAGCGTCCGGCGCGCTGATCCCCGACGGCGGGCTCGCGGCGATCGAGTGCGAGGTCATCAGCCGGGTGCCGGCCGGCGATCACCTGCTGGTGATCGCCCACGTGCTGGCCGTTGACGCGATCGCAGAATCCGGCGACCCCTTGATCAGATTCCGCGGCCGGTACCCGGCGCTGGCCGGCCCGTAATTCGCTGGAGTCGGCCGGCGTGGCCGGGCTAGCCTGCTGCGATGTTGAGGCTCCGACCGCTGCAACCCGATGACGAGGCCGCGTTCCTGGCGGGTCACGAGGAGATGGCGGCCACCGACGACTTCCCGTTCGGGCTCGGCCTGGAGCCCGGCCTGCCGTGGGCGCGGTACCTGCGGATCCTGGCCGACAACCGGGCCGGAGTGAATCTGCCCGAGCGTCATGTGCCGAGCACATTCCTCGTCGCCGACGTGGACGGGCAACTCGTCGGCCGGGTCTCGATCAGGCACGACCTGAACGACTACCTGCGCGCCAGAGACGGGCACATCGGGTACGGCGTGCTGCCCGCATACCGGCGCCGCGGTCACGCCACCGAGATCCTGCGCCACTCGCTGATCGTCGCCCGGTCGCTCGGCGTTGACCGGGTGCCCGTGACCTGCGACGACGACAACCCAGCCTCGAGCCGGACGATGGAGTCCTGCGGCGGCAAGCTCGACACCCTGGTGCCGGCCGAGCCCGGCGTCCCGCCGGTACTGGATCGACTAGGGCCTGCGGAGCGCCCGCAGCACCTCGCCGCGGTCCGGGCCGGTCAAGCCGTCGATGTAGAGCTCGCCGTTCAGGTGGTCGGTCTCGTGCTGCAGGCAGCGGGCCAGCTCACCGTCTCCGGCCACGGTTACGGGCAGCTGCTCCAGGTCGACGCCGGTCACGACGGCGTGCGCCGCGCGGACCCGGCTGGCGCTGACGCCGGGGATGGACAGGCACCCCTCGGCACCGTCCTGCAGGCCGCTCGTCTCGGCGAGCACCGGGTTGATCACGTAGCCGAGCCTGCCGTCGACGTGGTACGCGAAGACGGCGAGGTCCGAGCCGATCTGGTTGGCGGCCAGGCCCGCCCGGCCCGGCAGCTGCACGGTGTCGAGCAGGTCGGTGACCAGCTGCGCAAGCGGGCCGTCGAAGCGGGCAACTCGGTCACACGCCGTTCGCAGCACGGGATCGCCGATCAGGCGCAGCGGCCTGATGGTCACCGCGCCTCCGGTTCGCCGCGGCCGGCCCGGTCCTGGCTGTCCGCGGTCAGCTTGCCGATCCGGTCCTGGCTGTCCGCGGTCAGCTGGCCAATCCGGTCCTGACTGTCCGCGGTCAGCTTGCCGATCCGGTCGAGCAGCAGCTGGTGCCAGGTGAGCTCGGCCCCGATCCGGAGCCTGGCGTGCTCGACCACAAGGTCGTCCGCGACGGTCTGGTCAGGCCAAGCGCGGCCGGCGTGGTGGTCGAACTGGGCCGCGACCGCTGCCAGCACCCTCACCCGGTCTTCCACATAGCCGCGCAGGGTGTCCTCGTCCAGGTCGGCGCTCATGACCAGGGCGAGGTCCACGGGGTCAGGGCGCAGCCCGACCTGGGAGAGCGCCTCGGCCCGCAGCGCCCGCAGCTCACGCTGGCCCTCCGCCGTGATGGCGTAGACCGTCCGGGCCGGCAGATTGCCCGACTGCTCGGTTCGCACCGGCTCGATCAGGCCCTCCGCCGCGAGCCGGTGCAGCGCCCCGTACAGCGATCCGGGCCGCACGTCCGACCACATCTCGGTGCGATCCATCCGGGCGTCACGACGTAGCTGATGGCCGTACATCGGACCGCGCCTGGCCAGCGCCCCGAGCACGAACAGCCGGGTCGGATTCACGTCGCCAGTAAAGCACGACTACTCGCGTTTGACTACTCGTTCACGGCTGCTCGGCACCGACTGCTCGCTGCCGAGCGCGCACGCCCCCCTGCGCGCGGTCAGTTGGGGTTGTAGGGCGACGAACGCAGGTCCGGAGCGGGCGTCGAGCCAAGCTCGCGGAGCATCGCGGTTTCTCTCCCCAGCAGCACCCGCTCCGCCGACAGCCTGCTGACCGCGTCGGGCTGGGCCAGCAGCGTCTGCCGGTCATTCAGCTCGATGACCATCGAAGCGGCTACGAGATAGGAGAGCAGAACCGGCTCGTCCGGCAGGTCAGGGACGCTGATCGTGGCCGATCCCCGGTCAGCCAGCACGTTGAGGTACGCGCGAAACCCGCGCTGGACCGCGGCGGCCGCCCGCGCCGCGGCGCTCTCGTCGCCCAGCGGCTCGTCGAGCAGGTCGATCTCCCCGGTCAGGTACGGCCGTGAGTCGCCCAGGCTGCGCAGCCTGAACCGGTCGGCCCCCACCGTAACGATGTCGTACTGACCGTCGTCGGCCTTGGCAACCTCGCGCAGCGTTGCCGTGCAGCCGACTTCGTGCAGGGCCGAGACGCCGCCGATCCCGGTCTCGCGTCCCACCCGGATGGCGATGACGCCGAACTGCCGCGGCTCCTGACCATCGAGCAGGTCCGCGATCAGCTCCTTGTAGCGGTCCTCGAAGATGTGCAGCGGCAGGACGAGACCAGGAAACAGCACCGCCCCCAGCGGGAACAGCGGCATCGTCTCGCTCATGCACGCGACTCTATTCCCGCGGGCCAGCTAGCCGGCCTGCCTGCCAGACCGCCGCGACCAGCGGGACACCTGGCCGGTAGGCAAGGTAGGCATGCGTCGGGCCGCCGAGCATGACCAGGTCAGCCCGCGCGCCGACACCGAGG
Source organism: uncultured Actinomycetota bacterium (assembly GCA_963720595.1). Taxonomy (GTDB): domain Bacteria; phylum Actinomycetota; class Actinomycetes; order Streptosporangiales; family Streptosporangiaceae; genus Chersky-822. The sequence goes on along the minus strand of CAVRFY010000001.1, from coordinate 118,845 downwards.
TGGCCGACGTCGGACCTGCGCAGCGCGCGGGCACCGCCCGCGGTCGCCGCCCAAACCGCCTCCTGCGTCGTCATCCGCATCTCCCTGACCGCGAGCGCGATGCAGAACGCCATGCTCGAGGTGAAGCACGAGCCGGGATTGCAATCGGTGGCGATCGCGACCGTCACCCCGGCGCCGATCAGCCGCCTGGCATCCGGATACGGCTGCCTCGTGCTGAACTCGACGCCAGGCAGCAGCGTCGCCACGGTCCCCGACGAGGCCAGCGCGTCGACGTCGGCGGCCGACAGGTAGGTGCAGTGATCCGCGGACGCCGCCCCCGCCTCGGCGGCAACCTGGACGCCCGGACCGTGGCCGAGTTGGTTCGCGTGGACCCGCGGCATCAGGCCGGCCGACCGGCCGGCCGCCAGGATGGCGCGAGCCTGGTCGGCGTCGAACGCTCCGCGCTCGCAGAACACGTCGACCCACCTGGCGTGCGGCGCGCAGGCGGCGAGCATCGGGCCAGCCGCGAGTGCGACGTACCCGGCCGGGTCGGCGGCGAATTCCGGCGGCACGACGTGCGCGCCGAGGTAGGTCACCTCGGGGGTGACCTGCGCGGCCAGCGCGACGCTTCTCGCCTCGTCCGCGACGGTCAGCCCGTACCCCGACTTGCACTCGAACGTGGTGATGCCCTGCGCCAGCATCTCGGCGGCGAGCCCACGCAGGTTCGCGCCAAGCTCGGCGTCGCTGGCGGCGCGGGTCGCCGCCACGGTGCTGCGGATTCCGCCCGCGCTGTAGGGGATGCCGGCCATCCTGGCGGCGAACTCCGCGCCACGCTCGCCGGCGAACACCAGATGCGCGTGCGAGTCGACGAAGCCGGGCAGGACGGCCCGGCCCGCCGCGTCGACCCGCTCGTCGGCGGCTGGCGCCTGCGCCGCCGGTCCGGTCCACGCGATCCAGCCGCCGTCGATCACCACCGCCGCATCGTTCATCGCCGCGAAGCCGCCCGCCCCTGGGTCGTCGGGCCGCCCCGCCGCATCCGCCCCGCGTTCGTCGGGCCGCCCCGCCGCTTCCGCCCCGCGTTCGTTAGGCCGCCCCACCGCATCCGCCCCGCCGGATCCGGCTGGCGCGTTCGTCACCAGCTCACCGATGTTCGTGATCAGCGTGCTCACGAGCGCATCCTGTCACGCCGCCTGGCCGTGCGGCGGGGCTGATGCCGCGGCAAAAGCAGGTGCGCTCCGGCGAGCAACCGGCTGAAGTTGTGCCATGGACCCGCAAGCCGATGCCCGAGCGCTCGTCGATGATCGTTTCCCTGCTGCCCGCGCCGCGTTCCTCGGCGGCGGCGTCCTGTCTGCTCGGCGCACGCCCACCTCGGACCTGGACATCGTGGTCCTGACCGACGACGCGCCGGGGCCCTACCGCGAGTCGCTGATCTGGCGCGGCTGGCCGGCCGAGGTGTTCGTGCAGCAGCCGGGCACGATCGGAGCCTGGTTCGCCAAGGACGTGGCCGGACGCCGGCCCACGCTCGCCCGGATGTGCGCAGACGGCGTGGTCTTGGTCGACGCCGACGGGACCGCGCGAGCGGTGCGGGACCAGGCCATTCTCGTTCTCGCGGCCGGGCCGCCGACGCTGGAACCAGCCGAGCTCGACCGGCGCAGGTACAGCCTGACCGACCTGCTCGATGACCTGGCCGGCAGCACCGACCCCGGCGAGACGGCCGTGATCTGCTGGTACGTGCTGTGCGGCGCGGCCGAGCTTGCCCTGCTGCTGGCCGGAAGCTGGCTGGGCGGCGGCAAGTGGCTGCTGCGGGAGCTGAGGGCCGCCGACCGGCGGCTTGCCGATGAGCTAATCGCCGCCAGAGACGACCCGGTCCGGCTAGCGGGGCTGGCCGGCGAGGTCCTCGACCGGGCTGGCGGGAGGCTCTGGGCTGGCTACCATCAGGTTGGCCGTCTGTAGCCAGCCCCGCGCGCCGCGCCCCGCGCGCGCCGCGCTCCGCGCCCACCGCCCCGCGTCGGCTACGCCGCGAGTTCGCCGGCGGCCTTGGCGTACAGGTCGAGGATGCTCGGCCAGCCGCCCTCGGATGCAACCGACTTCGCCAGTTCGTCAGCTCCGGCACCGAGCCGCTCGATGTGCCGGTGCTCGAAGTCGACCCTGGTCTGGCCGTCCTCCTCGATGAAACGGACCTCGACCTCGCTGGCGTGATCGAGGTCAGGGTCGTATTCGAACCTCGCGTTGAGCTGCCAGGTCAGGACGAGGCGGCCGGGCGGGTCGAAGACCAGCACCTTCCCCCAGTCGCACTCGGTGCCGTCCACGCCGCGCTCGTACCAGCGGCCGTCAACCATGGGCTCGATCACGGCCTCGGCGAGATCGGCCGTGCCGATGTGGTGGCCGATCCACCAGCTGTGAAAGCCCTCCGTGAACAGCGTGAACGCCCGCTGTGCCGAGATCGGCACCGTCATCGACTGCCTGACCGGGGCGATGGTGGCCTGATTCATGTTTCCTCCTGTGAGTCGCGCTGTGCGTCCTGCCGTTCGGCGTCCGCGATCTGCTGCGCCGCCCGCTGGAACCCGGCCAGCGCCTGGCTCCACATCTGGTCCAGGTACCAATGGATGGCCCGAACCCCCTCCTGATTGACCCGGTAGATGCGCTTGGTGCCGTCGGCCTGGTCGGTGACTAGGCCCGCCTGCTTGAGCACCTTCAGGTGCTGCGACACCGCGGGCCTGGTCACCGGCAGCTCCGCCGAGAGCTGCCCGACCGCCATCGGACGCAGGGCGAGGCACTCGAAGATCGCGCGCCTGGTCGGATCTCCCAGTGCGCTCAGCGCATCTACTCCGTTAGTCTTCACTAACCGTTAGTCTGAACTAACCGATAGTCCTTGTCAAGGGGCCACCCGTCCGGCTCACCTCCACACGCCAGGCCCGCTCGCTGCTCGCCAGACCCGGAACGGTGCCCGACTGAGCCGCTCGCTGGCCGCTAAGCCCGACCGGTGGCCGCCGAGCGGCTCGGCAGCGGCTTCTAGGACCCGCCGGTCCGGCAGTAGTCGATGAATGGTCCATTCATCCCGGAAAAGCCCGATGGATGGACCATTCATCGACTGCGATTCGGAACCAGAACAGCACCAAAAGCGACTTCTAGCCCTAGAACGACCCCGAATCTGCCCGGCTATCCGTCCCTAGCACGCAAGCCGCGCCCAGCCGCGCCCAGCGGCAGCCAGCGGCGCCTTGCAGCGCCGCCGCCCTCGGCAACCCCGCTTACCGCACCCACCGCACCCCCTCGGGGCACATACCCGCACGCCCAGCGCTTGGCTGGACCTGCCCCGCCCAGGCCGGGTCCCCGGCGCGGCAGCGTCACTCCAGGACAGCGCGGACGGCCGATGCCAGCGCGGCCGGAACGTCCTCGACCAGCACATGCCGGCCGTCGACGACGACGTCGCGGCCCCCGATCACCACGTTGCGCACGTCGGCGGGACTCGCCGCGAAGATCACAGCCTCCAGCGCAGCGAGATCCGGCACGCCGTCGGCCATGCCAGCCGCCCCGCCGCCCGCCGCGCCAGCGGCCCCGCCGTCCGCGACGCCAGCGGCCCCGCGCCCGGCCTCCCCCGCCAGCCCAGCCCCGCCAGCGCCCGCCCCGGCCAGCCGCGGCGAGTCGAGCCCGATCGTCACCAGGTCGGCCAGCGACCCTGGCGCGATCTCCCCCGCATCGGGCCAGCCCAGGCTGGCGTGCCCGTCCCAGGTCAGGGCGGTCCCGAGCGCCTCGGCGGTGAAGTGACCGCGCTGCCTGGTGGCCAGCCGCTGGTACATCTCGATCCGCCTGGCCTCCTCGAACAGGTCGATCACCGCCTGGCTGTCGCTGCCCACGCTGAGCCGGCAGCCGGCCGCGGCGAGGGCGCCGAACGGGCCGATCCCGTCGGCCAGGTCAGCCTCGGTCGTCGGGCAAACGCAGGCGAACACCTCGCTGCCGCCGAGCAGCTTCATGTCCGCGCTGGTCAGGTGCGTCGCGTGCACCACGCTGGTGCGCGGGCCGAGGACTCCCGCGTTGTACAGCACAGCGGTCGGCGTGCAGCGGTAGGCCGCCAGGCAGGCGTCGTTCTCCGCGGTCTGCTCGGACAGGTGCACGTGCAACGGCGCGCCGGTCGAGTGCGTCCACGCCGCGACCGTGCCCATCTGCTCGGGCGGAACCGCCCTGACCGAGTGGATCGCGGCGCCGATCCTGGCGCCCGGCCCGAGCATGCCGTGCTCGCCGGCACCCAGGGCGCCGACCCGCTTCGCCCACGCCTGCGCCGTCCCGTCGCCGAACCTGACCTGCGGGCCGGCCAGCGGCACGGACCAGCCGGCCGGGTCGAGCCCGCCAGCTAGGTAGCAGGTGTCGAGCAGCGTGATCCGCAGGCCGGCCTCGGCCGCCGCCTGGATCAGCGCGCGGCCCATCGCGTTCGGGTCGGCGTAGGGCGTTCCGTCCGGCCCGTGATGCAGGTAGTGGAACTCACCGACGCAGCCGATCCCGGCCAGCGTCATCTCGGCGTAGACGGCGCGGGCGAGCGCCAGATAACTGTCAGGTTCCAGGCGCGCAGCTACCTCGTACATGCGGTCCCGCCACGTCCAGAACGTGCCGCGGCCTGCCTGCGTGATCCCGCGCAGTGCCCGGTGGAACGCGTGCGAGTGCGCGTTCGCGAGCGCCGGCATGGTCAGGCCGGCCAGCCTGATGATGCCCGGCGGCAGGCCCGCGTGGCCGGCCTGCCCCGCCGCGCCGGAGCGCGGGGTGATCTGCGTGAACCGGTCGCCAGCGGCCTCGATCAGCACGTCGGGCAGCACCCCGACCCCCGGCAGCCACGCAAGCTCGGCCAGCCAGGCGCGCTCCTGGCCATGACCGGGCTGCGGTGGCGTCATCGGCAGGCGAGTTCCTCGAGCACGGCCGCGAGGGCGACGACGCCCGCCTCACAGTCCCGCGGCTCGGCGTGCTCGGCCGGCGAGTGCGAGACGCCGGTCGGGTTGCGCACGAACAGCATCGCGGTCGCCAACACCGGCCGCGAGCACGCCGGCGTCATGACCGGCTCCGGTCGGCAGCACGGGCGCCTGCGTCCCCTGCTCCGCCAGTGCCGCCACGACCCGGTCGCGAAGATCACAATCAAATTCCACTAGGGGCGTCAACGACTCGCACCGGCTGGTCGTGGTTACGCCATGGCCGGTCCCGCTCAGCTGCGCGACAGCCGTCACCTGGCTGACCAGCTCCTTGAGCGTCTCCTCGTCAGGCGCCCGTGCATCGAGCCAGGCGTGCACGGTCGAGCTGATCGCGTTGGCGCCGCCCGGCTCGGCGACAACCTTGCCGAACGTGGCCAGCGCGCCGAGCTCGGTCGCCACCGTCCTGGCCGCGAGCACGGTCGCCGCATACGGCAGCATCGGGTCGCGGCGGTCGGCCAGCCTCGTGGTGCCCGCGTGGTCGGCGCGCCCGGTGAAGTCGATCCGCCATCGGCCGTGCGGCCAGATCGACTCGGCGACGCCCACGGCGGCGTTCATCCCGGCCAGCGAGCTGCCCTGCTCGATGTGCAGCTCGATGAACGCGTCGATCCTGGCGGCGAGCCCGAGGTCGGCTCCGATCGCGTCAGGGTCGAGCCCGGCGGCAGCCATCGCCTCGGCGAGGGTCACCCCGTCCGCGTCGGTCAGCGCCCTGGCGGCGTCGGCAGTCACGGCGCCGGTCAGCAGCCTGCTGCCGAGGCAGGCCATCCCGAACCTGGCGCCCTCCTCCTCGACGAACGCGACCACGCCGACCGGCCGCACCGGCGCCACTCCCGCCCTGGCGAGCAGGTCGATTGCCGCGAACGCCGAGACAATGCCAAGGGGCCCGTCGAACGCCCCGCCATCGGGGACCGAGTCCAGGTGCGACCCGGTCGCGATCACGCCAGTGTCTCCCGGGGAACTGTCTGGGCCGTTCTCGGCGCTCGCCGCCGGATCCCACCACGCCCACAAGTTGCCGTTGCGGTCGGTCTCGGTGCGCATGTCGCGATCGGCAGCCGCGGCGAAGAACCAGTTGCGGCACGCTTGGTCGGTTTCGGTAAAAGAAAATCGCCGGTAGCCCCCGGTCTCGTCGCTCCTGCCGAGCGGCAGGAGCGACGACCACACAGGCAAGTCCCAGGACTGTGGCGGTTCGGTTGGTGTCATCAGCGCACCCACAACTGGTCGATCAGCAGCGAAAGACGGGGATCGAATTGAAAATCACCGACCCGGGACGAGATCACGATAAGGGACCTCGGAACGTAAACCGGGACCCAGGGCGCTTCGTTCACGATCTCACGGTCGATGCGTGACCAGAGTGCCTCCGCCGAGTTCGGTGCTCCGGACTGGAGCTGCAGAGCCCGGCTGACCTGTGCGTCGATGACCGGGTCGCAGAACTCCGCGGAGTTCAGGTTCGCCGCGGGGCGGGCCGGGACGAAGGACCGGCAGGTCAGGGTCGGGCCGATCATGTCGGACGGCGCCGGGTAGTCCGTGTACCAGGAGAACCAGCTGAGTTGGGTCCGGCGCCTAGAATCGAACACCGCGGCGTTGTACGCGCTGCCGTCACTGATCACCCGCAACGAGGCTCGGTAGCCTAGCCGGTCCAGGAGCGACACCAGGTAGCTGCCCGTTGACCGCTGCGGTATGGCCGTGCCGAACGGGCCAGCCACGATGGTGACCTTCGCGCCCCGGGTTCCCGAGGCGGCGACAAGCCGCTCGGCACGGGCCAGGTCGGGCGCGGTCCAAACGCCGCCAGGCCCTGGGTTGAGCGTGTACGGGCAGTACGGCTGGTAGCCGGGCAGGTCGGGAGGGAGGATCTGGCAGGTCGGCTGCGTGGTCAGCGGGTCGCCGATCATCGCGGCGAGCCTGCTCCTGTCGATCGCGTAATTGACGGCCTGCCGGGCCGCCCGAACCGTGAAGGGATAGACGCGGGTATTCAGCACCAGCCCGATGGTGGCCGATACCGGACCGATGTGCAGCAGGCTGGGATAGCGCGTTGCGAGTTCGCGGATCCGGACCGAAGGCGACAACAGCACGTCCGCCTGGCCATGCTCGACCGCGGTCACCGCCAGGCCGGGCGACTGGTCGAGCCGCAGCACGATCCGGTCCGGGTAGCCGCGCGGCTGCGCCTGACTCGACCATTGCCTGAACCGCGGGTTGCGCACCAGGATCCAGCGCCGCTGCGGGACGTACGCACGAGTCAGGTACGGCCCGGTGGCCGGAAGGCTGGTCGCCGCGATCGGGTGATCAGGTGTGCCAGGCGCGATGGCGTCGGCGAAGGAGAAGGCCAGTTTGTAGAGGAACTCCGGATCCGGGGCGACCAGATGAAAGGTGACCGTGCCTGCCCTGTCGTCGGCGACGATGCCCTTCGCGAGATCGCACCGGCCCGGTGTGCGCTCGACACTGGCGGGCACCGACGATGTCCAGATAGTAGACCGCCGGCCCGCCGCCCTTGTTGACGATGAAATCCCGTTCGATGCCGCGCCGGAAGTCATCAGGCTGCACCAGCCCGCCCGTGGAGTACCTGATCCCTCGGCGGACGTGGAACACGTACGTGCGGCCGTCATCGGCCGGAGCCGGCAAGGCTGTGGCGAGGTCGGGCACGAGCGAGTTGCCGGCTGGGCCGCCCGTCCGCTGGTACGTCACCAGGCCGTCGTTGGTGACGCTCAGCAGCTGCCACTGCGTGCCGGTAAACGCGATCGCAGGGTCGGTGGACTGGTCGGCGCGATCAAGATGGGCGAGCACCGTGAGAGTGCCGCCGCGGTGAGCCGCCTGCGACGGCAGCACCGTCGTCAGCACATCTCGACCCGCCGCCGCGACAGCACCCGGTTCGTCGCCGGTCCGGACGGATGTCCTGGATCCGGAGCGTGGATCGAGCCTGACGACCACCCCCGCGGAACTCTTCGCGACCCACAGGGCGCCCTGTCCATAGGCGATCCCGGCCAGGGCGCCGCCCAGCCGGATCAGGGTGCCGCGGCCGGTACGCGGGTCGAGGCGCCGCACCGTGCCGCCGGAGTCCGCCACCCAGACGCTGCCGCCTCCGACGGCCACCCCTGCGGGGTCGCTGCCGGCCGCGAACGATCCTGAGATACGACCCGCCGCGGGGTCGATCCGCAGCAGCCGGCCCGCCGAGGTCGCCGCCCAGATCCCGCCGCTGCCAGACGCGAGTCCGGCCGGGGCGCTGCCGAGCGGGATCGTGGCGCTGACCTGGCCGCTGGCCGCGTCGATCCGTGAGATCGTGCCGTCGGTGACGTTGGCGACCCAGACCGATCCGAAGGCCGCCGCGATCGCGGCCGGCCCGTTGCCCACGCGGATGGTCGCCACGACCGTCCCTGACGCGGGGTTGACCTCAGACACGGTCCCGTTGAGCTGGTTCGCAACCCAGACCTCCCCGCCGCCGACGGCCGCTCCCGCCGGACCAGGCCCGACCGGGATGCGGTCAAGTACCCGGCCAGCGAGGTCGGCACGCAGCAGCATGTCATCGGACGTGTCGGTGATCCAGGCCGAGCCGACGCCGTAGGCCACCCCGCCTGGCCGCCCGACGCCTGCCACCACCGCCCCAATGGCCATGGTGCTGGCGTCGATGATGCCGACCGTGTTCGGGCCGGCGAGAGCGGCGGACCGGTGTCCGCCGCCGGCCAGGCCGGCCATAACGGCGATGGTCACCGTCACGGCCAGCCCCGCTGCCGCAGCGACCAGCATGAGGCGCCGACGCGGGCCCGCGGCCGACCAGGCAGACCAGCCCGCGACGGCTGGCTGCCGCTCCGCCGTCGCGACCGCGGGCGGGTCGAGCCACGAGGCCTGCTCCAGGATGGCGCGCTCGACTCGCCTCAGCTCGGGACCCGGCTCGATCCCGAACTCCGCGACCAGCTCGCCGCGGACCGAGTGATAGACGCCCAGCGCGTCTGGCTGCCGCCCTGATCGGTATAGCGCGATCATCAGCAGCGCGGCGAGCCGCTCGCTGGGCGGGCTGGCCCGCACCAGCGTCGCGAGTTCGCCGAGGACGTCCGCCTGCCGGCCGAGCGCCAGCTCAGCCTCCATCCGGTCCTCGGTGGCGGTTACCCGCAGTTCCTCCAGCCGCGCGACCTCGGGCTGGGCGAACTGGTCCTGGCGGACATCGGTCAGCGGCGCGCCGCGCCAGAGCGCCAAGGCCGCGCGCAGGGCCGTCGCTGCAGCGTCCGGCTCCCCGGCCGCGAGCGCCCGCCGGCCTTCAGCGGCGAGCCGCTCGAACCGGCGTGCGTCGATCCGCTCGGGCTCGGTCTGCAGCAGGTAAGCGCCAGGACGCGTCAGCACCACCTGGCAGCCGGCGGCCGACTCGAGCGCCTTCCGCAGCCGCGAGATGTACACATCCAGAGTGTGCTGCGCGCCAGCGGGCGGGCCATCGCCCCATAGCCGGTCGACGAGCAGGTCACGTGCCACCGGTTCGTTCGCGCTGAGCAGCAGGATCGCCAGCAGCGCCCGCTGTCGCTGCCCCCCGAGGTCGAGGATGCGGCCGTCGGTCGCGGCCTCGATCGGCCCGAGCAGCCGGTAATCGATCAACGCGGCGGTCCCTCCGCCGAAGCCAGCCCTGCGCCGACTGTAGCGGCACGCCCGGCGCTACCGGAAGCCGCCATCTGAGCATGCCGTCACCACTTGTGAGGTTTCTGTGAGGCCCGCGCCAGACACTTCACCCATCGCGGACGGCGCCGCAGAGTCCACGTATCGGGAGGGTATTGATGAAAGATCGATCATGTGTGCGGCCGGTCCGCTGCGGCCTGGTGGCCGCGGCGGCCGGAACTCTCGCCATCATCGCGAGCTTGGCCGCCGCCGGGACGGCGGCGGCCGGGGAGCCGCGACATTCCCGGCCCGTGCTGCCCGCTCCTGCTCATGCCACCCGGTTCGCGCCCGTGCCGGAGCCCGACCTGGCCGCGCTCCTCCGTGCTGCTGCCCATCCGGTCGCGGATCGCCGGGCTCCGTCGGTGGCGCTCAGCGGTGTCGCTGGCGTGCCCCTCGCCAACCAGAAGACCCAGACCATCTACGTTCCGATTCCGCACAGCGATGTCGTCGACGTGATCAACGCGGCGACCTGCAACAGCAGGCGGGCGAGCGGGTGCCGCGTGGTCGCCAGGGCCAAGGTCGGCATGTTCGGCCCGAAGGGCGGTCCGCTCGCCGCCGTCGCCGACCTGAGCACCGACACGGTGTACGTGGTCAATGTGGCGCCGACCGGGAACGGGACCGTCACGGTGTTCAGCGGCGCCCGGTGCAACGCGAGGGTCACGGCCGGATGCGGCCATGTGATCGCGGTCATCAAGGTCGGCAGGATCCCGGTCGCCGCGGTGTTCAACCCAAGGACCGGAACGATTTATGTGGCGAACGCGGTTGGCGGCACGATCTCGGTGATCGACGCCGCCCGGTGCAACGCTATGACCCGGCGCGGCTGCGGCGCCCCGGTGAAGACCATGAAGGACCCTCGTGGCCCGGACTGGCTTGACGTCGACGTAGCGACCGACACGCTGTATGTCGCAGATGCCGGAAAGTCGGGCAACGGCGACACCGTGTCGGTGTTCAACGGCGCCACCTGCAACGCCGCCCAGAGCCGGGGTTGCGGGCAGGTTCCGCACACGGTGAAGGTCGGCAGCGGCCCGTTCGCCCTGGCCGTCAACCAGGCCGACGGCACAGTCTTTGTCGCGTCCAACAACGACGGCACAACCTCGGTGATTGACGGCGCGAGGTGCAACGCCAGAACGACTGCGGGCTGCGGCCGGATGCCGGACTCCGTGACGACCGGACCCGGCACGCAGTTCGTCGGCATCGACCCTGGCGTCCACACGGCGTTCACGATCAGCGAGGGCGATGACACCTTGTCGGAGATCAACACCCGCACTTGCGACGGGCGATCCCGGTCGGGCTGCCCGAAGGTCGCGCGGAACGCACGCGCGACGTTCAATCCAAGACGCGGCACCAACCCGAACGCATTCGCGCTGATGCCGGAAACCGGCACCGCCTACCTCGCCAATGTCGGAGGCGCCACGATCTTGTCGGTGGTCAGCATCCGGCGTTGCAACGCCACGAATACGACGGGCTGCCGCGTCCTGCCTCCGAGCGTTCCTGACCACGAGTTCGTCATGTCGGCAGACCCGGTGACCGGCACTCTCTACGCGGGGAACATAAGCAAGCCGCAGATCGACGTGATCAACGCTGCGACCTGCAACGCCACCGACCTGACTGGCTGCAAGCCGGTCGCGACGATCCCCATGGCCGACCCGCAGGCCAACACGGGCGCCATCGATCAGGCCACCCACACCCTCTACGCTTCCGACCCGTTCACCGACACCGTCTCGATCATTAACACCGCCACGTGCAACGCGGCCCACACCGCCGGCTGCGCCACGCCGCCGCCCACCGTTACCGTCGGCCCGGGGCCAAGCTCGCCGGTACTGGACAAGGCGACCAATACCGTCTACGTCCCGGTCGGCACCAGGTCAAACAAGGTTGCCGTGGTCAACGCCGCGACCTGCAACTCCATCCAGACCAGCGGCTGTAACCAGGTACCCGCCCTCGTCACGGTCGGCCCCGGTACCTTCGTCCTGGCGGTCAGCAATGCCACCGACACGATCTACGCACCGGCCACCGGGTTCACCGCCACCGGCGACCACCACGGCCGGACCGTCGCGGTAATCAACGGCGCGACTTGCAACGGCACCAACCACTCAGGCTGCGGCCACCTAGCCGCCACCGTGCACGTCGGGCTCAACCCGTTCGGGGTCGACGTCAACGACGCGACCCATACCGTGTACGTGTCGAACAGCGCCAACGGCGAACAGCCCGGCACGGTCTCGATCATCAACGGCGCGACCTGCAACGGCACGAACACCGCAGGCTGCGGGACGCGCATGCCGACCGTCGCGGTCGGCAGGACGCCACTGTCGGTCGCGGTGGATGTCGTGGCCGACAAGATCTACGTGGCCGACGAGGCCAGCGCCGGTATCTCCATCATCAACGGCGCCCGATGCAATGCCACCTCGACGGGCAACTGCAGCAGTGCCGTCCGAGACCAGCCTGCGGGCTCCGTGCCAGAGGGCATCGTGATCGGCCCGAACGGTTCCACGCTTTATGTGTGCCTGTTCTTCCCGTTCCCGCACGGCCCGATGGCGCTGATCAAGATCAAGAGCTGATCTCGGGCCTCGTCCCTGCCCCGGACCCTTCCTTGCCTGGCATCGCCCGAGCAGCGGTGCCAGGCAAGACGGGAGAAGGAGCTCGCAGCGCGATGTCGGTCAGACCTCGATCGCGAACTCAGGAGATCTGCTCGCGCATCGGGACTCGGACGCCGCGCTCGGCGGCGACCTCGCCGGCGCGGTCGTAACCCGCGTCGACGTGCCTGATCACTCCCATGCCGGGGTCGTTGGTCAGGACGCGCTCCAGCTTCTGGGCCGCGAGCGGCGTGCCGTCGGCGACGCAGACCTGCCCAGCGTGGATCGACCGCCCGATCCCGACGCCGCCGCCGTGGTGGATCGATACCCAGGACGCGCCGGAGGCGGTGTTCACCATGGCGTTGAGCAGCGGCCAGTCGGCGATCGCGTCGGAGCCGTCGGCCATGGCCTCGGTCTCCCGGTACGGCGAGGCGACGGAGCCGCAGTCCAGGTGGTCCCTGCCGAGCACGATTGGCGCGCTGACCTCGCCCTTGGCGACTAGGTCGTTGAAGCGCAGGCCCGCCTTGTCCCGCTCGCCGTAGCCGAGCCAGCAGATCCTGGCAGGTAGCCCTTGGAAGTGAACCTTCTTCCCGGCCATCTCGATCCACCTGGCGAGCGGATCGTTGTCGGGAAACAGGTCGAGGATCGCCCGGTCGGTGACCGCGATGTCGGCCGGGTCGCCGGACAGCGCCGCCCACCGGAACGGTCCTCTGCCCTCGCAGAACAAGGGCCGGATGTAGGCGGGCACGAAACCCGGGAAGGCGAAGGCTCGTTCGTAGCCCGCCAGCTCGGCCTCGCCGCGGATCGAGTTGCCGTAGTCGAACACCTCGGCCCCGGCATCCATGAACCCGACCATCGCCTCGACGTGCGCGGCCATCGACTCGCGCGCCCGCCTGGTGAACCCGGCCGGGTCCTCGGCCCGCAGTGCGGACATGTCCTCGAACGCGACGCCGCTCGGCAGGTAGGTGAGCGGATCATGGGCCGAGGTCTGGTCGGTGACCACGTTGATCGGCGCGCCCATCTTGAGCAGCGCGGGCAGCAGGTCCGCGGCGTTGCCGAGCAGGCCGATCGAGAGCGGCTGGCCGGCCTGGGCCGCGGCGACCGCGCGCCGGAGCGCGTCGTCGGTGTCGTCGGCCGCGACATCCAGGTAACCGTGCTCGATCCTGCGGCTGATGCTGGCCGGGTCGCAGTCGATGCAGATCACGACGCCGCCGTTCATGGTGACCGCGAGCGGCTGCGCACCACCCATTCCGCCGAGGCCGGCGGTCAGCGTGATCGTCCCGGCGAGCGAGCCGCCGAAGCGCTTGGCCGCTACGGCAGCGAACGTCTCGTAGGTGCCCTGCAAGATGCCCTGGGTGCCGATGTAGATCCAGGAACCTGCCGTCATCTGGCCGAACATGGTCAGCCCCAGCGACTCGAGCCGCCTGAACTCCTCCCAGTTGGCCCACTGGGGCACCAGGTTCGAGTTGGCGATCAGCACCCTGGGCGCCCACTCGTGGGTGCGGAACACGCCGACCGGCTTGCCCGACTGGACCAGCAGCGTCTCGTCGCCCGCGAGGTCGCGCAGCGAGCCGACGATGGCGTCGAACGCATCCCAGCTACGGGCCGCGCGGCCGGATCCGCCATAGACGATGAGCTGGTCGGGATGCTCGGCGACCTCGGGGTCGAGGTTGTTCATCAGCATCCGCATGGCCGCCTCCTGCGGCCAGCCGCGGCAGGAGAGCCCGGTGCCGCGGGGTGCCCGGACCGGCCGTGGCCCGGCCGGCCGACGGCCTGATGATTGCGCAGCGGTCATCGCCGGTTCCTCACTGACCCAGGTTCGAGGCCGTGGCGGAGTGCCGCGGCTAAGACTTCATCTTCCCCGCCGGCCCGCGCGCACCGCCAGTGGGCACCGGCTTGACGCAGGCCGCTCTGGCCGGCCTAGCTCACCCCGTAGAGCCTGCGCAGGATGGCATACAGCTTGGCCGATGTCAGGACGCCGACATTCTCGCCGACGATCGTCTTGGCCGAGGGGGACAGGAAGATGGTCATCGGCAGCCCGGTGATGCCGTATCGGTCGGCTGCGGTCGCGTTCGGGTCGAAGGCGAGCTGATAGGGGACCTTGTACCGGTCGGCGAAGGCGACGGCCTTAGCGCGCAGGTCGGCCGTGTCGATGCCGACGAAGGTGACCTTGCCGCCCAGCGCCCTGGCTGCCCTGGCCAGGGCGGGCGTCTCCTGCTTGCACGGATAGCAATGCGATGACCAGAAGTTCATCACGATCGGCTTCCCGGCCAGCCCGGCCAGGTCGATCGTTCCCTTGCCGTGCAGGTTCGGCAGGCTCAGGCTGCGCGCCGGGCGGTCGAGCGCGACGAAGCCGAGCCCGCTGCGCGGCGTCTGCGCCCTGGCGCTCGATCCCGCCGCCCAGTGCACCGCGAGCAGGCTCACCGCCGACAGCGCCGCGGCGGCGACCAGCACCGCCGCGGCGGCTATCGCCCGCCGCCTCGGTGACTGCCGCCAGGGCACCGGGCCCGCCCCATCGGAATTCGTCATCCTGCAACCCTAATCGCCGCCCCGCGCGTGGATGCGCTCCCCGCGAGTACGGAGCCGACGGACATGGCCCTGATGGCCCTCCGACCGGATGTGGCGAGCCGTAGGCGCGGGCCGCGATGGCCGGCGGACGGACTGTTCTCGTCTCCGGGCTCAGGCACGACGTCAGTGTACGGATCGACGGCTAGGAGTCTTCGCCGCGGCTACGAAGAATGGGGTAACCCGGACACCGGGACCGGTGCGGAGGTGGCTGCGGACTGACTGACCGGGAAAATAAACCGACGCAAACGGGGGCAATTGTCGCGCGGCGAGGCTGCGACCCCCGGCCGGCGAGATGTTCTTTGGACCCGCTTCCGTCGCCCAGACCGGGCAATTCGCTCGGCGATTTGACTGGAGCGGATCCAGAGTGCGATCGGCGCGATCGACCTGGCGTCCAGGGCGAGCCCGGCCTGCTGCGGCGTGAGGGCGGGCGGGCGGCCCGGCGACGTCAATCGTCGGCGCTGGCCGCGGCGAGGATCTGCTCGATGTCGGCGGCAGACGGCTGGCGCGGGGCGTTCGCAAGCACCTCGTCGTCCAGCGCGCGCGAGGCGAGGCCGGCGAAGTCCGCTTGGCTCACCCCGGCGCCGGCCGGCGTCACCGTCAGCCCGATCTCGGCGCGCAGCGCCCGCACCGCCGCGACCGACGCGGCCGCGTTCCAGTCGCCGTCCCTGCCCCCGTCGCCGGCGCCCATGGCGACCGCGATCGCGGCCAGCCGGTCTCGTCTGGCCGGCCTGGTGAATGCCAGCACCTGCGGAAGCACCATCGCCAGCGTGACCCCGTGGGCGATGTCGTAGCTGCCGCCGAGCGCGTGCCCGATCGCGTGCGCCAGGCCGAGCCCCGTAGTCGCCATCCCGATACCCGCCATATGCGAGGCAAGGAGCAGCTGCGACCTGGCCTCCAGGTCGGCGCCGTCCGCGCAGGCCCTGGCCAGGTGCCCGGCGACCATCGTGATCACCTGCAGCGCGATCGCGTCCGACCAGGGGTTGGCCCGCACCGACAGGTATGACTCGATCGCATGCGTGAGCGCGTCGAAGCCGGTCGCGGCGGTCGCCGCCGGCGGCAGGCCGACCGTCAGCGCGGGGTCGAGGTCTCGGCCCCGGTGCCCGCGGTCGTCGGGACCGCCACGATCGGCAGGCCCGGGCGGCCGAACTCGTTGCGGTAGTCCAGGTCCCGCCCGCGCGCCGGGGTCACCGCGGCGAGAGCGATGCCCTTGGCGGCGTCGATCGACGATCCGCCGCCGACGGCGACCAGGGTCACCCGGCCCGCCGCCGCGTCTGCCGCGGCGACTTCGGCCCCGGCGGCGAGGTCATCGGTGGTCGGGTTGGCGGCCACGCCAGAGAACACGGCGGCCGGAAGGCCGGCCTCGGCTAGCGCGGCCCGGACGGTGTCGATAACCGGCGTCGCAAGCAGGCCGGCGTCGGTGACGATCACCGCCGCCGATGCGTTCGTTGCGGCTAGCAGGGGTCCTAGCTTGTCAATCGCGCCGACGCCGAAGTGGGCGGCCGGCGTCGGGGCGATGGCCAGCCGCCGCCCGTACAGGTCCGGCGCCATCCTGACTCCTGCGGCCCGAGGCGGGTGGGACCGGGGCCTGATGCGTCTGCTAGCTGGCCGGCCCCGCGCAGCCAGAGCGGCGTTCCGGTATGGTCCTCGATCAGCTTGACCGGCAGCATCTCGCCGCCAGAGCCGCCATATCGTTCGAGGGCGCGGCGGTAGATCTGCTCGACCAGCGCGCCGATCTCGGCCGGCACCCCGCCGGTCCTGGCCAGGTCGACGGCCGGGCCCAGATCCTTGCAGGCCAGGTCGAGCGGAAAGCCCTCGTCGTAGTCGCCGTCGCGCAGCACCGACAGCAGGTCGACCTCGACGAGATGACTGGCGGCGGGGCTCGCGAGCAGGCTGTCCCGCAGGGTCGCGACGTCGACCCCGGCCGCGAGGCCGATGGCTAGCACTTCGGCAGTGGCGCACAGATGGGCGAACCAGAGCATGTTGATCATGAGCTTGACCGTGTATCCGGCTCCGTTCGGACCGACGCGGCGGATCCGGTCTGGGTCGCCCATTGCCTCCAGCACCGGCCTGGCTCGGCGATAGTCCGCCTCGGTCCCGCCAACGAAGATCTGCAGCGTCCCGGCCCGCGCGCCGGCCGTCATCCCGCTCACCGGCGCGTCGAGAACGCCGACGCCGAGCGGGCCGGCCAGCGCCCTGACCCGGTCGGCGACGGCCGGAACGCTCGTGGACATGTCGACCCAGATCGAGCCGGGCTCGAGGCCCTCGAGCAGGCAGCCCGCGCCGAGCAGGACGTCTTCGACGTCGCGCGGCGCGGGCAAGCTGGTGATCACGTTCTCGCGGCCCACCGCGGCCTGGCGCGGCGTCGCCGGCCCAGGAGGCGCCGGCCGCGAGCAGCGGGCCGGCCGCCTCCGCGCGGATGTCGTGCACGACAGGTCATGGCCGGCCGCCAGGATGTTGGCGCTCATCGGGCCGCCCATCCGGCCGAGGCCGATGAATCCGACTCTCACCACTGCCATCCCCTGGTCAGTCGACGCCGGTCAGCGCGCCAGGCGGGCGACCGCGTCCTCGTCGATCTCCGCCCCGAGGCCCGGCGCGTCCGGCACGCGCAGGCAGCCGTCCCGGCCGATGGCCAGCGGCTCGGCAAGGAAGAAATCGCGGCGCCGCTCGGTCCAGCCGGGCGGATCGTAGGGGAATTCCAGGTAGGGACCGCCGCCGACGCCCGCCGCCACATGCAGGTTGGCCAGCAGGCCCAGGCCGTTGGTCCAGGTGTGCGGCGTGAACCAGCGGTTGCCGAGCAGCGCGCACTCGGCCACGGTCCTGGCTCGTGACATGCCGACTGCGAGCACGGCATCTGGCTGCACCACGTCGAGCGCCCCGGCCGCGAGCGCGCGCAGCAGTTCGGCGGGCGTGCGTGCCATCTCGCCGCCCGCGATCCGCACGCCGGACCGCTTGCGCAGCATCCGCATGCCGTCCAGGTCATCTGCTGGCAGCGGCTCCTCCAGCCAGAGCACGCCGAGCTCGCGCAGCTCGTCGGCGATGTTGCGAACCGCCGCTAGGTCGAGGGCCGGCGAGGCGTCGCCGGGCATCCGCCACCACTGGTTGAGGTCGACCATGATCGCCATCTCGTCGCCGGCGGCCTCGCGGGCGGCGCGGACCGCCGCCAGCCCGGCCGCCGGGTCCTCGCGGCCGATCCGGATCTTGACCGCCCGGAAGCCGGCCTCGCGGGCGGCAAGCACCGCCTCGGCCCGCTCGGCGGGCTGGCGGGCCTCGCCGAACGACGCGTAGCACGCTAGCTCGCTCAGCGCGCCGCCGAATAGCGTGGCGACCGGCTGGCCGCACGCCTGCCCGGTTATGTCCCACAGGGCAGCCTCCAGCGGCCAGTAGCGGCCCGCGTGGAACGCGATCGCCTCGAGGACACGGACATGCCGGGCGATCCGGAGCGGGTCCCTGCCGATGAAGAGCTCCGCGTAACCCTCGAACCCGTCCATCGTGTCGCCCGAGCCATAGCCGACCAGGCCCTCGTCGGTGTGCACCCGGACCAGGGTGGCGTCGAAGTGCCTCCGGGGGTCGGGGTCCCAAGCCGCGACGAACGGCGGGTCCAGCGGCAGCCTGAGCCGCTCGAGATCGATCGACGTGATCTTCATGGCGCGTGCGGCGTGTGCCCCTGCCGCGGCGTGCCGAGCGCGGTCGCCCACGCCACCCCGACCGGACCGTCCCGGCGTCCGAGCACCGCGTTGACGTGCGCGGCCTCGGCACCGATGCCGATGAAGCTTTCGCCGATCGCCATCACGGGCAGATCGCTCATCCCGCCGCCCCCGATCACGCCGGCCGCGCTTCGTCCAGGTCGTCCGGCACCGGACGCCTGAGCCGAGGTTAACCAGGGAACACTGGTGCCCGCCAGAGCCAATCCGCGCCCAACCGGGGATGAACGTTGCGGTGCATTGGCGGCAAAACTAGGCTGACTGGATCATGGGGCTGCGGAAGCAGGCCTGATGCCGTCGGGGAGGTCGCGTGACGCGGTACCTGCTCAGGCGGACGGGCCTTGCCATCATCACCCTCTGGATCCTCAGCATCATCGTCTTCTTCGCAGGTCAGGTCCTTCCTGGGGATCCGGGCCGTGCGGTGCTCGGGCCGTTCGCCTCCCGTGCGGCGGTCCGGTCACTCGATCATCAGCTCGGTGTCGACCGCCCGCTGGTGACGCAGTATCTGGGCTGGGTCGGCGGCCTGCTGCACGGCAACATGGGCGTCTCCTACACGTTCCGATCTCCGGTCGAGCCATTCATCACCAGCGCGCTGGCCAACTCGGCGAAGCTGGCGGCGCTGGCGCTGGTGATCATCGTGCCGCTCGGCATCGCGGGCGGCGTGCTCGCTGCGCTGTACACCGGCCGGGCGGTCGACCGGATCATCTCGATCGGCGGGCTCGCCGCCTCGACGGTGCCCGAGTTCGTGTCCGGGATCGTCGTCATCGTGGTCTTCGGCGTCGCTCTGAAGGCCCTGCCGATCACCGCGGCCACCAGCCCTGGGGCGTCTCCAGCCGACCAGCTCAATCACCTGATCCTGCCGGTGATCCCGCTGGTCCTGGTGCTTTTCGGCTACATCGCGCGGATGGCCAGGGCCGGCACCATCGAGGCTCTTGACTCCGACTACGCGCGGACGGCGACGCTGAAGGGGCTGCCGAGGTCGGTCGTCATCCGCCGGCATATCCTCCGCAACTCGCTGCTGCCGACGATCACCGTGATCGCCACCCAGACGGGGTACTTGATCGGCGGGCTCGTCATCGTCGAAACGCTCTTCAACTACCAGGGGATCGGAAAGCTGATCTTCAACGCGGCCAACGGCAAGGACTTCCCGATGCTCGAAGCGGGCGTTCTGGTCATCGGGATCGTCTACATGGTGGCGACCCTCGTCGCCGACGTGCTCTACACGTTCCTTAACCCGCGGCTGCGCGCCGGGGTGTCAGGATGACCCGATGAAACGCCGCCCATGACGGACATCGCCGCGCCGACGGGTGAACTCGCGATCGCGCACGGAATTGCCGCGCCTCCGGCGCCGTGGCGGCTGCTGTTGCGCAGGGCCACGTTCGTCATCGGAGCGGCCATCTTGCTGTTCTGGGTGGTGTGCGCGATCTTCGGCCGCTCGATCGCCCCGCATGACCCGCTCGTGCAGATCCTGCTGGCCAAGAACAGCCCGCCGTCGAGCGCGCACTTGCTCGGCACCGACGCGCTCGGGCGTGACGTGCTATCGCGGGTCATCGTCGGCGCCAGGGACATCTTGCTGATCACCCCGTTGGCCACGCTGCTCGGCACCGTGCTCGGCACCGTGCTCGGGCTGATCATGGGTTACGTCGGCGGAGTCGTAGACACCGTGCTCGGCCGGGTGGTCGAGGCCGTGCTGGCACTGCCCGTGGTGATCGTCGCGTTCCTCTTCATCGTGGCCGTCGGGCCGTCGCCGCTGTCGCTCATCGTCGTCATCGGGTTCATCTTCACGCCGCTGATAGCGCGCACCGTGCGGACCGCCGTGCTGGTCGAAAGTCAGCAGGACTATCTGGCTTCGGCGCGGCTGCTCGGCGAGCGGTCTGGCTACATCATGGTGGCCGAGATCCTGCCGAACGTGCTCCCGGTCATCGTGGTCGAGTTCACCGTGCGTCTTGGTTACGCCATCTTCGCGGTCGCGGGCCTGTCGTTCCTCGGCTTCGGCGTGCAGCAGCCCACCCCGGACTGGGGCGGCGACATCGCCGCGAACTACGGGCTGCTCGGGGCCGGCTACTGGTGGGAGACTCTGTTCGCGGCGCTGGCGATCGCGTCGCTGGTGACGGCGATCAACCTGGTAACGGATGCGATCGAGCAGGTGATCTCCTCATGACCACGGGCGACAGGGGCGCCGCGGGCGCAGTGCCCACGCTGCGGGTCGACAACCTAGAGGTCACCTATCGGGTGCGCGGCCAGAATCGGCCGGCGATCAGGAACGTGTCGTTCGAGATCGGCAGCCGCGAGTCGTATGGACTAGTCGGCGAGTCCGGGTCAGGCAAGTCGACTGTCGCGCTCGCGCTGACGAGATACCTGCCGCGCAACGGAGCGGTCACAGCCGGCTCGATCGCCATCGCGGGCAAGGATCCGCTGGCCATGTCCGGCTCGGCCCTGCGCGAAATGAGGGCCAGGACCGTCTCGATGGTGTACCAGGAGCCAGGCCGCGCCCTGAACCCGTCGATCAGGGCAGGCAGGCAGATCGCCGAGGTGTTCGAGATCGCCGGGCTTGACCGGGCCGAGGCGCGCGACCGGGCCGAGGACATGCTGCGCCAGGTCCAGATCCCCGATCCCGGCCAGGTCATGGACCGCTATCCGCATCAGCTGTCCGGCGGGATGGCGCAGCGGGTGGTCATCGCGATGGCGCTGGCCGCCGAGCCCGCGCTGCTGATCCTCGACGAGCCGACCACCGCGCTTGACGCGACGGTCGAGGCCGAGGTGCTTGACCTGGTCGCAGGCCTTCGCGCGCAGATGGCCACCTCGGTGCTGTTCATCAGCCACAACCTGGCCGTGATCAACAAGATGTGCGACCGGGTGGGCGTGCTCTACGCGGGCGAACTCGTGGAAGAGGGCCCGGCCAGCGTGGTCTTCGAGCAGCCGAGCCACCCGTACACGGTCGGCCTGCTGCGCTGCATCCCGCGCCGGGGCCAGCGCAAGGACCACGGCAGGCTTGATGCCATCCCCGGCTTCTTGCCGGCCCCTGGCCAGCAGATCACCGGCTGCATCTTCGCCGAGCGGTGCGCGCTGGTCGTCGACGAGTGCCGCACATCCCCGCCGCCGCCCTTCGAGGTCACCTCGGGGGGTTCTGGGGTGTCGCCCCCCAGGGCCAGCACTGCCGACCACACCGCCAGGTGCTACCGCCACGAGGAGGCCGCCGAACTGCCGCGCAACACCCCGGCCGACGCGTCGCTGCCCTCAGGGCCCGAGGCCGACGACCCGATCGTGACGGTGCGCGGGCTGTCGACCACGTACCGGAACGCGCGCACCGAGCTCAAGGCGCTCACCGGCATCGACTTGCAGATCATGCGCGGCGAGACGCTCGGGCTGGTCGGCGAGTCCGGCAGCGGCAAGACCACGCTGGCGCGGGCGCTGCTCGGCCTGGTCCAGCCCGATCTCGGCTCGGTGATCGAATTCGATGGCGCGCCGCTCCCCGCTGACCTGCGCGGCCGGCCTCTCGATCTGCTCAGAGCCGTGCAGATCGTGTTCCAGAACCCCGACTCGGCGCTGAACCGCCGGCACACGGTCCGCAGGCTCATCAGCCGTCCGCTCTCCAGGCTCGCCGGGCTGTCCGGCAGCCGCCTGGCCGAGCGCCTCGCCGACCTGGTCAGGTCGGTCCGAATGGAACCGCGCCACCTGAGCCTGCGACCGGGCCAGCTCTCCGGCGGCCTGAAGCAGCGGGTCGCGATCGCCCGGGCCTTCGGCGGCGGACCCAGGCTCGTCGTCTGCGACGAGCCGACCTCCGCGCTCGACGTCTCGGTCCAGGCGGCGATCCTCAACCTGCTCGCCGACCTGCAGGCCAAGGAGCAGGTGACGTACCTGTTCATCTCGCACGACCTCGGCGTAGTCAGGTACCTGTCGGATCGGATCGCGGTGCTCTACCTGGGCCGGCTGATGGAAGTCGGGCCGGCGGAAACCGTGTTCTCTGGCCCGCACCACCCCTACACCGAGGCGCTGCTCTCCGCGGTGCCGAGCCTGGACGGTCAGCGCAAGGAGCGGATCAGGCTGGAAGGCGAGATCCCGTCGGCGGCGAGCCCGCCGTCCGGCTGCGTTTTCCACACCCGGTGCCCGCGCCGGCTGAGCACAGGCATCTGCGAGAGCACGGAGCCACCGCTCGCCGAGGTCGAGCCAGGCCACCTGATGAGGTGTCACATTCCCGTGACCGAACTGCGACTGCTTCAGGACACGCCGTACGACAAGCTAAAGAAGATTGCAGGGAGTTAAGAACTCCGATTAGGTAGGAAAACTATCGTCCGGCTGACGATCAGCTGCAGAAGACACGGAGGATACCCGTGAACGTTGATCATTCTCGGCTCGATCATCTGCGTGAGGGCCAAGGGGAAATCGCCAACCACGTCATTGACGAGTTCGTCGCCGGCCGCCTCAGCCGCCGCGACCTGCTCAGGCGGGGTGCGCTTGTCGGCATCTCGCTGCCGGTGCTGAGCGGCGTCATCGCCGCGTGCAGCAGCACGCCCGCTCCCCCTGGCGGCGGAAGCGGCGGCGGCGGCGCGAACGCGACGATCAGGGTCGGCATCGTCACCCCGACCGGTGCCATCAATCCGGTGACCGTCGCCGACCAGGGCGGCCTTGACATGCTGGCCCAGACCGGCGAGTACCTGATCCTGTCCACCCAGACGCTGACGCCGAAGCCGGTACTGGCCGAGAGCTGGTCGCCGAATTCCACGGCCGACGTGTGGACGTTCAAGATCCGGCAAGGCGTCAAGTTCCACGATGGCCAGCCCTTGACGGCCGACGACGTGGTCTACACCTTCAAGACCTACACCGACCCCAAGGCGCCGAACCCGACGCTGGCCGGAGTCCTGGTACCGTCGGGCGTGCAGAAGGTCGACGATCACACGGTCGCGTTCCACCTCGAGGCGCCGAACGGCAACTTCCCTTACCTGGTGTCCTCGGACAACTACAACACGGTCATCATGCCGAACAACTTCGACCCCAAGAAGTGGGAGAGCACCTTCCCCGGCACCGGGCCGTTCGTGCTGAAGAGCTACACGCCCAAGCAGGGCGCCTCGTTCACCAGGAACGAGAAGTACTGGGGTGCCAAGGCGAAGCCCGCGGCCACCGAGTTCACCTTCTACGACACCGAGACCCCGCTCGTGCTCGCGCTCACCGGCGGCACGATTGACGTCGTCGGCCAGTTCTCGGTGACCGGCGGCCCGCAACTGCTCAGCGGTCCGTACAACGTCGTCAAGCTGAAGTCGAGCGCGCACCGCGAGCTCTCGATGCGCAACGACCAGGCCCCGTTCACCGACCCGCGGGTCCGCCGCGCGATCGCGCTGACCCTGGACCGCCCAGGCATTGTGAAGGCGCTCTTCAACGGCTTCGCCGACGTCGGCAACGACAGTCCGTTCGCCCCGGTCTTCCCCTCGACCAATACCAGCATCGCTCAGCGGGCCAAGAACATCGCCGAGGCCAAGTCGCTGCTCGCGGCCGCCGGCCACGGGTCGGGTTTCTCGACCAAGCTGCTGGCCAACCAGCAGCAGGAGATCCCGCAATACGCCCAGATCATCCAGCAGTCGGCGAAGGCGATCGGGGTCACCATCGACGTGAAGGTGGAACCGTCGTCGGTTTACTATGGCAACTTCAAGTTCGGCACGTCCGATTGGCTCGACGGCACGATGAGCCTGGTCGACTACGGTCACCGGAGCGTGCCCAACGCATTCCTCACCAACCCGCTCCAGACCATCAGCGCCAAGACCGGGACCGGCGCATGGAACGCGGCAAGGTTCACCAGCGCGCAGTACGACAAGCTCGCCGCGCAGTACATCGCGACCGCCGACCTGGCCAGCCAGCGTACGATCGCCGGGCAGATCGAGACTCTGCTGCTCGACCAGACTCCGGTCGTCTACGGCTACTTCTACAACTACCTGTCGGCTTCGGCCCAGAACGTCCACGGCATCTACCCCACCGCGATCGGCCACATCTTCCTGTACAACACGACCAAGACCTGACGAGGACGGGGCCGCCCGCCCGGCATCCGGTCGTTGCCGGAGTAAGCCTGCGGGCGGCCCGCGGCCGAAGTTGACCTGCAAGCTCCGAATATGCTGGTTGTTTCCCGTGACTGTGCCAGTACGCCCGCGCACGGGCGGGGACGCAACGCGGGCGGGCGGCGAGCAGGCAGGTGACGATGACATCCGGTGAGTCCCAGGACGGCGCGACCGGGCCGGTCAGCACCAGCACCGGTCAGCCCGGCGGCACCAGTGCCGGTCAGCCCGGGGGCCCCAGCACCGGTCAGCAGGCGGCCACCAGCCGGCCGCGCCGTGGCGAGGCGCACGGCCACCATCACCGCGACGTGTCGGGCGGCTGGCTCAGGCCCGCCGTCTTCGGCGCCATGGACGGCCTGGTCACGAACGTGTCCCTGATCGCCGGCGTCGGCGGCGGCGGAGTGAGTCGGGACGCGATCATCCTGACCGGCCTGGCAGGCCTTGCGGCCGGCGCCTTCTCGATGGCCACTGGCGAGTACGTCTCGGTGTCCTCGCAGAACGAACTCGTCGCGGCCGAGGTCAGCAAGGAGAAGTACGAGCTCGAGCACAACCCGGACGCGGAGGCTCGCGAGCTGGCTGCCGTGTTCCGCCATCGCGGCGTGGACGCCGATCTCGCCGACCGCGTCGCGAGGCAGGTGGCAACCAAGCCCGAGGAGGCCCTGCGCATGCACGTGCAGGAGGAACTCGGGATCGACCACCACGAGCTGCCGTCGCCCTACGTCGCCGCGGCTGCCTCGCTGGTCACCTTCGCGATCGGCGCGCTGATCCCGCTGCTGCCGTACCTGTTCGGCTTCGACTCACTACTGGCCGCGCTGCTGATCGCCGGGCTGGCGGCGTTCGTCGGCGGCGGCACGGTGGCCAGGATCACCGACCGGCCGTTCCTGAGCGGAGCGGTGCGCCAGCTAGTGCTGGCCGGCATGGCCGCCGGCCTGACCTACGCGATCGGCAAGGCCGCGCACGCCGTCGTGGGCTAGGAGCCTGCGCCCCGCCTGGCCCGGCTGGCCCGGCTAGACCGGCTGCGGCGCTACCACGCGTCGCCGAACGAGTCCTCGGCGTGCCCGCCCGAGGACAGCAGCTCCAGGTCAGCCTCGACCATCATGCCGACGAGTTCCTTGAACGTCATTTGCGGCTCCCAGCCGATCGCCTCGCGGGCGGCTGCCGGGTCCGCGCACAGCTTGTCCACCTCGGCTGGCCTGATGAACGCCGCGTCGGTGACCACGTGGTCGTGCCAGTCGAGCCCGGCGACCGTGAACGCCTGCTCGAGCAGATCCTCCACCGAGTACGTGACGCCGGTCCCGATCACGTAGTCGACCGGCTCGTCCTGGCCGAGCATCAGGTGCATGGCGCGAACGTAGTCGCCCGCGAAGCCCCAGTCCCTGCGGGCCGACAGGTTCCCGAGCCTGAGTTGTCGTTCGTATCCGAGCTTGACCTTCGCGACACCCAGGGAAATCTTGCGGGTAACGAACTCGGCGCCGCGCCTGGGTGACTCGTGGTTGAACAGGATCCCCGACACCGCGAACATCCCGTACGACTCGCGGTAGTTCTGGGTCAGGAAATGGCCGTAGACCTTGGCGACGCCGTACGGGCTGCGCGGGTGGAACGGGGTCTGCTCGGTCTGCGGCGACTCCCGCACCATGCCGAACATCTCCGAAGAAGAGGCCTGGTAGAACCGGATCTGCCCGCGGCCTGGGCTGCGCGAGGCGCTGATGCCGCTGCAGACCCTGATCGCCTCGAGCACCCGCAGCACGCCGAGGCCGGTCACCTCGCCGGTCAGCTCGGCCTGCTGCCACGACATCGGCACGTACGAGATCGCCGCCAGGTTATAGACCTCGTCGGGCTGAACACGCTCGACCGCGGAGATCAGGCTGCCCTGGTCGAGCAGGTCCCCCCGGATCAGCCTGACCTCGTTGAGCAACTGCCTGAGCTGGCGCACCCGGGGATTCTGCTGGCCGCGGACCAGGCCCCAGACCTCGTATCCCTGTGCGGTCAGGTACTCGGCCAGATAGGAACCGTCCTGGCCGGTGATGCCCGTGATCAGCGCTCGTCGTGACAGAACTGCCTCCCAGGTCGCGTGGCGGCCGGCCGCGCGGAGCTGAACCGGCCTGTGTCGCGGCAGCATATCGGCCCAGGCCGGCTGCGGTGACACCCCGACCGACGCTGACATAGCGGCTGGCCCGCCGCGGGATTCGTGGACCGGTCTGGGACGTATGGCGCACCAGTGGCCAGTGATAATGTCGCAGCCAGCAGGGTCAGCGGATCGGCCTGGACCGGCACCCCGCAGGCCGGCCCTGACGAGGAGGCAGACCCGCGTGACCACAGCGACCGATGAAGGTGCCGACGGCCCGCCGCTCCGGGTAGCGCTGCTGTCCTACCGGAGCAAGCCGCACTGCGGCGGGCAGGGCATTTACCTGCGTCATGTGTCACGCGAGCTGACGGCGCTCGGGCACCACGTCGAGGTCTACTCGGGCCAGCCCTATCCGGAGCTCGAACCGGGCCCCGAGCTCCTGACGCTGCCGAGCCTGGACCTGTACCGGGACACCGATCCGTTCCGCACGCCGCGACCCGGCGAGTTCAGGGACTGGATCGACCTGCTCGAGGTCGGCATGATGTGGACGGCCGCCTTCCCCGAGCCGCTCACGTTCTCGATCAGGGCGCTGCGGGCGCTGCGCGCTCGGCCGGCCGATTTCGACATCGTGCACGACAACCAGGTGCTGGCCTACGGCATGCTCGGGATCCCGCGCCTCGGCCTCCCGCTGGTCACCAGCATCCACCACCCGATCAGCGTGGACCGCAGGATCGAGCTGGCGGAGGCCAGGGGGATCTCGAGGATCACCAAGCGGCGCTGGTACTCCTTCGTCAGGATGCAGGCGCGGGTGGCCCGGCGGGTCGGGCCGATCATGACGGGGTCGCAGTCCTCTCGGGACGACATCCTTCGCGATTTCAAGGTGCCGCCAGAGGCCGTCAGCGTGATCCCGCTCGGCGTGGACACCAGGCTGTTCCACCCCAGGTCGACGCCACGGGTCCCGGGCAGCATCATCGCCGTCGCCAGCGCGGACTCGCCCGTGAAGGGGATTCCGACGCTCCTGCGGGCGTTCGCCAAGCTTTTGACCGAACGGGACGCCTCGCTGACCGTCGTGGGCAGGCCAGCGTCGGGCGGGCCGACTGAGAAGCTGATCGGCGAGCTATCGCTCGGCGACCGAGTACGGTTCGTGACCGGCATCAGCGACACCGACCTGGCCGAGATGGTGGCCCGGACGGAGATAGCCGTCGTCCCCTCGCTGTACGAAGGGTTCTCGCTGCCGGCCGTCGAGCACATGGCGTCGGGAACGCCGCT
The DNA here is from genome assembly GCA_963720595.1 of uncultured Actinomycetota bacterium. Lineage (GTDB taxonomy): Bacteria > Actinomycetota > Actinomycetes > Streptosporangiales > Streptosporangiaceae > Chersky-822. The sequence goes on along the minus strand of CAVRFY010000001.1, from coordinate 91,071 downwards.
GGTGGCGAGCAGGACCGGCGCGCTGCCCGAGGTAACCGGCGACGCGGCTGTGCTGGTCAGCCCTGGCGACCCGGAGGAACTCGCCGCCGCTTTGCTGCGGCTGCAGGACGCGCCCCGGGAGCGCGAGCGGCTCGCGGCGGCGGCGCTGGAGCGCGTGCAGCAGCGGTTCGCCTGGCCGGCCGTGGCGCGGGCGACCGTCTCGGAGTACCGGCGCGCGATCTCCGCCATGGCCGCGACCCGCACTGCCCCGGGCAGCTCGGGCACCGGGGCGGCCGATGCTGACCGTTGATTTCGCCCGCCTGCCGGTCGGTCCAGGCGAGCGCCTGCTGGATCTCGGCTGCGGCGGCGGCCGCCATGCGTTCGAGGCGGCGCGCCGTGGCGCCAGGGTCGTGGCAATGGACACCGACCGCGGCGAGCTCGACCGGGTGACCGCCACGTTCGCCGCGATGGCCGAGGCCGGGGAGATCCCGGCCGGGGCCAGCGGCCGGGCCGTGGCGGGCGACGCCACCCGCATCCCGTTCCCCGACGGCGCGTTCGACAAGGTCATCGCGGCCGAGGTACTCGAGCACCTGCCCGCCGACCAGACCGCGATGAATGAGATCGCCAGGGTCCTGCGTCCCGGCGGATCAGCGGCAGTGACCGTTCCCGCGTGGCTGCCGGAGCGGATCTGCTGGCGGCTCTCCGACGAGTACCACAACAACGAGGGCGGCCATATCAGGATCTTCACCCGCCGCGAGCTCGTCACCAAGCTGACCAGATCGGGCCTGGCCGTCGGCGGGCACCACCACGCGCACGCGCTGCACTCGCCCTACTGGTGGGTGAAGTGCGCGGTTGGCGTGCACGCCGATGACCATCCGCTGGCCAGCGGAATCCATAAGATCCTGGTCTGGGATATTATGCGCAAGCCAGCCATCACCCGGCTCGCCGACCGGGCACTGAACCCGCTGATCGGCAAGAGCCTCGTCGTCTACGCGGACAAGCATGCGGCAGCCAGATAGCCTTGCCGGCCCGAGGGGGGACGACCCCCCTTCAACCCCCCGCGGCGGAGCCAGCTCCGCGAGTTGGCGGTCACGGGCGGCCGACTGGGTTCCCGAGGTGGCCGGAATCCTCACCGCCGATCAGATCATCAGCAGCGGTCACGCTATCGCCGCGGTCCAGCAGCCCGACGGCGCGATCGGGTGGCCCGACGGCCACGTCGATGCCTGGAACCACGTCGAGTGCGCGATGGCGCTGAGCGTCTGCGGGCTGCGCGACGCCTCCCGCCGGGCATACGAGTGGCTGCGGGTGAGCCAGCGACCCGACGGATCCTGGCGCAAGAAAATGCCGGCGAACGAGACCGACCTGACCACGGAGAGCAATCACGCCGCCTACTGCGCGGTGGGGATCTGGCATGAGCTGCTCGTCACCAGGGACGAGGGCTTCGTCCGCCGGATGTGGCCCACGGTCAAGGCGGCCATCGACTTCGTGCTCGGCCTGCAGACCCCGCGCGGGGAGATCACCTGGCGGCGCCGGGCCGACGGGACCCCGGATAGTTACGCCCTGCTGGCGGGCAGTTCCAGCATGTACTCGAGCCTGCGCTGCGCGATCAACCTCGCCGAGTACCTGGCCGAGCCGCAGCCTGACTGGGAGCTCGCGGCGGACCAGCTTGGGCACGCCGTCGCAAGGCATCCCGAGGCCTTCGCGGATAAAAGCCGGTTCTCGATGGACTGGTACTACCCGGTGCTCGGCGGGCCGGTGCGCGGCGAGGAGGCGAGGAGCCACCTGGACCGCGGCTGGGACACCTACGTGGTGCCCGGGCTCGGGGTCCGATGCGTGCATGACGAGCCGTGGGTCACGGCGGCAGAGACGGCGGAGCTCGCGATCGCGCTCGAGGCGATCGGTGACCCCGAGGGCGCGCTTGACCTGCTCGACCAGATCCAGCTGCTGCGCGACCCTGGCGGGGCCTACTGGACCGGCTGGCAGTACGTCACGAAGCGGCATTACCCGGACGAGCAGAGCAGCTACACCGCAGCCGCGATCGTGCTCGCCGCCGACACGATGTGCGCCGCCACCGCGGGCTCGTCGATCTTCCGCGACATCGGCGCCGACCCCGCGACGGTCATGCGGGGAGCCGACGCGGCGTGCGGCTGCGAGCCGCGCGATCCTGCCTCGGACGGCGTCCCAGACCTCGTCTGACCGGGCCAGCCGCGGCGCGTAAATGCTTTGCGCCCGCGATCGCGGCCTTGCCACACTCGGCAGCATGAGCCCCGATCCGCGATTCGACTGGCGGCCGATCGACATCGGCCAGGTGCGCGCGTGGGCCCGCCTCGTGGCCGCGATCGAGGCCGTCGACCAGCAGGACGAGCACGAGGGCGAGGAGGATCTGCTCCAGGAATTCGGCGATCCTGATATCGACTACGCGCGCGGATCGGTCGGCGTGTACGACGGCGGGGAGATGGTCGGCTGGTCCTTGCTGTCGTCGAGGTCCGCCGCCGAACCCGTGCACGACATGCGGCTGGGCGGCGGCGTGCATCCGCGCTACCGCGGGCTCGGCATCGGATCGGCGATACTCGGCTGGGCCGAGCAGGCCAGCAGGCCGCTGCACGCCGATCGTTTTCCCGGTCGGCCGCTCGCGCTCAGCGGCAGATGCCTGGCCAGGAACGAGGGCGCGGTCGCGTTGTTCGCCGCGCACGGCTACCAGCAGTCGCGGCGGTTCCTGCGGATGTGCGCCGACCTGACCGCCGGACTTCCCGACCTGGTAGTTCCCGCCGGGGTGCAGATCGTCGGCTTCACTGCCGAGCGATCGGCCGATGCCCGGCTCGTTCACGACGAGGCGTTCCGCGACCACTGGGGGTCGGTCGACAGTTCGCCGGAGAACTGGGCTCATTTCCTCGGCTTCGAGGCGTTCAGGCCTGAGTACAGCTTCCTGGCCTACGAGGGCACCGAGCCGCTCGGCCTGGTGATCGGTCACGAGTACGACAGCTACACCAAGGCCACCGGCAGGCTCGACCTGTACATTCCCACGGTCGGCACGCGGCGGCACGCGCGCGGGCGCGGCATCGCCTCCGCGCTGCTGGCCAGCGCGCTGCACGCAGCCAGGTCTCGCGGCTTCGTCGGCGCGACGCTCGACGTCGACTCTGACTCGCCGACCGGAGCCGTCGGCCTGTACCAGCGGGCCGGCTTCGCCGTCAGGGACACCTGGCTCACCCAGACCAAGCCGTTGCCCGCCTGACCATTGGCTAGCCGATGCCGTCACCCGTCCGCTCCAGCACGTGGAGCGAGCCGTTGACGCTTACTTCTCTGAAGGCGCCGGAGGCCATGGCGCGCAGGTATACGCGGTACGGCGCCTGGCCGCCGTCGGCTGGATCTTCGAACACGTCGTGGATGGCCAGCGCGCCGCCCAGGCTGATCCGCGGCGCCCAGCCCTCGTAATCGGCGGTCGCGGCCGCGTCGGTGTGCCCGCCGTCGATGAAGAGCATCCCGAGCGGCTCGTGCCAGAGCCGCGCCACGACGGCCGACCGGCCGACGATCGCGATCACGTGCTGCTCGAGCCCGGTCTGCGCGAGCGTCGACCGGAACGCGGGCAACGTGTCGAGCAGGCCGACGGCCGGGTCGACAAGATCCGCGTCGTGATACTCCCAGCCGGGCTGGTTCTCCTCCGAGCCGCGGTGGTGGTCGACCGTCAGCACGACCTGCCCGGTCTGGGCGGCCGCGGCCGCCAGGTAGATGGTGGACTTGCCGCAGTACGTGCCGATCTCCACGATCGGCCCGACCTTGGCGTAGGCGGCGGCGGTGGCGAAGAGCGCCGTGCCTTCCGACGGCGGCATGAAGCCCCTGGCCGCCTCGGCGAAGCGCCTGTGCTTATCAGGCAGGACGTAGGTCATGCAGACAGTCTGCCGAATCGGCGCACCGGCGGGGCGGGCAGGTGGACCGTCCGCACCGGACAATAAGGTAGGTTTTGACGGCAACAGTCCCGAGGATGGAGGCGCGCGGTGAGAGTAGAAGTCGATCGCGACGCCTGCGAGGCCAACGCGGTCTGCGCCGGCTGGTTCCCGAGGTCTTCGAGGTCGACGACGAGGACATGCCTGCACATCAAGGTCAGCGACGTCCCCGCCGGGCTGGCCGACGGGGTCAGGCACGCGGTGCGGTCGTGCCCCAAGGCCGCGCTGAGCCTGCACGAGTAGCCGCCCGTGCGCCGAGACGGGTGGACCATTCGCTGGGCCGGCTGCGCGGCAGTGGTCGCGCTGCTGGCGGCCGCGGCAGCTGGCGTGCCGCACACGCGGGCCGGCGGCCAGGGGACAAGTACCGGCCGCGCGTCGCGCGCAGCGCTGGCCGCCGTGTCGGTGTTCCCGATGTCCAGTGTCCCGCCGCCCCGCATGACGGCCGCGCCGAGCGGCGGTTATACGCCCGCCCAGATCCGCGCCGCGTACTTTCTTGGACCGCTGCTGCGCTCTGGCGTCAACGGCAAGGGGCAGTCCATCGTGATCGTGGACAGCTTCGGCTCACCGACCATCCGAGGGGACCTCGGGGCCTTCGACCGGCGGTTCGGGCTGCCCGCACCGCCATCCCTGCTGATCATTCACCCGGCCGGCCCGATACCGGCGTTCAAGCCGACTAACACCAGGATCAGCTGGGCCGAGGAGACCACGCTCGACGTGGAGTGGGCGCACGTGATGGCGCCTCGCGCCAGGATCGTGCTCGCCGAGACGCCGGTGTCGGAGAACGAGGGCCGCAGCGGCTTCCCGCAGATCGTGACGGCGGAGCAGTATGTCATGAAGCACCGGCTGGGCGGCGTGATCAGCCAGAGCTTCGGCGCCACCGAGGAAACGTTCCCCAAGGGCGGCCTGCGCCCGCTGCGCGGCGCGTACCTTGAGGCGGCACAGCCCTCGCACAACGTCACCGTCGTGAGCGCCTCGGGAGATGCCGGCGCGACCGACTACCGAACCGACCTGTCCAGCTTCTACACCCGCCCGGTCACGTCCTGGCCGGCCAGCGACCCCCTGGTGACCGCGGTCGGCGGCCTTGACCTGCGCCTGGACAGGCACGGCAGCCGCACCGCGCCCGACCGGGTATGGAACGACGGCTTTCCCGCGGCGGGCGGCGGCGGCAAGTCCGTCATCTTCGGCAGGCCCGCCTTCCAGAGTTCCGATGCCGCCATCGTCGGCGCGCACCGCGGCGTGCCCGACATCGCGCTCAGCGCCTCGTGCGGTCATCCGGTCGACATCTACCAGAGCTTTATCGGCCAGGGCTGGCAGACCATCTGCGGCACCAGCGAGGCGACTCCGCTGTTCGCCGGTGTCATCGCGCTCGCCGACCAGGTGGCCGGGCACTGGCTCGGCCCGATCAACGCCGACCTGTACAAGCTGGCGGCCGCGCGGAAGTCCGGGATCGTGGACATCACCAGGGGCAACAACACCGTGACGTTCTTCCAGAACGGGCGGAACCACACCGTGCACGGCTGGGCCGCGGTGCCCGGCTACGACCTCAGCTCGGGGCTGGGCACTATCAACGCGAGCGTGTTCGTGCGCAGGCTCGCGGCTATCGCGGGGACCGGTTAGCCGGTGTGGTATCTGGTCGGGATGGTGCCCACCTCGTGGGTCAGCCTGACCCGGTCGGCGCGGTAGACGTATCTGGTCATCCTGATCGGCCGGTCCTGCGTGTAAGCGGTCCGGTTCACCACGACGACCGGCGTGCCCGTCGACAGGCCGAAGAACGCGAATTCCTGGCCGCTCGGCATCCTCGCGCCGATCTCGTCGACGAAGCCGACTTGCGTGAACCCCAGGTCCGCGAGCGCCTTGATGCTCCCCTGGGCGATGTCGCCCGCCTGCTCGAGCGGCGTGCCGGCGGCGATGTCCAGCGGGAAGTACGACGCCATCATCATCCACGGGACGTCGCCGATGGTTCCGCGTCGCCGGCGGACCACCACCAGGTCGCCGGTGGCGATCTCCAGCTTCTCGGCGACGCTGGCCGAGGCCGGGGACTTCTCCACCACCTGCCGGGAGGTCTCCGCCGCTGCGGACGCCCGGCTGACCTCAGGCAGGACGGTCGATGTGCCGTGCACGGGCGGGTGCGCGGCAACCCTCGACAGCAGGGCGGTGAATGGCTTGGCGGGCTCGGTGACGAAGGTGCCCAGCCCCTGCCTGGTGACCACCAGTCCCTGATTGGTCAGCAGCGCCAGGGCCAGCCGCACGGTATTGCGTGACGCGTCAAACTGCCTGACCAGGTCAGGCTCGCTCGGGAGGCGCTCTCCTGGCTGCAGCGCGCCGCTGTCGATCTGGTCGCGCAACCGGTCAGCGATCTGCTGGTACTTGGCCGGGGCCATCGTCGACTCCCCTCGCGGTCCGAAGACTGTCACTTTCCGGATAGGTAGTTCCTACCGTTACTCATCGTTTGAAACAGCCAGCTGTTTGGTATGAGTTAGATGGGTCGGAACATTGGATCGATGCTAAACGGAGAGTGACCGTGAGTAAAGCTCCAACGCCCGGCAGAACGAAGAAATATCGGCAAGTCGAACGGCTGGCCGACCGGCAACACGGAACGGAGGAGTTATGTACCAGATCTGGATCGCCCTCGGCGCGGTTATCGCCGTCGCCGCGGTGGTGGCGCCACTCATCGCCATCGTCCTGGTCAGTATCGCCAGCCGGCGCGAGGAGTCCGCACAAAGCCTGAGCGGCCAGGCACCCGGCGCGATCACCCGCGCGGCACGGCGGCTGCTCGCCTACCGCGGCGCCCGTGCCGTCCCGGCCAGCAGCCGCGCGGCCAGCAGGCGCTCGGCCAGCAGGCGCGCGGCCAGCGGGCGCCCGGCAGGCGGGCGCTCGGCCGGCCAGGCACCCGGCACGCTCAGCGAGCCCGATCTCGAAGTACGCTTCGGACATGCGCGTCGCCCTGTGCCAGCTGCCCGTCAGTACCCAGCCAGCCGTCAACCTCAGCCGCGTCCAGTCGGCATTGACCAGCGCCAGGGAGCAGGGGTCTGACCTGGCAGTATTCCCGGAGGGAACACAGGCGAGGTTCTCCGCCGACCTCCGGGCGGTCGCGGAGCCGCTCGACGGCCCGTTCTGCAGCGGGCTGTCAGCCGCGGCCCGCGCCAGCGGCGTCGCGCTAGCCGCGGGAGTATTCGAAAGGGCGCCAGACGACCGGGTGTACAACACCACCGTCGCCTTCGACTCGGCCGGCAAGCTGGTCGCCGCCTACCGCAAGATCCACCTGTTCGACGCGCTGGGCCAGCGCGAATCCGAGACCGTGGCACCCGGCTGCGAAGTCGTGACCGCCGAGATCGCCGGCCTGGTGGTCGGCTTCCTCACCTGTTACGACGTGCGCTTCCCCGAACTGGCGAGGGAACTGACCGTGCGCGGCGCCGACCTGATCGTGATCCCGGCTGCCTGGGCCACCGGCTTGTTCAAGGAAGAGCACTGGGTGACGCTGGTGCGAGCCAGGGCTATCGAGAACACGGTCTGGGTGGCGGCGGCCGACCAGGTTCCCGATCCGCACGAGCCGGCCACCTCGGCCCCCACCGGCGTCGGCCGCAGCTTGCTGGTGGATCCGATGGGAGCGGTCCGGCTTGATCTTGGCTCGGCCGCAGCGGTCGTGACCGGCGAGGTGGACACCGAGGTAACATCCCGGGTCAGGGCCGTGCTGCCAAGCCTGCAGCACAGGCGCCCCGATATCTTCCGCGGCGCCGGCCAGACGGTCAGCGCCTGAGCCAGGGCTCAGTCTGACCCGGCATCCATGGCCCGCCAGAGTCCAGGGCCGGACCGCCCGAGTCCAGAGCCAGCCCGCCCGAGTCCAGGGCCGCCGCCGAATTGCCGCGGTGCCGGCGCCAGCCCCAGCTTGCCGCGAGCACGACGACGATCAGCGCGACCGCGACCGCCAGCCCGGTGCCTACCGCGCGCTCCACCACGCCGTACGCCGACCCGGCCACGTACCCGAGCAAGCTGTAACCGACACCCCAGATCACGCCGCCGACCAGGTTGCTGATCGCGAATACCCGGTACGGCATCTCGACCGCGCCGGCCGCTGCCGGCATCAGCGCGCGCACCACCGCGACGAAGCGGCCGCCGAAGACCGCGACGCCGCCGCGGTCACGCAGCGCTATACGCGCCCGGTCCAGCGGGCCGGCGATCCGGCTCAGCCGCCGCGTCGTGAACAGGCGGTCACCCATCCGCTTGCCCACCTCGTATCCGACCAGGGGGCCGGTCACCGCGGTGATGACGACCACGCCGATCAGGGCGGGCAAGGACAGATGGCCACGGCTGGCCAAGACGCCGCCAAAGACGACCGCCGCCTCGCCTGGCAGCACAAAGCCAAGGAAAATCGCCGTCTCGCCGAAGACAAGCACCGCGATGAGCGCGATGGCCACCCATCCGTTCAGGTGGCCGAGCGCCGCGGTCAGGTCGCTCACGACGCTGGCCAACGGCCGCACCTCCGTCTGCCGCCGCCCGTCCTGGCCACCTGGCCCGACCTAGCTGCGCGATCCGCTCACTGACTGTGATCTAGTTGGACATAATGCGTCCTAGCACCCGCCCCCGGGGAGGAGACGCCGATGCCGAGGATGTCTCAGCGCCAGTCCCCGCCAGGACCGGCTCCTGGCAGGCAAGCCGCCCCACCGCCCTGGGCGGTCAGCGAGAAGCGGCCGCCCGTGGCAGCAGGGCCGCCATGGGTGCCCGGCGACTCCGCTCCGAGCACTGGCAGCCTACCCGCGATCACCGGCGGGCTGATCCGGCGCGAGGGAACCTTCACCGGCCGGATCAGCAGGGACGGCTCGAGCGAGTTCCCGGCGGAGTCATCGAGGTATCAGCTCTACGCCTCGCTGGGCTGCCCATGGTCGCAACGGGCGCTGATCGCCTGCCGGCTGCTCGGCCTGGACCGGGTCATCGGGCTCACCCTGACCGACCCGGTGGCCGACGATCATGGCTGGAAGTTCGGTGATGATGGTGATCCGCTCACCGGCGCGAGGTTCCTGTCCGACCTGTACCGGGCGAGCGATCCGACCTATTCGGGCCCGTGCACCGTGCCGCTGATCTGGGACTTGCGGGCGCGCCGGATCGTCAGCAACGACGTTGCCCAGATCACGGTCATGCTGGAGACCGAGTTCCGGCAGTTCCACCGGCCGGGATCACCCGACCTGTACCCGGCGGCGCGGCGGCGCGAGATCGAGTCGCTCGCGACGCTGATCTTCCACACCGTCAACACAGGCGTCTACAAGGCTGGCCTGGCGACCACCCAGTCCGGCTACGACCAGGCGGTCGAGGGCCTGTTCACCACGCTCGACGCGCTTGACGAGCGGCTGGCCAGGCGGCGATTCCTGCTCGGCGCCCTGATCACCGAGGCCGACGTCCGGCTCTATCCGACGCTGGCCAGGTTCGACGCCGTCTATTTCCAGATGTTCGGCTGCAATCTGCGGCGGCTGTGCGACTACCGCCACCTGTGGGCCTACTCCCGCGACCTGTACAGCCATCCGGGGTTCGGCGAGACCACGGATCTCGCCCAGATCAAACGGCACTACTTCCAGTCGGCCGAATGGGACGGTTTGCGCAATAGAAAGGGCATAATTCCTATAGGACCGCAAATGAACTGGAACGAGCCCCACGGCCGGTCGCGGATGCCGGGCTAGGGTAAAGCACAGGCGAGTGAGTCGTCACGGGTAGCCTTGCCAGCAGGGGTCGTACAGATCAAATCAAGTCCGGAAGAGGCGATGTCGGCCGTGTCAGCCGAGTTCTCGCATGCGCCCGCGAACGCCGATGCTCCATCGGGCCGCAACCCTGCTCCTAGCGGCGATGGCGCCGCCGCCGATGAGCGGGACGCCGAAGACAAGCAGCGAGTAGGGCCAGGAACGGTCAGGCTGCCCGAGCGCCGACTTCGGACCGAACGAGTGGCTGGTGGATGAGTTGTACCAGCGCTATCAGGCCGACCCTGGTTCGGTCGACCGGGCCTGGTGGAACTTCTTCGCCGACTACCGGCCAGAACCCGCCGAGGCGCGAGCGGACGGCCCGAGGCAGGCAGCCGCGGCACAGACCGGCCAGACCCCAGCACGCACAGCCCCGGCGGGCACAGCCCCGGCGGGCACAGCCCCGGCGGGCACAGCCCCGGCGGGCCAGCCCCGGCGGGCGCAGGCCAGCCTGGCCCAGCTCAGGCAGGCGCCGGCCAGGCTCCCGGCGGCCCGCCGCCCGCAGGCGCGCCTGCCAGCGAGCGATCTGACGTCGGCCTGCGCGGCACCGCTCCCGCCGGCGCCGGCCCGTCGGCCGCGTCCAACGGGGACGCGGGCACGGCAGGCCAGGCCAGCGCGGCCGTCGAGATCCGGCTGCGCGGCGCGGCTTCCCGCACGGTCGCCAACATGGAGGCCAGCCTCAGCGTGCCGACTGCCACGTCGGTCCGCGCCGTTCCGGCCAAGCTCCTGGTCGACAACCGGATCGTGATCAACAACCACCTTGCCCGCGGTCGCGGCGGCAAGATTTCCTTCACGCATCTCATCGGCTACGCGGTCATCAGGGCGCTCGCCGTCGCTCCGGGCCTGAACGACTCCTACGCCGAGGTCGACGGCAAGCCCGTGCTGGTCAGGCCCGAACACGTCAACCTCGGCCTGGCGATCGACGTGCAGAAGCAGGATGGCACCCGCCAGCTGCTCGTGCCGAACATCAAGGCGGCCGAGCAGATGGACTTCCGGCAGTTCTGGCTGGCCTACGAGGACGCCGTCCGCAAGACCAGGAGCGGCAGGCTTGCCGTCGCCGACTTCGCCGGGACGACGATCAGCCTGACTAATCCTGGGACGATCGGGACCGTCCAGTCCGTGCCCAGGCTCATGCCGGGCCAGGGCTGCATCGTCGGCGTCGGCGCGATGGAATACCCGGCCGCCTACCAGGGCGCGTCGGCTGAGACGCTCGCCAGGCTGGCCATCAGCCAGACGGTGACCCTGACTTCGACCTACGACCATCGGATCATCCAGGGCGCCCAGTCGGGCGAGTTCCTGCGGATCATCAGCGGGCTGCTGCTCGGCGACCACGAGTTCTACGACCAGGTCTTCGCGTCGCTGCGAATCCCGTACGAGCCGGTGCGCTGGGTCCGCGACATCCCGGCCGGGCACGAGAACGACATCAGCAAGGCCGCCAGGGTGCACGAGCTGATCCACGCCTACCGGGTCCGCGGTCACCTGCTCGCCGACACCGACCCGCTGCAGTACACCCAGCGCAAGCACCCCGACCTCGACATCAACCAGCACGACCTGACCCTGTGGGACCTGGAGCGCGAGTTCGCCACCGGCGGCTTCGGCGGCAAGCCCCGGATGCTGCTGCGCGAGATACTCGGCGTGCTGCGCGATGCCTACTGCCGGACCGTCGGCCTGGAGTACATGCACATCCAGAACCCGGCGGAGCGCTCCTGGCTGCAGGACCGGGTGGAGCGGCCGCACCGCAACCCCGACCACGACGAGCAGATGCGCGTGCTGTCCAGGCTGAACGTCGCCGAGGCGTTCGAGATGTTCCTGCAGACCAAGTTCGTGGGCCAGCGCCGCTTCTCGCTCGAGGGCGCCGAGTCGCTGATCCCGCTGCTCGACTCGGTGCTCAACGAGGCCGCCAAGATCGGCCTGCACGAGGCCGTTATCGGGATGGCCCATCGCGGCAGGCTGAACGTGCTCGCCAACATCGTCGGGAAGTCCTACGCGCAGATCTTCCACGAATTCGAGGGCTACGTCGACCCGGGCAGCACGCACGGCTCCGGCGACGTGAAGTACCACCTCGGCGCCGAGGGCAGGTACACGGCGGCCGACGGCACGGCGATCCCGGTCACGCTGGTCGCCAACCCCAGTCACCTCGAGGCCGTCAACCCGGTGGCCGAGGGCGTGGTCAGGGCCAAGCAGGACGTGCTCGACATGGGCACTCCCGGCTATCACGGTGCTGCCCGTGCTGATCCACGGCGACGCGGCCTTCGCGGGCCAGGGCGTCGTCGCTGAGACGCTCGAGCTGTCCCAGCTGCGCGGCTACCGCACCGGCGGGACCGTGCACGTCGTGGTGAACAACCAGGTCGGCTTCACCACCGACCCCACCTCCTCGCGGTCCAGCGTCTACGCCACCGACGTGGCGCGCACGATCCAGGCGCCGATCTTCCACGTGAACGGTGACGACCCCGAGGCCGTCGTGCGGGTGGCCCGCCTGGCCTTCGCCTATCGCGAGGCGTTCGCCAAGGACGTCGTCATCGACATGGTCTGCTACCGCCGCCGCGGCCACAACGAGGCCGACAACCCCTCCTTCACCCAGCCGCTGATGTACGACCTGATCGACGCCAAGCGGTCGACCCGCAAGCTCTACACCGAGGCCCTGATCGGCCGCGGCGACATCTCGCTTGAGGAGGCCGAGCAGATACTCCGCGACTACCAGCAAGAGCTCGAGCGAGCGTTCACCGAGACCAGGGACGCGACCTCGCGGCCGGCGGATCCGGGCTCGGTGCGGCCAAGAGCACCGCAGCAGGCCAGGCCGATTGCCCACGCCCAGACGCCGACGGCGATCAGCGAGGAGACGATCAAGCGGATCATCGACACCCAGCTGAACCTGCCAGCGGGCTTCACGCCGCACCCGCGGCTGGCGCCGCAGCTCGCCCGCCGCGCCATCATGGTCGAGCACGACGAGATCGACTGGGCCACCGGCGAGATGCTCGCGTTCGGCGCGACGCTGATCGACGGCAGCGCCGTGCGGCTCGTCGGCCAGGACAGCCGCCGCGGCACGTTCGGGCAGCGGCACGCCGGCGTCGTCGACCGGCACACCGGCGAGGAGTACACCCCGCTGCGGCAGCTGAACAGCGAAAACGCCAAGTTCCATGCCTACGATTCGCTGCTGTCGGAGTTCGCGGCCGTCGGCTTCGAGTACGGCTACTCGGTCGCCAGGCCCGACGCGCTGGTGTGCTGGGAAGCGCAGTTCGGCGATTTCGTTGACGGCGCGCAGACGATCATCGACGAGTTCATCTCCTCCGGCGAGCAGAAGTGGGGCCAGCGCTCCGGCGTGGTGCTGTTGCTGCCGCACGGCTACGAGGGCCAGGGCCCAGACCACTCATCGGCCAGGGTCGAGCGGTTCATGACCCTATGCGCGCAGGACAACATGACGGTGGCGATGCCGAGCACTCCGGCGAGCTATTTCCACCTGCTGCGCTGGCACGTGCTGTCCGACCGGGTCAAGCCGCTGATCGTGTTCACGCCCAAATCGATGCTCCGGCTGAAGGCGGCGGTCTCGGCGGTCGCCGACTTCACCGGCGGCGCGTTCCGACCCGTGCTCGCAGACCCGCTGCAGGCCGATCCTGGCCAGGTGCGCCGTGTGCTGCTGTGCTCAGGCAAGATCTACTACGACCTGGCCGAGAAGCGGAAGGCCGGTCAGCGCACCGACATCGCGATCGTCAGGGCCGAGCGGCTGTACCCGCTTCCGGTGCCCGAGATCGCGGCCGAGCTTGCCACCTACCCGAATGCCAGCGAGCTGGTCTGGGTGCAGGAAGAGCCGGTCAACATGGGCGCGTGGCCGTATGCGGCGATGCACCTGCCTGGCGCGCTCGGCCGCGGGCTTGGCGTGATCGCGCTACCGGAGAGCTCGGCGCCAGCGCAGGGCTCGGCCAAGAAGCACGCGGCCGAGCACGCCGGCCTGGTCGCCGCCGCGATCGGATAGGCGGCACCGGCCGTGTACTTCACCGACCGCGGTATCGAGGAGCTGGCCCAGCGGCGCGGGGCGGACGACGTCACGCTCGGCTGGCTCGCCGAGAAGCTGACCGAATTCGTCGACCTGCACCCCGAGCATGAGGCCGCCGTCGAGAGGCTGGCCACCTGGCTCGCCCGCGATGAAGATGAGGACTAGCACGTCTAACGAGCTCCCGCCGGCGGCCCGCCCGGATAGGCCGGTCACCGCGGCGAAGACTGCAATTACCATCAGATTTTGTCAGACGAGATATATCGCATGTAAGATGGGATCGGGTGGACGCCCCTGGCTACGCGCCTGCGCGTCTGACGAGAGGGGAACACACAGTGAGTCCGGTCTTCCGGCACGGCGGCCTGCGCCTGTACCTGCTCAAGCTGCTCGACGAGTCGCCACGTCACGGTTACGACGTCATCAGGCTGCTCCAGGACCGGTTCCTTGGTGTCTACTCCCCCTCTCCCGGCACGATCTATCCGCGACTCGCCAGGCTGGAGGCCGAAGGCCTGGTCACGCACGAGATGGTGGACGGCAAGAAGGTCTACAAGATCACCGACGCTGGCCGCGAGGAACTGAACGGTCGGCTGGACGACCTGGCCGACCTCGAGGACGAGCTGTCCGCATCGGTGCGCGACATCGCCAGGGAGATCTCGCGCGACGTCAGGGAGACCGTCAGAAACCTGCGGGACGAGTTCACCTGGGCGGTGCGCGAGGCCGGCAAGACCGCGCGCGAGCCTGGCCCGGATGGCGCGGCGGCGAGGGCCGCCGGGCCCGAAACTGCCGGCGCAGGGACTGCCGGGGCGGAAACTGCGGGGCCGGAGAGCGCCAGGCCAGAAAGTGCTGGGCCGGAAACTGCTGAGCCGGAAACTGCTGAGGCCGAAGGCTGCTGGGCCGGAGACTGCCGGGGTCTGGGCCGAGGCTGCGAACGCTGAGGACGCCGCAGGTACCGAGGCCGCCGCAGGTACTGAGGCCGCCGCGGGTACCGAGGCCGCCGCAGGCGCCGCAGCACAGGACATGGCCGACCAGGCCACGGCCACGGCCGGCGCTGACGCTAGCGCCGCCGCCCACGGCGAGGCCACCGACGACTCAGCCGGCCAAGAGGCGACGGACCACGCGAAGACCGGTGACGGCGCGGCGTGGAGCCAGGCCACCAGCGCGGATGAGGCCCGTGCCCGAGACCGTGCGGCGGGCAGCGCCGAGCGCGACAGCACAGGCGAACGGCGCGGCGGCCTGCCGCCGGCGGCTGGCGCGAATGGGCCGACTGGGCAGAACGGCGTGATTGGCGGGAATGGGCCGCCTGGGCCGAGCAGCGCGACTGGCGCGAGTGGGCGGGCAAGCAGGACTGGAAGGGGCGCGCTAAGGCGAGCCAGCAGGACTGGAAAGAGTGGGCGAAGGCGAGCAAGCAGGAGTGGGCCGCGAGCGGCTCGCGCCGGCCCGACACCGACCTAGTGCTGGACCTGGAACGGCTCGCGGCAGCGTTCGCCAGGGAACTTCGCGGTGTCGCATGGCAGGCGGAGGCCTTGAGCGAGGACGCGGTCGGCAGCCTGGGCCGGATCCTCACCGACGCCCTGAACCGGATCAAGAACGAGGTCTTCAGGGCATCTGACTCGGGCAAGGACGACTCATGAGGCGTCTGCTCAACTCGATCGATCGTGCGCTCAGCACGTCGCTGCGGCAAGACCAGCGACCCGCCGGCTCGGGCAGCTACCCGAGTCCGCCTAAGGCCGGCGATGGCTGCTACCCGAGTCCGCCTGAGGCCGGCGATGGCTGCTATCCGAATCCGCATCCGGCCGACAAGGGCTGCTATCCGAGTGGTTCCCGCTGGCAGAAATCGCGTTAGCCGCCGCGAACTGAGGCCGGGCGATCACAGCGTGAAGACGACCTTGCCGAACAACTCGCCGTCGATCATGGCCGCGATGCCATCCCTGGCCTGAGCCAGCGGCAGGGTCCTGTCGATCAGCGGCCGCACCCCGGTCTGCTCGCAGAACCTGACCAGCCTGGCGAGCTGATCCCGGCTGCCCATCGTCGATCCCACGACCGAGAGTTGCAGGAAGAAGACCCGGCTCAGGTCGGCCGGCGGCATCGCCCCGCTGGTCGCACCCGAGATCACGATCCGGCCGCCGGGGCGCAGCGCCTTCAGCGAGTGAGACCAGGTCGCCTCGCCTACCGTCTCCATCACGGCGTCGACCCGCTCAGGCAACCTGGCGCCGACCGGGAACACCTGGTCGGCACCGAGCGCCAGCGCCCGTTCGCGCTTGTCCTCGCTCCGGCTCGTCGCCCAGACCCGGAAGCCGGCCGCGGAGCCGATCAAGATCAGCGCGGTCGCGACGCCGCCGCCCGCGCCCTGCACGAGCACCGTGCTCCCCGGCTCGAGGCCGGACTTGCCGAACAGCATCCGGTAGGCGGTCAGGTAGGCCGTGGGCAGGCACGCGGCGTCGGCGAAGGACAGCGCGGCCGGCTTGGGTATGAGATTCCGGCGCGGCACGGCGACTCGCTCGGCGAAGGTACCGTCGTACCGCTCTGACAGCAGCGACCTTGCCGGATCGAGCGTCTCGTCGGCGACGGCCGCCCGCGGATCGCTGATGACCCCGTGCACGACCACTTCGTTGCCGTCGGCATCGACGCCGGCGGCGTCGCAGCCCAGAATCATCGGCAGCCGGTCGGCCGAGATGCCGACCCCGCGCAGCGTCCAGACATCGTGATGGTTGAGCGAGGCGGCCTTGACAGTGACCGTCGTCCAGCCATCGGCAGGCTCAGGCTCGGCGTGCTCGCCGAACTCGAGCGCGGACAGCGGATCGTCGGTGTTGAACCTGGCTGCGGTCACTGCGAACATGCATGGACGATAGCGCTCTGCCGGACGCGGGCTGCTGTCAGGGAGGACGCGGTGCCCGGGAAACCCCTTGGGGCGCATGGCGCGCCGCCCGGCAGGCCTCCCGGACGCATGGCGCAGTATGCACGAATGCCGCGCAGAGGCTTATACAGATCGCCGCGCGCCGGACTACACCGCTGTGAGATACTCCCCGCTAAGGCTGGCTCAGACTCCTGCCTGTAAGGACCAGCGTGAATCTGGCATCCTTTGCCGATCTGGCTGTGCGCCTGGTCAATTCCGGCGTTTGTGACGCCGATGCTGACCCGCTGCGCAGTTGCGAGGCGTTCCGCACGTTTGTGGCGGACCGTCCATTTCTCGCTGTCCCCGTCACGCCACACGACCTCGACCGGCTCAGGTTGCTGCGCGGCGAGCTCACCGCGGTCTTCACCTTGGCCGTCGATGGCGCCGAGCATGACGCTATCGGCCGGCTCAACGCCCTGATGACCGTTCATCCGGTCCATCCGGTCCTGGTCGAGCACGACGGCGAGCCCTGGCATATCCACCTCAGCGACGCGGGGTCGATGACGGACAGGTACGCGGCGGCAGCCTCGATCAGCATGGCCTTGCTGCTGAGCTCGCTCGGCACAGAGCGCCTCGGTATCTGCGCGATCGCATCCTGTGACCGGGTGTTCATCGATGGCAGCAAGAACAAATCCCGGCGCTATTGCTCGGCGCATTCGCCGGCGAGGGGCAACGTCACCTCGCTGCCGCGCCAGCGCCGAGAGGCCACGGCCGCGACGGGGGAATCGGTCGCTTAGGCCGCGAGGCGGGCCACACCTGCATCTGCAGCCACAGGAGAGTCTTTCGCGTTACCGAAACGACACCTTCGGGCTTCTTCTCACTGCCCTTGATGATCATTACCATGAGGCCTACTTGCGGGCGTTAGCTACTTGTAGTGGAACCGGAAAGAAGGTTCAACATGGCATCTGAATCTGCCGTCACGACGACTACCACGCCAGCGGATGTAGGCCTCAGACGCGAGTTGGGGCTGGTCGGCGCGATGTGGGCGTCGGAGACCTCGATCATCGGGTCCGGCTGGCTGTTCGGCTCGTTCTTCGCCGCACAGGCGATCGGCGGCGCGGCGCTGCTGGCGTGGATCCTGGCTGGCATCGCCGTCATCATCCTCGCGCTCGTCCACGCCGAGCTTGGCGGGATGTACCCGCTGTCCGGAGGCACCGCGAGATTCCCGCACTTCGCGTTCGGCAGCGTCGCTGGCATCTCGTTCGGCTTCTTCTCCTGGCTTCAGGCTGTCACGGTCGCGCCAATCGAGTGCTTCGCCGTACTGCAGTACGCCCAGTTCTGGTTCGACGGCCCTGGCATCCACCTCTATGACCCGGTCAAGGGGAACGTGACCGGGCTCGGCTTCGTCGTCACGATCGTCCTGATGGCGCTGTTCACCGCGGTCAACTTCCTCGCGATGCGCGCGTTCGGCAAGGTCAACAACGTGATCACGTACTGGAAGGTCGCGGTCCCGGTCCTGGCCATCATCATCTTGGCTTTCAAGTTCCACCCGAGCAACCTGACCGCCGGCGGCGGTTTCTTCCCCAAGGGCGTCGGCCTCAAGGAACTGCTCTCGGCGATCCCATCGGCCGGCATCGTGTTTGCCTACCTCGGATTCGAGCAGGCCGACCAGCTCGCCGGCGAGATCAAGGACCCGCAGCGCAACCTGCCGCGCGCAATTATCGGCGCGGTCCTGATCGGTACCGCGATCTACGTCCTGCTCCAACTGGTGTTCATCGGCGCCGTTCCGAGCAACCTGCTCGGTCATGGCGGCTTCGCTGGCATCCCGGCGAACAACCCCATCGCGATCGGGCCGTTCGCCGGACTCGCCGGAGTCGTCGGGCTCGCATGGCTCTCCGGGCTCCTGCGGTTCGACGCGTTCGTGTCACCGTCCGGCACCGGCATGATCTACGTGACGTCCACCTCGCGCGTCGGCTACGGCCTTGCCAGGAACCGGTACTACCCGCAGGCGTTCCAGCGTGTGGACAGTCGCGGCGTTCCGTGGTTCAGCCTGATCGTGGCCTTCGTGCTCGGGCTGGTCTTCCTGCTGCCGTTCCCGAGCTGGCACTCGCTGGTGGGGCTGGTCACTTCGGCGTCGGTGCTGATGTACGCGGGTGCGCCGCTGTCCATGGGCGCCTTCCGCCGCCAGGTTCCTGACTTCCACCGGCCGTACCGGATGCCGGGCGCCACCGTGCTCGGCCCGGTCGCGTTCGTCGTCTCCAACCTGATCATCTTGTGGTCGGGCTTCACGACCGTGTGGAAGCTCGGCATCGCGATGGTGATCGGCTACGTCCTGATCGGCATCTTCATGGCGATCGACCCAGAACGGCCGAAGCTGCAGTGGAAGTCCGCGCAGTGGCTGCCGGTCTACCTGCTCGGCATGGGCATCATCACCTGGCTCAGCAGCTTCGGCAGGGGCTCGCTCGGCTTCGGCTGGGACATGCTGGTCGTCATCGCGTTCAGCCTGGTGGTCTACTACTGGGCGATGGCCAGTCACCTGCCCTCCGACGAGATGCAGGCGCTGGTGGCCAGGCAGTCCGGTGAGCACGACCCGAATCTGGAGATGCCTGCCGCATAACGCTCAATCCGCCCGCTGAGCGTAGTAGCTGGCCCCGCCACCGTCCGACGGTGGCGGGGCCAGCTCATGTCCGGCGCCCGGCGACCGGCCAGTAGCGGCAGAGCACCCGGCCCGCGACCAGGTCCCGCGGCACCGGGCCGAAGCGGAAGCTGTCGGCGCCGCCGGCCGCCGGATTGTCCGCGGTGACCCACCAGCCGCCGGCCTCCTGCCAGGCGACGCGTTTGATGACCAGCATCTCGGTCAGCTCCGGGTGCTGGGCCACGATGACCTGCCCGGGCGCGACCTTGACCGGCCGGCCAGGAGTCGCCGCGGCGCCGCCTGCAGCAGGCCGGCCGAAACGCAGGCCGCGCCATACCAGCAGCCGATCGCCTGGCAGGAATGCGGGTTCCATCGACCGTTCCGCGACGACCACCCGCCAGATCGGCCACACCGTGATCCCTCCCGTCCCCGCCCAGGTTGCACGCGATACTGTCAGATTCCGTGATCCAATGATCGCGCCGAGAGCCGATTCCAGAGAGAAGGACACCATCATGAGGCTCCTCGCACGGGCACTCGAGCCAAAGACCACCGTCTACGCCCACTGCGACCTGCCATGCGGCGTCTACGACCCGGCCCAGGCCAGAATCGAAGCCGAGTCGGTCAAGGCCATCTGCGAGAAGTACCAGCAGAACTCCGACGCCGAGTTCCGCGCCCGCGCGCTGCAGATCAAAGAAGAGCGATCCGACCTCGTCAAGCACCACCTGTGGGTGCTCTGGACCGACTACTTCAAGCCGCCGCACTTCGAGAAGTACCCGCAGCTGAACCAGCTGTTCAACGACGCCACCAAGATGGCCGGCGCCGCCGGCACCAAGGGCAGCACCGACCCGGCCACCGCCGAAGCCCTCCTCGCCAAGATCGACGAGATCGCCAAGATCTTCTGGGAAACCAAACAGGGCTGACAGACGGCACAAGCCGGCGCGGGCGCAGGCCCGCGCCGGCTTGCTTGTGCCGGACGACCAGGTCAGTCGCGCGGCCGGGTCATCCGTACGGGGCAGGTCAGCGGAAGGACAGGCAGGCAGCACGCGGTACTGTCGGATTCGGTCACCCAACGATCCGACCCGAGAGCCGATTCCAGAGAGAAGGACACCATCATGAGGCTCCTCGCACGGGCACTCGAGCCAAAGACCACCGTCTACGCCCACTGCGACCTGCCATGCGGCGTCTACGACCCGGCCCAGGCCAGAATCGAAGCCGAGTCGGTCAAGGCCATCTGCGAGAAGTACCAGCAGAACTCCGACGCCGAGTTCCGCGCCCGCGCGCTGCAGATCAAAGAAGAGCGATCCGACCTCGTCAAGCACCACCTGTGGGTGCTCTGGACCGACTACTTCAAGCCGCCGCACTTCGAGAAGTACCCGCAGCTGAACCAGCTGTTCAACGACGCCACCAAGATGGCCGGCGCCGCCGGCACCAAGGGCAGCACCGACCCGGCCACCGCCGAAGCCCTCCTCGCCAAGATCGACGAGATCGCCAAGATCTTCTGGGAAACCAAGCAAGGCTGACAGGCCGACGGCGGCTAGACGGCACGGCCTGTCGTCGCAGTTCGCAAGCCAGGATAGGTTGCAGGGAGAACCGGATACTGCCAGTCGAGGCAACGGCGCGCGTCGTCGTTGGAGGGGGCTCAGGTGACCGAGGAAGGCGCGAGTTCGTCAGTCAGCCAGATCATCGCCGCTGATCACGACGGTCATGACGATCACGGCGACGAGTCGGAACTCGGGCATAACGTAGCCACGACGGCGCGCCGGGGGGCGCATTCCGACCAGGCTGCGCGTGACAAGGTCAACGTCCGCATGCCCGCCGACGGCGCGTACCTCTCGGTACTGCGTACCGCCACGGCAGGGCTGGCCGCCCGACTTGACTTCACCCTCGACGAGATCGAGGACATGCGAATCGCCGTCGACGAGGCCTGCGCCATGCTGCTGAGCCAGGCGATTCCCGGCAGTGACCTGGAGTGCGGCTTCATCCTCGGCCAGGACGCGATGACGGTGCGCGTCTCGGTCCGCTGCCTGGCGCCCAGGGTGCCGGCCGGCGATACGTTCGCCTGGACCGTGCTCACGGCGCTGGCGGGGAGCGTGGACGCTCAGGTAGGCCCTGGTGACGTGCTCAGCATCGTGCTGCGAAAGAGTCGTGACTCATCGAGGTCGGCATGACGGGGGAAGTTGAGGTCGCTTTGACCGAGGAGTTCGAGACGATGACGGCTCAGCCTGCCGGGGGGCAGGCAGTGGCCGATACCGGGCAGGTGCTCGCTGTCGCCGGACTGATCGCGGAGGAGATTGAAGAAGACGGTTCTGAGCAGCTCTCCGGCGCGATCAGGATCCAGCATGCTGTCCGGGACAGGGGCCATGCCAGGGAACTGTTCGTGCTGCTGGCCGAGCTCCCGCAGGGCGATCCTGAGCGGCTGAGGATCCGCGGCGAGCTGGTGGAGCTGCACCTGCCGCTGGTCGAGTACCTGGCCCGCAGGTTCCGCAACCGGGGCGAATGGCTCGACGACCTGACCCAGGTGGCGACGATAGGCCTGATCAAGTCCATCGACAGGTTCGACCTCGGCCGGGGCGTCGAGTTCTCCACCTACGCGACGCCCACCATTGTCGGCGAGATCAAGCGGCACTTCAGGGACAAGGGCTGGGCAGTCCGGGTGCCGCGCAGGCTGCAGGAGCTCAAGCTGGCTCTCACCAAGGCCATCGGCGACCTCGCCCAGCGGCTCGGCCGCGCGCCTACGGTCGCCGAACTCGCCACGCATCTGCAGATGAGCGAGGAAGACGTGCTCGAGGGGCTGGAGTCGGCGAATGCCTACTCGACGGTCTCGCTCGACGCGCCTGACTCGGGCGACGAGGACGCGCCGGCGGTAGCCGAGTCGCTCGGCATGGTCGACGAGGCGCTCGAAGGCGTGGAGTACCGCGAGTCGCTGAAGCCGCTGCTGGAGCGGCTGCCGCCACGAGAGAAGCGGATCTTGCTATTGCGCTTCTTCGGCAACATGACGCAGTCGCAGATAGCGACCGAGCTTGGCATCTCGCAGATGCATGTGTCCCGGCTGCTGGCCAGGACGCTGACTCAGCTTCGCGAGGGCCTGACCACCGACGACTGACGGCACGACCGGACCGGGCCGCCGCGACTACTTGCCAGGGGCGGCGGGCTCGGTGGCCGCGAAGGTCAGCGCACGCAGGCTGCGCGGCAGGAGCAGGAGCACGAAACCGGCCACAGCGAGCGCCAGCCCGGGCACGCCTAGCCAGTACCGGTGGCCCTGAACCAGGTAGATCCCGATGATGCCGGTGAAGAGCTGCGTGAGCAGCGCCGGCGTTCGGCTCCACCGGCGCACCCGCGCCAGGCCGACCGCGACGAGAGCCAAGAGTACGGCCGTCCCGATGCCGATGACCGTGAGCGCGATGCCGCTGGAGTTCTGATACGCCTTGCCCTGGATCGCCGAGATCCCGGCGAACACGGACGCGATCAGGACTGCGACGGACTGAGTCGCCTGCACCAGCGCGGCCAGCAAGATCGAGATCGGACGCCCCTGCCGACCGGGGTCAGGCACGACGCTAGCCTGTGCCCGTGCGCGCCCTGCTGATCGTGAACCCACGTGCTACCTCCACGACCCGGCTGCGCCGGGACGTCATCGCGTCCGCCCTGGCGTCCGCCGTCCAACTCGAAGTCACCGAGACACGCTACCGGGGACACGCGGTAAAGCTGGCATCGGCTGCTCGCGCCGAGGGGTTCGGCCTGGTTCTGACGCTCGGCGGCGACGGCACCGTCAACGAGGCCGCCAACGGCATTCTCGGCGGCTCGGCCGCCCACGGCGATCTCGGCGATCCGCCCGCCCACGGCAATCCGGGTGATCTGCTCGCCCACGGCAATCCCGGTGATCTGCTCGCCCACGGCAATCCCGGTGATCTGCTCGCCCACGGCATGGAGTCCGCAGCGCTGCCCGCGCTCGCGCCGCTGCCCGGGGGCAGCGCCAATGTCTTCACCGGCGCGCTCGGCCTGCCGCGCGATCCGGTCGACGCGACCGGCCAGATCCTGCAAGCGCTCGCCGAGCACCGCGAGCGAACAATCGGCCTGGGCATGGCCGACGCCAGGTACTTCACCTTCAACTCCGGGCTCGGCTTCGACGCAGAGGTCGTGCGGGCGGTTCAGGGTGTGCGCGCGCACGGCAAGCCGGTGACGCCGGCGCTGTACGTCAGGCTGGCGCTGCGCCAGTTCTACCGGCAGACCGACCGCAGGCACCCGAGCATCACCATCGAACCGAGCCAGGGCCCGGCCGAGGGGCCGGTGTTCCTCGCCATCGTCTCGAACACCGCGCCATGGACCTATCTGGGCAGCCACGAGGTGCACGCCAACCCCCAGGCAGGGTTCGACTCCGGACTCGACCTGCTCGCCCTGCGAAAGATGTCCACGTTCAGCACCTTCAACGCCATCGGCCGCATGCTGACCGCGGAAGGTGACGGCCCGCTCAGGGGGAGGAACGTCTTGGCCCACCACGATCAGGCTTGCGTCACGCTGCGTGCCAGCAGGCCGGTCGCGTTCCAGATCGACGGCGAGTATGTCGGCGAGCGGGAGGCTGTCGTCTTCAGGTCCGTGCCGCGTGCGCTGCGCGTCATAGCATGACGAATGCGGCCATCGCCGGAACGCTCGCCTTGGGTCGCCATATCCCGACCTATCTGGCGAATGTCGCAGAGCCATCTAAGCCGGGCGCGCGGGGGGATAAATCCGGTGCCCGGCGCGCGGATGATGCCCGCTATGTGACTCATCTGACACCGAAATCCGGCCTAAGCTTTGCCTAAGGGTCTTGCGCTTGATCGATGAACTTGGGAGGGTTATAACGCTCCTGGCTTTAGGCGCGTGATGCGTGCCGGGTCAGGCGGGCGATGCCAGCGCGGGCAGTGTCCACGGGGGCGTGGTCTCTTGGTCGTCCGGGAGCCGGCACGGGGCTCATGTTCCGTGTCGCGGTGATTCTTGATTTCGGGTTTCAGGCGGACCCGACATTTGGTATAGCTCGTGAATTCGTTCACAAGCATGATGGAGGCGACGGGTCGACACAAGACCCGCCGAACCTCGTAGAGGAGTGGACCGCATGGACTGGCGTAACTACGCCGCCTGTCGTGACGTCGACCCTGAGCTGTTCTTCCCGATCGGAAACACCGGCCCGGCCCTGCTCCAGATCGACGAGGCAAAGCAGGTCTGCGCACACTGCAAGGTCACCGAGGCGTGTCTGCAGTGGGCGCTGGAGAGTGGTCAGGATTCGGGGGTCTGGGGCGGCCTCAGCGAGGACGAGCGCAGGGCGCTCAAGCGCCGCGGCGCCAGGGTCGGAGCAAGCGCCTGAAATTCGCCTGTTGAGCCGGCGAGCCTAAGCGGCCTGATCCGCGGGGGGCAGCGGCAGGTCGAGCCGTACGCTCGTACCGCCGCTGCGCCAGGGCGAGATCGCGAGGGTACCGCCTAGCTCGCTTACCACGAGCGTCCTGACGATCTGCAGCCCAAGGCTGGTCGTCGATTCTAGGTCGAATCCGTCAGGAAAGCCGGCTCCGTTGTCGGACACCGTCACGGCAAGCCGGTCGGTGCTGCGATCGGCAGTTACCTCAAGCGTTCCCGTCGCCGGCGCTCCGGGCAGTGCCAGTCCGTGCTGGACGGCATTGTGCAGCAATTCTGTCAGCACCAGCGCGAGCGGTGTCGCCACCGACGCGGACAGCATGCCGAACTTCCCGATCAGTACCGGCGTGATCCCGGCCTCAGCCGCGGAGAGCTCCCCGGCTGTCGCCGCGATCTGCCTCGCGATGTCGTCGAACTCCACGACCTCGGCGGTCGCGTGCGACAAGGTCTCGTGCACGAGTGCGATAGATCCCACCCGGCGGACCGCCTCCTGGAGGGCAGCCGACGCCTCTGGGGCGCGCATCCGCCGCGCCTGCAGCCGCAGCAGGGCCGCAACGGTCTGCAGGTTGTTCTTGACCCGATGATGGATCTCCCTGATGGTCGCATCCTTGGTAAGCAGCTCGCGCTCTCTGTGCCGCAACTCGGTCACGTCCCTGAGCAGTACCAGGGCTCCCGCGCGGGCGCCGTTCACGGTCAGCGGGATGGACCGCATCTGGACTACCGAGCCGTTCGCCTCAACCTCTACCTCGAGCGGAGCTCGGCCGCCGGCGGCGAGCATCAGCGAGTCGTCCCTTGGCCCGGTGTCCGCGCTTAGCCGAGCCGTCAGCGGCCCGAGCTCCCGGCCGGCCAGGTCGGCGGTCAGGCCAAGGCGACGGTAGGCGGACAGCGCGTTCGGGCTCGCGTAGATCACTTTTCCCGAGCGGCTCAGCCGGAGCATTCCGTCGTTCACCCGCGGCGAGTGAAGGATGGCCTGGTCGCCTGCCGGGAGGGGGAAAAGCCCGGCCGGGATCATCTGGGCGAGATCGTCGGCCGCCTTGAGGTAGGCCAGGTCCATGCGGCTCGGTGTCCGGGCCGACTCCAGGTTCGTCGAGCGCTCGATCACCGCGAAGGCCCGGCCGCTCCTGCAGACGGGGATGGTCTCGTGCCTGACCGGCACGCCGCGCCGCCACTCCGGATCACCTTCCCGGCAAATCCGGCCTTCCGCGACCGCCGTCGCGAGCAGCGGCTGCTCCCGTGCTGCCCGGACCGAGCCGACGATGTCGTGCGGCAGCGCCGTCGGCCCGGTGGTCGGCCGGACTTGAGCGAGTGCGATCCACGATTGCTCGGCCGACAGCGGCGCCCAGAGCGTGAGATCGGCAAAGGACAGGTCGGCGAGAAGTTCCCAGTCCGACACCAGCCAGTGCAGCCACTCGAGGTCCGCGGGGGCGATCTGGGCCCGGCGGGCCAGGTCATTCATGGTCGGCACACAGCCATCATCGCACTGGCTCGCGGTGGCTCGGGTAGGCTGCGGCTCCCCTGGTAACGTCGCCGGCATGGCTTCGGACCAGCAGGCAATCGGCCACGGCGGCGCTCAGGCGGTGGCGGCCGCCCGCGCCCACGGCGCGCGGACGATCTTCACTCTGTCCGGCGGCCACGTGTTTCCGGTTTACGACGGCGCCGTCAAGGCCGATCCGCCCATGCCAATCCTCGATGTCAGGCACGAGCAGACGGCCGTCTTCGCCGCGGAAGCCACCGCCCGCCTGACCCGGACACCAGGATTTGCCGTGCTGACCGCCGGGCCGGGGGTCACCAACGGGATCAGCGCGATCACCACCGCGCATTTCAATGGATCGAGCGTCGTGGTGCTCGGCGGCCGGGCGCCTGACTACCGCTGGGGCTCGGGCAGCCTGCAGGAATTCGACCACCCAGCACTCCTTGGCCCTATTACCAAGCGTGCTTGGACCGAGCACAGCTCAGCCGGTGTCGGCCGGGCGGTGAGCGAGGCGTTCGCGCTCGCCACGGCCAGGCACCGCGGGCCGGTCTTCCTCGATGTCAGCCTGGAGGCGCTGTTCGGCGCCCCGGATCCCGACCAGCCGGCGCGCCAGGAATCCCCGGCCGACGGCCCGCAAGCCAGCGCCGGCGACGCGGCCGACCAGCGCGACCCGGCCAGCGGGGGCGACGCGGCCAGCCTGGGCGACGCACCGGATCCGGGCGGCATCGCCCAGATCGCCGCGTTGCTGATCGCTTCTGCCAGACCGGTGCTGGTGCTCGGCTCGGACGTGTGGCTCGACGGCGCCGAGTCCGGCGCGCGGGCCGCCGCCGAGGAACTGCGGCTCCCGGTCGTCGCGAACGGCCAGGGCCGCGGCATACTCCCGGCCGGCCATGAGTTGCTCGTCACCCGCGCCCGAGCGCTCGCGTTCGGCGAGGCCGACCTGGTCATCGTGGTCGGCACGCCGTTGGACTTCCGGCTCGGCTACGGCGAGTACGGCGGCAGGAACGGCACGGCCTCCGCAGCGGTCGTGCACGTCGCCGACGCGCCCAGCCAAATCGCCGCGCACCGGCCGCTCGCGGCATCCGCCGCCGGGGACCTGACGGCGTTCTTCGCCGGGCTGGTCGGCGAGGTGCAACGGTCGGCTCGGAACGGCAGTGGACGAACGACTGGCTGCCCAGGCTTAACGACGCGTGCAGATCAGCGGTCGCGGCCGACGCCGGTTTGCTGGCCAGCGACGCGTACCCGATCCACCCGATGCGGATCTACGGCGAACTGGCGCCGCTCCTTGAGCCGGACGCGGTCGTAATCGGCGATGGCGGCGACTTCGTCAGCTACGCGGGCAAGTACATCGAGCCCAGGCAGCCGGGCGGCTGGCTTGATCCTGGGCCGTACGGCTGCCTGGGCACCGGCCTGGGCTACGCGATAGCGGCCAGGATCGCCAGGCCGTCGGCCCAGGTCGTGCTGCTGCTCGGGGACGGCGCGGCAGGGTTCTCGCTGATGGACGTCGACACCTGCGTCAGGCACCGGCTCCCGGTCGTGATGATCTGCGGCAACAACGGCATCTGGGGCCTGGAGAAGCATCCCATGCAGGCGCTGTACGGCTACGACGTCGCCGCTGACCTGCAGCCTGAGTGCCGGTACGACATGGTGGTCGCGGCGCTCGGAGGTGCGGGCGAACTGGTCACCAGGCCGGAGGAAATCGCGCCCGCGCTGCGGCGCGCCTTCGCCTCGCCGGTGCCCTATCTGGTCAACGTGGCCACCGATCCGCAGATCGCCTACCCGCGGTCGACGACGGGAGTCTGACCGAACCCGCGGCGCTACCGGCCGGCCCTGGCCAGGAACCGGGCGACGTCGACAAGCACCCGTTCTGCCGTTCCCGCGCCGATCACCGCCTCGTCGCCCTCGCCAGGGCCGTAGGCGATGAACATGAAGACCAGCCGCCTGCCGTCAATTTCGGTCAGTTCGGCCTCGATCTCCAGGGGAGTCCCGATCAGGCTCGGCCTTCGGTGCTCGAGCGAAACCGCGGTCCCGACGGTGGTCTGACCGGCTTCGAGCCCCGGTGCCACGGCGGCGATGCAGGCCGCTTCCGCGAGCGCGAGCAACCGGGGCGTGCCGAGCACCGGAAGGTCGCCGCTGCCAAGCGCCTCTGCCGTGTCGGCCTCGGTGACCTCCGCCGTGATCGTGGCGCGCAGGCCGACAGCGACGGCGCTCATTCGATGACGGCGATCAAGTCGCCCTCCTGGATGACGTCGCCCTCGGCGACCGCCAGCCTGGCGAGCGGCCCGCCCCCTCCGCGAGCACCGGGATCTCCATCTTCATCGACTCCAGGATTACCAGCGTGTCACCGTCGGCCACAGCGTCTCCTTCGGCGGCAACCACCTTCCACACGTTGGCGACCATCTCCGCGCGGATCTCGGTCACGCGCACCTCCCTGACTCTGTGCCAATGACCACCGCACCCGGCCGACGGCCGGGCTCGCGCATCGGCTGCACCATCATCTCCGCTGGTTCATGATGGGCGCAGTCGGGTTACCACCGAAGTGTCATAATCTCCGGTCGCGAACTCGGGCGAGCTCAGTAGTTCGGCGTGGAAGGCGAGGTTGGTCTTCGGCCCGGTCACCACGAACGCCGCCAGCGCCTCCCGCGTGCGCTCCAGTGCCTGCTCGCGGTCCGCGCCGTGCACGACCAGCTTGGCGAGCAGCGGATCGTAGTGCGGCGTCACCACGTTCCCCGCGGCGTATCCGGAGTCGACGCGGACACCGACCCCTGACGGCTCCTCCCACCGCGTGATCGCTCCGGGGCTGGGCAGGAACCTGACGGGGTCCTCGGCATAGACCCTCAGCTCCAGGGCATGCCCGGCCGGCTCGACGGTCCCAGGGTCGAAACTGATGTCGGCGCCGTCGGCGATCAGGAACTGCTGCTCCACCAGGTCGATTCCCGTGACCATCTCGGTGACCGCATGCTCGACCTGCAACCTGGTGTTCATCTCCAGGAACACGAACTCGCCGGACTGCCCGTCCACCAGGCACTCGACCGTGCCCGCACCCCGGTAATCCACCGCCTTGCCGGCCATGACCGCCGCCGTGAGCATGCGTTCGCGCAACTCAGGACCAACGCCTGGCGACGGCGTCTCCTCGGCCAGCTTCTGGTGCCGCCGCTGCGCCGAGCAGTCCCGCTCGCCGAGTGCGACCACGCGGCCGTCGGCCAGGCCGAGGATCTGAACCTCGATATGGCGGGCACTGCTGAGGTAACGCTCGATGAGGATGGCGGGGTTTGCGAAGAAGCGCTCGGCACGCGAGCGCGCCGTCTCGAACCCGGCCCGCACCTGGTCGTCATCGACGGCGACGGCCATGCCGATGCCACCGCCGCCCGCCGCCGCCTTGATCATGACCGGATAGCCGATCCGCCTGGCGTGCTGGACCGCGTCGTCGACATCCCTGACCGGCTCCGCGCTGCCGTCCGCGACGGGAACGCCCACGTCCGCCATCAGGTTCCTGGCCCTGATCTTGTCGCCCATCTGCTCGATCGCCTGCGGCGAAGGACCGATCCAGATGTGCCCTTCGTCGATGACCCGCTGGGCGAACTCCGCGTTCTCGGCGAGGAACCCGTACCCGGGGTGGATCGCCTGCGCACCGGTTCGTGCCGCTGCGGCGAGGATGGCATCGGCGTTGAGGTAACTGAGCGCGGCCTGGGGCGGCCCGATCGGGATTGCCTCATCCGACTCGGCCACGAACGGCAGGTCGGCGTCGGCCTCGGAGTAGACCGCGATGACCTTGATGCCGAGGCGGTGCGCAGTCCTGGCCACGCGGCGCGCGATCTCGCCCCTGTTCGCAATCAAGACAGATTCCGGCACGCCGGGCAGCATACCGTCAGGCCGGCCGGTTAAAGGCGGGAGATCGGCAGCCGACCGGTAACGGTGGCGAGCGCGGCAACCACCTGGATGTCGTATTCGGTATCCGCATCCAGCCTCAGCCGGTCGATCGCGGCCGCCGTCCTGTCCCTGTCGGCCGAACCACCGACCAGGTCATCGAAGGCGTTCGCCACGCGGATGACCTTGCTGCCCAGCGGCGGCGTCCGCAGGCCGCCCACCGCAGGCAGCCACTGCCAGCGGACGAGGTCGGCGACGGTATCGAGCACTCCTGTCTGCCTGATCACCTCGGCGCCGAACTCGGCGAGCCGACGCGCCTCGGCCGGGGACACCAGCAGCGTCGCGCCGCCGGGAATCGGCTCGACCAAAGACAACTGCCCGATGTCGTGCATCAGGGCCGCGTACTCGAGGTTGAGCAGGTCCGGTTCCGGCATGCCGATCTCGCGGCCGATCGCCAGGGCCAGCCGGCTTACCCGGCGGGAATGCCCGCTCTCGACGTAACCGCCGACCTCGGTAACCTGCGCAAGCGCCCTGACCGTCTGCAGGTAGGTCGCGCGGATGCCCGCGTAGCGGCGGAACGCGAACTGGATGACGAGCAGCGGGCCCGCGAACACCGCGAGCTCGGCAAGCCCCATGACCTCCGCGCCGAACACCGTGATAATGGCCGAGACGCCAACCGCGAGGCCGAGCCGCCACTGCACCTTCAGCTCGTCCGACAGCGTGACCGAGTACCTGGCCCTCAGGTCGTCGGCTCTAATGATGGCCGAGATCACGGTCTCGATCAGCCAGCCGACCATGGCCAGCACGGCCATCGTCACGAAGGCCACCCACTGCTGGTCGATCAGGTGCGTGGCCAGCGGGTGAAAGATGAAGGCGACGCAGGCCACGGCGACAAGCCGCGCGGCCATGCCCTTGAGGCCAGCCCGCCGTCCGGCCGCGATGTGCGGAAGCGAGCCGAGCACCATGCCGGCAGCCGCGACGAGAATCACCATCAGCGCGGGCGCGCCCTGCTCCGGCGGGGTGCCTGGCGGCCCAGCCACCGTCAGGACCATGGCGTACGAGAGCGCCGCGGACATCGCAATAGGCGCGGCCTCCCTGCCGCCGGGCAGCGCGAGCCTTAGCAGTTCGCCGAACGCGATGTACAGGCCGAAGGCGATCGCGGTGCCATGGCCCGATTTAACGGGGTTGACCGCCATGCGCGCCAAGGCGACCACCACGAGCGCCGACGTGACCGTCATCAGAAGCAGCCTGCCGGTATCGACCGTCTGCCACGCCAGCCACCGTTGCTCGGCCGTCCTGGCCGTCACCGGAGCACCATTATGTCGACCCGCGCCCGCCCATCCCGGCGCCTCATATGGTCTCCACGACCCGCAGCGGCGAGATCGGGTCGTCGTGATCCTGCGAGGTCAGGATCTCGTGGCTGCGCGGCTGAGCCGGCTCCTGCGGATCCCAGCCCTCCCGGTCCAGCGCGGTGATGAAGGCGTCGACCATCCTCGGGTCGAACTGCGTTCCCGCGCCCTTGCGCAGCTCGGCGATCGCCTGTGAGATCCTGGTCGCCTTCCGGTAGGCACGCGTCGACGTCATCGAGTCGAATGCGTCGGCCACCGCGATGATCCTCGCGAACTCGGGGATCTCCTGATCGGCGAAGCCCATCGGGTAGCCACGGCCGTCCATCCGCTCGTGATGGTGCATGATCCCGGTCAGTGCCTCGTTCAGGAACCCGATCTCCCTGACGATCTCCAGGCCTCGCATCGGATGCAGCTGGATGGCCGCGAACTCCTCCTCCGTCAGCTTCCCTTCCTTCTGCAGCACCTTGGTCGGCACGCCGAGTTTCCCGACGTCGTGCAGCATGCCCGCGAACTCCACCGCCTCGGCACGATCACCCCGCATGCCGATCTGCCGCGCGATCATTCCCGCACCGCGGGAAACCCGCTCGCTGTGCCCGCGAGTGTAGAAGTCCTTGGTCTCCACCGCCTGGCAGAGTGCCCGCAGAGTGGCCGTGTGAGCCTGTTGCTGCTCGGCGAACTGCCCCATCGCCCACCGTGCCACGTACAACGGTACGAGCACGATCGCGGCGGCGGCCGGACCGAGCACCGCCCACAGCGCGGCGATCACGAGCCCGAGCGCGGCGAAGCCCACGTCGGAGGCGAGCAGCAGCGGATGGCTCCAGCCGGGCACTACATGGCGCGCGGTTGCCCGGCTGTGCCGATCGATCAGCAGCATCCCCCAGAGCAGCCCGTGATTCACCAGCACGTGAACGACAGCCGCCACGGCAAAGGGCTTCAGCGGATCGGGGAAGGCGCTGGTGGCACTGAGGACCAGGTGATGGTCGCCAGCCAGCACATCGCTCAGGTTGTGCGGATCAACGAAGGACCGGCCACCGAGCGCGATGAAGGTCATCCCCGCGGCATAGCCGGCCAGTGCGTACATCGCGCCGTTGAACAGCCGCTCGATGATCTGGCCATTGCGCCGGATGCTGAACACGGCGACCGCTCCCACCACCGCGGCTCCGATCGCGCCCCACTTGCCAAGCATCACGACGGCTGCCAGCGTGGCGGCCGAACTCGGCGACCAGGCCCATTGCCGAGCGCCGAGTTGGATCGGCGTCGAGTCGCAGACCAGGAAGAGCAGGGCCAGGGCCGCGCAGATGACCCAGAACCCGGTGGGAACGGCGCTGAAGGGAGCATGAGCAAGAATGGCGGCTGCCGCCGAGACGACGACCGCGATATATAGCCAGGTAATTAGGGAAAGCCTGCCCATTTCCTCCCCGCCGGCCTCGCAGTATGCATTCGCAACTCAGAGTAACCCCATCGAGCCGTTGAGCGTCGGACTCCCGCGCATTGCCAGCAGGTCATCGTGAAAGTGACACGCGGATTGCCAACTGCGCATGCTGGGGGATGCGCGCCTGACCCGGCTGAGCTTGGATAATGTGCTACTTACCCATCATGGAGGGCAGATGCGCCACTTCGCCAGGCCTTCCCCGCCGTGGGTCGCCGGCGGTACCGCCATCTTGCTTGCCGCGGTCGCGTTCCTGATCTGGGGTCCGCCCGGCATTGGCAGCAGTTCGCCTGCTGGCACCGGCCCGCTGTTCATGGGGTCCTACGGCCTTGATAGCGGCCCAGGCGATGGCCGGGAGCCCATCGGCATCATCATTCCAATCCTCAGTTCAGCTCATGCGACCATCGTCATAGACGGGATTCGGCTCATCGGCGGCGCCGGGTACCCGGCGCCGCGCCCATTTGCCCTTCGCGTCATCGACCAGAACCAGTGCGCGGGAGCGCTGCCACTTCGGCGAACCCGGCACGGGCTGGTGCTCGACCCCTGCAACGCCTACGACCTCGGCCCCCTGATCGGCCATCAGGTTCGATGGAGCGGCCGCCAGGCGCGATCCGATGCTGTCGCCGAGGTCAGAACCCCACAGCCGAACAGCTGCTGGGTGCTGACGGCGCTCGTCGTGCGCTATCACATCGAGAGCGTTCGCTACCGGGCGACCTACCCCGATGCGATGGTGACCTGCCGGGGCACAGCCCGGCAGGAGGAATGGAACGTAATGATGGAGGCATCCGACGAGCGACCTGGATCGTGACCCTCATGGCCTTAAGCGGGCCGGGCTACGGCTGGATGCGGGTCTCGATCTGCACGCGGACGGCCTCGATCCTCGTCAGGACCTTCTGGCGCAGGTCGGCCGGGACCGGCTCGTGGCCGCAATGCCGATGTACCAGTCGCTTGACGGCTTCTTCCAGGCCGAACTCACGCAGGCAAGGGCCGCACTCGTCCAGGTGAACTTTGACTTTGACGTATGCCGCGTCGTCCATCTCACCGTCGAGATAGTTGTAGACCCGGTCGAGGACCTCGCTGCACGGCACCTCGTGCGGCTTTCCGCAGCTCATGACGCCTCCCCCCGGGGCGATTGAACCGGCGATGACTGCTGCTGCGCCGTGGCGGTCACGCCAAGCTCGGCCGCATAATCCTGCAGCATCTCGCGTAGCTGCCGACGACCTCGGTGCAGTCGCGACATGACGGTCCCGATCGGGGTTCCCATGATGTCGGCGATCTCCTTGTAGGCGAAACCTTCGACATCTGCCAGGTATACCGCGATCCTGAACTCTTCGGGGAGTGCCTGAAGAGCTTCCTTCACATCTGAATCGGGAAGCCCTTCGAGCGCCTCGGCCTCAGCCGACTTCAGGCCAGACGAGGTATGCGACGCGGCCCTGGCAAGCTGCCAGTCCTCGATCTCCTCGGTGCCCGACCGCTGCGGCTCGCGCTGGCGCTTGCGATAGGTATTGATGAACGTGTTCGTGAGGATGCGGAACAGCCACGCCTTGAGGTTCGTTCCGTCCTGGTACTGGTGGAACGAACCGTAGGCCTTGGCGAACGTCTCCTGCACCAGGTCCTCGGCGTCGGCCGGATTGCGGGTCATCCGCATCGCCGCCGCATACAGCTGATCTAGGTACGGCAGGACATCACGCTCGAAGCGCTCGTTGCGACCCTGCAGTGTCTCAGCTACCGGACCCACCCCCTCCGCGATGCGTGGCTGGCTGCGACTCAGCCACCAGCCGCCTCGGGCGGAGGATACCGTGCCGGGTGCTCGCTCTGATCGCGTGGCTACCCGAATTTCATCGGACCGGGACTTGACCGTATCCGAGGGTGCTGCAACGCACCGGCTACTAGCAGCTATGGGCACGGGCGTTGCAACACGGCTCGGCCCGCCTTCATTCCGCCGGCCAGGCATGATGCCCGGCCGGCGGGGCCGCAGACGGGGGTCAGCGTCGCATTCTGTCCCTCTTTGCCTGGCACGCCAGGCATCGAGCCGCCTCTGGCTTGACCTCCAGTCTGCCCTCAGGCACCGGCTTGCCGCAATCGACGCAGACGCCGTAGCTGCCGTTGTCCAGCCTGACCAGCGCGTCGAGCACCAGAAGCCGGCGGGCCTTGGCGGCGGCGAGCACCGCCTCCGCGCGATCCGACTCGGCCAGGTTGGTCCCTGCGTCGGCCGGGTCCTGCGGGTAGTCCGCTACGAGCGGGTGCTGGTGATGAGCGCCATTCAGCACGGCGAGCGACCGGTCGAGCTCATCACGTACGTCCTCAAGGCGCTGACGAGCCGCTGCGATATCCAACGAGCCCACACCTCCCGTACCACTCCGCTCTGCAAGCAAGACCTCAGGCATCGCTCCTACCTCCAGACCCCGGCGCCACCGGCTCGGCTTCCTTCACAAGCTCGGGCCCGTTGTTACGGACCGAGTTGACCTCGAGCGATACCGGATACGAGATCAGCCCGTGCGCCGCGGCAGGAGCGAGCAGTGCCCGCACGTCGGCCGCGTCGGTGTTCACCGGGTCGAGCCAGTCCCCCCAGCTGGCGCGATCGATCACCATGGGCATCCGGTCGTGAATCTCGCCAAGCTCGTCTGGCGCCGAAGTCGTGATCACCGCGGCGGTCCAGAGCCAGGCAGCTGGGTCGTCTTCCGGCATCGAGCGGTCCCGCCAGAGCTCGTAGATGCCCGCGAAGGCCAGCACGCCATGACCAGGCCGGCAGATGAAATACGGCTGCTTGGGTCCCTTGGTCCCGGCGGGCGGCTGCTGCCACTCGTAGTACCCGTCCGCGGGAAGCAGACAGCGCCGCCGCGCGAACGCCTTCCTGAACGCTGGCTTCTCGCTGACCGTCTCCGCCCTGGCGTTGATCATCCGGCTGCCAATCGAGATGTCCTTAGCCCAGGACGGAACCAGCCCCCAGCGGACCACCCGCAGTTCACGAGACGGCCCGGGCACGGCGCGCTGCTGCCCAGCGTCGGGCCGGTCGGTACCGGGCCGCCCGGCCTCGGGCCGTCCGGGCGCTGAGCCATTCTGCGGCGCTTCCTGCTGCCGTTCTGCGCGCGGCATCCTGGTCATCACGGCATACACAGGCTTCGTCGGCGCGACGTTGTAGTCCGGCTCGAGCGGCTCGTCGACGCGGTCACGCTGCACGTCGAACTCCTCGAGGAGCTCGATGCGCGAGCGCGCAGACGCGTACCGGCCACACACGTGAACCACCTTCGCTGTGTCATCGAGAACGGGGGCGGCGTCTCGGCTACGCCGAGATGCCGTGACCTGGCCGCCGTCTGGCGGCCAGTTCCGAGCCGGGGTCTTCGGGGCCGACCCCGCAAGCTGAACAACGGATTGACGCTGTTCATAGCCACGTCTGCTGGTCGCCAAACCTCGGTAAAGCCGCGGTCTACATCCCACCCGCCCGCCGCCCCCGCAAACCGGGCTCTACCCAGCGACATCGGTGGAACTCTGATGTCGTTCTGGCAGCATCAAGGGTCCACCGATGTCGCTGTACCCGAGGGGTGCAGAGGCGAGCGAGCGCGAACCCGGGCGGCCGGGCGGCGGGGCGCGGCTTAGTTCGCCGCGACGGCGCGTGCGGGGAGGCAAGCGGGGCGGGGCGCGAGCAAATACCCTTGCTGCATGGTCAGCGATCCGTCCGCCGAGAACCCGGGCAGCTCCACGGCGCCGGCCAGCGCCACGACCCCGGCCACCGCCACGACCCCGGCCACCGCCACGACCCCGGCCAGCGCCACGACCCCGGGCGACTGGCTGGTGCCGCGCGCTCCCGGACCAGTGCGGGCCGAAGTCAGGCTGCCCGGCTCGAAGTCGATGACGAACCGCGCGCTGATCCTCGCCGCGCTGTCAGACCGCCCGGTGCTGATCACCGGCCCCCTGGTTGCGCGAGATACCCAGCTGATGGCCGACGCCTTGCGTGCGCTCGGCTGCCGGATCGAGGAGTCGCCGGGAGCCTGGCACGTCGAGCCGCCGCCACTCGGGCCGACCAGACCGCACACCCAGCCGTCTCCGCGCGCCGAGCAGGACCAGCCAGTGGCCAGGCCAACCATCGACATCGACGTCGGCAACGCCGGAACCGTCCTGCGGTTCGTGCCGCCGCTCGCCGCTCTCGCCGACGCCGAGGTGAGGTTCACCGGCGATCCGCGAGTTTCGCAGCGGCCGGTCGGACCGCTGCTTTCTGCCCTGCGCGAACTCGGTGCGGCGATCTCGGATGACGGGTCGGGCGCCGTTCCGTTCACCGTGCACGGCCATGGCACGATGGCCGGCGGCCGGGTGACGCTGGACGCGTCGGCTTCCTCCCAGCTCGTCTCCGGCTTGCTGCTCGCCGCCGCCCGGTTCGAGGCTGGCGCCGAGATCAGGCACGTCGGGCCGCCGGTCCCCTCGGCACCGCACATCGAGATGACGGTCGCGATGCTCCGCGCAGCCGGCGTGCACGTCGCCGAAGCCGGGAACGAGGACGGACCGGCCGACCGCGGGGCCGGACTGGCCGGCCCAGCCCGGACCGGCGACGGTGAACTGGTCACGCGAACCTGGCGAGTATCGCCGGGACCGATCAGCGCGAGCCGGATCGACATCGAGCCCGACCTGTCCAACGCGGTGCCGTTCCTGGCGGCCGCGCTGGCCACCGGCGGCGAGGTAACGGTCGCCGACTGGCCGGCTGACAGCCTGCAGCCCGCGGGACGGATCATCGAGCTGCTGCGGTCGATGGGCGCCGACGTGCGGCGGGTCGGCGACGGCCTGCGGGTTACCGGCTCGGGCCGGATCAGCGGGGTGGAGCGGACCTGAGCGAGGTCGGGGAACTGGCTCCGGTGCTGACCGCGCTGGCGGCGCTGGCGACCTCGCCGTCGGAATTCACCGGCATCGGGCACCTGCGCAGGCACGAGAGCGACCGGCTGGCGGCGCTGGCCGGCGAAATCGGCAAGCTCGGCGGAGACGTGACCGAGACGGCCGACGGGCTGCGGATCAGGCCCGCACCGCTGCATGCCCGTGGTGTCAGTTTCGACAGCCATGACGATCACCGCCTGGTCATGGCCGCGGCCGTCCTCGGCCTGGTCACCGACGGCCTGCGGGTGCACAATGCGGGCACTGTCGGCAAGACTTTCCCTGATTTCAGCCGGTCCTGGGCCCAAATCCTGGCGCCGGTATAGGCCGTGTTCCCTAGCTCACCGGCGGCGCGAACCGGCGCCCAGACAAGGACCGGCCTCGGTGTCGCCCTCGCCGAAAGCGCCGCTATCGGTTCCCCCGCCGCCCGGCCTGGCCGCCGCCGGGCTCGGCTCCCCCTCCTCCGGCCCGGCCGCCGCCCGAATCGCCCTGCGCATCCGCCACGACCAATTGGACACGGCCTAGTGGTTCCGCGGGCCGGGCACGGCGGAATGGACGAGGACGACGTCCGGGTCAGGGCCGGACGCGGCTCGCGGCCGCGCACCAGGCGCCCGGCGCACTCCGAGGCAGTCGAGGCCTTCGTCACCGCAGTCGACCGGGGCAGATACCGCTGCGTCATCGGCGACCAGGTGGTCACCGCGATGAAGGCGCGCGAGCTTGGCCGGGGCAACATCGTGGTCGGGGACACGGTCAGCCTGGCCGGCGACGTCTCTGGCGCGCCGGGCACGCTCGCCAGGGTCGTCAGGATCGCGCCACGCCGCAGCATCCTGCGCAGGTCGGCGGACGACACCGAACCGGTCGAACGGGCGATCGTCGCCAATGCCGACCAGCTGGTGATCGTCTGCGCGCTCGCCGACCCACCGCCGCGGCTCCGGCTGATCGACAGGTTCCTGGTCGCGGCCTACGACGCCGGGCTCGAGCCGGTGCTCTGGCTCACCAAGGCGGACCTTGCCGGGCCGGAATCGATCCTGCCAGTCTACGAACCGCTGGGGTTCCGCTACCTAGTGCTCGGCAGGCCGCTGACCGAGGCCATGCTCGCCAGCCTGCGTGAGGTCCTGGCCGGGCAAGTCAGCGTTCTGGTCGGCCACTCGGGGGTCGGCAAGTCCACGCTGGTCAATGCGCTGATCCCGGCGGCCGAGCGCGCGGTCGGCACGGTCAGCCCGGTGACCGGGCGCGGCAGGCACACCTCGTCGTCGGCCGTGGCGCTGGCCCTGCCCGGCGGCGGCTGGCTCATCGACACGCCCGGCCTGCGCAGCTTCGGCCTCGGCCACCTGTCGCCCGAGCGGGTCGTGCAGTCCTTCGCCGACCTGGCCGAGGGCGCGGAACACTGCCCGCCTGGCTGTGACCACCTCGGGCCTGACTGCGCGCTCGACGACTGGGTCGCCGCCAGGGGCGGGCCGTCGCTGGCGGCCAGGCTTGACTCGCTGCGCCGGCTGCTGCGCAGCCGGGAGGGAGCCGATGCCGACGAGCGCTAGCGGACCGGTCATGGCCTCCGTGCTCGTTTGACGATAGCGTTTGGCCGCATGGCGGGTTTCGACGACGACCTGCGGTTCGCCCACGTGCTCGCGGACTCCGCGGACGACATCACCATGCGCAGGTTCCGCGCGCTCGACCTCAGCGTGCACTCCAAGCCCGACCTGACCCCGGTCACCGATGCCGACCTGGCTGCCGAGGAGTCGCTGCGCGGCGTACTACGCCGGGCCAGGCCCAGGGACGCGATGCTCGGCGAGGAGTTCGGCCGGACCGGCTCAAGCGCGCGCTGCTGGATCATCGACCCCATCGATGGGACCAAGAACTTCGTCCGCGGCGTCCCCGTCTGGGCGACGCTGATCGGGCTGATGGCCGACGGCGAGGTGACGGTCGGCGTGGTCTCAGCGCCGGCCATCGGGCGCCGCTGGTGGGCGGCACAGGACGGCGGCGCGTGGACCGGGAAGTCGCTGACCAAGGCCTCGGCCTGCCGGGTGTCTGAGGTCGCCAGGCTGGAAGATGCCTCCCTGTCCTACTCCGACCTGGCGACGTGGGAGCAGATCGGCCGGCTTGACGCGTTCCTCGACCTGGCCAGGTCGGTCTGGCGGACCAGGGCGTACGGGGATTTCTGGTCGCACATGCTGGTCGCCGAGGGCGCGGTGGACATCTCGGCCGAGGCCGAGGTCTCGCTCTGGGACCTGGCCGCGCTCCAGATCATCGTGACCGAGGCCGGCGGGATATTCACCGACCTGTCGGGAAAGCCCACCCCAGACAGCGGCAACGTGCTGTGCACCAACGGCCAGCTGCACGACGAGGTGCTCGGGATGCTCGCCTTGCCCTCGGCGCCTGCATGAACGATGCTGGGAGCTAGCCCGCATCACAAGTTCACAAGCTTGACCGCTGCGTTGGCACTGGCGCCACCGACCGCTCGCGGAAATGCTTCGGTATTCCAGACCCGGGGAGTGATCGCATCATGATGGTGAAGGAAGGGATGAGCCAGGTCGTGCTGAGCGTCGGCCCGGCGCACACGCTACGGCAGGCGGCGCGGATGATGTCGGTGCAGCGTGTCGGTGCCGCGGTGGTGCTGGACCACGAACGCTCGGGCATCGGCATTCTCACCGAGCGCGACATCCTGAATTCCCTCGGCGCCAACCAGGACCCGGACACCGAGCTCGTGGCCGACCACCGGACCAGCGATGTGGTCTTCGCCTCGCCCGACTGGACGCTCGACCGCGCGGCGGAGGTGATGGTGGCCGGCGGGTTCAGGCACCTGGTGGTCGTCGACCAGGGCGAGGTGACCGGCCTCCTGTCGATGCGAGACATCGTGCGCTGCTGGTCAGGTAGCGCGCGCGGTGCTGGCGGGGACGATCCCGTCGGCTCGGCCTCGCGAGCCCGCTAGCCGCGCGAGCCAGCTAGCCGCGCGAGCCAGCTAACCGCGCGAACCCGCTAGCCGCGCGAACCGGACCAGCGACGACCCGAGCCCGGCGCGGGCGAGCGGAGCCAGCACGGCACAAACGATTCTGGTGACCGCCGGCCTCGCCGCCGGCGGGAACACGTCCACCACCGACTGCGGCACCAAGATCCGCTCGGTCCACCGGAACTCGCAGCCGCCGTCCCGCGGCAGCACCTCGAAGACGCCCTCGCCGCGGACGAAAGATCCGGTATGGGTGACCGTGCACCGCCTGGGCGGGTCCCACTCGGTGATCAGCATGGTGTCGGTGAAGCCGAGCGGGCCGACGCCGGTCCGGCCGGTCACGGCGGCTCCCTGGCCATGCCCGCCGTCGGTATGCGTGGCCCAGATCCACTCGCGCTGCCTGGACCAGTCGACCGCCAGCCGCCAGACCTGCTCGGGGTCCGCGCCGATGGTCACGCCGGCGGCGATCGTCAGGCTGGTGGGCACCCGGCTACGCTAGCGTTCCGGCCCGGGTCGCGCGGCCTCCGGCGGCGGCTGCCACCGGAGCAGAACGCCGACATGCTGCGATTCGTGGTCTAACCTGGCGCTAGACACCCTGAGGCCGACCGCTTAGCATTGACTGTATGGTCAGTCAGCCCGATGTGGTCAGCAAGCACAGCGTTGTCAGCAACCCCAGTGTGGTCAGCAACCCCGATTCGGTCGGCCAGCGCGGCCTGACCAGCGAGCGCATTGCGCCGCCCGCCCCGCTCGACCCCGCGGCTCTCGCCGCGTCGCTCCGCCCGTTCGGGCAGAGCCGGATGCTCCCGCGCGCCGCCTACACCGACCCGGCGGTCTTCGAATGGGAACAGCGACATTTCTTCGGCGGCGGTTGGCTCTGCGTCGGCCGCAGCGAGCAGGTTGCCAACCCCGGCGACCAGCGCGCCGAGGCCGCGGGAGTCGGCAGCGTACTGCTGACCAGAGACGACGACGGCATCATGCACGCCTTCGCGAATACCTGCCGGCATCGGGGCCATGAACTGCTGCCATGCGGCGGATCCGCCAGCCAGAGCGTGATCATCTGCCCGTACCATGCCTGGACATTCAGCCTTAACGGAGACCTTCGCGCGGCTGCCGGCTTCAAGAACCAGCGCGGCTTCGAGGCTGATCAGTGGGGCCTGCTCGAGCTTCCGTGCGTCGAGTGGCATGGCCTGATCTTCGTGGACGGATCCGGCCAGGCGCCACCGCTCGACAATGCCCTGGGGACGCTGGACGCCATGCTGGCGCCGTACGAGATGAGCAGGCTCGTGGTGGCCGGGGCGCACGAGTACGACGCGGCGGCCAACTGGAAGATCCTGACCGAGAACTATCACGAGTGCTACCACTGCCCGTCGATACATCCCGAACTGTGCCGGGTCAGCCCACCGAAGAGCGGCTACAACTACCAGCTTCCCGGCACCTGGATCGGCGGCACGATGGACCTGCGGCCGGGGATGGAGACCATGTCGCTGGACGGGACCAGCGAGGGGGTTCCGTTGCGTGGACTGGACGAGGCCGGGCTGCGGACCGTGATCTACCTCAACCTGTTCCCCAACGTCCTGATCAGCACGCACCCGGACTACGTGATGGTGCACCGGCTGATGCCGGTCGCCGTCGACCGGACCAGGATCGAGTGCAGCTGGGCGTTCGCGCCCGAGGCGACGGCCAAGCCCGACTTCGATCCCAGCTACGCGATCGACTTCTGGGACCTGACCAACAGGCAGGACTGGTCGGCCTGCGAGTCGGTGCAACGCGGGCTGTCCTCGCCGCACGCGGTGCCCGGCCCGCTCAACCCAGCCGAGGACGCGGTCTACCAGTTCGTCACGATGCTCGCCCGCGGTTACCTGGGCCAGCCCGTCTGGAACGATGGCGGAACGGATTGGGCTAGCACGCAGTAGCGGCGACATAGCGGCCAGCGCAGGCCCGCGCCTTCCTCCGCGGATGGCGCGGGCCTCAGCGTTCCCTGGCCGGGAGGACCGCGCCTGCCGGATCGGGTACCAATGAGTCAGGTCCGCTGATCGCACGGATCGGAGCGGGAGGTAACGCGGTGACAGGCAACGGCGGCGGCGGCCACAAGGCCGGGCGGGGCGGCAAGGCCGGGCGGAGCAACAAAGCTTTGGGGGGTGACGGCGCGGGAAAGGCCGATCCGGAGGACCAGAGCACTGCGACCTGGAAGCAAGGAAGGCTGAAGCGGTCGCTGTATACCGACGAGCTGTTCCGGTTGCAGGCCGAACTCGTGAAACTGCAGGAGTGGGTCAGGGCCGAGCGCACCAGGATCGTCGTGATATTCGAGGGCCGGGACGCGGCGGGAAAGGGCAGCACGATCAAGCGGGTGACGCAATTCCTCAACCCCAGGATCGCCCGGATCGTCGCGCTGCCGGCGCCGACCGAGCGGGAACGGACCGAATGGTATTTCCAGCGCTACATCGAGCACCTGCCAGCCGGCGGCCAGATCATCTTGTTCGACCGGAGCTGGTACAACCGGGCCGGCGTTGAGCGGGTGATGGGCTACTGCACGAAGGAGGAATACGGGCGGTTCCTGCATCAGTGCCCGCTGTTCGAGCGAATGCTGGTCGAGGACGGGATCCTGCTGCGCAAGTACTGGTTCTCGGTCAGCGACGAGGAACAGGAGCACCGGTTCAGGTCCAGGCTCGATGACCCGATGCGGCGGTGGAAGCTGTCCACGATGGACCTCGAGTCGATCAGCCGGTGGGAGGACTACTCGCGCAGCAAGGACGAGATGTTCGTGCACACCGACATCCCCGAGGCACCCTGGTACGTAGTGGAGAGCGACGACAAGCGCAGTGCGCGGATCAACATGATCGCCCACCTGCTGTCGACTATCCCGTATCAGGATGTGCAACGACTGCCGCTCGCGCTCCCGCCAAGGCCCGCGTCGAAGGGCTACATCAGGATGCCGAAGAGCATGCAGACCCACGTGCCCGACCATGCGGCCGCTCTGGCTTCAGCGCCGCGCAAGCACCGGGGCTAGCGCCGGCCCGCCGAGCCCCGCCCGCCCGGCCGCCTTGAGCCTTGTCGTGGCGCCCTCGCCGTGGCGCCTGCCGGGCCGCCGCCCGCCAACGTCGAAGGACCCTTGGTGCCTAGGTTGGGGACCAAGGGTCCTCCGGGGTCAGGCTAGGCGGCAGTCTCGCCGGCCGCGGGATCGCGGGACGGGTGCCGCCGCAGGGCGTCAGGCCTCGACGTGCGCCAGCGGGCCCTTGTTGTCCGGGAAGTTGGAGGTGTTGAGAATCTGGATGCCGGCGTGCTGGGCCCCGTTGAACGGGGTCACGACCGCGGTGCTCTCGCACCCGGCGCTGACCGGCTTGGTCGGGCTGTTGAACCACAGGCCGAGGTGGTATTGGTGGGTCGGGGCGACGGCGTGCGCCGGGTCGACATCGACGGTGAACGTCTCCACGTTAAAGATGCCGCGAACCGTTGCCGTCCCGTTGCCGTGGCCATCGGTCTGCACGTCACTCTGGTACCAGGCCACGCCGAACGGCTTGTTCGGCGTCTGGATCACGAACAGGTCGAAACCGGTGTTGTGCGGGAGGCCGTGTACCGCTACGACCATGGTGTCGTTCAGGCTGCCGCGGGTGATCTTGACCGTGCCGCCCGCATGTGGCAGGCAGGTCAGGCCCGGCGTCCGGACCATCCTGAACGTGAAACCGCCACCGCTGGCAGGCTTGCCGGCGATGGCCGAATGCGCCGCGCCCAGCGAGATGGCCAGCGCGGCAGCGGCCGCCAGGATCCCGGCCGTCCGCCCGGCTCGGCGAATAGGGAATTTGCTGAATTTAGTTGATATCGACGATATCATACTACGCTCCTAACGGAGTAGGCGACATAGTATGCATCATGCCTCATGCAAACCATTGCGAGAAGTACGTTGATTTGCGCAATGTAAAATGCGAATATATCTATCTAATGCACTAATTCACATTTCACGCGACAAGCGTCCGGCGCCGCTCGCCACATTGGCCCGACCGCTCGGCGCGGC
Source organism: uncultured Actinomycetota bacterium (assembly GCA_963720595.1). Classification (GTDB taxonomy): domain Bacteria; phylum Actinomycetota; class Actinomycetes; order Streptosporangiales; family Streptosporangiaceae; genus Chersky-822. The sequence continues at coordinate 46,670 of CAVRFY010000001.1, read as the reverse complement.
GTCACCGGACTTCATGATCACGGTGGCTTTTCTGCGCTATTCGACAGAAACCCACCGTGATCATGAGGTCCACGGCGCGTGGCTTCCTGCGCTCAGCCCGCGCCAAGCTGCGGGATGAAGGCAGCCAGCGCGGCCGTGATCAGCGGCACGAAGATGCTCAGGGCCGTCAGCGGATTGCGCAGCAGCGGGACGTCCAGGTGCAGCAACTTCTCTAGGCGCTCCCGCGCCGAGACCCAGTCGTCGGTGGGCTGGCCGTCTGGCGGCAGCGGACAGCTGCGCTCGACGGCCGTCGTGGCGCAGCCGCGCCATGCCGCTACCAGGGGAATCGTGATGACGGACAAGATCACGGCGAAGAAGGCTCCGTAAAACAAGACGTTCGACGGCGGAAAGTCGGCGCTGCGGGCCGGATGCGCATTGATAAAGCTGGCGCGGAGGGCTCCCGAGTTGACGATGGCGGCGACCACGGCGACGGCAAACGCGGTCACGCACGTAGTCAGCAGCTTCCAGAGCCGCAGCAGGCGCGCATTGAGCGCCGCTGGGATGGTCCCGCCAGCCCCGCCGGTCCCGCCCACTGCGCCGGAAGCGCCGGCCGCCGCTCCCGCATGACCGGCCGCCGCATGGCCTGCCGCCGCCCCGGCCTCGCCGGTCGCTGTGGCCTCGGCATCCGGCTTGCCTTGCGGGCTGGTGAGCGTCGCCTTGAGATCGTGGCATTCGGCCTGGGCCAGCCAGACGAGAGCCAGCCAGGGGATGACCGCGAACATCCCTGCGAATAGCACCGCCCGGGTCCTGATCACCAGCCCGTTGACGGGAATGTCCGGAGCGCCGCCGCCGATCATGATGAGGACGGCGATCAGGGCGACCACGAATGCCGCCGCGATCAAGTAGTTCCTTCTCCGCCCGGGCGATCCTGTGAGCCCCCAGTCGGGCCCGTTCCTGAGTATCTGGACGGCGACAAGGAACAGGGCCACGAAGGCCACGAAGGCTAGGCCGCCGACCACCTTCCAGACCACCCAGGGCACGCTGGCCGTCAGGAGCCTGCTCTGCCTGGACCCCGTCGACTGAGCAACTCCGAGCAGCGCGACGGCCCCGAACAGAATGCCGAGCACCAGCAGCGTCATGACCGGCGGTGACGGTCTTCGCCGCACGGCGACCTCCCGCCCGTTTTGCCAGTCAATCCGGCTGATAAGCCTAGTGCAAAAGGCGACTAAGGCCGCTCACGCGCGGCGGCCGGCTCAACCCGATTTCAGCAGCCTGCGGATGAGCGGAACGATTCTGCTGGCGCTGTTCGCCTGCAGGCTGAGATTGTCGATCTCGGGATAACAGCCGAGGTGGAAATAGACCAGGACCGGCGGTCCCGTGGGATAGGAGAACTGCAACCAGTAGGTCCGGTGAAACCGGCCAGCGAGCTTTGTGCCTGCAGGCCGGCGATGAGAGCAACCGCGCGTCGACACCCTGGTCGGCAGCGAGTTCAGCGCCGAGACGAGCACCTGATAACCAGACCGGATGGCGTGGGCATCCGGTGAGCAGATGAGCAGGCCGGTCGAGCCCGCCGGGACCATGGCGCTCTCTTGGCCCAGCCGTCCGCCCGAGCCGCTGCACGACGACGGCGGTCTGGCGGGCCAGCGGCCGGAACCGAGCGCCTGCCGAACGACAGGAGCGACGAGGCCGAAGCTGGTGAACTGGCCGTTGGAGGTGCTGACGCAGCTGTTGGGATCCAGCGTGGCAGCGACCCAGACCGTGCCGCCGCCCGGATAGGTCAGGCCGACCAGGTAGTTGGTCTGCGAGCCGCCGATCAGCGTGCAGGGGATATCCTGGCCGGCCAGCTTCCGCGGCTGCCAGCCGAGCTGGCCAGCTAGGTTGGCGAATCCGGCCGCTAGCACCCGCCGCCGCGACAGCGCCCACCCGGACTGACCGCCGATGTTTCGGCCGGCATATGAGCAGATCAGCGCCGACCTCGGCACTCGCAGGGGCACCAGGCGCGAGCGCCCGTCGACTCCCACCGGGCTGGCCGGCACCCACGGGGCCGTTCCCGCATACCTGGCCGGGCAGGACAGCGGCGAGGCGTGGCTGATCGTGCGGCCGGTCGCGGGGACCCGCCGGTGGCCGATCAGCTGCCCGCCGGCCCACAGGCTGCCCGCGACCACGGCCGCGACGGCCGCCGCAGCGGCGAGGGGCGCGTACCAGCGCCCGTCGGGATGGCGGGGCACACGCAGCCGTGGCGGCCTGTGCGCGCGCTCCAGCGCCCGCAGCAGGTCGGCCGCGGCCGGTGCCTCGTGGTCGTGCTCGGCCATCACCTGGCCGACCTGATCCTCGATCGCGTCCACGGCTAATCCTCCTCCGCGCTGATGCCGGCGAGCACGGCCTGCCGGCGCATGGCGGCCAACCCGCGGCTGGCCAAGCTGCGCACGCTCGCCTCGCGGCAGCCGAGCAGCGCCGCGATCTCGTTGTCGGCCAGGCCCTCGTAGTACCTGAGCACCAGGACGGCGCGCTGCCGCGAGCTCAGCGCGCCCAATGCGTCCCACAGTTGCGCCCGGTCGGCGAGGCGGTCTTCCTGGCCGGCGGCGGCGGGCGGCTCGGGCACCGCGTCGGTCACCACCTCGGTGCTGCTGCGGAGACGGCGCGTGCGCACATACTCGTTGATCACCGCCCGGCGCAGGTAGGCGTACCAGTCATCCGGTGCCGTGCCGCGGCGGCGGGCCGAGCCGTAGACCCGCAGCAGCGCGTCCTGCACCAGGTCCTGGGCCGCCGCGCGGTCGTGGGTGAGCTGATAGCCGACACGCAGGAGCCGGTCGCCGGATTGCGCGACCAGCCCGGCCAGCGCGTCATCCAGGTCCACACCCACCTCCTGGGTCCAACCAAAGGATGCGCCAGGTACAGCGATCTGTTGCATGGCGCGCCTGACCCAGGCAGTTAAGGCGAGTTGCGGGTCGCGCAAGCGGCTAGCGGATCATCCGGTCATATGAGAGCATTATTGCTTAACGTCGGACTAGACCGTTTTGCCCTTGCCCCCAGCCGGATGCGGGTGCCGCGCATGACCGAGCTCAGCTACCCAACCTTCCCCAGGCGGCTGTTCGTGGCCGCGGGGGTGCTGGTGCTCGCGCTCATGGCCGCCGCCGTCGTGGTGAACAGGAGCGGGCCGAACGTGCGCGCGTGTGCCCGCGCCGCCGAGCATGTCATGGCGCATCAAAACTACTCGGTCGTCATGATGGAACTGATCGGCAAGGGGTCGGTTCCCGCCTGCCGCGGACTGTCCGCGGACCAGTACTCCCAGGCGCTGCTCGACACCTACCGGATCGAGTACGGCGGCTTGCTGGCCAGGTCGCCGGTCAACCATGCGGTACCGCCGCCGTCAGTCAAGGCGGCCAGCGCGATGAGCGAGTCGCGGTCCCGGCAATGATCCGCCGGCCCGGCCGCCAGACTTTTCGGGGAGGTATCCGATGGCCCGTCGCGCGAGCGCGGTCTACGCCGCCCTGGCGGCCGCGGACAGCTTCCTGGCCGCGACCGGCCGGGACCGGCCGCGACGGCTGACCAAGCCGCTTCTCATGCCCGCCTTGATGATCGGCCGCGACCGGCCACAACAACGCGCGCTTGCACTGAGCTGGGCAGGCGATGTGGCGCTGTTGGGAACGGGCGACGCCGCGTTCCGCGCCGGGCTGGTCAGCTTCCTGGCCAGTCATGTGGCCTGGATCGACGCCTTGCGCCGCCGGCCGGGAGGCGGCCGGCTTACGGCCCAACCCGCCCTGGCCGCCGCGCCACTCGCGGCCGCGGTAGCGGTCAACGCCTGCCTGTGGCGGCGGACAGGCGATGACCGGATCCCGGTCCTGGTCTACAGCGCTGCCCTGCTGGCCATGTCGCTGACCGCCCTGGACCGCGGGTCACCCGCCGCCGCGGCCGGCGGCGCCTTGTTCCTGGTCTCTGACTCCCTGCTCGCACTGCAGAAGTTCGGCGCGGTGCAGTTGCCCGCGGGCGACGGCCTTGTCATGGCTACCTACGCCGCAGCGCAGGCGCTGCTGGCCGCCTAGCCGGATGCTGCGCCCGGCGCGCCGCGCCGTAGTCCCGTATCGCCGCCCGTGAACCGGGCCGACGGGTAGGTTCGGTGCGTGAGCTTCGAGGTCAGCCCGGACGCGTACCTGCGCTTTATGGGCAGGTACTCCGAGCCCCTGGCCGTGCTGTTCGCCGACGAGGCCGACATCCGACCCGGCCAGCGGGCATTGGACGTCGGCTGCGGGCCAGGCGCGCTGACCGCCACCCTGGCCGCGCGACTCGGGGCGGCTCGCGTCTGCGCGGTCGAGCCCTCGCGGCCGTTCGCCGCGGCCACGCGTGAGCGCCTGCCCGGTGTATTCGTCGCCAGGGCCGCGGCCGAGCGGCTGCCGTTCGCCGACGGCACGTTCGACTGCGTCCTGGCGCAGCTTGTCGTGCACTTCATGACCGACCCGGTGGCGGGCCTGCGCGAGATGGGCCGGGTCTGCTGCCCGGGCGGAACGGTTGCCGCCTGCGTCTGGGATCACGCCGGTGATCGCGGTCCGCTGAGCCTGTTCTGGCGCGCTGCGCGCGAGACCGACCCCGCCGCCCGGGACGAATCTGATCTGGCCGGCGTCGGGGAGGGGCACCTGGTGAGCCTGTGCGCCCAGGCCGGCCTCGGGCACGCGCGGGACACCCTGCTGACGGTCTGCGTGCGCCACGCGACCTTCGATCAGTGGTGGGAGCCGTTCACGCTGGGCGTCGGGCCCGCGGGCAGCTACCTCGCGAGCCTGCCGGCGGCTCACGTGGCCGCGCTGCGCGCGCGCTGCCGTGACCTGCTGCCCGCCGGGCCGGTCACCGTCAGGGCAGCCGCCTGGACGGTGGTGTGCGAGACCTAGCCGGCTAACCTTCGCCGGCGATGTCGACCTTGGCGACGACCCTGGTCGGCGTCACCCGCACGAGCATTTCCGGCGGCACCGCGTTGCGCCGGCCGAACTCCTCCGCGCGCTCGGCGCCCATGTACCGGCCGCCGATCCGGATCGCCCATCGCAGCAGGTCGGCACGGTCCTCGGAGGTCGCCGCCCGGCCGGCGAGGGTCACGAAGCTGAATGGCGGGCGCTCATCGTCCCAGCACAGCGACACCCTCGGGTCGCGCAAGATCGCCTTGCCTTTGATCGTGTCCGCCGATGTCATGAACACGACGTCGTCACCGTCGAGATCGACCCAGACCGGCGCCACGTGCGGCGAGCCGTCCGCCCTGATGACCGCGAGCTTGCCCGTCTTCGCCGGCGCGGCGAGCACGAATTCGCGCCACCAGCCTGGCGGAGCGTCGGTGTAGCCCATGAGCGCAGAATCTACCCTGCCCGCGGTGGTCGCCTAGCCGGAAGGACGCCAGGTACGCTCGCAACGAGCGAGCATCCAATTCGCGGAAGACCTGCCATGCGGAAAGATCATTGAGCACTTCGGCGGCGGCTGATGGGCCGGCCTGTCGGCTGACGGGGCCGGCCTGTCGGCGGCCGAGGCCAGGGCCCGCTTCCGAGCTGGCCTTCGGGTGCCGACCGCGAACTGGGCGGCGGGCTATGCCCAGGCCAACTTGATCGCGCTGCCGCAGGACGCTGCAGGCGACTTCGCGCTGTTCGCGCGGCGCAACCCCGGGCCCTGCCCGGTGCTGGATGTCACCGAACCCGGCAGCCCGGTGACCCGCCTGGCGCCAGGCGCCGACCTGCGCACCGACCTTCCTGGCTACCGCATCTGGGCTGACGGCCGATGCGCGGCCGAGCCTGGCGAGGTCACCGGTTACTGGCGGGACGACCTGGTCACGTTCCTGACCGGCTGCAGTTTCACCTTCGAACGCGCGCTGCTCGCGGCGGGCGTGCCGATGCGCCATGTCGAGCAGGGCACCAACGTCCCGATGTTCGTCACCGACCGGCAGTGCCGACCCGCTGGCCGGTTCGCCGGCCCGCTGGTCGTCTCGATGCGGCCAGTACCCGCCGGCCTCGTCGGCACTGCGATCGCGGTGACGGCCCGCTTCCCCGCCTCCCATGGCGCGCCCCTTCACGCCGGCGATCCTGCAGCCCTCGGTATCACCGACCTGTCCCGCCCCGACTTCGGCGACCAGGTGGCGATGCCGCGAGGGCGACGTCCCGGTCTTCTGGGCCTGCGGCGTCACCCCGCAGGCCGCCCTGGCGGCCGCGGGACTGCCATTCGCCATCACGCACGCGCCCGGCCACATGCTGATTACCGACATCCGGGACACCGAACTCGACGAGGTCATCGCCTACGTCAACGGGCCAGCCTGACTCCGGCATGACCAGGAAGAACCTCGTCCTCAGGCAGCAGACCGTGCTTCATCGCGAACCATCCCGCGCCGGCCCGGCTCGAGGTGTCGATCTTGGTGTAGATGTGCTCGATGTGATTGCCGACGGTCTTCGGTGCGATCACGAGCCGGCTGGCGATCTCCTTGTTCGACAGTCCCCTGGCGAGCAACTTCAGTACGTCTACCTCGCGGGCCGTCAGGCCCGATAGCGCTTCCTGGCGGCGCGGGACGCGATGCCCGGCAGCTCCCAGGACCGCGTCCACCGCGGCCCCGTCCAGGCGGCCCGCGCGGACGTCGGCGCGAAGCTGCGCATCTGCTTCCGCGGGCGAGCGTGCTGGCCGGTGCGGGCGCGGCTCACGCATCGATTGGTAGGCATCGGCCGCCCCCAGAATTCGCGCGGGCCGCGAGATCGCGCCGCCGGCCAGACCGCGAGGATATCCGCTGCCGTCCAGAAGCTCACGATGCTGCACGGCGACGGCACCGAGCGGCGCCAGCGCCTCCGACTGACGCAGCATGCGCTCGGTCAGGTAGGGGTACATGCGAACCCGTTCCCGCTCCCCCGCGCCCAGCGGCCCCGGCCGGTCCCAGATCGAGTTCGAGACGCCAAGCCTCCCGAAATCGTGCACCAGCCCGGCCCGGCGCAGCAGCCGAACCTCCTCTTCCGGGAGCGCCAGCCGCCTGCCAGCCTCCGCGGCCAGTTCGGCGACCGCACGGGCATGACCGATCGTGTAGGGCGACTTGAGGTCTACGAAGGCCGCGATAGCTTGCAGCGCGGCATCGAGCTGGTCGGCGGACAGCACGATAGCCAGCGCCGGCTCGGCCTCGATCACGGCATCCCAGGTCCGGATCGTCTCCAGGCCGCCGAGAACATCGTGTGCCTGGGCGCATAGCAGCGCCGACAGCTCCGGATCGAACTGCTTGCCCGCTCGCTTGCGCGCCAGTGCGGTCGCCCCATCGACCCCGCCCAGCCGGAAGGCCACCTCGACGAACTCTGCGAGCTGCGAGATCCTGGCGGCCAGCGGCACCTCGCCGGCCTTACGGTGCCCCGGCCACCCGCGCCCGTCCCACTGCTCGTACGCCGAGCCGACGGCATCGGCCACGGCCTCGGGAAGACCCAGCTCGGCGGCGAGCGTGGTGGCCAGCTGCGCGTGCCGCTCGATCATGCCGTCCATCTCGCGATGCCCGGACAAAGCGAACTCCAGGCCGACCTTGAACCGGTGCAGCGGCGGGTTGCCGGAGCCGACCAGCCGCATGGCGGCCAGCACGCTGCGGAGGCCGCCGAAGGTGTGGTCGTACTTGCCCGCCTTCAGCGCGATGTCGTCGCCGAACCATTTCGCCTGCTCGTGCGCGTCGGAGTGACATCCGACGTTCACCAGTAGGGCCGTGTAGTACACGTCGGCGCGCTCCTGGTCAGCCAGCCCGAGTCGCTCGGCCATCCGCAGCGCGATCAGGCACTGGCGCAGCACGTGCTCCATCGGCTGGCCGAAGCCCAGGTCCACGCCGAGTGACAGCGCGGCCACCAGCTCAGCCAGCCGGGCCGACGGATACCCGGCATCGCGACCCATGCCGCCAGACTAGCCCGATAACTGGCCGAGACATCATGGGCCCGGCTCAGCCACCTGGCGGGCGGACCGCTTCGAAGTTGGTCAGCCCAGTCCGTCAAGCGCCTCGACAACGAGCTTGGCGACCAGAGCGGGTTCTTCGTTGGGTGTCATGTAGCTAGCTCCGGGGATGGTGATGAGGCTGATCACCGGACTTGTCTCGAGCGTGCGCCGTTCCTCGGCGGTGACCCCGCCGTCGCCGCGCTCGCCGTGCACGATGAAGGCGGGAACGCCGGCGTCGCGCAGTCGCGGCGCCACCGAGCCGTGGCGTTTGAGGTACTCCATGTAGCTGCGGATTCCGCGGCGCGCGGCGCGCGGGTCGTTCTTGCGCATCTCAGCCGCGAGCACCACGCGGCGTTCCGGGGCCAGCGGCATCCGCTTGATCGCTGGGCCCATCATCTTCAGCAGCGCGGCGAAAGGCAGATACCCGAGCACCCTGGAAAGCCCGACGATGGCGCGGAAGAAGCCCGCCTCGTCCTGGCGCGAGAAGCTGGGCACCAGCAACACCAGCGGCCCAGCGAAAGCGCCTGACGCCGCCATTTCCAGCGCGACGTTGGCGCCGTAGCTATGACCGACCACGACGGCGCAGCCGAGGTCGGCAGCGCACTCCGCCGCCATCCGCGCGATGTTCTCGATACTGGGGTCCGGCGGGGCAGGTGTGCCCCCCATTCCCGGCAGCGTGACCGCGATCATGCGGACATCGGCCAGCGCCGGCTCGGCCATCAGCTCCTCGTACTGCGCCGCGGTGCACAGGCCCCCAGGGAGCAGCAGCGCCCTGTGCTTCGCATCGTCTGGACCGCCTTCCCGGCGATCCCAGCTCGTCCACTCTTCCATCGCGGTTCCCTTCGCCCGTGCGCCGGTCCTTGCTACTGCCAGAACGTAGATCGCGCGGCGGTGACTTGGCATGAGGCATTCGCCTCATCTACGCCGCCGCCCCGGAAGGCAGCCGCGAGTTGCCCGGCTAGCGTGCTCTTGGCGATCATGGGCCCGGGTAAGGTTCCCGACCGGGCGCGGAGTACCGCCCCTGAAGAACCGAGAGAGCAGGCCGGCATGGGCTGGAGGAACCTGGGCGAGAAGCCGGTCTTCCGCACCCCCTGGTTCGAGCTGAAACTGGCGGAAGTGGAGCTGCCGGGCGGACGGCGGATCGACCACTACCTGCTCCGGCTGCCGCCGTACGTGGAGACGGCCGCGCTCGACGACCACGACCGGGTCCTGATGCTCTGGCGGCACCGCTTCGTCCCGGACACCTGGGGCTGGGAACTGCCCTCCGGCATCGTCGATCCGGCCGAGGATCTCGCGGTCGCCGCGGCCCGCGAGATGCTCAAGGAGTCTGGCTGGGAACCGGCGCAATTGCGCCCGCTGATGCGGCTGGAGCCCTACGGCGGGTTGATCGATTCGGTCAAGCACATCTTCTGGACCGACCAGGCCGTCCGCCGCGGCGACCCGGTCGCCGACTTCGAGTCCGAGCGCATCGAGTGGATCCCACTAACTGAGGTTCCCGAGCTGATCGCCGATGGAAAGATCCGGTCGGCGTCCACGGCAGCGGCCCTGCTGTTCCTGCGCGACGGTCGTCCCGTCGCGCGATGACGGCATCAGCGCGAGGTGTCGGCGAGCACCTGGGCGAGTGCGTGCGATGTCTGCCTCACGATCCCCGGATTGGTGTCCCAGTAGTAGGCCAGCGCCATGACGGCCTGGTAGAGCACCGTGCCGCGGCCGCGCAGCCATGAAGCGTCGTCCGCCGCGACCTCGTTCCTGAACCGCTCGCGGCTGGCACCGGCGAACATGTTCCAAGCGGGCTGCAGGTCGCAGGCCGGATCACCCACGTACAGGGCCCCGAAATCGATGACCGCGGACAGGCGGCCGTCGACGACGAGCAGGTTGCCAGGCAGCAGGTCCCCGTGCACCCAGACCTCCTGGCCGTGCCACGGCGGGGCGCTGAGCGACTCGTCCCAGGAGCGAATGGCGGCCGCGCCGTCGATCCGGCTGCCCAGTTGAGTGACCGCACGCCGCACCTGCTCGTCCTGCTCAGCGAGCGGCCCGCCCCTGGCGTGCCGCGGGCGCGGAGGAGCACCTGCCGTGTCGATCCGGCGCAGCGCGATGACGAAGGCCGCCAGATCAGCGGCCGCAGCGGCCAGATCAGCAATCGCGTCGTTCGCGTTCTCGCCCGGCAGCCACTCATACACCGACCACTCGAACGGGTAGCCCTCGGCCGGATGACCTGTTGCGAGCGGGACAGGGACGGCCAGCGGCAGTTGCGGCGCGAGCCTGGGCAGCCAGGCTCTCTCCTTCGCCGCCTGTCTCGTCGCGGCCGCGTATCTCGGCAGCCGGGCAGCCAGTCGATCGCCGAGCCGGTAGATCGCATGATCGGTCCCGTACGACGCCACCGGCTCGACCGGCAGCCGAGCCCACCACGGGAACTGGCCTGCGAGCAGCCGGCGCACGAGCCCGGCATCGGTCTCCACCTCGTCAGCGTGCATCTTCGTCGGGCTCATGGCCGTCATCATCGGCCCGCCATATCGGCCGCCACAACCGGATTTTGAGGCCGCCGAGCCAGGTCCAGGGCAGACCCGGAAGGCTGCTAGGCTCCTTGCCATACCGGAACGCAGATTCCGCTTACAAGGAGGACTTAGTGGCAGAACGACGCGTGCGCTCGCACCCCCCGGTGACGTTCGCCGTGCTGGCGCTGGGGATCGGCGCGTTCGCGCTGCTCCAATCGCTCGTGATTCCGGTGCTCACGACCGTGCAGCAGCAACTGCACACGACCCAGAACACGGTGACCTGGATCCTGACCGCCTATCTGCTTTCGGCGTCGATCATGACGCCGATTCTGGGCCGGATCGGCGACATGGCCGGCAAGAAGCGAGTCTTCGTTGCCACTCTTGCCGCGCTGGCGGTCGGTTCTCTGCTGGCGGCGGTGGCCCCGTCGATCGGTGTCATGATCGTGGCCAGGGTCATCCAGGGGTTCGCCGGAGGCATGCTTCCGGTCGCCTTCGGCATCATCCGCGACGAGTTCCCGGCCGAGAAGGTAGCGGGGGCCGTGGGCGCGATCGCGGCGCTCACGGCGGTCGGCGCGGGTCTCGGCATCGTGCTGGCGGGCCCGATCGTGGCGGCGCTTGACTACCACTGGCTGTTCTGGCTGCCGCTCATCCTCACGCTGGTCGCCGCGGTGGCCGCGATCTTCTTCGTGCCCGAGTCGCCGATCAGGACTCCTGGCAGGATCAGCTGGCTGCCCGCGCTGTTGCTGTCGGGGTGGCTGGTCGCGCTGCTGCTCGGGCTTAGCCAGGCTCCGACCTGGGGCTGGAGCTCCTGGCGGCTGCTCGGCATGCTAGCGATCGCCGTGGTCCTGGCCGCGGGATGGCTGGTCGCCGAACTGCGCGCGGCAACGCCGCTGATCGACCTGAAGATGATGCGCCGAACTGCCGTGTGGACCAACAACCTGGTCGCCCTGCTGATCGGCTTGGGCATGTACGCGACCTTCGCGTTCCTGCCCGAATTCGTCCAGACGCCCGCGTCCGCCGGGTATGGCTTCGGCGCGAGCATTACCAGGTCAGGACTCATGCTGCTGCCCTCGGCCATCACCATGTTCGTAGTCGGCATATTCGCCGGCCGGCTCGGTCGCAGGCTCGGCGGCAAGAAGCTGATCATCGCGGGCTGCCTGATCGGCTGCGGTGCGATGTCCGTTCTCGCCTTCGCGCACCAGCATGCCTGGCAGATCTACCTGTCCAATGGGCTGATGGGCGTCGGATTCGGGCTCGCGTTCTCCGCGATGGCCGCGCTGATCGTCATGGCGGTGCCGCCGTCGCAGACCGGCGTTGCCAGCGGCATGAACGCGAACATCCGCACGATCGGCGGGAGCATCGGCGCCGCGGTGATGGCCAGCATCGTGACCTCCCAGCTCGCCCCGACGGGACTGCCCAGGGAATCCGGTTACACCACTGGCTTCGCCGTCATGGCGCTCGGGCTGCTCGTCGCCGCGCTGGCCGGATTCCTGATTCCCTCGTCGCGGCGCTCGCGGCAGCCAGCCGGCGAGCCGGAGCACGCGGAGCTGGCGATGATCGCCGCCGGGACCGTCGTCGGTGACCAGAGCGAGTGACCAGAGGAAATGACCAGGGCACTTCGGCGCGACGCCGTCAGGAACCACGAGCGCATTCTCGTTACCGCACGTGAGGTCTTCGGCGAGTCGGGCTCCGACGCGTGCATCGAGGAGATCGCCGCCCGGGCCGGCGTCGGCGTCGGAACCGTGTACCGGCGGTTCGCCAGCAAGGACGCCCTCATGGACGAACTGCTGCGGCTAGCGCTTGACGAGCTGATCGTCGCCGCCGACCGCGCGCTGGCTCGCCCTGACGGTCATGGGCTCGAAGAGCTGTTGCGTGCGTTCGGGCAGTCCTTCGCCGAGCACGCCCGCTACGCGAACCTGCTCCTGGAACGACAGCCGGACGCCTTCACCGCGCTCCAGATCCGGCGGGCCACCGCCACGCTCACCGAACGCGCCGTATCGGCAGGCACGATCGGTCCTGGCGTCACGACCCGCGACGTCACGGCCCTGATCGCCGGCATGCGCGGCCTCGTACAGACGCCAGGTACCATCGCGCCGGAGTTCTGGCAGCGGTTCCTCGATATCCACCTCGCGGGCATGCGAACGACCCAGGCACCTGGCAGCCCCGCCTGACCCCGTGCCGCCCGGCAGAGTCCGCCGGCCGGAACACTGCCTACGGGAACGTTGGGCCAGATGACCGACAACGGGGTATTTTTATAATCGGTCGTCCGACATACGTAGATGAGCGATGCGCCGGAGCCAGCGAAGCGCCGGGGCGTCGCAGTGGGAGGTCCGCAGATGAACCGTGAGCCGGAGACCGCTGACGCTGGCAAAGGCGGCGGCGGCGGGCTGTTCCCGGTCCGCTGGCATGCGGCGGCGGCAGAGATCAGCGAGTACGGCCGGCGCCTGATCATCGACGGGCTGGCGCTCGGGACGGCCGGCAACCTGAGCTGCCGCGTCGACGACCACGTCGTGATCTCGCCATCGAGCATCCCCTACGATCAGGTCGCGCCGGATGACATGTGGGTTCTCTCGCTCGACGGGCAGATCGCGCGGACGGGCAGCGCGGTGCCGTCCTCTGAGGCGCCATTCCATCTGGCCATCTACGCCTCCACGAAGGCCGCGGCCGTCGTGCACACGCACTCGCCGGAGGTCGTGGCCGTATCCGCGACCCTGGAGACCCTGCCGGCGATCCACTACGCGATCGCCCGGCTCGGCGGCCCGGTGCCGGTCGTCAGCTACCGGCGCTTCGGCTCGGACTCGCTTGCCGCCGGGCATCCAGGCGGCATTGGGCGAACCGGGAAGGCCACGCTCGGCGGCCATCCTGCAGAACCATGGAGCCGTCACCTACGGATCAACCATGGGCGAGGCATACGACAAGGCCCTCCTGCTCGAATGGCTCGCCCGCACCTACCGTCTGGCCAGGCAGATCGGCGAGCCGAGGATCCTGTCGGCCGAGGAGCTTGACGAGGTGACAGCCGAGGCCTCCCGTCGGCGCTACGCGATGGCGCACGACGGCGACGCGAAGGGCAGCGAAGGCAGATGACTCTCGGGCCCGTGTTCAGCGTCGGCGTGCACATTCTCGACATCCTTGGCCGCCCGGTCGGCGATATCCCGCCCGGTCAGGGATCCGTCCTGCTCGAGGAGATCAAGGCGACCGCGGCGGGCACGGCGGCGGGCACGAGCGTCGACCTTGCCCGCCTCGGCGTCCCGGTCTTCAGCTGCGGCGCCGTGGGCGACGACATCCTGGGCGACCTGCTGCTCACCCTGCTGAACAGGGAGGGCGTGGACACGCGTTTCGTCATCCGCAAGGCGCGGCAGCGCACGTCCGCGACGATCCTGCCCATCCGCCATAACGGAGAGCGCCCGGCGCTGCACGCTCCAGGGGCGACGCAGTTGCTCGAACCCGAGGACCTGACCGCGGAGATCTTTGACCTGGCGACCGGGAGCCTCGCTCCGCCGGGCAGGCCCGTGCTCCACATCGGCGGCCCCGACGCTCTCGGCCCGTTCGCCGGGGAGCCGTTGCTGGCTCTGGCCAGGGCCGCGAAGGACCTGGGCTTCCTGGTGACCATCGATGTTCTCCGCGCCGGAGACGCCTTCGACCTTCGAGCAGCTGAAGCCGCTCCTGGCCGTCTGCGACTGGTTCATGCCGAACGAGGACCAACTACGCCAGTTCACCGGCGAGACCGATATCCCCAGGGCGATGGCGGCCGCACGCGCGGCCGGGGCGGCCGCGGTCGCCGTCACGCGCGGCGCCGATGGCTGCTCCCTCGACTGGGGCGACGGCATACTCGACGTGCCCGCGATCGAGGTACCGGTGATCGACACGACCGGCTGCGGGGACGCGTTCGATGCCGGCTTCATCACGGCCCTGCTGACCGGCTGTGACTACGAGCAGGCGGCGTGGCTCGCCGTCACCTGCGGCGCGCTCGTCGCGACCGGCCTCGGGTCCGACGCCGGACTGACCAGTCATTGCAGACGGCGATCGACCTCCTCGGGACAGCGCGACCGGAAGTCGCGGCGGCCATCGGTGCACGGACGACAGCGCCCGCCACAAGCGGCTAACCTGGCGCCAGTGCGGATAGCGACATGGAACGTCAACTCGGTCAAGCAGCGGGTGCCCCGGTTGCTCGGGTGGCTCGACCAGCGGCAACCCGACGTCGTCTGCCTGCAGGAGACCAAGCTCGCCGATGACGCCTTTACCGACCTGCTCGGCGACGATCTCGGCAGCAGAGGCTATGAGTTCGCGGCCCACGGCGAGGCGCGGTGGAACGGGGTCGCGATCGCGTCCAAGGTCGGCCTGGCCGACGTCGTGGCCGGCCTCGACGGCGATCCAGGATTCCGCGGGCCCGAGCGGCCGCGTGGCGGCTTGTCCGACGCGCGCGCTCCAGCCAGCACCGAGGCTCGGGCGATAGCGGCCACCTGCGGCGGGATCCGGGTGCGCTCGGTGTACGTGCCGAACGGCCGGATTCCGGGCTCCGAGCACTACCACTACAAGCTCGCGTGGCTGGCGGCACTGCGCGAGGCGGTCGCGGCCGACCAGGACGCCGCGATCCTCTGCGGTGACATGAACATCGCTCCCGCGGACGCCGATGTATTCGACCCTGACGCGTACATCGGCCAGACCCACGTCACGCCGCCAGAGCGGGCGGCGCTGGCCAGCCTGCAGGCGGCCGGGCTGCAGGACGTCATCCGGGACCGCTGGCCTGACGAGCGCATATTCACGTACTGGGACTACCGCGCGGGCATGTTTCAGAAGAACCTCGGGATGCGAATCGACCTCGTGCTGGCCACGCCCGCGGTGGCGGCCCGCGTGCGGGCGGGGTGGGTCGACCGGCACGCGCGCAAGGGCGCCGGACCCAGCGATCACGCCCCCGTGATCGTCGACCTCGACGAGGCTCCCGACGGCGACATCGGACCCGTCGTGCCGCCGTCGTCCGCGCCGGCCCCGAGACGCGGCTCGTTCAAGCTGCCGCAGGCGCAGCCCTGACCTAGCGGCCTCAGCTGGCCGCCCGCCTGACCTCGACCGGGAAGTCCACGAGTTCACGCATCGCGGACGCCGGCTGCCACCGGTAGCGGTGACCGTCGATCAGCCGGAATCGCAACCCGCGCCCGGCGAACGCGGCCAGGGCGTGCTCGACCAGGACGCGAGCGGCTGTCCTGCCGGGGCACAGATGCGGGCCGCCGCCGAAGGTGAAAAGCACCCGCTGCTCGCGGTCCCACCTGAACTGCCAGGGATCGGCGAACACGGCACGGTCGAAGCCCGGGCTCCCCCACAACATCGCGATCGATGTCCCGGCGGGGAGCAGCACGCCGTCATGCACGATGTCGGCCAGTGCGTAGCGATGGGTCAGCAGCAACGGGGGCGCGATCCGCAGCGACTCACCGAACGCCTTCGGCACCAGGCCAGGATCCCGCAGCAGGTCGTCATACCGGCCCGCGGCGAGCAGCACGTACAGCGCGTTCGACAGCGCGACCCCGACCGTGTGGAAGCCGTCGAAGAGATTGGCCGCCACGTAGGAGCCGAGGCTGCGCGGTTTGCCCTCGACGTCGATCTCATCGAGGTCGGCCGCCAGCTGCCCGATGAGCTGGTGGTCGCCGGCCAGCACGGCGCTGTCGACCCGGCGGGTCACGATCTCGACATAGCGCTCGGCCGCGCGGTCGACGACCCCGGAATCGCCAGGGGTGCGCTGCAGCGCGAACATGAGGTCCAGGTCGCGCATGAGCGCACCCACTTCGGCGGACTCGTCCGGGGTCAGCCCGATGACGTCGCCCCAGAACCGTGCCACATACGGCCTGGCGAAGTCCTCGGCGAAGTCGAACTCGGTCCTGCCCCGGATATCCGCCAGCAGCGACGCGGCGATCTCGTCAGCCAGCGGCTCGAGCTGGCGCAGATTGTGGCGCAGCAACGGGCGGCTGAGCATCCGGCGGGTGAGCTTGTGCAGCGGCGGGTTATGGGTGAAGGCCTGATCCGCCAGCATCAGGAAGACCGGCCGCTGGCCGGGTGCCTGATCGAGTCCCGCCGCACCGGTACCGGCTGCCTCCCGCCGGCTGGACTGTCCGGCCAGTGCCTCGATCGGCAGGTTGCCGGCCGAAGGCGTGACCGAGAGTTCCCTGACATCGCTGTACCGGAACGCGACGACGCCCTCGGGTGACGTGCGGAGCAAGCCCAGCCCCGGCGTGTCCATCAGCGCGCACGCGGTGTCCATCAGGTCCAGGTGCCAGTCATCGGCGACCAGGGCGAGGAAGTCCGGGAGTTTGTTGATAGGCCAAATGGCAGTCGGTTCGGCCGTCACTTGAAGGCCACCGCATTGGCCGGGGAACTCACCCCTCCAGGGACGTTCAGCGGCGCGCTCGCGAGGAACATCGTGTATCTGCCGTCGCGGCGGCAGTCGTCGGCCAGGTCCGCGAGCCACCAGAGCTCGCCGAGCGCCATGCCGAACAGGCCGATCAGCGTGTGGTGCAGGAAGCCGAACGGCTGCGCCTTCCTGCTCCAGTCGGGCGGCCACACCTCGACCGAGGGGTTGTCCGACACGATCGCCGAGACGTGCAGATCCCACAGGTACTCGGCCATCTCCTCGCTGTGCTCGACACCGGCCGCGGTGAGCGCGCGCTCGTCCGCCATCGCCTGCCGCGCGGACTCGGGCTGGGCGGCGTACCAGCGGTCGAAGCCGGTATAGAGCAGCAGGATGTCCCCCGGCTCGATCTCGGCGTTCGCGCCGCGGCGGCACTGCTCAAGCTGGGCGACCGTCAGGCCGACCGCCTCGCCAGGCGCGGCGCCGACGAACCGCTCGACGTCGAGCAGCACGCCCCGGCCGGCGATCCCGTGGGCGACCCAGTGCCCGATCGTGTTGCGATGTGATTCCCTGATCTGCTGCACCGTGACGCCGTTGTAGAAGCTGCCTGGCGACGCCGGCACGTGCGCCAGCGAGTCCCACTGGCTCCCGGCCTGGGGGTTGAACGAGTCGAGTTCGTCATCGAAGCCGGTATCGCCGGTCTCGGGCAGCAGCCGGTGAGTCGTCGCGCGCCGGCCGTAGAGCGGCGGGTCATAGCGGTCGATCGGCGCGTTCAGGTTGAACATGGCGCCGTCGCGGATCTCGCGGGCGGCGGCAGCGACGCGCTCGGGCGTCTGCAGGTTGATGAGGCCGGCGTTGTCGTCGGGCCCGAACAGGTGCCAGGCCGACCGGCCGCGCCCGCCAGGCGCGGACGGGAGTTCGGTGTAGGACGGCAGCCGCTCGATGCCCATGTCAGTCCTGAGCGGCAGCAGGCACGCTCGCTGACGCGGTCAGGTCGAGGTGTGACTTGGTGTCCGAGAGGGCCTCCGCGGCGAAATGGCACGCGACCGGGTGACCGTTGCCCCGCTCGACGAGCGCGGGCGCCTGCTACCCGGCAGATGTCCTGCGCCAGCCAGCAGCGCGGGTGGAATCGGCAGCCGCTGGGCGGGTCGAGTGCGCTCGGCACCTCGCCGCCGAGGACGATCTGCTGCTTGGTCCGCTCCGTCTTCGGGTCAGGCACGGGCGCCGCCGCCAGGAGTGCCTTCGTGTACGGGTGCGCGGGTGCGGCCAGCACGTCCTCCGCAGTGCCGATCTCGACGATCTGGCCGAGGTACATGACGCCGACCTCGTCGGCGAGGTACCGCACCACCGACAGGTTGTGGCTGATGAAGACGAAGGCGAGCTGGAATTGCTGCTGCAGCCCCTGCAGCAGGTTGATGATGTCGGCCTGCACGCTCACGTCCAGTGCCGACAGCGGCTCGTCGAGCACGAGCACCTCGGGCTCCACCGACAATGCCCTGGCGATCCCGATCCGCTGGCGCTGGCCGCCGGAGAACTCGTGCGGGTACGCGTCCGCGCGTTGCGGGTCCAGTTGCACGGTTCGCATCAGCTCGGGAACCTTGGCCAGCGCCTCCTTCTGGTTCATGCCCTGGACGATCATCGGCTCGGCGATCGTCTGCCTGATCCGGCGGCGCGGGTGCAGCGAGGAGTACGGATCCTGGAAGACCATCTGCAGTTCCTTGCGGAGCTTGCGCAGCTCGGCGTGGCTCTTGCCGACCAGGTCTTCGCCCTTGTAGAGGACCTCGCCGCTGGTCGGCTCCACGAGCCGGAGTATGCACCTGCGCGGTCGTCGACTTGCCGCAGCCGGACTCGCCGACCAGCCCGAGCACCTGTCCGGGTGCCAGGTCGAAGGAGACGTCGTCGACCGCCCGCAGGACGCGCTTGCCGAAGTCCCCCGCCTTGGATCGAAGGGTGAAGTCCTTCACCAGGTTGCGGACGGAGAGCAGCGGCGCCTCCGGTGCGAGCTGGGCTGTGAGCTGGCCCTCGTCCCGGTCTGTCATGGGGTCCCCTGAGCGGTCGGCTGCGGTCGCCTCGGCGCGGCCGGGGCGGCGGCTGGCCCGGCCGGGGCGGCGGCGGGCACCTGCTCCGAGCCCGGCGGCGTGGCGACGATGCAGGCCACCCGCGAGCCTGGCACCCCCTCGAGCTGGGGGTCGATGTCCGTGCACCGCGGCACCGCGTCGGTACACCGCGGCGCGAACGCGCAGCCGCTGGGCGCGGGGCGCAGGACGGCAGGCGATCCGGGGATGCCCGCCAGCCGCAGATCGGGCTCGTCCGGCCGCGGGATGCAGGCCAGGAGCGCCTTGGTGTACGGATGCCGCGGGTCTTCGTACAGGTCGCCGGTGGGCCGCTCCTCGACGATGCGGCCCGCGTACATGACCGCCACCCGGTCGACCATCCCGGCGATCACGCCGAGGTCGTGGGTGATGAGGACGAGTGCCATGTCGCGCTCGTCGGCCAGGCGCTGCAGCAGCCGGAGGATCTGAGCCTGGATCGTCACATCGAGGGCGGTGGTCGGCTCGTCGGCGATGAGCAGCGCGGGGTTGTTGGCGATCGCGATGGCGATCATCACGCGCTGGCGCATTCCGCCCGACAGCTCGAAGGGGTAGGAGTGAATGCGATCCTTCGGGGCCGGGATGGCGACGGAGGCGAGCAGGGCAATCGACGCCTCGGCGACCTCCTTGCGGGACATCGTCGGGTTGTGGATCCTGATCGCCTCGGCCACCTGCCGCCCGACCGTGAAGACCGGGTTCAGTGACGTCATCGGGTCCTGGAAGATCATCCCGACGTCGGCACCCCGGATCCTGCGTAGCTCGCGGTTGCGAAGCCCGACCAGTTCGCGGCCGTTGAGCTTGACCGATCCGCCGAGCCGCGCGCTGCCCGGCAGCAACGACGTCACCGAGAGCATGCTGAGGCTCTTGCCGGCCCCGGACTCGCCGACGAGCCCGAGGCTCTCGCCCCGCCGCACCGTCAGGTCGATGCCCCGCACGGCCGTCAGGGCGTTGGCGCCGGTCCCGATCGTCACGGTAAGGCCGCTGATCTCGAGCAGCGGGGTTTCCGCCGCCTCGGTCTCGCGCACCACGGGGCCGCTCACCACGAACTCGAAGTGCGTGCGCACGTCGAACAGGTCGCGCAGGCCGTCGCCGATGAAGGAGAACGCCAGGACCACGGTCAGGATCGCGACGCCGGGACCGAGCGCCACCCACCACTGGTAGAAGAAGCCCGTCGCGTCGTTGATCATGAGCCCCCACTCCGGCGTGGGCGGGGTGGGACCGAGGCCGATGAAGCTCAGGCCAGACGCCAGCAGGACGACCTGGCCGAGGTCGAGGGTGGCGTTGATCAGCAGCGGCGTGAACGCCAGCGGAAGGATGTGGATCCGGAACAGCCGCCACCTGCTGACCCCCGAGGCGACGGCGGCCTCGACGTGCGGCCACTCCTTCACCGACAGGATCTGCGCGCGCAGCAGCCGGGCGTAGATCGGCCACCAGACGATGACCAGGGCGATCCCGATGTGGAACAGGCCGGGGCCGAGCGACGCGGTCATGACCATCGCCAGCAGGATGGCCGGGAAGGCCAGCGTCAGGTCGACCAGCCGCATGATGACCGAGCCGATCCAGCCGCCGAAGAAACCGGCCAGACCGCCGAGCACCGTGCCGATGATCACCCCGCCCACCACGACGGCGAACGCCAGCGGCAGGGAGTCCCGGGCGCCGTACAGCGTCCGCGACAGGATATCCCGCCCGAGTTCGTCGGTGCCGAGCAGGTGCGCCGCGTTCGGCGCGATCAACGGGGCCCCCGACGGCGCGGTCGGGTTGTAGGGCGACCACCACTGGATGGTCAGCGCGACGACGATCCAGCCGGTGGCGACGACAAGCCCGATGATGACCGGTGTCGTCAGCCAGCCCGACCGTGCGCGCCAGGCGCCGACCCTGGCCGCCTGTATCTCAGGTACCTCGGGGAGGAGGAATTCGGCTGCGCTCATGCGACTCGGATCTGCGGGTCGGCGAACGCGTAGCCGATGTCGGTCAGCAGGCTCGCGATCAGGAACGCCACGCCGCCGACGATCACCACGCCCATGATGGCCGGATAGTCCAGCGACTCCGCGGCGGTCACGGCGTAGGAGCCGATGCCGCCCCACTGGAAGATGTCCTCGACGAGGACGTCCCCGCTCAGCAGGTACGCGACGGAGAAGCCGACGATCGTCAGGGCCGGCAGCAGGGCGTTGCGCAGCGCGTGGCTCATGATGACGGAGATCTCACGGACGCCCTTCGCGCGCGCCGTCCGCACGTAAGTCCTGGCCGAGCACATCGAGCATGCTCGCCCGGACGATCCTGGCGATGCTGCCCATGACGCCCCAGCCGAGTATGAACGCGGGCAGGATCAGGTGCTCGATCGCCTGCCAGGCGAGCTGCCAGTTCCCGGCGATCGACGCGTCGATCACGTAGAAGCCCGTCACTCGGTGCGGCGCGTACACCTGCGGGTAGAGCTGGCCGGGCCCGGGCAGCAGGTGCAGGCGCGTCGACAGGATCAGCAGCAGCACCAGGCCCGACCAGTACTGCGGCGTCGACGAGCCGACCAGCGTGAACAACCGGCCGAGGGTGTCGGTGAACTTGTTCTGGCGGACGGCCGCCAGCACGCCGATGCCGATGCCTCCGATGACCGCGATGATGATGGCCGCGAAGACGAGCTCGAGGGTGAACGGCAGCCTGAGCGCGATGTCGCTGGAGACCGGTCCCTTGGTGACGAACGACGTCCCCATGTCACCGTGCAGCAGGTTCGCGAGGTAATGGCCGTACTGCTGGACGATCGTGCCGCCCAGCCCCCAGTGGGCCATGGCGGCCGCCACGATCTGCTTGTTACCGAGCGAGCGCGGGTTGAGCACGGTCGCGAGCGGGTTGGCCGGGATGAGACGAGTGATCAGGAAGGTCACCGTCACCACGCCGAGCAACAGCGGCGGGATGACGATCACCCTGCGCGCTATGTACTTCAGCACGTTCCGTCGGCCTCCTCCCTTTTCGTATGCTTGCGCCCAGTTTCGCATCATCTGAGGGGGAACGGGTTCGCTTTCGCCCACTCCCGCGCGTCGGCCGAGGCGACCCAGCCGATGGCGTTGGAGAGCAGCGCACGGAAGGACGCGTTGCCGTACGCGGCGGGGCCGTGGCCGGACTGGAGGTAGGCGATCGGGCTCTGGCCTGCCGCCTTCACCCACCCCACGAGTCCGGTTCCGGCTGGATGCGACCATCCCTCCGACGAGTACATGTGGCCGGTGATGGCGAGCTCCCCGGAGAAGAAGGCGCCCGAGTCCATCGGGTAGTCCGTCCGCAGGATCGGGTGGACGATCTCGGTGAGGACGGGGTTCAGGTAGACCTCGTCCACGATCGAGAACCCCTCCTCGAGCCCGGCGCAGATCGGATGGCCGGGATCGACGGCGGAGATCCGGTGCTCCACCTCCCGCGTGTAGCCGGAGGCGGGGAACTGCGAGCCGTCGAGTTCGCCCGGCATGTAGTGCCAGCGGCCGCCGACGATCTTCGGCCAGAGCGGCCAGGCCGGCCACGCCGACATCGCGTGGTGCAGGAACACGATCCCCTGGCCGGCCTCGAGCATCGCGACGATGCCCGAGGCGTAGTCGGCCGGCGGTGACTCGAACCGCGGCGGGTCGGGCTTGCGGAACACGATCCCCTGCATGTCGTAGCAGACGATCGCGTCCCACAGCCCGGCCTTGTCGCCGCGGAACAACTCGCGGGCTTCCGGTGGCTGGACGTGCTCCCAGCTGATGCCCTCCATCTCGCGGAAGACGTCGAGGAATGGCTCCATCTCGAACGGGTGCCCGCCGGTGACAACGAGGACCCGCAGGTCTGGTTCGGCCACGTCATCCATCGCTTCCCTGCATCGCTGGTCGCCCATTCACCGGTTAGCGGGACAGTTGCCAGAGCTTGAGGTTGCAGCAGCCGCTGTAACCGATGCCCTTGATGCCGGTCTGATAGCCCATGACGATGTCCGGGCTGAACAGCGGCATCGCGACCGGGTCGGCCTGCATCTGCACGCCCGCCAGGTTGAAGTTGTGGTCGGCCTGTGCCTGGGAGCTCGAGGCCAGCGCGGCCTCGTAGTACCTCTCCTCGATCGGGTCGACCACCGGCGGCGAGCTAGACGTCGCCGACGACAGGGCACCCATGGTGCCGCCCGCCACCAGGCCGAAGAACCCGACGTACTGCACGCCAGAGCCGTAGTAGTCGGGCGCCCAGTACAGAAGCTCGAACGGCAGCTTGTGACCGCCCCACGCTGTCGTGTTCACCGCGAACGTCGCCGGGTTCAGCGACAGCGTGATGCCCGCGGCCTTCAGCTGCGTCTGCAGCAACTGGGCGAGCACGCCGAGGTCGACACCGTAGGCGTTGATCTCCGGGTACGAGAGCGTCAGCTTGTAGCCGTGCGGGTAACCGGCCTGCGCCAGCAGCTTCTTGGCCAGGGCGACGTTGGTCTGCGGCAGCGGGAGCCCCGCGGATCCGGGGAAGCCGTTCGGGATCGGCGATCCCTGCAGCTTGCTGTCGCCCTTCATGAGCACGGTCTCGAGCTGCTTGTAGTTGACCGCGGCCAGGATCGCCTTGCGGACCTTGAGCGTCATCGGGCCCTGCACGTACTGGTTCTTCGGCTCCGAGCTCATCCCGATCCACAGGACGTTGAACGACGGGAACGTCGCTACCGAGATGCCGGACTGACCCTGCACGCTCTGCGCCGTGACGGGGTTCAGCTGCATCGCGATGTTCGCCTCGCCGCTCTGCAGCAGCTGCGCCTGGCTGGCGGCCGTCTGCGTCTGCTTCATGACGATCCTGGTGAAGTACGGCTTCGGGCCCCAGTAGTGCGGGTTCGCGATCATCGTCACCTGCTGGCCGGAGGTGAAGTTCTGCAGCTCGTAAGGGCCGCTGCCAGCCGAGTGCGACTGGAACCAGTGGTCGGCGTGGTCGGTCTTGGGGGCGTTGGCCGCGTCCGTGCCGCCGTTGGCCTGGACTTCCTTGGAGTTGAGCACGGAGGTATAGGTCGCCGACATCTGGTTGGGGAACTCCCAGTCGGGCCGGGTCAGCGTCACCACGGCCGTATGCGGATCGGGGGCCGTGACTCCCTTCATGAAGCTCACGAGATAGGACGCGCTGCCGGCCAGGTTCTTCAGGCGCAGCAGCGAGAACACGACGTCGGCCGAGGTGAGCGGCGTGCCGTCGCTGAACCTCGCCTTCGGGTTCAGCTTGAACGTCCAGACGGTGTGGTTGGCGTTCGCGCTCCAGGACGTCGCGACCTCGGGAACGAGCGTGTGGTTGTCATTGGCGAGCGTCACCAGAGTCTGGTACGTCGCCGCGAAGACAATCTGGCACGTGTCGCAGATCGCGGTGGACGGATCGGTGTCGATCAGGTCCATGTTCCTGGCGATCACGAGCGTGTGCGAGCCGCTCGTGTTGCCGCCAGTGCCGCCGTTCGAATTGTTCGAGTTCTGGCCTACGCAGCCCGCCAGGGCGAGCGTGCTGACCATCAAGGTGCCGAGCACCCTGGCCATGCGCGGCGTTCGCTGACGCTTGGTTACCCCTGCAGTCATCTTCAGCTCCCCTCCAATAATTTCGGGCTATAACGGAACATTACGGGGCTAGTCGGCACCGTAGGTCGCACGCACCTCGCGGAATGCGACGTCCGTGGCTTCGAGGACTCGGTCGATATCGGCATCGGTATGGGCGGAGGACAGGAACCAGTTGTGGCGCGGGTGCAAGATCGCGCCGTTCGCCGCGGCCGCGCCGCAGAATGTCAGGGCCCGCTCGTACTGCGTGTCGCCGGCGAACGAGAGGTTGGGAATCTGGACCGGCCCGCTCTGCGTGACCTCGCACGAGTACTCGTCCGCTTGCTTGGCAATGCCCTCGCGGAGCCTCGTGCCGGTCGCCTGCATCCTGGCGACCGCGTCCTCGTCCTTCAGAGCGTGAATCGTCGCGACCGCTGCCGCCATCGGGACGGCCTGGTACCAGAACGACCCGGTGGCGAAGACCTGCTCGATTCCCGCGCGGAACCGGTCGTTGCCGAGCGTCGCCGCGATCGGGTAACCGTTCGCGATCGCCTTGCTCCACGCGCTCAGGTCGGGTTTCACGCCGAGCGGCTCCCAACTGCTGCCGTGGTGCAGGCGGAAGCCGGCCCGCACCTCGTCCATCACGAGCGCGGCCCCGATGTCATCGCACAGCGCCCTGACGCCCTTGGCGAACTCGGCGTCGACGAGTTCCTGGTCGTGGCCCGCGTCGTGCCGGAACGGCGAGACGAAGACAGCGGCGACGTTCTCGGTGCCCGCCTGCTCGACGGCGGCCCGGACACTGCCGAGGTCGTTGTAGACGTAACGGAAGGTCTCCGGGTCGGCCCGCCCCGCCGGGCCGTCGGCGAACTTGTTACACCAGCTCGACCAGCCGTGGTAGGAGGTCTCAGCGGCGACGACGCTGCGGCGCCCGGTCGTGGCCCGAGCCGCGCTGAGGCACAGGCGCGTCGCGTCACTGCCGTTCTTGCCGAACATGGCCCAGTCGGCATGATCGACCCGCTCGGTGAGCAGTTCGGCCAGCTCCACCATGCACGCGCCCGGTCCGGGCTGGGTGTCGCCTTGCTCGCGCTGGGCCGCGGCCGCCTGCTCCACCTTCTCGTGCTGGTAGCCCAGGATCATCGGGCCGAAGCTGCACATCATGTCGACGAACTCGCGGCCATCGACGTCCCAGGCGCGCGCGCCCCGGACGCGAGCGTAGAACTGCGGGTAGTGCGGGGAGAGCCGGCGCGCGCTCAGATGGCCGTACATCCCGCCGGGGATGACCCTGTCCGCCCGCTCGCGCAGGTCTCTGGTCAGCGGCCCTGGAGACGGTCGTGAGCGCGTCGGTCATTTCTCGCTTCCCCTCGTCTGCTGCACCAGATCCCTGGCGCGGCCCGCAACGCCGGCGGCGTCGAGCTCGTAGTGGGCGTACAAGGCGGCGGGCGGGCCGAGAACCACGTGGACGTCGGGGACGCCGGCTCGCCTGAAGCTGAACCGGCTTCCCGAGCTCGGCGACCACCTCGGCGACGGCCGCGCCGAGCCCGCCAGTGATGTTGTGCTCCTCGACGGTCAGGATCGTCCCGATGTCCTCGACTGCTGCGCTGTATCTCGGCCGCGTCGACCGGCGAGACGGTGTGCATGTCGACCACCCGCGCCGAGATCCCCTCGTTCGCCAGTTCCTCAGCCGCCGCCAGACAGGGCCTGACCTGTGACCCGGTGGCGATCAGCGCGATGTCCGAGCCCTCGGTGAGGCGGATCGCCCGTGCCGAAAGCGAAGTCCTCCGGGACGTCCGCGTAGACCTCAGGATCGCGGCCGCGGCCCATCCGCACGTAGACGGGGCCGTCGCTGGCCAGGCAGGCCCGCAGGATCGCCCGCAGCTCATTGGCGTCCGCCGCGCAGACGACGGTGAGCCCGGCGATGCCGCGCATGGCGCTCAGGTCCTCGAGCGCGTGATGGCTCGTGCCGTAGTAGCCCAGTGCCATGCCGGAGTGGTGCGCGAGCATGACCACCGGCATCTGCGTGTAGGCGAGATCGGTCCTGACCTGCTCGCAGCACAGCAGGGCGAGGTACGCGGCGAACGTGCTGACGAACGGCCGCAGGCCGGTGGACGCCATGCCAGCCGCGACCGAGACCATGTTCTGCTCGGCCACGCCGATGTTGAAGAAGCGGTCCGGGTGCCGGTTCGCGAAGTCGATCGTGCGGCCCGCGCTCGCCAGGTCGGCGGTCAGGACGACGACGCGCTCGTCCGCGTCGGCCAGGTCGGCCAGTTCCTCGCCCGCGATGAAGGTCGGGATCGCGCGAGCGCTGATGCCCTGCTCGGTCTTTTGCGTCCGGTCTCCTTCAGGGCAGCGGACCCGTCGGCACTGCCGCGGAAGACGCCGGAGATCTCCTGCGGGACCGGCGGCTGTCGTCGACGTCGTCTCGCCGGTCATGCGTGGCTCCTCGCGGGCTGCAAGCCGGCCTCGATCTCGGCCATCACGTCGTCGTAGTCGGCGCCCATGAGGTTGCCCACGTGCCAGTCCTTGTCGAGTTCCATTCGCTGGACGCCGCGGCCCTTGATCGTGTCCGCGATCACGCAGAGCGGCCGCTCGTCGCTGCGCGTCCGCGCGTAGGAGAACGTGTCGAGTACCTGGTCAAGGTCGTGGCCGTCGATGCGGCGCACGTCCCAGCGGAAGGCGGCGAACTTGTCGTCGAGTGGCTCGACGCCCATCACGTTCTCGGTGTTGCCGTCGATCGAGAGCTGATTGCGGTCGATGATGGCGACGAGATTGGCGGCCTTGTAGTGCCCGGCTGCCATGGCGGCCGACCAGACCTGGCCCTCGGCCAACTCGCCGTCGCCGAGCATGCAGTACGTGAGGTACTCCCGGCCGGTCACCCGTGCGGCGAGCGCCATCCCGAGCGAGACCGACAGGCCGTGACCGAGGGAGCCGGAGCTGAAGTCGGCGCCGGGAACCTTGCGCATGTCCGGATGATCGCCGAACGGGCTGTGCAGGCGCGTGTAGTTGTCGAGCAGCTCGGCAGGGAAGAACCCGAGGTCGGCCATCACCGGGTACAGGCCGATCGCGGCGTGCCCCTTGCTGAGCACGAACCTGTCGCGGTCCGGCCACTCCGGCTCGTCAGGCCGGAAGCGAAGCTGGGCGTAGTACAGCGCGGAGAACAGCTCGGCGCAGGAGAAGGTACCGGTGTAGTGACCGGCGCCCGCGATGCGCGAGAGGCGGACGGTCTCTCGCCTGACGAGCTTCGCCTTGTCCTCCAGCAGGCGGCAGCAGGTCTTTCCGCTCCTGCGTGCCGCGTGCCGGTATCTGTGCCGTGTTGTGCGTGTCAGCCACTCTTGTGCCGCCTCATCCCGGGATGGGTCCTGAGGTCGGTTATTATAGACGGACGTCCGAAATAAGGTCAAGATGTACCGGGAAGCAGGCTGGCTGCGGGCGCTCGGCAGTGCATCCGGAGGAGGCTAGCCCAATGCCGAAAGTTGTCGACCACGCCGCTCGTCGGCACGAGCTGGCGGAGGCGGCCTGGCGGGCAATCGTCAAGTACGGCCTGGACGGCACGACGACGCGGCTCATCGCCAAGGAATCTGGCTACTCGAACGGCGTGCTGGCGCACTACTTCGAGTCGAAGGACGAAATTCTGCTCGAGGCCCTGCGGATCTCCCACGAGGGCCTCGACCGGCGCATCCGCGACGCGGTCGACGGCAAGGATGGTTTCGACGCGCTGCGGACCTTCTGCATCGAGGTCCTGCCGGTCTCCGACCAGCCCGCCGGGAGACGCACCTCGAGATGAGCATCTGGAGCCGCGCCCTAGTCAACGACGAACTCCGCTCCGTCCAGCGCTCCGAGTCCTCCCGCTGGCGCCGGCTCGTCGAGGGCCTGATCATCAACGCCCAGCGCTCTGGCGAGCTGGTCGAGATGCCGCCCGCGCACGATCGCCGTCCTGCTCTCGGCCGTCATCGACGGCCTGAGCATCTACGGGTTGCTCTACCCCGACCGCTTCGGCAAGGCCGAGCTCATCGGCTTCCTCGACGACTTTCTGGCCACCTTGCGGCCCGACGGCGCGGAAGCTGGCCAGAGTCAGGCACGTGTGAGCCCTAACGGGTCTCGGTCGTGACGGCCTGCGTCACGACCTCGCTGGCTTGCGCGGGGCCGAACGTCGGCGGCGTGGGGTTCACCCGCGGAGTGCCGAGGCGCACGACGACGGTCCGGGATGCGGGATCCACCTGGATGATCTGGTTCCCGAGCCCGATTGCCCAGTACAGCTGGTCGGGGGCAGCGGGCACCAGGCGCATGCGGGGGGTTGCCGGGCTCTCGGCCCGCTGCAGGCTCATCGGGGTGAGGGGGCCCGCAAGCACGCCGCGGTGGTTGAGCCACCACAGGTAGCCGTAGGCCGCGTTGAGCCTCGTCGACGACCGGCCGGTGGACTGCCTGACCCAGGCCGCCGAGACGATCCGCTTGCTCCCCAGGCGGCCGAGGTTCAGCATGAGCTGGCCGAGCCTGGCCATGTCGCGGCAGGTCGAGGTGACACCCTCGAACGTCTGCGCATCCCCCGCCGCGTCCTTGGTCATCGCGGTCTGGTCCATGCCGGCCGGCTTGAACAGCCGCTCCTCGGCGAAGGTGGCGACGTCCTGCCCGGTCGCGTTCTGGAGCACCCGCTGGAGCGTCTGGACCGCCGCGTTGTTGTAGGCCCACACAGTTCCCGGCCGATGTGCCTGCGCGAGGCCCACCGCGAAGGCGGTCCTGTCACTGGCACGGAGGAATTGCACGTAGTCGGATTCCACGCTCCACTGCCGGCCGGAATCGTTGCTCAGCAGGTCCCGGATCGTCACGGCGGCGGCAGGGGTGCCCCGCCACTGCGGGATCCACCGGGACGCGCTCTGGTTGATCCGCAGCTTGCCCTCGTCCTGGGCGATGCCCACCAGGATGCTCGTGATGGACTTGGTCACCGAGAACACGTCCTGCGTGCTGTCCCGGCCGGTGCCGCGGAAATACCACTCGCCGGCGATCTTCCCGTACCGCAGCACCACGAGGCAGTTGGAGTCCCCGCGCCGGGCTTGCGCCGCGATCCCCGTCAGCTTGGCCGCGGAAAGCCCCACCGTGGCTGGCGCCACCACCTGCCAGCCAGCCGACGCCCGCGGACCGCCAGCCGGGCGGGCAGCCGACGCGGTGCCAGCCGGCCGGGCGGGCGACGCGGTGCCTGCGGGCGCGGTGCCATTAGCCCCGGTGCACGCGGCCAGCAGCAATACGAGGATCACCGGCACGGCTGCTAGCGCCCTGCGCCCCGGCATCACAATTGCGACATTACGCTATCGGCCCGTCGGCCGGAAACGCCGTCTCAGCCGAAACGCCGGCTCAGCCCGAAAGGCCGGCTCAGCCACCGCGAATGCCCGTGCGATATCCATAGCGCAGGAGGTGCCATTGTCCGCGCCAGAGATAGCGATCCGCCTGCTCGACGGCAAGCAGGCGGCCGGGCTGGCCGACGAGTTGAACGGACTGCACGCCGAGGTCTACGGCGAACCGCCCCAGAAGCCCGACGATGCCGCGGCCTTCGCGGCGCGGCTGCGAGTTCAGTGCCGCCAGCCAGGCTTCGTTCTGGCCGAGGCCCGTCATGGCAGCTTCCTGGTCGGCTACGCGTTGGGGATGCCGCTACGCCCCTCGACCTCCTGGTGGCGAAACCTGACCACCGAGCTGCCGGAGGAGCTCATCACCGAAAATGGCGGCCGCACCTTCGCGGTGGCCGATCTGCTGGTGCGCGCGTCCTGGCGGCGGCAGGGCATCGGCCGTGCACTGCACGACCTGATCCTCGCCGGCCGGCCGGAGGAACGGGCGACGCTGACCGTGCTGCCCGCAGCGACCCTCGCGCAGCGCGCCCTCCGCTCTTGGGGATGGCGCAAGGTCGCCAGAACCGGCGCTGGCGCGGATTCGCCTGACCGTGACGTGTACCTGACCAGCCTCCCGGTCAGTGCGTTCCCGCGAGGTTGAGCACGACCACGCCCGCGACCACCAGGGCGATCCCGAGGATCTTGGCCGGGGTAACCGGCTCGTGCAGGGCCAGCGCTCCGATGATCACGATGAGCGTGGTACCGAGGGCGGACCACAGGGCGTAACCGACGCTGACCTGCAGACCCCGGTTGATGGCCAGGGCGAGCAGCACGAACGCCGCGCAATACGCCGCGAGACCGGTTGCGGTCGGCCATATGCGGGTGAGGCCGCCGGTGCTCTTCAGCTGGCTGGTTCCTGCCACCTCGGCAAGTATCGCCAGCAGGAGAAACACGTAAGGAACGGGCCCTCCCTCGGGCACCCGCTCGCCGAGCGCGCCCGAAGAATGAGCGACCCATTGCCGGAGGCTAGCGCGCCGACCGCCGAAACATCAAGCACAGGCCATGGCCCGAGGCCAGCGCCCGGCGGTGCAGACTCTGGATCCGCTTGCGTCAAAATCGGGGGCGGCTGATCTTGGCGAAACCTTAACGCCGACGGCGCCATTCCTAACGCCGCCGATACGGCCGGGACCGCCAAGACATGCGAGCGTCGGGGAGTGATCAAACCGCCGTCGCATCAGCTGCCAGCGCGTTCGTCGGTTCCGGCCGGGAGCCTGCCCGAGTCCTTCAGGTACTCGGTGAAGCGCCGGCTGCTCGGTCCGCCACTGGTCACCGACCAACTCCGGTCCGAGCGGCTGTCGAAGCCGCTCGGCCTCGGCGTGCTGTCGTGCGACGGGATCTCCTCAGCGAACTATGGCTCTGAGCTGATCCTGCATGAGCTGCTGCCGTTCTTCGGGCTGGCGGCGTTCACGCTGCTGCTGCCGATGACGGGACTGATTCTGCTCGGCGTCGCGTTCGTCGTGCTGTCCTACCGCGAGGTTGTGTCGGTTTACACCCGGGCCGGCGGATCGTACGTCGTCGCACGGGAGAACTTCGGCCCCCGCATCGCGCAGGTGGCGGCCGTCGGTCTCATGGTCGACTACGTCGTCACGGTCGCCGTGCAGACCGCCGCCGGCAGCCAGGCGATTCTGTCGACCTTCCCGGTGCTGGCCCGCCCGCTGGGCGGCAAGACGACCTTGCTCCTGATCGCGGTCACCGCCACGCTGATCATGTGCTACGTGAACCTGCTCGGGGTCAGGGAGAATGGCAAGACGTTCGCGGTCCCGACCTATCTCTTCTCAGGCTCCGTCAGCCTGATGATCATCGTCGGGGTAAGCCGGGAGATATTCGGCGGCGGGCTGCCCCATGTCAAGTGGCATCAGGGGACGGTGGGAGTCGGGCAGCATCCGAGCGGCCTGCTCACATTCGCGGCCATTCTCATCATCGCCCGCGCGTTCGCCAACGGCGGTTCCTCGCTGACGGGGATCGAGGCTGTCTCTAACGCCGTCAGCGCGCTCCGCCCACCGGAAGGCCGCAACGCCCGTCACCTGCTGGTGACACAGGGCTGCATCGTCGCATTCCTGATCGCCGGTATCTCGTGGCTCGCCTACCTCACCCACGCCGTCCCTTACAAGAACGGCTTCCCGACAGTGCTCTCCCAGGAGGCCAACCTCATCTTCGGGCCTTCCGCATTCGGCCACGCTATGTTCTTCCTCACCCAGGCGGGCGCCATCACCATCCTGTTCACGGGCGGCAATACCAGCTTCAGCGGCTTCCCGTTCCTGACCAGCTTCGTCGCAGAAGACTCCTTCCTGCCACGCTGGCTCAGCAAGCGCGGCCACCGGCTCGTCTTCTCCAACGGCATTGTCGTGCTGGCCGTGCTGGCGCTGGCATTGCTGCTCGCCGTCGGCGCCAATACCAGCAAGCTCGTAGTGTTCTACGCGATCGGAGTGTTCACCGGGTTCGCGATGGCCGGCTTCGGGATGGCCAGATACCACATCCGGCACAAGGAACCAGCCTGGCGGCGCCGGCTCGTCATCAACTTCGCGAGCGGCGTCTACACCGCCCTGGTCGTGCTGATCTTCGCGATCGTCAAGTTCACCGCGGGTGCCTGGCTGATCGTGGCCGTGTTCCCGGTCCTGGTCTTCGCGTTCGTCCGGCTGAACCGGCAGTACCGGACCGAGGCCCGGCTGGTCGAGGCGCTCGGCGTCGGCGATCGGCCCGATCCGCCGAACTACCCGCGCCGGACGGTGCTCGTCCTGGTTGACGAGTTCGACCTGGCCACGATCGCCGGGCTGCGCTACGCCCGAAGCCTGCATCCCACCGCGCTGCGAGCGGTGCATTTCGTCATCGACCGGTCACGAGCCGACCACCTGAGGCAGCAATGGCTCCGCGCCGACCGCGGCATCCCGCTCGACCTGGTGGACTGCCCGGACCGGCGGATCGAGCACGCGGCCGGCGAACTTGTCCTCAGAGAGACCAGCCAGCCTGGCACCCACGTCACCATCGTG
Source organism: uncultured Actinomycetota bacterium (assembly GCA_963720595.1). Classification (GTDB taxonomy): domain Bacteria; phylum Actinomycetota; class Actinomycetes; order Streptosporangiales; family Streptosporangiaceae; genus Chersky-822. Next base: position 14,031 of record CAVRFY010000001.1, on the reverse strand, counting down.
CTGCCGCGGCGCAGCTACCGGCCGCTGCTCGGCCGACTCATGCACGACCGGACCGCCGACAAGATCGCGCGCGTGACGAGCCGGATCCCGCAATCCGCCGCCACGATCATCCCGTTCGACGTCACCGCCCAGGCGGAGATGCTGCCCGAGCAGCTTGCGGCCCCCGTGGCCAGGCACAGCCGACCGCGACGCCGCCGTTCGCGCCGATCAGCGGCCCGACGTGCCGTCAGGCGCCACCCCCATCTCCGCGCTCAGCCGCAACGGCCGGGCGGAGGTCTCAGGCCGGATTCACACCGTCAAGATCAAGCCGCTGGAACAGAGCTTCATCCTGGCCTGCACGATCGCCGACTCCAGCGGAGAAGTCACCGCGCTGTTCTACGGCCGCACTCACATACCCGGACTCGGACCCGGCAGCAAGGTCAGGTTCCGCGGCCACATCAGCACCGGCAAGGCCGGCGCCGTCATGATCAACCCGGCCTACGAGCTAACCGATTGATCGAAAGGACGCGGGCTCCAGTCGGCAGCGGTGATGACGTGCGGCCGGCCTGGATGTCGATCGCGCGGCGGCTGCGCTCATGGACGCTTCAGGAACCTCAAACCGAATGCCCCGAACACCAGGACAATTCCGACGTTCACCATCAGCCGCTGCCAGAACTGGTGCCGGAAGAACAGGACGTCCACGCCGACCACGACGGTTATCAGCGCGAGCACGTAAAGCACGACGGCTACCTGTCTTCCCATGCTTCTTCCTAACGTGCGAGCCTCTCAGCCCAGGATGCCGGTGGGCAGGATCGCGTGCACGCCCCAGGTCTGATTGGCCACCTGAGTGATGCGCAGGTCGACGCACGTGCTCGCGAGAGCCAGCGCCGCGCCCTTGGCGAGGTCGAACAGAGCCTGCAGCCAGCAGACCATCGCATCCAGCGCATCGCCCATGGCCGCGTTGAGGTCCGCATCGAAGCCGAACGTGATCCGCCCGGCCGGTGTCTCGGCGTGAATGGATCGCAACGGCCGGTTCGCCGCGAGGTCGATTACCACTTCGGTGGTCATAGGGCATTCGATAGCAGTGCCGCCGACCTCGCCGTCCCCCTGCGCGGCGTGGCCGTCGCCCAGGTAAAGCAGGGCACCAGGAACGGTCACTGGCAGATACAAAGTGGTCCCGGCGACCAGTTCCCGGCAGTCGATGTTGCCACCGCCGGCCGCTCGCGGCGGGATCGTGGAGTGCTCACCGGGCTCGTCCGGCGGCATGCCCATAACCCCGAGGAACGGAGCCAGGCTCCGGGTGAAGCCGAGGTCGCAGGTGGCCTTGCCCGCGTCGGGGTCGAGTTCCCACAACAGCCAGGACGGCGGTCCGCCGGCCAGCCCGAGACGCCGGGTGACCGGAGTGTCCAGGGCAGCCGCTACGGTCCAGCCCCAGCGATCTGGCCGCAGCGACACCAGTCGCAGCGCCAGCATGTCGCCGGGCTGAGCGCCGTCTACCATGATCGGCCCGGTCAGGCAGTGGCCGCGCCTGGCGGGAATCATCATCGGCTGCTGCTCGCCGGGGAAGGTCTGCGGTTCCAGGTACCCGGAGGCATCCAGGGACCTGACCACCACCGTGTCGCCCGGGTCGATGGACAGGACCGGCGCATGGTCGCGGGACAGCACGTCCGCCGTGGTGTCGGGGGTGGGATCCAGCCGGTGCGTCGTCACGCTTGCGCCCTTCTCACCAGGCGGCGCTGCTTGATCGCCACCAAATCGCGCAACGGCAGGTGCGCGCTGCCGACGCTGCCTTCGGAGCTAGGTAGCGTCATAGGCTGTCTACTGTACGTAAACAAGAGGCCCCGGCCATACCTCGCGGGACACTCGCGGACGGATGCCGCAGCGTCCCAAGCCAGGACCAGCCTGCCGGCTTGCCGCACCGGTTGACGACCTAGGCAAGGAGTAATCGTGCAGGTGGATATGAGCCCAGAGGCGGCAGGGCTGGTGAGCGAGCGCGGCGGCCGGCTCTGGGTCTGGGCAGCCCGCCCGCTGGTGTGCTGCTGGGGGACACCGGCCTACATGCACGCGGCCACCGAACGACCGCCCGGGATGTCCGGGTTCAGCCTCGTGTCGCAGACCAGTCCCGAAGTCTGGTTCCGCGCTCCCGCCGGCCGGGTTCCTGACGTGCTGGAGATCGGCTTGCGAGGCAGGCGCCGGCCTCGGGTCGAGGCCTACTGGGATGGGTGTCGCTTCGCGCTCTGACGCAAACGGCAATAGGCGGGTGAGCCAGGCCCGCCGAACCTCGCCGTCATTGCCGCCCGCCACGCGCATCACAGCGAAGTACCCACGCGGCGAAGGCCTCAATGCCGTTGATGACCGCAGTGCTGCGGACCGAATGGAACAGGTCGAACTGGTGCTGCGCGCCGGGCAGCTGGGCGTAGACGACCGGACTGCGTGATCGCTCGCGCAAGGCCGCGGCGAATTCGCCAGCAGCTCTCGCTGGCAGCAGTGTGTCCCGATCGCCGTGGGCGATAAAGAAGGGCGGCGCGTCTGCCCGCACATACGCCAGCGGCGACGATGGCACGGTGTCCGGCTCGGTGCCCGGCCCGGCGTCGCCCCAGCCGTAGTGGCCGTAGAGGACGATCGCCGCGCGGACCGACGTGTCAGCGTCCTCGAAGCCAGGCTGGAACCGCGGGTCCGACGGCGTGAGCGCAGCGACAGCCGCAAGCTGCGCGCCCGACGAGCCGCCGGCGAGGAAGATCCGGTCCGGGTCCGCGCCGTATTCGGGGCCATGCTCGCGAAGCCAGGCGATGACCTTCTTGACATCGACGACGTGATCGGGCCAACGGGCAGCGGGGCGCAACCGGTAGTTCGGGCTCACGCACACCCAGCCGCGGCTCGCCAGCCGGTACACCAGCGGCAGGCCCTCGCGGTTCTTCCGGCCCCTGACCAGCGCGCCGCCGTGCAGGTGCACGAGCACGGGACGCAGGTCCTGGACGGCCTGACCGCGCCGGCCGCGATAGAGGTCGAGCAGATTCGCGCGCCCGGCGTTGCCATATCGGATCCCGGCGATGCGCCGGACGTCGAACCGGCGGACGAGCAGCGGCCACACCAGCAGCCGCGCTCGCTGGAACCGCGGCGTCAGAGCCGCGGCGGACTCGGCCCCGGCTTCATGGCGCCACCCCGCGCCGAGACCGTCGTCCAGCGCCCGGTCGATGACCGATCCGGCGTTCCGCGCCCGCATGGCCAGCAGGATCAGACAGCAGACCGTGATCGCGGCCACGGCCGTCACGAACCAGGCGGCCGGTGTCCGCAGGCCGCCCTGCGCGGCGGCCAGCAGCGTCGACGCGCCGAGCCAGTAGCACGCCACGACGGGCAGCTCATTGACTACGAAGCCGAGGAAGTACTGCACCGGTCCGAGCAGCCCGCCTGCGCGGCGCGACGTCATGGCCGCCAGCGTGCAGCAACCCGCGAGGCCGACGGCCACGGCATAGCCGACCGGTACACCCTGTGCATCGGCGCGTGCCCCGGCGGCCTCGATCACCGCGGCGACGGCCGCGCTCATGCCGCTTTCCCGCAACACATCGAGCGCGCGCCGCTCGCCTCCGAATCCGGCGCCGCCGAGCGGCCGCCAGACCGTGGCAGCAGCCGGTCGAGCAGCCAGGCGGTGGCCGCCATGATCACGAACAAGTCGAGGTAGTGGCAGGCCATGGCGCCGAGGTAGGTCGGACCGCCCCAGGCGTTGACGGTCGCGTTCGGGTCCAGGCCGTTGGTGACCTGGTAACCGGCACGGAAGAACCCGTAGCCGAAAAGGAACAGCAGCGGCGAGGCCACCAGGGCGCGGCCGAGACCGGCTGGGCGCCGAAGCGCCTGGCGGTAGAGCAGCGAGATTCGCTCGGCCGCCGAGCGGCTCAGCGGGCCGGCCAGCACTCGCGGGCCGATCCGCCCGCTCCTGCGTCCGAGCCAGATCACGCCAAGGACGGCGATGGCGATGACGGCGACTGCCGCGTGCTGCCACCAGGCGTTGGATCCGGGAATGTGGCGGACCTGGGTCGCGGACCGGTGTTCGTACGACAGCCAGCCGATGCTGACGCCGCCGGTGAACAGGAGTTCGGCGACGACGACCAGTGGCTTGGAGAGCGAGCGGGGTACCGGGGTATGCGTTGCTGAAGTCATGCTTCCACGCTGCCTCGCATCCGCCCGGCACGCGTCGGGCGAGCGTCGCGACCAGGCCTCCGTCGCGCGACCGTTCGCTCGGCCCGGCATCCGTCCTGCGACGGATGATCGTCTCCGCCTGCCGGCGGACGCCGCACCGACCTGGCCTGGGTTACCGTCGCTTCATGGCAGATCGGCGCACACCGCCGCCGCCTGATCCTGGCGGCAGCATCGGCGCGCCGTGGTTCGCCCGGCTGTCTGGCCGGCTATCAGCAAGGCTCAGCCGGCGCCGCTCCCCTGACCTCCTTGACGTCCTGATCGCGGCAGGTTGTTTCGCGGCCTTCTCCGGGCCCGTGCTGGCCGGCCTTGCGGCCGGGGCCGGATCGCGGCCGGCCATCGCCCTGTTCAGCGTCTTGGCTTCCGCACCCCTGATCGCGCGCCGTAGGTGGCCGATCACCACATTGGCGGTCCTGGTCGCCGTCTATGCCAGCGCGACTCTTCTCGGCGTCCAGTTCACGCCCTTTGTGAGCAGCGCCGGCCCGAACCTGGCCATCGCGATCTTCACGGTCGCTGACCGCTATGACCGCAGAATCTCACTGCTCGCCTACGGGCTGGCCGCGGTGTGCACGTGGGCGGTGCTGGGCCTGGGCATCTACCTGCACCCTGGCCTCGACCAGGACGCGGTGCAGGCAGGAGTGATGATTCCAGGCTGGTTCATCGGGGACGCGGTTCGCACCAGGCGCCGGTACCGGCAGTCCCTGGCTCGGGAATCGGACCACCAGGCAGCCGAGATGGAGGCGCGGATCCGGGCCGAGGAGCGACTGCGCCTGTCCAGGGACGTGCATGACGTCGTCTCGCACAGCCTCAGCATGATCGCGGTGCGCTCCGGTGTGGCCAGGCTGGTGCTCGACCAGAAGCCAGGTGAGGCGCGAGCCGCCTTGGCCGCCATCGAAACCGCCAGCCGGTCGGCGCTGGACGAGGTGCGGCAACTGCTCAGGCAGATCAGGGAGCCGTCGGAGGTCGCCGCCCGCCAGGGGCCGATCACCAGCGACATCCCCGATCTGGTGCGACGATTTCAGGAGAACGGTCTCGACCTGACCTACCGGTGCAGCGGACCGCCTGGCAGCTACGGCGGCTCGGTGGAAATCTCGGCCTACCGGATCGCGCAGGAGGCTCTGACGAACGTGACCCGGCATGCCCCGGCCGCCCGCGCCACGCTCCAGGTGACGCGGGACGAGAGCCAGCTCACGATCCACGTGACCGATGACGGACCTGGCGGCGATCCGCCTGATGACGCCAGCCACCCTGGCCTTGGGATCGCGGGCATGCGCGAGCGAGCGTTGCTGCACGGCGGCGAGTTCCGGGCCGGGCCTCGGCCCGGTGGCGGCTTCGAGGTCGTGGCCGTGTTCCCGGCCGAGCGCAGCCACGGCCCCGCGGACACCGGGGACGGCGCCGCATGAGCGGCATGATCACGGTGCTGATCGCCGATGACGAGGCACTAGTCCGAGCCGGGTTCCGGCTGCTCGTCGAGTATGCCGCTGATCTTGACGTCGTCGGTGAGGCCGAGAACGGAGCCCAGGCCGTCAGCCAGGCTCGCGCGCTGAAGCCAGACGTGGTGCTCATGGACATCCGGATGCCGGTCATGGACGGCCTCGAGGCGACCAGAATGATTCTCGACGGCAGCCGGGACCATGTGCCTCGGATTCTTGTCGTGACGACCTTCGACGACGACGAGAACGTCTTCGCGGCGCTGCGCAGCGGCGCCAGCGGCTTCGTGCTCAAGGACACCCCGCCCGAGCAGCTGCTGGAGGCGATCAGGATCGTCGCGGCCGGAGACGCGCTGCTGACGCCGAGCATCACCCGCCGCCTGATCGCCGAGTTCGCCCGCGCGCCGGCACCGCACACGCTCGCGCAGCCGATAGTTGGCCAGCTGACCGAGCGGGAACGCGAGGTGCTGGCCCAGGTCGCCTCGGGGCGGTCGAACGCGGAAGTCAGCGCAGCCCTGCACATCAGCCACGCGACGGTGAAGACGCACGTCAGCCGGCTGCTCGCGAAACTCGGGGCCCGTGACCGGGCTCAGCTCGTCGTGATCAGCTACGAGCTCGGCATTGCCGAACCCCGCCGGCCCGGCACCTGAGAACGTGGAGCCCTAGCCCTGCCAAGCGGGTTGGAACAGCTCGATCAGGTTGCCGGCCGGGTCGGCGAGCAGGATCTGGCGTCCGCCGGGACCGGAGACCGCGTCGCTGCGGAACGAGATCCCCGGCGCCGCGGAGCCTGGCGATCTGGGCGTCCAGATTCTCGACGATGAGATGGATGCGGTTGCGACCCGGTGCGGCGGCGTCGGCGGGGGTGGCGCGGCTGCCGGAGCTGGCAGGCCCGGACAGCAGCAGTCGCAGCGGCCCCCGGACTACGTCGGCGAAGGCGGGTGCCGCGCTCATGTTGACCGTGAAGCCGAGGTGGGTGGTGTAGAAGTCGATGGCTGCCTGAACGTCGTCGACGAGGTAACGGACGCTGGCGTGCTGGTCGGGGGTGGTCACGGCTGATCCTCCTTGCGGGCAGTGAGAGCGAGCACCGGCAGCAGGTACCGGATGCGAGTGTCGATGTCGGCCGCGGTGCGGGTGAAGGCCGGGTAGCCGGCCTGGCCGGTGGCGCCGGCCGCTGCGGGATCGGGGATGCTCCAGTGCACCCGCCGGGGATGGGCGGCGAGGTCCGGGCAGACCTCGCGGGCCTTGTCGCACAAGGTGATCAGGTAGTCGAACCTGAGCGCGGCCAGAGTGTCCAGGTGCCTGGGGCGTTGGCCGGAGATGTCGATGCCGTACTCATCGTCCAGTACCCGGGCGGTGTGAGGATGCAAGCTTGGCTTGGGACGGGTGCCCGCGCTGGCCGCCTCGACCAGACCGGAGCTGCGCCGCCGGAGCAGGGCTTCGGCGATAGGTGAGCGAGCACTGTTGCCGGTGCAGACGAACAGCACCGCCACCGGTGCGGTCGGCTGGGGCACCGGTGGTGCCGGGCTCAGGCCCAGCGCCGGGTGCAGGGCGGTGCCGGTACTGGCCAGCGCGTCGGCGCAGCGATCGAGGTTGAGGTGGTAGTAGCTGTCCCGGCCGTCGAAGCTGCTGCGGGTGGCGGTGGCCAGGCCCCCGTCACGCAGCAGCCGCAGGTGATAGGAGACCAGGTTCTGCGGCTTGCCGGTCAGCGTGACCAGCTCGCGGACCCGCAGGTCGCTGGCGGCGAGTTCGGTCAGCAGCCGCCAGCGCAGCGGGTGGCCGGCCAGGCGCACGAACGCGGGGGTGGCTTTCCTGGACGAGCTCACATCCCAGACTATACATCAAATAGATTTGATGTATCTAGCCCGAGAACTCAAGCCGGGGTCATGGCGGCAGGCGGACGGGTCGGCTCTCACGAACCGGTCGCGCCTAGGGCCGTTGCGATCTCCTGGATGGCCTCGGCCTCGTCGGGGCTCATGCCGTGCCCTTGCTCGCGGTGTGCCGCCGCGACCTTGTTGGCGAGGGCGAGAACGAAGCGCCGGTACCCATCGACTTCTTCGGCCGTCGCCTTGCTGTCGAGCACCGTGACAGCGCCGCGGATGTGCTCCAGCCCGTTATCCCTGAGTTCTCCGGGCGAGTGGTATCTGGTGTGGTCTATTTGCGGCTTCGCCGCGACGATCTCGTCGAGGAGTTCGCTCTGCCCGTGCTCGGCGCGGGCCTCGACGTAGGCCTTTGACAGCGCGATGGTCTCGCGGATCGTCCCGCCGTGCGAAGCGGTAGCCACGATCATGCCGGCGCTTGGCGGACCCTCAAGCACTACTTCCCATTGGTCAGGCGAGAAAGCGGCTTTCGTTGTCATTCGATACTCCTGTCCTCATTGCGAAAATGTGAACCTTGCGTGTCAGCCGAGGAGGAGGAACGCATGAGCGCCAATATCCCCCGCCGGAGCATGCCCGACACCCGGCCGGTCGATCGACATGGAATCAAGACCCTCGGTCGCGCGGGGCGGTAGAACTGGTGCATGAGTGAACTACTGGGCGAGCTTCAGGACCGGACGTTCGCCCGGGCGACCGCAGCGACCGCTGTGTCCTATCCACCGCAGCGACGCCTGAGCGCCGAGCAACTGGCGACCTTCCTCGACCGGCGTGCCTTCGCGGTGGTCGGCTCCGCTCGCGCGGACGGCCGGCCGCACGCCGCGATGTCGGTCTACATCCGGCGCGGCACCGTGTTCTGGCTGCCGACCATGGCCGGCTCGGTGCGAGAACGGAATCTGCGCGGCACGCCTTGGCTCACGATGGTGATCGCCGAAGGAGATCACCCCGTGCACATCGCGGTGATCGCCGAAGGGCCCGCCGAGGTCGTCGAGACGCCGCAGGTACCCGAGGACGTGCGTGCCGCGGTCACGGCCGACTGGGTCAGCTCCTGGATCCGCCTGACGGCCGAGCGCATTCTGTCCTATGCCGACGAGAGCGCGGTGCCCTAGCGACCGGAGATCGCCAGTTCAGCTGGGCCGCGCTCAGCTAGGTCGCGAGCAGCGTCAAGATCCGGGACCACGCGTCGTCACGGGCCGACTGGCTGAAGGCGGGCGTGTCCGGCCAGAAGAATGCATGTTGGGTGCCGGGGTAGGCGACGAATTCGTGGTTGATGCCCGCTTCCCGGAGTGCGTCCCGGATCTGCTGGCGCTGGCCCGCGTCGATCAGGGCGTCGTCCTCGCCGACCAGGTACAGGATCCGGCCGCGGATCCCGGCGGTGAGCGTGAGCGTCGGTGACGGCTGGCTCATCGGGATGTCGGTCGTGGGCAGCCAGCCCCCGTACAGGACGGCAGTCCGGCTGATCGGAAGCTGGCAGGCCGCGAGATAGCTCAGGTGGCCGCCGGCGCTGAAGCCGATCATCGCGGCCTCCTCGATCGCTGGCTGTGACATCAGCCAGCCCGTGCAGGCGGCCGTATCGTCCAGCGCCTGCTGGCGGGTGAGCCGGTTCAAGTAGCCGAAACCCTCCTGCCGGCCGGCATCGTCGCGTTGCAGCCAGCGGCCGGGCGGCGCGTCACGGTGGTAGTACTCAGGCGCGATCGTCAGGTAGCCGGCCGCGGCGAGATCGTCGGCCACACCGCGGATAGCGGGGCTTACGCCGAAGAGCTCATGGGCGATGACGACGCCGACCGGCGCCGGGTCAGCGGCCGGACTGGCGCGGTATGCCGGCACGACGGTGCGGTCAGCTACCGGGATCTGGATCTGCTCACTCGTAATCGTCATAGTCTCAGCCTGCGGCGACACGACACTGGTAACCAGAGCGGCTTGTTACTAGTAACAGCATGAGTAGGCTTGACCAGGTGGCGGAGAACGGAGACCCGCAGGCTCTCGGGCAGCTGCTCCGATCACGGCGCGAGCGGCTCGTCCCCGGTGCTGTCGGCTTGCCAGCAGGCACCCGGCGGCGCACGACCGGGCTGCGCCGCGAGGAGGTCGCGCTGCTGGCCAATCTGTCCACCACCTACTACACCTTCCTCGAACAGGGACGCCCGGTTCGGCCGTCGCCGCAGGTGCTGGAAGCCCTCGCGGCGGCCCTGCGGATGTCCGCCGCCGAGCGCGACTACCTGCACGTCCTCGCCTACGGCCCGGACGGATCCCACGGCACCGTCGCAGGATTGTCCGCACCACCCGAGCAGATCGGTCAAGGCGTCGCTGATCTCGTCCAGCGCCTCGACCCCTTCCCGACCTATGTCAAGGGACGCCGATGGGACGTGCTGGTATCAAATCCCGCCGCCCGGGAGCTATTCACCGACTGGGAGGCACTGCCCGCCGGTCAGCGCAATCTCGTGCGCTGGATGTTCACCACTACCCGCGCCCGCGAGGTGTACCTGGACTGGGAGGCCGAGGCCAGGGCGATGCTCGGCCGGTTCCGGCTCGCCGCCGCTCGCCATCCGCACGACCCGGACTTCACGGCCCTGATCGCCGAACTGCGCCGGGACAGCGACCACGTCCGGGACTGGTGGCCCCGCCACCACGTGACCGCGGTGGGCAGCGGATCGAAGAAGTTGCTCCACCCACGGCTCGGGCCGGTCGAGTATTCGCACGTCGTGCTGCAGGTTGCGGACAATCCCGACCAGACCCTCGTCACCTACTCGCCGGCCGGGCGCTAAACGAGCGGACCGGCGAGCACCGCTTCGTGATAGTCGGCGGGCAGTTCTGCGGCGTCCACCAGGTCCCAGGTCTTCATCCAGCGGTATGCCCGCTCGTACATCTCGCGGGTGTACGGCTGCGGCACGATCCGCTCGCCGGGCCCGAAGCGCCGGACGTCGGCCAGGCCCCGCAGGTCGTCCGGCATCTCCTTGAGCCAGAAGTGCTTGTAGCGTTCAGGCTCGATGTCGATTTCCTGCTGGGCACGCAGCAGCGCACGGAAATAGCGCTCGACTTCCTCGACCTCGGCGTCAGGTGATACGAGGAAGCCCATCACGAAGGTCGTGTCGACCAGCTTGCGGAAGCCAATCTGCTCGAGCAGGTAGTACTGACCGCCCCAGACATTGGCGGCCTCGATGCGCCCGTCGAGCATGGCGCGCAAACGGTCGTTGGGCCGGCCGGCGAAGTGCAGCGCAATCTGATCGCGTGGCAGGAACGGCTCGAGTCCCTGGAGCGCCGAGTAGTGGCTGCCTGAGTGGAAGCCGACCGAGACCTCGACTCCGGCCAGGTCGGCAGGCTGCCGGTATGGCGACTCGGCGGGCACGAAGATGCCCGATGGGCACACCGAGTAGCCGTTGCCGTACATGCGCCCGTGATGTGCGGCGGCCGCGGCGTTGACTGCCCAGTGGCATGCGCAGGAAACGTCCGAGCTCCGGCCCTTGGCCATGTCCTCGAACGCGCCGCTGCGGATCTGGCCGGGCACCTCGCCGGCCGGGGTGACCGAGCCGGCGATCCGCGCTGCCGGCCGCGAATCGGTCGGGATCGAACTCGTATGCCAGGCCCTCGTCACGGAAGAAGCCCGCTTCCTCGGCCACCCATTCGTGCAGGCGCGTGTGTGGCTGGATGCGGAACACCATCGTTTCGCTCCCTTCGGGTTGAGCGACCTTCTGACCCTACGTCGGTCGTCGTAGAGTCGCCAGGGAGGATTGCGCCGCGCCGCGGGGCTCGACCCGGGCCGCGAGGCTCGACCCTCGCCGGTGGTGATGGCCGTATGCAGTGAGAGAAAGGGGCCTAAATGTCCGAGTCCCTCGACGCGCGACCCTCGAGCAGGGTGCTCCCCCATGAACTGCCTGCGTCTTTGCGCGACCCGATCTTGGGGAACTGGATCCGCGAGCCCCTGGACGGCGCCGTCGACCGCAGGCGACGCATCATCCTTCCCCCAGCGGCAGCAGCCATGGGCACACCGGCCAGCGCCTACCAGGGCGCGCTTCTCGCCGAGGCTCGCCACCCCGACACGTTGTTCATGATGGGAGACAACCCTGCGCTGCCAGCGATGCCGGAGCGTCCCACCCTCCGGGACTTCTTCGAGTTGCGGTTCAACACCATCGCGCGCTCGCACCTGCTGCAGAGCGCGAAGGTCGCGCGGGAGCGCGGGTTGGACGAGAAGGTGATCATGGCGTGCATGCTGCACGACATCGCGATCGCGGGGCTGTTGTCGGCCAATCATGGTTACTGGGGCGCGCAGATGGTCGGGCCGTACGTCGACGACGAGGTCGCGTGGGCGATCGAGAAGCACGAGGCGTTGCGCTACTTCCCCGACGAGTCGGTGGGATACACCTATCCGCAGGCGTACATCGACTACTTCGGGCCGGACTACGACCCGCCCAAGTACATCCACCGAGAGCACGAGGCGGCGCGGCGGCATCGCTGGTACATGACGTCGCGGCTCATCACCATCAACGACATCTACTCCTTCGACGCGGCCGCTGTCGTGGACTTCGGCGAGTTCGAGGACGTGGTGGGCCGACACTTCAGGCAGCCTGCGGAAGGGCTCGGATTCGACGGGTCATCGGTCGCCCACATGTGGCGGACCATGATCTGGCCGAACAACTTCCTGTGAACCCTAGGGGTACGTTCGTGCGACGCGCGATGGTAACTGTTGTGGCGGTCGCTGTGTCGGTCACCGGATGCTCTTCGGCTCGGTCGCCTTGGAGCGGCCCGCTCGCTAATCCCGCTGACCCGCACCCGGTCGTTGGATCCTTTGTTCGTGGCTCTGTTGTTGTCGGCGGCATCTACGACCTCATGGTGACGGATTTCCGCAACTACTCCGAGAGCCCAGTCAAGGTCGTGTCGGTGCGGCTGGTGTCTCCGCGCGACGGCATACGGGTTCTCGGCGCTCGCGCTTACCCGTACAGCCGCATCGGCGCCACGGCATCAATTGACGAGGGCGACCTCGCGAAAGGATGCCCGCGAGACTTCCTCCAGCAGCCCGTCACTGACGTGGTTGTGGCGCCGAAGTCTGTCAGCAAGTGGTACGTCGTAATCGCCTTGAAGTTCCTCAAGACCGGGAGGCACTATCATTTCGGTGTAGCCAGAATCGAATACACGACCGGCGGGAAACACGGATGGGAGTACTACCAGCTAACAAATGCCTACCTGCGAACCGTTTCGGCACACGCTTACCCTCACCTCTACTACCCAGATGTGTGCTGAGAGGCGAGCACTAGTCAAGACCCAATGCCGCTTACCGTAAGTTGATCTTGCTTCTCGCCTATCAGAAGCACGGAGGAGAGCAGGAACCCGGGGTTATCCGGCCGAGGTCGACGCGATTCGTTCCGCCAGTGCGGCCGCGCTCTCCGACGCGGGGTCCGCGTGCCGGTGCACCACCTTCCACTCGCCGTCCTCCCGGCGGAATACGGTGGTGACGCGCAGCACGTACGGCTGCGGCGGCGCTCCGTGCACGGACGCGGTCGTGTGCTCGAACGCCACGATGTAGGCGAGGTCACCGCTCGCGCCGGCCGCGATGACCTCGTTGCGGTAGGACGTGCAGTTCGAGAACGACGATCCGAGCCGCTCGAATACCGGGCCGATCTCGGCCCACCCGCCGCCGCTGAACGCGGCCCCGAACAGCGTCACCGGGTTCTCGCGCGACCACATCGCGATCCGCGGGCCCGCGTCGCCGTTGTGCAGCGCGATCTCCGCCTCGTTCAGTCGCGGCATGGTCTCCGCCAGGAACTCCTCGGCTTCTGCGCCCATCACGGCCCCCCGATACAGCTAGACTGCTATCAATACAGTAAGGATGTATCCGAATGCAGGAAGCTGTCAAGAGGCCATACCGCTCCGCGCGGCGTCGCGAGCAAGCCGGCGAAACGCGGCAGCGGATTATCCGCGCCGCGCATGACCTGTTCGTCAACGACGGATACGGACGAACGACGATCGCCGATGTCGCCCGCGCCGCGGGCGTGGCGGTCGAGACCGTCTACGCGGCGTATCGCAACAAGCCCACGCTCCTGCGACAGGTCTGGTACGCCACCATGCGGGGCGACGAAGAAGACATCCGCTTGCTGGACCGGCCAGAGATCCGCGCCGTGCTTGCTGAACCAGACCTTGCCACCCGGCTTCGAGCCCACGCCGCCGTCATTACCCCGGTGTTCCGGCGCATCACCCCCTTGTTCCGCGCGCTGCAAGGAGCGGCCACGAGCGAACCAGCCGCCGCGGCGATGCTCGCCGAGTTCGATGAGCAGCGCCTCGATGCGGCCGCGCATTACGCGCGGGCCGCCGCCGCCACCGGCCAGCTCGCGGTCAGCGAGCAGGAGTGCCGCGACTTGCTCGCGGCGACCCTGGACGGTGCGCTGTGGCATCGCCTCGTCGCGGAACGCGCCTGGCCGGACGACCGGTATGCCCGGCTGCTCGGCACGATGTGGATTGCCGCCCTGGTCCGGTAGCGACCGTCCCGTTCGTGCTCGCGCAGCGCGGTGCCGCAGCGGACGAGCGATTCACCAGCTGCCGAGGATGAGGACGGCGCACCTCGACTGACGTCG